>CAWKHR010000001.1:0-396618 GCA_963849395.1 Candidatus Acidiferrales bacterium
TTTCGCCCGTTGAAAAATCATATCTAAGGGCTTTCTGTAGGTGGGATAGACACTTGCGGCGTCCACCGCGCAGTTCGATAGCACCACAACTGAAATGGATTTGACATGTGTTGCACATGCATTTATGCTTGGCACATGTCGAAGATGATTCAGGTTCGCAATGTTCCCGATGGCCTGCATCGCACATTGAAGGCCCAGGCTGCCCTGGCCGGCTTGTCTCTTTCTGATTTCCTGCTGGCAGAGATTCGCCACCTTGCCGAACGACCTACTGTTGCCGAATTGCGGGAACGGCTGCACCGGCGCCCGCGTGTTGCAGCCCCAGTGTCCGCGGCGGAAGCCGTACGCCGCGAGCGGGATGCGCGGTGATTGTTCTAGATGCGTCCGCTGCCATCGAGTGGCTTTTCCAGTCTCCCGCTGGTGTCAAGGTCGATCGACGCATCTTTTCTTCTTCCGAGTCCCTGCATACTCCCCATCTCCTCGACGTCGAAGTGGTTCAGGTGCTACGGCGTTACGTGCGGGACAAGACGATCACCGCGCAACGAGGGCAGGAAGCTCTCGTAGATCTCGGGGATCTACCGCTTAACCGCTATCCGCATGATTTCCTGACTCCGCGTGTTTGGGAACTGCGGGCGACACTTACCGCGTATGACGCAGTGTATGTGGCGCTCGCCGAACTACTCGACGCCCCGCTGCTCACCTGTGATGGCCGCATCGCTTCCGCCCCAGGTCATTACGCCAACGTGGAGATCGTGTAGGGCCGGAGCCGTCGGTCGGCTACCTTCTCTCCTGAAATAAAAGCAAGTCCGGCCTGGAGCCGGTGTTCAAAAGTTTTAGATTGTCAACTTAACCGTTATCGCCTTTCGCGAGCTATAGCCACGAATCGCTTGCTGACTCAGCCTGAGATTCCGTTCAAAAATTGCGTTCTATGAGAGGATGCCGTCAGTGCAACTGGGGTGCCGCCTTATGTTTGGATACAGACTGGAAGAGGACTTTGATCTCGCCAAGGAACAAAGGCGCGACCGCCTTTGGTGGGTCATCACCACGCTACTTCTTTGCTTGGTGATTGCCTCCTTCATCCGGCCCTTTCCTGCCTACATATTTCAGGGCTACTTGTTGACGTCGCTTTTCTATGGAGACAGTCTCTACGTGAAAGGTACACACTCACTCGGTGAGGCGTGGTTTTGAAAGCAATTATCTTCACGGTCCCGATACATGCCGCCTTCTTGGCCGGAATTGTCGGACTTGACCTGCTATTGCCTAACATTTTCACGAAAATGATTATATGGATGTCAGTTCTGGCCATTACCTTCGGGTTCGAGGCAGTGCTCTTTGAGGAACTCGTTGAAAGACTTACTCCGGTAAACGCGACCGTAGCGTCGGCAGCGTCGGCGCCTGTCGAATAGATTGCTGTTGGTTCCAGCCAAATGTCGGCCGCTTAGCGGCGAGCGGTCTGCACGCTTTGCCAGCCGGACTGCACAACGCGCATCGGGCTGCCGCGGAACAAGTCAACGACCCTGCCGCATGCGCGCAATACGGGAATCCCTGGAAAAATCCACAAATGAACCACGAGCGCTAATTTGAAACGCGCGCAGCGATTTCTGTTCCTTCCAGCAGAACAAACGTCACGTTTTGTTCGCTTTTTCTTCATCTTCAATGGCCTTTGATTTGCACTCTTCCCTGCGGTGTCTCTAGGACCGCCTGATGACTGCGCTCTTGGACCAAAATCTTTACCGCCTGATATTGGAATCGCTTCCGGTGGGAGTGTGCGTCGTCAACCGTCAGGGCAAAATCTGTGTCTGGAGTGCCGGAGCAGAGCGCCTGACCGGACATCTTCGCCAGGAAATTCTAGGCCGAGGCTGCCAGGAAGATTTTCTGGCACACGTCGATACCGAGGTCGATTCGTCGCTGCCGACCGCAGCCCCGCTCCTTGAAACCTTGCACAGTGGACAATCATTGGCCGCTTCCGCCTCGCTGCGTGCCAAGGGCGGCAACTTCGTGCACGTGGCGGTGCAAACTTCCCCGCTGCGCGATGAACAAAACGTTTTGCAAGGCGCGGTGGAAATCTTCACCGAAGCGGCATTCCCGGAAAAGCCCGATCGCCGCCAGAGCAAACTTGCCGTAGCAGGCTGCCTGGACCCGCTCACCGGAGCCTTGAACCACGCCATGATTCAGGCGCACCTGCGCGAAAGCCTCAGCCTGATGCATGTCTATCCCATTCCTTTTTGCGTCTTGTGTTTCGCGATTGACGATCTCCCCAAGCTCCGCGAACGCTATGGCCAGGCCGCCGTGGACGCCATCGAGTTGGTAGTCGCGCAGACCGTCGAGAAGGCGCTAGGCCCCACAGATCTTCTCGGGCGGCTACTGGACCACGAATTCATGGCGATTCTCACCGAATGTAGCGGGAGCGAAGTGACCAAGGTAGGCGAGCGGCTGGCGCGTATCGTGCAACATGCCCCGATCGCCTGGTGGGGTGACACGCTGCACGCCACGGTTTCCATCGGCGCCACTCCCGCTCTTGATAGCGATACGGTCGGCTCCATTATTTCCCGCGCGGAACAAGCGTTGCGTGCCAGCACGGAATGGGGAGGCAATCGTATTGCTGTCGTCGAACGCTGAGGCGTGGCTGAAGTTCAAGGACCATCATCTATGTTCGTGATCATCGGACTCGTAGTAGTGATTGGCGCCATCGTTGGCGGCTATTTGATGGAGAAGGGCAATATCCGTGTGCTGCTGCAACCTGCCGAGTTGCTGATTATCGGCGGCGCGGCCATGGGCACGGTGCTGATTGCGAATCCATTGCACATTCTCAAGAAAATTGTAGGCGGTTTTGTCGGAGTGTTTGGCGGTTCCAAATATGGCAAGGCACAGTATCAGGAAACGCTGAAGATGCTGTATCAACTTTTCTCGCGCGCTCGTAAGGAAGGCCTGATGGCGCTGGAAGCTGACAGCGATAATCCGGAACAAAGTCCGGTCTTCTCGCAGTATCCAAAATTTTTGAAAGATCATCATGTTCTGAATTTTGTTTGCGACACGGTGCGTATGGCAGCGGCAGGCGGAATCGAGCCATTCGATGTCGACCAGATGATGGAACTGGATATGGAAGTCCATCACCACGACCAAAGCGTTCCGGTCGGTGCTCTTTCCACGATGGCGGATTCGCTTCCCGGTCTGGGCATCGTTGCGGCCGTGTTGGGCGTGGTCATTACCATGGGCGCGCTGGGCGGCCCGCCCGAAGAAATCGGACACAAAGTTGCCGCGGCGCTGGTCGGAACTTTTCTGGGCATTTTGTTGTGCTACGGATTTGTTGGACCCATCGCGGCCAACATGGCGAAAAATACCGAAGACGAGCACGCGTTTTACCACGTTCTGCGCGTGGTCATCGTCAGCTTCATTAAAGGTTCGCCGCCCAGCATCGCCGTGGAATTTGGACGGCGTGCCATTCCCGGCCATGTACGGCCCAGCTTCCAGGAAATGGAAAAGTATCTGAAGGGTGGCATCGACGCGGCACCGGCAGCTCCCGAGGCTGCAGCGCCTGCGGCCTGAGCTTCGCCATGCCCTCACCTCCTCCCATCATCATCAAGAAAAAGGCGGCCCACGCCGGGCATCACGGTGGCGCCTGGAAAGTGGCTTATGCCGATTTCGTAACCGCGATGATGGCGCTATTCATCGTTCTCTGGCTGATGAACAGCACGCCCCAGGTGAAGCAGGCGATTGGCGGTTATTTTCAAGATCCCACGGGCACTGCCAAACAAGTGGGCAGCTCCATGGAGGGCACCGGAGAAAATTTTATCGTCACCAAAGATAATATGAGCGATCTGAGAGACCAGCTACAACAAGCCATTCGCGAGGTCCCGGAATTCGACAAACTCTCCAATCACATTGATATGACTGTCACCAACGAAGGCTTGCGCATCGAACTTACTGAATCTGCCAACGGCACATTTTTTGAAACGGGAAGTGCCGGGATAAGTCGTGATGGCGGCAACCTGCTGCGCCTTCTGGCCGCGGAGTTGGGCAAACTGCCGAATAAAATTGCTATGGAGGGCCATACCGATTCGAAGCCTTATCCTCCCACGGCGGCCTACGGAAACTGGGAATTGTCTGTGGATCGTGCCAACGCGGCGCGGCGGCTGATGCAGAACAGTGGCATGCCCAGCGGTCAGATTACCCAGGTGCGCGGCTTCGCCGATCAGCGACTGCGCAAACCGGAAGCTCCGCTCGATCCGTCGAATCGCCGCATTTCCGTGATTGTGCAATACCTGAAACACAAAGACAGTTCTTCCGGCGAGTCTTCCGCGGAAGAATCGAAAGCCGGCCAGAAGCCGCCCGCTAAAGAAGAGAAGGCCGCGAAGCCTTAGCTTTCGCCAAGGAGAACTGTTCAACGCCGACGCCGCATACTTCATCTCACATCAGCACCTGAATTCCTGTAGTTTGTAAGTGTCTGTTAACGCGGGTGTTAATTAGACACACGCCCGAAACGCATTGCTCGTTCCAAACCATCTAATACCTGTGGGGTCGCTCCCGGCCGCCGCGCGTCGCAACTCATTGCCGCGATTCGTGTTTAAGCTGCCGAGGGGCAAACGAGGTTTACCGTGTGTCTGTATTGTTTTTGAAGATAGCGGCAAATTTTCTCGACACGAAAGTACGACTTCGCCCCGCGAACTTTATAAACCGGATGGTTCGCTTATTTGATCCAGCCGAATTCTGAGACCAAAGGAGAAGTCATCGTCATGAAGAACCGGTTCGTTTGGTTCGCCGCTGCTACTGTTGTTTTCCTATTGGCCGCGATTTCTACCAGGGCGCAGGGGCGCTTCGAAGTTACGCCCTTCGTCGGCTATGAAACCAGTGGTTCGTATCCCGTCAGCATCTTTTCGAACATCGGTGGCTCCACCGCGCCGATCGATCGCCTGCGCGTCAACGATTCTCTCGCCTTCGGCACCTTCCTGGACTACAACGTGACCGAAAATTTTCAGGCCGAGTTCATGTGGAACCGCAACAACACTTCGTATAGCGCGCACGACCTGCTCACCAATTCCTATTTTAACGCCTATCACTCTGATATTGACCAGTTTCAGTTCGGCGGATTGTACATGTTGCGCGGAAGCGAACACCGCCTGCGTCCGTATATCGCGGGCAGCGTCGGCTTTACCCATGACGACAATAGCAATGGCACGCCCAATCGCACCGCGTTTTCCTACAGCGTCGGCGGTGGCGTGAAGTACTACCTGTCGCGGCACCTTGGGTTTCGCGGAGACGCGCGCTTTCTGCCCACCTACGGGAATTCTTCAACCGGGACCTACTGCGATCCATTCTTTGGTTGCTACAACGCGAAGATTTCCAACTATCTCAATCGCGGAAGTTTCACGGCGGGCTTGATCGTTCACTTTTAATAGTGACGACTCACATTTAAGAAAAAAGGCCACGCTTCATCGGCGTGGCCTTTCTTTATTAGTGATGCGCGCGAGCTTGCGAACTGGCTACTTGGCGGGCGCCGGTGGGGGCTCGGCAGGCGGCACAAATAGTTTTTCGTCCACCGGCACGTTCTGTTGAACTTCCTCGATCTTAATCGTGAAGCTGCCGCCAGGACGAGCGAGCGTCCAGCGATACGGAATCTTCACTCCATCCGCCGCGCGATAATCCGCGTAATCGATTTGCGTGGGGTTGCGACCAAGAGGCGTTTCCGCATAGCGAATTGACCGCAGCAGCAATCCATTTTCCGGATCGAAGAACAGTCGCAGCGTTGGCTTGCCTTTTGCCGTCCCACGCACTTCGACCGTCGGCCTCCCGGCAATTTCTTCTCCCGGCCGCACCTTGAAATCCTGATACATCTCCCGCACCTTCACCGGAAAATGCAAAGTCGCATCAATCCGCGCCGCTTCGTTTTCCGCCGGGGACATGCGGTGCACTCCGCCTGGTGTGGTGAGCCATCCCACTTCTCCGTTGAACGCGGTCACGCTCGGCCCGGATTGAGGATGGGTGATCGACAAGCGCTTCTCCGGCGATTCCGAATACACTTCGATGGGATACTGACTCCCAAACGCGTCGATAGTTCCCTTCTGCACCCGGGTCTTGATTTTATTTACCGCGTCCGCCCCGCCCACGGCCGCCAAATACTTGTCGAACAATTGATCGGCGCTGGGAAGATTCGCGTGTTCGGCATGCTCATCGCCCTCGGCCTCGTGCTCATGCTCATGTTCATGCGCCGTGGCTGCCGGCATTTTCGCTGCGTCGGCTGAAAGAATTGGAATGGCTACCGGGTGAGCCGCGCCGCGGTGGCAGGTGTAACAGGTCACTTCCAGTACCCCATTAAAGTGATTTTTGTCGATGGCCAATTGCATCGCGATCATTTTCCGCGCGGTCTGCTTGGTTTTCTTGTCGTCCTTATCCATTTGGTGTTCTACGTGACAGAAATCGCAGCCCACACCCAGGGAACTGGCGATGAACTGCATGGAGGGAATCACCTGGTCCGCCGGAATATCCTTCAGCACCTGAATATTCTTGAATTGCTGCTCCGCCGTTTTTGTCGGCGGCGCGCTTGGTGAACTTGCATGTTCCTGCGCGCCGCTCAGCATCACCCAGCCAATCAGCACAATCGTTGATACCAGCCCGGCGGCAAGCATCTTTGCCTGCCACGTTGATTTCTTCATGATTCAGTCTCCCAGATTCGCAAAAATGCAGCTTCACCGCATCGTTCACGTCAGCGCACTGATTTTTGCAGGATTAAGTCTAGCTCAACTTAGGATTGCGCCGCTTTTCGCCAGCGCGGTGATCCGGTCGGCAGCGCGGTACGAGAGCGCCTGAATCGTCATTGTCGGCTGCCCGCGTCCAGAAGTCACCAGGCTGCTGCCATCGCACAAAAACAAATTAGGCACGTCGTGGGTGCGATGATCGGGATCGATCACAGAAGTCTTCGGATCCTTGCCCATGCGGCAAGTGCCGAGCAGATGTACCGCGAATTGCTGCTCGGTAACCGGATTGCTCCACTTGGTCTTCGCGCCTGCTGCATCCAGAATTTCCATGGCGCGTGCTTGCATCCAGCTAGCCAGCTTCAGATCGTCGGGATGATCGCGAAAGGTCATGCGCATCGCCGGCAGGCCCCATGCATCCTTCACCTCATCGTCGAGTGAAATACTATTCGATTCGACGGGCAGCGACGTGCCATGACAGAAAATCTCCATGGTTCGCGTGAAATTCTGCGCCAGCGTTTTCTTGAACTCTTTACCCCAACGCGGCGTATCCGGCGGCAAACCGCTCATGGCAAATGCCAGTGGGGACATGTCGAAGCGCGCATCCAGGCCGCCTCCCCCGTGGAAGCCAAGCTTGTTCGCGTCGAGTTCGTAAAAATCATGGAAAATCCGGCTGACGGCAAAACCCTTGTAGTCGTTCAATGGCTCGTTGAATACGCCATACGCAATGGCGCTGCTGTTGGGCATCAGATTTTTACCAACATAGCCGCTCGAGTTCGCCAGTCCGTTGGGAAATTGGCTGGACGCCGATAACAACAGCAGCCGCGGCGTTTCCGCTCCATTGGCAGAAACGATGACCGCCTTGGCTTTCTGCAGATGGGTATTCTTCTTCGCGTCGAAATAGACAACCCCGGTGGCGCGGCCATTTTTGTCGGTCTCAATTTTGTGTACGTAGCTGTTCGGCCGGATTTCACAGCGCCCGGTTTTTTCCGCCATGCGAATCACTGTGGAGAGCGCGGTAGACTTGGCGCCCACCTCGCAGCCGAATCCCAAACAGAAACCGCAATTCACGCAAGCAGAACGGCCCGGCCGCGGTTGCGAAAGAATCGCCATTGGCGCGGGGAACGGGTGATATCCCAATTTGCTGGCGGCGCGTTCGAAAATTACGCCCGAGCCTTTCACCGGAAGCGGCGGCATTGGATATGGCTTTGAACGCGGCGGATCAAACGGGCTGGCGCCGGCCAAACCCGAAACGCCAATTTCCCATTCCACCTTGGTGTAATACGGCTCCAGATCGGCATACGTAATCGGCCAGTCGGCGAAATTCGCGCCTGGAATGTCGCCCACCTTGCTGTGCTCGATGAAATCGATTTCGTGGAAGCGCCAGAAATTTGCCGTGAAGTGCACGCTGCTGCCGCCAACGCACGTGCCATACAAAATCGATTGCTGCGTTTTCGTTTTGTCCTGCGGCGTTTTTCGGAACGTGGTCGGCCGTATCTTCGGATTGTTGGTCAGCCCATGCTCTGCGACTATCTTCACTTCGTTATGCGTGAAATCGTTTTCCGTCAGGTACGGGCCTTGCTCCAGCACCACCACGCGAAAGCCGTTGGTCGACAACTCTTTAGCAAGCACACCACCTGCTGCACCGGAACCTACAATCACGAAATCTACTTCATCACTGGGTTTGTAGATGACTTTGCTCTGAGTCATTTCTTGTTCGTATCCCCTGACGCCGGATGCCAGCCGGGATAGTCCTTGTCGTAAAAACCAAATGGCGGCGAGAAACTGTGCGCCGGATCTCGATTGATTACTTTCCAGCCCACATAATCGCGATTGCCTCCGCCTTCGGGATCGACCAGGAAGCCAAACTTGGTGTGAAACGAAATAGTCTGGAAAAAGTCGGCACCGTCTGGCGAGCGCCGAAATCGCCCGCGCGTGTGCTCTTGATCAGCGGTGTACGCCGTCAAAATTTTTTCCTGCTGTTCGGCGGACGCGGCTGAAAAGAGCGTGAGGCCTGGATAAAGTTTCGTTGTCAGCGCGTTTACTTCGGGAATCCCTTTGTCGTACACCGGCTTGCTATCGCTCGCAAAAGTCTTCAGCGCTACATCTATGAAGTACACCACGCCTGCTTCGCGCGCGCCTGGCTGCTCGTCCGTCGGGATGATGCATGCCGAGATGGCGTCCACTTCTTTAGCCTGCTCCGGCGTCAACACCGTAAAGCTCGGCGATGCATTGGATTTTAGTGCCTGATGCGCATGCTGGGCGGCAGCAACGATGGCCGGCCATTGGGTTTGGATCAACGACGCGGCGGCGACTCCTCCCATTCTCAGAAGGAAATCGCGACGGCTCGAACAGTCAAATTCCATTGGGTCTCCGGTAGACTTAGCACTCTATGGACTACCTGTCGCGCCGTCAAGGCTGTGTTCGAATTCTTTTCCTGATGCATCCAATTTGTCCCGTCGCTGCAACGTAGCCGCCTCTCCGCCTGCTGCTAAACTGTTTTTCCTATGAAATCCCCAGACTACTTGCTTGAACTCACGCCCGACGAATCTCGTGCGCTCGGTTACGCCATTGTCGATCGCCTGCTGGCCTATCAGGCGCGACTGCAGGATCTTCCCGTACTTCGCGTGGATTCGAATGCCGATCTGCGCGCCGCGCTCTGGGATCCGCTGCCGGCGCGCCCCACGGATCCGCTGGCGGTTCTCGACCGCGTGGAAAAACAAATTCTCTCCAGCTCCAATCACGAAACGCATCCGCGTTTTTTTGCCTTCATTCCCGCGCCCAGCAATTTCGTGGGTGCGTTGGCGGAGTTCTTGCGTACCGGCTACAACATTTTTTCCGGTAGCTGGCTCGAAGGCTCCGGACCAGCGATCGCAGAACTGGTGACTCTCGATTGGATTGGCCAGTTAGCTGGATTTCCGGAATCGGCTGGCGGCACTTTCCTGAGTGGCGGCTCCCTGGCAAATCTCTCGGCAATCGTGACCGCACGCGACGCTTTACTCTCGCCGGAACAAGTGCCTCAGGCCGTTATCTACGGCTCCGATCAGACTCACTCCTCGATCGCCCGCGCCATGCGCATCTTAGGATTTCAAAAACATCAACTGCGCATCCTGCCTTCGGACAGCAATTTCCGTTTGCCACCAGCATCGCTGTACGCGGCCATCCGCGAAGATCGTACTGCAGGGCGCATTCCCTTTTGCCTCATCGCCAATGCTGGTACGACCAATACCGGCGCGATCGATCCGCTACCCGGCTTGGCTGACATCTGCTCTCACGAGAAATTGTGGTTGCACGCCGATGGAGCTTACGGGGCCGCTGCTTTGTTCAGCGCCAAGGGCCGCGCGCTGCTCGCCGGCATCGAACGAGCCGATTCCTTTAGCTTGGATCCTCACAAATGGCTTTTTCAGCCGTTTGATTGTGCAGTCCTTGTTGTTCGCGATCGAAATTTGTTGCGCCACGCCTTTCACGTTCGTGAAGATGAAGCGGAATATTTACAGGATGCGCGAGGCGGTGAAGACGAAATCAATCTCTGGGACTACTCGCCCGAACTCACCCGCCCGTTTCGCGCCTTGAAACTTTGGATGTCGCTCCAGGTATTCGGCGCCGATGCGTTTGCCGCCGCGATCGAACGCACTATGTACCTCGCGGAATTTGCAGAGAAAGTTTTACGAGCTGATTCCCACTGGGAAATCGTCTCACCGGCCGCCATGGCGATCGTAACATTTCGTTACGTCCCGGAAGAGTTGCACAGTAACAAGGCTTCCGATGAAGTGACCGCAAAACGCATCGACGCCATCAATCGCAACATCGCGGCTCTCATGCAGGAAGAAGCTTTTGCGTTAGTCCTCTCCACCGGATTGCGGGGAAAAACCGTTTTACGTCTTTGCACCATCAACCCGCGTACCACTGAAGACGATATCTCCAAAACCGTCGCCGCTCTCACCGAATGCGCCCGCAAAGCGGCCGCGGCATTTGGTTAAGGTGGCCGCGTGCAGTATCATTTCCCCTTGGCCTAAAAACAATGGGAACCTTCACAGGCGCAATTGGCGCCGGCTCAAAGTGGTGCATTGACCGCATTGTCAGCGCTCTTGCCGCTACTGGAATTAATCCAAACTTACTCACTTTTCTTGGTCTGGTCGTAAATTTCGGCGCCGCGGCTGCGTTCGCCGTTGGGCAATTTCGCACTGGCGCTGTCATTATTTTCTGCGCGGGCTTTCTCGACATGCTGGATGGACAAGTGGCGCGTCGCCAGAATCGCGTTACCGCCTTCGGCGCGTTCTACGATTCAACACTGGATCGCTATGCAGATTTGGCGTTGTATTTGGGCCTGCTGGTCTATTACTCGGTGAGCGGCCGCACTCCCTACGTGGTGCTTGCTGCTGTCGCCACTGCTGGCTCGGTGATGGTCAGTTATGCCCGTGCGCGCGCCGAATCGCTCATTCCATTGTGCAAAGTCGGCTTTATGGAGCGCCCGGAACGACTCGTGCTTTTGATCATCGGCGGAGTCTTCAATCGCATGGCGCAAGTTCTTTGGGTAATCGCGGTCATCTCCACCATCACCGTGATTCACCGCATCTACTACACCTGGCAGGAAACCCGCGCCGGCCGCGTTCTTCCCAGCTTCCGCGCCAATTTGTAACCTAAGATTATGTCTATGAGGTGAGTTGCGAAGTGCGAGCTAAAAAACACCGCGAAGAATCGCTAGAAACGAATGTCAAGAGTTTAGAAAAACAGGGATTGATTCGCCTTGCAAAGCAACCAATGGGAAAATTCCGTCCCATCCCTTCCCGTGGCAAGTCTGCAGCAAAAATGATTCTCGAGGATCGCGGCTAGCACGTAGTCCGAGTGCAACTCTCTAGCTGCTCACCGGGGCGGCGACGCCGTTCTTCTCAGGATCGGATTCGGCCATCGATTCTTCGACTGGGCCCGCAATCAAATCGCGCACGCGTTGCTTTAAGGCCGGTAGATCTTCCTTCTTCATTCCCTGCGTTTCGATGGTCTCGTGGATGTGCACCAAAATCGTCGTCGGCCGCAAAATCCAATCCCCAGTTCGCAGGTGATGAAACGAGCCCACCAGGCTGGCCGGTACTATCGGTACGCCTAACTGCTGCGCCAACCGGAACCCTCCATCCTCGAATTCGCTGATATGTCCGTCGCGCGTGCGTTTCGCTTCCGGAAAAATAATCAAGCTGGTGCCACTGTTAATCGCTTCCTGTGTCAATCTCCACAGCCGTTTCAAATCTTTCGGGCTGCGCACATTCGGCACCGGCACATTGCCAAAGCGCTCCATCAGCCAGCCGTAAATCGGAATCCGAAAATGCGATTCCAGTTCCCAGCCGCGCACCAGTTGCGGTATCGCGCAGTACAAAATAAACGGATCAAATAAATTGACGTGGTTCACCATAAAAATACACGTGCGTTGCCGGTCGAAGCCGGGATCTTCGCGAACCACCACCTTGGCGCCAGAGAAAAACGCGATCCTGCGGCACAATGCGCGCTGCAGCCAATCGTGTTTGCGCGGGTCGAGAATCACGGCTAGCCCGATCAGCACCGGCACTACAATCAAAAAGTGCAGCCAGCTAGCGCCCCACAAACAAATGCTGCGCAGGACGTCCCACGCCCGCCTCATATGTACACGTCCATGGCGCCCGGCAGAATATCAATCGCCTTACAATCCAAGGTCACAATTTCTCCATCGATCATCACGTCGACTGGCGCATCCAGGGAAAACTCCACGCGCTTCACCGCGCGCCGCGCAGCCAGCGGATGTTCGATATGCGTGCCGTCATACAATCGCGGAAGCATTTTGATTAGGCCCAGCCGTCCAATCGGTCCCCACCGCACATATTCAATCAATCCGTCCGATGGATCGGCTTGCGGCGCGATCAGCATCGTGCCACCAGTGTACTTGCTATTGTTGAACGTCAGAAACAGGCACGGTCGCTCGTCCCATTCCAAATCATCATCGCAACGCATTTTAAATCCGCGGCGTTTCAATTGCGCAACGCGCACGAAAACGCCCAGCAAATACCCGAAATGTCCGAATGGCTTGAACACCCGGTTGGTCAGCGCGCCTACATCGGCAGTAAATCCCACACTCATTAAATTAAAAGAGTAGATCGTGCCTTTGCTGTGAATCAGCCGTAGAAGATCTACGCGTCGCTTACGTCCAGCCAGCAAGGCGTCCATAGAAGACTCGGAGCCATTCTTGGTAAAATCGCGCAGGAAGGAATTTCCGGTACCCATGGGAAGAAATCCGAGTTCAACACGGTCCACGCGGCTGCCCCGCGTGAAAATCCCGTTGATTACTTCGTGGGCGGTGCCATCGCCGCCTACCGCCAGAAATTTGCGGTAACCTTGATCGTAAGCTTCGCTGGCCAGTTCGTTCGCGTGACCTGGCTGCGTGGAAGCAATCACGTCCACGGGCAATCCTTTTTCCCGCAGACGTGCGAGTTCCGAGCCCGCCAGTTTTGCCGAACGGCCGCCGCCCGCCGCAGGATTTACAATCGCTAAAAATCTGTCTCTCACGGTCCTCCGAATCAGGAGTGTACCTGTTCCGAGGCGTTCTTGCCTAAATTGACTGGATGGATTTCTCGCGATCGAGCTTTCCCAGGCGCTCCGCCAGCACGTTGCGCTTCACCTTCATCGATGCCGTCAGCGGAAAGTCTTCGCCGTAGACCACCAGGCCATGGACGCGCTTATAATTGACTAAACTGTTGTTTCGCTTGACGATTTCTCCGCGCAACGCCTCAGTGAATTCCTGGCCTTGCTCAAGATGGATTACCAATAGCAGTTTCTCGCCAGTCATCGACCGGCTCGGCCACACGTAATTTGCGGCCATTACGCAGAATTCCTTCACCGCCAAGCCTTCGAACGCGTGTTCCACGTCCTCCGCGTAGACGTTTTTGCCTTCTTCCGTGACCACCATGTTTTTCTTGCGCCCGAAAAGCTGCAGGTGCCCCTTGCTATCAAAGCGACCCATATCTCCAGTCAGCAGCCAGCCGTCCACTATTGTTTGCTCGGTGAGCTCCGGATCATTCAAATAGCCAGACATCACCGTCTTCCCACGCACAATCACTTGCCCGATTCCATCCTCATCGGGATTCTGAATATCGACTTCAATCCCCGGCAGCGGCTTGCCTACCGTGTCCGCTCGAAATGGCTTTAGATCATTGACCGTTACGCCGGTACCGCCCTCTGTGAGCCCGTACGCATTCACCACGGGAATTCCCAAATCGTAAAAAAATTGCAACGTCTCCGGTTCCGTAAATGCGCCACCTACGATGATGGCCTCCAACTTCCCGCCGAATGCCGCATGCACCTGCTTCAGCAACAGCCGGCTTAGCCCCACTCGCGGGCGATCCTCGGTCAGTGCCATGTTGATTTTGCGCAGCGTCTCAAATGCACGGCGGCTCTTAGGCGGCAATTCGTCGAATCGCGCTTGCAAACCTTTTTGCAGATTCTTCAACACCAGCGGCACCAACGTCACATACGTGATCTGATATTTTACGAACGCTTCGCGCACAAATTCCGGGCGCAACGTCCGCAAATGCACCACCGCCGCCCCGCACACAAACGGCCCAAAAAATCCCACCATGAAATCAATCGAATGGTTCGTCGGCAGAATGCTGAGGTACCGCACGCCCGGCCAGAATGGATACCACGCCGTCAGCGCCGCGCATTGCTCCAGATAGTTTCCGTGGGTCAGCATGCACCCCTTGGGATTCCCGCCGGTCCCCGACGAATAAATGATGCTCGCCAGATCTTCACGTTTCCGCGCAACAAACGCCGGAGCGCCCTGCCCCGAACCTTTGGCCTCTTCCCACCGCAACGCTCCCCACAAGTCGGTGTTCGCCGGCGCTTCCGTAACTAACACCGTCTTCAGCTTCGTCGCATCGCTCCGTTGCGAGGCCGCGCTAAGCTGCCGCCAAATCGCATACTCCGTGATCAGCACTTCGGCGCCGGAATGCTGCAGAAGCTGCCACTGCTCCGCGGGCGTCAGCTTGAAATCCAGTGGCACCATAACCGCGCCACAATAAAACAACGCATACGCCGAGATCAGCCACTTCGACTGATTGGTCATGATGATCGCCACGCGCGTCCCGGCCACCACGCCCAATTCCTGCAAGGCCTTCGCCAGCGGCAACGCTGCGCGCTTGAAATCGCGATAGCTGAGCCGCGCCTTTTCCTGCCCGCGGTCCGATTCGATCAGCGCCAGCTCGCGCGGATAAGTCTCCAGCGCCTCGCGCAGAGCTTCGCCTATGGAGGATAGTTTCGTCAGATCCAGCATGATTGGAAAGGTTTCACAGGCGCGATTGCACGCGTTCGGCGAGCGTTTTGAAGTCGCTCACGCCTTGCACTTCGTAATCCGGCAACTCAATTTGAAAATGATTTTCCAGCCGCGACAGCATATCCAGCGCCTGCAAGCTGTCAATGCCCAGTTTTTTGTAGAAGTCGTCTTCCGCCTTCAGCGAGCCGTCCGCCACCTTGAACTGCTTCGCCGCCAGCTCGAGTATCTCTTGAATCGTCTGCTCCAATGTGCGCATAGACCCTAAATTTATCATTCCCTCTGCTGTGAAGGAAATCTCCGCAGTGTGCAGCCGCCGTTGAAACGCCTACAGCAGGATCAGCCCCCGCCGCATGCCAATCGTCACGGCTTCCGCACGCGAAGACACGCCCAATTTGCCAAAAATCGACGCCACATGAAACTTCGCAGTGTGCTCGGAAATCTCTAAACGCGCTGCGATCTGTTTGTTTCCCAATCCTTCCGCCAACATGCGCAGCACTTCTTTTTCCCGTGAAGTCAGCGCCTCCAACATCTCGGCGGCTTCCTCCGTCTCCGCTACGTGTGAAGTTCGCGCTCCAACCATCCGTTCGGGATGCAGCACCACCAGCCCTTGTCCCACCGCCGCCAGTGCCGCCACCAGCAATTCCGGGCCAACATTCGCGGGCAAAATTCCTCGCACCCCAGCCCGCAGCGCTTGCGTCGTCCAAGTTGTCTCGGCGCTTTGCGTCAGCAGAATTGTCGCGGATTCCCGCAGCCATTCCTCCCCGCGCAGGCTTTCCACCAACTCTTCCACCGGCTCGCCAGCTGCATCCACCAGCACGACATCGACCTCTTCATCCGGCAGTTCGTCTTCCGCGGTTTGCAGCTCGCTGGCGCTTCCAACCACGTCGACACCTCGCGAACTCAGCAAAGCGGAAAGCATCTCCCGCCGTCGCGCCGACTCCGCAATCACGAAGACCCGCATCACGCCGCGATCGAACCTCCTCGCCGCCCTCGATCTTCCAGTTGCACGCTCACCCGCCGCACCCGCGAATAATCTCCGCGCAGAAACTCCAGCCCCAACACGCGTCCGTTTTCTTTCTGCAAGGCTGCCGCGAAATCCTCAACTGCAGTGAACGCCCCAGCCTCGGTTCCCAACAGAATGTCACCAAGCAACAACGATGCATTCGCCGCTGGACTCTCCGGCTCAATTCCGAGCACCAGCAAACCGAAGCTCTGCCGGCTCGCCCGCGGCAAACGTACTGGCGTAACCGTCACGCCCATCCAGTTATTCCGCGATTCGCCCAGCAAAAACCGCGTCACATCGTTGCTCGGAATCGCTAACGCCAGCCGTCCCGCCACCATGGTATTGATTCCAATCACGCGGCCATTGCTGTCGGCCAGCGGTCCTCCTGAATTTCCAGGCGCCAGTCGCACATCAGCCTGTACCCACTCGCGCGAGCCAAGGCCGCGCAAGGGTCCAACCGCATGTACAATGCCGCTAGTCATCGCTCCCAAAAATCCCAGCGGATTGCCAACCGCGATGGCCAGTTCACCCGCACGCACGCGCGACGAATCGCCAATCTCCGCGGCATGCAGATCCTTCGCCTCAATCCGCAGCGCTGCCACATCGCGTCGCAAATCGCGTGACGTTACCTCCGCGCGAAATTCGCGCCCATCCCACAAACTGACTTCCACCCGCGAGCTTTGCGCCACATGCGCGTTGGTCACGATCAGCCCGTCGCCCGACCAGATCACGCCCGAGCCACTGCCGCGGCCTCCCGGCTGCACCAGCACCGTGGACCGCCGCAACCGTTCCGCGACTTCTCCCAGCCCTTTGATCTGCATATTAGCGGCTCCCGTCTGGCCGCTCGCCGACCACGATGCTCACTTCACGCGGCGCGCCTCCGCGCAGAAACTCCGCGCGCACCGTCTTGCCGATTCCCTCTCCATGCAGATGCGCCTGAACGTCTTCCAGTCGCATCACCGGCTTGCCCTCGATTTTCGTGAGGATGTCGCCAATCACCACGCCGGCCTTGTGTGCCGGGCCGTCGGGCTCCACTTCCAACACCATCGCCGCGGTCTTTTCCTTGCGCTGCAAGATCTCGCGCAAGCCTTCCGGCAGCCGCACCGGTTGCAGGCCAACACCCAGATAGCCGCGTGGAATGCGCCCTTTCTCCAACAGCGCATCAATCACGCGATTGACGGTCGCAACTGGAATTGCCAGCGCTCCCGCCGGCGCAAATTTCGGCGTCGCCAGTCCAACGATTTTGCTTTCTGCGTTGACGACCGCGCCGCCGATGCCGGTGCGTTGCAGCGCCACGTCCAGACGCAAATACGGCGATACCGCTCCACCTCCCCACAACCGCCGCTCCTTCGTTACCAGGCTCACGAAACCCAGCGCCGCCACCGGCCCGCTGGCACGCGTACGCCCCACCACCAGCGTCACATGTCCTGCCTTTAATGCATCGCTATCGCCGAATGCGGCGGGAACCGCAGTCGCCTCATCGCACTTCAACACCGCGAGATCCGTCGATGGATCGCGCCCCACCAATTTCGCGCTAGCCGTTTTGCCATCGGGCAGCGTCACTTGAATCTCTTCGTCTCGCCGCAACGCGTGCTCCGCCGTCACGATAATTCCTGGGCGCCAGATCACGCCGCTGGTTGAGCCGCGCGCCTCGGTGTGGACTGCGACCGTGTGCGCCCCAATCTTTTCCGTGGCTTCCGCCAACTCGTTTGAAATTGCTAGCCATTCTGCTGACATATCTACTACCTCCGCAGGCAGAATGCCTCATCGGCACACCCCGCCACATCCGCCATTCGGCTAGGTCGCTTATTTTTTCTAGCGTTGGCTTGCTCGGAGTGTCGATGGGGATCTTGACGGCAAACAGTGTCGACAGTGAGGGAAATGGTCGCAGCGCGGGCGAACAGCCTAGCGTACAACCTTGTAGTCAAAGAATTTCGCCATCAGTTCTAACGCTTCACGCGTCTCAGGCAGCTGGAAGTGATACCAAAACGCATGCGGCAGAGCTTCGTACACCACCAGTTGCGAGTCGTTGCCGGCGCGCAGCAACGCGCGATGGAATATCGAAGTATTGCCAAGAAGTATGTCGCGCGTGCTGGTCACCAGTAGGCTCGGCGGCATTCCATGCAGGTCCGCGTACATCGGCGACAGCACCGGATCGCGAACATCGGTGTTTGACGCGTATTCGTTGGGGGGCATCTTGTTCGGGTACACCGGCGAAACATCGCCGGGAAATCCATTCAGCGCGAAAAGATTCTGCGAATCGGCCGTACGGCTGAAATCCGCGAGAACAGAAAACATACCAACGGCCCCGGGCAACGTTAGTCCCAAATGCTTCAGCTTTACCGCAACCTCCGCGGTCAAAATCGCGCCTGCCGAAGTGCCAAACATCCCGATATTTTGCGGCTTGTACTCCTTCAGCAGCTCTTGATACACAGCGACCACGTCGTCCACCGCAGCAGGAAATGGATTTTCGGGCGCGAGGCGATAGTAGACCGACACAACTTTCAGCTTTGCGAGATTGGCAATCGGAACCCCCTCGATCAGCGATCCCGAGTCGGAATTAAATCCGCCCCCATGAAGATTGATGAGCACGCTTTTGCGATTCGCCTCCGGTGTCTCAAGCGGCGTGATCACGTCGGTACGCACTCCGCCGATCATCTTTTCTTCGATGTTTACCGGAAATATCCTGCGTGCTTCGGCCGAATCCTGCGCCCGCCATTTATCCGTGCCCGCGCGGCGCTCGGCAAGCGTTTGTGGCCCATATTTCTGGTGCGCGAGCGATTCGAGCCACTTCTGCGCCTCGGGGCTGACCGTAGCAGGCATGGGAACGATGCGCGTGAGCGTAGTGGTTCCGTCGGCGTCGATTGACGATGAATCTTTGACTGTGCGCGAACACGAGCTCAGGATAACTGCGGATAAAAACACGAGAACAGCAGAGAATGCGCGTCGAAATCGTTTTCGCAGCACAGGTTCTCCTTGGTGAGATTTGCTTTACTAAGCGACAGGAACGCGGTCTGCTACCGGTAGGTGCTTCATCGGATCGTTCGTTTCAACAAAGCGGCGCAAGCTTTCCATCACCACTGGCCGGTTGAATAATTTACAAAACAATTCGATCTCTTTGTTTAATTCCGCATAAGGGATCGGCTTCAGAAATTTTTTGGCCGCTGCTCGTGTCTCCGCATCAAACTTCGTCACCTGTTGCGCCATCGACCGCGCCACCTGCAACGCGTAGCCTTCTCCGGCAAGATGCGAAACGAGCCCTAATTCGTGCGCACGTTCCGCTTTTACCGTTCTCCCCGTAAACAGCAGATCGCGAATGAAACTGTTTCCAACGTCGCGCCGCAGCCGCGGAATCCCGCCAAAACCGGGAATAAGTCCGAGCCGCAGCTCCGGAAATGCAAAACGCGCCATCTTGTCCGCAACGATCTGGTCGCAGATTAGCGCCAGCTCCAGCCCGCCGCCCATGCACAAACCGTGCACCGCCGCGAACGTGACAAATGGCGCCGCATCAATCGCATTCGCAACTTTGTGGATTCTCTTCAGGAAGGCTCGCACGCCGGCCACCCGCTTGTTTTTTGGCAGCGCAAGCGATCCTTGGTACAACTCCTTCAGATCCGCTCCCGCACAAAATCCGCCAGGCCGTGCGCTCGTCAAAATGCAAGCACTTGTAATCGGCGTCAGCACGCTAAACGCCGCCACAAATTTCTCCAGCTCTCCAAGCAGCAGAGTGCCAATCTCGTTCAATGGTTCGCGATCCAGCGTCACTTCCACCACGCCGTCGCGCCACGCCCACCGCAGTGCTTTTCCTTTAAACTCTTTCATCGACCAACTCTCAGCTCTTCGCTCCCACAGCCACTGCTTGCTTCTGATACAGTTTCTCAATCTCCTGCTTGTACCGCGTATTGATGGCGTCGCGACGCAGCTTTCCATTGGCGGTCAACAGCCCACTCTCCGGCGTGAACACTTCTCCCAAGATCGCGAAATTCCGAATCTGCCGGTAATGCGGCAAATCAACATTCACCAGGTCCACTGCCGACTGTGTCGCCTTCGCGTCTACCGCGCCAGTGACCAACGCGCAAAGATATCCGCGGCCATTGCCAACCACCACCACCTGCTGCGCGCCTGCCAGATGCAGCGCGATTTTTTCTTCGATCGGTTCCGGCGCAATGTTGTGTCCGGAATTCAGAATAATCAGATTCTTGATGCGCCCGCTGATCCGCCAATTGCCATGCAGATTGACTTCACCCTGATCGCCGGTGTGAAACCATTCATCCTGCAACGCGCGAGCCGTTTCTTCCGGCCGATTCCAGTAGCCAGGGAAAATATTTGGCCCGCGCACCAGAATTTCGTCGTTTTCGCCCGCAGTCATTTCGATTCCGGGAATAGCCTGCCCCACCCGGCCCGGTTCGGTCGGAATCGTCGGATCATCCATGGTGCAGATGCCGCACGTTTCCGTCAGCCCGTATACCTGCCAGATGGGAATCCCCAGCATGGCGAAAAATTCCTGCGTCTCCGGCACGAGTGGCGCGGAACCGCACACCAAGCCACGCAGGTTCGGTCCGAAACGCGCCAGAATTTTCCGGAAAATCAGGTTCTGTGCCAGAAACAGCCAGAATCCCCCGGGCTCACGCATCTTTTCGTCATTTTGTTTTTTCCACGAATTTCGCGCGTTGCGATAAATCGCCTGTATCGCAGAGTCACGTTTGGCAATCGCATCTTCCACGCTGCGCCGCACCCGCTCCAGTAGCGTCGGCACATTGAAAAAGTAATTTGGCGCCGCCAGCCGAATTTCATCCGCCACGCGATTCAGATCCGTCGATAACGTCAACACCGTCTCGCGCGACAAGCAGGATTGCATCACAATCCACGACGCCGCAAAGTTAAATGGCAAATACTGAAACACCCGCAGCGGCTCTTTTTCGTTCAGCTTCAGCCGGTCCATCCAACCCGTGGTGCACGACAGCATGTGATTCAGGTTGCCGACATTCAGGCAAACGCCCTTGGCTTCGCCCGAGGTTCCCGACGTATAAATAATGGTGACCAGGTCATCGTCGTTTCGCGGATTCGGCGCCGTGCTGATTCCTGATCCCGCCGGAATTTTCCCCAGCACTTCGTCAAACGTCACCCGAGCCGGCGCTTCCTTCCAAGCCTGCGCCACGCTATCTCCCAGCGCTGCATCGCCAGCCAACAGCAACCGCGGGCTGCAATCCTTCATCATCGCGACCAGTTCCGCCGCAGCCTGCCGCGCGTAAAGCGGCACCACCACAATCCCTTCCGCCATCAACGCCAAATCCATCGCCGCCCAGCGAATCGAATTCGGCGCGAGCAGTGCGCACCGCTCTCCCGCTTGCAGACCAGTCTGCCTGAAATACGCGCGCGCCCGTCCGACCAGTTCGAGAAGTTCTTTACCCGTGACACTGACGAATTCTTCGCCGTGAACTTCCCGCAACACGACGCGATCCGCAGCCCTCTGCAGTTCCCCAAACACATTTTCAAGAAAGTTTGCCATCTAGTTCAGCGCCCCGCCGCCAGCACCGCCGGAGCCGAATCGTATTCCTCAATCAGCGCGCGCAGGTTCTTGCTCATCGGCGGCAAGTTGTCTTCCCAGCTCAGCACGCCGCGCCGCAAAGGAAATTCCGGATACGTGCGCCGCAACTCGTCTTCCAGAAATACCGCCATGCGCGCCATGCCCTTCAAGTTATTCACCACCGTCTGGCCGATGCTGTCGCGAATCGCATCCGCATTGGCAACCAGCCGCTCCATCACCACCAGCAGCTTCGGCCCAAGCTCCGGATCATCCACGGTCAACAGCAAATCCTGATGTCCGCGTTCGCGCATCAGGTTGCGGATGCGTTCATCCATCGTCACGCCCGCCGACACGACGCCCGCCGGCATACACGTCACAATGCCGTGATACCGCGACGAAACCATGTACGTGCAGCTTCGCAGAATCGAAACCAACTGAAACATGTCGTAATCATCGGACGTAAAAATAGGCGTGCCCGGAATTTCCTTGGCAATCTCCCGGCAAGCCACCGCGTCCAAACGTTCCATGGCCACCAGAATCGGAAATACACGATGTTTCTGCAAAAATGCTTTCGTCGCGTGAACGTACCCGTTCACGTAATGCTTAAATTTCTTGTCGACTTCCGCGCCCGACTCGAAGAAATACACCGTGCGGTACTGGCTATCCTTGTACGCGCCAGTCGTCACCTTCGCCAGATATTTCCCAATGGATGCGCGCACCGGCCACACAAACGGATGAATCGGGCACAACACCAGAATCGACGTCGACCCGTCCCACCCTGCCCCGCGCAACGTCTTCTCCGCATACTCCGGCGGATGCGGCTCAAACGTCCACGCCGTATCGGCTCCCAGCTCATTCGGCACGCCCAAAGTGCTCAGCAACTGCTGCGATTCCAGGCTGCGCGTAATCACCATGGAGTCTTTCGTATACCGCGCGCACATGCGTTGGATCAAATCGTCCATGTGCCCCGCGTCGCCTCCATACGCCACCGACAATTTATTTTCCGCCGAGGCCAGTCCCAGCGAGCCAATCATCATGGTGGTCAGCGCATTCGCGAATTTGCTTTTGAACATCGAGCCTTCGCAGGAAATAACGCCGTGGTTGGCATGCACTTCGCGAAACAAAAATGGAGGAAACACATCCGGCAGATGCACTTGCCGCGTGCCGTCAAAATATTCTTTGGTCAGCTCGAAATTCTGCGACATCACGCTGAAGTCGGTATTCTCCGCGCCCAACACATGGCGGATCTGCCGAATCATTTCGTGTACCCGCACGTCGCTTCCGGTATTCCGCGTGCCGTTGTAGCCGGCAAACAGCAACTTCAGTTTTTCCCCGGGAGTCCAACGCTTCCCCAGCCCAAAGATCCAACCGAGTCGTCGAATCTCAATCAGCGCGCTGACCCACGCCACCAGCAAAAGGTCGGTCATGCCCGCGCACTCCCTGCCACTTGCGTCACCGCACCGCTTGCCGCCTCGGTCCCCGGCCACGGCTTCGCCGGATACTTGAACTTATTTGCCCGGCTGAACTGCAACAACGGATACGCGTACGTTGAAAATTTGGCTGGAGCCTCTCCCATCTCCTCGACCACCCGCGAATTATCAAACACTGTATTCCAATCCAGATACGGCCAGAATACTTTCAGCAACGATGCACCATAACCCACCGCGCCGCCGCGAAATGCTAGCCAATTCACCGTTTTCGAAAATGGCCCGCCAAGCCAAGGCTGATAACTCGGCCTATTCCATCCGCCCTGCTCGGCCAGCGCGTCGGTCAATTCCTTATACGTCTGCGAGCCCGTCCCCGATGACAAATGATAAATTCCCAGCGCCGGCTTCTCCATCTGATGAATCTTCACAATCGCCGCGCCAACATAATTCGCCGGCACAATATCAATCCGATCGTTGGGACGTAGCGGCAGAACCGGCAACCGCGCCAGCGTATCGAACGCCTGCACCATATCAAACTGCGTCGTCTCCGGGCGCCGGCTGTCGCCCATGACAATCGCCGGCCGGAAAATCGTGTGCGGCACATCCGGCAACAACTGGTGCAGCATATGTTCACTGAATTTCTTCGTCCGCGCATAAGGATCGTAGTCCGAACGATTCCAGTCAACCGAAGCGTCTTCCGTCACCACTTCATTCTGCCGCTTGCCCGCCACTGCCACTGTCGACACCAGCGAGTACCGCCGCAATCCATGGTGATTCTGCGCCCGCCGCGCCAACTGAATCACTTCCAGCGACCCGCGCAGATTCACATTCAAACATTGCTTTTCCGATTTGCGATTCAGCGACGCTGCACAATGCAAAACAGAATCCGTGCTATCCACCAGCGCGTGATATTCCGCGTCATCCAATCCAAATCGCTCGGCCGTCAGATCACCGCGAAAAATCCGCACCCTCGCCTGCAGATATTCCAGAAACTCCCGAAACTCCAAATGCAGTTGCAGCGATTGCCACAGCCGTTCCCGCGCTTCCTGCTCCGTCTTCGCCCGCACCAGCAGATTCAGCCGGTCCGTGTGTCCGGTAAAAATTCCAGCAGCCAGATAGCTGCCCAAATATCCTGTCGAGCCGGTTAGAAAAATCGCCATAGGTAAGTGCGAATCGAATCCACGCTACAGCATCGCCGCCGACGCCCCTTCCGCGGGCGCCGACCAATCCAATGCCCGCGGCTCCCTCGCTTCCAGCGGACGCCCTTCCATCAATGGGTAGCACCACCGCCGCAATGCCGGTATGTGGATGTTAATCCAGTAATCCCACCAGTCAATCGCTTCCGGCGAAAAATCAAACAGTGCCTTCTCTTCCGCGCTGAGCGCCGCCGACAACACTCGCGCATTCTCGCATTCGAACACATGCTCGTTATGCAGAATAAACGGCTCGTACAACTCAATCAGCTTCTCCGCCCGCACTAGATCGCGCTCCGTTTTCGCCAGCGGCGGCTTGCTCACATGCAGCGTCGTCGCCACCCGATTAATCCGCGACACCACTGCCTTCTGCATAGGTATCGACAGCCGCTCATACCGCTGCTTCGAAACCGGAATGGTCTCCAGCTTCAAGCGGAACCAATGTTCGAACCCATGCTGCGCCTTGTAGTATTTCCGGTGCGCCAGCCCGGTCAACTCAATCGATCGCCCCATATTCACGGGATTAATCGCTGACGTCGCCAGTTGATACAGCCGCGCATTCTTCCGCTCCACAATCGCCGCAGCGATCAGCGTCATCCCGCGCGTCACCATGTCTACCGGAATCACATCCAGGCATTTGTGCTCGTTCGAGGGCAACTGCCGAAACGTCGTTCCCAGCAAATACGAAAGCGGCCCCGAAGTATTGATTCCCTCGTTCCATCCGGTAAACGGCGTGCGCTCCGAACTCTCCACAATCGACGGCCGCACAATCGCGATCGGCAAATCCCGCCCGCGCTGCGCCAGTATCGACTCGCCCAAACTCTTCGTGAACGTATACGTGTTCGGCCAGCCCAGATGCTGCGCGCGTTTCATTCCCACGCGCACCAAACGGTTACGCACCCAGCGCGCCCGATTGCGCTTCGTCACGCCCGCCAATTCATCCGACGGCACCTTCGACGGATCGCCGCCTTTTCCCAACGCCTGCCGGTGCAGTGCCTTGGCCAATTCCGTGCTCTCCGCTCGTTCTTCAATTCGCCGCACCATTTCCCGCAGCGAAGCAATTTCCCGCTCTGCATCAAAATCGGCGTGGTTCGCGGGATTGTAATTATCAATCAGCTCTTCCGTCACTCGACCATCGCGCATGCCCACCACATAGCACGTGGAAAGGTGCATTAACCCGGCGTGGCCGCACCGTCGCAGAAATTCCAGCAGATAATTCGTCGAATCCACATTCGACGACAGCGCATCGCGCAAATCCGGATTGAAGTCCGTCAGCCCCGCGCTATTGGCAATCACATCCAGCGACCGCGCCAACCTCGTCTGCGTCTCCGCGTCCAGCCCCAAGCCCGGCTGGCTCACATCGCCTTCCACCACTTCTACTTTTTCCTTCAGAAAACTTGCCAGGTTCGCGCCATACGTTTCCTGCAGCCGGTCAAACGTAGGCGATTCTTCCACAATCTTTTCGAAGCGCCGCTTCGCCGACGTGGCGCGATTCCGCCGGATCAGCAGCGTCACTTTTCCGATCTGCGGAATTTTCTCCAGCAAATCTACCAGCCACACTTTGCCGATGAACCCGGTCACGCCCATCAGCATCAAGTGCTTGCCGGCCAGCGTCTCACGCACACGCAAGCCATCCACCCGCGGCGTGCTGCTCAAACGTCCCACCGAACGATTCGCGGGCGCCTTTGGACGCACCACCGTCAGCGTCGCCCGTTCCAAATTCTCCGGCGCCTTCTTCCAGTCCAGTTGCCCCAGCAGCTTCGCTTGCGACAATCTTCCATCCACCGCACCGCTGGCCAACCATGCAAACGGCCCGCGCGGACGAATCACTGGAGGCAGCAGCCGCCCAGTCGCCACTCCATCGCGAAACTCTAGCCGGTTGGCTATGAATCCCGCCGCGCTGAAATATTCCGCCATCGGCCGCAGCACCTGCTCCAGCATCTGTCCGACCAGAATAATCTGCTCGCCATTGCGCACGGCATCGATCAGCTTCTCCACCGAGTCGCGGCGCATCTTAGGTTTCAGTTCGTAGTGGAAGTATTCTTCGCCCAGCAGGTCCAGGCGGTCGCGGGTAATTCCGCGCAGCACGCTATGCAAAAAACGCGTCGCAAACGTGCGGCTTGCCAGGTAGGTAGCCGGCCGCAGCAAGGTGATCGCCACCATGGCTGCCCGGCGCACCCACCGCTCTAGAAAACTTTGGCTGTTCCAGTTGAAGAAGCCCACACTGCGCAGCGCGCTCATCTCCAACAGCGATCCTTCCACGCGCCAGTACGTCGCTCCGCGCACACGCCCGGCTTCGCCGCCATTCACGTTGGAAGAATGCTCTGGCATATCAATCTGAATGTTCTCGGTCGTTAGGACGCGGGGTGTCCTGGATTCTTCACCACTTCAGGAGCACTTGTCGCCGCAGACCTTCCGGGAACAGGTTTGCTTCCCGGCCGCCCCCGTGTTCAGGTCCCCTTGCTGCGTCCGGCTCGCTCGGAACGTTTAAAATTAGCATTCCCACCGCCTTCTCGCAACCAACTTGAGTTGGCACCGGGCCGCTCTGTCTGGATGCAATAAGGACTTGCGACACCGGGGCGCTTCAAGCATGCTACGGGGCGCGTCCGGCAGAAATCGAATGACAACTCCCGCTCGATTCGCCTTTCTTCGCAGCCTTTCCCAGACCTTCATCCTTGTCTTCTCGTTCTTTATTGCAAGCTACTCACATGCCGCCCCCGTTTATACCTACAAGGTTGTCGCCACGTATCCGCACTCGACGGAAAATTACACCGAAGGATTCTTCTACCTCGATGGAATGTTTTACGAGAGCACCGGCATCGCTGGACGCTCCGCTGTGATCGTCCTTGAACCGCAAACTGGCAAGACCCTGCAACGTCGCAATCTGCCACCCGAATATTTCGGCGAAGGCATAGTCGACTGGGGTCCAAACATCTACCAGTGGACCTGGCAAACGCATATCTGCTTTTTTTATGACCGCTTCAGCCTGCAACTCGTTAAGCAATTCACGTACACCGGTGAGGGCTGGGGCATGACGCACACCGGAAAAGAACTGATTACCAGCGACGGCACTGCAACCCTGAGATTCCGCGATCCCAATACTTTTCGGGAAACCCGCCACATTATCGTGAAGGACGGAAAACAAGTTATCGACCAGCTCAATGAACTTGAATTCATCAAAGGAGAGATTTACGCCAACGTCTGGCACTCCGACCGAATCGCCCGAATCTCCCCGCAGGACGGGCATGTCATCGCATGGATTGACCTGACCGGCTTACTCCCCGCTAATCAGAGGGTCGACGCGGAATCTGTTCTCAACGGAATTGCTTACGATTCGCAGCACGACCGGCTCTTCGTCACCGGGAAAAGGTGGCCCGCAATCTTCGAAATTGAAATCGTCAGACAGCATTGATAAGGCGCGTGAAAGGCTCACAGGGTGAGCTCTTCGTAAGCTCATTTTGGCTGCTGGCGCGCACGCCTCCTAAGCGCCGCGGATGTCGAAGCGCTTAATCAGCCCATCTTCCAACCGGAAAATGTGCCCCACCGTGTGATCGGCCAGCACCTTGCCTTCGAGATCGCGTACCGTCTGGTGCACCTCGACGATGACCTCGCCTCTGTCGCCCTTCGAAAACCTAACCGGCTCAACTGTCGGGTCGACCATTTCCCACTGCCGCTTCCAATAGCTGCGAACACCTTCACGCCCCTGCACGTACCCACCTTCCATCCCATTGGCCCACAACACATCCTCATGCATACCCGCCAGCACCCGATCGACGTCACGGGCATTGAACCATTCATAGATATGCTTGAGGAATTCGACTTCGCTGGACATACAGGTGACCCGGGTGTCTTGCTGATTCCCTATCGAACTGATTCATTCGCCGGCGCGTGCCCCCAGAGCTACACGCCCCAGCCGTACTTTTCGGCGTGCTCAAAGGTGCGCTGCATCTCTTCGTGCAAAATGTCGTTGAACACTGACCCGCCCACCGTCTTGGTTCCCGGCTCGCTAATATCCGTCGTCCGGTAGCCCGCGCCCAGCACCCGCAGCAGCGACTGTTCCACCCAATCCGCTTCCAGGCTCAACCCAAACGCATCGCGCAGCATCATCGTCGCGCTCAGAATCGACCCAATCGGATTGGCCATATCTTTTCCGACCAGCGCCGGCGCCGAACCGTGAATCGGCTCAAACAGCGCCGTATTATTCCCGAAACTCGCCGAAGGTATCAGCCCAATCGACCCCACCAGCCCCGCCGCCGCATCGCTCAAAATGTCGCCAAACATATTGGTGCTCAAAATAATGTCGAACTGCGTCGGCTTCAGCGTCAGTTGCATCGCCGCATTATCCACGTACATGTGCTCCAGCTTCACCGCCGGATGTGCCGCGGCCATCCCGCTCACCGTGCGCCGCCACAATTGCGAACTGCTCAGCACGTTAGCCTTGTCGACCGAACACAGCCGCCGCGAACGCCCCTCCGCGCGCG
Organism: Candidatus Acidiferrales bacterium; assembly: GCA_963849395.1. Lineage (GTDB taxonomy): Bacteria > Acidobacteriota > Terriglobia > Acidiferrales > UBA7541 > Acidiferrum. The sequence goes on from CAWKHR010000001.1 coordinate 28,608, forward strand.
CAAACGCAAACGTCGCAATCCGCTCTACTTCGGTCGTCGAATACGATTCCGTATCAAACGCCCGCTCCACGCCGTGTTCTTTCACGTTCCCGCGTTCGCCAAAATACATTCCGCCCGCGAGTTCACGCACAATTTCAATGTCCAGATCGCCCAGCCGGTCGGCCTTCAATGGCGAAATTCCGCGCAGCGGCTCCAACAGACGAATCGGACGCAGATTAACGTAAAGTCCCAACCCTTTGCGCAGCGACAATAATCCAGACTCGGGACGCTGCCCCGGCGGCAACGCATCCCACTTCGGCCCACCCACCGCGCCTAGAAAAATTGCGTCCGCTTTGCGGCAGGCATCCAACGTTTCATTCGGCAGCGGCGTACCAGTCTTGTCGATCGCCGCGCCGCCAATGGGAAATTCTGCCAACTCAAACTGATGTTGGAATTCGCGCGCGCACTCCTGCAATACGTTGGCCGCCGCGCGTGTTACCTCGGGGCCGATTCCGTCGCCCGGCAACAGCACGATCTTCTTTTTGACTTTCATATCCCGCTTCCCTGTTACGAATCCAGATTCCGTCAGGCTCAGGCTTAAGCTTGCGACACGCTGCTCGCCACCGGCATAGCCTTGCGCCGCATCACTTCATGCGCAATGGCCATGATATCCCGCGCACGCACCTGTTTCGATTCATCCGCAAACGTAGTGACGCGGCGGTAACATTCCGCCAATTCCTCGTTGCTTGGCTCGTAGCCCAATTCCTTCAGCGTTTGCCGCAGCGCGTTGCGTCCGGAATGCTTGCCCAGCACCAGCGAACGCGACGGCACGCCCACTGCCTCCGGCGAAATAATTTCGTAGGTCAGCGGATTCTTGATGATTCCGTCCTGGTGAATCCCCGCTTCGTGCGCAAACGCATTCGCGCCCACCACTGCTTTATTTGGCGCGCACACCGCCCCGGTAATTTCCGTCAGCAACCGGCTCGACTTGTACAATTCCTTCAGATTCAACTTGGTCGCCACGCCAAAGCTGTCTTTGCGCACCGCCAGCGCCACCGCCACTTCTTCCAGTGCAGCGTTTCCGGCGCGTTCGCCAATGCCGTTCACCGTGCACTCGATTTGGCGCACGCCCGCCCGCACCGCGGCCAGCGAATTTGCCACCGCCAACCCAAGATCGTCGTGGCAATGCGCGCTCAAGGTCACGTGGTCTGGATCGCCAATGTGTTCGCGGACTTTCAAGAACATCTGCCCATATTCTTCCGGCACCGCGTAGCCCACCGTGTCCGGCAAATTCAGCACGTTCGCGCCGTTGTCCACCGCCACCTGGCACGCCTTGCACAAAAATTCGATATCCGTGCGTCCCGCATCTTCCGCGGAAAATTCCACGTCGCCCACAAAGGTCCGCGCTAATTTGATCATCGAGCCGATCGCTTCCAGCGCTTGGTCCCGCGTCATATGCAGCTTGGCCTGCAGATGCAAATCCGAAGTCGCCAGAAACACGTGCATGCGTGGAAATTTCGCCGGCTTCAACGCTTCCGCTGCCGCCAGAATGTCGTCCTTCCGCGCCCGCGCCAGCGCCGCAATCGGCACATCGCGTACTTCGTTGGCTACCGCCATCACCGCTTCCAGGTCGCCGCGCGACGCAATCGGGAATCCCGCTTCGATAATGTCCACGCCAAGCTCCGCCAGTTGCCGCGCCATGCGGATTTTCTCTTCCGTGTTCATGGAAAAGCCCGGCGATTGCTCGCCGTCCCGCAGCGTGGTATCGAAGATGCGTACATGGCTCATGGACAAACCTCCTGCTACTTAGCATCCCAGTAACGCACGCCCGGCGCCTTTAGTCCAATTTATCTTCATTCTGTTATTGATAAACTTACCTTATACTAGCCATAGGCTCCGACGCGCCCTTAAGCCTCTTGAACCGGTTCAAACCCGGTCATTCCGGCCGCTCCCGGGCGCTCAGCCTCATATCGAGGATTGGGCATCATGGATCTCAGTGAATTGCAGGTCTTTCTAACCGTCGCCAAGGAAGGCAGCTTTTCCCGCGCCGCCGAACGTCTTTACCGTACCCAGCCCGCCGTCAGCCTGGCCATTCGTAAGCTGGAAGATGGCTTGGGTCAGCCTCTATTCGTTCGCGGAGCTCGCCCGGTGCGCCTCACCGATGCTGGCACCCTGCTCCGCGAGTATGCCGAGCGCCTTCTCAACCTCCGCGAAGAAGTAAAAAAGGGCCTGATCGAGCTCGAAGGCTTGAAGCGCGGTGAACTCTCCCTAGGTGTCAACGAAAGCTCCATCCACGCCTTGCTCCCGGCCCTCGCCGCCTTTCGCGAAGCCCATCCCGGAGTGCAAGTCCGGCTGCACCGCATGTTCTCGCGTGATATTCCCCACGAAGTGATGAACTATCGCCTCGATTTAGGCGCCGTCTCCTTCGTTCCCCGCGACGCTCAACTGCAAGCCACAGAGATCCTGAAAGATGAACTGACCCTGGTCGTGCCGCCGAAACATCCGCTCGCCAAACGCAAAGAAGTGGAAATCGAAGAACTGGGCAAAGAAGTCTTTATCGCCCACATCGTCGAATCGCCTTTCCGCCGCAAAGTCATCGAACTTTTCGCGCGCCATCGCAGCACGCTAAATATGCCCATGGAGATGCCTACCATCGAAAGTATCAAGCGCTTCGTGCAAATGGGCATGGGCATCGCCATCGTCCCGCGTATGTGCGTCACCTGGGAAATCGAGCATGGCTGGCTGAAAGAAGTAAAAATCCGCCAGCTCAACATCCCGCGCCACCTGTACATCATTTCCCGTCGCGGCGCCCGCCTCCCCCACACCGCCACAGAATTCATGCGGCTCCTAAAAGCCGAGTAACCGCACCTGTAGCTCAGGCCTTCAGGCCTGAGGCTTTCCATGACGCCAAGAAAATCTCAGCCCGCATGTAGGATTGCATGGCGATCGATCGCCGTCCTCTCAAAGGAAACCCCTCGCCCCTGAAGGGGCAAGCTACAGGCCCACCCTCGCCTACAAACTGAAAACTCCCTGATAACCCACAAAATCAGCTATTCTGGAAGTGTTCTGGCGTCCTTCCAGCAACCATCCTTATGATCAGCGGATTTGCGATTCTCCTCATCGGCTTCTTCCTTGGCATGCGCCATGCCACCGATCCCGATCACGTCATTGCCGTCTCCACCATCGTCAGCCGTGAACGCTCCCTCTCCAAAGCCGCGCTCATCGGCGCGCTTTGGGGACTCGGCCACACCATCACCATCGTCCTCGTCGGCGCCGCCATCATTCTCTTTAACGTCGTGATTCCCCCGCGCGTCGGTCTCACCATGGAATTCGCTGTCGGCCTGATGCTGATTCTTCTCGGTGTCTTGAATCTTGCCGGCGTCACTAAATGGATGAGCGAAAAATTCTCGCCTTCCCATCCCGCCGTGACCGGCGAACACGCCCACATCCACGAACACGGCTCCGCGCTACATTTCCATTGGCACCAGCATCAACCCGCCAAAGACCATCACGCTGAATCGCTCAGCGCCCCGGGTTGGCTGCGTGCTCCGTTCGCCAAACTGGGCGTATTCCATTCACTGCGCCCTTTGTTCATCGGCATCGTGCACGGACTCGCCGGCTCCGCCGCAGTGGCGCTTCTGGTTCTCAGCACGATTCACCAGCCGCGTTGGGGCGTCCTCTATCTTTTGATTTTTGGGATTGGCACCATCGCCGGAATGATGCTGATTACGGCTGCACTCGCGCTGCCTTTTTCTTTCAGTAGTGCCCGCTTTTCCTGGTTGAATCGTGGATTGGTAACCGCGTCCGGCCTGGTTAGCCTGGGCTTCGGATTATTTATCGCCTATCAAATCGGCTTCGTCGACGGCCTCTTCACCAGTCATCCGAATTGGACGCCGCACTGATCCTCGCCCGCCACGCAGTGTCGCGAAATTAAGCTTTCTTCGCCGCCATCGCCTCATCAATAGTTTTGTAGATCGGCAATAAGTTCTGCAGTCCCGCTACCGTCACCACCGCGTTGCCCTGCTGTGTCAATCCGGACAGCGCGAACGTCTTCCCTTGATTCCGTCGGCTCACAAACAGCGACACCAGTGATCCCACTCCCGCCGAGTCGAGGAACGTCACGCCGCTCATATCCAGGATGATTTGCTGCGTCGGCTCGGGCCGCAGCTTCTGGATGAATTCGCTCACCGTCTCCAGGCTCAACTTCCCTTTGGCTTCGTACACGCCCACGGATTCTGTGCTGATCGGCAATTTGTCCAAATCGAGTTTAGCTGGTTGCATAAGCCATCAAAAGTAACGCAGTTCGCTGCGGGTCACATTAACAGCCATTAACATACGCCGCGCACTGATTTTTGCACAGCTCTGTTTCAAAATGGAACGGCGCTGTAGATTTTCTTTTATTTTCTCTTGATTACTCTTGACGCATCTTTATCTATCGAACTACTCTACCTTCTGTCTCCTCTTTTCCCACAAGTATTTCCGCCGACACCGTCCTCTCGGCAAAGGAAGTCTGGCATGACTCTCGTTGCCCGTGCGCGCCGTCCGCACTCCGCTTGGCGTCTCTCTTTTCGAATTTTTGTCCTGGCCGTGAATTTGTGCTTTCTCATAATTGCCGCGGCCCCCGCCCAGACCACCCAACCCGTGCTCTTCGCCGTTTCCACCGCGAATCATCAATATTCCGCGTCTACTTTTTTGCGCGACGACATTGCCGGCTCGCTTACTTTGCTCAACACCAGTGCGCCCTTCAAAAATCCCTGCACTCCGCACGCAATCGACGCCAAAGGCCGTTTCCTCTTTGGCGTTTGTGGCGATGGCCTCGCGCTCTACACCTTCGACGCGCCCAGCGGCACCGTCGCGGAAATTGCCGCATCGCCCTTCAACGCCTCCACGGGCAACACCGGCGCGCTGATCGTCGCGGAAAGCACCGGCCAGTATGTCTACCTCATCAAAAGCGCCACTCCCAATCAGGCCGCGCAAACTTTATATTTGGATAGGTTTCAAATCGACGCCACCACTCCCGCTTTGATTCCCCTCGGATCGCAAACGCTTCCCGTAGCCGGCGCGTTAGTCGCCTCCTCAGGCGATCCCAATCTTCACGGCATGTCCCTGCTGCTTAATCAGAACACCACCGGTGCGTCCTACCCCTCCGCCATTCTCTACACGATCACCTTTGATCCCGGCACTGGCGCCGCGAATCTCGATCCCGCCGGTGGACAGCGCATTGGCGACACCGCGCGCAGCATGACCATCAGTCCGACTGGTAATTTCCTGGCCATCGGTTTTGGCGAATCAGCGGGCACTCTCAACGTCTACCAAATCGGTAGCGGTACATTTACCCTCAGCAATCCAGTCTCATACCCGTTGGGCGTCGAACTTCCTACCGTCTCCTTTCCCGACTTTATTTTCTTCAATCCCAATGGCGAGCTTCTCTACGTTCAGGCGCCGCCCGCGAATTACGCCAACGGCGGTTTACCCTTCCTGATTTTCGACACCGCCACGCTGCTGCAACTTCCCTCTTCGCCGCTCCCACTCTCCCAAGCCGACTTCGTCTACTACCTGCGAGATTCGCAAGGCCCATTCGCCTACGCCCCAAATTCCAGCAACGGTGCCAACGGAATCTCCGTCTACTTCATTGATCCCGGCACAGGCCTGGCTAGCCAACCCGCACAAATCGCCGCACCGTTCTATCCGCAGCTCGCCCTCACTCCAGTCCTCGCGCCCTTCGGCCCAAGCGGTGGCCAAGGTATCGGTGGACCCGCGCTCACTCCCAGCGTCGCCAGCCTGACCTTCGCGTCCACTATCGTCACGCATCAATCTGGCCCGCGAAGCATCACCCTCACCAGCACGGGACAAGAAGCGGTCAGCCTCACCTCGATCGCTGTCACGGGCGCCAACGCCGCGGATTTTCTGGAAACCGACACCTGCATGACCGCGCCAGTCCTCAAGCCCAACGCCGCCTGCACCATTTCCATCACCTACGCGCCTTCCTCCGTAGGTTCCAGCCAAGCCTCACTCTTCATCACCGATAATGCTCCCGGCAGTCCGCAGCAAATCCTCCTCGCCGGCACCGCCATCGCCAGCCCGCCGCCCGCGCCGTCCATTATTCTGAATCCGTCCGCCGCCCTAAATTTTCCCGGCAACATTCAGCAGGGTACGCCGAGCCTCGTCCAATCCATCATCGCCACCAATTCCGGTTCAGCCACTCTGCAATTCTCCACCCTCGCCCTAGGCGGACTGAACGCCGCCGACTTCTCCATAAGTTCGAACACCTGCGCCGGCCCACTCGCCCCCAACGCCACCTGCACCATCTCCCTGATCTTCACGCCACTAGCTGCAGGAGTCCGCACCACCACGCTGCTCATCACCGATAACGCCGCCAATTCTCCTCAGTCCGTCACCGTCAGCGGCACCGGCACATCGACTGCGCCCGGCACTCCCACCATCGCCGGCACCACCACCGTGTCCGTCTCCGCCGGCCAACCCGCTCAGTTCAACTTGACCGCCTCCGCAGGCCCCAACTTTACCGGCACACTTACCTTCGCGTGTTCCGGCGCGCCCTTCATGGCTACCTGCACCACCCCCGCCAGCGTCTCCATAATCAATGGCGCATCCGTTCCCTTCACCGTGTCCATCACCACTACCACGGCGGCCGCTACGATGCCTTCTCCGCTAGCGCCAAGTTTCCCAGCATTCCCATCCGCGCGGACATTCGCCGCGTTCTTCCTCGCCCTCCTCGGCGCCTTCTGCATCGTTCAACTCGCGGCAAGCCGTCGCAATTTCACAACCGAGCACTCCCCACATCCATTTCGCATCGTAGCCGCAGCCTGCCTCCTCGCCGCCATCCTCGCTTCCGGCATAGCCTGCGGCGGAGCCTCTGGCAGCAACACTCCGCAACGTCAAACCGATCCCGCTCCCACCTCGCAAAGCGCCGCAGCCACTCCGCTGCTGCAACCAGCCGGCGGCACCTTCTCCACCGGCTATCCCACCGTCATCATCACCGACGCCACTTCCGGCGCATCCATCCATTTCACCACCGACGGTTCCACGCCCACCGCCAGCTCCCCGCTCTATACCGTCCCCTTCACCGTGAACACCTCCGGCACCACCATCCAAGCCATCGCCACCGCCCCAAGCTATTCCGCCAGCGCCGTAGCTACTGCCAGCTACAAATTTCAAACGCCCACCGGCAGTTTTCCTATCACCCTCACGCCCACCGCAACCGCCACCGGCTCCGCAAAACAAACCCAACTCAGCCCCATCACCCTTACCTTGACCGTAAAATAAAAAGCCGCAACATCTTCGTCGCGGCCCTCACTTTCGTTTGTCGGCTATCTTTAATTTGTTGTCTGAAATTACTTCTCGTACGACACGCGATAAATTACGTCCGCTCTATCCTCAGAAATAAGCGGATCAGGCAGCTTGCGGCTCAAACAGCGCCGTCCGCATCGAGATGCTTCCAAATTCCATCCCCTCATATGGGTAGCTCACCGCATCGTTCTCGTCCGTGCTCCCCACGCAATAAAAAACCGGCGCGTAGTGCTCCAGCGTCGGATGCGCCTCGCCCAGCAGCGTTTCCCCCCACTTATCCGGTTCCGCCAGCGCCTTCACATCCCGCGTGTCCAACGCCTTCTTCACCTTGGCATCAAATTCTTCCGCCCAAGGAAACCCCGATCCCGGCATATTCCAATTGATGCGCCGCAAATTGTGCACCAGATTACCGCTGCCCAGAATCAGCACGCCGCGCTCTCGCAATTTCCGCAGCTCGCTGCCCAGTTCCACATGTTCCGCAAACGTCCTCGCATGGTCCAGGCTCAACTGAAATACCGGCACGTCCGCCTGCGGATAAATGTGCCGCAGCACGCTCCACGCCCCGTGATCCAATCCCCATTTATGATCCGTCTCCAGATGATTCTCCATTGCCAGCCGCTTGGCCTCTTCCGGCGCCCCCGGCGCGGGATATTGCACCTCAAACAGCGGCGGTGGGAACCCATAGAAATCGTGGATCGTTTTCGGCCAAGCCTCCGCATTCACCTGACTTCCTCGCGTCACCCAGTGCGCCGACACCACGCAAACCGCCTTGGGCTTCGGCAGTTTCTTCCGCAGCTTCTCCAACGACTTGGTGAACGCATTCTCCTCAATCGCGTTCATCGGCGAGCCGTGCCCCACAAAAAGAACCGGCATCCTCATTTGCCAGCCACCCTTCCCGAGCGAAAGCCCATTCTACGAAATCCTCACAGACAAAAGCTCATTTTCGTGTAACCATCCGCGCCCTCCCCGCCTCAAATGTGGTGACAGCAGAATTTATGCAAAATCGCCCCGTTTTGCGTTACTCTGCGTGCCGTCTTCTCCGGGTCCTGCATCCAACATTTTCTGAGTTGATGATCCGGAACGCCCAGGGGTCACGCATGAAGCACGTCGCACGTTCTCTTTTCTCGCTCCTTCTCGTCAGCATTTTCGCCAGCGCATCCTTCGCCTCACATCGAGCCGCTTCCGCCCGTCCGGCCGCTTCCTTCCCGAAGCCAGCCGTCGACCAACCTGTCGCCTCCTCCAAGGGGCAAGACACCGCGGTACTTTCCGGCGGCTGCTTTTGGGGCGTACAGGCCGTTTTTCAGCACACCCGCGGCGTCATTTCGGCCACCTCCGGCTATGCGGGCGGCGAGGCTGATTCCGCGCACTATGAAATCGTCGGCACCGGAAACACCGGTCACGCCGAGAGCGTAAAAATCGTTTACGACCCTTCGCAGATCACCTACGGCCAGATTCTCATGATCTTTTTTTCCGTCGCCCACAATCCCACCGAACTCAACAAGCAAGGCCCGGACTGGGGCACTCAGTATCGTTCCTCGATTTTTTATTCTGGAGACCAGCAGAAGAAAATTGCCGAAGCATATATCACGCAACTGGAATCCGCGAAGGTCTATCCGCAGAAAATTGTCACTCAGGTTGTTCCGCTAAAAGATTTCTATCCCGCTGAAGCCTATCATCAGGACTACCTCAAACATCATCCCGACAATCCCTACATCGTCATCAACGATCAGCCCAAGCTCACCAATCTCCGCAAGCAGTTTCCCGACCTCTATCGCGAATACTAAATATCGTTCCGCCGGCGTTGACCAAATATCTCGTCGCCCTCTCTATTTGTCTGGCCGCTCCGTCACAACTTTCCCCGCGGCTCCCGGCAACGGCGTTTTGTTCTCCGTAAAATCCAAATCCTCCAGCAGGCTGTCCAGGCTCGGGTACGCATAAATCGTCGGCGCATGGTTCTGCATCAATCCGCCAGTATCCGCCGTCGGCCCATAATTACTGTGCAGATCGCGTCCCAGCATCCGCAGCATGGCCATCTGCTGTCCGCGATGGTGTGCCGTGTGCGCAATGCGCCGCGTCACAACCCAAGCCATCGACCGCTTCACATCAAAAAACGAAGTCTCGCTTTCCCACCACGCTTCGTCCTTCCTCTGCAACGCCGTCAACCGCTTTCCGCTGTCTTCCACGTATTGCTGCACAAATCCTTCCCGCGTCTCGATCGCCGGCAAAGGTGGCGCTCCCACATCAATCTTCAGCATGGTGCGAAACCACAAATCTTCGCTGACGCATTGATGCACCATCTGCTCGTGTACGCTTCGTCCCCGCGCATCATCCGTTCGCGGCCGCATGCCCAGGTCCGTCTCGCGAAATTCCGCCCACACGCTTACCACTTTCAGCCGCTCGGTCGCGTACGTCTCCACCAGAAATTCATATCTCACATCCCACCTCGCTAACTTACCGCCTCGCTAACTTCAAAAGCGTCCGCGCTTTGGATGCTCTGCGCCTTCCTCACGGTTTATTACAATTTATTACAGTTTTGTCTCTTGACGGCGCCAACTCCCGGGCGTAAAAAAACTACTCTGCGCGCAGCGTTCGCCTTCTCCCTGCCCCGTGCCTTTACCAACTGCGCCAACATCCCAAATTCCGCAAAGGAGATTCACATGTCCAAAGTGCAAGCCATTCCTGAGGGGTATCACACCATTACTCCGGCCCTCGTGTGTAAGAATTGCGTCAAAGCCATCGACTTTTACAAGCAGGTATTTCAAGCCAAGGAACTCTCCCGTATGCCCATGCCCGATAACAAGATCGGTCATGCCGAACTTCAGATTGGCGATTCGCGCTTGATGCTCAGCGATGAATTTCCCGGTATGGCCTCTGCTCCCAATGGCGGACCTTCCAGTTATTCTCTATTCATCTACACCGAAAACGTTGATGCCCTTTTCGATCGCGCTGTGAAGGCCGGCAGTACCGTCGAAATGCCTCTTCAGCATCAGTTCTGGGGAGATCGTTATGGCAAAGTGCGCGATCCTTTCGGTCACGTCTGGGGTCTGGCGCAACACGTCGAAGACGTCGCGCCCGAAGATATGGACCGCCGCATGAAGGCCGCCATGGAGCAGATGAGCAAAACCGCTGGCAAGTAAGTCCGGCTTCACCGCGACATAACAAATCATTTCTTCTGTTGACGTAGCTTTATTTTCGCCCGGGCCCCGTCTCTGCTCAGAGAGGCGGGGCTTACCCCCATCACTCTCCGCGTTCCGCACGCATCTCTACAGAAGTAACTCTACTCGGGGAGATGCGCGCGCATGAGCAGTCCATTTCGTATTCTGTGGGTGCTACCGGAACACTCGGCCGTGCCATCGCCACCGAACTTGGCGAACGTCACAAAATTATTTTCGCCGGTCGCACCAATGCCGACGTGATCCTCGATATCTCCGACGCGGAAAGTGTCCGCGTCGCCCTGCACAAAGCCGGTGAACTTGACGCCGTAGTTTGCGCGGCCGGTGAAGTGGCCTTCGCACCTCTCGCCGATTTCCGGCCCGCCCCACTTGGCGATTCCCTCTACACTCTCGGCCTGAAAAATAAATTACTGGGCCAGGTCAATCTTGCGCTCGCTGCGCGCGATGTCCTAACCGATCGCGGCTCCATCACCCTGATCTCCGGCATTCTCAGCCAGCAGCCCATTGCTGCCGGAACCTCCGCCAGCATGGTCAATGGTGCGCTTGAATCTTTTACTCGCGCCGCCGCCATCGAAATGCCTCGCGGCATCCGCATCAATTGCGTCTGCCCCACCGTTCTCACCGAATCGATGTCGAAATTCGCCCCGTATTTTCGTGGATTTCAACCAGTGCCCGCCGCCCGCGCCGCTCTCGCCTTCAGCCGCAGTGTCGAAGGCCTGGAGACCGGCCAGGTTTATCGCGTCTACTGATCTGGATTATTGACGTCTTACTCTACGGCAGGAATTCTATTTTCCCTTCAATCGGCCACAACCACGCTGCACCGCGCACCCCGCTGGCATCCCCATGCTTCGCCACCAGAATTGGCGTGTCCGCTTCTCTTCCAAAAACATAATCCTTCAAACGGTTCGGCACATTCTTATACAGCCGCGGCACCTGCGACACGCCGCCTCCCAGCACAATCACGTCCGGGTCCAGAATATTGATCAGCCCTGCCAGACTGCGCGTCAGCCGATCCTCGTACCGTTCCAGGCACGCATTCGCTTGTGCATCGCCACCTTCGCTCTTCGCCAAAATTTCTTTCCCGCGCAATTTTGTTTCTGTCGCCCGTTCGTAGTCCGCTTCCAATCCCGTGCCCGAAATAAATGTCTCGATGCAGCCCTTCGCGCCGCAATAACACTCCGGCCCAGGATATTCTTCCGGCCGCATCCACGGCATGGTCATGTGGCCCCATTCGCCCGCCACACCGTTTCGCCCGTTGTGTACGCGCCCTTCCACGGCAAGCCCGCCGCCGCAACCCGTCCCCAAGATCACCGCGAACACCACCCGCTTCCCGGCTCCCGCACCGTCCGTCGCCTCCGACACCGCCAAACAATTCGCATCATTCGCACAACGTACTTCCCGCCCCAGCCCCGTACTCAAATCCTTGTCGAACGGTTTGCCGATCATCCACGTCGAATTCGCGTTCTTCACCGTGTGCGTCAGCAGCGACATCGTTCCCGGTATGCCGACACCCACCGTCGCGGTGCGATGCAATTCCTTCTCAATCCCCTCTACTCCTTCTTTGATCGCCCGCACAGTGCCGTCGTAATCCTGCCGCGGCGTGGCCACCCGATGCCGGTGCAATTCCCGCCCATCTTTTTCCAGCGCGACAAATTCAATCTTCGTCCCGCCTAAATCCACGCCCACACGCACTCTATTCTTTTGGTCGTTCGCTAGTTCCGCTGTCATGGCGGGATGATTCTACCCTCGTTTCCCTTTTTTCGCCGTGATTCTCCCCTTCAGCCCAAGTCCCGCGCGCCCTGCACAAAAACAAAAACTCCGCGAGCGCCACCCGGGGCACTCACGGAGCTTTCGAGTCCGCTGCAATCAGTAACTAGAAGTGGAAGCCCAACTCGGCAGTTTCACTTCGCGGCGTAACGTAATGCGTGCCGCTGAACGTCGAGAAATAGTTGTACAACGCCGTCTTGTCAGTCAAATTGATGACCGTGAAGCGCAGACTCCATCTGTACTTGTCGCCACGGAAAAGGTTGTCGTGGCCCACGCTGATATCGAACAAATTCCGCGGAGCGATGCGCTGCGGATTATGGTCGTCGTTCTCCGTCCCGGGCGCCGGTATCTTGATCAGCGTCGATCCAAACGACGCTGCAGGGCATGACGGAAGCGCAGGACCGAACGGACTTGGAGCAGCCGGTACGCCGTTGCAAGTAAATCCGCCCTGATACTCCTGATCCGCAGTCATCGGCAATCCCGTCAGATTGTTTATAAACAACACCGTAGGAACTCCATTGACCGTAGCCGTTGAAAATCCGCAGGTCGCCGTTGGTGCAAAGCACGGTACTGCGCCGCCTACGAGTCCGCTGTCATATCTCCAGTTAAACCCAACCCACGGTCCACGTTTCCACGGCTGGTATTGCAGGTGGGTCGTTTGGTTGAAGTGCTCGTCGTGATCGATGCGAAAAACACCGGGAGCAGGCAAGAACGGTACGCCACCAACTTGCGGAGGAAAGAATCGCGCCGCGACGCTGGACATGACCACCAGTGCCGTGAACCCGTGATAGTCCGGAACGCTGACCCGAATCGCATATCCGGGAATTTTCGAGTTGTGCCATTCGATCGGGAATGCAATCGGTGTCGCAGCCACAACGCCGAAGTCATAGCTTCCGTGTGTGTACTTCCAGATGTACTCACCGTCCACCACCAAATACTTCCCGATCGCTTGTTGGAAGCCCGCGTGGAATTCGTTGCGCCATCCGGGATGAATGAACCCGGAGACACAAGGCGTATTCGGCGGCGGCACCAGCACTGCGATCACCGGAATACTGCACCCGGTATTGGAAATCGCCAGGTTCTCGTTGAACGGGCTCTCCATGGTTCGAGCGTAAGACAGCCGCAGCACCGTGTTCGTTGGTTTGATGTTATACGCTACGCCAAGACGTGGTTGCGCTTGCCCGTCGCTCACGTATCCGTGATAAATGTCACCGCGAATTCCCAGGTTGAAGGACCAGCTTCCCTTGGTAATCGTGTCTTGGACGTAAAGCGCCAGCTCCTTTATGTCCGTATGACCGTGAAACAAGAATGGCGTTCCACCCTGCGTCAGGTCCACGGAACTCAATGTCTGGCAAGGTCCGACTTCGCCCGGCTGCAGCGGATTCGCGCAAGTGAAGTTCCCGCCGGCCGGGTTCGGTATTGGGTTGCCGCTCGAATTGAGCTGATTAAACAGCCCCGCGAAACCCGGATCGACAGTAGCCAGCGTGTCGTTCTCGGTCAGGAACGTCTGCTGATAAGTAGCTCCAGCCTTGATGTTGTGGATACCTTTCACGTAGGAAATGTCAGACCTTACCCCAACGTTGGTTAGTTTTCGGTCTTGCCCGATGGTCTGCGCCTGCAAGCCCGGGGAAAAGTCGGCAAATGGGTCGGCGCTTGGATAGTAGTTGTATTGGTCTTTCCGCACGAATCCGCCAAACGTAAACACCGCGTTTGTTCCCAGCAGGCGTGTCCAGGTCGGCGCAATGTTGTACGTACCGATCTTCGAGCGTTGATCGGTTGGACCCAGGGGCGTCGTCATGTCCACCGGGTTAACTGCTACCCCCGCGGCATTACAAGTGAATCCCGCGCTACAGGTATGGTATTGCTGATCGTACGTGTTGGGGTTTTGGAACCAGGACCGCGAATAACCGAAGTTCAGGTGGAGCGCGTCGGCTTGCGTGATCTGGTAGTCCACGCGGTCGAAAATGTTTTCTTCATTGCCTTTGTCGTGCAGCACCGTGAACTCGGGCGGATCGAGGAACCGGCCCGTATTTAGCCCGTTCACGGCGATAAAATTCCCCAACTTGTCGTTACCATACGCCAGGTCGAACTCCCCGGTGGATGATCCAAAGGACCCATAGGACGCGGTCACATTGCCGTGCGGAGTAGTGACGCCGAGTCCGGATCGCGTTGTCACCTTAATTACCAGGCTCGTCTTGCCGCCAAATTCCGCTGGCGGCGCGCCCGAGATGACTTCGAGAGACTGAATGGAATCGTTTGGTATCTGGTTGGAAAAGACCTTGCTCTGTTGATCCGTAATGGGTTGACCGTCAACGGAAAACGAATTCTCCGCGTGATCACCAAGTCCATGGAAAAGTCCGTTCGAATCGGCCGCGATGCCCGGAGTCACTAAGGTAACCAGTGAACTAAGCGACGACGATGCGCTTTCCAGGGGAAGTTTGTCGAATAAATTGCGATCCACGTCGGTATGAAACGTCGAATCGTTTTCCACCAGGTCTCCGCCGTTCGACTCCACCGTCACCGACGTCACTGCGGTTCCAACCTTCAGGCTGACGTCGTTCTTTACCGGCACTCCCGAACGTACTTCCACATCTTGCGCATAGCTTGCGAACCCGTTTGCCGTCACCGTCATGTGATACGGATTAAACGGCACGTTCGTGAACCGGTAGGTCCCATCGCTCGAAGTAGCGGTGGTTCGCGTGTATCCGCTCACCGGGTTAATGATAGTCATCGTGGCGTTCGCAACCGCCGCCCCCGATGGATCCTTCACCATTCCTTCAATCGATCCCGAATTTCCTACTTGTGCTGCCGCTACCACTCCAAAAATAAATAAGTGCAATACCAATACAGCAAATCCACGAAAACTGAATTGCATATTTCCTCCGGCCCCATGGGAGCGAGTTGTGGGTTCATGGAGACCGCCTGAATGCAGCGGCAGCGCGATCAGCTCCGGCTGATGCACCTATTTAAGATGAACCTGAAGCGTTACAGGACGGAAGCTGGAGGGGCGCGGGAGGGAGACTGGTGATAAAAAAACTCGGATACCGACTGTGCTTCCGCTGTAGCTATGATCCCAAAAGCTACCAGCGGCATCGTAAGGGTGGGTAGAGCTACCGCCGGGGCAACGCCCAGGTGCGCTGCTTGGCACACCCGGCAAGCCGCTTCATCGTGGCCATTCGCGTGAGTGTGCGGGGCCACCTGCAGCAGGAATACCAACGCACACACCGTCAAAAGGCAAGCTAGTGGCTTCGAAAGCCGGCTCAGCACGGTATGTTCAGTTCTCGCCACGAACCCGTATCCTCGCGCACCAATACAGTTGGAAAAGTGCAGCGTCGAAATCTTGCTCTAAATCCGGGTACTTTTCAATACCGCTCACGCTAATAATTTCCATCCATAGCATCGAACCGCCAACCTCCATCACCACCCCCCACCCCGCTCAATGCCGAAACGCCTCCGGATTTGCCTTGAAAAGCTTCCCCAGATTGACCACGATATCCCCACAAATCTTGCGGATGTCATCTTCTGTAGGCTCTTTCGCCAACTCGTATTTCATCATCGGAACATAATTATTCAATGTAATGACTGGCCCAAATCGTGGATCGGAATCCTGCAACGACGCGATCTGGTACAACTGCTGGTCCGGCCGCGCCAGATTGAAGGATGCCACATACAGCGAAAATTTCGCATTTGGCGAATCGCTTCCGAGTATCGCTTTGCGTACCCGGCTCATCGTATCGACTTCGGCAATGATCCCACTCAGCATCACCCCCTCGTTAGGCCGTGATCCCTGCGCAGCTTTCGCCGCGTAACCACTCTTCTGCAACGCCTGCAACAACGTCTGCGTGAAAAAGTCGATCAGTTTGCGCGCCCGCACCGCTGGCACATCCGAATCCAGAAAGACTACCGGAGACCGCGCCGCTGGGTTCGCAGACTGGCTTCTGAACTCCAGAGTTCTTCCCGCCGCCCCTACTCCATGAGGATTCACTCGCTCGGGACCATTGGGCCCGACAACCGAGAGTTCCAGTTCTTGCACATACACTGGCACCGAAATCGCATCCGGATTCGACGAAGGCAGGCCCTGCGCCACGCTTAGGCAACACCCACATCCAAGCAGCAATGCAGTCGCCGCGAATCGTAGCAACCCGGCTTTCCCACCGTTTCCTATGCCCATGATAGGTCCCTCAATCAACGAGTTTCCCAGCATACGCACTAGTGATGCCGCCGCCTATTGCGGATTTACATCAGGACCTAAAAAACTAAGCCCCGGACAGCGCTGTTATGCGCCAACCGGGGCACTCAACTTTCCTGAACCCGAAATGCCTACTTCTTGTTCTTGTTGGCCGCTTCTGCCGCCATTTTCAACTCGTGATTGGCCTGGTCCAGCAACTCCTTGGCCTTTGCTGCGTGCCCATTCATATCAAACTCGTTCGCTTCTTGCGCCGCCGAAATCTTATTGAACGCCTGATCGGTCAGCCGTTGGGCAGCCGCGAGGTTGGGATGTTTTTGTGCGCTGATGTCGCGTTCCGGCTTCTGTGCAATCGCTACGCCGCCACAGAGCAGGGCCGCACCCAGAACTGAACCCAAGACAAACTTTCCCTTCGTCATAGCTTCAATCTCCTTTATGTGTTGGAAACTCGAACTTGCTCAGTTCAACCCGGGCTACCCACCCAAGTTGCTCTTTTAATCTTCGGCTGTGCGCACACCCCGGGCAACGACGTATCAGCCTGCCAGTGCGAAAACGTCACCTGTACCAGCGTCTGTACCTGCGTATTTATCTGAAAATAGGAAACTTAGGCGGTCGCGGCCAGCATCTCGTATTGCACGTTCAGCGCGATTCCAAATTGCTTTAGCAATCCCAACCCATCCCAGATCACGGTGGACTCCAGTATCTTCCCATTCGCTATCTGATTGATCGTTATCCCGCTAAACGTCACTTTTCGATTGGTCGGCGGCACTCCCAGGAATTCCCCTCGATGCGTTCCGCTAATCGTCCAATACACCACTAGCTTGTCGCCCTCGCTGATCGTGTCGTCCACAACAAATTTCAAATCGGGCAAGCCATTTACAAATCGCTCCACCTGCCGCCGGTAAGCCAGCGGCCCCACCGCTCCCCCAGATACCGTCGGATCTCCCAATGCGTGTGTCGGCGCAATTACCTGATCGATGTACTCCATCCTGCGCTCGTTCCAGACACTATGATACAGACGGCCAAATAGCAGCTTGTGAGCGGCGGCAACAGACATGGCACCTGTCTTTCTCCGGAGCCCGGCTTCCGGCGCTGCGCTAGGTATTCTGTACCGACCGCGCACCACGCTGCACGCCCGGCCAACAGATTGTCGAGAGCCTACTCCCAAATATCGCTGCTTGCAATGAATTGCTGTACTGAGACCCGTTCTCCCCACGCGCTGGTTTACCTTCTATCTAGCTATCGTGGCCGCCAAATATTATCTGAGGCAATTTGGCTCTGGCGAATGCGCCGCGTTCGCGTTTAACTATCCTCGAATCGACTGGTCCACCGAATCGAGGTTCCCGATGCAGGAAACCGTTCAGCAATACGTGCAGCGCATCCAAAGCAAACTTGCCGGCCAGAACCCCATCAAGGTTCAGGCCGCCACTGCGCAAAAGCTCGCAAAATTAATGAAGCGCGCTTCCACAGCTAAACTTCGCAAGCGCCCCGCCCCGGACAAATGGTCGCCCGCCGAAATCATTGCTCATCTTGCCGACGTCGAAATCGTCATTGGCTGGCGCGTGCGGTCCATCCTCGGCGCACCTGGCACCCCCATTCAAGCCTTCGATCAAGACGCCTGGGTCACCACAGGTCATTACGCCAAGCGCGACGTTCGCAAATCGCTCGAACAATTTAGCGTCTTGCGCGACACCAATTTAGCTCTCTACAAAACGCTCTCTCCCGAACAGTGGGAGCACCA
This sequence comes from Candidatus Acidiferrales bacterium, assembly GCA_963849395.1. Taxonomy (GTDB): domain Bacteria; phylum Acidobacteriota; class Terriglobia; order Acidiferrales; family UBA7541; genus Acidiferrum. The sequence continues at coordinate 46,762 of CAWKHR010000001.1, forward strand.
CGGCATGCATTCTGAACGTGGCGAAGAAACCCTCGAGAAAATCGTCCGCATGATGGCTGGTCACGACGTAAATCACCTTGAACAAATTGAACGCATCCTCGCGCCCAACAAATAACCTCGGGCTCTATCCGTAGGGGCACGATATATCGTGCCCCAGGCCCGCATTCCGAGCGCAGCGAGATCTCTGCCCCATCGCGCGACTTATACGCGATGAAATCCCTCTCCGATTTCCACCCCATCGAAACTTCCGTTGGAATTAAACCTAGCCAATCTCACCGCGGCAAGCATTCTTCCTATTTGTCGTGAGACGTCCCCGCATCTCCCCAGGTTTCTACAGCACATTACGTAGCACCAATGAATTGCTACACGCGCGCCACTCACGCATCTAACTGGATGTAAGCGATATCAAGGTGAATAACTCAATGAAACTCACAACGAAATCGTTTCTTTCCATATCGATTGGAACTGTCTTCCTCGGTACGGCCCTGTCATTTCCTGCTTGGGCGCAAGATCCTCAAAATCAGCAAATGCAGAATGAACCGCCAAATCAGCAGCAACAGCAGGCCCCGCCTCCCAATCAGAACGCTCGTCCCGGACGGCCCGGCGCCATCAACTACGTCGAGGGCCATGCTACCATCGACGGACGCGAACTCAACGGCAACTCGGTCGGCTCCACGGAACTAGAACGAGGTCAGGTTCTGACCACGCAAGCCGGCGGCAAAATTGAAATCCTCCTGACGCCGGGCGTCTTCCTGCGCGTCGCAGACAATAGCGCCGTCAAAATGGTCTCGCCGGACTTGGCTAACATCGACGTTGCTGTGCTCAAAGGCCGCGCCATGATGGAAGTTACCGACATCAGCAAGAACAACAACATTCGCGTCGATCTAAACGATGCCTCTGTCAAGCTTCTCAAGCGCGGCTTGTACGACTTCGACGCCGACCACAACCAGATTCGCGTTTTTAAAGGTAAAGCGGACGTCCTAACCGGCAATCAGAAAGTGAGTGTTGGCGACAACCACGCGGTCACCCTCAACTCCGGTGACACGAAGCTCAAGTCCAAGGGCTTCGACGACAAGCTCTACACCGACGACTTCTACCGCTGGTCCGGCCTTCGTTCCGGCTACTTAGCCGAAGCCGACGCAGAAACGGCTCGCCTCTACGTGAACGGCGGCCCCGGCTGGTATGGCTCCGGCTGGTATTGGAGTCCCTGGTACAGCGCCTACACCTTCATCCCGGGCGATGGCATCTTCTATAGCCCGTTTGGCTGGGGCTTTTACTCGCCCTTTGCCGTCTACGGCTCGCCCTTCTTCTACGGCGGATACGGCGGCTACTATGGCCACTACCATCGCTTCGCCGATTTCCATGGCCCCTACGGCCACGGTTTCGAACCCCGCGGTGGCTTCCACGGCGCAGTAGGTGGAGGTGGCGGCTTCCACGGCGGCGGCTTCGGCGGCGGCATGCACGGCGGCGGCGGCCACCACTAAGGTCACTAAGAAGAACCGGAATAACTCCTCATACACCCGCGGCCCCACTGCTGTTTCTGGGTCGCGGGTGTTTCAGTAGGCGGATTACTAACGAAAACGTGCTTTTCATACGCACATGCGTATGTCACACTAGCTATGCACATATGCTCAAGCAAAAATCAACGAAACGTGCCCACATCCTCCTTCCTGAAGATCTTGCCAGGGAGATTGACGCACTGGCGGGTCGGCGCGGCCGGACCGCATTTTTAGTAGAAACCGCGCGTCAAGAAGTTCGTCGCCGCAAATTGCTGGCTTTCCTTGATCAAGAACAACCAGTTTGGCGATCGAAAGACCATCCTGAATTAGCCAAAGGATCAGGAAACTGGGTTCGTTCCCTGCGGAAAAAGAGTTCGCGAGGCAGAAACAGCCGATCCAAGTGAGACTTCTCCTTGATACTTCAGTTCTCATCGATGTGCTTAGGGCTCGCAAGGATCGTCGGAGGCTCCTAGCTCACCTGTTGCGCGAAGGGCATACCTTAACCACTTCAGTTCTGAATATCGCCGAACTCTACGCGGGCATGCGTGCTGGCGAGGAAATTCCCACCGAGGCCTTCCTTGTCGGCCTCGAGTGTGTCGAACTCCACGAATCCGCCGCGAAGCTTGCCGGAAAATTAAAACGCGAATGGCAATCTCGAGGTAAAACGTTGACATTATCCGACACGATTATTGCTGCGATCGCCATCGAGTCCGGAAGTACACTTCTCACCGACGACCGTAGAGATTTTCCTATGCCCGAGGTCAGCCTGTATTCCCTCCCCTGATTGCGCCCGTCGCTGCCGCAAAACATGGCTACTCACAAACTGCCGCACCTTAAACGCCGCTCACGAACCTCACGATTCTGAGTGCGCCCGCACTCGCTTCTTAAATCCAACTTTAATTCCTCGTGAAATTCTTGTCCCTGCCATACAACCCGCTCGTCCATACTTCCTCGTGTATTCTCCCTCGCAAACGGTTACTCTCTAACTTCTGCACCCACCCGGCCCCGCCCTTCATCGAATGACCTTAAAGGTCCTTGGAGTACATCATGGCTACTACTTCCACCGAACTTCTTTCCCCGCTCTCGCACGATGAACTCACCAAGATGGACGCCTACTGGCGCGCCTGCAACTATCTTTCCGCCGGCATGATCTATCTTCGCGCCAACCCGCTTCTCCGCGAGCCGCTCCAGCCGCAGCACATCAAGAATCGCCTTCTCGGCCACTGGGGTTCCGATCCCGGCCAATCCTTCATCTGGGTCCATCTCAATCGCCTCATCAAAAAATACGATCTCAATGTCCTCTACATTTCCGGCCCCGGCCACGGCGCTCCCGCCACCCTCTCCAATTCCTATCTCGAGGGCCACTATTCCGAAATCTATCCAGACAAAAGTCGCGACGAAGCAGGCATGCTCAAATTCTTCCGCCAGTTTTCTTTCCCCGGCGGCATTGGTTCCCACTGCACTCCCGAAACTCCTGGCTCCATTCACGAAGGTGGCGAACTCGGCTACTCCCTCTCCCACGGCTACGGCGCCGCATTCGATAATCCCGATCTCATCGTCACCGTCGCCATTGGCGATGGTGAAGCCGAAACCGGCCCGCTCGCCACCTCCTGGCACTCCAATAAATTTCTCAATCCCATTCGCGATGGCGCCGTTCTTCCCATCCTCCATCTCAATGGCTACAAAATCGCCAATCCCACTATCCTCGCCCGCATACCTCACGATGAACTCGAATCTCTTCTCATCGGCTACGGCCACAATCCCTACTTCGTCGAGGGCCACGATCCCGCCGTCATGCATCAAAAAATGGCCGCCACTCTCGAGCAATGCATTCTCGATATTCGTTCCATCCAGCAACACGCCCGCGCCAATAACGACCCCACTCGCCCTCGTTGGCCCATGATCGTTCTTCGCTCTCCCAAAGGTTGGACCGGCCCCAAAGAAGTCGACGGCCACAAGGTCGAGGATTTTTGGCGCGCTCACCAGGTTCCCATTCTTGATCCCATCACCAATCCTCATAGTCTTCGCCAAGTCGAAGAGTGGCTCCGCAGCTACAAGCCCGAAGAACTTTTCGACGCCAACGGCACGTTGATCCCCGAGCTTCAGCAACTCGCTCCCACCGGCTCACGTCGCATCTCCGCCAATCCGCACGCCAACGGCGGTCTCCTCCGCAAAGATCTCGATCTCCCCGACTTCCGCGATTACGCCTTCGATGTAAAATCTCCCGGCGCCGCCTACGCCCCTCCCACCGACATCCTCGCTCACTTCCTCGCCGAAGTGATGCGCCGGAATATGCATTCCTTCCGCGTCTTTGGTCCCGATGAAACCGCCTCCAACAAACTCACCGCCATCTACGCCGCCTCCAAGAAAACCTGGCTCGCCGAATTCAAGCCCGAAGATGCCGATGGTGGTGAACTCGATGTCGCCGGCCGCGTCATGGAAATGCTCAGCGAGCACACCCTCGAAGGTTGGTTCGAAGGCTACGTCCTTACTGGCCGCCATGGCTTCTTCTCCACCTACGAAGCCTTCGTCCACATCATCGATTCCATGTTTAATCAGCACGCCAAGTGGCTCGAGAAATCAAAAAAGGAACTCGATTGGCGCGCTCCCGTTCCTTCCATCAACATTCTCATCACTTCGCTCGTCTGGCGTCAGGATCACAACGGCTTCACCCACCAGGATCCCGGCTTCCTCGATGTCGTCACCAACAAAAGTCCCGCCGTTACACGCATCTATCTTCCGCCAGACGCCAACTGCCTGCTCAGCGTCGCCGATCATTGCCTGCGTTCCCGCGATTACATCAACGTCATCGTCGCCGACAAGCAGGACCATCTTCAGTACCTCTCCATGCCCGACGCCGTCACTCACTGCACCAAAGGCATTGGCATTTGGGATTGGGCTTCCACCGACGATGGCCAGGAACCCGACGTCGTCGTCGCCTGCGCCGGCGATATTGCCACCATGGAATCTCTCGCCGCCGTCGCCATTCTCAAACAACATTTTCCCGACCTGAAAATTCGCTTCGTCAATGTGGTCGATCTTTTCCGCCTCTTGCCCAACACCGAACATCCGCACGGCCTCTCCGACCGCGATTTCGATTCCCTCTTCACCATCGACAAGCCGGTCATCTTCAATTTCCATTCCTACGCTTCGCTCATCCACAAGCTCAGCTACCGCCGCAAAAATCACGACAATATTCACGTTCGCGGCTACAAAGAAAAGGGCAACATCAACACGCCTCTCGAACTCGCCATCCTCAATCAAGTCGATCGCTTCGACATCGCCATCGACGTCATCGACCGTGTCCCGCGCCTCTCTTCCATCGGCGCCCACGTGAAGGAATGGCTCAAAGACCAGATCATCGACAGCATCAACTACGCCCACGCCGAAGGCATAGACAAACCAGAAATCCGCACCTGGAAATGGCCCGGATGACTCCGACGCCTTATTGTCATCCCGACCGAAGTGACCCGGCCTTTTCCTCCGCGCCGCATTCCGGCGCGCCGGGTCACGCAGCGGAGGGATCGTGGCAAGCTCCCCACCTAGCACAAATCGTCGTGACCAAACCTCCCAACGACCCACCACCAACCGCTGTCATCCTGAGCGCAGCGAAGGACCTCAACCCAAAATAAATCTAAAATCTCCAATCCATCCGCCCTAACAAAAACGCAACAAAAAGGCCAAACCATGCCGAATCCGCCATCAACCACCAACCTCATCTTCGTAATCAACAGCGGTTCCTCCTCCCTTAAATTCGGCGTCTACTCCCAAGGCCCCACCGACGAACTCCCCCTCCTCACCGGCAGCGCCGACGGCATCGGCCACCACAACGGCTCTCTACACATCCGCTCGTCCTCCGGCGAATCCATCCTCAACCGCGACTGCCCTCACGAATCCCAAGCCACCGCCCTCGCCACCGTCGCCAAAGCCATCCGCGATCACATCCACTCCACTCCTATCGCTGTCGGCCATCGCATCGTTCATGGCGGTCCCAAACTCGTCGCCCACCAACGCATCACGCCGCAACTTCTCGAACAACTTCGCGCCGCCGTTCATTTCGCGCCCGTCCACATCCCGCAAGCCCTGAAACTCATCGCCTCCGCGCAACAAATCTTCCCCGACGTTCCGCAGTTCGCCTGCTTCGACGACGTCTTCCACCAGACCATGCCCGAAGTCGCCACACATCTCCCGCTCCCGCAGCGCTATTTCGACGCAGGTGTTCGTCGCTATGGTTTTCACGGCTTATCCTACGAATCGCTCGTCCACCACTTCGGCGAGCGACTTCCCGATCGCGCCATTTTCGCCCATCTCGGCAATGGCGCCAGCCTCTGCGCTCTTCGCAACAAAAAATCCATCGACACCACCATGGGACTCACTCCCACCGGCGGCATTCCCATGTCCACCCGCACCGGCGATCTCGATCCCGGCGTCATCCTCTACCTTCTTCGCACCGAAAATCTCACCGCCGACCAGATCGAAGATCTCATCAATCACAAAAGCGGACTCTTCGCCTTCTCCGGCGGCGAAAGCGATGTGAAAGCCCTGCAAGACCGCGTCGCAAAAAAAGATCCCCACGCTATTCTCGCCCTCGACGCCTTCGCCACCGCCGTCCGCAAAGTAATCGGCGCCTACATCGCCCTCCTAGGCGGCATCGATCTCCTAGTCTTCACCGGCGGCATCGGCGAACACAGCGCCGAAGTCCGCGACGCCGTAACCCATGACCTGGAATTCGTAGGCCTAACTCCAAACAAAATCCAAATAGTCCAAGCCCAAGAAGAACAACAAATCGCCCGCCACTGCCGCTCCCTGCTCCTATCAGTCAAATAATCACCACCAGCATTGAGGCCAAAATTTGCGTGTGATAGCCTTCGCTACAATGGCTGATCAACGCGTCGACCGCTTCCACACATTCTGCGCCGCTCCTATACTGCTCAGGCTTGAAGCACCGAAATGATCCGGGCCAAATCCATTGCGGCTATCCTACTGGCCTTGCTGGCATCGGGGGCGCGCGCGCAGGAACATCCGCACCCAGCGGGTCCAGAGAAGTTGGGCACCGTCCACTTTGCCACTTCCTGCAACCAACCAGCACAGCAGGAATTTAATCGCGCGGTGGCCCTGCTTCATTCTTTCCAGTTCAGCCGTGCAATAACTGGATTCAACCAAACGCTGGGCAACGATCCGACATGCGCGATCGCCTACTGGGGAATCGCCCTTAGCGATTGGAGCAATCCCTTCGCGTTGGGAGCGAAAGACAAACGCCAATTGCAAGCAGGGCAGGAGAACGCCGAACGCGGCAAGACCGCGGGCGCGAAGACCCGCCGCGAACGGGCCTATATCGCCGCAGTCGGCAAGTTGTACAACGCCTTCGAGAGCACGCCACAACTTGGCCGTTTGCTCGCCTATCGCGACGCCATGCAGCAAGTCGCCGCACAATATCCCGACGATCACGAGGCACAAATCTTCTACGCCTTGGCGCTCGCCGCCTCCGAGGATCCCGCAGACAAGACGTATGCCGCTCGTCTCAAGGCCGGAGCGATTCTGGAAAAACTGTTCGCCGAAGAGCCGACCCACCCAGGACTGGCGCATTACATTATTCATACCTACGACGTGCCGGCATTGGCGCCACAAGCACTAGCAGCGGCGCGGCGTTACTCGGAGATTGCGCCCGATGCGCCACATGCCCTGCACATGCCATCGCACACTTTCACCCGCACTGGCTATTGGCAAGAATCCATCGACAGCAACATCGCCGCGGCGGCTGCGGCGCGCCGCGAGGGGCAGACCGCCGAAGAGTTGCATGCCACCGACTACGAGATTTACGCCTACTTACAAATCGGCGAAGACCACGCGGCGAAACAGATCGTGACATCCTTGCCGGCGATTGCCGCGCGCTTCGATCCCAACGCAATAATCAGCGGCGCCGGCGGTCCGTCAGCTGCCTATTTCGCGCTGGCTGCAATTCCGGCCCGCTACGCCCTCGAGCGTCAGGACTGGAACCAGGCCGCGCAACTCCCTCTCCGCAAAACGCCGTTTCCGTATACCGATGCAATGACCTGGTTCGCGCGTGGATTTGCCGCTGCGCGCCTCGGGCAAGTGGCGCAAGCCTATGATTCAGCGTCAGCGTTGCGAAAGATTCGCGCTCAACTGTTACAGGCCGACGAAAACTACTGGGCGCGCCAGGTGGAAATTCAGCAAGTAGCCGTCGCAGCATGGGCGGCGCTGGCGGCGGGTAACAAAGAAGACGCACTACGTCAGATGAAGTCGGCAGCAGAATTGGAAGATGGCACGGAGAAAAGCGCTGTGACCCCTGGGCCCTTGGCGCCGGCTCGCGAATTGTTGGGCGAAATGTTGCTCCAAATGAATCAACCCACGCAGGCATTGGAACAGTTCGAATTGACGTTAAAAAAAGAACCAGGCCGATTTCGCACACTCGATGGAGCGGCTCGCGCAGCTCAACTCAGCGGGAATCGCGATGCCGCTCAAAAATACTTCCTTGAACTGCTGACAGTTTGCCGCCGCGCCGACCAACCTCAAAGATCCGAATTGATTGAGGCTCAGCAGTACATTCTACAAAAATAACCTGCAAAAATTAGATTCATTCCTTTTCTGACTCAGCCGTCGTTTTCTGCGTGTACTCTGCGTTAAGTCTTCTTTCCTCGCGCCTCCGGCCGCACAGTCCCGAAGATTTTCCCCGGCGTCATCCCCAGCGCCTTTCGGAACATCGCAATGAATGCACTCGCCGTGCTGTACCCCGACTCCAGCGCCGCGTGGGTAACCTTCGCTCCCTCCGCCAGCAGTCGCATTCCCTCCATTAAACGCACCTGCTGCCGCCATTTTCCGAAGCTCATTCCCACGTTTTCCTGAAAAATTCGCTCCACCGTCCTTTTGCTCGCTCCGGCCGTTTTGCAGATTTGCGCCAGTGCCCCCTGGTCGCTCGGATTCGCCAGTATCATTTTTGCGATTCGCACCGCCCGTGCATCCGTTGGATGTGGCAACTGTAGTGGAACCATCTGGATCGTCTCGAACTGATCGACAATCACGTCGATCAAATGTCGTTGCCATTCAATCTTGCGGCGCAGCTTCCCGACGCTGCACGCGTGCAGAATCAATTCCTTCAATAGTGGCGACACGTTCACCACGCAACATTCTCGCGGTAGCGTTCGTGCCAATCGCGGCCTGATGTACAACGTGCGCATCGCCACTAACCCAGACATGGTGATGCTATGCGCGACTTTCGCGGGTATCCACACCGCCCGTTGCGTCGGAACTACCCATGTGCCATTCGCCGTTCGCACCGTCATCACCCCATGCGAGGCGAACACGAGTTGGTCTACATCGTGAAAATGCAGTGGGATTAGGTGCCCGGCAGGATAATCGCGAGTGAGCGTCCTGACTTCGGAATGTCTATCCCGCAGTCGCTCGAAAATCGCGCTTTGGCGTCTTTGCGACATTAGTTGTCACAATAGCGAAAGTGCGCACGCCCCGCAATGCCTCAAACTATTCCTTGCCGGAATTCACCGCCCAAGGCGACGCTCACGGCCAAACCGTGCTTTGGCAGCTTCGCCTTCGGGAAAAAAGGAGTTCGCTCATGTCTCAGAATTTATTCGTCCTTAGATCTCGATGGCTCAGAAACACGTTGTTCCTGGTTGCAATCGCAGTGTGGTTTTGCTCGTCCAGTCCGCGTGCGTTGGGTGCCACCGGCGCGCCATCCTGCGCCGCGAATCCGAACAGTCGTCAACTGGACTTCTGGCTCGGCAATTGGAACGTCACGTTTCCGGGCACGTCCAGCAGCGCGACCAGCAAAATTTATTTGGATCTGGACAAGTGCCTGCTCATCGAGAGTTGGGATGGTGGCAAGGGCCACAGTGGCAAGAATTTCCTGGCATATAGCCCCGACGATAACCGTTGGCACGGCTTGTTCGCCGATAACCAGGGCCGCGTTCACATCTTTGAAGGAAAGATTGAGAATGGTTCTGCGGAGTTCACCGGCCCCAGTCGCGGCCACAATGGCGAAACTGTCTTAAATCGCATCAAGGTGCGGCGCGTCTCAGACACACAAGTCCAGCAGTCTTGGGAAAAATCGACGGACAATGGCGCCACTTGGGCGTTAGAATTCCGCGGCGACTACGCGCGCCAAAACCCCTAGCCCGCGTTTCGTAAAGCCCTAATCGGCAAAATTCCCTGTGCAACCACAATAGATGTATATGCATCTATTTCAGCATGAGCTCCACACCTACTCCTCCACTCCCCGCTCTCCTCTGCCTCTGCGCCAGTCTCCGCCGTGCCTCCCGCGGCCTCACCCAGGTCTACGAAGACGCCCTCCGCCCGCTCGGCCTTCGCTCCTCACAATTCACCATCTTGCAAGCGCTCTCACTCACCGGCGAAGCCTCTCAAGGTCGCATCGGCGAAATCCTCTCCATGGACAGCACCACCCTCACTCGCACTCTCGCCATCATGCTTCGCCACAAATGGCTAGCAGAACGCCGGGGCCACGACCGCCGCGAACGCCTCCTCCGCCTAACGCCTGCCGGCAAAGCACACTTCCGCCGTGCCCTGCCCCTCTGGCAGAACGTGCAATCACGCGTACGCATGAAGTGGGGAGAACAGCCCTGGAACAACTTTTTTCAGCTCACTCAGCAACTCTCGGAACTCGTCACCACACAAGGAGGTTCGTTATGAAGAATTACGGAAAACTAGTACTCACCCTGGTCGTAATCTGGTTCGTCTCAGCTTTCTCCGCGTCCGCTCTACATCTCCTTCAAAATGCTTACAATCGCATCGGCCTCCCCGTCGCCATCGCCGCACTCACGCCCATCCTCGCCTTCGCCCTGTGGTGCGCGGTATCTGCTTCATTCCGCCAATTCATTCTTTCGCTAAATCCTGTGCTCCTCACCACCGCGCAGTCTTGGCGAATCATCGGCTTTATCTTCGTGCTCTCCGAAGCTCGCGGCATTCTCCCAGCGATTTTCGCCTTACCGGCAGGCTACGGCGACATGACCATCGGCATCACCGCCGCGTTTATTGCCTGGAAACTCGCCACTCCCAGTCATCGCAACAGTTTCATCCTTTGGCAGCTTCTCGGAATTACCGATCTCGTCCTGGCCGTAACTCTCGGCGTCACCGCGCCCTTGCTCGCTCCCCAGGGTCCAACAATGGTTCCCATGACCATTCTTCCCCTAAGCCTGATCCCCACATTCCTCGTGCCACTGTTTACAATTTTTCACGTAATCAGCATCGCCCAAGCGAAATCCTGGAAGACAGTCCCCCAGCGCGCCGTGCACATCGCGGAATCACTCCACCAACGCACCACCTAATTGCATCCAGACCCGTAGCGCCAGCGTCTCGCCAAAACCGCCTGGTAGCGCCGGCACAAGAAAACGTGGCGGGTGCCGCCAACCACAACTCGACGACACCCGCCACAATTTTCCTTGACGCCCTAGGCCCCGACTGATTCCCCAGTCAACTTGAAATAAGTCCCTCGCTCCAAGTCACCCAGCAGCGAAGTCTGCACCGGACGCCACCCCAACCGTTCCTGCGTCAACTTACTCGACGCCGGACAATCAATTCCCGCGAACGCCGCAAACCACCCAAAGTGATTCGCTGCATCCTCCGCTGTCAAACTTACAACCGGAATCTTCAAGCCCTTTCCGATCGCTTCCGCAATATCTCGAAACGCAATCCCTTCTTCCGCAACTCCGTGATAGCGCGCGCCTGCGGAGCCCTTCTCAAGCGCAAGACTGTAGAGACCGCCCGTATCAAGCCGGTGCACCGCCGTCCACCGATTGCGCCCTTCGCCTATATACGCCGACACTCCCTTTTCCCGCGCAATGTTGATCAGCGTTGGCACGAACCCGTGATCGCCGTCTCCATGCACCGATGGTGAGAGGCGCACCACTGATGTGCGTACTCCCCGTTCCGCCAGCGAGGCCGCCGTTTCTTCCGACGCACGAGGAAACGCCTTGGGTTTCGGAGGCGCCATTTCTTCCGTAGCAAGCCGGCCCGGCGAAACGAGCGCAGTCCCCGAAGTAACGATCAACGGCCGCTCAGAACCAACAAGCACCGAGCCCAGCGTTTCGATGGCTCGCTGATCTATCTCGCACACTTCCTTAAGTCTCGTGAAGTCGTGGACGAAACCAGTGTGAATCACTCCATCCGAAGCCGCAGCTCCACGTCGCAAACTCTCCAAATCCTCCAGATCGCCTCGGTGCACCTGCGCACCAGCCGCGGTAAGCGACTTGGCACCCGCGTCCGAACGCGCCAGCCCAATCACCGTGTGACCTGCCTTAATCAGCTCCGGAACAACCGCACTGCCGACGAACCCTGTAGCACCCGTAAGAAAAACTCGCATTTTCGCTCTCCTTGTTTTTTGTTGATGAACCTTCTTAGCCACTCCTGCACTCTAAGATGTGAGGGAGTGCAGACGGTCTATGTGTTTCCGTCTGTCTTTCATTCGCGAGCGTCTTTCTATGGATATACTCGACCAACTTCTCGCCGATCTTCGTCACGAAAGCTGCGTCTTCGGCCACCTGGAAACCACTGAGCCTTGGCGCATTCAAAAATGCGCAAGTAGCGTCGCGCCGTTCTACGCCGTGCTATCCGGCAACGCGCGAATCGAAACCGCCAACGCCACTCACGACCTATCTGCGGGAGATTTCCTCGTGCTCCCCAGCGGTGAGCCTCATCAGATTTGCGGCCCCAACTCCGCTGGTGCGCCTCCCGTTCCTCTTCTGAAGCTCCTCGCCGCAGCGGGTGCCGAACCATGGAAACCCGGTATTCGTTATCGAAAAACCGTCCACCTACAGCATGGAGGCGGCGGCGCGAAAAGCGTTCTCCTCAGCGGCATCTTCTACTTCGGTGACCCGCGCAGAAATCCTCTACTCACCGCATTGCCACCGGCGCTCGTACTCCGTGCCGGCACCAGCGGCAATTCCTCGTGGATGAAGATGACTATGAACGCCATCGCCGAGGAACTTACCGAACAGCATCCAGGCTCAAATCTGGTAATCGCGAAACTCGCCGAACTTCTCTTTATGCAATCTCTCCGCGCCTATCTCGCCACCGATGATCACAATTCCAACGGACACAATTCCGCCGGCTGGTTGCGCGGCATTCGCGACCCTCTCGTAGGCCGCGCCATCTCCTGCATGCACGCCGCCCCGCAACGCCGTTGGACCCTGCAATCTCTGGCCGAAGAAGTTGGCTGTTCCAGAGCCGTCTTCGCGCAGCGATTCAGCGCTCTAGTAGGTCAAGGAGCTCTCAGCTATCTCACCGCGTGGCGCATGCACGTAGCCGCCGGCCTGCTCCTCGATGGCTCCGCCAACATCGCCACCGTAGCCAATCGCGTCGGCTACCGCTCCGAAGCCGCCTTCTCCATAGCCTTCAAGCGCTGGGCCAACCTCTCCCCCAGCCACTACCGACGCAAACTGCTCCACCCCGAACCCCCGCCGAATCCTAAACACCCGCAACCACGACCTCCGACCTGTAGCGCCGGCAGCTTGCCGGCACAAGATTAAGTTCGAATGCGCGGTAACCTCGCATTTCTACTAATTCCCTGGAGGAAAAATGGCTGTTTTGATACGGTGCTGGCATCGTCCCAAGAAAACTGGGCAAGGAGCATATCAATGCGGCGGAAAAAGAATTCGTCAATAAATGACGTAATTCATCGCTATTCAAGAAAAGCGAGCTGAGCAAAACTCACCGTCAGAAAATTTAATCGAGATACAGTCTTGATTGAGGGCAATTCAAATTCTCTGAAATTTCTTGCCAACATTCTTCTGGCTCTCACGAATGAAGAGGATTGCGGTTTTGAATTATCGCCAACTAGCGGAGGCCGGGCTTGGTGCGCCAAAGACGCGCAACTGGGAATTTACCTGCATAGGCTACCCTGCGTTGATAAGAGGCCTCCGCAGGGTCGGAACCATTAGTTAGTTAGCTGATGCCGCGCTACTCAACTTCTCCAATTTTGCCAAGCGTTCCCTTACCTGATCCGCGTCCTTCGCCTGCGGAGCTAACTCCAGGTAAGTTTGCAGCTCCAAGACGGCAGCGGCATAGTTGTCTTTTCGCGTAAAAACTTCAGCCAGTAACAGATGCAGTTGTTCCTGAAAGCGAGTTCGCAAGTCTATATGTTCCGCGAGCAGCGCGCTCTTTTCAGCTTCGTCGATCTTGTTAAGCTTGAAATTCGCAACCGCGTTGTAGAAATAGGCTTCGGCGTAATTCACCGGGTCGAGATCCACGATGTAGCCAGTGATATTCGTCTTATTCAAAGGATCGAGTTCGAAGATACGCCCAGTAAATTGAAGAACTTCCGTCCAATTTTGTGAATCGACGGCCATTTCCGCGAGAAACAGATAAGGCGGCACGAACTTGGGATTGATGGTCGTGGCTTGCATGTAAGCCTTGCGGGCAGCCTCGTTTTGGTGGTCCTTCTGTAGAATCGAGCCTAACTTAAACCAGGCGCTCGCATACTCCGGGTAAATCTGGACTGCCTGTTCAAAATATTTGCGCGCATTCGCAAGCTGGCCGTTCTTCTCGGCTTCGCTGCCTTTCTCATAAGCTTTTACGGCATCTTTGGGAGCGTTGTAGGGCGTGGCGCTCAGAGTCATGCCCTCCACTTTCGTCGCTCTCTGCACCACAATCGCGCCCACATCGATGGTCCTCGCGGAAGTGGTTAGGCCAGTATCAAGTTGTACCGCTTTCGAGCGGAAACCGGAAGCTGAGGCGCGTAGCTCGCAATTCCATAAGTCCCGTCGTGGAATTCCCACGACCGAATCTCTGTTACTCGAACTGTCTCGCGAAGTCCCTTCGCCGCTGGCATCAACAAACGTATCTGTCCTCGATCCTAATTGCATAGTGAAGTCGCCAGTGGAACTGGCATACACCTGCTGACGCACGTTGGCATTGCAAATCCGCTCAATCATCACATTATTTGGAAGAGCCGTGCCGTCGTTCGTCGAAACGCGGCCCATCAGCAACATCACCATATCCTCACTGGACAAATCTGGTTGTGAACTCGATGAACTGGGATTTGTCGGGCGTCCCGGAAACGAAGAAGGCGGAGGCGCAGGAGATGGAGTGGGAGCTGAAACCGGAGGCTTTTGTGCCAACGCGATCGGTCCCAGAAGTCCCATTGCAACCGCAAACTCGGCGAAAATGCGCGTGCGGGGCTTCACAAATCCATTCCGGGGCGGGAACCTCTGAGCTAGCGAAGTCTAGGGCGCGGGACAGTTCAAGTCAAGGCAGCAAGTCAAGGCGCCAATCATCTGTCAAATATGCTTTATTGCGATGAGTGTCGCGTTCCCGGCTCGCCGCTTTCCTGGCTCATCGTTAACGGCGCTTCCACCAGGCGTGTCGGCGCCATTCTCGGCATCGCTTCAAAACTCTGCACGGCCGCCGGAACCGGCTCATGCTTCCCCTCTATCTTCTCCGCACTCTTCGCAAAGATTTTCGCCGTCACCAACATCGCCAATATCGCCGTCACATACAACACCGCTTGCTTCGGTCCGCTCAGCATCGCAGCGCTCCCAAGCAGCGTCAGCCCCCCGAAACAGAACAGCAGGTGCACGCAAAACACCTGCAGCGACGCCTGCCCCATCATCACCAGGGGCCGCACCGCCAGCGGCTTCACGAAATCCTGAAAACGAATCAGCAACGCCGACGCACACGCGAAATTCAAAATCCGCAGCGGCCCCAGGTGCCACTTATCAAACAGCACCGCAAACTTCCCCATATCCAGCCCATAGCCGGTTGCGTACCGCAAGCAACAAAACACCACCGCCAAAATCGCTGCTGGAATCGTCACTCGCCGCGCCCACTCCTCCACTTTCCAATCGCCACTCGCCCACTGCACTCCGCAGTACAGCCCCAAAATCCAGCACAGTTGCCACGCCCACAGATCAAACGACCCCATCTCGTTCAACGGAATTTTCAATCGCAAAAAATGACTCAAATCATAGATCGATTGCCGCAACCCAAGTTGCGCCAGTAGCCAGATACACGTCGCAGCGCTCAACAACGATCCCCATCCGATTTTTTTTCCCAGCGTCAACGCGATCGGCGATAGCACCAGAAAAATAATGTACATAGGCAGAATATCCAGCAGCGGTGGCCGGTAAATCAGCAGCGCCGCTTCGCTGATCGCCCGTGCAGGACCAGCTATAAAATAAAAATTCAGCAAATTGTGCAGTCCAGGACGATCCCCATGCGTCGCTATCGGCACCGCCACCAAAAACGTAAACGCCAGCAACAGCGCGTGATACCAATACAGCCGCACCGCCCTCATCCACAGTTTCCCACGCATCTCGCGCAAACCCTCGCGCTCCGCCATCCTCCAGTAAATCAAGCCGGTAAATAGCGCAGACAAAAAGATGAATCCTTCTGAGGCGGATACAAATCCAAATGGTTGGTTGGAATAATTGTTCAGTACTGTAGGCAGGTGTGTCGTCGTCATCCACACCAGCATTAACCCACGTGCTGCATCGATCTCAGGTCGCCGCTTCACTACTCTTAGACGATTTCTAGCACGTTCCAGATACGCATTACATCAGGGGAAACACTGTAGTCCGGTGAATATCTTCCGAGACGTGCTCCCCTCGCCGCAGTCCTAGCTGCCCACAGTCACCCGCAGACTCTTCGGTATGAAGAAGTACGCCAACAACGCCCCGGCCAGCAGAATAGCCGCAATAATATACAACGCCGCCGACGGATCGCCAGAAAACCGCTTCGCCCACACTGGAATATTCGGCCCCACGAATCCGCCCAGATTTCCCACCGAATTCACAATCCCAATTCCCGCCGCAGCCGCCGTTCCCGCCAGAAACGCCGATGGCAACGGCCAGAACAACGGCATCGACCCGATCACTCCCAGTGTTCCCACCGACAAGCACGCGATCGCCACCGCTGGATTCCCCGCAAACACGCCACTCAAAATCAATCCCACCGCGCCGGCCGTCACATTCAGCACGTAATGCAGCCGCCGCTCGCCGGTCTTATCCGAATGCCGGCTCAACAGAATCATTCCCATAACAGCAACTCCATACGGAATCGCCGTAATCAATCCCACCCCCAAATATCCGTTGATCCCAAACGCCCTCACAATCGTTGGCAACCAGAACGCAATTCCATATAGCCCAATCATCAGCGTGAAATAAATCGCGCACAGCACCCACACTTTTCCGCTCGCAAACGCATCGCCCAGTTTGTGCTCGGTCTTGTGCTGATCTTCTGCTTCCAGATTTTCCGCCAGTAGTTTCTTTTCACCGGTCGTCAGCCACTTCGCTTCCTCAATGCTGCTGTGCAGGTAATAAATCACCCAGATTCCCACCAGCACCGACGGAATTCCTTCCGACAGAAATAGCCATTGCCAGCCCGCCAATCCCCGCACTCCCGTCAGAGCATCCATAATCCAGCCCGAGATTGGATTCCCAATCACCCCAGACACCGCAATCGCCGCCACAAACCATGCCGTCCGCGTCGCCCGCAATCGCGATGGGTACCACAGCGTCAAATAAAAAATAATTCCAGGAAAAAATCCCGCTTCCGCCAACCCCAGCAGAAATCGCATCCCATAAAACGACCACTCACTCTTCACAAAAATCATGCACGTGGAAATCACGCCCCACGAAATCATGATCCGCGCGATCCACAACCGCGCTCCACATTTCTTCAGCAACACATTGCTCGGCACTTCAAAAAAGAAATACCCGATAAAAAATATTCCCGCGCCGGTCGCAAACGCCGCATCACTCATCGACAAATCTTTCAGCATCTGCAGCTTCGCAAATCCCACATTCACCCGGTCCAGATACGCCAAGATGTAGCAAAGAAACAAAAACGGCAGCAGCCTCCAATCCACCTTCCGATAAGTCCCAGCCTCAAACCCCAACTCCGCCGCCATAACCAACTCCATTCGCCGTCCAGCACACACCCGCAATCCCATCAAATCTCGCGACGGAGTCTACACCACAACTAAGTACGCCCAACCGTAGGGGCACGATATATCGTGCCCCAGCACGATCCTCCAACCAGCCACGTCATCCCTAGCGCAGCGAGGTATCCCTCTTCGATCTTCGGGCAGTCATCTCAACCCGGACCGATCTGTAGCGCCGGCTGCCAGCCGGCAACAATCCCAATTTCCGCTCCTGCGTTGATACCCACGCCCCGCGGTAATTTCCGTCGTCAGGGCACTGCTTCAGCCGTGCCAATCCAATCATCATCGACAAGCGGCTTCAGCCGCTGGGGTCCCCCCCCGCCGCCACGCAAATCAAATCCACCCCAAAAACAAAAACGGCGCCCAACCAGGCGCCGTCTTCGTCATTCTCCCTCAGAGAAAACTCTTTTCTTACCTCGCCAATGGTCGCTGAAACACCGGCATCCCTGGTCGCCGCAGCGTATAGCCCTGTGGCTGACCCTGGGCGTGCGCGGGTAGTAGCCCAGTCGAATGGCTGGCGTGTCCAATATGCCCGTGCTGCCCGTTGCCATTCGTCGGCGCGGGCTGCGGCAGCCGAGCCGGGTTACCGATAGGGCGGAGAGTAATTGGTGCTGCATTCACGTGGTCGCTGATCGCCTGCAGGCGCTTCAAAATCGATTGCCACTGTTCCCAATCCAATTGCCGCAGGAACGGCCGCAGTCCCTGGATAAACGGATCTTCCAACAACGCTTCGCCATCCGATTCCGGGATGAAGAAGCGGTTCAAGCCCACATTCAATGCTTCCGAAATCTTTTCTAGCGTTCCCAGGCTGGGCGTCATTTGTCCGCTTTCAA
The DNA here is from genome assembly GCA_963849395.1 of Candidatus Acidiferrales bacterium. Lineage (GTDB taxonomy): Bacteria > Acidobacteriota > Terriglobia > Acidiferrales > UBA7541 > Acidiferrum. The sequence continues at coordinate 65,019 of CAWKHR010000001.1, forward strand.
TGCGCGACAAATACGACCGGCTCACCTTCGAGCGCGCCTGCAACTGGCTCTGGGTCATCCCCCGCGACTCCCGCAGTTGACGAATCCGTTGACCGATGTTTTCCACGGTCTCCTGATTCGCAAACTTCGGCGCGATCGCCTCCGGAACCGCTTGCTCTTGTGGCACTTCCTGCGGAATCAGATATTCCATCCGTTGAGGTAGCGCTCTCACACAGCGACGGCAGTTCCCCGTACGTGTCCGGTATTGAACCAGCCCGCACGTCTTGCAGCGGATCACTTCCCGGTCCATTTCCAATGAATTCAACATGGCTTCTTTTTCCATATGTGCCGACACCGGTACTCCTCGCTGTCTGGGTTTTGTCCGGCGTGCGGATAGGAAGGAACGTCGGAACGTTCTTTGGGGGAAGGCAGTTACTGGCGCGACGTGAGTGTCGCTTGATTCGACATACCGTGTCAAGGGTATTTTTTGATTTTTCTTATCGGGAATAGCCGAAATCGCCTGTGTTTACGCCGTGTTTTCGCCTGTACTGCCGGGCAAGTTTTTCGCTTCTATTCTGCCCCTTGCGCTTTTCTTACCTCGCCACAACTATATGTTGTGCTTTCACTTTCCACAGGACCTGTACCACATAGACACATTTTCTCCCACTTTCTTGTATCCTAAGCGTTCCTTTTTGGGAGATACCCCCTTGCCTACTCGCGATGATGCCTGGAAACTACTCACCGAATTCACTCAATCCGAAAGTTTGCGCAAACATATGCTCGCCGTCGAGGCTTGCGTTCGCGCCTACGCCCGAAAAAACTCCGCCGATGAGGACTTTTGGGGCATCACCGCGCTTCTCCACGACTTCGACTACGAGCGCTTTCCCAACAATGACCACGCCCCCGACCGCGAACATCCCGCCGAAGGCGCCAAAATCCTTCGCGAACGCGGCTACCCCGAGGAAATGGTCCGCGCCATCCTCTCCCACGCCGACTATTCCGGCGTTCCCCGCCAAACGCCCCTCGAACACACTCTTTTCGCCTGCGACGAACTTGCCGGCTTCCTTACCGCCTGCAGCTATATCCGTCCTTCAAAAAGCATCCTCGACCTCGAAGTCAGCTCCGTCAAAAAGCGCCTCAAAGATAAAGCCTTCGCCCGCGGCGTCAGTCGCGACGACGTAATCAAAGGCGCCGCCGAACTCAACATCCCCCTGGACGACCACATCGCCTTCTGCATCGAAGCCCTCCGCGCCCAAGCCGACCAACTCGGCCTCCGCGGCACCCTGTAGGGGCACGATATATCGTGCCCCCGGCCGACACCTCCTCCATCAATCCTTCGCCGTCCCCAACTCTTTCAACTTCTTCGCCGCACTCTCCCGAATCATCTTCCTCATCTCTTCCGAGGTCGTCGTATCCTTCTCCAAAACCTGCAACGACTTCTCCACATTCTCCCGCGCCAACGCTTTCTCTCCATCCGCCATATATCCATCCGACAAACTGTCATACACATTCGCCGACGCCGGATACGCAAACACGTTCAACTTGAAAATTTCAATTGCACCCTTCTTATCGCCCTGCTCCAGATGCTCGTACCCCAGCACATTCACCAAATTTTCATCAAACAACTCTGCATTCGGATCGTTCTTCCGCATCCCCCGCAGTTTCGCTTCAACCTTAATCGCATCGCCCGTATCAATCAGCTCCAGCGTGTCCGGCGCATACGAAGTCGACGGCCGTTCCCCCGGCGTAGGCGGCGCGCTTCCCGGCGTCTTGTTCAATGTCTGCACAAACCAGTCCACAATCGTTCCCGGCAATCCTTTGTGCGCCTCAAACAATTCCGTTCCATGTCCCCCCGTCTGGTAATGCACAAAGCGGCTCCCCGGATTCCTCGACAAGCTGTACAACCACTGCGTAAATTTCCACGACACATCTTTATCGTCATCCGACACCACAAACAGCATCGGCACCTTCCCCGACTTCCGCAAAAACGCCCGCCCGGTGTGATCTGTCGTCCCCGACAGCAGCACCAGCGTCTTCACCTCCGGATGACGGCTCGCCGCTTGAATCGCCTGATTCACGCTGCAACTCGCTCCGCCTATTCCAATAATGTGCCGCGTCACCACCGGCTGCGCTTCCAGATATTCCAGCGCCACATCCACATCACCCGGAAATTTCTTCTCCACCATCGGACGCCACTCTTCCGGCTTCAACTCCTTCATCGGCGTCCCGCCACTCTCTCCATACCCTCGATAATCCACCGTAAAGACATTCAGCCCCGCCGCCTGTAACTGCGTCGCCAGCCCTTCCCAATTCTTTCGCGTCTGATTGCATTGGTGGAGCAACAACACCCCGGGCCCCGCCCCCGCCGCCTGGTAAAACGTCCCCTTCAACTTCGTCCCATCCAAAGCAGTAAGCTCCACCCCCCGCGGTGCAATCTGAGCCTCCTGCTCCGCAGCACCACTCCCACTCACCATGCACGCCATCACCGCCAACGCCAACCAAATCCGCATCCGCATCACTCCCGTAGGGGCACGATATATCGTGCCCCAGAACTCCCCTGCGATCCGTCTACGCACCGCGTCATCCCGTTTACCCTGAGCACCGGAGGGAGCCGTCTTTGCGAGAGACCGCTCTTCGATTGTCGGCCCTGTCATCAGCCCAGGCCAACCTGTAGCGCCTTCTTCCAGCCGGCAACACTCCAATCTCCGTGTCTACCCGCAACCTACACCCCGGCGCCACGCATCCTAACAAACTCCATCCAAATTGGCCCATATACATGGACGCATCCCAACCCAAAACCGGTTCGCCTACATCCCTACCAAAATTATATATGCCTTTGTAGGGACCGGGCTTGAGCCCGGCGCCCACATTCGCTCTTCGCTTTCCATTTTCCATTTTCCACTTTCCACTTTCCCCATCGCCTCTACTTTCAACTCTCCATTTTCTATCTTCTATTTTGCATCTCCCCAGCGTATCCTTCCGTTTGTGACACTCTCCGCTAGAAATTCCCTAGAAGGCACCATCGAAGAACTCCAACTCGGCGGCGTCATGGCTCACGTCGTTGTCCGCGTCGGCCAAAACCTCATCGAAAGCGTCATCACTCGCCGCAGCGCCGAAGAAATGAAACTTAAAGTCGGCGACAAGGTTTCCGCCGTAATCAAATCCACCGAAGTCATGCTTCTCAAAGACTGACCCTCTCCGCTGCCTCCACATCGCGGCGAACGAAAGGCTTCTCCGTGTCTTTCCAGCTCAAGCTCCGGCTCTCGCGCTACCTCCATCTGCCTCTCGCTCTACTCCTTTTCGCCGTTGCCGTCGTGTCCGCCCCGCCCGACGCGCTCCACGCTCAATCCGCCACCTCTGCCGCTCCCGCCGAGCTCCGCATCGCTGGCGCCGTCTCCACTCCGCTCGTCCTCACCGTCGCAGACCTCAAAAAATTGCCGCGCAAATCCCTCTCGGTCGTGAATCCTCACGACAACAAAACCGAAAATTATGAAGGGGTACTTCTCCAGGATCTGCTCAACAAGGCTGGCGTTGCGCACGGGGAACAGCTCCGCGGCAAATTGTTAGCCACCTACGTCCTCGCCGAAGCCCAAGACGGCTACCGCGTCGTTTTCTCTCTCGGTGAACTCGATTCCGGCATTCTCGATTCTGAAATTCTCGTCGCCGACACTCTTGACGGCGCCCCGCTCGCCCTCAACCAAGGCCCCTTCCGCCTGGTCGCCCCGCACGATAAACGCCCAGCCCGCTGGGTCCGCATGCTCAAATCGATCACCGTAGTCCCGGTCCCGCCACAATAATTTCCATCCGCTCAGATGGCCTTCGCTAGTCGTCTCCGCTGAGGTTTTCCAGAAACGTGGACGACGGCGCAAAAAATAAGCTCCCGGTAACGGGCTTGCTGAAATCGAGCAGCCGATCGTAATTTCCAGGAGGACGCCCCACAAACATATTCTGCAGCATAGTTTCCGTAATGCGCGGAGTGCGGCTATATCCGATGAAGTAGGTTCCGAATTCTCCGTAACCCGGCCGGCCGAACGGCATGTTGTCTCTCAGAATCTTAAGTTCTTTTCCGTTTTCCTCGATCGACGTGAGCGCGTTGTGCGCGTATGGCGGCTTCTCGGCGTCCTTCAACTCGATGTCTGAAAGTTTCTTGCGGCCAACAATGCGCTCCTGCGTCTCCACCGGCAGAGCATTCCATCCCTTCATGTCGTGCAGATACTTCTGCACAATCACGTAGCTGCCTCCCGCAAACGCGGAATCCTCGTCACCCACAATTGCCGCCTCGCGCGCCGCCCCGCCTCGCGGATTTTCTGTGCCGTCGACGAAACCGATCACATCGCGATCATCGAAATAACGGAACCCGTGAACTTCGTCGGCAACCGAAACTACATCGCCGATGCTGTCCATGATCTGTGCGGCCAATTCAAAACATAGGTCGATGCGTTTGGCTCGAATGTGAAACAGCATGTCTCCCGGTGTCGACACCGCATGCCGGCCCTCCGCGCGAATCTCGCGAAACGCATGCAGCTCCGCGGGGCGAGGCGCTCCAAACAATTTGTCCCAGGCATCTGAACCGAATCCAATGACGCAGGTCAGACCGGCTTCCACGTCCCGAAACTCAACGGCGCGCACCAGCCCGGCAAGGTCTCCGCAGAATGATCGCAACTTCGCACGGTTGTCCTGCTCCAGGCGAATGCACACCACCAGAAAAATCGCCGCGCGTGTCAGCGGCCCCACCACCGTCTGCGGCAGCACAATCTCGTTTAGTTCTTTGGGCGAATCCATGTTCGCGATCTCACTCCACGATGATTCTCATCCACCTGTTTATTCTCAGTAGCGCTAGCGTCACAATGCGACCAACCCCGCCGTCAATCTCAAGCGCCACCACCGCCGTTAGTCCGACAGCAGCGACCGCGTAGAGTATACCAACCTCCGAATCTCAACATTCCTATGATGTACGCCTCTGTAGGGACCGGGCTTGAGCCCGGCACCCTCAGCTGACTTCGAAGGTTGCTTCGTGTCGGCTCTCTTTTCCGTCGGGACCCATTATCGTTTCCGTGCACCTCAATGATTTTCCATCATCGGCTAAGCGCAGCCGCTCCTCGATTTCCAGTCTTTGACCGCGAAATACTTGAATCTTATAAATCACGTGACTCTGCCCCTCCGACGTACTCATCGAAGCAGCGCCGTCGCCGTCCGGCTTAAATCTTCCTCCCGTAAAGTAGGACCCGATTGATCCTTGCCCGGCAGGGCCAGCGTGTTCTTCCGTGCGTTTTCTAAAGCGTTCGTCCACTCGCTGTCGCAGTTTTTCAACTTCGATAGGTGGCTGTGGCGGCCAGCTTTGATAAGTCGTTAAGACCCGTCCGGCTGTTTCAACCGCATCGTCGGGTAGAGTATCAACCAGTTTGTGCAGCGATTCTCGATTGAACATCACCTCTCCTCACGACCGGCCTTAGTCGCACTCTAAAGTCTGATATCAACATTGCTGATTTCCCGGCTCATCGAAACGAAGTAGCAGCTAAGCTAGAAATCGCGGCACCATCTCAACCTCTCCATCCAACAATCCGCCCACTGACCCGTCATTCCGAGCCGCCTTTGCGAGAAATCCCTCTTGCCTTCCTCCGTGACCTCTGTGCTCCGACCTCTGCGTTCTCTGTGGTAAATCTTTTTCCGGCCTACTCAATTTTCTCGACCAGCATCTCTTTACCCGTCTTATCGTAAAACGTCATCGTCATCCTGCCCGTATCCACACTCCACTTCTCGATCCCGCTCTCCGCCAAGCCCTTCGACATCTCCAGGTAACTCGTCTCGCGCCGCTCGTGCCGGCCCAGGTGCTCCAGGAACGTCTCGCGTTCACCGATTTCCGCGACGACAAGCACCTCGTGCACTGGTGGCGAAACGACTCGGTGCCCCCCCAGCCCGAAATACTCCGAATGGCCATCAACCAAATAGGAATCGGACCGTTCCACGCCGATCCCCTGAAGCGCCAGTACATACTCCCGGAACGTCTTCGCGCTACCCAGCCGCGCGTGCACGTCGTCGATCTGCTCGATGGTAAACATAGCCGATGCAGCTCCCTCTCCTACAAATCCGTGCAGCACTCAATGGCATTTACCAAATCAATTCCGCCAACCCACATGTCCCGACCGAAGCGTCGCGTTTTCGGCGGCGCGCAGCGGAGGGATCCCGGACCACCCCAACTTCTCCACCCAACCACGCGCCCGCGGACACGCCGCAATTTTGTTCGAACATATTATCCACTTAAATAGTAGTTGACATTTGATGACTAAGATGCTACACTCCCTCAATGAAACTCGCGGGAGTCGGCTCTATCGCTTCTCTCCCCGAACCTCGTCTCCCCACTTCCCTCTCCTCCCGCCTCACCTTCCCACCTCAACCTTTACTTGAGTTCCGTTTCGGTTCTCACCACCGCATCGCCTCCCCGCTCTCCGCTCCTCTACCAGTTCCGTACCACGTTCGTACCAAATCCATTTCTCTCTATCTCGCTTCATCTAATACGCTTGCCCGTCTTTACCAAAAAACACCCGGGGTACGTATCCTCAAGTTTTCAAAAGCTGTCAGCTGTCGACTGGCGGCTATCGACTCGTCTCCCCTTCGAGGTCCAAAATGAAACGCAATCCTAATTCTCTCGCCGCCACTCACTGCCAGCACGTCTCTCGCTCCGGACGCCCTTGCCGCTACTTGGCCAGCTCTCCCGATTCCCATTTCTGCCAAACCCATTCCAAAGATCAGCGCCGCATCGATGCTCTTCTTGCTGCCGAACTCTACCAGGCCGCGGGCTCCCTGGACGCGCCCCAAGACGTTCTTCGCGTCCTCTCCAAAGTCTTCCTCGCCACCACCCAGGACCAAATCACTCCACGTAAAGCCGCTGTCCTCGGTTACCTGGGACAAATGCTCCTCCGCGCTCACCGCGAAATCGTTTACCACCAGAAAGTCGAAACACAAAGACAACTCGAAAGCGACGACATCGATATTTTCGACGTTCCCCGCCCCATTCGCGACGATCCAGATCCGCCAAAATCCACCACCGACTCTACATCCATCTCCGCCGCCTCCAACGCCGCGCAACCCGCAGCAACCCCAAATCCCGCATCCTCCAACCATTACAACCAATCCTTCGCCGCGGCCAACATCGCGCTCAACGCCGCACCCGCGCCTCCACCCCAACTCACCGACCTCCGCCACTTCTACCACTACGATCCCACCCTCCCCCCAGGCACCCAGGACATCAACAACACCATTCCTCCCGAACTCCGCCCCAAACCTTTCTTCCGCTGGCGCCCGCCCAAGCGCCGCCACCACTACCCATGAACACACTTCACAGGAAATGGCGCCCACTACTCTTGTTTTCGTGCTTTCCAGTTCCCAGGACAGCGGTATGCATGCGCAACAGCAAGGATTTGAATTGTCGAGGGAACTTCGCGGTAGAACAAAATGAACGGAAACCGTCTCAGCTTGAACTTGCGGACATCCGGAGTCGGCCAGCGTCGCGGCGCCCTGCTGGCCGCTTGACTCTTCGGATCCGAGCGACTAACAAACTTCGTGCTAGAGTTCACCGCTATGATTCTGAATCTGGAGATTCATCCAGAAGCACAGAGAGCGTCTACAGTAGCTGCTGAATCATGGATTTTGTCGAAGGGGGCCCAGTTGTGATGAAGACGGTAATTCTCCTGGGAACGGCGCATCGAGTTCAAGGGGCCGAGCGAGGCATTTGCAATATCGAAGACCCCGATTACGAAACACTCATTGACCAACTTTGGCTGAAGTATTCGGTCGACTTTGTTTTCGAGGAAGCCAGTGGACTCGGCCCCACATTCGCGGAGAAATTCGCTTTGGCGAAACTTGGGCCACATCGCTATAAAGACATCGACCCGAGTGCAGCAAATCGCGAGAAGCTAGGGATTCCCGCGGAGACGGGTAAGGACTACCGAATCGGCAAGCTTAATTTCGCTACCAATCATTGGGGTTTTGGGAGGGAAGAGGTAATAGAGGCGCAGGAGAAACGGGAGCACTTCTGGCTCCCATTTATACGCGAGCAGAAGTTCACCAGAGCTTTGGTGATCTGCGGACAGGCTCACCTATTGAGCTTTGCTTTTCGCCTGAAGAGCGACGGGCTCAACGTGGCAGCTTATTCGTATATGCCGTATGCGCTGCTCGCTCGTCCAGCGTAAAAAGCTATCATCGTCACGCGGGAATTGCAGCCGTCCTCTATGTCAAGACCGGGACTGACCAGTTCCGCGACTTGGCAGTGGTCCCCGTCGGAAACAGCTAGTGGATTTCGATCGCGCTAATTTTTGGCAGGTCCGCCGAGCCAGCCGTGAATTGAATGGTGACCTTCCCATTCGTCACCGTGACCGGGAAGGTCTTGTCGATCGCGGTGAGCGGCGCCCCGGCCGCGGCGACGATGTCGAAGTTGGTCAACACCGGCGTGCCATTGATCGCAACGTTGAAAATCCGCTGTCCGGCCGCAGTCCAAAAAAACTCCGCAAATTTCAGCACCACGTTATAGCTGCCATTCGGAACCGCGAACGTGTAAGTGGAATTCCCGTAACGCTCCGTCTGGTAGAGAGCAGGATCGGGCGTGTTCAGGATCGTTTTTGTCGTGTTTGCGACGTTTCCGCCCACAAAGCCGGTATCCGCGCTCCACACCTCGCCCAACGTGTCGGTGTATGCCGCGCCGCCCGAATGAACCAAAATCGGGCTGAATGCAGGCAACAGCGAGACCGTAGCACTGGACGATTGGGTTGGGTCCGCCACGCTCGTCGCGGTGACCACCACGTTCTGCGCTGTAGTGATCGATGACGGCGCGCTGTACAACCCCGCCGTCGTTCCCGAAGTCACCAGCGTGCCCACTTGGGGGTTGTAACTCCACGTGACTCCCAGGTTGGTTGTCCCAATAACCGTGGCGCCAAATTGCTGGCTCTGTCCGGCAAACAGCGATGCGCCGGTCGGGTTGATCTGGATGCCTACGGTTGAGCCGGTTTTGACTTCGATGGCGCTGATCTTCGGGTAATCCGCAGAGCCGGTGATGAATTGGATGGTGATCGCATTGCCGGTCACCGTAACTGGGAAAGTCTTGTCGATCGCGGTGAAAGCAGCGCCGGCCGCGGCCACGATGTCGAAGTTGGTCAAGACCTGCGTGCCGTTTATCGATACGTTGAAAATCCGCTTTCCGGCCGTAGTCCAATAGATTTCGGCAAACTTCAGCACCACCGCATAATTTCCCGCCGGCACGGTAAAGGTATACGTGGAATTCCCGTACCGCTCGGTCTGGTAGAGCTTGGGATCGGGCGTGTTCAGGATGGTATTTGTTGTGCTTGAGGGGTTTCCGCCCACAAAGCCGGTATCTGCGCTCCACACGTCGCCTAACGTATCCGTGTATGCCGCGCCGCCCGAATGGATGAAGATCGGATTAAACGCAGGCTGCGGAGGCAACAGGTTGACTGTGGCGCTTGCGGACTTAGTGGTATCCGCCTGGCTGGTAGCCGTAACCGTGACGGATTGCGCGGTGCTGATCGAAGTTGGCGCGGTATATAGGCCGCCAGCCGTCAACGTGCCCACCTGCGGATTGTAGCTCCAGGTAACCGCGGTGTTCGTACTCCCGGTAACGCTCGCCGTCAACTGTTGCGGCTGAGAAGCATATAAGCTGGTTGTTGGGGGATTCACTTGAACGGACACCCCCGAAGCGGCGCTAACTTCGATGGCGCTGATCTTCGGCAAATCCGCGGAGCCGGTGATGAATTGGATGGTGATCGCATTGCCAGTCACCGTAACTGGGAAAGTCTTGTCGATCACGGTGAAAGCAGCTCCGGCCGCGGCCACGATGTCGAAGTTAGTCAAGACCTGCGTTCCGTTGATCGATACGTTGAAAATCCGCTTTCCGGCCGCAGTCCAATAGATTTCTGCAAATTTCAGCACCACTGCATAATTTCCCGCCGGCACGGTGAACGTATACGTGGAATTGCCATACCGCTCGGTCTGGTAGAGCTTGGGATCGGGCGTATTCAGGATTGTATTGGTTGTGCCTGCGGGATTTCCGCCCACAAAGTCGGCGTCGGCACTCCAACTGTTCCCCAACGAGTCGGTATACGCGGCACCGCCCGAATGGATAAAGATCGGACTAAACGCAGGCTGCGGAGGCAACAGGTTGACCGTGGCGCTTGCGGACTTAGTGGTATCCGCCTGGCTGGTAGCCGTAACCGTGACGGTTTGCGCGGTGCTGATCGAAGTTGGTGCGGTATATAGGCCGCCAGCCGTCAACGTGCCCACCTGTGGATTGTAGCTCCAGGTAACCGCGGTGTTCGTACTCCCGGTAACACTCGCCGTGAACTGTTGCGGCTGAGAAGCATACAAACTGGTTGTTGGGGGATTCACTTGAACGGACACCCCCGAAGCGGCACTAACTTCGATGGCGCTGATCTTCGGGTAATCGGCCGTGCCGGTGGTGAACTGGATAGTGATGGTGCCGTTCGTCGTAGCGGTAGTAAAAGTCTTGTCGAGTGCGGTATAAGGCGCGCCTGCAGCCGCGATGATGTCGAAATTGGGCAGCACCGGGGTGCCATTGATCGCCACATTGAAGATGCGCTGGCCCACCTTGGTCCAATAAATCTCCGCAAACTTCAGCGTGACGTTGTAACTTCCGTTCGGCACCGTAAATTGATACGTGGAACTGCCCCAGCGCTCGGTTTGATAGAGCGATGGATCTGGGGTGTTGGCAATGGCATGGGTCGTCGAGGACGCAGCGCCACCCGTGAAATTCTTGTCCGCGCTCCACACTTGTCCCTGGCTATCCGTATAAGCAGCCCCGCCGCTGTGCACCAGGATCGGCGCGAAGGGATTGGTGTTGACCGTAATAGAGAATCCGTTGGTCAGAGTAGCAATTTGACCATCCGAATCGGTAATCGTAATCGTGTTACTTTTCACTGTCGCATTGGCGGCGATCGAAATATTTGCGGTGATTTGCGTGGCCGAATTGTAAGTGCAGGAATTAACGGTAATGCCCGCGCCAAAGTTGCAGACTGGCCCGGCCAGGAAATTGCTGCCCGTCAGCACTACCGGCAAATTCACTTGCCCCTGCATGCCGTTATTAGGGCTTGCGGAAGTCAGAATGGGTGCAGGTCCGAGCGGTGTGATGGTGTATGAGGCGCTTGCTACGGCGCTCTGGGTCATGCCAGTGGCTGTCGCGATGGCCTGAATTGTTTCCGAGGCGGCCACAGTGATTGCCCCGCTGTACTTGGTGGACAAAGTTGTGGGAGTCGTGTTGTTGGTCGTGTAGTAGATGGTCGCACCGCTGGTCGCGTCGCTGATGGTGACGGAGCGCGACCCGGCGTAGGTTCCCGCCGGTGGGTTGAACGTCGGTGTGGCTGCCTGTGTTGGCCCGTGCAGCAGGCCGTAAACATCCAGTTCGCCAGGAATGGTGCTGGAAGAGGTGCTGCCGCCGGTGTTGTTGCCGCGCGTGCCGACATAAACTTTTCCGTTTGCCACCGTCGGCACGGTGAATTTCACCGCATTCCCGGCCGCGTTGCCGGTTCCCATGGTGCTGTCCCACAATTCCGTGGAGAGATTGGTGGCGTCATAAGCGTGCAGTACGGCGGGGCCGCATCCTTGAGATTGATTGGTGCAATAGTTTCCGTTATTCAGCGCCCATACAATCCCATTCGTGGTTCCCGAAGAACTGACCGACGGGGTGCTTCCCGGAAACGAGAACGTGGCGGAAGATTGGGAAACGTTGGCGGTGTTAAATTTGCCGGTCGAAGTGTTGAAGCTATACGCCTGCAGCGGTCCGTAGATTCCGGCCATATAAAACGTGTTGTTCCAGAACGCCCCGGTAGCAAAAATTCCATTGCCAAAGTTGAAGCGTTGCCAGGCGTTCGAATCTCCGAATCCGCCCATGGCATCGCGATTCAACAGGTACAGGTAGCCGTCTTTGCCGCCGCCAATCACCAGGTGTTGCACCGGGCCAGTGGGCTGATCGACCAAAATCGCGGCTCCGCCTGCTCCAAAATCGTTGTCACCGGCATTGTCGTTGGATTCGTCGGAGGGCGTGAAATATTGCGAGACGGCAAGGCTGCTGGTGAGTTTCAGGAACGAGTCCCCGTAATCATTATGGGGACCTGTCGTGTTCGTGGCATCGAAGTTGGCGTTGCCGGTAATCAGGTACAGGTTGTTGCTGGAGTCCGCAGATGGCGCGGCGCCTCCCATCCAGATACCACCGCGGCCAACGTTCGGGCTGATGTTGAGTACGGCCGCTTGGCTGAGATTCGAAGCGTTATAGCCGATCACCCAGCCGTAGTACGGGTTCGTATCTTCATGAGACGCCCACGCGATATAAACCACGCCGTTGACGAGAGCGAGACCCGGGCGCTGGTTCTGCTGGCGCGGGCTGAAGGTCGTGGTGGTTCCGCCGTCGCCGGTTCCCGGATAAGTTCCCGTAATCGTGACCGGACTTCCAGTCTTTTCGTTTCCTGTTGTTATATCGATGGCGTGCAAGCGCTGGTAGAACGTTGGCCCGGAGGTGATGACCGATTTCGAAACGACATAAAGCGTGTGTGAAGTGGGATCGATAACCGGCGTGCCGGTGACTCCAACCTCCGGCGTGATATCGCCAGAACCGCCGCCCACCAGGTAGCCAGTTGTTCCGGATGGCACGGTCGTCTCGGAACTGCTGCCGCCATGTGCCGCGTCAATCAAGCTCACATGCCACAGCGGAGTACACGGCGATGTATTCACGTCCGCGTCAAACGCGTAGAGGCTGTCGTGTTGCGTTGCTACAATCACCACATTGTGGTTCAGGCCGCCCAGCGTCAGGTTGGCCACCCACAACGGCTGCGCATAAATCGCCCCGTCTACCGTGCAAGAAAAGAGTTTGCCGAACGTGGTGCTCGAAACATTCGAGGGCGTCAAAGCATATTCGCTGGGATTACTCCCGTCGCGCGACAAATTGTTGTGATACGTGAAAACGCCGGCGAGGTCCGTCACGCCGAAGGTTACGCTGGCACTCTTTGTGATGTCGGTCACGCTGGTGGCCGTTACTGTGTACTCGCCGGCGCTGGCGGGCGCGGTATACGTGGTCGCAACTCCGGAAGCCGTCGCGGAAATACTAAACGATCCGCCCGTCGCGCTCCACGTTACCCCTTTGTTCTGCGCATCGTTGGTGACCGTCGCGGTCACGGAGATGGCTTGCCCCACGGTCAAGCCCGTGAGCTGTGGAGCGACGGATACAGCGATACTGGTTTGCGCAACCGAGTATCCGGTCCCAAGAAGCGAGAGCGCCAACACCAATAAGCCGCTTTTCACTACAGACGCACCGCGCATTTTCAAATGCATGATTCGAGTCTCTCCCAAGTTGCGCCCATCAAATCCGGGCTCGAGGAATCCAAATTTTTGTGCCTTGATGAGGAAAAGCCGTGGGAACCTTCGCGATTCTCCCAGCACAAAGGTTTTCCGGACCGAAACACACCACAGCCGGTGCGGTCATAGTGGCATTTTCGCTGCCGCCCTAAGTTATTTGTTTTCAGCGTCCAGCCGCGAACTGATGGGAAGAACAGTGGCAATTAGTGGAAGCACTTCGCCTCTTTTCCTGTCTTTGCGGCCCCCGGTTCCTTTCTCCCGAGCTTATGGTCGTTAAGCAACCAAAGTTCACTCGGGTCAAGGAGCCCACATTGTTATGCATCACTGGTGAACGCGTAATTTCTGACTTTCAGGATTGCTTGTGGGTTGGCGGCGATTCGCTGGGCAGACCACTCGGGTTGCCATGGCGGAGCTCAGTGGGATGTTTCGATTGCGTAGTGGACAACCTAGTCTTGATGCATGGGTGCGGGCGTTCCGTCGGACCACTTTGCAACTTCGACTGCGAACACAAGAACCGGCGGCAACCCTTTCGCCTGGGACGGTTCCTTCGACGATAAGAACCAGTAAAAACCGGAAAAAACTGGCGAGCCCGAGGCGCCAGCTCCCCAATCCTTACCGTCCTTGAGCGCGGTAAAGAACATCAGATGTGGTCCGTTGTGATCCCCTGCGTCGTATAGATACGCCGACTTCGACATCATGAACACCATATTGCCGTTTTCGATATCTGACAGCTGTTTATTGACGAACGCCGCCTTAAGTGCCGCCACGATCTTCGCCTTAGAGTGGCCGGCCATCACCATGTTCGTCCGCAGATCAGCGATCGGCACTATCGATCGCGCAGCTTGGCGATTCAGGCATTCGGCGGCTCTCACCTTCGGGTTCCAGAACTCGGGCCAGTCAAACATTCCCATCCAGCTTCTTTCCACCATACAGACAAAGCCGTTCTTTCCTTGGACGGCTGTTTCATAGCCTTGCCGTCCCAAGACCCGGATCGTCGCGTCGCTGGATATGGAATCGGGAGCGGCGCTCCGCGCCAGCAGAATCTCGGCATTCCTTTCCATCAAGTATTGGTCGACCGGTGCCATTTTCGGATATTTATCCGACTGTGCCGCCGCCTTCGGCACAAGGAAACCGATGCTGATTACCAGCACCAAGGCCATGATACTGATCCTTCTTTCCCTCGCGGGCGCCCTCATCGCGAGGTATCCTTTCGCCGCCGCTGCTCGCTCTGCTTGATCATTTCGGTTAAATCTACAACCGGTCGTATCTCAATTGGTCCAAGTCCATACTTAAAGCCTGGAAGCTGTGAGACAAGCTGAATGGCATGATTGAGGTCTCGCGCCTCAAGGATTTGAAGGCCGCCGAGCTGTTCCTTGGTTTCCGCATAGGGGCCGTCGGTGGTCGCGACTTTGCCGTTTCGCCAGTACAGGGTCACGGCGGCCTCCGGAGGCTGAAGGGGAACTTCGGCAACAAGATGCCCGTTGGCGCGCAGATGGTCGTTGTGCTCAAAGCATTCGTCGAGCACTCCGTTTCGTTGGTCCTCGGTCATCCCTTCGAATTTCCCTGGCTCGAGATATCCCAAACAGATGTATTTCATCGACTCCTCCTGCGTTCTTGGGACTTATAAGAACCATCCGACCGAACGTTTACATAAGACCGGTTTGGACTGCGCCCGCGCGCGCGTAATTGACGACGATGACGCCTTTGGGGGTGACGGTGCCTTCCGTCACCTGGAAGGCGGCCGGGATGGTGCCGTCGGCAAACAATTTTTTTCCACTGCCCAACGTTATCGGAAATATCTTCAGCCAGAGGGCATCGACCAAATCATGTTTAAGGAGTGTTTGCACGAGATTGGCGCTGCCATAAACGTGCAAATCCCGCCCGGGCTGTTGTTTAATTTTGGTGATTTTTTCCGCGATGTTTCCGCTTAAAAAGACGGACGGCTGCCATTCGTGAGAAGTCAGAGTATTTGAAGCGACGTACTTGGTCGCAGGGTTGACGCCCGGCCAAAAGTCGCCATGTTGCGGCCAAAATTTCGCCCAAATGTCAAAAGTTTTTCGGCCTAGCAACAAGTCAAACGGCAGGTCCATCTGCTTCTGCATAGCCGTGTGAGAGGCAGCGTCGGAATATGGACTCATCCACCCTCCGTATGGGAAGCCGTCACTGCGATCTTCCTCAGGCCCGCCTGGGGCTTGTATGACTCCATCCAGGGAAACAAATTCCAGTACATTAATTTTTCTCATGACTGAGCTCTTTCGAATCCTATCTGATTTTGTTTAATTTTCGGCTTAGCGGGCTTTTGTTCCGTCTGACCACCGTCGGCGGGCCCCATCTGAAAGGTGGGCCTTTTCTTTTTCCTCTAAATCTTGACTTACATGGGTGGGGCGGGAGTGCCGTCGGACCATTTGCCTACTCCTACTAGGAAGACGGACAGTGGTGGGTAGGATTTGAGTTGTGGGTAGGCTTCGGCGGAGATGTACCAATAATTTACGGCGAGGACTGGAGAGTTGGTGAGATTTGCGCCCCAAGCTGCACCGTCTTTGGCCGATTGAAAGAACATGAGGTGGGGCATGTTGTGGCCACCGTCGTCGGTTAGGTAGGAGGATTTGGACATCATGTAGCTGACAGTTCCCAGCTCGAGCGGTGGCAATTCTCTTTTGTCTATCGCTGCTTTGATTGCGGCTATGACTTCGGGTATGGAATGGCCGGCCAGCAACAATTCCGTGCGCTTGTAAACATACGGCAGGACGGAGCGGGCGGCCGGTGGGTTGAGGCACTCTGCGGCGCGAACTTTGGGATTCCAAAATTCTGGGTGGTCGAACATGGCCAGCCATCCGCGTCCGACCCAGCAGACCCAACCGTTTTTCCCTTCGACTGCGGTTTCGTAGCCGTGGCGGGTCAGGACGATGACCGAGGCATCGTGCGAGATGGCGTCTGGGGCGGCGCTGCGGGCCAGGGCGATTTCTGCGTCGCGATCCATCAGATATTGTTCTAGCGGGGCCATCGTTGGATATGGTTGTTTGGAATCCTGGGCGGTGGCGGCCCGGGACGCGATCAACGTGGCGATGAGAATGAATGCGCTCAGCAAAACTTTGCGTGTCTGATTTTTCTTCATTGGATTCCTCCGTAATTTATTTGCGCGCTCTTAGCACAGTTCGGTTTAGCGGGCTTCTGTTCCGTCGGACCAGCGTTGCACGCCGATCGCGAACATGGTCAGGTGCTCATGGTCGTCGCTCATGGCGAAGACTGGTGAATCCGGCAGGTTCGCTCCCCAGCTTGCGGGGTCGATCTGCGAATAGTAGAACATCAGGTGGGAAGGCCAATGTTTGACGCTGTCGCCGCCGTATCCTTGCTTCGACATCATGTAGCACATTGCCCCGGCTTCCATCGCCGGGAGTTCTTTTTTGGCGACGGCAGCGACGATGGCCTCGTCGACCTGAGCTTTGGTACGCCCCGCCAGGATCAAGTCGGTCCTTTTGAGGTTGCGTCGAAGGTTGGAACGCGCGGCTGCCGCGTTGTAACAGATCGGGGTCCGCACTTTCGGATTCCAAAACTCAGCATCGGGTGCGGAAGTCCACGAGCGTTCCACGATGCACACGAAACCGTTTTTTCCTGTGACCGCTGTTTCGAAACCATGACGTCCAAAAACGAGGACCTCTGCATCGCGTGAAATGGAGTCCGGTGCGGCGCTGCGGGCCAGGGCTATTTCCGAACCCTGATCGGTCATGAGGTATTGGTCGATCGGGGCCATGTTCGGATAAGGTGTCCTGGCATCCTGGGCCATCGCCCGGTACGCCGTGCCGAGCACAACAAGCAGTGCGAAGCTTTTGATTGCGATTGCGCCTAGCTTTTTCATCCGCATCGTTTTCCTCCTGAAGATGGGCCCTTTTTCGTCAGGCCGTCCTTCCGCGTGCAGCGTTCTGTCGTAGTCGCTGCTCGCTTGCCTTCATCAGTTCTTTCAGGTCCACCGGTGGCCGAATCTCGAAGACGCCTTCGGTCTTCTGGGCCGAATGCTGCTCATTCTCGTTGATTCCTGCCTGGGTTCGGCTTTCTATTCGTTGGCTGGCGGTTTGAGGAGCACCGCTCGCACCTCGACCGGCGCCCGACAGGCGACGACAGCCTTGCGCCCCCACGCCAGCGCCTCGTCCAGGTCAGCGGCTTCCAGAATCCAAAAACCGCCTATGTGCTCCTTGGTCTCCAGGTACGGCCCGTCGGTGATGAGCACCTTGCCATCGGGTTGCGCCCGCAGCGACTTCGCGCTGCTGGCCGGGGTAAGGCCGGCGACGAACTTCCTGGCACCGGCGGCAATCATCTCGCGGTTGAGCGCGTGGATCTCGCGGATCATCGCTTCGCCCTCTTTAGACGGGTCGTAGTTGTCGGGGTGGTGAATAGCAACCAAATACTGCGCCATGATTTCTCCTTTCTCCTGCAACGGTCTTCTGGCGGGCCAGTTAGCCTGCCTTCACGATATAGTCGAACGGCCGGCCGGAATTCGACAAGTCCCCCTAAGAAAGTTATCTTCTGCCGCGGCTTAGAAGTGTGTGAAAAAATCGTCCACTAGCAGAATCTGTAGTGATGGGTCATGTTCCCGGTTTGCCGTCAGAAACAACGGGAAACGTTTTTGTCCCCGGTTTTCTTGGATCGCTTCTTCTTTGGATTTCACTCAACAATCCGCAATGCATCTCGTCACTAGAGCGCATGTTCCGAGGCCGCCGTAGCCAGGGTGTTTACTTGCTTCCGCCGCGCTCTTGTTCTGGAGCCGGAAAGAAAAGAAGCTCGCGCACCTCGCCCACCGCATCGCAGGAGATGGCACCCTTGCGAGCCCAGGCGAGTGCCTCGTCCATATCGGCGCATTCCAATATCCAAAATCCGCCCATGTGTTCCTTGGTCTCGGTGTACGGTCCGTCGGTGACGAGCACGGTACCATCGGGCTGCCCCCGCAGCGTCTTCGCGCTACCGACCGGGGAAACGCCGCAGGCGAACTTCCTCACGCCGGCAGCAATCAGTTCGCGGTTGAGCGCGTGGATCTCTTCGATCATCGCTTCGGTTACGGTGGACGGGTCGAAGTCGTCGGGGAGGTAATTAGCAACCAGATAGTGTGGCATGACTTTTTCTCCTTGGTTTCTGTGGTTTGTTCCCGATGACTCGTTTCCTGTTCACTCAGGAGCCGTAGCTCATCGTTCTCTTGTCCTATAGTCGTTGAGAAGACGAAAAATCGACAGCTCTTCCAATTTTTATTTCAGCTGACGAATCCGCTCTTGCAGGAATTGCCGCTCGGGTCCCTGCTGGGTCAGCGCCAGAGCTTTCTCATACGAGGACCGCGCCTCAGCTGTCCTGCCGAGCCTGCGGTACATATCCGCACGGGCGGAATGCGCCAGATAATAATTTGCCAGTTCGCCATGTTCCAACACCGCATCGATATGCGTCAGACCGGCCTCTGGTCCATCGCGCATGGCAATTGCCACCGCACGATTGAGTTGCACCACGGGAGAAGGCTGAATTTCTGCCAATCGGTCGTAAAGCGCAACAATCTGCCGCCAGTCGGTCGCAGCGACCGATTCCGCCTGCGCATGAACGGCCGCAATCGCAGCCTGCAGTGTGTAGGAGCCGAAGCGGCGGGAGTTCAGGGCTTTGTCCAACAATGCCACTCCCTCCGCGATCTGCTCCCGGTTCCAGAGCGAGCGATCCTGGTTCTCCAGCAAAATCAGCTCTCCGGTCGGAGAGGTTCTGGCGGCGTGACGGGATTCCTGTAGCAACATCAGGGAAAGCAGCCCAATGACTTCCGGCTCTGGCCGGAGTTCGGCCAGCAAGCGGCCCAGTCGAATCGCCTCGCCGGTTAGTTCGGCCCTCGTAACCTCCGCTCCCGCCGCGGCAGAGTAGCCCTCATTAAAGACGAGATAGATGACCTGAAGCACCGCGCCCAGTCGCTCCGGCAATTCCTGCGGCGTGGGCACCTCGTACGGAATCGGTGTGTCGCGAATCTTTGCCTTTGCGCGCACAATGCGCTGCGCCAGCGTACGGGGAGTGGTAAGGAAGGCCTTTGCTATCTCCTCGGTGGTCAGCCCGCACACCTCACGCAAGGTGAGCGCAACGCGGGCTTCCGGCGCAAGAGATGGATGGCAGCAGGTAAAAATCAGGCGCAGCCGATCATCCTCAAGGCTGTCCTCTTCAGTGGAGCTTTCCGCCGAACTCGATTGTGCTTCGAGATGGTGCACGAGATCGTCTTGAGACGCATCAAATCTTGCGCGTCGACGCAGTGTATCAATGGCTTTGAATCGGGCCGTCGAAATCAACCATGGTCGCGGGTTGCCGGGTACTCCACTGCTCGGCCACAGGCTGAGCGCAGTCGCAAAGGCTTCGTGCATGGCCTCCTCGGCAAGATCAAAATCACCGAGCAAGCGGATCAGAGTTGCCAGGATTCGTCTCGAATCCACGCGATAAAGGGAGTCGAGCAATTCGCGTATGTGCTCAGTGGAACGTTCGGACATGACGAAGAACTTAGCAAAGCAGCTACCCCGAATCAATTTCGCAAATGGCAGATCGGCAGACTATTCGCTCGAATTATTCCGAGGATGCTGCGGCGTGGAAGACTAGCAAAAACCAATGGCATTAGATGGTATTGGCGCGTAATATTGAGGACCTAGAAGGTCCCGCAATGAACTCCGAAACATTTGCAAAACGAAGACAACAGCTAGAGCACCAGTGTGAGCAGGAAAAGCTCAATTGGAAGGAACGCATTAAGGGTTTGCCGACAGACGATGACGGAGTGATCGTCGCAGCCCTCTCTACATTGCTGAAATTCAGACTGCGAGGAGCCTTTGACCCATCCAAGTCGCTTAATGAGCTAGATCGCGAACGAAAGGCCTCCGAAGGGGAAGCCAGAAAACTTGATGATCTTCGCCGCCGATTAGCACCGTAATCCAAGGCGTTGGGAAAAGGAGCAAAACATGTCTAACTTTGTTGTGCCCGATTCCGTTGGGGGCCTGGTATGGACGTCCTCCCCCTACAGCAAGTTTTTTCTTCTCACTGGTCTCGTAGTGCCATCCGGCACGGCCTATCTAATCCTAACGGTCAAAACAGGGTATACAGATCCTTCCGAAAGCGCCCTCGTCGTCATCAATGGCACGGCCATTGGAACAATCGACCCAAGGCCCTGGACAAATCACTTCGCAATCGACCTGGAAACCATGATCTTTGTTTTCGACAATTCCGTCCTTTCTGGGTTTCCGTATGGGCCAGTCAATAACCTGCAAATAGTCCTGCAGGGGAATCTCGCGGACCCGTACAACTATTTGCTATTGGGCGACGCAATTTGCCATTACCAATGACCGACGAAGCAACCTGCAAATCTCAGAAAATCATCTCCCAGTACCAACTTCGGCGGTTTCTGCGTTAATCGGGACTTGACCGCTTGATTTGTGACTTCTTTCTCGCGTGTCCCGCGGCGCTCCGCCACGTCCAGACTGTGCGGTAGCCTTGCACCCACCACCGCGTTTGTCGCATCTATCCGAGGGAAATCCTGGTGAGGGAGAACACTATGCAACCTCGCATCGACTACAGAAAATACGCGCAAGAGCCGCTCCAGCAGTTGCTAGCAATCGAGAAATATATCGCCGAACGCGGGCTCGAACCCAAACTAATCCATCTCATCAAAATGCGCGCTTCACAGATCAATGGCTGCGCCTACTGCCTCGACATGCAATCCATTGACGCGCGCGCTGCCGGCGAATCCGAGCAGCGCCTTTACACACTCGATGCCTGGCGCGAGACTCCGTTCTTCTCCGAGCGCGAACGCGCCGCTCTCGCTTGGACCGAAGCGGTCACGCTAATTTCGCAAACGCACGCCCCCGACGACGTTTACGCCGAAATGCAAAAGCACTTCTCAGAAAAAGAAATTGTGGACCTCACACTGGTAGCCGCCATGATCAATCTGTGGAATCGGGTGGCCATCACCACTCGCGCCGTTCCGGGCCACTACAAGCCGGCCAAATCGACGTCCGCTGCTTCCTGATGAGCGCGGCTACGTCTGGATTTCCGTCGAAGCGGATCACAAATATCACGGAGTTTTCTTGGGAGCAGCGGTTCCATCTGACCAAGTGGGCACCGGAATCATGAACTCGGTTATCGGCTCCGGAGCACCCTGAAATTGTGGATTTAACATAACTGGAGAGCCCGGCAAATCCGCTCCCCATGACTTGGGATCTGTAAGCGGAACGTAAAACATCAAATGAGGAACCCAGTGCCCGGCTGAATCGTTCAGGTACCCTTGGGTTGACATCATGTAGCACATCGCGCCGGGTTCAACGGGTGGTAGTTCTTTCGCATAGAAAGCCTTGATACCCTCGATGATCTGAGTTTTGGATAGTCCGGCCAATACCAATTCCGTCCTTTTGAAAGTCAGGGGCAAGATCGATCGCACTGCGGCTGGATTGAAGCAGATT
This sequence comes from Candidatus Acidiferrales bacterium, assembly GCA_963849395.1. Classification (GTDB taxonomy): domain Bacteria; phylum Acidobacteriota; class Terriglobia; order Acidiferrales; family UBA7541; genus Acidiferrum. The sequence continues at coordinate 86,807 of CAWKHR010000001.1, forward strand.
GGCCCTCGCATCTTAGGATTCCAGAACTCCGGAAAGTCAAATGGGGACATCCATGATCGCTCTACGAGACAGACAAAACCATTCTTGCCTTTGACGGCAGTTTCGTAGCCACGCCGTCCGAGGACCATGACTTCGGCATCCGTTGAAATCGACGGAGGTGCTGAACTACGAGCCATCGCAATCTCGGCATTTCGATCGGCTAAAAGGTACTGATCGATGGGGGCCATTTTGGGATAGGACGCAGCGGTCTCTTGAGAGCGTGCCTCTAAAGAAGCGCTCACCAGCACAGTCACAAGCAATGTCGCGAAGATAATCGCTTTCATAATGTTTCTGGCTATCTCCATAATCAATTTTCCTTTCTAATTCGGCTCTTCATGACCAGAACGCAGTTGAAAACCGAAAATTCCTCGGAAGATTGAAGAGCGTCCACGAGGGCCGACCTCTGGCGAGATTCTACCAAGCCTTGAGTTTTCTCCTAGTGGTCGATTTGTCAGATATCGGGAATGTTGATCCTAGTACGAACTTCGGCGATTACCGCGTTAATCGGGACCCGAGCCGAAAAAATTGTATCGATCGGAATCCCAACGCATCCCATGCATGATCATAGCTACGAATATCCGCTTCCCTTATTTAAGGAGACCCAATGCCGGACGTAATTCTCCACGACAAAGAACTGTCGAATTCCGCCTACTCTCACGTCATCAACGCACCGCTCGCAAACATCGACATAGCTGAATGGCTTTTAAGCGTTAAGGACTTTGCAGAGACGACTGCGTTTCTGTTGTATTACCCCGGCGGCTTTATGCCTGCATTATTTCAGACGAAGTCGAGAGGTCGTCAATGAGCAACGTACAAGTGGAACAGAAGAGCTATGAGATGCCCCCGCAAGAGGGGATCAGCATCGCGTATTTTCTCACCGTCGCCGACGTCGAACGATCGGCTCGCTACTACGAAAAGGTCTTCGGCGCTCGCATTCTGACCATGGGTGATGGCAACGCGCCTCCGTACCTTCAGCTTGCGAATATCTGGATGATTCTGAACGTAGGGGGCGGGCCGACCCCGGATAAGCCGACGGTAACGCTCAGCGTTCCCGACCCGAATCATATCAACAGCTTTATGAATTTCCGCGTCGCGGATATTCAGGCCTGCTATGAATTGTGGAAAAGCCGGGGAGCCGAGTTCCTCACGGCGCCGATTCCCAAGTACGGCGAGATTCGCTGCTACATCCGCGATCCTGACGGTTACATCATCGAGGTGGGACAAAGCACATCTCTCAAGTACGGTTAGCGCTCGGCGCGGACAGGATGTCGGCTCTGCGCCTCGTCGTGGCGCTTCGCCAATCTTTGCCTTGAACAGTCACTCGCTCTGACATCGAAAGGAATACCAGATGGATGGCACAGATGGACGGAAAGAGACCACACTTAGTGTGAACGTTTTTACCGCACCGGGAAAGGCTATGGTCGGCGAGCGGCCAAAGCCCTTCGGCGAAGCGCTCGGCTTTGACCCGATCACGTCGACTTTAATCTTCGGCGAGCACGACGCGGTGCTGGTGGACGCAATGGGGACAGTGGCTGAGGCCGAGGCTCTGGCGGATTGGGTCGCTCTGCACAACCGCAACTTGGAGACCATCTATATAACGCACGCCCATTTCGACCACTTCTACGGTCTGAGCATTCTGCTGGACCGTTTCCCGGGCGCTCGCGCGATAGCAACGCCCAAGACGGTGAACGCCATGCAGATGTCTTTCACTCCCACAGTGGAGCGGCTAGCCCGCCGGATGTTTCCTGGGCAAGTGGCCACCAAGTTGGTTCCACCTGAGCCCTATGAGCACGACACGTTCACTCTCGAGGGCCACGAATTGCGCATCATCGAGCAGGGCCGCACCGATAGTCCCGATTCGACGTCTCTTTACGTTCCATCGATCGGCCTCATCGCCGCTGGCGACGTTGTGTACAACCAATGCCGGATTTACGTCGGCGACACCACACCGGAGAGCCGAAAGAATTGGATCGCGGCGTTAGACCGGTTAGCGGAATTGAACCCGGCGATTGTTGTCGCCGGTCACAAGAAGCCTGGCGCGCCCGACTCTCCCTCGACGATCCAAGACACCAAGCGTTACCTGCAGGACTTCGATCGGCTCCAGAAAACCGCGACGTCCGACCAGGAGCTGTTCGATCAGATGACGGAGCTGTACCCGCATTGGGTTGCCAATCAGTCGTGGTTGATGTTCGGATTCCCCGGGGCATAACTCACATCAACCGCGGTGGCCCGTCCTTGCGCAGTTGGAAGGAGGAGGTAGCTCATATATTCAGGAGAACAGAATTCGATTTCAAAGAGGAGAACAAAATGACAACAAAAGGAAAAGTCTTAGTGTTAGTTTCGAGCGGTCGCGGTTTGCCCTTGAAAGACGGCAAGGTATATGCCGGCGCTGGCTACTATCTCAACGAACTAACGGTTCCGGTTCGCGCCCTGATGAAGGAGGGCTACGAAATCACCTTCGCGAACCCCAAAGGCAACACGCCGCAAATGGATGTCAATTCAGCTATACCCCAGTTCTTCAGTGGGGATGAGGCTAAGCTTCAGGACTATCTAAAATTCCGCGACACCCTGACTGGGCTCAAAAATCCAACTCGTATCTCGGATGTCATCGCATCGGGCCTGGATCAATATGACGCTGTTTTCGTCCCCGGCGGCCATGGCCCGATGATGGACCTGCTCGATGATCCCGACGCTGGCACCGTGCTGAGACACTTTCATAAAACATCCAAGCCTACGGCAGTGCTCTGCCATGGCCCGATTTCACTTCTCGCGGCGCTTCCGAATTCGACGGAGGTGGTCGCCGCGCTGTCGGCGGGCGATGCGGCTGGAGCACACGCAAAGGCTCAAGGCTGGATCTATTCTGGATATAAGATGACCATCTTTTCGACGGCGGAAGAGCAGCAGCGGGAGCCGCTTGAGATTGGTGGCAAGGTTCTCTTCTACCCGGACTTCGCCTTGCGTACGGCGGGCGGTGACGTAAGTGTGGTCGCTCCATGGAAGAGCTACGTCCTTCAAGATCGCGAGTTGCTCTCAGGTCAGAACCCGTTCTCGGACGAAGCGCTTCTGAAACTTCTTCTGGTGGCACTCGATGGGAAGAAGAAGTCGGTTTCAGCGGTATAAGAATCGGGGACGCCCAGAACGAGCTAATTGAGGGTCGGACAGAGCACCGATCTCACGTACGGTTAACGCTTGGGCGGATCGGATGTCGGCGCTGCGCCTTGTCGTCGCGCATCTGCGAATCTTTGCCTTAATCAGTCACTCGCACTGACTTCGCGGCATCACTGGCGGACCTGTCTCGAAAGTCTACATTGATGTTTTACATTCTCGGCACGAAAGGGGGTTCTATGTCTCAAAAAGCCAGCGCGGTAAAGCCTGCCGCGCAAAGCGGCGTCCGTAGTCACCAACCTGGACAGGAAGTATTCAAAGCCATCCTGTCCGAAGATATTGATTGGAAACCGTTCCCGGCGTTCCCACCCTCCATACGGCTTGCCGCCGTCGTCGGGCAGCCCTCGGAGCCCGGCCCTTACACTATCCGGGTCAAGGTGCCCCGTGGCGAGAAGCTGATGCCTCACAAGCACCCGGAGGACCGAGTCTACACCGTGATTTCTGGCGTCTTTTATATCGGGTTGGGTGATGAATTCGACGCGAATAAGTTGGAAGCCTATCCGCCCGGCGCCGTGGTCATTCTCCCTGGCAACACCCCCCATTTCCACTGGGCGAAATCCGGCGAGTACGTCACGCAAGTAACCGCAATGGGGCCACTCGGCCTGGAGTACATTGATGCGAAAGACGATCCTCGGAAGAAGAATGCTTAGAAAGTGTTAAGTCCCCGGAAGAAAGTGGCACATCGTGCAGAAAGGCATCAAGAGCGGGAACGTCTCGGAGACGTGTCGGCGTCACGGGATTGCTCCGAATCTATTCTATCGCTGGAAGGATGAAGCGGAGCAAGGAGCGAAGGCAGCGCTTGAGGGGAGAAGCGCTGCCGCGGCCACCAAACCATCTGTTTATGAAAATCTTTCCGTCAAGCTGATGGGATAATTTCGCGCCGCAAGGCACCACTATTGATAGAATCCGGCTCGGTGCTAACCATCCTTCAATGCTCAATCAATTGGGAAGCTTGGACTGCGATTGGGACTGTCTCACTCGCCGTCATCGCTGGTGTCTCTGCACTTTACGCCAAACAACAACTGAACGATTTCCGAAGAGAATCGAGAATCGCGCACCTTATTTCGCTCGTGGACCAGTTCGAGCGTGAGCCTATGGCAGGCACCCGCCGAATGCTGGGTGCGAAGCGAGCCCCGGGTGGCGTTCTAGTCCCACTCGATTTAAACAATCCGCCACCAGAACTCCACGACGTAATGAATTTCTTCGAACACATGGGTTATCTGCTGGAAGGTGGGTATCTCAACATTGAGGACGTTTCGGTCGAATTCCACTACTGGATTCTCCACGTGTGGGCTGACGCCAGAAAACTGATCAAGAGTGAGCAGGCCGAGAATGCAATTTACTACGAGTTCTTCGAGAAGATGGTGAATCGCCTGCTTGAGTACGACCGGCCACGAACCGGTGCGCTTCAGTTGCCCACCGATACCGAAATCGAAGACATTTACGCCGAAGAATCGCACCTGCCAATCGGCAGTCCGATACCTCGCGCGAAGAGGTCAAAGCGTCGTTCCAGCAGCTAGAGCACAATCAATGGATAGGCAACGTCCAGCATACGGAGCCTCTATCGCTACGAGCCGATGCTATAGGCGATACGCGGACTTCGTTCGGAATGACGGGTCGGTTTGTGGAGTTGGGTTGCTGTGAAGAGGTCATCTACTTTGTGGAATGAAACCCGGAACGCCGGTTTTCACCACTGCATTCAGCCTCTGTCTGGTCTGAATTCGATTGATTTCGTCAAACGCGTTTAGCGGAAGGGCAGAGATGTCGAAATTCTCTCTGGCGCGGGCCGCAGTCTTTGGCGTGGTAAGCAAAGCGGTGCCGCGCTGCACCGCCCAAGCCAGCAGCACCTGCGCCGGCGTCTTTCCAACTCGCGCGGCGATAGCGGAAATGACTGGATCTTCGAGCAGTCCCGGCCTCATGCCGTGACCTAATGGTGCAAAAGCCAACAAGACAATGCCCTTCTCCTTGCAGAATTCCAATAGCTCCGTTTCCGGCAGATACGGATGTGCTTCTACTTGGACCACGGCCGGCTTGATTCTCGCAGATTCATAGATGGGCTTCAGTTCGTTTAAGCTGATGTCTGAAAGTCCGATGGCGCGGCACTTGCCATGATCCACGAGACTTTCCAGCGCCTTCCAAGTGTCGAGCAAAGTGACGTCGTGATCGTAAAGGACATTGCCGTTTTGATCGCGCGGATCCTGGTCGTCTCCGGGTTGAAATGCAAATGGAGTGTGGATGAGATAGAGATCCAGATAGTTGAGCCCGAGTCTGTCCAGACTGGCCTGGAAAGCGGGTTCGACGCGCGCGGGGCGGTGATTTGAATTCCACAGCTTGGTGGTAACAAAAATGTCTTCGCGCGCAATTCCTCCAGCGGCAAGTCCAGCCTGCAACGCGCTGCCTACCTCGCGCTCATTGCCGTATCGTTCCGCGCAATCAAAGTGCCGAAATCCGGCTTCCAGTGCGTCTGTGGTGGCAGTTATCGTCACGGCTGCGTCGGGGATTAAGGTGCCAAAGCCAAGTGCGGGCATGCGGCCCGCTCCGTGGCTGAGTGGAATTCTGGTCATCCGCAGATCAGGAGATGCAATCATTGGCTAGACCTCCTAGCTATTTCGCGTCGTCCGGGTGCAGCGCTCGGATGCAAAATTAGATGCTGGGTGCGGCAGACTGGACATAGTTCTGATTTGTCGTCGCAAAGGAGTTGAGCCCGATAGCCGCCAGTCGACAGCCGACAGTTTTTGAAAGCGCTGCTCGCCAGCCTGAAGATGAACTTCATCGTTATTTCGTTATTTCAAATCTGAATCAAAGTATGTGCACCCGCCTGTTATATTTCTGAGCAAGCTGGACGTATGAAGGCTTTATTGTGGAGTTCTGCAGGTTTATTAGGATCGGTGTGATTGGTCGGGAAGCTTATAATGCGCCAGCGCTGGGCAATAAATGCGGGATCGGCGCCATCTTGTCGTTGGCGGGGCTCACGGGTAATGCACTCTAAACAAATCTGGGCAGGGAGTGTGGGGATATGAAGAAAATTATTATGGCCGGGCTGATCGCGCTGATGTTCCTTGGAGTGAATACCGTCGCGCAAGATCAAGATTGGTATCACGACCGCGACGGCCGTTACCACGGGGATGAGTGGCGGGCGCATGTGTTCGCAGAGATAAGGACAGATTTGGACCATGTCTGGAGCGAGAAGCACGCGTCCGAAAAGGAACGTGACCGTCTGGAGAGAACCAAGCAAGAGTTGATGGATTTGCAAGCGAAGCTGGAGCATGGGGAGTGGGATAACGGGCACGTGAACGATGTGATTGATTCTCTGCAAAAGTCAGCGAATGACAATCGGCTATCGGAGCGGGACCGGGCGGTTTTGAGCGATGACGTGAGCCGACTGAAGGATTTGCAGAAGGAACACAACGGATCGAGGCATTAGGATCAGGGGCTGTTGCCCCGGACTACCAGCGTGCCATAGGAAACTATTTCCAGGAGGGACCAGCCAGAGCTCAAACGCTGGTGCCGGGCTGAAGCCCGGTCCCTACACACATCGAACGTGGCAGGTTAGGTTTGACTTAGGTGGTTCTGAGCGTCAACTGTTGAGCCTGCCCGGGTGCAGGCCCCAAACCCTCAGCGCTCCGACTGCTTGAGAATTGCTCCTCGCAAGTGGCGGAGACTCCAATTCTCGGTTCGGCTTTTTCAACACCGATATTGCAATTCCGCGCTTATTGCAAGGACCATTCCTAGGTCAAACCCGGGTGCCGGGCTGAAGCCCGGTCCCTACACGTTTAACGTGCTAGTTATATAGGGCCTTCGCCCCAAATCTTCATGCAACTGGACCCCACCCAAGCGCCGTCAACGCTTGACATAGTTCAAACCCGGGTGCCGGGCTGAAGCCCGGTCCCTACACAGGGGGGGCTTTTAGCGCCGCCTCAGATATATGTACCAGTCAAATATTAATATGAGCGATAATTAAGCGTTCCAGTGGAGAGCACTTTGTGTCCTACTACCGAACGCCCCTCCGCCGACCAGCCTCGGACTATATCGGTGCGCGCACTCATTTCTTGACCATCTGCGCCAAAAACCGCCGCTCGGTATTTCTCGACGCGTCAGTAGCATCGAGCATCTTAGAGGACCTGTCGACTCACGCCTCGAAATTTAACTTTGATCTTCACGCTTTCTGTCTAATGCCAGACCATGTTCACTTGCTGGCCGGAGGTACCGACCCTCGCAGTGACTTATTGAAGTTTGTGCATCAATTTAAACAACGTAGCGGCTACAACTATCGCCGGCAACACAGGCAGCAGTTATGGCAAGAACGCTTTCACGACCATATCCTGAGGAGAAACGATCACATCGAAGATGTAGCCTGTTACATCTGGTGGAACCCAGTCCGCGCTGGTTTGTGCCAGACACCGGAGCAGTATCCTTGGTCAGGTTCGCAGACGATCGATTGGATGAGCGCGGCTGGTTCCCAGACGGAGTGGATTCCTCCCTGGAGGGTGGAGCTCAGGAGCGTGGGTACCATTGCGGTTTGTAACTCGGCATATCCCAAGGCGGCAGAGGACAGGAAAGAGCGGGGACTGCTAAAATAGGGGATATGTTGAACCAGATTGCGGGATTCGATGTTAGCGGGATGCGGCATGGCCGCAAGAAAACTTATGCGGTGAAGGTTGGCCACGTAGTGGTGGGCGGTGGCGCGCCGATTGTGGTCCAGTCGATGACCAACACCGATACAGCGGACGTCGAGTCCACGCTGAAGCAGACGCTGGAACTGGCCGAGGCGGGCAGCGAGATCGTGCGTTGGACGGTCAACGTTCCGGAAGCAGCGGCGGCGGTGCCGGTTATCAAGAAGCGGCTGCTTGATGCGGGATGCAACGTGCCGATCATTGGCGATTTCCATTACAACGGCCACGTGCTGCTGACCAAATATCCTGAATGCGCTTCGGCGCTGGACAAGTACCGCATCAATCCCGGGAATGTGGGCGCCGGGCAACGACGCGATGAACAGTTTTCTACCATCTGCAAAGTGGCCGTCGATCATGGCAAGCCGGTGCGCATTGGCGTCAATGGCGGCTCGCTGAATCAGGAATTGGTGATGCGCAAGATGCAGGAAAACACCGACGCCAACCTGGGCAAAGAGTCGGAAGAAATCATCAACGATTGCATGGTGATTTCCGCGCTGGAATCCACGGAACTGGCGCTGGAAAGCGGCCTGCGCAGCGATCAGATTATTATTTCGTGCAAAACGTCGCGCCCGCGCGATTTGATTACCGTGTATCGCGCTCTGTCCAGCAAGACGCAACAGCCGTTGCACCTGGGACTGACCGAAGCGGGCATGGGCATGAAGGGCATGGTGTGGTCGGCAGCGTCGCTCGGCGTGCTGCTGTATGACGGAATTGGCGACACGATTCGTATTTCGTTGACGCCGAAGCCCGGCGGGGATCGTCGCGAAGAAGTCTACGCATGCCACGAATTGCTGCAGGCTTTGGGGCTGCGTTCGTTTTCGCCGAGCGTTACGGCGTGCCCGGGGTGTGGCCGGACTACCAGTTCAACGTTTCAGGAACTCGCGGAAAGTGTGCAGGGCTACATTCGCGACATGATGCCGACATGGAAAACGCAGTATGAGGGCGTGGAAACCATGACGCTGGCGGTGATGGGCTGCATCGTGAATGGTCCGGGCGAATCGAAGGCCGCAAATATTGGGATTAGCTTGCCGGGGACTGGCGAAGCGCCGCGGTGCCCGGTGTACATTGATGGAAAGAAAGATGTGACGCTTGAGGGGACGTATGAGGAGCTGGCGGCGGCGTTTCAGAAGTTGGTGGATGATTACATTAGTATGAAGTTTGCGCGGAAGACGGCGGAGGTTGGGGCGAAAAGATGATTCGGATCTTGAATAGGTTGAGATTTACTTGTGCCGGCAGGCTGCCGGCGCTACCAACCGGTTGAATGAGGTGGATGCTGCGTTTAATTGGGGACGGCGAAGCCGGGCGGAAAGCGCGAGTCGATTTGGGGGAGTTCGTGGATGTAGGCTTCGTCGGAATCGGAATGCGGGTCGGCATATTCGTAGCGTTCCACCCAGGCTCCCGCTTCATCGTATTTTCCGGCGTAAAAATGGAAGACGCGAGCGCCGAATTTGGTGGGCTCAAGGCGCGTCCAGACAATCAGCAGTGGAAACGCCGACTTTGAGGAAACATAGCCAAACGTTTGGGCGTCTTGAATCTCCAGCGCTTTATCGAATTTTCCATCCTTAAAAGTGAACACCCACATTTTGCAATTCCCTTCCACGTTGCAGTAACAGAATCCGCGTCCAAGAATCGCGAAGGCTTGCTCGCCTTTCGCGCTTGGCGGTAAACGGTAGGCGTCGAGAGCGTGGCGATGCGTCTCGTTACACGAGATTGCGGATTTTACGGCGGTGGAAGAGACCTGCTGAAAGATGGCGTCGGGAAGGGAGACGCGTTCGCCGGCGCGGGCATCGCGTTTGGCGTGCACGGCAAATTCCTCGACAACATTGCGCAGAAAATGATGTTGGGTTCGCGCGATTGGGGCGGCAAGTGCGATAGCGGCAATGAATGCGAACAGGCGAAAGCGGCGCATAGTTAAACCACTCAACTGAGTTATCGGCAGAACTGGGGCAAAGCGTTACGTGGGTGGAGGCGCGGTGAAGGACAAACTTGGTGTGGTAAAATCAGGCAGCTTTAATGAAAGAGTAGTTAACAAACAGCCATGAAAATCTCTCGTGAAGATGTGCTTCGTGTAGCGCAACTTGCTTATCTGGAATTAAGCGAAGCGGAGTTGGAGACGTATCGCGCGCAGATTGATGAAATTCTGGAATACATCGGGAAGCTGAACGAGTTGGATACGGCGAATGTGGAACCGATGGCGCAAGTGTTGACGGACGATCAGACGGCGGACGCAACGTTGCGCGAGGATATTGTGGTGCCCTGCAATGTGGCGGAAGAGGTGATGAAGCACGCGCCGGATGCGGAGCCACCGTATTTTCTGGTGCCGAAGGTAATTGAAAGATAGCAAGAGCGACGAGTGACGAACGGAAAACGATGACGAAGACGTGGACAATTGAGTCGGTACGCGAGGCGATTGGCGCTAAGAAGATTTCTGCGCGGGAATTGGCTGCGGAATATTACAAGCGGATTGCGACGCGGAATGGTGAGTTGAATGCGTATTTGACGTTGAGTGAAGAGCGGGCGTACGCGCAAACAGACCGCGTGGACGGAATGGTAGCGAAGGGCGAGGCGTTGCCGCCGCTGGCGGGCGTGCCGATCGCGATTAAGGATGTGCTGAATACGCGGGGAGTGCGCACAACTTGCGGATCGAAGATTCTGGAAAATTATATTCCGCCTTACGACGCCACTGCGGTGAGCCGGTTGGAAGCTGCGGGCGCGGTGCTGCTGGGAAAAGCGAATTGCGATGAGTTTGCGATGGGCAGCTCTAACGAGAATTCGGCTTATGGAGCGGTGCGGAATCCTGAGGCGCTGGACCGGGTGCCGGGTGGATCGAGCGGCGGATCGGCGGCGGCGGTGGCTGCGGATTTAGCGGTCGCGTCGCTGGGAACGGACACGGGCGGATCGATACGGCAACCGGGGGCACTGTGTGGCGTGCCTGCGATGATGGGAAGTTACGGGCGGGTGTCGCGGTACGGATTGATTGCGTTTGCATCGTCGCTGGATCGGATTGGGCCGTTTGCGCACAACGTGGCGGATGTGGCCAAGGTGCTGCAGATTATTGCGGGCCGAGACGCGAATGATTCGACATCGACGACGGCGGAAGTGCCGGATTACGGGGCGTCGCTGGGGAAACCTGTGAAGGGGATGAGGATTGGAATCCCGAAGGAATATTTTGCGGAGGGAATGGATTCCGGCGTACGCGAAAAGATTGGATTGGGGATCGAGTTGCTGCGGAAGCTTGGCTGCGAGTTGGTCGATATCCAACTGCCGCACACGGATTACGCGATTGCGACGTATTACATTATCGCGACGGCGGAGGCGAGTTCGAACCTGGAGCGCTACGACGGCGTGCGGTACGGGTTGCGGGTAGAAGGCGATTCGCTGATTGATATGTACCGGAAAACGCGCGGGGCGGGATTCGGCGCGGAAGTGAAACGGCGGATTGTGCTGGGGACGTATGTACTGTCGGCGGGATATTACGACGCGTATTACTTGAAGGGACAGAAGGTGCGGGCGCTGATTGCGCAAGATTTTCGCGACGCGTTTTTGAAGGTGGATGCGATTGTGACGCCGACTTCGCCGGTGCCGGCGTTTAAGCTGGGAGAGCGGACGAACGATCCGCTGCAGATGTATTTGGCGGACATTTATACGGTGACAGGTTCGTTGGCGGGATTGCCGGGAATTTCTGTGCCGTGTGGGAAGATTTGCGGGAAATTGCCGGTAGGGTTGCAGATTTTTGGTCCGGCATTTGGTGAGGCGCAGGTTTTGCGGTTGGCGCATGCGTTTGAAGAAGCGGGCGGGGCGGGGTTGTAATTCTTGGCGTTGTGCGGGTACGAGAAGGCCAACTGATAGACGGTATCCCTCAGCGGCTGAAGCCGGAGCCGGTTTGCATCATTTTCGGCACGGCTGAAGCCGTGCCCTGACGAAAGCTAGGCATGCGAACAGAAAGACAAAGTCCCCATACGCAACTACGGCGTATGAGGCGCCCGGCTACCTGTTAGAAATGACAGTCGAGGTTAGGCATGGGAAGGCCTCACCCCTGAAGGGGTGAGCTACAGACTGGGTTCCTGCTAAAGTAGGGGGGTGGTTTCTCTCGACGCCATCCAAGAGAAGCTGAAACGAGCGCAGACGGGATTTTTCCGCGCGGCTGACGCGATTTCTGCCGAGCAATGGAATTGCAAGCCTAGCGCAGAGGAATGGTCGGCGGCGGAGATGGTGGCGCACCTGGTAACGGTGGAACGCGCGATTCTGGGCGGCGCGGATCGCATCACGCAGAAAACTCCGAAATACATTCCCTTTACAAAACGATTTCACTTGCCGCTGTGGCTGGTAGAAAGCCGGCTAATTCGGCGCAAATCGCCTATACCGCTAGACCACGGTTTGTTGGCGGACAAAGAAGAAATGCTGGCGGAGCTGCGCGCGGCGCGAGAGCGGACGCTGGCGTTTCTGGAAGAAACGCGAAAGCGGGATCTGAGTTCGTATCGGTGGACTCATGCATTTTTGGGGATGTTGAATGTGTATGAATGGATTGAAATGATCGCGGCGCACCAAGTGCGGCACACGAAACAGATGAGAGAATTGGGAACAAAACTTCCGAAAGCTGTAGGAATTTCGCAAAATCAGAACGTTTTTGCACACCAACCTGTACGTAGAGACAGGTACTGACCGGCGGGACAGTCGGTGAGAAGTGTGGAAAAGCCCAATAAAACAGCGCATTTACGAAAAAGTACTAGAGATTTCGTTTTTGCGTAATCAAACGGACCTACTATTGCTCTGACATTTAGCATCTCCTAACCTGTCACCAGCATCTCACCAGGTAAGGGACGATTCGAAACGGGAGAATGCTGAGGTAGAGCCCTTGGTAAAAGTAAAATCAAGCCAGAAGATCTTCACGGAAGCAGAAGTCGCGAGCCTGACGGGAATCTGCGCAGAGCATCTGCACAACTTTGCGCGGAGCCGGCACCTGGGATTTATCGCGCGAGCAGCGGAAGCTGCAGGCGCGCAAGCTGACCAGTGGTTGTTCACGCTGTCAGACCTGATGGTGTTGGTGACGTTGTTTCCGCGCTGCTCGCACTAAGAAGGTGTTTTTTGCCCTCGTTGGACCCTGCCTGCCTACGAACTGATTAAGTTTTCTACGATAATTTGAGTTGGAGTGTTGGTGTTGTTAGATACGAGCTTGCTTGTGTCTTGACGTCGACTTGTGCCGGCAAGATGCCGGCGCGCTACCGAGCTGTCTTTGCCTGCTCAGGACTGCTGCGACTTGCAGTAGTGGGGATTTAGGAGGCTTTGGCTGCGGGACGGGGGAGATTGGGCTTGATGTTGAAGTGGGCGCTGCCCCAGTCGCAGAGGGACTCCATGAGGGGGACGAGTTTTTGTCCCTCGTCATTGAGGGAGTAGGTGACTTGCGGCGGAACGGTATCGGTGGAGACGCAGTGCAGAACGCCGTCTTTTTCGAGTTGACGCAATTGGTCGGTAAGGACCTTTTCTGAAATTTTGGACAGCTTGCGGCGCAGCTGGGCGAAGCGACGCGGGCCGAAGGAAAGATGCCAGAGGATCTGGACCTTCCATTTTCCGGCCATGACGTTGATGGAGGCTTGGACGGGACAACCATGATGGTCTTTCATTTGAAGATCCTTGAAGTGAGGTCGCAGATCGGGTTGTAGCGGATAGATTTTAGCTGAAGTTGGGGTGGAGGCGCTGCTGGAGGCGTGGTGGAGGAGTGAAGGGGTTGCCTCGATCCCTCCACTGCGCACGAAGCGTGCTCCGGTCGGGATGACAGTTGGCGGTGGGGCTGGCTTGGCGCATTTATGAACAGGTGAGGGAACCCAAAGAGTGCACAGGCGGAGGTGTGCTTACAAAAAAGTGGGTACTCCCGGAATGGTTGGCGGGGTTATACGATGGGCGGACCAGACCATGCCCTTCATGCCCATGCCGGGGAAATTTGGCTTGGAGGCCGGGAGTTGTGGTCTGAGCGTGTACTGAGCAGGACGCTGTCGTCTGAAAAGGAGAAAGAGGAAATTTATGATTCTGATTACTGGGGCTTCGGGAATGGTGGGAGGCGCAGTCTTGCAGGAGGTGCGGAAGACGGGCAAGCCGATTAAGGCGATGTATCGGAACGAGGGCGACGCCAAGAAGTCAGGGGCAGGAAGTGGAACCGTAATCGCGGATTTCGCGGACAAGGCGAGTCTGCGGAAAGCGCTTGATGGCGTAGAGGTGCTGTACCTGGTGTGCTCGCCGATTCCGCAACTGGTGGAATTGGAAAGTAACGCGATCAACGCGTGCGTGGAGAAGGGCGTACGGCATGTGGTGCTGAATTCGGCGTTGGGCGCGGGGCAATATGACAAATCGTTTCCGTCGTGGCATGGCAAGGTGGAAGAGAAGCTGAAAGGGACGAAGCTGGGGTGGGGGATTCTGCGGCCGAACGGATTCATGCAGAACATTGTTACGTACAATGCGCCGACGATTCGATCGCAAGGGGCGTTTTATGCAGCGATGGGGAAAGCGAAGACCAGCGTGATTGATGTGCGGGATATCGCGGAGGCGGCGGCAAAAATTCTGGGGGCGCCGGGAGAGCATAACGGGAAGACCTATGAGCTGAACGGGCCGGAAGCGGTGAGCAACGACGAAATCGCGGAACGGATTTCACGCGTGACTGGGCGGACGGTGAAGTATGTGGACATTCCGGAAGAAGCGCAAAGAAAAGCAATGCTGGATGCGGGGATGCCGGAGTGGCAGGTGAAGGCGCTGCTGGAGTTGCAGGAATACTACGTGAGCGGGAATTGCGGAGACGTGACGGATGTTCTGCCGAAACTGTTGGGACACGCGCCACGGACATTGGACCGGTTTCTGGAAGAGAACAAAGATAGCTTTCGCAGCCAGGCGGCAGGGGCGTGAGGAAACGATGACGACAATGGCGCAGGGACGAGAAGGCGTGAACGCCAAGACGGGGATGACGCACGAGGAGATGAAGGCGTTTGTGCGCGAGCATTTCGAAGAGTTTGTGAATCGAAAGAATCTGGAAATCGGCAAAGTAAACTTTGCGCCGGAGTTTATGGACCATGGCGCGGACGTGCCGCCGGGATTGCCGCCCGGGCCGGCGGGAGCGATGCAGTATCTGGGCGGGGCGTACAAGAAGTTTCCGGATATTCATGTGGAGATTCTGGATTTGATTTCAGAAGAGGATCGGGTGGTGGTGCGGAATCACTGGACGGGCACGGAAGCGGCGAGCGGGACGAAGTATGAGTTTTCGGGGATTGTGATCTGGAGGGTTGCGCACCGGCAATTGGTGGAACGGTGGGCGTACTTGACGGCGCCACAGGTGGTGAAGGAATGACGAGAGAGGCGAGAGAACCCACACGCAACTTCGCCGCAGAATAGGGACTACTCGCAAACGCTCAAAATGACGAGTCGGCCACAAGAGGGAGTGGAGGTGTGATGGTGTTGCCTCGATCCCTCCACTGCGCACGAAGCGTGCTCCGGTCGGGATGACAATTGCGGTTGGGGTGTCGTGTTGTTGAACGACAAGAGCTTGCTTGGGTTTTGACGTTGACTTGTGCCGGCAGGATGCCGACGCTACAGGACGGATGATGTGGGCTACAGGCGCGCTGGACAGGGTGGCGGCTGAGGTCATAGTATCGCCCGACACAATTTGGGGGGTCTGTTGGTTCGTTGGGGCAGACTCCAAGGAGATGAATGGATGAAGGCGAACTACAAAGTGGGATTGGCGGTGTTGGTTGGTGCTGTGTTGGGGATAGCGGGGACGGTTGCGACAAGGGCGCAGCAGGTGAAGGCGCCGGCTTATGTGATTGCGGAAGTGGAGGTGACGAATCCAACGGAGTTTAAGAAGTATGCGGAGCAAGTGCCTGGGACGCTGACGGGATTCGACGGGCATTATTTGGTGCGCGGAGGGAAGATTCATGCGGTAGAAGGGGAGGCTCCGAAGCGGATTGTGGTGATTGCGTTTGGAAGTGCGGAACAGGCGCAAGCTTGGGAGGATTCGCCGGCGTACGGGGCGATTAAGCCGATTCGGCAGGGGTCGGCGAAGAGCCGGATTTATATTGCGGAAGGGTTGGGGCAGTAGGGGTTGGTGAGACTGGTAAGCGAAAAAGAAGATTTACCACAGAGGGAGCAGAGGGCGCGCAGAGGTAACGGAGAAGAATTGGCGAGACGGAATTGGGGTGGTTGCTTGGAGTTGATGTGAACTTGTGCCGGCAGGCTGCCGGCGCTACCGGGCGGTTGGTCGATTTGAGTGGCTCCTGGCTTGCGGCTTAAATCTGGTCGCGAGGCTTGGCCTGCTCTGGTGAGTTGCGGGGGCCGGGGGTGGGGGGTATTCTCTAGGCTGGTGGCGGGTTTCTGTTTGGGAATGCCGGCACTGGGGTTGGTCATGATTCGGGTTCGAGTTCCTTCCTGGTTTGGAATTCTGGTGATTGGCTGCGGCGTGTTGGTGTGCCTGGGGAGTGGATTTTCTGGTAAGTCGGGCGCGCGGGCGGCGCGAGACTCGACTGCAAACATACAGAGTTCGCAAGACTTCACAACAAAGGCACAAAGTTCGCAAGATTCGACGACGAAGACGCAAAGTTCGCAAGACTCCACAACAAGGATACAGAGTTCAGGAACGAAACCGGCGGACAAGACTGTGGCGGTGACGGAAATTCCGCGTGGGATGAAGCTGATGCTGAAGGATGGAACGTACCAGGTGGTGCGGGAATATAAGCGCGATGGGGAGCGGGTGCGGTATTACAGCCTGGAGCGGGGCGATTGGGAAGAGATACCGGCGTCGATGATCGATTGGGAGGCAACGGAAAAAACGAAGACTGCAGATGAGAAGACCACCGCGGCGCTTGTGGATAAGGTACACAAACAGGAGGAAGCGAAACGGATCGATAACGTCGCGGACATTGATGCGAGCTTGCAGGTGGGCAAAGGGGCGTTTCTGCCAACGGGCGAAGGAATGTTTGTGGTCGAGGGGAAGACGATACGTCTGGTGGAGCAGGTGGATTCGCAGATCAAAACGGATAAGACGCGGGCAATTGAGCAGGTGCTTTCGCCAGTGCCAATTGTGCCGGGAAAAAAGAATGTGGTGATTGCGGGATCGCATGCGAAATTGCGGCTGCGGACGAGGAGTCCGGAATTTTATTTGCGGGAAGCGCCGGAGGATCCGGATCGGGTGACAAGGATAGAGCGAAGCAGCCGTCCGGGAGAATCGGGGCCGGAGGTGGTGTTGCTGCGAGCGAAGGTAACGCGGAACGGGCGGCAATTTCAGACGATCAAGTCGCTATTTGGAGAAGAATTGTCGCGGGACAGTAGCGAAGTGGCGCTGCAGAGGTGGGAGGTGGCGCCGACGGTGTATCGGTTTACGTTGGGGGAGCCGCTGACGCCGGGAGAGTATGTGTTGGCGGAAGTGCTGCCGGATGGATTGAATATGTTTGTGTGGGATTTTGGGTTGGATGAGGCGGGTGGTGGGGATGTGAAGAAGTGACGGCGGGGAAAAGAAGGAGAAGAGGAAAGAAGGAAAAGGATAACGCAGAGACGCAGAGGCGCTGAGAAAGCGTAGAGAAAGCGGAAGAGGGATTCATCGCGCAGAATTCGCGCGATGGCGCCGAGGTCCTCGCTGCGCTCGGAATGACATGGCTGCTTGGCGGATCGGTTAGGAGAAAACCCCGGATGGGGTGGTTGCTTGGAGTTGAGGTGGACTTGTGCCGGCAGGCTGCCGGCGCTACCGGGACGACGGGGACGCGAGGCAAGGCGAATAGAGTGACGAGAAGAGGGTTAGCGTTTGGAGATTACTGGGATGCGGGAGAAGACTTCCATCAGGGTGCCTAGGACGTCGGAGATGCGGAAGGGCTTTTGCAGGCGGCGGGCATTGGCAAAACTTTTGTGCTGATTTTCTTCGGGGCCGACATCGCCGGACATAAAGATAATTTCCGGCTTGTTGGCGGAGGCGGCGACTTTGAGGCGGCTGGCAACGTGATAGCCATCGGAGTTGGGGCCGGAGCCGGATAAATTCAGGTCACAAAGAATCGCGTCGTATTTGTTGCCAAGAACAAGGCTGAGCGCCTGCTCGGCAGTTGCGGCAGTATCCACTTTCAAACCATGAGCGGTGAGACCTTCGGCGAGGAGCATGCGGATGCTGTCTTCATCGTCGAGAACGAGGATGGAGCGATTGGTGAGAGCGCCGAGAAGAGGCGAGATCATTTCGCCGGAGCCGGAAGAATCCATGGCGGCCAGCGGAGGACGGCTTCCCTGCTGGGGCGCAAATGGGAACATGACGGTAAAGGCAGCTCCACCTGCGGGGAGCGAGGCGGCTTCGATATCGCCACCGTGCTCTTTAATGATGGACATGCAAATACTGAGGCCGAGACCGGTGCCCCCGCCGGGCCGCTTGGTGGTGAAAAAAGGATCGAAGAGGCGAGTGACGGCCTCGGGCTTGATGCCGACGCCATCGTCTTGGACAGTGACACCAACGCCGCCGGGCAAACGATCGATGCGAATCTGGATGCGGCCGGACTGGCGAACTTCGCGAATGGCTTGTTCGGCGTTGGTGATGAGATTCAAGAAAACTTGAATAAGCTGATTGGCGTCGCCGACGATGGGAGGTAGTCCGGGCAACGGATGGAAATCCGTTTCGACATTGTTGCGGCGGAGAGAATGATCGTGGAGCTGGAGAGTGCGATCGATGATGGTGTTGAGGTCGAGAGGCTTCTTCTGGGGCGAAGCGGGACGCGAGAATTCGAGAAGATTCTGGACGATGCGGGCGGCGCGGCGGGCTTGACGATGAGCCATGTCGAGTTGGCGCTTGGAGCTTTCGTCGACGCCGGGCCGATCGCGGAGTAGTTCACTTACTCCAAGAATGGCGGTGAGCGGATTGTTGAGTTCGTGAGCGACACCGGCGAGCATCTGGCCCATGGCGGCGAGTTTTTCAGCTTGGATGAGCTGCTCTTCGAGGCGTTTCACTTCGGTAACATCGCGGCCAGAAATGACGACACCTTCGATTTTTCCAGCTTCGTTGACCAGCGGGCTGAAGTGGCAACGGAGGCGGCGAATACCACCTTCCTTGTGATGAACTCCAATTTCGATGGAGCCGAAAAGTTTGCGACCGGCGGTGAGATCGTCGAAGAGAGCCAGGAGGCTGCCGCGTTCTTCGGGGACGGTGCGATCGCCAAAGACGAGGCCAATGGCTTCTGCGGGTTCGAAACCCAGAATTTCTTTTACCTTGGGGCTGACGAAAGTGTAGCGCTTATCGGTATCGACGACGAGGATTAGGTCGGGGAAACTGTCGACCAGGCGGCGGGCGAATTCCTGCTGCTGGTAGAGACGCTTTTCGATGGAGCGGCGCTCGGTAATGTCGACGAGCGCACCTTGGTAGCGGACGACGCGGCCCGCGGTATCGCGCACGGCGGAAGCGGTGTTGAGGCAAATGAGGGGCTGGCCATCTTTGCGGTTCAGAGTGATTTCGATGCTTTCGGGAACGGGCTGGTGATTGACTTCGCGGGTGACGGTGTTGCGCTGGTGTTCGTCGACGAAGATATCGCTGACGCGCTTGCCAAGGAGTTCTTCACGGGAGTCGTAGCCGAGCATGCGAACGAGAGCAGGATTGACCTCGAGGATTTTGTCGTCGGGAGTGACGATGTAGATGCCTTCCTGCAGGGTTTCGAAAAGCTCGGTGAAACGCGCTTCGTTGCGGCGCATGGAAGTGATGTCGCGAGCGAGGACGGTGAGGCCGTGAACTTCGCCATCACGGATCATGGCGTGGGCAGCGCAATCGAAGAAGTGAACGGAGTTGAGTCCCTTGACGCGGATCTGGACAGAACCATTCCACTGGCGGCGTTGAACGAAGCGAGCCAATTCGCTGGCGATTGATTCGGAAGAAGAATTGTTGACGTCTTCGATGAAATGGCTGAGAGGCTTGCCAATAATTTCCTGGAAGGGATGGCCGACGAGATCGGCAAAGCTGCGATTGACGGCGCGAATTTCGCCATCGAGGCTGAGGGCGAGCAAGAGGTCGTCGAAGGAATCGATGAGATCGCGGAATCCCTGCTGGGACTTGGAAATCATCTGGAAGAGATGTTCGAGTTGATTGTCGCTGGGAAGTTCGGCGTCTTTTTCGTCGCGACCGCGGACCAGACCCTTCAATTCGGCAATTTCCTGGGTCTTTTTCCAGACGTAAGCGGCGAGAAGAGCGACAAGAACAACGAGTCCAATGGGGAGGGCTTCGAGATGGAATTTTTCGGAGCGCAGGGAATCCCAGGAGAGCCAGCCAAAGACCACGGTGATAGTGAAAAGGATGAAGAAGGTGAGGCGCCACAGGTCGCGCTGGCGCTTTTCGAACTGGTCGAAACGAGACTCCGGCGAAGGGCGGGGAGCCCCTGGAGCGGGGTTCCGTGAGTCGTTCGAGAGATTAGGTTTGGTGCCCATGTGGCAGCGTAAAACCTTAAAAACAGAACAGAAGGACCCAGATTTGATTATGACGGAGGGCGGAGAGCGGAACGGAAAGACTGCACGCTGGGTGCCTTTTCTGTACCTGTCCCAACGGCCATGGTAGCGCTGAGGAAAGAGGAAGAGAACGGGAAAGAAAACGGCGTCCAGTGGTGAGACTGGACGCCGTTTTTGTCTTTGTAACGCTTAGGTTTAGGTCTGACCCAAGAGCACAGCCCCTTCGCCGCTCAGGGCAGGCAGGAATGGCTTTGCTACAGGAGTTGGCTTCGAAAGGACAGGGCTGGTGGTGCGTGGCTAAAGCCACGCACCTACACGGGGTTAGTCTTGGCCTTCTGTAGCGGCGTCGGCTTCGGTTTCGTCTTTGCCACCCAGGAAGTCGAGGCCGGCTTCATCGGCAGCGGCAAATTCGGCCGCTTCGGGAAGTTCCTCAACCGGAACAGGAGCAGGCATTTCGGTGAGCAGCTGAATGCTGCGGTAGTGTTCGAGGCCAGTGCCGGCAGGAATGAGCCGGCCCATGATGACGTTTTCCTTGAGGCCACGGAGGTAGTCAACCTTGCCAGCAACAGCGGCTTCGGTGAGTACGCGAGTGGTCTCCTGGAAGCTGGCCGCCGAGATGAAGGAATCGGTGGACAGCGAGGCCTTGGTGATGCCGAGGAGCAATGGACGTCCGGTAGCGGGACGGCCACCTTCGGCGATGATACGGTCGTTTTCTTCACGGAAGCGGAACTTGTCTACTTGCTCCTCGAGAAGGAAGGTGGTGTCGCCGACGTCTTCGACCTTAACCCAACGCATCATCTGACGAGAGATGGTCTCGATGTGCTTGTCGTTGATGTTGACGCCCTGCAGGCGGTAGACCTCTTGAATGGCGTTGACGAGGTAAGCCTGGGTATATTTTTCGCCGAGGACCGCGAGCAAGTCGTGGAGGTTGAGAGGCCCGTCGATGAGGGCTTCACCAGCGCGAACGTGTTCGCCTTCCTGAACGTTGATGTGGATGCCGCGTGGGATGGCGTATTCCTTGGAAGTCTTGCCATCTTCGCTTTCGACGTAGATCTTGCGCATACCCTTGGAAATTTCGCCGTAGCGAACGGTGCCGTCGATTTCGGAAATGACGGCCGGATCCTTGGGCTTGCGGGTTTCGAAGAGTTCGACAACGCGCGGGAGACCACCGGTAATGTCTTTGGTTTTGGTGGTTTCGCGAGGAATCTTCGCGAGCACGTCTCCAGCTTGTACTTCATCGCCATCCTGGACCATCAAGTGGGCACGGGAAGGCATGAGGTACTTTTTGCGGACCTTGCCGGAAGAATCGCGGATCAAGATAGCAGGCTGATGCTTTTCGTCGCCGGGAGGCAGAGTAACAACGAGCTGCGACAAACCGGTAACTTCATCGACCTGCTCTTCAATGGTGAGGCCTGGACGAAGATCGTCGAACTTCACCGAGCCGGCAGTTTCGGTAAGGATGGAGAAGGTGAACGGATCCCATTCGGCAAGGATCTGGCCATGGTTGACGGTTTCGCCATCGGTAACGCGGAGGCGAGCGCCGTAAACGACGTGGTAGCGTTCTTTCTCGCGTTGTTTCTCATCGAGAATGACGATGAGTCCGGAACGATTCATAGCGATGTGAGCACCGCCGCGACCTTCGACGTGGCGCAGGTCAACGAATCGGATGACGCCATTGTTCTTGGCTTCGAGGGTGGAACGCTCGCTGACGCGGGTTGCCGCACCACCGATGTGGAAGGTACGCATGGTGAGCTGCGTGCCGGGTTCACCGATGGACTGAGCGGCGATGACGCCGACCGCTTCGCCGAGTTCGACCATGCGGCCCGAGGCGAGATTGCGACCATAACAAAGGGCGCAAACACCGCGACGAGATTCGCAGGTGAGCACGGAACGAATGCGAACGCGTTCGATACCGGCAGCCTGAATTTGATTGGCGAGCTCTTCGGTGATTTCCTGGTTGATTTCGACGATGACACTACCTTCGAAATCCTTGATGCGTTCCAGAGAAACACGGCCAACGACGCGGTCGCGAAGAGGTTCGACTTCGACACCAGCTTCGATGATGGGCTCGACGAAGATGCCGTCGCTGGTACCGCAATCGCGCTCGTTGATGATGACGTCTTGCGCCACGTCGACGAGACGGCGAGTGAGGTAACCGGAATCGGCGGTCTTCAACGCCGTATCGGCGAGACCCTTACGAGCACCGTGAGTAGAGATGAAGTACTGCAACACGGTGAGGCCTTCACGGAAGTTGGAGGTGATGGGGGTTTCGATGACTTCGCCGGAAGGCTTGGCCATCAAACCGCGCATACCCGAGAGCTGACGAATCTGCTGCTTGGAACCGCGAGCGCCGGAGTCCGCCATGATGTAGACGGGGTTGATGGTGCCTTCGCGATCCTGGGTTTCGAGCGCCTTGAACATTTCGTCGGCAACTTTTTCGGTGACGTCGCCCCAGATAGCAATGACCTTGTTGTAGCGTTCGCCGTTGGTGATGGCGCCGTCGAGGTATTGCTGCTGCACCTTGACGACTTCTTTTTCGGCGTTCTCAACGAGGTTGTACTTGTTGCTGGGGATGAGCATGTCGTCGATGCCGATGGAAATTCCGGACTTGGTGGCGTAATTGAAGCCCAAGGCCTTCAAGTGATCGAGCAATTCGACGGTGGCTTCGAGACCAAAGCGCAAGTAGGCGTAGTACACAAGCTGCTGCACGCCCTTTTTCTTGAGCAAGCCGTTGATGTAGGGCATCTGCTTCGGCAGGTGAGAATTGAAAATCACGCGGCCGACAGTGGTCTGAACGAACTGACGCTCCATGCGAACAGGCTCGACGTGAGTGACGTCTTGGGTGTCGTAGGCCGTGGTGAGGTCGATGAGTTCACCAGAGTAGCGCAAGCGAATCGGAGTCAACAGTTCGACTTCGCAGGCTTCGAGAGCGAGGACGACATCTTCGGTGGTACCGAAGACGCGACCTTCACCCTTGGCACCGGGCTTGGCCTTGGTGAGGTAGTAGAGACCCAACACCATGTCTTGCGACGGAACGGCAAGAGGCAGACCGTGCGCGGGAGACAGGATGTTGCGCGAGCTGAGCATGAGCACCGAGGCTTCGACCTGAGATTCAGGAGAAAGCGGAATGTGCACGGCCATCTGGTCGCCGTCGAAGTCCGCGTTGAAGGCGGTGCAAACGAGCGGGTGGATGCGGATGGCTTTACCTTCGACGAGTGTCGGTTCGAAGGCCTGGATGCCCAAACGGTGCAAGGTTGGAGCGCGGTTGAGAAGCACGGGATGTTCGCGGATGACATCTTCGAGGATGTCCCAGACGACCGGCTCTTGCTGCTCGACCATTTCCTTGGCTTGCTTGATGGTGGTGCAGTGTCCCTGAGCTTCGAGCTTGTGATAGATGAAGGGCTTGAAGAGCTCGAGAGCCATCTTCTTGGGAAGACCGCACTGGTTCAGTTTGAGTTCGGGACCAACGACGATGACGGAACGGCCAGAGTAGTCCACGCGCTTGCCGAGGAGGTTCTGGCGGAAACGTCCCTGCTTGCCCTTGAGCGTGTCGCTGAGGGACTTGAGCGGGCGATTGTTGGTACCGCGAAGAACGCGTCCACGGCGGCCGTTGTCGAAGAGAGCGTCAACGGCTTCCTGGAGCATGCGCTTTTCGTTACGAACGATAACGTCGGGAGCGCGAAGCTCCATGAGCTTTTTGAGGCGGTTGTTGCGGTTGATGACGCGACGATACAGGTCGTTGAGATCGGACGTGGCGAAACGGCCACCATCGAGAGGCACAAGGGGGCGCAACTCCGGCGGAAGAACCGGAATGACGTCGAGAATCATCCACTCTGGCTTGTTGCCACTCTTGCGGAAGGCTTCCAGAACTTTAAGGCGCTTGGCGAACTTGATGCGCTTCTGGAGCGACGGATCGGCCTTCATTTTTTCGCGCAGATCGTCGGCTAGTTTTTCGACTTCGACGCGGCGCAGAAGTTCTTTAATGGCTTCGGCGCCCATCTTGGCGGTGAACTGACCGGGATATTCGGTTTGCAACTTACGAAATTCCTCTTCCTGAAGAACCTGACGCTCTTTCAGGATGGCAACTTCGCCGGTGTCGACAACCACGAAGGCTTCGAAGTAAAGAATGCGCTCGAGATCGCGCATGGAGATATCGAGCAGGTAGCCGATGCGGCTGGGCAAACCTTTGAAGAACCAAACGTGCGAGCAGGGCGAAGCCAGCTCAATGTGGCCGAGGCGTTCACGGCGCACCTTGCTGAGAGTGACTTCGACACCGCACTTGTCGCAAATGACGCCGCGATGCTTCATGCGCTTGTATTTGCCGCAGAGGCATTCCCAGTCGGTGACGGGGCCAAAGATTTTGGCGCAGAAAAGGCCGTCGCGTTCTGGTTTAAAGGTGCGGTAGTTAATGGTCTCGGGCTTGGTGACTTCACCGTGAGACCAGGAGCGGATTTTTTCCGGAGAAGCCAAACTGATCCGGATGGAATCAAAGTCCGCAATCAAACTGGCGCGATCATAGGGGCTGCTGCGATACAAGGTGTTTCCTCCCTCCCCGACTTTCGGCGGGGCCGCGTCTTGGTTGGCATTTTTTAGGATGCTGACCTTGACGGCTGAGAACCTAAATTCGGGATACTGCTCAATGCTGCTTACCGCTTGGCCGCTGGAGCCGATACTGGGGCACGATGTATCGTGCCCCTACGATTCGGATCAGTCGGCGGCCTTTTCTGCTGGCGGCTTTTGGCGCTTCATTAGTTCGACGTCTAAGCACAGCGATTGGAGCTCGCGAACTAGAACGTTGAACGATTCGGGAACGCCCGGCTCGATGCCCGGCTCGCCCTTGACGATGGCTTCGTAGATCTTGGCGCGGCCATAGACGTCGTCGGACTTGGCGGTAAGCAATTCCTGCAAAATGTGAGCAGCGCCATAAGCTTCGAGCGCCCAAACTTCCATTTCACCGAAACGCTGACCACCGAACTGCGCCTTACCGCCCAGCGGCTGCTGGGTGATGAGGGAGTAAGGACCGATGGAACGCGCGTGGATCTTGTCGTCGACCAAGTGCGACAGCTTGAGCATATAGATGTAGCCGACGGTAACGGGCTGATCGAACTGGTCACCGGTCATGCCGTCGAACAAATTGATTTTGCCGGCATGGGGGAGACCTGCGACTTCCAACAAGTGGCGAATTTCCGCTTCGCGCGCGCCGTCGAAAACGGGCGTAGCGAATGGAATGCCTTCGCGGAAGCCTTCGGAATATTCGAGCAACTCTTCGTCCGAGAGCTTGGAGAGTGATTTCCAGACGGCGGTTTCGGTGAATACCTCGCGGTACCAACGACGGATCGCCTCGGCCTTCACTTCCTTGCTGAGCAGGCGCTTGAGGGAGTTGCCCAATTCGCGGGCAGCCCAGCCCAAGTGAGTTTCGAGAATTTGTCCGACGTTCATACGAGAAGGAACGCCGAGCGGGTTGAGAACGATTTCGACCGGAGTGCCATCCGGCAGGCAAGGCATGTCTTCTTCAGGAACAACGCGAGCAATGACGCCCTTGTTGCCGTGACGTCCGGCCATCTTGTCGCCGATGGAGAGCTTGCGCTTCATGGCGATATAGACCTTGGCCAGCTTGATGACGCCCGGAGGAAGCTCGTCGCCCTTCTTGAGCTTTTCCTTGCGCTCTTCGGTGATCTTGCGAAGCACATCGATCTGGCGAGAAGTCATTTCTTCGACTTCTTCGATTTTCTCGATGAGCAGTGGATCACGCTCGTTGAGCTTGAGGCGCTTGAGGTTGCGCGTGGAGATCTTTTCGATCAGATCACGCGTAAGCTCGGTGCCCTTGGTGAGAAGACGCTTGTTGGTCTTTTCGTCGTGCAAGTCGGCTTGCAGGATTTTGCCGCCGAGAAGATCACCGAGGCGCTTGAGGCGCTCGTCGGTGAGGATGCGGATTTCGTCCGCAAGGTTCTTCTCGAGTTTAAAAACCTGCGAAGCTTCGATGGCCTTGTGGCGCTCGTCTTTCTCGCCACCCTTGCGGGTGAAGATCTTGACGTCGACGATGGTGCCTTCGATGCCTGGAGGGCAATAGAGAGAAGCGTCGCGAACGTCTCCGGCTTTTTCACCGAAGATGGCGCGGAGCAGTTTCTCTTCCGGAGTCAGCGTGGTTTCACCCTTGGGGGTGACCTTGCCGACGAGGATGTCGCCCGGCTTCACAACCGCGCCGATGCGGATCACGCCGCTTTCGTCGAGGTTGCGCAGGAACGATTCGCTGATGTTGGGAATGTCGCGAGTTACTTCTTCGGGACCGAGTTTGGTGTCGCGCGCTTCGATTTCGTACTCCTCGATGTGGATGGAGGTGTAGTAATCGTCCTTGACCAGCTTTTCGCTGACCAGGATGGCGTCTTCGAAGTTGTAACCGCGCCATGGCACGAAAGCCACGAGCACGTTACGACCGAGGCCGAGTTCGCCACGATCGGTGCAAGGACCATCGGCAAGAACCTGACCGCTCTTAACACGATCGCCTACGCGAGCGAGCGGCTTCTGGTTGATGCAAGTGTTCTGGTTGGAGCGCTTGAACTTGGTCAGGGTGTAAATGTCGGCGCCCACTTCGCGGCTGAGTACGCCGGAGTGATCGCTTTCGACGCGGACGATGATGCGCTCGGAGTCTACCTGGTCGACGATGCCGTCGCGCTTGCAGAGCACGACTGCGCCGGAATCGCGAGCGGTGACGCGTTCCATACCAGTGCCGACGAGAGGAGCCTCGCCGCGGATCAAAGGAACGGCCTGGCGCTGCATGTTGGAACCCATCAAAGCGCGGTTAGCGTCGTCGTTCTCGAGGAACGGGATGAGGCTGGCCGCGACGGAGACGAGCTGCTTAGGCGAGACGTCGACGTAATCGACTTCATCGCGATGCTTCAAGACGAAGTTGCCGGCTTGACGGCAGTTGACGAGCTCGGTGGTGATGCGGAGGCGTTCGTCGAGTGAAACGTTGGCCTGGGCGATGACGTACTTGTCCTCTTCCCAAGCAGACAGATAGAAGCAGTAAGGTTCGTAGACGACTTTGCGGCGCTTGAGTTCGTCGTTGAGTTCTTCGACGCGGTCGCGTTCGACAATGTCGCCAGCTTTGAATTCGCTGTCGCCAGCATTGACGATGTGGACGAAGTCGATGATGCGGCCACCCTTGACGCGGCGATACGGAGACTCGATGAAGCCGTAGTCGTTGATGCGGGCAAAGCAGCTCAGCGAGCTGATCAGGCCGATGTTCGGACCTTCCGGCGTTTCAATCGGGCAAATACGGCCGTAGTGCGTGGGGTGAACGTCGCGAACTTCGAAACCCGCGCGCTCGCGCGAGAGACCACCGGGTCCAAGAGCCGACAGGCGGCGCTTGTGAGTGATTTCGCTGAGCGGATTGGTCTGGTCCATGAACTGGCTCAACTGCGAACTTCCGAAAAATTCGCGGATGGCGGCCATCACGGGCTTGGCGTTGACCAAGTCGTGCGGCATAGCCGTGGACATTTCCTGGTACACGCTCATCTTTTCCTTGATGGCGCGTTCCATGCGGACGAGACCGATGCGGAACTGGTTTTCGAGGAGTTCACCGACCGCGCGAACGCGGCGATTGCCGAGATGGTCGATGTCGTCGACGGAGCCGATGTTCTTGCGCAGCTTGAAGAGGTACTTGATGGCCGCGACGAAGTCGGTGGTGTCGAGAGTACGGTTATCGAGCGGCGTATCGAGACCCATCTTGATGTTGAACTTCAGGCGGCCGACGCGGCTGAAATCATATTTACGCGGATCGAAGAACATGCCGCGGAAAAGATTCGTGGCCGTTTCGAGCGTCGGAGGATCACCTGGACGAAGCTTGCGATAAATTTCGATGAGCGCTTCCTTGGAGGAGCGGATGGAATCCTTGTCGAGAGTGCGAGACAGGACCAAACCGATATCATCGCGTTCCGGGAAGAAGACATCGACTTCGGTGATGCCAGCCTCGGCGAAAGCTTGCCAGAGGTCGGGAGTCAGCGGCTTGTTGGCTTCGAGAAGAACTTCACCGGTCTGGCGGTTGACGACATCGGCGACGCTATAAGCGCCTTCGAGATCGGCAAGAGCCGCGCGCACCTGGCTGATCTTGGCCTTGATGAGTTCCTTGAAGAGCGTTTCGGTGATGCGCTTGTGAGCGCCAACGATGATGTCTTCGGACTTAGGGTTGCGGATTTCGTGGGTCAGCTTGCGGTCGACGATACCCGGCGAAACGTTCCAGAGAAGATCCTTATCGCGCAGAGAAATGCGCTCCACCTGATAGAAGGTGCGGAGGATTTCTTCGTTGGACTTCATGCCGAGCGCGCGCAAGAAAATGGAGCCGAGGAATTTGCGCTTGCGATCGATGCGGACGTACAGAATGTTCTTGGTGTCGTATTCGAACTCTACCCACGAGCCGCGATACGGAATAATTTTGCCAAGGAAATAGGAACGATTGTTGGCGCTTTCGAAAAAGACGCCAGGCGAACGGTGCAACTGGCTGACGATAACGCGCTCGGTACCGTTGATGATAAAGGTACCATTGTCGGTCATCAGCGGGATGTCGCCGTAGAAAACTTCCTGTTCCTTGATGTCGCGAATGGTTTTCGCGCCGGAGTCTGGATCCTTGTCGTAAATAGTAAGTCTTATAGTGACCTTGAGAGGCGCGGAGTAAGTCATACCGCGCTCCTGGCACTCATTGACGTCGTACTTGAGCTGCATCGCGACCGGATCGCCGCACTTGTTACAGAAGGTGGGGGTGTTCTTGTTGAACGTACCGCACTTCTGACAGATCACGTCGCCCGTTTGATAGGGGTTGGTGACGACGGAAGCGCCGCAATTGCGACAAGTGGCGCGGAGATGGTGCAGACCTTTAAGGTTGCCGCACTTGCACTCCCAGTTTCCGATGGCGTAATCGACAAATTCGAGTTGCGACATTTCACGGAAATCGCGAATTGGAAACACGGACGTGAAAACGGATTGGAGACCGCCGTCTTCGCGCTCGCTAGGCAGCAAATCCATTTGAAGGAAGCGCTGGTAAGACTTTTTCTGGACTTCGATCAGGTTAGGGATCTGGATGGTGCCCTGAATCTTCGCAAAATCCAGTCGCTGGCGTTCCCGAACGTGCTGGTTGCTGTTGGACATGCCTGATTTACCTCATTCCCTTTCGGGCAGCGTGCAAAAACACAATAAAGACACTAAACCGTGCTGCGGTGCGGCTTGCCCGAAGCCGCCCTGCACACGGTAAGTGAAGGTCCGAGAAGGACCCGATGGATGTAGACAATGCCAGCCGTAGCTCGCGTACTAAATTCCCCTGGCGCAGCGTCGCACCGAAGAAACCGCGCCGACTACTGAACAACACAGCCCCGGTGGGTTGGAGGCCGGGACAGAGCTACTTAACTTCGACTTTGGCGCCCGCGTCCTCGAACTTCTTCTTGATGGTCGCGGCTTCGTCCTTGGTCACGCCGTCCTTGATGGTCTTAGGAGCGCCATCAACGAGGTCCTTGGCTTCTTTCAAGCCGAGGGAGGTGACTTCGCGAACGGCCTTAATGACGTTGATCTTGTTGCCGCCCACATCGGTGAGGACGACGGTGAATTCCGTCTTCTCTTCCGCCGGAGCCGCAGCAGCAGCCCCACCGCCGCCGCCCGCAACTACCGTGGCAGCCGCTGCGGAGACGCCGAAGGCTTCTTCCATTTTCTTGACAAGGTCCGAAGCTTCAAGAAGCGTCAGGCCCTTGATTTCTTCCAGGATCGTTTCGACTTTCGACATGACAGCTATTTCTCCTCTCAATATGTTCAATCAAATTTTTCGGAACCGCGGCGGGCGGGGCCCGCTTAGCCCAAAACCTTACGAACTAAACTTGTTGGCCTTGACTGCTTCGCTGACAACCACCGCCATGTTGCGCGGGAGGGCGTTGAGCGCGGTAGCGATGCGCTGCGCCGGAGCATTCAGCAAGAACATAATCTTGCCGATGAGCTCTTCCTTGGACGGCATGTTGGCAAGCTGCTGAATCTCGGAAATGGAGATGACGCGGCCTTCCACTACGCCGGATTTGAACTGGAACGCCGGAACATCCTTGGCGATCTTGGTTAGAGCCTTGGCGAGAGCGACGGGATCGGTCTGCGTGTACGCAATGGAATGAGTGCCCTTAAGATTCTTGAGCACACCTTCCGCGGGAGTACCGGCGCCAGCGCGTTCTGCCAAAGTGTTCTTGACGACTTGATACTTGCCGCCCGCAGCCTGCACAGCGCGACGAAGCTTGGTGTCGTTTTCGACGGTGATGCCCTGGAAGGTAGTGAGAATGACGGTGGATACCTTCGCGAGCTCGGTTTTCAGTTTGTCGAGGTCTTGCTGTTTTTCGCTTTTCTTCTTCATAGTCGGTTACCGAGATTCCTTCCGGCTTACGCAGCCGCCGCGAGTGTTTCGGATTCGGCGAGATCGATATCGATTCCCGGACCCATGGTGGACGTCAGAGTGATGCGCTTGACGTACTTGCCTTTAGCCGCAGCGGGCTTGGCCTTGACGACGGCGTTAATGAGCGCGTGAGCATTTTCTTCAAGGACTTTGGCTTCAAACTTAATTTTGCCGATGGGGACGTGGACGATGCCCGCCTTATCGACGCGGAACTCCACTTTGCCCGCCTTCGTTTCTTTGATGGCCTTGGCCACATCCATCGTTACAGTGCCAGTCTTCGGGTTGGGCATCAGGCCACGAGGGCCGAGCACCTTACCGAGTTTACCGGCGGCGCGCATCATGTCTGGCGTGGCGATGACGGCGTCGAAATCGGTCCAGCCTTCCATAATTTTCTGAACCATATCGTCGCCACCGACATATTCCGCACCGGCTTCCGTAGCTTCGCGCTGCTTTTCGCCACTGGCGAGAACCAGAACGCGAACGGACTTGCCGAGGCCGTGCGGCAGAACCACGGTGCCGCGAACAACCTGATCGGAATGCTTGGGATCGACGCCCAAATTAATGGCCAGTTCAACGGTTTCATTGAACTTGGTGTGATGGGTCTTCTTGATAAGCTCAGCAGCTTCGGCGAGCTTGTAGGGACGCGCTTCGACCTTTTTGCGCGCGGCCTCCATGTTTTTACCGTACTTCTTCATGCGTACCTCGAACGACCTCTAGCGCCTGTAACTCCCTAGGCTTCCACGACGTCGAGACCCATGTTGCGAGCCGTCCCCATGACGGTGCGCACCGCGGATTCGAGATTAGTGGTGTTGAGATCGACAAGCTTAATCTTGGCGATTTCTTCGACTTGCTTCTTGGTGACTTTCCCGACTTTATTGCGGTTGGGTTCCGGAGAGCCCTTGGCAATGCCCGCGGCGCGGAGAAGAAGAACGGAAGCCGGCGGAGTCTTTAAGATGAAAGTAAAGGTGCGGTCGGTATAAATGGTGACCAACACCGGGAAAATCATGCCATCGGGCTCTTTAGCCGTCTTGGCGTTGTACTGCTTACAAAAATCCATGATGTTAACGCCATGAGGACCGAGCGCGGTGCCGACTGGCGGCGCAGGAGTGGCCTTACCGGCCGGCAACTGCAACTTGATGGTGGTCTGTACTTTCTTTGGTGGCATTTGCTGTTACCTCAAATCCTTTTCTCGTCCTGACCCTTCGCTACGCTCAGGGCCGGGGAATTATCCAAGCTTCTCGACACTCGCAAAATCCAGTTCAACCGGAGTGGAGCGTCCAAAAATGGTTACCGAAACTTTGAGACGGCTGTGATCGTTGTCGATCTCTTCGACGGTGCCGTTGAAATTCGCGAACGGGCCATCGACGATGCGAACCTGTTCGTTGCGTTCGTAGACAACCTTAGGCTTCGGGCGATCCTGCGGGGTGTGCACGCGATTGATGATGGCGTCCACTTCCGCTTCGGATAGAGCCGGAGGCGCAGTAGCCGAACCGACGAAGCCGGTAACGCGCGGCGTGTTGCGCACGATGTGCCAGGTGTTTTCGTCGAGATCCATTTCGACGAGAACGTAGCCGGGATAGGACATGCGCGACGCAACAATTTTCTTACCGCCACGAACTTCGACGACATCTTCGGTAGGGATAAGCACCCGGCCGATCTTGTCTTGCAGGTTGAAAGCAGCCACACGACTCTCGAGGCTTTCTTTGACCTTCTTCTCGAAGCCCGAGTAGGTATGGATGATGTACCACTGCATTCCCATGAAAGGTTCCGCCCTTTTTACACGTGAAAGTAGTTGAGCAGCCGATCGAGACCCCACTGCGCAATACGTTCCACAATCGTCAGAAAGATTCCAAAAAACGCGACTGTAGCAATGACCACCGCGGTGGTGGAGATAACATCTTCGCGGCTGGGCCAAGTGACCTGCTTCATTTCGACGCGAACGTCGTGAAGGAATTCGCGCGAATTGTCGATGGTGCCGGTGACCTTGTTGCGTAACTCGAGGCCAGGTCCGCCTTTCGATTCTTCGCTGCTCATTTTTACCGTCCGCGTAGCCATCTTTAACTCTTTTCTGCGGCGCTCGCCCCGCGAACACCGTGTAAAACTCTGGCAGGGGAGGAGGGATTCGAACCCCCATACCCGGTTTTGGAGACCGGAGTCCTAGCCGTTGGACGACTCCCCTTCACCCTGAGCCCGTCTTCGGGGTGAAGGGTTTACATGCCCTTTTCCCGGCCACAAGCTCAAACTTCTTTTTCCGGCTCCAGCCCTTGATCTCTTTCTCTCTCGCCCTCGCTGCGTCGGGATTACCACAGCGCTCTTGCCAAACCAACTCTACCGGTCGCCGAATCGCGGTGTACCTAGGACCAACTCCCCAGTTATGCCGCTTAACTCTGTCTCCCACGTCGATTGCAATTCCAACGTAGA
The DNA here is from genome assembly GCA_963849395.1 of Candidatus Acidiferrales bacterium. Taxonomy (GTDB): domain Bacteria; phylum Acidobacteriota; class Terriglobia; order Acidiferrales; family UBA7541; genus Acidiferrum. The sequence goes on from CAWKHR010000001.1 coordinate 119,945, forward strand.
ACGAATCGTCGTTGCACCGAACTATGTAACAAAACCAAACTGCATCGGCCTCTAGCACTCAACGTCCTAGCCCTTCGCTGCGCTCAGGGTAAACCGTTGGACGACTCCCCTAAATGCAACCGGTCCTGCCCTCCGAACAAAGCGACGAGACTATTTCGCTTCTTTGTGCGGCGTGTGCTTGCGGCACGAACGGCAAAACTTTTTGGTCTCGAGGCGGTCCGAATGCTTTTTCTTATTTTTGGTGGTGGTGTAATTGCGATTTTTGCAATCACCACACTGCAACGTAATGATTTCCCGCATCAGTTAATCCCTTTTCCAATCTTGTTTAGAAGTACCCCTTCGCCAAAACCACTCAGGGTAAACGTTACTCGATGATCTCCGTAACGGCGCCGGCGCCTACGGTGTGGCCGCCTTCGCGAATCGCGAAGCGCAAGCCCTTCTCGAGCGCGACTGGCGTGATCAGCGTAACTTCGCAGCTCACGTTGTCGCCCGGCATCACCATCTCGACGCCCGCCGGCAACTTCATGTCGCCAGTGACGTCCGTGGTGCGGAAATAAAACTGGGGACGATAGCCGGAGAAAAACGGGGTGTGACGTCCGCCTTCTTCCTTGGTCAACACGTACGCTTCGGCCTTGAACTTGGTGTGCGGAGTGATCGAGCCCGGCTTGCAAATTACCTGGCCACGCTCCACATCATCTTTTTCCGTGCCGCGCAGCAAGAGTCCAACGTTGTCGCCGGCGATGCCTTCATCCAGCAACTTCTTGAACATTTCAATGCCGGTGACCACTTTTTTCTGCGTCGCGCGGAAGCCCACAATTTCCACTTCTTCGCTGACCTTCACCTTGCCGCGTTCCACACGACCGGTAACCACCGTGCCGCGTCCGGAAATCGAGAAGATGTCTTCAATCGGCATGGCGAACGGCTTGTCGACGTCACGCACCGGCAAAGGCACGTTGGCATCGACTGCAGCCATCAGCTCATCAATTTTCTTTTCCCACTTTTCATCGCCGTTCAGCGCTTGCAGTGCCGAACCACGAACCACCGGAACACTGTCGCCCGGAAATTGGTAGCTCTTCAGCAAATCGCGAACTTCCAGTTCCACCAGTTCCAGCAACTCGGCATCTTCCACCATGTCGCACTTGTTCAGGAACACCACGATGTACGGCACGCCTACTTGACGCGCGAGCAGAATGTGCTCACGAGTCTGGGGCATCGGTCCATCAGTGGCCGCCACCACAAGAATCGCGCCATCCATCTGTGCCGCGCCGGTGATCATGTTCTTGATGTAGTCGGCGTGGCCCGGGCAATCCATGTGCGCATAGTGGCGGTTCGCGGTTTCATACTCCACGTGCGAAACCGCAATGGTGATGCCGCGCTCGCGCTCTTCCGGTGCGTTGTCAATCGAATCAAAAGCCCGGAACGCTACCTTGGGGTTGTGCTTCGACAACACCTTGGTGATCGCGGCGGTCAACGTGGTCTTGCCATGATCGATGTGACCAATCGTCCCAATGTTCACATGCGGCTTAGTGCGCTCAAATTTCTCTTTCGCCATTTTTTTATCCCTTCGCTCGGCCGCGTTTGAACTGAGCGGATCGAGCAAGATTCCCATTGCCGCGGTACTGTGCGGCGCAGGCTAAACTGGAGCGGGGGACGGGATTTGAACCCGCAACCATCACCTTGGAAGAGTGAGACTCTACCGTTGAGTTACCCCCGCCCATCCCGTGTAGAAATCGTCTCAACTTCTGTTTGACTGCGACTGCTGGTGTTTCGACTGCTGCGAAATTTCCTTGCGGAAACTTCGAACAAGCTGGAGCCTGGGACCGGGATTGAACCGGTGACCTCGTCCTTACCAAGGACGCGCTCTACCAACTGAGCTACCCAGGCCGAACCCGCTCCGTACAAGAACAGCGAAAACAACGAACCGAAAAACGTTGCGGCAGACGATTGCCTGGCAGCTCACACGCTGCGTTTCGTACCGCTTAACGAACATCGCGTCTGCGATTGCCCTGCGGTGCTGTACAACGTCGTCCGACTAATTAAAACTACCCTCACTCAAGCGCGCTACGCTGTGATGGCCTGCGGCTGAATCGAATCCTGGTGGACGGGGAAGGATTCGAACCTTCGTAGCCCGCAAGGAGCGGCAGATTTACAGTCTGCTGGTTTTAGCCACTCACCCACCCGTCCCGGCAAATTCAGCCGCGATACAAGATGCGTATCCGGGCAAAATTGAAGAGACACAAAGAGCATGTCCCGAAACTCGAAAGCCCGCGCCATGTTAGGAAGAGAAACGAGCGAAAACACAAAACGGACTCGTGTCAGAAGACACCAGCCCTCTTATGTTAGCATGTCGGGATTCGCTCTGCCCACTCCCCTGCGTTGCGTAGAACTGATGGAGCTGGCGGAGGGAATTGAACCCCCGACCCTCTGATTACAAATCAGATGCTCTACCAGCTGAGCTACGCCAGCGCCGCTCAAACCGGACAAGAATAACAGAGAGGGGCCATGAATTGCAAGGGAGGCAGGGAAAAAGCAGAGCAAGTGAGGAGCCACTTCTGTGGAAAAGGAAGGCGATGTGGCGGGGTGGATATATTTTGTTAAGCTTAGTATTTTCAGGTGGTTGTGAGTAGGCGAAGGGTAGAGTTTTCCTAACAATCCACAGGTGGGTTGGGAAGCCAGTTTGCTAGGCGCGGGATGCTGCGTTTTTGAGGGGTGTAAGAGCGCGAAATTGAAGAATGCTGGTTAGGCAGTTGGGTGCCGATTCGAGAAAATGAAAATGATGAATAAGGGCAAAACGGGCTTGAAGATTCTGGTGATTTTGTGCGTTTTTGCGGGGGCGGCGTTTGCTTATTTCCATTGGAGCGGAGAGGACGCGGTAGGCGCGCGAGAAGAAATGCTGAGCCGGCTGCCGGGAGATCCGACGGCGGTAATTTTTGTGGATGTGGAGCAACTGCGAACTTCTTCTCCGTTGCTGGAACAATTATTTTCGTGGGCGCCGCAAGTGGCGCCGGATGCGGATTACACGCAGTTTGTGCAAGCGACGGGATTTCACTACGAAAAAGATTTGGAGCGGGCGGCGATTGCGGTGATGCGGCAAGGAAATAATGCAGCGACGTACGTTGCGATTGCGGATGGAAAGTTTGATCGGAAAAAAATTGAGGCGTATGCGGCGAGTTCGGGAAGGAAAGAGACGGTATCGGGAAGGGCGATTTTTGCGTTGAATGTGGGCGGGCGGGGGAAGACTTCGTTTTTTACATTTTTGCGGGATGATCGAATTGCGTGGACGGATGATCCGAGTTATGCGGCGATTTTGTTGCAGCGGACGGTTGCAGCATCGCCTGAAGAATGGCGCGAACATTTCAGGAGACTGGCGGGGACGCCGTTGTTTGTGGTGCTGCGACAGGATTCGGGATCGCCATCGCCGTTAGCGGAGCAGGCGCCGGGAGGATTTCAATCGCCACAATTGGCGGCGCTGCTGGGACAGTTGCAATGGATTTCGATTGCGGGGAAGCCGGACGGAAATTTATTGAGAGTGGTGGTGGATGGGGAATGTTTGTCGGAGCAGACGATCAAGCAGTTGAATGATTTTCTGAAAGGCGTGGTGGTGCTGGCGCAGATGGGATTGAGCGAGGCGAAGACGCGGAAGCAATTGGATCCGCAACTGCGGGAAGGATATTTGGAATTGTTGCAGTCGGCGGACATCGAGAAGATGGATCGCGGGTCGTCGAAGTCGGTGCGGGTGGTGTTTGATGTTACGCCGAAGTTGTTGGAGGCGGCGCGGGGGCGGGGACGTTGGCGGGGAGCGGAAAGGATGCTGGGAAACAAGGCTCCGGAGAAAAGACGCGCTGAGTGATGTTTGGTTTGGGTGCCACGACCCCTCCGCTACGAAGTGCCCTTCGCGTAGGGCTCAGGGTAAACAGAAGGCGCAGTTCTCCGGTCGGGATGACAATCGTTCGGGAGCGGCGGATCGAGCGCGGTTAAATCTAGGGAAAGCCTCACCCCTGAAGGGGTGAGCTACAGTTTTAATCGCCGGAGGCGGCGTTGCGCATGTAGCGCCAGGGGTTGACTGGGGCGTTGTTCATGCGGACTTCGTAGTGGACGTGCGGGCCAGTGGAGCGGCCGCTGATACCGGCGTAGCCGATGACTTCACCGCGCTTGACGCGAGTGCCGGCGACGACCGAGTACGCGGAAAGATGCGCGTACCAGGTGGTGAGTCCGAAACCGTGATCGATAATGACGACGCGACCGTAGCCGGTGTGCTGATCGGCGCTGACCACAATGCCGTCGGCGGTGGTGTGAACCGGAGCGCCATAGTCGGCGCTGACGTCGACGCCAGTGTGGAAGGCACCTTCACCGGAGAACGGATCGAGGCGTTCGCCGAAGCTGTCGGTGATATGTCCGAGTACGGGCCAGATCGAAGGCGTGTAGTCGGAATCGGCAAAAGCGCTGGCAGGAATCAGACGCAGGCCACCGGCAGAAACGGTGATAGCGGCGGCGTTGCGTTTCAGGAATGAATATTGCTGAACAGAGCGATCGAAGGCATCTTGAGGAGTGGCTTCGTTGTCGATGAGATCGAAGGCTGCAGGGTGATAACGCATGACGCCGTAGGTCATGGCAACTTCGGTAGCTAGACCCTGGAGAGAATCGAGACGCTCGTTGGTATCTTTAACGGTGGACTGAAGTTCGCGGTACTGCTTCTTAAGATTTTCCTGGTCGTGGCGCAGGGCGTTGTAGTTGCCAACCTTCCACAACATGCGGCTGTAGGAGCCGATGGCGGCGACGACGGTGATGCTGCCGATGATGGCAAGAGCGGCGACACCGTGGAGCAAGTATGAGGGGAGAACAAGCTTGCGGAGCTTGCCCGGCGTCGAAGCGATAAAGAATGTGTAGTTCTTGCCAGTGATCACAGTTGGCCCCTCAGGCCAAACATGCCAGACTTAGTGTAGCAAATTGAAGTTGCGCGGCGTCGTTAGAGCACCCTGAGAACCGCACAATAAAATCCCGATAACCAGAGAACTGAACCGTGAGCCATGGTTCGCGAATACACGGTATCCTAATTTTTGTAGGTGTCCGGCGTCAACCCTGTATTTAAGTTTATTTTGGACAGCCGCAGGAAAACTGTACCCTGTCCCGGGGGACAGCGAAGGGTACGATACGCGGAACCGATGAAAAAACGACTGAACGAAGACACGCTGCTGCGGAAAATTGAGGAAGCGTCGCGAGGTTCGAAGGGCGGCGGAGTGCGCTTGGGAATTGGAGATGATGCGGCGATCTGGAAGCCAAGGCGCGGGTATGAGGCGGTGTTGACGTGCGACTGGTCGCTGGAAGGATCGCATTTTTTGCTGGAGAAGCATCCGGCGGACGCGATTGGATGGAAATCTCTGGCGCGGGCGACGAGTGATATTGCGGCGATGGGCGCGACGGCGCGATGTTATTTGTTGAGTCTGGCGCTGCCGACGGAATTGACGGGGAAATGGCTGACGGGAATTTTTGAAGGGATTGGAAAGGGCGTCGAGGAAATTCGGTTGCGTGGCCGCGGGCGGAGATACGACGCGAAGGAAAGAGACGTTCATCAGCATAACGGTGGTGGGCGAGGTGCGGCCGGGGCGGGCGATATTGCGCGCGGGTGCGAAGGCGGGAGATGCGCTGTTTGTGAGTGGAACGTTGGGCGAGGCGGATTTGGGCTTGCGGGAGTTGGTCGCCGGACGAGGAATGGGGCGGGCAACGAATGCGGTGCTGCGGAAGCATATGTATCCGGAACCGCGATTGGAGTTGGGACGCTGGCTGGCGGAGAAGAAATTGGCGACGGCGATGATGGATGTGTCGGATGGATTGTCGACGGATTTGCGGAGGTTGTGCGCGGCGAGTGGCGTGGGGGCGAAAGTGGAGGCGGACGCGTTGCCGCGGGTGGAGTTGCGGGATCGGGCGGATGCGGTGAAATTGGCGTTGCATGGTGGAGATGATTACGAATTGTTGTTTTGCGTGAGGAAGAAGGATGTGGGAAGAGTGCCGGAGACGGTTGGGGGAGTGCGGTTGACGTGGGTTGGGGAGATGGTGGCGGGGGGAAGGATTGTGGTGGTGGAGGACGGGAAGGAGAGGGCGTTGAATGCTGGGGGGTGGGATCCGTTCCGGGAGTAGGGTTGGGAGGTGGCGCGGAGATCGAAGAGTGATTTCATCGCAGAGGCGGCTCCCTTCGGTGCTCAGGGTAAACGGAATGACGTGGTCGGCTTAGGAGCGGTGGAGAAGGGGTGATGGTGTTGCCGCGATTCCTCCACTACGTCTTCGCTCGCGCTCTGGGTGAACGGCGTGCTCCGGTCGGGATGACAGGTCTGAGTAGAGGCGGGTGCGTGGCTAAAGCCACGTCCCTACACCGGGTGACGAGAACGGGGAGCGTCGGATTGCAGCAAAGATGCACAGGAATGGCTGTGCTACAAGGCGGGGTGAAATTGCTGTGCTGAACGATTTAGGGAGTGGGGGTTGAAGGGGCTGAGGTGGAGGTTACTGCTGGGGGTGGGGGGAGTTTGGGTTTGGGGGCGGGGACTTCTTCTTCGGGAGTGGTGTCGGGAACGTCGACGTGAACTTTATGTTCCAGGGCTTGTTCCTCGAGAGTGACGACGTTGGGGAAATCGACGACCGGCATTCCGGCCATACCTTGCTGCATAAATTCAATCCAGATGGGAAGAGCGGCCTGCGCGCCGCTTTCGCGTTTACCCAGGGAAATTTGTTTGTCGTCGAAGCCGACCCATACGCCTGCAGTGATTTGCGGCGTGAAGCCGATGAACCAAGCGTCAGTGAAATCTTGCGTGGTGCCGGTTTTGCCGCCAGCGGGTCGGCCAATCACTTTGGCTTTCATGGCGGTACCGAACTGGACTACTTCTTCTAGCATGGCGGTCATGGTGCGCGCAGTGTCAGGCGCGAGAACATCGTGAACTTCGGGATGAGCTTCTTCGAGAAGCGCGCCATCGTAGCTGGTGACTTTACGAATCATGTGCGGGTCGATGCGAATGCCGTCGTTAGGGAAGACGGTGAAGGCGGAAACGTGTTCGACGAGTTTCATATCGGCGGCGCCGAGCGCGAGCGGAAGGTATGGCGGCAATGCACTGCTAATGCCAAAGCGGCGGGCCATGTCGACGACGGCATTGATGCCAACTTTTTCAGCGAGCTTCACTGCCGGCACGTTGCGAGAGCCAGCGAGTGCGCGGCGGAGAGTGATGGTGCCTTCAAATTTTTCGTCGTAATTGTGAGGAGAATAGGCTTGGCCACCACTGATGACGGTAAAAGGTGCATCGACGATGGTGTCGAAGGGAGAAGAACCCTTCTCGATGGCGGCGGAATAAACGTAGGGCTTGAAGGAACTGCCGACCTGGCGGTAGGCCTGCGTAGCGCGATTGAACTTGGAATCTTCAAAACTGTAGCCGCCGACCATGGCTTTAATTTCGCCGGTGGTGTTGTCGATGGCAATCATGGCGCCTTGCGGGGCGGGAAGCTGTTCGAGCTGAACGCGGGCGGTGGTTTCGCGAAGTTCTTGAATGGAGAATTGCGCGAGATCGCCGACAGCTAGAATTTCGTTGGGCTTTTTGTGGCCGGTCCAGGCGATGTCTTGCGGGAGAAAGAATGGCACGGTACGGGCCGATTTTTATGGTGGCGCTTTTATCGTCGGCAGTGAGGACGAGTCCGGTGAGGTAAGTTCCCTTTTCGATGGGATGGCGCCAATCGTCATCTTCGTAGGTATCGAGTTTGCCGAGATTGTCGCGAAGCACGTTGGCGAACTTGTCGCGCCAGCCATGACGACGATCGTAGATGTGCAGGCCATCGCGAATGGATTGGTTGGCGGCTTTTTGCATTTGGATATTCAGCGTGGTGTAAACGCGAAGGCCGCGTTCGTGAACGGCTTCGGTGCCGTAGGTAGATTCGAGATACTTGCGAATGTCTTCAAAGAAGTAGGGTGCGAGATCGTTGCGCGGGTATTGGAGATGAAGGCCGAGAGGAGTCTTGCGGGCGGCTTCTTCTTCAGCCGGAGTGATCTTCCCTTCTTCGCGCATCTGGTGAATGACGAGATTGCGGCGTGAGAGGGCGCGGGCAGGATCGGCAAGCGGCGAATAAATGGGACCGCGCACCATGCCGGCGAGGAGCGCTGCTTCCTGCAACTTCAGATCGGTGACCGGCTTACCAAAATAAAATTGCGCGGCGGCGGCGAAGCCGTAGTTACCATGAGCCAGATAAACCTGATTGGCGTACATGGTGAAGATTTGCGGCTTGGTGTAGCGCCGCTCGATCTGCAGGCTGAGCAGCATTTCCTGGGCTTTGCGGCGGAAGCTGCGATCGCTGCGATCGAGGAAGAGGTTGCCGGCAAGTTGCATGGTGACGGTGCTGGCGCCTTCGGCTTTGCGGTGTTTAAGGATATTGCGGTAGGCGGCGCCGGCGATGCGGGGGAAATCGACGCCCCAGTGATCTTCGAAGTGTTGATCTTCAATAGCGGTGACGGCGTTGTAGAGAACCTTGGGAGTTTGCTCCCAGGTCATGAGAATGCGACGCTGCAGAGCGAAGCTGCCAACGAGTTGACCATCGTCAGCGTAAATTTCGGTGACGACGTTGGGGCGATAGGTTTCGAGGGCGCGAATTTCCGGGAGATCGCTTTCGTAGACGAAGAGGAGTCCGGCAGCGGCGCCGATGGCGACGGAACAGAGGAGGAGGAAAGCGAGCGCGACGCGGTCGATGAGTTTCCAGCCGCGGAGACGGAGAGTGATGGGAGGGAGGCTTAACATCGAAAGAAAATTCTAGCGCAGAAAGTGGGGGAGGGCTGGAAGAGAGGAAGGAAAAGTTTCCATGGTGGAATTGTGGTGATTATGCATGGGAAGAAGATTTCAGTCGTGGCGTCTGGGGCACGATATATCGTGCCCCTACGGTGATAACCATGGTTGGAACATTTTTGGGGTTGGAATCTTGCCGCGATCCCTCCACTTCGCGCGGGGCGCGCCCCGGTCGGGATGACAGACTTGGGGAACCGTTGAGTTGGAAGGTGGGGAGCGCACAGCCGGGAATGGCTGTGCTGTGCGGGTTAGAGGGGGGAGTAGTAGCGGTGGGAGGGGGAGGCGCAGGATTGGCAGAGGGTGCGGCCGTCTTGGAGGACTTCGCGTTTGAAGTTGATGCCTTCACCGCATTGGGCGCAGACGACGCGGGGGCCTTTGAAGCCAGGAAGATCTTCGGGGCCGATTTCAACTTTGACCCATTGTTTGTCGAAGAGGACGTCGTCGGGAAGTTGGGCGTAGGCTTTTTGCTGGCCGTGTTCTTTGTCGAGCTCGGGGAAAAGTTCGCGGGCGGCTTGCTTGGAAGATTCTTTGGCGGCGATGCGGACTGCGCGTCCGGTTTGCAGATCGCAGAAGGTGGCGGCGACTTTGCCCCAGTCGCGGAATTTCAGGGCGCGTTTGCCGAGGCGGCAATTGGCAACGAGTGCGACGGCGTCGGTGACGCAGCGATCGATTTCAGCGAAGGTGACGATGCGTTTGCGTTCGGCGATGGGATCGGTGATGCCGAGTTCGCGAAGGCCGTAAAGGGCGAGGCGGACGCCGAGGACTTGTCCGGCGCAGAGATGGCCGTGGGCGACGGTGGCGAGTTCGAGATATTCGGGAAGCGATTTCATGGTGATTGGATTCAGTGGCAGCGATTACGTTAGCAGAAAGAACAGAGGGCCAAAACCGGCGACGCTGTTTTATTCGCGAGAAATGAGGTTGGAATCTTGCCACGATCCCTCCACTGCGCACGGGGCGTGCTCCGGTCGGGATGACAGTGTTGGTGCGGGTCGGTCGGGATGACAATCGGCAACGTGGGGGCGAGTTATGAAGGGAACGGGAAGAAGAGAGGATAACGCAGAGGCGCAGAGGACGCAGAGAGGCGCGGAGGAGGTACTCGGGCTCGCGGACTCGCCTTGGGCACGATATATCGTGCCCCTACGCGGAGGATTTCTCGGGAGTCGGTGCGGACCAAGGGTGGGGGGTGCGGGAGTCCTGGAAGGTGAAGATGGTCATGGCAAGGGCCAGGACTAGGAAGGCGGCGTCGCGGATTACGGTCCAGCCGGTTAGGGGTTCGGGCTTGCCGAAACAGCCGCAGTCGATCTGCATGTGGAGGAGGTAGGCGCGGGTGACCACGGTGATGAAGCCGATAAGGATGACGGTGACGATCGAGGCCCAGATGCGGAGGCGCCAGCCGATTAGGAGGAGCAGGCCGAGGACGATTTCAAAGGGCGGCAGGAAATGGGAGACGAAGGTCACGCCAGATTCGGAGAGCAAGTGGTAGGAACGGACCTGCTGGCCGAAATTGGAGAGGTTGGATAAGACAGAAAACTTGAACATAAAGAAGGACTGGAGCATCAGATTCGGAGTGAACAGCTTGGAATAGCCGGCGTAGATGAAGATCCCTCCGAGAACGAGGCGACCAAGCCAGATGATGGCGCGGCGAAAGTTGAAAGGGGCGGATTGCATCACGAGAATGCCTGCCTATTTCTGAGCGACGAGTTGATCGAGAAAGGTTTTGAGAACGTCGTAATTAACGAAGCCGACGACGGGAAAGGCCTGGCCGTTCTTGGCGTGAATGATGGTGGTGGGCGTTTGGTTGATGACGTAGCCCTGACCGATTTGTTTGTCGCGATCGATGAGCGGCTCGAGGGTTTTGCCATCGACTAGGGCCTGAACTTTTTTCATTTCGGCGGCGGATAGGACGCTGGCGACAGTTCCTTTCACATCGCCATTGGCTTCCCACTGCTCTTGGTTCTGGAACAGGACTTGTTCGACGGCTTCACACTTGCCGATGTGACAGGCGGCACGGGAATAGTCGGCAGCGACGCGGGAATAGGCGTGCATGGGAAGAGGAAAGTCGCGGTGGACGAGATAGATTTTGCCGGTGTCGACGTAATTTTCAACGATGCGCTGATTGGTGGTGGTGAAGAGCTGTTTGCAGGCGGGACATTGAAAATCGCTGAAAATTTCCATGGTGACGGGCGCGTTCTTGGAGCCGAAGGCCTTGGCGGGATCGATGTCGGCGACGCCATTAACGGCGATGGACTGAGGCGCAGCGGCGGGAGCGGCTGGAGTTGCGGTGTTCTTGCGATTCGGAGGAGCAGCAAAGAGGAGCGAACCCGCAATGGCGAGAGTGGCGGTCAGGCTAAGGGCGAGAAGAGGCCGGCGATTCACAGATTCCTCCGATGACGACGCATAGAAAAGAGCGTGGGAAGCAACGAAAGAGTATCACAGGTTATGGGGAGAAGAAGTGAAGTGGATGGGACCGAGGTGCCTTGAAATGAATCAGAAGAGAGTATCGGAGAGCGGTGGTTAGAGGCGGTAGCGGAGGGGTGTGACGGCTGGGCGGGCATGGAAGTTGGAGGCAGGACAGAGATTGGAAGGTTGCAAGGCGGAAGGAGGGAGAAAGGAGAAATGGAGAGAGGTTGAGTAGGGAGAGAGGGTAAATGTGGTCGTAGAACATTGAAGGAGAACAGGTTATATCTACTATCAAACAACTTGACAATGCAACACTCAACCTGTATAGTGGGGGAGCTTTGGCGCAGGACGGCCACCATTTAGGGCGAGGAACCGCCCAGCGGGATGAAAATCCGCGACCTATTGTGAGAAGGCTGGCAAGGCAAGGATTTGGAGCAGAATTGTTCGGAAGGAGAAGGAGAGCATGAGCAAGATTATTGGAATTGACTTGGGAACAACGAACTCGGTGGTGTCGGTGATGCAGGGTGGCGAACCGGTGGTGATCCCCAACCAGGAAGGCACGCGCACAACGCCTTCGGTGGTGGCGATCACGAAGACGGGGGAGCGGCTGGTGGGCCAAGTGGCGAAACGCCAGGCGGTGACCAATCCGGAGAACACCATCTATTCGATCAAGCGCTTCATGGGACGGCGTTACGACGAAGTGCAAGATGAAATGAAGCGGGTGCCGTACAAAGTAGTGAAGGGCCCGCATGATGATGCGCGCATTGAGATCGCGGGCAAGCAGTACAGTCCACCGGAAATCTCGGCGATGATTTTGACGAAGTTGAAGACGGCGGCGGAAGACTTCCTTGGGGAGAAAGTGACCAAGGTAGTGATCACTGTGCCGGCATACTTTAACGACGCGCAGCGGCAAGCCACGAAACAGGCCGGCGAAATTGCGGGCATGGAAGTGGTGCGCATCATCAACGAGCCGACGGCGGCAGCGCTGGCATACGGGCTCGAGAAGAAAAGCGATGAAACGATCGCGGTGTACGACTTGGGCGGCGGCACGTTCGACATCTCGGTGCTGGAAGTAGGCGCCGGCGTGGTGGAAGTGAAGTCGACGAACGGCGACACCCACCTGGGCGGCGACGACATCGACCAGAGAATTGTGGACTGGCTGATCGATGAGTTTAAGAAAGAGCATGGCATCGACCTGGGCAAAGACCGGATGGCACTGCAACGCCTGAAGGAAGCGGCGGAAAAGGCCAAGATCGAGCTGTCGCAGATGATGGAGACGGAAATTAATTTGCCGTTCATCACCGCGGGAGCGAGCGGGCCGATTCACATGCAGCAGAAACTGACGCGGATGCGCCTGGAACAGTTGATGAGCGATTTGCTGGACCGATCGATGAGGCCGGTAAAGCAAGCGTTGGAAGACGCCAAGCTGACACCGCAGGACATACAAGAAGTGGTGCTGGTTGGAGGATCGACGCGCATCCCGAAGGTACAACAACTGGTGAGCACCTTCTTCGGCGGGAAAGAACTGCACAAGGGCGTGAACCCGGACGAAGTGGTGGCGGTGGGTGCGGGTATTCAGGGCGCAGTGCTGGCGGGCGAAGTGAAGGACATTTTGCTGCTGGACGTGACGCCATTGTCGCTGGGCGTGGAAACGCTGGGCGGCGTGATGACCGTGCAAATTCCGCGGAACACCACGATTCCGACGCGCAAGGTGGAGACTTACTCGACGGCTTCGGACAACCAGCCGGGCGTGGAAATCCACATCTTGCAGGGCGAACGGAAATTCGCGAAGGATAACCGGTCGCTAGGCACGTTTAAGCTGGATGGAATTCCGCCAGCACCGCGGGGCACTCCGCAAATCGAAGTGACGTTTGACATCGACGCGAACGGCATCTTAAACGTGAGCGCGAAGGACAAAGCCACGGGCAAAGAACAGAAGATCACCATCACGGCATCGACCGGCTTGTCGAAAGACGAAGCGGAGAAGATGCGGGTGGAAGCCGAATCGCATGCGGAAGACGATCGCAAGCGAATGGAAGAGGTCGAAGCGCGGAACCGTTTGGACGGCATTGTGTACCAGGCGGAAAAGACGATACGCGAAAACCGCGACAAGATCGGCGAAAGCGACGTGAAGGCCGCGGAAGCAGCGATCGACGACGCGAAGAAGGCCATGAACGAAGGCACCGTGGCGCGGCTGCGTTCGGCGACAGAGAACGTGGAGAAGACGCTGCACAAGATGGCGGAAGAACTGTACAAGAAGACAGAGGCTGCGGGCGCAGAGCAGGCAGGAGCCGCGGCTGGAGCTGGAGCAGGTGCGGGTGCGGGCCACACAGGCGGAGCGCCGGGTGGAAGTAAGCCTGGCGACGTGATTGACGCCGAGTATGTGGACGTAGACGAGAAGAACAAGCCGAACTAAGAGTGACCGTGCTGATTGCGGACGCGGTGGAGGCTCTCGAAATCGAAGAGGGATTCCTCCGCTGCGGGCCGCAGAGACAGCGGCCCTTCGGTCGGAATGACGGGTGGGTTGAATGCAGCGCCCGTTGCGACAGTTAATTGTGCGGAACATGGGGTCCAGCAGCGCTGGACCCCTACGCACGATAACGCCTCAGTGAAGAGGCAAAGATTTACGAGATTCAGGCGCAGGAATTTGTGACTGCGCCCAGAAGATTCTGATGGCGACTACATCGAAACAGGACTACTACGAATTGCTGGGAGTTGATCGCAAGGCGAGTGCGAAGGATATTCGCACGGCTTTTCGAAAGCTGGCGCGGAAGTATCATCCGGACCTGAACCCTGGCGACAAGGCGTCCGAAGAAAAATTCAAACAATTGCAGGAAGCGTACGACGTGCTGTCGGACACGAAGAAACGGCAGATGTACGACCAGTACGGCTTCTACAGCGAGAACGCGCCGCCAGCGGGATACAGCGGTGGGCAAGAACCTGCGGGCGAAAATGTGAATTTCGATTTTGGCGGGTTCGATTTTGGCGGCGAAGGTGAAAGTGGGAGCGGGGCGAGCTTCCGCGATTTGTTTGGGCAATTTTTTGGCGGGAGACGCGGACGCGTAGCGACGCAAGGGCCAGAGCACGAGGCCGGCGGAGACCTGGAATACCAGATTGAAATTGATTTTTGGGATGCGGTGCGAGGCGCGGTGAAGAAACTGCAGATCACGCGCATGGATACGTGCGAAACGTGTCATGGAACCGGGGCGATCGGAACTCCTCAGACTTGCCCGGTGTGTCATGGGACGGGGTCGGTCCAGCAAACTGCCGGAAAGATGCGATTCAATGTGCCGTGCACGCGGTGCGGGGGCACGGGGAAATTGCGGACGGCTTGCCCGACGTGCGGCGGCGAAGGGAGAGTGCGGCGCACGGAAACCATTGATGTGCGAATTCCGGCGGGAGTGGCGAATGGCGGAAAAGTACGCGTGCCGGGCAAAGGCAATGCGGGCACGATGGGTGCGCCTGCGGGAGATTTGTACTTGCAGGTGGTGGTGCGGCCACATCCATTTTTCGAACGGCGCGGGAATGATTTGTATACCAAGGTGCCGGTGACAGTGCCGGAAGCGACGCTGGGAGCGAAGGTGGAAGTGCCGACGATTGATGGGCGATCGCTGGTGCGGATCCCGCCGAGCACGAATAGCGGCAAGACGCTGCGATTGAAAGAAAAGGGCGTGCCGAGCGCGAGAAATGGCGCACGCGGGGATCAGTACGTGGAGATTCAAGTAGTGGTGCCGGAGCCGACGGACGAGCGAGTGCGGAAGTTGATGAAGGAATTGGAAGAAGTGGTGCCGGGCGATCCGCGGAAAGATTTGTTCGCGAAGGCGGGGGTTTAGGGACGATGCCAACTCGAGCGAAGAAACGGGCGAAGGCTGGATACATGATCAGCGCGGTGGCGGAGATCTATAAATTGCATCCGCAAACGCTGCGCTTGTACGAACGCGTGGGATTGCTGAAGCCGTCGCGGTCGCAGGGGAATACGCGGCTGTATACGGACTCGGACCTGGAACGTCTGGATGTGATTCTGACGTTGGCGCGGGACATGGGCGTGAATCTGGCGGGGATCGAGATCATTTTGAATATGCGGGAAAAGATGATTGAGATGGAACGGCAGATGGCGGAGTTTGCGCATGTAGTGCAGCAGGAATTGTCGCGGATGGCGACGCGGGCGGAGGAGCAGACGCCGAAGCATGCGATTGTGAGGGCGGTGCCGAGGATAGTGAGATAGGAAATAGGAAATGGGAAATGGAAAATGGAACATGGAAAATAGAAAATAGACTTTAGCCGTTAGCCGACAGCTGTTAGCTGAGGCGCGGGATAGTTTTGAGTTGGATACAACGCTCCGGGGGTTTCGGGGCGTTTTTGTTTTTTAGGGCAGATGACGGATGGTTCTATGGTGCGCGCTATTTGGAATTGTGGTTGGGTGGTGGAAAGCCTCAGGCCTGAAGGCCTGAGCTAGAGAGTGGGGCGGATTTTTTTGTGCACAGAATTCCGCAGGTGGATGGATTGTGGGTGGGAGGATGGGGACGTATGATGGCGAGGAAGAAAAAGAAAGAGTTTAACGTAAGAGTCGCAGAGAACAGTCGGCTAGCGGGATGAGTTGGCGGATGGCCACCTGAAGGTGGCCGCTACAGGGATGGGTGATGGCTCGAGAAGATTGCGGGATTTGCCGGGGAACCGGTTGGAAGATGGTGGCGCGGAAGGATGGCTTGCCGGGACAAGTGGCGGCGCCGTGTGAATGCGGGATGGAGGAGCGCGCCGGGAAGGTGATGGAACGGGCGCGAATTCCGAAGCGGTATGAGCATTGCGATTTTGAGAGTTATTCGACGGACTTGACGGATGGAAAGACGTGGACGGCACAACACGAAAAGTCTTTAAAGCACGCGAAATTCGAGACGGAAGGGTTCGTGCGGGAATTTCCTGCGACGGAAAAAGGATTGTTGCTTATTGGGCCGTCGGGCGTGGGGAAAACGCATTTGGCGGTGGCGGCGTTGAAGGAACTGATCAAGCGGGGGCACGAAGGTTTATTTTGCGATTACCGGGAATTGCTTAAGGAAATTCAGGCGAGTTATAACCCGGCGAGCGAGTCGACTGAGATGGCAGTGCTGGAGCCGATTCGCACCGCGGAGTTGCTGGTGCTGGATGATCTGGGGGCGAGCAAACCGTCGGCGTGGGTGCTGGACATTATTGGACTGGTGTTGAATGCGCGGTACAACGAACGGCGAATGACAATATTGACGACGAATTATCTGGACGAGACGGGATCGAGCGAGGGCGCGCAGTTGCCGGGCGGGCGACGCGTGGTGGTGAAGGAAGACACGCTGGCGGACCGGATTGGGGCGCGGATGCGTTCGCGATTGTATGAAATGTGCCGGGCGGTGGATGTGCAGGCGCCAGATTTTCGTCGAGAGGCACGGCAAGCGGGACGCGCTAGAGCGTAGCTCGGATGGCGACGATTACGATTGTTGGATTGGGGCCTGGGCCGCTGGAATTGTTGACGAAAGAGGCGGAGAGCGAGCTGCTGGGGGCCGAGAAGATTTTCTTCCGCACGAGCGGGCATCCTGCATATGAATGGTTGAAGGAACGTGGCAAGCACGTGGTGTGCTTTGACCGGTTGTATACGACTGCGTGGAAAGAGCCGGGTGAGATATATGAGTTTATGGTGAGTGCGCTGCTGAAAGAGGCAGAGCTGCAGGGGAAGGTGACGTACGCTTTGCCGGGGAGTCCGGTGTTTTTGGAGAACACGACCGGGTTGTTGCGAGAGCGTGGAGCGAAGGCCGGAGTGGAGATCAGGGTGGTGCACGGGCTGAGCTTTATGGAAGAGGCGTTTGCGAAACTGGATTTGAATTTTGGAGAAGGGCTGCAGATTGTGTTGCCGAGAACGCATCTGGAGACGGGAAGATTCATGACGAAGTTGCCGTTGCTGGTTTGCCAGATTGAAGCGATGCGGGTGCCGACGGATGAGGCGCGAGTGGATTTGACGATGGAGTGGTTGCTGAAGGCGTACCCGCAGGGCATGAGGTGACGTTGATCTGGACGGATGGTTTGCCGCGAGTATGAGACGCAGACGCGAGTGATGGCGTTGAAGGATTTGGCGAGTGGGTATGGGAAGGCGAAATATTTTGCGAGTTTGTATGTGCCGGCGGTGGGGTAGAGGTGGATTTGGTGGGCGTTTTATGGTGTGCGAATTGGGGATTGTGGTTGGGTGGTGGAAAGCCTCAGGCCTGAAGGCCTGAGCTACAGTAAGGTGGAAATCGCGTTGATTGACAGGGTTTTAGGTGGCGAGTATCCTTCTAAGGGTGCGGCGTTCCCACGCAGCATTCGCAGCATCCAAGTAAGCGACCGAGTTACTCCGACGCAGCCGAAAGCAATTTACTGCCCCGTAGTAACCCTCCTTGCATTACCCCGGTAGGGATTCAGCAAGGATTGACTCAACCAGAACAGGGATAAACATCCCGGAGGCACACAACATGTTTTCTGACGATAACCCCGTATCTTCCGCAGCGACCGTTCAAGCACAAGAGCAGGAAAATTCCCACAAGCCAGGAGAAGGAGCACCCGCTGAGACGCAGGGGGGCGATGGCGTTGTGCCTGCAGCTGTGTCACATAGCGAAGGCGCGCACGCGGAAGCGCCAGTAGCACCAGCGGAGCATGTAAAGCCTGAAGAAGTACACGCCAAGGCCGAGGAGCATGCGCAGACGGTGGCGGCGGACGCAGAAGCGGCAACAGCGGCAGAAGAGGCGGCGGGCGCGGAGGAGATGAGCAAGCTCATCGACCAGTACAGTGAGCCGCAAGAAGCTGCGCAGCAAAATGAAATTATAGAAGTAAAGGTAGTGGCGTACACCGAGCAGGGCGTGGTGGTGGACGTTGGCGGGAAGACAGAAGGACTGATTCCCGCGGCGGAGTTTACGGAGACGGAGATTCCGCGGCCGGAGCCGAATGCGACGATTGAAGTGCAGCGGACGGGCGAGACGAGGGAAGGGTTCGTCATCCTGTCGTACCAGAAAGTGCTGCGGCGCCGGACGTGGGAAAAGATTGAGGCGCAGTACAAGGCCAAGGAAACGATCTCGGCGAAGGTGGTGGATCGTATCAAGGGTGGCCTGGTGGTGGATATCGGTGTGCGCGCGTTTTTGCCGGGGTCGCAGTATGACTTGCGGCCAACAGCGAACCTGGATGGTTTGCTTGGGCAGAACGTGGATGTGCGGATCACCAAGCTGAACCGGAGACGTGGGAACGTGGTGGTGAGCCGTCGCGCACTGCTGGAAGAACAGTTGCATGCGAAGCGCGCCGAGTTGATGGAGAAGCTGACTGAAGGGCAAGTAGTACACGGCACGGTGAAAAACGTGACGGACTATGGAGCCTTCGTGGATCTGGGCGGCATCGACGGATTGTTGCACTTGACGGACCTGAGCTGGGGCCGGGTGCGGCATCCGAGCGACGTGGTGAAGCCGGAGCAAGAGCTGGACGTTATCATTTTGAAGTTTGATAAGGAAAAGCAGCGCGTATCGCTGGGACTGAAGCAGTTGACCAAGGATCCTTGGGTCGACGCGGCAGAACGGTATCCGGCGGGCGGCAAGTATAAGGGCAAGGTTGTAGGCGTGGTGGATTACGGCGCGTTCGTGGAACTGGAACAAGGAATTGAAGGACTGGTCCACGTAACGGAAATGAGTTGGTCGAAGAAGCCGACGCACCCATCGAAGGTAACGAAGGCCGGCGAAGAAGTGGATGTAGTGGTGCTGGACATCAAGCCAAGCGACCGGCGTGTGTCGTTGGGCATGAAGCAGGCGCAGGCCGATCCATGGATGCTGGTGGCGGAAAAGTATCCGGTGGGCACGGTCGTGACCGGGAAGGTGCGGAACATTGCGGAGTTTGGCGCGTTTGTGGAAATTGAAGAAGGATTCGACGGGCTGGTGCATGTCGGCGACGTGAGCTGGACCGGACGAGTGAAGAATCCGCACGAAGTGTTCAAGAAGGGCGAGCCGATTACCGCGAAGGTGTTGCGAATCGATCCAGAGAATCGCCGGGTGTCGTTGGGTATGAAACAGGTGAACGACATCTGGGGCGACTGGTTCAAACAGCACCGTGTGGGCGAAGTGGTGAAGGGCAAAGTTTCGCGCATCGCGACGTTTGGCGCGTTCGTGGAACTGGGCGACAACATCGAAGGCTTGTGCCACAACACGGAAATCGAAGAGCGGAGACGGCGCGATGAAAGTGCGTCGAGCTTCCGTCCTACGACCGGACCACTGAAGAGTGCAGGGCCGCTGGAACCGGGCAAGGAATATGATTTCAAAATCATAAAGATCAGTCCGGAAACACGGCGGATTGGGTTAAGCTACCGCGCGGCGGTGAAGCAGCAAGAGCGCAAAGAAATCGACCAGTACAAGTCGTCGGGGAAGTCTTCGGCGACGGCAACAATCGGAGACGCCCTGAAGCAGAAGCTGGCGTCCCGGTAGGCCAAGTCAAATTCAAAGCGGCCCAACGGAGCTCGCAGGAAAATTCATTTACCTGCGGGTCCGTTTAGTGATAGGAAGAGGGGCAGGCGGACAGGCGACGCCCCTCTAACTCGCCTTGCTCCAGAGAGTTGTACGTGGCTAGGATAAACGAGTGGAGAGGCAAGGAACGATGACAAAGCAACCGACGCTGACCAAGGCCGACCTGATTGAAGAGGTACTGCGGGTAACGGAATTGCCGCGCAAAGAGTCAGAAACGATTGTAGAGACGATTTTCGAAAGCATTATTGACGCGCTGCAAAAGGGCGACAAAATCGAAATTCGGGGATTCGGGAGCTTTCGCACGCGGCAGCGGCGAGGGCGCGTGGGGCGGAATCCAAAGACTGGCGAGAAGGTGGAAGTGCCGGCGAAGAAGATTCCATTTTTTAAGCCCAGCAAAGAGTTAAAGGATTTCGTGAATACCGCGGCGGCGGAGGCTCCGGCTGCGGCACCGAGCGAAGCACCGCAGGCGTGAGGGGTGGGTAGAAAATTGGAAGTGGACGGCGCCCCGAGCGAGGTTCGGGGCGTTTTTATTTTATGGCGTGGGTTGGGTGATATCAGATATCAGGAAGCGGCGGAACTGCGTTGGGTGCGTTGCAGGAGTGCGTTGAGCTTTAGGTTATGCTGAGTTGTTGGAGACTGCGAGGGTGAGACGCGATGGATTATTTGTGGACGCCGTGGCGATTCCAGTACATGGAGCAGGTGACGTCTGGGGAACAGCCGGAGTGTATATTCTGCGATGCGGTGGCGCAGAATCGGGACGAAGAGACGCTGATCGTATACCGAGGTAGGGATGCGTTCGTGATTTTGAACCGGTTTCCGTATACGTCGGGGCACGTGATGATGGTGCCGTACGAGCATGTGGCGCAATTGGGATTGTGCAAGCCAGAAGCGTTGGACGAGATGATGGAGCTGGCGCGCCGGGTGGAAGCGGCGTTCCAGGAAGACTACCGCCCGGACGGAATGAATCTGGGAATGAATTTAGGGCGAGCAGCGGGAGCGGGGGTGACGGGACATTTGCATATGCATATGCTGCCGCGCTGGATGGGCGATTCGAACTTCATGACGGTGGTGGGAGAGACGCGAGTACATCCGGAAGAATTGAAGACGACGTATAAGAAGCTGAAGAAGGCGCTGGCGCAGTAGCGTAGAATTTTGATTTGAATTTGTTTGGTTGCTGGTGGGAGAGCGCTTGTGAATCTGGAACTGACGGAAGAGCAGAAGCTGCTGCAGAAGAGTGTGCGGGAGTTTGCGGAAGCGGAAGTGCGGCCGCTGGCGAAAGAGATTGATGAGACAGGACAGTTTCCGCGGGAGACGTTTCGGAAGGCGGCGGAGCTGGGACTAACCGGTGTGGCGTTCCCGGAATCGGAGGGCGGGGCGGGATTCGACCATATTGCGTATGCCATTGTGATTGAGGAGATTTCACGGTGCTGCGCGTCGACGGGCGTAATTTTGAGCGTGCAGAATTCACTGTTCTGCGATCCGATCCATCGGTATGGGAATGAGGAGCAGAAGAAGAAGTTTTTGTTGCCCTTCACGCGCGGGGAAAAAATTGGATGCTACGCGTTGACCGAGCCGCAGGCGGGATCGAATGCAGCGGCGCTGCAAACCAAGGCGGTGAAGAAGGGCGACCGGTACGTGATCAACGGAACGAAGGCATGGATCACGAATGGCGGGGCGGCGGACGCAGCGATCGTATATGTGAATACGGACCCGGCGAAAGGCGAAAAAGGGATTACGGCGCTGGTAGTGGAAAAAGGGACGCCGGGATTCCGGGTGGGCAAAGAAGAGAAGAAACTGGGGATTAATGCGACGGCGTGCAGCGAACTGGTGTTCGCGGATTGCGAAGTGCCGGAGGGCAACCGGATTGGAAATGAGGGCGAAGGATATAAGGTGGCGCTGTCGACCTTGGATGGTGGGCGGATTGGAATTGCGTCGCAGGCTACGGGGATCGCGCAGGGAGCGTTTGAGGCGGCGCTGAAATGGTCGCAGGAGCGGATGGCGTTTGGGCATCCAATTTCGCAATTTCAGGCGATCCAATTCATGCTGGCGGATATGGCGACGGAGATTGATGCGGCGCGTTTGCTGGTGAGGAAAGCAGCGTGGAAGCAGGACAGCGGGTCGCGATTCAGCCTGGAGGCTTCGGTGGCCAAGCTGTTTGCCAGCGAAATGGCGACACGAGTGACGCACAAGGCGATCCAGATTCATGGCGGATATGGATATAGCCGGGAGTTTCCGGTGGAGCGGGCGTACCGGGATGCGCGAATTACGGAGATTTATGAAGGAACTAGTGAGATACAGCGGCTGGTGATTGCGTCGTGGGTGCTGCGGGCCTGACTTGACGCTAGCTTGGGCTTAGATGAGCTGCGCTGTGGGGTCGATGGCCAAACCCTGATTTGGGCGCCAGCGAAGATATCTGATTGTGTCTTAGTGGTTTATATTTACGATTTGGCAACTAGCTACCGTTTAATTCTCTCGTGGTTCCCTTCCCTCCTCAATACTGAAAACAAGCAAGAGTGTTCCCAGAAGGCGGAGGAGTCGCGCGGGGCGCGAATTCAGCTTATGTTCGAAAACATTTGGCAAGATGTGGCGATGGCGGTGGGGTTCTTCCACGTGGTGGGACCGATCGCGCTGCGAAGCACGTTTCGGTTTGCTACGCGCTGCGAGCCGGTATCTATACCGGTAGAAGAAATGCCGGACGAGGCGAGTTCGCAATTTGCGCCACGCATTCCGCAAATGCAGAGCTCTGGGATTTGAGTTAATCGGCTGCTACAACTGTGGGGAAATGGCGAGTGACACGAAGAGCTTCGTGGCGTATTTCGTGAACCGGCAGACGAATGATTTCAGCAATGTAACGGTGGTGGTGTCACCGGGCAAAATGGCGGGATATTTTGAGTTTTCGACGCGGCTGACGAACGGAACGCTGATTGAGACGAATACGAACAGCATTTTACCGCTGACGCCGAATAATCCGGATTATCGAGTGTTTCGCTTTCCCAAAGATTAGCGAGCCGCAGGCGTTGTACGACGTGCACCGGCAACTGCTGGCGAAGTACGCGAATGGATTTGGGGCGCAGGGCGAGCCGAAGGGGCGAGGAAATTCAGAGAATGGTGCGCGTGGTGGAACAGTACGGTGCGCGCCATGAAAAGATTGGGTACATGTATCTGGCCGATGGCGGGGCGCATTATCGTTTGACGTGGAAGGGCGCATGTTTGATGACGTGGCGGGCGTTGTGGCCCACGGTGCTGGTGCGAAGAATGATGTTCCGGCAGCAAATGAACAGCGAGTTGCAGGAATTGCACGTGAGCGGAGAAACGGCGCTGCAAAAAGCGTAGGGACGCGCAGGCCTTCGTGGAGCAAGAGTAGTATGCTGACGTAGTGCTGGAACTGGACGCAGGACTGGAATTCAATCCCGAACAAGACAGGGAATTTTTCTCGCTGTTGCCGCCGCGGGCCGCGGTGTGCCTGATTGAAGGGCGCGAGGCCGGAGCGGAGCCATATTTGATTCGGACGGCGGACCTTCACCGAAGGCTGCAACGATTGCTAGGGCCGCCGGACGCGACGAGCAAGAGGCTGAACCTGCGAGAGTTTGCGAAGGCGGTGCGGTATCGGGAGACGGGGTCGGCGTTCGAACAGACGCTGACGTATTACCAGAACGCAAAACGAATATTTCCGAAGCGCTATACGAGCCTGATGCGGTTGAAACCTGCGGCGGTTCTGAAGTTGAATCTGCGCAATGCGTATCCGCGCTGCTATGTGACGCGGCGAATTGCGGTGGACGAATATGGAGCGCCCAGCGGCGGGACGTATTACGGGCCATTCGGTTCGCGGCGTTCGGCGGAAGCGTTTGCGGAGAAGATGCTGGATTTTTTTAAGGTGCGGCGTTGCCAGATAAGGATTCGGCGCGATCCAAGTTTTCCGGGGTGTATTTATTCGGAGATGAAGATGTGCCTGGCGCCGTGCTTCGCGGGATGCACCAA
Organism: Candidatus Acidiferrales bacterium; assembly: GCA_963849395.1. GTDB lineage: Bacteria > Acidobacteriota > Terriglobia > Acidiferrales > UBA7541 > Acidiferrum. Next base: position 143,619 of record CAWKHR010000001.1, read on the forward strand.
GGAGGAGTACGACGCGGAGGTGCAGCGGTTGGTGACATTTCTGGATACGAGCGGCGGATCTTTGGAAGCAGGCTTCGAGCAGGAACGGGAGAAGGCTAGCGAGGAATTGGATTTCGAGCGGGCGGCGGCGATTCACAAAAAGATTGAGAAGTTAGATGACGTACTGCGCGGACGGCCGGAAATTGCGCGAAGGATTCAGGAGTTGGACGCGGTAATCCTGCAGAGAACGACAGAAGAGCAGACAATAGGAATGTACGCGGTGCGCGGGGGCAGATTGGCGGAGCCATTTTTTCTGCCGTTTGGGGATACGAGCCAACCGCGATCGGCGGAAGAGGCAGTGCGGGAGTACATTGAAGGCGTGATGACGACGCCAGTGCCGGTTGGGAACGCGCGGCAGAGTGCGACGGAGTTGGCGGAGAATCTGAGCCTGGTGGCGCGATGGTTTTACAGCAATCCGCGGGATGGGGAGATATTTTTTCGGGAGAAGGATTGGCCGTATCGAAGGATTTTACGAGCCTGTTCACGATTGCTGATGCCGAAGAAGGATGAGCCGGAAAAAAGCAGCAAGGTAGACGGGCAAAGTAAAAGCGAGGGAGCGAAATGAGTCGAGGGGCCACGTTAGAAGGAACGAAGAAGTACGCGGAAAAATTTCAGGGGCATGCGGCGGATGGACACTTCCGCGAGGCGCAGGAGTTGGTGGTGTCTTCGCTGGGGGTGGGGACCTATCTCGGCCAGCCGAATGAGGGCACGGACGCGAGTTACACGGCGGCAATTGTGGCGGCGGTGGAAGCGGGAATCAACGTGATGGATTCGGCGATTAATTATCGTTTTCAGCGCAGCGAGCGGAATATCGGAACCGCGTTGAAGGTGCTGGCAAACAAGGGATTCACGCGCGATGAGCTGGTGGTGTGCACCAAGGGCGGATATTTGACGCCGGATGGAAACATGCCGGCTGACGCGAACAAATATTTTTTTGAGGAATATATCCAGCGAGGGATTTTTACGGCGAAGGATATTGCAGGCGGGAGCCACTGCATGACGCCGCGCTTTTTGGAGAACCAGATCATTCGGAGCTTGAAGAACCTGGCAGTGGAAACGATCGACGTATATTACCTGCACAATCCGGAGACACAACTGGGCGAAGTGGCCAAGCCGGAGTTTTTGAAGCGGGTGCGAGGCGCGTTTGAATTTTTGGAGGGCGCGGCGGCTAAGGGACGAATTCAATATTACGGAATGGCGACGTGGAATGGATTCCGGCAGGAAGGCAAAGAACGCGACGCGATGCAACTGGAGGAGTTCGTGCGACTGGCGAAGGAAATGGCGGGCGAGAAGCATCGATTCCGGTTTATTCAGCTGCCGTTTAATCTGGCGATGACGGAAGCATTGACGTTGGGGAACCAGAGCGTCGGCGGCGTGAGCAAGACGGTGATGGAAGCGGCACATGAACTGGATTTGACGCTGGTGGCGAGCGCTTCGCTGCTGCAGGGGCAAGTGGCGCAGAATTTGCCGGCGTTTGTGGCGAGTGCATTGGGATTGGACAACGATGTGGAACGGGCACTGCAATTTGCGCGATCGGCACCGGGGATTACGACGGCGCTGGTGGGAATGTCGCGGACGGCGCACGTGGAAGCGAATGGGCGGCTGGTGAGCATTCCGCCGGCAGGACTAGAACAGTTCAATAATTTGTTTACGAAGGGCGAGACAGCTTAGAGCGAATGGAGCTCCGGGTGGCGGAGAGTGAGCCATTCGGTGATGGCTTGATCGAGTTGATCGAGATGACCGACGAAGAAGTGGTCGGCGTCTTCGACAAAGACGAGTTTATTTTCGCCGGGTAGTGCTGCAACTACTTCGGCGACCTTGTTGCGTGCACCATGTTCGTCGTTGGCACCGTGAACGAAGAGTGTTGGTTTCGGGCACGTTTGCATGTAGGAGAAATCGGAACTGTTTACCGGGATACCTAAGCCGATTAACTCCGTGACGCGAAGATCGGCACAACCCACGCGGAGACCGACCCAACTGCCAAAACTGAAACCGGCCAGAAGCAACGGAGTATTAGGAAATTCAGAGGCGAGAAAATCGATGGCGGCTTGAACATCGCGTTGTTCTCCCTGGCCGCGATCGTGAGAACCGGTGCTAAGACCAGCGCCACGAAAATTGAAACGCAAAACCGGAATGCCGAGGGCGTCGAGAGATTTGGCGGCTTGGTAGACAACTTTGTTGTGAAGCGTGCCACCAAAGAGTGGATGCGGATGACAGATGACGCGCAGCAAGAGAGGGCGTGCCGCTGCGGGTTGGCGTCCACAGAATGGATTCGAGACGGCCGGCGGGACCGTCGATAAAGAAGCTGCGAGACTCGTGAGCAATGCGCATTGGCGGAGAAAAGTGTAGCAGGGTCTATAAACTTTCTTCAGGCAAGTGGAGGGCCGCTTGGACTGAAGGCCATCGCTACAGGTGCGAAAGATTGAAACGACGACGGATGCAGAAAGAAGGTAGAGCGGGTAGGGGCAGTCCTATACGGGCCACAACGGAACAATCTCGTACTAGAGCTTAAAAAAGAGGAAAATCGGATTGCAGTTTGATGTAACGGATGTTACGTTCCGATTGTAACCGTCAAAGGAGGCCCGAAGTGGGCGAATTTTCCGACCGCCGCGAGGCACGACGATTCGTAATGACGCTGCCGGTGCGGGTGATGACGCGTGATGGCGGGAGCCATGGAAGTGAATTGAAGGCGCACACGCGAGACGTGAGTTATCGCGGGCTATATTTTTTGGCGGAAGGCGAGTTCGAAAAAGGCAACGAGATTGACTTCGTGCTGACGCTGCCGCAACAAGTGATTTCCGCGGGCGACGTGAATATTAAATGTCACGGGCACGTGGTGCGAGTGGAGTCCACCAACAACGGCAAAGTGGGAATCGCCGCAAAGATCGATAAGTATGAGTTTGTGCCGCTGCGGGCCTCCGCGGCGTAAACAGGGGTCGGACCTCGGTCCTTTAGCAAATCCAATCATAAAGCTGCGTTTTGCGTAGAATAGAATGGTTGCAGGAATTGCCGCGCTGGCAATTCGGGAGAGTTTGCATGTATCACTACAATCCACAACAAGCTTTGGAAGAATTGCAAGAAGAGGCGTTGCTACCGCATCCGGTGAAATTGCGGGACATGATTCTGCGAAACCAACTGGGGCCGCAGGAGGCGCAGAAGCTGAACCACGATTTTCAGGAGTATTTGACGCAATTCGGGGAGCTGCAAAAAGTGGCGCGCGGGATATTGGAGAAACTGGCGGTGGGGCAGCGGAAGACGGCGTGAGCGTTTGGGCGCGAGCGGGAGCGGCGATCTCGGGGTGAATTGGCGAGCGCGCGAATGCCACGAGTAAGCGCCGGAATTAAGCGCGGGATAAGCGAGACTGCTATAGTGAGGAAGTTTTGCTGGACGAAGCGGATCGGGTGAGAGGCGCGATTTGAGAGTTGAACGCACCGGGCTATGAAACGCAACACGCTGCTGATTGATGCGGACGATACCCTTTGGGAAAACAATGTTTTTTTCGAAAAGCTGATTGAGGATTTCATCAGCCTGGTGGAACCCTGCGGATACAGCCGGGCGTACATACGACACATTTTAAATGAGACGGAACGGAAGAATATCCGGCAGTACGGATACGGAGTGAAGTGCTTCGGGCGTTCGCTGGAAGAGACGTATTTGAAACTGTCGGACCAGATGGCGCAGCGGGAGATTCTGGCGAAGGTGCATCAACGAGTGATGGAATTGGAGCGCACGCCGCCGAAGATTCTGGATGGAGTGCCGGATACGCTGGCGTATTTGACGACGCGACATCGATTGATTTTGTTCACCAAGGGTGAACCCGCGGAGCAGGCGGCGAAGGTGGAACGATCGGGGTTGCAGGGATTTTTTGAAGCGATTGAAATTGTTGCGGAGAAGGACGCGAAGACCTACGGGCTGCTGGTCAATAAACATAAAATTGTGAAGACGTATGGATGGATGATCGGGAACAGCCCGCGGAGCGATATTAATCCGGCGATGCAGGCGGGACTGAATGCGGTGTACGTGCCGCACGTAAATACGTGGCAACTGGAGCATGAGACGGTGATGGTGGGCACGGGGAAACTGGTGATTGTGCCAACGTTTCGTGAGTTGCGGAATCATTTCTAGACGCGGTAGTGCGGCTGGGGCCATTCTTCTCGAATAAAATCACGGCCTGTGGGCTATTTCTGTGCAGGTCTATACAACCCCAAATTGGAGCTTGCGGCTTCCGGATGACATCGGAAAGATGGAACCGGGATTTCAGGAGCGCTTTTAATGGCGACGATGTCTGGTGGTGTTTCTGAGTGGCGAGACGCGTGGTTTTCGCATGGAGAAACGGTGTATCTGAACGCCGCTGGGCAGGCGCCGATGCCGAGGGTGGCGCTGGAAGCTGTGCAGGCGTCGCTGGAGTGGAAGAAATATCCTTATACGATGACGGACGGACTGGAACGCGAAATTCCTGCGCGAGTGCGGGCTTCGCTGGCAGAGATTATCGGAGCGGGGCCGCAAGAGATCGCGTTGACGACTGGGGCGAGCGCGGGACTGATGGCATTGGCGTTGGGATTGAAATGGAAACCGGGAGACGAGGTGCTGACGGCGCATCGGGAATTCCCGGTGCAATACACGACGTGGAGGCCTATGGAGGCGCGGGAAGGCGTGGCGCTGCGGGTGATTGCGCCGCGGGGCCAATGGATTGCGGCGGAAGACTTTATTGAGACGCTGACGCCACGGACACGGGTGGTGTCGGTGAGCATGGTGCGATTTGACGATGGATCGATGCTGGACACGGCGAAGTTGGGAGCAGCGTGCCGGGCGCAGGGATGTTTGCTGGCACTGGACGTGAGCCAATCGTGCGGCGGAATTCCGATGAATGTGGAGGCGCTGGGCGCAGATTTTATTACGTGTTCGGGATATAAGTGGCTGCTGGGACCGTACGGAACGGGATTTTTCTGGGCGCGTGGCGAAACTATGGCGAGCTTCCGGCCGAGTCCTTTTTATTGGCAAGGAATTGCAGGGCTGGCGCATTATGGCGATTTGATTTTTGAGAATCCAAAAGCGGAGCAGGGTGCGCGGGGCTGGGATGCGTCGGAAACGGCGAGTTATTTCAATCTGGCGGGGTGGGACGCGTCGTTGAAATTCTTGTGTGAGGTGGGAGTGGAGACGGTTGCGACGCACAATCAAGGATTGATTGGGCAACTTTTCGAAGGGCTGCCGGCTGGTCGATGTGTCAGGACGAGTCCTGGGGAGATGGAGCGGCGCGGGCCGTATGGCTGCTTTGCTGGGAAGAGTTTGGAACAGACGCGGGAGCTGTATCAGCGGATGAAGGGCGAAAAACTAATGGCGAGTTTGCGCGAGGGGAATATTCGCGTGTCGACACATTTGTACAACACTGCGGAGGAAATTGAGAAAGTGATTCGGGTGATCTCGCAATGAGCGACGCGACGAAATGGCCACGAGTGACGGTGGTGGGCGCGGGAGCGGTGGGCGGATACTTTGGCGGGATGCTGGCGCGGGCCGGTGCGCCAGTGGTGATGATTGGACGGCGGGGGTTTGTGGCAGCGGTGAAAGCGTCGGGACTGTTGCTGGATACGGTGCAGTTTCGGGAGACGGTGCATCCGGAAGTCTCAGGGGAGTTGAGCGCGGCGGTGGGCGCGGATGTTGTGCTGTTTTGCGTGAAGTCGACGGACACCGCGGCGGTGTCGAAAGAATTGCGTAAATATTTGACGCCGCAAGCGGTTGTGGTGAGTTTGCAGAATGGCGTGAACAACGCGGAAGAAATTTATGCGGCTTCGGGAATTCAGGCGCTGCCGGCGGTTGTTTATGTGGCGGCGGCAATACCCGCACCGGGGCAAGTGAAACATTTGGGACGCGGCGACCTGGTGATTGGGCCGGAGAATGAAAAGACGCGGAGTGTGGCGAATCTGTTCGAGCGGGCGAAGGTGCCGTGCTGGATTTCGGAGAATATTCAAGGAGAGTTGTGGACCAAGCTGGTGTGGAATTGCGCGTTGAATGCGGTGTCGGGACTGGGGCGGGCGACGTACGGCGATATTATTGCGAGCGAAGATGCGAAGCGAGTGGTGGAGGCGGTCGTTTACGAAGTGCTGGCGGTGGCGCAGAAAAAAGGGATACGGCCGCCGGGGCTGGAAGATCCGAAAGTGGCGCTGGCGGGGGCGTTTCGGATTGCGGAGCAGATGAGTGGGACGCGGTCGTCGACGGCGCAGGATATGGCGCGGGGAAAGAAGACGGAAATTGATTCGTTGAATGGGTATGTGGCGAAGGTAGGAGCGGAATTGGGCGTGGCAACACCGGTGAATTTTACGTTGTGTGCGTTGGTGAAATTGTATGAGAGCAGTTTTGAGAAGGCGCAGGGGCAGGCGAGTTAGCGAGCTTCGGGCGAAAGTCGGCAATCAAAAATAAAGAAGTTCAGAAGTTCAGAAGTTCAGAAATTTGGAGCCTTTTCTCAGGGGCCAAAGTCCCCTCAGGTCGCGGTGTTTTTCGGCGCGGCTGAAGGTTGTGCCCTGAGGAAGGCGGAAAAAAGGTTCGCTTACTCAAGTACGGCGTATGTGAGGCACCCGGCCAGAAGGAAGAGGGATTTCTCACTTCGCGGACTCCGTTCGAAATGACGGGGCGGGGGGCCATCGGTTGAGGATGTGGAAGACGCCACACGCGAACGCGGCGGATGGGGGACCCGACAGTCTTATATGAGAAGAGTTCAGAGCATTTCCCTCAGGGGCTAAACCCCCCATCTTGCGACATTTTTTATTGGCACGGCTGAAGCCGCGCCCAGACGAAGGCGCGTCCGCGAGGCGCTAGTGTTTAGTGGCGATCGGGGGCGTGGAAAGGGATGTGGATTATGGCTTCCAGGTCGATGGGTTGGCCTTCTTTGGTGGCGGGCTCGAATTTCCATTCGCTGAAGGCGGAGATGGAGTTGGCGTCGAGCTCGGTGTCGATGCCACGAACGAGTTGAATGCTATCGACGGTGCCATCGCGGCGGATGACGGCGTAAAGAGTGACTTCACCTTCGACGTGAGCGGCCACGAGATTCTGCGGATATTTCGGGTCGACCTTGCGAAGCGGCGCCGGGGCGCTGAGTTCGCCGGTGCGGCGGACGCCTGCTGCTAAATGCAATTCGGAAAAATGAATGATCCAACTCCCGGTGGCGCTGTTGAGATTCGGCATGTTGACGTTCATGGTGTAAACGCGGCGCGAAGAAAAAATCTGCTCGGGCTTGGAGCCAGGAGGAAGCGCGGCGAAATTTGGGGGACCGGTGCGTTCGGGAGGATCTTCTGAGGCGGAGGCGCGATCGGGACGCTTCAGAGTGGCGGAAGAACTGGGCAGGTTGAGTTTGCCGGAACCGCCGAGACCGGAGACGGAGGCGTTGGGCTTGGGAGCGCCGCCGCTGATGCTGATGGAAACGGGACTCTTCCCTGCCCCGGCTCCGCCGTTATTTGCGGCACCGGCTCCGCCGCTTGGTGTTGGGGAGGAGTTGCCCGTGGCGCCGGGCTTGCCTTCGGGAGAGATTGCGACACGCGCTGACAAATTTCCTTGAGGAACGGGAACGACCGGGGCCGCAGGGCCGGGCGTGGCGGACAGAGCAATGAGAGTGGAGGGGGCGCCGTTGCCAGCGTTCGCGGAAGCCGAGGCAACATCGGGCGCAGGTGCGGATTCGCCGGTCTGTTTGCGTTCGGCGAGACGCGGAGCGGAGCCGGCATTAATTTCCAGTTTTGGACGGGCGGGGCCGTTGGTAGCTGTGACGATGTTTAGTTCGGCGGGGCGCTGCTCGAGGTTTGGAATATCGAGCGGAGTCGGGTCGGTGGCTGCGGGAGCTGATTTGGTTTTGCGCGGACGAAGAGTGGCCAAAGTCTTTTCGCTGATTTCGATGCGCGGACGAGCGGGAGCTGTGGAGGAGGCGAGTTCGACGATGTTGGGCATGTCGGGTAGGAATTTTGGCGCGGTGGGAGGAGCGGCGGGATTGACGAGAGTTTGGCGTGGATGCGTGGGGCTCGGAGCATCGGTATAGATGCGCTGGCGTGGATGGAAGGCTTCGGCGTTTTCAGGAGCTGCGGGCTTTTCTGGTTCCTTGGCGGCAACGGATTTGGCACGTTCGCGCGAGGCGTGAAGCAGCGGAAGATCTTGAATCGGGCCGGACCAGGTGACTTCTGCATTGTCGAAGGAGGTGTTGCGGCGAGAAGCGGCGGGCAATTCGGGCCACGGGAAGATCAGGATAGCGGCATAGACGAGAGTAGCGGCGGCAACGGCACGGCGCGGGAAGCGTGGTTCGACGTGACAATCGCGGAAGACCGGGAATTTCGAAGAATTGCTGGAGAGACGTTCGCGCCGGAAAAAGACCGGGATGCCGCTGAGAAAATTCTGATGGAAGCTGTTCCAGGCAATATTGAATTTGGGTTCGACTTGCCCGGGAAGAAGAATGGAAATGCGGTGCGCTTCGGATTGGCCCAGCAGATCGAAGGGATCGATGGGCTGTTGAGCGACAGCGGTCTGCGGCTTTTCCGGTTCGGTTGAGCCCAGCAGATTGAGAGAATTTTCGCGCAGGTCCAAAGACATGTAGCTCCGATTATAACGTGGGCGGGCAAAGCCTGCGCGCGAGTTGGGGGAGCGGCAGAATGACCCGAAGCAAGATAGATGACGATGAGCGACGGGGGGTTTACCGGGGATTTGCGATTAGCCGGGGGCGACGGTGGAAATCAGGCGATAGAAAGTAAGGCTGGCATCGCCTTGGCGAAGAATGCGGACGCGCTGGAGCTTGCCGACAATTTCCGGCAAGTCAAAGGTGTAGCGGTGTTCGGCGATGACGATGCTGGTTGGGGAAAGAAATTTTGCGGCGCCGAGGAAGGAGAGGACACGGCGATAGTCTTCGGCGGCGGCGTAGGGCGGATCGAGATATATAAGGTCGAAGGATGTTGCTGCGGAGGCAGGTTCGGCAGCAAGTTTTTCCAGGCCGCGCAGAACGTCGAGCGGGAGAACGCGGGCGCCGGATTGGATTTCAAGTGAGACAAGATTTTTGCGGATGAGGGCCGCGGCGGGCGCGTGATTTTCGATGAAGACGGATTCGCGTGCGCCACGACTGAGCGCTTCGATGCCGACTGCTCCGGTGCCGGCGAAGAGATCGAGGAAACGAGAATCGGGAACGCGGTCGGCGAGAACGTTAAACAAGGTTTCGCGCAGACGATCGCTGGTGGGGCGCAGAGCGTTGCCTTTGAGGGTCTTGAGTTGACGACTACGAAATGTTCCGGCGATGACGCGCATGGTATCGAGAGTACATCAACCGATGTGAGCCAGATGATAGCGGCGTTGCCACTCGACGGGTAACAGGCGAAGGATGCGCTGCAGAGAATCTTTTTGCGCGGGATCACCGCCAATGGCAAAGGCTTCTTTGCGAGCAAGTTCCAGGAGTTCGCGATCGCGCAGCGGATTGGCAACGTGGAAACCGAGTTCGCCGGATTGGCGGGTGCCAAAAAATTCGCCGGGGCCGCGGAGTTGCAGGTCGGTCTCGGCAATTTCGAAACCGTTGGAGGTGCGGACCATAGTTTCGAGACGAGCACGAGCTTCATCGGTGAGGCGCGCGGGAGAGACGAGGATGCAGGTGGATTTTTGTGCGCCGCGGCCGATGCGTCCGCGCAATTGGTGAAGCTGTGCGAGGCCGAAACGCTCGGCGTGTTCGATGACCATGACAGTGGCGTTGGGGACATCGACGCCAACTTCGATGACGGTGGTGGCTACGAGAATTTGCACTTCATTGCGCCGGAAACGCTGCATGACATCGTCTTTTTCGTCGCTGGAGAGGCGGCCGTGCAGCAGGCCAACTTTTAGTTTCGGAAAAACAGTTTTGGAGAGACGTTCGTACTCTTCCATGGCGGCTTTTAGTTCGAGCTTGGATTCCTCAATGACGGGATAAACGATGTAGGCCTGATGGCCGGCCTGGACTTCGCGGCGCAGAAATTCCCAGACGCCGGGGAGATGCGACTGCGTGGTCATGCGAGTCTCGATGGGCGTGCGGCCCGGAGGAAGCTCGTCGAGGACGGAGACTTCGAGGTCGCCATACAGAGTGAGCGAAAGGGTGCGCGGAATGGGAGTAGCAGTCAGTACAAGGACGTGCGGCGAGTGACCGTGGCGGACGGCTTTGTCCATGAGGCGCTTGCGTTGCAGAACGCCGAAGCGGTGCTGTTCATCGACGGCTACAAAGCCGAGGCGATGGAACTCGATTTCGTCTTCGATCAAGGCGTGGGTGCCGATGACGAGTTGTGCTTCGCCGGAGCGGATGCGTTCGCGAGCAGCGTTTTTTTCGGCGGGTTTGAGACCACTGATTAAGAGTTCTACGTGATAGCCGCCGGAGGCGAGCAGGCGTCGCGCGGAGAGGAAGTGCTGGACGGCGAGAATTTCGGTGGGCGCCATCAAGGCCGCCTGACAACCGTTTTCGATGGCGATGACAGCGGCTTGCAGGGCCACGATGGTTTTGCCGCTGCCAACATCACCTTGGAGCAGGCGATTCATGGGAAGTGATTTTTCGAGGTCGGCGGCAATTTCGGCGAGGACGCGTTTCTGGGCGGTGGTTGGCTTAAAAGGAAGAATGCGTTTAAGGGCAGCGCGGACTTTGTCTTCGCGGACGTGGAAGGCGATGGCGTCGGCTTTACGGGTGGCAATGCGATTGAGGGCGAGGCTGAGTTGATAAAGAAAAAACTCTTCGAAGATGAGGCGCTGCTGGGCAGGCGAGCGGAAAAGATTGAGAGCTTCGAGTGATTCACCGGCGGGAGGAAAATGCGTCTGGATAACAGCGTCGCGACGGGAGGGATAGTGAAGCTTTTCGCGAAGCGGAGTGGGGAGAATCTCGGGAATGTTGGAGTCTAGGTCCTGAAGAGTGGCGTAGATGGCGCGGCGAATCTGCCGGCTGCCAAAAGTGCCGACGGCTTCATAGATGGGAACAATGCGGCCAACTTCGGTGGAGTCGAGGCCCTGAGCGCTGATGACTTCCACTTGAGGATTGACCATCTCGCGGCGCGCGGGACGGAGCTTATCGATTTCGACTTTACCGTGGAGAATAACTTCCTGGCCGGGAGTGAGGCGCCCTTCGAGGTAACCACCGTGAAAAAATTTGCAGGGGAGCGAGCCGGAATCGTCTTGAACGAGAAGATGGTAGATGGCGTTGCGGCCGTACATGCCGCGAACGGCCTGGCCGCTCATGACGCGGGCGCGAATGGTGTAGATATTGTTGGGCTGGGCGTCTTTGATCCTGGAGAAGTGGAGGCGATCTTCGTAGCGAAACGGAAGATAGTTGAGGAGATCGTCGAGAGTGTAGATGCCGCGCTTGGCGAGGAGTTCGGCGCGCTGCGGCCCTACACCTTTGATCATGCGAACTTCGGTATCTAAGCAGACGGGCATCCCTATCCTTTATATCATTTACGGATAACCACCGCTTTTCGTGAAACTTGCGCGGTGGGCCTGCGTACCGATAGAGTGGGCGGTCGGGCTGGTGGAACGGAGGAATCCTTGGCGGAAGAGCGATTGACAGGAAGCGACAAGCGAACGCTGCTGCTATGGATCATTTTCGGTATTGTTGGCGCATTGTTTGCGCACCGGTATTTTTTCCAGGCGTTTCCGGAGGCTTCCGTCGATTTCAAAGTGTCGCGGCCTGAAGCGCAGAAACGCGCGAAGGATTTCGTGGAGGGGCTGGGGGAGAACGTTAGCGCGTATCAATCGACGATCGTTTTTGATGTGGATGAAAACGGCAAGACGTATCTGGAGCGGGAGCTGGGGCTGAAAAAAGCCAATGAGTTGATGTCCAGCGAGCTGCACATTTGGTTTTGGGAAGTGCGATTTTTCCGGCCGGAGCAAAAAGAAGAATACAAAGTGCGGGTAAGTCCGGCGGGACAGGTGGTGGCGTATGAGCACACCATTGATGAGACGAAGCCCGCGAAATCGTTGAGCCGCGACGAAGCGTTACGCACGGCAGAAAAATTCCTGGTGGACAAATTGGGGACGGATTTGAGCCGGTGGGACTTTTTGCCGGAAGAGGCGAATTCCATGGCGCGGCCGAATCGCGTGGACTGGTCGTTCACGTGGGAGCGCAAAGGATTCCGAGCGAAGGAGGCGCCGTACCGGCTGGAAGTGGGGCTGCAGGGAGACCGGATCGGAGGCACGCAGGAGTTTCTGCAGGTGCCGGAGGCATGGACGCGGGATTATCAACGGCTGCGCTCGACGAACATTTTTTACAACCAGATTGCGGTAATTCCGTATGGATTTTTGATTGGGGCGGCGCTGTGGTTGGGAATTTCGCTGACGCGGCAAGGAAAGACGACGTGGGGCTGGCCAATAAAAATTGGGCTGGTGGTGGCGGTTTTGTTCGCGCTGATGCAGATGAACCAGTGGGACACGTTTCGCGCGGAATACGATACGCATGTGTCGTACGCAAGTTTCGTAACGTTGACGCTGGCGAAGATATTGTTGGGTGCGCTGGGCACGGGACTGATGGTGACGATCGCGCTGCCGGCCGGGGAGCCGTTGTACCGGGAAGCGCAGCCGGAACGGCTGAGGCTGTATAAGGCGTTCACGGCGCGGGGCGTGCGGTCGAAGGAATTTTTCTGTTCGGCGCTGGTGGGGCTGGCGCTGGCGGCGGCGCACATCGGATTCATCGTGGCCTTCTACATGGTCGGGAGCAAGTTTGGAGTGTGGGCGCCGCAGGACTTGAATTATTCGGATGCGGTGAATACCTCGTTTCCGTGGATTGCGGGAGTGGCGATCGGGGTGATGGCAGCGACGAGCGAGGAGTTTACGTTTCGTTTGTTCGCAATTCCCTTCTTGAGGAAATTCACGGGGTCGCGCGTGCTGGCGGTGATTCTGCCGGCATTTTTCTGGAGTTTTCTGCATAGCGCGTATCCGCAGGAGCCTGGGTACATTCGCGGAATTGAAGTGGGGCTGATTGGAATCGTGGCGGGGTTGGTGATGCTGCGCTGGGGAATTTTGGCGACGCTGACGTGGCACTACACGGTGGATGCGTCGCTGGTGGGGCTGCTGCTGATCCGCTCGGACAATTTATATTTCAAGATTTCGGGGATCGTGGTGGGGCTGGCGGCGCTGGCGCCTTTGACGTTTGCGGGGATTTCTTATTTGCGGCGGGGGCATTTTGAGGATGTGCAGGATTTGCTGAATGGCGCGGAACCGGTGGGCGCGATCGAACTGGCGCGACACACCGAGATGGAGGAAGTGCAGGTAGCGAGCCGACGGTACGACGCGTTCAAGACGGGAACGATTGGATTTCTGGCGCTGTGCCTGGTGATTGGCGGGCTGCTGGCGTGGCGGATGAAGAGCGAACGCATCGGGGATTACCTGCGAGTGGCGAGCGACGGGAGGGCGACTGCGTCGCGAGCGGATGTGGTGATGCGCGAGCACGGATTCGATCCGGCACGTTATCGCAAGGCGGCGCAATTGGTGGACACGACGAATCCGATTGCGAATGAATTTTTGCGGCGTCGCATGCCGGTGTCGCAGATCAACGGGATTTACAAGGATCAGGTGCCCGGGGCGTTGTGGCGAGTGCGTTATTTTCGCGATTCGGAGCCGGAAGAGTTCGCAATTATTTTGAGGCCGGATGGGACGCTGCATGCGTACCGGCACACGCTGGCGGAAGCGGCCAAGGGAGCTTCGCTTTCAAAAGAAGATGCCATCACATTGGCGGAAACGTATTTGAGGACGGACAAAGAAATTGATTTGAGCCAGTGGAAATTGGTGGAGTCGAATTCGGATAAGAGACCCAATCGCACGGACCACACGCTGACGTGGCAGAGAATTGCGCCGCTGGACCCGGTGAATCCTGGGGAGGCGAAAGACCCGACGGATCACGCATATGCGCGAATGGATTTACAGATCTTGGGAGATGAGCCGGCGAACTACCGGACGTACATCAAGATTCCGGAAGATTTTGTGCGGCAACAAGAAGAGCAGAATTTGCCGCGCACATTGCTGTTAATCGCGGAAGGCTTGCTGACGCTGGGGCTCTTTATTGCGGTGCTGGTGTTTTATTTCAAGTCATTCCGGGCCACGCCTACGGTGGCAGTGCCGTGGAGGCGGATGGTGCGGTGGGGATTGGTGGGGCTGGCCGCGGCGGCGATGAACTTTTTGTTGGGGCGCGGGATTCCGGGAATTCTGGCGAACTACCGGACGGAAGTGTCGCTGCACACATTTTTCGGGATAACTGCGGTGGGACTGCTGCTGGTGGGAACACTGCTGTTTGGCGTGTTTGTTCTGCTGTTTGGATTAGCGTGGCACTTTGCGGCGCGAGCGTTTGGCGAAGAGCAACTGCCGACGTGGCTGGGAATGCCGGCGGAATATTATCGCGACGCGTTCTGGATAGCGGTGGGAGGATCGGCGACGCTGGTCGGAATGCGGCGACTGCTCGATGTGATTTCGGCGAAGTTGCCGGTGCTACATCGCGGCGTGCCGTCGTCGTTCGGAGGATCGTTTGATGCGGTGTATCCGGCGGCCGCGGTGATTGGAGGCACGATTGTGTTGGCACTGCTGGTGACTGGAGTGCTGGCGTTGGCGGGCGGATTTGTGGGCGCGGAAATCCGGGTGAGATGGCTGAGAATGGCGCTATTTTTCGGCGTGGCGATTGGGCTGATATCGAACTGGGGAAATGCGGTGGATTTCATGTGGCAATTGGTGGCCAACCTGGTGCTGCTGGGATTTGTGGTGTTTGGGATACGGAATGTGGCGCGATTCAATGTGCTGGGATGGTTTTTAATGGTGGCATGCACCGGATTATTAGCAGGCGGAGTGGAACTTTTGAGGCAGCCTGCTACGTATTACCGGATGAACGGGTATTTTGTAATGGCAGGTCTGATCGCGTTGTTGGCTTGGCCGTTGGTAAGTTGGCGGCTGGGCAGCAGTGCGACACAGGCTAAAACGTAGAACTCGGCGGTTGCGCGGGGCAACCTGTCTGCATCCAAGCGGAATAGGTAAAGGCAGCAGAAACATGTTGCCTACTGCTCACAAACGCGTTTATTTTGCGTCTAACGGTTCTGACGGCGGTCCGGGCAGTGCCCTGACGCAGTAGGCCGAGTCTACAAAGCATTTTGGTGAAGCCATTTGCACCAAAATTGGCAAAGAGAAAGCGAATATGCCGTTGACCCGTTGGAGTCTGGCGTTTGCAGATGAGACCGGCCAAAGCAGCAGCACGAGCGCTGCGGTGGCCACGGTGACCTCTTTGGCGACTCTGGAAGACCGCGCCCTGGTCCAAGAAGCGCAACTCGGAAACCGTGCTGCGTTTGAAGAGCTGGTGCGCCGGTATGACCGGGATGTGTTGCGCCTGGCACTGAACCTGATGAAGCGCACGGAAGATGCGCGTGACGTATATCAAGAAGCCTTCCTGAAAGTCTATCGCAACTTACATCGATTCCGTTTCGAGTGCAGCTTTTACACCTGGCTGTATCGGATTGTGACGAATGTGTGCCTGGACCATCTGCGGCGGAGGCAGGCGAGGCCGGAAGATCAGGCTCCGGAACTGCATGCGGCGCAATTCGAAGAGGGCGGAACGGATTTCTTTGAGAGGCAGAAGGAGCACCGGCCGGCGCTGGATCCGGAAAAATATTTGATGGGCGTGGAGATCAAGGCAAAATTGGCAGCGGCCATGAAAAGTTTGTCGCCTCGAGAAAGAATTGTTTTTGAGATGAAGCATTATCAGGGGCTGAAACTCCGGGCGATCGGAGATGCCTTGGGCACCAGCGAAGAGACAGTGAAGAACTCATTGTTCCGGGCCACGCGTAAACTCCGGGGAGAATTGGGAGTACTGCGATGAGCGGGCCGGAGACGCAAAAATCGTGCGATGAAATTGCACCGCTGCTGGTGTTCTTTGCGTGCGGTGAAGTAAGCGAGCAGGAGCGCGCCGCGATCGAGGCGCATGTGGCGGTGTGCGCGGAGTGCCGCGAGCAACTGGCGGGCGAGCAGGAATTTCACAGCGCGCTGGGATCAGCGATTTCCACAGCAGATGAGTTGGATGGGACCGGCGCGTTGCTGGCGCTATGCCGCAGCGAATTATCGGAAAAGCTGGATGATTTGGCACGGCCTGCGGTAGAAGAAAAGACGCCGGCGTTTGCGAAGTTGCGGTGGTGGATGGCGCTGCATCCGGCGTGGAGCGCGACGCTGCTGGTGCTGCTCGGGCTGATGGGCGGTGCGGAACTGACGCAGTGGTTTACGGGGCGCAATAATGCGAAGGCGCTGGACGAGGCAGTGAATGTACGGCCGAGCCCGCGATTCACCGAAGACCAGCTTTCGAAGATGGCGGTTGCGGGTGTGAATCTGACTCCTTCTGGGGCTGCGGGCGGGCAGAATGTGCGGCTGCAACTGAGCGCGGAAGAGCCGATGGTGCTGATGGGGAGTCTGGATGATTCGGATGTGCGGGGAGTGTTGACGTACATCGTGAAGAACGGACAACGGTTCGATCCCGGATTGAAATTGGATTGTCTGGATGCGTTGAAGGCGCGGGCTCAAGATTTGGAAGTGCAAGGAGCGCTGCTGGCCGCGGCACGGAAAGATGAGAATCCGGCGGTGAGGCTGAAGGCCTTGGATGCGCTGAGGAATTCTTCCTCAGATCGCGTGGTTCGCGAGACATTGCTGCAGGCGTTGCGACATGATGCGAATCCTGGCGTACGCGTAGAGGCGGTAAACATTTTGGTAAGTTCGCTGGAATCAGAGAAGCCGGAAGCGTTGGTACCGCTGGAATCGATAGTGGATTCGAGTAACGCAAAGGTTAGAGCGATATCGAGCAGTACGAAAAACTCCGAAGCGGAAGAATCGCTGGAGAATGTTGTGCGGACGCTGGAAGAATTGCAGAGAAGCGATCCGAACCGGTATGTGCGGTTGCGCAGTGCCGCGGCACTGAGGCAGATCAATGAGCGCAACGACCAGTAACGGTAGACGTTGAAGGCAAAGCGGCATTCGAATGTGCTTCGGATCTGAACAATGAAATTCCAGGTTAGCCATGTAGATTCTCGGGGCCGGTGGAATCGGAAACGGACGCTGCGAATTGCGCTCGCGATTTTGACGGTGGCTGCGGGCTGGTCTGCCTTGGCAAAAGCCAATTCCGCTGAAAGCTTGACGCCCCATGCGGCGGTGGACCGCTCCGGCGAAATCGCGACGCAAGATGGGCTGACGCTGCACTTCACCGCGGATTTAGGTTCGGTGACAATTGAAACGCTGCCTGCCGCAGCGGCTCCCGTGGTGCGGTATAAGGCGCATGTTGAAACGGATGCGCGAGAACCGGTGGCGCAAGCGCTGCTCGAAAAATACACATTAGGGATACACAGCACGCCGGCGGGAGTGACGCTGACGGGCGGCTTGCCGTCTTCGCACGTAGCGTCGACGCACAACGCACAATTCTGGGTGCAATTCGTGATCAGCGTGCCTGCCAATTACAACTTGTATGTAACGACCGGAGGAGGAGACATCGAAACGACGGATATTGGCGGCCGCGTGTTTCTGAATACCGAAGGCGGAAACATCAAGACGGGTCGGCTGGGCGCGCTGGCACGGGGAATTGGGACGCCGGAAGCGCCGCTGGCGAAAGTGGTGACGCAAGGCGGACATATCACGGTGGAAGATGTGTACGGGGATCTGGATGCGTTCACGGCGGGCGGCCACATTCAGGCGGGAAACATTAATGGAAGCGCGAAACTGCGCACTGGTGGCGGGCACATTCGCGCCGGAAAGATTAAGGGCGCGGCGCGATTAGAAACGGACGGCGGAAATATTACGGTGGGCGAGGCGGGCGCGGCACTGGGCGTGCGCACCGGTGGCGGGCAAATTGATTTAGGCGAAGTGCACGGATCGATCCACGCGCAAACAGCAGGCGGCGGTATTCGCGCGATGTATATTGCCGGGCCAATGGAAATGCAGACGAATGGCGGAAGCATTTGCCTGACGCGAGTGGCGAATACGGTCCGCGCAGAAACTGGAGGAGGAACGATTACGGCGTGGATTACGCCGGATGCTCGCGACGTGAATCACGTGGTGCAGTTGCCGGGTCCTTCACAATTGGGATCGAGCACCGGAGATATCGTGGTGTTTTTGCCGCGCAACATCGCCGCGACGATTGATGCCACGGTGG
This sequence comes from Candidatus Acidiferrales bacterium, assembly GCA_963849395.1. GTDB lineage: Bacteria > Acidobacteriota > Terriglobia > Acidiferrales > UBA7541 > Acidiferrum. Next base: position 161,770 of record CAWKHR010000001.1, read on the forward strand.
AGAATGGCGGGCCGACAAGGATTGAGTCCGATCCATCGCTGCAACTGAATGTGCAAGCGCAGGCCGATGGCCTGGTTCATGCGCTGGGCGTGCTGAACGGTGGAGGAGCACTGCTGAAACTGCGAACCACGGCGGGAAAGATTCGTCTGCAGTATGTGGATGCGGAAATGGGATTGCGGCAGTCACTGCAGCGGGAACAGATGGAACGATTGTCGTGGAAATTGAATGATGCCGGCGTGGAACGGATGAAGATGGCCGCCGACAATTCTATGCCGAACGCGCATGTGGGCGGAGGAACTGCCACGGAGGAAAAACGCGATTGGCTGGACGCGATGATGGACCGACTGGAAGCGGCCGTGACGGGCGGAGTGCATGAAGATTCGGACGAATTCAAGAAGCGCATCGTGAACTGTTGCAAGGCGCCAGAGTACCCGGTGTTGGCGAAGCGCGCGGGGCTGCAAGGAATTGTGCGTTTGCAGGTGAGAGTGAAGGGAGATGGGAGCGTGAGTGTGGACAAAGTGTTGGAGGGGCAACCCACACTGGTAGATGCCGCGACAGTAGCGGTGCGGCAATGGCACGCGAATCCTGAAGAGATTGGCGGAAGAAAAGTGGATGTGATCTCGACGGTAACTTTTAATTTTACGCTGCACTAGCGCGAGTGTTCGGGGTGAACACGAGAGCGCTTTAGCTTTTTTTGAGTTTCGGTCGATCCGGGGATTCTGGTCGGTGGTGGTCAACTCGAAGGAGGCAGTATGAAATCTCGCTCCGCATTCGGGATCTGCGCAGTAGTGTTGCTGTTGGTATTTTCAGTGGCGGCTCCGGCGTGTTTTGGGGTGACACGAGAATTCACGCAAACGTATCCACTAAAGGCAGATGGAAGTTTTGAATTGAATAATGTGAATGGAACGGTGCGCATCGAAGGTTGGGATAAGGATGTGGTGGAAGTGCGCGCGGTGAAGAGTTCACCGGACCGCGAATCGAATCTGGACCTGGTGTCGATTGACGTGGATTCGAAACCAGGAGCGCTGACGATTTCGACGAGGTATCCACAGGAAGAGGGTGTGGAAGTGGCGGTGGACTATACGGTGCATGTGCCGAGGCGCGCGTTGTTGACGCACGTAAACAATGTGAATGGAACGGTGCGAGTGATGGACCTGGATTCGATTGGGGATCTGCACACCGTGAACGGAAATATTGAAATCCTGGAGGGTGGCGGAGACGTTCACGCACATACGACCAACGGGAATGTGTATCTGGAGTTGAAACATCCGGGAGATGCCAAGGGAACGCTGGCGGAGACGACGAACGGGTCGGTGTGGCTAGCGATTCCATCGGATTTGCAGGCGGACCTGGAAGCACGCTGCATGAATGGAAATTTCTCGACGGAATTGCCGTTCATGATGCAGGGGGCGACACAGCGGGTGCTGCACGGGAAACTGGGGCACGGCGGGATACCGATCCGGTTGGGGACGGTGAATGGAGCGATTCGAGTGGTGGCATTGAAGTCGACGGTTTAGTGTTTGCTCCGTCTAAGAAGGAAAGGAGAGCACAACGAAAATGAGCAAACGAACATTTTTGATCACGATGGGAGCAGGTGCATTGGGCGTGGCGCTGATTGCGTTGCCGGGAATATCGGCGAAGAAGCAGGAAGTTGGTCCGGCCACGTTGGCGCAACTGCAGGAGAGGCTTCAGGAGTTGCAGAGTTACAGCTCGGACGAGGCACCAGGATCACTGCCTGGCCAAGAAGACTTACAGGTGGTGACAAATCCGGGCGGGGGATGGCTGGGAGTTGGCGTCTCGGAAATTACGACGGATAAAGCGAAAGAATTGAAGCTGCCCGCAGAGCGCGGAGCATTGCTGGGCAAGATTATTCCTGACAGTCCAGCGGCGAAGGCGGGACTGAAGCAAAACGATGTGATCACCGAGATCAACGGGCAGCGAGTGGAAGGTACGGCACAATTCCGGCGAATGATTCGGGAGATTCCAGTGGGCAGGACGGCGCAGCTGAACGTGTGGCGCGACGGGAAATCGCAGATGGTCAGCGTGATGATTGGAAAATCGGAGCCGCGCGGGGCGATGGCGATGGTGATGCCGAGCCCGGGCAGCTACACATTCCGAATGCCGGAGGTTCAGGAACTGCCGGAGTTGCCGGAAGTTTCGGAACTGGGCGATCTGCATAATTTTGCGATGTTTGGCTCGGGCCAACCTCGGCTGGGAATCGACGCTGAGAATCTGGAAGGAGACTTCGGAAATTATTTTGGAGCTCCTGACGGAGAAGGCGTGCTGGTGAGGAATGTCTTTGGCGATTCGCCTGCGGCCAAGGCCGGGTTAAAGGCTGGAGACGTGATTACGAGTGTGAACGGCGAGCGAATTCGGTCGGTCAGCGAACTGCGGGAAAAGCTGGGAACGAATAAAGATGGGAAGAATGTGAAGCTCGGCCTGCTGAGGAACAAGGCCGAAGTGTCCGTGAATGTGGAAGTGCCGGCACCCGCGAAGCGTGAAACACATCATCACCTTACGGAGAGGACAACGATTTAGAAGCAAGTTGAAACGATCAATTTGGTCAAAGAGCCCGGTTCGCGAATCTGCGCGCCGGGCTTTTAATTTTTGGGAGGCATTGTAATGCGCTTCGGCGTCAGGAGCGTTGCAACGACGGCTAACTGCCTTGGCCGTATTTGCGAATGAGGCGGAAAGGGCGGCGGAGGGCGTCCCAGAGCCAGAAGCCGCGGTCTTCCGCACCTTCAGTCCAATCTTCTTCGGTCGGGGAGAGCGACAAACGCGTGAGATAACGCGCGCCGGCAATGCCTCCGCCACCCATAGTCATGCGAAACATGGCGCGTTGCAGAAGCGGCGGCGGAGCGTAGCCAGCGAGCGGCAACCATTGCGCAATTTGTTGGCAGAGCGAGGTGACTTTGCGATCGCGCGCGATTCGTTTGGACATTTCTGTGGGGAGCTTTACCTGGAGGAGCATTGTGCCTAACTGCAAACCGACGAGCAGCATGCGTTGGGCACCGACGGTGTCTGCCGCTTTCCATCCTTGCTGCCAATTAATTTCTGGATGACGTGTGACCAGCGCGGCTATATCCGCGACCCACATCAAGCGCTCCCAGAAATGCTTGGCACCGTGAATGCAATTCAGCAGCAACTCATCTTCAAGACTGAGGGCGAGGACTTGGCGGCCTTCGAGCGGGAAAGCGCGGCTGCGGCTGTAGAGATCCTGGATGGGCATGGGGCGCGGGTAATAGCGGAAGGTATGTTCGGTGTGAAGTTCGATTATGCGTTGCGTGCCGGGGCGGGTGAAGAGATATTCACCGGGAATTTTTTGCGCACGGATGGCGCTTTCGGGCACGTCTGCTTCGAAGCCCAAAGCAACCATGTGCTCGCTGGCGGTGAGAATGTCGGAATGGCGGACCAGCAAATCGAGATCGACGTAACTGCGAATGGCCGAATCGCCGTAGGCCAACAGAGAGATGACTGGGCCTTTGACGAGGATGGTCTGGATGCCTGCGGCGGAAAAATCGTTGAGAATCTGAAAAAGTTCAGCGGTCATGCTGAGAGTGAAGAGATGCTGGGCACGCATGCGGGCTTGTAACTTTTCGCGAGCTTCTTGAGGAACATTTTGATAGTCGAGGGCCTGAAGGCGCTGAGCGAGAAGTCCTAAGATGCTGTGCTCTTCTGCCAAATTGAGAAGAAGATGCCAGTCGAGATGAACGTGAAGACGCTCCGGGACGGTTGCTGGGTTGGCAATAGGAGAGGCACAGGCAAGTAAAAGAGCCCACTCATTGTCGATGGGGTGTGTGGCGAATGGTGGCAAGGCTGGCGACAGAGGCGGCTCCCCGGATGATTTCGTCAGTGTACACCCGGCAGACTGGTGATGGAGAAACGGACGCGTAAGCGAGAGCTAGGTAGGAACGACATCGGACGGCTTGCAGTTGCGGAAGAGAATATCTTCGGCATCTTTGAGGATTAAGTCGCAGAGCAAATTTATTTTTTGCGGATCAGTGCTGGGGATGATGCGACGGATGGGAACGGATCGGACGAGACGCGCAAGAGTATCGAATTCAACGGCGCGTTGTTGGCGATCGAGGAGCCAATTCATGTAGGTGTTCTGGACCAGCTCCAAGAGCGCAATGCGAGGACGAACGTCTTCGAGGCGAGGCGCGGGGGGCTCGGGGCTACGCGGAGAAAAAAGAAAGATGAGGCCGAGGGGAAGTTCCTGGGAGGCGAAGTGGGCACGCTGGCCATCGAGCGCGAGATAACGTTTTTCCCAGACTGGGGTGAGCTGCGGGAGTGCGTCTGGGGAGCCGAGGAGCTTCGCGACGGAATCGGGCCAGAGATTGACGCGAGGGTAGCCGGGAACGGCGTGGAACTGGTGGTTGGCTTCGCGAAGAGGAACGATGTCTTCGCTGAGGACGGGAATGCCGCGGAGAGCCAGGGCGGCAGCGGTGGTGGATTTGCCGAAACCGGCATCACCGCAGAAGGCGACGGCGTAGTTCGCAACGCTGACAGCGCTGGCGTGGAGTGAGGTAACGTGTCGCTGGCGTAGAAGGAAGCCCATGATGGGGCCGAGGAAATAGGTGGCGAGATCTTCGGAAGTTAAGGGAGGTTCAACGGTGCCCCAGACGCGGCGGGATTCGCCGTCGATGACGAATTGTGTGCCGTCGGAGTAGGCAAAGTGGAAAAACTGCGCGTCGCCATGATCAGTCAAAAGGAAGGAGGCGTCGGTGAGAGGTTCCGAATCGGAACGTTGAGAACGGAGACGCTGCGGTAACGTTTTGGCTTGGGTGACCCAATCTGGCTGCAAACCAGTTTCGAAAACAATGTCTGGGGTCAGAATTGTGGCTGGAAGAGGGGAGAGACCTTCAATTTTACTGGCGGATCGGATTCCGAGGGCGTAAACCTGGTAGGAATAGCGCACAGACACTATCCTAGATTATTTCGCGTTATTTTGGGGAAAACTTACTTTCCGGTGCGGCGGTTTGGATTGCGAGGATTCATCTGATTGTCGCGTTGCCCGTGCTGACCAAGAGATAATGTCATTTCCCTTAAGTCGCCATAAACAAGCAGTTTGGGTGCCTGATATGGCTTTTTTGCTACCTTCTTTGGCGTCTCAATAGACTGCGGGTTCATTCGGCCCCTCGGCAAACACTGTACTTAATCCACTACGTATTTTCAATGGCTTTCAGCCAACGCAAAAGTGGGAGCGGAAAAAGATTTTGCATAACTTGCGAACCCAAGTCTATACGCAAAGTTGCTGACCACTTATGTAGATCAATGAACTCAGAAATGCGAGGGGCGGAGACCCGCAGGGAAGACATGGGCTCCCAGAGCCCACGCCTTAAGCATACATCAACCGGCTCGGTAACGAGAGGAGTTTTCGCCCGGCGAAGAACGGCAGGGGGGAGCTGCGATTTGATGGCGTCACGGAGGAGCATTTTGTTGGCGCACCATGGAACTGGCGGGACGCGGAGCAAGAATCGGAGAAGGCGCAGATCCATAAAGGGTGTTCTCTTTTGCAGCAAGACGCCGGAGATTCCGGGATCGTCGGATTCGAAAACCTGGCCTAAATAATCCGACCGAAGACCCGCGTGGGCCTGGGGATGAAGCGGATGGGCAGAAACGGCAGGCCGGGCGAGCTCCTGCCAGCGCTGGCGTAAAGCTAATCGCTCTTCGAAGCTTGGATTGAGCCACGGGGGATAGTGCTTCCACGGATCGGACCTTTTGAATAAGCCAAGCGCTCGGGTGCGAAACCCACCGCGGAGAGGCGGCATGCGGCCATGGGCGAGGATGAATGCGCCGAAGGTGCCTGCGATTGTGGAGAATGCTCGACGATTCCAAAGGTAGACGAGGTAGGGCCACGCTTGACCGGTCAAGATTTCATCGCCACCGTCTCCGGAAAGCACAACGCGAGAGTGGGCGGCGGTGAGCTGGGCAAATTCGCGAGTGTAGGAAGAAAAGGTTTCGAAGGTGGGCTCCGGTGAAATGGTAGTTGGGTCGAATTCTTCGTCCCAAGGAAGAGCGTCGGCGCGTTCAAAGATTTGGTGAGAGAGACCAAACTTAGTCGCGGTCAAGCTCGCGTAGTGCGGCTCTTCATCGTTCATGAAGGGGCGCCAACTGATCGTGAAGGCTTTGAGTGCGGAAAAGGTTCCTGATTGGCGGGCGATTTGGGAGGCTACGGCGCAAATGGCGCCGGAATCGAGGCCACCGCTTAACTGGAGAGCTACGGGACCGGAGGCGGGTAATTGATCTTGAACGGCGCGGTGGAGATGTTCGCGAAAGGCTTCGACGAGGTCGGAGTCGCTGAGTTGCAAAGGCTCGTCGATGGGGAGGGTCAGGAAACGACGCACTGCGATGTGGTTGTTTTGAAATGTGAGAATGTGGGCGGCTGGCAGGCGATGTATGTGGCGATAGACCGTGCGGGTGGGATCGGCGCACCAACCTGCCAGGAGACAGTCGCCTATGAAGTGCTCGTCGAGTTCGTGAGATATTTCTGGAACGACGCGGAAGGTTTGCAGGGTGTTGCCAAAGCAGAAGCCGCCGGGAAATTCCGAATAGAAAAATGGACGGGCTCCGATGAAGTGGCGGGCACAGCAGAGTTTTTTTTCGTGGGCGTCCCAAAGAGCGAAGGCAAAGTCGCCGAGAAGAGATGGCAACGTGGCTTCGCCGAAACAGCGCCAGGCGTGGAGGAGGAGTTCTTCATCGGTGGCTTCGGGCGCGAGGTGCTCGCCGGATTTTGTGAGACGTTCACGGAGTTCTGCGCGTCCATCGAGGCGCACATCGCCAAGCAACCAACAGCGATCGTCAAGGGCCACTGGCTGTTGGCGCGTCTGGCGAGTGGGATCGGTTTGCATCAGGGCAAAGCAGGTGCTTACGCCGTTGTGTTTCCAAATGTTGGTGCCGTCTGGGCCGCGAGTGCTTAGTTGCTGCACTATTTTTTCTAATGCGGCGTCGGGTGTGGAAGCACCGTCGTGGCGGATGATGCCGAAGAAGCCGCTCATGATGAACCTGCCGGCGGCTCCACCAGGTCGCTATCGAATGCGGCGTAGTGTTTGTGAACTTCGTCGGATTGGTTAAGAGTGTGGCCTTGGTATTCAACCCAGGCGTGTGCTTGGAACTTGCCGTCAGACTTACGAACGCCAATTCGGAGTTGAGGCGAAATTCCCTGTTGGCTCAAGAGATACCAAAGGGCCAAGGATTCCTCTAAACAGGTGGGACGAATGGGGCCGTAGTGCGCGGCGGAATGCACCATGCGGCAGGTCATGGAAAGAGATTGATTCGGCTGCGAAATGGATGAAACGGACGGTGCGTTCTGGCCGAGACGCGACTGCAACCATTGCTGCGTTTTTTTGTAGCCACGGAATCGAAGGGAGGCGCGGATCATGGGCAGGAGCAGGGCGGCGCGGCGGAAGAGTTTCCGGGCGTTAGGGTCCAGCGCCCTATATCGCTGGAATTGTTCCCACATCGTTGGAGGAAACGGTCAGGAGTCCGTTGTCGACGAGCTGTTTGACAAGATCGACGAGGTGCTGACGAAGCAATTCTGGTTGCACATCGAATTCGTGTGAAAGTTTGGTGTAGGCATCGTCGATGTTGGGAGAAGTGGTGACGAGTTCCCACATGCGTGAGCCGGTCGCGTCCAGGCCAAAATAGCGCTCGGTCTCGAGATTGAGGAGGACCGCTTCGCCGTCGAGGTGTCGCACGAGCACGTGGGGAGGGGCAACGACGCGATTTGTAAATGCCACCATGCAAAAGGCTCCAGAGAGGATGTTGAACGAGGCCGGGCACGACCGCCATTTGGACGTCGTGAATATCTTACCGGGGTTTGCGGGTATGCGCTATGCAGCGGGAGCAACACTGAGGCCGATTGTTTTCCGCATGCAGACACGTTATAAATTCGGGAGTGTCTGAAGCGGCGATCAGAGTCGAATCTCTAGAAAAATGGTTTCCTCCTACGCAAGGAGGCTGGCGGGCATTTCTCCAGCCGTTCGCGCGGCCGACGTTTGCAGCATTGCGTGGAATTTCGTTGGAAGTGCAGCCGGGCGAGGCGGTCGCGCTGCTGGGCGCTAACGGGGCTGGGAAAACCACACTGCTGCGGATTCTGGCGACGCTGCTGGTGCCGACAAAAGGGCATGCATTGCTTGGCGGTCACGACACGGAGAAGGAGCCTGCGGCGGTTCGAAGGAATTTGGGATACCACGCCGGGAGCGACCTGGGATTTTATGCGCGTTTGAGCGGACGGGAAAATCTGCGATTCTTCGGGCGGCTGAACCACTTAGAGGGCGCGGATCTAGAAGGCAAAATACAGAAGTTTGCGAAGCGATTCGGGCTGGAAGGCGTAATCGATCGGCAGGTGCGCACGCTTTCTTCGGGGACTGTGCAGAGGTTGAGCTTGTTGCGAGCGCTGCTGCATGAGCCCACCGTGTTGCTCCTGGATGAGCCGACGCGAAGTCTGGATGCGATTGCGGCTTCGGAATTCCGGTACTTTCTGAAGTCAGAAGTGCTGGCGCAACGCCGCGCTAGCGTTTTGTTCGCGTCACATACGCTTCCGGAAATTGAGTTTCTAGCGGACCGTGTAGCGATTCTGCACGATGGGAAAGTATTGGCGATTGATTCGCCGGCAGCGCTTCAGAAAACTTATGGTTGCGGGTCTCTGGAAGAAGTATTTCTGCGGGTAACGGGGCGAAACGTGTCTTTTTCCGAGGAGGCGCATCCGGCGTGAGGAGAGCGCTTCGCGATTTCTTTCTATTTTTTGTGCGCGATCTGCGGATAGCGGCTACCTATCGCAGTCCGTTTGTGTTCGAAATTATCCAGGCATTGCTGGGCGCGACAATGCTTTACTACGTGGCACGTTTCGTGGATTCACCAGAATTACGAGAAGCGCTGCCGCAGGGGAGAAGTTACTTCACGTATTCCCTGGTGGGCTTTATATTTTTCGATTATTTGAATGAGGCGATGGATACGTTTGATCGCAGCTTGTTGGAGGCTCGGGATACACGCACGCTGGAGCCTTTGTTGGTATCACAAATACCGCTGTCTTTAATTCTGGCGGGTTCCGCGATGTATCCGTTTGTGGCGACGACGATGCGCATCGCGGTGTACATCGCATGGGGCGCGATTTTGTTTGGCTTTCCGCTGGGAAGTGCGAACTGGCTATCGGTGGTAGTCGTGTTGCTGGCGACGCTGCTGGCGTTTTCGGCGTTGGGAATTTTATCGGCGGCGCATTTGCTGTTGTTCAAGCGGGGGAATCCGCTGAAGTGGATGATTCTCGGACTGTCCAGCGTGATCGGCGGGATGCTTTTCCCCGTGGATATTCTTCCGCACTGGCTGCAAGTAATCGCAAAAGTGAATCCGGTAACGTATGCCTTGGATGCGATGCGGAGAGCGTTGCTGGATGGAGCGAGCGTGGTCGGAGTCGGTCGGCCGCTTTTGGTTCTTGTTGGATTCGGAGTAGTTGCGTTGCCCGCGTCGATTGCGGTGTTTAGCTGGGCACTACGGCGCACCAAGATTACCGGCACGCTGACCCACAGCTAGCGGCGTAGCAAAACAAAACCGGCCCAAAAAGCAGGCCGGTTGAGTTGTTGTTTAACTTGATGCGGTCTACGGCTTTTTCTTCTTGGTGCTACCGGTCTTCATATCGATACCGCCAGTGAGCTGCTGAACCTGCTCGAGTCCCTGTTTCGCCTGGGTGCCCCAAGGACCATTGGGATCGAGGTCAATGGCCTTCTGATAGGCTTCCACGGTGCCCGGTTTCAGCGTCACTTGCATCTTATCGCCAACTTGCTTGTAATCGGCCGAGGCTACAAGGCAAGCGCCCAGCAGATAAAAGGTTTGGGCATTTTTGGGATCGATGGAGGCGGACTTCTGCAGCGGCTCGACAGCTTCAGTCATGCGACCAGCCTGGTACAGACTGATACCGAAATTGCGCCAGGCGAGAGCAGCGTTCGCTGGATCGAGTTCCGCGCTCTTGCTGTAAGCAGCTTTGGCTTCCTCGATTTTTCCGGTGCGACCCAAGACGTTGCCAAGATTGTTGTAGTAGCTGGCATTGTCGGGCTTGGCGGCAACGGCCTGCTGATAGGCGTTAATGGCCTCATCATTGCGACCCGCGAGGTCGTAGGCTTCACCCATACGCGCCCAAAACAAATGGACGTTGGGATCTTTTTCCGGAGCGGCTTTCTGCGCTTCCTGGAATTCTGTGATGGCCTGATTGCCGAGGTCAGCGACTTTTTGCTTAGCGGCATCTCTCTGGTCGGCAGGAGCTTTGGAAAGTTCCGCCTTGGCAGCGCGTTCCTGATCGAGGAATCCAACACCTTTGGTGAAGTGTTCCTTCATGCCGGTGAACTTCTGCTGCTGTTCTTGCTGCTGTTTATATTTGGCGGCAGCTTCGGGATTCTGCTTCTCGAGAATGTCTTTGAAGTTCAAATTGATGGGAGGCGTCCCGCCACCCGCGGCCACCTGAGTCGGAATATCGAAGGGTTGCGCCATTTGAGGTGGCTTGACAGTGAAGGTGTACTTCCCTGGTTTTAAATTGGGGAAAATAAACTTTCCATTGGAATCCGTCTTCGATTGTTGAACGGCGCCCATGTCACTCTTAATACTGACCGGCAAATCGGCCCACGGTTTCCCATCAAAATCGATAATCGAGCCTTCAATCTTTCCATCATTCTGTGCAGCGGCCCGCGATGCAAAGAAACTAGCGAGTGCAACAATCAGCATCGCGGCGAGCGCGTACGATTTCAACACTTTCGGCATGCTCCAATCTCCTTTTTTGTCGTGAGGAGCCCCAGCCCTGGTCCGCTGGCTGGTACAGAACCCATTATCGCTCATCTTTGTAAGATTCCAATGGGCAGTAAGATTTGTTAGCGAGAATGAGCGGAGCGGAGTTGGTACGGTATCGGGTCGGTGTCATGTGCTTCGGCAAAGGCGCGGAGACGCAGGAGACAACTGTCGCAGGTGCCACAGGCGAGGTCTTCGCCCTGATAACAGGACCAAGTCAGGTGTAATGGGGCGCTCAATTCCCTGCCCCGGCGGATAATCTCGCTTTTTTTCATTTGAATTACGGGCGTGACGATGTCGATCCTGGTTTCGGGGCGAGTGCCGACGCGGATGAGTTCCTGAAACACGCGGTAGTATTCGGGGCGACAGTCAGGATAGCCGGAACTATCCTCGGCGACGGCACCGATGTAGATTTCGTGGGCGTTGATGGCTTCGGCCCAACTGACGGCGACGCTGAGGAAATGGGCGTTGCGAAAAGGTACGTAAGTCACGGGTATGGAGCTGCCGTTTGGGCCGAGGGCGTTGAATTCGTTTTCCGGGACACGGATATTTGTATCGGTGAGTGCGGAGCCGCCGATGGTGCGAAAATGATCGAGTTTGACCATGAGACGAGTGGGAACTTGCAGGACATCGCCGATTTCGCGGAAGGCGCGCTGTTCGCGGGCTTCGGTGCGCTGGCCGTAACTGGCGTGGAGAAGGGCGACATGCTCCGCTCCGTGGAGTTGGCAGGCGATGGCGGCGCAAACACAGGAGTCCATGCCTCCACTGAGCAATACGACTGCTTCAATTTTCGCCATTGAATCAAATCCCCTGAAGTAATTGTTTCGAATTGTGGCTGCGAGGCATGGTGCTAGACACCGCGCAGCGCTGGATCCCAGACAATTTTGTGTAGTTGAAGGCCGAGCCTGGCGGGCACTCCATCTTCGAGCATCCACTCGACAAGCAAGCGCGGTTGTAGGCCGGTCCATTTGCCGTGCGGGTCATCGTTGACCGGGGAAATCAGGACCTGCTTAACACGCTCGGCCAAGCGATGCTGTCGCGAAAAATCACGAGCGAATTCATAGTCCTTGCGGCTAGAGACGACGAATTTGATTTCGTCGTGTTCGCCAAGCTCTTGAAGATTGTCGGGGTTGAAGGTATCGGCTTCGCCGGAATCGGGACACTTCACGTCGACAATTTTGATGACCTGCTTGGGCAAACGGCCGATGAAGCGCTCGCCGCTGGTTTCGATCATTACGGTATAGCCGGCGGCCAGAAGCTTTTCAGCCAGCGAGTAAATCTCTTCCTGGAGCAGCGGTTCGCCTCCGGTTAATTCGACGAGAGGAACGCCTGCGGGCGAACCATCGGCCAGGCGATTCAGTGCTTCGACGCGCTCGAGCACGTCGGAAACGCTCATCTTGTGTCCACCGTGGAAAGCATAGGCAGTATCGCACCAGGCACAGCGCAAATTGCATCCGGTGAGACGGACGAAGATGCAGGGAAGGCCGGCGCGGGTTCCTTCGCCTTGAATGGATTTAAAAATCTCGGTGATAAACATGGGCCCTACGTGTTGGGACCGTGCGTTTCTGCAGCAGCCGCTTTCTCTTTTTTCGCAGTGCGTTTCGACAGCCAGTAGATTCCGCCAAAAAACAACACCATCGCGCCGATCAGACGAGGGTAGCCGGGGGAAATGCCCATCATGCGAAGAATAACGATGTAGCCCGCGGCGATGAGAAGCGCGGGAATAAAAATAATGTAGATGGAACGATTCATGTCGTTACCTCTAACTGCGCGGACTGTACCGGGCACTGGCCGTATCGGTTTCCCATATCACGGTATGAGTGATGTGGGCGCCGGGCGGCAGGCCAATGAGCTGACTGGAAATTTCATCGTAAAAATACTTGGCCATATTTTCAGCCGAGGGATTCACGGTGTTGAATGGCTCGAGATCGTTGATGAATTGGTGGTCGAGTCGCTTGATGATGCCGCGCAGCACTTGCTTAAGTTGAGTGAAGTCGACCAGCAGGCCGATATTGTCGAGCTGAGGCCCTTCGAGCGTGACTTGAACGCGGTAATTGTGGCCGTGGACGTTCTCGCACTTGCCCTTGTAGCCGCGAAGGGCGTGCCCGGAGGAAAATGTCTCTTCTACGCTGACTTGAAACATCGTTGAAAGTTATCTTTCCAGGAGGCTAAGGCCTCCAACTTCTGCCCTGTTTACCCCAGGAAGGTTCGAGTCATTCGCTGAGCTCAGATGGTGTTGTTTTCGTTCAGGAATCGCGCCACTTCTGCCAAGTCATTGGTGCGTCGGTATTGCGGCAGCGAATCTAAGAAAATTTTACCATAGGGCATCCGCAGGATGCGGCTATCGAGCAGGGCGAGAACGCCGCGGTCGGTTTTGGAGCGGATGAGGCGGCCAAAGCCCTGTTTCAAGGAGAGCACCGCCTGGGGCACCTGGAATTCGGAGAAGGGATTGCGGGCTTCTTCCTGGAGGGCGCGAACGCGTGCGGCGACGATGGGGTCGCTGGGAACAGCGAAGGGGAGGCGGTCGACGATGACGCAGGAGAGTTGATCGCCGGGAACGTCTACACCCTGCCAGAAACTGGAAGTGGCGAAGAGGACGGCGTTTGGCGTGTTTTTGAAGCGCTCGAGAAGGACAGGCCGGGGCGCGGTGCCTTGCAGGAGCACCGGGAAATCGATGCGATTGCGGACGCGTTCGAAAAGATCGTTCATTTGCGAATAGCTGGTGAAGAGGCAAAAGGCGCGGCCCTGACTACGTTCGAGCAATTCCACAATTTCGTCGGCAGCTTTGCTGGAGAATCCTGCGTCGCGGACATCGGGCATTTTATGCGGAAGGTAGAGGAGAGCCTGGTGGCCGTAGTCGAACTCGGGAGGAAGAGCATTTTCTTTCACGTGATCGAGGCCAAGGCGCTGGCGAATGTATTCGAATTTGCCGCCGACGGTGAGAGTGGCGGAGGTGAGAACAACGGTGTCGAAGGATTCGAAAAGGCGCTCGCGGAGAATCTGGCTGACATCGATGGGAGTGGCGGCGAGGAAGACACCTTTGTTGCGGCGCTCGAACCAGTAGACGTAGTTTTTTTCGTTGGACTCGAAAAGAAAGGCAAGTTCCTGGCGCAATTCGAAACTGCGACGCGCGACGCGCAGAAGTTCCTCGGGCTTTTGGGTGAGCGCGGCGAATTCGGTTTCCATGCCCTTGAGCGAGTTCATCAAGGAATCGTAGGCTTCGTGATTTTGTTCGAGGAAGGCTTCGCGTTCGTTGCGGGTGAACGGGAACCGGCCATCGCGCGGGGGGAAAGCATCGAAGAAGGCGCGGTTCTTCTCGCGGATGCGTTGCGTGCGGCGAAGCAGCGTGGGACTGCCAAGATGAGTGAGGCGCAGGGCCTGGTCGGCATCGCGGGCCAGTTCTTCGAAACGGAAATTGGAGATTTGCTGGCCGAAGTAATCGCTGGCGACATCTTCCATTTCGTGGGCTTCGTCGAAAACGACGGCGGAATATTCAGGGAGAATGCTGCCAAAGTCGTCTTGCCTGAGGGCGAGGTCGGCGAAGAAAAGATGGTGATTGACGATGATGAGATCGGCGTCTTTGGCGCGAGTCTGCATGGCGGTGAGGAAGCACTGTTCGAATTCAGGACACTTTTTCCCGGTGCAGGTATCACGACGGGCGTCGATGCGCGTCCAGAGGTCGGAATCGTCGGGGAGAAACGTGAGTTCGGCGCGATCGCCGGTTTCGGTGACCTTGGCCCATTCCTTAATTTGTTTGAAGGCGTCGAGTTCTTCGAGGCCGCGAAGCATGGGCTGATCGGCAAGGGCGTGCAGCTTGGTGCGGCAAAGGAAATTGGAGCGGCCCTTCATGACCGCGACCTTGAGCTCGGGAGCGAAGTGCTTTTGGAGGAAGGGGACGTCTTTTTGGTAGAGCTGTTCCTGGAGGGACTTGGTGGCCGTGGAAACAACGACGCGGCGGCCGCTGCAAATGGCGGGCAGGAGGTAGGCGAGGGTTTTGCCGGTACCGGTGCCGGCTTCGACGATGGCGTGATGATGATTCTCGAAGGCGTGATCAACGGCCTGGGCCATCTCTAGCTGGGCAGGGCGATGCTCGTAGCCACCAATCATGCATTTGTCTAAGTAGCCGCCGGGACCGAAAATCTGCTCCATGGAAGGCTTATTGGGGTCGCGAGGGGCAGCGGATTCGGGGAGGACCGTCGGATCGTCTAGGTCATCCGGTAGATCACGGGTAGCGGCGGGGGCTTTGGTGCGCCGGGGAGCTAGTTCCTCTTCGAGGGGTACGTAGACGCGGTCCGGCGCAAGGGAAGTAGGCCGGGATTCGGGGGAAACAGTCTTCGAACTGCGTTTAGCCAGAAAGCCACCTGCGTTGCAGAGCGCAACCTGAAAAGCTAACGATAACACACTCCGCAGGAGGGACTGGAGAAGGTGGCTTGACGGGCGAAAACCGCTTGGCATGTTGCGGATAGAAGGGAAACTGGACGAAAAGACGGTTAGCAGTTAGGCACGCAAGGGGCATCCTGGGCCCATAGGTAAGCGCGCGAAGGGATAGAGTGGCATTGGGGATTCCTAATAGATTGACCATCGGTCCCAGTCCGTAAAATCCGGTCGTGGGGTGTATGCATGCGCTCGAAAAGCTTACTGGCACTCTTTGCGTTGGCGGCGGTATTGCCGCTGACGTCCTGTAGCGGCGTTAAATCAGCCTGCACCGTAAATTGCGGGGGCGGCGGCACCGGGAATGCAACGGTGAGTATGACGATTTATGCGTCGGCATCGTCGAGCGTGAACGTGCTGAGCATGACGCTGCCGGTGATAGGCGTGAGCCTGACGCCCACCACGGGCAATCCAGTGGCAGTGAGCTCAACGACAACAAATTTTGAGATGACGCGGTTGCAGACGGACTCTTCGCTGGTGGAGGCTGGAGCTACGGTGCCTGCCGGGACGTATACGGCGATCAGCGTGACCTTGGCGGGATCGAGTGGGATCTTTATTAATCCTACGAACGCGGCGATGGGAAGTTGCTTGGCGGGTGCGGTGTGTAACCTGCCGGCATCTGCGGCGACGACGGTGACGTTTACGTTTGCAACACCGTTGGCGTTGGTGGCAAACCAGTCGCAATGGATTGGGTTAAATTTTAATTTGAACAACGCGATCACCAACACGAATGGGGTGAGCGTGAGTTTTTCGAATACCGGCGTGTTCACGGCGGCCACGACAACGCGCACGGGCCTGCCTACTGGATCGGTGGACGCGATTGAAGATTTTGTGGGAGTGGTGACGGCGTTTACGTCGAACAGCATTTCGGTCAAGTCGGGAATTTCTGGACAGACGCTGACGGCGACGATAAACGGAAACACGATATTTGACGCGCCGAGCACCAGCCTTGGGTATACGCAATGCGCGCTGGCGCCTTCGTGTATCAAAGTGGGCAGCACGGTCAGTGTGGATGCGGCATTAGCGGCGGTGGGAACGCTGACGGCCACGGAAGTGGATGTGTTGGATGCTACATCGGTGGATGAAGTGGAAGGTGTGGTTTACCCAACGGCGACCGCGGGAACTTTCGGACTAATTGTGTCGGATAAGGTGGTCACGTCAACTAATGCGGCGTTGACGGCGTTGACTATTGGTTCACCGATATTTCTGACGGCGGGAACGAATCCCATTGGATATATTGATACGAAGACGCTGTCGATTCCGCTGAACACCATTACGGGATTTACATCGAATTTAGTGGCAGGACAGCAGGTTCGTGTGCAGGTAAGTTCGGCTGCAGTTGTGGGGACGGCAACGAACGTAACGGCGAACAATTTCTTGTTGCGGTTCTCGCGATTTACCGGAACGGTGGCAACGACGGGAACGACATTTACGGTTACAAATTTGCCCGCGTATATCACCGCGCTGAATACTTCACTGCCGCCGACGCCGCAGGTGGCTACGTACCTGAACTACACAATATTTGATGGGCTATCGAATACGACGGACCCGGTGTTCGTTGCGGGTTCGACCGTATCGGTGCGCGCGTTGTACCTAAACAATGTGGCGCCAGCGTTCCAGGCAGCCAAGGTGCGCGTGCCGTAGATTCGAGATTCCTCCGCCTCCGCAAAAGGCAACGGGTCCCGGAAATTCGGGACCCGTTTTTTTTTTGCGAATTGAGTTGAAGACTACGCGGACTGCATGCCACCGATGGTGGTGTTGGCGGGCAGCGGCGTACCGCTGGGACCAACCGGCATAGACGGAACACTGGGGGCGATTACCGGCTGCAAGCGGCGGTAGAGCGCCAGCGATATGGCTCCCATGCCCCACAGCACGACCACAAAGCCAGCCCAGCCGCCTATGAAGGGGATGCTGGTAATCACACGGACGAGTGCAACACCGACGGCCATACGCAGTACCAAGGGCCAGAATTCCAAGGTGCGTCCGAGCATCCACTGACCGACGATGGAGCCCACAACGATTTCCGCGGCCAGCAGCACGACGAACCACAAAAGCAAAGTGGAAAGGCCGACGAACAGGCCGATGATGGTGAAGCAGGCGATGAGAGCGGCGATGGGTATCCCAAAGAGAACCAGAACACCGAGCCCAAAAGAAGCGCCATAGTGTTCGCCGAGTTCGACAGTTTCATGGGAGAAGCGAGGCATCAGAGCGAAGAGCACGATGCCGAACAAGACAAACGTGCCAGTCCAGATCACACGCCAAATGTAGTAACCAACACCGCGATCCATGTGAGACCGACGTTCTTCGTGTTTGTACTCTAAAGGAAAGGCCAGCTTGGCATCAGAGGAGACATTGGCAGGTTTCCCGCCTTCAAAACTGGCTTTGCCATCAATCACCGCGCCGGAGGCGATGGTCAGAGAATCGCCCTTGGCCTTGAGGGAGCCGCCGATGGTGCCAGAGAGCGTGGCTTGCTGGAAAAAGCCGAGGAGGTCGCGACCAACTTTGCCATCGAGAGTCAAGGTTTGGGCGAAAACGGTCAGACTGTGGCCGATGGTGGCATTGCTATCCTGATTGAAGACTTCGTTGAAAGCGGTAACATTGCGGCCGATGGATCCGCTAAGGGTGATGTTGTTGGTAAAAGAACGAATGTTGCCATCGACGTGACCGCTGACGCGGGCGCTTTGCGCAAAACAGATGAGATCGCCGGTGATATGGCCGGGAACATCGACCTGCTGGCCGAAGGCGTAGACATCGCCATCGACGGTGCCCTCGAGGCGAAGATGCTGGCCGGAGAAAAAGAAGTCGCTCTTGATGACTTCATCCTTGTTCACCGTGACGGTGTCGCCTTTGCGGAATTCCGTGGCAGAGGCGGGAGAGGCGAGCGAAAGGGCTAGCCCCAGACTGGCGAACATGACCGCCAGCGCCGAGCCGCGCCGGAAGTATTTGCGAAACGCGAAGAGAGCAAAACCTGCTAACGCGGCCAACGCTATGAATTCGAATAAAGTGAACATGGATTGCCATCCTTTCCAGAAGGCGCCTTGGAAGACGAGCAAGCTCAGCAGGTTCGTACTGCCGAATCCAGCTTGATCCAGTTGTCTTTCCCAAGGCTCGATGTAACCGGTGTACAGGGCGTAGACGCCTAAAACGGCCAGGCCAAAAACCACACCCCAAATCCATTGCATGGAGCGCTGCGCGGCTACTCGAAACTGCGCCAGGCGCGCGGGAAACGGTTCATCTTCCTCGAACATGGCACGGGTCAGCAGCCGCGATTCGCGGTCGAGGGCCCGCAACATGGTGAGGCATTTGGTACAAGTCTGGGTGTGCAAGGAGACTTCTTGAGCGCGCTCGCGGTCGAGTTGCCGTTCGACGTAGAGCAGCAGGGTCATTTCGTCCACATGCCGGTTGGTGGTTGAGTCTGTTTGGTTCACCGAATGCCTCCCGCGGCCAGCACGGTATTTTCGCCCAGCGCTTGTCGGAGTTCATGTCTTGCGCGCAGCAAAACAACACCAACAAACGCTCGCCGCACGCCCAGAGCGTCTGCAATTTCGTCGTAACTCATATCGGAGTAGTAGCGCATGACCAAGGCCATGCGAGCGCGAACGCCAAGTTTGTCGAGAGCTTTGCGAACTTCTTCGCTGGTACGCTCTTCGATCAGGCGCTCGAGCTGATTGGCATCGGGAGTTTCGAGTGGCACTTCGGTTACGTCTTCGGTCTCTTTGTCCTGGCGAAGCTTGCGGCGGCGGAGCAAGTCCCAGCAGTGGTTAGCCGCCACTTTGTAGAGCCAAGCCGTGAAGGAGCGGCCTTCATCGTATTGAGCAAGTTTGTCGCGCAACTTCATAAAAATCTCCATGGTCGCGTCTTCCGCGTCTTCACGCGTGGGCATGGCCCGGCGGCAAAAACGAAAAATCGCCGGTGCATACTCACGATAAAGATCGCCCCAAGCGTCGGCATCCCCGGTCCGCGCCCGAACAATCAAGTCCGTAGGGTCCGTTTTTCCCGGTGCGCTCATTCGACCTGGTCTCAGCGGTTCCATAACTTAGTACGCAGAAGAGGGGACAAAACTATCACAGGTTGCTATGAGCATAGGAGTTTGAATGGGTTAGGAGGCGGGGCGTCGAGTGTTGGTAGATCGGAATTGGAGACGTCACAGTAAATAGCAGCCAGGCTCGTATGAGTTAGTAGCCTTTGGATACAATAACTTACATATCTTCCCAAAAAAGAACGGCCTCGCCATGTGGCGAGGCCGTTCGATGAAAAGGCACAAATTCAGCTAGAAGGTGAACTTGGCGGCGACTTGCAGGCTGCGCGGACCGCCGCTGCCCAGGAACGGGTAGCCGATGCCAACGTCGCCGGTGGCGGTGAGCGGGTAGCTGCCCTGGTAGCGGCCAGCGGGAGTGTTGCCGTTGATGGCTGGGTCCGCCACGAAGAATGGCAGATAGGGATTGGCAAAGTTGGGATGGTTGAAGAGGTTATAGGCCTCGAAGCGCAGCTCCATGGCGAGGCGTTCGGTTATGTGCGTATTTTTGAAAAGTGAAAAGTCGAATTGACGGAAGTGCGGGCCGAGCAGCGAATTGCGTCCGAGACTGCCATAGTGGCGCGTGCCCGGAGTGCAGGAAGAGGCAGTGCCGTCGAAACCGCTAGACTTCGGCGTGCACGGAACCGCGAATGCGTTTAAGTTGACGTAGTTGGCGGGATCGCTTTGATTGTAGTGGACGGGCCCGACGATATCCGGAACTCCGTAGAAACTGCCGCTGCCGTCGTAGTCGTCTTCGAAGTTGTAATTGAATTGGAAGGGCTGGCCGGATTGCACGGTGAGAATTCCATTCAGACCCCAGCCATTGCGGATGAGCTTCATCTTGGAATCTTTTGCATCGGGAATCTGATAGACGAAATTCCAGGCGATGCGATTGCGGACATCGAAATTGGAATTGCCGCGATTGGCATGGGGAGTGTATGTCTGATTTGGCGTGGAACCGTTGGTGATGTATTCCCAAAGGTCGCTGGCATCGTCGATGGAGTGGGACCATGTGTAGTTGAAGGTGGTGGTCAGTCCATGCCAGTCATTGATGCGGAAGCTGGTCTGAAGCGAATTGTAGTTGGAATTTGAAGCGCTCTGCAGATAGTTGAGGTAGTAGAAACTGTTGGATGGACTGCTGCTGGTGTAGAAGCGCGGCACGGTGCCGTCATTGATGCAATTGCAGCCGAGATCTGCAGCGGTAATCATGGCCTGCGTGGGCTGGTTGGCATCGATGGTGCGCAACAATTTGTGGCCATTGGAGCCCACGTAGCCGACTTCGAGAACCATCTTGCGGGCGATTTGCTGTTGCAAGTTGAGGTTGAAATTCTGCATGTAGGGCGTGCGGAGATTGGGATCGACGCCAAAACCATCGGACATTGGCGAAGTGCCACCATAAACCGGAGTGCCCGGCGTGAAGGGACCTCCGGCAACCGAAGCAAAGGAAATGGGATTGGGGCCGAAGCCGGCGTAGGCATTGCCCGGATCGAAAATGCTGTTGTAGGGAACCTGGCCGATGAAACCGTCTTGAGAGAATGCATCGTAGAAAATGCCGTAGCCGGCGCGCAGAACGGTTTTCTGATTGCCCATCACATCCCAAGCAATGCTGACGCGAGGCGCGACGTTGTTGTAGTCGGGCTGGTAGAGACGGCCGGCGCCGATAACGACGGGAGTGGCGACCTGTGTTGCTTGATCGAGCAGGATGTTGGTGAAGTTGCCATGCTTCTCTTGCATGAGTCCGTAGTAGTCGTAGCGGAGGCCGAGGTTGACGGTAAACGTTTTGGACATGCGATAGCTGTCTTGAAAATAGAGGGCGTGAGAATTCTGGAAGGTGTTGCGGTCGGTGTTACCGGAAGCAATACTTCCGCCGGTCGGAGTGCCGGAAAGGAAGCTTGCCAAAGCTTGGCAGAGCGACGATGAGCCAGGTGTCGTTCCGCAAGTACTGACTGCCGGGGCACTCCCGCCGAAGCTGAGTCTTCCGCGGAAATCGATGTTGAGAATTTGCGAGATGGAGGTGCGGCGGAATTCGTAACCGAACTTGATATCGTGTTTGCCAGCTTTCCAGGAAAGATTGTCGATGTAGTGCCAGTTGGTGTCGACGCGCTGGCGGGGCACGGTGTAGTTGGCGCCGATTTGCGCGTAGCCGCCCACGTTGATACGCGGAAGACCGAAATTGTAAGAGCCAACGCCAGTATCCAGGCCAATTGAGGAAGGATCGAAGCTGCGATCTTCGGGGAAAAATCCTTCGGCGAAGCGGTTCCAGCCCAAGCGCGTTTCGTTAATGATGTTGGGAGTTATCACGGCGACGTAGGAGAGCGCGATCATCTGGACGCGAGTGGGGGTGGCCACGTTGTAGCCAGGCAAGAGACTGCCGCCTACCAAGCCAAGTGGAAAACTTTGCTGACTATCGCCGATGTAATAGCGGCCAGTGAGGAGATTGTCTTTGTTGAAATTGTGATCGATCTTGACGATGCCGTTGTCGACGCGATTGGAGAAGGGAGTGGCGACGAAGGCGTTGTTCACCCCAGAAAAAGCGTTGGTGGAGATGTTGGGAGTTGGCCAGGGATTCATGGCGAGTAATTTTGCTACCACGGGGTTGACGGTGCCGCCGATGTCCGTGGTGGCGATGGCGATTTCCTGAGCGGAAGGAACCAGGGTGGTGTAATTCAGCCTTCCGGTTTCGCGTACAGCTTCGTAGTCGACGAAAAAGAAGGTTTTATCTTTGATAATGGGGCCGCCGATGGAGCCGCCAAATTGATTGTTGTGGAAGGGTTCCTGAGGCTGGCCGCCGGGTTCGTTGACGGCGGGATTGAAATAGTTACGGGCGTTGAGAGCAGTGTTGCGGAAGAATTCGAATCCGGAGCCATGCAACTGGTTGGTGCCGCTCTTGGTCACGACGTTGATGACGCCGCCAGCGCTGCGACCATATTCAGCTTCGAAGTTGGAAGCGACGCGCAGTTCGGCGATGGCTTCGACGGGAAGAATCGTGGCGGGCGTGCCATAGGTTCCGGCCTCATTGATGGCGGGATCGTTGCGATACCCATCATTCATGTCGGTGCCGTCGAGAAGGAAATTGTTGGCACGGCCGCGGGCGCCATTCACTGAGAAGATGCCAAAGGAGCCGGGAGAGTCGGTGATCTGGTCTGGGGAGCCGGTTACGCCAGGAACCAGGAAGATGAGCTTTTGGTAGTCGCGGCCATTCACGGGAAGGCTGGTAACGATTTTGGATTCAACGATACCGCCGAGCGTGTTTGAAGTGGATTCGACTTGCGGGAGTTCTTCGCCTTGGACTTCGACTTTTTGGGCTAGCTGGCCGGGCTGCAGGACGAAGTCGGCGCGGCGTTCGCTGGAGACTTCGACGCGGATATCGTTGACGACGGCGAGTTTGAAGCCGCTCTTCTCGACGGTGACAGTGTAGTTGCCGATGGGGAGTTCTGGAGCGGCGTAACTGCCGTCATCGGTGGTGGTGACGGTGCGGGTGAGGCCGGTGTCGTTATTCTTGACGGTGACAGTAGCACCGGGGACAGCACCGCCGGAAGAATCGGTGACGGTACCAAGAATGGTTCCGCGAAAAGTTTGTGCGTTGGCGTTCCAAGGGTCACTAAGAATAAGTGCGGCGAACAAAAAGATGAGCATGCTCAGGTTGCGAATGGACCTGTTCATTTGCTTCTCCCCTTACACATTTTGAAGGCACCTCGCGAAGCGAGAATGCTTCAGACGCTTCCCCCGAGAAGCGACTGAGGACACCGTGACACTTGGTTACTGAGAACACTACTCAGATAAGTGATTGGAATCAAGCTGTTCTGGAGATAGAGGTGCTCGTGAGTCGAGTGGATCGGCAGGCGGTCGCGGGGCCAATGCGAGTCGCGCGAGCGATTGAGCGATGAGTGGTGGGCGCATGGGAAGCTCGCTAGTTGAGCGATACTGCGCTACATTGGAAGTTTGCATAATAGCGGCGAAAACGAACTGTAATCCTTTGTGACCCCATGGCAGAAAAGCTCCCGTCATTAGTGATTGTCGGACGGCCGAATGTCGGCAAGTCTACGTTGTTTAATCGTCTTACCGGCACGCGGCGGGCGATCGTTACGGACGAACCTGGAATCACGCGCGATCGAATTTATGGCAAGGCGGAATGGCGGGGGCGGGTATTGGAGGTGGTGGATACGGGCGGAATCGTTCCGGACGATAAGGCGGTAATCCCAACAGAAATTTTCCGGCAGGCGCGAGTGGCGATCGACAATGCGGCGCTGCTGGTGCTGGTGGTGGATAGCGACCAGGGATTAACGCCGCTGGACGAGGAATTGGCGCGACATTTGCGGCAGACGGGCAAGCCGTTTGTGGTGGCAGTGAACAAGATCGATTCGCAATTGCAGCAGGGGAATACGGCACCGTTTCACAAGATTGGTGTTCCGGTGTTTCCTATTGCCGCGGAACACGGCACGGGCGTGGACGATTTGCTGGATGCGGCGCTGGCGCAAATGCACGGGAACGCGGCGGAAGACGAGCCGGAAGAGAAGAAGGAAATTGAGATTGCGATTATCGGTCGGCCGAATGTGGGCAAGTCTACGCTGCTGAATCGCATGGCGGGTGAAGAGCGCTCGATCGTGTCGCCAATTCCGGGAACGACGATGGACAGCGTGGATACGGAAGTGGTGCACGAAGGCAAGACTTATCGATTTGTGGATACGGCCGGGATTCGCCGCAAAGGAAAAACCAACCTGGTGGCGGAGAAACTCAGCGTAGTGATGGCGAAACGCGGGTTGGAACGCGCGGATGTGGCGATTCTGGTGATTGACGGCGAACAAGGCGTTACCAGTGGCGATGCGACCATCGCGAGTACGGCGGAACAATCGGGACGTTCGGTAATTATTGTGGTGAATAAGTGGGATCTGGCGGTGGAAGCGGCACAGCGGGCCGCCGATACTCACGCTCGAACTGCGAAAGGTAAGGAGAAGAAAGCCACGCAGGGTGCCGGCACACAGCGCGAGATTGATAAAGGGAAATTGCTGTTCGAATACGAACAGATGGTGCAGGAAAAGTTTAAGTTTTTGAGTTACGCGCCGATTATGTTTCTTTCGGCGAAGACCGGGGAGCGGACGCAGAAGCTGTATCCCTTGATTGACCAGGTTGCGGCGGCGCGCCAGCGGAAGATTTCCACGGGCGAGCTGAATCGTTGGCTAAAGGAAGAAGTCGATCTGGATCGGGCGTCGAATCCGAAGGCGCGACCGGTGCGGATTTACTACATCACGCAGGCGAAGGTGGCGCCCCCAGTGTTTTTGCTGTTCACCAATCAGAAAAAGCCGCTGCACTTCAGTTTTGAACGGTTTTTGGAGAATCAACTGCGGGCCAGGTGGAATTTCATTGGGACGCCGGTGCGATTTATTCAGCGGTTGCGCAAACAGGAAGACCGCACGCAGGCCCGAGAACGTTCGAAGGATCGAGACAAGGAAGACAAAGAGCGTTGACATGGCGGCGTTTTCGCCTACGATGGAATTGTCCCGGCAAATAGCGCAGGTGTACCTGAGATGAGCAGCGCAGCGGCAATCAGCCTTTCTGAAGAAGAGAAACTGTATCGGATTGGAGAAGTGAGCCGCGTCGCGGACCTGAAACCGTTTGTGTTGCGCTACTGGGAGAGTGAATTCCCGATGCTGCAACCGGTGAAGTGTTCGCGGGGCCACCGGCTGTATCGCCAGGAAGATGTAGACCTGGTTTTGAAGATTAAGCGACTGCTGTACGACGAAGGGTTCACGATCGCAGGGGCACGGCGGCATCTGCGCGATCTGGAAAACGGTGGCGCCACCGAAACGGGCGGAGTGGATCAGGTGGCGTTCAATAATTTGGAAGCGGTGACGCCGCAGTTGAACCGGAAATTGCTGCTGGATTTGCGTGATTCGCTGCGCAGTTTCTTGACGCTGCTCGAAGGCAAGTGATAGCCTTGAAAGTGCTTGAACAGCCGCGATTTGCGGGTGTAACGGTCGGGACGTAGCGCAGCCTGGTAGCGCGCACGCTTGGGGTGCGTGAGGTCGCGAGTTCAAATCTCGCCGTCCCGACCATCTTTCCCTCACGAAATGACCTTCATCTGGAAAGTCTTTTTCTTCAGTCTTCTCGCAGGCACTTTGGCGTTCGTGCCTTGGGTTCTGTTTCATAAGAAACCGGTGCCGCGCAGTGAAAACGATGTAATCAATCGGGTGTTTGTCCTGATGCAAGATGGCCGGTACGACGATGCGGACAGCACAATTCAGATGTGGCTGAAGGGATGTGACTGCGAAGACGCTAGCGGGGTAGAGCTATACCGAACACGGGCAATGATCTATATAGTCAAGGCTCACAAGAAACGCGGGTCCAAAGACGAGTCTATCCGGCAGGCTGAGGAGAACCTGAACAAGTCCTTGCTAATCTACGATGCGAATCCGCCGAAGGAACTGGACGTCGAGCTATTCGAGATCGGCGGGGCCTTTGACATATTGGGAGACCTATCAGATAGCCGCAAATGCGAATTCTATCTGCAGGCTAGGCAAGCATTCGTTCGCCAATTGCCGATGATTGTGGGCGATACGTCCACCGCTTACGGGAAGACTATTCACCTAGAACGCGTGCGCGCTGAAATTAGAAGGCATCTAGAGAAGACGAACGAAAAGATCGCGAAGGCGGGATGCAAGGTAAACTGAAATAAAATGAAAAAACCGAATGTGTTGTTGACGAACGATGATGGGTATCAGGCGGCGGGGTTGCGAGCGCTGGCGGAAGAGTTGCGGGATTTTGCGGACGTAAATATTGTGGCGCCTAGCTGGGAGCGCAGTGGGGCGGCGCAATCATTGACGCTGCGACAGCCAATCGTTTGCCACAAGATTGCAGAGCATGAGTGGGCGATTGATGGAACGCCGGCGGACTGCGTGATTGTGGCGCTACATAAATTGCTGAAGCAGGCGCCTGATCTGGTGATTTCCGGGATCAATCATGGAGCGAACCTGGGGGAGAACGTCTACTATTCGGGGACGGTAGGCGCGGCGCGAGAATCGGTGATTCATCATGTGCCGGGACTGGCGATGTCGCTCTGCTCGAAGAAGGCGGAAGCGAATTTTGGGCCGTCGGCACAGTTGGCGCGGCGAGCGGCGGAACTTATTTTAAAGGAAGGATTGCCGGCGCAGGTACTGCTAAACATTAATGTGCCGGAAACGTGGAAGGGCGGGGTGCGATTTACGCGGCAGTCGAAGAAGATTACGCGGAATGTTTTGCGCGAGGGCGCCGATCCAAAGGGGCGGCCGTATTTCTGGTTGAGCGAGCAGCGGATTGATGGGGAAAAAGTCGATAAGGGCTCGGACTACGAAGCTGTTTTTGCGGGCGAAGCATCGATTACGCCGCTTCACCTGGATCCTACGCATACGGAATCTCTGAATCATCTTTCACACTGGGCGAAAAGCCTGGCGAACCACTAACGATGGCGACTGGTAGAACATTCGACACGGTCGTGGTGGGCGCGGGTGTGTTCGGAGCGTGGACGGCATGGCATCTGGCGCACCAACGGAAACAGCGTGTTCTGCTGCTGGACGCGTATGGGGCGGCGCATTCGCGGGCGTCTTCGGGCGGAGAATCGCGGATCATCCGGATGGGGTATGGAGCGGATGAGATTTACACGCGATGGTCGCAGCGGTCTTTGGTGCAATGGAAGGGATTGTTTGCCGCAGCGGGCGACTGCGCTGTTTTTGCAGACGGGAGTGCTGTGGCTGGCTGGGGCTAATGATGCGCAATTGAGCGCCTCGAAAAAGACCTTGCAACGATGTGACGTGAAGTTTGAAGTGCTGGATCGCGGCGTGCTGGAGAAGCGCTATCCGCAGGTAAATATGGATGGAATCGCGGAGGCGGTGCTGGAACCGGATAGCGGAGTGCTGCTGGCCCGGCGGGCGGTGGACTGCGTGGTGCGCGACGCGAGCAAGCACGGGGTGGAGATGGAGATCGCGCAGGTAGCGACGCCGGGTGGCAACGAGAAGCGTCTTGGGCAGATTGTCACGTCTGGCCGGGAAACTATTTCGGCAGGGCAATTTGTTTTTGCGTGTGGCGCGTGGCTGGGCAAGATTTTTCCGGAGGTACTGGGTTCGCGCATTTTTCCCACACGGCAGGAAGTGTTTCTCTTTGGCTGTCCTGCGGGAGACACGCGGTTCGCGGTGCCGCAACTGCCGACGTGGTTGTTTCAGGAAGATTTGGTGTACGGCATGCCGGACATCGAGAATCGCGGGTTGAAGTTCGCTCGGGATGCGCACGGGGAGCACGTCGATCCTGATACGCAGTCACGAGTGCCGAGCGCGGAAGGTGCGACGTGGGCGCGGGAGTATGTGGCGCGACGCTTCCCTGCCCTGAAGAATGCTCCGATTACGGAGACGCGGGTGTGCCAGTACGAAAACACGTCGAACGGTGATTTTCTGATCGACCGGCATCCGGAGTTCGAAAATGTTTGGCTGGCAGGCGGCGGGTCGGGCCATGGATTCAAGCACGGGCCGGCGTTCGGAGAGTATCTAGCCGCGCAACTTTGCGGTGAGGGTGAGACGGGAGCCACGATTCTCGTTGGAGACCAAGGCGACGCAGCAAAAGCGCGCGGTGTATTAGTAACTTATACTGTCGACATCTCAATCCCTCAGGGGCTAAAGCCCCGTTTTGGCGGCTCTTCACGTGGCGGCTAAAGCCGCACACCTACAAACCGGAGTATGGGGACTTCGAGACAACTTCCAGTCTAGCGGCAATCAGCCTTTTTTCAGTCTGCGGCGCGAAGTGTCGGTAATCTTGGTGACGCCTTTGCGGCGAGCTTTTTCCTGATACAAATTCATGTCAGCTTCTTTCAGAAGCTTTTCGACGCGTTCGCCTTCGCCGTGATAAACGGAAACACCGATGCTGGCGGAGATGGGCGGCTCTTCCTGATCGGTAGCGAGCGTTTCGTGAATGCGGGAAACGACGCGCTGAGCCTCTTCTTCACGAGCTTCGGGAAGGACTACGGCAAATTCGTCGCCACCATAGCGTGCGGCAGTATCGATGGCGCGGCAATGAACGCGCAGGATATCGGCGATGCGGCACAAGGCGCGGCTGCCAACCAGATGTCCGTGCGTGTCATTGATACGCTTCAGTCCATCCAGATCTAAAAGGAGGACGGCGAAAGGCCGGCCGGTGCGGAGAGTACGTTCCGTTTCTGTGTCGAGAACATCCAGCAGTTTGCGGTAGTTTGCCAAGCCGGTGAGAGGATCGCTGGCTGCGAGATGGCGTACCTGTTCAAAGACGCGGGCGCTGTCCAGCAACGAGCCAGCCAGCAGCACTACATAGCTCATCACATTCATGGCCTGAGCAAACACGAAAGGCCCATCGAGGAGGCGGACGGATTGGCACGCGGCAAGCTGTGCGGCAAGATTCAACCAGACCGCAATATAAATGGAGCGATCGAAAGCCGAATCCATCAAATAGCGGCGGCGGCGGTAGCCTACTAAAGCAATCAGGAAAATTATGGCCGGCAACAAATGCAACGGATTCGGAATAATGGATTCGGGATGTCCCGAAACCTCGGGAGGAAGCTTGCGCAAGACTGCGGTGATGGAATAGGTGAGGGCAAGAACGGAGAATAGAGCTCCTGCGATTTCCAGGCGCGGATGGCGCGAGCGCGGCAGGAAATGCTCGACCAGCAGGGCCACGGCAAAGAGCAATGCAATGAGAAGCCGGCTGATCCACCAGGCTACAGGAGCCCACAGGAACCAGGTTCTGGATTCATGGATCAGTTGGAAGAACAGAATGCTGGAGGCGGTGAGGGTCAGGCCAGACAGCAGGAAGCCGGAGCCAAGAATCAGGGAAATGCGGTCTTGGGTGCCTTGAAAGCGGACTAAAGCGACGGCCGCGAAGACGAAGGCAAATAAGCCGGTAGTAATCTGCAGGTAGCCCTGGAGTATGGGGTCGGGCCGAAGGGAAACCTGGCGGAGCCACGTGGCGGCTAGGAAAATGAACAGTAAACCGCTGGCATGCAGCAGAACGCGGCGAACATTCTTCCGGTCGATAATGAGGGCAAGCTCGCCCATTCTGGGAACCCTTAAGCGGCCGGCTGGAGACCGATTGTCTTTCTTCTATTAGACGCGATTTGGGTACGTTGTGGTGCGATGTAAGTTAAAGGAGTGTACGCGAAGAGATACCCGCTGTGGATAATGACTTTCCTGTACTTGAGTACAGGCGGGTGGAGGAAATAAAACGCGCGAGCGGCATTTCTTCACTGGCCGGGAGTTCTTGTGGTGAGCTCTAATGACTTCGGCTTCGCGAAACGCGCATACGGGCCGGTCGGAAATTGGACTTGCGCGCGAGGCCACAATTTCGCAAAATAGCGTCTATTGAAACGTTTCAATAAGAGGAGTCGTGCGTTGCCCAAGCCTATAGCCAAGATCCAAACCATTGCGCCCAAAAAGACCGCAACCCCAGGACAGTACACACTGAGCGAGATTCTTTCGCAGCCCGCCATCTGGAGCGAGACGGAAAAGCAGCTGGAGAGTTCGCAAACGCTGGAGCATCTTGCCGACACATTTTCGCCGCGTAGCCCGTGGCTGTTTGTCGGCTGCGGTTCGAGCTACTACCTGTCGCGGCTGATCGCCGCGCTTTGGACCAAGCAATTCTACATACCAGCGACCGGGGTGCCAGCTTCGGAGCTGCTCTTCGCACCGGAGGAGACGCTGCGGCGGATCGGCGCCGAGCAGATTGTGCTGATGTCGCGGTCGGGAGAGACGACGGAGGTGCTGCGCGCAGCGGAACTGCTGCAGAGACACAAAACGGTGCAAACCCTGGGAGTGACCTGTAATCCAGACAGTCCGCTGGAGAAGCTGTGCACGCACACGTTTAAGCTGAGCTGGGCAGACGAGAAGAGTACGGTGATGACGCGGTCGTTCACGGCGATCCTGCTGGCGTTTCAGCGGCTGGCCTTGCAATTCATTGGCGACAATCAACTTTCCGCTGCGTTGGATCAACTACCGGCTAAGGGTCAGATCTGGCTAGATGCACAGGCGCAGAAAATTCGCGACTTCGCCAGCAAACGGAAATTTGCAGATTATATTTTTCTGGGGCAGGGCGCGCATTACTGGCTGGCGCAGGAAGCTGGATTGAAGATAACGGAGATGTCGGCTTCGTACGCGCAGGTGTATCACTCGCTGGAATTTCGGCACGGGCCGCGTTCGATTGCCGGGCCGGAGACGCTGATTACTATTTTCATGTCGGATGCCGCGGCGGAAGCGGAAACGGTTTTGGCGCGCGAATTAAAGGAATTGGGAGCGGTGATTTGCGTGATAACGAATCGGGCAACTTCCGAGCTTAAGAAACACACCGATTTGTTGATTGAACTGGAGCTAGACGGGCCGGAGTTTGCGCGATACGCTGTGACCGCAATTCCCGCACATCTATTGGGGACGGCGGTCGGCTTGCGCAAGGGTCTGAATCCAGACGCGCCGCCAAATCTGACACGCGCGGTGGTGCTGGAGTCTAATCGCAGCAACCGCCCAGCAAAAAGGAGAGGTGCTTGAGCGCAGACGCGAGCACCATCACGACGCCAGGACCACGCCTTCGGCGTTCTCTCACACTTTCCGACCTCATCCTGTACGGCATCATCGTCATTCAACCGGTAGCGCCCATGTCGGTGTTTGGAGTGTTGAGCGACCGCGGGCGCGGCCATGTGGTTACGGCGTTGCTGATTGCCATGGTGGCGATGCTGTTTACGGGCATCAGCTATGGGCGAATGGCGCGGGCGTATCCCAGCGCGGGATCGGCGTTTACGTACGTGGCGCAGGAAGTGAATCCGGCGGTTGGGTATGTGACCGGATGGAGCATGGTGATGGACTACATGCTGAACCCGTTGATCTGCACGGTGTGGTGCGCGGGGCAAGCGAGTCAATTTGCGCCGGGAGTGGCGCCATGGATCTGGAAGATATTCTTTGTGATTGTGTTCACGCTCCTGAATATTCGCGGGATTAAAACGTCGGCGCGAATCAATACGGGCATGGCGATTTTGATGGGCATGGTGGTGGTGGCGATATTCGTGGCGGCGGCACGATACATTTTTGGGGCGCCGCACGATGCGGCGTATTACACGCGGCCGTTCTACGATCCCAAAACATTTACGATGGCTGGGTTGTTTGGATGCACGTCGATAGCGGTGTTGACGTACATCGGGTTTGACGGAATCTCGACGCTGTCGGAAGAGGCAGAAAATCCGAGGCGGAATATCCTGCTGGCCACGGTGTTAACCTGCGTGGTGATTGGAGTACTTTCGGCGATTGAGGTGTACGTGGCGCAGTTGATCTGGCCGGCTTCGGAACCGTTTCCAGATGTGAATACGGCGTATTCGTACGTTGCGGGGCGCGCCTGGGCACCTTTATTCCCGATTGTGGGATTCACGCTGCTGCTGGCGAATTTTGGATCGGGACTGGGCGCACAAATCGGGGCGGCACGCTTGCTCTACGGAATGGGACGCAGTAATGCGCTGCCCAAATCATTTTTTGGGGCGGTGGACGCGAAGAGCCGCGTTCCCCGCAACAATGTTTTCCTGGTTGGCGCGGTGGCGCTGATTGGGGCGTTTCTGCTGGAAATTGTGGCGGGCTTCAAGACGTATTCGTTGGGCACGGCGCATCTGACGTGGGATTTGTTTGGGAAGATCATGAATGGCGGCGAGGCGTATGGCTTGGGTGCGGAAATGCTGAATTTTGGGGCACTCATTGCGTTCATGGGCGTGAATGTGGCGGCGTTTCTTCGTTACTATGTGCGCGCACCGGAGAAGAAACTGAGTTTCCTGATTCCGCCAGTGCTGGGATTTCTGATCTGTTTCGGACTGTGGATCAACTTGAGTCGTCCGGCGATTATTGTGGGATCGATCTGGATGGCGGCGGGAATCGCGTTTGGGATCTGGAAAACGAAGGGCTTCCGGCAACAGCTCTCGTTTGAGATGCCGCCAGAGGAATAATGCGGCGCGGTTTCGGATTGCAATCCACAGTGCCCTGGAACGATGATGGGGCTCGCCAGGAGCCCTCATGAAGAAGCCCGAAGGGAAACGCCGGTTGGTGACGATGCGCGATGTCGCGGAGGCCACCGGCTTTTCTTCTGCTACTGTCTCGATTGTCTTGAACAACGCTCCCCTTGCACGTTACATCGCCACTACCACACGACAACGTATTGAAGAAACAGCCAAGCGGCTGGGCTACCGGCCGAACGCGATGGCTCGTTTTTTGCGCAGCAAACGAAGCCAGAGTATTGGCGTTATGCTGTTTGATGTTACGGACCCGTTTTGCACGCCAATTCTGCGCGGAATTGAAAATGCGCTGTATCCGATTGGGTATTTGCCGATTTTTGCTGATGCGCATAACCAACGCGATCGCTTCGAACGCTATTTGGAGATGCTGCTGGAGCGGCATGTGGACGCGCTGATTGTGGTGGCTAACTGGCTGTTCGTGGATATACATGTTTTGGCGGATTTGAATAAGCGCGAGGTGCCGGCGGCGACGATTGGATGGGAAATACCCGGCAAGCGGGTGAGTTCGGTGATGGTGGATAACGAAGCGGGAGGACGGCTGGCTCTGGAGCACCTTTATCAACTGGGGCATCGGAAAATTGCCGCCATTCGCGGGCCGAAGCGTTTGATTGATAGCGGCCCACGCTGGCGTGGAATTCAGAAGTTCGCGCAATCGGTGAAACTGGACCTTGAGCCGGGACTGGTGCTGCAACTACCGGATGTGTTCGACGCGAGTTCTGGATTCGAGAACGGGTACAGATTGACCGAGGAATTGCTGAAGAGCAAAAAGAAATTTACGGCGTTGTTGGCGTTCGACGATTTGACGGGGCTGGGAGCGATGCGGGCGCTGACCAAGGCGGGGATTCGTGTGCCGGAGGAGTGTTCGGTGATTGGCTTCGATGATGTGGCGATTTCTGGATTGTCGGCGCCTGCGCTGACAACCGTGCGTCAGCCCTTGGAAACGATGGGGGGCGCGGCGGTAAATATTGTTATGGAAGCGATCAAAGCGAGCCATGAGAACCGCGACTGGAGTGTGGTGTCGCAGAAGCTGCACCCAGAATTGGTGATTCGCGATTCAACGGCTAGCGTCTAGGACGCCAGTGTTTTTTTTGGCTGTTCAGTGAGCGGTGTTCGAAGTGACGTTGAAGCCGTCGACGGCAAGCACGGGCTTGGCTGATCCAATGTCGCTCTTGCGAAGGTGAACAGCTACTTCCCTTTTTTCGCCGGGCAATAGCGACAGGTAATTGTCTTCCCAGAACGCGGGAAGGATTTCTGGGCCGCCAGCGTTTTTCAGTAATCGCAAACGCACCAGGAATGCCAGGGTCTCGCTGGGATTTTCGACGGTGACAATGCCGGCGGTTTCGTCGCCAGCTTCATGAAATTTTACGGAAGCGTTGACGGAAGTTTTTGGCAACTGTTGCAGGCCGGTTAGATCGGCGTAGGACGCGAGCGGGGTGTAATACCATTCGGTCTTGTCGAATTGCAGGACGTCGGGCTTGGTGGAGAGCCAATAAAAATTGCGGCTGATCAATTCACCTGAGCCGCGATAGAGCTGCAAGTTGAGGAAGTAGGTTGGAGTGCTGGAGATCGGTTCCGGCACAGCAAAGACTTTGGCGACGCCGTCAGCCGCAACTTCGGTGGTGCCTTCTTTGTTGAACAACTCGTGCATGGAGAGATCGTACATTTTGGCGACCACGCGCAAGGATTTCTGTGGGTCTTGCGTGCCGTTCACAACGGCGATGCTGCGATCATCGTAGGAAAATTGCACATGGATGGGTTCGAGAGCTTTTTTGGTGCCGAAGTATCCGCCGGCAGGGCGCAGCGAATAGTCGTAGAGATGCCAGATTAGGCCGGGCCAGGAATTGTTGAGCATCCACTGAATCACACCGGTCGATTTGTATTTATTGCGGCCGTACGCCTCGAACATGGCGCGTTCGCCTTCGTAGGTGACGGCTTGGGACTTCCAGGCAAAGTCTGCAGCATCTTTTGCGGGACCATAGCGGCCATCGAGCGCGTTTGCGTAGAGATGAATGTCTTTGAACTCGCCACCACCAGCGTGAAAATTCCAGAATTCGTTCATGGGCCAAAGTTTGTCTGCGGGAAGCATTTCCTGCAGGCCTTCGAGAGGCGGCACGGCGGAGCCGGGACTGGTTTCGGTGTTGAACCCGTAGGCACCACCGGCCTTGGTGTCGACCAGCCAGTAGTTGGGGGAAACGTAATCGTAGGGGCCACTCATTTTCACGCCACTGTCGCCGGTGACTTCAGTTTTTTTGGCGGTGGCCGAGGAGATTACCGGCTTCGGCCAATGGGTTTGCTTTTCGACGTCGAGGTAAGCTTTCTCGCGTTCGGGAGGGGGAGGATTGTCGCTGCCGTTGAGCCAGACGAGGACGCTGGGGTGACTTCGCATGCGCAGCAACTGGTCGCGGAGAGCCGCGACGGAAACGATTCGGTTCTCGTCGCCCCACTTGTCCCATTTTTCCCAAGCGTCGCAGCAGCACCAACCGGCCATGACTAGAAGGCCTTCGCGATCGGCGCGGGCAAAGAAATCGTTGTCTTCGAGCTTGCCTTCGAGACGAATGGTGTTCATGCCCATTTCTTTAACGTAGCGAAATTCAGCCTCACGGCGTGACCGGTCGACGCGCAGCATCATGTCGGGCGTAAAGCCAGCGCCGCGAACGAGTACGGGCTTGCCGTTCACTTTGAACAGGCGGTAGCCATCTGGAGTTAATTCGGATTCAGTTTGCACGATGCCAAAGGGAGTTTCCGTAGCGTCGGAGACTCCGCCAGAGTTGGAAGAGAATTCGAGCGAGAGATTGTGAAGATAAGGCTGGCCCATCTGATACGGCCACCAGAGCTTGGGATTGTCGATGTTTAGAGCTGCGGAATTTTTCGGAGTAACGGTGACTTCTTTCGTTTCGTTTGCTGCTAGTTGAACTTGCTGGGTGAATTCGATCGGCTTCGCTGCGCCGGTGATCTTGCCGCGCAGAACGCCTTTGATGAGTGCGTCGGAGGAGTTTTGCAGTTCAGCGCGCACGGTTAAGCGGGCCTTGGCTGCGCCGGGGAAATCGAGTTTAGTTTCCACGAAAGGAAAGCGCACCGCCACGTTGCCACGCGCCCGCAGCGTGATTTCCTGCCAGATGCCCATTTCCTTATCGGGTGGCGCGGGATTCCAATCGACGAAGGTGATTCCAAGTTCTCCCGCTTGCGGCGCGGAAACGGCGATAGCAATGACGTTCTTCTGGCCGGCGTGGACAAAGGGCGTAACGTCAAAGCGAAAACGCCGGAAGGCGCCGACAACTTCATTGGAGCCCGCGACTCTTTTGCCGTTGATCCAGATTTCTGCGCGGTAATTGATGCCGTGAAAGCCCATCCAGAGGCGTTTGCCCTGGAAGCGCTTGGGAACTTCGAACTCTTCGCGATACCACCAAGGCACGGCGTAAGGACTGTTCGTCGGCATATCCAAGTTGGCGAACTCACCGCCGATGGGATATTCCACGCCAGGGACGGAGCGCAGATTCATTCCGAAGTAGGGATCTTTATAGACGCCGTTTTCTACCAACACGGCGAACACGGTTTTAGGAATTGAAGTTGGATACCAGCCGGTGGTGTCGAACGTAGCGGATGAAATTTGCTCGCCGCTGCCGTTCACTTTTGCCGAGGATTGAACCTTCCAACCATTGCTTAAGACAATTTCGGGATCATCCGCGGGCTTGGCTCGAAGCAGAGAGGAACTCGAGAGACCTGCAGCAATCGCGAATGCTACGAAACGTGCCCATTTAAATCGATTCATGATGAGATTCTCTCCCGGATGAGGCCGATGGCGCAGTGTAGCGCGTGAACTTCCGGCTGACAAGGCTGGCAGCCAAAAAAAGACGCCCCAACCGAAGTCAGGGCGTCTCTGTGAATTGAATTAAATTGCGCTATTCGCCGGATTTTGGAAGGTAGATGGCTGCCGGGGCGATCAATTCCACGTCTGGAACTTCGGTCTTGACCTTGATGCTTTGATATTTGCCCTTGGAACCACCACCGCCCGCAACAGTCAGGAGGTATTGGTTGCCGAGATGCTGACCAATTTCGTCGAAGTACGGTTTGATCGAGACGGGCATTCCGGAGCCAAGAAAATACGATTCGGCTCCGGTGTCTTCGGAGAGCTTGTCGATATTAGTCTGGGCGTTATTCAACAAGAAAAAGGAACGGCCACGATGCCCGGCACTGGGATAGTAAACGCTCCAGATGTTGGTGTTCTGCCGCTGCGCACGCTGGATGAGCGGATCCAGATCGGGATAGAAAGGCCCGAAACCACCGCCGCGGAAATAGTCGATACCAGAGCTGATCAGCAAGATGGATTGACGAGCATTTGGATTCTGGGCGCCCGAGGGCCAACGCTTCAGCATGTCGATCATGGCCAGGTAGGGACTGGAGCCAATGGCTCCCAGGCCCATGGGAATGCGCAGGGCCTTGGCAGCGAGTTCATGATTGTCAGTAAAATCCTGGGCGACCATGGTGGAGTTATTGCGGAGATAGCCGACGGCGATCATCGTGGAGGGCGGCTGGGCCATGATGAATTCTTTCAGGTATTGCCATTGGCCCGCGGCAGTGCTGTCCAGCGAATCGTCAATCAGAATCGCCAGGAAAAGCTTGTCGCCCTTTTTCCAGTCGGCAATCTGTTTGCGCTCTTTTCCGAAAGATAACTGCACATCATCTTTCGATATCGGAGGTGGTGCTTCTTTCTTCGACACAGCGGTGACGGTGAATGTAGCG
Source organism: Candidatus Acidiferrales bacterium (assembly GCA_963849395.1). Taxonomy (GTDB): domain Bacteria; phylum Acidobacteriota; class Terriglobia; order Acidiferrales; family UBA7541; genus Acidiferrum. The sequence continues at coordinate 198,750 of CAWKHR010000001.1, forward strand.
TTTCCCGAGGAACCTTTGGATTGTGCCTGGGCCCATCCACCGCACATCAGCAGGAGTGCTACGAGGAACACTCCTACACTTGCGAGCCTTTTTTGGTAGTTCATCTGATTCTCCTATTCTTCTACTTCCGGTTAGATGCGGGCGAATCCGCTAATGCGTATATCACGTTTCGCCTTGGAATTTCAGCCTGCTTGCCAACGCCAGGGGAGTCGCCCGCTTGGGCCAATAAATGCAGGCCAAGCGGGGCGCGGGAAGGCCAGGTTACCAATCCGCAGTTTTGGACTTTCCCTAGCGGTGTGGGCGCGTCACGGTGCGCTAACCTGAAAAGGTATGTCGTCAACGCTTACCATGCCCGCCGAACCTGGAGCGGCGCCCGAACTGGGGCCAAGTAGCGGGCCAAAACGGCCTTGGGTTTACGGCCCGTGGCTCGACTTGATCGTCGGGTGTGGTGCCTGGTCTGCGCCGCTACTGCTATTGACCACGTACACGGGCCGGTTTACGCCAGCCACGTGGTCTTTCGCGTTCTATTTTCTGGCGCTGTTGTTCAATTACCCGCATTTTATGGCCACGATTTACCGGGCCTATCACGCTTACGACGAATTCGCGAAGTACCGGTTCTTTACGGTGCATGTGACGCTGCTGCTGGCGGTGACGGGATTAGTTGCGCATTTGTGGTACCCGCTGCTTCCATGGATTTTCACGTTGTACATCTGTTGGAGCCCGTGGCACTACACCGGGCAAAATTTCGGACTGTTAATGATGTTTGCGCGCCGGACGGGGGTCGTGCCCACGGAACAGGAGCGCCGCGCGCTGCGGTTGGCGTTTGTGGCGTCGTTCGTGATGCTGATGGTGAGCTTTCACACGGGACCCTCGAACGATCCGCTGATTCTGTCTCTAGGACTCGCGGCAAAATTTACGACGCCGATACGTTTGCTGTTGGCGGCGTTTTTCGTCGTGGCGAGTGGATGGGCACTGCGTTCCTTGTCGCGGCGCAGTTCGTGGAGAGCGCTGCTGCCAACGGCGACACTGGTTTTCACGCAATTCATGTGGTTCCTTTTGCCGGTGCTGATCGAAGTGCTGAGCGGCCGGGAAGTGCCGCAAATCCGGTATTCCAGCGGAATACTGGCGGTGATGCACTCGGCGCAATATCTGTGGATCACCAGCTATTACCAGGCGAAAGAAGCGCGTGCCAATCAAAAAGAAACATGGAGTTTTGGCTGGTACGTGATAACGCTGGTGGCCGGCGGTATTGCGTTATTTATCCCGGGTCCGTGGATTGTCAGCCGCGTGTTTCATGTGGACTTCGCGGCCAGCTTCTTAACATTTACAGCGCTCGTCAATCTGCATCACTTCCTCTTGGACGGAGCCATCTGGAAGCTCCGTGATTCCCGCATCGCTTCGTTGCTATTGAATAAACTCGAATCGGGGAAAGAAGTTGCGGTTGGCGCGCCAAATACCTTTGCGCGCGGGCTGCATTGGCTGGCGAGTACCAGTCCTGCCTCGCGGGCGTTACGAATTTCTGCCGTTGCGCTTCTTCTGGTATGGGGCGGGATTGATCAACTGCACTTCTTCTGGGCAAACGTTGCCGCGAATCTACCATCGTTAAAAAAGGCGGCACGGTTAAACCCGGATGACAGCGCGGTACAACTGCGATTGGCGCGTGCTTCCAGCAACGCCGGCGATATAGACGGATCGTTGCAGGCGTTTCAACGAGCGGCGGAACTTAATCCTTCGAATGTTTCGCTGCAAGAGGCATTCGCGCGGGGATTGATTACAGCAGGGCGCGACGCGGAAGCTTATCAACTTTATTCGAAGCTTCTGGCACGTTCACCCGGTAACGTGAGCGCCCTGATTAATTATGGATTGCTGGCGCAGCGCCTGAACCATGAGGAAGAAGCGATCGATACGTGGCAGCGGGTTTTGGCTATCGATCCGATGCAGGCGAGTGCGCAGCTCTATGTGGGCCAGGCGTTGCAGAAGCGCGGACAGTTGCAAGCGGCGGCGCGGCACTATCACGCTTACCTGCGGATTGTTTCGACGCATCCTGAGGAGCATCGCAGCGAAGGCCCAACGGTGGTTTCCGCGTTGCTTAACGTAGCCGACGCCGATGCGGCTGGTCACCATCCGGCAGCAGCTCTGCAAGGTTATGCGGCGGCGGCACAATTTGCGCAACAACTTGGTGATCCTTCTTTGCAGAGCTTGGCGCTGGCACACGCCGCGGAAGTTCATGAACAGGGCGGGGACTTCGCTGGGGCCGCAGCAGCGTTTCAGCAAGCGCTGGCGCTGGACGAAACATCGGTAGACGGACGAAATTCGGCGGTGGATTGGTTTAACTACGCACAATTTCTACACCGACAGAAGCAGCCAGAACAGCTGGTGCTGGCGTGCTTGTTGAAGAGCGTCGAGTTGCTGAGCACCAGTCCGGGCGAGGAACAGGCTGCGGCGGCTAAAGCGGAAGCGGAGACTGAAGCTCGTTCGGGCGGTGATGCGCGCTATGTGCGAGCCCACTTGGCCGATTTCGTTGCGCGGGCAGTGTCATTGCCTGCGAGTGCGTTCAATACTGTTTCTCACTGAGATCAGCCGTTTCTAGAAGCTCAACCTTCCATTTCGCTCAATTTGTTTTAGAATGGGGCCGCATTGCGGTTCTTGCCTTCCGCTCTCGTTCCCCTGGAGGCTTCCAACACTCATGGCGATTGTTCGCTCGATGCTGCTTGCTGCTTCGCAGAATGTCTGGCTGCGCGAACACGCGGTGAAGTATCCCTTCGTGCGCCGCAGCGTTGCACGATTCATGCCGGGTGAAACGCTGGATGAGGCGTTGGCCGCTGCGCAGACTTTACGGAAGAAACAGATCGGCACGGTGTTTACGCACCTTGGAGAAAACGTCGCGGATCGTCACGAAGCGGCGCAGGTGACCGAGCACTACATCGAGGTATTGGACCGCATCCACCAGCAGGCGCTGGGGGCGGAAATTTCTGTAAAGTTAACGCAGCTTGGGCTGGACCTGTCTCCTGAGTTCTGTTTCGAAAACCTTGAGAGGATTATTCAAAGAGAAAATGCGCCGTCCATTGTTTGGGTAGATATGGAGGCGAGCAATTACGTGGATGCAACGCTCGATATTTATAAAAGGGCGCTGCGCTCCCATCCAAATGTGGGCATCTGTCTGCAGGCCTACTTGTATCGAACTAAGAAGGATCTCGAGGAACTGCTTCCGCTTGGGGCGTCAGTGCGCCTGGTAAAGGGTGCTTACAAGGAGCCGCCAGAGATTGCGTTCCCCAAAAAAGAAGATGTCGATCGGAATTATGTTTCGCTGGCGCAAGAGATGTTGCGGGCGCACGCTGCCGGCCGCTGCCCGCGCGCGGCGTTTGGAACGCATGACGTTGGATTGATCGGCCGGTTGGCGGAACTCGTGAAGGAAGAGGGCTTGGGGAGCACTGCGCTAGAAGTGCAGATGCTTTATGGAATTCAGCGCGCGGAGCAGGAACGGCTGGCGCAGCGGGGTTGCCGTTCGATTGTGCTGGTTGCATACGGCAGCTATTGGTATCCGTGGTTTGTGAGGCGGCTTGCGGAGCGCCCAGCGAATCTGTGGTTCATGGTTCGAAACGTGTTTGCTCCGTGAGTTGGGAAGGAGTTCTGCGATGAAAAAGATCGGAGCGGTGTTGGTGGTGCTGACCGCTATTTTTTTGACAGCGGCGCGTTCGCCGGAAGCGGGATGGAGAGCGCTTTTCAATGGAAAAGATCTTACCGGATGGAAGCACGTTGGGCCGGGCGACATGACGGTGGAAGACGGACTGATCCGCACGCACGGCGGGATGGGTCTGCTTTACTGGACCGGCGGAAAACTGGGACATTGCCGCATTCGCGTGGTGTATAAGATGCGGGACATGAATGACAACTCTGGAGTCTTCATTCGCATTCCGATCGAGCCGCGCGAACCGTGGATGCCGGTGCACTACGGTTACGAAGTGCAGATCGACAATCATCCGGAAACTTCGGATGAAGATGAGTACCACATCACCGGGACGCTTTACTCGCTTACCAAGCCGCTGGCTAAGCCCGGCAAGCCCGGGCCCGAATGGAATACCATGCTGATCACGTTGGATGGTCCGCACACCGTGGTGGAACTTAACGGAGTGAAGGTGACGGATTATACGGAAGGCGGGCCGGTGCCGGAGCGCAAATTTGATTTCGAGCCGCAACGCGGACGCCGCCCGGACGAAGGGTATATCGGCCTGCAAAATCACAGCGACAACGACATCGTATTTTTTAAGGAAGTTAGTGTGCAGTCGCTTCCGTAATTTTTTGGATTCGCATCAGGCCTAACAGGTCTGGCATTACACCGGAGGAATTATGAGCAATATGACTCGACGCAAGTTTTTGCATGCCACAGCGGGCACTACGGGAGCGATCGTAGCTTCGCGTTCGATACTGCTTGGATCGGCGCCGATTCCGTCGTTGGCAGAGGCTCTTCCGGCCAGCGATCGGTTGCGCTTGGGTATCATCGGTGTAGGAATGCAGGGCTCGCCGCTGCTGGCTACCTCGGTGAGTTTGCCGGGCGTGGAATGCGTGGCGGCCTGCGATCTGTATGACGGACGCCACACGTTGGCCAAGGAGATCGCGGGCGACAAAATCAAAATAACGCGGAAGTATCACGAACTTCTCGACGACAAGGAAATTGATTGCCTTATCGCTGCGGTTCCGGATCATTGGCACAAGCAGGTGGTGGTGGACGCGTTGAGCGCTGGCAAGGACATTTACTGCGAGAAGCCGATGTCGCACACCGCGGCCGAAGGCGTGGAGATGGTGAATGCTTATAAAAAATCGGGACGCATCGTGCAGATCGGCTCACAGCGGGTGAGTTCGGTGATCTGTCAAAAAGCGAAGGAACTGCTGGCGCAAGGAATTATCGGCGATTTGAATCTTGTGGAGGGCTCGCTGGGTAGAAACGATCCCACCGGCGCTTGGGAATATCCGCCACCGTTCGATTTGTCGCCGCAGACACTGGACTGGGACACGTGGCAAGGCACGGTGCCCAAGCGTTCGTTCGATGCGAAACTTTTTGCGCGGTGGCGTTGCTGGAAGGAATACGGAACGGGCGTCGCGGGCGATTTGCTGGTCCATCTGGTGAGCGGCATGAATTTTATGTTGGGCTGGAATGAACCGCCAAGCCGGGTGATGGCTACTGGCGGCATTTTGCGGTGGAACGATGGACGGAACATGCCGGACATTCAAGCGGTGCTGTACGAATACGGGAAATATCCGGTTTACCTGCGATTGAATTTGGGTTGTGAGACTCCGGAAATGTATCGCTTCCAGGGGTCGAAGGGGATTTTGGAAGTCACGGAGAACGGCATAAATTATTATCCGCAGACTGGGGAAGATACGGCGCCGAGCTACTATGCGATGAACAGTTTTCCGCGGGAAATGCGTGAGGCTTATCTGAAGAAATGGCGCGAGGAGCACGAAACGACTCCTGGGAAAGAGCCGGCACTGGAAGGATTCAGTTATAAGGGAGATTCGTGGGATGATCTGCGGCCGCATCTTTGGAATTTTTTCCAGGCGGTGCGTTCGCGCAAACCGGTGACGGAAGATGCGGTGTTTGGACACAACGCGGCTTTGGCGTGTCATATGGCGAACGAATCGTATTTTAGGAAGAGCGCGGTGATTTGGGATGCGGCTTCAGGACAGATTAAGAACACAGGAGGTTAAGCAGCTTCTGCGTTGGTGGGTAAGGTACGGAAGGGCTGACCGATTCGATTCGTCAGCCCTTTTATTTTGCGATGCGATTTATTTCGCGCGATGGAATTCCACATAGTCGCGTCCATGGTAAAAGCGATATTTGCCGGCTGCATCGGAGGCTGCAATGATTTGCAGCGGCACCGGGTGTTTGATTTCGGCGTCGCGAGTGGAAGTGGCTTGAAATAGATCGTTGGCACCGAGATCCATCACCGTGAATTTATTATTTTCGAGGAAGCCGCAGCCGTATGCACCGGGCTTCAGGGTTTGGCCAGCAATTTCGAGCGGGACTTCGGTAATTAGATAGGCTTGATATTTTTCGCGAATGCCGGTGGAGTAACCGGAATTGTCGACCAGCATGGCGAGCATGTAGAAATCATCGGCAAAGTGTACGCCGCCGGTGTTGCGCATTTGCACCGGCGCGGATTGTCCGCGGAAGAAGACTTTGTCGGGCACAACTTTGCTATCGAGGTCCTTGGCCGCTAGCACCATTTCTTTGCCGGAAGCGGCTTTGGCGGGGTTCTGAGCTTCGAGCACCGATGCACTGCTGGAGAAAATCAACAAGGCTACAGCGAGTAAGCCAATCGCGAGACGCGCATTCATCGTGTTCTCCTCATGGGAATCAGAGTTGTCGTGTGACCTGCAATTCTACATCGTTCACGGTACGAAACGGCAACAGCGTCTTGGTTTGACACAACTGACGAGGCGAATTGGAGATTTTAAGAGTTGCATCGTGAAAAACCATCGAGTAGAAGATAGGCGGTCAAGCAAAGGCAGAAAGGAGAGATTATGGGACATACGACGCCTCCGTTAAGAGTCGGATTTGATGGTGTTAACGGCTATGCACATCCCGATAAATTTGAAATCGACCACCACGAGAGAGTTGAAGTGTTCGCGGAAACGCAATGCTCGATTCGATTCGAAGAACATGGCGTATTTGACGACATTAAGTGTCTCGACGCCGGTCCTCATTACTGGGACCCGAAAATACAAGATGGGACAGCTAAGTTTGACGTTGGAGAATATGGAAGGCTGCCCTCACCGCAAACGAAAATCAACCGCGCTTCAAAGATGGGATCGGGTCGCGATAAAAAATGACGAGTTTGCATTTGTGTCAATCGTGATCTGATTTTTCCCCGTTGGGTAGAAACAGCGAAGGCAGTCCTGACAAAGTCGAAATGAAGGGGGAGAACATGCATACGATTAAGGTTGGTTCCGGAATCGAGAAGAAGCCGAAAACAACGCCCAAGAAAACTAAGGAAAAGCGCGCCAGGGAAAGGCGGAAGGCGAAACGCGAATAAAGAGGAAGAAAGTGGTCGGGGCGAAAGGATTTGAACCTTCGACCTCCTGGTCCCGAACCAGGCGCGCTAGCCAGGCTGCGCTACGCCCCGACAATGCCCGGGAAGGAACTTCCCAAGCAGAAGCTAAGAATAGCACAGAACGGAATGCGACCTATAGTGTGTTCCTGCGCGGCACCCTTAGAGGAATGGACATGGCTGCGAGTCCGAATTTGCGTCAATAAATCGCTGCCATCGCTGATGTCGATTCGCGGTGTCAACAAACTTCAGATGGAAGTGACCCGGACTGAAGTGGGTGTCGGTTCCTTGCGAGCTACATGCAGCTCGCGCAATTGGGGAGCAGTTCGTCGCGAGAATTGGCAGTAGTGAAGAATTCCAGCAAACAGAAACCGCCGGAGAGTAACGCTCTCCGGCGGAAAGAGTTGAACTAACTCAATGTGCAGCTACTTAGAATTCGTAGCGAAGGGCAAACTGCATTACGCGAGGATTGGTGAGCAATCCGGTGTAATTGCCGAAGTTGGTGGCATTGGTAATGGAAAGATTCACGCTTTGAACATCGAATCGCGTGAGATTCAACACGTTGAAGACTTCCCAACGGAATTGCAGCGTGTGAGACTCCTTGTACGGCATCTTCCACCGCTTGCTCAAACCGGCGTCGAGTCCCGCGAAGCCGTCACCACGAAGAGTGTTGCGGGCGCCAACCTGGCCTGGGAAGTCTGGTGCGTACGCGGCCACTGCTGCAGCAGAAGCAGCCGCATTGCCAAAAATGTTGACGCTGCCGTCGGGATTCTTAACAGCTCCATGCGTGGATACTGGCCCAATTTGAGTGGCGTAACCGGACAACTGCCAGTTGGTAGGCCACTGGGCACCATTACCTACGCCGACGGGAAAGCCACTCGTCCACCGGGCAAGTCCGGACAACTGCCACCCGCCAATCAGTGCCTCAACGACTCCATGTGAATCGGTCCCGATCCATTTGCCTTGACCAAAAGGCAATTCCCAAATCCAGTTGGCGTTGAATTGATGCCGCAAATCGAAATCGGAACTGGCTCTGAGCGCCTTGGGGTCCCAAGGATTGATGACTTGGCCGCCAAGGCCGCCCTCGGCATTGATTCGATAAGAATCGGACGAAATGTCGATCGAGTGCGAATAGGTGTAGTTCAAATCAAACTGCACACCGTGGGTCATGTGCTTCTGTAGGTTGACCTGTAGGGCGTTGTATGCGGCCGTGCCCAGCGATCGCCATGCGTAGAGGGCCGCGAATTGAGGATCGACGAACGTGTATGCGCCGGTCTTTGGATATAGAGAATTTCCACTTGTATCTTCAATCCCAAAACCTTGGTCAATTCCCTGCAGCGCAGTCGTCTCGTTGTACTTGAACCCACAGAACAGATCGTATGCCGCAACGACTGGATCCGTTGTGGAGGTCACTACGGGATTCCCGCTGGCATTAGTGCCGACGCAGCGGTGCAGCCGAAAACCTCCGGCGGGGGCTGTCGGATACAGGTCGGTCCAGTATTGAGCCGCAGCACCAAACATTGCATCGGTGACGTTCTGTGTCTGTACACCTTTGCGGTAAACGTTGGCCAAGGCCCGGACCGCAGTGTAGTAGTCCATACCCGTCTTGGGATCGACCAAATCAAGGGGTGCGGCTACGTCCTCTTGGCTCAGCAAGCGATGGGAGAGCCTGCCGACATAGGACACCTGCAATGCAAAGCTGTGGCCTAATTCGCGCCCAACGGAAAAGTCTAAAGTGTAGGAGTATGGAGTTTTGATCTTGTTATCCATGCCCCAATAAACCGCATACGAGCCGGTGGCGCCTGTCAGACCGCTGGGAAATGTTTGGGGAAATGAGCCCGAAGGTGGCGGAGCAAACATGTTATTGCCGTTCAAGTCCTGAGTAGGAAGATTGCTTAAACCACCGAGCCCTGTTGCGCGCGGGGCTGTGGCCGGCGTTTGGACGCCTCCCGTGTTAGTCAGCGTCGTCGAAAGACCGAAAGAACCGTTAGCGTCGAATGTCGCGAGTAACGCGGGGCCGAGACGATCATAGACCATGCCGAAACCACCGCGAATTGTGGTTTGTCCCCCGGTACCGAATAACGCGCCCTTCAAGCCAGAATCCCCTTTAGGCGACCAGGCAAAAGCAACCCGGGGCCCGAAGTCTTTTTTGTCCCAATTGTAAAATCCTGGCGCATTGTTCGCCGGTCCGCCGAGGTTGAAGCTCAGACAGCACGATGCGCTTGCGGGCTGACCTTGGAGCATATTAGCCTCGCGCTGACTAAAGTATGTGCTCAAGCTGGTAGTGGGCGTAACCTGGAGACCATTTGTCTCCCACGGCGGTGAGAACAGCGCGTAACGCAATCCCAAGGTCAACGTGAAATTTGATTTGATTTTCCATTGATCCTGTAAATACATCTCCCAGGTGTCCGCTGCAAATCGGCGCGAAACCGGCTGCCCATCAGTCAATGTGCCTCCAGTGCGGGTGAAATTGTATTGCGCGTTGACTTGAGTAACCATCCCGATGAGGGCCCCCATCGGATAGTCATAATTGTTGCCAAAACCCGAGTCGACCGCCGGATAGCCCTCGAAACCAGGATCAAGATGCCCGGCCGCTGCACTGTTTGCGAGAGAGGCCGTATCTAGCCAAGAAGGATTGTCGGAAGCAGACGAATAGGAATTCGTGTTGTTCGATTGAGGATTCCTCAAGATTCCAATGTTGAATCCAAATTGCCAAGTGTGCTTTCCCTTGACCCAAGAGACATCGTCAACAAAGTTGTGTACCGGAACCTGGTAATTGAGGCTGTTGGTGTAAGCCAAACTTGAATTATTTGAAGTGCTATTGTCGTTAAGTCCGCGGAAATAAATTATGTCTTGAGTTTGGTTTCCGATCTGACCGTAGCTTTGCCGAGTGTAGCCGTAACGAAAGTTGTTTACCAGGTTCGGGCGCAGTACGGCACTATAGCCAACCGAATAGCCTTTGCTGTAATCCACCTGCGTGAGCTCTGGGCCCTGGTTGGGAAGGTAAGGCACCCCGGCATTGGTATCGTTACGTAAGGCGCCGCGCCAATAAAGCGTATGATTGCCGCTCTGAGTTATCTTGTAATCCGCGCGCGCTATATACCAATTAGTGTTGATCGCGACAGGTCCCTTAAATCTGTACCCTACGAAATTCAGCCCATCGCCAACGGAATTGTCGTTCGCTTGATACGGAGCAAATGATTGCAGGTACGGAAGGACCACATTGCTTACACCAATACCTTGCGGATCCATTGATTGGATCTGCGATGGACTTAGTCCGAAATTTCCTGGCGCGATGGTATGCGTGGTGGTGAGCCCCTGAACCGTTCCGCCGGGACATTGCGTGGGATCTGCGCAAACGTATTGAATCACTCCGTCTTGCATGGCGGCGCTGGGCACAATGCGCACAACGCTCTGCGCCTCTCGCTGGCGATGGCCCTCGTAATTCACAAAGAAGAAGAGGCGATCTTTCTTAATGGGTCCACCGAGCGAGCCTCCAAAATTGTTTCTAAGCAATTTAGGAGGTGTATTACTGGCGCCGCTCTGCAATTCGGCTAGCTTTACAAAGTAATCGTTGGCACTGGAAACCGTGTTGCGGTGGGTCTCAAAGAGTGAGCCATGGAAGCTGTTAGTTCCACTTTTGGTGACCAAGGAAACCTGCGCGCCCGACGAGCGGCCTTCATCCGCGTTGTAGTTACTCGTGGTTACGCGGAATTCTTCTACGGAATCCTGAGTAATGGGAAGAACTGAGGTAAATGCATAGCCTTTGGTATCGGCGTTGACGTCGACGCCGTCGAGGGTAATGTTGCTCTGGTCGCTATGCGCCCCGTTGACCGCACCGTTGCGGGTGTCGGTGTCTCTGTTAATGTCTGCGCGATTGCCGGTGTACGTCACTCCAGCTTGAAGAGACAGCAGTTCAGGCACGTTTCCTGCCTCTAGGGGCAGTTCTTTCACCTGCAAAGTGCTGAACGCATTTCCAAGAGAAGCATCAGTGGTGTTCAAGGTTTCGGCTTGGGTTGATACTTCAACCGTCTGCGTGGAAGAACCGACCTGCAAGGTGACGTCTTGCGACGCGGGAGAGTTAACCAACAGTTGCAAACTGGTCTGCTGATATTTTCGGAAATTCTCTTTTTCGATTGAGAGCGTGTAGGTACCTGGCGCTAGTGCGAGAAATTCGTATTGACCTGTGGCGCCGCTGGTGGTGGTTCGTTCGACGCTTAGTTCGGGATTCGAGATGGTGACTTTGGCGCCGACGATGGCGGCGCCGGATTTGTCGATTACGCTGCCGCGGAGGGAGGTGGTGCCAGTTTGTGCGCTTGCGACATTCGCGCCGAACAATATGAGTAACATAGATACCGCGAATAGAATTGAGATGGAGCTACGCCGCACGGAAGTCCAGGTCATGGACAACTCCTTTCGTGCACAGACGAAAATTAGGACAACGCCAAATAAAATGGTTAGGGAAACGATCAGGGCTCTGACCTGGCGCTAAGACCAAATTCCTCGATACAGCCCTCCCGACCAGAAGGACTGCAAGCCGACCACCCGCTAACCCTAAAGTGAAATAGCTTTTAGGACAGAACGGTGTGGCGTGTCAAGAAAGTTGTGGTGATGCGTCGTAGAAAGTTTTTGAATGCACGGCGGCGTGTACGCAGAGACGACTCGTCGCCGGCGTGACTGCGAGTGAAATTCGAGAGCAAGCTGTCCGATCAGGGCGACTAGCCCAGATGGATAAGCTTGGCTTGGGTGATTGCGGGGAATTCGCGAATTGGGGCCAGGACGGCTTCGGAAACTTGGCCGTCGAGGCGGACTAGCGATACAGCTTCGGCTCCGCGGGTGGCTTCGCGGCGACCCAAAGCGAAGGTGGCGATGTTGACGCCATGCTTGCCTAAGGTGCTGCCAACAAAACCGATTACTCCGGGCTCGTCATTGTTGCGAATGTACAGAATGGTGCCATCGAGTTGGGCTTCGAGGGGAATCCCATCGATCTGGATTACGCGTGGGGAGCCGTCGTGCAGCACGGTGCCTTCCGCGGTGAAGCCCGGAGCACCGGCTTTTTCGGGTAGCGCGGAAACTTCGAGAGTGTGCGGGAAGCCATGTTCACGACGACGGGTTTCTTCTTCCACTGTCAAGCCGCGAGCGGCGGCGACTGCAGGGGCGTTGACGACGTTGCATTTTTCGTCGAGGACCGCGTTTAGAAGTCCCGCCAGGACGGCGCTGCGCAGCAGGTGCGTGCCGACTTCGGCGACCTCGCCGGCATAACGGATGCGAACGCGCGCGGGACGAGTGGCGGCAGCTTGCGACACCAGAGAACCGAGGCGTTCTGCGAGCGCAAGGTAAGGACGGACGCGGCGATATTGATCCGCGGACAGCGCTGGTAAGTTGACGGCGTTACGAATAATGCCTTCGGCCAAATAGTCGCGCACCTGAACGGCTACCTGGTTGCCCAATTCTTCTTGCGCTTCGGCGGTGGAACCAGCGATGTGAGGCGTTGTAATTACGTTGGGTAGGCCGATCAGCGGGCAATTTTTCGGCGGCTCTTCGGCGAAGACGTCAAGGGCAGCGCCGGCGACCTGACCGCTCTTGAGGGCGGCGGCCAAATCGGCTTCGTTGATCAGCTCTCCGCGCGCCGCGTTGACAATGCGTACGCCCTTTTTCATTTGTGCGATCGTGGTGGCATTGATCATGCCGTGCGTCTGCGGACTGACCGCGGTGTGCAGAGAAATAAAATCGCTCTCGGCATAAAGCTTCTCGAGAGGGACCAATTCCACGGACACTTCACGGGCTGCGGCTTCGCTGATGAAAGGATCGAAGGCAATTATGCGCAGGTCAAAAGCGGCGGCGCGTTCGGCGACTTCGCTGCCAATGCGGCCGAGACCAATCAGGCCCAGAGTCTTGCCGCGGACTTCCGCGCCCGACGAGGACTTTTCCCAACGACCCTCGCGCATGGCGGCATCGAACTTTGGAACTTGGCGAACCAACGACAGAAGCAGCGCAAAAGTGTGTTCGGCAACACTGACGGAGCTTCCACCCGGAGTGCTCATCACCAAAATGCCGCGTTTGGTGGCTTCATCGAGATTGATGTTGTCGACGCCTACTCCGGCGCGGCCCACAACGCGAAGACGCGGCGCTTTATCGAGGAGTTCCGGAGTAACTTTCGTGGCGCTGCGGACGATCAAAGCATCGGCATCGCCGAGTTCTGCATTGAGATTATCTTTGGTGGTCTGGACAATGTTCCAGCCGGTCTGCTTCAGCAATTCCACGCCGCGTTCGCTGATTTTGTCAGCAACGATGACTTTCATGATTCCTCGTTTCCCGATGGTCGCCGCCTCGGAGCGAGAGGCGAATTTTTCCCGATGGCAGGGAGCTATCCAAGTTACTGTGCGCGGAAAAGCGTGTCAAATCAGGGGAGTGGGGGATTCGTAGATAGAGCAGATAAGCGTCTGTTATAGTTTCAGGAAGAGGCAAATATGACTTTTTCTGAACAGATTCAGAAAGACATCGTGGTGGCGATGAAGGCCAAGGACGAGATGAAGCTGAGCGTTTTGCGCATGGCGAAATCGGCGTTGCAATTGAAGGAAGTGGAGAAAATGCGCCCGCTGGATGCAACCGAGTCCATTCAATTGCTGCAAACGCTGGTGAAACAGCGGAAAGAATCGATTGATCAGTTCAGCAAAGGCGGGCGGCAAGATCTCGTGGACAAAGAAACGAAGGAACTGGCGATTCTGGAGAGCTATTTGCCTGCTGGGGCGACGCAAGCGGAAATGGACGCGGCGATAGCGAAGGCGATCGCGGACACTGGCGCGACTTCCATAAAGCAGATGGGCGCGGTGGTGAAGGCGGCTAAAGAAACGCTTACGGGCAAAGCGGTGGATGGCAAAGCGCTCAGCGATCGGGTGCGTGAGCAGTTGGCCAAGCTTGGGTAATTGTGCGTTGAGCTCAAACCTATAACACCAATTGCATGGCACTGCCGGAACAAATCGCTGTCCGTTATATGGATGAGGATGCGGGATACATTAGCGTCCGCCCGGTGGTGAAGCAGACTTTCCGGCTGAATGAACTGGTAGACATGGTGGTGAGCGTGGCCGGCAAGGATGCGGCCCGCGTGCAACAAATATTCAAGAGTGGAACCGTGGTGTACAACGGCTACCGTTATTCCTGGGACGGCATCGCGGCAGAGCTTGCAGAATTGGAAACACTCTTAATTCCCTTCCCTGATGACGAGCCTGGCAGATCATTTGCACCCGAAAATGCGACTTCGGTTATCCTGGAAATTGGCGGCGGAACGCAGCATCACGTAGTGGAGATCGAACGCCGGGATGCGGCTGACAAGAAGTTTTTAGCGAAGCAGAGCCCCTGGAGCGTATTACTGCAAGCGGCGAAACGGAGTTCAGCGCGTTACGAAAAATATTCGCACGCGCGTAAAGCAGACTTATTTCGCATCTCTTTGCCGTATGACAAATCGCAGCAGCTGCTGAACTCGATGTTAGACGCAGCACCACGCAAATTAAGGTACCGATGGAGTACCTTGCGGCCTCCATCGGTCATCACATTTGTCTGTCCTCGAAAATAACTCGCGACGCAGTCGAGTTATTGCATCGACGCTTGGTTCTTTGGGGTCGCAGCCGAGTCTGCGCTGAAGAGAGTTACTTCGACGCGGCGATTCTGCTGACGTTCCTCGCGCGTTTTCTCCTCATTCACCGGCTTATCCTTGCCTAAGCCGACAATCTGAATTCGAAATACGGGAATGTTGTGTTGCGCTACAAGGTAGCTCTGCACGGTTTGGGCGCGGCGACGGCTGAGCTCCATGTTGTAATCGGCAGAGCCGGTCTTATCCGTGAATCCCTGAATCGCGATGAAGTAGCGTTTGGCGGAGCTGATCGAGCCGGAGGTCATCTGATCGAGCTGCTGCTTGGCGTCGTCGGAAAGTTGAGACGAATTTACCTTGAATAAAACGGTGGCGGAATTGGCAGCTTTGTAATCGTCGAGGTCGGCGATTCGGTCGTTCAGCTCGGAACGAAGCTGGTCGCGGACCTGATCGGATTTCTTCGAGGCAGCATCGGCGCGCCCGATCGCATCTGTAGCGCGCGCGTCTGCGGACGTAGCCTTTTCATCGGCCGCACTGATGCGCGGTTCGGTTTCATCGAGCTGCTTTTGGGTGCCTTGTGCCTTCTTGTTGACTTCGTCGACTTTGGCGTTGACCGGGTCAACTGTCTTCGCCACGTATTTCTTGGTTGCACACCCTCCGACCAACACCAAACACAACGTCAAGCCTATTGCTAGCGGCCGATTCATCGCATTCCTCCTACTTGAGTTCGCTGGGCGGAGATGGGCCTACTTCACTGGCTGGGGAGGTGGGCAGGGGCAGCGCGGACAGAAATGACGACTCGCTGCAGCCACGGACAATACTTATTTGTGAGACATTTGGCCATAATCTCTTAACCTTAGCGGAGTGCCTAAGACCTGAGGGGCGCAGTACGGGAAATGCTGTATGAGTGCTTTTGCTCCCGAAGCGTCCTAGTGGCAGTTCATCAGGTTGTAACATCA
Organism: Candidatus Acidiferrales bacterium; assembly: GCA_963849395.1. GTDB lineage: Bacteria > Acidobacteriota > Terriglobia > Acidiferrales > UBA7541 > Acidiferrum. The sequence continues at coordinate 214,346 of CAWKHR010000001.1, forward strand.
CCGGGCATATGCTGACCGTCGAGTTCACCAAATAGATGTCAGCCATCTCGTTTGTTTGATTCGAGTTGTGCAGAATTGTTCCGTTGGGAGTGGATCACCATTCCGCCTGGTTGGGCCCGAGGAATAACGCACCTGCGGATTCGGCAGGAAGATCGATGAATCAGAGCAATGTACATTCTTTGCAATCTATGCCACTGCTTGGCGGCGCGATGTGTCGCTTATTCCGAAAGTTCTTACTTGTTTTGTGTTTTGCGTTGCTCAGCGATGCAGTTCGCGGTCAAGCGCAAACTTCACAGAGCCTCTCGCAGCTTAAAAAAATATTTGTGGGTAAGTTCAGCGACGGCCAAGAGTTGACTGAACTCCGCAACCGAACCATTCAGCAATTGCGCAAGAACGCCAAGTTGGAAGTTGTGGAAGATGTAAAAGAAGCGGATGCCACGCTCAAAGTGAGCGGAAGCATCTGGATTGTGGGTTACGTGTCAACTGATCCGCGTGCGCCCGCAAATGCGCGCCAGGCCGTGTTCCGCGGGTATTTGTCCGCGGAAATTGTGGGGAAAGACAACGAACCGCTGTGGTCGTATCTGGTTACGCCCAGCAAGTTCCGGTCAGGATCCATCACGCAGGATCTGGCAGATCGTCTGGTGGCCAAGCTGATCGAGGATCGGCGAGAGAATCGTGGAGCGGTAGCGACCACGGCGGTGGCGGCCACGGCGCCGGCCGCGCGAACCGTAGAAACAACTTTGAGCGGGGCGGGGGCAACGTTTCCTGCACCGCTATACCTGAAGTGGTTTGAAACGTTCCACCAACACGATGCAAACGTCCATATAAAGTACGGCGCTGTTGGTTCGGAAGCAGGCCTGCGCCTGCTTGCGGGTAACCAGGTGGATTTTGCGGCGTCCGACATACCGTTGTCTGACGAACAACTTTTCGAATCGAGGACGAAGTTGTTGCATTTTCCAACGGTACTGGGGGCGGTGGTTCCCATCTACAACGTGAAGGATGCCGGGCAGACGTTGAGATTCACTGGAGAGGCGCTTGCGGGGATTTACTTGGGCAAGATCAAAAGATGGAATGATCCCATTCTTCGTGAGTCTAATAAAAATGTACAACTGCCCGACGCCGATATCGTGGTCGTACATCGATCTGATGGTAGCGGAACAACATTCGTCTGGACCGACTATCTGTCCAAGGTAAGTCCTGAGTGGAAAACGTCGGTCGGCGCGGATGCGGTGGTGAAATGGCCCGTCGGTGGGGGTGCCGATTCCAATGAGGGCGTCGCCGCAAAAGTGCAGCAGACTCCCAACTCTATCGGCTATGTGGAACTGGTTTACGCGTTGCGACGGCAATTGAACTTCGGCGCCGTTCGAAATGCAGCGGGCGATTTCGTGCAGGCAGACCTTCCAGGCCTGGCGGCTTCGGCAAGGAATGCTACTTCCGCGATGACGTCGGACTTCAGGGTTTCCATCACGAATGCTACGGGCAAAAATGCGTATCCGATTGCGACGTTTACGTGGTGGATCGTGCCCGCGAACCTCGGCGGAGCGGACAAGAAGCCGGCATTCGTCGAACTGCTGCAGTGGGTGCTTACCTCGGACCAGAAAGACTGCTCTGCACTCGGCTATGCGCCTCTGCCCCGCGAAACCGCCAGCCGGGAACTGGAATTCCTGAACACTCTAAAGTAGCAACTGCCTTCCGTCGCATGACTTCACTCAATGACCGGAAGGCTTCAACACCGCAGTGCTACGTTCATCGTTCGCAATAATCCGATAAAAGCGTTTCAGGTCATCCGTCTTGTCAGTTGGCACCGAGAGTTCCCTGATTTCGAAGGTCCTGGTGTAGCGAATCATCCCGCCTTGAGACTCCACTTTGCTGTGATAGCTCCCAAAGCTGAAGTCGACATCCGCTGGCGGCGGCAGATCATCGACCTCGTAACCGGGAGGAAGCTTGATCTCAAAAGTATCGGTGTCGCGCCGTGGTCCGTTGAACTCCACCGGATATTTGCGCGGTTCCTTCGTTTCCAGCAATCCACTTGTTTTCGAACCAACCACACGTGGCCGAACCAGAATGAGACCCCCGGCTGTCTTCCCGTAGTTTGGCGCGACAAAAGTCCAGTCATATCCAAATGGTTGTGACGTTTGATTGAGATTGGAAATGGTCGCTTTGGTTATCTGGAAGCTGGCTAATGAATGCGCCATCAGCGTTTCGATAGGCTTTATTCTGTCCGCATCCTTTTGTACATTCCTCAGCGCGCCACGTTGATTGATTGCCGGATCGCCCACGCGTGTTTCATGCACTTCACCCTGCAGACCGCCTCGCTCATCTAAACTCAACTTTGCGATTCGAGCGATTCCGCTCGCAGGAGGAGCGAGCTGCGGCAACTGCACTAGATCCCCGCCCTCCGGTGTCACCAGCAATCCGTAATTGGCCTGCAGTTCCCCCCGCAATTCGCCGAACGGCGTCAGTTCGTCTGTTGGATCGAAAATCAAAACACGCCCTAGCGTCGGATGCTGATAAGTGGCTACCAGCGACGGATCTTTGACGTCATCCGGAAGCTTAATCCCCAGGATTTCGTGATTGAACCAATACATATTCGGTGGAGTCTTCGCTGTCACCGCTCCGCGTGTCGTGTTGATGGAGAGATAGAAGGAATCGACACCGATCTCTTTGAGCATGGCGCTCATTAGGGTGGCTTTGTCCTTGCAATCTCCGTAGCGGTGCGAATACGTGTCTCGCGCCGGGTGCGGCTGAAATCCTCCGATACCCAGTTCAATCGCCACGTAGCGTATATCGCGCTGCACGAAGTTTGCCAGCGCCCGCATGCGCGACAATTGATCCGGCACGTTCGTCGTCAGCTCCGCCACTTTCTGTTTCAGTTCCGGAGAAGCGTCACGCCGTCCTTGCGTTAAATTTGTTTCCCACTTCCCCATCTCGGCCCACGTCTGGAATCCCTGCTTGTCCGAAGCACTCGTTAAAAACGTAAGCAGCAACTGCCCAGCCACGCCGCGCCGCGGTGGCATGTCCTCTTCGTATTCAATCGCTCCAACATCGTGGACTACCCACTGCCACTGGTTAGTGCCCGCGCTGGTCGGCTTCACTTCCGGGTAGTTCAGCCACGTGCTCTTAATTTCCCAACCCGCTGGAAGCTCCACCGAGAATCGTGCTTCCTTTACCGGAATGGAGGTCTGAAATTGCCAGATATCCTGCAACACGAAAGGATGTTCTTCCTCCTCAATTTCATAGCCAACGATATTCCCTGGATCAGACGCCGGAATAACAATCAATTTCACGCGCAGATCGCTCACCAATTCGCCGTACTGAACGCCCGGTGAGCCTTCCTGCGCCTCCTTGTCCTTCACTTCGTAGTCGCGGCCTTGTGCAGGAATGCACCACGCGCGCATGCTCAAGACTTTTTCTTCTGCATGGACGTACGCCTGCGCTACACCGTAGCTTTTTCCACCGACTCGAAGAATTTTGTACGCGCGGCGCGTGGTTCGTTTGAATTTTCCGTTCGGCTGAATCGTCAAATTCTCTTCCGAATACAACAGTACCGCGTCGGTTTTCTCGTCATGTGCCGGAAGGGGGACACTCACGAGCGCGTGCATCCAGGCAGGTGCATCACCAGCATGTGCTCTATCTGGCAGGCCTAGGAGAAATGCAGCCAAGAGGGTTAGCGGCACAGCAAAACGCGCCCATCCTGCCATTCGCGCCGCCCGGCTAGTTAGCACTGGTCGCCGTACCGGGCTGAAGCACGATCTGCTCATCATCGCAGGTCCTCACCACTCCGAAAAATTGGCGCAAGGCCGGATAATTTTCCTTCGGCAGCATGAGAAGGTCACTGCGCAGGCTTCGCGTGATATGTACAGCATTTTTGCTATTTTCGACTTTCAGGATGTACTGCGCCGCCTTGGCATCTTTATCCTCGGCCGGCGGGACGGTGGATACTTGCCAGCCCACGGGTAATTCAATCCCGATGTCGTCTTCCTTGGTGTAGTAATACGCAAAATAAACCGGCTGAACACGATTCGAGTGTTCGAAGGTGTGTTTTTCCGCAACGCTAAACAGGCCCACGGGGAGAATGGCCCGGTGTCCAGCCGCGGATACCCAACCCTCCACTTTCAAATCAAACTCCGCAACCAGAGTTGGTGTCGAGGCGTCCCATTCCGGCTGATTGGTCAATTCAACTTCCGCGGCGGCCGGAATGTACTCCTTGAGCTGCTCTTCTAGAAATTTCTTACGCGCCGTCTCGTCTTCGTTTCGCTCCTCGCGACGATTGCTGAGCGCTTCAAGCCCGGTATAGGTCACCGTGACCTTACCCTGCAACGTTCCGTCATCGCCGAGCCTAAGCGTAGCCTTCCGCTGAATCTTGGAGACTGAGCTCGGCAATAATTCCGTCTCCACCCACTCGCCGCCGTCGCGGTCAAGCTTCCTGCCTCTTACGCCGCATTCCTGCCAGGGAAGCAATCCGTACGGAGTTAAGGCGCCGCCTGGATCGAAGAACTGGTTCTTTCCGTCGAGCTTTATGAGAACTGCATTGCTGTTTAGTTCCGCCGAGTTCATGCGCCCGGGATTGAAAAAATACTCGCTGCGCTGCGACAACATGACTGGGTAAGCCTCAAAGCCCGCGGCTCGCGCCAAGCCAAGAAACAGCCAGGTAATTTGATAGCCGTGCCCGTACCCATTCTTCCACACATCCTCTACATTCTGGTTTTCTTTCCAGTCGCGCTTGGCTTCCTGTTCGGTTTTGCGCGTCTCGTACGATAAATTGCGCAGTTGCTGGCAGCGCGCGTAAATCTTCCGCAACTTCACTTCTTGCGAATCGCCGGGGGCAACAATTCCCGACACCGCTTGCTCCATCGCGCCTCGTTTGCCCACGAAAGACTCAATCTTTCCGTTCGTTTTCTTTCCGTAGCTCTTCCAGTATTTGTCGGGATTGTCCTCAAATCCGCTTTCGTTATAGACAAAGTCCACCCGGTACTTCAGTTCGTTCGGTGGTGGCATGTAATCTTCAATTTCAAATGCGGGAATGTCTTGCGCCGTCATGCGCACAACTCTCGAGGGATCTAGCTTGGGAGGTTCCGTGCCTTTCGGCAAGCCGCTTGGCCAACTCCAGCGAACCTCGATCCGATCATACGGAACAAGGCTGAAGTTCGCCTTCTTGGTAAAAAGTTCGTCACTGATGATCCACTGTGAATCGAATACGTATCCGTCCTCAAAATCGTAATAGTAACGATATTCAATGATGCTCCCGACCTGCACGTCCGGCATCGTGAACGTTTTTGCAAATATCTTCGTTCCTCTGGCCTTCACCACCACCTGGTCATACGTCTTGCCATCAAAATTCACGATTGTTCCGTCCGGGTGAATGGTTCGCGCCTTGAGCGAACTGACGGCCACCTTCGATCGCCGGTACGGAATTTCCACGTTGGCGTACTTACGCCCTTCTTCACTCAAAATCTTGATCCGAACGTAATTAAATTCCGAATTCGTCCGCCCCAAATCCTTGCGGTCCACCTGCCGATACAAAAAGATTGCTGGCGCTCCGGGTGCCTTGGGCTCACTGGTCATTTTCAAATCAGCGGGGTCAATCGGAAGCCAGTCGTCTCCTGCGAACGCCACACGCCGCGGAAATGACAAAAGCGACAGGCAGAATACCGTAAGCACAACGAAGCAGCGCCATTTAGACACTTGTAATCTCCGCGAATGGAATGACAAAGGGACACGGATTCGCGAGCGAGGCGAACCGAACCTGCGTCTGCAGTGAGCCATCAAGGGGCGGGGCCTGATCGGATCCACTGTTACCAACCTGAGTACGTGAGTTTAGGAGACAATACGAAGGGAAAAGCTGTCTGTCAATAGGACTTGGGGTACTGCTGTTGGAGAGTGACCGACACGCAAATAGCCTGTCACTGAATCTCAACGTTCAGGAATCACTTTGCGCTCGGCCTGCGGTGCGGCATAATCGGCGCGCACCAGCTTCATCCAAATTTCACGATCCATTCGTAATCGGAGGACACGGTGAGCGACCGCCCATGGAGTTCCACGGCATCAGGGGGAGAATTTCACCCCTATGTGCCACCGGGAGAAAGTCCCCGGGAATTTTCTCTGCGGGCAGTGCTGCTGGGAGCACTGTTTGGACTATTGTTCGGCGCGGTCACGGTGTATGTTGGGCTGCGCGCCGGACTGACGGTCTCGGCGTCGATTCCCATTTCCGTTTTATCGATCAGCATCCTGCGGGCGTTCGGGCGATCAACGATTCTCGAAAATAACATCGTCCAGACGACCGGCTCCGCCGGGGAGTCGCTGGCCGCGGGCGTAATGTTTACGCTTCCTGCTTTGATCTTTCTGGGATTTGGATCGGAGTTTACGTTCTGGCGGATCTTTCCGCTGGCGCTGCTGGGCGGCTGGCTCGGCGTTTTGTTTATGATTCCGCTGCGCCGGCAATTGATCGTGAAAGAACACGGCAACCTTACATTTCCTGAAGGCACGGCGTGCGCCGATGTGCTGGTGGCCGGGGAACGCGGCGGTTCCTTTGCGGGGCGGGTGTTCTGGGGCCTGGGATTGGGCGGCGTTTACACCTTCCTGATGAACACCGTGCAGGCGTGGACTTCACAGCCGGAGAATCGGCCAGGGTGGTATCCGGGAGCCTCGTTTCGCGCGGCGATCACTTCGGAATACCTGGGTGTGGGCTACATCATTGGGCCAAAAGTGTCTGGCATTTTGTTTGCCGGCGGCATTGTGTCGTGGCTGGTGATTATGCCGGCAATCAAATTTTACGGGCAGCTTGCCGGAAACACTCCGATCTATCCTTCCACGATTCCTATACCGCTGATGACGCCAGACGATATTTGGAGGAGTTACATCCGCCCGATGGGCGCGGGTGCAGTGGCGGCGGCTGGGTTAATCACCTTGCTGCGAACATTGCCAACTATTATTTCGGCGCTGCGTGCGGGAATGAAAGACGTGCGCGTTGAAGGAGGGGGCGCAGTGGCATCGTCGAGCCGCACGGAACGTGATGTACCGATGAAATGGGTGATCACCGGATCGATCCTGATCGTGGTGATGATGTGGATCCTGCTGACGTTTCACCCAATGCAAGGCGCGGAAACGCGCTGGTATCAAAATTTATTTGCCGGCGTCTTTGTGGTGGTCTTCGGGTTTCTGTTTGTTACGGTGGCTGGCCGGATCAGCGGATTGCTGGGAAATTCGTCGAACCCGATTAGCGGCATGAGCATCGCGACGCTGATGGCCACTTGCGCGATATTTTTCGTGGCGGGTTGGACGGCTCCCAATTACGCGGTGCTGGCGCTAATGATCGGCGGCGTAACTTGTATTGCCGCGGCGATCGCCGGAGCCACTTCGCAAGATTTGAAGACGGGCTACCTGGTCGGCGCAACGCCGTTCTGGCAGCAGATGGGCTTGCTGGTGGGCGTCACGATTTCCACCATTGCGATTGGCGCGACACTCAACCTGATGAACAAGGGGCTGGAACGTTATCTGCCAACGCAGATCCCGGTGAATATTCAATCATTGCCGGCGGGAGTGAAGGTAGAGCGCGAAACGTTTGCGTATCAGGGCAGGAACTACGAACTAATCAATTCGCTGGGCTCGCACGAAATCCCTGACGGCGAATATCTTTACGACCCAGGCACCAAGCAAATCGAATTGCAGTGGGCGCAGGGCATTGGCAGCGACAAAGCCCCCGCGCCGCAAGCCCGGTTGATGGCTACGGTGATCAGCGGAATTTTGAACCAGCGATTGCCGTGGCGATTGGTGCTTATGGGCGTAGCGTTAGTGATCGCGGTAGAGGTGCTGGGCGTGCGCTCGCTGGCCTTTGCGACGGGCTTGTATATTTCCATGGCCACTACCGCGGCGATGTTTGCCGGCGGGCTGGTGCGATGGGCGGTGGAAGCGAGTATGAAGGAGAAGGTGGAGGGTGACAGCGAAGCGAGTCCAGGCGCTCTGTATTCCAGCGGACTGATTGCTGCCGGCGGTATTTTTGGCCTGCTGGGAATCGTGATCGCGCTTCTGCAGGATCCGGAAATCTCCACGCGGGTACCGGGTTGGATGTCTACGGTATTGAGACTGCCGTGGCGCCCGGACCTGTTCTCGTTCGGACCTAAATTGCTGGGGCCATTGGCGACCAGCAATCTTTTCGGTGCGGTCATGTTCCTTCTACTAGCAGGATCGTTGTTCTATTTCGCGCGCAAGAAACTCGACTAGTCGCATGAGTGTCGCCTGTCCTATGCCATCTGGACAGTCGCCCCGATGGGGGGATGGGCGCCCTCAGTTACGCGACTATGTGCGACGAGTGTCCGTTTGACGTCACCTTGAAGCGTTGCACGAGTTCCTGCAGTTGCGTGGACATTTGCGCCAATTCTTTAGCCGCCTTCTGTGAGTCCGTTGCGCCTTGAGAGGTGCTTTGCGCGGCTTGCGCCACGCCATGAATGTTTTGCGCCACATCTCCGGAGCCTTTGGCCGCTTCGGAAAGATTGCGAGACATCTCGCTGGTGGTGGCCGACTGTTCTTCGACCGCGGTGGCGATGGTTCCAGAAATGTCGTTGACGTGGCCGATTACCTCGCTGATGGATGCAATGGCAGTGACCGCGCTCTTCGCATCGGCTTGAATTGTTTCGATCTTGCGGCTGATATCCTCGGTGGCATTAGCCGTTTGCTTGGCCAATTCCTTCACTTCGTTGGCAACCACGGCGAATCCAGCTCCAACTTCTCCGGCTCGCGCGGCTTCTACCGTAGCATTAAGAGCGAGTAAGTCGGTCTTCTGCGCAATAGACGTGATCACCTTAATCACCTGGCCAATTTCCGCGCTGGATGCGCCTAGCTTGGTGACAATCCCATTCGTGTCGCTGGCCGTTTTCATAGCGTTATTCGCGACCTTTGCCGCTTCGGTAGCATTCTTGGCAATCTCATGAATGCTGGCGCTCATTTCTTCTGTGGCGCTTGCTACCGTCTGCAATCCGCGATTTACTTCCTCGGTTGCAGCTGAAACGGCATTGGCTTGCGCGGAGGTTTCCTCGGAATTTGCGCCGATCTGCTGACTGACTGCAGAAAATTCCTCGCTGGCGTTCGCCACGTTCTGTGCATTCGACGAAATGGACTGCACAATGTTCCGCAGACTCTTCTGCATCTCATTCATCGAGCTGGCCAGTTCTCCGACCTCATCCCTCGAGTGGACGACGAGCTCTTCGCCGGTGAGGTCGCCGGCTGCGATGCGCTCTGCCACCTGCTTAACCTCGTTTATTGGCCGCGAGATCGCTCGGGCAATCCAAACGCCCATTACCAAACCCAAACTCGAACTAAGGACCAAGAGGATCGCAACCCACAGTCGCGCAGATTTATACATATTTTCCCCGCTGCGAATGTCCACTGCCGCGCTGCTTTTCTGGAAATCTGCCAAAGCCGCCGCAGCATGGCTGACTGTTTCAAATTTGGCAAAGTCCTCTTTTAGCAAAAAGTCGATGGCCGCCGCTTGTTTGTTGGCTCGAACGATTTCTTGAAGGCTTTCACTTGCGCGCAAGTAGTTAGTCCACTCCGAGCAGAGCGCCTCGTATAGTCTTTTTTCCTCAGGATCATCGATGAGCGGTTCGTATTCCCGTTGGTTTTGCTTGAAATTTGCCACGGCGCCAAGCAGTCCTTCCTCGCCTATTTTTCGGGCAGAAGGGTCATTCATCGCGAGAACAAATCGCAATTCAAACCTGCGATAGGCGTCTATATCGGAACTCAGCTCTCCGATTTTTCGTGTACCACCAAGGATGTTGGTCCCGAGATCATCCGTGGTTCCCTGCACGGCTGCCAGTTTAATAACCGAAAACACCCCCATACAGGCCGACAACGTTAGAACTATCGAAAAGCTCGTGAGCAGTTTTGTTGCAATCTTCTTATCCAGAAACCATTTCATCTGTACTCTCCTGTCGCTTCGCTCGGATCTTGTTTCACTTCGAAACGATTTGGTTAACTCATTCGTGAGCTTTTGCGACTGCAAGAAAACTGAGAGCAACTTGCATTCCAAATCGCAGACGGAGAACTATTTCAAACTGCCAACGTAATTAACTTAAGTTGCATTGAACTCGAATGGTTCGCGGCTCTCCGTTTCTTCGACTGCTTAAAAGTTGATTGTCGAGCGCAGTGTACCCGCCAAGGCACGTGGACACATCGGGTCGCCGTTGGGATGATCAATGAACTGCAGGTCGGAGGTGAGGCTAAGCCAATGCGTTATTTGAACTCGATAAAATGCTTCGAACACCCTTTCATGATGGTAAGCGCCGACATAGTCGCTATCCACTTCCGGTCCAAGGTGCACCAAACTAGCACCCACGCCCAGTAAGTCTTCCGGGCGCCGAGCCCATGGCCCGCTCCATTGAAAGCCCGCACCAACGTGGCGATCTATTTCGTTGGACCAGGGATCCGCGTTTCCATATTGAAAAAAAACTGCCAGTCCACGAACTGCGCCCTTCAGTGAGCTCTGCTTGAGCAGATCCTGTTCGGTGACCAGATAAATCCCGGCCGCCCCGTCGTGCGTAAGGTCGGCATCGTCGCAGAACTGCTGAGTATGCCGCCAGTAACCTAGAGCAACTCGGCCGTGCAATTCGCTTGCAGGCAACTGCCAGCGAACGCCGCCCTCCGAAATCAACATCGCGCCCTTCCGGTCGTTGCTGAAAATACCTTGACTGAGATAAAAGAAGCGGCTCGGCACCAGGAAGAGAGCAGCACCTGTGCGCGGCGAGGGGTAAGAAGACATTTCAGCGATGGATGGGCTGTATCCCATGGAGGAGTTGAGAAATCCAGATGCGTCCTCGACGTACGCAAATTCAGTATTGGCATCGATTCGGCCAACTTTCAGGCGGAATCTCCCTTCGAGAATGGATTTTTGTATCCATAATTCAAACAGCTCGGTCCCCGGAGTCGCGTTAATATTGGAATAGCCCTGCGCATCCAACACAATATCGTCGGAGCCGTTTCCTCCAACGAAACTGTGCATACTGACGAAAAGCTTCGTGGCCTGCCAATCCACTATTTTTTGAAAATCCAATGTCACGCTGGTTTCCAGCAGGCTGCGCGCGTCTACTTGGTCAGGAGTAGGATTTCGGAGCAAGGCGCCAGTAATTTCCGTTTTTATGAAGAGATGGGGTTCCACGCCTCGATCAGTTAACTGCGTATCCCACCGGCGCGCATTCCCGACCAATCCTTCTGCCTTTTTGTCTGGCGGTGGTGAGATGAGTGGCGAGGCGGGCGGCGTTCGGCAGCCCGACTCTAACGGATTCATGCTTTCCGTGCAGAGGTCACCAGAGACCATGATGGACGGTTCGGCTGGCGGGTTATTAGGGCGTGGCTCATCCGATTGGGCGAGCAGCTGGCGCGAGATGAATCCACACAAGACGATAGCAAGACCAACCGATCCGATGCGGCGCACAGAGGCTCCTTTGGCAAGACTGCCAGCCTTCTGTTGCTCTATCGGCCGAAATCTTGAAAACTTCTGCTGACCAAAGGAACGGGAGAGCCAGCGGCGAGGTGGGGAAGAACAACCAGCCCTAGTTCGGACGGTGGATGCATCAAACAGCGACGGGAGTATCTCGGTTTAGAACTGTTGGAGAACTCTGAATTGCAGGAACTTCGCCAAGTTGAATAATTTTCTCGGTGTCCAGGACCAGCAACAGTTGCTGGTCCAGTTTGCAGACGTGCAGGGTCACGTCGCGTACTGCCGGCTTAAGAGTTTCCGCCGGCTTTTCGAACAGGTTGGAATCTACATCCAGGACCATGCCGATCTTGTCGACCAACAGATTCATTGAACCTTCGCTAATACGAATGACCATCATCATGGGATTTTCGTTTTGCTGAACGGAAGTGAGACCCAAACGGATTCTGAGATCGATGGTAGTCAAGATTTGTCCCCTCAGATTAATGATGCCGGGCAGAACCGGGGGCGCCAGCGGCACGCGAGTAATGTGCTGGTGTTCCATGAATTCCTGGACGTCTTCGATCGGCACACCAAAACAGATGTTGTTAAGGAAAAACGTGGAATATCGCCGATTGTCAGCCATTAGTTTTCTACTCCTGCGGCAACAAGTGCGGTCGTCAGGGTGTTGCGTCTTTGCGGATCGGACAACAAGGCCTCTATATCGAGTAACTCGGTGACTCGTTCTTGAATAACCAGTGAACCGCGCACGCCAGGCCGGCTGGGAGGGGTTAGGTTTTCGACTGCTACTTTCACAATCCCGAGGATGCGATGGACCTCGAGTATGACGTCCTTGGAATCGGCGAGGCGCACTACTACAGCGGAGATCTTTTCGGCGGCAGCGTCGGACTGCGCTGCTTCTGGCGTGCGTCTTTTGGCGCGCCGCTCATCAAGAAGATTTGCCAGCGGGGTAATCGGCAATATTTCCTTGCGATATTGCACCACCGTTAAGTCGCCCATCGGCTCCTTTGCAGAGGGGGCAAATTCCTCCAGGCGCTGAACGCAATCGAGCGGAATGGCCATGCGCTCGTTATCCGGTCCCGCCAACAGCAGCAGAGACACTTTTTCGGCTTGTTGCGATTCGGACGCCTGCTCGACCCGCGCTTCGTGGTCGAGGACCACGCCAGCTTTGCGGACGAACGCTGCAATATCCAGAATGAGCGCGACGCGACCGTCGCCCAGAACCGCCGCACCGGAATAGAGGGCGATGCTCTTGAAACGCTTGTCAAGGGGCTTGATTACGATTTCTTCGGTGCTACGGATGGTGTCGACGTGCAAGGCGATCTGGCGGCCCTCGGTGCGCACTACCACCAGTTTCATAATGTCGGAATTCACGGCGGGGTCATCATCCAGCTTCAATTCGCTGCGCAACGAAAGCAGCGGCAAAATCGTTCCGCGAAAACGGAACACCGACACTCCGTCAATTGATTCAATAAGCTTTTGCGCACCTTGGGCGTCGAGGGCGATCATTTCAACCAGCGCGGCTTGGGGAATGGCGAACACGGAATTGCCGCTCACAACGGTCAGAGCAGGGATGGTGGCTAGTGTCAACGGAATCTCCAACCATAAGTTGGTACCTTGACCCCTTGCGCTCTCGAGTTTTGCCCGTCCGCCAATTCGTTCGATGTTGGTTTTCACGACATCCATGCCAACGCCACGCCCGGACACGTTGGTAACTTTTTCAGCGGTGGAGAGTCCGGGAAGAAAAATGAGGTTGAGCAGTTCCGAATCCGTCGCCTTGTCGGCATTGGCAGCGCTGATGAGGCCTTTGGCTATGGCTTTCTGTTTTACACGCTGTACGTCGATTCCTGCGCCATCGTCAGAAATTTCCAGGTGAAAATTGCCGCCCTCGTGGAAGGCGCGCACGCTAACGGTTCCTTCTTCAGGCTTGCCGAGCTTGCGACGAAGCTCCGGCGTTTCAATGCCATGATCGACGGAATTGCGCAGAATGTGCGTGACCGGGTCCTTGATAGCTTCAAGGAGCGTTTTGTCCAGTTCCGTGTCGCCGCCTTGCGTGACCAACCGGACTTTTTTGCCAATGTCTTTGGAGACGTCGCGGACGATACGCGGCAACTTGTCGAAAAGCTGGCTGACCGGCTGCATGCGCGTTTTCATGACGTTCTTGCGCAGCTCGGACGTTACGTAATTTAATCCATGCACGGCGGCATTAAGATTTCGTTCGTTGGTATCGGCGGAGAGCTGCAGAAGGCGGTTGCGTAATAACACCAGCTCACTGACCAGGTTCATCTGCTTTTCGAGCAGGTTTACATCCACGCGGATCGTTGCGTCTTTATTTTCTTTTGCTTCTACTGGGACGGCATCCCTGGGCGCTTCACTTCTTGGCTTTGGTTCAACGGCATTTGTGGCGATAGGCGATTCGTCTGGAGGAACTGGTTGCGGATTGATTACCGCCTCCGGAATGAAAACAACTTTCTGTGGGGCTTCGAAAGTCTGTGGCGTTCCTGGCAGCGGCATTTCGCGGGCTTGTTGCATCTTCTTTAATTTTGCGATCAATTCCAGCGAGTCTGCCTGGCCTTCCGATTCGGTGGCGGCAATTTCACGCAAATATCCCCGGATCACATCAACCATTTCGAGAAGGGCGTCGGCAATGCTCTCGTTTAGCTCCAATTCCCCGTCGCGAAGCAGAGACAGCAAGCTTTCGCCGGCGTGCGCCAAAGCCTCCAGCCTGGAAAAACCCAAAAAGCCGCAGGTGCCTTTAATCGTATGGATCGCCCGGAAAATACTTTTCAGCAACTCCGGGTTTTTGGGCTCGTTTTCCAATTTCACGAAGTCCTGATCGAGCCGATCCAAGTTCTCGGTGCTTTCTTGAACGAATTCTTTGATGAGATCATCCATAGTGCGTGCCCCACACTGTTCGGGCAGTGCTATGGGTGCAATCGACTAGCCAATCCAACCAACGGTAGATTAAGGGGTGCTAATAAGTTGCGTGTCATTTTCTTCCTCCTCGCGCGTCTTCCTGTCTGACCACCGCATCGGGCCATTCCGCGGGTAAGTCGGTCGCTAACACGTGATATCTACGTTCGGTACGCCAGACATCAGATCAACCTGCATAAAAGTTCAATGTGCCAGACGGACTGCTGCCCATTTCCGCGAGGGGTGGGTGGAGAGCACGCGACGCCCGTGCGGTTTTGAACTAACGAAGCGCAGTTCCAAACTTGCGTGGCGTTTTCAATCCGACGCAGTCGCGCTGCTGGCGCAACGTCCCACAATCCTGTTTTGACTGGGCACCCCACACGCCGTACACTTTTGCTATGGGCACAAGATTCGGGGCGCCGCGCGTTCGATTTGACTGGCGCGGCTTCATCACGCCAGCCGTGAAGATTCTAGTGCTGACCTGCGCAGGCGTTTTCCTGGTTCAAACTCTCATTGCGATTTTTTTTGGGAAGGTCGTCGAGTATCAGCAGGTGATCATGCGGTTCGGTTTGGTTCCGTTGGGACCGATTCCGGGCCTGAGGATATGGCAACCGTTCACATATCTATTCCTGCATGGCGGGCTGTTTCATCTATTGATCAACATGCTGATGCTGTGGATGTTTGGACGCGAACTGGAGCTGGTTTGGGGGAAAAAGCGTTTTCTGGATTATTTTTTCCTGTGCGGCGTAGGCGCTGGAATTCTGACTATTCTGGTGAAAGTCACGCCGATGCTATGGGGACACCAGCCTGCCGACGTGCCAACCATCGGAGCTTCGGGTGCAATCTTCGGCATTTTAATCGCTAATGCGATTCTCTTCCCGGAACGGCAAATCTGGTTATTTCCACTTCCGGTGATGATTCCGATGCGTCCGTTCGTTGCGGTAATGGCCGCTATCGAGTTCTTTAGCACGCTCGGCGCCACGGGAGACAACGTCAGCCACCTTTGTCATCTTGGCGGGATGCTGATCGGCTGGATTTATTTGCGACGCGGATCGTTTCTTTTTCGCGTTCGAAACGAAATGGCCGATTGGAAATATCAAAGGAACCGCAAGAAATTTGAAGTATTTATGAAGAAGCAGAAAGACGAGCCGCCCTCGCGCCCGGACACTTGGGTCAACTAATCCTCTGGATTCAGCGCGATCTCAAAAACAGCGGATCAGGTCAGGCCGCCAATCACGTGGAACTTCATAAAGTTGGTTGTGCCCCGAATGCCCATCGGCGTTCCGGCCACTATGCCGATGACATCACCTTTTCTCACCAGCTTTTCTTCGAGAAGCCGCTTCTCCGCGACCGCAGCTAATCCATCGATCTTTTTGATATCGATAATCGAGCGAGAGGTGACGCCCCAGAGCAACGCCATGCGACGACGGGTTGCCACTTCCGGAGAAAACGCCACGATGGGCACCAACGGGCGGTAACGCGACACCAATCGGGCCGTGAATCCGCTGTGGGTGAAGACCGCAATCAGCTTCATGTGTAATTCTCGAGACGCATGGCAGACCAGTTCTGCAACGGTTTCCGGTACCTTTAGACGTTCTTGCGTCGCGGGACGGGGAAACTCGTGAATGCTGGCCTCGGCCTCTTCAATGATCCGGCCCATCATCGTGACAGCTTCAACCGGATACATGCCGGACGCGGTTTCAGCGGAAAGCATGACTGCGTCGGAGCCGTCGAAAATCGCATTCGCTACGTCGGAGGCTTCCGCACGAGTGGGACGCGGATTCTGGGTCATCGATTCTAGCATTTGCGTTGCGGTAATCACTGGCCGGCGGAATTCGCGCGCGCGGGCAATAATATTTTTCTGTACCACCGGTACGCGTTCGGGATTCATTTCCACGCCAAGATCGCCGCGCGCGACCATCACGCCATCGGAAGCCTGCAGAATGGCCACTAAGTTTTCGATAGCCTCTGGCTTTTCGAGTTTGGCGATGACCGGCGTGTCTTTCTTCGCACGGCGGATGAGGGACTTAGCCAGGATTACATCTTCGGCGCGGCGCACAAAACTTACTGCGATATAGTCGGCACCTTGCTTCAAGGCGAACCGCAGATCGGCGCGATCTTTCGGCGTCAAAGCGGGGACGCGCAGCTTCACTCCAGGAAGATTGATACCCTTATGCTCGCCAAGAATGCCGCCATTCACGACGTGGCAAATTACTTCGCGCCCGTGCGTTTTCTCGACTCGCAGTTCAATCAGCCCATCAGAAAGAAGTATGCGGTCGCCAGGTTTTACTTCGCGAGGCAAGGGCCGAAACGTGGTGTTGACTCGCGTGGAATCGCCCAGAATCTGTGCGGTAGTGATCGTGAATTTCTGCCCGGTGCGCAAGTTGACTGTGCCGCCCCCGGCCAGTGGGCCAGTGCGAATTTTTGGGCCTTGCAGGTCGGCGAGGATGCCCAGGGGCCTTTGGAGTTCCAGGGCCGCCTGGCGAAGCATGACAAAGCTTTCCGCGTGTTCCTCATGCGTACCGTGGGAAAAATTCAGGCGAGCCACATCCATTCCCGCCTGCATCAGCTTGCGTATCATGCGCGGCGTGCGCGTTGCCGGTCCGATGGTGCAGACAATTTTCGAATGGCGCGAATTCATAGCCGCGACTCTTTCTTAGTAAAATACCGAGCAAAAAACTCTGCCTCAGCGCGTGACAGAAAATTCCGAGACGAGTCGTGTGAACACGTCCACGCCCTTGGCGAACGAGGCAAGCGGCAGGCGTTCCTCGTCTCCGTGGACTCTCCGCTGATCCTCTTCGGTCATCGGAATGGGGCGCAAGCCATAGGCCTGAACACTATGCAAACGCAATTGCGCGGAGTCTGTGGCGCCGGTAGACATGAAGGGTAGCACCGGTGCTCCGCCAAACTCGCGTGCACAGATCTTGGTGATTGTGGAGAAGAAGTCGTTTTCGAGTGAGGAATTGGGCGCCGCCAGGCCAGCGTCGGGCTGTACTTCGAAGCGAATCTGCGGATCGTTTACTTGCTTTTGTAGCTCTGACAATAACCCGGTGATGGTATCGCCCGGCAGCAAGCGAATATTCAGTGTGGCACGCGCTTCGGAAGGAATAACGTTGGCGCGCACTCCTGCTTGTAGCATGGTTGGCGCAATCGAATCGCGCATCATCGAATTCCACAGCGGATTCATGTCAGACAGCACGCGCTGTGCATGTTCACCACGGTCCGGGGTGTCGATCACGCGCATCCACTTTGCCGTTTCGTCATCCTCAATCGCCGAGAGCCCTTCGAAATAACGGTGGACAATCGATGTCAGGTGAACCGGCGCGGTGTAATTGCCGATTTTCTCGATCGCTGCGGAGAGATGAATTATGGGATTGTCTTTTGACGGTTGCGAAGCGTGACCCGCTACGCCCTTGGCGATAACCGTGACATTCACCGGCACTTTTTCGTCGGCTTGCACGGCAACATACTGAACCTTGCCGTTTTTCAGCACCACATTGCCACCCTCATTGAGCGCGAACCCGGCGGCAAATTTGTCCCAGTACTTAGCAATCAGAATTTTGATACTGGCCTCGCCAAATTGCTCTTCGTCGGTGGTAGCCAGAAAAATTACATCGCGATTAATGTGAACGTTCCCGCGCTTCAGCGCCACGAGCGCAGCCAGGTTAAGGGCGAGCATGCTTTTATCATCTACTGACCCGCGGCCATACAGATAGCCATCGCGGATCACTCCGCCGAATGGGTCCATCGACCATTTGCTGCGATCCACACCCACAACATCCATATGCGCTACAAGCAACAAAGCTCGCGCAGGCTCCGGAACCGCGGAACTGCGCAAACGCGCGACCAAGGCGCTTCTGCCGGGCCCAACATCCAATAACTCAAAATTGATACCTTCTTTGGTCAGGATCCCGGCGATGTATTTGGCGGCAGCTTGTTCGTTTCCCGGCGGATTGGTGGTATTGATCTTGACAAGATCGACCAGCCAGCCCTGCGCCTCAGCGGCGAGTGCGGAAGTGTTGCCTACGAGCGAGGGACTCTGCGGAATTCCCATCGCCGGCGGATTTTGCGCAATTTGAGCCTGCGACGAGCCAGGATTGCTGGCGGCAATGGCCCACACAAACAAAATCAAGAAGCTGATGCGCTTCCAATCCACGAAAACACCCCCGACGAGTGAATGTATTTTGCAACATTTAGATTTCCATACTAACATGCGAATTTGCAGGCTCTGGTGGGGATCTCGGGCCGTTTGTCTAACATGCACTTTTGGCCCGGTTCAGAGCGACGACGCGACAGCAAAAAGACGCATCCAACATCCAGTGGGTCACCGGGGGTTCTGCATGACGATTGGAATGCATTTAGGTTTACGCAGATTCTTTGTGGGGCTGGCCGTGACTCTGGTCAGCAGCTTTACCATCGCGGCACAGGCGCCTGCGGGTCCGCAGGGAGGCACACCGCCACAAACCCAGCAGCCCAATCCCGCTCCTGCTCAACGGCCGGCCGCACCAACCCAAGACAAACCTCAAGAAGGCGGCGTCACCATTTCGGTGGAAGTGCCAGTGGTGACGATTGATGTGGTGGCGACCACGCAGCATGGCGACCTGATCCCCGGGCTGAAAAAAGAAAATTTCAAAGTATTGGAAGACGGTGTGCCGCAGACCATCACGAACTTTGGCAACAGCGACGCGCCCATCACTATGGTTGTTCTCATGGAGTTCAGCGCCAGGTTCTATGGGTGGTTTGGATATCAAGCAAAGTATTGGTCGGATGCGCTGTTTCCAAACCTAAATCAGAAAGATTGGGTGGCGCTGGTCACCTTTGATATGAAGCCAAAGACGGAAGTCGACTTCACGCAGAATAAAGATGAAGTCCGACAGGCCATCTACCATCTGTACTTTCCTGGCTTCAGCGAATCGAATATTTTCGACGCACTGCTCGATACTGTAGATCGCTTGAAGGATGTGAAAGGCAAGAAGTCTATCTTGGTGCTGGCTTCGGGCGTCGACACTTTTTCGAAACACACTCTTGATCAGACCATGAAACAACTGCGTGGCACGGATGTCACCATCTTTGCCGTGGGACTGGATAAGCCGCTGAGCAATTACCTCGACATGCATGGCGGACTGCGCAGTGGCGGCGGCATGCACATGGATTTTCTGCAGGCGGAAAATCAACTGAAGACGTTCACTGCGATGAGCGGCGGCTTCGCGTGGTTCCCGCAATTTGATGGAGAGATTCCCGGCATCATGCACGAAGTGGCGGACTTTTTGCGCCATCAGTACAGCATCACGTACACGCCTTCGAATCACACGCCTGATGGCAAATTCCGCAAAGTTAAAGTGGAACTGGTTGCGCCTGATGGCGGGCCTCTGGTGGTGACCGACCAGAAGGGCAAGAAGCAAAAAGTTGTGGTGTATGCGCGTGAGGGTTACACCGCGCCAAAGGGTGGCGTGGGCGACTGATCTGTCCAACAAAAGTTTACTTCGCGTTCGATTAGTAGCCGCGTGAAAGATCGACGCGATTGAAGAGTTCGCGCCCATCAAACCACCGCTCCAGCAATTCCATAAGCAATTGCGTTTGGCGATCCCAAAGGCGATCACTTACTGCGCTGGTGTGTGGCGTGATGAATAGATTCGGAACCTTCCACAGGGGACTGTCCGGCGGCAAAGGCTCCGTGGAAGTAACGTCCAGAGCTGCACCGCCAAGCTTTTGCTGTTGAAGAGCACGAACAAGCGCGGATTCATCCAGCAACGAGCCACGCGCAATATTAATCAGCCTGGCCGTAGGTTGCATAAGCGCCAATTCCGCTTCGCCGATCAAATGTTTGGTCTGCTGCGTTTCCGGCGCGGCAATCACCACGTAGTCTGCGGCGGGAAGTACGTCACGCAATTGGCTCGCCGGCACGATTTTTTCAGCCAGCGACGTATCGCCCTTGCCGGAAAGCGTCACGCCCCAGATGCGCATATCGAAAGCCTTGGCGCGCTTGCTCAGTTCCCTGCCGATCGAGCCGAAACCAACGATCAGCAATAATTTTCCATTCAGTTCTGTGAGCTTCTGCGGCTTGTTCCAGATTTCTTGTTGGCCCCAGTGACTTCGCTCCTGGTGGCGCACCGAGTCTGGAAAATTTCTGGCAAGAGCAACGAGAAGGCCCATGGTGTGTTCCGCCATCGGCACCGAGAAAATGCCACTGGCGTTCGTCACTGCGATGCTGGAGTTCTGCAATTCGGGATACATCAGTTGCGCCACACCGGCCGCGGTTGCATGAATCCATTTCAATTGTCGCGCGTCTTTTAATTGCTCAGCGCGCAGCGAGAACCCAGCAAAGATGTCTGTGTCTGTTAGTTCCTTGGCGAGTCGGGTGTAATCCGGGAGATGAACCACGCACATTTCCGGCCACCGGACGCGAATGGAGTCGGACATAGCGCTGGTCGGCCGCCACTGCGTGAAAGGATGCCACACACAGATCGTCAGCTTGGTCTCGCTCGGTTTGGTTCGCTGCATCCTTTAGTTACTCGTCGAGTGTTTGCTTTTGCTTCGTGTTTTTGTTTTTGCGGGCTACGATTTGGCTATGACACGCAAATCGCGGCCGGTCATGTCGGTTGGCGCCGGCTCACCCAAAATTCCCAAGAGTGTCGGAGCGATGTCGCGCAGCGCGCCTCCCGGAGCTAACTGTAGTTGATCGTTTTCCGTCACACAAATAAAAGGAACCGGATTCGTGGTGTGATAAGTGTGCGGGCCACCGTTCAAGGGATCGATCATGGTTTCGGCGTTGCCATGATCGGCAGTCAGAATCCATGCACCGCCCCGCGGCTTCAGCGCCTGGTAGATTCGCGCGAGCCCGGCATCGACCGCTTCTACCGCCTTGATTGCCGCTTCCAGTTTGCCGGAATGTCCGACCATATCCGCGTTGGCATAATTCATGATGATCGCGTCGAATTCGCCTTTTTCGATGGCATTCACCACCGTATCGGTGATGCCCGACGCGGACATTTCTGGTTTCAGGTCGTAGGTAGCTACCTTTGGCGACGCGACCAGGATGCGCTCTTCCCCGTTGAACGGTTTTTCCACGCCACCATTAAAAAAATACGTGACGTGCGCGTACTTTTCCGTTTCCGCACAACGCAAGTTCTTGTACTGAAGCTCCTGAAACACCTGGGCCAGAATATGCTCCATTTTTTCGGGTGTAATAATGCATTTGAGCCAGGGCCAATTCTTGTCGTATTTGGTCATTCCCACAAAAAAGAGATTTTTCGGGCGTTTGGCATCCTGGAACTTGTCGAAGGCCGGAGCTTCCAGGGCAAAGGTCATCTGGCGCGCGCGATCGGCTCGGAAGTTACAAAAGATGACCGCATCGTCGTCGCGAATCAATCCAACGGGAGGAGCCGTTGGGCCTTCACCACGCGTGATCACAATTGGCTTCACAAATTCATCGGTAACACCTTGTTCGTAACTGTGCTGCAACGCCGCAATAGGATCGCTGCTTTTCGTTTCGGCTTCGCCATGCACCATGGCGCGATAAGCCAGTTCAATGCGTTCCCAGCGATTGTCGCGATCCATCGCATAGTAGCGGCCGATGAGAGTAGCGATCTCTCCCACTCCCAATTCGCGCATTTTCTGCTGCAACTTTCGAACGAAATCACGGCCACTGTTCGGCGGCGTATCACGACCGTCGAGAAGACAATGAACAAAAACCTTTTCAACCTTTTGTTGCTTGGCCATTTCTAACAGCGCAAACAAATGATTGATGTGCGAGTGCACTCCACCATCGCTGAGCAATCCGAGAAAATGCAACTGGCGTTGGCGGCCGCGTTCCATCGCCTGCTGGAACAGCGGTACCTGGTCCAGCTGCTTGTTGGCCACCAGCAAATCGATGCGCGTAATGTCCATGTGGACGATGCGGCCCGCACCGATATTCAGGTGCCCTACTTCGCTGTTGCCCATTTGTCCGGGAGGCAGGCCGACCGCAGGGCCAGAGGTTTGAATCAGCGTATTCGGAAATTTGCGCAGCAGTTCATCATAGGTAGGCTTGCGCGCAAGCGCGATTGCGTTGCCGTTCGTTTCGGCGCGGTAGCCCCATCCATCCAACACTGTGAGTACAACGGGTTTCGGTCGTTTAGCCATAGCTCTCTTTGTTCGCTCCCTTTGATGATGAGTTCCCAGACAGTCGTTAGCGCGGAGCGTCCGCTAGCGTGTCCACGAAGATTATTTCTTGACAAATTCGCGCAAGGCGGCGACTAGTCGTTCCACTTCGTCCATCGTGTTGTAATGAACCAAGCCGATGCGCAGCATGCCGTCCAAACTCTCAACACCAAGCCGTTCGCTTAAATTCAAAGCATAGTAATTTCCATCCCAGGTGAAGAAGCCGCGATCACCAAGGTACGAGGCTATGGCGGTGGGATGATGATTGCCAATACGCAGCGAAATCGTGGAACAGCGCTCCTTGGCACGCTGCGGATCGGTGATTCCGTAAATATGCATTCCTGGAATGGATTGCAACCCCTCAATCAGGTGCGCCAGCAAGCGGGTTTCGTACGCAACGGTGGTGCGATACGCAGCGGTAAGCGCTTCGCGACGCGTCTTGGCCTGCGGATCGCTGCGGTGACCCAACTCAGCCAGGTACTTCACGGCGGCACCGATTCCCGCGATTAATTCTTCCACCTGCGTGCCGGTTTCCCAGCGGTCTGGAACTTGCTCGCTGCAGGGCCGCACTTTATAAGGGCGGATACGCTGCAGATGCTCCCGCTTGCCATACAGCACGCCCATGTGCGGTCCGAAAAATTTGTAAGGCGAGCAAACAAGAAAATCGGTGTCCAACGCGGATACATCGATCAGCCCATGCGGCGCATAATGAACGGCATCAATGTAGGTCAATGCCCCAACTTCGTGCGCCCATTTGATAATGTCGGCGACAGGATTGATCGTGCCCACGGAGTTGGACGCGTACCCGACAGCAACAAGCTTGGTCTTGTCGTTCAACTTGCTTTTCAGATCATCTAGATCCAATGTGCAATCCGATTCGCGAATATCCACTTGGCGAATCACCACACCTTTTTCTTCCAGCGCTTTCCATGGAGAGAAGTTTGCATCGTGATCGAGTGTGGTCAGGACGATTTCGTCGCCAGCCTGAAGGTCCCGCCCAATGGCACGCGAAATCGCAAAGGTAATCGTGGTCATGTTCTGACCGAAGACCACTTCATTGGGCTGGCAATGGAAAAAGTCAGCCATGGCCTGCCGGGTGTTGGCGATCATTTCGTCATTCCGGCGACTGGTAAGGAAGGCGCCGCAAGTGTTCGCCAACGAGTTCATCAAGTAAGTCTGAATCGCGTGCATCACCTGCGTGGGCACCTGTGTCCCTGCGGGACCGTCAAGGAACGCCGCGGGATGCCCCGCAACTTGTAATTGCAACGAGGGAAATTGCGCGCGTACCCAAGCGACATCCAAAGGTGCTACGGCGTTTACATCCAGTCCGGGTGTACTCATGGCTCCAGTTTCATCGAGCAAGCAATTGTGGCAAACAGTCGAGCGATTAAGTTTCTCATAGAGCCGTGTACATTGCAGCCACGCGGCACACGTTGGCATTTTTCGTTGCGAGCCGTGTTAGCATCAGGATTGCTCTCCACTCATGCCGCTCGGCGCCGGCTATCAACTCTGCGCCCCGTATCACCAGCGAGGATCCTGTGTCAGAAACATTTTCCCCGACCGACCGCACCCGTGTGGTTCGCGAAGCCAATCGGGCCGTTTACGATCGCGAAACGATTTACAGCATTCTGGATGAAGCTCTCGTGTGCCACGTCGGTTTCGCAGCTGAGGGCCAGCCATTCGTGATCCCTACGATGTTCGCGCGCATCGGCGATTTCATTTATTTCCACGGGTCGGCCGCCAGTCGTATGTTGCGTGGCGCAAGCTCAGGCCTAGCTGTGTGCATTACAGTGACGTTGACGGACGGACTGGTGCTGGCGCGCTCGGTGTTCAACCATTCCATGAATTATCGCTCGGTGGTTGCAATCGGGACGGCGAGCCTGATCGCGGATCCAGCGGAAAAACTTGAGGCGTTGCGGGCCTTCACCGAGAAACTCATACCGGGACGGTGGAACGACGCGCGTCAGCCAAACGAAAAGGAACTCAAAGCCACCAGCATTCTGAAGCTTCCTCTAGATGAAGTATCCGCAAAAGTACGCGCCGGAGATGTCGAAGACGATGCGCCGGACTACGAACTCTCTGTCTGGGCAGGTGTAATCCCTCTGCGCAGGGTGGCCGATGCGCCGATCCGCGATTCACGCTGCGCTCCGGGAATTCCTACTCCGGAATACGCATCTAACTTTCGAGGCCGCGTATGAGCGAATTTATTCCCGCACCAATTAAACCCATCGTTGAATTTGTAGCATTGGAGGCTCTGGATATCCGGGTGGGCACCATCGAACAAATGGAGGAAATGCCCAACTCCGAAAAACTGATGCGGCTGAAGGTTAATTTTGGCGATCATATGCGGAACATTTTGGCTGGCATTCGCAAAGAACGAGAGAATCCACGGGAGATTGTCGGCAAGCAGGCGCTGTTCATCGTGAATCTTCAGCCGCGCAAAATGGCCGGAGAACTGTCCGAAGGGATGCTGTTTGATTTGGGATATGCGGACGGCATCAAACCGGCTCTGGCACTTCCGGAAAGGCCGGTACCAAACGGGACGAGAGCAGGTTAGTTTCTCGAATTGCTTGCTGCTCATTGAACTATAAAAAACTACGTTTGAACGGCGCGTATGAAATCTGCGAGCAATCCGTAGCCGGTAGCTTCCACACCGGGGTTGTGTTCGACCAGGGACAAGCCAAAAACATCCATATCAAAGCGGATCGCCGAACTCGTTCCCTCGAGCCCGGCCATCGGATCGGTCATCAGCAGCAATTCAGGCCCAACGCGGCAATCCGCGCCATCGCCCCGCCGTTCCGCGCGACAAACTAATTTGTAACGCATCCCCGCTGCACGTACCGATCGAATCTTTTCCTCGCTCAGTTCGCGAATACCGGTGCGCAACACTTGCTCCATCTTGACGGGAACGCCCAGGAGCACGATAGCCAGCGCCGCAACCTTAATCGCCGAATCCCATCCATCCAAATCCTGCGACGGATCGGTTTCAGCGATACCCAGGGCTTGCGCACGCTTGATTGCTTCGTCGAACGAGCGGCCCTTCTCGACTTCGGTCAACACCACATTGGTCGTGGAATTCAATACCCCGGAAAATCCACGGATGTCGGCCGCCGGAAGCCCTAACGGGAATAAAGAAAAAATGGGAATTCCGTCCATCACGGTGGATTCGTACAAAAATTGCCGGCCTTTTTCTTTTGCTAGCGCGGTAAGTTCGCGAAACGCGTGAACTAGCGGTCCTTTATTCGCAGTGATGGCGTGCGCACCGTGTTCCAGCGCCGCGGTTAAATGATCGATGGCAGGCTGGCCGGTATGCGGGTTCAGCGAACTGGCCTCGAACAACACGTCGGCCTTCGCACGCTCCAACCATTCGCGCACATTGTGAGCGGGAGCCGTATTGCCAAGGCGTCCGCTTAGCGCCCCGATTGGATTCAGGCCCTCAGGATCAGCGATCCATCCGAATCGCCGCGTGGCAA
This sequence comes from Candidatus Acidiferrales bacterium, assembly GCA_963849395.1. Taxonomy (GTDB): domain Bacteria; phylum Acidobacteriota; class Terriglobia; order Acidiferrales; family UBA7541; genus Acidiferrum. Next base: position 240,299 of record CAWKHR010000001.1, read on the forward strand.
CGCCCGTAAGCCGCCAGCGTATATCGTACTTGCGGCGCAATTCACTTTCTTTCGAAATTAAAAGTCGGACCAGGGCACGCCCTACATGCCCAAATCCGACGATCGCAAGGTTATAAGAAGGAATGGAAAACTCTCCTTAAGCCACGCGCGTTACGTGAACGCAGACACGAAAAGCACGTCGGCAGCAGCTGGCGACGGGATCTAGTGGATCGCCGCGAGTTGGCTGGCCGCAGTTGAAATCAACTGTGCCTCATTTTGCAGCACGCCCGCAACACCGGCCGCCGCATCTTCGGCCTCTTTCCATCGCTTCTGCTCCAAGCCTTCACGTACCGCCGGGATGGCCTTCGCCGCATATCCAGTGTACGTTCCCGGAGCATACAATTCATGCTTGTACCAGAAACGACCGGGCAAGCCTTCGGGTGTGGTGAGCTTGTGTTCGCTTTGTATCAGCAATGCGTTCAAATTCGTCAGCGAGGCGGTGCCCAAAGCAGCTCCTCCATTCGCGCTGACTTGTTCCAACGCCTTCTGATATTCCGCCGCGCTTCGTTCCAGATGTTCCACCGCATTATCGAGTGGCGCAAAGTTGAGATGCGGAGGCACGTCTTCCTTCTTCGGCGTGACCCAAGTCTCCCTGGGATCATCCGTTGCGCTGTACATGCCTTCGTCAATCTTCCGGTTCTTCTCCTGAATGTCCTCGCGCTGCTGCGTTGCAAACTTTTCCACTTCGCGCACATACATTTTCACGTCGTCCGCAAAGTCGGTGAATTGCAGCGGCAAGAGATCGGCATCCGCCAAACGCATCATCGCCGTTCCTCCCGCCTGCGAAAGGGCGCGCCCATAAACAAAATCCGTATCACTGAAGTGTGTGTACCAGTAGAAATCATCGTAAATGGAATGATAAATTCCGCCGCGGTCCTCGCCACCAAACTCGATCCCCAACGATGCCACCCCCGCAAAGTTAATGAACGGCGCGTGGTCGGAACCGCCTCCCAACATATCCAAGCGCAAATCGTGGCGTTCACGAATTTCGCGGCGCGCCTCTGCTGAGCCCGCGTTCTCGAGTTCTTTCATTTGCTCGCGTTTCCAGACAGACAGCTTGGTTTCCGGGTCTTGCACATCGCGCGCCACGTCATTCATGAAATGCTCAAACGTGTGCGAGCCTTCCAGGCCGAAAAACCCGCGACTGTTGCTATCTGAATTGATGTAGACCACCGCGTGCTTGCGCAAATCGTCGACGTGCGTTTCCACCCACTCCGTCGAGCCTAACAGTCCCGGTTCTTCGCCATCCCACGCGCAATAAATCAGCGTGCGCTTCGGTTTCCAGCCCTGCTTCACGAGCTCTCCCATGGCGCGCGCTTCTTCAAGCACTGCAACCATTCCTGAAGTTGGATCCTCAGCGCCATTTACCCACGCGTCGTGATGGTTCCCGCGAATGATCCACTCGTCGGGAATTGTCGCGCCGGGAATCTTCCCAATCACGTCGTACAGTGTCGCCATGTTCCAGTTGGAAAAAACTTTCAGGTGTACCTTCGCTGGACCTGGTCCGATGTGATACGTAAATGGCAGCCCGCCGCGCCAATCTCCTGGAGCCACAGGTCCCGCGATGGCCTGGAGCAATGGCTGCGCATCGGAATACGAAATCGGCAACACGGGTATTTTCGTAAGCGACTGAGCGTCTTTAATCGCCAATCTTTTGGCATCGGCAGTCGCGCCAATACCCGGCGTCAGCGGATCGCCCATGAACACCGAGCTATCCTGCACGCTTCCCCGTTGCACGCCTTCTTTCGGCCGCATCGGCCCCTTAGGAAACACTTCGCCGGGTGAATAGCCGTCGTCGCGCGGGTCAGAATAAATGATGCAGCCGATCGCACCATGCTCCGCGCCGACTTGCGGCTTGATGCCGCGCCACGAATGTCCGTAACGCGCAATAATGATCGCGCCTTTCACGGAAATGCCGCGACGCTCCAGGATTTCGTAATCCTCGGGCAATCCATAATTCACGTACACGAGCGGGCCGGTTACGTCGCCGTCAATCGAATAGGCGTTGTAAGTCGGCAATTGCTCCTTGGTCTGACTTGAAGTGGGATCTTCTTTAACTACTGGCTCTTGCAGTGTGGCCGTAAAGTGCGGGCCTCCCTCAACGAGTTCCACCAAGCGTTCCTTCGGCGTGGGATAGAGGACGCTGAACGTCTCGATATGCGTATCCAAGCCAAATTCCTTGAATTTCGCAGCAATCCATTCGGCATTTTCCTTGTCGTAGGGAGAGCCGAGGTTGTGCGGCCTGGCGGAAAGATGTTGCATGTAGTCGCGCAAGTTGCCAGCAACCGGAATGGCGCGAAATTTTTCTTCCCACTGGCGCTCGACTTTCGAAGATTCCGCGGAATAGCCGTACAGCGGAGCATCGTCCGCGGTGACCAGCGATTTGATTGGCGCAAACGTGCCGGCGGCAACAAACAGTCCTGCAAACAAGGCAACGCGATGGATTCGGTTCACTGTGGCTCCCTAAACAAGACGTGAATTATTTCCTGAACAGCTTCGAACCGCAAGTGCCGTTTTGCTCGGCGTGCTCGCGTCACGCAGAAGAGTTCGTGGATTTCGTCGAAGCGTCAGAGTCAGGAGATGTCGGGTTCTCAGAAAGGCGGGTAAGTATCTCTTCGACAATTTCGTCGGGCCGCTTGGCGACGTCGACTACAATCGCATCGCGCGGTTCTTCCAAGGTGGCAAATTGATCGTCCAGAATAGCGGTGCCAGCGAAATGTCCGTGCCTTTGTTGCAGTCTTTGCTGAATCAGCTCGCGTGAGCCCTGCAAATAAATTATCTTTGCGGGCAAGTTGCCCAGCAGCCTCTGGCGATATGCCTCGTTTAGCGCCGAACAAGCCGGCACCACACTTTTGCCAGCCGCATTCAGTTTCTCCAGTTCCGCATGCATTGCTTCCAGCCACGGGATTCGATCTTCATCCGTTAAGTGAATGCCCAAACGCATTTTTTCGCGGTTCGCGGCGGAGTGGAAATCATCCGCGTCCAGGAATATCCAGTTAAGCCTTCGCGCAAGCTCCGACGCGATCGTAGTTTTGCCCGAACCTGCAACGCCCATCACCAGCAGAATCATGTGGCCTCTTGCAAAAAGGAAAGTTTGTCGCAGAGACGAGCCGAAGTCCAGCAGCGAACCTATAGATGCGGTAAGATTCGGCAACTTGACGGTACGACGCAGTCTCTCCGGTGAACACTGAGTGACCGAGACAAAAAGCCTGCCTGTAAATAATCGGCGCACCATGCAAAAGGCCGGCCTTTTCTATTTCGTCTTCGTTATGTTCGCCTACACCACCGGTGGCCCCTTCGGCATGGAAGAAATGGTCACCACCAGTGGACCTGGGCTGACACTGGTCTATCTGTTGGTGATTCCGTTTTTCTGGTGCATCCCGGTTTCGCTGGTCGCCGCAGAGCTGACCACCGTCATGCCGGTCGAAGGAGGCTTCTATCGTTGGGTGCGCGCCAGCTTCGGAAATTTCTGGGGCTTTCTGGCGGGTTGGTGGAATTGGAGCGCTTCCTGGCTGCTCGGCGCGGGATACGCCGTGTTGTTCAGCGACTACCTTGCGATTTATTTTCCGGGACTTGTTGGATGGAAACACTATCTCGTTTCCGTTGCTCTGATCGCGCTGCTGGCGTACATAAACATTCGCGGCATTCACTTAGTGGGCGTTTTTTCCACGGTGCTGGAATTTTCGGTGCTGATTCCGGTGCTGCTGCTGTGCGTCATCGCCGCCACTAAGTGGCACTTCAGTCCGTTCCATCCTTTTGTACCGCCGCGCGTGCCAGCTTCCCAGGTTTTTGGGGTCGGCTTGGCACTCGGTTTGTGGCTGTATTCGGGATATGAGCAGTGCTCCAGCGTGGCAGAAGAGATCGAGAATCCGCAGCGAACGTTTCCGATCGCCTTGGCGATTGTTGTGCCCTTGTCCATCGCGACGTATTTCTTGCCGGCGTTTTTCTCGCTGGCGGCGCTGGGCAACTGGCAAGAGTGGAACACCGCGTATCTTTCTCAAGCGGCACGGCTGGTTGGCGGCAGTTGGCTGGGATTTCTTATGACCATCGCGGCGATGCTAGGAAATGTTTCGTTGCTGAACGCCACGGTTCTGACCAGCACGCGGATGCCCTCTTCGATGGCGGAAGATGGCTACTTGCCGCCAATCTTTGCGCGTAAGCACCTTAAATATGGCACGCCGTGGATTGCGATTTTGATTTCGTCGGCGATCTACGCACTGCTGGCATTTCAGACGCTGGCGCAGTTGCTCACGGTGTATGTCTGGCTGAGGATTCTGGTTACGGTGCTTACGGTGTTGTCCGTGTGGCGCTTTCGTAGATCACAGCCCGAGGCGAAACGACAGTTCCGCGTTCCATGGGGAAATTGGGGACTTGCCTACGTTATCCTTGCGCCCATCGCGATGGGGATTGTTGCACTGGTGTGCAGCGATAAGTTTGCTTTGAAGTGGGGACCGATCCCTGTGGCGCTGGGTATCGTTGCGTACTTCGTGTTTCCAAAAATTAAAACTTTGGTGGCGAGTTAAGTCGAAGAGGATGCGATCCGAACCGCATCTTCTTTAGGTCAGCCAGTCCAGCACTTTGTAGTACGCACCTGCGAGCGGCAGCGCCCAGGTATTGCCGCTGCGCAAACCAATCGGCGCACCCGGGAACGGAATCTTCGCGAAAGGATTGTCGTCTACCTCACCGCAAATCGCCGCGGCTAGCTTCGCACCCATCCACGTGGCGGCGGCCACACCATGGCCCGCAAAGCCCAATGCAAAATACATCCCATCCATTTTTCCGGCGTGCGGCATTACATCCAACGTGAAATCCAACGTCCCGCCCCAAACAAATTCTACCTTCGCATCGTGAAGCTGCGGGTAAACGCTAAGCATTCCTTGTCGGAGAATTTCGGCACTTTGCCGCACGGTGTTCTCGGACTCCGGAAAAAACGCGGCGCGACCACCAAACAGCATGCGGTTATCTGGGGTCAGCCGGTAGTAGTACAGAAAATGTTTCGAGTCGTAGATCATCCGATTGCGTGGGCTCAGCTCTCGCGCCAACTCGGGCCGCAGCACTTCGGTCGCAATAATGTACGAGCCGATCGGAATCACCTTTTTGCGGAGCGACGGGGTCGCACCGGTAGTGTACGCGCCGCTGGCCAGGAGCACTTCCTTCGCCGCAATATTGCCACGTGACGTCTCCACCGAGAATTGACGTTTCCCCGCGTTTTCTTTCGCTTTCACACTCAGCACTCGGGTGTGATCAAACAAGCAGGCTCCATGCCTTTGCGCCGCTTTTGCCAAGCCACTCACGTATTGCGCTGGGTTGACACCCGCGCTGGTCTCATCGACCATGCCACCAAAATAAATGTCCGAGCCAATCTCGCCGCGCAACTCGCCTTTTGGCACGATGCGCAGCTCGTGATTGAACTCTTTCTTGATGCGCGCCGCTGATTCCGCATAGGAATCGAAGTGTGCCTTTTTGCACGCCACTTCCAAATGCCCGCAGCGCGAAAACTCACAAGCGATGCCTTCGTCGCGCACGATCTGCTCGACAAGATCAATGGATTCGAGCGAGGTTGCATACATGCGTTGCACGGATTCGCGCCCGTAGCGGTCAATCAGCGTCGGCACAGGAAGCTTCATCCCGGTAAGCACCATCCCGCCGTTGCGCGAACTGGCGCCCCACCCCAGCGTCTCCGCTTCGAGAACCACGACGCGAACCCCGCGCATCGCCAGTACCCGCGCCGCGGAGAGTCCGCAAAATCCCGAGCCCACAATCGCAACATCAGCAGTCTCCGGCAACGGCCCGTCAGCCCCGCGCGCAGGATCCGGCACCGTCTCCAGCCAATAGTTCGCCTCTTTGATGTTCATGGGTACGGCAAGAATGTTAACACTTGCCTTAGCGGCAACATAAATCCGCAATCGCCGGACACGGGAAGCGAGTCCGATCTCGTCTAAACTTTGCCCGAACTCAATAACACCCGCCGAATTGATTCGTGTAGATTTGTCTCCAAAGTCGGATTGGGCGTCAGCCAGGCCGCGACTAGACGGTTTGCTGTCTTGTCCGGAGAATCGCTGTACAGTTCAATGTGCGCCGTCTCAGTGAAATGGAAAAAATGACCACCTCTTAAGGCCCACAAGTGGTCTTTTTTGCAACGAAGTCCTTTGACCCAAATATCGTCTGGATCGTATTCCACCAGACTATGTCGGCAGATGGGGCAAAACAAAAACTGAGGCTCATCAATCAATCCTGGACGCTCCAGAATCCAACGTAGAAGCTGCGCAAGCTGTTGATTGAGCATCGAACGGGCATGCGGATCCGAAAGCCAGAATTCTGCGATGGCTTTGGTCGACAAATCATCCATAGCAGGAAAGGTTGAGGACTTGGCTAAAGAGGAATCTAATGCAAACGGGGCTTGAGGCATGATGAAGAATCGATGCCCGCAGTCACAAGCGAGACCGATAGCCCAAGGATCTACAGTCTCAGCGATCGCTAGAACATCGCCGCACGAAGGACAGTAACACTTAGAACGAAGTGCCTCAGGTAGTTTGGCCGGTTCCATTTGCCGATACTACTAAAATTGCGGCCGGTATCGCGAAGCTTACGCGCGGCGCAGAACGATGTGGGAAATTTCCGGAGGCACGCCTAAGCGGACTGGAGCGCCCACCGTGCCGATTCCCCGGTTCACATAGAGGGCCGACAGACCCTTTGGCGCATTGGGCATCAGCTTAATTGTCTCGCCCATGCGCTTTGGCGCGCTGGGCATGGACAATGGCCGGTGATACAAGCCCGCGATATAATCCGTGATGAATCGCGCCGGGCTCAGGCTAACATCCAGAATTTCCACCTGCACTTGCCCGCCGTGAGTATGCCCCGCCAGCGAAAGCTCAATGCCCAACTCGGCCGCGCGATTAAAGGAATTGGGATTGTGCGACAACAAAATGTTCGGGATGTCGCGCCGCACCAACGGCTCCACGTTATCCAGCATCTGGGTGCGCCGTCCACTCGGCGTACGCTCCCGCTGGTAATCCACGCCAATCAGGTTCAACTGCCCACCCTTGTAATTGATCACCGCATTCTCGCGGCGCAGCAACTTCATGCCCGCCTGCTGATACAACCGCTCGGCCATATCTTCCGCGCGCGCATAAATTTCGTGGTTGCCATTGCAGCCATAAACGCCCAGCGGAGCCCGGAGCTGGCGTACTTCATCAACACAATCGAACATCGAATCGTGGATGCCGGTAATCAAGTCTCCGGTAACCACCGCCAGGTCCGCGCCAATATCATTGGCCATATCCACCGCGCGGCGCACTGAATCGCGATTCATATAGGCGCTCAGGTGGATGTCGCTGATCTGCACGATCTGCATACCATCCAACTCCGGCGGCAAGTTGGTCAGCGGAATCTCAATGCGGCGCACTTCGTAACGCAAACGCTCGGCCGCAAAGCCGTACATCACGCCAAGAAATGGCGCTGCTCCGGCAACCACGCTGGCGGTGCGAAAAAATGTACGACGCGAAGGATCGGGCACGAAGTCCTGCAAAGTGGCACGGTGCATCCCAGACGCCGGCACTGGATGGGTGGTTCCAGCAACCGGCTGCTTATAGCGATGCCAGAGCCACTCCGCTCCATGTACCGCCTTGATCAGGACATATCCCACCAAGGCGCTCAGGAACCACAGCCCAGCAAACGCCGCGACGGGAGAGTGACTGGGCAGCAACCGTCCGTGATCCTGCCGAAGATTATCCGATAGGGTGATGAGGATGAGGACCAGACCGACCAGATACAGTAGCCGCACACCCACGCGCATCGGCATGCGTCCCCAATTCGAGGTTACGCGCCAAAGCGTCCGATACCAAAAGCGCTGGGAAAGGAAAAGTAGCGCCAGTATGCCGACACCGATGGCGCTGCGTAATAGGATCCAGCTCCAATTCAATTGAAAATGGCCCCCTCAGCCGCAAACACTAGGATACCATGCCGTTTCGCGGCATTCGCGGCACATGCCGTTTCCGTCACCTGGCAGCGTAACACGCTTTTTTTCTTAAACTTACCGTCCAATTCCCCTTAAATTTGTCGTATGATGGCGGGCCAGAAAGTCCGGCGAGCTTGTCACCGACCCACTTTTAGCTCGTAACAAGCGGTAAAACGCTGCGTCTGTACTTTACCTAGGGTGTTCTTCTTCATGCGAAGTTAGTTCAAGGAGAGAATCAATGAATCGATTTCCTCGTGTAGTGGCCTTGTTGTTCGCGGCATGTCTCGCCGCTATTCCCGCTCTGGCACAGGAGGCAAAGAAGGCGCCGCCTAAACCGGCGCCCAGTCCCTCGGAAGCCGTCCTGGAACAATGGAACGACATCGGCCGTAAGCTGATCGCCATGGCCGAAGACTTCCCCGAAGATAAGTTCGACTACAAGCCGGCGCCGGAATCGCGGACCTTCGCCGCGAACCTCCTCCACGCCTCCGCTTCAATGTATTACTTCACAGACATCGCCCAAGGTCAAAAGCCGCGCTACCCGGACGATTTTAAGAGCGACAAAATCAAGACCAAAGCCCAGGTCGTGGCCTTTGTGAAGCAGTGCGTCTCTGACGGCGCGGATATGATCAAGAAGAAGGGCGACAAAGGCCTGATGGAGGCCGTGGATGATGGCTCGCCACATCTTGACCGCCTCTACGACCTCGCCTACGGCTTGGTTGAGCATTCTGGCGAACACTACGGCCAACTGGTGGTCTATTACCGCAACAACGGATTGGTCCCACCGGAATCGCGTCCCAAGAAGTAAACGAGAAGATTTGCAGACCGCTCGTTGAGAGCAATAAAAGCCCGTCGCTCCTCCAACCCAGGTAGCGACGGGCTTTTTCTGTTTGGGCAAAAGCTACAATGAGAGGATTATCGCTACGTATTGGCGGGTTACGTGGCGGCTTTGCCCGCAGCACCATTTTGCAGCAGTGCGGTCAGTTGGGCAGGATCACTGGTTGGCGGATGGCAAGTATTCCCGTAACAGACCAGTGCTTGTGGTTTGTCTGCCGGAAGGTGCGGTAACGTCTCCAGCAGAGCTCGCGGCAGATTTTGCGTCGCTGCACCCGGAGTGAGCCTCAGGACAGATTTGCCCAAGCGGAACACGCGATTTGCCGCGTCTTCCAGCGTTTGGGCCACCGGGTCGGCCGCTGCACCAGTAATCACCACTTGCGTGGGATGCTCAGCGAATAAAATCGCGGCAAGTCCATATGTCGCAGCGAACAATCCATATTGCGGCGCCACGCCCGCGAATGCCTCCAGCGATTTCTTGGCCCAGTCGGAATAGCGGAGGTCATCGGTATAGGCATGCATTCGGGTAAGCGCCATGATGGCCACGGAATTTGCGCCTGGCGTCGGGGAATCTTGAAACGGCTTGCGCCGAACTTCGAGGCCTCCCATTGGCGGAGCGTCGGAAGCGCGATCAAAGAATCCGCCACCTTCCGCGTCTCCATATTTCTCGATGGCGATGTCCATGGTGCGCTGCGCAGCGTGAAAATACTTTGAATCGAGCGTAGCCTCATACGCATCGAGCAGCGCGAGCACGCCAAACACCTGATCATCCAACGAGCCGCGCAACGCCGGTCCACCAATGCGATGTGCAAACCCCTGCTCCTCGCTCCAGACTTCTTTAAACATGCGATCCAGGGTCTTTTGGGCAAATTCCTTGCACACGGAACGTTCGCCGCTGCTATCGAGCACGCGCCCAGCTTCCAGATACGCCGACACAAACATCGCGTTCCAGCTTACATACATGGTCTGATCGATAAATGGGGTCTGGCGAGGCTTCCGGGCTGCCAGCATTTTGCCCTTCGCGGCAGCAATGGTCAGCCGCACCGTACTCTCTTCCAGTCCCAGGGTCCTCGCGATTTCCGCAGCGTCGCGCGCAATCCACAACACGTTTTTCTCCGGGTTATGGTGCATCTCGCCGTGCGCTTCCACGTCGTAGTAAAGTTCCATGATGCGGGCTTCATCCTTCGAAAGCGCCGCGCGCAGTTCGGCAAGGGTCCACGTGAAATAATCGCCGTCATCTTCCAGCGAATAGTCAGCGTCCTGACTGGCGTAGAAGCCGCCGTTCACCTGATCGGACAGAATTTCGTTCACCCAGCTGATGATCCCTTCCGCCGTGCTGCGAATCACCGAATTTTGCGTAACTTGCCAGCCGTGAATGTAATTCTTCAGCAATTCCGAATTGTCGTAGCTCATCTTTTCGAAGTGCGGCACCAGCCAGCGCTCGTCCACCGAATAACGGTGAAAGCCTCCGGCCAGTTGGTCATAGACGCCGCCCTTGGCCATTTTCTCCAGCATCGTTTCCGCCATGGCCAAAATGTGCTTCTCGCCGCTTTGCCGGTAGCGCTCCAGCAATAGATCCACGCCCGAAGCGTGCGGAAATTTCGGCGCTTGTCCAAAGCCGCCATTGCGGATGTCGAAGAGTGACGTCATCGAACTGATCTGCGCGTCCACCACACCCAGATCAAACTGCGCGTGCGCACCGGCGAACGCTTCCGCTTTTGCTACCGCTTCCGCCAGGGATTCCGCAGTCTTTAGCAAATCGTCGCGCTTATTTTTGTAGGCATCCCTGACCGCCAACAACATGCGCCGAAAGCCCGGCCGCCCATTTAAATCTTCTGGAGGAAAGTAAGTGCCACCAAAAAAGGGACGACCGTCCGGCATCAGAAAGCCGGTCAATGGCCAGCCACCTTGCCCACTGATCGCGCTGATCGCCGACTGATAGCGTGAATCCACGTCGGGCCGCTCATCGCGATCGACTTTCACCGCGATGAAATACTCGTTAATAATTTTTGCGATCTCCGGATTCTCGTAGCTCTCGCGGTCGATCACGTGGCACCAGTGGCACCACACCGCGCCGATGTCGAGGAGAATGGGCTTGTCTTCAGTCTTGGCGCGAGAGAATGCGCCTTCGCCCCACTCATGCCAATCGATGGGCTGATGCGCCGCGGAACGCAAATAGGGACTAGCCGAATCCTTCAATCTGTTTTCACTCATGATTTCGTATTGCTCCCGTGGTGCTTGGTTTCGGCAGAAGTATTGCTGTTGATCTTGGATGTGAAGCGTCGCGCGAGGCGAGGACAGTGCCGGCGTCGTAATTCAACGGCTATTGCAACTTATCTCCCGGGCCCAAATCGCGCGGATCGAGCGGCTTCCGCCCAGCGAAGCCTTCATCTTGCCTGTGGTAATAACGAATCCGATCTTCGCCCAGTTTCCAGCACAAATAAACTTCCTGATTATCGATGATCGCTGGAAAATCTAACAAACCGATGTCTAAATCCTTGATTAAGCATCCCGTGGACAGAATCTTTTCCAGATTCGACTTCATCACCTCTGCCAAGCCTTGATACTCCATACGCTTTTCCGCCAGCTTGGCATAGGGCACCAGCACTCCGCCCATCATCATGATGCGAGTCGAAACGGCCGCCAAGTCCTGTTCTAGTACAGAAAGTTTTTTCCTGGCACCAATCGCTTCGATCAGAAATGGTTCCAGTTCGCGACGCGCCCGCTCCGCCTCGGTCAGTGTGAACAATCGTTGCGGCTGCTCTGGAGTCTCGTCGCGCTCTTCGTCGTGATCTGCCATGCCATCTCCGTCGCCCGTCGTCGAATGTTTGTACGCTCACACACTTCGCGTTACGTACAAGTGTTAGATGAATTCTGGCCTGTTTTGGTGCGTTTTACTAGCGCAACGAGGCGAATGGGGACAACGCCATCCTGTCGAAGCTTACCCGCCTATGAACACCATGGTGCGCGAGGGCGGCACGAAGCCTGGTTCATTGATCCGGTGCCCTTCTTCTTTTTCCATCACTATCGACTTGATCCAGTTCACCAGCTCATCGTCGCCGGCGTTGGCGCGCAGCAAACTTCGCAGATCGCGGTCTTCTTTGCTGAACAAACAGGTTCGCAGCTTGCCATCCGCCGTCAACCGGATACGCGAACATGCTCCGCAGAAAGCCTGCGTGACCGGAGCAATCAAGCCAATCTCTCCCGGCGCTCCATCCGCGAAACGATATTTGCGTGCCGTTTCGCTTTTCTCGTGCGGCACTTGCTCCAGTGGCCATTGCGCATGGATGCGGCGAAACACTTCCGCCGCGGGCACCATCAGCTCTCGCGACCAGTGCCGGTCCGCGTCCAGCGGCATAAATTCAATGAACCGCATGATCACGCCGCGGTCTCTGGCGAATGCCGCGAACGCTTCCACCTCATCCTCGTTGAATCCGCGCACCAGCACCGCATTCACCTTCGCTGGCGCCAGACGTGTCTTCTGAACCGTGTCGATACCGCGCATCACCGAATCATACGTTCGCGTGCGGGTGATCTTCTGAAATTTGATGGGATCCAGCGAATCCAGGCTGATGTTGATGCGGTGCAGTCCTGCCGCCATTAACTTCTCGCAGCGTTCCGCCAGCAGGTGACCATTGGTGGTCATCGACAAATCTTGCACGCCGATTTCGGTGAGCCGCGCGATGAAGTCCTCTAACCCTTCGCGCACCAGCGGTTCGCCACCAGTGATCCGTACCTTCTTGATGCCGAGTCCAACAAAAATCCGTGCGAGGCGCTCGAGTTCTCCCCAAGAAAGAATTTCATCGTGTGCCCGGTAATTCTCTGGATCAGCCGAGCGGCAATACACGCAGCGAAAATTGCAACGGTCCGTGACGGAAATCCGCAAGTCGGTAATTTGCCGGCCAAATTTGTCGTACAAGCTCATTTGAAGTCCCAAAAATCAAAAAACCCGATTCGCACATTGGAATCGGGCTTACTTCGAAAATACGCACATTTTCGAAGGCTGGCTCCTTTCCAAGCACGGGAGGCCCAAGCGTTTCCGCTCGAACCCTCGGCAACCTCTAAGGCTGCCTCGCCCCACCGCCCTAGGTTGTCTCTCCTTTAGGTCGGCGGGATCGGAGTTTACCCACTTAGACTACGCCCCTTCGCAAAACGATGCAATTCGGCCTTCTTCGCGGCGCTCTACACCCCGTTCCCCCTCGCGACTGTGATACAGTTTGCTAAAACCATGCGAATCTTCATCTTGGGTGCAGGGGCCACCGGTTCCCTCCTCGCGCAGCTCCTCGAACGCCAAGGCCATATCGTCTGGTGCGGTGACCGCGACCCCGTTCGCGCCCGCCGCTTTCTGGGCAAGAAATCTATTATTCCCGTGACCAAGGTGAACGCCCGCAACCTGCATGGCATTGTGCGGGCTGCACGTGATTGCCAGTTGATCGTCAACGCTTCCGCGTCCGTGTTCAACAAGATCGTGCTGCGTGCCGCGCTGCGCCTGCGTGCACACTATGTCGATCTCAGCTCGCATCTCACCAACAACCCCTTTAAGCCGGAACAATTTGCCTACGACAAAAAGTTTCAGAAAAAGCGTCGCACCGCGCTGATCAATACCGGCGCCGCTCCCGGCTTGACCAATCTCCTGGTCAAGCGCGCCGCCGACCAGCTTGACGAAGTTCTTTCCGTTCAGATTCGTCTGTACGAGAGCAGCGAGAGTGACGACCCCATTTCGCAATGGTCGCCGGAAGTCTCCTACGACGAGGCCATCTCCAATCCGCGGGTCTACCGGAACAACACGTTTTCTCTGGCCAAGCGTTTCTCGGAACTTGAAAAATTCAGGTTTCCCAATCCTATCGGCCCGGCCAACGTGGTTCTCGCTGCGCAGGATGAAGTCGCCACCCTGCCTCGCTTCATACCCATGCAATCGCTCGACGTAAAAATTGGGGGCAATGAGTTTGACCGGTTACGCCGTTGGCATAAACAGGGAAAATTGTCGCGTTCGCGCGGTCTGGAGCGTGGGCGCTTTCCCGAAACATCGTCTCCACGAAAAATTGCAGCACTCATCCGGCGCGGTATTTTGCAGAATGCGCGTTTCGCTGCTTCGGTGCTGGTGCGCGGGGTGATTCACTCCGATAAAGGGGATGACGAACATTTATTGATTCGCAGCGACGCCATGTTTCCCACTCTGTACCAGATTCGCCGCCAGGGCCGGTATGTCACACCAGTCGCCTATGCCACGTCGCACGTTGCAGAACTTTTTATTAAGAATTTTCCGAAGGGAATTTACGGAGTATTTGCCCCCGAAGCGCTACCTGAAGATTCCCGCCGCGCGATTCTCGCAGGGCTGCGCAAACACGGAGTGAAACTCACGCACAAAATCCTGCGGATCAAGCCAGACGAAAGCTTGGAAGAAGAACTGTAAATTTCGCGAGATTTGAGGATCGTTAGAGCAGTTATCAGGACCGGGAGCGGATTTATTGTTTCGAGTTTAACGGCCACGCCAAGGATAAGCGCAGCCGTCCTTCGTACCGCGGTGAAGAACGAGAGGCTGGCAACTGGCGACGTCGCCACGCCCGCAATGACTACCTGTATTCTAGTCTGAATTTCCTGCCAGCACGCGAGAATTTAACAGCACCGATTCGGCCGCGAGTATTTCCGGTCTAGTTGTTCGACGTAGAACTGCTCCCGCGTAAGTAGAGTCCCGCCGCCATTCCGCATCGCGCAACGCATATAGGTCTCGTACGCCGAATCTCCGCTCCACTGCCGCAAGCCGTGCCAGGCTGTGCGAGCTCCGCTCCGCAGCTTCTGCCACAGTTGTCGCATCAGTCCGCCTCCGCCCATTGCGTGGCCACGTACGGAGTTTCGTGCATCACCGGCTTCCTGCTCGCCGTGAGAATGCGGTACCACTGCGCCGCCGCTTCCACCACCAGCACCAGAATCATCACCGCGAGTACCGCCGTAACGCCCGCATCCAGTCGCTGATTAAAGATCACCCGCTGCGTTTCCACAATCTTCGCCGGGGGAATTTTGCCTGCCGCAATTTCTGCCGCAAGCGCGTTAGCGTACGACAAAAATCCGATACGCGGATTCACGCTGAATATTTTCTGGTAGCTCCCGGTCATGGTGATGATGACCAGCCAGATCATCGGCAGCAGTGTCACCCAAATCCATTTCACCCGGCCCATCTTCAGCAGCACGGTCGTTGCCACCGCCAATGCAACCGCTGCCAGCAACTGGTTCGAAATTCCGAATAGCGGCCACAGCGAATTGATTCCCCCTAGCGGGTCTACAACGCCCTGATACAGAAAATATCCCCACATGCTCACAATCAGAGCGCTCGAGAGCAAAATTGCCGGCATCCAGTTCATTCGCCCCAGCGGCTTCCACACTCGCCCGCCCAGCTCCTGCACCATGAACCTGCCCACGCGTGTGCCGGCATCCAGCACCGTCAGAATGAACAGCGCCTCAAACATAATCGCGAAGTGATACCAGATACTCAACAGGCGTTCGCCGCCCAGCGTGCTCGAAAAAATTTGTGCCATCCCTACCGCCAGTGACGGCGCTCCTCCGGCACGATTCAATAACGTTTGTTCACCTACCGAATGAGCTAAGCCCGTCATCGTCGCCGCAGTTAGCGGATAGCCCCAACTCGAAATGGTCTGAGCCGCGGCCTCGGGCGTGGCGCCTACAATTGTCGACGGGCTATTGATCGCAAAATAGACACCCGGGCTCATGGCGCACGCCGCCACCATGGCCATCACGCCCACAAAAGATTCCAGCAGCATCGCGCCGTAGCCGATAAATCGCGCATGACCTTCACGCTGGATCATCTTTGGCGTCGTTCCGCTCGATATCAACGAATGGAATCCGCTGATTGCTCCACACGCAATCGTAATGAAACAAAAAGGAAATATTTTCCCGGCGAACACCGGCCCGCTTCCGTCTACAAATCGCGTCAGCGGTGGCATCAGCACTTGGGGCCGTACCAGCAGAATTCCCGCAGCCAGCGAAAAGATGGCTCCCGCCTTGATGAAGGCGCTCAAATAATCCCGTGGCGCCAGTAGCAACCAAACCGGCAAGGCCGACGCCGCGAAGCCATACGCAATCAAACAAAATGCCAGCGTGACTCCGCTTAACGTGAATACCCGCGCCCACGAGGGCGAATCGGCCACCCATTGCCCGGCCACCACAGCGAACATCACCAGCGTTACGCCAATCACTGAGGCTTCCAAAACTCGCCCCGGCCGGAAGAATCGCAAGTACACGCCGAGCAGGAGCGCAATCGGGATGGTCGCCGCCAACGTAAACGTAGCCCACGGCGAACTCTTCAGCGCGTTCACAATCACCAGCGCCACTACGCCCAGCAGGATGATCATGATGGCCAGCACGGCAAGCTGCGCGATGATCCCGCCACGCTTGCTGATTTCGTCGCGCGCCATTTCGCCCAGCGTTTTCCCATCGCGGCGAATCGAACAGAACAAAATCACAAAGTCCTGCACGCAGCCTGCAAAGGCTGCTCCCACAATCAGCCACAGCGTTCCGGGTAAATAGCCAAACTGCGCTGCTAACGTCGGTCCTACTAGTGGTCCGGGACCCGCAATGGCCGCGAAATGATGTCCAAACAGCACCCATTTGTTAGTCGGCACAAAGTCGCGCCCATCATCGTGACGCTCGGCAGGAGTAGCCCGCGTATCGTCCAATGCCAGAAGTTTCGCGGCGATAAACGCGGAATACACACGATACGCCACTACATAAAAACACGCCGCCGCTAACACGAACCACGTTGCGTTGATGGGTTCGCCGCGATGCAACGCGACGGTGCTCAGCGCCACTGCGCCCACAGTCGCAACCGCGATCCACATCAGAACTTTGACAGTCTTCACAAACCTTCCTTCCACCGCGTTTCAATTTACGGAATGCTCGTGAATTCCAGCAGCGGGTACAATTCCTTCCACAGTTTTGCCAAATCCTTTACGAAGACTTGTTTCGTCGCGTACTCGGGTACCATTTTCTTGCGCACGATCCACGCCCGGATCTTCTTCCAGTGCTCCGGATCGGTCGGCCAGCCTTCACGTTTCGTCCAATCGCCCTTTTGCGTTTCGTACCAGTAGCTTTCATACCGGCGGCCTAGCCGTCTTTTCTGTTCCCTGACCCATTGCGGATTTTCTGCCACGCGCGGCACCGCAATCATGGCCAGCTTCGATTCCCGGCGCTTCGCCCCACAATAAATCCGGAAGCCCGCCGTCACGCAATCCACCGCCAGTGACACATAGAGTTGCCCGTTTTCGCGCTTCTCGGGCGACGGGTGCTGGAATTTCAGGTACATCTGCGGCTTGTACAGGGTTTTGTCTTTGGCAAATCGTATATCGCGATTGATACGCGAAAAGTTCTTTCCCGTTTTTCCGTTGATGTCGAAGCGCTCGTCGATTTCCAGAATCGACGGAGTCACCTCTTCCAGCAATCGTCGAAATGGCTTTACGATGCACTCCTGATAGCGCTCGCGGTTCTCGTCCATCCACACTTTGTGATTATTTCGTTTCAACTGGCGAAAGAACTGAAAAGTCTCCGGCGTGAATACCGGCTGCGCGATTCCAGTTTCCATGGTCTCTTCCTCTTTGCGAGACTCAGACTACACCATTCCCATTCCGCGTCAATTGCACTATTCTTTTCTCCGCGCTTCATGACATGCTTCAACGCTCCACAAAATTCTCGAATGGGTGAACCCTTGTCAAAGAACCGTTTTCTTGTCGCTCTGCTGATAGCGGCCTTCACGATTCCCTTGTCCATCGCTCTGGCGCAAACGAAGGCGCCTGCAAAAACCGAGCCTTGGAAGCCCGAAGACGTTATCTACGCGGAGACGATTCCGGATTTCACGTTATCTCCGGACGCACGCTGGGTGGCCTGGATCAAGTCCGAAGGCGACAAAGAGAAAGACTCCCGTATCTCCAATCTGTACCTGTCCAGCATGACCGAAGATCGCGAAATCCAGCTTACCCGCGGCACCGATAACGTTTCTCAGCCGCACTGGGCGCCGGACGGCGAGTGGATCGCCTTTCTCAGTTCGCGTCCTCGCCCGCAGGCCAAGCCGGATACTGCTTCGATGCAAATCTGGCTGATCAACTCGCACGGCGGCGAACCCTACTTCCTCACCGAACTGGCGCGGGCCCCACATCAAGTGGATTGGCTGAACAAAGACACGCTGATCTTCAGCGCTCAGGAAGATCCCACCGCCTTCGAGGCTGCGCAAAAAAAGAAGAAAGATGATTCCGAAGTTGTCGACGATTCGGAACACGAGCCGCCGGTGCGGCTGTTTTCCATCGGTGTGAAAGACAAGAAGATTACTCGCCTTACCAACAACACCGATTGGATTCAGCGCTGGGCCGTATCGAAAGATGGTAAGTACGCGGTGGCCGTTCGCGCCAAGAGCCTGCATTACGTTTTTGACCAGAAAGTTCCGCCCGTCACCGTTCTCCACAATCTTTCCGATGGCACCGAAAAGACCATCTTCACCGAGGGCCGCATGCGCCCCGGCCTGCTCTCGTGGGCTCCAAACAATTCGGGCTTCTACGCGGCGGTCCCCTTCTCCAACGATCCCAAGTTCCTCACTGCCAACATCGAGCAACTTTATTTCTACGATGTTTCGAGCGGCAAGGCACAGCAGGTGCCACTGGACTGGGAGAATGGCCTTGGCAACGATCTGCACACCACGAACGATGGCTTCGTGGCCCTTCTCGCCGCGGGGCATCGGTTTGAAGCAGCGCACTACACTCGGGAAAAATCCGGTGACACGTGGGGCTGGAGACGCACCTCGCTCGAGGGCGATCACGCGCGAAACGTTTCATTCTTTGTCGTGAGCGACGACGGCAAAACTCTCGTGTACGAATATTCCACCGCCAGCATTATGCCTCAGCTCTATCGCGCGCAGCTTGACGGTGCGAAAATCACGTCGCCGGTGCAGCTCACCAAGCTAAACGAAAAGTTGGTCAAGTCTCGCTCCTTTGTGAAGACGGAAATCGTTAGCTGGCAAGGCGCTAACAATGAAGAAGTGGAAGGCATTCTCTACTACCCTACAAATTACGAAGCTGGCAAAAAGTATCCGTTGATCACGGCCATTCACGGCGGACCATCCGGATCTGACAAGGATTTCTGGAGTGAAAGCTGGGCCTATCCCATTAATCTGCTGACCCAACGCGGCACTTTTGTTTTGCGTCCCAACTATCACGGCAGCAACAATTACGGATTGAAATGGGTTGAATCCATCTGCTGCGGCAAATACTACGACCTCGAAACGCCTGACATCAATCTCGGCGTCGACTACCTCATCGGCAAAGGCCTGGTCGACCAGGATAAAGTTGCGACCATGGGCTGGTCCAACGGATCCATCCTTTCCACCAGTCTGATCACTACCTATCCGGCGCGCTACAAAGTAGCCAGCGTGGGCGCCGGCGATATTGAATGGATCAGCGATTGGGGCAACGTGATGTTTGGCGATTCTTTCGACTCCTATTACTTCGGCAAATCGCCCATGGAAGATCCCGAACTGTACATCCGCAAATCGCCTTTCTTCAAGATGGATAAAGTTCAGGCACCGGTGCTGATTTTTCATGGCACCGCCGACAACAATGTGCCGCCGGCGCAAAGCTGGTCGTACTTCCGCGTGCTGCAGTATTACGGCAAAGTGCCAGTGAAGTTTGTAGTGTTTCCCGGCGAGCCGCACGGCCCACGCAAGCTGACGCACCAGATGCGCAAAGTGGAAGAAGAAATGGCCTGGTTCGATCAGTATTTTTTCAAGACCACGCCGCCGCCCAACGAAGCTCTAAAAAGCGGCTCCCCGTTGGACGCTGCGCTGCGCACAAAAACTATGGGTCGGGTTGGCGAAGACTATGGCGTTGCCTTCGCAGGGAAAGGCAAGTCAGTTCTGATACCCGAGGTGGTGAAACGCGGCGATCTTGAAATCGGACGCTTCGAAGTGACGCGCGCTCAATTCAACACGTTTGATCGCAACTTCAAAATCGATCCGGGCACGGAAAATTATCCCGCGAGCGGCGTCACCTTCGACCAGGCCAAAGCCTACGCCGAATGGCTTTCCAAGCTAACCGGCCAGACGTGGCGGCTACCCAATGAATCCGAAGTAAAGTCCCTCTACGACAAAAAGGATGGCGAAAACACTCTGGATTATTGGGCGGGCTATTCACCAAATCCCGACGACACCAATCGCCTGCGCGAAAAAATCAAAGAGCTTCCCGGGACAGCTCCGCTTTTGAAGCCGGCAGGTTTCTTCCCCGGCCAAGGCAAAGACAGCGAAGATCTGATTTTCGATCTGGGCGGAAACGCCGCGGAGTGGGTGATCACTGCGGACTCGAAAGGCAAAGCTATAGGCGGCAGCGCGGATTGCCCGTCTGACGCGCGCTCGACTTGCACCACAGGTGCATCCTATATAGGGTTCCGCGTAATACGCGGCGCACCGCCGGCTTCTGCGAGCCCTGCTGCGAAGAAGGAGTAACATGCGTCGTCTGCGGCGTAACTGGTTACGGTACGTGAGCCTGCTCGCGCTAGTTGTGTGTGGACTAGGCGCCACGGCAAACGCCGTTGCCGCGGAGGTCACGAAAGACGACGTCGACTTCCGCAAAAGCATTTACGTCGACAAAAAAGGGGCGCGCCTTCCGTATCGCCTTTACATCCCCCACGAGTACTCCAAAGAGCGCACATACCCGCTGGTCTTCTGGCTGCATGGCGGCACAGGTCGCGGCTCGGATAACGTAAAACAGCTTACCCGCCAAAACGAACTCGGCACGCACTTCTGGATTTCCGACGATGTGCAATCCAAATTTCCAGCGTTCGTGCTGGTGCCGCAGTGCCCTTCCGATCAAGTCTGGGCCGATCCCGAATTCAATCAGCCGAGTCGGGCGCTAGAACTCTCGCTGGAGATTCTGGCTAAGGTGCAGAAGGATTACGCCATCGATCCCGACAGAATTTATCTTGCGGGACAATCCATGGGCGGCTTGGGCGTGTGGTCGCTGCTGCAAAAATATCCAAAAAAATGGGCCGGAGCGATCGTGATGTCGGCCTTCGATAATTTCAGCGACCCGCAAGCCATCGCGCGCATTCCGCTCTGGGTCTTTCAAGGCGATCAGGATATGTCGGTGCCGGTGGGCCTGGTTCGCGGCATGATGAAACAGCTCGAAAAGCTTCATGCCAACGTGCGCTACACGGAATACCGCAACACCGATCACGAAGTCTGGAACAAGGCCTTTGCCGAGCCCGAACTGCTGCCCTGGCTATCCGCGCAAAAACGCGGCGAACCGGCGCAAGGCCAAGTTGGCTCTGGCACTGCCGCCCCAACCCGCTAAAGTAAAGAAATGAGCGAATTCGCACCTACTGAGCGCACCCAGGTTAAGCGCCTGCCCAAACGCGGTAAATACGACAAAGAAACGGTGTTTCAAATCCTGGACGCGGGCTTTGTTTGCCACGCCGGCTTCAGTGTGGACGGCCAGCCCTACGTGATCCCCACAAATTACGGCCGCTCCGACAAGACTCTTTATCTTCATGGCAGCGCCGCCAGCCGTATGCTGCGCACTTTAAGCGAAGGCGTTCCCGTATGCGTCACGGTGACTCACGTCGACGGCCTGGTCCTCGCGCGTTCCGCCTTCCACCATTCGGTGAATTATCGCTCCGTGGTGATCTTAGGAACTGCACGGCTGGTTACCGATCCGGCAGAAAAGATGGAAGCTTTGCGCATTTTCACCGATCACGTGATGAAAGGCCGTTGGGACGACGTGCGTCAGCCCACCGAACAGGAATTAAAAGCCACTACGGTTTTGGCTCTTCCTCTGGAAGAAGTCAGCGCCAAGGTCCGCGCCGGCGGCCCGGTCGATGATGAAAACGACTACAACCTGCCAACGTGGGCGGGTGTATTGCCCCTCGAGACGACCGTAAAATCTCCCGTACCCGATGCGCGCCTGGACAAAAATATCCCTGTTCCTGCTTATCTGAAGAATTACACTCGATAATCCGGGGCGTGTATGACGCTGCGCTTATCGGCATGATATCGGAAGCTAAAAAACCCTAGTTAGCTATCTACCTTTTATTAAATAGTTGCGCTATATTACTGCTCGACGGTCTATCTACCGCTGCTGCGGGCCCGCCGAAAAGAGGTTGCCATGATTATTGGTGAACGTCTGCGCGTCCTGCGCGAACAGAAGAAACTTTCCCAAGGCGATATCGAAAATCGCACCGGCTTGCTTCGCTGCTACATTTCCCGCGTCGAAAATGGCCACACTGTACCGGCCATCGAAACTCTGGAAAAGCTTGCCCGTGCTCTGGAATTGCCTCTCCATCAGTTTCTCTATGATGGCGACGAACCGCCGGAAGCACCGGCTCCTGTAAATCGATCTGGCATCCCTGCGTGGGGCGCAGCCGGCAAAGATGCACGCTATGTGCGCAAACTGCGCCAGTGTCTTTCGCGGATGAAAGAGGAAGACCGCAAACTTCTGCTCTTCACTGCTCAGAAGATGGCCGTAGCCGATAAGCGCAAGTAAGCGGCCGCACACGCGTGCGCTCACTTCGGTTGCTTTAATTCTGCCAGCGCACCGAAGTCGACGTAGACAACACTTGGATCATCTCGTCGTAAGAATGCATGGCTTCGTCGATCATGGGCTTCGCCGTGTCGACGGCGATCTGCAAATTTGTTTGATATTCCCCTATATTTTCCGGCTCGGCTAACACGGTCCGGCGTAGCGCTGCCAGGTCCGTCATCATCGCAGTCACGGCTGCATGCAGCGACTTGACGTGCCCCAGAGTTATTGCCAGGTATTCCTGCAAAAACTGTTCATCACTTTGCTGGCGGACTTCCAAATCCAAGTTAATCATCGCTCCTTACTTCCTTTCCGTTTAGCGGGCAGCGGCGTGCCTCATTCCAAGGGATCAAGGGCGACCGTCAGGATTACGGTCGGTGCACGAGGACATGAGAAAATTGGATTTGGGAGAAACGTGCGGAGGCGAGTATGCAGTTCAAGCGACGGTACCGCTGTGAGGTCAATCACGGGCGTGTGTGACGCTTGTCACTACGAGAGCTAAAACAATTCAGCGAAGAGTAACGACTAGTGGCAGGAGCAACCGCCACCGCAACAGCCGCCACTGCCTCCGGAGAATCCGCCGGAAGGCGTGGAACCGCCGCCCGAAGAGGACGCGGCAAACACAGACAGCTGAATCGTTGCTTTCTTACTGGAACACTTAGGGCAGGTAATCTCGGCCTGCTTATTGATGACAATCTTCTCGAAGTGTTCGTCGCAGCTATCGCAAATGTATTCGTAAATGGGCATGGCAGTCTTCCCCTGACGATTTAGTTCCTAGCCATTATACCAAGAGGCAACGGAATCGTCCTCATCGACCTGGCGCCATGCCGCAGAGAGCGGCGGTTAGGGCCGCCATCTACCTGTCACAGCACCCAATCCCAAAACGAAACGGCCCCGATTTCTCGAGACCGTCCGGTCGAATATCCTGGTTGTGAAGCGCCTTAGTCTCCGGCAACAGCCTCAGCAGCCGCTTCGGTCGACTTATTGGCTTCTGCCGAATGCCCGTTGCCATTTCCGTTTGCTGGAGCAATGGTCACCGGCTTCCCCGCGTTGGAAAAGTTGGCGGGCACAGCCTTGGCGATGTCGCTCACGGTGCCGATCTGCACTACCGTCGGCTGGGGCTTCTTCAAAACGAGTTCTTCGTAAATCGCGCGGACCTTAGCCTGTTCCTCGATCGCCTTTTTGCGGCGAGCGCGGTTCTCTTCGGCTGCGGTTACGGGAATATCGTGCTCGATGTGGCGAACGCGTGCGGCATCCTCGGCGTCAATCACCAAGGAATGCTCATACGAGCCAAGATTCACGCTCTTGCCCTTGGCGTAAATCTCGTGTTTGCCGTGGTTCTTGTACCACTCGGCAACGGTCGCGTTCTTGTGCATGTTCTCGATGATCTGCCGCCAGCCAACGCCGGTGTTGTACGCGCAGAAGCTGATTTCGCCCTGTTGCGTGCCGTAGGGGATGATGCACATTTCGGTGCGGCGGAAGTCGTAGTTAAACAAATCCTGGAACCACATACCCGCGATGAACAGGAAGTTCCAAGGATCGGTCTGACGACGCTTCATAGCGTCTTCGAACCCGCGCTCTGGCGAAGTGCGTCCGTACTTGGTCGAGGCACCCTTGGTCAGCGCCCAGGTCTTATCAAACTTCTTGAACATGTCCCAGAGCTTCAGGCCCTTGGGTCCCTGGAACGGGTGGTAGTTCTTCAAGAGCGCCATGGCCATCATGAAGTTCGAAAAGTTCTTGCCGCGCGCCGCGTCGGTGATCGCCGTGACATCCTTGGTCAACCCCTGCGCATCCAGAAAACGCGGTACCGGCGCCCATTCCTTGGTTTCCTTGTTGATCATGATCGCCGTGCCCACGCCGCAGTTCGGGTGGCATCCGCAAGACAGCGAACCCCACTGCGATTCGTTGCCCTTCACCATGTCCGCAAAGCCAGCGAACGTGCTGATGAACGAAATGGGGAACCAGTCGCGGGTCGGCTCAATGCGGCCAACCTGGTTGCTGACGTCCTGCGCCAAGTGCGAAAGCGTGTAGCGCTGCCGCAAACGGCGTTCCGGGGTAATGTCTTCGTCGCGGCCGGTGAACGAGACCGGCTGGAAGCTCACGAACGAGATTTTCTTGGGGTTTTCCATCGCGAACTTCACGATCGAGCCTACCTGATCGTTGTTCACATTGTTGACGATGGTCACCACCAGCACGATCTCGATGCCCGCTTCGTGCATGTTTTCGATCGCACGCAGTTTCACGTCAAAGAGGTTGCCGATCTGGCGGTGGCTGTTGGCATCGTTGCCGATACCGTCAAACTGCAAATATGCGTAGCGCAGGCCGGCGTCAAACGCCTTGCGCGCAAATTCCTTGCTCTTGGCAAACTCAATGCCGTTCGTTGCCGCTTGAACCGAGTTGTAGCCCACCTTGCGCGCGTATGAAATCGCGTCAAAGAAGAACGGGCTCATGGTCGGTTCGCCGCCCGAGAACTGCACGGACATCTGGCGGCGCGGCTTGATCTTCACGGCGTTATCCAAAATTTCCTTAACCTCGTCCCAGGTCAATTCGTGCACATAGCCAACCTGGTTGGCATCCATGAAGCACGGATCGCACATCATGTTGCAACGATTGGTCAGGTCGACGGTCAGCACCGACCCGCGGCCATAGCGGACGTTGGAAGAGCCGTGCTTGTGCAGGCCTTCGTCGTTGTGCGCCGGAATGTCGCGTCCGGGGAACTGCTTCTCGATCCACTGCAGGAAGTTCGCGTCGATGGCCATCATGTCTTCGTAGTGGCCGTGTTGCGGGCAGTCCTTGATCATCCAGACTTGCCCATCGCGCTCCACAATCTGCGCTTTAATCTCGCCGACCTTCTCGTGCATCAGGTCGCGCCAATCTTTTTCGCCAGCAATAATCGCTTGGCGCGCTTCTTTCACGCATGCCGGGCACAGCGAATCCGTCTGGCGAGGAAAGCCGAGCGTCGGCTTGGTCTTCTCCCAGGACTTCAGCAATGGCTTATCCGACCACTGCGGTGTCACCGAAGGATTGGGATTCTTCTTATTGAAATGTTGAATGGTATTGAAGGTCACGCCTGCGGTCTTGCAAAGTACCCAGTCGATCGACCGAAAAAATTGTGTGCTTAGGGAATTAGGCATACAGCTGTAGCCTCGCTTTCGAAAATTGATGCCCCACTTTGATGCACGTGCTTGAGATGCTTTAGTGCGATTTGAGCCTTTTCTTACTGCCCCCAAGGCTGTCAAAAGCCTACCACGCACTCTCTGCGCGGCCCATAAGTCTTTCAACACCTATAGTTTGACAGGTAACCAGGGAGAAGCCAGAAGGTTGCGGTGAATGGCATATTTGTGGGGTCAAATGGCACCGGGGACCAGTGAACGGGGGCTTTTCTTAGTACGAAAAGGGGTTACTTCTAGGAAGCAAGTACTCCAGGTTTTGTCAGTCGCGGCAGGTTTCCGCTACTCGTTCAGCGTCGGGTGAAGAACCGCGACCAAAAAATGCGCGAAGTGCGCTGCGCCATCATCCATCTGCAGCCAGCGCACCACGCAATGATCGGAGAGATATTTCGCTACGCGCGTTTCGGGAATTCCCAGATGATCGGCAAGCTGTGGCTTGATCGATTCGCCGCGCCGCACTGAACCGCTGCGCAACAGGTTGGGGATGGCTACGCGCAATGTCTGGCACGCTTCCACATAATAATAGGTCGTGAGGTCAGAGTCGGTCAGCACCCAGACCCCGGGGCCAGCCGGTGCGCCCATGGCGTCTTCCAGCTTGATTGGCTCGCAAGTCAGTAAGCGCCGGAAATTCATTTCCAACTGCGTCAGCCGCGATGCAAGCCCGGGATCGCCATAGCGTCCCCGTAAACTTGGTGCCGGAGCTTCGGGGCCTGGTTCGAACGAACGCGACGGAACCGGCCGCGCTGGCGCTTCCTCTTCTTTGGCTTCCCTGGTCCGCGCCGAAGAAGATTCCACTGCGCGTGATTCTCTTGTTCCGGACGTCGTCGAAGCTGAAGATGCTGCGGTCGATGCCTCGCTGCTGCGTCTCGCTGGCCGGTGCTCTCGTCCGCCACGTCGCCCACGCCGGTGCTTCTTATCAACACCTCGCGGAGCGGGTTCTGCTTCAACCGCTTTGTTGGCGCTCGGCAGTTCCTCTGCTCCTGAAACCACGGCCATCTCTTCCAATACCGCCGCGCTCTCTGGCGCCTCGGCCGCTGCAGACTCACTAGCAGCCGACGACTCCCCGGCCGCTTCCGTGGCCGTTCCCGCAGGCACTTCCGCAGCCTCGGTGGCCCCAAGGCGCGCGGCGCTTTCCTGCGCTTTGGTTTTCCAGTCAGAGCGCCGGAATCGTTGCGCAGCGGTTAAATACCACTTTCCCGCGTCGGTCGAATTGCCTGTGGATTCGAAATAGCGAGCCAGTTCAAACGCCACCATGGCGTCGCGCGTCTTTGAAAATAGGTTGGATAGCTGTCCTGCCGGGTCTTTGCCGGTTCGCGCTCTGCGGATGCGTGCTGTGATTTGCTTCCAGTCTGCCATACGTTGTGAGCATTCTAGCAGTCACGCGCCCGTTCTACCAGCAGTCCCATTGACATTCAGGCTTTATCACGCCGGTTAGCCTCGGGCTAGCTGCGACAATGCGCGCTTCGCTGCGTGATAGCCGCACATGCCATGCACTCCACCGCCTGGTGGCGTCGAAGAGGAGCACAGAAAAATGTCCCGCGCGGATGTTGCGTAGTGCCGCCACGTTGGGCGGAAGAAAAACTGCCGCAAATCCATCGCGCCGCCGGAAATATCTCCCCCAACTAAATTCGCGTCCATCTTCTCTAAGGCTGCTGGGGCAAAGACTCGCCGCGCCAAAATACATTCGCGAAAGCCTGGCGCAAATCGTTCAATCTGTTTTTCTATCGTTTGCTGCATGTCAACCGTAGATCCGTTCGGCACATGGCAATACGCCCACGCCGTGTGCTTGCCTTCAGGTGCACGCGAAGTGTCAAACAAGCTCGGCTGCGCCACCAAAACGAAGGGATGTTCGGAATGGTGCCCGGCACGCATATCCGATTCCGAAGCGGAAATTTCGCCCGAACTTCCTCCAACGTGAACCGTCGCCGCGCGCAAACACGTTGCCGCTTTCCAGGGGATCGGGCTGCTCAGCGCATAGTCGATCTTGAAAACTGCCGGCCCATAGCGATACTTCCGCAACCGCGATGCGTACGCGTCTGACAGCCGCGGTCCACCCATCTTCACCAACTGCGCCGGCGTCACATCGCACAGAGTCATGTCGTATCCGGTCATCACGACGAGGTTTTCTACGCGCGCCGACGTGCGCATCTCTCCACCCAACGCCGCAAGCTGCCCGCATAACGCCGAGGTGATCGACTTTGCGCCTCCGCGGGGAATGGGCCAGCCTACCGCGTGTGCTGCTGCTCCCAGCAGCACGCCAAACGCCGCGCTCAGCGGCTCGTCCAGACTCAAGAACGAATGCGCCGCCAATCCGGCAAAGAGCGCCTTGGTTCGTTCGTCGCGAAACAGCGCTCCGGCCAGCAAATTTGCCGGAGGAAACGCCACCAATCCGAACCGCGCCAACAAAAACAAATGCGGGGTCAGCACGTGAACCGGCTGGAGCACCTCGGCTGAAAGAGTGGGCCACTGTTCCGCGAAAGGCTGCATCAGCCAACGCCAAGCCTTGCCATCTCGGCCAAGCTCCTTTTCCGCATCGCGCAGGCTGCGCTCCAGCGTGATCGCTGTGCCATCGTCAAACGGATGGGCCAGCGGGCAAGGTGAATGAATCCATTCCAGACCGTACTTCGCCAGCGGCAACGACAAAAAAAACGGCGAGCCCGCGGCTAGTGGATGCACCGCCGATCCAAAATCATGCAGGAAACCGGGCAGCGTCAATTCCAGCGTCCGCGCAGCGCCCCCCGGCTCCGGCTCTGCTTCAAATACCTCCACCTTTATGCCCGCCTGAGCCAGCACAATCGCCGCCGACAATCCGTTCGGTCCAGCGCCAATGACACAAGCTCCACGATTCATTTCAGCTCACACTCAGGCGAACACTATCGCACCGCGATAACCCTGCGAAGCCAGTCGCAAAAATTACTGATGAGGCTTCTCTTCCGGCCATTCGACCACTCCCGTTTTGCCATCTGTCTCGTGCTCCAACTCTGGCGCGTACAATCCCAGATCTTGCCGGCGCCACCACATTCCCGTCGCACGCTTCTCCGCCATGCTAGTGAACCAGTATTGCCAAAGCACTGCACGCACCTGGCGCGGTGGCCCGTTCGGAAATGGGTTGCCCGCAAACAGTAACAGCACGTCTTTGTCGTTGCTGAGTAGCCGCTCTTCTGTTCGCGGCACCATTGGATTCGATCGCCATTCGCCCAACGAGGCGAACCACAAATTCCAGTCAAAGCGCGGCTGGTATGGCGCGTAAATCCCCGGCGGCTTACTCGGATCCTGTGGCTTGAAGCGGAACGGATACGCCAGCCAGTGTTGTCCGTCGTCCGTTCCCTGAAATTCAATTTCGTAGCGCGCCGGGGTCATCACCGCGAATAATCCGTAGCGCTCCGCCACGCGAAACGGCTCCAACGCTACGATTGGACTAACCGGCAGCGGCAAGTCGCGCCAGATCATCCACAACATCTGCACGGTCGAAGCGTAAAACAGCCAGGTGAGCATCACCGCGGTTAGAGCCATCCCCGCCAAGTTGAATTGTCGTTGCCATTGTGCGGTTGGCTTTGGCGACTCAACTTTTTGCGCAGTTTCAGCGCCGGTTGCTTCGACGGGCACGGCGGCTTTCCAACGAGCAGGAAAAAACTGAATGATAAAGCGGTCATCCAGCAGAAAAATGGCCAACGCTAAAACCAGGTAATTCAGAAACGCGTAATTCGCCGTCAGAATCACACCAATCTGCCACGGCGTCACGATGAAAAAGCAAATGATCCGCCATCGCCTCGGCAGAAACAACATCCACACCAACACCAATTCCAACGCCAAAGTCCCGAAGGCTGTCGCGGCGTGAAACCAGTGCGGCAAATGCTGCACGTACCAGCCAATCCACGTCGGCAACGGGCCGTTCTGGTAATACTCGTCCATCGCCGTGAAGTGCCGCCATTCCGGATCGCCGCTGATGATCTTGGCCACGCCCGATTCGAAATAAATTCGAAACCATTCCCAAAGCAGCAGAAACACACTCGCCCGCATCGGCGGATGATCTCGCCCCAGTCCCGGCTGAAATCCCTGCGGCGCTAGAAACATCGAAATAAATCCGGCTTCCAACAACATCCCGTCTGACTGGTACCCCGAAAAGTCCGACGCCGCACTTACGAACGAAAGAAAACACACGAAGCAAATCGCCAGCATGCCCCGCGGCCAAATATTGAAAATGAGTAACACCGACGCGATCAGTCCGGCCCAGCACAACGCCATCAGCATTGGCGAACTGCTGTTGAACCACAGCAACGTCGGCGCGTACCAATATTTTAAATGGCCTGCCGAACTGGCCACCGCTTCCAGATACTCGCGCGCGGGCAGAATTCCCTCGAGCCCAATCAGCCCGCGAATCTGAAACACTAACGCCAGGAAGGCAGAAAAATAGATTACCCCCAGCGCCCGCAGGAATAGCCACCGAGGCAGCAATCGATCTGTAGCGCCGCGTTCGGTGCTAAACAGCCACTCCATTACTGTCCGAGGGCTCCAGTCCACGCAGTCCGTTGTCCTTTCTTAACGTCTTACCGCTTTGCGCCTGAGAAGGGAGGCCATGTCGCTGCCGGCGACACTGAAGCTTAGATGTATAGCAGATGCAGCCGGTCGAGCGGCGCCGCCATCCCGAAAGGCAAAATTGGGCACTCCGCGAGCCCGTGGCTCCTGCCTCTTACTGATTGACGACAGACAAGATACGGAAGTATGCTTTCCACGTCACTGAGGGAGCCCTGTATGCAAGTTTCACGCTCGATAGCCGCCGCTCTGCTGTCCGCCAGCCTAATCACCATGCCTGTTTGGGGCGCACCCGCGCCGAAGCCCTCAGCCGCACTCGGCACGATTATCGCTGCACAGCACGCTCGCGTCGGTTCCACGTCCGCCGAAGTAGGCACCACGGTTTACGGCGGCGATTCGATCATGACCGACCACGAAGGCACCGCGCAGATTCGCGCTGGCGCCGCGCGCCTTTTGCTGCTGAATTCCAGCAATGCGATCGTCGATGATTCCGATGGCACGCCATCTGCCAAACTTCTCGCCGGCACTGCAACATTCTCGACCGGCAACGCTCACGCCTTCACGCTTTTTGCTTCCAAAGCCGCGATTCGCCCCGATTCCGACGCTCCCACAATTGGCCAAGTCACTTTTCTTTCTGCCAATGAATTGATTGTGCGCTCCACGCGCGGACCACTTGCTGTGACCGTCGATGGGGAAACGCAAGTAATTCCCGACGGCACTGCGTACCGCGTCATTATCGATCCTCCCGCCGATATGCAGGGCCCGGAAGGCGCCGGCGGGCAGGAGAAGGGCAATGGACGTGGCGGACCACCACTTCGCGCGGGCCGCAGCCGCTTCCTGATTATTGCTATCTCGATCGCCGCGGGAGCTACCTTCTTCGCGGTGTACAAATCTCTTGAGAGCGCAGATCGCCCGTAAGGTCGGCTCTTTCACAAAAAAGTAATGGCCACCGCGAAATTCCGAGGTGGCCATTTTTTTGCGATGTCGAGGCGTTCGAATCTAAAGGCTAGCGATAACCTCAATCTCTACTAAGGCATCCTTTGGCAATCGGCCGACCTGCACTGTCGAGCGCGCCGGCGGAGCCGTCGCAAAATACCGCGCGTACACTTCATTCATCGCCGCAAAATCATTCATGTCTTTGAGAAACACCGTGGTCTTCAAAACGTGATTCAACGAAGCTCCGCTCGCCTCTAAGATTCCCTTTAAATTATCCAGCACGCGTTCCGTCTGCTTTCGCACATCCGCTGCCGCAAATTCTCCCGTCTTCGGATCCAGCGCAATTTGCCCAGACACAAACAGCAGCCCATTGGCCTTAATCGCCTGGGAATATGGCCCGATCGGCTTCGGCCCACGGTCGGTCAATACAATACTTTTCATAGGCAATCTCCTGAAGTACGGTTGGAAAGAATAGCAGATGTTCGCCGACAGTCGTCAGACCGAGCTCAGCGGGGTTTTCGCCCACGCGTGCGAACAAATCCGGTATTGGAGTGGTTGCGGCTGGCTTCCCGTTGCGCGACAAATGTTTCCGCTTGCGCGTCGTCCATGCCACGCGCGATTACTTCCAATATTTGCTTCTCAGACATTCCGGTATTCTTCAGCCTGCCGATCTGCTCGCTGGTCAGCGTGGGAAGGCCCTGCAGACGCCGGTGCATAATCTCTTGCACGGTGGGATTCGAAAAGCCGATCAGTTTGAGCGTGATTGCTTCGCCGCTCAGGATATCGATCTGGTCGGATTGCGCCATTTCCAGTATCTGCGCATCGCTGTAGCCCGCGTTCGACAGGTGAATCGCGGACTCTGCATTCGAAAATTCGTGCTGGTGCGCGCGCGCTGCCTTGAACAACGCCAGGCACGTGTCATCTGAAGCCCCGGACTGCTTTAATTTCGTGATCTGCGCCACTTCGACGTCGGAAACCTTCATCCGTTTCAATTCGTCGATGCTCGCCGTCCACATTCCAGACTGGTCCAGAGCCTGATAATTCACCTGCGGCTTTTTCTCGCAACCAGCGAGCGCCAGCAGACATACTCCAGCGACTATGAGCGAAACTCGCATGTACCTATTGTAAGAGAGGCGCCACCGCTAGAATTTGGCTGTGCCTTCGTGGATACCGGACCAGCGGACAGGGCCTCGCCAGCCGGCAAAAAAGGGGCTTCTACGAGACCTGGTAGATGCGCTCCACTCCGTAAACACCGTTAATTCGCCGTATATTCGACAGAATCGTCTCCAACTGTCGCTTATCTGAGATCTCCAGGCTCGCCTCTACCCGCGCATTCTGGCGGTCGGGGCGGCTCTCCAAATGCCGAATGTTCGAACCTGCATCGCTGATAATCGCCGTAATTTCCGCCAGCAAGCCAGCGCGATCTTTGGCTCGGATCGACAGTTCGACAGGGAATGTCGCTGCGGACCCCGTGCCCCATTCCACCGCAATCCGCCGTTCGGTCTGGTACAGCAGATTTTGCACATTCGGGCACGTACGCGTGTGTACCGCCACTCCCCGTCCGCGAGTCACGTATCCGACGATATCGTCTCCCGGAATCGGGTTGCAGCATTTCGCGCGAAACACCAGCAAGTCGTCGTGCCCGCGCACGATGAGCGGTGCCTCCCCGAAACCCAGCATCCGTTTGACGGTCTTAACCAGCGTTGGCTTTGCATCCTCGCCGGCCTTCTCTTGCTCTTTATTCGGCTCACCGAAATAGCGTGCCAGCACTTGCCGCGCTGAATATTTTCCGAATCCCACCGCTGCGTACAGATCTTCTGGTCTCGAAAGGCCGTACTCTTCAGATAACTTTTGCAAATCTTCGCTGGAAATTCTCTTAAGTCCCTTGGGGAAATTACGCGATTCATTCTCCAGCAGCTTCTTGCCCATCTCGGTCGCTTCTTCCCGTTCCTGGGTGTTAATGAAGTGTCGAATTTTGCTCTTCGCGTGCGAAGATTTCACGAAGCTCAGCCAGTCTCGGCTTGGCTTGTGTCCCTTCTGCGTCAGAATTTCCACCACATCGCCACTCACGATTTCGTGCCGCAGCGATACCATCAGCCCGTTCACTTTTGCGCCAACGCACTGGTGCCCCACTTCCGTGTGCACTGAATACGCAAAATCAACCGGCGTTGCTCCCTTTGGCAATTCCAGCACGCGGCCCTTGGGGGTGAACGCGTACACTTCCACCGGCGCCAAATCCACCTTCAGCGTTGAAAGAAATTCTCCTGGCTCTTCCAGCTCCTGCGACCATTCAATCAATTGCCGCATCCAGGCGATGCGCTGGTCGTCTCCGGTCGAAACCGGCCGCCCATCCTTATACTTCCAGTGCGCCGCCACGCCTTCTTCCGCGATGCGATGCATCTCCTGGGTACGAATCTGAATCTCGAACGGCTGCCCGCCGTGAATCACCGTGGTGTGCAGCGACTGGTACAAATTCGGCCGCGGCATCGCGATGTAGTCTTTGAATCTTCCCGGCACCGGCCGCCAGATGTGATGCACCACGCCGAGCGCTGCATAGGTATTTCGCTCCGAGTCGGTTATCACACGCACCGCCAGCAAATCGTAGATCTGGTCCAGGCTTCGTTCCTGCCGCGTAATCTTGCGGTGCAGTGAATACAAGCCTTTAACGCGCGCTTCCAACTCCGCCGGAATACTGTTCTCCACCAGCCGGGTGCGAATGGTGTTCTGCACGTCTTCCAGAAATTTCTTGTGAATTGGCGCCTTCTCGCTGACCTGTTTCTGCAACGAGAAGTACGCATCCGGCTCCAGATACCGGAAGGATAGATCTTCCAACTCGCCCTTGATCACCGCCATTCCCAGGCGGTGGGCGATCGGCCCATAAATGTCCATCGTTTCGCGCGCAATGCGCTGTTGTTTCGAAGGCTCCAGATATTCCAACGTCCGCATGTTGTGCAGCCGGTCCGCCAGTTTAACCAGCACCACGCGGACGTCGTGTACCATCGCCAGCAACATCTTGCGGACGTTTTCCGCCTGCCGCGCTTCCGGCGCCATCATGTTCAAACGGCCAATTTTGGTGACGCCTTCCACCAACCGCGCCACTTCTTCTCCGAAACGTTCCTCCAGCCGAGAAAATGGGAATTCCGTATCCTCGATAACGTCATGCAGCAGTGCAGCCGCCAGCGCCGTGGCATCCATGCGCATATCCGCCAAGATGTGCCCGACTTCGAGCAGATGGCTTACGTACGGCTCACCTGAATAGCGAAACTGGTCGCGATGCCGCTCCGCCGCGATTTCATACGCGCGCCGGACCAGCCACGGGTCTTCCGAGGGCCGGTTTGTCTTCAGTTTTACGAGGAGTTCTTCGAGGCGCGAATTGAGCTCGCGCTCCGTGCGGTCGCGGTTGAAATTCAGGGGGAAATTGGTGGGCGACGGCATACTCTAGTTTACGCCTCCCGGCTGCCTCCACAAAGCGCTTAGGCCCGCCAACGGTTCTATGGCCACGACGCTTAGCTACTAAAGCAAAAGGGCCCCGGTGTTAACCAGAGCCCCTCAGTAAACCTCACTCAACTTGTTAAGAAACGGCTGGCGTTGGCTGCTCGGCTCGCTTCTGCTTAATTTCCTTTACCTTATCCAACAGGTCGTCTGCCTGCTTGGTCAGCGTATCGCGCTCTGACGCCGATTCCACCATATCCGCTTTGCGGCGATACAGCAGGTTCAAGTACGTCATGGCGTCATCGTAGTCCGGCTTCAGCTCAATCGCCTTCTTCAGGCTATTGATCCCGTCATCCACCATCGGACCATACTTCTGCGAGTACGCCGCACGAACATCCGGCGGCAGCGGATCGGTGTCTTTGATCTGCTTATTGATGTGCGCCCGGTTGTAGTCCGCGCGCGTCTCGGTGTTGCCGCGATAGGCCAGCGCCCAGTCGATCACGCCGATCGAATAATAGGGCTGCGGATCCTGCGGCTTCAGCGAAATATGCTTCTGGTGATAATCCTTCGACTGTTCGAATTTCTTTTGGTCGAAGGGCTGGCCGGCCATTTGATAGAGAATCGAAGCCAGTCCATCAATCGCGCTCAAATTGTCCGGCGCCTTTTCCAGCACGCCTTGATACTCGGCGATGGCTTCCTGGCCGTGCCGCATGTTCTCGTCCGAGGGCGCGCCCGGAATGTACTGGCTGGCGTACGCCGTGGCCAGATACAACCGCGCGTTCAACAAATCGGGATCGAGTTCTTTCGCTTGCTTGAAATCTTCGACGGCCGTGTCGAACTGGGCGTTCTTGAATGCCGCCACTCCCTTATTGAGCAAATCGCGAGCGCGCAATTTCGCGCAGCCCGACATGCTCCCAGCGAGTATCAGAACCGCTGCCAGTGCCACCGCCTGGCCAGCATAGCGAGAGAACCGCGAGGGGGTCTCTCGTGTAACCGGTGCATAAGTCATCGAAGCGTCCATCCCTGATCAGCGCGGCTCCGTACACACTGGAGTCGAAGCTAGAATTCGAATCTTCCTGTAGGCGCCATTCCATCACGTTCAGCGTTTTTTTTCCAGTTCTGATGTGAGCAATCCTACCGGCGATGCGCCGGCCTCTTGCATCAAGTCCAGAACCTGGGTTACGGCTGCAAACTCAACGGAACGATCGCCTTGCAGAAACGCAACACGGCTTGCGCGTGGAGCAAATATTTGTTCGAGACGTTCGCGCAACTCACCGAGCTGTACTATCGACTGGTTCACCCGAACTCCGCCATCGGAACCAATCTCCACTATTATGGCCTCGGGATTTTCAATGACTGGAAGCGTCCTCACCTCGCTGGGCAATTCCGCCTGCAGTCCAGTCTGCTTGTGCGGCATGACCATGAATATGACCAGGAGCACCAGCAGAATATCGATCAGTGGGACTACATTTACGTCCGATACAATCCCACGCCTACTTCCTACGCTCATTCCCATGAGTCACCTCGCACCGCGAATTACCCGGCGAGGAGGACTCTCACATCCCGCGAGAACGTGCTTACAACTCAAGGAACAAATGCAAAAGAAGTTTACTGCCCTGCTTCCAACTTTGCAGTGATCAACCCCACCTTGTCGATCCCCGCGCCCTTCATGATGTCAATGGCGCGCGCCACGTCCATGAACATCACGTCCTTGTCACCCTTCACGAACGCTACTTTTTCGGCGCGATCTTTGAAAATCTGTTCCATGCGGCTGCCCAGCGTGTCCCAGGTGGTATCTTCATTGTTGATTTTCAGCTTGCCGCCGTCATTCACCTGCACCACCACCGTCTTATTTTCCAACTCGACGTTTTGCTGCTGGTTCGGCGACGGCTGCGGCACTAGCGTGTCTAGTCCGCGCGGAATGCGTGGCGTGATCACCATGAAAATAATAATGAGTACCAACAGAATATCGATCAGCGGAACGATGTTCGGCGTGGCAAGCGCTCCGTGGCTACTTCCAACTTCCATTCCCATTGTCGATTCTCCTCTAAATCCCTACGAGTCTTTCAGAGTGCAATCCGCGCCGGGTGGGATCCAGCGCGGATTGCTCATCAATGCAAACGAATGCAACCTGCGACTTATGACTAATCGTCACTCCCAGCCGGCTTCTTTTCGCCGGGTTTCCCTGGCGTCGCAGCTTGGGTTTCCTTCGCCTTTTGCGTTAGAAGTCCCAACTGATCCACTCCTGCCGACCGGATTTCGTCCACGGCAGCGACCACGTCGCCATACTTGGCGCGCGCGTCGCTTCGCACGTAAACGGTTTTGTCTAACTTATTGCTGATGCGGTCCTTGATCTGGCCTGTTAGATCTTCCTTGGAGACTTTATTGTTGCCCAGATAGAGGCTGCCGTCTCGGGTGACGGCTACGATAATGGCGTCGTCCTTGTCCGCGTCTTGCATGTCTCGCGGGGAGTTTACTTTCGCCATCTCCACTGGTACGCCTTTCGACAACATCGGCGTGATCACCATGAAAATGATCAGCAGGACCAGCATGATGTCCGCCATCGGAATCACGTTCGGGGCGGCCATCTGTGCACCGGCTTGTGGCTTATAAGCCATTTTTCTGCCTTCCTTCTACCTTACTTTTTGGCGCCGCGGCGCAGGATGAAGTAGTTGATCAATTCCATCGACGAGTTATCCATTTCCACGTCGAATGCTTCAACCTTGTTCGTGAAGTAGTTGTATGCCCACACGGCAGGCACGGCCACGAGCAAACCGAACGCCGTCGTTACCAGCGCTTCCGCGATACCGCCGGCGACCGCCGACAGACCGGTCTGCTTCGAACTTTCAATACCTTTAAACGCGTTCAAAATGCCGACCACCGTCCCGAACAGTCCGACGAACGGTGCCGTCGAACCAATCGTGGCCAGCGCCGACAAGCCGCGCTTCATTTCCGCGTGCACGATCGCCACCGAGCGCTCCAAACCGCGCTTCGCTGCTTCGATCACTTCCGCGTCGGAAACCTGCTGCGAGGCAGACTGGAACTCCGAGAGACCCGTCGCAACTACTTTCGCGATGTGGCTCTTCTTATTCCGCTCGGCGATCGCGATCGCTTCGTCGAGTTTGCCATCCTTCAACGCACCCGCTACTTGCTGCACGAACACCCGCGACTGCTTGCGCGCGTTGTTGTACATCAGGAAGCGGTCAATCATCACGCCGAACGAATACACCGAAAGAATGAACAGAATCACAACTACGATCTTGGCTAACAGACCCATCGAGCCCCACATGGAACGCAGGTCCCATGACGTTGCCGCCTCCTGCAGCCATGCCGCATAGACAAACAGAGTTGCTAACATTCGTTTGCTCCTTATTTCCTAGTGGCTCCGAGTGGCCGGAACCTTCGAGAGTATTTTTTCGCACTGCGGGTACCCGGAACGTCGCGTATCCCACTTCATCCGCGACGCCCGCTGGACTACGAAGCTAGAGAGAAAATCACATCGATCTCGGTGTCGACTTCCACCGGATCTCCGTTCAGCAATGTGGGCTGATAACGCCATTGCCTCACGGCATCAAGCGCGGATTGCACCAATAGCGGGTGCCCGGAAAGTACTTGTAGCTGTTCCACTGCGCCGTTTTTACCGATAATCGCGTGCAGTTTCACTGTTCCGCTGATTCGCGTTTGCCGCGCCAAAGGAGGATAGACTGGCTGCACACGGTTCACCAGGCGCGCTGCCTGGACGTTTCCGCCCACCGATACGCGCTTAGGTGCAACCTTCGGCGGTGGCGGTGCTGCTGTTCCTGCTCCACCAATCACGCCGCCCATCACGCCGCCCATCGATCCACCTGCCACGCCTCCGGGTACACCGCCGGAGACGCCCATGTCGGGTGGCGCTTCTTCTTCTTTAATAATCTTGACGTCCTTCGGGATCACCTTGGGCGCCACCAGCTTACCGGCATCCATCAAGTGCGCGACCGGCTTCACCTTTACGACTTGCACAGCAGCGGGAGGCGGTGGTGGAGGTGGCGGAGGCGGAGGTGCCAGCAAAATCGAAGACATCAACGTCTTCGGCAATGCTTCGGTGTAGATCAGCGGGATTAATATGAGGACGGCGAGAAAGCCAATTTGAAACAACATGGACAAAACTACCGTCCACGGCTTGTTCGTCTTTTGCGCTTTATTTGTTGATACCACCATCTCTTCAAACATAGTTCACCACTACCTCCTCCCAGCGGGTGCGAGTCGCGGTTGGCCGCCCTCGTTTCCACGGGGTTTCGTGCCGGCTGCTGCGGTTCCGGATCCTACCACTGCGCTCTGCCCGCGCCACCTATTCCAAGCGACGACGAGCGGGGCGGCAATACCAAAACTGGAGTACGTTCCTATCACAATTCCCACTACCAGCGCAAAGGCGAAAGCCCTTAATACCTGACCTCCCATCAAAAATAGGACAAGGACTGTAAGAAATGTCAGTCCGCTGGTCAGGATCGTCCGCGATAACGTCTGGTTGATCGACTTATTCACGACATCTGCGAAGGGCTCTTTCCTCAGCAGGCGGCTGTTTTCCCGGATGCGGTCAAAGATGACGATGGTATCGTTCATCGAGTAACCGACCAGGGTGAGTAACGCCGCGATTACTGTTAACGAAATCTCAAACCCGAAAATCCTAAATAGCCCGAGTGTGATCAGTACGTCGTGAAACACCGCGATGACTGCCGCTGCCCCGTAGACCCATTCGAACCGGAAAGCAATATATACCAGCATGCCTGCCAAAGCATAGAGCGTAACGCGAATTGCCTGGTTCCTCAGCTCTGCTCCCACCTTGGGCCCGACGATCTCCACGTTGCGAATCGCAAAGGGTGCCAGCGAGAACGTGTCCTTTATTGCCGAGACCACCGCGGGTGTCCCCCCGCTCACCAAACTCAACTCATCCAGATTGGTCACTACTCCATTTTTTACTTTGTCGCGATACGCCAGAAGATCCTTGGCTAGCTGCGTGTATTTATCGCCGCCATTCACTCCCAGGCCCAGTGGATCGCGCTGCGCAAGGAAATTCGCCAGCACCGTAGGCGTCGCCGAATTAAAGTCCGGCTTGCCTGAATTGGAAACGCCGTAAGTCGCATTCAGCGCGCTCAGCACCTTGGCTTTGCCCTCATCCAGAGCCTGATCCCCTTGCCCGGCCACGAAAATCAGCACTTCGCTGGAATTCGAATTCGCAATGTCGCTGATGCTCTGAATCTCGCTGTTGCCTAGTCCCTGCGCACGCAGCGCCGACCGCAACTGGTCAATGTTCGGCGGTTGGGCGAAGCGTACGTCCACGTTGGTGCCCCCACGGAAGTCGATTCCGTACTTAATACCGCCTTTAAGGAGAATTGCCGACCAGCCGATGAGCAGGAGAATACCGCTCAGTGTGAAGAAATATTTAGCCTTGCCCATCCAATTAATGTTGGGCTCTTTGAAGAACTCAATCATGCGCTTCCCTTCTTTAGACTCCAGTGGGTTTTGTTTTGTTCCCGCTTGTCGAATATTTCGGCGGTACTAGAACTCCACTCTTGTCCGAGCTACCTAGATGCTGAGTTCCGCCTGCCGATCCATCTTCGCCAAGTGGTAATGGAAAATTGTCTTGGAGACGTAAATCGCGGTGAATACGTTGGCAATCAGACCGATCGTCAAGGTAATCGCGAACCCGCGAATCGGGCCCGTGCCGAAAATGAACAAAAAGAATGCTGAAACGACGGTGGTTACGTGCGTGTCGATAATCGTCAGGAAGGCCTTGCTGAATCCCGCCTCTACGGCAGCGGCTGGCGACTTCCCGTTTCTCAGCTCTTCACGGATGCGTTCGAATACCAGTACGTTCGAGTCCACGCCCATACCAATCGTCAAAATCACGCCCGCAATGCCCGGCAGAGTCAGGACCGCGCCAAACATCGCCAGTGCCGCCAGCAAAATAATCAGGTTCAAGATCAACGCGAGGACCGCGTTGGCTCCCGACAGCCGGTAGTAGAACACCATGAAGATCATGACCACCAGCAAGCTCAAGACCGACGCTTGTACGCCGTGGCGAATCGAGTCCGCTCCCAGCGAAGGCCCAACAGTGCGCTCTTCCAGATACTTAATCGACGCGGGTAGGGCACCGGCGCGCAGCACTAAGGCCAAATCGTGCGCCGATTCCTGGCTGAAGTTCCCATCAATTCTTCCTTGATCGTCGATCCGGCTCTGAATCACTGGAGCCGAATAAACCTTTTTTTCCAGCACAATGGCCATCTGGTGGCCCTTGTTCTGCTCGGTGAACGGCCCGAACCGTCGCGCCGCTTCGCCAGACAAAACAAAGTTGATCTGCCACTGCCCCGGCATCTCGGTATTGCGATTTTCTGTCGCACTGCGCAGATCGCGCCCGGTCACGACTGGCGTGCGGCTCAACACGTACCAGTTGTCAGCTGAATCCTGCGGGTTCTGTGGGTTACGATTTTCGTTTCGCCCACGAACAATCTCCGTACCTGGCTGCAAAATCCCGCCATGCGCTGCCAATGCTGCCGCTTCGGATGGATACGGGTTGGGGTCTTCCACCAACCGCAATTCCAACTGACCGCCGGCCTGAATTACCTGCTTGGCGCGGGCTGGATCGCTTTCGCCCGGCAACTGCACCAGAATTTCATTGTCCTGCCCTGCGCGTCCACGCCGCTGAATCGTCGGTTCGGTCAAACCCAAAGCATTAATGCGTCGCTCGATCGTCTCCAGCGATTGCTGCATGGTGTTTTCTTGAATCTGCGAGACGACCGCCGGACGCATCGTCAATAAATATGAGTTCGGATCTCTCGGAGCCGGCGCCATCGACCAGGTGCCTTCATACTGCTCATGAATCAGATCCCGGAATTGCGGTAGTTGATCAGGCGCAACATTGCGCACAATGACGTGCTCATCATCCACGCGCCGCACTTCGTCATAACGGATATTCTTGGTGCGCATCACCGTGGTCAGCCGGTCCACGGTCTGATCCGTTTCTTGCGCCACCGCTTCCTGCACTTGCACCTGCAGAATCAGGTGCGTGCCGCCTTGCAGGTCGAGTCCCAGCTTGATCTGGCGCGAGAAATTGTCTTTCACCTGCGCCCACGATGTTGGAAACGTTGGCAGCCCGATGATGAAATAGATGCACACCAGAACAACCGCTACGATAAACAGCATTTTCCACTTCAGATTTGGATTCATGGTTAAGAGGTCATGCGCGTATTTTGGCGCGCAGGCACATTATTTGGCATCTTCCGATGCCTCTACCTGCGCTATCGCCGCACGCGCGATGCGTATTTTCACCTGGTCGGCGATTTTCAGAATTACCGTGTCGCCGTCGATTCCATTGATGGTTCCGTAGATGCCTGCCGTGGTGATGACCTTGTCGCCGTTTTTGACTGCTGCCAGCATTTCCGCCACTTTCTTGCGCTGCCTCTGCTGCGGCATGATCACCAGGAAATACATGATGCCGAACATGAGTACCAGCGGTATCAAGAAGCCGCCAAGCCCGGCACCCCCGGCTTGCCAAAAAAAGAATGCTGCCAGATTCATGTTCGTTATTTGCTACCGTACCCTTTCGGAGCGACTACGTCCCTGACCGAGAACAAGAAAGCACGCCACATATCAGGGCCCAGAGAAAAAAATCCAAGAGCAGGAGCATTCCCCGCTTACACTGCCCGCCCGATTCTCGTTCTGAGACTCGACCTACCGCGGGTTGCCACGGCTCCGCTAACGACCTACTTCCGCCGGGGACTGCTCGCTTCAGGCCGGCCCCGCCGCATAGCGCGCGTGCAGCTCTGTCGCGAATTTCGCGAGATGTCCAAAGCTGATAGCCTCTCGGATTTGCCGCATTATGTCAATATAAAAGTGGACATTGTGATGGGTCGCCAGAATCGCCGCAGTGATTTCTCCAGCTGCAAACAAATGCCGAATGTACGCCCGCGTATACCGCTTACATACGCTGCACGAGCAATTTGGATCGATCGGTTTTTGATCCTGGCTGTAACACGCGTTCTTTATCAGCACGCGTCCCACACTAGTATACAAGCACGCATGTCGCGCTGCTCGTGTCGGCAGCACGCAATCCATCATGTCGATGCCACGCGCCACATAATCTGCAAGCTGCTCCGGCCGGCCCACTCCCATCAAATAGCGCGGCTTCTCCGCCGGCAAAAGCGCTGTTACTTCCACGGTCATCTCGCAAGTCACGTCATGGGGCTCGCCAACTGCCAATCCACCCACCGCGTATCCGGGGAATCCCAGTTCCAGAAGTTGTCGCGCACTCTCGCGCCGCAGATCCGGAAACGTCGCGCCCTGCACAATTCCAAATTGCCATTGTGCCAAGTCTCCGTTACGGTTGGCGTGGTCCAGAAAATACTGCCGCGCTCGTCGCGCCCACGCTGTGGTCCTCTTCAGAGCAGCCTCTGCCACTTCTCGCGGCGCCGGCGTCTCGATGCATTCATCCAGCACCATCGCAATGTCCGAGCCCAGCGCCAACTGGATTTCGGCCGCCTTCTCTGGCGTCAGTAAATGCTCCGAACCATCCAGATGCGAACGGAAGCGAACTCCTTCATCGGTCATCTTGCGCAATGCAGCCAGGCTAAACACCTGGTATCCGCCAGAATCCGTCAGGATCGCGCGCTTCCACGACATGAACTGATGCAACCCGCCAAGCTTGCGAATCAGCTCGTGCCCCGGCCGCAAATATAAATGATAGGTGTTGGCAAGGATGATTCCGGTGCCCAACTCTTCCAGCGCGTCTTGGGTCAGCGCTTTTACCGTCGCCGCCGTGCCCACCGGCATAAATACCGGCGTTTCGATCACACCATGAGGTGTAGACAAACGCCCGCGCCGCGCCCCTGTTGGGTCCGTCTGCAAAATTTCAAAGGAAAAATTCACTACTTCAGTGTATCAGGACATTATGAAGGCAAGTCCAACG
Source organism: Candidatus Acidiferrales bacterium (assembly GCA_963849395.1). GTDB lineage: Bacteria > Acidobacteriota > Terriglobia > Acidiferrales > UBA7541 > Acidiferrum. The sequence continues at coordinate 283,703 of CAWKHR010000001.1, forward strand.
CGCAACACCACGTAGGCCGCGAAAACGCCGAACACAATCGTGAACGACTTTCCGCCTTTCAGCTTTCTCGGATTCGTAAACGCAAATCCAATCCCGATCAGAATTAAAGCCCATAGCAAAAAAACGTCCAGGTTCTTGCCCAGTGCATCCAGCCATTTCGGCGTGTCCTCCGGCAGAAATGCGGCTAAGTTGGTCGCGATCGGGTTATCGACGTTCAGCGACCCACGTGGCTTCAAAAAAACAATCAGGAAAAACAGCAGGCTCGATAAGTACGTCGGGACATACGAGTGCGCCACAATTGCTAACGATGTCTTGTAGTCCGTGTTGGCCCCGCCCAACAAGTTGTATGCGCCCCACATGACCAATGCCACCACCAGCAGCATCAGACCCGGTGCCAGCGGCGCAATAATGTAGGTGCTGATCGGCGCAAATTTCGCACCCCCTTCAATTTGTTGCTGCTTCTGCTCCGGAGACATATTCGCCGCGCGTGGACTCTTCTCAATCTGCTGCGCCATGTACTCGCGCCAGTCCATCTTCATATTGATGAAGACTCCGGCGAGTCCCCCAAGGATCACCATGATGATCAGAGGAAGAGCCCAAGTGGGCTTCCGCACGATGTCTTCGAAGGTGGCCTTCGGCGAGAAAAGTACTCCAATCAGTCGTCCGACCGGAGAAATCGATGCCTGTGCTTCCGGAACTGCGGCTGGAATAGTGGCCATTGAGGACTCCTTACTCAAGGGAATCGAGGTTCGCTGAGGATAGTACGTTGGCCGCCAGAAAGAAATATCAGTTACTCGCAGCCCGCGGAATCTCCGGGACCGCCGCTAGCAACTCCTTTGTATAGGCCACTTGCGGACGGTGCAGGATCTGTTCTGCGGCGCCACATTCTACAAATCGCCCGGCTCGCATCACCGCGATGTGCGTCGCCAGTTGCGCCACCACCGGCAAACTGTGCGAAATGAAGATGTACGTCAGCCCTAATTCCTGCTGAAGTTCCTGCAGCAGTAAAAGCACTTGGGCACCCACCGACACGTCCAGCGCCGATACTGGCTCGTCCGCCACAATCAGCTTCGGCCGCAAAATCAGCGCCCGCGCGACTCCGATGCGTTGCCGCTGCCCGCCGGAAAATTCGTGGGGATACCGCTGCAGCGCCCCTTCGTCCAATCCTACTCGCCGCAGAGCCTCGGCCACACGCGTTGTACGTTCTGCTTTCCCGATCTTCCCTTCGTGAATCGCCAGCGGCTCGCCAATAATTTCGCCTACCTTCATCCGCGGATTCAGCGACGCAAACGGATCCTGAAAGATCATCTGCATTTGCCGCCGCTCTGCGCGCATCCCTTCCGCAGACAACTGCAAAATATTTTTCCCCTGAAACAGTATCTCTCCTGCGTCCGACTCAATCAGCCGCAGGAGCATTCGCGCCAGTGTCGTCTTCCCGCATCCGCTCTCGCCAACAATCGCGAATGTCTCCCCAGTCGCGACTTCGAAACTAACCTCGTCCACCGCTGTAAAGTCAGTGCCACCCTGCGACTCGCTTAATATCCCGCCGCCACGGCGGTATTTCTTCGTCAGCTTGCGCACAACTAGCAAGTGACTCATACCAGCACGCACCGCGCCGCATGTTCCGCTCCGCTCGGGCGAAATTCCGGAACGCGCGCATCGCATTCCTCTCGATGAAACCCGCACCGCGGTGCAAAACTGCATCCCGGCGGAAGTGCCGTCAATTGCGGCACCGTTCCCGGAATCGGCACCAACTTCCCGCGCTCTAATTTTGGTGAAGCCGCCAACAATCCTCGCGTGTACGGGTGCAACGGTGCCTCAAGCACTTGTTCCGTCAGTCCCTGTTCAATAATTCTCCCGGCATACATCACAGCCACCCGATCCGCAATTCGCGCCACCACGCCCAAATCATGCGTGATGAACAGCAACCCCAGTCCCATTTCCCGCCGCAACTTATCCAGCAACTCCAAAATCTGTTTCTGCACCGTCACGTCCAGAGCAGTCGTGGGCTCGTCCGCGATCAACACCTTCGGGCCTCCCGCCAGCGCCATCGCTATCATCACTCGCTGCCGCAATCCTCCCGACAACTGATGCGGAAACTGCCGCGCACGCACTTCCGGTTCCGGCACCGACGCCTGCTCCAGCGCCGCCAGCATCCGCCCGCGCAACTCTCTTTCCGCGATGCGCGGCTCATGCGCACGAATCGCCTCCGCCACCTGCGCCCCCACCCGCATCACCGGATTGAGCGATGTCATCGGCTCCTGGAAAATCATCGCGATCTCCCGCCCGCGCACCGCGCGCCACTCCTCCTCATTCTGCCCAACCAAATTCCTACTCTTCTCCGCGTTCCTCTGCGAACTCTGCGTCTCTGCGTTATCCTTTTCTTTCTTTCCTGCTTCTCTCTTTCCTGCCGTCGTCTCCAACAAAATCTCCCCGCCAACCCGCGCCCCCGGTGGCAACAATCCCATCAGCGCCAGCGACAACATCGTCTTCCCGCTTCCCGACTCCCCCACCAATCCCACCGACTCCCCAGCCCCAATCCCCAGCGACACCCCATTCACAGGCCGCACCCATCCCGCAGGCGTAGCCAACTCCACCACGAGCTCCCGAATTCGCAGCAATTCCCTCACCTCGAAATCATAGTTGTTCACCCGATTTTTCCCAACGCATTCCACCAACCCCTGTACTCTATGAAAACTGATCGGTTTGTCTGCCTCGAAGTCCTCTGCCGAACTCCTCCGCCCCTCGCCCTCTCCTGTAAACTAGAACGTCCCATGGCCACCGCCGCTCCTCATCGTGTCGATTGGTCCCTGCTCTGGGCCCAGCGCGGATTCCGTTACTTCTTCACCGCGATGTTCGTTTCGCTCTTCGGCAGCGGCATGAACTTCATCGGCGTGAGCTGGTACATCATGTCCGCCACGCATTCGACCGTGGCCGTCAGCTGGCAAGTCATCGTGGTCACGTTACCCGGACTGGTCGTGCCGTTCCTCGGCGGCGTGCTCATCGATCGCATTGATCGTCGCTACCTCGGCGTCCTTCTCGATATCGCCCGCGGATTCGCCGTGCTTGCCATCGCCTACATCGCCTGGCGCAGCCATTTGCAACTCTGGCATCTCTATCTGATGACGCTCATCACCGGCACTGGCTCCGCCATGTACTGGGCCAACGTGAACGCACTCGTTCAAGAAGTCATTTCGCCCAGCCAGTTCACCGGCGCCAATGCCGCGGTTCTCGTTGGAGTGCAGTCCGGCATGCTCCTTGCCGGCACCTTCGTCGGTTTCATCTACGATCACATCGGCATCGCCGGCATTCTTGGCATCGACGGCGCAACCTATTTTGTGTCTGCCTACTGTCTGTATCTCCTGCGCAGCGGCTACGTCTCGCCCCGCGATCACAAGCAATTTCCACGCGAATATTCGGAAGCCACCGACACCACCTCGCAAGCTCTGGAGCGTAGCGAGAATCCCGAACTCGCCGAGGCCGGCCTTTCTCTCGCGATCTATGCCGATATGAAGGAAGGATTTCGTTATCTTCGCCAGCAACCGATCGTCCTCGCCGTCGGCGCTACTCACGCCCTGCTTATGGCCAGCATCGTCAGCAGCAACGTGGTCGTGGTCGCGCTCGCCAACGACATCCTGCACTCCGGCGCGCGCGGATTTGGTTTCATCGAAGCGGGCTGGGCCATCGGCGCCATCACGGGCGGACTCATCACCAGCCAATTACCCGAACGCGTCCGCCTCGCCTTTTATGTTGCCGCCATGGCTGGACTCGCCATCGGCCACGCCGCCGTTCCATTCGTCAGCTTTTTGCTCGGTGCGGCAATTCTCCAAGGCATCTTCGGATTTTTCCGCGCACTCGGCGGCATCGCCGCTCAGTCCGCGCTCATGTCCATCGTGCCGCGCCACTTCATGGGCCGCACCCAATCCGCGATTGCCATTTTTTCCACCGTTCTACAACTCGCCATGAGTTTCTCCCTAGGCTGGATCGCACAACGCTTCAGCATCGCCATCGGCTTCTTCCTGCTGGCCGCCATGTACGCCACCGCCACCCTGACCGCCTCTCACGCCCGCAAACTGCTCACCGCCCGCGCCTGACTGACTACCCACGTTTCCCCGACTGATTCCATTCATCTTCGAACACATCGCCTTCACGTGTGCGGTTTGTGACTCTTCTTATCCTTGCTTGAACCTCTGCTAAAATTCTGTCGGAGTCACCGCAATGGAAATCCTCGCCATCCAACCCTTCTTGAAATATTTCACCAACATCCGCGAACGCACCATGCGCGTGGCCCGCTGCGTTCCCGCCGAAAAAGTTGACTGGTCCTACGCGCCCGACAAGTTCACCCTCGGAGATCTGTTGCGTCACATCGCCGTAGCCGAACGCTACCTTTTCGCCGAAAACATCCAGGGCAACACCAGCCGTTACACCACGCACGGCCCGGAACTTGCCGCCGGTCTCCCCGAAATTCTCGCGCTTATGGAACGTCTCCACGCCGAGTCCATGGACATCTTCGCCAAACTCACTGACGCCGACCTCCAACGCAAGTGCTGCAACGTTGGCGGCCTGGAAATCACCACCTGGAAATGGCTCCGCTCGATGACGGAACACGAAATCCATCATCGCGGCCAAATTTATATTTACTTGGGAGTTCTTGGCGTACCTACTCCGCCACTTTACGGCCTGACCTCAGAAGAAGTCCGCGCTCGCAGTCATTCGTAATCTTCTTGCGCGCTAAAATTTCTCGCACCGGTCAAAAATCATACGCGATCCGCCACAAGACAATGCCATCCTGAACGCAGCGAAGGATCTCAACTTCATGCCTTACTCCCCACCGTCGCCGGCCTTCCGCCCAACAACTCCACCACATCCTGATTCAGTTTCGACCTCAATCCATACCGCTCATTCGCCCGGGTAATGTAGCGCACCGACACTTCAATCCCGCCCACCACGGACTTCACGCTGATCGCCGGCGCCGCCGAAAAACCACTCATCTCCCGCGACGTCGAAGCCGAGCGCCACTCCTGTTCCGCCTTCTCGGCATAAGGCGTCGTCGCCTCTGTCACCTTCTTTCGAATCTCATCGATCACGGGATAGGGATCCTGCCCAGTGGGCAGCACCACCTGCAATTCATCCCACAGCCACTGCCCGGTCGTGGAAAAATTAAAGAAGTGCCCTTCAATCGCGAAGCTGTTCATGAAGGTGACGCGCCGCCCGGTCGGGTGCCCTGAGTCCGTCCAATTTCCCGTCTCCAGTAGCACGGTATGAAATGGTCCAATCTCTACCACCTCGCCGCTCACGCCATTAATCTCGACCCAATCGCCCAGGCGCAGTCCATTCTTCCCCATCAACACGAACCAGCCGATGAACCCGACGATGAAATCCTTGAGCGCCACGGTCAGCCCGGCGCCGGCCAGTCCCAAAAATGTTCCCAACTGGCCTGGAGGCCCCAAAATCACCAGCAGCATCAGCAGCAACGCCACGAATTGCAACGACACGCGCGTCACGGTGCGCAACGATTGCAACTGTCGCCGGTCCATCGTCAATTGCCCGATCAGCGTGTCCATCCACGAACTGAAATACAGCCCGATCATCCCGATCACCAAAATAATCAGAGCGCCGAACAGCGCGCGGTTCAACACGCGGTATTGCTGCGACCGAACCGCATCAATCCACTGTGTATAGACCCCGGCCAGTTCTGTCTCCGTCTCTCTCCTCTTATCCAGCGCTGCCAGAGTTTTCTGATCCTCCGCAATGTCCTGAGTCTTCTTCAGCAGCGCCGAACTCTCCTCCCGGCTCTTATCTGCCGCAGACACGCGATTAACCATCGCATCCGCATTGCTTTTCTTCGAGTGGTGCGCCAGTTCCGGCAAACTTTCTTTCGCGGCGTCAATCTTGGCATCCAATTCGTTGTGCTTCGCCGCAATCGCCGCCGCTAGCGACTCGGCCTGCGATTTTGCCTGCCACAATTGCATCTGCTTTTGGTGCAACTTCGACCATTGCTGCGCCCGATGCACTAAGCCGACTTGCTCCGGTGGCTCCGTCCCCGTGGGAATGGCAGACGCGCTGCCGTGCGCCGCGTCTTCGTGCTCTTTCCGCATGGCCTGAATTTTGTCGGTGATGTCACCGCCAGCCGCAATGAAATCCTGCTTGGCGTCGTCCACTTCATCCTGGTCCAGATCGAGGTCTGCCTCCGCCTGCACCAGGTCCAGTTCCAGAGTTTCCCGTTTCGCTTCGGGAAGTTTCGCGGTCTGCTCGGAGAGTTGTTTAGCGCGGTCTTGGTCTGCTTTCAGCAGTCTTTCAGCTTTCTGCAGCCGCTGTTCCACTTCTTTCGCTTCCGGGCTCAGTGGAGGTGGATGCAATCGCGCATCATGCAACGCCGTATCAAAGGTTAAATCGACTTCAAAGTCCGCCAGCCGCAAAGCCTCCTGCGCCAGGCCTTTTTCGTCATGCGTAGTGGCCAATTGCGCCAATTGCTGCGCGGTTTTCAACGGGCTCTGATCGACCAGGCTTTTTTGCGGAGCAGCTGGCCGTTTCTGATTCTTCACCGCCAACTCAATTGGCTTTTCCGTTTCGTGCGTTCTCCAGATGCCGTATACGGTCGCGCCAATCAGCACCAAAATCACCAACGCCGCAATTTTTTGTATTTTTCTCATAGCAGGGCTCTCCTACATCTTAAAGAAGAGCTGTGGCTGGGGTGCTGCCAATTTCCTAAATCAGTTCGTGAAACGCAAGCACTTCCTGCGATCACCCTGTAGCGGCCACCTTCAGGTGGCCACCCGTAACGTGTGAGGGCACAGCCTCAGTCGCGCCGGCAATAGCTAAGCGGAGAGCGGCTTCCGCTGCGGGAAATCCTCATACCCACACTTCTGTTATTCACTTCCTCACACTCCATTTCCCATCACACTCATTCGTGACCGTCTTCCTTTAGCATAAAAACCATGAGCGACCCGCGCATTCCTCGCATCGTCTATCTTCTGTTGCTCATTCTCGGCTTACTTCAATGGCTGCACATGTACCCCGAACTTCCCGCGCGGATGGCCTCGCACTTCGCCGCCGACGGCACGCCCAACGGCTATGCTCCCAAAGAAATGTTCTTCGTGCTGATGTCCTTCGCCCTGCTCTCCAGCGCCGTTCTTACGTTCATCGTTCCGATCATCATTGCTTCCAAATCGCCGGCCGGCATCAATCTCCCCAACAGGTCCTATTGGCTCTCGCCCGAACGCGCCGCCGAAACCTTCCGCTTCCTCGCCGCCTACATGAGCTGGTTTGGTTGCGCGGTTCTCTTCGTCCTCCTGTACGGCACCTCGCAAGCCATGAATGCCAATTTGCCCGACGGCCATTTCGACTCCGCCGCCATGCTTCGCGTCATGATCGGCTTCGTGACCCTGGTCGTAGCCTCCACGATTTACCTCATTCGCCGCTTCTCCCGCATTCCCGAATCCGCCTCTCAGTAATTTCCCACGTGCCCCGAGCATCGCACCGCTTGGTAGCGCCGGCTTCCAGCCGGCACAGCAACCAATCCCGCGTTACTCACACCCTGGTTTCACGTCACAAGCAAACAGCACTCCGTTGGTGTAGCATCAAAAAACGCGTCGCACCTCGCCATGAAAAAATATCTCATCGTCATCGAAGAAACCGGCACGGGCTACGCCGCCTACTCTCCCGATCTGCCCACCTGCGTCTCCACCGGTTCCTCTCGTCGCGAAGTGGAAAACAACCTTCGTCGGGCCATCTCCTTCCGTCTTCAGGAACTCCGCGAAGAAGGCGAACCCGCCTCCGAACCCCACACTTACTCCTCCTACATTGAACTTCCGGCTTAAACGCACCGTCTGGATCGTCTCTGCAATCGCATAGTAGCGCCGGTTTCCAGACGGCACAGCAACCACATCCTAAATCCACCGACTTGTTGTTTTTGCAAAAACAAAAACGCCCGGCTGTTAACCGGGCGCTTCCGACAATTTTCCATTTTCAAATTTCGATTTTCGCTTTCTACTTCTTTTTATAGGTAATCCCGCGACGGCCCCTCCAAAAACGCCCGCAACTTCCGCGAACGCGACGGATGCCGCAACTTCCGCAGCGCCTTGGCCTCAATCTGCCGGATCCGCTCGCGAGTTACCGCAAACGACTGCCCCACTTCTTCCAGCGTATGCTCGCTACCGTCATCCAGCCCAAACCGCATCTTGATTACTTTTTCTTCGCGCGGCGTCAAAGTCTTCAACACCGACGACGTCTGTTCCTTCAAATTCAGGTTAATCACCGCATCCGAAGGAGACACCACAGCCTTGTCTTCTATGAAGTCGCCAAGATGCGAATCTTCTTCTTCGCCAATCGGAGTCTCCAGCGAAATCGGCTCTTGCGCAATCTTCAAAATCTTCCGCACCTTGGACACTGGAATGTCCATGCGCTTGGCGATTTCTTCGCTGGTCGGTTCGCGCCCCAGTTCCTGCACCAGTTGGCGGCTGGTGCGCACCAGCTTGTTGATCGTTTCGATCATGTGCACCGGAATACGAATGGTGCGTGCCTGGTCCGCAATCGCGCGGGTAATCGCCTGGCGAATCCACCACGTCGCATACGTCGAAAACTTGTACCCGCGGCGCCATTCAAATTTGTCTACGGCCTTCATCAAGCCGATATTGCCTTCCTGAATCAAATCCAGGAATTGCAATCCGCGGTTGGTATATTTTTTGGCAATCGAAACCACCAGGCGCAAGTTGGCTTCGATCAGTTCCTTCTTGGCCTGTTCCGCTTCCGCTTCGCCGCGATGAATAATCGTCAGCGTCCGCTTCAGCTCCATCAAGCCAACTTCGCTGGCCTCTTCAATGTCCTTCAGTTCCGACCGCCGCGTGCGCAGCTCGCGCTTTGCTTCTGCCTGGTTCTCGCCCTTCGAAACATCCGCGCGACGCTCGAGCCGGCCCGCTTCGCGCTCCAGCGACTGCAAGCGCTCCACCGTGCCGCGCATCTTGTCGATCAGCCGCTTCTTCTCAAATGGGTTGAAATCGATTCCGCGAATTTCCAGCGAAATCTCGATACGCGTCCTAGCCACCGCCCACTTGGCATGGATGTACGGCCTCTTCTTGGCCTTCGGCGACTTATCCAGCTTCACCGCCTGCTTCAAAGCCAGGTCATACAATTTCGCGATTTTCTCGATGTACTTCAGCGTCTGCTTCGTCTTATTCGCGATCTTTTCTTCCGTCAGCTCTTCATCGTCGAACTGGACAATCTCTTTGATCGACCGCGCGCCCTTGCGCAGATCATCCCCAACCGCTATCAATTCCTTAATCACAATCGGCGAACGCGTGATCGCCTTCATCACCACCAATTGTCCGCGCTCAATCCTCTTGGCAATCGTTACTTCGCCCTCGCGCGTCAGCAGTGGTACCGTACCCATTTCCCGCAGGTACATCCTTACCGGATCGTTGGTCTTCTCCAACGAACCCGGCGTCAGATCCAGGTCGCTTCCGCTTCCGCCAGCTTCTTCCGCGTGGCCATCATCCTTGACCACCCCATCGCGATCGCCATCGCCGACAGACACTTCCACCGCGCGCGCGGCTTTCGCCGAAGCCGCGTCCTCGTAAATCTCAATGCCGTTCCGCTCAAATGTAGTCAGAAGGTCGTCGATCTCTTCCGAGGAATGCACTTCGGCAGGAAGCGAGTCGTTCACTTCGTCGTACAGCAGGTAGCCCCTCTCTTTGCCTACGGCAATGAGTTGGCGTACCGCATCATATTTTTCTTCTAGACCCACAGCTGCCACAACACTCCTCCCAATTCCGTCAACCGAATCTCAGTTCTCGTCGCCTACACGTTCAATGCTTGGCGGTCACGTCATCCTGGAGCGTAGCCGGGAATCTATCCTCGGCCACCCTCCGCTCTGCAATGCTGGCTTTTTACCACGGCGCCGCAATATCTTGCCAGCCCTCAACCACATCGAGAGGATTCCACACCCTCGTCTCTATTCTCAAATTTTTCGATGATGCCCTACGCGCCGCGCCGTTCGCTTCCCGCTGCCCCACATGTTACCCGCCTGCCTGCCGCCCTGGCATAACGGGTTTCTGCATCCTTTTACTTAAATATAGATGCCGAAACGAGCGAATCCGTTATCCGCGTAACCCTTCTACGCTACATGCTTAAGTCCTGCAATGTCAATTATTTCCTTGTCGAAATCCTGTGCAGAACGCACCCCCTTTTTGAGGTCCCAGCTCGACCGCCCACTCGGCGTTCAGGCATCCGGCGCGACGGCCTCAAAATACTTTGATGCGGACGACCACAGCAGAAAATACGCCACAACCGCTAGCAGCACTAGATGCACGGAGAATTGAGAAAGTGAGTGAAACCACCTCAGTACCACGTGGAAGGCAACCCACGCCAGCAGCAGCCAACGTGCCCAGGATCGACCCTTCAGCAAAAACACACCACCAAGGAGGGAGAGCATCGACACCAGGGAGATCACCACGACCCAACGATCTAAGGGATTGTCCAAAAGGTGAAACACCAGGCCCAGCGCACCGGTCACTATGAACAAACATCCCAGGATCGTGACTGGCAAAGGGCGCTTCATGGCATCAAGTCTCGGCGTTCACGCTTTCTCGGAGACAAATATTAATCCAATGCCAATCGATCAAGGCAGGCTGTTTCGCAAGCCCGCGCTCTGTCGGCAAACGAGAGGGCTCACCGCACAAATGTCCGGTGAGCCCTTCGCACCTCCACCTAGCTCTGATTTGCTCGTTATCCCTTCGCAGCTTTGGCTCCAATCGAGTCCAGTTTGGCAATTACGTCGGCAGGAAGTTGCAGCTCTGCCGCCTTGAGATTTTCCCGAAGATGTCCGCGCGATGATGTCCCGGGAATCAGCAGAATATTGGGCGAACGTTGCAGCAGCCATGCAAGCGCCACCTGCATCGGCGTGGCCTTTACCGACGCTGCCGTCTCGTCGAGCACCGAAGACTGCAGCGGAGTGAATCCTCCCAATGGAAAGAACGGCACATACGCGATTCCTTGCTTGGCGAGTTCTCCGATTAGGCCTTCATCGTTGCGTTGTGCCACGTTATAAAAGTTCTGCACGCAGACGATCTCCGTAATTTTTTGCGCCTCCGCCACCTGCGTACGGCTGACATTGCTAATTCCAATATGGCGAATCAATCCCTGACGCTTGAGCTCCACCAGCACCGTCAGCGGCTCTTCAATCGATCCCTCCTCTGGCCCCATCATGGCTCCAACCCGCAGGTTGACTACGTCCAACGCGTCCAGCCCCAGATTACGCAGATTGTCATGCACGCCGCCGATCAGTTCTTGGCGCGAACGCGCATGCACCCAAGACTTATCGTCTGTTCGCCGCGCGCCCAGCTTCGTCACAATCACCAGCCCATTCGGATACGGATGGAGTGCCCGCTTAATAATCTGGTTGGTCACATGAGGGCCATAATAATCGCTGGTATCGATGTGGTTCACTCCCGACGCGACCGCCTCGCGCAACACCGCAATTGCTTCGTCCACGTCACGCGGCGGTCCCCACACCTGCGGGCCGGCAAGTTGCATCGCCCCGTATCCCATACGATTCACGGTCAGTGCCGTGCCCGGCAGTGTGAAGCTGCCAGCCAATTCCATTTGTTTCGTCATTCGTTTCTCCTCTAACTTACCCAAGGTTTCCCTACTCCCCTTACCCTGTGCTTTGATGAAGAAAGCTTCAGTTTAGTTCGGGCGACTCGCCGACTCCGCGGTCCAACAAGCCAAGGTTTCTACCCACTAGCACGCATTTCTCAGCGGCAGCTCTCTCAAACATCGATTGTATGCATCCCCAGTATCGCTGCGGATTACCACCTCTGGCGCCTCGAATTGGACTAAGATGATGCCACCCCGGAGGAATAAATGACCAGCCGAGCGCAAGATTTACAGCAACACAAAAGATCCGCTGCCGCAGCCACAGCAGTGATCCTTGTCTTTCTGATCGTCACAATGCTTGCGCCGCAAGCCCGCGCCAAGATGAACGTCGACTTCAATCCCGATCTCGATTTCTCCAAGTACAAGACCTTTGCCTACATCGGTGGAGTGGAACACTTGGCCATGATGCAGCTGAACCCAGCCGAGATTCGCAACAACGTGCATGACGCGGTGGCTCGTGAACTCGTCAAGCGCGGCCTGAAGGAAGTGACTCGCGACAATAATCCGGATTTGGTCGTCCGCTACTTCGCCAACAGCCAGACCGACGTAAATCTCGCTGCTACAGGAGACGCCGGCTGGGGAGGGTTCGCTTCCTACTTCGGGGACGACTGGGCGTACAACTATGATCTTTGGAGCGCCACCACCTCTCGCGAAGGCTCACTCATGATCGATCTGATCGACGTGAAGAGAAAAGACCTCGCCTGGCGTCTTTTCTTGCAACAGAAAATCACGAACGTAGACAAAGTGTGGCAAAAAGTCGATCAGGAAATCGTCAAGGGCTTCGAAAGTTTCCCGCCTACCGAAAAAGAAAAGCAAGAAAAGCGCAAAGAACGCGCCGAGCACCCGCCAAAGGCGCAGAAACCACAATTCCAATGAGTTAAAAGTACGGTGAACTGGCCACATTCAGCCTGCTAAATTGCTCTTTAATTTCGCGAACTCCGGTGCGTGGAACAGCCACATTTCATAGGTAATAGCCGAGCCCGGAAAAAATTGTGCTCATTATTCCATTGTGGACGCGGACAACTTCGAACCAGTGATTCTCGTAAGCATTACCTTCCAGAATCACGTCGTCATGACCATTACCTTCCGCGTCTGCGATATCGACTGGCGCCCATTGCGTAACTTGGGGTACGTCTACATCCGTCTTCTGAAACGACAACTTACGCAGCACTATTGCATGTGATTTATCGTCGATTAGTGTGATTACCTCGCAAAGCTCAAGTTCGTCTCCAATTGCATGAGAATAGTAGGCCACTGCCAGTGACCAGTTAGCGTTTGCCAATCTCCAAACCGTATAGTAAACGTGTCCTTCGGCCTCCGCAGGTAGTCCCAGGTGATGTAGCTCATCTATTAGAGTCTCACGCACCGCGGGGGATAGCTGTCCATACTGCTCACAGTGTGCCGCGTGTTCTGTCGCATTCCATTCGCATTTGTAATCCGCCAGCACATTGACGTGCGCCTGCGGTTTTTCGATCCGCGTAATCTCACAACCATCGTCAGGCCCATTTCCAAATGGAGACTCACCACAGTAATTTCTCTTTAAGAACGATTTGATCTTTCGGCAGCGATCGCTAATACAGGTGGGGCGGTGTGTATCCTTTTCGGCTCGCATGATTGAGCTCGTACTGCTGAGGCAACACGCAATGAGACCGATTGCCAAAATAACTTTACTCGCTGGGGGGTTCATCACCCCATTCTACGAGCCTGCGGAGATGTTCTTGTCTTCTAAAAGCCATAGGTCGTGGTAGTTACCTGTCCAACGGTCCAGCTGATTCTGGTTTCTTACGCGGTTGTGTGCCTTCGCCTCAGCCTTGCGCCGTCAGCCTCCGTAACAATTCCTGCTTTCGCGTCAACAATTCCCGCAGCGCTGGCCCTGCCGGATTAGCTTCAATGTTCCTCTGCACGTTCGCCAGCTCCTGCTCTACACGTCTCCGGTTCAACGCCTCGAGGCAACTCTCCGCTTCTTCCCAGCTCGTCTCTTGCATCGGCTCGAATAAAATCTCAAAAAACATCCGCCGGTCCTTCTCCTCCAACAAGGTCGCAATCTCCGTCGCCTGCAGCGGCTGCTCCGACAAATTAGCCAGAATCAGCGCCGCGAAAATTTTCTCCGTCTCCAGCCCTTCGTATACGCGGCCCTGCTGCAATCGCTGCGCCAGTTCGCGCCGGAATCCTTCCGCTTCCATCAGCATCCGGATCATCCGGCGTTCGATCGGCTTTGCCGCTTTCCCCACCAACTCTGGCTTGGTCTTAATCTGGTCGCGCCGCTCCGCCGCCGCTTTACTCAGTTCCGCGCGCAGCACCGGCTCATCAATCCGCAATTGTTGCGAAATCCTTGTGGCCCATTCCGAACGCAGCAGCCGGTTCGGGATTTTCTGCAGATACGGCAGCAGGAAATTCACCGCGCGCACTTTTCCTTCGCCACTCGTCAAATCCATTTGCCGCGCCCGCGCAATCAGGTAATCCACATACGGTGGCGCTTCCTTCAGCGCCTTGATATACGCCTCGGCACCCTTCTCCCGTATATAAAGGTCCGGATCGGCCTTCTTATCTCCAATCGACGGCAACGCCAGCACCCGCACCTCGAAATCCTGTTCCAGCAGCAGCACCAGCGAACGCTCCGTCGCCGCTTGCCCCGCCACATCCGGGTCGTAATTTACAATCAGCCGCTTCGTGAATCGGCCCAGCAACTTGATTTGCGGCTCAGCCAGGCTCGTTCCGCAACTGGCGACCACATTGCTGATCCCCGCGCGAGCGACGGCAATTGCGTCCATGTACCCTTCCACCAGAATCGCGAAATCCTGCCGCCGAATCGCATCCTTGGCGCGATCCATGTGATACAACACATTGCTCTTCGAATAGATTCTCGTTTCCGGCGAGTTCAAATACTTCGGCTGGTCGTCTCCCAACGCCCGGCAGCCAAACGCCACGATTTTTCCCGAGTCATTGGAAATCGGAAACGTAATCCGCCGCCGGAATCGATCGAAGAGCCTGCCACTCGTTCCATCGCGCGAAATCAATCCCGAATCCACCAGCAATTTATCCGCGGCATACTTTGGCTTCAGCGCCCGCAACAGAATGTCTCCGCCACTCGGCGCGTACCCAATTCCGAATTTCGCGATCGCCTCAGCGTTCAAGCCTCGATCTTCCAAATACGCACGCGCCGCTCGTCCCTCTGCCGTGGTCTCCAACTGTTTCGCGAAGAATGCCTGGGCGTCTCGGTGCATATCAATCAGCACCGCCCGCACCTGATTCTCTTTGCGTTCTTCCGGCGAGCGTTCCCGCGGGCGCGGCACCGCAATCCCGCATTTCTCCGCCACAATCTTTACCGCATCCGGAAACGGACACTTCTCCATCTCCATCACAAACGAGAAAACGTCGCCGCCCTTTCCGCACCCGAAGCAATGAAATATCTGCTTCACCGGATGCACCGCGAACGACGGGCTCTTCTCTCCATGAAACGGGCACAGCCCCGTAAAATTCTGCCCGCTCTTCTTCAGGCGTACGTATTCGCCCACCACGCGAACAATGTCCGCCTGCTGCTTCACCTTCTCCGCAAATGATCCCGCTTCCGCCATTCTTTACTCAAACCGAAAATAGAAAATCGAAACTAGAAAATGCAAGACATCCTGATGTTAACTTCGCCACGAAAGAATTCCGTTTCATTTCGATCCACCCGACTGTTGTCTCAGCCTCGTCGCGCGAATATAACCATTAATGAGCTTCGCTACAGAAATTGCCTGTCCGTCGTACCTGGTGTACTCCTCCTGCGTTATATAACCGGCGTCTAAAGCCGTAGTTAGATGATCCCGCAATTCATAAAGAGAGCCTCTACTCTGCCTACAGAATTGCATGTTCTCCTGATACGAGAATCGACCGTAGCCCTCGGCAAGGTTTGCTGTGACCGACACGGCTGCACGGCGCATCTAAGAGCTAAGTTCAAACGTTTCGTTCTTGGGAAATTCGCGGCACATCTTATAGATATTCGCCCTAAGAATTCGCGCAGTCTTCCAGGTAACCAGGTCGGTAAAATCCTGAATCTTTTTGTTCACCTGCGCCGTGTTATGAGGGGGCGGGATTCCCATTTTCAAGTTTCCATTTTCAACTCTCTATTTTCTCAGTTCTACCACCGTAATCGCCTTCCCTCCATGCTCGTCGCTCTCGAACGCAGTCCGCTCCACGAGCGGATGCGTTCTCAAAAAATCTCCAAGTCCCTTCCGCAACGCACCCGTTCCATGCCCATGAATAATCCGAATGCGGCCGCGATTCGCGAGCGTCGCATCATCCAGAAACTTATCTACCCGTTCGCTGGCCTGCTCCACTGTCATCCCAATCACGTTAATCTCGTCGCCCCCGACTCCTTCCGTTGCCGGTGCACTCGACGTCACCGTAACATTTTCCCGCCGCCCTGGCTGCACCACTTTCCCCGCCGCCGGTGTCTCTACTCCCGTAATCTCTTCCACCGCCACCTTCATCCGCAGTGGCCCCGCCTCAATCTCTGCCGTCGAACCATCCACTCGCCGCAAAATCACCGGCTTGCTGAAGCCGCGCACGCGAATCTTCGCACCCGCCTGTAACTGCTCCGCGTTGACGCCCGCCACTTCCGCGCGAATTCCCAAGTCCTTCTGTGACTCAGAAATCGTCTGCACCACCGCCGCATTTAACTCGTCTTTTGCCTCGCCGCGCACATCCTGCATCTTCCGCCGCGCCGTCTTCTCCAACTGCCCGCGTAGTTCGCGCTCCTTGACCGACTCCACTACACGCGCTACATTTTCCTCGAACCGCTTCTGCATCTCCGCGAATTTCTGTTCCAACTCCGCGATTCGCGACTTCTGCCGCTCCACCCATTCCGCGCGCAACTTATTCCGCTCGTCTTCCAGTTCCCGCCGTTCTGCCGCCATCTGCTTGCGCATGCGGTCCAGTTCGTCGCGGCTTCGATGCAAATACGCAATCAGATCCGCCGCTTCATGCGCTTCCGGAGTCATCAACGACCGCGCACGCGCAATAATTTCGTCCGATAATCCCAGCCGCTGCGCAATGGCAATGCCGCTCGAGCCGCCGGGCACGCCCACCATCAACCGGTACGTCGGCCGCAAATTCACATCATCAAATTCCACCGCCGCATTCACCACGCCCGAAGTTGTCGACGCATACGTCTTCAGCCGGTCATGGTGCGTGGTCGCCAGCACAATGCAATTTTTCTTGCGAAACTCATCTAGCAGCGCCACCGCCAGCGCCGCTCCTTCTTCCGGAGCCGTCCCCGTTCCCATTTCATCCGCCAGCACCAGCGACTGCGGCGTCGCCTCCTCCAGCATCGCTTTCAAATTCAGCATATGCGCCGAAAATGTAGACAGGTCCGCCGCGATCGATTGTTCATCGCCAATATCCACCAACACGCGATCAAACAGCGGAAGCACCGCTCTTTGCGCCGCCACCGGAATTCCCGATTGTGCCGCCAGCGCCGCCATCCCGGTCGTTTTCAACGCCACTGTTTTTCCGCCAGTGTTCGGCCCGCTGATCACCAGCAAACGCTCTTCCCCACCCAATTCCAGCGACATCGGCACAATCGCGCGCCTCTTCCGCCGCAATTGGTCTTCCAGCACTGGATGCCGCGCTCCCTCTAGCCGCAGCTCTATCGTCTCCACGAATTCCGGAATGCAAGCATCAAAGTCTTGCGCAAAGCGTGCGCGCGCAAAAATTCCATCTAGCTCCGCAATTGTTTCCGCCGCTGCCACCAAAGGCCCGCGCACTGACTGCAATCTTTCCGTCAGTTCCTTCAAGATCCGGAAAATTTCCGCCGCTTCATCTTCCGCCAGTTGCACTAGCTGGTTGTTCGTCTCGACGGTTTCAAACGGCTCAACGAAAATCGTCTGTCCTGTCGCACTTGCCCCGTGCACCACGCCTGGGACGCTCCGCCGGTGTTCCGACCGCACCGGAATCACGAAACGTTCGTTCCGCAGCGTGACGTAGTCTTCGCCAGCCTCCGCCTGCCTCGATCGCAATATCTGCTTCAGCGCCTTCTGAATCGAATCGCGCGTCTGCACCAGGCTGACGCGAATGCGTCGCAGCGTGTTCGACGCATCGTCACTGATCTCTCCATTCGGCAAAATACAGCGCTTGATCGCCGCTTGTAGCTCCCGAAAATCCGCTAGACCCGCGCAGCGGGCCGCCAGCAAGGGAAACTTCGCCGCCTCTTCCCGAAATTGCTGTCGCAGCCACGACGAGGTCTCCAGCAGCGATCCCGCATCCAAAAAGTCCGCAGCCTCCAGCACCGCTCCCGGCGCCTCCAGTCGTTCCAGCGATCCTACCGGATCGGCCAGCGCCCCAAAACCCAATTCGCGTTCCGCCCGCAGCCATTCCCGGGCCTCGCGTATCAACGCAAACGCGCCCTCCAGCGCCGCCCGGTCCTGCCCCGGCTCCAATCCCGCCATAAATCTTCTGCCCGGCGCACACGTCGTCCTCAGCCGCAACAATTCCCGCAGCTTGTCAAACTCCAACACCTCTTGCGTCGTCCGCGACATCCGCCTCCGCGCTGTTTCTTCCAAATATGGCAACTGCATTATTTCGCGCCGATTTTCTAATTTCTATTTTCTACCTTCGCTTTTTCTAATTCACTTTCTTAAATTCCTTCAGAAAATACCGCGCCACATCTTCCGGCGTCCCCGCCGTATGCACCAAATTCCCCTTCGCCTCGCCCCACTTCGGCGCCTCTGTCGACGGCCTCGGTCCCTGCTCCACTTCCCGCACCCGCCCCAGTATCGGCGTCCAGAAATCTCCCAGGACAATAAACGGCTTCGCCGGCATCACGCCCTTGTTCAACATTTCCCACACCACTGCCAACTCCACCAGCGTTCCCGTTCCACCCTTGCACGCCACAAATCCATCCGCAAGCCGTATCAATTCAAACAGCCGTTCTTCCCACGTCTTGACCCGCACTTCCACATCAACCCACTCATTCGCCTTGCGCGCGAAAAATTCCGCCGTCACGCCATACACTTTTCCGCCAACTTCCTTGGCTCCGCGCGACACCGCCTCCATCACACCGCCGTAACCTCCCGTGCACAGCGCGAATCCGCGATCTGCCAACAGTTGCCCCAATTCGCGCGCGTCCGCATACTCCTCATCGCTCTCTTGTGGCCGCGAACTCCCAAACACCGTAATAATTCTCTCCACGCTCATCGTTCTCTCCGCGTCAACTACTGCACTTTGTTCCCAGCCGTTCCGGTGACCGAAGGCACCACATCAAACTCCTGCACCATCGCCAGGCACAATCCATCCAACGCGTCATGCGTCTCGTGATTTTTTCCACTCTGGTTGTTTGCCAGAAACGAAAAAATCAGCCGACGCCCGCCAGGAGTTTCCGCATAGCCCGAGAGCGCCCGCACGTGCGTTACCGATCCCGTCTTCGCATGAATTCGCCCCGTCAGCACGCCTGCCTTCATTCGCTCGTTCAACGTTCCATCCGCTCCCGCCACCGGCAGCGACGCATAATACGCCGGAAACCACGCCTGCCTTTGCGCAAACTGCAGCAGCGCCACAAACGCTCGCGGCGTCACCATATCCTGCCGCGATAATCCCGATCCATCCATTTGCACCACGTCTCCCAACGGAATTCCCGCTCGCACATAAAATTCCTCTGGAAAGTTTGTCAACTCTTCCGGCGTGGCCCAGACTCCCTGCTGCCGCGCCGCCGTCCGCAACAAAACCTCCGTATGCAGATTCTGGCTGATCTTGTTCACCAGCTTCACGGTATCTCCCAGCCGCAACGACATATGCTCCGCCAACACGGTTCTCACCACTCCCGGTCCATCCGGCTCGTGCATCGCGCGGACCTTGCCATGAAACTTCAACCCGCGCTCCGCCAGCAATTTCGCCAGCATACTCGCCGCCTGTTGTGCCGGCTCCTGAATCGCCAGCAATAATTTCCGTGGAGTCGCGCGCGCCGGCATCGTGCCCGTCACCACCACAGTTTCCGACCCTGGCTCCCGCGTCAGCCGCAGATCCGCCTTTTCTCCCGCCTTCGACGTCACTACTAAATTCTTCACTGCAAATTCCGCCGTAGCCGGTTCCACCGAGTCCGTCACCGGTTCTCCGGCCCGCTCGCCCGGCGTCAGAGTCAACGTCACTGTGTTGTCGTTCACCACGATCGCCGAAATCGCCGCGCCGTATTCCCACACCATGTCCCCAATTTCCCAGCCATCCGGATATCGTTCGCGCGGAAAATAACTGTCATCGCCCACAATATCGCCCGAAATTTCCTTCACTCCGCGCGCCACCACCGCATCCGCAAGCTCGCTGATGACCCGGTCAGGCAATCCGTCAAACTCTTCCTTTGTTTCAAACGGAAATTTGCGATTCGACAGGTTCGGATCGCCGCGTCCCACTAGAATCAAATCTCCCGCCAGCACTCCGTCGGTCCCCAATTTTCCATTCGTCTCCACCGTGGTCCGGAACCGGTACTCCACTCCCAATTTGTCCAGTGCCAGTGCAGTCGTCAGCAACTTCATATTCGATGCCGGCACAAAATATTTATCCGCGTCCCGCTCGTACAGCACGTCGCCCGTCGCCGCGTCCATCACCTCGACTCCCCACTCACCGCGCCGCACCGCCTCACTCCCCAGCACTTCTTCCACCCGCCGTGCAAACCTCGCCTGCGCCGCCAGTGCCTCCTGCCCCCGCACATCCGGTCCGCCCGCATTCTGTAGCTCACCCCTTTGAGGGGTGAGGCCCTCCCCCCCGACCTGCGCAAACGTCGGCCCCGCCCACATCGCAGCAACGCCAGCCAGACCCATGCACACTCCGATGACCCTACGGACAAATTTTCGTTCGTTCTTCATGAATCCTTCATTTGCAAACCCCGCGTCCTAAAAGTATATTCGAAACCCGTACCCCGCTCCTGAAGCGTTCCTGGGCTCGAAAAAAGTTTTCCACGACAGGCAACCTGCGCGCTGGCGCCCGGCCTCCACCATCTGTAGACTTATACGCAACTGAAATGATCAACTCTCTGACCGAAGGTGAATACGCATGAAAAAGTTTGTCCCGTTTCTTCTGACTCTCGCGCTCCTCGCCCTGCCCTTGCAAGCCGACGACAAGAAAGAAAAAGAGCGCCTGGAAAATTGCGGCACCGTGCTTCAGGAAATTATGGATATTCCCGACAATATCCCGCAGGACCTCATCGATAAAGCCGACTGCGTCATTATCTATCCTTCTGTCGTCAAGGCCGCCTTTGTCTTTGGCGCCAGCTACGGTCGTGGCGCTATGACCTGCCGAACCGGCGAACAGTTTAACGGCCCCTGGAGCGCGCCCACCATGATGGCCCTCGAAGGCGGCAGTTTCGGTTTTCAAATTGGCGGGCAGGCCACCGATTTCGTTCTCCTCGTTATGAACGGACGCGGCGCCCACGCCATCCTTAAGAGCAAGGTTAAACTGGGCGGTGACGCCTCCGCAGCCGCTGGCCCCAAGGGTCGCAATGCCGAAGCCTCCACAGATGTCACCATGCGCGCTGAAATTCTTTCGTACTCTCGCGCTCGCGGACTTTTCGCCGGCATCTCTCTCGCCGGATCCACCGTCCGTCCCGACAACACTGCGAATATGCGCGTCTACAAAAAAGATATCAGCGCAGAAGACATCGTCTTCAAAGGCGCAGTTCCCGTTCCCACCGCAGCTCAAAAACTCATCTCCTACCTGAACAAAAAGACTCCCAAGTACAAAGGCTCCGGCAAAGAGATCTAATATCCGCGATGTAGCGGCCACCTTTAGGTGGCCACCAGACCAACCCGTAGCCGGGTACCCCTACACGCCACACTTGCGTGTGGGGTTTCCCCTAGCGCGAGCCTCGAAGCAAGTCCTTTCAAATATCCAACGCGAACTCCGCTCTCCACCGGTTCTTAATTTCGCTTGACATTAAATCTGACCTATAGTCATATATGAACAAAGGTCAATCCATATGATTCATCCATCTCCCTCCTCTCGCCGCGAACGCCGCAGCGTCGAAACACGAGAACGCCTCTTCCGCGCCTCCCTCGATCTCTTCGCCAAGAAAGGCTTCCCCGAAACCACTGTCGAAGACATCACTAACGCCGCCGATGTTGGCAAAGGCACTTTCTTCAACTACTTCCCCAGCAAAGATCACATTCTTCTAGCCTTTGGCGAAATGCAACTCGCCAGGCTCCAATCCGCAGTCCAGGAAGCGCGTCACACGCGTCAACCCATTCCTCAATTTCTCAGCTCCCTAGCCGAACGCATGACTCAGGAGCCCGCCAAACATCCCGACATCATCCGGGTTCTTCTCCTCGCCTACCTTTCCAACTCCAAGGTGCGCAAGGCCATGCTTGATCTTCAGGACCGTGTCCTCGCCGTCCACACCGAGATGATTCAAATGGGCCAGGACCGCGGCGAGATCCGCAAGGATCTTCCCGCCGCCGAGATTGCCTTAGTCTTCCGCCAGACGGTTTTTGGCACTCTGCTGATCTGGTCGCTCTACGGCGATTCTTCGCTCAAGTCGCGCATGGATTCGGCTTTCGAAGTGGTTTGGTCTGGACTTTTGCCGCGCTCCCCAAAGTCAGCGCCAGCTTCACCAAGCAATTTTTCGCATTCAGGCCCCGTAGCTCCTTTGTTCATATAAAGGGACACTATGAATCGCAAGCGTCTCATCATTCCACTGGTGCTCATTGCCGCACTCGCGGCCACCGCCTACTCCATGGGCTGGTTCCATCACGACACCGGCCTGCAAGGTTCCGGCACCGTCGAAGCGCGCGACATTCGCGTCGGCTCCAAGATCGGTGGCCGCATCGATAAGGTTCTCGTCCGCGAAGGCGATTCCGTATCGCAAGGCCAGGTGCTCATCACCTTCGACGACAAGGAACTGCAAGCCTCCCTCGCACAATCTCGCGCCAACTCCGAAAAAGCCTCGCGCGGTTTTCGTCCCGAGGAAATTGCCGAAGCGCGCGCCGCCGCCATGCAAGCCAAAGCCGAATACGAACAGCGCATGAACGGCTATCGCCAGGAAGATATTGATGGCGCGCAAGCCGACGTCGACCGCTCCACCGCCGATGAAGTTCGCGCCCACCTCGACTTCCAGCGCTACGACGCGCTCGCCCAGAAGGATCTCGTCTCCAAGCAGCAGCGCGACACAGCCGAGGCCAACTGGAAGATGGCCGTCGCGGTGAAAGAGAACGCCCAGCACAAGCTCGCCGAACTCCAACGCGGTTATCGCCCGGAAGAAAAGGCCTCCGCCGGGGCTCGCTATCAACAGACCCAAGCGACGCTCGAAAAATTTGAACGTGGCAATCGCCGCGAAGATGTCGACGCCGCTCGCGCCGCTCTCGAACTCGACGAAGCCCGCTATCGCGAACGCCAGGTGCTCGCGCCATCCAACGCCACAGTTGAAGTTCTCGATGTCCGTCCCGGCGACCTGATCGCTCCAAACACACCGGTCGCCACGCTCCTCGAAAGCGATCAGATCTACGTCCGCATCTACATCCCGGAAACCGTGCTCGGCCACGTGCAGCTCGGCCAACAAGCCGAAATCCGCGTCGATTCTTTTCCTAATCAGGTCTTCCACGGTGTCGTCGAACAGATTAATCAGCAAGCTGAATTCCTGCCCCGCAACGTGCAGACTCGCGAAGAGCGCGTCCACCAGGTTTTTGGCGTGAAAGTTCGCATCGACGACACTTCTCATCGCGTCCTTGCGGGCATGGCAGCCGACGTAAAGCTCACTCCGGCAGGCAGCTAATCGTGGCCAACGCCGACCAACTCGCCATCTCCGCCGAACATCTGGTGCGTCGCTTCGGCACCTTCACTGCCGTAAACGACGTTAGCTTCCAGGTTCAGAGGGGCGAAATCTTCGGCTTCCTCGGCCCCAACGGCAGCGGCAAAACCACCGTAATCAAAATGCTCACTGGTTTGTTACCACTCAGCGACGGCCAAGCCACTGTCATGGGCCTCGACGTTTCCAAAGAACCCGACCGCGTCCGCGAAAATATTGGCTACATGTCGCAGAATTTCAGTCTCTATTCCGATCTTACTGTTACGGAGAATCTCACTTTTTACGGTCGCGTCTACGGCCTCTCGCCCGATCGCCTGCGCAAGCGCATGGATGACATCGTTCAACTCAATGGCCTCTCGCCTTATTTGAATCGTCTCGCCGCGCAGCTCTCCGGCGGATGGAAACAGCGCCTCGCGCTCGGCTGCGCCATGCTCCACGAACCCAAACTCATCTTCCTCGACGAGCCTACCGCCGGCATCGATCCTGTCGCCCGCCGCCAACTTTGGGATCTTCTGTTCGAACTTTCCGGCCAGGGCATCACCTTCTTCGTGACCACCCACTACATGGACGAGGCCGAACGTTGCAGTCACGTCGCCTACATCTATTACGGCAAAGTCATCGCAGACGGCACTCCCGAAGCCCTGCGCCAACTTCCTGACGTTCAACCTCCGGGCACCTACCGCGTCGAAATCACTACCCCCGAAGTCACCCGCGCTCTGCGCATCGCACGCACGCTCCCCGGCATTCGCAGCGCCACCATCTTCGGCCAGTCCATTCACGCGCTCGTCGAAGATCGCTTCGACATGGAACATCTCCGCGAACAATTGCTACAAAACGGCCTGGTCGTCGCCGAAATTCGCCCGCTCGCGCCCACGCTCGAAGATGTCTTCGTTGAACTCACCTACAAGCACCAGTCTGAAGCGGAGGCCGCCACTCGTGGATAATGCCTTCAAAGGTTTTGGCGCTGTTTTCTACAAGGAAACGCTGCACGTCCGCCGCGATTTCGGCACTCTCTTCTTCTCGCTGATCATTCCCGCTCTACAGATGGTCGTCCTTGGCTTTGGTATCGACACCAACATTCGTCAGGTCAACACCGTCGTCTACAATGCCGACGGTCGCCGCGAGAGCCGCGAACTCCTCAACCGCTTCAAAAATTCCGATACGTACCACATCATTCGTTACGTTAATAGCGATCGCGAACTCAACGACTCCATAATCTCCGGCAAATGTCGCGTTGGCATAAAAATTCCCGTCGATTATTCCGACAAGCTTCTCCACCAGATGCCCGCACAAGTTCTAGTCTTAATCGATGGCTCCGATTCGTCCGTCGCTGGCCAAGCCATCAACGTTGCGACCGCCATCGGACTCGATGAATCTCTTCGCCGCGTGCTGATCAACAGCAATGCTCCCTTCGCGGTCGACATGCGGCCCAAGCTACTTTTCAATCCCGACTCGCGCTCGCCCAATTTCTTTCTTCCCGGCCTGCTCGCGATTCTGCTGCTCAATGTCACCACCTTCCTCACCGCCTTTTCCATCGTTCGCGAGAAAGAGCGCGGCACTCTCGAACAGCTTTTCGTCACTCCCGTTCGCCCTATGGGCCTGCTGCTCGGAAAATTATTGCCCTATCTCGCCATCGGCTTCTTCGAACTGACCATGCTGCTCACCTTCATGGTCTTCATCTTCCGCGTTCCCATCCACGGTAGCGTTATCCTTCTCGCTCTGCTGTCTCTTCCCTATCTCTTCGTCTCGCTCTCTCTCGGCATTCTGATTTCAAGTAAAGCCACCACCCAGGCGCAAGCCATGCAGCTCGCATTTCTCACCATTCTCCCTAGCGTCTTTTTCTCCGGCTACATCTTCCCGCGCGAAACCATGCCCAAATTCTGTTACGCCCTCAGCTTCTTCATTCCCGCCACCTACTTCATTAACATCACCCGCGGCATCATTCTTCGTGGCGCTGGTTGGGTCCATCTCTGGACCGACGCCCTGGCCCTCTTCCTGATGGGCGCAATGCTCCTAATCATCGCCGCTCGCCGATTCCACAACAAAGTCATCTCCGCCTGAACCCGTTATACCTTTGTCTCGCTCTCCCTTTGTTCCGCACGCAATCCATGTAGGGACCGGGCTTCAGCCCGGCACCAATCCGCCAGATGTCACTCCAGAGGCGTTCCACCTCACTCCAGACCCGTCATCCTGCTTGCCCTGAGCGAACGCGAAGGGAGCGGAGTGACGCGGCCTTTTTCTTCCGCGCCGCATTCTGGCGCGGCCGGGGAACGTAGTCGAATGGATCCCTCTTCGATCGCACGCCGCGACCTCGTTACCACTCCGTCTTTGCCCTTTTTTTCACCTTCCCAATTCTCTACCCCCCGAATATATTCAGGCACATACTCTGCCGGAGGTAACGGGGTGCCCCGCAAATCCGATTCTTCTTCTTCTCCTCCTCCGCCGCCTCCCGCCATCGGCTCCGATCGCCTGCTCCACTACGCCATCCTCGACGACTCCGTCTCCGTCACGCCCAATCACGGCCTGCTCTTCGTCGACGGCCAGGAAATCGGCAAAGTTCCCGGCCTCGCCATCTGCCAATCCAAACATTCCTCCGACGTAGTCCTTTATTACTGTGAACGCGACTGGAATTCACTCGCCGTCTCCGTTCACGATTCCGTAGCCAACGCCAAACGCCGCGCCGAGCACATCTATCCCCGATCTTTCCAGCGCTGGGTCGAAGCTAACATCTCCGAACAAGATGCCGCCAATTATCTCGACGAGCTGTACAAAGATTTTCGTTGTAGTTTCTGCGGCAAACGCGGCGACTTAGCCAATCAAATGTTCGGCGCCGGCAACAATAGCAGTGTCCAGATTTGCGATGAGTGCGTATCCGAATTCCACACCGCCCTGGGCAACAACCCGGCAGGCCAATCCGACTGACCTCGCGCATCGCCTATGAGCCGGGGCTGTGTTGGCACATCCTAGCGGGCACCTGACCGCAAATTTCCTCCGCCGTCACTTACAAAATTTCCCTTCGTGACCTATAGTATTTTCGTTACAGGTGCGCCTCCGCATGCTCAAGGGTCTCGCTCGTCAGCTACTGACGCTTGTCTTCACATCAGCCAGCCCAACTTTTTCCATGCCAGGATTGCGCCTCATCCTTTGCGACGATCGGAAAGAGATGCCTCGATGACTCCTCGGCACTTGTTCGCGCGCTTATCATTGCTCTTTATCGCTGCCAGCCTTCTATTCACTTCAGTCCCACCAACATTCTCGCAATCCGCTGCGCAATCGAAGCAGCCTCCGTTCCCCTGGATGGACAAGTCGCTCTCCCCCGATCAACGCGCCGACCTGGTTTTGCACCAAATGACTTTAGACGAAAAAATTCAGCTGGTTCACGGCACCGGTTGGGGCGTCCTCCGCGATGGCGCTCCCGTTCCTCCGCGCTCTAATTTTGGCGCCGGATACGTCCTCGGCATTGATCGCCTGGGAATTCCTGACATTAACTTGGCAGACTCCGCCGTCGGCATCCGCATGGCCGCTCTTCAGAGTCGCTATGCTACGCTTCTCCCTTCGAGCCTCGGTCTCGCCGCCACCTGGAATCCACAGGCCGCTTTACTCTACGGCTCAGTCATCGGCAGAGAATTGCGCGATCAAGGTTTCAACATGACCATTGGCGGTGGCGTCGATATTCTCCGCGAACCACGCAACGGCCGTGCCTTCGAATATGCGGGTGAAGATCCAGTCCTCGCGGGCACCATCGTCGGCAATCTCGCCAAAGGTGTTCAGTCTCAGCAAATCATGGGCGACATTAAGCATTACGCGGTCAACGATCAGGAGACCGGCAGAGATATTCTCAATGTAGTTCTCGATCACCGCTCGCTTCGCGAAACCGACCTGCTCGCGTTCCAGATTGCTATCGGCATCGCCCAACCTGCCGGCGTTATGTGCGCCTACAACAAAGTGAATGGCGATTATTCCTGCGAGAATGATTACCTCCTCAATCAGGTCCTCAAAAAAGATTTCGCCTTCAAGGGTTTTGTTCTCTCCGATTGGGAAGGCACCCACAGCACCGTCAAAGCCGCAAATAACGGGCTCGACATGGAAATGCCCGGTGAAGACTACTTTGGCCCGGCTCTAAAAAAGGTCGTCGAAAGCGGCGAAGTCCCTGCAGCCCGGTTGGACGATATGGTCCACCGCATTCTTCGCAGCATGTTTGCCACCGGCGTCATCGACAATCCACCCATGCCTCGCCGCGTCACCGACCCCTTTCGTGGCCTCGAAGACTCCCAGCAAATCGCCGAAGAAAGCATCGTCCTGCTGAAAAACTCTGACTCCCTTTTGCCTTTGTCTGCGGCGCAAATCAAATCCATTGCTGTCATTGGCTCACACGCCGACGTTGGTCTGCTCTCCGGTGGCGGCTCTGCCCAAGTCGACGCGCCCGGCGGCAACGCCATCGACCCCAAACACGGTCAAACCGAGTGGCAGAAGCCCGTCTACTTTCCTTCCGCACCTCTAAAATACATCCGGAAGAAAGTTCCCAACGCCAACGTGCAATATAACGATGGCAACGATCCCGCGTCCGCTGCCAATCTCGCCAAATCCTCCGAAGTCGCCATCGTTTTTGTCAGCCAGTACATGAGCGAAGGCCGCGACGCCCAGACTCTTTCGCTTCCCGACAACCAAGATGCTTTGGTCCAGGCCGTAGCTGCAGCCAATACCCGCACCATCGTCGTTCTCGTAACCGGCAATCCCGTCTCTATGCCCTGGGCGCAAAATGTGAAAGCTATTCTGGCGGCCTGGTATCCCGGCATCGGTGGCGCGCAAGCCATCTCCAACATTCTTTTTGGCGACGTCAATCCTTCCGGCAAGCTTCCCGCCACCTTCGCCAAGTCCGACGCCGATCTTCCGCATCCGCAAGTTCCAGGAATGGATTTGGAATTGAAAGCCCACGCTGCCCTCCCCGCAGGCAACAAGAACCGAGATGTCGTTCTGCCCTCATTCGACGTGAACTACACCGAAGGCGTGAAAGTCGGCTACAAATGGTTCGCAGCCAAAAACAAACCGCCGCTCTTCCCCTTCGGCTTCGGTCTTTCCTACACCACCTACACTTACTCCGATTTGAAGCTCGACGAGAAACAGCGCCAGGTGACTTTTACCGTGAAAAATTCCGGTACCCGTCCAGGCGCCGAAATCGCCCAGGTCTATGTCCAACTACCATCCCCCTCCAACGAATCCTTTAATCGTCTCGTCGCTTTCGACAAAATCCACCTTGGCCCGGGCGAATCCAAATCCATCACCCTCCCGCTCACGCCTCTCTACCTCTCCATCTTCGACGACAAGAAAGACGCGTGGACCCTGCTGCCCGGCGACTACAAAATCCAAGTCGGCCCTTCTTCCGCCGATCATCCTTTGACCACCATTCTTCACATCCAAAACTGACCCAACGCATCGACGGGCCTACGGCCTCAGCAAGCAAGGTCCCCGGTTCGGCCGTTTGCTGTAGCGTTTCCTATCCTTATATGTATGATTTGCCAGTTCGGTAGCTATCGCAACACATCAAGCGCTTTCAACCAGCTCTGTGGGATTGTGTCCGATTGAGGTCAGAATGCGAATTGGAGCAGCTTTCTTGGCCACCGCCCTGACGTTTTGTCCGGTGCTCCAGAACTCGTCTGCTTATCCGCAAGAGATCTCCAATAAAAAGCGCGTTGCCATTCTAAATTTCGAAGACTACAGTGCTCCAAGCTCTGGCAGCCCCAACGTCTTCGGCGCCGTTGCCCAAGACGTCGGCAAAGGTGTTTCCGCTCAGCTCATCGAGAAATTAACCGTCGGCGGAAAATACACGGTAATCGATCGTTCTGCCCTCAAGAAGCTTCTAGACGAACAAGCCACCTCCGAACCGGATGGCATGGATGCATACGGCCGGGCTGCCAGAATCGGGCGAATGCTCGCTCTGGATGCCATGATTGTCGGCGCAATCACCCGATTCGGTCCCGATATCCCGCAAAAATCAGGATCGATTCACTCTCGAATGAGCAAGCGTAAGTCGAAAGCCTACGTCGACATCACTGCGCGCGTTCTCGATATGACCACCGCCGAAGTGATTGCAGCATTTACGATCACCGGAGAATCCGCGCAGACTGGCGAGGTAATGATCATCAGCACAGGCGGCAAATCCACTGCTCCTCAAGAAATATTGGGCAACGAGTTTACAGACACGTTGCTTGGTGAGGCCACGCGGAACGCCGTGGAAAAACTTGCCGTACAACTCGATTCTTTCGCCCAGAAAATCCAGCCGCTCACTCTCGATATCGATGGCCTGGTTGCGGAGGTCGCCGGCAACTCTATAACCTTGAATGTGGGCAAACAATCTGGGGTAAAGGTGGGTGATAAGCTCACCGTTTTGCGGGAAGTCCAGGCCGCCGCAGGCGCCCAGTCCGACCCTATTCCCCTGGTTGTGCAACATATCGGCCAAGCCACCGTGACCGAGGTGGCCGATCTTTACTCCACCGCGTCAATCGTAGGCTCCGCACCCGTTCAAGTCGGAGATCGTGTGAAGCGCGTGGCCAATTCCACGCACCCGCCCCACTGAATATGTACTCATAAAAATCCGCTCACAAATCCATGAGCGGCCTGACGTTAACCCCGTTGTTTGTTCCCGCAGCATCTGAAGTGATAAAACAAATAGATGCTTCTGCGCGGACACATTCGAACCTTTGTGTTCTACGACGTCGGCGAGGCCTTCGAATTAGACAAGCTGCGAACCCTGCTCGGTTCCCGTGGCGGAGCCACTAAAGCCGATTTTCCCCGCCGCACGCCCGACTATGTGCGCTTCGAGAACCCGCCCATCGCCGAGCCTAACGAGCCGCTGACCCTTCGCACCGGCGAGCACGTAATCTACTCCATCAAATATTACGAATACGCCATCGTCGAAGTGCAGCTTGAAGTACTATTCGAAGGTTCCTGGGAAGCGCTGCTGGAGCAGGCCTCGCGTTGGATGGACGCTACCGATATCGAACCGGAAACTCGCGCCTTTGTTAGCACCCATCTTAAAAAAATAGCGCCCGCGGTCATAAAGCCCAGAGAAGATTGGCTCCAGGAAAATTATCTGGTGTTCGCGCTTCACGAAATTCTCGACGAGGCCGGAAAGCCTCTGACTGCCGACGAACTCCTCTCCGGCCATGGCGAGCTAATTGCCCAACTTATCCGCGGCGAACAGAACCCTCTTTCCCGCACCACCACCGAGCGCATCTTGCAAGGCAGCCTGTCTTACTACCCGAATGATCTGCTGGTGGTTGGCTCTTCCGCCGCAATGGTCTACGACCGTCCCGAAGAAGCTGCGTGGACGATTCAAATCCTCGAGTACGCCAAAATGCAATTGTTGGAGTTTCGCTACTACGACAATTACATGACTCGCGTGCTCTCCGACGTCTACAACACCCTAGATCGCAAGCAAAGTGTGCTGCTCCGGCCCTGGGCTCTTCCGCGCGAAGCCAATCGCCTCAACGCCATTCGCCTCGACGTTATGGAACTGACCGAGCGCATCGATAGCGCCGTCAAATTTGTAAGCGAAGCCTTCTACGTTCTGGTGTATCGCTTGGCCGCTTCCCGCGAGGGCGTGCCCGAGTATCGCGACCTGGTAGAAAGTAAATTGCAAACCGCTCGCGAGCTTTACGACTTCATGGTCGGCCAGTTCAACGAAGCGAGGCTCTTCGTGTTAGAAGCAGCCATCACCGTTTTGTGTCTGCTCGACGTGCTGCTCTTACTACGCGGCAGATAGCAAAACAAAACTGCGCCTTTGCATTCGTCTCTGGTGAAGTTCTTTCTAGAGGTGGATCCGGTTAAATAAAATTAGCGCCAGCGTGCTGCTGCCCACGATGATCCACAGCGTGAGCCCCTGCAGGAGAGGACGAACGCCCACACGCCTCAACGTTTCCCGATTCAAGCTGGCGCCAATCAAAAACAGCGTCACCGTCAGCCCGATTTTGCCCAGGTGATTGAAGGCTCCGAACACCGAGTTGAACGATGGCAGTAATGTGTTCAGCAACGCCGCGAAACAGAAAAACAAAATAAACCACGGCCACTGAATGCGTGCTTTACTCTTGAGCGCCACTGCCGTGATCACCGACAATGGCACAATCCATAGCGCCCGCGCCAATTTAATCGTGGTTCCCACAGCCAGCGCCGTAGGCCCGTACTTTGCCGTCGCGCCCACAACCGAACTCGTGTCATGAATAGCCAACGCCGACCACAACCCGAATTGCGTCTGACTCATGTGCAAAGCCAATCCGATCAGCGGAAAAATCAGCAGTGCCACCGAATTCAGAATGAACACCGCACCCAGCGAGACCGCCATTTCTTCTTCGTTGGCCTGCGCGATCGGGCCGACCGCGGCGATTGCGCTCCCTCCACAAATCGCCGTACCCGCGCTGATTAGAAAAGACGCCTTCTGCGAGACACGGATCACGTAGCCCAATCCCAGACCCAGCAACATCGCCGCCGTTATGCTGAGCGCCGTGTAAACAAAGCCCGATCGCCCCGCCTGCAGCACTTCATGCAAATTCATGCCGAAGCCCAATGCCACGACCGACGCTTGCAGCAGAAATTTCGATAACGCTTTACTCTCTCCCGGAAACGGATGCATCACGGTGAGTCCGTAAATCAGGCCGCCCAGCAGGGCGAAAGGAGGGGAAACAAAGCCGCTGGCCGCCAGAATAACCGCCACGAAAAAGAGATTCTTGCCCATCGCAAGAGTGTTGCAGAACGCTCAGATGCCAGTCCAAGCAGCAATGCTAATCGCTGATTAGGAACGCTTATCGGCTCGACGCGCGCTGGCCGCTCGGCTTTCGCATACTTCCAGAAAGCAAGCGCGCTCGTTGCAACGCAAAATTTCGAAACGCACCGACAGGCCCCTGCGGTTCGGGCCCAGTAGACAAGATCAAAGAAAAGCTGCGCGCCACCCGCACGCCCGCAACGTTGACTACCTTCAACGCTCCCAGTTCCAACTCTTTGGAAATTGCCCATCGGGAAACGAAGCCCACACCCAGTCCCGCTTCCACCGCAGACTTGATCGCCTCCGTGGAATCAAGATTCATCACGTGATGGAAGGCCTTCAGCTTGATGCCGGCCTTCTCGAGTGCCGTTTCCACCACGCGTCGCGAGCCAGACCCCTGTTCGCGCATCAACAAACTGGCCGATGTGAGTTGTTCGCGCGACATGCGCCCATTCTCAAACTCTGGCGGCGCGATCAGCACCAATTCATCTTCCATAAATGGTTCAGCGCGAATCTCCCGATGGCGCGAAGGCCCTTCAATCAATCCAATTGACACTTTCCTCTCGATCAGCAGTTCCACAATCTCTTCCGTGTTCCCGCTTTGTAGCAAGAGCTTTACTCGCGGGTGCTCACCCAAAAACGCGCCGATTAGTCGTGGCAGCACGTATTGCGCGATGGTCGTCGAAACACCAAGCGCCAACTCGCCAGACAATTGCCCTTCGCCCGCGGCTAATTCCTGCTCTGCCTGCGACGCCAACGTTGCGATTTTCTTCGCGTACCGCAGCAATCGCGCACCTTGTGGTGTCAGGCTAATGCGATTCGCCGCGCGGTCAAACAGCCGCACACCCAGATCATCTTCCAGCGCTTGGATCTGCAGCGTAACCGCAGGTTGGGACAAAAATAGCCGCTCCGCCGCTTTGCGGAAACTCAAGTGTTCAGCGACGGCACGAAACACCTTCAGACGGAAGTTCTCGAGTTGGGCCACGCCCCATTATCCATCGCTCGCCCGTAATCCGTACATCGCCGCGCCCATGCCCCCATGCCCTAGTGCACCGCGCCAATGAACACGCCAAAGGGCGCAATCGTCAAACTGGAAAGGTCCACCGTTTTGCCGGTGATTTCCGGCGCGGTCAGCAGCGGTTTCGCCACTTTTAGTTTTATTCCGTAGCCGCTCAGGTCGTAGCTCACCATCTGTGGCTGCGCACTCATATTAAGGACCACAAGAACCGAAGCGCCTACGCCCGGATTCTTCCGCAAATACGCCAGCACGTTCGAATTGTCCGGGTCCAGTGTCTGGTAGGACCCATTTCGAAGCCCGTTCTGATTGCGCCGCAAATCAATCAGGCGGCGATAAAACGTAAAAATCGACTCCGGCTCCTGCGATTCCACTTGTACATTATATGTTTTGGCGCTGGGCGGAATCGGCAGCCAGGGATGGTCCGAAGTAGTGAAGCC
Organism: Candidatus Acidiferrales bacterium; assembly: GCA_963849395.1. Classification (GTDB taxonomy): domain Bacteria; phylum Acidobacteriota; class Terriglobia; order Acidiferrales; family UBA7541; genus Acidiferrum. The sequence goes on from CAWKHR010000001.1 coordinate 317,329, forward strand.
CGCGTTCTTCGAAGTGTCCCATTGCATCGGCGTCCGCTCGCCATCGCGCCCCTTTTCCTTCGGCCATCCCAGAATCCCAATCGGATCCTGGACATCTTCCTTGCGCGCCGGCGGTGTCGTGCGCATTCCAATTTCCTCGCCATAATAAAGAAGCGGCGTGGCTCGCACCGTTAAAAGCAATGTGGCCATCAATTTCGCGATCTGCTCGTTGTGCATACCATCGCCGTAACGATCCCAGGTCCGGTCCTGATCATGGTTGCTGAAGAAAAAGTCTGGCTGACCGCCTGCCGGATTTTTCTCCACTTCATCCAGCAGCTTACGAAATTCCGGCGCCGACAACCGATTCACATCGGCTATCTGGAAATCCATCGGCAACTGGATCTCATCATTCTTCGCCCCATACATTTTGGTCAGTTCCGTAATATTCGGCTCATCCGCTTCACTGATCAAAACTGGATTCCCGGGGTACGCGTCCACCACTTTGCGCATCTCGCGTAGCACTTCATGCACTTCCGGCAAGTTGTCCGTATATTTGTGGACGATATTCGGATCCCCATAAACATTCTTGCCCGCAACAATCGGATCATCATGGAGATTCGGATCTTCAAACAGTCGCGACACCGCATCCAGCCGGAACCCTGCCACACCGTGATTCAACCAGAACCGCATCACGTCATACATCGCCTTGCGCACTTCTGGATTACGCCAGTTCAAGTCCGGTTGCTGCACGTAAAAATGATGGTAGTAATACTGATTCGTCGTCGGATCCAGCGTCCACGCCGAATGCCCAAACCACGATTGCCAATTATTTGGAGGCTGCCCCGGCCCTTTCCCGTCCCGCCAAATGTACCAATCGCGTTTAGGGTTGGTGCGCGAGGAGCGCGACTCCTTGAACCACGGATGCTGGTCCGAAGTGTGATTCGGCACCAGGTCCATGATGATGCGAATATCGCGCTTCTTCGCTTCCGCAACCAGATGATCGAAATCCGCCATGTTGCCATAAAGAGGATCGATCGCGGTGTAGTCCGAAACGTCGTACCCAAAATCCACCAGCGGCGAAGGATACATTGGCGTAATCCAGATCGCGTCAATCCCTAGCCCGCGTAAATAATCGAGCCGCGAGGAGATTCCGTTTATATCCCCAACGCCATCGCCATTCGAATCCTGAAAGCTTCGCGGATAAATTTCGTAAATCACCGCTCGCTTCCACCACGGATCCTGCCTCGGCTGGGGAGCAGCAGCAGTCGCCTGAGTATCACTGGCCGCAGGAGATTGCGCGACAGGCGCTGCTTGCTGCGCCCACAGCGTCCCGCAGCCCAGCGCCACCCACAGGCTCAGCAAAAAATAAAAATATTTAGCAGACCTCGACACAGCTCACTCCCCTGCCCGCACCAAATCCTTAAGGCTTCGCGTTTTTCTGGTCCTGCAACTGTTGCGACAATTTCAGTTCCTGTTCGGCTTCCTGTGTTCTACCCAAATCGCGATAGGCCATCCCGAGCAGGTGGTGTGGAATAGGATTATTGGGATCCATCGCGAGCGCGCGCTGCAATGCGCGTACTGCCAATTCCGTCTCGCCTTTTTTCGCCAGCACTTTGCCCATCAAGACGTACGGCCCCGTCGACGTAGGGTCCAGCCAGATGGAGCGCTGCAGCAACCGCTCCGCCTCTTCGAAATTCTGCATGCGTGTATACGCATCCGCGAGCTTGTAGTAAGCCGACGCTTCCCCGGGATTCAGTGCCAGTTCCTTCTTGAATTCTTCGATCGCCTCCGGTACCCGCGACTTATAAAGGTACAGCTCCCCCAACAAAGCGTGCGCCAGCGGCAGCTTCGGATCGAGTTCAACCGCCTTTTTCCCGTACTCTTCCGCCACCGGATCGAAATCCTGGCGCAACAACATCCGCGCTGTGAACAGATAGCCCGCAGCCGAATCCGGTGGTACTCCAAACATTTTCGAAAAAGCCCGCCGCGCTCCCGGGTAATCCTTCGTCTGCAAATAGCAGACTCCTAAAATGTACGAGGCGTCGACGTTCGCGCTGGGATACCACGTCTGCACCTTCTCCAGCGGCGCAATCGCCTCCGCAGGCCGTCCAGCGAGGTAATACGACAGTCCCATCAACTGCACCGCCTCGTTGTCGCCAGGATTCTCCTGCAGCGCTTTCTGGAAGTTCGCCGCTGCTTTCAAGTAATCACCCTTCCGGTAATTCGCCAGCCCAACTTCACGCGACAATCCTTTGCGCGTTGGATCCTTCGCCGCAATTCCATCCAGCAATCCCAGCGCTTCATCCGCCTTCCCCTGCTGCAGCAGATGCGTGGCTTGCTCAAAATCCGGGTCAAGCGGCGTCGAAGACGAAGCATTCTGTGCTGCGTCGCTTTGCTGCCAAACGCCCAAATCCGTTCGGCCTACGGCCTGCGAGACCAAAACCAGAAATAGGAAGCACGGAAGCAAGAGTTTACTAAGAAGCTGAACCATCGAAGCTTGGGCAGCAGGCATGTTGAATTTGCGGATATCGCCTTACTCCCCGATTAGAGCATAAAAAATGGGGAGCCCATAAGGACTCCCCATTCTGGGGTGTGGCTATTGGGGTTAAAACGTGACTCTGACGCCAAATTGCAGTTGGCGCATGCCGGTTGGCGAACCTGGCGAAGCATCGGCTTCGATGTCGGTTATCTGGCCGGCATTCCCGGTGCAGTCCACGCAGGTATTACCCTGGTTGGAGTTAAAGCCTAGCACCGGGTGGTTGAAGATGTTGTACGCGTCAAAGCGGAACTGCGCGTTGATGCGCTCGGTGATGGGAAAGTTCTTGGCGACGGACAAGTCGGAGAAGAACGCGCTAGGACCGAAGAAGTTATAGCTTCCGGCGTTGCCGATAGCGCCGCAAGCCGGCAGCGCAAAGTGTCCGGAAGTGGGACGAGCCATGGTGCAAGTATCTTGCCCAACATTCGCGGGGGTCAGGTTATACGCAAGTGGCGCGACCGGAACAAAGTCGACCCAAGTGCCGTTCACTTTTCGTGGACCCACGCTGAATCCTTGGCCTTTAACCAGGTCCGGGCGGCACGGCCCAGTGTCTTCGATTAAGCCGCATTCGCCAATCGAAGCGGTCCACGGCAAGCCGCTGCTCCAGTTGAGCGTGTTGGTGAGTTGCCAGCCGCCCACGATAAAATTCACCGGGCGGCTCACGTCTCCAAGGAACTTCTTTCCTTTGCCGACCGGCAACTCGTAAACCGTACTGATCACGAACACGTTTCTGCGGTTGTACTGATCAGGCCCGTAAGCGATCTTGGGATCGACGGCGTAATAGTTGGAGTTGTATGCGTTCGAGTGCGCGAACGTGTAGTGCGCAAGGAACTGCAACCCGCTGCTGAAGCGCTTTTCGACTTTAGCCTGGAACGCATTGTAGTTGCTGCTGGCATCATTGCCAAAGTACGTCAAGTCTCCCGAGCAGCAAACCAGCGGCGCTCCCGTAGGATCAGTAAAGCCAGGATAGGTGAACGCCGGCACGCCGTTGGCGAAGAACCGGCGGCGGTTTGTTTGCGGGACGGTTGCATTGAATCCAGCGGGCGCACAAGTCGTAGGAGTCGGGCAAGCCACCAGGTTAGTGCCACCGCCCGCTGCGGGCGCATTCGGATTGTAGGACGGCCCGTCGGTGTTGAACACGTGCGTGCCCTTGTTGCCGATGTACGCCAGTTCCAACGATATCGTTGACGTAAGTTGCCGCTGCACCGTGGCATTCCAGGCATCAAGAGTGGGCAAGCGCTGAACAGTCGGCCGTATACGCGAACTGGAGGTTCCGGTTGGGCCGAGGAGCGGCAAAGTACCCGCCGGTGAGATAGCAGAAAGCACCGGGCCAAAGTTGAAACCCGGTGGTCCTTGTGCCAGCGTGAAGACGGGAGTGACATTGTTTACCGCGGAGGTGTTGAGGTTGTTGTCTTGAATGAATTGGTTGGCGAGAACCGGAAGGTTCTGCGTAACCACGTGGCCGAAGTTCGAGCCGAATACGCCGATGTCGAAGCTCCTACCGTATCCCAATCGAACCACGGTCTTCGGATTTACCTGGTAGGCGACGCCAATACGCGGTGCGAAAGCCTTGAAGGTGTTATTGATATTGCCGTCCAAGCCGATGGGGCCGTAACCGGCCACGCGAATCACGCCTTGCGTCAAGTTTGCGAAGCCGCCATTGCCTTTGGCGTTGACATACTCTGGATCATACATTTCCCAGCGCAGCCCGTAGTTAAAAGTAAATTTCGGGGTTACGCGCCAAGTATCCTGACCATAATAGAACCAGCGTGTTTGGCGTTCTGCCGCATTCAGGCTGGTGCTGACGAATCGCTGAAATTGGCTGACGTCGCCCAGCAGAAAGGTGCCGAGAGCAACGCCACCATTGGTGCCTAACGATGTGCCGTACTGGTCAAAATTTAATTCGCCCGTGCGGCTGGCATCGCTGGGCACGCGCAGGTTCATGGCGTAGCGGATGTCGGCGCCGAATTTGAACTGGTGATTGCCCTTGATTTTAGTCCAGTTGTTGACGAACTGAAATTGCTGCTCGCTCTCAGTGAGGGGGCAATTGCAACGGCCGATGTTCAAGCCGTCACCGAAGTTCGGCAGACCTTGTTCCTGAATGGAGGACTGAGGGTTGTTGTTATTGGAACCATTGACAGTAGCCTGCATGGCTGAGAGACCACCAGTTTCCGGAGTCCCCATGTTGAGACCGGGAACGCCGAACGCCGTCATCGGATTGGAGGCCGCATCCGAGTAAGCCGTCTGCGGATTGTACTTAAAGTACCCGAAACGGAAATCGGTCAGCAACGTAGTGCCGATGGCCTTGTCGAAGCCAGCGGCCAAGCTGTAATTGTGCACCCTGGAAGTGCCGTTGAGACCGCCCGGTCCGAATCCCGCCCCACCCAAAGCACCGAGGCTGCCCTTTCCGTTGAGGTTGAAGTAATCCAGACTGAAGCGGCCGAAAACCTGAAAAGCATGCGGCGCGTTGTAATCGATGCGGACGTCGAAGGCGTTCTGGTTGAAGTTGCCCGAACCGGAGCCTACGAAGTTGTTGGCCACCGCACCGTTTGTGGGCGCCGGAAAAAGTGCCAATATTGCCGCGGCTTGCGGGGAGATCAAGCCGATTGGAATCAGGTTGCCCGGAAACGCCGCGCGGCAGGAGCCGTCGAGCGTTGGAGGAGCGCCAGGATTGCAGGTGTTACTCATCGGGTTGTAGACTTGGCCTCCACCGGGAACATTGCCTAGGTACTGGCTCATATCGCAGGAGCCGGGGGTAGCGCTGGTCGGATTCGTTGCTGGGTTGCAGGTGCTCTGAACCAGCGCGGTCGGAATTGTTTGCAATTGTGAAAGGCCGCTGACTTCCCGTACTCCCTGATAGTCTCCGAAGAAAAACAGCTTGTTCTTGATGATTGGACCGCCTGCGGCCACGCCAAAATCTTTGTAGGTGAACTGCGGGAGCGGCCGATTGGCGGGCTGCGTGAACGGATCGCGCGCCTGCTGGCCATCACCGCGATAGTCGTAGAATCCGCTGCCGTGTATTTCGTTGGTACCGGACTTGGTTTGAACGGTGATGACACCGGCCACAGCCTTGCCAAACTCGGCGTCATAATTCTGCAGGGCTATTTTCGTTTCTTGAATTGCGTCCAGGTTGGGATTCACGACAATGATTCCGAGAATCGGATCCTGGTTGTCTGTACCGTCCAACATGAAAGAGGTGCCGCTGAAATGCTGACCGTCCACGAAAATCTGCTGTGAGCCCTGCGGATTTTCGGTCGCCGCGTGACTCCACCCCACGATCTTTTGCGTGCCAGGAGAAAGCAATTCGAGATTCGTGAAATTGCGATTCAAGAGCGGAAGCTGCTCCACGTATCGGTCGTTAAATTCAATGGCGACGTCAGAGCGATCCGTCTTCAGTTGTGGCACTTCCCCAGTCACTTCCACCGATTGCGTCACGTCTCCGACCGTTAGCTGGGCATCTGCGTGTGTATCCGTGTCCGCGGAAATTTGGATGCTCGCAATATCGTAAGCCTTGAAGCCCTTTGCCTCGATGCGAACCTTATACGCGTCCGGAATTAAGTGGGTGATTGTATAGTTCCCACTTTCATTCGTAACCGTCTGTTGCACTGTGCCTTTTTCGGTGGATGTTACCGTCACGTTGGCGCCCGCAATCGCTCCGCCCTGCGGGTCAGTTACCGTCCCGATGATCCCTCCGTACACCGCCTGCCCACGAGCCGCGCTTGCCCACAGGCTTGCGGCAATACAGAAAACCAAAATCCAATCAAACCTCAGTAGCCTTCTCATCACACCCTCCTCAGCGCAGACTGGACCCCGGGCGGGAATCGTTGTGAATTCTATTTTCCATGGGGAAACCGCTGCGTTGGCCAGGATCGAGGGACACCGATCGCTCAGAAACACGAAAACGCATTTGCGCTAAGCGCTCGATTTTCAAATATGAAATGGACCGCCGATCACACCCACAAATACAGCGAAAGCCCCCAAACTCCTCGCGCTTTACTTAGCCCTAGAGCACCCGTCGCGCTGTCCGACGTCCGGTGCCGTTTGCCCCTTCACGACCGAAGAGACACCAGCACCTGGCTAGAGCTACCAACATTGCGATAGCTTCTAGCAGTTTTTTGCGTTAACCGAAAAGTCTCTTAGGGTTCTGAAACGGTTACCTGCGCTAACTCGCTGTCGCTCAATGGACTGCGCAAGCCGTTACCTTAGTGTTACAATGCCCGGCACGAGAGATCTCCGTGTCCCATCGCATCCAATCTTTAGCGCAGGTCGAACGGCTGCTCGGAAGTCGTTCCCTACATGGCTCCGAATCTCTTTGCAAGATGTTGCGCTATCTTGCTAATCATTCCCTCGATCATCCCGGCGTTGCCCCGAAGGAATATCAAATTGCTACGGAAGTCTTCGGTCGTAACGAAGACTTCGATCCCCACCTTGATTCCATGGTCCGTGTGCAGGCTGGGCGTCTTCGTGCCAAGCTCGCCGAGTACTACGCCTCCGAGGGTGCTGCCGATCCTTTTCTCGTCGAAATGCCTAAGGGTACCTATGCTCTGACCTTCACCGAGCGCGCAATACCGTTAGCTAAAGAAAAATCTCTCCTCGCCGTAACCGGAGCCGCCGCACCGCCGAAAACCGCGTTCCCTGTTTCGTTTCGCTGGATCGCTGCGCTGGTCTTCGGCTCCATCGTCCTGGCTACACTGTTAGCTGTAGCCATCGATCGCGCCTTTCCCCATCGAACCGCCGAGGCTCACCGTACCGTCGAGGCTGCGAATTCCCCAGCCGCCGTTCGCACCTTCTGGATGGGTTTTCTCTCCGGGCACCAACAGCCCTGGGTGGTTTTCAGTAATGCCCCATTTGTCGGCCGCCCCGACACCGGCATGCGCTACTACAATGCGGCGCGCGATGGGAAGGCGCCTATCCTCGACCACTACACCGGAGTCGGTGAAGTTTTGGCCGTGCACGCCCTCGACGACGTCTTCCGCCAATTGCAGCAGCAGCTTCGCCTCAAACGCGGCAGCCTCTTTTCCCTCGATGACGCCAAAGACAACGATCTGATCTTCATTGGCTCACCTTCGGAGAACCTGACGCTGCTCGACATCCCTTCCACCAGGGAATTTACCTTCCACAGACTCAATTGCTGCTCCCGTGTCGGCAACGTGGAAATCGTGAATGCGCATCCTCTGCCCAACGAAGCGCACGAGTACCAGGCCTCTCCGTCCAATGAAGTTCTTACTGAAGATTACGCTGTAGTCGCTTTGGAAAAAGGACTGGACCCCACGCACTCCGTCTTGATCCTCGCGGGCACCACCACCATCGGCACACAAGCCGCTGTTGAATATGTTTGCCAGCAAAACTCGCTTGAAGAATTACTTTCCCGCATGGGCGTCACTTCCGCCACCAACTTGAAACCCTTCGAAGCGGTGATTCGTGTAAAAGTCGCGCGGGGCGTTCCTGTCAGCACCGAACTTGTCGCCCTGCATAAAATTGCCGACTAGCGCGGCTGGCCCTTTAGTTTTCAGCGGGCGTTACGAAGTGCGCATCTAATTCTTGTGCCTTGCGAAATTCCTGTCGGGCTTCCTCGCCCTTTCCTTGCTGCCTCAACGCTTGCCCCAACCCGAAGTGTGCCGGCGCGTATTGTGGTGAAGAAGCAATCGCGGAACGAAACTGTCCAATCGCGCCATCCACGTCCCCGGCTTGCAACAGCCGCTTCCCTGAATTCGTCGCAAATAGTGCCGCCTGCTCGCCCGTCTTTTTCTTGGAAATCTCGGCCCCTAATTTGCTTTGTGTCGCCGCGCCTTCCGTATCTCCCATTTGCCGTAACACGCTGGCAAGCGTAGTGTGTGCCCCCGCAAAGTCAGGTTCCAGGCGAATCGCTTCTTGCAATGCCGCCGCGGATCCCGGCAAATCCGCCTTTTGCTTTAGCACCGAGCCTAACGTGTAGAACGCCTCTGCATAATCCGGCTTCGCGTGTATCGCGGCGTGCAATTCCGTAACAGCCCCCTCCAGATCCCCCATCTGCCACAATGTCACACCCAGCGTATACGGCGGATCAGGCTGAGATGGATCCAGCGCCTTCGCTCTGCGCAGTTCCGCCACTGCTTCCGGCAACTTGTCCTGCAGCTTTAACGCCAACCCCAGGTTATAGTGCAACGACTGATTTTCCGGCGCGCGCTGCAATGCGGATTGAAATTCCTTTACCGCCCCGGCGAAGTCCGACTTTTGCAAGTACGCTGCTCCCAGGTTTCCCTGAAACGAAACATCATCCGGCCGCAGCTTTATCGCTTCCTGAAATGCGACGATCGCGCCGTCGCCATCCCCGATCTGCAACAACGCCAATCCAAGATTGTTTCGTACCTCCGCATCATTCGGTGTTTCCTGCAGCACTTCGCGAAACGCTGCCGCCGCTTCCTCCGGCCGGCCAGTGCGCTGCAGCAAAATCCCCAACTGGTTTTGTGCCTGCGGCTGCTTGGGGTTTATCCGCAACGAATTCTGCAACGCGGTTATTGCGCCCGGCGCGTCGGAAAGATCCCGGCGCGAAAGGCCTAAATAGTAGTAGCCCAGTGCGGAGTGCGGATCGATTTCAACGGTGCGCTGTAACTCCGCTGCCGCCTCCGCCAGCGATTTCTGCTCAAACAAAATCACTCCCAGGTGCAAGTGCGCAGGCGCGAAATTCGGATTCAGTGCGATGCTCTTCTGAAATTCACCTGCAGCTTCGCTTGGCTCCTTTTCACTCGCCATGATCGAGCCCAAAGCATCATGCAAATCGAAACGATTAGGAGCTATCTTCAGCGCTTTCTCTACCGCCGTCTCGGCGCCCTTTAAATCTCCGGTAGCCTCGAGTGCCCGTGCCAGTGCGTACTGCGCGTCGGGTAATTGTGGCGCAAGCTGAACGGCCGTGTGCGCCTCCGCCAAAGCATCCTTCACGTCGTTCTGCTGCAGCAAGGCGCCAGAGAGCGTCAGGTGAGCCTCAGCCATTTTTGGCTGTAGTTGAATCGCCGTTCGCAGATGTTGTTCCGCCGCTTGCAACTCGCCCTGCGCAAGAAGGATCCAGCCCAACAGATCGTGCCCCCGCGCATCCTTGGGATTCAGTTTCAGCTCATCCTCAAAGGCCTTGCGTGCCTTCGTCAAATCACCCGCTCTCAACGCCGTCGACGCTTCGGCATAAAGCTGTTTCGCCTGCTCCGCCGCAGAGGTCTGCTGCTGCTGCACCGGAGCGATACTTCCTACTCCCACAGCAAACTCTAGCGTCAAAAACAGCGTTGCCCGCGTAACGAACGCAGTTCGCCGGCCCCGCGCCTTCCATAAAATTTGCGATTTCCAACCCATCAAATCAAAAATTCCCTCGCACTGACCAAACGAAATGAAATCCTAGCACCTATCTCACAAAAGAACTGAGCGACAACCCACATGAGCTGTTGCCGCGATAATGCGGAAAGCGCACACTACATTTTCGCGTAATCACACATGAGATCCAATCGTGTCCTCAAGCGCGCTCGACGCACTGCTCTCCTGGTGATTTTGTCTTGGTTCGTTGGGCGCCTGATCAGCGCGCAGACTCCACAGTCAACGTCCGAAGCCAATTTCACCACAAGCCGCTCGCACTTCATCGTTGGAGAAAAGTGTGTAGGCTGTCACGCTGAAATCGTCGCCAGCTACGCGCAGACTTCCATGGCCCAAGCCAGCGGCTCGGCTCTGCAGGCGCTTATACCCGGCGAGTTCATCCACTCTGCTTCCCATGTGCATTACCGGATCTACGAAGAAGCTGGCAAAGCATGGCTCAGTTTCGATCGTGACACCGACGATTCGCTGCAAGGCAAACGCGAACTACTTTACTTCATTGGTTCCGGCCAGCGTGGCCGCACCTACCTCTTTTCCGACGACGGCTACGTCTTCGAATCTCCAGTCAATTGGTACGCTCAAAGTAATAACTGGGACATGACCCCCGCGTATCGTGACGCCAGTCGTGTTCCACTGAATTTACCCGCCGCCGTTTCTTGTCTCCATTGCCACACCAGCGGATTTCGCCCGCCCGCGCCTGGAACAGAAAATAAATATGCAGAGCCGCTTTTCGCGCAACCGGGAATATCCTGCGAACGCTGTCACGGCGATACAGAAGCTCACGCCGCGAGCAAAGCAGGCGCGCTGAATCCGTCGAAACTAGCCCCGGCTGCGCGCGATGCAATCTGCATGCAATGCCACCTCGAAGGCAACGCCGCCATCGAACAGCCCGGCAAACATCTCTACGACTTTCAGCCCGGCGCCAATCTTTCCGACTATGTCCACTATCTGGTGTTGTCGACGGATGCCGCAGCGAATCCGCGCGCGGTCAGTCAATTTGAGGCGTTAGCCACCAGCGTCTGCAAACGAAAGTCCGGCGACGCCCTGCATTGCACCACCTGCCACGATCCGCACCGCGCTGTCTCAGCAGCAGAAAGCGTCAATTACTATCGAGCGAAATGTTTGGCCTGTCATGGCGAACGCTTCGCTAAAAAACACAAAAGCAAAAATCCAGATTGCACTTCCTGCCACATGCCAAGAATTTCCAGCAGCGATGTAGCCCATACCCAGGCCACCGATCACCGCATCCTCCGCACCCAGGACGCAACAACCGCGCAGCGGGCAACGAACGTCACGTCCGCAGCAAAGCTCGAACGTTTTTCAGCCGATGCCGCTGCCCCGCCCACCGATCGCGACCTCATTTTAGGTTGGCTCGCACTCGCCGAAGCCGGAAGAGAATTCGCCATTCCCGAGGAAGAAAAACTTCTACCAAAAGCCGCCAAGGAATATCCCGCCGACCCCGCAATCCTCAGTGCCTACGCCTACCGCGAACTGCTTCACAATCACACGCAACACGCCAAAGAACTATATGAAGCAGCACTGCAGAACGATCCGCTGAATCTCGACGCGGCCGTCAACCTCGGCGTAATCGAAGCGCAGTCCGGTTCCGTGGAAAAGGCTCTGCGTCTTTGGAAATCAGCATTCGAACGCGAACCGTGGCGTAGTTCCATCGGGATGAATCTGGCGCGCGTCCATTGCAATTTGGCAAACGCCGCAGAGGCCCAGGCCTCTCTCAAACGTGTTCTGCAATTTAATCCCGATTTCCCCGAAGCTCGGTCCTTCCTCCACCGCATCGAAAGCCGCACAATTCCCTGCGGCCAAAATTAAAATCGCCACGCGCTCGTCCTCAAGGATTGCGCTCGCCCGCTAAACGGCTTTCCACTTCGCTTAGATTGTCTTGCGCCACCGTATTATGCGGATCCAACTGCACGGCCTTCTTCAAATGCTCTCGCGCCTCCGCCAGCTCTCCGGTCTCCGCCAGTGCCGCTCCCCAATTCGTCTGCGCCATCGAGTCCGCAGGATTCAATCGCGCCGCAGCTTTGAATTCTGCAATTGATTCCGGAAATCGCCCCAGCGACGCGTAGGCATTCCCCAAATTATAGTGCGCCGGAAAATATTCCGAATTCTTCGCCACCGCCGCTTGCAGCGGACCAAGCGCTCCCGAAGCGTCGCCGGACGCCAGCAACGCGCCACCCAGCGAATTATTCGCTATGCAATCGTCCGGGCGAAGATGCGCCGCCATCCGATAGTGTTCCAGCGCCTCACCCAGTTCTCCCCGCACTTGCAGCATTGCCGCCAGGTTGTATTGCGCTGCGAAATCATTTGGATCGCGTTCGATGTCATGCCGCGACAGTCCTTCCTGTATCGCCCGCCGAGCCACTTGTTGCTCCTCGACTGTCCCACGCGGCAGGACCTGTAACCATAGATGCGCCATTTCGTCGGTCGTACGGTTCCCCGCCTGCACCCGCTTTGGTGGATGAAACGGATTCGCGGTATTGGCTTCGCTGTTGTCGTACACATATTTCATCGATACAACCGTACCCTTCGGCAGAAACACGGGTTCCACGTAATAAAACACCGCTTGCCAGTTCAAATCCCATCGCGGAATCAGTATCAAATCCCGCACAGCCGCACCCGGCACCTGCGCCGTTGCTCGCAATTCTTTTCCCAGGTAGTGCGCATGCGGATAGATCGCCAGCAAATCCACATCAGCAGGCATCGTAAACGAATCGCTCACCGGAAAATTCGCAACGCCCGGTGGAATATCCAGCGCCGCGTCATTCTGCAGTTCCAGCAGCATCGGAAATTTCGTCGCAACCTGATCCGTGAAGTACAAACCCAGGCTTGGCTCGATTACCTCCGGCTTCCCCGAAGGCTGCAGGTGCGTGTTCAACACAAAATCATTTCCCGGATCAAGTCGCAGCGCCATTCCCGCCGGCTCCTCATGCGGCGCCGAACCCGGCTTCCAGAAAAACAAATGTGAATCCGGATCAAACGATTCCGATTCGATCCGCAACTCCATCCCAGGAAATCCATCACCCGGATGTTTTTCTTGTGCGCGCGAAGAATGCAACCGGTCTACCAGAATATTCGCGTGATGCACCACTCGCTTTTCGCCGGGGTGAATCTCAATCGCCTTGATCCAATGCGTCTCGCCCAATTGCGTGGGAAAAATAAAATTCCAGTAATTATCCGTGCCACCCGCCGCAAGAGAATATGGCTTTCGTGCTTGAAGAATCAGGTCCGGCTTTCCAAGTTGCCACCCGCTCGTGAATTTTGGTGCAGCCGGCAAATCCGCCGCGGCCCCTCGCGGCGCGCCGTGCTCCGCCCATTCTTGAAATAGTGCGATCTGCTCATCCGAAAGCCTCATCTCGCCCTGAAATTGAAATTCTCCTTTCGCCGGCAGCCACGGCGGCATGATGTGTTGTTTCGTAACCACCGCAATCTGGCGTGCGAACTTTGCTGCATCCTCGTAGCTAAGCAGCGGGAACGGTGCCGCTTCTCCCGGCTGGTGGCACGGTGCGCACGATTTAAAAATGATTGGCGCGATGTCGCGATTAAATGTGACCACCCGAGAAGCAACAGACCCAGTTTCCTGAGGCGAGCGACTTTCCGCCTTCTGTTGCGCCATTACACAAACGCACACACACGTGAACAAACCCGCCGCCAAAATCCAGTTCGCACGTCCGGCCTTCATGGCGTGTCCGGAAGAAAACATCCCACTGCCGGTACCGAGGCTACCGCCACCATCTTTCCTGCAATCGCTGCTTCCAAGGCGGAATACAATTCATGCGTAGTCGGCGCCGGCCGTGCCCGCCCGAAATCGGCATACCAGTCGTCAATCCGTCCGTGGTACATCAATCGCCCGTCCGCAGAAAACACCGCAGCTTCCGGAGTTACTTTCACCTGCGCCGCATGCACAAGTTGTAGCTCTGGATCACGAAGAGCCGGAAGCTTGTAACCGTACTCCTTCAAATGCTTGCGTATTTGCTCCGCCGATTCCGACCGAATCGGATACACCAAAACAAATTTCGTCTGCTTGGCGAAATGCACACTCATCTCCTGGATCGTCGGCGTATAGCGATTGGAAATCGGACAGTCCGTCCGGACAAACAGCAGCACAACAATCTTTCCATTGGCATTCAGGAATGGACTCGCAGGATGTCCATCAAGATCAACGACGCCTTTTGTCGATAACTGTGCTGTGACAGGACGGCAGTCCAAGCCCAAAGCGAGAAACGCCAACACTAGCATCAAATAAATTCGACCGCCGTGTTCCCAAACGCCGGACATGCGGCCGAGTATACCACCAGCAAATTCGCACTGCTTCGCTCACTCCAACACGAAGGCGTTGAAGCTCGATCAGACTTTTCTGGCGCGCGGATTGACCACGGCAAAAACCCTCCTTACACTACAAACCGTCCGATGATTTTCGATTCACGTTTTTCTCGCTCAGTTCTCCTATCAGGGCTGGCCTTCGCCCTCTCACTCAATTTCCCAATCTCCACCTCATCGCAAGCGCCCGCCCCCACGCCAGATACAAAACCCGTCGCACACTTCACCGACGTAGCGCAAAGAGCCGGCCTCACCTCTCCAGTAATCTTCGGCGGCGAAAACACAAAAAAATACATCATCGAAACCACCGGTACCGGTGTCGCCATCTTCGATTACGACAACGACGGCTGGCCCGATATATTCATCGTCAACGGCACCACTCTCGATCCGCTTCCCGGTGCCAACAAACAGACTAGTCACCTCTACCACAACAATCACGACGGTACCTTTACCGACGTCACCCAAAAAGCCGGCCTTCTGCACACCGGCTGGGGACAAGGCGTGTGTGTCGGCGACTACGACAACGACGGCTTCGAAGATCTCTACGTCACCTACTACGGAAAAAATGTCCTGTATCACAACAATGGCGACGGCACCTTCACCGACGTCAGCGAAAAATCAAAAGTGGCCGGCAACGGTAAAGCCTGGGGCACCGGATGCGCCTTTGTCGATTACGATCGCGATGGCAAGCTGGATTTAATGGTCGCCACCTACGTGGATTTCGACGTCACCACCGCTCCCGCTCCCGGCGATCGTCCCTCCTGCATCTGGAAAGGTGTTCCGGTGATGTGCGGCCCGCGCGGTTTGCCCTGGTCGCAAAATATTCTCTACCACAACCTCGGCAACGGTACTTTCGAAGACGCCACCGCGAAAGCCCACGTCGATCAGACCAACGGCCACTATGCGTTCAGCGTTTCCACCTTCGACTACGATGATGACGGCTGGCCCGATATCTACTTGGCCTGCGACAGCACGGCCAGCATCCTCTACCACAACAATCACGATGGCACCTTCACGGATGTCGCTGTCGTCGCCGGTGCTGCTTTCAATGACGATGGCCGCGAGCAAGCCGGCATGGGTTCCACCGTCGGCGACTATAACGGCGATGGCAAACTCGATCTCTTCAAAACAAATTTCTCCGACGACACTTCCACGCTCTATCGCAACAATGGCGATGGCACTTTCGCCGACGTCACATTCCCCGCTGGCCTGGGCCTCAACACGCAATATCTCGGCTGGGGCGTGATGTTCGTCGATGTAGATAATCATGGCTGGCCTGATCTCATCCTCGTCAATGGCCACGTCTATCCCGAAGTCGACTCCCAGCATCTCGGCAGCAATTTCCGTGAACCCAAACTTCTCTATCGCAACAACGGCAACGGCACCTTCTCCGATATCTCCCAGAACTCCGGCCCGGGAATCACCGCAGCCAGCTCTGCGCGCGGTTTGGCGGTTGGCGATCTTTGGAATAATGGCCAGATGGAAGCGGTCATCAGCAATATGAACGCCCCTCCATCCTTACTCGTCAATGATTTGAAAAACGCCAATCACTGGATCGCGTTCCGTGCCATCGGCGCTCCGACATCCTCGGCCCAGCCCAACGGAAATAAATATTCCTCAAGCCGTGATGCGATTGGCGCGCGCATCACCGTGAAAGCCGCAAATCGCATCTTCGTCGACGAAGTTCGCAGCGGCTCCAGTTTTATTTCCAACAACGATATGCGCGTCCACTTCGGTCTCGGCGCACTCACCAAAATTGATTCCGTAGTCGTCCGCTGGCCAAGCGGGCTCACCGAGCGTTTCGACCCGGCACGAATCGACTCCATCAATACGTTAAAAGAGGGCACGGGAGTTGCTGTACAGAAATAACCGTCGATCAGTTTGCAATTCGTTTGAGAAAAGATTCACGCAGGTCTATCATTTCGCCAAAGTGTGGAGGCGGTGTATGTTGAACAAACTTTTTGCCGCGGTAGTCTTGGGCGTACTTTCCCTCGCGACGCCAAACGCGTTCGCCCAACAAAAGCCAGCCGATGCCGAGGGTCATCAATGGTGGCAGCACGCTGTCTTCTACGAAATTTATCCTCGCAGCTTTGCCGACAGCAATAACAATGGCGTAGGCGATTTGAACGGAATTGCCTCCAAACTCGACTACCTCAAAGATCTCGGCATCGATGCCATCTGGATGACTCCCTTTTTCCCTTCGCCTCAAGTGGATTTCGGATACGACGTTTCCGATTACGACGCCATCGACCCCATGTACGGAACGCTCCAGGATTTTGACCACCTCTCCGCGGAAGCCAAGCAGCGCAACATTCGTCTCATTCTCGACCTCGTCGTCAATCACACTTCCGATCAGCATCCGTGGTTCAAAGAATCCCGCTCCTCTCGCGACAACCCGAAGCGCGATTGGTATATCTGGCGCGATGGCAAAGGCCCCGGGCAGCCTCCCAACAACTGGCTCTCCACCTTCGGCCTCTCTGCCTGGACCTTTGACCCCAAGACCAAGCAGTATTACTACCATTATTTTTATCCGGAGCAGCCAGATCTCAACTGGCGCAATCCTGCCGTTGAAAAAGCCATGCTCGACGTCACTCGTTTTTGGTACAAGCGCGGCGTCGCCGGATTTCGCCTGGATGCGGTCGACACTCTCTTTGAAGATCCCGCCCTTACCGACAATCCGGTGCTCGAGGGCACCGATAAATTTGGACGTCACAACATGAAGGAGACCTACAACAAAAAATTGCCCGAAGTTCACGACGTGATGCGCAAGCTGCGCAGCACTGCCGACGAATACGGTGCCGTGCTCATTGGCGAAACGTGGACCAGCGACGTTGGCGAGTTGAAGGATTACTACGGCTCCAAAAATGACGAGTTGCAGATGCCTATGGATTTGATGATGACCGGCTTCAAGGGCCTCTCCGCAGATCAATATCGCAAACACATTGCCGCCGTGAATGCCGCCGGCCACTGGCCCGTTTACGTCATCACCAATCACGACATCATCCGCTCCTACACTCGCTATGGCGACGACACGCACAACGACGATATCGCTAAAATGATGGCCGCGCTCTACCTCACACTGCGCGGTTCCGCGATCATGTATTACGGCGAAGAAATCGGCATGCAAAACAACGATCCAAAATCAAAGGAAGATGTACAGGATCCCATCGGAAAGTTAGGCTGGCCAAAAGAAAAAGGGCGCGATGGCGAACGTACTCCCATGCAGTGGACGGCTGGGCCAAATGCCGGTTTCAGCGAAGTGAAGCCCTGGTTGCCGGTTCCTCCCAGCGCAATAACGCATAACGTCGCCACTGAAATGAAGGACCCAAATTCAATTTATAACTTTTATCATCAGTTGCTCGCGCTGCGTCATACCGAACCCGCTCTTCTCGATGGCGATTGGGTCCCCCTCAACGAAGCCGATCCGAACGTGCTCGCCTACGTCCGCCGCTACAAAGATGAAGCCATCCTCGTCGTTCTCAACATGTCGGCGACCGACCAAAACGTGAAACTCGATTACGCGCCCGCAGGATTCTCCGCCCCGAATCTAAAAGTCCTGCTTACCAGCGTCGACAAATCAGCCGCCGTCTCTGCCGCCGACGCGATTCCCATGGCGCCCTATTCCGCCTACATCGCCAAGCTGTCCAAATAACTAAACAGTCCCCCGATTTATAGCCTGACCAAAAACACAATGACGCGGCGGACTCGTTGCTCTGCTGCGCTTAACGCCGGGCCTGCCCCCCTGCCGTCTTCCCATCTTGTCATCCATTTCCTTACCGCTTAGGTTTGCTCCGTCTCACACTCTTGCAACCACTTGAAGCAAGAACACCAAGGGCAGATAGAGGACCGAGATCAGAAGCAGCCGACGAGCGGAGCCGTTCGAACGGATCAAAGCAAACCGCGCCGCAAAATAGAAAAAAACCAGACTGAGGAACAGCGTTCCAAAGACGAGCAAAGGATGCGTGTGCCGCAAAGCCATCGGTACACACGTGACAGGCACCAGTGCGAGCGTGGGGACTACGCTCTGCCAGCCCGCGAATTGTGCTTTTTCGGGTCCCCGTGGAAGGACTTCAAAGCCGGCCCTCGCGTAGTCTTCGCGATACATCCAGGCAATGGCCATGAAATGCGGGAATTGCCAGAGAAAGAGGATCGTGAAAAGCAGCCACGCCCGCTCGTCGAGCTTTCCGGCCGCTGCGACGTAACCGATGAGCACCGGCATGGCACCGAATACTGCGCCGGCGAGCGTGCACAGCGGCGTTCGACGTTTGAGCGGGGTATACAGAAATAAATACCCGCAGATGGTTAGCAGGGCAAGCACGCAGGCGGCCGGCCGCACGGTCATTGCTAAGTAAAGAACTCCTGTGAACGACAGAACCGTTCCGAAAAGAAGGCCTGGAATCGGCTCGATTCGCCCAGCCGCAAGGGGCCGACGGGCCGTCCGTCGCATCTCCGCGTCAAAGCGCCGCTCAACCAGTTGGTTCAGTGTACCCGCGCCGCTTGCGACAAGGACTGTTCCGAACAGCGTGCGAAGCAATAGCAACCATGGAAAATGGGCAGGTGTCTCGGAGCAGCCAAGGCAAAAAGCGCCCAGAGTTGCCATCGCGATTAAAAAGTTGATTTCAGGCTTGGTCAACGCCCAGTAATCGGACAACACACTGCGCCGCACCCAGGCATGGCGCTCGAAGATCGTTACGTCCAAGGCTGTGAGAATGGGTTCGGTGGCCACGTTCAGGCAACCTCCGCGCTTTGCGGTTCGTTTTGGCCAGGCGTACTGCCGCGACGATCGGATCGAAATGGCTCATTCTCCGACCCCCTCCGTTCGGTCAGCAATTGAATGGTCAGAATGGCGGCGGGCAGGAGGTAAATTAGCGTCACGCACGCCCACATCAATGCACCTGCGCACTGCTGATCTTCGAGCGCGGAAATTCCGAACGGCCGTGGTGCGGTCAGGTACGACGGATAGACGACCCGGTCGCAGAACACCAGAAATCCAGAAAGGATGTCGCATGGCAGCGTGGCGAGAAACAGATAAAGGAGCATCCCCCATCGCGGCCACGACACGACACTAGGCCAGGGTCGAACAACTGGCCACCAGAAGAGAAATCCCGAACCAACGAAGCACGCGTGCTCGACGACATGCCACGCCTCTGATTGCAAACCCAGAGTGAATGCCGTCGGAACATGCCATCCGACCAGAGTCGCAGAGGCCGCCAGCCAGCAGATTGCGGGTTGCGAAATTATTTTTCCAGCACGTTGTGCCGCCGGCAAACGGAACACCGAACCAAGAACAGTCTGCACGAACTGACGCGGCAAACCATGCAACAACGGCATCACCGGTGCGCCTAGCAAAATCAAGGGAGGAGCGATGGTCATGAGCAGCAGATGCTGAATCATATGGACGGTCAGCAATTCCTCGTCGAATGCGGCCAGGGGTGACCCCAGCGCCACCCAGGCCAGAAACAGTCCGAGCAGAAAGCCGGCAGCCCGCCAAGCGGGAATCACCTTCGCATTTGCTGTACGAAGATGGAGCCATCCCCGCAAGTACGCGAATCCTGCGAGAACCATCGCCAGCGTGAGCCAAACCGGAAACGTCCAGGACTGCAATGCGTCTTGTACGGGTGATGACATGGATACCCTAAGGCCGCGTGGAGGAAAGAGTCTCGCGGGTCTCTCCGAGCACCACGCTGCGGGATGCGTCGCGCGCAGGAGTTTGCCCTGCCGGATGCAACGTCTCCAGAAATGCGACGAGCGCGCTTGTCTCCGCCGGGCTCAAGTTCTTTCCGTACGCCGGCATGTTTCCGCCACCCTGGATCACCTGGCGAATGAGTTGGTCCTCAGTCAGCCGTACGGCAACACTGTCGAGAGCTGGACCTCTCTGTCCACCCTTGTCGCCAAGCGAATGACAGTTACGACACTGCTTGACCTGGAAAACGAGCGCGCCTTGCCGCTCAAGAGCCGTTGTGCCATGCAGGAATTGTGCCGGCACGGGATCACTGCTCCAGGCGTTCATGTGGGGACTCCAGGGTGCGAATCCCGCAAGATGCGTAAATGTTCCCAACGTGACGGCGATCAGCAGGACCGTCAAGACGGCGATCGGCCTGCGGCGCCAACTTTTTTCCCCTTCCCCCGACAGAAACGGAAGAAGCAGCAGGCCAAGGATCGCGATGACTGGGCCAATGAGAAGCGCCGGCGTCTCCATCGAAGGAGGCAAGAGCGAGAGCAGGGCGTACATCCACAGGAAAAAATAATCGGGTTTTGGTGCGGTCTGAATGATGGTCGGATCGGGGCGGCCCGTGGGGCCGAACGGGCCGAAGTAGGCGGCACAGGCGGCGACAGCGAGAAGTATGAACGCGGCGAAGAACATGTCCTTCCAGATCGCGTAGGGGACGAATGGAGCGCCGTCCCTCTTCGTCAATTCGTGGTACTCGCTCGTATACGTCGCCCGCTTCACGAGACGGCCCGGCATCGGCCATTCGTTGATTCCGAGTTTCAGCACCATAAGAAGATGCACACCGATCAAAGCGATCAGAGTTCCTGGGATCACAAAGACGTGCAGCGCAAAGAAACGGGAAAGCGTTGCTCCGGCTATGATCGGGCCGCCTAACATCAGCTTCACGGCTGCGGGACCTATTACCGGAACGTGGCTTGCGATGGACGCTCCAATGCCAATACCCCAATAGGCGTCCTGATCGAAACGCAAAACTTGGCCGCTGAACGCCATTCCCAACGTCATGAGCAAGAGAAAGACGCCAACAATCCAGGTGAGCTCTCGAGGAAATTTGTACGCCCCGAAAAGAAATACCTGCACCATGTGAATGAGGACGATGGCGATCATGAAGTTTGAGCCCCATCCATGCAGAGCGCGGATGAACCAGCCGAGCGTCACATCGTGGTTCAGAGCCTGGAGGCTGCTCCACGCCTCGCCGGCCGAGGGAACGTAGATGAGCGCCAGAAGAATTCCTGTGGCGAGCTGCAGCAGGAAGATCGTCAGTGCGGCGCTGCCGAATACGTAAAACCAACTTGCCGTGTTCCGCGGCACAGGATGCTCTGCGGCCTCGCGAATAGGAGCCGCGAGCTGCAAACGCCGGTCGAACCATTCCCCGATTTGCGCAATCAGGCGCATGGCGGTTTCTTTCCAATAACTGCCGCACTCGCTCCCGGTGTGGCCAGTTCACCGGCCTGAATGGTGACAAGGCCGTCCTGTACTCTGTAGGGATATTCAAAGAGTCCCCGCTCCGGTGGACCGGAAGCGCGCGAACCGTCGCGGTAATAAGCTCCGCCATGACACGGGCACATGAACAAACCGGATTGCGGAAACCAGCGAACTGGACAACCTAAGTGCGCGCAATTCACCGCAAACACCTGGAATTGATCGCGCTCGACGCGGCGCACCCAGCATGCGGTGTCTACTGTTTTACCGTCGGTCGGCATTACGTTGGGATTCCGGAAGGTGGCCAGCCGTGTTTCGCCTTCTGGAAATTCGCTCACGGGTCCGAGAGGCACCCATGATAAGTAGGCGTTCGCGCGCCCCCGCGTAATCGAGGAAAAAAGAAATCCTAAGATCGGGACGCCCAGTGCCGCCGCTACAAGGCCGTTAAACAGAATTCCCAATTTCATGAACAGCCCGCGGCGCGAGAGTGTGTTTTCATTCGACATGGTCAAACTCCTAGTGCTGTGCGTAATTCGAGACGGAATCCGGTTGTCCAGAGCTCTTCGATCGTTGCGAGGCGAGCCACGCTACTATGTCGGTAATTTCCTGCTCCGCTATGGGCTTGCCCGGAACATTTTCGAACCAGTCTGGTGCGCCTAGTTCTGGGCGGCCCGTGATAACGATGGTGCGCAGCGCTTGATCACTGACCAGGGCGAGATAGGATTCATCCGTGATGGCGCCGCCTTTTGGTCCGCCGCGACCGCCCGGACCGTGGCAGGATTCGCAGTAGGTCTTATAAACGACTTCGCCGAGCTGAGAGTTGCCCTCCGATTTGGCCGCATAGGATGGAAGATTCACGCCGTGGAGGATCCCAGGACGGGCCCAACGCGACCGCATTCCACTGGTGATCACGTCAATTTGTTTGTCCGTCAGCATCCCGCCTGCATTCTGCGCGAAGGCGGGCATCGCCGTTCCGTGGACGCCATTGGCAATTACTTTGCGGATCACCACGTCGTCCGCCACAGCCAGGTAAACCGGATCAGCAAGCGCGATGGCCGCGCCTCCACGGCCTTGCGAACCGTGGCAAGCCGCACAGTTTTCCGAGTACAACGTTGCAAAATCCAGAATCTCATCCGGAGCCAGAGTCTCGGAACCTGGGCGGGGCTTGCCGTGGGGGGAACCGCAACCCGAGAGCAGCATCGCGGCGAGCACGGTAAACAAACAGGCATTAGAAAATGCTTTCACGGCCGTGTCTCTCCGCTTCCTCGTGTCGCAATTGTTCCCGGTGCTTCAATTCCTGCACGCAAGGCAAATGGCAGATTCTCCCGCGTCGGCACGCGCGAGTGCCGCACCACGACGAGACCAGCGACGATGCCGAAGGCCACTTGAGACGCTGTGAACCAAAACCAGTCGATGTGGCTCGCCAGCAGAGGGTTCAGGATTCCCAGCATCGAATACAACAGCCCCGACCACAGCACGGGCGCAAGCACACCGCCGAGCAGGATCGGCCGCCGACTCAACATCGGAAGCATGGCACCGTAGAGCAGGCCCACTAGAGCGGAGACCAGGCCATGCAGTAGTAATGCCAGTACAAAGCTGTCCGCGTGAAATGAATTCAGTTGCGTGAGTCCCAGCTTGAGCGATTGCGCGTAAACGACAGCGGCAAGAAGGTTGATGGGATACCAGATGCTTCCGACTTTCAGGAGGCCGTAGCCACAGGCCAGTGCGGCCATCGCTACACCTCCCGCCAAGCCTCCCTTCAATCCCGCCGTAACCGGATAGGTTTCGAGAGGAAGCCAAGCGCGCACCAATTCACCAGTTACGGGAAGTCGCTCGATTACGGAGCGCTCGGTCGTGACCGGCAGATCCTCCCCAATGACCGGAACCGACTCCTCATGCTCGTGAGGAAGCACTTCCCGGAACCAGCCGACGCAACCCGCTACAGCAAGCAGGGCGCCGAGGACGCTTACCGATGCGCTCGTCAGGAGTCCCGCGAACACTAAGACAAATCCAAAGGCGAGGACCAGGGGCCACGCTGTCCGCGCGGGCATTTCGATCTCGTCGTGCCGATCACTCAGTTCTGTTTGTTCAGCAAAGTTCAGTGTTGCCATTCCTCTCCTCAGCGCCCGAGAATGTAAACCACAGTGAAAACCACCACCCAGACGGCATCCACAAAATGCCAGTACAGGGAAAGCACTTCGACGCGGGCGGACTGTTCCGGCCCAACGCGACCGGCCAGGCCGAAGAGCAGCACGACGCTGAGCATGATCAGTCCAGCGGAAACGTGAAAAGCGTGCAGGCCAACCAGCGAGTAGTACGTTGTTCCAAAAAGATTAGTCGAGATGGTCAGCCCGTGTTCGTAGAGCAAGCGGTGCCATTCTTGGCCCGTGCCGTACAGAAAGAGGGCGCCTAGAGTGATCGTGAGCAGCCAGAAGAGCAGAAATGCGGCTCGCTGGCCGCGTTCCAGAAGTTTTCCAGCAGAGTGGATCGTCAGACTGCTGGACAGCAGACAGATGGTGTAAAACATGGGCGTCTCCAGCACTTCGCGCGGAGTCGGTCCTGAGAGGCTCTTCCCTACGTAATAGAGATAGGCCACAACGAAAATGGTGAAGATGGCGGTCTCGGCGAATATGAGACACGCCATGCCGACCTTCCCACGATAGGGCAGCTTCCAAACCGTGGGTGTTTCCGCGAGGGGACTCGCAATCGCGCTCATTGAAAGATTCCTTTACTCATACTGGCTGTCCGGGTCTTCTGGGTGCTTCAAATCCCACAAGGGCCTGCGGCTGGCGACAGTAGGGATCGAAGAAAAATTGTAGGCCGGCGGTGGTGAGCTTACCGACCATTCAAGAGTCCAGGCATCCCAGGGATCGTTCCCTGCCTTGGCCCCCTTGAAGTAAGAAATAATCAGATTCGCGACAAATATTAGAACTGCGATGCCCTGGATGAAGGCGCCGATCGTCACCAGGAAGTTCAGGGTTTCCCAACCACGGCCAGGTTCGTAGGTATAAATGCGCCGGGGCATCCCGAGCAAGCCGGGAATGTGCATCAGGTCAAAGGTGAGGTGGAAGCCGATCAGGAACAGCCAGAAATGCAGCTTGCCCAGACCTTCGTTCAGCATTCTTCCGGTGATTTTGGGGTACCAGTAATAAAACGCTCCGAAGAGGGCAAACAAAATTCCGCCTACGATCACATAATGAAAGTGCGCCACAACAAAGTAGGAGCCGCTGAGCTGCCAATCGAAGGGCGACGAAGCCAACATGATGCCGGTGAGGCCGGCAATCAAAAACTGGAATAAAAAGCCGATGCAGAACAACATCGGCGTCTTGAACTGGATCTTGCCTCCCCACATCGTACCCAGCCAATTGAAGATTTTGATCCCGGTCGGTACACCCACGGCCATTGTGGTAATCGTGAAAAAGCTGTTGGCATAAGAGTTCATTCCGATGGTAAACATGTGATGCGCCCAAACGCTCATGCTCACAAAAGCGATGCAAACGGTGGCACCCACCATGACGGGATATCCGAAAATTGGCTTGCGTGAAAAAACCGGAATAATTTCGGAAGCAAACGCAAAACAGGGAATGATCAGGACATAAACCTCGGGATGCCCGAATATCCAAAAAAAGTGCATCCACAAAGTGGCTGAACCCCCTGCCTGCGTATCGAAAAAATGACCGCCAAGATAGCGATCCACGAGCAGCATGATTTGCGCTGCCGATAGAGGCGAAATCGCAAGCAAAACCATTCCAGACATCACCAAGTTCATCCATGCGAGCAGCGGCATGCGGCTCAGGGTCATGCCTGGGCAGCGCATCGAAACAATCGTGGCGATGATATTGATGGCCGTGCCGATGCTGCCAAACCCCGAAGCCAAGATAGCGATCGTCCAGTAGTCCGAGCTGTGACCTGGCGAAAATGCACGCGAGGCCAAAGGGGCGTACGCCCACCAGCCCACGTCTGGTGCGTTTCCCGCACCGTAGAGTCCGCTGCCACCCAGAAAACTGAAATAAAGGAGAAACCCTCCGAGCGCCGTCAGCCAAAAACTAAACGCATTCAACCGTGGAAACGCCATGTCTCGGGCGCCGATCATCAACGGAACCAGGTAGTTCGCAAACCCGAACAGGATCGGCATGGCCACGAAGAAAATCATGGTCGTCCCGTGCATGGTGAACATGCGGTTGAAAACTTGCGGCGAAACAAAGTTGTTGTGCGGGCGCATCAGCTGGATGCGAATGACGGTCGCTTCGATTCCACCGATGACGAGAAAGACCAGGGCGTAGAGGATGTACAGAATCCCCAGCCGCTTGTGATCAACCGTGGTCACCCACTCATGCAGCGTTTGAACCCAAGGTTGACCTGCGGCTTCTGCGGTTTGAATGGCTATGGCATTCGACGACATTGCTGATCTTCCACTCTCTTTCTCTACTGCAAGGTTTCGAGATAGCGCACGAGCGCATCCAGTTCGGCGTCGCTCAACTTCATGGCAGGCATGAGCGAACCAGGCTTAATCGCATCAGGGTTCTGGATCCACAGCCGCAGGTTTTCGTGGGTATTGAGCGCGGCACCCGCGGCGATTGTGTTGCGGCTCATCAGGTGGGTTAGGTCTGGACCAAAACGCCCGGTGCCGCTTGTCCCGTTAATTGCATGGCAGTTCAGGCACGCAGTTCTCTCAAACACACGTCTTCCTGCGGCTTCTTTTTCATCCTCATTCGCCGGCTGTTGTTGCGCTCGTACCCAGGCGTTGAAGTCTTCCGGGGTATCCACGTACACGCGCAAAAGCATCTTCGCGTGCTGCGTCCCGCAGTACTGCGCGCATTGACCAAGGAACAAGCCGGTCTCGTGAGGATCGAGCCATGTTTCGTTCACGCGATTCGGAATCAAGTCTGTCTTTCCTGCGAGCTGAGGTATCCAGAAACTGTGATCCGTGTCGGCGGAGAGCAATTTCAAGAATGTCGGCGTGGGATGAGATGGGTCGCTCACGGGAACATGAAGTTCATTCGAGGTGACAACGCCGAGTTTGGGATAGCGGAATTCCCACCAAAACTGGTGCCCGATTGCGGTCACCACCACCGCCTCAGAAGGCTTGCGCGCGTCCTGGATCGCGTGAATTACTCTCGCCGTCGCGAGAAAAAGGACAACAACGATCAGAATCGGAATGATGGTCCAGGCAAGTTCAATCTGTGTGCTCCCATACACTTGTGCCGGCTCGCGCTCTGCGCCCGCCGCTCTGCCACGGAACTTCACGACGACATAAACCAATAAACTGAACACCACTAGAAAAATCAGTCCGGTGACGCCGAGAACGAAGTGAGAGAGCTGACGGATCGAATCCGCTGGTGTTGAGTGCGGATCGAAAATGTTCGGAACGGGATGGTCAGTCGTAGGATTTGCGACACACAGTCCGGCGGCGAGAAGTATCCCGGCCAGAAGAAGGAGTACCCCGGCAAGCCGGCCAACAATCACTCCTGATTCCGTCTTATGCGGTGTCTCGCGCATGCTCCTCAATCTTTCCCGCTCGCGCAACGATGTGTGCGTGCATTTCGATTACGATCCAACTGGCGCGTCAACAGGTGCACTTCGCGCTCCAATTGCTTCTCATCTCGCCCCATCTGACTATCTGGTGTGCGTGCAACTGCTTCCGGGCTGGACGCGGGACGTGGTTTTGCTGGGAGGAACATGCCGCCGTCATAGCCTTGACGGCGCTGTCAAAACTTTGGCGTCTTACAAATTGATTCGCACAAGCTCTTCGAGGGATCGCCCAGGAGCTCCGCTTGATACCCAACAAGAGAAGTTGGGAAACTTTCCTTCAAAGATGAGTGTTGACTCGCTCGTGCCGCTCCGCCAGAATCTCACGCAAACAAGCACATGATAGTCACTACTGAATACGCAGACATTCCTCTGCCGGGCGCTCCAATGCGAGTGTTCATCGCTGCGCCCAAGGCCGAAGGCTTATACCCCGGCATCTGGTGCTATTCCGATATCTTTCAGCTCACGCCACCGCTGCTACGGTTCTGCGTTCGGCTTGCAGGGTATGGATTTGTTGCCGTTGCGCCAGAAATTTATCGCCGCATCGAACCGCCGGGAACAGTGATCCCCTTCGATGACGCGGGGCGCACTCGCGGCCAACAAGATGCTGCGAAAACTCCGGTCGCACATTTCGATGGCGATTGCCGCGCTGGCCTGGACTGGCCTTCCCATCATCCGAAAGTCGCGCGTGAAAAAATCGGCGTTGTGGGTTTCTGCATCGGCGGCCATCTCGCCTTTCGGGCTGCGTTCCAGCCGGATGTGCGGGCGACAGTCTGCTACTACGGAACCGGCATCCACGATGGGAAGCTTGGCCTGGACGCCGATGCCGGGTCATTAGACCGCGCGAAAGAAATCCGCGGCGAACTTCTGATGATCTTTGGAACCAAGGACCCGCACGTTCCCGAAGCGGGGCGCGAAACAATTGATCGCGCTCTGCAAACCTCGGGTGCCCGCTATAAAACGCTGCTGTATCCAGCTGAGCACGCCTTCACGCGCGATGAAGGCCCGCGTTTCGATCCCGAAGCAACGGACCTGGCATTCGCGGAGACGATTCGTTTATTCCGTAGAGTTTTTCAGAATTGAAAAGACTCGTACAGGAAATCTCAAAGGTCACGCTTCCATTCTTCTTAGATCTGCGAGTATTCGTTGTACAGGATTTCGCCAATTGGCGAAACGTCGCCAGCCTACTCCCCATGTAACTACGCATTTTCCAACGAGATGCGATTGGCATCGAGATTGCCATGTACTTGGAGGGTCTCGCTCCAGGAGCAAGGTAGATGCTGAAGATTCAAAGGTCTGCAAACGGGAAAACTGTCTTCAGGCTTATAGGTCGAATGGATATAGAAAACGTAAAAGAATTGACCGAAGTATTTCAGGCAGAAGCAAAAGGTCGCCGTGTGGTTCTGGATCTAAAAGACCTGGTCCTCGTGGATCGAGCTGCGGTCAAGTTTCTCGAACGCTGCGAAACCGACAGCATCGAGCTCACGAATTGCCCTGCGTACATTCGGGAGTGGATTACGAGGGAGCGAGAAGGTTCCTAGGGCGTCGGCTGTGTCCGGGAGGGCCATGCGTTGTACGTGTGTCCGAATTTCGAGGGTGATCCGTGGATCTTAGGCAAGTTCGATATTTCATAGCGGTTGCCCAGCATCTGCAATTTTGCCGTGCTGCCCGCAGACTGAAAATCGGCCGGCCCACCCTTAGCCAGCAGATCAGTGCACTCGAAAAACAGGTGTGCACAAAATATTTGACTGCAACCCAAAAGGCATAACTCTTTCGAGGAGATAAAACATGGCTGCCGCTTCGACCCCGACTCCCACCACAACGCCAGCGCCGACCCCGTCGGCACAGGCCGAACACGCGCCGCCACAGCCGAGGCCCCCTCGGCCATGGCTGAAATATGTGACGCCAACCGTAGTGTTCCTGCTGGCAGCGGCGGTGATCATCGTGATCACGAAAGATTGGAACGCATGGGAAGCTGGGCGAATCGAGCAGGTGACCGACGACGCTTACGTTCGGGGTGATCTCACACCGCTGAGCACAAAGGTCGCCGGTATCGTTCGTGATGTGAAGGTTTCCGATTTCCAACTGGTCCACGGCGGAGACCTGCTCGTCGCGCTTGAGGATGACGATTACCAGGCGCAACTGAAACAAGCCAGTGCAGCGGTCGAGGCAGCCAAAGCGGCCATCGAGAACAATCGGAGGCAGCGCGAACTCCAAGATACCAAAATCGAAAAAGCACTCGCCGGAATCGATCAGGCCAAAGCACAAATTGCTGCTGCCGAGGCCGGCATAGAAGCTGTCCATGCCGACGTGGTTCGCACTCGCTCGGAACGCACTCGTCAAGAAGCACTCTTGGCCACGCAGTCTGCAACAAAACAGCATGTGGAGACGGCAGTTGCGGACGAGCAGCGTTTCGCGGCACAAGCAGTAAGCCGCGAAGCCGATCTGGAGCAGGCAAAAACGGCGTTGCACAGCAACGAAATCGCGGTAGAGACCGAACGGCGCAGCAAGGCGGTTCTCGAATCGCAAGACCTGCAGCTAATCGCGGATCTCCATGCCAAGGAAGCGGCCCACACGGTCGCGGAGATCAACTTGGGATATACCAGCATCCGCGCCCCGTCGAACGGCACGGTAGGCGAGAGACGCGTGCGTCCGGGACAACTTGTTTCACCAGGAACGCAGGTGCTCACGTTTGTCGCGGAGACAAAGTGGGTCCAAGCGAATTATCGCGAGACGCAACTCACCCAGATGAGAGTTGGCGACCCCGCAGAAATTCGCATCGACGAGTATCCGGGACAAGTTGTGCGCGGCAAAGTTCTTGAGATCGCGCCGGCCAGTGGCTCCCAATTCGCTCTTCTTCCGCCCGACAACGCCACCGGCAACTTCACCAAAATCGTTCAGCGCGTGTCAGTAAAGATTGCGCTCGATCCCGAGCAACCGATCGCCGAGCGCTTGCGGCCTGGGCTTTCGGTCATTGCCAAGGTTCGCACCGGCACCAAATAAATTCTGGAGCAACCTCGTTGAATACTGAATCGCCTAAGGCACCTGTTCAGCTCTCAACCAACCCCTATGTTGGGGTCTTCGGAGTGTTTCTTGGCGCGAGCATAGCGACCATGAACAGCCGGCTGCTGAGTGTTGGTCTTGCGGATCTGCGCGGAGCATTGGGCTTCAGTTTCGACGATGCCTCCTGGCTGCCGACGGCACTAAACATGGCCATGATGTTTAGTGGCGTCTTCTGCGTGTTTGTGAGCGCTAGGATTGGCCCGCGTCGCGTCCTGCTTTTCTCTGCGCTGGTATTCACGCTTACTAGCATTCTCTTGCCGTTCTCACCGAACTTCTGGGTCATGTTGGCGCTGGAAGTGCTAGCCGGCTTGGCGTCGGGGACTTTTTATTCACTCACTATGACCTTTGTCCTGACGTCGCTCCCGAAACGCCTGATCATTTTCGGTATCGCGGCCTACGCCGCTGACATCATTTTTACGAGCAATGTCGCCTCCGCACTCCAGGGCTGGTACGCCGACCACCTTTCCTGGCACTGGATATTTTGGCACGCCGCCGTCTTCACCCCTTTGATGATGACTTGCGTGCACTTCGGCATTCCCCGCCGCGCTCCGCCGGCGGGTCCGGCACCAAGTTGGGTTGGGTTTGCTTACTTCAGCACGGGCTTGAGCCTGCTTTACGCCGCACTCGACCAGGGGGAACGCCTGGATTGGTTCCATTCCGGGGTGATCGTTGCTATGTCAGCCGCCGGTCTTTTCTTGCTCGCAGCGACATACGTAAGGAGGATCCTGCAGCCGAATCCACTGGTCGATCTCTCCTTCGTAAATTCTAGGAACCTCGTCATCCTTGCCATCTCGATTTTCGTCTTCAAGTTTGTTCATCTGGCCAGCATCATTCTCGTCCCCGGGTTTCTCGGCAACATACAAAAGTATCGCGCACTCGAGACCGGTCACGCGCTCGCCTGGATCGCTGTGCCGCAGTTCGCGGTAGTGTGGCTGGTCGCAGCCGCAATCCTCTACACCAATTCCCGGCTCATCCTGGCGGTGAGTCTGACGATCGTCGCTATGGCCTCCTGGGTCTGCGCCCACCTCGACTCATCCTGGGCGGGCACAAGCTTCGAAACGCTGGAACTCGTCTTGGCCGTGGGGCTGGCGGGGGCGTATGTCGGACTTGTGAGCAGCATCGTTTTGGTGGGGCTGGAAAAGGGCGCATTGAAGAGCGCCGCAGCTGCCGCCACTCTTTCCGGATTCATGCACACGTTCCGCATTTTTGGCGGCCAAGTCGGTGTATCGATCATGAATCGCTTCCTCACCGTGCGAGAGGAATTTCATTCCAACCTGCTAGGCCTTCACGTGCAGCTCGGCGATTGGCTGACAGATGAACGCCTGCACATGATCAATCTCGGGATGCTTCCCAGCTCGTCGGGCATGGACGAAGCGCAAGCGCGCGCAGGCGCACTCCTGGGCCAACAAGTACATGCTCAAGCGTATACGCTCGCCATCGCGGATGGCTTTGTGTTGATCGCCGGAGTGGCAGCGGCCTTTCTGCTGCTGATGCTGCTCATGACGCCAATAAAGGTCAGCTATCAAGACTTGAGGAAAATGCCATGAGTCACAGCACTCTCCAACATGTAGCCACGTGGAAATGCCTTGAGGCTCTTCTCTTCATTGCTCAACGGAAGAAATTCTTTTTGAACCACGGCGCACCCGGTTTCACGAACCGCGAAACCTGCGCGAACCAAGGAACAATATCATGAAATTACGCGTCACATTCCTTTGCGCTCTCCTCTCGCTCGTTCACGGCCAGGGCCTTGCTGCCCAGGAGACCAAATCGCCAGCTCCCCGCCGCATCACGCTCGACGAAGCCGTACAGTTGGCACTGAAACATAATCACGTGGTGCGTATCGCCGGGTACAAGGTCGAGGAAAAAGAACACGCAAAGGATGTCGCACGCAGCGGCTATTATCCCCTGCTCCGCAACGACAGCAATGCCTTGCGACTGACCGACACACAGTTCATTGCAATCCCCGGGGGAAGTATCGGCACGGTCGGGGGGAGTCCGCTCCCGGAACGTTCAGTTATTCTGAACCAGGGCGGGCGCACGGTGATTACCAGCGGCACGTCTCTTACGCAGCCGCTGACAGAGCTGTTGAAAATCAGATCCGCGAACGATATGGCTGCCGCAGAATTGAAAGCGACGCGCGATCAAGCGCAGCAAACGCAAAACGAAGTGGCCCTGCGCGTTCACCAACTGTATTACCGGATTTTGATCGCACAGTCTCATCACGAGGCAATGCAAGCCAGGATTCAAGCGAACGAAGAACTGAAGAGCGAGCGCGTCTCACAGATCAAATACGGGAGTGCACTGGAAGAGGAAGGCATCGAGACTCGCGCACAGGTTCTGGAAGTGAAGCAGGATCTTCTCACCACGGAGTTGCAGCTATCAGACCTGACGATGCAACTCGACGACCTGATCGGGTTACCTCTTACAACCCCGCTCGCCCTCGATGCCGGCGTACGGGAGGTTGGGACGAGCTGCGAGCGCGAAGAATGTCTCCGTGCCGCGGTCGAATCTCATCCAGAGATCGCCGAAGCGCGCGCGGAGGTCGAGAAAGCCTCGGCCGCGGTCCGCCTTGCCAAACGCCAATATTTGCCGGATGTGGAGGCGTTTGCGCGTTACAGCTATGCGGACAACGTCCCGTTTCTGGCACGTAACTTCGGATCATTTGGCGTTCACCTTGGCTACGATATTTTTGACGGAGGGAAGAAGCGCGCGGCGGTCGACGAGCATAAAGCCCAACTGTCCCAGGCCCAGGAGAATCTTAAACGTGTCACGGAAGAAGTAGAGCTAAGCGTGCAAACCGCCTACAACAAGCTCGAACGCACGCAACAGATGGTGAAAGTTTCCGAAGAACTTCTTGCGCTTCGCACGGAATCACACCGTGTTTCCGTCCAGCAACTCCAGGAAGGCTCCGCACTGCGGTCCCAGGTGGATTCGGCCGCTGCGCATGAACTGGACGCGAAAACCCTCCTCCTGCAAGCACAACTGGATTACATTCAGGCGCGCGATGAAATGACCGAAGCCATGGGACAGACTCCAGAGTAGCGAAAAGAAATTTCGCGAAGTTGTCAACGACCCGCCCAATCCGTCAAAGCCCTGTCATCCATTCACAGTGTGAAGCCGTACTCACTTCCTCTCGACCGTCCAAAGCGTTGATAAACCACTAGATCGACCCTTCTCACCGTAATCCACCGATTGGAATCGTGGATGCCTTATTCAACTTGATGCGCCGAAGGACCAACCACGAACTAAAACAGCGTTGGCGCGGTGTGCCCCTCCGCCCTTGCGCGCCTGAGCCGCACGCAGTCGGGTGCAGTCTCGAGCGGAGCCGGGAGTGAATGTGAAATATCCAAGCCATGCCCCCGGGAACACAGAAGAAATCCGCATCCGCCATCGCCGGAGAGCGTGCTACGCAGCCGCAAATATTGTTTGTCGCGTACTTGCGATGTATCTGTTCGCCTTTGCTGCACAGGCAAAGCAGGCGACTACGCCGAACGCAACATTCCAAGGAACGGTTTTCGTTCAAGACTCGACGGGCAACCGGACTCCAGTTGCAGGCGCGAGAGTAACACTCGAAGGTCCAGCGACTCTTCACGCGAAAACAGACCGCAATGGCGAGTACCGTATTGCCGCCGTGCCCTTTGCAACCTACACGGTAGAAGCAGTCTCTCCCGGCCTTCAGGCGCGCGAGACGATTCGCATTGAAACCAGTGAAGCCCAGCTTCCCCTCGAATTAAAACCCGTGGCAATTGCAACCTCCGTGGTGGTCACTGCCGACCGGGCGGAAAGCAAGGATCCTGCTCCCAGCGAAACAGTTTCCGAGAAGACGTTGCGTGACGCTCCGAATGTGAACGAGAGGTTCGAGAGCTCACTTCCGCTGATCCCCGGTGTTGTTCGTGGCCCCGATGGTCACATCAATCTTAAAGGCGCGCGAAACACGCAGAGCGGCGCGCTGGTCAACAGCGCAAACGTTACCGACCCCGTTACCGGCAGCCCGGCCATCAATCTTCCGGTTGATGTGGTTGCCTCGGTGCAAGTCATTTCGAATCCCTATGATCCCGAGTACGGCAGGTTCACCGGAGCCGTTTCGACCGTCGCCACGAAGACCAGCGACTATGAGAAGTTTCATTTCTCCTTCCAGAACTTCATACCTCGATTGCGAGATCGCGACGGCACCATCATGGGTATCGGTGCCGCAACGCCTCGGATGACATTCACCGGCCCGCTCATCAAGGACCGCATTGCGATTACTCAGTCCTTTGAATACCGCTACGTGCAGACGCCCGTGAACAGCCTTCCCCCTGCAGAACGTGATACAAAACTTGAGAGCTTCGATTCCTACACGCAACTCGACTTCACGATCAGTTCGAAGCAGACCGCCAATGTTTCTCTTGCCTTTTATCCCCAGAGACTCGACTTCCTCGGCCTGAACACCTTTACGCCGCAACCCGCTACGCCAAATTTTCACCAGCGCGGCTATCAAGTGAACGTGCAGGATAGTATCGTCATTGGCACCGCCGGTCTGCTGAGTTCGCAGTTCAGCTACAAACGCTTCGACGCCGACATCACCGCGCAGAGCAACGATCCGTACCGCCTACTCCTTGAAACCACCGAAGGAGGCTTCTGCAATCGCCAGTCTCGCCAAACTTCCCGCACGAGCTGGCAGGAAAACTATCACTTCGCTCCCCGGCTATCCATTGGCATGCACCAGTTCACCGTCGGTCTCAGTTACGAGCACTCCGAATATCAGGGCCGGCAGACGTTCCTCCCGGTTGAGTTGGATGGTGTATCGAACCAGCCCTTGGAACGCATCTCCTTCACACCGCCAACATCCTTTCACGTCGATCAAAACGAGACCGCCTGGTTTGCGAACGACCAGTGGGCAATCACCCCACGTCTCGCCTTGGACTTCGGCGTTCGCTTCGACAACGACACCATCACGAACTCCACCCATGCAGTCCCTCGCGCTGGCTTTCTCCTGGCGCTGACCGGAGATGGAAAGACCTTGCTGAAGGGTGGCGTCGGCCTGTTTTATGACCGCGTTCCCCTCATGGCTGCCACGTTCTCCGATCTTCCCAATCGCACGGTCACCACGTTCGACCAGAACAGCACGCCAGCGAACTCTGTGTTTTATCAGAACGTGATTAGCGGTCAGCTGAAAAACCCGTGCAGCACATCCTGGAGCGTGGAACTCGATCGCCAGGTTCTGGCGAGTCTGTTTCTGCGGCTTGCTTACGAACAGCGCAACACTTCGAACGACTTCGTCGTATCACCGGCCTCGTACGGGACAACCGGGGTGCTCGCGCTGTCCAACGGTGGGTCTGACTCCTACCGAGAGTTTCAAGTGTCGGCCCGCTACAAAGTGCGTCGGCATCTGCTGAATGCGTCTTATGTGCGATCCCGCGCGTTCGGCGATCTCAATGACTTGAATCAGTTCTTTGGGAACCTTGCGCAGCCGGTGATCCAGCCGGATGCTCGCGGACGCCTGCCCTTTGACGCCCCCAACCGCTTCCTGTTCTGGGGCACATTCGCAGCTCCATGGAAACTGACGGTTGTTCCCGTCTACGACCTGCACACCGGATTTCCCTATTCCCTCGAAAATCAATTTCGCGAATACGTCGGACCACGGAATGTCAACCGGTATCCGCTTTTCTCTTCGTTCGATGTCCAGGTCTCGCGCCCCATCTCGCTGCACGTCCACGGAAAGAGGGTGCCTGCACGCCTGGGTATCGGAGCGTTCAATCTGTTCAACCACTTTAATCCGCGCGACGTCCAGAACAACCTCGCGAGTGCGAGGTTCGGTGAATTCTTCAACTCATCGTGGCGTGAATACCGCGGCAAATTTGTTTTGGAGTTTTAACGATGAACTATCGCTTGCTACTTGCTGTTTTGTTTCTGCTTCCGGTTTCTTCCGTCGTTGCGGCGGAAAATGCAGCGAATCTCCTGACGTCCGAGGAAGTCGTAGCTCGAATGGCCGCTCACGACCTCCAACGGCAGGCCTCCACTGCGGGCTATGCCGGAATGCGCCGCTACGTCCTCGAAAACCATAGTTTCCAAAAGCGCGCGGAAATGCTCGTCCGCGTAGAAGGCGACCCGGACGGCACAAAACATTTCGATGTCGTATCCGAAGACGGATGGAAAGCAGCGAACACCCACGTCTTGCATAAAATGCTCGAGTCGGAAACGGAGACGTCCCGTCCCGAAGTGCGCGCCACGGCGAAGATCAATTCCACGAACTATGACTTCGTCTTCATCGGCACAGAACTGGTGGCGGATCGCGAGGCGTACGTTCTGGAGATCACCCCCAAACGCAAGGAGAAGTATTTGTTCCACGGCCGCATCTGGGTAGACGCAGAAGACTATGCACTCGTTCGCGCCGAAGGTAATCCCGCCAAGAACCCGTCGTTCTGGACGAAAAGCACGCATTTCGTGCATGTGTACCAGAAGAGCGGAGCTCTCTGGTTTCCCCTCTCGACCGAAAGCGTCACCGAAGCACGCATTTTTGGTACGACCGAAGTAAACATTCAATATTTCGACTACGCCGCGAAACCGGCGCACCCGCACCCGCCCGACAACTCCGTAATGTCCGCCAAAGAGATGCCCCACCGTGACTAGGGGAAACCTCCACTCATCCAGATGCCCGATGCCACCCGTCAAAGATTGCCTGATTCTTGCTGCGGGCAACGGAAGCCGTATCGCCTCGTTATCGGGCGGCGTTCCCAAACCTCTCGTGCCGCTTCTCGGCGTGCCGCTTCTCGAGCACATCCTGATGGCTTCCCAGGCAGCTGGAATAAACCGATTCGTGATCGTCGTGGGATATCGGGCGGACTTGATCCGTTCCTGGTTTGCCAGCCGGTCAATCGCTGACATATCCGTCACCTTTGTGGAAAACCGGGACTATCACAAAGCCAATGGGGTTTCTGCCTTGGCTGCTAAAGAACATCTTCGCAGCCGCTTCTTGATGCTCATGGCGGATCACATTTTCGAAACAAAAACGGCGCAAGCGCTTCTGCAACAGCCGCTCGCCGGCGATGAAGTCCTTCTCGCGGTCGATCCCAAGGTCGATCGCATCTTTGACTTGGAGGATGCCACTAAGGTCAGACGCGAAGGAAATCACATCGTGGACATCGGCAAAGACCTTGCGCGTTACGACGCACTCGATACGGGAATGTTTTTGTGCAGCCCGGCGCTCTTCAACAGCCTCGAATCCGCAAAGAAAGAAGAAAACTGCTCTCTCTCGGACGGTATGCGCAGGCTGGCCAGCATGCGCAAATTGAGAGCTTTTGAAGTCGCCGACGCGCATTGGCAGGACATCGATACTCCCGAGGCCTTCGCTCACACAAAAAACATCTTCGAGCGAGACTTCTTGCAGAACCCGGCTACGGAGTGGCTTGCCCATGTTTAGAATCCTGCAAAAGGCGCAACTTCCGCTCCGGTTGCTCGCCATAGCGACGAGCGCTCTGCTCTTCTCTTACCTGGTCTGGCGTGCGGGTCCTCACAATCTGTGGGGAAATTCCAGAACGCTGGGTTGGGGGCTCATCATCGTACTGGCTCTCGCGGGCGTTTCGCATCTCGCGAAGACCTGGGCTTGGCGACTGACACTGGGTGATGACAAGGAGAAAATTTCTTTCCCGCGCCTTGTAGGAATTCGCCTGGGCGCGGAAGCCGCAGGACAACTCGGAATACTGGGGCAGACGTTCGGAGATTCCCTGCGAATTTCACGGATGAGCGCGGAAATATCGCTGGTGAGCGGTCTCACATCCGTAACTCTGGATCGTGGCCTGTATGTGGTCACTGGGTGCATGGTTACGATCGCTGGAATTCTCGCAGCGTTACCGCTCCTGTCGCTCTCTCACGCTTTGCGTGTATACGCGGTTCTGGTCATTGTTCTCTTGATCCTGTTTTTGGTGTTTACACTTCTGGCCGCCCGAAAACGTTGGCCGGTACTGTCCGCGGGCGTTCGCCTGATCGGCCGCATTCCCGTATTCAGGAATTGGGCAGAAAATGAATTTCTGCTGATCCAGTCCGTGGAGAATACGCTTCTGGACTTCCATCACAAGACTCCCAGGACGTTTTGGATGAGTTTTTCCTTGAACCTTGCAGCGCAGTGCCTCGCTGTAGGCGAGGTCTGCCTGCTGCTTTGGCTCCTTGGCGTGAAAATCGGTTTCTCGGGCGCCCTCGTAATCGAGTCCCTGACAAAATTACTGAACCTGGTCGGAAGCTGGAATCCGGGAAACATCGGCACCTACGAAGGTGGAAATATGCTGATTGGCAAAATGTTCGGCCTGAGCAGCGCCACCGGCTTGGCTTTGGGACTCTCCAGGCGATTCCGTTCGCTCTTCTGGGCTGCTGTTGGTGTTATTGGTCTTGTCTGGCTGACACGGCCAAAAAAGAGTTCCGATTCCGGCAGCCGTGAGTCTGCCAGTGTATCGATTCCGACGGAGCCAAGGACGCTGGCTGATGCTCAAAAAAGCCTGCCGCCTGAAGGCGGTTTCGGCGTCGCTATTTTTCTATCCAGCGGAGAAACAAACGGCAACCCATTTACATCGTCACTCGCCCGGGTCGGCACCCTGCCCATCCTGTTGCGGACAATCCTGGGAGTGCAAAAACTTGGGCCTGCTTGGCTCGCGGTAGTCGCCGATCCCGTTATCAGAAGAAGAGTGCAGCGCACACTGTTCTTCACAGGCCGTCTCCCTGAGGTTGTCCAATGGATTGACGCGGACGCGAATGCCCCTTTATTCGAACGATTGCATCTCATCGCCACTCAGGAACGGACCGCGCGATTACTCCTGATTGAGGGCGACACCACATATCATCCATCGCTCCTCCGAAACGCCGCTGAATGGACGGACGAAAGCATGGCCCTGGCGTTAATGAGCGGAGACAAACCTGTCGGCATTCATGCGCTCTCGCTTGAGTTGACACGCAATCTTACAAAGCATGGTTTGAGCCAAATCGAAACGCTCGAGGGATTGCATGCGCGACTCCGAGCCATGCGCTCTGTGGTTTGCGCGCCGGTGGGAAATAACTTGTGGCAGTGCGTACAAACACCGGAAGATCGCAGGACCGCCGAACGAAAACTGGATCGTTGGCTCGTTAAGCCTACGGACGGCATGTACGCACAAATGAACAGAAGAATTTCGATGCCGATCAGCCGGCAACTTATCAGGTTTCCGATTACGGCGAATATGGTCAGCCTATTCACCTTGGGAGTCGGTATTGCTTCCGCGGCATTCTTCGCTTTCGGCGGTTACTGGAACACGCTCCTCGGCGCTTTTCTCTGCCTGTTTGCAAGCATCTTGGACGGATGCGATGGAGAAGTTGCTCGCTTGAAACTTCTGGAATCGGATTTCGGCTGCTGGCTGGAAACGGTGTGCGACTACCTTTTCTACCTGTTTCTTCTGGTCGGCATGACCATCGGACTATGGAGAAGTTCGAGAACAGGAGCGTATCTGGTGTGGGGCGCTGTGCTCCTTTTTGGAACCATCGCAAGTTTCTTCGCTGCTGGATTGGGGCGGCACCGTCTCGCTGCCGCACGTCCCGAGCAGCTCTTGGCAATCTGGCATAGCCACGCCGAGAGACGCCCATCCAATCCTTTGTTGTATTTCGGGAGGCACATGGAGTTCATGGTCCGGCGCTGCTTTTTCCCCTATGCTCTCCTCTTCTTTGCGCTCTTCAACATTACAAAAGTGGCATTCGTATTCGCAGTGATAGGAGCAAATTTGGTCTGGCCGATAGCCCTCTATTCCGCGTGGACTTTTGCCGGAACAGCTCGTTCGACCGCACGTCCGGTGGTTTCTACCGAAGTCGCATGACGATAAGGCGTGCGCAAGACTCGAGCGCTCCGCGTGTTGTGCTCGGAGCTATCGGCGTTTCCTCTGGCGGCTATTGTTGTAGTGGAGTGCGATCCGCGATGCAGGACATCGAGACAGGCAATTTTGCAATCCCGCGCTGGGTGTTTTGCCCGCCCGATTCCATCCGCGTTGTAAACTGGAATATCAACCGAGGATTGCAACTCCCGCGGATTGTCGAGTTCCTGTCGGCCGCAAAGGCCGATCTCATTCTGCTGCAGGAAGCTGATCTCAATGCCCGGCGTACGCACCACGTAAACGTTGCCGAAGAACTATCACAGCAGCTGCGTATGAACTACGTCTTCGGGCGCGAGTTCCAGGAACTGACCCAGGGCTCCCGCTCGTCACCCGCGTACCACGGGCAAGCCACGCTCTCGCGTTGGCCATTGTCGAATTCCCGCATCATCCGGTTCCAGAGGCAAACGAATTTCTGGCGGCCGCATTGGTTTCTTCCGGAAATTGAACCGTTTCAGGAAAGGATTGGAGGTCGCTTGGCGCTGGTTACCGAGGCCGACATCGGAGGGATAACACTCGTCACCTACAACCTGCATCTGGAAAGCAAAGGCGACGACAAGTTGCGCGGCTCCCAGTTGGAAGAGACCGTGGATGACGCCCGGCGCTACGCCGAAAGCACACCGATTGTGCTCGCCGGCGACTTGAATCTCGATGCATCCAGGGAGCCCGCCGCTGCCGCGATCCGTCACGCGCAGTTTCGTGACGAATTTGCCAATCAGCACGTGGCTACAACTCCTCATTCGTTTCTGGAAGACGGACGAACGATTGATTGGATTTTCACGCGGGGACACATTCGCGCCAGCCAGCCCCAAGTACACCGCTCGGTTTCGGCTTCCGATCACTACCCGCTGTCGATCACCTTGGCATTTGCCTAGTTTTGCGGGCTCGCGAGCATACGTCGCGCTCTCCATCGATCACAACTGCTTTTGCAACGAATCCAGTTCCATGCGGCAGGTGTCGCTGAACTCTCGCAACGGGTCGTCGCCGTTCACAGCACGAGACTGGATCTGCTCGGCGGTCAGGTTCTGCAGCGGATAGGTGGCCAATATCGTTCGCACCAGCCCCTCAGCCGTTTCGAGGACCTTGGATGATGAACTGAGCCGGATCCGGCTTAGCAATGCGTAAGCAGGGATGAGTTTCTGTGGGTCACTGATATTGTGTTCCAGGGCGTCAATCAGCATGCGCGCGGTTTCCTCAATGAAATCGGAGTACAGCGCTTCGCGGCGGATAATCGTTTTTGCCACCAGGTCGCGCCGATCCTGGTGCCTCTGCGTAATCCAGGTGCCAACGACAGAGCCCAATGCACCGACGAACGATCCTAAAATAGCAGCACACGCAGCGATCAGTCCTGAGTTCATAGAGGAGTTTCAAACCACCGTCGATCAGGCCGTCACTTTGAGGCGTGCATCGACGGAGATCTCAGCTTGAATAACTTGGAAACGTGGCAACCGGTTTCCGCGGCCTTGACCGCAGCCCCTTTCATCCGTTACACGGAAGGGCACTCGAAATACCAACCGCAATTCTCTGCGCGGCCTTGCTAAGCTCCGCATAAATCGCAACTTAGGATGCAGTGCTGTGGTCATCAGTGAGACAGCACTCCTGTCGAGGTGCGTCTTTCGACGTTCGCGTCAAACCTTTGACGGCGTGGATTCCTCGCACGCTTGCGTGCGTTAACGCTCCTGCCCGCGCACTCCCGATTTGCCCGACCGGCGATTTGTACCGAACTTCGCCAATTGTCGAAAGCTCGCCAACTGTTTTGCGGTTAAATCCAATTGTTTCCGTTATTTACGATTGGAGCAGAGATTGCCTTTAACCACTGCGGGCCAAGTTGGTTGCGGTTCTCAGAATTGAGAGTACGCCGCCAGCTTCTTTCGAAGTCACGATGCTGACGAAGGGGATGTTATGGCGACAGCAACTAAACCGGGCCACAGCCAAGAATTGGATACGAAACAACGAAGTTCCAAGTCATGCCATTTTGAAAATGCGCTCCGCCAGAAAATTGTCGGGCAGGACGAAGCCATTCAAGCGCTCGTCGACCTATATCAGGTGTTTTGCGCCGGGCTCCACTCTCCTGCGCGTCCCGTCGGGAACCTGCTGTTTCTGGGGCCAACCGGAACCGGCAAGACGCGCATTATCGAAGCGGCGGCGGAAACTCT
This sequence comes from Candidatus Acidiferrales bacterium, assembly GCA_963849395.1. Classification (GTDB taxonomy): domain Bacteria; phylum Acidobacteriota; class Terriglobia; order Acidiferrales; family UBA7541; genus Acidiferrum. The sequence continues at coordinate 359,272 of CAWKHR010000001.1, forward strand.
GTTCGGGGATTCCCGAGCGCTGATCAAAGTGGATTGCGCGGAATATCAGCACTCGCATGAAATTGCGAAACTGATCGGCTCGCCGCCAGGATATTTGGGCCATCGCGAAACACATCCCGTGATCACCCAGGAGGAACTCGACAAGCACCACAGGGACGAGTTGAAGCTGAGCTTCCTGCTGTTTGATGAAATCGAAAAGGCCAGCGACGCTCTCTGGCAACTGCTGCTTGGCATGCTGGATAAGGCCACTTTGACGTTGGGAGACAACCGCAGGGTCAACTTGTCGCAAACCATAATTTTCATGACGTCGAATCTCGGCGGTGGTGACATCACCGAGTTGATGACCGGAGGAATGGGATTCGTCCAGCCTTTCGACAAACCCGCGCAACGTCTCGATGAGCAGGTGGAACGTACCGCGATTGAGGCGGCACGCCGCAAGTTCTCGCCTGAGTTCATAAACCGCCTCGATAAAATGGTGGTTTTCCATCCATTGAAGGGCCAAGAACTATCGGAAGTGCTCGATATCGAACTACGCCATGTTCAGAAGCGCATATTGGATTCAACAACCCGGCCTTTTCAGTTTCGACTGACGAGCGAAGGACGCCGGTTCCTACTCCAAGAGGGAACGGACCAGAAGTACGGAGCTCGTCACCTGAAGCGCGCCATCGAGCGCTACCTGGTGTCTCCCCTCGCGAGGCTCCTGGCCACTGCCCAAGTGCTCCCGGGTGATCACATTGTCATCGATCGTCATCGCGACGAAAGCGGATTGTGCTTTCGGCGGGACTCTGAACATCGGTCGTCTCACGTTCCGGGGCCGCTCATAGCGCCGAGTTCCCGGACGCTTACTGTCGCCGAAGCACTGGGTTAAACAACTGTGGAGCCTATAGCCGGTCGCTATCGGGCGCAATTCAGAGTTTGTGTTGGAGTTTATTCTTGGAATGCTTTCCACGATGGACATCACCGGATGACCGGCGAGGACGGCGGGAAGACAAGTTGGGGAGTGAAAACATGAGTTCAGCCGCAATCCAAATTGATGGATACCGAGAAATCGTGACTACGACTACAAGCACGCGTGACCATTCAGATGAACCAATTGTGCGCAGGACGGATCGCGCGAGACCCTCCTTCCTCGAGACGATCGTGGGACGCCGCGGCGGCCTGCGCTCCATCCTCTCTCAAGTTGAGGCGGTAGCACCCACGAATGCCACTGTCCTGATCTCTGGTGAGACCGGCACCGGCAAAGAAGTGATTGCACGGGCGATCCACGAACTCAGCCCACGCCGAAGCCGGAATCTCGTTAAGTTGAACTGTGCCGCAATGCCTCCGGGCCTCCTTGAAAGCGAGCTTTTCGGGCATGAACGGGGAGCCTTCACTGGCGCTTTTACCTCGCATGTAGGACGTTTTGCGCTGGCTGATCGCGGCACGTTGTTTCTCGATGAAATTGGCGACATGCCGCTGGAACTTCAGCCCAAGCTGTTGCGTGTCCTGCAGGAGCGCGAGTTCGAACCGGTTGGCAGCACGCGCACCACCCGGGTCGATGTGCGCGTCGTCGCTGCGACAAACCGGGACCTGCGCCAAATGGTACGAGACCGGGAATTCCGCGAAGATCTGTACTACCGACTCAATATTTTCCCAATTTCCTTGCCGCCTCTTCGCGAAAGGAAATCCGATATTCGGGAGTTCGTAAAGTATTTCGTCGAAGAGCTCGCGAACTCCATGGACAAGTCAATCGAGGCTATTCCTGAAGAAATCATGGAATCTCTGGTGCGACATCCATGGCCTGGGAACATTCGAGAGTTGCAGAACTACGTCGCGCGCGGCGTAATCCTTTCAACGGATGGAGTCTTCGACGCGCCTCCCCCCGAAAAGATCGAATCGGCGTCAGTCGAAGTTTCAAATCCAACTCTCGAGGACAAAGTCCGTCGCGAGATCCTCGCCGCGTGCCAGCGGGCCAACTGGAAGCTGGGTGGCCCAAGGGGTGCCGCCGCGAGACTTGGATTGAAGCGCACCACCCTGTTTTACAAGATGAAACGGCTCGGCATCACGCCACCCGCAGATCACTGGGAGGACTGACCGAAAGCGACTAGGTTCGCGCTGGAGCCATTCTTCTAGCATGGCAGTTAAACCTCTTCACCTCGGTCGAATAAGAAAGCTGGGCAATGAACTATTCCATACCACGTGGGAAAATTTTTAAGTGCGCAGGGCTGGCAGCCATCGCTCTCATCGCGACGCACCTGTTTTACGCCCGGGAGCTGATCGTCTTGTTCTTTATTTTCTCGGCTCTGTTTGCCAGCCTGGCCGCTTTGTTAATCGCGGGAGTGTTGCTGAATCATGTTGTCCAACTCGCCTTCGGGTGGACAAAAGAGCAGAGGAGCGCATTCAGCAGCCGGCTTCGTCGCAGCAGAGAACATGCCAAAGAACTCGCTGTTGGAACGCTCGGAACGGCTGAAGCGGCGCAAAAAGCCAGCGATCTCAGGCCATAAGGATTACCGCATGTGTTTTGAATAGCGTTCGCACGTTTCCGAAATACACGGTATTCCCGGCTATCTATCTTGAAGTAGAACGTCAGAATGTTTTTTCCCGGCGTGTTGTGACGCTGGATCCATGATTGCGAGGAACCCGGGTCTTCGGTACAACCCGGGTACAGGAGTAAAGAAGTGAAACCAATCCGAGTCGTCGTCGTCGGTGGAGGATTTGCCGCGGTGCAGTTTGCAAAAACTTTGCGCAGCAAGCTGACCTCGGCCGAATGCGAAATCTTTTTGTTCAGCCGCGAGAATCACATGGTATTCCATCCTCTCCTGGCAGATGTCGCGGGAGCTTCGATTAACGCGGACGCGGCCGCCGCTCCTCTACGGCAAATGCTTCCCGGAGTCGGTTGCCGTACGGAGCGCGTCGAGCGGATCGACCTTGCCTCTTCAGAAATTGAATTTGACGATGGAAGCGGCGCGCTCGCTCGGCTGCACTACGACCACGTGGTGATTGCCTGTGGAGCGGAAAGTAATCTCGGTATTATCCCGGGAATGAGTGACCACGCATTCGCCTTCAAGGTGATGCGCGATGCCATCGATCTTCGCCAGCACGTCGTCCGGCAGATGGAGCAAGCCGAGGCTTCAAGTGATCCCGAGCGTCGCCGGTGGCATCTCAATTTTATCGTCGTGGGAGCCGGCTTCAGCGGCGTCGAAGTTGCCGGTGAAATCAACGAACTCGTTCGCAGCAGCACCCGCTTTTATCGGAATTTCCGGAAAGAAGATGTCGTTGTCACCCTGGTCCATTCCCAGGACCAGATCTTGCCCGAAGTCGCACCGAAGCTGCGGGAATTCGCGAAGAAGAGGATGCAGAAGGCCGGCATCACGATGCTGCTCAATACTCGCGCGGTTGCCGCGACCCATGAGGGAATCGAATTGAACGATGGACGCATGCTTCGTGGAGCTACAATCGTTTGCACCATCGGAACCTCCATTTCTCCGCTGGTGCAACATCTCCATGTGCCCAAGGAACGAGGACGGATACGCACTGCGCCGGAGATGCGCATTGAAGGTCAGACGAATGCCTGGGCAATTGGCGATTGTGCATACATTGTGAACGCCTTCGATGGCAAGCCATCGCCTCCCACAGGTCAATTTGCCGAACGCCAGGGCCGCCAGGCGGCACTTAATCTCGTCCGAATTCTGTACGGTGGGGCTACCCAACCGTTCCGCTTTAAAGCCCTGGGACAGCTCTGTTCCATCGGCGGGTATGAGGCTGTCGCCGAGATGCTTGGCTGTGCATGTCTCGGGTTTCCTCGCATGGTTTCTCTGGCGTGGTGTCTACCTCTTCAAGCTGCCCACTTGGTCGCGTCGAATTAAAGTCGCTCTGGACTGGGCTTGGGATCTAGTTTTTCCGCGCGATCTCGGCTTCCTGAATATCAATACGGCCGAAGATGTCAGGCATGCGTACTACCGTCCCGGCGATTTCATTCACCAGCAGGGCGAGGTGGCGCGAACTTTCAGCATCATCGAAGACGGCGAGGTGGAGGTTCTACAGACAAGCGAAACCAACCAGGAGGCCAAGATTGTCGCGGTTCTCGGCAAAGGCGACTTTTTTGGTGAGGCCGCCCTTTTGGGAAATCGCCCGCACGAAACAAGCGTCCGGGCTCGTACCGTGGTGCGCCTGGTGCAGATCGGAAGCGCGTTGTTCTCGCAACTGGCGGGTTCTTTTGCCCCCCTTCGTGATCTGATGGCAAAGGCCGTCACCCGCCGGTCGGGCGACTTTTGGCGGCGCTTGCCGTTGGCCAAGTCCCTCCTGGCCGGTGAAACCATTGCGTCCCTCCTTGATCCTCTTCCTCCCGAGCCCCTCAGTGCAGAGACCACCCTCGCCGACGCATTCGGAGCGCTCAATCAGAGTGCTACCGGCGAACTCCTGATCCTTGACGAAAAGCAGCGTCTTTGGGGGACTCTGGATCGTGACGACATTTATGACATTATCGCTCGCATCGCCGTCATCCCCACGGACAAGAGGGGAGACGTCGGCCAGCGTAAATTAAGCGACCTTCTGTCTCCGAAATCCTGTGTGCGTGTCTTTGGATGATTCGCCTCTTGTGGCCTCCGCCACCATGCTCGATCACGGCATCGCCTGGTTGCCAGTCGTCCAGAGTAAAGACGATCTTCGACCCGTGGGCTTCCTTCGGGGAGAAAAAATCGGAAACCGCATCATCCAAAAAATTGGGCATGGCGAAGCGGACCGTGCACGGGCCGCGAACTGACTCTCACCCGATGAGGCATTTCCCATGATCGAGCTTGCTCCTTCTATTCTTTCTGCCGACTTCTCCCGGCTCGGCGCAGAAACACAAGCCGCCGTGGAGGGTGGCGCGACCGTTCTACACGTGGATGTCATGGATGGTAACTTCGTCCCCAATCTCACAATCGGGCCTGCGGTCGTTGCTTCTCTACGCAAGGTCTCCCGACGTACCACTCGATTGTCATCTTATGATTGAGCGACCAGACGAGTTCATTCCGGCTTTCGCCAACGCCGGTGCCGATTGGATTTCCGTCCATCAGGAAGCCTGCATTCATCTCGACCGCACCCTCCATCTCATCGCTTCGCACGGGTGCAAGCCCGGGGTGGTCCTGAACCCTGCCACTCCCGTTCACACACTCGAGGAAGTTCTTCCTCTGGTGCATCACGTACTCGTCATGAGCGTAAATCCTGGATTCGGCGGCCAATCCTTCATCCGCTCTTCTCTTCGAAAAATTGAGTTGCTTTCGAAAATTCGGGAGTCCCGGGACCTGCAGTTCCGGATTGAAGTCGACGGTGGAGTACACCACGATACGGTCTCGGATATTGTGCGCGCGGGCGCTCAGATACTCGTCGCGGGAAGCGCCATATTCGAGGAAGGCGACATCCGGGAAAATACGCGGAAAGTTGTTAGAAGCCGCGCTCGCGGTCGCAGAGCAACCCGCGGAAAGTGTCCAAGGGTCCTTCTAATCTGCTAGAAGTTACACTTCGCCGATCCACATCGGCTTCCATCAGACAAAAAAATTTCAACTGCCTGCCATCCTGCTCCGGCCACACCACGGCGAAAACAACAAGTATCGGAGTGTATCGCCGAAGATACGCGGGCTCTCCGCCAGAGACCCGTGGAGGTTTACCTTTAGGCCTTTGCGTACCGCTGGCTGTTCGGTTTCGATCCGTTTAGCGCGTAGAACAAGATATACAGGTAGCAAATCACAGGCAGCAGAAACGCGTGGTGAAGACCAACATGGTCCGCAATTGCCCCTTGTACCACCGGAAGGATTGCTCCGCCGACGATAGCCATGGTCAGGATGCCAGATCCATTTCCTGTAAGCGGACCGAGTTCCGCCAACCCCAGGCTGAAGATGGTCGGGAACATGATCGAATTGAAGAAGCCAACGGCGAGAATCGTCCACATCGCCGTGTGTCCGCCCGATAGCATGGAAACCACGACGAGTACCGCCGCAGAGATCGCGCAAAGAGCCAACAGATACTCGGCTTTCATGCGCCGCAACAGTCCCGCGCCGAGAAACCGGCCGATCATGGCGCCGCCCCAGTAGAAGGAAACAAAGCCTGCGGCGGTCTTGGCGGAGAGGCTCGCAATTTCGGGCAAACCGAAATAATTCACCAGAAAACTTCCAATGGAAACTTCCGCACCCACATAGCTGAAAAGACCGATCGCGCCGAGGACCAGATTGCGGTGCTTCCAGATGGAATCGTTGACCTTTTCTCCGGGACGACTTCCTTTCGTTTCAATTTTCGGCAATTTGAACGTGCCGATCAAAACGGCCAGCAAGACGAGAGCAACACAGATAACGGTGTATGGCATCTTGACCGAGGCTGCTTCTTGCACCCGGTAGGCGTGCAGTGCTTCGGGCGCGAGTTGCCTTAACTGTTCGACAGCCAAGGGCGCCGCGCTCAGGATCAGCAACCCTCCCAGCTTCGGCGCGATCGTGGTACCCAACGAGTTGAACGCCTGCGTTAGATCCAGGCGGCTCGATGCCGTTTCCGGCTTCCCCAAGAGATCCACGTACGGATTGGCCGATACCTGAAGGCCGGTGATCCCTGCGGCGAGCACCAGAAGCGCGGTCAAAAACAGTGGATAGGAAACGACCGATGCGGCGGGGACGAACAGGAACGCTCCAAACGCCATCGTCAGCAATCCAACCACCATGCTCCTTTGGTAGCCTATGCGATTCACGATCTTCGACCATGGAACGGAGAACAGGAAGAAGGCGGAGAAGAACGCAAACTGCACCAGCATGACTTGCGTGAAACTCAGATCAAAAATCGCTTTGAGGTGCGGCACCAAAATGTCGTTCAGGCAGGTGAGAAACCCCCACATGAAGAACAGCGTGGTGACGATAGCCAGAGGCCGTGAGTAATTGGGGGACGTCGAAGCCGCTGGGACGCTTTGTGCTGGTCCCGGGCTGGTCGCTATTTCCTGAGTTGCCATTTTCCCTCGCTTTGCTGTTCCATCCGGTTGCCCTTGCCAGACGCTACCACCACGTTTCAGCTTGCACGCCGTAGGTCAAGCCGTTCGTTCTGTCGAAATAAGGCACTCCGCCTACGAAACCCCGGAATCCGTTCGACCAGCTCGCATACGTCAGGAACGCGCGAAGGACCGGCCGGCTAAAAAACTTTCTGCCCGCTCCGATTTGTGGCGCGATCGTGATCTTGCGCAGCCATCCGTCGTACTGGCCGACGCTGTGGGTGTGATCGAATCCTCCCTCGAACGCCAGAGAAATGTATTTGTTAAAAAAGATTTCCGGTCTCGCGCCAAACGAAACCCACTGAACCCAATCGTGCTGCGGATTGCCGTCTTTGGACCGCTGGTAGATGAAGATGGGCATGATCGCGAACTTGTCGTTCGGTTGAACGAGCACTTGTTCCACGACTAGAAGGCGCGCCGAACTTTGGAGAAAGGGCGTTGGATCGTCGATCGACGTGCTGAAATTGCTGGCCGCTCCGGTTCCGTACTGAATCGAAAACGAATGATAGCCACCGTGCCATTCAAGACGTTGATGGCGCAGCCCGAATGCATACCCATCCGTTGTGGGAATTGTGGTGCCCGTCGCGGTTGCTCCCCCTTTTGATGTCGCGTAGTCGAACCATGCTCCCCACAGCCCTGCCGGTCCCTTCAAGTCGTAGAGACGCACATCGATGTTGCTCTTGGCGAGGTATCCGTTTTGCGTCACGATGTCCGGCCGCGCACCGGAAAGGAACGCCACCGCCATCTTTCCGATCCCCACATGGAGGTCCTCGACGCCACCGCCGTATCCGCTCATGTCGAGCGGATAGAAATCGTTAATCTCAATGTGCTGGCGGCGGTAATATCGTTCACCGGCCCAGAACTTCGCGTCCGGCTGGCTCTCGAGCACGTTACCAGCTTGCACAAAGGCTTCCCGCAAGCGGAACTGATCGTTGCCGGTGCCCGCTGGGAAATTTGCATAGCTCGCCGAGTTCGTGGTGTTGGCCTCGATCATGGCCTCGGTTTTGAACCACGCTTTGTCGGAGCTGTGCCCGGGGTTCACCCAGTTGTTGACAAAGATCAACTCTCCGTAGGTTTCCGCTTCGTTTCCCAAGCGGTATTTCGCGTCCGCGCCGGGCGCCTGGAACGCCACTTGTTGCCCGCCCACACTGTTCAGACCGTAGCCGGACCGGAAATAGCCGTGGAATTCAAAACTCTTCGCTTGCTCCTGGAGTCTCACGATCTTCTCGTCTGCTTCTCGCAGCAGGTCGTAGGTTGGTTCCGAAGGGATCTCGCCTTGGAACTTTGCACCTACGTCATCGGTCGCACCGAGAACCGCTTTCTGGGCTGCCTGCTCGCCAGCCAACTCGGCAGCAGCAACCTTTCCCGCCTTTGTTTTCTCGGCAGTTTCTTTCTGCTTCTCAATTTGCTGTTCCAGTGCGGCGATGCGCTGCTGCAGTTCCTGTGTTGTTTGCTCATACTGCTGCTTGAGCTGCTGCAGTTGCTTCTGCAGGTCATCGGGTTGCTGGGCCGCAGACGGCAAGGCCCACGCCGCAAGGGCAAGGGCGAGGATCCTCGACAACCGCTTTGCATGGGATACGCTGTACATTTTCGGTCACACGAATAGCGCAGGGCCTCGGCGAGGCTTGGCTCAGTTCTCCTTGCTGCGGTGAGATTCGGGATGTCTTAGACGTTCGCGGAACGCGCGTTCAACACGAATTTCTCGATCGCCGTGGCAAATCCTTCCTCTTCGTTGCTGGTCGTCACGTACGTGGCCGACGCCTGAACCTCGGGGCTAGCGTTCCCCATTGCTATGCTGACCCCGCTCTTCTCGAACATCAGAACGTCGTTCGGCATGTCGCCAATGGTCGCGATCTCTGCTACCGGAATGTTCAGTAATTTCGACATCGACAGCACAACCCCGCCCTTGTTGGCCTGAGGATGGGTCACATCAAGGTAGTAGGGCTGGGAACGCGCCGCGGAAGTGTGCGTGCCGCCAGCCTGCTGCACATCTTGTTCGCATTTCGCCACCCGATCATAGTCGTCACTCACACCCACAATCTTCGCCACGCGCCCAAGCAGTCCGGCAAATGTCTTGACCACCTTAGGAGGAAACTTCACAGTCCACTGCTCGCGTGCCACGTGCGCGCCCTTTTCGTCGCGCACGAACCATTCGGTGTCGGTATACACCCATACGTCCAGGCCGTGGTTCTCGATGGCTTCGATTACTTTCTCCGGCACTCCCGCAGGAAGGAACTTCTGGTCGACAACTGTCGTCAGGTCGGGATCGATCAGCACGCCACCGTTGAACGCGGCCAATGGCTGCTTCAGTTTCAGCGGATCGATCAACATGGCCATCCCTCGTGGAGGCCGTCCGCTCGTGATGCTAAATTGAATCCCCGCTTCACCGAGGCGCAGCACGGCGTCGGTGGCGCGCTTGGTCAGCACCTTATCCTGGGTCACTAATGTGCCATCGACATCGGCAATCACCATCTTGATCGGTCGAACTGCATCTGCCTTTTTTGCTGTCATCGTCTTTAACCTCGGTCTCTAGCATTCCTTCCGCATCCCACTGTCTATTGCTCCTGGTAATTCCACAACAAGCCGCCGTCGACAAAAAACGTGGACCCCGTCACGTAGTCCGACTCCCCGGAAGCCAGGAAAACGGCGAGACCGGCGACGTCTTCCGGTGTTCCGAGCCTTCCAAGCGGAATATTCCCAAGCAGTTCTTTGAGCTTTACCGGATCGTTGAGGAGTTTTGTGTTAATCGGCGTTTCGATCGCGCCAGGCGCAATCGAGTTGATGGTAATTTTGTTCGGAGCAAGCTCGATTGCCAGGTTCCGCGTGAGCATCTTGATGCCCCCCTTGCTCGCGCAATAGGAAGCAAAATGTGGGAAGGGCAGTTCTTCGTGCACTGAGCTGATGTTGATGATTTTTCCGGCGCGCCCGGATTGCCGAAGATGACGCACCACCGCTTGCGTTGTAAAAAACATGCCCTTCAAATTGACATTGAGGACAGCGTCGAAATCCTCTTCGGTCACGTCCCAGAAGTCCGCGCGCTTCTCGAGTCCCGCGTTGTTGACGAGGATGTCGATCTTCCCGAGGCTCGCCACAGTCTCCGTGATGAACTTCTGGCCATCGGAGACCTTGCCGATGTCCGCTTGGAACGCAACTGCACGGCGTTTCCTCGAAATGATTCCCGCGACGACTTCGTCTGCGCCTTTGCTGTTTTTCCGATAGCAGATCGCGACATCCGCGCCTTCGCCTGCCAGGCGTTCCGCGATCGCCCTTCCGATTCCTTGATCGCCGCCCGTTACGACGGCCACCTTACCCTCCAATCGATTTGACACCATTCCTCCTAACGGTTCTTTTCACTGAGAAAAAAACGCAATCGGATACTCTCAATTGGTCTGACCTTCAAGCAATGGTTACTTCCGGACTCAAATAGACGCCCTGAATGGTGTTCAGCAGCTGAATTCCTTCCTGAAGCGGCCGTTGAAACGCCTTGCGCCCTGAGATCAATCCTGTGCCACCTGCACGCTTGTTGATCACCGCCGTAACCACTGCTTCCTCGAAGTCGTTTGCGCCCGATGCCCCGCCGCTGTTGATCATTCCGGCCCGTCCCATGAAGCAATTTGCCACCTGGTAACGGCAAAGATCGATGGGATGGTCGCTCGCAAGGTCCGAGTAAATGCGCTTGTCGAACTTGCCGTAACTCGAATCGCCCATGTTGAGGGCTTGATAGCCGCCGTTGTTGGTGGCCAGCTTTTGCTTGATGATGTCCGCTTCGATCGTCACGCCCAGATGATTCGCCTGCCCAGTCAGGTCCGCGGAAACGTGGTAGTCCTTGTCCCTCTTGAACGCACTGTTGCGCAAGTAGCACCACAGCACCGTGGCCATACCGAGTTCATGCGCGTGCGCAAACGCCCTGCTGATCTCCACGATTTGCCGGTCGCTCTGCTCCGAGCCGAAATAGATCGTCGCTCCGACTGCCGCGGCGCCCATGTCGTACGCTTCCTTCACACTCCCGAACAGGACTTGATCGAACTTGTTCGGATAGGTCAGCAATTCGTTATGGTTCATCTTCACAATAAACGGGATCTTGTGCGCGTACCTCCGTGCAACCGAGCCCAGGACGCCGTAGGTCGAAGCCACGGCGTTGCAGCCGCCCTCGATTGCCAGCTTGACGATATTTTCGCTGTCGAAGTAGTCCGGGTTTTTCGCGAAGCTCGCCCCTGCCGAGTGCTCAATGCCCTGGTCCACGGGGAGAATCGAAAGGTAGCCGGTTTTGCCCAGCCGCCCGTGTTCGAACAGCCGCTGCAGATTCGTCAGAACCCGGATGTTCCGGTCGGATGCGGCCCAGACTCTGTCAATGAAGTCCGGCCCCGGAAGATGAAGCCGTTCCTTGGCAATCTTCGGCGAATGAAATCCCAGTAAGGTCTCCGCGCTCGCGCCGAGATGATTTTGAATTGTTGTCTGTGCAATGGTCGCCATCGGTTTCTCCTAAACCGCTCGCTTCGCCTGCGGCACGAGCATGCTCGCCGCCGTCGGATCCATAAGCCATAAAACTCTGCCGTTTTCGGGACGGATGATCTGCGCAGGAAGTTGGTCCGGTTCGTAGGGTCCCTCGAGCACTGCCTTGAGCGCTGGTGCTTTTTCTGCGCCGTGGACCATGAAGATGACTCTCGCCGCATGGTTCAGCACCGGAGGTGTCAGGGTGATGCGATCCGTGTACAGCTTGCCCACCCAATTGCGGACGACCAGTTGCCGTTCTTCTTTGAGTGCCTTGGTGCCCGGAAAAAGTGAAGCGGTATGCCCTTCCGGACCCATGCCCAGTAACACCAGATCGAAACGTGGGAACTCGTCCGCTTTCAACCGGAAACTTGCACGCAATTCCTCCGCGTACTCTTCCGCTGCTTCCGCGGCATTCGGATTCTCACCATGGATGCGATGCACCTGCTTCGGATCGACCGGGGCCTTCCCGAGCATCGCTTCCGTGGCCATTCGAAAATTACTTTCCGCATCGTCCGGTGGTACATGGCGTTCGTCGCCGAAAAAAAACTGGATCTTCTTCCAAGGCACCATGGCCTGCAGCAGCGGGTTGTTTGTCAGCAAAGCGTACAACGCTTTGGGAGTCGACCCGCCGGAGAGCGCTACCGAGAAAGAATCCTTTTCTCGAACGGCCTCCCGAGCCGCTTCGACGAACTCCGCGGCGGCTGTTTCCGCGATTCCGTTGGCATCCGCCAAGATCTTGACTTCTCGATTCGTGCTCATAGTTTCAGCTCGCCCCGGCGGTTGCCCGGCCTGCCGCTTCCGGAACCTGGCGCGGCTCAGTCGATGATTCGTCTTGCCCAATCGTTCGCCACGTTCGTCCATCCTTGGCCAGCAATTCATCCGCTTCCGCCGGACCCCAGGATCCCGCCGCGTAGTTCGGAAAGCCCTGTGCCGGCAGTGCTTTCCATACATCGAGCACCGGCTGGATGACCTTCCACCCTGCTTCGACCATGTCCGCCCGCTGGAACAATGTGGCATCTCCTATCATGCAGTCGTACAACAACCTCTCATACCCCGTGCTGTGCGAGCTTCCAAAATCGCGCGCGTAGTCAAACTCCATGTTCACCAGGCCCAGCCGCATAACCGGGCCAGGAACTTTCGCTCCAAATCGCAGAGAAATTCCTTCGTCGGGTTGAATGTGAATCACCAACCGGTTTGTCTGCAGGTCGGCGATTTTTGTTTTTCGAAACAGCACGATGGGAGACCGCCGAAACTGAATCGCAATTTCTGTGGCGCGCCGAGGCAAGCGCTTCCCCGTGCGCAGGTAGAACGGCACGCCGGACCAGCGCCAGGTGTCAATCTGCAGCTTCAAGGCCACATAGGTCTCGGTGTTCGATGCGGGCGAAACCTTGGCTTCGTTACGGTAAGCGATCAGTCGCTCCTCTCCCGTCATACCCTCGCCGTATTGACCCCGCACTGCATGAGTCAGTACTTCTTCGGGAGTCGGCACTTGCACGGCATGCAGGATTTCCGCCTGCTTGTCGCGCACGGCATCGGCATCGAACGAAATCGGCGGCTCCATCGCCGTCAACGAAAGCAGTTGAAACAGGTGATTCGGCACCATGTCGCGCAATGCGCCGGCCGTCTCATAGAATCCGCCTCGCTGCTCGACGCCCACGGTTTCCGCCGCCGTGATCTGCACGCTGTCGATGAAGTTCCGGTTCCAGAGCGGTTCCGCAATACTGTTTGCGAACCGGAAGACCATCAGATTCTGTACGGTTTCCTTGCCCAGGTAGTGATCGATGCGGTAGATCTGCTGTTCATTCAGAATCTGCTTGAGCTCCCGGTTCAGCTCTTTCGCCGAATCTAGATCTCTGCCGAACGGCTTTTCCACGATGACCCGGGCCCACTTGCCGTCCTGCTCCTTTGTCAGCCCGGCCTGGCCCAATTGCTTCGCCACAGGGGCGAAAAACTTGGGAGACACCGCCAGATAAAAGAAACGGTTTCCTGCTGTGGAATGGGTTTTTTCCGCTGCCGCAATCTGCACCCGCAGCTTTTCATAGGCGGCGGAGTCCTGGAAATCTCCCTGCACGTAATAGATTCGTTCGAGGAACCATTCCCAGAGTTTCGCGTCCACAGGCTCGTCAGAGAACTCCTTCACGTCCTTGCTGAGCTGCGCGCGAAACGTGTCCGTCGTCATCGCATCGTAGGAGAACCCGATCACCGCGAATTGCGGCGACAGCAGCTTTTCTTTGGCCAGATTGCACAGCGCCGGAATCAGCTTGCGCTTCGTCAGGTCCCCGCTCGCTCCGAAAATCACCATCACGCAGGGACCCGCCTGCAGTCCGTGTTCGTTGAAGCCTTCCGTCATATGGATCTGATCTGACATTTGCTATTTTCCTTTCGGGCCCATTTACTTGGCGCCTGCCGCCTTCTCCAGGTGTCCGCCAAACTGAAATCGCATCGCGGACAAAAGCTTCGCTGCAAAATCGTCTTCCCCGCGGGAAACAAAACGCTCGTAGAGAGATGCCGTAAGAACGGGTGCGGGTGTCGTCGATTCGATAGCCGCAAGAATCGTCCAGCGCCCCTCCCCGGAATCCGAGACTCGTCCCGAAAAGCGTTCGAGGGAGGGCTGTTCCAGCAGGGAAATCGCCGTCAAGTCGAGCAGCCAACTGGCGACCACGCTGCCTCGTCTCCAGACCTCCGCGACGTCCGCAAGCGGAAAGTCATAACGATAATTCTCCGGATTGCGCAGTGGTGTGGTCTCGGCATCCGCTTCCCGGGTTCCACTGCCGGCATTGGCATGCTTGAGGATGTTGAGCCCCTCCGCATAAGCGGCCATCAATCCGTACTCGATTCCGTTGTGCACCATCTTCACGAAATGCCCCGCGCCCGATGGGCCACAGTGCAGGTAACCCTCTTCGGCAGTTCCGGGAACTTTTTCGCGGCCCGGTGTGCGCGGAATATCTCCGCGCCCTGGAGCGAGCGACTTGAAGATCGGATCAAGATGCTCAACGACCTGCGTTTCCCCGCCGATCATCTGGCAATAGCCGCGCTCAAGTCCCCAGACACCACCGCTCGTGCCCACATCCACGTAGTGCAGTCCCTTGGCGGTGAGTTCTTTCGCGCGGCGGATGTCGTCGATGTAGTACGAGTTGCCGCCATCAATCACAATGTCACCGGCGTCCAGTTTCCCCGTCAGTTCCTGCAGCGTCGCGTCTACCACCGCCGCCGGAACCATCAGCCACACGGCCCGCGGCCGTTTGAGCTTCTTCACCAGATCATCGAGTGAACTAGCCGCGATCGTCCCATCCTGTGCGACTTGTCTTACGGACTCCGCGTTCCGGTCGAACGCTACACATTGGTGTCCGGCTTTCGCGAGCCGACGCACCATGTTGGCGCCCATTCTTCCCAGTCCAATCATTCCCAGTTGCATTGTTATCGCTCCCCTCTTATCTCGTTTTTTCGAAATTCAAACTAGACGCCGCTTTACGCCAGTGCCTGGCTGATCGCGCCCTGCAACTTTGCAAGTCCTGCCTTCACGTCCTTGCCAAGATGCACACGAAGTGCCCGTCTTCCTCGCTCGGCGAGCACCGCAAAATCCCCGCGCGCTTGCGCCGCCTTCACGATGCCAAACGTGTATTTCTGCTCGGGAACGGGAAGATCTTGAGCGTCGTCACATGTGATTTGCAGGAAAACGCCGCTGTTCGGACCACCCTTGTAGGCTTGCCCGGTCGAGTGCAGAAACCGCGGTCCAAATCCGAGAACAGTCGCGAGGTGCTTCGTGTCCCGCACCTTGTGGCGAATCTCCTCGAGAGTCTTTTCATTTTCGGAGTTCATCGTGATGTAGCCCAGCAAAGCAAAATAGTCTCCTTCGCCTGCCCGGCCGAGATGCGCTCTCAGGATTTCGGCGAGCGTCTTTCCTTGCTTGAGAGCCTGTGTATTGTTCGCATCCGCGTACAGCTTCACGCCGTCGCCTTCGAAGAATGGCTCCTCGCTGGGCAACTTCCCCTTCGCTTCGTACTCACTCGTCAGTTTCCGGGTCTCGATCTTGCTGGCTTCCACGTCCGGCTGGTTGAAGGCGTTGATGCCGATGATCGATCCGGCCACGGAGGTGGCAATCTCCCAACGGAAGAACTCTTCGCCGATCGCGTAGGTATCCTCGACGGCGATGCGCACTACCGGCTGTCCCGCTTTTTCGAGTGCAGCAACCGCCGCATCCTGTGCAGTGTTGGGCGCGGATGTGAGACGGAGATACGCGAACAGGCGATCGTTCCCATATTTCTCGGGCTTCCCCACACGCTCGCCGTCTACCGGAATGATTCCCTTGCCGTTCTTGCCTGTCGACTCGGCCAGAAGCTGCTCGAGCCAGGCTCCCAGGTCCGAAATGCCGGGCGAGGAAATAATCGTCACCTTGTCCCGGCCTTCATTTGCCAGTGTTCCGAGAATCGCCCCCAAAACTACGCCGGGATTTTCCGGCGCCGGTACCGTCGCCCCGCAGGCATGCACCATTTCTTCCGTCCGGTTCAAGAACTTCAGCACATCGATCCCCATCACCGCCGCAGGGACCATGCCGAAGTTGGACAGCGCAGAGTAGCGTCCGCCGATGCTCGGCAAGCCGAAGAAAATGTGCCGGAACTTGTCGTTCTCCGCCACGTGCTGCATCTTCGAGCCCGGATCGGTGACGGTGATGAAGCGATTTCCAGCTTCCTTTTCCCCGACCGCTTCCTTAACGCGCGCGAAGAAATATTGCTTGTAAATGTTGGGTTCGAGCGTGCCTCCCGACTTGCTGGACACGATGAACAACGTATTCTTCAGATCAATCTTCGCTTCAATCGCCTTGATCTGTGCGGGATCCGTGGAATCAAGAACGTGTAACTCAGGGAACCCTTCGATCTTGCCGAAGGTGAGCCGCAGAACTTCCGGGCAGAGGCTCGACCCTCCCATACCCAGCAGCAGAGCGTGTTTGAATCCGGCCTTCTTGACTTCGGCAGCGAGCGACGTCAAATGCTCACTGTGCGCCACCTGGTCGTCCGTGATCCCCAGCCATCCGAGCCAGTGGTTCTCATCCGCTCCGGTCCAAAGCGAAGCATCCCCCCGCCACAGCCGCCGCACTTTGGCGTTTTTCTCCCAATCCGTGAGCGCCTGGTCCACAGCCGCCGAAAGTTTTGCCGGCAATACGTAGGAAATCGAATTGATCTTCGCCGTGGAGCCCGTGCTCTTGCGTGATCCCGTGGCTTCGAGCAACTTCGCGAAGGCGTCTACGAACTGGCGCAGTCCGTCCTCGAGAAGCGCGTCCGTGATTTTTTTCATCGAGATACCGGCTCGCTCCAATGACTCCATCGTGTCTGCCGCATTTTCGACGTCTTCCGTGAGGCTCGCGCGAAGCCTGCCGTGCTCGCGGAAGGCGTTGAACGTTGCCGGTGGAATGGTGTTCACCGTTGAAGGGCCGATCAGTTCCTCCACATAAAGGACGTCTCTATAGTTGGGATTCTTCGTGCTGGTGCTTGCCCATAACAAACGCTGAGGTTGCGCTCCCTTACTGGCGAGAGCATGCCATGCTCCTCCCGCATACAGCTCAGTAAAGCGGTGATACGCCAATTTCGCGTTGGCGATGGCAACCTTGCCAAGCAGGCCGCTCAACCGCGCGCGCTGGGCCGGCTCGCTGGTCGTTTTGAGCAGGCTTCCGATTTGTGCATCAATGGCGGAGTCGATCCGGCTGACAAAGAAGCTCGCGACGCTCGCAATCCGTCTCACGTCTCCACCTGCAGCCGCACGAGCGGCGAGACCTTCAATGTAAGCCTTGGCTACCTGCTCGTACGCGTCGCGCGAAAACAGCAGCGTCATGTTCACGTTGATGCCTTCGCTGATCAGCTGGCGAAGAGCCGGTATTCCTTCCGCCGTGGCAGGAACCTTTATCATGAGGTTGACCCGGTCCACCTTCTTCCATAGCCGCTTCGCTTCCTCGACCGTGCCCGCCGTATCATGCGCGAGCAGCGGCGAGACCTCGAGACTGACGTAGCCGTCCCGATACTCGCTTTGCTCCCACACGGGACGCAGAATGTCGGCTGCGTCCTGCACATCCTTAACGGCAATCTTTTCGTAAAGCGCCTTGGCATCGAGTCCTGCCGATTCGGGACTGCCAATCACTGCCTCATAGTCCGTGCTGCCCGCGATGGCTTTTTCGAAAATGGACGGATTCGAGGTCACGCCCCGCAGGCCGTCTTCCGCAACCAGCCTTTTCAGTTCTCCGCTTGTGATCAAACTGCGGCGAATGTAGTCGAGCCAAACCGACTGCCCAAAATCGGAAAGCCCTCTCAACGGATTCGCGCCTTTCGTAATGCTCAGTGCTGCTGTTGTCATGGTGCTCGTTTCCTTTCTTTGCTGCTAAAATTCAACGACTCGGTGTTGCAGACGATCTGTTCAACTGTTCCAGGCCCCATCGCGCTTCGATGGCGTCGATCTTGGCGAGTCGCCGGAGGTGGCGCTCTTCTTGAGACTCTGTGGCGTTGACAAATGCACGCACTAGTTCATGGGCAAGCTCTTCGCCAATGATCCGGCCCCCGAGAACGAGCACGTTCATGTGGTCGTGCTCGACGCCCTGGTGCGCCGAATATGTGTCGTGACACACACCGGCGCGAATGCCCGCGAACTTATTCGCGGCCACCGAGACGCCGACTCCGCTTCCACAGATCAGTACGGCGCGCTCCACTCGCTTCCTGAGAATTGCGGTCGCAACCGCTTCCGCAAAGTCCGGATAATCGACCGGGTTCGTGTTGCAGGTGCCCAGGTCTTCGACGGTGTGTCCTAAGCCCGCGAGATATTCACGGACTTTTTCTTTCAGCCAAAATCCTGCGTGGTCGGAAGCGACGGCAACATGCATATTCATTTCACCTTTGCGAGCTGCGCCTTGGCGGCTTCTACAACATGACTTGCGGTAAATCCGAATTCCTTCTGCAGCACTTTCAACGGCGCCGACGCTCCGAACGTCTTCATTCCGAGAATCGCCCCATCCATACCCGTGTAACGGCACCAACCAAGAGTGGAAGCCTGCTCCACCGCCACACGCGCTTGGATGCTCGACGGCAAAACAGATTGCCGGTATTCCTCGCTCTGCCTTTCAAACAATTCCCAGGAAGGCATGCTCACCACTCGTGCGCGTATTCCTTGGCGCGTCAATTCTTCGTACGCTTCGACGCACAAGGACACTTCGCTGCCTGTGGCCATGAGCAGCACATCTGGCTTGCCACCCTCCGCTTCTGCGAGTACGTAGGCGCCATGTGCGAGACCGCTCGCGGCCGCAAACCGCTGGCGGTCGAACGTGGGCAGTGCTTGCCGCGTCAGAATGAGCGCGACCGGTTGGCGCGGCATGGCCAGAATCACTCTCCATGCTTCCGCAACTTCGTTCGCATCAGCAGGTCGCAGAACCACGAGGTTCGGAATGGCGCGCAGAGAAATCAGTTGTTCGATGGGCTGGTGGGTCGGTCCGTCTTCACCCACGCCAATGGAGTCGTGCGTAAAGATGTGTACGACCGGAATTTCCATCAAGGCACTCAGCCGGATCGCGCCGCGCCCGTAGTCACTGAAAATGAGGAATCCCGATCCGAAGGGCTTGAGCTTTGACAACGCCAGGCCATTCAAAACCGCGCCCATGGAATGTTCCCGGATTCCGAAGTGTAGATTCCGGCCCTGAGGAGAGGCCGCCTGAAAATCGCCGGCGCTCGGGAAGGTCAATCGTGTCTTCGTCGAAGGAGTTAGGTCCGCCGACCCTCCGACGAGCCAGGGAAGATTCGGCGCAATGGCGTTCAACACTTTGGCAGACGCGTCGCGTCCTGCAACGCCCTTGGCGTCCGCTGGAAAGACGGGAATGTCTTTCGACCAATTCGCCGGCAACTCGCGCCTTTGAATTTGTTCGAGCTCCGCCGCGAGTTCTGGAAATTGCTTCCGGTACTCCTCGAATTGCTTCTCCCAATGCTGGCGTGCTTCGCGGCCTCGCTGTCCAATCCCCGACTCGAAATGTTCGTAGACCCCGCCGGGAACCAGAAATTTAGCGTCGGGTGGCCAGCCGTACGCCTGCTTCGTGAGCCTGATCTCTTCTTCACCCAGCGGCTCGCCGTGCGCCGCGCTGGTGTCTTGCCGGTGTGGCGAACCGTAACCAATATGACTGTCCACGATCACGATGGACGGTCTACCCGGAGTGCCGGCCGCTGTCTTTAAAGCGTTCTCGATCCGTTCGAGATCGTTGGCATCGCCCACCCGCAGCACGTTCCAGCCATACGCCAGAAATCGTCCCGCCACATCTTCGGTGAACGTGATATCGGTTTTGCCTTCGATCGTGATGTGATTGTTGTCGTAGATCCAGCAGAGGTTGTCGAGTTTGAGGTGGCCTGCCAGAGAAGCTGCTTCGCTCGAAATGCCCTCCATCATGCACCCGTCACCGCACACCGCGTAAATCCGATACCCGAACAGTTCATGGCCTGGCCGGTTGTAGCGCGCCGCGAACCACTTCCCGGCAATGGCCATGCCCACACTTGTGGCTACTCCTTGTCCAAGAGGACCCGTCGTTGTCTCGACGCCGGATGTCCAGCGGTATTCCGGATGGCCCGCGCAGCGGCTTCCGAATTGGCGAAACGACTTGATGTCATCCAATGTGACTGACGGCCTTCCCAGAATTTCATATTCCGGATCGACCGCTTGCACTTTCGCAAGATGCAAGACGGTATACAGCAGAGTCGACGCATGCCCAGCCGAAAGCACGAAGCGATCGCGATTCATCCAGATTGGATCTTGTGGATCGAACCTCAACAATCTCTGCCAAAGGCAATACACAGTCGGGGACATGCCCATGGGCGTTCCCGGGTGTCCGGAATTTGCTTGCTGGATCGCATCGATGGCCAGCGTCCTCATGGTGTTGATACAAAGCTGATCGAGATCCAAAACCGCCTGAGTCGTTGACATCACGCGCCCTGCCTTCTAAAACATCCGTTGAATTTCTGATACCGCATTTTCAAATCCGTTCTCCCTGCTTCTGTTTCACGCGTCCACTGTATCGTCATACCCCACCGCATTCTTTCGAGTTTCTGTTTCCCGTTTCGAACTCCTGCGACAACTTTTGGATGCTGCGCCTGGTCAATCCAATCGAACTATTTTGTGACGGCCCTCTTCCACATCCGGTACATCCCGTCGCGCTTTCCTGCTTCTGTGCTCTTGCCTTACCAACATTCCACAACCGAGAGCTGTGGACGATACATCTCACTCGCTTCCGAGCCCGACGAGCGCTGAAATTGGCGGGGCGTCATGCCCACGAGATTTCCAAACACCGTCGTGAAATGCGCCTGGTTCTCGAATCCAACACCAAGCGCGATGTCCACGATCTTTTCCTTGCCTTGGCGCAAAAGCTCTTTGGAACGATTGATGCGCTCCTGCAAAACGAACTGATGCGGCGCGAGCCCCGTGCTCAGCTTGAACAGCTTCGAGAAGTGCGATTGGCTCATCTCCGCAATCCGGGACAACACGCTCACCGCCAGCGGTTTGTCCAGATTTTTCCGCACGTACTCGATGACACGCGCCAGACGCCGCGGTGGAATTCCGAACCCCTGTTCCCTCGGAACATACGATGCTTGGACAAAGGCATCGGCCAACTGCCACGCCAAAGTTTCGTTCACCACGCGTGATCCCATCACCAGAAGATTCATGTCATCGTTTTGGACGCCCTGGCGCGCCGAGTACACGTCATGGCACAGAGCCGCCCGTATTCCAGGATGCTTGTTTGCCGCCACCGAAGCCCCGATGGCGCTCGCGCATACCAGAACTCCCCGATCGAAGCGGCCGGCATAAAGGGCCGACGCAAGTTCGTCCGTGATGCACCAGTAGTCGCTTCGGTTGGGATCGCCCGTTGAAACGTCTTCCGCCTGGTGCCCCTGCTCGGCAAATCTGGCTCGCCGGCGTTCCTTACATTCGAATCCGTTCTGGTCCGACCCGAATCCTATCCGCACGATTGCTCCTACCGGAAACCCGCTACCTCCAGTGCAACGGGCTTGCCACTTAGAAGGGCACAGCGGCCACGGGCATGTCATTGAAGGCGATGCGCTTGGAGACTCGGCACGGCACGATTCCTGGTCGAGGACGGTTCTTCTGTCACGGCCTAGACGTTACCGTCAAGCCCTTGTCAGGAAGTCGGTCCGCGCCGGAGTACTTTCTACATAATCCAGGACATATCGTTTCTCTCTGCTGAAAACAGACGGATTGCGAAATCTCGCGCGAAGGCAGCCGACTGGTCCTCTTCGCGAACCATTCAACGTCCGCCGGTGCGGACTCTACCAGCAGCCCATCGCCACTCGTGCGTCACAAACTAGACGTTACCGTCAAAGTCTCGCCATGGATGCAGGACGGCCAGAGTCTCTTTGTTCGCGCTGCCGACCAGCCCATCTCCTTCCCATTGAAAACAAGGCGCCTTGCTGCTCTTCAAAACGCTGACCGCTTTGGAGACACGGATGCATCACCGAATCGAGACCGGGAGGAGATTGGCCATTGAGCTACCTACATCCAACTGCGAACCCCATTCGCCGCACCAGCAACAGGGCGACAGACGGTTACTCTCACTTTTCCGAAGCGCCAAAGAAAGCACGGCCAACAAAGCACAGCGCGAACATCCTGTCAGGCAGGCACGTCCAATCGGGATCGAAAGATAAAGATAAGGATTGGGAAGCAGTTCACGACATGTTTTTGACCGGACGTCCGAGATTCATCCGCCAGGCCTACGCGATCTTGCGGAATCAGGAAGACGCCGAGGACGCCGTTCAGGATGCCTTTCTCTCCGCGTATCGCTACTTGCGCACGTTCGAGGGCCGCTCCGCATTTACGACTTGGTTCACGCGCATCGTGTTCAACGCGTCGCTGATGATCCGCCGAAAGCAGAGAAACTCCCGGCTCGACTCGGGTCCAGACTCCACCACGAACGATGACACTTCCTGGATCGAAAGAATTCCAGCCTTCGAACCCGACCCGGAAACGGTCTACCTCCGAGCGCAAAGGTTTCAGTTCGTTCATGCGCTTGTCGAGAAAATGAGTCCCACGCTTCGACAAGCCCTCACCATGGTCTACTACAAAGAAATGTCATGCGTCGAAGCTGCCGCCCAACTGGGAATCAAGACCTCAACCTTTAAAGCGCGACTCTTTCGTGCCCGTCAACATTTGATCAACCAGGTCAATCGTTCTCCAATCGCCTCTGGCTGCGACGAGGCGACACATTCCTCATGTTTTCCTGCAAACGATGAGATTCAGACTTTCCCGGCAAACCTAACCGAGACTTTGCCCGGCCGAAGACCGCTTTTCATGACGGAACCGATCCAATCCGTCCTTGCTTCCCAAGGCGCCAGATGATCGCACCCCAGAACGACTCGATCGACATGGAAAAGCCCCAATGGCTCACGCAGATGGAGACCGTACTGGAGGTTCTGAATGAGGGAGTCATCATCGCAGATGAACATCATCGAATGCTCTTTGCGAATTCCCGCTTTCTCGAAATGACCGGCATTGGCCGGCAAGAGCTTGGCATATTTGACCCTTCACGTTTCTATTCTTCGCAAGAACGGGATTTCTTGAAGGAGCAGATAGACGTTGCGTTCCGAGCCGGGCACAACCGCTATGTTTTTTTCCTCCCTCGAAACGGCGGCGGCCGTATGCCCGTAATCATCAGCTCCCGCACGTTCCAAAATTTCGGTCGCCGATTTGGGATCATCACATTCACCGACATCTCAGAACTTGTTCGCGCCGAGAAAGAACTCCGGTCTGCCAACGAGAAGCTCCAGGAGCGCCAGTCAGAAATCGAAGAAGACCTGCGACTCGCAGCACGGGTCCAAAAAAGCCTTACACCGCGATCCATGGTCTCGGACTCCCTGAGCGTCGATGTCTTCTATCATCCCGTGCACTCGATCGGAGGGGACTTCGCTCTTTTGAACACGACCGACCAAAACCAACTCGGCTTGCTCGTTTGTGATGTTTCTGGTCACGGTATCGGTGCGGCTCTCCTCGCGAATCGAATTTACTCGAAGACCACGGCACATCTGCGCAGTGGAGAACCCTTCACCGATATGTTCGGGGAACTGAACCGCTTTCTCATCGAAGACATCCCCGGGTCAGGAATGTTTGTGACCGTCGCAGCAGCTCGGATCGATCCGCATCGACGCAGCATGGTTTTTGCCGGGGCGGGCCACCCGCCGGCAATGCTCGCGCGTCGTGGCCAAGAGCCCATTCTGATCGAGTCCCGTAGCATGATTCTTGGCGCACTGCCCGAGGCCGTCGATGTCGCAACCAGTCTCGAGGTGCATATCGAGCCCGATGATCGGATCGTCGTTTATACCGACGGGATTTCCGAAGCGTTTGATTCCAGGGGAGAAATGCTGGGTGTCCCAGGCGTTCAGGAAATTGTCCGTCAATCGTCCTCCCTGCCTGCCAATGAAATGAAACAGGCCATTCTCGATGGCGTAACTGCCTGGCGCCACGGGCCTCCGACCGATGACATTTCGCTGATGGTGGTTCACGTTCGCTGACAACGATTAAATTTCATTGCCGAGTAGAGTGCATGACCGCCAAAGGGGAAAATTGTCTACGGCCGGTCAACTACCTGACGGTGCTGGCCCACAGACGAAGCCAGGGCGTCCCCCAACCCCCATATATTAAGGATAGACTCCCTAAATCACCGCTCGGCCCACCCGGCTGGCAAAGACCTGTTGGCGCTGCTTTCAGCCCCTGAGTTTTCTTTGCGAACGCAGAAATCGCCGCCACGTCCCGAGTTCCGAAATCCAACTGATCTCGTAAACCAACTCGCATTTTTCACTAGTGTTCTCGCGTTCGTTCCACACTGTTTGATTTACGGTTTCCCAATACGCGTCGAGTCCTGGGGGAAATGCCGCAATGGCAAGAGCTTCTGCATGGTTAGCGCTTATGGACATCTTTACAACCCGCCCGTGCCTGGACTCACGCGAGTCTCAAGCACCCTTCGAGCATCTTTCGCAGGACTTCGTTGCATTCCAGCTTCCATTCAAGGATTCTTTTGACTCGCATCACGGAAGAAGAAAGACGCCAGCGAACCACTTGTGAAAAAGGCACTTTGTGGTTTTTGCGCCTTACACGAAACGCGCATGACAACGTTCTCGCCGAATCCGGTGTCGACCGTCCGCCACCGGTGTCAATCGCCCGGCGATAGCGCTAAGCGTGTGACAACCTCGTTTCCGTAGGCAGTTGGTCTGAATACAGGAATCAGGGGAAAAAGGAATCGGCGACGGATCGTCGCAGTGGGGCGAACAAACAGGTATTTTAGTGCCTCCCTCTTTGTCTATTTGCTCAAGTTCCCGGGCGACTCCTTGAAGCGATTCTTGTCGATTTTCAGTGACCGAATCTTCGATTCCAGCGTCGACCGCGGTATGCCCAACTTGGCGGCCGCTCCTTCGAGTCCGTATACGCGGCCCTGGCTTGCTTTGAGCGCAGCCTCGATCATCTCCTTTTCTTCTGCCAGCAGTCTCCCGGGCAGCTGAGTCTCTTTCCTCAGTTCTGTGAGAAACGGCTGCTTGGTTAGCCAGCTTTCGTCGATTGAAAAAGTTTCTGAGTCGCAAAGGATTACGGCACGCTCGATGACATTCTGCAGTTCGCGGATATTTCCAGGCCAGAGATACGCCTGAAGCGAATCGAGCGTCTTCTTGTTGACATTCCTTATGTTCTTTCCCGCTTTTCGTGCGTAGCGATCCATAAAGTATTCGACCAGCAAGGGAATGTCCTCCTTTCGTTCTCGAAGAGAAGGAATTTCAATCGGGAAAACGTGCAGGCGGTAAAACAAATCGCTACGGAACGATCCAGCGCTGATGGCGGCCTGCAAGTCACGGTTTGTCGCCGCGATCACCCGGACGTCAGCGCGTATCGGACGCGTCCCGCCGACACGTTCAAACTCATGCTCCTGCAAAACACGCAGGAGGGCAATTTGGGTCTCGGATGGCAGTTCTCCGACTTCATCCAGGAACAGCGTACCGCCATTAGCTAATTCAAACCTACCCAAGCGCTGCTGGGTGGCGCCCGTGAAGGCACCCTTCTCATGCCCGAACAACTCCGAAGCGATCAGGTCACGCGGGACAGCTGCGCAGCTCACGCTGACGAAGGCGCGCGCGCTGCGATTTGATCGTCGGTGGATGGCGCGTGCAACAAGCTCTTTGCCCGTTCCCGTTTCGCCCGTGAGCAGAACGGTCGAATCTGCAGTAGCCACCTTGGTCACCCGCGAAAGCACCGCCTGCAACGCCGGTGCCGTTCCCACAATCTCTTCAAACATGGAGACCCGATCCACTTCATCTCGTAGAACCAGGTTCTCCTTGTAGAGGTATTCCCTCAAGAGCTCTAATCCCTCGACCGCGGATTGCAGGGTTGCCCTTGCTTCA
Organism: Candidatus Acidiferrales bacterium; assembly: GCA_963849395.1. GTDB lineage: Bacteria > Acidobacteriota > Terriglobia > Acidiferrales > UBA7541 > Acidiferrum. The sequence goes on from CAWKHR010000001.1 coordinate 385,150, forward strand.
AATTGATTGGTCTCCTCGGAGATCGGGAGTCCTGAATCCCTGTGCTTGGCAGTCCGGATGAATTCCAAGACCACGTTCATGGCGGCACAAATGCGGACGATCCTTTCAGAATCATCGATCTCGTTGTCGGGATGCTCGCTCGGCGGTGTAAATGTCCGGAGCCTGGCGCGTCGGTGCAGTCGCGCTACAGTAGCAGCACCCTGATGATCATCCGGAAAAGCTATCGTTTGTGTCGACATGAATCTGAGCCCCCTTGTAGCTCGTTGGGCCTATTCTCACGGAGAGGCCTTCGGAAGTCCTTCAGGTAACCCTGAAAAAGTATGAAAAACTCAGAATCATTCACGTTAACGAACTACGACTTCCTAGAACTGCAGTGATCAGGGCAAAGTGGTACCAATCGATCCCCAATTCGTGGTATTCAAAAAGCCTTCGATTTCGCGATGCCTTCTTCGCTTGAGAGCCTCAGGATGCGAGCTTCTTATGAAAAGGCATTTGGAATGGCTCTCACATTGGACGACCTCGGTAAGGATAAAGAGTCGAGCGTAGCCGACGGTTACATATACCGTTTCGGCCAGTTTGCGCTGGATTCGCGGAAGCGCACGCTGTCTCGCGCCGATTCACCTGTCTCTCTCACCCCTAAGGCGTTCGACGTTCTGCTCTTCCTGGTGCAAAATCCCAACCGCTTGGTCACCAAGGAGGAATTGCTGCAAGCCGTGTGGGGCGACACCTTCGTGGAAGAGGGGAACCTGACGCAATACATCTCGCATTTACGCAAAGCGCTGGGTGACAACCCGGAAGATACCCGCTTAATCGTCACCATTGCTCGAAAGGGATACCAGTTTACGGCGGATGTAACCGTTGCCGAAACGGCAGACACCGCGATACAAGCTGCGGTTCAAGTATCGACCGCCGAAAGTTCGCCGGCCGATACGCAACCTGCCCTCCGAAGTCCTGGAGATGAGCCGGTTCCAAGACCGCCCAAGAACTGGCGGAAAGCTGCGTTTGTGCGTGCGTCTGCCTTCATTTTGGTGGTCGTTGTCGGATACATGTCCTGGCGACACTTTCGGGCAATCACCCCACCAAAATCAGAAAAAATCATGCTCGCCGTACTGCCGTTTGAGAATCTCACTGGCGATCCCAATAAGGAATATCTTGCGGATGGTCTGACCGAGGAAACCATTTCACAGTTAGGCCGGCTTAATCCGGAACAGTTGGGTGTGATCGCGCGAACGTCCGTCATGGGATACAAGCACAAGGACGAACGCCTGGACCAGATTGGACGCGATCTTTCTGTGCAGTACGTGTTGGAAAACAGCCTTCGCATGAACGGAAATCAGATACGTCTTACCGCTCAGTTGATTCAAGTAAAGGACCAAACTCACCTGTGGTCCCAGGATTACGACTATCCATTGCAAGACGTTCTTAGTGTCGAAGACGCTGTAGCCGAGTCTGTTGCGCGGCAAATCCAACTCCGCTTGACTTCGCAACAACAGGCAGACTTGGCACGACCGCGCCCAGTCAATCCGGATGCCTTCGATGCCTACCTACAGGGGTACTACTTCTTTCAGCGGAGGACAGCCAAAGATGTGGACATGGCTGCGAGGTATTACGAACGGGCGATTCAACTTGATCCCTCCTATGCGCTGGCTTGGGTCGGGTTGTCTCGAGCACGCTACTGGCAGGCTAACGCGGGTGTTGTTCCCGTCGCAGAGGGTCAGCGGCTTGCTCGGGAAGCGATTGAGCGAGCTTTAGTGCTGAACCCGGACCTGGCGGCGGCTCATGCTCAACTGGGACGGCTTAAGCGACAGGTCGACTTCGATTGGATCGGAGCAAATGCTTCCATCCAACGGGCGATTGCTCTCGAACCTGGAAATCCCGAGATTCTAAGAGTGGCGGCTTCCTCGGCAGCCTACCTCGGCCGCTTTGACGAAGCTCTTCAATCGGGTCGCCGAGCCGTTGACTTGGATCCACTCAATGGAGACAGTTGGGAAAACCTGGGGGAGATTGAGTTTTTCAATGGGCAGCTGGACAAGGCTGCAGCGGATTGCAAGAAGGCCATTGAACTGAACCCCGATGTGCCGCCTGGCCCTTACTACTTGATCCAAATATATATCATGCAGGGGCGGCCGCAGGATGCTTTCCCCGAAATCGAGCGAATACAAATTGATTCCCAACGTGAGACCCTATATTCGATTGCGTACTACGCGCTTGGGCGGAAAAAGGAGTCGGACGCCGCATTGACGGAGTTAATTGCGAAATACCATGAAAGTGATGCATACGGGATCTCCTTGTTTTATGCTTTCCGGAACCAGTCTGACGAAGCCTTCGAGTGGCTGAACCGCGCTTACGCCCAGCGTGATGGCGGTCTAATTGCAACGAAAGTGGATCCCCTACTGAAGGGCTTGCACAACGACCCGCGATTTGCCGCGCTGTTGAAGAAACTCAACCTGCCGAATTGAAATATGTTTGCCCCATTTAAGAGTGATTTCTGGGGAGTGGCTGCCCTTGCAGGAGCATGTCGAGTTCCCCGGCAATTCGAGTCCGCTCTTCACGAATCGCCTCTTCGCAGATGTTCTCTTGGTACATAAGTTCGCTCCCAATCAAGTCTTGGCTAGAATGAGATTCAATATATTGAAACGAAGACCTTAGCCTGACGCGGCGATGCCCGAGTTTCGACAATTGGCGAGATTCCGGTAGCGCGATAAGCCGAAGAGCTTGCTTTGGGTGAAAGTTGTTGCGAAGGGACGTACTCGCGCATTGCTGAGTTATTCCCGTCGTTGCTGCCTGATCAAATGTCAGACGCGACCTCTCAAACTCCTCAAACCTTGAAGCGGTTCTTTTCGATCTTCAGTGACCGAATCTTCGATTCCAGCGTAGACCGCGGTATCCCCAACTTGACCGCAGCGCCCGTGGGTCCCGACACACGGCCACCGGTATCTTTCAGTGCAGCCTCGATCATGTCCTTCTCTTGCACGAGGAGTCTCCGAGTGAGCTCAACTTGCTCTTTCGACTCTGGTGTCAGTGGCGGCGACTGCGGTATCCAGTTTTCGTCGATCGAGAAAATCTCTGTTTCGCAAAGTATCACCGAACGCTCGATGACGTTCTGCAGTTCGCGAATGTTTCCCGGCCAGGTATACGCCTGAAGCAAATCGAGCGTCTTCTTGTTGACATGTTTTATGTTCTTGCCAGCCTTCCGCGCATAGCGATCGATAAAGTATTCGACCAGCATCGGAATGTCCGCTCGTCGTTCTCGAAGAGAAGGCATCTCGATTGGGAAGACATTCAGCCGATAATACAAATCACTGCGAAAGGACCCAGCGCTGATGGCGGCCTGCAAGTCACGGTTGGTGGCCGCGATCACCCTAACGTCAGCGCGGATTCGACGAATGCCGCCGACGCGCTCAAACTCGCGTTCCTGCAATACACGCAAAAGGGAAATCTGAGTTTCGGCTGGAAGTTCTCCGACCTCATCCAGGAAGATCGTGCCTCCGCTTGCTAATTCAAATCGACCCAGGCGTTGCTGAGTCGCACCCGTAAAAGCGCCCTTTTCGTGACCGAATAGTTCCGAGGCAACTAGATCGCGGGGTATCGCTGCGCAGTTGACGCTGACGAAAGGGCGCGACGAACGAGCGGATCTCCGGTGAATAGCACGTGCTACGAGCTCTTTGCCTGTTCCCGTTTCTCCCGTGATCAGCACCGTGGAATCACTCGGTGCAACCTTGGAGATGTGCGAGAGTACGGGTTGCAAAGCTGAAGAGGCTCCGACAATCTCTTCGAACATCGAAGTTTTATCGATCTCTTCCCGAAGGGCTACGTTCTCGTGTTGCAGTCTCTCTTCAGCCCTTTTGCGATCCTCAATGTCGGTACAGGCAACGTACCATCGCATAACCTGACCTCTGTCGTCGCGCACCGGGTTGCAACGAGCCAGAAACCAGCGATGACTTTCATCACCTTTGCGTAGGCGCAACTCTAACTCGAAACCAGCTCCGCTGGAGAGAGCACGAGCAAAATGGCCGTTGGCCAGTTCGGAGTCATCAGGATGAACGAACTCATCGCGATCAAATGTCTTCCGCCACTCTTCAAGGGTGAGGCCTAGGTAATCGAGCAAGATGCGGTTAGCGTAAAGACGTTCGCGGTTGGGACCGAAAACCGCGACAAGTTGAGGCGTGAGGTCCAGCACCTGCCGGAGCTCCATTTCACTTCTGCGCAGTTCCTCCTCTGCTCGTTTACGCTCAGTAACGTCGATTACAGTTCCTGTGAATTCGATGAGCTCGCCAGAGGGGCTGAATACAGGATGACCAGTGCTGTGAATGTCCCTGACGGAGCCACCCGGATGCACAATTCGATAATCCACTTCTTCATCTGACTTTTCATGTTTGGCCCTCTTGGTAGATTCCCGGAACGCCGGTTGATCGTCGGGATGAATTCGCTGGATAAGTTCTTCGGTTCGGGGCAAACCATCCCGTGGATCAAAACCCAGAACGCGGTAGCATTCCTCCGACCAATGCCTGACGTCGGTGTCGGGACTCCAGGCCCAACTGCCGGTGTGGCTCAGCCGCTGCGCTTCCGCCAGGTACGCTTCACTACTCCGGAGGGACTCCTCGGCTTGCTTGCGCTCTTCGATGTCAATTCCCGTGCCGTACCACTTGACGATTTTTCCGGTTTCGTCGCGCAGTGGTACATTGCGTTGCAGGAACCAGCGGTATTCACCGTCAGCGCGCCTTACTCGTGATTCGGCCTCGAAGGGTTCTCCAGACGCAAGTGCTGCGCGCCACTTGTCCACGAACCCTTCGACGTCTTCGGGATGAATTGCCGCGGTCCAGCGCCAGTCCAGAAAATCTGTTTGCGGGAGGCCAGCATATTCCAGCCAGCCCCGGCTCAGGAAGTCGAGAGAGCCATCAGGCAAAGCGGTGTGAATGAACGCCGGAGTTGTATCTACCAGATGGCGATACTTGCGCTCACTAGCGCGCAGATCCTCCTCCGCCCGCCTGCGCTCGGTGATGTCGGTCACCGCCCCAACAAACTCGCGGTTGCCAGCTGCATCCTGTAAGACGTGGGCTATGGCGTGAACGTGCTTGACTCGCTCATCAGGCATTAGCAAGCGATAGCAATGCTCGAAATCTGTCGCTCCCACAAAAGCGCGATTAGTCACTTCTTTGAAACCGGCGCGGTCCTCGGATGGACGCGCTGCACTATTGAATCTAATGTTAGCTTGACGGAGCGGTCGTACTCGAAGATTACGGTAGGTTTCATCTGACCAGACAATCTCGTCACTGTCAGGTTTCCATCCGAAGCTGCCTGTATGGCTGAGTTTTTGCGCTTCGGCGAGATAGGCTTCGCGGCGCCGCAGTTCCTGAGTTAGGAGCTCTTGCTCCGTAACGTCCATGACCGTGCCGATGATTTCCGCGGTTTCACCCGACCCATCCCTTATAGGATGAGCAACGGAATGAAGGTACTTTAGGGTTCCGTCTGGAAGAACGATTCGGAAGTCGCCGTGCGAGTTTACCCACTCCCTCTCGGTCGCTTCCATTTTCGCTCGTTGCTCAATCTGTGGCCGATCCTCAGGATGAACCCTTTTCAGGAATTGCTCCCAAGTGGGAGCAACTTCTTGCGGCTTATATCCATAAATGCGATAAATTTCGTCCGACCAGAATTGTGTGCCGGTACGCAAATTCCAGGCCCAACTGCCCGTATGACTGAGTCTTTGCGCGTCCGTCAGGTACGCTTCACGTCGCCGGAGGTCCTGCGTCAACAGCTCGTGCTCCGTAACGTCTATCGCGCTACCTACGTACCTTTTCAGGATCCGGTTTTCAACAACAGGAGCACCGACGCAGCGAATGTACCGGACCTCACCGTTAGGACGAACGATGCGCTTCGTAGCATCGAAGGGCGAAGCTTCCGCAAAGATTCCCTTGACCAGGTTCGCCATGGACTCGCGATCCTGCGGGTGGACACAATCCAGGTATTCCTGAAGACTAGGCGGTTTGCTGGCCGGATCGAGTCCGTGCATCCGAAATAATTCGGGAGACCAATAGTAGAAGCCGTCCGGATCAAAGGCCCAGCTTCCCATGTGGGCAAGACGCTGCCCTTCGGCAAGATAAAACTCGCTTCTTTGCAGCTCTTGGGCGTTCCGGCGAAGCTGTTCTTCCGCCGTTTTGCGCTCATCAATATCCAGGCTCGATCCATACCACTTGACGATGTTGCCGTTTTCATCGCGAAGCGGCACTTTCCGGTGGAACATCCACCGATATTCTCCATTCGCCCTACGGACGCGAGTTTCGTACTCGAAGGTTTCCCCAGTCGCGAGGCAGGCTCGCCATTTGTCCACAATTCCATCAAGGTCTTCAGGGTGAATAAAGGCGGTCCAATTCCAGCCGGCCACTTGATCCAAAGTGACGCCCAGGTACTCCAGCCAAGGTTTATTGAAGTAATCAAGGTACCCGTCGGGCATCGCGGTGTGAATCAGCGAAGGAATCGAGTCAACGAGGAGTTGGGCATTCAACCGCTCGGATCCCTGTCCTGAGGAGGCCATGTCGGGCATGATACACCCAGAGAAGCTACATGCAGCGGCCGACCCCATTGTTGGAAATGAGTTTGGTTGAACGTGAATGGCCTCGCCGTTCTTCATTGGCTTGCCCCCCTTTCGATGATCTGCGCCGATTGTGGCGCCACCGGAATCCTGTCGTCTTGAACAAACTTGGCGTGTTTGGAATGTTTCCGACGAATTGTGACTTGGGTCACAATTGGATGCGTCTCAGGCGCGGTGCGGACCAAAAACAATGACGGCACTATTTTCAAGTAGTTATGGTGAACATATGCGCGAAGAGAACTATCGTTCCTCCCCCAGACGCGTCAGTGCGAGCACCCTATGAAGCCAATGATCATCCAGTCATCCTCTGTGAGCTTAACTCGCCATCTCTAGGACGGCCGCGCAAGGTAACATGCGATCCATTGCAGTCGCGATGAGTAGCGCGGCACTCAATACGACCATGACTCACATCCCGAAGCCAAGGGCCTGCACGGCACGCTATGTGCACACACCATGCGAGATCCCAAGACTCAGTCACGGCCTCGACGTTATCGTCAAATCCCTGGCATGACATAGCTGCAAAAGAAATCCATCAATCTGGACCTAGCACCGCGCGTGCCTCCCTTTCTATTGAAAGCAAAGGCAGATTGCCGATTCTGACGCGAATCTTCGGCGTTGGACACACAGTTGCTTTCCCTCGTGGCGCCAGCTTCGAGGGCTGTCAATTGAAAGGGGAATCCGAAATTCTATGGCTCAACAATCATCAAACGGCAATCGTCCAAAACTGAGTGAGAAGGGACTCTTAACTCCGGACAATTGCGTCGTAGCGCTGATCGACCATCAGGGCCAAATGCTGTTTGGAACAAGCAATTTCGATCGTCAGGGAATCATCAACAACACCGTGGCATTCGGAAAAGCTGCAAGAGTGTTCGATGTACCTGTGGTTTTAACAACGGTCGAAACCAAGTCCTTCAGCGGGAATATGTGGCCGCAGCTGCGCGCCGTATTTCCGGGGCAGGAACCCATCGAGCGTTCTTCCATGAACTCTTGGGACGACAAAAACTTTGTCGCGGCGATCGAAAAAACCGGACGCAAGAAGATTCTCATTGCCGGCCTTTGGACAGAAACCTGTGTTGCGCTGCCGACGGTGCAGGCGCTTCATGACGGCTACGAAGTCTACGTCGTGGAGGATTGCTGCGGCGACGTGAGCCAACTTGCTCACGACAACGCGATGAAGCGCGTCATTCAAGCCGGCGCAAAGCCGGTCACGTCCCTGTCCGTCATGCTCGAATGGCAGCGCGACTGGGCCAACAAAGGCACCTACGCTGCGGTAATGGACATCGTGAAGAACCACTACGGAGCCTACGGGATCGGCGTCGAGTACGTGTACACGATGGTGCACGGTGCGCCGGCCACGAAATTTCCCGAGTACGCAGTTCCTGAGCTCGCTGGAGCACACAAGTAAAAACTCAACGGGCGGAGCCTCCTCCGCCCTTCTTAATCCATTTGGAAAACCTGAAAGAGAGATTGCCGTGTCTGCTGAGCTCATATTGCACAACGCCAAGATCGCCACGAACGGGGTGCCCTCGTTTGTTGAAGCCATCGCCATAACGGACGGAAGGATAGCCGCTGTGGGCAAGGATGAAGAAATTCTGCGCCTTCGGGGTCTGCAAACGCGCGTAATTGACGGGCGTCGACGAACCATCATCCCCGGTCTCAACGATTCACACATGCATCCGATCCGGGGCGGGCTCAACTACAACTTGGAATTGCGCTGGGACGGCGTCCCTTCACTCGCCGATGCACTGCAGATGCTGAAGGACCAAGCTGCACGAACTCCCGCACCGCAATGGGTTCGGGTAATCGGAGGCTGGACCGAATTCCAATTCGCCGAACGCCGCATGCCTACGCTCGATGAGATCAATGCAGTTGCTCCAGACACACCTGTGTTTGTAATGCATTTGTATGACCGCGCATTATTGAACGCAGCAGCGTTGCGTGTGCTGGGCTATGACAAGAATGCTCCAGATTTCCCGGCTGGTGAGGTTCAGCGTGATCGCCACGGAAATCCCACGGGTCTTCTCATCGCCAAGCCCAACGCCAACATTCTCTATTCCACCCTCGCCAAGGGACCAAAGCTCTCCCGCGAAGATCAACTTAATTCTTCCCGGCTCTTCTTCCGCGAGCTCAACCGCTTCGGCATCACCAGTGCAATCGACGCCGGAGGCGGATTTCAAAACTATCCCGACGACTATGGCGTCGTGAACGAACTGCATCGCTATGGCGAGCTATCGATTCGCCTCGCCTACAACCTCTTTACGCAGAGGCCGAAGCAGGAACTGGCTGACTTTCAGAGCTGGACCAAAATGACAAAGCCCGGCGACGGGGACGACTTCTATCGTGTCAATGGCGCGGGAGAAATGCTGGTTTTCTCCGCCGCGGACTTCGAAGACATTCTCGTGCCGCGCCCGGACATGCTCCCCGTCATGGAAAGCGAGCTAAAAGCTGTGATTCGCCATCTCGTGGAGAATCGCTGGCCGTTTCGCATACATACGACCTACAACGAGACCATCGAGCGGGCACTGAACGTCTATGAAGAGGTGAACCGCGAAATCCCTTTCGACGGCCTGCATTGGTTCTTTGATCACTGCGAAACAATCTCTGACCGCAACATTGAGCGCGTCAAGGCGCTCGGCGGCGGCATCGCTGTGCAGAACCGCATGGCTTTTCAAGGCGAGTATTTTGTCGAGCGTTACGGTTCACAGCAAGCTAAGCGCACTCCCCCGATCCGACGCATGCTGGAAATGGGTGTTCCGGTGGGCGCAGGCACCGATGCAACCCGCGTTTCGAGCTACAACCCTTACCTTTCCCTTTACTGGCTTATCACCGGCAAAACCATTGGCGGTCTCAGTCTTTATCCGCAAGAGAACCGATTGGACCGGGAAGAAGCACTTAAGCTCTACACCATGGGCAGCAGTTGGTTTTCTACGGAAGACGGAAAAAAGGGAGCTCTCGCCCCAGGCCAGCTGGCCGACTTCGCTGTTCTCTCTGGCGATTATTTTTCCATACCCGAGGAGGACATCAAACATCTCGAATCCGTGCTTACGATCGTGGGTGGGAAGGTCGTCTATGCCAGCGACGAATTCTCAAAACTCGCACCGCCTCCGCTGCGAGTGAGCCCAAGCTGGTCTCCCATCAAACAATACGGAGGTTACGCGAAGGCCCTGGACCACACTCTTGATGTATCTCACCCCGCTGCGTGTTCGCACGTCGCGGCATCGCCAGATGGCCGGACGCGATCACACCTGCAAGTGTTGGGTGAGTTTGGACTATGGGGGCTGGGTTGCGATTGCTTTGCATTCTGACCCACAAGTCGCTACAGGGATCTAAATGAAGGTACTCTTTTTATCTTTCATCGTTGGTCTCGGAGTCGGTGTCCTCTACGGACTCATCCGGGTAAAGAGTCCTGCACCGCCAATCGTCGCTTTACTCGGCCTCCTGGGGATGGTGCTTGGCGAGCAGTTCGGGACTTGGATTCAGACGAAGAAGCTCGACGTTTCGCGTGCCGCATCCGTATGCCTTGTCGGCGAACGTTACGACCGTCAGCTCTACAATCCTCCATCACGCAAGACGCGTTACGAATCACGTTCCATCTTTGCAGAACACATCGCCACGACCGACGAAGTAGATACGACCGACATACATAGCAGGTGATCTTCTTTGAGAGCTGGCTAGACATAGAAAACCAGTTTCAGAGCGATGAGTTAATTGGCGGCTTAGGAGAAATAGAATGCACTTGAAAAAAATCCTCGTTGGAACGTCTGTTGCGATCTTTCTGACGATTGGCTTCACGTGCGAATCGCAACACTTCAACACATTCGCCCAAAGTGCGCAGACAGCCGGAACGCCGGGCGTAGCTGTCGGTGCGCAGTACGATACGACGCATGTCTACGTTGCTCCACAGGACTTTGACCGTTTTGTCGCGAGCCTGATTGCCACATTCGGTGGCACAACAACCAAGCAGGGCGTTTTCACCGTAACTCCGACACCCAGCAGCACCATGTCGCAGTTGGTCATCACTCCTGTAGGCACCGTATCAGTATTCGGATTCAAGACGCAGGTCCCGTATCCATTCGGCTTGGAGCGCACAGGCTATCTGGTCACTGATATGGACGAGTCGATCCGCGCCGCCAAGGCAACGGGCGCAGACGTCTTAGTCGCTGCCTTCAACGATCCGATTGGCCGAGACGCAATCATTCAATGGCCCGGTGGCGTAAACACGCAACTCTACTGGCACACCACTGCGCCATCCTATGCTCCGCTCCAAACAATTCCGGAGAATCGGATCTATGTCTCACCCGACCGAGTGGATGCATTTGTGTCCAGCTTTGTCGCGTTTTCCCACGGGAGTGTCGTCTCTGATGAACCGCGGGCGCCAGGCGTCGAAATCGGAAGACCTGCAGAAACCTATCGACGAGTGAGGATCGAATCTAAGTTCGGCAAGTTGACCGCGCTGGTTACCGACGGTCACCTTCCGTATCCGTACGGCAGGGAGACGACCGGATATGAGGTGACGAATCTGACGGACACGCTCACCAAGGCAAAAGCCCGCGGTGTCGACGTGCTCGTACCTCCGTATAAAACCGACGAACGAGAAGCCGTTGTCGTGCAGTTCCCCGGAGGATACATCGCGGAAATCCACTCCGTAACAAAGAAATAGGAAGCGCAAACACCTTCCCACGATGCCGGGCGAAAAGCAGCGCCGCACTTGGGATTAGAACCAAGAGATACATGCGAACGTTGACGATTTTATTGGTCATTTCTTTTGCGATTCCGCCACTTTCGCGAGGGCAATCGATTCCTACCACTGAATCTCCGGCGCCAGCACGGATCTATCACTTGCTTCGCGACGACGATGACTGGAGTTTTCTCGCCGATCC
>CAWKHR010000002.1:0-222500 GCA_963849395.1 Candidatus Acidiferrales bacterium
AGACCGTTTATGTACCAGCGAAGTGCAGACGACAGTCCGCTCTCGTCCAGCGTTGGCGGATGTAAAAGATAAGATGTTGTGCGTATCTCTTGAGTCAGACCCTGAATTAAATCCTGGGCATCCTTAATGCTTTTGATAGTCGCGTAGGGTCTCCCTGCACCTCCTTTTCGATTCGCGCAAGACTCATCCCGAGGGCAGCCAGACTCTGGCCCGCGCTGTCATGCAGTTCTCGGGCAATGCGCCGACGTTCCTCGTCCTGAGCACGCATTAATCTTCCTGAAAGCTCTCTAAGCTGATCCGACTGCTGAAGCATCTCAGCGTTTCGCCTTCGCAGCTCCTGCGTTCGAAATTGCACTTGAGTATCGAGGGCATCAGCGAGTGTGCGAAAACGTTGTTCACTGTCATGTAGTTCACGCTCGATCCGCTTACGCCCGCTGATATCACGCGCTATTTTCGAAGCACCGATGATTTTTCCATCGGGGTCCCTGATTGGGGAAATCGTGAGTGATATATCGAACGCAGTGCCATCTTTGCGCAGGCGGATGGTGTCGAAATGATCGATCCGTTCGCCCCGGCTGAGTCGCGCAAGGATGCTCGTTTCTTCGTGGCGTCGGTCGAGCGGAATGATCATCGAGATATGCTTGCCAATGGCCTCCTCGGCCGTGTACCCAAAGAGTCGCTCTGCACCCGAGTTCCAACTGGTAATGACGCCCTCTAGAGTCTTGCTGACAATCGCATCATCGGAAGAATCTACGATGGAAGCAAGCAGGCCGATCGCCTTGTCAGCTTTCAGACGCAACTCGGGAAGCTCATCCAAAATAGATTGAGTGACCTTGTTGGTGCTGGCTTCGGGATCGTCAATAATGCAACTCGCTAGCGCTTCATGCGTAGCAAGAAGTTGCTTGATGTCATCCTCAAACTGGATTTCGGGGTGCACCCTGGTCCAATAATGCGCTGCACGGACGAACGTCAAGAAAAGCAGGAGGTACTGAAGGCGAACGGCGCCTAACAATCGTTCCAGTGCAGCAAGGCATTCCGGGGCGTCCGCGGTCTGCAAAACACATGACCGGCAAGAGAAAAAAGGCCATCTTCCATTTGAGTGTCGGGCGTCGGAATATCAACAAGGGGCGCGGAACATTTCGAGCAAAATGAAAGGCGTGCGTATAGTTCAGGCCCGCGTGGAAGGGGCCGGCGCAGCAATTTGACGACATCGACGACGTTTTCAGCGTTGGCATCTCTATCGCCGGACGGACGGCCAAGTCCAATCAGGAAGCCGGTGTGACGGGCGATGCAGTAGCGGACTGCACAAAAGCGAGAGAGATAGACGAAAAGCCGTTCCTTAAAGAGTGAGGGTAGCGGGTTATCGAGATAGGCTGCTTGGGCAAATCCCCACAGTTTTTCGGTGATCTCGGGGGTCTCGGGCGAAAGCCGAAAGAAGTTCGGAACCACACCAAACCGCTCGTTGACGTGCTCCTGTAGTTCCTCCGCAGTACTCACCGATGGATTGTCGGATGCCACTACCCCGCCGCCCGGTACTCATAATATGCGCAACAATTTGCCATGGGCAAGCCATGCCCAAGCGGAACCCGTTGCTTTGAGGCGCAAAGCACGTGAAGGAACTCTCTTTTGGCTTAGACTGAATAATCGTTCCGGGCCAAAAACCGCATTTATGGAGTCGGGGCTAGGCTCCAACCTGACTGAGCAATACTCTGCTGAAGTCCTTAGCGGGGACAATACAGGGAATTCCGGAGTCCGTACATCGGGTCATAGAGCCAATAACACCGTGGCCTGACGTCGCAACTCCTCCAAATCAGTTTTGGAAACTACGGCGTTAACGACGGAGAAGACGCCCTTCGGGCTGATCGCATCCTGATACATCGTGAATAAGATGATTGGGGTCTGAACTTCAAGAGCGCGGAGTTCGCGTGCAGCTTCCAAACCATTCATGCCCGGCATTGCAAGGTCCATGACAATTAGGTCGGGTCTCAATTTTCGCGCTTTCTCCAGCGCGTCGTTTCCATTGACGGCCTCACCGCACACAACAAAATTTTGATCTTCGAAGAAACGGCGGGTTGCACGGCGAATCGATGCTTGGTCATCTACGATGAGGACGCACTTCGGCACTCATCACCTCTCGGAAGGCGGGAAGCACGCTCCGGACCGCGTCGGGTGTGAGCATGGAGAACACAGAAGCCAAATTCAATCCCCTGTTATCACTAAGAATGTCGATTTCATCAGCAAAATATCGTTGCAGCCAAATTAGGAAGTAGGCCCGACGGAGCATCGCCGGGCCAGTCAAAGGAGTTGAAGGGAGCTAAATTAACGTAAACGTAGTTGGCCGCAGTAAACGCTGCAATACACGCAAGACCTGACCCCGGCTACATCTTCTCCAGTGGTTTCGCGTGTCTTCTTTTCCATTCGGCTCGTGCCTCCCGTAAGTGGACGACAGAACTTTCCTGAGGCGGTTTTCCCAGATTCGCTTCCGGTGTGCACATGTACCGACACGCCCGTCCATGTTCCAGGAGTTGCTTGTCAGTGGTGCTTCGCCAATTCAGCTGATCGACCGGGACTAGCGAAACCAAATGTTCCATCCGGCCCACCGCGCCTTGTACCTTTTGTTCAAGAACAAACGTAATTGTTCCGCTCAGCATTCCCCGTCCTTTTGAGCCTGCCTCTCGCCAGGTTAGCCGTCGAGTCCCTATCCCCGCGCCTCAGTTCCTAAGATCCTCGTAGAGGGGCGTGGGCAGAACACATCTACTATGCGGGTGCGGCGGAGAACCTTGGGGGGCCATATACGATTGGCTTCCTGGAATGGGATGGGGAACAGTGGATGGATCAGCCCGAACCTGCGTTCATTGCAAATGAAAAGTGGGAACACGGGAGCGTTTACGAACCCAACCTGATTTATCAGGATGGTAAATGGCAGATGTGGTACGTCGCCGGATCGAACCAGGAGGACTACCTCGTCCACGGGTACGCAGAGAGTGAAGACGGTAGCACCGGCTGGAGCAAGCACAAGGTGTTTGCTCCGCCCGAAATGAAGATGTTCGATTTTTGCGTGCGTCAGCGAGGGGAGCTGTTCAACGCGATCTTCGCGCGCGTCTGGATCGGAGCAGGCACACCACCGCACGAAACCGGTTTGTGGTGGTGCAGCGGGAGAACACCATCGGGCGACCTCACCGATTGGAGCGAGCCGGTCCAAATCATGACAGCTGAAGATCGCGGCTGGCACTCCGGCCCATGGAAGCCCTCGTTTCAATTCGACGAAGAGATTGGGGAACGCACACTTGTGTTCTTTGACGGTTCATATAGAACGAGTGATCCCGGCCCATTCCCGTTCGCATTCACTCTCGGCTGTTTGGAGGTAGATTTGCCAGATCGTTCTCGTTCTAATGACCAATCGGAGTAGCTGGGCGATTCAAACGAAGAATACTTGTGCTTCCTGGATCACGAGATAATCTTCCATAACCTATAAGGGAAGAGTAGCCGACCATCCGCTCGGAACCTCATCACGGCGGGCACTTCTGTGGTAACGCAACCTATCCCACTTCACTGCAAGTCGGGTCACAAGTTCGGACTCAAACTCCGTTGACCTTCGATGAATGGTCTTTCACAAGCCGGAAGAAGCTCCGTTCTAGCCTAAGGTAGTTCTAAGTCCAGCGCATAAATTTCATCCGTGCTTACATCGCGAACGAAAAGTGGTGAGCCGTCAGGAGAGGTCCCGCTCCAGGTACCCAGAGTGCCGGAGAATCTTTGCAGATCCTTCAAATCAACCAGCAACTCCGCCTGAGTCTCTCCTAGCTTAATTCGGTAATATGCTGGCTTGTCGGTAATAAAGGTGTCGAAGTATAGATATTTTCCATCGCGCGACCAGTTTGGATAGCTGCGGGCCTCAGGTCCACTGATCCAGTCTGACCATTTCCGGGTGTTGAAATTGAAGAGCACAATTTTGTGGGAATCGTTGGAAATCGCCACCATATACCGCCCATCAGGCGACAGTTTGGGCGCATAAAGGCCCTGCGAACCGGATATTGTGGAAACCTGCTTGGAGATCATGTCCAGCAATTGAATAGTCGGTTTCGCTCCTTCTGAATCCCGACGCCCGAAGATTATCTGGTTGCCCTCGGGGAGCCACTCCGCATCGATCTGGTAGGCATGGTCCGCAAACATTTCCTGAGGCGCTCCACCTTGGGTCGATACCAGAAAAATCTTCCATGGTCTCCCCGCTTGCAGGTCCGCGAAGGCTATCATGGCGCCATCCGGCGACCAGTGCGGCATGCCAGCCACCATCGGTGGATAGGTAAGCTGCATGCGCTCGCTCCCGTCGGCACGACTGCGCCAGAGGATCCGATCAGGATATGACACGTACGCTACCCACTGAGCATCACGAGAGAAGCTCACATCGCCGGCAAAGATTCCCGACATATACTTCACGAATTGGCGGGATTTAAGGTCGTAGCGCACAAGCTCGCCGCGCGGCTGAAACCCGTCGACAAACAGCTTCTTACCATCGTGGCTCGCAACCATGGCTCCAAACAACATGGGCCCCGCGGTGAGCTGCAGCGGTTCACTACAACACTTGTCAAACAATCCCCTCGATTCACGTATCGCCCAGATATTGCCCCCGACCGCCGTCTTGCTCAGGAAAAAAAAGTAGCGCCCATCCGGCGACCAAACACCACAACATTCCGAGGGCGGATTTCGCCAACCCGGCAGCAGCGCATGTAGGCCCGTTCCATCAGCCCGTACCTCCCAAATCGAAGACGAATTATTGGTTGGGGCGGATGTGAATCGGATGCGAGTACCGTCAGGAGAAAAACTCGGATTGGAGAACCCTACCGCATCAAACAATTTGCGTTCTCCGCTGCCATCAGCGTTGGCAAAATAGACCTCTGAGCCTTTGGCGAAGATCAGTTTCCGGCCATCAAGCGACCATTTACCGGAGTACCCGATGATATTGCCAACGCGATGAGGAGGCCCGCTGGGGAGAGGCAGGGCCCAAAATTCTGACGCGATTTCTGTACCCGTAGCGCTCGCTACCAGAAGTTGCGAATGGTCCAGAGAGATGTCCATGATACCGACGGTGGGGAATGGAGCCGGAATGCGCGTCGTCTCCCCTCCCGGGGCAAGGGACGCTTGCACCAGGAACTGGCTCGAACCCTTGGTCTCTGTAATGTAGAGCCGCGAGCCGTCTGTGAGCAACCCAGTCTTGGGCACGCCGTCGCTGGTGATCTGCGTAGTGGCCAGTACTCTCGGCGGAGTTCCTGGCCAGTAACGCCAAGCGAATGCTCCGGCAATGGCGATAACCGCCAGCAATGCGGCAGCGAGTCTAAGCCACAGAAACCTTCTGGGCTTCGCGGCTGCGTTCGTGGGAGCTTCCTTAGCGGATGCGGTGTCTCGTTTCAAGCGTTGGAGGTCGGTCCTGATTTCTGCCGCGCTCTGGTACCGCAAGTTACGATCTTTCTCTAGCGCCTTGTTGATAATCCGTTCAAGATCGGGAGTAACTTCCGGGTTGAGCCGAGCGGGAGCAATCGCAGGCTGATTGAGGATCGCATCGAAAATCAACCCGGTGCTCTCACCGCGAAATGGCAAAGCGCCGGTGGCCATCTCGTAGAGCACCACTCCAAAAGAAAAGAGGTCCGATCGTGCGTCAAGAGGCTTGGCACTAACCTGTTCCGGAGACATGTACGCAACCGTGCCGAGAGTCGCGCCGGGACTGGTGAGATGGTCAGGATCCAGGCTCAACGTGGAGATAGTTTTCGTGTTTCCCAAGGATTGGTGCGCAGTAGAGGCCTTTGCCAGCCCAAAATCGAGGACTTTCGCATGACCACGTTTCGTCACGAAAAGATTGGCTGGCTTGATGTCCCGGTGAATGATGTGCTGTGAATGTGCAGCATCCAGTGCGTCGGCGATTTCTTCTCCAATACTCAAGAGTTGTTCCAAATCAAGAAGCCGCCTGTGCGACAAGTGCTTGAGAGTTGCTCCTTCAAGGTATTCCATCGCGATGAACAAACGCCCTTCGCAATTGCCTATCTCATATATCGTGCATATGTTGGGATGATTCAAAGCAGAAGCAGCACGCGCTTCACGGCGAAAGCGTTCGAGGGCTTGCGCATCACCTGCGAACTCATCGGAAAGAAACTTGAGTGCGATAAGCCTACCCAATTCCAGATCTTCGGCCTCATAAACCACCCCCATACCGCCACCACCGAGGCGCTCGATAATACGGTAGTGCGAAATGGTTTGCCCGATTAGTGGGGCCGGGTCCAGCATAAGACGCACATGTTAGGTTGGGGCAGAAAACAAGTCAACGAATCAGCCCGCTTGCGAGGCGAGCCTAGCGTCAAATCCGGACATCAAGTGCCCTTAGCTTCTGAGAAGTCCGTTCGTGAGAGGTTGGAAGCTATATCTGGAACTCGGCTCTAATCGCGGACGGGTCACGGGCAAACCGGAAGTTGGCTGCATTTTCGGGATTCGTACCGATAAACGCGCTAGTGTTGACCGCACTGATCAACTCGGAAACTATTGTCAGCGAGGTCGTGTGGTTGGCCGCAGGTAGAAACGCCCTCAACCGTCAGACTCCCCAGAAACGGGGTTCTAGGAACTCAGCAATTTAACGCCAAGCAAAACTGTTGCCAGCTTAGGGGTGCACCCCAACAACTTGGGAACAACTTGGGAACAACTGCTGCCGAATACGGGCTAAAACCGACTATCAAGAGAATGCTAAGGCACGGCAAGCCAACAAGATAACTACTTTTAGTTAGGACTCATAATCTGCTGGAGTCGTAACTCTCTAAGCGGAGGTAGGCACCAGCCAGCCGCCTCCATAAAGCAACCCTGGACCGAGGGATGCAAGGAACACGGGCCGTCTCTTTTCAATTGGCTGCGCGGAAGCGCCTCTGAGCGCAGCATCTAACGCAACTCCACACATGGAAGAACCCAAATTCCCGCTGGTGATGCCAATTGGCGGAAATGTTTTGGCCGGCACATTTAACTGCTTGGCCAGCAAGGTAACCAGGCGCGGATTCGGTTGATGTGTCGCGAATGCGCCTACCTCCGTGCGCGGAATCCCACTGCGTCGCTCCACTTCGTCCACAACTTTTCCCATGCAACTGACCGCCGCACGAGAGAGCGCATCGCCGCTGAACTGCACATCCAACCGTCCGTCTCCTGCTTCGCTCACGCAAATCGCGTCCGCATATTTCGTTGCGCAACCGAAAAAGAAATCGCCCAGCAGGTATGCACAAGGCGCGGGCCCAGGAGGCGGCACACTGCTCAGCAGAAACGCACTTGCCCCATCGCCGAAGAGCCCTCCAAACTCACCCGCAGCCCGGCCTGGACCTAAGGTGCGGCTATGTACATCTGCCGTGGCAACAAGAATTTTTTTTGCTCGTCCCGATTCCAGAAGCGCCTGTGCCACCGCCAAGGTTTGCAGCAGTGCCAGGCATCCACTACCCACATCCAACGCGTTACATGCCTCTCGCAATTGCAAGCGAGCGTGCAGAACTGCCGAAAGCGATGGAAACGCGTGGTGCGTTTCGCTGGCCGCCAGAATCCAGTCAATGCTTTTTGCCGTTTCGCCGGATTGCTCCAGCACATCCAGACATGCGCGCGCACCCAGAGATCCCTCGTTTTCGGATTCAGTGGCGTACGCGAACGATACGATACCTGCGCGATTCCTCAGCTTTCCTATAGGCATGCCGTATGCGAGGTCGACTTCTTCGGAAGGCACTATTCGCGAACCGAGGGCGCTCGCGGAAGCGCTTAAATACGCGTGAGACTGGGTCAATGGGCGAATCCTTAGCAGCGGGCCTAAATTGCCATCGCCGAGCAAGCTTCTATTCGATTGTGCCACACAGCTGGAAACGTTCTCCATCACCGCGCGAAGAACAATTCCCTCTTCAGCACTAAACCAAATTTCATTACGGTCATGTGAAGAGTAGACTATTTCGCCCCGGGCAGAGGCCGGTGGCCACGAATGGTTTGATGCGCAATATTCGTTAGACGCACCCTGCCAGGTATCGCAGTTGGTGATTGTGCGCTCGATTTAAGACTCTGCCGATAGCCGGTATGCTGCGTGTTATCTTAAAAATGGGTGCGTTTCGCTCTGCGAAATAGTCTCTGGACCGCACCGATGTCGGTGTTTCTGGCGTGCGAATGACTCTCTTGAACTGCCAATGCGGGCTGATTTTGATCCTTGCGGGTGTCCTATGCTTGATACAGGCTCCGCTCGCGAACGCGCAAACCCAGCGCGGACAAATCAAGATCGAAGTGCACGATCCTGGCGGAGCAACCGTCAGCGCGCACGGATTAATTCTCAGCACCGGGAATGAATTCCAGCGCACATTTGAAGTTTCCTCAGAGGGCCACTTCACTGTGCAAGCTCTTCCCTTCGGTGTTTATCGCCTGGATCTCACCGCTGAGGGATTCGCCACCTGGACGGAGGTTGTCGAAGTCCATTCCGAAGTTCCCATAAAGCTGGCGATTACGCTTGGCGTTGCCCCGGTAACTACTCAAGTGCAAGTGAGCGATAGCCTCACACTTCTGGATCCTACACGAACCGGCACGCTCTATACCCTCGGACAGCAATCCATTCGCGAACAGTTGGGTACACAACCCGGGCGCGATCTTCTGGACCTAGTTGCATCACAGCCGGGCTGGCTGTTTGAGGCCAATGGAGTGCTGCACCCGCGTGGCTCGGAATACGACGTGCAGTTCGTCGTCGATGGTCAGCCTTTGTTGCAAAACCGTTCACCCTCGTTTGCACCGGAATTTGACTCCAGTGAAGTGGAATCGGTGCGCGTGCTGACCGCAAGTTATCCTGCTGAGTACGGCAGAAAACTGGGCGGCGTCGTGGAAGTGAGCACCAATGCGAACGATCCGGCTGGCTGGCACGGAGAGTTAGTCGCCGCTGGAGGAAGTTTCGACGGCCTGAACGGCTCGCTCGCCCTTTCCTATGTGAGAAAAAAAGATCATTTCTCCGCGCGCGGACAGGGCTTTCATTCCAATCGCTATCTCGACCCGCCGGTCCTCGAGAACTTCAGCAACGCCGGAAACTCGGGAGACTTTTCCTTCGGGTACGACCGCGAAATTTCAGACAACGACCGATTTCGCGTCTTTCTGTCGCGCAGCGCGCTTCGGTATTCCGTCCCCAACGATCTCATCCAGCAAAACCAACAGCTAGGGCCACAACGCCAGGACGCCAATAGCGAGGAGACCAGCGGCCAGATTTATTTTCAGCATTCGATTTCGCCCACCCTGTTTCTCAGCCTTTCGGGAAGCGTCCGCGATTCGAACTTTATCCTGCACTCCAACGATCTTTCCACGCCCGTTATCGTCAATCAGAATCGCGGCTACCGCGAAGGGTACGTTCGTGGCGATCTCGCCGGACATCGCGGCCATCACGACTGGAAAGCGGGCGTCGATTCCTTTTTTACGCCAGTGAATGAGGCGCTGCAGTACCGCATCACCGATCCTTCGCAATTTGATCCCGGCACGCAGCAACAATTTCAGTTTGCGGACGCCAAATGGGATATCGAGCCGTCATTTTATGTGCAGGACCAGATGCGCTATGGAGCCTGGAATATCTCCGCCGGACTGCGTTTTGACCACTACAGCTTCGTCACCAGTGAATCGGCGCTCAGTCCCAGGGTCGGCGTCTCTCGCTTCATTTCCTCCTATAATCTCTTGCTGCATTTTTCTTACGACCGCGTTTTTCAAACGCCCGCAATGGAAAATCTGCTGCTGGCGAGCTCTCCGCAGCTCGACGCGGTAAACCCGGTAGTCTTGCGCCTCCCTGTTCTTCCCTCGACGGGCAACTTCTTCGAGGGCGGCGTCACCAAATCTTTTTTTGGCCTGCTCCGCCTCGACGCCAATGTGTTTCGCCGTAATTTCCGGAATTATTCGGATGACGATGTTTTGCTGCAGACTGGTGTGAATTTCCCGATTGCCTACGCTCACGCCGATATCTTCGGCGAAGAAGTTCGGCTAGAGATTCCTAACTGGGGACGCTTCTCCGGTTTTCTTAGTTATTCCAATCAGGTTGGCCTGGGTCAGGGTCCGATTACCGGTGGGTTGTTTCTCGGCAGCGATACCACCAATGGCCTGACAGACACCAGTAAGTTCAGCGTTTCACAGGATCAGCGAAATACCTTGCGCGTTCGGGCACGT
The DNA here is from genome assembly GCA_963849395.1 of Candidatus Acidiferrales bacterium. Lineage (GTDB taxonomy): Bacteria > Acidobacteriota > Terriglobia > Acidiferrales > UBA7541 > Acidiferrum. Next base: position 10,171 of record CAWKHR010000002.1, read on the forward strand.
GTTCAGGCGCAAAAACGACTGTGGTTCGCTCTCACGTCACAGTATGGCAGCGGCCTGCCCGCGGATTTAGGAGACAACCCGGATCCGGTGCTGCTCACGCAACAATATGGCTCCAGCATTGTGTCGCACGTGAATTTTGTGCGCCAGCGTGTTGCGCCAAACTTCTCTCTCGATCTTGGTGCCGGAGCGGAGTTGTATCACAAGGAATTGCGAACGGTTCAGCTTCAATTTCAAGCTATGAATCTTACCGACCACTTGAACCTCATTAATTTTGCCAGTCTATTCTCCGGCACGGCGGTCGGACCACCAGGTAGTTATTCCGCGCGTCTGCGCTTTTCCTTCTGATTTCTGTTGCGCTCCAGCGAGCGACTTGTCGACAACCGGTTCAATTCAGTAACAACTCGCGCAAGCTCCTCTACTAAAGCACTGCTCTCAGCTTCGCGAAATTTCTCTACGAGCGCCTGGTAATACCACAGCGTGCCATCTTTCTTTCCGGCGAAGCTCTCAAACACTTCTACTCCGTGGGCGCGTACATCTTGCAGCGTTTCTCGCGCATTCGAAAGCTTGTCGGCCGCCGAAACCAGTCGCACGTCCGCCGCCTCTTTCGGAATCCGCTCCAGATACGCCCGCTTTCTGTCAATCCATGGCAACTTCGGCGTTGCGTAACTGTCCGTACACCCATCCACGATGTGCGCGACTCTTTTGCCAAACCTTCGGCGAATGTCTCTCAACCGCGGCAAACCACCCTGATCTTCTACCGCGTCGTGTAGCAATGCCGCGATGGCCATATCTTCATCGCCGTCAAATTCAATCACGATCGAAGCCACGCTCAACAAGTGCCCGATATATGGCCGCTGCGTGCGTTTCCTTACTTGCTTTCCATGAATGCGCGCCGCATACGCCAGCGCTTTCTCGAAACGCCTTGGGAGTACGATCGCGTTCGCTCCTATCCTGCTCTTCTTAGATTTCTTCATAGGGGACAGATCAAATACACAGAAAAAAGCGGGAGCAAGACATAACCTGCGTCTCACTCCCGCGAAAGCTAATCGAGCACTTACCGGCGACGCGTTTTGCCCAGCAACCGTAAAATTTCAAGATACAGCCAGACCAGCGTAACCATCAGTCCGAACGCGCCATACCATTCCATATACTTTGGCGCATTCATCCGCGCACCCGTCTCGATCATGTCGAAATCAAGTACCAGGTTGAGTGCGGCGATGATCACCACAAATACGCTGATTCCGATGCTCAGCGGGCTGCTGCTATACAGAAATGACATCTGCCTATGGAAGAATAAGCTCATGAACATATTCACCACATAGACCAGCGCAATTCCTCCCGTCGCCGCAATTACACCTAGTTTGAAACCACGTGTCGCCTTTACGATTCCGGTTTTGTAGGCCAACAGCAGCACAAACAACACCGCGAACGTCAAACTCACCGCGCGCACCGCAATTCCCGGATAGGATTTCTCAAACACCGCAGAGATTCCGCCTAGAAAAAGTCCTTCCAGAAGCGCATATATCGGAGCCGTCACGGCCGCCCACTGATGCTTGAAGATCGTTACAAGCGCCATCACAAACCCGCCTACCGCTCCACCTATCATCCATGGATAGGCCGTCTCCGGCGTAGGCGAGTGCGCCAAGCCCCATGTCCACGCCGATGTGGCCACTACACACAACAGCAACAACCCGGTCTTGTTCACCGTGCCTTGCACAGTCATCGTTTCGCCGGACGCAATCTGTCCAGCAAACGCCTTTTCCTGCAAAACGGGATTATTCGAGCGAAGAAAATCAGCCATCAACGACCTCCTGCCCGCAACTGGGCTTGAAACACAAGCATAACACCGCGCAGCAAACTACGATATTCGCAGGGATTTTACGAAATTTCAGATGTTTGGGAGTTTCCAACAAGTTTTGGTACCGCTAACGGGAATCGAACCCGTATTTCGGCCTTGAAAGGGCCGCGTGCTAACCGTTGCACCATAGCGGCACAGCTGACGAATATAGAACTTTACAAGTATAAGGGAAACTCTCTTTTTGCGCTATTCACGCAGACAATGCGAACTTTCGCTCGCCCGACACAGGCTTTACTTGACTTTTAAACCTACGGCTCGGAACTCAGCCTTTGCGATCTTCCCATTCTTCGTGCCAGGCCTGCTGAATCGCTTCAAGCTTGCTCTCATTTGATTTCATTGGATCGCCCGCAAATCCCGGCAGCTCGGTGATCCACTTATGCATGTCCGTAAAGCGGACCGTGAATGGGTCCACGTCTGGAAACTTATCCGTCAAGCCGATCGCAATGTCGTCTAAGCTGTCCCAGTCAAACGTCGGCGGCATCCGCGACTCCTTAGTGATCCAGTTCCTTGGCGTAATTCTTATTCCAGTCAGGTATTTCCACCACAATATCGGTCGTGCCATCGGGCACTGTCTGGCAACCGAGCCGCGACTTCGGTGTTATGCCTGGAGCTTCGTCGAGCTCGTCCAACTCTGCATCGGTCGCTTCGTTGCACGACTCCAAGCCTTCCTTCACCATTACATGGCACGTCGAGCAGGCGCACACTCCGCCGCACGCGTGATCCAAACCCATCTTGAAGCCCTCGGAAATGTCCAGAATGCTGCCGGGAATCCCGTTGTGACCGTACGGAAACTTTTCCGGGTCCACTTCCACGGTCTTACCGCTCGGCAGAAACGTCACCTTATATTTCTTCGTGGCCTTTTTGTATTTTACTTCTTCAATGTATGGATTGCTGCCGCCCATATACGCTCTCCTAAACCTCAGCCAATTTCTTACCTTGCAGAGCCGTCTGCACCGCCGAATTCATTACCAAGTCCGCCAGATGCTCTGTGGCATGATTGAGTTCAGCAATCTTCTTGCGAATCAATTTGTAGTCGTTACCCTGCGCCGCTTGCTGCAGCTCCGCGACACTCGCATCGACCTTTGCGCGCTCTTCGCGAGTCAGCTTCCCTGCCTGTGAATTGTTCAATGCCTTCGACGTTGCCGTCAAAATCGCTTCAGCCTCGGTGCGGGCTTCGATTACCTGGCGTTCCGCGAAATCCTGTTCAGCATACTCGATGGATTCTTCCAGCATTCGCTCAATGTCCGAATCGTTCAAGCCGTAGCTGGGCTGCACCTCGATGGAGTGCTGTTCACCGGTGCGCAAATCCTTCGCTGCCACCTGCAGAATTCCGTTCGCATCGATCAGAAGTTTCACTTCAATGCGTGGTAGTCCGGCCGGCGCTGGCGGCACGCGTAGCGTAAAGCGCGCCAGCGAGCGGCAATCCTTCGCCAGTTCTCGTTCGCCCTGCAACACGTGGATATCGATGCCCGTCTGATTATCCACGCCCGTCGTGTACAGTTCCTGTGCGCTTGCGGGAATCGTGGAATTGCGTGGGATCACTTTCGCCACCGCTCCGCCATAGGTCTCAATTCCCAACGAGAGTGGTGTCACGTCCAGGAGCAGCATGTTGTTAACACCGTGATCCAGAATGTTCGCTTGCACTGCGGCGCCTAGCGCAACGACCTCGTCTGGATTCAACTCGGTGTGCGGCTTGCGATCAAAATATTCCTGCACGGTGCGCCGAATCAGTGGCGTACGCGTCGTGCCGCCTACCAGCACGACCTCGTCAATTTCCTTGGGGGTGAGCTGCGCATCCGCAAGAGCCTGCTTCACGGGTACCATCGTCCGATCCACTATGGGGCGGATCAATGCATCGAGCAAACCACGCGTGAACTCATACGAAAACACTTTTCCATTCGGCAACGGAAATTGCAGCGTCGAGGTTTCTGATTCAGACAACTGATGCTTCACCGCGATCAGTTCTTTACGCAACTCTTGCGCAAGCTCGCCGTGCGGCGAGAAATCGATCTGGTCATGCTGCAAGATCCGTTCGTGAACAAACGCCTGCAACAGATTGTCGATGTCGTCTCCACCCAGATGCGTGTCGCCATTCGTGGACAACACCTGGTAAATATCGCCTTCGCCCGTGGAAATCAATTTCAAAACCGAAATATCAAATGTGCCGCCGCCCAGATCGTAAACGGCAACCTTCCCGCGCTGCGTTTCATGCAGTCCATAAGCTAGCGCTGCCGCCGTTGGCTCGTTGACCAACCGCAACACTTCCAGGCCGGCAATTTTGCCGGCGTCTTTCGTCGCCTGCCTCTGCGCATCATTGAAGTACGCAGGCACGGTGATCACCGCTCGGTCTACCGTTTCACCGAAATACGTCTCCGCCCAATTTCGCAGCTCACGCAGGATGAACGAGGAAATTTCCGGTGGCGTGAAAATCTTGTCGCCCAGTCGCACGCGAATCACATTTTTGTTTGAGGGGTCAACGCGGAACGGAAACAGTTTCAGTTCACTCTGAATATCCGCTGGCCCTCGGCCCATCAGCCGCTTCACGGAATAGATCGAACGCTCCGGCTGCGTCAGCAGTCGTCGACGAGCAGGTTCGCCCACAATAATGGCGCCATCGGGATCGAGGCTGACCACCGAAGGGCAAAGCGTGCTGCCATATGGGCCTGGAATACACTTTGGCTGGCCAGTGCGCGCATCCACGTACGCCACCAGGCTGTTGGTCGTCCCCAGATCGATTCCGACTATTTTTCCCATGATCCGCTTCTCAACAATTCTCGAAATTCGAAGCCACAACGTCGCGGCTTTAGAGCAATTCTTTCTGTACGTTCACAACAAGATTGCGGACGTACGAGCGACGATTCAACAGTTCGTTCAACTTGCCCATGGCTGTGTTGCGATTAGCCTCATCCGTCTGCGCATCCACGGCCTTGTCCCAATCTTTCGCGGCAATCTGTAACTGCCCATCGACTTCCTTCAATTTTTCTTCAAAAGTCTTTTGAGCAGCTTCCAAACGACGCTTCAAATTCGCCGTGTCGCCGCCAGAATCTTTTGCCTCGCGCAATTCATCCAGCGATTCGTTTAGCTCAAACACTTCTTCCAGTAACTCGGGAGGCGCTTGCTGTTTGTGCTGGCCTTCTTTGCGGGCTCCCTCAATCGAGAGCAGATATTCCACGCGCGTCACCGGGTCCTTCAGGGTGCGATACGCATCATTCAACTCGGAACTGCGCTTCAGGGAAATTTCCTGCTCTTCCTCCGAGGCCTTCACAAAATTATCCGGATGCAGCTTCCAGCTAAGCTGCAAAAACTTTTGCTCCAGCGCGCCCATCTCAATCCACAACTTGCGCGGCAATTCGAGCATGGCGAAATAATCGCTGTGCTCCGGGGTTTGGAGCACCTTGCCGCAGCCAGAACAGAAATGCGTTCCGATGGTGCGCTCGTGGCAATTCCAGCAAACCAGCGGCGGATTCGTGATGGGAAACTGCGTCGTCATAGATTCTGAATGCCTACTCAATCCCACTGCGCATAAAAAAAGTGGCTGGCGATTGCGTGGGCCAACCACTGTTCAGACCATTTCTCGTCATCGCCGTTCCGGCAGAGAGCGCGGTCTGTGCTGCCGCTACGCCGTGAACGAACTGCCGCACCCACAACTCCGATCGGCATTCGGATTCTGAAACACAAATCCCTGCCGCATCAGCGTCTCCTCGTATTCCAAGGTGGTGCCGTTCAAATACAGCAGGCTCTTCGGATCCACAAATAGACGTGCCCCGAATTCTTCAAATACTTTGTCTCGATCGCGCGCCTGCGTATCCAACCGCATCGCGTACGAAAGGCCCGAGCAACCGCCTCCCTGCACGCCTACGCGCAGTCCGCCCACATCCGCAGACACGCCGTCCTTGGCAAGCAGCGCAATAATCTTTTTCGCCGCTCGCTCGGTCAGGTGAATCGCCGGTCCGGCCTTCACCACATGTGTATCTTGAGTCTTTGTTTCTGTCGCCATGATCCGCGTTCCTGAACCTTCTGGAGCGAAACTCTCGACAGCATCCTCCGACGAGTCAACGTTCACCGCGCCGGAAGACGCCACTAACACCGCGCAACACTCCGCTTAGTGCGAAGACTTTTCGTGCGCGGGAACTTCTACGCCGTGCTTTTTCTTCCAATCGCCGATAGCTGCCTTGATGGCATCTTCTGCGAGCACGGAGCAATGAATCTTTACTGGAGGCAGTGCCAGTTCACGGACAATGTCCGTGTTCTTGATGGAGAGCGCCTCTTCCACAGTCTTGCCCTTCACCCATTCCGTGGCCAACGAAGAACTGGCGATGGCCGACCCGCAACCAAACGTCTTGAACTTGGCTTCTTCAATGACATTTGTTTCCGGATTGATGCGCATCTGCAGCTTCATCACGTCGCCGCATTCCGGCGCACCCACCAGGCCGGTGCCGACATTTGGATCTTCCTTAGACAAGCTGCCCACGTTCCGCGGATTGTTGTAATGATCAACTACTTTATCGCTATAAGCCATGAACAAACTCCTTCTGGTATTTCGTTGCCCCTAAAACTCATCCTCTCGCTGCTACCAGCGAACCAAATCCCGCATTCTTAATCGCTTTTTCTGTCAACGCGATGTTCGTCAAAAATGCCGAACGCCCCGCCGTCAGTTCGCGCAATGCTTCCTTAACAAATTCCGCGCCTACTCCCAACAAATTCAAAAACGCACGCACATCCTGCAAATAATAAAACGCGCGCTCCGCGGCAGGAGCTGGCTCATCGCCATCCTGATACGCCTGGTACGTTACCCGGAACGGTGCCGATGTGCCGGCAATCGACCGGTGAATCCTGAGTGTTCCTTCACTTGCAATCGCACTGCTGCCCATTTTTTTCTTCCCTTCCATCTTCTTCCCCGCGATCACGCGGTTTGCCACTTGACCTTGGAAATGTCTATCCCTTCCTTGGCCATTTCGTAAAGTGGCGAAAGCTCGCGAAGCTTGGTTACGACCTGGGTCATCTTTTCGATCACGTAATCCACTTCTTCCGGAGTATTGAACCGCCCCAGTCCGAAGCGAATGGACGTATGCGCCAGATCTTCGCCTACGCCTAATGCTTTGAGTACATAACTCGGTTCGAGGGTTGCCGAAGTACATGCGGAACCGCTCGATACCGCTATATCATTGATTCCCATCAAAAGCGATTCGCCTTCCACGTACGCGAAGCTCATGTTCAGGTTGTTTGGCAGGCGATGCTCCATCGACCCGTTAATGAAGGTCTCGTCCAGCTTCGCCTCCAAACCCTTACGAAGCCGCTCGCGCAGCGCCAGCATCCGAGCTGATTCCTGAGCCATTTCCTGCTGGCAAATCTCGACCGCCTTGCCCAGTCCCACGATTCCGGGGACGTTCAAGGTGCCGGAGCGCATACCGCGTTCGTGCCCGCCACCATCAACAATTGCTGCCAATTGCACACGCGGGTTGCGGCGACGAACGTATAACGCGCCTACGCCCTTGGGACCATAAATCTTGTGGCCGGTAATGGCCAACAGGTCGATGTTGTCCTTCTGCACGTCGACGGGGACCTTCCCTACCGCTTGCACGCCGTCGACAGCGAAGATAATCCCGTGCTCCTTGGCGATCTTTCCGATCTCCGCCATTGGATTGATGATGCCAATCTCATTATTGGCATACATAATCGTGATCAAAATCGTTGTAGGCTTGATCGCTTTGCGCACATCTTCCGGATCTACCCGTCCATCCTTGTGTACTGGCAGGTAAGTGACTTCGAATCCGTCTTTCTCCAGCCTTTTACAGGTATCCAGCACAGCCTTGTGCTCGATCGCCTGCGTGATGATGTGGTTACCCTTTTCGCGGTACATACCCGCGACGCCCTTGATCATCAGGTTGTCGGACTCGGTCGCGCCGCTGGTGAAAATAATTTCCTTCGCGGTAGCGTTGATCAGTGAAGCGATTTGCTGACGCGCCGTCTCCACCGCCTCTTCGCCGGCCCAACCAAACGAGTGGTTGCGGCTGGCGGCGTTTCCAAACTTTTCCGTGAAATACGGAAGCATCGCTTCCAACACCCGAGGATCCATCGGGGTGGTCGCGTGATTGTCCATGTAAATCGGCAGCTTAACAGCCATCTTTCTTCTCCTGACTTCGGGGACGCCGCTTAGCGCGTTACTGCCAGGCGTTCCATCCCCTTCAATTCCACTAGCGCAGGTTCCGGAGCGTCCTCGCTCAACTGCGCAATCGTTACGGTGCCCAAAACTTCCAGAATGCTTTCATTCACACGCCGCAATGGTTCTTTGATGGAGCAGCGCTCCGTTGCGTCACAGGATCCGTGGCTGGTAACGCAGGATGTAATCAGCACCGGCCCATCGATCGACGTGATCACTTCCAGGGCGCTGATGCGATTCGGTTCTTTCGCCAACTGATACCCGCCACTCGAACCGTGTTTGGCGCCTACCAATCCTTGCCGGGCCAACTTCTGTAGAACCTTAGCCATCAGTGTTGCCGAAATTCCGTACTCTTGAGCAATCTCGCTGGCGCTGCAGGCGTGTGCTTCACGGTGATTTGCGAGATGCTTCATCGCAATCAAGCCGTAATCTGCTTTTTTCGAAAGTTTGAACATGCGGCCTTCTACTGCATTCCACGCCACGCAGAACATATACGACTGAACCGGTCGCAATTGAGATATTACTCTTTGTCCTTGCCGCTTGTCAAACTAACTTTTCTCCCCACGCCGTACCAAGATATTACAAATGCGAGAGTTATATTAAGACTATTCTAGTCCCACATGAAGTGTTCTGCGTCCAAACGCAGCAATTCCTGATTGAGTGGTCCAATTCAAGAGCTGAACGGGCGCTCCTATGCCCCATATTTTGGACCGAGCGAGAACATGCGATGATGCTAGGCTAATGGACAAACGCTCAAATCGCAAAGCTTGGCTAAACATCTTCGCGCTTTTGCTGGTGATCCTTAGTCCTAACTTCTCCAATGCTCAGGGCAGCGCAAATCATGCCGGCCCAGGCCCTAAGTCCAAATCCCCCAAACATGCCAACCCGCACTCCGATACTTACACTCTTGTCGGCGCAGGCGATATCGCCTGGTGCGGTGACCTATCCGGCGCCAAGGCTACAGCTAAAATCATTCAAGGTATTCCAGACGCTGCTGTTTTCGCAGCAGGTGATCTCGCCTATGAGAGGGGCACGGACGCGGAGTTCCGCCGCTACGACCGGACCTGGGGTAAGTTTAGAGACCGAACTTATCCAGCGCCCGGCAACCACGAGTACAACGGTTCCGAGGCCGTCGGCTATTTTCACTACTGGGGCAAACAAGCAGGCGAGCCGGAGAAAGGCTACTACAGCTTCAACCTCGGCTCGTGGCACATCGTCGTCCTGAACACCAACTGCTATTCGAAAGAGCTCGGCGGTTGCGCGCAGGGCTCTCCTCAAGAGACCTGGGTGCGCAACGACCTCGCCGAGCATCCCAACGCTTGCATCTTGGCGTTTGGCCACCATGCTCTATTCAGCAGTGGGCTGAGTCCCAAGCACGCGATACATCCCGAATTACGTCCCCTTTGGCAGGATCTCTACGACGCACATGCCGACCTGGTCCTCGCAGGCCATGAACATTCCTATGAACGCTTCGCTCCGCAAAGTCCCGACGGGAGGGCCGATCCTGAAAATGGCATCCGGGAAATCGTCGCTGGTACAGGAGGAAAGGATCACACCCCGCTCGGCTTTGCCCGGGAAAACAGCGAAGTACGCAACGCAAACACGTTTGGCGTTCTAAAGCTTACTTTGTCACCTGGAAAATATACTTGGCAGTTCATTCCTGTGCATGGCGGAGCCTTCAATGACTCTGGCTCCGGTACCTGCCACAACGAACGCGTCTCGGCAAACTAAATAGTCAAATTGGCGTCTACCTGCGCGTTGTTTATTTTGTACAGGCTCCGCCGCTGCTCGCTGCCTCAATCAACTTCTGAAATGCCGCCAACGCGGGCAACGTCAGTTGCGATTTGTGGGCCTGTTGTTCCGCTGCATTCAGCGCATCGATCTGCTGTTTCTTTTGGTCGTCTGTAAGTGCACTGCCTTGCACCACCTTATCCAATGCGGCCATCGCGATTGCGGCGGCCTGTGAGAGCGCGGACGACGCCGGTTCAGCTTCTTGGACTAATGCTGAACGCTGAGCCAATGGTTGCAACTTCGCATCATTCCCCGCCCACAAGGCCAGCTGAGCTTTCAACTCAGTGGCTTTTGAGCCATCTTTGCACGACGTGGAGAGATACTCATCCACAGCTTCAGAAAACTGTCGTGAGGTTTGGCTCTCCAACGCGACGGCATCGACCACTCGGTTTAACGGCGTTTGGCTGGTGGGCTCTATAGCAGCCAATTTTTCGCGCGCATAGTCCTTCGCCGGCTCCAACGCTTCAGTCAATGTGCGCAGTGCAGCAAGCTCCGCCGGTGTCGCCGCTCCCGCTATTCTCTGCAAGAGTTTCCGTTGATATGTGCCGTGGGTCAGGCCCAGCCATTCGAGACGCTGCGCTTCGCTCGCCATCCTTTCGTACATGGAGTGAACGTCGGTGACCTCTTTCGGGGACCATAGCCTCTCGGCTATTGCCGCATTGCGCGGCCAGATGCGGGAATCAATATTTTCCGCATTGACGTATTCCGACCACATGCAAGATTCACCACCCAGCACCTGCTTCTGCTGCTCTGGAGTGAGACTCGCGGCAGCTCCGCCCAGCGGGTCGATCGCGTAATGGCGCGCCGCGCTCCAACCCAAATCCAGGTAATAGCCATTGGAAAGGATGCCGCGATACCCCTGCTTTGCAGCCGCTGCCAGCGATTCGGCCCCACGCCATGACTGAATCACAATCGTTTTGGGCACGCCGGGCACCAAAATCTCGTCCCAGCCCACTGGCGTCTTCCCGTGTTTTACCACCAACTCTTGCACACGCTGGCTGAAATAGGCTTGCAACGCCTCGTCGTTCCTAATTCCGTGCGCCTTCATATACGACTGAATCTTCGGGTTGGTGTCCCACTCTTTGCCATTCACCTCGTCTCCGCCAATGTGAAAAAATTGGTCCGGAAAGAGTTTGGTCATTTCCGCGATGAGTTCGTTGAGGAATTTGTACGTCTTCTCATTTGTCGGATCCATCGCGGGATCGAACACGCCCCACCGTCGTTCAATCTGATAAGGGCCGCTGCCACTTGCCAATTCGGGGTGCCCCACAAACCAAGCCGTGCTGTGCCCCGGCATATCAAATTCCGGCACTACACGAATTCCGCGATCGCGTGCATATCCGATTACGTCGCGAATCTCTTCTTGGGTATAAAACTGTCCATCCGAGCCCTCTTGCTGCAATTTCGGATATTTGTGGCTTTCCACGCGAAAGCCCTGATTTTCCGAAAGGTGCCAGTGAAACACGTTCATCTTCACGGCTTCCATTCCATCCAGGTTTCGCTTCACCACTTCTACCGGAGCAAAATGCCGCGCCACATCAATCATCAGTCCGCGCCATGGAAACCGCGGCGCATCTTCAATATGAACAGCCGGCACCGTAAATCCATCCGGAGTAATCGCGACCAACTGCAAAAACGTCTGCAAACCGTGCATCACACCTAGCGGGTTCGCGGCGTGAATTTTCGCTCCAGAAGCGGTCACATCCAATGTATAAGCTTCGTCCTCGCCGATTTCCTGCACCGGTTTGCTTTCATGGTCGGTGCTGACCACCAACGTAGCCTTCGCCGAATCTCTTGGCGTGGTTCCTACAACAATTCCCGTCAGCCGGTGCATTTGAATCAAAAATCGCTCGCCGGCGCGCTCCAGTCTTGGTTCTCGATGTCCCTCAAACGCCACCCCAAAGCCTTCATCGATTTTCAGGTTTCCGCTGTTTATCTGAACTTTCGCCGGCAGTGGCATGACGTTCAGGGTCGCGGTCGTTGGACCTTGTGCTTGTGCGTTCGTCACGATGCTTTTACTTCCGAATACCAACAGCGCCAGTATCATTCCAGCTTTCGCCGCAATCTTCTTCATTCAGTATCTCCCCGTGGTCATGCCCGTGCGCTGTCTGTCGTTAGCACGAAACTCAAGAGAGTGGCACATTTTGGGACAGAACAAAAGTAGCGGCGAAGCGAAGCGGCGCCAATCGTTGTTCCCGCTTTCTTGGCCGATGGGTTAGAATGTGCCGCGTGCTTATTCCTAGCCTATGAAGACTTCCATCGCTATCTATCCAGGTTCGTTTGATCCGGTGACAAATGGTCATCTGGACCTTATCGAACGCGGCGAAAAGATGTTCGATAAACTCATCGTCGCCGTCCTGAAAAACGTTGAAAAAGAGCCGCTATTTTCCGTCCCCGAACGCGTCGAGATGCTTCGCGAAGTCACCAAACAGTGGGACGCCGTCGAGGTCGACGTTTTTCAAGGCCTGCTGGTTGATTATGCGCGCAAACGGGGCGCCGCAGTCATCTTGCGTGGCATTCGCGCCGTCTCTGACTATGAATACGAACTCCAAATGGCTCTAATGAACCGCAAGCTGGAACCTCGCCTCGAAACCGTGTTCATGTTGCCAGGGGAACCCTACAGCTACCTCAGCGCAAAGCTGGTTCGCGAGATTGCACAGCTAGGCGGCCCGTTGGTGGGCCTGGTTCCGCCCGCCGTGGAACGGCGACTGCGCGCCAAAGTCTCGTAGCCTCGAAACCTTCGCGCGTTTCCGCTCACAACCTCTCGTTATGCGTGCCGGCAATGATTCTGCATTGAATTTCTACCCGTTTTCCTAAAGACTGTTTAGTTACAAACTCACTTCGCTCCCAGGGAGAGCACGTGCAACTCACGAATCGCATCAATCGCATCCAGACATCGCCCACTGCCTTGGTTATCAGCGCCGCCGAGCAGCTTAAGGCCAAAGGGGTCGACATCGCGGACTTCGGTCCGGGCGAGCCAGACTTCCCGACACCCGACCACATCAAAAAAGCCGCCATCAAGGCTATCGAGGAAAATCGCACTAAGTACACGCCCACTGGCGGCATCGCGCCCCTACGTGAAGCTATTCCTGCATGGCATTCCCGAGAACTCGGTTCGAACTACTCGCCCAAGGAGTGCGCGGTCACCGTGGGCGGAAAGCACGCCATCTTCAACGCCATTTGTGTTCTGGTTCAGGCCGGAGACGAAGTAATTCTCCCTGCGCCGTACTGGGTGAGCTTCCCTGACATCATTAAATACGCAGGAGCCACCCCTGTCATTGTTCAAACTCGGCCCGACAGCGGCTTCAGCGCCAAGGCTGCGGACATTGAGAAAGCCATCACCCCCAAAACAAAAGTCGTCATCATCAACTCCCCCAGCAATCCTACGGGAGGCGTGGTGGACGGCGGTGAGTTCGAACGCATCCTTGCGCTCTGCAAAAAGCACAATATCTGGCTGATGGCCGACGAGTGCTACTCCCATTTCGTTTACGACCCGCACAAACCGTTTTCCATCGCCAGCGCCAAGGATTCGAAAGAGCACGTCATCGTCATCGGGTCCGTCTCGAAAACGTTCGCCATGACCGGCTGGCGCATCGGCTACGCTCTTGCTCCCGAGCCCTTGATCCACGCAATCGTCAAAATCCAGAGCCAATCCACCTCGAATCCTACTTCCATCGCGCAATACGCCGCACTCGAAGCTATGCGCGGCACCATGGACACCGTGCCCCCTATGCTCGCGGAATACACCAAACGCCGCAAACGCATCGTCGAAGGTCTGCGCGCAATCTCCGGAGTCAGTTGCGAGTGGCCCGCCGGAGCGTTCTATGCATTTCCAAACATTTCCGCACACCTTGGCGAGGGCAAGAATTCGCTCGCAAAAACTTGCACTGAACTCTCCAAACTCCTGCTCGAAAAAGCTCACGTCGCTCTTGTCCCCGGTGAAGCGTTCGGCGCGCCGGGATTTCTGCGCCTTTCCTACGCCACGTCCCTAGAGCGCATCGACGAAGGCCTTCGCCGCCTGGAGAACTTTTTCGCGCACGCTGAAGCCGCCGTCTAGCCGTGGTCGAGCCTGTTCCATTTCGTATTGACCCGACATTCAGCGCTCGAATCTGGGGCGCACACTCACTTGCGCCCATTTATCCGCAAAAACAAAATTTAACGGAACCCATCGGCGAAGCCTGGCTGACCGCAATGGATTGCCGCGTCGCCAGTGGCCCCTTCCAGGGACATTCTTTCGGGGCAGCATGGCATGCTATGCCCGCTGAGTGGCGAGGTACGCGCTTGGCTGCCCTGCGCGACTTTCCTGTGCTCGTAAAGTTCATTTTTCCTCAAGATAAGCTTTCCATTCAGGTGCACCCCGACGATGCTTTTGCATCGCAACACGAACAGGCTGCCGGTGCCCGCGGCAAAACGGAAATGTGGCACATCGTCTGGGCCCAACCCGGGGCGGAATTGCTGATCGGTCTCAAGCACGGCGTTACGAAATCGCAATTCGTCGAAGCGGTCCACAACGGATCCGTCGAAGCGTTGTTTGTGCACCACTCGGTTCGCCCGGGCGATACGTTTTTCGTGCCCGCGGGAACCCAGCACGCCATCGGTCCCGGCGTCATCGTGTGTGAAATCCAGGAATACTCGGATCTCACCTATCGCGTGTACGATTACGATCGCGTCGACTCTTCCGGCAAACCGCGCGAACTTCATCTTGATAAAGCTCTGCAAGTAACGCATTTCTCTGGAACACAAGGCGGCAAGATTCCTCCACTCGCGCTCCATTCTCCAGACGCCAACAAACACCTGCTTGTGGCCTGCGATTTTTTTTCTACGGAGCGTTGGGACTGCTACAAGACCACGCCGATCGAGAGCGATCCCGCTCAATTCCAGTTACTGGTTATCCTCCAGGGCAGCGGTCAACTTATCGACTCCGATTTTGCTGCCCAATACACAGTCGGCGAATGCTGGTTCCTGCCCGCTTCCCTGCCATCCATCCTGTTGCAGCCCGATGGGTCCACTTCCCTTTTGCGCATCACGATTCCGGATCGCACTGAATTGCGCCGTCAGCTTCGTAGCTTAGGATTCGAGGAACATGCCTTGTCGCGTGTTCTGATCGGTTGACCAGAACGATATGACTAAAGAAAAGCTCAGCATTCATGCGGTGATTCTGGCCGGGGGACGTGGCACCCGCTTCTGGCCACGTAGCCGCACGCGCACTCCCAAGCAGCTTCTCAACATTATTGGCAAGAGCACGATGCTTGAGCAGACTGTCGCTCGCCTTCATCCGCTGATACCCCCGGACCACATTTGGACCGTCACCAATGCCGAGCAAGCCGATCCTCTGAAGAAGCAATTACCTGCGGCCGCTCGCAAACGTGTACTCACCGAGCCCGTTGGTCGCGACACCGCCGCAGCGATCGCTCTGGCAGCGTTCCACATCCGGCGTGCGGCACAGGGCGATGCGCTAATGGCTGTTCTTCCCGCCGACACATACATAGCGCAGCCGGAACGTTACCGCTCCATCCTTAAATCGGCGCTAAGGGTGGCCGAGCAACCGGGGCGTATTGTCGTTCTCGGAATCCCTCCCACGCGGCCGGAAACGGGTTTTGGCTACATCGAGCGCATCAATGATCCCATCCCTACAAATGGCACTCCCGTTTATCCGGTCCATCGCTTCACTGAAAAGCCCGACCTGGACATTGCCAAAGAATACGTACGCTCCGGTGAATACCACTGGAATGCTGGAATGTTCTTCTGGCGCGTTTCCACCTTTCTGGACGCGCTTAAAATTCATCTCCCCAAGACCTTCGACGCTTTAGAAGCTCTGGCGCAACAAATCGGTAAGCCCGGCTACGCCTCCAAGCTGAAACAGGTGTACCCAAAGCTCGAAAACATTTCGGTCGATTACGCCATTCTTGAGCGCAGCACGGCACTCCCCGGTCCTCCCCGTGTTTATATGATTCCTGCCGAAGTCGGCTGGAGCGATATCGGTTCCTGGACGGCCGTTCACGAACTTCAAGCTCACAATTCAGACGATAATGTATTTGTTGGTGAAGGCGAAGCCTTGGATACCCACGGTAGCTTTTTCTGGAGTCCCAACAAGTTCGTTGCCGCCATCGGCGTTCGCGATTTAGTGGTCGTCGACACTCCCGACGCCCTTTTAATTTGTCCGCGCGATCGTGCGCAAGACGTCGGCAAAATCGTTAAGTCTCTGGAAGCGAAAAAACGCAAGCACCTCCTATAGGCTGCACCAAAATAATCTCGGCCATCGGTTTTTTGCGGCCCTCCAGTCTTTAGCCAGTAACAAGCTTCGCGTATACTTCTCCACAAATGGATCAGATCAAATTTGGCACAGATGGTTGGCGCGGCATCATCGCCAATGACTTCACCTTCGCGAACGCCCGCATCGTAGCTCATGCCATAGCGCGCTATGTCGTGCGCGGGGAAGATGCTCGCAAGGGCGTTCTGATCGGTTTTGACCATCGCTTTGGCGCCGAGCGCATCGCTTCAGCGCTTGCTGAGGTAATCAGCGCCACCGGGACGCCCGTTTGGCTTACTGACAAACCTTGCCCTACGCCGGCCATATCTCTTCTCGTTCGTCAGCGCCAAGCTGCTGGCGGCCTCATGGTCACCGCAAGCCACAATCCCTATCAATGGAATGGCATTAAATACAAAGCCAGCTACGGCAGCAGCGCTTTGCCTTCTATCGTCGCGCTCATCGAGACAGAACTGGCTGGAGTTATCGCCACCGAGGTGCCTCCGCTTCCGCCTCGCAAAGATCTGATTCACACTCTCGAGCCACGCAAACCCTATCTCGACACCGTCGAAAAGCTGATCGATTGGAAACGTCTGCGCGATTCCAAATTCCGTTTTGTTGCGGACCCGATGCACGGCTCCGCTGCGGGCCTCCTGAAAGAAATCTTCTCCCGTAATGGCGTCGCGTGCGACGAGATTCGCGGCACACGCGACCCGCTCTTCGGTGGTGTTCATCCCGAGCCCATCGAGCCACACATCGCTCCTCTGCGCCAAGCTGTTCTCGCGGGCAAATACGATGTCGGCTTTGCCGCCGACGGAGACGGCGATCGCATTGGTGCCATCGATCGCGACGGCACCTTCATTAACCCTCACCAGATCTTCGCGCTAATGACCTGGCATCTCATCGGCACCCGTCAACTTCCCGGCGACATTGCCAAAACGTTTTCCGTCACCAAGCTGATTGACAAGCTTGCAGCAAAATTCAATCGCAAGCTTCATGAAGTCCCCATCGGCTTCAAATACATTTGCGAGCTTATGCTGGAACAAAATATCCTGATTGGCGGCGAGGAAAGCGGCGGTATTGGCACCAGCCTGTATCTACCCGAGCGCGATGCCACCGTCTCCGCGCTTCTCCTAGCCGAACTCATGGCCTGGCATGGCAAAACCTTGGGCGAATTGCTGCACGCGCTTCATACGGAGTTCGGTGAGCACCGCTACGGGCGCGTTGATTTAGATGTGCAGCCTGCACAGAAAAAGAAAGCCATCGATTATTTTTCAGATGAGTCCCTGAAGAAGTTCGAGCAGTGGCCCGTAGTTCGCCGCGAATACATGGATGGCATCAAAGTCTATCTCGGTGATATTGGATGGCTGTTGATCCGTGCATCGGGCACGGAAAATCTGTTGCGGATTTATTCGGAGACCAACAACGCCGAGACCACAAAACAAGTTCTGAATGCCACTGTCGCTTCGATTCAGAAGCTAAGTTGAGGCTCCGTTATGCACACCGTAAATCTCGCCGAAAAATTCGCCAAGTTTAGCGACTACTGCAACCCCCGTATCATCGGCGAAGTGAACGACTGCCACGTTAAAGCCGTTAAACTCAAAGGTGAATTTGTCTGGCACCATCACGAACAGGAAGATGAACTCTTTCTCGTCGTTAAAGGTACGCTGCGCATGAAATTCCGTGATCACGAAGCTCTGGTCCACGAAGGCGAGTTTGTCATCGTCCCGCGCGGCGTCGAGCATCTCCCCGTCGCCGACGAAGAAGTTTCCATTTTGCTCATCGAGCCGAAATCCACTTTAAATACTGGAAATCTCATCAACGAAAGGACTGTCAGCCAACTCGAGCGTTTGTAATTCTCGACTCTCGTGCTCAAGACAGAAACGTGTCCCCATGGAGCACCGCTTCTACACTCTCGATGTCTTCACCACCACACGCTTCCAGGGCAATCCTCTCGCAGTCATTACCGATGGCGACGGCCTGTCCGACGCGCAAATGCTGGCCATCGCGCGTGAAATGAATCTCTCCGAAACAGTCTTCGTGCAAAAGCCCACGGAAGATCGCGCCCTCGCGCGCCTGCGCATCTTCACTACGAAAGAAGAATTAAAACTCGCGGGTCATCCTGTAATCGGCACCTGGTTTTTGCTTTCCGAGCTTGGCGTTGTTCCCGCCCAGGAAGGCGGCGTTCACGTTTTGCAACAAACCGGGGCGGGTATTCTGCCCGTCGAAATTCGTTTCAAAGATGGTCGCCCGCAGCGCGTAACCATGACCCAGAAGGAGGCGTCGTTCAAACCATCGAGCATCGACAAAAAGAAACTCGCAGCGGCTCTGGGTCTTTCTCCTAAGGACTTCGCCGCAAAACTCGAGCCGGAATTTGTCTCTACTGGCATCTACAACTTGATGGTGCCGCTTCGTAACCGCGCCGCCCTCGCTAAAATTCAGATGAACATGGTCGAACTGGCGCGGCTCCTCGGTAAACAAGGTGCTCTCGCCTATTGCTTTGCGTTGGGCAATGGCCACTCCGCCTTCACCCGCGGCATGATGCCCTGGGAACTCTACGAAGATGCGGCGACGGGCCCCGCTGCAGGCTCACTTGGTGCGTACCTCGTCAAACACGGCCTGCTCGGATCCGGTCACACCTTGAACGTCACGCAAGGTGTGGAAATGGGGCGCCCGAGTCAGATTGAAGTGGAAGTTTCACAGACTGGTAAGAAGCTGACCCCGCGCGTCAGCGGCGCAGCCGTAAAGGTATTTGAGGGAGTGATTCGCACCTGATCGGCACGGCGCAGTCCGGTAAGGCCTAACGGCGCTAAGCTTCCGTTGCACTGGGTAGCGTTTTCCGAAACGTATCCAAGATTCCGTTCACAAATCCGCCAGACTCTTCCGAAGAAAACTTCTTGGCTAACTCTACCGCCTCGTTGATGACAACCTTCGCCGGGGTATCCGTTGCTCGCATTTCATGTAGTGCCAGTCGCAAAATCGCTCGATCGATGGCCGCCATTCGATCCAATCGCCAGTTGTCCGCATGTTTCGTTATCAACTCATCGAGCGCCGTCGAATCGTGCGCCGCGCCTTCGAACAACTGGTTCGCGAACGCCCTCGTTTGGCCCGCCGCCTTCGCGCTCTTCCAGAAATTTGCTTCTAACCTTGTCGTATCCTGGCTGCTCATGTCCCATTGAAACAGCATCTGCATCGCGAACTCGCGGGATTTTGACCGTAGTGACACTATTTCCCCCGTACCCTTGCCGCCGACGCTTCCGTTTTCGTCAGCCCGCGTAACTTCCGCGAAAGTTGCGCCATTTCAATGGCGCCTATCCCTGCCTCGAAACCTTTATTGCCGCCCTTTAATCCTGCACGATCAATCGCCTGCTCCAGCGTGTCGCATGTCAGCACGCAAAACATCACGGGTATGCCACTATCCATTTGCGCCAGTTGCAATCCCCGCGAAGTTTCCGAGCACACGTAATCATAATGGGCCGTCTCGCCGCGCAACACGCATCCAATTGCAATCAACGCGTCGTAGCGCTCCGTGGCCGCCAGCTTCTTTGCCCCAAGTGGCAGTTCAAATGCTCCTGGCACGTGCACGACATCCACATCTTTGCTGGTAGCCCCCGACCGTGCCAAGGCATCGACCGCGGCCTCCAGCAGTCGTTCCGTAATAAAGCTGTTGAACCGGCTCACCACAATGCCGAACCGCAATCCCGTTGCGCTCAGCCCTCCATCAATTTTTGTTGGCTGAATCTTCTCGCTCATCAATTTCTTATCGTCCTTTAAACTGCGCGGCCCGCTTTTCCAAGAACGCTTTCGTGCCCTCGCGCATATCTTCTGTCGCGCAGCACAATCCAAAAAGTGTTGCTTCCAGGAACAATCCCTCTTCCTGTGGCATTTCTACTCCGCGTTCGATTGCTTCCATGCAGTATTTCACGGCCAGCGGCGCCTTTTCGATAATCTTCTTGGCCATCGCCTCGGCAGCCGGGAGCAACTCGCCGGCTTCATACACATGATTCACCAGGCCGATGCGTTGCGCTTCTTCCGCTGTAATCATTTCTCCCGTCAGACAAAGCTCGTGCGCCACGCCCTTGCCGCACAGTCGCGCCAACCTTTGCGAACCGCCATAGCCGGGAATAATGCCCAGTTTCACTTCCGGCTGACCCAGTTTCGCGTTCTTGCTCGCAATTCGAATCGAACAGGAAAGCGCCAACTCGCACCCTCCGCCCAGGGCGAATCCGTTAATCGCACAAATCGAAGGCTTACCTATCGTCTCCAACAGATGAAGCACACTCTGCCCGTACAACGAAAACTCTTTGCCGTTCACCGGGGTCTGCTGCGCCAATTCATTGATGTCTGCACCCGCAACGAATGCCTTCTCGCCCGCTCCAGTCAGAATCAGCACGCGCACGCCGTCGTCATCGCGCGCGTCCAGCAGTAAATGGTGCAACTCTTCAATGGTCTTCCGGTTCAGCGCGTTCAGCACCTTCGGCCGGTTAAACGTGATCGTCGCAATTCCTTCTTTTTTCTCGTACAACAGGTTTTCGTAGGCCATCTCGATGTCCTTATAACTCGATCGGTTTCGGCTTCGCAGGGTCGGCGTAGTCGTAAAAGCCCCGGCCTGTTTTCTTCCCGTGCCAACCGGCCAGCACCATACGCTTCAGCAATGGGGGAGCCGCAAAGCGCTTCTCTTTAAACTCGTCAAACATAATCTGTGAAATGTAATACGTCGTATCCAGTCCCACAAAGTCCAGTAACGTAAAGGGCCCCATCGGATAGCCGCACCCAAGTTTCATCGAATTATCGATATCTATAACTGAGCCGACGCCTTCCTCCAGCGCGCGAATCGCATCAAGCAGATAAGGCACCAACAAACGATTCACGATGAAGCCGCCGCTATCGTTCGCGCGCACCGGCGTTTTCCCGAGTTTCGCTCCAAACGTGACCATTTCCTCGTACACCGCCGGGTCGGTCGCTATCGTCCGCACCACTTCCACCAACTTCATCACCGGCACCGGATTGAAGAAGTGCAATCCAACGAATCGCTCCGGCCGCTTCGTCGCCGCCGCAATTTCCGTTATCGTCAGTGA
Source organism: Candidatus Acidiferrales bacterium (assembly GCA_963849395.1). Taxonomy (GTDB): domain Bacteria; phylum Acidobacteriota; class Terriglobia; order Acidiferrales; family UBA7541; genus Acidiferrum. Next base: position 31,305 of record CAWKHR010000002.1, read on the forward strand.
AGACGTATTACTTGCAAAAATTGTGTGCGCTGGGCAAAGCGCGTCCAGTGTCGAAAATAACTCACGTTTAACCGGTAATTGCTCGATGATCGCTTCCACAATCACGTCGCAAGCCTTCAACTCGTCCAGAGACGTCGTCCCCTTCAGGCGTCCGCGTATCTCCGTCTTTGCCGCGTCCGTAAGTGTTCCTTTTTCCACCAACCTCGCTAAATTTTTCTCAATCCCCTTCAAACCCTTCTCAACTAGTTCCGCATTGACCTCGCGAATCACCGTTTGAAAACCGGCCTGCGCGGCTACTTGCGCGATTCCCGAGCCCATCAAGCCACACCCAACGACACCAACTTTTTCAATCGCCATGCTCTCCTCACGTCTTCAATGCGAGTCACACCCGGCAGGACCAACTCTACCCAAACTACCTATCAAAGTGTATCAAAGCTCGTGGGTGAACACTCTTCCGCTTAGTTCTTCAGGGCTTCCACGATGATTGCGATCCCCTGGCCGCCTCCGATGCAAGCCGTCGCCAGTCCGTAACGAAGATCTTTCCGTCGCAATTCATTCAGCAGCGTGATCACCAGTCGGGTTCCGGTCGCGCCTAGAGGATGTCCCAGTGCGATCGCGCCGCCGTTCACGTTCGTTTTGTCGCGCTCCAATCCCAGTTCCTTTTCTACAGCCAAGTACTGCGCTGCGAACGCTTCATTTACTTCCACGCGGTCCATCTGCTCTAGTTTCAGGCCAGCCGCCTGCAACGCCCTCCGCGTCGAAGGCACAGGTCCAATCCCCATAATGGTCGGATCGACTCCTGCCACGCCCCACGACACGATTCTCCCAATCGGTTTTAGTCCGCGGTCCCGCGCTGTTTTTTCCCGCGTCAACACCACCGCCGCCGCTCCATCAACGATCCCGCTGGCATTTCCCGCCGTCACAATTCCGTCCTTCTTGAAAGAAGGTGGCAATTTCTCCAACGTTTCCATGGTCGTCTCAGGACGCCGGTGATCATCCTCGCTCACCAAAGTTGTCTTCTTCCCCTGCTTCACCTCAACCGGAGCAATCTCGTCTTTGAAGTTTCCCGCTTTATAAGAAGCCTCCGCCGCTTGTTGACTGCGCAGCGCATACGCGTCTGCATCCTTCCGCGTGATTCCTGTTTGCTCCGCCAATTTCTCCGCGGTCAGCGCCATGGGCATTCCGCAATACGAATCGGTTAAGCCCACGAATAGAAAATCCTCCAATGCTCCACCGCCCAACTTTAATCCGGTACGCGCGCCACGAATCACAAACGGCGCTTGGGTCATGTTTTCCATTCCGCCCGCCAGCACAATCTCCGACTCGCCCAGCAACAATCGATGCGCGCCTTGCACAATGGCTTCAATTCCCGAGCCGCACAGCCGGTTCACAGTCACCGCTGGCGCTTCCGTTTTCAGTCCTGCTTTCAGCCCAACGTGCCGCGCACCGTAGATTGCGTCCGCGCTGGTTTGCAACACATTCCCGAACACAACATGATCTACGTCGTGAGGCGAAACGCCTGACCGCTGAATCGCCACTTTCGCCGCGTGCGCGCCCAGATCAATTGCTGACACTTCAGAGAACACGCCGGTATATCGCGCCATCGGTGTGCGCGCGCCTGCAACTACAACAACGTCCGTTGGGAACATCTCGTACCTCGCTGGTATAAGTTTGCTTACGTTTGATGCGGGTGGCCTTGCAACCGGCGCGTCCTCCACAAACCACCTGAGAACTGCGGGACGGTTACTTACTTCAACTCCTCAACGCAATGAACGGAGCCAATGCTTTAATCTTAGTGAGCCGTGGCTTCCTCGATCACCACCGTGTCGCCGCCGCGCTTCCGCGCTTCTTCCACGCTAAACTCCGCCCGGTTGATCAAGTCCGTAACAATATCTTCGCTCTCGTAATCCGGCTTAGCCGCCGCTTCCACAATTCCTGCACTCAAGGTGATCTGTGTGGAATCCCAGGGCGGACGCACTCCCGCCGCGGCACGACGCAATTTCTCCACCAGGTTCTGCGCTCCAGACAAAGTCGTATCGGGAAGAATAAACGCCAGCGCCCAGGACGTATATTTCACCGCCATATCATTCTGCCGCACCATCGGCTGCAAGGATCGTGCCAACTGCTCAAGAAAACGTTCCAGCGGCGTCTCTCCTTGCTGCCGCAACATATCCGCACCGCGATCGATCTGCAAAATTGCTAGCGTCAATGGCGTTCCTTGGGTCCGCGCACGATCTGCCTCGTTCAGCAGGCACCCTACGTAGGAACTGCGACTTAGCAAACCCGTGCGATCGTCGGACACGCCCATGCGTCGGACCAGCGAGCGAAGCCTCGTATGGCTAACGCTCATCATCATCTGATCGCCAATTGCCTGCAAAAAGTATGTTTCGTTCGGCTTCCACCGGTGCCCCGCCTGATGAGCGACGATCAACATCCCCGCGGGCGCCTGCGTTTCTTTGTCCGTAATCGTCACACCAAGAGCAGTGGCTACTCCCAATTCACCCAAAATCGAGCCTTCGCTCGACTCCACCACCAAACCACCCAGTTCGTCCGGTACAGCTTTTTCCATCTGTGCCAAGAGGAATACTACTTGCGCGCCAGGCGCCGGTCGCAGTCCCGGCGAACAATATTCCGCCGCCATCTCTGGTGGCCTTCCCGGAATTCCGATCACCGCCAGTGTCCTACCTGCCTTCATATACGCGCCAACTTCGCTCACCGTCGTGTTCAACATCGCGCGTGGCGTCTGCTGCCGAAAGATTTTTTGGTTAATCTCTGAAATCTTGGTCAAGTCGCGAAGAGTGTCCGCTGTGTACGAACCTGTGCGTCCAGTCGGCGGTGTCGGTTTCTCTTCAACCACCGGCGCCGCTTGCACTTTTGGTATGGCCTCTTGCTTTTCTGGCTTGCTTTGACTTTTCGGAAACCAATTTGCCGTCTGATACAAATTCTGCAACCGCGGGTTACGCTCTTCTTCCCCAGGAAACATCGCGGCAATCTTCTGAAGCCGTTCTACCGCCTTGGCCTGTAACGAATATTGCAGGAAGATCTCGGTCTGCACGATGAGGTCCTCGAGCGCCTGCATCTTGCGGCCTTCCTCCGTTACCGGAGTGGACTCGGACACGTCCTGGCTAGACGCCGACTTCGGCGACGCCGTATTTGCGGTGACGCTTGCGCCTTTGGCCATGCGCCCAGCCACGCGCCGTAGAAACGTCTCGTCAGCGTGTCCTCGCAATTTTTCCAGTCTCGCTTGATTCCGATAATCATATGAATCGATATCCACCAGACGATCCAGAACCTCGCTGGCTTTTTGAAAATTTCCGGAATTGAAGTGAGCGTCAAATAGTTTGATCAGCACTTCGAAATACTGTGACTCGCGGTTCAGTTCGTTATAAATGCCGGACCAAAACTCCAAAATCGACGTCGATTCCGGATGCTTTGCGCCCAAAGCCTCCAGTTGAGCTGTAAATTCGCTTGGCTTGCGGTCGGCAAACAATCGCCGCTTTACCGTAGCAAGAATTTCGACTGCCTTAGGATCCTGGCCGGCATCGGCATACGCGTCGGCTACATCAAACAAGCGGGTGATTCCTTCGTTCTTTTCGCGTAGCAACCGCTCTAATATCGAGCGAGCGCGATCTAGTTGTCCGGAATGCCGCAAGGCATCCGCAAACGTCTCGAGAAAATTGACGTCGCTCTCGCTTGCTGCGAAAGGCTCCAGCAGCGCCGCAGCTTCCGCCGATTCTCCATTTCGCAACTTTGCTTCCGCGTATAGAAGCGCCACGCTGCGCTCCTGCGGCGCCAGCGAGTACGCCCGTCCCAACAATTTCAGCGCGTCCTGCTGTGCTCCGCTCGCCGTGGCCAGTTGTCCCGCTCGCAGAAATGCTCTCGCCGCCAGCGCATTCTTGCCAATCTGCGCAGCTGCTTCCGCCACCTTCATCTGCCGTGACAAATTGTCCGGATCGAGTTGCGCCGTGCGTTCCCAGCAGAACAACGCATCTTCCACGCGTTTCGCTTCGTTAAACATTTCCGCCGCGCGCGTATATTGTTCGATCGCTTCCTCCGGATGGTTTTGACGCTGCTGCAGGAAGGCATAGCGTGCCACTCGTTCCGGAGGCTGCGAGGCCAAGGAATTCTTCAAAAACCGGTTGTAAATCGCCAGCGCTTTCGTCTCGTCCTTCGGTTCAATCAGCAAATCAAACAAATACCCATAATAAACCGCCGCGCGATCCGGCAATTCCATCCGGGTGTACAGATCCCCGAGCGCCTGTGAAGCTTCTTGATGCTGCGGCGATTCGGAAAGCACCGACAAATACGCCTCTATGGCGTCCTCGACGCGATTCTTCTCGAGCAGTTTCTTTGCGCGCTCCAGATTCTTGCTGACGTCTGCGGCCATCGGCTCAACTTACCTTCATAATTGTGGTTCGGAAACAGCTTTCGAGAGGTTCGTGGCTGGAACCAACCCAAGCTTCACTATATACCCCGCATCGACACTGGCCAAACCAGACTGCCCGCTTGATGGGCAATCTGCCAAGACCTCCCCCTTTTCGCGTCCCTCTCGGCTGCACCACTCCCTCGTTTGTGGCAAAATAGAGGTTCATGCGGCTTGCTTTCGAGCGGAATCCAGTGTGCCCGCCCGGCCAGTAACGCCCGCCGTTAGTCTCACAGGAATACCATCAGGAACAACCCTGGCGGTTATGGATACGAGTGGACCCAAAGTTCATACGCAATTTTTGTATCATCGCGCACATCGATCACGGCAAGTCTACTCTTGCCGATCGCTTGCTTGAACTTACGGGAGCTCTCTCGCAGCGCGAAATGCACGAGCAGGTCCTCGATTCCATGGATCTGGAGCGCGAGCGCGGCATTACCATCAAGGCGAAAAGTATCCGCCTGCACTACAAAGCGAAAGATGGCAACACCTATCGCCTGAATCTAATCGACACGCCCGGCCACGTCGATTTTTCTTATGAAGTCTCGCGCGCGCTGTCTGCCTGCGAAGGGGCCTTGCTGGTCGTCGATGCCAGTCAGGGTGTTGAAGCGCAGACCGTCGCTAACACGTTTCTCGCCGCGTCTCACAATCTGACCATTTTGCCGGTCATCAATAAAATTGACTTGCCCGCCGCGCAGCCCGATTTCGTTAAGGAACAAATTGAAAACGTGCTGGCCATTCCTGCTGCCGACGCTCTGATGATCAGTGCTAAAAGTGGAATCGGCGTAGAAGATGTACTTGAGGCTATCGTCCAGCGTATTCCGCCGCCCAAAGGCGATGCGCAAAATCCATTTCAAGCTCTTGTATTCGATTCCTGGTTCGACATCTATCGGGGCGCCGTGGTCTTAGTCCGCGTGATGGAAGGTCGCATCACCAAGCACATGAAAATCCGCCTGGTGGCCACCAATGAAGTTTACGAAGTCGAGCAGCTTGGGACTCTAACTCCCAAGCCCATCGCTCTCGATGAACTCGAAGCCGGCGACGTTGGCTTTATTGTCGCCAATATCAAGCGCGTTGCCGATGCGCGCATGGGCGACACCGTCACCGAAGCGTCTCGTCCCGCTCCCGCGCTTCCCGGCTTTGAAGCGATTAAACCGATGGTCTTCGCCGGAATTTTCCCGGTACTCGCCGATGAATATGAGCCGCTGCGCGATGCTCTTGGAAAACTTCAACTCAACGATGCCGCGTTCTTTTATGAGCCGGAAAATTCCGTCGCTCTTGGTTTCGGCTTTCGTTGCGGCTTTCTCGGCCTATTACATTTGGAAATCGTCCAAGAACGTCTGGAGCGCGAATTTGGCCTGAATCTCATCACCACCGCTCCCAGCGTTCGCTATCGCATCACTCGCGTTGGTGGGCAGGTCATCGAAGTGGATAGTCCCGCGAAATTCCCCAACCCCAGCGACATCGAAAAAATCGAAGAGCCGATCATTACCGCCATGATCATTACCAATGATGATTCGGTTGGTGGAATTTTGCAGCTTTGCCAAGACAAGCGCGGCACCCAGAAGAATTTCGAGTATCTCTCGCCCACGCGCGTGATGCTCACCTACGAATTGCCGCTCAACGAAATCGTGCTGGATTTCTACGATCGCTTGAAGAGCGTTTCGCGCGGCTACGCTTCCCTCGATTACCACTTGGCCGGCTACGTCGAAGCCGATTTGATCAAACTCGATATTCTCGTCGGCGGAGAACCCGTCGACGCCTTGGCGCTGATTATTCACCGCGAATTTTCCGTTGAGCGTGGCCGGGATCTCGTGACCCGACTGAGAAAGCTAATCCCGCGTCAGATGTTCGAAGTTCCCATCCAAGCCGCGATCGGCAGTCGCGTGATCGCTCGCGAGACCGTCGCCGCCATTCGCAAAAACGTTCTTGCCAAATGCTACGGTGGAGATATTTCCCGTAAACGTAAACTTCTCGAAAAGCAAAAAGAAGGCAAGAAGCGCATGAAGCGCGTGGGCCAGGTCGACATTCCGCAAGAAGCCTTCCTAGCCGTCCTGAAGGTCTCCGGCGACGAGGAAGACTAATTTCAAACTTCCTTCTTCTTTACTTCGCTGTTCAGTCGCCCACGATGCAACTGAACAATCAACTCGCTTCCAATGGCCACTTGGTCCGCATCCCTCACGAGATTGCCAGAAGCATCCGTAGCAATCGCATATCCGCGTTCAAGCACCTTTAGTGGGCTGCGTTCCTGCAGTTGCAGCGTAAGCTCATCGACCCGCTTGCTCCGTTCTCGCAACCGACCCAGGGGCTGCTCCTGAAGTTTCAACGTTACGCGCCCCAATCGCTCTCTCTTCCCTCGGATAATACGTTCCACGCGAACTCCAAGATCGATCCCACACCGTTGCGCTCGCAGGTGCAGACTACCAATCTTCGCTCGCAAATTAAAGCGCGCCACACGCAAATGCGCCGTCGTAAATCGTCTTCGCGAAGTCTCCAGTCTTCCACGCAAGCCCACCGCCAGTCGCGCGGTAAGCTCATCGGCGCGCTGACGCCGTTGCCTCAGCAAATCCAGGGGCCGGTGAAACCCTTTGCGCGAGCCTAGTTCGTGCACCTTGCGCGAAAACTCCATCAGCCGGTACCGCAGCAGGCCCTCCAGCGAATCCCGCAGGTCGGCCACGTGCTTGTCGAACTCTCTCCGCGTCTGTACTACAAGTTCGGCAGCAGCCGATGGCGTCGAGGCGCGAATGTCCGCGACAAAATCTGCAATCGTAAAGTCTGTTTCGTGCCCCACTCCACAAATCACGGGAATCGAGGACGCCGCTACAGCCCGCGCCAGCACTTCTTCGTTGAATTCCCAGAGGTCTTCCAGCGATCCACCGCCACGCACCAGCAGGATCACATCAACTGGATATCTCTTGTTGAAGCAGCGCAGCGCTTCGACAATTTCCTCCGCGGCGCCTTCGCCCTGCACGTGAACGGGATGCAACGTGAGATGCACGTTCGGGAACCGACGCGTCAGAATTTGCACGACGTCGCGCACCGCCGCACCTGTCGGCGATGTAATCAGTCCAATCCGGCTTGGCAATAGCGGCAATGGCTTCTTACGCGCCGCGTCGAATAATCCTTCTTCCTCAAGCCGCTTTTTCAACTGCTCAAATGCCAACTGCAATGCGCCGCGCCCTACCGGATCCAGCGACTCCACGTAAATCTGGTAGTCGCCACGTTGTTCATACACGCTAATCGAGCCGCGTACCGTGACCTGCACGCCATCTTCTGGGCGGAATTTCATTCCTCGTCTCTGCGTCTTGAACAGAACGCAACGAATCTGCGCCCGGTCATCCTTTAACGTAAAATAACAATGGCCCGATTGCACTTCGCGGCAATTCGAAATCTCGCCTGTCACCAAAACATCCGTGAAATTCTTGGCGAGGATGTCCCGTATCCGCGCAGTCAGATCGCTGACCGTGTAGACTCGTCTCTCCGGCTGCAAATTAAATGTAAGTTGTCCCATGAAGGAAGCTGAACCCCTGTACATCACCACGCGCTCGTAAATCCTCAGACTGAGTTTAGACCCACGCCACTCACTTCGTCCAAAGCAGGACTACTCAAGCCGTCATTCCGAGCGCAGCGAGATCTCTCCTCCATCGCGCGCCTTATGCGCGATGAAGTCCCTCTTCGATTTCGCCGCAACCAATCAACTTCATCGCCGCAGCCGCCCAACCAACCACAACAGCAAACTCAGCCCCACACTGAGCACAATGCTGGTCGTGATGGGGAAATAAAACGTCGTGTTCTCGCCCTTGTGGACGATGTCTCCCGGCAAGTGTCCCAAGCGAAACGGTAGCCTTCCTCCAAGAAAGAAAAATGCACCGGTAAGCGCGAGTAGTCCGCCGATCACCAGTAACATTCGCCCGAGTTCTCGCATTGAATCCACTACTGGGAATTATCCATCAGTGCAGCCCCGCAACTTTCGTATGCGGCAGCTAGGCTGCAGAAATTCGCCGCATCACGTCTTTCTGCTCTGCGATTGATTCCGCTCCAATCGTAAACGCGTCCAGGACTCCCAATCCCAGTGCGTACCGTATCGCTTCATCCTGGCGGTCCCGCAAATCGCCTTGCCCCAGAATTTTCATCCCGATCACGGCCTTGCCCGCAGCTTTCATCTCGCGCAGCACGCTCAGCACCGTCGCCGGGTCGGCATCCATGTGCGATCCAATTGGATTAATGCGCGCCAGATCGACTTCAACCCACGGTGATTTTGCCGCCGCTCGCAACGCCTCGATCGAATGGCACGAGCAGCCATGCGCCCGCAAAACCCCCTTTTCCTTGGCTTCGGAAAGCACATCCATAACCGGACGAAACCGCGTCGTCCAATCCCCTTCAGTCACGCAATGCATCAACACCACATCCAGGTGGTCCGTCCCCAGTTCTTTTCGGAATCGGTCCAGGTCCGCACGCATTTCCTGCGGCTCGCGCGCCCACGATTTTGTCAGGATAGTGACTTTGCTTCGGTCAACGTGCTTCAACGCATCGGCCACATGAGGGTGGCTCCCGTAGGAATCCGCGGCATCAAAGAAATGCAGGCCGTTGTCGTAGCCGTTTTGCAGCAGCGCCGACAATCCGCCGATGCCTAAAGCCGTTTGGTTTGAATGATGGCCGGAACCTACCGTGCCTGTTCCCATCGCCAGACGCGATGTTTGAATCCCAGTACCACCCAACGTAACTTTATCGCTCGCGGAAAATTTCTGCGCTAGAGGAGGAATTGCAGAAAGCGCTCGTGCCCACAGCTTCGCGGGCAAAACGCTGGCCGCAGCCGCGCCCAAGGAGTATTGCAAAAATTTTCGGCGGGAATTGTGTCTCATCGGAACCTCCAGATAGGCCCGCTGCCGGGGTCGAGCCTTCTCCCTTATAGACGCTCCGGAACCCTTAGCGGTAACCGCAATTTCTCCGGTGCAAATTTGTGGTTCCTAAAGACACCTCTGAGCTCCTAGATTAGCTCCATGCCTGAGAAGAAATAGCCAATCTCAAACGCCGCCGTCTCCGGAGCATCCGAACCATGCGTACAGTTATTTCCAATGTTGGTTCCCAGATCGTGCCGAATCGTCCCCGGCACAGCCTTCTTGGGATCCGTAGCTCCCATCGTGTCGCGCCACTTGAGAATCGCACCTTCAGATTCCAGCACCACCGCGATAATTTTCCCGGAGCTCATGAAATCGGTAAGCTCTCCAAAAAACGGACGCTCCTTGTGCACCGCGTAAAACCCGCCTGCCTCTTCTTTGGTCAATCGAAGGCTCTTAATGGCCACAATTTTGAATCCCGCTTTATGGATTCGCGCCAGAATCTCGCCCTGCTGTCCGGCCTTCACCGCATCCGGCTTGATAATCGCAAACGTCCGTTCAATTGCCACGAGTCTCTCCTAGAAAAAATGCGCAGTAAATCAATGATGTAAAACCGCCAAGCCACTCCTACTTCAGTGCCGCGGCTACGGTGGCACCCAGATCCGCCGGCGTCTCCACGGTCCGTATTCCCGCAGCGTTCATTGCCGCATACTTATCCTTCGCCGTTCCCTGTCCGCCGCTGATAATTGCTCCGGCGTGTCCCATGCGACGCCCCGGAGGTGCTGTTTGCCCTGCAATGAATCCTACGACAGGCTTTTTCACGTTCAACTTGATCCACTCTGACGCCCGCTCCTCCGCATTTCCGCCAATTTCTCCAATCAAAATGATTGCGTGCGTATCCGCATCGTCATGGAACATCTTGATGGCGTCCAGAAAGGTCGTCCCAATAATCGGATCGCCGCCAATCCCAATACACGTCGACTGCCCAATGCCCAACTCCGTCAGCTGATGCACCGCCTCATACGTTAGCGTTCCGCTGCGACTAACTACTCCCACATGTCCCTGCTTATGAATTCGTCCCGGCATAATTCCGATCTTGCACGTCCCCGGCGAAATAATTCCCGGGCAATTTGGGCCAATCAGCCGGGTCTTCGACTTCCCAATTACTTCCGCCACGCGCACCATATCCAACACCGGAATGCCTTCCGTGATGCACACCACCAGCGGAATGCCTGCATCAGCCGCTTCCAAAATTGCATCTGCCGAATAAGGCGGTGGCACGAATATTACCGACGCATCCGCTCCTGTGGCCTTCACCCCTTCTGCCACGGTATTGAACACCGGCCGCTCCAGATGCTTCGATCCGCCCTTGCCCGGCGTCACCCCTCCTACAACGTTCGTCCCATACTCGATCATCTGTTGCGCGTGAAATGTTCCTTCGCGGCCCGTAAATCCCTGCACCAGCACCCGTGTCTTTTCATTCACCAGTACGCTCATCGCGCACCTCCCGCGAGGGCTACAACCTTTTGCGCTCCATCCTTCATCCCGTCCGCAATCGTGAAGTTCAATCCGCTCTCCCTCAGAATCTGTTGCCCGCGTTCTACGTTGGTCCCTTCCATGCGCACCACGACCGGAATCTTCACGTGCAGATCCTTAGCCGCCGCCACTACGCCCGTGGCCAGCACATCACAGCGCAAAATCCCGCCAAAAATATTAATGAACACGGCTTTAACCGCCGGGTCGCTCAGCAAAATTCCAAACGCATTCTTCACCTGATCTGCCGATGCTCCTCCGCCAACATCCAGGAAATTCGCCGGCGATCCTCCTGCGTACTTAATGATATCCATGGTCGCCATAGCCAACCCGGCGCCATTCACCATGCACGCCACGCTGCCATCCAGCTTGATGTAGTTCAGTCCATATTTCGACGCTTCCACTTCCAGTGGATCTTCTTCGTCCAGATCGCGCAATTCGCGCAGTTCCTTGTGACGGAACATCGCGTTGTCGTCGAACGTCATCTTCGCGTCCAGCGCCACCAACTTCCCATCGCCAGTCACCACGCAGGGATTAATTTCCAGCAGCGACGCGTCCGTATCCACAAACGCCCGATAAAGCGCCTGCAAAAATGGTGTCGCCACGGCTATCATTTCTCCAGGCAGTCCCAGTCCAAACGCAATCTTCCGCGCCTGGTAGGGTTGCAATCCCACTGCCGGATGAATGGGCTCCCGCAAAATCGCTGAGGGATTGTCTTTCGCTACTTCTTCAATCTCCATGCCGCCCGCAGCGCTGGCCATAAACACCGGCCGGCCACTCTCGCGGTCAATCAGAAGCCCCAGGTATAACTCGCGCTTGATATCCAATCCCTCTTCAATCAGCAGCCTCCGCACCACACGCCCTTGTGGACCGGTCTGCGGCGTAATCAACGTCATGCCCAGAATCTGCGATGCAATCTCCGCCGCCTCATCCGCCGACCGCGCCAGTTTCACGCCGCCGCCCTTGCCGCGACCGCCGGCATGAATCTGCGCCTTCACCACCACCACGTTGGACTTAAGCCGCTGCGCACCTTCTCGCGCCTCTTCCTTGGTGTATGCCACTTCTCCACGCGGTGTAGTGACGCCATAACGGGCGAGAATCGCCTTCGCTTGATATTCGTGTATCTTCATTTGAGGTTCTGCCTTTTTAGGACGATTTCGAACCGACCGCGTTCGAAATCCTGTGCGACATTGCAGCGGTGCACAGCTGTTAGGATTTGTGGCTCTGCAAAACACTAAAGTTTACTTGAGACCCGAGCATGGAGCAAGGTAACTCCGGTATCTTCATTTTTCCTCGAATCAGCGATAATCCCTTCTCACCATTTCGATGCAGCACCACAGGTGACTCGAGCGACGACTGAACATGACACAACCGCTCCCTGATGCTCTGGCCCCTCTCGCGCCCGTTCAAGTTCCGAACCCACCACCTCCGCTGGCCACTTCCAGCAAACAGCTACTCCCGTGGTTGATTGCCGTCGCCTTCTTCATGGAGTCGCTGGATACCACCATTCTCAACACCGCCGTTCCTACGATTGCCGCCGCGCTCCACGTCGCGCCCCTCAGCATGAAGTCTGTTCTCGCCAGTTACACTCTCAGCCTCGCCGTCTTCATTCCGATCAGTGGGTGGATGGCCGACCGCTTCGGCACCCGCCGCGTCTTCGGCTCCGCGATAGGCATCTTCACTTTGGGCTCGTTTCTCTGCGGCATCTCCACCAACATTCACGTGCTTGTCTTCTGCCGCATCCTGCAGGGCTGCGGTGGGGCCATGATGGTTCCTGTCGGTCGCCTCACGATGGTGCGCACCTTCGCCAAGTCGGAGTTGATTCGCGGAATGGCCTTCGTCGCCATCCCGGGTCTAATCGGCCCGATGCTTGGTCCTATCGCCGGCGGTTTGATCGTTGGCTATCTTCACTGGCGTTTGATTTTTTTCGTCAACATTCCTATCGGCCTTGTAGGCTTGTATCTCGTTTACCTGCATCTTCCCGACTATCGCGAAGAACATACCGCTCCGCTGGACGTTACCGGACTCATTCTCTTCGGTTCCGGTGTCGCCTTGCTCTCCTACGTGCTCGAAGTTTTTGGCGAACATACCCTCACCACGCGTGCAATTCTCGGCCTACTAGTACTATCCATCCTCCTGCTGATCGCGTACGGAGTTCACGCCACAAGGACTCCTTATCCGATGCTACGGCTCACGCTGTTTCGCACTCGCACCTTTCGCGCCTCCGTCACCGGCAGCTTTCTCACACGTCTTGGTATCGGCGGCATCCCGTTTCTTTTTCCGCTTCTCTACCAAGTCGGCTTGGGCTTCACCCCTATCCAATCTGGCCTGCTAATGATGCCGCAAGCGATCGCTGCCATGAGCCTGAAGCTCACCATGCCGCGTATTCTGGCCCGCTTTGGTTATCGTACCGTCCTGGTCTCCAACACCATCATTATCGGCCTGTTCATCCTGCTTTTTTCCACCATTGGCCAACGCACACCGGTGTGGCTCATCGTCGTGATCGTTTTCTGCTACGGCTTTTTCACTTCGCTCCAATACACCAGCATGAATACGCTGGTGTACGCCGACGTCACCGAAGATAAAGCCAGCGCCGCAAGTTCCATCGCCAGCACCTTTCAACAAATGTCCATCAGCTTCGGCGTAGCCTCGGCCTCCCTGGTCACCGCCTTCTTTCTACCTGACCGTTTTCGCTCCAATCCTCCTGAGTTCATACACGGCATCCACCGCGCTTTCTATGTCCTCGGAGCCATGACCATTCTCTCCACTCTAGTCTTCAGCGAATTAAAACGCGGAGACGGCGATGCCGTAAGCCAACGCCGAGAGATTCACCCTGCCTAGGACTGCCTCGCTAGGTTGATCACTGCGGCCCGGGCGCGCTCAACGATTGGAGCGTGCTATCGTTGATTTACTTCGTCTCCCGCCCACAAACGCGAGCGACGGAAAATGGTTTGTAACTCATCTCACTTAAATGCCTGACGCGCGCAATTTGATTAGCCACGTCGTCGCCGGCGCCCACCTCACCAGGGCTGATGCGGCTGGCCTGCTTGAAGAGCTACTGTCGGGCCGCATCGAAACGCCGCAAATCGTAGAACTGCTGCAAGCTTTGAATCGACGTCCGCTGACGATCGACGAACTGACCGGCTTCGCGACCACGATGCGCCGCCACGCTTCCCCCGTCTTCGCACCGGGCGAGCCGCGTCCCGGCATTCTGGTGGACACCTGTGGCACAGGTGGCGACGCAAGCGGCACCTTTAACATCTCCACCGCCGCCGCAATCGTTGCCGCATCCGCGGGTGCCCGCGTCGCCAAACACGGCAACCGTTCCGCGAGCTCGCGCACCGGATCCGCCGATGTGCTCGAAGCACTCGGCGTCCGCATCGATCTTCCGCTCTCTCATTCCGCGCGCGCGATCCGCGAGCTTGGCATCGGCTTTTTGTTTGCACCCACGGCGCACGCCGCCGCGCGGCATGCTGCCCCGGCACGAAAACTGATCGCGCATCGCACTATCTTCAATTTGTTGGGTCCACTGACGAACCCGGCCACAGCCGAGACTCAAGTGCTCGGGGTCTTCTCGGCCGATCTCCTCGAACTCGTTGCCAACACACTCGCCGAACTTGGCGTGCATCGCGCGTTCGTGGTTCACGGGGCCGGCAATCTCGATGAAATTTCTCTGTGCGGCGAAACCCGCATTGCCGAGGTTAGCCACGGCCGCGTCCGTCATTTCACGGTTACTCCCAAAGACTTTGGTGTAGGTGAAGCACCACTCGAAGCCCTACGCGGCGGCGCCCCCGTTGAAAGCGCCCAAATCATAGGCAACATCTTGCAGGGTGTCACCGGCGCACCGCACGACATCGTAGTCATCAATGCCGCCGCCGCACTCGTCGTCACCGGTGTGGCAGAAGACTTTCGAAGCGCCTCCATCTTAGCGGCTACAGCTATTTCCTCAGGCGCGGCACTGGCCAAACTCGAGCGTCTGCGGGTCTTCTCACAAGATCACGAAGCAAGACCCTAGTCTTCTCAAATCAGCCCGGCATGGCTTGGTTCGTAGCGACAGCATCTTGCCGGACAGTAAATCTTGCTAAGGACCGTTTCAGTGCTTCGAAAATCCCGACGGACTTTCCGGCTCGAGCAATTGAAACAAGCCGTAAATGGCAGCTCCAACTCCTGCGGTCCCCAGAATGTAATACGCCACTTTCCCGTGTCTTGCGGGCGGCGGCTCCGTCTTATTACTAGCGTTCCCCGCTTCTGTGCGCGGCCGCACTGCAGGCGAATCGAGTTCGATTCGAAACGTCTTGCCTTCCGGCAACACTTGGAACTCCTCACGGTACGAAAAATCCAAAACTCCACGCCGCGTCGTTACCTCCAACAACTTATCCCCCACGATCCGGATCTGTGCCTGGGTTATTCCACCTTCCGAACGCAACAACGCATCTTCCAGGTGGACCTCCACTTCCGACTTTTCCGGCGAACTGAAGAATATGCTGCCCGTCTCCAGATCAACATGCGCTCCGTCTTGGGTGCGATGAAGCATGGCCGCGCTATCCCCTTCCAGGGCCAGCGTGATTGCGCCCATTCGCGCTGCGATCCGTCCTTGATGCTCCGTCCAAAGTTGTTCGTCTTCGTATACCGACAGACCTGTAAACGCGGAGGCCTTATCCAAGTGTGCGTCAAACGCTAACGTGAGGATTGCGACAGGACTATTCGCATTCGCCATGGCAGGCACCATCCAAATCAGAATTGTGAGGCTCAGAAGAATGGCCGAGGATTTGCCCAACGAGCGCATTAAGCGCCTCCAAACAAAGGCAGGGGAGCGCCCGTCCGAACAACTAGGATATATTACTATTATGTATAATAAATTAACTTCTATTATTCGTCCAGTGCTATATTAATGAAGGAAGATTACAAGGCGAGGAAATTCCGGAGCAGTTGCTTGCCACTCTCCGTGAGCACTGACTCTGGATGGAATTGCACACCTTCTAGCGGGTAGTGACGGTGCCGTACGCCCATAATAATTCCGTCGTTGGTTTCGGCAGTAACGACGAGTTCTTTCGGCAATGACTTCCGTTCCACGATCAGGGAGTGATAGCGGGTGGCCACGAACGGATTAGGCAAATCCCGAAAGATCCCCTTCCCGTCGTGCTCTATCTGGCTGGTCTTCCCGTGAAATAGTTTCGGCGCTCTCACGATATTTCCGCCAAATGCCGCGCCAATCGCCTGGTGCCCCAGGCAAACTCCCAATATCGGTATTTTCCCTGCTAACTTCTGCACAAGTTCCACCGAAACGCCCGCCTCTTGCGGGGTGCACGGTCCTGGCGAAATCACGATGCGCTCCGGCTTTCGTTGTGCTACGTGCTCCACAGAAATCTTGTCATTCCGGTGCACTTCCACCGTGCAACCCAATTCGCCCAGATATTGCGCCAGGTTGAAGGTAAACGAATCGTAGTTGTCCAGCAGCAGTATCAAGATTTCTTCTTCGCTCTCTTTGCAGTAGCGCTGTGCGCCGATTCCAGCGCTCGCAACAACGCTTTCGATTTATTGACCGACTCGTTGTACTCGCCTTCGGGCGTTGAATCCGCCACAATCCCGCCACCCGCCTGCACGTGCGCCACTCCATTCTTGATTACCATCGTCCGCAGCGCGATGCACGAATCCAGATTTCCCGCGAAATCCAGATAAAGAATACCCCCTGCGTAAATTCCGCGCCGTGTCTCCTCGAACTCTTCGATAATTTCCATCGCACGCACTTTCGGCGCGCCAGATACCGTCCCCGCCGGGAAGCACGCCATCAGCGCATCGAAGCAGTCCACATCCTCGCGCAATCGTCCCCGTAGACTCGATACCAAATGCATCACATGCGAGTACCGCTCTACCGTCAGTAGTTTCTCCGGCTTGACGCTTCCATACTCGCATACCCGCCCCAAATCGTTCCGCCCCAGATCCACAAGCATGATGTGTTCCGCGCGTTCCTTCTCGCTGGCTAGCATCTCTTTTTCCAGTCGCTGGTCTTCTGCTTCGTCCTTACCCCGCCAGCGTGTCCCAGCAATCGGCCGGTAAAAAACGTCGCGCCCTTGGACCTTCACCAGCATTTCTGGCGAGCTTCCCACTACGTGCACGTCATTTAATTGCAGGTAGAACAAGTACGGAGACGGATTGAGCGCTCGCAGTTCGCGGTAAATATCAAACGGCGCGGCTTTTGTCTTCGCGGAAAATCTTTGGCTTAGCACTACCTGGAAGATGTCACCCGCCCGTATATATTTCTTCGCTTGCCGCACAACATCCAAATACTCACTACGCTTGAAATTCGAACTTACCTTCAAGAGTCGAGACTTTCCGCTACTCTTCTTCTCCGCCTTTTCCGCCGATACCGACTCCTCCAACAACTGCCGCGTCCGCCGAATGGCCTTCACCGCCTCGTTGTACTTCGCCCGCAGACTCTTCGGCCCCTCGGTGTACACGTTGCGCACAATCCACAAACGGTGTTGCACGTGATCAAACGCAATCAATCCTTGATAAAACATCAACATCGCATCGTACAATCCGATGTCGTCTCGTAGACGCTTGGGTAATCTCTCAATCAATCGCACCATGTCGTAGCTGAAATATCCGATCGCTCCAGCCACCAAGGGCGGTAATCCCGGAAGCCGCACAGGCCGAAATCGCGCGATTCGTTCTCGCAAAAACGAAATCGGGTCTCGTTCTTCCCAAATCATGCGATCTCGCGTCTCGAGAACGCACGCTCCATTCACATATCGGAACACTTCTTCCGGATGGGCTCCCGCAAATGTGTACCGCGCAATTTTCTCCCCGCCTTCGACACTTTCTAGCAGAAAGGAATACCGCGCGCCTTGCGCGATCCGCAGATACGCACTGACCGGCGTCAGCAGATCCGCGGAAAACACGTCATACACCGGGATCAGGTTGCCTTGCTTGGCGAGACGCTGAAACTCTTGAAACGTAGGCTGAATCATCAAAGTGCGCCCATATCCTCAAATTGAAATTCTAAGTTACTTAGGAAGGAATCAATTCGGTCGGCTCTGGTGGAAGGTCACCAGCGCAGTGTTTCTTCGGCTCGCAGCGCGCGCAGAATTGCCTGCTTCATCGCCGCTTCAGGAGCGCGTTGCCCCATCCACAGTTCCCATTGCGCCACACCCTGCGCCACAAACATTTCCGCGCCCGACACCGTCGCCATTCCGCGCGCCGCGGCCATTCTCAGCAGTTTCGTCTGCATCGGTCTGTAGATTAGGTCCATGACCAGCGAACAGTTTAACTCGGAACTTCTCAGCGGCGAAACCTCAGAATGCGGGTGCATGCCAACAGGAGTAGCGTTCACCAGCGCATCTACCTTCGTCTCGCCCAACGCGCTCAGCGCTATTACTCCGCCGTGAACCGCTCTTGCCAGCTTTTTTGCTTCTGAACTCCTTCTAGCGCACACCAGCACCTCACCGCCGCTCTTCGCCACCGCAAAAGCCGCAGCCCGAGCGGAACCTCCAGCCCCAAGAATCACCACACGGCTTCCACGCAGCCGAATTTTCTTCTCCAGTGCCCTCAGAACACCCAGATAATCCGTATTGCTCCCATATAGCGACCCGTTCTTGCGCACCGTGACGGTGTTCACTGCTCCAATCTCTTCCGCCAAAGCCTCGCAATCATCGAGATACCGGAATATCGCTCTTTTATGCGGCAACGTGACGCTGAACCCTTCCACACCAAATTCCGCCGCGTTATTCAAAAAGTCGTGCAACTTCTCCGCCAGAAACGGCAGAAACACGGCGTCCTTCCCAGCCGTCACGTAGCCGGTGTTGTGCAATAGGGGTGACAATGAATGCCCGATCGGCGCTCCAATCACTGCAAACACCCGGGTCTTCGCCGTCAGCCTATGGGCACGGTAAAGCTGCTTCATCTCCCGCAGATTCACCTGGCCGGGCGCCGTAGCCGCCGCCACTGGCGCGTAGGCCAGCGCGCTTCCCTCCCGCAACGCCAATATGCGTGCGGGCAATCCCACTTCACCCATAGGTACGGCGACTACTTGGCGTGATTTTCGTAGTGCCCGCAGCAGACGCACGCTATCACCAATTGTTCGCGCCATCCCCGCTATCTTCATCCCGTCCACTCCTGCTCGTACAGGCAAGCTCAACTTTTTCGGCAGGTGTGGCATCTTTTGAAAATCATGGTAAGAGAGCAGTACTTTCCCCGGCACCGAATAGCCGCGCACCGATTTCCCAGGTAGTTCGCGCAACGTCTCCACTTCAACGTCGCACCACTGGCAGCCTGCTTCCCGCGCCTTCATCAACCAGAAAAGCTCTGCGCCAGCGTCCCCCGCGAACTCCCCACCCCCGACGCGCCGCCGGCACGTAGCGATGAATTGCGCCTTCCGATTACGCTGGGACCTTAGCCAACGCAACAATTTGTGACGTTCTTCGTCGTTCTTCAGCCAGTCCAGCCGCAACTCTATCGTCGGCGTTTCCTTCAGCGCCCGGGCAGTTAATGCCCTCATTTCGCGCGCCGTCGCCGCCGCTACCACCCCACAAAGGCGGCTGATCCCTTCCCCAAACAATCCCTTCTCCAAAAATCCTCCCAATCTATTGAAAATACGGCTTGTAGCATGCCTTACCTAAAGTGTAAAGCCCTCCTCCCCATTTTGTTGACGCCATCTTAGTCGCTTGTTAGTTTCGATGTGCAAGTCCCCGCACGGCCCTTTTTGGCGTGATACGAAGGAGTTTGAAATGCGTGCATTCGCTAGCGCACTTTTTGTTGGAGCTTTGCTGGCTGCCTCTGCCGCCTCGGCTCAGAACGGTCCAGTCCAGTCCACCCAGCGTGTTGCTGAAGCCAGCTCCCCTGATTACTCCGCGGTGTACTGCTCGAGTTTTGTAAGCGACGAGAAAATGCCGGCCGACTCGTATTTAATTTCCGGCGAAGAATCCGACTCCAAAGTCGTTTTTGCTCGCGGTGACGTCGTTTTTATCAACAAAGGTTCGAACCAGGGCGTTCACGTCGGCGATCGCTATACAGTTAGCCGCGCTGAGACCGATTTCGTCGAAGTGCAATGGTTCAAGTGGCAAGATAAGCTGCTCAAAGCCATGGGTACGATCTATCGCGATAAGGGCCAACTTCGTGTCACCGAAGTGCACCCAAATGTTTCTACCGCAGAGGTCAGCTTCTCCTGCGACTACATGCAACGCGGCGATATCATTCGCCCATTTCAGGACCGCCCTTCACCTCCTTACAAAGACGCCTCTAAGTTCGAACACTTCGCTCCTGTAAGCGGCAAATCGGTTGGAATGCTCGTCGCGGGGCAAGACTTTTCACAGGAGTATGGCAAGAACTCCTTGGTTTACGTCAACCTTGGCACCAACCAAGGCGTTTCGGTTGGCAACTATCTCCGAATCTTCCGTTACCAGGGCTCTCACGCAGAAACCGCGGCGTATTTGGATAACTATCAGGACAGGATATACGGCTTCGGTGCCACTCCGGTCCGTTATCAATGGAACGATCTACCACGCGAAGTTCTCGGTGAAGGCATCGTGATCAACGTCAGCCGTAATGCGGCCACAATCTTCGTCACTTACAGCCGTATCGAAATGTTCGCCGGAGATTACGTCGAAATCGAATGACCCTCTCTCAATAGAGCTTACTCAGCCCGTGAATCTTGTCTGATTCGCGGGCTTTTATCTTGGTATTTCTCTGCTATTATTTCGCAACTGAATCGATAAATTTTCGTAGCGGGATCCTTCCAAGCACCGCGTTGAAGCCCTGCCTTGTGGCAGGTTTCATCCAGAAATTGCTCTCGAGTCAAACGGTGTTCCACAGCCACCTGTGGCAACAAGAGCCCTCGTTGCAATCCACTTTCGATCAACAAACCATCTCGCCCGACCTGAATCGCTTCCGGTACGGTCTGCTCCATCTCCGACAAAAGCGAAACCTCAATCTGCACTTCCTCTAACTCTACCGGTACCATTTTGCAGAATCGAGGATCTTCCAGGGCCGCTCCCAGCGCTGCGCGCACCACGCTTTCACCCAGTCCCTCGCGCGGTTGTATTACGCCGATGCACCCTCGCAGTTTTCCCTTCCTATGCAGGGTCACAAACACACCAGCACGCCTACGAAATATTCCATCTTCAGGAAATGGCTGCATCAGGCGGCCGTGAATTACAGCTTCTTCCAGAGATTCGCGCGCGACTCGCAAAATCTCCCTACGCTCGTCTTCAGAGAGGGACTGCATCCTGCGACTTCTTTCGTGCTTCCAGCATACCCAGCTTCCGACGCTGCTTTATTCGATCATCCAGTTGATTCCAGAATTTCGCAAAATACTGTCCCGCCGAAGCCAACGCACTGATTACCACCAACCACAACAATACCTTGGCTACCGGCTTTAACGATGGATGCCGTGCCGCGCCAATCAACACCGCGACCGCGCAAACCTGCAGCACCATCTTCGTCTTTCCAAGCACCGACGCCGCTATCGTGAATCCTTCGGCCGATGCGATGTTCCTCAGGCCCAATATCGTAAATTCTCTGCCGATGATGATGACCACCATCCAAGCTGGAACCAGGTGCATATCGACCAAAGAAATAAACGACGCCGAAATCAGCAGTTTGTCCGCGATGGGGTCTAACAAAATTCCCAGTGTTGTTATTTGCTCATTGCGTCGTGCAAAATATCCATCCGCCCAATCCGTCGCCGCTGCCACCAGCAAAATCAGCACTCCCCAAAACTCAAAGTGCGCCGTGTACCCAAACAAGTCCACATTCGGGCTGCGGGTTAGCAGCACCACAATAAGTACCGGCACAAAAAAGATACGCAATAGCGTCAGGGAATTGGGGAGATTCATGTCTCAGGTCAGGCCGGGCGCTTATCCTAGGGGACTAGGGGTTATCGGCACCCAAGGTCACTATAGACTCCGTCCCTCGACCCGTCAACGTTCGGAGGCTCGGTTTAGCTACACCCCTTCATCTCGCTTCGCGCCAAAGTGCGCACCTGAGACCCCTAAGTGTTAGATACTAGTTCGTAACACCATTTGCTGCAAAGCTGTGCAAAAGCCCTTTCTGAATTTTCTGCAGGTTACGCCCATATTACAGTCATGAACCGTACCAACGCACCCGTAACTCGTTGCAGTTGAAAGCCTTATTAGAGAATTTGACTTAACGTTCATGGCAGAACCACAACGCTTTGGAAACGCCCACGGAAACCTGCCCCTCAGTTTCCACAGCGTTTTCCACAACACCCGTTGGCTCGCAAACCCTTGCCAGAGCCCGACTTTTATCAAAATTTGTTTACATTGAATCTGTCTTGCTAGTTACCGGAGAGTCATCTCCATAGGATTTCGACTAGCGTCTAAATGGCATGAGGCCCGCGAAGTACGCGGACCGGCAGGAACAAAATTGCCCTCAGCAATCCGAAAACTCCATGCACCGCGATCCCCAAAAGGCGCAAAGGCAAAAGGAACAACCACACAAAGGGATAAGCGATCAACGCGAACAGCGCCAGCGGCCAGCACACCACCAAAAGTAGGCACCACAACAGGAATCCAGCCATCTCGCAACCCTCCTACTCATTTAAACGCAGGGGACCGCCGTGATGTTCCCTTCTTCTGGAACTCGTTCAGCTTCAGCCTCCGCGCGACTGTTTCCGGCACTTCCGCTTCCAGGTTCATGTGTGAATCTTCTACTTCAGAATGCAGCACTCGCCCCAGCGCGTGAATCAGTGCCAGCGAACGTCCTTCGCTCATCGGCATGCGCAAGCTTAGTTTCACAATCGGATCGACCGGTAACACCTCGTCAATCCGGGCCAATAACTCCTCAAGTCCTTCTCCCGTTGTCGCGGACACCATCACTGGCGCATCTTGGCCATTTCCTGGCGAGTCCCACGCTGCTTGTAATTCTTCGCGCTGGCTTCTTGTCAGTCGATCCACCTTATTGAACACGCGCAATCGCGGCCGATCCGCCACATTTAAATCTTCCAATATCTTTTCTACTTCGCGATCTAGTTCTTCGTGATGCGGATCCGAGATATCACTCACGTGCAGCAGCAACGCTGCCTCCTGCACTTCTTCCAGCGTCGCGCGAAATGCCGTAATCAATCCCTTCGGCAGCTCGCGAATAAATCCCACCGTATCCGAAATCAAGATCCGCCGGTTGGAAGGCAACCGTAGCGCTCGTATCGTCGGGTCCAGCGTCGCGAACATCCGTGGCGACACCAAAACTTCCGCGCGGCTCAATGCATTGAACAACGTTGATTTGCCGGCGTTCGTATAGCCCACCAACGCGATCGTTCCCAGCGGGACGGCATTCCTCGCCTCGCGTCGCAATGCTCGCTGCTGCCGCACTTCATCAATACTGTCTTGAATCTTCCGGACGCGATCGCGAATGCGTCGCCGGTCCGTTTCTAATTTCTTTTCACCCGGGCCGCGGACTCCGATGCGTCCCGCTCCGCCGCCCGCGCCACCAGCTCCGCCACCGCCGCTTTTACCGCCCAACCGCGACATCTGCGTGCCTTTGCCCGCCAGTCGCGGCAACATGTAATTCAATTGCGCCAATTCCACTTGCAATTGCCCTTCGCGGCTTCGCGCGTGTCGCGCAAAAATATCCAAAATCAATTGTGTGCGGTCGATAACTCGCCGTTCCGTCACTTCTTCAATATTTCGCTGCTGCATCGGCGTCAGTTCCACGTCAAAAATGATCAGCGGCGCATGATTGGCAATTGCTTCGGCTTTAATCTCGTCGAGTTTCCCGCGACCCACCAGAGTCGCCGGATCCGCGGACTCTCTCACCTGAAATAAACTTCCTGCAATCTCCGCGCCAGCACTTCGCGCCAGTTCCTGCAATTCCGCCAAAGACTCTCGGCCCTGTTCGCCCATCGGCATACCCGGGAATCGAGGCGCACGCTTCCATCCCACTCCCACCAGAAGCACCCGTTCCGCGTTTGATATTTCGTGCGTAGCTTTCATGAATTGCAGTCGGCTGGAATCGCCCCAACAAGGTAAAGCGGCAGGAAGTCGGCTGGCCTCATCAATGCGATTATACGTCCATTCCCCCAGCGCCGGGAACTCTGGAAATCACGGCAGAACGCGCAATCGCGAGCGCCTCAGCTTGTACCTCAGCCTCGTCGCCAAATCCTTTCAACCACTGCACCTCGCGTTCGCGCCGGAACCACGTCATCTGTCTCTTGGCATATCTCCTCGTGGCTTGAAGGATGGCTGCCTTCGCACTCTCCAGCGTCATTTCCCCGCGCAGCGCACTGCGTAGTTCGCGATACCCGATAAACTCAAATGGCTTCGCATCCTCAGGCAATCCACTCTCGACCAATCGCCGCACTTCTTTTTCCCAGCCGCGCTCCAACATCGCATCCGTCCGCGCGTGCACTCGCTCATACAGTGCGTCCCGCTCAGGTGCCAATCCAATCTTGACGGCT
This sequence comes from Candidatus Acidiferrales bacterium, assembly GCA_963849395.1. Lineage (GTDB taxonomy): Bacteria > Acidobacteriota > Terriglobia > Acidiferrales > UBA7541 > Acidiferrum. Next base: position 55,510 of record CAWKHR010000002.1, read on the forward strand.
CGCCAACCCTCTAATGGCGCGCGTCCCTCTCGAAGAACTTCGGACAGCGGCCGCTTCGTCACCAAGCACACTTCCACGGCGCGAATCACCTTCTGCACATCCGCCGCTTCAATCTTTTCTGCCGATACCGGATCCAATCGCCGCAATATTGCATGCAGATGTCCTGCGCCATGTCTTGCCGAGGTTCTGCGCAAACGTTCCCGCAAAGATTCGCAGCGCTGAGGCACATCCGCCAGACCTTCCAGAAGAGCCCGCAGGTAAAGTCCGGTCCCTACCGTCAGAATAGGAAGAAGTCGACGCGCTCGCAGGTCCTCCAAAGTTCGTATTGCTCGTTCGCGATATCCACCCGCAGTAGCTTCTTCATTCGCATCAAGAACATCGATCAAGTGGTGTGCTACTCCGTCGCGCTCTTCCACCGTCGGCTTCGCCGTCCCAATATCAAACCCGCGATACAATTGGGTCGAATCACACGCCACCACTTCTCCACCAAGCTGCAGTGCCAGCCACACTGCTAGCGCCGATTTTCCGGACGCAGTGGGGCCCACAATCACTACCAGCGGCAGTTCGCGCCTTTCTGTCATTTGGGAAATACGACCGGCCAGGCTCGAATCAGCAATATTGCTAGCACCACCAGTGCTAGCAGCAGGCTACCAATCACCTGTTGCCGTTCCAGTTTCATTCTTCAGCCTAATTCGTAGGCGGTATCTGGTTGTAATAATACGTGAATTGCAGCTCGATGTACGGTCCCTTGAACTGCGCAGGCAGCGGAGGAAACGGATTCGAAGCACGAATCGAAGAGAAGGCCGCACGATCCAACGGATCCTTGCCTGAACTGTACACCTGCAACGGTTCGCCATCCGGAACCGATCCATCGCGCATGATGCGAAATCTCAGCGATAGATTTCCTTGTTCTCCCAATTGCACCGATGGCGGCATAACCGAAAACCAGTTCTGCTTCACCTTCACGTAAACGCGATGCAGGTAGTCGTTGAAGTCCACTCCCTGCGTATCCGTAAGCATTTGAATGCCGGCCGCCGCCGATCCGCGCCCGCCTCCACCGCCTTGCGCTCCTCCCCCGGGAATCGGTCCGCCGCCACCAATCGGCGCAGGCGCACTCATTCTGCCCGCTGATTCTCTTGCCGCATCTCGAATCGCATCCCCCGGTGATTTCTGCTTCGGCAAAACCAGTCCGCTCTGCGGTACCGGCATATCCGGCGTTTCCAACTTTAGAGGCGTCTTGGGCAGGTCTCCCTTCGATGGCGTAGTTGGCTGCGGCGGTGCCACTGCATTTGGCTGTGGAGCCGGCGCACTCGGAAGTTCCTTCTTCGGCGGTTCCGGCGCAGGCGCGGGTGCTGGTGCAGGCCGCTCGATTGGCGTCGGTGCGACTTTCCGAATCACCCGCGGGTCTACGTTCACCCGTTCGTGCGGCGCTGGCGGGCGCGTTGATGGCTTCAACGACTCCAGCGCCCCTGGTGGCAACAACACCGTCATCTGCCGCCGCGCCATGTCTTCTTCCTCGGCGGTCGGCACATGCGCCGGAAAAATCTTTGGACCCAGCAAAATCAGCGCGATCACCGCAATGTGCATCAGCACCGAAAACGAGGCGTTAATCTTTTCGGCGAGGCTCCTCTCTGTCCGGCTTTCGGGCGGCAGGAACGACACCTCACCCGTCTGCAGTATGTTCGGTTCAACCAAATCTTCGGGGATGGGTCCGAGCGACGTGAATTCTTCGGGCGGCGCGACTCCCTGCGGAATCGTGATCCGCTCATCCATGTCCGTAGGTTGCAGCGGCAGGTGATTCTCATCTTCACGCTGCACCGCTTCCACGTTTACATCACGCGGCACCACCACGCGCGTAGCAATAGACTCCAGCGGCAAGCTCGATGGAATCGTCGTACGTCCATCCAGCGTGATGACTGGCAGGCCAGACGGCACCAGCGTGCGTTCGTCCAGCGTCGAGGGACGTCGCCGCGTCGTGGCTTTGGCGTCATCCGCCGAGAGACGCGCACCTTCCGGGACTAGAGTCCGGGGAATCATTGATTCATTTTTTCTCGTTTGCTTTGGGCTACTGGTTGGACGCGCGCTTCATGCTCACGGATGCTTTCCATAACCCTGCTAGCCAGTTCCAGCGCCGCTCGGCCTGCTTTTCCGTTCGTTTTCGGTGCTATTCGGCTCCGCACTGCGATCACAAACGCCTCTAGTTCCGCTCGTAATGGTTCGACGCCCGGTGCAGGCAGCTTCTCAAACCCGAATTCCGGCTCCGGCCCAGGCCGCTTCACCCCAACGCGCAACGCGTCGCGCCGTGCATAATCCAACGAAATGTATTCGTGCTCCTGGAAAAATCGCATCTTCCGCACGCGCTCCGTGGACACCCGGCTAGCCGTCACATTCGCCACGGCGCCGCCTTCAAATTCCAGCCTCGCATGCGCAATGTCCACCTTTTCCGTCAACACGGGTATTCCGACCGCTTTCACTTCCACCACCGCCTCTTTCACCAGCGCCAGCAAAATGTCCAGATCGTGAATCATCAAATCGTAGATAACATCCACATCCAGGCTTCGCGGTGTAAAAACGCCTAACCGGTGCACTTCAAAAAATAGCGGCCGCTTCACCACGGGTTCGACTGCCAGCACTGCCGGATTAAACCTCTCCACGTGCCCGACCTGCAAAATCCGTCCGTGGCGCCGCGCCGCGTCCAACAATCGATCTGCTTCCGCCAGCGTGCTCGCCATTGGTTTCTCAACCAAGACGTCGACGCCCATCTCCATCAACCGGCAGCCAACATCCGCGTGGGCCACGGTCGGCACCGCCACGGTCACGGCATCCACAGTGCCGCGCAACTCCTCGATCGTTCCAAACACCTTGGTCTGGAATTCTTTGCTCGCTGCTGTCGCGCGTTCAACATCCACATCAAACACGCCTGCGAGTTCCACGTTTTCCATTTCGCGATACACGCGCACATGGTTCCGGCCAAATTCGCCCGTGCCAACTACCGCTACTCGAATTTTGCGAGAGTTTCCCGCCCCGCCGGTGCTGACACTCATCCCCTGACTATTCCCTTCGCCTCACCGCTTGGTTCCGTCTCCCCGGCAAACGGAAAAGCTTGAATGGCGATACCTGCGGCGTCTGCCAGCGCAACCACTTGGGTTCGGTCGAATATCAGTGTACGGGTCGCATCGATAGCCAACGCGGTTGCCCCGGCCCGCTTCATTGTTTCGACGGTCGGCAGCCCCACCACGGGTACGTCGAACCTCATGTCCTGCTTGGGTTTACTCACCTTTACCACCACCAGTGCCTTTCCGCTTGCGTACCGCCCAGCGCGTTCAATTGTCTCGTCGGTGCCTTCCATAGCTTCGACGGCCACGCACGCCCGATCGCTGATTACCACCGTCTGCCCAATGTCCATGGCCGCAATCTGTCGCGCCGCTGCAAATCCATACTCAATATCCCGTAGTTCGTCCGAGTTCGGCGCGCGCTTGGTCAAAACGCCGGCCTCTGGCAGCAGCGGTTTCAGAAACATGGTCGAATCCACCAACTGAATTCCTTCGTCCTCAAACACCTTGGCCACCGCGCCAATCAACGAATCCGTATTTTTGCGCGGCAACGACAACAACAGTTTGGCCAGCTTCCAATCCGGACGAATCGCGCTGAAAATCTTGTTGTGCTTTACTTGCCCGGCCATCACTGCCTGCTTCACGCCTTGCCGCTGCATCCATTCAATCGCCTTACTCAATTCTCCCAGGCTTACCCATTGCAGCCTCTTCGCTTCTTTTTCCAACTCGGGTGATGCCTCTTCCTTCAGCGCCAGTACCGCCATCTCGATCCCCTGGCTGCGGGCCCCCTCCAACACCAGAAACGGAAACCTCCCGTTTCCCGCGATGAGTCCCCATCCTGTTGTGCTGTGCTGCGCTTCCGGCATGACTTCCTGTTCGTTCTGGACTACTTCACGATCCCACGTTCCGACTTCTCCACGAACGCAATCAACTCCTGTACGTCCGCTGAACTTCCCTGCGCCTTTCGCATCTCTTCCAGCGCTTGTGACGTGTTCATCTTCGACCGCAACAGTAACTTGAACGCCCGCTGCAGTTCCTTGATTCGCTCCGTCGAAAACCCTTTTCGCTCCAGCCCGATGGTATTCGTCCCGAAACACTCCGTTTCGCGCTCGGTAACAATCAGCGAAAACGGCAGCACGTCTTGTGTAATCACCGTGCACGCGCCGATATAGGCGTACCGCCCTAGCCGGCAGAATTGATGCACCGGAGAAAATGCTCCGATGGTCACGAAGTCCTCAACGCTCACGTGGCCCGCCAGTGTCGCTCCATTCACGAACAGCGTTTCATCGCCCACTTGGCAGTCATGCCCCACATGCGAGTACGCCAGAAAAAAATTCTTGCTGCCAATCCGCGTCGTGCCGCCGCCCTTTATTGTTCCGCGGCTGACCGTCACGTACTCCCGAAAAATGTTTCCGTCGCCGACCTTGAGCTCCACGTGCTCGCCGCGAAACGAATAATCCTGGGGATCGCCACCAATTACGCAAAACGAATGAAATACGTTTCCCGCGCCAAACTTCGCCGGCCCATGCAGCACTGCGTGCGAATGCACTACGCATGCTTCGCCCAGCTCAACTCCCGCCTCCACGACCGCAAATGCTTCCACTTTTACGCGGTCCGCAAGTTTCGCATCGGGAGAAACAATCGCCTGGGCATGAATTTCTGGCTTACTCATTTTCCCGGATTTGCCGGCTTATCCCGATCCACCATCGCGCACAGCATCGTGGCTTCCGTCGCCAGATTCTCTCCCACGTACGCCTTTCCTTGAATCTTGCAGATGTCGCCCTTCCACGCCAGGATGTTCACTTCCAGTCGCAATTGATCTCCGGGCACGACGGGCCGGCGGAAACGCACGTTGTCCATCGACGCGAGGTACAGCAGTTTCTGGTCGCGATCCGGAATCTCCTGCAACAGCAACAATCCACCCGCCTGCGCCATCGATTCCAAAATCAGCACGCCCGGCATCACCGGCTTCCCGGGAAAATGCCCCTGGAAATGCGCTTCATTGATGGTCACGCTCTTGATCGCCACAATGCGCTTGAACCGCTCCATCTCAAGAACTCCGTCTATCATCAGAAACGGGTACCGGTGCGGCAGAAATTTCTGAATATCATTTATGTCCAGTAACATGCCCGCTCCTGCGCCGCCCAGACAATCCTGCGGCGCTTCTTCGCTATTCACAAACTTCCTATTATAAGCAATCCCGTGGCTACTCACAGCTTATCTTCTGGAGCTCGAAACGTCACCTCTCCACCCGCTTCAAACAGCGAAGAATCGGTAATTTGCTGACCCTGGTGTCTGCGTTCTCACCATCACCACAACGCCTGTCTCGACCGTGTTACTATCCCTCGCCATGACGCCGCCATTTCCCAAAACGCTTTTATCGGTTCTTCGCCCGCAACTTCCCCTAATGCTCGCCACCCTCCGCGGACTGGTCGAAATTGAATCACCTAGCCTCGAAAAAGATCCCACCGACCGCTGCTGCCGCTTCCTCGCTGGCGAATGGCTTCGCCGCAAAGCCATCGTCAGCATCATTTCCCAAAAAAATCGGGGCGATCATCTGCGCATCTCCTGGTTTCCTAGAACTTCTCGTCCCGCTGGTCAACTCTTGGTTCTCGGCCATTACGACACGGTCTATCCCACCGGTACCCTGGCCAAGATGCCCTTTCGGATTACCGCCGGCAAAGCCTTTGGTCCCGGCACCTTCGATATGAAAGCCGGCATCGTTCAGGCACTCTTCGCGCTGCAAGCTCTCCAGCTATCACGGATTCCCCTTCTCAAGCGCATTGTTTTTCTTTGGACGTCCGACGAAGAAATAGGCAGCGAATCTTCTCGAAAACTTCTCGAGCACGAAGCCCAGCGCAGCGACGCCGTTTTCGTTCTAGAACCGTCGCTCGGCCCACGCGGCCTTCTAAAAACTTCCCGCAAAGGTGTTGGCGAAGCGCAACTCCTTGTCCACGGCCGCTCCTCTCACGCGGGCCTCGCTCCAGAAAAAGGCATTAATGCCATCCACGAGCTAGCCGCGCAAATTGCTCGCATTGAAGAGTGGAATAATCTTCGTCAAGGCGTCACCATCAACGCCGACATCGTCTCCGGAGGTACCCGCGCCAATGTCATCGCCGAATCCGCGCAGGCCACGCTCGATCTTCGCGCTTGGCGCGCCGCCGATATGCACGCCCTCGAAAAGCGCCTGCACTGCCTCAAGCCCATTCATCGTGGCGCCAAACTACAAATCAGCGGAGGCTTCGATCGCCCTCCGCTCGAACGCAAACACAGCGCGCAACTTTTCGCACACGCAAAGTCTCTCGCATCACAAATGGGTCTTAAGCTCGGCGAAGCCGCAGCCGGCGGCGGCTCCGATGGCAATTTCACCGCTGCCCTAGGTATTCCCACTCTCGATGGACTAGGCGCAGTAGGCGACGGCGCCCACGCCACTCACGAACACATCCTAACCAAATCTCTACCAGAGCGCGCCGCTCTCCTGGCCGCCTTACTGGCCTCCTCCTGAATTAGCGCTAACTTTTTCGGCCAGCACCCGCCACGTCATTCCGAACGGAGTGAGGAATCCCTCTTCGATTTCATGAGTTGTACCCGATTATGGCCACGCTGGAACCCTTCTCTACCTGGTTTCCCAACTCTTTACTTAGCTCCTCTTTTCTTACTTCCCATATCTCTTCTTCAAGTATTCTGCCGTCGCCGCCATCAATTCCCCATAATCGTCCCGTACCACTTCATGCAGCGCCTCTTCCGTCGTACTTCCCGCCCCTACCCGATCCATAATTCGTTCCATATCCGTCATCCCCTGCGTTTCCACAAGGTACTCCACATTCGCCAACCCCCACGCATATGCGTAGTGCACCACCTCATCCGGCAACCCCATCCACGACCCTTCCAGTTTTCCGAGTGATGCCGCTTGCCCCTGCTCGTAAATCTGCACCAGTACACCAGCGTTCTCGTCGCTTCGTTTCCCCTCGATCCATTGCGCTAGCCCTTCCTGCATCCATGTTGGCGCACGCCCATGCGTTTTCTGTTGCACAAAGCTGTGCGTCAATTCATGCCGCAGCACCCGCGATAGTTCTGCGTTTACGCCGGTCAATCCTTGCACCGGTACGCGAATCCTTCCGTCATTCAGCGCCCCTACCCACTTCGGTGCCCGCGTAATATCGGAAAAAGCATCCTGCGTGTACAGCACCACGCCAATCGGTTCCGGCGGTGTGTAGTTCAGCTCTGACTCAATCTGGCTGAAATGTCCTTCCAGCGTGCGTAAAACCTCGCGTGCCAAGGCCGGTTCCGCCGCGCCACTGTATTTCAGCTGAAAGTGCGTGCTCTCATTTTCCCGGTAACTTTCTTCTTCCTGTTTGTCCCGCTCCGCTTTCGCCAGTGCCGCTTGCACTTCGCCATCCGGTCGCAACTCCAGAGCCTTCCGCCATTCAATCACCGCCAGGTCCGGCCGGTTCATTCCGTAATAAGCCCAGCCCGCCAGCTTGTACACGTCCGCATTCTTCGGCGCGATTCGTTTCGCCTTATCCAGATAGGCCAGCGACTCTTTGAATTCGCTCTGCCGCAGGTACATGTATGACAAATCAACCATTAACACCGGATTGTCTGGAAGATATCCCAACGCCGCGCGCTCTTCATTCATCGCCCGCGCCATTTCCCCATGGGACACTTCAAACTGAGCCGCCGCATGGTGCGCTAATCCCGCGCGTTCGTTTCCCCCAGCAACACCACTCCTCGCTTCGCCTTCCACTTTCGCAATGTACTCGCGGTCGATGGCTCCGTCGTGCACCGCATTCTTGTCCATCTCCGCGGCCGCCGCTGTTGGCTCCTTCACCGGAGGGCCTATGCCCAAATTCGCGGCCGCCGCTGCCGGAGACTCCATACCCGGCACCAAGCCGCCCTTTTCAATGTGATCCACAATCGATTTGGGAATCGTCAGTTGGCCCGCCGCCGTCTCATACCGGACCTTGTCCCCTTCTTCCACCACGCTATACGCCAAAATCTGCCGACCGTTTTTCAACACGATTTTGTCCGCCAGCGCTCGCGCCGGCACACTCGCGCACACGATTGCCGCGACTATCCACCACCCACTCTTCTTCATCAAACGCTGTACGCGCATCGTTTCATCTTACGCCCCAAAACTTTCCCGACTGACGCGCCCTTGTCCCCGCATGCCGAATGTGACTACACTTCTTCTCCTATGAGGGCCCGCCTGGTTTTCCTTACTTTGTTTTTCCTCCTTCCCGCTGTCTGTTCTTCCAGCGATCCTTCTCCCCGCGAGCTTTTGGCTTCTCTTACTGCACTTCAACTCGACTCCCAGGCCGTCTACCGTATAGCGCCTAAGGATCGCATCGAACTCCGCCGTTCCGACTCCGTCCTTACATTTGAAGAAGGGAGGCTTGCCTTCTATCAACCCTTTGAGGGACATATCACCGGCTTCGTTTTCTCCGGACTTGGCCATGCACTCGCCCTGCCCCGCGATCCCTCTGAAAAGCAACAAATGGCTCGCTTTCTCGGCTCTCCGGTGCTCGACCAGCAATTTGTTTCCGCTTACGTTCGTTTTACAGACGACACCGCGCAGGATCTGCTAGCCCAATTCAAATCGGCTGAGCTCCAGCCTGCACCCGACTCCGCATTTACCGAGCTTTGGCACAATCACCTGCAACGCCTCAATCCTTCGCATTCCCTGCGCATCCTTTTCGAAAAATATTCCGCCACTCCCCGCCACTTTTTCCACGCTGGCATTGACGGCCTGACCACCGGCCCATTTGACGTCCTGCTCGACGACATGCGCGACGAAAATTTCCTCCTTGGTCAGCCTCGCGTCATCAACAAACTCACCTATTATGACGTCTGGACCTCCTCCGCCACAGCCGCTTTCTCTCCTCCCAAAATTCAATTCGACGCGCTCCACTACCACATCGACACTACCATTCGTCCTGACAACAGTCTCGATGCTGATACCTCCGTCGACTTCCGCGCACTCACTGGCGGCGAACACATCCTGTTCATTCAGCTTGCTCGCGCACTGAAAGTCGAGTCTGTTTCCCTGTCCAATGGCGAGGCTCTTCCTTTTTTTCAGAATGAAGGCATCACGGATCAAGATCTCCGCGCTAAAGGTAATGATTCACTTTGTATTTTTCTCCCCGAAGCGCCTCAGGCAGGCCAGCTCTTCTCTCTGCGCTTCAAGTATCGCGGCAATGTGATCGAAAACGCCGGCAACAACGTTCTCTACGTGGGCTCACGGGAGAGCTGGTATCCCCATTTCGGCGATGCGTCCGAATTCGCCCTGTACGACATGACGCTTCGCTGGCCCAAGCATCTCCGCCTGGTCGCCACTGGCAGCAAATTGGATGAACAGGATGGGGGTGATTCCTTTATTGGCCACTGGAAGACCGACCAACCGGTTCCCGAAGCTGGCTTCAATCTTGGCGAGTACGTCACGTCGTCCATCGTCTCCGAAAATCGCACTATCGAGGTCTACGCCAATCATCAACTCGAAGAAGCTATTCTCGATCGCCTGCGTCTCTACGCACCCACCTTTGATCCTTCCATCCGGCTTCCTATAGGAGACCGTGCATACCACATGGACTCATCACCACCGATGCCGCCGAACCCCGCCGATGCGCTCAAAACGCTGGCCAAAGAAATTGACGCTTCGGTCCGTTTTTACGAACGTTTCAGCGGTCCATTCCCCTTCAAACACCTCGGCGTTTCGCAGATTCCCGGCTCCTTCGGACAGGGCTGGCCAGGCCTGGTTTATCTCTCCACGTTCTCTTTCATGCCGCAGGAAGCCCAGGAGCGCGCCGGACTCACCGCCAGCGGCCAGCAACTCTTCACCGACATCGTTCCGGTTCACGAAGTGGCTCATCAGTGGTGGGGCAATGTGGTTGGCTGGTCCAGCTATCGCGATCAATGGATTGACGAATCCATTTCCGCCTATCTCGCCATTCTCTTTGCCGATTCACAAAAAAATCCCGATCGTACTCTGCACCTTTGGCTCGAACGCCACCGCCAGCGATTACTCACCAAAATTCTCAACGAAGATCTTTCTCCCGCCGACGTCGGCCCGCTCATCATGGGTAGCCGCCTCTCTTCTTCCAAGTCTCCGGACGCGTACGACGCGGTTATCTACTCTAAAGGCGCGTGGGTCATTCACATGATTCGTGAAATGCTTCGCCAACCCGGGACCGCCAATCCCGATGCTCGTTTCATCGCTCTTCTGCACACCCTTGTTATCAAATACTCTGCGAAGGCGCTTTCAACTCCCGATTTTCAGCGTGAAGTGGAAGCCGTCATGACTCCTGCAATGGATCTTGAAGGTGGCCGGTCCATGGAATGGTTCTTCGACCAATACGTTCGCGGCGCTGGCGTTCCTCGCTACAAAGTGGAGTTTACCTCGCGTCACACCGACAAAGGATTCCAGGTTCGTGGCAAATTGCTGCAGTCCGGTGTACCGCATTCATTTATTGCTCCCGTTCCGCTTTACGCCGCCACCGCACCCGGACGCACCGTCCTGCTGGGTACGGTAGTCACTTCCGGAGACGAAACAGCGTTCACCTTTCGCAGCGATGCCGCTCCACACAAGATCCTAATCGACCCGCGCCTTACCCTGCTTTGTGTGTCGGAATAGTACGTAGTTGGTATGCAATCAAATGCCTGGTAGGACCATCGGGGCTCGGCAAGTTCTACTTTTTATTAAGCAACTTCTCTTCAAGCAGAGGGCTATTCAGATTCAATTCGGCCTTGCCACCGTCTCCAAGTACATACGGGTATCCTGCAGAGTCGAGCGGTTGCCCGCGCAAAAATCCGGCCTGTACTAATTCACTCATTCGCGTCGCGCGATGCCCGGTCTTTTTCTCGTATTCGTCGGCTAGCCTGTCTATCTCGAGAAGATCCAGGTCCGTCTTCAACAGACGTAAATGCAGTTCCGCGTTCTTTTTTATGTCCGGGTCTTTTGTGGAGTTCAGCACTTCCATCCACAACGCGTATGAAGTCTCTGGCGTCTCCCCATCCGCCGCAATCTTCGCGGCCATCACTTTCATCCAGATCAAAGCGTGTGGATTCTTGCTGCCTTCCGCAAACGCTGCCGCCGCCTTGGGATAATCCTTGGCGTCGAAATAGTAAACGTTCCCCAAATCCTGATAGAGATGCCACTCGTCCGGATACTCCTTCAAACCACGTTCCAGCAGTTTCACCGCCAAATCCGGGCGGCCCGCGCCGCGCGGTGGAGCATCACTCAGAAATGTCGACCCAAAGCGATAAGCCACCAGCAATTTCGGATCGAGTGTCGTCGCCACGTCAAGCAGTGGCCACAATAATTGCAACTTCATATCCATTTCGTGGTGTTTTTCGCCGTAATATTGCACTGCCCTCGTCCAGTAGACCGCACCGACCAGCGGCGCGTATTCCAGACTCAGCGCCTTTATCAGCTTCGGCGATTGCACCAGCATTTCGTCGCGCTCTTCATGGATCGCCTTGCGCTGCACATCCAGGCGTTCTTGCAGATGCCAAGCTGCCGCGAGACCGAGCAACACCGTTGCCGCAACACCTATTCCTGCCAACCAATTCTTCTTCATTTCAAATTCCGCCGCGAAAAAATGGCCGCCGCGCCCGTTAACACAATCGCGCAGTACACCAGAGCGTACAGCGTGGCGTTCAAGATCAGCGCCCCCGGCACCACGCCCCCATGCGCCACCGTTCCCATTACATTGAAATTCTCAAAGTTCGGCAGCAAATAGGAAATCCCGCGGAATATTTTCATCGTCGATGCATTCAAATCGACCGCTGTCATCGTTCGCAGATTCTGCGCGAACACCCCAGCCACATAAATACCTGCACTGAACAAAATCGCCAGAAAGGGTGTCGTGAAGCACGAAAAAAGTAGGGCAAGCCCCACAATCAATGCCAGTTTCAGCAGGATCAGGTACACCGCAGCTAGAATGTACACGTCGCTCTTCTCAAACGAATGTTTCACTGTCCAAAGCGCGAGATACAGTCCCGCCGCCATCGCTGCCGTGTTTACGGTCAATGTCATCACCAGCCCGGCAAATTTGCCAAGCAGAAATTCCCAGCGTTTCACCGGCTTGGCTAGCAACGCATACAACGTCCGCTTGTCCATCTCCTTGGACACCAGTCCCACGCCGATGAATATCGCGATGAATAACCCCACTACGGAAATTGCCGTCAGCCCTAAGCTCACAATCACGCTGGCCTCAATCCCGATGGAGATCTGCCCCACCAGAATCGCCGCGCCCATCATCAGCAATGCAAAAAATACCAGGTTGTACAGTACCCGGTCCCTAACCGCTTCCCGGAACGTGTTCGTCGCTACCGTCAGTACATTCTTCATTTTCCGCTCACGTCGATCGCATTGGCCTGCGCTCGATCCGCCTCCACCAGGTTCATGAAGAATTCTTCCAATGTCGGTTTGATCTGCGCCACAGACAAAATCCGCGCTCCTGCTGCTTTCAATTCGTCGAGTGCACCGTACAGTTCGCTTTCAGGCACCTGCACCCGGTAACGTTCTCCAGTCTTCATCGTGCGCGAAAATAGCGCCGTATTTTTCGTGTCGCCATGTAGCTCAAACAAAATCTCCATCCCCTGCGTCTGTATCCCCACCATTTCTCCTGGCGTGCCTACTCCACGCAACTTCCCGCCGACGATCACGCCCACGCGGTCACACAGCATCTCCGCGTCGGTCAAAATATGCGTCGAAAACAGCACTGTCTTCCCTGCTCTCTTCAATTCCAAAATAATATCCCGTCACCTCTCGCCGCCCGAGAGGATCGAGACCGGACATCGGCTCATCCAGCACCACCACTTCCGGATCGTGCAGAATGGCCTGCGCCAGTCCCACTCGTTGCAGCATCCCTTTCGAATACTTACGCAACTGGATCTTCTTCGCCGTTTCCAGTCCCACTTTCTTGAGCATCTTCGCCACGCGCTCGTGCCGGTCCGCCTCTGTCATTTGGTGGAAGCGCGCAAAATATTCCAGTACTTCGGTTGCCGTCAGGTAATCGTAAAAATACGGCTGCTCCGGGAGATACCCGATCCGCTCGTGCATCCGCACGTCGTCAATCGATTTGCCCAGGATTCGCGCCGTTCCGCTGGTCGGAAATATCAGCCGCATCAGCAACTTGATCGTGGTGGACTTGCCCGCGCCATTCGGCCCCAGAAATCCGAACACTTCGCCCGTTTCCACCTGCAGGGTAAGGTTTTCCAGCGACCGCTTCTTCTTTAAATTCAAAAATCCAAAAGGATATTCCTTCGATAAACCGTCGATCTCGATAGCTGGTGTGCTCATAACCATATTTTTTCGGACACCTAAGGTCACCGTCAATCCATCGCAAGTTCTTTGTGCACTGGATTGCAACAACTCTATCGTAAGCACACCTCAAGAACTCGCAACTTAAAGCACGCAATTTCCATGCAAGGAAACTCCAGACGGTAAGGAAGAATCGATGGTGTGACTAGGAGGGCTGACCTGAGGTGAGTCCCTTTAGTATATTTTGCAGTGAGGCGGAATCGGGAACTTGCCCGTTGGGCGTCAGCTTGTCGATCAGATTGGGCAACAGGCTCGTCATAGCGCCCGTAAGTTGCGATGGGTCAATGCCAGCCTTCTGAGCGGCGGCCTGCAATGCGGGACTGTGCAGCACGTTTTGCAGTTCGCCCGCCGAAACAGGGAGATTCTGGCCATTACTTAGCCAGGAACTGAACACGCCGCCGAGTCCTCCTTGCTGAAACATCTTCTGCAAACCGGCAATCCCGCCGACCTGTGGACTGTTTACATAGTCCAAGATAGCGGAAAGAGCCGTCGCGTGCTGCTGTGGTTGAACACCTTGGACGTTGCCGCCTGCCATTGAAAGCACTTCGCTGAGTAATCCCATAGGTTTCGCATTCTCCTCAAAAAAGTGGGAGCGGCGACACACCGACCGCCGCTCCTCAAACCCTTTTGCCGCAAAAAGCAAATATGCGAGTTACTTCTGTTTGGCGATGATCATGTCCTTGATCTTGTTATACGTAGCCTGCGGAATGACCTTCTTCTTCACCAAGTCGGTTTTCTTGGCGTAGGGACGGCCATCGATAATCTTCTGCGAGTACACGGAGCCGATGCCCGGTAGGGCGTCGAGCTGATCTTTGGTTGCAGAATTAATGTCCAAAAGGTCGGTGGAGGCCGGAGCCGACTTGGTAGTTGTGGACTTTGACGAGCCGCTGGTGCCGCTGGTCTGCGCGTGAGAAACGCCCACGCTCAACATCAGAACAAACGCCACCAGAAGAATCCTGCTCAGATTTTTGTTCATTCCTTTTCTCCTTGAAGAAAGATGACTGCTAAAACCCGGGCGGGAAGCTAAACGTTATTCTTTTTCCGCGGCGCGATACCCAGCCTTCTGGGCGTCTGCCTCGGACATGTACTTGCCTTGCTTGGTTTTGCCGTACCAACGCGTACCGGGCTTGTGATACACGCCGGAATCAGTATTCACCCACACCATGCCAGTACTGTTTGCAGGTGGGGTCTGTTGGGTAGTTGCAGACTTGGTGGTGGTTGATTTGGCCGGCGGAGTGGACGAAGCAGGACTCGCGGTCGGGGCCGGAGCCGCCGCAGGAGCTGGCGTTGACGCGGTAGTCTTTGCAGCCGGGACGGGGGCCGGAGCTGCGGTGGTGGAAGCGCTTGGAGCTGCAGACGCATTGGCCGAGGATGGTGGCGGAGTGGCGGCCGTATCCGTCGCCGTGGACTTCTTCGAGCGAGATTTCTTCGTGGTGGTGGAAGAATCAGCCGTCGCGGCCGTACCGGTGGAGGCGGCAGGCGCACTGGAAGTAGCGGCGGGAGCCTGCTGGTCTGCAGGGGTGGCAGTCTTCTTAGGTTTGCTGGACTTCTTTGTGGTCGTAGCGTCCGAAGTGGTGGACTGGTCCGCGGCTGCGGCCGTCGAATCGGCAGACTTCGTCGACTTGGACTTCTTCTTCGAACTAGTCGTTGCTGTGGAGTCTGCGGGAGCCTGCGAATCGCTAGAAGCGTCGGTAGTCGACTTTTTGCTCTTGCTGGACTTCTTGGTGGTCGAAGAATCGGAAGTCGACGTGGTGTCGTCCGCGGTAGTGGACTTTTTCTTTTTCTTGGACTTCGCAGTGCTAGTGTCGCTCTGGTCCGCGGGCGGCTGGGTCGACGGCTGCTGCGCAGTAGATTGGGTAGCTGGTAGCGACGACGATGCGCACAGGCTAACGCCACCAGCGAGCAAGAACAAAGCAGCAAGCAAGGCCACGTAGGGCTGCATATAGATACGACGTCTCATTTTGAGTGAATCCTTTCGCTTAGAACTGTTCAAGTCACCGGCTAGCACCTAGTAATGGGCAGGGGCGGAATGCGGGGACCGACGAGTGCTCGCGGTCTCTGCGTCGGAACGGCGAATGATGTAAGAGAAAACAAAGGATGTCAAGGTTGAATGGGCAGGGTACGTGGAGCACAGTACACGCTAACGAAACGTCTGTAACGCTCGTAGCGCCGCCATCTTGGCGGCTTTTGTGAATGGCAACCTAAGGGCTATCCGGCCAGTTCGGAGTGCTGGGCAGTAGAGTTGCCGTCCGTCGGCATCGCCCGGAATTCGGTTCGAACTCTCGGCAGAGATTGCGGATAATTTTCGCGCAAATACTCGATAAGCTTCTCGCGGACCTGGCAACGCAGATCCCAGCAGGCGCTCGAGTCATGTGCATCAACCAGGGCCCGCAGTTGGATTCCATTGGCAGTGGCATCCGTAACTTGCAGCACGCACACCTGGCCTCTCCACAGGCGCGAGGAGCCCACGATGCGGCGAAGCTCCTTCCGAAGCTCGTCCACCGGAACGGTGTAATCCACTTGAAGGAATACTGAGCCAAGGAGCTCGGCGCTGCTTCGAGTCCAGTTCTGGAAGGGATGCTCCAGAAAATAGGAAAGCGGAAGAACCAGTCGTCGCAGATCCCATATCCGCACAACCACATACGTGGTCCCAATTTCTTCAATCCAGCCCCATTCGCCTTCCACCACCACGGCATCTTCCAGGCGGATTGGTTGCGTGAAGGCAATCTGCACTCCCGCAATCAGATTCGAGAGGGTGCTCTTCATCGCGGTGCCGATCACCAAGCCGGCGAGCCCCGCCGACGCCAACAAACTTATGCCGATATGCTTGATCGCAGGAAAGGTCATCAACATGATAGACAGCGTGACGATCGCGACCAGCACCACCACGATGCGGTGCAGCATCAGAATCTGCGTCTGCGTCCGGCGCGCCGCGAGATTGTCTTCGACATCAAGACGATACCGCGAAGACATCAGATCGAAGATCACCGCGCTAAACAGGATGACCATCCAGCCAACGGAAGCGATTAGCCCCAGGCCCACGATACGTTGGAACGGACCAAGAATATCAGCGGGTATGCTCGCCAGCGGGAGTGCCACTAGTACGGCGAGCAGCGGCAAGATGAAATAGGCCGGAGTGCGGCCGTGACGTACCAGTGATTGTGCGAACACGCTTTCGCGACGTCGCGCGACACGTTCCAGAGCGGAAAAGATGATCCAGTGGCTGGCAATGGCCAGCGCGACAGCGATGGTTAGTGTGCCGGTCGCCCATAGCCAGATGTGCCAAGTGTCGATGGGATGTTGCATATTGTGATCCTGCTGCGACTCGGCTCGGAAGGAGCGATGTCCACGGCGGAGGCAAACCTACCCTTATTTAGATGTAAGTTCCGGCTTGCCCGATGGTTGAAGATTTTCAGGGCAAAGGAAACTGCGGCTGGTGAGAACAATTCTACGCTAGTTGTGAGCAAGGGGCACGATGAGTTCAGATATTGCAACAGGCTGGTACTGATTAAGAATTTTCAAATGACCGTAAAGCTTCCATTGCATGGGAGATCGAAAGCGTCCGCTACTTCTTGGGTTCCAGCACAGCTGCGAGTCGCAATTCAAATCCAGGTTGAGAGACGACTTTGCGCGACCAATCGGTATAGCCCGGCTTTTTGACCCGAATAGTATGCTTTCCGGGCTTCAGCTTTAGCCCCACCGGAGTATTCGAGACGAGCGATCCGTCCAAATAGACTTCGGCGCCGCCTGGCGTGGACGTCAGCCACAAGGAATTAACAGCGTCGGGACTCTCTCCCGAGGGGTTAGTTGTTGCGACATCGACGGACTGCGATGACGCTGTCGGAGTCAGGGATTGCGGCGAAGGCTCGACCGCGGTGCGAGTTCTAAGTCCAGCGACAGCACTCTGCTCTTTTTCCCTGACGTCAACGGGCAGTCCTGTGACCGCCTGCAGTGATGAGAGCATAGATCGATAATTGGATTTATCGGCTTGCAGGAGTATTCCCTGTTTCAGGCCTTGATCGTCTGTGAAATCGATCCCAATCATATGCTGTTTGGACTTGTGTAAGGCAACCATTGCGCCAAGAACAGGGGAGATCACGCCAATTGCGATCCCCAAGCCAAGGCGGTGGGCGGCTTCCTGTCCGTAGCTGAGCGAGGTGGCTTGTTTTGAAGAGAACTTGATGAGTTGCCCGTTGTCCAGGGAAAGCGTGATTTCTGGGCCTACTACCAGTTTGTTTCGGATTTCCTCCGGACTAATCTTGGAGGGTATAGTCCCGCCCTGATAGCGAACCCGATTGAAGGTAGTAGTTTGCGCGGTGCCATAAGCCGGACAAATGAGCGCAAGTAAGAGCACAGCGTTTACAATTTTCATGAGCCTCGAGGGTAGAGCTAGGTTTGAGGGAACGCAGAACAGGTGCAGATCCCTCACGCACCAAGAGGGTACCACTTTTACATCTAACCGAAAGGGTTATCGAGCGCTCTTGAGCACAAAATAGCCTGTCTCGAGAAATAACTCAGCGCAAGTTGGAAGGTGGCGCTCAAAAATACAAGATTAAAGCCTCGAACTATTTAGGTGAAGCGGCGGAGGCCCGCTTTTTCGCTTCATCAGCGCCGCTCTTACACGTGGCTTGAAGATTTCCTGGGGCTTGGGCGCACTGATCAAAGGCCGTGGCCGCATCCGCATAGTGTCCGGAATTCTGATTCGCGACACCTAACAAGTAGAAATTAGTGGGATCTTTGCCGGCATCCAACTGCGCCGCTTGCTGCAAGTCCGGTATAGCCTCGGCGAACTTGCCTCGTTGCACGTCGACCAGTCCAAGTCCGCTGTGGGCCATTGCCAGCGCCTCATTTTTCGCATTGCTGAAGACGTCGTCGACCACGCCCTCAGGTTTGGTCAATGTGGAAGCCACAGCCAGAGCTTCTTTACCGTACTTTTCGGCTTGATCCAGCCTCTGCGCGGCGTCCGGCGTGGTGGGAGTGACACTCCGTGCCATGGTCTGGCTCAGGATCCCCATGGTGCGCATATCTTTGGGATTGAGCTGAATAGCGCTCGAGCCAGCGGCAAACCCTTTCTCCGGATCGCCTGCCTGAATATAGAGAACCGTCAATTGCGAATACACCTGTGGGCGAAGCTGGCTATCTGGATATTTCTTCAGGAAGCTTTCACCGGACTTGATCTTCTTGGCGGATTGATCTGCAGGGATAGACACAAACGACTTGTACTCTGAGGATTCTTTGGAATCACGGACCGCCGCAGTGTTATCAACCGTCAAGGGAGAAGGATTAGAACCGAGCTTACTGTTATCCAGCGGAGTTGGCGAGCCGCCACGCGACATAACTTGCCCGCGGGCGCTATAGCTGAAAAGCGAACCACCTAGGGCCAGCAAGACGGCGACAAAGCGGATGGAATAGATTTTCATAAGTCCCCCAGTAAATGCTCTTAGCGAACTCCCACCATAGCGCGAACGGAGGCCTGGGTCTGTGACGTGTAATAAGACGGAAGTCGACGGAGAAATGTTTCTAGAAGGCGTGGGCTGCGGGAAGCGAGACTGAGCTTGGACCCGAGAAGCGCGTCAGCGCCTGATAAACGCAATGTCGTCCTTGAAGCATTTGAACTATAAGAGGAGGGACTTCAGTCGGCTGCAACTGCGGACCGAGCGGACTCGACAGATTCTGCCAAACCCCTGCGAACGGGCCCTAGCACGAAAGCTGGGACGTCGCGCTCCGGTTCCAGTTGCAGATTGGCGGCTTTACGCGGAAATTCGCCTCGGCGGTCCAACAGCAGCCCAGCCTCTTTCAAGAATTCGGCCGAGAAACCTAGGTCCTCCGCACGATCCACACCCCAGAACCACAGTTTTTCCTCATTCCTCTGCAGGAAATGCAGCGCGGTCTGAAGTTTCTTCATGGAACGGTCAAACGACGACGCCAGATAGAAGACCGACAGATTCCAAGCGTGACGCGGGTATTGAACGCGAATCCGCACACAATACTTGCCGCCTTGATTCTTTTCGATGCTGCAACGATAGTCGTTGCGAACAGTGGAAGAACGACCCGCCATGATCTTACCCATAGAACGCCCTTAAAAGAGAATTTTGGAAACCGAAGGAGTAACGGAGATGCCTTATTGGTTGGAGAAAGACCCACCGTAAAGGACTTCCGCTACGTAAATAGGCTAGCGGGCCGGGGCCCTCAGGGCAATAGGTGTGCCTTATAATTTTAAACGTCTTATTTAGTTATAGATAGCTTAGCCTAGGCTTCCAAAGCCGCGAAGCTTGTCAGGGTAAAGCTTCAACGTGCCGTCCTTCTTCAAGCGCTCCTCAAGAGCACTGCGGAAGGCGTCGAAGGCCAAAGCGCGCTTCTGTTGCAGCAAATTATCGGTCAGCGTCTTCTCTTGTTTCTGGAAATCGTCGGGATTCGGCTCGGTCTTCTCCGCAACCTGGTAGACCGTCCAGTTCTGTCCGATGGCTACCGGAGCCCCTACGTCGCCTACCTTTAGTCCAAAGGCGGCTGAGAGCTGCTTACCGCTTCCCAAACCTGCCGCGGTGCCGCTGCGAGCGAAAGCGTCGGACGTTTTAGGATCAAGACCGAGCGCCTTGGCTGCAGCGTTGAATTTCTCGCCAGCTTTGACCCGCTTTTCGAGCTCTTCGGCCTTGGTCTGAGCCAGTTGCGCCGATTTCTGTTGCTTCAGCGCTTCGATGACCTTGTCGCGCACTTCCTGCACGGAAGCTTGGTGCGCCGGTACGGTGTCCTTGAGTGCGAGAACGACATACCCGCGGTCGGTGTGAATCGGAAGGCTCAGTTCACCTTGACGCAGATGGAAAATCTCGTCTTTGGCTTGCTGAGAGTTGCCGAGTTCCAACAGAGGCTCGGTTGCTGCCACAGGGCGCGTCTCACCGGTCGAGAGGTGATATTTCTGAGCCAGTTCGTCGAGGGTGAGCTTATTCGACTGCCGAATGTCCGCAGACAGCTTGTCGGCGGTATCCGCAGCTTCCTGGTCAGCCTTTTGTAACAGCAGGGGCGTGCGGATGGAATCCTTCACTTCGTCGAAGGGCTTGGTGTGAGCGGTCTCTTTGTCCAGCACCTTGATGATATGAAAGCCATATTGGGTGCGGATCAAGTCCGAAATGTCGCCCTTCGGCAGGCTGAAAGCGGCCTTCTCAAATTCAGGCACGGTTTGCCCTTGTACAATCCAGCCCAGGTCCCCGCCCTTAGCCTTCGAACCGGGATCTTCCGAATACTTCTTGGCGAGATCCTCGAAGTTCGCGCCCTTCTTTTTGGTCTGAGCGAGGATGTCTTCTGCCTTCTTCTTGATTTCAGCGACTTCAGCATCGGTCTTGCCGACGGTCATCAGCAGGATGTGTTCCGGGTGGACGCGATTGGGAACCTGATAGTCCTGAATATTCTTTTGGTATATAGCTTTCAGGTCGTCGTCTGTAACCTGGGTGGACTGCCGCAGCTTGTTCAGGTCGACCAACGCGTACCGAACAGAACGTTTCTCGGGAATCTGAAACTTCGACTTATTGGCCTCGAAGTACGTCTTGATTTCGTTTTCGTCGGGAGTGATTTTAGCCGCCAGGTCTTCCGGCTTGATAAGTACGTAGTCCAGCTTAACTTTCTCATTCTGCAGGCGGAACTCGTCTTGGATTTCCGCGGGTGTGACGCTGATGCCGTCCGTGAGCAGCTTGCGGAATTTCTCTTCGACCAAGCCGCTGCGCACGATTTCTTCGAACGCCGGCACAGTCATCTGGAAACGTTGGCGGACTTCGCGAGTATATGCATCCATGCCGACGAAACTATCGCCATTGAAAGCGGTTGGCAGATATTGGCGAATCCGGTCGGCGCGCTCTTTGTCGCTGACGGTGATACCCAGACGCTTGGCTTCCAGTTCAACTTCCTTCGCGAAGACCAATTGCTTGAGGATCTGGTTGGCGTACAGTCCCTCGAGCGCTTGAGGAATCTGGTTTCGTTGACGAATTTCGTTCAGTTGCTGATTGATGTCGCCCAGCGTGACGCTCTGATCACCAATCTTGGCGACCGTGTCTGTCGAGGCCTCACCAGTGGGAGTGCCTTGGGGCACGAGATAGAGGAGCATGCTCAGCGCGAGCATGCCAATAATGACGCCGAAAAGGATCCGGACGCCGGTTTTCTGGTTTTCGAATGCACCTGGCATTACAGGTTTCTCCTGGTTTGAAAGCAAACTCCACATTATACCGGATTGCGAGCGGTAGTCTCAAATGATTGCTAGGAGTTGTGGAAGTCGCTGAAGTACGAGCGGTTAGTTCAATCCCACACATTTCGAAGACGCTCCAAGGCGCTGACAGATCCCCCGCCATCAGGCCGGCCCCTACACGACCTTAAGTGTTTTCATAAATAGTGTTGGGTAATTTGCCTGGTTGCGGGTTCCGCCATGGTCCCGCACTGTCAAGCATGCACAACTTGGAAGCGACATCGGGATCAAGCGCTAGAAGTATCGACTGGAGCGCTTTCGTGTCAGGTCGCGGCCTGACCGTTCTCTTCATTTTATTTTCCGTGGTAGCCGTGGTGCCGATCTGGATGGTGAAGTATCCGCCCATGGTGGACTACCCAAATCATTTGGCGCGAGCCTTTGTGCTGCATCACCTGCACGATCCAAACTATAACTTTGGAAATTGGTTTGCTCCGGACTGGGGACCAAACCCCTATTTTCTCGCCGACTTCCTGATCCAATTGTTTCAGTACGCGCTGGGGATTTACGCAGCGGGAAAATTGATGTTGACTCTTTGCGTGCTCGGATTACCTTGGGCCACGCGCTTTTTTCTGCGCCGCGCGAATCCGGGAAATGAATATTTGGCGCTGTGGGCCTTCGTAGTCGCGTACAACCCCAACATGCTGATGGGCTTTATGAGCTTCGAACTCAGCATTGCGTTGTGTTTCGTGGTGGTCGGCGTCTGGTTGGATTTTGTGCGAACCGGAAAAACCGGCACTTGGCTTCTAACCCTGGTATTGACTACCCTGCTCTTCCTGACGCACCTGGGCGGATTCGCGATTGCCGGAGTTGCGCTGACCATTTACAGCCTGGCGACCTCCGGAATCAGCCGTCAGTTACTTTGGGCCGAACTTTTATTTGTTCCCGGCGGCTCGTTCTTCTTGTATGGCAAACTTCATGGATGGGCCGGCCGTGGCCTCGACTATCAGGCTTGGGTTTTCAATCAAAAGTTTCGAACTATGCTCACGCCCTTCCAGGGCTACTCGCGCGCGGTGGAAGCTGTAATCCTCCTAGGGTTGGCGGTCACCGCGGCGTACTTCTTCGCGCGTCGCGAAAAACTGAAGATTCATGCACCCTGGATCGCGGTCTGTTTGGCAATCCTCGCGGTGCACTGGATTGTGCCGGACCGATACGGTGATCTCGGTTTCGTGAACACCCGCTTCTGTATATTTGCGTTCCTGTTTGCGCTTGCGATTCCGTCTTTCAACGGACCTCGAAATTGGCTGGTAGCCATGGCCAGCCTCATATTCCTGCTACATACGGCGCAAGTGGGCGCGCACTTCCGAGCGGTACAAAAGCGCCTCACGAATATTGCAGGCACTTTTCAAACCATTCCCGCCAGGTCGCTCGTACTGGCCTATACCGCCAAGGGCGACGGAACGTGGGTGGATAGCACGGACCTTCATTTTTGGGCCTACGGAGTGATTGATCGCGGCTGGATTAGTCCGAGCCTTTTCCACCAGAACGGAGTACAGCCACTAGGGCTCAGAGTGCCCATGTATGCAGATGATGACCAATACGGAGACAAGCTGATCGACGGAAAATATAACATCCAGTCGATCGGCAAAAGCTATGACTACGTCTGGGCCTGCAATGTTCCTTATATGGATGCATGGCTGGATGAAATTGCCGAGCCAGTTATGAAACAAGGCACCCTGGAAATCTACCGAAGCAAACGGTTCAGCGGATGGAATACCACATCGCAGTTGAACGAAACTTGGCCCCAGAGTCTCAAAGTCACACAGTGAGAGCCGCTAAAAGTGCTTCAACGTCAGCACTACTTACCTGTCGAAGTTCCTTTGCTTGAGGCTACCCAAGAGTGAATACGGGCCTCAAGTACGTCCATTGGCAACGCGCCTGAATCGATAACCTGATCGTGAAACTCTCGGATGCTGAATTTGTCTCCGAGCTGTTCCTTCGCATACTGGCGCAGCTTCAGAATCTGTAACTGGCCGATTTTGTAGCCCAACGCCTGGCCGGGCCACGCTATGTAGCGATCAGTTTCAGATTGAACGTTCGGCTCATCCTGCGCTGAGTGTTCGTGAAAAAAGTCCACCACCTGCTGGCGCGACCAGTGCTTGTAGTGCAGGCCGGTATCCACAACCAGCCGAATGGCGCGCAGCATATCGTCTTGCAAGTGCCCGTAATAGCTATACGGATCCTGGAAAAAACCAACTTCCTTGCCCAGCCGCTCAGAGTACAGTGCCCAGCCTTCAGTGTACGCAGTGTAATACTCGTGCTGACGAAACGGCGGCAGATCGGGCATTTCCTGAGCGATAGTGATCTGCAGATGATGGCCCGGGACACCCTCGTGATAAGCAGTGGTTTCGACGTCGAGTAGCAGGCGATTCTGGAAATCTCCGGTGTTAACCATGACGTGCCCCGGCCGCGAGCCATCCGGCGTGCCATCCACGTACGAAGCTGCGGACGCTTCTTTCTCGCGAAATTCTTCAACAGGCATAACCTGCACTTTGGCCTTGGGCAGCTTCCCGAAAAGATCGGGCAACTTTACATACATCTGGTCAATATATTGGCGGTAGAGATCGAGAATTTGCTGGCGCGATTGGCCATGCAGCTTGGCATCTTTCTGGATGGACGCGTCCAGGGACTTCACATCCTTAAAGCCGAGCTGCTGAGCGACACCCAGCATGCGAGCTTCGATTTCCTTGACTTGTGCCAGGCCGAGTTGGTGGATTTCCTCCGGCGTAAGCGACGTGGTGGTGCTCTCTTTCACGCGGTAGGCGTAGTAGGCATCGCCGTCCGGCAGTGACCAAACGCCAACCTCCGTGCGGCCCTTCGGCGCGTAATCCTCCCGAACAAACTTGGTGAAGCGCGCGTAGGCGGGATTTACAGAATCGCGAATCGCGGCGAGTCCCGCGTCATGAAGACGTTTCTGGTCGGCAGCGGAAAATTCCTTGGGGAAATTCGAAAAAGGCTGCGCAAAGGGAGATTTGTCGGGCGGTTGCGTCGCAATGCCATTAGCCTGATCAACCACTTTTTCCAGCAGAAAGCGGGGCGGCATGCGATTCTCGGCCATGCCCTTACGCATTTGGACCATGGTTTCGTCGAAGGCGCGAGGAACCTGGTTCAGGCGAGAAATGTAATCGTCGTAGTCCTTTACTGTTTGAAAAGACAGTACGCTCACCAATTGGGGAAGATCGATGTGTATGCCGGAGTTCTGGTCGACCGGCATTTCCCAAGGCTTGAACCGCGCACCCTCAAGCTGGTCTTTCAGGTCGCGGATCATGAGACTTTTGTTCAAGGCTTCCTGGTCTGGGAAGCCAGTAGTATCGACAGCTTCGAAACGCGTGAGAAACTTTTGCGTTTCTACAAGGTCTTTATCGATGGCTTCCTGAGAGAAGTCGTCGATTTTGTCATTCCACCGCTTGTCGCCAAGGATTGAAGCGTAAAGTGGGCTGGTGCGCATCTTATATTCCCATTGCTCGGCGAGCAGCGCATCCAGTGCTTTGCGGCGGGCGTCGACGGTAGCGCTGGCGTTGGATGGTGATTGGGCGCCGACCGAAAGCGAGCAGAGCAGGCTGAGGGTAGCGGCGAAAAACCGGATAGGGCTAGTTTTGGGCATGGATCGTCCTGTGAATGCTTTTTTATAGACGGCTCGTACACCGAATTCGTTTGCTGGCGAAAAAGTGTACTGGGAAATTTGGTTAAAGGATAGGCGAGGGTAATGGATTGAGAAGGGTTGCGAGGTTGCCGGAAATAGCGCCGCTGCTGATCGCCGCCGCTGCCGGAGCCGCTGCGCTCGTAGCCGGCAATGCGGCTTCTACAACGGCAAGGACCCAGGCGCATCGCGCTGCGCCCACCTTTTACCGCGATGTTTTGCCAGTGCTCCAGGCCCATTGCGAGGTATGCCATCGAACCACCGGGATCGCACCCATGCCGTTCGAGCGCTACGAAGAAACCCGCAAGTACGCCGAGCAGATTCGTGTGGCCACCCAGACCCGAATAATGCCGCCGTGGTTCGCGGACAGGAACGTAGGCAAATTCTCGGATGATCCCTCGCTGAGCGATGCCGAGGTTGCGCTCTTAGCGGACTGGGCCCTCAGCGGAGCCACAGCCGGTGATCCAAACAGTGCGCCACCCGCTCGCAACTGGGCGGACCGGTGGACAATTCCCGCGCCAGATTTGGAATTGAAGATGCCCGAAGCGGTAAAGATTCCAGCTGACGGCGAGGTCGAATACACATACGAGATTGTGCCAACTCATTTTTCGGCGGGGCGTTGGGTGCAGGCGTCCGAGATTTTGCCGGGCTTGCCGCAAAACGTCCACCATGCCGTGGTCTATGTTCGCCCCCCAGAATCGCAGTGGCTGCGACACGCACCGGTAGGCAAACCGTTTACAGCGTCTATGCTCACCACCCCGGAGGATCAGCGGGACGCAATGTGGACCGACAGCGACATTCTGCTGGTGTATGCCCCGGGAAGTACGCCAGACAACTGGTCGTCCGGAACGGCGAAATATGTCCCCGCAGGCTCGGACCTGGTGTTCCAAGTGCACTACACCACAAACGGGAAGGCTGGCGAGGATGTCAGCCGTATCGGCCTTATCTTCGCAAAGGAGCCGGTGACGCAGCGAGTTCTCACGCTGCAATTGACCAACGACCATTTCGTAATTCCCCCGGGAGTTCCCGATTTTCGCGTGGAGGCGCGCGGAACGCTTCCGAACGACGCGCTGCTGTTAAGTTTCTTCCCGCATATGCATCTGCGAGGAAAGCGCTTCGAATACAACTTGCTCAATCAGAATCGGACAATCACGCCGTTGTTGCGCGTGAATTACCATTTTCACTGGCAAATGAGTTACCGCTTGGCGGAGCCACTGCGCCTGAAGGCCGGTACGGAATTGCAGGCCGTGGCGTGGTACGACAACTCCAAACAGAATCCACACAATCCGGATCCGACCGCAGCAGTTCATTGGGGCGAACAAACTTATGAGGAGATGATGGTCGGATTTTTCGATGTGGCCGTGGACAGGGACTTCGACAAGAGGAGATTCTTTCAGCGGCAAAGGGCTGCGGCTGCGACTGCGCCTTGACTGCAGCCGGTTCGCTCGCAACTTAGATTCAAACTCTCAGCTGCGATCAGAGCTGCAGGTGCAGGTAGAGCGTTCGTTCGTCACCCAGGTCGCGAAAATCACACAGATTCGACCGCCGGCGCAGTGGCTAACTGTCACCTGGGGCGGAAAAGCTATTTGTAGATTGACTACGGGCATGGCGGGGAGTTCCGCGTGGCGCAAATCGCTGTGCTACATTGCGCAATTGGAGCAATGCGGCACAAATCTCTGTGACTACGCAAACACCCATCGATCCGAGACGTCCCACGGCGCCGCCGACACCATCGGCCACACCGAAAATTCATCGTGTGGAAGTGTATTGGCACGCGGTCACCTATAAGACCGTGGCGCTGTACGCCCTAATCGTAATCGTCATTGTGGTCGCCGCTCTTTATGTCGGCAAGCCCGACTGGACCTCAATAATAACGACCAAACTTTCCAAGGCACTGGACACCACGGAAACCGACACCATGCCGTTGAGCCAGACACAGGCTAAATTCGTGAACCTCGACGGCCGAGTGCAAGTCAAGAAGGTAAATTCCGTGACTTGGGTGGATGCCGATTATCACACCGCATTGGATAAGGGTGACTTGATTCAAACCGGTTCCGATGGGCTCGCCCGTATGACTTTTGCGGACGGCACCGAATACACGGTAAAAGCCGAAACCTTAGTCACCGTCGAAGAAAATAACGTTACGCGCGACCATTCCAACACCGCAGTGCGCATCAACACCGGCGCAGTCGATCTCGCCACGCCGATGTGGTCTTCACGCGATTCGCAAGCGGCGGTGAGCGTAGAAGACGCCACGGCATTCATGAAGCAGAACAGCCGCGCGACCGTAAAGAACGACCCGCAAAAGAACGAACATGAAATTACCGTGGCTACCGGTTCCGCCGAAGTGCAGCGCGGCCAGGAAAAGATTGAGTTGATGCAGTATGAGAGAGCGAGTTTCACGAGCGGCAACAGCATCCAGAAGACCAACGTCCTTGCGCCTCCGGCCCTCGTAGCGCCACTGAATTTGTCGCCAATCATCTCTGAAAATCCAAAGTCGACTCCCATCCATTTCGAGTGGCAGCCCATTGAAGGTGCAGTCAGCTATACGCTGCGCATCAGTCCAACCACCAGCTTTACCAAATTGGCCAAGCCGGAAGTGAAAGTCACCGGAACCAGCGCGGAAGTGTCAGGGCTGGAAGCGGGCGATTACTTTTGGAACGTAACCGCATCGAACGCCAAAAAAGAAACCAGCGAATACAGCGAGATGTTCAAGTTCATGTTGGTGGCGCAAGGCAAAGAACAAGGCATGCTGCTGCAGATTGAGCCGGCGCAAATCCACGGCCGGGTGGCCGAGATCATCGGCAAGGCGGAGCCGGGTGCGGCGTTGATCATCAACGGACAGCCTGTCGCAAATATTTCGCCGGATGGAAGCTTCCGGCATTTCACCGAACCACTGGATCCGGGACAACACACCATCACCGTTATTGGCTCGAACCGGCGCGGCGGCACGGCGAAAAAAGAAGTTTCCATCGTGGTGCCGAAATAATTTTGGGGGGGAACGACGGCTGCACTTTTGCGCAGACCGACGAATCCAGCGACAATGGGTTGCACGGATGGTATCCGCACGCGGAGATCCTACCGAGCAGGATGCTCTCCGCAGGGGGAACGCGGTAATGAATAAGAACGGTTACAACCTGAGGTCGGTGTTCAGCCTCTTCTCGTCCGACCTGGCAATCGATTTGGGCACGGCGAACACACTCGTGTTCTCGCACGGCAAAGGCATCGTCGTAAACGAGCCATCGATTGTGGCCATCAACAAGTCCAGCGGCGAAGTGGTTGCAGTTGGTCGCGAAGCAAAAGACATGCTAGGACGCACTCCAGGCAACGTCGTGGCAATTAAGCCGATGAAAGATGGAGTGATCGCGGATTTTAAAGTCACAGAAAAAATGCTTACCTACTTCATTCAGAAGGCGCACAACCGGCGCGTTTTGGTGCATCCGCGCATCGTCATCGGCGTGCCAAGCGAAATTACCCCGGTTGAAAAACGCGCCGTGCAAGACTCTGCCTATCGCGCGCGCGCCAGCGAAGTCTACCTGGTAGAACAGGCTATGGCGGCGGCAATTGGTGCGGGCCTGCCCATTGAAGAACCATCCGGCAACATGGTGGTCGACATTGGCGGCGGCACCACCGATATCGCCGTGATTTCGATGAGCGGCATCGTGTATTCGCGCTCGGTGCGTGTCGCCGGAAACGAAATGGACGAAGCGGTGATGCAATACCTCAAGCGCAAGTACAACCTGCTGGTTGGCGAGCGCACTGCCGAACAAATCAAAATGGAGATCGGCTCCGCGTATCCGCTGGAAAAGCCTCTCACCATGGAAGTGAAAGGCCGGAATTTGATTGAAGGTGTGCCGCGCACGGTCACCATCGACGATAGCGAAATTCGTGAAGCGCTAAGCGAATGTGTTGCGACGATTCTAAATGCAGTACGCGTAGCGCTGGAACGCACCCCACCGGAACTTTCCGCAGACATCAGCGATCGCGGCATCGTCTTAACAGGCGGCGGCGCATTGCTGAAGAATTTAGACAAACGTATCCGCGAAGAAACCGGTTTGCCGGTATCGATTGCCGATGATCCGCTGGCATCCGTGGTGCTGGGCACCGGCAAGATGCTGAGCGACTTTAAACTTTTGCGGCAAGTTTGTATCGATTGAGATTCGTTGAGATTTTTCGTCGCAATTCTTTCGCATAACGTGAGCTGGTTGATTCGGTTTGGCAGGCCCGGGGGAAGCTCCCAGCATCCCACGCGCAAATCCGATAGCGGGACGCGAGTGTAAATATGGTGGCAATTCCCTCAAGACATAAGTCGGTGACGCTGCTGACCGGCGTGCTCATCGCGCAGATTCTTTTGCTGGCCGTGCAGATCAAACGCGATTCACGTGGGCGACTGGTGCGTGTGTGGGCGATTACCGCGGTCTCTCCGGTAGAAAAGAGCGGCGCGTGGGGATTTGGGCGGATTCGCGGTGTTTGGAATCATTACTTCGCATTGCAAAACACGGCTCGGGAGAATGAAGCGCTGCGCGTGGAAAATGACGCGCTAAAACTGACCATTTCGGAATTACACAGCAAAGCCAGCGAAGCGGATCGGCTCGGGGCTCTGCTGAATTTCAAGCAATCTCACGAGAGCGTGCCAATGGTTGGCGCGCGCGTGATTGGTACGAGCCCGGGTGATGGTAGTCGCGCGATCGAGATTGATCGCGGAGAGCGTGACGGCGTTCGCCGCAATATGGCAGTGATCACGCCGGATGGCGCCGTGGGCAAAGTGATTGAGACCTACCGCGACACCGCGCAAATCCTGTTGCTTACGGATCGCGAAAGCGGCGCCGGCGCGATGTTCGTCCTGTCCCGCAAACAGCATCCCATTGGCGGCACCGGCGAAGCGACGCTGGCGATGAAGTACGTACCGGGCGACGATACCGTAACCGTTGGCGAAAAAATCGTGACCAGCGGCATGGATAAAATTTTCCCGGCCGACGTGCCGGTGGGCACCGTGATCGAAGTGAAGGGTGGCAACCCGTTCAAGCAGATTAAGGTGCAACCCGCCGCCCATTTGGACAGACTGGAAGATGTAATTATTTTGCTGAAGCAAGTGCCTGTGGAGTTCCCCAAGGATGCTAATGCGACAAGTGCAGCGCCGAGCGCCGCGGCAAGCTCGGATAGCGGAGTAGTGAATGCGGCGCCTGCGCCTACCAGCGCGGTGAAAAAGCCATGAACGATACCTACGAATTGCGTGGCAGCGAAACGCACATAGAAGTGCACAAGTTTTTCCCCGGCTCCATTTTGGTGGCAACGTTTTTGGCGTTGGCCCTGCAGACCACCGTGCCGGTCTATTTCCCGAAATTTGCGATTCTGGATTTACCGCTGCTGATTACCATTTATTTTGGGTTGAGCCGCCGGAATCCTTCGACAGGTTTGCTGCTGGGCATGACCATCGGCTTGTTGCAAGACAGCTTGAGCGGGCCGACCGTGCCGCTAGGTCTCTATGGAATTGCAAAAACGGTGATTGGGTATTTGGCGTCTTCCATTGGAGCAAGACTGGATACGGAACACCCTGCCGCGCGGTTCTCGCTCATCATGGCTTTTTACGTGGTGCATCACATCGTGCTTCTGCTTACGCACCGCTTGTTGCTGGCCCAAACTGAGCCTTGGTTCACGACACACTTAGCCATAGCGGCTGCAATCAACGCCGTCCTGGGCACCCTGCTGTTTGTGCCCCTGGACCGTCTCCGTCGAAACTCTTAAGCCAAGTTTCATTCCCAAACACATTTTGAAAACACGTCGGCTTAGTGGCTGAGCAGAAATTGCTTGAAGTCGTCGTAGCTGTTGCTCATCGGTAGCGACAGCTTTGGCTGCTGCAGGTGGCGTGCAAGACGTTCAGGCAATGGCGGCGCGACACCAATTCCCTTCTGAACAATTTCAGCAAATTTTGCGGGATGCGCCGTGGCAAGCACCAAGCCTTGCGAAGGCTCAGGGTGTTCTTTCCGATACGCTTCCCATGCATGAAGACCGACGGCGGTGTGAGGATCGGCGATGTAGCGGTAGCGATCCCACGCGGTATGCATCTGATGAAGCGTTTCTTCGTCGGTCACGCCGTGTCCCCAGATTTCGCGGCGAACATTTTCAATGCGGTTGCGGCAAAGGTCCAGCAAACGTGGAAAATTGTTGGGACTTCCAACATCCATGGCGTTCGAATACGTGGCTTGCGCGGGGCGCGGCTTATAATCGCCGGTCAACAAATATTGTGGAAAGACATCATTGGCGTTGGTGGCGGCAATAAATTGCGCAACCGGAAGCCCGATGCGTTTCGCGAAGAGGCCAGCCGTGAGATTTCCGAAATTGCCGCTAGGGACTGAAACAATCAGCGGCACCGAAGCGACCGGCAACTGCCGGTACGCTGCCACGTGATAAAACATCTGCGGCAATAAGCGGCCGACATTTATCGAATTCGCGGAAGTCAGAAAGGCGCGCTTGTTCAGGGCTTCATCAGCGAAAGCCTGCTTCACTAATCGCTGGCAGTCATCAAATGTGCCTGAAATTTCCAGCGCGGTGATATTTTCACCAAGCGTCGTGAATTGCTTTTCTTGCGCCTCACTAATGCGCTTCGAGGGATACAGAATTACCACCCGAATACCAGGAACGCGCAAAAACCCATGTGCCACGGCGCTGCCGGTGTCACCTGATGTGGCCACCAACACGGTGAGTTGACGGGATTCGCCGCGCACGAAATAACCCATCAATCGCGCCATAAACCGCGCACCGAAATCCTTGAACGCCAGCGTGGGGCCGTGGAACAGCTCCAGGATATGCAGTGCCGGAGAGAGCGAAACGAGCTTGACCGGAAAGTTGATGGCTTCCGCAACGGTCTGCCACAGAACTTCTTCGGGCACATCGGGGGTGGCAAAAGGGCGAACCACGCGAAAACACACTTCAGTGAAGGGCAAGCGACGAAATTCCTCAAGTTCTTCCGGCGTGTGACGGGCGATTTCAGCGGGCATATATAAGCCGCCGTCCGGCGCCATGCCTCGAAGCACCGCTCCACGCAGCGAGGTCAGCGGGGCCTTGCCCGCAGTGCTGCGATATCTCATCGACACTCCGCCAAAATGCGATTATTTGCGCGCTGCAAGTTGGTCCTTAATTTTATCCAGAAATTTTTCGCCCGGAGAGGCAGCAGCAGATTCAGCGTCAAGCGACAATTGGCGAAGACCCGCAACCGGAATCGTGCAGTGCGCCAGCGCCTCGTAGCTCTGTCGCCGCGCACCAATCAAAGCCGGATAGCAACGCGCAACCGTGTCGCGAGGGGTTTCAGCGGGACGAGGTTGAAACGCGCCACGCCACAACACTGGCTTGGGATCCTCAAGATACCGCTTAATCAGAAGTTGTTGCTCATCGGCAGAAGCCGCGAGATACACGATGGTCATCTGCTTCCGAAGCCGGTGCAGCAGATGATTACCGCAATAGATGACGCTGCCCGTAGTATCGAGGATCAAATCGCTCGCAGGATTTTTCTCAAGTGTAGTCAAAACCTCGCCGAGCGCAGCCGTCTCTTCAGACAGATATTGCGATTCGCGTTCCGCATAGGTCTCACGATCAGGCCAACCCATCCAGGCAGCCACGCCATTGATGCCGGTGAACCCGCCTGAACTTAAAGTGGGTGCGAGCCGCGCTTCGATCTGGTCATCGCAGGAAATTGCGGGATAGCCGAGGGCAGCGAGATGTTTGGTCCAGAAAGATTTACCGGCGCCAGACATGCCGATAAGGGCGAGTCGCAGAGGCTTATGAGAAAGAGAGGCCATGCAGAACTAAGAATTGTAGATGATTCAGCGAGAAGCGAGAAACTCAAAAGGAGTCGGTGTTTCGCGAAGAGATGCAGTCCCTGGCCTCTAAAGCGGCTAATTCTGCCCTTTCCAGCGCCTACAGCCTCTTTATTAGACCGCTACCTGCCCTTCCGTACGAGTTGCGCTGCATATATGCAAGTGCTACTTTTGAAGAGGCTTACGAATCTGGCGGATTCGAGGCTTGGCGGCGGAGAAAATTGCGCTTTTGAGGCGGGCAAACGCCTTCTTGGCCAAGATTTTAGTGAATTTCGCTGCAGAGTAAGGAATGCGCGAGCGGGCACCGCTCAGCCCTGAATTTCAGATGGGCTCGCGCGCAGGGTTTGCGTGTCGTACTGGTTCCGTAACGATAATCGATTGCCGCAAGAACGGCTGGCCGCCGCGTCCTATGTGATCGTGGGGATGATCACCCTGCTATTGCTGGGCTTCTGGAAACTCCAAATCATCGATTCCGATAAGTATGGGCAAATGGCCGAGCGCAATCGCGTCCGTTCCATCCCCATCATAGCGCCACGCGGACGCATGCTGGATCGAGACGGCCGCGTGCTGGTCGATAACTACCCATCATTCTCTGTCCTGCTCTTGCGCGACGATATAGCGGCAGTGGAGAAGAGCCTGTCCGTGATTGCCGATGGCTTGGGATTGTCGATCGATGATTTGCACGAGCAGCTTGCCAACACCGCAAAGCTCCCCAAATTTCAGCCGATTGTGATCAAGCCGGAGGCGACTCCCGCGGATGTGGCATTCATAGAATCACATCGCGCAGACATCCCGCTGCTGGAAATGTTGATGGTCCATCGCCGGCGCTACTTGCCAGGCGGATTCATGTCGCATGCCAGTGGATACGTCGGTGAAGTAAGTGAAAAACAGATTGAAGATAGCAACGACCGGTTGCGTCCTGGCGACGTAGCGGGAAAGAGCGGCCTGGAGCGCCAATACAACGATTTGCTGGTAGGCACCGACGGCATGCGCCGCGTCATCGTGAACAGCGTCGGCAAGGAAATGGGTCGGCTCTCGCAACAGGAAGCCATTCCCGGCAAGCAGATTCAGCTGACGATTGATTACGATCTGCAGAAGATTGCTGAAGACGCACTAGCCGGCAAAAAAGGCTCTGTGGTAGCGCTCGATCCCCGCACCGGTGAAGTCCTGGCATTGGCGAGCCAACCCGCGCCTGATCCAAATGATTTCGCCATTCGCGTTTCGAAAGAAGAATGGCTGCGTCTAAACACAGATGAAGATCGCCCGCTGCTGAACCGTGCCATCCAGGCGCAACTTGCACCGGGTTCGGTCTTTAAAATTGTGATGGCCACGGCGATGCTGGAATCGAAAGTGCCGCCCGAGAATTTCCACGCCTTCTGCCCGGGCGCCGCAACCTTCTACGGACGCCAATTCAAATGCTGGGTATATGGCAAGAGCAGCCATGGCTCCGTCGATTTACATGCGGCAATCGTGCATTCCTGCGACGTGTTCTTCTACAACGTGGGCATGCGCATGGGCATCGACCGCATTTCGAAGTACGCGAAATTAGTAGGACTCGGATCGCGAACCGGAATTGATCTGCCCTCCGAAGAGCCAGGTCTAGTTCCATCGGAAGAATGGGTGCAGCGCGTTTATCACCGCAAGTGGTATCCCGGCGAAACGATTTCAGTTTCCATCGGTCAGGGAGCAGTAACGGTTACTCCGTTGCAAATTGCCTACATGATTGGCGGGATCGCTTCAGGCGGGGAATACAAGCAGCCACATTTGCTGAAGGATATTCAAACGGTTGGCGAGCATCGCATCGAACTTTCCGAATCTACCGTCGAACAAGTAACGCAAGGAATGTACGGCGTTGTGAACGAAGGCGGTGGAACCGGAGCAGCAATCAGGTTGCAGGGCGTCGAATTTTGCGGCAAGTCCGGCACTGCGCAAGTTATCGGCGGCGACGCAAAATCGCGTTACGGCAAGGGCCAGAAGAAATTCAACAACAACGCGTGGTTCGTGGGTTACGCGCCGCGACGCAATCCAGAAATTGTGGTGAGCGTGCTGGTTGAAGAAGGCGGACACGGCGCCAGCGCGTCCGGCCCAATTGCGCGCGACATCATTAAGGCCTACTACGACAAGAAGGAAAAGAAGATGAACGGTCAGGCGACGGCACAAAATGTGAAGCCGAACTTTGAAAAGGGCGAAGCGCATACAGTAACCGTTGAAGATCCGAAGGCCGTGATTAAGCCGGAAGAAACAGCCGCGGTGTTACAGCCAGCGGCAGCTAAGAAGCCTCGGCCAGAATAAATTTTTGCTCAGGGAATTGGCATGCTAAAAGACGCGGCAGGTTCACGAGAATACGATTACTGGCTGCTAGCCATCCTGGCGGCAATCTGCGCGCTAGGCGTGGTCGAAGTGTATTCCACCACACACGGCAGCGCGCTGGCCGGCATGCACATGAAACAGTTGCGCTGGCTCATCATCGGCACGGTCCTGATGTTCGTGCTATCACGACTGGATTACCACCTGATTATGGATCAGGCGCCAGTTCTTTACATTATTGGCATTGTGGCGCTACTGGCCGTGTTGCTGATGGGCCACACCCGATTTGGGGCCAAACGGTGGATTCCGGTGCTGGGAGAATTTCTTCAGGTGTCAGAATTGGTCAAATTGATTATAATCATTGTGTTGGCTCGCTTCTTCGCAGAAGTGCGAACCGACGAGCTTTCCCTGCAGGACTTGATTAAAGCAGGGCTTCTAGTAGGATTGCCACTGGCACTGATCCTCAAGCAACCCGATCTGGGCACCGCCCTTGTGTTAATGCCCATGCTGGTCGTCGGCGCATTCTTGGCAGGGCTCAAGTGGCAACATGCAGCAGTTTTTTCGCTAGCGGGTTTTCTGCTCGTAGGAGCGGTCTTTTATCCTCCTGTGAGCCGGCACATTCTGAAACCATATCAGCGGGAAAGAATCACCTCCTTCCTGCATCCAGAAGAAGATGCCAAAGGCTCAGGCTATCAATTGCTGCAATCGAAAATCGCCGTAGGATCCGGCGGATTTTGGGGAAAAGGATTCGGCAACGGCAGTCAGAATCAACTGGGATATATTCCCGTCCGGTATTCCGATTTCATCATGTCGGCATGGGCGGAAGAACAGGGATTCAAAGGCGTGCTGCTTGCCTTAGGGCTGTACATGGCGTTGTTGTTACGTTTGGTGCAGAATGCCCAGCGAGCGAAAGACCGCGCGGGAATGTTTCTGGTCATGGGCGTAACTGCAGCGCTTGGGTTTCACGTTTTGGTGAATGTGGCTATGGTCATCGGAGCAATGCCGGTTACCGGAATTCCATTGCCGCTGATGAGCTATGGAGGATCGGCCACATTGTTTGTATTTCTGGCGATTGGTTTGGTGATGAATGTCCGGCTGCGCCGCTTCGTCAACTAACCATCGGCAGTAGGTAGTTCAGGCGCGATACCTCAGTTCAGGGAGGCAGCGCCAGTGAAACGGTCTTTACATGGAGTTTGGACCGCAGGTACGCAAGAAGGACTTTAAGAGTGAGGACAGCATCGTCCGCCGTTCCCCCGGGTAAGACCCGGCAACGGACTTGCCTCGATAGCATGAGGTTTCAGGTACACGAGGGCCGCACTGCGGCCACTCCCTCCGGCTACGAACGTCATGCCGCAACACTAGTGTTGTCGACAGCGTGCCCCGATGGTTATCGGGGTGGCGCCGTGCTTTGGACTTCCGACAGCGAGGTTCGAGCGGCGGTGCGTCATAAGGAGTTTTCATGTCGAAAGAATTGGTTATATCCGCGACTTCGCACGAGCGAAGGGTCGCGATTTTGGAAGAAGGACAGCTAGTCGAGATTTACATTGAGCGAGAAAAAGAGTTTGCGCTCGTCGGCAGCATCTACAAAGGAAAAGTAACGCGGGTCCTGCCAGGCATGCAGTCGGCTTTCGTCGACATCGGCTTGGATGGCGACGCCTTCCTGTACGTCAGCGACGTTTTCGAAAATCTGGAAGATTACGATCACGGCCATGCGCACGACGCGCCACCCGTGGCCACGATTGCCGCGCGTGACAACGTAGTGATTGAACGGTTGCCCGGCGAGACCTTGGCCGCAGGTGTTCATGAAGAAGTGCTCCATCTCGAAGAGCCGCATGTCGATGAACATCACGACGGCGCGGAATCGCACGCAGAATCAGAAGAACTCGCCGTCGACCAACACGAGGACCTTCGTGAGGGTCAAGGCGAACGTTTCTCGCAAGAACGCGAATCGGTTGAGCCGGAAGAGCGTCAGCCCGAATCGAATGCTTCAGCGCCACAGAATTTTGC
This sequence comes from Candidatus Acidiferrales bacterium, assembly GCA_963849395.1. Taxonomy (GTDB): domain Bacteria; phylum Acidobacteriota; class Terriglobia; order Acidiferrales; family UBA7541; genus Acidiferrum. Next base: position 92,879 of record CAWKHR010000002.1, read on the forward strand.
TCCCAGCTACAATCCCACGCGCAATTATCCACCGAGAGTCGGCAACGATCGCGGCCCTTCACAGGGTCATGATCGTGGCGGAGACCGCGGTGGTGACCGTGGAGGAGATCGCGGACGTGGCGGGCGACGTGGCCGCTGGGGCCGTCGTCGTGGCGGAAGTGGAAGTGGAAGCGGCGGTGGTGGCGACCGCGGTCGTCATCAGGGGCCGAGTCAAGGCGGACGCAATCTTCCCCCGTCAAAATATGCTTCGCCGCAAGGCGGAGAACGGGATTCCCGCGGTGGCGGTAGTTACGAAAATCGGCGGCCGCCTGATCGCGGGCCCAGCGCACCTGTTGAATCGCGTGAGGACGATATTGTGTTGCCGGGCGAATCGCTGGCCAAGTATCGCGGCAAGCCAGCACCCGCTCCAGTCGCTCCGGTCGAGGATCATGAGCCCGAGGAGCGCCAGCCTGATTTCGAACAGACGCCTTCGCGGCCCGCAATTGGTATGACTCCAAACACCGGAGTGCCACGCCGTTTTTCCGGCAGCTTGCCGCATTGGGTTTTGGCAGACACCGAGACAGAATCGGAACCACCAATGGCAGCCGATGCCGCAACCTTAGAGGAGCGTGCTGCTGAGGCTCCTGAACAGGCGCCGTCCGCAGTGATCGCAGACGCCCATGAAGAGGAAGTGATTGCGGAACACCACGGCTCCACTGGACTGAGCGAAGAGGAACTCGGCGCTCTTTCAGCGCGGCTGGTGGAAGCGAAACACGAAGAGACGCAGGCTCGCGCAGAGGGCGATACATTGGCGGGCGAGGCGGATTTTGACGTCGAAGAAGATGAAGAAGACGAAGAGGAAGAAAGTGAATCGGAAGCCGATACCGAAGAACTCCATGAAGAGAGCCACGAAGCATCTCATGAAAGCTCCCACGCGGCTGAAGAGCACGCTTCCGAACGTCATGACCACGAAGAAGACGAAACCGAACAACATGCCGAGGAACGCGAAGCCCGTGAGGGTGAAGCGCAAGGCGAACTAACCGCAGCCGAACGCGCCGACCAAGCGCACGACGATGCCATTGAACAAATGGAGACGGAAAGCGCGGCAACGGCTGCGACCGGTAGTGGCGGAACCGAAAGCGTCGGAGAAGCCATCATCGAAGAGGACGTAATTCTGCTTCCTGGTGAAACCCGTGCGCCACGCAATCCTAACGCTCCACGCGAAGAATTCGTGCGCAGAGATTCTGCACGCATCGGCAGCAATCCACGTTCGCGCTTCCAAAGACCGCAACGCGGCGGAAGTGGCGGGCGCGACCGGGGTCCAGATCGTGGGCCTCGCGGAAGGCATGATAGCCGGCACGACCGGCGTGGTCCGGAGCGCAGCGGCGACCGGGGTCCAGATCGTGGCCCAGACCGTGGGCCCGACCGTGGTCCCGATCGCGGTGGAGACCGTGGCCGTGGACGCTTCGAGCGTCGTCCGGGCGGTGGACACAGTGGCGGTCATCACCGCGGACACCACGGCGGAGGGCACGCGCCACAACGCCGTCCACAACTGATCTCGGAGATGTTAAAGCCGGGACAGGATGTGGTTGTCCAGATCGCCAAGGAACCACTCGGCAAGAAGGGTGCACGCATCACCAGCCACGTGGCGCTCCCGGGCCGCTTCCTGGTGTACATGCCGACCATCGATCACATCGGAGTTTCGCGGAAAATCGCCAGCGCGGAGAATCGTTCGCGGCTGCGCCGGTTGGTAGGCGAAGCTCGCGGTAGCTATCCCGGCGGATTCATCGTGCGCACCGCCGCGGGTGGCGCGACCGACGACGAAATTCGCACCGACATCGAGTTCCTGGGCAAGACCTGGAGCGAGATCAAGCAGAAGCACGACGACCGCAAAGCGCCAGCGCTGTTGCATCGCGATTTGAACCTGGTGGAACGCATTCTGCGCGACTACGTCAGCGACGACTTCACCGGCATTTGGATCGACAGCGAAGAAGAATACGGCAAGGTGGTGGAATTCGTCAGCCGCTTCCAGCCGAAGCTCGTCAGCAAGGTGAAGCTGTACACCAAAGAACAGCCCATCTTCGAAGAGTTCGGCATTCAGCACGAACTCGACAAGGCGCTACGCGCGAAAGTGTGGTTGAAGTCTGGCGGATACATCGTCATCAACCATACGGAAGCGCTCGTCGCCATTGACGTCAACACCGGCAAATTCGTGGGCAAGGGTTCCACGCGACTTGAAGACACCATCGTCAAGACCAACCTCGAAGCGGTCAAGGAAATCGTGCGGCAGATTCGCCTGCGCGACCTTGGCGGCATCATTGTCGTCGATTTCATCGACATGGAAGAACGCCGCAACCGCGAAAAAGTGCTTGGCGCGCTGCAAATGTCGCTGGAACAAGATAAGGCGCCTTCCAAAGCGCTTTCCTTCAACGAGTTCGGCTTGGTGTGCATCACTCGCAAACGCACCAAACAGGCTCTGGAACGCGTGCTCTGCCAGCCATGCCCGTATTGCACCGGCTCAGGCATGGTGAAGTCCATCCCGACGCTCTGCTACGAAATTCAGGCCGAAGCGCGCAAGATGGCCGTCGCCGACCACGAAGGGCCGAACCTGACCTTGCGTGTGCATCCGGAAATTGCCAAAGCGCTGAAGACCCGCGAGTCGATTCTGATCGACGAACTCGAGCAGAATTCGCACAAGCACATCATCATCCAGTCCGACGCCACCCTGCACTGGGAGCAGTACGACATCTACTAGTCGCCTGCTTTAAAAGCCGATTGAAGTAAGACCAAACGCCCGAGCCTCACAGCTCGGGCGTTCTTTTTCACTTCCTCAATTGCGGTCGCGAGATTGGCGCATCGAACCAGCGGATAGTGAAGGAGGAAAGATTGTGAAGCGTGGCGCAGGCATTGGCGTATCGCCTTTGGCGTCTTCCCAGAGAAACTTGTTTAGGACGCGATTATCAGCCGCGTCGGCGTGGCTGAAGTCCAGTTTCTTCCCTTCTTTCCACTCCTTGGTGTTCACCTGGTATAGCAGCCCGTTGTCACGATTGCGATAGTCGGCACTGAACGCAGCTTGCGTCCCAGGTCCGCTGAAGAGCGGTGCTATCACCGCTGCACGCGAATCGTTGGCATTCATAGGAGGCGCGCCTAAGAGCGATTCGATGGTACGCACCAAATTGATGGTGGTGTAGAACGTGTGGTCGACGAAGGGCGTAACCTGACTTTGTTCCGCTGATAACGCTCCTGCCGCAGGAGAATATTTGCTGATCACCAGAGCGATGCTGCGATGCGAGTCGACGTGGTCAGGCCCATCTTGCGCGTCGTCTTCGAGCGCCAGGATGGCAGTATCGTCCCAATAGACGCTATGAGAGATGGCGTCCGCGACGCGACCGACAGCCAGATCATTGTCGGCCACCGAGGCGGAGGGAGTCGGCTGGCCCTTCGTGCCCCCAGCAGTGTGGTCGTTTGGCAAACGCAGAAGAATAAATTGCGGCATGGTGTCTTTGCCATTTTTCCGGGCCGCAACGAACTGCGCGAATTCATTCAGGAATTCGTCAGCGCGTAACTGGTCGGGGTAGGCCACCTCAAAATCGGGATAAAGTGGATCGAAGTGCCCGTGCAATTCCGCCTGCGCAGCAATATTTTTCGCGAGCACGGGAATCTCCCAAGGATACGGGCTCGGGCCACCTCGAGGTTCGCCTACATTTTTCTCAAGCGCCTCACCTTTCTTGATAACCGCGCGAGGACACGCAGCACCCGCCACTTTCGGCGGTCCACTTTCGGTCATCGGCTGTTTCATATTGCACCAGCGCGAAACGATGTATTCGCCGTAATGGCGATAGGAGACGCCGTGGCCCGCAAAATTCTTCCAGAGATAGCCCCCCGTCGGTTCGCCCGCATCCGGCAGGTCGTCGTCCGCAGAAATCCCGCCCAGCAACTGCCCTTCTGAATCGTAGCTGTGTTCGTGGCCTCGATAGCCGATCGGCCAGGTCTTCTCCAGGTAATCGCTGATCGATGCCGAGGTGGACCAGACATGGCCATCGCCAGAAACGTCGCCGCTGTCATAGAAATTATCGAGGATGCCGAACTGGCGCGCGAGTTTGTGTTGATTGGGCGTGATGTCTTCTCCATACATAGTTAGCGAAGCATCGCCGTTCGCTTCCTTGATGTCGCCGAAGACCTGATCGTAAGTGCGATTCTCCTTGATGATGTAGATGACGTGACGAATTTTATCGCCACCGCCGGTGAACGGAATCTTGTCGGTGTTTCCTTGTGCGGCGTTGGCCGCGGCTACTTGCGCAGTCCACGTTGTCAGCTTCGTTTTCAGGTCTGCGAGAGGTATCCGTGCGAGAGAGCCCCGCGTCATCGCCGGGTTATAAGGATACTCAATTCGCCCATCGGCTGATTTCTTTAGCGGCATTGGATTTGGGCCCGAGCCGATACCTTTTGCGCTGCCGATAAGCAAATCATTTGCCGTGGCGGCTACCACTGTCGGATACCACTCGGTCGGAACAAATCCGGATGCCCACAAAACCTGATCCTTCTGCAGTTTGCCCAAATCAAACACGGCCACGGAGTCGGAAATGGCATTCGCGGAAAACAACGCGCGTTCGTCAGCAGAAAGGGCGAGATATTCGGGATCGCTGCCGCCATACTTCTGACCAGGCAATTTCGTGGAGAGCGTGTATTGTTGCTTTCCGGAAGCGGTGTCCAGCACCGCGATCTCATCTCGATTCGTCAAGGCAACGAAGAGCCGCGCATTGTCTCGGCTCAGTAGCATGGCGGTCGGATGTGAACCACCATCAAGATGACCAACAGGTTTGCGCAACGGAATGATGCGCCGAACGCGGCCGTTGATGAGATCTAACTCCGCAACCGCTGACGCATTCCACAGCGAAACGTAGCCCGTCTTGCCGTCACTCGTCATAGCGGCGGTATAAGGCAGAGACGCGGGAATCCGCCTGTATGTGGAGAGATCAAAACGATGAATTATTTTGCCGTCGGCCACATTGAGAAGAATCGCTTCGTCGGAATTGTTGCTGGCAACTAGAATCCGCTCTTCCCCACCACTGAGTCCCACGCAAAGTCCAGCCGGATACGTCACATCCCTATATTCTTCCCGTCGCACTTTTTCTGCGGGAATCTTGCTCCGTGGCCCAAGCGGAAGGAAACGTTCAGCGGCGACACTGCCGTCAGTAAAGCGATAGATGGCAATACCATTGCCAGTACTTCCCTTTTGCTTGGCCAGAGGATCGGTAAGCGATGCCATCGACGCGTATAAGTGCTGGCCATCGCGGCTGAACGCAAGGCCGAGAAAATACGTCTGGCGTGCATCGCTACCTAAGCGATCATCCGGAAAATCGCGAAGAGCATTCGTTTGCAAATCCAAAACTGAGAGCGACTGCTTCTCGCCGGAAGTATAGGCACCGAATCCGCTATGGAGCAGCACGGCATAACGCCCGTCCGGCGACAACGCAATCGCAGTTGGAAAATTGTTGGTCCGCCGCGGATGCCCCGGCAACTCTCCCAACAGTTTGCTGTTCGGCATTTGGGTCAGCGACCCGCCAGCTTCCTGAGCGAGAAGTTCCAGCGGCGCAATCGCCAGCAACAACGACAAGAGCACAAGCCTTGCGGGATAGGTTCTAACCATCGCAGCAGTATATTGAAGTTTTTGTAAACCAACTATGAACGAACTCTCCAATCGCCTCAGCCTCAACTCCCCGAGTTACTCTCCTCATTCCACGGATCACCACGCCGCCCTGCTCGCCGAGCGTATGTTATTCTCTTGCCATGCCCGCACAAATTCTGGACGGCTTAAAAATTCGCGATCAAATCTTCACCGAGCTCAAGCAAGAAGTAGCACGCCTCCAGGCCCAGGGAGTGCGCCCCGGCTTGGCTGCGGTGCTCGTCGGCGAAAACGCCGCCTCGCAACTTTACGTGAAAAGCAAGATCGCCGCGTGCGAGCAGTTAGGAATGGCCAGTTGGTTGCACACTCCACCCGCAACTGCATCCACGGAATACATGCTGCAACTTATCGCCGACCTTAATGGCGATGACAATGTGGACGGAATCCTGGTGCAGCTTCCTTTACCTTCGCAGATCGATTCCAAACGCGTACTCGAAGCGGTTGACCCGGCAAAAGACGTGGACGGCTTCCATCCCGTCAATTTGGGAAGACTGGTCAGCAATCGTCCGGGCCTCGTAGCGTGCACCCCCGCGGGTTGCATGGAAATTTTGCGCCGCTACAGAATCCCGATTGAGGGCGCTAACGCTGTGGTGCTGGGACGCAGTGATATTGTTGGCAAGCCAATGGCCCTGTTGCTGATGCATGCCAACGCCACCGTGACGATTTGCCATTCGAAGACACGAGATTTGCCGGACGTGGTACGCCGCGCCGATATCGTGGTCGCCGCGATGGGCAAAGCTGGCTACGTGCAAGCGGATTGGATTCGTCCCGGTGCCGCGGTGATCGATGTCGGGACAAACAAGGTTACGGACGCAGCCGAAGCAGAACGACTTCTGCAGAATTTTCCTGAGCGGTTGGAAAAATTCCGAACGAAGGGCAGTGTGCTGGTAGGTGACGTGCATCCAGACGCCGTGCAAACTGCGGGTTTTCTGACGCCGGTGCCGGGCGGCGTGGGTCCAATGACGATCACCATGCTAATGAGCAACACAGCGAAAGCGGCCAAGCTCCGGCGCCTTCCGGTTACCGCTCAAGCCGGAGCACGGTGAAGCGCAGGTGCTGCGCATCGGACTTACCGGCGGGATCGCCAGTGGTAAGAGCGCCGTGGCAGCGATGCTGCGGGATATGGGATTCTGCGTGCTGGATGCCGATTCCCTTTCGCACAAATTGATGGAGCCCGGGCAACCGGCGTACGACGAAATCCTGCAGAAGTTTGGTGCTGATCTAACAGCAGCCGGCCAGCGCATCGATCGAAATAAATTAGCCGCCATCGTATTTGCTGATCCCTTGAAGCTGGCCGCCCTGAACGCAATCCTGCATCCTCGCGTAGAGCAGATGATTGCGCGGCAGTTTGAGACGTGGGATCGCAGCGGTGTGCGGGACGCCGCGTTTGTCGAGGCAGCTCTGTTAGTCGAAGCGGGGATGACGAAGAAGTTGGACGGGCTGGTGGTAGCGTGGTGCGAACCGGAACAACAGTTGGAACGCCTGCGCGCGCGCGGGATGAGCGAGATAGAAGCTAAGCGACGAATTGGGACGCAACTGCCGCTTAATGAAAAGCTGCAGCACGCCACCGACTCCATCAATTGTTCGGGCACCATCGAGGAAACGCGAGCGCAGGTGCAGGCACTGGCTTGCAAAATTCGAAACAGTTCCAAGCCTTCTTACTAGGTGGGTCAGCGGTCCGCAAATTGCGTATACAATAGAAACACTAAGGACTATAGAGGTAAGCCACAGATGAAAACCGCAGTACGTTCGAGCATTAGCCGTTTGCTTTTAATCGCCCTGATTTTGGTGCTCGGGGCGTTTTGGGTAGGTGCCCGCTATGGCCCACGCCAGGCAGAAAAGGTCGAAGCGCGCCGGCTCGGCGGACTGCCCACCCCAGCTACCAGAAACACCGGCGATCATAACGATTCGTTGACAGAAGATGAATCCATCAACGTTCGCATTTACCACGAAGCATCTCCGGCGGTTGCCAATATTCTCACCAAAGCAACGGAATATGATTTCTTTATGGATCCAGTGCCCGTCGAAGGCGCCGGATCTGGCTTCTTAATCGATCCAAAAGGCTACATCCTGACCAACTATCACGTGGTCGCTGGAGCGCAAACGATTGAAGTCGTACTGGGCGACCAGCAACGCTATCCGGCTAAATTTATTGGCGCCGACCAGCGCAACGATGTGGCGCTGATCAAGATCGACCCGAAAGGCAAACAGCTCGCCTCCCTGCCATTGGGCGATTCCTCGACACTCCAAGTTGGACAGAAAGTTCTCGCGATTGGCGATCCGTTTGGATTCCAGTCAACGCTGACCACCGGAGTGGTTAGCGCCATTGGCCGCACAGTCCAAACCAGCCAAACCACATTTATCGACGAGGCTATTCAGACCGATGCGTCCATCAACCGCGGCAATTCGGGCGGTCCGCTGATCAACACCCACGGCGAAGTGATTGGCATCAACTCCGCGATTTATACTCCTTCCGGCACGGCAGCCGGTATCGGCTTTGCAATTCCGATCAACAGCGCGAAATTAATCGCCAATGACTTGATGACCGAAGGCCGCGTGCGTCGCGCCTACCTCGGCGTACAGACTGTTCCGGTTGCCGGCTGGCTCGCGGAGGCGTTAGATCTACCCGTTCAGGAAGGTTTGCTGGTAGAACAAACGACCAAGGGTGGCCCCGCAGCTGCAGCCGGAATCCACGGAGGAGACCGCACAGCGCAGGCAGGCATGATGCGCCGTATCGTAATTGGTGGCGACGTGATTGTCGGCTTCGAGGGACAAAAAGTAACGAACCAATTCGATATGAACGTGCTGCTGAATCGCAAGCGTCCCGGAGATACAGTAACAATTACCGTTTACCGCGGTGCGAAGAAGATGGATATCCCAGTGAAACTGGGTGAACGCGAAGGAAATTAGTATTAGCTCCGTAATTTCGTTCGTGACCAAAAATTAAGCAATTACAGTGCGCGCACATTCGGCGTTACGGACCGATTTCCGCGCGATAGCGATTCCGTTCGTCTTCCGTTAGCGCAAACCACCCCTCCGCGATGTCTCGCACACGTTCCAGCGCCTTCTGCATCTCTTCGTGTTTCGCTTTAATCATCTCCGCGTCCGCGTCCTGCGGCACGTAAATAGGCTGCGCTCCAATAAGAACAGCTCGCGCAAACAAGCCTGGCAACAAAAAATGATCCCAGGTCTTCTCGATGGTCTTCCCACGATCAACGCCGATATGGAACACCGTGATAGGTGCTCCGGTCATGCGTGCAAGAAGAACTGGGCCCACTTTGGCCACATAACGCGGCCCCCGCGGCCCGTCAATAGTGAACGCACAATCCACGCCTTCCGCAATCCGCTTGGCCATCACTTGCAAACCGCGCAAACCACCGCGCGACGAACTTCCCTGCGCCGTCCCGAATCCCAGCCGTTCAATGACTTTGCGCGTCCACTGCCCATCGAAAGCCGTAGTGTTCATCACCACAATGCCCCGGTTTCGCCCATACCAGGCAATAGGAAGTATCACGCGATGCCAGAAAGCCCAGATGCATGGCTGCTTCTTGGCCCAAATCGCATCAATTCTTTTCTGGCCTAGCGTCTCGAAGCGAAGCGTTGGCCCCAAGGTGCGAATCACGCTGTACACGATCGCCGCGATAATGGGAATTTGCACGCGGCGTTTCCACGGAAGCTTGGGCAGTCGCGTGTCGTAATGTGGACTGATCGCCTCCGGCGATTCCGGCGTTTCTTGGCTTATATTTTCGGGAGCTTCCATTTTCATCATATAGTATAGAGCCTTGACGTCCCCCCGCCTGTCGAGGAGCGAAAGACCTTTGGTGCCTTCCCGAATATTCTGGCCGAGCCGCAGTCTTTGCGCGAGCGTCGCTGCGACTGTTGTGGCCGGTGCGCTGTTTTGCTTGCTGGGCACCGCCGTGGCGGATAATCCACCTGCCGGGGACACGGTCGGAGCCATCGAGGGTGAAGCGATCTCCGTCGAAGGGCCCATGAGCGTTGAAGCGGCGAATGGGCAAGTTCGCACCGTACTTCGCAGCGGCAGCAATGTTCACGTGAAGTCCGGCCAAGCCCACATCAACTTGGTCGAAGGCGGACAGATCGTCATATGCGGCCCCGCACATTTTTCCGTCCTGAAATCAGGAAAAGCTCTCACCATTGCTCTCGACTCTGGCACCATTCACATAAACATCGAGCATGAACCCGCCCTGACTGTATACACCCCGCAAATCCAAGCCCGGCCACTTTCTATCGGCAGCGGCTCACAAGACCTTCTGGTGGGATTGGATTCGGCCGGGGCTATGTGCATCCGCGCGAATAAGGGCGCTGTGCGCATCGAACAGCAACTCACCGGGCAAAGCGTCCTGGTGCCACAGAGCGGCGACGTCTCGCTGGTAAATGGGCAACTGGAAACGTTGAATACCTCCACCGGCCGTTGCAACTGCGAGTTGCAACAAGCCTCGAAACCTGCTCCGCCTCCTTTAAATACAGAAGTAAGTCAGTTAGCGACTCCAGAAGAGCTAGAAAAACGCGCCACCGAGAAAAAAGTTACTCCGCCGCCTGCCGCACCTTCATCCACTCCCGCGAAACCAGTTGCCCCACCCCGGAGTCAGGAACCTGTCTACCAGGTGTTCATGCCGCCGCTTCAATATGACGCCTCGAAAAAAGTACAGACTGAATACGACCCGCAATTGGTCACGCTGGTGCGACGCGTTCGTGTTAGGCCTACTCTAATTTTGCAGGGACGCGTCGACGGAGAAGCCGTCGTTACTCAGGTGTCACGAATCCCATCCGCAACCTCGGCAGCTCCGCCTGCCAAGCCAGTCACAGCGTCCAAACCAAACACCCCAACTCTTTGGGAACGGGTTCGCGCCTTTTTCCGCAGCCTCTGGTAGCCAACCTACTGTTTTTACTGTATTTACGGATAGTCGACTAAGTTTTTTGGAACCAAGACGAGTGTACTGGGGAACTGTACTATTCAGAGCGGTACCAGCCCCGTGGTAAATTAATTTCCGGTATTGGGGTTCCATTTCGGGAAAATTGAAGTTTAGTTTCATAGGCTTGCCCATGCCTAACTTCCAGGGAGACCTTTATCTCGATGCTCGCTCGCAAACGCCTTTCCCAGGAGTTGACGTTGAGTTTCGTCTACGTTGCGGTTCTCACCGCGTTGTTAGGATTGGCTGGTTGCGCCAGCACGCACGTCGCGAGCGGAGATTCTCCAACACCAGGTAAAATCACTGTAACCACCTCGTCGCTTCCCACTGGTCAGACCGGAAATACTTATACGTCCACGCTGCAAGCACGGGGCGGGACACCTCCCTACAAATGGTCCCTGACATCGGGAACTCTACCGGCCGGTCTCTCACTGAATAGTGCTACCGGCGTAATCTCTGGCACGCCCACGCAAAGTGTTGCGAACTTATCTTTGTCGTTCACCGTGACGGATTCCAGCGCTACGCCACTATCAGCGTCCTTCACCCTTTCACTCACGGTAACAGCCGCTTCGTCCGGAATCACCATCACCACCCAAAGCTTGCCGAATGGACAAATTAATGTGGCGTATTCCGCGACGCTCGCAGCCACTGGGGGAACAGCACCCTACGCATGGACGTTGTCAGGCGGAACTCTGCCCGCCGGTTTGACCTTGAACGGTGCAACCGGCGCGATTACCGGAACTCCCACAGCACCAGCTTCCGCAGTCATGCTTACCTTCAAGGTGATGGACTCAAGTTCTCCCGCGCTCACACAGACAGCCACGCTCACCATGACGATTTTCCCGGCGGGCTTGGTGATCACCACCACGTCGTTGCCAAACGGACAGGTAAACGCGGCGTACAGCGCTGCCCTGACCGCTGTTGGTGGCGCCTCTCCCTACACGTGGTCGCTTACCTCCGGCACATTGCCCGCAGGCCTAACCCTGAATTCATCTACTGGTGCGATTATCGGCACGCCTACCGTCACTGCAAATGCTCAGTCGCTGACGTTTAAGGTGACGGATTCCAGCAGCCCCGCTCTCGTTCAATCGGCAAAGCTGACTCTGACCATCTCTCCTGCTGCGCTTGTGATCGCCACGACGTCTCTGCCAAATGGCGAGATAACGATGCCCTACAATGCCACGCTCACGGCCACAGGCGGCACAACCCCATACACTTGGAGTCTGACCGGCGGCACGCTACCAACTGGCTTAGCCCTTAATCCAGCAACCGGGACAATTACCGGCACGCCCACTACCCCAGTAACCAGCACTCCTTTGACTTTCATGGTCACGGACTCGGCCGTTCCCGCGTTGACCAAGTCCGCGAACCTGACCTTAACCATTACTGGCCTCGGTACATTCACGGTTTCAGTTTCCCCGCTGCGCGCCGCCCTAACCATCACCCAGCCCCTGAACATCACTGCCACGACCAACGATCCCGCTGGTGTGACCTGGACCGCAACGGGAGGCTCCTTCTCCTCACCAACGACCGCGACCGGCGTACCGGTGAAATATACGGCGCCTGGAGCCGCTGGAACCTATACCGTAACAGCGACGAGTGTATCGGACAGCAGCGATAGCGCCTCGACCACCATCTACGTCACCGATCTTCTTGGCGTCTACACTTACCACAATGATCTTGCTAGCGATGGCGTCAACGCCCACGAGTACGCGCTCTCCACTTCCACTGTGAACAAAACCACGTTCGGCAAACTCTTTTCTTGCACGGTAGACGGGGCGATTTATGCGCAGCCGTTGTGGGTGGCCAACCTGACGGTGGGCGGCGTAAACCACAATGTCGTGCTGGTAGCAACGCAGCACGACAGCCTGTACGCGTTTGACGCGGACGTGAGCACATCCCCATGTACTCCGCTGTGGCATGTGAGCCTGATTGACGCCGCACATGGCGGCAGTAGTTCCGAGACGCCCGTGCCCTCCGGAACAACGGGCAATCTGGTGGGCGGCGGCTCCGGCGATATCACCCCGGAGGTTGGAGTCACCGGCACCCCGGTTATCGATCCCACTTCACACACGCTTTATGTCGTTTCGAAATCGGTGATCACCTCCGGACCAACCTTCTACCAACGCATACATGCAATCGACATCACCAGCGGCAGCGAAAAGTTCGGTGGACCTGCGAACATCACATCTTCAAACGTTACCTTCCCGGGAACGGGCGACGGTGGCACGACAGACAGCTTCAACGCTCGATCGCAAAATCAGCGTCCTGGCTTGGCTCTTGTCGGTGGCGTGGTTTACGTCGCCTGGGCGTCCCACGAAGACAATAACAATCCGCCTTACTACGGCTGGGTGGTTGGCTTCAACGCATTGACTCTGTCCGTTATGAATGTTCTGAACGTAGCGCCGAACGCACAAAAGGGAGGGATCTGGATGGGCGGTGCCGCCCCATCCGCGGACTCCAGCAACAACCTGTATCTCATTACCGGGAACGCCAACTTCGATGCGACCAACACGACCGCTCCCAATAATGATTACGGGGACTCGTTTCTGAAACTCACCAGCAGTCTTGCGGTCTCGCAATATTTCACGCCCTCCGACGAATCCAACGATAATATCGGCGACAACGATTTTGGAGCAGGCGGAGCCGCAATTTTGGTGGATCAGCCTACTGGTCCGGTGCAACACCTGGTGATTGGCGGCGGCAAAGACGGTTACCTGTATCTGTTGAATCGCGATGCCATGGGCGGACTGGGAGACTCGAACGCCTGGCAACGCTTCAACTTTGGCAATGGGATTTTCGCGACCGGAGCGTTCTGGAACAACACGTTTTACTTGGCCGGAATCTATGGACCGCTGCAGGCGTATACCTTCAACACTACCACCGGAAAATTTAACACCGCCAACGTTTCCCAATCTTCCGCAACGTTCTCATTTCCGGGAAGCACCCCGTCGGTCAGTTCTTCGGGAACCACGAATGGGATTGTATGGGCGCTGAATAACGGAAACTACTGTACCAATCAATCTCAAGGTTGCGGCCCCGCGGTACTGCACGCTTATGACGCCACGAGCCTCGCAACTGAACTTTGGAATAGCTCGACAAGCGGCACAGATAACGCCGGCAATGCGGTCAAGTTCGCGGTGCCCACCGTGGCCAATGGCAAGGTTTACGTCGGCACTCGTGGCAGTGATAACTCACAAGGGGGTATCGGCGAACTGGACGTCTACGGGCTGAAGCCCAACTAATCGCGTTTGCAAATCTCGTCTCAACACAAAAGGCCCCGGTAATCTCGCCGAGGCCTTTTTCTTTCTTTATCCAATCCTGGCCATGCCCGTCTGCCTGCTTTTACATGCCTTCGTAGTTCGGTCCGCCGCCGCCCTCTGGCACGACCCAATCGATAATCTGGTAAGGATCGGCGATGTCGCAGGTCTTGCAATGCACGCAATTCGCCGCGTTAATCTTCAACTTCAGACCCGCACCTTCTCGCGCCATCTCGTAAACCGCCGCAGGACAAAAATACTGGCACGGATTTCCGTACTCCTCGACACACCGCGTCGAACAAATATTCAGATCACGCACCTTTAAATGGCATGGCTGATCGTCTTCGTGGCGCGTGCCGGAGTGGTAGACATCCGTCAAGCGATCAAAAGTGAGCTTGCCATCACCGTTGAAGCGCTCAGGTGCAGTCCGTCCATAAATTTCCTTGTAATTTTCATTTCCGGGATGCGTGCGCATCGGATCGACCAGCCCACGGCCGCCAGTAATTTCCTGCAGCCCTGCGTTGACGAAACCTTCAAGCAAGCCATTGTGAAATCCTTGATGAAAGTTTCGCACTTTCCATAATTCAGTCTTGATGTAGCTCTGATCAATTTTATTCTTGTATGCTTGCAGGGTCTTCGCGGAATAATCTCCTTTTTTCAACGCCTCGAAAATTGTTTCCGCTGCAAGCATGCCGCTCTTGATCGCCAGGTGCACGCCTTTCAACCGCTGCGCGTCCAAGAAGCTTCCTGAATCGCCAACAATCAATGCGCCATCCAGGTAATTTTGTGGCATCGAGTACCAGCCGCCGTAGGGCAACGACTTTGCCCCGTAGCGCACCAGTTTCCCGCCATCCAGAAGATTCCGAACATACGGATGCGTCTTCCACTGTTGAAACGCAGCGTGCGGATCAAAACGTACATCCTCATACTCCAGCGCCACCACCAGGCCGATCGAAACACGATTATTCGACAGCCCGTAGATCCAGCCCCCGCCGTACATCTTCGTGGAAACAGGCCAGCCCAAAGTGTGCGCCACATATCCCGGTTTTATTTTCCCGGGCGCAACATCCCACAACTCCTTGATCCCAAGTCCATACGTTTGCGGATTAATGTTGTCTAGATGCTTCTTCGCCACCAACTGCTTGGTCAGGGAACCGCGCGTGCCCTCCGCCAGCACCGTAACCTTGGCGTGCAATTCGTATCCCGGTGTGTAGTTAGCTTTGGGCTTGCCGTTTTTATCCAAGCCCTTATCTTCGGTGATAACCCCGGCCACCCCATCGCCCTCATAAATAAGATCAGCGCCGCCGAATTCCTTGAACACATTCACGCCTGCGGATTCCACCAGCCCGCCCATCCATTTCACTAGCTTGTTCAAGGAAATAACGTAGTTGCCGGCATTCTGAAAAGGCGGCGGCGTGACCGGCACGCGATAGGAGGATTTTTCAGTGAAGATTAGCGCCGCCGATTCCGTCACCGCCGTGTCCAGCGGTGCGCTCTTCTCGAAACCTGGCACCAACTCCGCGAGCGCTTTGGGATTCATGATCGCGCCAGAAAGCTGGTGCGCCCCAACTTCGCGGCCCTTCTCCAAAACGTAGATGTTTTCTGCGGAGAGCTCCGGCTTCGCGCCGCTAGCGTTGTGCTGCTTGATAAGATTCGCAAGATGCAGCGCGCAGCTCAGGCCTGCTGGCCCCGCGCCGACGATCAGTACATCCGCTTCCAGTTGTTCGCGTTGGATAGCCATACCAAAATTCTATCAAACAACCGTTTGGGCCAAGGCCCTCAGCCCTTGGTCTTTTGCAGTTCTTCCGTCAGCGCCGGCATGATTTCGAAAATATCGCCGACGATGCCATAGTCAGCGATTTCGAAGATTGGAGCATTTTGGTCTTTATTGATGGCCACGATAGTCCGTGCACCTTTCATCCCGACCACATGTTGAATCGCGCCACTGATTCCCAGCGCGAGATAAAGCTTCGGCGCAACCGTCTGCCCGGAACTTCCGATTTGCCGCTCCATCGGCAGCCAACCTTCGTCGCAAATCGGGCGCGAAGCCGCAATTTCGCCGCCGATGGCTTTGGCCAGAGCCTCCGCCTGCGGAATATTTTCCGGAGCCTTGATGCCGCGACCTATCGCAACGATGAGCGGAGCCTGTGTCAAATCCACAGCAGATTTCGCTTCCTTGAACAGCTCCAGCGGTTTGGTACGAATTTGTTCCGGCTTCAATTCCACTTTCACGGCATTGACTGGAGCTTTGCCACTGGAATGTGCTTGCAGCAAATCTGCGCGGAACGCTCCCGATTGAAATGATGCGAACCAGGGAGCGGTGCCGGTAAAAACCACGTCAGCAGCGGTCTTGCCCTGAAACATCTGCCGAACGAAAATCAATTTGCCCTCTTCATTCCGAAATCCGACGCAATCCCCAATCATTCCTTTACCCAACGACGCCGCCAACTCTGGAGCAAAATCGCGCACCTGGTAGGTGTGCGGGAATAAAACCAGTTCTGGCTTAGCCTGGTCCACCACTTGCTTCAGCGCCACGCAATATCCGTCCGGAGTGTAGTTTTCCAGCAGCTCGTGCTCGACCAACAACACTTCAGCCACGTTCTTGCCGGCTACTTCTTCCGCCAGTGCCGCTACACCTTTGCCAATCACCACGGCGCTGATCGTGCCGGAAGCAGCGCCCGTGATTTGCTGAGCTGCCACCAGAGTTTCGAAACTAGCGTTATTCCATTTGCCCTGACGCTGCTCGGTAACGACGAGAATCTTCATGGCTAGATCACCCTCGCTTCGAACTTCAGCTTTTCCACCAGCTTGGCGGCCGCTTCTTTGGGCGTGCCCGTAAGGAATTCCGTCTTCTTGGTTTTCGTGGGGACGTAGATCTTTTCTATTTTTTGTGTAGGCTCACTCGTCACGCCAAGCGACTCCCGCGTAATCGCGGCAATTTCCTTTTTCTTGGCAGCCATGATGCCCTTCAGCGTGGCGTAGCGCACTTTATTGATTCCGCTCTGAATGGACAGCACCGCAGGCAGTGGACACTCGATGTGTTGGAACCATCCGGCTTCCAATTCCCGCTTCAGCTTCATTTTTCCGTCTAGCACTTCAATCTGCATGATGATGGTGGCATGCGGCAAATTCAGCAACGCCGCCAGCAGCACACCCGTCTGGCCGAATCCATGGTCATCGCTTTGTAGACCAGTCAACACTAGATCGTGTTTCTCTTTACCGATCGCCGCCGCCAATACTTTTGCGGAATTCAACGGATCAAGCTGCGCAAACGCATTGTCCGTAATGTGAATTCCCCGATCCGCGCCCTTCGCCAGCGCCTCTTTGATCGTCTGTTTCACCCGCTCGGGCCCCATCGACAGCACCACGACTTCGCCGCCGTGCTTTTCCTTCAACCGCAAAGCTTCTTCCAGCGCGTAACTATCAGGCTCGTTCATCTCGAAGCCGATATCCGCCTCTTTAATCCAGTTTCCAGCAATCGCCAGTGGCGCGTCTTTGGCCGGCACCTGCTTGATGCATACGATGATGTTCACGGGAGTTCCTTTATTCAGCAGCCCGCATGGCCCTGTCATTCACAAAAAATGCTGAAGGCGTTCAAGCTGGAAATTACCAGGCGCGTTGTCTGGGTGAGATTCTTCCTCCGCTATACACTCGGAGTCCGAAGGAGCGATTGCACATCGCCAACAACCGCCTGCTTTACTTCCCTGTCCACCGCTTGAAAATCAATGCGGCGTTGGTGCCGCCAAATCCAAATGAGTTCGAAAGCGCATAGTCCACGCGGGTCTTCCTCGCAACATTCGGCACGTAGTCGAGGTCGCATTGCGGATCCGGGGTTTCCTGATTGATCGTCGGTGGCAGAATCTGATCACGCAGCGCAAGAACGCTGATGCCTGCTTCCAATCCGCCTGCTCCACCCAGCAAGTGGCCGGTCATCGACTTAGTGGAACTGACCGGCAGTTTCTTGTTGATAGCACGCTCGCCAAACAGGCGCTTCATCGCCGTCGTCTCAATCGCATCGCCCAGCGGCGTCGAAGTTCCGTGCGCATTAACGTAGCCGATGTCGTCAGGCGAAAGCTTCGCGTCTTTCAACGCCGCACGCATCACGCGAAACGCACCATCGCCATTTTCCGCAGGCTGCGTAATATGGAACGCATCTCCGCTCATTCCATAGCCGACAATTTCGGCCAGAATCGGGGCGTTACGCTTCGTGGCGTGCTCAAGTGATTCGAGAATCAAAATTCCCGCGCCCTCACCGACCACGAAGCCGTCGCGACCCGCATCAAACGGCCGGCTAGCCTTCTCCGGCGCATCATTGCGCGTAGACAACGCGCGCATCGAAGCGAATCCGCCAATGCCCATTGGCGTAATCGTAGCTTCCGTACCACCGCAAATCATCATCTCCGCCGCGCCACGTTCGATAATTTTGAAAGAATCGCCAATAGCATGCGCCGACGCCGAGCACGCTGTCGCCGTCGCCGAATTTGGACCACGCGCCCCATAACGAATCGAAATATGTCCAGAAGCCAAGTTGACAATCGCCGACGGGATAAAGAACGGCGAAATCTTGCCGGGACCGCCTTGCATCAGCTTGATGTGCTCGCGTTCGATGATGTCGAATCCACCGATACCCGACGCCACATACACGCCCACTTCATCCAGATCCGATTCTTCCGGCTTCCAGCCAGACATCTTCACCGCAAAGTCCGCGCCCGCCAGCGCCACCTGGATGAACCGGCCCATTTTCTTGAGTTCTTTTTTTTCAATCCACTGGAAGGGATCGAAATTTTTCACTTCGCCCGCGATTTTGCAGTCAAAATCCGCAGTATCGAAATGCGTAATCGTGCCTATGCCGCTTTTGCCCGCGACGAGGTTTTTCCAGCTTTCCTCGGTCCCGATGCCTAACGCACAGACCAATCCAACGCCCGTAACGACAACCCGGCGAGTCAACTTGCTTGCTCCTTCGTGCGGGGAATAACTTGCGGTTTACTTCGCTTTGGCGTGTTTCTCAATGTAATCGGTAGCGTCTTTCACGGTGGTCATCTTCTCGGCGTCTTCGTCGGGAACTTCGATGCCGAACGCCTCTTCGAAGGCCATCACCAATTCCACCTGGTCCAGCGAATCTGCCCCTAGGTCGTCCACAAACGACGCGGTTGGTGTGACTTCGGCTTCATCTACACCGAGTTGCTCGACAATAATCTGCTTTACGCGTTCTTCCACGCTGGCCATTCCCATTCCTCCGCGACCTGCTGTCGCTCTTCCCTTTTCCTACTGTTTCCCCACACAACCGCATCGTGCGTTAACGTACTGCACATTTCCCTTGCATAGGTAACCTGCCAAGTCTACTTACCCTGCCCCACAAGGTCAACTTCTAGACCTTAGTTATTCGCAAACTTTGCCAAGCCACAATTTGCGCAACTCTGAACAAAAAAGATCATCCACTTACTGCTCCACTTGGACACGAAACTTTTACCACAGCGCGGACATTGCCATTTGTGAACTCTAACCGACGCGATAATTCCCGCCAAAAAGACAGCACTCGCAAAAATTACCGTCAGAATCGGCCCCGTTCGCCCGCTAAAAACCAAGCCCCGAAAAGCGGCGGTAAACAATGCGATCGCAAAAAATCCAATCGCCACAGCCAAACTAAGACTTCGCAGCCTCTGATACTCGGACCACTGTTGATTGTAATCCGCCATTACGCCAAGTACAGCCCACCGTTCACGTCTAAGGTATGGCCCGTAATGTACCCAGCTTCGTCGCTGGCTAGAAACACAATCGCGGCAGCGACGTCGCGACCGCTGCCCATACGTCCCAGCGGGATGCGCTTTTTCAGTTCTTCTTTCACCGCGTCAGACAGCACATCGGTCATCGGCGTAGCTATAAATCCCGGCGCGACCGCGTTCACCGTGATATTGCGCGAAGAGATTTCAATAGCGATCGCTTTCGTCAGTCCCACCAATCCCGCTTTCGCCGCAACATAATTGGCCTGCCCGGCATTCCCACTCTGCGCCACCACCGACGAAATATTAATAATGCGTCCTGCCCGCGCTTTCATCATCGCCGGCAAAGCCTGCTGGATGCATAGATGTGCACCGGTTAAGTTGGTGCGAATCACCGCTTCCCAGTCTTCCGCCTTCATCCGCATTGCCAGGCCATCGCGAGTAATGGCCGCGTTGTTTACAAGAATGTCCAACTTCCCAAATTTCTCGAGCACGGACTTAAATCCAGCTTTAATCTGCTCCGCTTCTGCAACGTCCATTTTTACCGCGAACGCTTCCCCGCCTTTGCCAGCAATTTCCTGCACCAGCGCCGCAAGTTTCTCTTCATTGCGCGCCGCAACCGCCACCTTCGCGCCAGCCTCCGCCAACGCCAAAGCCGTCTCGCGTCCAATGCCCTGCGACGCCCCAGTTACCAGCGCCACCTTGTCCTTTAAGCTGAACATTCGTCCTTCCGCCGCTGTAGCTCACCCCTTCAGGGGTGAGGCTGTCCACCTGTAACGGCACCATTGCAAACCAGTTCGGAAACTTCAAATCTGAAGGCCTGAGCTACGAACACTAAGCCGCGTCAGTCTTCGCTCCTGCAATCTTATCCAACGTACCCAGCAGGCTCTTCTCATCTTCCACATTCAAAGTCGCCACGCTGCGTTCGATCTGACGAATCAGCCCGGTCAAGACCTTGCCCGGCCCAACTTCCACAAACGTGTTTACGCCCTCATCCAGCAGCATGCGCATCGACTCTTCCCAACGAACCGGCATGGTGACTTGACGAATCAACGCTTCGCGAGCTTCATCGCCCTTGCGAATCGTGTCCGCATCCACATTCGTCACCAGCGGCACCTGCAAGAAATTCATGGCCGTGGCGCGCAAATCTTTCTCCAGCTTCTCTTGCGCCGGCATCATCAAAGCCGAATGGAACGGCGCAGAGACTGCCAGCACCACCGCACGCTTTGCCCCGGCTTGCGAGGCAATTTCCACTGCGCGTTTTACAGCGCTCGCGTGACCGGAAATCACCGTCTGTTCCGGAGAATTCAGATTCGCCGGAGCGCAAACTTCATTTTCCGCGGCGCGCTTGCACACGTCCTGCACCACCGCGGGAGAAAGTCCCATAATCGCGGCCATTCCGCCGACGCCCACAGGCACCGCTTCTTGCATGTATGTGCCCCGCTTGCGCACCAACCGCACCGCATCCGCAAACTTCAGCGCTCCAACCGCGACCAGCGCCGAGTATTCGCCCAAACTATGGCCAGCGACAAAATCCGGCATGATGCCCTTGTCAGCCAACACGCGATAGGCTGCCACCGAAACCGTCAAAATTGCCGGCTGGGTATTGGCTGTAAGCCGCAATTCATCTTCGGTGCCTTCGAAACAAATCTTGGAAATGGCAAAGCCCAACGCTTTGTCTGCTTCCTCGAAAACAGCGCGCGCTACCGGATATCTATCCGCCAGCTCTTTGCCCATGCCCGGGTATTGTGACGCTTGTCCCGGAAATAAAAATGCTACTTTACCCATGATCGCTCCCTCTCTCCTTACCTCACGCCTTGGCGTGTGTCAGGGAGAGCTCCTGCTCGATTTTTTCATTTACACGTGCGCGAGCCAGTCCCGCCGCCACGCGAATCGCGTTCTTCACCGCGTTCGCATTGGAGCGCCCGTGCCCGATAACGCACACGCCGCGCACCCCCAACAGCGGTGCCCCGCCATACTCCGAATAATCCATGGTCTGCTTCAGGCCTTTGAAAGCTCCCTTTGAAAATAAATAGCCCACTTGCGACGCCAATGAACTCTTGTAGGTCTTGCGCATGAACTTCACGATCTCCATCGCCAGGCCTTCACAAATCTTCAGCGCAATATTTCCAACGAAGCCGTCGCAAACGATCACGTCGACCTTGCCGGAAAACAAATCGTTGCCTTCCACGTTACCCACAAAGTGCACCGGTAAAATCTTGAACCGGTCATACACTGCGCGCGTCAATTCGTTCCCTTTAATTTCTTCTTCCCCAACCGACAAGAGTCCCACGCGCGGCTTGCGGCTCCCGAACGTCAACCGATAATAAATCTCGCCCATCACGCCGAACTGCAAAAGATGCTCCGGCTTCGAATCCACGTTTGCGCCCACGTCCAGCAGCACCGAAACGCCGCCACGCGCATTCGGAAATGGTGCCGCCAACGCTACGCGGTCCACCGAAGGCAGCGTCCCCATAATGAACTTCGCCGTGGTCATCACCGCGCCCGTATTCCCAGCACTCACGAACGCGTCCGCTTCGCCATCTTTCACCAACCGCGCGCCGACGTGCACCGAACTGTCTTTCTTGCGCCGGAAGGCCTGAGCTGGATGGTCTTCCATGGTGATGACTTCAGTGGCCGGAATAATCTCAATCGGCAACGTGGGCTTCGACAGATTCGCCAGTTCGGGCCGTATTACACTTGGCTGGCCCACGAGCAGCACGCGCACCCCGTATTCCTGCGCGGCCAGCACACTCCCCTGCACTTCCGAGCGGGGCGCGTGATCTCCCCCCATGGCGTCCACTGCGATTGTGATCATGGATATTCTTGGGCGACTCAGGAAAGTAGTTGCCAGCTCGTTCGCTTGCTCTCACCGAGACCGCTTCACTCCGTTTAAACCGACCTTCGTTTACCCCGGAACCCGAAGGAGGGCCACAGACCATCGCACGCCGTGTGCGGAGACGCGAACACGGCTACTGCTACGCGAGACAAATCCGACGGCTACTTAACTTCGCGAACCGGACGTCCCTTGTAATACCCGCAGTGAGAGCAAGCGCGATGCGGCTGCTTCATTTCGTGGCAGTTGGGACATTTCGCCAAGGCCGGCTTCGTCAGGAAGTCGTGGGCGCGGCGAGTGCTGGTGCGCCTTTTGGAATGTCGTCGCTTTGGATTAGGCATTGCATTACTCCTTATTTCGCTTCACGCACCGACGCCCATGCGCCCGATGCTGAAGTCGTATTCTCTGAGCTTTAAAATCTACGGCCAAACAAACGCAAATCGTACAACACACTGAAAACACACACAGCAAACCGCGGCCACCGCCGAATTCCACCTAACGTTATTGTTTCTTGAGCCAGTCCTGCTTCAACCGTGCGAGGGGAGCCAGTCGCGGATCGCTCGCGTGCCGCTCACACCGGCACTCTTCGTGATTCAGGTTGGCTCCACAGGAAGGGCACAACCCGCGGCAATCGCTTTGGCAAATTACTTTCATCGGCAAAGACAGTAGCACTTGTTCCTTCAATACGTCTGCCAGAAACAAGCCTTCTCCTTCAAAAAACCCTATCTCCGTATCGTCGTCCTTCAACCGTTCTTCTTCGTGCCGGGTGCCCTTGGGAAGCGGCTGGTAAAACAGGTCGAAATCCCGGTGGACATCCTCAATCACCGTCTCGAGACACCGCGCACACACCATCTCGATCTTCGTTTCCAGTTCGCCGGTAACCCGAATCTGGCCTTCCAGCAGTTCCGCCGAAGCAGTCACTTCCAGCGGTCCCGCCTGTTTCACTTCACTGATGCCGTAATCAATGCTTCCCGGGGCGTAACTCTTCCGGATGCGCACTTTGCGGACGGCAAGATCCTTGACGTCGAGGAACATATCTTCTGCGCCTCCGGCGCGTACGCTCATGCTATTCCATTATTTCGGCACTCCGCCCGTAAGTCAAGAAAGCCGGGCCAGTTTGCGAGCCTCCGAAGCCTGACGGGCAATGCCACCTCCTAGTACCACTCCAAGATGTGGCCTGGCTGCTATACACGCCATAATTACGCGTGGGGACTCTATCTTCTCTTCCCACGCATCGCCTCCGTCACGGTCCCGGCTCGTCAGGCACGACTTCAGTTGTGCCGATACCGAGCTTCCTCAGAACCGGCTTTAGCCGCTGAGGGCTCCCCCATTCACGAAACTGCCTCAACGTAATTCCCAATTCCCGTTTGCCCTTCCTACGCCTGCCGGATGACCTCCAGCACCCCATTCATCGATTCCCGGCTAGACGCTTCCTTGTCCTTAGCCGCATTCAGATAATGCGTCTCCAGAGACATCGTCCCCGAATACCCGTCCTTCACCAGCGCTCGAAATTGCCCCACATAATCAATCTTTCCACCACCCACCGGACGCCACACCGGTCCCGCACCATTCGGGTTGGGCTGTGCGTCCTTGAGATGCATGTGCCAAACCCTCTTCTTATCCAGCGGCGCGTAGCCATCCGGGTAGGGTCTCAATTCCCCCGCCTCAAACGCATTCCCCGGATCCCAGTTCAGCCCCAGCGCCGACGCCTTCACTGCTTCCAGCATCGCCGCACTCTCCACTCCCGTAGCCACGTTGCAAGTAAATTCATTCTCGAGCAACAGCCGGATTCCTTCACGCTGCGCGGCCTCAGCAGTCTTCGCCAGTTCGCTCGCCACCCGATCAAACACCGTCTTGGGATCCGGCACGCGCAAGAACGAAAAGATTCTTATCTTGTCGGTGCCAAAATCCTTCGCCCGCGCCATCGCGTTTTCCAGCAACTTCCCTTGTTTCGCATACGGGCTCTGTAACGGATCATTTTTCGAATCGGCAAATCGCGATTCGGTTCCCGGCAAGGGCGTTTTGAAATAGGAAGTATCGATCACCGAAACTTGCAGATCATACTTAGCCAGCAAATCCTTGGCACGCTTCACATCATCAGCGGTAAAGTCCGTGACGTATTTTCCCCAAATGAATCGCAACTCCACCCACTTAAGGCCGAAGCCTTTGGCCCAAATCAGCGCCTTCTCCAGGTCCTGCGTTACCTCATCCGTGATCACGCCCAGCTTAAACTGCGCCAACTCCGCCGCCCGCCCAGGAATCGCAGTGCCCAGCACCAGTGCCGCCGCCCCACCCTCTAGAAAATCTCGTCGCTTC
The DNA here is from genome assembly GCA_963849395.1 of Candidatus Acidiferrales bacterium. Lineage (GTDB taxonomy): Bacteria > Acidobacteriota > Terriglobia > Acidiferrales > UBA7541 > Acidiferrum. The sequence goes on from CAWKHR010000002.1 coordinate 117,607, forward strand.
ACCATAACCTCATCCTAGTGCTCCTAGTTCCCTGCCGTCAATTTTGATCCTCAAAAGGGAAAAACTCGTTGCACCGCAAGCAACACGTGCTAGGTTACTCGCATCTTGACTGACAAGTTTGTAATCCACTCACTTGGGGGTGAACTATGGTCCGGCGCGTTTCGTACACGTGTGTCTTGTTCCTTTCGGCGACAAGTCTTCTCGCGCAACAACCCATAACTTCTGTCAAACCGAAACCCATTACGCCTGAGTCTGCTGTGAAGACGGAGCAACTCATCGCTCCAAGTGAAGCTCACGCGAATCTCCCGGTACGGCGGGTGGTCCTGTACAAAAACGGTGTCGGCTATTTCGAACATCTCGGCCAGGTTCGCGGCAGCCAGGACGTGCACATCGATTTCACCAGTGCGCAACTGAATGACGTTCTTAAATCTCTCACCGTGCTTGATCTCTCAGGCGGCCGGATTACCGGCGTCGACTACAACTCCGAAGCACCGCTCGCGAGGCGGCTCGCCACTTTGCGACTCGCGCTTGGCGAAAAGCCCACACAGTCTGAGTTCCTCGGCGCCCTGCGCGGTGCACGACTCGAAGTACGCAGTGGCACCTCGCCGGCCATCACCGGAAAGCTGCTCAGTGTAGAGCGCAAGACCCGCACCGGAACCACCTTTGCCGTGGAAACTGACGAAATCTCCCTAATCACCGACTCCGGCGAAGTTCGTAGCGTCGATCTCAATCCCTCCACATCCGTGCGCATCCTTGATCACGACCTGCAAGTAGAAGTCGGCCACTATCTAGGACTCGTTGCCGCCGCGCGTGATCAAGACGTCCGCCGCATGACCATTTCCACCACAGGCACGGGCGAGCGGAACCTGTATGTCAGTTACATCAGCGAGGTACCGTTATGGAAGACAACGTATCGAATCGTGCTGCCCAGCAAGACAGAGAAAAAGCCCTTGCTGCAGGGTTGGGCGATTGTCGATAACACCGTGGGTGAAGATTGGAACAATGTGGAGCTTTCGCTAGTTGCGGGAGCGCCTCATTCCTTTATTCAGCAACTCTCGGACCCCTATTACGGCCGCCGACCGGTCATTCCACTTCCTGAAAGCGTGCAACTCTCCCCACAAACACATGCGGCGACGTTAATTGGTGGCAACGGCAGATTGTCCGGACAGGTTACCGACCCGAGCGGCGCAGCGGTACCCGGCGGCACCGTTCGCCTGCTCGACGAAAGCAGCAATGTGATTGCCACTACCGTTTCCGATTCCGCGGGCCAATACTCATTTTCGTCACTACCGCCCGGACAGTACCGCTTGGAGTTCCAGTCAATGGGCTTTCAAAAGAGTGTCGTTTCTGCGCTGAATGTCGGTCCCGGTGAAAATAATTGGAACAATCAATTGCAGATAGGATCCAACACGCAAACGGTAACCGTGACTGCGTCCGCGGACACGCTCAATACTTCCTCCGCATCCGTCACCGGTAAATCACTTTCGCGTGTGGCAAATCGACCGCACGCTGGGAATGTAGCCGAGAGCATGGGAATGGGAAGTGGTAGTGGTGCCTACGCATTCGGTCCGCCTCCACCTCCTCCAGCAGTGTTTAGCCTGGAGGCTGCCCGCGAGATGTCGTCTGCGGCGGCGAGCGGACAGGAACTTGGCGACCTGTTCGAATACAAATTGAAAGATCGCGTCACACTGAAGAAAAATCAATCGGCGCTTGTTCCAATTGCCCAAACCGAAATTCAGGCCGACAAGGTCTCACTATGGTCGGGTTCCACTGGCTCAGGACGTCCATTGCGTGCACTCTGGATGAAAAACAGCAGCTCGTTGACGTTGGACGGTGGCAGTTTCAGCGTCCTCGAAAACGAAGTGTTCGCCGGCGAAGGCATCACCGACCCGATCAAACCCGGAGAACGCCGCCTGCTTTCTTACGCGACCGACCTGGGCCTGCTTGTCGACGCGCAACGCAACGACCAGCCTCAGCACGTCACCAAGGTCAAAATCGCCAAAGGCGCCATGACCCAAATTAGCGAACTCCACGAGCGCACATTCTACACCGTGCGCAATCAGGATGACGCCGCGCGCTCAGTAATCATCGAGCATCTCGCACGCACCGATGCAGCACTTGCCAAAGGAACCAAAGAACCAGAAGAGCGAGCGCCCGGCGTCTATCGCTTCAAGCTAGACGTACCAGGCAAATCCACCGCGTCTCTTCCCGTGGAGGAAATCCGAGTGCTGCAAAGCAACTACGAGATCGCCAACCTTGGTGACGATCAGATTGCCGTCTTCAGCAAGAACGGCACAATTACTCCAGACATGGCCCAGGCCCTACAAAAAATCTCCGCGCAAAAAGCAGTAGTCAGCAAACTTGAAGAAGGTATGGAGGACCGCCAGAAGGATATAGACCGCATCGTGGAAGATCAGGGTCGTCTACGCGAAAACATGAAAGCCCTGAAAGGCAGCTCCGAGGAAAAGGCACTCCTGCAACGCTACACCAAGCAACTGGATCAGCAGGAAACTCAACTGGAAAGTCTGCGCAAAAGCATTCAAGACACAGAAGCGCAACGCGACAAAGCCAACGAGCAACTCGAAACCATGATCGCGGATCTTCAACTTGAAGCCACGCTATAGGTCGCGGGAAAGACCGAAATAGCACCGTGATTCTGCTTGTCTTCGAGAATTTGGCAGGATTTAGCGACCGTGGAAATGCACAATGAAGGTGGCTACTTCCGTGTCCACATTCCCATCGCAGAGCGCAGGTGAGAATGTCCATCCCTGCACCAGTTCCAAGGCCTCTGCAGTCAGATCCGGACGTTCTGTGCCGTCCACAACCGCTTCCCCAACCCGTCCATCCGTCTGGATCACTCCGCGAACTGCGATATCCAGGTCTCTACCTCCATATCCGACCTTGGGCTGCGGCATCGATTGGCCGATGGCTCGGCGGTAGGTCTTGCACATTGTGCGCACCACGGAATTTGGCGGTGCGGCCAGCACATTCTCCGTGGATTCTTTCAACTCCACTAAGGTCTGCGAAATATCAAGCTTTTGCCGTCCGTTCGAGCTAAACAGAATTCTTCCCGGCATCATTGCTCCCGCGAACGGAAAGTAATCGCTGTACTCGATCAAATCGGTATCCAATTTCTCACTAGCCATGGTGCCGTCCTGAAAATTGAAACAAAACTCGTTGTTATTTTGGATTTTTTGCCCCTGAATCGTATCGAACTCCACGCAGCGCAGTTTCTTCCCTGCGCTACCCGGCTTATCGACCACCGCGCGAATCACGTCCGTCTCGTCAAAGCGTTGGAATAGCATTGGCGCGATCCGCATTAACCTCTGAATCTCCAGCGGCATCAAGTCACTCTTTCGCGTTGTAATCAGGCCGGCGTTCGTCCACACGTCCACCGTGTGAAAATCGCCAAAATTGATTTCCTCGCGGCGCCCCACTCCTTGCACAACTACGCGCGTGAACGTTCCTTCTCGCACCGGAGAACTCGTATCCAATACGCGAAATACATCGGTGCGCTCCAAATTTGGCAAGTGTGGAGACATGCTGGCGCCATTTGCCTTTTCAAGTAGCTGTACCGCTTCAACGCGTAACGCGGGATCCTGACCGAATGCGGAGGCGGGTAGCACTAACAGCAATGCCGCGCAGTAGAGAATAGGCCTCATGGTGGCTCCTCGCAGAACGACACGTACCTAAATAGGTAGTAGTTGGGGAAGTGTACCGAAAATTACAGCAACCTCAAAGCAAGTTCTTTTCGGGCACACTCATCTCTCGATCTAATGCACCACCGCCAGGATATGCGGCGCAGGCGATCGCTAATTGCTGTTCGGCGAGGAACGCCGAATCTCTAGCACCGGGAGCGGTGTGCCGTCACAGGGCATGTTGGTCACGAAACGCAACGTGCCCTTACCATCTTGAAACGCCAGGCCCGTCTGGTAGCTTCCACCTTTGTATTCCCCCCAACTCTGCGGCACATACGACACGCAGGTGCTGCCAAACGAGCTTATCTGCGAATGCGCCTTAGTGCTGCGCACATCCATCGAGGCGGCAAGCATCATCAGCGCTGCCACGGCAAGAATCCGCGTCACTTTACGTCTCATCGAATTTTCTCCTTCGAATTATCGGAAGTTGATTGACGAAAGGGCAGTCTCGGCAACCAAGTGATGATTCACCACTGATCGCTGGCCAGCAAACGACAAACGAACTCAGACTAACGCACTTCATCTAGGGGTTTACGGGAACGAAGCACGAGCCGTCGTCGACAAACTGGTTAGAGCTAGCAATCGATGCCAAGGCCCGGCCGCAATTGCGTACTTTCTGCTCCAGCGTGTCATTGGCAAGCGCATCAGTGCGGATGTTCGTACGCGACTCAAAGATCTGTACGTATTTGTCCGACAGCTTGGCCATCGTTTCGAACTCGCTATTCAGCGCAGGCATGGCGCTTTTGTCGGAACTTGTGTTGACCGCTACGGCGGTCAGCCGCACCGCCTGTTGCGCCTGCGTTCGATACGGCGTAAGCCAGTCGGACGTGACCGGAGTGCCGCGTTCGATCGCGTTTCGCACTCCTGCGTGCCATTCGCGAATCTGCGCCAAAGCTTCAATAGCCGCGGCGAGAAATTCCTTCGAGAATCCTGTGCTGCTGGTCGGAATATTCGCCGACGTGCCCGGCAGCACCAAAATAATCTGGCTGCCATTGAAGCTGAGCGAACTGTTGCTGATCCGCGCCAACCCTTCCACCTCGACGTAATTTCGCCCATTGACCTGAACGACTCTCGCCGACCCCGACTGGCCGGGAATCGTGAGCGAACTACTGCTCTGCTGCGCCACGAGCGTCAGTGCTAAAAGGGGTACGACCACAAAAAGTGTGGCCAAGGCCCATCGGGGCCTGCTGGCGGGCATACGCATAGGAATTCCTCCCGGATGAAGGTGCTGATTGTACCCCACGAGATGCCGGGCGCAAGCCACTGGCAACGCCAGCTTGAGCTAGCGCAAACTCAACGCAAAGAAATGCCTAAAGGATGCAATAGAGCAGCGAATTCGGACCCGGAATCGGCTTGAAAGCCAGAATCTCTACCTACAATCATGGATGGAGAAGGCTCTCAGCATCATTGATAAAAATGCGTCATCCGCCCCGTTGAAACAAGGGCATTCGCGATCCGCGCTTTTCGCACCAAATTTGCATCAGAATAAGTCTCCGGGGAGGGATTCTCCCGTTGCGAGGAGATGCGGCAGATGCGTCGATTTGTGGAAACCTGTGAAGCCGTCGGCGCAACCACCAAGAAACTGGCCAAGGTAGCGCTCGTCAGCGAGCTACTCCAATCGCTTCCCATCGAAGACGCTACCCTGGCAGCAATCTTCCTCACCGGCCGCGCATTTCCTTCGCGCGAAGAACGCGTCTTAGGAGTTGGCGGCGTGCAACTCGCCAGAGTCGTCGCTGAACTCGCCAACGCCAATGAAGCCGACCTGGGAAGGACCTATCGCGAGCATGGCGATCTGGGCGATATGGCAGAACACCTTCTCAACAAGCGCCTAAGCACTGCCGATGTCTCCCTGCAATACGTTGAAGAAATTTTCAATCAGCTGGCGCATGCGCGCACTCCGGCTCAGAAGGCGCCACTGCTGAAGAGTCTCTTTGAACCCATGAGTGCCGCCGAGATTAAATACGTCATAAAAATAATCACCGGCGATTTACGGATCGGCCTAAAAGAGAGCTTGGTGGAAGAGGCAATTGCCAAAGCTTTCGCCCGGCCGCTCGATGCGGTTCGCCGCGCCAACATGCTTACCGGAGACATATCGGAAACTCTGCGCGCCGCCGCAGCAGACCAGTTAACAAATATTCAGATGCGGCTGTTTCATCCCATCGGCTTCATGCTGGCCAGTCCGGTAGAAACTGCGGACGAAATCGAGTTTCCTGAACACGGCATTTTGTTCGCGGAAGAAAAGTACGACGGAATTCGCGCCCAGATCCACAAGACCGCCACGGGCGTGAAGTTTTTCTCTCGCACGCTCGACGAAATCGTTGAATTTCCCGAACTCCACGCCTCGTTCGCAGGTCTGCCGGGCGACTTGATTCTAGATGGTGAAATTCTCGCCTGGCATGGAGCCAAGCCCTTGCCCTTCACAGAACTGCAAAAACGCCTCGGCCGAAAACAAAAACAACTGGATCTCTGGATGTCCGACGAAATACCGGTCCGCTTCGCCGCCTTCGATCTCCTGTATCAGGATGGAGAATTGCTCCTGGACACGCCGCTAGCAGAAAGGCGAGCACGCCTGGAACAATTGCTGGCAACAAATCAAGCTTCCGCAATCTATACCGCGCCCGCGAGAACTTGCCGGTCGGCCAGTGAAATTCGACAAGCCTTTGTTGACTCCCTGGCCGCGGGTCACGAAGGAATCGTAGTGAAGCTAGGAACCTCGCTCTACACTCCGGGACGCCGTGGTCAATCTTGGCTAAAACTGAAGGAGCCATTCGCCACTCTCGATGTGGTGGTTACTGCGGTCGAGTATGGACACGGAAAGCGTCACGGCCTGCTTTCTGATTACACTTTTTCCATTCGCGATGGCAATCAACTCTTGACCATCGGCAAAGCCTATTCAGGCCTTACCGACGCAGAAATAAAAAGCGGAACAGAATACTTCCTGCAACACACCATAGAGGATCAAGGCTTTAAGCGCCTTGTCGAGCCCACCGTCGTGATCGAAGTAGCGTTCAACAACATACAAAAATCAACCAGACATGAGAGTGGCTACGCTTTGCGATTTCCGCGTATTTTACGGTTACGCCCCGATAAGCCGGTCGAGGAGATCGACACTTTACGGCGCGTCGCCGAGCTTTACGCGCAGCAGATTACCCTACCAAAAAATACCCGCTAATCCATACGGAATGCGAAATGGCAAAGCAAAGTTAGTGCTTAAGCACCAGCGTAGCGGCGATCATGTCGTGCAGTGCTTGTCTTCTGTCGGTGAACGCCGCCATGATGAACCCGATCTCCAGGGGAATTAATCGCGTCACGAAAGTCTTTGCGAAGAAGCGCCCCGAAGCTCGCCCGAAAGAAATACGCTGACCATTCAGATCCGTAACGTACAGGCCCAGCGCCTGCTTCCCCCACGTCGCCTGCTTTTCGCCGCTCTCCAGGTACGCCGCGTATAACCAGGATATAAGGATCGCAATCGCAATGAACGTGAAAAACATCGACACCATCATGGCCACCGCCGCCGGGTCGACCTCTTCCCCATTGCGCTGCAGCACCGAAATTATGTGCGCTAGTCCTCCGGTCATCCCCAATCCAATCACCACAAATAGGATAAACAACGGACTCAAAATCAGTCCATCAATGATGTACGCCAAAAACCTCCACCAGAATCCCGCATAAGTGGGCGTGCGCGTGAGCACCACACCCCCTAGTGTCGGATAGGGTGTCACTGCGCTAGGCACCACCGCGGGACTTGCCAAAGCCCTAGGTGGTACCGGCGTGCCACATGCGCCGCAAAACGTCGACTCCGGTGTTAGTGCGGTGCCACACTTGGAACAGAACACAGTTGGACCTCCCTGGTATGGCCTGGCTTACGTTGGAAAAACACTTGCCTGAGACAAAGGAAGAGCGAAGTTTACTCGCAACCGGCTTGTTCGAACAACTGGAGATGTCGTACGCCTTCGGGATTCCCCTTGCGCGCCGCCGCCGTCAGAAGCACTCGGGCCTGATCACAATTTTGCCCAACGCCTTGGCCCAAGCGATACAGTTCCGCGAGCGCCACCTCCGCGTTGGAATTTCCCTTCTCGACAGCGATCCACAGCAACCGTGCGGCATCCGCTTGGTCTTCTCGACTTTTCTTCGACCGCAGAATTTGCACTGCCTGCAAATATTCGGTTTGCCCTGATTCAGAACTCGGATCGCCAACTGCGTTTGGATTTCCGCCTGTCATCAGCGGAGATACAGGAACTGCCGTGGAAGAATTTTTTCTGCCCGGCGAAACGTACGAAGGAGTTGCCATCGACCCTGCATCCCCACTTCTCGGCGTTGTGGACTCGGGACCAGTCGTCAACGGACTGGCGCTTCCTGTACCTGCAGCGGCAGAACTACCGCTGGAAGAGCTGGTGGGCACCGAGGATCCCGGCAACGGAATTGTCGATGGGCTGGCTTCCGCGCGATTTGGTTGTCCCGAATTTCCCTGGTTGGTAGATGCTGCGTCCGTCGGTGAACTTGAACGCGGCATCGGCATCACCGGCCCTGAATTTGCCGATTCTGCTGGACCCGAAATTTTCTGCCCAGTCTGAATCATGAACTGGCCAACTTCCTGTCGATACACATAACCGGCAACCGCCAACGCGATCAGCACAAGTATGCCGATGGCACGAGATAGCGTAAATCCTCTCGGCCGAATACGGCGCCCAAAATCCATATCCTCAATGGCTGGCAAGGGCTCGAAAGCCGCAACAGGATGCACCCAGACCGGTGCTGCGATGTGCGGCGGTGCGGAGTGTACTGGTGGCGGCGGTGAGCTTGGGCTCTCCCCGACTGCAACCGGAGAAGGATTGACCGCGGCAGGCGGCGGAATTACGGGCGGCGGTGCCGCCACAACAGGAGCAGGCGGCACTGGAGGCGGAGCTGGCGGTGGCTCGGGTTTCGCGGGAGGAGCAGGCGCCGCATGAACGGACGGCCCTTCTTTCTCCAGGCGTTCTTCCGCAGCTTGCCGCAACGCTTCAGCAATTTCCCGTTTCAATTGTTCTGGCGAAGGAATGGGGCGAGTGGGCGACGCTTCCGGCTTCGGCTCAGCCTTCAACGGCGAACGAAATACCGTGACATCTCCCTTATGAGCGGGAGGCCGGCTCGAAACCGTGCGCGCCTCGTGCCGCAATTGGTCCATTATCGGATTTGTGGCACTGGCAGGCTTGGCAGGAACTTCTGCTTCGCGAGTCGGGGCTTCCTCGCTATTCTCCAGCCACGACCGAATGCGCCCCAACGACTCCGGAGAAATTTGTGTGAACTCCAATCCTGCGACCTTGCCGTTCTCTTCAACCCAGATTAGCCGCCCTTCGCCTTCAATGCGCGAACCCGCGTCGAGCGAAAAGTTAAAGGTGGTCGTCTCCCCAGGACGCAACGGCATCATGGCTCGAAGAGCAAATCCCTCTTCGCAAAGATCCCGCATCATGCCTCCGTTGCCAGAGGCCAGCTCCACATAGACGAGCGTAGACGGGCGTTTACGAAATTTGCCGCGGCGATCGGTTTCAACCGTCATAGTTCACGAATTCTCGTATTTTAACCTTTTCTGAGCCTGGTTCACTACAGGGGAATGCTCTCTGCCAGTAAAAAGAGATGCCCGGGAACCGGCCGAAGATGCCGGGAAAATCCAAGTTTCAGGGTAGGACACAAAGCGCTTAGACCGTCCCATGCGCGGGCAAAGAAAGGCTTTAAAGTGGATGACAAGCTGGTGAGCCTGCCTAATGAAAATGAGAATAGCCATCTCTGCAGGGGTCGTGCTGACGCTGTGCTTTGGCGTCTATTGGTGGTCGCAGCGCCCCTCTAAATTGCAGGATGCCGACTTGCTGATGCTCGGCGACTTTGCAAACCACAGTGGCGAGCCGAACTTCGACGGTGCCCTGCGCGAATCCCTTCGCGTTGCGCTGGCGCAATCCCCTTACCTCAATCTGGTTTCCGATGAAAAAATTCGCATGGCGCTGCGCAACTCCGGCAAGCCGGAAGGAACAGCTCTTGGAACAGCTCTAACAAAAGAGCAATCACTCCTTCTCTGCCAGCGCATGGGAGCAAAAGCCTATCTGACTGGCAGCGTTACACGCGCGGACAACGAATATTTGATCGAGTTGGTAACAAATCGCTGTCCAGACGACAAACGAATCGCCAGGGAAACCGACCAGGCCGCTCGTCCTGATTTAGTAATTCAGCATCTGGGCGCGATGACCGCAAAACTGCGCCAAGATCTGGGAGAGAGTGCCGAGTCCGTAAAGAAGTTCGATATTCCGCTCGAACGCGCAACCACTCCCATTCCCGCTGCCTTGAAGGCTTACGAAGAAGCTCGCACCGCCGTCCGCGAATCCGGCGACATTCAAGCGGTGCCGCATTACAAAAAAGCCATCGACCTGGATGCTCGCTTTGCCCTGGCACACTCCGGACTTGCGGTCAGCTATTACAACCTGAATCAAATGGCGCAAGCGGGCGAGGAAATTCGCCAAGCCTATGAAGCGGGCGATCGCCAAACGCTGCGCGAGCGCCTCAACATAACAACTCTTTACTACGATCTGGGTGTGGGAGACGTTGAAAAAGCGATCGAAGGATACAAGGCTTATATTCGCGCATACCCTCGAGACGATGTCGCGCTCGGCAATCTTTCCAGCGAATATTTTGTCCTCGGAGACTATGAAGACGCTGCCAAATATGCGCGCGCGGCATTAAAGATCGATCCAGACTCGGCCGCATGGTACGAAAACTTATCCACGGCGTTGCTGGCGCTCTCGCGTTTCGATGAAGCAGATACCGTCTTGAAAGACGCGTTTTCCAGAAAAATGGATGACGCCGCGTTGCACTCCAATCTTTACTCATTGGCCTTCCTGAAAAAAGACTCTGCGCTTATGGAGCAGGAAGTCGCCTGGGCTGCCGCTAAACCGAATGGCGACGATTCCATCCTGGCGGCGCAAGCGGACACCGAAGCCTTCTACGGCCGTCTGGAAAAAGCGCGCGACCTGACCCGCCGCGCCGTTGAGTCTGCACAAAAAACGGAACTCTCCGAATCCGCAGCAACCTGGACCGTCGAAGGCGGCATGCGCGAGGCCATGTTTGGAAATATGGACGAAGCTCGCAAGGCGGCTCATGAAGCACTGCGACTCGCGCCAGACAGCAAGGACGTGCGAGCTCTCGCCGCATTGATTTTTGCGCGTGCTGGAGACGAAGCCGACGCCCTGAAAATCACCGACGATTTACGCGCGCTCTACGTATCCAACATGGTCATGCAAAAAGCGTGGCTTCCGGTGGTACGCGCACAACTTGCGCTCCACAAAAAGCAGAATGCTGAAGCTATCGAGCAACTCGAGATTGTGGCCCCCTACGAGAAAGGTCAACTCACCGGAAACCTTAGTGATTCCTGCATGATTCCTGTTTATCTGCGCGGTGAAGCTCAGTTGAACAGCCAGAAGGCTCACGAAGCGCTGCTGGAATTTCAAAAGATGCAACTGAATCCCGGCGTTATCGGAAATTGTTGGGCTGGCCCGCTAGCTATGCTTGGCGAAGCTCGAGCTCAAGCTGCTAGCGGCGCGACAGCCGAAGCCAAAAATGCTTACAGCCAGTTCCTCACACTCTGGACCGACGCTGACGCCAGTATTCCCGTTTTCAGACAAGCCAAATCCGAAGCTGCCAAGCTGCACTAGCTCTCTTCGTTCCGCCCAACGCTCAGCCTAAGAGTGTTCCCTTGCAGAGCACCGGCGCCGTGTCTTCCTGCCACCAGAATAATGATAGGATTTGAGAGTCAATACCGCCCTCAGCTGCATCCTTGATTGGAGCGCAGACCCGCCTGAGCTAAGGAGACCATCCATGCGTTGGACACCCGGTGGACAAAGCGACGACGTTGAAGATCGTCGAGATGAAACAGGGGGAGGCGGCGGAGGCGGCGGTTTCGGCGGCCTGCATTTAGGAATCGGTGGGATCATTATCCTGTTTGTTCTTAGCCTGATCTTCAAAACCAACTTTTTCGCGCTGCTCAGTGGTGGAGGAGCAACCTCAACCGCTCCCACCGCTACAAGCCGCCCCAATCCGGAACGCGACCAACAGGAAAAACCTCTGGTTCAATTCGTCTCCTTCGTCCTCGACGACACTCAAAAAACTTGGACCGATCTGCTTCCGGAACAAACCGGAAAGCCTTATCGTCACGCGAAATTAGTCCTTTTCCGCGATGCCACCCAATCCGCATGCGGCGGCGCAGAAGCCGCCACAGGGCCTTTCTATTGCCCGGGGGATGAAAAAGTTTATATCGACCTAGGCTTTTACGATGAGTTGCAAAGCCGCTTTGGCGCCTCAGGTGATTTTGCTAAAGCCTATGTTTTGGCCCACGAAATCGGCCATCACGTCCAGAAAATTCTCGGCATCGAAGGGCAGGCGCGCCGCCTGCAACAAGGTAATCCTCAAGCCGCAAACCAGGTTTCTGTGCGATTGGAACTACAGGCTGACTGTTTTGCCGGCGTCTGGGCTCACTCCACGCAAGAGCGCCATCTTTTGGAAGCGGGTGACGTAGAGTCTGCCTTAAGCGCCGCGGCGGCGGTTGGCGATGATCGCATTCAGAAGATGACCCGCGGCCGTATTCAGCCCGAAACGTTTACCCACGGTAGCTCCGAACAGCGCATGAGCTGGTTCAACAAGGGCTTCAACGGCGGCACAGTCCAGTCCTGCAATACTTTTGATCAGCAATAACCCACGCGTGTGCAGCGACCGCGCTTTCGAAACGTCTCACTTCTTGGGATTACCGTCAGTTCCGGGAACTCCAGGATCTCGCGCTTTGTTGATAGCGGCCTGAACCTCCTTCACCTTCTCCGGATCTACCCACGAGTCCTTGGTCACCATAGTTGTCTGCGACGGCAGTGCGACCACCGCTCCAGCTTTCTCCAATGCATCCATCACCTGCAGCAGCAAAGCTTCCTGCGCCGCAAGGTACACAGCGTAATCCGGCTCCAGGATGTACGCGAAAATTTCAATTTCAAGGGCATACTCCGCAAACCTCACGAATCGCACTCGCGCGGTACTCTCCTCCACTTTAGGATTGCGTCGCAATATGTCCCGCAGTTCATCCACCACATAGCGAACATGATCGGGAGCCAAGTCGTACCTCAGCCGGACAATCTGCTGGCACAAAAATTTATCGCGAAAACGTAAATTCTCAACCGTCGATGTCGCCATAACGCCATTCGGAATGGAGAGAATCGTCCGCTCGGCAGTTCGCAACCGCGTCGAGCGAAGGCCAATGTCCTCCACAGTTCCGGTCTGATTATTAATTTTGCAAACGTCGCCGATTACGATTACTTTGTCAAAAAGAATTGAAACTCCGCCGAACACATTCTCAAACGTCTTCTGCGCGCCTAAACCGAGTGCCAGTCCCCCGATACCAACGCCAGCCAGTGCCGTGCTGACATCCACACCTAGATTCTTCAGCACCATGAGCGCTACAAACAGAAAAATCACTACCTCAACGAATCGCCGAACCAGCGACACGATAGTACGCTCTGCGTACATTCCCCGGCTGACCAAACTCATCGCGATTCGCCGCGAAATCATCCGGGTGATGCCCGTCATTATCCAGTAAAACATCACCGCCAAAACCACCAGAACGATCGGGCGATAGTAGAGACGGAACAAAATGGATGTGCCTATGTTATCCACGAACACAAAGTGAATGAGTATCGTGATGGCAAGAGTAACCGGATCCAAACTGAAGAATCGCTGCGCTGGCGGCAAAATGTTTCCCCGGTATTTGCTCCACTGAAGCAGCGCCAGGTGACTAACGTACGTAAATACCCGCGCAATGAACCAGGCCACCGGAAGGAATAGAAGCAACGCAAGCCACTGCCATGCCGGCATGGCAAGATAACGATGCTCAACCAGCGTCTTTGGAATACTCTTCTCAATTTGGGGATACTGCAGCGTATCGTAGACCTGCGGCACTTGGTCCAATGTCTTGCGCGAGATGTACCAAAGCTTGCGGCCCTGTTCGTCTTCCACGCGCACCAGGTAAATCGCGAAATCTTCATTCGAGCCAGTCGGGTTGCCGATTCTCTCTTGGTCCGCGGCTAGACCGTCGTCCAAATGGCCGCTCGGTTCGTTGCTGATGAAATCGAGTGTATTCGTAAACTTGCGGCTCAGAATGGCGAACAGTTGCTCCGCAAGCTCCTCTTCGTCTTCCATGGACGGCCGATGACGATTCGTAGCGGGCTGGAAATATTGGATTGCTACTGGGTAGCGTTCTTCCCCTGCAGCCTTAATAAAGCCGAGGATCGCGCCACGTGGAGTTTCGCGTTTCAGTGCATCGGGCGGCGTGGTGTTTTGCGGCGCCGTGGCAGCAGGCGCCGACGAAGTAATCCCCGGGATTTGTGCCTGAACGCACGGAGAGAATGCTGAGCAAATAGCCAGCATGAGATACGCGACGAAATAACGAGGCAGAGACATATTTCTAGCTCCGAATGACCGCTTCATTCTAGCCGTTGTGTGGGCGCGGCAGAAGGTGCTGCAAAGTCAGCGGCAGGACCCGATCCGCTCTTCATGCTGGCGCAAAAGAAACTGGTCGGTCATCCCAGCGATGTAATCGCAAACCACAACATGCCGCGGACTGCTGTTGGCCATGTCCTCATGGGATTCCGGCATGGAACGCGGCGTCTGCAAATAGAAGTCGAAAAGCTCCTCGAGACAGCGCACCGACCGGTCGCAATCCTCTGTGATCGACGGATGATTATAAATATGAGCGAACAAGAACGCCTTTAAATTTTCATTCTGCGTCCGCGCGCTCTCACTGAAACGTGCCAGCCGCATGGGAGCGCGGCGAATGTCTTCCACACTTTGTACACCCGATTCACTAATCAGCCGCTGCGTATTAGAAATCAAGTCGCTCGCCAAAAGATCCAGAACGTCGCGCAGTGCCTCATTGAATTTTAGTTTGGGGCGAGCCCCTGGATACGCGCAGTCCACTCTGTCGTAGAAATCTGCAAAGAACGGCACTTCTCTACGAAGCGCGTCCAGATCAAGAAGTTCCGCTTCCAACGCGTCATCTAAATCTGCTGTGTTATAGGCAATTTCATCCACCCAATCCACCAACTGCGATTCCAGCGGTGGCCTCAGTTCCAACAAATATTCCGAAAGTTCCGGAAACTCCGCGGCTGAGTAATCGCGCGAATGTTTAACGATCCCTTCGCGCACTTCAAACGTTAAATTCAATCCCTGAAATCCAATGTAGCTATGCTCAAAGTGTTCCACGATGCGAAGCGCTTGCAAATTGTGGTTAAATCCGCTGCCTCGTTCCGCCATCAGTTGATTCAGCTTTTTTTCCCCGGCATGCCCAAAGGGGGGATGGCCAATATCGTGGACCAGCGCCAGTGTCTCGACTAGTTCAGAATTCAGGTGCAGCGCGTCGGCCACGGTCCGGGCAATCTGCGCAACTTCCAATGTGTGTGTCAGGCGATTTCGAAAGTGATCCGAGAAACGCGCCGTAAAGACCTGGGTCTTGGCTTCCAACCGCCGAAACGCTCGCGAATGCACAATCCGGTCTCGGTCTCGCGCATATTCGCTGCGATACGCGTGTGGCTTTTCCGGAAAGCGGCGCCCTCGGGTAGCGCTGGGCTGCATGGCCCATGGCGCAAGGGGAGTGAGATTGGAAATGGCCGAAACCTCCGAGCTAAGTTCGAGGGACGGCCGCCACGTCAGGACTTGGTGGCAAGAAATTCAAGGCCGCGGTCCGCTTCGTCAGAACTGATCGAGTTTGGATAGTCCTTCTTAACCTGTTCGTAAAGCGTGGTGGCCTGTTTGGGATCACTCTGCCGAAGAAGGCTAGCTAGCTCTAGCAGCACCATTGGCTTGGGCACCAGCACCGATCCCGACGTCGAGAGCGATCGAAGAATCTTCGCGGCATCCTCATTCTTGCCGTTGCGTTCGGCAATCCGCGCTCTCTGATATTCCGCCAGCGCCGCCAGTTCCTTGTCCGACCCGGCATTCAGCTTATTCAACTCTTCTGACGCCTGAGCCAAACGGTCCAGGTCCATCAGGCAAAGAGCGGAATAGTAACGAGCCAGTTTTCCCGCATTCGTGCCCGGATATTTGTTAGCCACCGCAGACAACTTCGTTTCGGCATCTTGTGACCGAACATTTGGGTCGGTGTAAGTGATTTCCCCAGGAAGCGTAGGCTGGCCGGGAACCGCAACCGGCGCATTGAACACCCGCATGGCGTCATCCAGAGCGTTTTGCGCCTGGCTGTTTTGCCGATCTGCGTACAGTTTCCAGCCAAAATATCCGGCCGAGACCACTACCAGCGCCAGCAGCGCGATGGCTGCGATACGTGTATGAGAAAGGACCGCCTCAGCCCCGTGTTCGAAAGTCTCACGGACTCGGTCATGTTTCAGGTCTTTACGCGAAATATGTTCAGGCACAGCGATCTCCTGCTTGAAGTGGAAACCCTAAGTTTAGCACGTAGAACGCGAGGCACGGAAGACAGCCGTCCACGTTACGCACGGCCAAGTAACGTTTCCCGCAACGCTCGTCCGGTCTCTATCAGCGGCAGTGCCAGATCGTGCTACGTTGAAGAGATGCAGACCGGTTGCGTCCATTGTGGTCAGCAGCATCTGCTGAAAGACGAAGTCCTGGCCAAACACGCCAAGGTGCAGTTTCGTTGTACGCGCTGCGGCCAGACCACCGTTGTCGAGGTGAAGCGCCGCGCCGACGAAACGGTAGTGATTTCGCCCATGCCTTCCTTCGCGCGCGCAGATGCCTCCACTCCAAGATTGAAACTGCCTCCGGTAGATGATGGCTTGGTTCTGCCTGCGGACAGCAACATCGTTTTAACCGCAAAAAGTGGCCCTGCCCAAGGCACTGTGTTCCCGCTCAGCAATCCCCGCACAGTAATTGGCCGCAAAGGCGCCGACTTCCCGCTGAATGATCCCGAGATTTCCCGATTTCATTGTGTGCTTGAAATTAGAGGTCCTATGATCAGCCTGAAGGACTTGGACTCCACCAACGGCACATTCTTTGAAGAAGAACGCGTGCGTGCCGCCATGCTGCAAAATGGGGCAGAATTCCGCGTCGGTAGCAGCAGGATTCAGATAAACATCCACCCAAAACAAAATACTTAACACCAAACGTCCGAGAAGCTTGCTCCGGGCTGTGAGATACTGACGCGGGTCAGGGCAGTGTACGTAGGAATGAATCAGCTAACCATCTGCATCGTCGCGCAAAATGAACAGGAAAACCTTCCGCGTGTATTGAAGTCCGTCCAAGAAGTGTCAGACGAAATCGTGGTGGTTGATGGCGGCAGCACTGATCGCACCGCGGCAATCGCCAAAGAGCACGGCGCCCGGGTGGTGCAGCGGGCTTTCACCACCCACGCAGACCAGAAAAACTATGCGGCTTCGCTGGCCACCCACAACTGGATTTTTCTGTTAGATGCCGACGAAGAATTGAGCGACGACCTGAAAGCCTCCGTGTTACAGTGGAAGAAATCCCAACCCAGCCATCCTGTTTACGAAATGGCCCGCCTCACCTGGTATCTCGGCGCCTGGATTCATCATTCCCGCTGGTACCCGGATTGGCAGCGACGCATCTACCGCCGCGACCGTGCGCATTTTGAGGGAGCCATCCATTCCGCGCTGCGCTTCCAAGGTTCAGCCGGCCGATTGCAGGGCGATTTGCTCCACTACACGATCCGCGATTTCGCCGAACACGAGGCCAAGCTCGAACGCTACACCACCGCCGTTGCCAGGGAAATGTTCGAAAACGGCAAGCGCGATTGGCGTGGCGCCATGTGGATTGCCACTCCCTGGAGTTGGGTTCGCCATTTTTTCCTCGGCGCAGGGTTTCTGGATGGCTATCGCGGCGCACTGATTGCCCAGATGGCAGCACGAGGTGTTCGTCTGAAATACGCCAAGCTTGGCAAACTCATCGCGGCAGAAAATCGCACAAACTCTCGCGGTGAACGATGATCCCCCTGCTCGTTGATTTAGACACGGAATGGCGCGGCGGGCAAAGCCAAGCCCTGCTGCTACTCAAAGGATTGTATGAGCGGGGACACGCCGCAGAATTGCTAACCGCCAAAGGTTCTTCCCTCGGACGCCGCGCAAAACGCGTGGGAATTTACGTACACGAAGTCTCCCGCGGAATGTTTCGCCTGCCTGCCGCTGCTAGAATTCGCGCACTTCTAAGCGATGGCCGCGTCGACCTGGTGCACGCCAATGAAGCCCACGCCGTGACCGCGGCATGGCTCGCCGGAGCCCATCGGCAGCTTCCCTTTGTAATTTCGCGTCGCGTCGGCTTTCCACTTGGCAAAAGTGCGCTGGCCCAGGCGAGATATAAGTCGGCGGCCTGCATTGTAGCCAACTCTCACTGGGTTGCGGAACAAGCCGCAGCCTCTGGAGCGCCACAAGATAAGTTGCGCGTCGTGTATGAAGGCGTAGAGATTCCGCACTTGCCATCCGCTGCAGCGCGACAAGCGGCCCGCGCGCACTGGGGCATCAAGTCTTCCAACAAAGTGATAGGGTGCGTCGGCGCGCTGCAGTCCGACAAAGGCCATGAATGGGTGATTCGCGCATTGACAGAATTGCGCCAGGAATTCCCAGAAGCCCGCTTGTTGATCGCCGGTGAAGGAAAATATCGCCCTCAACTAGAAGCCCTTGTCGCAGAGTTAGGATTACAGCCGAGAGTCGTTTTCGCCGGCTTCATGAAGAATATTTCCGCGGCCTACGAAGCCATTGACCTCTTTGTGTTCCCTTCCCTTTTCGAGGGTTTAGGCACTTCACTGTTGGCTGCCATGGCCTACGCGGTGCCGTCGATCACTTTTTTTGGCTGTGCGCTGGGCGAAATCGTCGAAAACGAACGCAGTGGCATTCAGGTTGAGCCTCGCAATTCCCAAGCAATTGCAGAGGCTGCTGCAAAATTATTGCGAGATCCCGCATCGGCGCAACGCATGGGTGAGGCGGGACGCGCGCGCGTGGCCGAGAAATTTTCCGCCGAGCGCATGGTACAGGAAATGGTTCACGTTTATGGAGATGTGCTGGGAACGAACGCTAGTCTCGAACCAAAGCCATAATCCTAGTATTTAGACTGGATTCTCAGTCCGAGTAGCCACGCGGAAACCTGCGTCGCCAATTCCATGCTGATTCGATAATTTCTTCCAACGACGAATGCAAAGCTTCCCAGCCAAGCATCCGTTTCAGTTTTTCGTTGCTAGCCACCAGCGTTGCCGGGTCGCCCGGCCGCCGCGGCGAAAGCTTGTGCGGAACTTTGTGGCCCGAGAGCCGCTCCGCCGCCTGCACAACTTCCAGGTTCGAAAATCCTCGATTATTGCCAACGTTAAACGCTTCTCCAGGGACCCGATCGATCTCCTCCAACGCACGAAGATGCGAATCAGTAATGTCCAACACGTGTACGTAATCGCGGACACAGGTACCGTCCGGCGTCGGATAGTCCGATCCAAAAATTTCGAGAATCGGATAAACGCCTAAAGCCGTGTCGAGTACTCGCGGAATCAGATGCGATTCGACACGATGTGCTTCGCCCCTTTCAACGCTGGCACCCGCCGCATTGAAGTACCGCACCGTTACATATTTCAGTCCCGTGTACGCGCGGTAGTCCGCCAGAATTTGCTCAAAGACCAGCTTGGTTTTGCCATAAGGATTGATCGGCGCTTTCCGGTGTTCTTCCGGAATCGGCGTAATTTCCGGCTCGCCATACGTTGCCGCCGTCGAAGAAAAAATCAGCTTATTGACGCCGTGCCGAACCATCGCATCGAGTAGGTTCACCCCACACGCAACATTGGCCGCGTAAAACGTACTCGGCTCGCGAACCGACTTGGCCACCAGAGCCTCACCCGCAAAATGCATCACCGCATCAATTTTATTCTTCGAAAAAACCGTCTCGAGCGCGGGCCGGTCCCCCAAATCAACTTGACAAAATGTTGCCGCAGGCGGAACAGCGGCGCGGTGGCCTTCCTGTAAATTATCCAGCGCAATCACGTGATGTCCACGCGATAGCAGAACTTCCGAGCAGATGCTGCCTATGTACCCGGCGCCTCCCGTAACCAAAATGTTCAACGAATCCTCCCTCGTCTGCTAATTCCCGCAACGTAGAAACCGGCGAACAAGTATACAACCCTCGGCTCGAACGTTACTTTGCGCAGCAGTCCCCAATTTCCCGAGACAAGGCCGCCAACATCTGCGCAGGTCATGCCATTGGGAAAATTGTAACCATCATTCTGTCTGGGAATTGAAAGAAAGCCGCGAGGTGGAACCTGAGCAGACGAACTATGCATCCGGCCAAAACCATACTTTGTAACTACACCGACTTTAAATGGAGAAAGCGTCGAACGGCTCCTTCTCGATCCGTCCGACGCTCTCACCTACAACATTTGCGCAAGTAATTGTTCTTCCTGAAAAGTTGTTCCAGTCGTTCCCTCCTATCCGCTCGCCGGAGCCCGTCGAGCTAACTCGCAGATTGAACTACCCATCGCCCCTTCGGTTCGAGGAATTCCACCCCAACCGCATAGCCGTCGCCATGGATTGGTTGGCAGTAAGCCACCCGAGCCGCCGAACGAAATTCGCCAGTGCGCGAAGCAAACACAATCTGCGCACCTTTATCCCAGCGACGCACGCTCACCACTCGTGCCCCGCCCGCGCTTACGTTTTCCGTAAACGTCGGCTCAGCGCCGGGATCGTGCCGATGCCCGTCTAACACCACGGGGATTTCCATCGGGATCCGATTCTCACGGCGGTGAGCGGTAAAATCATTCCCCTGAGGCATCGTATTCATCCTCACAGGCACGCGGCTATCCGCGTGATGGAATTCATGGCGCTACCGCGATGCTTCATGCGGTACAAAACGCGATCTGCGGCGCCCAAAAGTTTTTCCGCAGTGTCCCCGTCTTCGGGATACGCGGCAATGCCGGTGCTCACCGACAGCCGCGGCTCTTCAGACTCCATAGCCAGCCGTTCGCGGATGCGCACCGAAACGCGATCTGCCAGGTCCTTTGGTGCTTCTGGGAGCACCACAGCGAATTCGTCGCCACCATACCGCGCTGGCGTATCAATGGCCCGCGATTGATTGCGTAGAGTTTTTCCCAGGCGAACCAGCGCGCGGCTGCCCACCAAATGCCCGTAGCGGTCGTTAATTCCTTTGAGACCGTCCATGTCCAGCAGAACGATGCTGAAGGGACGATTCGTCCGGCGCGAACGATCCAACTCAGACTCGATCACCGCGATCAGCCGACGATAATTCGCCAAACCGGTCAGTGGGTCGCTGACCGCAAGGTTGCGCACCTGATCAAAAAGACGCGCCTGATCCACCAGAGCCCCGCACAGCATGATTGAATAGCTGGCTACCTTGGCGGATTCTGCCAGAAAAAATGGTCCATCAAATAAACGGCGTGAGAAAAGGGCAGCAAGATGGCACGCTGCGTTGAGCAGCGCTACCAGGAAAAGCGAATAGTCATACAGCGAGGCGTCACTGTCGTTCTTCTTTTCGTTCAGATAGCGGTGATAGAAAAACAGAGCTGCCAGCGCAAAAAGTCCACCGGGCAGCATTTCCCATGGGCGTGAGAAAAACGCACCAGCCTGCGCCACGGGTGTGGCCGGAGCAGCGATAAACGCCGCGCTCGTAATATAGGTGGCGGCGGCAACAACGAAGAGCGCACCCGCAGTTTCCCGGCTTGGCTGTCGCGCCGTGGGAATAAACCGTTCCACGCCCAGCGCAGCCAGCAACAACACCGCCAGTAGCGTACGCCCGACCATCCAGCCCATTGGTACGCGGGCGAGAGCGATTGGCCCAAGATGCAGAAGATTATTGAGACCGAAGTAGCCAATCGTCTCAATCATCCCCGACAGCACAAATCCAAACGCCAAAATCAATGCAATGCGATCATGCGTGCCACGGAAACGCACCAGGGCGTTGGCCGCATAGCAAAAACTGAGCAGTGATCCACCGACTTCTAGATACAGATACGTCGTCGGTGAGCCTGACATGTGCGCGTGCCGGGCATACAGCACCATCGCCACGAACAGCGTGCCCAATAAGCCATAGGCAATCGCGGGCAAGTTGCCGCGATCCCTGCGGAGAAAACCCTTGATTGTGGCCCAATCTCCCAACATATCCCCCAAATGCCTATGAAACCCAACAACACAGGGGAATAGCACGTCCATGCCCTTTCTCGACGGGCCTAAAACCGATTGGATGTGATTGATTTAGCGCCACTTAAAAATGTGGTAGGAAGGCTGCTGTTTCCGATGAGACACGGTCGAGACAGGACCTAGACCGCTCTGTGTCCTATTATAAAACTCTATCGTCCGTGTATCCAGAAGGTTACCGGGCACATGGACACCTACACTCCGAACTGGCACCCATTCTCAGACTGAGACAGTCTCATCCTGCTTTGAGGCAGAGATTTCAGGGTTTAGGAGCTACGGGCTGCAGGTCCCGCGCGCTAACCGTATCGTTGAAACTCTGCCGCTTGTGCGAACCGTCGCAGAACGGAGAATTTGCGGTGTGTCCGCAGCGGCAGAGGCTTACCGCCGTGCGCCCACCCAGTCCAAAGGGCTTGCCCTCTTGGTCCACAATTTCAAAGTCGCCTTCCACACGCAGTGGACCGTTGTTGAAGATAGTAACTTTCGCTGCTGGCAAAGGAGCCTCCGTCGATTTGAACACCCGGATGTCTGAAAAACGCTAATCCCAAGATAACGATGCATCACACGAAAAACAACAACAGCGCCATTCGTTAGCTTCATCCTGCGCTTAATTGGTCACGTCGCCTAGTAACGCGGCACGGTGGGATCCACTTCCGTGGACCATGACAAGATACCGCCGCGCAGATTATGGATCTTGCGGAAGCCTGCCTTGCGTAGAAAGTCCACCGCCTCGGCCGAACGCTTTCCGCTGCGGCAATGCGCCACAATTTCATGCGAAGAATCCAATTCATGCACGCGACGCGGCAGTTCCCCTAGGGGAATTAGGTGCCCCTTTAAATTGCAGATCTGATACTCGTGCGGCTCCCGGACATCCAGGATGAATAGATCGTCTCCATTATCCAGCCGCGCCTTCAGTTCGCGCGGAGTCATTTCCGGCACATGCAGATCGACTTCTGGCTCTTCTTCGCCACGCATACCGCAGAATTCGTTGTAATCGATCAGCTTGTGAATCGTGCGATTGCTGCTGCACATTGGGCAATTCGCATTCTTGCGCAGCTTCAGCTCGCGGAATTTCAGTGCTAGAGCATCGAAGAGCAACAAACGCCCTACCAGAGAATCCCCGCGACCCAGAATCAGCTTGATCGTTTCCATTGCCTGAAGCGAGCCAATAATTCCCGGCAACACGCCTAACACGCCACCTTCTGCGCACGAAGGCACCAGCCCCGGCGGAGGTGGCTCCGGATACAAACAGCGATAACAAGGCCCATCCGGCATGCCAAACACGGTAACTTGCCCCTCAAAGCGGAAAATCGAGCCGTACACATTCGGCTTCGCGAGCAGCAGACACGCATCATTCACCAGATAACGCGTGGGGAAATTATCGGTCCCATCCACGATGATGTCGTAATCTTGGAACAGCTCCAGAGCATTCTCGCTGGTCAGTTTCGTCTCGTACGTGGCGATTTCAACATCAGGATTCAGGTTAGAGAGGCGCGCACGAGCCGCTTCGGTCTTCGGCTTGCCAACATCGCTGCTGCCAAACGTCACTTGCCGCTGCAGGTTCGTAAAATCCACAACATCGAAATCCACCAACCCAACTTTTCCTACGCCCGCGGCCGTTAAATACAGCCCGAGAGGTGCACCAAGCCCTCCAGTGCCAATCAACAGAACTTTCGCGTTCTTCAGCCTGAGCTGCCCCTCCATCCCCACTTCGGGCATGATCAAATGGCGGCTATACCGAAGAATTTCCTCGTTAGTGAGGCTTGTGGCGGCGGCCTGCCCGCCAGTTACCGGCTGCGTTTTTGTCGACATTATATATTTTCCCAACTGCTCTTTTCATTCTACGCAATGCAGCACCCATATGGAAGAAGCCGAACCGAACCAAGCCCGCCACGACAACAATTCCGCCTACCACCGTCAGCGTGATGAGCCACGTAGCCGCACAAAACAAAAAGGGCCGCCGCAGCGGCCCTTTGAATGGCCAAGGATGGTCAGAACTTAGAAAACCAAGTGCAATGCAAGTTGCACAAATCTTGGACTCCCTAACGTGTGTTGAACTGTTCCTCCATGACCCGACGGCGGTGCCAAGTATCCCGGCGACGAACCGCAATTAAACGATGTCGTCATGTCCGGTGGATTGCAGAAAGAAGGATTGAACGCCACGTTGTTGTTCGGAGCGTCAAACACCGGATGATTAAAGATGTTGAAGAACTGCGCGTCGAATCGTAGGTTGAATCTTTCGGTGAGCTTGGTTTCCTTGAAAGCGTTGAAGTCGAAGCGCGTCTGAAAATTGGCTCTGAAAATGTTGCGACCCGTCGCCCCATAACCGGTTTCGAAAGTGTCTCCTGCGGGTACTCCCATCTGCCCTGCAGGAATCAACGGAACACCGAACGCTGCTGTATTCACCAAGGTGGGTCCCTGGCACGAGGGCTCATTTCCCGTCGTGCACTTTGGAACGTTCTGAGCGCTGCTTGCCGTCTGCCCAGGTAGCAACGGCACAATTGGGTTGCCGATGAAGTTGTTTGTCCCGTAATAAATGCTGGCTACACCTCCAGTGAAATCGTAAATGCTGTAAGGCTGCCCGCTCTGTGCCACCGTGATTCCCCCGACGCCCCACCCATTCGCTACTTTGTCCACGAATCCTGTCGCGCTCTTAAGCTTGGGAATCTCGTATTGATACGAAATCGTCAACACGTGAGTGCGATCGAAATCCGAAGATGCATAAGCGGAATGCGGCTGCAACGGATTGTTCCCGGTGAAGAAAAGTCCCAAACCGCTCTGTTCATCCAGGGTGTGCGACCACGTATACGACCCCGTCACCAGAAATCCATGGCTGAGTCGTTTCTGCACCGACAATTGCAACGCATTGTAGGTTGAAATTCCTTCCGCTTTATAGAAAACAGAGTTGGGACTATACCCGATGTAGGGCGATCTCAGGTCCGTATTTCCCCCGGTTGATGTGTTAAACGGTTCCGTGGTTCCGGAAAGCGTTGGAACCTGATACCCGTACGAAGATGTCTCGCCGTTAATCGGATTGGAGGCGGTTGCGATTCCGGCTTGGTTGAATGCAATCGGCATCACCAAATGAACTCCATGATTTCCCACGTATCCGAGGGTGATAGCCACGGTGTTAATCGGCTGCCACTGCATATCCAATTGCCAGTTCTCTGAGTAAGGCAGTTTGTTCGTGGGGTCGTAACCACCGAACAGTAGTCCCGAATTACCGCTGATTAGGCCTGCCCGATTCTGCACCAACGCAGCCACGCTACTGAGATTCTTCGGAGGTTGCGGAGGAGGTGTTGAACCAAAGGGTTGCGCAAAACAACTCGTTCCGCTGACCGGATCGTAGGCGTTCGTGCACGAGTTCGTCGTCGGAATGACGAATGGCGCCTCCAGCGTCACACCAAACGGACCGTTGAAACCGTTACCCGCGCTTGGCGAAAACTCAGAGTAAAATTCGCCGCGGTCGTAGTACAGACCAGCGCCCGCCCGTACCACGACATTCTTGAATCGTGAAGGGCTCCAGACGACTCCAATCCGAGGTCCAAATCCCCACTGCCTTGCAGTCATGGTCGAGTCGCTTACGCCTGGAGTTCCCAGACTCTTATTATTCCCCGCAACCACCAGACCAATATTCGAGAAAGAGTCCGATGCCAGATTATAAGAAAAATCCTTGGCATAAAAGTTCGCAAGCAATCCGTTCTTCTCGTACAACGGCCCGTCCCAATCCCAACGCAATCCCAGGTTGACCGTCAGGTTCGGACGCAACCGGATATTGTCCTGCACGAACGTACCGACTTGATTCGCGCGATAGTAGCGATTGCTGGAACCGGTGAACAGCACCGTATTACCGATCCCCGAGCGCAGTTGTCCCACAACAAAATCCGCAAAGTTCCCGAACGTAAGGCCCGCCACGTCACTGTTCCGATTCAGGATGTTCAATTGGGTGTGATCCCAGTTGAAGCCCGCGGCGATAGTGTGCCGTCCATGAACCCAATTGACGCTGGTAGCCGCCTCGAACTGATTCTGGAACACACCAGCATTCGCGAAAGGTGAGCCACCCGTTCCAATGTTCAGCCCGTCGAAATTCCCATCGCTATTTGAAATAACGATCCCAGGAAACGTTTTTTGTCCAAACAAATTGATCGACTGGCTAGTTCCCGCGATGGCGTTCGGTCCAAACGGCTGACCCGTAGTGACGAACGCCTTCTCGCGAATGAATCCGAAGCGCTGCTCCCACGTAAAATTCGGCGTGAGAATGGTGGTGTTGTTCAGCGAGAACACCTGCGACCCGGCGTCCATTTTTTGCGGGAATCCAGACACTTGACTGGCCGAGAATTCACTTGTCGCGGGAGTACGCTGGTAGAAGTACTTGCCGGTAATCCGGTCTTTCTGGCTGAAGTTGTAATCAATGTTTCCATTAACTTGATCCGCAGTGAACGTCGCTGGCGGACCCTGCACCGTGGCATTGTGCCCCAGCGCCGTTGACGTTGTCTGCGCGGAAGGAATCAAGTAGGTCCCCTGCGGGGTCTTCGCCTGCAACAGTGCCAGTGCTACCGGATCAATTTGATTGGGCTGCAGACAAGCAGAATTTCCAGTTGTGCCGCAGCCGGAGTTAAAGTCCGTGTTCACCGTGTTGGCGATGCCTTGCGGAGTTCGATCATCTGTGAGGTCTGGCGGAACGGCATCCAGAGAAGTTCCGTAGGTCTGATCGGTGACACGAATCCCCTGATACGACGCAAAAAAGAAAACTTTGTCCTTCTTGATCGGTCCACCCAACGTGCCGCCAAAGCGATTATAGTGAAGTCCAGGAGTCTTCTGATTTGCAGGAATCGTCGGATCTGCATTGCGGAAGAACGGCGCAGCATTCATCTTGTTAGATTGAAAATATTCGTAAACCTGTCCGTGATAATCGTTCGTGCCGGATTTCGTGATTTGCGAAATGTGCGCGCCGCTGTTTGCACCTTGCGACGCGTCGTACATAGAAGTATTGACCCGCAATTCCTCGATCGTTTCCGGAGGCGCGGAGGGCAAACCCTGACCGATGGCATTGTAGACCGACATGCTGGTCTGAATGTCTCCGCCTCCACCGTTCGATGGCCCAAAATTCTCGCCGGTGCTAAGCACGAAACGATTCGCTCCCACCTGGCTGGACGACTTGCCATTAAAAATGTTGTTCGCGTTTACACCATTAAAAGCAAAGCTGTTGCTGGTATCACGTTGGCCGTTTGCCCAGATGTTCTGATTGCCCAAGCCGGCATTGGCGCCGGACCCTCCGAGCATGTCGGCACTCACGCCAGGGCTTAGAATCGCGAGTTGTGTAAAGCTGCCGGTCCCCAGAGGAACCTTCTCAATCAACTCCGAGCTCAGCGTGTAGCCAATCGTGGTGTCCGTCTCGTTTAGCAGCGGAGTGCCCGTCACCGTAACCGTCGCGGATACCTTTCCAGGCTCCAGGCGTGCATTCACGGTGGTAGTTACGCCACCACGCACCAGGATTTCCGTAAATTGCTCACTCCGGAATCCATCCTTCGTAACTGTAACTGCATACGTCCCGATCGGCAGGTCAGCGATGCTATAAGACCCGTCGTTCTGCGTGGTGGCTGCTTGCAACAGATTCGTGCCCACATTTCGGGCTTCTACTTTCGCCTGTGGCACCGAGGCCCCGCTGCTGTCCGTTACCGTCCCATTGAGCGAACCAAAATTCTGCTGCGCTCGTAATGGTAGTGATACCAATGCGACGCAAACGACAAACGCCAACACTCTGGACAAATTGAGATTCATTGCGACCACTCCCTGAATCATTTGATTTTTTGGCGTTCCGCTGCGGCGCGACTCGCGGTAACCCCACATCCTCGACCAGTTAGAGCAAACTGCCCCCGACGACACCCTGAGTTGCCGATAGAGTAGTGAATGCTTCGTGACGGAAACAAGTGAATATTGTTTCAGCTTCGAGAATATAATCTGAAAGCTTTTTCAGATCTCTCCCGCTCACCGCCTTGCTGCGCGAGAGTGTCTGACGGGCTTCCCGTCGTGTCCAATCCAAAGAAGCAATCCATTGCATCTGCTTCCGTAGACTTAGACTTGCGCTTGCAAACGCCTCCGCCTTTACAGCCTTCGCCTCTATCGCTTACTCTGTAACCCTATGTGGAATGTCGACGAGCGTTTTGACAAGACTGCCATCGATAAGTTAGCCGCCCTGGGCTTTGCGGTCGGTAGCACCCGCGGCGTCGTGCGCGTCGAAAAATATGGGTCCGGCGCGGAGTTTCGCCAAACCCCTGACGAAAAATTTCAGATGACCGTATTGCCCACCATCATGGTCAAAGGCCAATTCGCCAAACTGTGGGACGCGGGCTACCAGAAATTTCTGCTCACCGACGAGGGCATCAAACTCCCGGCTCTCGCCTCGCACCTCGAAAATCTGCGCAAGTTCAACGAAGAACTGCGCACCGCATTGGGCGTTCCCACCTTTTACAACGAAGCGCTAGGCTCAGTCAGCCAGGTCAGCGTCTACGATCGCGTGAAGGGCCGTAAAGGTGATGTACCCGACGAAACGGTCGGTGCCCACGCTCCCACTTCCGCCCACTAATCCGAATTACCCATCAGTTCCGCGGAATCCGTTTTTTCAATTTGAATTTAAATGGGCTGCGTATTACCGGCTTATGGCCTCGGCCGCGAATACTTCTCAAACGGCCCGACATATGGATAGAACGCCTGCGCACGATAAAGTTCCGCAATTTGCCGCAAGTGCCCAAGATCATGGTTCGCCAGTTCGTGCAGCATCTGTGACAATGTGATCGTGCCCAATCCAGGATGCTGGCCCGTTCGCGCTCCATCTCCCGAAGGCACGGAGTGCAGGTAAAACACAAAGGCCCGTCGCAACGCCACGAATTTCTCCAGATGCTCAGCGGCCGACTTCTTCTGAATCTCGGCTTCGTCCGCGGGAACGTACTTCGTCAGCGTGGGGTTTTCCTCCATAATGATGCGGCGCGCTCGCCCTTCGTAAAGCTGCTCGATCACCACCAAGTGAGCAATCACTTCGACGATCGACCAGCGATCGGCGGCTGGTTTCCATTCCAGCAGGGGCAATGGCAAATCGCGCAGCAGAATCTCTAGAAGCGCGGGCGTCTTCTCCAATAGCGATACCGGTCGCTGAAGAGTCGCGAGGGCCACTGCTTGCATCGAACACCTAGGGCGGGCAGGCCGATTGTAATCCGTTGGCTGCCCGTGGCCAAGCTCAACCTACGGTCGGTTTTCGTGAGCTTAAGGAGAAAAGCATGGGTCGCGTGGTCGCCTTGATGGATGATTTGTTTTTTCAAATGAAAGTCGCCGAAACCGCAAAACATTTGGGTGTCGAATTTAAAGTGGCAACCACTGCCGAAGCGCTGGATGGCCTCTTAGAATCCCCGACAAAACTACTTATCGTGGACCTCAACGCGCGCAGCGCACCCGTGGCCACCATCGAACGCATTCGCGCCACTCAAAAAGATTTATCCATCGTCGCGTTCCTGTCCCATGTTCAAACAGAATTAGCAGCACAAGCCCGTGCCGCTGGCTGCTCCGAAGTGATGCCGCGTTCTGCGTTCACGCAAAATTTAGCCTCAATTATCGCCAGAGCGAAGGACTAAGGGAGATCGTCAGAGTCATGAACAATGAGAAGTTCTTAGCGCGTTGTTTCTGCCTCGCTATCGCCGCATTCCTTTTTGCAGCCGCCACTTTCGCCCAGACAAAAGGCGACGCGCCCCAAAGTGTGTTGCGCGATGTATTGATTGCAGCGTGCGCTCAGAAGCGCCCCGATTTCGCGCGGCTACTGACCGTTCGAAACTCCGAAGCCTTCACCCATCTGACCACCGCGGCACAAGCCACCCTCCTGAAACGCTTTGTCTTGCTGGATGGCGCCGGCGAACCTCGCGTAGAAACGGATCAAGCTGGCAGCGTCACTGTTTCCTGTGTAACGCCAACCGTCACTACGTTGATGCAGATTGGCAAGCCAGAACTGCGCGAGAATCTTGCCTACATTCCCCTGATCGTAAAAGATGCAACCGATACCGCCGACACCAACACTCATCGCGTCATCATGGGCATGGTCCAGGAAAAAAATGAATGGAAGCTGTTATCCCTCGGTCTGCTGTTGCTCGATCTTCCCACTCTCGGCGAGGAATGGGATCGCGCCGAGATGAAATCCAATGAACAAGCGGCCCTGACCCACTTGAAGGAATTAGTCGACGCCATTGAAAAATACCGCAAGACGTACACGCGATTGCCGGATTCACTATCTGACCTCGGCCCGCCTCCGCAAGGTGCGCCCAAAAGTGAATCGGCTAGCCTCATCAGCGGAGATCTGGCCTCAGGTCGCAAAGACGGCTACGCTTTTCGCTACGTGATTGTTGGCGCCAATAACTCCGGAGCTCCTGCAAAATACCAAATCGCTGCGATTCCCATCGATTACGGTCGCACCGGCACGCACTCCTTTTTCCGCGATTCCTCCGGCACTCTCCACGCTGCTGATCGCCAAGGCGCCGTAGGCAGCGAAGTGGACCCCAAGATCAATTAACTAACGTTATCGGGCCACATCACTGCCCCACGTGCAGCCACCTCCCAACATTCCGGTTACTGATTCGCACTAAACCACCGCTGGGCATTGAACGACCATCCTCCCGGAGCGAAAATAGCCTTGGGATCATCCTTCCTTTGCAGAGGGCTTTCGCCCTCATGCCACACCTTTCTCGGAGCGGTATAACCGCCGCGGGCGATCGCGGCAGAGGAAGGTATGGGCAACGTCATCGCGGAAAGAAGGAACTCACCTCGCTATCCGCTGGTGCTGGCGGCCGAGGTGGTTGAATTACCGCGTGGCGTCAAGCTAAACGCTCGCACCTCGGATCTCAGCCGCACCGGCTGTTACATTGATACCCTGAATCCCGTTCCGCAGGGTTCTCAAGTTCGCGTGCGCATAACACATCGCCAGGATATTTTTGAAGCGGTAGCCTTGGTCGTCTATGTCAGCGCTCGTCTTGGCATGGGAGTCTACTTCACACAAATAACGGCTCAGCAGCAAGCCACACTCGACAAATGGTTAAACGAGTCGGGCGAAGAATATTAAGTGCGATAATACTTCATGCTGCGGTGCAGGGCTCAAGGCGCCGCAGCAAGCTCAGGGGCATTCTGGAATCTGTAAACAAACTCAATTTGAGCACCACGAAAGTTGCGTTACCATTGCCACTTCCGCTATGAACTGGCCTTTTTCTCGCCCTGCCATCTCCCTGCTCCTGGGCCTTCTGCTTTGCTTTGTGGCGCCAAGCGCACCCGCGCAACAGGTCGAATCTGCTTACGGGCCTCTCCCCGTCTTCGAATTTCATAGCGGCTTCTGGGTGAACCTGCATCATTTTCTTTATCACGAAGCTCGCGCGCGTGCCGACGCAAAGGCTCGTGGCAACCCCCCGCCTAAGCCAACAGGCCCTGTAATGAAACAAGGGCCAGACACCGGAGTAACTCTTTCTCCCACCGAACAAAAAGCCTGGGACGAAGCCATCGCCTACTACAATGCGAATTACACCAACAAAGATATGCAGGTCAACATCGACTTGATTCTGCTCAACAACCAACTCGGTGACTTCGAAGATTGCAACGAGCTTCTCGGTAAAAAGAAACGTGCTTGCGACGCTGGCCTCCCCGGAAATATTGGCGTCATCCTGGAAGCCGCGGCTCCTATTTATCGCGCTCACTGGTGGGCCGATCACGATCGCTCCAACCGCCGTTGGGTGGTACGCATGGCTCCCCTGGTCCGCGAACAAGGCGTAGGCCTGTCCGAACGTTTGGCCGACATTTACCAGGCGAAATGGCCAAAGGAAAAAATTCGTGTAGAAGTTTGTGCCTTTGCAAATGCCGCCGGCGCCTACACCACTCTCGATCCCTTACGCGTGACCATTGCCAGCACCGATTCGCGCAACCAGGGCCCCGAGGCCCTGGAAGTTGTCTTCCTCGAAGCCTCGCACGACATCGCTCGTCCCGTCGAAGACGCCATCAGCCGTGAATGTAAACAGCGCGATAAACCTATTCCTCGCGATCTCTGGCACGCTCTCATCCTTTACACCACCGGCGAAGTCATCAGCCCGGTGATGGAAGATCCCAGCCCGGAATCGTCTTCTACCGACGCTTCTACCGACGGCACGCTGCGCAAATTCAAAACCAACGGCATCACCACGGAGTTGCGCACCAAGTTTACCCAGCGTGGCTGGAATGAGTATCTGCTTGTAATCACTATGTACTGGCAACCCTATCTCGATGGTCACGTCAGTTTCGAAGACGCCATCGCCCACCTGGTTTCCGCGGTCTAAGTCCACATCGCAGCTGTACAAATCAAATCCGCAATAGAACTTTCTTCCGCTAAAAAACTTTCGTGGCCCCGCATGCTTCCGCCGAAACTCCGGGTATGTTACGCTTTCTTTTGCGAAGCAAGCCCGGCCGCACGCCACGCAGTCCCTGTCGTATGACCCTGCCTTCACTACCCTGAAGCGTCGTGTCATCGGCGAATTATCTCTGCGAGCAACTCAGTCCGGGCAGAGGGTTTAATGTCCATGGCTGCCACACGCACGGGATCCAAAACCGAAAAAGAGTCACGAGAGCTCAAGCTAGCCCACTCGCCCGATTCTGATGACGCGTTTATGTTCTACGCGCTTGCGACCCACAAGCTCACCACGCCGGGCTATAAGTTCACTCACGTCCTCTCCGACATCCAGTCTCTCAACGAAGCGGCCCTCACCGAAACCTACGACGTCACTGCGGTCAGCTTTGCCGCCTATCCTTCCTTGCGAGACAAATATGTTTTGCTTGATTGCGGTGCCAGCTTTGGCGAAGGTTACGGCCCCATCGTGGTTTCTTCCCGCTCCATGCGCCCGGCAGACTTAAAGGGTTTGCGCATCGGCGTCCCAGGGCTGAAGACCTCTGCCTACCTGACCTTGAAGCTTTACCAGCCAGACTTTGAACCCGTGGTGCTCCCCTTCGACAAAATCATTGAAGCGGTAAAGAACGAAGTTGTCGAGGCCGGCCTGCTCATTCATGAAGGACAGCTCTTTTTCCCGCAACTGGGCTTGCACCGTGTAATTGATCTGGGAATCTGGTGGCAGGAACTCACCGGCCTACCGTTGCCGCTAGGCGGAAACGCTGTCCGCCGCGCGCTCGGTCCGGAAATTGGCCGCGTCATCGCTAAAACCATTCGCGATAGCGTTGCTTATGGCCTCGAGCATCGCGAAGAAGCTCTTAACTACGCCATGCAATTTGCCCGCGACATGGACACCGAGCTCGCCGATAAATTTGTCGGCATGTACGTCAACAAGTGGACCCTCGGCTACGGCGAAAAAGGCAAAAAAGCCGTCTGCGACCTGATCGAGCGCGGCACCGCGGCCGGCATTCTCCCCGGCCCTCCGTCCGTCGAATTTCTGACCGAGTAGTTCCAGTTCCCTATTTCTTCTGCGCCGGCAGCATCGGCGTGAAATACAAATCCTGATAATCGAAACTGAAGTCCGCCAGTGGCGACACTGCCACCATCGTGAAGTGATCGATGCTTCCGTCCGGCTTCAGTGCAAATGTAACAAACGCATCCTCCGTCGTACGCTCGTGCCAGTGCGCCTTGAACGTGTCGTATTGCCAGTGCTGTAAATCGGCGATTCCCTTTTCCGTGCGCAGGAAATTTAAGACCAGCCCGCCATTTTCCTCACCAATCGTCACCCTGCCGTACCATGGATCGGAATAATCGCCCACGTATTTCTTCAGCGGCAGCGACGGCTTCGAATTTGCGTCACGCGATTGTTGCGCCTTCTGCATGGTTTCGTCGGCGTCCTTGCGCTCTTTGTCCTCCACCGCTTTGAAAGACGCAATGTAATCCTGCGTAGGTCCGCCCAAGTACGCATCCAATACATGGTAGAGAATGGATTCGTAGGCATAGTCTTCCTCCGCATTCGTGAGGATCACCACCCCCAAGTTCTCCTCCGGCACCAGCAGCACCCGCGTAACAAAGCCGGCTACTCCTCCGTCATGCCCCACCAGCTTTCGACCCTTGTAATCCCGCAGAAACCACCCCATCCCGTATCCAGAAAAGTGTGGCCGTAATGCTTTCAATTCCTCTGCTCCCGGATTCACGGGAATGACGGACTGCTGCGACCACATCTCTCGCCCAGATTTTTCGCTAAACAGCCGCGGGTCGCTATTCACCATCTTCCCGTGATTCAGTTGCACCAGCACCCACTGCGACAAATCCGCAACCGAAGATATGATCGAGCCTGCCGGGCCCACATTGTCGAGATTTTCGAACGGCAACGCCTTTAACTGTCCATCCACCTTGGCATGCGGGAATGCCCAATCCGCGCCAGGCTTGTATGCAGTCGGACTGGTAACAGTGGACTTCATTCCCAGCGGCAAGAAAATTTTCTCCCGAACGTAATCGTCCCAACTTTTTCCGCTCACTTCAGCCACCACTTGGCCCGCGGTAACAAACATCAAGTTGTTATAAGCAAAGCGCGTCCGGAAACTGCTCGCCGGCTTAAGGAAACGCACTCGATAAACCACATCCTCCCGCGTGAAGGTCGTATGCGGCCAGAACATCAGGTCGCCTTCGCCAAGTCCCAGCCCGCTTCGATGGCAAAGCAGATCACGAATGCGCATCTCCTTAGATACATACGGGTCATACATCTCGAAACCCTTCAATCGTTCGTACACCGGGTCGTCCCACGAAATTTTTCCCTCGTCCACCAGCGTCGCCAGCGCCGCCGCCGTGAATGCCTTGGTGTTTGATCCGATGGCAAACGCCGTGTTTTCGTCCACTGGCGCAGGCTCGCCGAGTCTCCGCACACCATATCCCTTCGACAACACCACCTTGCCATCCTTGATGATCGCCACCGCAATTCCCGGCACTTCGTAGGTCTTCATCGCGCGCGCTACGTACGCGTCCAGGTCAGCAGGCGGCGCGTTTTGCGCAAACACACGAAACGCAAACAAAAACGGAACCAACAAAAATGCAGCACGTAGACTTCGCTGACGAATCATTTCGGCGGTCACCCCTTATAAATAAGTTCGAACGAGCTTACACCATGCCGCAACAACCAACGCACGTGCCGCCAAACGTAACGATACTTTGCTTGACGCTGCAAACCGAATCCAATAGTGTTTTCTCTTCATGCGAAAAAACATCTTCTTGTTATTGCCTGCCCTGTTTGTTGCTTCCCTTTTCCCCCTCGGAGCCCTCGCCCAAACCGCCGCCGAATTTCGCGATCACACCGGCATCCCCAAGCAATGGCCACAACAACCCGTTCGCAGCGCGCACGGCATGGTTGCCACCGACGACCCACTCGCCTCGCAAGCTGGCGTCGAGATTCTGAAACGCGGAGGTAACGCCGTGGACGCCGCGGTCGCCACAGCCTTTGCCCTCGCCGTCGTCGAACCCGCCGCAGGCAACATTGGTGGAGGCGGCTTCATGCTGGTGCGCCTCGCCAACGGAAAAACCACCTTCTTCGATTACCGCGAAATGGCTCCAGGCAAAGCCACCCGCGATATGTACATCATGCCCAACGGCAAACTCGATCCCGAGGCTTCCACCATCGGTTATCGCTCCGTCGCTGTTCCTGGCACCGTCGCAGGCCTGGCGCTCGCTCTGAAAACGTACGGAAAACTCAAACTTGCCGACGTCATGCAGCCCGCAATTCGTTACGCCGAACAAGGCATCCCTGTCACCGACAAACTCGTACGCGAATTCGATGAAGAGCGCCCAGGCCTGCAACGCTTTTCCATGAGCAGTCACATTTTCCTGAACGATGGAAAATACTTTCACACTGGCGACACGCTACGCCAACCGGAACTCGCCGCAACTCTGAAACGTATCGCCAAAAATGGCCCCGCCGACTTTTATCAAGGCGAAACCGCAAAAATGCTCGCGAAAGACATGGCCGCGCTCGGTGGGCTAATCACTCTCGACGACCTTGCTCACTATCAACCCAAAGTCCGCGACGTTCTCCACGCCGATTTCAAAATCGATGAGCACCGTTGGGAAGTCATCTCCTCTC
This sequence comes from Candidatus Acidiferrales bacterium, assembly GCA_963849395.1. Classification (GTDB taxonomy): domain Bacteria; phylum Acidobacteriota; class Terriglobia; order Acidiferrales; family UBA7541; genus Acidiferrum. The sequence continues at coordinate 153,511 of CAWKHR010000002.1, forward strand.
CACCGCCCAGTTCCGGCGGCGTCGCCGTCATCGAAGCTCTCAACATGTTGCAGAACGTCCCGATCAAAGGCTGGGATGATCCGCAAAGCGTCCACATGGTGCTCGAAGTCATGCGCCGCATTTTTGCCGATCGCGCCGCCTACCTCGCCGATCCCGATTTCTCCAATGTTCCCGTCGCCGGACTCACCGATCCTTGCTACGCCAAGGAACTTCTCGCCACCATCGACCTCACTCGTGCCTCCTCCAGCAAAGAAATTCACGCCGGCAATCCGCATGTCTGCAGCCAGGGCATCAGCGCTAGCGCCAAACCAAACACTATCGTCAGCCTCGGCGAAGGTCCGCACACTACCCACTTCTCCGTCGTCGATGCCGCCGGCAACGCCGTCGCCAGCACCTTCACGCTGAACGACAGCTACGGCTCGCACGTCACCTCCTCCGCAGGATTTCTCCTCAACGACGAAATGGACGACTTCACCACTCAGCCCGGCGTGCCCAACGCGCTTTTCGGCCTAATCCAGTCCGAAGCCAACACCATTGGCCCCGGCAAACGGCCTCTCAGTTCCATGACACCCACCATCGTCGTTCGCGATGGCCAGCTTAGTTTCGTCACCGGTTCGCCCGGCGGGCCCACCATCATTTCCGTCACCTTGCTCTCCGTGATCAACTGGATGCGCCTCGGCATGGATGCGCAAGCGGCCATCAATGCCCCGCGCTTTCATCATCAGTGGCTCCCCGATGAAGCATGGATAGAAATTCTCTTTTCGCCACAAATGGAAGAGCAGTTGAAGTCCCGTGGCTACCCCGTGAAACGCCGCGGCCACCTCGGCTTAATTAACGCCATCGGCATCGACCCAAAAACCAGTGAACGTTGTGGCGCTGCCGATCCTCGCGACAACGGCTCCGCCATCGGCTATTAACCCTTGCCACGCACCACTCCCATCTCGTTTTTTCGCGGATTCGCCGCCTGAGGCTACACTAGACAGGCCATGCAACGGATCCTTTCCACTTATCTTTTCGTCTCCAAAAAACTCACACCGGAACTCTTAGCACTCATTCGTCAGAACCGCTTTCAAGCCGTCGAAATTTTTGCCTCTAGAAGCCACTTCGATTACGCCACCAAGTCCGAAGTCCGCACCGTCGCCCAGGCTCTCTCCGATAATCATCTGCAGCTCAATTCCCTGCACGCGCCCACCAGCCGTGATCTCAGCATTCATCGCGAAGGTGGCGCTCCTTTATCTATCACCGAAGTAGAACGTGTCCGTCGTATCGAAGCCATGGACGAACTGCGCCGCGTCATCGACGTGGCCGAAGATCTTCCTTACTCTCGCCTGATTCTCCATATGGGTGGTTCGCGCGATATCGCCGATCCGCGCAAACGCGATGCCGCTTTCAGTTCCCTCGAGCACCTCGGTCTGCATGCCCACCATGCCGGCGTCACGCTGTGCATTGAAAACACCACCAGCGAAATGGGCGATCCCGCTTATCTCCGCTCCTTCGTCGACGACACCCGCCTCACCAGCGTGCGTTTCAATTTTGACATCGGTCACGCTCACCTCGCCGAAGGCCCCGAAGACGAGCGAGTTGCCAAAAGCTTCGAACCACTGCGCAACCTGATCGTCAGCGCCCACATCCACGATAACCACGGCGAAAAGGACGAACACCTTCCGCCCTACGACGGCTCCATCGATTGGCCCGCCGCCCTCAAATTATTCCTCTCCGTTCCCGGCGCCAAGCTACCACTCACCATCGAAATAAAAGAAAAGACGGGACCCGAAGCCCGCCCACTAGCCGATCAACTCGCCGCCGCTGCAAGTTCTGTAGACCGCCTTGAAGAAGATTGGTCCGCTGATTAAAGTCCACATCCAGGCATCGAATTCCCAATTGACCATAATTATGACTATGGTCTAGAATATTGACTGCTGAGCCTTCTGATGATTGTCGTGGCTATTTCCGAGTTCAAAGCCAAGTGCCTCGCCCTGCTCGAACAAGTGCGGCGCACTCGCCAACCCATTCGTGTCACGCGACACGGAAAACCCGTGGCCGACATTCTGCCACCTGCACCCATCGTCGATCGCGCCGCTTGGATCGAATCCATGAAAGGCTCCTTCACCATCAAGGGAGACATCATTTCGCCCGCGAATGACGATACTGAGTGGGAAGTGTCGCGCGATTGAAACTCTTAATGGATACCCACATTTGGCTTTGGTTGCTGGACAACTCCGGCAAACTAAATCGCCAAATCCTTCGCCGGTTGAAAGACCAGCAAAACGAACTTTGGCTCTCCCCTATAAGCACCTGGGAGGTTTTGACTCTCCATCACAAGGGCCGCATCCAACTTCGGGGCGACCTCAGCGAATGGATCGCCAAGGCGACTACTGGAACGAAAGAAGCTCCCATCACCCACGAGATTGCTTTTGCGGCGAGACAATTGCCCCTACATCAGGATCCCGCAGATCGCCTGATTGCCGCCACCGCTCTGGTTCTGGACCTGACCCTGGTTACTGCCGATGAACGATTGTTGATCCTTGAAGACATCAAAACTTTGGCAAACCATTGACTCCGCACAGCCCGCCAACGAGGGCTTCCGGCTCTTCTCTGCTAAACTGATGGATTGAAATCTCAACAGAGAACCTCACTATGACCACCATCACCATTCAAGACGCCGGCAAATACGACGGCCAGGAAGTCACCATTCGCGGCTGGCTCTACAATCAGCGCGAATCCGGCAAATTGCTCTTCCCCATTTTTCGCGACGGCACCGGCGTAATCCAGGGCGTCTGTTCCCTGAAGGAATCCCCGGAAGCCTTCGCAGCACTTCGCGGTCTCACTCAGGAATCCAGCGTCATCGTCACCGGAAAAATTCGCGCCGAGCAACGGGCTCCCGGCGGCTTCGAAATGGGCGTCACGCACGTCCAGGTGCTGCAAAAGGTTCCCGAATCCACTCCGTTTCCGATCCAGCTCAAAGAACACGGCGTCGATTTCCTGCTCGATCAGCGTCACTTGTGGATTCGCACTCCACGCCAGGCCGCCATCCTCCGCATTCGCGCGGAAGCCATCCGCGCCGCTCGCGATTTCATGGATTCGCAAGGCTACACCTTGACCGACGCTCCCATGTTCACTCCGGCCGCCTGTGAAGGCACTAGCACGCTCTTCGAAGTGAATTACATCGACGACCAGAAAGCCTACCTCACCCAAAGCGGCCAGCTTTATATCGAAGCCACCGCCATGGCACTCGGCAAGGTCTACACCTTTGGCCCAACGTTCCGCGCCGAAAAATCCAAGACCCGCCGCCATCTCACCGAATTCTGGATGCTCGAACCCGAAGCCGCCTATGCCGAATTGCCAGACATGATGGAACTGGGTGAAGGCCTGGTTAGTGCAGTCGTCCAAAGCGTTGTGAAGAACAAATCACGCGAACTCGAAGTCCTCAAGCGCGACATCAAAAAGCTAGAGAACATCAAGCCGCCCTTTCCGCGCATCACTTATGAAGAGGCCATCGCCGTCCTGCAAAAAAACGGTAACCCCGCGAAATTTGGCGACGACTTTGGCGGCGACGAAGAAACCATCATCTCCAGCAGCTTTGATCGGCCCGTGATGGTTCACCACTACCCCACCGCCATCAAAGCCTTCTACATGCAACCCGACGCCGAACGCCCCGACCTTGCCCTTTCCTTCGACATGCTTGCCCCCGAAGGCTACGGCGAGATCATCGGCGGCAGCCAGCGCATCCACGATTACGACCTGCTCGTGCAGCGCCTGAAAGAACACAATCTGCCGGTCGATTCGTTCCAGTGGTATCTCGATCTCCGCCGCTATGGCAGCGTTCCCCATGCTGGATTTGGCCTCGGACTCGAACGCACCGTGGCCTGGATCTGCGGCACCGAGCACATTCGCGAGGTCATCCCCTTTCCTCGCATGATTTACCGGGTATATCCTTAGTCCGGGTAGTTGTAGTTGTTTAGTCACTCCGGCGGTTCGTACCTCGGTCGTATCGCGTAAGAAAATTCATCCGGTTCTTCCCGCGGCGGGGAACGTGCGGTTCTCTGTGTTTGCCCGCGTCTGGAACTTTGGATTACGGGACACACTTGCCATGGCTCAGAAGATTCGCATCATCGGTGTACCAATGGACCTCGGTGCCAGCCGTCGCGGCGTCGACATGGGTCCTTCCGCCTTACGCGTAGCCGGCCTTCAGGGACGCATCAAGCATCTCGGCCATCAAGTCGAAGACGTCGGCAACATTTCTGTCCGCCAGCCTGAAGAAATGCCCATCGGCGAAAAGCGCGCCAAATACGTCGAAGAAATCGCCGACGCTTGCAAAGACTTGGGCGCCGCAGTGCAAAAATCGTTGGAAGAGGGCTATCTGCCGCTGGTGCTGGGCGGAGATCACTCCATCGCCGCAGGTTCGATCAGCGGCGTCGCCGCTCATTTCCACAAAGACAAAAGGCAGATCGGCTGCATCTGGCTGGATGCCCATAGCGACATGAACACGCCAGAGACTTCGCCTTCAGGTAATGTCCACGGCATGCCGCTGGCAGGCATCATGGGCTATGGCGTGCCGGAACTCTACGATCTATACGATTACAAGCCAAAGATCGAGCCGCAAAATGTTGTTCTCGTCGGCGTTCGCGATCTCGATACCGCCGAGAAAAAATTCATCAAAAAGCTCGGCGTGCGCGTCTTCACCATGCGCGACATCGATGAACGCGGCATGCGCGAAGTCATGGCCGACGCTCTCAAGTACGCCATGGACGACACCGATGGCATCGCCGTCAGCCTCGATATGGATTTTGTCGATCCTTCCGACGCGCCCGGCGTGGGCACCCCGGTACGTGGCGGCGTAACGTACCGCGAAGCTCACCTCGCTATGGAAATGATTGCCGACAGCGAAGCCATGGCCTCCCTCGAAATCGTAGAGATCAACCCCGTAATCGACGAACACAACCGCACCGCCCTCCTGGGAGTAGAGCTAGTCCTCTCCAGTCTCGGCAAGAAAATCCTTTAGTACCACCTCTTACAGCCTCGAATATTTCTTTGCGCCTACCATTTTTTGAAGATGCTATGAAACTTTCCCCTCCCAAATTCGTTTGTATTCAAAAGCGCGGCCTCGGTAGCACTAAAAGCATTTAATGCTTTTGTCGGCTACCCATTTCGCCGCGTCGAGCGTCTAATGTTGCAATCGGGAGTGTCTTTTGGGTGGTTGACTAGGTGGTTTCGGTTCACTCCAAGTCGACTGTTCCAAATTTTTCTTCCTCAGTAGAGTGGTAAGTGGGGGTTTTTTATTTGGGTGTGGCATGGTTGCCTGGGGTCTGTGGGGCGCTCTCAGGTTCCTCGAATCATTCAAGATCCTTTGTTCGCTCTAACTGACTCTTCGTGGAACGCACTCGTTTCGTGTCGTACCGATAGTCCATGGTGCACGAAAGGAGCAGTCCATGACTTGGACAGCAACCAGGCACAAAGTGTCTGCTATTTTCATCCTGTATTTTTTCTCCGCAGTTCTTTCCTTTGGTCAAGCTGGCACCTCTTCTTTACGCGGCACAATTCTTGATCCCAACGGTTCAGTCGTTCCTAATGCAGAAATCATCCTAACCAGTCCTGACATCGGGGTCACACTCAACGCGCATTCTGACAAGAATGGTTTTTATCAATTCTCTGACGTGCGCCCGGCCACCTACAGCCTCTCCGTTTCCGCGGCGGGCTTCGCCAACTACAAACAAAATGGCTTGGTTTTGTTGGTCTCCACTCCCGCCACTAGAGACGTGCAACTGCAAATCGCCAGCGGTTCTACCACCGTCGAAGTAACGGCTGGAGCCGAAGCTATCAACACTCAAGACGCAACCATGGGGAACACCTTCGATTCGCGGCAAATCCTGGCGCTGCCATTTGAAGGCCGCGACGCAGCCGGTGTTCTCAGCCTGCAGCCTGGCGTCACCTTCGTCGGTACCAACGTCGACGACAACGTCGACACTCGCAACGGCGCTCTCAATGGCGGTCGCAGCGATCAGGCCAACATCACTCTCGATGGCGTGGATAACAACCAACAGGCCCGCGGCACTGCTTTCCAGGGCGCTGTCCGCTCCACTCTCGACTCCATCGAAGAATTCCGCGTAACCACCATCGGCGACAATGCCGACCAGGGCCGCTCTTCCGGGGGCCAGGTAACTCTCGTCACCAAGAGTGGCACCAATTCCTTCCATGGCTCCGTATATGAACAGAATCGGCCCACCGTCACCGCCGCCAACGATTGGTTTAACAAACAGGCCGAGCTTTCCAACGGCTTGCCGAACATCCCCGGTAAAGTCATTCGCAATACCTTTGGCGGTTCTCTGGGCGGGCCCATTAAGAAAGATCGGCTCTTCTTCTTCGGCACCTACGAGGGTCAGCGCCTGGCTGAGAATCAGCAGGTTCAACGTAACGTCCCGAGCCCAAATCTCCAGGATGGCGTCATTCTCTATCCCTGCGCACCCATACTCGACGCAAACGGCAACGTAGTCCAGACCGCTACGCAGGTCTGTCCTGGCAACACCGCTGCAGGGCTTACCAAGTCTTGGACTGCACCCGCAGGTGCCTACGCCGTCGGTCCCGCGCAGATCGCGCTAATGGATCCATATTGTCTCGGCAAGGGAACCTGCCCCAATGGAAACGGCGTCAACAAGTTCGTAGCCAACGCACAAGGCACTGGAATCTTTCAGCAGTATCCCACTGCAAATTCTTCTGCCTGCGCCAATGCCGACGGCTTCAACATCAGTTGCTACAGTTTTTCCGCTCCCAATCCCACCCGCCTCAACACTTCCATCGCCAGAATCGACTACAACCTCAATCGCACCGGTACCCAGCGCATCTTTCTCCGCGGCAATTATCAAACCGACAAAACCGACCAGCCCCCACAATTCCCCGGCCAGCCCCCCATTAACATCGTGCGCGATACCAGCCGTGCCATTGCCGCCGGATATTCCGCATCCATTTCCAACACCATCACCAACAGTTTTCGTTTCGGCCTTACTCGTCAAAGTCAGGACAATCTCGGAATTGAAAATGGTCCTAATATTACCTTCCGCTATTTTGACGATCTGCACCCCAGCATTAATTCCGTGTCGCCATCTACCTCGTTCACGCGCAAGTTTCACATTCCGGTGTACAACTGGCTGGATGACCTGACGTGGACCAAGGGTAAGCACACCTTGCAATTCGGCACAAACATTCGCCGTATTACTAATTCGCGCGAAACCGACATCTCCAACATCAACTACGGAAATACCAATCCTAACTGGCTGGCCGCCTCGCCTGCAGGCAGCGGTGGTAGTGGCGACCCGGCTGCCTTCGGCTTTCCTACTGTTGATCCCAATAACGCTAATCCTTATAACTACGCGTTCGTCAACATTCTTGGCTTGGTTACCAATGTCACCGGCCAATACAACCGAACCACGCAGAACCAATCCATCCCGCAAAATACCTTGGTTCCCAAAAATTTTCGCTCGTGGGAATCCGATTTCTACGCACAAGATTCCTGGAAGGTCACTCCGACCCTGACCCTCACTGCCGGACTGAGATACTCTCTGCTTCAACCCGTTTACGAGACCAACGGAAACCAGGTGGCTCCGGACTTGAGTCTGAATCAATACGTGAATGATCGAGCCGCGGCTATGCAGCAGGGTCAAACGACCGACGCCATCATCAGCTACAGCCCGAGTGGACAGGCCAACAACAAAAAACCTTTTTGGCCTTGGGACTACAAAGACCTTGGGCCACGGTTTGCTTTTGCCTGGGCTCCCAATCCCTCCTCGGAAGGATTGTGGAAGTCTCTCTTCGGAGGAGCGGGAAAAACGTCCATTCGTGGCGGCTTCGGCATTGTCTACGATCACTTCGGAACCGGCCTGGTCGACACCTTCGACCAGAATGGCGCTTTCGGGTTGAACACCGTGATCGGCAATCCCGCTTCCGTGCAGACCGTCGACGGAAGCGCCAGATTCACTGCGCTCAACCAAATTCCGGTCTCCAGCGCAGATGGCTTACTGCTGAACCCGGCGCCCTCGGGACCATTTCCTTACACTCCACCCCTGAGCACTCTTGGCAATCCCTTGCAACAAATTAGCTGGGGATTTGACGACAAACTCAAGACCCCGTATTCAGAGACCGTCGATTTCTCGGTCACCCGCGAACTCCGTGGTGGGTTTACCTTCGAAGCAGCGTATGTTGGACGATTTGCGCACCGTCTGCTGCAACAACGCGATATGGCCATGCCGCTGGACCTGAAAGATCCCAAATCCGGCGTGGATTATTTCACCGCGGCAACCGCCTTCGCGAAACTGGCGAATGCCAACACTCCGGTTTCTGCCGTTCCCAACATGCCTTACTGGGAAGACTTGTTTCCGAGTGCCGCTGGCGGCGGTCTCTCCTCTACGCAGGCCATGTATCAGCTGTTTCAACAGAACTGGGGTCCAGCTAATATCGGCGCTACCAACTTCCTTAATATTCTCGATTCCTACTGCACGCCCGCCTGCGCCAACATCAATGGCGTTGACACTCCTTATGCTTTTTACAACAAGGAGTTTTCCGCTTTGTATGCCTGGTCGAGCATCGGCACCAGCAGCTACAACGCAGGTCAGTTCATCCTCCGCAGTCGCCAGATGCACGGATTGCAGTTCGACTTCAACTATGTCTACTCCAAATCGCTCGACGAAGGTTCGGACTCAGAACGCGTTCCAACCTACGGAGGATTGAGCGCGATTATTAACACCTGGGACCCGAAACAAATGAGGGGACCATCCGACTTCGATACCCGCCACCAGATCAATTCCAACTGGGTCTACGACCTTCCTTTTGGTCGCGGCCGCCACTGGGGTCACGACTGGAACACCTTCACCAATATATTCCTTGGAGGCTGGGAACTCGCTGGCATTTATCGCTGGACCAGCGGTTTCCCCTTCAGCGTCGACGCTGGCGGAACCTATAACACTAACTTCCAGCTCGAAGGGAAGTCCGTGCAGATTGCACCCGTTAGTCAGGGGCTCACTTACGTTGGTAATCAGCCTTACGCCTTCAACATCGGCGCGGCCGGTCAAGCCAATCCTAGCGCCTACTGGAATTCTGTACTCCGCCTTCCCTATCCCGGCGAATCCGGCCAGCGCAACAATTTCCGCGGCCAGGGTTTCTTCGGAATCGACGCGGGCATCAACAAGAATTTCAATATCACCGAGCGCCAGCTTGTTCGCTTCAGCGCCTATGCCTACAACCTCACCAACTCCGTGCGCTTCGACGCCGCCACTCTTACCAACAACAGCGCCTTCACCAATCCTTCGACGATTGGCTTGTACTCAGGCACCCTAACCAAACCACGCGTCATGGAGTTTGCGCTCCGCTATCAATTCTAATTTCAACTAACTCTTCCGCCGGAGAAGGTACTTGTCCCCACCTTCTCCGGCGTTTTTTTGGTTTGCTTGCCAACATACATCGATCCCCGGCACCACGGACAGTTGCCCTTTCCGCAACTCTTCCTCCACTCGCTTTTCCCTTTTCTCCCCTTTGCCCGTATAACTGAAAACGGAACATCATTCATAACTTTTCTTCGCCCAGCAAGACAGGAAGATTCGTGACCCCTGACAATAAGAAACGCCTCCGCGTCGGAGTCCTATTCGGTGGACGCTCGGGCGAGCATGAAGTCTCTTTGGCCTCCGCCGCCTCCGTCATTCGTGGACTCGACCCCGACAAGTACGAAGCGGTGCCCATCGGCATCACCAAAGACGGCCACTGGCTCGTCGGCGAAGGCGCCATCAAAATGTTGCCAGAAATTTTGAAGGGCGGCCGTCGCGTCATGCTCACCGCCGATCCCACCGAAGCCGCACTTGTGCCGCTTGATCGTGGCGCCGGAGCGCAGCGCTTCGACGTAATTTTCCCGGTAATGCACGGCACCTTCGGCGAGGACGGCACCATTCAGGGCCTTCTCGAACTCGCCGATATCCCCTTCGTCGGCGCCGGCGTTTTAGGTTCCGCTATCGGCATGGATAAAGATGTCGCCAAGCGCCTCTGCCAGGAGGCCGGCATCCCTGTGGTTCCTTGGATCACCGTTCACCGCTGGCGCTGGGAAAAAGAGCCTGCCGCCGTCAAGGCAGACATCGAGGCAAAATTTCCCTATCCCGTCTTCGTCAAGCCCGCCACCCTGGGCTCTTCCGTCGGCATGACGAAAGCCCACTCCTGCGAAGAACTCGGCCCCGCTCTCGATTTTGCCTGCGAATACGGCATGAAAATCCTGGTGGAAAAGGCCGTCTCTGCCCGCGAAATCGAAGTGTCCGTCCTCGGCAACAATGATCCGCAAGCTTCCGTCCCCGGCGAAATTGTGCCGCACCGCGAATTCTATGATTACGCTGCGAAATATCTCGAGGACGGCACCCAACTGCTCATTCCCGCAGAGTTGAAGCCGGCTCAGGTCACCAAGATTAAAGCGCTCGCCGTTTCAGCCTTCCGTACCTTGGAACTTTCCGGCATGGCCCGCGTCGATTTCTTCCTCGAAAAAAAAGGGGGCCGCATTTTTCTAAACGAAGTCAACACCATTCCAGGTTTTACCTCAATCAGCATGTATCCCAAATTGTGGGAAGCATCCGGAATTGTCTTTCGCGAACTCATCGACAAGCTGATCGACCTAGCACTGGAAATTCATCGCGAGAAAGCTCGCACCAAATACGCCATCGAACTTCCAGAAGGCTCTGGCGGCGCCCTCGCTGGCTAAATCGACCAGAAAACTCTCGTGCACACGGTGTCCAATAAAAACGCACTTGGCATCCTCGCTCCACCTGGCTTGCTTTAGAATCAAACAACATTTCATAAGGGTTCCCGGTCGGAGAAACTATGCCTAGCTCTCGCAGATTTCGCATCTCATCGGTGCTTGCAATCTTCGCCTTCTTGATAGGTACGCTTCTCATCGCGCACTCGACAAATGCTCAGGAATTGAAATTCGCAAATCTCGGCGTTCTGAAGCTCGAAAGTGGCCAAGATCTCAAAGACTGTCGCATCGGCTATCGCACTCTCGGCCATCTCAATGAAGACCGCAGCAACGCCGTCCTCCTGCTCACCTGGTTCAATGGCAAAAGCGAAGCCCTGGAAAATTCCGTTGGCCCCAACAAATTAATCGATCCCACCCAATATTTTGTCGTCATGATCGACGCGCTCGGCAATGGCGTTTCCACTTCACCCTCCAACAGCGCCACGCAGCCTCAAGACAAGTTCCCACGCATCTCCATGCGCGACATGGTCAACGCTGAATATCAGTTGGCCACCAAGGAACTCCAGCTCGCTCACGTTCGCGCGGTGATTGGCATTTCCATGGGGGGCATGCAAGCCTTCCAGTGGGCCGCGTCTTATCCCACCTTCATGGACGAAGCCATTCCGATCATGGGGACGCCCCAGCAGACCTCCTACGATCTCCTGCAATGGAGCGTCCAAGCCGACATCGTTGAATATCATCTGAAAAATGGCGACCGTGAACATGCTCTCGATGGCGCCATGAAGCTAGGCGTGCTTCAAATCACCACTCCCGAACGGCTAGCCGGCGAAACCAAACGTGGCGACATCGATAAACTCGTAAACACCACGCTGGCCGGTTGGAAAAAAGATACCCAACCCTACGATTACCTTTGCCAGTTACGCGCCATGATTTCCCTGAACATCGTTCCTCAAGGCGGGTCCTTGGAAGATGCCGCGAAGCTTGTGAAAGCCAAAATGCTCGTCATCGTCGGCCGCCACGATCATCTCGTAAATCCCGCCCCTGCTCTGGCCTTCGCCGGATTTCGCAAATCGACTGTTCTGGTCCTGGAGGGCGATTGCGGTCATCAAGCGCCCGAATGTCAGGAAGATTTGATGGTCGCCACGGTGCGTGGCTTCCTTACAGAAAAGTAGCAGCAGTTCCGCCGATCCCCATTTGGCTACGCCGCCATGGAAACATTTCCGCCACCAACAGCGTCCAATAACCAGGGAGGTTTGCGAGCGGCTGCGTTGTCCTGTTAAAGTTTTCTACGGGCTTTCTTTTTTCACCGTAAGTACGCTACTCGCAAGCAGGAGACTGAACAGATGTCGACCATGCCATCGTCACTGCTGAACCCGCCCGTCACCAAACCGGACAAATCGCGCGTCGTTCCCTTCACCATCGCCGCCTTGATTTTCGTCGCCGCTGTCGTATTGTGGTTTTCTTTCCGCTACTATCCTGAACAAAGGGCAACGTCCCGATTCTTCGATGCCCTGGTCGCGGGCGATACCGCAAAGGCTTACGAACTCTGGAAGCCCTCCGAAAGTTACACCATGAAAGATTTTCTAGCAGACTGGGGCCCCGGCGGCTATTACGGACCGGTAAAGAGCTACAAAGTGATGACCGCCAAAGCGCCACGCAACAGCAAATCCATCGCCGTAAACGTAGCTATCAGCCCCTTCTCCCCATTTCCCTCGGCTTCCGATGAGGAAAAAAGCGCCAAGACCCGCATGGTCACGCTCTGGGTCACGCCCTCCGACAAATCCCTAAGTTTCCCCCCAGACAGTCTCTAACCCTGTAGCCCATCCCTTCAGGGATGAGGGTTTTCATTACCGTGGCAACCATATCAACCGCAAATCGCGATCGAAACAAAACACTCCCCTCCGCACTCCTTCTACCTAAATATCATCCAGCGCCGCGCTCAACTCATCCGGCGACACACTCGCTGTCCCCAATTTCCCCACCACCACGCCTGCCGCCGTATTCGCCAGTAACGCCGCATCCGCCACCGACGCTCCCGCTGCCATCGCCAGCGACAACACACTCAAAACTGTGTCCCCGGCTCCCGTAACATCAAACACCTGCCGCCCGCTCGCCCCGCGCTCCACCCCGGGTTGCCCCACCCGCGCATATGTAACTTCAAAACTCGTTGCCGGTATGTGCAAATGTCTTGGCGAGGTCTCCTCAAACACGCTCATCCCTTTTTCGCCGCGCGTAATAACCACCGAAGCGCTGCCAAACTGCTGCAACAATGCCTTTCCCGCTTCGTCCACCGACTTGTCATCGCTCACCGTGCGGCCCAGATAGTGCCCCGCTTCTTTCGCGTTGCATACCACCGTCCGCGCGCCGCGATACGCACAAAGTCGCGACGTCTTCGGTTTCACAAACACCGCCACTTCCGCTTGATGGCAGGCATGCAACACCCGAGCCGCAAAGCCATCATTGATAAGTCCTTTGTCGTAATCCGACAGAATCAATGCGTCCAGGCTCTTTAGTGCTCCGGTAAGCAAGCGGAATAATTTCTCTTCGGCCCAACTGGAAAGCGCCTCTCGCCGTTCGTGATCGATGCGCACAATCTGCTGGTGCCGCGCAATCACCCTCGTTTTAATAGTCGTTACTCGATCCGGATCCGGCAGAAGTCCGCGCTCACCAATCTTCGCATTACGTAAACAAAGCCGCAGCGCAGCGCCGGCGTCGTCATCCTGAATCCGGTTATTCTTTCCTTTTCTTCCACCGACCGCGCCGAATCCTTCCACGTGTGCCCCCAACGCCGCCAGATTTACCGCCACATTTCCTGCTCCGCCGGGGCAATCCATCTGCGACGCGAAATCCACCACCGGCACCGCCGCTTCCGGCGACAACCGGTTCGCGGTTCCCCACATATAGCGATCCAGCATCACATCGCCTAACACCGCTATATGGATTTTTCTTAATCTTGGAATCAAACGCTTCAAACGCGGCACAGAACTGACAAACTCAGGATTTGCGCTCATGAGGACTGACGAACCTTCATTCGGCTACCACCGTCGCTTCTTCCGGTAGCATCACGGGAATGTCATCCCGCACCGGGTAAACGCGCTTGCACACTTCACACTTCAGTCCGGAATCGTCCTGCAACAGATGCACCGGCTTCTTACAAATCGGACAAACCAGTATTGCCAGTAGTTCCTTGGGAATCGGCATTCAAAGCTCCGTAATCTTCACAGAAAACTGTACCAAACCACAGACGCCTCAGTCGACTCGGCAATTCGCCCAGCCTGGGCTCCCACCCCGGATACAGCGCACCCCGTCATTCCGAACGGAGTCTGCGGAGGGAGGATGTCTGCGCCATCACGCGGGTTTGCGTGATGAATCCCTCTGTTCTTCGATCTCAACGGATGATCCATTCCCCGGGTGCTCCACACGCCGTAATTGCGTGTGGGGGTTTAGTCCGGTCTCCCACGAGCGCCACAGCCAACAACAGCGCCAGCACAGGATCGCAAGGATGCCGGTATCGCAACGAAGTGTGCGTAATGTAATAAATCAGCGGAAAGACAATCGGAATTGTTGCCACGGGAAATACGTAAAGATTACGGCTCCAATACAATCTCGCCAGTCCCGCCATCGCTCCAATCACCGTAATCAGGTTCCAGATAAACAAGAACCTCACCAGCAACGAATCGGCACGCCGGAAATCCCGCCAAGGTGTTTCCGTGCCCATCCAGGTAGCCACAATTTTCTGCCCAACAAGCTTCAACACCAAGGCTGGGTGCCGCCGCATAAAAGTTTCCGCCAGCTGCCGCTTTTCGTCCAAAAATCCAGACTCGCCAAGCTGCGCGTAGCGCCGGACCTGCTCGTAACGCGTAATCCGGTTCACTTCCCGCGACTGTTCATCAAACACTTCGTTATTCCCCAACCACAGCTCAAACGCAAAATTCGAACGTAGCGGAATCCATCGATGGAACTGCACTACATTGCGGATCGCCCACGGCACACAGCATGCACCAGCCAAAGCAATAACCCATAACGCCTGCCATATTCCCAAACTCCGCGGCACACCCCGCTGCTTGTAGAAAATCCATCCAATCTGTAGCGGCAGCAAAATACCTAGCGCTGGATTCGTCAGCAGCGCGGCTCCCCACAGCAATCCAAACAATAACGCCTCGCGCAGCGAATAAGACTCCGTCAACTCCAGCGTCGCCCATAACAACAAAGCCGCCAGTAGCGCCGAAAGCGACGTATCCCAAATCCATTCGAACGGCATCAATATGCCACTAGGAAAGAACGCCCAAATCCACGCAGCAGTCGCTGCAACCAACGTACCGCCAATCCGTTTTCCGGTGAAATAAAGTGGCAGGCACACCAGCGCAGAAAACAAACTGTTCATCACCGCAGCCGCGTAAAAAGAACCCACCGTGAACGTCCCAAACACCTTGAAAATAGCTCCAATCAGCAGGGGATAAGCCGGCGCGAGCCATGCCGTCGGCCCCGTCGCTTCACGAAATAAACAGCAAAACCCTTGGCCCGACGCCACCGCCTCCGCGATACTTCCCACCTCATTTTGAAATGGCACATTGGCCAGCGCCATCGCAGGAATTTTATGCGCCTGATCGACCACGAACGCCACGCGCACAGCGAACGCCACGACACAAATCACCAGCCAAGACCCGGCAACTCTTAACAGCACTCTTTTCACGCCACAAAGAATACGCCGAGACTCCACTATTCCGCGACCTCATCTCGCTTCAAAATCTCTTCGCACCCCATTTCTTCATTGCGCACCACCGTCTTGTCTCAATCCATCGCTTCACTTACAGTTCAAAAAGGTGGCCGCACGCGCACCAAGGATCGCCAGCCACTTCCCTCAGATCAGGCTGAACGAAAGGAATTCCGGATGTATCCAAGGATGTTCTGGCTCGTTTGCGGAATAATCAGCTTAACTGTCAGCGTGGTCGGATGTG
Organism: Candidatus Acidiferrales bacterium; assembly: GCA_963849395.1. Taxonomy (GTDB): domain Bacteria; phylum Acidobacteriota; class Terriglobia; order Acidiferrales; family UBA7541; genus Acidiferrum. The sequence goes on from CAWKHR010000002.1 coordinate 169,183, forward strand.
GCGGTAATGCCGCCAGGGAAGCAACAGAAGCAGCCGTGAACGCCGCGCAAACAGCCATAACCGGAATTCAAGGCGAAGCTGCAAAATACGTCCCTGACCAACTCAACGCCGCCCAGAACGCCATCCAATCAGCAAACAATGCGCTTGCCAAGGGTGACCTGCAAACCGCATTGACCGATGCTCGCGAAGCGATCGACAAAGCCAAAGTTCTGGAATCCGCATCAGCCGAAAAGAAAGACGAACTCACCAAGGAATGGTCGCGCTTCACCCAAACCTTCCCCAAAAATCTCGAAGCCGTTCACTGGAGAATTGAAGCCTATTCCCACGGCGCCAAACTTCCCGCCGGTCTCGATCAACAAATTCTCGACGATGCCAAAACCCAATACGCCACTCTTAAGCAGGGTTGGTCAGACGCCACAGCAACATTTCAGCAGGGAGACCTGGTAGCCGCCTGTCAAAAAGCTTCCGCCTTAAAAGACGCACTCCCCAAGCTAATGGAATCCCTAACCATGAAAACTTCCTAGTGTAGGGACCGGGCTTCAGCCCGGCACCAGCCACTTTCCTCCGAGCCTTTTTCCCTAACGAGAAATCTCCTCAATCCTCCATAACAACCGCGCCGAAACCGACCCCATCTTCTCCATCGCTGGTCGCCACAACGCCAAAATCTGCGATCCTTGATACACCCTTTCGAATCCGCCTTCCGATTCCGACACCGTCTCAATCGGCGCGATCCAGAATTCCTGCACCCCCGGCGCATGCAGCGTCACCCTCAACTTCTGCCACCCATCCTCGACCCTCAAAATCGGCCCCGGCAACGCCCCGGAAAATCGCAAGTTCTGCGGTCCTTGCAGCGTTTCAAAAAACCGGTTCGTTTCCGTCGGCGCTAGCAAATTAATCACCGATTCCAATCCAAACGCCAACGGCTTCGCCGGCCCTCCCGAAATCGCCAGCGTTATTTCGCAACTCACCTCGCACCCTTGCGGCGCCGGGCCAAACAGATAGTGCTTCGTAATCGAAATACGGGGAGGATCCCAAGCATCCTGCGCAAATTCCGCAAGCGTTTCCTCAAACACCAGATTCGCGTAATTCGCCGAAGAATCGCGAACCTGAAATGTTCCCCCGGCAACGTGAATCGCTTCGTTCAGCCGCAACTGCTCGTAATCCGCCTGCGTCCGGTTCGCATCAAACAACAAAATTCGAAACGCATGACGCGCAAACCTGTCGTACCGCAAAAACTTCTCCAGATTCGGCTCTTTCACCCGGATCTGATCGTGAATCGAAATTGCCTCCCCGTGCTCCTGCCCGTGAGCCGCGGCTTCGCTTAGCCGCGAATGATAAGCTTCCGGCCGCCGAAACATCGAATTGATCAGCGTCGATGCCGTTGGCCGAAAATCGAACGCCGCCACCGTCCCGCCATCCGATGGTTTAAGCAGCGCTTGATACTCCGGCGCCGTAAACAGCAACTCCGGCGCGCCATCCGCGTCGTAATCCAACATATCCACTCGCGGGAGCAAGCCGCCCGGCGTAAGCTGATCCGCCAGCGTCTCCGCACGAATCAAATTCCGCCAAATCTCCGTACGCAAATGCGGCGCGTATATCCCCCCAAACACTCCGTGCCAATACGCATCATTTCCCTGTCCGCGCAAAAGATAATCCCTCGCCTGCAGCACCTGGGCAGAATGTTCCGAAAACGATCGCCGCGGCGGCACCGACGCAACGCAAGCCGACGCTCGCAACATTTTTTTGTGTAACAGATTTGCCTCAGGATACTTCCTGAAAAATCCCCGCCACGAACCGCCGCGCACAAACGTCAGCAAATCCGGCCGCGCCGCGAACTCTTTCCTCAACGCGAAATAGCGCTTCCGCGTATTGGTGGGCAACACCCATTCCATCATCTCCGCGTACGATGCCGAAGGCAGATCGGCCCGGCCCAGCGGCAAGTTCGCGCTCATATATTCACTCGGCGTACAACTTTTCAACCACGACGCGTTACTCTCCAACGCTGCAAGAAACTTCTCCAGCCAGCCATTCTCATAGCAATGTTTGAAAGTCCCCGGCCACATTCCAAACTTCTCCATGTCGTCGCCAAACGTCGCCGCACCGCCAGGATGAAGCTGCGCCGCATTCTGCAGATACGCGATCGACTCTTCCACCCCGCGAAACGGAATCAGATACCGCAGATCGCGCAGCCCCGGAAACAGCCACACCGACTTCCCGCGATCCTCCGCCACATACGCGCCATACAATTCCTGGGTCTCAAATCCCGCCGCCAGAAATGGCAAATCATCCACCAGCGTGTAGCCCACATTCGCGGCAGCCAGCGACGACGGCAAATGCGGCTCCCATACCCGCTCCGCAAGCCACGCCCCTGTAGGACGCCTGCCAAAATGTTCCTCCAGGTATTCCGCCAGCCGCGTCAATTGCTCCACCTGGTCCGGCCCCGGAATCGAAATCAAAATCGGCTCGTAAAATCCGCCGCCCACCAACTCCACTTGCCCGGTTCCCACCAAGCGCCGCAATCGTATGAAATATTCAGGATGGTTCTTCTCGATCCAAAGCAGCAAAGGCCCGGAATAATGAAGAGCGGCGTGAACTCCGGGATGCTTCTCCAACAAATCCAGAAACGCTAAATACGAATTCTCGTAACATTCCTCAAAAACGTGTTCGAAATTTCCGGCGGGCTGGTGCGCGTGAATAACCAGGATCAGGTGAAACGGCGGATTGGCAGCAGGCATGTCTCTCACAATACATAGTACCGCGAGAGCTACCTGCCAAGGAATGAAGCGAACCCAATGGAATCTTCGGGTTACTGCTGCGCTGTCGCGCTATGCGCTGTATGTTTCTGGATCCAATCCGCAATAATTTGTAGCGCTTCCGGCGAGATTGTTTCATCAATCGCCGCATATTCCGCAGGCGACCCCGAATACGCATGCTGCAGCAAATGGTTCAGATCAGGCAACTCCCGCAGATCCACATCCTTGTTTCCCGCCTGCTCCAACGCGCTGCGCATCATCGGTAAATTTACTTTCGACGGTACTTGCAGATCTTTTTGACCATAAATCGCCAGCACCGGACACTTCACTCCCTGCAGATTCGGCGCCGGATCATAATCCAGAAAGAACCGGAACCACGGCGATGTCAGCATCCGCAACTGCGACTCCAGTGCCGCCGGTGGCAGCGCGGAGTCGAATCCCGTATCCTTCACCAGCTTCGTAATTTTTTCGATCAGCACCGCCGTATCTTTCTCCTGCCGCACCAAATCGTATGCCGCATGGTCAAACTCCAAACTCGCTTCCAACTGTGGCTCGGTCAATCCGCCCGCCCGCGCAATCAATTCCGATTGGCTCAGCAGCGTATCCTCGCCTTTCGTCATCGGAGCCGACAGCAGCACCACCCACGATACATCCTTCGAACGCGAAGCCACCAGTGGCGCGATCATCGCTCCTTCGCTATGCCCCAGCAGCCCAATCCGCGTCGCATCAATTTCTTTCCGCGCCTTCAGGAAACCCAGTCCCGCTTCCGCGTCTCCCGCCAAATCAACCGTAGTCGCCGCATCCGGCGAACCCGTCGACTTCCCAAACCCTCTCTTGTCATATCGCAGCACCGCAATTCCCTTGCGCGTCAAATAGTCCGACAAAACCAGGAATGGTTTGTGATTCGCTACGGCTCCGTCCCGATCCTGCGGCCCCGATCCTGCAATCAGCAACACACCAGGAAATGGGCCACTCCCATTCGGAAGCGTCAAGGTTCCCGAAAGCGTCACACCTGCAGCGGTATTCGTGAAGCTCACCTCTTCCTCATGATATGGATAAGGTTTCGTGGGATTCTGCGGCCGCAACAATTCCACCGGCTGATCCGACCGCTTAAAATCCAGCCGCGCATGCTCCGCACCAGTCTGCGACCACGTCCCCGTCAGCCGATTTTTCGCCGCGTTTATCGTCCCATCGTAAACACCGCCCACCGCCGGCACCTCAAAATGAACCGCCGACTCCTTCTGACTCACCTTAATCGCCGGAAGCCCGCTCACGCCCTGATCGATATTGTCCAGCGCCGCTACCAATTGCCCTTCGCTGTCGTGCGCCACATGCAACTGAAATCGCAGGCGTAATCCTTGCGTCTCCACTGCCCCTTGCCACATCCCTTCCACCGGCGCCACCGCATCCGCAGGCTTCCGAGACAGGCCGCCCTCCAGGACTCGTTTCAAAACCAGCGGCAGCGACGCGCTTCCCTGCGACCACAATCCGTCGATCGTCTGGTGATCGCCCGAAATTGTTCCTTCGTATTTCGCTCCAACAGAACCCACTTCCAATTTCAACGCCGCGCCTGTCAACGTTACCGACGTCGCATCAATCGCCATCACTCCCTGGTCCAAACTATCCAGCGAAGCGTGCCAAGCCCCATTCGCCGCCTTCGAAAGGTGCAGCACCAGATGCAGTTTCGCTTCCCCGGCCTGCAGTGTTCCCGCGTACGCACCCTCCACCGCAGGCACCGCCTTGCTACTCTGTGCCGCAGCCGGAGATGTCTGTCCCGCTGATGCCGCCACGCCAGCAGGCAACAACGCCCACAAGACCACCGCCAGCCAGCTCATGCGAACCGCAAATAGCCGCAAAGGATTCTCCTGAACACGCTCGGAATTGTAGCTGATTGGATGGGTCCAAGCCCCGAAAGGCGGCCTGCGAGCGCACCACACCAACCGCCGCGCTCCCTCTCTGCTTGCTCCTCAAAAGCAAAACGCCTCGACCCAAGCCGAGGCGTTCCACCAAATTAATTTCGCGCCAATTCAGCGCGCCAAACCAACACTACTTCTTGTCGTACCACTCCGAGTTCTTCGCCGTGAACTGTTGCCACTTCTCCGGCAGATCCTCAAGAGCAAAAATCGCGGTTACCGGACATACCGGCACGCACGCGCCACAATCGATGCATTCCACTGGGTTGATGTATAGCATCGTTTCTTCCGCGTAGCCCGCCTCGTCTTTGCGGGGGTGGATACAGTCCACCGGGCACACATCAACACACGCTGTATCTTTCGTGTTGATGCAGGGTTCGGCAATTACATAAGCCATGCAAAATCTCCTTTGGTCAGGCAGCGCGCCGGGCTCGGCAGGCAAAGCCAACGCGGCGGAGTGAGCTATTTGGTTCGCGTTGAATGCCTTCAACGCAAGCTCAATTCTACGCGGACCATCACAGTTTCTCAACTGCCGCCGTCAAAGCTAGAATAGTCAGGAGAGGAACACGGATGAACCTGCGAACTGCTTTCGGCTCCACTCTGCTTCTAGCACTGGCTACCCTGGCCGCGGCCCAAACCACCGCCACCAAAGATCTCGAACTGATCGACACGCAGGGCTACCAGAAAATTCTCCAGCAGTACAAAGGCAAACCCCTCGTCGTCACCTTCTGGGCCACTTGGTGCGAGCCTTGCCGCGATGAATACCCCATGCTCAACGAACTCGCCAAGCAGTACGCTCCCCAGGGCCTCAAAGTTGTCGGCATCAGCCTCGACCAGGATGGCGACAGCGACCGCATCCTCATGCGCCGCTTCTTGGCCCGCTACAAGCCTATCTTCCCCAACTACCGCAAAAAGAAGGGTGAAGAAGATGCCTTCGTCCAAGCCGTTTTGCCCGGCTGGAATGGCTCCATTCCCGCCACATTTTTCTATTCCAAAGATGGCCAGCAGATTGGCCACCTTGCCGGCGCCAGTGACCGGGAAACGTACGACGCGGCCATCCGCACGTTGCTCTCCAAGTAGTCACGCCCAATTCTTACTTCTGAGGTGAATCATGCTGAACCTGCACCAGAACAAAATCACGTACTTCGGCCACAGCACCATCGGCCTCACCACTCCCAGCGGCCAGGTCGCCATCATCGATCCGTGGGTAAAAACCAATCCTCGCTGCCCAGACTCCCTGAAAAAAGTCCCCAAGCTCGACGCCATTTTCCTGACCCACGGCCACGACGATCATTTCGGCGATCTGCTCTCGCTCGCCAAACAGCATCGCCCACAAATCGTCGCCATTTTCGAAACTTGTGTGTGGATTGAAGGCAAAGGCTTCGTCGAGGAAACTCGCCCCATGAGCAAGGGCGGCACGCAAAAGGTTGGCGATTTCACCATCACCATGACCCACGCCTTCCATTCCAATTCCATCAAAGACGGCGACAAGCGCGTCTACGGCGGCGAGGCTGCCGGCTTCGTCATCGAACTCCCAGGTGGCTTGCGCCTCTATCACGCCGGAGACACTTCGCTCTTCAGCGACATGAAGCTAATCGCCGAACTCTACCGCCCCGATATCGCCTGCCTGCCCATCGGCGATCTTTACACCATGGGCCCCCGCGAAGCGGCCCACGCCATTCGCTTTCTCGGCGTCAAACACGTTATCCCCATTCACTACGCCACGTTCCCCGCGTTAACCGGAACGCCTGAAGCCCTGCGCGAGGAGACCAAAGACATTTCTGGCCTTGAGATTCATGCCCTGAAACCCGGCGAATCTCTCACTTAACCTAAATTGTTTTCGAAGTTCTGAACTTCTTCACGAACGGAAGAAGTTGCGCGCAAAGAACGCCAGGTTTGCTGGACGTTCCGCCAGCCGCCTCATGAAATAGGGAAACCAATCATTCCCAAACGGGATATAAATCCGCACTCGAAACCCGTCGCGCACCAGCATCCGTTGCAGATCCGTGCGCACTCCATACAACATCTGAAACTCAAAATCATCCTTCGAAATCTTGTGCTCCGCCGCGCACCGAATCGTTTCCGCAATCATTCGCGGATCATGCGTCGCAATCCCGTGATAGAACCCGCTCGGCAGCAGAATCCGCATCAGCTTCACATAATTTGCATCGACATCCGCCTTGCGCGGAAACGCGATCTCGTCCGGTTCCTTATACGCGCCCTTGCAAAGCCGGATCCGGCAGCCATACGAAAGCAAATCATGAATGTCGCTCTCGCTTCGATACAGGTACGACTGAATTACCGTGCCCACCGCCGGCGTCTGCGCCCGCACCCGCTTCACCAGCTCAATCGTCCGCTGCGTGTAAATCGAGCCTTCCATATCGATTCGCAGAAAATTGTCATATGCCGTGGCCCGTTCTGCCACGGAAAGCACCAAGCCTTCGCAAAACTCCACACTCAGATCCAATCCCAGCTGCGTCAGCTTGCACGATACATTGGCTTGTAATTTTTCCGCCGCGATGCGCTCGTAAATGTGTAGGTAGGTGTCGCGGACTTTCTGTGCTTCTGCGGTCGTGCTCACGTTTTCGCCCAGGCAATCCAGGCTCACCTGCATGCCCGCGTCATTACACGCCCGCGCTGCCGCTATTGCTTCATCCAGCGTTTCACCCGCAACGAATCGATGCGACATCCGCCGCGTCGTATCATTGGATGTCACCCAATGCGCGAAACCTTTGCTTTCGGAGAGTTTTAGAAGAGTCGACCGGACCATGTACTCTTTAATTATGCGCCCTGTCCGCGCGAGAGCCTAGTGCTCTGCATCACCATGTTCCTGCCGCACTCCTGTCGGGTTCCCGTTTACAAACACGCCTCGCGTCATCAAGTTGCGCCCGCATTTTCAGACGACCCGTTCAGTACGGGTCACCACCGGCTCGGAATGCGCCAGGTTCTCCAGGTATTTCTCCGCATCCAACGCCGCCATGCATCCCGAACCCGCCGCCGTCACCGCCTGCCGGTAGCGATGATCCTGCACATCTCCCGCGATAAACACGCCCGGCACCTTGGTCAGCGTCCCATGATGCGCGATCAGGTAACCGTTCTCGTCCATGTCCAACTTCCCGCGAAACACAATCGAGTTGGGGTCGTGCCCAATAGCCACAAACACGCCATCCAGCGTAATTTCCCTCAGGTCGCCATTATCTACATTGCGAACCTTCAATCCACTTACCAAGCCGTCCGGCGCAATAATCTCTTCCACTACGCTCGGTGTCACGAACTCCACCTTCTCGTTCGCCCGCGCCCGGTCGATCATGATCTTCGACGCGCGAAACTCCTTGCGCCGGTGCACCAAATAAACGCGGCTCGCGTAACGCGAAAGAAAGTTCGCTTCTTCCATCGCCGAATCTCCGCCGCCCACCACCGCAATCGGCTTCCCGCGGAAGAAATATCCGTCGCACGTCGCGCACGTCGAAACCCCGTGTCCGATCAATTCGCGTTCACCTTTCAACCCCAGCAATCGCGCCGATGCTCCCGCAGCCACAATCAACGACTTCGCCTCGTACCGCTCTTTGCCCGCGATGATGGTGAACGGACTCTTCGTCAAATCCACTTCGTTCACTACTCCAGCCTTGAACTCCGTTCCAAAGCGCTTGGCCTGCTTGCGCATGTTCTCAATCAGCTCAGGCCCCAGAATTCCATCCGGGAACCCGGGAAAATTCTCCACGTGCGTCGTCAGCGAGAGCTGCCCGCCAGGCTCGTGCCCTTCCAACACCACGGGTTTCAGGTTCGCGCGCGCCGCATAAATCGCCGCCGTCAGCCCTGCGCAACCGCTCCCGATAATCACCAGATTTTCCATGCGAATGAACTCCGCGTGTTAGATTCCCCTACCGCCGCCAGAGGTACAAGGCCAAACTTCCATTGTAGCACTCACCCAATTCCTTCTCACGTCTCAGCGCTCGCGATCCTGGCCGCCATTTCTCCTCTTGCCATGGACGTTTGCCCTATATCCGTCTAAATTAAAGCGATACGATTTTCACTCAGGAGCGCTCCGCCTAATGGACCCACGCTATCCCATCGGTAAATATCACGCACCAAAAGACGTCACCTCCACTATGCGCGAAACCGCCATCGCCGAAATTGCCGCTGCGCCCACCCGGCTGCGTGCCGCCATCTCAGGCCTCAGCAACACGCAAATCGACACTCCGTATCGCGAAGGTGGCTGGACTGTTCGCCAAGTGGCCCATCACGTCGCTGACAGCCACATGAACGCCTACATCCGCTGGCGATTTGCTCTCACCGAGGTCGAGCCCACCATCAAGCCATACGACGAAGCCGCCTGGGCCAAACTCGAAGACGCCCAAAACGCTCCTCCCGAGCTCTCCCTCAATTTGCTCGACTCGCTTCACGAGCGTTGGGTTCGCCTCCTGCGCGCCGTTACTCCCGACGAATTCGCCCGCACTTTCCGCCATCCCGATCACGGCGTCCGCACCCTCGACTGGATGCTCTTCCTCTACGCCTGGCACGGCAATCATCACACCGCACATATCACCGAACTTCGCGCCCAAAAAGGTTGGTAGCCGCCCGCCTCGGTTTGCTTTGCCTTCGAAAAGAACGGTAACATTCCCAGTGATCCAGCAAAGGAGATTCCATGGCAAGACCCGCAGGGACGTACGCCATTTTTGAAACATCGCAGGGCAATATCGTGATCCGCCTCCTCGAAAAGGAAGCGCCCAAAACCGTCGAGAATTTCATTGGTCTCGCCGAAGGCTCCAAAGAATTCACCAACGAATCCAACGGAAAAAAAGAAAAGCGCAATTTTTACGATGGCCTCTCCTTTCACCGGGTCATTCCTCAATTCATGATCCAAGGTGGATGCCCGCGCGGCGATGGACGCGGCGGCCCCGGCTACACCTTTCCCGACGAATTTAATTCTTCCCTGAAACATTCCAAAGCCGGCAAACTCTCCATGGCCAATTCGGGCCCGAACACCAACGGTAGCCAGTTTTTTATCACTGTCGCTCCCACACCTTGGCTCGACAATCGCCACACCATCTTCGGCGAAGTAGTCGAAGGCCAGGACGTCGCCGACAAAATCTCCAACGCGCCCCGCGATTCCGGCGATCGCCCGCGCACTCCCATTTCCCTGCAGAAAGTCCGCATCGAACGCGTCTCCTAACCGCCAACCACCATGCTCTCGCCGGCGCGCCTGACACAATTGCTCGTCGAATTCATCTTCGTCTTGCTCGGCGCGCTGGTGGTGTGGCTTGGTCTTACCGGCCGTATTTTCTTCGACCGTCGTGGCACCGGTTGGCTGCTGGTTAGCACCGCGCTCATGCTGTGGGGTGTCCTCGCCATTGTCCGCGCCGGCGACTGGCGTACTCGCTGGGAAAAGTGGAATCGCGGCGCCTCCCTCTTTCTTCTCGGCGCCATCATGCTCATCATCACCCGCGTTCCCTTCCTCTGGGTCGTCTATTTCCTCGCCGCCGCCGGCTTCGTACTCATCCTCCGCGGCATCATCGCTGTCGCCTTGATTTTGCGCCAGCAGCAATAGTCCTTCGTATATAATGCCCGAACATTGACGGCCCTCTCAGGCGCGCTGCTGCGACCCAGAGAGGACAGGTACCGCCCGACACGTCACTTCAAGGAGAATTTTGTGCTGAAGGAATTCAAAGAATTTGCCATGCGCGGCAATGTTCTGGACCTGGCCGTCGGTGTGATCATCGGCGCGGCCTTTGGAAAAATCGTGTCCTCGCTCGTCGACGATATTCTCATGCCGCCCTTAGGAAAACTTGTTGGTGGCAACATGAAGAACTTCTCGGATCTGTTCATCAATTTAAGCGGTACTCACTACGATTCGCTGGCCGCTGCCAAGGCCGCCGGCGCAGCCACCGTGAACTATGGAAATTTCATCAACAACATCATTACTTTCCTGATCGTGGCCTTCGCCATTTTCCTGGTGGTACGCGCCGTGAATCGCTTTATGCCCAAGCCCCCGCCGCCCCCGGCCACCACCAAAGATTGCCCGCAGTGCGCCATGCCCATTCCGGTTGCCGCCAAGAAGTGCGGTCACTGCACCAGCGCGGTTTAATCACCGAGCAGCGTATCTAAAACTCAATTTATTTGGATAAAAAGCGGGCGCGAAAGCGTCCGCTTTAGTTTTGAGTAGGCTTCTTCCGCGTATTCGCTTCCAGGTGTGCCCGTAGCCGCGCTACCACCGCATCTTCCTGACCGTCTTCCAGTTCCTTTTGCACTTCTTCCAACGCAAAGTGCACCACGTCGTGGTGATGCATCTCCAGCGGCGCCGTCGCCTCGCTGAATTTCAGCCACAGCCGGTGCAACAGATTCACTTCGTTAGCCGTCAGGTTCGGCGCGTGCGGTCCAAGCACCTTATAAACTTTGTCCCCATTCGGCAGGTGAATTTCCAGGTTGAATTGCGGTTTCGGATCGCCCAGCTTTTCCCACGAATCGCCAAAATTCTTCGCCTGATCCTCGGTCGATTCCTTCGGCGAATGACCCAGCACAATCGTGCTCGATTGCAGCGACTCCGCCGCGCGCAAAATACCGTCCCACAATTGGTTCGCCGCCACCACCGCCAACCGGATCGTTTTCCCGCGCTTCTCCGCAATCGATAGCGCCTGCGAAAACAGCTGCTGCTCGATGCTCCCAAACAGCTGTTCCGCTTCCAAATCGTATTCACCCGATGCCGATCGTCGCAGCAACCGAACATGTAGCACCACCACATCCCGTCGCCCTGGCTTCACGCGATCCAGCACATTCCCCAAGTGATACAGCGCGTGCACATTGCTCACCGGCACCAGAATGTTTCCCGGACGCACGCCCAGCGCTTCCGGCGTCAGTTCCCCTTCCGTCGCCAGATGGAACTGATCCATCTCCACGTGATGCGCCGTCCCTCGCGAACGCCGCGTGAACCGCTCTGAAATGCTGAACACGATGAACAGGAAAATAGAAAAAGTCACGCCCGCAATCGTCGCATCCGGCTTGGTGAACAGGTTCACGATCGCCAGGCTCAACAGCATCAGCGTAATCAGCGCCAGCCCCAGCGGAATCTCCACGCCAAAAAGGTGGAAGTTCAGCGGCACCCGATATTCGCGATCGCCAGGATGCGTGTACCGCAACACCAACACCGCCATGCCTTTCATGGCGAAACTCCAGATCACCCCGAACGCGTACAGGTTCGCCAGAAACGTCACGTCGCCGCGGCTAATGATGATCGTCAGGATCTGCAATCCCGCAATAATGTTGATCAGCCGGTACGAGGTACCAAATCTCCGGTGCGGCTGCCGGAACCAGTCGGCCAACACGCCATCTTCCGACACCCGGTTCAGCACGCCATTCGACCCCACAATCGCCGTGTTCACCGCGCCTGCCAGAATCAGCGTGCCCACCACCACCACGAACCCATGGAAGATCAGCCGCAGAACGAACGGCCCCTCCAGGTTCATCGCCAGTCCGCCAATCAGGTTTTCCAGGAAGTTCTGCCGCTGCGCATCGGGAATCAGCATCACCGCGAAAAACGAAACCAGCGACGTAAACACCAGGCTGTAAATGAAAATTACCAGCCCGGTCTTCTTCAGGTTGGGCAGCTTGGGATGCTCAATTTCGCGATAGACCTGCGCCAGCGACTCTTCGCCGCTCATGGCCAGCACCGAATGTCCCAGCCCAACCAGCACCGCAATCACCGTAATTAGGCGCCCGAAATGAATTCCGTATAACCAACCCATCGCGTTCTTCTCGAGCCGCATGGTGTGTGCATTCGGAAATGGCGGAAGGCTGGGATGCCTGAGTAGTGCGGTGTACACGCACCAGGCAATCAAAATCACCACCATCACGGTAGTGATCTGCATGATGCGCATCGCCTTCTGACTGGATTCGTGGACGCCTTTGATGTTGTACCACCAGAAGTACACCGTGCAGAGAATCGCAAAAAACGCTGCCCCAAAATCCGGCGAGACGTGCATCCCTAAATGAATGTAATCCGAAGTCTCGTTGATTAGCCCAACAATGTATTGCCCCGCAGACACACCGCTGATCGGCCCGGTCAATATGTAGTCAAACATCAGTGCCGACACGCTGAACTTCGCCAGCGTTCCGCCCATGGCCTCTTTGACCACGCGATACACGCCGCCGCGCACGAACATGCTGCAGCTTTCCACGTAAATCGCGCGCACCGCGTACGAAAACAGCATCACGCCGAGAATGAACCACGGCGCCGCTTTCCCGATGTACGCTTCCGCTTCGCCGCCCGCATAATACGCAGACGACGCCAAATCGTTCAGCACGATGGCCGCAGCGCGCCAGAACGAAATGAAACTCAGCAGAGCGGTTGTCGCGACTAAAACACGCGGGACGCTTGTCCCATTGCTGCGTTGGGCAGCCGGGCTATTGGTAGTGCTGCTCATTTAGAGGTAATTTGGCCTGCAGGAATTAATGCTCCCACGTTTCATCAGGCAAGTCCAGTTGCGTCCCCTAACAAAACGTTATTGTTGCGGCATTACGCGGATTTCCCGCGAAACGCCCGCCCGCACTCTTCACAGGGACACAGCGTCCGCAGCAAGTCGTAACTATAAATCCCTGTCGAATGTCCGTCGCTGAAATTTATCTGTATCGCGTAGTTCCCCACCTGCGTTGCCGATTGCGCCCTCGCCTTCGGCTTGTACATTGGCAGAACGGCCGAAGGTGCCGGGTTCACATTGGCGAAGCTTTCCTTCTTCGCCCGCTCGTCGTTACACGTCGCGCACGGGCAATTTTCCCGCAAATACGGAAAATCGAAATGACTCGAATGTCCGTCCGCCCACGTGATGTCCACTCCCGCTCCCGTCTTCACGTGCACTTTCACGCCGGTCGGCTTCTTCCGTTGATCCATCGGTGTTGGCATATCTGATTATCGCTTAGTTCGCGCCTCATCCCACAAATGGCGGCAGTTCAACCTCGAATAGCTTTGACGCGGTGAATTTCAGTCAGGACTTCTTACGCCCGTCGCAGCAATCTCCCGGCGGAATCGGGTTGCCATGCGGACAAGTCGTTGGGTGCCCCAGAAATGTGCAAATACGCTGATCCAGCTCCGGGCTGATGATGTGCTCAAACTTGCAGGCCTGCGTATGCGCCTCGTGATCGTCGATTCGAAATGTATCTTTAAACAGCCGCTCTGCCAGTCGGTGCCGCCGCACCACATCCCGCGCGCGATTCTGGCCCTTGTCCGTCAACTGCACCTGGCGTTCCTTTACCTGCACCAATCGCAAATCTTCCATTCGCGCCAATGTGCGCACCGGATCCACTCCACCCGGCGTGCGAATGTGCTCCACATCCGCCTGATTGCCTTCTTCCTCACAAACCCAGATTTGTTCCAGCAAGTGGTCGAAGTGAATTCCATCGTCCATCGAAATGTGTTGGTCCACTGCCAGATGCCCGTGCACCAGTTCGATCCTCCGATCCGCTTGCTGCGCGATGTCCGGATCGTGCGTAACCATCAAAATCGTGTGTCCCGCGCTGTGCAACTCGCGAAACAATCCAATCACAATCTCTTCATTCGCCTCGTCCAAATTTCCCGTTGGCTCGTCCGCCAGAATTAACTTCGGCTGATTGATCAGCGCCCGCGCAATCGCCACTCGTTGCTGCTCGCCTCCCGAAAGTTGCGAAGGCAGATGCGTCATCCGGTGACCCAGTCCCACCCGCTTCAATGCTTCCGCGGCTTCGGACTCATCCGTAACGCTATGGAAATATTGCGCCAGCATCACGTTTTCCAGCGCATTCAGATAGGGCACCAGGTGAAACTGCTGAAACACAAACCCAATCTTTTCCGCGCGATACCGAACTAGTTCGCTTTCGCTCAGATTCGCCAGATCCACTCCATCCACCACCACATGGCCGCCAGACAATTTGTCCAGCCCGCCCAGAATATTAATCAGCGTCGTTTTCCCCGAGCCCGATGGCCCCATCAGCGCCACCCACTCGCCCGCCGCTATCTTCAGCGAAATCCCATCCAGCGCGCGCAGCGTGCCGTATTCCTTCACCAGCCCATCGATGCTCACCTGGTAGGCGCTCACGCTTCACCTCGGAAGACTGACGCAGGACTGATGCTCGCCAATCGTCGCAGCGGGAACGCGCTGGCTATCGAAACAATCACCGTAATAATCACGGAAATAGGATACACAATCCACCGCGGCTGAGCAGCGACTCCAAACACCGCTTTGCCCAACCAGATCGACACCAGCAGTCCCAGTGCCGATCCCACCATTCCGCCCGCGATTCCCATCAAAATCGCTTCCGCCAGAAATAGCCGCACCACCCGCCGGATCGATCCGCCAATCGCCTTCATCAATCCCACGTCATTCTTCCGCTCGATGGCCACGTTGCTCATGCCCGCCATCACGCACAACGACGTCAGAATCAACACCAGCACCACCGTCGCCGAAAGCAGCCCGCTGATCCGGTTGTAGAGTTTTCCTTCCGCCTCCGCCAGTTGCTTAATCCCATGCACGTCTGCGCCCGGAACCTTCTCCGAGACATTCGCGATGAACTGCTTTACCGCTTCCGGCGTCCCCGTTACGCTCATCTGCACTAAGCTGATGCGCCCTGGCAGTTCCGCCAGCTCCTGCGCCGTTTTTAAATTCGTAAAAATCTGTGTGTCTTCCGCTCCGCCCGTCGCAATTGTCGCAAAAATCTTGCATGACGCTTGCCTGCCCTGATTGCGCAACAACAGGCCATCGCCCGCCGCTACCTTAAATTGCCCAGCAGCTTTTACGCCCACTTCACATGCCGCAGGATCACTAGCCAGTTCCGCCGAATACCCCGTGCGTTTCCCCGGGCGAATTTCCGTCAGCCCTTGCCCCTGTGTCCCCGCAATAACCGCTGGTTCATAATGCAGCGTCCCCGTCTTCGCCACTTCTCCAATCACGTAAAGGAACGCCACCGCGGGCACGTGTTTCCCTTCATACTCCGCCGGCAGTTGCGCGAGCATCGCTTCATCCATCGTCCTCTGTCGCGCATCCGTCTCATCCGCGCTCGAGGAAGTGGATGACCCGCCGTTCCCCGCCGATCGCGGCGCAATAATCACGTTCGCGCCCAGCGACCGAAACTCCGTCGTCAGCCGCCGCTTCGCATCAATTTGCAGATTCAAAAGTGCCGAAGTAATCGCCGCGCCCGCGCCCAGCGCCAGCAGGATCACAAACAATCGCGAATAATTCGAAGTCAGCAGCCGCCGCACGATTCGCCAGAACATCGGAGAATCGCTCATCATTCACCTCGCAAAATCGGCGCGGGCTCATAACGCGACGCGCGGCGCAGCGGAAACGCGCTGCCCAGCAACGTTATCAGCGCCGCCAGCGACAAAATTACAAACAACCCAAACATCTTCGGCTCCGGCGCGAATCCAAAAATTCTTTCCCCCAGCAATCGCGCCAGCACAATCCCTACGCAATACCCGATGCCCCCGCCCACAAACGCCAGCAGCAACTGTTCCGCTGCCAGCAGCACCGCCACCAATCCCGAGCCCGCCCCCAACGCCTTCATCAATCCGATTTCCGTGCGCCTCTCAATCACCGAAGCCGCCGCCGATGCGCCTACCGCCAGCGCCGCCGCCAGCAACGCCGCAAACGTCACCAGCCACAGCAGCGTCCGCACTCGCGTCAAAACATTTCCTTCGCCCTCGGCCACTCGCCGGATCACCCGTACATCCGTCCCCTTCAACTCCTGGCTGATCTGCAGCGCAATTGCGCTGATGTACGGCGTGCAATACCACGTATCAAATTCCGCCGGCGTCATGCTCTTCGGATCTCTCCTCGCAAACGCATCTTCCGGCTTCGTCAACGCGCTCACATACAGCCGCCGGTACACTCCAGGCTTCCCCGCCAGCTTTTGCGCCAAATCCAACGGCACGATAATCGCCTCGTCTTCCGGCCCGCCCGTATCCACTACGCCAACCACATGCAACGCCGGTCCAGGCCCTCGAATAGCGCTTCCCGTGTACGTGTAGAGTTCACTTCCCGGCCCAAGATCACTGTGTTGCACATAGACAGACGCGCTCGCGCCAGACGGTTCCGTTTGCCCTGCTAGTCCGTGCTTCTTCGCGAAATTCTTCCCCACCACGCACTCGTTCTTGCCTTCCTCAAACCATCGCCCTTCTTTCAACTGCCACCACGGATTCGTTTTCTCGATCCCCGTCGTGTAGGTAGTCCCATCAGGAATTTTCACCTGATGATTCACCCATGTCCCGATCACCGGAATCTCCGGCCATCCCCGCGTATCCGGAACATTGTCCACCGCCAGTGGCGATGCCTTAACCTGCGTCTCCAAAATCGGCGCAAACGCCATAATATTAAACCGCCAGAAAATCGTCTTCAGCTTCCCCAAATCCTCAACCGGCAAATACGCTCCAGCATTCGCCGGACGGTAATCCACTCCCCCAATCTCCAGCGGCAACGAGTCCGCCTCCGGTGTAACCAGCAAATTCGCGCCCAGGCTCCTGAATTCCTGCGCTAACCGGTCCCCCACATCCAGCGACACACTCAGCGCCGCGGTGGCCACAGCCATCCCCAATGCCAGGGCCGCCATCGTCAGCATTTTTCTTTTAGGACGCCTTGTGAAGGAATCAGCTACTAATCGCAGGAACATTTCCGATGTTCAGAAATTCGCAGAAACTCTGAAGCTCTCCTATCGCGGAATTTCCTCCGCCGCTTTCGTCACCGCAGACACATCAATCACCACATCATTCCCGTCCACCTGCGACGTAAATCCAATCGGGTTGCAGCCGCCCTTCTGCCCAATCGACGGAATGTAAATCGCCGAAGCGCAATGCCGGCAAATCACGTTTTGTCCATCCTGCCGGTATCCGTCCGCCCCGCAAATCAGGCACGCATCCAGCGCCGTACCATAGCCATTCGGCTTCTTGATCACCATGAATCGAACCGCATGCCCGTTTGCATTCAGCGTGAACAAATGCAGATTTCCATCCTGCACTTGCGCCACCGGTACCCGCACAATTCCGTTCACGGCTTCCACTGGCTGCGCTTGCACTGGCGCCGCATTCACTTTCGCGTAGATAAAATCCGCCGTCAGCACCAGCACCACCGACAAACTCATCACCGCCGCCGCAATCATCCACAGCCGCTGCTTCCGATTCTGCGATTCCAGTAGCCTGCGCTCTGCGGGATTGGCCACCGCATCCACGGCCTTTGAATGCGTTGCCGATTGCCACTCCTTCAAAATCATCAGCGCCGCCGCGCCAAACACAAATATGAAGAAAAATAAATCGTTGCGCACCACCGGACCCAGCAGCGCCATTTCCGCTTTACTCGAAGGAATCCACTGCGCTTCGCTCAGCTCGTGCAACCCCGTCACCGCCAGCTGAATCGCAACCAGGATGAGAATCCCGCTCGTTACTTTAAAAAATCGCTGCAGTGGAATCTTCAGTGTTCCCTTGAAGAAGAACACTCCCACCGCCACCGCCGCCGCTATCCCCACTCCGGTGCCAATCCACGTCTGCAAGCCCTCCGTGGAAACTTCCACCGCGCGCAAAATCAGCGCCAGCTCCGCGCCTTCCCGAACCACCATTAGAAAAACGAATAGCCCCAGTCCCCAACCCGCCGCTGAACCCGCGCGCTCAGCAAATTTGTCCACCTTCGACTCAATCTCCTTCTTCAAATGCCGCGCGATCCGGTTCATCCAGATGATCATCGTCACCACAAAAAACGCCGCAATCAGCAACAGCAATCCTTCAAATCCGTCTTCGCTGATCTGGAATCGCTCCAAAGCTATGGCAGCTGCAAGACTTAGCCCCACCGCCGCCGCCACGCCTCCCCACACGAATTTCGCCAGATGGCTGCGGCCGGTCCGCGACAAGTACACCAGAATGATGCCGACAACCAGCGAGGCTTCGACACCCTCGCGCAGCGCGATAAGGAAGGCAGAAAGCACGTTAACTCCAGTTGATAATCATTTGCAACAACGCTACCAGTCTAGTCCCCGCCCTTTTCCTCGTCAAGTTCACTCATCACACTGTTTCCTCACGGTAGAATAGTCTCTTGCGTCTATCTACCTACATGCTCCATATCTTCCGCCCAGCTCTTTCCTTCGCTCTTTGCGCCCTGCTGGCCTGCCCTCCCCTGCCCGCTCAGGATCCCAAGAATCCCCAGCAAGCTCCCACCGATAAACAAGACCTGATCAAGCCCGATCCCAAGCTGGCTAAGCACCTCGTTGAAGCTGGCGAAAAAATGGAACAAGCCGGCAATCTCGAGCAGGCACTGAAAGCCTACGAAGACGCCGCCGCCTACGCGCCCTTCGACGTAACCATCGTCAGCAAAGCTTCCACGCTTCGCTCCAAACTCCTCCAGGACTACGTCAAAGCCGCTGAAGGTTTCGCCGCCGAGGGCAATTTCATGGACGCCACCGTCCAACTTGCCAACGCCCTGCGCCTCGATCCAGACAACGCGATGATCTTGCAACGCATGCAGCAACTCGCCAACTTCAACCAACGCAAAAGCGAATCGCTTCCCGATCTTCCGCCAGAAGGCCTGGTAACCGCCGAACCACAGAAAATCACCAAGGACTTCAATCTCCGCACCGATGTGCGCGGCGCCTACGAACAAGTCGCTGCCTCCTACGGACTAAAAGCCTCTTTCGACCCCGACCTGCCCACGCGCAACGTTCGCTTGCGCCTCGACAACGCCGACTTCGCCACCGCCATGAAAGTCCTCTCCGAGGCGACCGGCACCTTCTGGCGCGCTCTCTCTCCCACGCTCATCTTTGTCGCTTCCGACACCGCCGATAAACGCAAAGCCTACGATCCCCAGATGGAACAAACCTTCGTCCTCTCCTCCTCCGTAGATTCCGCCGAAATTACCGAACTCGTCCGCGTCATTCGCGAACTAACCGGCGCGCAACACATCCAGCAATCCATCGCCAATCACACTCTCACCATTCGCGATTCCGTTGAACACGTTCGTCTCGCTGGCGCCATCCTCAATGAATTGGAACAAGCTCGCGGCGAAGTCCTGCTCGAAATCGATTTGCTCGAAGTCGACCGCACCACCGCGCGCAATCTCGGCATCACCCCTCCTGCCCGCCTCCAGCTCTACACTTTGACGTCGAGCCTCGTGAACCAAATAAGGTCCGCCAACGACATCGCTTCTCTGCTTACTCTTCTCGCATCGGTATTCGGCACATCCGCGCTCACCGGTCTTCCCGCCGTCGCTCTGATCGGTGGCGGAAAGAGCACCTTCTTACTCGGTCTTCCCTCTTTCACCGCCAATTTTGCCGATGCCCTCACCCTCGTGCACAGCGGCCGCCAGGTTCTTCTGCGCGCGCAAGACAACAAACCCGCCACCTTCTTCGTCGGCGAACGTTACCCCATTACCCTTTCTCTCTTGTCCGCCAGCCTCGGCACCTCCAGTCAAACTGCCGCCATCGGTGGCACTTCCACCACCATATCGACTCAACAGTTCAACGTCGGCGCCGGCCCCGTCGCCCTCGCCACTGCGGATTTTCGCGGCATCGGTTCGCAGGATCTTGCCGTCCTCAACGAACTAGACAACACCCTCACCATTTTCTTGAACCAAGGTAACGGCGCCGTTTCGCAATTCGCCCAGGCCACCGGCTCCCCCATTTCACTCGGCCCTGCCCGCACCGCCGCTCCCCCCATCCCGGCCTCACTCGCCACGGCAAATCTCAATCCTCTCTCGACGATCAACAATCCCATCGCTGGTGGCGACAATCTCCCCGATCTGCTCGTGGTCGATCCGGTGGCAGACACCGTCACCGTCTATCTGCAAACGAACGCCGCCAACGGCACCTTTATCATCCCTCCCAAGACACCTATCACCGTTGGTAAAGAGCCCAGCGCCATCGCCACCGGCACTTTCAACACCAACAACAATTCCAACATCGGCTTCGTCGTCACCAATTTTGCTGACAACACCTACTCCGTCTACAACGGCAATGGCGACGGCACCTTTACCCCGGTCTTTGGCTCGCCTTTTGCCCTTCCCTCCACCGCTGCCGGCCCTTACGGAGTTACCGTTGCCGACTTCAACGGTGACGGAAAATCAGACCTAGCCATCCTCAATCAGACCACCAACAATGTCACCATCCTCGCAGGCAATGGCGATGGTACCTTCCAACAATTTCCGAATTCGCCGATTCCCGTCGGCAAATTTCCGGTGGCTATCACTTCCGGCTCAGTCATCGGCAGCACCGGCCCCGCAATCGTCGTCGTCAATCAGAACGACAACACCCTTTCTCTTTACTTCGGCAACGGTGATGGCACCTTCGTCGCTTCCCCGCAGTCCCCACTCGCGACCAACAGCAAGCCTTCCGGCGTAATCATCGGCAGTTTCGGCACTCTCAGCGGCATTGCTGTCACCAACACCGGCGCGGGTACCGTCACGATTTTTGCCGATCTGGGCACCGGCAATGGCTTCGGCGTCGCACTCGAAACCGCCGCAGGCTCCAATCCCGGCGCCATCCTCTCTGGCAGTTTCACCTTTGCATCCAGCCTGGATATCGTCGTCGCCAACAACAACAACACCGTTAATGTCCCTGGACAGATCACTTTGATCGAAAATCCCGCCACCTTCATCGCTGGCTCTGGCGCCGTTTCCCAACAGCCCTATCCCGGCTCGCAGTACGAAGACATTGGCATCAAGGTGAAAGCCACTCCCAATCTTCACGCCAACAATGAAGTCACTCTGCAACTCGAATTTGAAATTAAAGCGCTCGCCGGCACCAACGTGAACGGCATTCCGGTCATCACCAATCGCACTGTCACTCAATCCGTGCGCTTGAGAGAAAATGAAACTTCGCTCATCGGCGGACTTCTCGATCAGCAGGAAACCAAAACCATCACCGGCATTCCCGGCTTAGCGGAACTTCCCGGTGCCGGCTACGCTTTCGGCTCTCGCAGTAGTTCCACCAGCGACTCCGAATTCCTCATCCTGGTCACCCCGCGTAAAGTTCGCCTGCCCCTCCACGAACCGCACAACATTTACGCGGGGCGCGGCGACGCCACCGGTCGCACTTCCGTTGGCACCGGCAGTCCGTTGGCGCCTCCACCCACGGTCGAACCCAATCAACCTGAAAATCAGCAACCCGCTCCTACCCAAACGCCCGAACAGCCTCCACAGCAACCCGCACCGGCACCTTCACCCGCTCCAGCACCAGAGCCCAACGCTCCGAATCAACCTGCTCCAGAACAACCCAATCCTCAGAATCCACCCTCAGGTCCACCGCAGCCGCCCGCACAACCTCCGCAGCAGCCTTAGCCCTGCCAAACCCGCAGGCTCCTCCTCGCTACATCGTGCTACGCTTCCTCGTCGCATCGTCGGGAGGAAATATGCGAATTTCATCCCCTCTCTTCCTCGCCATCTTTCTCAATGCATTTTTCGCTGTCTACGCTTCCCGATCTCCGGACACAAAACTCGCCCTCGTCTCTCGCTCCGATCTCTGCATCACCGAAGGCTCCATCGAAGAACTTCCCGGCGGTCGTTTGTCAGTTCGCGTTCCAAAAATGCGCGCGTATTTCAACCAATCCACTCCTCAAGATGTGGAAGCTCGTTTCACCTATCTCGGCTCCACCGGAAATGAAGCGCGTCTCGGTTCCGGCGAGCTTCGCCGTCAGTTCGGACTGAAGCTCAGTGCCGAAGACGCTTGCAATCTCGTTTACGCCATGTGGCGCATCGAACCGGAATCCAAACTAGTCGTCTCCATCAAATCGAACCCCGGCCAACACACCAGCGCCGGATGCGCCAATCGCGGTTACAAGAACATCAAGCCTGCGCACAGCTCTCCCGTGCCTTCGCTTTCGGAAGGTCAGGCTCACTCGCTACATGCCGCAATGCAAGGTCAGGAATTACGTGTCTACGTCGACGATCGTCTCGTCTGGCAAGGTCTGCTCACTTCCGAAGCAGCCAATTTACAGGGTCCGGTAGGCATCCGCTCGGATAATGCTCGCCTCGAATTACAACTCTTCACGCCAATGGCTGCAAATTCACAGCAGCACGGCGGCACACCTGCCTGTCGTTCTGGCCCGCAAGAGTCTGAATAAGAATTTCCTACGGCAGGGGATCGAAGACCACAATCGGTTGATACGTCCGCGGCACCACTGCTTCCGCAATCGCGATCAATTTATTTTCCTGGCTGAACACTCGCAACCTCGGCGGATGCCCACTTTCCGGTTCCAGCTCCGTCGTCGCGCCCGGCGGCAAGTCCACATGGCCCACCTGAAGCTGCGACACCAAAATATTAAATTTCCCCCCGTGCCGCACTCGCTTTTCCACCACCGGCAGCACGTTCGTCCGCGGCAAATTCGACAGCAATCCTTCCAGCGGGATCATTCGGCTCTGAAATTTTCCCTCGCGCGCCGCCGCGGCCAGTTCCTCAATGCTGATCGCCTGCTCCAGCGAAAATTCTCCCACTGCGGTCCGCGTAATCTCCGCCAGGTGCGCGCCACATCCAATCTTCTGTCCCATGTCGTGCGCCAGCGATCGCACATACGTTCCCGATGAACACTCGATCGTAAACCGCGCTATCACCCCTTCAATTTCCGTCAGCCGGTACTCAAATATTTCTATCGGCGCCGGTTTCAGTTCCACCACCTTATTTTCTCGCGCCAATTCGTACGCGGGCCGGCCCTGCAGCTTCTTCGCGGAAAAAATCGGCGGCATCTGTTCGAACGGCCCAACCGATTCCGCCGCCAGCTTCAATATCTGTTCACGATCCAGCGTTGGTGCCGTGTCCGCCCCCTGCGCCACACCTTCCGAGTCATACGTATTCGTCGCATATCCAAAACGAAATCCCGCCGTGTACCGCTTCCGCCGCCCAGTATAAAATCGAACCAGCCGCGTCGCCTTACCCAGTAGCAGCACCAGCACACCCGTAGCTAGTGGATCCAGCGTCCCCAAATGCCCGATCTGCCGGAATCCCACCAGATGCCGCACTGCGTCCACGATGTCGTGTGATGTTTTTCCTTGTGGCTTGTTGATGACCAAAGCGCCGTCAAACGGCGCGGGCTGCGGCTGGCGTGGCATGTCTCTCGTTGTTGCGGCCACCTTCAGGCGGCCATCTCAAATTACTCTAGCGTCCAGCCATCTCTACAAATTCGTTTCAGGCTTAGGAGTCTTTTCCTTCATTTCCTTCAGCAATTGCTCAATTCGCTCCACGTGCTCCTGCGACAAATCCAGCGTGAAGTGCAATTCCGGTAGCCGCCGCAACTGCAGCCGCTCGATCAACTCGTGCCGTATATATCCCGCCGCGTGTTCCAGCGCCTTCACCGCGTTGCTTTGCTCTTTGTTGGTAGCATTGCGCACGCTCACAAACACTCGCGCATGCTTCATGTCCGGCTGCACGCGCACTTCGCTGACACTCACGCTGCCTTCCAGCCGCGGATCCTTCAATTCCCCGGCGAGCATCGCGTTTATCTCGTGCGCGATTTCTTCGCCAACCCGTTCGTGACGATGATGGTCAGGACTCATGCCAATACTTTCTATTTGCCGTTCAATTCAGCCCAACATTTACAGCAAGTCCATTGCGTGTGACACCAGCAACGGCCCCAGAATCTTGTACGCTTCTTCCAGCACCGTTTCCAGCGACTGCTCCACGTGGCTTCCCTTATTCGACAGCGTCACCACGCCAATGATCGACCGCTGCCACGTCTCTTCGTATTCCAGTTCCGCTACCGCCACATTGAAATGCGCTCGCAGCCGCTCTTTCAAGCTGCGCAAAACCTGCCGCTTGTCCTTTAATGAGTGCGCTTCGGCGATGTGCAACTCTAGCGTGAGCAAGCCGACTGGCATAGTCATCAACCCTCAGGCCAACACGCCTGAGCCACCATCAACTCTTACCTGCGGCTGGAGACAGTTCCCTGTGCGGCGGCTTCCGCGGCCGATAGCTTGACGACCTGGAAGCATTCCAGAATGTCGCCTTCCTTCACATCGTTAAAATTGGCGATGCCCAGTCCGCACTCAAATCCGGCGCGCACTTCGCTGGCATCGTCCTTGAAGCGCTTCAGCGAACTCAACTTCGATGTATAGATCATCGCGCCGTCGCGCACCACCCGGATCTGCGAATCGCGCTTGATTACGCCGTCCAACACGTAGCAGCCGGCCACTGTGCCGGATCCCTTGATGCGGAATGTGTTGCGCACTTCCGCGCGGCCCAGATAGTTCTCCTGTACCACTGGTTCCAGGAGCCCCTCCATGGCCTTCTTCAATTCGTCCGATACTTCGTAAATGATGTTGTGCGTGCGGATGTCGACTTTTTCCTGTTGCGCCAAGTCCGTCGCCTTGCGGTCCGGACGCACTCCAAACGCGATGATGATTGCGCCCGAAGCCGATGCGAACAGCACATCGTTTTCCGTCACTCCGCCCACGCCCGTGCTGATAATTTTCAGCTTTACCTGGTCCGTAGAAAGCTTCGGCAACATTTCACCCAGCACTTCCGCGGAACCTTGCACGTCGGCCTTGATCACGATCGGCAGTTCCTTCACTTCCCCGGCCTTCAGCTGCTCGTGCAACTGATCCAACGTTATTCTTCCGCCAGCGCTGGCCCGCATCGCTGCGTCGCGTTGCTTTGTTTGCCGGTATTCCACCACGTGCCGCGCCTTCGCTTCGTCGGTCACCTGGAAGTGGTCGCCCGCTTCCGGTACACCTTGCAACCCCAGCACTTCAACCGGTGTCGACGGTGGAGCAACCTTAATCGGCCGCCCGCGATCGTCAAACATCGCGCGCACTTTGCCGAACACCGATCCCACGATGAAGAAGTCGCTGTTATTCAGCGTACCGTTCTGCACCAGAATCGTTGCCACTGGCCCGCGCCCCTTATCGATTCGCGATTCCAGCACCGTTCCCGCCGCCGGCGCATCCGGATTCGCTTTCAACTCCCGCAAATCCGCCACCAGTAGAATGATTTCCAGCAACTTATCAAGATTCTTTTTCTGTTTCGCCGATACTTCCACAAATTCCGTGTCGCCGCCCCATTCCGCGGGCATCAGCCCAACTTCCGACAGTTGCCGTTTCACGCGTTCTGGCTGTGCTTCCGGCTTATCGACCTTGTTGATCGCCACGATAATCGGCACGTTGGCCGCTTTCGCGTGATCCACTGCTTCGCGTGTCTGCGGCATCACGCCATCGTCGGCTGCAACCACCAGCACCACAATGTCCGTAACCTTCGCGCCTCGCGCGCGCATCCGCGTAAACGCTTCGTGACCCGGCGTATCCACGAACACCACGCTGCGCTCGTCATTCACCTGCACCTTATAAGCGCCGATGTGCTGCGTAATTCCGCCCGCTTCGCCACCCGCTACGTCTGCCGCACGAATCGCGTCCAGCAAACTCGTTTTGCCGTGGTCGACGTGGCCCATCACCGTAACCACCGGCGGCCGCGGCTTCAGATTCTCCCTGGTCTCTTCCTTGGCAACTTCCAGCACCATTTCTTCTTCGAACGACACCACACTGACCACGCCGTTAAACGATTGCGCCAGGTCTGTCGCCGTCTGCACATCCAGCGCTTGGTTGATGCTCGCGAACACGCCGCGGTCCAGAAGATTCTTCAGCAGATCCTTGGCGCGAATATCCAGCTTTTCCGCCAACTCGCGGATCGTGATGCCTTCCGTCAACGTCACTTCACGTGGCGCCCGCGGTTCTGGCGGTGCTACCGCAACCGCAACTCCTCGGCCTCCGGCGCCTTGCCGTTGCCGCGTCGGATGCAGCTTGCGCTCACCTTCCATCTCCCGCTTGTCGGCCATCGGCCGCTGACGCTGTTGTGGCTTGCGCGTATAAAGTGGCTTGCCCGGCTCCGCCTTTGGCGGCATCTTGTCCGGCAATGGCGGCAACATTCCGGGACGTCCCGGCATGCGTGGACCTGGACGCGTGCCCGCTGGCACTGCTCCCGGTCTCTGTCCAAATGCTGGTCGATCTGGTCGATTCGGTGCGCCTGATCCTCCCGGCCCACCGGGACCTCCGGATCCAGAACGCTGCGTAAACGGACGTCCGCCCTGCCCGCCTGAATGTTGCGGGCGCATCGGCTGTCCTGGCCGCGGTCCGCTCGGACGCTGCTGGCCGCCGCCGCTTCCCGGCACCGTTCCCGGCACGGGTCCGCGATTCCCACCTGTTGGCATCGGACGCAAAGGTGTTTGTGGACGCGGCGCTCCCGGTGCTGCCGGTGCCGCCGCTGCAGGCCGCGCTGCCCCGGGTTGTCCCGGTTGAGTTGGCCGCTGTGGTGGTCGTGCTCCCGGTTGTCCCGGAACCGTCGGCCGTGCCCCAGGTTGTTGTCCCCCGGGCGTACCCGGCCGCAACGGTTGCGTTGGAGCAGGTCGTTGCGCAGGTGCCGTCGTTGGCGCACCTGGAGCTGAAGTCGTTGGAGCCGCTGGCCGCGCAGGTACAGCAGGAGTAGCTGCCGGCGTCGCACTCGGTGCTGGTGCCGCAGGTCTCATCGCAGGTGCAGACGCAGGAGCAGCAGGTGCTGGCGTAGCGCTCGGTGCTGGTGCCGCGGGTGCCGCTGGCCTAACCGCAGGTGGCGCAGCCGCTACCGCAGGCGCCGCAACAGCAGGCGCAGGTGCAGCTGGTTTTGGTGCAGCAGCTGGCGGTGCAACCGGAGCCACTGCGGGTGCGGCAGCAACTGGTGTGGGCGCAGGTGTTGCAGGTATTGGTGCGGGTGCTGGAGCTGGCACGGGCGCCGCCCTTCGTGCAGCTTTTGCCGCTGCGTCTCGTGCATCGCGTTCTGCCTGCGCCGCCGCTTCCGCAGCCGTTTCAGCATCCGCAACGCCCTTCAGATGATGTCGAACTTTCTCTGCCACGTCGGCAGGGATGGAGCTCGAATGTGTTTTCTTTTCGGTTACGCCATAACCCGCCAGCAGGTCAATAATAGCCTTGGCTTTGACCTCTAGCTCTCGCGCGAGTTCATTAATGCGGACTTGGGACGTGTCACTCATGCTTCGTTAAGAACTTTTCTCTTCCTGCTGCTCCGCCGGTTTATCCGGTGATTCAGCTGCCGCAGAGTGATCCTCCGCAGCGCGGTCGTGGTTAGATGTCTCTGATTCCGTTTCCGGCGCAGCTTCCGCCGTCTCTTCTGCCGCGGCATCCTTCTTTTCGGCAGCTTCGCTACCCTCGCCAGCTTCCGGCTCCGCACCTTCCGTAGCCGTTTCCTCGCCTGCAGTAGCCGTTTCTTCGCCAGCGGTCGCCGCGTCTTTCGCTTCGCCGGTCTCGCCGCCTTCGCCTTCGGTGCCCTCGACTGCTTCCTGTTCCGTAGCACCTTCCGCCGTCGCCGCTTCTCCGCCTTCATAGAAGCGATTCACGGCCTGATAAATCTTGTCCACCATCTTTTCGCCAATGCCCGGAATCTCCATCAACTGTTCCGGCGTCATCGCGGCAAGCTGCTCCAAATTCGTAATCCCCGCAGCTTCCATCTTCTCGATCATCTTCGGTCCCACGCCTGCCAACGCACTCAGCGGCGTAGTCGGCGCGGTCAATCGCGTCATCTCTGCTTCGATTTCGCGGCGCTTCTCTTCTTCGCTCTTGATATCAATGTCCCAGGTAATCAGCTTGCTCGCCAGGCGAACGTTCTGGCCTTTTTTCCCGATCGCCAGCGACAGCTGCGAATCTTCCACGATCACTTCCAGCTTCTTATTCTCTGGATCAGTGATTTGTACCCGCGTCACCTTGGCCGGGCTCAGCGCCTTCTGCGCAAACGCCACCGTCTCTTCGCTAAACGGAATAATGTCGATCTTCTCTCCGCGCAATTCGCGAATGATCGACTGCACACGCATACCCTTCATGCCCACGCATGCGCCTACCGGATCAACGTCCTTGTCGCGGCTCGCCACCGCCACCTTGGTGCGTTCTCCCGCTTCACGTGCAGCCGCCCGAATCTGTACTGTGCCGTCGTAAATTTCCGGCACTTCCATCTCAAACAGTCGCTGCACCAGAGACGCATCCGCACGCGACACGATCACCTGCGGACCTTTCGCCGCGCGGTCCACTGCCTTAATCACTACGCGCAGCCGTTCCCCAATGTTGTACGTCTCCAACTTCGACTGTTCCCGCTTCGGCAAACGCGCTTCCGTGCGCCCCATATCCACAATCAAATCCGGACCCTCGGCGCGTTTCACGATCACCGTCACCAGTTCCCCGGCGCGATTATGATACTCATTGAAAATCGTGTCGCGCTCCGCCTCGCGCACCTTCTGCAGAATCACTTGCTTCGCCGTTTGTGCGGCAATGCGCCCCAACACGTCCGTGGGCTTGTTCGTCATGATTTCTGTGCCCAGTTCCGCGCTCGGATTCTTCTTCCGCGCGTCCGCCAGGCTGATTTCGCGTTTCGGGTCGGCTACTTCTTCCACCACCGTCAGCACCGAAAACACATCTACTTGCCCGCTATCCGAGTTGAACTTCCCTCGCAGGTCCTCGTCCGTCTTGTAATATTTCCGCGCCGCGACGACCATGGCGTCTTCGATGGCAGAAATCACCACCTCCGGTTCAATGTGCTTCTCCCGGCTCAACATTTCGATTTGTTGATAGAGCAGATTCGCCATTTTCTCTTCCTAAAACTCCACCACCAGGTTCGCTTTTCGGATCATCCCCAACGGAATCTCCACGATCCTGGCATCCTTGCTTTTTAACTCCATGCGAACTTTTCCGTCCGCGAAACCCTTCAACCGTCCTTCAAAATACTTCAAATCTTCTACCGGCTCTTCGGTCCAAACTTTTGCCGACCGTCCCGTAAACCGCTCAAAATCAAATTGCGTCTTCAGCGCTCGATCCATTCCGGGCGAACTGATTTCCAAAACGTATCCCGGACCAGGTATGAGCTCCTCCACATCGAGGATGACACTCAACTGCTGGCTCACTCGCTCGCAATCCGCGTGGCTGATCTTCGGATATGGGTCAAAGACCTCGGTCCCATCCGCCGACTGTATCTTGGCGGGGATCCGGTCGATGTACACCCGGAGAAACCGCTGCTTGCCGATCTTCCACTCGACATCCACGACTTCTAAACCTTCCGAACGCGCAACCCGTTCGGCCGCGTCGCGGATCTTTTCCAAATTCACGCGAAGACTCCCCGGCCTAAGCCGGTTTTGTGCTCCTTGCTACCGGCGGCAACAAAAAAGTGGGCTTGCGCCCACTTCAAGGTGCGACCCGTTTCAGAGCGAAAATAGAGTATATTCCCGCAGCACGGTAAAAGCAAGGCACCGGGTCACGCCCCTCAGAGTCTCCGCTTTCCCTTCAATTTATGGGCTTTAGTCCAGTTATTTAGATGCCGCATCCCCGTTTTACGCCACGTTCTCCCCCTCCTCCAATAAAGACCTGACTTTTCTGTTATTTGTCGCCCTGCTATCTTGACCTCCTACGCCCTCCTGAGTAGTCTGCCTGTAGCGTCCTCGAAAAGAGTTGTGTATGTCGGTCACCAGGCTTCTCCGATCGCTTCCGTCCCGCCTTTCGTGCGCGATCGTCGCGTCCTTTCTCGTCGCCATCGATTCCTCGTCTCAAACCGCCAAGCCCACCACCATCTCCGCGCATAATTCCGTCAAGCTGCAGGCAGAACCGGTCCTCGTCAAAGTTCGCGTCCTCGACGCCAGTGGCTTGCCTCTCGACAATCCCGCCGAAGCCCGTCTCTTTTCCGACGCCAATCCCCGCATTCTCACCGCCACCACCCAGGAAGCTTCCATAGCCGATCTCAAAAATGTCATTCCCGGCGATTACGAACTCGAAGTAAGTTCCATCGGCTACAAGAAGACCACCCAACATCTCCACGTCTTCAATGCCGGACAGGATTTCTCCGTCTTCGTCTACTTGCTGCCCGATTCCGAACATTTTCAAATACAGACCAACGACACCTCCGCCAAATCGGCTGTCTACCTCAAACCCGAGCTACAGCGAGACATCAACAGGGGCCTCGAATTCTCGCAAAAGAGGCAATACGAAAAAGCTCTTCGCGAATTTTCCAAGGCCAGCCATCACGCGCCCTCCAATCCCAATCTTTGGTATTTGCAAGGCACCGCGGAAGTTGGCCTGCGCCGCCCTGACGACGCTCGCAGGGATTTTCTGCTCGCTCTATCCTTCGATGCCGCTCACGAAAAATCTCTGCTCGCCTTAGCCGAACTCCAATTGCAAGATGACGAAATTCCCGCCGCCATCGCTTCTCTCGAGCGTGCCTACCACGCCAATGGTGGAGGCTGGCGCACTCAATACCTCATGGCCACCGCATATACCCGCGCTAATCGCTTGCCTGAAGCCGAACTTCATGCCTTACACGCCGTTGATTTTGCTGCTCGCAACGCCGCTCCCGCCATGTTGCTCCTCGCCGAGATCCAACTTCGTGAAGGCAAAAAAATCGAAGCGCAGCAGACCTTCGATCGCATCTCCGCGCGGTTTCCCGGCTCGCCATCGGCAGAAGAAGCAAAATTCCGCGGTGCCAGGTTGCAATCCGAGTCTCCGGATCTCGTTGCCAGCCTCGGCGATCTCCCCCTTCCCTCTCTCTCAGACGTCACCGCGCCCGCCGATTCCGACTCGCCTTGGGCTCCCCCCGACGTCGACGACATGGAATATCCCATCGCCAGCGACGTCACCTGCAAGTCCGACGAAGTCCTCGACCTCGCCCAAGACCGTCTCAACTCTCAATTGCTCAACTTCGAGAAATTCACCGCCACCGAACACGTTGTCCACCAGGAAATCGAGCGCTCCGGTCTGTCCGAACCTCCCAAGGAAAAACAGTTTTCCTACATCGTCTTCGTCTATCCCTACGCTGGCAATTCTCTCTACCTCGAAGAAAGCCGCGATGGCAGCTCCAGCTATTCCGCTTTTCCAACTCCCATGATCACCACCGGCATCAACAGTCTTGGCGTCGCTCTTCTCCAACCCGCCAATCGCGAGGGTTTCAACTACCAATGCGAAGGCCTCACCAATCTTCGCGGCCAAGCTGCCTGGCAAATCCGTTTTGAAGAGAAAAAGGATTCCACCGCCAGCATTCGCCGCTGGCGCAACAGCAAAGCCACTTACAACATCCGCGTCAAGGGTCGCGTCTGGATTACTTCCACCAGCTACGACATGCTGCGCATCGAAACCGATCTCCTCGAGCCCGTGCGTCCGCTCTCTCTCACTCGCGATCATTTGCAGGTCAACTATGGGCCGGTCAGCTTTCAAGACGGAAAGCAGTCCCTCTGGTTGCCTTGGAGCGCAGATATGTACATGGAGTATCGCCACAAGCGTTTCCATCACAGCCACACCCTGACCGACTACCTCCTCTTCGGTGTCGACGAAACTCAGAAAGTCAGCGCTCCTAAAATTCCTCCGCCCGACCCTGCTGATCATCTTCAGTAACAGTCCACCCATGCGCGGGGCAACATCCTTCTTGACCTATCACCCCACCCTCAGTACCCTTCCATTTCAAGCGAGTGGCACAGAAGGCCTCTCATGTTTCTTCTGATTCCCAGGTATACCCCAGTCCCTCGAACCCCGCTTGGTAGCGCCGGCAGCCTGCCGGCACAAGATAGCTTCAGCATCTCCCGCAATATTCCAGCCCCGCGTACCCTCGCCATTTTCCTTCTCGCCACGCTCTGCGCTTTTTCCACCCTCGCCCAAAAAAATCCTCCACGCGGCCAAGGTCCCGCCAGTTCATTGCCTAGCTCCGCCACCTTGCGCGTCACGGTTCGCGACCATATGGGTGGTCCTCTCGATGTTCCCGCTATCGTCAATCTATCCAATTCAAGTGGCAGACACGATTCGCAGCCCACCCGCGATGGTTCTGTCGCCAGTTTCCAGTCGATTGCTCCGGGCGAATACGACATCGAAGTTCGTTGTCTTGGTTATAAGACGGCCACCGACCGCATCAGCGTCGCCACCATGGGCACGGACTTCACTGTTTATGTTTACCTCGAGCCCGAATCAGGTGCGCCCTCGGCTCGCCCCGCTTCTGGCGTTGCCATGACCCCCAAATTGCGCGCCGAAATTGATAAGGGTCTCGACGCCCTACGCAAGAAACAATATGACGCTGCCAAAACTCATTTCACCAAAGCTTCCCAGTTGGCTCCGGGGCTGCCCGAGATCTTTTATCTGCTTGGAGTTTCGGAATTAGGTCTGGAACACCGCGATCTCGCGCGCCAGAATTATGAAAAAGCGCTTTCCATCGATCCTTCCCACGAAAAGACCCTACTCGCTCTCGGCGAACTCCAACTTCGCGCGGGTGAGACCCAATCCGCCATCGTCACTCTTGAGAAGGCCTACGCCGCGAACGGCGCTGACTGGCGCACTCACCTCTTACTCGCCGCCGCATATTTCAAAGCCGATCAGTTTCCTCAAGCTGAGTCTCACGCCACTCGCGCCGTTGCTCTGGCTCAAGACAAAGGTGCGTCAGCCACTCTCTTACTCGGTGAAACGCAATTTGCCCAAGCTAAATTCACCGATGCAACCCTTACATGGGAGCAACTCATTGCCCGCTTTCCCAACGACCCGCTCGTTCCCGCCGCTCACCAGAGACTCGCTCAAGCCTCAACGAAAACTATTTCCCCCACAGAAGTTTCTTTTGCTCTCCCTACCGCCTCTCAGCCCACTCTTTCTCTTTTGCCTCTCACCGAACGTGCCTGGGCCCCTCTCGATATCGACGAAAAAGAATATCCCGTCGCTCCCCACGTCTCCTGCAATCTCGATGATGTTCTTTCCCGGGCCACCCACCGTGTTCATTCTCAATTACAGAATTTCGAAAGATTTGCCGCCACCGAGCACATCGAACATCAAGACGTCGACCGCTACGGCCGCCCCGGCCCAGTCCGTGCCCGCGATTTTTCCTACGTTGTCTTCATCCATTCCTTTGCCGGCGATTCCCTGTATCTGGAAGAGAGCCGCAACGGTAGCACCACCGCCGACTCATTTCCCACCTCGCTCGCTACCACTGGCCTCAACAGCCTCGGCGTCTCCGTCCTCCAACCCGCCTATCGCAACTCCTTCAACTACCAATGTCAGGGCCTCGCCAATATTCGCGGACAAGATGCCTGGCAAGTCCGCTTCCAGGAAAAAGATAATGCCACCTCCAGCGTTCGCATCTGGCAGCGCAATGGCATCTACTACAATATTCAGCTTAAGGGCCGCATCTGGCTCTCTGCCGCCACCTTCGACGTCTTGCGTATCGAGACCGACCTCGCCTCTCCTCAACGCAAACTCGAACTCACTCGCGACCATCTCCTCGTCGACTATGGCCCCGTCACCTTCTCCTCCACCAATTCCCGCCTCTGGCTTCCCTGGAGTGCCGAAATGTTTATGGAGCTGCATGGCAAGCGCTACCATCACAAACATTTTCTGACCGACTACATGATCTTCGCCGTCGATAGCTCCAACAAAATCGCTAAGCCCACCGACACTCTCCCCGCAACCACTCAGGATTCACCCTGACTTACCCTGAGCTCGCATCGGTCATCCCAAAAATAAAAAGGGCCCGAGCGTTCGCCCAGGCCCTTCTTCACTTCCTTGATCTCAATTTTACTGTTGTGGTTTCGCTGCTGGCGGCGTTGTCGGCTTCGGCGTTGTCGCGGGCTTCGCTGGCGCAGTCGTTCCAGCCTTTACCGGATAAGCCTGATCGTATAGCTTGATCAGTTCCTGCGTTAGGTCGATGTTGTTCGACGCATACAAAATCGGTGAGTTCTGTGCCGATGAATCGAACACCGCCACGTATCCATTCTCGCGCGCGTAACGGTCCAGCACATCCATCATCTTCCGCCCGATGCGGTCCACCACGTCGGCTTGCGCCGCGTTTACATCTTCCTGCAACTCGTTGTTCTTCCGATCCAACTGCGCCGCCAGCCGTTGTCCCTGCACCTGCAGACGCTGCTTCTCTTCATCGCTCAGCGTGGTCTGCCCGGCGCTCAACCGCTGCCGCACGTCGTTCACTTGCTTGTTCAACGTCTCCAACTCGTTCTGCCGCGACTGGAATTGCGACTGCAATTCTCCCGAAGCTTGCTTTCCTTCTCCCGTCGCCACAATCGCTTGCCGCACATTGATCACGCCCACCTTCCCGGTGCTCGCGGATCCCGGCGCTGTACCTTGGGCCCGAACAGCCACCGTCCCGAGCAGGCATGCCATGCCCAGCGTAGCCGTGCGAATCATGTTTCTCGAATTCACAGTTTTCTCCTTGTAGTTCTCCGGGCTTGCCCTTTTCGGCGCACACGCCCCTCGAAGGACTACCCATATCTGAACATCACCGCATTGCGGTCAAATTTTTTGCTGATCCCGGTTGAACGAGGACAACCACGTTGTCGACTATTCCTTCAGGACGCCCTTGCTTCGCTCAGCAAGTAAGGCTCCACGCGCCTTTTTACCTGCCGCACAAAGCGTTTAGTATAGCTGACTCTCAGAGCACGCTGCAATCACGCTTTACGTGCTCCGCCCTTCCTTTCCCTGCGTAAAGTTCGCTTCACTGCTACAGCAATTCGGCCTCGACACTCCGCCACTGCCCCCAAATTTACTTCGGCATCGGCACTAGCAACACCCGGTTGTTGTTCTGATCCACCACCACTGCCGCGTTATTCACATTATCCATCGCCGCCGCAAACTGCGATTGGCTGCTCAGTCCCAGTGTTTCCCGTGTCGAGAATGTCTGGATGTCCACCACCGACATCGTGTTCGACGTCGAGTTGATCGTCAGCAACGTCCCCGTCTGGAAGTTATACGCGATCGAGAATGGATTAATTCCCACCCTGATCAATTGCGTTGCCGACGTATCCGGATTGAATGTATACACGGCATTCTCTTGGGTCGACGTCGCATAAAACAACGCCGGCGATACCGCTGGGTCGTACACAATTCCCGTCGGATTCGCTGTCAGCGTATTAATCGACGCCGACGTACTCCTCACCGGCGGCGTGCTCGCCAGACTGATCACATCCAGCGCTCCCGTCGAGTTTGTCAGACCGGCGTTCTGCAGGTTCGTCACCACCGCCACCGCCCGGTTCGGATCCACCGCGATCGCATTCGGTGGTCCGCCTACTGCCACGGTCGTAGCCACCGGCGTTTTCGTGGTCACCGCCCCCGGCAGCAACACCGTCAAATCAATCGCCGATACGGTATTTGAACCCGAGTTCGCCACCAGTGCCAGCGCCCTATCCTGATCCATTCCCACTCCCGTCGGCGCAATTCCTACCGTCACGTCCGTCGCCGCCGATGTCGGAGCCAGCGGATTGCTGATGTTGATAATCGACGCCGTTCCCGTCGTGCCGTTGCCACCGTTGTTCGCCGTCACCGCATAGCCCAGTCGCGGAATCACCGCCACGCCCAGCGGCTGCTTTCCAACCGCAAACGTGCTCATCACTCCGCCGTACGGCACGCCATAGTTGTGCGCGTTCGTCTCATCCATATTGATGATCGAAATGCTGCTGCAACTGTAGTTCGTTACCACCGCCACGTTCCGGATCTCGTCGTACGCCACACCTTCCGGTCCTTGTCCCTGCAGCAACGAACTCGAGTTGATCAGCGGCACCGGATTGCACGCCGCCGTCAAATTTTTCACGCCCACCGCAAACAAGTCCGCGGTGTTCGAATTCACTCCATTCGCCACCACATCAAGCGCGAAGTCATGCGGCAAACTCAGTCGCGATTGCGCGATGGTCACGTCCACTTCTCCGTCGTTCGGCACCGTGCAGGTGATCCCGGTTGCATCCTGATCCAACCGCACTTGCACCGCTCCTCCGGTTCCGTTGCACGACGGACTATTCGCTCCAAACCCTTGCCCGAATACCCGCAGCGTCGCCGGCACCGGATTGCCATTTGCGTCCGCGCAACCCAGCATCACCGCGTTCGCCATCACCGGTCCCGTATATCCCGCTGGATTGCAGCCACCCGGAATCGGCGAGCCCAACGCTGGCTGCGCGCTCGGCACCCCTCCCGACGTGACCGCCACGTTCTTGATCTCCACCGGCTTGAACAAATTACTCGGATCCACGCTCATATATGTCAGCGTGTTGCTCCCCGCGTTCGCCACCAGTACCAGTTTCGTTTTTGGATCGTAGACCATTGGCCCGAATACCTGGCCCGCCGTTCCGCCGGACGGTGTAAACGTACCCGTCCCTACTTGTCCCGTCGGAATCGCCTGTATGATTCGATATGGCGACTGCGTGCTTCCGTTAATCCCCGGTCCTCCCGGATTGATCAACGAAATCTTGTTTCCGTTCAAATTTGGATCCGTGTTCTCGCTCGGTGCGTACGCCACCATTACGTTCGTGTATGGATCGAACGACGCCGATCGGAAATTGCTTTCCGGCGCTCCCGCTGGCGTCGGCGTACAGCCATTGCAACTTCCTGCAGTTAGCGTTAACGACGCCACGCTCTGATCTAGCGTCCGAATGAAACTCACCTGCGCAGTAGTCGCATTGGGATCCACAAGTCCCAGCGTTCTCGTAACCTGATTGATCGCCGCTCCTGTCACCGTGTTGGTCACGTTGAACGTGTAGTACGGGCTTCCGTACGTTACTGTTCCTCCGCCTCCAGACTCGTTCGCCAGCGTCGTTCCGGCCGCCGCAGTTTGCGCGTACTGGAAGGTATAGGGATCAGTCACGCTTCCCGGCGTTACTTGGTACGTGCCATTCAGGTCCGCCGGTGTTACTCCTGCAATTAACACCGTGCCTCCCACCGCTGGATTAATTTGGTGCGGTGTCGTGGTCGTAATCGTCACCACGCTGTTCGTTCGCACCGCTCCCGCCGGCGACGCATTCGCCGCCGCAATCGTCACCGCGGTATTCGTCTGCAGCAAATTCACCACCGACAAAACTCCGCCGCCTCCCGGCGTCACATACGCCAGCGGTACATTCGGCTCCATCACCACTTGCGGTGTCGTTCCCGTATTCAGTGACACCGACGCAATCACGCATGGGGGCGTCTGTCCTGCCACAAAGCATGTCCGCGACGACCCGTTTGGATTCACATCGGCTATAAATCCGATGTTCGTGTTCGTGAATGCCACCGCCGCCAGATGCGTACTCGGATCCACTCCCACCGAGAAAGGCTGCGATGTCGTTGTCGTTCCCAGTGCTTGCGTAAATAGTCCACTCAAATTGACCGATCCAACCTTCTGCAGTGGTGCTCCATTCGCTAGACCAATCAGCGACAAGGTGTTGTCGCCGCTGTTCACCACCACACCCAGGTCGTATCCCGGCAAATTCGGTACCGACACTTGGTCATCAATCGCGATACCCGTCGGCGCAACTCCCACTCCCAACGCTGCTCCCAGCACTGGCTTGCCGCTTCGCAAATCCACGATCTGTATCGCATTCGTAGCTTGCTCGGTAATTACCGCATATCCCTTCGTCGAATTCAGCGCCATGCTGCTCGGCGTTCCGCCTGCCGGCAAAG
The DNA here is from genome assembly GCA_963849395.1 of Candidatus Acidiferrales bacterium. Classification (GTDB taxonomy): domain Bacteria; phylum Acidobacteriota; class Terriglobia; order Acidiferrales; family UBA7541; genus Acidiferrum. The sequence continues at coordinate 207,178 of CAWKHR010000002.1, forward strand.
CGATCGTCGGAGGAAATACCTGCGGAGCAGGCGCTACCGGTTGATAAATCGCGTTTATGTCGCTGAATACCGGCTGTACTGACACATTCCCCGTTGCGGTTGGGAACAGCGGCGGCGCCGTTTGCGCGTTGCTCTGCACTGAAAGCGGATAGAGACCCGGACCGGGTACCTGCCCATTCAGCAGCGACGCCGTAAATTGCCGTGGATTAAAACTCGATACCGTCGTCAATTGTCCGTTGAACAATAATTTTACGACTGGATTGCTGCCTCCGCCGTAATACCCGCCATCGATCGAGAAAGTTGTTGCGCTCGATGCCGTTGTCTGCGGAAAGCTGTCGGGCACTGTCGCCACTAATCCTGGTCGCGCGTTCACCAGTTGCAGCGGAAACGATATCGACGTTGTGTTTCCCGGGTTGCTCGGATCCGGAATGTTATTCACCGTGATCGTCGCCGTTCCCGGTGTTGCCAATTGCTGCTGGTTCAGCCGGATTCGCGTCATGATCGACGCGTCGCACGTCACTACCGGCGTCACTCCCGCCGTGCTCGGCGTGCAATATTCCGTACTCACCGGAATATTGAATATCGATGTCGACGCGATCGCCTGTGGCGACCCACCCGGCGGCGTAAACGTAATCGTCGTCGTATTCAGCAGGTTCTTCGCGCTCAGGAAAATGTCTTGGATCACGCCTCCCGTTGCCGCCATTGTCGGCGAGATTCCCGTGAACGTCACCGGATTGGTCGACGTGCTGATCAGCGTGATTGTTGCCACCGAAAACTGTGATGGGTCCGCCTTCGAATTCACCACTACATACACGGTCGTCGGACTTGTCGATTTGCTCCCGGTGGGCGTCGTATCCGTCGGCAATGCGGCCGGTGCGGTGAAAACCCCATTCGCATCGATGGATCCACACGTAGGCGAACACGTTGCCCCCAATGGATTCGCGGTTTGATAAGCGGTCGTTGCCGATGCCGTATTTGGCTGCGTTACCAGGTACTGCAAATTCGTGGGCGTCGAGTTCTGTAGCGACGCCGTAAACTGTACCGTCTGCGCTGGTGTCACTCCCACCGGCACGGTCGCGCTTCCGGGACTCACTGACACGCGAATGCCAGAATCCAGCGATATCGTCGCGGTTCCTGTCTTGCTATGATTCGCGTCCGCCGTTGCTGTGTACGTCAGCGTTGGAATTGGATTCGGAAATTTCGATAATGGTGGCGCCGTGTACGTCAGTACCGTCGTCGTTGAGTCGACTGTGGATGACCCGTAACTTCCGTCTGTTGGGCACGTTCCCGTCACTGCTTTAGGTGCTGGCACTGCCACCGTCGGCGCTGGCGTATACGAATAAGTGCACGCCCACTTCACCGTCAGGACTGTCGAGCCTCCGACCGTCGCCGTAAACGAATACACCTGGCTGGCTACCACCGTCGCCGCCGTCGGGCTAATCGTCACTGTCACCACGTTCGCGCTGGAGCTTCCGCAGCCTGCCACCCACGCCGTGGCGCACAACGCTGCTGCTACCGCCGCCAGCTTTATCATTCGCAACTTCATACTGACATCTCCCCCGTACACTTTTCCTGGCATCCCCACGACACTTCCCTGCTCAATCTCGATGCCATCTTCCCGCTCGCCGTTGTCCCACTTCCTGCTGCAATCTCTCCAACGGCTTTGCTTCCCTGGTGTTTTTTCGTCCCGCGTGGCGCAAAAATCCGCCCACTCCGCCAACTAGAAAGTCTTTCCAACCGTGAATCGAAACGTGCTCTGCGGCTCAAAATAATTCAACCGCCCCGGATTCTGAATCGCCGGCTGCAGCTGATTCAAAATTGTTGGGTCGCATTGATTTGGATGTAGTGCCCACAATTGCCCCAGTGCCTGACAGGTCTGGAACAAGCTCGCCGCATTGAATTGATCGTAGGGGGCAATGATCGTTTGGTGCAGCCGCAACGGGTTATACGCCCAGTAAATTCGGAATGGCGCCTGCACAATCGGCAGGTTCACATCCAACTGGATGCCGGTCGACGCCCGCATCTTGAAGTTCGTTCCCGGCGCAATCTGCAGCTGTTGCTGTTGATTTGCAAGCGGGAACATGTTGTTGATGTTCGCCACTCCGGTCGGGTCCAGCTTCAATGCGCCCTTGTTCGCGATTCCGTCTGTGCCTGCGTCCAGGAACAGCGTCATACCCACTGGTCCGGCGATCGGAATTCGATACTCGAAGTTACCCACGCCCTGCACGTCGCCGCCAGGAAACGTAATCGTGTACGCCACCACTGGCACCGTGAACACTCGCTGCGTTGGGAATCCCGCGGCAGACAAGCACGTATTACACGTGTATGTGATCCCTTGATTGAATACGCTCGGGATGTACGTCACCGGCGATATCGCGCGAATGTCGAATCCACGTATATCGTTTTCGCCGCCCATATAGAACCGGCTGTATGGTGGCACTTCTTTGCCCCCATACCCCGCCGTGTACGCACCAAGAAAACGCACGCCGATCGCGTTCCGCTTCTTGTTAATCGGATGGAAGTATTTGAATTCCCCGGTGTTCGTAATCGTGTTGACGTTTCCACCGATCGGCCCGCCCGTAAATGCCAGCGAATAGAAAAAGCTTTTGCCACTCGTCGCATTGATCGGATTGTTAATCGTGTTCTTACTCAGAGTCGCAGTAATCGTGCTCGCAATAATTCCGTTCAGCGCGCTTGGTCCCGCGATGCTCCGATATTGCAATTGCGTGAACAACAAATCCGACGCCTGGTTATACGTCGTGATGTTCGTCCGCGTTAACCCGTACGTTAGCCCGAATCGCGTGAACGCATACTTCTTCAGCGCGGTGCTCGCAAACGCCGTGAATCCCGTGCTGTTCTGATTGTAATTCTGAATGTATTGCGGGTTGATGCTGACCGCTTGTCCCGTCAGTACCGCTGCCTGCTGCGCCTGGTCGAACTTATACAAACTCGAAAAAATCGTAAACCCGCTCTGGATTGGCCGGTCAAACAGGTATGGCTCCGTGAATCCAAACATCAAATTCCGCTGATATTGCCCCACCTGTGCCGAAAGCGTCAGCGTTTCGCCTAATCCCAAAAAGTTATTCGTCTGGTACGTCAACCCGATAAATCCGCCGGCCAGTCCGCTGACGCCGCCCTGCAATCCAATCGACTGCTTGCCCTTTTCCTTCAGTTTCAGCAGCAGGTCAACTGTGCCTTCCTTTGTGTTGCGCTTGATTTCCGCGGACTTGTCCGGATCGAGCTTGTCGAAATAATCCAACTGGTTCAGCCGGAGAATACTCAATTCCCAATAATGCTTGTTAAACAGCTGGCCTTCATCGATCAGCAATTCGCGTCGAATCACCTTGTCGCGCGTCGTGGTATTCCCGCTGAAATCAATGCGCCGCACATAATACTGCTTGCCCTCTTCAAACTTCATCGTGATATCAATGCGCTTCGCCGCCTCGTCTATTTCCGTATCCGGCTGCGGCACGAAATCAATAAACCCGTAGTTGCCATAAATCTTCGTGTAATCTTCCATGGCCTTGCGGATTTTCGACGCATTGAAAACGTCTCCGGTATGCAGCGGGAACACCGTTTTCAGCGCCTCTACTTTCAACGACAGCGCCTTGTCTGGGTCCGCGCTCACGATCTTCAGCGTCCCCATGTTGTAACGCTCGCCCTCTTCAATCGGGATCGTGATATTCACCGCTTTGCCTTGCGATCTTCCCGCGAACGGAATCCCGTACTTCCATCCTTCCGTATCCACGTTCTCCAACACCGGTTCGCCCACCAGCACCCGGAAATAGCCGTTGTCCTGATACAGCCCGCGAATTCCCACTTCCATATCCTCAATCAACTTGTCGTGGTCATAGGTCTTCGACATCACATTAATCTCGGTGATGTACAGCGGAATCTGGTACGGCCGGTCATGCTTCATTGCGCGGATCAATTTCCGGTTGCTGAACGCATGATTCCCCGTAAACAGGATCTTCCCGACTTTTACTTTCGGCCCTTCATCGATCTTGAACACCAGAATTACCGCGTTGCTCGATGCGATTCGCTCGTACTGCGGAGTCACCGTCGCAAATTGCCGCCCGTGCTCTCCCAGCAATTCCTTCAGTACCACTTCCGCTTTTTTAATGCGCGTCGGGTCAAACTGGCTTTCCACCGTCAGCCCGACTTTCTTCTCTTTGAACCGGTCCAGAATGTCTGATTCCGAAATAGAGTGGATTCCCTCGTACCGGATGCGCCGGATCACCGGGCGCTCTTTCACTTCAAACACAATGATTTTTCCGTTGGGCTTATCCGGAGAGTCTTCCACGTGCAACTTCACATCTTCGAAAAACTGCGTGTTCCACAACGCCTGAAAATCTCGACGCAGCGTATCTTCGTTGTACGGATCGCCCTGCCGGCTGAAAATGCGCGCCTGCAACGTATCTCTACGGATGCGCCGGTTCCCTTCAAAATCAATCCGCTCAATGAACCCCTGCGGCGCCTCGCCGTTGCCTTGTCCCTGCGGCTGAATCGCTGAGAAGTCTTCAATGTTCTCGTCCAGCGACTTCTCGTTCAGCGACGCGTGAAACAAATACGCGCCCTTTGCCGCTTCATTTGCATCTTCTATATGTGCGGGATTCGCGACTACCAAGGTAGGACTGAATTGCAGCAGAATCATCAACAACAGGCACGGGCTCACCAAACGGACACACGCACGTCGCATGGCGCCCATTTCTGCGAAAACACAGACTGGCCTTCTAGCGGCCTTTGATCGTCTCAAGGCCGCGCCCCCAAACCCAAGATGTTATTCTCCCGCCAGTCCCGGCATGGGCTGGCCGTGCGTTGATCGCACGCGGTTTCCTTACATGGCAAACCGCTTCGCGTTCACACGTGTTGCGTCAGATTCGCTAGTGGACGACCGGGGTTGCCTCAACGACTGGCCGGAACGCGAGACCTTCCCCCGCAACATAAATTTGCAATGTCGCAGGTCTCTGAATTCCTCCCTGGATTAATGCCTCAGAGAGCGGGTCCTCTACATATTTTTGCAGAGCCCGCCGCAGCGGCCGCGCTCCATAGTTGCGGTCCGCACACGTTTTCTCCAGGATCCACTGGCGTGCTTCGGGTGACAGCACAACCTGCACTTGGCGGTGGATCAGCGTGTCGTTCAACTGCCCGACCAGCAGATCGATAATCCGCAGCAGGTCTTCATCACCCAACGGATTGAAGAGAATCACTTCGTCCAACCGGTTCAAAAACTCCGGATTGAACGACCGCTTCACTTCCCCCAACACCAGGTCTTCCATGCTCTTCAAACTGGCTTCGTCTACTCCAGACGCGAACCCGATTGACGTGCGCTTCTGCAGATGCCGCGCGCCGATATTGGAAGTCATGATGATGATGGTATTCCGGAAATCAACCGTATTGCCTAGACCATCCGTCAACTGCCCGTCCTCAAACACTTGCAACAATATATTGAAGAGGTCCGGATGCGCCTTCTCGATTTCGTCCAATAATATAACCGAATATGGAGTGCGACGCACTCTTTCGGTCATCTGCCCGCCTTCTTCGTAGCCCACGTACCCTGGAGGCGCTCCAATCAACTTCGATACAGAGTGCTTTTCCATGAATTCCGACATGTCGAAACGGATTAGCGACTTTTCCGAGCCAAACAAAAATTCCGCTAACCGTCTCGCTACTTCCGTCTTCCCAACGCCCGTGGGCCCTAGGAAGAAGAAGCATCCCACCGGACGCAGCGGAGACTTCAACCCCGCTCGGCTCCGGCGAATTGCCCGTGCCAGCGCGGTAATCGCCTTGTCCTGGCTGATAACCCGCTTGTGTAGTTCTGGTTCGATCCGCAGCAATTTCTGCTGCTCGTCTTCCTTGATCGAGGTCACGGCCACGCCGGTCCAGCGCGACACCACTTCCTCGATGTCTTCACGCGTCACGATTCCCGTAGACGCATCGTCCAGTTTGTAGCGGTCCCGCAATACCCGCAGATTTTCTTTTTCCTTGCGCTCTTCTTCCGAATAGAACCGCGCCTTCTCAAACTCATGCGCGGCTATCGCCGATTCCATCCGGTGCGTGATGAATTTCACGCGCTTTTGCACTTCGCCAACTTCATCTGGCACCGAAGCCTGGCGCAACTTCACCCGCGCTCCCGCTTCGTCAATCAAGTCGATGGCCTTGTCCGGAAGAAAACGGTCGGGGATGTACCGGTTCGAAAGATATACCGCTTGCCGCAGCGATTCGTCCGTGTAGCTCACCGCGTGGAACTTCTCGTAACGCTCGCGCACGCCCTGAATCACCTGCACCGCTTCTTCTTCATTCGGTGCTGGCACCTTCACTGCCTGGAAGCGACGTTCCAGCGAACGATCCTTCTCCACCGACTTCCGGTATTCGCCCGGTGTCGTCGCGCCTATGCACTGAATCTCTCCACGCGATAACGCTGGCTTCAATATGTTTGCCGCGTCCAGCGATCCTTCCGCCGAACCCGCTCCCACCAAAGTATGCAATTCGTCGATGAACACGATGGAGTTTTGGCTCTCCATCAGTTCCTTCATGATGGTCTTCAACCGCTCTTCAAATTGTCCGCGATATTTTGTTCCGGCAACGATCAGTGAGAGGTCCAGCGACAATATTCGCTTGTCCGCCAGGAACGGTGGCACGTCGCCATCCGAAATCCGCTGCGCCAGTCCCTCCACAATCGCTGTCTTGCCCACGCCTGGCTCGCCAATCAGCACCGGATTGTTCTTCGTGCGTCGGCACAAAATCTGAATCACCCGGTCTACTTCGTTTTCGCGTCCCACCAGAGGATCAAGCGATCCTTCAGACGCGGCTTGGGTCAGGTCTCGGCTAAATTCTGCCAGCAGTGATGTTTCTTTTGGACGTGCGGCCGTAGTTTTTTCTCCTGTCGTGCGCGCGAGTTCTTCCCGCAACGCTGAAAGTCGCAAACCTCGCTCCATCAGGATTTCCGCGCCGAAGCACTTCTCTTCCCGCAGAATTCCTAGCAGCAAGTGCTCGGTCCCCACGTGCTTGTGGCCCAGTCGTTCCGCTTCTTCCGCCGCCATGTTCAAAATACGTTTACATTCCGCGCTCAGCGGCACTTCGACCGAAGTCGAAATCCGCTCCCGGATCGTGATTCGGGCTTCAATCTCTTTGCGTATCGATTCGATTGAGCCCTGTTGGCGCAGAAAGCGATTCGCCAATGCTTTGTCCTCGCGCATCAATCCCAGCAACAAATGCTCGGTCTCGATGTACGGGCTTCCGTACTGGCTCGCTTCGTATCTCGCAAAAAATATTACGCGTCGCGCTTTTTCTGTGTATCGTTCGAACACGTTAGCTCGCTTCTCCCCCTGGGGTCCCTCTCGCGCCGGTCTTCACCAGCCGAGTCTGCAGAACGCCATGTTCCAGCCCTAGCACTCGATCGCATCGTTCTGCCAGCGCCAGATTGTGCGTCGCGATTAGCGACGTTAGGCGATGCTCACGATGTAGTCGTTGCAACAGCTCAAACACAGCCCAAGCATTCTGCTCGTCCAGATCTCCGGTCGGTTCATCTGCCAGCAGCACTTTTGGCCCAGTGACGAGCGCCCGGCCAATTGCTACGCGCTGCTGCTCTCCGCCCGAAAGTTCACCTGCGCGGTGGTCGGCCCGCTCCTGCAGCCCCACTTCTGCCAGCCATTTCCGCGCTTCTTTCAACGCCGCGTCCAATGGCTCTCCGCGCACTAGCAATGGCATCGCTACATTCTCTGCCGCCGTAAAATCCGGCAACAGTTGATGCCTCTGCCAGAGAAACCCCACGGCGCGATTCCTAAATCTCGCTAGCGCCGCGTCATCATTCGTTTCAATCGCGTTATTTTCAAAGTATACTGTACCGCTTGTTGGAGTGTCTAGCGCGGCCAGTAAATGCAGTAATGTGCTTTTCCCCGCTCCAGACGGCGCTACTATCGCTACCATCTCTCCCGCGCGCAAAATTACATTTGCATCCGCCAAAACTTCCAAATTCTTCTCGCGCATCCCGTAGCTTTTCTTCAGCCCGCGGCCTTCCAGCACCATCGTGCTCTTCTCTCCGCTCGTGTTGGCCTCTACGGTATTCATCTCGCCGTCGTCAGCTCCCTATTTTTCAACCGCACTTCCTAAGTTCACCGTGTCACCGAATCTCTTGGCCTGTCGTTTCGCCTGCTTACTGCCCTCTACCTTAATTAGATGCGCTTACTTCTCGCTTGCGACTACTGTGCCAAATCCCGGCACTTTGCGTCTTCCTTAACCAACTCTTTTTCCCTTTTACTCCCGCTCCATGCCTACCAGGTTTCCAGCGCTTTTCCACACCTCGTAACGCGCTCCAAAACCCTTATTCCTCAGCGGCTTACCGCCTTAGTCTCTGACAACCCTCCACGTTTCTGGTTGTCGCCTGCAATCCTGCTGTCCGGTAGCCCTGATAGGAGCAAATCAGCGGCCAAACGTTACCCCGTCTTTTTCAGCGGCTTTTACCCGTTTTCTTGCCTCGACCCGCCCTACTCAAACCGCAATATCTCCACCGGCAACAGCCTCGCCGCTTCCCGCGCTGGCAAGATCGTTGCCACCAACGCAATCCCCATCGCCGCCGTGGCGATCCACAATCCATCCAGCAAACTCGGATGAAATGGCACGTATGGCACCGCGTACACTTGCGGATCCAACGGAATCAATCGATACGTTCCCGCCAGCCATGCGAACGCGTACCCCAATACCAGCCCAATCAGTGTTCCCGTCCCGCCAATCGCCAATCCCACAAACAAAAATATTCGCCGCACCTGTTCCCGTCGCGTTCCCATCGATAGCAGCACCGCAATATCCCGCGCCTTGTCCGTCACCGTCATCGATAGCACCACCAGAATATTCAATCCTGCAACAAACGTTATCAGCCCAATAAAAATGGCCGTCACCAGCTTTTCCAGCCGCAACGCATGAAACAACGCGCGATTCGACTCCATCCACGTCGTCGCCGAAAATCCTTCTCCCGATTCCTGCTCGATCCTCTTCGCCACCTGCGGCGCATCGTCCGGCTTGACTAAACGGAATTCCAACACATTCACGATGTCGCCCGCCCCCGCCAACGCTTGCGCCGCCGGCAGAGAAATGAAGCACCAGTTTTCGTCGTAGTCGTAAAATCCCGAATCAAAAATTCCCGCCACTCGAAACCGTCTCGTCCGCGGCATCAATCCAAATGGCGTCAATCTTCCCTGCGGACTCGTCAGCGTCACATAATCTCCAGGCTTCAGTTTCCACTCATGCGCCAGTTGCTTCCCGACCAGCAACCCATCAATTCCATCTGCATCCGGCGCGAAATCCAAACTCCCCGCCACCAATCTCTGCAACGCCTCGTCATTCTTCTCTTCCTTCTCCACATCAATTCCCTTGGTCACCACTCCCTGCGCCTCGCCTCCAAACGACAGCAGCACCGTCTCGTAAATTGCCGGCGTCACCGAACGCACCTCCGGTGTCTTCGCCAGTCGTTCCGCCAATCCCTGATAGTTTTGGATTCCGCCCGGACCCGGGCGCGTCAACGATATATGTGCCTGCACACCCAACAATCGTTCTTGCAGCGCTTCTCGAAATCCGCTGTTCATCGCCAGCGCCACAACCAGCGTCCCTACTCCCGCCGCCACTCCCAGCACCGAAAACAATGTCACCAATCGCAGCACCGCCGGACGGTTCGGCGATCGCAAATATCTTCGCGCCACGAACCATTCAAAGCTCATGACGCATTTTTCCTACGCTTTCTCGTTGCTCGCAGCTTCTGCCTCTCCCTGCTTCCCTTCCGGTCTCAGCAGCGGGAACAAAATCACGTCGCGAATCGAATGCGAATCCGTCAGCAGCATGGTCAGCCGGTCGATTCCAATTCCCTCTCCAGCCGTTGGTGGCATTCCGTGAGCCAGCGCCCGGATGTAATCAATATCCAGTTGCTTTGGCACCTCATCACCGCCCTGCGCGATCTGCGCCTGGAATCGACGCTCTTGCTCCCCGGGATCGTTCAACTCCGAAAATCCGTTCGCGATTTCCATTCCCGCCACGTAAATCTCAAATCGCTCCGTCAGCGTCGGGTCTTCCGGCTTTTGCTTCGACAGCGGCGAAATGTCGGTAGGAAAATCGTACAAAATCGTCGGCTGAACCAGTTTGCTCTCGGCAATCGTCTCAAACAGCAGTCCGGTCCACTCGCCATCCTTCAGCTTGCCCTTTGCCGCCGCATATTCCGCGTGATTCGCCTTGGCCCACACGTTATATCGTTCCGTCGCTCGCGCCGGCCCGCCCTCCGCAGCAAGTTCTTCCAACGTGGGTGCCGGTCCCGCACCTTCCGGCCAATACTTCACAATCGCTTCGCGCATCGTCAGCCGCTGCATCTTCCCAAAATCCAGCTCATCTTCGCCATACTTCACCATCGTCGACCCCGTGATGCTCTTCGCCAGCTGCGCGAACAACTGTTCATTCATCTCCATCAAGTCCAGATAATTGCTATACGCCTCATAAAATTCCAGCATCGTGAATTCCGGGTTGTGTTGCGTCGAAATTCCCTCGTTCCGGAAATTTCGGTTGATCTCGTACACCCGGTCAAATCCGCCCACCGTCAATCGCTTCAAATATAGTTCCGGCGCGATCCGCAAATACAAATCAATGTCCATCGTGTTGTGGTGCGTGATAAACGGCCGTGCCGCCGCGCCTCCCGGTATCGGGTGCATCATTGGCGTTTCTACTTCGATATATCCGCGGCCGTCGAAAAATTGCCGCAGTTCGCGCACGATCTTCGCCCGCGTCTGAAAATTCTCGCGCGACTTTTCCGTCGCAATCAGGTCCAGATATCGTTGCCGGTATCGCAGCTCGATATTTTCCAACCCGTGCCACTTTTCCGGCAGCGGCAGCAACGCCTTCGATAGAAAGAAAAGTTCATCCACCCATACCGACAATTCACCCGTCTTCGTCCGAAACAAATGTCCGCTCACACCAACGTGGTCGCCCAGGTCCAGCAACTGAAACAACTGGAATCCCTTCTCCCCCACCACATCTTTTCTGACGTAAATCTGTATCCGCCCGCCAGCCCCTTGCAGATGCGCGAATCCCGCCTTGCCCATCAGTCGGTACGATACGATGCGTCCTGCCACCTTCGTCTCGCGCTTCGTCGCTTCTAAATCCGCCGCCGTGGCGTTGGTGTACCCTTCCGTCAGCGCTCCCGGTCGATCCGTCCACCGGAATTCCCGCGGAAATGCCTCGTAACCAAGGGCTTGTATCTGTTCTAGCTTCTTTTGCCTCTGCTCAAATTGATCGCGCGGTTCGAATTGCAAGTGGAATTCTTTCCTTTCCTTACTTCCGTCACTGGAGTATAAAGGCGCGTGCTTCCTAACAGCAAGGAACCCACCTCTTTTTCGCTGACAAGCCTCTCCTCACCTTGCATAATGAATGCACCGGACAGTGCTCTTTTCGCGGACTCAGTTAGTATTAATAAATATTAATAAAAAGTTAGTTTCTTGCTATACTCGGAATTCGCTCCCCCGGAGGTCCCTGAAGTGCCTACCCGCCCTGCACCAGTCCGTACTGGTTCCGTTTCTCTTGACTGGCGAACTCCTCTTTCCCCTGCGAAATCACGCATCTACTTCGATCTTGTTCAACGCCTCGAAACTGCTTACTCCATGTTCAGCATCAATCTCGACGAAGCTGTCGGCATGCATCGCAGCGGCCGTCTGCAGAACGCCTTTCACGTCCTGATTATCGCTCCCGCTCTTTGCGATCGCCTCGCGCGCCCCCTCGTTGCCGCTCTTCGCGCCATGCTGGAGCACTCCCGCCATTTCGGCGTTACTCCCCACTTGGCCCCTCTTGATCCCCACAATTTTCAAAGCGCCAAATGCCAGCGGGCCGCTCGTTACAATGCTCTCTTGGGCCGCGTGCTCTTCACCCGCAAATCTCAATTCCTCGGCAAAATCGAAGCTCTCGCCGAGTTATCCGAAGAGTTGGCTATCGCTTTTCAAAATGCTGCCGACGAACTATCCCAAGACAATTCCTCACGCCCGGATTTTGACTGGGAATTCCTCGATGCCACGCACTACGATCTCAACACCTGTCTACGGGAAACTGTAGTTATTCTCAAATCCTTTCTTCATGCGCTTCCTGAGAGACAACTCTCCCATTTTCAGGATATTTTTCGACAGCAATTCGCCGCTTCTCCCTCTTCTGTCCCCGTCCCGGCACGCTCTCTTGCCCATAGACGGATGGCCTTTATCAAGGGACAATGAACTGTTCCTGGCCGCTCGCGGCCCATGCAACCCATTAGAGGCTTCTGCCTTCTATAGCTGCATAATGTGCGCCTCGACCGTCATTCCAGGGACAACTCTCAAAGGACTTCGGCGCATCGCATCTGGTAGCGCCGCCACAGGACAGTTGGCCCGACAAAAACCAGCCGAACCGGTAGCGTGGACTGAAGCGGAAGCTATTCGTCGCGCTCAATCAGGCGACTCTGCCGCCTTCGAACATCTCTATCAACTGCATGGTCGAAGGGTCTACGCTCTCTGCCTTCGTATGGTCGGGAATCCCGCCGATGCGGAAGATCTGATGCAGGAAGCTTTTCTTCAGCTCTTTCGTAAGATCGGGACCTTCCGGGGCGAATCTGCTTTCTCCACCTGGCTGCACCGCATGACCGTTAACGTCGTCCTCATGCGTCTGCGGAAAAAGTCTCTGCCCACCGATTCGTTGGAAGAGACTTTAGAGCCCGATGCCGAAAACAGTGGCCCCAAACGGGACGTCGGTGCTCCTGATTTGCGACTGTCTGGTGCCGTCGATCGAGTCAACCTCGAACGCTCCATCGAGAAGCTTCCCCCAGGGTATAGGACCGTGTTTGTTCTTCACGATATCCAGGGTTACGAACACAACGAAATTGCCGACATCATGGGTTGCTCCGTCGGTAATTCGAAGTCGCAGCTTCACAAGGCTCGCACGCGTCTCCGCGAACTCCTTCAGGAGGAAATTCGCGAACAGGCTCGGCAGGAACGGCACGCTGCAAAAACGCAGACGGGTGGCTTGGATTGAGCTACCATGAGTACACGTTCTGAACTGCTGCCTTGGATTTTTGTCGAGGATTTTTTAGTCGTGATTTGCGGAGAGGGCCGCTCAGCATCTCCCTCCGGAGTCTGATGTATGCAGTGTAAGGAACTGGAAGAAGTACTGGAACAAGACGGGTTCAGTCCGCTCCCTCTTGCCGCTCGTGAGCATCTTGCTTCTTGCTCCGCGTGCCAAGGGCTTGTCGCCGACCTCACTACCATCGTTGCTTCCGCTCGACAAATTCCCGCGGAACTCGATCCGCCCGATCGCATTTGGATTTCCCTTCGCGCCCAATTGCAAGCCGAAGGCATCATCATTGATCAGCCAGCCGTCGTCGCCAAACAACACGCGCCCTGGTGGCAAAATATCTCTGCGCTGTTTCGTCCGCGCGTCTTGGTTTCCGCCGGTGTCGCTGCCGCGTTAACTCTCGCTGTCTATTTCCAAACTCACAAGACCACCGAAGTTCCAGTGGCCACAACCGTCGTCGCACCGTCGCCTAAGACCGAAGTTCCCGCTACCGATCTGGCCAACCAGGTAACTCCTGCGTCTGCACCTGCTCCGTTGCAACAAGCCAGCGTCACAAATCATTCTTCCGCCCGCGACTCCGCTACTTCGCTCCGTCCATCGCCGTCTGAACTCGCCGGCACCACTCTCATGAACGTTGAGCAAGACGTCCCCAACATGCAACTCGCTGGCAATTCCGCCGTCGACACTTCCCTCCGGCAGAATCTCCGTACTCTCAACGAATTTATTGCCGAGTGTCAGCAACGTCTCAAGCAGAACCCCCAGGATGAAGTGGCACGCGAATATTTGTACAGCGCGTACCAGCAGAAAGCGGAGTTACTTTCCGCCATGATGGAGAGCGGAAGGAGCGAGCACTAATCATGTATCGCACTATTGATCGTCGTGTTCTTGGTCTACTCGGTCCAGGTCTGTTGTTTATTGCCGCTTCTCCGTTGCTTGCCAGTCCGCCCGAGCACAAAGACAGTCATTTCACCGTCAAGAATCGCCCTGTCGTTGTTCTCCAGAATATCGTTGACGGCCGCATCGAAGTAAAGTCCTGGAAGAACCACGAGATTCTGGTCACCAGCACCGCCGCCTCCGACAAGGTCGCCATCGACATCGAGCAGGTCGGCGATCGTATCGATATCAGCGCTAGCGCGCTGGCCGCTTCCACTCAGCCTCACGACATCGAAGCCAATTTTCAGCTCACCGTTCCCGAAGAGACCGAACTTCAGCTCAGAACGCAAACTGGCTTGATCTACGTCGAGCAGGTTAATGGCGACATGAAGCTGCAAAGCGTCGCTGGCGATGTGCACCTCAAGGAAGTTTCTGGCTACATCATCGTCAAGACCGCGGGCGGCTCTCTCGTTTGCAATATGTGCGGTGGCAAACTCGAATTTACTTCCATCAGTGGCAGCGCTCAGGTGCTTGCACCCGCTCTTACCAGCGTCAACCTGATGACCACCACCGGCAACATTCTCTACGACGGCGATTTCGTTCGCACCGGCCTCTACACTATGAATAGCGGCCGTGGCCTCGTCGAGGTTCGTTTCTCCGGCAGCAATTCTTTCGACTTGAACGCCCACACCAATCTCGGCAGTGTCGATAATCAGGCCGCCGCATTCCTTAAGCCTGACACTCACTATAGCCGTCATAGCACTCAGAAATTCGCGCACAGCCTTTTCGGCACTGTCGGCCAGGGCTTGGCTAAAGTCGAACTCTCCTCCTACAGTGGTACAATTCGAATTCTGAAGCGCAATTAGTTCGCGCTCTCCGGAATTGTGAATTCACCTAACCTTCGCATCGCGCAGCCTCGCATTCCTGTTGTCTGTCTCGCAGGCTTTATGGGCTCTGGCAAGAGCACCGTGGGCGCTCGTCTAGCTCGTCAGCTTGGCTGGCACTTCGTCGATCTTGATGAGCGCATCGAAGCCTCTGCCGGCATCACCATTCCCCAATTCTTCGAACGTCACGGCGAGCCCGCATTCCGCCAACTCGAAGCCGATCAACTCCGCGCTGCTCTTGGCCGCGCCGTGGAACTAAAGGAGCCCACCGTCATCGCGCTCGGTGGCGGCACCTACGCTCAGCCCGGCGCTCCCGAATTTCTCCGCAACTCCGGCGTCCCTGTGATCTGGCTCGATGCTCCTATCGACATCCTTCTTTCTCGCTGCATGACCATGACCGGACGTCCGCTCTTCCGCGATGAAGCCAGTTTCCGCGCGCTTCATGCCCAGCGCATCGTCTCCTATCAACTCGCCGATTTTCGCGTTGAAAGTGGTGGCGACTCC
>CAWKHR010000002.1:227500-596732 GCA_963849395.1 Candidatus Acidiferrales bacterium
TATCGAGACTCTTTCCCCAATTCGAACGCCATTGAATCACGTCTCAAACTATATCTACAGTGGATAAAAGCTGCATTCCCCGACCTTTCTGAACATCGGTTTAGAAAACCCGTCGACTTGTACGGTCTCCTCGGGGCCCTCGACGAAATCTCTGTGCGAGGAAAGAAGCTCCGCGCCCTAAATCCTCAGACCGCCCGCGACGCCCTAATCAATCTCGAGAATCAGACAGAGGTAAGGGAGCCAAGTGGAGAGGCCGCCAGATATGTTTTATCTGCAAGCCGGCAAACAGACAATATTGGGCCTAGATCCTCACGAATACAGATTCTCGCTTCAGTTCTCACCAGTGTCTAGGCATGCCAACCGTAGCAAACGCTTGCAGAAAATTCCTGGCGCGGTACAGGACTGAATTCAATGACTATAAAGTACGAGCTGAGACTTTAGAAAAATTTATCAAGAGCGCGCTTCAAAACTCGCACATAGAGATACACAAAGTCGAAGCGCGAGCGAAGGACCCGCAGTCCGCTCACCTTAAACTTCTCCGAAAGCGCTATCACCGGCCGGAACATCAACTGACAGACAAGCTCGGGGTCAGGATAATTACTTACTATTCTGATGACATCGACAGAGTTGTCGATCTGCTAAGGCCGTATTTTGTAATCGACCAGAGCAGATCGGTCGACAAGAGACGAGCCTTGGGACTAAGAGCTTTCGGCTACAGTTCTGTCCACCTTGTTGCTAGGTTGAAGAGTCGCCAAGTGAAACACAGCCTTTACGCTGCCCTTGATGGCTTTAGGTTCGAGGTTCAGGTGAGGAGTATCCTCGAGCATGCATGGGCGGAAGTTGAACACGAACTGGTCTTTAAATCTGGCATTGAACACCCAGACTCGGTGGTACGCAGGTTCGCCGCCGTAGCTGGCACGCTCGAGGTTCTTGGTACCGAGTTCGAGTCTTTAAGACGCGAACGGCAAAAAGGAATTGAATCATGCCGACAGCGTTATGCCGATGGCCATGATGCTCGACGCCGATTCGATTCGGTCCGACTCTTGGGTTTTTTAGAAGACAAGTATCCAGCGAGCTTAAGTTGGCGCGCTGCCGAAGAGCTCGGACAACCGTTTCCGCCTCGCATCGAGGCAATGTGCGCGGCAGCGTTGAGACAATGTGGGCTGGGGTCAGCGAAGTCGTTTGGGGATTTTCTCAAAGGGGGCGCTTACCGTAGCGCGATCAGGTCATTCGCAACCGCAGAACTGAAAAAAGCGGAGGAGATCTCCCATTTGGCGATGGTAATCGTCGCAATTGCGCTCAAGAATGAAAAAGTGCTGAAGGATTACTTCCCTGGGATGGCTGAGAGCTTAGGAGTGTCCGCGGTAATCCGAAATATCCATTAGTAACACCGAGGTACTTCCACTTCCCTCCCCCCATTCGAACACTCCCCTCCTGTTCGAACACCAATGTGCCCTATCGAGTAATAAATAGTATATTGAAAATGTAGTATTTCTTCGCTATACTTTCCCCATCATGTCCAATGCTCGTCCCCCCAATCCCTTCAACCTCTGTTCCTTTCAGTTCGCCGATGGACGCTTCTGCGGACTCCCCGCCCACTCCCAAGGCGAAGGTCTCTGCCTCGTCCACTACCGCCGCGTGCTCGCCGCCGAAAAGCCCCGCGACGACGATCTCTCCCGCGAACTCGCCAGCCCCAGCGGCGATTTCATGCGACAGTTCGACATTCACCACATTCTCGGCGCACTCTTCAAAGCGCTCGCCGCCAAGCGCGTCACTCCGCGCCGCGCCACCTCTCTCGCCTACATCGCGTTCCTCATCTCCCAATCGCAAAAAGCTGCCAAGGCCGAAGCCCGCAATTACGACGAAGAAATCCCCGTCTTCAAGCGCTGGCTCGACGTCAAATATCCCGGCCTCGTCGAGCAGTTCGCTGCCTGGGAAATCGAAGACGCCAAAGCAGGACTCAGCAACCCCAAATCCGCAACCGCTCCCGCAGCAACCGCCTCCGCTCCCAGTCCCATTTCCGCATCACCCTCCGCACCAGATTCTCCCGCCTCCGACTCCCTAGCCCCCACCTTGGCCGACATCCCCACCGAATCCCTAACCATCTCCTAGCTCGAAATGTTTACCCTGTTTGAGTTTCCGTTCTTTCCTTCCGAATCTCTGTGCCCTCTGCGTCTCTGCGGTGAGTCCTCTTTCTTCTCGTTTTTTGCTAAGTCCTTTAGTTCCCCTACATACAGGCCATTCTCCCGTAACCCCTCTGTTTTCAACACATACGAAAAACATAGGGGGGTACCCCCTCCCGCTTGGCGGCGCGCCGTCCCGTTTCGGCACAATCTGTGCGCCTGTCATCCCGACCGGAGCACGCTTCGTGCGCAGTGGAGGGATCGTGGCAACATCGCTCCCAAACTCCCAACCTCGTTGCAATCGCAAACGCCTCGTCTCGCCGTCCCAAAAACGAACTCCGAATCACCTTGCCGCATCTCATCTCTTGTGCCAACATTTCCCGGTTCACTCCGGCTTTCCTCCAGAAAATGTCCGGCCGCCGCAGAGGCCTCTCGCATGTCTAAAACGTTAAACCTGTATCTCATCAAGCCCACGCAATACGACGACGACGGCTACGTTGTTCGCCATTTTCGCGGCGTGCTCCCCAGCAACACGCTGGCCTGCCTCGCCGGGCTCACCGAAGACGTCATCAAGCAGAAACGTCTCGGCGACGATTGGAACGTAAAGGTTCATCTCTTCGACGAAACTGTCGACAAGATTCCCGTCAGCAAAATTTGCCGCTCGCAAAGCTGGCCGCACCGCAATTCCAAAACGGTCGTCTGCATGGTGGGCGTGCAAACCAATCAGTTTCCCCGCGCCGTCGATCTCTCGCGCACCTTCCGCGCCGCCGGACTCACCGTGATGATTGGCGGCTTTCATGTCAGCGGCTATCTCGCGCTGCTCCCCGATATTCCGCCGGACATTCAGCAGCTCATGGACGAGGGCATCACCCTGGTCAAGGGCGAAGTCGAAGAAACCTGGGGCGACCTGCTCTGCGACGCGGTCAATGACCGGCTCAAGCCGATGTACGATTTCCTGAACGCCAAGCCCGACCTTTACACCAAGCCCCTCCCCGCCATTCGCAAAAAATATCTGAACAAGTTTGTCGCCTCCAATTTCGGCACGCTCGATTGCGGCCGTGGCTGTCCCTTTGAATGCACCTTCTGCACCATCATCAATGTGCAGGGACGCAAGATGCGTTTCCGCTCCGCCGACCTGATCGCCGAAGCCATTCGCAGCAACTACCACGAAAACGGCATCACTTTTTATTTCTTTACCGACGACAATTTCGCCCGCAACAAAAATTGGGAAGCTATCTTCGATGTGCTTATCAAGATTCGCAACGAAGACAAAATTCCCGTCGAGTTCATGATGCAGGTCGATGTGCTCTCCTGGAAAATCAAGAACTTCGTCACTAAAGCGCGCCAGGCCGGCTGCATCAACGTATTCATCGGCATGGAAAGCGTCGATCCCGGCAATCTTGCCGCCGCCGGAAAAAAACAGAATCAGGTCAGCGAATATCGCCAGTTAATTCAGTCCTACCGCGACTCCGACATTTCCACCCACGTCGGCTACATCATCGGTTTCCCGTTCGACACCGAAGCTTCCGTGCGCCGCGATCTCGATTTCCTGATGCGCGAAGTGCGCCCCGACCACGCCTCTTTCTTCATCCTTATGCCCCTGCCCGGCTCCATGGATCACCTGCACATGATGCGTCGCGGCGAGTGGATGCATCCCGACTTCAATCTGTACGATTCGCAGCATGAAGTCACTCACCACCACAATTTGAAAAATGGCGCGTGGAAGGAAATGTATTTCGAGGCCTGGCGCACCTTCTACAGCATGCAGAACATGAAGAACGTGTTGCAGCGCGGCTCGCAAGCCAACTACTGGAACAATTTCCTGCGCTTCCTCTGGTACAAGAATTCCATTCAGACCGAAGGCCGCCATCCCATGATGTGCGGCTACTTCCGGCTGAAAGGCCGCAAGGCCCGCCGCCCCGGCTTCCCGATTCTTTCCCGCTGGGAATACTACACAACGCGCGCCCGTGAGGTTCGCGAACACCTGCGCGGCATGTGGCGCGTTGCGGCAGAGATGGAAGAACTTTGGTTGCAGACCCGCCATCCGTCCGCTGCCGAGCAGCGCGTCGTCGAGGAATTAGCCAAGATTCGTGGTAAGTACGACCAACTGAAAATCTCCGATCTGCAAATCGCCTATCAACGAGCCAAGGAACACTTCCCCACCCTGCACGTTCCCTCCAAAGTGCATTTGTTCTGGGCCAAGTGGAGCCCGCTCCTCGTCCCGAATAAGGTCTACACCCGCGAAGACCTCCACGCCTTCTGGACGAACGTGCGCCAATGCTGGGACGACACCGACTTCCTCCGCATCCCCATCCACAAAGTCCCCTTCAACCTCTTACGCGACGCCCAACTCTCCCTACTCTTCTTCTTCCACATGGCCCGCGAACTGTGACCATGCCTCCCAGATCCAGTTCGCCAACGCGTCCGCCCCACCCTGTAGCTCACCCCTTCAGGGGTGAGGCTTTCCAAAACCCAACCACCCAACCAATCTCCGTTCCCTTGCCTCCTCCCCAAGGCGAATTTCACCAACCGCCTTCATCCCGGCGAAACTCCTCAGGCCTGAAAGGCCTGAGCTACAATATCCGCAGTCATGAAGCAATCTCGCTACCGCTCCCAGACCTCCACAGCCCAACTGCTCCAGCAGGATCATTTACGCCCCGGCCAGCGCCTCGGCGTAGCAGTTTCCGGCGGCGCGGATTCCGTGGCGTTACTTCTGTTGCTCCTCGAACTGCGCGAAAAAATCGGCTTCGTTCCCTGCGTAGTCCACTTCAATCACAAACTCCGTGGCAAAGCCTCTGACGCCGACGAAAAATTCGTCGCCAATCTCGCCAAAAAGCACCAACTCGAATTTTTCTCCGCCCATGAAAACATCGCTGCAAAAGCAAAACGCGAAAAAATCAACCTCGAAGACGCTGCTCGCCGCGCTCGTTATTCCTTCTTCGACCGCTTGGTTCAACAAGGTCACATTCATCGCGTCGCTGTCGCGCACACCGCCGACGATCAAGCCGAAACCGTAATCGCCCATATTCTTCGCGGCACCGGACTTGCAGGCCTCGCCGGAATTCACCCCGAAACTGGCGCAGTGATTCGGCCGCTTCTCGCCACGCGCCGCGCGTTGTTGCGCTCTTACCTTCGCGCGAAGCGTCAGACTTGGCGCGAAGATGCTACGAATCGCGACACGGCACGAAATCGGGCCCGAATTCGTCTAAAGCTTATGCCGCTTTTGGAGAAGCAGTTTCAGCCCGCTGTTGTAGAACATCTTTGCCAACTCGCCGAATTCGCCCGGGAAGACGAGGCTTACCTCGAAGCTCAGGTCACAAATCTTATTCAGGCCGCTAGCTCAGCCAAATCCGTAAATGCAACCAACCTTAATTCCGCGAATTCCCCCTCTTCAGCAGATCCAAGCAGCGTTTCTCGCTCTGGCGCGCTGAGCAAACCTCAGTCTGAACAAAGCGTTTCGCTCGTTGAGCTTCTGGCTCAGCCCAAATCGATGCAAACACGGCTGATTCGCCGGTTCGTGGAGACAGTAAAGCCACGCACAGGCCAGCTTAGCGCGGCGCACGTGCAAGCTGTTCTGAGGCTTGCCGCGGATCAGAACAGCGGCAAGTGTCTGCAGCTTCCAGGCGGCGTGGAAGTGCGACGCGATCGCGACGCGCTGAGCTTCCTTCCGGCCCCAATTTTGCATCTAACTAAGCAGGCGCACGAATTCTCGCACTCGAATTACTCTTATCCTGTTGATTTGCGCGCCGGCGCCGCCGATATACCAGTTGTCGAACTCTCTACGGTACTGCGGTTCAGGGTGATTGACTGGGTTGGCGAAGGGCGAGAAACTAAGGATACAGGGGCTTTTCTCGATCGAAATAAGTTGCGCTTCCCCCTTGTCGTGCGAAACTGGTTGCCCGGTGATGTATTGCGTCCGGTGGGACATCAGAGAGCACACAAGCTGGCGCGACTTTTGAACGAATTGGGGATCAGCCGGTGGGATAAGGCTTCCTGGCCGGTGGTGAGCGACGGGGAGCAAGTGCTTTGGGCGCGCGGTTTGCCGGTTGCCGCGGAGTTTGCGGCGAGCAAAGCGACTCGTGCAGGAGTGATGATCATCGAGGATCGTGAATCGTGACCATGGCTAAAGTGGCCACTTATTCCGCTGCACGTATCGCGAATCGCATCAACGCTTTGGGCCGGGAAATTTCTCGAGCCTGTGGCGGTCGTAGGTTGGATGTGGTGGTCACTATGGACCGGGGCTTTATGTTTGCAGCAGACCTGATACGCGCCATCGATGCGCCGGTTGCGCTGCACTTTGTGAGCGAAGACGTGCGAGACGTGGAGCAGGGCGGGAAGGCTCGCCGGGAAGTGTTTTTTGCGGACCGGGCCAACACGGCGGGCGGCAAAGCGCATTCGGCGCTAAAGGGCCGGGACGTTTTGCTGGTGGATGCGATTTTAGATAGCGGCGTGACGCAAGACTTTTTGTTGCGACGAATTGGGGAGGGTAAGCCCCGGTCGCTGCGGCTGGCGGTGCTTTTGGATAAGACGTCGAAGCGCCGCGTGAGTTTGGAACCCGATTACTTTGGCTTTCAAACTGCATCTAATCAAATGTGGGCCGGCTACGGCTTAGCGTCGCCCAACGGGACCGGGTCCAACGGGAAGCATCTTTCTGCGGCAGGAAACAAAGGCAAGAATGGAAATGGCGCGAGGGGAAAGAGCGCCAAGAGGAAGTAACAGGTCGCCGCGCAACTGAGTTTTTGGATTTTCAGGCTGGGGTTAAGTGAGGTCAAAGTGAATTCTAGTTCCACGGCAAAAACGATTCTTTTTTGGATTTCTATCGTCTTTTTGGGCGTGATGCTCTGGAAGTTGGTTTCCGCCAACGGCCAGTCCACACGGGAGCTGACGCCCAGCTATAGCGAGTTCATGGCCAAGGTTGACGAGGGTGACGTGAAAGAAGTCACCATGTATCTCTCGCCGAACAGCTACGAACTGCAGGGCGAATATGCCCGGCCTGCCAACAGCAAGTTCCACATCACGGTTCCGAAGGAAAACGCGCCGGAAATTACGAAGTTGCTGCGCGATAAAGCGGTGCAACTGACGGTGAAAGAAGTGCGCAGCGGCGATTGGGTTTTGATTCTGCTGAATGCGCTGCCCTTGTTACTGCTGGCTGGTTTCGTGTTCTTCCTGATGCGCCAGATGCAAGCTGGCGGAAATAAAGCGCTGAGCTTCGGCAAGTCTCGGGCTCGGTTGCTCTCGGCACAGCAAAAGAAGGCCACATTTAAGGATGTTGCGGGCAGCGATGAAGCCAAGGAAGAACTACAAGAAATTATCGAGTTCTTGAAGGATCCGCAAAAGTTCCAGAAGCTCGGCGGCCGCATTCCCAAGGGCGTGTTGCTAGTCGGGCCTCCGGGAACGGGCAAGACTCTTCTGGCGCGCGCAATTGCAGGCGAGGCGAACGTTCCTTTCTTCTCGATCTCTGGTTCGGACTTCGTGGAAATGTTTGTAGGCGTGGGCGCCAGCCGTGTTCGCGATCTTTTCGAACAGGGGAAGAAGAACGCACCGTGCATCATTTTCATAGATGAGATTGACGCGGTGGGCCGCCATCGTGGAGCAGGACTCGGCGGAGGGCACGACGAGCGCGAACAGACCTTAAACGCATTGCTGGTGGAGATGGACGGCTTCGAATCCAACGAAGGCGTGATCCTGATAGCCGCTACCAACCGTCCTGACGTACTCGATCCGGCTTTGTTGCGTCCTGGCCGTTTTGATCGCCGCGTGGTTGTGGCACGTCCTGACGTAAAGGGCCGCGAAGAAATTCTTCGCGTACACACGCGCAAAGTACCTCTGTCGGATGATGTCGACATGTCGATCATTGCGCGCGGCACACCGGGCTTTTCTGGCGCAGATTTGGCCAACCTGGTAAACGAAGCGGCGCTCTGGGCCGCTCGGCAGAATCGTAAATTCGTCGCCATGGCCGATTTCGAAATGGCGAAAGACAAAGTGCTGATGGGCGTTGAACGCAAATCGATGATTCTCTCGGACGAAGAGAAGAAGAACACCGCGTACCACGAGGCAGGGCACGCGCTGGTGGCAGCGAAGACGCCGGGAGCTGACCCGGTTCACAAGGTTACGATTATTCCGCGCGGCATGGCGCTGGGCTTGACCATGCAGCTTCCGGAAGCCGACAAGCACACTTACACCAAGGAATATTTGGAAGGCATGCTGGCCGTCCTGATGGGCGGGCGCAGCGCCGAAGAAATTTTCCTCGGCCACATCACTACCGGCGCGGGAAATGACATCGAACGCGCCACGGACATTGCGCGCAACATGGTCTGCGAATGGGGCATGAGTGACTTGGGCCCACTGGCATTCGGCAAGAAGGAAGAAGCAATCTTCCTGGGCCGCGAGATCGCACAGCATCGCGACTTCAGCGAAGACACCGCGCTGCAGATTGATCGCGAAGTGAAGCGCATCGTGAATGTCGGCTACGAAGCCGCAAAGAATATTCTCTCGTCGAACCGCGAAACGCTGGACCGCATTGCCGTGGCCCTGCTGGAGCGCGAAGTAATCGACGCCAACGAAGTGAAATTGCTTATGGAGAACAAGCCGCTGCCAGAAAAGCCGCGGACTCCTCCGCCACCGCCGCCACAAGCTTCGCCAAGCACGGACCCGAAGGTGGTAAGGCCAGAACTTCGGCCGGCGCCGGGTTTTACGCGTGGCGATTCACCAGCCAAAGCCTAAGAATTCCGACATCCGTTCAAGCGCTTTTCGTCTGCCATGTGTCCTGAGTGTGTGGCCGTATGCGGGGGAAAATCTAGTGGCTTGATTCTGTGAACCTTCAGGGGCTAAAGCCCTGATTGTGCCGGCTCTTTACATGGCGGCTGAAGCCGCCACCTACAAACCCTCAGTGAGTGCCACCACGGGCAATCGTGCCCTTTTGTTTTGTGTACAGATTGTCTTACTTAGTGCCGACCTGCAGCGATAACTTCCGTGCGATTTCGCCCCCACTTTTTCATTCCACCGGCGTTGGCGTACAATACGCTCATGGGACGCAAAGATGGCGAAAACCTGAATGTAATTTGCCCGTGCTGCCAGGGGAAGCTGGTGATTGATCCGATCTTCGGCACGGTGCTATCGCACACCGCTGCGGTGAAGCCGGGCCCGGATGTGGATCTGACCAAGGCAGCCAGCATCCTGGAACAGCAGCACAAGCAGCGCGAAGACAAGTTCGCGGATTCATGGTTTCAGGAAACCAACAAGGAGGACATCCTGGCCAAGAAGTTTGAAGAAGCGATGAAGAAGGCTAAAGACGCGCCTGCAGGCAAACCCATTCGGGACTTCGACCTCGACTAGTCATTTCAAGTTTTTGCGCTAAACATTTCTCTTACTCTCTGCAGAATTCTCAAATCTACTGAAGCTGTGTGTCAGATTACTGACTTTTGCCCTTCACATGCGTTAAGGTGAACTTCCACCGGAGGCTCAGCTTGCCCGTCGCCACAAATTCCTGGAGCACCATCTGGGTTCCACGTTTACGAAGTCTCCTTCGAGCTGAACAGCAGGTAGTGTTTATTGGCGTTCTAATTTCCGCGCTTTTCGCGGCGCTGAAAACCGGCGCTCCGATTGCGTTTCTGGGTGTTTGTGTTTTGACGATTGGAAACCTCATGTACTTCCTGATGTATGTGGGAGGGCGGGTGTATGCCAATCGCGCGTTTCCGTGGAATTGGATTGCTTACCTGGCATTGCTGTTGGCAGGAAGTCTGATAGCGGCGTTTGGAGCGGTGGCGCTGCTGATGTGGATGAAACCGGATGTAGGCCCATACTGGCCAGTCTTCAAAGAGTCTCTGCCAATAATCCTGGTGGTTTCTATCGGAGCCGGCATTGTTACTTACGCAGTGCAGCAAATTCAATTTAAGCTGCAGAAGAAAAATGAATTGCTGGAACGAGAGGTGCAGCGCGGCAGCGTGGCGCTGGAGCAGCAAGAAGAAGAATTAAACCGGGCGCGCGATATTCAGACTGGATTGCTGCCGAAATCGCTGCCGCAACATGCCAATCTGGAGTTGGCAGGAGCGTGGCAGCCGGCGCGGGCAATTGGCGGGGATTATTTCGATGTGGTGCAACTGGATGAAAAACGCTTCGGAATTTGCATTGGCGATGTGGCGGGAAAAGGGCTGACGGCGTCGCTGCTGATGGCCAATCTGCAAGCGGCGTTTCGGGCGTATGCAATACCGGACGCGACGCCTGCTGCGGTTTGCAGCAAGTTGAATGCGTTCGTGTGCGGGAATGTGGCGATGGGTAAGTTCATCACGTTTTTCTACGCGATTCTGGATGCGCAGAAGCGGGCGTTGGTCTACGAAAATGCTGGACATTGCCCTGCCCTGTTGCTGCGTGCTGCGGGAGCGCCGGAAGTTCTTTGCGGGCAAGGCGGGGTTTTGGGGATTACGCCAGAGTGGACGTATGCGGACGCTACGATGCAATTGGCCGCGGGTGATCGATTGTTGTTGTTTACGGACGGCGTGACGGAAGCGGCGAATGCGCAAGAAGTGGAATTTGGGTCGTCGCGAATCGTGGAATCGGCTGGGCCCGCGGGAACAAGCGCCAACGAGACGAAGAGCAGGGTGATGCAAGAAGTGGCGAAATTCTGCGGAGGCGATTTCCGTGATGATGTGACGCTGGTGGTCGCTGCGATCCGCTAGCGTGTGTGCATTGCGGGCGCGTCTACTCGCAAACTGCAAGGCTGAGGATTATCCTTTTCTTTGTTTCTTCCGATAAACTTCTCGCACATGACGAATCGTAAACTTTTCAGAGTGAAAGTTAAGTCGGGCACGCTGGTGCTTGGCGAGCGAACGCTGGTGATGGGCGTGCTCAACGTTACGCCGGACAGCTTTTCGGACGGTGGCAAGTTTTTTGGTTTGAAGCAGGCGGTAGCGGCTGCGCTGGCGATGGAACGTAACGGGGCCGACATTCTGGATATCGGCGCGGAATCGACGCGGCCCGGGTCTACGGGAATTTCTGCAGAAGAAGAGTTGCGACGGCTGTTGCCGGTGCTTAAGGCGTTGCAGGGACGGCTGAAAATTCCGATTTCCGTGGATACGCAGAAATCTGGAGTGGCTGAAGCGGCGATTGCGGCGGGGGCGGAAATCATTAATGACATTTCCGGATTGAAGAATGATCCGGCGCTGGCGGAAGTGGCGGCGAAGCATCGCGTGCCGCTGGTGCTGATGCACATGCGAGGGACGCCGCTGACGATGCAGCAGGGACCATTCGCGAAGATCGTTCTGCAGGATGTGACGAGTGGACTGCGGCGGTCGGTGACCATCGCGCGACGCGCTGGCGTGGCGAAATCTCAGATCATTCTTGATCCGGGGATTGGCTTTGGTAAGAGCCACGAGCAGAATTACGAATTACTGGCAAAGCTTTCCGTGATTGCGAGGCTGGGTTATCCGCTGCTCGTGGGCACATCGCGTAAAGGATTTTTGGGGCGGACGCTGGCACGTGATGGGAAGCCGGCTGCGGCAGAGCAGCGCATGTGGGGAACGGCTGCAACGGTGGCGGCTAGTATCCTGAATGGCGCGCATATTGTGCGAGTGCATGACGTGGAGGAAATGGTGCAGCTGGCGAAGGTTGCGGATGCGGTCGTGCGAGGTGGACGGTGAGATCGAAGAGGGATTTCATCGCGCATAAGTCGCGCGATGGGGCAGAGATCTCGATTGCGCTCGGGATGACGGCGTGGCCGGCGAATCGGGCCTGCAATGGCTATGTCGTAGCGCCATCGGTTGACGGCGGGTTGATTCGATTTAGAGATTTGATTGAATGCAGAGATATTTTGTGACGGAGAGCTGAGATGTCAATTAGCGGAGTTTTGCTTCGGTCGTTATCTCTGGGGATTCTGGTGTGTGGCTGCTCCGGGACGATGTTGGCGCAGATACCGCAACCGAATACGAGTCCGCTGCGCTCTTCGCAGGCACCGCAAGGGGCGGCAGGCTGTTCGGTCACAGAGGCTTCGGCATGCGCACAGGCCGCGGCGAAAATCACGCCGATTGTTATGGGCGACTCGCCGCTGGCGGAAAATCTGAGGAAGCTTACGGATGAAATTGGGGGACGGGTGAGCGGCTCACCGGAAATGGCGCGCGCGGTGGAGTGGGCGATTGCTGCGTTTCGCGCGGCGGGCGTGGATGTTCACACGGAAAAATACATGCTGCCAGTGCAGTGGAGCGAGGGGAACACGCGGCTGGAACTTCTGGGCGACGTGAAATTTCCCATATCGCTGGTGTCGAACGGACTCTCGCCAGCGACGCCGACTGGCGGAATCGAGGCAGCACTCGTAGATGTAAATTACGGCACGGAAGAAGATTTCGCGCGCGCGGGTAGTTCAATTAAGGGCGCGATTCTGCTGGTGCATAGCGACATCGGGACAACCTGGCCGGACCTGTTCGACGAATACATGAAGCCACCTGCGATCATCGCTCGAGCGCTGAAGGGCGGCGCTGCTGCAATTCTGTGGACGGGCGCGCGGGAACGAAAGTTGTTGTACCGGCACACAAATTCTCTGACCGGTCAAATAGATAAGATTCCGCAGGCCGTTGTGACGCGGGAAGATGCTCTGCGGTTGCAGCGCACGGTGGCCGCGTATCCCGGGAAGATTCGAGTACGGTTGCAGATGCCGAACAAAATCGGCGGGCCAATCGAGCAGCAGAACGTGGTCGGCGAAATCCGTGGCTACGAGAAGCCTGACGAAAATGTCGTTCTCGGGGCGCATCTGGATTCGTGGGAACTCGGCACGGGCGCATTGGATAACGGTTGCAATGCTGCACTGGTGATCGAAGCGGCGCGGGCGATTAAAGCGAGTGGACTGCTGCCGCGGCGCAGCATTCGGTTTGTGCTTTTCAGTGGCGAGGAACAAGGTACGGTGGGCTCGTACGCGTATGTGAAAGCGCATCGCGCGGAGATGGATAAGGTACGGGGCATGATTGTGTTCGACAGTGGGGTCGGGCGGGTCACGGGTTACTCACTGGGTGGGCGCCGAGACATCGACGCGCCGGTGCGCGAAATCCTGAGACCACTCGCGGGCTGGAGAGCGGACGATCTGACCTACGACGCCAGCTTCGGGACCGATAATTTCGACTTTCTGCTGGAGGGAGTGCCCACGCTGACGGCGAACCAGGAGATTGCCAATTACCTGCAGAATTATCACGCGGCTTCGGACACTCTGGATAAGGTAGACATTCGCGAGTTGAAACTGAACACGATTTTGGCTGCCGTGACGGCGTGGGGCATTGCGGACCGGCCAGAGCCGATTGGCAAGCGGCTGTCGCGGGCGGAGTTGGATGCGCTGGTCAGGGAAACAGGCCTGGACCAGCAAATGAAGGCTCTCGGCTACTGGGAGGAATGGCAAAGCGGAGCGCGTGGCCGTCCACAGTAAGCAGGCAGCAAGCATAGCGCTGGGGCCTCTTCC
This sequence comes from Candidatus Acidiferrales bacterium, assembly GCA_963849395.1. Taxonomy (GTDB): domain Bacteria; phylum Acidobacteriota; class Terriglobia; order Acidiferrales; family UBA7541; genus Acidiferrum. Next base: position 241,058 of record CAWKHR010000002.1, read on the forward strand.
ACACGGAAAAGCCGCCGCGTGCATGGCTAACTGCCACGAATCTAGTATTTTCGATGCTTTTTAGGGCAAAAAACCCGTCTGCCCGTGGCGGCAAAACCCGGGAATTCCCCTGCAGGAAAGTACTAAGGCGTCTGAATGGTTCGCTCGATAGTGACGCTGGGGACCCGCTGTCACTATCCAAGCCACGAAATGGGGGAGTGACCACCTTGGCGCTTGCCCTGCTAAAAGGAGATTACTCTATATGTCGATTTTAGCTTGGATTGTGCTTGGCTTGCTCGCTGGCTTTATCGGCAGCAAGATCGTTAACAAGTCTGGCGAAGGCGTTTTCCTGGATATCATTCTAGGCGTCGTGGGCGCCGTCGTGGGAGGCTGGCTCTTCAATACCTTCGGTCACTCGGGAGTGAACGGTTTGAATTTGTATAGCCTATTGGTTGCCGTTGTAGGCGCGATAATCGTTTTGGTCGTGTACCACGCGTTGGTGGGCGGCACAAGACGAACCACGATTTAACATCTCTGCGTCGCACCAGTTTAGCCGCTGAGTGCGACCAAGTTTACTCGACGATCGCTAGCAGAAGCCAGGGTGCAAACCCTGGCTTTTTGCTTTTGGATGAGATCTGTTGATTTAGGTTCTGGCGTTATTCGTCCAGCTTCTAGATTGCGGTGGCCACTGCGGGTGTGGTGACCTGTTCGCAAATCACCGTGAAGTGAGTGAGGTTGGCCATGCCGAACGAGGTGGTGAGCGCGACGTCGGAGGCGTCCCTGCCAGTGGCCATAAGCACGCGACCAACGCGTGGCTCATTATAACGAGCGTCAAAGGTCCACCAGCGATCTTCCAAGTAGACTTCAAACCACGCGCTGAAATCCATAGGAGATGGCGAGAGAGGCACGCCAATGTCGCCCAGATAGCCGGTGGCGTAGCGGCCGGGAATGTTGAGAGCGCGGCAAAGAGTGACGGCGAGGTGTTGAAAGTCGCGGCAAACGCCGAAGCGTTCGGTATAGACGTCGAGAGCGGTCTTGGTAGGCCGGGCGTATTGGTAGCCGAAGGTCACGTGGGTATGAACCCAATCGCATATCGCTTGGACGCGGCTCCAGCCGGGCTTAGCTGAGCCGAAGAGCTCCACAGCGATCATTGAGAAACGGTCGACCTCACAGTAGCGGCTATTGTAGAGGTAACGCAACACGTCGATGGGCAATTCCTGCACCGGCACTTCCCGCGCGTCGGTAGCGATGGGATCCGCTTGGCCCGAATCGTGGATCAGGGTCTCGTTACGCAGGCGCAGGGTACCTTTCGGCGCCAGGAACCGGGTGCAGCGATTCCCAAAGCTATCGAGGAAAGTTTCTATTGGTAACAATGGTTCGACTTGCACTTCATCGGGGGCACGCAGGTCAGCAGCGCGCGAAGGATGGACGTTAAGCAAAGCCACAATTGCAACGGGCGCAGGGATTTCGAACTGAATATCGTAGCCTAACCGAAGCATCATGGGTTCCATCGAATACAAAGGGCCTCCAGACTGCCGCGGGAACTGGTGAACCTTGCGATTCAGCGGCGGCAGAGGTCGACAAGCGTTAGGCGTTCACAGCTGGGGTTGCCAGTGTAGTTCATTGCGGAGTGCCCGATTCGCTGATTTTCAGCTAGCTCCGATGAGGGCGTCGACTAGTTCGATTGTTATCACAGTTCCGGCGGGTCGGTTCCGCCGCTTAGGTGGGTTCGGGCTATACTAAAATATGATGCAAAGTCCAAAAAGCTTAGTAAGTGATGGTTCCCTGTCTGCCTCAAGGGCGGAAACAGGCAAGATACTGGGGTTGGATTATGGACGAAACAAGATTGGGATTGCGTTCGCCGATGCGCAGGCGCGCCTGGCGCAACCTTATGGGACCATGGACCGCATCAATCGGAATGAAGACATGCGACGGCTGCGGGAATTGGCGCGCGATGCCCACGTGAAGCAGATCGTGGTGGGCCTGCCGCTTCGCTTGGACGGCACACATGGCGACATGGCCGACGAAGCTACGCGGTTTGCCGAGCGGCTGCGCAAACAGATCAACCTGCCGGTGGAGATGGTGGACGAGCGGCTGACCAGTTGGGAAGCGGAACGCATTTTGGAGGAAGAGCTGGGACGGCGGATCACGCACGAAGAGACGCATCAGGGCCGCAAGAAGCGCAGCACCAGTGACACGGATGGAAAGTACACGGTGGATGCGGTGGCAGCGATGATTATCTTGCGGGAGTATTTGGCACGAACGACTGAGACTGGCACTGATGCCAAGGAGCGCGATTAGTTTGAAGTTTCTGGCCAAGGTTTTTCTCTTACTGCTGCTGGCTGCAGCTGCTGTCGCAGCGTATTTCTGGTACTCCATGCATGCGCCGTATGGCAACATTTCGCCCGAAGGAACGTTCGTAGAGGTGCCGCACGGGGCATCGCAGCGCAGTGTGGCGCGGCTATTGAAACAGGCGGGGATTATTCGCAGCCCCGTCGCATTTGAAATTTATGCGCGGCGGCATCCGCGGCGTTCGCTGGAAGCTGGGGAATATTTTTTTGATCATCCGTTGAGCGGGAAAGACGTCTATTGGAAGCTGGCGAATGGAGACGTGTTCGAGCAGCCCTTCACGGTGCGCGAAGGCGAAACGATTTTTGATATTGCGCACGATCTGGAAACCGCCAAGTACATGCCCGCGGAAGAATTTCTGGCGGCGGCACAAAATCCGAAATTGATTCTGGACATCGTGCCGAATGCCAAGACGCTCGAGGGGTTCCTTTTTCCTGCTACCTACAATTTGCCGCGTCATCCGCACGCACAGGAGCTAACGGCATCGATGGTGCGCAAATTCCGGGAGGCACTACAGCGAATTGCGCCTGAACCGCTGGCTCCGGACGCTTCGTCTTCCAGCGGAGCAGCGGCGCCGAGTTCGTTGTTGCGCGTGGTGACGCTGGCGTCACTGGTGGAGCGGGAAACTCCGAAGCCGGATGAACGATTGCTGGTGGCAGGAGTGTTTACCAATCGCCTGCAAAAAGGGATGCTGTTGCAATGCGATCCGACGGTGATTTATGCGCTGCAACAGGAGAATCGCTATACCGGCGCACTCACTTTAAGGGATCTGCGAATTGATTCGCCGTACAACACATATGAGCACGCTGGACTGCCGCCGGGACCGATTGGCAATCCGGGTGAAGTTTCTTTGCGCGCTGCTTTGAAGCCGGCGGAAACGGACTATCTTTACTTTGTGGCGAATACGCACGGTGGGCATTTTTTTGCGGCCACGCTGGCGGATCACAACAAGAATGTGGCCAAGTATCATCGCTTGCTGATCGGCGAACCGGCGGACGATCCAGTGACCGAAGCGCATCACTCCAGCGCTCCATCCTCTGAGCGCAAAGAAAAACGATGACTGAAGATCTGAAAACGAAAAAAGCCATGATCCTGGAGACTGCGCGGGAATTGAATGTGCAGACCTGGACCACCGCGGAGGTCGACCAGTTGCGGCGCAGGCTGATTGCGGAGCATGGCGAAGCGGGCAAATCAAGTAATGAATACATCGCCGAAGTGCTGAAAAGCATGGGTTGGAAGATGCAGCTCACAGAGCGCGAAGAGGCGGAAGATCGTTTCGAAGAAGAGTTTGAAGATATTTTGCATTTTAAAACACTGCAGGATGCGGAAGTGAGCCTGACGCGGCTGGATGAATTGCTGCGGCGATTTCGCGAGCATCGGGAAAAGGCGGCGGTGGAGCGGGTGCTGGAGATTGCGCGATTGGGAAAGCGTCGCGCTGAAATGATTTCGTTGAATCGCAAAGTGGAAGCACGGAAGCGCGATGAGAAACGGGAAATTGCCGAATGGTTTCGCATCTGGCTGGAAACCCCCGACGCTTTTTTTGACTGGCTGGATGTGCGCAAAGCGTCGCCCACGTTTCGCGAGAAGTTCGGCGAAATAGAAGAAGAGGAAGTCTAGCGATGCCTGGTATGTCGGAAACGAATACGCCCGCCAACATTCCGGAACTGCCGCCATATTCTCTGGACGTGCAGGCCATGGACCTTGGCACGGATACGAAAGCAGTGGGGCTGGAGCTGATTGGAACGGAAAGCCGCGAACCGGTGCGAGGTCCGGAAGCGGCACAAATCTGGTCGGCGGTTTACCCGGCGCTGGCCGCGAATGATCCGTTTGTGCTGGATTTTTTCAGCCATCTGGAGCGGGTGCGGGAATTCTGCAAAGGACACAAGATCGACTTTCGCGAAGCGGCCAGCCGTTGCCTGGTAATTCCACAACCGTCGCCGGAACAATTGCGGGAGTTGATTGCGCGGTTTGAAGGCGAAACGTTTGGCCTGCGTGCCGCGCCGGCGTCGGTTTCTTTGGACGATGCGGCACTTGAAGCAGAGCTTTCACGGCGCGGCGTGGACGCTTACCAACCAGCTTATTCGCGCTACACATTCTGCGCGATCTGCGAACCTTCCGACGGTTGGCTTACAGTGCTGAGCGAAACGCTGTGGCCCAGTGAGATCATTCGCCGCGTGCGACCGGCTTTGCAGCCGTTCGACGTGTACATAGCGCGGCCCCAGTGAAGTGCAAAATTCGCCGAAACTTGAAGAAAATGCGTTGCGTAGACGGTTTGACGCGCTTCGTTGTGGTTGCTAAATTGCTCCTCTTAAGCACACGACGCGCAAATTACCCGATGAACTCTATTCTGAAGTGCACGATTCTGCTGACACTGTCTGCCATCGCCTGCGGTTGCGGGGGCGGGTCCAGGGGTGTCAATAAAACCATCAGCTTGCCGCAGGCGGTGCGGCCGGTGGTTCGCGATGCGACGCAAGAGGAATTGCTTGGGCGATACAATTCGTACGCACGCAGCGTGAAATCCGTTGATGCAGTTGTGGAGTTGAAGGCTACGTCGGGCACAAGATACAGCGGCGTGATCGAGGAATATCACGAAGTGAAGGCGTTTCTGCTGGCGGCTCGGCCATGGAACATTCGCGTGATTGGCCAAGTGCCGGTGGTGGGAAAAACGGTTTTTGACATGGCTAGCGACGCGCAAAATTTTGAAGTGTATATCCCGTCGAAAAATCAGTTTCTGGTGGGATCGGTTGCCGTCGGGCGTGCCAGCAACAAGCCGATTGAGAATCTGCGGCCGCAACATTTGATTGACGCGCTGTTGTGGAGCGATGTGCGCAAGGAAGAGGCTGTTTTGTTTGAGGAGTACAACGACGATGCCGCGCGCTATTACATATTGACGGTGCTGCGCGGCGGATATCAGTCGGAGATTCTGCGCAAGATCTGGTTCGATCGCAGCGATTTGCATATTGCGCGTTTGCAAGGCTATGGGCCGAAGGGGTTACTGCAGTCTGACATTCGTTACTCAGATTGGCAGCCGATCGCTCCTGCGCCGGCAATTGGTGCAAGCAGCGCTCCCGTTCCAGTGCAAACGACGACCTCGAATAACGGCGCTCCAAATGATTTTCCGCGAACAATTCGCATCGATCGGCCTCATGATGAATATCGCCTGGACCTCACGGTGGACAAAGTTTCCCTGAATGATTCGATCGATTCGGCGCGGTTCAAGCTTGATCCTCCGCAAGGTGCGGAAATTGTGCGTGTGGACGATGCCAGTGAGGCCAAAAAGCCATGATGGCGCAATTGGTGTGGCGCAATTTGTTTCACCGGCCGATTCGCACGTTGATCGGCGTGGTGGCCATCGCAGTGGAAGTGGCCCTGGTCGTACTGATTGTGGGCCTCACATCTGGACTACTTCAAGAAACCGCGAAGCGCATTGAAGGTATTGGCGCGGACGTGATGTTGCAATCGCCCTCGGCGCAAATTTTCTTGGCGTTCAGCGGTTCGCCTATGCCGATCAAGATTGCCGACAAGCTTCGCACACTGAAATATGTTCAGTCGGTAGCGCCGGCACTGTTGCAGTTCAATTCATCGGGCGGCGTGGAAACCATCTGGGGCATCGATTCAGGCTCGTTCCACGATGTTTCGGGCGGTTTCGTGTTTCTACAAGGCAAAGATATGCAAGGACCGGATGACATCTTGATCGATGATTGGCAGGCGCGCGCGAAACACCTGAAGGTAGGCGACACCTACAATTTGCTGAGCCACGATTGGAATGTTGCGGGAGTGGTGGAGCACGGAAAAGGTGCGCGGCTTTTCGTGCCGATTACCACGCTTCAAGAGTTGATTGGCGCACGCGATAAAGCTTCTATCTTTCTGGTGAAAGGCACGCGGCAAGAGCACACCGACGACATTATTCAGGAGATGAAAGATACGTTTCCGGGCTACCCGGTGCGACCGTTGAAAGATTTCATGACGCTAATGACCTCGACGAACATTCCGGGGCTGCAGACATTTATCAACGCGATGATCGCGCTGGCGGTGTCGATTGGCCTGTTGGTGATTTTTCTAACGATGTACACCACAGTGCTGGAACGGACTCGCGATATCGGCGTGCTGAAATCTTTGGGTGCCGGAAAGCCGATGATTGTTCGCGCGCTGCTCACTGAGACTACGTTGCTGTGTATCTTGGGAATTGTGGCGGGCATCGGGCTGAGTTATGTGGTTCGTGCAGGTTTCGTGGCGATTTTTCCCACGCTGTCTATTTTGATTACGCCTGAGTGGATTATACGAGCAGGACTGATTGCGATTATTGGCGCTCTGTTCGGAGCAAGTTATCCCGCGTGGATTGCCAGTCGCAAAGATCCTGTGGAAGCACTTTCGTACGACTAAAGGAGCCGCAATCTAGGCATACATGACAATCACAGTTACAATACGGACGCCAACAGACGCGACAGTAGGGCCAGAGCTCAAAACCGTGGAGCCCATACTTAAAGCCGAAAATCTCTGGAAGCTGTATCATGCCGGTAAAGTGGAAGTCCCCGCTCTGCGTGGCGTGAATTTCGACGTGCTACCCGGCGAATCGGTCGCCGTGATGGGGCCATCGGGATGCGGAAAATCGTCGCTGCTGTACGTGATTGGCGGGCTGGCGCAAGCGTCGCGCGGAAAAGTGTTGGTGGATGGCAACGATTTGACGGCCATGACCGACGCAGAGCGCACCAAGCTGCGGCGCCACAAGATTGGATTCGTGTTTCAACGGTTTAATCTTTTGCCGGCGCTCAGCGCCAAGGGCAACATCGCCATCGCACAATACATTCACGGAGACGGTTTCGATCCGCACCGGTTCGAAGTCGTGACGAAAATGCTGGGACTCGAAGGACGCCTGCAACACCGGCCTTCGGAAATGTCTGGCGGCGAACAGCAACGGGTGGCGATTGCGCGCGCGATTATTAATGAGCCGAAGATTCTGCTGGCCGATGAGCCCACCGGGAATTTGGACACCAAGAATTCGGAAATCGTGCTGGAAATGCTGCGACGGCTGAACAAAGATCTGGGTCAGACTATCGTGATGATTACCCACAATCCCGAGGCAACCACGTATTTCGATCGCGTGGTGCATATGCGCGATGGCGTGATCGTCGACGGAATTCCCGCAGACTAGTATGGCGAGCATTGGACAAATACTTTCGCGCACGTTTTTCTGGTCGTACGAGCGAGGCTCGTGGCAATACGACATCGCGGTGATTTTGATTTTAGTGTTTGTGCTGCTAACGCCGACGAAGTGGTTCCACGACCAGCCGCAAGTGGGCATGCCCGCCAATTCCAAACAAGTCGAGTTGATTTCCAAGGTCGGCGAAACGGAAATTTACCGCGTGGATTCGCGGGTGCTGGCGCCGCCGGAACGTACACCGCAATTGCAGAGTGAGTTGCATGGAGCGCTGCAAAAAGCGCAGCCGGATTTGCGTGACGGGCGCTTCTCAATAGGATCAATCGATCCATTGCGCGATGAAAAGGGCAACATCATCGCGTATCAAGTGGAAATTCGCCACTAACTAACTTCTATCCATCCTCCCATTGGCCATCGCGCCCAGACACCTTCTTCAAGGTTTTAGCTGGATTACGTACTTGCATCCTTTAACAAATACTGGTGGTTTGGGTTACCCTGTTGCCCATAGAAATTCCGACGGACCAGGAGCCCACTTTGCATTCCGCGACCCCGCCTGAACCGGAAGCACGTTCTATCCCACCTTTACCACCCCTTGCAATGGATGTGCTGGTCACCTTGTGCTCCATCAAGTTTTTGCTGCACGTCTTCACGAGCATGCGCCATTACGGGTATTTTCGCGACGAACTGTACTACCTGGATATGGCGCGCCATCTCGATTGGGGCTATGTGGATGCGGCGCCGCTGATCGCCGTTTACGCCAAAATTGCCATGTTGCTGGGAGGATCGCTGGCGGCGCTGCGATTGCTGCCGGCACTGGCAGGCATCGCGCTGGTGGCGCTGACGATTCTTATTGCGCGGGAACTTGGCGGCGAAAAGTATGCGCAACTGCTGGCCGGACTGGCGATTTTAGTGTGCCCGTCGGTGTTGATCATGGATAGCCTGCTGACCATGAATGCGTTCGAACCTTTATATTGGATGGGATGCATTTGGGTGATTGCGCGGATTTTGCGCACCGGGGATTCACGGCTGTGGCTATGGTTTGGCGTACTGGCTGGGCTTGGACTGGAGAACAAACATTCCACACTTTCCTTTGGATTCGCGGTTGCGGTCGCACTGCTTTTGACGCAGCAGCGTCGGGTATTTGCGCAGAAATGGATCTGGATCGCCGGCGCGATTGCAGTGGCGATTTTTCTGCCGAACCTTATCTGGCAGATTCAGCATCATTTTCCGACCATCGAAGATCTCAGCAATGTCCGGCGTGAAGGCAAGAATGTGGTGCTGCCACCGCTGGCGTTTATTAAGGAACAGATTATCGATATGCATCCGATTCTGTTGCCAGTGTGGATTGCGGGACTGGTGTGGCTGTTGCGCAATCGCCGCTGGCGCGTGCTGGGAGTGACGTTTGTGGTGTTCTTCGTGTTGATGGAAGTGGCGCACGCGAAGAATTATTACGTGTTTCCGATTTATCCGGTGCTGTTTGCGGCTGGCGGCGTGGCGATCGCGAGTTGGCTGGCAAGTCGCGCGGCGTGGACGCGCGTGGCGGTAGTCGCGGTCATAGTGCTCTTTGCAATTCCGGCGCTTCCACTGGCTACGTGGATGTTGCCGCCGGATCGCTTGCTGGCGTATCAAAACGTTATCGGGTTCAAGCCTGCGAAGGCGGAGGTGCACCACGAAGCGTTACTGCAGCAGCCCGTGGCGGACCAGTTTGGCTGGCCGGAATTAGTGGCGGATGTTGCGGCCATTTACAATTCGCTGACTCCCGAGGACCGCGCAAACACCGGCATTTGGGCCGGCAATTACGGCGAAGCGGGAGCCGTGAACGAGTTTGGACCGGCGCTGGGACTGCCGCGGGCGTGGTCGCGACACCAGAACCACTGGTATTGGGGACCGCCCCCGCAAGCGTATAAAAACCTGATCGTGATTCAGTGGAGTCTGGAAGATGTGCGCGACAACTGCACCTCTTTTCAGGCATTCCCGCACTATAACCGCTTCGGGATGGGCGAGGAAAATGAAACGATTTATCTTTGCCGCGATGCCAAATTCGACGTTCAGAAAATCTGGTGGCACTCGCATCACTGGAATTAAGGCTGCGTTGGCGCGAAACACGCGAGTTCTCCTGCCCTCGCAGTAAACTGTTCGTTTGTTACCTGAAACCGTACAGGGGAAGCATGGATTTGCATCAGTGTTTTGTTGTAGTTCGCACTTCTGCGTTAGTAAGCACGCCATAATTATCTCCGGCCAGAATTCATTAAATGATTTCCGCGCCAGGAGGATGTCTCTATGAAGAGTGGTTCACGCTATCTAATTAGTTCGATCGTTCTGACGGCCGCACTTGCCGCGCCCAGTGCTATTCGCGTTGCCGCCGCCCCTCAAGATAATGGGCATCAGGATGATAATCACCACGACGACAAAGATAACAAGCGGGTCTACGACAAGGGTCACAACGATTATCACAACTGGGACAGTGACGAAGATCGCCGCTATCACGAATACGTGACAGAAAAACATCGCGACTATCGGCCCTTCAATGAACTGAACGCCAAGGACCAGCGCGATTATTGGAACTGGCGGCACTCTCACGAAGACCATCACTGATCGCTAATCCGGCAGAGCAATTAAGTTCGTTGACGAGCGGCCTCCCAAGGGCCGCTCTTTTGTTTTTGGTGGGCATACAAGGCATCCGGGTGGCCTCGGCTGGTCACCGAGACCACACGCTACAGAGTTGAAGCTATATGTCTGCGGCGCGCGGCGTTATAAGCTACCCTGCATACGCGGCCGTGCAATCCTCGTGTCGGGAGATCAACTGTGAACTCAACTTCTGTTCCCGCAGTAATCGGGAACGCGGTGAAATCCTGGACGTTCACTGTTCAGGATTATTCAATTCTCGCCGCTCAATCGATCCGAAACATTTTCACCAGCTCACGCTACTTCAACGATTTAGTTGAACAGATGGACATCATCGGCGTCGGCTCGCTGCGCATCGTGTTGGTGGCGCTGCTGTGCGTCGGCGGCGTGATTGTGTTGAATGCCGCGTCGCAGTTTGCGCGATTCGGCGAAACAGTTTTGACCGGCGACGCGGTCTCGCTGGCTTTGTTGCGCGAACTGGGGCCCGTGTTCACGGCGCTGCTAGTTGCGGGACGAAACGCAACCGGCATGGCGTCGGAGTTGGGGTCCATGGTAGTCACCGAGCAGGTGGACGCAATACGCGGTTTCGGCATTGACCCGATTCGCAAGCTGATGACGCCGCGCGTGCTGGCGACCATTCTCGTATTGCCACTGCTAGTTGCGGTGGGAGATCTTTCGGGACTGCTAGGCGGATTTTTGGTGGCGCATCTCATCTTGCACCTGACAGCAGAACAGTTCTGGACGCGGGCGATTAATGCGCTCGTCTTTGGCGACCTTTGCATCGGCTTCATCAAGCCGCTGGTCTTTGGATTTATTATCGCGACGGTGGGCTGCTACCAGGGCTTGCGCGTCAAAGGCGGCACCGAAGGAGTTGGCCGCGCGACGATCGCCGCGTTCGTGGAGTCTTCGGTGATCGTGCTGGTAGTGGATTTGTTTATTACCCGCCTGCTGCTGTACGCCTTCAATCTGTAAATAAGGCTGCACGGTTCGCCGTCCGGCGGACCGGACCAATACTTAAGTTTTTACTTGACAATCTCCTGGCTTCTATCGATACTTAAGCCTGCACTTAAGCAATGCAACTCGCGAGGAGAAAACCATGATGACTGCACAGAAGCCTGCCGTAACTCACGGGACCTTCGTCATCGAGCGCAATTACCCCACAGCGCCGGAGCGGGTATTCGCCGCCCTTGCTGATCCAAAGAAGAAGCGTCGCTGGTACGCAGCTGGTGAAAGCAGCGAGGTGGAGGAATTCGAGATGGATTTCCGGGTAGGAGGAAACGAGCGCACGCAACGGCGTTTTAAGGAAGGCACGCCGTTTCCGGGCACGCTGCTAATAAACCACACAAATTATCAGGACATCGTGCCGAATCGCCGCGTGGTACTGGCCTACACGATGACGCTCGGCGAGCGGCGGATTTCGGCGTCGCTGGCGACCTTCGAACTAGTGCCCACGGAAAAAGGGACGGACCTGATCTTCACCGACCAGGGAGCGTACTTTGAGGGGGCGGACGGGCCGACGATGCGCGAAGGCGGATGGCGCAAACTGCTGGATAGCTTGGCGAGGGAATTGGCGAACTCGTGAGAGAGCGCACCAAACAGGCCCGGACCACGGCCGCGCAACGAGTGAATATCGATCGGGTATTTCACGCGCTGGGCGATGCCACGCGGCGCGCGATCGTGGAGAAGCTGAGCGAGCGGCCACTGACTGTTTCGAGCCTGGCACTCCCCCTGAACATCACGTTAGCGGCGGTGGTGCAGCACTTGCAGATACTGGAACAGAGCGGATTAGTGCATACAGAAAAGGTGGGGCGGGTGCGCACCTGCAGTCTCGGCTCGGCAGGGCTGTCGGTGGCAGAAGGATGGATTAACGAGTGTCGCGCAATCTGGGAGAAGAGATTGGATCGCCTCGGCGAACTTCTTGCTGAGCCGGAAGAAGAGTGATGTAAGGAACACCGCCGGGAATTTTTGTTTTAAGTAAGGAGGAGTTGTGAGCATAACAATTTTTGGACGCGTACGAATTCGTGGGTCAGAACGCAGCACACGGGCCGCGGAGCAAAGCGAATCAATCGCCAATCGCGGGGCATGTTGGCGACCCCCGGTTGATTTTCGAGCGCAGTGGGAACAGCAGCTAGGACGACTCGACAGCTTGTTGGCAGAGTACGCCGAAAATTGAATTGAGCACGTCAGCCGGCTAGTCTGTACCCGTCCTCGCTGCGGTGGCGTGGCTTAGAGCCACGGCCAACCCCAATCGCCGATCCGGCGTCAGCCTGAAGTCACAAAGCACGGCGCAGATGCGCTTGTGCTACGATTTCAAGGGTTGGTTTCGGGTCAAATTTGGGGTGCAGGGGCTGCTTTGAAACTATTGCGTCTTGTTTGTCTTCTTGCTTGCGTTGTTGCGTTCGGGGCCATTTCTTTTGCGGGACCGAGGCAAACCGGTGGCAAACCCAATCTGGATTATGTGCTTTCGATGATGGATCGCTCGGCCGAAGATTTTAAGACGCTTACGGCAGACATCGAGCACATCAAATACACCGCAGTGGTGCAGGACACTTCGACGGAAAGCGGGCAGCTGTTCGTTCGCAAAGATTTGAAGTTGCGAATCGATTTCCTGAAGCCGGACCCGCGCACGATTCTGCGCAATGGCGACAATTTGTACATCTACACGCCGAAGATCGGTCGCGTCGAGGAATACAACATCGGGAAGAATCGCGCGATGGCCGATCAGTATTTGGCGCTGGGATTCGGCACCCGCACGCAAACGCTGCAGAACAATTACACCGTATCCCTAAACGACGAAGAAGAATTGGATGGGCACAAGACGGTGTTGCTGGATTTGGTGCCGAAGTCCGACGAGTTTCGCAAGCAGATCAGCAAGGTGCAAATCTGGGTGGACGAAGCATCTTGGCTGCCAGTGCAGCAGAAGTTCTATGAAACGGGCGCTGGCGATTACGTGCTGTCACACTACACCAAAGTCATGAAGAACTTGAAGATCAACGACAACAAGTTCAAGCCCGACTGGCCCAAAGGCACGAAAGTCGAAAAGCCCCGCGGTTAGTCGCTACTCCCTACAGCAAGAGACTTTGGGCGCGCGGCTTCGCGCTCCAGTAATTTTTCTTTGCGTTGCAATCCCCAGCGATACCCGGCAAGTTGCCCATCGCCGCGAATGACGCGGTGGCACGGCACAACAATGGACACAGGATTGGTGGCGCAAGCGCGAGCGACGGCACGTACCGCTGTGGGCTTGCCCATGGCGCAAGCGACTTGCGTGTACGTTTTGGTGGTGCCGCGAGGAATCTTCTGCAGCTCCTGCCAGACGCGATGCTGAAACGCCGTGGCTTGCACATCGAGCGGCAGTTCGAGGCTGGGCGCATCGCCTTCTACGCGGCGCACAATTTCCTGAATCCATCGTTCGTTGCTTGAAGCGGCGCGTTCAATTTCAGCGCGGGGATATTCTTTGTGCAACGCGTCTACTAACGCCTTCTCGTTATCGCCAAGATAGACGGCGGAAACGCCGCGCTGTGTAGATGCGACCAGCACTCTTCCCATCGATGTTTGCGTCACTGCATATCCGATTTGCATACCAGGTGCCCCTTTCTTATAGGAAGCCGGCGTCATGCCCAGTTGGGCGTGCGTTTTTTCGTAGACGCGGCTTGGTGAACCGTAACCACATTCGTAGAGCGCGTCAGCAATGCTGCTGCCTTGGCGAAGAAGTTTCTTGAAGCGTTCGATGCGAAACGCTTGCGCAAATTCGCGTGGAGAAAGCGCGGTGGTGCGCTGAAAGGCGCGACGCAGTTTGGCCGAGGATGTTTTCAGCTGCGCGGCGAGTTCGCTGAGGCGAAACGATTCGGTCGTGGAATTTGCAAGTAGCGCGGCGGCACGTTTCACCAGTGCGGAAGCTTCGGCCTGTTCGTCCGGATGGCAACGACGGCAGGGACGATAACCGTTATTTTCGGCTTCCTCGGTGGTGCGGAAGAAAACAGCGTTTTGGCGGAGCGGGCGGCGCGCGGGGCAGGAAGGGCGGCAGTAGATATGCGTGGAGCGAACTGCTAAGACGAAGCGGCCGTCGGCACGCAGATCGCGTTGCAATGTGGCTTGCCAAAAATTTTCAGCCAAGCGTGGCGTGATGCCGGCTGGCTGTGGTTTGTTGGTACGGGTGTTCATGGGCTAAGACTACGCTCTCGCTATATTTTGATCTATCCGTTTTGCGTCGCCAAATCGGAATACGGCTGGCGCGATACGATCAGGCTTCGCCAGGAGCGGGCAGGGCTTCATCGGCCTCGGCGGGGTTCTTGTGCGGCGCGGAGATCACCAGCAGCACGGCGGTAAGGATCACGGTGCTGGCAAGGATGGTGCGCAGGCTGAGTGTTTCGCCGCCGAAGAAATACCCCAGGAAAAGCGCGACCACCGGATTGACGAAGGCATAAGTGGCGACACGGGTGGCGGTGCTGTGTTTGAGGATGTAGACATAGGCGCTGTAGCCGAGCGCGGAGCCGAAAATGATCAGGTACAGCAAGCCCAGCCAGGAGCGCAATGTCACGTCGGCAAGGTGGAAGGTACGAAGCTCGCCGCGCAGGGCGGACGTAAGCAGCAGCGCGCCACCTCCAGCAACCATCTGCATGGCAACCGCGAGCAACGGTGAGCGGGGCTGGGGATGATGGCGGGAGTAGATCGAGCCGGAGGCCCACGCGAGCGAGGCCAGGAACAGCGCCAAGGCGCCGATGGGATTGATGCGGTCCGCGCCTCCTAAATGCTTCGGACCGACCAGCAGCGCCATACCACTGAAGCCCAAAATGAAACCGGCGATGACCCGGGGACCGGGGCGAGTGCCGCCAGGACGCAACCACTCAATCAGAACCATCCACAGAGAGACCGTAGCGACCAAGAGAGCGGCGATACCAGACGGAATGGTCTTCTCGGCCCAAGAGACGACGCCATTGCCGCCGAGGAGCAGGAGGCAGCCGGTAACGATGGCGGTTTGCCACTGGGCCAGGGTCGGCTTCTCGCGGGAAAGGCGCCGAAAGAGGGGATAGAAGACCAGCCCCACCGTAAAGTGGCGCAGGCCGGCCATCAGGAAGGGCGGAATGGACTCGACGCTGACGCGGATGGCGAAATAGGTGGAGCCCCAGAGAATGTAGACAGCGGCGAAGGAGATTAGAACCAGTCCGGAAGGCGATTGGGGAGTGTTTTTGGCCGCAAGTGGCTCGGCTTCGAGACGGGTCGAAGAGGAGTTTGTGGTCATGAGCGTAAAAATACGATAGGAAAGAAAAGCGGACAGAGCGAGGACCATATTGGAAGGCGGTGAGGTGTGGAACGGATGCCGGGAAGGTGTAAAACGCGAATTCACAGCCAAATTGAAAGAATTTTTACAAGATTTTACCTTGACTATGGTTTCAAATCGGACCAAAGTACCGAACAACACGTCTTACGGTGAACCTGGTACTAGGCCGATGTGTTTCACCTTAGGACACTGCGATAATTTTCAACAGATTGACAGAGAATGGATACGGTGTCATTTTGCATCCCTAGCTTGACGGGTTCAGGTATCCATTCACAGTAAAAGATTTGCAACCACCGCAGTGGTTTCGTTGGGCAGTTTCTATTCGCTGAGGGGCGAAATGGCAGCCAGCAATCGCGCGTTAGCATGGGATGATTTGCCTTCGCAGTCGGGTGCCGCTGCACAATCGGTGCGGAACCCGGTATTCCCGGAAACATCAGGTTTCCCACGTGTGCCGACGTTGCGGGTGATGCCGCTGCTCAGGACGCCGCAGCCGCGCCAGTTTGTGCGCGTGCCGACCCACGCGGTTGGGGTTCATGACGAGCATCGGGAGAGTCCTCGAGCTTCGCTGAGACTGCCGCTGCAGTTGCGGAGCGTGGCGGGAATCCTGGAAGAGTATCCAATCACATTGGTTACGCGGGACATTAGTTCGTCGGGCGTATATTTCCTGTGCCCCAAAACGCTGGCCATTGGCACCGAGATTGAGTTGGACATTGTTTTGGTTAGCCGGCCGCTGGGCTATGGCAACGTGGTAGTCTCCTCGAAGGCGCAGGTACGTCGCATCGAGCCGGCCAACATGCCGGGATGGCATGGAGTGGCGGCGAGCTTTGAAGATTTTGCGTTTGATCGCGACGATCACATTCCCGAACCGATTCAGCGCGGACTGAGCGCGCAGCGTCTTCCCTTTTCGTCTCTACCTCTCCAACTACATAGCGGCGTATCGCGTGTTGCCGGCAAGCTGCCGGCGCTACCAGGGCACGCGTTGCCTGGCTGAAAATCCGAAGGCGGGATTCTGCTACTCTGGCGCGATGGTTAAAAAGCCTAGACTTGCTGGCGTGTTGTTTGATTGGGACGGGACGCTGATTGATTCGTATCACGCCGATTCGCAATCCTATTTGGCGATGTTCAAGGAATTAGGTGTGCCTTGGGGATTGGCGGAGCTGGAACGGCACTACTCTCCGGATTGGTATGCAGTTTACCGGGCGGCAGAGATACCGCTGGAGCGCTGGCCGGATGCGGATCTCCTGTGGCGAACGCATTATGCAAAGCACAAGTCGAAGCTGATGGCTGGGACACGGCGGGTGCTGCGGCAGCTTTCGTCGCGATACATGCTGGGGCTGGTGACCAGTGGGGACCGCGACCGAGTGAGCCGGCAGTTGCGGGAGTTTGGACTGACTGCGACGTTTCGCACGCGAGTGTGCGGCGGGGACACGGAGGAGAAGAAGCCGCATCCGGCGCCCCTGCTAAAGGCGTTGGAGAAGATGAAGATTCGGGCGGAGGAGTGCGTGTACGTGGGAGATACGCCAGAGGACTTGCGGATGGCCAAGGCGGCGGGAGTGCGCGGGATTGCGGTGCTGGGACCATTTCCGACGGAAGTGCGGCTGCGGGCGGAGGAGCCGGAGTTTTTGTTGAAGAGGTTAGAGGAGTTGCCGGGATTGTTGGCGGAATTGTACGGGGCGGGCAAAGCTAAGAAAAAGATTTAACGCCCTTCGCAAGGGAACTCAGGACAGGCAGAGGCCGCAGAGGCGCAGAGTTCACGGAGATTTGTTAGGAGAATTATAAGTTACGGCTTAGCGGTTGGTGGAGAAGGAGAGGCGGCAGGCGTTGCAGGCACTTCGGCTGCTGGGAAGGGTTTGAAGTTGGTCCACTTGATGGTGATGCGGATGGGGATGTCGCGGTCTTTCATTTTGTAGACGCCGTCGGAGCGGGTGTAGGAGGGGAACCAATATTTTCCATCGATGTTTTCGCGGTAGGTTTCGAAAATGCCGAACGGCAACGACATGGGATGCGCTTCGCCGAGATCGGTGACCCACTTGCCGTAGGTCTTCACCACTTCCAGATATTTCTGATCGATCCAGATGATGCCGTCGAAGAGCGGATGCTGGCGATCCAGCGTTTTTGGTTTGACCTGGAAAATGTAGCACTCGATTTCGTCGACGGTTTCGGTGCTGAGGAATTGCAGCTCGTATTTGGAGAGTTGCGCAGTAGTGACGGGAAAGCCGGGAAGGCGGGTCATTTGCTGCACGTCGTCGGGTTCGATCTGTAGATATTGCAGCGTGGATTCGGGAGCGGATTGGGCCTTTTCGTAGAGTTTGCCGTCACTGGAGCGGACCGCGTCGTAGGTGGCGCTGAATTCGCCGGAAGGCTTGCCGTCGAGACCAAATTCCTGGACGCGAATGGATTTGCGATAGGCGAATCGCGGACGCGCGGCGGCGTAGACGTCTTCTTTTTGCGTGAATCCTTTGATGATGGCGGCGGGGGGCAGAGAGGGCGGCATCTCCGGCTCGGGAACGCCGATGACACGGGTGACCTTGTGTTCCGGAGGCGGCTCGAGCGGGCCGGCAGGGTTTTCCTGGGCGAAGAGCGGCGCAGCGTAAGCGAAAAGAAGCGCGACGAGTAGCCTTCTTAAAGCGGAAGACTCGGGCGTTGCGAAAATACTGGGCATGAGAAGTTGGATGCGTGTGGGCGGGAACTGCGCCGCCTGACGGCCGAGGTCAGTGTAGCGCAAATGAGCATGAGGGACGCGGGGATTTGAAGGAACGGCGCGAGGGTCTGCTAAACTCGATTACTGTGAAAAATGAGGTAGTGGCACGGCGCTATTTCGTGTCTGGACGTGTGCACGGAGTGGGGTACCGCAATTACGTCGAACACGTGGCGGAAAAGTTGGGCCTGAGCGGCTATGTGAAGAACCGGCGGAACGGCACGGTGGAAGTGTTTGCGATGGGAACGCCGGAGCAGCTGGGTGCGTTGCGAGCAGCGCTGCAAAAAGGGCCGATGATGGCGCGGGTCGCGGACGTGATGGAAGAGCCGAGTGCTCTGGAACCAAAGTATCAAGGGCAATTCGCAATTGAATTTTCAGAGTGAGTGACGAGGAGCCGAGCGAATGGATGAGCTGCAAAAGTTGATCCGCGAAGTGCCAGATTATCCGAAACCGGGAATTCTATTTTACGATTTGACGACGCTGCTGAAAGACAAGAAGGGATTCACCGGGCTGATCGACCGGCTGTGCGACCACTACGAAGGACATCAGATCGATTTAGTGGCGGGGATTGAGGCACGCGGATTTATTTTTGCGCCAGCGCTGGCTTACCGGTTGGGGGCAGGATTTATTCCGGTGCGCAAGCCCAACAAATTGCCCGCCAAGACCGCGAAGATTTCGTACGCGCTGGAATATGGGACAGATAGTTTGGAGATGCATGAGGATGCGGTGCAGAAGGGGCAGCGAGTGTTGCTGTGCGACGATTTGCTGGCAACGGGAGGCACGGCGGCAGCGGCGGTGGAATTGATTCGCTCGCTGGGCGGAATTGTGGAAGGGGCGGCGTTCGCGGTGGAATTGAAGTTTTTGCACGGGCGCGCGAAGTTGCCGGGGTTGGACGTGTTTTCGTTGATGGCGTACGAGAAGTAAGATCTGATATCAGATATCGGATATCAGATATCAGATATCAGAAGGCAAAGACTTCGGTCGTGTGCCCGCCTGCGATGAGCGGTGATGGCGCTGGCGGAGGGCTTCGAAGAGGACTACGCCGGTGGCGACCGAGACGTTTAGAGATTTGACCGGACCAGTAGTGGGTAACGAGACGACGAAATCGCAGCGTTTGCGGGTCAGTTCGTGAAGGCCTTTGCCTTCGCCACCCATGACGATACCGGTTGGCGTGGTGTAATCCACTTCCGTATAGCTTTTTTCTCCTGCTTCATCGAGACCAACCAGCCAGTAGCCTGCTTCTTTTAATTCTTCCATGGTGCGCGCGAGATTGGTGACGCGAGCGACGGGCAAATGTGCCAATGCTCCGGCAGATGCGCGGGAGACTGCGTCAGTGAGGCCAGCGGCACGACGCTCGGGGGTGATGACGCCGTGAGCTCCAGCGGCGAGCGCGGTCCGCACAATGGCGCCGAGGTTGTGCGGATCTTCTACTCCATCCAGCAGAACGATGAGACCGATCTGACCTTTAGCTTGATTGGCGCGGGCGAGAATATCTTCGACAGTGGCAGCGGGGCGCACGGCGGCGATGGCGACTACGCCCTGATGCTCGCGAGTGTCGGCAAGCCGATCAAGCTGGCTGCGATCTTCAAAACGGACAGGAATGCTGCGTTTGCGCGCGAGTTGGACGATTTCTTCGACGCGGGTGTCTTGGCGACCTTTAGCGATGATGATGCGGTCGAAGGCGCTGCCTGCTTCGAGAGCTTCGCGAACCGCGTGAATGCCGGTGAACCGATCCATTAGGAAAGTTTACAGTTTCCAGCCGACAGTTAACAGCAAGACGGGTGATCGTGAGTCAGAGCATGAGGAAATTTGCGACCCTTCAATCTAGGGCGGAACAGAATTCGAGGATGCGAGTGCGGCAGGATTTTACTGGGGTGGCAAATGATAGTGTGGCGGCTTCGTCGAGAAGAAGGATGATGCGATCGAATTCGCCTTCACCGGAATAGCCGGCGAGCGCGAGGCGGATGGGATGGAAAAGATCGCGGCTGCGTACTTGCAGATTGGTCTTGAGCTGGGTGATGAGTTCCTGAAAACGGTCGGACGTGAGTGGGGCGGAGTCGAGAAGAAGAAGTGCGAGATGGCGGATTACGTCGCGTGCGGATTGGCGAGAGATGGCGGCATGGGCTTCCGGAGACTGCAGAATTATTGCGGCGTCGTAGGTGAAGACAAATTGGAGTAAGTCTCTGAGGCCTTGGCGATCGGTGACGTAGTGGCCGAGAAGGGTGGCGGCGCGTTCGGCCCAAGCGATTTGTTCGGGGGTGGGTTCGGTGGTGAGCCAACGCTCGGATTGAAGGATGGAGAGCACGTCGGCGGAGGTGAAGGGATTGATGTGGGTGGGATGTTCGCGGATGTGGTCCTCGGGTTGGGGCATGGGGAGAGTTTAGCGCACGAGAAGAAAAAGATTTAACGCAGAGGACACAGAGAGAAGAGCACAGAGGTCACAGAGGCGTTTGGGTGCGGCAGAGTGTGTGCTGTTCGTTGTGAATGATTAGGTCCAGCGGGCGGAGGAGATGGTGGCTACTACGTGGCAGGCGATCGCTTCGCCACGACCGACGGCGTCCACGCCTTCGTTGGTTTTTGCCTTGAGATGAACTCTTTCGATGGCGACGCCGAGCGTTTGTGCCAGAACTTCGCGCATCTTCGGAAAGTGCGGGCCGAGTTTCGGCTTTTCGGTAATGACCACGGCATCGATGTGCTGAATGATCAGTTGTTTTTCCTCATAAAGCTTGCGGACATGCTCGAGGAAGATCAGGCTGTTGGCGCCCTTCCACTTGGGTTCGGTGTCAGGAAAATGTGTGCCGATATCGCCGAGACTGGCCGCGCCGAGCAGGGCATCGCAAAGAGCGTGGGCCAGCACGTCTCCATCGGAGTGACCGACCGGACCTTTATCAAAGGGGAGTTCGATACCACCGACGACGAGTTTGCGTCCTGCTTCGAGGCGATGGAGATCGTAACCAATGCCGCAACGATAGCTCATGCTTTTTTCTGCTCGTGCTTGAGGTAGAAGCGCGCCAGTTCCATGTCGGCCGGCTTGGTAATTTTGATGTTGGACTCGGAGCCGTGAACCACGTGGACGTCGTAGCCGAGACGCTCGACGAGGCCGGCTTCATCGGAGGCGTTGACGCCATCGGCTTCGGCGCGTGCGAAGGCTTCCTTGATCAGTTGCGTTTCGAAAACTTGGGGGGTTTGCGCGAGAACGATGCGCTCACGAGGAATGGTGCCGGTGATGAGCGCAACATCTTCAGGCAGGCTGGCGCGCTTTACTTCTTTCACCGTGTCCATCGCGGGAATGCCGAGGATAGCGGCCTTGCAGCGGCGCGCTTCTTCAATGACGCGGGCGATGTGTTCGACTCTCACAAAGGGGCGCACGGCGTCGTGAACGAGGACGAGTTCGGTGTCCGCTGGAATATGGGTGAGCGCGTGGGCCACGGAATCCTGGCGCGAATCACCGCCGTGAACGACCTGCACGGATTGCTTGAAATTTTCCTGGCGAATGCGACCGGAAAGGCGTTCGACTTCATCGGCGCGGGTGGCCACGATGATGTGGGTGACAAGCGGACTGGACGCGATGCGGCGAAGGCTAAGGATGACGATGGGAACACCGTCGAGTTCGAGGAATTGCTTGGGAGTTTCCGCGCCCATGCGCGTGCCGAGTCCTGCAGCGGGAAGAATGGCAACAATATGAGTCATGGTTGAGAAAGCAGTCCGGCTAAAGCGGCGGAGCCAAGAGGCTTGAGACCGGGTTGCAGAAAAAAGAGTTTACCTCAAGGGATGGTGGAAGAGAAATGCTGCGGCGGCAATTGGGCAAGGCGGTATAGGAAGAGTAACGGAACAACGGCAAGACCGGCGCGAGTGCGAGAACGGTGATTGGGGACGACGAGGAGTTAAGCCGGGTCGTTGTCCGAGTAAACGGGACGAGCGTTAGGATCGAAGTTTGCAGCGGGTTCAGGACGCGCGCCGATACCATTACCGTTCGCGACGTGCGCGCCGTTCGCGGCGGTAGTTTCTGGTCGTTGCTGTGTGCTGCCATTGCCGACGCCACCTTGACGGTGCGCGGGAAGTTGATCGCTGCTTTCATTGAGGCGCCCAAAAATCATTTTGCCTGCGGGCGTCTGGTGGATGGAGGTGACCAGAATGTCGACGGTGCGATTGATGAGGCGTCGCGCGCCGTCGACAACGACCATTGTGCCATCGTCAAGATAGGCTACGCCCTGGCTGGATTCCTTTCCTTCGCGCAGGATGAGCACGCGCATGGATTCGCCGGGAAGAACGGCGGGCTTTAGCGCATTCGCCAGTTCATTGATGTTGAGGACCGCGATGCCTTGCACACGCGCGACTTTATTGAGATTGAAATCGTTGGTAACGATTTTCGCGTTCAGGCGACGGCCCAGATCCACCAATTTCTGATCGACCGCGACCACGCCGGGAATATCGTCTTCGAGAATGCGGACTTCCAAGCCGGGCATTTTCTGCATGCGTTGCAGCACTTCCAGGCCGCGACGGCCACGCTGGCGCTTGAGTGAATCGGAAGAATCGGCGACAAGTTGCAATTCGTGCAGCACAAAACGGGGAACGCCCAACGCGCCATCGAGGAAATGAGTTTCGCAGATGTCAGCGATTCGGCCGTCGATGAGCACACTGGTGTCCAGAAGCTTCAGTGAGAACAGATTGGTGGCGGGAAGCTGCGCCGGAGTTGCAGGGACGGAAAGACGAGGAAGATGAAAACCTTTGCGGGAGCCAAGCACCAGTCCGAGAAATGAGAACGCAAACAGCGAGATAAATTCGAAAAAGGACTTAGTAGATTCTGGTTCGGAGGTGCGGGAAACAACGAGGGTAACGAGGAGAGCCGCGAAGAGACCGAGGAGGGCGCCAACAGCGCCACCCACCAGGCCACTAATCTCCGCATGACGCAAACGCAGTTCGGCGAGAAGAATAACCATGGCCACAAAGAAACCGAGCCCGGCGGCGGGCAACCCTTGCAGGCCGAAGGGGTTGAGGGTATAGCAAAGCGCGATGCTGGCGCCGAGCAGAGCGCCGCGGAGAGCCCACAAATCCAGGTTACGCTTCAGCGGGCCGGTGGCGCCGGCGTCTGTGGATGTTGCCTGAGAATGGTTATCTGTTTGCGTGAAACGGGGTTGGCCCATAGAACCTCGTAGTGGTGCGTGCTGCGACTCGCCACTTTCCGGGCGCGGTTGAGTTCGCATGAGCCCAGAAATGTGTTGGCTTATATACCCTCGAAATAGTTAGTCCGTCAAGTGGCTTCGAGTAGTATAGGTACTTGATTGAATGGAAAAAAATGCCGAACGATGGGCGCGGCGGCGCAAGGTAGTCGTTGAAGAAAATTTCTACCGGCTACGACAAATAAAAACGCGGAACGCGCTGGCTGACCGCGCAGAGCAGATCGGAACTGACGGTACCGATGCTGCGCGCGATAACGTTGGCAGGGTAAGTGCGATCGCCATCTGTGCCATAAACCGTGGCGATATCGCCGATGGCTACGTCGGGAACGTCTGTGACATCGAGCATCACTACATCCATGGAAACGATGCCGATGATGGGGGCGAGATGGCCGCGCACAGCTACGCTGCCGCGATTGCCAAGAGAACGATGAATGCCGTCGCCATAGCCCGCCGCGAGCACCGCAACGTGCGAGTGACGCTGGGCCACCCAGGATGCATCGTAGCCGACACCTTCACCCGATGGAATGGAGCGGACGTTGATAATGCGAGCGCGAAGACTCATCACCGGGCGAAGCGGGAGCTTGGATTCGATTTCTTTGCGCCGTTCGACGGGGTCGATGCCGGGGTGATAGCCGTAGAGAATGGCGCCGGGACGCACCATGTCTGCCCAGGTTTCCGGGCGCGCAGCGATCGCGGCACTGTTGGCAAGGTGCAGAATGCCGGTGTCGAGGCCGTGGGAGCGCAGGCGATCGATGGTGGCGTGGAAGCGATCCAGTTGTTCTTGCGTCTGGCGGCCAACGGGCGTGTCGGTAAGAACCTCGGAAGACGCAAAGTGGGTGAAGACGCCGGTGAGTTCAAGATGTTTGCACTTGGCGAGTTGACTCGCGAAACAGTTGGCATCGGAAGGCTTGATGCCGAGGCGATTCATACCCGTGTCGACTTTCAAGTGAATACCGACGTGTTTTTTCCCAAGTTTTGCGGCGGCGGCTTCGAACGTGAGAAGTTGCTCGCAACGATGAATCGCGGGCGTGAGATCGTGTTGGATCAGGAGTTCTTCTTCGCCTTGCCAGAAACCACCGAGAACGAGAATCGGCGCGCGTACGCCGACCTTGCGGATTTCGATGCCTTCGCCGGAAGAGGCTACGCCAAACCAATCGGAGCCAAACTTTTCGAGGGCTTTGGCAGTGGGCGCGCCACCGTGGCCGTAAGCATTGCCTTTGACGATGGAGAGCACTTTGCGTGGCGTTTTGAGTTTTTCGGATGCAGGATTTACGTAATCGCGGATGGCGCTGAGATTATGTTCGAGCGCGGAGAGGCTGACTTCTGCCCAAACTGGACGGCCAATAAACTCGGTGGGACTTTGCGAGCGACGTGTCATGAATTTTCCTGAAAGAAATAGTTTACGCCATTCACGCGCGCTAGAACGAAAGCCACATTGGCCTGCGCGAGAAAGACAATAGGGTGATGGCACGTGGATGGCCATGGGGATGCCGAGGTGACGTTGTGGAAGGCCTCAGCCCTAAAGGGCTTAGCTACAGACTGACGAGTTGGCTGTTATGACTGGTGTGGTTTTCTTGACGCGGTGTGTGGTTACTCGTCGCCGCCTTGGAATTGCGAGAAGGCGTCGGGAGCCGCTTCTTCGAAACGGGTCAGGCGGCTGCGGAAGACAAATTTCACCTTGTCGGTGGGTCCGTTGCGCTGTTTGGCGATCAGGATGTCGGCCATGTCGCGTTCTTCGGGAGTGGCGTTGAGGTTAAAAAAGTTGGGACGGTAGATAAACATGACCACGTCAGCGTCTTGCTCGATGGCGCCCGATTCGCGAAGGTCGGAGAGTTGAGGGCCGCGTTCTTCGCGCTCAGGTGCACGGGTAAGCTGGCTGAGGACGAGGACGGGAATCTGGAGTTCTTTGGCGAGCCCTTTGAGGCCGCGGGAAATGCTAGCCACTTCTTCCTGACGAGAATTGAAACGGCCACGGCCGCTGATGAGCTGAAGATAGTCGACGATAACCAGAGAAAGACCTTTGTCGCGCTTCAGGCGGCGGGCCTTGGCACCAATTTCCAGCACGCTGGTGGAACCGGCATCGTCGACCCACAAAGGCGCGGACGAAATCTGTCCCAGGCCTTCGGTCATGCGGCGCCAGTCTTCGCGGCTGAGATGGCCGGAACGAAACTTGTGCGCGTCGACTTGCGCAACGGACGCGACCAAGCGCTGCAGAAGCGATTCTTTGGACATTTCCAGGCTGAAGAGCGCGACGGGTAGGCCAGCACGAATAGCGATATTTTCCGCAAGGTTTAGGGCCAACGCGGTTTTTCCTTGCGACGGGCGCGCGGCAAGAATGATCAGTTCGGAAGGCTGCAAGCCGGAGAGAAGCTTGTCGAGTTCGCCGTAACCGGTGGAAATACCGGTGACACTCTTACCTTCTCGGAAGATTTTTTCGAGGCGTTCGAAATTGTCGCGAACGATGTCTTTGACGGAGATGAGTCCGGCTTTGACGCGATCTTCGGCGAGAGCAAATATTTTGGATTCGGCATCGTCGAGAATGGCGTCGGCGCCCTCTTCACCATCGAGGGCGTTTTGTTGGATGCGGTTTGCGGCGTGCACCAGATTGCGGAGCATCGCTTTTTCTTTGACGATACGGGCGTAGTGTTCGACGTTGGAGACGCGCGGCACGCCATCGGCCAACGAAGCAAGATAAGCAGCACCGCCAGAAGCTTCCAGTTCACCGCGACGGTGGAGTTCATCGCTCAGGGTGACTAGATCGATGGGTTGCTGGGCCTCGCCAAGCGCGACCATCTGGTTGAAAACATTGCGATGTTGCAGCAGGAAAAAATCGTCGACCTTCAGTGCTTCGATAGCGGTGTTGAGGGCGCTGTTGTCCAGCAGAATGGCGCCGAGGATGGAACGTTCGGCATCCAGGTTGCTGGGAAGGGGCCGTTCGAGAGTGGTGTCAGTAGGCATGGCAAGACAGGAAACGAGTTGCGGCTATTTCGCCTTTTCTTCGCTTAGTATAGCACCAGCTGTTTTTCAAGCAAGTGTGGAGATTTTCGGCTTCATTCCCTGTGCCGAAGATGTTTCGATTGTGCGGCGCGGAATGGTGCGCGTCAATTGGTGAACTTTATGCGCCTGTGAATCGCGAAGGAAATCGTGGAAAAGTTTTTGCAGAATGATGTCCAAGAAAATTCTCGGCAGATATGGCCAACTGCAGAAAGAGAAATAAAAATTCACGCACTGCTGAGTCAGACTATTTGGCCTGAGAAGCTAAAGAAGGCTGAACTTCTCGCTCAATTTTGCTGGATAGTTCATCTTCGGCGACTTCCAGGTCGTAGGCCGCCTGCAGGTTCAGCCAGAACCGCGCGGTAGTGTTGAAATATCGAGCCAGGCGTAATGCGGTGTCGGGAGTGATCCCACGACGCTCATGCACAATTTCTGCTACCCGCGTAACGGGCACGCGAATATCCAAAGCCAGTTTGTTCATGCTTAGACCGAGTGGAACAAGGAAATCCTCGCGCAGGATTTCACCTGGATGAATCGGAGGACGTGTTCTATGGTTTTTCTTCATTGAGATCGCTCAATATATCAAAAAAACGGAGCACGACGGATCGTGCCCCGCTGGAGAGAACAATTTAGTTGCGAGTGGCTCAGGCTTCTTTGTCGACGGTGACTTTGATTTCGGAAGTTACGTCGCGGAAGACTTTGATGTTCACCGGGAATTCGCCAAGAGTCTTCAGAGGATCGGCAAGCTGGATCTGGCGCTTATCGATTTCGAAACCCTGGGCCTTGAGACCGTCGGCAATATCGCCGCTGGTGACGGAACCAAACATCTGGTCGTTCTCACCGGTCTTGCGATGAAACTTCAGCGAGACGCCGCGGAGCAACTCGGCCTGCTTTTGAGCAGCTTCGAGTTCCGTAGCGGTCTTTTTTGCCAGCGAGCCGCGAATGCGCTCGAGGGCCTTCATATTGCCGGCCGTGGCTTCGATGGCCAGCTTGTGTGGCAAAAGAAAATTGCGGGCGTAGCCGGTCTTGACGGTGACCACGTCACCGCGGTGACCGAGCTTATCGACATCTTCTTGAAGAATGATCTGCATAACAATCTCCTATTTCTCTCTGCAAACTTTTCGAAGAAGGAGGGATTCCTCACTTCGCGGACTCCGTTCGGAACGACGAACTAACGTCATTCAAACGCCACACTCAGGCCTTGGGAGCTTCAACGGCACGAGGCGCCAAGGTTCCCGCTGCGCTGCCGGCAAACGGCAACAGAGCGATGTTGCGAGCGCGCTTGATGGCGACGCCAAGCCAACGCTGATGGCGCGAGCAAACGCCGGTCATGCGTCGAGGCAGAATCTTGCCGCGCTCCTGGACGAACTGCGAAAGAATGTCGGCGCGCTTGTAGTCGATGAAGTCCATCTTCTCGACACAGAACTTGCAAACTTTCTTTTTGCGGAAATATTGACGCTTGCCACGACGAGGTCCGCCAGGACCGCCGCCGGGACCACCGGGGCCGCCACCTTCACGACGTCCACCGCCACCGCCCATACCACCTTCGCGACGACCACCGCCGCCACCGGGCGCGCCTTCACGACGTCCACCACCGCCACCATGACCACCACCGTGACCTTCGCCACTGGGGCGAGGTGCGGACGGAGGCGCCGATGGAGCCGCGGACGCTGGCGCTGGCGCTGCCGGAGCCGCAGGGGCTGCTGGCGCGTGAGCTTGCGAATCTTTTTGTTCCTCTGCCATAACTTCCTACCTTTCGATTTCGCTCCGGGCCTATGCGACGGAGCGTGACAACTCAGACTGAAATCCGCGAAGCAGGCGCGAGTGGCGCGAGCACGCGGGAAATTCTGCGAAACGCCGGTCAGCTAGCCGCGGCAGTTTGTTCCGCGGGCGGCGTGGTGGCGCGACGCGGACGACGAGCAGCGCGCTGTTCACGCTTGTGCGTGAGCTTCTTCTGGCGCTTGAGATCTTCGTCGAGGCGCACGGTCTGATACTTGATGACCGTGTCCAACACACCGAGACGGCGTTCCAGTTCGTGAACCAGGTCGGGGCTGGCAGTGCGAATCTGCATGTAGGTGTACATGCCTTCGCGATGCTTCATGACCTTATAGGCCAGCTTGCGCGTGCCCCAATTTTCGGTCTTCTCGATCTTGGCGTTCTTCTCGGCACAAGCGTGCTCGATGGTGGTGAGGACTTTCTTAATGTCCTCTTCCGGCGTGGCCGGACGCGCGATAAAAATTAAGTCGTACAAACGCTCTTCCATGATGACCTCTTTTCTTCCTGTTCCGGGCGCAAGGCCCGGGAAATTCTTTTACTTCTCTTCCGGCGGCGGTGGCAGGCGCCGGTTGTACTTATTCATCGCGGCTGCAATGCTCTGACTCAAAATCATCTCCACCGCATCGCCTGCTGTAGCCACCATCTCTGCCGCTATTTCCAGTTCCGCTTTCTTCATCGGCCGCAGAACATAGGCCGCAAGATCGGCGACCGGATGATCTGGACCACAACCCAACCGCAGCCTGGCAAATTCCTGAGTGCCGACAGCGCTGGTTACCGACTTCGCGCCATTGTGCGTTCCCGGACTGCCGCGCTCGCCGATACGAATCATGCCCCAGGGAAGATCGCGCTCGTCAAACATAACCAGCAGATCTTCGGGCCCGAGTTCGTAGCGCTCGAGCAAATCGCGAACCGAAACGCCGCTGAGGTTCATGTACGTCTGCGGCTTGGCGAGAATCACTTCTTCCCCCGCCACTTTTCCCAGCCCAACGAGCGCTTTGCCTTCCGGACGCTCCACGCGGATAGACGAACGACTCGCCAGTTCGTCGACCGCGAGAAAACCAAGGTTATGCGGCGACCACTGATATTCCGGGCCAGGATTGCCAAGGCCAACAATGAGCCGCATGACGTGGTTTGCGAGGCTGGTGAAAAAGAACTACTTCTTCTTTTCCGTCTTCTCGGGCTTTTCGCCAGCTTCGGCGCCTTCCTCGCCTTCCGTTTCCTTCTTGCCCTTCTTGATGACTTCGGGCTCGGCCGGAGTCGTCGGGCCAGCCACTACTTCGGCGGGCTTCTCTTCCTCGACGCGCAGCGCGACCACGTGAGCAATGACGGTGATCGGGTCGGTGAGCAGCTTCAGCTTGGTCTTATCCAAGGGCAGATCGCCGGCGCGCAAGCTCTGGTTGAGCGCAAGACCGCTGACGTCCACCTTGAATTCCGTCGGGATGTCGGAAGGCAAGCATTCCACTTCCACTTCGCGCGTCACCAGTTCGAACACGCCGCCTTGGACCTTCACGCCGGAAGGCTCACCAAAGGTATGCACGGGAACCTTGACCTTCATGCGAACGTCCATAGCCACGCGAATAAGATCGACGTGGAGCAAACGGCCGCTGACGGGGTCAACCTGCCAGTCCTTGACGATGACCGGTTCGTGCGCTCCGCCTAGGTCCACCTGGAACAAAGTGTTGTGACCAGTCTCCGAGCGCAGAATCGCGGTGACCTGCTTGGTGTTGACGGCAAGTGAAATCGCTTTCCCCTTGCCGCCGTACAGAGTGGCCGGCACTTTCCCGGCGACACGCATGCGGCGCGCCTCGTTTTTGCCCCGAGTTTCGCGGGGCGCCCCTTCAACAATGATCTGAGCCATAGCTTCTTTCCTTCCGTGTCTCTTCCGGCGTTATTGCGCCGGATAAACTTAAATAAACAACTCGCTGATCGATGTTTCTTCGTGAATGGAACGAATGCCGCGAGCGAGCAAAGGCGCGACACTCAAAATCTTTACCTTGGGCACTTTCAAGGCAGCTTCCGAAAGTGGCACAGAATCCGTGGCTACCACTTCGGTGATACGCGAATGTTCGATGCGCTCCAGAGCAGGCCCCGAGAAAATTGCGTGCGTGCAAGCTGCGTAAACTTGCGTGGCGCCCTCGCGCATCAGCGCGTCGGCGGTTTTGACCAGAGTGCCAGCGGTATCGATGATGTCGTCAACGATGAGCGTGCTGCGGCCGCGAACATCGCCGATGAGGTTCATCACTTCGGTTACGTCGAGATCGACGCGGCGCTTATCGACGATCGCCAGTGGCGCGTCTAACTTCTTAGCAAAGGCGCGGGCACGTTCCACACCACCTGCGTCTGGCGATACGACCGTCAGGTTGGGCAACTTCATGTGCCGAAAATAATCCACCAGCACTGGCGAACCGTAGAGGTGATCGACGGGCACGTCGAAATAGCCCTGAATCTGCGGCGCGTGTAGATCCAAAGTGAGCGCGCGGCTGGCGCCAGCGGTTTCCAGCAAGTCAGCCACGAGCTTGGCTGAGATTGGAACGCGAGGCTTATCTTTGCGATCCTGACGCGCGTAGCAGTAATACGGCAGCACGGCGGTGATTCGCCAGGCGGAAGCGCGTTTGAAAGCATCGATCATGAGCAAAAGTTCAAGCAGATTGTTGTCTACCGGATAGCTGCACGGCTGCACCACAAAAACATCGGCACCGCGGACATTTTCCAGGATCTGAAAATAAATTTCGCCGTCGCTGAAGCGGCCGAGCAGCGCTTTGCCCAACGGCACATCCAAATGGTGGCAGATGGCCGAAGCCAAAGCTGGATGCGACGTTCCGGTAAATATTTTGAAACGCTCGTCGTTCACACGCGCTCGCTTGCGTCACCGCTCTGCGATGACCACTGTGAATCTGTAAAAAAGAGGAATCAGACGGAAAGACGCCGTGGTTCAGACGATGAGCGCGTTTCTAGTTAGGCGCGCGTACCTGTGACGCGAGAGTGTCTCGCAAACAAAGGCCTGATCGTGCGGAAATCCAACAGCGGCTCGACGCGCCTTTGCTGGGCTCGGGAATATTCCAAACACCGCCGAACCGCTACCAGCCAGCAAGGCCTCTGACGCCCCTCTCTGAAGCAACGCCCGCTTTATGTCACCAAGACGGGGATAACGCTGGAAGACCGCCTGTTCGAAGTCATTCGAGAGGCATTCTCCCTGCGTGCTCCAGCACAGAGCACAGAACTCATACAGTTTATGGGCCTTGTCGGAATTTGTCAACGAAGCGAGATCGGGCGCTTGCAGCCAGCGATAGGCATCGGGCGTGGGAACGTGGATATCGCTCGGGGAAATGATTAACACGGAGCACTTCGGAATTTCGGGTAGTGGATAGATTTCTTCGCCCTTGCCTATTCCCAGGGCGCGGCCGCCGAAAAGGAAGAAGGGTACGTCTGCGCCCAGGGATGCGGCGATTTCGATCAGGCGCGGCTTGGAGATTTTCTTGCGCGTGATTTGCAGATAGCCAAGAAGCGCGGCGGCGGCATCGCTAGAGCCTCCACCAAGTCCACGGCCTGCGGGAATCTTCTTTTGCAGGGTGAGTTCGACGCCGGAGCTCAGTTTAAGTTCAGCGCGAAGCGCGTCGACGGCGCGGTAGACCAGATTCTTTTCGACAGCTTCCTGAGAGAGCGCCGGGTTGCCCTGAATGGTGAGGGAGATTCCTGGTTTATGACTGGCGCGCAGGGTTAAGTTGTCGTGCAGCGAAACAGTATGAAAAATGGTGCGCAGTTCGTGGAAGCCGTCGGCACGCTTGCCGAGGACATCGAGGCGCAAATTAACTTTGGCGTAAGCAGGAATTCGAACTTCGTGCATGGACTGGTATCGTCTCGAAAATTAGCGGAGCCACGTTTCTGGAAAATCAGACGCTAGCGCGAAAGAAAGCAAAGACGTCAGATTGTCATGTATCAAATCTCACTCCGAGAAGACTGAACTTACTCGGGCTTGTTATCGAGAGACGTCGATTTCTGCGCTACCCGATGCTTGACCTGATTCAGCTTCTTCTCGACTTCGGCCACTCTATCACTTTCCAGGTCGCCCGGAAGCGTGCGGCGCCACTCGGAGAGCGATT
Organism: Candidatus Acidiferrales bacterium; assembly: GCA_963849395.1. Lineage (GTDB taxonomy): Bacteria > Acidobacteriota > Terriglobia > Acidiferrales > UBA7541 > Acidiferrum. The sequence continues at coordinate 273,195 of CAWKHR010000002.1, forward strand.
TCTCCCATTCCACGGCGGCGAGATCCATGCGGCCCTGCTTGGCGTATACGTCGCCCAAGTGGGAACGAATGGTGGGATCGTGCGATTCGCGTTCCACGGCCTTGCGCAAAGTGGTTTCTGCCTGATCTGTTTTGTTCTGCTTGTAATAGACCCAGCCAAGACTGTCGAGATACGCGCCGTTGAAAGGCTCCTGGTCAAGCGCGCGCTGCACGAAATCCTGCGCTTCGTCGAGGCGGATGCCGCGATCGGCCAGCATGTAGCCGTAATAGTTCAGAACGATCGCGTTCTTAGGATTGACGGTTAGAACTTTCTTGAATTGTTCTTCGGCTTTGTCGAACTGTTTCTGGCGTTCGTAAATCGCGCCGAGCAAGAGCCACGCGGTTTCGTTTTCGCGAGGATCGCCAGGAAGCGCTTCCGCTTTGTGCGCGGCGTCTTCGGCGTCCTTGTAGCGATGTCCGCGTTCGTAAATCTGCGCGAGATTCAGCAAAGTTTCGCGATCCGTAGCGCCATCCTTGGAGTTGACCTGAAGCACTTTGATGGCTTCATCGGTCTGCTGATTTTCCGCGAGGAGCAGCGCCTGGCTCTGGCGAATGGAGGGATCGGTCGGATACTTGGCAAGAGCTTCGCGGCCGACCTGCAGGGCCTTCGGCAGATCCTTGGCCATGCGGTAAGTGTCCATCAGCAAAAGGCGTGCCCTATGATCTTCTTCCTCGCCAAGGTGGCCCAGTTCCTGAAAGGTGTAAATCGCGGCCTGATAATTTTGCGTGTCGCGATAGAGCATGCCGAGCTGTTGATAAAGAATCGCCAGTGAACGGCGGCGCGACGGCAGAACGTTAGACTGCGACTTAATGTCGGTGACGGCGTCAGACAATACGCGAATCGCGTCGTCGTAGCGGCCCTGCGACTGGTAGATCATGGCCTCGTTGTAACGGACTTCGAGGCTGCCGGGCGCATATTGGCGCGCTTTGACGAGGTTTTCTTCGGCCTTATCGAGTTGGTGGAGCTCGCGATAAATCTGCGCGATGCGCAGGTAGTTATCCGCTTCGTCTGGCATCAGGTCGACTAGCTTCTGGTAGACGACTAGCGCGTCGGAATATTTTTCTTCAGAAAGCAGCGTCTGGCCCAGGCCGCGCAGGTGATTCAGTTCGGATGGATCAAGATCGACAGCCTTGCGATAAGCCCCTTCCGCCTTGGGAAAATCGTGAGTCTGGGTGTAGGCATCGCCGAGGAGGTCGTACATCGAGGCTGATGGCGTGCGCGCGGTCATGCCTTCGAGCAGCGCAATGGCGTCTTCCGCCTTGTTCTGATCGAGGAGAAGCTGCGTCAACTGTTCGACCGCTGCATCGTTCTCTGGATCATCTTTCAGCATCGCGCGCAAAACTTGTTCAGCCTTTTCGGGCTGATTGTGGAGGCGATACAGGCGCGCCAGCCACAGACTAGCTTCCTGATCGGTGGGATCGAGGCGATGCACTTCGCTATATTCAGCGATCGCTTTGCCTACTGCTTCAGTCTGTACGCCGGCGCCGTTAATGTCGCCCAAGCTGCGCAGGTAAATGCGCGCGAGCAAGCGATGCGTCGGCAAATCGTTGGGGTCACGCTTCAGAATTTCGTTGGCTTCGACGATGGCGTCGTGCTGGCGCTGCGCTTTCCAATACATTTCGGCCAGGCGTTCGCCGATTATTGGCGACTGTGGGTCGATGGCGTAGGCCTTTTTGTAGGCTTCAATGGCGCGCGAGGCCAATTCGCTTTGGCTGGTCTGCTCGTACTGGAGTTCGTATAGATGGCCCAGAGCGAAATTGTAGTAGGCGTCGGCGCGGAGCGAGGTCTTGTCTGATTTAACGGGGGCCGCGGCCGAGGGCGTTTGGGCCAAGGAGGGCAAAATGAAAAAGGGAGTGCAGATGATGGCAAGAAACAGACGATTTTTCATAAAAGTCCAGAGTTAAAGAGTATCCCATGCGGGGGAAACGCGGTCAAAAGCGAAAAGCGGGGCGTTTCAAGGACCGGCAAGAGCACGTAATTAGGATGCGAGGCGGCGAAAAAGGGTTCCAGAAAGAAGTTGACAGCTACCGTATTTCTGGAATAATCGAAATATGAAGAAAGTTGATCCGCTTTTGGTTACGCGAAGCGCTGACCGCTTCTCGGCATTGGGCGCGGAGCCTCGATTGCAAATCGTAAGGCTGTTGCTCTCGGCTCATCCGACCGGAATGGTTGCTGGGGAACTGCAAGAGGAGTTGGGAATTCCCGCTTCGACGTTGTCGCATCATTTGGAAAAGTTGCGGCAGGTGGAACTGGTGACGGTGCGGCGTACCGGAACATTTTTGTGGTACGCCGCGAATACTGACGCGCTGCGCGAAGTGTTGGGCTTTTTGTATGACGAGTGCTGCACGAGAAATCGCGCAGTGCCTGCGGAATCGATTGTGCAGATTTCCAAGGAGAGGTCATGAGCGAGCAAAATTTGCAGGAAGTGGTGAAGGAGAAATACGGAGCGGCGGCGAAACAGGTGGCGGCCGGCAAAACGGCGTGTTGCGGCGGCGGCGCGGAACTGAGCGGCTGCGATCCGATCACTCGGAATTTGTATGACGCGGCAGAAAAAGGATCGTTGCCGGGAGATGCGGTGGCGGCTTCGCTGGGCTGCGGGAATCCGACGGCACTGGCGCAACTCAAGCCGGGCGAAATTGTGTTGGACTTGGGCTCGGGCGGCGGAATTGATGTGCTGCTGTCAGCGAAACGCGTTGCGCCGGGTGGCAAGGCTTATGGATTGGATATGACCGACGAGATGCTGGCATTGGCGCGCGAGAATCAGAAGAAGGCCGGCGTGGAGAACGTGGAATTCCTGAAGGGCACGATCGAGAATATTCCGCTGCCCGACAACAGCGTGGACGTGATCATTTCGAATTGCGTGATTAATCTTTCTGGCGACAAGGATCGAGTGATGCGGGAAGCGTTTCGCGTACTAAAGCCTGGCGGGCGCTTCGCGGTTTCGGACGTGGTGGTGCGCGGCGAAGTGCCAGCGGACATTCGCAAGAGCATGGAGCTTTGGGTGGGTTGCATTGCGGGCGCGCTGCAAGAAAGCGAATACACGGAAAAATTGCGCGCTGCAGGCTTCCTGCAGGTGGATGTGGAGCCTACCCGTGTGTACCAAGTGGAAGAGGCCCGGGAATTTTTGACGGGCGCAGGACTGGACGCGGACGTGGTCGGCCCGCAGATCAAAGATAAATTCATGAGCGCCTTTATCCGCGCGGAGAAGCCTGCTGTGGCCGCGTGCGATTGCCCACCAGGCTGTGTTGACCTTCCTTGCTGCAGTTGACCGCAGTCCGAAACAAACGGTCACTGGAAGGCACATGAAATCCCTCGCAAAACGAGCGACCGCAGAAGCGCTGGGAACCGCGTTGCTGCTGGCAACCGTGGTGGGTTCTGGAATCATGGCGCAGAAATTGTCGGGCGGGAATGTGGCGCTGGCATTGCTCGCAAATACTCTCGCGACCGGTTCGATTCTAGTCGCCTTGATTCTAACCTTCGGCCCGATATCGGGAGCCCACCTGAACCCCGCGGTAACGCTGGCCGATGCGCTGGAGAGAGGAATCGCATGGAGAGAAACGCCTGTATATATTGTTGCGCAATGTTGCGGCGCGATTGCCGGAACTCTCTGCGCGCACGCCATGTTCCAGCTTCCGGCAGTGTCGCTATCACAGCACGTGCGAAGTGGACCGTCGCAAATCTTTAGCGAATTTGTAGCCACTTTTGGGCTGTTGTGCGTTATTTGGGGATGTTCGCGACTGCGATCCAGCACGGTAGCATTCGCGGTGGGTAGCTACATCACCGCGGCGTACTGGTTCACGGCGTCCACCTCATTCGCGAACCCTGCCGTTACAATCGCCAGAGCACTCACGGACACATTTTCCGGAATCCGACCGATGGATGTTCCCGGATTCGTTCTGGCGCAATTGGCTGGAGCGCTTGCGGCCACATTTTTATTTCGCTGGCTGGTTCCGAACATTCAAACTCAAGCCAAAGAAGTGGTAATTGCGCATGGCTCTGAAGTCGAAGGTGCGTAAGATGGAAACGGTTCTGTTCGCTTGTGTGCACAATGCCGGACGCTCGCAAATGTCCGCGGCCTGGTTAAATAAGCTATGCGATCCCGCAAAAGCGGTGGCGTTTTCTGCCGGGACGGAACCGGGCGAACGCGTGCATCCGGAGGTAGTCGAGGTGATGCGCGAAGAAGGAATGGATTTGGCCGACATCAAGCCACAGTTTCTGTCGGAGGAGTTGGCCCGACAGGCTAGCCTGCTGGTAACGATGGGTTGCGGAGACGCTTGTCCGTATGTGCCGGGCTTGCAGAAATTAGACTGGCCGCTCGCCGACCCAAAAGGCAAGGCCTTGGATGAAGTGCGCAAAATACGCGACGAGATCCGCGAGCGCGTTCTGGCATTGATAAAAGAGCGGGGCTGGAACTAAGCGCGCTTCCCTTTCCGAAATTAGGCGGCAAGTTTCAGTGCAGGAAGTGGCGCATGCTGGTGAAGACCATGGCCAGGCCGAGCTTGTCGGCCGTGGCGATTACTTCCGGATCCTTCACCGAGCCGCCTGGTTGAATAACCGCAGTGGCTCCTGCCTTTGCCGCTTCTTCAACACCGTCCGGGAATGGAAAAAACGCGTCGGAGGCGATAACCGTTCCCTGCAGGGAACGCTGCGCCTTCATCACCGCAATTTTTACCGAATCGACGCGGCTCATCTGACCGGCACCGACGCCCATGGTGGCTCGATCTTTGGCAAAAACGATGGCGTTGGACTTTACGTGTTTGCAGATCTTCCAGCCAAATTGCAGATCGGCGAGTTCGGCTTCGGTGGGCGGGCGCTTGGTGACCACACTCAATTCCTTCCCTGCCAGCGTGCCCAGGTCCGGTTGCTGCACCAGCATGCCTCCAAGGATCCGCTTCAATTGCAGTTCTTTGTCGTGATCCAGCCCGCCATTGGGAAGTTGGAGCAGGCGCAGATTTTTCTTGGTGGCGAAAATTTCCTGGGCGCGATCGGCAAAGCCTGGCGCGACGATGCATTCCACGAAAAGCTTCACCACCGCTTCGGCGGTAAGCGCATCCACGATGTAATTAAAAGCCAGCACGCCACCAAACGCGGAAACCGGATCGCACGCGAAGGCTTGGGTGTACGCATCGTGCAGGTTGTCTTGCTCCGCGGCGCCGCAGGGATTGTTGTGCTTGATGATGACGGCGGCGGGGCGTTCGAACTCAGCGACGGTGCTGCGAGCTGCTTCGAGGTCGACATAATTGTTGTAGGAAAGTTCTTTGCCTTGTAGCTGCTTGGCGGCAGCTAGACCACGCGGCACTTGGCCCGCAGGGACGTACAGCGCGGCGGCCTGATGCGGATTTTCGCCGTAGCGTAGTTCCTGTTTTTTACGCAGCGCCAGATGGTAGCGCTCCGGGAGCACCGGCTTGGGACGAATCTCGAGACCTTCGCCGTTGGCAGCGACGCGCTCCAGATTCGTGGCGATCAAGCCATCGTAGCGAGAGGTCGCGGCGAAAACTTTGCGCGCGAGATCAAGACGGGTGGCCAGCGAAGTTTCCTTGTCCTTGCTGCTCTCAAGCTCGCTGGCGACGCGATCGTAATCTTCAGGCTCGGTGATCACCGTGACGCTTTCAAAATTCTTCGCAGCGGAACGCAGCATGGTAGGCCCGCCGATATCGATGTTCTCGATGAGTTCTTCGGCAGGCAGATAGGCTTTGGCGGCGGTGGCTTCAAAGGGATAGAGGTTTACGACGACCAGATCGATGGGAGAAATCCCGTGTTCCTGAGCCTGCTTCTGATCTTCAGCGAGATTGCGGCGGAATAACAAGCCGCCATGCACCTTGGGATGAAGAGTCTTCACCCGCCCGCCGAGCATTTCGGGCCAGCCAGTAAATTCGGAGACGTCTTTCACGGGAATATTGTGTTCGCGCAAAAGCTTGGCGGTGCCGCCGGTGGAAAGAATCTCAATCTTCAGCGCAGCCAGCCGCCCCGCGAATTCCACGATGCCGGTCTTATCGAAAACGCTGAGCAGCGCGCGTTGCACTCCCATGGGTCCTCCGATGAGGTAAAAACAGAATAGTTTACGCGGAGGAGCGGCGTTTGGGAAACGGAGCTTGTGGGAAACGCGAAGAGCCGGTGGAAACTATGATTTTACGAGAGCTTTGAGTTTGACCTGGCCGGCGACGACTTCGACTACGTATTCAACGTCGCGGCAATTTTTTGCGGTCTGCAGATCTTTGGTTTTCTTGCGAACGAATTCGTTGAAGCTGGAGCGCGAAAGCTTGGCGGTTTCTTCGCCGGCTTGTTGCTTGGCGCTGACGAAGGCCTGATAGAGCTGCTCAACCTTTTCGGGTTCCTTTTCCGGTTCAGCACAGGTCATGCGGAAGGCTTTGGATTCCGCAGCGATTGCGGCGGCGGTAGAAGCAGCGGTTGCAGGCTGAGAGGCTGTGGCTGAGGCCCCGGCATCGACAGGTGCTGGCTGCGCTTTGGCGCGCTGGGCTTCGATAGCTTTTGCGGCGGCACCAAAGTGGCGTTGCACTTTACCTTCTTCGTGGTGCACCATGCGCTTGCGAAACACATCCTTATATTTCGCGTAGGTCTGGGACAAATTGCTGAAACGGAATCGCTGGTTGAACTTCAGTTCGCCTCCACGTTCTGCATAACGCTTGACGATCAGCTCAATACGCCACTCGATTTCCGAGGGAGGGCGCTTGCGGCCGCCGCCGAAATACATGTCGTATTCGATTTTAAGCTGGCGGATATCCTTTTCGAGCTGCGCCAACTCTTCGTCAATGGTGGCCATAGGAGCGAAACTCCTCGTCCCTTCATGCTAGGAGCGGAGTGCGGTGGCGTCAACGGGGAAGGGCGTGCGCGGAGGCGGATGCGGCACCGCGCCGCGGGACATAGAGGCTGTACCTTCGGGCAGTGCGCGCGCGGGGCTTTGAGTGGATTGCTAGGGTGCGCTGGCTGTGCTTGAATGTGCGCATGCCTTCACTCGGTAAACCGGCGCTTTCTACAGACCAAACGGCGTTGCTGCGCAATGTGCCGTCGGTGGACGAGTTACTGCTGCGGCCGGGTGTCGCGGAACTGTGCGCGGATGTGGATCGCGGATTTGTGGTGGAGACGATTCGCGAAGTGCTAGCGGAATTGCGACGCGAGATTGTAGCGGGCGTTGTGCGCGAAGAAACGATGTTGGCGGGCGACGCTGTAGAGCAACGGATTGTCTCGACGGTGGAAAGGCAGTTTGAAGCTTCGCTGCGGCCGGTGATTAATGCTTCGGGCGTGATCTTGCACACCAATCTTGGACGTGCGCCACTGGCAAGTGCGGTAGCTAACGAAATACAGCGCAGCGTTACGCGATATTCGAATCTGGAATACGACTTGACCGCGGGCGCTCGTGGGAAGCGCGATGTGCACACGTCGCGGCTGATTGAACGGCTGAGCGGCGCGGAATCCGCCATCGTGGTGAACAACTGTGCGGCGGCGGTGCTGCTAACGCTTGCGGCGCTGGCGCGTGGTGGCGAAGTGATTGTGTCGCGCGGCGAACTGATTGAGATTGGCGACGGATTTCGCATCCCGGAAATTATGGAGCAGAGCGGAGCGGTTCTGCGCGAAGTGGGCACCACGAATCGCACCCGGATTGCGGACTACGAAAATGCGGTGAACGAGAAGACGCGGGTGCTGCTGCGCGTGCATCCTTCGAATTTCAAGGTGACGGGATTCACGGAAAAGCCGGAGGTGGCGGAACTGATTGCGCTGGGCGAACGTGCGCGACTGCCGGTGGTGGAAGACCTTGGCTCCGGATGCCTGGTGGATCTGGCGGCGCATGGAATTCATGAGCCAACGGTGCGGGAAAGCGTGGAAGCGGGATTTTCGCTGGTGCTGTTTAGCGGGGACAAATTATTAGGCGGACCACAGGCGGGAATCATCGTGGGGAAAAAGGAATTAGTGACGAAGGTGCGGCGGCATCCGCTGTTTCGTGCGCTGCGTGTGGATAAATTGACCATTGCGGCGGTGGAAGTGACGCTGCGTGCTTATCTACGGGCAAAATGGGATGAGATTCCAGCGCAGCGGATGATTCGTATGACGGTGGCAGAGATTGCGGGGCGGGTGGAAAAATTTCAAACGCTGCTCGCCGAGCGAATTGCCGGTACAGTTGCGGATTTTGAAATCAGCGATGGAGCGTCACTCGTCGGCGGTGGGTCGACTCCCGAGCAGTCGTTGCCGACAAAACTGATGCGCATTGCGAGCAAACGACATTCTGCGGCGCAGCTTGAAGAGCGCTTGCGGCGCCCGGCGGTGGGAATTCCGGTAATTGCGCGAATTGAAGAGGATCGGCTGCTGGTGGATTTGCGCACGGTTTTTCCGGAGCAGGAGTCGGAGTTGCTGCAGTCTTTAGTTGCCGCGCTGCAGTAAAGTTCTTCATACTTCCTGCATGCTGGCCTTTCAAGTCTCTGACAACAAACTGGTGGCAGTAACCAAGGAAATGCCGCGGTTGCATCCGCGCTGGGCTTGGGTGCGCGTTCGCCTGGCAGGGATCTGCAATACCGATGTGGAGATTCTGCGCGGATATCACAATTTTCATGGCACGCCGGGGCATGAGTTTGTAGGCGAAGTGGCGGACGTGGCCGGTGTTTCTACTGCGGTCAAGAAGCGCTGGATGGGCAAGCGAGTCGTTGGGGAAATTAATGTGGCGTGCGCGGCCTACGGCTACAAACCAATTTGCGAATTTTGCCGGCGCGGCCTGAAAACGCATTGCGCCCAGCGGACCGTACTGGGAATTGTGGCGCACGACGGGGCGTTTGCAGAGTATCTGGCGCTGCCGTTGGAAAACCTGCACGTGATTCCGCCAAACATTTCGGAGGAGAAGGCAGTGTTCGTGGAACCTTTGGCGGCTGCGTGCCAAATTTTGACGCAGATCGAAACGCGGAAATTCAAAGAGGCTGCGGTGCTGGGCGATGGAAAGCTGGCCCAACTTATCGCGCTTGTGCTACAGGCAGCGGGATTGCGCGTAGTCATGTACGGCAAGCATGCGAACAAGCTCACGATGGCGCAGAAGGCAGGACTCGCGACCAAAAAAGTGGCCGGAGATGGCAGCGACCTGCAGAGTGTGAAAGAAAATTACCGGCTGGTTGTCGAGGCTACCGGGTCGCCATCGGGCTTGCGATTGGCGGAAGAGATAACCGAGCCCCGCGGGACGTTAGTTCTGAAATCGACGTTTCACGGAGCCGCGCCGGTGGAGACGTGGCCGATCGTGGTGAAGGAAATTACAGTGGTGGGTTCGCGCTGCGGGCCATTTGCCAAGGCGATCGCGCTGCTGCGGTCCGGTAAAGTGGACCCGACTCCACTGATTTCGCGCGTGTTTCCGTTGAAGGACGCGACTGAGGCGATTCAGTACGCGCAAGAGCGCGGCGTTATGAAGGTACTGCTCAAGGGTGCGTAGAGTTTTGGAACTTGAACGTCATCCCGACCGGTGAATTGGCGCTTTCCAGCCAATTCGCAGCGGAGGGATCGAGGCAAAATCACAGCCGTCATCAAACGCCTAACTGAGGCGGTTGATACAGGACGCGACGCAGGCGGCGCCGAAGCCGTTGTCGATGTTAACTACGGTGACGTTAGAGGCGCAGGAGTTCAGCATGCCGAGGAGCGCGGCGACGCCACCAAAGCTGGCGCCGTAACCGGTGCTGGTGGGCACGGCGATTACAGGGACACCGACGAGGCCGCCAACAACACTGGGCAGCGCGCCTTCCATTCCGGCAATACAGATAACCACGCGCGCGCTGGTGAGCATTTTGTGGCGATCGAGCAGGCGGTGAATGCCGGCGACGCCGACGTCATAAAGATGTTCGACGTTGTTGCCCATCATGCGCGCGGTGAGCAGCGCCTCTTCGGCCACAGGAATGTCGCTGGTACCCGCGGAAACGATGAGAATGGTTCCCTTTCCGGTGATGTCGGTGTTGCGCTCGATGGTGATCACACCAGAGAGTTGGTGAAACGTTGCGGCGCGGCTGATGCGTTTCACCGCGGAAAAGATTTTCGCGTCGGCGCGGGTGACCAGCACGTTATGCCGCGAGTCTTTGCGCTTGATCATGGTGCGGACAATTTCCGCGACCTGGGTTGGCGTCTTACCTTTGCCAAAAATCACTTCGGCGAAGCCTTGGCGCAGCGAACGATGATGATCGACTTTGGCGAAATCGATGTCTTCAAAAGGCAGGTGCTTGAGGCGTTCCAGAGCGGCAGCGGCGCTGAGTTTTTTGCGATCAACGTCCTGCAAAATTTTCAAAATATCTTCGCTTTTCATTTGTTTTGACCGCAGAGAATTCTAGCATTGCACGAGGTGCGGGCCTAAGCTTGACTTGCCGGGAGGCCGCTGCCAGACTCGATTTATCCGCGTAAAACCATGTCTTCCACTAAAGGACAAATCATCACCGTAGGTGTGACCGGAGCCAGCGGCGCGATCTATGCGCAGAAAACGCTGGCGCTGCTGGAAGACGACTCGCGCGTGGAGCGTGTGCACCTGGTGGTGACCGAGACCGGCCAGCGACTGTTTGCCGAGGAGTTGGAGATTTCTTCAGGCGATTTGAGACAGTTGCCGAGCCGCATACTCGGCCGCGCGCCACGCAAGATCGAGACCATTTCTAACAAGGATGTAGGCGCATCGATTGCGTCGGGAAGTTATGACGTGGATGCGATGATCGTGATTCCCTGTACCATGGGTGCGCTGGCCGCAATTGCGAATGGCACAAGCGATGATTTGGTGGCACGGTCGGCGGACGTGATTTTAAAGGAAGGTCGCAAATTAGTTTTGTGCGTGCGCGACACACCGTTCAATCGCATTCATCTCGAAAATATGTTGCGCGCGCAACAGGCTGGAGCGGTAATCATGCCGGCGGTGCCCGCGTTTTACCACAAGCCAAAAACGATTGACGACATCGTGACGCAATATGTCTGCCGGGTGCTGGCGCAGGCGGGATTGTCGCAAGACAAAATGTATCGCTGGACGGGCACGAACGCAGCGAAAAAGGCGGAGGCATAGCGATGGCTGGCCGCGTGCGCACCGTTCTGGAAATGATCAAGTTCGAGCACTCGGTTTTTGCGTTGCCGTTTGCGTTGACGGGGGCACTGCTGGCGGCGCGGTTGACGGTGCATGGTTGGCCAACGCTGCGGCAAGTAATCTGGATTGTGGTGGCGATGGTGGCGGCACGTTCCGCGGCGATGACCCTGAATCGAATTGCGGACATTCGCTACGACAAAGAGAATCCACGAACCAAGATGCGAGCGCTGGCGACCGGTGCGCTGTCTGTGTCCTTTGCGTGGATTTTTACATTCGTGGCGGCGGCGATATTTTTCCTGGCAGCGTGGCGCCTGAATCCGCTGGCGCTGAAACTGGCGCCCGTGGCGCTGGCTATCTTGTTTTTCTATTCGTTCACCAAGCGCTTCACCAACTGGTCGCATGTATTTCTGGGATTTGCGCTGGGAATTTCTCCAGCGGCGGCGTGGATCGCGATTACCGGAAGTCTCGATTGGCGCATGCTAATCCTGTGTGGCGCAGTGACGCTGTGGGTCGGCGGCTTCGATGTGTTGTACGCGTGTCAGGATGTGGAGTTCGATAAAGAAGCCGGGCTATATTCGGTGCCGAAACAATTTGGAATCGCGAATGCCCTGTGGATTGCGCGAGTAATGCACGTCGGCGTAGTGCTATTGCTGGGATGGCTCGCGGCGAGTTTTGGTCTGCCATGGCCGGCATGGGCAGGAATCGTGGTGGTAGCGGCGCTGCTGGGCTACGAGCATTCGCTGGTGAAAGCCAACGATTTAAGCAAGCTGAACGCTGCGTTTTTCACGGTGAACGGCTATATTAGTATGTTGTTCCTGCTGTTTTGGGGAGCGGCCGCGGCCTTGTGGCGGGTTTGAACGAACAATTCGCAAGGTTCGAAATGCGAATTGTATGTAGCGGCGCGAAGCGAAACGTTATCCTATAAGAAGAGAAACCAGTGGCCGAACTAACCATTACCGATGCGAACCTGAAGCCGATAGCCGACAAAGTGCTGATAGGCGAACGCCTGCCATTTGAAGACGGCGTGACGTTGTATCGCTCGCCGGACCTGCTGGCCGTGGGCTGGCTGGCCAATTCCGTGCGCGAAAAGCGGCACGGCAATGTGACCTACTACAACGTAAATCGGCACATTAATCCCACGAACATTTGCGTGGCGCATTGCAAGTTGTGCGCGTTTGGCCGCGATCCCAGTTCGCCGGGCGCGTACACGTTTGCGCTGGATGAGATTTACGAGCGTGCGGCACAAGGTGTGCGCGAAGGCGCGACGGAATTTCACATCGTGGGCGGGCTGCATCCTGATTTGCCGTTTGATTATTTTCTGGAAATGATTCGCGGGCTGAAACAGCGGCATCCGCATGTGCACCTGAAGGCGTTCACCATGGTGGAAGTGCACTATTTCGCGCGCATCGCGAAAATCACCGTTGAGGAAACGCTGCAGAAGATGAAGGATGCCGGCGTGGATTCCTGTCCGGGTGGCGGTGCGGAGATTTTCCATCCTCGCGTGCGGCGAATTATCTGCGACCACAAAGTCAGCGGACATATGTGGCTGAGCATGGCCAAAAAGGCGCATCGCATTGGGCTGCGCTCGAATGCCACGATGCTGTACGGCCACGTTGAGACCACGGAAGAACGTGTCGATCATTTAGTGAAATTGCGCGAAGCCCAGGACGAGACGCACGGTTTTGTGGCGTTCATTCCGCTGGCATTTCATCCGGAAAACACGGCGCTGTCGCACATTCCGAAGCCGAGCGGCTACGACGACTTGCGCAACATTGCCGTTTCACGATTGATGCTGGATAACTTCGATCACATCAAGGCGTATTGGATCATGCTGACGCCGAGTATCGCGCAGATTGCCTTGCGGTTCGGTGCCAATGATATGGATGGTACCGTGGTGGAAGAAAAGATCTACCACGACGCCGGAGCGCGCACTGCGGAATTTACGCCCCGCGCTGAACTCGAGCGTCTGATCCGCGAAGCGGGCCGCGTGCCTGTGGAGCGCGACACGCTGTACAACAGGATCGACCGCTCGAAGCTTCCACCAATTCAGCCAGCGACGCCACCAGGCTTAGTGTCGCTGTCCTTAAACGTCTAATTATTTTCGACTAAATTCCTGTGCCGTTCTCTGGACTGTTGCTGCATTCCTGCGCGGAAACTCATTCTGGCTTCGGCGGCCAGACCACAACGTCTTGCCGCTTGGCGAAATGGAGCAGATCAGGATCGCCCAGCGTTATGCCGATTTGCGTGGCCATGGAGTTTTCTGCGAATTGCGCTTGCGCGAGCTGGAGAGGCCAAGGCGGGTGGTGAATTTCGCCGCAGAGAATTTGTCCACGATCGTTTCGAGCAAAGAGGCAATAGCGCTCCGTCAAAAAATGTTCCAAGGTGCCTGGACGAGACTGGAATACCGGGCCAATCGGTGCGTAGCGGGCGCGAAACTCCGCGGGAGAGGCGCCACGATGAATGCGCGTGCTTGCGTATTCGATGGAGCCATCATTTTCCCTACAGCTCATCCGTGCGTGGAAATACGGTAGATGAAACCACCCGCGAGCTGCCGTCACCGCGACTGGATTGCTGGCATCCAGACTGAAAAACCAAACGCCCGGCTTCCCACGGTGGAGAACATAAGTGCGCACGTTTAACTCAGGAAAGTTTGAGGTGCCGGGGATCGCCGGTAGCCCGCGGAAACGCACACCAGCCATGCGAAATGGGACGACGGCAAGCCAAGCTTCCCTGTGATACAAATCGAGTTCCAACCCGCCCGGCAGCAACGGCTGCAGTACTCCTTGCGGAACACGCCAGTGCGCGAAGAGCAGGTCGTGCCACTGCTGCGCCACGACCCACGGGCCATGCGGGAGGGGCCAGGGTCGATGCGATACTTCGCGGAGAATTCGATTCATAATGGCCTACAGGATTTGGTTCCTTGCTGTCGTGGCTTCTTTAAATATACCCTTCCCCCTCCAGAGCGAATCGAATCCATTGCATTCAGACATCCTGAACAATTCGACGCAGAAGAGGTGACATCATGCAACGCAAAGCATCCGCAGTTTGGCAAGGCGATTTGAAGACTGGTAAGGGGGCGATCTCCACGGACAGTGGCACGCTCAAAAACACGCAATATTCCTTCAGCACGCGTTTTGAAAACGGTGTAGGAACAAATCCCGAAGAACTTCTGGCGGCTGCACACGCGGGCTGCTTCACCATGGCGCTTTCGGCGCAACTTGGCGGAGCAGGATTGACGGCGAGCAAACTCGAAACCACCTGCACCATAAGCCTGGAAAAAGTTGGCGAAGGATTCTCGATTACCAAGAGCCATCTGGACCTGGTAGCCCACGTGCCGGGCGCGGACAAAGCCAAGTTTGACGCGGCCGTGAAAGCGGCGGAGACGGGCTGCCCGGTTTCCAAGCTTTTCAAAACCGAAATTTCCGTGAACGCGCAACTTGCCGCCGGAGCGTGAGACTGCAACACCAACCTGCGGCAAACCGAGTACAATGCTGGCCATGATTCCCGTTCCAGGTGTGTTTATCGCAGGCGTGGTGCTGTTCTTCGTGGTCATTTGGGACGCGTTTGAGGCCATCATTTTGCCCCGGCGCGTCACGCGGAAATTTCGCCTGACACGATTCTATTACCGGATCAGTTGGGGAATTTGGAAGCCACTGGCGAATCTCAGTTCTTCGCGCAAAACCCGCGAAACATTCTTGGGATTTTATGGGCCGATTTCCCTACTGGTGCTGGTGGGAGTTTGGGCCGTTGGCCTGGTGTTCAGCTTCGGCATGATGCAATACGGCGCGGGCTCGGCCGTAAATCTGACTGGGCAGACACCGGGTTTCTGGACGGACATCTATTTAAGCGGTACCACGTTTTTCACGCTGGGATTGGGAGATGTGGTGCCACGCGCTTCTCTGGCGCGCTTTTTGGTGGTGGCTGAGGCCGGCTTCGGCTTTGGATTTTTAGCTGCCATCATCGGGTACCTGCCTTTCATCTACAGTTCATTTGGTGAACGCGAGATCAACATTTCGATGCTGGATTCGCGCGCGGGTACACCGCCGACTGCCGGCGAGTTGTTGCGACGGCACAGTTTTCGCGGCGGCCATGAAGCGCTGCGCGAATTGCTGAAGGATTGGGAATTGTGGAGCGCGGAACTTCTGGAGAGCCATTTGTCGTATCCGGTGCTGGCGTATTTCCGCTCGCAGCACGATAACCAGTCGTGGATCGCTTCGTTGACTGCGATTCTGGACACCTGCGCATTGACGATCGCGGGAATTGAAGATTCCTGCGCGAAGCAGGCCGAGTTGACGTTTGCGATTGCACGGCACGCGATGGTTGATCTGGCACAGGTTTTTTCCGCGGCGCCAAAACCTTTGCCGGAGGATCGCTTGCCCCCGGCCGAATTGAATCGTTTGCGGAATACGCTGGCGCAGCAAGGTATGATTTTGCTGGCCACACCGGAAGCGGATCGCAAGCTGCAAGAGTTGCGCATTATGTATGAGCCATATGTTTACGCGCTGGCCAACCATTTGAGCCAAAGTTTGCCGCCGTGGATCCCCATCAAAAAGGGAAAAGACAATTGGCAGACGACGGCATGGGCGCAGAGCGCTGGCGTGCTGGAACACGAACCCGCGTCCGTGGCGCACGACGATCATTTTTAGCAGCGGGCCTCGGGTTGGATGCCCAACGGTAAAGTTTCTGCGGGCGTCGGAACATCCTTCGGCACCAATTCCATTTGGCACTCATCACATACATGTTCACACTCACGTTTCGGGAGAAGGTCGATGAAAGCGATTCAAGTACATAACTTCGGGGGCACGGAAGCTTTGCAGTTCGAGGAAATTCCCACGCCGAAACCTGGCAAGGGCGAAGTGTTGGTCCGCGTGAAAGCTGCCGGCGTAAATCCCTACGACACCTACATGCGTGCCGGAACGTACGCCATCAAGCCGCCATTGCCATACACGCCAGGGTCGGATGCTGCGGGCGTGGTGGAAGCGGTAGGAGAGGGCGTGACGAAAGTGAAGTCGAGCGATCGCGTGTACACGGCGAAAACACTGACTGGCGCTTACGCGGAGTACGCGCTGGCGTTGGAGTCGCAAGTGTATCCGCTGCCGGAAAAAATTTCGTTCACGCAAGGTGCAGGATTGTGGGTGCCGTATGGAACGGCGTTTACCGCGCTGCATCATCACGGGCAGGCTCAGCCTGGAGAAACGTTATTGGTTCATGGAGCCAGCGGTGGAGTTGGAATCGCTGCAGTGCAATATGCGCGCGCGATGGGGATGACGGTGATTGGGACGGCAGGATCGCAACGTGGGCTGGACCTGGCGAAAAAAGAAGGAGCGCACTACGTGTTTGATCACACCAAGCCGGGCTATGCCGAGGAAATTAGCAAGGTGACGCCAGGCGGGAAAGGTCTTGATGTCATTCTCGAAATGCTGGCCAACGTGAATCTGGCGACCGATTTAAAGCTACTGGCCATGAATGGCCGCGTGGTGATAATCGGCAATCGCGGAGAGATCACCATTAATCCGCGCGACTTGATGAGCCGCCGCGGGTCGGCGCGAGGCTTTACGCTTTGGGCGGCCACGGAACAGGAAACGAAGGAAATTCATGCGGCGATTGCTGCGGGACTGGAGAATGGAACACTACGACCTGTGGTGGGCAAGGAATTCCCGTTGAAGGATGCGGCGCAGGCCCACATCGAAGTGTTGAAACCGGGCGCGGCTGGCAAGATTGTGCTCGTGCCGTAGAGTTTTCCTTACTCAAGCGCTTCAAGTCCATTTCAGCAGTTGCAGCAGAATGCCGGCAAGCGCGCCGCCGAGAACCATCCACGCAGAATTTACTTTGTAGCGAAACACCAGAATCACGCTGACGGCTGCGATGAGAATCGCGGGGATATTTGTCAGCGAGCCGCGCGTGAATTGCCACCCTACAAATGCCATCAGAGCCACCGCAGCAGCGTTGACGCCATCCAGAAACGCCCCTGCCAGCGGTGATTTTCGAATTTGCGGCAGGAATCGCGCCGTGACCGCAACGTAAATGAACGCCGGAAGGAACATGCCGATCGTGGCCAGCGCTGCGCCTCGCCACCCCGCCAAGATGAATCCAATAAATGTGGCAACGGTGAAAAATGGTCCGGGAGTGGCTTGGCTAACCGCGATCGCGTCTAATAATTGCGCATTAGTGAGCCAATGAAGTCTGATGACTAGATCTGCGTGCAATACGGCAAGCAATACGTAGCCGCTACCAAACAGCACCGCGCCAATTTTCAGGAAGTATAAGAATACCGCGGCGGAACCCGGTGATACGCTGGCGGCGCCAGCGAGCAGCAGACCTAGCGAAGGAGACGGGCCACGCACGAGTCTCTGGCCTTCGCGAAAGAACATCCACGCCAGCCCGGCGCCTACTAAAAGCAGCAGTGTGGGAAGTTGCAAAAACGCCAGCACGATCACGAGGGCCGCGAGACAGGCTAACGCAACGGTTTTGAGCGCCGTGCGTGCAAGATTCCAGATCGCTTGAGCCAGCAGCGCCACTACAACTGGCTTGATTCCAAACAGTAGACCGGCGATCTGCGGCACGCTGCCAAACCTCAGGTAGGCCCACGCCAAGGCGACAACCAAGATGGCCGCTGGCAAGATGAAGCACGCTCCGGCGATGATTAACCCGGGGAGTCCACCGCGAATTTCGCCGAGATAGATGGCCAGCTCGGTGGAACTTGGTCCCGGCAACAAATTGACCGCACCGATCAAATCCAGAAACCGCTCGCGCGTTACCCACTGCCGCCGCCGAACAAATTCTTCTTCCATCATGGCGATGTGGGCGGCGGGTCCGCCGTAAGCGACGAAACCCAGTCGCAAAAACTGCGTTGCGATTTCGCCGAGTGTCCCTTTTGCCGCGGCGGTCACGCTCATGCAGTTGCTCGCAATGACCTGGACTTGCCCGCGTCGAAACGTCGGCGCATCTGCGCCGCGAAATTGCGCGGAATACAATCCTTGCGAAAACCAGTAAAATAGAAACGCTGCGAAAGCGCCGCATCCGCAGATGGGTCGAACGGAGTTGTGACTCGCGAGCGAGCAGCCTTAGCGCTCAACGGCAGTAAACAACAGGCAAAAACCGTGAATATGTTGCGGTTTGACTGACGTGCGAACCAGTCGCATGTCTCGAGCATGAATGTTACGCTCTGCCGCGGCACGCTGGCCCGAAAGAAGCGCCGATCAGCGAAGGACATTAGGAGAAACTCGGACTTGAATTTCGTCGCAACATTTCTTGTGTTCGCGCTCGCCATTGCTCAGCAAAGCCCGCTGAGCCACTACTGGCATAAGATCACCGACCGCACATTCACTGGGGTCTATCACGCTAACGCGTTTGACATGGCGATGATGATTCCCTACTTCATCGTGTTGTTCGTGCTGGCTCTTTACGGAATGCATCGCTACGCGCTGCTCTACGATTATTATGCGTTTCGCAAAAATGTTCCGCCAACGCCACCCGCGGTCGTAAATTGGCCCAAGGTTACCATACAGCTTCCTATCTTCAATGAACGCTACGTGATCGAGCGGCTGGTCGACGCCGTTTCGCAGTTCGATTATCCGCGGGAATTGCTCGATATCCAGGTGCTCGACGATTCTACAGACGAAACGCGCGAAGTAGCTCGCGCCTGCGTGGACCGCCATGCGGCCACCGGGCTGCCGATTTCTTACATTCACCGCACCAATCGCGAAGGCTACAAGGCGGGTGCGCTGGAAAATGGATTGCGCACTGCGCAGGGCGAATTTGTGGCCATTTTTGACGCTGACTTTATTCCGCAGGCCGATTTTCTACGCGCCACCATTCCGTATTTTATGAATCCGCACGGCGGAGCGGGAATCGGCATGGTGCAAACCCGCTGGACCTATTTGAACAGCGATTACTCACTGTTGACGCGTGTAGAAACGATTTTGCTCGATGGGCATTTCGTCATCGAACATGGCGGGCGATCCCGGCGTGGGACATTTTTTAATTTTAATGGCACCGCCGGCGTGTGGCGGCGAGCGGCGATTGACTCTGCGGGCGGGTGGGAGCACGACACGCTTACAGAAGATACGGATCTGTCTTACCGGGCGCAGCTGAAGGGCTGGAAGTTTCTGTACTTGCCGCACATTGAGTGCGCTTCGGAATTGCCCATCGACATGAATGGTTTCAAAGCGCAGCAGGCACGCTGGGCCAAAGGATTGATGCAGACAGCAAAGAAAATCCTGCCACGGGTATTCCGCGCCGACGTGCCGCTCTACGTGAAAGCGGAAGCGTTTTTTCACCTCACCGCCAACATTTCGTATCCGTTGATGGTGCTGCTCTCCACGATGCTGCTGCCGGCAATGATTGTGCGCTTCTACCAGGGCTGGTTCCAGATGCTGGTAATCGACTTGCCGCTCTTCCTGGCATCGACATGTTCAATTTCGAGCTTTTATCTGGCAGCACAAAAGGAGTTGCGGCCAAAAACGTGGATGAGCACGTTTTTGTATATGCCTTTCGTGATGGCCACAGGCATCGGCATCTCGGTGCGCAATGCGCAAGCGGTAATTGAAGCGATCCTTGGAAAAAAATCGGAGTTCGCGCGGACACCGAAGTTCAGGATTGAAGGCAAGACCGGCACCTTCGCGGCAAAAAAATACAAAAACAAAGCGGGCTGGATGCCTTATTTCGAAGTCGGGCTAGGGTTATATTTTTCGCTGGCGATTGTCTATGCGATTCGCAACGAGAATTACGCCACGGTTCCCTTCTTGCTCCTGTTTGTGTGGGGCTACCTATATACGGGATTCATGTCGCTGAGCCAGTCGTGGTTCGCGCATCTTCGCTTCGGCGTCAATGCGCCAGAAATGCGGCCGGCCTCGAGCGGCGCGCCAGGTTTTTAAATCTCACTCAGCAAGTCTTTGAGTAGCGGATAGCCTTGTACGCGCGGGCACCGCGCGAAACAATAGATCTAGTAGCGCCGAGCCATGAGCCACCATTCAACGCACCGACTCTCCATAGAAGAAATTGCCAACACGATTACGCATGGAGTTGGCCTGGCATTGAGCGTCGCCGGCCTCGTAATTCTGTTGGTGTTGGCCGCTCTGCGTGGCGGCGCACTGCAAATTGTTTCCTGTGCGATTTACGGTACCACACTGATCACGCTATACGCCGCCTCGACGCTGTACCACGGAATTGCCGCGCCTCGTTTCAAGCGCGTTCTCCGCATTTTTGACCATTCCGCCATTTTCCTTTTAATCGCAGGCACGTATACGCCATTTCTGTTGGTGAACCTTCGTGGAGCGTGGGGTTGGTCGTTATTCGGCGTGGTGTGGGGCCTGGCGATGGCCGGGATTGTGTTCAAATTCTGGTTCGTGGAACGATTCGGATTTCTCTCGACCACTGTTTATCTACTAATGGGCTGGCTGGTGGTCATTGCGGCGCGCCCGGTATTGAGCCACGTTCCGGCCAGCGGATTAATCTGGCTGCTAGCCGGAGGACTCTGCTACACAGCAGGCGTGATCTTCTACGCGTCGAAACGAATCCCGTACGCTCACGTAATCTGGCATGTCTTTGTGCTAGCTGGGAGTACTTGCCACTATTTCGCGGTGCTCCGCTGCCTGTTGCCCCCGGTGTCCTGATCGGGCACTGCCCTGGCTATCTAAGCCCAACCTGAAAGCTCTTTAAGGTAATTCCCGATCGCGTTCATGCTGTGTTTAGGTGATAGTTGACACGCTTAGACTCGGATGAACATGCTGTCCGCCACCGTAGAACTCGATACGTCCGCCGACTCGTCAGTATAGAAATGACTCGCCCATGACCAGCGTTGTTTTCCATCCAATTCCGAGAATATCGCGAGTTTTGGGGATCGTAGGGTTTGTCGCGCTGCTCCTGGTTTTGCACTCAACGTCGCCCGTAGCCACTGCAGCACCACAGGCGGACACCGCCCAGGCAAAAGTCTCCGGCGTGGTCCTCGATCCCTCCTCTTCATCCGTTGTTGATGCCCAAGTCAGCTTGTTCGCTGAAGACGGAAAGTTGGCGGCCCGCACCACCACGGATCAGAACGGCACCTTCCATTTCGATAGTGTGGCGCGCGGCAAATACCGCTTGCAGATCGAAGCCACCGGCTTCAAAGAAGGCAGAATGGATTTGGTCGTTGGTGCAAAGCCCCCGCCTCCATTGCGCATCATCTTAACTATCTCCTCTTTGAACGAAACCGTAAGCGTCAACGCCGAAGACAGCGCCATACAGCTCTCCACCGATGTAGCCGAAAATCAAGGTGCCAACACCATTGACCGCAACGCCCTCGACCGGGTTCCCGTTTTCGACCAGGACTACATCACCACGCTTTCGCGCTTTCTGAGCGACGACACTCTTGGCACCAACGGCGTTTCGCTGGTCGTCAACGGCATCGAGGCCAACGGACCGGGCGTGTCTGCCTCGGCGATTCAAGAAGTAAAGATCAATCAGAACCCATACTCCTCGCTATTTACCAGGCCGGGGCGCGCGCGCCTGGAAGTCACCACCAAGCCGGGTACTCCGGATTTTCACGGCACCGTCAATTTTCTGACGCGCGATTCGGTTTTCGACGCGCGCAATGCCTTTGCTGCCGTGAAGCCGCAAGAAAGCCGGTATTTCGCGGAAGGCTCGCTGACCGGTCCCTTAGGGCACAACAAGCGAAACACCTTTTTGCTATCAATGGAGGGGGACGTCGACAACCTGGAAGCCGTGGTGTTCGCGCACGGAGTGAACGACGTGCCCATCAATGATAATGTGCCCGCCCCACAGCGCCATTTTTTCGGCTCGTTTCGCGCCTTCCACGACTTTGTAAATGGCGACCAATTGTGGGTGGCCTATTCCTATGAATACCAAATGAACAAAAACCAAGGTGTGGGTGGGGTGGTCTTGCGCGAGGCAGGCTACAACACCAAAGTGACGGAACAGGAGATCAACGTCAGCTACCGCAAGATTTTTTCACCGAAATGGGTGAACCAGTTGCGTTTTCTGGTCGGACACAATGACGAACCGGTGTTCAGCGTGAATGAGGCTCCGGCGATCATTGTCGAAGGTTATTTCACCGGAGGGGGCGCACAGGCGGATTCGAAACGAACGGAAGCGCACTTTGAGGGAATGGATCTGGTGACCTACACGAGCGGGAAGCACATGATCAATTTCGGCATTGACACGCCGGACCTGAGCCGCCGCGGCGCCGACGATTTCACCTACATGCAGGGAGCGTACACGTTTGGGGACATCAATTCCTACGTTGCGCAACAGCCGTCCAATTTTCGGTTGCAGTCGGGCAATGGACACCTGGTGTTCTGGGAACGAAATGCCGGCGGATTTTTCGAAGATAACATTCGGGTGAAACCGAATTTCTCGGTCATGCTGGGATTGCGCTACTACTACCAGAATTATTTCAACAATGATGTCAATAACTTTGCTCCGCGTTTCGGCTTTGCGTATTCGCCAGGGAAACACGGCAAGTGGGTATTTCGTGGCGGCGCGGGCAGTTTCTACGATCGCTCTGGTCCGCGAGCCATCGCCGATCTGCTCCACTTCAATGGCGTGAACCTGTTGCGTTTTTTTCTGCCAGTAATGCCGAATGGCACGGTGCCTTATCCGGTCACGCCGGCGGACCTGCAGGGCGTGCCGACAAGCGTCGTGGTGCTGTCGCCCACCGCGCAAATTCCCTACGCGATACATTACAGTGCCGGAATCGAGCGCCAGGTGACTGCCAAGAGCACCTTCAGCGCATCGTATGTGGGCATGCGCGGCATCGACCTGTTTCGTTCCGTGGACGCCAACGCCCCTGCACCTCCCTTTTACACCGCGCGGCCGAATTCGGCGCTGGGCCAAGAGAGGGAGATCCAATCGGACGGCTACCAGAAGATGAATTCGTTGGAGCTGACGTTTCGCGGCAAGCCCACGAAATTCCTTTCCGGGCAGGCGCAATACACGTTGGGAAAAACGTACAATAATACGAGTGGCATTACGTATTTCAGCGGGAATTCGTATTACCCCTGGCGGGATTGGGCGCGTTCCGACAATGACCGCCGGAACAAATTCGATTTGCTCGGCACCTTCACGCCCACCGATCTCTTTTCGCTGGGCATCGCGTTGCAGGCGTATTCCGGCAAGCCCGTCAATGTGATTACTGGACTCGATTCGAACGGCGATGGCGTGATCAATGACCGGCCGGACGGCGGGCTTGCGCCGCGCAATTCGCTGCATGGGCCTGGCCTGCTGAATCTGGACTTAAATTTGGAGCACGATATTCATTTCCATAAAGAGAAGAAGGGCAGCCCGGTGCTGACCATCGGCGTAAACGTGTTCAATGTGCTGAATCATGTGAACGATGTGACCTACATCGGCGTGATTGGTCCCGACGGCGGCCCGCGCAATCCCAATTTTGGCCAGCCCAACAGCGCCTTTCCTGCGCGGCGGTTTCAACTCAATCTGGAATACAAGTTCTGAGCCACAGAACTTAGACGATCAGCCGGATGTGCATGCACGCCCGCAGGAAGATTCCAGGATTCGCGCCATCTCGCGGACTCGGCTACAATCTGGCCTTTGCCCTCTTGCCCTGGAGGGTTTCGAGGTGAATGGATGAGTGGTTTCTTCAAGCGAGTGGAAGCAAAACGCCTCGCTCTGGCGGCGCTACGCTGGACGGCTTTTGCCTTGCTGGTGTTTTGTGCTTTTCTTCCTGCACAGGCACAGCAGCGACGCGAGCGAGAGCCGAACTCCGTTTACGCGCAACGGCGCGCGAAACTGGCGGCCAGTGTCGATGCGCCCATCGTGCTGCTGGGCTACACCGGCCGCGAAGAAGAGTCGGAAACCTACATTTTTGCCCAAGAAGAAAATTTCTATTATCTTACCGGCCACAACGAAGAAGATGCCGCGTTGATCATCCTCCCACTCAATGCCGGCGGAAAGAATGATGATTGGCAGGGCGCGCGCGAAATTTTGTTTCTACCCCCGAAGGATCCGCGAAAGGAACGATGGAATGGCGTGCGCATGTCTCCCAGCGATCCGGGAATCGAAGCGCGCACCGGCTTTGGGAGCGTGGACGCCAGGCCGGAACTCCGAGCTACGGTGGAGCGACTGGCAAAAGTCTTTACCAGCTTCTATACCGTGCTGCCCTATCAAAAAGAAATGGGCGGCTACCCGCACGAGCGCGAATCGCTGGAATGGCTGAAAATGGCCGCGCCGACCGCTACGGTCAAGGATGTCCGCACGAATATCACCGATCTGCGGATAATCAAAGCGCCCACAGAAATTACCTTTATCCGGCGGGCCGTGGATCTATCCGTGGCAGCGCACATCGAAGCGTTCAAGGTGACCAAGCCGGACCTTTGGGAATATCAAGTTGCCGCGAAAATGGTGGAAACACACGCCATGGGCGGTTCAGAGGCGGAGGCGTACGCGCCAATCGTGGGAGCCGGGCCGAATTCCACTGCGCTGCACTACGATAAGCTCTCGCGCAAGATGGAAGATGGCGACATCGTGGTAATGGATGTGGGCGCGCAATATTCCGGCTACGCTTCAGACATAACCCGCACCATTCCCGCGAATGGAAGATTCACTGCGCGGCAAAAGGAAATCTACGACATCGTACTTGGCGCGCAGAACGCGGCGTTAGCAGCGGTGCGACCTGGCGCAACCTTTTATTGCAAAGGAACAAAAAACTCGTTGCAAAATATCGCTTACGACTACATTAATTCCCACGGCAAAGACCGCAACGGAAAATCGCTGGGCCAATATTTTATTCATGGACTTGGCCACCACGTTGGACTTAACGTGCATGATCCTTCCGGCGATCCTTGCCGGCCGCTGGCTTCCGGAATGGTGATCACCATAGAGCCGGGGATTTACATTCCGGAAGAAAATCTAGGCGTCAGAATCGAAGACGATGTCCTCGTAACGGAAGGCGGCCAGGAAGTCCTGAGCGAGAAACTCCCACGCGAAACCTCCGAAATCGAAAAAATTATGGCCGAAGGAGCCAAGCAGCGCGCCACCGAATCGAATAAGTGAGCCAACACTATGCGATTATCGCGTTTGCCGGGACTTAGAGCGTTGCAGATTGCCGAATCCGAGTTAGTATCGTTTGCGGGGGCACATGTTTGAGGCGTCTTCGCAGCGGGTTGGTCTGGTTAGCGTACTTCCGAGTTTTTGCGTTGCCTCACTGCTACTCTATGTCGCGTATGTCGGTGCCTTTGTATTGGGAGGCGGGGGCATACTGTCGATAATAGGATTCGGAGTTTCGCTGTTTCTCGCTTTCCGCATCGCTTGGCGCTTGAGCAGTTCTGAGTCAGCCGAACAGATGCAGTCGCGGTTATTCTTAGTCTTTCCCATAACGCTTCTCGCAGTCGCGTTGGGGGCTCTCCTGATATCCCTCATATTCTTCGGTCGGCACTGGAGCGAGTTCTTCCTCTGACTCTGAATCTCAGCACTGAACGTCTGCCACTGGATTCAATTCTCAGGCCAACTCCCGGCTCGGCTTGTCGGGTGACCGGAAAAGTTCCGTATAGTACCCACATGGAAGGTAACCGCGCTACTCGGGAGTTGAGTGCAGTTGGACGGGGGCCGCTTATAATGCATCTCTATTCGTTGAGGACACGCACTCATGCTTGATGCCAAATTAGCGGCGGCAAAATGGTATCTGGGTGAACTTTCTGGAGAAGAGATGCCGGGATTAGCTTGTCAGGCATTGGAACTGGGGGCATGACGGAAAGAATTTGCGTTACTTGGCCGGACTCTCTGGCCCTGTAAGGCGAGACATTGTAGAAATAGTTGACGCTGCGATGCTCGAATTGGGAGTGCAGGCACCCATCACGAAGCAAGATGCAGCTTTGTGGATGGCAAGGCGTCTCGCCGGTGAAATCCTCGACGGACGTATCGAACCGTACGACGGTGCGTGTCGCATTTGGCTTTCTTGCTCTTTTAACGCCCCCGAACTAGAGCATTGGCGCGGCTTGGCGACCGACTATGAGGTGGCCGCGGAAACTGGGGGCCTGGCAACAGCAAAACAGCACATTGTTCAAGCGGCCCGCAACTTGTTTTCTGCCGCAAAATAGAGAGGAACTGACTCAGACCTTCCTCCCATTACCCACATGTCCGGCGACCGCGTTTACCAGGATTGTTCGTTGGAGATTTTGGCTAACGTGCCATCGAACTTGGTGATCGTAATCGTAAACGGTTCGGCATACGACTTTGCGCGATCCCTTAAGATGCTGAGCGCGACCTGCTCACCCAACAAAATGGACCAGAAAGACGAACTGCGGAAATGAATGCCAGCGTGAACCCCGTGGCCAAGCGAAATGTTGAACGCCAGCTTGCTCAATTCGCCGTTGATGTCCAGGCTGTCAGCGTCTGAACCGGTGTACGGATTGAGGGTGAGCCCATCGTCGCTTGGCACCACCACGTCTCTCCCGATTGCCTTCAGCAACGGCCGGATTTTTTTCGTGCAGTCATAGAAGAATTTAATCGCGGTGATACAGGCGCCGGCCACGGCCCCATGTCCCGTCGGGTAACACGGGAACGTTGGGCATCCTTCCGGGAACGCCTGCGGCAGCAAGTAGCTCCCGTAGTTTGCGTTAATGATCGGCAGCACGGCGGAGTTGAGTACATCGCCGTGTAGTGCCGCGGCGGCTTGCGGGGCGGGAGTAGTCCCCGTCAGTTTGGCCTGTACCAGCGCACCATACTCCTCGGGTCGCAGGCGCAAGTTTACGATCCACTTGTGGAAAGTGGAAGCTTTAGCGGCGCGGTTGGCCATTTCTGCGATCGTTCCTGGGGCGTCGCTGGTGCCAAACGTTATCCCCGATTTTTGCGTCTTGGAGCCAACGTAGGGGATGCCGGGGTTAGTCGGTGCGCCGATGGTGCCCAAAACCAGATACGCGGTCAAATATGCCTGGTACAGCGTATCAACGTGGGTATACGCGGCAAGATCACGGCCATTGCGCACGTAGCGGAAGATCGTATCAAAAGTAAGGCTGCCCGAAGCTCCGCCATCTTGGATTAATTGGTACACGCTGGGATTGGTCATGAACTCATTGGAAGTTCCAGGAAGGAAAGTCTTATATTGCTGGCTTAACGACTGAACGCCCATGAACGTTGGCTGGACCATGAATTGCGATATATATGGCCCCATAACGTTGCCGTCGCCGCCGAAAATCTGGCCACGGAACAGATTCTCCGGCGTTACCGGGAAAGGATATTCCATGTTTTTGGCGCTCTTTAAGAAAGAGAGGCTATTCATGTCAGCCACGGCCTTGGCCACCAGCGCGTTGCTAGGGTAATCGTCGAAGGGCACATCTCGTAGCAGTGCGCCCCAATAATGTTCCACCTGTTCCGCCGCTGTTTGCGCGCTCGCCACGCTGGGCGCGGGTGGAATAACCGTGGCATGGGAATCTAAACCTTCCAGATCAAACGCCAAAGCGGATAGCGGACTAATCAATTTCGCGTTGGGCCCCCCAGTGGGCGTGCCTACGATTATGTTTTGAAAGTCCGAAAATTCTCTGGTCGTCAACGCAAGTATTAAGCTCTGGTAGGAAGCCAGGTTGGGCACGCCAAGGGCGTCGTGAGCCAACGCCTTGCTGTAATTTCCGCTGAAATCCGTAAATCTTTTGGAGTCGCCATTGTCCGGTTGTTCGGGAACGTTGATGTCCTCCGCCTTTGCGGTCTCAACTCGGTAACGAAGGCTTGCATCGGACCGCCCATCCACCGGATAGCCAACAACCGACGCCTCGGCGGCCGACTCTTTTCCCCCAACTACGGGCTCCAAGCCGATCGCTCCCAAAGTTGCGGCCGCAGCGGCTACGCCGCTTACCCCGCCCAGGAATTGCCTGCGGCTCGGCCCCTTTGTCTTCCTATCTGTAATGGGATCGTCGCTCACCGGCACAACGTTGTGGTTTTCTCCGTCCTTGTTCATGGATATTCTCCGTTTGCTAAGTCTCCTACGAAGCGGCCTTCGTCCTTGATTCCAAGAGCGCCCGCTACTTCGGGCACACTTCTACAGCTCTATTTGAATGTAGAGAAGGTTGTTCCTGCTTGTCCGCTTGCTGGTGGGCCTGGTAATGCGTCGCGCACAATAGGCGAACGCAAACTCCGTGTCAAGCCCTATTTCAGTTATTTATATTCACGACTAGAGTACGTCCTCAGAAAGCCACTCCTCAGGATTTCCTCAAGCTTTGGAAAAACCCCAGCTCCCGATTAGTCGTGCTGGGAAATCGGAAAGGTTCCTCCCAGTTACTCTCTAAGTTTCCGATTTCTGCAGATCGGAAAAGTTCGGGCCAGTACCCACTTCGGCGATGGCGTTTACCAGGCACGTCGCTCAGATTTGCCGCTTTATGCGAATTCTTGCTCTTTATAAGATCATCAGAGGAGAAAATACAGAAATTGCTGTTGCTTCCGGAATCCCGTCAGCGCAGACAATCACGGATTCGGACTCACCGACGCCTCCGCATTCAGCGGCGGAAGCGCGCAGTTCGTCACGCACTTCGACGCGAAAAACTCAACATCTGTTTTTTTGTGCGGCACCTTTTCGCCAGCCTCCGGCACCACAATCAGCGATTGCGGTCCGTCCGCCGCGTTGAACGTGCACTGGAACGTTTGCGACTGCACGCCGCGCTGCTGGCAGGATGTTTTTTCGAGCGCCGGTTCGAGCATATCCGGCTTGCCGTGCAGTTGATTCGCTACCGATGAAGGAACCATCGCCACGAGCATCGGCACCGGCGCCTTGATCTTGATGCTGACCAGCTCGCCGTCGCGGTCCGGCGCGTAGCCGCCGTAAACCTTCAAAAACGTTGTCAGCTTGTATTCTTCCTTCGCTTGCTGGATCCACTGAAACTGTGGCGGGAAGCAATTGCTGATGCAAATCCAGCGATAGTATTGGATGTTTACATCGTTTGGCGCGACAAAGTGCCGCGGCGTGGCGTTGCTTTGGCGGCCTAGCATGCCGGCGATCCCTGAGCCTACCGCGTTTACCACGCCCACAGCCCTGCCCAGTTCAGGCTCAACGATTGACAAAGCCTCGGTGCTCTTCAATACCGCTCCCAGCCCGGCAAACGCCGTAGCGCTTTGACTTTCACGATCGTCGCGAACGATCAATTGCATCGGCTCCAGCGGAAGGTCGCAGGTGTACGTCACCTTGATTACGTGTTCCCGCTGGCACACCATCCGAATGCTGCTGAGCAGCTCCGGGTTCTGCATCGCGCGATTCCACTCGCCTGCTCCTGTCATGAAAATCGAGACGGGCTGCTGCGCGTCGACGTCCACGTGGATCGTCCCGCCTTGCGAGCCATAGCTTTTTCCGCCATGGTAGTTGGCAGGGTCTAGCCGCACGGATTCGTCCGTGCCGTGCTGCCACTCGAATACCTTTTGCTGCGCAAGCGCTGGGCTGGCGCACGCGAATACAACCAAGGCTGGAACAATTTTTGTGATGCGCATAGTGAGTCCAGTGTCTAAGCCGGAAAATAGCGAGGCAATAGAACTAGGCCTGATTTGACGCCAACAAGTATCCTGCCCAGAAGGGCACAAATCGCAGGCGGCACGTGTGCCTCTGCGTCGTAGGCGGCGACCTTTAGGCTTAGCTCCTGATTTGTCGTGCCGGTAACTTAGCTCCTAGTCCCTGACCTCGCTAAGTTGGGAGGGAAGAGGCAAAGAGTGGCTGTTTTGCCTAACCTGTCCTCTATCTTTTCGCCGGATTGACCGGTTGTGGCGAGACCGTTATACTGAAAATCCGCGTGGGAAGTGGGTTTCCTGCGTGCCTCGTGTGATTCCACAAGCGGTCGTGGTCGGGTCTCGGGCTCGATGCTTAGGGCAGCCGGTTGGAATTTCCGAATCGTAATTAACTTTTATGGGAGAGGTTCCGGCTCCAGCACCTGTGCGGGGTCACACCATCGTATGAGCAACACGAAAGCGACTCAACTTCGCCCCGGCATGGTTATTCAGCACGAGGGCAGCCTTTTCACGATTTTCAGCACCGAACATCGCACCCCCGGCAACAAGCGCGGGTCCATGCAGACCCGCATGAAGAATCTGCGCACCGGAGCGATTATCGATTACCGGTTTCGCGCGGAAGAATTTGTGGAGCGGGCGATTCTGGACGAAATCGAATTCGAATACCTCTATAGCGAGGGCGAAGACTTTCATTTCATGAATACCCAGACGTACGAGCAGATGCAGATGACCAAGGACGAATTGGGCGAAACGGTGTACTACCTGGTTCCCAACACCCTCGTCAAAATCGAATTTTTTGACGAGAAGGCCATCGGCGTGGATCTGCCCGACACTATGGATTTGAAAGTAGTGCAGACCGAACCGACGCTGCAGAAGGCGACAGCAAGCTCGGTGATGAAGCCGGCTACGCTGGAAACCGGGCTGGTCGTGAACGTGCCCCCGTTCGTGAATGAAGGCGACAGGATTCGCGTCGACACTTCCGAAGCGCGTTACGTGCAGCGCGTCGAATAATTTTCCGCCTCCGCAGCTGAGCCTGCCTTCGGGCAGATTCAGAAGAGGTAGAACGAAGAGCTTCCGGGCAACTGGGAGCTCTTTTTATTTTGCGGGATCAGGAGTAGCCGCGGAGGCCAATTCCCGGTTGGCGATGCCACGCTCGCCGGCAGGATGCGCGCCAAAGACGCGATCAAAAAGCTTATCGACGTTACGCAATTGTCGCTGCAGATCAAACGTGTGTTGCAGATCTTCGGCAGTCATGAACTTCGTTATCCGCGGGTCTTTCGCTACTCGATCCTTAAAGCTGCTTTCCGATTCCCATGCAGCCATGGCATTTTCCTGGACAGCTTTGTAGGCATCGTCGTGAGCCATGCCCTTTTCTACCAGGTCTTGCAGCAACTGTCCGGAATAGACGAGGCCGTGCGTGGACTCGAGATTACGCAGCATGCGCGCCGGAAATACGCGCATCTCGCCGACGATGCGGGCCATCTTGGTCAACATGTAATCCGTCAAAATGGTGGAGTCCGGAAGAATGATGCGCTCCACGGAACTGTGCGAAATGTCGCGCTCGTGCCACAGTGCAATATCTTCGTAAGAAGCGACCATGTTGCTGCGCACGACGCGCGCCAGGCCGCAAATCTGCTCACAAGTGACGGGATTGCGCTTGTGCGGCATCGCCGAACTGCCGCGCTGTTCGCCACTGAAATGTTCTTCCGCTTCACGGACTTCTGTGCGCTGCAGATGGCGGATTTCAAGGGCGATTTTCTCCAGAGTCGCGGCGATCAGCGCCAGCGCGCTCATGTAATGCGCGTGACGATCGCGTTGAATGACTTGCGAAGCTACCGGAGTGACATGCAGGCCCAGGCGCTTGCAGATTTTCTCTTCAATTTCGGGGCCGAGATGCGATGCGTTACCAACCGCGCCCGAAATTTTCCCGTAGGCCATGCCGTCTGCGGCTTCGCGAAAGCGCGCAATATTGCGCTGATTCTCTGCAAACCAGTTGGCGATTTTCAGGCCAAAGGTGATGGGCTCGGCATGCACGCCATGGGTGCGGCCAATTTGTGGGGTGTGCTGAAACTCGTGGGCACGAAGATCGAGCACTTCGCCGAGGAGCACCAGATCGCGCTCGATAATGTGCGACGCATCGCGCACCAGCAAAGCTTGCGCGGTGTCCACCACATCGTTGGACGTCATGCCGTAATGCAGCCAGCGCGCCGCGTCGGCATCGCCAATCGACTCGCCCACCGCCATGGTGAAGGCGATCACGTCGTGCTTAACTCGCGCTTCGAGTTCGTTAATGCGCGCCACATTTACTTTCGCGCGGCTACGCAAGATGGCGGCAGCTTCTTTGGGAACCTGTCCAGCCTCGGCAAGGGTGTCCGCGGCGGCCAGTTCGACATCGAGCCACTTCTGGTAACGGTTGGCGTCACTCCAGACGCGGCCCATTTCTTCGCGGGTATAGCGTGGAATCACTTGGGCATCTCCGGGAAAATCCACAGTAATGATACGGTATTTCGGGATTAGGGGCGACCAGATGGTCGGTTGCCGGGGACCTAACCGCGGGGACCAGAACCTGTCTAATCATGAGAATGAACGGGCGCATCGAGAGGGCTGAAGCCGAGGGGATCAGCGACGCGATTGCTGTCGAACGCACGCTGGCTGGCGAGCGCGATGCCTATCGTGTGCTCGTGGAAAGGCATAGCGCCAATGTGTTTCGGCTGGCTTATCGCATGACCGGGAACCGGCAAGACGCGGAGGAAGTAGTGCAGGAAGCGTTTTTGCGCGGATACCAGAAGCTGCGGCAGTTCGCAGGTAACGCAAATTTTGGGACGTGGGTGTATCGCATCGCGGCGAACTATGCGATTGACCGGATGCGCCAGAGCAAGAGCGAAGATGCGCGCCGCGAACATCCCAGCAAACCACGCGAGGACGGGATTGAGGTCGATCCCGTGGCCCTCGCAAGTGATCCGGCGCCTTCCCCGGAGCGCCTGGCGAGCAGTATGCAATTGGCAGAAATGATGAAGGCCGCACTCAATGAACTGACGCCGGCGGAGCGTACCGCGATTGTGATGCGTCATTGGGAAGGCTGCGGAATTGAAGAAATTGCCGCGGTGTTGAAATCGAATTCGAATGCCACGAAGAACACAGTGTTTCGCGCGGTATCGAAGCTTCGTAAAGCGCTGGAGCCGTTTGCAAGCGCAAAAACCGCGGCCAGAGCGATGGGAACGGAATGATGAAACATTTTACGGAAGAAGAATTGATTGGCTATCGAGATGGGGAGCCCGGCAAGCGTGAGGCGATTGCCAGCCACTTGCGGGAATGCGCTCAGTGCCGCGAGGAACTGCAGCGGATCGAAGAAGTGTTCGTGGCTCTGAATGCGATGCCGGTGCCCGACCCTGGCGAAGATTTCGGCCGGCGCGTGTGGCTGCAGATTGCGCCGCGACTTCCGGAAAAGCGAACGGGATGGTGGTTAGGGTGGCTTTCCGCGGGGCGTCTGGCCGCGGCGGGAGCATTGGCGGCGATCGTTATCTTGGCTTTTACTTTGGGACGAATCAGCAAGCGCACGGCGCCCGAGAGCGATGTGGCAGATGCTGGCCAGGTACGCGAGCGCGTGCTGGTGATTGCTGTGGGAGATCATTTGGGGCGCTCTGAAATGGTGTTGATGGAACTGGCCAATGCGCGGCCAACGCAGGACAAAAATAAACTGATCAATATTTCGGCGGAACAGAAGCGGGCGGAAAGTCTGGTGGAAGAAAATCGGTTGTACCGGCAGAGCGCATGGTCGCAGGGCGATGCGGCGATGAACAGCACACTCGATGAACTGGAGCGGGTGCTGGTGGACATCGCGAATAGCCCGGAGGAAATAACGCCGGCACAGTTCGAAGCGATCCAGAAGCGTATCGAATCGCGCGGAATCTTGCTGAAGGTGCGAGTAGTGCAGGAAGAACTGCACGATCGTGGCGGCACACAGGATGGCGCACCAAAAGAAAAACAGACTGGCACGGAGAGGAGCAAGACATGACCGGCGGCGAAGCAACAGGTTGTTCGACAGTTCTTAGCGCGAGGGATTCGATGAAATCGAAGGCATTGCTGTGCGTGGCTCTGGGGTCAAGCATGTTTGCCAGCTTTGCATTGGGGCAGCAGACGAACGCGACGGTCGCATTATCGCTGCAGGCACCGAGCGTATCGCTGGAATTGCCAAATGATACGGATCAGGAAACGCAGGAACGTTTTGCCGAGCAGCAAGACAGCAAGCAAGAAGCCCTGGATCATATGCAGGAACTTTATGACGAGGGACGCGGATATCTGGACGAAGACGACTTCGGCGATGCCGCAAATAAATTCGCGGAACTAGCGGCACTGAACGGGCCGCAAACCGATGCGGCTCTCTATTGGAAAGCGTATGCGGAAAACAAACAGGGTAAACGCGAGGCGGCGCTGGCAGATACCGCTGAATTGAAGCGGCGTTTTCCGCAGAGCCGCTGGAAAAAGGACGCGGAAGCATTGGAAATTGAAGTGAAACAGCGCTCCGGAGCGACCGTCAATCCCGACGCCGAGAACGATCAGGACCTGAAATTTTTGGCGCTGCAAGGAATCATGAATAATGATCCTGACCGCGGCATTCCACTTATCGCCAAATACCTCAATGGGCCGGGCACGCCTAAAGAAAAGAGCAAAGCGCTCTTTGTGCTGGCTCAGAGCGGCTCTCCACTGGCTACCGACACGCTACGAAAAATCGCGCTGGGCCAGGGTAGTCCCGAACTTCAGCGGAAAGCCGTGGAGTATCTGGGGATATTTGGCGGTAAAAACAACAAGGCCACGCTGCAGGAAGTTTATACCAGCTCCAACGATCCGGAAGTGAAGCGGGCGGTGATTCGCGCTTACATGATTTCCGGCGACCACGAACATCTTTTGGCATTGGCCAAAGGTGAGAAGGATGAAGCATTGAAGCGCGAAGCGATTCGCAACCTGGGAATTTCAGGAGGGCGCAACGAATTGCAGCAACTGTACCTGAGCGAGAATTCTACGGAAGCGAAGAAGGAAATTCTTCAGGCGCTGTTTCTTTCTGGCGACGCGCAAAAG
Organism: Candidatus Acidiferrales bacterium; assembly: GCA_963849395.1. Classification (GTDB taxonomy): domain Bacteria; phylum Acidobacteriota; class Terriglobia; order Acidiferrales; family UBA7541; genus Acidiferrum. The sequence continues at coordinate 307,774 of CAWKHR010000002.1, forward strand.
CTGGCGCAGGTTGCGCAAGACGAGAAGAATCCCGAACTACGGAAAGCGGCGGTACGCAGCATGGGACTGATGGGCGGCAGACAGCCGGAATTGCAGTCGATCTACAACAAGGAAACCGATCGAGGAGTTAAAGAAGAAGTGCTGAACGCGTACTTCCTCGGCGGCAATGCCAATGCATTGATCGCCGTGGCAAAAAGCGAGCGCGATCCGGGATTGAAGAAGGAAGCGGTGCAAAAGTTGTCGCTCATGGGCTCCAAGGAAGCGAACGACTACTTGATGGAGCTTTTGCAGAAGTAAATGAGGTGGATAATGCTGCGACAGAACTTTATTCGCGTGGCGTTTTTGGCCGGCTTCGGTCTGCTTGGTAGCGACGCCGCGATTGGTCAGACGACGGCTCTAACTTCACCACAAGGCGAGACGCCACACGTGGTAAATGCAAAACTGGAAATGCGTACCGTTTCGCAGAATTTGAGCGCGACAGTCGAACAAATCGCCTCGGAAAATGCAAGCGCGAGATGGATTGGTTACAGCGTTGAACGAATGCCGGGAAGCGGCCAGGTTGGCTGCGAGAATTTCGGCGGGCGCGGAGACGCATTGTGCGGAACGTGCCGACTGGAAACGGACAACGGCGACGGGAGCACGCACAGCCATGGCGCGACCGCAGAGACCGTAGCCCTGGAGGGCAGCGAAAAGATGGCAGTGCTGCTGCGCGTGGCTGACAAACGCGTGATGCGCATCCGCATAGCGTCGAACGATTGCACGCTCGATGCAGGCGGTTTGCAGTTCGTTTGGCTAACTGGCGTGACGGCACAGGACAGCGTTGCGCTGCTCACCAAATTCGTGCGACCGGAAGATTTCAGGAATGAAGACGATCACGCAATAACCGAGCAGGCGTTGACCGCCATCGCACTCCACGCCGGCGATGAGGCCGACAGGGCGTTCGCCGACTTCGTGGCGCCGCAGCAGGCCAACGAATTACGCAAGAAGGCGACGTTCTGGTTGGGCGCGGCTCGCGGAAAATCTGGATTGATTCTGCTGCAAAAGATGGCGAAGAGTGATGCGGACTCTGATGTTCGCGCTCAAGTGACGTTTGCGCTATTTGTCAGCAAAGAGCCAGCAGCCACCGAGGAAATGATTCGCATGGCGCACAACGATGAAAGCACACAGGTACGCGGTCAGGCCCTGTTTTGGCTGGCGCAGAAGGCCGATAAGAAAGCATCTGAAGCGATAACGGGAGCAATTCAGAACGATCCCGACACGGAAGTGAAGAAGAAAGCTGTCTTCGCGCTGAGCCAAATGCCCAAAGAGGAAGGCGTGCCCAAGCTGATTGATGTAGCGCGCACCAACAAGAACTTCGAAGTACGCAAACAAGCCATGTTCTGGCTAGGCCAATCCAACGATCCGCGCGCCTTAACCTTCTTCGAAAGAATCCTCACCCAATAAAATTCCAGCCGCTAAAAACAAAACTCCGGGAGCCAACCGCCTCCCGGAGTCTCAATTCTCTACGCCAAGTTAGAATTCGTAACGCAATGCAAACTGCATAATGCGTGGATTGGTAAGAGTTCCGCTGAAATTTCCAAAATTGGAAGAGTTCCCGTTCGCTAGGGTTCCGCCCTCGTAGGCGTTAGCCGACTGCACGTCGAAGCGCACGGAGTTGGTGACGTTAAAGACCTCCCAGCGGAATTGCAGGCTGTGCGCTTCGCTCCACGGCATTTTCCAGCGCTTGGCCAGCCCCAAATCCACACCAAAGAAGCCAGGTCCGCGGAGATTATTGCGGGCGCCGGTTTCACCGGGAAATCCGTATCCGAAACAGTTGGCGGCAGCAATGCCGTTTGAGAAGAGATTCGGCGCAGTACTGCCAACACCGTTGTTGTTGGGTCCGGTGTAGTAGGTGCCTGTGGTTACCGGACAAACCTGATCGGCATGCCCTTCCAATTGGTAGTTGGTCGGGTATTGTCCGCCATTGTCGACGGTAACCGGGAATCCGCTGGTCCAGCGAACCAGACCGGAGAGTTGCCAACCGCCAATCGCGGCATCCGCGAATCGATTGACATCGTGGCCAATCGCGCGGCCGCGCCCAAATGGCATTTCAACGATAAAGTTGGTGTTGAATTGATGGCGCAAGTCGAAATCTGAATCGGCCCTGCCAGCGCTTGGCGACCACGAATTGATAATCTGGCCACCCAGTCCGCCCCAAGATCCGACGCGTTCGGCATCAGACGAGATGTCGATGGATTTCCCATACGTGTAATTGAAGTCGAATTGAACTCCATGCGTCATCTTGTGTTGCAAGGTGAGTTCCAGCGCATTGTAATTGGCATTGGTAACCGTGCGCAGGCCGTATAGTGAAGAATATTGCGGGCTATAGAAGACGTTCGGACCAGTGTAGTTGCCCAAATGGTAGTAGTAGGACGTGCCGGAAAGAGTGGCGTCGGGTACACCACCGGTGTCCATTTCATAAATGGATAAAGATTCGTTCAGGCTGTTGGCGCAAAGAAGATCGAAGGCCAAAACCGTGGGATTCGGTGTGGAGGTCAAGGAGCCAGTTGCGCAGCTTCCGTACGGACTGGCGGAGCCGATGGCATATGCACCGCCCGCTGCCACGGGTTGCGTGATGTCCGTCCAATATTTCTGGACATTGGCAGGGACCATGCTGAGATTGAGGTTGTTGGTGGTCACACCATTACGATAGATCTTTGCCAGCGCCGTCGCCGCAGTGAAATAGTCCATGCCGGCGGCCTTATCGTAGGGATCCAGCGGCATTGCCAAATCTTGCTGAGCCAGCAAGCGGTGCGCGAGCCTCCCAACATAAGAAACCTGCAACATGAAGCCGCTCGGTAACTGGCGTTGAAAGGACAAATCCAAGGTGTAGGAGTAGGGGGTCTTGATGTGATTATCCAAGCCCCAGGTAATGGCTTCGCTGCCCGGCGCCGGGTTGCTGGGAAAAGGAGCCGGATAGTTCGCGGCCGGTGCAGGAACCAGGATCGGCGCGCCGCAGTTGTCGGTTGTGGGTAAAACGTTCATATTGGTGATGCGCGGCGTGCAAGTTACCGTTTCAGAAGCCGCGGCATTAGGAATACTGGAAGACAGTCCGAAGGCGCCGTTCTGGTCGAAAGTATCGAGCAGACCCTCGCCGATGCGGTCGTAGACAATGCCGAACCCTGCGCGGATACTGCTCTTGCCGGCGCCGCCGAAAATGCTCTGCAGCAAGCCGGAACTATAAGCGGGAGACCACGCAAGCGCGACACGAGGCCCCAAATTCTTGAAGTCCCAACTGTAATATCCAGTCTTGCCGCCGTTGGCGGGCCCGGAGAAGTCAAACGCAACTAATGGCGAGTCAATCGAGGGAACGCCATTGTTCATCCCGACGCCACGACCGTTAAACCAGGTGTTCAAGCTTTCCGTGGGAGTAACTTCGAGGCCGTTTGTTTCCCACGGCGGCGAAAACAGCGAGTAGCGTAGCCCGAGGGTTAGGGTCAAACTCGGTTTGATCTTCCAGGTGTCCTGTGCGTACATTTCATAACCGTCTTCCGCGTAGTGGCGAACCACCGGTGCGCCCTGATCAAGCACGTTACCGTTGCGCGCATAGTTGTATTGCGCGTTCACTTCCACATCCATCCCAAACAATGCCGTGACGGCGTTGTCGTAGTTGGTACCGAATCCGCTGAAGTTTACGGCCGGATATCCGTTGGATGCGGGATCAAGCGGCGAACTGGCACGCCCGGCGAGACCAGACGTGTTGAGCCATTGCGCGTTGGTATATCCGTTGCTAAAGGAACTGGTGGTGCTGGTACTGGGATTGCGAATACGAGAAATCTGAAACCCGAACTGAAGAGTGTGCTTTCCGTGAGTCCAGTTCAAATCATCCCAGAAACTATTAATGGGTCGCTGGAATTCGCGGGAGTAGTTGAGGGTTTGAGGCGAGGAACCGCCGAGCACAGGATCTAGACCACGGAAGGTGCTCCAGGTTTGATCCGTGTTGCCAATGGTGCCGACGCTCTCGCGAATAAAGCCGTACCGAAAGTTGTTGATGAGCGTGCTGCTGATTACCGCGGAATAGCCAACGATTAGTCCTTTGTTGTAATTCACCAAGTCGGTGGTTGGGGCTTGTCCCGGCAAGAATGGGGGATTGGCCTGATTTTCATTGGCGAGAGCACCGGTCAAAGAGAGTCGCTGCTTGCCATCGCGCGTGAGGTTGTAGTCCATCTTGGCGATGTACCAATTCTTCGTGCTCTTGGTAGGAGCGGCGAAACGATAGCCTGCGGTATTGAATCCGTCGCCCTGGCTGAAGTCGTTGGGCAGGGGATAAGTGTTGAAGTACTTAAGCACCGCAGGATCCGGTCCGGCCGGCCCAGAATAGCCTGGAGGTGCAGTAGCGGGCGACGAGAGAGGATCCATGGCCGTCAACTGCGCGGGCGAGAGCACGTAGTTTCCCGACCCCGCTGTATAATTTGCGCCGCTGAGACCCTGAACCGTGTTGCCGTTACAGGTCGCGTCAGGATCGCAGACATACTGGACCACGCCATCGCGCAGCGCGGCAGTTGGCACAATTCGCAGTACGCTCTGCTGCTCCACGTCGCGATAGGCCTCGTAGTTCATGAACAAAAATAGCCGGTCTTTCTTGATGGGGCCGCCTACGGAAGCGCCGAAAATGTTGCGGTTCAGGAATTGTGGCACGTTAGCCGTACCGCTCTGCAATTGGGACTGTTTCAGGAAGTAATCGTTGGCACTGAAATAGGAGTTGCGATTGTATTCGTAGGCCGAGCCATGAATGTTGTTGGTGCCGCTCTTGGTAACGAGGTTGACCTGCGCGCCGCCCGCACTGCCGGCATCGGCTTCGGCATTGCTCGTGGTGACGCGAAACTCTTCGACAGAGTCCAAAGTTACCGGGAGGACGGACTGGAAGGCGTAGCCGCCCTTGGGGTTGACGGGAATACCATCAAGCGTCACGTTGCTTTGGTCGCTGCGTGCGCCGTTGACCGAACCGCTGCGAGTGTCCGTATCTTTCTCTCCCTGGGTGACGGCCGGATTATTCCCGGTGTAGACGACGCCAGCTTGCAGAGACAACAAGTCTCCGACATTTCGGCTTTCGAGAGGAAGTTGCTTCACCTGGTTCTCGCCAAAGGCATTGCCGAGGGACGCGTCCACGGTATTGATTGTCTCGGCCTGCGCATTCACTTCCACGGTCTCGGTGGTCGAGCCGACCTGCAGGACAACGTCCAGCGTTGCGGGATTGTTTACCAGTAACTGAATATTCTTCTGATCCTGACCGCGAAAGCCGGGAGCCTCGACGCGCAGAGTGTAGGTGCCGGGTTGCAGAGACAGAAATTCGTATTGACCGGTGCCGCCGGAGACACCGTTGCGCTGCACGCCTAGAGCGGATTCGGTCAGCGTGAGGGTGGCGCCCACTACCGCAGAGCCGGACTTATCTAGCACCGAACCGTGAAGAGAGGTGGTACCGACCTGGGCAAAAGAGAGAGAAGCAAAGAAAAGCAAAAAAGCAGAAACAAGAAATGAAGAAAAAAAGCGCATAAGTTTCATATCGATACCCTCTCCGAATGAAATCGACGACACGTTGAGTTTTAAAGAAACGGGCAACACTAACCCCTTAGCACGCACGCCAGCCCTTCAACACAAAGGAAGCCATGCGCCACTCGTCCTCGACTGTTTGCTGATTACAGGGAGGGTATGAGGAGTTAAAAGCATTGTCAAGAAGCAATGAGGTTAGGCGCGACTTAAAAATTCGCGGCGGAGGAGAAAAAATCTAACGGCTTTTCGAGCGGCTCGTTGACAGACTGCGATTGCGTGAGGAACTTCGAAGCTAACGCAACAGATCTTCGAGTTGCACGCGGCCTTCGGTCTTAGCGTCACGATATTTGACGATGACTGCGGCCTGGAGCGAGAGATTCCACTTCGCGCCAGACGGATGAGAAACGGTGCGCGAACCGGGAACCACGATGGCTTCTTCAGGAATAATCAAAGGTTGTGTGTCGCTGGCGGTATAAACCTGATCGCGAACGAGATCGTAGACGGGAATGGAGCGATTCAGAATTGTGCCAGTGCCAAGCACCGCGCGGCGCTTTACGATCGTTCCTTCGTACACGCCGGAATTTCCGCCGACCATCACGTCATCTTCGATAATCACAGGAAGCGCGCCGATGGGTTCCAGCACACCGCCAATTTGCGCCGCAGCCGAAATGTGGCAACTCTTGCCGATTTGCGCGCAGCTTCCCACTAACGCATGCGAGTCGATCATGGTATTTGCGCCGACATAGGCGCCGACATTCACAAACATCGGCGGCATGCAAACCACGCCACGGCCAATGAAGCTGCCATCGCGAATGCTGGAGCCGCCGGGCACAATGCGAATTCCATCGCTGATGGAAATAGCGTGCACGGGATACGTGGACTTATCGATGAAGGGCTGCCGCGCCGCGTCGATGGACATATCCACGATCGTGCCCATGCGAAAGCCCAGCAGAATTCCTTTCTTCACCCAGGGATTAACGCGCCAACCGGTCGGCGACGCGGTGTCTGGTTCGGCCGCGCGAATCTCGCCGCGATTCAAGCCGTCCTTGAATTCCTGAAACAGCCGGAAATGTTCTTCGTTGTAGTGTGACGGAGGATTATCAAACAGCGCTTCAATTTGCGAAGGCAGCATGCATCCTCTCGGTGAGCCCGAGCGATTCCAGAACCGCGCGGATGCGTGCCACACTCTCCGGCTTCGGCGGCACCAGCGGCAAGCGCCAAACTGGCTCAAGGAGTTTCATTTCCGCCATCGCCGCTTTCACTGGCATGGGATTCGATTCCACGAAGTTCACTTCCATGAGCGGAAGGTAGCGGCGATGCAGTTGACGCGCCGAAACAAAATCATTCTTCAAAGCAAACTGCACCAAGCGTGACATTTCTCCCGGAATTTCGTTGGAGGCAACGGAGATGACGCCGCGTCCGCCAAGCGCAATCAGCGGCAGCGTAATGGCATCGTCGCCAGACAGCACGATGAAATCTTCTGGCACGCAGTTCAGGATCGTGGCCATTTGCGAAATATTTCCCGACGCTTCCTTGATGCCAACGATGGTCTCAATTTCCGCAAGCTTCCTCACAGTTGCCGGCTCGATGTTCACACCGGTACGTCCCTGCACGCTGTACAAAATGATCGGCAAATTCGTCGCAGCCGCGATCGCTTTGTAGTGCTGGCACAAACCTTCTTGTGTTGGCTTGTTGTAATACGGAGTGACGGAAAGAATTCCGTCGACGCCAATGGACGCCAGCTCGCGCGTCATGGCAATCACTTCGGCGGTATTGTAGCCGCCCGCGCCGGCCAGCACCGGCACCTTGCCATCCGCCATCTCCACGGTGATTTCGACGACCCGCAAATGTTCAGCGTGCGTCAGTGTGGGGCTCTCGCCAGTCGTTCCGCAAGGCACCAGGAAATCGATGCCTTGATCGATCTGCCGCTTTATCAACTTTCGCAGGCACACTTCATCAAGCGAGCCACTCTGCCGAAATGGAGTAACCATCGCCGTTCCGCATCCGGTAAACATTTGTTGCTCCTTCTGAGATTCACTTGCGACTGTGAGCCGCGCCCGCTGGCCGGCCGCTCAACTAAGTTCGCTGAGGATCTCTCTGAACTCAAAAAAACCTTTTTTGCCCACGACCCAGCGCGCCGCCTGCAATGCCCCGCGCGCGAAGCCTTCTCGGCTGCGCGCCGTGTGGCGCAACGTGATGGTATCGGCAGCAGAATCAAATCCAATTTCGTGCGTGCCCGGATGGGCTCCGGCCCGGTTCGCGCTGAAGTGCACTGGCCGGTCATACCCAGCGGCTAACATCTCTTGCCCCAGTTTTTTCAGCGTGCCAGATTGCGAGTCTTTTTTCTCGGAGTGGTGAATTTCCCAGCCCCACGCTTCGTATTCCGGATGTTTGGCGAAAAGCGCCGCAGCTTGTGCGACGGTCTGCAGAAAAAGATTCATGCCCACCGAAAAATTAGCACTCCACACTAGCGCAGATTTGCCCTCGGCGACGGCTTCGCGTATGGCGGGCAATTGTTGGAGCCAGCCGGTGGTTCCGGTCACCGTGTTCACGCGCAGCGAAGAAAGTTTGCGCAGGTTGGCAACCGCGGTCTCAGGCGTGGAGAACTCAATGGCCACATCGACCCCGCGCAGCGATTCAGCAGTAAGCCCATCGCCATGCGCATTGTCGCCACTGCGAAACTTCGCGCGAACATCAAAGTTGTATTCCGGCGCGAGCTGCTCGACCAGGCGCCCCATCTTCCCGTGTCCGACAATCGCGAGCCCGAGGTTCATGCGGCGCTCCGCCCGGTGGCCAGAAGTTGCCGCGCCATTTTTGCGTAAATCGCCACCGCGTCGGTCAGTTCCCTTTTCGAGATGCATTCCTGCGCGGTGTGCGCCATATGAATACTTCCGGGACCAATCAGGAAAGGTTTGCCCCAGCTGTCGCCAAACGTCGGAATATCTGTTGTGAATGCCACGGTGGTGGTGGGCAAATGACCAAACGAAGAAAGATGCACGGCAGGCGTGTAAAACACTTCTACCGCCTCGGCACGCCCAGCGACTGCGGAAGAAACTGCGTGGCGGATGGCGCTGGGATCGCCGACGGTGCGAAACATGATCTCCGCGCGCGCTTCATCGGCAACCACATTGGGCGCACGCCCACCGGAAATCGTGCCCACATTTAAAGTGCACTTTCCCAGAACTGGATCCTCCGGCAGCGGAATTTCGCGAATGCGATGCAAAACATCCAGCAGGGTGTGAATCGCGGAGTGGCCTAACTCCGGATATGCAGAATGCGCGAGCACCCCGTGCGCAATAATTTCGTAACGAAGCGCACCTTTTGAACCCAGCGCCACTCGATTCTCAGTGGGCTCTCCATTAATGAGGAATCGCGATCCACGCGCGCGTGCGGCAGCAACTTTTGCCCCGGCGCTGTTGCGCTCTTCGCCGACCACGAACAGCAACGCAAAATTCGTGGTGCCGTCGGTCAGAGAGATTTCTTGCCGCACCAATCATCGCTGCAATAATTCCTTTGGCGTCACACGCTCCGCGTCCCCACAGCGTTTCTGTGTCTTCGCGCGAAGGAAAAAAGGGCGGCACGGTGTCCGTATGCGTGGAAAGCGTGACGATGGGCTGGCCCCAGGTCACAAGAATATTGTCGCGGCCCGGGCTCGACCGCCATGCGTTCTACATGACCGCTTTTTCGCGCTGCAAGCGGCGCCAGGTAGTCGTGCAGAAAATCCACCACCGGAGTTTCGTCGTTCCGTGGTGGAATCAATATCAACCAGCGCGCGCGTCAGTTCAAAAAGATCCATAGACTCAAATTCTCAGGGATGAACGCAAAGAAAGGGAGGAACCACGAGGAAAAACTCGGGCTGCTGCCTCTCGATAGCGCTTCATCCGTTTTGTACGAATGACAGTGAACAGGCCTTGGACCTATTCCCCAACCGCGTCCGTTTCAGCACGGACGCGATTTCGGCGGACAACATCTAGTGGCCCCTTTTGCCGTGTGCCCGAAGCTGATTCGGAGTTCGCACCCGGCTACTCATGGCCGCCGCACCTCTACCAAGAAAATCCGAGTGTAGAAGAAGCAGGCCAGCCTGTCAATGGAATGGAGGGCGCCTTTCGGCAGTGGATCAGTTTTGGGTAACCCGACTTCCCGGGCACCAAGCGATTCATTTCGTGACGGTCACGTTTCGCAGAGTGTCGTAAAACAATTCTGAATCGGTACGCGGGCCGGAAAAATGTGCCCAAAATCGTAGGGCTTGCTCTCGCAACCAATGTCCGCAAGTGAATACATCTTGGCGAACTGGTTGATGCGCGGACATTTCCCACCTTCACCGGATCAATGAGTGGACTGGCAGTGGAACGCATAGGCGGTCCGAACTCGAGTTCAATGCTCAGTGGTAATCCAAGCCGATGTGCACCGGTCGAAAGGGATTGCGTTACGCCGCGAGAATTTGGACTTCTACGGCATTGGCGCTGAAGATCCAGATATTCCCCGTTGTGCACAAACTCCATGAATCTGATGACTGACCGTAACGAACAGAATCTTGCCGAAAATGGTGGTTCTTAATCGGCGCAAATACGGAGCGAACTCCCACATTCTAATTCCAATGCCCTTACATCCGATAAAGTGCCCAGCAATAACTTCGCTCATACCGATTCATAGAATCCACGTCAGCGGTGTCCCTGACATGAGCCCTCTACACTTGAGGTCAGTTCTCATCGTCGAAGTGATTTTATCGGAAGACTGCAAAGAATGACCTGGTAATCTGCTGGCTCTGCAACACCATCTGATATAAAGCTGCTTTGAAAGGTGGTGTTTATGAAACGTGGGAAACGTGGCTTTCGACGGAACAGACCCTCGATGTCTGGAGATTGGAACAGGGCTGAAGCAGCGGAATCGGCGTGCTGTTGGCAAGGATCATAACTCCATTCGTTGCATAGTGTCGCTTCATGGCGGGATTGTTCCGGCAATACGGCGGCGTGCGCTCCTCGCGCTCACGCTGCGTGAGCGCGAGGAAATCTCGCGAGGGCTGGCTTCCGGTTCGTCGCTCCGTGAGATTTCCAGATCTTTTCACCAATCGCTATCGCCGGGGCGGAGGCGACGGATGGTGGCCGTCCTCATCGAGCGCAAGTGGACGCCAGCCTGCGGCGGCCTTGCCCCAAGCGCTGCCTTCTTTCTAGCAACGATAAAACTGGACATCGTTGGAGTAAACATGATTGGACGGTCGCGAAGCAGAATTCCGGTTGGCAAAACCGTATCCCGATGATGAGAGCATGCGTGTGTACGAAACATTTACCGAAGCTGTTTCATCAAGCCCGTGGAGCTTGAAAAAGGACTGCTGGAGCATCTGCGATCCAAGCGTCGCATACGTCGGTCGAAGCACCTCGCATCTTTAAAGACGAGAGCGGCCAAATCCCGAGGCCATTTCTATCAGCGATTTCCTCTGAAGTCGAGGACCGCGCTGACCCGGGTCACTGGGAGGGCGATCTTCTGCGCGGCTCAGGAAACAGTCACATCGCGACGTTGGTCGAACGCCAGTCCCGCTTTGTCATGCTGATCAAGGTACCTAGCAAAGATACGGCGGAGGTTGTGGGGGCATTGAGCAAACACGTTCGCAACTTCCCGCCACCTGCGGCGTTCTCTGACCGGGACGCGGACTGGAGATGGCCAAACACAAGGACTTTACGGTGGCCACGGATGTGAAAGTTTACTTCTGTGATCCGCAGAGTCCCAGGCAATGGTCAACGAAAACACCAACGGGCTTTTACGACAATACTTCCCGAAGAAAAGCGACCGCCGACTATTCCCAGTCGGAACTGAACAAAGTGGCCTTCCCTTAAATCAACGCCCAAGACAGACTTAAGGTTTTCGATCCTGCGATTAAACTTCGGAAATTTGCGACGGAGATACATAATAGCCTCCTCCTGTAAATACGCCGGTAAACGTTGCCACCGGAAACTGACCGAGTACGCTTTTCGAGAACCTGGGCGAAGCGACCCACTAGCAGGTAATATCGCAGCTCATCGAGAGCCGTTATGACGCGGGTTTTGACTAGCGGGGAACCCTACAAATTGATGGACTTGAGGGGCACGGCCTGCGAGGCGACCAGGAGTTCGCCGGTGAATGCCGCTTCTGCAGGGCGCCGGTTTAGGGCTTCTTCGGCAGAGATGCGGGCAACGTCTGGATTATTGTTTTCCATGGAAATGTGCGCCAGCACCAGATACTTCACGCAAGCATCCAACCCATCCGGGTCGGCAAGATATTCGCTGACCGCATGATTCGAAAGATGGCCGGTACGCGAAAGGACGCGCTGTTTCACCACCCACGGGTACGGGCCGACCTTCAGCATATCCAAATCGTGATTCGATTCCAGAATCATGCAGTGCGTTTCGCGCAGATGCACTTTCACTAATTCCGGCATGTAGCCAAGATCGGTGCAGATGGCCACCTTGATGCCATCGGTGCGAAATGTGAAGCCGATAGGGTCGGCGGCATCATGCGGAATCGCAAACGCATGCACATCGATATCGCCGATAGAAAACCGTTGTCCTGCCTGAATCGATTCCACGCCGCGCAACCGCTTGCCAAATGTTTCTGGCAAGGTGCGCTGCAACGCGCCCATGGTCGCTTCAGTCACGTACAGCGGCGCTTTCCACAAGCCAAGAACCTGCGGCAAGCCGTTGCAGTGATCAGAATGTTCGTGAGTGATGAGAATCGCGTCGAGATGATCGAAATCGCGTTCGACGGCGGCGAGTCGCGCCAACGTTTCGCGTTTACCTAATCCAGCGTCTACGAGGATGCGGGTGCTTTCGGTTTCGAGCAGCGTCAGATTTCCCGCGCTCCCGGAAGCAAGTATCGATACACGTAAACCGATGGCACTCCCCCCGCTACAGACAAAGTAAAAGCGAAAACTTCCAAAATAATGGCAGAGCGCAGGAGTAGCGTCAATGCAGAACGCACGAACGCTGAGGAAATTTTTAAAATGGAACGCTAATCAGTGAATCCGCCTGCCGGAGTTAGTTAGCAGGCCAGGCGTTCGCGGGTCAGGCTGAAGCCGTTGATCGGGCCGAGGACGGTGGCGGCGATACGGTCGGGTTGAAAGAATTGGCGCGCCAGGCCTTGCACATCTTCGCGGGTGACCGCTTCGATCGACGCCAGGATCTCGTCGAGTGACGAAAAGCGGTGGAAATATAATTCCTGCCGCGCCAGATTCGACATCCGCGAACTAGTCGACTCCAACGAAAGCATCAGCGAGCCCTTCAAGTGGTTCTTGGCGCGCCGCAACTCCTCGTCAGACACCGGTGACTCTTTCAACGAGCGAAATTCGGCAATGGTCATATCCAGCACTTGGCCAATAGTTTCTTTACCCGTGCCGGCGTACACGGTGAACATCCCAGCATCCGAATACGGCGTCAGCTCGCTGAAAACGGCGTAGGCCAGGCCTTGCTTCTCGCGAATATTCTGGAACAGCCGCGAAGACATGCCACCACCCAAAAGATTGTTGAGCACAGCGATCGCAAAGCGGCGTTCGTGTGCGATGGGCAACGAAGGAACACCCAGGCAGAGGTGCACCTGCTCCAGATCGCGTTTCGTCTCCATGTTAATCGGCGCGCCGGTCGAGGGAACTGGATCTTCTTCCTGAATATCCGACGGCGGCAAGTGGCCAAATTCCTTTTGCACCAGTTCCATTACCTGCTCGTGCGTGATGTTCCCAGCGGCGGTCACCAGGATATGATCCGGCGCGAACCAGTTCTTGAAACGGCGGCGCAATGCCTCCTGGTCGAAATTGCGCACCGTTTCGGGCGTTCCAAGAATCGGGCGGCCTAACGAATGCTCCGGCCAGAATCCGCGGGTAAAAATGTCGTGCAGCAGATATTCCGGATTGTCCAAATCCATCTTAATTTCTTCGAGCACCACCTGGCGCTCTTTGCGAACGTCGTCGGCATCGAGCCGCGGGCGCAGAACCAGGTCGGAAATTACGTCGAAGGCGATAGGCAGGTGTTCGTCGAGCACCTTGGCGTTGAAACAAATTTGTTCTTTGGAGGTAAACGCATCCAGCATGCCGCCCACGGAATCCATTTCCCGGGCGATATCTTCGGCCGAGCGCCGTTCGGTGCCTTTGAAAACCATGTGTTCCAGGAAGTGGGCCAAGCCATTTTCGGCGGGAATTTCGCGGCGAGAACCGTTGCGGACCCAAATGCCCACGGAGACGGAGCGGACATGCTGCATAGTCTCAGTAATGACAACGAGGCCATTCGGCAAAACGTGACGTTGGATGTCGCGTGTGTTGGAGACCATAGGGTATTGTGGCACATCGGAGGCGAAGAGGCGAGTTTGGAGTTTTAGTCCTTTCTTTTGTGGAAGTTACTTTATTTTCTGGGAATCGTGTGAACGCCATGTCACAAACCTCGGGAACTTATTTCTCGTCGCGCTGCGTATGGCAGCGTACACACTTTGTCTCTCGGCCAGCGCTTGGTGAGAGAATGGTCAGAGCAGACCCATGGAATTCTTAGGCAAATCGCGCGACGAACTTCAGACCTATTTTGCAGCTTTGGGCGAGCCCAAATATCGGGCTGACCAGGCTTACCACGCTTTGTACGCGGAGCGTAAGTTTGCGTTCGCCGAGATCTCGAACCTGCCGAAGGCCCTGCGCGAAAAATTACAACGAGATGCGGCGATTACCTTGCCGACAGTGCGGCAGAGATATGTGTCCGCGGACGGTTCTGTACGGTATCTGCTGGGGCTACCACCCTCGGGAGAGAAACGAAAAGTCCCTGCGGCGGTGGAAGCGGTTTTTATGCCCAGCGAAGGACGGCAGACCATCTGCATTTCGACGCAGGCGGGGTGCGCGGTGGATTGCCAGTTTTGCCTGACGGCGCAACTGGGATTGATTCGCAATTTGACCGCTGGCGAGATCGTGGCCCAAGTTTTGTTGCCCCTCGTCGAGATGAGCGGCAGTGGAACAACTGCGGACGCCGCGAGTGGCGAACATATCGCCGAGCCACCAGAAGGGCCCGGGCTCGTCGGGCAAACAAACGTGGTCCTGATGGGCCAAGGCGAGCCGCTACTGAATTACGAAAACGTGATGGCGGCTCTGCGCATCCTTCTGGATCCAGAAGGCGTGGGACTCTCGCCAAAGCACGTGACCCTTTCCACCAGCGGCATCGTACCTGGAATCGAACGCATGGCGGCGGAGGAAGTCCGGCCCAAGCTGGCCATTTCGCTGAATGCTTCGTGCGATGAACAGCGCGACGTGTTGATGCCCATCAATCGCAAATATCCACTGAAAGTTTTGCTGGATGCGTGTCGCCGTTACCCGCTGCGCACCTGGGAGCACATTACCTTCGAATACGTGATGCTGGGAGGGGTGAACGATGCGTCCGAAGACGCTCGGCGCGTGGTGAAACTTCTGGCTCCGCTGGAGAGCGTCAAAGTGAATTTAATTCCCTGGAATCCGGGCGAATTGCCATACAAGGAATCGACTGCCACAGCGATTGAAGAATTTCGCCGAATCCTGGTCGAGAAGCGCATACCCGCGTTTGTGCGCTATTCGCGCGGCCGCGACGTGATGGCCGCCTGCGGACAATTGGCATTAAAAGAAGTACAGAACTCCCCTTTGCCAATTCTCAGCTAGCGCTCACGCTCAATCACTGTTAGCAATTCCAATGATGGATAGCAGGCGCCCGGATTGTGGGCCTTCGCGACGATAACTGAACAGCAAATCGGTGCGGCACGCGGTACAAAGATCGCTGATAAAAATGTTCTTGGGCTGCAGGCCCGCGGCAACAAGTTGCGAGCGATTCGCTTTGCGCAAGTCGAGATGAACATTCTTTGGAGGCGGCTGGTGACCCGGTGGCGCCATATTGAGCCACTGCAGCGGGTTTGGCTCTTCGCCGGACCGCGCCTCATCGAAGTAATCGTCGCCGTCGGCAAATTGCACGGTGAACTTAGTGACCAACTCGGCTCCTACTTCGTAACAACACGGGCCGATGCTGGGGCCAAGCGCTGCGAGCAGATCATCAGGCTTCGAGCCAAATTCCATTTGCAGGCGGCCCACCGCTTTTTGCGCAATGCGTGCCAGTGTGCCGCGCCAGCCGGCATGAACTGCAGCTACCGCGCGTTTTTTCGGATCGACCAGCAAAATGGGAACACAGTCCGCCGTTTGCACGGCAAGAAGAAGACCGGGTTGCTTGGTGACCGAAGCGTCGCCCTTACGCGGCTCAGTAGGCGACGACGAAAAAGTATGAATGATGTCGGAGTGAATTTGCTTGAGTGCAACGAGATTCAGGTCGCTGGCGCCGGCGGCTGATTGCAGTAGCTTGCGATTCTTCAAGACATTTTCGCGCGTGTCCCAATCCATGAAACTCAGATTGAGCACCTCATTTCCATCCAGTGAACTGACGCCGCCAGCGCGGGTACTGAATCCATGGACGAGCCAGGGCAGTTTGCGAAAAGGAGCGAGCTGCAGAAGTTGCAGACCCTGCGAGCGATGGAACAGCCAAGGAGCTGCTGGCCCGGGCCCCGGCGCTGCAACCTTCTTTTTCCCAGACGTGGAGCGACTCCGCTTGCGAGGCGATGATTTCTTAATAGGCATACCGTTGACAGTATAATCGGGACGCGTGGTTCGGCCGAATCGAGGCCGCGCCTTTGAACGGGGATGACCGTGATTGTCGGTATGGGAATAGACGTGGCGGAAGTGGGTCGCATTCGCGCGGTGGTGGAAGCACAAGCGGAACGCTTTTCTGAAACGCGTGTATACGCCTGCGGAAGTGGCGTACTGCGAGCAGTTCAAGAATAAGTACGAACGCTACGCCGGGCGATTCGCGGTAAAGGAAGCGGCCATGAAGGCGCTAGGGACGGGCTGGAGCCGCGGCGTTCGCTGGGTTGACGTGGAAGTGGTGCGGCAGCGTGGTGGGCGGCCGACGCTAGAGCTCAAAGGCGAAGCAAAAAACATCGCGGATCGTATGGGAGTAAAACACATCGCGGTTAGCATCACGCACACCGCGGAGCAAGCGTTCGCCCAGGTAATTTTTGAGTCGTGACGGAGTGCAGCTGAGCGAAGTTGAACTACTTCGCAAGCAGAAACAAGCCGAGATGCCAAGGCGTCTACGCCTGCGCAGTAAAAGCTGCGCACCGCGCCGCGAGGATCAGTCACCAGTGGCTCTCCAAATAAATTGAAAGAAGTATTCACCAGCATCGGCGCCGGTGCAGACTCTCCAAATTTGTGCAGCAGTCTCCAGAACATCGGATTATCTTCGCGGTCCACGGTATGCACACGAAATTCACTCCCGTTAAACGCGAACCGTTCCAGTCCTACAACCGAATTCTTCAGCGTGGCCAGTGAGGCCATAAACCGGCAATTCGGCGACACATCAAAATATTCGGCCGCGCGTTCCGCTGGCACGGAAAACGCGAAAGGATGAAATCCTTCACGATGCTTGATGAATTGATTGATATTCTCGATCACGTATTCGGAAAACGGCGACGCCAGCAGACTGCGATGGCCAAGCGCGCGATGACCAAATTCCGTGCGGCCTTGGCACCAGGCCACGATTTTGTCGCGATGCAGCAATTCCGCGGATTCCTCGATGATTTGATCTTCGCTGGTTAAAAAGCGGTAGGTGATTTTGCAATTGTCGAGGACCGCTTTGGTTTCCTGTGAAGCGAACGATGGCCCCAGCGCCAGGGTGCGCAGCGGCGCACGTCCAGAACGGCCAGTGATTTTCTTGCGGGCCAGCATCGCCGCGCCTAGCGCCGTTCCCGCGTTGCCCGCTACCGGCTGTACATAAACATTGGAAAATCCGCCACGCAACTCGAGGGCTCGCACCAACAAAATATTCTGGAATAATCCCCCCGCCAGGCACAACGAGTCGGCCTCCGCCTGCCCGCGAAAATTGCCGACAAGTTGCAGAATCGCTTCCTCAAGAAAAGCCTGCGCGCTGCAAGCGATGTTGGCCCGCAATTCCGCAGTGAGCTGCAAACTACGGGAACTGAGACCCAATTCACGATAAAAGCGCGCTGAGAAAATTCCGCGACGGTCCGGGCCCGTCAGAAAATAGCGGCGATTGAGGACTGGCAGTCCCTTGGAGTTCCAGTTGAATAATTTTCGAAACGCCGGCAGGAATTCCGGCTGGCCATCTTTGCTGAGCCATTGCAATTTGTGCTCATCACGATGCGGGCGCAGTCCCGCAAGTTCCGTCGCGCGCGTGTAAAACCATCCAAACGAAGTAGGAAATTTCAGTTGGTGTAGCGGGCGTATCTCATCGTCTTCGCCCAGCGCGAGTAAGCCAGACTGACCGCCAGTTCCTTCGTCCAGAGTAAGGATGACGGCACGATCAAAGCCCGAAGTGTAGTAAGCGCTGGCTGCATGGCACAGGTGATGATCGAAGCGGCTGATGCGAGGGCCACTACGCAACAGCTGACGTAGTTGTTCGTAGGCTTCGGTGTGAGATTCTGCATCCACTGTCGATTTCCCAGGGCGTGTGGCCAGGGCGACACTGCGCAAACTGGAACGATCCAGTTGCATATCCTTCAGGCATCGTTCAAATGCCAGACGCGGCACATCGGGAAAATCCTGCAGGCGGTTGAGCTTTTCTTCTTCCACCGCGAATCGCACCGAATGCGAATCGAGGAGCGAGACTGCCGCTCCACGGCCGAGTGTAGAGATTCCGAGAATTTGCATATCGTTTGCGCTCACAGTGCGGGGAGAAGTTCCACCGAATCCAGTATTGGCGATTCCGCGAGGAGCGCTTTCCCGGAAGTGCCGGTAATTTTGGCATCCACAAACAAATTCGAGGGCAAGGCTACGGGAAGGTGCACTTGCAAATAGTTGCTGGTCAAAGCAGGAGTAATTCCGCGCGCCGCGCAATCTTCCGACGGGTGCAGTGTAAGCGCTCGCAGCGTCCGGC
The DNA here is from genome assembly GCA_963849395.1 of Candidatus Acidiferrales bacterium. GTDB lineage: Bacteria > Acidobacteriota > Terriglobia > Acidiferrales > UBA7541 > Acidiferrum. The sequence goes on from CAWKHR010000002.1 coordinate 326,202, forward strand.
CAATTTGCAAATCGCGAGAAGCGGCGTTCTTTGCCTCGCCTAAGGCTCGCAATTCTCGCGCGCGGCGCTTGATGATATGGCCGTGAATTTGCCCGGTCAGCGTGGAAGCCTTTGTGTCCGGGCGGGACGAGTACGAAAATACGTGTAGATATGTGAATTTGCGTTCTTCGATGAATCGCATTGTCGTTTCGTGATCTGCTTCCGTCTCTCCCGGAAAGCCGGTGATGACGTCCGCACCAATCGCAGCATCTGGTAGACGTTCCTGGATCAGTTCAATGCGGCGCGCGTAGTGTTCTGCGCGATACCAGCGATGCATTGCGGCCAGAATGCGATCAGAAGCCGATTGCAACGGCATGTGGAAGTGACGCGCGATGCGGTCGCTCGAGGCAAATAAGTCGATCAGATCTTTGGTCACGTCGAGTGGTTCGATGGAGCTGATTCGCAACCGTTCCACCGGTGTTTCGTCGAGAATCCGTTGAAGTAGAACAAGAAAGTCGCTACGCGGCGTCAGATCACGGCCATACGTGCCTAGATTGATGCCACTCAAAACAATTTCGCGAAATTCAGAATCGGCCAGGCGCTGAATTTCCGCGATTACCGTTTGCGGTGACAAGCTACGCGATCTACCGCGCACAAACGGGATAACGCAGAAAGAGCAACGCGAATTGCAGCCGTCCTGAATCTTCAACGTCGGCCGGGTCTGATTCCCTTCCCCGCCCAGAACTGGCGCAACCAGAACGTCGGTAAGCTCAAATATATTTCCGATCAGAATCGGTGCGGAGTGATACGGAGGCGCTTGTGAAATCTCGACGAATTCTGCCGCCTCTCTCGAAATTGTCGGCCACACAACAGAAGAAATGGTCTGCAGCAGAGCGGGGATTTGCGATTTATGCGAATTGCCCACCACGTGGGATACACCGGGCAAGACAGCTAGTTCCTCGGGAGCGCGTTGCGCGTAACAACCGGTCACGATGATCCGCGTGTGGGGATTTGCCGCATGAATTTTGCGGATGGCATCACGCGCCTGCGCGTCTGCGGAAGCAGTCACCGTGCAAGTATTCAGAACGACGACGTCGGCAGCACCGGCATCGGCAACAGGCGAGCAGCCCTGTTCCCGCAATTGACGCTCAATCGCAGCTCCATCCGCTTGCGTGGCGCGGCAACCAAATTGTTCGATGTGAAATGAGGGCATGCCTGGTGAATCGTCCTGCCTTCATTTAACCACATTGGCTAGCCGCCTACGAAGCCGTCGCGCCGCGCAAAATCGCGCAATTCCGTAGTCACGCGTCAAGTCTACCGTGTCGGCAACGCCGCCGTACGGGAACTCCTGCTTTACGAGATGTGTTTAGGCCGATAGAATTTGATGCACATTATGTCCACACCGCGACGGAACCCAGCCGCCTTAGTTGATCCTAAGCTGTCGGTGGTCATCCCGGTCTACAACGAAAAAAACACCATCCACGAGATCCTCCGGCGCGTGCTCGAGGAGACGGACATCCGCAAGGAAATCGTGGTGGTGGACGATTTCTCGCGTGATGGAACGCGCGAAATTCTGCAAGCCATGGTGCAACGTCAATCGCAAGGTGAACGGTGGGGCGTCTCCCCCGATGGGGGAGATCCCGTGGACTTAAAGGACATCCGCTTTTTCTTCCAGGAACAAAATCAGGGTAAAGGCGCGGCGCTGCGCCGTGGATTTGCAGTGACCACTGGAGACATCGTACTGGTGCAGGACGCCGACCTGGAATACGATCCACGCGATTATCCCAAATTGCTGGAACCCATTCTGGATGGGCGCGCCGACGTGGTATTTGGCTCGCGGTTTCTGGGTGGACCTCAACGCGTACATTACTTTCGGCATTACGTCGCCAATAAATTCCTGACGCTGCTCTCCGACATCTTCACGAACCTGAAGCTCACCGACATGGAGACGTGTTACAAGGTATTCCGGCGCGAAGTTCTGCAAGGAATTCAACTGAAGTCCAACCGCTTCGGATTCGAGCCAGAAATCACCGCCAAAGTGGCGAAGGGCAATTGGCGTATCTATGAAGTACCCATCAGCTACGCCGGCCGCACCTACGAAGAAGGAAAGAAAATTACCTGGAAAGACGGCGTGCAAGCACTTTGGTGCATCATCCGCTATACGTTCCCTGACTAGGAGATCGGCTCAAGTGATCAACAACACTGAGAAGGTGCTGCGGCCCAAGGTCGAGTTCGGGGCCCTGACTAACCGGTGTTTTATGCCTGAGAAAGGCGGCGCTGAAAGGTCAGCAAGATCAGGTCGGCGCGGCGACGTACACCGAATTTGTTGAGCAAATTGGAAACGTGAAATTTCACGGTGCGTTCGGCAATGTTGAGTTTGCTGGCGATTTCCTTGTTGGACAAATTCTCCAGCAAAGAATCGAGCACTTCCTGTTCGCGACGGCTGAGATTCGTGACCGAATCAGTTTTCAGGCGCCGCCCCTGGCTGGTAAGTATCGAATCGACGAAGCCGGAAAGAACCGAGCGAGGCACCCAGAAACCGCCGGCGGAAACCAGAGGCAGGGCGCGGAAAAGTTGATCGCGTGCTTCGGCGTAGGTGAGGATCCCCTTGACGCCCAGGCGCAGCAACGAAAAGCTGTTGGCTTCGTTGATGGAATCGCCGACGACGATGAGACGGGCATCTGCGAAACGCTCAAGAATATTGGTGAGTAGAGCTCCAGTAGCCTGGCGAGCGGCATGCGCATCAATAACGTATACCTGAGCCTTGGGAGGCTCGAGATTGCGCAGGTCGGGCGCGAGGGTGGACTCAAGCTGCTTCGAGATCACCTTAAATTGAGAAGCTTTCGCGAGCAATCGTTCAAACTCGCTGAGCACCAAAGGGTGCGGCGACAAGAGACAAACAGTAAGTTTAGGGGACATGCGTTTAGTGGCCACTGTACTTGAGGGTAAAGAAAGTGGCGCGAAGGGGCAAGGACCTTAAGGACAGATGTTCACGAACTGTTACTGACCAATACGCTGTGTTTTCACCAGCTTGGAATATGGCTTCAAGAGCCTTAGTACCGGCTTCGAAGAACCTGTTGGCAAGCTTGTGGAGACATTTTGGACGGCATTCCGGCAACGATGAGATTCGATTCCTGAGGAAAAGCCACGTAAAATGAAGAGATACGCAAATGGTGCTGGAATGGCTATAGATGTGGCTTTTGAGTCGATCACGTGGTTAAGAATTTGAGGGCTAAGCGCGCATGAGGAATTTGCAGGAATCCGAAAAGGCTCTGCGAGAGCTGCTGAGAGAACGCATCCTGGTGCTGGATGGTGCGATGGGCACCATGCTGCAGCAGCGCGATTTGACGGCTGCGGATTTCGGCGGAGCTGCGCTTGAAGGCTGCAACGAAAATTTAGTGAAGACGCGCCCCGACGTGGTGCTGGACATTCACCGCAAATATTTTGAGGCCGGGTCGGACATTGTCGAGACCAACACGTTTGGGAGTACGCCGCTGGTGCTGGCGGAATACGGACTCGCTGATGAAGCGTACGATTTGAGCAAACGAGCGGCGCTGCTGGCGAGGCAAGCTGCAGAAGAATATTCGACACCGGGCAAGCCGCGATTCGTAGCCGGGTCAATGGGGCCGACGACGAAAGCGATTACCGTTACGGGCGGCGTGACGTTTCAAGGATTGTTGGATTCGTACTACGTGCAGGCCAAGGGTTTGATCGACGGCGGTTCGGACCTGTTGTTGATCGAAACGTCCCAGGATACGCGCAACATCAAGGCGGCGATTCTGGCGATTCAGAAATTGGGCAGAGAAATTGACGCGTCGATTCCCTTCTTGATTTCGGTAACGATCGAGCCGATGGGCACGATGTTGGCCGGGCAGACGGTGGAGGCAATGTGGGCGTCGCTTCGGCATGCGCACCCTCTGGGATTTGGCATGAACTGCGCCACGGGTCCGGAATTCATGACCGATCACATTCGGACATTGAGCACGCTGACCGGTGAGTTTGTCTCGTGCTATCCGAACGCCGGACTTCCAGACGAAGAAGGCAAATATCTGGAGACGCCGACGTCGCTGGCGGCGCAGCTGGAAAAATTCGTGAAGCACGGGTGGCTGAACGTGGTGGGTGGCTGCTGCGGAACGACGGAGCAGCACATTCGCGCCATTTCGCAGATGGTGGTTGGCAAGAAGCCGCGCGTGCGGCCAGCGGAAGCGCACCGTGCTGTGTACTCGGGAATCGAGACGATTGAGGCCGATGATCAGACGCGGCCGCTGCTGGTGGGCGAGCGTACTAACGTGATTGGCTCGCGACTGTTTAAAAATCTGGTCGCGGAAGAAAAGTGGGAAGAGGCGACAGAAATCGCGCGCAGGCAGGTGAAAGGTGGCGCGCACATTGTGGATGTGTGTCTGCAGAGTACGGAGCGCGACGAGCGAAAAGATATTGAGCCATTTTACGACCGGCTGATCCGAAAGATTAAAGCACCGATCATGGTGGATACCACTGATCCCGTGGCTGTGGAACAGGCGCTGACGTATTGCCAGGGCAAAGCGATTATTAATTCCATCAATCTAGAAGATGGCGAGGAGAAATTCGAGAAGATTGTGCCGATGGCGCACGATTTCGGAGCTGCAGTGGTGGTGGGCTGCATCGACGAAGACCGGCTGCAAGCGCAGGCGTTCACCCGGGAAAGAAAGCTGGAGATTGCCAAGCGGTCGTATGAGTTGCTGACCACGAAATACCGGATGGCGCCCGAAGATATTGTTTTCGATCCGCTGGTGTTTCCGTGCGCGACGGGAGACGAGAATTACATTGGCGGCGCGGTGGAAACAATGGAAGGCATCCGGCTGATCAAGGAAGCGCTGCCGGATACGCGGACGATTCTGGGAATTTCCAATGTGTCGTTTGGATTGCCGCCGGGCGCGCGCGAAGTGGTGAATTCGGTATTCCTGTACTACTGCACAAAAGCTGGGCTCGATCTGGCGATCGTTAACACGGAGAAGCTGGAGCGCTTCGCATCAATTCCAGAGCACGAGCGCAGGCTCGCGGAAGATTTGCTGTTTCAGCATGCGCCGAAGGATATTCCGGCAGATTATTCGCAGCGTGAACTGCTGCAGAATGTGCCGGTGGATTGGCGTCATCAGAGCAAGGAACAGAAAGCGGCCATCAACCAATTTCACATAGCGGCGATTGCGGAATATTTCCGAACGGCGAAGAAGAAGGACAAGGCCAAGAGCGCCGATCTGCCGCTGGATGAGCGGCTGGGGAATTACATCATCGAGGGCACGCGCGATGGCTTAGTCGAAGACCTGGAACGGAAGCGCGGCGAGGGCACAGCGCCGCTGGATATTATCAACGGGCCGCTGATGACTGGAATGGCGGAAGTGGGGCGACTGTTCAATGCCAACGAATTGATTGTGGCTGAAGTGCTGCAGTCTGCAGAAGCCATGAAGGCGGCGGTCAATCATCTGGAACAATTCATGGAAAAGGCCGACACGGCGAAACGCGGCAAAGTGGTGCTGGCTACGGTGAAGGGCGACGTCCACGACATTGGAAAGAACCTTGTTGAAATTATTCTGAAGAACAACGGATTCGACGTGGTGAACCTGGGCATTAAGGTGCCGCCGGAAGAATTGATCAAGGCATTTCAGGCGCACCATCCGGATGCGATCGGGCTTTCCGGATTGCTGGTGAAGAGCGCGCAGCAGATGGTGATTACCGCGAACGATTTGAAAGACGCGGGAATCGATGTGCCGCTGCTGGTGGGCGGTGCGGCATTGAGCGCGAAATTCACGCAGCAGAAAATTGCGCCCAGTTACAGCGGCGCGGTGTGCTACGCCAAAGATGCGATGACCGGGCTGCGTTTGATGAATGAACTGATGGATCCGGCGACGCGAGCCAAGGTGCTGAGCGAGCACGCGATTTCCGGCAACGGCGTGAGTGTGACCACCACGGTGAAAGTGGTCGAGAAGCCGGCGGTGACGCGTTCGCCAAAGGTGCGCGCGGATTTGCCGATTCCTCCGGTGGGATATCTGGACCGCAAGGTGCGGCTGGTGCCGGATCTGCGGGACCTGTGGAGCTACATCAATCCGTTCATGTTGTATGGGCGGCACATGGGGTATCGCGGCGATTTCGAGAAGCATCTGGCGGCGCGCGAAGCAAAGGCCGTGGAGCTGTACAACGAGATGGAAGAAGTGAAGAACGAAGCCGCAACGTTTATGAAGGTGCGCGCGGTGTGGCAGTTCTTCGAGGCGGAATCGGAAGGCGAGGCGATGCATTTGTTCGCGCCGGGAGCGAGTGCGCCGGAACTGACGTGGAACTTCAAGCGGCAGAAGACTGGCGACCAGTTATGCCTGAGCGATTACATTTTGCCAACGAAAGATGGCAAGCGCGACCATGTTGCCGTGTTCGTGGTGAGCGCCGGCGAAGGCGTGCGCGAACGAGCGGAGAAAGCGAAGCACGACGGATATTATTTCAAGTCGCATGGCTTGCAGGCACTGGCGATTGAAACGGCGGAAGCGTGTGCGGAGTGGCTGCACCGGCGCATTCGCGAAGACTGGGGATTCCCCGACCCGCCAGAGCTGACCATGGCGCAACGATTCACATCGCGGTATCGCGGGAAGCGGTACAGCTTCGGGTATCCCGCGTGCCCGGATTTGGAAGATCAGACCGGAATTTGGAAATTGCTGAAGCCGGACGAAATTGGCGTTCAGCTTACTGAGGGCTACATGATGGACCCCGAGGCCAGCGTGAGCGCGTTGGCGTTTCAGCATCCGGATTGTACGTATTTCAGTGTGGGCGAAGACACTGGGGCGGGTTCTTAGTTCGCTCTGCACCCGGCTAATTGGCGACGACGCGAGACCAAGTTGGATTCGCGTCGTTCCTAGTTAACGATAATAAGCTACCCCACCCACCACCCCGCCTCTAAATTACTGGATCTAAATAGCTTAGGGCATAGGCTTGTCTATCTGCGGAAAATACAGGGGTTGGGATCGACGCACGGCTAAACACCCGAAATAGAGCCATCGCGAGAGTGCCAAGTCACCGCCTGAGATGACCATAGAGCAACGATTCACCTGGCGTCTAATATTAACCCCATATTTACGGGCTATTGCTTCTTCGCGACGGGAAGGATTCTGAATGAGACTTCGTTGGTTGCAAGCTTTCCATGCCATGCCTGAAAAGGAAGCGAGTTCACGTCTTCTTCGGTGAGCCCTAACATTTGATAGGCAGGTGGATAGAAGAGCCCATTCGAGGAGTAATACGCTTTGAGGCTGTAGGTCCCTGGGTGGAGAACATATCCAAAGGTATCGAAGAGATCGAAAAGCTTGAATCTCTCGACGAAGGAAGTCTCCGGACGAAGAAGAAGAAAGAAATTCAATACGGTTTCACTTGCGGATTTCTTCTCCAGCGGAGAAAACCGATCAGAAATGATCGCTCCTCGAGGTGAAATAGGCCCTCTGCTGTCGCTTAATTCGGGTTCCAAATAACTCACCAAACCGCTCGACAGGTAGATCTCATTAGCAATGAGCAAAGGCTTCTGGCTGGCGTTGAGAATCTCGACTTTTAACTCTATTCGTTCCCCAAGCCGAAATTCCTGTTTGTTGAGGACGAGGTGCACCTTAAGTTGATCCGGCGGGAATTTGCTTGCTTGTGCAAATGCCATCAAAGGAAGTAAGAGCAGGATTGGGAAAGAAATAAGCAGGATCGTTTGTCGGATAAAATGCCTCCGGGATAGCTCAAGTTTGAGATGCGTGTAGTGGCTTATGAACAAGTATTCCAAATACTCGCTCCTAGCCCCTCCCCCCTCCCCTTTTTTCGGAAGTGTTGCATCTGGGAGACTTAAAGCTCGTTGTTTTCTATCACTTTTGTAAGTGGTTAAAACAATGGACTTGCATGAGTAGTGGACGAAATTGTTTTTCGGCGCAATTTTGAGAAGTGGATGAACGATTGGATGCGCTTCGCTGCGGCGATGCGCTAAGGCACAGTATTAGCTAGTTGATATTATAACCTAAATCTAAATCTTGTCCAGAACAATTCGCGTTGGCTCGGGATGTCCGCATCGGAATTAATAGTGAGGTGAGGCGAAGTGTGAGTGCCCTCAGCGGCTAAAGCCGGGTTGGAGCGGATCGATGGCGGCACGGTTGAAACCGTGCCCTACAAAGATTTAGTGCGGCGTGGTGGACGGGAGAAAAACCCCACACGCAGACACGGCGTGTGGGCACTCGGCGTCCCTCAGCGGCTGAAGCCGGGCTGCGGATTGATGGGCGCGCGGCTGAAGCCGCGCCCCTACAAAGATTCGGTGCGGCGTGGTGGACGGGGAGAAAAACCCCATTCGCAGACACGGCGTGTGGGCACTCGGCGTCCCTCAACGGCTAAAGCCGGGCTGTAGCGGATTGATGGCGCGCGGCTGAAGCCGCGCCCCTACAAAGATTCGGTGCGGCGGTATACCGGCGCGAGGCGGTAATGGGGAGTTGGCTGGACTTTTCGTGGGGAGTTGAGGTTGGGGGAGTTGGCTCAGGGGAGTTGGAGGAGATGGGTGGGAAGGCGCAAAATGTGACGGCGGTCACGTTTTTGGGTCATCGGCGGTTTCCAGGCTTTGCTAAACGACTCATTTATAAAGGATTAGAGTTCAGAGGTAAAGGGTACTGGTGTGTCTGGTGGCCCGGGACGTGCGGCAGTTTCTTTGAGTCAATTTGCCTAAATTGTGATGTGCAGGCTTGGGACTGAGGAGAATTCCGTGAACACACTGAAGAATAGCGCGCTGGCATACCACCTGGGGGCGCGACCAGGAAAAATTGAAGTGACATCGACGAAGCCGTGCCGGACACAGCGGGATTTGAGCATGGCTTACACGCCGGGAGTGGCGGAGCCGTGCCTGGCAATTCAGGCCGACCCGCATGACGCGTACAAATACACGGCGCGGGGAAATTTGGTGGCGGTGGTGACGAATGGGACGGCGGTGCTGGGCCTGGGAGCGATCGGACCGCTGGCGGGAAAACCGGTGATGGAAGGAAAAGCGGTGCTGTTTAAGAGGTTCGCGGATGTGGACGTATTTGATCTGGAAGTGGACTCGACGAATGCCGATGACGTGATCCGCGTTTGCCAATTGCTGGAGCCGACGTTTGGGGGAATCAACCTGGAAGACATCAAGGCGCCGGAATGTTTTTACATTGAAGAGACGCTGAAAAGGACGATGAAGATTCCGGTGTTTCACGACGATCAGCATGGGACCGCGATTATATCGGGAGCAGCGCTGCTGAATGCGCTGGAGATTGTGGGCAAGGCGATAGAGAAAGTGCGGCTGGTGGTGAATGGAAGCGGCGCGGCGGGCATTGCTTGCGCGGAACATTATGTGCGGCTGGGCGTGAAGCGCGAAAACATCTTGATGGCGGACACGAAGGGAGTGATTTACGAGGGTCGTAGAGAAGGAATGAATGTGTACAAAGCGCGGTTTGCACAGAAGACGAAATTGCGATCATTAAGTGAAGCGGTGAGAGGCGCGGATGTGCTGGTGGGCCTATCGGTGAAGGGAGCGTTCACGGCGGAGATGCTGAAGTCGATGGCGGCGAAGCCGATTGTGTTTGCGATGGCGAATCCCGATCCGGAATTGACGTATGAACAGGCACTGGCGGCGCGCGACGACGTGATTATGGCGACGGGCCGATCGGATTATCCGAATCAGGTGAATAACGTGCTGGGATTTCCGTTTATTTTTCGCGGGGCGCTGGACGTGCGGGCTACGGCAATCAATGAAGAGATGAAATTGGCGGCGACGCGGGCACTAGCGGAACTGGCGAAGGAAGATGTGCCGGATTCGGTATGCCATGCGTATGGAGTGCGCAGGATCCGTTTTGGGCGGGAATACATCATTCCCAAACCATTTGATCCGCGAGTGCTGGTGTGGGAAGCAACGGCGGTGGCGCGAGCGGCGATGGAAACGGGAGTGGCGCGGGAGCCGGTAAATCTGGCGGAATACCGCGAGCGGCTGGAAAAACTGTTGGGCAAAGCGCACGAAGTGATGCGGCTGATGATTCACAAAGCGCAGCTGGCACCACGCCGGGTGGTGTTTCCCGAGGGAGACAACGAGAAAATTCTGCGGGCGGCGCATATCCTGGTGGAAGAAAAAATTGCGCGGCCCATCCTGCTGGGGAACGCGGGCGCGATACGCGCGAAGTTGGTGGACCTGGATGTAGACGTGGATGAGTTTGAGATTGTGGATACGGCGACGTGGGCGAGGCGCGAGGAGTATGTAGCGGCGTATTACAAATTGCGGCAGCGGCGCGGGATGACGCTTTCGGAAGCGCGGGACGTGGTGCAGAAGAACCGAAACATTTTCGGGACGCTAATGGTGGAGTTGGGCGATGCGGATGCGCTGGTGGGAGGCGTGACGCAACATTTTCCGGAAACGATCCGGCCGGCGCTGCAGGTGATTAAGCCACGACCGGGGCTGCACAAAGTTTCCGGAGTATATGCGCTAGTGACCAAGCGAGGCGAGCTGTATTTTCTGGCGGACTGCACAGTGAACATCGAGCCGAGTGCAGAAGACCTGGCGGAGATTGCGATCTGTGCGGCGCAAACGGCACGGCGATTCAACGTGACGCCACGGGTGGCGATGCTGTCGTTTTCGAACTTTGGGAGCACGGCACATCCGCTGGCGGAGAAAGTAAGACGGGCGGTGAAGCTGGCGCGAGAGATGGAGCCGGAGTTGATGATCGATGGCGAGATGATGGCAGACACGGCGGTGGTGCCGGAGATACTGGAGCAGACGTATCCGTTTTCGAATCTGCGTGGAGGAGCGAACGTGCTGATCTTCCCGGACCTGACGTCGGCGAATACGTGCTGCCGATTGCTGAGCAGGATTGGCGGAGCGGAAACGATTGGGCCGATTTTGATGGGGATGTCGAAACCGGTACATGTGCTGCACCGCGATGCGGAAGTGGAGGAAATTGTAAATATCGCGGCGATTGCGGTGGTGGATGCGCAGGATACGGAGGCGCGACGGTGCGCAAACGAAGAGGCAGGCAGCAAGCTGCGGGCGGGGGAAAAATCTGAAACCGAGATTGAGACGGTGAAGCGGTAAGCGATGTGAGGCCTGAGGGGAATCATCTACGGGGGTCTAGGTGATTTCGTGGGAGGGATTGAAGGGTTGGCTGGGTTGTGGCGAATCGCTGGTCTGATTAAATCGAGAGCATGGAGAATTTTACGAGGCAGGTTTGCGCCCCAGCCCCGGACGCAAGACGGATGGGTGTATCCGAACCGATAGAGCGGGGGCCGGTTGCATTTGATTCGGCCGGGCTGAACTTACCGGATGCGAGAGTGCGCGTGGCGCTGTTGGTGGTTGCGTGCATTTTGTTGGCACTGCCGATTTGGTTGGTGAAGTATCCACCGCTGGTGGATTATCCGAACCATTTGGCACGAGCTTTTGTTTTGCATCATCTGCACGATCCCAACTATGACTTTGGGCGTTGGTTTGCGGCGGACTGGGGACCGAATCCGTATCTGTTTGTAGATTTGCTGATGCAGGTGTTCCAGAGCGTGGTGGGAATTTACGCGGCAGGAAAATTGATGCTGACGCTGTGCGTGTTGGGTCTGCCGCTATCGGTGACTATTCTTTTTGCGAAGAGCGAATCCGCAGAGCGAGTTTCTGGCGATTTTTGCGTTTGCGGTGGCGTATAACCCCGACATATTGATGGGCTTCATGAGCTTCCAACTAAGCCTGGCGCTGTGTTTTGTGGTGATGGGCGTGTGGTTGGATTGGGCGCGTGAGGGAAAAACAAGCACGTATATATTGCTGTGGATGCTGACGACGCTGCTGTATCTAACTCATCTGGGAGGATTCGCGGTGGCGGGGCTGGCGGTGGTGGTGTACACGCTGGTGGCCGCGGGAATTGGGAACCGACTGGTAATGGGAGTGCTGCCGTTCACGCCCGGAGTGGCGCTGTTTGGATACGCGAAGCTGCATGGATGGGCGGGGCGCGGGCTGGATTATTCGACATGGCAGTTCATGGGAAAAGTGAAGAGCATGATGATCCCGCTGCAGGGATATTCGAAGACGCTTGGTTATGTGATGGCGCTAGTGGTGGGGGCGACGGCTGTGTATTTTCTGGCGCGGCGCGACAAGCTAAAGGTGCAGTGGGGCTGGATGGCGGTGGCGGCGGCGTTATTGTTAGTGCACTGGGCGATGCCGGACCAGTACGGAGATTTGGCGTTCATCGATTACCGGTTCTGTATTTTCGCGTTTTTGTTTGCGCTGGCGATTCCGGCGTTTAGCGGACGGAGAGATTGGATTGTGGCGTCGGGGACGGCGCTATTTCTGGCGAGCACGCTGGTGGTCGGGATGCACTTCGCGAGGGAGCAGAAGCGGCTGACGGAGCTGGCGAACAATTTTCAATATATTCCGCGGAACGCGCACGTGCTGGCGTATAGCGCGAAGGGAAACACGGCGTGGCTGGATAGCGACAATTTGCATTTCTGGTCGTACGGGGTGATCGAAGATGGATGGATTACGCCGAGCCTGTTTCACCAGAAGAGCGTGCAGCCGCTGCAATTGCGAGTGCCAATGTGCGACGACGACGATCAGTATGGCGACAAATTGCTGAACCGGCAATTCAGGGTTGAATCGCTGCGGAAGGATTATGACTATATATGGGCGAGCAACATCGAATACCTAGACCCGCTGTTGGGCAAAATTGGGGAGGTCGTGAGGAGCAATGGGACGCTGAAAATCTATAAGACCGAGCCAGAGGACGGAAGAATGAGCAGTGTGGAAGCCCGAGCGGGGATGGTGGCGGCGAGTTGTGTGGCGCGTTAAGTGAGGATTTCAGGGCTACAAACGTGAGGGACTACATTGTGATATTATCTCAAGGCACGCCAGTAGTGTCCTGTATCTAATTCTCAAAATAATACTTACAAGCTCTCGAAGGTGGCCATAGGGGTTAGAGCGTATGGCGTACCAATGTGGGGCGGGTTAAAAATTTAGTGTGTGCCACGAGTACGTGTAACTAGCTTTCTTGGCCTCTGAGTCTTCCGCGCGCATCCAGCCACAGCGCTTTTGGGCTTAAGTCGAATGCAAGGCGTTAGGGCGCGAATTTGGCGCATGGATCTCAGGAGGCTTCCGCAGTGTATTCCCAGAAAAAATTGTGGGCTCGCAAGAAGGCTGCAGCGCCGGCGAAAGACGCGCGGGCGTTACGAGACGGCAACAATGAACCTTTGGTATCAATTTTAATTCCTGTCCATAACTCAGAAGATTCGATTGGCGACACGTTACGGTCGGCGTTGGGGCAGACATGGCTAAACACGGAAATTATCGTAGTGGACGATGGATCGACGGATCGAACCGCGGAAGTAGTGAGACGATTTGAAGGGGACGGCGTGCGCCTGGTGTTGCAGAGGAGTCAGGGAGCATCGGCGGCGAGGAATAAAGCGTTCTCGCTGAGTCACGGAGACTACATTCAGTGGCTGGATGCAGATGACTTGCTAAGTCCGGACAAGATTGCCACGCAGGTGAACTGGCTGAGCACACACGGAGGCAAGAGGACGCTGGTATCGTGCGCGTGGGGGAAATTTTTGTACCGGTATTATAGAGCGAAGTTTGTGCCCACGGCTTTGTGGTGCGACTTGTCTCCGGTGGAGTGGTTGCTGCGGAAAATGGGGCAGAACATTTACATGCAGACCGGGTCGTGGCTGGTGAGCCGCGAATTGACCGAAGCGGTTGGGCCCTGGGACACAAGATTGTCGGTGGATGATGACGGGGAATATTTCAGCCGGGCGATAATGGCGAGCGATGGAGTGCAGTTTGTGCCGGAAGGCAAAGTGTATTATCGCGGGCCGGGATTTCGGAGCTTGAGCCATATCGGAGAGTCGGTTACAAGGCGCGAATCGCAGTGGCTATCGATGCAATTACACGTTAAATATATTCGATCGCTGGAGGATAGCGAGAGGGTGCGTGCGGCGTGTGTGCGATATCTGCGCGAATCGTTGATACATTTCTATCCCGAGCAGGAAGAAATCGTGGAGCAAGCGAGGGAGTTGGCCAAGGAGTTGGGCCAGGACTTGGGGAGCCCGAAGCTCTCGTGGAAATATAGGTGGATTGATGCATTGTTTGGGTTTGAAGCGGCGAAAAATACACAGCTCCGGGGTTTAGATGTGAAGTGGTGGGTCAAGAAGAATTTGGACAAAGCTGTGTTCCTTATGGAAGGGGCCAAGTCGGGGCAAGTGCGCGTGCCGATTGGGCGACCGCGGAGACCACAACGAGGTACTGCGTTTGGCAATCTGCACTAAAAGACACTAAATTCATTATTCGAAATTTGGGAATTGTAGAATCCTCGATACACCCTCTGCGTAGGAGCGCGGGAGCAGGTAGCTGTCTTGCGAAGAAGTATTGCAGATGACCGTTCCATTCGGGAACGGAGTGGCTTCGCGCATTACTCATCGGCTACTCGCCCGCCGTGGCGGATGCTTACGGATTGAAACTCGACTTATACTTCCGTAAATCCACGTGCTACATCCACGACGCATACGTTTTCTACGCCGCATCACGCTGGCTCTGTTGCTTCTCTGCAGCGTTGCGTTACTGGCTTCCTCGATCTACCGAGCCGCAACATTTCCCTTTGTACATGACGAAAGCCTAAGCTTCGCCATCTTCAGTTGGGCGCCAAGGTGGTACGCATCAGCTAACAACCATCTGCTGAACACACTTCTGATGCGTTGGTGTTCGATTCTTTTTGGAAACTCGGAATTATCATTGCGCCTGCCTAACTTATTGGCACATGTGATTTACCTCGGCTGCACACTGTTATTGGTTAAACGTTTACATTATCCCGTTTTGCAGATGACAGGATTCGCGCTGCTGAATCTCAACCCATTCTCACTGGACTTCTTTTTTCTGGCCCGTGGCTACGGACTCGCGTTGGCGTTTATGATGTTGAGCCTGTACCTGTTCACCCGCGCGTATGAGGAGAGGCGACAGGTGGGTTTTGTAAAAAATCTGTATCTATGCGTATTGGCTGGCTCTCTCGCAGTGCTCTCTAATTTCGCGTTCCTGAATTACTACCTTCCGCTTCTGCTGGCAAGTGCGTGGCTGCTGTTTAGCGATGCATCGCTGCGCAGGTTTAGCCGCCGCCATATAACGGCGGCGTTTGCGTTGTTTTCAACGAGCGGCATATTCCTGGTATTTATCCTTTTCAGGACACGCCAACTCAAACGGGCTGGGGAGTTTTACTTTGGCGGGCACACCGGTTTCACAAGTGATACGGTCGGCAGCTTAGTGCGGGCCTCGCTGTATTCGATGGCCTATTCAACTGAAACAAATAAGTTCGTTTCCGCAATCCTCGTCGCAATGTTCATCATGCTTTTGATTTTCGGACTCTATCTGCTTTTTTCAAGGAAAGATGTCCCCTTATGCGGGGTGCTTCTCATGATGCTGTCTTTGGCAGTGGCTCTACCCATCCTTCAGCACTACCGGCTCCACATCCTCTTCCCTAAAGACCGCGCAGCGCTGTACTACATACCTCTTTACGCTCTTGTACTACTTTCAACGCTGTATTTGCTGGCAAGACGTTCGAGGCGTTATTGGCAAAAGCTGATAACGCTCTCGCTATCAGCAGCGATAGGCGCAGTTCTCATCTGTCACTTCTGCCTCAGCTTCACAGCACATTCTTGTTATAACTGGCCGTTTGACGCACATAATAAGGAGATCCTGGAAATAGTTGACCACGACCGCGAGCGTAACTTCCCTAATCGGATGGTAAAACTTGGAAATAGCTGGTTAATGGAGCCTTCCCTGAATTTTTATCGGTTCACACGCAATTACACTTGGCTCGCACCAATGACACGAATGCCGATAAGCGTCGTCGACAACGATTACATTTACGCATTTGAGAACGAAGTCCAAGAGATCCCAACAGGCAGTGTTATCCGACTCGTTTCTTACGCCGACACGAAGACCGTTTTGCTTCGGGTAGGCGAGGAAGAGGAAAGCAGAGATGGACGTAGAAAGTGAGTGAGCTGCGAGGTGTATTGAAGCGTTGGACTATTTCCGGCCAAATTAGCTGCATCGATTTTTGAGAAGGGCTGGACATGGGCAATTCCTCCGGCCGGGAGTTCAAGTCATGCTCCGAGGGGCTTAAGCGCAGATGGCGTTGAGCAGAACCGCTCACGATTTTGACAAATGAGTGCCATCCCATAGCGAAGCGCAATCGCAAATCGGCATGCACATTTACATGGCATAGGCAATGGCAACCCGGATGCGCTTCGGTCCAGCATCTCGTGCTGTACCATTGACATAGTCACATCCTCCCTTCGGGACAGTTGCTCCCCTTCAAGTTTGCTTGTTACGTTGGGTTCAGAGGCGCAGTAGTCAAAGCCTTGCACTCTCTCGGGCACTTTTGGTTATTGTGACTGAGAAGAGGAGCATCCCAATTGTGGAAGGTGATCTCCGGTCCTGAGCGTTTAGTTCGTAGTCTTCGGGCAAGTCCAGTGTTGGCCGAGAGGCTAAGCGGAACGGAGAAACAAATACTTCAGATCACGGCCATGAAAATATTATTTTTATCGTTACTGATATTGACAGCGGTTCCGTCACTCTTTGCACAATCCGCAACGGTCAACTGGAATACGACATACCAGACCATGGATGGATTTGGGGGCATGACGGCAACGTATGGGAATTCGTTGAGTGGCGCTCAAGCCGATCTTTTCTTCTCGGCTACAGCAGGAATTGGCATGGCGTATGTTCGTACCGCGAACACGGAGGACAATAGTATTCCTGATCTTGTGACACTGCAGGAGGCAACGGCGCGGGGGGCCCTTATAGAACTCTCGCTTATGTCCCCGCCGCTTTCGATAAAATCCAGCAGTACTTGGGCTGATGGAACTTACGGCCCCGATGGCTCGACCTGTTTTTCGTCCAATCCCTCTTTGGCTTCGAACTATACGACCTATGCGAATTACATCGTGAACTACATCAACACGATGGCTACCTCCGTGGGAGCCCCGGTTTCCGTTCTTGGTGTAGGGAATGAGCCAAATATCCTCCATAACTCCTACGGCTCATGCCAGTGGACAGCGGCAACGATTGATACTTTTGTAGGCAAGTATCTAGGCCCGGCGCTTGCAAAGGCTGCCTGGAACAGTGTGCAAAAGAGTTCTCCCAAGCTGATGCTTCCCGAAACATCTGGATGGTTCAACCCGGACTTCGCGAGTGCCTGCCTGAACGATTCAGTGTGCGCTCAGTATGTCAACATCGTTGCCGCTCATGACTACGGCAGCGGTTACGCTCCTAATAATGGGTACTGCTGTGCTTTACCGAGCGCATATCCACTGGGCACTTCAAGTGGACGACATCTATGGATGAGTGAGACGAATGGCGGGCTGATTGCCAATAATGGGAGCAACTGTCCAGGCGAAACGTGGTGTGATGACACCAGCATGGCGGACGCGCTGGTCTGGGCTAAGAGCATCCATGATTTCTTCACTGTGGCAAATGCTAGTGGTTGGCAATACTGGGAGCTAATTTTTTCCGGCAATCTTGGATATTGGACCGAAACGAACGCCATTGCACAACGTTTTTGGGCCGTTGGCAATTGGAGCAAATTCGTGCGTCCCGGATGGCAGCGCATTGAAGCAACAACGAATCCAAAGTCAGGAATTTATGTCAGTGCGTTCAAAGACTCTACAAACACAAAATTTGCCATCGTTGCTATCAATCAGAACTCATCTGCGGAGACTGTAGACTTCTCGTTTTCCGGATTTCCCTCTGTAACCTCGGTTACACCGACACTTACATCTGCGAGCGTCAACCTAGTTGACCAGACGGATACAAATGTCTCTAGCGACGCGTTTTTCTATTCGATTCCTGCGACAAGCGTCGTTACGTTTCACGGCATAGTTTCATCGTCTTCTAAGGCTCCGGCTGCTCCCACAAATTTGACGGTATCGGTCCACTAAAATCGTGAGGGACCGAGCACGATCTCTGGTGGAATAATCACCGGCCTCACAAAATAGGCGTTTCGTCAGCCCAGATGTACTGATAACGGAAAATCCGGTAGGTGGTTCCGATATGAACCAAGTAGCTGAAGGGTCTGTTCAGCCGATTGCATCTTGTCAGATCTCGATTGACGCGAGGAAAGTCGGAGTGTATGTTCCATCAGTTGCATCGAGAACTAAGGCAAGTTTTTCATGTCCCGCTACCATTTGAGGCCCGTCCGCAATCGCCTTCTGGCGTTGAAGAGTTTGCTGTTCGCACCGCCTGCGGGAGCATCACCTTCAGCCATTGATACGCGAGCGGTTCAAAAAACTATTGATCGGTTGGAAGCTCAGATGGTTGACGCCTATGATCTTCAGAGAGCTGCGCTCGCTTTGCATCGCAAGCCTGCGCACAACATCAAGAGTTTTGATGGCAAGTCGGAACTGCAAATATCGGTAATGTCGCCTTGCGCTCCGTGGCTTAGTTTGACTCCCAGGCAATTTCAGATCCCCGCGATGATATCTACCGAGGAAGCGCAGTACTACAGCTACATCGGGGCATTCTTCGAAGGCATCGGCTGCGCTGTCGAACTCGGCCCGTGGTTGGGGGCTTCCACCCAGTACATTGTCCGAAGTCTTGCCGGCAATCCGAATTTCGCCGGGAAACGGCTCCATGTGATAGATGACTTCATCTGGCGTGCGCATTGGATGAACGGCTATGTAGCAGATGACGAAAAATTGCCGGATCACGCGTCGTTCCGCCATTTGTTCGACAAATACACAGGCGAGATTCGACACCTGCTTTCGGTTCAGCAGGCCAAACTTACTAACTATGACGGGAATGAAAACCTTGAGCAGTTTAGGTGGGGTGAAGATGCTATTGAGTTTCTGTACGTTGATTGCGGACGCACGATAACTGCTAATGATGCCTGGTATAAGTACCTTCGTCGTACGTTTATCCCTGGTCGTACCTTGTTGATGATGCAGGATTGGCGTACGCACAGAGAACGGCCGCGTAAATGGTTTAATCAAACTTTGCTCTTTACAGAAAGCAAAGGGAATGAACTCGAACTCCTACACGAAGTCCGAGATGGTGGATTGGCAAGTTTCCTTTTCGTTGGGTAAAGCGCCAGCGGGAAGGTGCGCTACGAGAGAGTTGCAGAAGTGCAAAGGGAGATTAGTGAAGGAGTGGATGGTTGACGTCGAGCTTGAAATATCCGTCGCCGGGTTCGGAGAGGAAGGATTGTTCGAATTGCTTTTCGATGTCGATGGTGCGTGGTTCGTTCGCGGGGATCAGGTAGATAGTGCGGTTGGGTCCGATGCGTTGAAGGACTTCGTCGGGAGTGTCGCGCCATTTAAGAGAATAAACATCAAGGCCGTGGGATTCGTACAAGACGCAGGCGGGAACCGAGCCTCCCCAACCGAAGCCGACAAGAACGGCGCAATGGTCGCACTCGGAACGAATGTGGGACATCATGGCGCGGTAATCGGGGGAAGTGAACATGGGCGTCGGAGTTTGCGTGATGGTGCCGACGAGGACAGCGGCGGCGAGCAACGGAGTCGCGTAGGGAATGGCGTTTACACCGTAGGCCATTAGAAGGACGAGCAATGGAGCGCCAACGCCAAGGTAGTAGTCGTTAGGCATTTGCATAATGGACTTGTTGGTGACAACGGCCAGAAGCAAGAACGAAGAGAGAAACGCGGCGTAGGCCAAGGGCAGAGTGAACTGCTTGCGCGCGATGGCGCGGAAGCCACCAACCAGAGCGAAGAGACCTGCCAGCACAATCGCGAGATACCAATAACGCCATAACGAGGAGCTAGGCATCGCGCCTTTGATGGCGGCGCGAAGGAGTTCGTGGAGTTCCTTACGGAAGATGCCGAAACCGGGGTACTGATGGGGGCGTGCGCCGACATGATTGGCGACGAGAATGGCGAGCGGTGCGCAGAGTGTGGCGAAGGAGAAGAACGTTGCCAAGACCCAGCGGCGGCTGAGATTCCAAGCGAGAAGGCATTCGATGACGACAATGGGGCCGATGCAGAGTGCAGCGAAATAGTGAGTGGCAACGCAGGCCGCGGCGCAAAGGCCAGTCCACGGGGATTTACGGTGCGCGAGAAAAAGGGTCAAGACGATCAGGAATGTGGCCATGGCGTAGGGACGCGCGTTGTAGGCATAACGAAGACCGGCGGCAGAGAGAGCGTAGAGAACGACAGGAACGGAAGGCCAGCGAAGTTCGACAGCAATGGCGTAACGATATAAAAGGGCGAGGGTGGCGAGAGTAAAGAGCGCGGAGAGGGCGCGGGCTACTTCGAGGGAGCCACCGAAGATCACGCGCCAGATAGCGAGAGTCCAAAAATAAAGCGGAGGGTGGACATCGTAGTGGTAAAGGTCGGAGAGAATCTTGAGCAAATTAGCGGAGGGGTGAAATTGCTGCATGGTAAGAGAGGAATCGGGGATGGTATGGCCGGAGACGGTCAGCATGGTGATGGCTTCGTCGTACCAGATAGAAACGGAGCGGATGTGCCACCAGGCTAGGATGGCGGAGGCGAGCATGGCTGCCGCGACGATGCAGGTATCGAGTCGATGCGAGCGGACAAGAGTTGTCGCAAAGGAAGAATTCTTGAGGTCTATGGAAGCCGCGCTCGGTTGGACTAGTGTTGGGCTATCGATGGGCGCCTCCACGGCGTGGCAGAAGAGATTTTTCTAGAGTGGCAAGAAAGGGTGGGTTCTTCAAATGGCGGAGAGATAGTCAGAATCGTCCCACCTGAAGGTATAGGAAGCGTAAGAAACAAGAGTGGGCGCAATGCGTGTAGTGGGTAAGGATTGTGTGAAATGGAAGCTGACGCTACTTGCGATCGCGGGTGGTAGTGGGACCTACGCGGAAGCGGGAGAGCGCTTCACCCAAGTTTTGCAAGAAGGATTCGGAATTGTAGACGTCGGTATCGATTTTGGAGCCGCCAATGGGGGCGATGGGCTCGACTTCGTCCAGTTGAAATTCACGGGCAACTTCTTCGACAATTTTGGGCTGGATCGGACGCTGATGATCGACGAATGCGTTGACCAGGGAATGTTCGCAGAGCAAGTTGATGACGCGGGGAATGCCCATCGAATAAAGATGAACGGTGTCCATAGCGGCAGGACTAAAAATAGGCTCGGGTCCAGCGCCGGCAGTTTTCAGACGTTCCACAATGTATTCGTGAGTCTGTTCCTTGGACATAGACGTGGTGCGGCAACGCAGCATAATACGCTGGCGGAGTTGGCGAAGTTGCGGAAGCTTTAGTTTTTCTTCGAGTTCGGGCTGGCCAGCGAGAACGATCTGAAGAAGTTTTTCGGTTGACGTTTCAAGATTGGTGAGCAAACGAACTTCTTCGAGCACGGGATAGGTAAGGTTTTGCGCTTCATCGATGATGAGGACGACGGTCTCGCCATTGCGATAACGGTCGAGCAGCCAATGGTTGAGCTTCATGAGCTGCTGGCTCTTGGATTTAGATTCGCAAGGAATATCGAATTCGGCGAGGATGAAATCGATAAGCTGACTGGTGTTCATCCGGGAATTGAAAAGGAACGCGGTACGGGCGCGGCGATGGTGGAGCCAGTCGAGTAGACGGTTGATCAGCGTGGTCTTGCCGGTGCCAACTTCACCAGTGAGGGTGATAAAGCCCTTACGGGTCTGAATGCCGTACATGAGGCCGGTCAAAGCCTCTTCGATCTGCTTCGTTAGAAACAGGAAGCGAGGATCGGGATTGACGTTGAAAGGGCTCTCTTTGAGGCCAAAGAAGCTTTTATACATAGTACGGGTCTCTCGTCCTATCCTACGTAATATTGTACCTGCGATTCGGGTCGGACGCGCGCTGCGGCGCACGGAGTTTCCCGTTTACAACCCTGGAAAAAACTACCGCAATACGAACGGGCGGGGATGCCAGGACAGATTGACGGTAAAGGCGCTATAGGTGGTGCTGGCGGCAGTAGCACAAGTTGGGCCAGTGCAGCCGGCACCCGAATAATTGGTGCGTGTAGCAGTGTAGGCGGTAGCAAAGTTCACGTAGCGTCCGATGGGGCGACTGAGATTGGCGGTAAAGAACCAGTCGTTGTAGGCCGGATAGCCGGCAGCGGCGGTACCTGAGGGGGGGCTGTTGCGGGCGTAGCCAACATTGAGGCTGCCGGTCCAGGCCCGGGTGATTCGATGGGAAAAACCGGCGTTGAACTGATCAAGAATAGAGCCGATCAAGACACCGCTGCCCGACGACAATCCATGGATGTAACCGAGGGTGAAGCTGCCGCGTTCGAACCCGTAGATCAAGGAAGCGGTGGTGGAAAAGCCGGTGGTCCGCGAAGTATTGCCAACAGGTACGCGATAATTGGTAATTTCGGGACCAACAAAAATGCGCAGGCCGATGTGACCGGTGACTTTGCGGCCATAAGCAACGCTGAACACGTGGTCGCCATAAGCCTGGGGATTTCCGGGATAACGATAGTCACTGTAGCGGTAGACCAGACCAACCGTGTCATTGCGACTCAAAACATAGTTGTAGCCGATGCTGCCCACAGTGGTATTGGAATCGATATTCCCTGGTTGGGAAAAATCGAGAAAGCCGTAAGAGCCCGCCAAAGTGATGGAAGAGCGGCGAGTGAGAGCATAGGAAAGCTGAAGACCGGCAACGTTGTTGTAGTAAGGGCCAACGCCGTATACGCTTTGATTCGGGACGTAATTGCCTCCAAGGCTGGGAATGGTGGTGCCCAGCGAACCGCCCACGCCGGGAATGCCAAGGCCAGTACCTCCGCCAAAACCGAAGGCGCTTTGAGGAATGTAGGAGAAGGAATCAACTATCTGTACAAGCCAGCGCTCGGTACGATAATTTTGCGCGGCCGCCATCGTCTGATAATAGCCGGAACCTTGACCAGCGATGTTGGAAAAGAAGCCGCCGCCAGAGTAGTTAACCGCCAGCATGGAGTGATTCCAAGCTTGGACCAGACTGAGATTGCCGGCGAAGTAGTTGGTGGTGGTCCAACTGTCTCCGCCATAGTTGCCGTTGGGATTGGACTGAATGTTGGTGCTGAACTGGGCGCCAGGCACCCAGTAACTGTGGCGAATCTCCGGGAAGCCGAGGGTGGTGTTCTGCATACCGGTCAAGGGGGAGTAGTCGTCTTGTAGTGTGCCTTCGCCATTGAGCCCAAACGCCGGTAAAGCGGAACCGGCAGGTTTTGGGGGACCGCCAGGAAAGGGATCAGGATTATCCGGGGGCGGCTGTTGGGGATTGTCCGGAGGAGGTTGTTGCGGCTCTTCCTGGGCATGGGAAGCACGGACGCCGAACGAGAGAGTAACCGAGAACAAGAGAGCAGCGAAGATGGAGGCGCGAAAAGTCATAAGTCATCCCTACGGCACTACGATTACATCACCCGAGAGAAGGGGTATATCCTCGGCTTTGCCTTTGAGGACGTCCTTATAATTATAAGGATGCTTCACTTGTTTGCCGTTCTCGGTGCGAAGGATGTAGATGTTCTTTTCGCGAGCAAACTGCGTAAAGCCGCCGGAAGCGGAAAGAGCCTGCAGAGCGGTCATGCCAGGAAGCAGGGGGAGAGCGCCGGAGTGAGCGACCTCGCCGGTAACAAAGACCCTGCGGCTGTTGATCTGCGTGACGGTGACAGTAACCTGGGGACCGTTGAGAAACTTGGTGAGGCCTTCACGGATATTGGCAGCGAGTTGCATGGCGGTGAGGCCAGCGGCCTGGACATCGTTCAGGAGAGGCAAAGAGATTTTTCCGTCGGGACGTACGGGAATGGTGCGGGTAATTTCGGGCTCTTTCCAAACGTCGATGTTGACGACATCTTGTGGGCCGATGAGATAGTCGACGCCGCCGGGAGTGTTGGCGGCGGTAGTAGAAGCAGCGGGAGCGTCAGGCTTCCGACCGGAAGCGGGCGATTGGGCGACGAGATTAAAGCAGGAGCCAAGAGACACGAATAGCACAGCGGCTAGGACGAACCGGATTTGCGAAGGCATAAGAATTCCTCTCTCCTCAGTTTTCATGATCCCCCTGGATGGCCCCAATTTGCTTGATTTTGCACAGCAGAGACTTATAACTGATTTGCAATTCTTGAGCAGCGCGCTTGCGATTCCAGTGAGTGTGCTCGAGAGCGTGCATGATCATCTCACGTTCGGCTTGGCGAGAAGCGGCGCGCGCCACGGTCTTGAGCGAGAATGAACCGCGGCTTTCGGGAACAAAAGATTTCGGTTTGGAATTAAGGCGAAGTTCCTGGAGCACCGACTGCACGTCGCCGACCGCGGTGAGTCGCAAAGCGAAATTTTCGAGTTCGCGAATATTGCCAGGCCAGTGATATTGCACGAGCGTATCGATGTTCCTTTTGGTAAGCGGAGCGACCCGGGATTTGGAGCTGATGGTATGTTTTATCAGGAAGTGCTGCAAGAGAGAAGCAATGTCGTCTTTGCGCTCGCGAAGAGGCGGAAGTCGTAGACAGGCGCCGTTGAGACGAAAATAAAGTTCGTGGCGAAAGCGACCGGTCTCCACCTCGTGGTCGAGACTTCTGGTGGAAGAAGAAATCAGACGGAAAGCGCGAGCGTCTGTTTGAGCAGCCGACGACTCGCCATCGGAAAGCCGGGAGAACAAGGCCCGCTGTGCGGCAAGGTCCAGTTCTTGAAGATTATCGAGATAGAGCGTTGCAGTGGCTTGATGCGCCGCCGAATCTCTCATCGCTTCGGAAATTAAGGATTCGAGGCGTTCCGGGGCGACGGTGCAATTGATCTTGTGGAATGAACCGTGGTTAGCGTTGGAAAGGCTGTGAAGCAGACGCGCGTAGGTGTCCTTGCCAGTGCCACTTTCGCCGAGGATTAAGACAGAAAGATTGGTGCGAGCGATTTCGGAGGCCATGGCATTGAGAGCCTTAATGGCTGGTGCCGAACCATAGACGATATTTACGTCGGCGTTTGCCGAAGTATCGCGAGAATTAGCCGTTGGCGGATGCATTTTAAGTGGAGCTTAGGGGGCGCTCCGGAGACACTGTTCACGTAGCTGGCGGAAAAAGAGGTGCAAGTGTCGCGCCAGTTTGCCGAGCGAGCGAAGCAGATCGGGTGCGACGTTAAACCTTGCAATTCTAGCAGGTTACAGGAACGTACGAAATGAGCTCAGTGCTAGAACCAAGACGATAATGTCCCCCAAGAGTTCCACTAAGTGGTAATTCCTTCACCCTTGACCGTTAGCGTGCGCGATGCAAGGTGTCTGCAAGTGGACTAGACCTAAGGGAGAATCCCCACTTGCCTTGTTCCTACTTTGATAGTACCGTCTCTGACTGTCCACAGCCCCGCCAGTTCAGTAATGAACCATCTCACAAACGAAAGGCAAGAGCTGAGTATGGTTAATTCATGGCAAACGGGGTCATTGCCTTCGAGAAGGCTCTATTCGCGAGTAGAGACTGCGGAAAGCGTATGGGTGTACTGGAATTGCGATGGAAGAGCGGACGTTTCGCCGGTACGCGACATGGGAATGGGCGGATTGTTCCTGAAGACGAGCACCGCTAAACCTGTGGGAGCGCTGGTTAATCTGCATTTCCTGGTGCAAGAGGGTCAGCTACGAGCCGACGCGATCGTGAGATACAAGTCGGGCAGCGGGCTAGGTCTGAAGTTTGCGGCCATCTGTCAGGAAGACCGGCCAAAATTGGCGGCACTGATGACGCGACTGCGGGGACTGTCGCGGACAAACCTTCTATCAAATCCGAAAGCGCACTCCGCAAAAAGCGCAATTTAACGCGGGTCAATGTTTGATGGAGTTCGCGGCGGGGTGTGTCTCCGCCACGTTTTGCTGGTCGTGATTTTTGGCGCGCGAAGCGAGCCGGTAACACTCCGAAATTTCTCCTAGTTTCATCCACACTTTAATTTTGCAGGAAAAACGTTGCGCGGGATTGATTGAAGTGATCCAGCGGATGGCCCAATTGACGAGTCCGCGGAAAAGGCGCAGCGGAATTCCTGCGACAAAAAACTTGTGATGCGCAGGAACGCCGTAGGCACGAATATCGGCGCGAGCCTTGTCGTACCACCAAGCGAGAAAATATTTTTGTTGGAGGCGGTGGGGGGAGAGCGAATGGTAAACGAGAGCGCTGGGTTCGTACCAGAGACGCTGCCCGGCGCCCAAGGCACGATAGCCAAATTCCGTATCTTCGCTGCGCGTTTCGGAACCGGGGCGGGGGCCGAGATCAGTGCGAAAACCGCCGACTTTCTCGAACACTTCTCTACGGAAAGCCATGTTGGTGCCGAAGGGAGCTTCGCGCATCTCGCCGGACTGCGAGCCGATATCGAAGATGGCAAGAGGTGCAAGAGCATATTTGCTTTGTATGGATAGCCACGGGGGCGGAGTGAAAGAACGCTCGGGCAAAATGCGACCGCCAGCTCCAGCCCACTGCGGGTCATGAAAGATGGACGTGAGGATGCGCAACCAGTTGGAGTCCACGGCTACGTCGTCGTCCATGAAGGCGAGAATTTCGCCGAAGGATTCACGGATGCCGGAATTGAGGGCGTAAGACTTGCCTTGCTGCGGTTCGGAGAGATAGCGGAAGCGACCGGGATAGCGGCGGGCGAATTCGTCGACGACGTGGCGGGTGTCGTCTTTGGAATTGTTGTCGACCACCAGGACTTCCCAGGAGACGGAATCGGGCAATTGAGAGACGGCCACGCTTTGGAGAGCGGTGCGAAGGCTCTCGCAGCGGTTGAAGGTGCAGAGAATGACGGAAACGTTCATGCGCGATTCTCTTTGCCGGTGGCGATGACCGCAGGAGGGTTGCTGCCGTCCGCGGAGCCTTGCGAGAGCACATGGAAAATTTCAGCGATTTGGCCGCAATTCATCCAGACCATACACTTGCGCTGAAAACGCACCGCGGAATTCCAGGTGAACAGCCAGGCGAGGGTTCGCCCCAAAAGCGCGCTCAGAATGATTTTGGAAGCGGTCAAATACAATCTGGGGATAAATCCGACGGGAGGTTGCGGACCTTTCTCGCGGATGGAAGCACGACCGTGATCATAGAGAAAGCGGAGAAAATATTCTTTGCGAAGCCGGGACTCTGGAACGCCGTGACGGACAACGGCGAAAGGCTCATACCAGAGGCGTTCACCGGCTTTGAGGACGCGACGACCAAATTCGGTGTCTTCGCCGCGAATTTCCGAGCCAGGGCAGGGGCCGAGGTCTGGACGGAAAAGTCCGTGCTTCTCGAAAATTTGTTTACGAAACGCCATGTTGGTGCCAAACGGAGGTTCGGTGAGTTCCGTGGGAACGCGGCCTTTATCGAAGAGAGCCAGAATGCCAGCCATTTCGTAGGGGCCGTCCATCAGGAGCCAGGAGGGTGGCGAAAAATTGAGCGGCGGAGCGATGCGGCCACCGACGCCGGCCCAGGTGGCATGCTGCCGCAGCGGAGCGGTCAGATTCTGGAGCCAGTCCGGTTCGGCAGTGACGTCGTCGTCGAGGAATGCGAAGATTTGTCCTTGGGCTTCACGGATGCCGCGATTGAGGGCGTTGGATTTGCCTTGTTGCGGCTCGAAGATATAGCGGAAGCGAGCGGGATATTTGCGGCAATACTCCTCAGCCACCTGGCGGGTGCCGTCGGTGGAATTGTTGTCGACCACGAGGACTTCCCAGCGGACAGATTCGGGGAGACTTTGCGCAGCAGCACTTTCCAGCGCATTCCGCAGAGTGGCGGAACGGTTGAAGGTGCAGAGGATGATGGAAATGTCCATAAACTCAGGTCATGAGGCGACGGCGATTTTGACGGCATGATCCCGTGAAGAAAAGGATGCGTGGGTGGAAAAAAGCTTGTCGTACGCGTCCCGACTTGCAGCGGCGGCGTGTTGCTCGTCGCGCAGCGCGTTGACGAGAGCATCGGCAAAATCCTGCGGCTGATCGTGGGCGCGGAGGCCTGCTCTCTCGATGTAGTCCATGGGCATGCCGCGATAGGCTTTGGAGGTGCCCACAAAGGGCTTGCCGAGGGCGAGAGCCTCGATTGTCTTGATAGAGATGCCGGTGCCCGAAACCATCGGAGCAAATACGCAACGCGCAGAGTGATAGACAGGGGCGAGCTCGGTAACGGGACCAACGAAATAAGAGCCGAAGGCTTGGTAGAGATCCGGGAGTTCCTTGCGAATGGATTTATCGACGGGACCAACGATTTTGAGTTCATAGCCGCGATCGACGATGCGCGGCCAAACCTGTTCGAAAAACCATTGAATGGCGGCGCGATTGAAGTCGGTAGCCTGGCCGACGAATAGTAGGTCGGTGGGATCGCCCGCGTCGGGAGCGGCGGCGTGAACGGCGGAAATAAAGTGTTCGTCGATCGTGGGCAAAACCAAAACGTGCTTGTGGTAAGGCAAGCGCTTCTTGAAAAACTGAAAATCGTCGGAAGAGCAATGAACGAGCACTCTGACTTTTTTGAGGTGAGCGATTTCTGAGTGGAGCAGTCGATCCAGAGTGTCGTGGCGATGAGTCCATGGATTGATTTCGGCGCGATCACGGAGAAGTTGGGACTGGACGTCGTGCGTCTCGAGAAGCATGGGAACATTTTTGCCGGACGCCACGGATTCGCGAAGCAGGCGCTGGGCAAAGCCGAGGGTGAAAACGTGATTAACGTGGACCAAGGCGACGGAAAGATCGCGGACGTAGCGGATGGCGTCTTCGGGCAGTTGAGCAGAGCGGGCGGTGAAGACAATCCAGTCGAGGGCCGTGCCGCGGAATTTGTGTCCAACCCACGCGGTGTATTTGCCGGCGACAAAGCGTTTGTGGTCGATGGGCGCGAAGAACGTGCGGTCGGCACCCAATTCATTGATGCCGAGCTTGATTTCATTCCAGTCAGAATGATTTTCGACGAAAGAAGAATGAATAGGGACGCAGATAAAAACTGTGAGGTACCCGCGGCTACGGTAATAGGCAATCTGATTCTGCATGACGCGAGCAGTACCGCTGCGCGGCCATGGTGGGCCGACGATAATGACGGCCGGGCGCTTGGCGGAGGAAGAGGGTGCGGCCGTTTTGGAATGGATGACTTGCGCGCGCATGTGCGTCAGGATTTTAAGTCAACGTCGGATTGTGGCGTGCCACTGGAGCGGCGGCACAGTTCGGCGATTTCACCGGCCATGGCCCACACGTGGCACTTATTGAAAAAGCGTTTTTGCGGATCGGATTCGCGAAGCCACCACCAAATTTTCTTTGGTAGCATGCGCAGCAGACGATTGGAAAAGCTGATGACCGAGCGGGGAATGATGCCGACGGGAGCGCGATCGCCCTTTTCGCGGATCAGTGCGCGACCGTAGTCGTAGTGATAGGCAAGAAAGTAGTTCTGGTGGAGACGGCGTTCTTCGACGGCGTGACGGACGATGGCGGAAGGCACGTAGAGGACGCGCGCGCCACTTTTCATGACGCGTGTGCCAAATTCGGTATCTTCGTGGCGGAGTTCGCTACCGGGAGCGGGTCCGAGATCAGTGCGAAAGCCGCCGAATTTCGTGAAGACCTCTTTGCGAAAGGCCATGTTGTTGCCGATGGGCGGCTTGGAGAGCGGGAGCGGATCGGGACCAAGATCGAATAGGGCCAGGATGCTTACGAGAGAGTGATGGCCTTCGACGGCCATCCAGGATGGTGCGGAAAAATCTTTTGGAAGATAGACGCGGCCACCAGTGCCAGCCCATTGGGGATCGGCGAAGGGCCTGGTGAGTTCAAAAAGCCAATTGGGTTCGACAGTAATGTCGTCGTCGATGAAGGCGAGGGTGTCGCCTTGGGCTTCGCGGATGCCGCGATTGAGAGCGAAGGATTTGCCTTGCTTGGGCTCGAAGACGTAACGAAAGTGGACGGAATCACGGCGGCAAAATTCCTCGGCGACGGCACGGGTCTGGTCCTTGGAATTGTTGTCGACGATGAGGACGTGCCAGTTCACAGACTCGGGCATTTGGGAGGCCGCGAGACTATCGAGAGCCAACTTGAGGCTCTGCGATCGGTTGTAGGTGCAGAGGATGACGGAGATGTTCATATCGTGCTGAAGCGAGAATAAAATCCTGAAGTTATTACGGGACCGCCAACAAAAGATTTCTATTTCCCAACGAGCAAAGTTTTTGGTTGCGGGCGACTTTCGTCTTGTTGCTGAGTAGCCTTCATTTCCGAGAGTTCGCCGGCGGCTACCCAGACGCGACATTTCCAATAGAAGCGCTCTTTGGGACTGAGAGGCGACGAGGTCAACCAACGGACGCCACGGGAGAAAAGACTAATGTAGGGACGAGGTATGCCCCAGACGGGAGCGCGCTTGCCGACTTGACGATACATGGCGCGGCCATAGGCAAACCACCAAGAAAGGAAATATTGGGTGTTGAGGCGTTCCTTAGGAACCGGATGATAAATGATGGCGGAAGGCTCGTAGCGCAGGCGTTCCCCACCGGCGAGCAGCCGAAGACCGAATTCGGTGTCCTCGTTGCCCATGAGATTGTTGCCGCAGCGACCGAGATCAGAGCGAAAACCGCCGTATTTGGCGAACATGCTCTTGCGAAAAGCCATGTTGGCGCCGAAGGGGGGCTTGCTCAGTTCGCCCCCAACATTGCCATCGCTAAAAAGGGCGAGGACACCGCTTGCGTCCATCACGCTGCCATCGAGGGTAAGCCAATCCGGCGGAATGAAATTGTGAGGCGGGCAGACGCGGCCGCCGGCTCCGGCCCAAGTGCCATCGCGAAAGGAACAGGTGAGATTGTGAAGCCAGGTGCGTTCGACGATGACGTCATCGTCGGTGAAGACAATTATTTCGCCGCGGGCTTCGCGAATGCCGGCGTTGCGGGCGTTGGAGAGACCTTGTTGGGATTCAAAGACGTAACGCACGCGGCCGGGATGACGTTCGCAGAATTCGCTGATGACGGCGCGAGTTTGATCTTTCGAATTATTGTCGACGACCAAGACTTCCCACTCGACGCCGGCGGGGAGGTTGGAAGCGAGGACGCTACCGAGCGCGCTGCCAACACTGTTGGCGCGATTGTAAGTACAAAGGATGACGGTAATGTTCATGAAGTGCGCGTGTACTGGCTGAGTATGCTATTTTTTTGCGACTTTGGCGACGCGAACGGCTTCATCGCGCGAAGCACAATTGGCCTGAACCGAAAAGACGCGGCCGTAGGCGGCGCGGCTTTGCGCACTGGCCTGATGGGAATTTGCAAGGGCAGCGACTACAGCATCAGCGAAGGCCTGCGGGCTGTCGTAGGCCTGAATACCTGCGGCCTGAATTTGATCAAAGGGCATGCCGCGAAAGGCCTTGGAGGTGCCGACGAAAGGTTTGCCGAGCGCGAGAGCTTCGATGGTTTTAATGGAGGTGCCGGAGCCGGAAACCATGGGAGCGATGAGGCATCGCGCGGAAGAATAGTAGGGAGAGAGGTCGGCGACAGGGCCGACAAAGGCCGACGAAAACGATTTTAGCAGCTCGGGAAGATTTTCGCGGACAAGACTATCGACAGGGCCAACGATTTTGAGGCGGTAGTTTTTTTGCGCGAGGAGAGGCCATACCTGTTCGAGAAACCATTGAACGGCTTTGAGGTTGGGCGCGTGTTTTTGTCCCACGAAAAGCAAATCGATCGGTTCTTTGAGCGGTGCAGAGGCGTCGACGGCGGTGACGTAGGATTGATCGACAACCGGCATGGTCAAGATATGCGGCTTGCCGGGCAATTCTTTCTGAAACAGGCGGAAATCGTCGAAGGAGAGATGAATGAGAACATCCGCTTTTTGAAGAAGCGAAATTTCAGAGCGAAAAGAGCGTTCGAAGGATTCCGGCTTGTGGGACCAAGGGTTGAGTTCGCGGCGCTCCTGATGCAAGTGGGACTGCACGTCGTGGGTCTCGAGGATGATGGGAGCGTGGATTCGCAATTTCTTTTGCAAGCGAGCAGCGAAGCCGAGAGTCTGCAGGTAATTCGCCTGGATTAAGACGACGGAGCGGGAACGAAGCGAGTCCATGAGATCGTCAGGCAGTTTGGCAGAGTTGCCGATGGCGGCTTCCCAGTCGAGAGCGGTGCCGCGAAAGGCATGGCGGAGAGAAGTGCGAAGTTTGGCGGACTTGTAGCTGGCTTCGTCGAGAGGAGCGATAAAGGACTGGTGAGCGCCCAATTCCTGGATGCCATCACGAAGTTCCTCCCATACGGGACAGTCGCGCATGAAATAGCGATGGAACGGAACAACGACAAAAACGGTGTGATAACCACGAGAGCGGTAGTAGTCAATTTGATTCTTCATGACACGGGCGGCGCCACTGCGAGGCCAAGGCGGACCGATGATGACGGCCGTGGGAGGCTGCGACGGAGAATTCTGAGACCGGCCTCCGGGCGTGGTGCGGTCTGCTGATTGCGGTTCGGTCATGATTTCAACGGCTGGCTTCATGGCAAATTAGAATCGCGCCGCGCGATCAGCAAACGGCAGTACCGGATTGAGCGGCGGCATTACGTTCGCTTGAGAGCGCGCGAGCTTCCTGAATCTGGCCACGAATAAAATTAAAACGCCAATGAGCGCGAAAGAGATCGTCGTAGCGTCGAGTGAGAAACGCTTTAGCGATGTGGCGCGCTTCGTTGTAGAGCTGGCGATAAAGGTAACGCGGAGAACCGAGAAGCAGTCGGCGGGTGGTGACTTCGTCGCCGTGGCCGAGACGATATTCACCGCGGCCGTGGCGAATGGCGCGGCGCATGATCCAATCTTTGTCGAGCTGATCTTTGCGAATGAAATGTTGGACGACGGCGCCGTGCACGTGCCAAGCCTTGTGGCCGAGACGGTCAAGGCGACGCGTTAGTTCAGTGTCTCCGCCTTGCAGGTAGTTGGCGCCACGCGGGCCCATGGAAGTGTCGAAGCGAATGCCGGACTGGAAAACGTTTGATCGGACGGCCATGTTGGGGCCCCAAATACAGTTGGCAGGGATGGGGCCGTCTTTCCACTCGGTGGGGGTAATGGCGAAAGCAGCGCCTTGGTCAGCCCAGTCGATCCAAGAGGGAGGAGGAAGTTCCCAATGAGGCACGACGGCACCACCAAAAATGGAAAAGTCCGGCTGAGCGTCGGCTGCCGTGCGCAATTGAATAAGCCAATCGGGATTGGGAAAAACGTCGTCGTCGGTGAGGACGGTGAGATCGCCCTGGATAAGCGCCAAGGCGGAGTTGAGAGCGAAATTCTTGCCGAGGCGCGGCTCGGTGAGGAAGTGAAGCGGCAGACGATTGGCAAAAGAGGCGAGCACCTGGGGAGTTTGGTCGGTGCTGCCGTTGTCCACAACCACGAGCTTCCAGCCAGAGGCAGGCGCTTGCAATCGGGCGAAGGATTCCAACACCGATGCAAATACCTTGCTGCGATTGCGGGTTGCCAACAAAACCGTGAGCACTAATGATTCCGCCTTGGAAAATTAATTTCGCACTTTTAATAAGGCTCGGTGCGCCTCGCTGAATCAGGCACCGGACTTGCGGACAAAGGCACGGGACATCGTGCTGACGAAACGAGAACTGGCTGAGAAAAAACGCTTACGGCGAGGCCAGAGATATTCGATGGTGCGTTTGGGATTGCCGAGGTAGTCGAGGAGGACCAGGGAAATCCATTTGGCCATGAAGCCGGAGTTTAGCGTGTAACCGATAGAGGCCAGGCGTTCGCGATGCCATTGCCAGAATTTCTGATCTTTGCCCTGAATGGCTGATTTCGCCAGGAAGAAGAAATATTTGTTTTCGGCGTCTTTGAGGAAGTAGCGGTATTCGTCGTCGGTAAGATATTTGCGGCCGTGGGCGAGAATCTTGGCGAGACGTGAGAAAAGCCGAAACTTGAAGGGTCGCATGCGTAGGAGGAAGGAATCATTGTCGCGGCGCGAGTAAGTGAGGACCTGATGGACGAAACCATAGTTCCAGGTTTCCAGTAAATCGAAGCAGACGTGCGCGTCTTCAAAGGGAGCGTGACGCTCTTCGTAGAAAGGATTGCGAGCGCGGACCATTTCGGAGCGCATCAGCAGCGAGGTGGGGCTGCCAAAGAGATTCATATTTTCAAGAAAAAAGAGGCGGCAAACTTCGCGTCCAGAGACTTCGGGACTGGGATAGGGTAGCCCGTCAAGGGAAATCCAACTGCGTTCGAGTTCATAGGCTGCAATAAAGCCGACCTTGGGATGAGCCTCACCAACTTCGATCATGCTTTGCAGACATTCGGGATAGATCCAATCGTCGGCCTGGACCATCTTGCAATAGATGCTGTCCGGAGAAATTTGCGAAAGCGCGAAATTGTAATTCTGCACCTGGTTGAGGAAGGAATCGGTGTGGACGAGGCGAATCTTGCCTGGATACTTGGCGGCATATTGCGCGGCGATTTCCGCGGAACCATCGGTGCTGTGATTGTTGACGAGAATGTACTCCCAATTCGAATAGGTCTGGCGAAGGACGCTTTCAATACACTCCGCGAGGAATTCGTGAGTGTTATAGAAGGGAGTGACAACGCTGACTAGAGGCGCAGATTGCACGATATTCGCTTTCAGTTACGGGATTGCTGATGCTTTAGTGCGATTTGAGCGAGGAGATCGTATTGGCGAGCGGAAGCGGAAGCGGCGAGGACGCCTTGGCGGTAGGAAATGATGCGAGCAAGCACATCGTTTCTGGTGGCGCTGATGCGATCGACGGCTTGGAGCACCTGGTCGGCGGTGAAATCGCGAAAATGCAGAAGGTAATCGGTCTGCTGGACGTCTTCCATGACCCAATCGACCTTGGGATCGAAAGAGATGGCGACGACCGGAGTTTGCGAAACAAATCCGAGAATGGTGCCGTGCAGGCGGCTGGCAATGAGGTAATCGGACTGGCGAAGGACGGCGACGAGTTCGCGCCAGGTTTTGACCACCGGAAAATGGATTTGGCCGTCGAGGCTGGACTTCAGTTCGTCGTCCAGACGGCCGAGGAGATCGGGGATGACGCTTTCGTCGTCACCGAGGGAGGAGCAAACGACGACGAGGAAAAAGCCTTGACGGGAGAGCGACGCGAGTACCTGGGCAAGTTGCTGGATGTATCGGTCGTAGAGAGCGCTATTGGGAGTGGGCCAACTGCCGGGCTTGGCGTAGGAAATAGGACTGACGGCAATCACCGGGCGGCCGTGGGCCATGGCGCGAATGGAGTCTGAAGGCGGCGGCAGTTGCGCAGTAGGCAAGCTGAAGGCGAGATCGGGAACGACCAAGTCGTTGGCTGCCTTGGGAAAAAGGTTGGCAAGAATGGCGCGGCTTTTCGTTTCGCGATAGGAGCGGTAGGCGCACAAGCGAAGGGCGATGGAGATGAAGCGGCGAGAGGCGGGCAACTGGATGCTGCCGGCACCGATGCTGGCAATGGCACAGGGTACGCGCGCTAAGCGAGCCAGGGAAATCCACTTGAAGTAGGCAAAAGGCAGACGCCAGGCACCGCCGTATTCTTCGTCGAGCTGTCCGCCGCCCGAGAGAACCAGGAGATCTTGGGAACGAAGAACGCGATAGCCTGCAAGGGCGTGGGCGAGTTCGCCGCGGTAGACAGCTAAGCGCGCGCGAACGTTTTTCACAAGCGGGACCAGGCCGGGAATGCTGCGTAATGCGCGCCGGATGGGATTGCCAGGACCTTTGCGGTTGGCAGAGTTGTTGGCGGAACCAGCGGATTGTTCCGATGCGTCTGCCGCGGTATTAGAGGGTTGCGGCGAAGATTTTGCGGACTTGTGGGAAGCGAGGCCGGAGGCGAGGAGAGGAAAGGCATCC
The DNA here is from genome assembly GCA_963849395.1 of Candidatus Acidiferrales bacterium. Classification (GTDB taxonomy): domain Bacteria; phylum Acidobacteriota; class Terriglobia; order Acidiferrales; family UBA7541; genus Acidiferrum. Next base: position 361,846 of record CAWKHR010000002.1, read on the forward strand.
ATGCCATGCTGCTTGACGAAGTTCTCGCCGTTCAGGGTGATGCCCAAGAAATGAGCAGCGGGAAGGCGCTCACGGAGATTGGTGATCATGGAGTCCTGAATTGCAGCATCACCCAGATTGCCTCCGTTGTAGGGAGTAATCAGAGCAATGCGCGGACCCGGTTGGAACACTTGCGGATCAATGTCGGATGAGATTGGCGTGATTTGCACCGTGGGCACGGATCACCAGGAAATTATTCGAGACCGAAGGTCAGAATGTCATGGCCAGCGGCGATGGTGACCATTTGTTTGCCATCGAGGGTGTAGGTTACCGGAGCGGCTTTGATCCATCCGCCGGTTTCCATGCGCCACAGCTCGTGACCGGTTTTGGCGTCGAGCGCGACGAAAGCTTGACTGACACTGCCGAAGACGACGCCACCTTTGGTGGAGAGCAATCCCCCGACCGTAGCGGAAGTGTTGTTGTTATATTCCCAGCGCAATTCACCAGTGGAAGCATCGAGCGCGCGGATAATGCCCTTGGGCGGAGGATCGTTGAAGATGGTGGAGGAGCCTGCGGTGAACAAGTCACCGGCGCGATATTCGGGACTGCGCGAATAGAAAACGCCGCCCCATTCGCGGATCGGAACGTAGACAAGACCGGTGATGGGACTGTAGGAAGGAGACATCCAATTGGTAGCGCCGCCGACGGAAGGAAATACGGTCGTGCCTTCGGGAGTAGGAAGCGCGCCGGGATTGCGAACCGGACGGCCCTGGGCGTCGATATCTTGGGCCCAATCCTGCTTGACCATGGCGCGAGCGCGGAGGAAGTGACCATTTTCGCGATCCAAAACGTAGTAAAAGCCGTTGCGATCGGCCTGAGCCAGTAGTCGCTGGCGCTTGCCATCGACGGTTTCATCGAAAGCGATGAGAATTTCTGTGGCGTCCCAATCGAAGAGATCGTGGGGCGTAAATTGAAAATACCAGCGCAGGTTGCCGGTATCGGCATCGAGCGCAATGACGCTGTTGCTGTAGAGATTATCGCCGCGGCGAGAGTCACCGTTGTAATTGGGACTGGGATTGCCGACGGGCCAATAGATGAGATTCAACTCCGGATCGAAGCTCCCGGTCAACCAAGTGGGCGCGCCACCGGTTTTCAGGGAGCCCGGCTCCCAAGTTTCGGAGCCAGGTTGTCCGGGCTGAGGAACGGTGTCGAAATGCCAAATCTGTTTGCCGGTCGAGGCATCGAGCGCTTCCAGGAAACAGCGAGCGCCGTATTCGCCGCCAGCAACGCCGGTGATGATCATGTTCTTTAAAGCGAGGGGCGCGCTGGTGATGCTGTAGCCCGTTTTATAGTCGGCGATTTGCACATCCCAAGATACGCTGCCGGTCTTGATATCCAAGGCCACGAGATGGGCATCAAGAGTGCCAAAGAACAAGTTGGATCCGAGAACAGCGAGACCGCGATTGACGTAACCGCAGCAGAGAGGCATATGTTGGGGCAGTTGGCGATCGTAACTCCATATGAGGGTGCCAGTTTTGGCATCGAGGGCTTCGACGCGATTGGGGGGAACGGTGATGAACATAAAGCCGTCAATGATTAAGGGGCTGGTTTCAATGTACGGTTCAGTGGTGGTGTACTGACGCATCCAAAGCAAGTGAAGATGTTGCGCGTTGGAGGTAGTGATCTGATCGCTGGAGCTGAACCTTTGGCCGTTGTAGGAGCCCGAATAGGTAAGCCAGTCGCGAGTGTCCTTGGCGGACGCAACGATTTTTTCGTAATGCACTGGGGCGACGCGGCCCAGGCGCGTAAAGTTCAGCGAACTGGATAGAGGCTGGAAGGCTTCGGCAATGGATTTCACGTAGGAAACCAGTTGCCAGCAATCGTTTTCGGGAAGCGAACTGGCGGGCATGGCAGTTCCCGCAATGCCGTGGGAAACCGTTTTGAAGATGGCCCAGTCGCTGCCGCCTCTGCGCAAGACGTGCTGCTTGAGGGCGGGACCGGCACCGCCCACGCCTTCGGTGCCATGACATTGCGCGCAGTGCGATTGAAAGAGTTTCGCGCCGTCGGAAATATCGTCGGCGCTAACGTAAGGATCCTTGATGACTTGGTAGGCGTTGTGGGTGGTTACCAACCCCTTGAGGTTGAACGGATCGCCGTGCCGCCCCATGTGGTAAATCTCTTTCCAGGAGATATCGGGCAAGTCATCGACCGCTTTGAGGTAGAAGATTTGTACACGCCAGCGAAATCTTGGAACGGCAAGCAGAATAATGAGTATACCGGCGCTGCTGACCAGTAAGAGACCAGCTATATGCAAAAAGATACGAACACCCCTATTTGGTGTGCACATAAAAGGGGCGGGCTTTCCGAACGCTGAAAATCAGAATTTGTAAGTGAGGTCGATAGGGTTTTTTGAGTCCGCCTGCGTTAGCGTTTTTTAGCGATTACAAAGATGCTCTGCCCGAAGCCGGCGCTCTCTTTGAGGCGCTTGATGCGATCGGGGCCAAGCACCGCGGCACAATAGCTGTTAAGCCTGACCGAATTGACGACCTTAAGGTAGCCCAGCTTGCCTTCGGGTTCCAGAGTGGTGAGACGGCGAATGGTGAAATGTGGGCGCAGCAAATCTTTGAGCATGCTGACAGTGACCCACTGACGGATCCAGCCGTCTGCCGGCGCCACATCGTTGCGACGTTCGAAGACGGACTTGTTCTGGGTAGTGATGAACAGGTAGCCGCCAGGCTTGAGAAGATCGGCCAAACGGCGGATAAAAGCGGGCTGATCGGGAACGTGAGACAGTACTTCCGAAGTGACGACCACATCGAAAGTGCCCACCGGCAGGTCGAGAGTATGCACGTCTCCGGAGAGAAATTGGACGTGGGGATAGTTAGCCTGAGCAGTGTCTATGATTTTGCTGCCAAGGTCGCAGCCGGAGACCTTGCCAAATTCGGAGAGCTTGTCGCTGAGCCAGCCGGTACCACAACCGGCTTCAAAGATTTTGGCATCGTGAATCTTGAGGTCGCTCATGGCAGCGAGGATTTCGCGCAGGCGGCGCTTAGAAGGCTCGTCAATGCGGCCCTGGCGATAGGTGGAGTTCCACTTATCCCAAATTTCAACGTCGTTGGCTGGTCGTTCCATGGTTAGCATTCTCCTAATTTCTCCTAAGTTAGACTTCGCAGGATTGAGTGGAAGGAGCGGCGGTTTCGGACTCGATGAGTCTGGGGAAACAGTTGACCGCGCCACCCACAGCGGTGGTGGAGCCGATAAAAACAGTGGTGGCCGGATCGTGGCGATCGTAGCTTTTCTGAATATCGTAGCGATAGATTTCAGTGACGAGATGGAAGGTTCCGTGAGCGATGTTGAGGCTCAACTCGAAAGTGCATTTGTAGGTGCCGCCGGGTTGCAGAGAAAACGGGGCGTAGCCAAGACGTTCCGTGGAGGTATGGAAGATGATGTAGTCCTTTTCATCCGTAAACCATATGACCACGGCCAGTTTGTCGACTTTCTCGCGCGCGGTGACTTCGACATCGACCCAGGCTGTGGCGCCGGATTCGAAGGTAGCTTGTTCGCCGGCACGATCGCGGACGCGAACCTTGGAGATGTACGCGACCTTAGATTCCAGTGTGGCGGAAGGCTTGGAGCCAAGTTCGAGGTATTTGCGAGCGACACTGTCGGTTTCGCCGAGAGCCAGGATTTTGCCGTGATCGAGGAGCATGGCACGCTGGCAAATCTCGGTGACGGCCTTGAGATTGTGGGAAACGAAAAGCACCGTGGTGCCACTCTTGATAACGGAGCGGATGCGATCCATGCACTTTTGTTGGAAGACGAAGTCGCCGACGCTGAGAACTTCATCAACGATGAGCACTTCCGGATCGACGTGAGCCGCAACCGAGAAACCCAGGCGGGCGTACATGCCGGATGAGTAGCGCTTCACCGGCGTTTCGATGAACTCTTCGATGCCGGAGAAGGCGATGATTTGTTCGAGCTTGGACTGAATTTCGCGCTTGGTCATACCAAGAATAGTGCCGTGGAGAAAAATGTTCTCCATGCCGGTAAGGTCGGGGTGGAAGCCGGCAGTAACTTCGATGAGGGCAGATAGGCGGCCATTGACGATCATGCGGCCTTTCGTGGGACGCATAATGCGGCTGAGAATTTTGAGTGCAGTGCTCTTGCCGGCGCCATTATGGCCAATGATGCCGAGCGATTCACCCTTCTTGACCTCGAAGTTAATGTCCTGCAGGGCCCAAAATTCGCGCTTGTCCTTGGTGTTGAGGTCGTCACTCTTGAACATTTTGCCGGTGAGGGCAGGAATCAAGTCGCGAAGGGAGTTGTAGATCTCGCCCTTGCGGAATTTTTTGTAGATTTGCTCCATGCGGAGCGCGACGTCAGACATGAGAAGTCCCCATTAAATGCTCTCCGCAAAGGCCGGTTCGAGATGCTTGAATAAGACGAAACCAGAAAGAAACGCAGCGAGACTGAAGACCAAACTGTACATGAACCAATGCAATTCTGGAGATTGGTGACGGATGATGGCGGCGGCGAGGCCGTCCAGGATAGGGGCGACGGGATTCAAGAAAAGCCATTTCCCCATAGCGCCAAACATGTGGACATCGTAGAAGACCGGCGTGAAGAAAATGCCGAAGGTGAGGAAGACTTCGACGATGTACTTGACGTCGCGAAAGAACAAACTGGCGGCGGACATGATCATGCCGATGCCCAGGCAGAATAAAACCATAACGAACAGGAGGACGGGAACCCAGAGAAGATAGATACTGACACCCACCTTCATGAATACGAGGAGGATGGTCAACGCAGAAAAGGCCACGAAGAAATCGAAGAGGCAGGCCAGAACGGCGGCCATGGGAAAGATTTCTTTGGGGAAATAAATTTTGACGACGAGGTCGCGATTGCCGGTCAGGCTGTTGCAGGTGAAACGGATGCTGGAAACGATGAAGGCCCAGGGAACGGATTTGACGGCAACGCTGGCGATGTCGGCAGTCTTCAAGGGATTGTGGGAGACCATGGCGTAGGCGTAGCGGACGACGACGCCAGACATGACGATGAGGATGGGCATAAGAATAGCCCAGAAAAAGCCCATGATGGACTGCTTGTAACGGACTTTAATATCGCGATAGGTGATCATGAAGAGCAGTTCGCGATATTTGTAGAGTTCCCGGAGTTCTTGATTCATAGATGATCGAGTGTCCCGTGCGATGTTGTAGCGTGCGCGAATCCTTCAGTTGCGATGGAGCTTAGGTGAACCGCCTAAGAAGACGACTCCTACAACGCTGCGTCTAGATGAAAGTTAATTCGAGGGCCGGATTGGGCTTGGTGCCACGAACAGCAGCCCAGAAATTTTCTGCGATCAGGTCGGTGAGCGGCGAGTTGGATGGCAATTCGTATTCATCGACGCGCGAAACGGGAGCGAGTTCGGCAAGCGTGCCTACCAGACGGATTTCGTCGGCGATGTGCAGTTCGGTGCGATCGATGGGCCGCTCAACAAAGGGAATCGACAAAGACTGGCAGAGGCGGCGAACGATTTCGAGAGTGATGCTTTCGAGGCGGCCTTCATAAGCGGGCGGGGTGAAGACAGTACCGTCGCGGACGACTAAAACGCAGGCGCCAGTAGCTTCAGCCACGCGTCCGTACTGATTGAGCAGAATCATTTCGGAATAGCCGCGTTTTCTACCTTCGATGCGAGCCAAGCGCGCAACCTGATAATTGGTGCTGGTTTTGATGCGGGGAGACAAGCTGATATCCGTGGAACGCTGCCAGGTGCTGACGCCGACGCTGACCGCCGCAGGCAGAGCTTTGGATTGATGATAGGCGGTGAGGACGAGATCGGCGACGGTACCTTCGCCCCAGTGGCCTTCAATGACGTAGAGCGCCGCGCGAATCCACATATCTTTGTCCGGCTCGTACAGGGCGCGAACGAGTTTGCCACAAGCTGCGCGAAATTCGTCAAAGCTGACGGGAACGGGAATGTGCAGGAGGCGCGCGGAGCGGGTCAGTCGTTCGTAGTGGCGAGCGATCTCTACAATGCCGAATTTGCTTTCGTTGGCCTGCCAGTAGCCCTTCAAACCTTCGTAGACGTTGAGGCCGCGATTTACGGCTTCACTCGAAACGTGAAGCGTGGCTTCTTCCCAGGGGCGGACGTCACCATTAAAGTAGGCGTAACGGGGCTGCTGCAAGCCGAGAGAATAAAGTCCTTTGGTAGCTGTCTGCGTCATATCTTCATGCCTCCACATTCCTGGCCGCGTGAGCGGGATTAGCGATTGATGGACGGAACGGTCTGCGGCGCCGGCGAAGCAGCAGCGGGAGACGGAGTGAAGGCGGCTTCGGTGCCGTCGGAATAGAGCGCAATGGCTTCATCGGGGAGATGAGAGTAATCGGTGGCGCGAATGTAATCGTGCATGGTGGTGCCAGTGGCGGCCGAGTCCACATTGGGCGCGCCAGCCTTGTTCCAAACGTCGTCGAGGTTCACGGTACGGAAATCGATGCTGAAGCGCGCGAGACCGGCGGTGTTGGGCACTGTGGAGTGCAGCTGAGCAGCGGAAAAGAGCATGACACCGCCAACGTTGGCGACTACGCGGACTTGCGGATCGGGAGCGAGCGGAGCCTGCGGGCGAGGCTGTTCGCGGGTATCGGTCTTAACGTGCTGCGCGGCGTTTTGGCGGCTGGTGCGGTTCCACTCGTAGTAATTGTAGGTGTTGGAGTTGTTGGGCACGCACTCGTCCCAATAGCGGGGATGGAAGGCCATGCAATTTTCCGGATAAATTTCGTAGACAGGCATCCACCAATTGATTTGCGAGACGGGCGCGGAATACCAAACGTCGCGATGCGGGTGAAAGGCATACGCGATGCCGGAAGTGAGGTAGTCGGAAGGAAACGCGGTACGCAGGCGGGGCACATCGAAATAGGTTTTCTCCAAGTCACAACCACGTTCGGTGAGCATGCCTTGAATCAGTTGCTTAGACACGGGGTGATGGATGAATTTCGGCTTGAGGTCGGCGAGGATTTTGACGCACTCCTCGACGGGCAAGGTTTCGTGAATTTTGAGCGGATTATGGGGATGAAAAGCGGCTTCGATGAGCTCGCGGGCAAATTCGCAGAGCTTGGTGGCACTGGGGGAGGGAGAATAGACAAGCACCGAGCCGCGATAGAGTTCCTGGCGGCGCCTGCTTTCATCCATCTTGGAATCTACAAAGATGTTCATGCCCGTTCTCCTTTACACTCGCTCCGCAAAATTTGCTTCAAGTTGCCTCTGCTTTATAAGACTGCCTTCCGACAGTGGAAGGCCTCGGCGTAGTTGCTAGGGCTGTTGCATTCCATGCCGCGAAGGCGCATCAGAGCCAGGAACGTTTCGCGCTCGAACCAATGTTTGGAACGTTGAGAGGCGAAGGCCTCAAGAAGATAGTCGACTTTGTTTTCGTACAGAGGCGCGTCGAGCGGGACGAAAACGTTGGGGCGGCCCATGTCGCCGTCGTACTTGGGAATTTCGTATTCGAGAATGAAGTGATTGCGAAAGGTGTTCCAGGTAAGTTCGCAGAGCAGGCGATGGTCCTGATGAGCATCGCCCTGCCAATGGGTGAAGACCAGATCGGGATTGATTTGTGCCTTCATGCTTTCGAAATCTTCTTTGACTTGCTGCGCGCCGTAGGGAAGAAAACCGTCGCGATATTCCTTAAGGACGATCTGCTTGTCGCAACCCGACGCAAACAACTCGGCGGACTTGGCAGCTTCTTGACCGCGCGGGCCGGCAGCGGAGAAAACGACCCAGTGCAGCCGGAGCTGGGGGAAAAGCTGCTTGAGATGCAGAAGAGTCCCGCCGCAACCGATTTCGATATCGTCCGAATGGGCGCCAAGGCAAAGCACCGTGAATGAAGAGGTGTCTTTGTCTGGAAGTCGGAGCTTGATCACGCGACGATTCCCGTGGCCGAGCGACCATTCTTCCACAAGCGCCAAGGAGCCTTGCCGCTGGCTTCGAATTCATCCAGGATTTGCTTGTCGCGGAAGGTATCCATGCACTGCCAGAAACCGTTGTAGCGCTGGGACCAGACTTTGCCTTCGGAAATCAGGCGCTGGAATGGCTCGTAAATGAGTTCTTCGCCGGGGTTGATGTAGCGGAAAATTTCCTTGCGCAGAATGAAATAGCCACCGTTCACCCAGATATTGGCGTCCGTCATGTTCTTGATGCCGCGAACACAGCCTTCCTCGTCAGCCTGGACCGTATCCAAACTGCTGGAACGGGGTTGGACGGAGAGAAAGGAGGCGAGGCAATCGCGGCGGCGCGTGAATTCCTGAATCATCTCGGGGAGGTAGAAATTGGTAAGACCGTCGCTGTAGTTGGCGAGGAACATGGTTTCGCCTTCAAGATGGGGCTCGACGAAACGCAAACGGTCGGCGATGGTGGCGCGAAGGCCAGTGTCGACAAAGGTGATTTTCCAATCGTCGATGTCGCGTTGCATAAATTCGAGTTTGCGGCCGCCCTGGGAGAAGACGAAGTCGTTGGAGACGGACTCTTCATACTCGAGGAAATAATTCTTGATGGCATTGGATTTGTAGCCGAGGCAGAGAATGAAGTCTTTGTGGCCGAAGTGAGCGTAATACTTCATAACGTGCCAAAGGACCGGGCGGGCGCCAATGGTGACCATGGGTTTGGGGACGTCTTCGGAGTAGCCCCGGAGCCTCATGCCTTCACCGCCGCAAAAGAGGACGACTTTCATACACACCTCGCGTTCGAAAACCTAGGAAATGGTGACCTTGGGAATGGGAACGACGAAACGGCCACCCCATTCGCGGATATATTGAAGCTGCGAGCTGATTTCATCGCGCAGGTTCCAGGGAAGAATGACAATGTAATCGGGCTTGGTTTCGCGAATACGGTCGGGATGAAAAATGGGAATGTGAGTGCCGGGGAGGAAACGGCCTTGCTTGTAAGGACTGCGATCGACGGTATATTCGATGAGATCGCGGCCGATGCCGCAATAGTGGAGGAGTGTGGCGCTTTTGCCGGGAGCGCCATAGCCGGCAACCTTTTTACCTTGCTTGGCGGCAGACATCAGGAATTCGACGAGCGCGAACTTGGTTTCTTTCACCTGGGCGGCAAAGCGTTCGTAGCCTTCGAGGGAGTCGAGGCCAGCATTCTTTTCGTCGTTGAGAATCTTGGCGACGCTGGGCTGAAGCTGGTGCGTGGTGTTTTCCGCACGAGTAGCGTAGACGCGTAGAGAACCGCCGTGCGTAGAGAGTTCGTCGACGTCGAAGACACGCAGGCCGTGAGCTTCGAGAATGCGGATGGTGGTGAGCAGAGAGAAATAAGAGAAATGCTCGTGATAGATGGTGTCGAACTCGTTCCACTCGATAAGCCGGAGGAGATGAGGAAACTCGAGAGTGAGGACACCCGCGGGCTTCAGCAGGATTTTCAAACCTTCCACGAAATCATTGAGATCAGGGACTTGAGCTAGGACGTTGTTGCCGAGAGCGAGGTCCACGGGGCCGCGTTCCGCGACCAATTCCTTGGCGAGTTGCGCACCGAAGAAACGCACGAGCGAGGGAACACCTTTTTCGACGGCAACTTTGGCGACGTTGGCTGCAGGCTCGATGCCGAGGACGGGAACGTTGCGTTTAACGAAATATTGCAGGAGGTAGCCGTCGTTGCTGGCAACTTCGACCACGAAGCTGTTGGCATTGAGGGCAAAGCGATCGGTCATTTGGCCGCAGTAGTTTTCGCAATGCTTGAGCCAAGAGTCGGAGTAGGAGGAGAAGTAGGCGTAGTCACTGAAGATATTCTCGGCCTTTTCGAACTCCTCGAGTTGGACGAGAAAGCATTTCTCGCAGGTGTAGACGTGGAGGGGATAGTAGACTTCGCCACTTTTGAAATCCTTGGCGGTGGGGTAAGTCTCGCAGAGCGGAGACATTCCCAGGTCCACGAAGGTGGAGCGGAGGGCGGCGCCACAGAAGCGACAGGGCTGGGTTGCAGTGGCCTGCGGGAGCGAGACGGGTGCGGTTACGATAGCCATGGTTTGTCGGTAAGGTATTTAGAATTATCCGGTTACGCGATGCGCCGGGATGGAATCGGGAAGCCCTCTCGGGCCTGAAAGAAAGGACTGAGCCACGCCCGAATGAGTCTTCCTAGCTGAATACGATGAACTTAGGAGCCGACCGGCGAACTGCGGGGGAGAGATTTGGACGATGGACGCGCTACCGCCATTTAGGTCCCATCCGAGACTTTCCCTGGATAAAGTCCTCGCAATCAACCTGCCAAGTTCATGTGGAAAGGTCCGACAAGTCCGCTGGCCGGGTACCGCTAAGTAGATGAAAAATTAGGGCTTGGCTGGCTACCGGAGGTCGCAAACCTCAGGTCGTTAGCTGCGCTGCACTTCGTAGGGAATGTTTTTACCACTATTTGCCCAACGCATGGAAGCATCGAGATTCCCGGCTTTTACGAGGCGTTGGATGTGATTGATGCGGAAATAGCGGCCTTTGTCGAGGTCTTCAAAGGTGAGACCAGCGGCTTTGTAAGCGTCGTAAAGCTCTTTGGCGCCTTTACGAGCGGTCCAAGTGGGTTTGTAGGACGGAAGGACGCGGCTGAGTTTGTCGCAATTGATGCGATAGCAGCGCTTGTCCGGACCACCGTCTACGGCGTATTCGACGTGGCACCCGGGGACGGTTTCACCGACGATTTCGGCAAGTTGGCTAATGCGGTAGTTCTCTTCGGTGATGCCGACGTTGAAAACTTCGTTGTGAATGAGATCGAGCGGTGCATCGAGAACGGTCAAGATGGCGGCGGTAATGTCGCGAATGTGGATGATGGGACGCCAGGGCGTGCCGTCACTTTTTACGTAAATGCGGCCGGTGGTGTGGGCCCAGGCGACGAGATCGTTGAGGACGATGTCCAGGCGGAGTCGCGGAGAAACGCCATAGGCGGTGGCGCTGCGGAGATAGGTGGGCGTGAAATTTTTGTCGGCGAGCGGGGCGAGATCGCGTTCGACGAGGACTTTAGATTCGGCGTAGGCGGTGACGGGATTGAGGACGGCCGATTCGTCGTGCATGGATTCGCCGCCGGCACCGTAGGCGCTGCAGGAAGAAAAAAGAACGAAGCGGCGCACGCCTGCGGCCTTGCTGAGTTGGGCGAGACGCACGGAAGCCAAGTGATTGATCTCGTAAGTGAGCTGCGGATCGAGGTTGCCGAGCGGATCGTTGGAGAGCGCGGCGAGATGGACGACGGCGTCAAAACCTTTCAGGTCGCCGAGGGCGAGATCGCGCATGTCCTTGCGGATGCCGGGAATTTCTTTGGCGGGAGGTCCAAAATCACATCCGGCGAAGAGATCGGCATCGAGGCCGACGACATCGTGCCCCGCGGATTGCATGAGGGGTCCGGCTACGGCACCGATGTAGCCTTTATGGCCAGTAAGGAGGATTTTCATACCAGACCTTTCCGAGACTTATTGATTTTACGATATTGCGGAGTGAGGCGTTCAGGAATTCGAGGCGGTATGCTTATCAGGCATTTGTGGCGATGCGGGTGCAGTAGTTCCCTGCCCCTCGGATTCCGCGACCGCCTCGAGTAAGCCACTTTCGTGAAGAAGTTCAGCGGCTTGCAGGATGGTGGCGAAGGGCAAGCGGGAGCGCTCGGCGATATCGAGCAGAGAGTGCTGGGTGTCGGAAAGATTCAAAACCCACAGGCGCGCGTTGATTTCGGTGGTGGGAGAGGCTCCGCCGGTGGAACGATAAAGGCCGCGGCGACCGAGTTGTGGTTCGCAAAACGGCTGGAGATTGCGAAAGCGGCGATTGGATTCCAGGACGTCGAAGATGGTGGCGCAGACTCTGAGAGACTGAGAGAGAGAGTCGGGATCGATGAAGCTGAGGTTGTCGGCGGAGGTGTGATATTGCGGGAAAGCGCCCCAGACGCTGCGCATGAGGCAACCGACATTGAGATTGAATCCGGGCGAACAGTATTGGCGCTCGTCGTAGCCGTAGGGTGAGAAGTCAAGAATTTCGGAACTTTGGATGAGATGAGAAAGAACATGGGAGGCTGCGCGATCTATTTCGGCGCTGCCGTTGCGGGACTTTTTATAGTGAAAGGGAGCTTTGTCGCCGACGCAGGTGAGGACTAAACCGTGGCGAATGCGGGAGGCGGCGGATTCGCGGTTGCGGGCGAGCCAAGTGATTGCGCCGATGGTGCCGGGGATGAAGAGAAAGCGGTAGGAATAGCGGTTGTGCGAGGCGGATTCGGAAACGATTTTAGCCAGAGCGGTGGCGACGGTGAGGCCAGAGAGATTGTCGTTGGCAAGTGAGGGATGGCAGGAGTGGCAGGAGATGAGGACTTCGTCAGTGGATTTGCCGGGAATCAGAAATTCGCCGTAAGTGAGGCTGCCGTCGGCAAGAGTGGAGTCGATGCAAACTTCGTAGTCGGCATCGGGGAGCGCACTAAGTTGATTGTGGGAAAGGCAGAAGCCCCAGTCTTCCTTGTAGTAGGAAGTGCGATAGGGAATCCAGTCGGGGTGATCGGGGAGAGAGAAAAGGCGCGGGCGGAGCTCGGTTAGCGGCATGGTGCGGTGGATGGGGGTGCTGTAGTTGAGGACGTGCAAACTGGATTCGCGGAAATCGACGACGCGGCGGCCGGTGCTGTCTTTGATGTAGGCATCACGGATGTTCCACTCTTTGGGAACGGTCCAGTCGAAAACGGCGGTGCCGGAAGGGACTTCGGAGAGTTGAAGTGGAATGCGCTGCTGGATCAATTTGAGGGTTTGCCGAATGCCATCGCCAGTGATGCTGCGACAGATGGGATAAAGTTCCGTGGCGAATTGGTGCATGGCAACGCCGAGGTTGGCGTTTTCCGTGCGGTCGAGTTGAGAAGAGAATTTCATGGATTTAGAGAAAGTCCGGATACGCGGCGTCGCGTTCGGAGATGACTTCCACTTTACCCGGCCAGTCGATGGCAAAAGCCGGATCGTTCCAGCGTACACCACGAGCGGATTCGGGATGGTAGAACTGGGACATCTGGTAGGAGACTTCGCAATCGTTTTCAAAGGTGAGGAAACCGTGAGCGCAGCCCTCGGGGATGAAGAGCATGTGGTGATTGAGGGCGGTTAGCGTGGAGGCGGTCCACTGTTTGAAGGTGGGAGAATCCGAACGCATGTCGAGAGCGACGTCGAAAATCGCGCCACGGGTGCAGCGAACGAGTTTGGCTTCGGCGTGAGGCGCGAGCTGATAGTGGAGTCCGCGGAGAGTTCCCTTTCGCGGGCTGCCGGAGATATTGCACTGAACGAGGCGGTGGTCGAGGCCATGAGCAGCGAATTCCTGCTGACACCAGGTACGCGCGAAGAAACCGCGTTCGTCCTGGAGGAGTTCTGGGCGGATTTCGAAAACGCCGGGTAGCTTGGTCTCTAGAAACTTCATGGGGCTCAACGGGTTTTGCGGGTGGTACGAGAAGCGAAAGGCGCATTGCGTAAAGGCTGTTGGGAATCGCGATCGGATGTGGAAACGCAGGTTGTTTCCGCAGTGGCGCTGGGAAGATGGCTTGAGATCACGGGTAACGCGGGTTCGCGATTGCTGGCATCTTGAATGTCGTAGACAAGGTGATTGCGGTCGATGGTGGCGAAGGCGATACGCGCGCGTTCGGAGCCGTGGCCTTCGATCTGCCATTGGCCGTTCTTCTGCACCAGGTTCATTTGAGCGCGAGCTCTCCACCACTGATCCACATCTCCCGGCAAGGCGGCCCAGATTTTTTCGTCGATGACCATCTTTAGAAGATGGCTGAGGAGTTTTTCGTAAACGGCGCGGGCGCGGCGATCGACCAAATAGTCCGGATGAGTGAGGAAACTCATCAGTCCGTTTCTTTGACGGAGCATGGCCAGCTGCTGCTTCCAAAGACCGATGGAATAGTCGTTCAAGATATGGAAAACGGAGTAGTCCTGAGCAGTGGTTAAGGGAAGCTCGAGAATGTTTCCGATGAAGAATGGAAAAACGGTGCAGCAGCCGCCGCGCTTGGGATCGAGATGAGCGACGTTGGTCATGGACATGTCGTAGGAGAAGTCGTAGGCGTCATACCAATCAAGCATGCGGTACATGGAGCCGGCGCGGAAACCCCTGGCAGCGAATTTGCGGGCGTAAGCATTTATTTTTTCTGCGCGGGCAAGGAACTGCTCGCGCTCTTGATACAGATTGCCGTCATGATTCAGGTCATGGATGTTGAATTCAAAACCGCGTTTGCGGATTTCGTGGACGTAATGCTGGGGCAGTTCGTAGCGGTTTTCAGGGATGACCTGGAAGGAAGCCTTTATCGCGAAACGGTCATCGAGATCCATCAGTTGGGAAGTGAAATCGCGGCCTGCGCGAGTTTCCACATCATGAGTCATGATCAGGCCATTGGGGGCGCCGTCTGGCCAAAACCAGATGAAGGGGATACGTTGGAGGCCTGAGGCTTGCAGGGCCAGGCGCAAAAGTTCTTCGTGGAGGGTGTCAACAGTAAAGTCAAGTGGCCATGAGGGAAAAGCACGAGTTTGCCAGCCATCAAAATAAGCGCGTTGCATGTGGCGCCGAATGGAGACAGGCAAAAGAGGGCGTAGGGCGTAGTAGGCCTTGCGAGTCCACTCATGGGAGATGAGATTCTCTTTGTCGAACTGCAAATTTTTGACGTAGCGCTCGTGACGGAGATCGTCCACCACGGCAACGGGATCGAAGGGAAGTTGGAGATTTGTTTTGTCGAGGTTTACAAGGAAGGAAGCGTCATAAAATTGGGAATTCTCAAACGTTGAGGCGACGCCTGAGGAACACCTGCCATAGCAAGTGAGATCGGGACCAAGTCGAAAAAAGCCGGGAACGCCGGCGGGAGACGAAGAGACGGAGCAATCGAGCAAGTTCTCTGGCAAGCAATAGTATTGTGAGAGAACCCGCTTCATGTTGCTGCTGCCGTGCCTTTCTGGCGTAACTGCCTGATTCACGAAAAAATTGTTGCGATGAGGCGACTAACCGAGATGGCGATAGAACAGCCTTCCAGCGACGGTCAGTAGCGGATCGGGCATGCGCGAGAATACATGTTTCGCGGCTTTGAGCTTCCAGCTTTCGGCGGAATCAAACGAACGCGCGTTGGCCGGGAATCTCCAGTAAACAAGCCGATGCGGGCTAGGTACCCAATGATTTTTGAAGGCGAGCAAGCCGGGATTGTCCTCTTCGGTGCGTCCGAAATCAAACTTGATCGCCCCGCTGGATTTTGCGGCGGCAATGGCATTCCAAAAGAGCCAAGGGGTGGCGCCAAACCTATTAAAGCGAACGTCGGAACAGCCGTACTTGTAGTAGACGATGTCTTTGAAGCGCAGGGTAAGGATGGCGGCGATAGAATTTTCGCCATGGCAGGCGAGACGAATTTCGAGAGCGTCGCCTTGGGATTGAATCAGGTTGCGAAACCAGGAGAGCGGTTGTGGGGGGACCTGGTGACGGCGGCGGGTCATGACTAGCAGACGGTAGAATTCATGCAAAAGATCTTCGGAGTGGCCACATTTTTCAACCAGGCTGGCCTGCTGCGCGCGGCGCACACGGCGCTGGACAGAGTCTTTGTCAAAGCTGAGAAATATGGTGTCGAGATCCGGTCGCAGATCAAGGGTGTGCAGGAAGTAGGCGGATTCAGCGCCGAAACCAGCGTGTGCGTCAGTCTGAGCGAAATTGACGTTAACCGGGCGAACTTCCAGATATTTCCAGTGGTTTTGGCACTGTTCTGTCTGGAGATAAGGGACGAAGGAGTCCAGATCGCGGGGGGATTCGAACAGAGGTTCGCAGTGATCAGAAAAAGGAAGAGAGACCAAGCGATGCCCCGTCAACATGCTCTTAACATGGCAGAACAACATGCCATTTTTCAATTGAGAGTCGGGCAGCGATGTCGTGAAGACAACTGGACGATAGTCGTAGGTGCGTTGGAGGGCATTCAGCCAGGGGACGGAATGAAAGACGGAAGCGGAAGAGTGATGGAGCAAGAGTTCCACCCAGCGGGGGTC
The DNA here is from genome assembly GCA_963849395.1 of Candidatus Acidiferrales bacterium. Classification (GTDB taxonomy): domain Bacteria; phylum Acidobacteriota; class Terriglobia; order Acidiferrales; family UBA7541; genus Acidiferrum. The sequence goes on from CAWKHR010000002.1 coordinate 377,811, forward strand.
TTGGGTGGGATCGAGTTGGTAGAACTGCATGGGCGGTTCTAGGACGCTCAAGTGGGTGGCAGGCCAGCTTGGGGAGACTTACGCGCGCGGAGAGCTGCGGCAAAACCTGTGACTTTGGCGAGAACTTGATAGAGAAAGCTGCGGCCCGGCCAGGGACGAAGCAGATCTTCGACAAGAGCCGGTTCGCCATGGGGAATATCCTGGAAGCTGGACCGCAGGAATTCGCTCTTACATTGATGGGATTGCGGAAAGTAGGCGATCAGATCGTTCAGGGTGATGGGGGTGGTGGCCTGACTGGGGCGGCCGGAAAGTTGAGCAGCAAGGGCTTCAATCATGTCGCGGCCCTTACCGAGTTGCAGATGGGTGAGCGGAGTGCAGCGCGGATTCATCTCGATCATGTAGGTAGCGCCAGAGGAGTTTTCGATCATGAAGTCGAGACCGAAGAAGCCGGACAAGTTCAGGCGACGGGCAAGGCGTTCGGCCGCAAGAGACATTTCGGGATTGTCGACAACACGAACGATTTCGGCGGGTCCGGTCGTGCCTTCGGAGGCGACGACTTCCACGGCAATGCCGGCTAGCACTTCGCCCTTCCAGCAAACGAAGGCGCAGTTGGCGGGGCGACCTTTGACGTGGGATTGAACGAGGATGGCGGGCTGATGATTCTGCAACCAGGGGCGCAACCAGAAGGGGTCGCGGTTGACCATGGCGCGTTTGATGGCCCGGATAGCACCGAACATGCTGCTGATTTCCGCAAAATGCTTTCTGGCGAGAGCGGGCGTGTCGGCGATCTTGACGCCTTTGCCGCCGAAGGTGCCATCACCTTTGAGCACCCAAGGGAGGGGATGGCCTGCTGCTTGCCAAGATTCGAGGTCGTCGGCAGATTTGAGATGTTTGGTATCCGGGATGCGAACGCCTTCTTCACGAGCGATGGTGAGGAGTTCGCAACGAGCCGAAACGATTGGATAACTTTCAGGAGCGCCGAGCGAGTACTCGATCAAGTCGGCCAACTTGGCACCGGAAGCGCCTAAGTTGCGAGCGTAGGCGTGCAACTCGTGAAGGTGATTGACGCCGCGGTCATCGCTCGGAACGATGATTTGAGGCTCGGTAGCGTTGATGGCATGTTCCAAAGATTTAAGGGGTCGGAGACCGCTGTAGGGGAACATATGCTTCACGACACCGGTGGCAAGCAAGGGATGCCCTTCGGTAGGGCAGACCGCAGAAACGGCGCAACCCGCTTTGGTGAGATCGATGGCAATGCGGGCGGGAGTGGCCCATCGGGTGGTGTCGGTGAGGAGAATCCTGGGAACTGCGGTGCCCCGGCTGTCCGTAACGACATCGCCCTGTTGCATGCCTGGTTGCTCTCCAATTTCCGTTTTTAAGGAATTTGTCACAGTTGACCCCTGGGTATCTAACGAACAGCAACTTCCTGACGGTCTGGGGCTGGCGAAGTTTGTTCCGGCTTACTCCATTCGGTATTACGAGCGGCGGATTTCGAAAGATGTTTTGCGAGTCTGCCGGCCGTAAACGCAGCGCCAAAGGCGAAGCGTAGAAGCGGTCCGAAGGTGTTCGCGGCGGAGGCACCTACGAAGTACAAGCCAGGAACGGAAGACTCGAAGTTAGAGGAGAGGACTGGGGTGTTTTCGGCAGACTGAACCGCGGATTGAAGATTGGGATCCATAAACTTGAGGCGCCCCAGATCGACTTTGTAGCCGGTGGCGGCAATGACGTGATCGGTGATGAGGGTCTTTTTTGTGCCAGCGCTGTCGATAAGTTCCAGATAGACGCGGGCGTTCTCGACCTTGGCGCCAGTGAGGGTGAGATCGGTGTTCAAAGGAATCTTACCGACAACCTGTTCTTTGATGAACCAGCAAGGAGCGGGACCGAGGATGCGCTTCACTTTATCGAAGCGAAATTCCTGAGGCATGAGGCGGAAGACGAGCGGAGCCTCAGTACACAGGAATAATTTCCAACCCGGGCCGATGCCAGTGATGGGAGTGCGCATACGGGAAATCAGGGATGGCTCGGTTTTTCCCGGTGGATCGTGAAAGCGAATGGTGGGCTTGCGGGCGATAACCTGAACGCGAGCGCCAGCCTGATGAAGAAGCGCGGCAAGGTCTAAAGCAGAGGCACCAGCTCCGACGATGGCAACTTCGCGGCCTTTGAATTGGTCAACGGTGTTGTGTTTAGAACTGTGGCTGGCAAATTCCGCTGGGAGAGTGGCGAGGATCGGAGGCATGGAAGCGTAGTGAGTTAAGCCAACCGCCATCACGACACGGCGTGCGGTAAGCGTTTCACCATCTTCGAGACCGATCTGAAAACCGTCGGGAGCCTTCTGGAGAGAAGTAACGAGCACATCTTCGAGATTGGGAACGAAGCGGCGCTGAAACTCCAGACCATAGGCAGAAAAGACCTCGAGAGGAACGGGAAGCCCGGTCTTGGCGTAGGGAATGCCTTTTTCTTTGCAATAAGCTTCGAGAGTGAAGGTGGTACCGAGATCGGAAAGAGAGGAGGCGAAGCCCTCGGACTTAAGGTGCATACCTTTTGGCATGTGGGTAAGCCAGGTATGCATGGGGTGCCCGAAAATACGGAAATTGACGCCCCGCGCTTTGAGATGGGCGGCGATCGAAAGTCCGTATGGACCCGCGCCGATGATCGCTACGTCACACGTTGTCATTGACTCTTCACCTTTCGGTCATGGTCTACAGCAAATTGCGAACTCATCCAACGTTTTCGTGCGTGGAACTAGTCTACATCACCTGCGGTGGTCTCTAGAGGCACGCGCCAGGCGCGTGTCTAAAACGGCTAGCTGATCGTTTGGGTCCTTCGAAAGAGAAATAGTCTTGTCGAAGGATTTTTCCAGCGACCAACGGATTTCGCGCATTTGCAAAGCGGTGCGTTTGGCGACGCGCCAGCCGAAAGCGGTTTTGATCCAGGAATACTTCCAGGAGAGATAGGGCGGATGGAGTTCGCCACCAAGATCTTTAGCGACTTGTTTGGCTTCACGAACAATATCATCGCGTTCAGGATAGAAATTGATGAGGTTGCGCTGGAGATAGATGAGACTGGCCTGTCTGGTTCTTTGGGAGTCTTCGAGGGACAAAAGATAGCGGATGTGGAGTTGCATGGAGAGCCAGAGGGCTTCGCGCTTGCGATTGGACGTGCCAACATAAGCCAAACTGTTGGAGCGGAAGCCGCGATAGTAGACCTTGGCGTCGGGCACAAAACGAGTGCCATCACTGTTGAGGAGAACACGGCAGAAATATTCACCGTCGTCGTCGGAGAGCATGCGGGTGTCCCAAGGCCCGGCGGCTTCGCTGAGCTCGCGACTAACGAGCCAGGTGGCCGTTTGCATGTAGAGGTTCTCGCCCATCTTGCGGAGAAGCCACTCAACTGGGGATAAGTCTTCCCATAGGCGACTCTGGACAAATTGAGCGCGCGGCCAATGGTGCAGGAATTTTCCAAATTCGGAAGAGAGAAGAGTCTTCCGACTCCCTACAGTTTCCAGGACTGTCATTTGCAGGGAGACTTTATCGGGAGCGAGAATGTCGTCGGCATCCAGCCACTGGATGAAATCGCCATGGGAGAGAGAAAGGGCGGTATTGCGAGCGGCGGCAGCTCCGCTGTTTTTTTGTGAGACGACGCGAACAGAATCGGATTCGAACTGTTGGGCGATGGTAAAAGTCAGGTCGGAGGAGCCGTCGTCCACAACAATAATTTCTTTGGGCTCCCAGGATTGGGAGACGGCCGAGCGTAGAGTGTCGGCTATCCATTCCTGAGCGTTGTAGGCGGGAATGAGGATGGAGACCAGGGGCTTGGAATTAGCTGGCGGAGCGGCGACGGCAACTTCCGAGCGGACGCGAGGGCGATTCGAACGAGCGGTCTCCCAGCCCGGTGCGCGCAGGACCTCCAAGGCATCGACCATGGGAACAATTTGGGCGCCTGAGTTGACGGAGTATTGAACGACGCGCTCGAAGAATTCTGGAGTGCACCCAAAGGGAGTGGGGGTGCCGGAAATATCGTGGGTGGCGAAAATGAGCCAGCCGCACTTCTTGCGATTGAGTTCAATGAGATCCTTAACCGTTTGAAAATTGTTGCGGCTCTTTTCGAGGAAGAAAGCGGATAGCTGATTGAGATCAGCTTTTCCAACGTTCAAAGACTGGCCGCCACCGCGGCAGCATAGGAAGCGGTCGGCGACCTTCTCTTTGGTGTGGGGACGAGGAAGACTGATGGGATAGGAAAAGGTCTTGAACTCGGAACCCGGGAAAAGGCGATTGAGAGCAGCATGGTTCTCGATGACCGAGTTCTCAAAAGTCTTTGTTGCGGTGGCCCACGAATCGCAGTGGGAGAAGGTGTGGCAGCCTAGTTCGTGGCCTTGTTCAATAAGAATGTTCAGGTCGCCGGGCAAGAAAATCTTCCCGCTGGGCGTGTCTTTGCCCACAAGACCAAGAGAAGCGAAATAGGTGCCAGCCACGTCGAAGCGATTGAGGATGGCGCCGCCAGCGAGCAAGGCCGATCGAGGGAAATCATCAAAGGTAAAGGAGATCAAGGGTCGCTGGGGCTGAACCAAGAAGGGTCTACGATGGGCGCGACGGCCAGCTTGTCGCTGGTAGAAGCCCACCAGCCTAGACCAGGGATTTCGAACGGACATCTAAAGCCTCCTGCTGTGATGCTCTTTGCTAGGTAACCTGGAAACTGGAATCTGTCCTTACTGCATACCGGAGTGGAGCCGAAAAGTCACTGAAACTCTATGGAACCTTCATTTCCTGGGGGGCCACGGGTTCGGGAGACTTGCTATCTGGGACAGCGACCGCATCCGAAGATGCAGAAGACCCGCGAAATCTGCGTCCGGGCAGCATTTCCGGGATAAGCCTGGCGAAGCGATAGAGGGGCGATGGCCCGCCGTGAAGAAGAACAACGGCTCCTAGGTATAGTACTAGAAAAAGCAAAGACGTGGAAAGGAGGCGGAGGAACACGTCCCAGAGCCCTGGGGCTAAGGTGAAGTTTAGGCCGCGGAGTATCGCGAAGGAAGCAAAACCGGCTATCAAAGAGGCCAGCATATACCTCCAGACCGCACCGAGGATCGGCGTCACCCCAAAGTTTATGGGTTTCCCTGCATACCAGAATGCGGGAATAAAGAGGATCCAAAAAGAGGCGCTCCACGCGGAAGCTATGCCCACCGGCCCCCAGCGCAGCCCTAAAAAGAAAAGCATCACAGTAACGGCAAATTCCAGGACAACCCAGCGAAGCCAGCGATCGGCTCTGCCGATGGAAAGATGGATCAGGCCGCTGGTGAAGTAGATAAGCATAATGCCGATGCCAGGTCCGAAAAACACGAAGATGTGACCGGCGGGTCCCCATTTTTCGCCAAGTAGCAGACGAATGACGTCTTTTCCCATTAGGGTTAGGAGCGCGCCAGCACCCATGCTGATAAAGGCGAGAATGGAAAGGCCATTGAGAAAATACTTGCGGTATTCGGCGGAGCCGCGTTCCAAGCGGCTCAAAGTAGATAGAACGACATCGCCAACGGGGATGTACAGCTGGTTCGCGGGAAGCAGAAAAAGGTCGTAGGCTTTCTTGTAAAAGCCAAGGGAAGCGGAACCAAAACGCCAGCCCACCAGCAGGTTGTCGGTGTTGCGGGTGGTGTAATTGAAACTAAAACGTCCATAGACGTGCAGGGCGAAACGCACAATGGAACCGGTCTCGGGCGCGTGACGAGGGCGGCCGGGGAGCCATCTGCATTGCCACCAGACAGCAGCAAACTGGGCGACAGGTCGAGCGAAAAGGGCGGCTACCAGGGCCCAATATCCCCAACCAGCGACGGCCATCAGAACGGAGATGACGACGGAAGCGATATTGGCCTGAACGTCGATCCCGGAAGTAACGGAGAAGCGCAGCGCGCGTTTAAGCAGGGCGATATGAACAACGGAAAGGCCATTGATGAAAATAGTTAAGGATACGACGAAAGCGATCAGGGTAACGCGAGGGTCGCCATAGAATTTGGCGAGGAGTGGGCTTGCCGCCGCAAAGCCGAGGGCTAGGACGAGTCCGGCGGCGGCATTAATCCAGAAGAGATTGCTTGCCAACGCGTGATTCATTTCTGGGCGCTGAATGATGGCTTCGGTATAGCCATTCTGGCCGAAGCTCATGAGCAACAAGCTGAAGGTGGTGACCATGGTCACCAAACCGAAATCGGAGGGCATGAGCAGGCGGGCCAGAACTACGGTGGAGACCATCTGGACGGCGAAGACGAGGCCTTGTGCGAAGACAGTAACGCCAGCCCCGCGAACAGCAAGGCGGCGTAGACCGTCACCGACCTCGGTGGGCTGAAAATTTCCATTTGTGTCGAAAGGTCTCAAGCTTTGTCCAAAGAATTGCGTTCGTCACACTCCCGAATTCCTACGGCGTCTCCAAGTAGTTTACCTTCGCTCCGTTAAGTCTTGTGGTTCCGAATAGAAGGAGAGTTCCAATCGTGGCGCAAGGACTTCGTCAAGAAATTGCAAGAAGGGTGCGCGCAAAAATCTTCAACAATAGAATCCGCAGATTAAAGTGTTGGTCGCTATAGAGTTGAAGGGAGATCGTCCCGGGAACGATGCCGAAGCGAATAGATACCAGCCGTTTGAGTGCGATGGCGGAGACGAATCTGACGAAAAATTGAGCACTTTGCTCTTCAATCGTGGGTCAGGCACTTTTCTTTTTGCTCTATCATCTCATCCATTTGCTGCAGCAAATCAGGACGGTCGTCAGAAAACTTCCGTGCGAATAGCATCTCTCCAGAGTCCCACTCATCCTCAACCCACACCTTTTCCTGCGTTGCAAAGAACTTAATGTGCTCCTCATTGATCATGGCCGGATGGGCGGCCTTGGCTGACCAGTCCGCATAAACGAAATTTCTATGGAAATGAGGGCGGAAGGGCGAATTGCCCAGAATCGTCTGGAAAAATGACTCGTCGGGCGCATAGGTCTTCTGAAAATACTCCACTATGTGTGGATTAGCGGTCACAAAGTCCGTCAGGTATTGACATGCGTTTCGGGAAAGGGCCCAACCATAACCGTGACCGGCGTAGGGCTCCAGACCTCGGAGCTGTTTCCGGAAATCCCTCCGTAGCAGCCCCACCTTTGCGAGGGTCCTGGCCGCGAAGCGGCGGACCGGCATACGAGACGGATAACTCAAAGTGCCGATCCTGGACAGCGGGTAACCGGGCGCTGGCATTTTCACCAAGTCCATGAATTCCCAGCCGCGGTGGTTCTCCAGGAAGCGTTCGATGTACCCGCCGCTCCGTAGCGGATAAACGCTACCCTGCAGAAAGACGAAGTAATCATAGTTTGCGGAGGAGTTCAGTGCCTGCTGGGCCAGTAGTAGCATCGCTTCGACGGTAGAAAATTCCGCCCAATAGACGGGAATGCGCCGCTTGCAAAAAAATATGTTGTCGCCGGTGATGGCCGAAAAGGGCGCTATGTTTGACTTTTGATCCACGTGAACGAAAAATCCGCAATCTTCTGACGAGAGCCTTTCTATCGCTCTCTTCAAAAGCATCGGGTCCCTGTGAAAAAGCATCAGGTACGCGACTTTCATTCGGTTGATGCTCTCCTTTTCCTGAAAGAGCGATGGATCGCAACTTGTAGGCGGTGACGCCGATGATTAATAATATATTTCCTGGACAAGTTATTGAGACCGTAAAGAAAATTGACCTAAGAAGATTGAAAGCAAGGTTTGTATCTACCTGTCAATCACGCACGAGAAAGCCCTGACCTAAACACTACCCGTAATCTGTACCCTGGGACAGTATCGAAGTGCCTCAAGTAGCGATTTACTGTCATTAACGCCTGTGAGCCGTGGTCTAACATCTTAGATGGACCATGCGTCGAGCGGAATATAGAAAAACTTTGTGGAGTTTAGTAAACATGATCGACAGGTTGTACCGTTTATTTTTGCTAAGTATGATTTTAATAACCCCGGCAGTTGCCCAAACGCAACTTTGGACGGGGGTAATTGACGCCAAGCGTGGGATGAACTGGTCGCAAGCGGGTATTCCGAGTGGCGTGCCAGATGCCGGTTGGCCGATTTGTAGCACCATTTCGGCATATTCGGGTAATGCATCGACAATTAACAACGCACTTTCTTCCTGTGCGAATTCGCAGCCAGCAGGTGGAGTGGTGATGTTGGGCGCAGGTAAATTTACGATATCGGGCGCAGTCAATTTTCCTTCCACTGGCCATGTGGTCTTGCGCGGGCAGGGTGCAGGTTCTACCACTCTTTATTTCACCAGCCCCTCAGGAAGTAATTGTGGCGGCGCGAATGTTTGCATTGCTGGCGATTCCTCTGCTTACCGGGGAGGCACCGCTAAATACGTTCACAGTGTCACCGGAGGTCTGTCGCAGGGTTCGACGAGCCTGACCTTAAATAGCGCTTCCGGGATCACGGCGAACGTTAGCGCTGTCATTCTCACACAATGCGATACGGGATACAGTGGCTCCGGTTGCACCAGCGGGTCCCCAATCGATAACGGTGGGTACTTCGAGTGCGCCATGGCTTGGAAGAGTCCAGGGGTTGGCTGCGCGGTACCTTCCGAGGGTCCAAACGGCTCGAGTTGGCGATGCTCTTCGGGCACGTGCGGCGCAGCGTGGCAGGAAGAGATGTTTCTAGTCACCGGTGTCAGCGGTAGCACCATTAGCCTTAACCGGCCGCTCCATCATCCTAACTGGAGCACCAACCAAACCCCACAAGTGGCGGTGTTCAGTCCGATTCAGCGCGATGGAGTGGAGAATTTGACTGTCGATTCATCCGGCGACCAAGGTGTCAAGGGCTCACCCGGGCCCAACGGGATCGCGGTAACTTACTGCTACCAATGCTGGGTGAGTGGCGTGGCCGCGATTAACGCGGGTAGCCACGACATCTACATGTACGAGGATATTAATTCCCTGGTGCAAGGCTCGTACACTTATGGAAATCCAGTTAGCTATGGAGACAATACAGGCATCTGGGTTACCAACGGAAGCATGAACGTGGTCCAGAATAACATTTGCCAAGGCACTGGCAGTTGCGTGTTCGCTGATGGCCCAGAGGACGCGTTGGTTGTGGCCTATAACTTCGCCACGGGAATGACCACCGGCTCATCAACCAGCGGCAATTTGAACCATGCTATGTTCACCCACTCCGCCGGAGACAATTGGTGGCTTGCAGAGGGAAATGAGTGGGACGGAGTCAATGAGGACCTGGACCACGGCGTACACCTCTCCATGACTTATTTTCGCAACTTCTTCTGGGGCTGGGAGTCGTGGCTCAATCGCGGAAATGCCAGCTACCCTGCAGCCCAGTTTGGTTTCTTCGCCTTTTCGAACGGCTATGGGAGCCGCTACAACCATCTCATTGGGAATGTGCTGGGCACGCCTGGATTCAGCACCAACTATAATTGGACAGGTGGCGCCACGAATCAGTTTCCTTCAACAGGCTACATTTTCATTCTCGGAGCGGGCAGCACGCAAAGCGAACCTTCTGACCCACTGGCGTACTGCAGCGCAACAAACGGCGTCAACAACTTCACCACTATGTGCTGGGCCAACTGGGACACCGCACACAACGCGTCGCAATTCAATTCTTCCGAAGTGCCCACCAGTGCTAATTCGTATCCTAATTCCGTGCCAACTTTGGGAGATGTCGGAGCAGGACAAGGTCCGCTGCCACCGTCCTTCTATCTTGCGGGTAGGCCGTCATGGTGGCTGCCATCAACAATTCCGTTCCCACCTGTCGGCCCAGATGTGAACAATGGCAACGTCGGGCAATGCTCGGGAACATTGAACACGACTAGTCAAGCGGGCCTGCCGACCACGAGCGGTTCCGGCTCATGCGCTTCGGGGCAGAACGTCAACACCGCTTGGGATGGCCACGTCAATGCGAACCCAGCGATGGCATGCTACGTAGGCATGGGAGGTCTTCCCGACGGCAAGGGTAACGCACTGTCATTCAACGCCACGAAATGCTACGGGACTTCGACCTCGTCTGGGTCTGGCACACCGGTTCCTCCGACGGACCTACGAGCCGTCGTTAATTAGGTATCACAACGAAGATCATTTAGCGCTTACCGCAGCCGTTGTCACTTGGTGCGTCCAGTAACTGAACTGTTGCTTAGGACCGGGTGCGTTGCGGTTTACGGTAGGTGTGCGGGACAACGGCACTACCAACGGGCACCAGTGGTGTTGTCCTGGTCGGTTTTCGCAGCCACGGTGCCTCAATGCGATCAAGGCGTTCCTGATCCGGTTCCGGTTCGGGCTGCACGGCGGCATCCATTGGCGCCATTGCCGATAACAGAAACGCAATCCAGACGGGGCCAGCCATGCCGAAGCTTGCCTCGGTGAAATTTTCAGTGATAATGATCATGAAAAAGGCCACGCGGAGGCTCGCGAATGGTGCCAGGTTACGAACAGCCTTCACGATGCGCGCGTATCCAGCAAATAGAACAATCCCCATGAAACCGACACCGATCCAGCCCAGATTCAAGTAAGTCTCAAGGTAGCCGTTGTGCGCTTGGTTGACTTCTATACCAGCTAACTCCTTCACTTGTTCATATCGCGGCCCGATCCAGAAGCTTTCGAAGCCCGTTCCCACCAGGGGACTTTCGGCGACAGAGAGGACGGAATGCCAGATACGAGTGCGGCCTGTCAGTGTTGTATCTCTTCCCATGCCCTGAACCATTTCGGAACCAACGTTAAGGAAAAGAGCAGAAACAGTTACCGCGATGATGCTGAACACTACGGTGTGGACAATCGCCGGTCTTCGTGCCCAGCTATATCGAAAAGTCAAAATCATTGGAAAAGCGGCCAAACCAAAACTGGCAAGTGCGGTAACAGATTCGGAGCCAATGAGTAAGTAAAGGGCCATGGCAATAACGAGCGCGCGAGCAAGCAGGCGCTTTTTTCGTCGGTCGCTCTTGTCGTCTCGCCAAACTTCCAGAAGAAAATACAAAGAGGCCAATCCGAACACCAAGGTGAGGACGCCAAGTGCGTTCTTCTCCACAGTCACACCGGTCCAATAGGGTTTTCCGGCGTGACTGTAACTTCGCCCAAACTCTGGAAAGAACCTGCTGAATAAGATGGACAGAGGTATAAGCACAAAGCCGAGGCGGGTGTAGATCCGTTTTATAGCGACGGACCAGTTCGGTTCTGTCAACACAACCAGGACCATGACCACATCTCCCAAGGACCTGAACCAGCGCTTCCCCGCCACCTCTGGGTATTGGGACCACAAGACGCTTACACCGCAGTACGCAAAATAGAGGAGGATTGGGATACTGGCCCGAAGGAAGGGTGCGAGCCGCTGCGCTCGCCTGAAAAGCACGGCCACTCCCAAAAACAGCGCCAGAGTCAACACCGCCCGGTCCACCGGGCTTCCTTCCATGTAGCGTTCCCCTGCGCCGCCGGATTGTAAATGAAACCATTCGGAGAAGTTTCGGGTACACCCGATAAACAGCCAAAAGATGGGTATCCAAAGCGCCGAGGTGGTGGGCTCGTTTTCGTCACGGTCCAAGCGGAACAGCCACCAGATGAAAAACGTGAAAAAGATAGTCGATACTAAACGAGGTATCATTCGCTACCTGCGTTCCTTGGATTCAGCATAATTCATCATTAGCCATTCTATTCTGCCAGGCCTAGTGCACATCGACGAACAATCGGTGCAATAGCTCGAGCGTCAACAGCTTATGGATTTCGGTGGTGTAGTTGCGGTTTCCTTTGAGGTGACCGGCAACGATCATTTCGACCATTTTCTTATCGAGATACGGACGGGAGAGGGTGCGAGGGTCGAGCAGCATTTCGCGGACGTAGTTCGCTAACGGATCGCGATACCAGACACGGTAGTGGGCAAACTTGTGACGGCCAAGGAACAGGCGCTCGAAGTGAAGAGCGGAGAACGCGTGATCGATCTGGGCGAGGCGTTGCGGCATCCCATAATCGTAGGCGTATTCGGCTTTAAAGGTGAATTCGAGATACGCGCGGGTGATAGAAGCCAGAGTGTTGTGGCCATTGCCGGCCAGGCCACGATCGGAACGAATGGCGCGTAGGGCGGGGTTGCCGTCGCCGATGAGGCGAAGGCAGAGATCGTTATTTACCAGGGCTGCTTGCGGGGCACGAAAGACGGCCTGGACTAGATCGTTGTCGAGAAACGGAGTGCGGACGCCGAGTTGCGTTTGCTCCAGGGTGAGAAGGCCATAGTGATGCCAAGGCGCCTGACGAAATACGGCGAAGGATGCCGCATTGGTTTGCAGCGCGCTGGCGTAGGTCTGCTTGGCAGTTTGAATTTGCGAAATAATTTCGGGGCGGAACAAGCCGGGCATGGGATCGACGGGCTTGAACGCCGGTGTGGGCGCATTGGGTGTGCGAGGCATGGTGCGGCGGAGGACCTCGCTGCCATAGTTACCGGTCATACGCATGGGTGCTATTTCTCGCGCGCGGACATTGGCGTAGAGGTCGGAGGCGCGATTGATTTCCGCGCAACCATCGCTGAGAAAGACGGTGCGTTCGGCGTACCGCGCAAACTGTGAGAGAAACTGTTGGTCAAGCGGAATGACCTGGTGGGACTGGCCGCAGATTGTGGCGACTTTGCGGGCGACAAAAACATCCTGGCATTCATGATAGGTGCCACCGAAGGAGTAACACGGCAAAGCGCCTTTGGGAGCCTGCTGCCAAGCCATGATCATGCGGGTGTCCAGACCGCCGGTGAGGGACATGCCCACGCGTTCGTGGCTTTCGAAGTATTGCGGCAGCTTGCGGGAGTAGATTTCTTTGAGCTGCTGATAATAGGTCTCGGAATCGACGCGAGGCTGATTCTCCCATTCCTGTGGCGTGAAGTAAGAGTTCTTTTGGCTTAGGGAAGCCGCGCGGAAAACCCAGGCGGAGGCGGGAGGAAGGACGGAGATGCCTTCAAAGAGGGTGCGATTCTCCATGACGCAGCCGCAGGAGATGAACTCGCCCATGCCACGCGAGTCCACGCGACGAAGTTCCGGACGCACGGCGAGAATAGCTTTGGCTTCGGCGGCAAAATAAAAGGCCTCTTTCGACTGGTGATAGTAGAGGCGCTGCAGACCGTAGCGATCGTTGAAGAGAGTGATGGTGCCTTTGGTGCGGTCGATCAGGAGGCCGTGGAAACGTCCATTCAGACCGGCGGGAAAAGTCTGATCCTCCTCATAAAGGTGAACGAGATAGGAGGGGCCATCGAGCGAAAGTCTATGACCTTTTTCCTTCAAGCGCTGCGCGGTACCCGGCTCGGGAAATTCTTCGCCGGAAAAAACGAGGGATACATCATCGCGCTCGTTGCAAACGGGCATGGCTGCGGCAAACGAATTCTTTCGCACGGTCCAGCCGGAATAGACGCCTATGGACTCGTCGACGTGTATTCCTGAGTCGTAGAAGGACTCGTGGCGAATGGACTCCACCATGCGTTGCAGTTGGGGCTCGGCCCAAGCGCGGGGCATCTTTGTGATGAGACCGGCAATTCCAGGCATAACGGTTGGTCAGGATCCTTCCGTGGTAGCCGACTGAAACTTTCGTTTATACCAAGCGGTGCGTAATTCGCGGAGTTTGTTAAGTACCGGCTCGGGAACATGGTCGGTGAGATTTTTATGCAGGCCCATGCGAACGGCGAGAGCACCGGCACTGGTGAGCGGCACGAAATAGCGGGGCACGTTGACTTGCTGAAAAGCGTTGCGTTCCTTGAAATCGGCCAGGCTGCTGCGCTGCTTTTTGGTGTAAGAAAAACGGGAATAGACGAGATGAGGAATGCCGCGATCGGTGCAGGATTTCACTGCCTGGGCCACCAAGGCATTGGTGGGCGCCAGATCTCTATGGCGAACCATGGAGACGATGTTCATCAGGCCGGCTTGCGTTTTGGAGTCGTCGTGAACCATCTTGATGAAGCCGATGAGGCTATCGCCGAGAAACGCGCCGATGAAAACGCTGAGGTCGAGGAAAGTGGCCTCTTCGCGATAAACGGTCTCAAAGTTTTTGCCATAGTGTTTGTTGGGAGCGCCTTGGCGAATGGGCGTTTCGTTGTAGACCTCTTGGATGCCTTTGACGAGAGTGTCATCGAAGGGCACTTCGCGAACGATTACACCCTTTTTAAGGGCCTGCTTAGCCTTGTTGCGTGCCTTGAAGCCGATCTGTTCATTCCACCACTGATCGTAGGTGGTCAGGTTTAAGGCTGCGAAATTGTCCCATTCCATCGGATAGGAATACTTAGGCGTGGTGGCGGGAACTTTTTGCAAGAAAGAGAACACGTCAATGCGAGTGGGAGACTTACGCAAGGCTTCCAGAATGGGCTCAGGGTCATCGTCGATAAACTGGTACATATCAGCCTCGAGTTGAGCCATGCGAAGCATGCGACCGCGAATGCGCACCTGCTTTCCACTAACTTCAATCAGAGAACTCATGAACTGGTAATTCCCTCTCTATTGCCTGGAATTCGGTGATTCCTTAGCGACGGTGTGAAAATTTGATTGCGGATCGGAACGGCGGAACTGCGAAACTTGGCGGAGAGGGAAGGGATTTGAACCCCCGAGTGGTTGCCCACCACGACCAGCAAGCTGGCCGTTGCCTTAGCCAACGGCGACCTCTCCAAACTTAAATTTACCACAGTGGTTGTGACTGACCCTCGTGACTTGTACCTAGGTTGCGAGGATGAAACTAGATGTTGGTCCTAGGTGGATTTCCCTATGGACGCATCCCAACAGTTATGTCTGCCGCCGCGTAACAGCGCTTAAGCCCACATAGGCGAGAAGACGGCTAGCGTGGTCGAAAAGCTTAATCAAGTATTTGAGAAACATGTGTTGGCCGAACAAGGCCAAAAAGGGCAAAGCCAAGGTGTAACAAGGAACAGCGATCAGGGACTTGGCGGCATTCTTGAGACGGTCGGTTGGGTGTTTGTGAAAGTTGCTGCCGCGGAGCAAGGCGCGCTTCAGAAGATAACTGCGGTTGCACCGAGAGGCCGGGACGATTTCGTAAACGGGGGCTTCGTTGCACCAGATGAAGGTGAAGCCTTGCTGCATCATGCGGCGGAAAAAGTCGACATCTTCTCCCGCAGTGGCAAATTGCGGGCGAAAAAAGACTTCGACGGTGCCCAAGATTTCACGTCTGAATAAGACGTTACCGGTGCGAGCTTGATCATAAGTTAGTTTGTAGCCGGTGTTAAAGGTTGGGCGATCGAAAAACTTGCCCTTCCGGACCCAAGCAGGCGGCTCGGATTCGAAATAGGGTTTGACCGGACCGAGAACTCCGGCGACGCCACGAGAGACGAAAGTGTTGAAGAGATGGTAGAGCCAATCGTCGCCCGGAAATTCGTCGTCGTCGATGAAAGCGATGAAGTCGCTATCGGCATTTTGGATGGCCTTGTTGCGGGCCATGGCGATGTTTTGCTGAGGCTCGCAACAGTAAGTTATGGCAACCGGCAAAACCGGCGAGAGGGCTTGAATCATGGATTCGGCAGAGCGTTCGGCGTCATTGTCAGCCACGACCACAGAATAGGAGAACAAACCATCAGTACGTTGATTACTCAAGCGCTCCAGGGCTTTGCGTAAGAGTTCAGGCCTCTTGAAGGTGCAAATGCAGATAGAGATGTGGTTGGTTCGCACGTTAACTAACGACGTTAAGATTTGGCGTACGGCCAAAGGTGTGACGCTTGATGCCCATGAGGCCGACGGCTGCCAGGCAGGACAGCGAGAGTCCATAAATAGAGGCAGCGATCGAGGGGATGCCCAACAGCCTGAGTTTGAACAGCAATAGGTTGGGCATCAGGAAATTTTCGGAATTGGGGAGGGCACGAAGAAATTGGCTTTCGGTCGTCGTCGAACTGACAGCAGCCGACTTTTCCGTGTCTGCTTCGGCAGCCAGCCGAGCGGGATCAGAGGACAAAGAGGTTCTGGTCATTTCGGGGGTGGTTGTGCGCATCTGCGGAAGAAAATCGACAGAAGCCAAGGGAATAGAGCCGCGCCACCAAGGCTTGTCACTAAGCTTTTCGTAAAAGGTGGTTAGTGCGTAGTAACGCTCCTCCGGGAAGAACACGCCAGACGCCTGAATCAGAAATCCGAGAAGTACCAAGGAGATCAACATTGGACGCAAGACGGGGTGAGGGTTAAGGAATGGTCCGCTTCCGATTAGAAGCCTCTCGAGAAGAGGTACGGTAGCCAAAATCAGAAAGGGCAAGACGGGCGTGAGAAAACGCGGGCCGGCCACCCAACCGCCGTGCCAAGAGTCGTACTTCGCAAAGAAAACAAAAGTAAACAAGAAGAGAGTTCCGCAGGATATCGCCTCCGGTAAGTGCGCGCGGAAAAATGATGGGAAGCAAAGGAGCGAAACGATGACCCAAGGAGCGAAGACCAACAGGCCCACTTCGCCGTTGAACAAGAGTCCGAAGACCCCATGGAAAAAGGGCGTGGCAAAGAGCAAAGAAGCCGAGGGATAGACCAGGTGATAACCGGTCTTGGTGATACTGCCAAAACGCGAGTAATTGGACAGGGCGATCAGCACGGCAAAAATCGAAAAAGCTGCGGTGAACATCATAGCTTCGCGGACAAACTGCAAGAGCCGCCATTTCCGCACAATGGTCTGAAACATAAGGAAAAGAAGAAAGACAGGATAGAGGATTACGACATTCATGCGACACGCGCACGCGGCTCCGAAAACCAAACCTGCAAAAGCGACCGCTAGCAAAGAACGAGAAGCGGATAACAGATAGGCAGCCAGCAGCAATCCCAAGGTAACGAACGGCTCGGAATAAAAGCCCTTCACGCCGAAATGCCAGAATGGCGAGCCGAGCGCCAGGATGCACGCCGCGCAAAGCGCCGTGCGAGAACTGTACCCGAGCTTCAGGATCCACATCGCCAGGACCACGGGAGCCACGGCGGAAAGCAACGCGGTGAACAAGGACACGGTGACGCGAGCGACGGCCGACGGGTCGGCATGAAAAAGTCCGGCAATCGACTCTCCAGCTAACAGAGCAGGCACGGCGAGAAAGGAAGGAAGTAAGCCGAAGCCGGCATAGTAGCGGCCATCCACTCCCAGAACGCAATGGTTCGGATGAGCCAGCAAATTTGGGGTGCACGGTTCGGAGTTCAACGAAAACTCATGAGCCATGGAATGGGTGACGTTGAGCATAGCAACGCTGTCAGCAAGCCCTATCCGACCCGAGGCCGAGAGTAGGTAGACCGCCGCGAAGAAGAGGTAGAGGTTGAGGTAAAATCGGCGCATGGGTAGTAATGGAGCGGCATCGAGTGTTCTGGCCTTTGATGCCTGAAATACTACTATCCGGCGCTGATGTGATCCTAGTCAACGTTTTGTAATCCTCTAGTCTTTTGGACCCAACCGCGAACGGAGCCGGGACTTGTAGATGGAAGCTGCCGCGCGCCTGCCGTTTTCCGCTACCGACAGGATCTTTGAGCCCTTGGTTAAAAGAGCATGGTCAAAAGATATCCCCAGGGCTTGGGCCTGGCAGCGGCGCAACCTCAAGGAATCGAGGATTGCCTCCTCGGAGACTGAGGCGCCTCGTAGGTCAAAAGCCATGGCCAGGGGGAAGGACTGGCGGTGCGTATGAAAATCCAGGCCAACGAAGGGCACTGCGCCGGTGGTCTGCACCAGGTCCGGAGCGGTTTTGCTGGGTGCCCATCCGTCGTACTTGCGATTCCAGACTTCGACGCCCAAGAGCTTGTCGGTCCAAGAAGGCTCGAAAGATTTCCAGGCGTTTTTTCTGGAGGGATGAGCGAGAACGGCAAAGCCGTTGGCAGCTTTTACGGCTTGCAACATTTCCAGGGTGGGCAAATTCTCTCCGAGAAAAGGCACCGGGCCCCAAACGAGAACGTGGACGCGGTTGGCCGCATCGCTATATTCGATGCCAGGCAAAACGAAGATTGCGTCGGAACTGACTTTTGCGCAAGCCTGGCGATATTGCGCGAGGCGTTCCGCAGTAAAGCCGCGGTCGTGTTCGGTCATCATCAAGATGCGATAGCCACGAGCGGCGAAGCGGGCGCTAAGATCTTCGAGCGACCAGGAGCCGTCGTAGGACCATTTCGAATGTACGTGACAGGCAGCGAGGACTTCCATTTAGTCAGCTTTTCTGGACTTAAAAATATTGTCGTGTAGCGTGTAGTAAAAATCGGCAAAAAATACCTTGGAATCATCGCGGCGCCAGTTGTACAGACCATCGCCGGAATCAAAGTGAAGAACATTCCCGACAGTACCCCAAAACGAGGGCCAGCGTTTCAGCGCGTGCGATTTCGCGCCTTTTAGCACGAACAGTATGTGCATAAACTCGCGACCCGCGTGACGGCAGACAATACTGGAGCCTGTGGGCGCATCACAACCGGCTCGGGAATGCTCATCCAGAGCTAAAGCGACGTGCCAAGCGGGATATTCAAAACCTTGGCGGCGGCAGAGCGCCATGCTGCCCCAGGGGCGGCCATTGAGTTCAACGAACCAAAGTTTGCCAGACTCGTCGCGCAGAAGTTCGACCATGAAGAGGCCGCGCCATCCGGCCTTGGCAAGCATGGCTTGCGTGGCAGACTTCACGTCTTCGGGCACTGGCTGCGAAGCGCAGGCACTGGAGCCGGAGCCTTGCGGATTCATCATGCGGACACGGTGATGACCGCTCCACGCACGAATACCTTCGGGAGCGGCGAGTCCAAAGGCCCCTTCACCGATGCCAGTGATGAAGGATTGCGCCAGAAGTGGGACGCGTTCGCCCCATTCGGCAATGGCGCGTTCGAGTTCTGCCCGATTGGCACAAATCCATTTGCGACAGGAATAGACGTGACCTTTATATTCCGGCACGCACTCGGCGGCCTTCAGAATAATGGGATAAGAGGCGGCGGCGCTGAAAGCAAAAAGATCCCTTGCGGTTCGCGCCAAAGCGGATTGCGGAACGTTAAAACCGGCTTCGATGGCGGCAGCGACTTGCAGATCCTTGTTCAGGGTTAAGTCAGCGCAAGTGCCATGAGGTCCCGCAAGGATCCACGGATTTTCAAGCTGCATCTTGCTGCACAGGAAGACGGCTTTGTCGTCGAGCGGAAAAAGAACCAGCGGAGAGCTGTTCGACCGAGTTCCTAGAGAATGCAACAAGGAACGCAGGTCAGACAGACTTTGCTGCAAGTCCGCCTCTGGCGCACAAACTTCGTGAAACGTAACGTGGCGGCTGGAGCGCAGTGCCGACGCGCGCCCTTTGCGAGCAAACGCAACTACCTGAAAACCGGCATCCACGAGACTCCAGACGACCTCTGGAGCGGACATGGCTTCGGCGAAGCCTACGAGAACCGTGGTCTGTGACATTGCTTGAGAAGAAACACCGAATGATGCACGGAGCCTCTAGTCCTGTGTGGGATGGTCGAGTTTGCCGGCAACCTGAGAATTGCCTGTCGATTGAACCTGCGACGCAAAATAGGTCTTGAGCTGATTGGCGACGTCTTCGGAAAAGACTTCAGCACCGGTGAAGTTCAGGTGCTGCGAATTCTGAAAAAAGTCCTGATCGTTGGAGTATTTCCAGTCGCTGTAATCCCAGAAAGGGACATTGAACTGTTGAGAGAGGTCATGGAAAAGTTTGAAGACTTCCGGGCGGTCTTTTTCGAGCGCCTGCATTTCACTGTATTCCGGTGAGTAGACGAAGATCAGCTGAATTCCGTTTTGCTGGCAGGTGCTAATCAGGTCTTGCATGACGGTGATGCCCTTGGGTTGGATTTCGAAACGCACACCGTTGGGATTGTTCTCTTTCATGCGCGCGAAATCGTCGGTCCATTGCTTAGTGCGCGGGTTGAAGCCCAAGAAAAAGTCCTCTTTGGGATTCCAGCCAAAAAAGCCTCTCAAGCCGCGAACCCAGGAAAAGTTCATGTCTTCGACAACGTAGCCGTACAGCGGAATGTACCTGCTTTTCCAAATGCCCGGATTGATTTTGCGCAGGGCGTCGTACAAGGTTGGATCGTAAAGATAAGGCGTGTATTCGACAGGGTCAAAGACATCGCGACTGGTGACGAAGGTAAAGGCGTCGAGATTGAAAATGACGACTTGAGGTTTCTGATTGTGCGCGAGATAGGCTTTTAGAAACGCGACCTGCATGTCGGTTTGCGCGCCGTTGCGGCCGACATTGTAAGCGGTGTGGCCAGTAATGGATTCGATGACTCGGGGATCGTAGTGAGCGATGGCGCGAGAAGAGCCGCCAATGAGGACTTGGGCGTTGACCTTACCTTCCATGATTTGATTCTCGACGCCAAACAGAGAAGTCTTCGTGCGACGCAAACCGGACGTGATCATGGCGTTCATGGCGAAGGCGAGCACAACGATGATGGCGAAAAACGAGAAAATGCGGCCAATCCCGGACCAGGATTGCGTCATTGCTGCATCTGCTTCGGCATGCGTTTGCGCAACGGAGGGCTGGGCATTGCCATCGAGGCGCGCCAAGTCCGGACTCGCGGGAAAGGCGTTGCGAGTGAGAGTTTCGTCGAAGGTAGGTTCGTTGGCCAAGAACTGAATCCTCAAAACTGGAAATAGATGAACTGCGTTTGTTTATAAATGCCAAACATCACAATGGTCATGATGAAGCTGGCGTAGAGCGTCCAGCGCGCCACTGTTGGTATTTTACCGACAAAGGCAGGCACGGAGACCACGCTGTTCCAGAGCTGGCCGATTTCGAGGACCAGAATAGCGGCGAAGGCTACCGGCAATTGGCGCAGGAAAAATTGCTCGGTGGCGATCTGGTGAAAGTTCCAGCCGGACGCCAAGTGAGTGAAGACGTAAAAGGCGTCGTTCATATTGCGGGCACGAAAAATGATCCAGGCGATGCAAGTGAGAGTGAAGGTGGACAAGAGCATAGTGGCTTTACGAGCAAGAGTGTGTTCGTGGAAACCAACGGCGTTCCAGAAACGATTGCGCACATCTTTAGTGAGCCAGCCGATGATGAGGTAAAGACCGTTCAAGAAGCCCCAGATGACGTAAGTCCAATTGGCGCCGTGCCACAAACCGCTGACCGTGAAAGTGATCATCAGGTTGAGAATGTGCCGATTCTTGCCCACGCGATTGCCACCCAGCGGGACATAGACATAGTCGCGAAACCAGGTGGAAAGGGAGATGTGCCAACGACGCCAGAACTCGGAGACCGACATGGAGTAATACGGGGTGTTGAAATTTTCCATCAGCCGAAAGCCGAGGACCTGCGCGGCGCCGATGGCGATATCCGAGTACCCAGAGAAATCACAATAGATCTGATAGGCGAAGAAAAAGGTGGCGAGTGTCAGTTGCAGGCCGTTAAAGCTGCGCGGCGCGCCATAGACATCATTGACGTAGAGGGCGAGGCGATCGGCGACGACGAGCTTCTTGAAAAAGCCCCAGCCCATACGCTTGAGGCCTGCGGCGACGTCGGCATAGTGAAAGGCATGCCATTCGCGAAACTGGTGGAGGAGGTTTTGTGGGCGTTCGATGGGGCCAGCCACCAATTGAGGGAAAAACATGACGTAGGTGGCGTAGACGATGAAGTTATGTTCGGCTTTCTGGTTGCCGCGATACACCTCGACGACATAGCTCAAGCTCTGAAAGGTGTGAAAAGAAAGGCCAATGGGCAAGATGATGCCGATAACGGGACGAGGGAGATGCCAGCCACACAGGCCGGCCAGACCAACGAAGCTGCCGGTGAAAAAGCCGAAATATTTGAAAATAAACAGAACCGTGCAGGTGGAGAGAATGCTGACCCACAGCAGGATTTTCTTCTGCTTAGGGTCTTGCACGCGTTCCAGATAGATGCCGGCAACATAATCGATGAGGATGGTGACGATCAGAATGAGGATGTAGGCCGGAATGAACGCCATATAGAAGAGGCAACTGGCCGCCAGGAGCAATTGCACTCGCCACCGCTGTGGCAACAGGAAATAAAGTGCCGTTACCAGCGGAAAGAAGATCGCGAACTCCATGGAGTTGAACAGCATCGTTAAGCGGATACCTTTGCGTTGGGGATGTGATAGGAGAACGGCTGCGGACGCAAATTGCCCGCTAGACGCGGGAAATCTTCGCCCATCAGGAACGCGTATTCAGCTGGATTGATGGGATGCGTTTCGACCTCGACGGAATTCTGCCGGGCTAGCGAAAAAATGTTTTGCAGGCGCGACGCGGGCTCGAGCGGCGGCAAAGAGAAAAAATAGTCTGTTGAGGAGTGGCGGCGAGCCAACCGGTTGTCTACAAATCGACGGTACGCGCGATTGGCAAAACTCTTCTCGCCGGGTGCGAAGGAGAAATTGCGGCGAACAGCCGCGCCAGAAGGAAGCAACTTGGCGAAGAGCACGTTGGCGCAGAGATGCATGTGGTGGTGGCCATCGATGCGAGCGGGATCGACGCCGTAGAGACGGCGATACTCATCGATTTGTGCGGCCACCAGGTATTCGAAGTGCCCTTGCAATAACGGATTGAAAACGATGCGGGCGAGGCGATTCGCTTTCAAATAGTTGATTACTTTCTGATGGCGAGCGTTGAGGTCCGCGGGGCAGGCCGGGGACGTGAATGGCGCGGTCAAGTTCAAGTGCAAACCTGCGTCAATTCCCTGCTCTTTCGCGACGGCGGCGGCCCTGGCGGAATCCTCCATGAAGACCATGGCGCTTACGGCGGAAACGGTGCCGCGGGAGGTGCAGTCCTGGATCGCTTGCGTAGTGGCACGATCGCGGCCCCAATCGTCGGCATTGATGATCAGACGTCCCACGCGAGTGGCTGCGCTTTGGTTACTGGAGGCCGCTGACATGGAGGTGGTCCGTGCTGACGATGTTACTGCAGACGGCAAACGCTTAACTCCCAAGCAAGAATTAAGAGACTACCGGCGTTGATTTCTGGGAACTATTCTTGCGGAGCAGAAAATTGCGAAGGCGATGCATCTGCTCGGACCTGCGGAATTTGACGAGTTCCGGCGAAATAGGGCGTTCGGCGCGCGTGGCGAAGGCCCAAAGATAACCGGCTAATAGAGTGAGCCCGCCAATTAGAACGGGACGCTTACTCATTTGATAGCAGGTTCGGAACAATTCCCAGATGGGATGACCACCCAAAGCGTAATCGAGCGAGCCGGTCTTGAAGCGAGCTTTGAAAGTGCCGCGCTCCGCCGTGCCCATGGGCCGATGATGGATAGACATTTTTTCGGTGAACGTGCGGGTCTTCCAACCTTTCATTCTGGCGGTGAGAACCGCGATGTGGTCGATGCCACCGCCCTTGACTGGCTTGTACCCACCAATGTCTTCGAAGCACTGACGGCGAAACAACTGACAAGCGCCGGAGACATGTTCGATGCTGACGAAACGGAAATCGTAGGTTTTGTTAGGGCCGTCTTGAAACGGAGTGCCGACTAAACCAAGCTCGGGATTTTCGGCGAGCTTTGCGAGCAGGAACAAAAAGTATTCGCTGTCGAACGAGAGATCGGCGTCGAGACTGCCAACGATTTCGAAGGGTAGATCCTTCACGCGGGCGTAGCCGGCATTGAAGGCGTGAACTTTGCCGGCGAAGTGGCGTTCGCGGCGTTCGGGCATGCGAAGGAGTTCAATCCAGGGATTGTCGGCGAGGTATTTCGTAACGATTTCGTCGGTGCCGTCGGTGGAGCCGTCGCTGACGATGACCCACTTCAAAGGGCGAACGGTTTGCGCCACGACCGACTTGAGGGTTAGCTCAATGAAAGCGGCTTCGTTGCGCGCGGGAGTGATCAGGACGTAGGAGTAGGGCACGGCGGCTAGCCTCGAACCTTGGTGTGGGTGGCGAGTTCCGGAGTCGACGAATCCGTTAGCGGCGATTCCGGCGGAACGTTTGGCGCTGCGGTGGTGGCCGCGTGAAGGTGCGACAGCGCCAGAAGCATCCAGGCTTGGGACCAACGCATGTAGGAAGTGCGGATTTTGCCGAAGCGAAGGATGCGGTAATAGAAGAAGCCGCGGCGATCCCACATATGCTGCATGGCCCATTGGAAAACGACGTGGGCTTGCGCGAGGTTGGCGGGATGTGTGTCCTTAAAGGCGAGAAGCGTGATGATGCTTTCCGCGACGCAATGAATGTCGATGGGATAGGTGCGGTCGTGAAAATATTTTACAGAGCCATCTTCGCGGAAAAAGTTGGCGCGATAGAAGTCGTAACCGCGACGGACCGAGGAATCGAACTCGGTGGTTTCGGCGTAGCGGGCAATCATCTGCAGGGCACGCAGGTTGTAGCCGGTATGAAAATTGTCGATCCAATTCTGTGTGGGCGCATCGCCATAGAGCCACGAGCCATCGGGACGTTGCCGGGAAACGGAATAGCGGGTAACACGAAGCGCGGGAGAGAGGAATTTACCATCGTGGGTAAGTTTGTGGACCCGGCACAGAAACGCGGCAGCAAGGAAGTTGGCGTTATGCGTCTTGCTGCGAAGATTGGGTTGCGGATAGCTGAAGCCGGCTTCGGTGTCGCCTTCGGTCCAATAGAGGTCGTTGACCATGTATTCGGCGGCGCTTACGGCCATTTCGAGGCAGGAAGGATCGCCAATTTGGTCGTAGGCATCCAGCAGCGCGAGGCCAACGAAAGTGGTGCAGACCAGGTTAGGAGCCCAGCGAGGAACGACGTCTTTGCGGGTTTGCCACGGGAAACTATAGCCCCAGCACCAGTAGTTGCTATTCGGGGAGCGCTTCGCGGCGATCAGTTGAATCATTTGTGTGATGAGACGGTCCCGATCGGGAAGATCATTGGGGGACATCGCCAGAAACGAAGAGAGGAAGAGCGCGAGGGCTTTGGGATTTTGCGTTTTGGGAATTGCCAGAAGGTGGCGGACATTAATAGGGCTGAGTTTCAATGCCTGAGTCATCACTAGTCGGGGAAGCTTGCTGTCCAGGATCGGCAGCGCAGTGAAGAGTTTGCTGTTCACCGCGTCGTACGGGTCGTGGCCTGCCCAATCGTTCTGGCGACAATACGACAGGAGCTGCAGCAGCGGTAGCCGGACGCTATTGGTGTTTGCCGAATTGTTTTGCGTCGTCATCGAAAGGCGAACGAGAGTATTTTGTTAGACCAAAACTGGACGCAGCGGCGATTTCTGATTGACGCGGGTACGAACCAAGACTTCGACGATACGCGTGGCAGCTTGGCCGTCCCAATGCATGGGAATGGTGCCGGTGGACGTACGGCGAGTCTGAGCGCGAAGGGCGGTGCGGATTCCATCCTGGCTGGTGCCAGCAATGATGTTGGTACCCTTATCGACGGTTACGGGCCGTTCTGTATTTTCACGGACGGTGACACAGGGTATGCCGAGGCAAGTAGTTTCTTCTTGAACGCCGCCTGAGTCGGTGACGACGATAGCAGCGTTCTTCATCAAGCAGAGAAAATCGAGATACCCAAGAGGATCGATCAAGTGCATGCCACCGCGACCGCGACCGTCGGCGGCGTTGGATGACCGCAGATTGAGATCAATGCCGAATTCCTTGATGCGCTTTTGCGTGCGCGGATGAACCGGAAAAATGATGGGGCAGTCTTCGCCTAATTCCTGGAGGCCAGCGAGAATGTTCTGGAAAGATTCGCGATTGTCGACGTTGGCGGGACGGTGGAGAGTGAGCAATGCGTAGCGCGCAACCTTTTTGCCATCGCCATTTTGCCCTGCGGCTAAAAGGAGGCCGAGTTCATCAAGCTTGGTGGAGGAATCGGCTTTGCCTTTGAAGGCGAGCAGGGAGTCAATCATGGTGTTGCCGACAAAGTGCACCGAATCGGAAGAGACGCCCTCTTTTTGTAGATTGGTGAGGCCGCTCTCTTCCGTAACGAATAAAAGGTCGGAGAGGTGATCCGTAATGATGCGGTTGACTTCTTCGGGCATGGTCCGATCGAAGGACCGCAAGCCGGCTTCGACGTGGGCAATCAGGGGACGAGTGCCAACGCTGTCGAAGGAAATCTTGGAAGTCACCAAAGCGCAGGCGACTGTGGAATTGACATCGCCGACGACGATAAGCACGTCCGGCCGTTCGGCCAGGACGATTTCTTCGAAGCGCTTCATGATTTCGGCGGTTTGCGTGGCGTGCGTGCCAGAGCCGATACCCATATGAACATCGGGCTTGGGGAGAGAAAGATCGCTAAAGAAAGAGCCGGACATAATTTCATCGTAGTGCTGGCCGGTATGAACGAGGACATGGTGAATTTGCGGCGCGTCTGCGCCAACGACGGCACCAGCGAGTTTGCGGTTGTGTGCGTCGATGGCCGCGATGATCGGAGCGGCCTTCATAAAATTGGGTCGTGCACCAACGATGGTCATGATTTTCATGAGTAGGTCCTAGGTTATTTAGGTTTCGCACTTGCGACAGCAACGGATTGGGGAGGAGTGGCCAGAGATTCGACGGTATTTGGGGCTAGTTTTGGATTTCTGGATTCAACAACAGCAGTAATAAACTCAAGAATGTCTTGGAGCGCCGGGCGGCTATTGGTTTGGAATGCGCCAATGCCCTGACGGTGGACGAGTTTGATTTTGGACGGAACATCCTGAGGGCTCTCGATGAGAGTCATGCGGCCCTGTTCGGAAAGATAGCGATCGACCGCACCGGTTTTGCCACGGAAGATGCTGTAGACCGGAACACCGAGTGCGGCAGCTTCACGATTCATCGTGCCGCCACCGCTGACGACGAAATCGGAGAACCAAATTAAATTCAGGCCGTCGACCACGTGCTCCGGGATGATAACGCGGCGCTGGGCAACCAGTTCCGGCCACTTTTGGCGAACTTCGGCTTCCTGGCGGTGGTTGCGGGGGAGCAGGACGACTTTGACATTGGGCTGCGATCCCAGGTAGTTCAGGACAACTGCGAAAAGTTCGTCGCTCTCCGGGCGATGATAGTGTGCTTCGGTGGCCGGCGGACGAAGAGAAACGACGATGTTGTCTTCAGTCAAACCCAAGAGTCCGCGAACAGCAGGATCGGCTTTGAAGGAGGGAACGTACACATCTTCTTTCAGGCCACGATACTTGAGCAGACGCTTATTTTTGGCTTCGTTCGGGGAGTCTGGAATGATTTCAGGAACAATCATCCAAGACGGGCGGAAGATGACTAGATCCTGAACGAATTCGTAGTCGCCGATATTGATACTCTTAATACCAAGAATGGAAGCCGCCAGAATTTGCGCGCGAGAACCGTGAGAAACGGCGAGACTGGGGCGCTCCTTCAACAAAAGTGGAATCAGTTGCAAGGCACGCACGACCAGGCCGATCACCTTCATGAACTTGTTTTTGCCGAAATGGCGGCCGATGGTTTTGCATTGCAATCCGTGGAAGGCGACCAACTCGGTGACCTGATAGGCATCCCGTGCGGTTAAGAGCACGTTGTAGCCACGGCGCTCGAGTTCCTTCTGGATGGGCATGAAAAAAGGAACGTGCGGCGAATTGTCCAAATCAATCCAAATGGTCTTTTTCGATTTCGGGGGGGCGCTCACGGCAGTGTACTCCTTACAATCTAGCAATCGCTTAACAGGCCAGGAATAATTTCAAGGCCTACCGGCATCGGTGGAACCCAGGCGGGCGTAACGCTCCATTAGGGTAACGTTGTGGAAAATGAATTTGCGGGCGAGTTGGGGGACGTGCATCCAATCGTAACCGCCGAGCAGCTTGGCTTTGAGGACCGCGGGGGTGTCCCAGGAATTCATGCCGAGGCGCGGCAGAAAATAGGGATGACTGTCGCGATGTGCTCTGCCAATGATGTTGGAAACGCCATTTCTGAAGCCCTGATTTTGCAAGGTATCGCCGAGAAAGCGGGCGAAGTCGCGATCTTCTTCCGGAAAAGGAAAGGGATAGGAAAAAGAATCGACGCAAGCGCCGAGCTTTTGTTCGATGACTTCCTTGGAATAGCCGAGTTCGTAATCGATTTGTTCCGGCTCCATGGAACGCAAATCGGGATGAGTTACGGTATGCGAGCCGAAGGTCATTCCTTCCTTGTGGAGTTCGCGAACGTCATGCCAGGTCAAGTAGTCGACGCCTTCGAAACGCATGGAAGTCTCGCGAATGCGATCCGTAGCAAGAAAGATGGTGGCGCGAAATCCGCACTGTTTCAGGATGGGTAGAGCGTCGGTGAGAACGTCGCGGTAACCATCATCAAAGGTGATGGCGACTTTCTTGGTCATGTCGTCGACATCGGATAGGCCATCGACTAGTTCAGAGAGATCCACGGAACGATAGCCGGCGTGGCGCAGCCAGCGCATTTGCGTGGAAAACATTTCCGGAGTGGTGTTGATTTGCGAATAAGGCTGCGACAAGCCAAACAGATTACTGGAAATGCTGTGGTACATGAGGATCGGCACACACGCGCGATTGCTCCAGCCCATAAGCTGGGCTATCGGAGAACACAAATAGAGTGTAAGAAAGCGATCCAGTCCAAGCATGAGGGGTACTTGCGCTGCTGGGCCGTAATTGTCGGGGGTTAGGGTTGGAAGCAGAGCGCTACGATACGCGCGTGGCGGCAAAGTCTTTTACGCACTTGGCCACTTCGTGGAGTTGATCCTGTTTGAGTTGTGGGAACATCGGCAGCGACACGATTTCCGCGGCTACACGCTCGGTAACAGGAAAATCTCCCTTTTTGTAATTCAGGTTTTCGTAGGCTTTTTGCAGGTGAAGAGGAATTGGGTAATGAATACCAGAACCGATGCCGGCTTCGGCTAAATGAGCTTGCAGAGCTTCGCGGTCTTGAACACGCACCACGTACAGATGGTAGACACCCTTGGTCCACTCGGCTTCCACCGGAATGACCACCGCAGCTTTCGCTTCGGACAATAGTTCGTGATAACGATGAGCGAGCGTGCGGCGCGATTCATTCCACTTCGCCAGATGGCGGAGCTTCACGGAGAGCCAACCGGCCTGAATGGAATCGAGACGGCCGTTGTAGCCTTCAATGTCGTGATAATACTTTTTGGCCTGGCCATGATCGCGAATCATCTTCATATGCTTGGCCATAGCTTCGTCGTTGGTGGTGATTGCGCCACCTTCACCGCATGCGCCTAAATTTTTTCCTGGATAGAAACTGAAAGCCGCGGCTTTGCCCATGGTGCCAGCACGGCGCCAGGAATTTGTTTTCTTGGAGAAATATTCCGCACCGTGTGCCTGGCATGCATCTTCGATGACGAAGAGATTATATTTTTCGGCAAGTTCCAGGATGGGATCCATGTCGGCAGTCTGGCCGTAAAGATGAACCGGAACGATGCCAACCACGCGATGCTTCGAGGAACGCTCGACGAGGCCGCCGGTGCTTTTGTCGAAGTCGCACTTGGTTTCGAGATACTCGCGAACCTTCGCGGGATCCATGGTGTAGGTCTGTTCATCGATGTCCACGAAGGCGATCTGCGCACCCGCTTGCGAAATTGCTTCGGTGGTGGCGATGAAGGTGTGAGGAACGGTGATGATGATCTCGCCAGGCTTGACGCCTGCGGCCATAAACGCGAAACGCAATGCGTCCGTCCCGCTATTCACGCCGATACAGTACTTGGCATCGCAAAACGCCGCGAATTCACGTTCAAAATCCTCGACCATCGGTCCGCCGATAAAGCCGGCATTGCTGAATGCCTTCTTGACGACTGCCAGCAATTCGGATTCGAGCTCTTGATGCGGAGTCACCAGATCAAGAAACGCAATCTTCGTTGGATTGGCCATGATGTTACTTTTTCTCCTCATTTATGAAGCGCTTAAATTTGGCTGGATTACCGGCAACAATAGCGTTTGCAGGAACATCTTTGGTGACCACACTCCCCGCACCCACAATTGCATTTTCACCAATGGTTACGTTGGCAAGAATGGTGGAACCTGAGCCGACCGAAGCGCCTTTGCAGACGCGGGTCTTCTCGACTTTCCAATCGGCCTCGGTTTGCAGACCGCCAGTTGCCGCCGTGGCGCGTGGATAGGTGTCGTTGATGAACGTGACGCTGTGTCCGATGAAGACGTTGTCTTCGATGTCAACGCCTTCACAGATAAAGCTGTGGCTGGAAATTTTGCAGCGATTGCCGACGCGCGAATTTTTCTGAATTTCGACGAAAGCGCCGATTTTTGTCTCGTCGCCAATTTCGCATCCGTAAAGATTGATGAACTGGGAAAGCTTGACGTCTTTCCCGAGCTTGACGCTGGGGGCGATGGAGTGGAAATCGCTCACAGCGTTATCGCCTCGCCGCGATTGCGCACCGAGCGATCCGCAGCTTCGAGGATGCGGACCACGCGAAGACCAGCAATGCCGTCGTTGAAAGGCTTAGTGTTTTCATCAATGCACTTCAGGAAGTATGCGGTTTCCGCGCGCAGCGCTTCGACCTGTTCGATTTGCGGCGCCCACATATCGCCAGAACGATAACTGACCAGCAATTGGTGCAGATTGCTGGGATTGGTGGACATGCTCACACCTTTATCGTAGATCCTGATTTTTTCGTCGGCTTCCAAGTCATTCCAGACCAGCATTTTCTTTTCGCCACCAATCAGGGTGGTGCGAACTTTCACGGGAGAGAGCCAATTCACGTTGATGTGCGCGATGACGCGCTTGGGGAAATACACGGTGATGAAGGCAATATCTTCGACACCGTTCAAGTGCTTTTCACCGGTGGCGACCACCGCCTCAGGCTTATCGCGAATCACGTAGTCCATGATGGAAAGGTCATGGGGAGCCAAATCCCAAATTACGTTGACGTCGTGCTGGAAGAGTCCGAGGTTCACGCGAAGTGAATCGTAATAGTAGAGATCGCCGAGTTCGCCTTGATCCATCAACTGACGGATTTTCTTCATCGCGCCAGTAAACAAAAAGGTGTGGTCGACCATGATTTGAAGATTCTTGCGGTCGGCGAGTTCAATCAGTTCTTCCGCCTGCGTCACACTGCAGGTGAAGGGCTTTTCAACGAAGACGTGCTTGCCATTTTCGAGCGCTAGTTTTGCCAGTTCGAAATGGGTCCATACCGGAGTGACGACGGCGACCAAGTCGATCTCAGTCGATTTCAAAACTTCCATGGGGTCGGTGGTGAAGGCAATACCGGGATGAGCTTTGTGCAGACGTTGTTGCGTCTTGGGATTCTTGTCAGCAACGAGAACGACTTCTGACGTTTCATGCGTATGGAAATTGCGGACGATATTTGGTCCCCAGTATCCATAACCGATGACGCCGATACGAACCATTAAAGCCTCCTAGTGGTTTGCTTTCTCAGGCGGGGCCAACCCGCAGTTACCGCGTGCGAGCCGGTGATTTCCTCAGGGCGTGGATTCGTTCGAAATTTCCGGCCAGGAAACCGAGGAATAATGCAGAACAGAAGTTGTCGGGCGTTACGCTAACCGTAAACTCGCCCGGCGTTTCAATGAGCTCCGTCTCCCGAAACTACGGCGGCGGGAGTGCGTAGAAGAATTTTCAGGTCCAACCAGAGTGACCAACCACGCGCGTACTTGAGATCCAGGCGGACCATATCGTCGAACTGGGTACGGCTGCGGCCTTCCACCTGCCATAAGCCCGTGATGCCCGGCTTGATTTCCAAAACGCGGCGGCGATGCCAAATGTCGTAAGCCTTGAACTCATATTCGAGCGGAGGGCGGGGGCCGACGAGAGACATTTCGCCAACCAGCACGTTCCAGAACTGAGGAAGCTCGTCCAAGCTGGTCTTGCGCAGCATGCTGCCCACCGGCGTGATGCGTGGATCCTTCTGAATTTTGAAGGTGGTGTTCCCGTTCCCATTCGTCGAGACTTGGCCGGCAATAAAGGCGCTGACATACTGCTGGTGAATGGCGCTGTCGCAATCTTTGCGCATCGAGCGAAACTTCAGCACGCGGAATTTTTTGCCGTATTGGCCGAGGCGCTCTTGAGTAAACAGAACCGGGCCTTCGGAAGTAGCCTTAATTGCCAACGCGATGATGGCCAGGACGGGAAGCAACACGACCAAAGCGAAGGCGCTACCTGCGATGTCCATGGCTCGCTTGAAGCCAAGAGCCAGTTTGCGTGAAGACTTCTTGCGGGTGATCTCAGGGTACAGCGCGTTGTTAGCGGAATCGTTGAAATCGCCATCTTCGCGCTCTTCCGGGAAAAAGTGGAATGATACGGAAATCTGTGAAGCCTTGGTGGGTCCTAGCGATTCCAAGAATGCCGCGCGAATTTTCTGAGACATCTTGGCGCGCACTTCCGCGGAGCTGGCTTTGCCAATTTCCGTGGCAATCACGCCGAGGATGTGGTCGTGCACGTACCAGCCGATAATGTCGGTTTCGCGGGTTACCGAACAAATGGTGCGAGTGATTTTCTGCACGGTGCGAATTTTTTGTTTGTCAGAGATTGCGTCTTTGACATCAACGAGGAGTAAAACATAGCGCTTCTGAGCGCGCTCGGCGCGCCGGCGTTCCAGGTACAACATGGACATGAATGCTTCTTCGGAAAGAATCATGCGAATGGAAACTTCATCCGCATTGTTATCCGGAACACGAACTGTCACATCCGCCTGCTTATCGTCTCGTGCTACTGCCGTTCGAAATAGACCCATAAGTTTCGTCTCTTTCCTGACCAATACAGCCCGATGCGTTGCTCACCAATTACCCTAAGACTGGAACAGTTGCTGACCGCTCCCGAAAACCTCTGACCGGTGCCGGCTTCGGTTCGTTTACCGGAGTTACCCAGGACAAATCGATTTCCATGGCTACCGACCGCTGCAAGAGCGTTACAGATAGCACCACGCGATTGCTGCCCTTGAAATTGATTAAAATTCCTTCCAGGTTGTTCAAGCTGCCGTGACTGACACGGACGCGTTGACCAACTTGCAGATAGGGCCATGGCTGACTGGGCAGGCCGGAAGCCAGAGCCTGCCGAATTGCTTCTACTTCTGCTTCCTCCACGGGAACTGGGGAACGACCGACACCGACGATCTGGCGCACGCCCGGAGTCATAAGCAGCGGCCCACGGTTGTGCAGATCAAAACGACAGAACAAGTATCCCGGGAAGAGAGGTTGCTCCACTTCCTTCATGCGGTCCGACCAGCGACGAATGCTCTTGCTGATGGGCAAGAAGCATTCATAACCCTGACCGAGTAGATGAGTTGCGATCAAAGACTCGCGCCTTGACCAGACCTGCAGCGCGAACCAAGGGAGGACCGGGGACTCTGACCGCTCTGGTTGTTCGGGAAACGCGCTCAACGTATCTCCTTGGGGAATCTCA
This sequence comes from Candidatus Acidiferrales bacterium, assembly GCA_963849395.1. Lineage (GTDB taxonomy): Bacteria > Acidobacteriota > Terriglobia > Acidiferrales > UBA7541 > Acidiferrum. The sequence continues at coordinate 410,912 of CAWKHR010000002.1, forward strand.
GGCAAAACGCCTACAGCGTGGGTCTGCAAGCTACCGCCACTAGAGTCCCAACGAAACCCACTATTTGATTGGCAATTGCGGTGCCATTACCGGTCGCGATTAGAGGTGTTCTGGGATGCCGACGGGATTTGTAAGTAGCTGTTTTTATTGGTCTTATTTTAAATGAGCGAACATTGATACTTTCCGTGCGTGATTTCTCGAGAGCGTTGAGAAAACGAATGCCCGTTTGTTGTAAAATCATTCCAGGGGCGGTCAATAATCGTCAAAGGTCTGGGCGAGCATTTGTCGGAATCGAGTGCTTGATTCCTGCTGGTCCCTGCCTCGCCGGGTCAAATCCAATTCCCTGTAATCGCCACAAGCTATTACATTTAAAAGCTTTAACGGAACCCAATCCTCCCGATGCAACGAGTCAGTATTTTCCCTCAGAAACACTGACATTCTCCGTATAAACGGAGAGCAGTTCCACTGCGCAGGTCAAAGAAACCGCAAAAATCTAAGGGGTTATCCTGAGTGCGCTATCGCCAGTTACGGGTTCCTGGCGGCACGCCGGCGAGCCAGGCCCGTCTGCCGTTGGCCACGCCGTAGCTGGGACGCGAGGGCGGCTTACACTTACGTGCCGTGAGCGAGGTGAAGCTGTCCAATCCGCGGAGTTATCACGGATAATCGAGTTATGCGCTGGCTCATTGGGGCTGTGTGTTTGCTGGTTAGTGTGTTGTTGTTTCTGGCGCCATTGCGCGCCTTGTTTGCGCTGGCAACACACAGTGACGACGTATCTCACATTCTTCTGGTCCCTTTCATTTCCGGCTGGCTTTTGTACCTCAGCCGGGCAGCCTTCCAGCGCGCCGAACAATTCGATTTTGCCGCGGCCCTGAGATTTCTAATCCCTGGCGTAGTTCTAAAGATCGTCGCGTCCTACGGAAGTTCGCTAGGTTCCAGCACGCAATTGACGCTACAGATCCTGGCTTTCCTGTGCTTCGTAGTTGCTGGCTATGTGGCGATTCTGGGGACTGCGGTTGCAAAGCGTACCTGGTTTGCGCTGGCGTTTCTGCTCTTCGCCGTGCCGCTGCCTGACGTTGTACTGAGCCAGCTGATTTACTGGCTACAGGCAGGATCGGCAGAAGTGGCGGGATGGCTGTTCGACCTGAGTGGCGTGCCGGTGTTGCGGGAAGGATTCATTTTTCGGTTGCCACGCATGAGTATCGAAGTCGCTCAGGAATGTAGCGGAATCCGTTCCAGCATTGCGCTGATCATTTTGGCAGTGCTGGTGGCTCATTTTTCGTTTCGCCCACTCTGGAAGAAACTGGTGTTTGTCTTTGCCGGCGTAGTAATGATGCTGATCAAGAACGGCGTTCGCATCGCGACGCTAACCTTGCTGGCCAACTACGTGAATCCGGGCTTTCTGTATGGAAGATTGCATCACCAGGGTGGCGTGGTTTTCTTTATTTTTGGATTAGCACTGCTGGTGCCGCTGTACTGGTGGCTGCGACGCGGAGAGGCTGGTCCAGGCAGCAGCCAAGTGGGCGAGCCAAGGCTCGCAAGCTAAATATGCGTGCCCTAATAAACCGATTTAGCAGATCGGATAGTGGCTAGACAGGCTGGCGCGCGGTCTGTTTCTCCGACGGATACCCGTAGTAATATCCGCCGTAGTTTTCCTGCTTCTCGACGCGATTGAGAATCACGCCAATCAGATTTTTGTCGCGGAATTCGCCGGACGCTTTTTCTGCAACTTCGGCATCGGTTGAGCCGGCACGCACTACGAACAGAACGCCGTCACATATGTCGGCAAGCAAGCTGGCATCATGAACCGCGAGGGCTGGCGGGGTGTCAAGCAAAATCCAATCGAACATGCGAGCCATCTTGTCGAGCAGCAGCTTCATGCGGTCGTTGTGCAGCAGTTCGCTGGGATTGGGCACGCTGCGTCCGCCTGGAATGAGGCAGAGATTGCCTTCGGGCCCGACTTGTACCACTTGCGATTCGTCAGCCTCGCCACGCAGATAGTCCGTCAGTCCCGGAGTTTCCGTAGCGCCAAAAGGAAGATGGAGGCGCGAGGCGCGGAGGTCCGCGTCGATTAAGAGCACCCGGCACTCTGGCTGGCGTGCGAAGGCTTGCGCGAGATTCGAGGTGACGAAGGTCTTGCCTTCTTCGGGAACGCTGCTGGTTACCACCAAGCGGCGAATGGGCTGCGTACCGGCAACCTGGAACAAGCGCGAGCGTAAGGTGCGGAATCGTTCGGCACCTGCGGGGGAATTCGCCTCCGGGCTAAACACGTTGTAACGAGGTTCAACGTGCCATTCAGGATGGGCGCACCGTTTCACGAAATCCTGGAACTGCTGAACTTCGGGCTTGGGCGCAACCGGGAACACTCCGGGGGCTTCCAGCACAGATCGATCCGGAAGAACCGCGCTGGTTAAGGCTTCGGCCGACAAATCGGTGAGGCTGGGCGCTGGGCGATCGACCAGTTGCGCGTTACGTTCTTGAGCAGCCTTTTTCAGTGCTTCGTGGATACGGCTCATCGTTTTTGCTCTTTTTCGCTTTCTCTCCGGTTGCCTAAGACTTCAGGGCAACCGCAGGTTCGAAACTACCGGGCTTCCGTTTTAATCTGTTTTTGTGCGCAGCCGCGGCATCCAGGCTCGGGACACTTGTTAGGACCGGCAGCTTTAGATATTTCTCGACGTCGAGTTCGCTGTACATGGCCTTATCCATCATGGCCAGCGCATACAAAAGAGCCAGCGAGATAACCAAGCCGCTGGCAAAGCCGCCGCCAAGGAAGAGTGGAACCTTGGGGAACGAAGGGCTCGACGGCATGCTCGGCGCATCCAAAACCTTGAACTGTTCGCTCTGTTCGCGATGCTCCAGGTCCGTAGCCATCGCGGAGTTGGCGCGCTTTTTCATCAGCTCATTGTAAAAGTCAGTAGCAGACTGCGAATTTCGCGTGAGTTCCTTGAACTGCTCTTCCACCATCGGGCTGGCCTGAACGCGGCTCTGAATCAGGTGGACTTGATCCTGGATCTGATTTTGCCGTCTGGTGAGGTCGGAGATGTTCAGGTCGTCTTGCTTGATTTTTGCGCGCAACTGCTGGATTTGCGCCGGTTCATGCTGTTTGCTCGGAGTAGTTGCGGCCAATGTCGTGGGCGCGGACGCCATGCGCATCTTAAGGTCTTCAATCTGCGCCTTAAGCTTCATAACATCTGGATGCTCTGGCGTGTAGCGGGTCAACAGGTTGGTCAACTGATCCTGAAGGTTGGCTAGCTGCGCTTCCTGGTTATCCGGATTAGAGCCGCCAGCCATGGACATTTTCCAATTAGCTTCCTGCTGGGTCAACATGGTCTCGGTGAAGGCTTTGTCTTGCTGAGCGCGATTCAGCGATTGCATAGCCGCTTCGAGTTGGGTGTTGAGACCGGTCAGCAAAGAGAGGTTGGTCTGCTCTTCTTCCGGTAAAGAACCGAGATATTGCCGCTTGAATTGCGCGAGCCGGGCGTCTTGCTCATCCATTCTCTGCTTGGCTTCTTCCACCTGGCCACTTAAGAAATCGGTGGTTTGCGTAGCTTGATTGATGCGCTGGGAAGAGTTCTGCGCAATGAAGATTGAAGTGATTTCCTGGCAAATCTGCTGCGCGGTGCGCGGGTTATCGTACGTTACCGAAACTCTGAAGCCGGGCGGCTGGCGACCCATCACACCGTCCATCGGCTTCAACAGCTCCACATCAATCGCTTTTTGCAGACTGTAGACGATTTCTTCTGGCGACACTTTCCCGCGCAGATCCGGATACAGATTAAATTTGTCGACCATCGGCTGAAGTCGCGAACTGCTCAGCAATTGCGCCTTCATCGAAGCGAGGCGCTGATTCAAATCCATGGTGACTACCGGCTTGACCAGGTCGTCCGGCACCACCGGCTGTTCAACCAGGACGCTGGTGGCCGAGGTATATTTCTTGGGCAGGATCAAAGTGGCTATGAAAGCTAGCGAGGTCAAGACGATAGTAGCGAACGGGGTAATCCACCAATACTTGCGAAAGACCCGTTTCATGTCCGCCAGAGCGATTTCGCCGTTTCTTACCATGATGCTGTTTCCTCATTCCGCCGTAACTTAAAAGTGGCTAAGCCGAAAAAAGATGCGATAGCTACAGTTCTTTGCCGTATTGTCACGCTATCAGGATATGCAAGGTACCTTCCATCTTAACGTGCTGCGGGGAAAAAGGCATACCGGAAGTAAGGTACGTGTTTTCAGTGAATTGCGGCGTGAATGGTATGTTGTATAGGGTTCGGGGCGATGGTTCCGGGGTCGCTTCTCTCCCCGGCTCGACCAATTCTCTTCCCATTATTCCCCAATTTTCTCCCTCGGAACGGTTGGGGCAGGATACGGGTAAGTCTAGGTATCCGGTGTCGAACCGCTTTATTAGAGTTAGGTTACTTCAAGAACTTATAATTTTTCGCTTCAAGTTGAGCTTGCACACGACCGCACTCAAAGTCTCGCTCCCGGCCGATAGAAATCAGAGGTATTACCAGATGAAAGCACCCCACGCACGTGCACCCCACTTACTACGGTGGCGCGCACTTTTGCTAGCGATGATTTCCTTCGTCATGCTGACGGCCGGATGTTCGCGGGATCCCAATGTGCGCAAGCAAAAATTTCTGGCGCAGGGCAACCAGGCGATGAGCCAGGGCAAATATCCTGAGGCCGTTATTTCGTACGAGCGCGCCATCCAAATTGATCCGCGATTTGCCGAAGCGTTTTACCACCTTGGCGAAGCGCACATGAAAGTGAGCAACTGGTCGCAAGCCTTTCGTGATTTGTCACAAGCCGTCGAACTGCAACCAGAAAATTGGGGAGCCCAAGTGGCGCTTAGCCAATTGCAACTCGCGGGCGGGCAACGGCAGGAAGCAAAAGATCGCGCGCTGTTGATACTCCATAGCGACCCGAAGAATGTTGAAGCGCAGATGGTTTTGGCTAATGCCGATATGATGCTTGGCAACTCGTCGGATGCGCTGAAAGAGGCCGCGGACGGCGTGGCAATGGCGCCGGATCGCGCCGTGTCCTATCTGAACCTGGGCGAAATCCAGCTGCGCAGCGGAAATGCGGCGGCCGCGGAAGCGAGCTTTCAGAAGGCGCAGAGCCTCGATAGTCATTCGGTTAGGTCGTATCTCACGCTTGGCAGGTTGTACCAGCAACAGAAGCGCTGGCCCGAGGCGGAAAAACAATTTCAGGCCGGAGTCCAAGTGGCGCCGAAGGATCCCATGCCTCGTGCGGCGTTGGCCGCGATGTATCTCGGGCAAGGTCAACTGGAGCAGGCCGACAAGACCCTCAGTGAGGCGAGAGATCAACTGAGAAGCGATCCGGTGGCTTACCGGATGTTGGGAGACTCCTATATCACTCGCGGCGATCTACCCAAGGCGCTTGCGGAGTTTGCGGCGCTTTCCACAAAGTATCCTGATGATCTGGGCGTTCGAAAAACATATTTGCAATTATTGATTTTGAGCAACCGGCTTGATGACGCCAACCAGGTAAGCGAAGAGATCCTGAAGAAGTCTCCGCAGGATGTAGAAGGACTACTCTTGAAGGGGCAATTGCTGCTGAAGCAGAAGAAGCCGGACGACGCTGTGCCAGTGCTGCAGGCCGCGCTGAAAAACGCGCCAGATAATCCGTATGGGCATTATCAACTGGGCCTGGCGTATCGCGACAAAGGCGATGGCCAACGCGCCGTGGCGGAATGGCGCGAGGCGGTTCGGCTGCGTCCCGCGCTTGCGGAGGCTTGGGTAGCCTTAGGAACCAGTGCAACGCAACACGCCGATTGGCGCACGCTGGAGGATGTAGGAACGCAACTGAAGAAGTATTCTCCCGCAACGGCTGATGGCTACCTTGATCATGCCTTGGCGCGCATGAACCAGGGCGATCCGTCCGGCGCCGAAGTTGATCTGAATTCCCTGCTGCAAAGAAATCCGGAAAATCCTGTGCCATATATCAAGCTGGGAGAATTGCGACTCTTGCAGAAGCGCCCGGCAGATGCGGAGACGTTTTTCAAGCAGGCTCTTAGCCGCGATCCGCGTTCGCTGGAAACATTGGGCGGCATGGTGCAAGTGGATTTGCAGCGAAACCAGCCGGACGCCGCGCTCAAGCGAGTACAAGATGAAATGAGGCAGCAACCGGATAAGCCCGGACTATATTTCCTGCAAGCCGGTTTGTTTGTGCGTATGAAGGAGCCGGGAAAGGCGGAGGAGTCGCTGAAGCACGCGGTCGAGCTGGACAGCAAGAACGCGAATACGCTGATTCTGCTTGGACAATTGCAAGCCAGCCGCAACGAAACAGCCGAGGCTATCTCTACCTACCAGCGAGCACTGGCCATTAACCCGAATGATGCCGGGACTTACATCGCACTCGGAAGTCTGCAGGAAAAAGCCGGCGACTGGCAAAACGCGGAAAGCAATTATCAGAAGGCCTTGGCGCTGGATTCCGAAAATGCTGCGGCAGCAAACAATTTGGCGTACTTGATGCTGGAGCACAACGGCAACGTCAGCGTGGCCTTGTCGCTTGCGCAAACGGCGCGCAAGGGCTTCCCTAATTTGGCAAATTCGGCGGACACGCTGGGCTGGGCCTACTACCACAATGCGGCGTATTCCGTGGCGGCTCCGCTGTTCGAAGAAGCGGTGAAGAAGGCGCCGAACAATCAGGCGTATCACTACCACTTGGCGCTGACGTATCAGAAATTAAACGACGCGGCGAAAGCCAAGACCGAATTAGAAAGAGCCATTGCGTTGGATCCTAAGTCGGCCGTGGCAGGAAAAGCGCGCGAGGCACTTGGTTCGGCAGGCGGAGACTAAATAGCTCCGTTAATTTCGCTACGGGATGATGGCTTGCGCTTCGTTGGAATAGGAACTCTCATCGCCGCTGCTGTTGACCGCCGTGGTCACGTAATAATAGGTTGTACCGCTTTGCACCGATGTGTCGGTGTAGGCTAAGCCACCCACCAACCCACCATTCACCAGGATGTAACCGCTTCCGCTGGTGGTGCTGCGGTAGACGTTATATCCCGCCACGGAGTCCGTGCTGGCATTCCACGTGAGCGCTACGCTGTGCGCGGTTGTTGTTATTCCTGTGCCAGAGAGCGCGATGGTCTTCGGGGAACCGCTGGCGTTACTCGCCACGATCACGCTGCCAGTTACACTGCCCGCCGAAATGGGATTGAACAATACCCCAAACGTAAAGATCTGCGTGGACGACAACGTTACCGGTGTTCCCGCGCCGCTAAGCGCAAAGCCCGTGCCGCTACTGGAGATTTGCGAGATGGTGACGTTTGAGTTGCCAACGTTGGTTACGGTCACGCTCTGCGAAGCAGAACTGCCGTCATTCACATTGCCGAAGCTCACGCTGCTGGTGCTGAACGAAAGAGTCTGCGATGCAGCGGTGCCGGTGCCACTCAGCGAAATTACCGCTGGCGAACCCGGAGCGTTGCTCACCAAGGAGGTGCTACCGCTCACCGCGCCTGCGGACGTCGGCGCAAACTGCAGGTTGAAATTGCTGGACTGTCCGGCATTTAGAGAGATGGGCAGAGTCGCGCCGCTGCTGCTGAAGCCGCTACCCGCCACGTTGAGTTGCGAAACCGTAAGAACGCCGGTGCCAGAGTTGGTTACTTTCATTGTCTGCGTATTCGAAGAGCCAACCGAGATGCTGCCGAAACTTACGGATGAAGGCGTGACGCTAATAGCAGGCTGAACGCCGCTGGCAGAAATTGGGATTACCGTGCTGGAGCCCTGCGAATTCAGGACAGTCACGTTGCCGCTTACTGTTTCTGAACTCGTAGGCTTGAACGTTAGCGTCATCGCCGCTTTCTGACCTACACCGAGCGTGACGGGAGTAGCAATGCCACTGGTCGTGACGTCTTTAGCGTTCATCGAGATCTGCGAAATCGTGACGCTAGTATTGCCAACGTTGGTGAGCGTAACGCTTTGCGAATTGGAACTGCCGGCGTTGATGCTGCCGAAGCTGACACTCGCCGGACTGGCGGACATGCTGACCGTAGCGGCGACGCCTGTGCCGCTGAGCGAAACCGTGGCGGGCGAATTTGGTGCGTTACTGACCAGGCTGATGGAGCCGTTTAAAGTGCCGGCGCTGGTCGGTGCAAACGTGGCGCTGAACGAAGTACTTTTCCCAGCCGCCACGTTTGTCGGTGCTGCTAACCCGCTGACACTGTAGCCAGAACCAGCCAAGCTGATTTGCGCGATGGTGAGCGTGCTGGCACCCGTGTTGGTCACCGTAAAGGTCTGCGACTTGGTTTGGCCGTCGACGATGCTGCCAAAATTAAAGGACGCAGGCGAAACGCTGAGGCCGGACTGAACTCCCGTGGCACTCAACGCGATTTTCAAAGGCGACTGGTTAGCGTCACTCGTGATGGTGAGCGTGCCGGCGACGCTGCCCGCGGCAGACGGAGCGAATTGCACAGTTAAGGTGACCGTTTGCGACGCATTGAGGGTGGCAGGCGCGGTGAGGCCGGTAACGGTGAAGCCGGCTCCGGTGATGGAGACAGCGGAAATGTGCACTGCGGCATTGCCCGTATTGCTCAGAATAATTTGTTGTGTGGCCGAGGCGCCGGTGCCCACGTTCCCGAGACTGACCACCGAGGGCGCGGCGCTTAGCTGCCCAATCGGCGCAGTAGAGCCGTTGCCCGTAAGAGAAATATTTGCAGTGGGAGTTGCGGGATCATTGCTGGTGATGGAAATGCTTCCGGTGACGCTACCCGATGTCGTGGGACGAAATGCTACAGCAAGAGTGGCAGACTGGCCGCTGCTTAGCGTCTTCGGGGTGGCAATTCCGCTAACCGAAAAGCCTGCGCCGCTCACGGTGATAACAGAAATTGTAAGGTCAGCGCCGCCCGCGTTCGTCACGATGACGCTGGCATTGCCTTGGGACGAAACGCCCACTGATCCAAAGTCTACGGTGCTGCCGCTGAGTGTAATTTGCGGCTGAGGAGCAACAGCGGTTGCCGAGAGATTCACCACTACCGGGGAACTTCCGCCATCACCCTGCACTGTGAGTGTGCCGGCAAGATTGCCCGCCGACGTGGGATTCACGGAAACCGAAAAGTTGCCAGCTTGCCCGGCGGAGACGGCCATAGGCATAGACATGCCAGATGCCGTGAATTGTGCGTTAGAAAAAGTGGTTTGCGTAATGTTCAGGGTGCTACTACCGGTATTGGTGACCGCAACGGATTGCGAACTCGATTTGCCGACCGTGACTTTGCCGAAATTAACCGCAGCTGGCGCGACTTGGAACGAAGCGGGTGTGGAACCCTGCGACTGCTTCGGCGTGGCACTAGAGGCCAAACCTGCACAACCATTAATCAAGAAAAGAAGGGGAGCGAGACACAAAAGAGCAGCAAGAGCGTTTTTGAAGTTTTTTTGGTGTTGTTTTCTACGGAGTCTGTTGGCCCGAGTACCTACGGTCTCCGCCCGACCGTGCATGATCACTCTCACCCTCCAGTGCGTTACAGGAATGAGAGTAGATACTGGGTAGTTACGACAACACTGGTTAAAGGACCAATTTTAGGACAGTGGCACACGCTGGCCAGGTGAACATTCGCGCCTGCTCAAAAGTTTTGCGAGGACTGTACAAAAGACGAGCGAGGAAAAGTGTTCGAAAATTAGAAAACGTTATTGAAAATTCTTATCGCAGAATTTTTGAAATCTTGGAACGCGTTCAGCCTTCTTGTCCTTCATGCATGGCGTTCAGCGCGGCGCGGCGGGAAACCAAACCAGCTTCTTGAATTTTATAAATCAGCGCGCGGTAGCTGATCTTCAATGCCTGCGCAGTTTTTCGACGATTCCATTGATTGGCGCGCAATGCTTCCAGGATAACGTTGCGCTCCATCTCTTTAATCGCGCCTTTGGCTAACTGCTTCAGCGTAACGGGAGCGCCATCTTCGGTGAAGAAAGAAGTCTTGTGACGGCGCGGGAATCCCTCCGCCTGCATCGTGGCATCGGGACCGAGCAAAACATGACGCGCCACGCCATTGGAGAGCTCGCGAATATTTCCTGGCCAGTTCAGATTCTGCAAATACTCCAGCATCTCCGGCGGGAAAGCCTCGGATTGCATTCCAAATTGTTTTTCAAAGTGCAGGCGGAAAAATTCGGCGAGCACCGGAATATCTTCGCGGCGTTCCCGCAGTGGAGGAAGCTTCAGGCGAAACACGTGAATCCGGTAAAAGAGGTCCTGGCGGAACCGGCCAGCCTGCGTTTCCTTATCGAGATCCTTATTGGTGGCGCAAAGCAGGCGCACGTTGACGCGGCGCTCTTGATTGTCGCCAAGCCGCGAAAAAGTTCCGTCTTGCAGGAAGTGAAGGAGCTTGCTTTGCAGGTTCAGATCAAGATCGCCAATTTCATCGAGGAACAGCGTGCCTTGATGAGCTACCTCGACCCGTCCAAGCTTGGTGGAATTCGCGCCGGTAAACGCGCCTTTTTCGTAGCCGAACAATTCACTTTCCAGCAGGGCTCCGGGAATCGCAGCGCAATTGACTTTGACGAACTCACCGCTGGAGCAGGAAGAGTTGGCATGAATCCAGCGAGCTAAAGCTTCTTTGCCAGTGCCACCTTCTCCACAGAGCAAAACGGGAATGCTGGTCTGACGGAGCTTGTTGGCGTTGACGCGAATTTCTGCCATGGCCGAAGAGTGGCCAAAGAGGATGTGCTCTGGCGGAATGGGATTGAGTCGCTCCCAGTGTCCGCTCTTGATGGAGTTGGTCCCAGACATATCGTATGCAGGGGTGTTGCACACGGCGAACCAAAGGAGGCGTAGGCGATCTGCGGGGAAATAACGGCACTAACCGGCGAACAGCTAGCGTTTACAATGAGTTAGCCGAGAATGGCAAGGGTTAGTTGTAGTACGCAGGTTTGTAGGAACTTAGGCAGCAAAGGAAGGTTGGGTGTCGCGAGTGGAACCTTTCTTCCCTAGGGCGGCCGGACAGAAAGACAAATGCTGTTGACCGAAGAGCGTTACCGAAGCGGGAAAACGTACGATTCCAGCATGTCAGCCCTGGCCTTTTCGTCGGAAACCATAACCTTTAGCAAGTCGCTGACCGAGAGCATGCCGCGAAATTCGTTGCGCTCGTTGAGGATGCAAAGGTGATAGACACCGTTCTGTTCCATCAAGCGAAGGCACGCGTCAAACGTCATCTCTGGCGTTACCGTCAACAAACCGCGGCTCATGATGTCGGACACTTTCATCCACGCTGGGCATTTGTTCTCTGCAGCGACTTTGTCCGAAATGTCGCTTTGCGAGACCACGCCAACCAGCACGCCTGCGGCACTGACCACACCAGCTGAGCGAATCTGCTTCTCGCGTAAATAGCGAGCCGCTTTTTCGATACTGTCTTCTTCAGGTATTGAGAAAACTTCCGTGCGGGACCCGACCAGATCCGAAACTCTCATAGGACCTCCGGGAAGAATTTTGGCTAATGCTAGGCCTGGTAGGCATGGAATGCAATGGAAAAAGCGGAGAAACCACGGGACTCGGAAGGGGAAAAACCTGTAGAAGGAGCGGTTTGGAGGGCGTCTCTATTGCGTAAGTAACGCCGCGCGGGCTATCAGGCGCGACCTTTTTCCCCGCGAATGATGTCGTAGCGCTCGATCACGGCAGCGACACCCAGGCGGGTTTCGCCATCTTCCACCCGCGGTTCAACGCGAACGACTTTGCCCTGAGCGCGAACGAAAACATCCGACCCGTGGGTGATTTCGCCGGGCAAGGTCAAAGTAATGTCCAGTTGAGAGCCAGCAGTGAGGTCCTGTTCAATGACGAAATACAAGCCTCGAGTGGAGATGTCGCGGGTCTTGCCTTCTTGGCGGTTTACCAGCTTTTCCGCCGCGAACCGTATGCTGACCGGAAGCGACAGGTCATAGCGTCGCGCGGTACGACGTTCGGTCATAAGTGACATCCTCGACTCCGTCCGCAGCTCCTGCACCAGAGCCGCTTACCCGAAAATAGAACGATTTGCCACGAATGTACAGCCGCCCCGGTGCAAGTCCCAAGGTCCGACTTTGCTATGGAACAAGCTTACGCGGTTATTTGGCCCAGTATTAAGGATGCTGCGATTCAAGCCCCGGAACGCGCATTGCAAAACTGATCTTGCGACATTTGGTAGCCGTTTTGCGACAGGTTCGTGCGTCTTAGACCTTAGTCCATTTCTGCACAAACCGGCTCGCGCCCCATCGAACTGTTGAGTTTCACCACAGGAGTTCGCTGCGGACGATACCTTGGCTCAGGCAACTTCCGCAAGTTTTCTTTTTGCTCGTCTGTTTTTAATTGACGAACATGCGGTACTAGAACGTGGCTAGCCTTCTTTGACGGCCACGGCGGCTGGCGCGGCCTCTTCTGTCTTCGCTGCAGCCGTACGGCGCGTTCTCGGCGTGTCCAGATTGAACTGGCGCATTTTGTAGAGAAGAGCTTTGTAGCTGATCCCCAGCATTTTCGCGGCGTCTTTGCGGCACCAGCGAGTTTTTTCGAGGGCGTCGGCAATGGCTTCCATCTCGGCTTCATCCTTAAGCCCGCGAACCAAGGCTTTAAGCCCTTGTTCCTTGGGAAGGTGCGGTTCTTCGCGTGGTGAAGTGCGCTGCCGGGTGGCGGCCATTTCGATCAGTTCGCGCAAGCTGCCTTCATCATCTTCCAGAATGACATAGCGCTTGACGAAGTTTTCCAGTTCGCGCAAGTTGCCGGGCCACGGATAATTCATGGCCGCGTCGAGAAGATACTTGGATGGCGGCTGGAGCTTCTTGCCGAACTTCTCGCTGTACTTTTCCAGGAAATGCTTGAAGAGCAGAGGAATTTCCGAGGTGCGTTCGCGCAGCGGCGGAACGTTAATCGAGAGCACGTTCAGCCGGTAATAAAGGTCTTCGCGGAATTTCCCGGTCTTCATGGCGTCTTGCACGTCGACGTTGGTCGCGGCTAGCACGCGCACATCGGTCTCTACCAGATGGCGGCCACCGAGACGTGAATACTGGTGGTCCTGCAAAACGTGAAGCAGTTTCGCCTGCAGGTGAACCGACATTTCGGCGATTTCGTCGAGGAAAATCGTACCTTTGTTGGCTAGTTCAAACTTACCGGGCTTGGAACGAACCGCGCCAGTGAATGCGCCCTGTTCGAAACCAAAGAGTTCCGACTCCAGCAACTCGCCAGGCAGCGCAGCACAGTTCACTTTGATGAAGGCTTGATTCCGGCGCTTGGATCGCAGGTGAATCATGCGCGCGACTACTTCTTTGCCCACGCCGCTTTCACCGCAGATGAATACCGGCACATCGACCGGAGCGATCTGCAGAATCTGCTGGCGGATGCGCAGCATTTCCTTGCTGGCTGCGAGGAAACTCAGATCTTCCGTAACCTGGTCGCAGTAGTCCTTCAGTTCCTGATTTTCTTGCTTAAGCTGTTTTTTCTGGCGCGACTTCAGCATGGCCGCGTCGAGCTCCGTCTTCTCGAACGGCTTGGTCAGGTAGTCATGCGCGCCCAAGCGGATCGCTTCAACCACCGTGCCCACTTCGTTGGAGCACGACAGCATGATCACATTCAGGCTACGGTCCAGCCGCATCATCTCCTGAAGCGTATCCAGGCCGCCCATTTCCGGCATGAGCACATCGAGGATGATGAAATCCGGGCGATCGCCTTCGCTGACAATCTTCAGCGCTTCTTTGCCGGTGCTCGCGGTTTGCACGTCGAAGCCATCGACTTCCAACAGCGTCTGCAAATATTTGCGGATGCTGGGCTCGTCGTCTACAACCAGTATTTTCTCTTTCACAGCCATGCCGGACCCCTTTTCTGGGCGACGCTTCCTCTACCTTAATTCTCTAACTCTGATCCATGGGTAGCAGAAAGGCGAACGTGCTGCCTCGCTGCGCTTCACTCTCAACCCAAATTTTTCCGCGATGCGCTTGAATTAGCCGCTTGGCGATAGCCAATCCCAATCCCATTCCAGAGGTGTTGCGATCGACACGCACGAAATCTTCGAAAATTTCCTGATGATGCTCGGCAGGAATGCCACCGCCAGAATCCGTGACGCTGACTTCGACGCTGTTCGGGCGAGGCAAGCGAAATCGGCGACGCTCCTCCACGGGAGCAACTTCGGAGACGCGGCGTTCCCAGAAATGCGGCCGAGCGCGCAGGGTCACCATGCCACCGGCCGGCGTGTGTTTCAAGGCGTTGTCCAACAGATTGGCCGCCGCCTGCTGCACTTTTTGATAATCAAATTTAAAGGTGGGGATCGATGGATCAAGATGCGTTTCGAGTTTCACGCCTTTGCGCTGAAATGCGTCGGACCAGCGCGTAGCCATTTCCGCCAGGCAATCGCGCAGATCGTTTTCGCGCATCTGCAGGACCAGTTTGCCGCTTTCCAGCGCGGAATAATTCAGGAACATGGAAACCAGGCGCACCAGGCGCTCGCAACTTTCCTTGGATTCTTCCAGGATGTCGCGCTGCTTCTCAGAGAGCCTGCCGAGCGAATTGGTTAAGAGCAGATCGTAGTAGCCCTTAATCACGGCAAGCGGTGTTTTCAGTTCGTGCGCCGCTGACGCGAGGAAGACCGTTTTCTGACGATTGACTTCCTGCAAACGCAGATACGCCGCGAGCAAATTCCTGTAAGTGATTTCCCGTTCCTGAAGCAGCTCCTGCACGGTCGGCTGCGAAGCATCTTCGGGACGTAAGGCCGGTTCATCGTGACCGGCAAATTGAATGGCTAGCCAATCCGACTCGGGAATCCAGCGGATGCGAACGCGGTAGGGCCGGACTGCCGTTTTGCCTTCCAGTTCGATTTCGTTTTCGCCACCATCAATGCGCCGAGAGACTTCGCGGGGATCAACAAACAAAAGTTCCTGAAAAATGTTAAGCGGTAAAATCTCGTCCTTGGTGTAGCTGGCCAGGTGTTTCCGGGCGACAGCATTGACCATCAGCAGACGGCCTTCGCGGTCGGTAACCACGACACCCTTTTCGACGGTATCCAGAAGGGCGCGCACATAGTCTGCGGGCACATTGGTGCTCTTCTGATTGATGTCGCCCGCAGTTAAGGTTGCGTCGCTGTCCATGGTAACCAGTTGAGCTGATTGGGATAGAACGGCAAAGTGGTAAATTTTTTCCCGTGGCTCGATGCTTATCCTTACAGACACTTTTAGGCGTGTCAATGGGAAATGCGTTTGATTTGCACAATTAGGGAAAAGCGTTGGACAATTCCTCACCCAATGTCGTCCCGAAAGGTAGTACCACGAAACCACGCACAGGTAAGCCTCTCTAAGAGCAGGGTTTGTTTCCCACAGGAAGAAGCGAAACTGGCATTCAACCTGCTACTTTTGTACTAGGTCCTAGGTACTACACACTTATGGCGTTGCGCATCGATCCAGTGAAGGGAGCACAGGGCGTGGATTCTTTACAATCACGTCGCTGCCCCCGAATCCCGCTGCAAGCACCCGTCTTCCTGAAGGCTTCAGATGTTTCTGGAGCGGAGTTCATTGAACTCACCAAAACACTCAATATCAGCTCCATCGGGGCGTGCATCACCTCCACTCACATGCTTCGTCCTGAGCAGACGGTGCAATTGACGATTCCCGCTCCGACGCAAGCCTCTTCCAGCCTGATTCCCAGTGAGACGCCGCCGATTGCTGCGCGAGTAAAGTGGCACGACGCGGTGGGGGAACTGCGTCTGTTCGGGTTGGAATTCCTTCGACCACTTGAGTAAATCCCTGCCGTTCTGGTCCAATCTTTAGTCCACGATTGGCCGACACCAGTTTGACCACCCCGTTGCGGCTTCCTGTACCATAAGATTTGATCGCACATCTCCTTGTGTTGTAATAAGATGCCTGCGTCCCCAGTAGTCTCCGGACGGACCACTCAGCGTGGATCCTCGGAACAGATTGGCATCTGGGTTGCTCCCAGATGTGGTAGCCCTTGTGTCCTTGCTTGCCCCACACCCCGCGGGGAAAGGCAGATTGTAGGAACACCCAGCCATGCCCAGTCCCGGAGCCCCTGCGGCCCCGCGCGTTCCAATGGAAGACGCCTATCTCGAGCTACTGGCAGACACGCTCGAAAGCATGGACATTCCTGCGCGCAGCCAGTTCCTGCAAAGATATTTTCGCGCCACTACGCGCCTAGATCTTCGAGAAAGTCAATGCTTGCAGCTTTGGGAAGAAATGCTGACGCGACGCCGCGAACTTAGTGAACGGGTCGGACGCCCCTTTTCTTTAAAGACTGTGCTTATGGATGTTCTTTCGTCAACCGGCCTGGTGCGCGTTCCGGTAGTGATCGAGTACGATGATTTCAAAAAGCTGCAGACCAACGCTGTGACCGATCCGCTGACCGGTTTGTACAATCGGCGCCTTTTTGCGGAGTCATTCGAAAAAGAATTGAATCGCGCACGACGTTACGGTCTCCCGTTAGGCATCGTGCTGCTGGATCTTCATCACTTCAAAGAAGTGAACGACAAGTACGGACATCCGCGCGGTGATGATGTTCTGAAAGCCGCGGCCGCCACATTGCAAAAAGCCCTGCGCACATCAGACTCGGCGTTCCGTATCGGCGGAGACGAGTTCGCGCTGCTTTTGCCGCAGACCGACGCTTCACAGGCAATGGCGCTGAGCCGGCGTGTTGAAGCAGTTTTCGCAGAAACATTGCGCGACTTGCAACTCGCGTTTCCAGTGACCATGGATTACGGCACAGCGAATTTCCCGCAGGACGCGGATCAGGCAGATCAACTTATTCGCGTAGCCGACGAGCGTTTGTACCGGCTCAAGCAAGCCAATCATCGGAAACAGGGTGGTGCAGGGCCACGTTCGGAAACTGGTCCAACTCCAACTCATCCAGCGCAGCCTGTAATTGCACCTGCACCGATTTCGATCGATGCGATGCGCCCGGAGCGATCTTCTTCCGAATTCGGTGCTGCTACTTCCATGGCTGCAAAGTCGCTTGCCGCGCAAACCCCAGCCGTGCCGCAAGACGAAAAACACTACGCCATTCAGCGCAAAGCGGAACGGGTCTCGATGGCCGGAACAAATGCTTACGCCGTGATTGGCGAAAACGGATCACGCCGGGCGCGTGTTCTGGATTTGGGATTTGGCGGCGTAGCACTCGAGTTCGAGCAGCCGGAAGAATTTCCGGAAAGCATCACGGCAATTCTGCACGTGCCAATTCTGCCGCCTGTGCGCGTGTTTCTGAAGCCGGTATGGTCGCGGCGCACCTCAGAAGGATCGCTGCGACTGGGCTGTCACTTCGTTTCCTGACCTATTTACCGCGCTTTACCGCGCGATTTAGCCTTCTAACAACCCGATCAATGCCACGATGTCGGGCAAAATCTTGCCAGAGTTGTGCAAAACGTTTCTCAGCAAGTCAGAAATAAAACGAAAATCTCGTTTGTTTTCAGCGTCAGCCGTTACGTTGCTGGTCATTGGTTCAGTTGTGGGCAAGCGCACGCCTGTCCCACAACTGTACCCAGAGCAGGTTGTCGCTCCACAGTGCGAAAGCTACTTTGGTCTCACCAGAGTAGATAGGGGGATTCGCACCGTGTTTTTAGGACCAAATGCTTCACGATTTGCCCGCGGTATTTTCTCTGCTGCGGGATTACTCTCCATCGCCGTCGTGGTCGTAGGCTGCGCCGGATACGCGTCGTCCAAATCGGCGGCCACCGTCGCCCAGGCAGGCGTCGTGGTTTCTCCGGGGACCGTGCAGTTCAAAAACGTTCCCGTGGGACAAACCGTGACCCAGACCATGCAAATTACCAACACCAACAATTCGCCGGTGCAGATATCGGGCGTGGCTATTTCTGACAAGCAATTCGCAATCAGTGGACCTTCGGTGCCACGTTCGATTCTTCCTGGAATGAATGTGCAGTACACGGTTGCGTTCACACCAAATGCCGCGGGTAACGTCAGCGCGGCAATCAATATTAGTGATAGCGCCTCCCAGACGCCGCTGTCCGTTAGCTTGACCGGCGTAGGCCAACAAAAGACGGTGGTGTCGCTTCAGGTCTCCCCAACCTCCGTCAATTTTGGCAATTTGCTGTTGAAGAGCACCGGCACCCAGAACGTAACGCTGCAGAACACCGGAAACACCGCCGTAGCCATTAACGGCGTGAGCGTCTCAGGTTCCGGATTTGGGTATGCGGATCTCTCCCCCGGCTATTCGCTATCGCCCAATCAGAAGGTCACGTTCCAAGTTTGGTTTAAGCCTCAGGTGCAGGGCGCAGCTTCGGGCACGCTTTCGGTGCTGGCCGCGAACCTGGCAAGTCCCGCGGTGGCCAGTCTCGCGGGAGATGGTGTGACTTCGAATCCAACTCCCACGCCTACACCGACACCAACGCCTACCGCTCACACCGTTCATCTGACTTGGGGAGCGAGTGATAGCACGGCTGTTGGCTACCGCCTGTACCGGAGCGACGCTGCCGGCGGACCTTACACCTCGGTGAATGGGTCGAACATCGATGCGCTGGCTTATGACGACACGGCCGTAACTTCCGGCACCACCTATTATTACGTTGTTACTGCAGTGAATAGCGCCGGAGAAGAAAGCGTCTATTCCAACCAGGCGACTGCCGCAATCCCAACACCATAAGCTTCCACGTTTAACGTTTTTGCAGTCGCTGCATCAAACTTCGAGGCGGGCATCCTAAGCGGTGCCCGCTTTTGCTTATCGGATGTTTCGCGTATAATTCATGATTGTCTCGTGACCTAGCGACGCGGCAGTAGTCCGGCTCCCGCGCAGACCGGCCACGATAGATGGGAGAGCAATGAAAACCGGTATTCATCCAGACTACCATGCAGTTACTGTGCACTGCGCCTGCGGTCATACGTTCCAAACACGGTCGACCATTAAAGGCGAAATGTTGCGCGTAGAAATTTGTTCCAGCTGCCACCCGTTCTTTACGGGCAAGCAAAAACTGGTGGACACGGCAGGTCGCGTGGAGCGCTTCAACAAGAAGTACGCCAACGTGCCTGCGGCCGCTGGCGGCAAGAAGTAACTTCAGCAGATTTGAGATTTCGAGCGGACCGGTGGTATATATCGCCGGTCCGTTTTTCTTTTCGGACTTCTTTTGTCCGCGTCGCGCACTCCGTGTAGAATCGTTCCTCAACGTGGCTTCCCAATCCCGCATGTTCGATGGAGTTCCCTCTTCCGACTCGGTGGAGACGGCGGCGCCTCGCGTAACCCTGCGCAATGCGTTCTCGCATCCCTTTGATTCGGCGATCGCGGCGGCGCGCACGTGCTATTCCACGCGGCTCATCAACTTCGATGAAATCACTGACAAGCAGCGGGTCAATATCGGCGCAGCAACGTTTTACAGCGGCCACCATACGGTCTACCAGCACGCCCACTTCGAGTTTGGCCTGGAA
Source organism: Candidatus Acidiferrales bacterium (assembly GCA_963849395.1). Lineage (GTDB taxonomy): Bacteria > Acidobacteriota > Terriglobia > Acidiferrales > UBA7541 > Acidiferrum. The sequence goes on from CAWKHR010000002.1 coordinate 430,246, forward strand.
AATGTCAGCCGGCAGTTCGTGTGGTCGTTCCTGCACGCGCATCCTTTCTACAATTCGGAGCAGCAAAGTCAGCGTTACGTGCGATTGGATCACGCACAGGCTTATATTCCTGCTCTCTCGTTGTTTTTCGATGAAGGCGCCCGGCAGATTTATGAAGCGGCGATCACGCGCGCCTGGAATTACTACCGCGAGCTTTCTACCTTGTTGATTACCGATGCGCGCGAAATTCTCAGCGACATTTGGCATATCGGCCCGATGTCGCATCCCAAGCGCATTCAGAAAATTGAGCGGTCGGCGGAAAAACGTGCGATCGAAATTGCGCGGTACGTGTTGCCCGTGGCCGCCTTCACCACCATGGTGCACACTCTCTCTGGCATCGTGCTGCATCGTTTATGGCGCATGTCGCCTGCATCCGACACGCCAAGTGAAGCTCGCGCGGTAATTGGCGAAATGGTGGCGCAAGTTCGCCACCTCGATCCGCAATTTTTTGATCGCTTCGGCACATCTCCGCTGGAAGAGTTACCAGAGTGGAAAGACATTACGCCCGCCAGAGCAGAAGCGGATGCGTTCGCGCACGAGTTTGATGGCAAGCTTGGCGGCAAAACTTCGCGACTGGTGGATTACTCTCGCAATGCGCCGCGCGTGATGGCCGAATCGTATCGAGCTGTAGTGGGGCTCACAGAGGCGGCCTGCTCCGACGCGGAAGCCATCGATCGTCTGCTGAACCCAGCGCGGAATTTATATCGTCTGGAAACTCTCAATATTGGCGTCCACGCGCCGATAATGCGTGCTCTGCAACACGCAAACTATACTTTCGCGAAAAAAATAAGCCACACCGCGGATAGCCAGGATCAGCGCCACCGCATGGTGCCGGGTTCGCGACCACTGCTCACGCTGGCAGACACACGCGGACCGGATTACATCACTCCTGATCTGTTAAAGAAAAATCCGCGCGCCAAAGAAGTGTACGACCGAGCCATGCAGGATGCCTGGACGGCCAAGAATGAGCTGCTGGATCGGGGCGTGCCGCCGGAAATCGCACTGTACCTGCTGCCCAACGCCAAAGCCATTCGTCTGGTCGAAACTGGCTCGCTCCTGCATCTGCTTCACAAGTGGACCATGCGCACCTGCTTCAACGCGCAGGAAGAAATCTACAACGCGTCGATGGATGAGATTGCGCAGTTGCGAGAAGTGCAGCCGGAACTTTCCAAGTACATTGGGCCACCGTGTCATCTTCGCGCCGGAATTACGACACCGATCTGTACCGAGGGCTCGCACTTCTGCGGCGTCAAGGTGTGGCTCGACTTCCCCAATATTCAGCGCCGCATCTGAAACCCGGCTGCCTGCCAAAAACGTCTAAGTAGCAAGAGGTCCACCATGACGCACACCCACCTGCGTTCTGTTTCCGCCGTCCTTGTTGCGCTTCTCACATTCCCATTTTATTCCTGTGCGATTGACTCACCGCTCTCCGATACCGCGGTTCGAGATGCGTATTTTTTGGGCCAGCGCCACGATGAAACACTCGCGCGGTTCTTCGATAAATATAATTTGAGTTTGCCCAGGCCCGAAAGCGGCCCCTACATCCAGCAAGTGACGTTGCTCACCCCCTACGCATTGATGGTGCAATTCTCGAGTACTCAGCTGAATTACAGTGCGCAACAAGCGCAGCTCGATCACAAAAAGATGCTCGAAATCGTTCGAGTCATTATTCAGATTGGCCTGACGGATTCTTATGGGCCTTATCTGATGCGTCCTACTGGATCACGTTCTGGTTCTCCCGTGGGAATACAGCTGAGAGCCAACGACTTCTGGAAGGACTTTCGAGTTCGCCTCTACAATGATGATGGATTTGTGATTCCCGTAGATGCGAGTGGCCAGCCGACATATAGCTGTGACGATCAGGGCGGTTGTATTTTGTCAGGCGCTCTTGTTCAATTTGACTATCCAGCAGAGTCCTTCACGGGGAACACTGCAAAGGTCCAGATTGATCCGCCAAAAGGTGAGGAAGTTTTGATAGATTTTGATTTGGGTAACATCCGCTAGAGTCGGCACACCGTTTCGAATTACAAGGTCGTAACATGGGACGGAGAGGACTCCCATGTCGCGCACCTTAAATATCATTCTTGCAACCCTCGGTTCGTTCAGTGTTCTCCTCGCACCGTCGGGCACATTTGAGACACCGCTGTCAGACACTGCGGTGCGCGAGGCCTATTTTCTGGGTCAGCGCGGCGGCGACACGCTCAGCCAGTTCCTCGCACACTACGCGCTGTTCCCTGTTAAGCCCAAAACCGGCCCGCACATTCAAGCAATCAGCTTTCTGACGCCCTACGCTCTAATCGCGCAGCTTTCCGGAGAACGAATTGGAACATATAGCGCGCCGCAGGCCCAAGTCGATCATAAAAAACAGCCGGAATTTGTTCGGGTGATCGTGCAGATCGGACTCACGGAATCATACGGACCGTATCTCTCGAACTCGATAAGCCCGCATTCGCAGGCAAACCGCCGTTCTGTTGATTTCTGGAAGGATTATCGTGTTCGAACTTTTAATGAAGATACGTTTGTTACTCCTATAAGCGCAGAGGCCAGCCTTCGTACGGTTGCGATGGATCAGAAGGCTGCGTGCTCACAGGAGCTGTCGTGAAGTTTGAATATCCGGCCGCGGCTTTCGATAGCAAAAAAGCGGTCGTTCAAGTCGAACCGCCAGAAGGGCGAACGGGTAACGCTGGCGTTTGATCTATCTGATCTTCAATAAGTAGAAGTGCCGCGCCAGCCAAGAATATTCTTCAGCTTCGCCAGTGCAGCGTTACGGGGCCATCCATGGGGTGCGCCATGGGCGAGCCGGTGCGGCGCGACTCAATTAAATTCTGTTTCAACGCGAAGTACCATTTTGCCGGGCGGTCGGCGTCATCAATCAGCATCAGGCGCGGATTGTATTTCAGCCCTTCAGACTGCTGAATCATGGTTTCCTGGTCCTGGCGCAGGAAGATTTTCGCGAAGGCCCTGAAAATGGAAACCGGAAGAGCCAGATTCCACGCAGCCACGAAATCGATGCGACAAAGGTCGCGGCGCACCGGCGTAACGGTAGCGCGGCTGGAAAACCACAACTTGCCACTGTGAATTTCTTCGAAACGCATATTGGGCAGCACGAAATCGATGGTGGTGGTCACGGGCTCGCCAGTCATTTTCTTGAGCAGTTGATACGGCAAGCTATTTGTAGAGGGCGAATGCTTGCTCATGCGAAAACCGTTGGGTATCGGCTCAAACTGCTTGGCCTTCTCGTGAATGCTTTTCTTGCTGCGCCAGAACCACGATTGATGCACGAACGGCCCGTGCGCCGGGTCCATCAAACCGATGATGCCGTGATCAATGTGCGAAGGCAGTTCACAATCGAGACGTGTGATTTTATACTTGACGCTAAACTTCGGTAATTCCGGCGCGGCTTCCACTTTATCCGGCAGACGCGAGCCCGGCGCGTTCATATAGACCCACACGTAGCCGTCCCGCTCTTCGCAGGGATAGTGGCTGGCGCTGATGCGTTCCACTTTCAGCTTGTCGTGACTGGTGAGCGAAGGAATCTCCACGCAACGCCCACTGCACGCATCGAATTCCCAGCCATGGTAGCTGCACTGCACGTTTTTGCCGTCGAAATGGCCGTAAGAAAGCGGAATGCCGCGATGCGGGCAGGCGTCGCGCATGGCAAACGCTTTTCCTTCGGACGTGCGACCGAGGACCAGCGGCACTTCCAGGAGCATGGCCTTGGCGAGGTGTTTGCCGTAAATCTCGTCGCTGCGCAGCGCGGGATACCAGAAATCCCACAGGAAGCCTATGTCGGTCTGCAGCGGGGCGTCTTGCGACGATTCAGGAACGCTTTCCAGCGCGGTGCGAATAGCTTCACTCATGAGATTTGCTCATCGTAGTACACCGCACTTCCCCGGAGCAACCGACAGACCGGCGAATTGCGCGGCTGCGATTTCCGCGTTATTCTAATGAAAGTAAGCCTATGTACGCCTCGTTTTATTAGCGGTCGCCTACCTTCTCCCTGACACGGGAGCTTTTCTCGTTCCCTGAAGTCACTTTTAACTTTTCGTTTTTCGACCGCGCTCCGCCTGAACGCGGTAAGCTAGTAACTAACTACTACAAAGGATTAGCAATGTCGGTTCTCACGCTTTCTGAAAAACTCGATCAGCTCGACACCCGCTATCAGGAAATGACTCAGCAGCTCTCCTCAGCGGAGATTGCCGCCGATTCTTCGCGCTTCCAGAAGCTGGCCAAGCAGCACTCCGAACTGGAGCAGATCGTCAACAAGCATCGCGAGTACAAGCAAATCGAAAAGGATCTGGCCGGGGCGCATCAGATGGTGGTGGAGTCTGAAGATGCGGACATGCGGCACATGGCGCAGGAAGAAGAAAAGCTTCTCGCCGTTCGCCGGGAACAAATCGAGCGCGAATTAAAGCTGTTGCTGCTGCCCAAAGATCCCAACGACGACAAAAACATCATCGTGGAGATTCGCGGCGGCACCGGCGGCGACGAAGCAGCGATTTTTGCCGGCGATATATTTCGCATGTATTCCCGTTACGCGGAGTCGCAAGGATGGAAAGTGGAAATCCTGGAGAGCTCTCCCTCGTCGATGGGCGGAATGAAAGAAGTAATCGCCGCGATTCAAGGCAACAAGGTGTATTCGAAATTGAAGTATGAAAGTGGCGTACATCGCGTGCAGCGCGTCCCGGCTACCGAAACGCAGGGTCGCATTCACACTTCGGCGGCGACCGTCGCGGTGTTACCCGAAGCGGACGACATCGACATCAAAATTGAAGCCAAGGATCTGCGCATCGATACGTTTTGCTCCTCAGGTCCCGGCGGGCAATCGGTGAACACTACCTATTCCGCGGTACGCATCACCCACTTGCCCAGCGGGCTGGTCGTTTCGCAGCAAGACGAGAAGTCGCAAATCAAGAATCGCGCTAAAGCCATGCGCGTGTTGCGTTCTCGTCTTTACGAAATGGAATTAGAGAAGCAGCAAGCGGCCATGGGCGCCGAGCGCCGCGGGCAGATCAAGACCGGCGACCGCTCGGAAAAGATTCGTACTTATAATTATCCTCAGAATCGCGTGACCGATCACCGCATCGGCCTCACGATTCACCAACTGACTGAAGTCATGGACGGGAAACTCGCTCCGCTCGTCGACGGCCTCGTTTCGCATTACGAAGCCGAACGGCTCAAGCAGGAGTTGGCCGAGGCATAAATCTTCCGCAAGGAGGAAGTCATGCTCACACGTCCAGGTTCGAAACCCGGTCCGCGATGGATGCGGGATATCAGCGAGTCGATGGCCGATCCGGATCGCATCCACAAAATCATGATGCCGTTTTGGGCGTTTTTCATTTTGTATATGGTGGCTTGCGTGGGAATCACCCACCTGGTCACGGCGGTAGCGCTGTCGAAGGATTACGTGTACGAATCCTCGATGCGCATTGGCGGATTGCCGTTGGTGTCGTACAGCCCCGCAGCTCACGGAATTATCGCGTTAGGCGTGCGGGCAACCGGAATTGTGGCGGTCGGGGGCGTGGCGATTGGAGTGATTGCCATCGGCGGCGTGGCGCTGGGCGTGATTTCTCTGGGCGGGTTGTCGATCGGAGTTGTGGCGCTGGCGGGCGTTGCGCTCGGCTGGCGCGCGTTTGGTGGATTGGCGGTGGGGCGGGCCGCGCTGGGTGCGCTGGCGGTTGGTAACTACGCATACGCTGGCACCGGCGTTGCTTACGGGTCGTTGGAAGCCAGTGGGCGACAGAAGGAACATCTGATCGGATGAGTTCGGTGCTGGCTGATAAATCGCTCCGCGAACTTTTGCGCTATGGAATTGGCCGGTTACGCGAAGCGCAGGTTTCGTCGTACACGCTGGCTGCGGAACTTTTGTTGTTGCATGTCGTCGGCCGCGATCGCGCATGGCTGTATTCCCATCCTGAAGAAATACTTCCTGACGAATTGGTGGAGCGCTTTTCTGCGCTACTGGAGCGACGCATTGCCGGCGAGCCTACGCAACACCTCACCGGCAAGCAGGAATTCTGGGGATTGGAATTTGAAGTCACGCCGGATGTATTGATTCCGCGACCGGAAACCGAGCATTTAATTGAGGTCGCGCTGGACCGGTTGGCAGTGCGCGAAGTTCGCGCCAAGCGTCCCGCAAAGCTCAATGGCGAAGGCGTAACACTCGTCGACGTTGGCACCGGTTCTGGCTGCATCGCGATTGCACTGGCGAAAGAACTGCCCGCCGCAAAAGTTTTCGCGTGCGATATTTCCGCCGTGGCCTTAACAATCGCGCGACGCAACGCGGCGAAACTCGGTTTTGCCGAGCGCATCGAGTTCCAAGAATGCGATCTGCTGAGCGCATTTGTGCCGCCCACTTCGTCCGCCCCGCGAGTTCTCTTCGATCTGATCGCCAGCAATCCGCCCTACATCGGCAGGCGCGAAGAAGAAACGTTAGCTCGCGAAGTGCGTGACCACGAACCCGAATTGGCGCTGTTCGGTGGCGAAGAGGGATACGAATTGTACGGTCCGCTGGTCGCACAAGCGCAGCAACTTTTGAAACTTGAGGGCTTGCTGGTTCTGGAGTTAGGCCACAACAGTCTTCCCGCCGTGCAGCCGCTTCTGGAAACTCCACACTGGACTAACATCGGCGTAACCAAAGACCTTGCCGGCATTCCCCGAGTCCTCTCTGCCGAAAAAACTTGAAGGCTGCCGAACGATTGGACTAGAGTTCGCCTGTTGTTCGCTACAGCTGTTGAGCGTAGTCTTACTTCATGCCGGACCTGGCCCGATTCCGAGCAAAACACGATGCGGCCGAGCCTCGTGAAATTCCCCTGCATTCCTCCATTTTGCATGTCGATATGGATGCATTTTTCGTATCGGTGGAATTGCTCGAACGGCCAGAACTGCGTGGCAAGCCAGTGGTGGTTGGAGGCCGGCCCGATCAGCGTGGTGTAGTTTCCGCCGCGAGCTACGAAGCGCGAAAATTCGGCATTCAGTCGGCAATGCCGCTACGCACCGCCGCGAAACTTTGCCCGCACGCCATTTTCCTGGATGGCCACCACAAGAAATATTCGGAGTGGAGCGATCGCGTCGCCACAATCCTTGCCCAGTTTTCCCCAATCGTCGAAATGGTTTCAATCGACGAGGCTTATCTGGACCTGAGCGGGACGGAACGGCTACACGGCCCGCCACTCGCTGCCGCTGACAAATTGTTGCGCACCATCACCCGCGAAACGAAACTTCCCTGCTCCGGCGGGCTGGCTACCACACGCCTCGTGGCCAAGGTCGCCTCCGAGCAAGGAAAGCCGCGCGGCCTGGTGTGGGTACCCCCCGGCATGGAAGCGCGCTTCCTGGCGCCGCTGCCAATACGCAAAATTCCCGGCATCGGCGAGGTGACCGAGCGTGCGTTGCGCGCTATAGGCATTGAAAAGGTCGAACAGCTGGCGTCGCATTCGCAGGAAAAGCTGGAAAAGATTTTTGGGCAGTGGGGCACAGCGCTCTATCGCAAATCGCGCGGCGCTGATGCCTACGAATTCCTTATCGACGCCGAGCCAAAATCCATTTCGCAGAATCACACTTTCGGCGAAGACACGACCGATGTCGAGCAGATGGAATCGATGCTAAGCCATCTGTCGCAGAAGGCCTGCAAACGGTTGCGCGAAGCAGGCCTTTCCGCACGAACGCTCACCCTGACGATTCGCTACGCCGGTTTCGACACCTACACGCGGTCAAAAACATTGCAGGAGCCTGCGCAACTGGATAGCGACATCTTCGCCGTGTTTCTCCATCAATTCCGCGAGCACCGCGACACCAAACGAAAAGTGCGGCTGCTGGGCATAGCGCTGTCCAGTCTGTCGCACGGCGGCCAGCAACTGGATCTACTCGAAGCCGAGCGGCGCGAGAAGCTGGAGAAGTTGACCAAAGCTACGGACCTTCTGCGCGATAAGTTTGGATTTGGATCCGTGCAGTTTGGCGGGTCGTTGCATCGCGACGACTCTTAACTCGTCATTGTAGCTCACCCCTTTTCAGGGGTGAGGACTTCCCGGCAAGTGACGCAGTCTCGTTTGACGAATGACCTATACTCATTTTCATGGCTCCTTCCGCCCCAACCTCAGCACCTCCAGACAATGTCCGTAAAACGCCACTGCGCCGCGCCTCCGTCTTTTGGCAACGTGTCAGCGAAGGCCGTGCCGTCGATGATCTGTGGTCACAATTTGCCGCCGACGCACGCTCCAGCTACGGTTTCTACGGCAAAGACGTTGACTGGGACGAAATCAACAAGCTTCCGCATTGGAAGCGGCCGCTTCGCGTAGCCATCCAATTTTTCTGGGCGTTGATGAACAAGCTATCGCCGGCGCGCCGCGTGCTGCTGCTGCTCGCGCTAGTCATGCTGTTTTTTTCCGGCTTCAAATTTGAAACCAACGACACCCATTTCCAAATCAACGGGGATCTCATCGCGGCGTTGTTGTTCATGCTGCTCCTGTCGCTGGAACTCGCCGATAAAGTGATCATGAAGCGCGACCTGGAGATTGCCCGCGAAATTCAAACCTGGCTAGTGCCGTCCGTGGCCCCCGTGATTCCTGGCGCAGAAGTGGCCTTCTGGACCCGCGCGCAGAACTCCGTAGCGGGAGATTATTACGACGCGTTTTATCCAACGCTAGACGGCAGCTCGGGTGGCAAGCTCATGCTGGTGATGGCCGATGTGGCGGGCAAAAGCGTGCCGGCCGCACTTCTCATGGCCACGCTACAAGCCAGCCTCCGGACGATTGCGTCCGAGGGAGTGCCGCTACAGCTATTGGCGGAACGCCTCAATCACTACGCGTGCGCGCACAGCCTGGATGGACAGCGCTTCACCACGGCGGTTGTTGCGGAATACGATCCGGCAACCGGCCAACTGCAATACGTAAACGCCGGGCATAACTCGCCGGTGATTCGCCGCGGCGACGGACGCATCGAGCGCCTGGAATCCGGCAGCCTGCCCTTCGGCATCACGCCTGAAGCACAATTCGCGGCGTGCAGTATTAATCTTCGCGCTACGGATACGCTAGTGCTGTTTACCGACGGCGTAGTTGAGGCGTTTAACGCCGCAGGCGAGGAATTTAGCGACCCGCGTTGGATCAACGTAATTCGCTCGATGCCGGTCGTGACCGCCAGCGAGACCCTGAAGTACTTAATGGCCAGCGTCAGCAACTTTGTCGGCGCCACGCACCAATCCGACGATATTACCTGCCTCGTTCTGCGCTGCAAGTAACCTCTACGCCGTCTCCGGTAATCTTACATAAGGGGAGGGCGTCGGCTGACGCATAATCACTCGGTGACTCCGCGGGAACTGGCCAATTCGATCTGTGAAACGCTGCAGCTGCAAGGGTACCAGGCGCTGCTGGTGGGTGGATGTGTGCGCGACATCCTGCTTGGCCGTGAACCGGCGGACTACGACGTAACTACCGATGCCACGCCCGATCGAGTAATGGAACTCTTTCCGGAAAGCATCGCCGTCGGCGCTCAGTTTGGCGTTGTGCTGGTTCCTGGCGACGGCCACAAGGTGGAAGTCGCCACGTTTCGCTCGGACATCGGCTACTCCGACGGACGCCATCCCGATAAGGTCGTCTACGCGCAGAAGCCCGAAGACGACGTTTCACGCCGGGACTTCACCATCAATGGCTTGCTGATGCGTCACGATACCGGCGAATTTTTGGATTATGTGGGTGGCCGCGCCGACCTGCAAAACAAACTGATTCGAGCGATTGGCGACCCTACGCGGCGTTTCACCGAAGATAAGCTGCGAATGCTGCGTGCCGTCCGGTTTGCCGCGCGCTTCGGCTACACCATCGAACCGGAAACATTGGCCGCGATCCAGCAGCTTGCCACCCAAATCCGCAGCGCAGTGTCGGCGGAGCGCATCCGCGAGGAATTAACCAAGCTGCTGACCGAAGGCGCAGCCCGCCGCGGCTTCGAGCTTCTGGATGCTACCGGATTGCTGCAGCAAGTCTTGCCAGAAATCGCGGCGATGAAGGGCGTGGCGCAACCGCCTGAATATCACCCGGAGGGCGATGTCTGGATTCACACGCTGATGCTGCTGGAAGGTTTGCCGCCGCACGCTTCGACCACCTTAGCGTGGGGCGCACTTCTCCACGATGTGGGCAAGCCTCCGACGTTTCGGCCGGCTTCCGTCACCGGCGATCGCATTCGATTCGATGGACATGTCGAAGTCGGCATCCCCATGGCTGAGGAAATTCTCCGGCGATTGCGCTTTTCAAAGGACGAAACGGAGCAGATACTCGCTCTGGTCGCGAATCACATGAAATTCAAAGATGTGGGCCGGATGCGGCAGTCCACTTTGAAACGCTTTGTCCGGCTCCCTCGCTTCGAGGAACATCTGGAGCTGCATCGGCTGGATTGCCTGTCGAGCCACGGGAATCTGGACGCATACGACGCGGTTCGACGGTTCGTCGAAAAGACGCCTCAGGAGCAGGTACGCCCCCCTCGATTGTTATCGGGGCATGACTTACAGGATATGGGCTATTGCGCCGGACCGAGTTTCCAGTCCATGCTACGCGCCATTGAAGACGCCCAACTAGAGGGTACCATTCAAACTCGCGAACAGGCCGAAGCTCTGGTTCGGACTCACTATCCTCTTAGCAAGGTTAGCCGATAAAGCAAGGTTAGGTCGATTGGGGTCAAAGTGTTTCTTTGCAAGCTAATAGAAACGAACAAGTTGTAGGAGGCTTCGCGGAACGTCAAAGCTGTACTATAATATGAGTGTTACACACTAAAACTTGTTGCCTTTGGACACTGCAGCGTTAGACACCCTTTTCGGAATCGCTGCATCTAAAGGTTCTATGGCGGAAATTTTCTTCCGCTGGATTTGAGGAAACTAAATGGCTGACAAAAAACACGTGGTGCCAGAAACCCTGCCGATCCTTCCGGTTCGGGACACTGTGCTGTTCCCAGGAGCAGTATTGCCCCTTACGGTTGGGCGGGAGAGCTCTCTGGCGCTGGTTAATTCACTGACAGGCGACGAAAAGTTGCTGGGGGTCGTAGCCCAGCTTGACCCGCGGGTCGAGGATCCCGCTGCGGCCGATTTGCATAAGGTAGGAACACTGGCAAAGGTCCATAAGACCGTAAAGATGCCGAATGGCAATGTGGTGGTGTTCCTGGAAGGTTTGCAGAGATTTCATATCGTTGAGCTTCTGGGGCTTCGCCCTTTCCTCCGCGCGACGGTAGCCGCCGAGCCAGACATCCTGGGAGAGGAAGACAACGAACTCGAGGCTCTGCAACGCAACGCGCAAGATCTGTTCCGGGATGTGGTGAGTCACTCGCCACAGCTTTCGGATGACTTGCAAAACGTTGCAATGAACATCGACGATCCTTCCCGGCTGTCCGACTTCATCGCCGGAACCTTGCCAAGCCTGTCCACCCTGTTGCGGCAGGAGCTGATTGAAACTTCCAACGTGCGCAAGCGCTTGGAAATTCTAATCCGCGAACTGTCCAAGGAACTTGAGGTCCTGGAGCTCCGCAGCAAGATCAACGAGCAGGTTCAGGAACAGGTAAGCCAGAACCAGCGCGAATATCTGTTGCGCGAACAGATGAAGGCGATTCAGAAGGAATTGGGCGAAATCGACGACGCCCAAGCGGAAATCGAGGAACTGCGCAAGAAGGTAGACGACGCGGGCATGACTCCCGAAGCGAAGAAGGAGTGCGAACGCGAGCTGAAACGCTTGGCGAAGATGACTCCGGCTTCCGCGGAATACATGGTCTCGCGCACCTATCTTGAATGGATGACCTCGTTGCCCTGGAGCAAATCTTCCGGCAGCGCGGAAATCGATATCACCAAGGCGCACGAGATTCTGGATGAAGATCACTACGACCTGCAGAAGGTAAAGGAACGCATCCTGGATTACCTGGCCGTCAAGAAACTGCAGCCAGGCATGAAGGGGCCAATCCTTTGCTTCGTCGGACCTCCGGGCGTTGGCAAAACATCGCTTGGCAAATCGATCGCACGTTCGCTGGGACGCAAGTTCGTACGCATCGCATTAGGCGGTATGCACGACGAAGCGGAAATCCGCGGACATCGCCGCACCTACATCGGCGCTCTGCCGGGCCAGATTATTCAAGGCCTGAAGCGCGCCGAGAGCAACGATCCGGTCATGATGCTGGACGAAGTCGACAAGCTGGGACGCGACTTTCGCGGCGATCCTTCCTCGGCGCTGATGGAAGTTTTGGACCCGGAGCAGAACTCAACGTTCCGCGATCATTACCTGGATGTGCCTTTCGATCTGTCGAAGGTCACGTTCATCGCTACGGCCAACTGGATGGATCCCATTCCGGACCCGCTGCGCGACCGCATGGAAATCATCGAACTTCCCGGCTATACCGGCGAAGAGAAGATCCACATCGCCAAGAAGTACTTGATCCCGAAGCAGGCGACAGAGCACGGAATCAAGGAAGGCGAACAGCTGGAGTTCACGGAAGAAGGGCTGCGGGAAATCATCCACAGCTACACGCGGGAAGCGGGCGTGCGCAACCTGGAACGCGAAATCGCGACGCTGGTGCGCAAGCAAGCGCGGCGAATCGCCGAAGGCAAGACCGAGAAGATGGTGGTCACGCCCGAAGTGGTTCGAGAATTCCTGGGTGTTCCCAAATACCGCACTGAGCGGGAAGTGGAAGAACGCGTGAAGAAGCCAGGCGTCGCCGTTGGCTTGGTTTGGACACCAGTCGGTGGAGACATCGTCTTCATCGAAGCGAGCCGCATGCGCGGAGGCAAGCAGTTCACGATGACCGGACATCTGGGTGAGGTCATGCAGGAATCGATGACCGCCGCTCTGACTTGGACTCGTGCCAATGCCGAACGCTATGGTATCGATCCGGACTTCTTCCGCAAGCAGGACATCCACATCCACGTTCCTTCCGGCGCGGTGCCAAAGGATGGCCCGTCGGCTGGCGCGGCGATGGTAACCGCGCTGGTCAGTTTGCTGACGAATCGCCCGATTAAGAATCGCTTGGCGATGACCGGCGAAATGACTCTTTCCGGAGTCGTTCTGCCCATCGGCGGCGTGAAGGAAAAAGTGCTGGGCGCGAAGCGAGCGGGAATCACGCATGTGCTCCTGCCCGCGGATAACGAGCCCAACGCTGTAGCGGATCTTCCGCCGGACATTCTCGGCGACATGAAGATCACCTACGTCCGCACCCTGGATGAGGTGCTGGAAAATGCGCTGGAGAAGGAACCTGTAGCTCCAGTGGTTCCCGAACCCGAGCCGCAACAGGCTGGGGTAGGCGATTCACCTCGCGCCATCCACTAAGAACAACCAGGCTTGGCCGTAATGGCCAAGCCACTACATGAATGAATCGAGAGAAGCCCGGTTATCCTGCCGGGCTTTTCTTTTTTGTGTAGCCCGGCCGTTGGTACAGACAAGAATCCGCGCGACTGCTGTTACCATGGGCTTTGCGATGGCCTCCACGCTCAGACCGAAGAACACCGCGCCAGATCTGGCTGCAACGCTGGCGCAGTTACTAAGTGAAACGTTGGTGAAGGAGCGTCTCGTCCCTCGCTTCGTGGATTCTTATGTGGTTGAACACGGACGCTACGGACTTCAAGTTCATGCCGGCCTGTACAAAGATCTTCTGGGACTGATTCTACGCGAAGCGCTGCTCGCTGCATCGGCGAGGGCAATCGAAATTCTCCGCATGGGCGGCGCATCGCAAGGCCAAGGCGCCCGCAAGCCTGCTCCGATGACGCGCAAAGAAGCCAAGGCGTTTCGTCAGAAGTATGTAGCTGCATTAACTCGACAGCAGCGCTGGAACGTAAGCGACGCGCTCGACTTTCAATCTGATTTGCAGATGTACGAAGAAATTCTGCAGCGAGCGGGGACATCAAAACGCGCGCGCAAGCCCTTTGAGGCGGCGAATCATCCGTTCGTCGATCGATGCGCGTTTATGCTGGATTCTTCGTTCCTGGAAAAGGCGCGGCTGGCCGCAAGCCGCACACTCACCGATTTGGAATCACTCACATCGCACGTCGCGGAATCGGTGCTGCATCCTTCAGCAAACGCAAAGGCAGAGCGCGCGCACTAAAATTCCAACGCGCCTTCGCCAAAGACCGGCTTTCCAGCTCTTGAAACATGGAAACTATAGATGGCCACGGCGAGGATCGCGATCATCGCCACCACGCCACCTTCCGTCCACCAGGCATTTAGAGGTGTAGCCAAGGGCATGTTGTCTGCCAACTGATCAATGAAATACAGAACAGTGAGTGCCACTAAGCCGAAGCGGTGAAGAATATACAGGTACGCTAGGAAGAATGGCGCGGTGAACAGCGCGTCGATCAACGGATTCGCCGCTCCCAAACTTGGCAGACAGAAAATCAATGACATGATGGCCGCTGCCAGCCAGGTATAGCGGAAAATGCGCCGCAAAATGAAAAATATAAAAAATATCAGCAGCGCGCTGGAAAATGAAGATGACGCCTGATAAAGCACGGTGGCGATGCTGCCCCGCAATCCCTCCAGGGCGTACGCGTTGGTCAATCCCATCGGCCGTCCCGGTGCCTTACCAAGCCACGACTCAACGAACGGCTGCAGTTGCTCCAACAGTGCGGACAGCAAACCGAAGAGAGTGCCCAACAACACATCGCGCGCGAAGACCGGATCCTTGAATTGACCGGAAAGCATGCGTGACCACGAGATCAGCGTGTTCGGCCAGTATTTGCGCACATAGGGCTCAAGCGCCGCATACAAAAGCCACGTCACCATGCCCCAAAAAAGGCTGACGCTCAGCGCCAGAATGAACAGCACGCTTTCCATTGTGGAAGCCACGTGATGCGCCAGGAGCACCCAATTCACCATTCCCACCGCGACCACAAACACGGTCAAACGCCGGGCGCCTTTCAGATCGCCACGTCCCGCCTTCACGTTTTGCAGCGCCATCCACATACCAACTCCCAGCACAGTGAGCAGCAATCCGAAGCTGAACCACTGCGAGATCGCGTTCTCCAGCGAACGCGGCCTCGCTTCCATTCTCGATGGCTTATCCCATGGAGAGAGCAACGCGAAATAGATGGGCCGACCGCGATATCCAGCAGCCTCCACACGCAAGGGAATTTCTTGCCGGGTCGGCCAATTTCCTTCCCAAGCTGCTCGCGTATCTCCCCACGCCAACGGATACCACCGTGGTGGGACCGGCTTGAATTTCGCAACATCCAAGCCGGCGGCGGCGAACATCGCGCTCCAGTCCGGAGTAGATGGCGTGCCGGTTGCTGGATCATCGACCTGCGGGGAAACAGCTTCAAACTTCAGCATTCTGCCTTGT
Source organism: Candidatus Acidiferrales bacterium (assembly GCA_963849395.1). Lineage (GTDB taxonomy): Bacteria > Acidobacteriota > Terriglobia > Acidiferrales > UBA7541 > Acidiferrum. Next base: position 445,570 of record CAWKHR010000002.1, read on the forward strand.
GGCGAGAGGCCGATGAATCGCGAACCCGACAGGTTCAACGGGGGTTCGTCAGGTTGAACACGTCCATAAATTAAATTGTCCACGGGAGAGAGCGAAACAAGTGGCTGCGGACTTTGCCGGTACCAGAAAAGCAGGCTCGCCGGTTCGTCTTGCCGCAAAATATTCCACCGCACCGGAGTTTTCACGTTTTCTGAGATGTAATGAAGATAATCGTTCACCAGCACAAAACCTTGGGCCGAATCCGCGGGTGCGTCGGTGTACCCGAACGAGCGGATCATGTCAGTCGCTTTTGCGGCCAGCACTTCGGGACTCGGTCCAAAGGAAATGTAAGAAATCATTTTCGAACGCTTGGCGACGCCGAGAAGCAATCCCAACAGGAGGCATACACCCGCCAGACATAACAATCCAACGCGGGGGTTGAGGCCTTCCTTTTCGCCGGCAGCGGCCACCATATCTGGCGAAGGCGTTTCCCCAGCAGCCAGTGCAGCGGCCAGCGGATCTCCGCCAGGAAGCGCGGCCGCCACTTGCAACGCGGTCGAAGGACGTTTCTGCGGCTCGTTTTCCAGGCAGCGCAGAATGACGCGTTCCAGCAGCGGGTCAAGGTCGCGCACCAGAACAGATGGATTGGTGATTTTCGCCTCGTCGCGCTCCTTCATCAATTCGGGGAGAGTCGCGGCGCCGAAGGCACGCTTGCCAGTCAGCACCTCGTACATCACCAAGCCCAGCGAGTAGATGTCACTTTTGGTGGTGACTTCTTTCCCCGCCAATTGTTCAGGAGCCATGTACGCCGGCGTGCCCGCACGAATCTCTGCGCCTTGAATCGTCGACGCAATTCCGGCGAGACCAAAGTCCGTGATACGAATTTTTCCCGAGCCGTCCAGCATGACGTTTGCCGGCTTCAGGTCCCGATGCACCACGCCGCGTTCATGCGCCGCAGCCAGTCCCGCACAAATCTGCCGCGAAACTTCAAGGGCTTTGTCCTGCGGCAACCGGCCGATCCGTCGCACTAGTGACGAAAGATCTTCGCCGTCCACATATTCCATAGTCAGGAACGGGATGCCTTCCGCATCGCCAATATCAAACATGCGGCACACATTGGGATGCGACACTTGCCGGGCGGTGCGCACTTCGGAATGAAACCGCGCCAGTGCTGCAACATCCTTCGACAATGCTTCAGGCAGAAATTTAATAGCGACGACTTGGCCAAGCTTCAGATCTTCTGCGCGATAGACTTCGCCCATACCCCCGCGCCCAAGAATGGCCACAATGCGGTACCGATCACAAATGATCAGACCTGGCGCGAAGCGTCCGCCCCCAATCGCATCGCTACTACTTAGAACGGGATTAGAAGGAGTGCCGGAGCGCGGCCGACGAGGCGTGGCCGCAGCGCGAAATGGTGTACCGGGCGGCGGTACCGGTGATGGTGCGGGTGCAAGATCAGGCGCCAACGTCTCTTGATTGGCGTCGAAATCTACCTCGTCGCCCAGCACCGTTTCGTCGGCGTCCGCAGCCACCGGCTTACCGCACTTGGCGCAAAAGCGTGCGGCGTTAGCAACTTGAGCTCCGCAGAAAGAGCAAAACATGAGTCGCTGATTCTATCACCACCATCAGCGCCTTGGAAAAATAGAGAATTGGGCGGAGTTACGCGTAGATGGCCGTTGGAAACTCGCTAGCGGACTGCAGGACGGTAGAAGGTAAGAGCTATGGCCTGTCGCGGCGAAGCAGAAGATTCCACACGGTGTCATGGTCAGAGTCATGCCGCGCTTCGCAAGACTTAATCAAGCAGAGGCAAACGTAGCCGGCGATAATTACCAAACCGCCGCCTCCGAGCCACACGAAAAAGAATACCGTCTTCATTTTTTAGTGTCTTCTGGGCGCTCTTCGTCGAAGTGACGCGAAGAGCCTGAGTAGTGTGTGCTGCGATGAACACTGTACCCGTGACAACACAGCAGATATGTGACGCCGCTCACGTTTTTGTTCCAGCTCTTAAGTTTGAACGTACCGGTACGCTCTCCGCCAAGCGCGCAAGAAGGCGTTTCATTTTGGAACTCAGTGAGAATTTCGCCCGCGTCTAACTGGCTCGTTCGACCTGCACTGCAGTACCGTACGCCAAGACTTCCGTGACGCCTTCCATCACTTCGTTGGCATCGTAGCGCATGCACACAATCGCATTCGCACCGTGCTGTGCCGCGTGCATCAACAGCAATTCATAAGCTTCTTCCCGCGCCTTCTCGCAAAGCTCGGTAAGCACGGTAATATTTCCGCCAACAATAGTCTGAATACTGGCCGCAAGATTGCCCAGCACGCTGCGCGACCGCACTGTAATTCCACGCACGATTCCAAAATTGCGCACGATGCGATAGCCACTCAGTTCATTCGCCGAAGTCACCATGGAACTGTCTACCCGTCCGTTCATCTCCGCCCTCCTCCGTGTCTGTGGCTGTTTACCTCTGCGATTCTACCCTTAGACAAGCGGGGTCCGGCGACAGTTTCCTCTGCTATTCTCGGGCTACGTGGAAATGCTTTTCGAAATTCTGGCAATTTTGCAGATTGCCGCAGGCGTGTATCTGCTTTGGCAAGGGATACAGTGGCTGACGTATGTCCAGCGGCGTTTGAAGACTGACCCCGGTTTTTATGCGCCGCGCACCGCAGTGCTCTGCCCATGCCGCGGGATGGAAGCAGGCCTGGAGCGGAATCTTGTCGCGCTCTGCGAGTTCGACCATCAAAACTACGAAGTATTTTTTATCCTCGCCTCCGAAGCAGACCCGGCGCATGCCGTGGTTCAGCGCGTCATATCTTCCTCGCAGCGGGTAAAGGCCCACGTGGTGATTGCTGGCAAACCTCACAATTGCAGCGAAAAAGTGAACAACCTGCGGGTCGGCGTCGAACAACTACCGCCCGAATTCGAAATTATTGTCTTTGCTGATTCCGACGGCCGACCCGGAAAATCATGGCTGCATAAATTAGCAGCCCCGCTGGCCGATTCCCGAATCGGGGCAACCACCACGATGCGCTGGTTCGTCCCAAATCAGGTCAATTTGGCAACTGCTCTGTTAGCCGCCTGGAATGCGGCTGTGGTGACTATGCTCGGTGGCCACAACAAAAACTTCTGCTGGGGTGGAGGCACCGCCATCCGCCGCGCACTCTTCGAAGAAATTGGCATGCTGGACGTTTGGCAATATTCTTTCAGCGACGATTATTCCCTTACCGCAATGATTGAACGCAACCGCCGCCAGATCGTGTTCCTTCCGGAATGTCTGACACTGTCTTACGTACAAACCGATTTTGCCGGGCTTCTGGAATTTACCAATCGCCAGGTGAAGATTACGCGCGTGTATCGCCCGCAGATGTGGGGCATGGCGTTCGCCACGCATTTCCTGTATTGCGCAACGGTCTTATTAGGGCTCTTTGTAATGCTCAGCTTGATGGCACAGTCACGTCCCGCGTTCCAAGTGGCATTTCTTTTCTCATTGCCGATGTTGCTGGCTGCAATCCGCGGTGCATTCCGAGTTATTGGTGCTGCGGAGGCGCTTCCAGCAGCGCGCACTCAGATTATGGGACAGTCGTGGATATACATTATTCTCCCAGTATTCGTGCCATTCTGGTTTCTAACCAATTTTATCTGCTCTCTTGCAGGCCGCCGTTTGAAGTGGCGCGGCATCGAATATGAAGTGATCTCTTCGGAGCAAACCCGCGTTTTGACTCCCTGAGAGCCTGGGTCGAAACGCGCAATCCCGAGCAAAAAATTCAAAGAGAGCGCAATTTCTACGCATCCGGTTTTCTAGGGGTATATACAGGGAAACCCTAAGTCACTGAAATATTTGACCGTAAAGAATTGGTCAGTCCGGCAGACTGGTTGCTGAACATAACCGCGGTCAGGTGTAGCTTCGCAAGCAATTAATACGGGGACTCCTTCTCAAGTTACCCTCAAGGGATTTTTTCACTCCACTTTTTGGGGGTATGTAACCCTGCCCAGACCCTGTTTGCTTGCCGTTCAGAGCCGGATACCTCCCAAAGGGGGTAACCGCGACCAATCCCAAGATGGGCTTCGTCCCCACCACGAGGCATAACGGAGGAGTGCACGTGAAGTTGATCCGCAGAAACGTCGCGTCACATACATTGAGTCACCACAAACCTTCTGCTCCAGTGGGTGTGTACCTGTTTTATGAAAAAACCTCTGGCACGGCCCATTTTCACGTTGATGCCGGGCCGGACGGAGAACTACCCGTGGACCACGCCGCGGGACTACTGGCGATGCATTGCATGGTTCGGGGTCAATCGCCCGCGGATTACCTCATTATGGTGCCAGCAGCCCCCCAGCATCTAAATGGTCTTGCAGAGAAAGCACAGAAGCTTCTGGAAGCCGGAAACAGCGTCAAGAGCGCTGTGAAACTAACCCGCCGCGAGGAAGAAGTCCTCGATGGCATTCTTCGCAGCTTGGCTAACAAAGAAATTGCCAATGAACTGAACCTTTCCGAACGCACCGTGAAATTCCACGTGTCTTCCCTACTTGCGAAATTTAAGGTTCGCAGCCGGATGGAACTCATGAGGGAAGCGTCGCGGAATTCCATGAAATCGCTGCCTGCGGCCGCCGTGGGTATGCCTAGCGAAGACATTCATTCGTTCTCGGATGCGGAGCTGTATGGCAAAGCCGCGAATTCGGGAAAAATTTTGCCCTTGTCGCGCGCGCGCATGATGGCCTAAGCGATCGTCCCCAAATAAAGCATCTCTAACGTGAAAGGCCCGCTCCGACCAGGTCGAAGCGGGCTTTCTCTGTTCTGGGTAACTGTAGCTACGCTGCGTGCTTACTTGGCGGCGCTATAGAGGTCGGCGGCCTTATCCCAATTCACCACGTTCCACCAGGCATCGATGTAGTCGGGTCGGCGATTTTGGTATTTCAGGTAGTAGGCGTGCTCCCACACGTCAACGCCGAGGACTGCCTTTCCACCTGCCATATACTGCGTGTCCTGATTAGCCGTCGAATCGATGGTCAGCTTGCCATCCTTGACCAGCAGCCACGCCCAGCCAGAACCAAAACGGCCCAGGCCCGCGGCCTTGAACTTCTCCTGAAAGCCGGCGAATGACCCGAAGGCGGAATTGATGGCCGTCGCCAGGTCTCCCTTAGGCTCACCGCCCCCGCCCTTCTTCATCAACTGCCAGAAAAGCGAGTGATTCCAGTGGCCACCACCGTTATTGCGAACGGCGGGGCGAATGTTCTCGGGAATGGCGTCCAGGTTTTTCATCAGGTCGTCAATGGATTTGGACTGCAAATCCGGATGGCCTTCGAGCGCCTTATTCAGATTGGTCACGTAGGCGCCGTGATGCTTGTCGTGATGGATCTCCATCGTTTTGGCGTCGATGTAAGGTTCCAGCGCGTCGAACGGATACGGCAGGGGGGGAACTGTGAATGCCACGGGTTTATCCTCCAGATTGAGATGGGAAACGATTTCTGAGCTGGTTTCGGGCTGCAACATCATTGGGACGGCCTTTGCGGCTCCCAACAGGCCAGCGCTGACGATACCGCTGCTCACGATGAATCTGCGGCGATGCAAATGGAACTCCCCAGCTTCGGCGGGCGTCTAGGCTTGCGGGTTGCATTATAGACCGGAGACCCTAGGCACTCAACCGAACCGGCAGCCGAATCTAAAATCCTGGCTGGCAGTCATTCGATGCGCGAGAGCGCCCATTGGGCAGACACGGCAATCGACGATTCGGGGGATTCTGCGAGCCGCGCGAGTAACACTGCGATTTCTTGATGCTCTGGAGTGCCTCTCTTCACTTTGGCGTTTCCCAAGGCATTGCACGCGTTGCGGATTAACCCCTTCCTCTTGGCGCGCTTCATGGCGCTGCCGCGAAAATTATCGCGAAATTCTTGTTCGCTGAGGCTGGCCAACCATAACAACTCGGGCTGAAAGAGCGATTCATTATTAGTCGTCCGTCGCGGCTGAAACTCCCGGCTTTGCGTCGTTGGGGCCTGGCGGTTATAGGGGCAGACGTCCTGGCAAATATCACAGCCATACACTTGCCAGCCCATCGGCTCGCGCAACGATTCGGGTATTTCTCCACGCAGTTCGATAGTCAGATAAGAAATACACTTCCGCGCATCCATCAGATACGGCTCAACTAGCGCGCCCGTAGGACATGCGTCTAAACATTGCCGGCACTGGCCACACAAATCCGGCGGCGGTGACTCTGCCGGAGCGAGCGTGGGCTGCAAATCGAGTGACGTCAGAATCACACCCAGAAAACACCATGAGCCCAGCGTTTCATTGAGCAGCAGCGTATTCTTTCCCAACCACCCCAAGCCCGCGTATTTGGCAAAGATTCGCTCGGCCACTGGTCCCGTATCCGCATAGGAACGCACAGCAAATGGCTCGGTGAATTTCTCATGCAGCGCGGCTTGCAGCGCATTCAGCTTCCCCCACAACACTTCGTGATAGTCGCTACCCCACGCATACCGCGAAATCCAACCTCGCGGGCCAGACGCAGCAGGGGCCGCAGCAGCATCGACGGAATAGGGGAATGCGGTGTTGTAGTTCAGCGCGCAGACAATCACGCTTTGCAGATTGTCCATCACCAAGGCAGGCTCGCGACGCCGCTCATCCGCAAGATATTTCATCTCACCGCCGTAGTCGCGCCTCAGCCACTCTTCAAATTGCTGCAGTTCCGGAAATTTTTCGGCGCGCACCACGCCGCAAAGATCAAAGCCCAGCTTGGCCGCCTGCTCCGCAATCCACCGCGTCTCCTCAGCCGTATGCACACCCTCATTGTGCCGCAGCTATAGCACAGGCACCTAGCTTGGTTGGAACGTCAAGGACTGGTGAAATAGCAAATCTAGGGAGTGAGGGTTATTTGAAGCTGCGAACAGCGGTGTGCTCGTCGGAGTAAACGTCAAAGACCGTGAAGAGCTTGGTGATCTGCAGCAGGTCGTGAACCTTTTTTGTGAGGTTCAGCAATTTCAGTTCGCCACCGCGATTGCGCACTGCTGTGAAGCCGCTCACCAGTTCGCCGATGCCGGAACTGTCGATGTAGTTCACATCGCCCAGGTTCAGCACAATTTTGGTACGCCCCGATTCCACCAGGTCGCGAATGGTCTTGCGCAACAGCGCACTTCCCTCTCCCAGGGCTATGCGCCCGCTCAGATCCACCAGGGTGATGGGACCATCATCCCGCGAGGTTAGAAATAGTGCGGCCATAAGTTCCTACGCTTCCTGCTGTGGTGACGCGCCAGAATTCGCGTTCCGCGTGCTGCCGTTGGATGAGGAATCGCCTGGCGATGGAATTTTCTTCGACATGATTATCTCGGCCCCGCCGGTGCGTCCCGGCACCACATTAAATTCATCCATGAACGCGCGCATCAGGAAGATGCCCCGCCCCGAGGTGCTCAGCAGATTCTCTTCCGCCAACGGGTCCGGCACATCGGAGAGTTGGAAGCCCTTACCTTCGTCCATCACGTGAATAATGATTTTTTCATCGGTAAGTTCGATTGCCAGATGAATTTTCTTCTCCGGCTTTTCCTGGTTGCCGTAGTGAAATGCGTTGATTACGCCCTCTCGCACCGACATGCCAATGCGGTAACACTCGTCTTCATTGAAGCCCGCCGCTTCCGCCACACGGAGACACATCTCCTCTGCGAGATTTACGCTCTCCACGTGAGTATCCAGCGTGACTTCCAAGTGTTTGGTGTCTGGCGCCATTCCTGACCGTGATACGGCCCAAAAGCAAACAAAAAAGCGTATCTATCCGTAACACAGCGTACGAAGCCAAGTCAATGGAGCGGCTCGCTCCCAATTTCCCGCGGTGCCCTGTTTAGAGATCCGCTCTACGCCCAATAGCTGCGGTCGAGTGTCCGGTATTGGATCGCTTCACTTAGATGCTTGGGAAGTATGTCTGGAGCGGCATCCAGATCGGCGATGGTGCGCGCCACTTTCAGGATGCGGTCGTGAGCTCGCGCGGAAAGGCCCAGGCGGGTCACGGCGTTTTCCAACAACTTTTCACCATCCGCGGAGATAGCGCAGTGTTTGCGCACCATCCTTGGGGCCATTTGCGCGTTTGAATAGGTCTTTTTCTCGGCCTTGTAGCGCGCGATCTGCGTTTGTTGGGCCGCAATCACCCGGCCACGTACGGCCGCGGAATCTTCAGAAGACGACGGCGCCCGCAGCTCCTTATATTTCACGGCGGGCACTTCGATATGAATGTCGATGCGATCGAGCAGCGGCCCAGAAATTTTCGAAACGTAGCGCTGGATCATAGGCGGCGTGCAGTGGCATTCGTGGCTCTGATCGCCAAAATAGCCGCAGGGACATGGATTCATCGCCGCCGCCAGCATGAAACGCGAAGGAAAGGTCACAGAAATGGCCGCGCGCGCTATGGTGACCGACCCATCTTCAAGCGGCTGGCGCATCACTTCCAGCACGTTGCGCTGAAACTCCGGCAATTCATCGAGGAACAGCACGCCATTGTGACCCAGCGAAACTTCACCCGGGCGTGGGTTCGCGCCTCCGCCAATCAGACCGGCATCGCTAATGGTGTGGTGCGGCGAACGAAATGGCCGCGTGCCAATCAGCCCCTGAGAACCTTCCAGTGTTCCAGCAACGCTATGGATACGCGTAGTCTCAATCGCTTCTTCGAGAGACATGGGCGGCAGAATGGTGGGGATGCGCTTTGCCAACATAGTCTTGCCGGCGCCTGGCGGACCAATGAACAAAATATTGTGGCCGCCAGCGCATGCCACTTCCAAGGCACGCTTGGCTGCTTGTTGGCCATGAACGTCGCGCAGATCCACGGAATACTGCGCCGCCTCATTCAGCAGCAACCGGGCATCCACGTGAACTGGCTGAAACGATTCCGGAGAGTTCACCAAATCCACCGCTTGCGGCAGCGACTTCAGCGCAAAAACATCGATGCCATCCACCACCGCGGCTTCTTTAGCGTTCATCTCCGGGACGGCAACCGCTTTTAATCCCTTCTCTCGCGCCGCAATCGTTGCGGAAAGAGCGCCGCGCACCGCGCGAACCGTGCCATCCAGAGAAAGCTCGCCAAGAAACATCATGCGGTCCAGCAGCTTGCCGAAAAATTGCCCCTGGCAGCCGACCAACCCGAGCGCCATCGGCAGATCGAACGCCGAACCCTCTTTGCGCAGATCGGCAGGCGCCAAGTTGATTGTGACGCCCTGGCCGTGCGGGAACTCATAGCCACAATTGCGCATCGCCGATTTGATGCGTTCGCGACTTTCTTTCACCGCATTGTCGGGCAGTCCCACGACATTGAAGTCCTGCATGCGCGCCGAGCCCACATCGACTTCCACTTCCACCGGATACGCATCAATCCCATACACCGACGCGCTGATTGTTTTGAAAAGCATGAGTGACCTGGAGCTCGTCTCTTGCCAGCATATATTAGTTTATAACTATATGCCAGAAGTACTGGCCCGCTCGATGGCGTCATTTGGCCAGATTCCCTGCCCAACTAACAACAAACGGTCATGTTATGAACGCGGTCAAGTTGCGGCAGGGTTCCTTTACTCGCACCGGGATAGCTCGTATAGTCGAGGCATAGGTGCTTTCCAAATTTTGCCAGTTTTGAGGTTTGCCGATGTTCGCTTGGATCATTCTGATTGGTCTGGTTCTGATCGTTGTCTTCGCCATTGCGATGTACAACGGATTGGTTCGCCTGAAGGTGCAGGTCGACAACGCCTGGGCGGACATTGACGTTCAGCTCAAGCGCCGCTACGACCTGATTCCCAATCTCGTGGAAACCGTCAAGGGTTACGCCGCCCACGAAAAGGGCACTCTCGAAGCGGTCATCAACGCGCGGAATCGCGCCATGTCTGCCACCGGACCCGCCGACAAGGCCGAAGCGGAAAACATGCTTTCCGGCGCGCTAAAGAGTCTGTTCGCACTCTCTGAGGCTTACCCGCAACTCCGCGCCATCGAGAGTTTTACTTCCCTGCAGAATTCGTTGACCCAGATCGAAGACACCGTCCAGAACGCCCGGCGCTATTACAACGCCGTGGTTCGCGACCTGAACACCAAAATTCTACAGTTCCCCACCAACATTTTTGCCGGGATGCTGGGCTTCAAACAGCGCGAATTCTTTGAGGTCTCCGCGCCTGCGGAACGCGAAGCGCCTAAAGTCAGCTTCGGCACACCCGCGGCGCCTTCTGCCTAAACCATCCACGCGAAGGGTGCCCATGACCACGCGTCGCAACGTCTCTCGCTGGCTCTCCACGCTCGTCGCTTCTCTTTGCTTCCTTCTGGTTTTTAGTGGCACGCTCGCCGCAAAAGATCGTCATCTGCAAAAATTCTATTCGGATATCAACGTGCTTCCGAATGGCGATGTCGATGTAACCGAGAACATCACGTTTCGGTTCGTGGGCGGCCCCTGGCAGGGCATCTACCGCGACATTCCCGTGGAATACGTCGGGCAGAGCGGCATGAACTATTCTCTGTTCCTCGATGTAAAGCATGTCACCGATGAGAACGGCAATTCGCTGCGATATGAGACCAGCCGCGAACGTCACCTCCTCAAGATCAAGGTCTTTATCCCCAACGCGGATAACAGCACGCGGACCGTCTCGATCGAGTATGTCGTCACCGACGCGCTACGCTTCTTCGAGGACCACGACGAGTTCTATTGGAACGTTACCGGGGACGAGTGGCCGATTCCCATCGAAAGCGCCGGAGCGCACATCGTGTTTCCGTCGAATGTCACCAACTTGCGCGCCAACGCGTTCACGGGCGCGTATCGCAGCAAAGGACACGACGCCACCGCCGAGGTCAACGGGACTGGCGTTGACGTCACCACCACTGGGCCGCTTGGAATCCGCGAAGGCCTTACCGTGGCGGTCGCGTTTGATAAAGGCGCAATTGCCGAGCCTTCTCCGGCGGCCAAGTTCTGGCGCATGCTGCGTAGCAACTGGCCGCTCATCCTTCCGGTCATCGCGTTTTTTCTAATGTTCTGGCTGTGGTGGACGCGCGGCCGCGATCCTCGCCTGCGCCCGATTGCCGCGCAATATGAACCGCCAGACAAGCTCACACCCGGCGAAGTCGGCACGCTCATCGACAACTCGGTGGACATGCGCGATATCACCGCGTCCATCGTGGACCTGGCCGTTCGCGGGTACTTGGTAATCGAGGAGCAAAAGAAAGATCACTTACTCGGGCTGACCCACACTAAGGAATACATCTTCCATCTTAAAAAACCGCGCGCAGAGTGGACTGCCCTGCAGCCGCACGAACAGGAACTTCTGGACGGCTTCTTCAGCGGCGGAAATGCCGGCGACACCGTTTCGCTCGCCGATCTGCATAACAGCTTCTATAAGAATATTCCCGACATCAAAAATAAAATCTTCGGCTCGCTCGTTGGACACGGCTACTACGCGAAGCGGCCAGACAGCGTGCGCTCTGGCTACATCGGATTCGGCATCGTTACCGGTCTGCTTCTCATCTGGGGCGGCACCGCGGTGGCTCGCCACTCTGGCATGCAACCGCTCCCATTTATCATTGCCGGGATCTTCACAGCATTAGTCATCTGTGGCTTTGGCTGGTTTATGCCGGCGCGTACGCAAGCCGGCGCGCGCACTCTCGAAGGTATTCTTGGCTTTGAGGATTTCCTGAACCACGTGGAAGCCGACCGCTTTAATCGCATGATCAAGACCCCAGAAATGTTCGAGAAATTTTTGCCCTTCGCGATGGCCTTAGGCGTCGAAAAGAACTGGAGCAAAGCGTTCCAGGGAATTTATACCCAGCCGCCACAGTGGTACCAAGGCGGCGGCTATGGCCCAATCTTCTATCCAAATATGTTCGTCAACGATCTCAATGCCATGTCGCTGCAAGCCGGAAGCATCATGGCCTCCGCGCCGCGCAGCGCCGAGGGCTCCGGCTTTTCAGGCGGTGGCGGATTCTCAGGTGGTGGGTTTGGTGGCGGTGGCGGTGACGCCTTCTAGCTGATCGCTCGACTGAACAACCCAGCCATCACCCACGTGAGCTCTTTCCCTTCGTATTTTCCGCGTATTCCTTGAGTTTTCAGACCTGCACACCTGATTTCTGATACATGTCGTGATGCGATATAATTTATGAGTGTTGTCCGCCGCGTTAGTTGAGCCGGTACGCTGCGCGACGCTTTCGTTAAGCCTGCTGTGCGCCCCTGAGGGAAGATGAGTTTTCTGACCCGCAATCTGGTGATTCGCGAGCCATTGCTGATTTCTCTGCTAGTCTTGCTGGCCATTGTTTTCTTCGCGTTCACCCATGCCTACAGCCAGGCCTATGACGCCCGCCGCAACGACCTTGGGCAGAAATGGTTTGAACACGGCAATCAGGAACTGGCAGCCAACCAGCCCGGCGCAGCCGTGGAAGCGTACCGCACTGCCCTCTCCTACATGCCACAAAATTGGGAATGCCGTTTGCGCCTTGCCGAAGCGCTGATGACTGCCGGGCAAACGCATCAGGCCCAGGAATATTTCGCAGGCCTTTGGCAAGTGCAGCCGCAAAACGGCGCTGTCAATCTGCAACTGGCGCGCCTTGCTGGCCGCGAAGGTAGCGCGATCGAGGCCGAACGCTATTACAACGGAGCAATTTTCGGTAATTGGCCTGACGATGCCAAAGACCGTCGCCGCGATGCGGTCTTCGAACTGATCGATTTCTACTTTCAACGTCACGATCTGCGCCAGGCCGAATCGCAACTGTTGACCCTCTCCGCAAATTTACCGGACGATCCGGCACTGCAAACGCGAGTCGCGGATCTTTTCGTGCGCGTACAGGACTACGCTCACGCCCTCGACTTCTATAAGCGCGCCGCCCGTCAGGACCCGCACAATCTTGCCGCCTTGCTGGGCGCCGGGAAAGCGGCTTTGCAGTTGGGCGACTATCGCATGGCCGAGTCTTACTCTTCGCGTGCACTTCACGAAGATAACGGCAATCAGGATGCCAGAAATCTTTTGCGGCTGGCGCAAACCGCTCTCCAACTCGATCCTTTCGAACACGGCATCAATTCTTCCGAGAAAGCCCGGCGCGCCCTGCGCAGCTTCGAAATCGTGGGTGCGCGGCTTAACGCCTGCGACCAACAACGCGGCAAATCTACAAGTTCCACTCCCGCCAACGCACCTCTGACCTCGTACCTGCAAAAATGGAATCAGTGGAAGCCCAATGCCAACTTAACCTCCTTGGCACACAACCCGGATCAAGCCGACGAATTGTTTGATTTCGCGCTTCAAGCCGAGCAGGCCATCCAAGCTACATGCGGTCAGGCCGCCGTCGATGATGAGGCGCTGCTCGCTCTGGTCCGAAAGCGCTCGGCGGAAGAGAAATGAGCACGATTCAAAACGTTACGCCGCCCACGCCTTCCACGCCGCAACCGGCGGCGGAACCGCAGAAGCATCCTTCGCGTGCCCGATCGTTTTCCCGCCGGCTCTCCGCAAAATTTCAGTATGACGAAGATCGATTCTTCCTCATTCTGGCGGTGTTCATCGGAATTTTCGCCGGCCTCGCCGTCGTTTGCTTTCGCATTACTATGGAGTGGACCAGGCTGCTGTTGCTCGGCTCGGCGCTCACGCCCTCGACGCTGCGCGCGTTCCTGGCGCCTTCTCTCACGGGCCTGTTCATCTCTCTGCTGATTTTCACCGTTTTCAAAGATGCGCGCGGCAGCGGCCTGAACCAGACCAAAGCCGCACTGTATATTTCCGACGGCTACATTTCGGTGCGCACGGTGATTGGTAAATTTATCACCGCCACGCTGGCGATTGGATCCGGTCATTCGCTGGGCCCGGAAGATCCGTCACTACAAATCGGTGCTGGCCTAGCCTCAGCACTGGGCAGGCGCTTGAGCCTTTCGCGCAAAAAACTTCGGCTACTCGCTCCCGTCGGAGCCGCTGCAGGTCTCGCCGCCGCATTTAACGCGCCAATTTCCGCGGTGCTGTTCGTCATCGAGGAAATTATTGGACACTGGAGTGCCGGCATTTTGGGTGCCGTGGTTCTTTCCGCCGTCGCCAGCGTCGTAACCATGCGCTGGTTCCTGGGCGCCGAGCCTTTCTTCCGCATTCCGCCCGTCGGCGTAATTCGATGGGAAGAGTTAGCCGCATACGCCGTTCTGGGTATTTTGGGTGGACTGGCCTCCGTCATCTTTTCCAAAGCAATTGGCTGGCTTCGTCCGCGCTTAAAATCTACGCCCGCCCGGCTGCAGTTTTGCTATCCAGCAGTGGCCGGACTGCTCATCGGCTTCATCGCCTTTGCCGGCTTCCCCCAAGTCATGGGCGCCGGTTACGACTACATCGACCAAGCCATGCATGGCCAATTTGCCTGGCAAATGTTGGGACTACTGGTGCTGATGAAAATTCTGGCCACCACATTGTCGTTTGCCAGCGGGACGCCCGGCGGAATGTTCGCGCCAACACTTTTTGTCGGCGCAATGCTAGGCGGCACAGTTGGCTCGGTCGAGCACATCCTTTTCCCGCACCTCACCGGCTCGATCGCCACCTACGCCCTCGTCGGCATGGGCGTGCTCTTCGCCGGGTTTTTGCGCGCGCCGATGACCTCGGTATTTATGGCGCTCGAGGTCAGCGGCGACTACTCGATCATTCTTCCCGTGCTTACCGCCAACACATTTTCCTACTTGATTTCGCGGCGCCTGCAGCGTACCCCCATTCTTGAATTGATCACCCGGCAAGACGGCTTGTACCTTCCGGCGCTCGAAGAAGAACGCGAGCACGAAGTTCTTTCCGTCGAAAATGCCATGCGACCCATCCCCAGCATTATTCTCCTGGGCGAGATGACCGTGTTCGAAGCGTGGGAAAAGGTGAAAGGGTCTGCCGAAACTTATTTTCTGGTACGCAGTGAACACAAAATGTGGTTTTGCGTCGCCGGTGAGGATCTGCACCGGTGGGCCGAGGCCAATCTCAATCAGGCGTTGAACAACGGCGTAGGAAACAAGCCGCTCCCGTATTTGCATCCTGACCAGGATTTGGAAGAGGCGCTGCGCTTAGCCTCGAAGTGGCCGCTGATTCCAGTCTTAAGCCGCGCAGACATTTCGCAATTACTCGGCGTGATCACCTTGTCCGACATTCTCGAAGCATTCAAGAATTCCGCAGACGACGTAAATCTCTTAGAGGGATCACGCGGCGACTGATCGCTCGATGGGCACTTCAAGCCACGTCGGCAGGCACCTCGTGCGTGGTCCCTGTTGGACGGAAGTACCGCCAACGTATAATTTGTTCCCGTCTGCGTTCTTCTTCCAAGTGTCGAGAACGAGCCTTTAGCAAATCTTCCAGGGAAACAAGTCCCAACAACCGCCGAGTGTCTCGCTCCACCACCGGCATACGCGTTACCCCATTTTCTGCCATGCGATATACCGCCACGCGCAGCGGCTCATCAGGATAGCTTTCAGCCTTCGCCTGTGTCGCAATCGAACCTAGTTGCACGTCCCCGCTTAAATGCTGTTCTGCAGCGAATTGCCGCAAATCAGCACGGGTCACAACGCCTTGCAGCACCCCCTGCGCATCGACTACCGGCAACAATCTCTGTGCCTGGCGATGATCACCCCGAAGAGACTGCTCGACCTCGCGAAGCAGCGCATTCGCGGGCAACGCGACGACATTGGTTCGCATCACTTCCCGCACATACAACAACTCCAGAGGATCCACCGCATATTCGGCGCTCAAGTGATACCCGCGGCGCGCAACCTTCTCCGTCAGGATGGAACGCCGTAGCAGTAACGTCGATACCGCGTAAGACACAACGCAGCCAATCAATAGTGGAAGCAGCATGTTCCAGTCGTGCGTTTGCTCCACGGTGAAGACGATCGCCGTCATCGGCACGCGCAACGCCGCGCTCAGCGTGGCGCCGATTCCAATCATCGCCCAGAAACCCGGCCCCATATCTGGCAGGCCATACGACAGCAGCGCACCCAGCGCGCCGCCAATCATCATCACTGGCGCTAGCACCCCGCCCGATGTGCCCGAACCAAGCGCCACCGACCAGATCAGCCACTTCACAACCAAGACACCAATCACCAGATGCAACGCGCGGTCGCCCTGCACAAGCTGCCCGATCACGTCGTATCCCACACCCAATGCTTGCGGAAAGAAATGTCCGCCGACGCCGACTACGACGCCGCCCAGCGCCGGCCACCACATCCAATGGATCGGCAGTTTGCCAAATAAATCTTCAAACATGTAAACCGAATTGGAGAGTGGTATAGCCACAATCCCACAAACAACTCCGGCCAGCGCGCAGCATAGTAGTGCCACCGGCGAAATGAGCGAAGACGGATGGGCAAGCGCGGGAAACAGTGGGCCTTGTCCCAGCAAATATTGACGAAGCAAAGCCGCAGTAGCGCTAGCCAACGCTACCGGGATGATGCTTCGTGGTTTCCGTTCGAACAATAGCAACTCGATGGCCAGCAACACCGAAGAAATTGGCGCGGCAAATGTTGCGGACATGCCCGCCGCCGCGCCTGCCACCAACAGCGTTTTGCGCTCGGCGCTGGTCAGATGAAACATCTGCGCAACCATCGAGCCACATGCGCCCCCGGTCATGATGATCGGCCCTTCCGCTCCAAAGGGTCCACCGGACCCAATTGAAATCGCGGCGGACACCGGTTTCAGCAGGGCCACCTTCGGTTCGATTCGGCTGCCATTCAGCAGAATCGACTCAATTGCTTCCGGAATGCCGTGGCCGCGAATGCGCTCAGAGCCGAAGCGCGCCATCAAGCCGACAATGATTGCGCCCGCCACCGGAGCGAGAACCGCCAGCCACCCAAGATGATGATTGGCCGGCGAATTAGCCGCAGTAGAGAAACGCCCGAAGTAGAAAATATTGGTAAAAAGTGCAATCAGCCGCAGCAAAATCAGCGCGCAGACTGCAGCCACGGCGCCGATCGGAATGGCTAGCGCTGCGATGGTGAGCACGCGCGTCCCCACCGTGAAATCTCCAAGTCTCGCACCGTTTCTATGTTTTGCTTCTTGGTTTATTCCCTGCATTTTCAGATTTACCTGGCAAGTTTTCCGCGACGGGCCGGCTTCCTGGATCCCTTCGCTTCCACGTGAGCTTTGCGTTTCGCTTCTGTCTTGGTTGATTTCGTAACGCGAGACTCCAGGAGCGCGCTAATCGCATGGACCAAAGTGCGTCCGTTCGATCGCAATTCGATGATTCGTTGCCCCACCACTTGTTCTAGCAATTTTTCCCCGCGAGGTTGCAACAACACCAACACTTGCCGGCGGTCTTCTCGTCCGCGCGCTCTTCTCACATAGCCTCGCGTTTCCATGCGATCCACCAATTCCACGGTGCTGTGGTGGCGCAGCGACAGTCGCTCCGCCAGTGTGCGTATCGTAGCTTCCTGCCCTTCGGGCAGTCCGCGAGTAGCCAGCAGCAGCAAATATTGCTGCGGCTCCAGCCCAGCCTGACGCGCCGCGTCATCGCCTTCTTGCAGGAATCGCCGGATGCGGTGGCGCAGTTCGGCCAGTGCGCGATACTCCTTTGCTGAGATGTTTTCTCCCATGAGCTTAGTCTATCGTAACACGATACATTCCACCAGCCGCGGTGCCGTGGATGTGCCATATCTACAATCGGATTTATGAAGCGCTACAGTTTTTTGCGGAAGGCTTTCTGCGTCTTGTAGTGTTCGTAACCGTTTCGTTCGTAGAAGCTGTGCGCGCGTTCGCGTAAAACATTGGACCGCACCGACATACTCTTCGCGCCGGCCCGCCTCGCCCATTTTTCAGCTGCATCCAGCAGTAGCGCACCGGCGCCCTGACTACGGATGTGCTCGTCGACCACCAATCCATTGACCTCTGCGCGAAACTCCACTTCCAACAAAGGACTAGTGCTTACGTGCACCCAACCCAGGATTTCGTTATCGATTTGCTTTGTTGCGACGAAACAAACTCCTCTTTTTTCGCGCAACACCCGGCGTAAGCGCTGGACCATCTCGCGCGTTGTGGTGGGATAGCCCAATTGGCCGGCGAGTATCGCGAGGCGCGCCGCGTCGCCGGGTCGCGCTCTGCGTATTTCGATTGGCGCCCGCCCCTTAGGAATTCTCACTCAGACGCCCTTTCGCCGCAGCCGTTGTTGCACTGCGTCGCCTCGCAGTTCGCGCAGCGCATCCGCCGCTATCCAGCGCGTCACGCTCAAATCGCTCTTGTGGAGCCGCTTGGCGGTGGCAATCGCCGCCGCATTCAGAACCAAATTGCGTTTTCCAATGTTGCGGAGCGCCCAGTTCACCGCTTTGCGCACAAAATTGCGGTCGTCCCCCGCTCCCCGTTCAATTACCTCAAGAAAATCCTTAAACGGACGATCAGGCGCGGCCTTGTCACGGTATGCCAGATAGGCTACCAGTGCGAAGCCGGCGCGCTTTTCGAATTCGTTCTTCCGTGCACTCCACTCCAGCGCTTTTTCCCATGCGGGCTTGGCAAACACAAACAAGTGGCAGCAGGTGCCGTCGCAGGTATCCCAATTATCGAATTCGCGAACCCAATTCTCCATCTGGCTCGCCGTCACCTCAGCGGATACGTCGACCATCCCAGCCAAGATGCGCGCGTCGTGGATTCCAGTTTCCCAGAGTTGGAGTGCGAGCGCGTGACTCTTGCCAATCCGCTTGGCCAGTGAGTCCAGGCTCGGCTTGGCAACGCCGTAACAGATCTTGGCCCGAATGCCGAAGCGCGCCATGCCGTCCACGTTGCGTTGTGTGCCGAGTCGCTTCAATTCAGAAACGATTCTCGAGACGTCCCACTCTTCCCGAGGCATGGCCACTCGACGCCGCGGCTTAGAACGTTTTTTCGGAATCGATAAGGATTGTGACCGGTCCCTCATTCACCAGCTCCACCGACATCATTGCCTGGAAAATTCCGCGTCCCACCTTAACGCCAAGGTTTTGCAACGCGTCGCAAAAGTCCTCATAGAGTCTCTTCGCGATCTCTGGCGGCGCCGCGGAAATATAACTGGGACGGCGTTGCCCGCGCGCGTCACCATACAGCGTGAATTGCGATACGGCCAGCGCTTCGCCCTTCACCTCGAGCAGCGAGCGATTCATTTTCCCTTGATCATCCTCGAATATCCGGAGATTCGCTGCCTTTTCCGCCATCGCCAGCGCCACGGCAGTACTGTCTTCTTTTCCCACGCCCACAAGAATCATCAAGCCGGGGCCGATTTCGCCGGCAATATTTCCGTCCACCGTAACTTTCGCCCGGCTCACCCGCTGCACCACCAGCCTCACCGTTTCCCCTCCGCCACTGCAATCCCGTTAGATCGTTCCACTATTTACTCGCAGCATCTTTCGCCGGTTTTCGCGGCAGCAACTCCGGCAATTGCGCCACATTATAAGCAAACACTGCAAGCACCTGCGCTCCCTGCGTCAAATCGTCCCAGCGCACACGCTCCAGCACATCCGCCTGCGAGTGATGCGTCTTGTCGTAGTCGGCAGGATCTTGCACGCACCAGAATCCCGGCACGCCTTCCGTATCAAACGGCACATGGTCCGAGCCACCCTCGCTGCGCAGTGTCGGCTCCATGATGCCCGCAGGTTCCGCCAAGGGAAACAGCACGCGGTCCATCGTCTCGCGCACGTTGTAATTTCCCATCAGCCCAACCGTCAGCACCTTGCCGGTTCCTGTATCATGCACCAGCACGCCGGAAATTTTGCCAAGCTCCGCTTTATGCGCCTGCACGTAAGCTTTCGATCCATTCAGCCCTTGCTCTTCTCCGCTGAACAGCACAAAGCGAATCGTGCGTTTCGGTTTCACGCCAAGTTTCTGCAACGCTCGCGCAGCTTCGAGCACCGCCATCGACCCAGTTCCATTGTCCGTAGCGCCGGTACCAAGATCCCAGGAATCCAGGTGCGCGCCAATGATCACCATCTCGTCAGGCTTTTCCGTTCCACGGATCTCCGCAACCGTGTTGTAAACTTCCACCGGCTTGCCGCTAAACGATCCCTGCACATTCAACTCCGCTTCCACCGGACCTCCTGCTTCCAGCAAGCGCCACAGTTGCAAGTAATCTTCACGTACCATGAACACCGCTGGCACCGGGCCTGGTTTATAGTCAGGGCTCGCGGTGGTCATATTCAGCAAGCCATACATTTTTTCCGACGCCAGCACCAATGCCGCAGCCTTTTCGTCCGCGATCATTTTTCTGGCGGCCTGGCGCAATCTGCCGGCTGCGCGAAAGTCAGTCGGCTGATTCTCTTTGGCATGCATCAGGGGCAGCGTGCCTTCGCCCCACGGCGTCAGCAACGGATTTTCCGGCGGCACCAGATCACGCGCGCGTCCCAGCAACACGATCTTCCCCGCCAACTTCCCTTTGTACTTCTCCAGGTCTTCAATTTTTTCGACATCCATGCCAACCACTTCGCCCTTCACCGTGCCGCTGGTCGCAGGAGACCATCCCATACTGGCCAGCGTGAATTCATGTGCCGCAGGTGAAGTTACCCGTCCCATCGCCGGTCCGCGCGTCCAACTATTTGCGATGGTCCAAGGCTCCAGATGCGCGTTATCGAGGCCCAGGGCTTTAAATTGCGCTTCCGTCCAATGGCTTGCTTGTTCCAGCTGTGGTGAACCTGTCAGCCGCGGACCAATGTTCGTGGTCAGATACGTCAAATCTTTTTTAATCTGCTCTTCGTCCCCTTTCACCTGTGCCGCGATTTTCTTGTCGATGTCGGCAACCGAATCCGGCGCGATCATAGGCGGCTTCACAGTCGTGGCAGATTCAGCGTTTGCAGAATTCGCCGGTGCTGCAGGCGGCAGCGGACGTCGCGGCAGTAATCCTGGAAGTTGCGCCGTGTTGTAGGCCCACGCGGCCAGCACTTGCGCGCCTTCATTGATTTCGTCCTTCCAAACTTTGTCGAAGGTGTCCGACTGGCTGTGATGCGTCTTCGTATACTCCGCAAGGTCTTGCGCGCACCAGAATCCCGGCACGCCCACCTCGTCAAACGAAAAACTGTCTGTGCCGTACTCGCGAAGCATGGTTGGTTCCAGCAGTTTCAATTCGTGTAGCGGCGCAATCACCTGGTCCACCAGCGCGCGCGCTTGATAATTGTCGTGCAACCCAATCGCCAGTACGCGCCCCGTCCCGCTATCGTGAATCAGCACGGCCGAAATCTTGTCGAGCTCCGCCTTATGCGCCTTCACATATTCTTTCGATCCGATCAGTCCTTGTTCTTCGCCGGTGAACAGCACAAAACGGATCGTGCGTCTGGGCTTCGCGTTAAGTTTCGCCAGCGTGCGGGCCGCTTCCAACACTGCCATCGAGCCAGTGCCGTTGTCAGTCGACCCGGTGCCCAAATCCCACGAATCCAGGTGCGCTCCGAGCAGCACGATTTCGTCAGGCCTTTCCGTGCCCGGCAAATCCGCAACCGTGTTGTAGACCTGCACTGGCTTTCCACTGAAGGAATTCTTGATTTCCAATTCCAGTTCAACCGGACCCTTCTTCAGCAGCCGGAAAATTTCCCGGTAGCCTTCCCCCGTAACGAATGCGGAGGGTATTGTTCCCGGCTGAAACGGCTCTGTGGTGCCATCGGTCATGTTCAGCAGCGCGTGCGGCTTTCCGGCATCGCGCAAGATCGCCGCGGCTCCTTCGTCAACCAGAAACTTACGTTGCGCGCGAACTGCCGCCATATATT
Organism: Candidatus Acidiferrales bacterium; assembly: GCA_963849395.1. Lineage (GTDB taxonomy): Bacteria > Acidobacteriota > Terriglobia > Acidiferrales > UBA7541 > Acidiferrum. The sequence goes on from CAWKHR010000002.1 coordinate 467,173, forward strand.
TGTCGAACGGATCAGGCGGAACAGGTTGCCCCACCGGCGGTGGTGGCTCTTCAAGAGGCTGGTAGACTTCCGCGTTAGTATCGATGGGTCGCGACGGCGAAAATGGACGAGGCTCCTGCGTAATCACAATCGCGCCTTTCAGCTTCCCGTGAAATTTCTCGAAGTCTTCCGGTTTTTTCGCGTCGAAATACACCACCGGCCCGCGCACCGTGCCTTTCGTGTTGGGCGACCACGCTGCCGACGCGATGGTCAGCGGATGCTCTGTAGGCGCAATAATCCGTGCTTTCGCACTTCCCCGGGTCCATGCATGCGGAATTGAATATTCTTCCAGGTGCACATTCGACAGGCCGTACTTCTTGAACATTTCCACAGTCCAGTCATTCGCCTGCTTCAGCAGCGGAGAACCAGTCAGGCGCGGCCCGATGCGATCCGACAAATATTCCAGGTTGTCCATCAACTCGCTGTGCTCGCGGATTTCCTTGAGAATCTGCGCATCCGTCGTCGCCACGGCATTCACATCGTCTGGCGCCGCGGCCGCGCTGCGTTCCTTTACTGCGAACAAAAGCAGTAAAATTGCGAACACCGCTATCGTTTTCATCACTCGATTCATTCGCTTCTCCCCATGGATGGACCTGACGGTACTCTACCCGAGCCTGGAACATGTTATCCCGGCAAGCTGAACGTACCGATAACACCGGCGCCATCTTATCCATTCGACGTACGCCAACCGCTTGCGCTTACCTACCATGCCTCTTTTTTCTGGTTCTTGGTGCTTTCTGACAAAAGGGACAAAAATGAGAACTTCTTCCCGCCACGATGATTCGGCGTATCGGCGTTTTGCAGCGGAAGCACGGCTTCCCTTCCCGTCCGTAAACTCGATGATGCTGCTGATATTCTCCCGGCTCGCCCTTCGCGTCAACAAAATCGGAAATCGACGACCCGCGCATCGCGATGGCGCGTTGCAAAATCGCCTGCAGCGCCCGGTATAATTCCGCCACCTGCTTGGGCGTCAGCTTTGATGCCATAGACGCTGGATGTATCTTCGATCTCCACAAACTCTCATCCGCATAAATGTTCCCTACACCGCGCAGAACTTCCTGGTTCAACAACAGCGCCTTGATGCGCGACTTTCGCGAGCGAATCCGCTTTATAAATTCTTCCCGGTCAACTTCCAGCGGATCGGCGCCAAATCGTTTCAGCTCCTCCACCAGCACTTCGCCTGCAAGATATGCCATCCGTCCGAAACGCCGCGGGTCGATATACCGCAACTCACGCCCGTCATCCAACACCATGAACACGTGAGTGTGCTTTTTATGTGGCTCGTCCGCCAGCACCGGCATCAACATACCCGTCATTCCCAGGTGCACCAGCAACGCCGTTTCGCTTTCAATTTCGCCACTCTCAGACGTCCCGGCGCCACTTCGCTGCAATCGCAGCAGCATAAATTTTCCGTAGCGCTCCACCGATCGGATCTCCCTCCCGGGCAGCTCGCGCTCCAAGTCCTGGGGATTGTCGATGAAATCGGTTTTGCCCAGCGTGACGCTTAAAATCCGGCGGCCCGCGACAGCCAATTGCAGGCCGCGCGCTACAGTCTCCACTTCAGGAAGCTCCGGCATGATTCTCCTGCTCGCTCACGTTACCATATTCGCCGCTGCTGCAGCCCCCGGCGCGGCCATGGTACATTTTTTGTTGGGGGTGCTTGTGCACATCGCTTCGCTACGTTTACTTTCTCTCACCGGTTTATTTCTGGCTTTAGCTGTTTCTGCACAGGCTCGTAAACACGAAACAGGATTTCTGGATCGCACCGTATCGCTCCAAGGCGCCGCATTCAAATATCAGGTTTTCGTTCCCGACGACTGGTCCCCGCGGCAAAAATGGCCCATCATTCTCTTCCTCCATGGTGCCGGTGAACGAGGCTCGGACGGTTTGATACAAACCGAAGTCGGCATTGGTGAAGCGATTCGCAAAGGCCGCGCGCGTTTTCCGGCAATCATCGTGATGCCGCAGTGCGCTAAGGACAATTGGTGGACCACCCCGAAAATGGAAGACATGGCGCTCGCCAGCTTGGCTGCCGCTACCAAGGAATTCAAAGGCGATCCTTCGCGCACCTATCTCACCGGAATCTCCATGGGCGGCTACGGAACGTGGGACCTCGCCATACATCATCCCAACACGTTTGCCGCCATCGTTCCCGTTTGTGGCGGCATCACCGCGTCGCCATCGCTGAAGCAGAAATATCCGGAACTGGCCAAGAAAGCCTTTGCCGACGAGCCTAAGAGTTACACGGAAGTTGCCGGCAAAATTGGCAAGACACCTGTGTGGATTTTCCACGGCGCCGACGATCCCACCGTTTCACCTGAAAATTCCCGCAAAATGTTTGCCGCGCTGAAAGCCGAGGACGGCAATGTCCACTACACCGAATATCCCGGCGTAGGTCACGAATCGTGGCACAAGGCGTACGCCGAACCGGAACTCATGACCTGGCTTTTAGCTCAAAAATTATTGTGACTTTTTCTGGTAGTCCGGATACGGCGGATGATCCGGGATCACCACTGGATTCTTCTTTAGATTTTCTAGCGTGACCTGCACCGCTTTTTCCAGCTGCAGATCATGGCCGGCAGCTACCGATGCCGGATCATTTTCTACTTCAATATCCGGCGCGACGCCGTGATTCTCCACTTCCCATTGGCCGTGCAATCCGTAGATCGCCGCGCGCGGCGCCATCACGTAACCGCCATCCAGCAACGACGGATAGCCGCTGATTCCCACCAGTCCGCCCCACGTTCGCGTCCCCACCAGCGGGCCGATTTTGTCTTGCCGGAACATCCACGGCAGCGCATCGCCGCCAGAGCCGGACATTTCGTTGATGACCATGGTCTTTGGCCCGTAAATTTGCGCCAGCGGCGAGCACCACTTTTCGCCTTCGCGGGTCGTCGCGCAATTGCGCAACGGCCTTTCCAGCAAATCAATAATGTAGTCGGCAATCGCGCCGCCGTGATTATACCGCTCGTCAATTACCGCGCCCTGCTTGTCCGCTTGCGAAAAATAGTAGCGATTGAAATTCACGTAGCCACCGCGCGCCGTGTCCGGCACGTGCACATAGGCAAGTTTGCCGCCGCTTAGTTCGTCCACTTTGCGGCGGTTTCCTTCTTCCCAGGCACGATTGCGCAGATCGAATTCGCTATCAACGGGTACAACCGTCACGTCGCGCGCATCTTTACCATCCGCATTCGCGCTCACCTTGATGCGAATCTGCTTGCCCGCCGTATTCTCGAAGAAGCTATATACGTCCGCGGGCGGCCGCACATCGCGCCCGTTCACCTCGATCAGATAATCGCCCAGCTTTACGTCAACGCCAGGCTGCGTCAGCGGCGCTCGCAGATCCGGATTCCAATTCTCTCCGTTGAATATGCGCGCGAAGCGGTAACGCCCGTTTTCCACCTTGTAATCCGCTCCAAGCAAACCACCCTTCACTTCAGGCGCTTTCGGAATGTCCCCACCAAATATGAACATGTGGCCAACCGTCAACTCGCCCAGCATCTCGGTGAACAGGTGATTCACATCGCCACGGCCTCCCGCAGCGTTCAAATAGGGCTGATACTTTTTCTCAGCCTCCGCAAGGTTCAATCCATGGAAATTCGGAGAGTAGAAAAAGTCTCGCTCGATACGCCAGACCTCGTGATACATCTGGTTCCACTCGGCGCGCGGATCAACATACACTTCCATCGAATCCAGTTTCAGTTGCCCATCGCCAGCTTTGGGCGCGGCTCCGGTTCCGGCGATGAACCACTGCCCGGGTCCCATGGGAGGCCCTTGCCGAAACAAGGTCTTTTCGCCATCGGCTGACGCCGCGAACGAGCTGACGTTGGCGACATACGGTTCGGTTTTGCGAGTCGATAAATCGAATTTCGAAACCGACACAAAGCTTGGCCCATCCAGCGATGGGACCGACGGCAGCTCTCCGACAAATAGAATTCCCGCTTTACCAGAATTCATCCCCACGTAGTTGGCGGCTTTGATAGGCAAAGAAACAATGCGCTGCCCGATACCGTCAAAATCGATGGTGACCGTGACCTGTTCTTTTTTGTCCTTATCTTTATCCTTATCCTTATCTTTCTCGGCTTCCTTATTTTTGCCGCTGTCTTTCCCTTTATCTTTGTCCTGATCCTTGCTCTTGTCTTTATCCTTATCCTTGTCGCCGTCCTTTTTCTCTCCCACCTTTTCATCATCGCTCTGCGGTTCAACAGGATTTGGATCCGTTTTTTTCAGCACCACAGCGTATACACTGCGCGACACCGGCCGCTGAAATCCCGACATGTCCAGCCAGGTCACGCTCAAGCCTTCGTCAGTGCTTGCCGTGAAAAACAGGTACTTCCCGCCTTTATCGAATTGCGGATAACGCGCGTCGCTCATGCCATCGGTGATTTGCGTGCTCTTCCCGCTCTCGACGGAATACACATAAATCGCGTGCAGGTGATTCCGCAGAAATTTACAGTAGGTGATCCACTTACTGTCCGGCGCCCAGTCTTGATCGAAAAATACGCCCCACGCATCGTAAATATCCGTGTCGACTTTCACCGGTGTCCCTTTGTCGATGTCCACGTACCACAAATTCAGCCGCTTGTCGGCAAACGCGATTTTCTTGCTGTCCGGCGACCATGTCGGACCATAGAAGAACGACGGCGGCTTGCCCAAGCTAATCTTTTTCACTTCACCTAGCCCACTCTGCTCTACCAGGTGCAGCGCGTATTCCCCGGACTCATCCGAAAAAAAGGCAATGTACTTTCCGTCCGGCGACCACGAAGGATCGCGTTCCGCCACCGCTGTGGTTCGTGTCAGATTGCGAATATCGCCTTTTTCCGCCGGAACACTCAGTATTTCCCCACGCGTCTCAAACACCGCGCGCTGGCCGGTAGGCGAAATACTTCCCGCTTGAATCTTGTCGCCGACTTTTTCCCAGTGCGCGCGCGTCGCTGGCAAATCCGCCGCAACTTGCACGTTAACCCGCTGCGATTTGCCGCTCGCCGGCTCAAAAATATAAATCCCGCCAAATTGTTCATACGCCAAGGCGTCCGGGCCTGCCGAAAGCGACTTAAGATCGAATCCTCTATTCTCCAGTACCTGCTTCACCGTTTTACTTTTTGTGTCGTAAGCAAACAGCGACACTGGGCCATTGCGGTCCGAGAGAAAATAGACTGTGTCCTTGAACCACACCGGCTTCGAATCATTCGAGTTTTCCCGCGGCACTCGTTCGATTTGCAGATTACTCAAATCCACAATGTAGATTGGCGTGGTTTGCCCGCCGCGATAGCGCTTCCAAGCGTCCTGCCACTGGATGTTCGGTACATACGCCATCCGCGTTCCGTCCGGCGAATAGCTTCCTTCCGCGACCCGCCACATGGGTAGCGCCTGCGCAACGCCGCCGTCCTTGTCGACGGTATAAAACTTCACGAAGTCCGCATACCGTTCGCGTTCCGACGCGAATAATACCTGCTTGCCGTCGGGAGTCCATCCGACCGCACCGTCTTCCCCCGGAAACCACGTGAGGCGCTTTGGCGTTCCACCCTCTGCCGGCATTACGTAGACGTCGCGATTGCCGTCGTAATTTCCGCTGAACGCAATCCATTGCCCGTCAGGAGAAAAAAACGGATCGCTCTCATGCCCGCCGGTCGTTAACTGCCGCGCCTCTCCGCCGCCACGCGGCACACTCCACAAATATCCGCCGTACACAAACACGACGGAGCTTTTGTTGAGCGTGGGCTGCTGCGCCAGCAGCAAGGTTTCTTCGCCCGCAAACGTCGCAGCCACAGAAAACAACAACGCCAGCACAAGCAACCAGCCATGCCGTGATTTCATATCTCCTCCATTCGTTTCAATCGCTAAGACACGAACGCTTCACGCAAGTTCCGTACGCCACACGCAAAACCACGTTGGATATTATTTCGAGCCCGGCCAATAACCCGGTGCGGTGATGGACCGCGTGTCTTCCTTGGCCGCATATTTCTTGACAGCGGGCCCGATCTCAGAAGCTTTGCCAATCAGCACAAACACCAAATCATCCTGCGGGAAATGTTTGGCGATAACTCTCTTCGCGATTTCCGGTGTGACCCCATCCACGCGCGCTTCCAGTTCATTCACTTCGCTATCATCCAGACCGTAAAACTCGTGCGAAGCAATCACTCGCGCCAATTGTGCCGAAGTCTCGATCGTTGGCGGAAATTGCCCTTTAATAAAACTTTTCGCCGAAGCTAACTGATCTGCCGTCACGCCATCCGCATGCAGTTTCTTCAAAACATCCAGCGCCATATCGATCGTCTGCGTAGTGGTTTCGTTTTTCGTGTAACTGAATATCACAAACGGTCCAGGCTCTTTGTGCGGGTCAAAGAACGAAGTGGCGCCATAGGTCAGTCCCGATTCCACCCGCAGCGCTTCATTCAACATTGATGTAAACCGCGCCCCGAACACCGTATTCACCACGCGGATCGCTACCCGGTCCGGATCGGTCTCGGCAATTCCTACGTTGCCGATGGCGAAAAAAGTCTGCGGCAAATCGCTCTTGTCGATCAGCAACAGCTTTTTGCCCTTAACCGCCGCCATCGCGTTCGCTTTGATAGCCGGAGAGGTTTTCGCCGTCCAACCCCCGAAAGTTTGCTCCAACTTCGTCTTCATATCGGCGGCATCGAAATCTCCCGCCACCGCCAAAATCAAATTTCCCGGAGTGTAGTAGCTGTCGTAAAACTTCACGATGGCATCGCGTTTGATTTTCGCCAGCGACGCCTCATCGCCGCCCGCCGGACGACCATACTCTTTCCCGTCATACAAATACCCGGTGTAATACTCGAAGACCACCTGCCCCGCGGAATCTTTTGCCGCCTTCACCCCGTCGATCGACTGGGCCAGCAATTTATCCACTTCCGCCTGGGGAAATGTCGGCTGCAGCAAAGCGTCGGCCACTAACTCCAAACCCTTCGCCGTATCCTTCCTCAGAAATTCCGCGCTAATACTAGAATAATCCGCTCCGGCCTCTGCGTCGAAACTGCCGCCAATGAAATCAATATCTGACGAAAATTGCTGCGCCGTGCGCGCCTTAGTGCCCTTGCGCAGCAGACCGGCCGTTGTGGACGCCAATCCTTCTTGGCCAACCGGATCGGCAAGTGCGCCCGCCTTCACGATGCCGGCGATATCGATCATGGGCACGCCGCGTTTTTCCAGGAGCAATACCGTGAGCCCGTTTTTCAGCACGACCTTTTCGTGCGGAGGAATCTGTAATTTCTGCGCGGTGATCGCCGACGGTAGGACAAACCACCACGCGCACACCATCAGCACCGCTACGACGCGCGCAAAACTAATCCGATCCGCAAGGTGACACCGAATGCCCGCGCTCATGGCTTACCTTTCTCATCAGCTTCCGGCAGCAATGTCGCCACGGTTCGATTGTTCGCGCCAAAATACTTCTTCGCCACCCGCTGTACGTCTTCCTTGGTCACCGCATTGTAGTTTTTCGCCGCATCAAACAATTTGCTGTAATCGCCAAAAAATACTTCATACGTCCCAATCGTGTTAGCGCGACCGCTGATAGTCCGCACCTGCCGGTAAAACTCGGCCAATCGAATATTCTTAGCCTTCTCCACTTCCTGATCATTCACTGGTGCAGTCTTCACCCGCTCTAATTCTTCGTAAATCGCTTTCTCACACAGTTGTGGATCCACTTTCTCTTTAGGCTGCGCACTAATCTGCACCACGGTCGGGTCGAACGCACTATTCACATTCGATTCCACTGAGAGCGCGATCTGATCCTTATCCACCAGCCGCTGGTACATCCGCGAACTTTCTCCCTGAAACAAAATGGTGCGCAAAATGTTCAACGCGTAAAAATCCGGATTATTACTTTGCGGTATGTGATACGCAATCATCAGCAGCGGCAACTCCGCCGGTTTGTGCACCACCAGGCGTCGCTCGCCTATCTGTTCTGGTTCGAGTGTAGTCACCGGAGGCGGAGGCGCATGCGACGGAATCGACTCCAGATATTTGTCGCACAGCGCAAACACTTCCTCTGGTGTCACATCGCCAACCACCACCATCGTGGCATTACTTGGCGAATAGCCCATCTCAAAGTGATGTTTCAGGTCGGCGATTGTCCAGTGCTCGATGTCGCTCATCCACCCCACCACCGGCCACTGATACGGATGAGCAAGAAACGCCGTCGCCCACAATTGCTCGTCGAGAATGCCTTCGTTCGAACCGTCGACGCTGGTGCGACGCTCGCTGGCCACGACGCCCCGTTCGCTTGCAATTTTCTTAGGATCAAAATTCAAATCGCGAATGCGATCTGCTTCGATATCAAAAATCAGCTCCATCGCCGAGCGCGGAAACCAATCCTGATACACCGTAACATCGCGCGTGGTGTACGCATTATTCGAGCCGCCATTCGCTTCCATCGCCTTGTCGAGTTCGCCCGGCCCATATTTCTTCGCGCCATTGAACATCATATGTTCGAAAAAATGCGAAAGCCCGGTCGTGCCCGGCCTCTCGTTGCGCGATCCAATTCTATAAAATGTGTACAGCGCCACGTTCGGAATACTGTGGTCCGGCTGCACCAGCACCTTAAGTCCATTCTTAAGCGTCTTCGTGGCCACCGGATACTCTTGCGAATTCGCCCGCGGCGCCCACGCCATCGCCATCGCAAGCGTCAAACAAACCACGCCCCCCGTCACCCTGCCGACCCACTTCATTTTCATTGGGATGTCCTCACACACAACTCTCTCTGTTTGACGTAATCATCGCGAAAAATGTTCAAGTACTTGCAGGAGTTATTGGCACATCGCAACGTCAGGAAGGCGCTGCTGTGAACCAGCGCTGGGCAGTTCCAATGCGATGCTAGGTGGGCAAAGGTCAAGTTACGATATGAAAGTGGCGCGAAGCGATTACACTCAGCCCGCTCTCGGGAATCAGGCCATTATTCAGGGCAGCGGCACGCCTGGCATCGCCACAATTCCCGCCATGCGCAACAATTCCTGATATTCCGTGTCGCTGACCGCAGAGATGATCAGCCGCACATTCTTCAGCAGCTTCACTTTTTTCAGTGCTGGATTGGCCCGCATTTCCGCCAGCGTCACCGGACGTGGCAGCTTTTCAAACGCTCGCAGGTCTGCCACCAGGTTCTTGCCATCGCGATCGTGTGGGTCGGGATAAGGATCACGGGTTACTTCGGCTATGGAATAGAGGGAACGCTCCGGCGCGGAGTGGTAACAGAGGACCCGGTCGCCCTTTTTCACCAGCTTCAACGCGCGTATCGCGTCAGGCTTGGCCCCGGCACCATCCCACATCTCTTTGCCTTTAACGAAAAGGGTGTCCCAATGATAGTGGTGTGGGTCTGCGCTGAAAATCCAATAGTGTCGTGTCTGAGGAGTCGCTGTCGCCATCTGCACCCGAATTCGCACCGCACTATACACGGACGCGCACTGAAAACCAAACAAAATATGAGGGATAGGGGAGAAATGGCGGTTCCAAATGAGGAAAATACTAGTACGAATCGCAAATTCCTAGCTAAAGTGCCTATTCTTAATTAGTTGCACAACAATGAGTCATCTATCAGCCAATTGAGCGCCCGCAAGGGCCTAATCCCGCAACTGGCCGCCATTACCTTAAACCGCCACTTCCACGAAAATATCGTCGCCACGCACCTCGGTGCGGTAGCAATCCACGCCCACCGAAGGATTCTGCAGCGATTTCCCGTTCGTAACGTCGTATTGCCAGCTATGCCACGGGCAAGTCACCGCTTTGCCTTCCAACATTCCTTGGCCCAAGGGGCCGCCATGATGCAGGCATAGATTGTTGATCGCGTAAATTTTGCCTTCCACATTGGCGAGTGCAATCGTCCGGCCTTCCACAGAGAACTCCCGCACCGTTCCCGGCGGCAGTTCTCCCACCTTCACTGTCCTAACAAACGCCATGGTTCTCCCGATGTAGTGCTAAGTTTTACCTGTTCCGTCTGTCTCGCGACTCCACGGCTCGCCAGACTCCTCTGCCGCAGTGCGAACCGCGCGCCGCTACGAGCCGATGTGCCTGATATCTGATATCCGATAACTGATATCTGATCCTCGCCTCACCTCGGCTCTGTCACCTGCGCCACCATCACGCTCTTCTTAAACTCTTCCACCATCTCCGGCTTCAACCGCACTTCCGTGGGCCGCTTCGCCAAGGTCATGTCGTCGATCTTATCTTGCAACTTCAGCAGCGCATAAAACAAAGCTTCCGGCCGCGGCGGGCAGCCCACCACATACACATCCACCGGTACGATGCGATCGACTCCCTGCAAAACCGAGTACGCATTAAACGGCCCGCCAACGCTCGAGCACGCTCCCATCGAAATGCACCACTTTGGATCGGGCATCTGCTGCCACACCCGCTGAATCACTTGCGCCATCTTCAGCGTCACGGTGCCCGACACAATCATCAAATCCGCTTGCCTCGGCGATGGGCGAAACACTTCTGCGCCAAAACGCGCCATATCGAAGCGCGCGGTGGTCGACGCAATCATCTCAATCGCACAACACGCCAACCCAAACGTCAGCGGCCACAGCGAACTTTTCCGCGCCCAATTGAACACGTAGTCCACCGACGTAATCAGCACATTTTTTTCGAATCGCTGGTCGATCACGCCCACGGTTGCGCCCCGTTTCCGCTTCTCCGCGAAGTATAGCCCCGCCCCTTCGCGTCGTCAAAACACGGGCCCACTTCGACCCGCGCCAATCCATAACTTCTGCAGTCCATGCAGGCACCTCCTCCACCCAGTGCGGACAACCCCGCGAACTTTTTTGCCGTCTGATGGGAAAACAGAGCGGGGACGAAACACACTATTTCGAAGTGCGTCGGTTGCGCGTATCGCAGCTTCGATTCGCAAAAAGTGCATTCCTCCAGGTCGCAGTTGCTTAAGAGGTACAAACCGGTGGTTACCTCAGGGGAGACTCCATGCGACGTGGTTATCGTTGTGCTCTGTTTCTTGCCTTGTTGTGCGCTTGTTTCCAAGCCATTGGCTGCGGTGGTTCCGGCACCATTCCTCTTACGGTGGCGACCACGTCTCTGCCCAATGGCACCGTCGCCAGCGTCTACACGGCGACCCTGATCGCCGCAGGGGGCTCCTCTCCCTACACCTGGACACAAACTTCCGGCGGCGCCATGCCGGGTGGAGTGTCACTGGGCGGTTCCGGAATTTTTGCTGGTACACCCACAGCCGCCGGCACCTTTGGCCCCTACGTTTTCAAAGTCACAGACTCGACGGGCGCAATCGCATCCTCAGCCAGCTTGAGCATCGTCATCACGGCTGGCACGCTTCAAGTAACCACCGCTGCGCTGCCTCAGGGCGTGGTGAACGAGGCCTACTCTTTTTCGCTCGCGGCGAGCGGTGGCACTCCTCCCTACACTTGGAGTGAAACCTCTGGCGGCACGCTCCCTCCTGGCCTCGCCAGTGTCACCAGCGCCGGCGTTATTGCCGGCACTCCGACAACGACTGGCACATTTGGCCCCTACGTTTTCACGGTGACCGATTCGACCAACACCACCGCCACGTCACAAAGCCTCTCCTTCATCGTCGGCGCTGCCGCGTGCGCGCCGCAGGGCAACGAGGGCGTCCTGACCGCTGCGACTCCCTACGCCTTCTTGTTAAAAGGAACCGATGGCAACGGCAAGCCCATTGATATCGCTGGCAGTTTCACGCCGAATGGAAGCGGCGGCATCACCAGTGCCACCTTGGACTACAACGGAATGGCCAACGGGCCAGAACAGTTACAAGTAAAGGTGGCGGCGAGCTCCTACGCGGTAGGTTCATCGGGCCTCGGCTGCTTGGCGTTTGCATTCTCCGGCGCCGCCCCAGTTGCCTCGCGCCCAGTGCACGGAGGAATTGCGCCACAATTGCCTCACGGCGATGCCGTTCGCGTCATCAACAACGGAAAAGCCAGAGTCGCCGTGGCCTCCACAATTTCCGGCGTGCAGTTTGCCTTGCGCCTCAGCGGATTCGACGGCACCCACTTCCAAACTGGAAGCATCATCGAGTCTGATACCGCGGGCTCCGGCATCACCGCGACGGGTTACCTCCACGTGCAGACCGCTAGCGCGTTTGCATTAGCTTCCCTGCAGCCCAATTTCGCTTTTGGCGCGGATGGATGGACGGCCGAATCCACCGGCGTCTCGCGCACAGCGATTGCCGGCACATTCACCAATGCTTCGGGCGCGACTCTCCGCTGGATTTGCCGACGTGAATCTGGGCGGAACTGCATCCGGGGAATTGACTGGCGGCACCGGAATACTAAACGCGGCAATCGATCCCACCACCGGCCGCGGCACCGGCACATTTACCATTCCAATTGCGGGCAGCACTCTCGCGTTCGACTTCGGCTTCTACGTTCTCAACGGTTCCGATTTCATTTTGCTTTCCACCGATTCGCCGGTCGCACCCGGCTCCGCTCCATTGCTTGCAGGCCGCGCACTGGCTTCTAGCACCACGTATCCAACCGGTGCGCTCAACGGCTACTACTTGCTCGCCGCGCAAGGAATTGCGGCCACTGGAACCACTGCGCGAAATCTTGCAGAAATTGGCACCTTCAACGCTACTGCCGCAGGTGCGATTCCAACGGCGACTCTCTATGTGAACAATGCGGGCACATTCACCACAACGCCCTACCCGAACAGCACCTACACTGTGGAAGCCGCTTCCGGGCGCGTCTCTTTTACCGGAATCACCGCCACGCCGCCGATTCTCTATCTCGCCGCCGCAAATTCCGATGAAGGCATCGCCGGTTTCCTCGTTGGCTCCGACGCACAAGCCACCGCGGGAACCATCGTCACGCAAACCACCTCCGCGCCGGCCTATGTCCTCTCCAGCGTCTCCGGCATCTACGCCGCGAACACTCAGGAAGACCTGGACGCGCTGAACGGCGCATCCGTTGGCGTCTTCTCGTTTACCGGCACCGGCCAATACATCGCCACACAAAATTCGACTGGGACGGTTCCCAATTTACCCGGCGTAGGCACCATCGTCATCGCCACCGACGGCTCTGGAAGTCTGAACGCGAGGAAATTTCCCGCTAGTCACCAACGGAAACGCGATCTTCGCTATTCCCGACACTGGCGATCCACTACTCTACATCTTCACCGCAGCGACACTGCCTTAGTACGAAGCTCAAGGAGCGGCAGGCTCAGAGAAATTAGCTAATTTGCTTTGGCCCAATCGCGCGAGCCATCGAACATTTGTTCCGTGAACCAGACGTCCGCTTCCATCGTGGTGATGGCGTTGAATGCTTCGCGCGCGGAAGCACGATCCCGAAACGTCACCGCCATAAACGCAAACCGGTTGGCCGTGCGATTTGAACTGCCATAGAGCCGCGTCAGATTCTCGTAACCCTGCCGCAACACGGAGTAAGATGCCTGCGGAAGTTGGTGGACCGCTTCCTCGCAATAGCACGCTAGCGAACTCACGATTTGAAAATACAGTATCGACCCATTTGGCTCCGGAACTTGATTAGACACTTCCGCAGCGAACGCTTCCACATCGCCGGACTGGCCATACCACTGCGGCATCAGATACCGCGCGTACTCTCGATAGAAATGATAGTAGGTTGGTTCGAAGGCCACTCCCTGATCCAGTAATTCGCGCGCGTGCGCTTTATCCCAGCCTTCGTTGAGTGCCACCAACTGCATGGCGTGATACCAGAACGGATCTCTTTCCTTCAAAGCGCTCGCTTCCAGCAGCATTCCTTTCGCTTCAGCGGTCCGCGCATGAAACAAATCCCACTGCGTGTCTGACACGCTGTCCGCGAATCCTGTCCCGCGCGCCTGGCTCGCATAACTCAAATACAGATCAGCGAGCGAAAGCCGTGCCGTCACCGACTCCGGATATTTGGCGATCCATTTCTTCTCACGTGCTATCTGCGCCGCATAGTCCGCATCCGTCGGCTCTCCTACAAATACCGGCATGCCCGTAGCATCATAGAAGCCCACGATCTTCCACATGCCGCCTATCAAGCGGCCCTTCTCGGTGCGGTTTTGCTGTGCGATCTTCTCAAGTTGCGCAAAATCTTCTTGCTCCAGAATTTTGCTGATGCGCGGTGTGTAAGTACTGTCCGTTTCGTCGGGTTTAATCCCCGTGCCCGGCGAGAGCAACCCATGATGTTCACGACCATAGTCATGAACTACCTTCATCAACCCATCCATGCTGACCGGAGCGGCGGACGCATGCGTGTACTGGCACGCGTTCACCAGAAAGCTCGCGCTAAATAGGGCGACGAGACACCCCATCTTCCTGACATTTGCGCCGATAAACTTCAGTGGCATACACCAATGGTAGGAACGCGCTCTGAGCGTCAATACTGTACGAGAGGTCTAAGGGAACGAAGTAGTTATCGCCCTCAATTCTGTTAGTTAACACGTGCAGAGCGCTAGAGCGATCGCAGGAAATCCAGGATAGCCTGCTTGTCTGTGGCCGAGAGCGCGTCGAATCTCTCGATCACCGTGTTCGCCTCGGAAGGCCCGTAACAATTTGTGGCGTGCTCGTTCTCGCAATCGCGGGCGTGAGATTCGTGTGCGCGAATCGCTTGCAGCAAATCATTCGTGCGCCCGTCGTGCAAGAAGAACATCCGCTGGCCGACGCCCCACAGTGGGGTGGTGCGGAACATATCTCCGGTGGCCAGGCCCTGCGTGATATCGTCCGCCAAACCTTTGCCCATGTGGTGGATTAGCAAGTCAGAAAACGGATGCGCGGTCAGACTTTGCAATGCCTGCGTCTCGCTCTGCGAAGGCGTAATCATCGTCGGCGTGTGGCAAGCGAAGCAGCCGATGCCGGGATTGTGCACGTCTGTACCGAAGAGTTGCCGTCCTCGCTCCGCGCTGGCAGACAGCGGCACGGGTTGCGGGCCATCCAGAAAACGCATGAAGATGGCGAACATTTGCCAGTCCGGCAGAATATGCAGTGGATTGTTAAAGCCCTGATTGCGCACGTCCGTGGCATCGTTTCGGAAAATATCGTTCGGCTCGCTCTTGTTCGCCGTGCAAGCAGGCGCTTCGTCGGTGGCTTGCGGGAACAGGTCGTTCGTTACGCCCATTTCCACGTTGTACGCTTCCCCGGCAAAAATCATGATCGATTTGTTCTGCGCCTTCCAGCCAAAGCGCGTAATTGTCCCGTCGTTGCCGCTACGGTTCGGCATGCCTTTGATGCCCAACTCCTCGCGAATTTGTTCCGTGGCCTTGTGACGACCCAGAATCTCTACGTCCTGAATTCCGTCCAAAATTCCCAGTCCATACAATTGCAGAGGAATACGGAAACGCACATTGCCGCGGCGATATTCAGTCTCGAAATCAATTGGCGGCAAATCATTGGTCGTGCAGGTGCCCGGCTGGTCGGCCGGAAAAATATCACTGCGCCCGACGACCGTGAACAATTGGTGCACCCCTCCATCCGGTGTGCCATCGGGCTTTCTCGCGAAGCGCACTTCACGGATTGGCCCGTACTGCTGAATAAAGGACGGGACGTGATTCACGGCGCCCTTGCGATGTGCCATCAAATCGAACATCGGGTTTTCCGCGGGCCGCTGCTTGCCCGGTGGATCTTGTGGATTCGGTACCAAAAATCCGCCCGAGCCCCCCAGCACGGGCTGGTTGTGGCAGGCGGTGCATTGATCCCCATTAAAACGCACGCCCAATCCCGAAGAGTTCGTCTGCGTAACTAGGTTCTCCTTGCCCGGTTCGGTGGGCGAGCCCACGGTCAGGTCGCTACAGTTGTCGCACACTCCTTCCAGTTGCACAGCGCGCGAAAGGCCCTCTGTGAACATAGACTGTTCGATCGGCGTCAATCCCTGCAACATCGTGCCAGCTCCGGGTTTCCCCGGCCGCACGCCAGGATCCTTTTGCCCGAGACAAATCGTCGGGCCAATCCCTAACAACACCGCGAATGCGAACGCCAGTCGCACACACCTACACCAGCCGAAATTGAGCTTTTCCATGTTCCTTGCCTCCACTTCAGTTCGTTTTGAGATTCCTGCGTCTACAACAGGCCGCGGAGTGCGCGAACCCTACCCCGTGCAGAGCCCGAGGATCAATGGAGCGGCGATTCCTATCACCTTCCTTTTGTCTTCCTCACCAACCTACAGAAAGATAGGACGTTGCCTAAAGGTTACGTCCCTCGTGGGCCACTTCTCGCCGCAAAATCCGGCCCGGCAGGATAGAATGGCGGCAACGTTAGGCGGACTCGATACCAATGGATTCTCGTTCCAGGTCATCATCTGCAAGCTATCGCTTCGGGCCGTATTCGGTGGACGTGCCCGCCGGCCAACTCCGGAAACACGGGGTAAAAATCCGCCTTGCTGGGCAGCCCTTTGACGTCCTGGTGATGCTGTTGCAGCGTGCCGGCCAAGTTGTGACTCGAGAGGAAATTCAGAGCCAACTGTGGTCTGGCGAGACCTTCGTCGATTTCGAGAACAGCCTGAACAAGGCAATTAACAAATTGCGGCAGGCACTGGCCGACCCGAGAGAAGAACCTAAATACATCGAGACGCTGCCCCGTCGCGGGTACAGGTTCATTGCTCCAATCGAAGCGCTCCCGTCGGAATCTGGTCTTGCGGATCTCACTCCGGAGACAAACCAAATCACCGCTTCGGCGCAAGCCAATTTGCCTGGCGAGATGCCGGTCCAGCCAGGTCGTGTTGAGGTTCTTCACACAGAGGAGCCTCCCCATCCATTGCGTACCCGGAATCAAGTTTGGCGATGGACGCTCTATGCTTTGGGATGCGTAGCGCTCGTCGCCTCCGTCTTCTTTTTCGCCTATCGCTGGCAGAACCGCAGTTCGTCTTTATCCATTAGTTCCATAGCGGTTCTTCCACTCGATTCCCTCTCCAACGAACCCGGGCAGGAATATTTTGCCGATGGCGTTACGGATGAACTGATCACCCAACTGGCAAAGACCGGCATGTTCCGTGTGACTTCACGCACCTCATCCATGCAATTCAAAAAGAGCAGCAAGAACGTGCGGCAGATCGCTGCGGATTTAGGTGTGGAGGCCTTGGTGGAGGGCTCCATCGAGCGTATGGGCGACCGCGTTCGCATCCGCGCACAGCTCATTCGTGCTTCGACAGACCAGCACCTGTGGGCCGAAAGCTATGATGGTTCTGTAGATGATCTGCTGGCTCTGGAAGACCGCGTAGCCAGGGACATTGCGGTACGAGTGGCCGTTCATCTCACCCCGCAGCAGGAACAACGAATCGCGCGGAAGCGCGAAGTGGATCCGGAAGCTCACCTGAATTATCTTCGCGGGCGATATTGCTGGAACCTGCGCAGCGCCCAGGGTTTCGAAAGGGCTCGCGGCTACTTTCAAGCGGCAATCGACAAAGATCCCAACTACGCTGCCGCTTCTGCCGGCCTTGCGGACACCTATCTCTTGCTGGGCGGCTATGAACTTCGCTCACAAAACGACATGATCCCGAAAGCCAGAGCCGCCGCACAACGAGCCCTGCAGATCGAGAACCTGGCGGAAGCCCATGCCACTCTGGGCCTGATTGCAGAAAACTACGATTGGGACTGGGCGACAGCCGAGAAAGAGTTTCGAACCGCCATCGATTTGAACCCAAATTACTCAACGGCGCACCACTGGTACGGAGAAAGCTTTCTGGCTGCTACGGGTCGCTTCGACGAAGCGTTTGTCGAGATGAAGCGTGCGGGGGAATTAGATCCGTTGTCGCCGATTATTTCCACTGACCTTGGGGTAACTTTTTTTCTCGCCAGACGCTATGATGAGGCCATAGCGCAGCTTAGGCGCACCCTTGAACTTTATCCAGATTATGGCGAAGCGCAGATGTGGCTGGCGCGGAGCTATGAGCAGAAGAACATGTGTCCCGAGGCCATCTCCGTCATCGAGAAGAGTCAAGCATCGCGCGAACAGTTTATCAGGAACGAAGAATTGGGACGAGTCTACGCGAAATGCGGACGCCAAGCCGAAGCAGTGAAAATTCTGGACGATTTGGAAAAAGCGGCGCTCACCCAGTTCGTTGATCCCGCGCTTTCCGCACACGTGCTGATGGGATTGGGCCGAAAACGTGAAGCGCTCCAGCGACTCGAAGAATCCCTCCACGAGCACTCAACCGCCCTTACTTCGCTGAAGGTCAATTCTCTGTATGACCCGCTTCGCTCCGAACCGCAATTCACCGATCTGCTGCGCACGGTTCATCTCTCGCAGTAATCGCCTCAAACTCGGCAACGATCACGTCGACGGAAAACCTGTGAGAACTAGCGCGAGTAGCATTAAGAGCAGCAAGTCTAGCGTAGAAAATTTTGACTCTTTGGCGCTCGGCTGTCGACAGTATGCTCGCGAGCCTATTTTTGAAGTGTGCCGGCGCTTACGGCCTTTGGAGACAATTCTTCCGGCATACGCGAATAGTCTGGGAAGTTGCCGTACAGCTTTTCGTCAGTCTCGCCCTGCGTCACCGCCAAAACCAGATATTTGCCGCCAACGAAGCAGCCTTTCCACGATTGCCCCACCCCGCCAAACACTTCGTCGCGATCGCCGCGTGACTTCACCGAATTAATTCCAACTTTAAATCCGCGCAACTCGCTGGCCACCCGCTTGGCAATTTTCGGATCGTCGCACGCGATCGAAGACACCAGCGCGCCATTTGACACGTTCATCTCCGATACCAACTCCTCGATGTGGTCCACCACCACAATCGTGTCCAGCGGGCCAAAAGGTTCGCTGTGGTACAGCCGGCAATTCTTCGGAATATTCAGCAGCGCCGCCGGTCCCACGTAGGCGGACACATCCTGATTCGGGAAGAACATGCTCTCCTGCACGCCACCTTCGTACAAGCTGATCGCGCCTTTGCCCAGCGCCTCCACGTATAACACGCGCAGCTCTTCCACTTTTTTGCTGTTAATCAGCGGGCCAAAATCCAGCTTGGGCAGCGCATCGCTTTCCGATTCCACCATCACCGGATTTCCATAACGCAAACTCCGCAGCACCGGCAGATACATCTCCAGAAATTGCGGGAACAGTTCGCGCTGCACGACATATCGCACATACGCCGTGCACCGCTGCTTGGCATAGTCGAAACCCTTCTTAATCTGCTGCCCCAGGTTCGCCCAATCGGAAAATTGCCACACGCCATACGTGTTTACGCCTTCCATCTCCAGTATGTAGCGCTTGTTTTCGTCATACAGCGTCGAGGCAATCACCCCGCCATTCGTTTTCCCGCCCACAAACGCCAGGCAATCCACAAATTCATTGCGCACCAGCGCCTCGCTCAGTTGTCCGCCCGACCCGCTCACCAGCGAAACCGGTAAGCCGCAGCGCCGCGCCACCGCATGCGCTACCGTCAACGCATACAACCCGCCATCCGTCGGCGTTTTCGAAATGGTGGAATTCCCCGCCAGCACCTGCACCAGCACCGCATGCATCAGCACCGACATCGGATAATTCCACGACGCAATGTTAGAAATCAGCCCCAGCGGCGCGCGCTTGCCCAGCATCCCTTCGATATTGTCGACGTACCATTCCACACCGCTGATGCAGCGATCAATGTCCGTCAACGCCTGCGCGTAGGGCTTGCCGATTTCCCACATCAGCAGCAACGCGATCAGTTCTTTTTGTTTTTTCAGGCCGGCGAGGCAATCCGTGACGCGGCGGCGGCGTTCATCCAGGTCCGCCTTGGCCCAGTGCGACGCTTCCGACTTTGCGTATTTCACCGCGCTGCGAGCAGCTTCCAGATCGATCATCGGGATGCGCCCGATGCTGCGCCCGTCAATCGGCGTCTCGTAGTGGCGCCCGAAGCCGGGCTCTTTCCACTCGCCTTCCATCAAGTTCAGCACGCGCCCCTCGGCATCAAACGCTTCGGGCGCTTCCGCTTTCAATTTTGCAGACAAACTTCCCCATTCGGCTGAGGGCGCAATTAATGGCATGCTCGGCCTCTCCTCTGAACCAGTTGGGGATTATAGACCTGAGGCGCCAGCGTAGCGGCTCATAGTTTTGCTTATCGCGCGTAGCGCTCGCCGTTATGCCAAGGATTTCGGTGATTGGTCGCAGAAATTGTTGCCGTGCGGCTTTATGTTTTCGCGGGGCGCTACAGAAGCGCCTTCACCAAGTTGCGGCCGCCGCGCTTCGCTTCGTACAACATCTGATCGGCTTTGCGCACCAACACGCTGAAGTCCTGATCATCCTTGCCCGTGCTTCCCGCCACGCCAAAACTCGCGGTGACATGCACGCTCTGCCCCTGCAGCGGAAACGACAACGCCGCAAATTGCTCCCGAAAGCGATTGATGGTCGTCTCCACATGCGCGGCCTCCACATGTGTAACCACCAGCAAAAACTCATCGCCACCCCAACGTCCGCACATATCCGACGCCCGCATATTTTTCTTCAGCACATGCGCAAACGTCTTCAGCACAATGTCGCCCGCGTCATGCCCATACGTATCGTTGATGCGCTTGAAATTATCGATGTCGCCCACCACCACCCACAGCGGAAAGCCGTGCCGCGACGCTCCCCGCAACTGCTTCGATGCCCACTCTTCAATCGCGCGACGATTCGGCAGCTCCGTCAACGAATCCGTCCGCGCCGCTTCTTCCAGCCGCTCGCTCTTCGCCGATAATTCCCGATTCAGATCGATAAGGCGCCGCCCCACGCCAATCCGCGCCATCATTTCGCCCGGATCAAAAGGCTTGGTCAGATAATCATCCGCGCCCGCCGCCAGCCCCTTCACCACATTCCCTTTTTCCGTGTTGCTGGTCATCAGAATGATGTAGGTGTACGGCTGTGTGGCATCCGCGCGAATGCGTTGACACAGTTCCAATCCCGAAAAGTCCGGCATCATCCAGTCCGTCAAAACGATGCTCGGCAAATGCTGCTGAAACAGTGCCAGCGCTTCCTGCCCATTGCTCGCAAAAATCAGTTGGTACGCGTCCTGTCCCGACAGCACCTGCTCGACGAGCTTCCGCTGCACGGGTGAATCGTCCACCACCAGCACTGCGTATTTGGACGCAAGCAGACTCATTCGTACGCCGCTTTCTAAGCCGAAATCAGGCAGATTTGTCCGGGGGACCTGGGATACTTCTTACTAATTTAACAAACGTATCTAACGAAGTATCACAGCGCGAGGTCAAAGAGGCGAAAGAGATACCCTTAGACTTGGAGGTACCGAAGCCATCATGTACAAAGCTCAGGGTTTCCTTCCGCGTACCAGAAGCGCGCCTTCCGCTTTGAACGCGCGTATTTCCGCGGCATCTTTAAACCAGCGGCCGGTGTATACCTCCGGCGAGGGCGACGGATCGACAATCCGCTCGTGCACCACATCGGTAAACCCCGCCCCGCGAAACAATTCCGTCCATTCATCCGCAGAAAACAGCTGCGTAGGAACCGTCAGCAATTTGCCCCACTGGTGGCAATACGGATTGTCGCGATAATAATTGATAAGCACCCACGCCGAGCCACCCTCGCGCATCACCCGATAAATTTCCTTCAGCCCAGCCGCCGGATCGGGCCAGTAGTATGCCGACTCCACAGAAATAGCGCGCGTAAAGAACTGCGCGTCCCACGGAATTTCTCCAACTTCGCCGGTCACGAATAGCAAATTGTGATGTTCGGAACTGCTGCGCCGCGCCACACGGATCATCTCATCCGCAATGTCCATGCCGACCACCCGGCCTTCCGGAACCAGCTCCGCCAAGCGCCGCGACAGCCAACCCGACCCGCAGCCCACATCCAGCACCGTGTCCGTAGCAGCCAGCCACATCTTCTCTAGCACCGGCAGCGTGATGGGCAGATGATCCTGCTCCATTCCTTGGCCGCGACCCGCCTCTGCCCAGCGGTTGAACTCCTCACGCAGAGCTTGGTCTTGGTCCGAGTGCTGCATCACAGATTCACCTCGACTAGATTGTAGCGCCTAGGTAAGAACGGGCGCAGGTCTACGAAACCAGCGCCCAAACACCCTGTCAGTATTTTTGGATAATTTGTTACACCACGCGGCCGCAGCCGGGGCAGAAATGGGCACCTGCTGGAGAAAGCGAGCCGCACTGGCAGCAGAAACGTCCGGCTCCGACCGGTACATAGTGCACCACACGCGGTTCAGCCGCGCACGCCCACACCAGCGCTATGATCCAGCCAATCACGGTCCACCCAAAAAGCAGGTTCACCACGAATATGCCTACCGCGTCATGCTTATGACGCCCTACGATGCTGGGCAGGAAATACGGCAAAATCAGAGCAAGTATGTGCAACACGGAAGCACCTCGCCAAATGCCGCCGACGCGCAGGTCAACGCACCCACTCGCCGCTTCACCTTCTAATACGCAACCGCCCGCGAATATGTTTCCGGACGACGATCCCTCCAGGCGGCTCCCAAACGAGCTCCAGCCCACCTTACTAACTGTCATCCCGACCGGAGAGTCGCGACGTGTGCGGCTCGCAGCGGAGGGATCGTGGCACAGCGTAAGCTCCATCTCTCCAACCTTTGAGTTCCTCCTACGCCCGTAGGTACCTTTTCGCTTTTCCATATAACGCCTCGGCCTATAATTCCATCCCATCAGGAATCCAGTCGACCATTCAATTAAAGCCGGGAGGCGAACGCTATGACCAATTTCTTTGTAAATGGAAAGGAAGTGCAGGTGGACGTCGATCCTTCCACTCCATTGCTCTGGGTGCTCCGTGACTCGCTGGGAATGACCGGCACGAAATTCGGCTGCGGTATGGCGCTTTGCGGAGCTTGTACCGTGCATCTCGACGGTAAAGCGATTCGCTCCTGCGTCTCTCCGCTCTCCCGCGTCGTAGGCCGCCATGTCACCACCATCGAAGGACTCTCCGACAATCTCTCGCACCCGCTACAAAAGGCCTGGATCGAAATTGATGTTCCGCAATGCGGCTATTGCCAGTCTGGCCAGCTGATGAGCGCCGCCGTTTTGCTGGCGGAAAATCCCAAGCCCACCGATAAGGATATCGACGAAGCGATGGGTGGCAACATCTGCCGCTGCGGCACCTACCCAAGAATTCGCCAGGCCATTCACCGTGCTGCCGAACTCGCCGGCGATCGGAGGAACAAATGAGCGCGCCGGCCGTGGTCACGCGCCGTAGTTTCATCAAGACCGGAGCCGCCGTTGGTGGCGGCCTGTTGGTTACTCTGTACTCGCCGATCCCGAGCGATGCAAATTCCGCCGTTCACGCTGGAGTTGGCTCGAGCGCAGCGGACCAAAGCGGCGTGGCAGTCAACGCCTTCGTGCGCATCGCGCCTGACGAAAGTGTCACGGTAATCTCGGCGCACTCGGAAATGGGCCAAGGCATCTACACCTCCCTTCCCATGCTGCTCAACGAAGAACTGGAAGCGGACTGGTCTCGCATGCATGTTGAAGCTGCGCCAGTCGACAAGGTCTACAACCATCCCGCCTTCGGCATCCAGATGACCGGCGGCAGCACCACCTCGCCCGCGGAGTGGGAGCGCTATCGAAAAGTCGGCGCTACCGCGCGCATCATGCTGGTACAAGCTGCCGCGCAGCAATGGAAAGTCGAACCAGCAAGTTGCCACGTCGAAAAAGGCGTGGTGATTCACGCAGCGACCGGCCACCGCGCCACCTATGGCTCCCTGGCCAGCGCCGCCGCAACACTCACTCCGCCCACCGATGTCCCGCTGAAAAATCCCAAAGACTTCACTCTGGTCGGCAAATCCACGCGCCGCTTGGATACTCCTCCCAAAGTGAACGGCACCGCGCAATTTGGCCTCGACGTGAATCTGCCCGGCATGCTCTCCGCCGTTGTGGCCCGGCCACCATGTTTCGGCGGACACGTGAAAAAATTCGATGCCAGCGAAGCGCTCAGGGTACCCGGCGTGAAATCCGTTGTCGAGGTTCCCTCCGGTGTAGCCGTCATCGCTCAGGGCTTCTGGCCGGCGAAACTTGGCCGCGACAAATTACAGATCGACTGGGACCTCGGCCCGAATGCCGGTCTATCGACCGAGCAAATGCTTCGCGACTTTTCAGAAACTTCCAAAAACCCCGGCGCCATCGCCAGGAAGGCTGGCGATCCGCAGGCCGCGCTGAAATCTGCCGCGAAAACCATCACCGCCGAATACGATGTGCCCTACTTGGCGCACGCCATGATGGAGCCGCTGAATTGCGTGGTAGATTTGCGCCCCGACAGCGCCGAACTCTGGACCGGCACGCAATTCGAAACTGTTGATCGCGCCAATGCCGCCAAAACCGCAGGGCTCCCGCCAGAAAAAGTACAGATCCACACCACCTTGCTGGGTGGCGGATTTGGCCGACGCGCCAATCCCGCATCGGATTTCGTCATCGAAGCGGTGGAAGTCGCTAAGGTTGCGAAAGCGCCAGTGAAAGTTGTCTGGACGCGTGAAGACGATCTGAAAGGCGGTTGGTATCGCCCCATGTGGCACGACCGCTTCGCCGCGGGCATAGATGGCAGCGGCAATCCAGTCGCTTGGACCCATACCATTGTCGGCCAATCGATTATTGCTGGCACGCCGTTCGAGGCGTTCGGCATCAAGAACGGCATCGACAGTGCCTCCGTGGAAGGCGCAGCCGATTTGCTCTACGGCATTCCCAATCTCCAAGTCGATCTGCATACGCCGAAAATTGGCGTCCCCGTGCAATGGTGGCGTTCGGTAGGACATTCGCACACCGGATTCTCCGTGGAAGCGTTTCTCGATGAAGTCGCTCACGCCGGGGGCAAAGATCCCTACGAACTGCGGCGTACCCTGCTAGCGAAACAGCCGCGCATGCTCGCCGTGCTGGAGCTTGCCGCGCAAAAAGCAAATTGGGGTTCGAACCTTACTCCCGGGGTTGGCCGCGGCATCGCCACCCATTTTTCGTTCGACAGTTACGTGGCCCAGGTTGTGGAAGCGTCGGTAGAAAAAGGTGAAGTGCGCGTTCATCGCGTGGTATGCGCCGTCGATTGCGGATTGGTGATCAATCCCGACACGGTGAAAGCCCAGATGCAAGGCGGCATTATTTTCGGCCTCACGGCCGCGCTGAAAACGGAAATTACCTTGAAGGACGGAAAGATCGAGCAAAGTAATTTCCACGACTACCAGATGTTGCGTATTTTCGAATCCCCACAAATCGAAGTACACATCGTTCCCAGCACCAACAGCCCCACCGGTGTTGGCGAGCCGGGCGTGCCGCCGGTTGCTCCCGCGCTTGCCAATGCGATTTTTGCAGCGACGGGAAAACGGATACGCCGCTTGCCAATTCGCAACAGCGACCTTGCGTAGTTTTGGGAGCCTGTCTATGAAACCAGTTAGAACGCAGGGAAAATTGCTGGGCGGAAATAGCGCGCGGATCATCGCTACCGTGCTTGCGTTCGCAGTGATGATCGTTGTCGGATCCGCTTTCGTTCATTCACCCATTGTCCGCGCAGGAAAGCCCGATGCCGACGCGTCGCGCGCTGCGTTCGAACAGGTGTATCGCGTGCTCACCTCGCCGCGCTGCCAGAATTGCCACCCTTCCGGCGATGCGCCGCTACAAGGCGACGACAGCCATGTCCATCTGCAAAATGTGAAACGCGGCCCGACTGGCCACGGCGTGTCCGCAATGCTGTGCAATGCCTGCCATCAACTCACCAATCTTCCGGACGCACATCTGCCGCCAGGAAATCCCAAGTGGGCGCTTCCTCCCCCGCAGCTCAAAATGGTTTTTGTTGGCCGCACGCCGGGCCAGCTCTGCCGGCAGATTAAAGATCCCAAACAAAATGGCGGTCGGTCGTTGCAGGCTCTCCTCGATCACGTGGCCAACGATGACTTGGTCGGCTGGGGCTGGAACCCCGGCGGTGGGCGTGCCTTGCCGCCGCTTTCGCGACCGGACACTGTGGCGCAAATGAAAATCTGGATTGAAGGTGGCGCCGCCTGCCCGGAATAGGGCAATGCGGTTGATCGCTGCGAGCCGCATTTTTACAGTGTTGTGGTATATCGACTGCGTTAGCCGCTGCATTTTGCAGCAACGGCTCGGAAGG
This sequence comes from Candidatus Acidiferrales bacterium, assembly GCA_963849395.1. GTDB lineage: Bacteria > Acidobacteriota > Terriglobia > Acidiferrales > UBA7541 > Acidiferrum. Next base: position 493,154 of record CAWKHR010000002.1, read on the forward strand.
CCTCGCACCCCAAAATGCCCACATTTACACAGCTTTTCCTTCTCCTGTGGATAACTTGGTGGCAATAACGTTATTTTCACGTTGACATGAGGCGAAGAGAAGGCGAAGCTTGTTCCGTCTGCCTTCTGCTCATTCCCGTGCAGATTTCGCGGCGATCATGGCCACCACTGCCACCAAGCCCGCCTCTACCCTCCCGCTCGACTCGCATACCCGCGCACTGAAAAAGTATTGGGGGTATGACACGTTTCGCCCCAAGCAGGAAGAGATCGTCCGCGGGCTCTCCGCTGGTCGAGACTGTTGCGTGGTTATGCCCACCGGTGGCGGCAAATCGCTTTGCTATCAGTTGCCGGCAGTTTTGGCTGAGGCGAAAACCGCAGTGGTGATTTCCCCGCTGATCGCCCTGATGCAGGACCAAGTAGCGCAATTGCGGCAAATGGGCATTTCTGCGGTGTTTCTGAACAGCGCTGTGGAAGGCCCCGAGCGCGCCGAGGTGAAACGAAAAGCAGCCGCCGGCGATTATCGGCTGATGTACGTTTCACCGGAACGCGCTGTCATGGAAGGCACCGCAGAATGGCTGAAGCGTGTGCCCGTTTCGTTTTTTGCCATCGATGAAGCGCACTGCATTTCTGAGTGGGGCCACGATTTCCGCCCGGAGTATCGCCAACTCAGCAAGCTGCGCGTAATTTTTCCTGATCGTCCCATCGCGGCGTTTACCGCAAGCGCCACGCAGCAAGTGCGGCACGACATCGTGCAGCAATTGAAGTTGAATGATCCGCTGAAATCCGTTTCCAGTTTTCGCCGCGAGAACCTGCGCTATCTGGTGAAGGAATGTCCCGGCAACATGCAGGATGAATTTCTGCTGGCAGCTGTTGAGCGAGTCACCGAAGGCAACGTTATCGTGTATTCGCCTACTGTGGCACGCGTCGGCGAGGTAATCGATCTGCTCGGCGAAAATGATATTGCCGCTGTCGGTTATCACGGGCAGATGGATGCCGCCACACGCCGCGAAAATCAGGAAAAATGGATGAGCGAAGAAGCGCGCGTGCTCGTTGGCACGATTGCGTTTGGCTTAGGCATCAACAAGCCCAACGTGCGCGCGGTGATTCGGCTCGGATTGCCGGAAAGTATCGAACAGCTTTACCAGGAAACCGGACGCGCCGGACGCGATGGCCTTCCCGCGGATTGCTGTTTGCTCTGGCAGAAGAAAGATAATGGCCTGCGCGCGTTTTTCATCAATAAAATTGGAAATAGCCGCGAGAAAGATCGCGCCTGGGATCGCTACAACCAGATGCAGCAGTTTGTGAAGCCGGGCGAATGCCGGCAAAAACAAATCTCGGAACATTTTGGCGAAGTTTGGAAAGGCAAAGGCTGCGGCATTTGCGACGCTTGCGCCGGCTCACCGGATTGGTTTTCCTCCGAACCCATCGCACTTCGCAAGAGCGACTCCTCGAAAAGCAAAACAAAATATTCTTCGGGCGGCGATCGCCGTAACAGCAAGTACGCTCCTACTTCCAGCTCCGTGGTTGGATCTGCTGCGAGTTCCAACTCTCGCGATAGCGTGCGCGCGCGAGTGCGACGTTTTCACCATGCGCCGCGCGGGATTGAGGGAGTTTCGTTTGAAGCTGCTCCTTCTTCTCCGGTAAACGAGGAGTTGCGCGAATTCCTGCGTGAGTGGCGCCGCAACACCGCGCGCGAAAAAATGATTGCCGCATTTATCGTGATGCACGATTCAACGCTGGACGATCTGTGCCGCGCGCAGCCAAAAACCATTGCAGAATTGCGGCGCATTTCCGGAATGGGCGAGAGGAAATGCGAAGTCTACGGCGAAGAAATCCTGCGAGCGTTGCGGCGATTTGCGCAGGGCGAAAGAGCTAGCACGGAATGGCATGCGCGTCCGGCAAATCCGGCGGAAGAAACGCTGGATTTGCTGCGCAAAGGGCGCTCGCTGGAAGAAATTGCGCAATTACGCGGCAGAAAAATCTCGACGGTCGTTGCGCAAGTCGCCGATTTGCTGGAAAAAGGCGAAACTGAGTTCCAGCCGCAATGGGTCGAGCTCACAAAAGTGGAACAAATCCGGGCAGCCTGCGCTCGCTACGGCACAGAGTGGATGAAGCCCGTAAAAGACGCGCTCGGCGAATCCTTCACCTTCGACGAAATCCGACTGGTCATGGCCCAATTCAAGCGCGAACGCCGCGCACTTTAGTCCTGCAGTAAACAAAATCTCGAATCGTTCGTCGGCATCGGTTTTCTCTCAGCATCAATTCTGCTTCTTCTCTAGCTCGGCCCAGCGGGCGTAGAGAGTATCGATGGCGTTTTGCGAAGCTTCTAATTCCAGGGAGACTTCGCGGAGACGCGCTGCATCAGCCATGACTTGAGGATCGAGCAGCAAATCGTGTTTGGTCTGCAATTCTTTTTCGGCGTCGGCGATGCGTTCTTCCATGGTTTCCAGTTCGCGCTGTTCTTTGTAGGAGAGTTTTTTCTTTCCGCCGCTTTTTGCAGTGTTCGCTCCACCTGCGCTCGCGCCGGTGGCTGTCGCGCTGGCGTTGGCGGTTTTTGCTTCGGCTTTCTGGGCGCGCTGCCAGACATCCCATTGAGAATAATCGGCGAAGCGTTCCGCGCCGCCCATTCCATCCAAGCCAAGAACTACTGTGGAGACGCGATCGAGCATGTAGCGATCATGCGTTACCAGGACCAGCGCGCCGCGATATTCCAGCAGACTTTCTTCCAGAATCTCCAGCGTTGGAATATCCAGATCGTTGGTCGGCTCGTCAAGCAGCAGCACATCCGCGGGCTGCAACATCAATTGCGCGATTAATACGCGAGCGCGTTCGCCGCCGGAAAGCCTGCCCACGCGCTGATTCAGCGTTTCGCCTGAAAACAAGAAGCGCGCGGCCCAAGCAGCCACGTGAATCACGCGCTCCTGATAAATCACCGCATCGCTGTCAGGAGCCAGAGCGCGCCGCAGCGTAATATCCGGATCGAGCTCGCGATTCTGATCGAAATAGACGATGCGCAAATTGTCCGCCAGCTTGATGGTGCCGTGGTCTGGCTTGCTCTCGCCTTTCAGCAAGCGCAGCAAGGTGGTTTTGCCGCTGCCGTTCGGGCCAACTAAGCCGACGCGCATGCCGGAAGTAATCACAAAATGGATGTCGCGAAAGAGGGTGCGGCCGCCGAGAGCGTGGCCGACAGCATCGAGGGTAACGAGTTGCTTGGTCTTGCGTTCGGAGGCCGTGAAATCGATTTGCGCGCTGGGAGTGCGGGTGCGCGCGTTCATCTCGCCGAGTTCGCCAATCAGTTGATGAGCTTTGTCGATGCGGGCTTTGGATTTGGTGGTGCGTGCTTTGGGTCCGCGGCGGAGCCAATCGATTTCGGTGTGCACGCGATTTTCCAGTGCTTCCTGGCGATTTTTCTGGGCGTGGAGATAGGCTTCCTTGGCTTCGAGAAAGGAGCTGTAATTTCCATCGACGCGAAACGCGCCGGTTTCGTAGGCTGGATTCACTTCGACGATCGCGTTGGTGACATTTTCGAGGAAATAGCGATCGTGGCTGACTACGACGCAGGCGAATGCTGCACTTTGCAGCACCGTTTCCAGCCACTCGATTCCGGCCAAATCTAAATGGTTGGTCGGCTCGTCGAGTAACAACACATCGGGATGCTGCACCAGTGCTTCGACAATCCCGAGGCGTTTGCGCCATCCACCAGAAAGTGAAGCCGCGGACAAATGCAAATCCGTAAATCCCGCGCGACCCAGAATTCCCGCCATACGCGCGGCACGTTCGGACTCCGGAACTTTCGCAGCATCGAGCGCACGATCGATCACCGAGCCCACGGTGTCTTCCGCGGCGTACTCGGAAATCTGCAGCACGCAGCTGAGGCGCACGCCCTTGCGAATGGCGACATCGCCGCTGTCCGGCGTTACGCGGCCATCCAGCATGGCCAGAAGAGTGGATTTGCCAGAGCCATTGGGGCCGACGATACCGATACGATCGCCTTCCGAAACGGTGAAGGAGATTTCGCGGAAGAGCGGATCGGCGCCAAAACGCTTGGCTAGCTTTTGTGCACTGATAATCGGCGGCAAAGTGAAGTCTCGCGCTAGCAAATGAAAAATAGTCGCTCATCCAGAGTAACAGCACCCGCGCCCGGAGGACGAATCGGGCGGGAGAGGAACAGGAAGCAGTGGAAAACGAAGAACGCCGCTCAGCGGAATGTCGGCATACCGACCAAGAATGGTTATATAACCGTGTAGTTACCATAATGGACCGCCGGAATGACATGGAGTGGAGACCTGCGTTCCGATTTGGACCGGAACGGATGGGAGCAGAAGACCCCCACCCCCCATGTTTTAACGTAAGTGTGGGAAATGCAGGGGTTGTAGGAGAATGGCCTGTATGTAGGGGAAACAAAGGACTTAGGGGAATTTGGGAGCTAGGCGGAGAAGTGAGCGTGCCGAGCCTTCGCGAAAAGCGCTCAGGGTGAACCGAAACGGAAACACCACGACGACCTTCGAGCATTGCAGAGCAAGTATAGCACCGTGTTTACTATAAATATATATAAATCTGTGAACATCCTGACGCTGGGTATTCGAACGAAAAGTTTCGTTCGAAAACGTCCCGTCTGTCCCCGGTTTCCGTACTAAAGTGCGGATTCAATCAGAATTGGTGCGGGGTTCTGTTCAGGACGATAATTGAATCCGTGTCCGAGTCGAACGAGCGGCAACTCAAAGTATCGCCACGACAGGCTTGCAATCAACAGTGTGAGGACGAGCGTGGCAATCGCGCCGAGAAGCGTGCCCCCACTTGTTATAAATGGCGTTGCCCAGACTGGTCCCATCACAAAACCTAGAACCGTTTGGTGGATGAGATAGACCCCGTAAGCGAGTTCTCCGAGCCAGCGCAGTCCCCTGTTCCGAAAGACTGCTGCCAGCAAACTTTGCTGGTGGGTAAGAACGAACAAGAGAACGGTCGCGTAAAACAAAGCGACCCATGTGTAGCCAACCGTCTGCATAACAGGACTGAACGAGGACGAATGCCGAAGGGCTAAGCAACCCATGCCTGGAATCAGCAACAGGAAGGCAAAAACGAGGTACCGCTTTCGAGTGTGCAGTATTTCACAGACTCTCTCGTTACGGAGCAGCAGAGCCACCAACACGCCGAGTAGCAAAGCGTCCATCCGACAAGGCATCAGCGCGTAGCACGCTATGTTCTTATAATGCGGCGCGAAGAAGAAGATTAAAGTCCGCAACTTGGAGCCAGCAGTATGCCGCTTACCACAACGGCCATCAGCGACTTCTTGTTGAGAAATCGGATTAGTACAGGCAGAGTCAGGTAAAACTGTTCTTCGATAGCGAGTGACCACGTTATTACAAGTATCATCAGTCCCGACACATTCGTGCGAGCCATCCAGAAGTTCTGAGTAAACGTCCAGTAGGAATACCAAGGCAACGGGTTCCCGCCCAACCACCGATAGTTCTCCAGATGCAAGACACCCGCCACCATCGCAAGAGCAGGGATGATTAACAGCATGGCGGCGTAAATCGGCACGATTCTAAAGAAGCGGCGACTGTAGAAGACTTGGAAATAGTTTGGCGCTTTCCGGGCGTCTAGAAGAATCCCTCCGATTAGGAATCCAGAGAGGACGAAGAACAAATCGACGCCTGTCCAAGACAACCTGAGAGGAATAACGAAGCGCGACAGAAACGAGCCAGGAACCAGCGGAAAGATGAATAGATGATGGAAAAGAACTAAGGCAATTGCAGTGCCGCGAATCCCATCAAGTTCTGGAATGCGGCCTGTCAGCTTCATCTGTGTCGAGTCATTTACCCTACTAATTCGTCTTGCAGGTTGCGCCGCCATTGCCGTTATCTTCGCAGGGATTTATGTTGTTCGGTGTTTCTGCGGGCTTATTCTCGCTGAGCCGTTGTCGCAGACCCAGCTAGGCCCATCGGTTGATTGGCAGGATTTTACAACCGCTCTCTCGTTGGCAATCGGACTTGCCTTGGGGAGTGGGCGGAAGCCACCACTCTTGTAAAACCCTATTAAGGTCGCAACAGTTAAGGCTGCGATGAAGAACAATCTGTCCCTTCGGTTCCTGTCCATTTGAGCATCCTCACGAAGAGCAGTAAGCATGATAGTCCGGTCAGTAGAATCGAGCATAGCGCAGATATTTATTTTGCCGAGGCAACGACTCCTTTGCCGCGTCCGACGGCGGCGGGTTGAGATTTGATGACATGAGGTGCGGGGACGAACTCACTGCGGAATTTCGAAGGAACGTGTAGAGACGAGGAGGGTGTCCCGGGTTCGAGGTGAGAACCCGGATCTTGGGCGGTCTGCAAGGGTTGGAGTGCTGGAATGCCAACGGAATTGAAGCGTTGCTATGGGCGAGGCGATCTGCACTTCGTTACGTTCAGTTGCTATCGAAGATGGCCGCTACTCGAAAGCAAACTGGCACGCGATCTGTTTGTGCGCGAACTGAGTAGAATGCGGAACGAGCACGGCTTCCGACTGGTCGGCTATGTAGTGATGCCGGAACATGTGCATTTGTTGATGGGCGAGCCGATAAAAGGGACGCCGTCGACGGCGCTGCAAGTTTTGAAGCAGCGCGTTTCGCGGAAGATGCGCCAGCAAAAAGAGAAATTGTCGAGCCAACAAAAGAGCGTGGCGTTTGCGGAGGATCGCGGAGAATCGCGACAGTTTTGGCAAGAGCGATTTTACGATTTTAATGTGTACAGTTCCGGGAAAGTGCAGGAAAAATTGAATTATATGCATGCGAATCCGGTGATCCGGCGACTGGTGGAGCACCCGAAAGATTGGCCGTGGAGCAGTTGGTCGAATTATGCGAAGAACGGAGAGGGATTGATTGCGGTAGATTTTGTGTAGAGAGCGTTGGAAGAGAAGAGAAACCCAAGACCCACCCTAACAAACCTAGGGTGGGGCACCCTCCGCGTGATTGGACTGTGGAGGCCACAGCGATGAAGAAGTTTCGATTATCTTTGTAGAGATGGGGAGAGTACCAGGCTGGGCCACTCGCCCTGACCCGGTTTAGGCTTTTCTTGTTTCTCCTGTAAACTAGAGGTTACGGTTCGATTTTGTTTTTTCGTCGGTCGTTCTCGTTGGAGGATTCGCGTCTTGAAGATGTTTGTTGTTTTGGTGGTTTGTTCCGTGATGTTTGTGCCGGTCGTAGGCAGGAGTTCGAGCCGCGCTGCGCGATTCTTCCGGCTTGCAGGAGCATCGTCTGCGATTGTTTCACACCCATACTGGCGAGCGCATTGACATCGTTTATCGTCGCGGAGATCACTATCTTCCGGAGGCGGACGAGCAGCTTGATACGTTTCTACGCGACCATCGCAGCGGCGACGTTAAGTCCTATGATCCTCATGTTTTCGATATTCTTTCCGATCTCGCTGCCGCCGTCGGACATCCGGACGCAGAGATCCAGATCATTTGTGGCTATCGCACTCCTACCAGCAATGAATTCCTACGAGCCCGCTCTGCGGGTGTGGCGAAAAATAGCCAGCACATGCAGGCGCACGCCATTGACATCCGCATTCCCGGAGTAGATACGTTAACGCTGTACCACGCTGCTCTCGCGCTCGGCCGTGGTGGCGTCGGTTATTATCCGCGCTCGGCTTTCGTTCATGTCGATACCGGCCGCGTCCGCACCTGGTGTTACGGCTGTTCGTTGTCCAACGGGCAGGCTGAATAGTTCCGTAAGGCGAAAACAGTTGCGGGAGGCCTCAGCTTTTTGAGGCGTAAGCCTGAGCAAACAGTTTTCCCATGGCTTTGTCGTAGCCGTAGATATCATCGAAAAAGAATACCTGGCCATCTTCTTTCACAATTGCCGTGCCGTAGAGGATGAACACGGGAATGTCGTTCTTGAGATTTACCTGTTGTTCCTTTTCTGCCTTAAACGCCGCCTCGACCCGCTCCTTGGTCCATCCCGGATTATTTCGCAGCACCCACGCCGCCAACGCCTTGGGATCCTCGACGCGAATGCAACCGTGACTGAAATCGCGCCGACTTTCGCTGAACAGCGACTGCGACGGCGTGGAGTGCAGGTAAATATTCTGATCATTGGGAAAAATAAACTTGATCAAGCCCAGCGCGTTTTTCGGCCCCGGCTTCTGGCGCACCATCAATTTTCCCGCGCGCAACTGAGCCAACACTTCGTCGGTCACTACTCCGTCGGTGACGACTTGCCCGGAATAGGTGGCCACTTCAAAATTGTTTTTCTGAATGTAGGCCGGATCCTTGGCAATCTTTGGAATGATCTCGCCGCGCAAGATGCTGGGCGGCACGTTCCAGTACGGCCAGAAAACCACGTACTTCATGTCTTGTTCAAGAACTGGCGTCTGTGTCCGTAAAGCCCGCCCAACTACCACGCGCATGGTCAGCGCAATCTTTCCCGGGGCGTCGTAAGCGCGCAGAACAAATTCAGGAATGTTGACGAAGATGGGAGGCTGTGTGAAGTCGTCTGGTATCCACCTCCAACGTTCCAGGGTTAACCGCAGTGCTTCGACGCGCTCACTCATCGGCCGGTTCAGCTCGGTGATGGTTTGCGGTCCTAGCTTTCCGGCCGATTCCAATCCGTGTCGCAACTGAAACCGTTTCACCCCTTCCACTACGTCGCCGGAATACGATTGCGAATTTTCCGGCACCGCCAGTGACGGCGGCAAGTCTCCCAGAAATTGCAGCCGGCGGACGAGTTTTCCGGTGCTTTCGTATTCTTGCCCCGGCGCGATCGGCTTTTTCACCTGCGGGAGTGGATCGGCCACTTCCTCTTTAGCCATCTGCATATATTTTTGAAGGGCCAGCACTGTGCGTTGATAAGCCGGGTACGGCGGTTCGATCGGCGCCAGCGCAGCTTTCACGCTCGGCGCTCCCACTACATTTTTCCAGAGGAATTCTCCAGCGTCGTGTTTTTCACGTTCCGGATCGAAATTCTTGTGCAGGATTTTTGGATCTATTTTTCCCAAGTGCAGGTCGGTGCCATAGCGAATCGCGGATACCGTCAGCGCCACATCAAATTTCACCAATGCAGATTCCGTCGCGCCGCCCGGGGTTTGCAAATCTTTCAAGCGCTGCGGCCACTTCATGCCGTCATAGTCTTTACTGTCTAGTCCCTTTTGATCCGCTTCTTCCAAGATTCCAATCGTCTCGATCGCCTGTGGCGTTGGCTTCCCGCCGCGGGTCCATCCCAACCGGTCACCAGACTCAACGTAGAATTGCTTAACGGCCGCACTGTGTTCCGAAAAATTGGGCCACTGCAGGTCAGCCAGTCTGCCGCTGGCCACGATGGCCTGTAGTTCCTGTTGTGCCGCAGCGCTGAGAGGTTCGGATGTGCCATAGCTCTGCGGTTTATCCGTTCCAGTACGTGGCGAGTCAGAGGAAACTGTCCCACCAGAGCATGCGGTGAGAGCCAGTCCAGTTGCCAGAAATACCACTAGCCGCATTTTCATAGGATTGTTCATTTCCTCCTCTCAAGTTTCAGGGGTCGTACCCGCAATACCTTTGCGCGGCTATTGTGTCACTGTTCGGGAGGTTCTGTGCGGTCGGTGACAGGCCAGCGTTTGTTCAAATCCCATAGGCTTCCGCACACCTGAAGAACATGAAGGGGAGGACGCCGAGGCGGCGAAGCAGAGGACGCCGAGGGAGACCGCTGCCTGAAGGATATCACTACGGGATCGGGCGCGATTGAAGTGGAGACTGGGAGTTAGTCGACGAAGTCGAGGGTCATGCCTTCGTGGCGGTAGAGAAAGCCTACAAACTTGCCATAGTTGGGCGAGGCGACGTTGTTGTAGACGGTGCTGAAATTGCCGTGATTGGTGACGTTCAGGGAGTAAGCGCCGAGGCGGAAGTGATGCTCTTTGCCGTTCTTGCCTTTCCAATACGGGATGCGGAAAGTGCGGTAACCCTTGAGGTCCAATGAGAAATACGTTGGGAAGCGCTGGCCGTTCGGTGTGCCGACATACTGCTGGTTGACGTCGATCGGCGAGTACGGGAAACCGGAGTGAACGTCGACCAGCGGGCTGAAGGTAAGCTTCCAGGGCAGCGAAAAAATTCCCCAGGCGACAAAGCGATTGGGAATGTCGGAAGACAGAATGCCATAAACATCGGGGCGCAACACCGGCGCGTCAAAGGGGATCATGACGCTGGAAAGATTGTTCAGATCGCCGCGGGCGTGGCTGAAGATGTAGGAAGCTTTCAACTGGTCGCTGGCGCGAAAGGTGTAGCGCACCGAAGCTTCGACTTCGTGATACTTGGAAGAGCCGGTGTTGGTGAGACCCATGTAGGACGGCGCGGTGGGGGAAGCGGCAGTGAAGGGTTCGACCACGAAGAGATAGCTGGTGCGGCTGTTGAGGTAGCTGACGTCGAGCTGCAAGTTCTTGTGCAACTCGCGAACCACGCCGAAATTCCAGGTAACGTTGCGCGGCGTGGTGTCCACTTGCTGAGAAAAATTGGGAGAGAGCAGCGGATTCAATCCTGCGGTGTAAATGTTGGTGTAAGTGATGGGCGGACCAAGCGGCAGGCCGGAGGCGCCGAAGTCGGTGATGGTTCTCGAGGGATTTGCCGCCCAATCTGCGGCGAGCAGAGGGAGCACGCCGTAAAAAAGACCAGCGCCGGCGCGTATCACGGTTTTTTCATCCTTGCCGGGAGAGTAAGCCAAGCCCACGCGCGGCGCCGCACCCATCGCCCAGCCGGAGGTTTCGGTGGTAAACCGGAGGCCGAGGTCGGCGCTGACGTGTGAGCCTAAGAGCCAGTGGTCCTGCACAAATTCGGCGAAAATGCTGTCGGAAGGATTTTGCCCGGGCGCGGAGCTGAAATTGATGGTTTGCGCGAGCGAATTGTCTCCCCTCAGAATTTGGATGGCATGGGATTCGGTGGTTCCATAAAAACTGCGCCAGTCGATATCAACGCCGACGCGGATTTCATGCGAGCCGTGCCACTCTGTTTTCGGAAACTCGTAGGTGGAAATAAACTGAAGCTCTTTGCCGCGACGCGACCAGGTGTTGAAGTAATTGCCGCCGTAGCCTTCGGGAGTGATCAGCATGTCAGCGAATCCATAGCCGTGGGCGTTGCTGTCGAATCGCGTGTATTGGGCGACGGTGGAGAGGACGGCGTGCGAGGCGAACTCGTAATGATCCGACAGGGCGATGGCCACACCGTTCTGATTCAGACTGTTGGAGGCGGGCTGTGGAATCAGTGCGCTGATATCGATGTGTTCGGTTCGCAAAGGAAATGCATTCACGGTCAGTGTCAACAGATGAGTGCTGCTGAGAATCGCCTCCAGCGTGGAATAGGAGTTGAATCCTTGCCGCTTGCTGATGTCATACGGCCACGGTAACCCTTCCACGGTGGTTTTTTTCATTTCGTACTGGAATGCTTCGGAGAGCAGTAACTTGTGGGCAATCAAAGGGACGTCGAACGAGATGGAGGGGTTCGCGCCGCCCAAACCCGCCGTGTGCCCATTTTTCCCCAGGATGGTGATCCCGAGTTTGGTGATATTGAAGTCCAGGCTGTCGGAGGGAGATTTTGTGGCGATGGTGGTTAATCCACCGGAAAAACTGCCGAGGCTGGCGTCATAGGGTGTCTTGTAGACGGCAAAGGACTCGACCGCATCGGTGGGCACGGTGATGCCGAAGCTGCCAGTTACCGGATCTGTGTTGCGCGTGGAATTAATGATCAGCAGGCTCTGATTCTCGTCTGAGCCTTTGAATACCAGTTTGCTGTCCAGGGTTCGCACGACGCCCGGAGTCAGGGGAATCACCTCTTTTACTTGTTCCTGCTGCGTTGGAAGCGTGACCAACTGGGTGTTGGTGACTACGGAAACGGGAGCGGAGGAGCTCTCGGTGGAGATGATCGTTGCCAGCCCGGTGACCTGCACAGTTTCCGCGACCGTCTCGATATCCAGAGTGAAATCCTGAAGGCTCTGCTCTGCGGCTTTCAAGAGCACCGCTCTTTCGCTTTTTTTGAAGCCTGCGCCCTCAACAGAAATGGAGTAGTTTCCTGACTGAAGATTGCTGAACTCGTAGTGGCCGTTCTCGTCGGTTTCTGCGGTCGCCGCAGCGCCGATGGGCGGATTCTTGGCGAGCTTTACGGTAGCTCCGCTGAGTACGTCACCATTTTGCGTTGTGACAGTGCCCTTTACCGAGGTGCCTGGACCGTTCGCGGCCTTGGTCGGCTTCTGGGCAAAGGCGGCGAGCGGCGCTAGAAGAAAAAAGAGTATGGCTGCCAGTGGCAAGAGCCATTGGCACGGCACTCTGAAGGCGCGATCGTTGGTGCGAGCACTCCTGGAAATTCGACGGTGACCTGGGGACGTAATCATTATTAGACTCATACCAGTTTTGCAGAATAAGGCGACACACACACCGCATTTCTTACCTACGTTGCTTGAGGGTTTCCTGGTTGGAACCTCAACGGGAGAGTGGCTTCACCCCGCTTGCATCTATCAACGGCGGGCCAAATCCGGATCCGATAGCACCGCGGCTTGCCACGTGCGAAACGCTGGGGAGGCGACAGGTACCATGTCCCGGCATTGGCGCGGGAGCTGCCTCAATGTTTTTTGAATCTCGCGAAGACGTCTTAGAATCGAGGTTGTCGCCCCGAAGTAATCCGTGAGCACACTCCCACTGCTACCACTAGTTCCCTCAGGACGTGCAAAGAGTTCCAGATAGGCGCGGGGCGAAAATCCAGCCGCCGCGGACGCGTAGAGGGCCACGCGATCTGGCTCATTCTGGTGAAGCTTTTTCTACTCCTGCATTATCTCGCTAGCTTTGCTCAATAGTTTTGGATTGCGGTCGATGCTGTCTAACGCTCGGCTTAATTTTTCTAGAATATCCTTGCGATCGCTGACCGCGTTTACGCCCAGAATTTCGTGAAATAACTGGCTAACAATAGTCGGATTCTGGTGGGTCAGGGCGTCGCTCAGTTCATGGCCTAGCAACCCGGCAAGCTCGTCGTCATTTCTCAGTAATGCGATCATTTTTCGAGTGATATAAATTCGTGAGGCGGAGTAATCGAACGAGACGAAGCGTAAGCCAAGTGACTCAGGCTAAATCGAAATGAGTGTCTAGCTCGCCAGTTTTGGTCACAACCAAGGTAGCGCCGTCCAAGTTGTACCAAACATCAGCATGGACGAAAGGACCCGCTTCTGTTGCGACGCCGTTCCAATGGGCTAAGGCAACGCTAGGTGCCCCGTCCATTCGGAGTCGAATTTTCGTATACCCCGAAGCCTTGGCGAGACATTTGAGTTCCGCAAGGCTGAGGTTTTCTATAAGTGGCACGCCTTTATGGTACCCCCGCGGCTTCACCTTCACGGATCCGGATTACCGCACTGATCTTCCATGTGAAGTCCTAGAACTTGACTAGTCCGGTTACGCGACTTATTAGGAGTTAGACCCGCCCGGTCGCAGAAGCGAGGCATGACGCGAATGTTTGTTCGAGCAGCTTCGCGTCGATACTGCCGGCCGCGCCGATGGCGACGATTTGCGTACGCCGTGCGCGCTGGCCCCATTCCTCTTGAATGGAAATGTCGACGCGCCTGCCGACAACCTGAAGCACCGCGCGGTGCTTTGGTGCGTCGGAGCTATAGATCACGCCCTTTGCGCGATAAATGCTTCCCGGCAACTTGCGCAAGGATTCGCGCAATGATTCGAGCCTCAGCGGTTGCTCTGTAACGTAGTTCCAGGTGCTGAAGACCGTCGAATGATCGTGACGGTGAGTTTCGTTGTGACAATCCGAGGAACTGCAGCTCTGCTGGGCGATTCCCGCTACATTCATATTCGCTCGCGTCGCGTCAAAACGCCCTACGCCCAACAGAATTTCATACGGGACTTCGCAGAAATTTGTTTCGACGATGCGTAGACGGTTGAAGTGTTCGTCAAGCCACGCGCGCACCTTCGCGACCTGCTCTGTGCCGGCCAGGTCGACTTTGTTGAGGATGAGCATATCCGCGAATCCTACTTGGTGCAGCTTGAGCTGCATGAGCGGCGGGTACTCTGGGTGGGCAAAGACCTGGTCAGCATCAACAACGCAAATCACGCTATCCAACCTGATTCGATCCCTCAGATTTTCGTCAGTAAACGTCGCGAAGATTCCACTCGGATCAGCCACGCCACTGGCCTCAAGCAGAATGTATTCGATACCTTCCGGCCTTGTGAGTAACGCATCTACGGACTCGATGAGGTCGTCGCGAATCTGACAACACACACAACCGTTCGCCAGGCTGATCATATTGTCGTCGACGCCGACCACGAGTTCGGCATCAATATTGATCGAGCCAAAGTCGTTGACGAGTACTCCTACGCGAAGGCCGTGGTTGCCCGTCAGAATGCGATTTAGGAGTGTGGTTTTCCCCGCGCCAAGAAATCCGGTGAGGATAGTCATCGGAACGGTTTTGCCGCTGTCATTTATGATTTCCATGCTCGAGGTTTCCTTTAGAAAACGTGAGACCAAAAAATCTCCGCGTCCCGAAAACATAGCGTCCCGCCGTGACGGGTGCGGCGGGACGCCCGGACCACAGATCTATTTCTTGAATTTGCTGATGTCGATTCCCATCACCTTCGCCATCTCCATCAGATCGACCAGTTGCGGATCTGGCAGCTTGGTAAGCGGCTGACGGTACACGTTAGGTGGATAGTATTTGTGCGGATCGATTTCGAGATCACGAGTCAGTTGCTCCTGCTGTTGCTCACGTGGCAATCTTGGTTGTGGCACCACGCCCTGGCCCGTAGCGAGAGGCAGCGGATCGCCGAAGAGCAGGGTGGGATTCGGCATGGACTGACCAGAGAATCCTGGCAGGACTGCGTCCCGTTGCCAGATGGCGTCCTTGGTTACGTTGACGGTCACCACGTCCGGCGCGCCATACAGGAAAAGCCCCTTCCAGTGCGCCCGAATGTCGGCGCTTTGCTCGTTGAGCGTGTCATCGTCAAACGCCAGATGTGTCGCCATACCGACCCGAGGGTTGACCTGGTTGATGAGGTAACCCGTCGCGTAAGCCACCGTATGGTGGATATCAACAGTGTAGTTGTAGAGGAATTCCGGCAGACCGTACTTGAGCATGTTGATGCGCGACAGGTCGGGCTGCAACTCGGTCACAAATACATCCACTCCCTTGGCGTACTTGGCCGTCAGGTCGTCAGGCCGGCCATCGCCGGTCCACACAAACGAAAGGCCATTCCAGTCCAAACGGTACGCCGAGGCGCCATCCTTGACGTGCGAGCGCCGCCAGTGGCGGACTGTGACGCCGTTCTTGTCGTAGCAGACGCCGTTCTCGTCCTTCCAGTCGAACTCGTTGACTTCAACCTCATAGCCGTCCCCGATTGGGCAGGCATCGAAGGCTTCCAAGTGCCACTTGAGCATCTGCTTCATGCCCGCGACCATTCCCTTGGTGCCGAGTTCCGGCGTACGTCCCGAAGGCCCGGTGACACGCAGCGGCATCTTCCACCGGCCTGACCACGCCGAAAATGGCAGCAGATAGGACAAGTCGTGGTAGTGGTCCACATGCAAGTGCGTAATGAAAATGTCATTAATACTCGGGACGGGCACGCCCATCGCCAAAATATTTTTCACGCAGCCGGGGCCGAAGTCGAAGAAGAAGCGGTCGCCATTTCCGAGTTCGACCATGATGCAAGTTCCGGCCTGATCGCGACGCGGCGGGAAGGGACAACTGCCCACAAACGAGATGCGCATCTCGTCTTTTCCGATCGGCTCACTGCCGGGGAAATAGTTCATCCGGCTGCGAACTGATGGAGTCGGCTGGTAGTAGGGCGGGAACTGCAAGCCCTTGCTCGGGCCCCCACCATATGGATTAACCGGCTCGCATCCGGCCTGCGCATCCGTCGGAGCTGGGGTGGCGGCGGATATGCCAGCCGCGGCCACACCTGCGATCGCTCCTTTGAGCAGATTGCGTCGGCTCACATCGCTAATCGATGGCCGCTCCTTCATATTGTCGTCGTTTTCCATCAGTCTTCTCCTTTGTTCGTACTGCCATCTCGTATCGCCCAAGAAATTGCGGATTCGTTTGCAGTAATCGACTAATTCTTTAGTTCAAATCACCATCTTTGTAGTACTTCGTGCCGGTGGCGCTGATTTCGGCGGCCAAACCTTTGTCCGTCAGTTGATACATCCAGACTCCTTCCGACACAGAAGCCGCTCCCGCCATCGATCCACCCTTGTCTCCGGTGGTGGCTGCGGCCGTGGATTGTCCGCCCAATTGCCAGCCTGAATTGACGAAGCTTTCCAGCGCCTTTTCGTTATCGAAAACAAAGACAACGCGAAATTTCTTGACGCCCATTCCGAGCCCAGCCTGGACCTGGAGCATTTTCATAAACGTTTCTTGCTTGCTCTTGTTGTTCACGGCGAGACCTTTGCCATTGCCAGAGCCAGCCAGGAGGATCTTCACTCCCATGTTGCTGAAGACTGCGTATCCCGCCGCGTGCGTGACTGCTGCTTTGGTCTTTGGCTCGGCTTTGTAAAGCTGTTGAAGCGTGTCGTGAGCCATTTTCCGGATATCCTGCTGTTGCTTCTCCTTGTCGCTTTGGGCCCCTTGCGCCGCCAAAGCCAGTGCGCACGCCATCGCGGTAGCAAACACCAAGTGCTTGGTTCTATTTTTCATTTCTGCACACTTTCTGGAGATGATTGAGCGTCTTCGTCACCATCACGCTGCAATTGCGCTACTCTTTAAACACCAGCGCGGGCCCGCTGACTCGCTTCAATTTCAGGTCAACGGTAACCTCAACGCGATCCGCGATCTTGATGAACGGAATACCGCTGTTCATCCCGAACTCCTTACGGTCGAAGGCCATCGTTCCTTTGATGTTGCCCTCGCCAGTCCCCTTGCCGGTAATCGCAAAGGCCAGTGTCTCGGGCTTCGAGACGCCTCGAATGGTAAATGTTCCTTGTATATCCACGGTGTTTGGACCGGTCTGCACAACCTTGGTGGAATGAAACGTGATGTTCGGGTCGTCCTTGGCGTCAAAGAAGTCCTTGCCTCGCAGCTTGTCGTCCTTCATCCCGCTCCCCGTATTCACACTGGCAGCCTGAATCTTGATGTCCAGAACGCCTGACGTGACATCCGGCGACGGGAATGTCATCGTGGCGTCCCATTTGTCGAATGTACCGTCGATCGCTACGGATGCCTTCACGTTGAACTTGACCGAACTTCCTTCTTTCAAGACTTCGGTTACAGGACCCTGAGCTCCGCTTGTTGAAGGAAACACAGTGGCCGCTAAGAGACAGAGAATAGTTAATTTCATAAAACTCCCTCTTTTCCGTGAACAGCTAGAAAACCGAAGCTTGTTACGCGTGCATAAATCCATTGCGCTACCCAGGCTTCGCAACCTCTTCGACGATCACTTTCGAGAGCCTTATCGCCTCTCTTCCATCAGCTTTCTCGTGACGACTCGCTTTTCAGTTTTTCCAGCGCCTTCACCAGCCGCTCGTATGCAGAGGCGCTTTGCACCACCACCTCCGCCTTGCCGTTGACCGTCAGCAGCTCGGGGCGTCCGGTCCGCTTCAGTCGTTTCAGGTGCGCTTTGGTGTTCCGCGTAAAATCGGTAAGCGACCCGATGTCTTCTGGTCTGACCATGACTGTTATCTCAATCCGTCCATCCGCCTGCGATTACGCTGCAAATTACCTGTGAATTGGCGATCTGTGGGGAGCCTACGAAACTGCTCTCTACGTTGGCTATTCAAATTCGGCAAAATGGAAAGAATTCACCTTCTTTTTAAACCGCCTCGCAAAACTGCTCTTTCACATGGGATTTCATGCTCAGCGCATCCGTGGATGGCGCTCGCTCCCTTTGGCACTTAGTGCTAGTGGCGCAAGGTCTCGGAGGGAAGTTCCCCGAACAGGGCGCGGTAATCGTGTGACATGCGGCCGAACTGCCAAACCCCAAACTGAGTTGCAATCTCGGTGACTGTCGCCACGGAAGGATCGGCGGCCTTCAGCGCTCTGCGAACCTGGTGGAGGGTTCGCCGGTTCAGGTATTGCACGGGCGGTACCCCAAAGTACCTGGCAAAAGCATCACGGAGTGTTCGCTCAGACACACCTGACGCGGTAGCAAGCTGCTCCACGGACAGGGACTCGCGGTCATGCTGTTCGACGAAATCCATTGCAATGCGAATGATTTCTCTTCGCGGTACCACGTGGCGGTCAGGTGTGAGTTCGACTGTGTTCGGTGCGGCAAGCAAGTTGTGGACCTCTCGAAGCAGTTTCTGCCCCGCTGCCCTCTGTCCAGCAGCTGATTCCAAGACCGCCGGCGCTCCCTGAACTATCGCTTCGAGCTGCCCAACGATCGATCGGAACCTCATGATCCGCTGACGTGACACTTGAAAAAAACCACGCTTGGAGCCGACAGTTGTCGTCACGTCTCCGTTCGCATCCGCGAGCAACTGATTCGGAATATACAGACCACACCAGCTCCGTGGCGTTTCGGCGGCGGCTAGGCAGAAATCGGCGCCCGGCACTTCGACCATTAGCGAAAGTTCGTCACACTGACGCCCGTTCCACCACCATGCCGCAGGCGTCCGGGTCGGAAGGAAGATCGAGACACCGCCCGCCCTCGGGGCTCCCTCGACGACTGCTTTGGCCTCTGCCTGTCCCCATTGAATGTTCAAATTGCCGAGAACCAGGGTAGAGAGCACCCAATTCTCACCCGCGGGCCCGAGGACCATCGGGCGCATATTCGCGAACCGGAACGCGTCGAAAAAAGCCTCGAACGAAGAAAAGGTTTGTGTGGGCATTGGTCGCCACTGGCTGAGAATGACCTGGAATCGAACTGCGGGACAGGGTAGGCCTAGCTATAGCTGGGTGTTATTGTCAAAAATAACAGTCGGCGGCGCGCTCCGCCGATTTGCCCCTTGGGAAGCCGCTGGCCTGAAGGCCATCGCTACAGTATCGGGCACGATTTCAGGGAATTGGGAGGTCGAGTTGGGCGGGGGAGGGGCGCTTCATGAAGAACATGAAGGGGAGGACGGCGAAGCAGAGGACGCCGAGGAGCCAGTAGACATCGATGAAGGCGAGCATGTTGGCTTGGCGCTGGAGTTCGCCGTAGAGCAGGGCTTGGGCTTGTTTGGTGGCGGTGACCATGTCGGAGCCGCGGGAGTGCAGCAAGGCTGCCAGGCCGTGCACGGCGCGATTGTAGTTGGGATTCAGCGGGGAATAATTTTCGATGAGGCGCATTTGGTGGCGCTGGGCGAAGCGGGTCTGCCAGGTGGTGACTAAAGAAATGCCAACGCTGCCACCAATGTTGCGGGCGAGGTTGATCATGCCGGTGGCGCTGTTCATGCGTTCTTTGGGGACGAAGGCAAACGCGGACACGTTGATGGGCACGAAGAGGAAGCCCAGGCTGCCGCGGGAGATCATCCAGACAAATACAAACACGGGGAAGCTGGTGTAGAGATTGAGGCGGGCGAGGGCGAACATGCCGAGCGACAGAAAGAAGAGTCCGACCATCACCAGCCAGTGCGGGGGATATTTGGCAAGCAGGCGGCCACAAATTGGCAGCGTGATCATGGTGAGGATGGCGCCCGGGGAAAGCACCAGGCCGCTGAGCTGCGCGGTGTAGCCCATCAGTGTTTGCAGCATGACCGGCAAAAGCACGGTGGTGCCGTAGAGGACCACGCCGAGTACAAACATGGTGGCGGTGGCTACGGCGTAGTTGCGATCTTTGAAAAGATGCAGCTCGATGATGGGCTCTTTCTGGCGCAACTCCCACGCGACCGCGCCGATCAAACCGATGGCCGAGGCAGTGGCGCACCAAGTGATGAAATGAGAAGCGAACCAATCGTCGCGCTGGCCTTTATCGAGGACGACTTGCAGGAAGCCGAGGCCGACGCTGAGGAATGCTAGGCCGATGTAGTCGATGCGCAGGCGGCCTTGATTTTTTTGGCCGGTGAGATGAGGAGGATCGGCGATGAGCATGGACGTGAGAATGATGGAGAGCAGGCCGACGGGAATATTGATGAAGAAGATCCAGCGCCAAGTGTAGTTGTCGGTGATCCATCCGCCGAGGGTGGGACCGATGATTGGCGCGACCACCACGCCCATGCCGTAAACGGCCATGGCCATGCCTTGTTTTGCGCGCGGGAAACTTTCGACCAGAATGGCTTGCGAGACGGGCTGCAATCCGCCACCGCCTGCTCCTTGCAGGACGCGGAAAAAGACGAGCAGCGGCAAGGTGGGCGCGAGGCCGCAGAGCAGCGAGCTGAGTACAAAAATTAAAACGCAGGCCATGTAGAAACGTTTGCGGCCAAAGAGGCGAGAGAACCAGCCGGTGAGCGGGAGGACGATGGCGTTGGAAACGAGATAGGAGGTGAGCACCCAGGTGCTTTCGTCGACGCCGGCGGAGAGGCTGCCAGCGATGTGGGGAAGGGCGACGTTGGCGATGCTGGTGTCGAGTACCTCCATAAAGGTGGCGAGCATTACGGTGAATGCGATGAGCCAGGGATTGATGGTGATGGCAGGTGTGGCGTCTTCGATGGCGGGAGCGGGTGCTGGAGGAAATTCGACTTGGGTGAGAATGCCCATCGGACAGGCGAGTAACAGGCCCAGGCGGCGACGGTTTAGTACACGGGGTTGACCCGCCTCAGCCTAGGCCATTGATTGATGCTAGCGAGAGCGGTGGGAAGCGGCAGTGGCGTGCGTCACATAGGATATTCAGTGTGCGAATACGCTTGAGGCAACGCGGAGTGCGGCGCGTGTACCGGATCGGTCCGCAAGGGCCGCATCACTATGGCGGAGAGAATTGTAAAGAGACAAAGCAGAAGAAGAGAAACCCAAGACCCACCCTAACAAATCTAGGGTGGGGCACCCTCCGCGATGACGCTGGGAAAAAGCGAAACGATTAGACTAGAGGCGCCTTGCCATTAAAACGGGCGGCGGAGCCTAGTTCCTCTTCGATGCGGAGGAGTTGGTTGTACTTTGCAATGCGATCGGTGCGCGACGCGGAACCGGTTTTGATTTGACCGGCGGCGGTGGCGACAGCAAGGTCGGCGATGAAGGTGTCTTCGGTTTCGCCGGAGCGGTGGGAAATTACGGAGTGGTATCCCGCCTTGCGAGCCAGTTCGATGGCATCGATGGTTTCGGTGACGCTGCCAATCTGATTGAGCTTGATCAAAATGGCGTTGGCGATGCCTTCGTTGATGCCGCGGGAGAGGCGCTCGGTGTTGGTGACGAAGAGATCGTCGCCGACGAGCTGGATTTTTTTCTTGGAGGTTTTGCTGCCCACGGATTGGGTGAGGGCTTTCCAACCGGCCCAGTCGTCTTCGGCCATGCCATCTTCCAGCGAAACGATGGGATATTTTTCGACCCAACTGGTCCAGTAGGCTGCCATTTCCGCGGAAGTATGCGCGGACTTATCGGACTTCTTGAAGACGTATTTGCCAGAGGCCTTGTCGTAAAATTCGCTGGCGGCAGGATCGAGAGCGATGGCGACCTGTTCGCCGGGTTTGTAGCCAGCCGCGGTGATGGCTTCCAAAACGATTTGAATCGCTTCTTCGTTGGACTTGCAGCTTGGGGCGAAGCCGCCTTCGTCGCCGACAGCGGTGGAATAGCCATGTTTTTTCAGCGCGGTCTTCAGTGAGTGAAACACTTCGACGCCCCAGCGCAGCGCTTCGCTGAAGGAAGGAGCGCCGATGGGCATGGCCATAAATTCCTGGAAGTCCACGGAGCTATCGGCGTGGGCGCCGCCATTCAAAATATTCATCATTGGGACGGGCAGAAGATTCGCGGAGGTGTCGGTGGAGTAGCGCGACAGATATTTGTAGAGAGGCTGCTTGAGTGCAACGGCGGCGGCGCGCGCTGCGGCCATGGAGACGGCGAGAATGGCGTTGGCACCGAGGCGCGATTTGGTGGGCGTGCCATCGAGGGTGATCATTTTGTGGTCGAGGGCGCGCTGATCGGCGGCATCGAAACCCACGATGGACTTGGCGATTTCGCCGTTTACGTTGGCGACGGCCTTTAGCACACCTTTGCCGAGAAATTTGGATTTGTCGCCATCGCGGAGTTCGAGTGCTTCGTGTTCACCGGTGGAGGCGCCGGAAGGGACAGCGCCGCGGCCGAGAGCGCCGCCTTCGAGAAGTACATCGGCTTCGACAGTGGGGTTGCCGCGCGAATCGATGATCTGGCGTGCATGAACGCGAGTGATCTTGGTAGACATGTCGTCAAAGCTCCTGAGCAATTAGCAACCAAAGATTGTAGCAGACGGAAAAGGAGGGGCGAGTGACGGAGAACACGCGAATTGTGAATGTGACTGTTTCTTACGAGTCACACAGGAAATTTATTGCTCTTCCGGCTCTTCGATCAGGGATTCCTGGCGCACGACGACGACGATTCCCGAATCGGTAACGTGGAAGCGGCGGCGATCAGCCTCGATGTCGTAACCAATTTCGGTGCGCTCGGGCAAGTTGACGTGGCGATCGATGATGGCGCGGCGAATTTTGGAGTGCCGGCCGATATTCACGTGGTTATACAAAATGGATTCGGAGACTTCGCAATAGCTGTTGACGCGCACGTCGTAGCCAATCACGCAGTTTTTGGCAGTGCCACCGGAAAGAATGGAGCCACCAGCGACGATGGAATCGACGGCAGTGCCAATGCGGTCTTTATCGCCGAAGACGAATTTTGCCGGGGGATACTGATGCTGCCAGCCACGAAGCGGCCAGTGTTTATCGTACAAATTGAAGACGGGCGAAACGCTGACGAGATCCATGTTGGCTTCGTAGTAGGCATCGATGGTGCCGACGTCGCGCCAGTACAAAGTTTCGCGACTGTTTTCGTCGACAAAGTTGTAGGCGTAGACGCGCTGTTTGCTGATGATGCGCGGAATGATGTTTTTGCCAAAATCGTGGGCGGAAGTTTTATCTTCGGAGTCGGCCATCAGCGCGGGGATCAGCATTTGCGTATTGAAAATGTAGACGCCCATGGAGGCGTTGCAATAGCCGGCCTTGTGAGGCGAGCTTTTCGGCTGGGCGGGCTTTTCTTCGAAGCCGACGATGCGCCAATCTTTATCGGTTTCGATCACGCCAAACTGCTTGGCAGCTTCTTCCACGGGAATTTCGATGGTGGCTACGGTGACGTCGGCGCCGGAATCGGCGTGCTGCTGCAACATTTTGGCGTAATTCATTTTGTAGATGTGGTCGCCAGACAAAATGAAAACGAATTTGGAGCGTTCGCTGCCGATGGAATAGATGTTCTGGTACACGGCGTCGGCAGTGCCTTGATACCACTGCTGCGAGACGCGCATCTGCGGAGGAAGCACTTCAATGAATTCGCCCAGACTACCCATGAGCGAGGACCAACCGGCGCGGATATGGCGGCTCAAGCTGAGCGCCTTGTATTGAGTGAGAACAAAGACGCGGCGCAAGCTGGAGTTCACGCAGTTGGAGAGCGTGATGTCGATAATGCGATAGAGGGCGCCGAACGGAACCGCGGGCTTGGCGCGATCGCGGGTTAACGGCCACAAACGTTCGCCTTGACCACCTGCCAGAAGAACTCCGAGAGCATCGCGCATGTCAGCCATGGAAGGGCAACTCCCGAGCGGGGAATAAGAAGCACCACAGTGTACCAGCACAGTCCAGTGCAAAACATCGGGGCCAGGCTGAGGCCAGGCTGAGATGTACTATAACGTACAGTCTGACATCGCTGTAATTTTGGCTTAACGGCGGCCTGAGACTTTCTGAGTCCTATAACCTAAACAGTACTTGACTTCGCAGGCCGGAATTGACTACAAGAAGCCAGCAACCTCATGAGACAATAATGCAGGGTAGAGCCTCAGGTTAAGTCCACAGGCTCTGCATTGCAGCCAATCCGAACCGGAATTGGGGTGAAATACATTGGCAGAAGTCGTCATTCAAGAGAGTGAGTCTCTTGAGAATGCGTTGCGCCGTTTTAAGCGCAAAGTGCAGCAGGAAGACATCATTAAGGAAATAAAGAAGCATAGCTTCTATATGAAGCCCGGAGAAAAACGCCGGGCCAAAGAAGCGCTTTCGCGGAAGCGACTGCGCAAGAAGCAGCGTCGCGAGCAGGATTAATTCCTGCTGGTAACGCCGCCTCAGCGCCGCACTTCCGGGATCAGGCCCCGAATCAGGCAGATTGTTTGGGTATACGTACGATTCTTCGCCCCCAGGCCGAAGAGATCCG
Source organism: Candidatus Acidiferrales bacterium (assembly GCA_963849395.1). Lineage (GTDB taxonomy): Bacteria > Acidobacteriota > Terriglobia > Acidiferrales > UBA7541 > Acidiferrum. The sequence goes on from CAWKHR010000002.1 coordinate 517,292, forward strand.
TGCCCTGCATTCTTCAGGCTACGTTTCTTCGACTGTCTAGAAGCTTGGGTGCGAGATGAGCCCGGCTCCCCTGCCCGATTTGGGTGCAAGGGGGAGCGGCTCATCATGGAATTTCACGACAAGGTGCTGAAGTGTTCGGAGTGTGGCGCTGAATTTGTATTTACGGCCGGCGAACAGATGTTTTTCGCCGACAAGGGCTTCAAGAACGAACCAAAGCGATGCAAAGGCTGCAAGGCCAAGCGCGCGGAGGGTGGGGGCGGAGGCGGCGGTAATAGCGCCGGCCCCATACGTTCGGAAACAAAGACGACCTGCTCGCAGTGCGGCAAGGAAACCACAGTTCCCTTCCGGCCAACGCAGGGGCGCCCGGTGTTCTGCCGGGAATGTTTTCAGGCGAGGCGTTCGATGGGTGCCGCTTAGACGATCCCCACATATTAAGGCTATTCACAAAAGGGCTGCCGGAATCCGGTGGCCCTTTTTTATTGTGCGCTGTCGTGGTTACGTCGAGGTGGCCGCCTAATCCTTCGCGTTGCTCAGGACGAGGGGTGGCCGCCACAGGGGATTACAGGTGGGATTGCAGATAGGATTCGAGATGGGCTAAGGATTCTGGCATGTTGCGGCGGCCGTAGCCGAAACGGATGTGATGGGGCTGGTCGTAGACTGAGCCTGGGAGGAGCAGGACGTTGGCGTCGCGCACGACGGTTTCGCAGAATTCCAGGACATCGCGGTTGGCATTGAATTTCACGAAGCCGATGGGGCTGGCGTTGGGCGGAGTCCAGGAAAACAGGGACGAGCGGCGGGCCATGAATGCGGTGAGCAGCGCGAGGTTGTTGATCACGATTTGGCGATTGCGGTCGACGATCTTGGAGCGATGGCGAAGGGCGACATCGGCGAGGAATTCGCTGGGCGCGCTGCTGCAAATCGTTGTGTAGTATTTGAATTCGAGACACTTCTTTAGGAGCGCAACGTCGCGGCAGGCCATCCAGCCGAGGCGGAGGCCGGGCAGTCCATAAGTTTTGCTCATGGAACCGAGACTCACCGCACGCTCGTATAAATCGCAGCCAGCCGGCAAGCGGGTTGCGGGATCATGTTCTAGTTCGCGGTAGACTTCGTCGCAAAAAACGTAAATGCCGGTGCGCGAGGCGAGCTGCATGATTCCCTGCAAAATATTTAGTGGCATCAGTAGGCCGGTAGGATTGTGCGGGGTGTTGATGTAAATGGCGCGGGTGTTTGGCTGGATGAGCGCTTCCAGTGCGCCCAGGTCATGAGCCCACCCGTTTTCGGACTTACGCTGCCATTCGCTGACTGCGGCTCCGGTGCTCTTCGCCAGTGTCAGAGCGCTTTCATAGCAAGGCGATTCGACGATGAGGTGATCGCCAGGACCGAACAGCGCCTGGTAAAAGACGAAGATCGCTTCTTCGGTTGCGGCAAAAACGAGTACATCGTCAGCGCGGATTTCTTTATATAAACTCGCAATGGTTTCGCGGAGCCATGGAGCGCCGGGAGATTCGGTGTAGCCGCACCAGTGCTTCAGAAGTTTCTCCTGTGAGCCGGGTTCGAGCGCCAAAACTTCTTCAATGGTTTGCGACTGGCAATCCGAGGAGGAGAGTAGGTACTTGGCCGAGAATTCATACTTGCCAAAATATTCTTCAATGCGAAACGGTGCGATTTGCATGGAGAAAGTGTCTCAATACCCGCGGCGAGGCGTCGAGAGCCAATTGCGCGCGGGGAGTAGGATAGAATCGAGCCGGTGCAGGAGAAACGCGAATGCGTCGTACGACAGGGTTGATGGTGGCTGCTGGAATTTTGCTGGCGATGAGCTTGCCGGTGAAGAGCGGCGAAACACCCGCCAAGAATTATTGGGTAAAGCTGGTATGCGAATCGGCGGATCGTATCGCCACGGTGCACTTCGGACCTGAGGGCGCAAAGATCGAAAAGCTTACGGAGACCCGGGTGTTGCAGAGCGATATCAGCGGGCCGCATGGCATCGCGTTCTCCCCAGACCATAAGAATTTTTACGTTTCGATTGGCCACGGGCGCCCGTACGGCACGGCGATTAAATATGTGAGCGACGACGATCGCGTGGTGGGCCAGGTGGGACTGGGATTATTTCCGGCGACGGCGGATGTCTCGCCGGACGGCAATTTTCTGTACGTAGTGAATTTCAATTTGCATGGCGATCCTGTGCCTAGCAGCGTTTCGGTGGTCGACACTAATCAGATGCTGGAAGTGGCGCGGATTAATACGTGTGTGATGCCGCATGGCTCGCGGATTACGCACGACGGGTCGCGGCAATACTCCGCGTGCATGATGGACGACCTGCTGGTGGAAATCGACGCAGATAAAATGAAAGTGGCGCGAACGTTTCGGGTGAGCGCGGGAAAAGAGCAGGGTTACGCGGGAATGGCGCCGCGCGAATCGGCAGGTGCGGCGGCCGCTGCGATGCCGGCAAAGATGGAAGGACATGAGGGGATGGCCATGTCGATGAGCGCGGTGACTTGCAGCCCCACATGGGCGCAGCCTAGCGTGGATGGTGCGCGCATTTTTGTGGCTTGCAACAAGTCCAACGAGATTGTGGAAGTGGATACCAAGTCGTGGGCGTTGGTGCGGCGCATTCCTGCGGGCAACGGTGTTTACAACTTGGGCGTGTCACCCGATGGGAAGCTGCTGGTGGCTACGAACAAGCGCGACGCGTCTGCATCCATTTTTGATATTGCTACGGGCAAGGAACTGGCGCGGATTCCTACTAAGCGGAAAGTGGTGCATGGCGTGGTGATTTCGCCGGACAGCCTGTACGCGTTTGTGACCTCGGAAGGCGTGGGCGAGGAACCGGGAAATATGGAAGTGATCGATCTGGTGGCGAGGAAGGCTGTCGCCAATGTGGATACACCTCCGCAGGCTGCGGGAATTGATTTTTGGAAGATGGAATAGCTGGCGGCAAAACCGCCGGCTTAAAGGCCAGCGGCTACAAAGGCTGAGCGCTTTCGCGCGACTTAGCGCGGCGATTCGGTGGTCATGGAATAGGGCTTGGGCTTGCCCAATTTCACGGACCACAATCCGCCGTGCACGTCGTTGACGTAAATCAGGCCCTTATAAGGATAGGCGCCCCAGGCGAAGGGTAGGTTGGGACGAAAGCCACTGGCATCGCCGGACCAGAAGCGAGCGATTTCGCGGCCTTGATTGTAGAGTTCGCCGCGCAGTTCGCCGGAAACATCGAGCACGCGCGCGCCGCCATTGTAATAACCCATGTAGAGCACATCGTCGAAGACCCAGATGTTGTGCGATCCGGCTTCGGGCACGCTGTAGCTGGCCACTTCGCGGGGATTCGCCAAATCGCTGACATCCAGGACGTGCGCAATGCCGCGAACGGGAATGCGATCGCGTGAGGCCAGTTCGAACATTTCCGGAAAAACTTCGTCGCCAACGAAGACGTAATTTTTGTAGCGGTAAACAGCGTGAGCGCCGGCAAGCCAGTGCGGGCCATACAATTCGTCGTAGTTGAAGCGATACGTTGAGACAAATTGCGGATGCTCGGGACTTCCGCCTTTGATGCCGTTGCCAACATCGAGGATCACGACGCCATCGCGCCAGTACGCCAAGTAGGCGAGCCCATCGAGCACCTGCACGTCGTGAAGGTAGCGGCCGACCATGGTGAATCCGCCACCGGATTCTTGAGGAATCGGGATGCGCATTTGGGCGGAACTTTCTACCTGCCAACGCGCCACTTCTTTGGGATTTTTCACGTCGGCGAAATCGATAACGCGCAGCGAGCCGGTGGCATCGTCGGTGAGATAGACGTAATGAGTGTTGACGTAGGCGCTATGCACGCCGCCGGTTACCGTGGTGGTGTACTCGGAAATGACTTTGGGATGCATCGCATCGGTCGTGTCCAGAAAGACGATGCCGTTTTTGCGGCTGGAGGCGCCTTCGCGGGTGATGACGCCGATCTTGCCGTCGGCGGTGACGCTGACATCGTTGATCAGGCGGGCATCGACTTTTAGCGGATCGGCACTTTGCGGATGGGCGGGATCGGCGATGTCGTAAATATAAAGTTTGTCGCTTATTCCGGAGAGGTAGGCGTAATGATCCCAAATCCATTCTTCGGCAAACTGTTCATCCTTGGGCATCACGTGGCCAACGACTTCGACTTCGCGTTCGACATTGCGAGGAGCGACGGCGATGCTAGCGGATGCGGCGCGATCACCAACAATCGCCTGCACTGTGTAGGTACCGGGGCGATCAGCAACAAACGCGCCATCGGGCCACACGTGTGCGCCGGCGTTTTGCACTGACCAGGTGACTTCCGTAGGAATGGCGGAACCTTTCTTGTCTTTGGCCGAGAAGTGGACTACGTCGCCGGTCTTGGCGGTAGCGGTTTCGGGCGAAACTTGAAGAGCCGAGACAGAATTCTTGACGACGTGAATTGAAACTTCGCCGGTAGCGCCATCGCCTGTTGCGCGGACTTTGGTTGTGCCGGGCTTCAGCGCATGGACGAGGCCTCCGGCGTCAACGGTGGCCACGGAAGCGTTTTCGGAATTCCAGGTGAACGGAATATCGGTGCGAGGATCGCCGTTGGTATTGCGCGCTCTTGCTGTGAGCTGATGCACGGAGCCGGTAGCTAGCGGCGTGGGCAGAGGCGAAACATCGATGCGCGCGATGTGCGCCTTGGCCACGATGACATGCGCGTATCCTACTTTCTTGCCGATCAGCGCGCCGACGGTGATTTCGCCGGGCTGTACGAAGGAAACTTCGCCATTGTCATCGGCGGCGGCGGAATCGAAGGGGGCGGCGAACCAATGCTTGACGGGATCGGGGAGTGTATTGCCGGCGGCATCTTTCGCGACGGCCTGGAATTTCAGTTTGCTGTTAATGGCAGCATTCGATTGCAGCGGAGTGACTTCGACCGTGGCCACTTTTGATTCTTCCTGCGGCTTCTGGTCAGGCTTTGCCGCATCCTGTGCGCGCAGGGCTGGGACGGCCAAAAATAAAATCGCAGCGCCCAGGGAGGAGCAAAGATTGCGCTTTGAATAAGTGGAATTCAGACGCATGGAATCTCCTGAATACGAAATCGTGAATGAAAATGCGCGGATAGATGGAGCAAGCGAGGGGAGTGTAGGTCAGCAGGGAAAAGGTGTCAATGGAGCTATGCGGAGGGCGATGCTACGTGATACCGGAGTAGCCAAATGAATAGGGCGATGGGGATTCCGATGACCACCAGCAGCGCGAATAAGATGACGGCGAGAAACATCCAGTCTTTGCGGCTCTCGGCGCCGGGATTCTGCTTTTCTCGAGTGAGCAGACGATAATTGCGGCGGTTCGCTTTCCAGGCGACGTGGAAAATATCTCCGACGAATGGGATGGCGCCGACGGTGGCTTCAAGAAGAATATTCGCAACCATGCGGGTGAGGGTAACCGTGGGCACGCCGCGACGCCAGGAGGCGAAGACGATGAAGCAGGAGGCCACACCGGCGAGCGCGTCACCAATGCCCGGGACCCAGCCGATCACGGCGTCGAGGCCGAATCGAATCTTGGTTCCTGGGATGCACCACATATCGTCGAGAAGCGCGGCGATGTAGTCGAGTTGCTCGTTGGAGTTAGGTTGGCGCGGCATAGGTCGTGTGCTTCAGAGACTATACAGGTAGGAACACATGGGCACTGGTTGCACAGTGACACATAAGGTGTGTACTTGAAATCAGCAAGGGACGTTACGGAGGGCGGCGAGGAACGTTGAGGAAAGTGTCGCCGGGGCACGAACAAAGGGCCGCCTGAGATGCAGACGGCCCACGAGAGTTACACTGCGTTGAAGTCGGCCTGATTTGTTACGTTACATTGCGATGGTTGAGCTTTGCGAGGCAACACATTGCCACTTGCCGCTCGGCATTTTTACCCAGGTATCGGTCCAGCGCTCGTGAGCGTCCATAGGCTTTCCGGATGCGTCTGTGCCCTTGCCTTTGAAACCGCCAGTAGCGATGGCGGTGTCGCCGAATACGGTGACTTTCACATTTTCATAGTCGGCGCTGGTGTATTTGGTCTTTTTCGCATCGGCCAACGCGCCAGCTTTGTCGTTTACTTTTCCATCGCTGCCGGTGCTGACGAATTTGTCGGCGAGCAACGGGGCGACCATGTCTGGATTATTGGCCTTTTGCGACTCGAGCCATTTTTGTTCGAGGCCAGCAACTGCTTTTTCCGTATCGGCCTGAGCATAGAGCCAAGCCGCGCTTGTCAACGCGACCACTGCAATCAAGAACCACATAGAAATTCTCTTCATGAAGTCTCCTTTAGCGAATTCTGAAAATCGAGCCCGGGTCTAGACCTGTTTGTCAGCTATGGAATACCGTGGCCTGTGAATCGACGAGGTAACGCCGAGCGCACTTTACGAGTCGCGGAGAATTTTAGGGAGAAAAATAGTGCGCAGCGACGTACTCTGCCGTCTTGTAGAACAGAAACTAGTCCGTAATTCGCTGCAAGTCAATTTTATTGTTGGCGCTTTTTTGGGGTTAGCGGCGCGGACGTGTGTTTTTGAAATGAGCAGGGTATGATACTGGCTCCGAAGTCCCCAGTAGTCATCCCGATCCGGAGGGCTTCCTGTGGCTCACCGCTTCACGATTGGTGTCGAAGAAGAATTCCAGATCATTGATCCCGAAACGCTGGAGCTGCGCTCGCACGTAATCCAGTTGCTGTCGGCGGCAGCTTCGCGCGGGCTAGGCGATCAGATCAAACAGGAAATGCACCAATCGATCGTGGAAACCGGCACGAAAATCTGCGAAAACGTGGGCGAGTTGCGTTTGGAAATGCATCGCACGCGACACGATTTGGTGGCGGCGGCGGAAAGCACGGGACTGCAGGTTGCAGCGGCGGGGACACATCCATTTTCCAGTTGGATCGATCAGGTTATTTCGCCTGGCGAGCGTTACCAGAATATCGTTGAAGAGATGGGGCAACTGGCCCGGTCCCTGCTCATTTTTGGCATGCATATTCACGTGGGCATGCCAGATAAACAAACCACCATCGACATGATGAGCATGGTGCGCTACTTTTTGCCACACTTGCTGGCGCTTTCGACGAGTTCACCGTTCTGGATGGGCCGCAACACCGGCCTGAAATCGTTTCGCACCACGGTGTTTCGCCGCTTTCCGCGCACCGGAATACCGGAAGTATTCGAATCGTGGAGCGCGTACGAGAATTTCATCAACCTGCTGGTGAAATTGAATTGCATCGATAATGGCAAGAAAATCTGGTGGGATGTGCGGCCGCATCCGACGTTTGGCACGCTGGAATTTCGGATGTTTGATGTGGCGACCAAGGTTGAGGATGCAGTGGCAATTGCCGCCCTGACGCAGGCGATCATTGTGAAATTACATCGCTTGTACACCCACAACATGAGCTGGCGAATTTACCGGCGCGCGCTGGTGGAAGAAAACAAATGGCGGGCGGCGCGGTACGGGATTGAAGGCAAGCTGATCGATTTCGGTAAGGAAGCGGAAGTGCCGATGCACGAACTGATGCAGGAATTGCTGGAGTTTGTGGATGATGTGGTGGACGATCTGGGCAGCCGCAGCGCCGTGGAATACGTTCACACCATTATGAATGAGGGCACCAGCGCGGAACGGCAACTGCGGATTTACGAGCAGACTGGTGATTTGAAAGACGTGGTACGCCACCTGGTGAGGGAAACGCGGGCCGGCGTGATGGAAGCAAAAACCAGTTCCGTGAACACGGTGAATTAAGGCGCCGCGCGAGCGGGAATCCGTACAAAGTGGAGGGATGCCATGGCGAAAGTGGGCTTACTGTGTGGACGAGAGTTCAGCTTTCCGCCGGCGTTTCTGGCGCGTGTGAATGAATTGGGAAAAAAGGACGGCGTTACCGCGGAACTCTGCAAGCTGGGCGGGACGCGGATGGGCGAGGCTCCGGAATACAAAGTGATCGTCGACCGGCTGTCGCACGAAGTGGAATATTATCGCGGCTATTTGAAACACGCGGCGCTGCAGGGCACCTACGTCATAAACAATCCTTTCTGGTGGACGGCGGACGACAAGTTCTTCAATTACAGCGTTGCTGCAAAACTGGGCATCGCTATTCCTAAAACTGTTTTATTGCCACAGAAGAGTTATCCCAGCGATGTGGACATCAATGCGGAATCGCTGCGCAATCTAAAATATCCCCTGGATTGGGCAGCGTTGTTGGACTATGTGGGGCGTCCGGCAATTTTGAAGCCGTATTCTGGCGGCGGTTGGAAGCACGTATATAAGGTTAATAGCGAAGAGGAGCTGCTGGAGGCTTACGACAAAACGGCGCCGTATTGCATGACACTTCAGGAATTCATTGACTTCGAACAGTACGTGCGCTGCTTTACCTTTGGAAAGATGGATATTCTTCCAGTGGCCTATGATCCGAAGGAACGCAAATACAATGTTGAGCACAATTATTTGTCGGCGGAATTGGGTGCGCGGGTGGTGAAAGATTCACAGGCCATTAATTTGGCGCTCGGCTACGAGATGAACACGATTGAATTCGCCGTGAAGGATGGCATTCCGTACGCGATCGATTTTCTAAATCCTGCGCCGGATTTCGAGCGGGATCGCATCACCGCATTTTATTTCGAGCATGTGGTGGATAAGATGTCGCGGCTGGTGATTGATCGGGCCCTGCATGGTGACATTTCCAACTCCTGGCCGCAGTGGGAAGAAATGCTGGGCATCGGCGCGCCTGCCGGGTTCATGGCGGCATCAACTATTTCGCATTCCGCACCGGGCAAGCCGGCTTCGGAAATTACGCTGCGATGAGTACCAGTAACGCGCCTGCGCCGGCCAGCCGCAATCCCGTTGAAGTGTGGGATGAACTGCTGCGGCCGGTGGTGGCCCAATCTCCCGAATTTGCGCGGAAATTTCTGGTGCAGGTACGTGCCGCGAAACTTACGTTTGGGAACCGGGTGCACTGTCCATTTTTGCGCCCTTATTTCATTTCGCCCAGCGATGGAGAGCGGGTGCGCCATGTGGCGGAGACGATCGCGGCGCTGGCGGAGCGGGTCACGAAAGCTGCGCTGGAAGACAAGACACTGTTCGAACAGTTTTATTTGCGACCCGAAGAGGAGCGACTGGCGCGGCTTCCCGCGGCTGCGGGACCTGCCAGCACGGCGTCGCGGCTCGATTCATTTCTGCTACCCGATTCATTGAAGTTTACGGAATACAACGGTGAATCGCCGGCAGGTGCGGGCTATTCGGAAACGCTTTCGGAAATTTTTCGCGAACTTCCGATCATGAAGGAGTTCGCGAAACAGTTCGAGATTCACAGTTATCCTTTGAGCGCGAAATTGCTCGACGCGCTGATTCAGACTTATGTGGAATGGGGCGGGACGAATCGGCGTCCGCAGATGGTGATCACCGACTGGAAGGGCGTGCCGACCTGGAGCGAATTCCAGATATTGAAGGAGCGTTTCCAAGATCTGGGCGTTCCGGTAATTCTGGCGCAACCACAGGAACTGGATTTCGACGGGAAACGCCTGGCGGTGAAAGGTAAAAAGATCGATCTGGTGTACCGGCGGGTGTTGATTAACGATATCGTCGCAAAACCTAAAGAGTGCGAAGCGCTGGTAAAGGCGTATGAAGCTGGGGCGGTGTGCGTCGCCAACAATTTTCGATGCAAGATTCCGCATGTGAAAACATTTTTCGCGGTGCTGACTGACGCCAAGAACGCTTCGTTATTCTCGGACGCCGAGCGGAAAATTATTCGCGAACATATTCCGTGGACACGCGTGGTCCGCGATGTGAAGACGGATTACAAGGGCGAGCCCATCGCTTTGCTGGAGCACATCCGCAAAAACCGGCAGAACTTGGTGATCAAGCCCAGCGACGAATACGGTGGGACCGGCGTTACGTTGGGCTGGGAAGTGGACGAACGCGGATGGGAAAGCGCGATCGAGCAGGCTCTTCCTGATGGAAAGCCCGGCGAAGGTAAAGGCGCGTGGATTGTACAGGAGCGCATTCCAATAAGTCGGGGCGAATTCCCATTTATAGGCAAAGGAAACAAGGTGGAATACCGCGACATGCTGGTGGATTTTGCGCCGTACTTATTTCGCGGGAAAATGGCGGGCTTTCTGACGCGGATGAGTTCTACCGGACTGGCAAATGTTACCAGCGGTGGCGGGCAGATTCCGGCGTTTCGCGTGGAACCAAAAAAGGCGGCTGCCAAGCTGTCGCGGATGGCTCGTTAGTTACAAGGGAATTGGCGCCAGGAAAAAATCAGGTAAAATAAGGGGATGTGCTTTGGAGTCGCACCTAGCGAGTTGATGCCCGGCGCGAAGAACGCCGTGGATGTGTGTCTGGGCGTGCGCCCGGGCGAAAGCGTTGCGCTGATCGCGGATGAAGTGAGCCGCGAGGTCGCGGCCAGCCTGGAGCAGGCGCTGGAGCTGCGCGGAGCTACTTGTAAAGGCTTGCTGCTGGAAGATTTTGGACCGAGACCGATGCAGGGCGCGCCGGAACCGGTGCTGGAAGCCTTGGAAACAGCGGATGTGGGAGTGCTGTGCATGACGCCCCAACCCGGTGAGCTGACGGCACGCATGGCAATTGTTCGCGTGGTGGAACGGCGGCAGATTCGTTACGCGCACATGATTGGCGTGACGCCGGAAATCATGCAGCAAGGCATGCGTACTGATTATCGCAAGGTCGATGAACTAAGCGACCGCTTGCGCGAACGCATGTTAAAGGCGGAAACCCTGACGGTGAAAACAGAAGCAGGCACATCGTTCAGCGCGCATTTCAATCGTCAGCTTGACTGGGTGAAGACCAGTGGATTGATCAGCCCGCGCTACTGGTCGAATCTCCCTGCCGGTGAAGTTTTTACCACACCGGAAACCGTGGATGGCACGTTCGTCTGCGACGCGACTGCCGGCGATTACTTCAATGGAAAATATGGCGACCTACAGAGCACGCCGCTGGTGCTGAAAATTGAGGGTGGGCGGTTGATGCATGCGGAATGCGAGCGCAAAGATCTGGAAGAAGAGTTCTGGAAGTATTGCCACACTGACGAGAACAGCGACCGGGTGGGCGAACTGGCGTTTGGCACCAACTTAGGATTGTCGCGGATGATCGGGATTCTGTTGCAGGACGAAAAATTTCCTGGGGTACACATCGCGTTCGGTGATCCTTACGGCAGCCAGACACATGCAAATTGGAAATCACGGACGCACGTGGACGTGCTAACGCGGAACTGCGATGTGTGGATTGATGAAGATCAAGTGATTGAAAAAGGTCAGTACCAGTTGGAACATCTCGGACTGGCCTAACCTACCTGCGTTTAGTTCCGACTAATAATTCAGCTCAGAACAATCTGCCGACGTATTCGCGCATTTCGCGCTTCCAGAAGGGCCAATCGTGGCCACCTTCCGGGCCCCAATTGTCCACGGAATGGCGAATGCCTTTGCCAGCGAGAATTTCAGACAATCGGTACGTGGGGCCGCTTTTCTCCCACGGTCCGGTGCCGGTGATCAGGTGAATATCGCAGGAAGCCAACTGCTGGTAGAACCACGGATCGGATAGGTTCGCGAGATAGTCGACGGGATTATTGAAATAGAAATTGTCGTCGTACATTCCATCCATAAAATTCCGCAAATCGTAGACGCCCGACATGGCGAAACATTTTTTGAAGACGTCTGGATGTTTGAAGAGCGAATTTGCGGCATGGTAGGCGCCGAAGGAAGCGCCCATGGTGGAGATGGCGACGCGCGACTGGCAACTCTGCCAAATGAGCGGCACCACTTCTTCGGTGAGATAGGAATCGAAGACAGACTGGACGTAGCTGCGATGAAATGGATGCGCGCCTTTATTGTAAAAGCTCAAGCCATTGATGGAGTTGATGCTATAGACCTTGATGCGTCCGGCATCGATGAAATCCGCGAGCGCGCCAATCATTCCCTGCCCTTCCATTTCCCACTCGTCGCCGGCGCTGGTGGGAAACGTGAGAATCGGGGCACCCCAATGGCCGTAGACGACGACGCCAAGATCGAGACCAAGGCGAGGCGAATGCCAGCGGTGATATTCACGTTTCATCTAGAAAGCCTTCTCTCTGCGGGTGAAAAGTATGCCAGTCACTCCGCGAAGCTGCAAGAAACTGCGCCGAGTGGAGACGTTACTGCGACTGTGAATCTTTTCGGCTGCAATGCAAAAAACAAATTGAAATTCAGAAGTATAGGCACGCTCAATACGTTCTCTTGGCGTTGGAGGCTACCCACGCGTGAAACGCGGCCAATGATTCGTGCCGTAGAAGCTGCTTCATCGGCAGACGTCGCTGATTGGCTGGACGGCGCAACTCTTCGTAGATGAACGCATCGTCAAATCCTGCGGCTGCCGCATCGGCTGCGTTAGCTCCAAAGAAAACGTGGGCAGGGCGCGCCCAGTAAATCGCACCCAGGCACATGGGACAAGGCTCGCACGAAGTATACAGATCGCAGCCGGTCAACTGAAAATCTCCGAGCACCCGGCAGGCTTGGCGAATGGCAACGATTTCGGCGTGTGCCGTGGGATCGTGGGCGGCGGTGACCTGGTTAACGCCTTCGGCGATGATTTTGTCGTCTTTGACGATGAGCGCGCCAAACGGGCCGCCGCGTCCTGAGGTAACGTTTTCGACGGCAAGCGCGATCGCGCGCTGCATAAAGACTTCGGACATGGAGCGAGGAACCTCGTAGTCTAGAGTGCCGTGATAAGCTGCTTTTCTCAATGCGAATCGCGCGCCGAGCGGATAAATACTCAACACGCGTGGCCGGCGATCCGGAAGAGTTGCAACCAAGCGGAATGCGGGTAGGATATAGGTCGTGTACGGTTTATCGGCTATTTTCGTAGCTTCATACCAGGTGAGCAAATGATCCGAATCGATAATGTGAGCCGTCGCGGGTTTCTGGCAGGAATGGTGGGAACGGGTGCTCTGGTGTTAAGCGCGCGTTTCCTAGGTGGCTCGTGGATCGAGACTACTTCCGCAGCGGGCGGTGACAGCCCGATGGCCAAGGCCGTGCTGCAACCCAACGTGTATCTCGCGGTGGATACGGATGGCACGGTGTTCATCGTGGCGCATCGCTCGGAAATGGGCAGCGGCGATCGAACTGGGCTGCCGATGATCGTGGCAGACGAGCTGGACGCCGACTGGCAGCGCGTGAAAGTGGTGCAGGCCACCGGCAACGAAAAGTTTGGCGATCAGGATACGGACGGCTCGCACTCGGTGCGCAGTTTCTGGGATACGTTGCGCGAATCGGGAGCGAGCGGGCGATTGATGCTGGTGCGCGCGGCGGCACAAACCTGGGGCGTGCCGGAGAGTGAATGCACCACGGAGTTGCACTGCGTTGTGCACAAGGCGAGCGGGAAGAAACTGGGTTACGGCGAACTGGCGGCGACCGCAGCAAAATTGCCAGTGCCGAAGAAAGAGGAAGTGCAACTGAAGTCGCGGGAGAGTTGGCGGTACATCGGTAAGCCAAAATCCGGGTACGACCTGAAAGATATGTCGACGGGGAAAGCGATGTACGGGCAGGACATGCGAATGGATGGGATGTTGTACGCCTCGGTGGCGCACCCGCCGGTGTTCGGCAGCGCCGTGAAGAATGTGGACGACAGCGCGGCGCTGAAAGTTTCGGGCGTGAAGCAGACGACGACGCTCGAATGTTTTAAGCCGCCGGTTGGCTATCAGGCGCTGGGCGGAGTGGCGGTGATCGCGGACAACACCTGGGGCGCGTTTCAGGGCAAAAAGAAATTAAAGGTGGAATGGACGAAGAGCGAACACAGCGTCTGGAGTTCCGATCCGTATCGCAAGGAGCTGGAAGATACGGCGCGGAAGCCCGGGCAAGTGGTGCGGGAAAACGGCAATGTGGACGAAGCGTTTAAGCAGGGCGGGAAAATTGTGGAAGCGGGTTACTACGCGCCGATGCTGGCGCATGCTTCGATGGAGCCGCCGGCTGCGCTGGCCGTTTATCACGATGGAAAAGTAGAGGCTTGGGCAGCGACGCAGAATCCACAGGGCGCCGCAGAAGCAGTGGCAGGCGCGCTGGGGCTGAAGAAAGAAGATGTGACGATTCACGTTACGCTGCTGGGCGGCGGATTCGGACGCAAATCGTTTCCGGACTTTATTTGCGAAGCTGCGGTTCTTTCGAAGAAAACCGGCAAGCCGGTGAAAGTGGTTTGGAGCCGCGAAGACGACATCAAGTTCGACACGTTCCATTCGGTTGCAGCGATGTACTTCAAGGCTTCGCTGGGAGCGGATGGCAAGCCGACAGCGTGGCTGCAACGCAGCGTGTTTCCGCCCATCGCGTCGACGTTCGATGCCAGCGCGCAGCATCCTGACGCCGGGGAAATCGGGTTGGGCTTCAGCGACGTACCGTTCGCGCTGCCGAATCATCGCGCAGAAAGCGGTGCGGCGGCGGCGCATGTGCGAATCGGATGGCTGCGCTCCGTGGCGAATATTTATCACGCGTTTGGCATTCACTCATTTGTGGGGGAGTTGGCGAATGCGGCTGGTAAAGATCCGTTGGAATACACGCTGGCGTTGATTGGTCCGGATCGCGTGATTCCTAAGACGGAATTGCCGAAGGATTATACGAATTACGATGGGGCGTACGAACAATATCCCATCGATACGGCACGGTTGCGACGCGTGGTGCAACTGGCCGCGGAAAAATCGGGATGGGGCAAGCAGAAATCAGGGAATGGATTCGGCATGGGAATGGCGGTGCACCGCAGCTTTTTGACGTATGTCGCGACGGTGGTGCAGGCTGAGGTGAAAGACGGACAAGTGCGAATTCATCAGGTGGATACTGCGTTGGATGCGGGGACGATCGTGAACCCCACCACGGTACGGCAACAGTTTGAAGGCGCGGCGGTGATGGGGACGAGCATCGCGTTTTATGGAGAGATTACGGCGACGAATGGCGCGATTGATCAATCGAATTTCGACAGCTTCCAAGTGGCGCGGATGAGCGCTACGCCACGGCAGACGAATGTGCATATCGTGCAGAGTGATGCGCCGCCGGCTGGGGTTGGGGAACCGGGGTTGCCGCCGTTTTCGCCGGCTCTTTATAACGCGATTTTCGCGGCGACTGGGAAACGGCATCGGGAAATGCCGCTGACGAAGGTTGGACTGGCGTAAAAAGCTTGCCAGCGCAATTGGAAGGCCTCACCCGTGAAGGGGTGAGCCACAGATGAACCACTGGAGAAAATTGTTGCGGCGTTTTTTGATTGTGTTGGGTGGCCTCTGTGCAATTTTTGTTTTACCCGCTAGCGCGCAGCGTCGCCCTGTCTTGCCACAGATCGATGAGCCGCATCCTTATTACTACCGCGAGCTGTATTTGCCGCAATTGACGAGTGGTCCGAGCAGTTTGAGCTGGTCTCCGGATTCGAAGGAATTGGTGTACTCGATGGGCGGCTCGCTTTGGAGGCAGAGACTGGATTCCAAAGAAGCAACGCAGCTGACTGACGGCCCTGGGTATGACTATCAGCCGGATTGGTCGCCTGATGGAAAATCCGTGGTGTATGTCAGTTATCAAAACGACGCGATGGAATTGTGGCTGCTCGATCTGGCTACGGGGAAGACAACGCAACTTACTAAGGATGGCACGGTAAACGTGGAGCCGCGCTGGTCGCCCGACGGGAAGAAACTGATCTGGGTATCGACGCAATACAACAAGCACTTCCACATTTTTATGGCGGACGTAGCTGATGGCGGTCTCGCCAACGTGGTGAGGCTGACAGGCGAAACGAAGAACGACCTGCCACGGTATTACTACAGCGCCTCCGACATGGAAGTTAATCCAGTGTGGACGCGGGATGGTAAAGAAATCCTGTTCGTTTCAAACCGCGGCCATATTCACGGGACCGGCGGATTCTGGCGGATGAATGCGCAACCTGGCGCTGAAGCACACGAAATTCACTACGAAGAAACCAACTGGAAGGCACGGCCGGACTTTTCGCCGGACGGCTCGCGGATGGTTTACAGTTCTTATCTTGGCAGGCAGTGGCACAACCTCTGGGTAATGCCCGCCAGCGGCGGAGATGCGTTCCCCATTTCCTACGGCGACTGGGATCAGACTAATGTTCGATGGTCGCCGAATGGAAAAAGCGTTGCCTACATTTCAAATTTCACGGGCAGCACGGCGATCGAAGTGCAGACTATTCCGGAAGGTGACATTCGGCAGATCACGGGTTTTGAAGCGCAGTGGCTAAAGTTTTTGCGGCCGGCCGGAACGCTGCGAATTCTTATCGAAGATGAAAAAGGGAATGCAACGAGCGCGCGGGTTTCGGTGAACGATCCCGCGGGCCGATTCTGCTGGCAAGAAAGCGCGGTGGTGCACGCTGATGATGGGTTCGATCGCAGCGAGCGGCAATACGAGCGCCACTATGTGTACGTTCACGAAGGCGACAATTTTCAGGTGCCTGCAGGAGAGGCGCTGATTGAAGTGAGCAAAGGGCTGCAGTATGGACCGCAGACGCTAAAAGTTCAAATCACGCCAGGCAAAGTGAAAGAAATTCGGGTGAAGCTGCGAAAAATCGATACTCCATGGAATTCCAAGGAACACTGGAGCAGCAGCGACCTGCACGTACACATGAATTATGGAGGCGCGTACAGAAACGACCCGGATGGCTTGCTGGCCTATGCGGAAGCCGAGGACGTGCAGATCGTCAATCAACTCACCGTAAATAAAGAGCAGCGCTTTCCCGATATCGAGACGCTGAATACGGATTACTCCAGTTTGCAGACCGAGCATTCGCAAATTGTGCGGGGCCAGGAATTCCATACGAGCTATTGGGGTCATCGGGGGATTCTGAATCTGAAAAATAATTTGTTGCTCCCGGGTTATGCCGGATACCCCAACACGGCAGCGGCCAGCCTGGTGCCGATGAACGCGGATGTGTACGACATGGCGCATGCACAGGGTGCGCTGGTGGGCGCCGTGCATCCGTTCGACGAAGTCCCCGATCCTTTCGCGCAGCCAGCGCCGCGGATTACGGATGAACTGCCCGTGGATGTGGCGCTGGGCAAACTCGACTATATGGAGATCGTGGGTTTCAGCGATCACAAAGCGACTGCGGAAGTCTGGTACAAGCTGCTGAACCTTGGCTTCAAAGTTCCGGCAGGCGCGGGGACGGACGCCACAACGAATTATGCCGCGCCCATCCGAGGGCAAGTCGGGTTCGATCGCGTGTATGTTTCGACGCCGGAATGGCCGGTCGATGTTGATGTGTGGATGGATGGATTGAAGCAGGGCAAGAGTTTCGCGACAAATGGGCCACTGATTAAGTTTGAGCTCGGCGGAGCGACGCTTGGAAATGAGCTGACGTTTGATGCACCGCAGACCTCTGTTCCGTTCACGGCAAAGTTGCGGTCGATCGTGCCGATTGATCATCTGGAAGTGGTTTGTAACGGGAGCGTTGCGCAGGAATTGAAGCTGGAGGATACGCACGAGACGGCCGATCTTTCCGGCGCAATTCCGCTGAGCGAAAGCGGATGGTGCGTTTTGCGGGCGTGGAGCGAGAAAGCGCAATATCCGGTGATGGACAAGTATATATACGCGACGACCAGCCCAATCTATGTAAGCATCGCCCAAAAGCGTGCCTACTCCAAGAAAGATGCGGAATATTTTGAGGCGTGGATCGACCGCACCATCGACGTTACCAGTAGCTATCCGGATTGGAATTCGCCCGACGAAAAGACCTACGTCTTAGCGAAATTACGAAAGGCCCGCGCCGTTTACGAAGGTTTGAAGTAAAAGAATCAGTGCGGCGCGACCTTGTACTCTTCCGAGGTTGGAGATAAAATCCACCTGCTTTACTGAATGAACCGTGCGCGCGCAATGCAACCGGAGCGCAGGGCTAAATTCTTCCTGTTGAGATGGGCTAACGCTCGGCCCGAACTTCCAAATGACTCATGGCAAAAACTCGGGGCAGTCTTTGACCGCCCAGCCACGCAGTGCCAATCTGCCCACAGGTGGGCGAGCAACTTTTTCTGCAATTGACGCAGATTTTCGCAGCGATAAAGAAATTCGCACGAGGAAGGAGGGCGCATGATCGTTGGTGTGCCCAAAGAAAATTACCCGGGGGAGCGACGCGTCGCGCTGGTTCCTTCGGTGATTGCCAATCTGAAGAAGGCCGGGATCGAAGTGCTGATCGAGACTGCTGCCGGGCTGGCAGCAGGTTATCCGGATGCGGACTACGTAGAAAAAGGCGCCAAGCTGGCCGCGAATCGCGAAGAAGTGTTCCGCAGCGCGGACGTCATTGTGCAGTTCCTTTCGCATGGAGCGAACGATAAGACCGGTAGCGCGGATTTGCCGTTGTTGCGCAAAGGCCAAGTGCTGATCGGTTTTTTGCGTCCACTGGGCACCTTGAAGACGATTCAAGAAATCGCCGATCGCGGGGTGACTGCGTTTTCCGTGGAACTGGTGCCGCGCATTACGCGCGCGCAAAGCATGGACGCACTTTCCTCGATGGCGACAATTTGCGGCTACAAAGCGGTGGTGCTGGCTGCCGACACTTTGCCGCGCATGTTTCCGATGCTGACCACCGCGGCGGGGACGATCGCGCCGGCACGCGTGCTGATTATCGGAGCAGGCGTAGCAGGTTTGCAGGCCATCGCCACGGCGCGACGCCTGGGCGGCGTTGCTTCGGCCTACGACATGCGACCCGCTTCCAAGGAGCAGGTACAAAGCCTGGGCGGCCGCTTTGTGGAGTTGCCGATTGAAGCCAAGAACGCACAAGACGCAGGCGGCTACGGCACCGCGCAGGATGAAAGTTTTTATCAGAAGCAGCGCGAACTACTCGGCCAAACGGTTGCGGAAAGCGAGGTGGTGATCACCGCGGCGGTGATTCCAGGAAAGAAATCGCCGGTACTGGTCACTGCGGACATGGTGCAGCGCATGGCGCCGGGCTCGGTGATCGTCGACCTGGCGGCGGAACGCGGCGGAAATTGCGAATTGACCAAGCCCGATGAAGTAATTGTCGCGCACGGCGTGACGATCATTGGCGAATACAACCTTGCCGCTAGCGTTCCGTATCACGCCAGCCAGATGTATGCGCGCAACGTAAGCGCGTTTCTGCAACTGCTGGCCAAGGATGGCACGTTGCAACTCAATCTGAAGGACGAAATCATTCGCGAAACATTGCTGACTCATAATGGCGAAATCGTGAACACGCGGATACGCGAATTTTTTGCGCTACCGGCGTTGCAGACCACTCCGGCGGGAGGAGCAGCCTGATGAAAATGGATTTCTTGACCGGCCTTTACGTCTTTATGCTGGCGGCGTTCATCGGATTCGAAGTGATTCGCCGCGTTTCGCCGCTGCTGCACACGCCGCTGATGTCGTTGACCAACGCACTGGACGCGATCGCGGTCGTGGGCGCGATCATTCTGGTTGGCGAAGGCAAGAGCAGGCTCGCCACCATCCTTGGCACCATCGCCATCGTCGCCGCAACCAGCAATATCGTCGGCGGCTTTCTGATCACCGATCGCATGCTGAAAATGTTTAAGGCCAGCGGCCCGAGGAAGCCGTGACCACATGATCGCTACTGAACACGTAATCGAATTTACGTATCTGATCGCTACCGCGCTTTTCATTCTCTCGTTGAAGTGGCTGAGTTCTCCGGCAACGGCGCGGCGCGGGGTGTGGGCCGGCGAAATTGGCATGTTCCTGGCCATCGTGGGGACACTGCTACATCGCGGCATCGTGGATTACAAATGGATCGCGATCGGGCTGGTGCTGGGCACGGTGATTGGCGTCCCGCTGGGCAAAGTAGCGATGACGGCGGTGCCGCAGCGAACCGCGCTGAGCCATGCGTTCGGGGCACTCTGCGTAACTTTGGTGGGCACCACGGAATTTTATCTGCGTGCTCCGGACGTTTCGCCATTCATGATGAGCGTGCTGTCGCTGGAAGTGATTCTCGGCGCGCTGACATTCACGGGCAGCTTGATGGCTGCGGGAAAACTGCAGGAATTGTTACCGCAGCGGCCGATCACGTATAAGGGTCAGAACATCGTCAACCTGGGACTTCTGGCGGTTGCGGTGGGCATTGCGGTCACGCTGGTTCTGCATCCTGACAGGACGCATCTGTTTCCAGTGATGATCCTGATCCCGCTGCTGTTCGGCGTAATGATGATTATTCCGATCGGCGGCGCGGACATGCCAACGGTGATTTCGCTGCTAAATTCCTACGCGGGGCTTTCGGCGGCGGCGATGGGGTTCGTGCTGGAAAGCAAACTGTTGATCATTGCCGGCGCGCTGGATGGCGCATCTGGCTTGATTCTTTCCGTAAACATGTCGAAGGCGATGAATCGTTCGTTCACCAACGTGCTGTTTGGCGCGTTCGGACAGGAGCAGGTGGCCGTGGCCGGCGCAAAGGAAGCGCGACCGGTGCGCAGCGCTTCGCCGGAGGAGGCGGCCGGTATTTTGGGCGCGGCCAGCAAGGTGGTGATTGTTCCGGGCTACGGGATGGCCGTGGCGCAGGCGCAGCATAAGGTTCGCGAGTTGTACGATGCGCTGACCAAGCGTGGCGTGGACGTGAAATTTGGCATACATCCGGTTGCCGGACGCATGCCGGGACACATGAACGTGTTGCTGGCCGAGGCGGACATTCCTTACGACAAATTGCTGGAGATGGACGATATCAACGGCGACTTCCCGCAAACCGACGTGGCGTTGATTATCGGTGCGAATGACGTAACCAACCCCGCAGCGCGCGAAGATCAGAGTAGCCCGATTTTTGGCATGCCGATTCTGGATGTCGATAAGGCTCGTACGGTCATGGTGATTAAACGCAGCATGGCGGCTGGATTTGCGGGCATCGACAATCCGCTGTATTACATGGATAAAACGCTGATGCTCTTTGGCGACGCTAAGAACTTTGTGGGCTCGATCGTGCGCGAACTTTCTGGCGGACACAACTAGATCGCAACATATACCGGTTCTTAAATTACAACAGGCAGGTGCCACGATTAACGTGAGCACCTGCCTGAATTATTTTCAGCGGACGTAAGCGGGAGTTATGGGCGGTCAGCGCTCTCCATCGCTTTGTATACGCCGAACGTCGTCAGACCACCGGTCACAACCGCCGCGACCAGAAGGAATCGGCTTGATCCTGCCGGCGTAGGCATATGTCCCTTAACCATTTCTACGGGAGCGCAGGGGCGATGTTGGTGGTAATCATGATAATCAGTTTCGTCGGGCGAGAGGTACTTGCGATAGGTGATGGAGTTTTCGGCGCGCACGCGATAAGTCTTGCGTTCTTCGACGTCGCGGGATTCGTTTCCAACTTGGACGTGGGCCTGCCCGCGCTGGCTGGATACGGTTACGTTGCAGGGATCATCCAGTGAGACGCGTCCAAAATCTGCAAGCGACAATTCGGGAGTGACACGAACGTCCGACGCGACCACGACGATATTGCCGTGATTGCCGGGCGTCATGTACACAGCTGAGCCGTGATTTAGTTCCACAACGGCGCCATAGGGTGCACTATACACATGCGCCGCAGAGCCGCTCTGCAATTCCAGGGACGTGCTACCTATGCGGATCAGCACATCGCCGCCATCTTCGGTGGAGACATAATCTCCGGTGTAGATGGTTGAGCCATTGGTGAGTTCCGAGTTTCCAACGTGAGCCTTGACCGCGTTGGCGACCAGGCCCAACGGCGGATTGGCAGCCGTCTGCGTTTGCGCAAACGTGGCCATCGTGCCCAACGAAATGCTCAGCATCGCACTTGCGAGAAATAGGCTTGCCCTATTCATTGTTTTGCCTCGCTCTCACACATTCCGAACTCACACTGCAATTTCTGCTGAAATCTTTCGGGACGTTTACGCCGATCGGAGGAATTCCGGTCTGCTTGGTGCCGCTCTTACTTGATGGCGCGAATTGCAATTTCATGGCGGGATCGCCGAAGAGGATCCAGGTACGGCGCACGTCGTTATCGGTGGTGCCATTCTTGGCAGAGAGCAGCATCTGGCCGAGTGGCTCATTGGGATGCAGCGCCAACTGCGACAACACGGAAAGATTCATGGAATTCTGCGGAGGCTGGTTAGTGAAGCCGGAAGAGGCCCACACAGCAACCGCGCCACCATTCGGCGCAAGCACTAGAGATTCTGCGAGAGATTCTCCGTAAACATCCTGGAAAAATCCGTTCAGGCAATCCATGACCAGGTAGACCGGCAGACGTCCGCCGTTGGTTAGGGCGGAAGCGTCGTCGGTGTTCAAGAGGTTGGAGAAGGACCACTGCTGCTCGGCGCCGTGGCCGCTGTAATCCACCAGGAGCGCACCGTTGTTGAGCGCGGTCAGCAGTTGCGTGCGAGCGGTGGCAAAATCCAGGTTGTTGGCGAGGATCTGGGTAACTTGTAGAGACGTTGGCAAGTCGCTAGCTGCCGCAACTGCTGCGGACGTGAAGTCGATGTCGACGTTCTGATCAGCGACGACGAGCGCTTGTGAATTCCAGGTTCCGGAGAATGTGCCTTTCTCATAGTTCACGATTTTCGAAACTATGAGGTCGGCTTCCGGGACGCTGCTTACCGGCAAGCGCCCAGTAGGGATGGTGGCGTATCCGGTTTGCTGGAAATCGGTGAACCAGTCGTCGGAAGCGGTCTTGAATGCGGCGGTTTCGATCATGCGGGTAGGCACGAAATCGGTTTGGCCAAAGCCGAGATAATTGCGCGGATCGAGCGAAGCGTCGCCAACGAAAAGAATGGACTGGGGTTTGCGCTGACCTTTGGTTGCGGCATCCTGAAGGTAACTGCGAATGGCAAAGGGACTCCGTTCGCCGAAATTATATTCGTCGTAAATCTGATCGGTGGTGACTACGGAAACGCGGTGGCCTTGGGCTTCGCGCAATTGCAACAGCGGCGTGAGACTGGGTACAAAATCGGGATAGGCCACGACGACGTAGTCCGCATTGCTGCGGTGATCATCGAGGAAAGTCGGAGTGTATTGTCTCAGCGCAACGGGCGCGGACTCTGTGTCGCTGGAGAAGGCCAGAATTGTCCGAGGCGAGGCCGCACCGTGCGGCAGTTTCACGACGACGTCGTAAACTCCGGAGGCTGGAGAAACTGTGCCGCTCAATTCGGTAATATTCAGCGTGTCGGTAATATCGAAGACGCGAATTTGCGGATTGCTGAAGCCGGTGATGGTCAGCTGAGTTCCTGCGGGGGCGGTAGCTTTCAGCCAATTGTTATCAGCAGCGTAGGTGTGCGGGTACTGAAGCACGATGCTTTGCACCAGGCTGACGTCGTTGTCGCCATTCATGGAGGTCAAAGTGACGGTGTTGGTGCCGCTCTGCAGTAGCGAAACGTCTACGGGAAACGATTGCGAATAGAGGCTCTGGTTCTGGAAGGTCATCTGGCCCAACATGGAGCCGTTGAGCTGCACGTTGACGGTGTGTTCCTGCTGGTCGGTCACGCCCTGCAGAGTGATATCCAGCGTGGTGGGAATGGCTGACGAAGGATCGATGTGGGTGACGAGCAAGTCCTGGCCCACTGGGTCGCTGGTAACGATCGCGCCGAAGAAATTGTCGTTGTTCTCGCCATTGAGCAGCGCCGCAAAATAGCCGGTGCGATCTTCGCGCACCGAGCTGAATGCAAAACTCGTGGGAGCCGCGCTTCCGCCCATCGGAGCCGGAATCGTGTTGATGCGCCTGGGATAGGTATTTTCGCGAACCAACCAGTAAACGCGGGTGCCGGAGTAAGGCGTGTCGATGCCGCTTCCATAGAATTCAATCGCATCGGTCGGGGAAACTGGACCTGACGGACGGGTGATGAGCATGGGCTGCTCGACGCCTTCGGCGTAGAGGTGCAGCGAGCGGGTGTCGATGTTGCTGTCGAGCCCGGCGGCGTAAAGCTGCGCGAAGGTAACGTGGTACCAGCCTTCCTGCTCGACGGAAATTTTCACGGCGACGTGATCGGCGACGGTGAAGCGCGGATAGTTCACTGGATAAATTGGAAGAACTGGGCGAGGACCGATGGGCCGCATGGTGTTGCGCAGGGGGATGACTGCAGCGCTCGCAGTGGCGCTTGCTTGTAACTGACTGAGCACTTGCGCACGCTGAATTGGCGCGGACGCGACGGTTTGTGTGGACGGAGAAAGCGACGGAGCGCTGCCGGACGGCTCGGCGTAGTACGGGCCGTGCATGGTGCGCGTGCCGTTGATGTCCAGATCTTCAATCCAGTAGGTCGCGTTAGGCGTTGGCTGCGAATCGATCCAGCGGTAGAGCTTCGCGGCGTGTTGCGGCTTAGAGCCACGCAGCAGTAAGGCCGAACCAGCAACGATGGACGGGTCGACGCGATGGCGTCCGGTGGCATCTTCGCGATAAAGATGGAAGCCGAGGTTGCGCGACTCTTCGTGAGTCCGCCACTCGAGCAGCGCGGTGCCATCGTTCTGCGTGAACACGCGGAACGAAGCGAGATCGACTGCGGTCGGCGACTGGATGGTGGAAACGAAGGTCGAAGTGTTGTTGGCAAGATTGGGATCGCTGGTGGTGGCGGTGACGGTGGCGGTATTGCTCGAGAGCGTTCCGGAGCTGAAGGTGTTGGCGGTGACGTTGATGGTGACGATGGCCACGCTTCCGACGCTGAGTGTACCGATGGTGCAGGCAACGGTGGTGGTCGCCGCCGTGTACGTGCAAGTGCCCTGAGAAGTCGAGGACGACGCGTAGGTAACCTGCGCGGGCAGCGGATCGCTGACGGCTACGCCTTGGGCGACGGCTGGACCGGCATTGGTGACCTTCAGTGTGTAAGTAAGGTTGGTGCCCTGGTTCACCGGCTCAGGCGACGCTGTTTTGACGATGCTGACGTCGGCTTGCGAGGGCAAAGCGACGGTGACGGTGGTGGTCGAAGAATTGTTAGCGCAATTCGGATCCTGGGTAGCCGAGCAGGGCGCGTTATTTATGTTTGCGGTATTGCTGATTATCGTGCCTGCTGGAGGAGGAGCCGGCACTGGTCCGGCGTTTACCTTAACTACCAGCGGGAAGTTGACCGTACCGCCTTTTACGATTGTTTGGCCGGCGCTTAGCGTGCAACTAACAGTGCCAGTGGCGCCGACCGCTGGCGAAGCGCAGGTCCAGCCAGCGGGCTGAACGAAAGCTTGAGCGAGGGTGGTGTTGGTGGGAATCGTGTCGGTAAAGGTGACTGAGGTAACGGTGCCATTGGTGACTGTGGCCGGACCGTTGTTGGTTACGGTTTGCGTATAGGTGATGTTGTTGCCTGGGGAGATCAGGGTTGGTGTGGCGGTGCTGGTTACCGCGAGATCGGCCTGGCCGGCCGTGGCCACCACGGTGGTAGCACTGGCTGCGTTGTTTGACGGATTTGGATCGGGCGTTGCGGAAGAGGCCGTGCCGGTCTCTGTAATGGTCGTTCCGGAGGCGACGGTCGCCGGCACATTCAGCACTGCGGCAAAGGTGGAGGACGCGCCGACGGCGATCGTGGTCGCACTGCAATAAATTGTGCCGTTGGTGCCGACCGCGGGCAACGAACAAGTCCAGCCCGCAGGTATGACCATGGAAGCGAAGGTTGTATTGAGATCGAGGGGCTCGCTGAAATTCGACGCGCCCGCCGCGCCTGGGCCTTGGTTCTTCACGACGGCAGTCATGGTGACAGTGGTGCCAGCTAGGGTGGTTGGCGACGAAGAAGTCATAGTGGTGATCAGGTCGGCACCGGTGGCAAGGCTGACGGTGGTAAGGGCGGTAGCCGAGTTGTTCGCTAAGTTGGGGTCGGATGTGCCCGAGGTGATGTTGTCGACGTCGGCGATCTGAGTGCCATTGATAGTGCCAGCAGCGACGTTGACGACCACGGTGAACGTAGAGGTCGCAAGACTCAGGACGTTTGGATTTGTACAGCTAATGTTTCCGGTGGCTCCCACTGCGGGCGTGGTGCAGGTCCAACCGGCAGGAGTGGTGATCGACGCAAACGTGGTATTCGCAGGGATGGCTTCACTGAAGACGGCGTTCACGGCATCCAGAGGCCCGTTGTTGGTGACGGTCTGGGTGTAGGTAATAGCACCACCAGGAGCCACTACCGCCGGCAAACCTGAATTCGTGACAGAAAGATCCGCGCCGGCGCAGTAAGCTCCAGATTGGGTTCCCGGCGTTTCGGTAATAATGTGTACCGTCGAGCTGATGCCAGCTTGGCCGGGTGTGGCGCCGTAGGAATCTTGCGCAGTGTCGGTATAACCGTTGTTGCCACCCGCCACATTGATTGCTGTAGGGGCACCGGTGAGAATTGCGACACCGCCCGCGCCGCCGCCTCCTGGGCCATGGCGAGCTCCTGAGAATGTGCCCGGAGCAGTCTCCGGCCATGCGTTCCCAGCGCTACCACCGGCCGCGCTGATGGTTAATCCCGTTAGCCCACCGCTGTTTGCGAAGACTTCGATGGAGCCACCTGCCCCGCCACCACCAGTGCTGTCGTTGTCGGTGCTGAGTGTGGATTGGCCGTTAGCTGAGATCGTGCCGGTTCCAGTGACGGAACCTGCATGAATGATGGCGATGCCTCCGCCGGCGCCACCACTGCTGTAGATACCGGTGCAGTTCGCTCCGCAATCCGCGTTGTGACTTCCGGACGAAGTATAGTAGGAGCCATCATTGGTGGTTCCCGCACCGCCGCCGCCGCCCATCACCAACGCACTGGTCGTGGCGGGAAATGTGGCGCCACCAAAGCCGCCGTCGGTGGAATTCAGCGCAGTGAAACTATTCCAGCCGTATCCGCCCAAGCCGCCGGTGCCGCCGTTTCCGCCGCCACCACCACCGGAATTCTCTGAATTTCCAACCGGGTCACCGTCAGTTCCACCCCCGCCCGCATTGCCTGGCGCACCGCGAGCATAACTGCCAGCCGGAAGGCCTTCAGCGCCGGTATTTGTTGCGGTGGTGGTGAGAGTAATTGTTCCGGGCGCCACATACATCGGAGTTCCGGCGATTCCTTCGCCTTTGGACGAATTGGCCAGGTTTGTGGACAACGTAACGTAGTCCGTATTCGTGCCAGTTCCTGTCCCAGCCAAAATGCGCCCTCCACCTCCGCGGAAACCAAGCGCGTCGAGAGTTACCGTGCCACCCAGAGTGAGCTGCGCGGAGACGTCAATCGCCAGCACTCCGCCGACGGAACCGTTCCAGGTGAGCGGCACTAAGCCGTTACTCAAAGTGGCTGAGGTGTACTGGGGCACGCGAATGACTTGATAGGTTTGCTGACCCTGCGTTCCGGTGGCGGCACCCTTCGCGTACGAATTCAACAGGCCACCTCCGGTTCCGGTACCGGTGAACTGGAGTGTGCCTCCGCCGATAACTACGGCGTTGGTCGCGGTAACAAATTCGAATACGCCCGAACTGGCGAGTGCGCTGGAACCGGTAGCTGGGTCACCAGGGGTGCCGTCGCCATAGGCACCGGTGTTGGTGCTATTGATGGAAGCATCCTGCATCTGGATGAATAGCAAGAGATCGCCAGCGGCAATGGGTGTTGTGGCACCGGTGCCTGCCCCAATAACGACGGAGGTAGCACCTGCCGCGAGAGTGCCGGCGGCCGGCGCAAAATAAGTGTTGACCACTCCGGTTATGGTGCCGCCAGCGCCATCGCGTCCCGGCGTGGCGCAGATGAGCGGCTGAACTACGGTGACGATGGTCGCACTGTTGTTGTTGGCGTTAGGATCTCCGGCTAAGGTTGTTTGCGCAGTGTTGGAAAGCGTAGAAGCCGATGCTGGCGCGGTTACGGTGATGGTGAAGGTAGCGGTGGCGTTCATGGCCATCGTGCCGGTTAGAGAGCACTGCACGGTGGTAGTGCCACTGCAGGTCCAACCTGCAGGCGGAGTTGCAGAGACAAAAGTGACGCCAGCGGGAAGCACATCCTTCAAAATGTTTGCGGTGGCCGGGACGGTGGCCTGTCCAAGGTTTGTGACCACGATCGTGTAGGTGAGATTGGAAGAAATGAAGACAGGTGTCGGCGCCACGGTCATCGAAACGGATAAA
Source organism: Candidatus Acidiferrales bacterium (assembly GCA_963849395.1). Classification (GTDB taxonomy): domain Bacteria; phylum Acidobacteriota; class Terriglobia; order Acidiferrales; family UBA7541; genus Acidiferrum. The sequence continues at coordinate 545,227 of CAWKHR010000002.1, forward strand.
TCAGAGCTGGCTGCGGGTTCGACCAGAATTGATGTGACGGTGGTGTTGTTGGTCGGCACCGGATCGGTGAGCTGCGAGGTTACGGTGGCCGAATTCTGAATCGTTGTGCCTGCTGCCGTGCCCGCATTAATCGCTTCCGTAAGAGTTATCGTGGGAGCCGAAACGCCACTGGCCAGGGTCGTTTGATAAGTGCAAACGATGGGGCCCTGATAATTTGCGGCAAGGGCGTTTCCCGCGCCATTTCTGCATCTCCAATTCGCTCCCCCGGCAACCGCTTGGTAGGTGGTGTTCGGCGGCGTCTGCTGGTAAACGACTAGCGTGCCCGTTGGGATAGTCGTGGGCCCGTTGTTTGTGACCGTCTCGGTGTAGTTATAGTTCGTGCCCGTCGCCACCGCGGTCACCGATGCGGTCTGCGTCATGGTGAGATCGGCTTGGGCAAAGGCCGACGGCGTGGCCATCGTTACAGCAAGAAAGATCAAGCTGGCTATTCCGAACAAAAATAAACCGGCGCGCCGGAGACGCAAAGCGGCAGCGATGCGCGCGCGACGCAGCAAGACTTGCGCAGGATGAATGACACGGGTCTGCAACGGAGAGAACGCCACTTCTGTGTTGTGGCGACGCTGCAGAGTGACTTTTCCAAACAGGCGCGAAGCCGGAGGATCTACTTGTTGCCCCGTATCGCTGCGGGTAATCACGCTTCCAGACGATGTGCTCTGGGGAGTTACGCGATGAACGCGAAGACCATCTGCGTTTTGAATCAGAGTCACATCACCAGCGCGGAGCTCCGCTTGCGTTGCCGGGGCGACCACCAGTTCATCTCCATCCAAAATGTTGGGAAGCATGCTGCTGCCTTGGGCGCGAAACTGAACTTTGTGGCCACGGTCCATCAGCGCCGCGCACATCTCCGCGAAGAGTCGCGAATCCTTGCGAACTTTGGTTTCACGCGCAGACATGACGTATCGCCTCCACAGCGCTTTCCGTAGGAGCGAAACGGAATGTTGAACAAGGTATCGAGCGGCTGAGCTCGTCGAAGAAACTCAAGGTAAACTTCAAGCCGGCTTCGCGGTAATACGGGACGAAGCAGCGCGCAAACAATTCCGCAGCCGCTTGGGTCTGCGGCAAAGGCACCAGTTGATTGTGCGGAGCCTGTTCGAGCAGGAAGATCGCGGTCAGCGGCGCGCTTCCGGCGGTGGCTACACCGGCATCGCCGTGCCATGGCGTGCCGTACATGTGATAACGGTTGTCGATTTTGCGAATGATGATGCGGTCGTCGCTCAGTAGCTGTACGCCGGGCTGCGCTTGCCACAGCCGAGCGGTAGTGCTTTTGCCAGCGCCGGAGTGCCCAAGGAACAAGTAGCCGCTGCCATCGCGATCCGCCAACCCTAGCGCGTGGACTTCTACGCCTTCACCCAGCGACAGGCGATGCATCATGACCAATTCGTCGATCGGATATTCGAGCGGAAAAATGGGCCGGTGGGCTGGAAAACTGGAGCGGTTCAAAACAATGTGTCCACGTTCGAAAGAATGGTCGAACCACGCGGCCTTGTAAGGCGCCGGACCTAACACTGAGCTAGAAAGATAAAACTTGGTTCCAGTAGGATCCGCGAATGCCGACCAAAGTCCTCCTGAGACGAACGAAGGGCTGCACGATGGCGTCTTTACTTCATCTGCCCAGGACACTTCCATTTCGATATCGCACACCTGGGTGTGCGCATGGTTACGCACGAACGGCTCGTGTTCGGGGTCGAGAAAAAGAGGCATGCCCGCTTCGCACCACATGCCAAGCGAGAAACCCCCGATCTCCACTGCAAGGCGGGTAGGTTCGCCCTGTCTTGTTGGCCACTTTTGCGCTTACGGCGTGCATCATTGATCCTTCACAGTTGTCCAAAATTACGAACCGAACGTCCGGCAGATATAGGTTTTGCACGACATGGCAGCCGGCCCGGCGGACCCCGAAGTCTTGCAATGGCCCAACACCGCCTCTTCCGGACGCAAGCTCACCCGCACCACCTCCGGCGGGGTGTACGGAAGCTTTTCGGGGCCCTTATCTTTTTGCTCCTCTTTCATTCCTGTCTTAACTTTCTGGGGCGGTTACTTCACGTCTATTCACTTCAGGTGCGAACTGCAGGCGGTACATCCTCCGGAGCTGCATCCGCCACTGCTGCTTTGTAGAACGGGCAAAAACGAACCGGGCAATTTCGGGACGATCGGTTCTGGCACTGGCATGTTCTTTTGCAGGCGTTGCGAAGATCTGCTCCAAATCGTCGTGGCGTTTTCCACCTTCGCAGCAGGGACACTTCCCTTCACCGTGTTCGGGAACTTGCAGTCCGAGGGTGAAGGCGCGAAGATGGGCGACCTCGCAGAGGAATTCGACCGGGGTTTCGGCGTCGCCGCTTTCCAGTTCGCCGTTTGCCGGGCACATGCTGCACAACGAACGAATCTGGCAATCGGTACAGATGGTGCGGCGCTGACGAGGGCGTGTCACGAATCTCTTGCAGGCGGCCGTCCCAACCTTGTTGAAAGCTGCCGCTACGCGTGTCGTAGCCGTCCTGATGGGAAAGCACACAAATGGTTAAGCGGCCCTTGGGGTCGACGGCGCATCCGTTGTGTCCGCCGCCGCAGGTGTATTTCTTGTCGGGGATCGGGCGATGGGCGACGGCACGTTCGTCTTCGACCAACCTGTGGTATTCGGTGACGCGCACTGGATCTTGAAAATCGAGCCAAACCGCTTGTTCCGGGGTCAACCGCACGGCCAGCGGACTCTGCGAGCAATCGGTGCGCGGATTGACGATGGGATCAAACTTGAACTTGACGCCCAGATCTTCTTCAGCGAAGCGCTTCATTTCGTAAACTTCGTGGAAATTCACGGTGGTTGGGACGGTTTTCAACGCCAGCGGAAGATTTCGCTCCATCAGCAGGCGGATACCCTTCATGCAGCGGTCAAACGAGCCCGGAATTTGGGTCAGCGCTTCGTAGGTTTCCCGGGTGGCGCCATAGAGGGTGATTTCAATCGCGAACGGTGGATATTCCACCAGGTGGTCGGCAATGCGAGGGGTGATCATGGTGCCGTTGGTAAACAGGGTGATCAGGAAGCCGCGTTTCTTGGCTTCGGTGTAGATATCCAGGAAATCCTTGCGGGCGAAGATCTCGCCGCCGGTATACAGAATCCACAAACAGCCCATTTCCACCAGTTCATCCAGAAGCCGCACGTGCTCGTCGAAGGTCAACTCCTGCTTGCGCGCGTTCACGTCGCTCATTGGCAGGTTGTTGTAGCAGTGCTGACATTCCAGGGGGCAGCGGTGGGTCACTTCAATCGACACTTCTGCAGGCGTGCGTCGCCCTTGCTGGCGTTCGTGCACGAGTGTCGAAAAATCTCCGTACGTGGCCGTTTCCAAGTTGCTTACCTTTCCAGCCAAACCGCTTGCTTCTCTAAATCACGTAACGACTGAAGCCCCCCTTAATTGCCTGCCCGCTATGCCATTGACTGGATCAACTGCTCCTCGAGCAAAGAATCGAGGAAGAGCTGAATGTCGTTTTGGGCCTGGGCTACCGTTACTTCGAACTCATCGCAGACGCGCTGCACCATTTCGGGAACTGTATGTCCTTCGTTCAAGTACTCCCAAAGTACACAGCCCACTAGGTTAAGGGTGTATAGGGAGTTGAGATTTCCCACGCCACGCCGAATCGGAACGATGATGAGTTCGCCATCGATTTGCCTGGTGACGACTTCGCGATTGCGCACAAAACGCACGTCGCTGGCTACGGTGTGCATGGGTACATCCTCCCTCACCACTGTTCATTGGTACTGGAACTGACCTTTCTTGAAGTTTCGGGCAGAATTACGGTAGTGTCATGGGCCTTAAGGGCAGGGTGTAACGTAAACGTACTTAGTTACTCTCAGGGCATTTCCAGGTAGTAGCCGTAGTTGGTGATGCGGTGCACTCGTGGCAGAGTCAAAATGAGATTTCAGACCCTGGAGTCGTCGAGTTACAACCCGTAGGGTTTCGATGGGGTTCCTTTATGAAACTTGCCCCTGAGCGCCGCCACCGGGGTTCTGGCTGAGCACCCTCAAAAATCACTCGGCGCAACCTCACAAATCCAATACAATCGGGCGCAAAGGCGGCCGCTTTCCCGGGCGGGTCTACCCGCCTCGCACTGCTTGTGACCTGGCTTTCTGGGCAGGCACTCGATCTCCACCAGGGACGATTCATGAGACTGAATGGCTATTTGGTGCGCAGTACGGTCGTGGCTGCTCTTGGCGGCTTGCTATTCGGATTTGACACTGCGGTCATCGCCGGGACGACGCAGGCTCTGACCGAGGCCTACCACCTGTCACACGCGGCACTGGGATTCACGGTCTCGGCGGCGCTGTGGGGCACCATTCTGGGAGCAATGACTGCGGGGATTCCGGGGGACAAATACGGACGCCGGGACAGCCTGCGGATTATGGCGGTCCTTTATCTTATATCCGCGTTGGGATGCGCGTTTGCCTGGAACTGGACTGCCCTGGTGCTGTTTCGGTTCTTGGGCGGGCTGGGAATCGGCGGGTCGTCGGTGCTGGGACCCATGTACATTGCGGAGATTTCGCCGGCGAAATGGCGCGGACGCTTGGTGGGATTCTTCCAGTTCAACGTGGTGTTTGGAATACTGCTGGCGTATCTGTCTAACTACATCGTGGGGTCGATGCAATTTGGTTCTGCGGAATGGCGCTGGAAGCTGGGGGTCTCGGCCATTCCCGCGGCGGCATTTTTCTTGATGCTCTTCACCATTCCCCGCAGTCCTCGCTGGCTTGTAAAGAAGAGCCGGATTGAAGAGGCACGGTCGGTGCTGCAGCAGATCGGCGAAGAGGACTACGAGCGCGAGTTGCAGGAGATTATCACGTCGATTGACGCGGAACACTCGGCCCACGACCACCTGTTCACCTGGAAGTACCGGTTGCCGATCTTTTTGGCGGTTACGATTGGCATGTTCAATCAGCTCTCTGGCATCAACGCGATTCTGTACTATCTGAACAGCATTTTTGCGCACGCCGGTTTTAGCAAAGTTTCGTCGGACTTGCAGGCCGTCGCTGTCGGCGCCACGAATCTGCTGGCGACGATGTTCGCGATGACCATGATCGACCGTGTTGGCCGCAAGAAGCTTCTGCTGATCGGCTCGGTCGGCACCATGGTCTGCCTAGCGGGAGTGGCTGCGGTGTTTTTTACCGGCAAACACGAAGAACTCTTGCTTTGGCTGCTGATCGGCTACATTGCGTTTTTTGCGTTTTCCCAGGGTGCGGTGATCTGGGTATATCTCAGTGAAGTTTTCCCGAATCGTGTACGTGCACAGGGTCAGAGTCTGGGCAGTTTTTCCCACTGGCTGATGAACGCCGTTATTTCCGGACTGTTTCCCCTGATGGCCGCGGCCTCAGGTGGTTATCCGTTTGTGTTTTTCGCGGCCATGATGGCGTTACAGTTCTTTGTGGTGCTGTTCTTCTATCCGGAGACGAAGGGTGTTTCTTTGGAAGAGATGCAGCATAAACTCGGCATCGCCTAAAACTACGGCGCTGGCTCGCCCTGACTCGTGGGCTCTAGTCGCCAGCGCCGTTTTTGTCAGCTAGCCAGCCATCCGCTTAGGACTTCGGAGTCAGCACCAAAACCTGCATGGCACCGTTGTCGCTGGTGGGGACAAAAAGGTTTTGCGTTTTTGGATCGTAGCCCATGGTCTTCGCACCTTTGACGGTCACGATTTCCTGCGCCAGCGAGTACGAATCGGGAGAATCCTGATGGAAGACGAAGACCTTTCCATCGCCAGTAGACATAAACACCATCTTGGTCTTGGCATCGAACGCGCCAGCATCCACCTTTTCACCGATCGGGGCGGTGGTGATCACCTTGCCGGTGTCGGCATTCAGAACCGCGAGGTGTTTGCTGCGGCAGCCAACAAACAAGCGGCGATTGGCAGCATCGAAAGCCAAGGCAGTTGGAGTGGCACACGGCGCGAGTGGAAAGCGATCCTTAACTTTTAATGTCGTCGCATCGATGTGCAGAGTTTCGTTCTTCTCTTCCAGATTCACCCAGACGTTTCCTTTGCCATCGCTCACGGCAAATTCCGGTCCGCCGCCCAATTCGATCGTGCCAGCAACGCTTCCGTCTTTGGCGTTGATCGCGGTGATGCTGTCGCTCTCACCGTTCATCACGTAAATGCGCTTGGTGAACGGCTCGTAGATAATGGCGTCGGGCTTCTTGCCTACTTTGATTTCGGCTGATGCCTTCAGCGTTTTTAGATCGAACGGAATTACCGAGTCGGACTTTCCGGCTGAAATGTAACCCCGGCCAAATTCCGGAGCTACCGCGACTCCGTGTACTCCGGGCGTATTGGGAATCGTGCCGACGATTGCGCCGCTATCGGCATCAAGCACGTCGACCTGGGTGGCATGCGACACGTACACGCGCCGCGCTTCATCATCCACCGTAACGTAATCCCAGCCGCCAGTTCCTGGCACAGAGACTTTTTTCGACGGTTGGTAATTTGTTGCGGCAAACACCAACGATGCAGAAACAAAACCGCCAAGCAGCAACCAGCCTAATTGCTTTTTCATAGAGCCTCCTCAGCTATTCCCTTGATAACAAGCCCTGGTTAAACACAGCTTAAATTTCGTAGGGAAAAATACTGAACGTCAAGAAAACGCCGGCGCACACAGTTTCACAGGATGCACGCCGGCGACGTTCAGAATCAGGACTGCAGCCGCGGATGGATATGTATTCACATCCTTAGAAACGCGGCCGCAGCCCCAGTCACTTTTTACTTTTCGTGGCGCGGCGACCAGCGAAGCCCCGCCGAATAGGTTGGCCGGTAGTATTCGCGCTGGATCATGTATTGGCTGCTACCTTGGTAGAATCCAAACACTTCGTTGTTGACATTGAGAATGTAAGCCACAAACGTGAAGCCCTTTGGCAACCTGTAGCTTCCCTGCATATCGATCTGCAGGTGTGGATAGAAATAGGTGTCACTGAAGGGTCCCTTCAGGCCACCCGGAGTTGGAGTCGAGCCGCCGGTCCCGTCCTGATATCCGTAACTGTAGATATTGGCATCGTTGTAGGAGAGGCCAGCACGGAAGGAGAATTTGCCCAAATCATAGGTTGGACTGATATTCCAGGTGTTCGGGGCAGAGCGCAACAGCCTAGGATGGTCGCTGCGGCCTGGCAGGCCACTCGCTTGCGAATTAGCATAGCCGTAATTGGCGCCCATGCCGAAACCGCGCAACAAGCCAGGCAGAAAGGTCCAATGTTGGACGTAGGCTACCTCGAACCCATAGACCCAAGCGCTCCCGGCATTGACGAACTGCGTGACCTGGTAGTTACCGAGCAACGATGTGTTGCCCGGGACCGGCGTAAAGTTATTCGTGAAAAAAGTTTCTTGAGCGATTGGGTCGTAGAGATTCTTATAGAAGAACCCGCCGGTGAGCATGCCAAACGGGCTGAGATAATGTTCGAACAAGACGTCGAAGTTATCGGCTCGTTCTGCTTTTAATCCCGGATTGCTAATGGTTGCGGTGCCGGGGGTGCCACCGGACGGCACGGTATAGGAAATGGCTTGGGCGATGTCTTGGGGATCGGGCCGCGACAGCCCACGAGCATAGGCGAAGCGCAGAAAAGTATTGGGACCTAACGTGTAACGGAGCGCGGCGCTCGGAAGAACATTGAAATAGGAACCGGAATTCTTGACGTCGACGGAATTGTCGTTAGCGTTGTAGGAGATTGTTCGGAGATTAGTGCCCTCAAATCGGACGCCGGCAATGATACGAGCCTTTCCAATGTCGATCGTGTCCATCACATAGCCCGCGGCGACTTGTTCCACCAGGTCGTACTGGCTGGAGAGATCCTGAGCCGAAGGATCATTGGGACTCAGGAAATGAGTAGGATTCGCCAGAACGTACGCATTGACGGCATCATAGTTGGGGTTGTAACCGAGTTGGTACGAATTGTTGTAGTAGTTATGATTGGTGAACCCGTTGGGAAACGTGGAGAGCGCGACCTGGCCGACGCTATCGAGCGGGGTGATCGTGTAATTGATGGAATCATCGTATTTGTGGGCGTTCCGGAATTTCCCGCCAATTTCGATATTCGAGAGATATTTGCCAAGGTGATAGCGCTTGGCCATAGCACCGGTCCCCTGCAAATTAACTTGCGCGGTTTGCCCGTGCGAATAGGTTTGTTTGGAGAATTGCATGGTGGTAGGGTCGTAAGCTTCCGCGAAGCATTGCGGACTCCATTGCGGCCGGTAAATGGTTACTGTTGCTGCCGGGTCGAACTGGCAACTGCTGCTCGCGAGGGTGCTCGAAAAGTTGGCTTGAGGAAATCCATTTTCAATTTGTCGCGATCGTGATGCGGAAACATCCCACGCATACCAAGTGGTCGAGTACACATGTTTGCCCCCCACCACCAGACTGCCTATCGCATAGTCCTGCCGGCGAATCGAGGTGTTGAAGCTAGGCGGTCCCCCTGCTGAGTTAAGGGTAGTGATGCCCGGCGTATTATCGTTCAGGCTGTAAACCCACCTCGAGCCAAAATTCTTAAAGTCGGAGTAGAGATATCGCGCGTAGATATTTGAGCCTTCGCTGAGCTTGTAATCGACGCTACCCGCGGTGCCCCAGCGACTGCGGTAGTAACGATATTCGCGAATATCCATGGCATCTTTCCAAAGGTGCTGGCTGCCATCCGCAAACGTTGCTATATCGGAAACCGGCTCAATGTCATCAATGCCTCGCCCATTCCAATCGTAGGTACCGCCAACTAAGACGCCGAGTTTTTTTTGCGATCCAAAACGCTGACCAAGCGTAGCGGCCGTTTCTACCACACCGCGACCATTGATGATCGGTGTATACCCGCCCATGCCCGCGACAGACACGGTGGGTCGTTCCCCTGCCGTCTTGGTAACCATGTTCACGGAACCGCCGATACCATCTCCGTCCATGTTTGCTTGCAGGGTTTTATTTATTTCGACCGATTCCACCAGGTCCGCTGGGATGGTATCGAACTTGATCTGACGAATTCCGGACTCTGGCGATGGAACATTGACACCGTCGATAGTTGCGTTGGTTAACCGGGGTTCCGTTCCGCGAATCTGCACATACTTGCCTTCACCTTCGTCGCGCTCGAGGGTGACGCTGGGCAAACGACCCAAAGCATCCGCCATGTTCGCGTTGGGCAAGCTGATAATTACATCGTTGGTGAGTACCTGGAGGATGTTGTCCGCAGTACGCTGGCGATTGATGTCTTCGGCTTCGCCCGAGGCGCGCTCTGCAGTGACTAGCACTTCATCCTTCTGTGAGCTCACTTCCATCTTCACGTCGAGAGTTGTTGTTTGACCGGGCTTGATCTCAAATGTTTTGGTAAAAAGCGCGAAACCTACGTAGGTCACCGTGATGGTATAGGTACCCGGATTCAAGGCATTCACGAAATAACCGCCTTGCTTGTCGGAGACAACGATAATTCCGGTGGGCTGCAATTCAACTTCCGCACCCTGTAACACGGAACCGGTGGTATCCGTGACGTGCCCGGAAATTGTTCCTTTATCTGTCTGGGCAACCAGGTTGACCACACCCAATGTCAGAAGCGCGCAGAGGATTGTGAACAGTCGTAAAAATCGATTCATTTAAATCTCCCTATTCGAACTTTTCAATTTGCGTCTCGATTTTATTGTCGATAGGTACGAGACATTCGGTAGACCCATGCAACTTGACTCGTTTGCAGCGCAGGTAGACACACCCCTGCGACAATTCGCAAAATTCGAATTTATGTCTAAGAACACCCGAACGGCGGAAGCCTCAACTCAACCCTTGAGAACGCGCACAATCAGGGAGGCTCCTGCCCTGTTTCTGATGAGAATTAGGCCACGATGCGCTTAACTGGCAGATGAATACAGGTTAATAGTAGGTTAAAGAACTGGTGAAAGAGTTTTCAGATTGGCGCTATCAATGAGGTGCAACCGTGCTGGGTTGGTTGATTACTTCAGGTATCTGGTTAGCAGCGGGCGCGACCGTAAGCGGCAATCGAACGGTAAAGACTGAACCGTGTCCCAGCTCGCTCTTCACTTCAATCGTGCCGTTGTGAATTTCAACGATCCATTGCGCAATCGACAGGCCGAGACCTGAACCGCGGATCTCTCGCGAGCGAGCTTGATCCGCGCGGAAGAACCGGTCGAATATTTTCGGCAAATCAATGTCCGCGATTCCTATTCCTGTGTCTTGCACTTCAATCAGCGCGCATCCGTCTTCCTGGCGAGAACGCAGGAAAACCTGGTCACCGGATGCCGTATATTTCACCGCGTTGTCTAACAAACTCAGCAAAAGTGTTTCAATTGCCGTGCGGTCGGCCTTCACAAACATCGGAGTGGTAGACACATCTTCAAAAAACACGACTCCTTTGGAAAGCGCCAGCACTTGGGCCTTACGCGATGCTTGCAACACGGTGACACCTAGCTCCATCACCTGGTATGTCAATTGAGAAGCGCCCGCATCGGCCCGCGCCAACATCAGCAATTTCTCAATCAACTCCGTGGTTTCCTCAGACGATGAAAGAATGCGCGCCAACGTTTCGCGATATTCCGTTTCACTGCGGCTGCGCCGTAAAGCTAATTCCGCATTGGTCCGAATCAGCGCCAGAGGTGTTCGCAAATCATGCGAAGCGTCGGCTGTGAATTGATTCATGCGTTTGACGGAGGATTCGATACGCGCCAGCATGTCGTTCACCGTCTCGGTCAATCGCCGGAGTTCATCTTTGGCCCGGGGAACCTCCAACCGCCGCGATAGATTTTGCACGCCGATGCCCTCGGCGGTTTGAATGATTCTGGCCACCGGAGCCAGCGCTCTGCCGCTTAGCCAATAGCCCAACAGAGATGCAACCAGGATCAAAAGTGGAATAAATTCTTTCTCTATCCTCCGAAACCGATCCAGTGCTTGATCAAACGGTTCGGTGGGTACCGCCGCGTCGATAAGGAAGATCTGGCCGCCTACACTTACACGCTGGCGGGCAATGCGGAACTGGAACCAATTCAGATTGTTGGTGACGAATGCCGTCTCACTTTCTAGCGGCGCCGGCAAAGGAAATTGCATCGAGAGAAATCGCGGCGATCGAAACAGCCATTCGCCATTGGGACCGGCGACTTCGAAGATGGCGCTATTGGCCCAAACGTTTGATAGCTCGGTGAGTCTCTCTTGGACCACCGGCAATCCCCGCCCAATCGACGAATCGATCACGCGGCGCACCGATTCCAAGTTATTAAGGGAGGCCTCGTTTACCGTGGTGTTGATGCTGCGTTGAAAACCATAGTCGCAGAGCAATACAAAAATCAGCAATGCTCCAGTTAGCACACCAAAATAGAGCAGGGTAAGGCGTGCCCGAATCGTGAGGCTCATGAATTTTTCAAAGCGCCGACCGAGTATCCGAAACCCCGGTGAGTCTGGATGAGCCTGGTGTCGCTATCCTGATCAATTTTTTTGCGCAACAGACGCACGAAGGCATCCAGCGTGTTTTCGCTGACGTCTCTGCCATTGGACCAGACAGTTTGCAGGATTTCCGGGCGAGACACGGTGTTGCCGGCATTGCGCACCAGCAATTCCAATAGACGAAACTCGGTTAGCGAAAGGTGAATTTCGTGACCTTTACGAAAGGTGCGGTGGGAAATCAGGTCGAGCACCAGGTCTTCCACTTCCAACACATTTTTGCGGTGAAATTCATTGCGCCGCACCAAGGCCCGCATTCTTGCGAGCAACTCTAAAAAAGAAAAAGGCTTGGTTAAGTAGTCATCGGCCCCGGCGTCCAAGCCGCGCACAATGTCGGGCAAGGAATCGCGGGCCGTTAACATTAATATAGGTGCTTCATGCTCTCGTTTGCGAAGCTGCTGCGCGACCTCGATGCCGCTCATCTTTGGCAGCATGACATCCAGCAAAATAAGGTCGAAGCTTTGTGCGGCGGAAATTTCCAGAGCAGTTTTCCCGTCGCGGGCCACACTGACCGCACACATCTCTTCTCGCAGGCCCTTGCTCAGCAAGCCGGCCATTTCGGGCTCGTCTTCTACGATCAGCACATGCATGGTGGGTTCTTTAGGCACGATGATATTTCGACTTATGTGAATGACTCGTTAAGCGCAGGTTACGGCAGCGCTTCAACTCGCACTTTCTCCCGGTCCAGATAAAAATGAATAATCGGCGTAAGAATCAGCGATAAAACGATAGAGCAGAGTAGTCCGCCAATAACCGCGATGGCAAGGGGTTGCAACATCTGCGAACCTGAGCCAATCGCCAACGCCAGTGGGAGCATTCCCGCGATTGTGGCTAATGCGGTCATGGCGATAGGACGCAACCTGCGGCGGCCGGCTTGCACCAATGCGTCTTCCGGAGTGAAGCCGAGTTTGCGGAAACGATGCTCGGCGTCGAGGAGGAGAATACCGTTCTTGGCCACAATGCCGATGACCATGATCATGCCCATGAACGACGCGACGTTAAACGCGGTCTGGGTGATCAGCAACGCCAGAAATCCGCCAAATGTTGAGAGCAAAGCGGAAGCCAGGATGGCGACGGGTGCCGAGAACGTACGGAATTCGAAGAGCAACACTACGAAGAGAAGGACCAAGGCCAGTAAAAACACCATCATCAAGTCGTGGAACGATCTCTGCTGTTCCTCATACAAGCCGCCATATTCCACGCGGATCGACGAAGGTAGATGCAGATCGTTCACGGCTTTCTTCACCAAATTCATGCCCGAGCCGAGATCGACGCCCTCGAAGCGGCCTGTCACTTCCACCAATCGTTGCAAGTTTTCGCGGCGAATTTCTGTTTGTCCGGGATCCGTGGAAATGGTGGCTAACGAGCCTAAGGTTGCCGTCTTGCCCGTCGAGCTGGTCAACAGCGTATTGCTCATGTGATCAAGCGATGAGCGGCTTTCTTCTGGGAAGCGAACGCGAATCGTGTACGCGCGATCATTCAGCACCACCGGTGTGGCTGCGGGCTCACCCTCGAGCACTGCGGCGGCGTTGGTCGCCACTTCTTCCGGAGTGAATCCCGAGCGCGCCGCGACTATCGGATCAACCTGGTAGGTAACTGCCGGCCCGCTGATGGTGTTCTCAATTCCGTCGAGCACGTCTACAACGTGTGGGATCTTCTGAATCGCTTCGGCCACCTTGGGCGCGGTGCTGGCCAGCAGTTTCGCATCCGGCGAGTACAACTTGATGACTACAGGCTCCGGCTGGCTGGTTAAGTCGCCGATCATATCCTGCAACACCTGCACGAACTCGACATCCGCACCTGGCTCCGTCTTCTTGATCTCGCTACGGACATCCGAGATGATCTCGTCGATCCCGCGCTTACGGTCCTTCTTCAGCTTAACCGTGAAGTCTCCACGATTTGCTTCGGTTACCGCAGCCAAGCCCAACTGCAATCCGGTTCGCCGTGAGGTGTTTTCCACTTCGGGCTGCGAACGGACAATTTCTTCAAGGTGCTGCAGGATCCGGTCAGATTCCGCCAGCGAACTGCCCGGGGGAGTGTAGTAATCCAGAATGAATCCGCCTTCATCCATTTCCGGCAAGAGGTCCGAACCCAGGGATCGATAGCAGACGTACGATCCGATGATGATGACGATGATCGATACCAGCACAATCACTGGCCGGTACAAAATGCGCTGCACAACTCGCGCGTAAAAGGCCACAATGCGCCCGAAAAACCCGGAAAGATGCGCCTCTTCTGCCGCCAATAACGCCGCAGCCGAATGCTCTTCGGTCAGCGCCTCGCCCGTCGCCGGTGCAGTGTCCTTACGTCGCACAAAAAATTGGCTCAGCGTTGGCGTCCAGGTCAGTGCGAGGAACAAGGACGCAAGCAGGGATACCGTCATGGTGATGGCGAGCGCGCGAAAGAAACTGCCGGTAACACCGGTTGTCGAGATCAGCGGCAGAAAAACCACGATGGGTGTAATTGTCGAACCGACCAGCGGCACGGTAATTTCTTTCAGCGCACTCTGAATCGCAACAAAGCGCGATTCCCCGGCATCGCGGTGCAACACAATGTTTTCCAGCACTACGATTGCGTCGTCAATCACCAAGCCTACGGCTGCAGCCAGACCACCCAGAGTCATCAGGTTGAAACTCTGTCCCGTCAGCTTCAGCACAATGAAAGTGAGCAGCAGCGTCACCGGAATGACGAGCGCGGCGACGAATGAGGAGCCCCAATCGCGCAAGAACAATACCAGGATTGCTGACGACAGAATGATGCCCAACAGTACCGCGTCTCTTACGCTGGCGATCGAATCGCGAACGATAGTCGACTGATCGTAAAACGCTTCCAGATGCACCCCCGGTGGCAAGGTCGGGCGCAGCTCGGCAATTTTCTGGTGCACTTCATTGGCAACATCCAGCGTGTTGCTCTCCGGTTGGCGATTCACGCTTAACAGCACCGCGGGCTTTCCATTCGCGGTCACGATGGTGTACACCGGTGCGACCGAAGGCCCCACCTTGGCTATATCGCCCAATCGGATGGGCAGTCCGGTACTCGAAGTCTTCACTACAATCTGTGCGATTTGGTCCGGCGAACGCACTTGCCCGCTGATCAGACCGAGCACAAGCTGATGGTCATGCTCCAACAATCCCGGTGAATCGACTAAGTTCGTCTTGCGAATTGCGTCAAGAATGTCCGTTACCGTAATTCCCAAGGCCTGCAATCGAGCAGGATCCGGCGTTACCTGGAACTCCGGCACGCGTCCGCCCTGCACCAAAACCGACGCAACGCCATCCAACCGGTTGATGCGCGGCTTCAAGTCGTAAGTGGCGATCTCCCACAGTTTGTTCTGCGGAATGGTGTCTGAGGTAAGGCTGTATCCAATGATGGGAAACGTCGCGAAGGTAAGCCGGTGCGTTTCGAGTTTTGCCGTGCTGGGCAGTTCGGGCTGCAGGCGCGCGACCACTGCATCCACGCGTTGCAGAGTCAAAATCATGTCCGAGCTCCAGTCGAAATACAGATCTACTTCGGCGGAACCTCGGCTGGTAATCGACACGACTTTGCGCAATCCAGGCACGCTGTTCACGGCTTCTTCCAGCGGCTTGGTAATTACCACCAACATCTGATCAATGGGCATCACCCCATTGTCGACACCCACAATGATGCGCGGGAAATCCGTATTCGGAAAAACCGAAATCGGAATGCTGAAGGCCAGATACGCTCCGACCAGTGCCAGGCTGATCGTTAAGAATAAAATGGGGCTCGAGAATCGCCGGAACCACGGTACGTCCGTCGTGGCACGTTCTGCAGCGCGCGCAGGCACTGCCCTAGCTTGTTCTTGTTCCACCGGAAGATCCATGCGCCCTTACTCCTTACCTTTCGCAGGAGCAGGCTTGCTCGCTGGTTTCTGCGCTGGTTTTTCGGCGGGCTTTTCAGCCGGCTTATCGCCAGATTTCTTATCCGTTTTCGCGGAGTCGCCCTTGTCTCCAGCTTCGCCGCCATCCTTCCCCGTGTCATTTCCGGCCGGGCCTTCTTTGCCGTCTGCTCCTTCTTTGCCGGGCTCGGCCTCTGCTGGCGGTGTCTCCTCAATCTTGATTTTGGTGCCGTCGGGCAGTGCGTAACCACCAACGGTAATCACCGGGTCTTTTTCTTTCAGCCCGGATTCGATCTCAGCCAGTTCCTTGGTGCGGATTCCAACTTTTACCTTAGTCTGGTGAGCCTTCTCGTCCGAACCGGCTACCATTACGAAATCCGCGCCCTCTGGCGTTTTGTAAACCGTACTTGCAGGAACAACGAGCGCATCGTCCACGCTCTTGGCGATGGCATTGATCTGCACACTCATTCCGGGCTTCAGCGCAGGATTGGGCTTGATCGCTTCGACCCACACTTCGATCGTCGTGCTTCCCGGATCAAGCGCCGGGCTGATCAGCATCACTTTCCCTTTGATCGGTTCATCCAAACCCGCGAGCTCCAATTCCGCCTCATTCCCAACCTTTAATTGCACCGCTTCCGACTGGGAAATATGGGCCTTCGCAACCAGCTTTGAAGTATTCATGACGGTGAGAAGCGGTTGATTTGCGGTGGCAAGTTCTCCTTGAAAGAGCGGCCTGTCTGTTACCACGCCATCAATCGGACTAACAATTCTGGAATAGCTCAACTGTGCCTTTGCACTGAGATACTTTCCTTGGCTGGACGCGAGTTGCCCTGCGGCCGACTTAAGCGTTTGCTCTTTCCCCAGACGCTGCAAATCGGCTAGTTGCTTCTGGGCCTGCTCGGACTGGCTACGCGCCTGTGCAAGCTGCACTTCAGCCGTGTCCAAATCGCGTCGTGGGATCGCTCCCTGCGCAAACAAATCTTTGCGCGCATCGTAAATTTTTTGCTGGGCGTCGAAGGCAGATTTGAACGCCACCGCATCCAGTTCAGCTTTCTGAATCTGCTCCGGGAGAGTTGCACCGGTGGTGGTGGCGTATCCCGCTTCCGCTTGTTCGAAGTCACCCTTACTCTGAACCTCGGCGCCGGCCAGATCCGCATTCTCGAGTTCCGCCAGCAACTGACCCTGCTTTACATGACTGCCGCGTTGCACGTAAAACTTGCGAATCGTCGAAGTGATCTTCGGCGTGATGATGGCTTGCTGCAGCGGCGACACCACGGCTTGCGCGGAAATTTCCAGCTCAATCGGGCCACGCTTCACGGGTGTTACCTGCACCGACACCAGTGGTTCCGGGTCTTTTTCCGCGGAACTGCATCCCTGCAGTGCGGCTGCGATGCAAAGCAAACCCGCCACTTTACCTAGCCGCTTCGTTGACATCTTTTCGTCCTTATACATTCGAGTTCTCATGGAGCCGTCAGTACTCCTGTAAGCGTTTGAAGATTTGCCAGCGCGACGCGGTAGCGCACCGCTCCGTCCTGATAAGTTGAATTGGCCAGCGCATAGGTGGTCTGCGCGTCGACAACTTCGAGTACGGTAGATTCGCCGTTTTGATATCGCAGATTGATCAACCGCAAGCTCTCTGCCGCCAATTCCGAGGATCGCCGCAGTCCTGCCAATTCATTCGCGGCTGTATCTGCCTCGGAATATAGCGAGCGCATTTCGGCCAGCAGTTTGCGCTGGGTAAAAGAAAGTTCGCGCTTGGCTTGATCGCGCTTCAGTTCTGCCTGGCGCACTCGGCTCTGCGTGGCACCCCAATTCCACAGGGGCAGGCTCAACGATGCGACTGTGGAGGTGCCAAGGTTGGGAATTTGCTCGTTGTTCGGGCCGACACCGTTGACTGCATATCGCGGCGCATCAATACCATAAAAATAATCAAGGCTGACGGACGGCAGATAACCCGCTTTCGCTGCCAGTACATCGTGGCCTGCCGCTTGCGCATTGGCCAGCGCTGCGCGGATATCCGGATTATCGTGGGCAGCCTGGGTTTCAAATTCACCTTGTGGAGGCAGCGGCACATCCGCGTGAAGATCTTCCGCAATTTCGTAATTTTCGTTGAAGTCTGGAAAAATCAAAACAGCAAGGTCCAGCCTGGCGTTCAGCAGCGTAAGTTGTGCTTCCTTTAATTGACGGCGGCGATCCTGGGCCTGCAGTTCCGCCTTGATCACGTCAGAATGGGCAACCTCGCCACCTTTTTCCAGGTTCTCGGTGAGCTTCAGAAATTTCTCGCCTTCATCGGCGGTACGTTGTGCAACCAGGAGCTTTAGCTCCGCCGATGCTACGGCGAAATAATTTTGCACTACAGTTACGACCAGGCCCCTTCGCGCAATTTCCGCCTGCGCCCTGGCCACCGCTGCAAGTGCGGCCGTTCGGCGATATCCCGCCACCGACGCCAAATCCAGACTTTCGTGTACATTTCCCTGGCTGATATATTCGTGCGGCGTGTTGTTCGCGATGTAACGGACGGCACCCGTTTTGTTGGGCTCTGTATAAATGCTAGCCGTATTGAAAGTTGCGCTCGGAAGCATTGCGTCGCGGGCCTGTACTCGGTCTTCTCGCGCCAATCCCGCCTGCATCACCGCCGATTGATACTGTGGCTCGTTTTTCCGCGCCAACTCCAGTGCCTGTTGTAGAGTAAGCCGGACGCGATCGGATGGAGTTGCAGCCTGCGCCTGCTTCTGCGAAGTAACTGGTTGCGGCGAGGGCACATTCGGCTGTTGCGCGGAGGACGGCCCCGCAACAAACGACAAGCCTGCCACCAACAATGGAAACAGCACAGAACGATTTGATTTCGTATTCACGTATATTCTCTCAGGGGTATTCACGACGCCTTTTGATGCGGCTGTATCATAGTCAGGGTTTTGCTTTGGCCGCATCTTGTTTTTTCTCGGTGGCCTCGTGCGCCGCGTCTTCCTTTTCAACGCTGACAATCGAACCATTCACGGCATCGACCTGCACTTCGGTAATGTCTTTCTGTTCGGTCGCCTTGATATCAAAGGAGTACACCAGCTTACCGTTTTCCTTCTCCAGTTCTTCTTCCTGAATCTCGCCCAGAACTCGCTTCACTGCAGTGGCGCGGGCCTGCTCAACAGGGATTTTGGCGTCGGCCTTAAGCGCCGCGGGGATTTTGGATTTTTTGGGTGCTGAAGTCTGGGCGTGCAAGCCGGAAGAAAAACACACCGCCAGAAAGGCAATCGACAACCCAATGCTCCTCTTAAGTTTCACCTAGCCTCCATGCTGCCCGTTGAAATGAGCGCCACATCAGGATGGCGGCGCTATTGAAGGCTAGCGAGTTGGAGATAAACGGAAGATTAACCCAAATAAGCGCTTAAACAGGGGCTTCCGGCAGATAGACGGTGAAGGTTGAGCCCGCTGTACTTGACTGGGTAAGCACCAGTCGCCCGTGATGCGCTTCCGCAATCCAACGGGCAATCGAGAGCCCGAGTCCCGCGCCACCAGTGTCGCTTTCCATGCGGCCTCGCGCTTTATCCGCCCGGAAAAAGCGCTCGAAGATACGTTCGTGCAGATCTTCCGGTATACCCGGACCGGTATCTGAGACGCTCGCCAGAATTTCTGCGCCTTTTTTTTCGCAGCGCACACATACCTTGCCACCGCGTGGCGTATATTTGAACGCGTTATCCAGCAAGTTAAGCAGCAGACGTCCGATTAGGGCTTCGTCACCGTGCACTAGCAATTCGGGCTCGATCTCTGACGAAAGAACGATGTCTTTGGTGATGGCCAACGAACGCGCGTGGCGAATCATCTCGGTCACCAGTTCGTCTAGATAAAAATCGCGTAACGCCAAGGGATACTGGCCTGCATCGGCGCGGGTCAGCGTAAACAGATCTTCAATAATGTGGGAGAGCCGTTGCGATTCGTTTCTAAGAACTCCCAGCGTCTCGCGATATTCCTCCGGCGATCGGTCGGCCCGCGACAACGTAACTTCCGTTTCTCCGCGGAGAATCGCAACCGGAGTTCTCAGCTCATGCGACGCATCGGAGATGAAACGGCGCTGCCGTTCAAAGGATTGCTCCAACCTGTCCAGCAACTGGTTGAACGATAGAGCTAGCTGCCCGAGTTCATCGCGTTCATTCACGACGGAAAGCCGGTCCTGTAAATTTCCAGCGCCCATACCTCGTGCCTGCGAAGCCATGGCAACAACCGGACCTAGACTCTTCCACGCCAGGAAATATCCGCCCACGGTCGCACACACCAAAACGATGGGAATCACAGTCAGAAAGATGTGCCGGATATCTTCGAGCATTTCTTCCTGAGGATGTCGCGACTGGAGCAGGACCAAGGCGTAGGTTTTTCCTGTTGCAAACAGCGGCCTGCTATATCCTCGGAAGCCGTGTTGTTCCCCCGGTATCGTACGAAAGGTGTGCCCCGACGTGCCGTCTACCGCCAAGTTCTGGAACGTCTGCGATGAAAAAAGGTCCGGAGCGAGTTTCAGTTTTTCCGGATTGGGCGTGGGTAAATCGAGTGAGCTCTGCAGCAACTTGCCTGTTGCGTCGGTCACGGCAAACACAATACCGCTGAAACGGTGCTCGGCCATCGCTTGTAGAGCAGCATTTTTTACCCGGTCGGGGCCAGTTTGGTCAGGCACCTCGGCATTAAACGTGGTTGTGAATGCTTCAGAAAGCTCCACAAGGTTATTGTCGGCACGCTGCAAAATATTTCGCTCGTAGAAGAAATAGGTAAGTACGGAGAGGAGAATCAAAACGAAGGCGAGCACACCGCTATACCAGAGCGTTAGCCGGACGCGCACCGAATCAAGCATGCGATTTTCTCGATGGTCCAGATCCGGAAGGAATCGGCGCCTTGCCCCGGGTTTCGGCGGTACCGACCAGAACATAGCCGCTACCACGTCGAGTTTGCAGCAGCGGTTTCGCCGCGTCGTCACCTAGCTTGCGGCGCAGGCGATTAATGTACACTTCAATCAAATTTGAAAAAGGATCGAACGTTTCATCCCACACATGTTCGGCAATTTCTGAACGCCCCACGACGCGGCCGGCGTTTCGCGCCAAAAATTCCAGCAACGCGTATTCTTTGGTCGTCAAAGGGATGGATCGATTGCCGCGCTTCACCGACTGCGATCCGGTGTCAATCAGCAGATCACCGATGATGATCTCTGAGGGACGCAATTCGCTGGGTCGCCGCAGCAGTGCGCGCAGTCGCGCCAGCAATTCGCCAAATTCAAAGGGTTTGGTCAGGTAATCGTCAGCGCCGGAATCCAGGCCCACAATGCGATCATCAACTCCGTCTCGCGCGGTGAGCATCAGAATCGGCATGCGTTTTCCAGCTGCACGCATGGCGCGGCAGGTGGCGAAACCGTCCAAGCCCGGAATCATTACATCTAAAATCACGATATCGTAATCGTTGATGTCGACCTGATAGACGGCATCATTGCCATTTGCGACCACGTCAACCGCGTAAGACTGTTCCTGCAGTCCTTTGGTCACGAAGCGTGCAATGCGCGCGTCATCTTCCACCAGCAAGAGTCGCATAGCCGTATCATACGGCAACTTCCATTGCAGGCGGCGCGGGACTTTTATGAGTCGCGCCGGATGTCAGCGTTTTAGGGACGTCCCATTACATGCAGATGAGCGTAAGGCGACCCAGCCCACATAATGTAGGCTCCGGTAGGTTTGTGGGTGGTTGGCAGCCCAGTTTCTTTGGGATCAAACGGCCACATGATCATCCAGTGCGGCCCGACTGTGATGGCTGGACTGGTTTTGTCGTACGGATCGGAATCGCTGCGCTGCGTGGCTCCATTGAGCATGTAGGTGATTCCGGGAACTGTGTTGGTGGGTTTTGGCTTATGCGCCGCGAAGTCTTCCGACCACTGCATGGACGCTGCGTCTTCACACATCGCCGGCTGACCAACAGTTTTTGGATTTCCCGGCATGCAGGTAAAGCGGTTCGTGCCTTCTCGAAGAACGATGGTGTTGCCCTGCGCATCTTTGTCGATAACTTTTGCGGATTTCGCTATATCCGGTGGCGCAGCGGAAAGGGCCAGCGCGATCTTTGCCTGTTTTGCTTCGTCGGTATCGTTCACCGCGACGGCGCCAGCAGCATCCGCTGCTCCCGTGTTTCGCGAATAGGTAACGGCAATACATGCCGCCGCGACAGCAACAGCAAAAAACAGCAGATTCCGGTTGGCAGAATTCATCGTGAACTCCCGTACGTCGGTCGTCCGTGTAAAGCCGCTAATTTATTGCCAGCCGCCGCCCAACGCGCTGTAGAGTTGCACAACGGAAAGCGCTTCCCCTTGTTGCGCGCTCACTAAATTAAGTTGCGCCGAGTACAGGCTGGAATCCGTCGTGAGCACTTCCAGGTAAGCAGTGGCTCCTCCCTGATACCGAACACGCGCCAGACGAGTGGCGTCTTGCGCCGCGGCGACAAGTTTTTCCTGCTGCTCACGATAGACGCGCTGCTTACTAACGGCGATCAGAGCGTTGGAAACATCGCGAAAGGCTCCGGCAATCGTCTTGTGATAATTAAGGACCAATTCCTGTTCGGTCTCGCGAGACAGTCTAAGTTGTCCGTGAAGCTTGCCGCCCTCGAAGATCGGCTGGGTAAGAGAGCCGATGCCGTAAATGGTTTTGCCCGACACATCGAAAATATTCGAAAACTCATTGCCACCAAGACCCGCCGATGTGGTGATGGATAGCTGCGGGAAGAACTGGGCGCGCGCAATTCCGATCTGCGCGTTGGCCGCAACCAGCGTTTGCTCGGCCTGCTGAATGTCTGGGCGGCGCTCCAGGAGTTGTGACGGAACGCTCGTCGGGAGATCTTGCGGCGGTGGAGCAAGAACGTCTGGGGCAGTGTGCGCCACGGGGCCGGGATTGCCGCCCAACAAAATGCTCAGCGCGTTTTCCTGTTGCTGAATTTCCTGTTCAATCTGCGGCAACTGCGAAGTTGCGGTGTAAAGGAGTTGCTCGGCCTGGCGCACGTCAGAGAGTGGCGCCGAACCGCCGCGTTCGAGCTTCTCGGTAAGCTGCAGAGAATCCTGGCGAACGCGTATCGTCTCCTTGGTTATCTCCAACTGACGATCCAGTGCGCGCAACTGAATGTAGGTAGTCGCGACCTGCTGTACGATGGTCAATTGCACCGCTCGCCGAGCCCACTCCTGCGCCAGGAGTTGCGCGCGGGCCGCCTCAGTTTGCTTGCGGTAGATGCCCCAGAAATCCGGCGTCCAGGTTGCACCGAGATTGAAGGTGCCGAAGGAGAGTGGGTTCGGAATGGTAAGCCCGGAAGTGGAAGGTAACGTGGCGCCGATGGCCGTGCCACCGCCAGTGACCTGCGGAAATTCCTGCGAACGCGTAATCTGAACCTGCGCTTGCTGCTCGAGCACCCGTTGCGCCGCGATTCGCACATCGTAGTTATTTACGAGAGCTGTTTGGATTAATGCCTTCAGTTCTGGCTCGCGGAAAACTTCCGCCCATTTTTCATCACCGAGAGAATTCTGCGTGCTGCTAACGACCGGAGTATTGTCTGCTCCGCGAAATGACGGGGGTTCCGCATAAGCGGGACGTTTATATCTGGGACCAACATTGCAGCCGGCGATAAAAAAGGCCGCGGCAGCAATTGCAAAAGCGAGCGTACGGCTCCGTGAGACATTCTTCATTTCGAATCTCGTCATGCCAGATCTCCAAGCGGCGGAGGCTGCGGTCCGCTGTCGGGAGGAGCCGGTTCGAAGTTCTTCGAATCCATGGTGGTGCCTTTGCCACCTTTGACGAAGCGATGCGAAAGGTATTCGACGACCGCAAACGTCGCGGGAATAAACAAAAGCCCGATTACCGTGGAGAGGAACATTCCACCGATCACAACCGTCCCGAGAATCCGCCGAGATGCCGCGCCGGCTCCGGTCGCTGTCCACAGCGGTAAGCAACCGAAGATGAATGCCAAAGCGGTCATTACGATGGGGCGGAATCGCAGCCGTGCCGCGCCGAGCGCCGCTTCCGAAATGCTTTGCCCACTTTCGTAGTTTGATTTAGCGAACTCGACGATAAGAATCGCGTTCTTGGCCGATAGACCGATCAGCATGATCATGCCAACCGTTGCAAAAATGTCGTTTTCCAGCAGACGGGCCCGCAGTGCGATGTAACCGCCAAGAATCGCGACCGGAGTGCTGAGCAGCACGCTGAACGGAAGCGTCCAACTCTCGTAGAGAGCGGCGAGAATCAGAAACACGAACAACAGCGACAAGCCGAAGACCGCCCACGACGGCACGCCTCGTTCCGCCTGCTGCTCCTGGAACGACATACCCGCATAATCGAAGCCTGCACCAGGCGGCATAGTTTTCTTAAAGGTGTCTTCCAACGCAGCGCGGACCTGACTGGAACTGAAGCCGGGCGCACCGGTGATGTTGAGCTGCGCGGCATTGTACTCATTGAAGCGGAAAATAAATTCCGGGCCGGTAATCTGCGTTACTTTAACTAACGCTGAGAGCGGAACCTGTCCGCCGTTGGCGCTGCGCACATAGAACTGATTAATGTTGTTAATGGTGGTGCGCGAAGTGCCTTCCGCCTCCACATAGGTTTGCCACTGCCGGCCAAATCGGTTGAAGTAATTCACCAGATAGCCGCCCATAAAGGTCTGCATGGTGGTGTAGATGTCAGAGAGGCTTACCTGCTGCTGCAGCGCCTTTTCGCGATCGACATCGGCGTAGAGTTGCGGTACGGCTGGCTGATAGGAAGGAATAGCGCCGCCGATCTCCGGCCTGGTTTTGAGCGCGCCCATAAAGGCGAAAACATTCTTCGTAAGAGTTGTGGGATCGTCACCGCCAGAACGATCTTCGATGACCATGGTGACGCCACCGGAGGTTCCGATGCCTGGAATGGAAGGCGGAGGAAAGGCAAAAGCGATGCCGTCGGGATTGCCGCCGAGCTGCTTTTGCAGATTGCTTTGAATATATTCGAGCTGTTCCTTCTTGCTCTTGCGCACTTCCCACGGCTTCAGCGCGACGAAGAAAAATCCAGCGTTGGTGCTTTGCACCTGAGTGAGCAGCGAGAAGTTGGTGACCGCGATGACACCCTGGATGCCCGGCGTTTTCAGCAAAGCGTCGGTGATTTTCTGCTGAGCGGCATCGGTGCGCTGCGCCGAAGCTCCATCGGGAAGTTGCAGCGCCAGAAACATGTAGCCCTGATCTTCGGTAGGGATAAACCCGCCTGGAAGACTGTTGCCGAGCAAGCCGGCCAGCACAGCGACGATGGCGATCCCGAGCATGGCAAACGCCGATTTGTGAATCAATACATTAGAGGTGTGGACGAATCCGTCGGTAGTGCGACCGAACAATTTGTTGAACGCGCCGAAGGCCCTACCAAGCGGGCCTTTGCTCGTTTTGTGGTCTTTAGGTTTGAGCAGGAGCGATGCGAGCGCAGGAGAAAGCGTGAGCGCGTTAAAGGCCGAGATCAAGACCGAGATGGCGATGGTGACGGCGAATTGCTGATAAAGCCTGCCGGTGATGCCGGGAATGAAGGCCGTGGGAATGAACACCGCGGCAAGAATGAGCGCGATAGCGACTACCGGCCCACCAACTTCTTCCATGGCTTTTTCCGTGGCGGACTTCGGATCCATGCCCTCTTCAATGTGATGCTCGACGGCCTCAACCACGATGATGGCATCGTCGACGACCAAGCCGATCGCAAGCACCAGACCGAACAGCGACAGCGTATTGATGGAGAAACCCAGCGCCGGAAACACGATGAATGTGCCGACCAGCGAAACAGGGACAGCCAGCAACGGAATTAACGTGGCGCGCCAACCCTGCAAGAAAATAAAAACGACAAGGACGACGAGAGCCAGAGCTTCGACCAGCGTGAAAACGATTTCGCGAATACCCGCGGTAACTGCCTTGGTGGTGTCGAGCGGCACGTCATAGGTAATACCCGCCGGAAACGTGGCAGAGAGTTCCTTGATACGCACGTTGACGGCCCTGGCGGTTTCAACGGCGTTGGAGCCCGGAAGCTGATATATGGCCATAACGCCGGAAGGCGCTTGATTGTAGCGGCCAGAGATCGCGTAGGCCTGATCGCCCAACTCGATTCGAGCAATATCGCTCAAGTGCAGAATCGATCCGTCGGGATTGGCGCGTATGACGATGTTCCCGAATTCTTCGGTCTTCACCAAGCGTCCCTGGGTGCGCACCGTGTAGGTGAACTGCTGTCCCTTCGGGATCGGCTCGCCGCCAATCTGTCCAGCAGGGTTCACGCTGTTCTGCGTTTGAATCGCAGCGATAACTTCGGGCGCGGTCACGCCGAGTTGGGCCATCTTGTCGGGCTGGACCCAGACGCGCAGCGCGTACGTGCCGCCGAATACCTGCACGCGGGAAACACCCGGCACACGCGCGATCTGGTCCTGAAGATTAATGACCGCATAGTTGGTGAGAAAATCCTGGCTCAACTTGCCGCCGGGCGAATTAATGGCAATCAGCATCAGCGGCGAAGTGAGCGACTTCTGAACGGTCAGGCCGGCTACCGTGACCTGTGCGGGAAGTTGCGATTGCGCCTGGTCGACGCGGAGTTGCGCGAGAACCTGGTCGATGTCTGGATTGGTCTTGATGTCGAAGTCAACGAAGAGCTGCACCACGCCGTTGTTCGCGCTCACCGAATCCATGTAGATCATATTGTCGACGCCGTTCATCTGCTGCTCGATCGGCGTCGAGACGGCTTGCGCCAGGGTCTTGGCGTCCGCACCGGGATAGGTTGCGGTGACTAGAATTTCCGGCGGAACGATATTGGGAAATTGTGATGTGGGCAGCGACAGCAGCGCCACACTGCCGACGATGACCGTAAGAATGGCAATGACAATGGCAACGATGGGACGACGGATAAAAAACTTCGACATCGCTTATTTCCCCGCCGAGTTGGTCGCTTGAGCCGTAGGGGCCACGCTCGATCCCGGATGTGGAGCGATATCAGCTCCCTCGCGCAGCTTCTGAACGTTGTCGACGATCACTTTCGCGCCTGGAGACACGCCGGATTCGACCAACCAATCCGTTCCTACCTGTGGACCTAAATCGATGTTAGTGACGTGGGCCTTGCCATCCGAGCCCGCCAGGTAGATTTGGTGCAGCCCCTGGAACTCCTGTACAGCGGCTTGGGGCACCAGCAGTGCGTTGCGGCGCAGTTCAGTCTCCGCCTTGACGCGCCCAAACTGGCCAGGCCGCAGTATATTTCCGGGATTGGGAAACGCGGCAGCAATGCGAATTGCGCCGGTCTGACTGTTCATTTGGCGATCGACGAAGGCGATTCGTCCTTTGTGCGCAAACTGTTCGCCGGTCGCGAGCGTGAGCGTCAACGGAATAGATGAAGCGTTCTTGAGCAAATCTCCGTGGTCATGTCCGGCGCGCTGCGTGAGCTCAAGATATTCGGAGTCGCTTATCGAAAAATAAACTTTAATGGGATCAAGTTGCGAAACCGCAGTCAGCACCGATTGCGTGTTGACCAGGTTGCCTACTTGCGTCGTCGCCTGGCCTGCAACTCCGGTAATCAGCGATCGAACTTGCGTGAAGCCGAGATTCAACTGCGCGTTGGCCACTGCAGCCTCCGCAGCGGCAACGGACGCCTTCGCTGATTGCACAGAGGCTTCGCTCTGGGCCCTCTGCTGAGTATCGTTATCGAGTTGGCTTTGCGCGATAGCCCGAGCTTGCGCCAGGGGCGTATCGCGATTCACGTTGATCTGCGCCAGTTCGAGAGCTGCTTCAGCCTGTTGCACCTGTCCCTTGGCTTGCGCGAGTTGGCCTTTGGCCTGATCGAGCGCAGCTTGAAACGGGCGCGGGTCGATTTCAAAAAGCACTTGCCCCTTGGAAACCTGCGCGCCTTCTTTGTAATTCTGCTTAATCAGATACCCGTTGGCCTGTGGCTGTATTTGGGCGTTCACATAACCGTCGAGCGTTCCGACCCATTCATTCGTAAGTGGCACGTCTTTCGGCTGGATCTCGACAACCGTGACCGGCAACGGAGGCGGTGGTCCAGCAGCCGATGTGTTCTTGCTTCCACATCCGGAAAGCATGATGGCCCCTAAGGACAGCACCATCGCCGCGAAAATTCTTTTAAACTCTTTCTCAGCTCGTACTGTCGTCGCTTTCTTGTTCAGCCCGGTCATAAACCCCCGCAAACCCCTTCGAGATTTCGTGCTTTCTACGGACTCAACCAGCGATGACACCAATCGCAGACTGGCCCTCGATTGAACCGGTAGTCTCCCCGGTTCCAAATTAGATTCACGAAGGCTACGATTATCTACATTTAGTTGCGGCCACCCCCCACGCCTCGTGCAGAAAGTCACCTATATCCAGGGATTTCCGAGGGCTAATTTCGCTAGAATTCGGCTGGAGTGCAGACTTGGCTGTCTAACGGAGGTACGAGCCGGCGTTTACCGTGGATTGAAAAAATCGATTGAACTCATCAAATTATGTGCGGACCGCGATTACCGTCTGATCGTCGACCGGATCCAGATTTCCGGCATGGAAGCCAGCAGCGAGGAAGATCGAACTTATCACTTGTTCGGCCGGCTGCAACGAATTCGTAGCAATGACTTTTTCCAGTCGCTCTGATCCAAAATCTTCGCCCTGACTATTCATTGTCTCGGTAATTCCATCGGTGTAGAAAACCACCAAGTCGCCTGGCTCGCACGTAACCGTATGCTCCTCGTATTCCGCGGATTCAAACAGACCAAGCGGTAACCCAGCGACTTGCAACGCGAATGTTTTCTCGTTCTGCACACAAATGGGATAAGGCAGCCCCGCATTGGCAATGCGAAACACCCGCTCCCGTTCGTCCCACGTCGCGTAGATCATGGAAACGTATCTTCCTGGAATTGGACGCGTCAGCAAAACCTCATTCAACCGCGACAACATCTCGGCGGGCCCAAGTTCCAGTGGCGCAAGCGAGCGCAGTATCCCAGCAACCAGAGCTGCATGGATCGCCGCCGATGCACCTTTACCACTCGCATCGCCAATCGCCTCGGCACAGATGGCTTTTCCGGGATAGCGGAAGAAATCGTAGAAATCGCCGCCAATTGTCTGAGCCGCAGTGCTTCGTACAGCCAGATCCCATGCGGCCTCGGGCGGGTGGTAAGCCGGCAGCATCGCCGATTGCAATTCCCGAGCAAGCTCTAGTTCGTGCCACGGCTGACGACTGAATTCGCCCTTGTTTGCGCGGAAGTTGCGGCGTTCCTTGGCGGCTCTTCTTCCACCGGGGATAATTTGCCAGTTAGCCGAATTGGTTGCACTCGGCCCGGCACAAACTTCGTTTGATTTGCATAG
Organism: Candidatus Acidiferrales bacterium; assembly: GCA_963849395.1. Classification (GTDB taxonomy): domain Bacteria; phylum Acidobacteriota; class Terriglobia; order Acidiferrales; family UBA7541; genus Acidiferrum. The sequence continues at coordinate 573,892 of CAWKHR010000002.1, forward strand.
AGTGGTGATCAAAACCCTGCCCTCCTTGATCGCTCGGATCAAAATCTGGTGAGGCTTCGAGGGCTGCCCCAACAGAGAGCAGTTTACGCGTCGCCATGGGGGCCGCGCATCACGGAATGGAATGGTTTTTTGCTACACCGTCGGGGGTGTGTTGCTATACCACGTTCGGGGTGGGTGGAAAGAGATTGAGAGCGTCGTAACTCCCCACGCAAAGATAGACAGTTCGCCTTGCCAGTTTATCTTGCCAGTTTATCTGCTTATTGCTAATATAGCAGGCATGACAAGAAAGACCTTTGAGATCGAAGTTGCCGACTTTACCCAGGCCGTTGGACTACTGATACGACGGGTGCGCGCCGCTGCCGCCTCTCATGAAATTTCTCTCACTGAAGCCGCGGTTATGTCGCACCTCGCGAAAGACGGTCCTGCAACCACCGCCGAGCTGGCGCGCGCGGAGGGCATGAAACCGCAGTCCATGGGCACGACTATTGCCTCGCTGGAAGAGATGGGCATGGTCGAACGCAAGGCTCACCCCACCGACGGGCGTCAAGTCAATATTGAGTTGACTGCTAAAGGCGCTGCGGTGCGCAAAAGCGCCAAGGATGCCAGGCGCACCTGGCTGGCGCAGGTCATCGCACAACTCGACGAAGAGGACCGGGAAACGCTGTTCAAAGCTGGTGAAATCATCCAGCGTTTGGCGGAAAAGTGACCAGTCGTGAGCAACAAACGCAGGTTGTAAACAGTCCTGAAATCGATTCAGAGAAACAGCTGACCGGTGTTGCTGGCGGTCCAATGTCGCACGCCTGGCGAGCGCTGCGGCACCGCAACTTCAAACTCTTCTTCGCTGGCCAGACCATATCCCTGATCGGCACGTGGATGACGCGCCTGGCGACAAGTTGGCTGGTCTATCGCATGACCCATTCGGCGCTGCTGCTTGGCGTGGTCAGTTTTGCCGGGCAGATTGTTTCTTTTCTGTTGGGTCCAATTGCCGGCGTGTGGGTCGAACGCCTCAATCGCCGCAAACTGCTGATTTGGACACAAGCCGCAGCAGCTGTTCAGTCACTCGCACTCGCTGCGCTCACCTTGGCGCATGTAATTACACTTTGGGAAATTATCGCCCTGATGGCTCTGCAAGGATTAATAAATGCGTTCGATATGCCTGGCCGACAATCTTTTCTCGTTCAGATGGTCGAGGATCGCAACGATCTGAGCAACGCAATCGCTATCAACTCTTCCATGGCAAACGGCGCGCGACTCATCGGCCCGGCCATCGCGGGCATGCTTATCGCAGCCGTGGGCGAAGGTTGGTGTTTCTTGATCGACGGGCTCAGCTACTTCGCGGTAATCGCGTCCTTGCTGTTGATGCGCATCAAACCGCTGAACATCGGCCGCAACGCAACCAGCATGCTCGAACAAATACGTGAAGGCTGGGACTACGTCCGTTTATTCCGGCCGATTCGCATCATTCTTCTGCTTTTTGCGCTTCTCAGCCTGATGGGATGGCCGTATTCCGTGTTGCTGCCCGTCTTCGCCGGCCAGGTGCTGCATGGTGGTGCACATACGCTCGGTTGGCTGACGGGAGCTTCCGGAGTCGGCGCGCTAATCTCTGCGCTTTCGCTGGCGGTACGAAAATCGGTGGTGGGCTTGACGCGGATGCTGCAAATCGCGTCGGCGATGCTCGGCGCGGCGTTAATCCTATTTGGCCTGTCGCATACATTGTGGCTTTCGCTCGTACTCATGGTCTTTGTCGGTTTCGGATTGATGCAGGGCGCGTCCGTGAGCAACACCATAATCCAGTCGCTGGTGACCGACGACAAGCGCGCTCGGGTAATGAGTTACTACACCATGGCATTTTTTGGCGCAGCGCCATTCGGCAGTTTGCTGGCCGGCGCGTTAGCTCATCGGATTGGAGCACCGCACACTGTAATCATTACCGGCGCGTTCTGCATTGCTGGCTCTCTGTGGTTTTCCATCGATCTACCAAAAATTAGAGCGGTGATGCGGCCCATATACCAGGAAATGGGCCTGCTACCGGCGCGCGAAATAGACTTTATTCCGGGCGATAGCGCGTCAACTACATAACCGAACCGTGCGCTCACGCTGCACGCGAAAGGAAAATCACCTTGCACTTGGCTAACTACGTCGCATGCTTCTTTGCCGGAATGTTTCTCACCAATGTCGTGCCTCATTTTGTGCATGGTGTTTCGGGTGACCGTTTTCCAACACGATTCGCTCACCCGCGTGGAAAGGGCTTGTCATCGCCTATAGTCAATGTTGTCTGGGCGCTGCTCAATCTGCTCGTTGGCTACAGCTTGTTCCGCCTCGGAAAAGTCGCGAGCGGTAACGATCTGGCACTCCTGGTTTTCTTCGCTGGTATCGCTGCAATTAGCGTGGCGTCGAGTCTGAGATTTGCAGGGAAACATACGGAGTGAGGCCGCTAAGCGTTCGCGGCACGATTTTTGTAAAACTAAACACAAGGAAAAATGCATGCCTCTTACCAAACTTGACGCCACCGCTGCCCTGATCGTGATTGATCTGCAAAAGGGGATTGTCGCTCGGCAGAGCGCTCACCCCGCGAGCGAGATCGTTGATCGCTCTGCCCAGCTTGCGCGCGCCTTCCGCGAGCAAGGTCTACCCGTCGTTCTCGTCAACGTAACGGGCGCAGCTCCCGGGCGCACCGATTCCGTAAGGCCCAAGTTCTCACCTCCAGCCGACTGGGCCGAATTTGCCCCTGAATTGCAGCAGCATCCCAACGATCACATTGTAAGCAAACAAAGAATTGGTGCATTCATTGGCACAGATCTCGATGAATACCTGCGTCAGCGCGGTGTAACTCAAATCTTCTTGACCGGCATCGCGACTACCGCCGGCGTGGAATCCACGGCCCGAAGCGCCTACGATTATGGATACAACGTTGTGTTCGTTGAGGATGCAATGACCGATCGCGACGCCGATACACACCGTCACGCCATCGAGAAGACGTTCCCCCGCTTCGGCGAAACCGAAACTACCGACAACGTCCTGAAACAATTAAAGCCCGAAGGAAAAACCATTTAGGCGTAACGCCACAATAGGAGTGAATTTAATAGTTGCGTAGAGAAACTAATTAGGGAAATTTAGTTTTTGTTGCAGCGCCACAAATCGAGGATTCGAACGCAGCGGATCAAGCTCGGGTTCCACTTTCGGGAAAACCAGTCCATTCGAATGATGAGCGTAAACCCGCTCCAGCCAACTCATCGCCAATTGCATTAAGCATTGCGTTATTTTCCCTTTACAGGCACATTGCCCCAGCGGAGTGCTTTGCGCAGACTTCGCTTCAGCGAGATGAGTGAACCCGCGCCGGAAAGCAGGCCAATGTCTGTGGGTCAACAATCAAACGGCTCCGGTGTATCCACAAAGACGACCTCTTCCGCGGAACGCAAAGCCAAAATATGGGCGGTGATCCGCGTTTCCAGCGGTAATTTCCTGGAGATGTATGACTTCATGGTCTTTGGTTATTACGCTTCCGCAATCGGCAAAGCGTTCTTCCCCAGCGGCAGCCCTTTCGTTTCCCTGATGCTCTCCCTGATGACTTTCGGCGCGGGCTTCCTCATGCGCCCGCTCGGTGCCCTGGTCCTTGGCGCCTACACCGACCGGCACGGCCGTCGCGCCGGCCTGCTACTCACGCTGGGAATGATGTCCATCGGCATTTTCTCCATCGCCTGCATGCCCAGTTACGCCACCATCGGGCTGCTCGCCCCTTTTCTCGTCGTCGTTGGCCGCCTCTTGCAAGGATTTTCTGCCGGCATGGAACTTGGCGGCGTCTCCGTCTACTTGTCAGAAATCGCCACTCCGGGCCACAAAGGCTTTTATGTCAGTTGGCAATCCGGCAGTCAGCAAATTGCCGTCATGACCGCGGCTTCCGTCGGAGTAGTCCTGAATTCCCTGTTGCCTGCGGAAAAAATGGAGCGGTGGGGCTGGCGCGTTCCCTTACTTCTCGGATGCATCATCGTCCCTTTTCTGTTCCGGCTCAGAAAATCGCTCGTCGAAACCGATGAGTTCTTGGCACGCAAACACAGGCCCGACACTTCGGAAATTTTGCGTTCATTGCGAAATAACTGGGGAATCGTGATGGTCGGAACCTTCATGGTCACCATGACCACCGTTTCTTTTTACATGATCACCGCGTACACGCCCACCTTCGGTAGTTCGGTGCTGCATCTCTCGGCCGCCAACAGCTTGATCGTCACACTCTGCGTGGGCGCCTCAAATCTTTTCTGGCTTCCGATCATGGGAGCGCTCTCCGACCGCATCGGCCGCCGCCCGTTACTATTTGCCTGCACCATTCTGATGCTGGTCACCGCATACCCGGCCATGCTCTGGCTGGTGCGTGATCCTTCTTTCGGCCGGCTCCTCACCGTGGAACTATGGCTATCCTTTATGTATGGCAGCTACAACGGCGCGATGGTCGTCTTTCTCACCGAAATTATGCCCATTGATGTGCGGACTGCGGGATTTGCGTTGGCCTACAGTTTAGCCACCGCCATCTTCGGCAGCTTTACTCCTGCCTTGTGCACCTACCTGATCCACGTTTCCGGCAACCGTGCCGTCCCCGGCCTCTGGCTTTCCTTCGCAGCAGCCTGCGGTCTCCTCGCCACTCTCTTCGCGAAGCCGCAGAACACCGCGCTTGATGCGGATGCCGTGGCTGTCGAAGTTTAAAATGGCGTTGCTGCTTTTCTGACTAGTCCGAAGCTCTCAATCATTTTGTAGGAAACCGGTTAGCTACGGGAAGACTTCTTGGCGGGTACCGGTCAGGCTTTCGCGACTCTACAGTGAAGTCTTCCTGCGGAGAACGGGACGAGCTTTACCTAATCGCGATAAAGCGCAGAAATACCTGGAAGGTCTGGTGGGCCCGCCAGGATTTGAACCTGGGACCAACGGATTATGAGTTCAAAGAAAGGCAAATCTCAGTAACTCTGGGACCATCAACCACCAACTGCTACCGTCGTTTATCTTGTTCAATTCTCCGCTTCAGGACGGGCTATTTCTTCGTTATCGGGAGATCCCAACGACCAGGTTTGAGAGCTATGGTTTGCGATGATTCATCACAGAGTATGGGCAAAGAAACGGGCAAAGTATCCTGGACACTTTCTCGTGTGCACTCCGCTAATCCTTAGCATTTCTTAGCAAGCCCTCTCCATCACGTTCGATTAATTTTGATTTTCTTTCAACGCCAAGGGATGTCCCTGATTCGAGCACACGGCAGTCTGGGCGCACGATGTGCGCGTTCGAGGGTTAATCTGTCTAAACCGCACCCCTTTGCGCTGTTTTCTGACCTTTTTGCATTTCGCACACGGGTTGGCTGTGGGTTCTATCGATCGTAATGTCGAGCGTGGCCTTTTGCTTGTATGTCGCTTTGCTGCGCAAGGCGAGAAGCATTTCTGGATCTAGTGCTCACTCGGTGCGTGAGCGGTCAATGGGTTGATGCCGTCGACCGGACGCCTTGGTTCCAAGAGCATCCAGAAGGCCGTCGCTGCTATCGCGGCGAGAATTGATATAGCTCCGAGAACCGTGGGATAACCGAAACGTGCTATCGAAGCGCCCGTCGCGGCGACGGCTCCGGCCTGCACCAGCGAAATCACCAGAAAATTCAGTGCGGAAGCGCCGGCTCGTTGTTCCGGCGGCACGCCGCTCATTAACAGGCTGAACAACCCTGGCTCGCTCATCCAGAGAAACCCGGTGAAACCTACGTAGACAAACGCCGCAGGCAGTCCACTCGTGATGACCGCAAGAAAGCCGAGCAGCAATGCGGCAACGAGTTGCGTACTGGCGATGCCGGTGACGATTCCTAGCTTCCGAAAGATAAAAGGCGCGACCAGGATTCCGAGCACCTGAAGAAGATTCGAGAACGAGAAGATGACGCCCATGCGTGACAAAGACGTGTGCAAATACTGCTGGAAGTAAACGTTTGCCAACGGACTTAGTGAGCCAGTCACTAGACTCCACAGCGCCAGGGCGGGTAGAAAGCGCAACAAAAATGGATTCCACGGATAGACCTTTTTTTCGGACGCAGGTGGTGTATTGGCTTTCAGTCGAAAAAGCGGCACGACAGCGAGGGCCACAATCGCCGAACTGATCAAGAGAACGATTTGCTTGCTGCGCGTTGCGGAAATGCCAGAATTTAAGTGCATCAAGAAGGAAGGTAGACGGCTAGCTGCAAGATTGGCCACAATTCCCACGCCGATGCCCGAGGAAAAGACCACACTGAAGCCAAACGGACGGCTCTCTTCATCGGTGAGCAGCGCGATGGCCGGGGAAATGGCTACCGCCCAAATGGTAGTGAGAAATCCGCCCAAAAGCGCTAAGCCAAGAATTGCGGAACTCGGCGCAAATAAGGCACGTGCAGCCAAAACCGCGGACAACGTGGTGATACAGAACAGCAAGGATTTTCGGATACCCAGTCGCTGGATTAGAAAGCCGGCAGGAATAGTGCAAACCAGGCCACCAATGCTCATGGCACTCAACATCCATCCGAGGAAATCTTCTTTGAAACCGCGGTCAAGCAAATAAATATTGTAGAGAAAGAAATACATCGTCATCCCGAGGTCGAAACAAAACGATGCGGCGAAGAAGGTCCAAAATTGCGTGCCCAGATTTCTGCGCGAGACCCGGTAAACTAAACCGCGAGCGAGTGTCACGGGAAAAAGAGCAATGTGGCGGACGCTACGAGAGAGGAAATAGGTTGCAGATTCGACCGGATCGCGTTTGGGCGGCTGTGAGCGGCGAACGCCATCGTCAGCCAAGGCGGCGGGAGGTTTCGGCGGAGGCTCCTCGCCGAGCACTTGGTGGATCGACTGGGCGCGAATGGGAACCATTCGTTGAAGGAAAACCGCGGCCTTATCTTTGCGGGATTGCAAGAGATCGAGATGCAGCCAGAGACCGTCTTTGGTTGTGCCATAGCGTGATGAGCGTGCTGATCTGGAGAAATGCACTAGGAAATTATGGACCGACGACGGCAACCGATTTACTTCATTTTGTGCTTCGTCGGCGAGACGGCAGGAAAACCAATCCTGTGCCAAAGCAAATGCAATGGTCTGAAGGCGGCGGAGTGATTCAGGATGAAGTGAATGCCACTGTTTCCAAAAGACCTCGTCATCTGCGTGCACATGCAAGAAGCGGCCCAGTCCGTACAGTTGTTCGGCGGGCGGGAATCCCTTCAAGATGGTTCGAAGAAGATTGATGGCGGTGTAACCCAAGTTGTCGACAAGTGCCAGGCCGGTGTAACGCATACCGTCTATGATTCGCTGCTCACGCCGTGGCCAGAACTCTTCGAGCCCCTCCGGACAGATACGACTTGTCAGACTGTCCCACCAGGAAAAGTGGAGTTCGAACGAAATTGGAATGTTTGGATCAAAGTTATCCCCCCGGTAAACCCACGAATGAGGTTCAAGCAATACCGGCAAGTGTTCCAGGGAAATCTGGTTGCCCATTGAATATTGACTTTGGTAGCCCAGAGTCAGAAGGCAATCGCGCGCAAAAAAGATGTCTCCGGGCGGACTATACAAGTCGATGTCCGATTGTGGACGGTATTTAGGATGCTCGGTATATCCCGGCCAGAGTGAGAAACCCTTTATCACAAGATGAGGAACATTTTCGTGTTCGAGCGCCTTAGCGACGCGTGCGTATGTGGACTTAATTCGTTCAAATCGCAAGTCCGTTTTCGCGATAGAAACGTCGATCTGCTCCCGCACCCAACCGGGCAATTCATCGCCGCAGACCTGTCGTAGCGGAAGGGTTAGGCGTGCGACGTGCCAATCCGACAACACCCGTTGCCATTCATCATCACGGACTTGTCGTAACGTTTCCTGGCGGCCATTTTGGAAGCGAAGTGCGTCCAGAAGGAATGCCGGAATTTCATGCATTCTGGCGCTCTTCGGCGACGACGAAACCCTTGTTGGCCACAGTCGGACCTCTCTCGACTAACATTTCGAGGAGACGTAGGGCAGAATCCATTTGGCTGTAGCGCATCTCGAAGACTTCGGCCGCCAGCAGGTTTAGCAGGGTAGCGTAGTGAGCTGCGCGCACGCTTTCCTCGCCGTAGCAGACGACTTGACGAAGCCAGTCGAGCGCTCTCCACTTGGAGAAGCGAACCAGACCATCTGGCAAAGAGTCAAAGCGATTGAGAAACACGATGTAGTCGACGGACGCTTCGGAAATCATTTCTATTTTCGGATTTGAAGCCGTGGGTAATTCGATCGCCATTTCTCCTGTTGCCTTAGGACTGACTCGTTGGTGGATCAATTCCGGAAACAACTGGATTGCAGACTCCCTGAAACGCATTTGGCGCGGGTTGCCGGTGACGATGCGGCCGGCGCGCTTCCGAATCAGGCAACTGGAATCGTCCGACAGAAACTTCCAGCCATTTTGCGCGCAAGCGTAGGCGAGTGAGGACTTGCCTGCACCGGAATCGCCACACAGCAAGACGCCGTGTCCATTGAGTTCTACACACGCGCCATGCACTGACGTAAGGTACAAACATTCGAGCAGCGTCCACACCGCTCCTTCAATGAAGTGATATCTGAGGTACGCACGGTTGGAAGCTGCAGCTTCGGTCACCCAGCCGAATGCGAGGCCCTGGCGCGCGTCCATAGCCATAAAATTCTCGGAGTCGGCGATTTGCGTGATCAAATGATCTCGGCCTCGGACTATCGGGGCGAGAGGGAGTTCGTTGGAACTGCCTGGTAACACTCCAATTTTGATTTGGAGCGGAGGTACGTGTTGGGTGTCGTGGAACATACCCCAACTTTCCTCAGCTGCGGCAAGGACGTCGGGCGAGTTGGTGGAGATTTGAATCGGAAAGCCTAGGAAATAATAAGTTGCGGACAAAGGTAATTCAAAATCATAAAGTAAAGGATCGCCGGACGAGATTTGTAGTTTCATGACCGTATCGATTCGTTCCCCCAATTTGTACTGTGCCGGAAGACCCTGGATTTCGAGATTCGTCCGACCTTGCCCTCGCAATTTCAAAACATCAGCTTCAATGCGAATTGCACGATCCGCGGATTGCCGCTGGTCGAGGTGATCACGCCGAACGCCGGGCCCGCCGCGAAATCGTTTACGGGCTGACCGAATTTCGGTGTATTCGTGAAGTTGAAGAATTCCGTGCGGAAATCGAGGGCAATTCCCTCGTGGATAGGGAAGCTTCGTAGTATTCCCAGATCGAGATTCCGTTGTGACGGTCCACGCAAAATGCCTACTCCGCAGTTCCCAAAACCAGTGCCATCGCCAATCGTGGGCGGAGGAGCAAAAGCGGCGGGATTGAAATAACCATTCAGACGGGAAGTGACCGAGCCCGAAGAGGCCGGATTCAGACCAGTGCATTCTGCCCGCGAAAAGCCTACCTGGTTTCCGAACACCGAGCCTGCGGTGCTGTCGATAACGGTGATGGGCAGGCCGGTCTGCAGAACCATGACTCCAGAGAATTGCCAGTTGGAGAAAATGGGACGGATAAATCCAGGCCCCATCTGCAGAGCAGGAACTTGATAGACAAAACTGGCGACGAATCGGTGCTTGCGGTCGAAATCGCTGACACCGTGCGAGCTGCGGGGATTGGTTTGATCATTTCCCAGGAAATCGAGATCGAGGGACGAGATGCCGCCGGTCCCACTGGTATTGTCGAGCGATTTCGAAAACGTGTAACTGGCAAGGAAGTCCAGACCGTGGCTGAGCCGTTTGGTCAAGCTGGTTTGCAGTGAATTGTAGTTGGCATCAAAAGTCGTTTGACATATATAAGAACCGCCCGCAACTCCTTGAAACGGCACTCGCTGAGCGACATTCTCGTTGGTCGTGGTCGTTTGGCCATTAACGGGGTTTTCTGGAGTGGCGATCTGTGCTTGATTGAATTGCATGCAGCCCGCAAGATGAGTGGTTTTCGAACCTACGTAACCTACCTGCCACAGAAAATCGTGCGCGATTTCCACTTGAACGTTCAGGTTGTATTGCTGTGTATATGGGCTGCGAATGGATCGTGCGATGCTAGCCAGAAAAAGTGCGCTGTCCGGAGTACGAGGAATGAAGATCGGATAAGCGGAATTCGGTGGCAGCGGCGGCGCGAACGGTTGTTGCAGAGTGGCCGCGGAATTTAACGAGCCAATCAGAGACTGAGTCAGAGCGAATGGTGGCTGTCCGACATTCTGCAGTACCAATTCGCCAGACAGTCGCTCGTAGTAAATCCCATAGCCTCCACGCACGACAACCGGCTTGCTGGTGTTCAGGCGATACGCAAATCCAAGTCGTGGGCCCAAGTCTTTGTAGTCTGAATTCCAGAAGCCGCTTTCCGGGGTTTTCGTCAGACCTGCAGGCACAGCTCCGCTGAAGTTGGACGGCAGTAGAAATCCTGTGAAACTTCCTCCAGGAGACACTTGAGAAGCCGCAATGCTCGGATCGAAGTTTGAGAGATGGCCATGGATTTCCGTCGGAGGGCCAAAATATTCATAGCGCAGTCCGGCATTGACGGTCAGTCGAGGCGTTACCCGGAAGTCATCCTGGATAAACCCGGCGAAATCAGTGTAGCGCTGATCTTTCCGGAAAAGTCCGGAGGCGCCCACGCTTTCGAAGACGTTGCTCTCGCTGCTGCCATTTTGTGCCGCACTCTGTCCGAGTAGGAAGTCCGGGAAACTCTGAAAGAGCAAAAATCCCGCGGTCGTAAAAGGCACATTCAAAACTAATTGATGACGTTTCGCCTCGCCACCCATTCGAAGACTGTGTCTGCCCCTGACAAAGGAGACGGTATCTTGCCAGACGAAGGTGTTGGTATTCTGAAAATAAAATGGCTCGCCTGACGGACCGATGGTGAACAAGTTTTGAATCTGTATTCCCGGAATTACCGGAAGGCCGGAGGGTGTGGCAATGCCCACGTCGCTGGCAGAGATAGCGTCCACGCCGGTTTGCAGACCGTTGAACCGCATGTAACCGAAGCGTGCCACGTTGGTGAGATTGGAATTGAAGGTATGTGTGTCCGATAGAACAAACATGGTGTTATTTTCCGGCTGATGGGTTCCCCAGCCGGGCACCGTGGCGGCAAACGGTGTAAAAGGCTCGTCTGTCGTTTCCCGTGAGTAGAAGAATCGACCAGAGAGCTGATTGTGTTGGGAAAAATACTGGTCCAGGTTGACCGTGAACTGGTCCTGCCGGTAGCTGCCTGGAAAAGAATAAGTGGACTGGCCGATTCCGGTAGGAAGAATGGTCTGAGGGTTGGGTATGGCAAAGCTTCCGTTTGGGAGCTTGAAATTCAGAAGGGCGAGTGCGACGGGATTGATGTTTGAACCGTCGGGGGCCACAGGCACTCCGCCGAACGCACCAGTCTGTCCAGCGAAGATTTTTCCGAGAGCCGCAGCGGAGCGATCGTTGGTAAGAAGAGGAAGAAAGGTACTTTGCAGTGCGCCCGGCGCTTGGCCATTTTTTTGAATGCTACCTTGATAGGATCCGAAGAAGAACGTCTTTTGCTTGATGATCGGACCGCCGATAACTCCGCCGAACTGGTTTTGGCGAAGGACTGGCCGCGGTTGACCGTTGCGATTGAGGAAAAAGTCATTAGCGTTCAGAGCGTCGTTCCGGAAGAATTCCCACAAGGTGCCATGAAGTTCGTTGGTGCCACTCTTGCTCACGATGTCTACATTCGCGCCAGGGCTGCGTCCATATCCCGCGTCGTACATTCCCGTTTGCACCTTGAATTCGGCGATTGTGTCTGGCGCGGGAATCGCGATGCCCACCTCAGGGTCGAATCCTGATGCGGAATTCTCGGACATGTTGTTAGCGTCTATTCCATCAAACTGAAAATTGTTGGCGGTAGTTTTTGCACCGTTGACCGAGACGTTTTGCGTATTCCTCCCGAACGCGCCTGCATTCGGAACTTCCACCACCACACCGGGCGACAGCGCGAGGATTTGTGAAAAATTTCGGTTTGCGAGCGGCAGAGAAACAATGGTCTTTTCACCCGTAGCTCTGCCTAGCGTGGCGCTCTGCGTCTGTATCAACTCTGGAGAATCTTCGACGATGATCGACGCGGAGGTCTCTCCTAACCTCAATTTGAATTCAATCTGAGTAATTTCGCTTGCAACCACCGGTACCGAACGCAGCGTCTGTGTCCCAAATCCGCCCGCAGTTACTTCGATTAAATAACTTCCGGGAATCAGAAGAGTCGCCCGAAATAGTCCTTCCGACCCCGTAGAAAGTGACCGGGAAAGTCCGGTTTTTTCGTTCCTCAGATTGATTTGCGCATTGGGCACGAATGCGCCACTCGGATCCAGGACGGTTCCCGCGACGGCTCCTGTTCCGGGTGCCTGCGCATCGCTTGCGGTGATTGCCGCGAGGAACGCACACAACGCCAGCAAGCCGCGCAAAAGAAATTGCCGCTTGGCGTACAGAAAACCCTGTAATCGCGCGCCGTTTAATACGCCGGGCACACTTCTACATCCAAAGATCGCCAGACAACTATGAACACGTCTCATAACGTCCCCAACAAAACGCAACAACTTGTCCACTTCGCCGACAATAAATTGCGACGGGCCCGTTTTTGTCACTACGGTGTCACTTCTTTGCAACGCTTTTGTATTGACTCTGGAGATCTCGGAGGGCACTTCCGTTCACGCGGTCCGCGCGCTCACGTTGACAGAATAAAATTTACAGTCTCATGACCTGTTGGTGACAAATGAAGCCAGTCGTTCCACTCAAATTGTAAAAGTGAGGAGGCGAGTCGCCTGAAGTCCCATTGGGTTCTTGGGTGAAATCGACTAATGATGAGTGTGCGATGGAAATTCTGCAGACCAGCCCCTTTATTGGTGATCGCCATGCTTGTTTTCCTGCGAGCAGGGGTGGTCACTGCTCAGCAACCGGATGTCCCGATTATTTCAGGAGGCGCAGCCTTCTTCAGTTCGACGCAAGGTGGCGCAACTTTTCTTCAACCCGTCCTGGCCCCCGTCCTGGCGGTTCCCCTCGGAAACCGTTGGCTGATTGAATCGAGAGCAGACTTGCGGGAGTTTATTGCGCGGCAGGACGGTACATCTGGTCCTTATCAGGGCACTTTTTTCGGGACGTTAGAATATCTGCAAGTAGACTACAACGCGACTTCGTGGTTGACCATCACGGGGGGACGCTTTCTAACTCCTTTTGGAATATTCAACGAAAGAATCAGCGCGATATGGATCAATAAGTTTCAAGATGCGCCGTTGATTGCGCCAATCGGCACGGCGGGAGGGTACAGCGACGGATTCATGGTGCGCGGCGCCGCGCTTTCGAATAACAAGTATGTTGTGAACTACACCGCATATTTTTCAACCTTGAGTACGGTTTCACATTTCGAGTCCCAACGCAGCACCGGAGGACGAGCGGGCCTGTTTCTTCCAGGCACTCGACTTGAAGTGGGGATGTCGTATCAGAGGCAACTACAACCTCAACGCATGAACTCCTTTGGGAATGATATTTCGTGGATCCCGTACCGTGTGCCGCTTGGAGTCAAAGGCGAATGGGCGCATTCGCCAAGCGGACATGGCTATTGGATTCAGGGAGCGTACCGGCTATCGCAACTCGGCGGCGCAAGTTCGCCATTGGGACGCCTTGAACCAGTATTTCGCATGCAGCAATTTTTCCGCTCACAACATATCGCCGGCGATTCATTGCCCGCCACGAACGTGCGTCGTCCGGAGTTTGGGCTGAATTATTACCTGCCACATGAAGTAAGACTCAATGCGAGCTACGGCCGTGAATATGTTTCACGGTCAACGGACTTCAATGTGTGGGAATTTGGCATTACCTATCGATTCTTGTTTCCACTATGACCGGGTGAATCCAAATGAAACGCAAAAACTTGATCTTCCTGACCCTGATCAGCTCTTTAATTATGGCGTCCCTGTCGATCGCACAGACCAATAGTTCGGCTACGCCTAAGAGTGATAAGCCTGACGCCAAGCGTAGCGCCCAGACGGCGCCTGCCTCCAACGAAGGTGAAAAACGCTTCCAGACCAACTGCGGACGTTGTCATAACCCGCCAGAAAGTATTTCGCCCAGGGAGGTGCGTGCGGTGGTGCGACATATGCGCGTCCGAGCTATGCTCACGGCAGAAGATGAAAAACTGATCGTTGAGTTTCTCGCGCCATAATCCGACATTGCAGGAGAAAAAGATGAAGTTATTGAGACCAGCAGCGTTGCTGGGTTTTACGGTGCTTTGCGGCGGGATTTCCGCCGGCCGAACGGGGGACTCGCCCAAACGGATAGAAATCGTCGCGTCAAGGTTCACATACAAACCGGATGTGATCACGCTGAAGAAGGGTGAGCCGGTGGTATTGGTGTTACGCAGCACCGATGTTACACACGGTCTCAAGGTTGCCGAGATGAATATCAAGACATCAGAAGTGAAGAAAGGGAAGGATACCGAGCTTCAGATCACACCTGAAGAAGTCGGGCACTTTACCGGTAAGTGCGCGCATTTTTGCGGTAAAGGACACGGGTCGATGATGTTGCAGATTGATGTGGTTCCATGAGCAGTCGAGTTGCCATGGCCAGGTACGTGGCCATCTTTCTGGCCTCATGTATTGTCCTTGTTTTCTCGGTAGCAGCAGCGTTGATGGGGCACGGAATTCAAGCACGGTCGCCCGGGAAGTGGGAGGCTCGAATTGTAACCTTCGCGAAGCACAAGTTGCTGGTCGGAGGTAAGCAACTGCCTAACCGACTGCAATCCAGTGCTGATAACACGGCGGAAGGCCAGAAAACTTTTTCGCACTACTGCTATGCGTGCCACGGACTCGACGGCCAAAATACTGGGGTACCGTTTGCGGAGAGCATGTCTCCCCCGGTGCCGTCGCTTGCCTCCAAAGAGGTGCAGAGTTATTCCGATGGACAACTCTTCTGGATCATCAACAATGGTCTATGGCCCTCAGGAATGCCCGCGTCCCGCGGAATTCTTACCGACGACGAAATTTGGTCCACCGTCGCGTTTATTCGGCACTTGCCTCCCGCAGGTAGCTTGGGTGAGCCGCGGGCCTATAGTGGAGAGTGAGTTGATTCAATCTACCCCCTTGTGTGACGCTTGCGCACACAAAGGCCACGTGTGATCAGTGCTTGATCTTGAGCCAAAACCCCTATTGTCTGTGAAGGATTTATCGGCCATCGAGAGCGTAGCTCATCGTTTTTAACAAAAATCACTTTCGCTATACCGATTTTACAGCGCCGTGACAACAAAACTCAGAGCGAGATCCATCATTCTTGCTAAGGGTTGACTTCCGTGGCTGACACAATCTTGGTCGTCGGTTCAAAAGGCGCCCATGAGCATTTAGTTGTTTGGGATTTGTTAAAAGCGGATTACCAGGTCCGTTACACCCTGGATTTTAATGCGATTAAGATTGTTGTCATTGAATCCCCGAGTGCTGTCGTACTCACCCACGAATCCGATGAAATTAAAGACTTGTGTGTTTCGATAAGAAGGGTCGCCCCCACCATGCCTATACTCGTTATAGGACGAGAAAAAGACACAGATGCCAGGGTGAAGTTTTTTCAAGGTGACGCGGACGCTTATATCCTGGAGCCCTTTGACCCAGCCGAACTAATTGCGCGAATTCGTTCGGCTGTTCGCAGGTCAACAAAAAGCCAGATGGACGACGAAGCGTATAGAAAATCTTTAGCCGCCGAGATGGCTAACCTAAAGCAATTAATCAAGAAACTGAAAAAGTCATCCTAAAAGTACGGACACCAGTTGGCGTAGCCGAGACAATCAGGGACCAGAATAGCCTGTCGGCGGCGGAGAATTATAGTTCTGCCCGTACTTATTCTTGTGAACGAGTGTGCAATCGGAATTTGCAATCACGCGGATAACGCCTAACGATCGCGTGGAACTCGAAACCTGCACGATCCGATCCAGACTCTTCAAATCCTCGGTAAGGCCGCGTTCGTACCACACATGCATCTGATAACGGCCGTCGGGCACATCCGGAATTGCGACGCCTCCCGCACGGTCAGACAACGCATAGTAAGGAGTATCGAGGGCTACTACCACCGCGCTCATTTCTGCGTGAATATTGCAAAACAGAAAGCTCACACCAGGGCGGTCGAATCGTACGGCTTTGCTTTGCCCCGCCTCATAAAAGCCCAGGTCGAATCGCTTCCCATTAAAGAGCGAAAACACATTGTGCAGGAAAGGATCTTTATTCGGGAACTCCACCAAACTTCCCACCGGGATGACCACAACGTGAGGCTCGAAGGTCTTATTCCGCTGCATCAGCTGTGGCCTGTGACCGGAATTTGTTCCTCCAGCACCTGCACCAGCGTGATCCAAAGGACTGAGCCAGACGACAACATTTGCAGCGTCGGCCACGGCGATTGACGCCTCCGTATTTCCGGCTAACCTTTTTGTGAGTTCGATCCGAGCCGTCACAGCAGGCTGTTGCGCCCTAACGGAAACAAGGCAGCCGGAAAAATACAGAATACCCGCAAAACTTAGCTTGAGAGCAAGCCTCAATGCCTTCGGCGCGCGCATTAAAATACGTATCCCAGCGTTAGATTTACATTGTTCGCACTATAGGAATCGTCGAGTCCGAACGTTCGAATATGCAGATACTCTATGGACACTAAAATATTCGATTTTGGCCAGTAAATGAAATTCACGAAGGAGTTACGATTTCTCGCCAATAACTCGTCGCCGTAAACCGCTGGCGTAGTGGCGGCGAACTTGCGGAGTTGCGTCGCAAATGGATTGTCCTGGCCAAACGCGCCGTTAAACTCGAACTTGGCGCTCGGCTTGAACTTCAACTGTGCCCATCCGCCCATCGAATCCACGCTCTTTATGATTGTTCCCGGACTGTCGAACGAACCGGAAAGAACTATTCCCTGGCCAATACCACCTCCAAAGCCCCCAAGCCCCGCGCCTCGATAAAATGCGCCTGTAAACGTGAAGCGCGGCCCCAGCGGCACCATCAAATCGGTTGTGGCTGCCCACCCGTTCACATCGCGATTGAATCCCCAAAACTGCCGCCCGTAGTACGCCCCTTCTCCCAACGTAAAATCCTGTCCGAATAGGCGATGGCTCCACGCGATTCTTCCCGCATACGCAGGCTGGCCCGATTGCTCCCCCCACGACGGGTATCGGTAGAATTGCGAGTCTGGCAAATCGCCAGTGAGAGAATCGAGAATCCCGCCTTCCACTAGAAGGTGTGAGGTTTCGGAAAGCGCTATGCGGTGCTCGACTCGAACTTGTGGCGTCCACGCCCATAAATTTCCGGCGTAAGACAGCGGAGGAGTGGCGACCGAAGCAAACGACGTCGGCTGAAGCGGCGAGAAAAATAGAAAATCTTGCCCCGCCACAATGGAAGCGTTCGCCCAATCCAGACGAATTGTTCCGGTGCGGAATCGAGGTAATCCCATTACTGCGCCATTCGGCGTGTTTGGAAAACCCCGGCGAAGTCAAAGTTTATGTCGGCAGTGGTGCGCGCCCCCAACAGTTCGGGTCCAAAGACCTGCAGCCTTATTTGCGATTGGCGCAGCGATCCACCGAACGCATTGGAAGACTCAAATGGGCTGCTTGGTGCTGCGATTTCCGGAAAATCTGCATTGTCAACGGGTCCGCGGTTTTCAAACAGATTCACCAAGACGATCCCGGACAGCCGCACATGGTATTTCGATCCACTTTCAACTTTCGTTTGATTTTGGTCTGCCACCATCGCATCAATGAGTTGCTGATTGTCTTCCAGCTTCGACACTCGTCCTTCGAGCGATTCGTTTGTGGCCGAGGAGTCCTGCGCTGCGTTGTTTAGATTCGATGATCCAGGCATGACCGGTTCGCCAGCAGGGAACACGGAATAGGGGTTTCCGACAGGGTTAGCAGAAAGCGGCCCAGCAGATGACGCGACTCGTTCGTCTTCTATGCCTGGAGGATGCGCGTCTGTCCCCGCGCTCTTTGGTTTGGCTCGCAGTTCGCTAAGCTGCAAATTCAATGACCGAACTTGCGCCTGCAGTTCACGCACCGTTTCGGCGAGCGCGCGCACCTCGTTCGTTAAGTCGGCTGACGAAGAGGGCGCGTTCGACGCTGCTGCACTCTGCGCACCCTGACTTCTAGCCATTGCTGGCGCGAGAAACAGGACACCCACGGCCAACAAGGCCTTGGACGACATCCGGCGTCGGTGTTGATCGAACATGTCGCGCTCCTTGCCCAAAACTGAAAACCTTTCCCTTGCAGTGTTAGAAGGTGCGGATTTCGATCTACCCTCGAGACTCAGACTTTGTAACCGGAACCTCGACCGCGTTTCCTTCCAAGACTCCCCGGATTTTTCCTACTAGAGAAGAGAGCGAGAAAGGCTTTTGCAGGATCGGAAGCTGAGAAGCCGCTGGATTGTCGGTCGTATGTTCAGCATAGCCAGACATAAACAAAGTCTTCACTTCTGGGCGTATAACCTTCAACCGTGACGCTAATTCCCGGCCGCCCATTTTTGGCATCACCATATCGGTCAGCATCAAATGGATCGCGCCCTTGTGCCGCGCCACTATTTCGAGAGCTTCAATGCCATCTTTGGCTTCTAATACAGAATATCCGCTGACTTTCAGGAACTCTCGGGCCAGTTCTCGAACCCCACTTTCATCTTCGACAAGTAAAATCACCTCGTTGCCGCGCGGCACCGCTGCTGGTTTGGGTTCGTCCTCGCCTGGGGTTATCGCGCCCGCACGGGAGGAAAGTAGATTTCAAAGGTAGTTCCTTTCCCAAGTTCGCTTTCAACCCAAATGTAAGCACCACTCTGCTTTACGACTCCATACACCGTTGCCAACCCAAGCCCGGTGCCTTTGCCTGCTTCTTTTGTGGTAAAGAAGGGCTCAAAGATGTGCGCCTTGGTCTCGTCATCCATCCCGTGCCCTGTATCGGTCAACGAAAACATCACGTATTTTCCGGCCAACATCGGGGACCGTTTCAAGGCCTCCGGCTCACTTACTTCGACGTTGCGGGTGCGCACCGTAATTGCCCCGCCTTCTGCCATTGCGTCGCGCGCATTGACAGCAAGATTCAAATAACCTGCTCGATTTGCCCAGGATCGGCCAACACGGGCGATAGCTGAGCATCTGGATGGAACGTATATTCGATATTTTCGCCGATCAACCGCGGCAGCATCTTTCCCATATCCGCCACGATGGCATTCAGATCGAGTACCCGTGGTTCCAGCACTTGCATTCGACTGAAAGCCAGCAACTGTCGCGTCATCGAAACGGCTCGATCAGCCGCCTTTTGTATTTGCTCGATGCTGTGTCGATGAGCCGCTACGGCGTCCGTTCGATCCAAAAGCAAATCGCCGTGACCCCGAATAATCGTCAAGAGATTGTTGAAGTCGTGCGCCACACCGCCCGCCCGCCCGCCAGCCTGCCTGCCGCTTCCATTTTGTGCGCTTGGCGAAGTCGATTCTCCATCGCTTTCTGTTCTTCCTGAGTTTTTTTCAGGTTGCCGCGCATCCTCTCCAATGCCCCCGTCACTTCTGCTACTTCATCGCCCCCACCGCAAATTCGCCAGAAGTTCGGCCGACTGGTTCAGGATTTCCTGACGTTGGCGCTCGAAACTTTGGTAGGTATTGACGGAATTTCGCAGGTCCTCATCGAGGCTGTTCCGCACCTGCTTTTCAACGCTATAGCGAACGATCAGCAGCGTCGCGCTAGTAAGCCCGGCGGTAATCACCAACAGCGATAGAAGAAACTTTGTGCGTAACCGAAATCCTTTCAAGCGAGGCTCCCGCCGTCCGGTATGGGGGAAAAGCGCAACCCTGCGGCAGTCCCCTTTAGACGAGCCTAGCATCCTTGCAATTTGGCCTTAGCCGACGCTTGTTTTGTGGTGTCGAAATGCGTATTGCCCAAAAGGCTCTATTTACTGACGTGGTCCAACCCACACAAATGAGAATCGCAAGATCTGGGTAAATAAGGACAGGCTCGTCGATTCGCATGAGCCTCGGGCGTCCGCACTCAGAACCGCCGCAATCCGATTTGCAAACCTTTGCGTACTCCGCATGGGAAGTGTCCGCTGGCATGGTTGCGCGCAGTGCCGGCCGCCGTATCTTTCCCAGAAGACATCAGACAGGAGACAGTATGAATACACAAGTGAAAGACCTATTGGTGCGTGAAGATCCGGAGCGAGAAGTAGGGACCAGTCGGAGGTCATTTTTGCAGAAGGCTGCGATGGCAGGGGCTTTCGGAGCAGTTGGAACCGGTAGCTTCTTGACCGTCTTGTCCACAGGTGCGAAGGGAGCGAGCGCTCTCAGTCATGACGATAAAGACGATGACGACGATTTGCGGAAGCGGGACCACAACATCCTAATCGCCGCCGAAATCGCCGAGGCTCTGGCCGTAACCACCTATACGAACATCATCGATACGGCCCCGTTTTTCTCCCATCTGCCTGCCGATGACCAGCGATACCTCGTCGCGGCGAGGCAGGAGGAGATGTCCCACTATCTCCTTGAGCAATCCGTCACCGAAGAGTCGTCCCCATTCAGGTCTTTTTTCTACCCCAAAGGCATGTTTCAGGACGCGCAAACAACCTTGAACGTCCTGGTTACGCTAGAAGACGCATTTATCGCCGCCTACCTGGTCGGCGTGCGCAATTTCAGCACACGCGATTTGCGCGTTACCGCCGCGCGCATCATGGGCATCGAAAGCGACCATCGCACGCTTGCGCGTGTCCTTGGTTCTGATGTAGCTCTCCAGGACGGCGGGCCTATTACCAAAATTACCGGCGCTCAGGGCGTCCCCGAATCCGTCGACCCTCCCAACAACAACGGTTACGAGCGCACGCTTTGTTGGTCGCATATCGAACAAGCCGTCGCCGCCCTGACGCCATTCGCTGACATCAACGCCGCTAAGGCTGCAGGATTCGATGTTTCGAAGTCCTTTGCTTTCTCTTCCTTCACTCCCACGTTACCCAACGCTCTTGGAGATTTCATCTCCTTCAAAGGCTGCTAAATCCCGGGATGAGCGGGCGAGGCGTGTTGTTTCCAACAAGCCTCGCCCGTTGTCCCTACCAGCAGGCGGGTTGGTACGTTTCCCGGTCCGCATCCGATCAGCCAATGGAGAGGGAAAGGCCTCAGAGATTTGGTGGCACAAATTCATATTCGCTGGACGAGTGATTCGCGAGTCATCGAAGGGCAGCAGTAAGACAGTCGCTAAGGACGCGGAGCGTGCTCGCCGACGTGAGGCGGAAATGGCCATCAATCGCATCCCAAGCGGGAAAAGCGGACCGGCGTGTCGTACCGCTGACATGACCTAAGACATACCTTTGTGACGCGCCTTGCGGAGAGCCCCAACGTTTCCGGGCAGACCATTGGGCGCTGGCCGGGCACGTCAGCAATCAAATGCTCCAGCACTATTCCCACATCCGCTCGCAAGCGAAACAAGCCGCGATTAGAACGCTCGAAGATAAAGCAATTGAGCCGGTTTTGCCGGAGCATGGGCAAAGAATCGGGCAAAGTGGGCGAAAAACCCAAGACGGAGGAGACGCTAAGTTGCCGGATGAGCGACCTGAGACATAGGTGACATTTCGTACCGGACACATGGGTTACACTCCTTCGCTTTTTTTGAGGAGGGAGAGATGCCTTGGAAGGAGTGTTCGGTCATGGATGAACGATTGCAGTTCGTGGCTCGCCGGCTAGCGGGCGAGTCGATGTCGGAACTCTGCCAGGAGTTTGGCATTTCCCGTAAGACCGGTTACAAGATCTTCGATCGCTATCAGGACTGCGGCGTGCAGGGTTTGACGGACAGAAGCCGTCGTCCTCATCACTACGCTCACAAGCTGCCTTTCCAGGTGGAGAACTACATCCTGAACCTGAAACGCGAGCACCCCAGCTGGGGTGCTCGCAAAATTCGCGAGCGCTTGACCCGACGATTTTCTGACATAAAAATCCCAGCCAAGAGCACCGTCCACGCGCTGCTCGATCGCCACGGCTTTGTCGAGCGTCGCGGCCGCGCCAGGCGCCGTGCACAGGGAACCCCGCTGTCGGCAGGTCAACGTCCCAATGAACTTTGGTGTACCGACTATAAGGGCGAGTTCTTGCTGGGCAACCGTCAGTACTGCTACCCGCTGACGGTCACCGATCACGCCAGCCGTTTTCTGCTCACTTGTGAGGCGCTTTCCTCAACCCGAGAGGATTACGCTTTTGCTGTATTTGAAAGGCTTTTTCGCGAACGCGGTCTGCCCGCCAACATTCGCAGTGACAACGGTGTGCCCTTCGCCTCTGCGCATGCTTTGTTCAACTTGAGCAAGCTCGCCGTCTGGTGGCTCCGTCTGGGCATCGGCATCGAGCGCATCCAGCCTGGCCATCCGCAGCAAAATGGCCGTCACGAACGCATGCATCTGACGCTGAAAAAAGAGGCTACCAAACCGGCGGCTCGCAACTTCCTGCAGCAACAGGCACGCTTCGATGACTTCATCGAGGTCTTCAACAACCAGCGGCCACATGAAGCCTTGGACATGCAGTGTCCGGCGGAAGTCTACAAGGCTTCGCAGCGTCCCTACGGGGGACTGCCGGACATCGACTACCCGTTTCACGACCGCACCATCGTCGTCACACACTGTGGCCGCATTTGTCTCGGCCGCAAGAAAATCAATTTCAGCACCGTCTTTGCCGGCCAGGCCGTCGGCATCAAGGAAATCCACGACGATATTTGGCTGGTTAGTTTTATGGATTATGATCTGGGATACTTCGATCTGGAGACTCGAGTGCTCGAACCACTCGAAAACCCGTTCGGCCCAAAACTGTTACCTATGTAGCCAGTACATTCTGTTACCTATGTCCTCGGTCTGGACCGGAAACAAATGGTGGGCCCGCCAGGATTTGAACCTGGGACCAACGGATTAT
>CAWKHR010000003.1:0-139530 GCA_963849395.1 Candidatus Acidiferrales bacterium
AACCGTCTGCTTTTCGGGTAGAGATGAGTTCCTCGAACGAGCTCGTGATGTTCATGTCGCGTTGGAATCCGATACGCTGGTGGGCGAGCGGCGGGCCGGGAGGCGCAGTGAGAACTGGCTTGGGCGTGGTACGATAGGAATAGATGGTAAACATCCCGCGGACGAAACGCAGCAGAATCCCATACACGTCCTGTCAAATGCTGTTTGCGGTAACTGCCCTAAAAGAGTGCACGTTTGGGGCGAGGGAAGAAGTCGTGTGTCGACGGGATTGCAGGTCTGACCGCCTGCGGCCATGAAGAAAGTTTGATATTGTAAGACAGTACGCGCAGTTCGTTTAGCACAACCTGGATGCTCTCTTTAACAAGAGAAAGCGTAAGCCGCACCATCCAACGTTCTGCCGCGCGACGATCAACTGCAAATTACTTCGCAGTTTACAATTTAGGGGCGTAGCTCAGTGGTAGAGCAGCGGCCTTTTAAGCCGAAGGTCGTGGGTTCGATCCCCACCGCCCCTACCAAACCTCATGATTTCCAACGCCTCTACTACGCAACGCGCTAAATTCATCATCCGTGTCGACGCCGGTGAAGGGGCGAACCGTTGTCCTCGAAGTTTCCTTTCCTGACGCCGATTCGCCGAAGTTTACTCCCCGCGATTTTCGATTTGCTACGACAGGCAACAGTCCGTACTTGCCTGTCCCGTGGGTAATTGTAGATCGGAGCGCTGCTTCTACTTTGTCGGTGGAACCATCGTTCCGCGCCGATAACTTCTTTACAGAAACCCGTTTAACTTCTACGTCCTAACGATTTTACGGTTTCCAGTGCGGCATCAGCGGGCATCGCAAAACCACCCCACTGACTTTTTACTAGACAGGTTCCCGGAACCGTGTGAAGAATTCTCTGCGCCGCCCGGCACGCAAATTTCCACAACGCGGAGGCGGAGCCTCCGTCTCGATGACCAAGGGGCGCGTTCTAATCGACATTGCGCGCTGGCGATCATCCCGAAACAGATCTGTAAGGAGTTGCAGAATGTTAAGTAATCAGTCCCTCGCGAACTCTTTCCGTGCTCTAACGGCATCCGCATTCTTACTTATTGCGCCGGTTCTAACGCGCGGCCAAACCGCGCACAACGATTCCGCCGACGCTGCAACGCCAGATGTGAAGTCGTTGGCCGCGTCGATGCAAAAACTGCAGGCGCAAGTGGAAAGCTTGAACGCCCAAATGGGTGAGATGCGGACCGCGCAGCAGCAGGCTTTGCAGCAAGCAGAACAGCTACGCGCCGAGTTGCAGCAAGCAAAAGAAGAATTGGCCGCGCGATTGGGAAATGGCCGCGAACCGATGACCAGCTCACTTTCTGCGCCACCCGCAACGCCTGCGATGACAGCAGTCTCCTCAAACACAACGACGCAATCCGGCACATCCCTGGAAGATCGAGTTTCCAAAGTAGAAGAAAATCAAGACTTGATGAACGGCAAGATTCAGGAACAGAGCCAGACCAAGGTGGAAAGCGGCTCCAAATATCGATTGCGCCTGTCCGGCATCGTGCTTCTGAATACCGCTGTCACTCGGGGTTCCGTGGATATTCTGGATTACCCGCAGATTGCCACGCCAACGACTCCGCCAGGAACTTCCGGTTCATTTTCAGGTTCGCTGCGCCAATCGCAAATTGGAATCGAAGCATTCGGCCCGGATATCGCCGGCGCGCACACCAGCGCGAACGTGAATTTTGATTTTGCGGGCGGCTTTCCAAATACATCAAATGGCGTGGCGTTTGGCATCGTGCGGCTTCGCACGGGAACAATTCGTCTCGACTGGAATGACACCTCACTTGTCGCCGGGCAAGATGGCCTCTTTTTTGCCCCGCTCACTCCAACCACCTTAACTTCACTCGCGATTCCCGCGCTCTCCTATACCGGAAATCTGTGGAGTTGGACTCCACAACTGCGCATCGAGCACCGCATCACGTTGTCCGACACGTCTAACCTGTTGTTGCAGGGCGGCATTCTGGATTCGCTTACTGGAGAGTCGCCCACGGACTTCTATCGCACGCCAACTGCGGGAGAGCAATCCGGCCAGCCAGCCTATGCCGCGCGCATTGCCTGGACGCGGCGAGCTTTTGGCAAAGACCTCACGGTGGGATTCGGCGGATATTACGGGCGGCAAAATTGGGGATGGTCGCATAACGTCGATGGATGGGCGGGCATCACGGATGTCACGCTTCCGCTAGGAAAAATGTTTGATCTAACCGCGGAATTTTATCGCGGACGGGCTGTTGGCGGTCTCGGTGGGGGAATTGGGCAAAGCCTGTTATTGTCGGGACCGATCTTTGATACTTCGACCGTGGTCCGCGGGCTCGACTCGATGGGCGGATGGGTGCAGTTGAAATTCAAGCCACAACCCAAGTGGGAGATTAATTTGGCTTACGGGCAAGATAATCCGTATGCCAGCCAATTACGAGCATTTCCCGCCAGCGCGATTTATTATGGAGGTCCAGAGCTCTCGCGAAATCGCAGTCCGTTTGTGAATTTCATGTACCGGGTGCGCTCGGATGTACTCTTTTCCGTAGAGTATCGCCGCTTGCAAACCTATATGCTGGACAGTCCCGCAAATATCGCGAACCAGACCAGTGTAAGTTTGGGATATTTATTTTAATACGGCCGAATAAATGACTTTCGTCAGCAAAATTAGTTATGCGCTCGTATTGCTCGTCGCCGCATTTCTTGCGACTGCGATACCAGACCGCGCCCAGGAGAAATCGGTGTCGATCACGGTTCTTGTCGCGCGCACCGGCACAGTGAATGCCAAAACCGGCGGGAAAGCGGGCGATTCTTCCAACGTAGCGGTCTGGCTCACGCCGCTCGACTCCACGACAGAGACCCACGCGCCCGTCTCGCGCCCGGCCGCACCAAAACTGGTGCAGCGAAATAAGACCTTTGAACCTCACCTGCTGATCGTGCCGGTGGGCACCATGGTTGAATTCCCCAACAAAGACCCGTTCTTCCACAACATTTTTTCCCTTTACGACGGCAAGCGATTCGACTTGGGCCTATACGAAGCGGGCACCACCCGCTCTGTGATGTTTGACCGGCCCGGCGTTAGTTTCCTCTTCTGTAATATTCACGCAGCTATGAGCGCCGTGGTCGTCGCCGTCGACACGCCGTACCACGGGCTCTCCGATCGCTCCGGAACTGTAATTATCCACGACGTACCCGAAGGCCGTTACCAGGTGAATGTCTGGTACGAACGAAGCCTGCCAGAATATCTGACCGGACTAAAGCGGACCGTGACCATCACCGGCGCAAATCGCAACTTGGGCACCATCAAAATCGCCGAGAATCAGACCGTTTCCCCTACCCACAAGAACAAATACGGCATGGACTACGTGCCCCCGCCCAATCCTGAGTACAACCGCCCCTGATGCGTCTTGGTCGCTGCGACTCATCTCTAGTTCCCACTTGGCCCGTTTCTCGCTATTCTTCGCTGAATTTACGCTTTGTTGACAATTCCCAGACAATGCCCTGACAAGGACATTCCTCGAGTTCTTTACCTTTACTGTGCATTCCGATTGCAGCTTAAGGAGAATTCGATGTCGAGAAACGTGTGCGCCCTATCTGGAATTTCTCTCCTGCTACTGGCCATGCTGGCGGCAGGCTCCAACGTCCTCGCCGACGACGACAACGTCTTAAAAAATCTTCACACCGTCAGCACCATTGCCTCCACGCTCCCGGCAAATCAGGACGTGAATCCTTACGGCGTGGCGCGCGTCAATCACACCATTGGCAATTTGACCGAAGGCCACATTTTGGTAAGCAATTTCAATAATTCCGGCAATGCTCAGGGCACCGGCACAACGATTGTCGACGTCGCTCCGAACGGTGCGGTCAGCCTTTTCGCGCAAATCAATGCTGCAACTCTACCGGGGCCATGCCCAGGAGGCGTCGGCTTAACGACTGCTCTCGTTGTGTTGCGCACTGGTTGGGTAATCGTGGGCAGCCTGCCAACCACCGATGGCAGCTCGGCCACCGCCCAGGCTGGATGCTTGATCGTTCTCAATAGCACCGGCACTCCCGTCGAAACAATTTACGGTTCGCTCGTGAATGGTCCGTGGGATATGACCGCCTTCGATGGCGGGAACGAAGCCGCACTTTTCGTCACTAACGTGCTCAACGGAACGCAGGCGGCAAAAGGGGCCGTGGTTAATCAAGGCACAGTTGTGCGCATTAACGTTTCCGTCTCCGAAACAAAAATGCCTTGGCTGGAATCGATCACCGTGATTGGTTCAGGTTTCCCGGAGCGCACCGACATGGCTGCGTTGGTGATCGGACCAACCGGCGTAGCGCTCAGCCCAAGCTGCACCCATTCCGATCGCGATGATTGTGAAACTAAGTTCGACGATGCGGACGGGCCGGTATTGTATGTTGCCGATACGCTCAACAATCGAATCACCGTGATCCGCGACGCTATGTCTCGTCGTCACTCCGCCGGGACCGGCGACACGCTCACTGCTGGCGGCAGCCTCAATGGTCCGCTCGGACTGACGACGACGGAGGGCGGCCACATCCTTGCCGTGAATAGCGGCGATGGCTTCATCACGGAAATCACGCCGCAGGGCGCGCAGATTGCCAAGATGCAGCTCGATAGCTCCGGTAACCCCCCGGGCGCTGGCGCGCTTTTTGGATTAATCTTCGACCCGAGTCTCGGCGTCGTTTTTGTCGACGATGCCACCAACACTTTGAACCGGCTTCACTAAACGTGAAGACCGAGACACCAGTCGTATCGCCCTGCTGCGAGCAGGTGAAATCCGAGGTGGCGCAGCAGGGCAGCGGTATAATAGATCCCAGTACTCTGCCGAAGCCGAAGACGACCGACGTCAAGCTTCGGCCCAAAAGGAAGCGCGTGGATACGGTTTTAATTGTCGAAGACAGTCGCCCGATGCAGCGCACCTTGCAGCGCCTGTTTGAGGCCGACGGCTTGGCTGTGCAGATTGCCGGAGATGGTGTTGCCGGCATTGAAAGTTTTCGAAAGCAGACTCCCAGCGTCGTGGTGCTAGATCTAAAGCTGCCTCGCATGCCCGGGAAGGAAGTGTGCCGCGCTTTCAAAGCCCACGCCGCTTCCGTTCCCGTGGTCGTTCTAAGCGCCAACAATGAAGTAGAAGATAAAGTTCTTCTGCTCGAACTCGGCGCCGATGATTACGTAACCAAGCCGTTCAGCCCCAAAGAATTACTGGCGCGCGTGCGCCGAGCGATGCGTCGCAGCGGTTCGATCTCCGAAGCCCCAGTCACCACAGCACCTGGCACCCAGCACGAAGTGTTGGCCTTTGACGAAGTGCGCGTCGATTTCACCAGCATGGCCGCCACTCGAGGCACAAAATCTCTAAGCTTCACCGCGCAGGAATTCAAGTTGCTGAAATATTTTGCCAATGCCCCTTCGCGTGTAATCTCGCGTGAAGAGTTGTTGAACGAGGTTTGGGGCTACGAGAATTATCCAACCACCCGCACCGTTGATAATCATGTGCTCCGGCTCAGGCAGAAGCTCGAGCCCGATCCTGCCAATCCTCGCTACTTCCTCACTATGCACGGTTCCGGCTACAAATTCATGCCCGGCGATTTGGTCCCCGCACCGGAAACAGCCAAGCGGTAGCCCCGGATGGCACGCCTGCGATTACGCACACAGTTGGTCATCGCGACTCTGTTGATTATCTGCGCCTTGTTGGGCGCGATTCTCTTTGTTGTTGGCCACATTGTGCGCTCCGAAATCGCCGAGGGCGTGCGGCAAAGCACCGAAGCTTCACGGCACGCCTTTGAAAACGTCCAGCAGGAACGCGAACGCCAACTATCACACACCGCGGCCATGCTGTCGGAACTACCTCCCCTCGAAGCGATGATGGCTACCCAGCATGCCCTCACCATTCAAGACGCATCGCAGCGCTTTTGGAAACTTTCAGGAAGCCAACTCTTTGTCCTCTCCAGCGTAGACGGACACATTTTTGCATTTCACGTAGCCAGGCCAGGCTGGGATGCGGCCCTCGCTGAAGCTAGCTTACAAAAGTCAGCAGAACAGGGAGAAGATACCGCGTGGTGGTATGGCAACGGTCAACTCTATCGTGTTTTTCTGCACACCATTTCGGCCGGCAGTGGCAACGAACAGCGTCAACTCGGAACCATCGCCGTCGGTTATCAAATTGATTCAACCGTAGCGGCCGAAGTGGCAGCTACGTCCGGGAGCCAGATAGCGCTCGCGGCCGGCAAAAAAATTATCGCATCAACTTTCTCTCCGAGTGAAGAAAACCAGCTGCAAGCAAAGATTGATTCAGCGCAGGTACTACCGACAGACTCTAAAGAACTCGCTCTGGGTACCGATGATTATCAGGCAGCCGCTGTGTCCATTCATGATGGGCCACCGACGAGCGTGATGTGTTATGTCCTGATGTCTTTGCGGCCGGCAAATATTTTCCTGCAGCGCCTCAATCGCACTATTTTAATTCTTGGCCTTTCCGCTATCGTGCTCGCCGGCATTCTTCTTAGCTTTGTGTCCAGAACGATCACCCACCCACTCGATAATCTGGTCGCTGGCGTTCGCGCACTCGCCGAAGGCGACTATACCTATTCCATCAAGCCGCGCGGTAGCAGTGAAGTTGCGGAACTAAGCGAAGCATTTTCCAAAATGCGCGACGAATTGCAAACCTCGGAACAGCGTCGCTTTGCCGCAGAGCGCATCGCCGCCTTTGGCAGAGCTGCCAGTTCTATCTCCCATGATCTCCGCCACTATCTTGCTGCCGTGGTGGCCAACGCGGAATTTCTGTACGAAGCGGAAAAGCTCAAGTTGAACCGTGACGAAATCTACTGCGAGATTAAGACCGCCTCCGAGCAAATGACCGATCTGCTGGATTCGTTGCGTGAACTTTCTCGCGCAGAAGGTTCCATTTCTCCCCGGCCGGCTTCCATCGACCAAACCATTCGCCGTGCCGCCGACGCCGTTCGCGCCCGCGCGGAATTGCGCGCGCGTTCAATTACGCTGCACACCTCCGGAGACATGTCGGGAACCTTCGACCCGCAAAAGATTGAACGCTGCTTCTTCAATCTGGTGTTAAACGCGGCGGAAGCGTCAACGCATGCGCAAAGTGAGATTGCCGTAGACATTCGCTCGCTCTCTGGTCGCTTCGAAATTCGCGTTGCCGATCAAGGCTCCGGAGTGCCCGCCAGTATTCGCGACACTCTGTTTGATCCGTTTGTCAGCTACGGTAAGCCCACCGGAACGGGCCTGGGCTTGGCGATTGTGAACAAAATCGTTCACGACCATGGCGGTTCCGTTGTGGTGGAACACACTTCGATCTCCGGCACCACCTTCCTGGTGAAATTGCCTCGCCGCGTTGCCGCTTTAAGCGAATCAACCCAAGCTGTAAGCACGTAAACTCTCTTTGGTTTTCGCTTTCGTTGCGAGACCTTTCCATGACTTCAAAGTGACAATATTTTTGCCCGCTCGCGACAACCCTTCCCACGCAACCCGGCACACTTTCTCTCGATACGCCGCACGAATAAAGTTCACGCGGAATCCATTTAGGGAGGAGAATTTATGAATTCAGCAGGGTTGATGAAGTTTTCGGGAATGTCCTTCGGGATCCTTTTGTTTAGTCTTGCCATGAGTGCTGGCGCATCCGCTCAATATGGCGGAGGAATGGGCGGCACCGGGACCGGAGCGACAGGTTCGGGAAGCACCGCCAACACCAGCGGGTATAGCTCCGGAAGCGGGAAAGCGATCGGCATCGGAGTGGGAGCAGCGGCCGGCGCAGCGGTTGGCATCGGGTTGCTGGTTCATCATCATCACGTAGTCGCAGCGCGCAACCAGGCATCTCTTGTTGGTTGCACGCAATCGGTGCTGAACGGAATCAGTCTGAAGAATGAGACCGACAATCTCACCTACAGAATCGTTTCCGGCTCCACGTCGTTGCAGCCCGGCGAGCGCGTTGAAGTCAAGGGAGCCTTGGCCAGCCAAGGATCCGAAGCGCCTGCCTTTCACGTGCAAAGCCTGGTCAAGAATTACGGTACGTGTGATTCAGGAATTGCAGCCTCGGCCAAAACTCCAGAAACCAAGAGCGTGACCGCACAGTTGGCAAAGTAGCATTTGTCGCTCAGACGATTTTAAAACGCAAACAACGAGGGCTGAGGCAGAGTCGGCTTTGCTTCAGCCCTTTTTTGTGTCAGCGAGTGCTCATCACTTGCCCTAGTCAATCTAAAACTCATTGCACTGCCACCGCCAGAATTTGCCCACCCCGGTACCGGTAATTTCAGAGCAATATCGCTCGACCACGGTTCCAAGTCGAAAATCCACCGTTTGGGCAGATACCCTACAATAAACGCTGTATGTCCACTCAACACTGCTCTGGCTAACATCTCACGAACTATGGCAAACGGTACCAGGGTCCTTTCCAGGGTCCTCTCCAACATCAGCAGATTGTCGGACGTTTGAAACGTGATCTGGTCTGGTCGAACGGCATCACGCAAACTAATTTCGCGAATTCCATCAGGTGCTCACTGATGCGTTGCCGCATTCTCATCGTGGACGACCATGAAGTAGTGCGCCGCGGCATTCGCACTCTTTTATCTGCGCGCAGCGACTGGGAAATTTGCGGCGAGGCCGCAGATGGGCAGGAAGCCATCGAGAAGGCAAAAGCCTTGCACCCCGAAGTCGTCCTGATGGACATCTTCATGCCCCGCATGAATGGCCTAGACGCAACTCGCCTTCTGCATCTTGAAATTCCAAACAGCAAAGTCATCATCGTCAGTCAAAACGATCCGAGAATCGTTCGAGAGCAAGCCCACGCCATCGGTGCCGCAGCTTTCGTAGTGAAAAGCGATCTTGCAGAAAAGCTAGTCACAACCATCGACCAGGTCATCGGCGCAGTTCCCAGCCCCTCGTCGGCGCCCGCTCAGCCCATAGCATCGCAAAGCGCGACGGGCGGTTGGCTCGCCGGAGGCGGTGGACTCGGTCAACTGATTCGTGAGTACGATTGGTCGAAAACTCCTCTAGGCGCCTTCGATCACTGGCCGCAGAGCTTGCGAACTTCCGTCAATCTCATGCTCAACTCTCGTCACCCAATGTGGATCGGCTGGGGACCAGAGATGACCTTCCTCTATAACGATGCGTACGTTGCGGTCTTGAGCCAGGCGAAACATCCGCAAGCCTTGGGCCGTCCGGCGCGCGAGGTATGGTCGGAAATCTGGGACATTTGCGGTCCGTTGGCTGACAAAGTTTTCGAAAGAGGCGAGGCCACCTTCGTCGACGACGTTCGTCTCTTCATGAGTCGCGGCGACGTTTTAGAAGAAACCTACTATTCCTTTTCCTACAGTCCCATTCACGACGAATCTGGACGCGTGGCTGGATTGTTCTGCCCGAGCACCGAAACCACTGCAAAAATTCTGAATGGCCGAAGATTGCGAACGCTCTCGGAGCTTGCTGCCAACGCCGTCGTCGAGAAATCCACCGAGGCCGCCTGCGCATCTTCCTTCGCAACGCTGGCCAGAAATCCCGACGACGTTCCATTTGCCTTGCTCTATTTGCTGGATGAAACGCATGGCGCGGCGTTACTCAAACAGAGCACCGGAATCTCTGACAGCGTCGAACGTGTCAGTCCATCTCGGATTGACCTGAAAAGCGAGCCTGACGATCCGCCATTCTGGAAGATCCGCGAGGTTCTAAATAGTTGTCAGCCTCAGCGTATCTCGCTCACTTCCCTCGAATCGCTACCAATAGGACCGGCGCAACAGCCGGTCAAGGAAGCCATATTCCTGCCGGTCACCTCGTCGGGCCAAAACTGGTGCATGGGAGTGCTCGTCGCCGGCGTGAATCCCACGCGTTCTGTGGATTCCGAGTATCAAACATTTTTCGAACTAGTCGCGGGCCAAGTGGCTACGATTATCCAGAACGCCCGCGCCGCGGAAGAAGAACGCAAACGAGTTGAAGCGCTAGCGGAAATCGATCGTGCCAAAACCGCCTTCTTCAGTAATGTTAGTCACGAATTTCGCACCCCGCTCACCCTGATGCTCGGGCCCGTCGAGGATCTGCTCTCCAAAAGCCACACCGAACTGTCGCCCAACGCCAAGGGCCAATTAGAGCTCGTCAACCGCAATGGCTCCCGTCTTCTGCGTTTGGTAAATACGCTGCTGGACTTTTCGCGGATTGAAGCCGGGCGCATGCAGGCGATTTATCAGCCCACGGATATTGCCCGATTCACAGTCGATCTCGCCAGCGTTTTTCGCTCCGCCACAGAAAAGGCCGGGCTTAAGCTGGAACTGAATTGCCCACCGCTCTCAGAGCCCGTCTTCATCGACCGCGGCATGTGGGAAAAAATTGTACTGAATCTGATTTCCAATGCGTTCAAATTCACATTTGAAGGCAAAATTGCGGTTGATTTACAGCAGACAGGTGAATATGCCGAGTTGCGAGTGCGCGACACCGGAGTCGGCATTCCCGCCGAAGAACTTCCGCGCATTTTCGAACGCTTTCATCGCATTGAAAATACCCGTAGCCGTACCCACGAAGGCAGCGGCATTGGTCTTGCCCTCGTTCAGGAATTAGTAAAGCTGCATGGCGGATCCTTCTTGGTCGAGAGCACTTTGGGGAAGGGCAGCACCTTCATCGTGCGCATGCCGTTCGGCAAAGAACACTTGCCGGCAGACCGCGTCGGAGGCACCCACACCTTAGCAACCACCGCAATGGGTGCCGCACCGTTCGTCGAGGAAGCTCTTCGTTGGCTTCCCGACAGCACCCAGAAGCAGCCCGCCGACGAAATGCCGGTAAGCAGCGAGTTTTTGCCCGTCCCCTATGCCTCAGACTCCCACGCCAAATCGGAATCAGACAAGCGTCCCCTGATCCTGGTCGCAGACGATAACAGCGACATGCGCCACTATCTTTCTCGCTTGCTCGGTGAGCGCTATGAAGTGAAGTCCGTAGCAGATGGTCAGGCGGCTCTCGAAGCTATCCGCGAACGCCAACCCGCTCTGGTTTTAACCGACGTAATGATGCCGCTCCTCGATGGGTTCGGGTTGCTGAGGGAATTGCGTTCCAATCCCAAAACAAGCAGTATCCCGGTCATTCTGTTGTCAGCGCGTGCCGGTGAAGAAGCGCGTGTCGAAGGTATCGAACAGGGTGCAGACGATTACCTGATCAAGCCATTCAGCGCGCGGGAACTTCTGGCCCGTGTTCACACCCACTTGGAACTCGCGCATCTTCGCAAGGAAAACGAAGACGCTCTGCGCGATAAGGAACGACGCCTGCGCATGGCCACCGACGCCGCAGAATTGGGCATCTGGCACTGGTACCCAGCACAAGACCTTGCAACATGGGAAAACGATCGCGTTTACGAAATGTTCCGGCGCCCGCGCGAAAAAGACCCGTACACCTTTACCGAGTTTGTCACCAAGGTAATCCATCCAGAAGACGCCCAGGCTTTCCAGCAAGCCATAGCCCACACCATGAACACCGGTGAACGGTTTTTCTTCCAGTGTCGTGTCACTCGAGACGATGGAACTCCGGCTTGGCTCGAATTTACTGCCCAAGTGGAACTTGCCGCGGATGGCTCACCCGTGCGCTTGTTGGGAACTGCGTTGGATATTACTACCCGCAAGGAAACCGAGGAGACTCTTCGCCAGCAGCGCGATCGTTTCGATCTGGTTGCGCAAGCTTCACAGGTTGGATTCTGGTTCTGCGATCTACCCTTCGACAAATTGTTGTGGGACGAGCGCGTCAAAGAGCATTTTTGGTTGCCGCCCGACGCCGATGTAACCATCGATACCTTCTACGAGAAGATTCATCCAGACGATCGCGAACGCACCCGTCTCTCCATTGCCGCCTCCATCACCGATCGCCTTCCTTACGACATTGAATATCGCACCGTCAGTTCAGATGGCCAGAGGAAGTGGATTCGCGCCATAGGCCAGGCTTTCTACGACGATGCGGGCAATCCTCGCCGCTTCGACGGTGTAACCATTGAAACCACCGAACGACGCCGCGCCGACGCTGCCTTGCGCAAAATGACCGCCGAGGCTATCGCCTCTACCGCCAAATTCCGTGCGGTCTTCGAACAGACTTCCGTCTTTGCTGGCATCATGACCGTCGATGGAATCATTCTCGATGCCAATCGCCTTTCTCTCGACGCTTGCGGCTATCGCGACGATGAAGTACTTGGCAAGCCCTTCTGGGAGTGTGGCTGGTGGCGCGGGTCGCGCGAAGTGCAAGAACGAGTCCGCTTCGCAACCCAGCAAGCGGCCAGTGGCACCGCGTTCAGCGAGGTTCTGCCGTATCTCTGGGCCGACGGCACCGAACGGCTTGTCGAACTTGGCGTCCATCCGATTCGCGATCATGAAGGCCAGATCATTTTTCTTCATCCCACCGGCGTCGACATTACCGTCTTGAAAGCGGCGGAAGAAAACTATCGCAAACTTGCAGAGACCCTCGAAGCTCAAGTCCACGCTCGCACCGAAGAACTCGAATTGCGCAACATTGAAGTCCTAAAACAATCCGAACAGCTTCGGGAACTCTCCCATCGCTTGATGCAAATTCAAGATGACGAACGCCGCCACATCGCCCGCGAACTACACGACAGTGCTGGCCAAATATTGACAGCGCTGGGCATGACTCTGGGCCGCCTCGCGCAACACACCAGCAAAGACCGTACTCAGTTTTCCAGCGACGTGGAAGAAGGTCAGCAATTGGTTCGCGAATTGAGTCAGGAAATCCGCACCACCTCTTATTTGTTGCATCCGCCATTGCTGGATGAAAGTGGACTGTCCGAAGCGCTGCTCTGGTACATCCGCGGCTTAAAAGATCGCAGCGGCCTGGATATCACGCTCCAGATTTCCGACGACTTCGGCCGGCTCTCTCACGAAATGGAATTGGTGATTTTCCGGATTGTCCAGGAATGTCTGACCAATGTGCATCGGCATTCCGGCAGCAAATCTGCCGAAATCTCCGTATGTCGCGACGCGCAAAATGTATCGCTGGAAGTACGCGACCGTGGCAAAGGTATGTCTCGCGAAGAGCTCACCCAGTTGCAGTCTCGTGGTGGCGGCGTAGGTATTCGCGGCATGCGCGAGCGAGTTTTGCAACTAGGGGGCGAGATGACAATTACGTCGGAGGGGCGCGGCACCACCATCTCCGTCACTCTTCCCGTCCACAAAACATCCGAGCCACAAGCGGCTGAATATGGCGGTACCGTTTCCATGGACGGACTGGAGTGGGCCACTGGAAAGCAGGAGTAATACTCAATCCATGCGAATTCTCCTGGCCGACGACAATGAGCGCATCCGTCGTGGTGTGCGGGCCATTCTTTCTTCCAAGCCGGATTGTGAAATCTGCGGCGAGGCCGCGGACGGCCGCGAAACCATTCGCATTGCGCGCGAGTTGCTTCCCGATCTAATCCTTCTCGACGTCAGCATGCCGGAAATGGACGGATTGCAAGCTACGCGTTTGCTCCGCGCAGCCCTACCATCCGTAAAAATTGTGATTATGAGCCAGCACGATCCCGCTCATTTATTGGCCAGTGCGCTCGAAGCGGGCGCCAATGCCTGTGTCGATAAGAATTCACTGGCCACAGATTTGGTCGCGGTTGTTTCAAGCTTCGATGGAACGTTGGACGAAAATCGAACGGTACGCGGAGACTAAATCATGTCGCCACAAGAAGTAGTCCCAGCAAAAAGTACGACCGGCACGCCGCTACTTGGGGTGTGCTGGCTGATTTACGGAATACTCCGCCTGGTTGGGGCCGCCTTTTTATTTCTATTCAGCACCACCGCCACTCTAATGTTTGGCGCGCTCCTGACCCGTGTGCCAAATCCGTTTGCGCTGATGAGCGACTTTCATCTGCTTTACACCGCCGTCATTGCGCTCAGTATCCTGGCCGGGCTATTCGGTATCTTGGCGGGCCTGGCACTCTTAGCCAACCAAGTTCAGGCTCGCATTTTGGCGCTGGTCGCTGCGTTCTTATCCGTCTCCGAAATTCCGTTTGGCACAACGTTAGGCATCTATACGCTTATTGTTTTTCTTCGGCTTCAGAATGTTGGTCGCGCGAGGAACATCGAGTAGCACACTCAACATTGGCCGTCAGTAGTTCTGGGTATTGTCGCTGCGTCGCGAACTGTTTGTAATTGACGGAGAGCCAAGTTCATTTGCCTCACGTTATTCCGTTTGGTCAGATTCCGGTGAACTGGTTCTAGGGAGTGCGCAATGAGTGACCGCATGCAATACGATGAGCGCGATCCTCGCCATCACACCCTGAAACTCAAGCAGATGCTAAATGACACTGCGGATCACGCGCGCCAGGATGTCAGCAAAGTTCAGGATCCCAACGCGCAAGCGCTGTTTGAGACTACTGCCGAAGTCCTCAAGGGCCTCGTCGTGGCTTTCGACGACTTCGAGCAGAGTCGCGAAGAAGCCTGGAAATCCGCGGGCGCCCGCTAGCCACCTTTCTCGATTGAATGCCATCCGCCCATCCTCCGATTGCTGCCCGTCGACGCACTTCATTCAAATTTAGAATGCTTAACATTTGGATTTTGCGGCCAGACTCCATCTTCTCCTCATCCTGCTCGCCCAAGTTCTTCTTCTACTACTTTTTACCTGGAACTCATTTCGCATATTTTCCCGAAAACTTGCTATCTGTTTCAAAATGTTTTAGACGCCCTCCAACGGAGTACTCAGGAGAACACGGGATAGACCTGCCGTCCCCCGAAAGGCATAAACAGGCTAGGCATCCTGAAGACTTCGCTTTTCCGCGATGCTGTTGAAGTGTATTCAGTTGCGGTATGAGCGCTCGAAGCTTTAGAAACGGCCGAACAGAGTAAGGTGCTCCCCCATGGACCGCAAAGCGTCGTTCAAAACTTCCGTTTGCAGCGAATACGAAGCCTTGTTGTATACAAGTAAGTCGGCGCTGGATGAATTTCGTGCAGCTTTCGAAACATCTTCCGACGCCGAAGGCCGGAAAGACGAGTTCGATCAACAAGAGCCTTTGACACGCCTGAAAGAAAAATACGAGAGGGCCTACACCCGGTTAATCCAGCATTTTGATCAATGCGAATTGTGCAAGATTTCCCAGAAGTCCAAAAACAAAAATCCCCCTCATCCCGACCGGGTCATCCCTTTTAGGCGCCGCTCCGCGTAACACATGACCCCGCGCTCTTTGTTGTCTCTCGGAAGTTCGCAGCGTTCGGCCTCAAAAATAGCCGTATTGTGTGGCCCATCCCCAGCATCAACCCTACAGCATTAATAGGATAGTTCCGCGCAAGCAGACGCCGTTAAGTTCAAAGGGAGCATCAGCATCGCGTTGGGGAGAAGTATTGGCTCAAAAACAATTCAGTCTTGGCAAAGCCGGAAGATGGGTACTGCGAACCTACGCACGCAACCCTAGCTTCAATCCTCGACCCAAGTTATGGGCCACCACCCACGCCCTTGTGCAGAAAATCTGGCGAGAATGGCACCTTGGTGTCGCCATGGATATGGCGGCTAAGGTTTCTTTTTATTTCGCGCTCTCTTGTTTTCCATTTCTGCTGGTGATCGCGTCGTTGCTCGGATGGATTCACAAGACCTCCAACTGGTATTCGTTCTGGTATTGGTTGACCAACTACCTGCCGGCCAGCGCGCAAGATACCGTCCTCAGCGTGATGCGCGAGCTATCCAAGGGCTTTGGCGGCTTCTTATCGTTTGGTTTGCTGCTCACCATCTGGAGCGCTTCCACAGGTTTCTTGAGCTTGATGGAGGCGCTGACCGAAGTTTACGGCGGAAAAGAAGCGCGTAGCTATTTCAAACGGCGCGTGATTGCCATATGCGCGACGCTTTTGTCTGCGATCTTTTTGCTGCTGTGCTTCGCGGTTTGGAGCGCGGGGCATTTACTCGCCGCTTTTATTTTCCGCTATCACCTTTACATCGGTGCGGAGTCCCGCGTGCTCCGTTGGATAGTGACCCTCGCGGTGGTTTGGTTGGGCGTGGACCTGATAAACTACTTCCTCCCAGCAAAACGCAAATCTTGGCGGTGGGTCTCTCCAGGTACGGCCTTGACGGTACTGTATTTCGTCGTAGCCAGCGCCCTGTTGAATGTCTATGTCCGCCACAACGCGGATATGTCTCGCATTTATGGCGCTCTGACTGGCTTCATCGTCATGATGCTCTGGATCTATCTGGCAAATTTGAGTGTGTTACTCGGCGCGCAAACCGACGCCGCCGTAAACGAACTAAAGGCTGGACGCACCGGACCCTGAGCGGCTCCAGGCATTTTACGCCGAATCAGAAGCTGGACAAAAGAAACAACAACTCCTGTGAGGTTGAATCTGTGTTACGTAGAGAAAAACTTGCACTCCTGGCAGCGATCGCTGCGCTCCTGGCCATCACTCTGAAAACAGTTCGCGTTCATGCGCAGGCTACTACACCGTCGGACAACAATAGTGATGTCTTGGCCCATCTGAACGCGGCCATTAACTGGTACAAAAACCTAACGACGCAGGTCCCTCCAGGCCAGCAACCAAGCGACTCGGTCTTCCAGTCCAACGCGCAAAGTCTCGGCGAACAAGTTCTGCGCCTCGCTTTCCAATCAGCTCGCGCCCAGGCCGGGTTGCAATCACAAACTAACCCTCCCACCACACAAACGCAAAACGCCGCGCCCGTTGCATCAATCAGTTCCGACAAAAATGATTCCGCGGCAGGGAGTCTGCAGCGTTACGAACAATTTGAAAATGAAGTTTCGCAACGTATTGCCGACGATGAGGCTCAGATCAATGAACTGAAGTCCAAGCCCGCCAAATCCGGCAAGGGCAACAACGTTGCCGAACAAGTACAGGCTCTTCAAGGCAAACTGGAACTCGATAAAGCTTCGCTCGATGCCGTCCAAGAAATGAAGAGATTTGCGGAGAACAGCAGCTCTGGCGGTACTGGACTCGAACGTAGTATCAACGAACTGGCGAGATCCGTCCCTGAAGTCTTCGCAACCACTTTAAACAATAAGACCAACACTCTAACCCCAATCAAGCCGCAACCGGCCGCAGCCGCAAACACGCAATCTGGCCTGATCGGCCAGTTAATCGGCTTATATGGCGAAATGCAGAGCATCCGCTCGATCGAACAGCGCTTAAGCGAAAACGAAGAAGTCCAGAAACTCGCCAACGATTTGCGCGCGCCACTGCGCAAACAGCTCTCACAAACTCTGCAGCAGGGAAAAGACCTAGCCTCGCAGACCGGCGTTTCGCGCAAACAATACGACGATTTAACCCAGCGCTTTAAGCAGTTGTCCGGAGCGCTGCTTCCTCTAAGCGAAGAAGTCTTGGTCCTGGATCAGAGCCGCTCCAACCTTTTGCAGTGGCGCAAATCCCATACCAACGAGTCGCAAGCCTTACTCGTTTCAATTCTGACCCGCGTCGTATTGATACTCGCGGCTGTGGGCGTGATCTTGGCGCTGTCCGAGGCCTGGCGACGCCTCACCTTCCGCTATATTCATGATCCGCGTCGCAGACGTCAATTCCTCGTGATGCGCCGCGTCGTGATGGGATTTTTTATCTGCCTCGTTGTCATTCTTGGCTTTGCCAGTGAGTTCAGTTCACTGGCCACCTTCGCCGGATTCGTCACCGCGGGCATCGCCGTCGGACTCCAGGCGGTTCTACTGTCAGTCGCTGCGTACTTTTTTGTGATGGGGCGTTACGGAATTCGGGTCGGCGATCGCATCAGCGTGGCAGGCGTGACCGGAGACGTGATTGATGTCGGGCTGGTCCGTTTCTATTTGATGGAGTACGCAACCACCGGAGTGGACCTGTATCCAACAGGTCGCATTGTCGTTTTCTCAAATTCCGTTTTGTTCCAGGCTGCCACGCCTCTCTTCAAACAATTGCCCGGCACCAACTACACATTCCACGAAGCCGTTCTCCCCCTCACGCCCGGCGCCGACTACAGTGCATTGCAGAAAAAACTTTATTCCGCCGTGGAATCTGTCTACAAGGAATACAGCCAGGGAGCCGCTTGGCAGCGCGGCGCGCTCGACACGCAATTAGATGTCGCCATCAAGCCGCCAATTCCTGAGCAGCGCCTGCAATTCGCCGACAGTGGTCCCGAACTCGTCGTCCGTTATCCCGTTGATCTTCACCGGGCTCCTGAAATTGACGACAAAGTCTCTCGTGCCCTCTTGGAATCCCTCGCAGCCAATGGCTTGGCAGCCGGTGTCGCGGGCACGCCCAGGATTAGGACCGCCATAAAGGCGTAAAGGCCCCTCAGCCTTTGGGGTAGGCTCGCCTAGAAGAACCCCCCACGTTCTCCCGATTCGCCGCCACATCGCTGCTGCGCCGGCCGCGTGACTGCCACACTTCGCGGATCTTGCGTGCCGTAAACGTTGCACTGGCCTGACATGCCGGCGCCGAACCGCCAGCACGCGCGCATCATCCAACAGGTGGCACAGGAGAATCCCATGGCAATTGGCGTCGAGCGCATCGCAGACAACATACGCAAGCTGCGCCAATCCCTAAAAAAGGCCCCAAAACGCCTGTCTCCAGGAAAGGTTCACCAGGTTCGCACTCAAGTTCGCCGTGTCGAGTCCATCCTCGAGGCGTTATCGCTGGATACCAAACGCGGCCAGCGGCGTTTGCTCAAGGACTTAGGCAAAATTCGCAAAATGGCCGGCAAGGTGCGAGACATGGACGTGCTCAGCGCTCACCTTGCAACCGTTCGCCTTGACCAAGATCAGCGCGACTCTGTGGTTGAGCTCCTTGAATATCTCGGTGCCAAGCGCTATCGCCACGCCCAGCGGTTGCACGCCCTCATGAATAAACGAAGCACCAGAATCAGGCGCCGCTTAAAGAACACTTCGGCCCGCCTGGAAAAGATCTTGAACCAGAAAAAGGGCGCAGACCACTCCACACCGGAAACCCTGGATGCAGTCACGATGGCCTTGAAGCTTTCTGAAGAATTAGCCAGCCCACACACTCTCCAAAAGAAAAATCTCCACCCGTATCGCCTCAAGGTCAAAGAACTGCGCGACGTTTTGCAGATGGCCGAGAAGCCCGAAGACCAAAAGTTCATTGACGCGCTCGGCAAATGCAAAGACGCCATCGGCGAGTGGCACGACTGGGAAGAACTGGCACGTATCGCGGGAAGAGTCTTGAAAGACGAGAAGACTAATAAATTGCTCCACGCGTTGAAAGCGATCGTTGCCAAGAAATACCAGGCAGCCTTGGCTGTCACCAACAAAATGCGCGGCCATTTCATTCTTCGCAAAAAACAAAGGAAGGGAAGCAAGCGCAGCGAGAAGAAAGACCCACGACCAGCACTAACTGTTGTGACTGCAATGACCGCCTAGGAATTGCGCCGCATTTTAGGCCAAAGCAAATACCCGCGATCTGATCAACGCTCACTGCGCCGCATTCGTCGCCAGTGCCTCAATCACCACTATATTCGGCTGAAGATTCGCCGGCAAATTGTGCCGCGCCTGCAGAAACGCCGGTGCATTATACGAAATCCATGTTTTTCCGCCAGCATCTTCTGCCACCAGAATTTTCAGCGGCAGATCCAGTGCTGCGCTAGGGGAAGCCAGCATCAACGGAGTCCCCGCCTTTGGATTGCCAAAAATCAGCAGCTTGGTAGGCGGCATGGTCAGCCCCGCCTTTTCCGCCTCGCCGCTGTGATCCACCACCATAAACAGCTTCACGCCCTTCGCTTCCAAAATTCCCTTGAGCCGCGTCACCGTATCTTCCACAGAGTGATGGCTCTCCAATCGCACGATACCGTTTTCCGGATTGCTTAACATACTGTTCTCCTGATTTTGTGGATTGCTTGTTTGCGGCGTTGGCCGCGTGAAAATCAAATAAAAACTCATCGCCAGGCCTAACACGGCCAAAACCACTGCCACCACAATCCCCAGCGCCGATGCATGGCTGAACGAGTCCTGGCCTTTTCTCAAGTGATCCATCAGCCGCAAGTAGCGAATCATCGAGAACACTGCCGCGAACACACCCACAAAAATCAGCGTCGTGCCAAACCAGATCGAGAGCCCGTAATGTGCCGACTTTACATTTGGCTGGTTAAAGTTGAATTCCTGCAGAAACAGTCCGAAGCGCGCCAATACAAAACCAAGTCCCATCAGCGCGATTCCGGTGCGTATCCATGCGAGAAACGTCCGCTCCACTGCCAGGTAATCAGTGGCCTTAGCTTGAGATCCGTCGGCCGGGGCCATATCTCACACCTTCAGTCCCGCGATTAACGGTCGGGTCATGTTTTTCAAAATCTTGCGCGCATTTGTCGCTCGAATCCGAAGCCGTTTCTTGGATGTCCTGACCACCCCATCAGGGTTGAATTTTTATCAACACCACGCTGTGCGA
Organism: Candidatus Acidiferrales bacterium; assembly: GCA_963849395.1. Classification (GTDB taxonomy): domain Bacteria; phylum Acidobacteriota; class Terriglobia; order Acidiferrales; family UBA7541; genus Acidiferrum. The sequence continues at coordinate 20,331 of CAWKHR010000003.1, forward strand.
TCCTACGCGTGCGGAAAACTTGCCGGTCGCCTTGCCCACATCCTTGTGCTCCCAGAGGTCTCGCACGCCTGCCGATAAATGTTCCGGATATCCAATTTCTGTCCATTCCACGGCAATTTCCGCCTCTGCCGTACCTCGATTCAGCAGAATCACCGCGCGGCTTCCATCGCTCAGCACCCGCGACCACACTTCCAGATCCCCATCTTTGTGTACACGCCTTCCTTGCTGTCCCAGCGCGTCCTGATCCACCGCAATCACTTCCTTATTCGTCAAAATGTCGTGAATTTCCGCTGGCATCGCACTCACATCGTTTCCAGAAATCAGCGGCGCGGCCAGCATCGCCCACAGGCTGAAGTGCGCCCGATTTTCCGCCATGTTCAGCCCGCCATTGCCCACTTCCAGCATGTCCGGATCATTCCAATGTCCCGGCCCGGCGTAAGAATACAGATCCGCTTCCTGATCCAAAATATCCACCACTCCATAATTACAGCAGCTGCCATCCGGCCATTTCTGTTTGCCCCCTCCCCATCGATCCTTAATATCTCCCGTCGTCCGCCAAAGATTGCCGCCCACCTCCTTGCCCCACAGCCACGGCTTGGCCGTTCCCCATTCGCAAATGCTCAACACAATGTGCCGACCCGATGCGTCCAGTGCTTTGCGAATCGTCGAATACGCTTCTTCAGCATTTCGTGTGCCCGTGTTGCACCAGTCGTACTTCAAATAATCCACGCCCCACCGCGCATATTGCAGAGCATCTTGATATTCGTGTCCCTGGCTTCCCGGACGGCCCCCGCAAGTCTTCGCCCCCGCGTCCGAGTAAATTCCGAACTTCAAACCCTTGGCATGTACGTAGTCCGCCAGCGCCTTAATCCCCGATGGAAAACGCTGCGGGTCCGCAACGATATTTCCGTTCGCGTCGCGGTCTACCTGCCAGCAGTCGTCGATCACCACATATTGATAGCCGGCATCCTTCATTCCGTTCGTAGCTATCGCGTCGGCCACTGACTTGATCAAATCCTCGCTCACGTTGCACGCGAACTTGTTCCAGCTGTTCCACCCCATCGGCGGCCTGGGCGCAAGCAAATCCGCGATATTTTGCGCAGCGCAAATTGCCGGCATCGCCAGGCACACCAGTAGCAAGCTCCATCGCCAAGCAATCACAACGGCACCGCAGCGGAACGCCTTCATTCCACAACCTCCAGGAAATCCGTCACGGCCTAACCTATCTCCGCCCTTTCCTCTTGTAAAGCCGCCCTGTACCTCAGGCCGTTAGGCCTGAGGCCTTCCCCTCCAACTCGCATCACTTCACCACTCGGCCGCCGCATTCCCGCCGGTCAATCCAATAGGCTACAGACGCACAATCCAGGCAAGGGTCCGCCCACTCGTCACCAACCACTGTCCGTTTGCGTACACCCATGTGCCCAACTTAAAAATGTCGGGAACACTACACCCCCCTCCGGTGTCTGAAACAATGTGCCCCAGATCGTCGTATCTTCAACACAGAGGCTCGCTGCTCGCGCTAGACCTGTGCGCGCCTTCCATTATGAGGAGCGTCCGGTCCATGACGATGCGGGACACGGGGTTGCGCCGGTCCGAGCGGCGCAGATCACCTCGCTACCAATATCGCGCCCCCCTGGAAATCGAGTGGGGCTCCGCTCGCCTCAAGGGGCGCACCCGCGACATCAGCGAAAATGGCATGTTCATCGAGTCCGAAGATGTCCTCTGGGTCGGCGCCGGGTTTCGTGCCCGCCTCTCCACCGACAGCCCCCTGGTCCTGGATTGCCATGTGAAGCGAGTCGAGCCGGGCTATGGCATGGGCGTCAGCATCGCCTTATCCGAAGACCAGCACCAGCAGCATTATCAGAATTTGCTCGCCAAACTCGCAGCCGATTCCTAGCCGCCGTATAATAGCGATGATGAGACGCTGTCTTGATTGTGGCGCCGAGCGCACCACGGACCAGTGTCCCGCTTGCGGATTGACCTCGGCTGCTGCGGAGTTTGTCTTCCGCCGCCGGCTCATCACCCAGACCGCAATTTTCCTGGCGGGCTCTCTGGTCTTCCCGTATATCAGCCAGATTTATCCACCCCTGGATCTGGACGCCATGCTGGTGTTTTTTGGCGTGGTGTTTTTCGCCGCTCTCGGCTTGGCGTTATTCCTCGAGAATCGCGCTCGCGCTCGCAAAGAAATCGAAGCCCTCAAACATCTTTTTACTGGCTTAATTCCCATTCCGTTCATTCTGTCCGTCGGGATTTTTCTCAATGGCAGGTTGGATTCGCCCAAGAACATCGCCTACCATCCCACCACTGTTGTCGGGCGTTATCAGATGAAGGGCGTTATTCGCGGCACCCGCCGTTTGTTTGTTTATTCCTGGCGTGAAGGCAGACGCTATGAACGGTTGGCCGTTGATTACGACGATTACGATCGCTTCCACGAAGGCGACAAGATCAACGTTGGGGAAGAACCCGGCGCTCTCGGCATTCCCTGGTTTTATGGTGTTTACCGCGCCGATCAGCCCCACGGCGAAACCGAATCCGGACCCAAAAATCCCGCACCGCCTCAGCCCAACTCCACTGCCGGCACGCAACCCACAATGAGGCGCGCGGATTAAGTCTTCTCCAAGACCTGGCTAATAGATGGGACGCCCGGTTGGGCCAAGCGGCAGCTGCAATTCCAGAAAGTGACCATCTTTACCAAGACGAAAACGCACCCGAACCACGGTCCCCACGTTGCGCTCTTTCCAGTCCGGCGTCTCGATCGGCTTCTCCGGCAGATTCGCAAGCGACCATTCCACCGTATCCCCGTGCACCGTTACCTTTTCCGGATCGATGTCGTAGACCTCTTCCTCGTTCACGTCCACCAGCAAATAGCGCTTCCACAGGCGCACCAGCAGCACGCCCTTTTTTTCTGCGTGATAAATATTCCAGGACTTTGGCGCATCATCGTTGAACTTCACGATGGCAAACGCCAGTTGCTGCCACACGATTTTCTTCGGCGCTTCCGTTTGCGCCACGATTCTGGCAGCGCACGCCGCCAGCAATAGTCCCGCAACTACACCACGCACCCAGGATCCGCGCAGGCGGCTCGTCATTTTCCAAAGCCGCATTCTCGCCAGAGCGTGCCCCATTCCCACAATCCAAAATTCACTTTCGCCGTGAGTGGATGCCCCACCTGACGCGCCAGCATCGAAATCTGTCCGCGGTGGTGCGAGTCATGCGCGATCAAATAGCCGACAAATCCCACCACGTCCGGCTTGAAGTTTGGAACCTTCCCCCCGGGATCTTCCACCGCCTTTTGAATCAATTCCTGAATCGCCACCGCGCTGGTTTTCAAAGCCGCTTGCACCTGCTCGCGCGTAGCCTTATCCGGATCCAGTTTCGCCGGCACCTTCGCATTTTTGTCTGCCGCAGAGAGCCACATCAATCGCACATGATGGATATGCACCGCGATGTCGGCGATCGAACGGCCCTTACCTGATGGCGGTGCCGCCTGCCACGCTGCTTCCTCGATGTTGCTCAGCAGCAGTTGATTGGCTTTCTCATTCGTGGCAAAGGTTTCCAATATCGATTTCTTGAAGTCGATGGTCGAACTTTTAACCGCGGGCGCGGTCATGGATCTCATATGTGTGACCCCAATGGAAGATGGACAGGAAAAGTGTACGACATTCCTCGAATTGGTGCTCTACAGCCACCTGCTTAGCCTTTTTGCACGATGCCCGTGACGCCCGCTATAAACAGCGTGGCCAGGATCCATCCCAGCAGTACTTGCAAACGCAGGAACATAAACAGAAACCGTGGCCTGAGGCCAGCCGAAGCCGTCACATCACCGCTGGCCTGTCCCGCATTCGTAGCGCCCGCACGGCTCGGCTGAAATCCCGGCGAAGGGTCCGGCTGCCAAAAATCCGTCTGCCCCAACTTCACCAGGGGCAGGGAATTCTCCATGGAAAATACCAGCGCGCTAAATGGCTCATAGTGATTTGGCGCCGCCCCATTCGCCTTAAAATACGCGTACGCTTTCTCTTCTTTCGGCGTCATTGCTTTGTGCGCCGCCGCTCCCGCATACACGCCCCACCCAATCGCCATCAGCAGCAACAATCCCACCAGCGCCCGAAGCGGATAGTAGCCATAACCCACCACCAAGCTCAAAGGCCATCGCAGCAGCGTCCGGCTGATGCCGCCTTCTTCCTTCCACAGCCGATCCTCCATCGTGTACAGCACCCGCAATGCGCCGCGCTCCACCCCCGCATTGCCCATCACTTTTGCCAGTTGTCGGTATGGCTGCGGCGTAAACGGCTGCTGCAGCTCAACCCATGCCATGCGACTTTTTGCGTCCGTGATTCCGCTGGCGATATGCGCGTATACAAGACCGTCAATATCCAATTTCCCGCTCGACGGCCAACTTGCTTTGTCGTCCTGAATCGCTCCTGCCGATGCGCTGCGCAGATTCAGCACCACTCGGCTTGGTTCGCGCACGCCGGTCCACACCAGCGTCCCCTTAATCACGCCGTTCGCGAAGCGCACTTCGCCATCCGCACTGAACCCGTTGCGCAGCAGCACATTTCCTTGCACCGTTATGCGATCCGCATTCAGCGCCTTGCCACTCGCATTGCGAAATGTCCCGCCATCGCATTCCAGGTTGTCTCCGATTTGCGCGCTCAACAAATTCACTTCCCCGTCAGCCGCAAAACTTCCGCGAAAATAAACGAATCCCTTCACGTTGATTCCGTCGGCGTTCAGTGCGCGTCCCCCCGCATTCTTGAAAGCTCCACCATCGCACGCCAGATTATTTCCAATCAGCGCACCGGGAAGATTCACTTCGCCTTCCGCCACGAAGCCGCTGCTTAGCAGCACGTTTCCTTGCGCCTCAATTCGGTCCGCATTCAGCGCCATCCCGCCGACATTCTTGAACTGCCCGCCGCTGCACTCCACGTTTCCGCCAATTTTCGAGCCCAGCAGCCGCACTTCACCTTCCGCAATAAATCCATCTCGCAAAAACACGCTGCCTTGTACCACCATCCGGTCCGCGCTCAGAGCTTTTCCACTCGCGTTCTTGAATGTGCCGACGTTGCATTCCAGATTTCCGCCAATTTGCGCACCTAGTAACCGCACTTCGCCTTCTGCCTGAAATGCGTTCCGCAGAAACACGCTGCCTCGCACATTGATTCGATCCGCCCGCAACGCTTTGCCTGCTGCATTCTTGAAAGCGCCTGCTCCGCAATCCAGATTGCTTCCGATTTGCGCGCCCACCAAATTCACTTCGCCCTCAGCGCGAAACCCGTTGCTCAACGACAGTGTGCCTTTCACCACCGTCGATTCTGCCTGCACGCCCCGCACCGCGCTTCCCGCCAAACTTAGCGTCGGTATCTCCAAAAATCGCAGCTTGGTTTCCTCCTGCAACGCGCAGCAGCAAAGCGCCACCGGGAAGGGCACTGCTACAAATGACAAATCCAATTCGCCTTCGATTTTTGCTCCGTGCGCCGCGATTCCTCGCGGATCAATAAACTCCCGTGCTCCGCGGTCCACGCAAAGCCAACGAAGTAACGCCGCGCGGATGCTTCGCTCCGGTCCCCAGCTATTCGCTTTTCCGGCATCATTGCTGTGTTCGAAGTCTTTTCGGCTCGGCCCACACCAAGCCGTTTCGCCCATCGGTGCAGCCCGCAACAACTTCTCTTCAGCCTCGCGCAGCGGCGCAAACTTCGCCCGTGCGAGTTCTAGAAGGTCATCCATTCGAGTTGGTGTTGTTTGCGCAGCCATGGCACACGAACCGCTGCCATGCGTTATATCACGCTCTGAAATTTTCCATCAATGTTACTGCGCGGGTGGAGATGAACCTCTGCAGGCAAGGTGAGGCAGGGGGCACAACTAAAACCACCGCCGTAATTACAGGCACAAATTGTGAAAAGTAGAACGGGTTGGAGAAGTAAAAATTTCTACAGCGCCGGAAAGAACAAATCCTTTGGGTTCGTGCTCCACCCCTGTATAGATTGCGGCCGGATCAAGCTCAGTCCGCGGCTCTCCCCTTTGTTGCTCATATGAAGGGAATAGCCGTTCGCCAGGTACGACGGTATCTCGCGATGGTCCGTCACCGGAATATACGGTCCTTGTTTTCCCAATTGCACGCGGTACCGGTTGTCCTTAAATCGATGCGGCAACAACCGTGTTCCCACCTTCTTACCGCGCGACACTGTAGCGAATAGCATTACTTCACCTCTCGTTTGCAAAGCTCGGACATCTTACAAACGCGGGCGCGCCCGGGTAAGTCTCAAATCTGTGGAAAAATGTGCATGCCTGTTGGAATCTTCGTACCGAGCAAAAAAAAAGCGACTGTCAAGCGTCGCGGCCGACTGACAACCATCACCGCTTTAGTCGAACCTTCACCTATTGCAAAAATTGTCATCCCGACCGGAGCGTCGGCGCTTTCTGCCAACGCGCAGCGGAGGGATCGAGGCAACACTTTGAACTAACTGTGACGGTGGGTGAGAACTACACGCCAATTACACCGACAGCAAGCGGCTGAAAAAAGACCGGTACCGCCGCAACGCCAATCGCAAATCTTCCGTCGAAACGTTTTCGCCCTTATCCCACTGGCCTTCCAATTTGCTGCGTTCTTCGGCGAACACTTCCGCTAGCCGTTTCATCGTGCCCGCAACAAGATTGTCCGCTTGCTCCACGGCGCGTCGCGGTTCGTCCACGAATCCCACCTGTATCGCGTCCCACCGCCCACGCAGTTCGTTCGCTTCCGTGCTCGAAAAAAGTGGCCCGCTCTCTCGCTCCATCGCAGGAGCTGCCGCTGTTCCCGCAGTCATAGTTCCGCCTGCCGTTGCCACCGGAACGGTGCGATTCACAGCAGTTCTATTGGCATCTCCAATGAGCGACCCACCGGTGAGATCCGCTCCGCCCCGTTCCGCTTGCAGCTCATTGTCTCTCTCAACGTCCGCCGCTCGCGTCTTAGCTCGATTCGACCCAGCCAAATCCGCAGTCGACAACGCCTCATCGGTCTCAGTCACGCGCTTGTCTTTCCTGATGATCTCGTCGCTCATGATCTCTCCTATTAACCGTAAAGATTCCGTTATAGATTTTCTTCACGAACCAAATCTAAGCGCGTGCCGCTCGCGCGTTTGTCGCAGGCGACCGGCCCAGCTCCGGCTCATCCGCCAGTTCCGCAAACAAAGTGCGGTAGTGAATCATGGCTTGTCTCAGGTCTTCCGTGCTCGCGCGCCCCTGCGCATGCCGCACCGAAATGTCGTGCCCTGCTCGATAATTCTCAACCACCAGCGGGTGATCCACAGACACATCCGCGGCCCGCTGCTCGAAATCCGCCACCGGATAACCGCGCGCTGTCATAATCTGCTGGATTAACTTGTCTGCCTCGGTCAGCGCCGTTCGTGGATCATCCACAAACCGCCCCTGAATGGTCTGCCATTTCGCCGCGAAATCCACGCGAGCTTCCGGTGAAAGCGGTTTTATGTGGTAGCGCTCCACTCGGTTCTCGAGCTTCTGCAGCTTCGCTTCCGCCTGTGCCGCGCTTCCGGTTTCTTTAACGGCCCGTTGATACTCAGGACCAAAACGGCTTTTTAGTTTTTGGGTTCTTTGTGCTCTGACGATTAAAGCGATGGCGATGATGACCGCGACTGCAACCACGATACCAATGACCAACGATGAGTTGTTCATGCCGGTACCTCTGCCTGCATGAATACGCGTTTCTGTACGCTTTCTCCATCCGCATATTCCCGTAGCTATCGTCCTTCGAAGTTGTACTCGTCCGTTTGTGGAAATATTCAAGCACTTGAGCCTGATCTGAATTTTCGCCTTCGTTGACTTGCCCTTTCACGCCACCTAACATGTCCGCCATGTCTGCGGACGACGCGCTCATCGGCCAGACCATCTCGCACTATCGCATCGTCGAGAAAATCGGCGGCGGCGGTATGGGAGTCGTCTACAAAGCGGAAGACACCCGCCTGCACCGCTTCGTCGCCGTGAAGTTTCTTCCCCCCGGAGTTGCCAAAGATCCCACCGCCCTTAATCGCTTCCTACGCGAGGCGCAAGCCGCGTCCTCCCTGAACCATCCGAATATTTGCACCATTTACGATATTGGCGAGCAAGACGGCCACTCCTTTATCGCCATGGAATACATGGAAGGCCAAACCCTTCGCCATCTGATGGCCGGACGCGCCATGTCCCTCGATGCGATTTTGCCTTTGGCCACCCAGATTGCCGATGCTCTCCAAGCCGCGCACGCCAAGGGCATCGTCCATCGCGATATCAAGCCTGCCAACATCTTCGTCACCGACCGCGGCACCGCCAAAATCCTGGATTTTGGCTTGGCAAAGATTTCCGCCCCCGAGCAGACACCCAACGAAAATTCGGCCACCCTCGACCTCCCCGACTATCTCACCAGTCCCGGCTCTACCGTTGGCACCGTTGCTTACATGTCGCCCGAGCAGGTCAGCGGCAAAGATCTGGACCCGCGCACCGATCTGTTTTCCTTTGGCTCAGTGCTCTACGAAATGTGTACCGGCGCTCTTCCTTTTCACGGCAAGACTACCGCCTTGATCTTTCATGCCATCCTCGAGCGAACTCCTCCGCCCGCTGATCGAGTGAATCCGGCAATTCCCGCAAAACTCAGCGAGATCATCCAAAAGGCTCTGGAAAAGGATCGCAACCTTCGTTACCAGAGCGCCGCCGATTTGCGTACGGATCTACAGCGTCTCACCCGCGATACTCAGACCGAAAAGGTTCCCATAGCAGCTACGGCTACTCGCAAGCTTCGTTCTTCCCTCGCCTGGATCGCCGCGGCTCTCGCTTTGCTCGTCATTGTTGCGGCGCTCTTTTTCTTCTTGCGCCCCCCCGCTCAACCCAAGAAGGATGTGGGCTCTTGGGAGCAGCTCACCTTTTACACCGACTCCGCTGTGTATCCCACGCTTTCCGCCGACGGCCGCATGTTGGCCTTCATTCGCGGCCCCGAAACGTTTTTTGGCTCCGGTGACCTTTGCATCAAGATGCTTCCGAATGGCGGAACCGTGCAGCTAACCCACGGCAATAATGTCTTGAAGATGGCACCGGCCTTTTCCCCGGACGCCAGCCGCATCGCTTTCGGAACGGTCGATCCCTGGGACACTTGGGAAATTGGTGTTCTTGGCGGCGAGCCTCGCCTGATGATGCGGAACGCATCCTCGCTCACCTGGATCGATGGCGGCAAGCGCGTGTTGTTTAGCGAAATCAAAGGCGGCTTGCACATGTGCGTTGTTACCACCGACGAGAGTCGGGGGCAGGGCCGTACGGTGTATGCGCCGCCCGGAGAACGCAGCATGGCCCACCATTCCTATCTCTCTCCGGATGGTCGCTGGACGCTTGTCGTCCTTATGAATTCGCTCGGCAAACTCACGCAGTGCCGCGTCGTGCCTTTCGACGGCAGCGGTCAGGAAATTCTCGTCGGGCCCAACGAGGCCACCTGCACCTCCGGTGCCTGGAGCCCCGACGGAAAATGGGTCTATCTGAGTACCAACGCGGGTGGCAGCTTCCACATTTGGCGCCAGCGCTTTCCCGACGGCAAACCAGAGCAACTTACCTCCGGTCCCGCGGAAGAGGAAGGCATCGCCGTGCTTCCCGACGCCAAGTCCCTCATTACTTCCGTTGGCACGCAAGACGCTATCGTGTGGCTCCACGACACCAAAGGAGATCACCAGCTTTCTTCCGAAGGCAACGCCTTTGCCACTACCTTTTCAAACGATGGGAAGCTGCTCTATTACCTGAAGCGAAGCGGTGGTGGTCCGGTGGAGATTTGGCGCACGGATTTAGCAACCGGACAAAGTGAGCAGGTCTTGCCCGGTTACGCCGTGGAACCCGGCACCGAATCAAAAAATTATGGGATTTCTCCGGATGGCAAAAGAATTGTATTCACGCAAAAAGACGAGAAGGGCATTTCCCATTTAGCAATCGTCTCTACCGACCGCCGAACCTCCCCCCAACGCTTGGACTCCAACGAAAGCGAAGATTCTCCGGGATTTCTGGCCAATGGAGACCTCATCTTCCGCGGCAGCGTGCAAGGCACCAACTACCTGATGACCAGAAAGCAAGACGGCAGTGGCCAAAGAAGACTTCTCGAAGATCCCATCCTGGACCTCATGTCTCTTTCCCCTAATGGCGAATGGGCCATGGTCGGAGTGAAAGAGCGCAAAGATGAAGAACATCCCCACCTCCTCGCGTACCACGTGAACACTTCCACGAAAATCGCGCTTTGTGCTTCCATTTGTACCGGTGGTTGGGATCTCAGCGGCGGCTATATTTTTTTGAGCTTTCTGGGCGACCGGGGGGCGGACACTTATTTTCTCCCGACACTAGCCGATGGCGAGCCCGCGAAGTTTCCGCCCAACGGAGTCGTTCGCGGCGAAGAACTAAAGGGCATGCCAGGTCTCCGCATTGCGCCCGCATGGACGGACTCCGCCATTAGCTCGGATGTGTATTCCTTCACCCGCTCCACCAATCACCGTAATCTTTTTAGAATTCCAATTCCGTAATCTGTGGGTCTCTGAAGCGAGTTTCGCTTTTGAAGTGTCTGTCTACAGAGGAACTCAGTGAGTCGCCGGTTGGGCTAGCGACTCACTGCTTTTGTTCTTGGGCGAACTTAGCTTGCTGCCAGATTTTCCAGTGCCGCTTTGTTATGTACCAGCAGCGTTGCTCCGTTCAGTTCCACCAACCGCTGCCGCTTGAAGCCGCTCAATGTGCGGCTCACCGTCTCGCGGGAACAGCCAATCCGCTGCGCGATCTCTTCATGCGTTAGCGCCAGCTTCACTTTTAGAACGCCGTCCATGGTGCGGCCAGCCGAAGCGCATTCCATCAAAAAGCGCGCCAACTTCTCCGTAGCCGAGCTGCTCAATCCAATCGAACGAATCACGTCGTACGCCGAATGGCAATCGCGGCCCAGATGCTGCGCTACTTGCAAGCAGGCATCCGCATGGTCGCGGATGAACGTCAGGAAATCTTCGCGCCCAATGTACGCCAATTGGCACGGCTGCAAGGTTTCGACCGTAATTTCGTACGGCCGGCCCGCCAGCACCGAATTCAATCCCAGAATTTCTCCCGGTTGCGCGATTTTCAGAATCAAAGTCTTCCCGTCGCTGTTCGTCGTCAACAGCTTGGCGCGACCCTGGCACAAAATGTGAACTCCGCGCGCCATATCGCCTTCCATGAAAATCAGCGCGCCATCTGGATACGACGTCACGTGATTGATGCGCTCCAGCGCTTTCGTCGTGCGCTCCGACAATTTGCAGAAGAAATTACTGTTGCTCGCGGTACACGTGCTGCAATTCTCGGCCACCTGTAATCCGTACGGAGTCTGCACCTTAGGCCGCGCCTGCGGCGCTGTGCGAAAGCTGTTCATTGCGGGTCTCGGGGCGGTCAGCGTTGTTGCCATCTGAGTATCCTTTCTCCTACATCTCTGAAATCTTCTAGCGCTGGGTTATACGCAATGAGAGAAAGGCAATCTTCGTGCCGTTCTTTGCCGGAAGCGCCACCTCTTGCCTTCGCCGCCTAAGTCCCAGTAAATCAGATAATTGAGCCAGATCGTGCCGTTTCGGCTCACTCCGCAACCGCTCTCGCGCCGCTCCGAATTGGGTTATATCGCACACCGCTGTGTGACATTCATCACTGGCCTTTCGGCCACCGTCTCTTTTCTATCCCCCTTTCTTACCCTTTCGCCTCCAGGTCATCACTCCACTCTCTTTTCTCCGCGCGCACCTGGCGGCCCAAATCGGAACCGTACATCCCACAAACTGGTGTAATATCGCTCCCGCTTCCAACCCATTCGCGAGGATCTCCATGAATACGCAGGCCATGCGCCGCATGCAACTCGCCTTATTACTGACCGCAGGGATAACTCTGGCCGCGGTCTTCACCGTCGCCGAAACCGACACCTCCACATCGCTACCCGCACCTCCCGTTGCCAAGAAAGAGCCCAAGGTCACCGAGATCAACGGGCACAAGTTGGTTGACAATTATTTCTGGCTGCGCGACAAGAAAAATCCCGACGTCAAAGCCTACCTTGAAGCAGAAAACGCCTACACCGATGCGGTCATGAAGCCCACCGAGCCTCTTCAGAAAAAGCTCTATGACGAAATGCTCAGCCGCATCAAGGAAACCGACGTCGAAGTTCCGTACAAGGAAGGCGACTACTTTTATTACACCCGCACCGAAGCCGGCAAACAGTACGGCATCCGCTGCCGCAAAAAAGGCAGCATGGACGCTCCCGAAGAAATTGTTATCGACGTCAATGAACTCGCCAAGGGCCACACCTTTATGTCCCTCGGCTCCTACAATGTCAGCCCAGACGGCAACCTCCTTGCCTACACCACCGACGACACCGGCTTCCGTCAGTACACCTTAGCGGTAAAGGATTTGCGCACCGGCAAAATCCTGCCCGACCACGCCGAACGTGTCGGCTCCGTAGCTTGGGCCAACGACAACAAAACAATTTTCTACACCGTGGAGGATGACGTCACCAAACGTCAGTACCGCCTCTATCGTCACATCGCGGGCAGCGTTGGGCCTGATGATCTGGTGTTCGAAGAAAAAGACGAACGCTTCGAGGTCGACGTCACGAAAACCCGTAGCAAGGCCTACATCGGCCTCATTTCCGGCAGTCACACCACCACCGAAGTTCGCTACATCCCCGCCGATCAGCCCAACGCCGAATGGAAAGTCATGGAACCTCGCAAGCAGGGCGTCGAATATTATCCCGACCACAACGGAGACTTTTTCTACATTCGCGTCAACGACACCGGACGCAATTTCCGGCTCGTCAAAGCTCCCGTCGCCGACCCGCGTAGTCAGAATTGGAAGGAAGTGGTTCCGCAGCGCGCCACCGTGATGCTCGACGACATCGACTTCTTCAAGAATTATTACGTCATGTCCGAACGCGAGAATGGCCTGCCGCAACTCAGCGTCGCCGATCTGCAAACCGGCAAGTCCAAGCGCATCGATTTTCCCGAGCCCGCCTACGTCAGCTATTCCTATATCAATCGCGAGTACGACACTTCGAAATTCCGCTACGGCTACCAGTCCTTCATCACGCCGCCGTCCGTCTACGAATACGACATGGCCCAGGGCACGTCTACCTTACTCAAACAAAGAGAAGTTCCCGGCGGCTACGATCGCAATCGCTATCAGGTCGAACAAATCTACGCCACAGCCTCCGACGGCGTGAAGGTCCCCATTTCCGTTGTGCATTTGAAAAACGCCAAACTCGATGGTCACGGCCCCATCTACTTAACCGGCTACGGCTCCTACGGCGTTTCCTACGACATCGGCTTCAATTCCACGCTCTTCAGCCTCGTTGATCGCGGCGTGGTCGTCGCAGTCGCGCACATCCGCGGCGGCGGGGAACTGGGCAAAGCCTGGCATGACGACGGCCGCATGATGCACAAGAAAAACTCCTTCTCCGACTTCATCGCCTCCGCTGAATATCTGGTCGCCCAAGGTTACGGCTCAAAGGATCGTCTGGTCATCGAAGGTCGAAGCGCTGGTGGCCTATTGATGGGCGCCGTTTTGAATATGCGCCCCGACCTTTTTCACGCCGCGCTGGTCGGCGTTCCTTTTGTCGATGTCATGAACACCATGCTCGACGAATCTCTTCCGCTAACCGTTGGCGAATTCGAAGAGTGGGGCAATCCCAAAGAGCAGCCAGCCTTCGACTACATGATGTCCTATTCGCCCTACGACAATATTCAGCCCAAGGCCTATCCCAACATGCTGGTGCGCACTTCATTCAACGATAGCCAGGTCATGTATTGGGAGCCTGCAAAGTACGTTGCCAAAATGCGCGCTACGCGTACCGACCACAACATTTTGCTGCTCAAAACCAACATGAGCCCAGCGGGTCACGGTGGCGCTTCCGGTCGCTACGATCGCCTGAAAGAAACCGCCTTCGATTACGCCTATTTCCTTACTCAAATGGGCATTCAGAACTAGCCGACGCGATCGCAGCGCGAGCAAAATTCAAGACTCATTACGTTACGCCACTTTGCGCCGTAAATAGAAGTATACCGGTGCGCCCGCAAGCACCACCGCGCACCCCAGTGCCGCCTGGATTGGATTGTGTCTCGCCAGGAGCACCAAAAGCGCCGCAACCAACAAAATGAAAATCACCGGCGTCACAGGATAGCCCGAAGACATCGTCGCCGTTTCCTCCCCACCTTTTCTTCCCCGCAATACAAAAAGCCCGCCAACCACCAGCCCCAAAAACAGCACCGCCACAAAAATGAAATACGAAATGATTTGCTGAAAATTGCCGACGATCACCAGCCCCACAGCAATCGCCCCCTGCAATCCAATCGCATAAGCAGGTGTCCCAAATCGCCGGTGTGGCCGCGCCACCGCCTTTAAAAACAATCCATCCTTCGCCATCGCGTAGTACACGCGCGGTGCCACCATCGTGAACACCGCCAGGCTCCCAAGCACACACACCACCACAATCGCCGCCAAAAAATTTCCGCCGGCATGTCCAAACAAAACTTCGCCTGCCTGTGCCACGAACGTCTCGTCCGACGTCACTTTCTCCAGCGGCACCAGATACAAAAACACCGCGCTCACCGCCATGTACACCGCCGTCACACCCAACACGCCAAGGACCAGCGCGCGTGGCATCGTCCGCCCCGGATCCTTCACCTCGCCCGCAATTTTGCTGACGTCCCACCACCCGCCAAACGAAAAAAATGCCGCCACCATCGCCCCGCCCAACGCAGGACCCAACGGCATTGACCCGGGCCTTTGCTGCCAGAACGGCTCGAAATGCGTCCACGATCCCAGCCGCAACACGATTGGCACAATCGCCAGCAGCCCAAGCACGCCAAATTTCAACCACGTCACCCACCGCATGAATCCTGCGCTCGCCGTGGTGCTCACAATATTCACCGCGCATAGCGCGCACAATACACTCACCGCCGCTACCTTAATTCCCAGCGGCGACCAATGAAAAATGTACGCCGCATACGCACCCGTGCCGGTCGCCAGCGCCGCCGCCAATCCCGGATCAAGCACCAGCAAGCACATCCATCCATACAGAAACGCCACCAGTGGCCCGTACGCTTCCCGCAAATACACATACGTTCCGCCAGATTGTGGGAACCGGCTGGCCAATTCGCCGTAACACAGTGCGCCGCTCAGCGTCATCGCGCCAAGTATCAACCACACCCCAAACAGCAGCCCCGGCGAACCGAGGGATTTTGCCATTCCCGCCGGCGTCAAAAATATTCCCACCGCAATGGCTTCGCCAGCCACCGCAGCCGCGGCAGATCCCAATCCCAATTGACGTTTCAGTTGTTCCGGCGGCGCCGGAGCGATGGCGGTGCTCACAAGGTTTCGAATTTATCTATTTTGTTTCCGGCGCGGCGCTAATTTTATCAATCACAATCGCGTGCGATCCGCCTCGGTCATACACTTTTCCCGTCACGTTCACCTGCTGCCCGGCAAATGGCAGCACTTTCGCATTTTGCCCCACTGCCGGCGTAGCATCCGAGATCGGCCAGTACACCGCGCCATCCGCCGACAGGATCACCAAAGGAGATCCGGCCGCCGCGCAAGACTCCGCGCACGCTTTGCTGATCGGTTTCTTCAAATCCTTTGTAAACGCGCACGCCGAATCCAATACATAGCCCTTAATCGACACCGTTTGCTTCTGCGTTTGCGCCAATACTCCAACCACACCCAAAATCCCCAAGGCCGCCACAACTGCCGTGATTTTCAATTTCATCGGACATCCCCCCTCAAATTAGCTTGTTTCGCGTGCCGTGAAACTACTCGTGCTTCCCCGTGCAAACAATAGTAGAAACGTATTACCGGCGCATCCCCCGTTTTGATCTCCAACAGCTTTCGTGAACTCCACGCTTCATGGATATTCCTCGCTCCATGGATATAATGTCCACACATGAAAACTTGGGCAGACTTGGTCAAGACCATCTATCGCGTTTTCGCGCGCGTCTATCCGCAATGCAGCATGATTGCCCAAGCCATCGCGTTCAACGTTTTCCTCGCCTTTTTTCCCACTCTACTTCTCGCCGTAGGCTTCGCCACCAGTTGGATTGGCAACCGCACCGCACTCCTCGACGCCATCCGCGATTTCACCCAATTCCTCCCCCCTGGCAGCCAGTCCATCGTTTCCGATTTTCTCGGCCGCCGCGGCCCAGACGCCTGGAAGTTCGCGATTCTCGGCTGGGGCGGCACGCTCCTCGGTGGCTCCCAAGTAATGAAGCTTCTGACTAAAGGCATTCACCTTATCTATGGCGAAGAAGAGCACAAAGGATTCATCCGCCGCCAGTTGCGTGGTCTTTTACTGCTTCTCATCACCATGGCACCGATCTTGGCGGCCGGCATTCTCGGCGTCTTCGGCAGGCCGCTCCGTCATTGGATGACCGATGAATTTGGCAAGCAGCTCCCCATCCATGTCGTTTGGTTGGTCTTTTTCCCGATCGCCGCCATGATTCTCGCCATGCTGGCGCTCACGGTCATCTACTGGGTAGCTCGTCCCAAGGAGAAGCGCCTTCGCCATGTTCTGCCCGGCGCCATGCTCGCCACGCTCCTTTGGTGGCTGGTCAACGTGATCTTCGGCTTCTATGTGCGCCGCGTCCCGTACAGCCTCGTTTATGGAGGCTTGGCCGCCGTCATCGGCCTGCTCATCTGGATGAACATTTCCGCTATCATCGTATTTCTCGGCGCTGCCTGGAACGCGGAAAGCGCTGCAGCAGACGGCCGAACAGGTTAGTCGGTACCGTTGCAGCCACGGGAGGCGCGAATGAAAACCGTGGAAGTGGAATCCTATGCTGGCTGTAGAGCCGACGAACGGCCTCTGCGCCTGAAGCTGCCCTCCGAGACCCTCGAAATTGCCGAAGTCGAAGATCGCTGGTACGCCCCGGGCGAAACCGTTTTCCGTGTACGCGTCGCCAATGGCGACCGCTACATTCTCCGCCACGTGGAGGCCCAAGACGTCTGGTCGCTCGAGGGCTACCGCGCTGGTGCGCCGCATCCGTCCACCGATTAACCGCCACAATTTCGAAGCTTTGCGAGCGACTGCCTGCGTTGCATCCCCAATTCCTGCGGCGTATAGTCAGTACTCCCACCCGCGTCGAGGCGGCCTGCTGGGCGAGTTTACGGTTTACCTTTCTGGTTCGGCTGCGTTTGGGGGTCAGGGAACAGATGGACTTCAGAGTCTCCTGTTGCGACTTTTTCATCCGCCTCGTCTCGCGGACCGCTCTGTGTGCCCTCTCCCTGCTTTGTTTCTCCGCAACCGCAATAGCCCAAGAACCCGCTCCCACGTCTCCTCCTCCGCAATCCGCACCACCTCCTGCTTCCACTCAGGCGCCCGCGCCAGCCGACAAAACACAATCTCCCGAACCGGCGTCCCCCGCAGCCTCCCAGGCTCCCAAAACCACTGACGCCAAGACGTCGGACGCCAAGACCGAAGTCTCCATGCAAGACACCGGCACCACCTTCAAACTCCGCGTCAACCTCGTCCAAGTCCGTGTCGTCGTCCGCGACCCGAAAGGCAATCCGATCGGGAATTTACGCCGCGAAGACTTCCAACTCTTCGATCAAGGCAAGCCCCAGGCCATCACCAATTTCAGCCTTGAAACCCCGCAAACCCGCCGAGAACGCGCCGAAGCCGCCGCCAAGACCCAGGCGCAAGAAAACGACACCCCGCCGGACGAAAGAGTCTCTTTGCCCGAACGCTTTGTGGCCTTGGTCTTCGACGATATCCATATGCGCATGGACGATGCCGTGGTCGTTCGCGTCACGGCCGGGCGTTTCATAAAACAAATGACGCCTTCCGACCGTCTGGGCATTTTTTCCACCTCCGGCGAGGTGAATCAGGATTTCACCAGTGATCGCGCGGTGCTCGAACAGACTCTTCTCAAGATCATCCCGCACCCTTTGATGGGGAGTGGTGTCACTCAATGCCCAGACGTGTCTCACTTTATGGCCGATCAGATCGAGAACAAGCACGACACTCAGGCTCTAGCGGTCATTGCGGAAGAAATTGTTCAGTGCCAGTTTGGAGGCGATGAGACCAAGTTGCCCGCCGCCATGCAAATGGCCGAACCGGTAGCCATCAACGCGCTTACCGCTGGCGACATCGAAAATACTTATACCTATCGGCATCTCGAGGAAGTGCTCCGTATGTTAGCCAGCAAACCCGGCGAACGCGTCCTTCTCCTCGTGTCCCCGGGCTTTCTTCTCACCACCGAGACGCTCGAAGAAATGAACATCATTGATCGTGCCAATCGCGCCAACATCGTCATCAACACCGTCGACGCTCGCGGCCTTTACACTCCTGACCTAATGGGCGACATCTCGCAGCCCAATCCCGACACGATCAAGACCGCCGGCTACAAAGCTTCCTACCGCGTCAGCGCTCAATTCGAACAGCAATTCGTACTCACCGATTTTGCCAATGGCACCGGCGGTACCTTCTTCCACAACAGCAACGACCTCGACACCGGCATGAAGATTGCCGGCGCTGCTCCCGAAGTTTCTTACATGCTTGGCTTCTCTCCGCAGAATCAGAAGATGGACGGACGCTATCACACCATCAAAGTCACCCTCACCAGCAAGCAGAAGCTTACCGTTCAAGCTCGCCGCGGCTATTATGCTCCCAAAAAAGTCGACGACCCCGCCGAGCAAGCCAAAGCCGAAATTCAGGAAGCCATCTTTTCCCAAGACGAAATTCACGACCTTCCCCTCGATTTACAAACTCAGTATTTCAAATCCGGCGCAGAGGGTGTACACCTGAGTGTAGTGTCGCGCCTCGAAGTCAAAGGAATGCATTTCCGCAAAGCCGATGGCCGTAACTTGGATCAACTCACTCTTGCCACCGCCATCTTCGACGAGAATGGCAACTTCGTTACCGGCGGAGAAAAAGTTCTGGAGATGCGTCTGCTCGACACGACCTACGATCGTTTGAGTCGCACCGGCCTCACCGTGAAGTCTAGTTTTGATGTTAAGCCAGGAAAATATCTTGTCCGTCAGGTTGTCCGGGATTCAGAAGGCGCGCAGATGGCCGCTCGTAATGGTGCGGTAGCGATTCCGTATTAGGAGGCGTTATGAAAATTCAAATCAAGCACGCATCTTCCAGGAATTTTCTAGCCGGAGCTTTTGCGCTCACCGCTGTCTTCTCGCTAGGCTCGCCCTTCTTAACCGCACAAGAGCCCGCCAATCCTCCCAACGTCAACGCTGTTCAGACTCCAGTAAATGGGGGCGTGATCAGCACTGAGTCGCGCATCGTCTTGGTCGATGCCGTCGTTACCGACAAAAAAGGGAAATACGTCCGCGACCTCACCCGGCAGGACTTCAAAGTTTTTGAAGACAATAAAGAACAATCCATTACCAGCTTTTCTTCGGGTGCCGATCCCGCCAATCAGACCAACGGACAAAAGCGCTACATCGTCTTGTTCTTCGATAACTCCTCCATGGAGATGCCAGACCAGATTCAATCCCGCGCCGCTGCCACCAAATTCATTGAGACCAACGCCAGCGTTGATCACCCCATGGCTATTGTGGATTTTGGCGGAGTTCTCTCCATCAAACAAAACTTTACGGCCAGCGCCGAGCTCTTGAAAGCCGCTGTCTCCGGTGTCAAGGCTCCGCACATTGAGACCAATCCCTCCAACCCTCAGCAATCCATGACCGTCGCTTCCAATAATTCCTTTCCTTCCTTCAGCTCCTCCGAATCCGACTTTGGCGCGCGCACCATGCTGCTTTCCGTTCGCAGCCTGGCCAAGAGTCTCCGCACCGTGCCCGGCCGCAAGATGCTGATTCTTTTCTCCGCCGGCTTTCCTCTCGATTCTGAACGCACTTCCGAACTGACCGCGACCATCGATGCCTGCAACAAAGCCAACGTGGCGGTTTATCCTCTTGATGTACGCGGACTAGTAGCTGGCGCGCCCATAGGGCCTTCCGGCAAGAACATTCAGCCCGACTCGATTTTTCCTTCTCATCCCAACGCAATGTACGCGCATCGCACTTCCGATTTCGACTCCAACCCGCACGCCGGTGCGACACAGCCAAAGTTCATCGCCGCATCCTACATCACGTCTGTGTTTCCTGATCCTCAGCGTCCGGGCGGTGGTGGAGCTGGTGGCGGCGCGGGCGGCGGTGGTGGTCACCCCGGTGGTGGCACAGGTGGAACCGGAGGCACTGGCGGCACAGGTGGTGCTGGCGGTGGTAAGAGTGGCGGCACCGGTACGGGTGGCACAGGTACCGGCACGGGCACTGGCGGAAAAACTGGTGGAGGTGGCAGCACCACCACTAACCCGGTCAACTACGCGAATTCCAACTACTACAACAATCCGAATGCCCAACCTCGCATCATTCTTCCGCAAATTCCTCCTTCTTCCTCCACCAATCAACAAGTTCTTCAAGTACTTGCTCAAGGCACGGGCGGCTTCACCGTCTATAACACCAACGATCTGCTTGGCGGTTTGAATCGCATCGCTGCTGATCAGAACGAATTCTATCTCCTCGGTTACGTCCCGCAATCGACGCCCGAGGGCAGTTGCCATTCCATTAAGGTCAAGCTCAACAAAGGTGGCATGGAAGTTCGCGCCCGTAGTGGCTATTGCAACGTACACGCCACGAATCCGCTCGATGGCCGCCCCATTGAAAAGCAGATGGAGGCCCAGGCCACTGGCTCTCAACCTGGCGCCATTCATGGCACCATGCAGGCTCCGTACTTTTATTCCGGGCCGAACGTCGCTCGCGTCAACCTCACCATGGAGATTCCCGGCGAGTCCGTCGTGTTCAACAAAGACAAAGGGAAATACCACGCCAGCGTAAATGTCCTCGGAATCGCTTATAAGCCGGATGGTTCTGTGGGTGCCCGCTTCAACGACACCCTCAACCTCGAGTTCGAAAAAGATGAGTGGAAAGCCTTCACCAAGCTGCCCTACCACTATCAAAATCAATTCGACGCCGCGCCCGGCACCTACAAACTCGATGTCGTCCTCAGTTCTGGCGGCGACAGCTTTGGCAAGTTCGAAACCCCACTCCGCATCGATGAATTTGATGGCAACAAATTTACCGTCGGCGGCGTTTTGCTGTCCACCAATCTCCAACGCATCGATCAAATCTCTACCGATGTCGACGCCGCTCTCCTCGAAGATCGCACTCCTCTCATCCTGAAAGGCATGCAAATTACCCCGGCGGCCACCTACAGCTTCCACAAAGCCGACAATCTGGTCGTTTATTCCGAACTGTATGAGCCGTTACTGAAAAACGACAATCCGCCCAAGGTCGCCGCCGCCTATCGCATCTTCGAAAAGGACACCAACAAGGAAGTTTTCTACACCGGTCCAGTTCCCATGAACGACTTCATTCAAAAGGGAAGTCCAATCGTTCCGTTCGGCCTGAAGGTTCAGATCCAGGATCTGCCGCCGGGAAACTATCGCCTCGTGTTGCTCGCCGCCGATGGTGCCAACAATCATGCACCTCAGCGTGAAGTTGAATTTGCGCTAAGCAATTAAGGGTTCCGCGAGACCTAAACAGTCTCACTGTGATGCCTTAAAAACAGGTGTTTTTGCCGCTGTTTCAGGCTTCTCTATTAATAGAGAACACTGGCCCTTCTTACCAGCAACTTTAGCCCGCCCCTGGGGTTAATCTGAGGGATATGCGCCTCTTTCCCAAAGCCCTCAACTCGCCCGTCTACTCCCGGCACAATCGCGTTCAGGCCGGGCTCGTGTTTCACACCCCGAAGGCTCTCCTCGCCGCCGTTCTTACCCTGAGTTTCGTCGCCACCTTTGTCATCGATCTCCCGGCGCTCGCCGCAATTCCCGCAGCAGCAAAAACAAAAGTAAAACAAGACCCGGTCTTAAAGGGTTTGCCGATTACCGATCTCTCCGCCGACGAAGCCGTCGAGCACGCCCTGAATCGGCTCGCCTACGGCCCCCGCCCCGGCGACATGGAACGCATCAAACAAACCGGCCTGGCGAAATGGATTGACCAACAACTCAATCCCAAATCCATCGACGACACCGCTGTCGAAGCGCGCCTGAATGATTTGCCAACTTTGCGCATGCCTACTTCGCAGCTCCTTGCCGGGTACCCGAATCCCAAGCAAGCCGTTAAGCAGGAACAAAAGACGCAGAACACTCAACAGAATTCCACGTCACGTCCCGGAGATGCTGCCGCCGCCGTAATTGCCCACGACATGCATCCCAACAACGCGCAGCCGGCGAACTCCACTTCTCCTGCCCCCAATACCATGGATTCCTCGTCGAATTCCGCCGCTGATTCCGATTCGCCGCCTTCGGTCACCACGGTAGCCGCCGCGGTTCCTGATTCTCCTTCTCCCATGAAGCTGAATCCCGCCACGCGCGGAGCCGGCAAGCGGGATCCACTCGGCAATGATCCCAACGCCGTTCCCCCTGCCATTTCCGACGACAGCAAAAGGCCGCAGCGTGTCGTCGAAGAACTGGCCATGGCCAAAATGACTCGCGCCATCTACAGCGAACGCCAACTTCAACAAGTCATGGACGATTTCTGGTTCAATCACTTCAACGTTTTTGCGGGCAAAGGCGAAGTGAAGTGGTATCTCACCTCCTACGAGCGCGACGTCATTCAGCCGCATGCTCTGGGCAAGTTTAAAGATCTGGTCACCGCCACCGCGAAAAGTCCTGCGATGCTTTTCTATCTTGACAATTTTCTGAGCGCCGATCCCAAAGCTGCCGAACGCCAGGCCATGGAACGCGCCATGCGCCAGCAGATGCGCCAGCAACGTCACGGCTATCCGCCACCGCCCCGCCCGCAGCAAGCGCAGAACAAAAAGCCCCAGCAGCGCGGTCTAAATGAAAATTACGGCCGCGAACTCATGGAGCTCCACACCCTCGGCGTCGATGGTGGCTACAAGCAAAAAGATGTTACCGAAGTGGCCCGTTGCTTCACCGGCTGGACCATCGACAAGCCGCGTGAAAATCCGCAATTTAAATTCGACGACAAGCTCCACGATCCTGACCCGAAAGTCGTTCTTGGCAAGAAGATTCACGCCGGCGGCATTAAAGATGGCGAGCAAGTCATTGAACTGCTCAGCAAAAATCCCAACACCGCGAAATTCATTTCCACCAAGCTGGCGCGCCGCTTTGTTTCCGACAATCCGCCGCCCGCCCTCGTCGATCGCATGTCCAAATCCTTCTTAAAGAGCGACGGTGACATTCGCGAAGTTCTGCACACCATGATCTATTCCCCGGAATTCTGGTCGCGCGATGCCTATCGCGCCAAAGTCAAAACGCCTTTCGAACTTGTAGTCAGCTCCGTCCGAGCGCTCGGCACCGATGTCGACACTTCCATGCCCCTCGTTCAGTGGTCTGGCCGCATCGGCGAGCCGCTCTATCAATGTCAGCCGCCCACCGGATACTCCGATAAGGCCGACACCTGGGTGAACACCGGCGCGCTCCTCAATCGCCTGAATTTCTCGCTCGCTCTCGCTGGTAACAAAGTCCGCGGCTCGCGCAGCGATGTCACCGCGCTCCTCGGCAGCGATTCTGGCAACGATCCAAAATCCGCGCTGGATCGCGCTGTACAAGTCTTTCTCGGTGGTCAAGCCGCCGCAGGCACCGTCGAAACCCTGCAAAAGCAAATTGAGAATCCGCAAGTCATTCAGGCCAAGCTCGACGATCCCGTTCGCCAGGTCGATCTTCGGCGTAGTCACCGGTCTGGTTCTCGGTGCTCCGGAATTTCAGCGCAGATGAAACTGCACGTGAAGGTTATTGCGAGGTCCTTATGAGCGATAAATGTTGCGAAGGTGTGCGTCCCGCGAAATTCTCCCGCCGCTATTTCATGAAGCAGGGCGGCATCGCCATGGTCGGCCTCAGCACCGTTCCCGCTTTCTTGCAGCGCGCCATTGCCTCCACGCCTTCAGCAGGGAAGAAGCAACTCGTCGTCCTCTTCCAGCGCGGCGCCGCCGATGGACTCAACATCGTTGTGCCTTTCGCCGAGCCAAATTATTACCGCATGCGCCCCACTATCGCGATTCCGCAGCCTCGTCGCGGCGATAGCAACACCGCTGTCGATCTCGACGGCTTTTTTGGCCTGCATCCTTCGCTCGCTCCTCTCGCGCCGCTCTTCGCCAGCAATCATTTGGCAATCGTTCACGCTGCCGGCTCGCCCGATCCCACGCGCTCCCATTTCGATGCGCAGGATTATATGGAGTCCGGTACGCCCGGCATCAAAGCCACGGAAGATGGCTGGCTCGATCGCGCTCTCGGCACCATTCCCGAGCAAAACGCTTCACCCTTTCGTGCCGTAGCCATGGGCACCAATCTCCCCCGCATGTTGCAGGGGAGCACCGCCGCCATTGCGCTTCCCGATCTTCGCCAGTTCAAAGTCCAGCCGCAATCCGCCGCCATGTCCAATGTCGTTGAAGGCGGCTTCGAAGCGATGTACGCGCAATCCGTCGACCACGCGCTCCACGGCACCGGCACCGAAACCTTCGAAGCCATCGACACGCTTCGTAAAATTGATATGAACAAATTTCCGCCGGAAAATGGCGCCGACTATCCCAAGAGCCCGCTCGGCCAGCGCCTGCAGCAAATTGGTGTCATGCTCAAAGCCAACATCGGCGTTGAAGTTTTATTCGTGGATTGCGGCGGCTGGGACAATCACGTCAACGAAGGTGGCGCGCAAGGCCAACTATCCAACTTGCTCAAAGACCTGGGCCAGTCGCTCGCCGCGTTTCATCAGGATATGGGCGACCGCATGGCCGACATCGTTGTTGTCACCATGAGCGAATTCGGCCGCACCGCCAAAGAAAATGGCAATCGCGGCACCGATCATGGTCACGCCAACTGCATGTTCGTCATGGGCGGCGATGTCAAAGGCGGCCACGTCTACGGCAAGTGGCCCGGCCTCGATGATCACCAACTCAACGAAGGCCGCGACTTGGCCCTCACTACCGACTTCCGTACCGTAGTCAGCGAAATCCTGACCCGCCACCTGGGCGTCAAAGACCTGGCCCCAGTCTTCCCCGGCTTCGACCCCAAACTAAAACCCCAGCTAAACCTGATCCGCACCTGACCAACGAGTCTCTAAACTCGGGCTTCGGATGCCGCGGCACGTCGTCTTTCTTTCCGACGAAGAATATAGTTGCAATTGAAGGGCTAGAGAAAAGCTGGAATTGCTGAACGCACACTTCCTGACGTTCGCAATGCTCATCCCAAGCCCGTATGCGTTGGCGCTTCCCTGCCACATCCACGAAATAATATGTGTCGAAACCGTACCCGACGGCTCTTTTGCTATTCGTTGAGAACTCGCCCGAGGTAGGTACTCGAACGACGTTTCTGAAACCCTCCCGTTCGAGTACGGGAGTGTTCGAAACCTCGTAGCGGATGACAACCCAACCTTCGAAGCCATTAGGCAGCAGCACGACATCGCCGCGCCGTATTCCGCAACAGGCACAGCAGAACACGGCTAGACTTGTCAGCAACCATGAGATAACTATCCGTCGGATCATTGGCAATTTGAACCTTTCCGAACCATCACAAACCCGTCATTTCGACCGGAGTGACCCGGCATTTTTCTGCGCGCGTCCTTTGCGCGCCGGGTCACGGAGTGGAGAAATCCCTCTTAGATCTCAACCTTCCTTACCACGCCCGCCACTCTCACCCGCCACTCTTCAAACACTCTCCTCCAACGGCTTCCCAATCTCCCAATGATGCCCAAACGGATCCACCACCCTCCCCAGCCTCCATCCATAGTCCTCGCGCACTGGCCAAATCTCCTTCGCCCCAGCCTTCACCGCTCGCGCAAACGCCGCATCCGGATCAGCCACTACCATCACCATCCGCACCGTCCCTCCCCCCAACGATTCCGGACTGAAATTGAAATGTTCCGGCGATTCATCCGCCACCCAGAACTCCGCCCCGCCGAATCCCAGTCGCGCCACCATCGCTCCATCCGGAGCTTCGATCCGAAACAATTCCTTCGCTCCAAACGCCGCCTTATAGAACTCCACCGCCTGCGCCCCGCGCCTCACCGATAGCATCGGCGCAAGCGATGTCTTCTGAATCGTAGTGTTTTCCGATACGTCGCTCACACAGTCTCCTTTCGTACCTAACCATCTGAACGCCAGAGTCTATATCACTTCGCCTCGGGCAAAAACAAAAAGGGCGGCAACCGCGCCGCCCCTTCGAATCCTACGCATCACAGAATACCTGTCGCTGAGAATCCCAGTCAGTTCGCCGCCGAACCGCGAATCCTCATTCCATAGAATGACCGGTACACGAACACAAACGACACCACAAAGAACGCCGCCGCCAAAATGTGCGTCAAGTTGTCTCCCTGTGTCGCCGTCAGCTGCACCGCCAGCTCCACCGCCAGCAATCCAAACAACGTCGTGAACTTGATGACCGGGTTCAGCGCCACCGAAGACGTATCCTTAAACGGATCGCCCACCGTATCGCCAATCACCGTCGCATCATGCAGCGGCGTGCCCTTCTGCTTCAGTTCCACTTCCACGATTTTCTTCGCGTTGTCCCAAGCCCCACCCGCGTTGGCCATGAAAATAGCCTGGTACAAGCCGAAAATCGCGATCGAGAACAAATACCCGATGAAGAAGAACGGCTCCAGAAACGCAAACGCCAGCGTGGCAAAAAACACCGCAATAAAGATGTTCAGCATGCCCTTCTGCGCATACTTCGTGCAGATCTCCACCACTTTTTTGCTGTCGGCAACGCTGGCCTTGGTCACGCCTTCGAGCTTAATATTCGCCTTGATGAACTCCACCGCGCGATACGCTCCGGTCGTCACCGCTTGCGTGGAAGCGCCAGTGAACCAATAAATCATCGCGCCGCCAGTGATCAAGCCAAGCACAAACGGTGCGTGCAGCAATGAAAGCTTATTCACGTCCACGGTCAATCCGTGCGTTAGCCCCATGATGATCGAAAAAATCATCGTGGTTGCGCCCACCACTGCCGTCCCAATCAATACCGGCTTGGCCGTCGCCTTAAACGTATTTCCCGCTCCGTCGTTGGCCTCCAGCATTTCCTTGGCAACCTCGAAATTCACGTCGATGTTGTAATCCTTCTTCAGCTCCGCCTGAATATTTGGCACCTGCTCAATCAGCGAAAGCTCATACACCGATTGCGCGTTGTCGGTCACCGGTCCATACGAATCCACCGCGATCGTCACCGGTCCCATGCCCAAAAATCCGAACGCCACCAACCCGAACGCAAACACCGGCGCGGCGATCATCAAGTTTCCCAATCCCAAATTGCTGATCAGGTAGCCCACCGACATCAGCAGCACCATGGCCAAGCCGATGTAGTATGCCGAAAAATTGCCGGCCACAAAGCCCGACAAAATTCCCAGTGATGCTCCACCTTCTTCCGCCGAACTCACCACTTCCTTCACGTGCCGCGATTCCGTCGACGTGAACACCTTTACCAGTTCCGGAATCAGTGCGCCTGCCAGCGTTCCGCAGGAAATAATTGTCGCCAGCTTCCACCACAGCGAACTATCGCCATTCAACGACGGCACAATCTGCGAAGAAACCAGATACGTCAGCGCAATCGAAACAAACGACGTGATCCACACCAACGACGTTAGTGGCGCCTCGTAATTCATTTTGTCCGCGTTGCCGTAGCGCGCCTTGGCGATAATCCCGTTGATGAAGTACGCGCCCGCGCTGGCAATCAGCATCATGATGCGCATGATGAAGATCCACACCAGCAGTTGCACCTGCACCGTGCTCGCCAGCGTTGTAGCGCGGTCGATCATCGTGCTCGACGCCGTCTGCATCGTCACGCCCGCCGGCAGAAAATGTCCCGGGCTAATGGCCAGCAAAATAAACGTGATCAATGCCACGCCGGTTACGCCATACGTTTCGAATCCATCCGCGCTGGGACCCACCGAATCGCCCGCGTTGTCGCCCGTGCAATCCGCAATCACGCCAGGATTCCGAGCATCGTCTTCCTTGATCTTGAACACAATCTTCATCAAGTCCGACCCAATGTCCGCAATCTTCGTGAAAATGCCGCCCGCAATGCGCAGCGCCGCCGCGCCCAAAGACTCGCCAATCGCGAATCCGATAAAGCATGGCCCCGCGTAATCCCCCGGAATGAAAAGCAAAATAAACAGCATCATCAGCAATTCCACGCTGATCAGCATCATCCCGATGCTCATGCCCGCTTCCAGCGGTGTGTGATAAATCGGATAGGGCTTCCCACGCAAACTGGCAAACGCCGTGCGCGAATTCGCAAACGTGTTCACGCGAATCCCAAACCACGCCACTCCGTAGCTGCCCGCGATGCCTACCAGGCTGAACAGCAAAATAATCGGCAGCGTCAGCGTCACTGGCTTATTCGGTACCGGCGACAGCCAGCCAAAGTACAAGCAGATCACCACCGCAATGAACACCCACAGCAGCAACAAAAATTTGCCCTGTGTCACCAGGTACGTTTTGCACGTCTCATAAATCAATTCCGAAATTTCCCGCATCGACCGGTGCACCGGCATATTCTTCAGCCGGTTAAAAATTGTCATTCCAAACAGCAGCCCGAACACGCAAATCAAAATTCCATACAGCAGCAGCTTGTGCCCGTCGATTCCCCCCAGAAAATTCACCTGCGACAAATCCGGCAGCTTCAGCCCTGCCTCGCCTCCCACCGCTTCGTCTGTGGGTTTCGCCAGCAGCGCGCCGGCGCTGAGCAGCAGCAACAGCGCTCCGCCAGAAATTCGTCTCGTCAAACTGCCCACACTCGCGCAGGCAGCTTTCACCGTATTGCACATGGAAAGACCTCCAAGAGGAATCACTTCGTTCGTTTTTGCCCCGGCGATTTACGATTCACAGCGAATCAATCGCGCTCTGGCATTCTCGACTTAAGCCCACACACCATTCCACCCCCGGCACAGGCGCGGTGAACACTCCTAACCATTCACCCGCGTCGGGAGGAGCGACTCTCCGTTCTCCGGAAAGACTCCCGTAATTCGTACAGGACGGGAAAACTGTTCAGCCCTTTGTTGGCACGCCCTCAGACCCTGGGCGGGTCAGATCCACTTCGGCACAACCCCTATCATGCCGACTCAAAGGGTCGATAGGAATACCGATTTATAACATTTCGCTAATGGTCGGTCAAACCTTTCACCATACTCTCTCTTACCCTCTCACCCTCGTTCTCCCTGCATTCACCGGCCCAACTTCGCAAATTCTTATTTTCCAAAATGCTTTCCGCTCCACACCAGTGTTAGTATGTAGTGCTAATATTGGCTTACTTTCTTATTCCGTCAGGCGACCCAGAAGATGAATGAATCGAGCGCTTTAGCGCCGCACAATATCTCACCGCACCTGCTGAAACACGATTGGACTCGGCCCGAAGTCGATGCTATCTATCACACTCCAATTCCCGATCTGGTTTTTCGCGCTCAAACGGTACACCGTCAAAATCACGCTCCCGATCGCGTGCAAACCTGCCAGCTCATTTCCATTAAAACCGGTGGCTGCCCCGAAGATTGCGCCTACTGTCCGCAGAGCGCCCACTACGACGCTGATGTCGAGCGCCAGGGTCTTCTCGATCCGCAACACGTCATTGGCGTAGCCCGCGACGCCGTCGCCCGTGGCGTCACTCGTTTCTGCATGGGTGCTGCCTGGCGCGAAGCTCCACAGGGCAGGGAATTCGAAAAAGTTCTGGAAATGGTACGCGGCGTCTCCTCCCTCGGCATGGAAGTCTGCTGCACCCTTGGCATGCTCACTGATGCTCAGGCCGTCCGCCTGAAAGAAGCCGGACTCACCGCCTACAACCACAATCTCGACACTTCGCCTGAATTCTACGGATCGATTATAACTACGCGTGTCTACGACGAGCGACTTCGCACTCTCGCCGCTGTCCGTAGAGCTGGCATCACCGTCTGTTGCGGCGGCATTCTCGGCATGGGCGAAAAAGAAAGCGATCGCGTCGGCCTCTTGCAGCAACTGGCTACTCTCAATCCGCACCCGGAAAGCGTTCCCATCAACATGCTGGTCCGCGTTGAAGGCACTCCGCTGGCCTCCGTGCCCGCTCTCGATCCCCTCGAAATGGTGCGTGCCATCGCCACTGCTCGCATCCTGATGCCCGCCTCGCGCGTTCGCCTGGCCGCCGGTCGCAAACAACTTTCCCCGGAAGCAGTCACTCTCTGCTTCCTGGCAGGCGCCAACTCCATTTTCGTTGGCGAAAAACTTCTTACTACTCCCAATCCCGGCCCAGACGAAGACGAGCAACTTTTGCAGACTCTGGGCCTGAAACCTCTTGAGTCGCATGCCGTCTGACGTTCTATCCACGTGGAAGGCCAGCCTGGCGAAAGGTCTGCGCGCGCTTAAAGACCGCCACCAGTTGCGCAGTCTCGCCCAGATTGATGGCGTGAACTTCTGCTCCAATGACTATCTTGGCCTCTCGCAGCATCCCGCGCTCCACGCTGCCGCCGTCCAAGCCGTGCAAAATTCTTCCCGCGTAGGCGGCACCGGCTCGCGCCTGCTCTCCGGCCAGACCGAAGACTGGCACAACCTTGAATCCACTTTCGCCACTTTTGCCGGTACCCAGTCCGCTCTTTTCTTCGGCAGTGGTTACGCCGCCAACATCGGCCTACTCTCCTCGCTCCTCACCAAAGATGATTCCGTCTATTCCGACTCGCTAAACCACGCTAGCCTCATCGACGGCATCCGCCTGTCCGGCGCGCGCAAAACCATCTACCCTCATCTTGATCTTAACTTTTTGGAAACCGCTCTACGTCAGGAAGCGGGCGCTCCGTGGCGCCGCGTAGTCGTCACCGAAACGGTCTTCAGCATGGATGGCGACGTTGCCCCGCTCCGGCAAATCGCTGCTCTCGCCGAAAAATATGGCGCCGCGCTCATCGTCGATGAAGCACACGCCACTGCCGTTCACGGCCCAGCAGGCCGTGGCCTCGCCGTGCAAGCCGGAATTCACGCCCAACTCCTCGCCAGCGTTCACACCTGTGGCAAGGCTCTCGCCTGTGCCGGCGCTTTCGTCTGCGGCCCAGTGGAATTGAAGCAACATCTCATCAATCACGCCCGTACCTTTGTCTTCAGCACCGCGCTTCCGCCCTACTTCGCTCATCAAATCGCCGCTGCTCTCGAAATTTCTGCCACCATGGACGCGGACCGTCGCTCGCTCCTCGATCGCGCCTCTCGCTTCTGTAAAATTCTGCGCGCCGCTGATTTTGACGTGGCCGCCAGCGCCAGCCAAATCATTCCCGTCGTACTTGGCACCAATGATGCCGCACTTTCCGCCGCAGACCATCTCCAGCGCGACGGTTTTGCCGTCCGCGCCATTCGTCCTCCCACCGTTCCCGATGGCAGTTCTCGCCTACGCCTCTCGCTCACCACTCTCATTTCCGAAGACGAGTTGCATCGCTTAGCCCAATCCCTCTCCGCCTGGCACTCCGCGCATCAACTGCCGGCAATCGCGAGACACGCATGAGGCGTCACTTCTTCATCACCGGCACCGACACCGGCGTGGGCAAGACCACGCTTTCCGCATTGCTCTGCGCTGCTCTCGACGCTGTCTACTGGAAGCCCATCCAGACCGGTACACTCGAAGGCTCCGACCGCGTCACCGTCATGCGCCTCGCCGGCATTGGCACCGATCGGACTCTCGATGAAGTTTACAAATTTGTTCCGCCCGTCTCGCCCGATCTTGCCGCGCGCTGGGCCGGCGTCGAAATCGATCTTGGCCGCATCAATCTTCCACCCAGCCTCTCCAACGATTGGCTCATCGTCGAAGGTGCCGGCGGCGTGCTGGTGCCCATCAACGGCAAACAGTTCATGCTCGACATGATGGTCAAATTCAAATTGCCTGTGATTCTCGCCGCGCGCAGCGGCGTCGGCACCATCAATCACACGCTGCTCACTCTTGCAGCACTCCATGCCGCAGAACTTCCCGTGCACGGCGTTGTCCTAATCGGCGATCAGAATCGCGAAAATCGCGACACCGTCGAAAAATTTGGCCATGTTCGCGTCATCGGCGAAATTCCCCGCCTCCCCAACCTGCATCGGACTGCGCTCATGCAAGTCTTCCTGAATCACTTCGATCGTTCCGCGTTTTCGCAATGAGCTCCCCGCTGCGAATCTGGCACCCCTTTACCAACTCACTCCTCGATCCTTCTCCCATTCGCGTTACCCGCGCCGAAGGCGTCTACCTCCACACCGCCGACGGCCGCAAAATTATCGACGCTATCTCCTCCTGGTGGGTCAATCTCCACGGCCACGCCAATCCGCGTATCGCCGCGGCCATCGCCGAACAGGCTCGCAAACTTGAGCACGTCATCCTCGCCGGCTTCACGCAAGATGCCGCTGAAGAACTCGCCACCCGTCTCCGCAAATGGCTCGCTCCCGATCTCACTCATCTTTTTTTCTCCGATGATGGCTCCACCGCCGTTGAAGTCGCCCTAAAACTCGCTGTCCAGTATTTCCAGAATCTCGCCCGTCCCGAGAAACGCGAAATCGTCGCTCTCGCGCACGGCTATCACGGCGACACCGCCGGCGCCATGTCCGTCAGCGACGAATCGCCCTTCACCGAACCTTTTCGCTCCATGCGCTATCCCGTCCATCGCGTGCACTCCGCCTACTGCTATCGTTGTCCCGTTGGCCTGAAGCGCGAGACGTGTCACATCGAGTGCGCGCAGCAACTCGAACAACTCCTGGCGGAACGCGGTGACCAAATCGCTGCCGTCATCGTCGAGCCTCTTCTTCAAGGCGCGGGCGGCATGATCATCCATCCCGTCGAATTCCTGCAAAAAGTTCGCGCCCTCTGCACGCGTTACGAGGTTTTGCTGATCGCCGACGAAGTGCTCACCGGCTTCGGTCGCACTGGCAAAATGTTTGCCTGCGATCTCGCGAACATCGTTCCCGATTTAATGTGCGTTTCCAAAGGCATCACCGGTGGATTCCTGACTATGGGCGTCACGCTGTGCACCGACCGCGTCGAGGCCACCTTCCGCAGCGAAAATCGCCTCCACACTTTCTATCATGGCCATTCCTACACCGGGAACGCGCTTGCCTGTGCCGCAGCCAACGCCAGTCTCCAGATTTTCGACGACGAGCCGGTCTTCGATCGCATCTCTACCATCGCTCGCATTCACTCCGAGCGCCTCGCGCATCTCCGCACCTTCCATCAAGTCGGCGACACCCGCCAGATCGGCACCGTCGCGGCTCTCGAACTCCGCGTCGACGATCCTGGCTATCTCTCGTCGCTCCGTCCCAAGCTCTACAATTTCTTCCTCGATCGCGGCGTCCTCCTCCGCCCTCTGGGCAACGTCGTCTACGTCCTCCCCCCGTACGTAATCTCCCCCGAAGACCTCCACCGCGTCCACGACACAATCGCCGAAGCCATCCAAACCCTCCTCTAAACCCTCTTCGCAAATGACCTCAAACATCCCGCCGCCCCACCCAACTCCCCACACCTCCTCTGCTACACTGTCCCTACCTCGGAGGCTCCCCAACTTGTCCGCGTCCCTGTCCGGCTGGAAACAAAAAATCGTCCTTTTCGCCGGCACCCTCGGCGCCCCCGGCCTATTCCTCATCTCCTTCCTCGATTCCTCCATCCTTACTTTCCCCGTCATCAACGATCTCCTGCTCATCGAACTCTCCATGCAGCATCCCGCCCGCATGCCGCTATACGCCTCCATGGCCATGATCGGTTCCGTCCTGGGTTGTGTTTTGTTGTATTTCCTTGCCAGAAAGGGAGGGGAAGCCGTTTACCACAAACGTGCTGGCCATCGCGGCCAAGTTATTCGACACTGGGTAGAAACCAACGGATTCGTCGGCATGCTCCTCGCCGCTCTGCTCCCGCCGCCAACGCCCTTCAAATTTTTTGTTCTTGCCGCCGGTGTCTTCGAAGTTCCGCTGTGGAGCTATACATCCGCCATCGCCTTAGCTCGCGCCATCCGCTATTTCGCCGTGGGCTATCTCGCTATTCGCTATGGCAACAACGCTCTACCATTCCTGGCCCAACACAAATGGCAGGTAGCCATCGCCGTAATTATCTTCGTCGCGGTCAGCTACCTTCTCTCCCGCCTCATTCTCCGCGAACGCGCCCACTACAACTTACCCGCCGCATAATCCCTGATCTCGAATCGCGACCTCAACGCAACCGCACTTCGCTGGCCCACACAAACCTCTCGCTCTGCACCTTCAAATTTCCATCCAGCATAATCTGCGCCGCTACTCGAACCCGCGTCTCTTCTTCCGCCAGATCCCGCACATCGCGAATCGACACTTCATATCCATCCTGCGTTTTGTCCACCGCTGCTCGGGGAAAACGCGCTACGCGCACAAATTCTTCCGCCACCCGCGTCTTCCCAGCCGCTTCCAACAGCGCCGAATCTTCCGGCTTGTGCAGACACACTCCCAATTCCGGGTCGAAATGTCCGCCGCCCATCACCGGCACCGAAATCAGGCACACATTCGACTGCGTCTCCACCACTCCCCGCCACGTCAGCATTGTCAACGGTTCGGCAAACGCCCCAATCCTTCGCGGTGATTCTCCTCGATACGTGTGTGGCTCCAGCATCGCCACCGCATTCCCATGCAGCGTTGCTCGCGCCCCCACGTAAATCACCAACAACGCCAGCGCCACGATCGCGCCATTCCGTCCTCGCGGTGCCTTATCCTTGGCCCCAATTTCCGAGCTCACCAGCCGGAACACTTCCGGCAGCAGAATTCCCGCCAGCAGCAGCAACAAAATCCACGGATCGACGCCCGCCACCCAGTCCGCCGCGAATCTCGCCCCGCGCGCCGGCCACCACAATTCCACGCCGTCCGATGCGCACAGATCCATCAACACATGCACAATCACCGCGCACGACGTCGCGAGTAAAATGTCCCGCAGCACCGACGCTTCCCGCTTCTTCCCGTTCCACACCAATGCCAGCGCCGATGCAATCGCGACCACCACTACGGTCCCTAAAATGGAATGCGTAAAAGTCCTGCGGCCCGCAAAGTAAGCTGCTGGCCCCAACAAAATGGTGGCAAGATCCACATCCGCCAGCGTTCCCGCCATAATCATCCCCGCAACAATCGGCCACCTCCCTCGCGGAAAAAATCCCCGCGCCAATGCTAGCGATGTTAGAGCATGCGTGGCGATATCCACGGCTAGGCTTTGATCGACGGCTTCCCGGTCACTTCATCCCGCGGCACCACCAGTTTCAGCGCCCGCGGCACAATCGAGAACTCAATCGGCAGCCGTGCCAGCGGTTCGCCATCCACCTGCGCGTACACCGGATTCGCGTCCAGCGGTTCGCACACCAGCGTGTCCGCCTTCCAGAAATGCACATCCTTCTCTTTGCGCAGATTTCCCATGTACAGCGTCGGCAAATAGCTCAGATACCGCATCCCGCTCTGCGTGGTCAGCGCCATCACTTCAAATTCGTCCGCAAACAAATCCGCCTGGTCCGTAATCTTAAACGGTCCGCCGTAATTCTTCGTCCGCCCCACCACCACCAGCGTCGCTTCCATCTGCTGGTCTCCGGTACGCACCCGGAATCGCGGAAACTTGTACCGCAACACTTCCCGCGCTCCTTGCCACCAGTACGCCAGAATCCCCACCCGCGCCTTCAACTCCAGATCCACTGAATACACAATCATTCCATCCGGTCCCGCTCCCGATAGGCTCAGAAAATAGCGCTTCTTTTCCGGTTCCTCCAAGGGCGTTGCCAGGCCCAGCGCAATCTCCTTTACTTCTGCTCCCACCAGTCGCTGTGCCGCCTTCGGAATGTCCCACGGCAGTGACAGTTCCTTTGCCAAAACATTCGCCGTCCCGCCCGGCAGCAACGCCAGCGGCACTCGGTGCCCGTTCCGAAAACTCGCCAGCCCGTTGACCACTTCGTTCAACGTGCCATCGCCGCCGCACGCAATCACCAGTTGCCGCATCTCCCGCGTCGCCTGCCGCGCAATCTCCACCGCGTGCCCCGGCCCGGTTGTCTCCGCTAATTCCGCTTCGATCCCGTTCTCCGCCAGCATCCTTCGGGCATCATCAATCTGTTTGCGGCGCGCGTTTCCGCCGCTCCCCGCATTGGGGTTGTGTATCAGCAAAGCGTTCTGAAAGTGTGTATCCATGCTCTCCCGTGCCATTCCCAAACCTACATTGTATATGCAAAGCCCGCAGCCACGTCCCTCTCAGTCTCGGTATTCCCCCCGAATTTCCCATGTAGCGGCCACCTTCAGCTTGCCCTGAGGCAGGAAGGGTGGCCATCCACCACTCCCATCTGCCGTCCCGCGCCGCATCGACCAATCCCCGCAGCCAACTTCTATATAATGTACCTCGCACCTCATCACCCTAAAGGACAAGGGAAATGGCCAAGGCGGCACCTGCATCCCTGAAAAAAGAAGCGGAATCCCTGCGCGAACAAATCCGCCACCACGAATATCTCTACCACGTCGTCGACACCCCCGAAATTTCTGACCTCGAATTCGACCGCCTCATGAATCGCCTCAAAGAAATCGAAGCGGTGCATCCCGAACTGCGCACTCCCGATTCACCCAGCGTCCGTGTCGGTGGCGCTCCCCGCGAAGGATTCCAAACCGTCCGCCACGCTCGTCCCATGCTCAGTCTCGACAACGCTTTTTCTTACGACGCGCTCCGCGAGTGGGATCGCCGCGTCCGCGAAGGTACCGGCCGCAAAGAAATCGAATACATCGCCGAGCACAAGTTCGATGGCCTCAGCATCTCTCTCCAATATCAAGATGGCCTCTTCGTTCGCGGCGTCACCCGCGGTGATGGCACCACCGGAGAAGATGTCACTCCCAACGTGAAAACGGTCCGCTCCGTCCCTCTCCGCCTCGAGCCCGCCGCCCTCAAAAAAGCCAAGCTGCCCTCTACCTTCGAAGTTCGTGGCGAAATCATGATGACTCGCGAATCCTTCGAAGCCCTCAATCGCCAGCAGGAGCGCATCGGCGGCAAAATTTTCGTCAACGCCCGTAACTCTGCGGCCGGCTCCATCCGCGTTCTCGATCCCTCCATCACCGCGCAACGCAAACTCGATTTCTTCGCCTACTATCTCTTCGTCGACGGCAAAGTTCCGTATCCCAAGCATTCCGAATCGCTCGAAGCCCTGAAAAATCTCCATTTCCGCGCTTCCTCCGATTGGAAACTTTGTGATGGCATCGACGCCGTCGTCGACTACTGCAACACCTGGGACTCCAAACGCGAGAAACTTCCGTACGAAATCGATGGCGTGGTCATCAAGGTCAATTCGATCGGTCTGCAGAATGAACTTGGCTTTACCTCCAAAGCTCCGCGCTGGGCCATCGCCTACAAATATCCCGCGCGCCAGGAAACCACCGTAGTCAATAATATCGATGTGAACGTCGGCCGCACCGGCACCCTCACTCCCGTTGCATTTCTTCAGCCTGTCCAAGTCGGAGGCGTCACCGTCAGCCGCTCC
This sequence comes from Candidatus Acidiferrales bacterium, assembly GCA_963849395.1. GTDB lineage: Bacteria > Acidobacteriota > Terriglobia > Acidiferrales > UBA7541 > Acidiferrum. The sequence continues at coordinate 57,732 of CAWKHR010000003.1, forward strand.
ACCCTCCACAACATGGATGAAATCGAGCGTCTCGGCCTGCAGATTGGCGACACGGTTCTCCTCGAACGCGCCGGCGAAGTCATCCCGCACATCCTCAAAGTCGTCAAGGAAGGGAATCCCCGCAGGCCCTTCCACATGCCCAAGAATTGTCCCGTGTGTGGCAGCACCATTCACCGCGTCGAAGGCGAAGCCGCCTATCGTTGCGTCAATGCCGCCTGCCCCGCCAAGCGCAAGGAAGCCATCCTGCACTTTGCTGGACGCCACGCCATGGACATCGACGGCCTTGGCGAAAAAATTGTCGATCAACTCGTCGATCGCGGCATCGTCAAGGATGTCTCCGACCTCTATACCCTCACCGTCGATCAGCTAGCCAATCTCGATCGCATGGCCGAAAAGTCCGCGCAGAATCTCATCGATGAAATCGATGCCAGCAAGAAAAATTCGCTGGCCCGCCTCATCCATGCCCTTGGCATTCTCTTCGTTGGCGAACGCACCGGCCAACTCCTCGCCGAGCATTTTTGCTCGCTCGACGAATTTGCCGCCGCCACTCAGGAACAACTCGAAAGCGTTCCCGAGGTCGGTCCTAAAGTTTCCAGCAGTATCGTGGAGTTTTTCTCGGAACCCGCCAATCGCAACATTATCAAGAAGCTTCACAAAGCCGGCGTCCGCCCCACCGTCGAAAAGCGCGAAATGAAAAGCCAGAAGTTCGCCGGCAAAAGTTTCGTCTTCACCGGCAGCCTTGCCAAGCGCTCCCGCGAAGAAGCCGCCGAACTCGTTCTCCAGCACGGCGGCAAAATCTCCAGCTCCGTAAGCAAAAAAACCGACTACGTCGTAGTCGGCTCCGACCCCGGTTCCAAGCTAGACAAAGCCAAAGAACTCAACATCCAAGTCCTGACCGAATCCGACTTCGACAAACTCCTAAAACAGTAGCGGCCACCTTCAGCCTGCCCTGACGCAGGAAGGGGTGGCCATCTCATTGACCAAAGCCCGAGCAGGCAACCTCACCATGTATCAAATTTTTCGTTGGTTTATTGACGGTCCAGCGCTGCAGCTTTTATCTATCTAGAACCATTATTCGAACGGGTTTTGTGTCCAGGCAATCAGGAGCGTTCATGAACATCCGCTCGTTTCCACGCCCGCTTTCCCATCCTGAAGTGGAATTCCCGGAAGGTCCGTTCCAGCGCCTCTTCTTGCCGCCGCTTCTGCCCGGTTGCAGCTTCGGCCGCAAGCTTCTCCAGATACTCGCGCACTAATCCAGTTAGAGTCGTATCTCGCTCCACAGCAATCTTCCGCACTTCCTTCACAATCTTCTCGTCCAGCGACAGCCTGATGTTCAACTCCAACTCGCCCCCCGTTTAACCTTCATCTTTCTCGTCGCCAAAAAAGCGGTATACCGTGACACTCATGACCCAGCTGAAAGCACGCCCTACGTGGCGAGGAAAGAAAAACCAAGTCGCAATCACTCCAACGAACACTGCCAAAAGCACATGCGGATTGGGTGGCTGAATTGTGCTGGTGAACCACTTGATGCTCGCCGCGATCAGAAGCAACACGGCAATCGCGCCAATGCCCCAAAGCGCGCTAAAGCGAGAAGTTTCTCCACAGAGCACCAAAATGTAATGATCGCCTTTTTTCAAACAGCGAACGGCGCTATCCCAGCTTTTCCTGTCCACGGAATTTTCGTGTCTGAGGCGTTTGTACGCGCCGCCCATGAGCCGCGAAATCTTCCTCTCATATTTCGCATTGTCGTATTGCGCCTCAAACTCCTCATTCAAGCTCACCGGATCTTCGACAGCACTCTTACCCTCCGTGAAATACATCATCCTTTTCTCGAGTTCAGACAGGGGAATCCCTTCCATCTCAGCTTGCTTCACAGTTTGTTCAACAAGGAAGTCCTTCGCTTCGCGGACACGCATTGCCGCAATTGTATCCGTCGCACTTCGGATCAACAACGACAATTGGTACCGCAGTTCGCGCTATAATTATCTTGGCGGGTGAGCTGGACGATCGCTGGCTGAAGCCGCGCAAGCGGCCAAGGCGGGAGGAAAGTCCGGACACCACTCCGCGCAAGCGGAGCAGTAACCACGCTGCCGCAAGGCTTCGTGGACGAAGGGCAACGCGCCTGGTAACGCCAGGGGACGCTTTGCGCAACCGCGCTTCACCGCTCGGCCAAACATCGCGTTACGGACAGTGCCACAGAGAATATACCGCCTGTGTTGCGCAACCCGGTGACATCCTGCAGGAAAACCTGCCGGACATCTTCTAAGGTTCGCTCTCAGGTAAGGGTGAAAAGGTGGGGTAAGAGCCCACCGCCTCGTTGGCAACAACGAGGGCACGGCAAACCCCGCGTGGTGCAAGACCAAATAGGAGGGGAGAACTGGCCCGGCTCACTGAGTGCTTCCTTTAAACGAAGCGCTCCCTTGTTCGTGGTGGCGCAAGCCATCCATCAAGGATGAACCCTCGGGTAGGTCGCTCGATCCCGGTCGCGAGGCCGGGGCTAGAGGAATGATCGTCTGGCGTCAAGCCGCAAGGCCCAACGCCGCACAGAATCCGGCTTACAAGCTCATCCGCCACATTTATATTTCACGCTACGTCATTCTGCGCGGTGCATATCCGCCTGCCATAATTCCGGCCAGTACCTCGCCTCTTAGCTCCTCAGTACCATTTCCGCAACTCGCGTCCGTTGACAAAAATCAATGCAAGATCTTCGGCCATCGCTCGCCTATCTTACAAAAATCCTGCAAGGTACGATCTGGATTTGCAGAGGTTGTTTTGACAGACCAATCCAGCGCAAACTGGCACAAAAAGGACAATCGCCGCAGCACCCGCTATCCTTTCGTCGCACGCGCCGAAATTGGCGAAATGAACGGCAGCGGCTTCCGCATCCACGCCCGCACCACCGAAATCAGTTTGCATGGATGCTTTCTCGACATGGCCAACCCGCTTCCCGTGGGCCAGCAGGTCTTCGTAAAGATTTTCACTGCGGCTGATTATTTTGAGGCCGGCGCCACCGTCGTGTATTCCCAGCCGAACATCGGCATCGGCATCGAATTCCACGACATCGGCAGGCATTTTCAGCCCACCTTGCAACGTTGGCTTTTAGAAGGAATGCGCTTGGCTCTTCTCGCCGAGAATCCTAGCGCGTAATCTCGCAAACCGATTACGACAGCTCGTTATTTTTTCACTGTACGTCGGCCATATTGCGGTGCGCGCCCGCCGCTATACCCGCTCTCAATTTCCGCTAACATGCCGTCGATTTCTTTGACGGGATAATCGTGCTGCGCCGCGACGCGAATAATTGCAATCTTTTTGCCGACATCGCCGCGGGGTTCCTTACGACATGCCAAATGCAGTGCCTGGCGAACCCATTCGGCGACCGACATCCCCTGCGAACGAGCCATGCGTCGAATCTCCCGGAACTCAGAATCGCGCAACAGCACCTGGAGTTTCTTAGTCACAGAGTTAGTTTATTAGACTCATGATCGTGAGCCAAGTAATGATGATTCATCTTCTTTGCAGCCGGCGCTCACTTTAATTGGAATGTACTTGCGGTCGAACGCATCGCGTTACTGCGGCTTAAACGCAAACTCCAACGTCACGGTGCTCTCCGCGCCGGGCGCGTACTTCCATTTCCGCAACGCATCCATCGCCGCCTGCGCCAGGATCGGGTGCCCGCCCAGCACTTTCGTGCTCTTAATCTCCCCATCCGTGCCAATCACCACTTCAATTCGCACCGTGCCCCTCAACGCCATTTCTTTCGCCAAATCCGGATACAGCGGCTGCGGATGTATCAAAACCTTCCGCCCTTCTTGCGCAAACGCCATCGTGCCTGCGCCGGCAATTCCCAGCATCAACCCCAAACGCAACGCCATCCCGCACTTCTTTTTGGCACTTGGCCAATCCATCGCGCACCTTCCCTGACAAGTTGAACCTGCTAGCACTCCCTGAGCGGATACTCGTAGTCTCCGCCCCGGAAACACTCCGGTCCACTTGTCCCACAGTTCAGGTGCGACCTGCGCGGCACTATCTTTCACGTAAATAGAAGTATTTGTTAAGACAGGTGGCTCTTAACTGACACGAACTGGCTCTTGATTCTGAGGAAAGGCGCTGGCAGTCAAAAAAAAGGCGAAGCCACAACTTCGCCCACCCCACTCAATGACCTTCTACACGATCGGCAGCGCCGGCTTGCTCTGAGTCCCGAAGAGCCTCCAGCTGGCACACAAACAACCCAGCGAGCCTGAACTAGACTACTCGCTCTCCACAAAGGAACGCCGCCATCGCGGCCCGTTACGTCCCAACGTTCCCCTTACATCCCGGGTGGAGGCATTCACACGTCAAGTCCGGCGTTTCTTCCATTGCCGCGCACTGCGCGCTGCAGTATTTATCGTCTGGGCCCACCGTGCAACTGCACGGAGGATGCGCGCATTTTTTCGTAGTTGCGAATTCCGTCTGCATGGCGTTTTCCTCTTCCGCATGTTCCGAGCCATCCGCCCGGAACTCATCAAGCGCCGCAATCTATCACCGTCTCCAAGCCCTGGGATATACCGACTTATCCGCACTTCGCCTCCCAACTTCCCACGTTGACTTGCTCTTTTCCCCGCCCTAACATTCCGTAGTTTTTCTCATCCATATGCTCGGCCAAACCATCGCGCACTACCGCATCGTCGAAAAACTCGGCGGCGGTGGCATGGGCGTCGTCTATAAAGCTGAAGACACCAAGCTCCACCGTTTTGTTGCCCTCAAATTCCTTCCTGATAATTTTGCTCCCAACTCCGAATCCCTCCTTCGTTTCGAACGCGAGGCCCAAGCCGCCTCGGCCCTCAATCACTCCAACATTTGCACCATCTACGAAATTGGCGAGCATGAAGGCCGACCCTTCATCGCCATGGAGTTCCTCGATGGTCACACTCTGAAACATTTCATCGACGAACAGTCTCTCTTACCCAGCCAGGTTTTGGATTACGCCATCGAAATCGCCGACGCCTTGGAAGCCGCTCACGCCCAGGGCATAATTCATCGCGACATCAAGCCCGCCAACATTTTCATCACCAAACGCGGCCACGCCAAAATTCTCGACTTCGGCTTAGCCAAAGTGGTTCCCCCGGGCACAAGCGGTGCCGCTTCCGAGATGCCCACCGCCACCATCGACCTGCTCACCAGCCCCGGCTCCACCATGGGCACCGTCGCCTATATGTCTCCCGAGCAGTCTCGTGGCGAAGATCTCGACACCCGCACCGATCTCTTTTCCTTTGGCGCCGTTCTCTACGAGATGGCTACCTGCTGCATGGCTTTTCCCGGCGACACCGTCGCCATCATCTACGACGCCATTCTCAACCGCTCGCCCGTCCCTCCCTCGCGGGTCAATCCCACGTTTCCTCCTCAACTCGATCCCATCGTCGCCAAAGCTCTCGAGAAAAATCGCAACCTCCGCTACCAATCCGCGGCCGACCTGCGCGCCGATCTCCAGCGACTTAAACGTGATTTTGATGCCGAGAAACTTCCCGTCACTCCCGTCGCCGTTCTTCCCGGCCATGTTGTCGATAATCCCAAGCGCGCCAACCGCGCCATCGTGTTTGCTCCGCTTATCGCCCTCCTTTTGGCCATCGCCGTCGGCGTCGCCATCTACTGGTTGTATTCGTATTTCCACCGCGCCCCCAAACTCACTTCCAAAGACACCATCGTCCTCGCCGATTTCGACAATAAAACTGGCGACCCGGTTTTCGATGACGCCCTCAAACAGGCACTGTTCTCTTCTCTCCGTCAGTCGCCCTTTTTCAACGTCCTATCCGAGGCCCGAGTTAACGCCGCGCTCAAAATGATGACTCGTGCCCCCAATATCCGCCTCACCCCGGACATTGCCCAGGAAGTTTGCCAGCGCACCAACAGCACCGCTTGGATCGCCGGCTCCATCGCCAGCCTCGGCAATACCTATATCCTCGGCCTCAAAGCTGTGAACTGCCAAAATCAGAACGGTGAAACCTTGGCACAGACCCAAGTCACCGCTTCCAGCAAAGAGCAAGTGATCGACGCTCTGGGCCAAGCCACAAGCACGATTCGTGGTCAACTGGGTGAATCCCTGGCCAACGTGAAAAAGTTCGATGTTCCCCTTTCTCAAGCTACGACTTCCTCGCTTGACGCACTAAAGGCCGTCAGTCTCGGAAACCGAACCCTCCGCGAGAAGGGCTCGGTTGCCGCCATTCCTTTTTTCCAGCACGCTATCGAACTCGACCCGGACTTCGCCGTCGGCTACCTTTCCCTTGGCAAGATGTATATAAATTCCGGGCAAACAGCTCGCGCCAACGAACTCTTCACCAAAGCCTATTCCTTACGCGATCACGCCAGCGAACGCGAGCGCTTCGACATCGACTCCATGTATTTCCTTCACGCGACCGGCGATCTGGAGAACTCCACTCGCGTTTTTCGCGAATGGCTCCTCAGTTATCCCGGTGATCCCACCGCCACGGGCAATCTGGCTCACACCTATAGCGCTAAGGGGCAGTATCAGCAGGCCCTCGAGCTCAATCGCGACTCCCTGCAGCGCAGTCCCGACAACGTGATTGGCTACATCAATGTTGCTTGGACTCTAATGGCCCTGAATCAGTTCGACGATTCACGCAATACCATCCAGGCCGCCTTCGATCGCAAACTCGACGCCGAACAATTGCATTTTTTTCTTTACAGATTGGCCTTTCTCGCCGGAGATTCACGCGCAATGACGGACCAAGTCACCTGGGCGGAAGGGAAACCCGAGGTCCTTCACACTATGTTGTCCTTCGAATCGTCTCGCGAGGCTGCTTCCGGTCATCTTCGAAGCGCTCGCTCTTTGAGCAAGCGCGCCATCGAATCCGCGGACGCCACAGGCAACGCCGAAATCGCGGCTTCTCTTCGCATGGAAGCCGCCCTGCTCGATGCTGCCTTTGGCAATATCCCTGAGGCTCATCAGGCCGCACTCTTTGCTTTCAGTAATCCCGCCATCGGCCAGCGCGCTCAGGCGCTGGGCTCTCTGGCACTCGCGTTCGCAGGCGACGCACCCCATGTGGACGCTCTCGTAGATACCCTTTCGAGTAAGTTTCCTCAAGCCACCCTGGTTCAGTCCGTCGTCCTACCTGCCGTTCGCGGACAGCTCGAACTCGTCCGAAAAAATCCCGAGCGCAGCATTGCACTCCTTCATGCTTCTGAGGCTTATGAATTCGGCGACGCATTCAGTCGTTGTCTTTATCCCGCCTATGTTCGTGGTCAAGCCTATCTCGCAATGCGAAACGGCTCGGCCGCCGCCGCTGAGTTTCAGAAAATTCTAGATCACCGTGGCCTGGTCGTCTCTTGCGAAACTGGGGTTCTCGCTCGACTGGGCCTGGCCCGCGCCTATGTCCTCCAGGCCGACGACATCAAAGCCCGCGCCGCCTACCAGGAGTTTCTAACCCTCTGGAAAGATGCTGACCCGGACATCCCGGTCCTAATCGCCGCCAAATCCGAATTCGCTAAATTGCCTTAGCGTAACGATTTTTCTTGATTCTTCATGGCTTATATGACACACTAGTAACACGTCAGGTAGTGCCCCGCAACTATTCGCGTGAATTCGGCTAAGTCCTTTACATTCCGCACTTCCGATTTCTTGCCTGCTAACTCCCGCAGAATCCGCACTTACAAATCTGATACACAATAAACAACTTCAACCCCCGTAGAATCAACACTTCCAAAAAACAGGGGGGAGGGAGGGTACAGTCCCTTCCGCCGGGTGCCCCAACCTTGGTTTCCCAAGGGTGGGGGTCTAGATTCAGCTTTAATCGACACCGCTGGACGTCCCACACGTCGGTTGTCGCGTGTGGGGACTTTGACTTCCTGTCCCGCTCTACCCAATTTCGTTCCCGCTCCTCACTCCTCCTATACTAAAGTTCCATAACACCCCGGAGGCCACTCTCGCATGGCTCAAGACCAAGCTCCCAAATCCACCAACTCGACCAAACTCGTCATCCGCAACATCGGCCTCCTCCTTTCCGGCGATCTCACCAACCCGATCCTCGAAGCAGACACCGTCGTCGCCGTCGACGGCCGCATCACCGCCATCGGCAAGCACAATCATCTCGACACTTCCGCCCCCACCACCATCATCGACGCCAACGGCTCCGCACTCTGTCCCGGCCTCATCGATAGTCACGTCCATCCCGTTGCCGGCGACTGGACTCCGCGCCAGAATCAACTCGGCTGGATCGATAGCTGCCTGCATGGCGGCGTCACCACCATGATTTCCGCCGGCGAAGTGCATACGCCGGGCCGCCCCAAAGACATCGTTGGCCTCAAAGCTCTGGCCATCACCGCACAGCGTTGCTTCGCCGCACTGCGTCCCAGCGGCGTCAAAGTTCTCGCCGGCGCGCCGGTGCTGGAACACGGCATGGTCGAAGACGATTTCAAATCGCTCGCGGAATCCGGCGTAAACCTTCTCGGCGAAGTCGGTCTCGGCAGCGTGAAAGACGGACCTACCGCCCGCCAGATGGTCGCTTGGGCCCGTAAGCACGGCATGCAAAGCACCATTCATACCGGGGGCCCGTCCATTCCCGGCTCCAGTCTCATCGATAAAGATGTGGTCCTCGCCGCCGACGCTGACGTCATTGGCCACGTCAACGGGGGACACACCGCATTACCCGACACGCAAATTCGCGCCCTCTGCGAAGAATCTTCTCGTGCCCTGGAAATCGTTCACAACGGCAACGAACGGGCCGCCCTCTTCACTCTGCGCATCGCGAAAGATATGGGCCAGCTCCGCCGCATCATCTTAGGGACCGACTCGCCAGCCGGTTCCGGTGTTCAGCCCCTCGGCATCCTTCGTGTCGTCGCCGCTCTCTCGTCGCTCGGCGAACTGCCGGCCGAAGATGTCTTCTGCTTCGCCACCGGCAACTCCGCCCGCCTCCGCCATCTCGATTCCGGCATCATCGAGCCCGGTCGCTCCGCCGACTTCATTCTCCTCGACGCCCCGCAACACTCCGCTGGCAAAACCCTCCTGGAAGCCGTCCGCCTAGGCGATCTCCCAGGCATCGGCATGACCATAATCGATGGCACAATCCGCTCCGACCGCAGCCGCAACACCCCCCCAGCCACCCGCCTCCCAAAAGTTGAAAGATCATCCTAATGCCCCCTGCAAAATCGCCGGTGCAGATGGGGTACCGACAGGTGCAGAGCGAAACCGCGAGACTCCTCAATGGCCTTGGCTTCAAGCGCAAAGGGTCCATAATTTTTACTGCTAAGGGCGACAACTTTGGAGTTATCCATTTTCAAAGCAATCGGTACAGTACGAAAACTGAACTAACCTTTACTGTGAATGTCGGTGTAATTGTCGGAAAACTCGTTGACCCCTGGGCTTATTCCCAATGCTTGAAGCATCCATCGATTGTCCACGCGCAAGTGCGCCTGAGAATCGGTAACCTCCTCCCTGAAAAGCGGGACAAATGGTGGACCATTACCGACGATGTTGACATCGTCGAATCGAGCAAAGATTTCGCCCAACTCATGCTTCAAACGGCGGTCCCTTTCATACAACACTTCATGGTTATTGAGAATGTGATCTCGGCCTGGGAGCACGGAACTGCGCCAGGCCTAACCGACGTAGGGAGAATTCGCTACCTGGCACAGTGGAAAGACCTAATCGCGAAGGAGGGAAATTCTTGAGCCGAGGGTTGAAACGCCGCTCTACCGCAATCCGTCTTCGCCCTTAATCTGATCCTTCGTCAGCCCGCCAACCCGTGCCAGTGGCCGCCCGCTATCTGTCACCGCAATCGCCACCAAAATTTCATTCGCCCGCGGCGCATCATTCACCCGAATCTCCATCCCATCAAAATGACTCCGCACAAACGACGCATCCTTATGCCCGAGCGGGATGTCCAATGCCACTCCCGGCCCGCCGCGTTTCTTGGACGAGGGAATCAACGCCGCACCTTTACCTAGCGCCTTCCGCACTGGAGTTCCCAGCTTCGGATGCAAAATTGCCGCCGCATGCTCCAGCTCTCCATTTTCCCCAACCGCCGCCGCTTTCCCATAGCTCTCCGCCGAAGCCCCCGGGATCCCCAGCGCCGCCACCGCGCGTTCCGTTAGCAGCGCGCCAAGCTCTTCACCAATCTCCATCAACTCGGCAAGGTCCTCCACGTACCGTCCCGCAAACGGGTTCTCAATCACCGCCGCTGCTGCAGCCCGCCGCGTAGGAGGATTCACCGCTTTGCCCATCTCGGTGCGCGTCTCCTCCACAAACGTCAAAATCTTCCGGATCTTGGCCTTCATCGCAATCCATCCTCGCCTTTAATCTCGCTAGCCTTCAATCCGCCAACGCGCGCGTGCACCCGCCCGCCGGTAGTCATCACCAGTGCCAACAAAATTTCGTCGCTCTTCGGCGCATCAGCAATTCCTACTTCCATCGCATCGAAGTGACTGCGCACGTACGACGCGTTGATATGCGTAATCGGCACGTCCAGCCGGGTCCCCGGTCCGCCTACTTTCTTTGTTGACGCCACAATCGCTTTGGCATTCCCCAGAATTTCCCGCATGGCATAGCCCCCAGGCACATGCCACAACGCGCCATGTTCCAACTCTCCCGCCGTTCCCACGATCGCGCCTTTGCCATAACCTTCAATCACTTTCGCATCGCCACCCAGCGCCGCGATCAGAGACTTGGCCATTTCCAATCCCAGCGGATTCAAATCCTCCATGAATCCCGCAATCTCTGGAACATATTTCCCGGCGAATGGATTGTGGATCACCGCCAATGCCGCTGCGCGCCGTAACGGTTTTGTCGCCACCGGTCCGCCTTCATGGAAAATTTCCTCCACAATCACCACGCGCTTTCTCATCAACACGTCATGCATGCAATAAACTCCTCTGCGGAACTTCTAAGAACTCGGGAACGCGACCGCCTGCCGCCGAAACAACACGCGTCTGTCCCTGTAAATTCAATGCAGCCGCAAAAATCAGTCTCTTTTCCTGCAGCTCACCCGCAACGTTCGCTCCCGATTCCAGCGCCGCCGCAACTTCCGAGTCGCTCAGCGCGGCAACTGCGCGAGTCACTAGCCGCACTCCTAAATCCGAGTCCGGCGCAATCTCATTCGCCGGCACCCGCGTGATCGCCGGATGTCTGGGTAAATCCACGGCGTTCGCAACGATCGTTGCAGCCGCATCCGCCATCGCCGCGGTTTCCGCGAGCACCGTCACCGCATCCGCAATCCCCATCGAAAAACTCCGCCCGCGCCAGCCGCTCGTTGCAATCCCGCGCACCGTCATGTCGCAAGAAATTTCGACCGCCCCAAATAGCGATGGCCGTTCCGGCCGTTCCACCATCCCCACTTTGTAGCGCTGTTCCGGCTCAAGATGCAGGGCAATATCTCCGCCATTATTCACATACGCCCGCGTAAGTTCCGCAGCGGCGGTCATGGCGTACAGAATTTCTTCCGCGACGGCACCTGCAACCGCAGCCATTGGCGTAATGAAATATTCCTCCGCATACGGAGCCACAGCGGCCGCCATGCGCTTGGCCACAACACCCCTTGGCATTTGTGAATCTCGCCGTGCCTGAGCCCGAAGCAATGGCAACTCACCACACAATTCGTCCAGAATCGTCACGAAACGTCTCGCCGCTGCTTCGTATGCCACTGAAATTGCGTCGTGCTTTCCGTTCGCTTCCACGATCAAATCGATAGGCCCATCATGCAAATGCATGCGGCGTCCATCCGGCAGAAAGCGAACGATGGCGGGATCACGCATCGCCGCTATTCCTTCGCTCCGCGAGGTTGCAGCGGCCACGGATTTTCCGGCAAGGAGTGTACTTGCCGTTTGCGCTCTTTTTCTGCCAACACTTCACTTAACGGACGCACATGATCCATGTGCCCACCCAGCGCCGCGTAATCTTCATTCTTCAGTGAGAACTCCATTGGCGCCACCAGCGCTGGCGTGGGCACATAGCCAAACGCGTTTTCCGGCATTCGCGTCACATCCACCATGAACGTAATGCCTCCGCCCGGCCATATATACGCAGGCGCTCCGCCACATGTCACGCGCGTCAAACTGTTCTTCACGGAATGGGTAAGCTTCACCGGATTCTCCGTTACTCCGGCACGCAGGGACCCGCCCGCGCCCGCCATAAACAGCACCGTAGTGAGCGCCGGCTCGCAATTTTCGCGAATGCGCGCAACGGATTCCTTCAGTTCCGCCGGCAACTCTTTTTGCACGGGCTGCAACCGCTCGTCCAATTCAAAGTAAGCAAATTGCTCACCGGTTGTACTCACCATCAGCAATCGCAACTTCGGCCAGGCGAACTTTTCCTTGAACGGTTTAAGAATTGTCAGCGGATCGGAAATGTCCGTGCCGCCCCAACCCGTGCCGGGATTCGCCACCTGAAAATACCTGCCCGGCGTCGACCGTCTGCCTTTAATCGCGATTCCTGTTTCGCGTACGCCGAGAAATTTCCCCGCTTGATGTTCCGACAAGACGCCGGTGATGTGATCATCCACAACCACCACGTCATCCACTTTGCCCAGCCATTGCTTGGCAAACATGCCAATCGTTGCGGAGCCGCACCCGACGCGCATGCGCTCTTCCTGCTGTCCATTCACCACCGGCGCTTTCCCAGCCGCTACGCGGACGCGAGCGCCCTCATCGATAGTCAACTCCACTTCTTTTCCATTGCACAAATCGAGCAGCGTTTCGCAGGTTACGCGCCCTTCGCTCTTGGTCCCACCAGTAAGATGGTGCACACCGCCCAGCGACAGCATCTGCGATCCGTATTCGGCAGTAGTGACATGCCCCACCGGTTCGCCTTGCGCGCGGACCAGGTTGCGCTCCGGGCCAAGATTCCGGTCGGTATCAATCTTCAGTTTCACGCCGCAATAACTGAAAATTCCCTCGGTCACCACGGTGACCATATCCACGCCATCCACTTCCGAAGAAACGATAAACGGTGCGGGCTTGTAGTCCGGATAAGTCGTGCCGGCGCCGATCGCGGTGACAAAGGTTTCTTTGCCTTTTACTAAATTTCCATCCCACTCGCCTTCACGCTCGAGAAACGGCACGAGTGGCGCGCCTTGCGATTTTGCGCGATCCAATAAAATATGTGGATCGACCCGTACCAGTTGCCCATCGGCATTGCCGTAACGGTCACACGCGCCGGTTTGACCGCGCTTGATATAGCAGAGCACCGGACAGGCATCGCAGCGAATGGTGTCGGCTGGAAGCACGTCAGCCATGTGATTCTCGATTTGCTGCCGCGGCTTTCGCCAGGAGGGCTGCGCGAATTTTGTCGGGTGTCGCTGGCAATTTCTGGATACGAACGCCGACGGCATTGTAAATCGCGTTCAAAATAGCGGGCGCCGTGGGGATCAGCGCCTGCTCGCCAACACCTTTTGCGCCAAACGGGCCGATGGCCGACGCATCTTCGATGAGAATCGATTCCACCGGAGGCATATCGCCGAAAGTAGGAATCAAATAATCGTGCAGATTCTCGCCCTTGCCGGGGAAAAATTCCTCCATCAACGCCATGCCCAAACCCTGTGCCGCGCCGCCTTCAATTTGACCTTCAATCAGTGTGGGATTGATCGCTTTGCCGACATCGTGAGCGGCGGTGAGCCGCAAAACTTTCACCGTGCCCAGTTCCGCGTCGACTTGTACCTCAGCGAGGTGCGCGCCGAAACCGTAGACCGCGTAGGGAACGCCTTGTCCATCAGGATTAAGAATCTTTGTTGGCGGATCGAAGGTAGCTTCCGCGCTGAGCACGTAGCCGCGCTCATCGAGAGGCAGTTCGCCAAGATTAATGTCGGCGCGCTTGCCATTTTCTTCCACGGACACAAAGCCATCCCGTAGATGAATGGTCGCGCATTCACACAATCCGCCAGCCTTCAGAATTTTCTTGCGCAATTGCTCTCCAGCCATCATCGCTGCTTTGCCGCTGACAAAGGTTTGGCGGGAGGCGGAGGTTTTTCCGCAGTCGGGCGTGATGTCGGTATCGCCGGAGAGCAGATCAAACTTATCGAGTGGCACGCCAAGCGCTTCCGCGCAAATCTGCGCGACCACGGTAGCCGAACCTTGACCAATGTCCACAGCCCCTTGATGCATGGCGATTCGCCCGGCGCGAGTCAGGCCGATGCGCATGGTCGAAGGGTTTGGCAGGGAAGTGTTGCCGCAGCCATACCACATTCCTGCCACACCCACCCCCCGTCGCAGTGTAGGGCCTTGCGTTTCGTTGAACGCCCCCGCTTCTTGATGCGCAAGTTTCCAGCGCGGCAGCAACGCTTCGAGGCAAGCGCGAATGCCTACACCCTCGCCGAGAATGTGCCCGGTCACGGTGGGAGTTGTGTCATCGAGCGCATTGAGAATTCGAAATTGAAGCTTGTCCATCCCAACTTTTTCCGCAAGCGCATCGTAAAGCTGTTCTTGCGCAATGGTGCCTTGCGGTACGCCAAAACCGCGAAACGCGCCGGCGGGCACGATGTGGGTGTGAACCGCCTTAGTAAGCGCGCGATAATTCGGGACGTTATAAGGACCAGAGCCGTGAATCGGCACACGACCCGCCACCGTTGGTCCCCAGGAAGCGTAGGCGCCGGTGTTGAATTCCGCTTCCAGTTCCATGGCCACAAGTTTTCCATCAGGAGTGGCGGCGGCGCGACAATGAATCTTGGATGGATGGCGCTTAGTGGTGGATTGGATGGATTCGTTGCGGCTATAAACCATCTTCACTGGTTTCTTCAGGTGCCATGCAGCGACAACCAAAAACGGTTGCACAGAAAGATCGAGCTTTGAGCCGAATCCACCGCCCACAGCAGTCGGAATGATGCGCACGGCACCTTCGGCAATTCCGAGGATCGTGGCGACGTCTTTGCGATCGGTGTACGGCGCTTGTGTGCACGCTTGCACTTCGATGCGATCTCCCACTCTGCGGGCAAAACCGGCTTCCGGTTCGATGTAGGCGTGCTCGATGAAGCCAGTTTCGTAGTCGCCGTCGACAACAATTGGCGCGTTACGAAACGCGGCATCCGGATCGCCGTGGACCACGCGACCGCGTACCAACACATTATCAGGACGGTTCGCGTGCAACTTCACAGACTCAGGTGCCAGCGCTTGGGAAACTTTCGTAATCGCTGGAAGTTCTTCCCAGATAACCGGAAATTTCGAGAGATCAAACTGTTCAATAGTTGCTGCGTCACCGACGATCGCAGCCACCGCTTCGCCGCGGTAGCGCGCTTCCGATTCCGCAAATACCGGTTGATCAGCAAACTGGGGAATGACGCCGAAGCAATTCTTCCCGGGAACATCCTTGGCAGTGAAGACGGCGTGAATTCCCGGCGTGGATTTCAGAAATTGTGAAAGATCGCCAAACGTGAAGCGAGCGCGATTGTAGGGACAGCGAATGACGCGAAGGAGCAGGGAATCGGCCGGCCACTCGTCGGCTCCAAAAATATCCTGACCGCAGACTTTGCGCTGGCCGTCGAGGCGCACCACGCGCTGTCCGACCGGGCCGTGGGCGTTGGAATGTGTGGCGGGTTGCGGAAGGTGATTGGCTTCGAGGACGGCTTGCACAATTTTGCGGTAGCCGGTGCAGCGGCAGAGCACGCCTCCCAGCGCGTCCATCACATCGTTTTCGGTAGGCGTGGAATTTTCTTCGAGCAGAGCAACCGCCGAAACAAGCATGCCTGGAGTGCAGATTCCGCATTGCGCCGCACCTTTTTGCAGAAAGGATTTCTGTAAGCGGTTGAATAAAGGCGAGGAGTCACTAAGACCTTCGATCGTGAGCACCGTAGCCCCAGCAACCTGTCCCAGCGCCATCAAGCAGGAACAGACCGGCTGGCCATCGACGAGTACGGTGCAGGCGCCACAGTCGCCGGCGTCGCAACCAACTTTTGTGCCGGTGAGATGCAATTCTTCACGCAAAACTTTGGAGAGACGAGCGCGGGAATCGGAACTGGCGGTGACCGGTGCGCCATTGAGCGTGAAGGCAATTTTGTTGACGGCTGACAAGTTCACGCGACCTTTTCCGCACAAGCTTCGAGAGCACGTGCCAGCAGCGTTTTTGCGGCATCCAGGCGATAGGCGGCCGAGCCACGCACATCGTCAATCGGCGAAAGCGGCGCGAGATGTTCTTGGCGCACTACGGCGGAAATGCCCTTGCGAGCGGGCGCACCGAGTAATGTCTGTTCTAAAGCAGAGAGACGCAACGCTTTCGGTGAGCAGGAGCCCACGCAGATCAGAGCTTCACGAATCATGCCTTGCGCGTCGGTTACCAGATTTGCCGCGACCATAACGATCGAGATGACCAGATAACGCCGCGAGCCCAGCTTCAGAAAACTGGACGCCGCATCTTCCAAGCGGCGGGGAATTTGCACGCTGGTAAGAAGTTCGTCGGGACGCCGCACCGTTTTGCGATTGCCCAAGACGAAATCAGTGAGTGCGATATGGCGAGATCCGCTACGCGAGGTCAGTGTGACTTCGGCATCGAGCGCCATCAGCGCTGCGACTCCATCGGCTGCCGGCGAAGCGTTGCAAATATTCCCCGCCACGGTGCCTTGATTTTGAATCTGGACGGAGCCCACTTCGCGCGCAGCCGCCTTCAGGCCATCGAACCCGCGCGGCAGGGAAGACTTCACAATTTCGGTCCAGGAGGTACGGCCGCCAAACACTACGTATGAATCCGTCATGCGAATGCCGGCGATTTCACGCAGGCCGGAGATGTCGATAACCGGACCGCTCAGCGGACGATCGAATAGCGGAGGGAAAATGTCGGTGCCGCCGGAGAGGAGCGTACCACCCGTGGTGGCGAGAGCTTCCAGGGCTTCCTGCAGAGAACTGGGTCGCAAATACAAAAGACGTCTCCCGGACAGGATTTTGCTTTTCGGTCGGACCGGTCGAAAAAGCTAACCGATTAGTTCTACAACGGCCTCGAAGATTTGTGAAGCTGTCTTGGTGTGCACTAAACAATTTGATTGAAACTAATCACATTATTTGCTGGCGCAAAAAATCCCCGGTGATATACTCCGCGCAATTTAGCCCTGTGGAGAGTGGTGATGATGAGACGGAGCGCCAGCTCGTTCTGTTTCGTGTGTCTTGTGGTGTGTGCGGTTTCTGGTCGCGCGCAAATATCAGGAAATAATTCACTGCATGCTTCTGGCGCGGTCTTTGTGGACGGCGGTGTTGATCGCATCGTAGGAGCAGAGGTGCGTCTGTGCGATGTCGGTGGAAGAACGGTGCTGCAAGCCGCCACTTCCTCTTCAGGTCAATTCAATTTCAGTGGATTGCCGCCGGGCAATTATCTGCTGAATGCAGAAGCGGCCGGGTTCCAATCAACGGAAACAAGCCTGGATTTAAGGTCTTCTTCGCAATCCGGCCTGACTATTTACCTGAAACCGACAACGCAGATTGCTCCGAGTGGAACCGGCGCGACCGGCGCGAGTATATCCGCGCACGAATTATCGATCACGGAGAGCGCCAGAAATCTATATCGCGAGGGCAAAAAGAAACTGTACAACGAGAATAAAGCGCAGGAGTCGCTCCGGTATTTCGAGAAAGCGCTCTCGCAGGCGCCGGATTTTTACGAGGCGCGCTATCAACTGGGCATGGCCTACGTGGGGCTTGGGAGGACCGGCGAGGCGGAAAAGAATCTTAGAAAATGCGTGAGCGAGAGCCACGATAAATATGGGAGTGCGAACATCGCGCTGGGAACGTTGCAATTAGATCGCGGCGAAACCGAGGCGGGCGAAAAGCAGATTCGCCACGGATTGGAGTTGAGCCCTTCGGCGTGGATGGGTTATTACCAACTCGGACGGGTAGAAGCGCTGCAAGGCCATCTGGACGAGGCGGAAACGCTGGCAGAGCAAGCGCGGCAATTTGCACCGGCTACGGCCACGGTGTACCAGTTGCTCGCGACAATTCACATGCGGCAGAAGAATTATCCTGCGGCGCTTGAGGATATCGACGCTTACCTGTTGCTTGACGCGCAAAGCCCAGCGGGAATTCGCGCGAAGGAAATTCGCGAGCAACTTCAGAAGCAGATAAAAGCAGAAACGGCCAGTCGCTAGAATACTGAGAGAACATGGCACGCGGATTCCAGGCGACGTACACGCCGCAACGTAGCTCTGCGAATAATGATTGAATCTCTGGCAAACTAAAGGAGGCAATGCTCACCTCCGCAAACTCCCCGTCCACCAAAGGATCAGCGGCGTTTCAATTTTCCGGGTTCCGGCTGTATCAAATCGCGCGCTTCTGCATTGTGTTTTGCACCGAAATGCAATCGGTGGCGGTGGGCTGGCAGGTGTACGAAATTACCAAGAGTCCGCTGGATTTGGGGTTGACCGGCTTGGCGCAATTTTTGCCCGGAATATTTCTGTTTCTAGTGGCGGGACACGTCACGGACCGCTTCGATCGACGAAAACTTTTGACATTGTGCTATGTGGGATTCGCGCTGTCTTCGGCGTTGTTACTGTTCGTGACATTGAATGAGGAGATGCTGCACCGCGCCGGCTCGGTGAAGCCAATTTTCGCGATTCTGTGCCTGGTGGGAGCGGTGCGCAGCTTCAGCATGCCAGCGAGCCGCGCGTTGCTTCCGCAGTTGGTTGGTGAAGAACAGTTTTCAAAACGCCGTGGCGTGGAACTCCAGCATATTTCAGGGGGCAACAATTTTGGGTCCGGCGCTAGGTGGCGTCTTGTATGCCACATTTCGTGGGCCGCTTCCGGTGTATGCCACCGCGATGATGGCTGGGTTGGTGGCAGTGGTGACCACGATGCGGATTGAAACGCGATCGAAGCCGCGAGCGCGTGAACCGTTTTCGTTGAGGGCGGTGTTTGCGGGATTTCATTACATCTGGGCGCATAAGTTAATTTTGGGATCGATCTCGCTGGATTTGTTTGCGGTGCTGCTGGGCGGGGCGGTGGCGCTGCTTCCGGTATACGCGAAGGAAATTTTGGTGACCGGGCCGTGGGGATTGGGATTGTTGCGAAGCGCACCGGGATTTGGCGCGGCGACGATGGCGCTGCTGCTGGCGTATCAGCCGATTCGCAAGCGAGCGGGAGCAACGATGTTGTGGTGTGTGGCGGGATTTGGCGTGTTCACGATTGTGTTTGGATATTCGCGAAGCTTGCCACTGTCAATGATTTCGCTGGTGTTCGTGGGAGCGGCGGACGTGGTCAGCGTGGTGGTGCGTGGCGTATTGATCCAGGTGGAGACGCCGGACGAGATGCGTGGACGGGTGAATGCAGTGGATATGATTTTCATTGGGGCGTCGAATGAGTTGGGCGAATTCGAGTCGGGATTAGCGGCGCAATGGCTGGGCGCGGTGCCGGCGGTGGTGCTGGGCGGAATTGGAACGATCGTGGTGACCGTGTTGTGGGCGTGGCTGTTCCCGGAGCTGCGGAACGCGGACAAATTGATACGGTCAAGAAGAAGCGAGATGACAGACGCGTAGAGCCAGTAGAGGCGTTGCGTCTCGAGAGACCTTCCTGAAATCTAAAGATCAGTGGTGATCGTGGTCGTCTTCCGCCTTACCAGGGGCCGTCGCAGCAGCGGGAGCCATGGTTGGAGGGGCGGCGGGCCCAACGAGTTCGGCTTTTACGGTGTCGGGCAACTTGTCGGCGTTCTTGAGCAGCACGCTAACTTGCCACATCTGCTTTTCGCTGAGGCTTTTCTTGAAGCCGGGCATGCCGGTCATGCGAATGCCACCTTCGACCTTGTAGAAAGTCTCCCAAGCCTCGTCGTCGGTCACGCCCATGCCGCGGAAGAGCTGCGGCGGCGGCGGAAACATGCCATCGGCGACGGCGGTTTTCGCTTGCAGCGGAAGCCCGTGACAGACCGCGCAGTCCTGCTTATACAGTTTGGCGCCTTCCATGAAGTTCGGTTCATCCTGAGGAATCGGCGGATTGGGGTGAGGCTTTTTGCTGAGATAGGCGTTGAGCGCCATATGCGCGAACTTGTGTTCGAAGGGCATTTCCGCGGAACTGGTAGTGACCGGCGCTTGCCCGGTAGAAAAATAAAGATAGATTCCTGCAAAGATTAAAATCCCGCCCAGCACGATCCCCAACAAGACCCCTCGAAGCATCAGTTTGTCCTCGCACGAACGTCGGATGAATTGGCTGAATGGCGCAAATCAGCTTGGGTAGTTTACGACGGCTGACAGGAATCTGCACGAATTTTGCAGAGCGGGGCGGTCGGAAGACGAGACTGCCTTAATGAACTCTAACTTGTGCTAAACCGCGCTGGCTGCGCTGCATCGTTGGCCACGCAAATCACGAACTGCCGATGAGCCAGCCAGTCAGGAAGACCAGGACGCCGCCGATGATGACCTGGAAGGCGGCTTGTAGGAAGGGCGTGTCCATGTAGCGATGGCGAATATAACTGATGGTGCCTAGCTCGACAGCTACAACGAACACGGCGACGTACAAGGCGATTCGAAAATCGGTGATCAGAAAGGGAAGCGTGTGGCCTAGGCCGCCGGCGGCGGTCATCATGCCGGTCACCGTGCCGCGAATCCATGGCGAGCCGCGACCAGTAAGGGAACCATCGTCGGAAAGCGATTCGGCGAAGCCCATGGAAATGCCGGCACCGATGCTGGCGGCCATGCCGACAAGAAACGCGTCCCAACTCTTGTGAGTGGCAAAGGCGGCGGCGAAAAGTGGAGCAAGAGTGGAGACAGAGCCGTCCATCAAACCAGCGAGACCGGGCTGGACGAATTGAAGCATGAACAGGCGCTTGTGCGATTCGTCTTCATCGGACTTGGCTTTTTCGGTGAGATGTTTTTCCTCGTAGGAGCTAGCCGCTTTGCTGTGCTTGCGTTCTTCATCAGCGAGATGATTCAGCAATTCGCGCATGGGCACGTCGGTGGTGCGGGTGGCGGCGCGCTGGTAAAAACGTGTCGCTTCCATTTCCATTATTTCCGCTTGGCGGCGCGCGACATTTACGCCGAGCGGGCGGATCATCCAGACGGGACGACGGGCCAGGAAGCCGCGAACATCTTCGCGGCGAATGGGGGAAATGTGATTGCCGAAGCGCTGCTGGTACATGGCCAGCAAGCGGTCGCGATGGCCAACTTCCTCGGCGCGCATTTCTTCAAACATCTCCGCGGTGGCGGGGTAGGACTCGCGCAGGGCGTCCGCAAACTCGCCATAGATGCGCCCGTCCTCTTCCTCGTTGGAGACCGCGAGGGCTAGAATTTCCTTTTCGGTTAAATCTTTGAATCGCTTGAGCATAGACGCCTTATCGAGGTTGGAGTTAAGGAAGAGAATGGCACAAAAGCGATGGAGAAGTCACTTGCACAGATGAGATGCGGAAAAGTGTGGAAAAGGGGTAGATTGCCGGGATGGTACTTTCGTACTAAGATTTGAATCGGACGTCCCACTTTTCGCCGGGTACGGGTCCGCTATGGGTTTATCAGCGCGCTGCCGCTAACCTTTCTGTACAGCAGATACCCTTGGGAAGGCGGAACTTATTTTATGGCGTCCTCGATCGACATTATGGCTAAGCCGAAAACACCGAGTAGCGGCAGCACGTCGCGGACCTCGCCGGAGCGCAGAGCGGCGCGTCGCTGCAAGATTACGCAATTGATGCGCATTCGTCCGTCGGATCCGGAGCTGGAACATTTTGAAGACATTCGCGGGACCATGAGCGTTTCGCGCACCGGAGTTTTCTTTCACTCCAGCGAACCGGGCTATCAAGTGGGAATGCGGCTGTTTGTGACCATGCCGTACTCGAAGGAACCTGCGTCGATGAGCCGGGAATATCTGGCGGAAGTGGTGCGGCGCGACAATTTGCCGAATGGGTTGTTTGGAGTTGGGTTTAAAATTTTGATGGAGATGGGACTGCAGGGCGGATACGGTGCGACGAACTGGTCGCAGCGAAAGTAGATTTCGTTTCGTGGAATCGCGACTAAGATTTTGGAGAATTTGAAGAGCGGAGGGCGATGTGGCCAGCCGCTCTTTTTGTTTTGCGGCGAAGTTTTACGCCAATCTGCGACCGGTGTGACGATAGCGGAATTTAGTGGAATTCAGTGGGTGGGCCTGTTGAGGCGTTCGCGGAAGTAGGACTTCCAGCTTTCCGGGAGTGCGGCGACTTTCAGGGCGCACTGCAGCGAGACTATGTCGTCTTCGGTGTATTTCTTGGAGATGTAGAGCCGCGTGATTTCAGAAACGTGTACGGCGTTTGGATCTTTGCTAATCAAGGTAATTTCATCGCCGGCGGCGACTTCGCCTTCTTTCGTAACCGCAAAATAAAAGCCGGTGCGGCGGCTGGCAAGAAATCGCTTGACCATGTCGTCGGACTGAAAGCGGATGCCGAGTTTGTAGCAGGGAAGACGAGGCTGGACCGCGACCAATTCCGCCGAGCCGACAGCGAATCGGTCGCCGAGATGGACGGAATCTTCCAGCAAACCTGTGGTGGTGAAATTTTCACCGAACATGCCCAGCGGTAAATCGCGGCCGGGCAGTTCGCGTTTCCAGTAGTCGTAGTGATCGACCGGATAGCAATAGACGGCTTTGTCTTTGCCTCCGTGCACGGTCAAGTCGGCCTGGCGATCGCCGTCGAGATTTAGCGTGCGCAGCGCGACGCGGCCGGCAACAGGCTCCTTAAAGATTCCGGTAAGCACGCGCGCGTCGTGCCAAATCACTTCGCGAGGAAGCCCGACGTTAAGCGACACGAGTTTCATATCCGGCTAATTTTCTGATGTACAAAACAGCGGATGGTTATTTTTCGACTTGTTTTTGTAGCTTTTTGACCAGTCGCTCGCCGACGCTGTTAGCCCCGGTTAGAAGTCCACCCCAGACGTGGGAGTCACTCCAAAGATTTTGCCCGGTTTTGGGGTCGATCACGGTGAGATACGCATCACGAACGGGAGCCTGCGGAGTGTAATTGGGGACGCGATCTTCTTGCACGCGTCCGGAGTTGACCGTGCCGGTCTGGCCGCTGGCAAAGATGATGTAGCCTCCGTTGTACGGATCAGCAGACAGGAGCAAAACTAAATCCGCCGATTTTTTGTCTTGAACGATTTGAAAGCGCCCCCATTTTTTAAGCTGAGCGAGTGCAGCGGCTCTCACCGCATCGATACCTGTTTGATCATCGAAGTAAACGGTCTTGGACGACTGAATTTTGGGCGATTTGGCCGACCCCTTCTGGCACTCCGCTGCGAAGGGCGCGAGCAGAAAGGCGAGACCTAAGACCACGGCCGGAAGGGAGGAGTTACGCACAGCGCCTCCAAGTGAGTGACCAAATCTTACATCGACTAGAGCAAACGTGCACGCCTGGGTAGCGCCATGTCAAAGGCGTTCTGTCACGAAGACTGCTGGCGTGGGCGGCGCTCAGACTTGGGCGGAGGTGGCTTGTCTGGCTGCTAGCTGGGCGCGAATGTTTTTCAAGCGTTCGCGGGTGGCTGCAGTACGGGCGCGGCCGTTGGGAGTGGCGTCGATGAGCTTTTCGAGATTGGCGGCAAATTGCGGGCCGAAGTTTGCGCGAATTTCGCCAAGGAGCAATTCGATTTTCGCGAAAACGGTAAAGTGTTCGCCATTATTTTCGGTGAAGAGTTCCGGACGAATGGCGCCATCGTTAACGAGTGCGGCGGCCATGTCCCAGTAGGTTACGACCATATGCACGTGGCCGCTATGTTCGCCGAACAGAGCATTGCTAAAATCCGTTATCGATTGCGGATTAAATTCGGCGAAAAACCAGTCACGCGCTTTGCGCATGGTGGGTTCACGGCGCAAGTCATAAAGCTTCAGGATAAGTTCGGCTTCTTCTTGTTTGGACATAACGGTTGCTCCTTGATGAACGCACAGTTGGGATCGCGGCGAACAGCTAGTACAAAGTGTAAACAAGTTTACCGGCTCATTTCGAGAGGTATTGCTGCAAGAATTCGACGGTCGCGTAGAACTCGAAGTCCCGGTTGTCCTTCTTCTGAAAGCCGTGGCCTTCATCTTTGGCCATGACGTACCAGACCATCGTGCCTTGTTTTTTAAGAGCCGCCACGATTTGATTGCTTTCGGTCACCGGTACACGCGGATCGTTTTTCCCAGCGACCACCATCATCGGTTTCTTAATCTTCTCGACGTTGTTCATGGGCGCGATTTTTTCCAGGTATTCGCGCATTTTGGGGTCGCGCTCGTCGCCATATTCAACGCGTCGTAGATCGCGGCGGTAGGCTTCGGTGTTTTCGAGGAAGGTAACGAGGTTAGACGGCCCAACGATGTCGATCGAGCAACAGATCCGGTCGCTATAAAAAGTGGAGACTGCCAGGGTCATGTGGCCGCCGTAACTTCCACCGGTTACTGCGATGCGGCTGGCGTCCAGATCGGGCTGGGTGGCGATCCAGTCGATGAGCGCGTTAATGTCCTTGTAGGTTCCGTCGCGCAGAAAACCGTTGTCGAGTTTCGTGAAGGCTTTTCCGTATCCCGTAGAGCCTCGCACATTCGGTTGCAGGATGGCGATGCCCATCTCGTTCAGGAAATAGTTGTCGGAGCCAAGAAATGCCGGACGCGATTGGCCTTCCGGTCCGCCGTGAATTTCGATCAAGACCGGGCGCTTGCCCTGGAATTTTGCCGGAGGACGGAAGAGAAAGCCGGAGATGGTCTTCTGATCAAATGATTTCCAGCGGACTAGTTCCGCGTCACGGAAACCAGAGGTATTCACCGCGGTCTCGCTGGTGGTCCAGCGCTCAACTTTGCCTGTGGTCACATCGAGCGAATAACAATCACCG
The DNA here is from genome assembly GCA_963849395.1 of Candidatus Acidiferrales bacterium. Taxonomy (GTDB): domain Bacteria; phylum Acidobacteriota; class Terriglobia; order Acidiferrales; family UBA7541; genus Acidiferrum. Next base: position 82,418 of record CAWKHR010000003.1, read on the forward strand.
GGATCTTTGGCAGTGGTCAATCCGAAGCCCAAGTCGCGGTTGTTGCGGTGCCAGACTAAACCCCCTATCAAACCGATGGGCAGTGTGGGAGTTGGTTGTTCCTTGCGGGTCGCTGCATCCAGAAGATGAAGTTTGCTGATTCCGTCTTCGTTGCTTAAAAAGGCGATCCACTTGCCATCCCACGACTGGGCGAATTCATCGACGTCCCAGGGGAGATTCGGTGTCAGGACTTCCATTTTCTTAGTTGCGAGGTCGATATAGGCCAATCGTTGGAATTCCGAATCTTTATCGGTGGTTACGTAAACGCCTTTTCCGTCGCGGCTGAATCGCGCGCTGGCGTAAGCAACTTGCACGTCCGATTTGCGAGGTGTCAGTCCGGTTTTCTCGCCGGTGGTGGTATCGACGAGCCAAAGATACGTTTCGTTGATGGAAATGCCTTCCATGAGGAGAATCTTTTTGTCGTCGGGTGACCAGCTTTGAGGTTCCCATCCACCTCCGCTGAGTTGCAGGAGCATGTGATCGGTTTTTGGATCGGATGGGTCCATCACCCAGAGATCGGTGTTTTGATTGTTGCGGCGAGTGGAAACGTAGGCGATGCGGTCGCCGACTGTCGCCCATCGCTCGGAAGTGTTGCGCGATTTGCCGTCGGTCAGCAGGGTGCTATCGCCTGTGGCCAGATCGTAGCGAAAGAACTGATACCATTCGCCGCCGCCGACATCTTTTGAGTACAGGACGAAGTCACCACCTTTGGGATGGAAGGAACCGCCATAGACGGGCTCGCCGAAAAATGTAAGTTGACGGCGCGCGCCTTGGGGTGTGGCTACAATGTGGGCTTGATAGGTGTTTCCGAAGCGCGTGCCGATAATCATTTCGCGGCGGGTGGGATGCCAGTCGGTCTGAAACGCTTCGCGATTCTCGGTGTAAGGCCTGACTTTCTCGGCGAGCGCCGCGGGAATCGGCGGTACACCATCAACGACGAGGTTCTCGCCCGGAGCGATGGAATTTTCCTGTGCGCTGGAAAAGGAGCCGGTCGCGAAGATTAGCAACGCCGCAAGAGTGTAACGTTTCATCGACGCACCTCTGTTTCTGAGGAAGAGCGAAAGCCTGCTGGTTGAACTTTCCGGGCAGGATATTACCACCACAGGCCGCGGGCCTGGTGTAACTAAAAACGGGACGGCGGGCCAGAGTCAGCAATTCAACGAGACAAACGTTTGGCGGTTTAGGAAGTGGCTCGTTCCCAGGGGGCAGGGACTTTGACGTGGGCCATGCCTGCGGCTTGGGCTGCTTGGATGCCCAGGTCGGTGTCTTCGAAGACCAGGCAGGACTCAGGAGTGACGCCGAGTTTGCGGGCGGCTAGCAGGAAGCATTCGGGGTCGGGCTTGCTGTTGGTGTAATCTTCCGCGCAGACGAGAGTATCGAACTTATCGAGCAGGTCAAGGGAAGTGAGTGAGGCGGTGACGGCTTCGCGGGTGCTGCCGGAGACTACGGCGAAGGGAATTCGTTTATGCTGCGCGGTGATGTGCTCGACGACTTCGGGCACTGCTTTGAGTTTGGGAAGCAGCTCCAGGTAGAGATTTTCTTTGCGAGCGCATACTTGGTCGACGGGCATGCTGAGTCCCTGCTGTTTGTTGAGCGTCGAAATAATTTCGGCGATGGGAGTGCCACCCCAGGCGTAGAAGAGTTGCTCCTCGAAGGTGCAATTCCATTCGGCGAGGGCTTTGGTCCAGGCCACGTAGTGGAGCGGCATGGAATCAACGATGGTGCCGTCGCAATCGAACAGATACGCAGCGAACGTTCCAGCGGGCAATTTTAGTTTCACGAGGCGCGCAATCTCTCCCAAGCGAAATTCTAACCCATCGGCTGACAAACACCCACGCAGTGACTGAAGAGTTCCCCCAAATTCCGCCGATTTGGTAGAGGATAGTGATGTACTTTTGGAATGTGGGGTGGACATGGATTGGACGCCTGCAACAATAGAGGAAGTAAAGAAGTTGGTGAAGGACGAGCTGAGAGAATGCACCCCTGAACAGATCGAGGCTTTCCGGGAATATGCCGTGGAGCCGCGCTTCGCAGATATCGTACGCTACGGAAGAACTGAGAGTGTTGTAGTGGTGGCGCAGAAGTCAAACGAGGTCATTTATTGGGAGGATGTCGAAGAAGGTTTTAACGTGTCTCGGTTGGGGCCGGACGGGACGGTCCTTGAACATTGCTGCAATCAGGATGCCTCGGGTGTTGCGCTTAGTCGGTTAGTTCAGCCACGTGAGGAGCGAGAGGGAAATTATGGACCAGCGCGGCCTCTCGAACCCTTGGAATAATCTGAAGGAACAGCCTCGTTGAGTTTGTGACGTTGGATTAAACAAAAAGGGCGGATGGTTTTGGCCATCCGCCCTTTCTGCGTTTGGGGGTTGGGGAAACTTTTTGGGCCGTGTTAGTCGCGGCCGAAGGCGCTTAGCGTTTTGTGGCGCAGGATGCCGAAGTGGCGGTTGAGCGGATGCTTGCGCTCGAGAAAGGTGAAGACCGGCGAACGGCGCGGGGTGAGCTTGGCCATGGCAATGTTGAGGCGAATATCGCGGCGGGCATATTTCATGCCGGCGAGCAGCGCTTCGCGAGCGTCTTCTTTGCGACCGGCCGAGATATAGACTTCGGCGAGGTTGAGGTAGAGCTGAGCCTGGTTGCGCTTCATGCGCACGGCGTTGTCGCACATGCGCTCGGCATCGGCCCATTTTCTTTCGGTGCGAGCCAGGGCGACGCCAAGGTAGGACATGTAATAAGGATTATTCTTCTCGAGCTCCGCCGCGCGCTGAATGTGAGACAGAGCCTTGTTGGCGTAATTATCACGCAGCAGCGCGAGGCCGGTCTTAAATTCGCGGAACGCTTCGGTATCCAACATTGTTTGCACCTCGATGTGTCGACAGGATTCCCCGGGAAGGCAGACGCTCCAAGCATGGCTGAACTTGCGCTTCGACCCCACTCGAGAAGAAGCTCTCCGCGAATTGTGCTAGATGGGCCACGCCACTTTCGAACGTACTGCGTAACGCGCGACACAGGAGCAAGAGCGAAGTGCTGCTGGAGTTTGTATCCACCGGTAATTGGTACGCTACGGTGTCTAGTGGCTGCGAATCTACTGACCGGTGGGACAGTCTTCGTTCAAGGACTCAACGTTCTAGGAAATTTTGGAATGGCGAAGGAAACAGGCGCGTGGGCAGGCCCTGAAATGTGGCGTAAACATTGGGTTTTGCAGGTAATTACCTATTTTGTTTTGGAGTCGGGCTTGGGAAGGCTGAGTTGGCCGGATTTGCGACGCCAAACCTTCCAGTCGTCCAGTGTAGCTTTGAGCATGGCTTTCGCGGCTTTGTGGAGCCACTTGCCTTTACGCTTGGCGAGATCGCGCTTGAGGTCGGGAATGGCGCGCTTGGAGCCCAGATGAATATTGGCCGTTTCCCAGCCCATGGAGTAGAGGAGTTTACGTTCGTCTTTCTCCGTGGGAAGAGTGTTGATAGCGATGTGGCAGCAATCGGGGCCGAGGCGACGCACGATCCAATGGCCGGTGAAATGGACGTAGGGATCGCGAATGCGGATGGCGTCGTTAATGATTTTGGAGCAGAGAATTTGCGAGGTGTCGCGGTGCTGCGCCCAGATCCAGGCGGAAGGAGTAAGCTGCTTGGCTTCGCGCACGATGTGGGCGCCATGCCATGCGGCGAGTGCCATGACGCGGGGATGGCCCAGGCTGCCGAGACCGGCGATGCGGGATTTCAGCTCGGGATGAACTTCGCGGATGGGCATGCTGCCGTGCAGGAGCTTGCGCACTTCTTCGGGAATTGGACCCTTGTATTTGGGGGCCGATTCGATTTTTTTCCAGAAGACTACCGGGTCGCGGAGCTTGTTGAGGGCCAGTAGACGAAGCCAGCGATGATGTTCTGCTAAGACGAAAGGACCGCCACCCTTGGCAATACAGTCTCGATAACCGTGTTCGAGTGCGTCGTAGGCTTCTTTGCGTGTCAGCGAAAGATGATCTTCTTCCTTGGCGAGATAGGAGCTGGTGAGCACACGGACGAGATCGACGGTGTAGGCGGCGGGCCAAGCCTCGTCGAAATCATTGACGCCCCAGATGAGGCGGCCTTCGATGTCGCGCCAGGTGCCAAAATTATCGACGTGCAGATCGCCGACCGCGAGGAGGCGAGTGGCGCGGGAAAGTTCGGGGCAGACGACGGGCCAGAGTTGCGTCCAGCGGTAGAAGGTGGCGCGCAGGAATTGGAATGCGTCCTGGCGCATGCATTGATGTTTCAGTTCGAGGTCGGCGCGCAGGAGATGGATGTGGTGGGAGACCCAGCGCTCGTAATTCTGTGTTGCTTGGACGATGTTGGGCAGGTCTTTGGCGGCGGACATTTTTGGTGTGCTGGACTCCTTGCGAAACCCAAGAGGGATTCCTCACTACGAGGACTCCGTCCGGAATGACGGGTTTTCGCTGTGTCTTTGTGCTAGTTCGTGGTCCCGGGGCCCACCGCTAAATAAAGAAACCAAGGCCGACGCTAAAGAAATCAGAAGAGCTAGGTGCGCGCGTGGGCTGCGGCGGCGTGCAGGCGCGACTCGTAAATTGGGAAGCGGGCGGCCAGGTCCGCGACCTGCTTGCGAACTTTTTGTTCGACGGCGGCGTCGCCGATGTGACTGGCCACTTCGGTAACCCAATTGCCGATGAGGGCCATTTCCGGTTCTTTCATGCCGCGCGTGGTGACTGACGGGCTGCCGAGGCGAATGCCGCCCGCCTTCATGGGAGGCAGGGGATCGAACGGAATAGCGTTTTTGTTCACGGTGATTCCGGCGCGGTCGAGAGCTTTTTCTGCATCGCTGCCGGTGACGCCGCGGGAATGAACGTCGACGAGGAAAACGTGATTGTCGGTGCCACCGGCGACGACGCGGAACCCGTGACTGGCGATGGAACTGGCGAGCGCTTTCGCGTTGGTGGCGACTTGCTTCTGATATTCGCGGAAGGAAGGCTCCATGGCCTCTTTCAGGCAAACCGCTTTGGCGGCGATGGTGTGAACCAGCGGGCCACCTTGCGTGCCGGGGAAAGTGAGCTTATCGATTTCCTTGGCGAAGGCGGACTTGCAAAGCACCAGGCCGCCACGCGGGCCGCGCAAGGTTTTGTGCGTGGTGGTGGAGACGATGTCGGCGTGAGGAATCGGGCTGGGGTGAACGCCAGCGGCGACGAGTCCGGCGATGTGCGCCATGTCTACGAAGAAAAGAGCTTCGACCGCTTTGGCAACTTTGGCGATACGTTCGAAATCGATGACGCGGGAATAGGCGCTGGCCCCTGCGACGATCATTTTAGGTTTGTGCTCGTGGGCCAGCTTTTCGATTTCGTCGTAGTCGATCTGCTCGGTGTCCTGGCGAACGTGGTATTCGGTGAACTTGTACATGCGGCCGGAAAAGTTGAGCGGGTGGCCGTGCGTCAGGTGGCCGCCATGCGCGAGAGCCATGCCGAGGACGATGTCACCAGGCTTCAAGACCGACATGTAGACGGCGACGTTGGCGGAAGTGCCGGAGTGGGCTTGCACGTTGGCGTGTTCTGCGTGGAAAAGTTCCTTGGCGCGATCGATGGCGAGCTGTTCAACTTTGTCGGCATATTCGCAGCCGCCGTAATAGCGCTTGCCGGGATAGCCTTCGGCATATTTGTTGGTGAAGATCGAGCCCATGGCTTCGAGGACGGCTTCGGAGACGAGATTTTCAGAGGGAATGAGTTCAAGGCCGGTGGCCTGGCGACGCGCTTCGTCGCGCAAGAGGTCGGCAATTTGTGGGTCGACGACATCGAGCGGGCGCTGCATTCTCTGGTTGGCTTCAGTGGTCATGCGAATCTCCTGCCTGAAAATAGAATGGGAGAATTGTACCTTGGAACGGGTTTGTGTGAAGGCCTGAGGCGCTGGCACACAAGCTGGCGCGACGGCGATGGCCGGACTAGCCCGTGGTACCTCTATTTGGAAAATCTTGGTTGCTCAATGGTGCCGTCGATGCGGAAAGGGAAGGTCAGTTTGCCGTCGACTAATTTTGCTCCGGCGAAACGGGCGAAGGTGTTGGTAAAGAAACCTTGCTTGGTGGTGATGGCGGCCACGCCTTGATAATTGAGATCGTCGGAGCCGGAAACGCTGACGCTGCCGGAGCCATCGACATCGACGCCGTAGCCATCAATATCGATAGCTTTGCTGGTGACGCGGAGGTTCTCGAGTTCTAGGTCGGTGGAAATCGAGGAGAAGGAAGAGGGATTGTCTTTTGCGGGGCCGAGATCGTTGAAATGGGCCAGCTTCATTAAGTTTGCGTTGAGCATGAGCGGAGGAACCTGGCCGTTGGTCAGTTTTACGTGTCCCGCGCCGTGCATGTGAGCCAGCGGACTGTTGGTGTGTTCGATTTGTCCGGCCAACTTCAGATTTCCTTCCATGGTGCCAGTCAGCCGGCCACGAACTTCGTGGAAAGAGGCAAGCAGGCGAGCCATGTCGATGGCGTTCATACGCGCGTCGGCCTTGAAACTAGGCGTTTTATTGGCAAGGTTTACGGAGAAGTCGCCGGTGGCTTTTCCGCCGTAGGCGTTGGCGCTCATGTTGGTGAAGAAGACTTCACGCGATTGTAGACGGAATTTCGCTTTCACACTGGATGTTTCGATCGCACCAAAACGCAAATGTGATGCGGTCCAATCGCCTTGACCGTTCAAGGCGGGCGAAGCGGGATTGACGATCGCGGACAAGTCGACTTGGTACATCTCGCTGTCGATGTCGTGGGCTTCGAAAAATACCGGGCCTGGTGCGTCGGAAGGCAGGAGATTCGAGGCGATCAATTGTCCGCCTTGGATCACGACGCGATCCATAGTGGCCAGGGGAAAAAGGTTTTTCGAGTTGCTGGTGTTAGGATTTTCGAAATTCCATGGGCCGTCGGGGTCAGAGATGAGGTTAATCTCTGGTTGTTGCAACACCAACGACCTGATAACCACCTGACGATGTAGAAGGGCCCGGAAATCGAGGATGGCATCAGCGCTGGGAACTCTAACAATGTAGCTTGGCGGGAAGAGCGGCGGGCTTTTCACGGCGAAACCAGTGATGTGGATGGTCGGCTTGGGAAAGAGAGTGAACGCCAAACGCTCGATCTCGACTTTTTTTCCGGTGGTCTGTTCGAAATAGGAAATGATCTGCGGGCGATAGTGATCGACGTTCAGGAAAATCGGCGCGAGGAGTACTGCCGCGATGAGAATGGAGGTGGCGATCAGAAAAGCGAGAACGAATTTGCGGCGAGTGGCCATCCCAGCTCCAGGCCCTCCTTCAGGAGATAGCATCCCGGTAAGAAAAGTGTACCGCGAATTGAATTTCAGCCAAAAATTGACACGGAGGGCTACAGTTTGTGGCGTTCGTCGAGTTCGATGAGGTGAATTTTTTCGATGCGGCGTTCGTGGCGGCCGCCGGCGAAGGGTGTGCTGAGGAAAGCCTGGACCATTTGGATGGCCTGCGGGCCGTTGACGACGCGTCCACCGAAGGCAAGAACGTTGGCGTCGTTATGTTCACGCGCCAGTTTGGCAGTGCTGACGTCGTGGGCAAGGGCGGCGCGAACGCCGGGGACTTTGTTGGCAGCAATGGAAATGCCGATTCCTGTGCCACAAATGGCGATGCCAAATTCATCCTGGTGCGACGTGACGCGTTCGCCGACGGCTTTGCCGTAGTCGGGATAGTCGACGGATTCTTCGGACCAGGTTCCAAGGTCGTCGACGGAGTAGCCGGCATTTTGCAGGAATTGCCGAACTGTTTCTTTGACTGGAAATCCGGCGTGATCGGCGCCGAGGGCAATGCGTGGCTTGCGAGAAGTGTCGGACATGCCCGCCTCGTTGGGTGGATTCTAACGGAGAGCGGGGGCGACCGCAATTGTCGGGGAGGGGAGAAATCCGGGGGCAAGGAGTAATAAGAGAACATCGCAAAACGATGCGTGGATGGGTGACAGTGTTGCCCCGATCCCTCCACTGCGAACTGGCAAAGGGCGCCAGTTCTCCGGTCCCTTCGAGGCTCAGGGTAAACTGGATGACAGTGGGCGGAGGACGCGGCGACTGATGCTTTGCTGCAAAAGGTACGGCCCGTCGTAGGCGCGGCGATTGGCGCTTAGTGGATGTCTACTTCGTGAAAGCCGAGACCCTGCAACATTCCGGACAGAGTACTGCGCGCATTATCGGCAGAGGTTTTGAGGATGCCGTCTTGCAACGCGGCTTGTTGCAACTGACGTTCGGCTTCTTCGCGGACTTCGCTTTCGAGATTGGGATCGGGCGTGGAGAACAGGCCAGTGTCGCGGGAGTAGACGCGGGTTTTGGCGTTATCGATGCGGGTGCTGAAAATTTCGGCGGCGGGCAAATGGATGGAAACTTTTTGGCCCTGCACTTGGACGTCGCCGTTTTGCAGCGAAGCGAGATTGATGCCGGCGACAACTTCGCCATGCACGACCAGCAGCAGGCGATCGCCAACGAGAAATTTGGGGAGATAGGCGTTGGCGTGTTCGCCGGAAATAATTTTGTCCATGGTGTAGCTGACAGTTTCGAGGCGCTGGAGTTTTTGAATCTGGCGGACGACGGTGGGCTGATCGACGTTGATGAGGGCGCGGCCTACGCGAAGCGAGGTGAGGAAGTGGAAGAGGCCGAGTCCGGTGGCGAGCCAGATGAGAGTGGCGAGGAGCGCGGTGGCAGTGAGAACGCCGAGTAAGGTGCCGAGAAACCAGGAGCGGCCGGTGCGATTGGGTTGTTGTGGGGGGAGAGGCGGCGGTTCATGAATTACGGGAGTGTTGGCGGTGGGCATGTTTGTGCTTGGCGTATTTAGTGTAGAGCAACGGGGAGTTTCGCGTGCTAGTTGTTGCCAGGTTTTAGATGCGTCGGGAGGCGTGGTGGGGTGGAGCGGGATTGTGCTGAGGGTTTAATTTTTCTTGGGCCGGCTGGCAGCCGGCGCTACCAAGGCGAAGGAGGCCGCCGCGGCTTGCAGCGTAAGGGCTACTAGCGGCGGCGGCGCGGTTGGGCGTCGGCATGGTCGACGAAGGAATGCAGTCGGACTCGACTGGAGTTAGTTGCCTGAGCCGACCTTTACTGTGCCGGTTGCAGTGTCTGGAAGTTTGGGTTCATAGCTAAATTCGATGGAGCTGAAAGAAATGGAGCAGACGTTCATGTTGGGTGGGTAATCCACGTCGAAAACGACTTTTCCGTTTTTGGGGATGACCACACCGCCTTTGGGCTTGTAAGTGCAATCGGGATTAATTTCGATGGTAGGGTCGGTGTTGGTCTTTGGGGTCAATGCTTGTGCAGGGTCGGCCATGTGTTTATCTCCTTTTCAGTTGGACTACTTTCCGTTTGCACGGAAATTCGGATCAGCGAGCACGCCCTGCATATCCGGATCGTTTTTCATGCGGTCGAGGGCGAAACCCTTCTGAAGTGCTTTTTGCGCGTATTCGATGGCGTGGGAGCGGTCGCCGACTAATTCGTAAGTGGCCGCAGCGTTTTCGAGAACATCGGGATCATCGGGAGCAAGAATCAGCGCGGTCTGCGTGTGGCCAAGAGCTTTTTCCGGCATTTTTTTCTTGGCGGAGAGCGAGCCGAGTAAGACTTGAGCAGAGGCGTCGCGCGGTTTGAGATCAGCGTCGCGAGTAGCGAGGAAGAAGGCTTTATCGAGAGCTTGCGCGGCCTTGTCTTTCTGGTTCATCCATTCATAGGAATTCATCAGCCAATCCCAGACCGCGGGGTTTTCGGGATTCAGATCCACAGCCTTTTCGAACGCGGACGCAGATTCGGCGTAGCGCTTCTCGTCGTAGAAGAGCGAGCCAAGATTGGCGTAAGCGGCGTAGCTGGGGCTGAGTTCAATGGATCGTTTCAACGCCATTTCCGCGTCGGGGCGATATTTGGGATCGCTGGTATCGACGTAAATTGCGCCGAGATTGGAAAACGCCTGGGCATTGTCGGGAGTTAGCTGCACGACGTGACGAAGCTGCTCGATGGCTTCGGGATATTTATTTTGTCGATCGTAGAACAGCCCCAGTTCTTCGTAGCCGTCCCAAAAATCGGGACGCAACGCAGCCGCTTGTTTAAAGGCGGCTTCGGCTTCGGGAATATGCCCGGCCATTTCATGGCTGCGCGCGATGCCCCCGAGGGCGGTAGGGCTTCGCGGATCGAGGGCGATAGCACGCTGGAATTCCTGAACCGCGAGATCATGATTGCCGGCGAGTTCGTGAATACGGCCCAGGGTGACGTAGACGGAAGCGAGATGATCATCGAGTTCGATGGCCTTTTGGCTATTGGCTTTAGCTTCTTCGAGCCACTTGGGATTCAAATCCAGTTGGTACTTCAGGCGGAAGGCTTCACCAAGCTGCGCGTAGCCGAGAGCGAAGCGCGGATCGGATTTTACGGAATTGTTGAGCGCGGCGATGGCTTGATCGAGATTGCCGGGCTTGTCGTAGCGCTGCATCAGGCCCAGAGCCTGGAGATAGGATTCGTACGCAGCGGGGGCGACGGCGCCGCCGGTGGCGCGCAACATTTCGGCGGTAACTTTTATATTCATGAGGCGGGCCAGGCGAGACACCGCTTCATTTTGCAGTGCGGCGATATCGCCGGCGCGATCTTCGAGCGATGCGGAGCCAACCTGGCGGAGATTTTTTGCGTCGATCAAATCCACAGTGAGATGAACGGTTTGGCCAGTGCGCTGCATGCTGCCCTTCACGACCAGTGTTGCGCCGAGTTCGTGAGCGGCGGCGGAAGGATCGGTGATCTTGCGGCTGCGCACCACGCTGGAAGGCACGACCCACAGCGATTGCTGCACGGAACTGAGATTGGATAGTTCGCTGGTCATGGAATCCATCAAGCCTTGCGCGACGGCTTGGATTTCTGGATCGTTGCCGGCGGTGTCGAAGGGCAGCACAGCTACGTGATTCACTTGTTTGCCGGTGAGCAGGCTGGCGAGGCTTTCGCGGACTTGCGGAACAAGAAGAGCCAGGATTACGAGTGCCACCGCGGCGAGGGAGATATACAGGCCGTGACGAGATGATGGCGCTGCTGCTGTGCCGGTGGCCCACCGTGGCTTGGACGCATCCTCTGCAAGCTTTTTGAGTTCTCGAGGAGAGATCACGTTGGTGAGCGTGGGATCGTTTTCGCCCGCGGCAAGGGTGGAGGAGGTGATCTGCAGGCGCGCGGCTTCTAAATCGTCGAGCAATTCTTTGGCAGTGTGGTAGCGATTTTGAGCTTCTTTGGCCAAAGCGTGCAGGGCGATGGGCCGGAAGGTAGGAGGCAGCGACTCGATCGCAGAGGGAGGTTGATTGAGGATGGCAAAGGTCATCGCGGCGGTATTTTCGCGGTAGAAGGGGTGCAAGCCGGTAAGCATCTGAACCAGGATCACACCGAGCGCCCAGACATCGCAGGCGGGGCCAAGCGCTTCGCCCAAAACCTGTTCGGGAGCCATGTAAGGAAGAGTGCCGGAGACTTGCATGCTTTGCGTGGCACTGGAATTGGCGACAACGCGAGCGAGACCGAAATCGACAATTTTGGCGACGTTATCTTTGGTGACGATGATGTTGGTGGGCTTTATGTCGCGATGGACGATGTTGCGGGCGTGTGCGGCGGAGAGGCCGCGAGCGACTTGAATCAGAAGATCGAGGGATTGCGGAAGAGTGGAGATGCGACCTGCGAGGATATCGGAAAGCGTATCACCCTCGTAATACGCCATGACGATGAAGACCTGGCGGTCAGGGCCTTCTTCCAGGCCATAAATGGCGCCGATGTTGGGATGATCGAGAGAGGAGGCAGCACGCGCTTCGCGGAGGAGATTTTCCTTGTCGCGGGTGTGCAGGGCGATGTCGTTGGGGAGGAACTTGAGGGCAACGGTGCGCTGCAGTTTGAGGTCGCGGGCCTTATAGACCACGCCCATGCCACCGGCACCTAGCTTATCGGTAATTTCGTAATGCGCAACGGTTTGACCGAGCATGAGGCGGACCTGCGTGGGGGGATTCTAGGTGTTAGGAAAAGGCAAGTCAATAAAACAGCGGCGGGAACGGGCAAATTGCGCTACCAGGGAGACGGTAGGAGGCCAGGAGGATGGCAAAAGGGGCCGGGGGTTGGAGCAGTTTAGAACTGTTCTTGTTTTCGCAGAGGCCGACTTATACTAAGTGGGCTGCCCGATACAGCAAATTCACTTCACTGAGGTTCACTCATCATGGCAAATGTTTTCGCTGATAATTCGCTGAGTATTGGAAGGACTCCCCTAATCAAACTGAATCGCGTGACGGATGGCGCGAAGGCTACGGTGTTGGCAAAGATCGAGGGAAGAAATCCAGCGTACTCCGTGAAGTGTCGCATCGGGGCGGCAATGATCTGGGACGGGGAAAAGCGCGGCGTGCTGAAGCAGGGAATTGAAATCGTGGAGCCGACCAGCGGGAACACCGGGATTGCGCTGGCGTTCGTAGCGGCAGCGCGCGGTTATGCGATTACCTTGACTATGCCGGAGACCATGTCGCTGGAACGGCGGCGGGTGCTGGCGATTCTTGGCGCGAAGCTGATATTGACGCCGGGCCCGGAGGGAATGAAAGGCGCGATCAAACGAGCTACGGATATCTACGAATCAGACAAGCATCATTATTTCCTGCCGCAGCAATTCGATAATCCCGCGAACCCGGCGATTCATGAGAAAACCACCGGGCCGGAGATTTGGGAAGACACTGACGGCGCAATTGACGTGCTGGTGAGTGGCGTCGGAACTGGCGGAACGATCACTGGCGTGAGCCGGTACATCAAGGGCACGAAAGGGAAGAAGATCATTTCGGTGGCAGTGGAGCCGACCGCGAGTCCGGTAATTACACAGACACGGGAAGGGCAACCGTTGGTGCCGGGACCACACAAGATTCAGGGGATTGGGGCAGGCTTTGTGCCGAAGAACCTGGACTTGAGCCTGGTGGATCGCGTGGAACAAGTGACCAACGAAGAGTCCGTGGAAATGGCACGGAGGCTGGCGCGGGAAGAAGGCATCCTGTGCGGCATTTCCTGCGGAGCGGCCGCAGTGGTGGCGGTACGGCTGGCGAAGTTGCCGGAGTTCGCGGGGAAGACGATTGTCACGGTGTTGCCGGACATGGCGGAACGGTACCTATCGACGGTGCTGTTTGAGGGGATCGGCGGTTAAGTTGTCTGGCTTGGCTTGCGAGGAGTGGGGAGTCTCGCTTTGGGGCGATAACCCAGGAGAAGAGGGATTCCTCACTTCGCGGACTCCGTTCGGAATGACGGGTTGGTGTTGATCGCCTTCCTGTGAGTACATCTTCTTTCCTGAAGCGCATCTGACATTTATCCCAGTTTGATTGGCAGGAACTATGGTCACGTCGAAAAATGAATTGCAGTGCCTGGCCAGAGAATTTCGGGCTGCGCTGGAGGCGCGGCTTTCGGGAGACCGGGCGGGGGAATACCGGCTGCCGTCGAAGGATGAAGTTGCGGCGGTTTGCCGGCGGTACCTGGAAGGATTGTTCCCGCTGTTTCATGCGCCTGCGGAATCGCAAGGGGCCCTGGTGGCGCGCTTTTTAGAAGAACTGGATTTGATGCTGGCGGAGCAGTTGGTTTGCGCGATTCGATTTGATTGCAGTTGCCGGGGGAAGGAAATTCCGCGGGATGTGGCGCGGGCGGCGGAGAATTTGCTGATTGAGGTGCGGGGCAAGCTGCCGTATCTGGCGAATTTAATGGCAACGGACCTGGAGGCGGCGCTTACCAATGATCCTGCAGCCAGCGGGCTGGAAGAGATTCTGCTGAGTTATCCGGGAATCGAAGCGATTACGGTGCAACGGCTGGCGCATGAATTGTATTTGCTGAAGATTCCGTATTTGCCGCGCATGATGACGGAAGTGGCGCATAGCCGGACAGGAATTGACATTCATCCGGGCGCGAAGATTGATGAGTCGTTTTTTATCGATCACGGAACGGGTGTGGTGATTGGCGAGACGGCAACGATCGGCAAGCACGTGACGTTGTATCACGGCGTGACGCTGGGCGCGTTTAATCCAGTGAGCCGGCGCGATGCGGGTGGGGAGTTGGTGCGGGGCATTACGAATAAACGGCATCCGGATATTGAGGATCACGTGACGATTTATTCCGGGGCTTCGATTATTGGCGGCGACACGCGGGTGGGGCATCACAGCATCATCGGCGGCAACGTGTGGCTAACGCGGTCGGTGGCGCCGTATAGCCGGGTGACGGTAAAAGAGCCGGAGTTGGTGATTCGCAGCCACAATAAAGGCACAGATGAAGAGTGGTTTTTGGGCAGCTCGATCTGATCGAGTCCATCTCTCTTTAAAACTTCAAATTAATTAAGGACGCCGTCTGGTTCCTTTGCGTTGACACTGTGCGAGGGCGTCCGCTACGCTGAAAACCTTGCAGACAGGTGAATAAGTAGACAGGGAGAAGAATGGCTGAAGAGAAGCTACCTACGCGGGCGCAGGATTTTTCGGAGTGGTACAACCAACTGGTATTGAAGGCGCAACTGGCGGACTACGCGCCGGTGCGTGGCTGCATGATTGTGCGGCCGTATGGCTGGGCGCTGTGGGAAAACATTCAAGGGGCGCTGGACCGTCGATTCAAGGCTACCGGACACCAGAATGTGGCGTTTCCGCTGCTGATTCCCAAGAGTTTCATCGAAAAAGAAAAGCATCACGTGGAAGGGTTTTCGCCGGAACTGGCGGTAGTGACGATTGGCGGTGGAGAAGAGCTGGCCGAGCCGCTGATTTTGCGGCCGACGTCGGAAACGATCATCGGGCACATGTGGTCGAAGTGGATTCAGTCGTACCGCGATTTGCCGGTGCTGATGAATCAGTGGAACAGCGTGGTGCGTTGGGAGCTGCGCACGAAGTTATTTCTGCGCACGCTGGAATTTTACTGGCAGGAAGGGCACACTGCGCACGCCACCAAAGAAGAAGCCATCGAAGAAACCAAGCAGATGCTGGATGTGTACACCGATTTTGCGGTGAATGAGGCGGCGATTCCGGTGATTCCGGGCGCGAAGTCGGACGCGGAAAAATTTGCGGGCGCGGATGTGACGTATTCCATTGAAGCGATGATGGGCGATGGCAAGGCGCTGCAGTCGGGAACTTCGCATTTTCTGGGACAGAATTTCGCGCAGGCGTTTGAAGTGCGCTACCTGGATCAGAATGGGCAGTTGCAACACTGCTGGACAACGTCGTGGGGACTTTCGACGCGGATTATCGGCGCGATCATTATGGTGCATGGCGATGATCAGGGGTTGGTGATGCCACCGCGACTGGCGCCCACGCAAGCGGTGATTGTGCCTATCTATAAGACTGACGAAGAAAAAGCTTCAGTAATGCAGACCGCCAAGGATTTGAAAGCACAGCTGATCAAGGCGAATCTGCGGGTGACGCTGGACGAACGCGAAGGCTTCAGTCCGGGTTACAAGTTTAATGACTGGGAAATGCGGGGCGTGCCGGTGCGCGTGGAACTGGGTCCGAAGGATGTGGCGAAACAGGCGGCAATGCTTGCGCGGCGCGATCGGCCGGATAGAGAAGGGAAAGTCAGCGCGTCGCTGGCGGACCTACCGGCAACAATCGAGAAGCTGCTGGTCGATATCCACCAGTCGATGTACGACAAGGCGCTGGCGTTTCGCCGGGCGAACACCAAGGAAACGAAGACGTACGACGAATTCAAGAAAGCTGTGGAGACCGGCTTTGCGTTTGCACCTTGGTGCGGAAGCGGAGATTGCGAAGCGACCATTAAGGAAGAGACGCGGGCCACGATGAGGTGTATTCCGCTGGACCCCGGCGCGGTGATGGGGAACGACGGGGCCAGCACTGGCAGCGAGACGTGTATCCACTGCGGCAAGCCGGCCAAGCAGCGAGCGATATTTGCTCGGGCGTATTGATACCTGACCTTTACCAACGCCGGACCCCTGCTCTTCGGGTCGGTTCCTGCGAAGAACACCCCGTAACCGGTCGTCTCGACAGAGACGTAACCCGGTGATAGCGTTGAAATATAGACGGTGAGACTGGCAGCCCGGACAGGTCTGGGCTGAACTTGGAGCTTTGTCGTGAAATTGCGAACTCTGCGAACTTATTCATGGAGCCCAGCGAACCGCTCGCAACGGGGCGAGGGCAGACTGAAAGCGATTGTTTACACGGCGATTCTAGTGGCGGCGGTCTATGCCGGATTCAAGCTGGTGCCGCCCTACGTCGCGGAATATCAACTGAAAGACAAGATGTCCGAGCAAGCCCGCTTTGCGGTGGTGAATCATTACACCGAGGAGAAGGTTCGCGACATCATTTATCAGACCATTCAGGACTTGGATATCCCTGCGAAGCGGGACGATATCAAGCTGTCGAATACGCATGCCGGGATGGCCATCAGCGTTTCCTACACGGTACCAGTAGACTTCCTGGTGTATAAGACGGACCTGAACTTTACGCCCTCGAGCGAGGGTGTGGACATTATGAAGTAGGTCGCGACCCTAGTGCGCGTGAGCTAATAGCAGATTTATCAAGCATTTGGGCCTCGACTTTCCTCCAGCGCGCGGATGAGTGACAATAAGAGACCAGCCGCAGGAGTCATTCATTTGCGCTTTCGTCTGCAAAAAGGGTTTTGGACGTCTAAGTTTGGCCTGGCGCTGCTGGGCGCGGTGGCACTTCTTTTCCTCGTCGCCGCAAGCGTCTTTACCTTCTATTACATTAAATATGGACGCGAGATTGACGCGCGGCTTTCCGGCCACATCCTGCAAAACACCACGCAAATCTTTTCAGCGCCCGAACATATAACGGACGGGCAAGCGATTAGTCCCGAAGACCTGGCGATGTATCTGCAGCGCGCGGGTTACCGGCCCGGCGGCGATCCCAATGCGCTGGGGGACTACAGCATTTCCGCTAATACTGTGGACATACGGCCCTCGAAATTGTCGTACTTTGCGGGTGGCAATGCGCTGGAAGTGAAATTCAGTGGCAAGACGGTCCGAAGTATTCGGCCCCTGGCGGGCGGCACGGACATGGGCTCGGGCGAAATTGAGCCAGAGCTGATTACCAACCTGTTTGACAGCTTGCGCGAAAAGCGGCGGCCGGTGCGCTATGAAGATATGCCGCCGACGCTGGTGCATGCGATCTTGTCTGCGGAAGACAAGCGCTTCTTTGATCATCCGGGCTTCGACTTCATAAGAATTTTTGGCGCGGCATGGGCGGACATTCGCCATAACAACAGGGGATTGCAGGGCGCGAGCACCATCACTATGCAAGTGGCGCGCACGTTCTTTTTGTCTACGGACCGCACCTGGAAGCGCAAGCTGGCGGAAGCGATGATTTCGTTTGAGTTGGAGCAGCGCTTCACCAAGCAACGCATCCTGGAGATGTACATGAACGAGGTGTACCTGGGAAACCGGGGCAGCTTCGGGATACGCGGATTTGCGGAAGCCAGCGTGGTGTATTTCGGGAAGGACTTGCGAGATTTGTCGTTGGGCGAGTGCGCGTTTCTGGCGGGACTGATTCGTTCGCCGAATTATTACTCGGTGTCTGACCGGCATCCGGAGCGTGCGGCGCAAGCGCGAGATCGCGTGCTGACGCAGATGGTGGAAAACAAGTACGTCACTGAAGAGGATGTGCAGGACGCGAAACGCGTGCCGTTGAAATTAGTGCGTACATCGGTAGCAGGGAACGAAGCGCCGTATTTTGTGGACATGGTGAAGGATCACCTGCTGGAAAAATATTCGGAGCAGGACCTGGTCAGTTCGAACTATCGGGTATACACATCGCTCGATCCGCAGTTACAGCGCGCGGCGGCCGTGGCGCTGGAAACCGGCATGAAGAATGTGGATGTGATGCTGGAGAAGAAGTACGAGCGCATCCGCAAGGCGAAGGCCAAGCAGTCTGGCGCAACTCTGGAATCCACGCCGCAGGTGCAGGCGGCTCTGGTGGCGCTCGATCCGCGGACCGGCGAAATCAAAGCGCTGATTGGCGGACGAGATTACGGGCAAAGCCAATTGAATCACGCGCTGGCGCACCGGCAACCGGGTTCGGTGTTCAAGCCGTTCGTGTATGCGGCGGCGTTTAACAATGCTGTGGATGGAGCGCAGCCGGTGGTGACGCCGGCGACCACGGTAGATGACGAGCCGACGGTGTTTGAGTTTGATGGCCAGGAATACACGCCAAACAATTATGGCGAACATTTCATGGGCAAGGTCACGGTGCGGCAGGCGCTGACCAATTCGCTGAACGTGGCGACGGTGAAAGTGGCGGAGATGGTGGGCTACGGGCGCGTGGTGCAGATCGCGCGGCAGATGGGACTATCGCCGAATATTCGACCAACACCCGCCGTGGCGCTGGGTGCATATGAGATGACCCCGGTGGAAGTAGCCGGTGCATACACTGCGTTTGCGACCATGGGCACGCGAGCGGAACCAATGTTCGTGGACAGCGTGGTTAGCGCTGGCGGGAATTCACTTGAAAAAAATGACCCGAGCACGAAGCTGGTGCTGGACCCACGCGTGGCGTACCTGGTGGATAGCATCCTGAAGGACGTGATCAACAAAGGGACTGGGGCGGAGGTTCGCGCGAAAGGCTTTACGTTGCCGGCGGCTGGGAAGACCGGGACATCGCGGGACGGCTGGTTCGCGGGATTCACGAGCAATCTGGTTTGCGTGATCTGGATCGGATTCGACGACAACCACGACTTGGGATTGCAGGGCGGCAAAACAGCGGCGCCGATCTGGGCCGAGTTCATGAAGAAGGCGACGACGCTGCCGGGCTACCGCGACGTGAAGGATTTTGATAAGCCGGAAGGCGTCGACCTGACGATGATTGATTCGGACACGTTACAGGTGGCGACGCCGAGTTGCCCGACGACGCGCGAAGAGGTGTACATCACCGGCTCCGGTCCGACGCAACTTTGCGAATTGCACGGTGGGCACGGGCCGGCGAACGCGGTTGGGTCGTTCTTGTCGCACATTTTTGGCGGAGGCTCGCCAAAACCGCCTCCGGGTGAGCCGGGCGCGAATGGAACAAATGCCCAAGGCGAGTTGCAAGGGGCGAAGGCTGCGGACGGTACCCAGGGCGAAACGGTTAACCCCCCAGAAAAGAAAAAAGGGGCATTGCAGAAGATTTTTGGTATCTTTGGAGGCAAGAAGAAGAAGGATCCCGACAAGCCGGACCGGGATAAAGGAGACTCGCCATGAGTACGCGTTATTTGGCGATTCCGTTTGGTACGTTCCTCGCAGTATGCATCTTGTTTCCTACGTTCGCTCAAGTCACTCCTGTCAGTTCTGATTCGTCGCAACCCCCAGGTAATTCGGTCGTAGCGCCAACCGTCCCGCAGAACTCGCAACTGTCGAGCGAGGATATGGCGCGACTGTACCTGGTGAAGAAACAATACCGGGAGGCGCAAGAACTGTTTCACCAGTTGACGATACAGCAGCCCAAGAATGCGGTTTATTGGAATGAATTGGGCATCACCATGCACAGCCAGTCTGACCTGAACATGGCGCTGAAGTGCTACCAGAAAGCTTCGAAGCTTGACGGGCATTATCCGGACGCGGTCAACAACATGGGAACCATATTTTACGAGCGCAAGAAATATTCGAAGGCGATTCGCTCGTACAAAAAGGCCATCGGAATTCGCAACGACTTTGCTCCTTTTTATCTGAACCTTGGATATGCGTACTTTGCGCAGAAGTCGTATGAAGATTCGATCGGGGCGTTTCGCAAAGCGCTGCAACTGGACCCGCTGGCGTTTGAAGTGAACCGGTCTCGCACAGGGACGATTATTCAAGACCGCTCGTTGAACACGGAACGTGGGCGATTTTATTTCATGCTGGCAAAATCGTTTGCCGAGGCGGGCGACGTGGACCGCTGCCTGATTTATTTGCGGAAGGCGCGAGACGAAGGATACAAGGAAATGAATACGGTGAAGTCGGATCCCTCGTTCGCGACGGTGTTGAAGAATCCTGACGTCCAAGAAGTGCTGGCGCCGAAGGCTGTCCTCGAATCTGAGCAGCCCTGAGCACGCTGCAACTGTTACGTTTCAACCTTTTACAAATGAGGATTGTGAGTGGGAAAACTCCTGCGGGGGTACGCGCGTCTGCTAGACTATGGGGCAGATGAAACAGCGGCGGCCAACGTCCCGCAATGCGTGCTGGATTTTTCTCGCGGGATTTTTTTTCTTCTGGGCGACTTTTGTTGGTGCCCAAACTTCGAGTACTCCTAGCGCTAACACCCGTCGAGTCGTTCCCCTGAGCGGCATCTATCTGGTTTTCCCCTTTGAAAATGTAGGAGCCCCTCCAAATCTGGATTGGATTGGGGAAGGGTTGGAAGAGCTGACCATCCAGAGGCTTTCGGCGGCGGGGCAACAGGTGTATTCGCACGCGGGGCGATTGAATGAGATGGATGTGTCGGGCTTTCCACCATCGGCAAAATTGAGCCGGGCAACGATGTTGCGGATGGCGCAGGAACTGGACGCGGACTACGTAATTTTTGGGACATTTACTTCGGACGGGAAGACGCTAACGGTGGATTCGCGCGTGTTGCGCGTCAGTCCGGTAGCGTTACTGCCGGTGGTGCATGAGAGTGGGCCGTTTGATGAGCCAATGACGCTGCACGCGCGGCTGGCGTGGCGATTGTTGCGGTCGAGCAATCCGAATTATCCGCTGAGCTTCAACGAGTTTTTCAAGATGCAGCGGCCGTTGACGCTGGCAGCCTTCGAGCAATATGTGCGCGGGTTGCTGGCGAACGAGGACGATGCCCGGCTGCGCTATTTGAAGGAAGCAGCGCGACTGGCGCCCGATTGGCCGGATCCGGCGTTTGCGATTGGAGAAGTCTATTTCCAGAAGAATGATTGCAATTCGGCGCTGCCGTGGTTTGCCAAGGTTCCGCTAACGCACGCGCGCAGCGTTGAGGCGATTTTTGCGACTGGGGTATGCCGGTTGCAGTTGGGTCAACCGGATAAGGCCGAGGCGACATTTACTTCGTTGCAGGAGGATTTGCGGCGAAATTTGATCAGCGGGGCGGACTTGCCGGAAATTCTGAATAATCTGGCTCTGGCGCAATCGCGGATGGGAACGGTGGCCAATGCAAAAACCGAGCTGGGCAGGGCGCGGGATATTGATCCGGACGAAGATGATTACCCATTTAATCTTGGATTACTGACGCTGCGGGAAAACGATTACGCCGCGTCGGAAACACATTTCCGCGAGGCTCGCGACCGCGAACCGGACAATGCGGAAGATGTGGCGTTTCTCGTGTACACCCTAGAGAAGCAGGGGAAGAAGTCCGAGGCGGATGGAGAGCGGGACTTGGCGGTCGAAGAGTTCGGGCCAGGCGGCCTACCGACCTTGAAATTCGATGTGAAGACGACGAATCCGTTCGCAAAGTATGAGCGGGTGAAACGCGAACTGGATACCACATCGCTGCGCTTGGAGCTCGAAGGGCCGGAAGCGCAGGCGCAAGTGCAGCAGACTGCGGATGCGAGCGTGGCGCCGCCCAAAGTTACACCTGCCGCGCATTTGCGACTAGGGCGGCAAGAACTGGGCGCGGGACGGTTGGATGCGGCCGAGAAGGAATTTCGAGCGGCGCTGACAACCGATCCGCACAGCGCGTCGGCGCATCGCGAATTGGCCGAGATTTACCGGCGCAGAGGTAAACTGGACGACGCGGTGCAGGAATTGCAGCTTTCGCTGGCGGCGCGGGATTCGGCGGCGGTGCATACAATTCTGGCGCGCATTTATCTGGAGCAGAAAAAACCGGATCTGGCCAAGGCGGAAGTTGAGAAGGCAGTGCAACTGGCACCAAATTATCCGGAAGCCAAAGAATTGCTGGAGCATTTGGAAAAGAATAAATCCACGGGAGGTGCAAAATGATCACTCGTGGCGGTGAATGGAGATTCGGAATAGGAAGATGGATTGTCGCGGCGTGCGCGGTGCTTCTGGCGGAGTTCTTTGTGGGTGCGCTGGCGACGACGGCTGCTGACGAGCACACGGCGCCGCTGGTATTGGAGCTGAAGCTGAATCGGGAAGTGGGCCCGGTGCTCGCGACCTACATTGGTGAAGGACTTGCGGATGCGGCACGGCGCAAGGCGGCGCTGGTGCTGATTACCATGGACACGCCTGGCGGGCTGAGCGATTCCATGACGGACATTATTCATCACATTTTGGATTCTCCCGTGCCGGTGGTGGTGTATGTGTCGCCTACGGGAGCGCGCGGGGCTTCCGCGGGCTTCTTCATTCTACTTTCAGCGGACATTGCGGCAATGGCGCCGGGGACGCGCACGGGTGCGTCTACGCCAATCGTGATGCCAGGCGGCTTCTCGATGCCGATCGACGAGGTGCTGCGCAAGAAAATTAATAATGATGCGACAGCGTTTCTGCGCAGCTTCACGGAAAAGCGCGGGCGGAATCCAGAGCTTGCAGAGACCGCGGTGACCGATGCGAAGGCGTTTTCGGAGCGCGAAGCGCTGGACGGGCACCTGATCGATCTTGTGGCTACGAACACGACCGAGTTGCTGCAAAAGATTAATGGACGAGAGATTACGCGGTTCGATGGGAAGAAGGTGCAGCTCGCGCTGGACGGGTATCAACTTGCCGGATTTGAGCTGTCTGCGCAGCAAAAATTTCTGGCGAGGATCGTGGAGCCGGATTTGTTTTTCATTTTGCTGATCGGCGGCGTGCTGGGTTTGTACACAGAGTTTACGCATCCGGGAGCGGTGGCGCCGGGCGTGGTGGGAGGAATCTGCGCGCTGCTGGCGCTGTACGCGATGCAGTTGCTGCCGGTAAATCTGGTGGGATTGCTGCTCATTGTGTTTGCCGTGGTGCTTTTTGTGCTGGAGGCGAAGCTTACGAGCCACGGAGTGTTGCTGCTGGGCGGAATTGTGTCGATGCTGCTAGGTGCGATGTTTCTGATTCGTTCGCCGCTGACACCGGGTGGAGTGAGCGTCGGGGTAGCGTTGGGCGTGACGCTGCCGTTTGCGTTCATCGCAGTGTTTTTGATGAGGCTGGTGCTGAAATCGCGGCGTTGGAAGAGCGTGACCGGCAAGGAAGAATTGATTGGCGCGGAGGGCGTGGTGACCAGTGATGTGCCGGCGGGTGGAGAGGGTATGATTCGCGTACATGGAGAATTGTGGCGGGCATCGGCGCGGTCGCACGTGGCGCAAGGAACGCCGGTGCGGGTGACCAGCATGGAAGGATTGAAGCTGATCGTGGAGCCGGTGCAGACGCCGGCGGTTACTGTCGGTTAGAAGATTCGGGGCAGTTCTGGAGGGACTATGTTCGAGTTTTTTGGACTGGGCACACTGGTCATAGGATTTGTGTTGTTGGTGTGGATCTGGAATTCGCTGTACATCATTAAGGAGTGGGAACGCGGCGTGGTGCTGCGCTTGGGCCGATTGATGCCGGTGGCCAAGACGGCTGGCGTGAATTTCGTAGTCTGGCCCATCGAAACGCTGTATCGGATTCCGTTGCGCATCGAAACGCTGGACGTGCCGCCACAGGACATCATCACGCGCGACAACGTTTCCGTGAAGGTGAATGCGGTTTGCTATTTCCGCGTGGTGGATGCCAACCTGGCGCTCTCGCAAGTGCAAAATTATCAGTACGCAACCTCGCAATTGGCACAGACCACGTTGCGCAGCGTGGTAGGTCAATTCGATCTGGACGAAATTCTTTCGCAACGCGACAAGGTGAACTCCAAACTGCAGATCATTCTGGATACCGATACCGAGCCATGGGGCGTGAAGGTTTCGAAGGTCGAAGTAAAGCAGGTGGATATACCCGAGCAGATGCAGCGAGCCATTGCGCGACAGGCGGAAGCGGAGCGCGAGCGGCGCGCCAAGGTGATTCACGCCGACGGCGAGTTTGAAGCGTCGCAAAAACTGGCGGATGCGGCGAAGGTACTGGAGACCCAGCCCACCGCGATACAGTTACGGTATCTGCAGACTCTGACGGAAATAGGTGTCGAGAAGAACACAACGATTGTGTTTCCGCTGCCTATCGATATTATAAATAAGTGGATACAGACGATCGGGGGGTCGTCTAAGTAAGTATGGCGTCTCGGGGAAAACGAAGCGCAGGCGAGCGTGTGCTCGAGAGCAAACATGTCATTGGCTTGTTTCTGCTGATGCTGGTGTTTTCGGGGGTATTTTTCACGCTGGGTTACGTTATGGGACGTAATCAATATGATGGACAAGTGCGCGCTGCTTCGAAGGGCATGAGTGCGACGGCGACCGACGCGCCGGTTGCCGCAAAGAATTCCGCTCCGGCGAAACAGGGTGTTGAGACGTCGGAAAGCTCGGAAGCGGCTTCTGATCCTGCGACTGCCACTACGAACTCGGATTGGGAATTTTACGGAAGCAACAAGCCGGCCACGAGTGAGCCACGACTTGATCACGCGCCGGTGACATCGTCTTCGGGCGCTTCGGCAGCTCCCAAAACCATGGGTGCTAAAGTTCGTGTGGAACCTGCTGCCCCTGCCGTGGTGCCGGTGGCGCCAGCGAAGGGTGGCAAGAATTCGTTGAACGCGCCATTTATTCCCAGCGGAGCTTTGGTGTTGCAGGTGGCCGCGTTGAAACGGCAAGATGATGCGCTGGCGATCGCCAGCACCTTGCAGAAGAAACATTATCTGGCGTACGTGCAACCACCACAGAAGGACAATTTCTATCGCGTGCAGGTCGGGCCGTTCAAGGATCAGAAAAGCGGCGACGCTGCGAAAAAAGGCCTGGAGACCGAAGGCTTTAAAGCGTTCTACGTAAAACATTGATGTCTTCGCAATCCTGGCAAGCCTACCTGCTTCCTCACCGTTCCACCGCTGCGCCGGCGTGGGTGCGTTTGCTGATGGCGTGCGCGAGCGGCGCGATATTGTCGCTGGCGTATCGCGGATCGTTTCCCAGCATTTATTCCTGGTTTTGCATCGCGTTGCTGCTGTCTAGCATTCTTGGGGCGAGCGGGCGGGTGGCGTTCGCGTGCGGATATCTTCACGCATTGTGTTTTGTGGTGACGTGTGTGTCGTGGATCGCGGAAACACTGTCGATACATGGCGGGATGTCGGCGGCTGCGGGCTGGGGCGTATTGTTTCTGATCGCCAGCGTGTGGGGCGGAGCGATTGGATTGTTTGCGCTAGCGGTGCGGAGAATTGCGCAGCGCAGCAGCGTGTCGTTGGCGTTATTTGCTGCGCCGTTTTTGTGGATCGCCACGGAAGTGTTTCGCGCGTACTTGCCGGAAATCAGTTTCCCTTGGGCGCTGCTGGGATATCCGGCGGCGGAAAATCCGGCGATTGTGCAGCTGACGACCATCACCGGGATTTATGGCGTGTCGTTTTTAGTGGCAGCGGTGAATGCATTGCTGCTGTGGAGCGACATGGGAGAGCGCGGCGAGTGGCGCCGCCGTTTGGGAATCGTCGCGAGTGTTCTGGCGCTGCTGCTGATGGTGCAGTGGATTGGGCCCCACTTGGTGCCGAAGGCCGAGGCGCATCACATTGCGCGCGCGGTCCAGCCCAATTTTCCGGAGAACCAGCAATATGTCGGCGATTGGTATGCGGACCACAAGGCGGACATGGCGGAATTGAAACGATTGAGTTTGCGGCCGTCGGCCTCGGGCCAGGTGCCGGATCTGTTGCTGTGGCCGGAGGCGCCTGCGCCGTTTTCGCTAGAGGATGCGAATTTTGCGCCGTATCTTGCACATCTGTCGCGCGAGGTTCGCCATCCCATCGTAGTGGGCATTATCGAGTGGAGGGCAAATCCGGATGCTAGTAAGGCCGGGACGCGCGCGGCATTGGTGCCATACAACAGCGCTGCACTGATCGACGAAAATGGTCATCGCACATTCGCATACGACAAGATTCATCTTGTGCCGTTCGGCGAATACGAGCCGTTTCCGTTGATTCATACGGTGGTGAACAGCGTGTCTGAGGAAGTTGGCGGA
Organism: Candidatus Acidiferrales bacterium; assembly: GCA_963849395.1. Lineage (GTDB taxonomy): Bacteria > Acidobacteriota > Terriglobia > Acidiferrales > UBA7541 > Acidiferrum. The sequence continues at coordinate 108,319 of CAWKHR010000003.1, forward strand.
TTTCACAAAGGCAAGACGCGGAGCGTGGGGGAATTCACCAACGGCAACAGCTTTTCCGTTTTTATTTGTTACGAAGCGATTTATGGCGGCGAAGTACGGGAATTCGTGAATCGCGGCGCGCAATTGTTGATTAACATTTCGAACGATGGATGGTTCGGGACGTCGGCGGCTGCGGAGCAGCATTTGCGTATGGCGCGGGTGCGGGCGGTGGAGAATCGGCGCTGGCTGCTGCGCGATACCAACAGCGGCATCAGCGCTTCGGTCGATCCGTATGGAAATATGACGAGAGTGATGCGGCGCGACGTTCGCGAATCCGCGGATTTGCCGTACGATTTTCGCACCGATAAGACGCTGTATACGCGGTTCGGCGATTGGTTTGCCTGGATGTGTGTGGTGGTTTCCGCTATTCTGGTATTACTGACATTTCGAAAGGTGAAGTGAATTCCGCTGTAAGCGAATTCCGAACAGCCATGATTCTTGAAGATCTGCAGCATCAATACGAAGGCCTGAAGCAACGCATCACTCTTGTGCGGAGTTATCTTTGACGCCGAGCAGAATCGCGCGCGCCTGAAAAGCCTGGAAGACCGCATCTCGCAACCAAATTTCTGGAACAATCAGGAAGAAGCGCAGGCGGTGCTGCGCGATCGCAAGCGTGCCAGCGATCAAATTGCCGCGGATGAAAAGCTCACGTCGCAAATGGGCGACATTGAAACTTACATCGATTTAGCCAAGAGCGAAACCAACGCCGAGCAAAAAGAGGACTTGCTGAAGGACCTAAGCGGCGAGCTCACCAAGCTCGACACGTACATCGGTCAGCTGGAAACCGAGACGCTCCTTTCCGGCGAAAACGATCACCTGAACGCGATCATGACCATCAAGCCGGGCGCGGGTGGAACCGAGTCGCAGGACTGGGCATCGATTCTGCTGCGCATGTACTTGCGGTGGGCGGAGCGGAAAGGGGTCAACGCGATTCTGCTGGATGAAACGCCGGGCGAAGAAGCGGGCATCAAGAACGCGACGATTCAATTCAGCGGCGAGAATACGTATGGATTGCTGGCCGGTGAGACGGGCGTGCACCGGTTAGTGCGAATTTCGCCGTTCGATCAGGCGGCACGGCGGCACACTTCGTTTGCATCGGTGTTCGTGATTCCGGAAGTGGACGACCGCATCGAAGTGAACATCAAGCCGGACGATTTGAAGCTGGACACGTTTCGCGCGGGTGGCAAGGGCGGACAGAACGTCAATAAAGTGGAGACCGCCGTGCGCATCACGCACATTCCCACCGGGATAATCGTGGCCTGCCAGGCGCAACGCAGCCAAAACAAGAATCGCGAAATGGCCATGAAGATGTTGCGCTCGAAGTTGTACGACCTGGAAATCCAGAAGCGCCGCGACGAGACCGACCGGCTGGACGAAACGAAGCTGGAGATTTCCTTTGGCAGCCAGATTCGGTCGTATGTGATGCAGCCATATCGTTTGATTAAGGACCACCGCACCAAGTTTGGCGTGGGCGACGTGGACAAGGTCCTGGATGGGGATCTGGATCCGTTTATTCGCTCGTACCTGCTGGCTAAGAAGACTAAAGGCAAGCTGGAAGTGCAAACCGATGATGAGGAAGATGTGGCCTGAGCTGGTTTCCGCCCGTCCCAGTCTGATAATTCATATCTGAGTCGCAGTTCTTTTGATAAAATACGCGCGTGAAACGGCGGAAATTTGTCCAATCGTTCCCGTTGGCGGCGCTCCTTCCAATGGCGTCACCCTGGGCAACGATTGCCTTGGAGAATTTTATGGCAGCCAATGACGCGACGGTCTACGAACTGCGCATTTATCACGTAATGCCGGGCAAATTGGATGAACTGGTCGCGCGTTTCCGCGACCACACTGACCAATTATTTGCGAAGCATGGAATGAAGAGCGTGGCGTATTGGACGGCGCTCGACGAGCCGGCGAAGAGCAGCAAATTTATTTATATATTGCGGCATCCCAGCCGCGAAGCTGCCACCGCGAACTGGAAGGCCTTCCAGGCGGATCCGGACTGGATCAGCGTAAAAACAAAATCGGAAGCCAATGGCAAACTGGTGGAGCAGATCGACTCGACGTTCCTGACGTTGACGGACTTCTCGCCTCGTTTGTCGTAACAAACTCCATACGAAGCCCAGGAAACGCCCTGCAACTTGAAGATGCAGGACGTTTCGCGTTGGAAGTGAACTGTAAGCCTCGCTGAGCCGAAGTCACGTCACGAGAGCGTCTTGTAGACGAGTGTCACGATAAGGTCCGGTCCGATCATACCTTTACCGAACTTTGCATCGAAATCCGCGGAAGGCTTAGAGGCGACTGTCTCGTCGAGTGACTTGCCGGACTTCTTGGCGGCGGCAACGCGATCGCGGATAGTGGCCACGGTATCATGAGCAGCAGTGAGATCAGCCTTCGAACCGAGCGGACCATGGCCAGGAATGATCTTGGTGGAATCCTTCGACAAGGCCAGGATTCTTGCCATGGCATCCACAAAGCCGTTGACGTTTCCTCCGGTGGAATAATCGAACAGTGGGTATATCCCATTGAAGAACACGTCTCCGGCGTGAATCACATCGGCTTCCGGAAAATGCACGAAAATATCGGTGTCGGTGTGAGCGGGTGGAACGTATTGCAGGATAACCTCTCCGCCGTTGACATACTGCGTGAAGCGGTCGGTCAGCGTGCGCGTGGGTAGGGCGGCGGCGGGTGCGGCTGGGAAATGAAGCTTGAAAAGTTCCATGTACTGGGGAGTAGAAAGACGTTCGCGGGTTTTTTCGTGCGCGAGGATGGTGGCACCGGCGGCATGAAACGGTGCATTGCCATCGGTATGATCGAAGTGCCAGTGGGTGTTGATGAGGTACTTGAGCGGCGATGCATCGATCTGGCTAATTGCCTGCAGGACGCCCGGCGTAGACGTGGAAACGCCACTATCGATGACCACTTTTCCTTCAGGACGCCCGGCGTAGACGTGGAAACGCCACTATCGATGACCACTTTTCCTTCAGGACCGGTGAAGATCCCAATGTTGCCGCCCGCTCCAGATAACATCGATACATTGCCGGAGACTTTGCTGACTTGGAGGGGACCGGATATTTGTTTGCGAATCTGATCGATGCGCTGGGAATCGTCTTGGGACAGCAATCGAGCGGGAACCGCGCTAGAAAAAGCAGCGGCCCCTAGCAGCATGGAAGAAGATTTGAGAAAGGCGCGACGGCTGGGCACACGGTCTGGCACGAAATTAATCATGGTGAGCGAAGTCCCTTCAGAGTTGGAGTGGCGCAGGCGGTAGGATGCCACGATTTGGTGGTCTGGTACGGACTGCCTTGTATTTATTGTGTCGAAGGCTCGGGATTCGAAATCCGGTTGACGTTTGGAAGGATGGCATAGGCGGGACGGAAGTGACGGCTCTGCAATGAAAAACAGCCGTTTAATGCGAGAAATAACCGTTCACTGCTTTGCCTAAGCCTCGCAAAATCAGTGCGTTGATTCCCAAGGTGCGCGATGGTAGCCTTGTTGAGATGGCCCGAGTTTCCTCTGCGGAAGCGCGGCGCACAGGGTGAGTAGCCCCCGCCCGGTAGAAGACAAGATAAGAGGAGAGATGTTTTGAGCGAAGCCAAGAGGAATTTTCTGTTTACCTCCGAATCGGTGACCGAAGGCCACCCGGATAAAATCGCCGATCAGATTTCGGATGCGGTGTTGGATGAAGTGATGCGTCAGGATCCCAAGGGCCGCGTTGCGTGTGAGACGCTGGTGACGACGGGACTGGCGGTGGTGGCGGGAGAAATCACCACCTCCGCGCACATTAATTACGACGAATTGGTGCGGGAAACGATTCGCGAAGTTGGCTACGATCGCGCAAAGTATGGATTTGATTGCGACACGTGCGCGGTGATCAGCACGGTGAAGCGGCAATCGCCGGACATCGCCATGGGCGTGGACACCGGCGGCGCGGGCGACCAGGGATTGATGTTTGGGTTTGCGTGCGATGAGACGGCAGAATTGATGCCGATGCCCATCCAGTTGGCGCACCGATTGGTGCAACGCCTGTCGGAAGTTCGCAAGAACAAGAAAGTTGATTTCCTCCGTCCTGATGGAAAATCCCAAGTCACTGTGGAATATCGCGATGGAAAGCCGTTCCGAGTGGATACGGTGGTGATCTCCACGCAACACGGAGAAAAGGCGACCAACGACGAAATTCGCAACTGCGTTATGGAGCATGTGATCAAGCCGATTATTCCGGCGAACATGCTGGACGGCAAAACGAAATACCACATCAATCCGACGGGACGTTTCGTGATTGGCGGGCCGATGGGTGATGCTGGATTGACAGGCCGCAAAATTATCGTGGATAGCTACGGCGGCTACAGCCGGCACGGCGGCGGCGCGTTTTCGGGCAAGGATCCATCGAAGGTGGACCGTTCGGCGTGCTATATGGCGCGCTATATCGCAAAGAATGTGGTGGCGGCAGGATTGGCGAGCCGCGCGGAAGTGCAGTTGGCGTACGCGATTGGCGTGGCCGAGCCGGTTTCGGTGATGGTCGACAGCTTTGGGACCGCGAATATTGCCGAAGAGATGATTACGCAACTGGTGCGCGAGACTTTTTCGCTTACGCCCAAGGGCATTATCGAAGCGCTCGATCTGCGGCGTCCGGTGTACAAGGCCACGGCGGCGTTTGGACATTTTGGAAGAACTGGAGCAGGCTTCACGTGGGAACGCACGGATCGCGCGGACGCGTTGCGGAAGGCGGCGGGACTTGGCGCGGCGGTGGAAGCGGTAGCGCAGCGATAAGCCGATCTGAGTTTGCGTAGTTAATAGTTCAATCAGACAAAGATACAGCGACGGTTTTTCTAGTTTGTAGTTTTCCATCTCAGCGCAGGCGAATCCTTCGCAACGGTGAGATATACCCGGCAAGCATTTCCGCCCTAGCAAAATTTCTATATCGAGGAGCAGACGAATGGCGACCGTAGAACTAAAGAAGGGCGACGTCAAAGATATCGGCCTAGCCGAAGCTGGCAAGCGGAAGATCGAGTGGGCCCAGCAGCAGATGCCGGTTCTGCAGCACATTCGCAAGCGCTTCATTAAAGAGCAGCCGCTGAAGGGCATTCGCGTGTCGGCGTGCTTGCACGTGACTAGCGAGACCGCGAACCTGATGATCGCGTTGCGGGATGGCGGCGCGGATATCGTTTTGTGCGCATCGAATCCATTGTCGACGCAGGATGAAGTGGCAGCTTCGCTGAATCGCGATTTCAACATTCCAACGTATGCGATCAAGGGCGAAGACAACGATACGTATTATCAGCATTTGACCGCGGCGCTGGACCACAAGCCGCAATTCACCATGGATGATGGCTGCGACCTGGTGACCATGCTGTTGACCAAGCGCAAAGACTTGGTGCCGGGCGTCCTTGCGGGAACCGAGGAAACGACCACGGGCGTGATTCGCCTGCGCGCGATGGCCAAGGATGGAACGCTGAAGTATCCGATCATCGCGGTGAATGACGCGATGACCAAGCACTTTTTTGACAATCGCTACGGCACGGGACAATCCACGCTGGACGGCGTGATTCGCGCGACGAACGTGTTGCTTGCCGGGCTGAAAGTGGTTATCGCCGGCTATGGCTGGTGCGGGCGCGGCGCGGCGATGCGCGCCAAGGGCTTGGGCGCCGACGTAATCGTGACCGAAATTGATCCGGTGAAGGGCATTGAAGCGGTGATGGACGGCTTCCGGGTGATGCCGATGATCGACGCGGCAAAAGAAGGCGACGTGTTCATCACGGTGACCGGCAACAAGAACGTGATTCGCCGCGAGCACTTTGAAGTGATGAAGGGTGGCGCGATTGTGTGCAACTCGGGACACTTCAACGTGGAAATCGAAATTCCGTCGCTGGAGGCGCTGTCGACCGCGAAGCGGGAAGTACGGCCGCTGGTGGACGAATTCCTTATGAAGGATGGCCGCAAGATCTATCTGATCGCCGAAGGCCGACTGGTGAACCTGGCGACCGCGGAAGGGCATCCGGCGTCGGTGATGGATATGAGCTTTGCGAATCAGGCGTTGTCTGCGGAATACCTGGCGAAGAACTACAAGGATCTGAAGGCGCAGGTGTATGTGGTGCCCGAAGATATCGACCGGGAAATTGCGCGGTTGAAGCTGGAGTCGATGGGACACCGTCTGGACAAGCTGACGGCCGAGCAAGAGCAGTATTTGGCCTCGTGGCAAGAAGGTACGTAAGTCTGCGATTTCTCGTCGTTGCGGGAATGATGCGATAATCTTTCGGGGGCACGAGCTTCGTGCCCCTTTTTCTTACCGGGCAAAAACTTATGTGGGACTACTGCGGACACTCTCTGGAAGTAGCACGGTTGCGCGGCGCGACCTATGCCGATGTGCGGGTGATGCACATGCGGCAGCGAGATTTGACCACGAAGAATGGACAAGTCGGCACGCTGGGGCAGTGCGAATCGATTGGGTTGGGCATTCGCGTGGTGGCCAACGGCGCGTGGGGATTTGCGTCTACGGATAAGATGACGCGCGAAGGAGTGGCGGCGTGTGCCGCGCATGCGGTGGCCATTGCGCGCGCATCGGCGTTGGCGAAGAAGGAAACTGTGCAGTTGGCACCGGAAGGTGTGTACGTCGATAGCTGGCAAGGCCCTTGCAAAAAAGATCCCTTCGAAATTCCGCTGGAAACGCAACTGGAGTTGCTGCTGGCGGCGGATGCCGCGATGCGCAAAATAAAAGGCGTGACGCTCAGTGAGACGGACATGCAGTTTCGCAAGATTGATTCGTGGTTCGCGTCAAGTGCCGGTTCGAAGATTCACCAACGCCGCAGCATGTCGGGTTGCGGGATCGTCGCGACATCCTTTAAGGGCGACGGCATTCAGAAGCGTTCGTATCCAAATAGTTTTGGCGGGCAGCACATTCTGGGCGGCTACGAATTGATCGAGTCGCTGGATTTAGTGGGAAATGCACCACGAATTGCAGAAGAAGTTGTGGCATTGCATGCCGCGCCGCAATGCCCGGAAAAAGTAGGAACGGTGATCCTGGGCGGCAGCCAGTTGGGGCTGCAGATTCACGAATCGGTGGGGCATCCGATTGAGCTCGATCGCGTGTTGGGCCAGGAAGCGAATTTTGCGGGCACCAGTTTTCTGACACTCGATAAGCTGAACAATTTGAAGTATGCGGCGTCCAATGTGAACGTGGTTGCGGACGCGCGAGAGATTCACGGTCCTGGACTAGGTACGTTTGCGTATGACGACGAGGGAGTTCCGGCGCAGTGCATCGACGTGATTAAAGATGGCGAGTTTCGTGGATATCTTTCGAACCGGGAGACCGCACATCTAGTGGGTCTGCAACGGTCCGGCGGGACGATGCGCACCGAGGGATGGAATCGCCTGCCGATGATTCGTATGACCAACGTGAGCATTCTGCCGGGCACGTGGGTCTTCGAAGATCTGATTGCGGATACCGACGACGGCATTTTGATGGAGACCAATCGTTCTTGGTCGATCGATGATCGGCGCTATCAGTTTCAGTTTTCCACCGAGATTGCGTGGGAAATTAAGAGCGGGAAGAAAGCACGGATGCTGAAGAACCCCAGCTACAGCGGAATCACCACCGAATTCTGGAATTCGTGCGATGCGGTGTGTGACAAGGAGCATTGGATTTTGTGGGGCACGCCAAACTGCGGTAAGGGCCAGCCCATGCAGACAATGGGAACGGGACACGGCGCATCGCCAGCGCGTTTTCGTAATGTGCGCATTGGAACGGCATTTTCGAACGAATGAGCGCCAAGGCCACAACTGGAAAAAAATTGAAGAACGCCGCTGAGGTGAAGGCACAACTCCGTCCGGAACGGGAGTTGCGCGCAATCGTTGATACCGTATTGCGATTGGGTAAGGCGGCTGGAATAAAAGAAACTGAAGTACAAGTGGATGAAGGGATCGACGCACTGACGCGCTTTGCGAACAATGCCATTCATCAGCACGTGGCGGAACATGGATTGAATGTTTCGATTCGCACGGTGGTCGATGGGCGAACGGCGCGAGTAACTACGAATCGCATCGATGAAGATTCGCTGAAGGCGGCGCTGGAAGGTTCGGTTTCATTAGCTGCGAGTCAACCAAAAGATCCGCATCTTTTGCCCCTGCTGGGTAAACAGAAATATCGCAACGTAAATCGGTTCATCCCGGCCACCGCAACACTTTCCGCAGAGGAGCGCGCGCGCGCGGTAAAGGCTGCATGCGATTTGGCGGACCGCAAAGGGCAGGTGGCAGCGGGAATATTTGCGAGCGGGCAGAGCCAGTCGATTCTGTCGAACTCGGGTGGACTGATCGCGGGATATCGTCAGACGCAGGCAGAGTTTTCGATAACGATGCAGCAAGGATCGGCGTCGAGTTGGGCCAAGTCCAATGCCGCCGATGTTCGCCAATTCGATACGAAGGCGCTTTCGCAGGCGGCCAGTCGCAAAGCGGAGATGGCGCAGAATCCTGTGGAACTCGCGCCGGGGCGCTACACCGTAATTCTGGAGCCGGCAGCGACGTTGGATCTGGTGGGATTTCTTTTTTACGATTTCGCAGCGACGGCGGTGCAAGACAAGCGTTCGTGCCTGGCCGATCGCATGGGCAAGCCGCTCTTTGGAGCCAACATTTCGATTACCGACGATGTTTACCATCCAGAGCAGGTCGGACCCGCGTTTGACGGCGAAGGCGTGCCGCGGCAAAAGGTTTTGCTGGTAGATAAAGGCGTGCCGAAAAATCTGGTGTACTCGCGACGCTCGGCCAAAGAGGCTGGACGCAAACCGACCGGGCACGGATTCCCCTTGCCGAACGAGCACGGCGAAGCGCCGCTGAACCTGGTGATTGGCGGTGGGAAAACGTCGGTGGATGAGATGATTGCGTCGACGGACCGCGGCTTGCTGGTCACGCGGCTGTGGTACATCCGCGAAGTGGACCCCTACGAAAAGATCATGACGGGGATGACGAGGGACGGTTTGTTCCTGGTGGAGAAGTGCAAAATCACGAAGGGGGCCCGGAATTTTCGATTCAATCAATCGATTTTAGAGATGCTTCGAAATGTGGAGAGCCTGAGCCCGTCGCACCGGGCCAGCGGCGAGGAAGCGTTCGAAATGGTGGTTCCGGCAATGAAAGTGGGCGATTTTCACTTCAGCGAAGTCACCAAGTTTTGAAGTATTTGAAGCGTTCAGGTCCCGCAGAAAACCGATAGACTCCAGAAAAATTCTGCATTGTACATTCCGTGGCGCGGCGTCTATTAACCTTATATGTGTAGCCTCCCGGCGAGGGACAAGATTTGGCGCCAGCCGAACTGGGGACACCCGGACCATGATGCGTGCGGGACAGGGTTTATTGCGCGCCTAAGCGGTCTTCCAAGTAACGAAATCCTGCAGTATGCGCTGCAAGCGCTGGAACGATTGTCGCACCGTGGAGGTGTGGACGCGGATGGTGCGAGCGGCGACGGCGCCGGCGTGCTCACGAGTTTACCGGTGGAGTTTTTCCGGGCACGCGCGGCGGAGGAAGGGATCGCGCTCGGCGAACATTTTGGGGTCGGCATGTTGTTTTCGCCGCATTCGCGCGTGGCGGATGCTCGCGCGGCGATGGAAGAGGCGATTGGCCGCAGCAAATTGAAGCTGGCGGGCTGGCGCAAAGTTCCGGTGAACCCCAATTCGTTGGGGCAGCGCGCGTTTGAAACCATGCCAGAGATTGCGCAGTTCTTCGTTGAGCCTGTTCCTACAAAAAATGGTTCCGAAGTGCCCGCGCCGAAATTCGAGCGAAGCCTGGCATTGTTGCGCAAACGAGCGGAAGGCTTGCTGCCGGAACGGTGTTATTTGTGTTCGTTGTCTTCGCGCACCATTGTTTATAAAGGCTTGCTGACGCCTTGGCAATTCCCGCGATTTTATGAAGATTTGCGCAGCACTGAGTTTGTGGCCAACTTTGCAATTTTCCACCAGCGCTATTCAACGAATACCGAACCTTCTTGGCAACTGGCGCAGCCGTTTCGTTATGTGGCGCACAACGGAGAAATCAACACGATTGTCAGCAATCGCCGGTGGCTGCGTGCCAAGGAACGCGAGATTCGCAAGCGCATCGGCGTAGGGAAGTGGTTCAAGCTTCTGGAAGAGCGAGTCAGCGACTCCGGGAGCTTTGACAATGCGCTGGAATTGAAACTGCTACAAAACAAGACCGTGGAAACGGCGATGTTGGAGTTGGTGCCACCGGCGTACACGCACGATCCATTTTTGTCCGCGGATGTGCGGATGACGCTGGAAGCATTGTCGCGCGAAGGCGAGCCGTGGGATGGACCGGCGGCGATGGTGTTCAGCGACGGCTTTTCGGTGGGCGTGAAGCTGGATCGCAACGGATTGCGGCCGATGCGCTACACGGTGACGCACGACGGATTGGTGATCGCCGGGTCAGAAACTGGTTTGGTGGACCTGGAAGAATCGCGCATCGCCGAGCGCCACAGGTTGGGCCCGGGCGAAATGATTCTGGCGAATCCGCAGGCTGGCGTGTTTTTGCGTTGGCGGGAATTGCTGAAGAGCGTGGCGATGCAGCATGGACGCAGCGCGGGAAGCGAACCGCAGCGTCTGCAACTGGACGCGCAGGTCAGTTCTATCCGCGTCGCCGATCCGAAGCGCATGGCTGGCGCCGCGGGGTGGAGCGACGACCAGTACAAAATTCTGTTCCGGCCACTACTGACGGGCAAAGAAGCAGACTGGAGCATGGGCGATGACGCGCCGCCGGCGTTCTTGTCTTCGTTGACCCGGACGCTTTGGGATTACTGCAAGCAGCGCTTCGCGCAGGTCACCAATCCGCCGATTGATCCGCTGCGCGAGTCGCACGTGATGTCGCTGGAAATGCCGCTGGGCAAAGACCACATTCTTTCCGGGCCGATCCTGAGTGTTGCGGAGCTGGCTTCGCTGTGCGACACGCTCACGCCGGTACAAATTCTTGATTTTACTTTTCCTTCCACCCTGGGAGTTCCGGGAGCGCGCCGCAGTTTGACTCAGTGCATTACTACCCCTCTGAGTGGTGGCGAGCGCCCGGGGCTCCTCCTCCTTTCCGATCGCGGGATCAGCAAGGAGCGCGCAGCTTTGCCGGCATTGTTGGCCGCGGCGCGGGCTTGGAAAAATCTTGTGGCGCAGGGAATGGCGGACGTCCCGCTGGTGGTAGAGAGCGCGCAGGTTTTCGATACCCATCATGTGGCGATGTTGCTGGCTGCGGGCGCGAGCGCGGTGGTGCCGTATCTAGCGGAACAATTTGCCGAGCAGGAAGAGGCTGAGTCGTTTGAAAAGGTGCGCAAAGGAATGTACGGCGGGCTGCGCAAAGTGCTGGCACGCATGGGCATTTCGACGCTGGTCAGCTATCGCAACAGCCATTTGTTTGAAGTGCTGGGGCTCGACGAAGATATTTGCCGCGAATACTTTGAGGATGCGGGATTTTATCCCGGCACTAAGACGCTGGACCTGCTGCTGAAGGATTATCTGCAGATGCATGCCGCAGCGTATGGCACGGCGGCACCGGAGCTGGCGGATCAGGGTTTGTACCGCTTTCGCAAAGGTGCGGAATTGCATGCGACCTCGCCGGAATTTGTGCGGCGAATGCATGCGTACATCAAAAATGCCAAGCCGGAGAATTACGCAGCGCTGGAAGAATTGTCGAAGGCGGCGAGCCCGACGTTTCTGCGCGATCTTTTGAACATGCTGCCGGAGCAGGCGGTGGCGCTGGAGGAAGTGGAGCCGCTGGAAGCAATTTTGAAGCGCTTCTCGACTCAGGCGATGTCGCTTGGCTCGTTGAGTCCGGAAGCGCATAAAACACTTTCGATCGCCATGAATCAGATTGGCGGGCGCAGCAATACCGGTGAAGGCGGCGAGGATTCCGAGCTTTACAGTGAGACCGGCACCACGAGCAAGGTCAAGCAAGTAGCGTCGGGACGATTTGGCGTCACTGCGGAATATTTGGTTCGCGCGGAAGAATTGGAAATCAAGATGGCGCAGGGCTCCAAGCCCGGCGAAGGAGGGCAACTGCCAGCGCGCAAAGTGACCGAATATATCGCGCGCATTCGCCACGCTACGCCGGGTACGCCACTGATTTCGCCGCCGCCGCATCATGATATTTATAGCATCGAGGACTTGGCGCAGTTGATTCACGATTTGCGAGCAGTAAATCCCGATGCGCGCATCGGCGTTAAGTTGGTATCGGGCACTGGGATTGGCGTGATTGCGGCTGGTGTGGCCAAGGCCGGCGCGAACGTCATCACCATCAGCGGACACAATGGCGGGACGGGCTCCTCGCCGCTGACTTCCATCAAGAATACCGGCTTGCCGTGGGAAATTGGTTTGCGCGAGACGCATGAAACGTTGCTACGCGCTGGGTTGCGTTCGCGTGTTTCTTTGCGAGTGGATGGCGGATTGCGCTTTGCGCGCGACATTTTGATTGGCGCGATTTTGGGCGCGGATGAATTTGGATTTGGCACAGCGGCGCTGGTGGCGATCGGCTGCGTGATGGCCCGCCAATGTCATTTGAATACTTGCCCGGTGGGAATTGCCACGCAAGATGAAACGTTGCGGACGCGATTCAACGGTAAGCCGGAAATGGTGGTCAGTTATTTTCGCGCGCTGGGCGAAGAAATTCGCAAGCACATGGCGGAATTGGGCGTACGCTCGTTGACGGAATTGCGCGGCTGGTACGACCGCTTGGAAACCAAGTCGGGCATGGACGCATTGTTGGTGATCCCGGTATCGAATCCACGGCACGTGGTGCCACAGCAGACCAGCGTGCTGGATGCTGGCATGCCGGAGATGGAATTGTTGCTGGATCTGGCAGGATCGCAAGGAAGTTCGCCGGCCCCTATTCACAATTTTCACCGCGGCATTGGCACGCACCTAAGCGGTCAGCGTTTGCGGCAACAGATTCACGACAGCGAACTGCACGATGGATCAACCGTGAGTCGCGAATTCCGCGGCACTGCTGGACAGAGTTTCGGGGCATTTCTGTCGGAAGGCGTCACCCTGAAATTGCATGGGGAAGCCAACGATTACGTAGGGAAGGGGCTTTCCGGGGGCACGCTGGTGGTGCGCGCGGGAAATAGCGCATCGAAACGCGGCGATGTTCTAGTGGGAAACACGGTTTTGTATGGCGCGACTTCGGGACAGCTTTTTGTTTCCGGGCAGGCTGGTGAACGCTTTGCGGTGCGCAACAGTGGTGCCGTAGCGGTGGTCGAAGGTGTTGGTCAGCACGGATGCGAGTACATGACGGGCGGCATCGTAGCGGTGCTTGGCCCGATTGGACTGAATTTTGGCTCGGGCATGACCGGCGGACTGGCTTACGTGATGCGCAGCGAAGCGGACCACGTGCTGAATCTGGAATTTGTGCAGCCGCAGGAGCTCGAAGATCACGAAGAGCATCGTCTTCGGACTTTGTTGGCAGCTCATGTGGCTCACACCGGGAGCTTCCGGGCCTCGCGGCTGTTGGCGCAACGCACGCCCCTGCCATTTGTGCGCATTCAGCCGATTCATTTCCAGGGAACGTTGGAGGCTGCGTGGCGCGCCGTTTCCGCGGCGGCCAGCGATTCGATTCCGGCGCTTGCCGGGAATTTTGTAGCGGTGCCCACCGGTCCCGCGCCTCACTATGCCTGAGCCCGAAGGCATCTTCACCGCTTTATCACATAAAATCCGATATACTCTTGCTACGAAAGAGTGGAGGCTATGGATTTCGACCAACTAACTACGTTTGTGCAAGTAGCGAAGCTCAAGAGTTTTTCCAAGGCAGGACAAAAAGTGTTTCGCTCGCAATCGGCGGTGAGTGCGCAGATCCGCCAGTTGGAACAGGCGTATCACGCGAAATTGCTGGATCGTTCGGCGAAATCCGTGGAACTGACGCCTGCGGGTGAAGTGCTATTTGAGTTTGCGGAACGGTTGCTGCGCCTGCGCGACGAGTCCATGCAAGTGGTGGCCGATCGCGGCAACGTAGTGCAAGGGCCGGTGGCATTTGGGGCCAATGAAGCGACGTGCCTTTACCTGTTGCCGGAAATTTTGGCGGAATTTCAGAAACGCTACCCGCTGGTGCATATCAGCATCTATCGCAACTTCAGCCATAAGATTCTGCAACGGTTGGAAGATGGTTCGCTGGATTTGGGTATCGTGACGTTGCCGTTGAAATCGCCGAACTTGAAGATGCATGTGATTAATCGGGATCGCCTGCGATTCATGGTGAGCACCAAGAATCCATTGGCACAGCGGTCGCACGTGACGCTGGATGAAATCGCCTCGGCTCCGCTGATTTTTCCCAAGACCGGCTACACGCGGCAGGTGCTGGACAAGCTGTTTCGTCCGCATCGTTCGCGTTTGCGGGTGGCGATGGAACTGCCCAGCATCGGGATGATCAAGACGTTTGTGGCGGCCGACGTGGGGATCTCGATTATCAGCGAGAGTTTCGCCAAAGATCAGGTGAAGACCGGCGAAGTGAAGTTGCTGAATGTGGAGGGCGTGGATTTGTGGCGGGAGCTTGCCTTGGTGTACCGCCGCGATCGCAGCCTGCCGCGCGCTGTGCAGTCGTTAATTGGAATGATTCGCGAAAGCCGCAAATTGCAGGAAAACCAGCCGGTACACGCGGAAAGCTAGAGTCAGAAATCGAAAGAGCCACACGCAAAGACGGCGTGTGGTTTAAACCTGAGTTCAAAAGTTCAAAGCTGAAAAGTTGAGGCGCTGGATTGAATGCTGGGAGCGTGCTTCGTCCGGTTATTGCTTGGCGCTGAAATCCAGGCTGGAGATGGCGCGGGCGATTACGTTTTCCTGAATCTGAATCAGGTCGGTGTCGGCGTAGGTCATTCCTAATACAGTGAAAATATCCGCGCCTCGCGAAACAATTACAAGCGTGCCGGACCAGTCGTGCTCGTCGGCCGTACCGCGATAGCGATATTCGAGGGCGGGCAGGCCACCGACGATGGTTTTGCGATTGGAAATAAGCCGGTAATTCTCATACACATCATGAAGACGCTTTTCTACCGCGGGCGCGGCGTTTTCCAGCGTGCCCTTGGTTTTCTCGCGGCTGATCACCAGAAGCGTGGATTCGTTGTTGGTACCCATGGCGACGATGGCGTTGGGCAAGGTCTGCCCGGCGGCTTCGATGAGCTGCCAGCTGGGCGCTTTGAACATGCGAAAGCCGTAAGTGTGGTTGACGTAGAGATTGCCCAGAACTTCTTCGCGGTTGGGCGGTGGTTCGTCCTTGGGCGGCGGAGGCGGTGCGGAGCTGGGAGCAGCCAAAGTTGATTTTGGCGCGGCGGTGGTGGTGGTTTTGAGTGCGGGTGCAGCGCTCTCTGTGGAGGAATTGTTCGCGGGAATCTCTGGGCGTGCATTGGCGTTGCTGACGATGGCGGCAGCCTTTTCGCGCCCACTGGGAGTCGCGGTAGGCGTTGCGACAGTATTTCCGGTCGAAGATGTGTCGCTATCTGACTTTGCTGCTGCGGGCGGAGTGCTCTTGGCTGCGGCCGGTTCGGGTTTGGATTTTGCAGGTGGAGGCGTGGCACTGGACTTGGAAGAGGCTGCGCCAGCGGGAGTGTCGGGAATTATAGAAGCGATCTTGTCTTTCTCGACGAGCGCGTAGCCGAAGTCGGTCCTGACTTTGAACATGTTGTCTTCGTAGGACACGATCACACCGTAGAGCTTTTTGCCGTCTTTCAGCCGGATTTCGTCGCCGAGCGCCGGCGGAGTGGATACAGCTCCAGCCACAAGCAGGGCGAGCGGGACCAGCAGGAGCGAATTCTGGCGGGGGACGGCCATGGGGAAAGTATGAATCTCCCGGAGGGTGGCCGCAACCAGGATGGGGGTTCAGGTGTCGCGGGTGCTATCTACTGTCGGGACAATCGATATTCGAATGGCGGGGCGAGAAGTCAGAGCCTGGCCCGGTCAGAGCCCCCGCTTGGCTCAGCGCGAGAGACAGGGCGCAGAGAGAGCCATTTCACGGTTTAGAGTCCAGCGGCGCTTCAGACGGGCGAAGAACGATTCGTTTTCGAGCGGATTCGAAGGCGGTACCGTGGCGGCAAGGCCGATCTGTCGGACCGCCACTGGACGGCTAGACAATTTGCTGAACAATTCCTTGGCGATAGGCAACAGGTCACGCTCGCTACTGGTGGGCCGTGCCAAGCGAATGCATTGATGAGCAGCGTATTCATCGACGTAGCTGATGGATAGATCGATTGCCAGAGCCGCGGTCTGTTGATCGCGCAGCGCGCCGCAGAGCCGCTCGCTGAAATAGGTGAGCAATCCGTCGAGTTGCTGGGAGTCGCAGGAGCCATTTTCAAGAAGTGCTTGGCGTGAGATGGTGAGAGAGTTCGAACCCTTCGTGGGGTGTGGCTGGTCGAGCCCGCGCGTTTCCCGCCAGAGTTGCTGGCCCAGAGATTCGCCGAACGCGGAAATCAGGACTGGTTTCGGCAGTAACCGCAACTGGCCGAGATTCACGACACCCTCGGCGGACAACAGGTTTAGCTGCGAGCGAGTAAGTCCTTGAAGCATCTCCACGGAGAGGGGCGCCAAGAAGTCGTGCGCCTTACCCGGCGTAATCACGCGCAATCTCGACGGGCCTGCCATGCGCGACGCCATTACTGCCAAGGCTAGATTGCAAGCCGCTCCCAGGGACACGGTCAAGCCAGTGTTTTCGTGGATATCCGTCTGCATGCGGAGCAGCATCGCTTCGAAAGCCTCGAGGGTGAGTTTCGCATTAGCAAAATCGAGATAGAAGTCATCTAAGCCCGCAGCTTCGACATCAGGCGTGTACGTCTTCAGGATCCAGCGTATATGCTCCGCAGTTTCGGCATAGCGGGCGTATTGCGGTGTGACAGTCTGAGCCTCCGGACAGAGTAACAGTGCTTCCGAAGTGCTCATCCCAACTTTCACGCCAGACAGAATTGCCTGCTGGCTTGCGGACGCCACGACGTTGTGGCCCACCAGGAGTGGTTTGTCGCGGAGTTCGGGACTGAGTGCCTGCTCGAAGGAGGCGAAGAAGCAATCCATGCGAACATAAACGATGCGCGGCGTTTTCTGGGCACGATGGGCGTTTAGTCTGGCTATCCGGATTGCAAGCTGGGGAGTCGCCAGAATTTCGGGGGCGACGTTTTCGACACAGGTGTTCATGGCGGCTCCTGGCAGGGAAGCGGAAGTTGGAGTACGTTTAACGGGTGACCCACGGCTCGAGAGAGCCTGAAGGCAATGAAGCCGGAGTCACCCGTTTCCCGTTTCCTCTACCGGAGCGGACTATAAGCGAACAAAAAGCGAAAGTCAAGCGGTCTTCGTCGAGTTTTTTTTTCTTGGGCCGATCGGCTCGCTTCCAAGCCAATTTCTACTTGTGACGCATGCTGACCGGGGCGCGGGTGCGGTCCAGCGGGAAGACCTTGATCTGCCATTTCACCGGGACGGATGTGGGCACAAAGCACATGGTCTTGTCGCAGGCTTGATATTCCAGCTTGCCGGTAATGGTGAGGACTTTGCCGTCGTCGCCGATGGAGCCCCAAAACCCGGCGGAGGAGCTGACTTTGACGTCCTGGCTAACGCGGAAGGTGCCTTCGTACACCGGGACTTTTTCTTTAATGGCGGCCATGTAGAGAGTTTGGGAAGCCGGATAGACCGCAGGCTTCAGCTCAAGCTGTGGACTTGGATCGATTACTAGCTTGATGGGTTTGTAGCCTTGCGTGCCCGGCGCGTAGACGTGGACCTCCGCGGGCAGGCGGACCTCAGCGACTACCGTGACGCGAGTGCCGGGAACGCCGGTGGTATCGGACTGTTCCAGTGCCAACTGCAGATGTGGCGCTTCGACGGTTTCCGTGACTTCTTGTCCCAATTCCGGGAAGAGTTTGGCAATGATGCTGTTGCCGGTGAGCCGCTCGCGATATTTCGCCTCGAAGAACTTTTCGCGAATTATGCCGTTGGCGTCGATATAAAAATATCCTGGCCGCGCGAAGCCCTTCTGCATGCCGGTGGCTTCGTGATTGAAAACGCCGTATTCCTTGATGATCTTGGAATCCGGATCGCCGAGCATCGGATAGTCGATCTTGTGGCGGTCGGCAAAAAATTTCAGGATGTCTTGCGAGTCATAGCTGATGGCGGCGAGTTTTACGCCCTGCTTTTCGAATCTTGGTACGGCGCTCTGCAGCTGGACCAGCTGCCCTTTACAGAAGGGTCACCAGTCCGCGGAACGAAAAAAGAGCAGCACCGTTCCGTTTTTGCCGCGCAGCGTGTCCAGCGTTTGCACATGGCCAAACTGATCACTGACGGAGAAGGCTGGCGCTTTCTGGCCGACGGCGAGACCGATGGACATCAACTCGAGGGAGGTCATCTGGATGGCGTCGTCGTTAAGCGTGCCACGGACGGTAACCGTGTCGCCCAAGTGCGCTGTGACTTTTTCCTGCGGGTTCAGGTCGTACATCAGGCGATTGGTGTCGTCGTAGAGCGCGAGCTTAGCGCCGGGAACGTCCTTGAAGCACTCGGGAGACTCATTGAAGGCCTCGTCGGCGTTGCAGCTCGAGGAAACGAGAATGCCCGACCAGGCGCCCGGCTTTGAGGCGGCATCCTGTGTGGCTGAAGTTGAACCAGGGAAACTGAGAAGAATGACCGCCAGCGCAAGCAGCAAAGATTTTGGGACGAATGGAAGCCGATAGTGCGTGTGCAAGCTTTTGACCCCGAAGTGAAAGCAGGACGGTACTGTACTCCTGTCGGGTTGCCGCTGACAAGCTGTTAAGTTATCGCGGTTCAGAGAGGTCCCGCGGATAAGACGGGAGTTATGTTTGCGACTGTACAAAAAAATGACGTAATTGTGCAAAAGTTTGCTCAAATTACACAGAAGGCTGTATAGAAGCTAGCCGGAGAAAATGCCAACATCGTAATTGTAAGCATGGTTAAGGCATTCGCTTAGACTGCTGGCTGGGCAGACGAAAGCGGATGCCTTTGCCATTTTCTGGCCGAATCTCCACAGTTTTTCTCATTTCTCGCCTAAGCTATTCATTCGGGAACAATTATCCTCGCGCAAAAACTCCACGATTCGTCCTAATTTTTCTAATCACCCAAAATCTGGCTTCTTACCGAAAGCGAGTATGTTGCCAGCGCCGGAGCCTTGGCAGAGTTCATATATGGAGAAAACTGTTAGCGGTACAAATTCCGTGATCGCTCACATCTTGGTGTTTAAGTGCCCGGAATCGGGTGAGCCAGTGGCTGCGGCCACGTTGAGTAGCCAAACCAGCCTCGAAGAAGTAGACGCCAAATCTTTCCAGGTGATCTGCCAGTGCGGCTGGTCGGGAAAGGTCCTTGGCATCGAGAGAGTCAAGAATTGGGTGGAAATTTGGGACATGAGTGAGGCCGCGCAGGCGCGATCCACCCGCTAAAATCTGTAATAACCAGGACGCGGCTATACGGCGAAAATTGTATGGCTTACCGGCCGCGATATCGATATTTTACGGTACCAGGTCGACGATGAATCAAGTACGCGTGTTGCTGGTAGATGATCACGAATTAGTGCGTCGCGGTTTGAAGGAAGTGCTGCGCGACACGCGCTTTGCGGTGTGTGGCGAGGCGGAAAACGGCGAGCAGGGCGTGGAGCAGACCCTGAAACTGAAGCCGGCTCTGGTGCTGTTGGACATGAGCATGCCGGTGATGACTGGGCTGCAAGCCGCGAAGAAAATCCGCAAACTGGCCCCGGAAACCAAGATCATCATCGTGACTATTCATAATTCTCCGCAGATGCAAGCGGAGGCGCAGGCTGCTGGCGCGGATGGGTATGTTACCAAGATGAGCGCCGCGACTACGTTGGTCTCGGCCATGGAAGCCTTGTTCGAAACGCCGGTACCGCAACTTTAATTGGTTCGGTTCGGTCGCCAGCGCGTTCAACCTGAAGTTCAATCCCCGTTCATCTCGGTTTAGCTGCCGGAGTTCCGGATCGAGCCAGGCCAGGGCTAGCTCTGTTTGGCTGGGCTGAGGAGTCCACGTTCAACTGTCCTTCAGGCCCGTTGCGCGGTACTACCGTGGCGCTATTCTGATGTTGGATGAGATTCCTGAGAAATAAGATGAAACAGCCGCTGGCGGCTCTGGCATTGCTTTGCGGGTTAAGCTGCGCAGGGGCGATGACGGCCAATGGCCAACCTGGACCTGCGGCCGGAGACGCGTTGTCCTCGGCGCTATGCCCGATTGTGTATCCCGTGGACCAAGAAGCTTCGGAGCGGGGATATCACTACATTTTTTACGGCAACGGCTTCTTCATCAACAGGGAAGGTTATCTACTGACTGCGGCTCACGTGCTGAGCCAGCTGACGGATTCGCCGTACATCGTGTTGCGCTCGGCCATGGCACCGCCGCGATTGTTGAGTTTGACGCTGGTAGCGATGGATCGCGAGCACGACGTGGCCTTGCTGCGAGCCACGCCCAACCCATTCGAAGGCCGATACCAAGTACGGGTTCTGCCGCTGGCGGTGCAGCGGCCTACGCCGGGTCACGCGGTTTTAGCAGCGGCCTTGCGTCCTTCGCGCCTGAAAGACCCCCACACTTTCGATGTGCTGAATGAGGATCGCCCTGCCGGCGATGTGCTGGAGTATGAGTTTTCGCAACTCGACCAGGGCAGCTCGGAAACACAGTTGCTGCTGTTCGGCCATGATGTGTTGAAAGGGGATAGCGGAGCGCCGGTGGTCTCCGCGGAATCGCATGCAGCGGTGGGACTGGTAGAAGGACGCTGGCTGCGGCTCAGCTCGCTGGCCTTCGCCATGTCCGGAAAGCCAGCGGGAGATGCTGGCGCGGCGGCTGCCGTGCCGATCCACTACGCGATTGCACTGTTGCAGAAACAGGGCGTGGCGTGGGAAGCCGCGAAGGAATCAGGCGCTAGCGATGGCGCTTCGCCGGATCGTGCAGCTGAGGAAGACTCCGTTAGGGGCGTGCACGCTCCGAAGCCTTTATCGTTGATCCCGGCTGCGTTCCCTAAGCAATCGCTGCTGGGTGGAGAAGTCCTGCTCGATGCGCTGGTGAATCGCCAGGGAGAACTGGAAGACATCCGGGTGGTGGAAGGTGCACAACCGTTCGTGGCAAAAGTTTTGAGTTCGGTGCAGACGTGGAGCTTTCGCCCGGCGTACGAGAATGGAGAAGCAGTTGAAGAGCGCATCGGGATCGTCTTTCAGTTTGCGCCGCCGGGAGCTCCGCAGGGAAGCAAGGCGGTGCACGAGTACAACGGGCCGCTGGCGGATGGTAGTGCGGATCATGGCGCTTTGCCGGTGCTCACCCGGGAACCGGAAGCGCCCGGAGTCAGTGTGCAGGGCAGTGTGATTTTTAGCGGGGAAGTGGACGAGCAGGGCGAACTCACTGCGCTAAGAGTGTTGCAGGATCCAGACGGAGTTGCGCGGTCGATCGAAAGTTCCGTACAGCAGTGGCAATTTGTTGCCGCGAAACGTAAAGGAGCGAACGCCAATTCGTTGGTACTTCTGGTGATTATGCCGCACCGCGGCGCTGCGCCAAGCCGCCGGCAGAATTCGACCCACTTACGCACACTGCAGCAGTAGGCTTGGCCGGCTTGCGCCTAAGAGCGAGCCGCACGCCAGCCCGCTGCAATACCGCACAAGTTTCGCTAGCCTTTAAAGACCAGGTGGCGGAGCGTGTAGAAGAGGAAGCCGGAGATCATCATCGCGGATGGCAGCGTCAGAACCCAGGCGAGCAACAGATTGCGCACCGTGGACCATTGCAAGCCGGTGCCGTTTGCGGCCATGGTGCCGGCGACGCCGGAGGAAAGTACGTGGGTGGTACTGACCGGCAGCCCCAAGCCATCGGCCGCGCCAATCGTCGCCATGGCGGTGATTTCCGCCGCAGCGCCCTGCGCGTAGGTCAGGTGAGTTTTGCCGATTTTTTCGCCAACGGTGACGACAATGCGCTTCCAGCCAACCATAGTGCCGAGGCCCAACGCCAGAGCCACGGCGACTTTCACCCACAGAGGAATGAAGCGGGTGGCTTGGTCGACATGGGCCTTGTAATTCTTGAGGACGGCAACGTCGGCGGTGGAAAACTCCGGCTTATGAGACTTCTGCATCAAGCGTAGGGCTTCACTGACGATGTACATATCGTTGCGGAAGTTGCGCACATGCTCGCGCGGCACCTGTGCGAGATCTTTGAATTGCGACATTTCGGTGCCGATGTCATTGATCAACACGCGCAGCGCCAGCATAGTGCCGGGCTTGAATTCTTTGGTGCGGATGTACTCCGTAACATCGTCGCGGGGATCGCCAACGACCGCGGAAGTTTCCACGTACTTGCCGAGGGTGTCGGCGGCCTGGTGCGATACGGCGACGAAATCTTGCGACTGCCGTGGAGTGACGGCGTGGTTCAACGCATAGGTGGTGGGGACTGTGCCGATCAGAATGAGCATGATCAGGCCCATGCCTTTTTGACCATCGTTGGAGCCATGGAAGAAGCTGACGCCGGTGCAGGTCAGCACCAGCAAGCTGCGAATCCAGAATGGCGGTGGCTCGGTGCCTACCGGCGCTTCATACAGCCGCTTGTCCTTGATGATGGCCTTCATGAACAAAAACAATAAAGAAGCCAGGATGAATCCGAAGATCGGGGAGAGCAGTAGCGACTTGCCGATGTTGGCAGCTTGCGCCCAGTCGACACCGCTGGTGCCGGTTTTGACGCTCATCAACTGATTGGCGATACCGACGCCGATGATCGAACCAATCAAACTGTGCGAGCTGGAAGCGGGCAAGCCCAGCCACCAAGTGCCCAAGTTCCAAAGAATTGCCGCAATCAACAAGGCAAAGACCATGGCGAATCCGGCGCTGCCGCCAACTTGCAGAATCAGTTCGACGGGGAGCAGCGAAACGATGCCGAAAGCCACGGCGCCGCTAGAGGTTACAACGCCCAGGAAATTCCAGAAGCCGGACCATACAACCGCAATATTGGGATCGAGAGAGTGGGTGTAAATTACCGTGGCCACGGCGTTCGCGGTATCGTGAAATCCATTCACAAATTCGAATCCCAGGGCCACGAGCAGCGCGATGCCCAGCAAAACGTAAGGCCACGTGGAGCCCAGGGTTACTCCCGTAAGGTCGCGCGAAATGCTGGTGCCGATGAAGATCAGGCCGCCGATCAACACCAAGGCAAATATCAACGTGCCAATGCGGCTAGGCCTTCGATTCAACTTATCGTGAATAACGTGCGTAGACGAAGGAGGGGGAACGATGGGCGGTGGCGCAGTGGCTGTGGCCATGACGATTCCTTTCAGGAGCAAGCGTCGGTGAAAATCCAGGTGGGGAACGCTTCCGGAGCCACTCTTATATCTGTGAAGTGTGAATGGAGAATGAACGTTTAGAAAACACGCCCTAACTGGAAGAACCACTTTTGGTGGCCGGTATCGCCGACGCTGCCGCCGATAAAAACCGGGCCAATCACTGTTTCCGCGAGCATGCCTGCCGCCACGTCGCCCGAAAGCCGGGGAGCGCCAAGGGGGTCGCGATACATTTTTCCGACCTCGCCAAATGTGGAGAAGTACACCTGTTTGCCGGCAAACGGTGAAAGGGTAAAGACTTTGTGCCGGTATCCAGGCCGAACCACAAAATATTGATTGCCCATGAGCTCATTCAAGCCGTAGGCGCTCAGCCGGCCGACTCCGCCCAGGAAGAACTGCGGGACGCCGGTATTCTGCACGCCGAATGTGCTGCCTCCCTCGGCAACCAGATAAATAATGCCTTTTGGCGAGATGGGCTGGAAAAACTGGGCGTTCAAAACCAGAGAGGGAAAGGCTTGCGAAGCATCGGGCGCAGTGTCCACCCACTGAAAATTCGCGCTCAGGTAATAACCTTTTGCGGGAAATACGGCTTCGTCGGTGTGATCCAGGATGTAGCGAGAGTGAAACGCTCCAACGCGGCCGTTGGCAGAAGCGAAGTCCGGAGTTCCGAGGCGGAGCGTGGCGTCGTAATAGCCGATGCCATAGCCAACGCGCAGTTCACCGAAGCGATTAAAGCTGTAGCCCAGATCGCCGCCGGCGAGCACTCGGTCGAGGCGATAATCAGCTCTTGGATCGCTCTTGGAATAAATCAAAAACGTGCTTTGGGTGGCATCCACAAACGGGGCCACGAACCATTTGTAGGACTTGGCAAAGGGCCGGTAAAGCTCAGTCTGGATGCCGTAAGTTTGGCCGAACTGCAGATCGGTGCGCCACTCGGAGCGGTAGCCGGCGATGTCCATAAAGGTAAGGCGGGCACCAAGAGTAAAGGTGACATCGTCAGTTTGCGTGCCATCTATCTGGAACGATGGTTGGATTTGTGGTGGCGCGTAACTTTTCTCCTGTACGTTGATGAGTAGTCCATCCCGACCATCCTCGCTCACGCTCTGATAGCTGATGCTGTCGTAGCGGCCCACGCCGGTGAGGCGGGTGAGCATGTTGTCGAGCTTGGCGGTGTCGAGCGGCTTGCCAATCAAGCCGTGCAGGAATTCTTCAATGCCTTTGGTTCCGGCCTCGTCAGCCCCCTCGACGCGCACGAACTGAGGAGCGGGAACGGAATCGCGGCGGCGCATCTGCTTGGTCTGCTGATATTCCGCCCAGGCGGCATCGTTTAATTCGTAGACTTTCAGAATCTGCGCTTTGGCTTCGGCGGCCTGGTAGCCGCTTTTGATCAGATCTTCGGCTTTGTTGTAGTCCATCGAGGAGTAATCTTCGACATTGGCTTTGATGAGCAGGTCCGCGCCGGCCATGCCGCGAATTTCGGTTTCCGCGATGACCAGTTCCACGGTGCGGCCGATTACGCCGAAGGCGGACTGAATTTCCTTGGCGGAGGCGGAAGAAATCTGCAAATGCACGGCAATCACTACGTCGGCACCCATATTTTTCACGACGTCGGTGGGCAGATTGTCTACCAGGCCGCCATCCACAAAAATCTTGTCGCCTTCGCGCACTGGAGCAAATACGCCGGGAATGGACATGGTGGCGCGCATGGCGTTGGAGAGAGAGCCATCATGAAAAACGTAGGGCTTGCCGGAGATTAATTCCGTGGAGACGCAGCGAAAGGGAATGGGCAAGTCGTTGAAGGAGGGAATCGAGGAATACGGCAGAATCTCGCGATCGATCAGCAGGTTAATTTGCTGGCCGCTGTTTAATCCTGCGGGCAGAGAGGCGCCGTGACGCAGACCGATAACGATCGAGTTGGCAACGTCGCGCGCGTCTTCTTTGCGGCGGAAAGCCAGATCCTGGTAGGGAACTTGGCCGCCGAGCAGCAGTTGCCAATCCGCCTTCTTGACGATATTTCGCAGGTCATCGGCGGTTTTGCCAGTGGCGTAGAGGCCGCCGACCAGGCCGCCCATACTGGTGCCGGCGAGATAATCGATGGGGATGTGATGTTCTTCGAACCATTTCAAGACGCCGATGTGCGCTAGACCCAACGCGCCTCCACCTTCGAGGGCAACGCCGAGGCGTGGGCGAGATTGTGGCTGAGGCTGTTGGGCGGCGCTGGTTTGCGACGTTGTGTGCGTGAGATTTTTTGGCGTGGAATCTGTTTGTTGCGCCGAACAGGGAAGGGTGCACCAAAACAGGGCAATAGCCAGCAACGAAATACGCATGGGGACGGCCTCTCAGAAGTTTGCCGGGCGGCGGCCTGCTAATCGGCAACAAGTCTCCTCTACAGGCTGGATACGGGCAAGCTTGATGGCAGAATTGTTTCGATCGTTGGGAAGAGCGGGCGCGAAGAGATTGGCGAGTCAAAGCAGGCCCTAATTCTTGCGTGGGAGGAAAAAGGCAATTGGGCGTGGCGCAATTATAGAACAGAGAACGAGTACACTGGAAAGGTGAGGATGTATCGCTGATCAGTTAGGAAATGGGGAATTGGACTGCGATCCAGACGTGGAGATTGATTTATGGCGGATGTGCAAACGCAAGCAAAGCTCGACACCATGCATCACGTGGCTGTGGCTGTTTCTAACGTGAAGGAGACCGTTGACTGGTACACGAAGCACTTTGACTGCAAAGTGGGCTACCAGGATGAATCGTGGGCGCTGGTGGAATTTGCGAATATCCGGCTGGCGTTTGTGCTTTCGGAGCAGCATCCACCCCATTTTGCGCTGCTCGGCGATCCAGCGGCCTACGGTGAACCTAAGAAGCATCGCGACGGCACGCGCTCGGTGTACTTGAAGGACCCCTCGGGAAACAATATCGAAATACTTGCGCTGGAATAGGCTGGGACTGCTGCGATTTCTAGCTGGAAATTTAGCTGTCGCGAATTAACTTGAAAATTCTAGACGTTGGCTTCTTCTTCCGGATGTTTGTCGCGATGCGCTAAGCCCACGCCACCCAACACCAGCACCCCGCCAACAATTTGTGCCATGGCAACTGGTTCGTTGAGCAGCACGGCTGCCATTGCTGCGGTCAGCGGCCCCTGCGAGAGCAAACTAACCGACGTAATGGTGGCCGGCAAATGTCCCAGCGCGTAAGTGAGTGCAAGATAGCCGGCGAGTTGCGAAATGAGTCCCAGAGCGATCAGCGCCAGCCAGGTGCGGCCGCTGGTGACGCGCAGCGAAATTCCCAACGAAAGATTGATAACCAGCAAAGCCAGCGTGCTGGAAATCATGGCCAATCGCAGGAACACTATAGTGCTGGTGGTGGTTCGAACCTGTTCGGTGGCGATCAGATAAACGGCGAAACACGCGGCCGCCGCCAACGCCATCAAATCTCCCACGCCGAAATGCGCGTGACGCCGCAAATCCGCCCAGAGAATGACCAGCGAGCCGCCCACCGCGAGCAGCAGTCCTAGCCAGAACGAGAATTTCGGTTTGCGCCCGAAGATGAGCCAGGTCAGCAGTCCCACCACAATCGGCGTGTTGTTGCCGAGCAACGTGGCATTCGCTGCAGAGGTGCGCAGGATGGAGGTGTTGTAGAACGCTAAATCCAGCGCGAAAAATAATCCGCCAAGCGCGATGATGCCGATGTTGCGTCCACTGACACGTTGACGATGGCGATCGAAGAAAAATGTTGGCAGCAGGAGCAGCGCGGGCAGCAGCATGCGATAGAACGCCGAAGCTGGGCCTGGAATGTCAGTCCAGCGGACCAGAATTGCGGACCATCCGATGCAAACGATGCCAGCAACGAGCGCTAAATATGCCGGCAAACGCCTTGAGGCGCTGACGTTTGGTGCTTCAAGGAGTGCTGGATCGGTTGCCAAGTATTTTTCTCCGTCGCTTCGCGAGTATCCCACAGGCTGGCAGAAGGTACAGGTGCCGAATTGGCTGTTTACTGCAGCGGGTTCATTGCTGCTAACGGTTCGGCGCGCTAGGTTGGAGAAGAAGGGCACGACCTAATTCTGTGAACACCTTAAACCAAAACGCACCGAATTCCGCTGCTCCCGACACCATGAGCAAGTGGCGGCTGGCTTTTCGTATTGTGCGTTGGTCCACGTATTTGGCGGGATTTATCACCCTTATTCTGGTGCTGCGCAAATCGCCTCCACCCCAAGTGCAAACGACACCACAGGCCGCGGCTCGCGCCGAAGAAAAAGTGCAGCAAGCGGAGCAATCGGTTTGGAAGGGCGAACCCGCAACCGTTCGGCTCGATGAAACCGAACTGAACTCACTTTTGGCTTCACGGCTGGCCCAAGCGCTTGGAAAGAACCCGGCACAGTCCGCAGCGCCTCCGCCGGTTGGCATCGCCAGTGGCACGCCGAACAGCGCTCCAATTGCCACATCCAGTGGCAACGACGTTCCTTCCGCTGGCGACATCGAGCAGATGCGCTCGAATGTGCGTGACGTGAAAGTGCAAATGGAAGGTGACCTGGTGAAGGCGTACGTGGTGTTTGATGTTCATGGCAAAGACATGACGCTGGAACTACGAGGAAAATTAGGCGCCGCCGACGGCTACCTGAAATTTGTGCCAGTGAGCGGGCAGATCGGTTCGCTGCCAATTCCGCAATCGGCGCTGGAATCCGCGGTGCAGCACATGATGGATTCGCCGGAAAATCGGGAGAAGTTGCGCTTGCCCTCGGACATCGCTGACCTGCGCATCGTGAACGGCGAACTGGTTACCACCTACCACTGAGCGCGGCGGGCGAGTTATGCGCGAGTATTTTTCGTCACCGTAGTTGCCCAGAAAATCCACAACAACGTGCAGATAGTCAGGGATACCCGGACACTGTAGAACGCTGTGATCATAGCCATGAAATACGCTGGCGGGCCTGCCAGATAGCTTTGCCGGGTCTTGGCGGCAAATTCCGCAGGCACAGAACGCACCAATAATTTCTTGCGAAACGCCGCCATTAGCAAAAGGTTGAAGGCGATGGCAATCATCACAAACGTACCGGCGTAAAAAGCAACAGCCATCGGTGCTGCGGGCGTTTTCAGATAGAGAGCCAGGACCGCCGTGGGATAGGGAACAAAGGTAATTAGCAACAACAGGAGGCCGTTCACGAAGTGTAGCCACGCGTCGGTGCGCCGCACGTGCTTGAAAATCGCGTGGTGATGCATCCACATAATCAAAATGGTGAAAAAACTGGTGGCCAGAGAAAAGTAGTTGGGCCACTGTTGCCATAAATTGACGCGTAGCCCCTGCATCGTTCCGCCAGCGATGGGGATGGGCGGCACTTTCAGATCGAGCACCAAAAGCGTGATGGCAATTGCGAATACACCATCGCTGAAGGCTTCGAGCCTGCCAGTTTCCTTTTCCAGTTTTTCGTCGACGGTTTCTACCAGCGCCACGGTGCTCTCCGTTCTGTGGTTACAAGTTAACAGCGTAGCGGCAGAAATAGAACTGTTCGGCCGCCGCTCTTACTTTTTCGTTTTGGCCAAAGCTTGCTGACAATGTGTAAAGCTGGCGACTGCCGCGATATACTACGCGCCTTGTGGAAGCCGAGGGCTGCTGAGAATGGACGAACAGAAGAAGGATAAAGAGCTGGGAATGACGCGCGAGATTACGCGTCGCGATTTCTTGAATGGTGTGGCGATTGGCACTGGCGCAGCTTTGCTGGGCGGCGCTTTGCCCGCCGAGCGACTACTCGCGGCCGCGATCTTCGACGAAACTGCTCCAGAGAAACAGCCTGGCTACTATCCGCCAGCCAAGATGGGCATGCGCGGCAATCATGATGGCACGTTTACGTATGCGCATCGCTTGCGAGATGGGGAAAATCCCCATGCGATGGGAGAGCCTAGCGACACAGGTGAAACGTACGACGTTGTCGTGGTTGGTGGCGGAATCAGCGGACTGGCCGCTGCGTATTCTTACCGCAAGCGCGTCGGACGCAACGTTAAAATCCTCGTAATTGATAATCATGACGATTTCGGAGGCCACGCCAAGCGCAACGAATTTCAGGCCGGCGGGCGCATGGTGCTCAGCTACGGCGGCACGCAATCGCTCGAAAGTCCGGGAAGTTATAGCGCGCGATCCAAAGCGCTGATTAAAGAAATAGGCATCGATTCGCAGAAATTCTACAAGGCCTACGACCGCAAGCTCTACACCAAGCTGGGCACCGCTGCTTTTTTCGATAAGGAGACTTTTGGCGAAGATCGACTGCTGACTGGCATGAATACCACTCCATGGCCCGAGTTTTTGGCCAAGGCACCGCTTTCTGACGCGGTGCGGCAAAATATCGCGCGAGTTTACGACCAGAAAGTGGATTATCTGAAGGGACTTTCCGTCGAGCAGAGAGTCGCCAAACTGCGGAAGATCAGTTATGCGGAATATCTCACCAAGGATTGCCACCTGACGCCTGAGGCTCTTCCGTTTTTTCAGACTTTCACCCACGACCTCTTTTGCGTGGGGATCGAAGCGGTGCCGGCGTTCTCTTGCTATGAAGCTGGGGATGACTACGGTTCGTTTAATTACGCGGGATTCGATGGCCTGGGGTTGCCAGCTCGCGAAAAAGAGGAGCCATACATTTTTCATTTTCCAGATGGCAACGCTTCTGTGGCGCGGTTGATGGTGCGTTCGCTGATTCCCGCCGCGATTCCCGGCAGCACCATGGAAGATGTGGTGACCGCTAAAGCGGACTACAGCAAGTTGGATGCGGCGGAAAACGCGGTGCGCATTCGCCTGAACAGCACGGTGGTTAACGCGGGGCACGTGGGGGCCAAGGAGTCCGCGAAAGAAGTTCAAGTTACCTACATGCGCGGCGGCAAACTGCAAACCGTAAAAGGGAAGTACTGCGTGCTGGCCTGTTACAACACCATGATTCCTTATTTGTGCCCGGAATTGCCTGAATCGCAGAAAGAGTCGCTCTCGTATCTGGTGAAGGCGCCACTGGTCTACACCCATGTTGCGCTGCGCAACTGGAATTCGTTCGCGAAACTTGGCATTCGGCAAATTGTGGCGCCGGCGAGCTATCATACCTACACCACGCTCGATTTTCCGGTGAGTCTTGGCAATTACGAATTTCCCAGCAAGCCCGACGAACCCGCGGTGCTTTTCATGTTGCGCACGCCCTGCAAGCCTGGATTGCCGATGAAGGATCAGAATCGCGCTGGCCGCGCGGAACTTCTGCAGACGCCGTTTGCGCAATTCGAGCGGAATATTCGCGACCAACTGGGACGCATGCTGGGCGCAGCAGGATTTGACCCGGCGACCGACATTTCGGGAATCACCGTGAATCGTTGGGCGCACGGTTACGCCTATACGCCGAACGCGCTGTTTGATCCCGCGTGGAAGGATGGCGAGCAGCCGTGGATTTTGGGTCGGAAGCCATTTGGCCGCATCACAATTGCGAATTCCGATGCAGGTGCCAATGCTTACACCGACGTGGCGATTGATCAGGGTCTGCGCGCGGTCGATGAGATTCTCTCGCATCGTGGCTAGAGTGAATTCGAGTAGTTCGACAAGAGATTGCGTGAACAGCCTGAGTCTGAAGAATTCGTATCACATCAATTCACGCCACAACGTTTGACTTCGTATTTTTGTCGGATTTAAAGCGCTGGGGAACTGCCAGCCTGCGTGGGGAAAACAGATGGCTCCGGGACCTGGACTCGAACCAGGATAGCCAGCTCCAAAGGCTGGTGTCCTACCAATTAGACGATCCCGGAGCAGTGCGGGACATCTTTAC
The DNA here is from genome assembly GCA_963849395.1 of Candidatus Acidiferrales bacterium. Taxonomy (GTDB): domain Bacteria; phylum Acidobacteriota; class Terriglobia; order Acidiferrales; family UBA7541; genus Acidiferrum. The sequence continues at coordinate 139,361 of CAWKHR010000003.1, forward strand.
TAGTGTACTTGAGACCCCGCATCGCGCAAAAGCCACTCTCGCAAAATGCGCATCTTCTACGTTTCTGCTAAAGTAGAAACGTTGACCCGCATCCTGGAGAGGTGGCCGAGCGGTTTAAGGCGCACGCTTGGAAAGCGTGTGTAGGTTAACCCCTACCGTGGGTTCGAATC
>CAWKHR010000004.1:0-563543 GCA_963849395.1 Candidatus Acidiferrales bacterium
CCATATCCAGCCGTTTTTGTCTTCTTCAATGCCGAATATTGGTGCTTGCAGGAACTTAGGTACTCCGCGGGGTACATCCACATGCCCATCACTGAGGTAAGCGAGGCCTTCGGCCGTTCCTATCCACAGCATTCTCGTTGAATCCTGCAGGAGGCAGTTGACATCCTCGGAGGGTAATCCGTCGTTGACGGTATAGGTTCGCCACCCCTTCTGCGACATGGCACTGACACCTTTTGGGGTCCCGAACCACATCGTCCCGTCAGGGCCCTCGGCAATCGACGATATTGTGTTCGCCGCTAACCCGTCTGTAGTCGTGTAATTTGTGAAACGACCGTTCTTGAGCTCGCTTACACCACTGCTGAGGGTCCCGGACCAGACGGTTCCATCACGACTCCGATAGACCGCGTACACGCTGTTTTGTGCGAGGCCGTCTGCCTGCGTGTAGGTCTTGGCTGTAAACGAATTGCCGGAGTAGCGCAGATGGGTGAGTCCACCCTGTTGCCGTCCCACCCAGACATCATCCTTGCCAGTGCCGGTGATGGAGTAGACGACATCGTTGGCGATCCCCTCGGTGGGGACAACCGCACTTGTTCCTTCCCTCAGCCATCGCAAACCACCCTGAATTGGCGCGATCCAAGTGCGGCCGCCGGAGTCAACGTGCACCGGTCCCATGCTCTGCGATTTCAAATTGGGAAGAGAGTACGTAACAAAGGCGCTGTCTCGCAGTCGCTCGAGGCCGCGCGCGCTACCGATCCATATGCTTCCCTCTCGATCTTCGAAGAGCGCAGCTACCGGTCCAGTGGTTTCGCGAGTACTCAGTAAAGAAACCCCGTTCGCGTTGTAACGAAGCAGACCACGACTCGTGCCAACCCAGATGTTCGAGTCCCGGTCACGAAGAATGGAAAGTACGTCGAGATTGAAAAGAGATGACGGTACACCTGCCAAAGTAAGCTCTGTTCCATTCCAGCGCAGCACACCCTTCGCCGTTCCGACCCACAATTCTGAGTTTTGAAGAAGCAGAAGGCAGTTAATCTTCGTATCAACCCGCCCATTGAAGGCGCTCAAAACATGGCCTCCCTGGAGATAGAAGAGCCCTCGACGGTCCGTGCCAAGCCAAATCTTTCCGTCGTCAGTCTGCGCCATGGTGATCACCATCGAGGTGAGCGCCGGCTGACGATCAGGCATCATGCCATAGGACCAACTGAAAAGAGGTGATCGCTGGTCAGGAGCCTCGCCGTTCGTGACTCTTGCAGCGTCGGCGGGAAGAGCTGCGGACGACAGGGTTCGAAATCGGTTGTCACTGTATGTCATAGTGCCCACAGCTAATGATGAGAGCAAAACCGCACCCGACGTCCCCCGTGCGATCGCTGTTGTGCCGTTCTCAGCCTCGCCGCGGATAAGTTCGAAGTTTCCATTGCGATAACGAAAGAGTTGGGTGTTTTGTAGCAAGATCCAGAGGTTATCGCTTGAGTCAACCAGGAGTGTTCGTACAGGACCAATCAGAATTGGATAAGGATGGACCCGCTCGAACTGGCGAAAATTCAAACCGTCGAAACGAACCAGGCCTTTATCTGTCCCAATCCAGAGATAGCCATCGGAAGTCTGTGCGATGGCCGTTATAGATCCGCCCGGGAAACCTCTCTCAGTTCCCCACGAGTCGTGGAGATATTGCGACACGGTCCGGGTGGGATCGACTGCAGACGCCGAAACAGCGAAGCAGAGAGCCGCGAGTCCGGCAATGGCACACCTGAGTAGCCAGCGCCTTCCAAAACCGTCCTCACGGAAGGTATTCAAACTTCTCAACCACAACCTCGCTTGGCTTCTGCATAGGATTTTTGTCGCTCGCAACAATGTAAAAGATCAGACGGGGTTTTGCCTTACCCGGTACCGGTATGCCAGACGTGAACTCATGTTCAGAAACGGCAGATTTTCCGCGAAGGGTCTTGAAAGTTGCATGTCCAGATTCCCATCGCAGGACATACGTCAAGGTGCCTGAGGGCACCGTAAAAGCGAACACGTTCCCAGGAATGTAGAACGGTTGAATTACATATTGTGCATTGTTCCTATTTGCAGATTCACCCCAGTGACTGACCTCTACGTCCATCTCGCGATAGTGCTGCTCACCAGCCGAATCCTCGAAGATATACATAGTGAAGACCGCAGCGGGTTCTAAGTGAGAGGTATCACGCACAGTTACCGAATACGTGCCGTACCCGAGACTGCGATTTAGGAATATTTCTGCGCACGACCACCTGCCCGATTTCTTCTTGATCTGCATGTGGAGCGCCCCGCTCGCATCGGTCCATGCATTATCAGGATCGAAGAGGTTGTTCATACCTCCCTTGTCATTCGCAATCGTGCGGACACCCCAATCATAGCCGCTGAATTTAAGCGATCCGGTCGGGGCAAATTGCGGCGTTCCAACGCCCTTCACAATTGTCACGAGAGCAACGGAACCGCCTTGGGTCGGAGCTACATCCATCATGGGCAGCGGATAATAATCCGGCTCCACCAATAATGCAGCATACTCAAATCCCAGATGAGTTTCCGTGCTCCAGGTCGAGTCTGCTTTGATGGGAATGAAGGGATGATCAGGCCAGGGCTGCACCCACCAAGGCCCGCTTTGCGCATAAATAACAATCTGCTGCTTTGGTCGAGCGTTTCTTACGCGTCCAGAGATCGTGTCGACTCTTTCTCGTCCACCCTGCGCCGCCGGCGGAATATGGGTGAACTCGATCGAAGGTCCAGAATTGGCTTTATGCGACTGGCAACTGTTCAGCGCAATGCAGAAAACCAGCAGCAGCGATCGCTCCAAGAAAACTGGGACCAACAGTCGCATTTGCATGTGACTCCACAATAGACTGCCGGATGCGCGAGGTGAGAGGCACCTTGCAGAGCGCTTGGACAGAAATCTTACCGCACTGAGTCCCGGTGTGCACCTTCAACGAGGTCCGACCACTGGCTTTTCGAAGTGACCTAATTAGTCCTGGTCACAGCGAGCCAGTCCAATGATCATTCTTGTAGCAGACGATAACGTACATCTCCAAAACTTCACAATCAAATGGCTCGCAGTCTTACCCGAACACCGTCGACGGCCCGTACCAATCGCGAAGCAATTTTCTGCTGACAGCAAAAAACGACGACCAGACTAAGCTTTGAGTGCAAATTGAGGAAATGCAGATCCCAAATTATGAGAGCTTAGCCACCCTCGGTCCAGAAACGGGGTTGGAGGAAGTTGGCCGGATTAGTACCGGGAAGTCGGCCAGTGTTTACCGATGCGGCGCTTAGGCAATGTCGTTCCGGGTGGATGACGAAGTACCAGAAGCTATCAGGTAGCGAACTTACCAGAGGTGCCCGAATCCGATTTATGAGATGGGTTCTAGTGAAGCCTGCCAAGCTGGTCGCTATAGAGAAGAACGAACGCCCTAGAAATCAGAACCAAGGGTGAAGGACGCGGAAGAATTTAACAATCGTAAGAAGACTGCGGAAGCTGCGGAAGTGAAAAAGGCGGCAGACGAGAAGATTATCAAGTCGGTTTACTCCGCCATCGACAGCTATCTCCCCGTCGACAAACAGGGACGTATCGCCCACGGGAAGAAATCGTCCGTGCAAGAGCAGCTACGCAATTACGTGGCCGGAGAAGCCATGTCAGTGATAGCAGTCACGGCTGTCGTATCAACTAAGAAACGGTGAGGCGCGATACCACGTCGGTCGAACTTGGGACCTTGCGATTACGAATCGCACGCTCTACCAGCTGAACTAAGTCAAGAGACTGCAATGATACCTATTTATCGTCCCGCCACACATAAACTCGCCCTTCCTCATCTTTCCCGGCAACTTCGTGTACTGATTTGGGGCCAATCGTACGAACGTTTGCAAAGAAATCTTGAGCCTGTTCGTTGGTCATGATTTCGTAGTTTTTGATCTTCCGCCGCCACTTTGCTGCCATCGACTCTTTCTTGCGCTTTAGCCCGTCACCGGTCCGAACAACCTCATGTGTATCCAAATACGTTTCGACATCCTTAGGCCGGAAGCCAATCATGCGGCCCGGCAGGCGGATAAAATTCAGCGCGATTCTGTTTTCGCGGAGAAGCTTGTACAAGGTCTTCGGGTGCATCCCGAGATAATCAGCTACCTGCGCGGCGGTGAGAAGTTTCTCCATTACTCCACATCCTTGAATGCGGTCCGAGTCCCGACACGCGCTTTTGATTCATCCTTGGCGAGGTATCGGCTCGTCGTCTCGATGTTGGAATGACCCAGAAGGGAACTGACCGTTTGCAGATCGCTGTGCGAAATCATCATAGAAGCGTACGTTCGCCTGAATCGATGTAGTGTCGGCACGCCTTCAATCTCCAAGTCCTTCTCTTTGGCCTTCTCAACAACTTTATGCAGTTGCCGTATCAGGTGCATATCCGGGCGACCCAATGTGTTCGGAAAGACAAGATGGCTCTTCGGCTTCTGTCGCTCGTGCCGAGCCTCCAAACGTTTTAGGAGGACACCGTCTTCGACCGGGATATTGCGCTGCTCTTTGTCTTTGGGCTTCCAAAGTCCGGGCTTTTCCCGCACCAAGACTTGCTGTCGCTTCCAATCGATGTCCTTCCACTCCATGTAGGCGGATTCCTCATCGCGAACACCAGTTCGCAAAAAGAAGTGAATCAAGTCAGCTTCATCTACATCAGCGACGGAAAGCATCGCCTTGATTTCGTCGGTGCTGTATTTATCGGTGTTCGGCTTTTTCTGCTCTCGTGGCACGTCCGTGTAATTCATCAAACCCGGATCGTCTTTGCGGGGTGTTCGGTCCTTGACCATCTTGACCCCGAACTTGTTAAAGAAGGTGTTGAGAAAACGGAAACGCTTAGCAACGGTGTTGTGCTTGGTGCCATGAACACGCTTCTTGATATGGTCAAACATGAACACCTTATAACGGCGAAGAACTTCTCCGGTGACCTCCTCCATAAACTGCACTCCGCAGTTATCGCGAAAATCCTCTACCGCGTTTTTGTACCCGCGTTGTGTGCCCTTCGAACGTTCCCCGGTCTTCACGGTGTCGCCAAGGTCCTGTAGATAGACCGATACCGCATGAGATATTTTCATGCGACCGGATTTATCTTTGGTGGGAGCAGCTAACTCGCTGATGGGCGCTAGCCCCATATGGGTTCGAGCATGGTTCAGTTCGCGATTCTGGTAGGCAACGAAGGCGCGATCTAGGTTTGACCCGACAGGCTCAACCCTGCGGTCACCGTCCTGTGTGTAGCGCAGATAATAAGAAGTGGCGCCTTCCGGCTCGACGGGACGGCCATTCTTGAAGTCTATTGGGAAGAACTTATGACGACCACGAACCTTCACCCGAGCCAGCATTGTGACCTTTGGTCTCATCGAAAAAGACCCTATCAGACTGGCAACACATTGGCAACAGTACCGAAGTAATGAGCAAAAACCCAATAAAAATGAAGTATTGTGTCATCTCCACTCGACCGCACCATCTTCTTTTTGATATGCAGTAACCTCGCAAGAGTCGTCGCTTTTCCCAACAAAACAAGGATTTCCGACGATAAGAGCGGACGCGAATCCTTAGAAGTCGTTGGGAGCGTGAAATTCATCTCATAGGCGACACACTGGTAATACCAAAGTCTCGCCACGGCGGCGCTATTCAGGTCCTCTTCGATTTCTTTCACCACTCACGTGAGGGCGCCGGCCTGGCAAACTGTGGGCCTACTGTCTTTACATCGCTTTACATGGACATTACGAAATTTTACCGACACCAATCGCACGAGCGGTCTATTCTAACGGTTTCGATATTGCGTGGGAGTTAGCAAAAACTCGAATCGTAAGGACCAAAGTACTCGTGAAAATCGGCAGGGCACTGACGCTGGGACGTAGATGAAGAGTATCCAAGAGATCCTGTCGGAAAAACTGCTGGAGATTGCCAGGTTGGAGCGGGAAATTGATTTGCTTCGCGCTGCGGCAAAAATTGTTGAGGCCGAGCACAAGCAGCCAATTCTCCACCGGCGCTCCTCGCCTATCTCCCAACCTCAGATGATTAAAATAGTTTTACTGGAACATGGCCGCCCTCTTCACGTGGATCAAATTGCGAAATTCATAAGCAAAAGATTCGGAGTAAAACTGAAAAGAACTGATATTACGCCAATCGTTTATCGTGCGATTCGAGGAAAGAAGCTGTTTCGCAAGGAAGGAACGAATACGTTTGGACTGCTGGAGTGGCCAGGAAAGGCAGTCGGACGAACCAAAATCAAGGCCTAAACCCGCTGTGAATTCTGATCGACATTGCGTGCGAAAATCCGTCCGTTCATATCAATTCGAATTGGGTGCGATTTAAAGACTGCGCCCAAGAGCAAACCGCTTACGAAAATTGGCGAGAATCAGCTTACGTATCGGCCGTCGCCGCGCTTAGGAGCATCGCCGCGGGACCTTCCCTTTGGAGTTCCTCTCGCCCGTAGAAAACGATCTCCCCAGTGTCTCGATCCAAGACGCACAACTTGCAACAGTCTTCAAGAAGGAGGCGCGATGAACTTTGTTCCACGGCCTGCAGACTGCCGCACGATCCCAGTTGCACAACGCTACCATTTGAATTGAATTGGAAAACGTCGAACCGAGGGCCGGTCATAGCCCCTCCAGACTGCTTATCCGTGATCGGCGCACAATCATCAGAATCTGCGCCTTCGTGCATTAGTAAATCTAGCGTTTTTGTTGGAACTCGCTCGGCCTGATATCGAATCTTCTTCCCGTTATTGAATCCAGCACGCAGAATTTGTTGGACTCTGCGGGATGGTTGCTCACACGCCGCAGCGCTTCGCTTCTCGCTTGATCCATGTCATTCGCGGTTCCCAACCACAGCAGCTTTCCCTCTCCGTCTTCCTTGAAAATATCAAACCTTGGAGTCGTCATCGTGACCTCCGCAGATTTCCGCCTTACCGCCTTCGGTTAGGCATGGGTGGTAAAAACTAACTCGACGGTAGATGCTACGCAAGTAAAATCCGTGTAAAGTCTGCCTCACCCGCGTACTCGAAGTTAGTTTTTCTCTTTGTATTCGTCCAGGCACGGTGGGGAAGAAGTACGCGGTATGGTCACCCGCTGATCATGCCTTTGGTATCTCGTCGTCACGGCGAAACAGTTGCTTCGAGCCATTGATCTGATCGAATACACAAAAAGCCGTTGCCGACCGTGACGCGCGCTGTTCGATGAAATTTCTCGCGTCATCGAGATTATTTATCGAACCAAGCCAAATGGTGTTTCCGTCCGCATCGATCTCGAAAAGATCAAACCGATCGTTCACAGTGCCTCCGGAAACGTGAGTCACGTGATGGAAATGAAAAGCAGGGGCAAAAGAGTAACCTCGCGGATCCGCTGTGCGCACTTGGCCTGAAACTATCAACTGCTTGGGTGCGAAGTCTCGTACCATTCTGCGGGGGAAATTGGCTGGGAAACCTGACGACTCGAAATTCGACAAATCAGGTTGCGCTTTGCTGGCTCAAAGCTTGCGGTTTTGTGCTCTGAATCTCCGCGGCAGAGAGTACCGTCTTATTCCCGGTTTTCTGGTCGAGCACCAGGAAATGGTTCGTTAAATCCACTGCTAGCAGCAACTTCAATCTCGACTTCGCATGTTCGAGATTTTCTACGGCTTCCAACCAACGGGGCTCACCATTTTCCAATATAAAAAGATCGAATCGGCGACTCATCTCAACACGCCTTTTCCCTGGGCGACCTTTGTGGATTTTACGTCTACCTCTTTGACCGCGATCACGATTGGCTCTGCAGGAAGATCGTCTTTCGCTTCCAGCTTGGCTCGAAGTTCCATGATCCGTTTCACTTCGTCGAGTGTTATTTTTTCAAAATGCATCTTCGTCGGCATTATTCACCTGCCCGAGAAGACACTAACAAGCCGGAACAGATACGGGTCAACTCTTTAAAACTTTTTTTGCAGCACCGTTCGCGAGGATTGCAGCGCGACTGCGGTGGCTGCGTGTAGCGCGTAGAGTCGACATCGCCTGCGCAATGTAACGCGCCGTTTGCCTTACGTGAATTTAACTTGCAATCAGGAATACGCCTTGGTACGATAAGGATAGGTTAAGTTTATTTATACAATCGGGGTGACGCCCATGACTTCTGATCGCTCCAAGAAACCGCAGAAATTGCACTTTACCAGCATGATGCAGACCGATGTTCCTCAAGGTCGCAACGGCAAGCACAAGTTGGTAGTTACTGAGATTCTGAGAGACCTGGACCGTCTTGAAAAGGGCGCAGCCATTAAAGTGCCCTTGGCCGGACTCGAAGAGTCCAAGGAAAAGGTTCGCTCCGCCCTGAATCGTGCTACCCGCAAGGCTGGACTCAAAGTGGCCACCGCCAGCGACGGCTCTTATTTGTACGTCTGGAACTCAGCCGAGTAGCGAACTGTCAGGCAAGTCTCGGCCATGCCCTGAATTTCTAAGTTCATCCAGTACACTTTTGTTCTCGCCATGTCCATGTAGCCCTGAACGTTGGCCTTTCTCCCTGCTATGATTTTGGAATGGCACTGGAGCTCTCAGAAGTGGAAATGCGCGTCTTGGGCGCCTTGGTCGAAAAAGAAGCAACCACCCCAGAATATTATCCGCTATCGCTGAATGCCTTGGTCAACGCCTGCAACCAGAAATCCAATCGCGAGCCGGTCATGTCGCTCGACGAGGAATCGGTTCGCCATGCTCTGCGGTCACTCTCCGATCAAGCACTAGTGCGTTCCGCGGGTGGTGATTCACGAGTAGCCAAGTTCGAACATCGCTTGAATGAACTCTACAATTTCCACCGTCATGAAATCGCCCTGCTCTGTGTCTTGCTTCTGCGCGGTCCGCAAACGCCGGGTGAACTTCGCACCCGCGCGGAACGCATGTATGCCTTTGAAGACCTGGATGGAGTTCACTCCGCGTTAAATCTCCTGATGCGTCGCGAACCGCCGCTCGTGAAAGTGTTGCCGCGTCAGGCTGGAACCAAAGAAGCTCGCTACATGCATCTGCTGGGTGGTGATGCTGCTCCGCCGCTTCCAGCCAATGACGACAGGATTTTTGGCGCACCAGCAGGAAACTCGGCATCTGCGAATGGGGAACGAATCGCTCAACTAGAAGAGGAAGTCAGCGTTCTGCGAAGGGAATTAGAAACACTGCGTGAGCAGTTCGCATCTTTCCAGAAGCAATTTCAGTAATCTCAAACGCGCATCAGCCCGGATCGAGTTGCTCACTTTTTGCGGAAGACTCCCTGCACCACCGCGCCTTTTCCTCTGTGCATTCTTCCCTCGTCCAATTCCGCAATGACTTCCGCAAGTTCCAGAATCTCCGCCCCCGCAAAATCCTGCCGCAACAACTCAGCGGTATAAAGAAGATCAGTTTGCTTCGGCCCACCTGACGTGTACTGCAGCTGCCTGGGATTGAATGCCTGGAGAATCACGATGCCTCCCGGTTTTGCCGCGAGCAGCATGTTTCCGTGAATCGCGTGGCGGTCGGCCGGGAAGAGATGAACAAAGATGGATGCCACTGCGTCATACCGCGCTTCGGGCCAATTCCAGGTCGCAAGATCAGCCTGCTCGATCTTCATTTCGACACCCGCGGTCTCCGCCGTTTGCTGCGCCAGCCAGATTCCATTGCGGCCGTACCCGTCGCCAGGAACGAGAATGCTGGCTCCCGGCTCCATCCGCGCCGATTGCACTTTGAGATAGGCATTTGGCCGCTCGCCGTAAACGGGCTCTCTTCGCGCATAGCGCATCCCACATGGCCGCGGGATCGTTTTTGTTTTCCACGAAAAAACAACCTCCGGAGTCCAGCATAAAAGGAAAAGGCCGCTCGAAAAAAGCGGCCCGTTGTGAAATGACCAGCTACTTTTTCGTCGCGTCTTTAGGTTTCTCGTCTCCCGATTTTGCCAGGTGGTATCCGGCTTTCTGCGCATCCGCCTCGGACATATACTGACCGTGCTTGGTTTTGCCGTACCACTCGTCGCCTTCCTTGTGGTAGACCTTCGTCGACGTGTTCACCCACACTCTGCCGTTTCCGCCTCCGGGTGCTTGGGGAATCTTGGACGGATCGGGCGGAGCCTGCTTGGTCGTCTTTGCCTTGGACTTGCTGGCATCCGCAGGTGGCGTTTGCGTGGAAGATGGGGCCTGCGTAGTTTGTGCCACCATGGCAACGCTGACAACCGAAATGCTGACCAACCAGGCCAACGAAATAAGAACCGCTTTCTTGATCATGCAGCTATCCTCCTCGGAACGTTTTTGCTGGTGGGCGGCCAACTTGGCCAGAATCATACACCGTTCTCGCCGCGACAAAGCAGATCCGAACCCCAGACGCGAGCGTTGCGCCGTATTTGCAATTCCGCAGGCAGGCGGTAATATACCGAATCAGGTTCAGGGTAACCGCCCAGGGGCGGCAGCGCACCTCCATGGTCACAAACGACGACGGCGCCAACGCGAATTCCACCGCCCACGCCGGGTTTGTCTCTCGCTACCTCTTTAATACCCATCACAAGGCCATTGGTCTCCAATACCTATGGCTGGCCCTGCTCAGCGTTTTTGTCGGCATGATCCTTTCCGCCTTGCTGCGTGTCCATAGTTCGTGGCCAGACACTGCAATTCCATTTCTCGCTAGCTTCGAAAACACTCCCGAACGCTATGCTGCGGTGCGACTCTTACACGGCTCGCTGATGGTATTTTTTGTGCTCACGGCGGCTCCGCAGCTTGGATTCGGTAATTTTCTTCTACCACTTCAGATCGGTGCCGAAGAAATGGCGTTTCCCATGCTGAACCTCGTTTCGCTGTGGATGACGGTCGCGTCGCTGATCGGCATGACCGTCTCCTTCTTCTTCCCAATGCAATCAGGGATTGACGTTTGGCTAATCAGCGCGGCAATTTTTTCGGTGGCCGCCTTATTGAGCGCAGTGAACTTTACCGTCACGACGATCGAACTTCGCGCTACCGGTATGACCCTGCCACGAATGCCGGTGACCGTCTGGGCTTGGTTCTTGAACGCCATTCTGAGCATGCTGATTTTCAGTGTGCTGCTCGCCGGCTGCAGCGCGGTGCTCAGCGACCGGCTGCTTGGCTCCAACTTCTTCTCCGCAGCCAGTTTCCTTGCACAGCAACCACAAAACCTGGTACGACAAGGCAGTCTGCCGGTATTGTGGCAACGGCTCTTCTGGTATTTCGCGCAAGCCGAAGTGTATGTGGCCATGTTGCCATGCTTTGGCATAGTGACCCATCTGATTGCCACATTTTCCCGCAAGCCGGTCTGGAAAGAGCGGCTCGTCGTCTTGGCGCTCTGTAGCGTCGGCCTGGTTGGCTTTTGTGTCTGGGGCTACCACATGTTTGCCACCGGCATGAACCCCTATGCGCCGCTCGTTTTCGCGGTGCTCGCTTCCTCGCTGGGCGTTCCGGCAATGATTTTAATGGCCAGCTGGTTCGTCACCTTGTGGAACGCGCGAATTGAGCTGAGTGCCTCGATGCTTTTCGCCATCGGCTTCGTATCTTTGTTTATCGCCGGCGGCCTCTCCGGACTATTCCTAGCTCGCCACGATTTGGCCAAGGCTGCAGTCAGCGAAGATTTTGTCGTTGGACATTTCCATCTTGTAATGGGCGTGGCCGCCACCTTCGCGATTCTCGCCGCCTTGTTTTTCTGGTTTCCAAAGTTGTTTGGATGCCGCCTCAGCGAGCCACTTGGCAAAGCTCATTTTTGGATGACCTTTGCTGGCGTCTACTGCATCTTTATGCCTATGCATTGGATGGGCCTGCTGGCGCAATCGCAAATGCTATCTCCCTCGCAGCGCGCCGTCTTGGCGGCGGGTGGCGGGTCTTTCCGGACCATTGTGACTCTAGCGACTCTCTGGACAGTCGCAGCCCAATTGCTCTTCGTTTTCAATTTTGCCAGCACTTTGCTCCGCCGAAGACAGTTGGAAGAAGACAACCCGTGGCACGCCTCCACACTCGAATGGAGTATCGCCTCCCCAGCGCCCGAAGTGAATTTTGGCGACGCGCTGCCTACGGTATATCGAGGCGCCTACGAATTCCCGGCCGGTTTTTCGAACGATTTTGCACCACAACACCTCGCGCCCGAGCTGCTGGGCCAGAAAGCACGTTGAGTTAGGAAGGAACAAGCATGCCGGGCACAACATCCATTCCAGAGATTGAGTTAATCATTGAAAAAAAAGGCGGCGGTGGCGGAGGCACGACTCCACCTGCAGGTGGCGAAGGCGGTGGCGACGATGGCAAGCGCGGACGAAAGGGAAGACCTTCGCCAAAGCGCTATTACACCGGCATCGCACTCGGTATTGTCTCCATACTGATGTTTTTCATGGCACTGGCCAGCGCCTTTCTGGTCCGCAAAGGCGCGAGCACCGATTGGGTGTCTGTACGCATTCCCGCGCTGCTGTGGGTCAACACGGTGGTTCTTTTGGCAAGTAGCGGGACTGTGGAGTTAGCGCGCAAGTGTCTGACAAAGGCGGATCTTCCTGGCTTCAAAAAGTATTGGTCGATGAGCACCGGTCTCGGCGTGCTCTTTCTCATCGGACAAATTGTGGCCTGGAAGCAATTGGCAGGGCAGGGAATCTACCTCGCCTCCAATCCAGCCAGTAGCTTTTTTTATATTTTTACCGGCGCCCATGCACTGCATTTAATTGGCGGAGTCGGCGCCTTGCTATATGTATCCCTGCGGAACTTCGATCACGCCAATGTAACGCGTGCGGTCGCCGCCGAAGTCACCTCTTACTATTGGCACTTCATGGATGCGCTCTGGCTGTTTCTACTTGCTCTGCTCTATCTAGGCAAATAACGCGATTTCAACGTAAACGGGCTGGCGGGTCTGCCGATCGCGGCAGCGGAGTGACCACCTTGGCAGGACTTTGATTGGCTTCAACCTTCGTCGGAGCTGGTTGCGGAATCCCAACGCCTGCATTCCAATCGATGTGGTCTTTGCCGCACGACGGGCAATAGCCTTTACCCGTATCTTCATCGCGCAAACTCGCCAGTTCGTAGCAGCCGCAAACACAATCGCAGTAGCCCGTTTCCGATGCGGTTTTCAGTGGGACCAGCGGCATCGCCAACCTCTAGCTGCAAGATAACACGTACGTGCAGACACCGGCCAGTCACGCGCAGACCGATCTAATCAACAGCTACAAATTTTTCAGGTGTGCCAGACGCAGCGGCGAGCCAAGATTCTCGCGTAACTCCAGCCAGTGATCCTCGGGAATCTGCAGAAACACTTCCACGATCTTCGGGTCAAACTGTGTCCCGGAACACCGCCGAATCTCTTCGCGTGCATGCGACATGGGCAGCGCTTTGCGGTACGGACGATCGCTGATCATCGCGTCCAACGCATCAGCAATCGAAAATATGCGTGCCCCCAAGGGGATTTGCTCGCCACGTAATGAGCGCGGATACCCTGTACCATCAAAAAACTCCTGGTGCGCCAGCACAATCTCCGCCGCATCCCTCAGGAATGGGATGCGCGTCAGCATGTTGTAGCCAATATCGCAGTGCGTGCGCATGATCGTCTTTTCGTCATTATTCAGCGGCCCGGGTTTGCGCAAAATCGAATCCGGAATGGCCATTTTGCCGATGTCATGCAGAAACGCTGCGCGCGCCAGCACTGGCAGATAGGCCAGTGGCACCGGAACGCACTTGGCAATCGATACCGTAAACGCCGTCACCCGCTGGCAATGGCCTTCCGTCTCAGCGTCCTTTAAGTCCAGCGCACTTCCCAGGGCTTCCAGCGTGTCGTCGTAAGACTGTTCCAATTGCGCTAACGCGCCGGTCAATTGTGCCGTACGCTCTTCGACTTGCTGCTCCAGGTTACGCTGGTAATTGCGGTTTTCCAGCACCAGGCTGCGATGCTGCAACGCGCGTCGCACACCGAGGAACAACTGATCCTTTTCAAAGGGCTTGAGGATATAGTCGTAAGCACCGCGCCGTATCGCTTCCAGCGCCGTAGAAATGTCGTGAATCGCCGTCACCATGATTACCGGAACTTCGGGATCGTGATTCCTCAGCCATTCCAGCAACTTGATCCCGTCCATTTCCGGCATGATCATGTCGCTCAACACCAGGTCCGGCGTGTTCTTGCGCACCTGCTCCTGCGCAGCCCGCCCATTGCTTACCGCGGTACATCGGTACCCGCGAGACTCCAGCATCGTCGAGACTACCTCTCGAATCGCCTCTTCATCGTCCACGACGAGAATGTTTTCGGTATCCAAGGTGGTGGTTCTCCCAAGCAGCATTATATGTGACGGCACAGCCCGGGTGGGGCGGGCTTGCCCATGTAGAAAATAGCGTGTTAGCGTCAATTTACACGTACTCTCGTTGCTTCCCGCTTCGGAAGCCCCACGGTAGTACTTTCTGTTTGCATCCTGTTACGCATCTCCGGGAGGAGCCGCTGTGGTTCCGAATCAAGGACTCCAGGGCATCGCATTTTTTGAAGCCACGGTTTGCTTGACGCTGCTCGTCTTGTTTCTCCACCTTCGTCGCGATAATAAAGAAACCTTCTATCAGGTTTGGCTCCTCGGCTGGATCTTTCTCACAGTTTCTTCCTTCAGCGAACTAGCTATGTACGGAGGCGCAAGCTCAGCGTTGCGCATTCTGGTAACAGGGGCCAATGTCGCCGCCCTGGTGCTATTCCTTGCCTCTATTGCGCAACTCACGGTCGGCCAAAAGCGCTTCTATTGGCCGATGCTGTGGATGGCCACGCTTCTGGTGCTTACAATTTGTTACGCGGAAAGCGAAGCTCCCTACTCCGTCGGAAACCGCTGGGAAACGTCTCTCCTCGAGAGTGTCATTTGCCTGGCTACCGGCTGGATGTTGTGGCGGGCTTCAGGTACGGCCCAAGGCCATGGCGCTAAACTGCTTGCCGGCTCTTTTTTTCTCCTTGGGCTAAATACGATTAATCGTCCTCAGTGGAGCAATCAGGATTATTATCTGATCCGTTTTGCTTTCGATCATTTCCTGAATGCCAGCCTGGGCATTGGCATGATCGTTCTGATGTTGGAAACGGCGCGCAGTCGCAGCGAAGAGATCAGCGAAAAAATGCGGCAGTTCACCATGCTCACCGCTTCCAGCAGCCAGTCTGTTTCTCTTCAGGAATTACTACAGAAAGCCCTCACCCAGATCACCGAAAGTCTGAACGCAACTCACGGATTGATCCGCCTGTTGGAAGGCGAAGGCGACGCGGCTGAATTTGTCGTCTGCGCCACACAAGGTTTCAGCGATACTTACCTCAAAAACAACGAACGGTTGGCTCTTCGCAATTCGTGGTTGGGTGAAGTCCTGCCCGACAAATATCGCCTCGTTCGCTTCGAAGAAGAAAAAGATCCAAGAGTCCGCCGCAACATGGCGGAAGCTGGGATCACGCAACTGATCGCTGTGCCTATGCGTGGCAAAAAAGGCCCCGTTGGCACGCTGAATATTGGCGCTCGCCCGGGCAAGCGATTCCACGAAGATGAGTTCACATTCCTAGTCAACGTCGCAAACTTTCTCGGCACTACCGTCGAAAACGTCCATCTCTTCGAACAAATTAAGACCGTGCAACAGCAGTGGGTCTATACGTTCGACTCCATCGGCGATCCTATTCTGGTGCATGACGGTGAAGGTCGCATTGTGCGTACCAATATGCGCCTCGCCAATCTGCTCGGGCGCGATTGCCAGTCGGTAGTCGGCCGTTCGGTTGGTGATCTCTTCAGCCCGCGCGAGCACGCTTTCAAGATTTGCCCCTATTGCGAGGGATTAGCGGGAGAGGCCGATGTCACCGATCCATGGCTACAAGGCTATTTTCTAGCATCGAACTCTAATTTTACCGATCGTGCCGGACAGAAGTTGGGCTCTATCCATGTGCTGAAAGACATCACGGAGCGCAAGCGAGCGGAAGAGAAATATCGTGCCCTGGTCGCTAGCGTTCAGGAAGGCGTTTTTATCGCCACCGCGCAAGGCCGGTTCCTCGATTTCAACGACGCCTTCCTCCGGATCGTAGGCTACGACGATCGTGATGAATTGATGCAGGTAGACATCCCCACGACCCTCTACGTAAATCCCGCTGAGCGCGAACGCCTCAGAAAAATTCTGAATGAGCACGGCTCCGTCAACGAATTTGAATTCGATATTCGACGCAAAGACGGCGAGATTCGCACCGTAAGCGAGTCTTCCACCGCCGTACGCGATGCGTCAGGGGCCGTCACCGCTTATCAAGGTTTTCTACTAGACGTAACTGAGCGCCGCCGCGCTGAGCACGAAATTCGACGCCGCAACCGCGAATTGCTAGTACTCAATTCCATCGCTGAGACTTTGGCCTCATCCTTGGACCTCAACGACTCGATTCAGCGAACTCTCCGCCAGATTATCGAACTCTTTGGCTTAGACGCCGCGTCGCTCTACGTTTTCGAACGCGATGGCATAACGCTGCGCCGCGTCGCTTCGGTCGGCCAACGTTCTGAATTTGCCAAAAATTTCCCGCTACTCACAATGCCCTCCGAACTGATTCAGCAGATTCGATCCGTGCGAGCCACTTTCCTTTCCGCGCAGGGACTGCCCCTGCCTCCAATCGCCAGGGAAGTGCAAAGGAAAGAAGGAATCGAGTCAGCGTACGTCGTCACTTTGTGGTCCAAGGAAAAAATTGTCGGCGGATTGGGAGTCGGAAGCCGCACGGCCCGCGAATTTTCCGCCGCAGATATCAGCCTATTGATCGCAGTAGGCAGCCAGTTAGCAAGTGCCGTGGAACGTAATCAGTTGTACGAAGAAACCCGCCAGGCCTACGAGAATTTGCGTCGTGCACAAGAACAATTGCTCCACAGCGAAAAATTGGCGGCCGTAGGACAACTTATTTCCGGCGTGGCTCACGAGTTAAACAATCCCCTCACTGCGATTCTCGGATATAGCCAGCTCTTAGGTTCCAGCGGGCAAGTTGGCCCGCAGGCAATTTCGTACTCGGAGAAATTGTACAAACAGGCCCAGCGCACCCATCGCATCGTCCAAAACTTGCTGAGTTTTGCGCGTCAGCACAAACCCGAGCGCGTTCCTGTCCGCCTCAATGCAATCGTGGAAGACACCCTGGCCTTGCGCGATTACGACTTGCGCATGAGCCAAATTCGCGTTCGTCTGGAACTCGCCGCCGATCTTCCGCAAACCGCTGCGGACCCTCATCAACTGCAACAGGTTTTCCTGAACTTGATCAACAACGCGGTCGACGCAATCCTTGAAACCGCCGGCGATGGTGACTTGCGCGTGCGTAGCGGAGTGGATGGCAAGAATTTGTTTGTCGAGTTTACCGACAGTGGCACGGGCGTGAAGGATGCCTCTCGCGTTTTCGATCCCTTCTACACCACCAAGCCTGTTGGAAAGGGAACTGGGTTAGGCCTGAGCATTTGTTACGGTATCATCACCGAGCACGGTGGCACCATCCAGGTGAGGAATGAAACTCCATCCGGCGCCACCTTCCGGGTCGAACTTCCTCTGCTTGGGAATGGCAATGTCAACAGCGCTGCCGTTCAAATACCAGTTAAAGCGAACGTGGTGCGTGGTGCCCGGATTCTTGTAGTCGACACCGATGACTCCATCCTCGAAACTGTAGCAGGTCTGTTGGGTAGCAATGATTACATCGTGAAGACCACGAAATCGTTTGCCGACGCACGCAAGTTCTTTGCCGCTGAGGAATTCGATCTGGTGCTGGCTGACTGGCAACTGGCAGCAGGCGAGGCGGCCGCCACGCCGAAGGATGCTAAATCAGGCCCGCTCGGCCTGGGGTCTCGTATTCTTTGGATGAGCGCCGTGGCGCGCGCAACCGCAACGCATCCATGGTTGGTCGCCGCGGATTCGGATGTCTTGCAAAAGCCATTTCAGTCGGCAGACTTGCTGGCCGCTGTGGACGCCAAGCTACAACGGGTCGCCGCGCCCTTGCTCTAGCATCGAAGGAATTTCCGCCGCCAGCGCCGCTCGTTCGCCAATCCGCGAAGTCGCTGCCTCTATTCGTACCGCCATTCCGCTGGCAATTTCCGCCAAGGTGCCGAACCCGCCCCACGGAGTCAGCCCCAACCTCAGCCTCCACCTTAACAATGTGCAGCAAAACGCAAAACGCGCGCTCAGTTTGAGTCGCTCCCATTCTTGCATCGGCGTTACGCCGGGCGCCATCGTTGCCAGTAATCCTGCTGCCTCCAGTAGAGTTTCGAAATCCTCCTGTAGCACGTCCAAATATTGGTTCGCAATCCGCCGGCGATCTCTTTGCACGCTATGTACCAGCGCCGCATCGCCGCTCCTTTTGAGGAACGCCACATCATCAGGTCGCAACGCCTGCAGAATTTGCGGAAGCCGGCAGTAGTGCCGCTCTTCGGTCAAGGATTTGAGTATTTCGTCTGGTGAATGTTGCTTATGGTTATGGGGACGGACCGACCAGAAAAGCAGGCCAAACAGCACCACCGCCGCGAAAAGGAAAAGTAGCAGCGTCACGCTCACGGCCGGTGATCCTCCGACCGAAGCAGGTGCGCCAAGTGATCATTTAATGTGCGCAGCCGCATATTCAGTTGGCTCGACAGCTTTACATAGTATTCCGGGGATACGAACACCGAGTTCCCGGCACGTTTTTCCACCGGATACTTTTCTACCGCATAGATCCAGATCAGTAAGCTCGCAAAAAAAGTTAGGATGCCCAGGAAATTCCAGAAGTTCGAATATGCGCCCAGCCAATTTTCGAACAGCGAATAATTGACCACCGAAAAGCACGAGAATAAGAAGAATCCAAGAGCCATCGACCGCTCTAGCGGGTGTACCGGAATGCGGTAATACCGCGCAAAAAGTAGCAGCGTGACAATGAAGGAAGCGATCGCCAACTGTAGTCCTCGTTCAGTACTCATTGCCGTCAAGTGCCAATCTTGGTGCCGCCCCAAAAATGAATACGCCAACACGACGGCACTAATGAATAGAAGCACCCGCTTTGCCAATGCCCAAATGCCTGTATAGCCTGACAGCAAACGCCGCGCTATCTCAAAACTCGCCAGCCACCGCGCGCACGTCAGCAGACCCTGGCTTCCCCAACCCACATACCATGCCGTGGTGCTCTGAAATGTCCAACGTCGGTACACCGCATACATCGCTACCGACTGCACCATGGCGCAAAATATGTAGAAAACGAAGGCGGGATGCGAACGATACAACTGGCGCCTCAACAAGAACACAAATAAAACCAGTTCGCTCATTGAGGATAACGCCCAGGCAATATTGCGAAGAAGCAGTGGATCAACCATTGCGGACTAAGCCTAGCAGAACATAACTTGGCAGTAAATAGAGCGGCGCGCTGATGTGCTTGCGCGCCGCCCGAATCTTCAGCTTTTCTAATTAAATATTTGTGGACAATCTCCAATGTCACACGACCGGAGTTGCGATCACGCGCGGCGGCCAAGGTGGCAAAGGCACTCCATCTGCCACTGGGTTCTCGTTGGATTGCGTTCTTGGTGGCCAGGGTGGAAGCGGTACCCCATCAGCCACCGGGTTCTCGCTTGGTTTCACGCGGGGTGGCCACGGCGGCAAAGGCACTCCGTCCGCCACCGAGCTCTTGCCCGCGCTTGGCGGAACAATTACTTCTTGCGAGCGTACGTCGCCGCCTTTTCTAGACTGTGGTACCGAAGACGGATTGATGCTGGCAAGACCACCAACTAGGATTACACTTACTGAAAGCACTGCGCCAAGGGTCAGAAATCGTATTTTCATAGGGCACTCTCCTCGCCTTGGAAAGTGCCAGACCCGCAGATTAGCGGCGCATTACGACGGAAAAAGTTCCGCTTGCGGAACGGCAAACAACACAGGTTGACTCATGCTCAAGCAACTTCAGGTTCATCGTCAGATTCTCTTTGATCTCACTTCTATATATCTAGACCCTTTGCCGGGTGCTTACGCGCGGTTGGCTTACGTGGCGGGTTTACGTGGCCCGGGTTCGCAACTCTACTCGCATCCCGTTCTTAGCCAGAAATATCCGGTTGGACGTGTGAGCGAGTCCTTATATTCGTGTCACGAAGAACTGTTTGAGAAGCTATTGGAGTTACCATTGGCAACGCTTGAGCAGGACTTACGCCAATATTTTGCGTCGCTGCCGGAAACGCAAGATCTTGCTCCGCACCCGTGCGCAGAGCTAACCATTTCGTGGATTCCTATTCAAGCCCCGGACTACTTGAAACAGCTTTATCGCTCTAACCAAACCGCGCTGTGCGCTCTCCTGCAGAGATGCAAGCCCACGGCTCATTCAAATACGTAACCACGCCTACCACCTGTCCCGCCACCTCGGCGTCTTCCGGCGTCCGCCACACCTCTGGTGAACACCGCGACAGCGTATGTGGCTGCATAATCAGTCGCGATCTGTCCTTCTGAAACCAGCCGCACCGATACCCTTGCCGCAGCTCCACAAAGTACAGCGGCCGATCGTATTCATTATTCCAGTCCGCGTCTTCCACCTGGCGGCGTGATGTGTCGACCAGCACCAGACTTCCTGGACGCAAAATCGGCCCCATGCGACGATCCGATAGCCCAATATGTCCGTAGCGATAGCGCCCCTTTGCGAATCGCTCCATCCCCGGAAATTCACTCCCAAGTTGCGCCGGCGCCTCAGATAAAAGTTTGGTTTGATCCGGCTCACTGGGTCGCCCGGGCGGATCGTTGCTCTCTTCTGGAATCATTTGCGGCTCGCTCAGGTGCGTCAGCGGGGAAGGCAACGATGCGGCATCGCGAAACGTTTCCTCGAACGGAGCTTCATACCAGTTCGTGATGTGCAGTGGATTTAAGTGGTAGATCGCGGCCAGAGAATACAGTTTGTGAAGGCTGGGCACTACATTGCGGTTCTCGATGTCCGCCAGTCGGCTGATATGCAAGATGAATTCCGGTCGACCTCGCCTGGCCACAACTTCATAACTCGCTCGCTCTACTTCCCGGTAGGTGAGACCTAACCGCTCTCGTGCGTGACGCAATCGAAGGCCCGGCGGATACATTCGAGGTTCCCTTCAGCGCTTTCCGTTGCGTCCGATAATAGCAAATTACCAAGGTGTTACGAATACGGAACAATTACCTACTTGTGGAAAAACGTTGAAAAACTTGCGTGCCAATCCGACAGTCTTCCCACGGCACATCACCATTGACCCCTGACTACTTTTGGCGCCCTTCCATTAAAGTCTGTTCTGACCAGAAACACGGGCCGCGTTGCGCTTTGTGGCCATGGAGCAGGGATACCTCAAAAGGTGGAGATTGCCAGTTGCCATTAGGCCGCATCCCATAACGTGTCCGTTCACACTCTGCTATCCTGCCAAACTATGGATTCTTACCACCTCGCATTGAGGCGAACACTTCGCTTCATTGCTCTCTTTATCATCGTCGTTATTCCTGTCCCTGGCCTTCACGCGCAACAAGCCGCTGCGGAACCCCCTGCAAGTTCCAGCGCCAACAGTAACCCGGAGTTCCTGGCGACTGCCGATGAAGTCCTGCAAGAGATGAGCGAAATTACCGGCTGGAAGTTGAAGCAGCCTCTGAAGAAAACCATTCGCTCCCGCGCGGAGATTCGTGCCTACGTTATTCATCAAATGGACGACGAGAAAGATGCCAAGGAGCGTTACGCCTCAGCGAAAAGTGCAGAAGCATTTGGCCTGGTACCCAAAGGTTTCGATTTCGATTCGTTCCTGGTCGACCTGCTCACCGAACAAATTGCCGGACTCTACGATCCCAAAACCCACGAGTTCTATATCGCCGATTGGATCACTCCGGCCGACCAGCGCATGGTCATGTCCCATGAACTCACCCACGCTTTGCAAGATCAATATTTTCAGATCGAACCGTGGGTCAAAGCCGCGCGGCCCAATGATGATGCGGAGTTGGCGCGCGAAGCGGTGCTCGAAGGCAGCGCCATGGCTGGCATGCTGGAATACATGCTCAAAGACAAGGGCCTCAAACTCCAGGAACTCCCCGATATCGATCCCTCCGTTTTCGTCGGCGACCTCAGCGACACGCCCATGCTTAAGAAGGCCCCGCCCTTCATCAAAGACTCTTTGATGTTTCCCTATTTCGCAGGGCTTTCCTTCTCCATGTCGGTATTGCGCTCCGGCGGTTGGCCCGGTTTCTCCAGCGTTTTCGCGCGGCCTCCCGCAGACACCCAACAAATCATGCATCCTGAGATTTATCGAGCTGCGAAGGTCCCTGCTGCTTTGCACACCGATTTGCCGTCAAACACCCCTGACGATACCTGGACCAAACTCGAAGAGAATTCACTTGGCGAATTCGGTTGGAAAGAAGTGTTAAAGCAATATCTCGACGAGGATCGAGCCAAGACCACGGCTATCGCCTGGGATGGCGACGACTACATCACGTTCGAACAAAGAGATTCCAAGCGCTTGATGCTCTTCACGCGGATTCGCCTTGCCAGCGTCGACGCCACTGCGCATTTCTTTGGACAGTATTCTGAACTATTAGAAAAGAAATATCCGGACCACCATCAGTTGTTCCGCCGCCCCGATTTCTTTTCCTTCACTGCGTCTTCGGGCCCGGTTTATCTTCGCTGTTTTGAGCGAGAGTGCATCACCCTCGAGGGCGGTAACCGTGCGCTCTTCCTTCAGTGGAACCAGAAACTCGGCTGGGAAGCCATTCCAGAAGAACCAAAAAAGCCCGACGACCAAGATATTAAGAGCACACAAGTTCTCTTCGCGCGCTGATTGCGCAATGCGCTTAGGCTTCTTGTGCGGCTTGATTCAGTAGTGGCGCGGCTTCGCAAATTGCTTTGCGCGCTTCAAGCCGTCTTACTCGTTGCTGGAATTTCGTTTGCAATCGCTCTGCACGTGCGGCCGCATACGGATCGCGCGCCAGTTTGTGCGCCTTCGCCAACTTGATCAATCCCAGGTTTGCATACTCCAGCGCCCGTGCGAAATCGCGAGTTTGCCTCTCATAATGAATCGCCAGTTGTTCGCAGGCCACGATTCCATCCTGTGGATCACCAACAAGTTCAAGCCACAGCGTGGCCGCTGCTGCAGAGTCTCCTCGACGTTTTGCCATTTGCGCCAGATCACGCGTTGCTTGCGGACGAAACTCAGCAGGCAGCCCTGAATCCAGCGCCTTGGTACACGTGGAATGCGCACGGTCACGATCGCCCCGCCGATGCAGAAACTTCGACAGGCCAAATAAGTCCAGCGAATCCGTCTCGACGCCAGCGCATTCCTGTTCGTCCAGCATTGTGTTGATCTTCCCGTACAGCGCTGCGAGCCCCCGCAAGTCCATCTGATTGTGCTTCACTACTCCCGCCAGCGGATCAGCCACACAGCCGCGCAAATAATCGAAGTAATACTGTGGAATCAGCGCCGAAGCTACGTCATCTCCGCGATGCCAGCCCAGTCGCTCGGCATCCAGCACATGTCGTTCAAGTTCCACCAACCGCACCGACCCGAGTCGCAGCCTCCAAAGAGCCCGCGCAGGATGTAGCAAATCCAGGTGCGCCGCGAGTCGCGGAATCTTAATCGCCCGCGTCATCGTGAAGCGGTTCTCCAGCAGCGGCCAGTCGAACGCCTTTCCGTTAAAGGTAACTAGCACCGGACGCTCTGCCAGTCGCGCGGAAAGCTCCTGCAACAGCGAATGCTCTTCAGAAAAATCACGCAGAAACAGTTGCTCTATCTGCAAGCCGCCCGCGTCCCACCACGCCAGACCGATCAAGAACGCGTATGTCCCGGTCCCGCCGCTTAGTCCTGTCGTCTCCGTATCCAGAAAAAGCCACTTCTCTGGATCTTCCAAGGCAGCTCGCGTGCGTCTCGAAAGCGCTTCATCGCGCGTTTGCGAAAGTAGTTCCAAGGCCACCGGGGAGGGTTGGCAAAACTCTGGTGTCGAGAACCAATTGCGGATAGCCAGATGCTCGCCATAGTGATTCCGCGCTATCCCGGCACCCAATAGTCGCCCCAGCGGGTCCACTTCATCTGGTGCGCGAAGCGGCGAAGGCTTCGAAAGCACGGCGCGTGCGGGACGCAGAGCCGAGAGTCGCGAAAATTTGTCAGCCAGGTTTCTCATCGCTCCCACCCTCATCCGCACAGCCGATCTAAAATTGCCAACGCCGCTTCCCTAGCCCGGGGAGCCAGATCTCCCGCCGGTCCCACGCATGAAGGGCAGCCTTGATCGCAAGGGCATGCATGAATCATTTCTCTGGTCTTGTGAATCAGCAATTCGTGCGCCCGGTACAACGGTTCTGAAAATCCAATGCCTCCGGGATAGGCGTCATACAAATAAAGATTCGGCTCAAAGAATTCCTTAGCCTGGGTACTTACCGCCTCTTCCATCCGCACCGGCATGAAATTGTCACCCTCAGCCCCCGGCGCAGGTGGCCGCTCCCCAATCGCCGTACCCAGATCGCGCCCGTCGCACATCAGTAGCAGCGTCGCCACTGATTCCATCGCGTGCAGCAGACCAAACATTCCGGATTGCCGTTCGCTAATCGAAAACGGCAGCGCCTCCAGCAGCGGTCGCTCCAGCGTCATCCAATACGAAGTGGTGTGCATCTCGTTTTCCGGAAGTTCCAGTTTTCCTGAGCCCACATTTTCGTTGGTAAAAAACTTTATCTTCTTGAAGCCCACCACCTGCGAACGCACCAGCACATCTCCATGCGAACACGTCGCCGGAATTTCTGTCTTCTCCTCCGACGCCCGCGAGGTCTCAGCAATTTCCAGCACCCGCACCTGCGTGTACCGAATCGCATCCGTGTAATAGTCCACGCTGACCTGCTTCACGTACGCCTTGCGCTCTTTGAAGTCCAGATGCTCCACGTGATATTGCTGTCCGCCGTGAAGGTAAATTGCCTTCTCATGCACGAATGTCAGCGCGCTGGGAAAATCCACTTCACCAATCACGAATGGCGCTCCGGTGATATCGATAATCACGAAATTGTCGCTAGTTACCGAACGCAGACTGATGGTGTCCGCCGGATACGCTTCGTGCGTCCAGTGGTAGTTATCGCCCGCCAGGTGCAAATACCCTGCCTCGGCCAGTCGCGCGCACAAATCCCGCACATTTACCTCGCCAAATTTATCGTCCGGACCAATCGGCAGCTCAAATGCCGCGCACTTCAAGTGATTCACTAATATTTCCAGGTTGTCTGGCTGAATGAATGCATGCTCCGGCGTATTCCCGAAAAAATAGTCCGGGTGCCGCACGATAAATTGATCCAGCGGCGCAGATGACGCCACCATCACCGCGCAGGAACTCCCACTTCGCCGCCCGGCCCGCCCCGCCCGCTGCCACGTGGCCGCAATCGTTCCCGGATAGCCCGCCATCACCACCGTATCGAGCGATCCGACATCGATTCCCAGTTCCAGCGCGGAAGTCGTAACCACCCCGCGAATTCGCCCGTCCCGCAAACCCCGCTCAATCTCTCGCCGCTCGTTCGGCAAATAGCCGCCACGGTATCCGCGAATCGCTTCCGGTTTCCCCGGCAACTGCGAATTTGCCTGCTGCAAATACGTAAGAATAATTTCCGTGTGCAGTCGCGAGTTCGCAAAAACCATCGTCTGCAAATCGTGCTTCAGAAATTCCTGCGCCACCCGCGATGCTTCATTGATGTAGCTCCGGCGAATACCCAGCGCCCGATTCACCACTGGAGGATTATAGAAAACGAAGGTCTTTTCCGCCGCCGGTGCTCCGTTCTCCGCCTGCACCTCAACACTATCTTCGATCAGCCGCGAAGCCAGCTCTCCCGGATTCGCAATCGTCGCGGAGCAGCAAATGATCTGAGGCTTCCGTCCGTAAAACTTGGCAATGCGCCGCAAACGTCGCAACACATTGCACAAGTGACTGCCAAACACTCCCCGGTAGGTATGCAGCTCATCGATCACGATGTACCGCAGATTCTCAAACAGCCGCGTCCAGCGGGTGTGGTGCGGCAAAATCCCGGTGTGCAGCATGTCCGGATTCGTCAGGACAACGTGGCTTTTTTCGCGGATCGCTTTCCGCGCGTCGCTTGGAGTGTCTCCATCGTACGTGAACACTCCGAAGCGGTTATCCAGCCGCTGGTTCAGGTCATACAGTTCCGCCAGTTGGTCCTGCGCCAAAGCTTTTGTAGGGAAGAGGTACAGCGCCCGCGTATCCGTATGTTTCAAAATCGAGTCCAGCACCGGCAAGTTGTAGCAAAGCGTCTTACCCGAAGCCGTCGGCGTCACGATTACAACGTTCTTGCCGCCATGCACCGCTTCCGCTGCCGCCGCTTGATGCGCGTACAGTTGCCGGATTCCTTTGCCGTTGTAGGCCGCGCGCACATCCTCATGCAGCCATTCCGGGAACTCTGCCCATTGCGCCGCCCGCGCCGGATAATGCCGCACCGCGGTCAACACCTCGCCGTTGTGGTCACGGGCGGCAAATGTGTCCAGCACCTGCCCTACGCGCGTTAGCGTCGACGAAGTGCCCATCCCCTCGAAGGCAGAAGCTTTTGCGGCGCGCACTGCCAGCGAGTCAGCCATAGGTATAAGTCTCCATTATTCGCCTTTTGTTCGCTCAGGCTAGCACGCCGCCCCTGACGCCGCAACTCTCAATTTTCGTCTGGTGCGGAAACTTTCCCAGTACAGCACGCCTACGCGCACCTGCAAATGCCTTTGCGAATCCAGAATTCATCGAATCTTTTCTGGCAGTTTTGCTCAACTTGATTCAGACTGGCTCTCACTCGGCGTAGCACTACGCCACCAATATCAGTACAGCGCAGCGATTTTCCGCTCAAGATCAAGCGCCCTGCGGAGACACCCTCATGAAACGCCATTCAATCCGTGGAATTCTTCTACTTTCGTTCGTGCTCGGCTCTGCTGCTCTTCCTGCTCTCACCCTTGCCCAAGAGACTCATCCGCATCATTGGGCCTACAGCGGGCCAGATGATCCGAAGCACTGGGGCAAACTTGATCCCGCCTATGCCGAATGTTCATGGGGAAAGACCGAATCGCCCATCAACATTAAAAACGCGAAATTAGCCGATCTCCCCGCGCTTAAAATGGATTACAAACCGGCCGCGCTCAACATCATCGACAATGGCCACACCGTCCAAATTAATTTCCCACCGGGAAGCACCTTGACGATTGGCGATAAAACCTATGAGCTGAAGCAGTTTCACTTTCACCATCCGAGCGAAGAACACGTAAATGGCAAGCGTTACGATCTCGTTGCGCATCTGGTGCACGCCGATGCGCAGGGCCATCTTGCCGTTGTCGCCGTTCTATTCGATAAGGGAACTGCCAATCCGCTGATCGCCACGCTCTGGAAAAATATCCCCTCCGAAAAAGAGAAGGCCCAGGATGTACCCTCCGTCTCCATCCAGCTACAGGATCTTCTTCCTGCAGAACGCGGCTACTACACTTATCCCGGCTCGCTAACCACTCCGCCTTGCAGCGAAGGCGTCACCTGGTACGTGCTCAAGACTCCTTCCACTCTGTCTCCCGAGCAAGTTGCGGCTTTCGCCAAGATTTTTCCCAGCAATGCTCGCCCGATTCAGCCAACCAACGGCAGGGAAGTGCTGGAGACGAAATAAGCCCACGCGCATGCCAAACGCCAACGCCGAATCGCACAAAATACTGTTTCGCGTCACCAGCATCCTCACCGACCTTCAATTCTGGGTGCCAGTCGTCGTGCTGATTGCTGGGCTACTGCTCTTGCGATTCATACATTAAATTCCGGAGGCTCAGCAACCCACGGTGGCGTCTCTTTCTTCTTCATCAACTCAAACTCAATCAGTTAGTCGTTCGCGTAGCCTGCAATTACTCGGCGTGCTTTGTGGCTTCACCGCCGGCGCGTGGCTCGGAGCCGCCGAAGCTCCCACCAAGCTTGTCACCATAGGCATCTCGCCAGTAGTGATTTCCCTAGTTATGGTCATTGGCGTATTCCTCGCTCGCTGGAGTTTGCCTGCCCTCATCCTGGGCACGTCGTCCGTTCGCGCCGATGTCGGCCGCGCGCCTCATTTAATTGTCTGGGCTCTGCTCGCCGGATGCATGTGGGCCACCGCCAACACTCTCACCATTTTCGCCATTCGAGAAATCGGGCTTAGCATCGCCTTCCCTCTCTGGAATTCCAACAGCTTGCTGGGAATTTTCTGGGGATTTCTTTTCTTCAACGAACTTCGTCAAGCAGGATGGCGTCGTTGGGCCGGTGTTCTCGGCGGCGCGATGGTGATGTGCGTCGGCGCCGCGATTCTGGCAGCGGCCTCGACCACGCAGAAT
Organism: Candidatus Acidiferrales bacterium; assembly: GCA_963849395.1. GTDB lineage: Bacteria > Acidobacteriota > Terriglobia > Acidiferrales > UBA7541 > Acidiferrum. The sequence goes on from CAWKHR010000004.1 coordinate 28,189, forward strand.
TCCTCTGCGCATTCACTAAACGGAGTCTGGGCCGCCCTGGGCGCCGGTGCGCTGTGGGGCACCATGTACATTCCATATCGCAAAGCCTATCTCACCGGCATGAATCCTCTCTCCTTCATCACCTTTTTCACTTTCGGCGAATTAGGAATGATGTCCATCCTCGCGCTCACGTATACCGGCCTCTATCCACTCCTTCACGAACTTTCTCAAGCGCGAGGCGTGCTTTTCTGGTTGATGCTCGGCGGCTTCATCTGGGTCATCGGCGATCTCTTCCAGCAATACGCCGCGAAATATATCGGCATCAGTCGCGGCATTCCGCTTTCCAACACCAACCAGCTCTGGGGCCTGCTGTGGGGCGTTCTTGTTTTTGGCGAATTGCAAGGCAAGGCGCATGCTACCTATCTTCAAGTCATTGGTGGCTCATTGCTAATGGCGCTTGGTGCTGGTGCCATCGCCCTATCATCCGCGAACCGCGAAGAGCAAACCCACTGGAAAGAAGCTGCGCAACGCGAAAGCCTACGTTACGGTGTCGCCGCCGACTACGTCGAAGCGCGCATGGATGGTCGCCAAGCTGCCAACGAAGCGGCTCCAAAGCGCACCGCGTTGGATTGGTTGCTGGTCGCCGCAGCCACCGCAATCCTCGCCTTCTTTGCTTCCATCGCGCACGTTCCACAATTTTCGTTCAACCGCGCCCCTGCCGCCATTCTGACCGCGGCAATCTTGTTACTCTTCATCCTCTGCGGCTTGAAGCTCTGGCGCACTACCCGCTTTCACTAACCCTCCACATCACTGGGATTTTCCCGCAGCTTCCTCTAAAGTAATCACATCGTAATGAACAATCTCCCGATAGTGGATGTTGTCGGAGTCGGCCTCAACGCCACCGACACCCTGATTCCCCTCGACCGTTTCCCCGAGCGCGGCTCCAAAGTCGAGATTCATTCCGCTAACGCTATGCTCGGCGGGCAAACCGCTTCGGCCATCGTCGCCTGCCAGCAATGGGGACTACGCACGCGCTACGTTGGAAAATTGGGAGACGATCACGCAGCCGAACTGCATCGCGAAGAATTCGCTCGCCGCGGCGTCGAAGCGCATCTCTTCACCGCGCCGGGCACTCCCAGCCAGCAAGCCTTCATCATTGTCGACAGCACCGGCGAACGCACCGTGCTCTGGAAACGCGACAGTCGCCTCACGCTTCTGCCCGCCGAATTGCAATGCCAGTGGATCACCAATGCTCGTATGCTCCACCTGGACGGCCACGATACCGCCGCCGCAACTCAAGCCGCACGGTGGGCCCGGGCCGCAAACATCCCCGTCGTCGCCGATCTCGACGACCTCTACTCTGGCTACGAAGCGCTGCTCCCAAACATCGATCTGCTCATCACCAGCCGCGATATTCCTGCTCGCCTCACCAACGACCACGACCTCCAAAAATCGCTTCCGGAAGTTGCGCAACGTTACGGTTGTCGTTTAGCTGCAGCCACTCTAGGTCAAGAGGGCGTGCTCGCGTGGAATGGCCAGCAATTTCACTACGTCCCTGCATATCGCGTCGATGCCGTCGATACTACGGGAGCAGGCGACACCTTCCACGCCGGCTTTATCTACGCCTTCTTGCAAGGTTGGCCACTACGGCGGCAACTGGAATTTGCCTGCGCCGCTGCCGCCCTGAACTGCACCGCTGTCGGCGCGCGCGGCGGCATTCAGCCGGTCGTTAAAATCGAGCAGTTCATGGCCACAGCCACGCGACACCAGGGAATTTTCGAATCTTAAGCAAGCCCAGTTTTTCGCGAACTAAATAACCACTCTTCGTTTGGTGGTTATAGGTGCAGGGCTAGACTGCAGGCGAACCTGCCTGAGCACGTCGTCGACTTTGCTGACCAGGCTGTCTCGCGAGAAAGGTTTCTGCAGGAAAAAGCCACCCTCTACGAATTCGCCATCAGCTTTATTAAATTCCAGATATCCCGACATATAAATAATTTTTAGTTCAGGATTCTGCGCCTTCAGGCACTTCGCCAATTCCGGCCCACGCATATTCGGCATGACGATATCCGTAAGCAGCACGCGAATCGGCTCGCCGCCATTGCGGCTCGCTGCGATGCCCACAGCTTCGTGACCGTCTCGCGCGGTCAGCACTTTGTACCCAGCCGACTTCATAAACTCAGCAGCCAGTTCGCGAACTGCGTCTTCGTCTTCAACAATCAAGACCAACTCCGAGCGCTGCCCTGGACTCGAAACCGCGCTGCTCCGCACCGTGCGGCTCTCCACTTCATGCACCACCGGCAGGTAAACCTCGAAGCGCGCGCCTTCGCCAGGTTCGGAATCGACCCAAATGCATCCGCCGCTCTGTTTCACCACGCCATAGACGGTCGCCAGGCCCAAGCCCGTTCCTTTTCCTAATTCCTTGGTGGTGAAAAACGGTTCGAAAATGCGTGCGCACGTTGCCGCATCCATTCCTTGCCCGTTATCCTCAACGATCAAGCGAACGTAGTCTCCGGGTTGCAGCGGCGGCCGCGTTTTAGCAAATGCCTCGTCGACCGTGACGTTCTTCGTTTCCACAATTAATTTGCCGCCATTTGGCATCGCATCACAGGCGTTCACCGTCAGGTTCATGATCACTTGTTCGAGCTGTCCAGGATCCGCCTTCACTTTGCCCAGCGTTTCGCCGGCCTGAAACGTGAAGTTGATATCCTCGCGCACCAGTCTCTTCAGCAACGTATACATCTCCGAAACCAGGGCATTCAGATCGACAATCTTCGGTTCCAGCACCTGCATACGGCTGAAGGCCAACAATTGCCGTGTCAGCGATGCCGCGCGGTCCGCCGCCTTCTCAATCTGGCTGGCGTTTCGGTGCAGCACATCGTTGGGCTGCAAACGATCCAGCATCAAATCGCCATGACCCTTGATGATGGTCAGCAGATTGTTGAAGTCATGCGCCACGCCTCCCGCCAGGCGCCCAATCGCTTCCATCTTTTGCGATTGCCGAAGTTGCTCTTCCAATTGGTGCTTCTGAGATTCATTATTTTTCAGCGTGCTGCGCATGCTGCCGAATGCCCTAGTCACTCGCGCCACTTCGTCCGTTCCATCAGTTTTCAGCGGATACTCGAAGTTTCCTTGCTCCAACGCGCGAACGCCCTGCACCAGCGAACCAAGCGGACGTGTGAATTTGTCAGAGATGACATACACAATCACGCCGCCCAGCAGCACCGCGAGCAGGCCCACCGCGCTGAGCATCTGATTTTCTTTTTGTAGATACGCCAGCGCGTCGTTATACGACTTCAGAACGATGATGCTCACCGGATGCGGTCCCGACGCCAGTTCCACCGCGCTGGCAAAAAACCGCTCGCCTTCCAGCGTTACGTGCTCCTGCCATGGGCCCGAGCCTAGCTGACGAGCAAATTCCCGCTCCTCAAACAACGGCAACGTACTCGCCACAATTTCATTCTCGTAGCGAAACGCCACGTGACTGGACGACAGCCGGCGCAACTCGTTCGCGGCGGGATCGATGCTGCGTCCCACAATCACCGTGCCCAGCACATTGCTCTTCCCGGGTTCGCCGTCGTAGAACGGCTGCAGCACCACTTGATACAGACGAGTGCCGCTATACCACCAGGCTGTAGCGCTGTGCTCCTTTAAGGAGTGGCTTAGCAATTCCTGAGCGGTAGTCATGGGGAATTCCGCCATGGTCGCGTGCAAAGCCTGAATATTGCCGGCGGCGTCCGACAGCAGCAAAAGGTCGCAGTCGTCAGACTGCCACGGGTCTTTACCCACGTCTTCGATCGCCGAAGCATCTCCATTCCGCATGGAGACCAGCGAGGCCAGCAAGTCCGCTTTGTGGCTCAGCGCCAGTTGATGCCGGTGCTCCAGCACCTGAAAGGTCATCATCGCATTCAGGGATTCTTGTTGGATTTCGCGCTGGATTCGTCCCTCTGCGGTGCGGCGGACGATCAGCAAAGTAGCGCACGTCAACGCGGCAGTCAGCGCCGCAAGCGACACTATAAATTTAGTGCGAAGCCTCAATCAGCCCTCAGTTGTCTTACCCTGAAATGCCTGGAAGAACTAACCGTAGACTACTGATCCTAAGCTAATTATAAGAATAGGCCCGGAGTACCATTTCCTTAGCTCCCGAGGCCAGTGGCCATCTCACTCACCCGTTTCAGGAGATTTGGAAGCAATCTTTGGCCTGCACTATAATCCCAGTACTCCTAGCTGTCGACACGAATTTCGCTCTGGTTTCGAATCTGTGAGCGCACCAGAAAGTGCGCACACTACATCCGAGCGCGAGGCCGCTTGGCATTAAATTGGACTGTGAGTGGGGAAGCGATGCTACGGGATACCAGCGTCGGCCAACAGCATCTTCATCGACGCAAGCAACTGCTCTGTCCCGCCTGCCGATTTAGACAACACATCTTTAATTCCTGCAGCCAGCGCCTCTTTATGTAGTTGCACCGATGCATGTAGCGTGAACAGCACCATGGGCAGCTTTGGAGCGATGTGCGTTATGTGGCGAGCCGCATCAAGGCCATTCATGATTGGCATGGCGAAATCCAATACCACCAGATCCGGGTTCAGCTTCCCCACCTTTTCAATGGCTACCAGGCCATTCTCGGCCTCGCCGCACACTTCCCAATCCGTGTTGCGCTCGATGCAGGAGCGTATGGAGCTGCGCAGGTGGACAACTATTAGGATTTGCGCCGGCATAGAAACTCCCCAGACGCCTAGGGTACGTTGCCGAGCCTGAAGTGACGGGGACTGGTCGGGCGGACAAGGTATCAGGCTGGCAGAATATCGCGCCTGGAGCGGTACACAATATCCGCGTTAATGTACGGAACCGTACAGAATCTTTGTTTTCTGGTTTAGTCAGAGCTCGGAAGGTGCGCGTTCTACGTGGACACTCATATTGTTGATTTGCCTGGCCTCAACAAACTATCTGGAGGCGCCTTCGTTCTTCCACTTCTCGGCTAGGCGCTTCATTGTTTCGTAACACTCGCAGGAAGCTTCCTCTAATCCTTGTCGGTTATCGATCTTTACGTCGCCGCGCCGGTAGGTGATCAAGCCCTTCTTTTGCAGCGCACCAGCCGCTACCGTCACACTGGCTCGACGAGTCCCCAGCATATTCGCCAACGTCTCCTGCGTTAGAGAAACACTGTCGCCACCCACGCGGTCTTGGCTCATCAACAGCCAACGCGCCAGGCGCTTATCCACCTCGTGCAAACGATTGCACGCCGCGATTTGTGTGGCCTGCATCGCCAGTACCTGCGAAAAACGCAGCAGGCCGGTGTTTAGTACCCGCGAACCCTGCAATGCTTCCTCAAGATCATTGTCGGCGATTTTAAACCCGGTTCCAGAAATTTGCATCACTGCCCGCGTTGGACTGGTAGTGAAACCGACGAGCAGCGGCGCACCGGCAAATCCTTCTTTACCCACCAAACCTACTTCTACGCTTTTCCCATCCGCCATCACGCTCAGGAACGAGAGCAATCCGGAATTGATGAAGTAAGCGAACTTGATCGGCTCCCCAAATTCACATAGGACCGTGTGTTTCGGGAGTTCAGCGTATTCCAGTTTCGCGAACAGCGAATCACATTCCTTGTTGGGTAAGCCTAGCAAAATGGAATTGTGAATGGCCAGGTTTGACGAGCCATCGAAAAAACTGCGTACATCTTTAAAGCGGGAAAAGGATTTTTGACGTGTTGCCAAAGCGTGCCTCACACAGCGTTACGCTGTCTCATTCGGCAGGGAACCGCTGGTTGAAGCTCTGAGCGGAAGCATGCTAATTGGACAGTCCCACTGTACTCTCTATTACCAAGGGCGACTAGTGCAAACCGTTAGACAAATACTTTAACAATTTTGTTCTTGCAAATGGGGTACGCTGGCGTACAGTTGAGATGGGTCCTTCCGGGAGCGAAGGCGCGGGCCATCTATGCCTAGAGTCGCGAAAAAATCCAAAACGCCTGGGCCCGAGTGGACCAAGCCCATTCGCGAGCTCCGCAATAAACTTGACCTCAATCAGGCGGAGCTTGGCCGCAGGCTTCACTATTCTGCAATGGCCATCTCCCGTTGGGAACGCGGCGAGCAAGAGCCTACCGATCGCGGTTATATCGAGCTTGGTAACCTCGCCGGAGATCCCACCTGCTGGTATTTCTGGGGACGCGCTGGTTTGCACAACGAAAACCTGCTGCGCGTCATGCCCGAAATGCGCCAGCGCATGCAAAAAAGCAAGCTGACCGACTTCGAAATTGTTAGTGCCGGGGTTAGCGGAAAAAAGGTCAATCCGGAGAAAGTGCAGTTGGTGGCGATTCCGCTGCTCAAAGTCACCGCTGCGGCGCACGGAGAAAAGGGCGGCCACCCATCGAGCCTGCTCTCCGGTCCCGTCGAAAATATGATTGCGGCGCCGAAAGAGTGGTGTCCGAACCCTGGCTCGACCAGTTGTTTGGAGGTCCGCGGGAAATCCATGACGCCGCTTATCCCGGACGGCTGTATCGTCGCTGTCGATTCCTCCCAGAACGACCACACTCGATTAGACGGAAAGGTCGTCATCGCCTGGCACAAGGACAGAGGATTAACAGTGTCGCGATTTCGTCGTTACGATCACACCGAAATTCTCGTTCCCGAAAATGATGGCTACGAATCCATCACCCTCAGCGCGAAACATCGCTGGAAGATTCTCGCGCGTGTCTTGTGGTGGATTGGCAAAGCGCCGTAATCCAGACCAACGATTTGTCGAACCAGCGGCCAGCGCTTCAAAATTCCCAAAATCATGACTTACTCCGTTGTCGGCTGTTTGGAATCACGGAAATCACTTGGCACCGGTAGAATCGCCGAGACAAACATCACCGCCGCGATGATGTGCAGTCCTTCCCGCCGTGGCCCGATAAAGCAACTATTCGCTACTCCGCAATTTTGCAGTCCGGGGTTTTGCCGAGCGTTTTTCGTGTAGCACCGCATTCATCACCGGGCTGTACTTCAACTCGCGATCTTCCCGGCAACATTGCAGCAACAATCCCCCGCGGCTCATGTTTCCACGACCGACGAAATCGCGCGGAAATACCAGGCGAACGCCAAGAATCGCCACCAGCGGTTCCACGTATTTCAAGGTGGCAATGCTGCCCAGTAGCACCACTTCAGCTCCCGGCTCCAACTTTTCAGAAAGCAGCCGCGCATCCCGGTCCAGAGGATCACGAAAGCCTGGATTGGTGTGTAGCGCGCGGATGTAGGAAATTTCCGCCATCTCCGCACGGGTCACCACCACCTCCGGCCGCAGCAATCCGCGAGACGGCGTGATAATCAGAATTCCCGGCAACCCTGGTGGCGGATTCGAGAATTTGCGCGCGTACATCAGCTTGCCGCCAAAATACAGTGAGCTCATGTACGTAAATACTTCGTCCAGCGGCGCGCCGGTCGCATTGAGACGCCGTGCCAAGTCAGACGGCGACGTTCCGTCCAACAGTCGCTTAGCGCGCGTACCCGCAGCATTAGCCGGTGAAATAAGAAACACTCGCTGCGAACTTGCGCCCGGAACCTTCAATGAAGATTCAACCGGGCTCGTTTCGGCCGGGGCATGACCGTGCAGCAAAATGCGCTTGCCACCGCTCACCGCACTCTGAATTCTGGACTTAATTTCTTCCGCCACATTCGTATTATAGAGCGCCTCGAAAGTCTTCGCTCGCCGCGCCAGATAGCAGCAAAAACAGATATACAGCACTTACCTGAGAGGCATACTCCCGGCCCGCAGACTTAAATATGTCGAGCACCATAACCAAACTCGCCAGGAGCCTTGATGAAGAAAAAGTCCAATACCAGCACCGCCAAAACTGCCTCATACACAAAGTCGAATGGGCGCGGTAGCAAAAACGGAAATCGCACCACCGCCTCTTCGCGTTCGTCTCGCACCGAGCCTACTTCCGGTTCGGAACGCAGCACCCTCGATCCGCGACGCTCGCACATCCTTCGCAGCGAAGGCGAGATTTCTGAAAATGCTTCCGGAAGGCTCTCCGGCGATCTTCAAAGCCTCTCCAATCAGGAAACCACGTCAGAGAGCGTCGAGGAATTGGCCGCGGAAGGGCAAGACCTCGAAGGCGAATTGCTCCAAGGTGTCGAAGACGCTCCCGCCGCCGACCAAGGTGCGGTAAGAACCCATCGATCCGCCGAGCCCGGGGAAGAAGAAATTCCATCCTTCAAAAACAGGAACCGGCTGTGAGAAAGTTAAGGGTCAGGCACACGCTCTCTGCTGCACCCGACAGCCATGAACGACGCGACGAATAAGATTCCTTTTCGTATTTCGCCGATGCTCGCCACGCTGGTCCCCGAACCCTTTCACAAACCAAACTGGATTTACGAAGAAAAGTATGACGGGGTGCGCATGCTGGCCTATAAAGAAGGCGTCAAGGTCACCCTCATGTCAAGAAATGCCATCGATCGCACGGCCAGATTTCCGGCGATCGCCGCCGCCGTGGCGCAACTGAAACCAAAAACGCTGTTGCTCGATGGCGAAGTCGTGGTCTTCAACAAGAAAAATGTTTCCAGCTTCCAGGCGCTCCAGCAGGGAAGTGATCACGCCAGCTACGCTGTCTTTGATTGCCTTTATTGCAATGGCAGAGATCTCCGCAAGGAACCGCTGTCCGAGCGGCGTGCGTTACTCGAAGCAGTTGTCACTCGACAGCCTCCGCTTTTGTTGTCAGCGAAATTGGCAGCCAACGGGCCCAAAGCATTTCAACTCGCCACCAAGCGCGGATTTGAAGGCATAGTTGCCAAGAATCTCGCATCCGGCTACGTCGAAAGGCGCTCCACCGACTGGCTGAAAGTAAAGGTCCACCAGGAAGATGAATTCATCATCGGCGGCTTCACACAGCCTTCTGGCTCTCGCCACTATTTCGGCGCTCTACTTCTCGGCGTCTATTCTGGAAAGCAACTAACGTATGTCGGCAAGGTAGGCACCGGCTTCGACGACAAAACACTCGCCTCTTTGTACAAGAAATTCCGGACGCTCATTCGCGCTCGATCACCTTTTGCCTCCGATGTCCGCGAACGCGGAGCAACTTTCCTTGCCCCAAAATTGATTGCGCAAATTTCGTTCACCGAATGGACCCAGGATAGCAAACTCCGTCACCCAGTCTTTCTTGGACTTCGTGACGATAAGCGGCCTGAAGAAGTTGTGCGAGCGGAGGCTTGAATGGCGCCAAAATCTAAGTCATCTCCACCGGGAATATCGCATCCGGAAAAAGTTTTCTGGCCCGACGAAGGCTATACCAAGGCAGATCTCGCCAATTTTTATCAGCAGGCCTTTCCTCTTCTTAAGTCCTACGTAGATGATCGCATTTTGACCTTGGAACGTTGTCCCGACGGCTTGCTTGGGAAATGTTTCTATCAGAAAGAAAAGCCCAAAGGCATGCCTCCAGGTACCCCAACAAAGAAAATCACCAACGTCACCGGAAAACGCAGCGCCACCAACTATGTCTTGGGCGGTTCGCTGGCCACTCAACTCGCCATGGTCAACTTTGGCTGTATTGCCATCCACGCGACCGGCAGTCGCGCCAAAACGTTTCCGAAGCCCGACTGGATCTGCTTCGATCTCGACCCTGCCTCTGAAAAATTCTCCGACGCCGCCGAAGCCGGCAAGCTGGTGAAAGAAGCACTGGACGCGTTGAAGCTGGTCTCTTTTCCGAAAACATCCGGCAGCCGTGGTTTACACGTCTTCATTCCCATTCGTGTCGGACCAACCGCTGCCGACGTGCTGAAATTTGCCGAGCAATTCGTACAGCGGCTCGCCGCAGCTCACCCCAAGCAGCTCACCGTGGAACATTCCATCGCGGCCCGCGGGCAACGCGTCTACCTCGATCCCTTTCGCAATGGCTCAGTGCAAACCGTCGTCACCCCGTATTCCGTGCGCCACAAACCGCACGCCCCGATATCTACCCCGCTCTCCTGGTCCGAAGTCAAACCTTCTTTGGATCCGGCCAGCTTTAACATCGGCAATTTTGCTCTTCGTATGAAGAAAAAAGATCCTTGGACCGATTTTTTTCAAAGCCGGCAAGCCCTGACCACTGCCATCAAGCAAATGAAACAGCTTTAGGCTTATCATTGCGAACTGTGAGGATCGAATGACGCTCAGCAAATACAAAGAAAAGCGAAATTTTGGTATCACTCCCGAGCCGGCAGGCAAGGAACACACCAGCGCGGACCCAAAACATCGTCTAACGTTTGTCATTCAAAAACATCGCGCTACGCAACTTCACTATGATTTCCGGCTTGAATTCAATGGTGTGCTGCTTTCCTGGGCGGTTCCTAAAGGTCCTTCGCTGGATCCTTCCGTCAAACGTCTAGCTATGCAGGTTGAGGATCACCCTATCGAATATGGTGGATTCGAAGGGACCATTCCTGAAGGCGAATATGGCGGCGGCACCGTCATGGTCTGGGATCGCGGTGAATGGGCTCCCGAAAATGGAGATATCGCCTTGGCCCTACAAAAAGGTGATTTGAAATTTACGCTCTACGGGGAAAAGTTGCAGGGCTCTTGGGTACTCGTTCGCACCCGCGGCTATGGCAGCAAGGCCGACAAAACCTGGCTGCTCATCAAACATCGCGATCAATATGCGTCGACCAAAGATGTAGCCGAAGAAATGCCACGCTCCGTCTTAAGCAAACGCTTGATGGTAGAAATCGCTGGCGACGAAGGTGGCGATGTCGAGAAAGCTTCCACCGGCGATCCTCAGCAAAAAACTAGCAAATCTCCAAAGCGCAAATCTGCCGCCGCTAACCCCCGTGCAAGAACTACCAAGAAATCCAAGGCAAAAAAAGCCACCAAAGCTTAATCAGCACGTTCTTCGGGTGCCCCACACGCCGTCTTCGCGTGTGGGGTTTCTCGCCTCTTCGTTGGTACCACACTCTATAATTTCAACGCCGCAATCTTCTTGAAATCCGCCAGAAATTCCGCCTGCTGTTCATGCCGCGCATCTCCATCAGGCGCTCGCAAAATCGACGACGGGTGCATAGTCGCCATCACGTATCGCGCCAGTGACGATTCCAGTAATTCTCCACGATGCTGTGTGACACGAAACACCCGCCCCAGCAGTGCCTGCGCAGCAGTCGCGCCCAGACAAACGATCAGCTCAGGTTTCAACGCCGCAATTTCCGCATCCAGCCAAGGACGACACGCCGCGATTTCCCCTCCACTCGGTTTTTTATGAATCCGCCGCTTTCCCCGCGGCTCAAATTTAAAATGTTTTACCGCATTTGTGAGGTACACCTTCTTCAGATCGATTCCCGCTTCTTCCAGCGTGTTTCTCAGTAGTTTTCCTGCAGGCCCCACAAATGGCTTCCCCTGCAAATCTTCCTGATCGCCCGGCTGCTCTCCCACCAGCATGATCGACGCGTGCGGATCGCCTTCACCGAAAACCGTTTGCGTCGCGTTACGCCAAAGGTCGCAGTTCCTGCAGTGCTCCGCCTCGTGAGCCAATTTTTTCAGAGAACCGGAAAGCGCAGGCAATTCGGCCATGCCAGCAGATTTTTTAGAACGGGTCGTCATGCCACGTAGATGCGGGCCAAATCCAGAAAGTTGACAAAGGCCAAAAGCGGAGCGAGAATATCAATGGCGAACAAAAAGCGAACTATCCTCTCCCTCGCCTTAGGTTTCCCATGCGTCCTACTTCTGCCGCCTTACGTCTCCAAGTTGAATCCGCTCTTGCTGGGCGCGTTGCTTCTCCATTTCGTTTGCGCGAGCCGGAGCCCACTCCCACCGCCCCGATTGGCATATCCGCCTTGGATGAAAGTACCGGAGGTCTGCCACGCGGTAGCCTTACGGAAATTTATGGACCGGTCTCCGCCGGCAAAACTTCGATTCTTCTTTCGGCGCTCGCCGGGCGCACCACCAATGCCGAAGTTTGCGCGTTGGTCGATGCCCAGGATGCGTTCGATCCCAGCCGCGCGCAATCGGCCGGAGTTAGTCTGCAACGGCTGCTGTGGATTCGTTGTCGCGGTCTCGATCAAGCCTTTCGCTCCACGGATTTATTGTTGCATGGCGGAGGATTCGGCCTTATTGCCATGGATTTAAGCGATGTTCCCACGTGCCTGGTTCGTCAGATCCCGCTCAACGTCTGGTTTCGTTTGCGGCGCGCGGTAGAAAGCACGCCAACAATCTTGCTGGTCCTGTCGCAAGAGTCCAACGCGAAAACATGCGCCTCGCTGGTGCTTCGTTTAGAAAAAGAAAGCGCCGCCTGGTCGTTACACTGTCGCAGAAGTGCCAGCCGTATTGTGCATACGCCCAGTTGTTTGTTGGACGGCTGGACCACCGCCGCAGAAATCGTTCGTTCCCACATGCAACGCGCATTTTCTTCTCCCCATCATGAACGAACGGGAGCCATAGCTGCATGCGAAGACCGCAAAGACCGCGTCCGATTCGCGTTGGGTTCCGCTTCCATTCCGCTCCCCGCTCGTCAGAGTCAAAGTCAGGCTGAACCCGCGCGCGTCATCCCATTCTCTGAACTCGAAAAAGAAAGGATGCAGAACCCCGGTTGAACCATTTCCTTTCCAGCACGGGCTTCGCTCACAACCGCAATGGCGTTCGGCGCTATTTTCGTTCCCAATTTCACAGTGCAATCCGTTTTGCGCTCTGAACCCGAACTCGGAGTTTGCCCACTCGTACTGATCGACGGTCCACCTCCCACCTATCGCGTTGTTGCACTCAACCACCTCGCTGCTCTTTTAGGAGTAACCGAAGGCATGACCAAGGCCGCCGCCACTCAATTTCCCGGCGTGGAGATTCGTCCAGTCGCAAAAGTGCAGGAAGTCGTCGCTCATTCCGCGTTGCTGGATGTAGCCTGGTCGTTTTCGCCACGCGTAGAAAATACCGCGTCTGACACCGTTCTCGTCGATCTAAGCGGGCTCACCACACTGCTCGGCTCCTACGAAAATATCGCCGCAAATATTGTCTCGAAATGTTCAGAGGTGGGACTAACCGTTCAGGTCGCCGTCTCCGCCAATGTGGAGACTGCACGCGTGGTCGCCCGCGCCTTGCCGGGAGCAACCGTTATCCCCCAAGGCCACGAAGCAAAATATCTCGAGACCTTGCCGGTAACCATGCTTTCCTTGAGCCAGGAACTCTCCGAAGTTTTCGAACGCTGGGGCGCAAAAACCTGCAAATCGCTCGCCTCTCTTCCTGTGATCTCCCTTTCCGAATGTGTCGGCCAAGAAGGTGTGCGCTTGCATGCCATCGCTTCGGGAAAAGGCATGCGTTCTCTGGTCGTCGCGGAACTCGCCCATTCTTTCGAGGAATCTCTTGAGCTCGATGATGCTGTCGAAGAATTAGAGCCGCTCTCGTTCCTTCTTGGCAGACTACTCGATCAATTGTGCGTGCGCCTGGTAGCCAGGTCTCTCGCCATTCGCGCCGTTCATCTGCAGTTCGAATTAGAACCGGCATTCGAGGATGCTTTCGATTCAGCAAGTGAATTTGTACGCACCAAGCAGCTTCCCGGCACCTATGCGTGCACTCTCGAATTGCCAGTGCCATCGCGCGACTCTAAATTACTCTTAAAACTTGTGCGTTTGCGGTTGCAGTCGACTCTTCCCGAGGCGCCCATCCAGAAAATTCACCTCACGGCCGAGCCCGCGCATACGCGTGTCACGCAAGGCGGCTTGTTCGTCCCCGAAGTTCCAGATCCCGAAAAGCTGGAACTCACCATCGCGCGTATCGCTAACGTGGTTGGTGAAAACAATGTAGGCTCGCCGCAATTGGTGGATTCTCACCGTCCCGACTCCTTCCGCATGCAGCGATTTTCTGTTCCTTCAACTCCGTCGCCGACCCTCGAAACAAAATCAGAAACAAAAATCGCTTTTCGCGCTTATCGTCCGCCAGTTCTCGCAAAAATTAAATTACGCGGCGCTCGCCCCATCCGTGCCGATTTTCTCGGGCGTTCCGGAGATGTGATCCATGCATCCGGTCCGTGGCGCACTTCCGGTGATTGGTGGGAAGACGATCCATGGCAACAAGATGCGTGGGATCTCGAACTTGCTTTCCCCTACGAAACCCCACCAGCACAGGGCCTTTATCGAATTTGTTTTGATTCGCGCCAGAAAAAATGGTTTGTTCAAGGCGCTTACGACTGATGTACATCGAACTCCACGCCCGCTCTGCTTTCAGTTTTCTGGAAGGCGCCTCCACGCCCGAGGATTTGATTCGCGCCGCCGCTGCACACGATATGCCGTCGATCGCCTTGCTGGACCGCGATGGACTTTACGGTTCGCCGCGTTTTTATCTCGCCGCGCAAAAACTCAAGCTGACCGCTCACATCGGCGCAGAAATCACCTCCACCACCGGCGGCCGCTATCCTTTATTAGCCGCGTCACGCCATGGCTATCAAAATCTCTGCCGTCTGATCACCCGCATGAAGATGCGCGCCAAAAAAGGAGAGGGCGCCGTTGCGCTAGATGAATTGCGCGATGCCAGCCAGGGCCTGATCTGCCTGACCGGTGGCGATGAAGGCCCGTTGGCACATGCTTTAAAGACCGGCGGCGTAAAGAACGGTGAAAAATGTCTCCGCGTACTCTGCTCCATCTTCGGCAAAGAAAATGTCTATGTTGAATTACAACGCCATTTTTCTCTGCAAGAAGAACGTCGCAATCAAGCCGCCATTGAACTGGCTCGCAGTATGCATCTCCCGTTACTCGCCACCAATGGCGTTTGTCACGCATTTCCCGACGACCGCGAAATTCTCGATGTATTTTGCTGCATTCGCCACCATCGCGTTCTGGCCAATGCCGGACGCCTGCTCTCTTACAATTCCGAACGCTATCTCAAGTCTTCCGAACAAATGTGCGCCCTCTTTGCGGATCTGCCTGAAGCCATCTCCAATACCGAGGAGTTGGCATCCCGTTTAAGATTCACCCTCAGCGATCTTGGCTATCAGTTTCCCGCTTACCCTACGCCCAACCATGAATCGCAAATCAGTTTTCTGCGCGTGCGCACCCAGGAAGGGATGCTGCACCGCTATAGCGCTGGCAATGAAAAGGCCGAACAACAGATTCTTCACGAACTCTCCGTAATCGAAAAACTCGATCTCGCCGGCTATTTCCTCATCGTTTGGGATATGGTCCGTTTCTGTCGCGAAAAAAACATTCTTGTACAAGGCCGTGGGTCCGCTGCCAACAGTGCCGTTTGTTATGCACTGGGCATCACCGCCGTCGATCCCGTTGGCATGGGCCTTCTCTTCGAACGCTTTCTGTCCGACCAGCGCGGTGAATGGCCCGATATCGATCTCGACCTTCCCAGTGGAGATCAGCGCGAACGTGCCATCCAATATGTGTATGAACGCTACGGAAAATTAGGCGCAGCCATGACCGCCAACGTCATTACCTATCGTGGCCGTTCCGCGGCACGCGAAATTGGCAAGGTACTCTCCTTTGATCCCGAAACATTGAATCGCTTAGCCAGTCTCGTCAGCGCGTGGGAATATACCGACTCAAAAGACACGCTCACCCGTCAATTCCGCGATGCTGGCCTCGATCTGCAGCAGCATCGCATCCGCAAATTCTTCGAACTCTGTCAGAAAGTTCAGGATTTGCCGCGGCACCTTGGCCAGCACTCTGGCGGCATGGTTGTTTGCCAAGGCCAATTGGATTCGGTCGTTCCGCTGGAACCGGCCAGCATGCCCGGCCGCGTTGTTGTGCAATGGGACAAAGAAGATTGCGCCGATATGGGCATCGTGAAAATCGACTTGCTCGGATTGGGCATGATGGCGGTGCTGGAAGATACGATTCGCCTCATCCGCGAACACAATCGCGAAGAAATCGATCTCGGCCATTTGCCTGCCAACGACAAAAAAGTGTATTCCACGTTGCAGCGTGCCGACACCATCGGCATGTTCCAGGTAGAAAGCCGCGCGCAGATGTCTTGCCTGCCGCGCCTCAAACCCAAATGCTTCTACGACATCGTCGTCCAGGTGGCTATCATTCGCCCTGGGCCCATCGTCGGCAAAATGGTGCATCCTTATTTAGCGCGCCGTCAGGGGCGCGAGCCTGCGGAAAGCCTTCACCCCTCGCTCGAATCAACGCTTTCCCGCACCCTTGGAGTTCCTCTCTTCCAGGAACAACTTCTACGCATTGCCATGATTGCTGCGGGATTTTCCGGCGGTGAAGCCGAGGAACTTCGCCACGCCTTTGGCTTTAAACGCTCAGAAGCGCGCATGAAGGAAGTAGAAATTAAATTGCGTCGCGGTATGGAAGCAAAGGGAATCACCGGCGAGACGCAGGACAAGATCGTGCATTCCATCACCGCCTTTGCGTTATACGGATTTCCTGAATCACACGCGGCCAGCTTTGCGCTGATCGCTTATGCCAGTGCCTTTCTGAAATGCCATTACCTGCCTGCATTCACCACCGCCATTTTGAACAACCAGCCCATGGGTTTTTATCAGCCGGCAACCTTAATTAAGGATGCACAGCGTCACGGATTGCGCTTCAAGCCCATCGATGTCACAAAATCCGACTGGGATTGCACCATGGAACCGGGCACCGAAGACTTCTGCGTGCGCATTGGACTTCGTTATGTAAAAGGTTTACGTAAGGAAATCGCTCTTCAGCTCATCGAACAACGCAGTATCCGCGCGTTCTCTTCGATTGACGATTTAAAGCATGCTGTGCCGCAAATCCGAAAAGATGAATTGCGCGTCCTCGCCGCCATCGGCGCCCTAAATTTCATTTCTGGGAAAAAAGGATTCAACCGTCGTGATGCCCTGTGGCAAGTCGAGCGCTCCAGCCGCCCCTCTGGTCCGCTTCTCGAAGGCAATCTCTCCGCTGAAATCGAAACCGATATTGACAGCAACATCGAGGCGCCCGTTCCAGGAACTATTACTTTATCGCCTCTCACTCCCATGAATCACCACGAACGTCTCAATGCCGATTTTCGCGGCACTGGCTTGTCTTTGGGCCTTCATCCCATGGCTCGTCACAGAACGGAATTGAATCAGCAAGGAATTTCACCCGCATCGCATTTGGCAGCGTTTCCGGATGGTAAGTTCGTGAAGGTGGCCGGTTCCGTCATTGTTCGTCAACGTCCCGGCACCGCGAAAGGATTTGTATTTCTCAGTCTTGAAGATGAGACCGGCATCGCCAACATCATCATCACCCCGCAACTCTTCGAAAAAAAGCACACCACCGTTGTGCATCATTCTTTTTTGCTAATCGCCGGAACACTACAGAATCAGGATGGGGTGATATCCGTGAAGGCGGGGAATGTGGAACCCTTCCTTGCTGCCATCGCCGACTTAAAATCTCACGATTTTCACTAAGTTGCTTGCCCCTTCCTCTTCTCACTCTCGATTCGCTTCGACAGTATCCCCTTGGCTTTCTCCAGTTCCCTCCGTCGCGCGGCGCTCAACCCTTTTCCGCCGCGGTTCAGAAAGTACGTTAGCATCCGCATTCCCGATGCTGGTCCCTTCGGCGAGACTCTCTTCGAAGCCAACACTCGCGCAATCGTACTCGCGCTCTTTGTGAACAGGCCTTGTGGAGGATGCGTCGAGTCCGTCGTCACATTCTTGACCCAGCGCCTGGAACCATGCCTGCGAGAAGTATTTCTGCTCTTCGTCCGTGCTGCTCTTGTTTTTGCCATACGCAAACGTAAAACTCGAAGAAAAGGTCAGCAATACCGGTTTCGTTGTAACACCAACGATCGAAACCCTGTGGAGCCTCACGCTGGCGACGTGTAATGTTGCTCCAGATTCTTTACAATCCGCGATTTGCTTTCTTCCGCAGGCAGGGAATCATCCTCTTCAACAGCCCTTAACTCGTTAGCCAACGCCTGATCCTTTATCGCCTCTCGCACCCATTGCGAATAATCATGTCGCTGCAAGTGAAACGCCCACGTTTCATCATCCACACCTTTTGCCATCTGAATGAACGTATTCAGATTCTGCGCGCGCAAATTCAGTTTGTTCTGCGGCCCGCGGAAATAAAAACTCTTGTCTTCCCCAAGTTCCCCAGCCGCATACTTACGCCGGTGACGTTTCAATTCCAGCTTGGCCGGAGCTACCGTAACAATTTTCGGCGCCTCCGTCTCCCCAAACATCCACGCCACAATCTTCCCAGAACGATTCTCGCTGCCGTTTAACGAAAACGGAGGCAATTGCCGTCCCGATCCTTCCACAAACTGATCCACCACTTCCTGCGGCTTCGGCCCAATAATCAAAAGTCCGTTCACCGCTACCAACAGCGCCCGCGACACGTGATCCGGATGCACGGTAATCAACATCAGGTTCGGCGGCTCTTTTGGCATAGCCAGTTCCACCGGTTTCGATTCTTTCGGCACCAGATGATGGGCCTCATCAATAATGATCCAATGTGGCCGTCCCGTCCGCGCCCGCAATTCTTGCAGCGCCGGTAGCAGGCCCAGAAAGAATGAAGGCCGGTCCGCCAGCGAAATTCCCAGTAAGTTGATGCTCAGCGAATTGTCCGGCTTCTTCAGTACTTCCAAAATCTCAGATGTTGCCGGCACTCGTTCTGGGCCGCCCAACGTAACGAATTGCTCCAGATCATCGTAATCCCCCTCAGGATCCACGACGCACACTTGATACTTCGCCTCCAGCAGTCTCTCCACCAGTGCCGACACCGTTGTCGATTTTCCGCCGCCCGAGGGTCCGGCAATCGCCACCCTCGTGTCGTACGGCCGCACCCGATATTTCGCTCCAGACTCCTCATGCCCCAGCAGCAACCAATGTCGAGTCAACTTCGGCTCAAGTGACGCTAGATCATCCTTCAGCAGCATCGAAACCAACTCTTCCACGCCGCCGCCGTGATCTCTCTTCGTCACATAATCAGCCCGCTCAATCAGCGAAGGGACGGAATTCGCCACCGCTACGCCGCACTCGCACAAGCTCAAAAATGTGTGATCGTTTTCCGCGTCTCCAACACCCACCACATTGTGCGGAGAAAGATCCAGTTCCTCGAGCGCTGCAATCATCCCCGAAGCTTTGTTTACCCCGGAAGGCAGAATCATCACCGAGCTCTTGTTGAAGATCACTTGCAGCCCCAGCCCTAGCTCGCGAATCACCTGCAACACGCTGTCTTCATGCGGCCGCCACGTTGCCACGATTGCGTGTCCCACCGCCAGCCCAGGAAGTCCGCGCCGCCGGAGCTCCTCCACAAATTGCGGCGAAGGTGGTTCGCACAGCACCTTCGTTTCGCTGCTCGCTGGCCTGTATAACAGAGCTCCGTTTTCCGCCACGATTCGGTCGAATAGGTTCTCGGCCTCAGGAAAGACCGCCAGCAATTCCGGCAGTAGTCTTCCCGTTGCGATAATCAACTTACGCCCAGACTTGCGTAAGGCTTCAAGGGCTGCAACTGTTTCCGCAGACACGCGGCTGTCCGCAGCGATAGTGCCATCGTAGTCAGTCACCAGACACATGTAGCGCATTGAGATCCTAGGTAAGAGAACTGCACCTGCTTCGCAAAGTATCCGCCAAAACTGTTATGCGCGGCCTCAGTTAATCCGTGTAGCTCGCGATGCAGTTCGACGTACTTCGCGCCGTCGAAACTCTAAGGTGTCAGGTGAAAACGATTTTCGGCTGGCAGCTAGCCAAGCGCGCCCAACTTCTGTTGCTCGGCGCGAAATTGAGAATTAAACGATATCTCGACAAGCTGCAATACGTTCTTAATGGTGCGCGTTCGCGCGAACTGTTCGTCCGCCAACGCTCCAATCAGTAACGCCAAAATACAGTAAAGACCCTACTGCTTCCTCACCCGCCTAACTGCTAGAAAAGAGCTTCCAGTTCACATCCTTCCCCGTATGGGAGAGAGACCGCGCTCGCGCGGATGCAGCCGATGACTGAAAACGTTTCTCCTCCCGTGACGCCAAAAAAGCATTCAAAACGAAATGGGGGCAACGGAATCTCCGTTAGTGAGCCTCCCGCTCTCGAGGTCATACTCCAGACTTTACAAAAAGTTCGCGATGGCGACTTTTCCGTCAGGCTGCCCGTAGTTTGGACCGGCATTAACGGCAAAATCGCCGATATGTTCAACGACATCGTCGGCGCCAATCAGCATATGGCCGTTGAGCTCAAGCGCTTGGGCCAAGCCGTTGGCAAAGAAGGCAAAACGCGGGAACGCGTTCGCTTTGCCGTCTCTCGCGGCGAATGGGGCGAGATGGAAGTTTCGGTGAATACCCTCACCGAAGATTTGTTGCGCCCGACAACGGAAGTTACCCGTGCGATCGCTGCCGTGGCTCAGGGCAATCTGACTCGTACTGTTCGTCTCGAAGTCGACAATCGCCCACTCGAAGGCGAATTCCTTCGCACCGCTTCCATCGTCAACACCATGATTCAGCAGTTGGGCGTCTTCACTTCAGAAGTCACCCGTGTGGCCCGCGAAGTCGGAACCGACGGCAAGTTGGGCGGCCAGGCGCATGTGCCCGGTGTCGCCGGAACATGGAAAGATCTCACTGATTCCGTCAATTTGATGGCCAGCAATCTCACCGGTCAGGTTCGCAACATGGCCGAGGTGGCGACCGCCGTGGCCAGTGGCGACCTCTCCCGCAAAATTACCGTCGATGTCCGCGGCGAAATTCTTCAGTTGAAAGAAGCCATCAACACGATGGTGGATCAATTGCGTTCCTTCGCCTCGGAAGTCACGCGCGTTGCCCGCGAAGTAGGCACCGACGGGAAACTGGGAGGCCAGGCAGTTGTGCCTGGCGTCGCTGGTACCTGGAAAGATCTCACTGACTCCGTCAACGCCATGGCCGGTAACCTCACCGCACAGGTCCGCAACATTGCGGAAGTTACGACGGCTGTCGCGCGCGGCGACCTCTCCCGCAAAATCACTGTCGACGTGAAGGGCGAAATTCTCGAGCTGAAAGAGACCATCAACACCATGGTCGACCAGCTCAACGCCTTCGCTGGTGAAGTCACCCGCGTTGCTCGCGAAGTCGGCACTGAAGGAAAACTTGGCGGTCAGGCCCAAGTGCCCGGAGTCGCCGGAACCTGGAAAGATCTCACCGACAACGTCAACTTCATGGCCAGCAACTTGACCGGTCAGGTCCGCAACATTGCGGAAGTTGCCACCGCGATCGCCAAGGGTGACTTGTCTCGTAAGATCACCGTCGACGTACGCGGCGAAATTCTCCAGTTGAAAGAAACCCTCAACACCATGGTGGACCAGTTGAATCGGTTTGCCGGTGAAGTTACGCGCGTCGCACGCGAAGTCGGCAGCGAGGGTCGCCTCGGCGGTCAGGCCAACGTGCCCGGTGTCGCCGGTACTTGGAAAGATTTGACCGACTCCGTGAACTCCATGGCCGGCAACCTCACCGGCCAAGTTCGTAACATCGCCGAGGTAACCACCGCCGTGGCCCGCGGCGACCTCTCCCGCAAAATTACGGTCGACGTGAAGGGCGAAATTCTCGAACTCAAAAACACCATCAACACCATGGTCGACCAGCTCAACGGCTTCGCGGGTGAAGTCACCCGCGTCGCTCGCGAAGTTGGCACCGAAGGTAAACTTGGCGGCCAAGCCCAAGTACCCGGTGTCGCCGGAACGTGGAAAGACCTCACCGACAACGTCAACTTCATGGCCAGTAACTTGACCGGCCAGGTTCGTAATATTTCTGAATTCGCCACCGCCGTCGCGCGCGGCGACCTCTCCCGCAAAATTACCGTCGACGTAAAAGGTGAAATTCTCGAGCTGAAAGACACCTTAAACACCATGGTCGATCAGCTTCGCTCCTTCGCCTCAGAAGTCACCCGTGTCGCCCGCGAAGTTGGTACCGACGGCAAACTCGGCGGCCAAGCCGACGTGCCCGGCGTTGCTGGAACCTGGAAAGATCTCACCGACTCCGTCAACTCCATGGCCAGCAATCTCACCGGCCAAGTTCGTAACATCGCCGAAGTCACCACCGCCGTCGCGCGTGGCGACCTCTCGCGCAAAATCACCGTCGACGTGAAGGGCGAAATTCTCGAACTCAAGAACACCATCAACACCATGGTGGACCAGCTCAATGCCTTCGCTGGAGAAGTTACTCGCGTCGCGCGCGAAGTGGGCACCGAAGGCAAACTCGGTGGCCAAGCACAAGTGCCCGACGTCGGTGGCACCTGGAAAGACCTCACCGACAACGTCAACTTCATGGCCAGCAACCTCACGGCGCAAGTTCGTAACATCGCCGAAGTAACTACGGCCGTAGCGCGCGGCGACCTCTCCCGCAAAATCACCGTCGACGTGAAGGGCGAAATTCTCGAACTCAAAAACACTATCAACACCATGGTGGACCAGCTCAACGCCTTCGCTGGTGAAGTCACGCGCGTCGCTCGCGAAGTCGGCACTGAGGGTAAACTGGGTGGTCAGGCTCAAGTCCCGGGTGTTGGCGGCACCTGGAAAGACCTCACCGATAACGTTAACTTCATGGCCAGCAACCTCACCGGCCAGGTCCGCAACATCGCGGAAGTCGCTACCGCCATCGCACGCGGCGACTTGTCCCGCAAAATTACCGTCGACGTTCGCGGAGAGATCCTCCAGCTCAAAGAAACTTTGAACACCATGGTGGAGCAACTCCGCTCCTTCGCCGCGGAAGTCACCCGCGTCGCGCGTGAAGTCGGCAGTGAAGGCCGCCTAGGCGGTCAGGCCAACGTTCCCGGTGTTGCCGGAACCTGGAAAGACCTCACCGACTCCGTCAACGCCATGGCCGGCAACCTCACCGGCCAGGTCCGGAACATCGCCGAAGTAACCACCGCCGTGGCTCGCGGCGACCTCTCCCGCAAAATTACGGTCGACGTGAAGGGCGAAATTCTCGAACTCAAGAACACCATCAACACTATGGTCGACCAGCTCAACGCCTTCGCCGCGGAAGTCACCCGCGTCGCTCGCGAAGTCGGCACCGAAGGCAAACTCGGCGGCCAGGCTCAGGTACCCGGCGTCGCCGGAACGTGGAAAGATTTGACCGACAACGTCAACGTGATGGCCGCAAACCTCACCGAACAAGTTCGCGGCATCGTCAAAGTCGTCACCGCCGTCGCCAACGGCGACTTGACCCAAGAACTCACCGTCAACGCCAAAGGTGAAGTCGCCGCGCTCGCAGAAACCATTAACAACATGACCGGCACGCTCGCCACCTTCGCCGATCAAGTCACCACCGTTGCTCGCGAAGTCGGCGTCGAAGGCCGCCTCGGTGGCCAGGCCAATGTTCCCGGCGCCGCTGGAACTTGGAAAGATCTCACCGGCAACGTCAACTTGCTCGCAGACAATTTGACGAACCAGGTCCGCGCTATCGCCGAAGTCGCCACCGCCGTCACCAAGGGCGACCTCACTCGTTCCATTCAAGTGGAAGCGCGCGGCGAAGTCGCAGAACTTAAAGACAACATCAATACCATGATCGACAACCTGCGACTCACCACGGATCGCAATACTGAGCAGGACTGGCTCAAGACCAACCTCGCCCGCTTTACCAGCATGCTTCAGGGCCAGCGCGATCTTTCCACTGTCGGCCGCATGCTTTTGTCCGAACTGGCCCCGCTCGTCAATGCGCAGCAAGGCGTGATCTACCAGATGCAAGGCGACATCGTCAGCAGGTTGATGCTGCTCTCCGCTTATGCTGACGACGGCCAGGATGGCGCTCTCCAACAATTGCAAGTGGGCGAAGGCCTCGTCGGACAATGCGCCGCTGAGAAGAGCCACGTTTTGATCAAAGAGATTCCGCAAAATACCGTCGCGATTCGCTCCGGAATGTTCCGTGCTGTCCCGCGAAACGTCATTGTCCTACCCATTCTTTTCGAAGATCGCGTCAAAGCGGTCATCGAACTCGCTTCCCTCAGCGAATTCACCGCATCTCAATTGGCGTTTCTCGAGCAATTAACGGCCAGCATCGGCATCGTGCTCAACAGTATTGAAGCCACTATGCAGACCGAGGGCCTCCTGAAGCAATCGCAGCAACTGGCCGCCGAGCTGCAAACTCAGCAAAAAGAATTGCAACAGACCAACGAACAGCTAGCCCAAAAAGCCCAGCAACTCGCCGAACAAAACGTCGAAGTCGAACGCAAGAACCAGGAAATCGAGCAGGCTCGGCGCGCCCTCGAAGAAAAGGCCAAGGAACTCGCCCTCACTTCCAAGTACAAGTCCGAATTCCTGGCCAACATGTCTCACGAGTTGCGCACCCCGCTCAACAGCATTCTCGTCCTTGGTCAGCAACTATCCGACAATGCCGATCGCAACCTCACCGCCAAACAAGTGGAATTTGCCAGGACCATCCATGGTGCCGGCACCGACCTCCTCAACCTCATCAGCGACATTCTCGACCTCTCCAAAATTGAATCGGGTACTGTCTCCGTCGACGCCGAAGAAGTCTTCTTCGCCAGCCTGCTCGAAATGGTCGGTCGTCCCTTCCGCCATGAAGCAGAAAATCGCCGTCTCACGTTCGATATTTATGGCGACCCGAATCTTTCTCGCAGCCTGGTCACCGACTCCAAGCGCCTGCAGCAAGTTTTAAAGAACCTTCTCTCCAACGCATTTAAGTTCACTGAACAGGGTGGCGTTCGCCTTTCCGTTTCATTTGCCACTCGTGGTTGGAGCGACAGTCATCCCATTCTCGGCAGCGCCACGTCCGTCATCGCCTTCGAAGTTTCCGACACCGGTATCGGCATCCCGCAAGAAAAACAGCGAATTATTTTCGAGGCCTTCCAACAAGCCGACGCAGGCACCAGCCGCAAATATGGCGGCACCGGGCTGGGCCTAGCCATCAGCAGGGAATTGGCAAATTTGCTGGGCGGCGAAATCCAATTGCGCAGCAGCCCCGGATCGGGTAGCACGTTTACTCTTTATCTGCCGAAGACCTACGCAGGTGCGGCAACTCCGGTTACCAGTTCCGAGGCGCGTCAGCTCTCCGCCCCCGCGAACCGCCAAATCGCACGTATTTCCATTCCCGAGTTGCCGGAACGGCTACCAGATGATCGCGAAAATCTTGAGCCCGGAGACGCAGTTCTCCTGATCGTCGAAGACGACATTCACTACGCTCAGATTCTTGGCGGACTCGCCCGCAACAAGGGTTTCAAAGTCCTGATCGCCACCCGCGGCGCCGATGCTCTGTCTCTCGCCCGTGAATATCATCCTTCCGCAGTCTCTTTGGACGTGTTCTTGCCTGACATGCTGGGCTGGACCGTCTTGAATCACCTGAAACAAGATCCCAATACCCGCCACATCCCTGTTCAACTCCTGACTCTTGACGAAGATCGTCAACACGGGTTGGCTCGCGGCGCATTTTCCTTCGTATCCAAACCCACTACTCCAGACGAACTGAACATCGCGCTCGAGCGCATCAAGGAATATTCCGCACCGCGTCTCAAGCGTTTGTTAGTCGTCGAAGATAATGCCGCCGAACAAATGAGCATTCGTGAACTCCTCGACTACGACGACGTTGAAGTCACTGTACTTTCCACCGGCACCGAAGCTCTCGCCGCCGTTCGCGAGCATTCCTACGATTGCGTGGTGCTCGACCTGCGCCTTCCCGACATGACCGGCTTCGAAGTGCTCGAGAAGTTAGGCCAGAACCCGGATCTGCGTGAATTACCAGTCGTCGTCTTTACCGGCAAAGAACTGACCGCTGAGGAAGACGCGCGTCTGCACATGCTCGCCCGCAGCATCGTGGTCAAAGGCGTCGAATCTCCCGAACGTCTCCTCGACGAAACCGCTCTCTTCTTGCACCGTGTCGTTGCTTCTCTGCCTCCTGAAAAACAGCGCATGCTGCAAAAGCTCCACGGTTCCGACGAAGCGCTTGTCGGCAAGAAAGTCTTGATCGTCGACGATGACGTCCGCAACATTTTTGCCCTCAGCAGCGTCCTCGAACGCCGCGGCATGATTGTCTTAACCGCGGGAACAGGCAGGGAAGCCATCGTCACGCTGGAAAATACCCCTGACATGGCCATCGTGCTCATGGACATCATGATGCCGGAAATGGATGGCTACGAGACCATGCAGGTCATTCGTCAAAATGCCCTCTTCCGCAGACTGCCCATCGTCGCCCTCACTGCCAAAGCTATGAAAGGAGATCGCGAGAAATGTCTCGAAGCCGGCGCCTCGGAATATCTCGCGAAGCCTGTAAACACCGAGCAGTTGCTGTCTGCACTGCGTATTTGGCTGCACAGATAAGGAGCAATTCTCAGGGGATGAATGTGAGTGACCGGGTAAACATCTTGATGGTCGACGATCAGCCCACGCGGCTGCTCAGCTACGAAGCGATTCTTCGTGATCTCGACGAGAACTTCATCAAAGCCACTTCCGCCAAGGAAGCTCTCGCCCATTTGCTGAAAACCGATGTCGCCCTCGTCCTCCTCGACGTCAGCATGCCGGAAATGGATGGCTTCGAACTCGCCAATCTCATTCGCCAGCATCCTCGCTATCAGAATACCGCCATCATTTTCATTTCCGGCGTCCACTTGACCGACCTCGATCGTATCCAGGGCTATCAACGCGGCGCCGTCGATTACGTTTCTGTTCCCGTCGTTCCTGAATTGCTCCGCGCCAAGGTCTCCATCTTCGTCGAGCTCTATCGCAAGACTCGCGAACTGGAAAATGTAAATAATGAATTGCGCTCCGCCGAAGAAAATCTACGGCGCCTGGCCGGACGTTTAATGCACGTCCAAGACGCCGAACGCCGCCGTGTCGCTCGCGACCTGCACGACGGGTTAGGTCAATATTTAGTTGGCATAAAGATGGGCATCGACATGATCTCGCATCGCGTCGAAAAAGATCCGTCTCTCCACGATCAGGTGCTCGAAATTTCCGACCTCTTGAATCGTGCCATCATCGAAACGCGCACCATTTCGCATCTTCTCCACCCTCCTTTGCTCGACGAAATCGGCCTCGAATCCGCGTTCTCGGTTTACGCCCTGGGCTTCGCCAAGAGGAGCGGTTTGAATGTAGATGTCAACGTCACCAAAGATCTCGGACGTCTCGATCGTGACACGGAAACAGCTCTGTTTCGCGTCATGCAGGAATGCCTCTTGAACGTTCATCGCCATTCTCAAAGCACTACCGCCAGTGTTTCGCTCACGCGTGAGGCTGGCGAAATCCGGCTACAAATTCGCGATCAGGGCAAGGGCATGCTCACCGTCGATGATGGTGATGGCACCAGCTTCGGTGTCGGGCTCTTCGGAATTCGCGAACGCATTCGTCAGCTGAAGGGCAAGCTAGAGATTGTTTCCCAGGAAGGCCAGGGAACCACCATCATCGCTCGCGTTCCAGACTCCGCAAACTCCTCCCCTCTGCCTGATACCGTACAGTTAGCGCAAAGTTCTGCGCGCAGTCTGGCCTAAATCACCTCTTTTGTGCGCTCAAGGAGCTAACTTCTTACAGCAACTCCGTAATATCCTCTACACAATTTTCCGCATTGTCCCCACTACTTCCTTAAATTAAAGAGTCTAATACAGCTTATTTACTCGAACCTAGCCCCTTCAAATGCACCTCACAGGGGCGACGGTTCGGGAAAACGTCACGTCAGGGGTGTTGCGTATGCAGAAGCTCTTACCAGTCCTCATCGTCTCGTGCCGACCCGAAAATCGTAAATCACTCTTAAAAGTTTTTGATGGCCTGCCGCTTAACACCTATTGCGCCTGGAATCTCGTCCAGGCTCGCGAAGTTTTGTCCAAACATAGGCCCGCTGTCGTCTTTTGCGAGGAACGCCTTTCTGACGGCTCGTATCGAGAACTTCTCTCCTCGGTCCACGCATCGTCTCCCAAACTTCGTTTTGTAGTCATGTTGTGCACCGGCGAGTGGGAAGAGTATCTGGAAGCATTGCATCTCGGTGCAGCCGAAGTTATCCGCTGCCCGCTCGAGCCCACCGATATCGACATGGCTTTGATTCACACTATGCACGACAACGGCGCGCTCACTTGGAACGCTCCGGCGCAAGACGATCAAACCCTCGTTGATCGAGTGTAAATTTTTGGCCGCGCCTCAAGGCCGGCCGTGATTTAGCTCACGGGAGTATTGAATGGCCGCGATGCCGCTCGCCTCTTCTGGCAGGTTCGGTGGATCAAGACCAAGCGAACAGCAAACTTGTCCTCATTGTCGAAGCAGCGACATTTACCGCCAAAGAGCCCGCGGTATCATCGAGCGCCACGTAGTTCGCGCATTTCACTTCTTTCCATTCCGTTGCGCGACCTGCTACAAACGCTTTTATCTCCACAGTGATGAGACCCGTGTCCTCTAACGTCAACTCCAACTCTGCGACGATTTACCGTGTCACCTTGCCAATTGTTGCTCCGTGCCCTCCTGACCTTTTCTCTAACTTCTAACGCTCACACCGTATGGCTTCCTCAGTTCGCGCCAGCCATCCTAGGCCATTCCGCCACAGACCCCAAATCTCTTCGACCGGAGGCCTAAATTGCGCAACGAGACTCAAAAGAAAATTCTTTTGGCCATTTTCGTCGCCACCGTTACCGCCGCCTTCGTTTTACTTGGGCCTTCCAAAAGTTCCACAGCGTCGCCCGCCGCCAATGGCAACATCGAACGCGGCAAATATCTCGTCGAGGAAGTCGCCAAATGTCCGGAGTGCCACACTCCTCGCGATGAAAAGGGGAACTTGCAGCCAGAGGCTTGGCTCCAAGGCGCTCCTATCTGGATCAGCCCTGTGAAACCCATCGCTAATTGGGCCGATCGCGCTCCAGCCATCGCCGGTCTGCCTGGTTTTACCGAAGTAGAAGCGCTGCGTGTCTTGCAGAAGGGAACTGGCCCGGAAGGTGAAGTCTTGCGTCCTCCCATGCACATTTACCACTTGAACCAGGAAGACGCGAAAGCGATCATTGCTTACCTGAAATCCTTACATCCACCAGTCCACTAGATCAGCGAAGCATCGGCCGCGCGCAATCTCTTCAGCTGATGCGCGGATGCGCTCTACTCTCTCAACCACGTCCCGCTTACGTCCGTCCGAATGTAATCGCAGTCTTGCACTCCGCATCGCCACACGAACTTGTCGCCCGAACCGTTGTCCTCGCGGCAGCGATATAGTCACGTCCCATGTAACGGGCACTGCAGCAAATTTGCTCCCGGTTCATCCACGAACGACAAATGTTCCAGCACATTCACCACAGTGAAATATCCCGAATTCGGGCTGAAATGCGCGCCGCAATCAGCCTGCCCGCAACGATACCACGGCGTATTTTCCTCACCCGAATACGCTTTGCTTTCTGCCGCCACTCCGTCCGCCTCATAACGCATGGTGGAATTGTCTCGCGGACACAACGGGTGGGCATTCTTGTTAATCACTAATGTCGACGTCTCCTTCACCTTGGCCTCTTTCTAAAAGTTTTACTTCAACTCATCCTCTGCAACTAGATCCTGCGATTCCGCTGGCGAGATCGCTGGGCTCACGTAAATCTCCCCCTGCTTAATCGCCTTCATCGCGCGAAACAACTCTTGCCGTGTCGATGCTTTCACCACGTAGCCGTTCACACCCGCTCGAAACGCAATCTCCGCCAGTCCTCGCGACACGTGCGCCGTCAATAACAGAATCTTTGTACCTGGAAACTTCGCCTTAATCCTCTGTGTTGCTTCCAGTCCATCCATTCCCGGCATCGACAGGTCCATCAGCACGATGTCGGGCCGATGATTCTCCGCCAGCCGTAACGCGCTCGACCCACCATCGGCCTCTCCGCAGACCTGCCAGTCCTCGCCGAATTGCAGCATACGGCGCAGTCCCGAACGAATTAATGGATTGTCATCGACGATTAACACAGAAGGCACGGATCACCGGCGCCGCTTCCGCTCCAGTGGGATGAAGCTGAAATATTTCAATACGTTCATATTTTCAAGCGCGGATGAGCCTCATCCAATACCGCGAACACCTTATCCGGCGAGTGAATGTGGATTTCGCTCTACGATTTTCTGGTCCGTTCGGAGCGAGCCTGTTTTTGGTTTTGAAACTCGCCGGAGTCGGCGCGCTTGTGTGCCGGAATGTCCGTATCGCCATACGCCTCGTCGGCGTGCCTCTTCAACCGATCGTTGGGCGGCAGCTCACGAGGCGTCTCGCCTTTTTCCGCGTCCCCAGACTCCTTGTCTCTTTTCTTCGGCCTCTTTACGATTCGCATCAATCTCACCTCGATAACCTCGGAACTCACTACGGTTTAACATTGCCCTGCCCCATCACCAGCAATTAGGCTCCAGCTTTCCGCGCCTTTCCTTGCGACTGCGCGAACAGTTGCACCATCGCCTTGTTGAACGCGGGAATGTCGTCCGGCTTGCGGCTGCTCACCCAATTCTGATCGACTACCGTTTCTAGATCGCTCCACTTTCCGCCGGCGTTCCGAATGTCATCCTGCAACGTGTAATAACTCGTGATGTGCCGCCCCTTCATCAGCCCAGACGACACCAGCAGCCATGGCGCATGACATATCATGGCGATAGACTTGCTCTCTGCTTGCATCGACTGCACGAAGCGGTGCGCCGCTGGATTCATTCGCAGCGTGTCCGCATTCACCACTCCCCCAGGCAGGAGCACGGCGTCAAATTGCTCCGGGCTTGCGTCCGCCAGAACTTCGTCCACGGCGAATTCATCTCCTTTATCGTTGTGGTTCATCCCTTGCACTGTTCCGCCATCTGGAGCAATCACCAGAGTTGTCGCCCCAGCTTCGTCCAGAGCCTTGCGCGGACCTTCCAGCTCCGCTTGCTCGAACCCGTTCGTCACCAAAATCGCCGCCTGCATTCCTTGTAAGCGCTTCGTCGCCATAGCTTTCCTCGAATCGATTAAGTTTTTACTTCCACCACTTTCAGCGGTGGCATGAATGTCAGCCCATGTTTGTCAACTTTCACGCCGCTCAACAATCCCCAGCTTTAGGGAGCTATCAGCCGAAAGAGCTGTACAAATTTCTCGACCACACAACTCACATTTGCCGCTTCGCATTTCCTGAAAATAACCGCCTAAGCCTTGCTTTGTGATAGGGTCTACTTCCCGTGGTTCTACACGGTTACCTGCATGGAATTTATTTCCATCTCCCCTCACCATACTTTGGTTCCTGAAAAGGCTCCGTTTTTCCTCAAATCCAACGATAGGCACACGCTGACCGACATGACCGAGAAGGAAACTCTGGATCCTGGCCAAGCTGTAGTAGAAGCTCGTCCCGAAATCGAGAAACCGCGCTTTGGCTTTTCGCCCCGCTTCCAGATTCGCGAAGGCCTTCCCCATCCCCGCGGGGCTACATGGGATGTCCAGGGCGTCAACTTCGCCCTCTTTTCCGCCAATGCCACCAAGGTTGAACTCTGCCTCTTCAATGATTCTGGCACCGAAGAGCTGGAGCGCATCGAATTGCCTGAGTTCACCGACGAAATCTGGCATGGCTACGTTGCCGGCTTGCAGCCAGGCGCCGTTTACGGCTTTCGTGTCTATGGTCCTTACGCTCCCGAGCAAGGCCACCGCTTCAATCACAATAAACTTCTCCTCGATCCTTACGCCCAATCCCACGTCGGCGCCTTGCGTTGGGACGACGCCTGCTTCGGCTACACTGTCGGCTCACCCGAAGGCGATCTCTCCTTCGACGAACGCGACAGCGCCCCGTTCGTCCCCAAATGCATTGTGGTCGATCCGGAATTCCGCTGGCGCAGCAGCACTCTGGGCCGTCGTGCCACTCCATGGAACCAAACCGTAATCTACGAACTTCACGTGAAGGGCTTCACCAAACTAAATCCGGCGGTTCCCAGAAAGCGCCGCGGCACCTTTGCCGGCCTCGGCCATCGCCCGGTCGTCGACTACATCAAATCGCTCGGCGTCACTGCCGTGGAACTGCTTCCGATCTGCACTTTTGTGAATGATCGCGCGCTGCAGGAAAAAGGTCTTTCCAACTATTGGGGCTATAACACCATCGGCTTCTTTGCGCCAGATCCGCGTTATGCTTTCGATACCGCCGAGACTCTTCGTGAATTCAAACAAATGATTTCCCGTTTTCACGACGCGGGCATCGAAGTAATCCTCGACGTCGTCTACAACCACACTGCGGAGGGCAACGAACTCGGTCCGACGCTATCTTTCAAAGGCATCGATAACGCCAGCTACTACCGCCTCATCCCCGATAAGCCCCGCTACTACATCAACGACACTGGCACCGGCAACACTGTCAATCTTTCTCATCCTCGGGTGATCCAGATGGTCACCGACAGCTTGCGCTACTGGCACCAGGAAATGCAGGTCGACGGCTTCCGCTTCGACTTAGGTACCATCCTCGCCCGCGAGCCCGACGGTTTCGATCATCAAAGCGGCTTCCTGAAAGTTTGCAGCCAGGATCCCATCCTTCAAACCGTCAAGAAAATTGCCGAGCCGTGGGATTGCGGCCCGGGTGGATATCAAGTCGGCGAATTTCCTCCAGGCTGGGCCGAATGGAACGATAAATTCCGTGACACCGTGCGCGACTTCTGGAAGGGTGGCTCTACTATCGGCGACTTCGTCAAGCGCATCTGCGCCTCAGCCGACATCTTCAACCATCAAGGACGCAAGCCTTATTCCTCCGTGAATTTTGTCACCGCCCACGATGGTTTCACCCTCAACGACCTCGTCAGCTACAACGAGAAGCACAATGACGCCAATCTCGATGGCAACAAAGACGGCTCCTCCGATAATCGCTCCTGGAATTGCGGCTTTGAAGGTCCCACCGATGATCCTGGCATCAACGCGCTTCGCGAAAGGCAGATCCGTAATTTTCTCGCCACCCTGCTGATATCCCAGGGCCTGCCCATGATGGTTGCGGGCGATGAATTCCACAGAACTCAACATGGCAACAACAACGCCTATTGCCAGGACAACGAAATGAGTTGGGTCAACTGGGCGCTTGCCGCCGAGAATCAGTCCACCATCGAATTCGTCAAGAAACTAAATTCTCTACGCCGCGAGTGTCCGGTGCTTCGCCGCAATCGTTTCCTCACCGGCGAGTACAACGAAAAGTTAGGCGTCAAAGACGTCACTTGGATTCACCCTTCCGGCATCGAGATGAACGACGAAACTTGGCGCGATGCGGGTTTGCGTAGCATCGGCATGCTCATCGACGGTCGCGCGCAAACCACCGGTATCCGCGAACGTGGCAGCGACAACACAGTTCTCATACTTTTTAATGGCCACCACGAACCCATTAATTTTGTTATGCCCCCTACCGTAGAAGGCGACGGCTGGCGCCTGCGTCTCGACACCAGTTCCCAGCTTCAGGCCGATCGCGTATTCCGCCCAGGCGAGACCCGCGAAACTCCGGAGCGTTCCGTCAGCGTTTTTCTTATGTACTGACCACCTCGCACTCACTCCGCGAACTCGCCTCCACTCATGATTCCTCGTGCTACATACCGCATTCAGTTCGGAACCTACTTCGGATTCGCCGACGCGGCCGCCATCGCCCCCTATCTGGCCCAGCTCGGAATCAGCCACGTCTACACATCTCCTTATCTTCAAGCGCGCCCAGACAGCAAACACGGTTACGACATTACCGATCACAACGCACTAAGCCACGAGTTAGGCGGCGATAACGCTTTCAAAGATATGGTTCGAGCCTTTCGCACCAATGGTCTTGAACACATTCTCGACTACGTCCCCAATCACATGGGCGTCGGCGGCTCCGACAATCCCTATTGGCTCGATGTCCTGGAATGGGGACAAGATTCTCCTTACGCCGGCTGGTTCGATATCGACTGGGACTCTCACTCCGAATATTTGAGTGGCAAATTGCTAGTCCCGTTTCTCGCTGATCAGTACGGCGCGGTTCTCGAATCCGGCCAGGTCCAGTTGAAATTCGACCACCGCTCCGGCGAGTTCAGCGTCTGGCTTTACGATACTCACAAATTGCCCATCACTCCGACGTCCTATCGCCGCATTCTAGGCACCGAAACCCTGGAACTCGAGCGCCTCGCCGATGAATTCGGCTCCGTTCGCAACAGTCGAGCAGAAATGCGTTCTGCAGCCGCCCAATTAAAAAATCGTCTCGCTGAATATGTTGCCGACAACGAACAGGCGCGTGCCCCGCTCGAGTCAGCTCTCCGACGATTTAAAGGGAAAGAGGGCCAGCTCGACTCGTGGGCCGCTTTAGACTCTTTGGTTCGCGATCAACATTGGCGCCCCACCCATTTTCGCGTCGCCGCAGACGACATCAATTACCGCCGTTTTTTCAACATCAGCGATCTCGCTGGCATCCGCATGGAGCTGCCCGCCGTCTTCCTGCATACCCACCAGCTTGTTTTACGTCTGTTATTAGACGGCAGTCTCCAAGGATTGCGCATCGACCACATCGACGGCCTTTACAATCCGAAAGAGTATTTAGCGCGCCTTCGCGCCAGCGGCGGCTCTTCCCTCTATCTCATCGTCGAGAAAATTCTCGCGGCCCGCGAAAATCTCCGCGACGACTGGACCGTCGATGGCACCACCGGCTACGAGTTCTGCAGTCAGGTGACTGGACTCTTGGTTAACTCCGCCGCCGAACGGCCCCTTACCAACTTCTATTACCAGTTCACTGGCGAAACGCAGTCCTTTTCCCAAATCGTCCGTGAATCCAAAATCAAAATCATGGAAAACGAAATGGGCAGCGAGTTGGAGTCGCTCGCCCGTGACGCCGTTCGCATCGCCCGCCAGAATCCCCGCACCACCGATTTCACCCAAAATATTTTGCGTCGCGCCATCGAAGAAACCATCGCCTGTTTCCCCGTATATCGCACCTACGTCGACGGCTCTCAGAAAAGTGAAGAAGATCAACGCTACATTCACTCTGCCATCGTCCAGGCCACTCGCAATGAGCAGGAACTTGATAAGAGCGTCTTCGATTTTCTTGAAAGAGCTTTGACCGGCGAGCTTACCGAACACAGTGGAAGCGGATTCAGTCGCCATTCCGTAATCCAGTTCGCTATGCGCGTCCAGCAATTCAGCGGTCCGGTTATGGCCAAGGGCCTCGAAGACACCGCCTTCTACCGCTACAACCGCTTCATCGCGCTGAACGAAGTCGGCAGTTCGCCCGACCGCTTCGGCACGTCTCTCTCCGCTTTCCACAGAGAAAATCAGCATCGCGCTGAACGTTGGCCGCACACCATGCTCGCCACTTCCACCCACGACGTGAAACGCGGTGAAGATGCTCGCGCCCGCCTCGCCGCTCTGTCTCTTATACCCGACGAGTGGATCGCCAAAGTTCTGAGCTGGAACCGCATCCTGCAATCAAACGGTAATGGCTCTCCAACTCCTGCTCTCACCCGCAACGATGAATATCTGTTTTTTCAAAATTTAATCGCCACCTGGCCTGCCGACTTAACACTCCCTTGCATCCTCGACCCAGACCGCGTCGCTCAGTACTCCGAACGGCTTCAAATGGCCATGATCAAATCCGTCCGCGAAGCTCGCGTCCATTCAAACTGGATCTCCCCCGACACGCAATATGAAGGCGCGGTTACCGAGTTCATCCGCAACGCTCTCGATCCTGATCGCTCCAAAGCCTTCTTCGATGATTTCCTCCCGTTTCAGCAGCGCATCGCCGAATTGGGCGTTCGCAATTCTCTCGTGCAGGTTCTTCTCAAAGTAACTTCGCCAGGCCTGCCCGACTTCTATCAGGGCAGCGACCTCTGGGACCTGAATCTTCCCGACCCCGACAATCGCCGCCCCGTTGATTTTGCCGAACGCCAAAATCTCTTGAACAAGCTCTCCACCAATGGACATGCCGATCTCCCCGAGTCCCTCACCCACAATCTACAAAATTGGCACAACGGCGCAATCAAACTCTCCGTTATCAACGAACTTTTAAAATTCCGGCGCGATCACTCTAGTTTATTCGCACAGGGCTCATACCAGCCGGTCCCGCAGCAAAACGAAAACGACCACCATCTCTGCGCGTTCTTCAGAACAGCTGGCTCAGACACATGTTTAGTCGTCGCCTCGCTCGACGCTAGACACACCCCACGCGACTTCCAGAAACTCCAGCTTCCTCTTCAAGCGCAGCAGCCCGTTACCGCTTGGCGAGACATCTTCACTCAACGAACATTCTCCCCAGGCGATCACGCTTTGGACCTTTCCACCGTCTTGTCTACCTTGCCTATCGCTCTCTTAACCTCGACGATCGATTGATTTCCCTCACCGAAAAATTCATCGCATCGATTCGAAGAATCAGTACAGCCTCCACTGTATTGTTTGCTTACTGTGAATGTCCTAAAACTGAAACGAAGTAACTCTACCAACATCAAGCAGGGCCTATGAGCAACCAAACCGCAGCTACTCGAAGTAAAGAAACATCTTCATTGCCGGTTCCCATTCAGCGCGAGCGTGGAAGCGTCTTGGATCGTCTGAACCACGAAGTGTCGCGTCGTGCTTACGAACTTTATGAACAGAGCGGAAACGAACAAGGCCAGGATCTGATCCACTGGCTCCAGGCCGAATCGCAGATTTTGCAGCGCCTCTCGGAAATTCGCGAGTCCGGCTCTTGGTACACCATCAACACGCCCATCCGGGGCTTCAAGCCGGAAGAGATTCAAGTCACGGTTGACGAACGCAGCGCTCTCATCGCCGCCACGAACAGCTCCCAGAACCCCGAAAATCAAACCGTGAGCACGGGCTCCGCAAGTTCTCTGAACCAATCCGTCTTTTTGCTCGCTCAATGGCCGACCGACGTGGATCCCGCTACCGCCAGCGCTTACATCAAAAATGACACGTTGACCCTTACCGTCAAGCGTGCTGGCGCTCCGTCGACTGCAGCGTAAATAGTTTTTAGTTTCCCGGCTCCTGGCAACTATTTTTCATCGGTTCCCAAGTACAAAAGGATCGCGCTCTGTTTCATTGCTAAATGGCTTCTCCGTTTTCATGGTGGTATCCCGTTGGTGGACAGCTCCATGATCGAGGAGCTGCGTTTCGAGTGTGGGCCGACGGGCGCAAATCGGTAAGCGTCGTCATCAACAAAACCCAACACAATCTCACTCCTGAGCCTGACGGCTACTTCTCTGCCTTTGTTCCCAACGTGCGCGAAGGTGAAACCTACACATTCCGTGTCGATGGCAACGGTCCCCTCGCCGATCCGGCGTCTCGGTTCCAACCGGACGGCCCCCACGGTCCTTCGCAACTCGTCGACCCAAACCGTTTTCCGTGGACCGATCAATCCTGGAAGGGAATTAAGCTTCCTCGCCAGGTCATCTACGAACTTCACATTGGTACTTTTACTCGCGAAGGCACCTACTGCTCCGCCATCGCCGAGTTCCCCGCTCTCGCCAAATTAGGCGTCACCGTAATCGAAGTCATGCCCGTTAATGATTTCGCCGGCACTTTTGGCTGGGGTTACGACGGCGTCAATTTATTTGCCCCCACTCGAAATTACGGCTCACCCGACGAGTTCCGCGCCTTCGTAGACGCCGCTCACGCCAACGGCATCGGCGTTATTCTCGACGTCGTCTATAATCACATCGGCCCCGACGGAAATTGCCTGCCAGGGTTCTCCAAACACTACTTCACCTCCGCCTATAAAACCGATTGGGGCGAAGCCATTAATTTTCATGGCGAAAAATCCAGTCCCGTTCGCGAGTTTTTCTCTGCCAACGCCGCGTACTGGATTAAGGAATTTCATCTCGACGGTCTGCGCATCGATGCCACGCAAAACATGTACGACACTTCCAAAGATCACATCCTGGCGGAAATCAGCCGCAAGACACGTAAAGCAGCCCATCCTCGCAGCATCATTCTTGTCGCCGAAAATGAGCCGCAAAATACCATTCTCATTCGCCCCCAATCTGCCGGCGGCTATGAACTCGACGCCATGTGGAACGACGATTTTCATCATACCGCCATGGTCGCCGCCACCGGCAGTCGCGAAGCCTACTTCATGGATTATCTAGGCTCTCCCCAGGAATTTATTTCTTCCATCAAGTACGGTTTTCTCTTCCAGGGCCAATGGTATTCCTGGCAGAAGCAGCGCCGTGGCACGCCCACCTTCGGCACCAAGCCCGCCTCCATGGTCGCGTTCCTGCAAAATCACGATCAAATAGCAAACTCAGCCCGCGGTTTGCGCATTCACCAAATCGCCGGCTTCGGCCGTTTCAAAGCACTAACCGCCGTCAGCCTTCTCGGCCCCGCGATGCCCATGCTTTTTCAAGGCCAGGAATTCGGCGCCTCCTCACCATTTCTTTTCTTCGCCGACCACAAGCCGGAAATTTCAGAAAAAGTCAGAATTGGCCGAACAGAATTTCTAAGCCAGTGGCGCAGTCTCGCCACTGGGCAACTCAAGTGCGACGATCCCTGTGCCCGCGCTACCTTCGAAAAATGCAAATTGAATTTCTCCGAGCGCGAATCCCATGTCGAAATCTACGCCCTCCACCAGGACTTGCTCGCCCTCCGCAAGAGCGAGCCTCTATTCTCAAACCAAGATCGCCGCCTCGATGGCACCGTTCTCGGTCCCGAATCCTTTGCCGTTCGCTTTTTCTCTGAAGACTTCACCAATGATCGCCTTCTCGTCGTCAATCTTGGCGTCGAAGTTCATCTCAGTCCGTCGCCCATGCCTCTGCTCGCTCCTCCTGAATCATTCAAATGGACTATTCTTTGGTCCAGCGAGGATCCGCGCTACGGTGGTAATGGCACACCGCCTTTGGATTCTGATTTGAATTGGGTTCTTCCCGCGCATTCTGCCGTGGTGCTGAAACCCGTCAAGAAAGCTGGAGGTCGCGCCACAACATGAACGGCCCTCTGCAGCGCGTCGGCTATCGAAAATCCGACACCGCGCAACGAGAAACCCTGGTCGACAAGGAATGGCTCGTCACCAACGGCCTCGGCGGCTATGCGTCCGGCAGCTTGGCCGGTGTTATCACTCGCGGCTTCCACGGCTACCTTGTCGCCGCACTTCCCACTCCGTTGGGCCGCATCATGATGCTCAACGACCTCCTCGAACACGTTCAGATTCCCGGCGGCCTCTCCGTCCAGCTCAGTGGCGAAGAACGCGTCAACGCGCCTCTTAAGGCCCAAGGTTCGGAATTTCTGGAAGAATTTCGACTTGAGGACGGCATTCCCGTGTGGGTTTTTAAATTTGGCGATATCATCCTCGAAAAGCGCGTCCTCATGGTGCATCGTCAAAACACCGTGCACGTCAATTATCGTATGACCGGCGGACCGGGTCTTGCCATGACGCTTCGCCCCTCCGTAAATTTTCGTCCCCACGAGGCTCCTGTCAGCACGCCTCTAGCAGGAAATTACGCATTCACTGTCGTCGAAGACACTTTCGAAATTTCCTCCCAAACCAATTTCCCTCCGCTGCGACTCATGCTCCACGGCCGCGACAAATCTTTAACCATGGATCGTACTCGCTTTCAGGAAGTTGTCTATCGCATCGAAGAAAGCCGCGGCTACGCCGCGCATGGCGACCTTTGGAGTCCAGGTTACTTCTCCGTATCGCTCACGTCCGACGAACCGGTCACCCTGGTCGCCTCATCCGAATCTTGGGAAGCCCTTCGCGCCGTTACGCCAAAATACGCCGAGGAAGCCGAGAAGTTACGCCGCAAGCGCATGCTGGCTCGCGCCGAAACCGTGCCCGATCAAACTGCCGCCGCCGAGCTCGTCCTCGCCGCTGATCAATTCATCATCATTCCCGAAGGACGCGGCGACGATAGCCTCCGCGCGCGCGCTGCCGGCGACGACGTCCGCTCCATCATCGCGGGTTACCCTTGGTTCACAGACTGGGGCCGCGACACGATGATCTCGCTCGAAGGTCTCACTCTGTCCACCGGCCGCCACACCGAAGCCGGTTATATTCTTCGGACCTTTGCCCGCTACGTCCGTCACGGCTTAATCCCGAATATGTTTCCAGAAGGCCACGATGAAGGGCTCTACCATACCGCCGACGCCACTCTCTGGTTTTTCCACGCCATCAACCGATACATTGCAGTCTCCGGCGATGAACTTTTCCTTTCCCAAGTTCTTCCGCTACTCGAAGAAATTATCGAATGGCATCTTCGCGGCACCGATTTCGGCATCTCCGTCGATCCAAACGATGGATTACTCCGCCAAGGCGCCGCGGGCTATCAACTAACCTGGATGGATGCCAAGGTCGACGACTGGGTCGTCACTCCTCGTCGCGGCAAAGCCGTCGAAATAAACGCCCTCTGGTACAACGCTCTCTGCCTGATGCGCGAATGGCTACTTGAAGACGGCCAGTCCGGCAAGGCTGCCGCCATCGATAAGCACGCCCAACTCTGCCGCGACTCCTTCCAAAAGCGTTTCTGGTACGAGAAGGGCGGCCATCTCTACGACGTAGTCGATGGCGAAAATGGCGACGATCCTTCCTTGCGCCCCAACCAGGTCTTCGCCATCTCTCTGGATTTTCCGGTACTCGCCGAGAATCGCTGGGCACCTGTAATGCAATGTGTCGAGCGCACTCTGCTAACACCGGTTGGCCTTCGCTCCCTAGCTCCAGGCGAAAAAGACTATAAAGCTCAGTATTACGGGAATCTTCGCGCACGCGACGCTGCCTACCATCAGGGCACCGTCTGGCCTTGGCTCATCGGCCCGTACATCGATGCATTGCTCAAGTTGCATCCTGATGCTGTGGAACAAGCGGAAAACTTATTGCGTCCTCTCGAGGTTCGCTTGGCGGAAAATGGAATTGGGACCATTGGCGAAATCTTTGATGCCGAGGCTCCCTATACTCACCGCGGTTGTGTCGCGCAAGCGTGGAGTGTCGCCGAAGTTCTTCGCTCCATGGTCAAACTCGCGGCACTGAAGCAACGCAAAGGAGTAGGAAAGGCGGCGTAATCGTCTGTGAGAGTGAGTTCTCTGTGAACACCGGTCGATGCAGTGGAATCCTGTTACACGTAACCTCGCTTTCCAGCCGTTTCGGTATTGGCGATCTGGGCCCGGAAAGCCGTAACTTCGTCGACTTCCTCGCAGAAGCCCGCCAAAAAGTCTGGTGCGTCCTGCCTCTCGGTCCCACTGGCACAGAAAATTCTCCCTACCAGTGCCGCTCCGCTTTCGCCGGGAATCCGCTGCTACTCAGCCTGGAACGCTTGGTCGACCGCGGCTACATCTCACAAAACGACTTGTCCGATGCGCCGCAGTTTTCGTCGGTGCGTGTGCTGTATCCCGCCGTACGCCGCTACAAAGAAAGCATTCTAAAAAAGGCCTTTCACGGTTTTTCCGAAACCGACGAATATCGCGATTTCGAACGCCAACACGCCTGGTGGCTCGATTGTTACGCCTTATACATGGCCCTACTCGAAGCCAACAACGGCGCGCCTTGGACTCAGTTCGACCCGGCGATTGCGCCTTCACCCGATTCCATCCGCTATTTCAAGTTTATTCAATTCGAATTTGACCGTCAGTGGCGTCAACTCCGCAATTATTGCGCCGAGCGTTCCATCTCCATCATGGGCGACATGCCTTTTTACGTCGAACACGATTCCGCCGATGTCTGGAGCAATCGCGATCTCTTCGATCTGCGCGAGAATGGCGAGCCCGATCTTGTTGGTGGCGTTCCTCCCGATTATTTCAGTCAAGAAGGACAACTCTGGGGCAATCCCACCTATCGCTGGGACAAACTGGAAGAGACTCAATTCAAATGGTGGGTCGATCGTTTTCGCGCCAACTTACAGCGCGTCGATTTGCTTCGTCTCGATCACTTCCGCGGTTTTGAAGCCTTTTGGAGCGTTCCTGCTGGCGAGACCACTGCCAGAAACGGCAGGTGGATCCCAGGCCCCGGTGCCCGCCTGTTCGAAAAAGTTCTCCACGAACTTGGCCCGGCTCCCTTCGTCGCAGAAAATCTCGGCACCATCACTCCCCAAGTCGAAGATCTTCGCCGCCGCTTCAATTTTCCCGGTATGGCTGTTCTTCAATTTGGTTTTGGCGAAGAACCCGGTCCTCATCTCCCCACAAACTTTGTCCGCGATCTGGTCAGCTTCACCGGCACTCACGACAATGACACCACCAAAGGTTGGTGGAACGCCCTTCGCCGCGCTGCACAAGACAACGAACACTCTCCCGAAAGTCGCACCATCCGTCGCGTCAAATCCTACATCCAGAATGACGGTCGCGAAATTCACTGGGCCTTTATTCAGGCGATTTTCACATCCGTCGCCGAACTCGCTATCGTTCCCATGCAAGACGTTTTAGGTCTTGGCTCCGAAGCCCGCATGAATCTCCCCGGACGCGCAAAAGGGAATTGGGATTGGCGTTTACATCCCCGGCAAATCACCCGCGCCACTCTCGAACGTCTCCGCGATTTAACCGCCGTTTCTGGCCGCTAATTCCGTCCACGGCCCGCTCGCTCCTAGCCAGCAGTTCTAAGCCCAACTCCAGTACATCCCGTATAGCCAAATCCTCCGACCAGTGAGAAGACTGGTTTTGAAGCGTGAGGATACTGCGCGAGGATACTTATGGACAACGATACTTCAGCACGCATCCGCGAGCGCGCCCACGAACTCTTTCTAAAGCGTGGCTCCGCTACTCATGGTGATGCCTTTTCCGATTGGCTTCGAGCCGAAGAAGAAATCCATTACGAGCAAGCAACTCAGCATAAAGGCCCGGCGAAAACGCACGACGAAAACAAGCGGGGACACGTCACCCATCCTAACGGCCACGATTTCGAGAATGCTACATAGCTGGTTGCCAACCCTGGCTTAACCCTGCTCTAGGTGCGCTGCGCTTCACTGGAATCTTGCGCTTTACGAAAAGGCGATTCTTGGAGAGCGGTGGCGCCGGTGTCACCGCTTGGCCTCAGGATGGGCTCTTTCCTTTTATCAATCCTATTAACTGTTCTGGCCGTATTGGCTTGGCCAGAATGTCAAACTTGTGCCCTTGTTGGCGTGCCTGTTCCAGTAAATCCACCGTCGCCGCCTGCCCCGAAAATAAAATCACCCGGCACTTCGGCGCGATCTCGCGGATCTTCATCCCGATTTCAATTCCATTCAGCCCCGGCATGATCACGTCGCTTAGCAGCACGTCCGGGTGCCACTCCTTGGCTAATTCGATTGCCGACGTCCCCGTTGACAATCCCTCTGCGTCGAATCCCTCTTGCTTCAAAATCTCTACTACCGTGTCCGCGATGATTGCTTCGTCGTCAACCACCAGCACCCGCACCCTTTTCATTTCCAGTTCGCGGTCGGTGTCCATCCCCTCGTCGCTCGACCCGCTTGGGGGATATATAGGCTCCCCAAACGAAGGCGATACCGGAACACTTGCGCCCTGCAAGTCCATAATCATGGGATCCATCCTTCATATAGCCTATATAGCCGTTGTGCAGGTGGGGATTCCAGATTCTAAACCGTTTGCGGTCGTTCCGGCAAGAACACCGAAAACACCGTCCACGAACGCCCTGGCTCCACGCTAGTCCGTACCCGCAAACTGCCATGATGCTTTTCTACCAACTGCAACGTAAGCCACAGTCCTAGTCCCGTCCCAACATCCTTCTTCGTCGTGTAAAACGGTTCGAAAATCTTCTTCCGATTTTCCGGCGCAATCCCGGTTCCATTATCCAAAAACGTCACCCTCACCCCAGCTCGATTCGACCCATCTCT
Source organism: Candidatus Acidiferrales bacterium (assembly GCA_963849395.1). Taxonomy (GTDB): domain Bacteria; phylum Acidobacteriota; class Terriglobia; order Acidiferrales; family UBA7541; genus Acidiferrum. The sequence continues at coordinate 71,611 of CAWKHR010000004.1, forward strand.
TAGGGTCACCCGTGACGCGCGTATCACCAGGCTACCCTCGGCAGAGAGAGCCTCAATTGCATTCGCCACCAGGTTCGCAAAAATTTGCCGAATCTCTCCCGGAAATCCCACGATCTTTATCCCGTTACCGTAATCCGGCCTCACCGAAATTTTCTTGAACTGGATCTTTCTCCAATACAGCGCGATCACCTCGCCCAACACTTCTGAAATATCCACTTCCTTGGTAGAACTGCTGTCGCGGTAAAAGCCCAACGTATTTCTTGTGATCTGCGCAATTCGCTCCAACTCTTGATCCGCCAGCTCCAGATACTTCCGCGCATTCTCCGGCTGTTTCCTGGCCAGGTACACCAGGTTGATTACCGCCTCCAGCGGATTGTTAATCTCGTGTGCAATGCTTGCGGCGAGGCGTCCCGTAGCCGCTAGCTTTTCTGTCTGCCGCAGCGCCTCCTCCGCCCTGCGTTGCTCCGTAATGTCGGTATTTGTCCCAAACCAGCGCGCCACATTTCCTTTGTCATCGCGCACCGGGCTGGCTAGCGTCAAAAAGTCACGATACGTACCATCCGCTCCCCGCAACGGGAAAATCATTTCGAACGGCTCGCCCGTCTCAATCGCGCGCTTCCATTTATCGATCACTGCGTCCAACTTCTCTGGGTCGTGCACCGACCTCCAGCCCCATCCCAGCATTTGCTGCGGAGTGGTGCCCGTGTATTCATACCAGCGACGGTTATACCAGAACAGCTCGCCATTCGGTTCGCCCATCCAGGCCAGTTGCGGAATCGAGTCGGCCAACGAGCGAAACTGTCGTTCACTCTCCTGCAATGCCGAATCCCGCTTCTGGATCTCAATCAGCATTTCGTTGAACGCGTTCACCAGCACCGCTACTTCATCGTGATCTCTGGTCGCCGATACCCGCACGCGGTAATCCTTTTCCCGAGACACAAATCGCGCCGTTTCCGCCAGTCTCAAGATCGGCTTCGAAATCACTCGCTGCGCGATCCGCGACAATGCCAGCGCCGCCACCAGTGAGGCTCCCACGATCCCCAGCAAAATCAGCCCGTAACTTTTAAAACGGTCGTACAGCGCCTGCAAGTCCGAACGGATGTACACCATGCCCGCCGGCTTCCCTTCGAACATAATCGTCTGCACCAGTGAGAATTGGCCCTTCTCAAACCAATGGCGATCCATCTCCCCAGCCTTCAAAACGGGTAGCGGTAGGGGCGCTTCGGAATTCGAATCCCTCCAGTATCCGGCAAAAAATTTACCGTCATTCGTATAAATCGCCGCATACACAATGTGCTTCGAAGCTCGTAATGCCGATAACGTTTTCTCTGCCGCGGCTGGATCATTGAAAATCAGCGGAGAGACCGAATTCGCCCCAATAATCTGCGCCTCGATCGTTCGGTTCGTGGTCATATTGGCGCGGAACGTAAAAATCTCATAAGTGAAAAACGAAATCGCCGCCAGCAGCAAAGCTCCGCCGCTCACCAGCATATTCATCGCGGTGAGTTTTCCTGACAGCGAATCGCGTAGCTTGCTCATGGTTTTACATCCCCGCCCGGCCCCGCTCTTCGGACCTCCGTTGCCACCTTTAGCAATTGCGAACTCAGCGTCAAGCCGGCCTTTTCCGCCGCCGTCAAATTCACTTCGAACCGCACTTTGTTATCCTGCAATACAAACTGAATCATGCCTCCATTACTCACGAAGCTCGGCATATCGCTCACCGTCAGCACCGGCGACCCTTCTAGCAAAGACAGGATCTCCTTGGCCCGCGAAAGCTCCGATGCGCTGATGAACACGATCCGGCAACTCTTCGCCTCCTTATAATTCGCGATTCTTTTTGCGACCAGCTTATGGCTATCGATCTTCTCGTTCGCCAACGTACTGTCCAGAATGACCTCAAACGGATCCCGTCCCAGCACACAAATCGTGAAGGGGTCGTCTTTTGCCCCGCTCTCCGGCCACAGCACAAATCGCCCAAAATTGTACAAATACACGGCCTTCACTTGATATTCTTCCGGCTTCGATTGTTGTCCGCCAAACGAATGCGTCGCGCCACTCAACGCCACGAATAGCAAGCCGAGGCACACACCAAGGCGTCCCAACCAAACTCCCTGCGTTCGGTTTGCCCTTCTGAGTGGAGTGGAGTCGCCTTCGCGCGTCACCGGTTAGTTTTCCTTGCTCCGCCACACTAGCTTCCCGTATACGCTTCTCTTGATCGCTACGTTCGGGCCCGGATCACTGGGAAACTCCACGTGATACGGCTGAAACAGATTTTCTCCTACCACCGACAATTCCCAATAGTGCCCGGCCGTCCACGCCAGCCGCGCGTTGGCCGTCGAATACGCCGGCACTTGCAGCGCCTTCAGCACGCTGATGTACCGGTAGTCGAAATCAAAGGTGAATCGCTTCGGCAGATCGAAAGACGACTGCAACATCACTTCATTCTGTGGACTCGACCCCGCCACCTGCGCTGCCGTGCCCACGTCCAGCGACCCCAGGCTCCTCTCGATCACCATGTGCAGAAGAGAGTACGACCCACGCAGCCGCCAGAAGCTCGTCGGTCTCCACTCCGGCGCGATCTCCCCACCCATCGTCGAGCCTTGCAACCCATTTCCGAATTCTGCTGGTAATAGCAAGTGTGTCGGCGGTGGCGTATTCTCCACAAACGCCGGGCCAATAATATCCTCGCTGAACAAGTCATAGTATTGGTTGTAGAAGCCAGCCAGATCGAGATACAGATTGTGTCCGATCAATCGCCGGTACCCCAACTCATATCCGTTCAGCTTCTCCGATTGAAAGTTGCGATTCGCATCAAAGCGCGCAAAAAACGGCACACCGTTGGTTACCCCAATGAGCCCGGTAAGAAAAAAGTCGCGCTCTCCATCCGATGGTGTGCGCACCGCATGCGTCACCGCTAACCAATATGTTTCATGGTCGCTCGGCGTCCACAACAGCCGCCCGCTAGGCTCCAATTCCGCTCCCGTGTAATTGGTGTGAACAAGTTTCGTTCCCAATTCAACCGTCAGCCGGTCCGGCACTAGCGAAATGTTGTCTTGCACAAACGCCGTATAAAGCTGGTCCGTCCGCGTATTCGGGTCAAAATACAAACCGCTCACAATTGTGGGCTCATGCCCGTGGCTCGCCCGCGCTCCCAAGCCCCACGAAAAATGATTTCGCGATCCGGCATACGCTCGTTGCAAATAATCGATGTCAAACGTGTTTCGCAGGTCCGCGAAGTTCGGCTCGTGTCGGTTCGCCGAATCGTAATAAGCCTGAACCTGAATGTCCTCACCCTCATGAAACGTCCGCGTCCACCGCCCCATAATGTTGCCGCCAGACAGATACGCATTTCCCGTCACGATTTGCTGGTATGGTGGCGCGTAAGTCGTAGCCGTCACGCTTTCCCCGGCCCTCTCGCTATACAAATCGCCCTGAAACGTAAACGAATCGCGCTGATCTTTCACCCAATCCGTCCGAAATCCCCCCTGCACCGCCGCCCAACGATCGTAATTGTCGCCGTCCGAGTGATATTCCGCGCTTCGATTAAACGCCTTCGCATACACTCGATACGTAAGCCCCTTCGTATTCGCGCCTCCATATCGCGCACTTAGAAATCCCTGCTCAACATTTCCTCCGCCCAGGGATACAAGTTCCCCCTGCGTGACCTTGCTGCTCTTGGTGATGATGTTGATTACCCCGTTCACCGCGTTCGGGCCCCACACCGTTCCGCCGGGCCCGCGGATCACCTCGATTCGGTCGATGTCTTCCATCACCGTGTCTTGCACTTCCCAATACGTTCCCGCAATCAGCGTGGTGTATACGCTTCGTCCGTCCATCAGCACCAGCACGTCGCGATTCAACCTGCTCCCAAATCCGCGTATGCCAATCGACCATTTATCCGCGCTGATGCGCGCCACTTCCACGCCGGGGGCCAGGCGCAGCGCGTCCGGAATCGTCGTAGCTCCAGACCGTCGAATGTCTTCTTGGGTAATCACATAAACAGCCGCAGGCGTCTTCCACAGTTCCACCGGTACTTTCGCCTGCGTCGTCACTTCGATATCGCCCAGTTGTTCCAGGCTTAGTTGCTTTAACTGATTTTCGGGAGCCTGCTTCGCTTGTTGATTGGTTCGTGAAAGGGTAGTCGCCCCGAGTGCGCCCACCAGCGCCATCAAGGCATACACTTTCCCCAGGCGAATCGTTATGAGGCCAGGTCGCATCTAGGTTCTCCGTCGAAATCCAGAATGCGGGCCGTGCGTGCACGCACTTACCTGCGTAAAAAGCCACGCCGCTGCCCAAACAGCAACGATTGCGATTTACTGCGACTGCAAAATTAAACGACTCGTCGTTCTAGTAATGTACTGATGGATTCTAAAAGCTGTTCGGCCCGGTGACTCCCCTTAACCAACCATTGGTCCACAAGTCCCGCCGCTTCCCCTGGCAAGTCCGACATTCCCGATAGCACAATAATCGGCACGGCGGGATTGAGGCGCTTCAACTCCGACGCCACCGCCGTTCCTTTCATTCCTGACATCCAATAATCCAGAATCACCGCGTCCACTTTCTCCCGCTGGAAAAGCTCGATACCCTCCAGCCCCGAACGCGCTTCCAGCACTCGATGTCCCGCCGACTCCAACAACAATCGCCGTGGCATCAATCCTGTTGCTTCATCATCGATGCACAATATTGTCGTGACGTCTCGCGCCTTCTCTTCCAGGCTTTCCACCGTTTCCTCATCCACCACATTTCCTTCCTCATCCAACTTCCCATCGAACGGCGCTCTCCCCGGCGTGACGATCGGCAACACCGTCACAATGCGCGTGCCTTCCTTCCCGGAGTGAACTTCCAGTCGTCCGCCAAATTGCCGCACTCTTTCCCGCATCCCCCGCAGTCCCACCCCGGAACTCTGACCGGAAGCTATCGTCGAGTGCACCTCCGCAGGAATTCCGCGGCCCTCATCTTGTACTTCCAAACAAATCTGTCGCGCCGTGCGCGTCACGCTGACCCGCGCTGTCGCGCTTCCCGAATGGCGATGCACATTCGTCAAACTTTCCTGCACGATCCGGAACAGCGCCAGCGCCAGGTCCCGCGGCAGGTTTTCGCCGAAATCCGGCTCCAGTTCCAGCGCAACTTGGATTTTGCTGCGCTCCGCAAATCCGTCCACATACCAGCGCAGCGCCGAATCCAGACCCACCTCGTCCAGTAGCGGCGGGTGCAGTAAGTGCGACATCGTCCGAATCTCTTGCGAAGCTTGCTCGATCAAACTCGCATTCTCGTCCATCGACTGCGCCGTTTCCGGACTCAACCGCCGCTTCTCACGATTCAGCTTCGACAAATTCATCTTCAGCGCCGCCAGCAATTGCCCCACTCCATCGTGCAACTCCCGCGCAATGCGCCGCCGCTCTTCGTCCTGTGTCTGCAGCAACCGGCCTGACAATTCGCGCAATTTCTCAGTAGCGCTTTCCAGGTCCTGCGTACGCTGCGAAATCCGCGCTTCTAACGTCTGCACCAGGCTATGCAGTTCCCGTTCCGCTTCCTTCGTCTTCGTTATGTCGATATTTATTTCGGTAATCGACTCCGTACCCGTCTCCGGATCACGCGTCAGTGCCCATCGCGATAGCACCGTCAGCCGTCGCCCGTTTTTGTGCCGGTGCACCAATTCCCCCTGCCATCTTTCTTCGCGCCGCAAATGCGCCATGATTGAACTCAGCGCCTCGGGGAAATCTGTTCTCAACAGCGTATGCGGCACTTGCCCCAGTGCCTCATCATGGGTCCAACCGTAAAGTTCCTCCGCCCCTTTATTCCAATACGTGATTCGCGCTTGCGTGTCCCACAAAATCACCGCATTAAAGCTGAAGTCCAGCAATCGCGCCTGTTTCGCCAGTTCCGCATCGCGCTGCCGGCGATCCGTCACGTCCACCAGCGACGCTACCCATCCATCCGCAACGCCTTCCACATCAAACGTCGGCGAATACGCCACGGAAATCCATCGCGATCCAATTCCTCTAAAGTGAATTTGTTCCTGGTAAGAAACCGGCTTGCCTTCCAGCACCCTAGCAATGTATCCCTTCAGCTGTTCAAACCTTTCTTTCCCCAATACTTCATCAATCGAGTGCCCCACAATTTCTTCTGCCGGCTTGCCTACCCACGCCGCATATCGTGGATTCACCCACATAAACCGCAGGTCTCGGCTGCATCGCGTAACCGCCACCGCCATCGTGTCGGTGACCAGTTGAAATTGCGTCGTGCTTCGCAGCAGCGCTAGTTCCGATTCTTTGCGATTCTGAATATCTAAATTAATTCCCGCCCAATACAGGATCTTTCCTTCTGCATTTCGAATCGGACCGCCGCGCGCCAGAATGTGGTGCCACCTGCCATCCACTCCCCGGAATCGGTGCTCCCGCTCCCAGAATCTCCCTGCTCTCACGCATTCCTGCCAGGCTTTCACCGTTTCTGCCGCGTCCTCTGGATGCAGCGAATGGGTCCACCCTAATTCCGAGCACTGCTCCCGCGTCAGCCCCACCAAGTTCAGAAAAGATGGGCTGAAGTAAACGTTTCGCCCCTTCGCATCGCAGATCCACACCCCGTAGTCTATAGATTCCCCAATCGCTCGATATAATCCTTCGCTGTACCGCAGCGCTTCTTCCGTCTCCCGTCTCCGCGTGTCGTCGCGGAAACTGACCACAATGCCGGCGATTTTTCCTTCAGTTTTAATAGGAGAGGAACTGAACACCGCCGGGAAAATAGTCCCGTCTTTGCGAATGCAGATGTCTTCGAATTCCCTCAGTTCGTTTCCGTTCTCGATCACCTGCACAATGGGACAATCCGCAGCAAGGAACGGGGTGCCATCCTCATGTTTGTAATGCACCACGTCGTGCATCTTCTTGCCAAGCAGTTCCGCGGACTTCCACCCCAGCATTTCTTCAGCGGACCGATTGATGAACGTCGCTCGCCCTTGCGAGTCCATCGTGTACACGCCTTCCACCATGTTGTTCATGGCCGAGCGGAAACGCTCCTCGCTCTCGCGCAGCGCGCTCTCGTAAGCCGCACTCCGCTGCAGGATCTCCTGCGCGTCTAGATTTCCGTTGGATTCGCCGATCTCTTTCGGCGTGATGAATGATTCCCGATTCTTGATCTGCGCCAGCGCCGCCAACAAGTCTTTGGAAATAGCCGACTTTACGACATACCCTCGCGCCCCGGCATTAAACGCCTGGCGCACCATTTCCGGCGCGTCGTGCTGCGACAGAACCAAAATTTCCGTGTCAGGTAGAAGCCTCTTTATCTCGCGGGTTGCTTCCAATCCGTTCATGTTGGGCATGCTGATGTCCATCACCACAACATTGGGCTTAAGCGCTGTCGCCTTCTCTACCGCGTCGCGACCATCCACCGCCTCACCGCATACCAACACGGACGGCTCGGTGGCTAGAACGGAGCAGATTCCTTTTCGAACCAGTTCGTGGTCATCAGCCACCAAAATCCGCATCCAGCTCATCCTCCAACCAACACTTAGCCCACTGCCTTGTGAGCTGACGCTTCCTGCTACCCTTATGTTTACTTCGCTTTGTATTTATCCAGCGTTCCCTAACCCAAACGCAGAAGCATATTCGGCGAAACTGCACACCTCCATACATGGTTCGATGTATGGCACCCTCACAGTAAAAGTAGGCCGCTCATTTCACAGCGACGAGTCGTAATGCAACCGACCGACCCTTGTCTTGAACTCCAATTCCCGCCCGTCTCCCGTGGCACAGACATTCCTGTCCGTGCTCTTGGGTCGTTCCGCCGCTGTTGGTTTTTTCCGGGATGCCCTAAACGCCTTCCCGCGTGTGCGGGTTTGAATTCTCCGTGTCTCCGTAGCATCCTGGCTCCATCACTCCTTGGCTCTTTCTCAACCGCTGTAGGCGCGAAATAACCCCAAGCTCGCCACTACCTAATATCAGTGGGTAGTGGCGGCAATCCCGGACCACCAGGCCCAGGCAGTGGCGGCAAATCGGGGTCCGGGTCGGGATCCGGGAGTTGCGGATCAGGTTCCTTGCCAGGACCCGGCGGTAGTCCCGGCCCCGGTGGCTGCGGAACCGGCGGACGCGGAAACGGATCATCAGTCCCAGGCGCCCGCAAGCTCTCCAATCCATTTTTCGTTATTCTCAATGTGCACCCCTCGCCTCGATGATTCGGCCCACGCTCCAACCGAACAATCAGGCAATCGCAGTAGGCCCCTTCCGGATTTCCAAGTTTGAGTGCATGTCTTAGTCATGATCTCCAATCTCCGCCGCCTTCCTTGGCATAGACATTCCTGTCTGTGCTCATGGGTCGCTCCGAAACAGTTGGTTTTGCCGGGCGCCCACGCCCGCTCGGGTCTTCACCTACTAAAATTTGTACAGTTTATTTCGTAATGAACTAGGACTTCCGCCGATATCCGCCAGCGCCTCCGGAATTTAAGCTATGGACGCTGCTGGACTTAGAAGTCTAGACCGGGAAGTCTAGGGGACCCATCTTGCGTATCGCACAAATCGCTCCACTCTATGAAAGCGTGCCACCCAGATTGTATGGAGGTACAGAACGTGTCGTTTCCCATCTCACCGAACAGCTTGTCAAACTCGGCCACGATGTCACTCTGTTCGCCAGCGGTGACTCACTGACCTCGGCCAACTTGGTCTCGCCTTGCTCCACCGCGCTTCGTCTGAACCCGAAGTGTCAAGATCCGCTTCCGTATCACATCATCTCTTTGGACCAAGTCATCCAGCAGTCGGCGAAATTCGACCTCCTGCACTTCCACACCGACTACTGCCATTTTTCTTTGAGCAAGAATCTCGCTCTTCCCAGCATCACCACCCTGCACGGCCGCCTCGACATGCCCGATCTGCAACCGCTCTATCGCCATTTCTACGATGCGCCGGTAATCTCCATTTCCTATTCTCAGCGCCTGCCGCTCCCCGCCGCGAACTGGATCGGCAACGTCTATCACGGTCTTTCACCCAAGCTTTACAAGCCCCGCTATGAGCCCGGAGACTATCTCGCCTTCCTCGGCCGCATCTCACCCGAAAAACGTCCGGATCGCGCCATCGAAATTGCCATTCGCTCCGGCATGAAACTCAAAATCGCCGCCAAAATCGACAAGGTCGATCAAGCCTACTTCGAAGCCAAGGTCAAGCCCCTCCTTGGCCATCCTCTCGTCGAATTTATCGGTGAAATTGGCGACAGCCAGAAAAGCGAATTCCTCTCCAACGCCTACGCCTACCTGTTTCCCATCGACTGGCCTGAACCTTTCGGTCTTACCATGATCGAAGCCATGGCTTGTGGCACTCCCACCATCGCTTTCCATCGCGGCTCGGTCCCAGAAATTATTTCTAACCAGGTCACCGGTTTTGTTGTCGACGATATGGACTCTGCCGTCGCCTGCGTCTCTCGCATCTCAGAAATCGATCGCCGCACCTGCCGGCGCGTTTTCGAACAGCGCTTCACCGACGAACGTATGGCCGTCGACTACGTCTCCCTTTATAATCGGGTGCTCCGCGAATTCAGCGAGCCAGAGTTGGCCGAATTCCAAGGAGCACCCCAGCCCTCCTGAAGTAACTTCTCTCCACAGGGGCTACACTCTCACCAGGAGCAACCGTTGGCCGATATCATTCGCGTCAAAGATAGGTACTACGTCCTCGCCTCTTCGGCTCTCGCGGATGACCGCACCCGCGTCCTGAAATATGGCGAAACTTTCGGCGTCTTTAATCGTTACGGCGATATTGAAACAGTCGGCGATGGCCAACTCGGCCTCTTTTACGCAGAGACGCGCCATCTCAGCCGCTTGACCTTTCGTCTCTACGGCAAAGCCCCTCTACTCTTAAGTTCGACCATTCAAGACGATAACGCCTTCCTGTCCGTCGATCTCACCAATCTCGACAGCACTGCCGCCAATGGCCGCGTCACCATCTCTCGTGGCATCGTTCACATTTATCGTTCCAAGTTTCTCGACGACGGTCTTTGCTACGAACACCTTCGCCTCACCAACTACGGCCTCGAACCCATCGATCTGACACTATCCTTCGATTTCGGCGCAGACTTCGCTGACATTTTCGAAGTTCGCGGCACGCCACGGCGCAAAAAAGGCCAACCCCTCCCAACGCACATGGGGAACGACTCTGTACTCTTAAGTTATCAGGGCCTCGACAACGTTCTTCGCACCACCTGCCTCCGTTTTTCCCCGCAGCCCACTTCCATTTCCGAGAACAGCGCGCGTTTCAATTTCAAATTGCAGCCCAAAGAGGAATCCGCGATTTCTCTCACTACCGTCTGCGAACGTAATTCCGTTGCAAGAAATCTTCAGCCCTACAAAGATGCTTTTCTGGCACGGCGCGCTCAGTGCGATCACCGCATCCTTGGCTACAGCCAGGTCTCCACTTCCAACAAGCGCTTCAATATTTGGCTAAGTAGGTCCGAAGCCGACTTGCAAATGCTCATCCAGGGCAATCCGGAAGCCGGCTATCCCTACGCCGGCGTCCCTTGGTTCAATACCGTCTTCGGCCGCGATGGCATCATTACCGCTCTCGAATGCCTTTGGCTTGCCCCTTCCATCGCCGAAGGCGTCCTGAATTATCTAGCCAGCACCCAGGCCACGGAAAAAAACGCCGAACAGGATGCCGAGCCCGGCAAGATTGTCCACGAAATGCGTCGCGGTGAAATGGCCGCTCTCAAGGAAGTTCCATTCGGAAAATATTATGGCAGCGTCGATTCCACTCCGCTCTTCGTTCTTCTCGCCGGCGCTTATTTTCGACGCACCAACAATCTTCCGTTCCTCAAAACCATTTGGCCTAACATTCTCAAGGCGCTGCAATGGATCGATCGCTACGGCGATTCCGATGGCGACGGCTTCGTTGAATACGCTCGCAAGACTCCCGAAGGCCTGTTGCAGCAAGGCTGGAAAGACTCTGGCGATTCCGTCATGCACGCCGATGGTCGCATCGCCGAAGCCCCCATCGCCCTTTGTGAAGTGCAGGCATACGTCTATGCTGCAAAGCTTTCCGCCGCAGTCATCGCCTGTGCCTTAGGCGAAGCGGACCTCGCCACCCAACTGGAACAACAAGCCGCCGAATTGCACCAGCGTTTCGAGCAATTCTTCTGGAACGAGGAACTCCGCTCCTACGTCCTCGCTCTCGACGGCAAAAAAGAACAGTGCCGCGTCCGTTCCTCCAACGCCGGTCACGCGCTCTTCTGTAAAATTGCTGATCGTCAGCACGCCGCTATCACCGCAGATACGTTGCTGAGCGAATCCATGTTTTCTGGATGGGGCGTTCGCACTTTGGCCGCCGGCGAAGTCCGCTACAATCCCATGTCCTATCACAACGGTTCTGTCTGGCCGCACGACAACGCTCTGGTCGCCTTGGGCCTCTCTCTTTACGGCTTCCAATCCAAAGCCGTTCAAATTCTTTCTGGACTTTACGAAGCCAGCCTTCAGGTCGATCTCAATCGTCTTCCCGAACTCTTCTGCGGGTTTCACAAACGCGCCGAATCTCACGGCCCTACTCTCTATCCCGTTGCCTGCGCTCCCCAGGCGTGGGCTTCCGGCAGCGTCTATCTGCTTCTTCGCGCCATCTTGGGCATCACCATCAACGCCCCCGAAAAGCTTATTCGTTTCGAAAATCCCGCACTCCCCATCAATTTGGACGAAGTCATGATTCAGGATCTTCAAATTGGGGATGCCACTGTGGACATCCTGGTTCGTCGTTATTCCGACGGTGTAGCTATCGACGTTCCTCGCCGTCGTGGTGAAGTCGAAGTCATAAAAGCCGTTTGAAGCACAGAGCTCATTTTTGAAATGTAAGTTTCCGCTTCCCGCGAAATACAGTTCGCAATGGATTGTTGCTGCGCACCGCCCACACTACAGTCCACCTGTCACTCGAAGAAGGAGTCAAAACCATGCATAAATTCAACAATCGAAATTTTCTGCACAACCTCGGCGTTGTGCTTTTTATGGCCTCCATCGCTTTCGTATTGGTGGCTGCTCGTAAGGCCACTGCCTCTCCCGCTGACGCCGACAACACCTTTGCTATGAAGGCTGCTTCCGGCGGCATGAGCGAAGTGAAACTCGGGCAGCTTGCAGCCGAAAAGGGAACTAACCCTGCGGTCAAACAATTTGGGGAAAGAATGGTTTCTGATCATTCCAAAGCCAACGACGAGCTCAAGAGCGTGGCTTCCCAGAACAACATGACTCTCCCCAGCGACATTTCGAAAACGGATGCCGCCATGTACGAACGCCTCTCCAAACTCTCCGGCACCGAATTCGATAAGGCCTACGCTCGCGAAATGGTCAAGGACCACGAGCAAGACGTTGCCGAATTCCAGAAGGAATCGACCGCCGGCAAAAATCCTGCTCTAAAGGAATTCGCCTCAAAAACGCTTCCCACTCTGCAATCCCACCTGCAGGAAGCGCGCCAAATGCAGAAGGCCGTCATGTCCAGCAGCTCCTCGTCTGGCATGTAACAACTTTGCTGTAGAAAAGTTTATCCTCCAGACAAACACCCGCTCCATAGCAACGTTCGACAAAGAGCGTTCCTTGACAGCGGGTGTTTTCTTGTCTGCGGGAGTTCGGGAACTCGGAAGTCGAGAAGTTTAGAAGTTCAAGAGTTCGCTAGTTCAGCGATACTTCGCTTTTCGCTCGTCAGTCTCACGACTCTCGACCGATGTTCCACTTCTTTCAATGCGGTACATCTTGTAGGCTGGTCTCGTCACCCCGCGCCGCCAACCACCCCGCATCAGAGCTAAGCGACCGGATGTGTGCGGCGCGTTGCCTGTCATCCCGACCGCAGCACGCTTCGTGCGAAGCGGAGGGATCGTGTCACCCAACCAAGATCACCGAAGTCTTCCGAGCCGGACCCCAGGCGAAGTGCCTCACACGCCGTAATTGGGCGTGGATTCTTTGCTTATTCCCCACCAACGCTCTCTTTCTACAGCCACTTAACCACCTACGTACAGCAACTAGCCCATCGCTCAACCGTAAACCCTAACGTTACGCTGGAGTGGTAAGCGGAACTCCCTCGTGAAGCTGATAACGTGTTTCAACTCACCGGTATAACCGTTTCGCTGCGCGGTTTCGCGAGTAACCGCATAAAATCTCGATAGGAGCAAACGATGGCCAGATACGGAAAGTCTGCCGGTAAATCCGTCAAAAGCGCAATGGAGCGCCGCAAAAAGGGAACACTGAAGTCCGGAAAAGCTGGCCATGGCGGCCGCGTAAAGAGCCGCAAGCAAGCGATCGCCATTGGCCTATCCGAAGCTCGCAAGAAAGGTGCCAAGGTTCCGCGAAAGAAATCCAGCTAGCTGATTTCATTACGCAAAAACATGCTGCCCTAAGTCTCGCCAAAATTTGCATAAGAACCCGGGAGAGAAAACGCTGTGGGCTTTTGGTCTTGGCTACATGTGAATCGACACGCGATGCACACCGATGCGAGCAGTTGCCCGCGCTGTGGCTATCGCAACTACATTTCCCGTTCCCGCCACCGCAACATCGAAAAATTAATGTTGAGCATCCTCCGACTCAAGCCTTACCGTTGCCGCGCCTGCGGATGCCGTTTCTACGCTCGCGATTCCGCCAAACTTACCGACAACAATTCATCAACTCACGCATTCTCCCACGGACGTTCCCAACAAGGCTCATCTCGCCCTTGAAGTCTCGGAAAATATTTTCCCTCATCTTGCCGCCCCCACGCCAAGCCCTTGTGTTCAATCCTAGGAACACCGCTGTATAGACTGCTTTCTTCTCGCCGCCTACAGTTCCACTTGCCCGGCTAAATTCCACTGGAGGACAGCAATGGCAAAACAGGGCCTAAGAGAGTTGTTCATCGATGAGCTGAAAGATCTTTACGACGCGGAGAATCGCCTCACCAAGGCGCTTCCCGAAATGGCCAAGGCTGCAGACTCGCAACAGCTTCGCGCCGGATTCGAAGAACACCTCGAACAAACCAAGGGGCACGTCAACCGTCTCGATCAGATTTTCGAGGCTCTCGGCGAAAAGCCCAGCGGCACGAAGTGCGCCGCGATGGTCGGACTCATCCAGGAAGGCCAGGATCTCATGGATGATGATTTCGAAGGTGGCGTGAAAGATGCGGCGCTCATTTCCGCCGCGCAGCGCGTCGAACACTACGAAATTGCGGCATATGGCTGCGTAAGGACCTGGGCAGGTTTGCTCGGAGAGACCGCAGCGGAAGCCCTCCTCGAACAAACCCTTGACGAAGAAAAGGAAACCGACCAAAAGCTCACCGAACTTTCCGAGCAGATCAATGTCGAGGCCACCGAATCTCACTCTGGCTCCAACGAAGATCTGAGTCAGACCGCCAAAAAAGCCACCCGCAGCCGTTCGCGCTCCGCTGGTGCTTAACCAACCAGTATCTAGTAAGACCCCCAACAAACGTCGGGCCGGGAAGGGAGGCACTCGTTGCCTCCTTTTACGCCCGGCCCACCTCCAACTCGCTTCCTCTCCTGTCTCTGCTTACCAGACCTACGCCTTTTTAGTACCTGAACCCGCGTATAGCGACACACTCTTTTTCACGCTACAACCTTACTCGAAGCTGTCCGTTAGCAGCTCTCAACAGGGAGGCGTTATGAGATTTGGGCCTTTTCTCTTGATCGCGTTCTTGCTTTTGTTGGCCTGGGCTGGGGGCTTCTTGGTGTTTCACACCGCAGGCGCTCTGATTCACCTGCTCCTTCTCTTGGCTGTCGTGTCGCTGGTGATTCACTTCATCACTGGGCGCACCACTTCCACTACATGAATCGCCGTAATTTCATTGGTGCCTTGGCTGCTGCCTCACTCATCGGTGCGAGGAATGACATGTTTCCGTCGTCTTTAGCGGGCGCCGAGAATTCCGGAGATATGCCTTACCGGGTTCTCGGCAGCACCGGCATAAAAGTATCCTGCATCGGTTTGGGCGGATATCATCTCGGCCAATCCCACCTCCAAGAATCCGACGCCATCAATCTCTTCCACGCCGCCATCGATCGCGGCATCAACTTTTCCGATAATTCCTGGGATTACAACCAAGGCGAAAGCGAACGTCGCGTCGGTAAAGCCTTAAAAGGCTATCGCGACAAAGTTTTCGTCATGACCAAGTTTGATGGCCGTACCAAGGGCTCCGCTCTGCAGCAACTCGACGAGTCTCTGCAGCGTCTTCAAGTCGATCACGTCGACCTCTGGCAGTTTCACGAAAACATTCGCCTCGAAGATCCAGATCGCTTCTTCGCCGAAGGTGGTGCGCACGAAGCCATGCTCGAGGCCAAACAAAAAGGTACAATTCGTTTTATGGGCTTTACTGGCCACAAGGATCCCAGCGTCCACCTGCGCATGATCCAGCTCGCCGAGAAAAACAATTTTAATTTCGACACCGTTCAAATGCCCGTCAACGTCATGGACGCGCACTTCCGCAGTTTCTCCAAAGAAGTCATCCCCGTCGCGCTTCAGAAAAATATCGCCGTCCTCGCCATGAAATCGATGGGCGACAAACACATCCTCGAGAGCAAAACTGTCACTCCCATCGAATGCTTGCACTACTCTCTAAGCACGCCAGCCTCGGTAGTGATCACCGGCATAGACTCGATGCCCATCCTCGATCAGGCCTTCCAGGCCGCCAAAACTGCCAAAGACGTTTCCAAGAGCGACATCGCCGCCATCCTTCAGAAAACGGCCACTGTCGCCGCCGATGGCAAGTTCGAACCTTTTAAAACTTCCCAAGTCTTCGACTCCACCGCCGCTCATCCCGAATGGCTAGGCTATAACCCCCAAGCCGGATAAAGTCTCCCGTGGCACAGCCATTCATTCCTGGCTGTGATCGCACCGCATGAGTGCAATCCGCCGATTCGAGCACCTTTGCCTCCCATCCGGCACGATCACTACCGATCGGTAGCGCCGGCTGCCAGCCGGCACAAGCTCACCTCGACAATCACTCCAACCTCAAAACAAGAACTTCTCTTCAGCCACCGGAGTTCTTATCCTTCCGTTCCAAAAACCTTAGCCACGCTGATTTCTACGGAATCGGCCGTCGCCCCTGTATCACTCGAATCAATATCACGATAATTGCCAGCACCAGCAGGATGTGTATGAACCCACCCAACGTATACGACGTCACCAGTCCCAACAGCCACAGCACCAACAATATGATCCCGATCGTCATCAGCAGGTCCATAGACTCTCTCCTTTACGCTGACCGATTTTCTTTTTCTATCGGATTTTTCCAGCGTTAAAGCGACCGAGAGAATAGGTTCTCCATCCCAAACTGCCTATCGAGCGAACTGTGTAGCCCACCATATCTCTGTTCGTAGGTTCACTCGCGCCTGCGCCCCTCCAGCCCTGCGTTTTAATCTCATCCAAAGTACAGCAACGTGCCGATGGCCTCCGCGGTGCCTCCCAACGTACTGTTCTTTCATCGTGGCATCACCCGATTTCAGCTATGAGGGCTCTTTGTAATTCGTAGCGTGTGTTTGCACGTTTACCACGGGATTTTGCACCACGAAGTTCGAAAACACTCATCGAGAGGACAACAATGATTCGTTGGAAATCAGCAGCTTTATTTGGCGCCCTGGCTCTTGCACCTTTGGTTCTCGCCGCCCCCAAGGACGAAGACGTTAAGGAAACCGACCGGATTCACAATGCTGGCACCGTAATGCAGGAAATTTTAGACGTTCCAGACAACATTCCACAAGATTTGCTCGACAAGGCTCGCTGTGTTGTCGTTCTTCCTTCTGTGCTGAAGGCCGCCTTCATTGCTGGTGGAAGCTATGGCCGCGGCGTGATGGTTTGCCGCTCCGGTAAGGAATTCCGTGGACCTTGGGGCGCTCCGGTGATGATGGCGCTCGAAGGTGGCAGCTTTGGTTTACAAATCGGCGGTGAAGCCACGGACTTCGTCATCCTGGTCATGAATCCGCGCGGCGTCGACAGCCTGCTCCACAGCAAAGTGAAACTTGGCGGAGACGCTTCCGTCGCTGCCGGCCCCAAGGGACGTACCGCGACCGCCGAAACGGACGCGTATATGCGCGCTGAAATGTTGAGCTATTCGCGCACGCGTGGCGTCTTCGCAGGCCTTTCGCTCGAGGGCAGTACCCTTCGTCCCGACAACGATGCCAACCGCCGTCTCTATGGCAGTAAGGACCTCACCCCTGAGAAAATCGTTATGGAGCCAAAGTTCGATGCTCCCGAAGCCGCTCGTCCTCTGATCCACCGCCTCCAGAAGGCCAGCCCCCAACTGAAGCCCTAATCAAGCTTCAACTCCGAACACAAATATCCGGGCGAGGCACTTGCGGCCTCGCCCTTTTATTTATTTAACTCCTCCCTCCGCACCTAAACCGTCTGCCACTCCGTTTCTCTGCTCGGGTGCCCCAATGCGCCGTTGTTGCGTGTGGGGACTTTGACTCTTCTTCCCCTGCACGTCTTTTCGATTTCGTCAGGGCACGGCTTCAGCCGTGCCGCTTAACCCCCGATGAAACCTCCGGCTTTAGCCGCTGGGGGAAGCCTGTGGATATTCTGAATTGGGTGGAACCCATTAGCCGTGGGCGTTACGCCTCACGTGACACTCAGCTCGCCTCTCACTCTCAACTCATCGCGACCTCAACCACTAATCCGCCTCATTCGCCGCCCCTTCCGCGGTCACCATCTCCGCCTCCACCGGCGCATCCCGATCCTCATCCGACTCCCCCAACATATTCGACAAATACTTCAACGACGGATGGCAATCCGCGATCAATTTCACCGTCCCCGTCAACGGAATCGCCAGGATTACTCCCACCACGCCCCACAGCCATCCCCAAAACAATATCCCAGCCGTTGCCGCCACCGGCCCTATATTGACCCGCGACCCCACCAGCCGCGGTATCACCAAGTTCAACATCACTATATGCAGCGCCACCACCGTCAGCCCAATAACGATCATCGCACTCACCGGCGTGCCCTGAATCACCGCCGCCGCAACCGGCACCAGCGTCGCAAGTAACACGCCCACGAACGGAATCAAATTCAAAAAGCCGCTCACCACTCCCAGCACCACCGCGCCCTGAATTTTCAACGCAATCAGCAATCCCACCGTGGCGCCCGCCATCATCACCCCAACCACAAAGTTGCCCAATGCGAATCGTCTCACCATTGTCGCCAGACGATTCGAAAACTCTTCGGGATCGTTCATCGGCCCAAGGATGTGCACCAGCGTCTGGTACCACTTTTCTTTGCGTATCAGCAGGAAGAACAGCAGGAAGGGAACTACGCCCAAAATCAGAATCGCATCCGAAACCGATCCAAATCCCCGCACCAGGTACGACGGCCATGCCGGCGGCTGCCTCACCTTTACTTCCGTCACCCTCTTCGATGTATCTGGATTCAGCTTCCCCGCCGTCTCTTCAAGCTTCGACATCTCACTGCTAAGCGGCTTCACCAGCGTCTTCACTCGCTCTGCATACGTCGGGAACTGTTGCACGAAGGCAGACACCCGCATCGATGAGCTGTAAGCAAGAAATCCCAATGCCACCATGCCCACAATCACCACCAACCCCGCAGAAAGCGCCCGCGGGATTCGCCATTCCTCGAAGTAAGTAACGATTGGGTCGACCAGAATCGATAGGAAAGACGCCAAAACCAGCGTAATGCAGAACGAGCTGGCGAAATAACAAAACGTGATCGCCAGTGCGATGACCACCACCCACAGCAACGAGGCAATCTTCTCAAACACAGGAAATCGAAATGGTTCGGTCGGACGCGCCTTCATATCCCAACCTCGCTGCTCAACGTAACACGCAAAGTGCCCGAATGGGTGTTAAGCCGGCAACTGATTTCCAAGCTGGAAATGTTCGCGTCTATTTTCTTCGATGGTAGACAATTCGGCAGGCATTCGCATGCAGCAGGTAAGCATGCGCCATTTGCAAACAACCGGCCCTCTCGGTCTGTTCGCGTCATATTTTACGAACTAATGGTCCTCAATCCGCCGCCAGATCTCGAAATTCTTGCTTCTTCGACGCCGCTAAAAATGGCCGCCGCTTCGCCAATATCGTCCGCGCCCGAAACATCCGCGACTTCATCGTTTGCGCTGATATATGTTGCTGCTCCGCCAGTTCTCGATTCGTCCAGCCTTCCAGTTGCTGCAGCACAAACGCATCCTTCAGCGCACCCGGCAATTCCCGCAACGCCTTCGCCGTCAGCTCCCGCACCAGATATTCGCGCTCCGGATTCGCGTTTCGATCCGTAATCTCGATCGGCGCCTCTGGCGTTTCCGCTTGACTCGATAGCGACCCATGCTGCTGATCGTGCCGCGAGCGGTGCTTCCGAATCGTCATCAATGCTTCGTTAGTCGCAATCCGCACCAGCCACGTCGAAAATCGGGCCTGCCCCTTAAACTGGCTCATCTTCGTGAACGCTTTACACAGTGTGTTCTGCACATTGTCTTCAGCGTCCGCTTGATTCTTCAAAATTCTCAGCGACACGCGATAAATCTTTGCCGTGCATCCTTCCGCCAATTCCGCAAAAGCAGACCGGCTTCCCACGCACGCTTGTCGGATCAGCAGAGTTTCAGAAGCGGGAATTGATAGGGTGTCCATTAGACTCTCCTACGAGATTGAGCTGTGCTTCTGCGAATTCGTAGCTGCCACGTTAATCGCCGCTCCCTCCCAGAACAATACGACTCTCTCTGTAGCCTCCCCGCTAAATCGACCTACTCGAATTTCCACCCTTGCCGCCTGCTGTCGCGCATAGACCCGCCGCGAATGGCCCGTCCGATTGGAAGACCTCTTGCCTAACGTACGGGCACGATATATCGTGCCCAGTCAAATCGTCTTCTCAAAACGCTCCCCACAAGGCTCTTTTTCTAACCGAGGCCTCGTAATTTATTGTCCACCCTGGATTTACCGGTTCAAATAACACAAATCTGTTGTAACTCCAGCCCTCAGGTGGCATCCAATAGCCTGTTTCGCTGAGTACCTGGATTACCGGATGCTTCGCGCCCAGCCCTCTCGGTTACTCTCCCATAGCCGAGCGCCCGGCATCCCAGCGACGACAGGAGGACCATGTCTGCCACGCAACCGAAGCTAATCCAAGAACAAAGTTTGCTGGCGCGACTCGCCGCGGCTCGTAACAATTCTGACGATCTTTTCCGCATCGTTCGCAACGACTCCCTTTACGACCGGCCCATCGCCCAGCGCCACCGCACCATTTTCTACCTCGGTCACTTGGAAGCCTTCGACTTCAATCTTTTCCGCCAGGGTAATCCATCTCTCCAATCCTTTAATCCAGAGTTCGACAAGCTTTTCGCCTTTGGCATCGATCCCGTCGATGGCGGTCTGCCTACCGATCAGCCCTCCGATTGGCCTTCACTGGAAAAGGTCAGCGAGTACGTAAATCGCATTCGCCAAACCATCGACGACTCGCTCAATCAGCCCCGCCACAACGACGCGCAGTCCGATCTCCTTCCTTCCCAAGATAAGTTGCTCAACGTCGCCATTGAACATCGCCTCATGCACGCCGAAACCCTTTCCTACATGTTTCATCGCTTGCCATTCGACAGGAAAAATCCCCAGCCCAGAGAAAATCCGCGCATCGGCCCAGCCGTTCGCAACGAAATGCTCAAAATTCCCGCCGGCTCCACGCGCCTTGGCCTTTCCAGAAAAGATCCCACCCGCTTTGGCTGGGATAACGAATACGAGGCCTTTGATGTCGACGTTCCCGCCTTCCGCATCGACAAGTTCATGGTCACCAACGGCGACTTCCTCAACTTCCTCCTCGATGGAGGCTACGAAGATCCGCGTCTCTGGTCTCCCGCAGACTGGCAATGGAAAGAGCAGAATTCCATTCGTATTCCTGCCTTCTGGGAAAACAATGTCGGTGAATGGCTCTACCGCGGCATGTTCCAGAATTTCCCTTTGCCGCTCGCTTGGCCGGTGTACGTCAGTCACGCCGAAGCTCGCGCCTTCGCTCGCTGGACAAAAAAGTCCCTCCCCACAGAAGCGCAATGGCAACGCGCCGCCTACGGCACGCCGCAAAATGTCGATAGTGAATTTCCTTGGGGTAATGAACCTTCCTTAACAGGTCGCGGCAATTTCGATTTCGCCAGTTGGAATCCCTCCGACGTCAACGCTTTCCCGGAAAATAAAAGCAGCTTTGGTGTCGTAGGCCAGCTCGGCAATGGTTGGGAGTGGACTTCCAGCGCCTTTGCTCCCTTCGAAGGCTTCGAACCTTTCTCCTTTTATCCCGGCTATTCCGCGAACTTTTTCGATGGCAAACATTTCGTTATTAAAGGTGGCTCGGCGCGCACCGCTGCCTGCATGTTGCGTCGTTCCTTCCGCAACTGGTTTCAGCCGCACTATCAGTACGTTTACGCTGGATTTCGATGTATCTCCGAATAACCGAAGGGACGGAACTCCTCATGTCGACATACATCGCTACTGCCACTGCCCCAAGTGCTATCACCCGCGACATCTGTAACGGCCTGCTAAAAGAAGGTCAAAAAGAAATTCCCTCAAAATATTTGTACGATTCCGTAGGCTCCGCTCTCTTCGAAGTCATCTGCCATCTTCCCGAATATGGTGTCACCCGCGCCGAAGGCCGTCTCCTTGCTCAGTATTCCGACGAAATCGTTTCCAAATTGCCGTCGCCCGTCCTTGTCGCGGAACTCGGCAGTGGCACCGGCAAAAAGACCCGCATGCTTCTCGAAGCGCTTTGCCGCCGCCAGAGCGAGACGCGTTACCATCCCATCGAAATCTCCCGCGATGCCTTGGCCATGTGTCAGCGCGAACTCGGCGACATTCAATGCATCCATGTCGTAGGTCTTGAACGCGAATATCTTCAAGGTCTTCAGGAAGTCGTCGCACGCCGCAAAACAGATCAGCACCTCCTCGTCCTTTTCCTCGGCGGCACCATCGGCAATTTCGATGGCTCGGCTAGCATCGATTTTCTTTCCCGCGTTCGCAAAGCTCTTCGCCCCGGCGATTCGCTCCTCCTCGGCGCGGATCTTGTGAAGCCCATCCCCACGCTCATCGCTGCCTACGATGACCCCGTCGGCGTCACCGCTGCCTTCAATCTCAATGTCCTCGCTCGTCTCAATCGCGAAATTGGCACCAATTTCGACGTTTCCCAATTCCAGCACGTCGCCATTTTCAATGAATCCACCAGCAGCATCGAAATGCATCTCAAGTCCCGTATCGACCAGACGATTGCCATCCCCCCTTCCGGTGCTTCCTTCGATCTGGTCGCTGGAGAAACCATCTGGACCGAAACCAGCCACAAACACTCTCGCTCGGAACTTACCAACATGGCTCGCCAATCCGGCTTCCGCTGCGAAGCCGCCTGGGTCGACCAGGAATGGCCCTTCGCCGAAAATCTCTGGATCGCCACCTAGTTTCAGAGAATTATTTTCGAGTAGGGAAGTATTCGGCCAAGCGAATCGCACAGCGCACTGTTTACACCAAGCAAACAAATAGCAAAATCACAGTCCACGGGAATTTCTGAATTCCTGCACCACCACTTTCGGATCCTTCAACTCCGCATCCACCGCATAATTCATCTTCCGCATGTCGTTCGCTGAAATCTTTCCGGCCAGTTCCGCAATCGCCGCCCGCAACGCCGGATAGCGTTGCATCGTCTCCTCGCGCACCACCGGCACCGCATCGTAAGGAGGGAAGTAGTGCAGATTATCTTCTAGCGCCACCAGGTGCAGCGTATCAATCAATCCGTCCGTCGAATTTCCCGCCACCACGTCCACCTGATGTTGCAGCAGGGAACGATACACCAATCCCAAGTCCATCACCTTCGGCTTGTCCGCGAAATGCAATCCATACCGTTGCGACCATCCCGGAAATCCGTCCGGCCGTTCCAGGAATTCGTATCCCACTCCAATCCGCCACTGCGGCGCCACCCGCTCTAAATCCGTCACCGTCCGCAAATGCAGTGTCTTCGCATCGTCACCGCGAATCACCATCGCGAACGTATTTTCAAATCCCAACGGCTCCCCTACATCCAACTTGAACTTCTCCCCGTACCCCTTCTTCACTCGCTCATACACCGCGTGCGAGTAATTCTCCCGCGTGGTCCGAGCGCTCGCCGCCTCCAGCGGTTCGTTCAACACCGCGGTCAGCGCCGTCCCCGTGTATTCCACATACATGTCCAGTTGCCCGGCCAGCAGCGCCTTCTGTACCAGCAGCGTCCCGCCAAGATTCGTCTTTCGCTCCACCTCAATCCCGGTTCGCGCCTCCACGTGTTGCGCCAGCAATTCCGCCAGCACCACCTGCTCCGTGAAAAATTTCGATCCAACAACAATCTCCGCTTTTTGCTCGCGCTTACAAGCGCATAGAGAACACGCCACGCCAAGTAGAACTAGAACGATCCCCAACCGATTCCGCAATTTGTGCATTTAGCCGCGTTTTCTCCCAGTGAAGGCGAACTCCCTGTCGCCCAACTCCAACTCGCCTACACCACCTTTAATCGCCTCTCCAATCGCCCCAATAGCACATCCGCCAGAATTGCCAGCAGCGCCGCTGGTATCGCACCCGCCAGCAACAGTGAATCGCTTACCAGGGCCACTCCGCGAAAAATAAACGTCCCCAATCCTCCCGCTCCAATCGCCGCCGCAATCGTCGCCACTCCAATCGTAATCACCGTCGCCGTTCGCACTCCCGCTAAAATCACAGACAATGCCAGCGGCAGTCGCACTCTCATCATGATCTGCGATCGCGTCATCCCCATCGCCTCCGCAGACTCCAGCAGCGTCGCATCGATTCCCGTCAGCCCCACATAGGTATTCCGCAAAATCGGCAGCAGCGCGTACAGCGTCAGCGCCACAATCGCCGTCCGTTTCCCAATCCCGCCGATAAATGGAATCGGTATCAAAAATCCAAACAGCGCTAAACTTGGAATCGTCTGAAAAATACTCGCCAGTCCCAACGCCACATTTCGCAGCGCCGCCCGGTGCACAATCGCCATCCCCAGCGGCACTCCAATCACGATCGCAATCGCCATCGCGATCAGCACCAGCTCCACATGCTCCAGCGTCGCCCCCAGGATTTCCGCCCGGTGCCCCAGGAAAAATCGCCAATAACTCATGCGGACTCTCCCACCCTATCCGCGTCCGCCACCACCAGCGACTCCGCAAACGCTCGCACCTCCGGATGATCGATCTTCAAAAAGTTCTCCGGTGCTCCACGCGCCACCACTTTTCCGCCTGCCAGCAGCACGATATGTCGTAGCCAGAAACAGCGCCTCCCGCAAATCGTGCGTCACAAACACAATCGTCTTCCCCAACCGCCTCGCCAGTTCGCGAAACTCTTTTTGCAACTCCGCCCTCGTCACCGGATCCAGCGCCGCAAACGGCTCATCCATCAACAATATCTTCGGATCGGCAGCCAGCGCCCGCGCCACTCCCACCCGTTGCCGCTGTCCTCCCGAAAGTTCCCGCGGCTTCCTGCCGCCAAATTCCTTTGCATCAAGCCCCACAATGTTCAACACTTCTTCCACTCGCGCCGTTTTCCGCGCCTCGTCCCAATTCTCCAGAGTCGGCACCAATCCCACATTTTCCGCTACTGTAAAGTGCGGAAATAATCCGCCTTCCTGAATCACGTATCCAATTCCTCGCCGCAGCTGAATTAAATCCCATTCCTTCGTTGCTCGCCCTTCCACCTCCACCTCTCCGCTCGACGGCAGCAACATTCCATTACTCAATCGCAGCAGCGTCGTCTTTCCGCTCCCGCTTCTTCCCAGTAGCACCAGCGTCTCGCCGCTTCGTACCGCCAGCTCCACTCCCGATACCAATTCCCGCGAAGCGCCAGACCCATTCTCCACGCGGTAATACACATCGCGAAAAGCGATCGCCTCTCCATTCCCACTTGTCACCGGTTTTCCCATGCGCTTGATGCTATTCATTTTGGAGGTAATTCACACCTTCTTTTCTCATCGCCTGCAAATTACCCGCAAATTATCAGTTCTCTGTCGCGTTTGTAGGCTTGCTCCACCGCCCAACTCCGCCCCATCCCGCTCGTCTCAAAGGAACCCGTTGCGCACCCTCCAGAAAACCTGAGACGATACGCCACACATCCTAAGGTCAGCGCCTCGCCTAAGGACAATTGCCGATTCGTCTTTTGCCCGAGCGTGTGTTGCTTCGCCCGCTCACGTTGTTCGGCGCAAGGAGTCAGGCTCTTTTATGCCCAACATTCTCGTCACCGATGACGACGCATCCACTCGTCAAATGGTCCGCCGCATTCTCAAGAAAAAAGGCTACTCCGTAGGCACCGCCGCCGATGGCATTGCCGCGCTTCGCCTCATTCGCAGCAAAAAGGTCGACCTCGTTCTCCTCGATATCTGGATGCCCAAAATGACCGGCCTTGGTCTCCTCGGCAGCCTGCAAGGCGAATCCGACATTCCCAAAATCATCGTGATGATGCCCGAAGAAACCACGCCCACCTTGATGAATTCCATGCGTGGCCGTGTTTATCAATTCCTTCGCAAACCTTTCGACGCCGACACCCTCCTCGCCACCGTCGAAAATGCCTTGTCCCACAATCCTGCCGAACCCGCCATCGAAGTGCTCTCCGCTAATAAACATTGGGTCGAACTCCTCGTCCCCTGCGAACGCTCCGTCGTCAATCGCGTCCAGAGTTTTCTCTCCCGCCTCGAGTCCGATATTCCAGAAGATGTACTCGAAAAAGTTGGTTACGCCTTTCGCGAACTGCTCAACAACGCCATCGAGTGGGGTGGCCATCTCGATCCCAATCTTAAAGTTCGCATTTCCTACATCCGCACCAAAAAAATGCTCATGTATCGTCTCGATGATCCCGGCCCCGGTTTCAAACTCGAAGATCTCAAGCACGCCGCCATCAGTAATCCCGAAGACAATCCCATGGCCCATATCCCTGTCCGCGAAGAAAAAGGTTTACGCCCCGGCGGCCTGGGTTTGTTGCTCAGCCAACAGCTCGTCGATGAACTCGTCTACAACGAAACCAGAAATCAGGTCGTCCTGATCAAATATCTCTGATCGCGCAACAATCTACCAACACGCCAAGCCGCCAACGCCCATCCCGCCAATTTCCCTTACCCTTCCGTCCTGCAGTACACTAACCCGATTCATTACCTTCATTTTTCCTAAGGAGCATTCCTCAATGTCATCCGCAACCGTCACCGGCGCCGAATTCAAAAAACAATTGCGCTCCGGCTCACCGAAATTTGGTTTGTTCGTCAACTCGCACAGTCCCACCGTCGCCGAACAACTTGCTCATAGCGGCTACGATTGGCTGCTCATCGACACCCAGCACGGCCCGATGGGTTACGAAAAACTTTCTGCTATGCTCGCCGGAGTCAGCAGTGGTGGCGCGAAATCCATGGTTCGCGTCGGCGGCTACGCCGATCGTCCCGGCATTCAACAGGCCCTCGATCTAGGAGCCGACGGCGTCTTGATCCCCTACATCAACACCGCCGAAGAAGCGCGCCAGGCTATCAGCTGCGCTCGTTATCCCACCACTGGCACCCGCTCCGTCTATTTTCCCCAGCGCAGCATGAATAAAGATGGTCTTCTCGGCTACGCCGGCAACGCCAACAACAACATCATCGTCGCGCTGCAAGTAGAAACCGCCGACTGCATCAAAAATATCGCCGAAATTGCCGCCGTCCCCGGTGTCGACATCCTGTTCCTCGGCCAAAATGATCTCTGCATGTCCATGGGCCTCTACGAAAAGTACGAGTTCCCGCACATGTACACTTCGCCGGAACTAGGCGCCGCCACCGAAAAGCTCGTCGCCGAAGCTCGCAAAAATAACGTCATCCTCGGCCTCTTCCTATTCGGCACCGCCCGCGTCGGCGAATTCCTCGACAAAGGTTTCACCTTCATCAGCATTGGCAACGATCTTCACCACGTCCTCACTCAGGCAGGAGCCTACGTGAAAGACATCGAAGGCATCGCCAAGGAAAAAGGGAAGAGCTGGACGCGTCGTCCCACCGCACTTTTCTAAACGCCTTCGTCATCTTTTCAATCAGCGCGTATCCGGCCTCGTCTCAATTCTCGTTCTTGCGGCGAGGCCTCTCCATGTCTCGCATTACCCCCGAAACTGCAGTGTTTCGCCAAAGAAAATTCAGGTTTTACCCAGTTCCCAACGCATCGCCGCACGTTTAACCTGCGTCAGATTGATGTCACGGGTCATCGGCCAATTAACGCTTATCCCAACGCTGTTCTTGGACTGTTCTTTGGTCCAGCTGTTTTCGACTTGTTAACGCGTTACCCTTGAGCCAGGCATCTCCACCCAGCAGTGCTCAATCCAATTCAATTGTAAGGATGGTCTTCGTGCGATTTTCAGGATCGGCGTTCTTCAACGTTACAAAGTTCACAACTCTTGCCGCCTCGCTTTTCGTAGTAGCCTGTGGCGGCGGCTCCGGTTCCTCCTCCAAGACCACTACGTCCGGCTCCGATCCTTCCGCGCCAACAATTTCCACCCAACCCGCCAACCTCTCCGTCAACGCCGGTCAAACCGCCACCTTCACCGTCGTCGCAGCAGGCACAGCTCCCCTCTCCTATCAGTGGCAGCTCAACGGCACCGCCATCGCTGGTGCCACCGCGGCCTCCTACATCACGCCCGTCACCACTACCGCCGACTCAGGCCAACAATTTCGCGTCGTCGTCATCAATTCTCTCGGCAGCATTACCAGCAATATCGCCACTCTCACTGTCACCACTAGCACCGGCGGCGGCTCCGCCTCCGCCATCGACGTCACCACCTACGCCTACGACAATCTCCGCACCGGCCAAAATACCAGTGAAATGACGCTCACTCCCGCCAACGTCAATTCCTCCAAATTCGGCAAGCTCGGTGAATTCGCCGTCGATGGCCTCGTCGACGGCCAGCCACTCCTCCTCTCCAATCTCAATATTCCCGGCATCGGCAACAAAAATGTTCTCTACGTTGTCACCGAACACGATTCCATCTACGCCTTCGATGCCGACACCATCTCCACCACCGGCGGCACCACTCTTTGGCACGTCTCCGCTCTTCTCTCCGGCGAAACCACCAGCGACGCTCGCGGCTGCAGCCAGGTCACTCCCGAAATTGGCATCACCTCCACTCCCGTCATTGATCGCTCTCGCAACGCCATCTACGTCGTTGCCATGTCCAAAGACTCGAATGGCAATTACTTTCAGCGCCTCCACGCCCTCGATCTCACCACTGGCAAGGAACTCTTCGGCGGTCCCACCACCATCCAGGCCACCTTCCCCGGCACCGGCGCAAATTCGTCCAACGGCAATGTCGTCTTCGATCCGAAACAATATAAAGAACGCGCTGGCCTTCTCCAGGTCGGCGGCACCATTTACACCACCTGGGCTTCGCATTGCGATATCAGCCCCTACACCGGATGGGTCATCGCCTACAACGCCGATTCTTTAGCGCAAAGTGGCGTCCTCGATCTCGTTCCTAACGGCAATGAAGGCGCCACCTGGATGTCTGGCGGAGCGCCCGGTGCCGACGCCTCCGGCAACATTTACTTCGTCATGGGCAACGGCACCTTCGACACCACGCTCAACAGCAGCGGCTTTCCCGCGAATGGCAATTGCGGCAACTGCTTCGCCAAAATTTCTTCCACATTTCCGCTCGCGCTCTTGGATTACTTCACGCCTCTAAACACTCAGTCCGAATCCAATTCCGACACCGACTTCGGCTCCGGTGGAGAACTGCTTCTCCCCGACATTCTTGACGCCTCCGGCAATACACGTCATCTCGGCGTCGGCTCCGGCAAAGATGCCAACATCTACGTCGTTGATCGCGACAACATGGGCAAGTTCAACGCCAATTCCGACAACATCTATCAGCGGATCAACGGGCAACTCGCCGGCGGCGTTTATTCCAAGCCCAGCTACTTTAATGGCACCGTCTACTACGGTGCCGTAAGCGATGCCATCAAAGCCTTCCCAATTTCTGCCGGCAAATTAGCCACCGGCCCGTCTTCCCAATCGCCGCAGACTTTTACGTATCCCGGCTCGAATCCCATCATCTCCGCCAGCGGCACCACCAACGCCATCGTCTGGGCCGTCGAAAATGCCAGTCCCGTCGCCGTTCTCCATGCCTACGACGCCACCAATCTCGCCACCGAACTCTACAATTCCAGTCAAGCCCCGTCGGGCCGCGACAATTTCTCCAACAACAAATTCATCACTCCCATGATCGCCAACGGCAAAGTCTACGTAGGCACCTCCAAAAGCGTAGCCGTCTTCGGCCCCCTCCCGTAGCATTCCACCAAGAGGCAATTCGCCAAGAAGCCAAGCCTTGGTAGCGCCGGCAGCTTGCCGGCTCTTCTAAAGTCCGACATCACCCAGTCGTATCCGTAGAGCACCCACGTCATTCCGAACGGAGTCCGCGAAGTGAGGAATCCCTCTTCCATCTCAACGACGCCTCAACTCCAACGTCCCCTCCCCCACGCGCCGAATCCGCCCGCCAAATCATCCAATCCCCGAGGCCCCACCCAGAATGGCAACTTCGCGAATACCCACCAGCAAAAACTGGGGCAACCGCCCCTGGTCCATCGACTTCCACTCCTCCAAACGCGACCTGCCCTCATCTGTCGACTTCGCCGTCGTCGGCGGTGGCTTCACCGGCCTAACCGCCGCAGCGTGGCTCAAACACGTTGCCCCCGAATTCTCCGTCGCTCTCTTCGAAGCCGAATCCTTTGGCGCAGGTTCCAGCGGCCACACCGGCGGCGTCGCTCTCGCGGAAACCGCCGTCGGCGATCTTCCCGGCCTGGGTGACGTTCTCGCCGGGTATCAACAAATTGTTCGCGAATTGAACGTCGATACTGATCTCACCCTCCCCGGCGCCTACGAACTCGGCCGTACCGGTGCACTCAAAAACTCCCCAATCCGCTGGACCGACTCCGGCACGTCTCTGCGCCGTAAAAGAAGTCCCCGGTGGCACCATCAATCCCGGTAAAGTTGTCAGCGGTCTCGCCCGCGCCGCCGATCACACCGGAGTTCTCCTCTTCGAAGACACTCCCGTCGAGCGAGCCGATTTCAAGCCCCACATTTCTCTCCACACCAATCGCGGCGCTGTTTCCGCCAAAAAAGTTCTCTTCTCCACCAACGCTTTTTCTCTCGAACTAACCGAACTCACCCACCGTGCCCAATCAAAATTCACCTTAGCCGTCGCCACCGAAGAGCTCTCCGACGATGCTCTTCAACAAATCGGCCTCGCCGAACGAAAGCCCTTCTACACCGTCGATCTTCCCTATCTCTGGGGTCGTCCCTTCGGCAGCAACGCGCTGATCTTTGGCAGCGGTCTGCTTCACCTGGAACACTGGCAGGAACTTCGCACTCTCGATATCAACACCCGCGCCGCCGCGGATCTATTCACCAATCTCGAACGTCGCATCCTCGCTCTTCATCCCGCCTTGCGCGATATCACTTTCCCTCACCGCTGGGGTGGTCCAATCTGCATTGGCGAGGATTGGACCCCGGTCTTCGAGCATCATCCCGAAAGTGATAACGCCATCGTCCTCGGCGCCTTCGCCGGACACGGTGTCGCCCAATCCGTTTATCTGGGTACGTGGGCTGCCGACGTCATGCTCGGCAGAAAGCAGCTACCCAACTGGTAGCTGAGAAGTAGCCTGAAGAGCGAATGATCAACATGATGGGCGCCAGTAATGCGCCTCAGTGATACGCTTCCAGCAAATTCTTCAACAGCGCCGACATTCCATTCCAGATGATCTGCACGCCAATACACACCAGCAAAAACGCCGACAACCTCATAATCACGCTCATCGACGTCGCGCCTAGTGCTCGCGCCAGTCGATCCGAAAACGCGTAACAAAAGTACACACTCACCGCGATCAGAAACGATCCAATCACCGCGCCAATCACCGAATAAATCAGCCGGTGCGTTCCGTGCGGCTCATTCGCTCCCAGCGTTATCGCAATCGAAATCGATCCGGGCCCCACCGTCAGCGGCAGCGTCAACGGATAAAACGCTTGCTGAAACAGCCCGCGCATATCCACTGCTCCGTGTACGTCCTTATTCGGCGGTGGCTCATCGTCCTTCTGCTTCAAAATCGCCCATCCTGTGGTCGCCACCACCAGCCCACCGCCCACCTGCACCACCGGCAGCGAAATCCCAAAAAACGCCAGTATGTGCGTGCCCACGAAGTACGACGCTACCAGCAGCGCAAAACTGTTCATTGCAATTCGCCACGAAAGTATTTTCCGCTGTTCGGCCGTGTAGTATTGCGTCAGTGAAAGAAAAATCGGCGCCGATCCCAGCGGATTCACAATTGGAAACAGCGCGGTGATAATCAGTAGCGTCGATTTGATCAGTGGAAACATAGCAAGCAGGCGCAAGTATATCTACAAACTTTCCGCTCTCCCAGCAAGTTTCGCCGTAATAATCGTCTGCCCCACATGCCGCTGCGTGTGATCCGCCACATGCACCAGCAATCCTCCCAGTGTTGTCTTCAATTGTTTCTTTCCTACCAATCTCACCGCGGAATAATCAGACCCCGCCAATGCCCGCACGCGCCGCGCACTCCTCACCAGCGCCGCCTCAAGTTCCCGAAATAACTCTTCCCGCGTCGCGCCTTCCTCCATCTCCATTCTCAAACCGCTAAACTGCTCCTTATTCAACACAGCGCCTTCCGCATACGTCAGCAATCGATCCAAACTCCTGCCGATATGCCGCAACTGATACGCCACCGAAGTTAGCCCCGCAGGCCGCCGGTTCAATTGCTCATCGCTCAACGACCCGCACCACCTCCGCAGGTCCTCACCCGCCAATTCCAGCGCGTGCAACACACCCCGCGCAACCGGTTCCACATCCGTCAGCGTCTCTCGCAGCCAGGGTTCAACTCCCGCCGCTTTCTCTTCACTCATTCCTTACTCCCTCTCGCCACCGCCGCCCGCCTCCACCTCAATTGACAGTTCCTCACGTTCCCCATAGCATTAAAAAACTCGCCAATAAATCTGATGAAAGAGGCCTTCGTGTCGCTCCACAAAGTCTCCGCTCGACTGATCACTCTCGCCCTCTTTCTTTCCTTCGCCCTCCTCGCCGCCGCACCCACCTCGACCATCGCTCCCGCTGATCCTGATCGCTATCTCAACGACATTAAGACTCTCACCCAGCCAAAAATGGAAGGTCGCGGCGAGGGCACCAAAGGTCTGGTCCGCGCCGAACACGTCATCGCCGACCGCTACAAAAGTCTCGGCCTCGAACCTGCCGGAAAGAAAGGCTACCTCGAATCCTTTACCGTCACCACCGGCTCCAAACTTCACGGCAAAAATTCCTTCATTCTCACCAACGCCAATGTTCGAAAGTATCTCGCGCTCAATCAAGACTACGTCCCCTTCAGTTTCTCCTCCTCCGGTTCCGTCAACGCCCCCATCGTCTTCGTCGGCTACGGTGTCACCGCCGAAGAATTTAACTACGACGATTACGCCGGCCTCGACGTAAAAGACAAAGTCGTCTTAGTCCTCCGCGACGAGCCTCTCGGCTTCGTAGCCAAGACCAATCATCAAGGTCCCACTGGCCACGCCCAACTCATCTCCAAAGCCATTAACGCCCGCAATCACGGCGCGAAAGCCATCATCCTCCTCAATGGCAAACTCGCGAACGGCGAAGAAGATATTCTTACTCGCTTCGGCAGCGTCAGCGGCCCAGAAAATGTCGGCATCCTCTGCGCCCAAATTAAAAATTCCGTTGCCGATTCCTGGCTTCAGCCCCTCGGCAAATCCCTCAAAGACCTCCACGAACAAATTAACTCCGCCACCAAGCCCGCTTCCTTCGCCTTTCCCTCCACGCAAGCTGCCATGCTCACCATCAGCATCCAAACCACTCGCGCCACCGTCAACAACGTCCTCGCCTATCTCCCCGGCAAAACCGACGAATACGTCATTCTCGGCGCGCACTACGATCATCTCGGGCGCGGCAATTTCGATTCGCTCGCTCCTTCGCAAATCGGCCAGATCCATCCCGGTGCCGACGACAACGCTTCCGGCACCGCCGGTCTTCTCGAACTCGCCCGCCTCCTCGCCCCCATGAAAGGCCAACTCCAGCGTGGCATTCTCTTCGCTTCATTCGCTGGTGAAGAACTCGGTCTCCTCGGTTCCGCCGCCTGGGTCAAAGATCCCACCAAGCCTCTCGACAAAGCCGTCGCCATGCTCAACATGGACATGATCGGCCGAATCAAAGACAACAAAATCTATATCGGTGGCGTTGGCACCGGCTCCACGTTCCAGAAAGTTCTCGACGCCGCCAAAGATGATTCCCATCTACAATTCGAACTCTCTCCCGGCGGCTATTCCTCCAGCGATCACACTTCGTTCGTCGTCAAACAAATTCCCGTCCTGTTTTTCTTTTCCGGCCTGCACTCCGACTATCACAAGCCTTCCGACACCTGGGAAAAAATTGATTCCCAATCCGCCGCTCGCCTTCTCAACGTAGTCGCCACCGCCACCGTCGATATCGCCTCAGAACCGCAAAAGCCTACCTTCATCACCGTGATGGAAAATAATCCCCACACCGGCAACGTCACCAGCGGAGTCACCGGCGGCTACGGCCCTTACTTCGGCTCCATCCCCGACTTTGGGCAAACCGAAAACGGCGTGAAATTTTCCGATGTGAAGCCCGGCTCGCCCGCCGCCAAAGCCGGACTCAAAGCCGGCGATGTCCTCATCCAATTCGGCGACAAGCCCATCAAGAATCTCTATGACTTCACCGACGCACTTCGCCGCAGCAAAATTGGCGACGTCGTTCCCGTCACCGTCCTGCGCGACGGCAAAGAACTAAAAGTCGACGTAAAACTAGAACAACGCAAATAACCGAAAGGGAACCGCCTCGTGCCCAACGCATCGGAACCGAACCCATCGCAAGTGTCGCTACAACTCACGAAGCAATCGCAAATGTCGACACAACTCACCGATACGTCGACCACCCGTCATTCCGAACGCAGTGAGGAACTCTGCACCATCGCGCGCAGTTCGCGCGATGAATCCCTCTTCTCTTGGGTCTCCCCGGTAACAAAAATCCTGGCCTCCTGCGCCTTGGCCATCGCCGCACTCGCCGCAACCCTTCACTACGCGCCCCACCACTCCGTGAACGCCTCCGCCACTCCCGACTCCCTCCTCCTCCCCGAAGAACAAAAACACCTAAAAAACCTCCGCCAACTCACCTTCGGCGGACAAAACGCCGAAGCCTATTTCTCCTCCGACGACAAGCAACTCATCTTCCAGCATCAAGGCGAAGGCGTCCCCTGCGATCAGATTTACACCATGCCCGTCGACACGCCCGACGGCCATCCCGCCGTTCCCAAACTCGTCAGCACCGGCAAAGGCCGCACCACCTGCAGCTACTTTTTCCCCGCCGGCAACAAAATTCTTTTCTCTTCCACCCACTCCGCCAGCCCCGATTGTCCTCCCAAGCCCGATTATTCTCGCGGCTACGTCTGGCCCATCTACAACACCTACCAGATTTACATTGCCAATACCGATGGCTCCGATCTCCACCAACTCACCAACGCTCCCGGTTACAACGCCGAGTCCACCATCACTCGCGATGGCCAGCACATCGTCTTCACCTCCACCCGCAACGGCGATCTCGATATTTTCACCATGGATGCCGACGGCTCCCACGTCCGCCAACTCACCAACGAACTCGGCTACGATGGCGGCCCCTTCTGGTCCTACGACGGCACGAAAATTGTTTATCGCGCCGAGCATCCCAAAACTCCGCAGGAAATAAAAGACTACAAAGAACTCTACGCCCAGGGCCTCATCCGCCCGGGCAATCTCGAAATCTGGGTCATGAACGCCGATGGCTCCAACAAGCATCAAGTCACTCACAATGGCGCCGCCAACTTCGGTCCCTACTTTCTCCGCGACGGCCACCGCATCATCTTCGCCTCCAATCAAGCCGACCCCAAAAATGGTCGCGACTTCGATCTCTACGTCATCAACGAAGATGGCACCAATCAGCTCCGAATCACCTTCCATCCCGATTTCGACGGTTTCCCCATGTTCACCTCCGACGGCAAGCGCTTAGTCTGGGCCTCCAACCGCAATGGCCACGCCCCACACGAAACCAACATCTTCCTCGCCGACTGGCTCGACTAACGCGGCACTACTACGAACTTGTAGCGGCCACCTTCAGGTGGCCATCTCGCGACGCACGTTAGGGCACGGCTTCAGAGTCTGTTCCCAACTTGACGTCGTAAAGTGGATAGCCTGGTGCCCCATACGCCGTGGTTGCGCATGGGGACTTTGTCTTTCTCTTCACGTGCGACACGTTGCTTTTCGTCCGAGACGATTTGCCGCGCGCTAACAAATCTTTCATCCCACTGCCGCTTCAACCGTGACACCGCTCCATCCTCCGCACGCCACGTTTCGCCCCCGACCCCAAAACGATTAAGATAATCGTCTAAATAAATTTCCAGGAGCCCGCCTTGCCCACTACTCACAAACCTCGTCCCATCAAACAAAAATCCGGCCTGCGTTCCAACGAATCCATTCGCGTCCTCCTCCATCACGCCGACATCCGGCACCGCGTCAAAGAAATGGCCAAACAAATCCGCCAGGATTTCCCCAAGGAACCTCTCCACCTCGTCGGCGTTCTCAAAGGCTCCATCTTCTTCCTCGCCGATCTCGCTCGCGAACTCGGCGGCGAAGTTTCCTTCGACTTCATCTCCGTCTCCAGCTACGGCAAGGGCACCGATTCCACCGGCGAAGTCAAACTCAACAAGGATCTCGACGTCAGCATCGAAGGCCGCTCCGTCCTCGTCATCGAAGACATTCTCGACACCGGCCTGACCCTCAAATATCTCCTTCGCCTCTTCGAAGAGCGCAAGCCCAAGCACCTCCGCGTCGCCGTGCTCCTCGACAAGGTCGAACGCCGCATCGCCGACATTCGCGCCGACTACTTTGGCTTCGTCATCCCCAACGAGTTCGTAGTGGGCTACGGCCTGGACTACGACGAGCGTTACCGCAACCTCCCCGACGTCTGCGTCTTGAATCTCTAGCCCGGTCCCTCCGTTGAGAAAACTTGAGACGATTGATCGATCCGGACTTGAGGGCGGCTGCGATCACAAGAACAGGTGATCTGTCGCATTGTGCTGCGAGCCGACTTGAACGAGCATTTGTCCGTCCCAACGGAGCAACTATGAGCGATCCCAAAACCGTTGTCTGGTTTGCCGATGACCCGAAGTCAAACACCTTTTTCTTTCGACCTCTGTTTCGCTCGTGGAAATTCGCAATTAACACTCTTCTTTTTCTGTCTGCATCCGTGGGTACCGCCATAGTGATCTACAAATTGCGGTCTGGGTTCGGAAACCTGCCTGTGAGTATTTTTGCTTTTTTTATCCTTGGGGTGCTGAATCCATACTTTTGGGCCATCAAACGCCACGGAAAAATCCACGAGCTCTGCCTTGCTGGTACGATTGCCGAAGCTCCAGCCGACTCTCCCACCGATGTGCTGCTGAAGGTGGCAGACGATTCGTTAAATGAAAACGCTCGCAATTCCATGTTTATGTTCGGATTGTTCCTTCTCACCGTCGTCATGTGGAAGCTGGTTAGTCATTGAAGTTGACCTGGCCTCTCAGCCATGCTGTCGCACTCCGCTGTATTGCAGATGAACTCCCGACCACTCGCTATACAAACCCATCTTCAAATCCAGCCCTTTCAAATTCCCCTGCTATAATATTCATCATTCATGGATTCAACTGACCCTAAACTTCAAAGCCTCCCCGAGCCCCCGCAACCCGAAGTTCCCGCAGAAGTCATCGCCACCCTTGCGGAAATCGGCGAAGAGGTCAACGCCTCGCTCGATCTCGACGAGGTGCTCGCGCACACCGCCGTCCTCATCAAACGCCACATCGACTACGAACTCTTCGGCGTCCTCATGGTCGACGGCAACTATCTCGTCCACCGTTTCGCCATCGGCTATCCCGCCGGCCTCGCGGAAAATCTTCGTGTCCCCATCGGGCAGGGAATTACCGGCACCGCCGCGGCCACCGGCCATTCCGTTCGCGTCAGCGATGTCTCCGTCGATCCCCGCTACATCAATGCCATCGACAGCGTCCGCTCCGAACTCGCCGTCCCCCTCATGCTGCGCGGCAAGTGTACCGGCGTCCTCGACATCCAGAGCCGCCACCTCGACTATTTCACCACTGATCAGCAAAATATCCTCACTCTCCTCGCCAGCCGACTTGCCGTCGCCATTGAAAACGCCCGTCTCTTCCAAAAAGTTCGCACCCAAGCCGAAACGCTTCTCCTCCTCAACGAAGTCAGCCGCGAAATCAGCTCCATCCTCGATGTCGAAGAGCTTCTTCGCCGCGCCGCCGAACTCGTCAAGCGCGTCATCGATTACCAAATCCTCAGCATCATGCTCTACGACGAGGCCCAACACGTCTTCCGTCATCGCGTCGACGTCAAACACGGTCAGCGCGTCCAGGGAAAGCTTCGCGTCGCTGCCAGTGAAGGCATCGTCGGCGCCGCCGCCACTCTTCGTGAACCGGTCATCGTTCCCGATGTCACCGCCGATCCCCGCTATCTCCTGGTGAATCCCGAAACTCGCTCCGAACTCGCCATCCCGATGATGCACAAGAACCGCGTCATCGGCGTTCTCGATCTCGAGAGTCCGCAGCTCAATTACTTCACCGACGAGCACGTGCAAACGCTCACCATTCTCGCCGCCAATCTTGCCGTATTTCTTGAAAACGCCCGCCTCTACGAACAAGTCGCCCAAGATGAAGCTCGCCTCGAGCGCGATCTCCAGGCCGCCAAGCGCATTCAGGGCGCTCTCCTGCGCCCCGTTCCCAGCGAGGATTTTGGCGTCGATCTGGCCGCCCGCTATCTCTCCGCGCGCGAAGTTTGCGGCGATCTCTACGAATTTTTGCGCTACGGCCCGCAACAACTCGGCATCGCCCTTGGTGATGTCAGCGGCAAAGGCACCGCCGCCGCACTTTATGGTGCCGTCGTCATCGGCATCATGCGCAGTCTCGCCCCGCAGAAACTTCAGCCCGCCGAAATGTTGCGCGAAATGAATAAGCTCGTTGGTGAACGCCGCATCGAAGGCCGTTTCATGACTGCCTGTTTCGCAACTTGGCAAAAAGGCCGCCAGAAACTTCGCGTCGCCAACGCCGGCCAGTCACAACCGCTGCTTTACAAAGATGGCCGCTGCGATCGCATCGAACTCGCCGGCTTTCCTCTCGGCATCTTTGAAGAAGTGCAATACGACGAGTGGGGCGTCACTCTCGAAAGCGGCGACATCCTTATGTTCCATTCCGACGGCATCGCCGAAACCGCCAATTCCGACGGCCAGTTCTTCGGCACCAGTCGCATCAAGCGCCTCATCGAGCAGCATCACGAAGTTACCGCCGCCGAAATGGCCGACATCGTTCTTCGCGAAGTCGACTGGTTCGCGCAAAGCGCGCCGCTCTCCGACGATCGCACCCTCGTCGTCCTCAAAGTGAAATGAGCATTCACACCAAGTGCCGCCGCAATCTGCCCTACGTTGATCCCGCCACCTTCACTCCGCATTTTTCCTGGAAGTCTACCGGCACCGCGTCGCAGGAAGTGTTCTGCGAGGGCGTTGCCCTCTCATCCATCGCCAAGCAATTCGGCACGCCCGCCTATGTTTATAGCCAGAACGCCATCGTCGACGCCTACAACGAACTTGAATCCGGACTAAAGTCCGTTCCGCATCGCCTCTGTTTCGCCGTGAAAGCCAACGGCAATCTCTCCATCCTCAAATTGTTGGCCTCCCGGGGCAGCGGCTTCGATATCGTTTCCGCCGGCGAACTCGATCACCTCGCCCGCATTTCCGTTCCCGGCAATCGCATCGTCTTTTCCGGCGTAGGCAAAACCCGCGAAGAAATTCGCGAAGCGCTGTGCTATAAAATCAAAAAATCCGACCGCCCTGGCATTCTCCAGTTCAACATCGAGTCCGAAGCCGAACTAGAAATTCTCCTCGAAGAATCCTCGAACGCCGCATCGCGCTCTCACCGCGCTCTTCCCGGCCTTTCTATCCGCGTCAATCCCGACGTCAAAGCCGGAGGCCATCCCCACATCTCCACCGGCCGCCAGCATCACAAATTCGGATTGAGCTGGCCGCACGCTCGCGCCCTCTATCTCGCCCACAAAGATTTAAAATTTATTCGTTGGCAGGGAATCAGCGCTCACATCGGTTCGCAAATCACCGATCTCGCGCCGTTTCGCAGCGCGCTCCAGCGCCTCGGCAGCTATCTCACCGATCTTCGCAGAAACGGTATCGCGCTCGACTATCTCGATTTTGGTGGAGGTCTCGGCGTTCGTTACACCAACGAAAAACCCATCTCCCGCACTGCCTACGCCCGCATGGTCGCGAAAATCGTTCGCCCCCTCGGCGTTCAACTTCTACTCGAACCGGGCCGCTCCATCATCGCCCCCGCCTGCGTCCTTCTCTCCAGCGTCATTGCCTCCAAACACAATTCCAAAAAATCCTTCGTCATCGTCGACGCCGCCATGAACGACCTGATCCGCCCAGTCCTCTACGACGCTCCGCATCCCATCACCACCATCAAGCGCCCAAGTGACAGGTCCCGCCAACGCGTCGACATAGTTGGCCCAGTCTGTGAAACCGGCGACTGCTTT
Source organism: Candidatus Acidiferrales bacterium (assembly GCA_963849395.1). Taxonomy (GTDB): domain Bacteria; phylum Acidobacteriota; class Terriglobia; order Acidiferrales; family UBA7541; genus Acidiferrum. The sequence continues at coordinate 111,183 of CAWKHR010000004.1, forward strand.
CTAGAAAACTGGCCCCTCGACGAAGTCCACTCCGGCGACCAGGTCGCCATCTGGGCTACCGGCGCCTACGGCATAGTCCAATCCTCCAATTACAACGCCCGCCCCCGCCCCCCAGAAATCCTGATCAACAAAGGCCGCTCCACTCTGATCCGCCGCCGCGAAACCCGCCGCGACCTCCTAACCACCGATATCCTCGCGTAGGGGCACGACACTCTAAAGTTTTGGATCTGGAAGCAGGTCCAATCTCCGCAAGGGCGCTAACCCGTCATTCCGAGCGCAGTGACCCGGCCTTTTCTTCGCGCCGTCTTTTGGCGCGCCGGGTCGCGGAGAGAGAAATCTCTCTTCGATTTAAACGGCGAGGCACGAACCGTTCCAAAACCAAACCTCAGATCTTTCTCGTTTACCTCGCCCCCCTACGCCTCTCCCCACTTCAACTTACTTCTCAAAATCTCAAAATAACTCTTATTCGGCGGCTGTATCAACTTCAACCGCTCTGCCGCCCGCCCAATCTTCACCCGATCCCCCACCGCCATCGGCACGCCTGTCTGCCCATCCAGCGTCAAAAACACCGAATCCGAATTATCCGCCACCCGCAACTCAATCAGCGATGTATCCGGCACCACCACCGGCCGGTCGCTCAACGTATGCGGACAAATCGGCGTTATCAAAATCGACTCCACCGCCGGATGCACAATCGGCCCGCCCGCCGACATGGAATACGCCGTCGATCCCGTCGGCGTCGCCACAATCAATCCATCCGCGCGATATCTGCAAACGAAACTTCCATCAATGTACAACTCCAGTTCGATCATGCGCGCCAGCGTGCCTTTGTGCACTACCGCCTCGTTCAGTACCCACTGGTGCGTTAGCACTTCATCGTTGTGCACCCGCTCCACCTGCAGCAGCACCCGTTCATCGACCGTCGTCCGCCCTTCCAGCACCGCTTCCAGCGCTGGATAAAGTTCCTCGGCCATGAAGCTCGTCAAAAATCCCAGGCTGCCCATGTTGATCGGCAAAATCGGTATCCCACGCGGTGTAGCCTCCCGCGCCGTGGCCAAAATCGTTCCGTCGCCGCCCAGCACCAGCAACAAATCCGATTCCTCCGCCACTTGTTGCCGCGATTTTCCCAGCGAGCCATTCTTCAACGCCGATGCAGTTTCCGTATCGTACACCGCCGGCACGCCGTGTTCCTTCAGCCACTCCAGCAGCGGTGGCACCACCTCCACCAAGTTCGATCGCCGCGGGCGCGAGATAATCCCAATTGTCTTGAATATGATTTTGCCCGTCATGGATTACGCCGATTCTACCCCACTCGCTTTCGCGCATGCAGGAAATACTCCTGATTACCCTCCGCACCCGGCAAACGGCTAGCCGCCACCTCACCGCATCTTAGTCCTAATTCCATCGCCGCCTCGCGCACCCGCGCAATCGCCTTCTCGTGTAGCTCCTTCTCCCGAACGATTCCGCCTTCTCCCACATCCTGCCGCTCCAGCTCAAATTGCGGCTTGATCAGTATTAAAAATTCCGCATCATCCTTCGCGCACTCCATCGCTCCTCGCAAAACCTTCACCACCGAAATAAACGACACATCCACCACCACCACATCCACCCGCTCTGCCAAATCCGCGTCGCTAAGTTCCCGCGCATTCTTCTTCACCAGCCGCACCCGCGCATCTTCCCGCAACTTCCACGCAATCTGATCCGTATTTACGTCCACCGCATACACTCTCGTCGCTCCATTCTGCAAAAGGCAATCCGTAAATCCCCCGGTGGACGCGCCCACATCCAAACAAACTTTCCCAGTCACACTTACTCCAAAATCCTCCAGCGCCCCCTCCAACTTGAATCCACCGCGGCTCACATATTTCTGGCTCCGGCTGAACACCTCCACCCGCGCCGATTCCGCCACACTCACTCCTGCTTTCGCCGCGCGATTTCCGTCCACTTCCACTTCGCCCGCCAGAATCATTGCCGCCGCTTTTTGGACGTTCTCCGCCAAACCTCGTTCCACCAGCAGCAGATCGAGCCGTTTCTTCTTCGCAGATTTTGCGTTCATGGAATTTGGACGTTACGTCCGGCGCAGTACCAGAAACTCCGCAATCGCACGCAGCCGCTCCGCCTTCGCGCCGTAAGGCTCCAGCTCCGCAATCGCTTTTCCCGCCAATTCGTTAGCAATCTCGTGCGACCGCTCCAACCCGTACACCGCTGGGTACGTCGCCTTCGCTTGCGCCATATCTTTTCCCGCGGTTTTTCCCAGTGCCGCCGACGATTCTTCCACATCCAAAATATCGTCCGTCACCTGAAACGCCCACCCGATCGTTTCCCCGAAGCTCCGCAAGCGCTCCACATCCATCACACTCGCGCCAGCGCAAATGGCTCCAGACGTAATCGACGCACAAATCAACGCCGCTGTCTTTGACCGGTGAATGTACTCCAGCGTCTCCGCGCCAACGCGTTTCCCCTCAGCTTCTAGGTCCGCCACCTGCCCGCCCACCATTCCATTCACCGTGCCTGCAGCTTTCGAAATCTCCGCCACCATCCGCACGCGCCGTTCCGCTTCCGTCGGCGCCGCCGCTATCGTTTCAAACGCCAGCGTCAGCAGCGCGTCTCCCGCCAGGATCGCTGTCGCCTCTCCAAATTTCTTGTGACATGTCGGCTTCCCACGCCGCAAATCGTCGTTATCCAGCGAAGGCAGATCATCGTGAATCAGAGAATAAGTATGAATAAATTCAATCGCGCATCCCGGATACAACGCCGCCGCAACATCATCCACAAAAATTCGCGCCGTCTCCATGCACAAAATCGGCCGCACCCGTTTTCCCCCGGCAAACACCGAGTACCGCATCGCCTCGTGAATTGACGGCGGCTGCGTCGTCTCCGCAGGCAACAACCGTTCAAGTTGCGCGTCTACGGCAATCCGGTCTTCTTCAAAAAATTCGGGAAGTTTCATCGGCGCGGATTTAGGTCCTGTCGGGCAGATTCACGAAGTTCAACGCTTGTTCTCGGTCTCTGGCGCAAACGGCTCCGTCGTCAGCTTTCCATCCGCCTTCTTCAGCAGAATCTCCACGCGCCCCTCCGCCTCTTCCAGTTGTTTCTGGCACTCGCGCGAAAGCTCCACACCTTCTTCAAACAATTTCATCGCCTCGTCCAGCGAAAGTTGCGGGCTCTCCAATTTCCGCACCACTTCTTCCAGCCGCGTCAGCGATTTCTCGAAATCAACCTTCTTTACCGGTTCCGGTGTCTTCGATGCCATTGAATTCACAAAATATCCTTAACCAAATCTCAAAATTAAAACTTCAATCCTGAATTTCAAACGGGAGTCACGCTCGATCGATCTCGCACTCTAATCAGCATTCTACGCACGCCCAACAACCGACACAAACCATTTCCTCAGCCCCACCTCACGCCGCTGGCTTCAACGTCAACACATGCTTCTTCATCTTTGCTTCCGCCGCATCCGTATACGGCGCGTAAATCGCCTTCCCCTCAAACCAATAATGAAACTGATCCTTATAATGCTCGCTGCCCGGCTGTCCCGATTGCCCCGCCGGGATCAATAAGATCGACTGGTCCCAATCCGCCAGATTCGCCACAAACCGCATCGCCGGCCCATGATGTTGCGTCGCTGCCCGCGGACTCCACTGCGTTCCCGATTGTGGCTGGTCCGAAATGCTCAGCAACTCCTTCAGCAGTCCTTCCCGCCCGATCGGGTGCAACATATCCAGCGAATCAAAACGCTTCCAGGGCCATGCCTCTGGATTCGCCTCCTTCGTCCGCTCCTCCAATTTTTTCACCGCGCGATCCGCGGCGCTCGTCAACAACTGATCGTACGTATTGTATTCCGCCGGCAGCCATCGTCCCGGCCTCTCCGTCAAGATCTTTTGTAGAAACGCCATGCTCCGCCAGTCATAAAGATCCGCGTCCTTGCCAAGCTGCGCTTCCAGCAGAATGTGCAGCGCTTCATACCGCGTTTGATTCAAAAACGACACCACATACGAATTCGCGTCCGCAATCCCGTTCCAATCCTTCGCCTGCTCAATCAACCTCTTCGCCCGCGCATCCTGAGCCGGTGCGCTCTGCTCCGCCGCTACCAACTGCTCCGCCACAAACACATGCGGATAGCTGTACGTGTCCGTCTGCACCCGCAGCATATCTTCCGGCCGCAAATCGTGCTTGTCGTGCAGCAAATCAAATATCCGCGCCGTCCGGTACGGCTCTTCCCAATGATCTGTTAGATATGGTTTGTAGTCCGGACCCACCACCCGCGCATTCGCCGTCACGATCAATCCACTCGGCGGATTAAAGCTCCTTGGCAACTGGTCAAATGGAATATACCCCGTCCATTCGTAGTCGTCTGTATCTCCGGGCATCGGCACTTCGCCGTGCCCTTTCTTCCGCACCGGCACGTGCGCCGCCATTACGTATCCGATATTTCCGTCCACATCCGCATACACCGCATTCTGTGCCGGTCCGCACACGTTCTTCATCACTTCCAAAAATTGCTTCCAGTTTTGCGCCCGGCTCAGCCAGTTGTAACTATTCGACAATCCGCCCGGCTCCAGGGCCGTCCACCGCATCGCATACACCTTATCGCCGTCGCGACTCACCACCGGCCCGTGCCGTGTCACCACCAATTTCATGTGCTCGTCCGCGCCGCCCTTCACCCGAATCACTTCGTCATACACATCCGCTTTTTTCCATTTCCCCTTCACCCGATATTCGTCCGGGTCCGCAGGGTTAAACGTTTCCGCATACAAATCCAGCACGTCTGCCATATTATTCGTAAATCCCCACGCAATTCGATCGTTGTGCCCAATCACCACCAGCGGCGCTCCCGGCAACGTGAATCCCTTCACATTCACTCCGGGCGCCGTCAGATGTACTTCGTACCAGATTGGCGGCAGCGTCAATTCCAGATGCGTGTCATTCGCCAGCAGCGGTTTTCCCGTCGCCGTGTGCGCCCCGCTCACCACCCAATTGTTGCTGCCCAGCGAATGCCGCACGTCTCGCCCGGTTTCACGCAGCCAGCCCTTCACCTGCGCCGCCAGCGCCGACGTCAAGTCCGGCTGTTCTGCCTCCGCATCCAGCGGATCGCTCGACCCCGGCATCCGTGGCGCCGCCCGCTGCGCCTTCAATACATCATCCGCATCCATTTCATCGTCATCATCTTCATCGTCGCCGTTTGCCTGCGCATCCCGCGCCGCTTTCTCCGCATCCGGATCGCCCACCACATAGTGATCCAACGCCGCATCCTGGCTATACAAATCCCGCGCCAGTTCCGGCCCCGCTTTCGCCGTAACAATTGCCCGGTGTAACTCCTCCGCGCGTGTATCCGCCAACGTCTTATACATATAACCCGTAATCACCAGCGTGTCCGTCGGCTGCCACGGCTGCGGCGTATATTTCAGCAGCGTGAATTCCATCGGCAGTCGCTTCGTGTGTCCCTCGATGAAGCGGTTCACCCCGCGCGCGTACGCCTCCAGCATTCCCCGAGACTCCGGATCCATCTGCTCCAAATCCCGCTGTGCCGCTCGCCCAAAATTCAACGTCCGAAAATCCTTGTCAATATTTAACGTCAATGGCCCTAACACTTCCGACAGTTGCCCGCGCGCCACCCGCCGCAGCAGATCCAGTTGCCACAGCCGGTCTTGCGCCATCACATACCCCTGTGCCTCCGCCAAATCCTCCAGGTTCGCCGCTCGAATATGTGGCACGCCCCAATTGTCTCGCTCCACGGTTACGTCGTTTTTCAGCCCGCTCACCCGAACCTCTCCGTCCAGTTGTGGCAACGGCCGATACACGAACCACCAAATGGTTGCGGCAAATGCGATCAGCAGGATGGCGAATCCCCACAGGAAAAGACGCAGCACTATACGCAATTTTGATCCCACCTCAGGGCAAAAAATAGTCTAGTGGACCCTGCAAAGCCACGCAACTTGCCCCCATTATCGTTCCCGCAACCACCGCTCTCAGTTCCGCACCACACCGCTTGGTAGCGCCGGCTGCCAACCGGCACAGCAACACTTTCAACTATTCTGTAGCTCAGGCCTGCAGGCCTGAGGCCTTCCCCAGAGCCGCCACAATTTCCCACATTCTTCGAACCAATCCATCTCCCCGAGCATCAACTCTCTGTACTCACTTCGCACCTAACACCCGGCGCCGCCCGCATCTCACGCGGCCTCAACTCTCTAAACGGAGCATCCATGACTGTCATCCTTCCGCCGAAAACCCAAGCTCCCGATTTCACCCTCCACGTCACTCCCGACCAAACTCTCTCCCTCAGTGAACTCCGCGGCCGCCCCGTAATCATCGCCTTCTATCCCGCCGATTGGAGCCCGGTCTGCGGCGATCAAATGGCTCTCTACAACGAAATTCTCCCCGAATTTCAAAAATTCAACGCCGAGCTGATCGGCATCTCCGTCGACGGTGCCTGGTGCCACGAAGCCTTCGCCAAAGATCGTCATCTGCGTTTTCCGCTGCTCTCCGATTTCGAGCCCAAAGGTGCCGTCGCTCAAAAATACGGTGCCTATCGCAAATCCGACGGCGTCTGCGAACGCGCCCTTTTCGTCATCGACAAAAACGGTGTCATCGCCTGGAGTTATCTCTCCCCCATCGCCATCAATCCCGGCGCCGACGGAATTCTGGAAGCTCTTGAAAATCTTCCCAAGCAGGAAAGCAAAGGAATCGGGGCCGCAAAATGACCACTCTCAAGATCCCAGTTCGTCCTGAAGATCACATCCAGGGTCCCGCCGACGCGCCTGCCACCCTCGTCGAATACGGCGATTACGAATGTCCTTACTGTCGCGCCGCTAATCCCGTCGTCAAACGTCTGCAAAAACACTTTGGCGATCGTCTCCGCTTCGTCTTCCGAAATTTCCCGCTCACCCAGATGCATCCTCAAGCCGAACCCGCGGCCGAAACCGCCGAGTTTGCCGCTACTCATCAAAAATTCTGGGAAATGCACGATCTGCTTTACGAAAATCAAGACATTCTCGGTCTTCCTCTTTACGAAGAACTCGCTGCCACTTTAAAGCTTCCCGCCAAAGGCTTTCTGCTAGCTCTCGAAACTCATGAGTTCATTCCTCGCATCCAGGCAGATTTCGCCGGTGGTGTTCGCAGCGGCGTCAACGGCACGCCCACATTCTTCCTCAACAATCAACGCTTCGACGTAGCCCACGAATACGACTTACTCCGCGTCGCCATCGAAGACGCCATAGCCCACCCCCCACCCCGCGCCGCAAAAGCCTAGCCGATCCACCGCCACAGGAGGTGCACAACATGTTGTGCACCATCTCGGCAACCATTCCGGCCAGTCGTATTGTCATCTCACCGGAGAGTCGCGCTTTCTGTTTACCCCGAGCCTAACGTGAAGGGCGCCGCGCAGCGGAGGGATCGCAGCAACCAATCCCGCGCACCACTCAACGACGATAAGAACTCCCACCACAGTGCCGGGTGCCCCTCGCGTATCCTTATCATGATCTCCATCTTCCCGCCGTCTCCCCTAGCACAGCCATTCATTCTTGGATGTGCTCTTGGGTCATTCCGACGCCGATCCCACAAGTGCACATTCTTGAGTTATCCATAACCGTCAATGCATGTTGCCGAGTTCATCCGCCGAGCGCCTAACCAGCAAGAGTAGGTGCGACGCGATTGCTTTTGTATTTGAGAGGATCTAGAGAGGTAGGCTTTGGATTCAGGACTCTCCTTAAACTATTCACCAATTTCCTGCAAAAATTGACCACGTCAATGCGAGTGCAGTGGCCGGCCTTTTCCTCCGCGCTTCCTTTCACCCCGCCGGGCCACGCAGCGAGAACTCTGCACCATTGCGCGAAGTTTGCGCGATGAAACCCCTCTCCGATCTCTCCGCCAATCACGGTCACTGGTCTTCCAGAACCCGACGAGAACCTGACATAAACACGACGGCATAACCCCTAGGCAATCACCATTTCCAAATCTGATACAAAATAATCAACTCATCTTCTTTGCTTTCATCACTTGTGAAAAACACGGGGGAGGGGGTAGCCATCAGAAGGGAACTATCAAAAGGAAGATCACGGCCGAACGTGAGGTCGAACTTGAATTATGCGCGAGAGTGTCAGGATGGCCGTGATCTCTTCGCGCTAACAGAAAGGATATAACATTGCCGTTAGCGAAGATAGAACAAAACACGCTACCTCCCGCTAACAAAATGGTATTTATTGCCGATAACGTACCCAAGCAGGTACCATTCTTCCTTCTTTCACGTCACGCTTTGCGCTTCGCCGTCTATTAATTGCCAGCTCGTTGAGATCTTTTGACAGGAAACTGAGCTAACGGGATGCCCCCAGTAAAGCAACGCGAAAGGAAATTAAGATTGAAGAATTCCCGCGCGATCGATTAAAAATACTGCAATTCGAGGTTCAAAGCTCAAAACGCGCAAGTTCCAATTTCAAATTTCTATTTTCCACTTTCCAGTTTCAAACTCTTCAAATGCTCCACTCTTCGAACCTTTAAACTTCTAATCTTCTGAACTTCTGAACCCTTCAGCCACCAGCCAAAGGCTAACGACTAATCGCAACGGCTCGCCTCACCCCTCCCCATCCACCGGCTCCGTCAAAAACATTCGCGCCAGCTCCGCATGCTCCATCACCACGGCCGGATCTTTATGAATCGCCTCAAAATACTTCTTCTGAAATCCATCGCCCGTTTCCGTCGGCGCAAAAATCTTCCGTGCCAGCGCGATCGCTCCATGCGTGTCCGCATCCGTCACGCCCGCCTCAGCCGCCAGCGTCTCATCAATCCGCACCACAAATTCCGAAATGTTGTGTAGCCACGCAAACTGCGCGTTGTCCACCACCAGGCGAAACAGCTCGCCGGTGTTCACCGCCCCATGCTCTTTCTCATACTCGCGCCGCTCCATGTCCAGCAGCGTCTTGTGCAGACGCAACAACGCCTCTCGCAGCGCAACCAATTTCCGCCGCGCGGGCGTGTCTCGCGAGTCTCCCTGATTCGTATACGGATTGCTCTGTGCCACGTGGCTCTCGTTTCCCGCAGGTTCTAAATCGCCGGCGCTATTTCCCCTGACTGCTCCCCTGTTTCGACCGCACTGTTAAATTATCTTTCAGCCCCGCAACATTCGCCACTCCGCTCACCCGGCTTGCCGCGCGGATCTTATCCTCTGCGCTGTCCACCGATCCTTCCAGCGTCACGTTTCCATTCTTCACGATGATGTGGATCGATGGCAACGCCTGCACCGCGTACTTCTGCAGCACCAAATCTTCAAAGATCGCCCGGTAAATCGCGCGCCGCAACTCATCATCCGAAATAGACTGTGGCAGCACTTCAATTTCATTCGCCACCCGCCCCACTCCTTCGATGCTTTTCACCGTGCCCTCGGCGGCTGCCCGCAGCGTCGGCCGCACCACTTGCCCCCGCAACGTCAACTTATTCCCCTCAATCGTGAACGCAATATTGTCGAACACCGAATAAAACGGAAGCACCTGCAACTGGTGCCGCACCTCGTGCGCTAACAACTCCTCCGCCTTATTCTCCGCCGTACCGTGCGCCGCCCCGCTCGCCGCAGTCGCGTTTCGCGATCCGCTGCTCTGTGCCCGCACTGAAGTTGCCAAACAAAGCATCATCCAGACGCCCACTGCCAGAGCGCCTATCCCAACGCTCCACGCTGTCAATCGATTACGAAACATAATCCGCATCACCCTCGCCATTTATTCCCGCTCATAGTGAACATCTCGCACCAACTCCGCCCCGCGCCCCTCTGATTTCCAACTCTAGTGCTAGCATAGGGCAGGGAATCGCGCCGTCCTTCCATAATTTTCGCCCATGCCCGATTATCCCAGGAGGACGCCTCCTTCGTGTTGGCCATCGCCCATCGTGGTGCCTCCGGCTACGCGCCGGAAAATACACTTGCTGCTTTTCGTCGCGCCGTCTCCCAAGGCGTTACTTTCATCGAAACGGATCTTCACCTCACCCGCGACGCTCACTTCGTTGCGATCCACGACGAAACTCTGGAACGCACCACCAATGGCCACGGCCCCATCCAACAACTCACCCTTACCGAAGCGCGCCGCCTCGACGCCGGCTCCTGGTTCGCCAGCGAATTCATCGGCGAACGCATCCCCACTCTCGAAGAAATTCTCGAATTCGCCCGCAAAAACGACGTCGTCTTTTATCTCGAAATTAAGCCCGGTGCGTTCTGGGGCGGTGAACACGCTCTTATCGGCGCACTCCGCAATTCCACCGAAATCCCACGAGTAGTCGTAATTTCCTTCGAACCCGCCATTCTTGCTAGCATCCGCCAGATCGAACCGACGCTGATGACCGGGCTGCTCTACGAAGGGCAAATCGAAAATCCCTTCGACAAGGCTCAGGAGATTGGCGCGCGCCAACTCGCCATTCGGGGCGACCTGGTCACTCCCAATTTCCTCCAGGAAGCTCACAAACGCGACCTGCAAGTTGTCTGCTGGACCATCAACTCCCCCGCCCACATGCGCCTGCTGATTTCCGCCGGCATCGACGGCATCATGACCGACTACCCCGACCGTCTCCTCGCCTGCGTGAAGAAATAGCCGCAAACCCTATTCATCGCTGCGCGACAATGCAGCAGTGTTGTTCTGCAGCGCTAGATAGACATTGGCCAGTTCGCGCACACTCAGTTGCTCTGCTCGCGCATCCTCGCGTAACTTCAATTCACGCAACAGCCCGCGAAATTGCTCTGGCTTTGCCAATTCCCGCAAATTGTTCGCCAGCGTTTTTCGCTTCTGTGCGAAGCACCGTTTCACAAACTCCAGGAAATCGTCCGGGTTCGACATCTTCACCGTGACGTCTTCACCTGGGAATCGCAGCCGCACCAGCGCCGAGTCCACTTCCGGCGGAGGCTGGAACGCTCCACGCGGCAAGCGCAACAGCAATTCAGGACGGGAATAAAACTGCGTTGCCACCGAAAGATACCCGTACAATTTGCTGGTGTTCGGCCGCGCAACCAGCCGTTCCGCCACTTCCAGTTGAATCACAATGAAAATCTCATCGATCAGGCTGGCGAAACTGAAGAAGTGATGAAGAATCGGCGACGTAATGTAATACGGCAAATTCCCATAAATACGAATCCGCCGCCCCGCCGACAGTTGTCCCAAATCCGTTTCCAACACATCGCCCGGCACCACCGTCAGATTCGGCTGCAACTTCGCCATCCGCTGCAGATTCCCAATCAACGGCGCATCCAACTCTACGGCAAACACCGGCTTGCCGCTTTGTAGCAGGTGCTCGGTCATCTCCCCGTGCCCCGCACCAACTTCAATCCAGCAATATTCGCGATCCTCCGCCACCGCGTTTCCCTGCATCCCATGGGGAGACACCCGGATGGCCCGCGCAATCTGCTCGCGCCATCCTTCATCCGCTAGAAAATGTTGTCCTAGTCTCTGCCGTGCCATCGCGTCTCGACTTGCCAGTCTAACAGCAGTTCTAGGGCACGCCCGATTTTGTGCGGCTTGACGATGGAGGCGGTGCTCCGTTAGCGTAGAAATTTGGTCACCAGCTCATGCGCATCCTCTTCGTTGCCTCGGAAGCTTTGCCCTTCGCCAAAACCGGCGGTTTAGCCGACGTTATCGAAGCTTTACCCCGTGCCCTAGTTAAACTGGGCCACGAAGTCGCTGTCTTTTTGCCCCGCTATCGCGACGTGAAGGCCGGCTCGGTGGTGATGCCCAGCCTGACAATCCCACAAGGCCTCCGCCTGCGTTTTCCTGCCGTTGACAACGGCTCCATCGTTCGCGGCGTGCGTTATTTTTTTCTCGACGATCCGCCGTATTTTGACCGGCCCGGGCTTTACGGCGAAAAAACGGGCGACTATCCCGACAATGCCGAGCGCTTCGCAGAATTCAGCCGCGCCGCCATCGAGCTCGCAAAACATGTGTGGCCGCCCGACGTCATTCATTGTCACGATTGGCAAACCGGCATCTTGCCAGTGTTGCTGCGCACCTCCTATGGAGATGATCCGGCGGTCAGAAACATTCCTGTCGTTTTCACTATTCACAATCTCGGCTACCAGGGAATTTTTCCCAGAGCCGCGCTGGATCGCACCGGCCTTCCGGTTGAAGTGTTTTTCCCCGGCGGCATCGAATATTTCGGCAACATCAGCTACATGAAGGGTGGGCTGATTTATTCCGACTATCTCACCACGGTCAGCAGGAAATATGCGGAAGAAATTCAGACTCCAGAGTTTGGATTTGGCCTGGACGGAGTCATCCGCACGCGTGCATCGCGCCTGGAAGGTATTTTGAACGGCGTGGACTATGCGTCGTGGAGCCCTGATCGCGACACATTGATCCCGGTAAAATATTCCGCAAAAAATCTGGCTGGCAAGCAAGCCTGCAAACAGGCCTTGGTGGAAGAATACAAATTGTCGCAAGACAATCCGAAGCGCCCGATCGTCGGCATCGTGTCGCGGTTCGTGGATCAAAAGGGTTTCGACATAATCGCGGAAGTGGCTGTGGAATTGATGGCGGAAGATCTAGCGCTCGCCGTATTGGGCAGCGGTGAGAAGCGTTACGAAGATCTGTTCCGCGCGCTGGCCAGCGATTTTCCGGGGCGCGTCGGCGTCAACATCGCCTACGACAACCGGCTTGCGCATCTGATCGAAGCGGGCTCGGACATGTTTTTGATGCCATCGCGTTACGAACCTTGTGGGTTGAATCAGATTTACAGCTTGCGGTACGGTACTGTACCCATCGTGCGCGCCACCGGCGGACTGGACGATACCATCGTGCAATTCGACCTGGAGCATGGCACCGGTACCGGATTTAAGTTCGAGGAATACACCGGCGGGGCGTTGATGGATGCGGTGCGCCTGGCATTGCATCACTATTCCGACGAACGCGTCTGGAAGCGCATTCAATTGAACGGGATGGCACAGGATTTTTCGTGGAACACCTCAGCGGCTGAATATGCGAAACTATATACGGCTGCCCGCGCAGCACGAAACCAAAAACCGGTTATTACATCTAATTAATCCAGGAAAGCGGCTGCCTTGTAGCAGTCCGTCGAGGACACAAAAACGTTATGGCTGAGAATATTCTGGTTGTAAATGATGGAAACTTTGAAGCGGAAGTGCTGACCGCGAGCAATGCACAACCGGTCATGGTCGATTTCTGGGCGGAATGGTGCCGTCCCTGCCACATGCTGGCTCCTACTGTTGCGGAAATCGCACAGGATTACGCCGGCAAGCTGAAGGTAACAAAATTGAATGTGGACGAGGCGATGAATTCCGCGGGGCGGTTTAACATTCGCGGCATTCCCACTTTGCTGGTGTTCAAGAACGGCCAGGTGGTGGAGCAGATCGTGGGTGCGGTGCCCAAAGATCAGATCACCAAAGCTCTGGAACGCCACATTGGTCAGTAATTAGTTTCGTTACCGAAAAGGCGTCCCCGCTTGCCGGGGGCGCCTTTTTCTTTGTGCGGAGAGTGCACGTGAGCAGAGCAAGCGCAACGAAAACGCCGGACAAAATAGTTCGCTGCCATTGGGCGACGAATGAGTTAAACATTCGTTACCACGATGAGGAGTGGGGTGTGCCGGTTCATGACGATCAGCGCTGGTTTGAATTTCTTACGCTGGAAGGGGCGCAGGCGGGCTTGAGCTGGGACACCATTCTGCAAAAGCGGGAGCGCTATCGCGAAGTGTTCCGCGGTTTTGATGGCGCGGCCGTGGCGCGATTCACCGCAAAAGATGTGCGGCGCCTGATGAAGGATCCGGGAATCGTCCGCAACCGATTAAAGATTGAATCGACGATCAGCAACGCGATGGCGTTTCTGGAAGTGCAGAAGGAGTTTGGCAGTTTCGACGCGTACATCTGGAAATTTGTTGGCGGAACGCCGGTGCAGAATAAGCACAAAACGCATAAAGCGCTGCCCGCCCAGACGGCACTTTCAAAAGCCTTGAGCAAGGATTTACTGAAGCGCGGATTTCGCTTCGTCGGACCCACCATCTGCTACGCCCTGATGCAAGCCACCGGCATCGTAAACGATCATCTGGTCAGATGCTTTCGCTATAAAGAAATGTCATAGCCAGGTAGCGAACACGATTAGCTGGTGCGCGCTGTCTTATTATTTTTGTTGCGCCGCATTCGATTTAGAGTGTTTCTCTGGTTCGGGTTTGGCTTCCAGTGATCCCTGGTCAGTGCGCGGAGTCTCTTTGTCCTGCTGACCGGCTTTGTCAGATTGGCTGGCGTCCTCGATCTTGGCCGCGGCTTCCGTCTTGGGCTCGTCGCGACCTTCTTTAGTATTGTGCTGACGCTCTTTGTCCTTATCGCTATCCTTATTTACCTCGGGCGCCGTGTCTTTGTGCGCTGACTCTTTCTTCTCCTCGGCTTGCTCAGCGGGCTTCGTGGACGAAAGCAAATAATTGATTCTTACCCGTGCAGCGCGCCATCGCACGTTGCTGATGTTCCCGGCCTGGTCAAGATAAGGCGCAAGCTCTTCGTCGCTCGCGATTCCCTTGTCCTTTATAAGCTGCAGCATTGCCGCGCTTTGCGTCTCTTGCGCCTCGAGCAGGGAAAACAAGTGATCAAATATTTCCAGGGCCGTTTCGTTGGTCATCGTTCGCATGCCTCCGCTAAGCACTTGGATGCGAACGGTGCCAGAAATGGCGTTAGGATCTCGAAAAGCAAATAGATCGTGCGGACTCTTGAACCGCGTTATCGGCCGGACTATGACTTCAGGCGCACTACACCCAGACCAATCGTTTTCCGTTCCTTCTCCGGATACTTCAAACGCTCTTTCTCGGCCCGCTGTTTGGTCTTGAAAGGCTTGGATAGAGGCGTAAATTGGCCGTCGACGTACTTGAAGAGCAACCACTGTTCGACAATTTTCATTCAGAATTTATAGCACATAGCGACCAACTCTTTAAGGTCCTAACAGCTGATACCGATCAGTGAGCCTTTCCTCATACTTGGCGTTCTCTTCAATAGGCGATAACCACTGACTTTAATCTGAGCGACCTGAGACATAGGTGACATTTCGTACCGGACACATGGGTTACACTCCTTCGCTTTTTTTGAGGAGGGAGAGATGCCTTGGAAGGAGTGTTCGGTCATGGATGAACGATTGCAGTTCGTGGCTCGCCGGCTAGCCGGCGAGTCGATGTCGGAACTCTGCCAGGAGTTTGGCATTTCCCGTAAGACCGGTTACAAGATCTTCGATCGCTATCAGGACTGCGGCGTGCAGGGTTTGACGGACAGAAGCCGTCGTCCTCATCACTACGCTCACAAGCTGCCTTTCCAGGTGGAGAACTACATCCTGAACCTGAAACGCGAGCACCCCAGCTGGGGTGCTCGCAAAATTCGCGAGCGCTTGACCCGACGATTTTCTGACATAAAAATCCCAGCCAAGAGCACCGTCCACGCGCTGCTCGATCGCCACGGCTTTGTCGAGCGTCGCGGCCGCGCCAGGCGCCGTGCACAGGGAACCCCGCTGTCGGCAGGTCAACGTCCCAATGAACTTTGGTGTACCGACTATAAGGGCGAGTTCTTGCTGGGCAACCGTCAGTACTGCTACCCGCTGACGGTCACCGATCACGCCAGCCGTTTTCTGCTCACTTGTGAGGCGCTTTCCTCAACCCGAGAGGATTACGCTTTTGCTGTATTTGAAAGGCTTTTTCGCGAACGCGGTCTGCCCGCCAACATTCGCAGTGACAACGGTGTGCCCTTCGCCTCTGCGCATGCTTTGTTCAACTTGAGCAAGCTCGCCGTCTGGTGGCTCCGTCTGGGCATCGGCATCGAGCGCATCCAGCCTGGCCATCCGCAGCAAAATGGCCGTCACGAACGCATGCATCTGACGCTGAAAAAAGAGGCTACCAAACCGGCGGCTCGCAACTTCCTGCAGCAACAGGCACGCTTCGATGACTTCATCGAGGTCTTCAACAACCAGCGGCCACATGAAGCCTTGGACATGCAGTGTCCGGCGGAAGTCTACAAGGCTTCGCAGCGTCCCTACGGGGGACTGCCTGACATCGACTACCCGTTTCACGACCGCACCATCGTCGTCACACACTGTGGCCGCATTTGTCTCGGCCGCAAGAAAATCAATTTCAGCACGGTCTTTGCCGGCCAGGCCGTCGGCATCAAGGAAATCCACGACGATATTTGGCTGGTTAGTTTTATGGATTATGATCTGGGATACTTCGATCTGGAGACTCGAGTGCTCGAACCACTCGAAAACCCGTTCGGCCCAAAACTGTTACCTATGTAGCCAGTACATTCTGTTACCTATGTCCTCGGTCTGGACCCCTCGGGAATCTGGAGCGGGCGATGGGAATCGAACCCACGTCCGAAGCTTGGGAAGCTTAGCAGAACACTCAAAAACGCTCGAATTGGCGGCTTTTTGACGTTTTTCGATTTTCTCAAATGGATTCCAATTGGATTTCAAGAATGGAGCGGCACTCAATCTCGATACTTACAGTGCGGACATCGCGGGAGCCGTGTGACCGTTGCCTTGCCCGTTTCCTCGACCGTGACCAGCAAATCGCGGTCATGAACGTCTCCGAAGTGAATCCATTTCCCCTCAAACGTCAGTCGTGACTCCAGCCCCGTTAGCACCCTCCTCTGTGCAATTTCGCCATTTGGAACGAGCAGAATCATTCCGGGAACACGACAGCAACCATTTGGCTTTCTCGAAGACTGGGCAACGTACTTTTCGACATCTCGAATGAAGTCTCGCCGATTTGAGGCGACTAGGGTGTAGCCGCGTGTAGACGCTTCTTCGACAATTTCGTCATCTGGCAGATTTGCGGGCAAACCGAGCGTTGCTACGCTGACTACGCGCTTTCTAGGAAAGCAATCGAGCAGGTGGCTTACACCCCTATCGAGCATGAATTTGAAATGTGCCATTCAGAAAATGCCGCTGGGTGTTCCTTTAGTCTGGGAACCCGCGCTGGTCCTCGACGACTTCGAACCTCTGGAATCCTGCTCGTGCTTTTGTCAGCTTGACATCGGTCAACGGCTTAACAGCTTCTAAAATCTTGTTCTTGGTCAATGGGCATCGAGCGCCTGCAATTACTTCGACCAGCTTCAACATAGGACCAAATTCCATAAAGTAAAGGCTGTGAGTGGGCGTTTCTAGCGTTGTCCAGCAGCGAACCTCTCGTTCATAAGACCAGTTCTCGTATTTCGTGTACAGCCACGCATCGGCGTCCTCTACGACCAGCGCGTCCGGGAGCTTGAGCCGAGCGCTGACATAACGAATCCTTCGACCTGCGTTGTCAGGAATTTCAAAGCCTAAGCACAGCCCTTTGTGCTTGTCGCTATAGTGCGCCCAAATGACAGGGTCTCTCCAATCCGCGCTAAAACACATGAGTCCACGCTGACTACCCCACTCCTGTCTTGCGTTTCGCCATTCTTTTCGCTTTTTCCGCACGGTCATTTCGTAGGCTTGCAATTCAAACGGGTCATTCAAGTCATCCACCGTTGAAATCTTCATCTGCTTCTCCCGCAAAGTCTTCAAGCCAAACTTTGTGTCCAGAAACTTATAAACCCGCATGACGGTTTATCTCCAAGGCTAGAAGCTAAATGAGTTCGTTGCCCAGCGCCCAAAAGTGGTCGCAACCGATCTCACTGTGAGGGGCGGGTATTCCTTCGAGATTCTCTCGGATAGCTCTCGCCCCTGTGGTGAAACGAGAAGCAGTGTTCGTTCTTTGGATTCTCCCAATGCTTGTAGCAGGCGATGGTACGAGGAACGGTCGTAGGGATTGAAGCTATATCCAACTGCAATCAGAACTCCTGCCTGACGGATTAGCGGTAAGGCCACTGAATAACTTTCTTGAACGAAAGCCTGCTTGAGATGTTCACTTTTGTCAGGAATTGGAGCGATTACCCGTTCGTCAGGGCGCATGTGTCCCGTTATTGACGTCACCGTACGGTATCGTGGGAAACAGTTCCCAATCGAATCGGGGGCGAAAGCGAATCGAGGTTCGTTGAGATGAATCAGTTCGGCGATTCCGCCCACTGGATTGCCCTTGATGTCGGACTCGATGGTGTATACACATGAACTCCCGTGGAGGTGAACCACGAGTGAAGACGACCGTGCGCGAGACGCTGTTTTCGCTAGCGACACGGGTTCGGTCTGGACAGGAACTCCGTACCCATCTTCTGGGAACCAGCGATCTTTTCTAGTTAGGAATATTTCCGGCAGGGAATCGTAATTGAACGTAAGAAAAGTTGCTTCTTTGAAGTGGTCGAAGAATTTCTGGTAGGAGTTCCGGTTCTCGGTAGTCGATAGTTTCCAAGCGACGTAATAGTCGGCCTCCATGAGTCGGTCAACGAGTGCTTCCATCGGTTTGAAATCACGCACTCCCAACGCTCCCGCAAACAAGTCCTCAACTGATTTTCCTTCTGGGGCTTCGTCGAGTCCGAAGCTGAGTTTCAAGACGGCCGAGACCAACGGATACCCGCATGGAATCGCAGAGCCGTCATAGGAATTGGTGATCGGCCCCGCCTCGTGATTGGCGTCGATGTTGAATCCCGCGCCGAGAAGAAAAAGCATAAGAGCGCACCCTACTTCATGTCCTCCCGGACATCGACCAAGAGAGTTTGCAGGAATTTCCTGCACTTGGATTTCAAACAAGCATCTAGCGCCTTACGTTCGAGGTGGGTCCATCCTTGTCCAGAAATTGCCGTGCCCACCTGCCCCACTCTCAACAAGGTTCTCCCACAACGCTCCGCATTTCGGGCATTTGTGCGAACTCGTGACTTCTAGCCAATGCCCCCTCCCAACTGAACTCCCGCGACGGTCGGACGGACCTTCCGGCACAAGGGTCTTCAAATGCTCGCTAGTCGGGTGTTGGGCTGCACAATCTCCACACAAGTCTTCGATCTTCATCGTGAGCTACCTCGCTTACGTAAATGGATTTCGTCAATGCCTAACTGCCTATCACTTTGAGCTTAATACCGCGAAGCGTGTTGAGGTAAAGCTCCGTAGACCCCAGCAAGTCCCGCAAATCCGCTGTTACCACGCTTTTCTTCAGGCCGGGCTGCACAATGAAGACCCGAAACTCCGCACGCACCGTGCGGGACAAGGCTCGTAAACGTGAAAGCTCTTTGAAATTGCCTCGTTCAAACCTGCTGACCTTGTGTTTCTTGAGTCGTTCTCGTTCTCTACTCATTAGATGTCGAAAAAAGCGGTCAACGTCATCAGCTTGCTTCACACTACGTATTGCTTGACCGCATACGACGTATAGATCGTCGAGACGCGCTCCAGACTTCGGTTTTGTGTACTTGCAGTGAAACAAATCGATGTACAGGGTCGCCTCGTCGATTGCCAGTCCGACAACATCCGCAGCCTCTCCCGAAGAATCGTCATCGAATATGACGTCGTAAGTTCGGTCCCAATCAGCCTTGGAAATCGTTTCGATGGTCCGCCTTTGTATCGAGTCCGGGCGCTTTTCGACTTTCTGCGATTCCTTCGTGAGATCGACACCAGCCCAGTTCCATATAGCGATCTTGTCCACGTCAAAATTGCTCAGTGTCCTTTCTATAAGTTCGAAGAGCTGATCGCCACGACTCCAGCAGTCTTTTTCATAGATAACAATAGGATGTGCTTTTGCAAAGTAATCGCTCAGAAGCATTCGCCTTTTCCCAATACTGATAATTAGATCGTTGTCGGTGTGATATGAGACACCCTCTTTGGCAAAATGCAATTCATATTTACCCGAAAACTCATCAGTCTCCACCGTAAATCTCAATGCAGACGCCGACTGCGGCTCAAACAATTCAAGACTAGCCTCAAAAAACGGCACCGAGACCGAACCATTGCTAATCAATATCGACTCTTCGGCTCGGTGATACAGCTCATCCGGCCAATCCACAGTAAGTGGAAACAAATCCGGCGGTGATGAGATATCCTTCGGAACCAGCATCTCCTGCATGAAGGAGTCGTGCTTTATCGAAGAATCCGTCACCTTGGCTCCTACATCGAAGCACCATTGTTTCCAGTCGAGGATGTCCTTTGCTTCTTGCCAAGACCAAATCCGTCCCTTCTTAGATGTACCGACTGTGATTCTCTTCTTGCCGTTGTATCCATCGCCAAAGACATGCGTTTTCTGCGTCCCAAAATTGTTCGCTGATTCCAAATAGGCTCGAATGTCGGCACCACTAAACATCACGAAACGAACACTCCTCCGAAGCCGATCATTGAGACCCATGTTTCTCAAGAGAAGTCTTTTTATTCCATCGAGGACGCGGAAACAATCGAGACCGCTAATCAACGTCGCGTCAGACCCACAGACAGCTTTTGCCAACTCCTCATGGACGCTGTCATTGTTTGAGCTATTGATGTAGAGCAAGTTCGACTTGCTATCCCAACAAAATAGATAGAGATCGAATACGCGGTCGGCTAGTTTGGAGCGGGCAGCCCAAGCGACCTCGGTGTTTGTCACGGTCACCAAGTACGCCGTGTCCTCTTTGACGCTTACGTTGAGTTCTCCATATCGATGGCGATAGATAGGCAGCTTCTTCAAAGCAAACGGATTCCACTTGTCGCAACTTGTTTTGAAGACGACCGTACTCATCTTTGGTCTAACATTTTGAATATGAACGGTTCCCTCTTTTGATGGGAAGCTATCAAAGAAGGTCTGTTTTTCGCTTTGTTTGATGTTCTCTGTACTCGTGAGTTCTGTTAAAACGGAGTTCCAGTCGGCTCCTCCAGTCGCGGAATACAGAGCGCTCACTGATTCATCGACCTCGGCGCTGGCGCGATTCACAATGATCGTGGCGGGACCAACACTGGATTTTGAGCGAGCGAAACGTCCAGTGAATTGGATTGTCACCGACAAACTCTGATGAATGTCGTGCAACGCGGCTATCTTAAGTTCCGGGAAATCGAAGCCTTCCCCGAACATGTTCACGCAAATCGCGATTCTAGACTTTCGAGTCCTTAAATCCTCCAAACACGCTGATACTTCCTTGGAAGTGAGCCTGCTGTGTACGACCACAGGGTTGAAGGATTCGGCTAGACCGGAATAAATGCTCTTCAAAGCCTCCGCCTTGTCGATTCCCTTGGCCCTTACCATGACTAGGTGATCGAAACCATTTCCAAGATCGGCCTTTAATACTTCAATGGCGGTCTTCGCAATCCCTTCATCGCCGTCTACGACCTCCCAAAGTTCCCGAAGAATAATCTTGGTGAAATAACCTTCTGCTTGTGCTTTGCGGAGCGGATAGTCGAATATGAGCTTGCCGTCGATATGTTTGCCGTCATTTCGGTAAGGTGTGGCGGTGAATTGAAGAATCCTATTGTTCTGAAAGCTGCCTTTTAGTCTTTCCCAAGTCGGTGCCTTCACGTGATGCGCCTCGTCGATAAAAAGGATTCCACAATGGGAAGCCAGCGCAGTGAGTTGAGCTTCCGTAAATCCACGCAACAAAGGGACGGTTGTCACTACAACATTGCAAGCGTTACAGAACGTTTTTACTTCCGACTCGCTTTTGAGACCCGTCTCTAACACTCCGACTAATGGGTACGGTACGTCGAGTGGGAGGAGGCCATTGGCTAGCAAAATCCCGTGGGACAGAAATTTATCCGCGATCTGGGTTCTGAGCGCGTCAGTAGGAACCACAACCAGCACACACGGAGAGGTCTGGAGTGCTGCAAGCGCGACCATACAATCAGTCTTTCCCGTACCAGTAGGTAGAACGACGGTGGCGGGGCTTTCAGAGCAGCCCCAATGTCCAAGTACGGAATGAACTGCGCCAATTTGTGGCTTTCGGAATCCCGGTCGATGGGGAGAGTCGGCATTAGCCTGCATTTCCTCTATGAGCTTCAGCTTGCCGCCGACTTTCAAAATCACCTCATCTCGGAGAGAAAACAGGTCCTTCCATTTTGGGTTTTCGATTTTGCCTGTGCTCGACCAACGAGGCTTTCCATCAATTACGAACAGCGCATCATCGAAACCAGTGGGGATGTGCTTTTTGTTATGGGCCGAAATCCAGATTTTCTTACCCTTGATCTCGATACTCTGCCCAACGCGAATGGCGTTGTCTTCCCACTCGCTTGCCGAAAAAGTGAGTTGCGTAATCGAATTTCCGCTTAGGACTTTTCTGAACCGAGACTTCGAGGGAATTGATATCAAGTGTCAGTCTCCAAGCGACACCGGAAGGCTTACAGCGGCTTCCGTTTAACAAATTCGCATCAGATAGTCACGGAGTCGTACCTTGCCCTACTGTGCAGCCCCATCGTATCATTCCGCGCATGACTAATGCAGAAACGCCCCGCATGTGGTGGACTTACGATTACGCTCCGACAAGATGGGCAATCGTCGGCTCCCTTGTGGTCGCATGGTTGTTCGCTTGTTTGTTCCTCTACTCGGATGTGGCGAAGATTTTGGCGGCGCGTCCGTGGTGGGAGGACTTTATCGTGGCACTCGCTACCATCGCGGTTCCCGTTCTGGCGTTCCTCGAACTGCGCCATTCTGCTGAGGCGAACGAGCTGCGTCGCACAGCAAATGAGTTAAGGCGCGAACAGATTGCCCTCGAAGATAGGCTTGGGCAATTGATGGTCGAACGGGACATGGAACGAAACAAACACCTTGAGCAGATCGCTTCAAATACCCTGCGACAAAAAACACCTGCTGAGAGAAACGCCGAAATGCTCCGTGGGCACCTAGGAAGTTGTGTATCGGTCACCGAAGGCCAAGGAGCTTGGCCCAGCACACCGCTGATCGCCGAAGTCAGCGAGGCTAACATTGTGACGTTGTTCACGCCGAGCGCAGGCTCAAACCCTCAGGCTTGGTATGTTCAGGTCGATTGCGGCGAATTGGAAATAGCCGACACTCCTCACGGTTCTTGCCCACTGATGATGAAGGTCTTGAAACGTTATGGCCCCAACGTTCCTTTAGGTGAAATCACGAAGTGGGAAGATCGTAGGCTCCCATCGGCGACGCCAAAGTTCATCAAAGGCGGCAACGTGCATTACCAGACTTTCACACGACCGGGTGAAACACGCACTCTATACGTCTATGCCTCAAGTGACGGAAGTAATTCATTCCTGCTCGAAGCATCGACAGGCGAAACGACTGTGGCTGACAACGTCGAAATCTCCAAACGATTCGTACTGCTGGCGGTCGATTACTTGGCCGCAGGATTTAGTCGCGGAAATTCCGGGACAAGCGGGGCCAGCATCGTCTCTTCATCCCCACGTTTTGAAGTGTTAAAGAATTTTTCGTGCCAATAATCGCGCAGTGGCTCCTTTTCAAGTACGTCGATGGCAAGTTCACTCCTCTTCAAGGCCTTTTAAGACGAAGAAGCAAGCGGAGAAGGCCCGGTCAAAATACCCTGAGCGTGAGCGAAGGACGATTGGTCTGGGAGTAGTCCGGCGAGTCGTTACCGGGACTCGCCCGGCCACTTGAACTCGATCGCGTGAGACATGCGGTTGTGGACATTGAATTTCACCGCCCTCATGTGGCGCATAGGGCGAACGTTCACTCCGCCTGACGACACTCCATCAAATGGCGTTGGCCCCGGAAGTATCAGTTCGGCGTTTGCGTCCAATCCTCCAGCGCCCAAATGAAGAACAAAGCAATATCCCATGAAGCAGAAGAGCGCACCCGGTAGGCAGTTTGGATGCACCATCGGGAGGTATTCAATCCGGTCTCGGATATTTACTACCAACCCCAGGGAAGCCAGCGAATACAACCCGGACATGGCTTGAAACTTCTCCAAACCGTACACTGTTCTGACCAAATTCGGTGAGGGCTGACCCGGCTCCTTGGAATCAGGTCCAATGCATCTGTCTCCTTCGCAAGCGATGCCGATCAAGGTCTTTAGAAACCAACGCTACAGAAGTGGGCCGTTGATGCTCCACCGTTTGACAGTCCAGTATCGCGGCTTCATCCGCGATCTTACATCGTTGAGTTTCCGTTCCTCTCCGAAGGTCTTGAATGCCCTGATAGCCTCGTCGTCCAAGATGGAGAGCCTTTCGTTGTGGCTCTTGCAGAGAATATTTTTGACCAGAGACTTCTTTTCGATTTCCTTTGGCTTTTCTTTGCACCAATCGAGACCGTAAATGAATACTTTGTCGGCCTCAAACAGCCCGGAGGTGAAATAGTGCTCACCGGACAGAGGCCCTACACAATCACCGAGAGACTTTGCCCAGCATCTTTTCGTAGGTGGCATTTGCTTAGCTTTCCTTGAATAGAGCGTTTGACTCTCTCAGGGGGTCCGACTCAGCAATAAGATCCGCCAATACAGGTCAAGTAGGTGAAGTTCACTTCTGGTCCGCTCAAGCTAAACGGGTCCACCATCCCGTGGCCGAAATTTCGGTTTCTCAGCGTGTTGATGCCTTCAAGTAGGACGATCACTTGCTCGTTCATGGCACCCGTCCGGCGTATGTGCGCCACAACCTGACCGAACGTTGCATTTTGCATCCCGAACTTTTCTTTCGCCACCGACTCCATCGCATCGAACATGTTTGAACACGCGTCCCGGTCGCGCCGTGGTCAAGCGTCGTAAGCATCTCGTGCTGCGTTCGCCAAGGTCAAAGCGGCAAGGTAACGGGGGGTAGACAATTCCGTTATCGCGTAGCCCTCTTTTCGACCTGCCACAGCCGTATCTGGGCTGTCTCCTCAGGCGCCTCCGAACGCTTTGCTCTTTTTGATTCGGTCAATTTACGCGATGTGCGGTCCGGATAGGAAGGAAATGCCCGTAATCAATATTTAATTTCGTCTCGCCGTCTTGTTGGAACACAGCGCGGATCGTGGCGTCTACCTTCCGACCATCGTGCAACTTCACTTTAATCTGGTCGCCTACCTTGTATTCTCGCCCGTCTTCTTCGGGTGCCTCTTCACTAGACGCGTCTCCCGCACCCGCGTACTCTATCCTTCCCGTTCCTGCCTACCAATCAAAATTTTCGAGGTCATCATGGATAAGCAGGAACTCCTACGCGCACTTCAGCGCGAAATTCTTCGCCACCAATTCGATACTTTTGTGGATGAACCACCGTCAATGGCACAAGGTGGGCGCGGAATCGTGTGTCCCGGTTGCGTCGCGTGCAAGAAGAAAATCTTCACGATGCCGCAGTTCATGGAGCATATTGCGTACGATGTGCTGCCCAAAATTATTCAGCAGTGACAGTCTTAAGTTAGACGGCGTGTTTAGTGCTGCGTATTGAATGGCTTGCGGGGCGGAAACGAAGCCTGCGGTTTGGGAAAGCAATTACCTAGGCTTGCGCATCAGACCGTGGTCCAAATCAATCTCCATCATGTCGCCGTTTCTCGGCACCCTATCAAAACGGCTTTCACAGTATTTCTCAATCAACGGCTTTACATTTCCGCGAGCATTTTGGGTAGGTGTGATGCCAACGAAAAAGTCGCAATTGACGTCTCCAGCAATCCTTACGCGATAGATTCGCGGGTCGCCGTTCGGGCGGTCGAGTTTAATGGAATAAAGATGATTGGGTTACGCAAAGGTTGTAGTTCAGACATGATGAATTCCTCGCACCGAGTATAGTCCTCTCCCAAGAGCACTGCTGTGGTTTTACGATGGGTGCGCGGGGAGGCGAGGGCTGGATGGCTCAAGCTGTCACTGAATGTCAACCAGGCCCGCTATCACCCGAGTGTCCTGGATGTTTCGGCGACTGCCGCTCGAAGTAAAACGCAATACCTAGCGCAAGAATCAGGGCCGCGATCCCGAACAAGGTCAAGCCTGGCACTGTATTCGGTTCTTCAATAATGACCTTGCGCGCCATAGCGATTAGCGCAACTTCCAGGACAACGCGCACATGAATGACGTCTTTTTTCAAGTATGCTTTCAGCGTTTCCAGTAACTCCACTGCGATCAGAACCAGCAGGAAGTATCCAAAAACTTCGAGCAGGCCCTGTACCCGAATGAGAAAGCGGGGTGGTGCCCAGATTTCTTGAGCGATGAGCACGCCCAGGTGAATTGTGGAGAGAATCACGACAACCGCGAGCATGCCAGCGAGCGCCAGGACGGTGGCCTTCTGTATGTCTTGAGCAACGTTTCCAATACGATCTCCTTAGTGCTCCGCCACTAGTCGCCTGCTAATTGCTGTGCATCTCGCCATCGTCGGCGTCCAAGTTATCAACACTGAATGATCCATTCAATCCGCTAATTTTGGTCCAGAGCCCGCAGCGGTAACCTGCAAAGTGGGGGCTAGTAACCGAGTTACCGGTTGATGTCATAACGAGGTCGGCCCCACGACGAGCCGAGTAGACTTACGGTGTTCACCCCGAAGCGCTCGGAACGAAGGAGGCCGAGGCGAATTATAGGATGTGATTTACACGCTCGCAGCAGTCCGTGGCGATGCTCGACACAGAGACCGGAGAAGTGGTGAATCGTACGCTGATGCACGAAGGCAACGAAGTGCGGGAGTTCTATGCGCAACTCCCGCAGCCGGTACTGGTAGGCGTAGAAGCGATTGGACCCATGCAGTGGTTTTTGCAGCTGCTGGCGGAGTTGGGAATCGAATGCCGGGTGGGAGACGCCGCGAAGATCCGCGCCGCGGAACCGCGCAAGCAGAAACATGATCGCCGCGATGCCGAGTTGATTCTGAAGCTGCTGGTGGAAAAGCGTTTTCCGACGATCTGGATGCCCAGCCAGGAACAGCTCGACCTCCGCGCCTTGTTATTGCACCGTCATCACTGGGTGCGTCTGCGCACGCAGATCCAGAATGCTCTTCAGGCCATCGCGCTCGCCCATGGGTTGCGGCGCCGTCCCAGCCTTTGGAGCTATGACGGGCAAGCGAAGATCGCCTTCTTGCCGTTGCCGCCGCACGCCTCGTATCGACGCAGTATGCTGCAGGCGCTGTATCGGAAGATGGAAGAAGAAATCGAGCAACTGACCGCGCAAGTCGCCGAGCAAGCGGAGCAGCGCTCGGGGGCACGATTGCTGCTGACCCATCCGGGAGTGGGCCCAGTCACAGCGTTAGCCACCGATGTCTTCCTTGGCGATCCGCAACGCTTCGCCGATGGCAAGGCGCTGGCCAGCTACGTGGGACCGCACGCGAATACTCCAGCGGAGCGCACCAACGGCTGGCGCATTGACCAAACAGGGCAGTCCGTTCCTGCGCTTTCTTTGGAATGAGGCCGGCGCTCATGCGGTACGCCGCGATCCCGAGCTGCAGCGATTCTATCGCCGCAAACTGGTGCAGAAGGGGTTGGGGAAAGCCCGCGTGGCGGCAGCCCGCAAGCTGGGCATTCGTCTGTGGATCATGTTGCGCGATCAGATCGATTACCAAGAATTCTGTCGTCGCGGACAGAAGCAGCCAAGCGGTGATGCCTGTGCGGGGATGCTTGAAGTCGGGAATGGTGCGAACGGTCACCGTCCGGTTGGTTAGGCCACCCGCCTCCCTTCGCGGGAAGGGAGTTCGCATAAGTCATCATGGTCCGTCGTGACCGAAGAGATGGTTGGTGGGCAGCACCGCAACGATGAAGCGACACAGAGCCGAGCGCCAGGGTGAACACAGTGCAGGCTAGCAATCGCAGTGACAATGAATTAGAAAACATCGCACGGTGTGTCCCGAAGAGGCCAACACCCAAGAAAAAACTCTTGCAACGGCCGACCTCGTTAGAGATTCCCGACTAACTAGGAGTCAACTCTTATGCAAAATGTTCCGATAAAATCACTTCGACGACGAGAACTGACCTCAATTGTAGATGGCTCATGTCTTGCTGGACATCTTCTTCGCAAATTCTCTGAGTTCCCTATCTCGCTCTTCGATTGTTTTCCACTCTCCGAGGATGTGAGTGCAGTTTGAACATACTAGGATGTAAACGAGTTCGCCCTTAGTTTTAGCGCCGAAAGCGTACTCGGGAAGAGCCCGGCATTTAGCGCACAAAAAGATATAGGTTCCGCTGTCGGTCGGGCTGACCATTAATTCATCGAGCATTCTGCACCTCTTTGGAATCAACCTTGATCTTCACCGCCAATGCCGTAGGAATCCAAAATATCGCGGCGTAACACAATCCCTTCCAACCGGTGCACATCAGCTCGGCTTACCACTGGTAAGAGATCGAGTCCGGCGCCGCCCATGCGTTCCAGTGCCAAGTGTAGCGATTGATCCGCGTGAAGGTGAGGAAATGTCTGCGCATCCACCAGCTCGCCAAGCTGCTTTTCCCTTCCGTTCTGCTCCGCTGCTCGCTGGAGCCTTTCTTTGTTCAGCACTCCAATCACGCCGCTCTCGTCACACACAGGCCAGCAGCGAGTGTTACTGGTGAGCACCAATTGCAGCGCTTCGCCGGTAACGGCGGCTGACAACGTTTCCTTCGGAGGCCTCATGACATGTAGAACCTGTCGGCCCCCTCTCTGGTGACGTGTTGCCGCACTGGGCAAGTGAATTCCGTCTTGATATGCGAGTGCGTCGTAGATCGGCTCTGGCTGCAGACGCGAGGAAATGAAGAGACTAACAAGATTTGAAATCATAAGGGGGACAATGACGGCGTAGTCTTGCGTCGTTTCAAAAATCATCAGAACCGATGTCATAGGCGCCCGGACGATGCCCGCAAAAAGCGTGCCCATTCCCACCAAAGCGTACGCTCCCGCAGAGGCTGTATATTGTGGCAAGAGGTTGTGGGCGATGCCCCCGACGGTGCCGCCCAACATGGCTCCGATAAAAAGGCTGGGGCCGAAAATGCCTCCCGCATTGCCGGATCCATAGCTCGTTGTGACCGCAAAGAGCTTCAAGACTACCAACAGAGCCATGGTTCCTAGGGCAATTCTTCCGTTCAGTGCCTCTCCAACATAGCCATAGCCAACTCCCAATACCTGTGGAACAAACAGTGCTATCACGCCAACAAGCACGCCACCTGCAGCAGGCTGCAACCAAACGGTTTTCTTCGGCAGGGTCATGAACCATTCGCGTGTTCGCAAGAGAAGCTTTGTGAACGCCACGGAAACCAATCCTCCAGCAACCCCTAAGATTGCATAGATCCCGAATTCCAACGGATTAGCGAGCTGATATTGAGGCACGTGGAATAACGGATGGTTTCCAAGGGACTGCTAAATAACGAACCATGAGGTCGCCGAGGCCAATACCACGGACCCAAGAATCGGTACTGGCAGACCACCCGTGAAGAGTCGAGCGAAAAAACAACAGCGGCTAGGGGCGTGTTGAAAGCAGCGGCTATCGCGGCGGAAGCTCCGACTGGGATGAGTGCTTTGACTCGTTCGGGGCTCAATCCGAGATACCGGCCGAGAACGGAAGCGATTCCACCTCTTCAACCTGCACCGACGGCCCTTCACGCCCCAAGGGGATTCCACTTGCCAGTGTCGCCGCGGTGCAAAAGAATTTTCCAAGGATCGTACTGAGGGTGATACCGGGCCTCCACGCGCAAACAGGGCGGCCTTGGTTTGGGGCAACGCCGCTCCCGCGGGCACGGCGTAGATCGATAGAGTAGGTAGCCCATGGCGACAGATCCCGAAATGGGAATTAAGATCCGTCGCCAAACCGCACTTCCTACAGGATAAAGTCGCATTCCCAAATGTTCTGTGAGCACGATGAATGCGACGACCGAGAGGCCAGTAGGGAGATCAATGACCAGCGTCAGCAACAGAAAGACTTGGTCCTCGCGCTCGCGAATGCGAGGAAAGGAAAGAGCTAAAGGCTGTCTCCACCATTGTGATTTGCGTTGGTTCACGATTTCTTTGAGTCATTGATCCTTTCTGCCTTGAAGGGCGCCGATTTGTTGCAACAACAAGACCTGGGTACGATTCTGGTCAAGCTGCATCCCCTTGCCAAATTCGTCGGCAGGATGAAGGCCACAGTCGCTACACCTCTCAAGGCGCCGATTGCAAACGTAAGAAGCAGGAATACCCGATTTTCACGTTGTGACCGGCAGGTGCGATGACCTCGGACCTACACCCTTAATACGGGGCATCGAGCGCGGCCGAGCACCTGGTGAAGCAGGGCCCACGGCAGGTGCGCGGATATGCGAGGATGCAATGTACCGGGTGGTCCAATCACAATTAAGTCCGCACGTACGTCTTCAGCCACCTTCGGGATGTGTTCGGCGGGTGCGCCGATCGCCACGATGGGCTACCTTCGTGGCGAAGGGCTCGTCCGG
The DNA here is from genome assembly GCA_963849395.1 of Candidatus Acidiferrales bacterium. Taxonomy (GTDB): domain Bacteria; phylum Acidobacteriota; class Terriglobia; order Acidiferrales; family UBA7541; genus Acidiferrum. The sequence goes on from CAWKHR010000004.1 coordinate 141,228, forward strand.
GGAGGAAGAGACTGCAAACCTGGGTTCATCGCAAGGTCCTTCTCCGCCTCTCGATCTTGCGAAGGACGATCGGCTGAAAGAACATGAAGCAGAATCAGATGTGCGTGCTCGTCCGCGGCTAGCGCCAGCGCATACGCGAGCATGCTGGCCGACGGGGGTTGCAAGGCGGTCGCGGCGCACAGAATTCGCTGGACTCCCTTCCGACGTGGATTTCGGGGGTACGTGTGGCCCAACAGTGAGCACAGGACAAGGCGCAGAGTTAACAATCTCTTCTGCCACGGAACCGACCACAAGTATTGATTCCGCCGCAGCCATGCATACCAAGTACGATCAGGTCGATGTCGTGTCTGACGACGAAATCCAAAAGCATTCTTGAGACAGAGTCGTAATCCTTCTTTAATCAGTCCAATATGCTTTATTTCCTCAGGCACTTTGCAGGTTGAGCATCTTCGCCATCTTCTTTTCGGCGGAGTGCCGAAGATAGAATGGGTCTGGGACGTTAACACGAACGGATAAGTAAGCTCCGAGGACACAACACTCACCGTGTACATTGTCGCGTCATAGCGGCGGGCCATGCCGATGCCGTATGGCATGGCTGCCTCAGAACAAGGCGAGAAATCAGTAGCGAAGAGAGCACTTTGGAGCTAAGGACGTGTTCGGGAGCCCAGTTTCATCCGGGATCCTCCCATTCGCCTTCTTTTATATCGTATTGCGATATTACTGGCAACCGCTGGGAATTGTTGTGCTACCTGAAGAAAGGAGGCCCTTATATCGGCTTTCGACAGATACTGCCCCATACAGAGCGTGTCTTGGTATCGCGATGTGATAGTTGGAATTGCGTGGTCGCATCAAGCATCAACTCCGAACAGCGCGAACAACGCTTTTTCAACAAGGTTATCGAGTTTGCCTCTGATTGGCACAGGCTCTCCATCGCGTCCCGTACCCGCGTAGCTCCACGTCGTTTCATTCTAGAGAAAAGTCTGACCTGGATGAGGTAATAGAATGCGACCGGCTCCCTGCCCTTTATTTCTGCTGTCCGCTCGTTGGGATCGAAATGAATACTCAACCCTTTATATTCTTCTCCGATTTTGAACGCACTTAACTCTTTGTCGGTGAAAGTGCTGCCAAGCGTTCCCACGCAGCCCGGCTCGTGGTTAACTTCGATAATCTGATTGTGGAATTCACTTGCTAGATCAATTTTCAAATATGCAAAGCCCTTGTCAAAGAATTCATCTCGATTATCCTGTTTTGTCTCCGCCGAGCAACCTCTCGCCCGACGAATGCAACGTGCAAGCTTTTTAGACCGTTCTGACATAAGGAAGTCTTAAGAATCATGTCACAGAATATGTAGGCCGACCAAATAAATTTTACAGCAGGTTAATCATTGCACTGCGGGAGCCGATTTGTATAGATCTTCTGTCGAGGCTTTCCAATTTTGAGCGGAGAATCCATTTCACTTTTCAAGGAGACTCCCGATTCCGACTTCCCAGGCAAGTTGAAGATGTCGTCGCGGATCTGTGCAATAGCAGACAGTCTAGTGCGATAGGGCTGTGCCATAGTTCCGGAGACGCGAAGGACCTTAATTCGGCATGACTCGATATGCTCACACATTCCTGTTCGCCTGTCCCGCCTTCCGATCGCAATAGATCGTGGGCCTTCGGCGACACATAGGAGAGAACCGATGGGACGGAACTTTTTGTATCTTGCGGCGGAGGTAGTTTTTGTTTTTCTCACGTGCCTGGCTCTTTCCTCCTCAGTCCGTGCGCAAAGCGACGCCGATAAGCTTTTTAAAACGCACTGCGTCCTCTGCCACGCTGCCGATGGAAGCGGCACTGCCCCAACGGGCAAGGCGCTTCACGCCAAAGATCTGAGGTCCGCCGAAGTGCAGAGCCAATCGGATGCGGACCTTACTACCATAATCAGTATGGGCAAAGGCAAGATGCCTGCGTTCAACAAGAAGCTAAAGCCCGAGGACATCAAGGCCCTGCTCGCCTACGTGCGGAGCCTGGCGAAGAAATAGCGCCCCTTCGCAGCGCTTTGAAACCAGTGAGCTCTCGGGCCTGGCCGGTAACCAATTCTTATCTCAGGAGACCTTGATGTGTGCATGGCGGCAAGATTCGGCAATTTCGCACGTCCAAACTGAGGCGGACGGCACACCGATTCAAAGCAGACGTTCGTTTCTCGGAGTGTGGGTTGGAATTGGTTCCGCGCTGGTCGGTTCGTTGCTCGCGGTACCGCTCATGCGCTTCGCCGTGTTTCCTCTGCTTCGTCGCACGACGGAGCTGAAACGATCGCCCCTAGGTCCAGTTGACGAGTTCGCCCATCTAACCGAACCGGTGATCCGCACCATTCAGATCGAACAGGTGGATGGCTGGCGAAAAGCCATCTCGGAAAAGGCAGTGTATATAACCAAGGATCAGCAGTCCCACTTGTGCGTGCTGTCCTCGGTCTGCCCGCACCTGGGTTGCACGATTCCCTGGAATAAGGAGCGCAAAGAATTTGTGTGCCCCTGCCACGGAGGAAGATACACCGCCGAGGGAACGTACGTTAGTGGTCCTGCCTTGCGCGGGATGGACTCGTTGGAAACTTCCGTCGAGGACGGACAGCTCATGGTGCGCTTCCAATATTTTCGCCAACTAATATCCGATAAAGAAGTCGTCGGCTGAGGAAGGACAATTTCCGGGATGCAGACCACGCACGAAGACCAGATGAACCGTTCTGCCGTTACTCCAAAGGGAATATGGGGTTGGATAAATCATCGCACCGGAATTGACGCCGTTTTGCGCACCGCACTTTATGAACCGATTCCTGGAGGCGCGCGCTTTGCCTATATTTTCGGCTCGGGCTTGCTGTTTATTTTTATTTCCCAAGTGATTACAGGAGTTTTTCTGGCGCTGTATTACGTGCCCTCTGCCGATCACGCGCACACCACCGTCGCCTACATTACCAAGGCCGTCACCGCCGGTTCGTTTTTGCGCAGTCTGCATTCTTACGGCGCCAGTGCCATGGTAGTGGTCTTGCTCCTGCATCTTTCGCAGACCTACATCTATGGGGCGTACAAGGGCCGCCGCGAATTGCTGTGGTTTTCCGGTTGCGTGCTCTTCGCTCTGATTTTGGGCATGGCGTTCACGGGATATTTGCTCCCCTGGGATCAGCGCGCTTATTTCGCCACCGCCGTGGGCACCAGCGCCGCCAGTGAAGTTCCGCTTATCGGCGACAGCATTAAACGCATGATGCGGGGTGGCACGGAGATGGGTACGCTGACCATCTCGCGGTTTTTCGTCGCGCACGTTTTTTTGATTCCCGCGTGTATTTTTTCGCTGCTGGCCTCGCACGTTTTTTTCTTTCGCAGGGCTGGAGCTGCGGGGCCCACGGATGAAGATCCCTATCAGCCTAAGCAAAAAATGGAACTCTTTTATCCTCGCCAGGTATTGATGGACCTTTCGCTCACAGCGCTCCTGATTATCGTGCTGGGGGTGCTCTCTTTTTTTGTGCCTGTGCAGCTCGGTCCTGCTGCCAATCCTGCCGACGCCCTATACATCCCGCGTCCGGAATGGTATTACCTCCCGATTTTTCAGTATTTGAAATATTGGCACGGCCCGCTTTCTGTAGTCGGCGTCATGGTTATTCCAGGGATTCTAGTGGCCGCCATCATCGCCCTGCCATTTCTTGATCGGAGTACCGAACGCCGCCCGTGGAAGCGCCCCATCGCCATGACCTCCTATGCCTTCGTTATGCTTACGCTCGTGGGACTCGCGCTGCGCAGTCAATATTTGGATAAGCACGACGTTGGCGTGGCTCAGCAACTCGCAAAACAAAAAGCCGAAGAAATAGACTATACGAGCAAACCGTTTGAGCCCGAACTCTCTTCCGCTTCGCTCGCTGCCGCAAACGTTCAGTTAGCTGATCCCCAAGCCGCAAAAGGCAAAGCGATTTTTGAAGAGCACTCCTGCAACGCCTGCCACGGCGATGGCGGGGTCGGAACCGCCGCCGCCCCACGGCTGGTCGGCGAAAGCGTCAAGCGTTCTCCGGACCAGCTGAAGGATCTGTTCGCCCACCCAACCGCAAAAATGACCGCCGGTGGCATGCCACCCATCGACCTGCCCCCCGACGCCCTAAAAGCGCTCATCGCTTACGTCGAGAGTCTGAAATAACGAAGTCACATTCTCGAACAAGAAAGCGACCCTAGGTCTCAATCTAGGGCCTGGGTAACGCGCTTATCGCCGAAGTGGGTTGTAGTACGAACCTTTCCGGTTTGCCGGGCACGACTAACCAGGCACATGGGACCAATCTCAGCCGTCAGCCCTGAAAATTATTTCGTGTTAGGTTTTTACTATGCTTTCTGAATTTGGATTCCCGTGATTGCGTTCGCAGCCTGATTACCGCCAAGACTCTAGATCGCGCCAGGACAGACGGATGGCCCGCGATTGAGTCTAGCTGAAGAAAACGCCGTTTTTCTCACGTCCCAGCACAGAAACTAGGTTCCACTTAGGATCGGGCGTCTCCGACTCGAAGTGGAAGCCGGGCTCGTCGGCCGACCACCTGATCGTGGCTCCCGCGCTGAGAAACGAACCCATGAAATTCTGCGTGCTGTTGTGAATTTCCTCCATCGCGACGATACCCCGCCATTCCACGTCAAACGAAACGCTCGCCCGGACCGGGGCGACTGGCCCAATCGCCGGATACGGCGGGACTGGCGGATTCGGCAGCCCGAGTCCCAGCGTGAGTGAGTTGGCCAGGTCATGGTCGTCATACACATCCAAATTGCTAACGCGCAGGCGGGCTCGCCCTTGCTCGAAGTCAACCTCTACAGCGTCGTGGTCCACTTGCACCATCCAGAACACGTCGTTCGAGTCGATGTGAACGTTGAAGTCATGAATTTGTGCGGGGAGAGGAAGGCTAGCCGTTCCAACCGGAACGGTGTACAAATCAAGTCAAACAAAGACGAACGTGCCCCTATGGGCTTGACCGTCGATACCAATGAACTTGCCCTTGGCAAACCCCATGTCGGCTCGGTAGGCCAGCGTCGTGTTCGCTCCGGAAGTTGTACCAGTTCCTCCACCCTGGATATGCGTCAGACCCACTACACCGTCGAAGTCCGTGATCTGCGACGGATCGCTGATGTCCGCTAGCGCTGTGGCAGGATTTAAAGGGTTATGGTGCACAATCACGCCAAACGGCTTAAACGGCGCGCCGCCCCCAGGAATCGGCTTCAGCCTGGGGCCTCGGCACACTTTCTCATCATCGTCGTCGCCAGCGTAGGCCGAGTTTGGAACTAATAGGCTTGTTCCAAGGGCTGTCCCGGCCGCACCACGAATTAGATTGCGACGGCTTACCGATTTCCGTTCAAGTTTGTCCCAAGAAATAGGGTCTGGTTTCATGATTGTGCTCCTTCGACGTGTTTGCACACACAAAAGCTATGCGTTCACCGGCGGGTGATGGCCCGGGGCCCGAAAATGCCTGTCGAGAGGTCATGAGAAAAAACGAGAAAGCGAGAAAATGAGAAAGGAAAATTGGGAAACCTGAGAGACTCTGGTCTCGCGTAGGCCACAAGTCAAGTAATAATTCAATGAACTCGAAAACGACCAAATGACGCGCCAAGTCCCGATTAACGCTAACCGGAGAAGTTCGTACTAGGATCCACCTTACCGGTTGATGTCATAACGAGGTCGGCCCCACGACGAGCCGAGTAGACTTACGGTGTTCACCCCGAAGCGCTCGGAACGAAGGAGGCCGAATGCGAATTATAGGATGTGATTTACACGCTCGCCAGCAGTCCGTGGCGATGCTCGACACAGAGACCGGAGAAGTGGTGAATCGTACGCTGATGCACGAAGGCAACGAAGTGCGGGAGTTCTATGCGCAACTCCCGCAGCCGGTGCTGGTAGGCATAGAAGCGATTGGACCCATGCAGTGGTTTTTGCAGCTGCTGGCGGAGTTGGGAATCGAATGCCGGGTGGGAGACGCCGCGAAGATCCGCGCCGCGGAACCGCGCAAGCAGAAACATGATCGCCGCGATGCCGAGTTGATTCTGAAGCTGCTGGTGGAAAAGCGTTTTCCGACGATCTGGATGCCCAGCCAGGAACAGCTCGACCTCCGCGCCTTGTTATTGCACCGTCATCACTGGGTGCGTCTGCGCACGCAGATCCAGAATGCTCTTCAGGCCATCGCGCTCGCCCATGGGTTGCGGCGCGGTCCCAGCCTTTGGAGCTATGACGGGCAAGCGAAGATCGCCTTCTTGCCGTTGCCGCCGCACGCCTCGTATCGACGCAGTATGCTGCAGGCGCTGTATCGGAAGATGGAAGAAGAAATCGAGCAACTGACCGCGCAAGTCGCCGAGCAAGCGGAGCAGCGCTCGGGGGCACGATTGCTGCTGACCCATCCGGGAGTGGGCCCAGTCACAGCGTTAGCCACCGATGTCTTCCTTGGCGATCCGCAACGCTTCGCCGATGGCAAGGCGCTGGCCAGCTACGTGGGACTGATTCCACGCGAATACTCCAGCGGAGCGCACCAACGGCTGGGCGCATTGACCAAACAGGGCAGTCCGTTCCTGCGCTTTCTTTGGAATGAGGCCGGCGCTCATGCGGTACGCCGCGATCCCGAGCTGCAGCGATTCTATCGCCGCAAACTGGTGCAGAAGGGGTTGGGGAAAGCCCGCGTGGCGGCAGCCCGCAAGCTGGGCATTCGTCTGTGGATCATGTTGCGCGATCAGATCGATTACCAAGAATTCTGTCGTCGCGGACAGAAGCAGCCAAGCGGTGATGCCTGTGCGGGGATGCTTGAAGTCGGGAATGGTGCGAACGGTCACCGTCCGGTTGGTTAGGCCACCCGCCTCCCTTCGCGGGAAGGGAGTTCGCATAAGTCATCATGGTCCGTCGTGACCGAAGAGATGGTTGGTGGGCAGCACCGCAACGATGAAGCGACACAGAGCCGAGCGCCAGGGTGAACACAGTGCAGGCTAGCAATCGCAGTGACAATGAATTAGAAAACATCGCACGGGTGTGTCCCGAAGAGGCCAACACCCAAGAAAAAAACTCTTGCAACGGCCGACCTCGTTAGAGAAACCCGACTAATCGGGACTTGAGCGCCTATGGGATGTGTGTTTTCTTTGTCTGCGGAGTGAGCAAGACAACTCTGCCGCCTGTCTGCTCAATTAGTTCAATAGCATGAATCGCGTCAGTAAACGAAACGTCTGGGTTCGCATCAAAAAGCAACATGCAACCGTTACGTGCTCCCATCCGCAGGCGCAGTCGAGTCGGTAGGTCGACCGGAGTAATCCGTTCTGAGTTCAGATACCAATCGTCATTCGATTCAACTCGTACTACCCAAGCCAACTGACACGGGTCCTGTTTCAGCCTAGACGTCATCCAAGACTCGGGAAAGTAGTTCAGAACAAACAGGCCGTAGGAATGATGGCCATAACCCCATGAGTAGCCGAAAACCACAGCCGCCGGAAGAATGATGAGAAGCAGAATTTGCGCGGACAAAATTCCAATTGCGGTCCAGGGTATCCGCATACCATTTAGACTCCAAATCTACGGCAAGGTTCCCGGTTCCTCATTAACGCGGTGATCTCAATGGGTCGACGCAACACCACCTCGAGGTCTAAGAGCAGTAATTTCAAAGCCTAAGTTCGTTCGCAAAGCTTAATTCAAAGAAAAGACTGCCCTGCTTAGGTGTAATTGAATACAGCCCTGGAGACGGGTTCCTTCTGAAAAGCTTTGTGGAACCAAGCGACTAGAGGGGTGTTGCATCGACCGTTTGAGCCGGCAGCCGAAACCGGAAAAGTGGTACCAGAGCATCAGTCGGACCGTTCCAACAATCCGTCCTCGTACAAACGGTCTGTCCCAATCGGAACTGTGACAATTCCTTCGCCCTTTTCCGATTCGTCATGGAAGAGCTTCTCAATCTCCGCTGGTCTCATCCCATACTTTATGAGCCGCTTCTCAACCAACTTCTTGTCCGAATTGGTGAACGTTACAGGGGTGTCGCTGTAAACGACCCACGCACCCTGTTCAGTCCGGTAAAGATGCCAAGTGATTGTCATATTTGACTGACATTGAACATGCGGAATGGCCAGGGCGTCAACTCCTGATTAACGCTGCCGGCTCAAACGGTCGATGCAACACCCCTCTAGTCGCTTGGTTCCACAAAGCTTTTCAGAAGGAACCCGTCTCCAGGGCTGTATTCAATTACACCTAAGCAGGGCAGTCTTTTCTTTGAATTAAGCTTTGCGAACGAACTTAGGCTTTGAAATTACTGCTCTTAGACCTCGAGGTGGTGTTGCGTCGACCCATTGAGATCACCGCGCTAATCGGAGAAGTCAAGTACTGGGAGGAACCTTTCCGGTTGATGTCATAACGAGGTCGGCCCCACGACGAGCCGAGTAGACTTACGGTGTTCACCCCGAAGCGCTCGGAACGAAGGAGGCCGAATGCGAATTATAGGATGTGATTTACACGCTCGCCAGCAGTCCGTGGCGATGCTCGACACAGAGACCGGAGAAGTGGTGAATCGTACGCTGATGCACGAAGGCAACGAAGTGCGGGAGTTCTATGCGCAACTCCCGCAGCCGGTGCTGGTAGGCATAGAAGCGATTGGACCCATGCAGTGGTTTTTGCAGCTGCTGGCGGAGTTGGGAATCGAATGCCGGGTGGGAGACGCCGCGAAGATCCGCGCCGCGGAACCGCGCAAGCAGAAACATGATCGCCGCGATGCCGAGTTGATTCTGAAGCTGCTGGTGGAAAAGCGTTTTCCGACGATCTGGATGCCCAGCCAGGAACAGCTCGACCTCCGCGCCTTGTTATTGCACCGTCATCACTGGGTGCGTCTGCGCACGCAGATCCAGAATGCTCTTCAGGCCATCGCGCTCGCCCATGGGTTGCGGCGCGGTCCCAGCCTTTGGAGCTATGACGGGCAAGCGAAGATCGCCTTCTTGCCGTTGCCGCCGCACGCCTCGTATCGACGCAGTATGCTGCAGGCGCTGTATCGGAAGATGGAAGAAGAAATCGAGCAACTGACCGCGCAAGTCGCCGAGCAAGCGGAGCAGCGCTCGGGGGCACGATTGCTGCTGACCCATCCGGGAGTGGGCCCAGTCACAGCGTTAGCCACCGATGTCTTCCTTGGCGATCCGCAACGCTTCGCCGATGGCAAGGCGCTGGCCAGCTACGTGGGACTGATTCCACGCGAATACTCCAGCGGAGCGCACCAACGGCTGGGCGCATTGACCAAACAGGGCAGTCCGTTCCTGCGCTTTCTTTGGAATGAGGCCGGCGCTCATGCGGTACGCCGCGATCCCGAGCTGCAGCGATTCTATCGCCGCAAACTGGTGCAGAAGGGGTTGGGGAAAGCCCGCGTGGCGGCAGCCCGCAAGCTGGGCATTCGTCTGTGGATCATGTTGCGCGATCAGATCGATTACCAAGAATTCTGTCGTCGCGGACAGAAGCAGCCAAGCGGTGATGCCTGTGCGGGGATGCTTGAAGTCGGGAATGGTGCGAACGGTCACCGTCCGGTTGGTTAGGCCACCCGCCTCCCTTCGCGGGAAGGGAGTTCGCATAAGTCATCATGGTCCGTCGTGACCGAAGAGATGGTTGGTGGGCAGCACCGCAACGATGAAGCGACACAGAGCCGAGCGCCAGGGTGAACACAGTGCAGGCTAGCAATCGCAGTGACAATGAATTAGAAAACATCGCACGGGTGTGTCCCGAAGAGGCCAACACCCAAGAAAAAAACTCTTGCAACGGCCGACCTCGTTAGAGAAAGCCGACATATCAGGACCTAGTCGCCCGGTCAATGTGGTGCATCTGGGACATACTCTTTAGCAGTGGAATCTGCGATATTGACATATCTTATCGCAACCCCATCAACTCCCGTCTTGCGGACGTCGATGTGAGGCGAATCAATTGTGCCGCTGCGGCAGCTTACAGTGAGGTGGCGTGAGTCCGTCCAGCGAACGCTCAAACAGTCGTTAGCAGCCGCGAAGACCACATCGTCCGAGTGGTACGCCCTTCTCATCTCCCTCTCGGAGAATACATGGTCTCCCACGAGCACGAAATATGTGTCGCTACTCATTGCCTGATGGTCGGAGCGCTCAGCAACGACTGCCACGCGTCGCGGAGCTGAGGGGGACCACTCCACTTGCTTGATTTCAAATAGTCCATGATCGAAGTAGCCGTGAAACAGCCCGTAACCTGCCGCTACCAGTAGAACCCCGACTAGGAAGGTCACGCCAAGCCCGATGCAGATCAGCTTACTCAGAGGTTGGAGCTGAAGTTGGCTATTTGCGATTGTGAATTTCATTGTCGAATGAGGTCCTGCAAGTCAAATGCAGGCGCTTTCGACAGATGCGCTGGATTCTGAGTTGGCACGAGGGAACCAAAACGTGGGTCACGCAAATCCACCAAACATGAAACATTAGGATTAGCGGGGTCATACTGTACGCGGATCGGTTTACTGGAGAAACTATTGTGGACGCTCTCGACGTTGTCCCTGCTACCGAACAGCGCAAACATGCCCGTATATGTTGAGCCGTTTACAGAGAAAATGTAACCGATGAAGCAAGCGGGTGTGCCTTCTCCCTGCCCGATGCGTACAAAACCGATTGACCCTTTCTGTATAGTGGCGTCTACGACGGGCCAGCCGACACTTCGGAATTGCTGAGTCATGTAACGGAATTGTGTGAAGAGCACCCAGCCGACAACAGGTATGAGAAGCCACCACATCCATGAGACGTGACCCATTTGTGTTCGCTCCCCTCGTCGGATCAACTGATTGGTTTAGAGTTCGTCTCGATGTGAATCCGATTCGGGAAATCCGCAGTAAAACGGGTGGGAGGAGTATAGTAAATCTCTGGCATCACCAGACGAAATTCATAGGCTACTTCTAAGATTCGTTCTTCGCCCGGATTAAACGTCCACTCTGTTACGTTTTCGAGAGCTTCGTCCCGCAAAATGCCTCCGGCATCGGACTGCGTCACGACTGCCTTTGAGACCCTGCCATTCTTGTCGATGGATACTTGAAGATGCACGTCGCCCTGGAAGCGTGCGACGCGTGCTACTTCATTGTACTCGACGGACTTCCAGTGAATTACACATATATCTTGCGCAGGAGGAGTCGCAAATGGGAAGTGGAGTGATGCGAAAATCCAAAGCATTAGCGGGAGAAGTCTCATTGTGGTCCTTGTCCGTGGTGTCCTAAAAGAGCTTCTGATGCAGGATATTATCACCCCGGGCGCAAGTGTTAGCCCTCACGGACAGGCGAATCGCGGTCAACTCTGATTAACGCAGTTACCGGTAAGGTTGGTTCTGGACCTAACCCCTAGTCGTGTGATGGACGTCACCAGCACCTTTTCAAATCTCCTGGCAAGCTCACACTCGGAGTTTGGTCGCCACACCTACCTGGGAGGTGGGCCTATGGAATCGGATATGCCGTTAGTGAGCACGCACTGGATCAAGAAGTTCGACAATGTTGAAAACGAGTTCGCAAGAGAAGTTCTTAATCGGCTTGAAAAGTCGGGTATCGCTAGAGAATTCGTGTTCACAACCCTTTATCTTTACACTCACCGATACGGTCCTCGAGGACGACGCTTAATCGCAGCCGAATACAAACGACTGAGGAAGCGGATGAAGCAAGCCAAGGCGGAACTCGAACAGCTCGCCAACAATCTTGAGAGAGCCACAATTACCGGGTTGCGTACTAGCAATGAAGACGCCGCCATTCATTCGGTCCGAGCAACAGCGCAGCATCTTGGAGACTTGATGAAAGATTACAGAAGGACATCGTCGCTGCGTGGAAAGCATCGGTGGGAGGAAGGTCTGGCTTGCCTTTCAATAGAGATAGAGCGCGTTTGTGGCGAGTGCCACTGGTCAGACTTGGCCTACCTTCTTGATGCCGCCTATGACGCTAGCGGTGTTCATAGATCAGAGATAACCCCCGGCAGTGTGAAAAAGGGAGTCGTAAGGTTCCAGGAGCGTCATCCAGAAATAACCGGGCAAATTGGGGCTAGGCCAGCGTCGTCGAACCGGAAGCGGTCGAGCTTTCGTCGAACTCGGAATTATCGTAGCAATCAAAAGCCTTCAGTTACTTGGCCGTACACCGACCACTAGACCGGACACGAACGGCACAAAAAAAGTGGCGGTTCTGTCCCTACCGAACTGTTCCTCGGACTGTACTCTTCTAAATCAGAAGGGGACACAGTTCTTCAAAGTGTCCTCAAGAGAAGGGACAGACAAATGACAGACACAGCAAGAAACCCTGGACAACTGCTATCCGTAGAGACCGTTGCCCAGCGACTCGACCTAGGCGTGGTGACCATTCGTCGCATGATCAAACGCGGCGAATTGCCAGCAGTCCGCCTAGGCCAGAATACCGTCCGCATCAAGCAGGACGACCTAGAAGCGTTTCTAGAATCCCGGAAAGCGGCGTAGCCCGATGCGGCAGGTTCGAGCCGACGGGCGGAGCAGCTTACTTTGGCTGCTCCGCCGGAACCGCGAGGCATCTCGGCATGATGCAGAACCGGTACAGCCAACGCCCTTGCAATTGCCGAAACAAGAACAACCGACAATGGAGCATGGACCAACGTGCTCCAGAAACCTCTTCGGCATCGCCCGCGAATGCGATTGCCCTTTATCGAAAGGAAACGCTTAGTTATGCGTGAAAAACCAATATTTGATGTCGCTCAACTCAACTCGCTTTCACCGAAAGAGCTGGCGGAAGCACTATTTGACCAGCGTTTCAAAATTACCGGCAATCTGTCTGCATGGGTCAAGCAGAACAGAGAAAAGTACGACGCAGCACGGAAGGCCAAACTCGGTCCGACGGCTAGTGAGCAGCGAATCGAAGCTCTTGGTCCTAAAGAGCCGCGATTCTCGCTTGAAGAAATAAGATGCCGTGCGAAACACAGCCGAGCAGAGTGCAAGGCGTTCTTCACGAACGAGGTTGGGGGCTTGAAAGACTCTCCCGCCGAAGTTCGTAAGAACGATCCCACCCGGTATTACGAACTCAAAACCGCGTGGGACTCCTACGAATCTCCACACATGGAACCGGCACGTTCCGATTCTGACGCGTTTCCAATCGACGTGGGACTGGCTACTAAGGCGAACCTGCCAGCGAACATCCGCATAACCGAAACCGAATTATTCCAAATCATCGACGCCATAGGTAACGCAGAACAGGCCAATCAACAACCCACGCAGTGAGGGCTTCCGGGGACGACATCTCCGGAATGACGCGCGCGGAGCCGTGCGAGTGCCGCACGGGGAATGCACGGTTCGTGATTTCAATGCAGCGAATGACGAACCGTGCATGTCCTTTTGATTTGACAAAGCCATCCAGCAAACGTTGAGTGTGTGCTCGAACACATGCTCAACGATAAGACCAGACCGAATCAGACAAGACCAGACGGGATGGGATGGGATGGGATTACGAATACGCAGTTAGGCGCGCGTCTGCACAGTGTGCAGTGAACAGTTGTTCAGAAGATTTGCGTACAAAGGAGAATATCGTGACTACAGACACACAGCAGTGCGCAGTACGCCTCGCGGAGATGGGGTTCCGAGTGTTTCCGATGCACGGCGTGAAGGGCGGTAGATGTACGTGCGGCAACGCGAAGTGCGATTCCCCCGGCAAGCACCCTCGCATTAACCAGTGGCCAGAGAAAGCTAGCTCTGACCCGGCTGTCGTCGCCAAGATGTTTCGTCACTACCAAGAAACGAACTACGGAATTGCGACAGGCAGTGGGCTGCTCGTCATCGATGTGGACTCCCCGGTCGGTGAAGCGTCATTGCAAGAACTGGAACGCACGCACAGCGCGCTGCCACCTACGCGGGAGTCGGTCACCGGACGGGCAGGCATCTGCTCTTCCACACACCCACCGACACGCTAATCAAAAATAAAGTAAGCCTGGGTCCGAAGGTGGACGTTCGCGCTGATCGCGGATGCATCGTCGCACCAGGCTCCATGCATGTCAGTGGCAAACGCTACCACTGGAAGGATGAAAACATAACCGTTGCGGACTGCCCGGAGTGGCTAGAGAAGCTCGTACACGACGCTAAATCGGACACACCCACAGACACAGTAGATGAAGTTATTCGAGAAGGAATGCGGAACGACACCATCACGAAGATCGTTTGCGACGCCTTCCGACATAGCCGGTCTGCTGACGAGGTCCGGAAGCTCGCACTCTCGGTTAATGCAGACCAATGCGTCCCACCGTTACCAGATTCCGAGGTATGCGGAATAGTCGAACGCATCGCGGAATCGAATGATCCGGCTTACACAGAGGAAACCACCGGTGTTCCTCTCCGTTGGTACAAGGTGGACGCCACGGAGGTTTTATCGAGCATGAACATGGACCGCCTGACAGACGTGCAACTCGGATGGCGCTTCCGCCTAATGTCATACGCCTGGCTGAATCGCGGCAGATTGCCGAAGGACATAGACGAACTAGCGCGCATGGCGCGTGCGAGCAGCAAAGCCAAATTTCGGAAGGAATGGCAGGAGCCGCTGTTCGACTTCATGGAAGTGACCGAGTTTGGCGAAACCTATCTGGTCAACAGCCGACTAGTAAAGGAACACGCTGATACCACGGAAACGTGGAAAAAGCGAAGAGAGGCCGGACGAGCCAGTGCCGCAGCTAAAAACAAGGGCAAAGGCTTGAAGGAAACGGCAGCATAAGCCAATGAGCGAATCAGGCATGGTGCCCGTTATCAGGGAACTGCACATCCCTCGTAGCGGTGACAGTACGAATGTGCAGATCACAAAAGACGAGGGGGGCAATGTGGTATCGTTCCCCCTGCCGCCGGTTCAATCGAGAAAGCGCGGAAAGTGCATGACTCGAAGAACTGGCCAGAATCCGAAGGTGCGCACTCGTAAGCGTGCCAACGGGGAGAAAGTGTACTTCTTTCAATACTGGGCGGATGTACCAGGACAGGAAGAAAGAAAACGTGAAACAGAAGTAGTAGGGTTGGTTTCGCAGATGACACAAAGTGAAGCCAAGCTAAAGAAGCTGGAGTTTCTCTCAAAGCTGGAACTCAATTCTAGCTCTTACGAGATACCTTCAGCACGCACATTTTCAGATGCGGTGAAGCACTACCGGGAAGTGTTCGCGCCAAGAATGCTTCGAGCGTCCACGCTATCCGTAGCGGACGGACACATCAAGACTCACCTCGAAGCTGACTGGCAGCACGTTCCGCTAGAGCACATCACCATTGAAAAGGTGAACGCTTGGGCCTGGAAGAAACGGGAGGCGGGTCTCTCTTGGATAACGATAAAGAACGTTCTACGCACGATGCAGCGTGTTCTTTCTGCCTTCTCCAAGAATAAAAAACCGCCGTTTTCCCAGAGTGGACTCACAATACCTGAACTCGACAAGATGCAGATGAAGATACAAGGCCGTCAAAGACCCTCGTACTCATGGGAGGACGCGGAGAAAGTTGCCGAGTACATCCGCAAGATGGACGGGCTAGGCAGTTACCGCAGAGAACAGTACGCGGCCCTTGTTCTTCTAGCGTCGGGATCGGCGTTGCGTTCGAGTGAGTTACTCGCTTTGCGTCTCAATGATGTTGACTTCGAGGCGAGCACAATTCGTGTGGAAGAGTCCTCGGACCAACGGAGTGCCGGACGGATCGGCGCGTGCAAAAACGTCGCCGCGTACCGGACAGTGCTCCTCCTGGATACGGCGGGCAAAAAGGCAATGCAAGAGCTAAGGCGGTTTCTCGGAAATGCTGAAGACCCCAACGCCTTAGTATTCCACTCGAAGCGCGGCGGCCCACTCCGCGAAACCAACGTGTTGAACCAAGGTTTGCACCCAGCGCTCAAAGCCTTGGGACTAAAAAAGGGCGGTCTGCACGGATTCCGTAGAGGATGCAATCGGCGATGGGAACTCGCGGGTGTTAATGGCGCAGTTATTCGGCAGATGATGGGGCATAGCTCATCTACCATGACAGCGCTTTACTCCGGCGAGATACCACTCGAAGCGATTGCGGCCTCACTTTCCAAGACTTTTGGCAACAAAATTGTAGTTTTGGAAAATATGGAAAACGAAGCGGCTGCGTAACTGCTTTAGAATCTGGAGCGGGCGATGGGAATCGAACCCACGTCCGTTTCACTGTAACCTACTGAAGATACGGGCTTCCCTTACCTTGTCCGCGTCCAACTGCGTCCAACTTCAGAGAATTTGAAACGTCCGCCATAGCCTGCTCGGTGATCCCGCCGCGGAGATGAACGTATCCGAGGGTTGTGCGGGAATTCGAATGACGGAGCTGTTGCTGGGCGACTTCGGGCGCATATCCCGCGTCGACAATGAAGCTGGCGACGCTGTGACGAAACGCGTGAAGCCCGCAGCGGGGAATGTTGAGTGCGTCGAGGATCGGCCAAAGCTGAAACTCCACGACCTTGTTGCTCGACGGCGGGCGACCGTTCCGAGTGGTGAACAGAAACTCTTGCGCATTGGGTTTCCATTCCTTCCGGTAATCACTCAGAACCGAGGCGAGCGCGTCCGGCAACGTGATCGGCGCCGAACTTGTTTTGCTCTTTGTGGATTGAACCTTCCCGTACCACGCGGAGCGGCGGATGTGGATACAGTTGTGAGAGAAGTCGATGTCTACCCACTGGAGGCCGAGCGCTTCACCCGCACGCATTCCCGTCATCGCGAGGACAACGAAAAATGTGCGCCAGGGCTCCTGCGCCAGGCCGAAGATGGATTCGACTTGGGAACGGGTGAAGTGAGGAGCTACGTAGGAATTGCGATCCGGCAATACGAGCTTCTTCAACTCGATTTCCCGCGCGGAGTAGCCCCAGTTTTTGGCTGTGGAAAGCATCGCGGACAGCGTGCTCAGAACATTCAGCACGGTCTTGCGCGACGCGCCGTCAAGGCTGTTGATGAAGATTTGCTGATTCTCGGGACCGATCTGATCGAGCCGAAGTTTCCCGAGCTGTGGAAGGATGTGAGCTTCAAAGTGAGAGACCGCACTGCGAACCGTCGACGGCTTGCGCTTTGCGAGAACTTCCTCGCGGAAACGCTTTGCAAACTGCTCGACTGTCGCAATTCGGGTCGGTTGATAGGAACAATCGTTGATGCGCGAGAGAACCTCATCCAGTTTTCTGACCGCAAGCCTCTGCGTCGGCAATTCCTTTTTTGTGCCGAGCACGATTTGCGGCCGCGTGCGGACTGTGCTTCCGTCGGCCTGAATGATGTCCTCCCGGTATCTGCCCAGCCAAACCTGTCGAGTCTGGTTGAACAGAACCATGCCTTTCTGATACCTGCGTCGCGCCAACTCTCCTCCTGGCGTCGATGCAGTTGAGTCGTGGCGAAGCTTAGCAGAATCGCGGGCGTGAGTGTCAGTCGCGAAAGGTTCTGTGGGCCCCGGCCGGTTGAGGCTTCCGAGTTTTGCCGCTGCCGCCATCGCGATTAAAAAAGCTCTAGCTCCTTTGCGCCGGTGACGTCTCGGCGGGAAAATCTCTCAAGGATCGAACTGGGGAACGTTTAAATCAGACCGAACAGTCTTTTCCTCGGACGCTCCACTTCGACTTTTTGATTCGCATGAGACGAAGACCCGTCGGCCTCTGCCTCGTCGAGAATCAACAAGAGACTTTCGGCTTTCGCCATAATCGGGGTCTGGGACCGGCGAATCTCATTCTCGTCGGACCGCCTCATCTCTTGGCTAACCAAGATGGTCAGCGAGCCATCATCGTGTGCCTCAACGAGCGTGCCCGCGCTGCAGTCCTTCGAGAAGATCCGCGCGCCGATGTGTTTTTGCGCGAGAGCCGCAATCGCGCGTCGCTTCGAAATAGATCGAACTTCTGGCAGGTATCTCGCGAGGCTCTTAATCAGCTCCAGATCTACCTGCGCCGTCGTTTTCAGGATGTTCAAACCCGATTCGAACTCCACGCTGAGTCCGAGCCTTTTGGCCTGTTCGAGTAGTTCAGCTGCTTTTTCCATTCGATCCATGAAATTCACTCCCTTTGAAAAATCACACTTGATGCATCGACATTGTCGAGACCTGTCACCACCATCCGAGAGTCCATCCCAACGCGAGGGCTGCGCCCGCCACTGCGCCACAAACGAGCATCCACCGCCGGAAGTTGCGCTGCGGTACGGCGCAGTTGGCAGCAATCAAATACTCGGCGGTGTCATTAGGAACTTCGAATGCTTTCCCTACTGGGGCGTGCTCACCTTCCAGAAAGATCGGACGCGTAATGCGAATTTTCTTGGCGCTCACAGCGTTGCGCGGAACCGGGAGTGGCTTCGAGTTGATCGTCATCGAACGAATTCGCCTCGCCTGATTTTCCGCGACGTCCTTGAAACCCCGGACTCGATCCCGCACTTCATCTCCGAGGCTCATTCGTTTCCTCCTCTATTCATCTCTTTCCTCGAAATTAAGCACGACGATGTGGAACACCGGGCCGTCCCGACGCGATTTGCCCGCGCGTGCGGCGCGGAGGTCGGACCTAGCCGGCGCGGCAGTTCTGCGAAACCGGGACGGCCTGGTGTTCCACATGCACTAACGAACTCGTTACTCAATTTCTTCCACCTGAGCGTCGAGAGTCCTCGATCGCCTCTTCCTCAAGGAGCCGCTTCATCGCATAGACCTGGGGAGGAACGCCGATCCGCCTTGCTTGGCATTCCTGCAGAACGGCTTCAAGGAAATCAGTTCGGGTTTCCCGTATTCCGGTTCGTTCTTGGTATTTCCTAGCCAGGAGGGTTTGGAATCTGAGATCTCCGACTGCGTTTTCAAAACCTATTGCGGAGAAAGCAGCGGCGGCGGTGAGATTTTCAGAGGCGGCATCTGGGCGTTTTTCGTTTTCCACAATCGAAGCGCGATCCGCCGCCTCTTCTCCATCTCCTTCTCCATCTCCTTCTACTTCTACCTCTACCCCCGTGACGCGCGTGACGTTTGCGCGTGACGCTGCGTGACTGTCGGCGTGACGGCCCTTTTTCTTCTCCCGGTAGCGTCTTGCGCGCTCGGCGTCAGTCAACAGATGGGACTGGTACTTATCCCAGTTCACGATCACGATTTTTATGGCCTTAGGAGGACCATCGGACGTCGTTTCAATCTGGATTTTTCCGGTCCGCTCGAATAGTTCGAGTGTCGCGGTGACGTCGATTGGCTCGGGAGTGAGCGCCTGTAATCGGCTCAGGGGATACCCCACGAAGGCGTCGCCGTCCTTCCCAGCGCAGATCACGCCCGGAAAGCGGAGAGGCTCCGGCGATCGCGATGAGGTCCACCCAAAACGCACGTTGCGCGCCGGTCATCTGGTAGCGCGTAGTGCCGTCGAGCCATTCGGTAGTCCAGAGCTTGATCCATTTGCGTTTTCCAAAAGGTGGATTCATCTGCGAGATTGATCCCTTGCGCATCACGAAGCTTCCTGCGCCCGAACTTCTTCGACCTGCTCGCAATGCAAAGCCTCGATCTCCTCGCGCAGAAAATAGAGCTCGCCGTCGGCACATCGGGACTTCAATTTCTTTTCCTCGGCGAGCCTGCAAAGACTCTCCTGGGGCATTTCCAGAAGGTCCGCAGCGTCCAACAGCGCTATTTCATCCCTTCTCTGCATCATCGAGTCTTTCTCCCTTTCTGGCCTTTCACCAGTCAACGACCTGGTGGACTCTCCTAAAACAATCGCCACTGTCCAGGTGCAGATCTTCGTCGCTTCTCCCTCTCCCTTAATCCTGCTCTCCAGGAACGCAGAAAAGTGACCGAGGTAGGAGCCGCCGGACAGCCTCACCAGCGAGAGAAACTTTCCATTCTTTGAGCGAAAACTTGAGACTTGTTCGCCGCACGATTCACACTTTCGCCGTCCGACGAACTGATAACCAGCACTCTCTAGCTCCAGAAACGAGGCCGGAAATCTCATTCTCACAGTCTCCACTTCCTGCAAAAAACTGCCCGCTACGCAGTCCGTCGCCATTCTCACGAGCGATGGGTTTGCACCGCAGCTCCGCTCGAGTTGGTGAGTTCCCTGAGCAACTCCGCGCCAATCGTTTCCCAGGACGGATCGATTTCGCGCCCCCGAACGTAAAGTTTCAGTGCGCGGTCCATGCTGATGCCCAGCTGATGTGAAAGGACCGCTGCAAGGATTCGCTGACCGATGGTTTCCTTCATCTTTCGCCTCCGCACGATTTGCATAAATGGCTGCAAAACGTGAAAACTCAGTAGTGGACAGTCAATCCACTTACAAACCCTGAAAACGCGACCCTCTCGACGGCCTTCCGCCGGTGATCGGGCGAGAGGTGCGCGTAGCGAAGAGTCGTCGCGTACGATCCATGACCGGCAAGCTGCTGAACCTCCAGCAGCGGCACCCCCGCGGTGACCAGGCGCGAACAGAACGTATGCCGGAGGTCATGGAATCGAAACTTCGATGCGAGCGCTGCTTTCTTCACCGCTCGCTCGAACCACAGGCGACGATCCGCGGCGCTGACATTTCTTTCCGGCGTTACAAAAATCGTCTCGGGCCTCGTTCGCCTTTTCATGCGTGAGAGACACCGGCTCGCAGCTCGATTGATCCGTACTTCGCGAGGCCCGGTCTTTCCCGTGACATAGAGCACGCTTTCCTTTTTTCTTCCAGTCTGCCCACTTCGCGTTGAACTGCTCGCCTCGCCGCATTCCGGTGAGGATCGCGAGCTCAACTTCGTCGGCCTTCGCAGGACAATCTCGTTTGATCACCGCCAGCAGCTGAGACTGTTCGTGGCGCTCCAGATAACGAAGATTAACTCGCCCTTCCGTTCTCCGCTGCACGCGACCGTCCGCCATCGGGTTTATCTCGAGAAGTTCTTCGCGAACTCCATAGGCGCAGATCGATGACACCAAAGCGTGGTAACGATTGAATGAAGCGTGACTGAGCTGCCGCCCTTCAGCGATATCCGTGAGAGCATGCGCAAACGTTCGTGGTTTAAACTTAGAAATCTTCAGGGATCCTAAAATCGGATCCAACACCCGAAAGTGTGACGCGGTCCGAGCGAAGCGTTGATTGCCTTTTTCCGCTCTTCTGCTTTTCCTGGAGAGCCATGTCGGCGAGGTCATGAAAGCAGAGACCACCCTTTGCACGCCTCATCGTTGCAGATCGTGCGAGCTCAGCCTTGTATTGGGTGGAAATCAGCACTCAGGCCTTTTTTCTGCCGGTACCGGAGACGGCACCAGGTTTCGTCAAACGCTGCAGCTCACTTAGAGGAAGTAGTATCCGGCGGCCAACCCTCACCGCTTTCATCTTTCCGCCCTTCACCAATCTGCGGAGCGTAACGTGCGAGAGGCCCGTCATTTCCTGCGCCTCCTGCAAACTCACGGACAATTTCGTCATTGCGGCTCCTTTTCGATTTCCGACCAACGAGTCCCGAATGGCCCTGACAGGTCCTGCCGACTCGGTATTTAACTTGATTTAGTCCCGTCGAACTGTAGAATTCGTGTGCGCCAATTCTATGAGCAAATCGTCGCATAACAAATTGAGGGTAGTTGCAGCCTCGAATCCAAATAATTTGGAGTTGTGGGAGAAGTCGACGGCTGTGCCTTGGTCGTGGAGTTTACAAACTCCGCCGATGACAATCAGGAAGCTTGTGTCTTGGTTGAATGCTGCTAAGAACGTCGCGAGCATATCGCTTTCGGGCCATCGCCTCTCAGGAGACAAGCCCGCGCACGAGGAAGCACTCTTAACCAGCACGCAGGCCTACCAAATTCTCATGCTGATGGCTTACGTAAATAAGAAGCCCGCGGGAGCTCGATTGAGTAACGAAAGGCTGAAAATGGTCAACGCCTGGTTAAAACATATTCCCTGCCATCCGCAGATTGAGCCGGATGCGAAGGGGGAACCTTAAGGATCGGTGGATCCCGGAAGGTCGAGGCTACGCTGAAGTCGTCACCTGCATTCTTTCATTCCACGCAGCAAAAGTCGCTGTTCCGATTTCGCCAGTGCGCTTCACCTCGGTGCGACGTTTGGTTCTACGCGAAGAATGCGAAGCGAACAACACACTCCGCGGCGTGCCGCCATGCGTTGTCGTACGGCAATCTCAGTGAGGCGGAAAAGAAAGCCCGAAAACGGTACGCCAAGAAGAAAATGAGGGAACGAAGAAAAGCGCTCAAGGCACTGAAGGAAAGTGAAATTCGGAGAGCGAGGCGTCGAGAGCGATGACCGATGCCCCCGATTTCACGCCAAATCCGGATCGCGCCATCTGGGTCGAAGGCAGATTGGATAGCTCGTTGCTGAATCGCCTGAAACTCCAGATCGTCGCGCTCGTTCAACAGAATCGCTCCCCCATCACCGTCTTCATCGACAGCCGAGGCGGTTACGCCGACGTAGTTCTGGATCATCCTCACTCTTTTGAAATGGCCGGACCCACGCGACAAAAGCCGCTGTCGCGGTCATCACTGTCGCCCAAGGACGAGCAGAGAGCGCGGCCACCCAACTCCTAGCGGGAGGAGATTTCGCCATCGCGTATCCAGCAAGCAAGCTGCACTACCACGGAGTCGGGGGCTTCAAGAGCGACCGATTTACCGCAGAACGCTCACAGCGGGATGCGATTGCGGCGATGCTGCAGAACGAACAACGGGCCGCGTCCTTTGCTCGACTTTGCCTGAGGCGCTTCATATTCATCGCCTCGTCGCTGCGATCGATTTTTCACGACTACAGAGCCAGAATCGGAAACCCGGATCTCACCGATCTGGAGTTTTCAGGACATTTTACCATCCAAGGTGTCCCCGATGGCCCGGCGCGTCTTGCGAAGAGCGCGCGGCATGCGTACTCGAAGCGAAGGTCTGATCAATAAGTTTCTCGCGGAGACACGCGCTGGTCGCCCTTCAACGAAAGTGGAGATGGAACGGCTGATGCTAAATGCAAGCGTCGCTTTTGAAAGCCAACGCAAGAAAAGCCTGTTGAGCGCCGGGGGCCTGTCCAGAATTAACGCGCACTTTTTTTTCCTCAGGGAATTTGTCGGAGATGAACGAGGCGAACACATCGCCGACTTCTGTGACCGCGGAGAGAAAAGTGACACGTACTTCCTAGACCTCTGGCCCTTCCTGATTTCGGTCTACCGAGCATTGGGAAAAAGCGAAAACGCACTCACGCCCGCGGATGCGGTGTGGCTCGGTTTAATTGACACCGTGAGGCCGGAGAGGCCAGAGCTGTCTGCGCGTCTGATTCCGTAGGATTACGCATGTCCCCGTCGTTTGGAACGAACGCCGCGGCGCGTTTGACGATATCGTCCGCCGTGAGGCGGTTAGGCAAATTCTGCAGAGGCGGAACCAGCGGGATGGGACGCGCGGGCGGCTGGTAATCGCCGTCGCCTTTGATAAACAATCCCTCGGCGCGGCGCCTGCGAATGTAATGCAGGCCGAACGCGATACACCACACAAGCGAGAAGAGAATCCAGACAATCGGCACGAGTTTCATTTCTCCTCCGAAGCTTCGGCAGTTCGTTGGCAAGTCCCAACGCATATCTCAGAGGTCTAAACGAGCCCGGCGAGACTAACAGCGGTGCGACCGTGCGAGAAGTCGCAACGCATCTTTGCAGGCTTTGTCGAGTTTCGCCTGGATCATCATGCGAGAAGTCTCCCCGGCGAGTTCTGGAGCAAGCCGCGATGGGATCTCCATGATTCGGCCCTCACTGGTGCGGGCGAGATCTGCGATAGCAGCTTGGAAATCTTGAACGGCCACAAACCGGCTGCGCTGCTTGCACAGTTCGTCTTCCTTCAGGTCTGCAGCCACTCGAAGTAAACGGATCCGCTCAGCGCGCTCGTTTGCGTCTCCTGCTTCCGGCGATGACATGGTCTTCTGTTCGATTTTGTTCTGCAGATACCGAATGTAGAAAGCCAGGCATTTGATCGGGTCGTATTGACCGCGCGCTTCCTTCGGCAACCCCTCCTTCACCAGCTGATGGACGCGAGATTCAGTAAGGTTCAAAGCTCGCGCAATTTTTTCTGCGTTTACGGTTGGCATGAACCTACCCCTTGGCCGGGCTCGGGCCCGGCATCGCCTTCCCGAATTGGCGGTCGAATCTGGCTTTCCACGAAGCACTCCTAGGTTTCAAAACACTAAAGTCAAGTCCGTCAAAAATACTCGGTGCCAGGGCATCCCACACGGTCGCCGTCACCCTCCCCGGGCACCCGGCCGGGGAAGGACCCTGCACGAAAGAAACACTTAAGCCACCCTCCTGTGACACGCTCAGGCTCGCACGCGAGGAGGTCGCTCCGACGCTTGTAGCCTTGCTTGGTGTTCCGCTCGAACCTCGCGGGAATGCCCGTAAATTTGGTCCAGAGTGAGCCTCGACCCGCGTTCACGGGCAAGACGCTGGATGATTTCTGCATGGATCGGACGGGGCGCAGTTGCACCTCGGATCCAATGGTAGATTGCGGAAGTACGGATCTCGAGCCCCGCCGCAAGGACTTCCACTCCGTAGGACCTCACAAAGCGCGCGAACTTGGATTTCCAACGGCTCCTGACCATTCGTGTCATTCCAGCAACCCCCTTTACTTGTTCGATTGAGTCACCCTATAGTCTCGCGATGGAAAGTGGAGATCGCCCGGCGGCCGAAACGCCCGCAAACTCCTAAACCCAATGACACTTCGGAGGTGTCACGTGGCTGAGCAAACTATACCGCAAGAAAAACCCCGGAAACGCTTGATCCGCATGAACATTCCTGAGGATTTGTACGAGGCGATCAAAGAAATGGCAGGAGACCCCGACAACATCGGTGGCCGAACATTGCACAACATGATCCAATGCTCGCTTAAGTGGGCAGTTTGGGCCCACAGTCATGGACGTGGTCCAGACGTCGAGATGCTTTGCTCGCGGCGGGGTTATACAGAGTGGAACGAAAAATTCCGGTGTCGCTCCAACGTGATTGAACTCGGCGGCCATTCGCGCTAAGCGAAAGTCGAAACAAAGTCCATCAAAAAGGAGTGTGTCAGGTCATCCCACGCCGTCGCCGTTACCTGCGAAAGGGGGTTGAGAGGGGGAACGGCCTTGCATTTGTCCTGTGTCGAATGCCGGTCTCCAATTTGCTTAGATCCGCGCGCACCGCCCTGGGAATGCCCGTATGTTCGCGGTACGCAGGAGATCAAGGACCGTCATAACTTTCGATGTTCGACGCTTGAGGTCGTGTTCCCAAACACGAATTACTTTGATACCAGAACGGCGCAGACTACGTGTGACTTTCCGATCACGCTTGCGGTTGCGCTCGATTTTGAGCGCCCAAAATGAAGCGTTCTGTTGAGGTGGTTTATAGCACCTCGAACACCCATGCCAAAAACACCCATCTACAAAAACCGCAACTCCCAACGCCGGAAAGTAAAAGTCAGGCTTGCCAGCGACCTGCGGAGAATGCAGTTTCCAGCCTGAGACTCGAGAGCGCCTAAGTAACGCGGCGAACGCACGTTCCGTGCTGCGGTTGCCTCGATGTCGTATGGCCGCCATCACGCTCGAGCGTTTTGTCTTTGAGAAAACGTCCATCGATCTATTTCAACAGCATAACGCCTTGTCGCGCAGCTTGATAAGAGGCCCAAGATTGAACGTCGGCCAATAGCTGCGGCCGGACTCTCGCCACAGCCCGGAGCTTCCTAACCAAGCTCGGTTTTGCAGCCGCCACATATCTTGAGTTCAAGAACAGCACATAGGCTCCTGCTTTGAGCATTTTCTCTGAGAAATAGAACGGGCCCATGGTTTTCAAGAACTGTGCCTTCAACTTTATTTTCTTGTGATGATCCCAAGGGACGGCAAATCCAACAAGGAGTCGCGATAAACCCATCTTATTTTGCGCATAATCGCAAACGGGAGTTATCTCCAGGCCGCATAGCCGGGCGTGCTCCATGATCGCTTGTCTGTATTCTAGCTGCTGCGCTGGGTTTCCTTCGACACAGTCCTGAAGTGCATCCTTCATTGAAGGCATGAAAGGTGGTTTGTTTTGCTTGCCAAAGACGAACAAGTTGCCTGGACTAAAGATTTCTAGCCGATCGGAGCCGAGGTGCAGCATGCTATTAATCTTGCCCTTCCGCTCAGGTGCTGACTGCCCCGTTGCAGTCATGATCTGATTGACATGGCCAGACAGGTCCTCTGAGAGTTCTTCTACGGCCACATCCATGCGATCAGCGTGGAGCGGATTCAGCGCCAGAAAAATTGACGGGATGCAGTTTTCGGCCGTAAGGTGCTCTTCCGCTCGCGCTCTTCCTATCACAAGCAGGAGCCTCAGTGCTTCCTGACGCCAAGCCTCCCGCCACTGAACCGGGTCAGGTTTGAGATCGCTGAGCTCCGCTATCGCATTCGTGACGTTTGTTGCAGCGCTGAAACAAGCCCCCTCCCAAACCTGCATGCATTCGAGCGGAGAATTCTCCGCCAGAACCTTGAGCAGTTCCGTGGAAAGCTTTCCTATAGAAAAGCCAGGCTCACCGCCATTGGAGCCAACTCGCTTGAAGTCCGCCTTCTTTAACATGACGATGAAAACAGGCTTCGGCAAAGTTGCATGTTCGTGGATGTATCTCGCGACTGCCTCTTTCAGTTCCGGATGATTTGTCCAGATCAGAATTCCGTAGGGCCCATTGTCCGGGCTGATGATCTTGCTGAACGTCTGGACAAGTGTCGAGGCGACTGTGTTGTCAGTTCCAGTAACACCCAGATTCATGTCGAGGATCGCCAGTCTCACACCCCGCAGTTTTCTGGTTTTGGGGGGCAGCCCACTTTCCTTGCCATCGAAGAAAACTGCCGGCACGCCCACTCTTGAGAATGCCCTGATGATCGGGAGGGCCTCAGCGGACTCGTCGTCCAACAGAAGAACCCGCGTCCCTCTCAAACCATTCATACTCGCTCCTTGAAGGAGAGCGTTACGACTGCACCGTTAAACTCTTTCGGAAGATCGACATCTCCCTTGTCCGGAAAAACGAGTGCGCCCCCTTGTGCCTTCATCACTTCGCTCGCTATGTGAAGGCCCAATCCCATACCGTCACGCTTTCGACTGATGAACGGCTCGGTTAGAAACTCAGGTGGGTCGATGAACCCAGGGCCGTTATCGGCAACAACGATTCCACGGTGTCCATCCACCTCTATTTGGTCTACCAGGATTTTTTTCTTTCCGGCCACGTCACCCCATTTGTTGTCTAGCCACCAAATAGAATTATCTATTAAGTTCATAATGGTGGATACAATTAATCGCCTACTGCATTTCACTTCGAAGTTTTGCCGCCTGGATAATCTAACGACATCGATCTTGTGCACCTGCAAACGCAGCTCCAGGTTGAATAACGCCTGGGAGATCAACGAGCTTGCACGTTCCGCGCTCACGCCGGACCGTCTAACAAGTGCGCCATACCCTTCGATCAGATCGGCCAAATGTTTCGCCAGCGCCCGAATCCGATGGTTTGCCTTGTCGCCCTCCACGGCTCGCACCAACTCGGCCACGCCTTTTTCGACCTCATGGATGACGACTGACAAACTGAGACCGGCTGTTGCGCTCGTCAGCAATCGATCCCTAATCGCAAGAAAGTCTCCTTCAATCCGGTCCAGGTAGGGGCCGATTTCCCCCAACAACTTCTTCTGGGTCACAATTTCTCGCAACTCGGTGAGGTCTTCCAGCACCGGCTCCCGGAGCTTCGAACCGCTGTAGGCATTCCGGATGCGGCGCTTGTCCATATTACGTTCGACCTCAATACTCTGAAGCGCGTAGGCGACAGCGTCTCGGAACGTTTCATAGTCTGTATTCTCGACAAAACCTTCTCGATTGGTTTTTTCGATAAGACCCCTGTTAAGTTTTAGGTTCACAGATTTTCTGATATCCAACGAAACCGCGCCTACGATGAGGTTATTGCTGAGACGCTTTGTTGGAACGTTTACTCTTCTGCCGCCCAAACCTAGCCAATCGTTCCCGCGTTCACCGTAGTCATAGACCCGAATTCCGCCGCGATAGACACGGACGCCCCCCGATTCATTCAGAAACTCCTTGAGCCCCTTCTTGTCATGGACTTCACCCAATTTCAGGACTTTGGCATCTTGGTCGAATATAAAGAGCCTTATTTCAACGGGGCCAATGTTGTGATTATCCAGATTGATAAGATGTTTCGCATCGCCAAGGGCGAGGCTATGAGTCACCTTTCGCGGTTCGACTCGATCCATACCTGGAAATGGCGTGAACTTGTACTCGTAGCTGAGTCTTCCTCCCTTCAGTAAGCATTTCGCTTGGTAGAGCGAAAACTTCAGCACATCTTTGACATCCAGTAAACCGTCGAGCCAATCCTGGTGATCCTCCAGCACAAGCTTGGGATTAAAGTCCCCGACTCCGTGAAAAGGCGAGCGTATTGCGTTTATTGCTCTTGCAAGATCGCGTACCATACCCCGCGACCATGTGTCGCGAAGCTGGGTTATCTCCAAGCGTGTCCCAGTTTTAGTTCCCGTGAAATGTTCAGGCTTTCTTTGAACGACCTTGATTCCAACATCGGCGAGATAGCGCTTGTCCTTGAAGTCGTTCTCCCAATCGATTCCCACGACGACTTCCTCTGATCCTGCGCTCCGCGTCACGAGCCGGACCTTGTTACCCAGCTTGTGTGCGGCAAATCTCCCGACCCCCTTTTCTCCAATCGGAACTCTTTTATACTTTGGCGTCGGTTCCCCTTTTTCCTTCTCTCTGATTCTGTGATCAGTGCCCGGCTCAAGCCATACACCCGAGACCGTGTCAGTATCCATACCGACACCACGGTCCTCAACGATGATTTGGCCACGGGCGGGGTCTTCGACGCGCGACATCGTGACAGTCACGCCCGGTGAGTCAGCGTCAAACGCATTCTTAACCAGCTCGAATACGGCAACACCAGGATCTCGAATAAGTTGATCGCCGAGCAGCAAGAGGAGCCGTGCGCGAGGCTTGAAAAAGGCGTCGCTGGTCTTCATGTCGTTCCGTTTGAAAGAGTGAGAGTGCGAATCACGGCCGCCATCACTGGCGGACAGACAGCATTGCCCAACAATTTTATTTTTTCACGGCGCGTGCCGTGCTCCAAAGCGTAAGTCGGCGGAAAGCCCATCGCCGCCTTTATTTCCGGAACCTGCAGCATTCGCATCTCGTGCCCCCGTTTCGCTGGCCTGACATACGCAAACCGATCCAAAGTTGTGAGCGTGCGAAGCGGGACACTCAGTCGTTGCCATCCACCCGCTGCGTCGGATCCGTAATAGACAATGAGAAACGACTTGTTTGTGCCAATTATCGCAAACGCTCTTTCAGCACGGTGAAGTGTGGCCCTAGCCCTCGTCTCGGATCGTAACTTGGAATATCTGAACGATTTGCTTTGTTTCAAAATCGAAGCAGCAGTTTTCCTTCGACGTACGGTAGCCGTCACTTCGGGAGGGACGCTTTCACGATCACACATGACAAAAAGTCGCCTGCGGGATTGGGGGACACCGTGGTCAGCTGCATTGATAACTTGGTCCTTCAGGTTGTACCCGAGGTCTTTGAGTTGGTTTAACCAATTGTGGTAGGACTTCCAAGTCCGCATGTGAACGACATTCTCTACGACAATCCATCGAGGTTTGAATATCTTAGCGAACCGGATGACCTGGAACGCAGTACGTCGGCTCATCTCGGACCTGGGCGCGTTGCCTTTCGCACACGTATGACTGGTGCACTCAGGAGACGCAACGATCATGTCGACTGCACCCAATTCCTTTTTCAGTCCGCCCAGCTTGACATCTTCACAGCGCTCCTGAATAAAACTGACCTTCGGGAAATTGGATTTGTAGGTATCTCGAGCCAGCGACCAACGGTCCACCGCCGCAACAATGTTGACACCTGCGCTCGTCGCACCGCAACTGCTACCTCCGACGCCAGCGAACAGGTCAATTCCTCTAATTTTCTGCCTTTTTCTACTCATTGTTGTGGTCATCCGAAAGTATGGTTGGTGACACAAAAAGGAAGTCATCATCAAGAATTCGGTTCGCAGGTAGATGCGTGGAATGCTTTTCGTACCACCGGGTCTCTCGGTCCAACAGATCTCGCAGGCCGATGCGTTCCTGCGCTAGTACTCGCGAAAGAACCTTTGCTAAGCATCGTCCATTGATTAGAACGATCGGATACTTGTCCTGCGCCAATTCAAGCTGAGCCGCCCGCGAAAACGATCCCGTCGTAACAAAAACTCCAATCCAGCCCCGTTGGAGTCGAGCGACTACCCGAGCCAAAGCGTGTCCTCCAATTGCGCTGTCCAGGCCGATGCACTTTGCTTGGCCGAGAACCACGGCAGATGTCACGCTCAGTCGGTCGGCCCGATCGCCGACGTCCAGCCTACAAACAAAGTCTACGCCACCGTCACCTGATCGCTTAGTGACCCATCCACGGGTGCAATGATCCCCTAAGATCTTTTGTGCAACAAATGATGCTAGGCCTTCGAAAGCGTGCTTAGCTGCGCCGTAATAGTTCAGAAGCTCTTCGAGAATTCTCTGTTCCGCTCGTGCCGTCGGCTTCTGATCGGACACGCCCACAAGAGCCTGCCGGGCCACCACGCGTCTGCAGCTCTCGATCGCAAGATCGCCCCCCGCGACCCACTCCTTCCAGGCCGACGGTGAGGATTTGAGAGCGAAATCGGCGTTTAGTTGACCATCTCGTCGCTGGTCAATCCAGTTCCAATCAAATCGTTCATTTTCGCGCTCGAGTCGAAAAAGTACCAATTCGATTACTAGATTCGTAAAATATCCGCCTTTTGTTTCTTTCTGAGTTGCTAAACCACACCGCATCGGGACGCCGAAACCGCAGAATCGCCTGTATCCTCGGTGGCTCCCGTTGTAATCGACCTGTTCGAACACAAGCACGGGTGGCGCAAATTTTCTCAAGGATGGGTCGACGTAAAAGCGTTGCACCTGCATGAATCTGGAATTGCCGCGTGATCCAAGCGGCGCTGAACCAACCTTGCGATTGTCACCGTGAAATAGGCAGTACCCAAAGTCCGGCTCGACCACATCGACCCATGGTGTTCCTTCTGCGCCTTTCTTAAACGGGTTGGAGTGAAATATGAAAGCAGGGACTCTGCGAAATGTTTCGCGAGGCTCTATCACGCTCTCATAGAAAAACATTCCCTTCTGGAGGTCTGCTGATTTCTTACTCGCACCCCGTGTGAGGTCCTGATAGCTAATTAATTCGCCCGATTCATCGCGTGTCCCGCGGTACGGCACACGGAAAACCTGGCCCACCGTAATCAATTGACGGCTTGGCATCTAACATTTGCTCCAATGCCAGGTTACGCAAAGTGTAGTAACGGCACAACGAAATTGTGCAAAGAGGTTGACGAAAACGGGATCGTTGCCTGCAACCACTGAGAGTTTCTCAGGGGACAAAGAGCCTCGACTGGACCAAGTCAGCATCGTATCACGTTCCTCGAAGTCGATTTTGTTGTGGCGTGTGATTAGATTCTATTTGATACAACTTCACTAGCTCGAATGCCGTGGAAATTTATCATCGTGCGAAGTGCCGACGCTGTTTCAGCTATCGAGATCAGAAGGAGTCACCGGCTTCTGGCGGGAGGATCTATGCCTGTTCTATGCCTAAACTCCGAGCGACAGCAACCAAAGCGGCCCAACCCAAATTCGCAAATTTGCTTGATTTTAGAGGGTTTCGTTGGGTTCTCTTGGTCCGCGTCCGCCCCGAGATTGCCCTCATAACCCGAAGAATCCGGCAGCCCGACGGCACTCCAGAAAGTTCCCGGGTTTCCGTACCCAAGTTACCGGTAACCCGACTTTGACTCGCTCCCCTTGTTCGGTTCCGGGAACATCGAACGACGGAGTGAATTGTCGCCGCGGGATTGCGGGACTACTATCTTTCTGTGTCGAAAAAACTGAAATATGTGGTGGCCATAGTTGGAATACTTCTTGCATTCATACTCGCCGAGTGGAGCCCCTGGAGTGGTCTACTTTATCGTGGCGATGGCACGTTCTCGGATAATTTGTTTTTCTACCCACGCTACAAACTGAAATTCGCCGAGATTCCCCTCAACGAAGCTAGTGAATATCATTTTCATTTCAGCGGGGCTCCGAGCGAGGAGATGGGGCTTGTCCTGTACGTCAAGGGTGGCTTAGCAGAATGGGACTATCGACGTTCCCTGGTCAATTTTCCTGCAACTATCGATGTGAAGTTGACCGATGCGAAAGGAAATGCCGTGTGCCACGCATCGGGGCGACCAGCGGACTCGAACTCTGACGGCGTGTGGGTTCTTATGTCTGGGCCCGGTGTTGCAGGTTATTGGCATTATCAATGCAACGGTTTTCGAATCTCCACACTCGGCAGCTATGAATTAATCATTCGTGTCACCGACGTGGGGTCACATGCTGAGAGGGTGGTTGTTGTCCCAACCTTGCGGGGAGGCGGCATCGAGTTGCCGTAGCCTCGGGAAAAAACTTGTGGTCAGTGATGCCCGATTAGCACTAACTGGACAATTCAAAAATCGCGAATCGTCGCGTCCAACTTGCCCATTGCGGGCAGAATCCGCGTCCAACTGCGTCCAAAACGAAGGTTTTTATAGGGAATTTCGGGGGTGGGAAGCCCGTAAACTCAACTGCATCAACAGGGTTTATGGAGCGGGCGATGGGAATCGAACCCACGTCCGAAGCTTGGGAAGCTTCTATACTGCCATTGTACGACGCCCGCTCTTAGGGAACTTTTGCGATTATACACAAGCAGGCGTAGGGACGTACAGAGTGTGGCGATATTGAAATTGGTTCTGTGATCTGGAATAGCTCGGTGAGTTCCTGCGTCCCGGTAACACCTCCCGATTGGCCACCTGAAGGTGGCCGCTACATGGTGGCTGTCCGTCTATTGCTTCGACGAAGTAAGATGGGGCTATGGACAGGATTCGCGGGTATCGGCGGTGGACTGCGGGGACGCAGCCGGAGTGTTTGCATCTGCCGTATGTGTCGTCGCGGCGGCGCGCGCCAACCAAGCCGCTGGTGGAGATTCCGCAAACATTATCGGAGATTACCGGGCCGAGTTGGGGAGCGCGCGATGTTGTGAAGGGCGCGTGCGACCTGACAGCTCAGCATAGCGGAAGTCCGCTGGGGCCGCGGATTAATGTGAGCGGCAGAGTGCTGGATGAAGATGGGCGGCCGCAACCGAATATGTTGGTGGAAATCTGGCAAGCCAATGCGGCGGGAAGATATTTGCATCGCAACGATCAGCACAATGCGCCGCTGGACCCAAATTTCACGGGTGAGGGATACACGTTGACGGATGAGCAAGGGCGCTACCGGTTCGTGACGATCCGGCCCGGCGAATACGCGTGGGGAAATCATCACAATGCGTGGCGTCCGGCGCACATTCATTTTTCGCTGTTTGGTCCGGCGTTTGCCACGCGACTGGTGACGCAAATGTATTTCCCCGGCGATCCGCTGCTGCCGTTTGATCCGATTTTTAATTGCACCGCGGAAGAGCAGGCGCGCAATCGGCTGATTTCGCAATTTGATTGGGGCACGACCGTACCTTGCGAAGCGTTGGGATATCACTTCGATATTATTTTGCGCGGCAGGGAAGCGACGCCGATGGAAAATGGGCATGACCATGGCCGATAAAACGGTGACAGAGATTGGACACGCGACTACGTGGCAGACGATCGGACCGTTTTTTAGTATTGGACTGCAGCGCGGCTACGTGACGGAAGTGGCTGGCCCCGGAGTTGCAGGCGAGCGGATCGCGATTGAAGGGCGAGTGTTCGATGGCGATGGGCTGCCGATTCCGGATGCGGTGCTGGAAATCTGGCAGGCGAATTCGTATGGGAAGTACGCGCATCCGGAAGATCCACAAGACAAGCCGCTGGACGAAGGCTTTTTGGGATACGCACGAATACCTAGTGGTGAGGACGGCGGATTTGGGTTCACGACTATCAAGCCGGGGTCGGTGTGCGTGCCGGGAGAGAAGCCGCAAGCGCCGCATCTTTTAGTGGGATTGATGATGCGTGGATTGTTGCGGCGGGTGGTGACGCGCATGTATTTTCCCAGCGAACCACTGAATGACACGGACGAAATTTTATTGAGGGTAGAAGCAGCGCGGCGCGAGACGTTGATTTTGATACCGGATCAGACGAAGCCCGGCGCTTACCGCTGGGATATCCACATGCAGGGTGATGCGGAAACGGTTTTCTTTGAGTTCTGAATGCGTTGCGTTGCGCGCGCTGCATCAATGTCGAAACGTGTCAAGGACAGCCTCCCCGTCACGCGAACTTATTTCTTGGTGAAAATGGATTTGGGAATCAGGCAATGCACGCCCTTGCGTATGTCGACGACTTGCGAGACGCGGCAATCGCCAACGATGGATGCGAGCGCGTAGGCCTCTTCGCGCGACATCGGCACCATTTTCTGTTCCGCCAGGAAATTCACGGTTTCATTTACCGCGATTCTCATCGCCTCGTTTAAATCCTCATCGAAGCCCATGAACACCCAGTTGGTGGAAGTTTCGGCACGCGGCCAATCGATGTGCAAATCCTTGCGCACGATTGGCTGAATTTCGATTTCCTTGTAGGAACACTCGAGCGCGGTGAGGTTCACTTCGCCAGCTCCTTGCAGGCAGTGGGAATCGCCGGTCCAGATCAAGCCACCTTTCTGGAACACCTGAAGATACAAAGTGGAGCCGGCCTGCAGTTCGTTGACATCCATATTTGAACCATTTTTCCAGGGACGAAGCGTGCTGGTGCGACCCTTGGCGTCGTGAATCGGTGGACCGGCCTTTTCTTTTGGCTCGTTAGGATCGGGGCCGACCGCGATGGTGCCGGGAAACGGAACGAGATGGAGAACGATGCCGAGCTTGAATTCGGTGGTCATGGCCGAGGTGTTGAGCTTGAAATACTGCACGTAGCCGTCGGGGAATTCCGAGGCCAGCTGGCCGACAGTAGGAAACTGTTTGCCGGGCAAATTAAAATTGAAGGCGGAATCTTTCATCACGATTTTCAGGATGCGGATTTCCATCACGTCGCCGGGTTCGGCGCCATTGACGAAGATCGGGCCGGTAATGGAATGCGGGCCGCCACCGGGATTGGCGAGGCGGAGCTTGACGATTTCGTCGATGGTGGCGTCGGGCTTGATCTCGTCCATGGCGTGGCGGAGGGTTTCGATAGATACGGTGTCGCCAGAATTGACGACGAGTTTTGGCTTTTCGGTGGGATCGTACCAACCCCATTGCACAGTGTCTTTGTTTGCGGGAAGCGAGTAGTGCTTGCCTTTGGATTCCTGCGCGACTGCGCTTTGCAGGGTCGAAGTGGCAGCAAACGTGAGCGCGACGGCTAGCAATTTTGTGGTTGAGTTCATTGCGAGGCTCCTGCTGCGGATATGCAGAATTCGTGATTGCGAGCGGAAAGTATAGTGGGCGCAGGCTGGCGCTGCCCACGTAAAAATGGAATGCGATCGATTCGTATGCGGAGGGCACGCTAGTTTGGAAGTGAAGCGGTGGTGGTGATGGCTAATTTCAGGAGCTGGCCATTTGGCGTTGGTTGGTGCACGGATTTAACTGCGGGTTGACCCGAGCCGATCCAAAGTTCGACCGGACCGGCGGGTACGACGCGATTGCCAGCGGGATCGACGACGCTGAGTTCGCGCGGCGAGAACGTGAGCGTTACCGTCTGCGAGGCGTGAGGAGCGAGGTGCACGCGCTGAAAGCCGGCCAAGGCACGAAGGGGCACGCCTTCCATGCCGGGATGCGAAACGTAGAGCTGCACGACTTCATCGCCGGCGATGGGGCTGGAATTGGTGACGCGCACGGAGGCGGTCACGTTGGAATTCGCATCCGTTTCCGCGGCGCTCACTTTTGCGTCGTCATACGTGAACGAAGAATAGCTGAGGCCGTAGCCAAATGGATAGAGCGGCTGCTCGGTGAAGTAGCGATAGGTGCGGCCGAACATCGAGTAGCTGTTGAACGGAGGAATTTGCGCTAGCGATTTGTAAAACGTGACCGGCAGGCGGCCGGCGGGATTGTATTGGCCAGAGAGAACTTCGGCGACTGCAGCGCCGCCTTCTTCGCCGGGGTACCACGCTTCGAGGATTGCGGCGGCGTGTTCATCGGCCCAATTCACAGCGAGGGCACTGCCACTGGTGAGTACGACGATGAGCGGTTTGCCGGTTGCGGCGAGCGACTCCAGTAGCTGCTGTTGTGGTCCGGGCAACGTGATGTCGGTGCGATCTCCGCCAAAGAAGCCGGGATCGTTGGATTCGGACTCTTCGCCTTCGAGTTGCGCGGTGATGCCGACAACGGCGATAACCACATCGGACTTGCGCGCGGCGTCAAGCGCTTCTTGAGTGAGATTTGGCGGAAGCCAGAGCAGGCGCACCGCGGATTCCCACGAGTGATGAAAATATTCAAGCTTGATGGCGTAGGCGTGACCGGCTTGTAGGTGGACAAGCGTGGTCATGGCGCGTTCGCCGTGTGGAGCCCAATCGTCGATGAGGAGTTTGCCGTCGAAGTAGAGACGATAGCCGCCATCGGAACTGGCGCCAAGACGATAGTCGCCTTCGGTGGGCGCGACGAGTTCCCCGGACCAGCGCGCGGAATAATTCTCAGCGGGGACACCGGGAGCGGGCGAGACGTTGTTCCACTCGAAATCGAGAGCGGGATCAACGCGGGAAACAACCGGAGAGCCGGTGAGTGAAGTGTTGGCGAAAAAGTCGGCGTGTAGCCCGGCTTGGGAGTTTGCTCCGCCGGTGCGGAGAACGGAGGAAGGCACGGGGAGCGCGCGTGTTTCCGTCAGCGGGGCGCCCACGGCGTAGGAAATCTTTGCGTTGGGAAATTGTTTGCGGATGCCGGCGAGAATTGTGGTGCGAGAGGACGGCGTGCCGTTGTAATTGCCGAGCAAGACGTCGAGTGAGTCGGCGGTGGGTCCGATTACGGCGATGGATTTTACGGAGGATTTGAGCGGGAGTGTGTTGCGATCATTTTTGAGCAGGACGATGGACTCGCGTGCGGCATCGAGAGCTAGTTTACGATTCGCAGGCGTGTCGACGTCGGCTGCAGTGAGATGAGCCCAGGGAAGACGGTCTGGAGGATCAAACATGCCGAGGCGGAACCGCGCTTCGAACAGGCGCTTCACGGCGCGATCGATATCGGCGGGAGCGAGTAGGCGATCTTCCACGGCGCGATCGAGAACTTTGAATTGTGGGCCGCAGGAAAGATCGGTGCCGGCTTTCACGGAGAGCGCGGCAGCTTGATTGAGAGATTGCACGAAGCCGTGAGCTTGATACAGGTCGTTGATGGCCCAGCAGTCGGAGACCACGTAGCCGCGAAAGCCCCACTTGTTGCGAAGCAAATCAAAGAGCAGGCCGTTGGCGCAGGCGGGTTCGTCGCGCACGGAATTGTAAGCGCACATCACCGAATCGGCGTGAGCTTCCATAACGCTGGCGCGGAAAGCGGGGGTGTACGTATCGTAGAGATCGTGAAGCGAAACAGGAACGTTGAAGCGATGACGCAACGCTTCAGGGCCACTGTGCACGGCGTAATGCTTCGGCGTGGAAACAACTTTCAGATAGTGCGGGTCGTCGCCTTGCAGGCCAGTGACGAAGGCAACGCCGAGCCGCGCGGTGAGGAATGGATCTTCTCCGTAAGTTTCCTGGCCGCGTCCCCAACGTGGGTCGCGGAAAATGTTGATATTGGGCGACC
Source organism: Candidatus Acidiferrales bacterium (assembly GCA_963849395.1). Lineage (GTDB taxonomy): Bacteria > Acidobacteriota > Terriglobia > Acidiferrales > UBA7541 > Acidiferrum. The sequence continues at coordinate 178,795 of CAWKHR010000004.1, forward strand.
AGAATGTGAGGCCGAAGTAGCGCCCGGTATTGTTGTGCTGAATGGCGTCGTTATATTTGGCGCGAGCTTCGGTGGAGATGACATCGGCGACGCGGTGTAAAAGGTCGGTGTCCCAGGTGGCGGCGAGGCCGATGGCTTGCGGGAAAACGGTGGCGATGCCGGAGCGCGCGACGCCGTGCAGTCCTTCGTTCCACCAGTTGTAGGCGGGAATGTTGAGGCGCGGAATGGCGGCAGACACGTCTTGCATTTGGGATATTTTTTCGTCGAGGGTGAGGCGAGAGACGAGATCGTTGACGCGCTGGTCGATGGGAAGGGAGGGATCGAGATAGGGAGCGGTTACCTGCGCCGCGGAGTGGGTCGGGCAAAGGGTGAGGATTGCGAAGGCCAGGAGGGCGAGAAAGAAAGTTTTCACGAACGGAATTGTGCGGCAAATGGAGGAGTGGGTTCAAGGTTTAAAGTGCTTTTGGAAAGTGAAAGAGAAACCCTGAAAGAAAAAGACAAAGGCAAAAGAGAATGCGAGGAGATTTGGAAGTTTGGGAGAGCATCGCGAGGAACCGCTGTGCCACGGGGGGGTGAGGTTTCTAGTCGGTGCGGAGAAGCATGGTGGTGCCGCCACGGAGGGAGACATCGCCATGATCGGAGGCTAGTGTGATTTCTCCGGCAGGTTCAGTTCTGCCGGCGTGCTTGATGGTGACACCGTCTATGCCGTAAACGCCACACGCGTCGGCGGAGAAAACCCAGAGGGCTTGCAGTTGGTCGTCGTCATCGAGAGGGCCGCGGCAATTGGAGCCGGGATTTGCGCGGACGTGAACCAGCACGCCACCGAAGATGGCTTTGCCAACGTGTTCGCTGGCCGCGTTGGTGACTGGACCGCCGACACCGTAGACTTCGTCGCCACCGATTTGACGCGTCGTGACCCACGGGGAAGGAGTGCCGAAGCCGGGCGAAGTTTCCGGAGTTTGCGCTTCCAGGACCTCCATAAATCCGGCCAGCGCGCGGAGATTGGTCTTTACGGGAATTTTCTTCTTGGAATTTTCAAGGGTGTCGAAGCGAAAGGAGATTTTTCCGGGATTGCCGTTCCGAGCGGGTTCGACCGACACGATCGAGCCGGACACAGTTGCACCGTGCGGGATCCTACCATTTGGGAGTGGAACATCTTGCATGATGCGCACAGAGATGCGTTGGCCGGGCTGAGCGTTTTTGGAGGAAAAGCCGTGATTGAGGCGCACGGGCAGTACCGTACCGTGTGGAACGGAGAACTCGGCGTTGTGGCTACTTTGCGAATGACCAGATGCGGATGTGGTTTGAGCACTAGCGGGATGAGAACTCAACAGCGCAGCTACGAGCAGAAGTAAGAGCAGTTGTTTGCCGAGGAGCTTCCTTATATGTGCATTCATGCTGCACCTGTACAACCTGTCCGGCACACGTAAATTTTCATTCGCGGGGACGGGCAAAGCAAGAGGCAGAAAATGGTACTAGGTAAGGGCATGCGCCAGTTCAGCCGTGGCCTGCGCGGGCAAAAAGCAACTCGTGCAGAAATCGAAAGAATTGGGTAGAATCCGCGGCGGGTAGGACTCCCGTGTTCGTCTCTACTTCCCACGGTCCAGCGAACTAGCTCCAGACACGTCTCAGTACCGAGCCGAGAACTGATGACACCCTTTGCGTTGAATTCCGCAGCCACTGGGAACGATTCGCTGGCAATCTCGGAAATCGATGTGTTGTGGATGACCGCGGGCCTGGGCTGCGACGGAGACACGATTGCGGTCACCGCGGCGACGCAACCCAGCATTGAAGATCTGATACTTGGCACTTTTCCCTGGATCCCGAAGATCCGCTTCCACAATCCTTTCCTGGCGTACGAAAACGGCGACGAGTTCGTGAAAGTTTTTCGCGACGCTGCAGAAGGCAATCCGGCGCCATTTATTCTGGTAGTGGAAGGCTCGATACCCAACGAGAGGAATAAGAAGGAAGGGTACTGGGCCTCGTTCGGCACCGACGCAAAGACTGGCCAGCCGATTACAACTTGCGACTGGATCGATAAATTAGCGCCAAAAGCGTGGGCGGTGGTTGCGGCGGGAACCTGTGCGACCTATGGCGGCATCCATGCTATGGAAGGGAATCCGACCGGGTGCATGGGCCTGGCGGATTACCTGGGCTGGAGTTGGAAGTCACAGAGCGGGATTCCGATTGTTTGTGTGCCGGGATGTCCGGTACAGCCAGATAATTTCACCGAGGTGCTGCTCTATTTGCTGAACATGGCGGCGGGCCGCGCGCCGATGATTCCGCTAGATGATGCGCTGCGGCCTACATGGTTATTTGGAACGACGGTCCACGAAGGATGCGACCGCGGCGGATATTACGAGCAGGCGCAGTTCGCGGAAGAATATGGAGCGCCGACCTGCATCGTGAAGCTGGGATGTTGGGGTCCGGTGGTGCAATGCAATGTGGGGAAGCGCGGGTGGATGGGCGGAATTGGCGGGTGCCCAAACGTGGGCGGAATTTGTATTGGCTGCACCATGCCGGGATTTCCGGATAAGTTCATGCCATTCATGAACCAGCCGCCGGGTTCGCTGCTGTCGTCGAGCGCGGTGATGACTTACGGGCGAGCGATTCACGCGCTGCGGCGATTTACGCAGGCGTCGCTGAATAAGGAGCCGCCTTGGAGAAGCCGCGAGCGAACCTGAAACGGATAAGGCGAATTAAGTTTCTGGCGTTGGCAACGCGCAGAGCAGTGCGGGTAATCTATCGAATGAGAAGCGTTCGGTAACGTACGGGGTACAGAGATGGAGCCGAATTCTCTGACACGAACGGATTTGCTGGGGGCAGTAGACGCTGCCGTTGTAGCTCGCGAGCTTGCCAGTCTGTCACAGGCGGAAAAAGCGCTGCAGGAACTTGCCGACGTTTTCCTGCAACAACAATCGGTGCTCTCCGGACGTGGCCTGAATCTCGGAGATCCCGGTGCTCCATCTGCCAGTGCAAAATTAGAATTCGCGAGTGGCGAACCTCCGCTGCTGAATATGGAAGCGCGTTATCGCGCGCTGGTCGAACAGATTCCCGCCGTTGTGTTCATGGCCTACCTGGATAAAGGAATTGGCGAAGCGTACGTCAGTCCGCAGATCGAGACGGCGCTGGGATTTTCGCAAAGCGAATGGCTGGAAGATCCGGTGCGGTGGTATCAGCAGATCCATCCCGACGACAAACAGCGCTGGAGCGTGGAAGCGGCCGACATGTTTTTGTCTGGCAAAGCGCTGAAATCGGCGTATCGCGTGGTGGCGCGGGATGGCCGGGTGCGGTGGTTTCAGTGCGAAGCAAAAATGATTCGGCGGGAAGATGGGCGGCCGTGGTTCATTCATGGAGTGGGCGTCGACATCACGGAACTGAAACAGGCCGAGGGCGCGTTACATCAGGAACGCAATGTGTTGTCGGCGATTTTAGATACGGTGGGTGCCTTGGTCGTGGTGCTCGATCGTGATGGGCGGATCATCCGATTCAATCGAACGTGTGAGCAATTGACGGGCTACACGTCGCGAGAGGCGCAAGGACGCATCCTGTGGGATTTATTTGTTGCGCCGGGCGAAGTGGATGAATTTAAGACGGTGTTTCAGCAAATTTGCAACAACGTGTCGCGGACGGAGTATGAGAGTTGCTGGCTGACGCGCGATGGCCAAGCGCGCACGATTGCGTGGTCCGCGGCGGTGCTGGCGACTGATAAGCACACGCCGGCTTACATAATCGCGTCGGGAATCGATGTTACGGAGAGAAAACGGGCACAGGCGAAGTTCCGCGGCTTGCTGGAGGCGGCTCCGGACGCGGTGGTGGTCATCAATCAAAAGGGAAAGATCGTTTTGGTGAACGCGCAGGTGGAGAAATTATTTGGCTACCGACGCGAAGAATTACTTGGCGAAGAAATCGAAAAGCTGGTTCCGCCACGCCTGCGTGGAAAGCATCCGGGACATCGACGAGATTTTTTTGCGGAGCCGCGAGTGCGGCCGATGGGCGCGGGGCTGGAACTCTATGGAATCCATAAGGATGGGCGCGAGTTCCCAGTGGAAATTAGTTTGAGCCCGTTGGAAACCGAAGAGGGTGTACTGGTGTCCAGTGCGATCCGCGATATCAGCGAGCGCAAGCGGCTGGAGAAAACAATTTTGAAAATCAGCGAGCGCGAACAGCGCCGCATCGGCCAGGACTTGCACGACGGGTTGGGGCAACATCTGACCGGCATTGCGTTTATGAGCAAAGTTCTGGAAGAAAGATTATTGGATGGAGAGAGTCCGGAAGCTGCAGATGCGGCGAAAATTGTGGGCATGGTGAACGACGCGATCCGCAAAACAAAGGAGCTAGCGCGGGGTTTGCTGCCGGTCGTGTCGGAAGCGCACGGGTTGATGTCTGCGCTGAAGCAGCGAGCGGGCGAACTGGAGGATCTATTTCGAATCAAGGTGAAGTTTGAATGCGAGGTGCCGGTGTTGATTGACGACGTGAATGTGGCGACGCACTTGTACCACATCGCGCAAGAAGCGGTGAACAACGCCATACGTCACGGGCAATGCCGGACGATCGTGATTGGACTAGCGGCAAAAAATGGTAACGGCACGCTGTGGATACAAGACGACGGCAAAGGGTTCCCCAAGCAGGCGTCCACGAACGGCGGCCAGGCAGGAGTGGGGCTCAGCATCATGAACTATCGCGCGACGATGTTGGGCGGCTCGTTGAAAGTGCAGGCGAATGAAGGCGAGCGCGGAGTGACAGTGAACTGTATGTTTCCGATGCGAAATTCAGTATAGGAGCAGGTGCTATGGCGACCAGCAGACCACAACTAATGTCTCACCCGAAAAAATCGCGAGTGCTTTTGGTGGATGACCATCCAATTGTGCGGCAGGGCTTGGCATTATTGATCGACCGCGAACCGGATCTGGCGGTGTGCGGAGAGGCGGAGGGCGCTCACACCGCGTACCACGCGATCGCAACGCTGCGGCCGGACCTGGTGGTGCTGGATATTTCTCTCAGCGGTCCGGACGGGCTGGACGTCTTGAAGGAGATTCGCACTAGCACCGAGAGCTTGCCGGTGTTGATTCTGTCAATGCACGACGAATCGATTTACGCGGAACGCGCGATGCGAGCCGGCGCGAACGGCTACATCATGAAGCAGGAAGCGACGGACAAAGTGCTGGTGGCGATTCGCAGAATATTAGGAGGAGGCGTTTATCTGAGCGAGCGGCTGACCAGCACTATGCTGCAGCAATTTGTACGAGGTGCGTCGCCCGCCAAGACTGCTGCGCCGGTGATGACTTCTCCGCTGGTGAATCTGACGGACCGCGAGCTGGAAGTGTTTCGGTTAATTGGCTCAGGACATAGCACGCGGCAAATCGCAGATGAGTTGCACCTCAGCGTGAAGACCATTGAATCCTACCAGGCACATATAAAGGAGAAGCTGGCGCTGCGAAACGCGCGCGAACTGGTGCAGCATGCGATTGAGTGGAGCGTAAATCTGAATGGCGGACATTAAATGTCCGAAGGCGCTCGAAAAGTGGTGCCAGTGCCTGAAAGGGCTCGGAAGCTTGGACGTTTTCTAAGGTAACAGCTTGAGGGGATTCCCCGACGCCACCCGCCAACTTTTCCCTATGAAACATTCCTGCTACTCCTGATTGTTCAATCCCACCGTGGCTGTGATGCTGCTAATCGAAATTTCGGGTAGAGGTTAATTCCGGCGATTCGTGTTTTGACGCTGCTTGGTACGCCTCGCCTGCGCAAGTCCTGTGCGGAGACCACGCAGGAGCCCGAAAGGAGAGGCGACTCATGACTCCTGAAGCGGCAGTTCCTTACGGCCGAAAAACGCAAAAGCCATCGCCGGTTTCCGATGTACACATACTTTGGATCACGGCGGGGCTGAGTTGCGATGGAGATTCTGTATCGGTGACTGCGGCGACGCAGCCAAGTATTGAAGACGTTTTATTGGGCGCGATCCCGGGTTTGCCGCGAGTCCACCTGCACAATCCGGTGCTGGCCTACGAAAACGGCGACGACTTCTTGAAATATTGGTACCAAGCGGAACAGGGAAAGCTGGAACCGTTTGTACTGGTAGTCGAAGGCTCGATTCCCAACGAAAAAATTAAGAAGGAAGGGTATTGGGCGGCGCTGGGCACAAACCATGATACTGGCCAGCCGATTACGACGAATGAATGGATCGACCGGTTGGCGCCAAAGGCGTTGGCGGTGATTGGCTGCGGTACGTGCGCGACGTATGGCGGGATTCACGCCATGGCGGGAAATCCTACTGGCGCGATGGGGCTGGCGGATTATTTGGGATGGGGATTCAAATCGAAGGCCGGCTTGCCGATCGTGAATGTGCCAGGCTGCCCGGTGCAACCTGACAACTTCATGGAGACAGTTTTGTATCTCCTTTATCAAGTGGCTGGACTGGCGCCGATGATTCCGCTGGATGACCAACTGCGGCCGACGTGGCTATTCGGAAGCACCGTGCACGATGGATGCGATCGCGCGGGTTACTACGAGCAGGGCGATTTCGCCGAAGTTTACGGTTCGCCGAAGTGCATCGTGAAACTGGGTTGCTGGGGTCCGGTGGTGAATTGCAATGTGCCAAAACGCGGATGGATGGCGGGAATCGGAGGCTGCCCGAACGTCGGCGGAATTTGTATTGGATGCACGATGCCAGGGTTCCCCGACAAGTTCATGCCGTTTATGGATGAGCCGCCAGGAGCTCGCGTTTCTACTAACACCATTGGCATGTATGGCAAAGCAATCCGAACTTTGCGCGGATTTACACAAGAGACGGTAAACAAGGAACCAAAGTGGCGGCATCCGCGCGCGGAACTCACTACCGGTTATAGACCGCGGGCCTAAGTTAAACGCAGGACAACGAGAACAGCGAGATCAAGGAGCAAGAAAAATGGGCACGATAACGACGGTAGAAAAGAAGACGCCGACCGGTTCGCGGAAATTAGTGGATATGAGCTGGGATCCAATTACGCGCATTGTCGGAAGTCTAGGGATTTTCACCAAGATCGATTTCGAGAATCGGCAGGTTGCGGAGTGTCACAGCACTTCGTCGATCTTCCGGGGCTACAGCATTTTCATGAAGGGCAAAGATCCGCGCGACTCGCACTTCATTACCAGTCGAATCTGCGGGATTTGCGGAGACAACCACGCCACATGCGCGACCTATGCGCAGAATATGGCCTTTGGTGTGCGTCCCCCGGATATTGCGGAGTGGATCGTGAATCTCGGTGAAGCCGCCGAGTATATGTTCGACCACAACATTTTCCAGGACAACCTGGTGGGCGTGGATTTCTGCGAGCAGATGGTGAAGGAAACGAATCCGTCGGTGTACGCGAAGGCGGAAAAGACCGCGGCGCCGCATTCGAACCTGCACGGCTTTCGAACCATTGCCGACATTATGAAGGCGTTGAATCCCTTTACCGGCTCGTTCTATCGCGAAGCGCTGCAGATGAGCCGCATGACGCGCGAGATGTTCTGCTTGATGGAAGGGCGCCACGTGCACCCATCGACGCTGTATCCGGGCGGAGTAGGAACGGTGCCGACGGTGCAATTGTTTACCGATTACCTGGTGAGGTTGATGCGGTACGTGGAGTTCATGAAGAAAGTTGTGCCACTGCACGACGACCTGTTTGACTTTTTCTACGACGCGCTGCCGGGCTATGAAGAAGTGGGTCGGCGCCGCGTGTTGCTGGGGTGCTGGGGCTCATTCAACAACCCCGCAGTGTGTGACTACACCTACAAGAACATGGCCAAGTGGGGCAAGGCCATGTACGTGACGCCGGGAGTGATCGTTGACGATCAACTGGTGACCAATGATCTGGTGGACATCAACCTGAACATTCGCATTTTGCTGGGCAGCTCGTACTACGATGGCTGGGAAAACAGCGAAAAGTTTGTGACCAAGGATCCGCTGGGAAACCCAGTGGACCAGAATCATCCTTGGAATCAGACCACTATCCCCAGGCCGCAGAAGCGCGACTTCGGCGGCAAATACACGTGGGTGATGTCGCCGCGGTGGTTGGATAAGAGGACCGGCGATCATCTAGCCCTCGACACAGGAGGAGGGCCGATCGCGCGGTTGTGGGCGACGGCCCTCGCGGGGATCGTCGACATCGGCTACATCAAGTCGACGGGCCGCAGCGTGAAGATGTATTTGCCAAAGACACCTTCGCTGCCGGAAGTCGAGTTCGAATGGAAGATCCCCAAGTGGAGCAACGCGATTGAGCGCGATCGCGCGCGGACGTACTTCCAGGTGTATGCGGCATCGGCGGCTCTCTATTTTGTGGAGAAGGCGCTGGCGGAGTTGCATGCGGGAAGAACGCGGACATGGACGGAGTTCACCGTGCCACAAGACGCGATTGGCTGCGGATTCCATGAAGCGGTACGCGGCGTGCTTTCGCATCACGTGGTGATTCGCGACGGGAAAATCGCCAATTACCATCCGTATCCGCCTACACCGTGGAACGCGAATCCGCGAGACATCCACGGAACTCCGGGGCCGTACGAAGATGCGGTGCAGAACACGCCAATCTTCGAAGAAAACGGACCAGACAAATTCAAGGGCATTGACATTATGCGAACGGTGCGGAGCTTCGATCCGTGCTTGCCGTGCGGCGTGCACATGTACCTTGGCAACGGCAAGGTGCTGGAGACGCATCACTCGCCGATGTTTGGACTGCAACCTTGAGATGAGTGGAGTTCGACCGGAAGCGAGTGGCCACTACCACTCGCTTCCATCTGTCTTTAGTGAAACTATGGCGTGAAAGGGAATATGGCGCAAGACGCAGCGTTTCAAAAACAGGTTCAGAGAATTGGGGAATTGGTGGAGCGGCTGGAGGCTACCGCCGATCCGAATGCGCGAGCATTGGCGAGGGAGTTGGTCGAATCACTGATGGCGCTGCATGGAGCTGCACTGGAACGAATGTTGGAAATTGCCGCCTGTAGTAATGATGGCGATGCGGGCGACGCGATCATTAAAAAATGCGCGCACGATGAACTGGTCAGCAGCGTTTTGCTGTTGTATGGATTGCACCCCGAAGATTTGGCGACGCGGGTGGTCGGCGCCTTGGACAAGAAGCGCAGCTTTCTGGAATCACACTCGGCGAGCGTGGAACTCCTGTCCATTGGAGCCGATGGCACGGTGACGGTGCGTTTACACATAAAGGCCAGCGGTGGTTGCGGCTCGACGGCAGCGCTGGTGAAATCGACGATTGAAGGTGCGATACAAGATGCGGCGCCGGATGCGGCGACAATCGTGGTTGACGAGAGCGGCGCTGGCCTGAAAGCGCCGGGATTTGTGCCGGTAACACAGCTCATGAGCAGCGGTCTGGGAAATCTGGCGTCTTCCGCAACGCCACAAGCGGCGCGGAGTGGTGATTGATATGGGCTCCGCGCTCACTCCTCAACGGGACGGCGCGTTTGCGGCACTTCGGCAGTTCGCACGCAAGCGGTCGGCCGTCGAGCGCTGCGAGATGTGCAGCCGCGAACTTCCCCCTGAACACGAACATCTGGTAGAACCGGCGAACCGGCGCTTGGTGTGCGCGTGCGATGCGTGCGCCATTTTATTTGAAGGGCAGGCCGGCACGAAATTCCAGCGAGTGCCGCGGCGCGTTTGGTTTTTACAGAATTTTGAAATGACGGATGCGCAATGGGACGGGCTGATGGTGCCCATCGATATGGCGTTTTTCTTCAAGAGCAGCGCGCAAGGAAAAGTGGTGGCGTTGTATCCGAGCCCTGCTGGTCCCACGGAATCTTTGCTGTCGCTGGACACGTGGACGGATATCGAAGAGATGAACCCAATCCTGCGCGAGATGGAAATGGATGTAAGCGCATTGCTCGTGAATCGCGTGGGACACGCGCGAGGAGTTTCACCGGCTGAGTATTACCTGGTGCCGATTGATGAGTGTTACAAGCTGGTCGGGCTGATTCGAACCTATTGGCGTGGACTATCGGGCGGTACCGAAGTATGGCGCGAGATTGGACAGTTTTTTAATGCGTTGAAAAGGCGAGCGGGCCATGGCCGCGAGGAAGCGCATGCCTGATCTGAAACTGAGTGTCGAAGGCGCGGAAGTGGTGCAATATGCGGCGGCGCCATTGCTGGCGTTCAAGGTGCGCATCGAGAATGCACCGGCCGACCAGACCATTCACACCGTGGCGCTGCGCTCGCAAATCCAGATTGAAGTAACGCGAAGAAAATACGACGCGGTGGAACAGGCGCGGCTTCAGGATCTGTTTGACAAGCCGGAACGTTGGGGACAAACGCTGCGGAACATGGTGTGGGCGCACGCCAGCGTGATTGTGCCGCGATTCACGGGAAGCACCGTTACCGACATCCCGGTGCCATGTACGTTTGATTTCAACGTGGCGGCGACGAAGTATTTTAATGGCCTGGGCAGCGGGGATTTGCCACTGAACTTTCAGTTCAGCGGAACGGTTTTTTATCAAGGCGCTGATGAAGCGCTGCAGGTGGCGCCGATTTCCTGGGATAAGGAAGCGCGATTCCGGCTGCTAGTGGCAACGTGGAACGAATTGATGGACATGTATTATCCCAACGCCGCCTGGCTCTGTTTGCGGCGCGACGCGCACGCGCGGCTGTATCAATACAAAATGCGGCATGGAATTCCGACCTGGGAAGAAGCGATCGAACGGCTGCTGGCGGCGTCTGAGGAACCGGTGCGGATATGACGACGAACCGGATCGAGCAAATCGCGAACGCGGTGCTGTACGAGGGTTACATGCTGTACCCGTATCGCCCGTCGGCGGTGAAGAACCGGCAACGCTGGAATTTCGGAGTGTTGTACCCGCGAGCACACAGCGAGTCGCAGCGGGGAAACGATTTGTGGAAGATGAAGACGGAATGTCTGGTGTCGGGCAAAGGGAATGCGGAAATCAGCGTGAAGGTGCGATTTCTGCAGGCGATTGCGCGGACGGTTGCTGAATTGGAAGAATCGGTTCGAGAAGTCGCGCCGGGAGTGCCGCCGAACTTGAAGCCGGTCGAATCGCTGCGGGTCGGCAATCAAGTGCTGCAAGCGTGGCAGGAAGCTACGGAGCGGGAAGTAAGTTTGCCGAGCCGTTCCGTGGAAATGCTGTCGTCGGGCGGAATGACGCATGACTTTGCGTTTCCAGCGACAAAAGAAATGGAACCGGTTCGTGATCAATCGGGAATGATCGTGGGCGTGGTCGTGCGGACACAAGACGAGATCAGTGGACAGCTCGAGTTGCGGGCAGATCGCGTCCAGGAGACGACTTTCAAGCTGACGCTCAGAGTGTCGAACACGACGTCAGCGATGGTTGGCGAAACAGAAAATCGTGAAAGCCTGCTACGGCATTCGTTGATTTCCACGCACAGCATTCTTACCGTGCATGATGGTGAATTCATTTCGCTGTTGGAGCCGCCGGAGGAAGCGCGCGAGTTGGCGGCAGCTTGTCAAAACGTGGGCACGTGGCCGGTTCTGGTTGGCGAAGAGAATCAAAGAACCGCGATGCTTTCTTCGCCGATCATTCTTTACGACTACCCGCAAGTGGCGCCCGAAAGTCCGGGCGATTTGTTTGATGGTGGAGAGATCGACGAGATTCTGTCGCTGCGCATCATGACCATGACCGATGAGGAAAAGCAGGAGATGCGCGACTCCGATGAGCGCACCCGGAGGATTTTGGAGCGCACCGAAAATTTGCCTGAGGAACAGTTGATGAAGCTGCATGGAGCGCTGCGCGGACTTCGAAACGCCAAAGGGGAGACGCCATGAACGAGTGGGAATGGCAAGCCCTGGAAGACAAGAATTCTCTGGAGTCGATGGAGATTCAGGGCCAGCAGGTGCGGCGCGGCGATCGGGTGAGATTGCGGCCGCAACCAGGTGGCGACATTTTTGACTTGGCGCTGCAGGGAAAAGTGGCTCTGATTGAATCCATCGAGCAGGACTACGAAGGCAAATTGCACGTCTGTGTGGTGGTGGATGAAGATCCCGGCAAAGACATCGGGCTGATGCGTCAACCGGGGCACCGATTTTTCTTTTCGCCCAGTGAAGTGGAACCGCTAGGCAAAGTGGAAGAGGTGCCCAAGGCAGAGGCGAAGAAAATCCTGATCGCGGGCATCGGCAATATTTTCCAGGGCGACGATGGCTTCGGAGTTGAAGTCGCCAACCGCCTGGCGAATCGTTCGTTTCCCGAAGGCGTGCGCGTGGTGGATTTTGGAATCCGCGGATTCGATCTGGCGTATGCGCTGATGGAAGGCTACGAGACAACGATTCTGGTTGATGCATTTCCCGGTGACGACCCACCAGGCACGCTCTTTGTGATTGAGCCGGAGCTGGCGGGATTGAACGATTCGAAACAGTCACAAGGATTCGTGGAGCCGCACGCGATGAATCCGCTCAACGTATTGCGCATGGCGGTGAGCATGGGAGGTGAGCTGAAACGCATTCTGCTGGTCGGTTGCGTTCCGGCCACGCTGGGACCCGAGGAAGGGCAAATGGGATTGAGTGCGCCGGTGAGCGGTGCGGTAGATCAAGGGGCAAAGCTGGTTGAAACACTGGTGACGCGAATTCTTGCGGGAGAGTGGCCCGCGCAAGCGTAAGTCGCATCGTGAAAAGGAGGCGTTATGGCAGTGGAGATTATGGATAGGTCGGAACAGACGGAAAAAGGAACGGACAAGGAAACGTTGTACATGCTGGGCGGTGTGGCGCTGGTGATTTTTGGCGCAGGGCTGGTGCTGTCGAATCCAACGGTGCGTCGCTATCTGGGCCAGATGGGATTGGGAAACTTTGCGTCGGCGGCGTTACCGGATCTGGAACGGTATTTCCGCCTGCGCTCAATGTAACGAATAAGAATTGCCTGGTGGGTTCATCCGCTCTCACTTCTTGGGCGCGCGGCGAGGAGATTAAGGTTTGGAGTAGGTCATGGATGCGGGAACACAGAGAGGACTTGCCCCATTGAAATTTCAGATCGATCCGGCCGCAAGCCGGTTTACGGTACAAGCATTTGCAAGCGGCTTGCTTTCCGCATTTGGACATAACCCCAGAATTTCCATTCGCGATTACGACGCGGAAATCGAATTTACGCCGGCGACATACGAGAAAGCGTTCGTGAAGGTCACGGTGCGTACGAGCGCGATGGAGGTTCTGGATGAGATGAAGAGTGATGACCGCAAGAAACTGGAAAATGAGATGTACCACAATGTCTTGGATGTGGACCGGTTTCCTACTGCGGTGTTTGAAAGTAAGCAGATCACCGTGCAGAAGTTGAGCGGCGATTTGATGCAGGCCCATGTGGTGGGGGAATTGTCGTTTCACGGCGTGACCGGCGATGAAACGATTGATGCGCGCGTGACGAACATGGGCACGATGTTGCGCGCCTCGGGCGAATTCACGCTGCGGCAATCGAATTATGGGATTAAGCCGGTTTCCTTTGCGGCGGGAGCATTGCGATTGAAAGACGAATTGAAATTCCGGTTCGAGTTGGTGGCCCGGCAGCAGGAATAAGGCGCTGGAATGTTGGTTGAGGGGAGTTGCACCGTGTGCTTAGCGATTCCGGGAAAAATTGTAGAAATGGATGCACAAAGTGCGCATCTGGCGGTGGTCGATGTGATGGGCGTGCGGCGCAGAGTGGATTTGGCGTTGTTGCAAGAAGACGCGCCTGTGCCGGGCGACTGGGTGTTGATTCACGTGGGATTCGCGATGAGCAAGATCAGCGAAGCGGATGCGATTGACCAGATGCAGACGCTTACCATGCTGGGCGAGACGCAAGCGGCGATGGAAGAAGTTCGTGGATACGGTTTGGAAGATCAGGGGCAAGACCAGCCGGGTCAAAGGTTGAAGCAATGAAATTTGTAGATGAATTTCGCGCGCCGGAGCTGATTGCCAAGGCTGGCGAAGAGATTCGCAGATTGGCGGATCCAGCGCGGCATTACCGGATTATGGAAGTCTGCGGCGGGCATACCCACGCAATTTATCGTTTCGGTTTGAAAGATTTGCTGCCGCAGAATGTGGAATTGATTCACGGGCCGGGATGCCCCGTTTGCGTGCTGCCGATGGGGCGAATCGACGATGGGCTGTCGCTGGCGGCAGAGCCTAATTTTATTTTTGCGGCGTTTGGCGACATGATGCGCGTTCCGGGGACGCATGGAAGCCCGTTGGAATATAAAGCGCGGGGCATGGACGTGCGGATAGTGTATTCGCCTGCGGATGCGCTGAAACTGGCGCGGAACAATCCGGAGAAGCATGTGATGTTCTTCGCGATTGGTTTTGAGACCACGGCTCCCTCCACGGCGTTGACGCTGGTGCGCGCAAAAATGGAAGGGTTGAAGAATTTTTCTGTGTTTTGCAATCACGTCACTATCATTCCGGCGATCCGCGCAATTTTGGATTCGCCGGATATGCGCCTGGATGGATTTGTGGGGCCTGGGCACGTGTCTACGGTGATTGGCTGCCGTCCGTATGACTGGATCGCGCAGGATGAAGGCAAGCCGGTGGTGGTGTCGGGATTCGAGCCGCTCGATATTCTGCAATCGATCGTAATGCTGCTGCGGCAAATGCGAAATGGCGAAGCTAAGGTTGAAAATCAATACAAGCGGGTGGTGCCGTGGGAAGGGAATCGCGCGGCGTTGCGAGCGATGGGCGAAGTGTTCGAACTGCGACCGTATTTTGAATGGCGCGGCCTGGGATTCATTTCGCAATCGGCGTTGAAGATTCGCGCCGGTTATGCGCAGTGGGATTCGGAGCAGCGCTTTTCGGTACCTGGAGTGCGGGTGACCGATCCGAAGGCGGCGCAGTGCGGCGAAGTGCTGAAAGGCGTGCTGAAACCGGCGCAATGCAAATTGTTTGGACGCGAATGCACGCCGGAGCAGCCAGTGGGCGCGTTGATGGTTTCGTCAGAAGGTTCCTGTGCGGCTTATTACAATTACGAGCACCGCAAGCCAATCGAAATTGCGAGTGTCATGGGCAGATAATTTATGGCCACGACCACAGTAGCCAAGATCAAATTTCGCGAGCCGCAGATTGAGATGGCGCACGGTGCCGGAGGAAAGGCCAGCCGGCGGTTGGTGGAAGGACTGTTTGCGCCAATTCTTTTTGGAGCCGGGCACGGACCGCTAGGCGATGCGGCGCACATACAAATTAATGGAACGCGAATTGGGATGACTACGGACAGTTTCGTGGTGAAGCCGTTGCGTTTTCCTGGCGGATCAATTGGCGAATTGGCGATCAACGGAACGGTGAATGATCTGGCGGTGTCCGGAGCGCGCGCGGAAGCGATTGTCGTCACCTATGTGCTGGAGGCCGGATTGCCGACCGATGTGCTTGAGGCGGAAGTTCGCGCGATGGCCATGGCTGCGGAAAAAGCGGGCGTGAGGATTGCTGGCGGCGACACAAAAGTTGTGGAGCATGGCAAGGCCGATGGCATGTACATCACCACGACGGGAATCGGCCGGCTTATGCCTGGAGTGGAAATTGCGCCGCAATCGGTGCAGGCGGGTGACAAGGTGCTGCTGTCCGGGCCTATTGGCGATCACGGAATTACCATTTTGTTGGCGCGCGGTGAGTTGGACCTGGAGGCGGACCTATTTTCAGATACGCGTTCGGTGCTGCCGCTGGTGGAAGCGTTGGTAAGCGAGGCTGGCGAAGGCGTGCGCTGGATGCGCGATCCCACGCGTGGAGGAGTGGCGACTTCGCTGAATGAGTTGGCGCGAGACTGCGGAAAGGCTGTCGTCTTGTTCGAAGAGAAAATTCCGATGCGTGATTCGGTGCGCGGTGCTTGCGAGTTGTTGGGATTGGATCCGCTGCATATTGCGAACGAGGGACAATTTCTGGCAATTGTTTCCGCGGAGTTGGCGGAATCCGCATTGCGGGCGCTATGGGCTACGCCGGGCGGCGAAGATGCGGAAATTATTGGTGAGGTGCGAGAGCAGCCGGCGTGCGCGGTTTCGGTGACGACGTTGTACGGCGGGAATCGGCTGGTGGATATGCTGGTGGGCGATCCGTTGCCGCGGATTTGCTAGGTGCTGGCGCGAGCTGGCGACCCGAACCAGTGCGACGCGCGTCCGCCATTGAAGATTGAGACAAGAAGCGTTGTCCACAGAGTCCATGATGATGGTAACGGGAACCGCGCTGACAACTCAGATTGAACAACGATTGCTCGCGCGCAATCAGGTGCTGGAATCGTTCTTTACGCGAGAAGCGCGGCGATTGGCGGAAGCTTGCAGTGAAATGTCGGAGCGCTTTTTACGCGGAGGCCGATTACTTGCGTTTGGACGCGGGCCGTATGCGACTGACGCGCAGCACGTGTCAGTGGAGTTCGTTCATCCGGTCATTGTGGGGAAACGGGCGTTACCCGCGCTGGATCTTTCGCTCGCATTTGAGCCGTGGCTGCGCACTTTGGTGCGCGCCGACGACATCGTGATGGGTTTTGGGCCGCCAGATGGAGACGCAGAAGTCTGGGCGGCTCTGAATGCGGCGCGTGACGCGAAGGCCATGACGTTTGCGTTATCTGGCAATGAAGGCTCGTATTTCGCCGAGACGGGAACGCGCGACCCTTTCATCCATCAGGAACTGATCGAAATTCTGTATCACACGCTGTGGGAGACGGTGCATGTTTTCTTTGAGCATCGCGAACTGGGACATGATGTAGGCGATGCCGCGTTTTTGTATCCATTTCTTGGGAAGAACAAGCAAGAGACATTTGACGTAGTCGCGGAAGTCGCCGCATCGATCCAGATGAAGGTGCGGGATGACGCGCGTTTACGCGAGCGATTTGCAAAAGAGGAAGCGGACAAGATCGGGCACGCGGCTGCGGCCATGCGCGATCGGTTGGAGCGTGGCGGCAAACTGATTATCTTCGGTAACGGAGGATCGGCGACGGATGCGAACGACTGGGCGATTGATTGCGTGATGCCGCCGGCCGGGTATAGCTCGATTCCTGCCGTGTCGTTGTCGATGGAGCCGGCAAATATTTCTGCGATCGCGAATGATGTGGGCGTCGAATTGATTTTTCAGCGGCAACTGATTGCGCAGGCGCAGCCGAATGATGTTGCGATTGCGATTTCGACCAGCGGCGGCTCTAAAAATATTGTTATGGCGCTGGAAGAGGCGCGGAAACGAAACCTGCTGACCGTGGCCTTGCTGGGATATGACGGCGGGGAAGTGGTTCGCCGCGGGTTGGCGGATTTTCCGTTGATTGTTCGCTCGGATTATATTCCGCGCATTCAAGAAGTGCAGGCATCGGTTTACCACGTGATTCGCGAACTGTTGGAGGTGATGATTCATGGCTAAGCTGGAACTATATGGAACGGCGAGTTGCCCGTATACGCGCGAGATGCGCGACTGGCTGGAGTGGAAGGGAAGTGAGTTCACGGAATATGACATCGATGCAGACGAAAGTGCGTGCGAACGAATGAAAGGAATGACCGAACCACCTTATACCGTGCCGGTGCTGGTGGAAGATGGGGAAATTGTGCAGGTGGGTTGGCAAGGCCGCGGGTGCATTATCGACAATCGCGGCGCGGCTAAAAAGTACGCGATGTAGATATAGATGTAGATGTAGATGCGAGCGGAGATCGTGGATGCATGAACTGTCGATTGCGATGAGCATCGTGGACATGGCGCAGGAAGAAGCAGAGCGGCAGGGAAATGCGCAGGTGCAGTCGGTGTATCTGCGGCTGGGACTGTTGACGGGCGTGGTGAAGGAAGCGCTGCTTTCGTCGTATGAAATGGC
This sequence comes from Candidatus Acidiferrales bacterium, assembly GCA_963849395.1. Taxonomy (GTDB): domain Bacteria; phylum Acidobacteriota; class Terriglobia; order Acidiferrales; family UBA7541; genus Acidiferrum. The sequence continues at coordinate 196,510 of CAWKHR010000004.1, forward strand.
GTGCGCGGAAACGCTGCTGGAAGGATCGACACTGGTGATTGAGGAAATTCCCGTGGAAGTGTTCTGCCCGAAGTGCGACGCGCCACGGCTGGTGGAATCGATTCAGTGGTTTTGCTGTCCGGAATGCGGGACGCCGACGCCGAAAGTGTTGCACGGAAAAGAACTGGAAGTAGTGGCGTTGGAGATACGAGAATGAGCGGCGATCCGCGGTTGGTGGAAGTACGAAAGAATGTGCTGAAGCAGAATGATGTGGTAGCGAGGGCGCTGCGGGAGCGATTTCGTCAATCAGGCGTGCTTGCGGTGAGTTTGGTGTCCAGCCCGGGATCGGGGAAGACCGCATTTTTAGAGAAGATGCTGACGTTGCTGCGTTCACGGGCTCGTGTGGCCGCATTGGTCGGTGATTTGGCTACGGAAAATGATGCGGCGCGGCTGGCGCGCAGTCAGGCACCGGTGAAGCAAATTATTACCGGGACGATTTGTCATCTTGAGGCGGCAATGGTGCAAAACGCTTTGGATGGCTGGGATGTCGGAGAACTGGATTTTCTCTTTATCGAAAATGTGGGGAATTTGGTGTGCCCTTCTTCTTACGATCTTGGCGAGGATTTGCGGATCGTGTTGCTTTCGGTGACCGAGGGCGAAGACAAGCCTTTGAAGTATCCGACAATTTTTAATAGCGCGGATATTGCCGTGATTACGAAATCGGATTTGGCAGCCGCAGTGGAATTTGATGAAGTGACGGCCCGGCGAAACATTCAAGCAGTGCGACCGGGAATGGAAATGTTCACTTTGTCTTCGAAAAGCGGTGAAGGGATGGCGGAGTTCCTAGAATTTCTCGCGAGCCGCCGAACACAGTGCCGGGCTGCCGCCACGGTTTAGATCTCCTAGCGATTGGTGCCCGTACCAGGGAATTGCAGGCGCGGTTCAGTTTTTAATTTTACCGACGCGCGGAAATATCTGAAACTCGGAGATCGCGACGAGCGGCGGAGACCGTCTGGTCGGGCTTGAAACCTACTTTTTGCATAGCCGTGCGCGCTTCTTGATTCTTCATAAAACTTTCCCAAACCAGACCGCTCCGGGAATTTTCCGCCATCAGCATCATGATACCCAGATCGATGCCGATCACGTCGGAATCGTACCAGTTGTTCAGCGGGTTCAGGGCGTCGACAAAGCCGTAGAGCCCCCATGCTTTGGGGCCGAATCCGCGCAGCGTTCGCAGAACTTGCACGCAGTCGTCGTACAGGAACGCGAGCGAACCGCCGGCCGCGCAGGGAACGATGCTGCCATCGATGGGACCGCGCGCCGGTGGGCCTCCCCACGTGGTGTAGCCGGTGCGCGCATCGGACGCGGAAATTCCCCAAAGATCATCGGAATAATCCTGAAAGCGTTCACTGAGCGAGATGCAGAAAAGTTTGTGGGCCTTGGTGGCCACAATGGAATTGTCGAAATAGTTGGCGTAGGCGTCTTTCGTCTTGCGCAAATCGAACCAGGCTTGCGAATACTGATGCGTGAAAAGTGGATCGTTACCGGAAATATAAGTAAGTCCCTGGTAGGTGATTTTGGGGCGTGACCACGCGGCCCAGGTGGCGGTCGGCACCGGATGCGTGGGCGAGCCGATCGCCAGCAGATATATCATCATCAATTCGCAATAATGCGCCCAACGGACCGCGAGGAAGCCGGTATCGGGCTGCCAACCCATGGAAAAAGTCAGTCCGCTATTAAGCATCCAGGGCCAATCGACGCGATTGTAGATTTTTGTGGCCAGATCCTGAATTTCCGCGTCGTGAAAATATTGGCGCGCGGTTAAAGCGCCGCAAAGAAGAATCGCGGTATCAATCGAGGAAAGTTCGCAGTGATACCAGCGTTCGCCGGTGTTCATGTCGAAGAAGTGATAGTAGAAGCCGTGAACGTTGGGCAGCTTGCTGTAGAGAAAGCGGAGAGTGGTGCGGACGCGGGTAACAATGTCTTGCGTTCTCAGGTACCCGCGTGCCTCGCCAATGCACATCGCGGTGAGGGCGAATCCGGTGGAAGCGATGCTGGACATGGTGCGCGGATCATGGCCGTTGAGGAAAGCGCGATCTTTCACCTGGCCGGTAATAGGATTGGTTTCATTCCAGAAAAATCGGAAGGCGGCGTGTTCGACTTCTTCGAGAAGTTGGTCGTCGGTGCCCAGATACGGCGTGCCGGCGAATTTCCAGTGAGGGCGAGAAGCGGGTTTAGCGCGGGCCACGAGCGAAGAAAAGGGTGCGAGCGCCAAACCTTGGGCGCACCAGCGAAGAATTTCCCGTCGACCGAGCAGAGGGGGTTTGCTCAATGAACTTTATACTCACTCGGAAATTTGCAACTCCACAGGTTCGCCGCTGGCCGAATCAGGGCTGATCCAAATATGGGCCAGGCTGGGTTCGACTCTCCATTCATTATCAATGGACCACAGTGCGAACGCTTCCGGCCCGAGATTAAAGGCGACGTTTTTCGATTCGCCGGGGCCGAGCGAAACGCGCTGGAACGCTTTCAAAGCGCGAACCGGTTCTTCTACGCTGGTACCCTGGAGCCGTACATACAATTGAACCACTTCTTCGGCTGCGACGCTGCCGGTGTTTCGTACATTAGCTGAAACAGTAAGGGCCCCGCCAGTTGCGCCAGACGTTGCGGCTGCGGTTGTCGTTGTCGCACGCAACTGCTGATTTAAGTTCGACGCGCTGAGCGTCGTTTGGGTTTCTTCGGGGCGCGAGTAAGAGAAGGTGGTGTAGGAAAGTCCGAAGCCGAACGGGAAGAGCGGCGAATTCTGCTCGTCAATGTAGCGCGAGAAAAAGTTTTCGCCATCTTTGGGAGAATGCGTGAGGTCGGTGTCGCCGACCGGGCGTCCGGTATTTTGCGCGTTGTAGTAGATAGGAATTTGTCCCATGGAGCGCGGCCAGCTGACTACCAACTTTCCTGACGGAACGGCGTCGCCGAAGAGAACGTTGGTGAGCGCGGGGCCCGCCTGCAAACCGGGGAACCACGCTTCGAGAACCGCAGGAACATGTTCGAAAACCCAATGGAGAGGCAAAGGCCGTCCGGAGAAGAGAATCAGAATTACTGGCTTGCCAGTGGCGACCACGCGTTCGAGAAGATTTTCTTGTTGGCCGGGCAAATTGAGATAGGCGCGCGAGGCGGCTTCGGCGGTCATGGTGGGAGCATCTTCGCCTAGCGCTACGATGGCGAGGTCGGAATTCTGCGCAGCGGCTACAGCTTCGTCGATGTCGGCAGTGGTGGAGGCGGTGATGGTGCCGCCCTTGGCGTATTTCACGCGAGCTGCGCCGAGTTTCTGCGTTAACGCGGTTTTCAGCGTCACGGCTTCTGCGGGCCTGCCGCGGCCGGCCCAGGAGCCCAGCATATTTCCGGCATCGTCGGCCAATGGGCCGATGAGTGCGACGCTATGAACATCATTCGAGAGCGGCAGCAAGGGATGAGAGTTAACGGCATCATTTTTGAGTAGGACGAAGGAGCGCTCCGCGGCGCGGCGGGTTAGCTCGAGATTAGCTGGCGGCAATGGGCCATGATTCTCGCGAGTTTCGTCGGTGTAGGGCTTGTCGAATAAGCCAAGCGCGAATTTCACGCGAAGGACGCGGCGGACGGCTTCATCGAGTCGCGCTTGCGAAACGGCGCCGGATTTCACGAGATCAAGTAGATTCGCGTGGTACATGTCGCTTTGCATGTCCATGTCCAGGCCTGCGTTGATGGCCTTGCGGGCGGCGGTTTTGCCATCGAGCGCGATGCCGTGGGCAATCAGTTCGCTGACGGCGGTCCAGTCGCTGACGGCGATTCCCGGGAAATGCCACTCATTGCGCAGAATCTCGGTAAGCGTAAACGGATTTGCGGTCGCGGGGACAGCATTCAGAGAATTGAACGCGGACATAATGGTGGCGCTGCCTTCATCGAGTGCAGCGAAGAACGGCGGCAAATAATATTCGCGCAGCGTGTGCTCGGAAATTTCCGTGGTGTTGTATTCGCGTCCGGCTTCGGCGGCTCCGTAACCAACAAAATGTTTGACGCAGGCGGCAATGCTGTCGGGCGCGTCGAGATGCGAGCCTTGATAGCCGCGAACGTAGGCGCGCGCCATGACGCTGCCGAGATACGGATCTTCGCCGGCACCTTCGATCATGCGGCCCCAGCGCGGATCGCGGGCAATATCCACCATTGGAGAAAATGTCCACCGGATTCCGGAGGCAGAAGCTTCTTCCGCGGCAACGCGCGCTGCTTTTTCTACTACGTCCGGATCCCAAGTTGATGCGAGCGCGAGCGGTACGGGGAACGTGGTGCGGAATCCGTGAATGACGTCGAGGCCGAACAGCAGCGGAATGTGCAGGCGCGAACGATCGACGGCGAGGTGCTGATATTCGTTGGCGGCTTTGGCGCTTTCCAGATTGAAGAGCGAGCCGACCTGGCCTTTCGCCACCATGTCTGGATAATCGGTGCGGCCGCGCCCTGGGCCGGTCGGCGTGCCGGAAGAGTATTGAGCGAGCTGGCCAACTTTTTCTTCAAGGGTCATTTGCTTTAGCAGGGCATCGATTTTGCGTTCGATGGCGGGATCCGCGAGATGCCAGCGAACCGGCTGGCCCGTGTAGCGCGACTGATCTTTCGCGGTTTGCGCATCTGCCGGATGAAAGGGAACGCAACTCATCGCAAAGAACAGGGTGAGGGATCGTGTGAGCTTTGAATGCACCATGAGAGGTACTCCAGTCTTTGCGGGCGGTGCTCGACGACAACTGCCAAAATCAGGGGCGCTGCATTTACCGGCCTGGGGCGCCTCGATGCAGACGGCCAAATATCTCTGACCCTGCAATAAATCGATTTACAAAGCACATTCTAGCACGAATGTGATTGACGGGAAATCTGGGAAGTTCGCTTACCTTGCCCGTTGGGAAGCCTTATGCCAGACTACGCGCCGAGTTCGAAATGGCCAGAATGAAACGAAAATCGGCGCAATCACCATCCAGCCACGAGGCCGGCGGCGGTGCGATTAGCCTGAAGGCCCTGGCGGAACATCTGGGATTGTCGTCGGCCACCGTTTCGCTGGTCATCAACCGCTCTCCGGCCGCAAAATCGATTCCACCTGCGACGCAAGATCGCATTCGTGCAGCCGCGCGCGAACTGAACTACCGGCCAAACTTGATGGCCCGTTCGTTGCGCCAGCAGCGCAGTTTTACGATTGGCGTGATCGTGCCGGAGATCAGCGAAGGCTACGCGGCCACGGTGATGTCGGGCATTGAAGATCACTTGTTGCAGGAAGGATATTTTTATTTTGTGGTGAGCCACCGGCACCGCCGCGACCTGATCGAGGAGTATCCCTTTTTGCTGCAACAGCGCGCGGTGGAGGGAATCATTGCGGTCGATACGGTGTGCAGCGAGGCGTGCACGCTGCCGGCCGTGGCGATTTCCGGGCATCGCGAAGTGGCTGGCGTCACCAATATTGTTTTGGATCACGATGTGGCGGCGTTCTTAGCTTTGGACCATCTAAAGAAGCTGGGCCACTCGCGCATCGCGCTGATTAAGGGACAAGATTTCAGCTCGGACACGGAAGCGCGCTGGAAAGCGGTGCTGGCGGTGGCGCAGCGATTGGGAATCGCCGTGAATGAGAGACTGACGATTCAGTTGGAGCGGGATTCGGCGTCGCCGGAAGTTGGCTACACCGCGATGCGCAAGCTGCTGGATAGAGGCGAGGCGTTCACGGCGCTGTTTGCATTCAACGATATTTCGGCGATTGGCGCGATACGAGCACTGCGCGATGCGGGCCGGCGCGTGCCAGAGGATGTGTCCGTGGTGGGCTTCGACGATATTCAGAGCGCGGCGTATCAGAATCCGGCGTTAACCACGGTGCGGCAACCGCTGCGGCAAATGGGAGTTGTGGCCGCGGAGACCTTGCTACAGCGCATCAGTTCGACGAAGCGCAGCGACTACCCAAAGCAAATTGTGTTGCAACCGGAATTGATGGTGCGGCAAACCACGGCGCCGGCAGCCGCGCGCGCGACCGGCGGGTAAATTACTTTTTCTGACCAGCAAAATACAACTACAAATTTCGTCAGCGAACGGGAGAGTCACGCGGCCGCGGCGTTTTTCTCGTCCTGCAGCAAGCGGCCATATGCTGGGACGGTCAAGAAATCGATAAATTGTGGAGCACGAATCATGTCACGCATCAGTTGCGCTGATTTCTCGTAAGCGGAATAGCGCGCCGGATCCACAGTCTTCTTGGCCTTTTCCAGTTCTTCCTGAATGATCGCATCGCACAAGGCAAAATCCACTTTGCGCCCATCCTTCAAGTGCGCGCCATGGTAAATCCATTGCCAAAGCTGTGCGCGACTGATTTCCGCAGTAGCCGCGTCTTCCATCAAATTAAATAACGGCACGCAACCGATGCCGCGCAGCCATGCTTCCTGATAGCCAAGCCCTACAGCGATATTCTGGCGCACGCCGGCTTCGGTGATTTCTCCGGTCGGCACCTGAAGAAGGTCGGCGGCGGTGGCGTGGTAATCCGTGAGCTTTTTGTCGATCTGATTGGGCCCGGGCATCAGCCTATCGAAAATCTCCATGGCAACGGGAACGAGACCGGGATGCGCGACCCAAGTGCCATCGTGTCCGTCGCTGGCTTCGCGTTCTTTGTCGGCACGAACCTGCGCGATAGCTTTCTCGTTGGCGACGGGATCGCTTTTGATGGGAATGAATGCGGCCATACCGCCCATGGCGTGAATGTTGCGGCGATGGCAAGTGCGAATCAGCAGCTTGCTGTAGGAGCGCAGGAAATGGGTGGTCATGGTGACTTGCCCGCGGTCGGGAAGAATGGCGTGCGGGTCGTGCGAAAACTTTTTGATAAAGCTGAAGATGTAGTCCCAGCGTCCGCAGTTGAGTCCGGCCGAATGGTCGCGCAACTCGTATAGGATTTCGTCCATTTCAAAAGTGGCGAGAATGGTTTCAATCAGCACGGTGGCGCGAATGGAGCCCTGCGGAATGCCGAGGTAATTTTGCGCAAACACGAAAATGTCGTTCCACAGACGCGCTTCGAGATGGCTCTCCATTTTAGGCAGATAAAAATACGGGCCGGAGCCGGAGCTGAGCAGTTGCTTGGCGTTATGAAAGAAGTACAAACCAAAATCAAAAAGCGAGCCGGACATGGGAGTGCCCTCGACAAGAACGTGGCGTTCCTCGAGGTGCCACCCTCGCGGCCTGACAAGCAGCACTGCGGTACGTTCGTTGAGCTTATAGTCTTTGCCGGTGATGGGATCCGAATAGGAAATGGTGCGACGTACCGCGTCCATTAAATTTACTTGGCCTTCAATCTGATTCGACCATGTGGGCGTGTTCGAATCTTCGAAATCTGCCATGAACACCTTAGCGCCAGAGTTCAGCGCGTTGATGATCATCTTGCGATCCACGGGACCGGTGATTTCCACGCGTCGATCCTGCAGGTCCGCGGGAATCGGAGCGACGGTCCACTCCGCTTCGCGAATTTTGCTGGTCGCGGGAAGAAAATCAGGCTTTTCGCCGGCATCCAGACGCTTCTGACGAGTCACCCGTGCGGTGAGCAATTCCACGCGACGAGAGTTGAAGCGGCGCTGCAACTCGACGATGAACGCCAACGCCTCGGGAGTGAGCACGCGATCCTGCTGCGGATGAATGGGGGCGGAAATGGTAACGCCAGAAGGTGCGGGTGACGGTGTGGTCATGGAGCGAACCTCTCTTGACGTGAATTGTGACGTGAACCTCGGGACAATTCCCTACAGTGGGTGTCCGGGGCGGCTGTGGTTCTGCCAAATTACGCTGAACCTGCCCCGGAAGGCAAGCGTTGCATTGAGCGCAAGGAGTTATAGCTTGACAAGGATAGGTCGAAAAATGTATCGAAGCGTGCACACATCGAGGTGCACCGTCGAGAGCGCATAGGGGTGCGTTTTCGGCGTTTCCCAAATGCTTGGCAGGCGCAGGCGGCAGGCTTACCTGCGGGAGGACTGAAGATGACCTGGACGCAGGTTTACGATCCATTGGGCCACTGGTGGCTTTCGACACTAGTGGCGGCGCTGCCGATCGTTGTGCTGCTGGGAATGTTGGCGGGGCTTAAAATACGGCCGCATTGGTGCGCCATGGCAGGCGCGGCCACGGCAGTTCTTTGCGCCATGATTGTGTTTGGCATGCCAGCCATCTTCGCGGTGACCAGCTTTTTTTATGGCGCAGCGTTTGGGCTGCTGAAAATTGTCTGGATCGTAATTGCCGCGGTCTTTCTCTACGACATTTCGGTGGAAACAGGACAATTCGAAATCATGAAGCAGTCGGTGGCGGCAATTACGCCGGACCGCCGCTTGCAATTGCTGCTGGTCGCGTTCTGCTTTGGCGCGTTTATTGAAGGCGCGGCAGGATTCGGCGCACCGGTGGCGATTGCGGGCGCGTTCATGATTGGCTTGGGATTCAAACCATTCCACGCAGCGGCTCTGAACTTGATTGCGAATACGGCTCCCGTGGCGTGGGGCGCGATTGGCACGCCGGTGCATACATTGGCGGTGGTTACGGCGCTTCCAGAGAGCGATTTGAACGCGATGATCGGGCGCATTCTGCCGTTTACCGCGATCATTGTGCCGTTCTGGCTGGTGCGCGCGATGGTCAGCTGGTCGGAAACATTTGAAGTGCTGCCGGCAATTTTAGTAACCGGACTTTCTTTCGCCGGAATGCAATTTTTCTGGTCAAACTATATGGACAGCAATCTGGTGGACATTGCGGCGGGCGTCACGTCGATGGTCGCCATGCTGCTGTTCCTGCGAGTGTGGAAGCCGAAGAAAATCTGGCGATTTGAAGATGAACGCGTGGCGGACGAGGCCGCTGCTACTGCTGCGACGATGCCGGCGAGTGTGGCCGCCGCGGGCCCGGCAAACATCGTTATCGACCAAATGGATGATGAGTGGGACATCCGGAAACTACAGGGAAGCGGCGCGGGCGCAGGTCGCAAATACACGGGCCCACAAATTGCCCGGGCCTGGTTGCCGTTTGCCATTTTGTCGATTTTCGTTTTGCTGTGGGGATTACCGACGGTAAAAACGGCGATGGGCAAAGCGACGACGCCGGCGTTCAAGACCGGCGGATGGGAAGTGCCGCATCTTCATAAAGCAGTTTTGCGCGCGCAGCCTGTGGTGGCGAAACCAACGGCGGAAAATGCCAAGTTTGACTTCAACTGGTTGACCGCGACGGGCACGGGATGTTTCTTTGCGGCGCTGCTGTCTGGATTTATTTTGGGCGTGAAGCCGGGAAAGATGATGCAAATTTTCGGGCACACGCTGTTTCGCATGCGCCACGCGATCCTGGCGATGTCGTGCATGTTGGGATTGGGCTACGTTACGCGCTATTCAGGAATGGACGCGGTCTTAGGATTGGCGTTCACGCGAACCGGATGGCTGTTTCCATTTTTCGGGACGTATATCGGGTGGCTCGGTGTGGCGTTGACGGGTAGCGACACGTCGTCGAACGCATTGTTTGGCGGATTGCAACGCATCACCGCGGAACAATTGAATCTCAGCCCGATTCTGATGTGTGCCACCAACAGCGCCGGCGGCGTGATGGGCAAAATGGTCGACGCGCAATCCATCTGCATAGCGACGGCTGCAACGAATCAAGTTGGCAACGAGGGAATAATTTTTCGCTGGGTGTTCTGGCACTCCGTTTCGCTGGCCGCAATCGTCGGCGTGATCGTGATGCTGTACGCTTACGTTTTCCCGCACTTGATTCCGCATGGTTTGACCTTCGTGCGTTGATGGGGCACTCTGCTGCTGAGGGGAATATGCCCTTGGGAGCTGCCGCACGTTCCCGGAAAGGCCGTCGTGGACGCTCGCATTTTGCAGGAATTCCGCGCGATTGTCGGGGACCGCGGGCTGGTTTCATCCAACGAAGAATTGCGCACCTATGAGTGCGACGGGCTGACCAATTTCCGCGTCATGCCGCAGGCGGTTTTACTTCCTTCCAATACAGAACAGGTTCAGAAGATTGTGCAGATCTGCCACCGTGAACGCATGCCATTCGTGGCGCGTGGCTCGGGCACTGGTCTGAGTGGCGGCGCGCTGCCGGTAGAAAACGGAATTGTCATCAGCCTGGCGCGCATGAATCGCGTGCTGGAAATCGATCTGCCAAACGCGCGGGTGGTGGTAGAGCCCGGCGTCATCAATCTGGACGTGACTGGCCGCGTGCTGGCGCAAGAATATTTTTATGCGCCGGATCCCAGTTCGCAATCGGTCTGCAGCATCGGCGGAAACGTGGCGGAAAATTCCGGCGGCGCGCATTGTTTGAAGTATGGATTCACCACGACGCACGTGCTGGGCTTGGAAGTGGTGATGCCGGATGGCGCGTTGATGCATTTCGGCGGGAAGACGCTGGATACTCCCGGCTACGATTTGGCCGGCGTGTTTGTAGGTTCGGAAGGCACGTTAGGAATTGCGACGAAGATCATTCTGCGCATTGTGAAGCGGCCGGAATGTATTCGCACTTTGCTGGCGGCGTTTCCCAGCACCAATGAAGCGGGCGCGGCGGTCAGCGACATTATTGCGGCTGGCATGTTGCCGGCGGCGATTGAGATGATGGACAACCTGGCGATTCAGGCGGCGGAAGCTGCGGTGCACGCCAACTATCCGAATTGCGGTGGATTGTTGTTGGTGGAGCTCGACGGACCAGCTGCTGAAGTAGAAGAGTTGATGAAGCAGGTCGATGTGCTGTGCCGCAAGAATGGCGCGTGGGAAATTCGCATGGCGCAATCGGATGCGGAGCGGGCGCTGGTATGGAAGGGAAGGAAGGCGGCGTTCGCGGCGATGGGCCGGATTTCGCCGAACTACATTGTGCAAGACGGAGTGATTCCGCGAACGGCGTTGCCGCAGGTGATGAGCGCGATTACGCGGATGAGCGAAGAAACTGGATTGCGCGTGGCCAATGTTTTTCATGCCGGCGACGGCAATTTGCATCCGCTGGTGCTGTACGACCGCCACATTGCGGGGCAGGAGCAGGCGGCCGAGGCGCTGTCGTATCGGATTCTGGAATTGTGCATTGCGGCGGGCGGGTCGATTACCGGGGAACACGGCGTTGGCGAAGAAAAGAAAAAGATGATGTCCAAGATGTATGCCGAGCCGGATCTGGCTACGATGCAACGGGTGCGCTGCGCGTTTGATCCGCTGCAGCTTTCGAATCCTACCAAGGTGTTTCCCACGCCACGGCTGTGCGGCGAAAAGCCTGGTGAGTACGTCGCGCATCCGTTGGAAACTGCAGGCATCGCGGAACGGTATTAATGATGGAAACGGCTACGTCTACGCGCGAGTTTCGAATTTCAAAACAAATTGAGGAGCAGTTGCGCGGCGTTGTTGGCGCTGAGTTTGTGGGTGCGGCGGACGCGAATGATGCGGTGCGTAGTGTGCAGCCTCAGCTTGTGGTTACGCCTGGAAACGAAGCGGAAGTTGCGGCGGTGTTGCGCTGTGCGAACGAGGCGGGAATTGCTGTGATCCCTCGTGGCGGCGGCACGAAATTGGAGTGGGGCAATGCGCCGGTGCGTGGCGAACTGATTTTGTCGCTTGCACGATTGAATCGCGTTTTGGATCATGCGTGGGCGGATTTGACGGTGAGTGTGGAAGCGGGTTGCACGTTGCAAACTCTGCAAGAAACTTTGGCGAAGCATGGGCAGCGGCTGGCGTTGGATGCGTTGTGGACTGGACGCGCGACGATTGGTGGCGTGCTTTCTACGATTGACAGCGGTGCGCTGCGATTGCGATTTGGGGCGCTGCGGGATTTGATCATCGGCGTGACGCTGGCGCTACCGGATGGCACGTTGGCAAGCAGCGGCGGGCGCGTAGTGAAGAACGTTGCGGGATATGATCTGCCGAAGCTGGCGACTGGAGCGCTGGGAACGTTGGGCGTCATTACGCGCGCTTTTTTTCGGTTGCATCCAGTTTGTCCCAGTTCGCTGACGGTGAGCTTCAGTGCGGCTGACGTCGAGGAAATGCAAACGAAAATTCTGGCGATTCAGGATTCGAAGCTGGCACATACGGCGTTTCAGATTCGCTGCGCAGGAGAAATGGGCGGAGGTGCGGTAGCGGAGTTGCTGCTGGAGGCGACCGAGGCTGGGCTGGTGGCGCAGCAGCAGCAAATGCGAAAGATGGTTGGGTCGTTTGAGATTGCAGCGAAGCAGGTGTGGAGCGCGCGACAGGAGTTGTGGTCTGGCGCTTCGGAAAATGCGGTTGTAGCAAAGGTGAGTGTGCTACCGGCGTTGGTCGCCAAGACGATTCGATTGGTGGAGAGCGCGGCGAAGGGCGATCACCTTGGGTGGAAGGCCGTATTTCAGGCCACTGGCATTGGCTGGTTGCGATTGGATGGCCCTGCTGGCGCGCTTGCGGCTGTTGTTAATAGTTTGCGCTCTGCATTGGAGGGTGACGGTGGGTCGCTGGTGATCGTACATCGACCGCAAACGAAAGAAATGAGCTCCATTGACGCGTGGGGAAGTCCCGGCGATGCGCTCCCGCTGATGCGTGCGCTGAAGCAGCGGCTCGATCCACAAAATACATTGAACCCCGGCCGGTTCGTGGGTGGAATTTGAGCGAGACGCAAAAACCGGTCGAGATGGGCGCCTTCGACGCGCATCATCCGCCGTCGCAGCAAATCATCGACAAGTGTGTGCACTGCGGCTTCTGCTTGCCGGCTTGTCCCACATACGTGTTGTGGGGCCAGGAAATGGATTCGCCGCGGGGCCGAATTTATTTGATGAAGCTGGCGAAAGAAGGCGCGGTGGAAATGAACGAGCAGTGGGTCAGTCATTTTGACTCCTGCCTCGGCTGTATGGCGTGCATGACTGCGTGTCCTTCCGGCGTGGATTACGGAAAGCTGATTGAAGCGACGCGCGCGCAGATTGAACGTAACTATCCACGGCCTGCCAGCGAAAAGCTGCACCGGCGATTCTTGTTCGAAGCGTTTACCAAGCCAGAACGCATGCGGTTCATGCGCGCGCCGTTGCTGGTGTATCAGAAGTCCGGCTTGCAGAAATTGTTGCGCGGGATGGGAATCTTTAAATTGCTGCCGCAATCGGTGGAAGCCATGGAAGCGCTGATGCCGAATGTGCGGGCGCAGGAAACGGTTTTAGAAGTAACACCAGCGCAGGGAACGAAGCGTGGGCGCGTGGGATTGCTTTTGGGATGCGTGCAGCGAACTTTCTTTTCGCACGTGAATGCCGCGACGGGGCGAGTGTTGAGCGCGGAAGGATTTGAAGTGGTCGCGCCACAGGAACAGCCTTGCTGCGGAGCGTTGCTGATTCACGCCGGGGAAGAAGAGCGGGCGCTGGAATTGGCACGCAAGACGATAGATGTGTTCGAACAGGCCAAAGTCGAAACCATTGTAACCAATGCGGCGGGCTGCGGATCGAACGTCAAGGAATACGGACATCTGTTGCGCGACGATCCTCGCTATGCGGCGCGGGCGCGCGAATTTGCCGCAAAGTGCAAAGACATCAGCGAGGTGTTGTTTGAGATTGAGCCGCGCGCTGCGCGTAAACCACTGACGCTGCGCGTTGCGTTTCACGATTCGTGTCACTTGCAGCATGCGCAGGGCGTGCGTGCGCAGCCGCGGGCGTTGCTGGCGGGAATACCGGGGCTGGAGATGGCGGAGATACCCGAGGCGCCCATCTGCTGTGGGTCGGCGGGAATTTATAATTTGGTTCAGCCAAAAGCGGCGAATGAATTGGGCGCTCGCAAGGCGGCGTTGATTACGCCGCTGCGTGCCACGGTTGTGGCCACCGGGAATCCAGGATGCTTGTTGCAGTTGCAAGCTTCGCTAGCACGGGCAGGCGAACGCACTCCAGTGGTGCACACGGTGCAATTGCTGGACGCGTCGATTCGCGGGGCCAGCGCCGAGTCTTTACTTCGCGAATAATCAGACGCGCAAAATTGAGGCGAGCAACTCGGCAGGGTGCCAGACGTGGCGTTCGAAACCCGCGTGAAGTTGTTCAGTGCACGAGGTGCCGCTGGCGATTAACGCGCGTGGTTCCTGATTCGCTTCTGCCGCGCGTATTTGGGCGAACAGATCTTCGCCCACAGCCATGCTGAGATCGTAGAAATCTTTTTTGTAGCCAAAGCTGCCGGCCATTCCGCAACACTCCACGGCGGAAGTAACCACGTCGAAGCCAATATCGCGCAGCATCGTTTCTGTAGCGGCGGCAGCGCCAATTGTTTTCTGCTGGCAATGCGCGTGATAGAAAAGACGCGTGCCCACTGGAGAGAGCAGTACGTCGAAAACGTCGCCCGGAGCGCGACCCGATTGTTTCAGCAGACTTGCAACGTACTCGATAGGTTCGAAAGCGTGCGCTCGCAGGCGTTCGAATTGTTCGGTCGATTCTAAGAGGTGCCGGGCATCGCGGCGAAACATGGCCAGCGAACTGGGCTCAAGTACGAGGACGTCGCGTCCTTCCGCAATGAATTTGTCGAGCAGGGAAGCGGCGGTTCGCGCATAACCCTTTGCGGTAGCGATCAGTCCCTGCGAGAGAGCGGCTCGACCTTCGGGAATGGATTCGGTGACGCCGATATCTACACCGAGGCGGCGAAGCAAATGCAATGCAGCGATTCCGCGCTGGGGTAGACCGTAGTTGGTGAAAACGTCGGCGAAGAGCACGGCGCGCGCGATGGGCGAATCGGTTTCGGCATCAGGCACGCCCTCTGCGGCCTGCACCAGAGTTGACGACGCGAACGCCGGCAGCGCTCGGTGGCGGTCCAGTCCAACAAGTTGCTGCAGTCCCAGGCGGGCAATCGACGTGTCGCCCAAGGTGTTAGATAGTGCCGAGCTGCGCGCGCCCCATTCCGCGAACCAGTGATAGTTGCCGAAGAAAAGTTTAGAGGCAGGTGCGTGCTGATCGTCTTCTGCCACGGGTGTAAGCGCTGCGAGCATGCTGCTAGCAACGGAAAGGCCGGCAGCCTTATTCAAACGATCACGCAGATTTTCATTCAGCCAGGGAATGTCGATGCGAACCGGACACTGATTCACGCAACGCGAGCAGCCGGTACAGAGTTCAGAAAAGCGCGCATTTTCCAGTGCGCCGGTGCCCGCCTCCCACGCGCCGCCGATGCCTCCGGAATATGTTTCGCCGCCGAAGGCATGACCGCCGACGGTTTGAAAATTCGCGCAGGAATTCAGGCAAGCGCCGCAGCGGATGCAATACAGCGTCTCGCGAAGCACGGCATCGTCGCGAATGCGCATGCGGCCATTATCGATGAGAACCAGGTGAAACTCGCGCGGCTCCGCGGCTCGCCCGGAAAGTGTGAACGGCGGATCGTGCAGCGGTGGACTGATAAACGTGACATACGAGCTTTGCTTTTGCCCGGTGCCGCTGGCGGCCAGCAATTCCAGGAACGGCGCCATCTGCGCGCGTGCTGCAATCACTTTTTCTATGCCGGCAATGGCGATGTGCACCGGCGGAAGAAAACTTGTCATGCGGATGTTGCCTTCGCTTTCGACCAGCATCAACGTGCCGGTATCCGCGGCGATCAGATTGGCGCCGGTAACGCCAATGTCAGCATGTAGAAACTTTTCGCGCAGGCGCTCGCGGGCAAATTGCGTGAGCTCTTCGCCCGTCTCGAGTGGCAAGTCGGTCTTGAACTTACGTTTGAAAAGTGCAGTGATGCGTTCGCGACTGTAATGCAGTGCCGGGGCGATGATGTGGGAGGGTTGCTCGTCGGCAACTTGCAAAATGAATTCCGCCAGATCGGTTTCGGCGACTTCGATGCCCGCGCCTTCCAAAACATGATTGAGGCGAATCTCCTCGGAAGTGATGCTCTTACCCTTCACCACGAGTCGTGCATGATGTTGCTTGCAGGCGGCCAGAATGTATTGGCAGGCATCCTGGGCGGTGGCTGCGATAAAAAAGCGGCCGCCGCGCGCTGTCACGACGGTTTCGAGGTTATTCAAGAGTTCCGGCAAACGCTCGATGGAATCTTCTTTAATTTGCCGCGCTTGATCTTTGAGCTGGTCGTAATCGGCCAGGGCCGAAGTGGCTGCGTAGCGATTGCTATTAAAGGTTTGGGTATTTCTGCGGACGGCAGGGCTTTGAATTTTCAAGGCCATGCGAATGGCCAGGAGCAATGATTTCTTATCACTCTTGTTGGCGTAGGCGCGTGGGGAGAGCGAATCGTTCGCGGCCTGCGGGGTTGGGTTGGATTCGCGCATTTTCGGCAGCTACTCCAACAATAAAATATGCAAGCGGTGCGGGCCATGAACTCCACGAACTAACGGACCCATATCCGCCGTGGCGCTGGGCCCAGTGATTAAGACCATGTCGCGGCGCAACGCTTCTCCCCCAAGGCACGCAGGATCGAACAAACTGCTGGGCCGCTCGACGATGCGAGCCGCATCAAGCAGCACAATATGAAGCGGCATCAGCAAACTAGCCGCGGAAGCAAGCGGCGAGCCTATCGCGATACAGACCGAACCACTGGACGCCACACCGGCGAACGCCGCGGTGATGCCTGCGTTGGCGGTTGAAAGTTGTTGGTCGGTGGGCTGAGAGATTACGCCGGGAAGATCGCGTAGAGCGGACATCAGAGACGAAGGAAGAAACTCATTGGGACCCAACACAATTGTCTCCGCACCATTCATGGCGCGCTCGACCGCCTGACGCAAATTAGAAGCTGAAGAAGCAACCCGCTGCACCGTGGCGGCAGCGCCGGCGGCATTCTCTTCGAAAATTGCTATCAAGTCTGGCATTGCGGCCACATCTGGTTTCATACATCGATCGATTCCAACAGGGTAACTGTTCATCAGCGATACGCACGCACAAAAAAGTACGCGCTCATCGTCAGCCCGATGACAATCACCAGCCCGCGAATCCAACGCTGCGGCAGTTTCTGCGCAAAGTGCGCCGAGAAATATCCGCCAATCACCGCTCCCAGCGTTAACAGCAGCGCTTGTGGCCACACGACCGAGCCCGTAGCTATAAAGGTTACGGTGGCGACGCCGTTGATCACCATAACAATCAAAATCTTCAGCGCGTTCATGGCGTGGATGTCGGTCATGCCCATCGCCGCCAGCATCGCTAGATTCATAATGCCGATACCACCGCCGAAGTATCCACCGTAGGTCGCCGCGAGCAGTTCGAAAAAAGATGCCCCGGCGATGGCGTTGTTGCTGGCGTCATGCGAAATGCCATTGGAGATGCGCCCGGTCAAGTGCCGTCCAAAGGCAAAGAGCAGGGTAGCAGCCAACATCAGCCAAGGAATGAGCCGTAAAAAGGTCTGCGCGGGCGTCTTTATTAGCAGAAGCGCACCGGCCAGACCGCCAATTGCACTTGTCACCAGCAAGGGAATCATTACGCGCCGCGAGATGTTCAGGTGGTGACGGTACGCACCGCCACTGGCCGCGGTACCCACCCATAACGCCAATGTATTTGTTGCGTTTGCGGGGATCGCGCCAACCCCTGTGAATAAAAGTGTCGGAAAGGCAATGAAGCTGCCTCCGCCTGCTACGGCGTTCATGGCGCCGGCCACGGCTCCGGCGAAAAAAAGAAGGATGGCATGAGGAAGAGACAAGCAACTTTTCTATCATGAGACGGCACTAAATGACTAGAAACACCGCAGTCTGCTCCCAGCACACATTAAGACCGACCACCCGGCCGGGATAGCTGAAAACGAAGGAGATGGAGTACGATTGAGCGGGAATAGAGCATCCTTGATACTAGGGATAGTCCAATCTTGGTACGGGAGGCACTCATCGCTAGTCTTAACAGGCCCCGCTATTTAGGGCCTTATCGCAAAGTACTTTTCACGGCGATAATTTGCCATCACTGGAAGGGGGATGGCATGGAGCGCCAGATTCGTGTGCTAGTGGCCAATCGTCCCAAGTTAATGCGCGAGATTATTATCGAGACGTTTATCGACCAGCCAGACATCGCAATCGTCGGCGAAGTAGCGGAAGATGGAGACCTCTTGGCCCAGGTGCAAGAGACCCGGCCCGATTTTCTGTTCATTGCGCTGGATGATCCAGATAAGCGCCCATCGGTCTGCGACACAATTTTAAGGTTACATCCCGACGTGAGTATCATCGCGGTGGCCGCGCACACCAACCGCAGCGTGCGCTATTGGGCATCGTTCAACATTCATCACAGCGTGATGGAAGCGTCTGAGGAGGCAATTTTGGGAGTGATCCGGGGAAAAGTAACGCCAGCAGGGGAAGTGTCATGAAGAGTCTGCAACGCAGCATGGTGTGCAGCAAATTCCTTGCAGTAAATATGTTACTTCTCGGCGCGGGCATCTTCAGCCACGCGCAGCCGCAAGATCAGCAACAGCCCGCGCAGAACCAAAGTCAGAATCAGAGAAGGACCAGCGCGCCTCCGGATGTGCCGCTCGCCTCGCAGCGCCTCACTTCGGAGTTGACGAGAGACAACCTGGATCGCGTCGCCGCCACTACGGCACAAATAAAGTCAATTTTAGTGAAGGACCCCGGACTGTTGGTGGAACTGAAGCGTTGGGCCGCGAAAGAAGCCAGCGACAATGGACAGGTTCTCGCCGACGAGGACCTGACCGACGAGGCCATTTACCAGCGATTGATCAATGACGTGCGATTCCGCTCGGTGGCGACGCGACTGGTACAGCGATACGGCTATTTGCAGCCAACCATCAATCCCGACTCGGACATGGGAAAGGAACAAGAATTTATTTTGAAGGAACGCGCCCGGAAGGTAATACAGACCGAGGCGCAAGACGATCAGTATTACCAGAATTTGCAGAAGGCGAACCAGCCGGGCCAGCGCAACGTTCCGTGCCGAACGGACTACAACGATGAAGATCAGGGCGTTGGAAACCTGGACCAGGTCGATTGTATAGATCAGGGAACGACTCGTACCCGCGGCGATCAGAATGTTCCGTACCAGAATGTTCCGCGCAATGACCAGCAACTCATGCCGCCGGGACAGAATATCCCTTCGAATCAAGGTGCGCCGATTTTGCGTGCCCAGGATGGTGGCGGTGGGTTAGGTTCGATGTTGGGTGGCTCTGGCGATGATCTATCGTCGTATCAACGAGCCGGTGACTCGCTGGGCAGCAGCGGCGGGGGACTGCGTAATGTCGGGACTGCCGACTCGCTGGTAGCTGGAAATGTCAACCTGGATCAGCTTGATCCGACGATGCTGGACCCGAATCGCTTGAAGGGTCTAATGGGCTTGGGAGGCGATACCGGCTCGGAGGATCTTGCGTCGATGAATGGCGGTCGCTCTTCGTTCGACATGTCGAACAACAGCGGCTATCGATCCATGCAGCCGCGGAAACGAGAAGTGATTCGTCCCGAGGTTATACACACCGCGAGTCCGTACGCCGACATTCCTTCTTTGTACGACCTGTATGTGCAAGCGCCTTCGCGCAACGGAACTCCCCAGCGCTTTGGAGCGCAGGTATTTCGCGATGGGTTGCGAAATTCGCGCGCGCTTCCTATGGATCTTCCTGTCGGGCCGGACTACGTTGTGGGGCCCGGCGATAGCCTGTCCATCGACATGTGGGGCGGCGTTTCGAACCGCTTGGTGCGCGTAGTAGATCGCGAAGGCCGTGTCGCGTTGCCGGAAGCAGGTCCACTCGAAGTGAGCGGGCGCACGCTTGGTGATGTGCAGCAAATGGTGCAGAAGGCGTTGTCATCGCAATATCGCGGCACTTCCGCGGATGTGTCGGTTTCCAAGTTGCGCACGGTGCGCGTGTATGTTGTGGGCGAAGTGAGTGAGCCCGGCGCGTACGACATCAGCTCGCTTTCCACTCCGTTGAATGCCTTGGTTGCGGCGGGTGGCGTAACGCAGCGCGGCTCGCTGCGCATGTTGAAGCACTACCACGGCAAGCAGCTAGTGGAGATGGTGGACACCTACGATTTGTTGTTGCGTGGCGAAACTCCGGATGCCAAAAAACTGGATAACGGCGACACGCTGATGATTCCGCCGATTGGCCCGCAAGTGACCATCACTGGAATGGTGCGGCGTCCGGCTATTTACGAATTGCACGACGAAAAAACGTTAGAGGATGCACTAGAACTGGCGGGCGGCATCTTGCCCGCCGCCACGTTGAAGCACGTTGAAGTGCAGCGGCTCGAAGCTCACGAGAAACGCACCATGCTCAGCTTGGATTTGTCTGCTGACAATAATGCCAACGCAGCGCCGGAGCTGACAACTTTCAAAATCAAAGATGGCGACGAAATTCACATTTTCCCCATCGCACCCTATAACCAGGACATGATTTACGTGCAGGGCCACGTACTGCGCCCCGGCAAGTATTCCTATCACGAAGGAATGAAGCTGACGGACATCATTACGTCGTATCAGGATTTGCTGCCGGAACCGGCTTCGCACTATGGCGAAATCATTCGCCTGAATCCGCCGGACTTTCGGCCCAGCGTGGTGAGCTTCGATCTGTCGGCGGCACTCAAAGATCCAGCTTCTGCTCCTCCGCTGCAACCATTGGACACATTGCGCATTTTCAGCCGGTTTGATTTCGAGCCCGCGCCCATCGTTTCCGTTGCCGGAGAGGTACGCACACCTGGTACCTATAAGACGTCGGGCCAAGCCTCGTTGCGCGATGCGGTGTTCCTGGCGGGTGGTTTGACGCCTAACGCCTCCGTGGATACCGCGCAGCTATTCCGCATTAACCCGGATGGCACATCGAAAATATTCAGCGTAAATCTGCGCGACGCCTTGAATGGAAGCACTGCCGACAACATTTTGTTGCAGCCCCGCGACCGTTTGCTGATCCATCGCAACATTTTGAGCGTGGATGCCAGCACCGTGGAAATTACCGGCGAAGTGCCCAAGCCCGGCCGCTATCCCTACACCGGGAATATGCACGCCGAAGATTTGATTCGCGCTGCCGGAGGATTGAAGCGCAGCGCCGATTCAAACAAAGCGGATCTTACCCGCTACGCGGCTTCGGCGGGCTCCGGCCAGCATCTAGAAATTTCTCTGGCGTCGCTTAGTAACGGCAATCCCACGGAGGATGTGCCTTTGCATGGTGGCGACGTGCTGGCCATACGCCAAGTGCCGGGATGGAAGGACATAGGCGCGTCCGTCAAAATCGGCGGCGAAGTGATGCATCCATCGACCTATGGAATTCAGCCCGGAGAAAAACTGAGTTCTGTCTTGGAACGCGCCGGCGGATTGACCAAGGGCGCTTATCCCTATGCGGCGCTACTGATGCGGCGCGATGTTCGCGAGATGGAATTGAAATCGCAGAATGATTTGATTTCGCGCATCAAGTCGGAGCGCGTGCAGTTGAAGGCCCTCCCGGAAAATGATCAGGACCAAAAGAACGCCAAACTCACGGCAATCGCGGAAACCGATGCGACCCTGGAAGAGCTTAATACCAAGGCACCGGTGGGCCGCGTGGTGATCCACATTCAGAAAGATGTTCAAACTTGGAAGAACACCAATGCGGACATTCCGCTCCGCGACGGCGACGAACTGTATATCCCCAAGAACCCGAGCACGATTCTGGTGACCGGACAGGTCTTCAACCCCACCGCGATCGGCTTACAGCCTGGCCGCTCGGCGAAATGGTATCTCAGTCAGGCCGGTGGCTTGACGCCGATGGCAGATAAAAAGGCCGTCTTCGTGATTCGTGGGGATGGATCGGTGATCTCGGCGAAGAACAACAGTAACGGCTGGTGGAGTGGCGATCCCCTGGGTGCGCCCTTGCGGCCCGGCGATACCATCGTTGTGCCGGAGAAGGCGCTCAAGGTTGGAGGACCCAATTGGCAAGCGATCATGCAGGGGGCCCAACTGGCTTCGTCCCTCGCCTTGGCAGTGGCGTACATCCATCCGTGATGATGAGCCTTTGGAGTCGTGGAACCGGGCAGCTTTTCACAGCGCTAACCGTCGGGTGCCTTCTGGGCCTGGCGGTGGGCGTTCGGGCGCAAGAACCAGATGAGGCTAAGAAAACAGATCAGATGAACACGCCTCAACAAAAGCCAGACGATGCGAAGCCGGATGCTCCGCAATCCAACACAATACCTGCAGCTCATCGGAATTTTGCCGTGCAGTTACTGCACGACTTTGCCGGGGATCAGAAATCCATTTGGACCAGTCCGAAAAATTTGCAAATTTCCGACCTGACATGGCTGGTGCCTGCCGCGGGTATTTCTACGGCACTGGTAGAAACAGACGCAGAGTACAGCCGGCATATCTCGCACAATCCGTCGACGATGTCGCACTACAACACTCTTTCGAATGCTGGGATCGCGGCCATGGCCGGAGGCGCCGGAGCGTTGTATGTTTTCAGTTACGTGAATCACAATCCGCACTGGCGGGAAACCGGATTTCTTGCTGGTGAAGCGGCGTTAAATAGTTTCATTGTCACCGAAGCGATGAAGTATTCCTTTAGCAGGCAGCGACCAATTCAGGGAGACGGCACTGGAGATTTTCTAAAGAGTGGAGGGGCTTCGTTTCCATCGGAACACTCAGCGGCGGCTTGGTCGATTGCCGGAGTCATTGCGCACGAATATCCCGGGCCGCTGACAAAAATTCTGGCTTATGGTGCCGCGGGATTAATCAGTTATTCGCGAATGCGCGCGCGGCAGCATTTCCCATCGGACGTGTTTGTCGGCGGATTGATTGGCGATTTGGTCGCGCAGAATGTGTACAGCCGACACTTCGATCCGGAGCTTGGTGGGTCAGAGTGGCAGTCGGTGAGCCAGTTCACGCGCGAGCATTGGAAGCCAGCGCCAGAGAGTTCTGGTACGCCGTATGTCCCGCTGGGCAGTTGGATTTATCCCTCGATTGAGCGTCTCGAGGCGATGGGTTTAATCAATACGGCATTTTTAGGAATGCGACCTTGGACCCGGTTGGAATGCGTCGACCTTACACAACAAGCCGCGAGCGTTTTGGATGATAGTCCCGCGAACGTTCAGGCCAGCGCCATCGTAGATTCTCTGCGAACCGAATTTGCCCGCGAATTGGCGATGCTGGCGAGCGGCAATTCTGAGAATTCGGCGCGCGTCGAGTCCGTTTACACCAGGATGATGGATATCAGCGGGCCGCCGCTCAACGATAGCTATCATTTCGGGCAGACTCTCATTAATGATCAGGGCCGGCCATATCAGGAAGGCTTTAATAACGTCACGGGATTTTCTGCATACGGAATAGCCGGTCGATTTACGTTGTATGTGAACGCCGAATATCAGTACGCGCCTTCGGCGCCGGGATTTTCGCAACCCATTCAAGATTTCTTTGCGGCTATTGATCAAAATCCAGTGCAACCAGCAGGGCCGATTTCCACCAGCAGCCAGTTTCGTTTACTCGATACCTATGTCGCGGCGAACCTGGCAGGTTGGGACCTGACATTTGGGAAACAGAGTCTGTGGTGGGGGCCGGGTGATGGTACCTCGTTAATCTTCAGCAACAACGCGGTGCCGATCTACATGGCGCGCGCAAGCCGCATCACACCTTTCTTGTTGCCGTGGATCTTCAAACGGCTGGGACCGGTAAAGCTCGATTTCTTCTACGGACAACTGGCGGGTAATCGGTTTCCGCCACGACCGCTGATTCACGGAGAGAAGATTAGCTTTAAGCCGACCCCCAATCTGGAATTGGGATTTAGTCGCACCGCCGAATTTGGAGGGGTGGGCCGCGCCTTAACACCTGCCGCGATTTTCAACAGCTACTTCAGCTTCCGATCTTCCGGTGAAGGCTACAATTCCAATAACAATCCTGGAAAACGCACCGGCGGCTTCGACTTCTCATATCGCCTTCCTTTTGTTCGCAAATGGCTATCGTTATATACCGAAGCGATTTCCAGCGATGATCCGTCGCCGATTGACGCGCCGCGTCGCGCTGCGGTGAATTCGGGACTCTACCTGGTGCGTGTGCCCTGGATAAATAGACTGGATTTGCGCGTGGAGGCCGGATATACCGACACGGTAACTTCGCGAAGCCAGGGCGGAAAATTCTATTATTGGGAAGTTTTTTACTACCATGACTTGTATACCAATTACGGCAACATCATAGGAAGCTGGATTGGGAGAGAAGGTTTGGCCTACCAGGCGACCAGTACGTATCGTTTCAGCCCCAAAAATACTTTGGAGTTTGGGTATCGCCGCCTACAAGTGGATGGCGATTTTGTTCCTGGAGGCGTGATACAGAGTAATGGTTCAGCTAAACTGGATTGGTGGGTGCGTCACGATACGAGTATCTCGACCATGGTGCAGTACGAAACCTGGCACGCCCCAATCTTAGCCGCGGCGCCTCAGACCAATTGGACATCCTCAGTATCAATAGCGTATTGGCCCAAGGGATGGAGCAAGTAGAAAAATTTCGTCGCATTTCGGGTTGTTTGGTACAACAGCATGCTCTGGGATACCAGAAGGGAAGCAGAAATTTCTTGATAGGAAAAATTCACAATGCGCCGGGAGTAGTAAGGTGTCTTTGGAATCGGCGCGGTGCAATGGATTGCAGCGACAATTTTTGGCTTTTTGCCGAAGTGGGGCCGCAGGCTCGCGACGTTACAGGAGGCTGGGCGTGAACTATTCCAGTGGCGCTCCGACACGACAGCCGCTTCTTGGACCGCAAGACAGCGACATTTCTATATCTCCCACCCCCGATTCCAACCACGGAAACTCGGGTGGAGCGATCCAGCATTTGCAACTGCTTTGGACTCGGCGTCAGTTGCTGGCTCGCATTGCCGCATTTGCGTTGATTGCGAGCACCCTGCTGGCATTTCTAATACCTTCGCGGTACGAATCTACGGCGCGTCTTATGCCTCCGGACAATCAAGCTTCTTCGGGGTTGGCGCTGGCCGCTGCGGCGATGTCCGGGGGAACGGGAAGCGCCGGCGGTAGCGGCGGACTCACTGGGATCGCTGGAGATTTATTAGGCATGAAGAGCACCAGCGACGTTTTTGTCGGGGTCCTCGGTAGCCGCACCGTGGAGGACAAACTCATCCAACAGTTTGGCCTGCAGAAAGTGTATTCGACGAAGTTCATGGATAACGCGCGAAAAGCGTTAGCACAGCACACCACATTGTCGGTTGATCGCAAGAGCCAGATTATTACGCTCAGCGTGACAGATAAAAGCCCAACCAGGGCTGCCGCGATGACGCAGGCGTACGTTGAAGAGCTGAATCGCCTGGTTGCGGATCTAAGTACGTCGTCCGCTCGTCGAGAACGCATCTTTTTAGAAGGCCGATTGCAAGGAGTAAATCATGACCTTGAGGCGGCGGAAAAACAATTCAGCCAGTTCGCCAGCAAGAATACCGCGATCGATGTGAAAGAGCAGGGTAAGGCAATGGTCGAGGCTGCGGCCATGCTTCAGGGACAGCTGATCGCTGCGAAATCGCAATACGAAGGACTCCGCCAGATTTACACTGACAATAATCCACGCGTGCGCAGCGTTAAGGCTCGTGTGGACGAAATCCAGCACGAACTTGAGAAACTCGGTGGAAAGAATGAAAGCACCACCGACGTCAACGATTCCTCGAGCGATTCCATGTATCCGTCCATTCGAAAGTTGCCGTTGCTCGGAGTACAGTACGCTGACTTATACCGCCAGACCAAAATTCAAGAGGCGGTATTAGAGACGCTTACAAAGGAATACGAACTGGCGAAGGTCCAAGAAGCTAAGGAGATACCCACAGTTAAAATTCTTGATAACGCAAATATTCCGGACACGAAGTCCTTCCCCCCGAGGATGCTCATCATTTTTCTAGGGGTACTCATTGCGTTGACCTTCGGCGCGCTGTACGTACTTGGAACAGCAAGTTGGAATGCGGTGGATGCGCATCATCCCGGGAAGATGTTAGCCGTCGAGGTGATTGGTGAGTTGCGATCTCACGTGCCACTCATTGGTCGTAATGGCAACAACCATGAAGGCAGCGAGCCGGAAGTTTGGACCGAAGTTGATAAGGATCGGGAATCCCGCAGCAAGGAGTAGTGGCCGGTGCCCGATCTTTACTGTAACTGGTTCTTGAAGAGTGGGTTAGGTCACAAATGCCCCTGTAAGTGACGGGGCGGAGCTATCTACGCAGATGCACATCGCCGGAGACAGTTCGGATCTTTCGCAAGCGCCCTTCTCGATTACGACGGCCGCTCACACGGAACTCTGTTGGTATGCGGCGCAAACGTGCGCCAATCATGAAAAACGGGTATTGGCGCAACTCTCAGAACGGGCGTTGGAAGCTTATTTGCCTCAATATTCCTCCATCCGGCGCTGGAGAGATCGTCGAGTGCGTTTGGATCTCCCGCTTTTTCCTGGATATGTTTTCGTCCATTTTCCACTCAGTGAACGTTTGCGGGTTCTGCAAACTCCCAGCGTGGTTCGGCTCGTCGGCTTTGGCGGCCAGCCTAGCCCGCTTTCGGATCAAGAGATCGCCGCACTGCGCCAAGGACTCGAGCGGGAAATGCGTATGGAGCCGCATCCGTACCTGAAGGTGGGACAGCGAGTGCGTGTTAAGACCGGGCCTCTGCAAGGACTCGAAGGAATTCTAGTGCGGAAGAAGAACGTCTCCCGCCTGGTGGTGTCGCTTGACCTCATTATGAGGTCAGTGGCGGTGGAGATCGACTTTGCCGAACTGGAAGGGATTCGTTAGGACTCGACTTGGACACTCCATCCGTGAGTTCTCCGTCTGCTACGAAAATGGCGTCCTTTTCCACTCCGGAGCGGGGCCTGCGCCCTTGCCCGCTTTGCGGGTCTCAAGAATTTCGACCCGTTTTTGACCCGATCAAAAAGTGCCTACGCTGTGGTTTGGCCTTGGTAAACCCCTTGGGCGAGTTTCGTGGCGAGAATGAAACGGAAGAATACTTTTTACGGGATTACCTTCCGCTGCATCTAGCAAATCGGGAAAACAGTCTCGCAGAACGCAGAGCTCACATCGTTGCTATTCAAGAGCATTTTCAGGTTCCAACCCACGCGCGCCTTTTAGACGTAGGGTGCGCGATGGGTTCCATGCTGGAAGAAGCGAAAGCCGCCGGGTGGGATCCTGTCGGGGTAGAAACGTCCGAGTTTGCGGCAAGGTATGCTGCGGAACATGCGCACTGCCCGGTCTATGCCGGAACGCTGGAACGAGCCGCATTTCCTTCCGAATCATTCGACGTAGTTACACTGATGGATGTCATTGAGCATGTTCCGGAGCCTTTGGGACTGATAGCAGAAATTCATCGGGTACTGAAACCTGGCGGAGTCATCTTCGTCGTAACACCCAACTTTGGAAGCTTGTTCGTTCACTTGTATCGGCTGAAGGCGTATGGCGTTTGGCCGGATCAGCACATTGTTTATTTCGATCCGTCTTCAGTAACTGCGCTCCTTCGCAAAGTAGGATTTAGTCGGGTGATAACGGGGAGCAAAGACTTTTACGGAGAAAATGTTCGGCGGCTCCTGGGACGCAGCCGACGCGAAGCCGACCCCGATGGAGACACGATGAAGGCGGCTTTTGCGGCGGACACACGATTGGGTCGATTCCGCAATTTTGCTAATCGCGTACTTATGCGAATACCGATAGGGGACAAGTTAATAGCGTTTGCTCAAAAATAATGAGTTCTCTGATTTACGAAGAAAAGCACGTTCATCCCTAAACGCCTTCAATGCCAGCAGCAGCCACAACCTGGGCCGATGACAGTCGATACCTGCCCCTGATTCTGGGCTTGCTCGGGGCTGTTCTGGCTGGGTCGTTGTTTTTTACGCCGATTCCTTTTCTCGTAATTGTCGGGCTACCCGTGTTGTTGTACTTGAGCATGAAGCCTTACCAGCTCTTGCTAGCGATGGTTTTTCTGATTCCTTTTAATTTCGCCTTCAAAGTGGGACCAGTTCCGGTCGCGTTTGAGTTGCTAAAGGTTTTCGCTTGGATTCCCTTTCTCGCAAACCTGAGTGTTCATAAGGGAGGAGGCTTTCGAACCAGCCGATATAATTGGTACTTTGCGGCTATCGCTGGGCTCGTATTGCTATCGTTCTTCCGTTCCAAAGACCTGGCTTATACCGCTGCCCAGTCGGTTCGCCTTCTTTCAAATCTAGGACTGTGTTACCTGGTCTTGAATCTGGTCGACAGCCGCGAGAAAATTTTGCAGATTTTCCGAATTGTAGTTTTGTCTTGTACTTTGGTGGCCTGCTACGGCTTCTATCAGTTCGCGATCCAAGACTTTGGCGCTTTATTCTGGATCGTAAATCCACGCTTCGATACAAATTTGGCACATTATCGCGACAATTTCTGGGAATGGCGGAATCGTATGATTTCCGTCTTAACGTCGGAATTAGAACTGGGCCATTATTTTAATTTGTGCCTACCGATTAGTTTCGCTCTGTGGCTAAGCGAAGGGAAGAGAAACCTGACGTCAAAATGGCTGTGGATGACGATAGCCATGCTCGCAGGCTTGGTGCTCACCTTTACTTTCGGTGCGTGGCTTGCATTGCCGGCGGCAGTGGTGCTATTCAGTTTTGTTACCGACAAAAAACAAAGATGGAAACTGCTTTTAGGGACTGTGATGGCTCTCGCATTGGTCGCCTTACTATTTGTCTTTACTCCCTTGGGAGCAACGTTGGGCGACAAGGCGGTTGGAGAAGGGGTCGGTAGTTTCTCCTGGGACGTTCTAACGCGATTAGATACCTGGAGCTTCGCCGTAAAAACCGGGATTTCGAACCCAATCATAGGCGCGGGGGTGGGCAACGACCAATTTCTGTCGGCTGGAACGGACTGGTGCTAGGAAACGCTTCGTTGGGCACATCACCGCACGAGACTTATCTTTATCTTTTAGCAACTTTCGGGCTGGTAGGTACAATTAGTGTGTTGGTTGTGCTCATAGGAACGATTCGGTCCAATCTAAGACTCAGCGTCAATTCTAATCTGCGATTGATCACTCTGCCTTTGGCCTTCGCAATCATCGCTGTCATGTTCGGCTGGTTCTCGGACGACGCAGCTTTCCTAGGGGCTCATGCGAGCTATCTAATGTGGCTTTTTGTCGGCTTGAGTGAAGTGATTCGTAATCTCTCATCCACGGAAGTTCAAGTTGTAACTCCGCTCTCGACCCCCTAAAAAATGCTTTCCCCCACGCCACAGGGCAAGACGTTAAGTTCCAAAATGATTCGCAATGTGGCCTTTGGAGGCCTGCGAATCGCTTTGGTCGCACCGGTTCCGTTCCTGCTAACGCCCTTCATCCTGAATCGCATAGGAGTTCGTGGTTACGGAACATGGGCTCTTTTCGTCAGCATCAACAGCCTGACTTCACTCGTAGACATGGGATTGTTGGGTACGCTGAGCAAATATGTGGCTGAGTATTATGCGCTTCGAGATTACACCAGGCTAAATCGCCTTTTGAACACCGGTCTAGTTCTGTTTGTCTCTTTGGCCTCGCTTGTGGTTGTTGTTTTGTGGTTGTTTTCCCGCATGGCAGTTACGCTACTGTTTCACGGAAGCGAGATGAGCGGCCGGGAGCTTTTATATCTCTTCCACTGTGCGACGGTCCTCATTTGGATCAATCTTGTCACCATGTTGTCAGCCTCGGTGACCTCGGGCTCCAGCGCCTCGATCTTTCGAATATGTTGACCGCTTTTAATGTAGTGTCTGCGGCCATATTCGGCGCGACGTGGCTGGGCCTCGGGTGGGGGTTGAGGGGTCTTCTCTATGGCAACATCGCATCAGCGATTCTGACACTGCTTGCCTACACTTGGCTTATCCATCGACTGCTTCCAGAGGTAGTCTTTAATCCCGCGCAGGTTGAGGTCGCTGAAGCGAGAAAAATCTTCGGGTTCAGTTTGCATATCGATCTTAAACAACCGCCCGGGATTCACAATCAAATTGAAAAGATATTATTGGGCTTTTTTGTAGGAGTGGTACCTGTTGGTTGGTACGACATCGGAGGTGATGTCGCGCTTAAAGTCCGCAGCGCTCCTCAGTTACTGCTAGGACCTGTTTTGCCCGCTGCTGCGGAGCTTCATGCCCTGGGTGATAACCGAAAGCTTGTAGAACTCTATCAATGAACGCACAAATATCTTGCTTGCATCGGAGTACCGTTAGTTTGCTTTGTGATTGCTGTGTCGGCTCGCTTTGTTGAGTTATGGATAGGCACCAGCTTGAGAATTGTCGCGTGGCCTTTAAGCGTACTTACCCTCGTAGGTTTTTTTAATCTCACGACAGGGCCTGGCCATTTCATCTTAGTAGGGCAGGGAATTTTACGTCCAGGGCTATATTCAGCAATGATGGGACTTGGATTGAATATACCGTTGAGTTCTTTCCTAATCTATAGATTTGGGTTTGGGGGTGCCTCGCTGGAACTTCTTTCTCTATAATTGCAGCTTCAATCTTCTTTCAATACTTGTTTCACCGTCGCAAGGGATATTCGGTTGTTAGACTTTTGCGAGAAGCTTATCTCAAGCCGATCCTCTGCTCCGTTGTCCTCGCAACACTGTTGCTATTTGTACCTCTGGAAAGCCTGTGGTGGTTTGGACTGATTGCTTGCGGGTTGGTCTTCGCTGGTCTCTACATGACGCTGTTATTTTTGGTTCGCTTCTTCGATATTTATGATTGGGACAAACTTGAAGCCGTGATGCCAATCGTGCGGCTCGTCAAAAGGATAGCTCCAGTTGCTTAATCGAGCGGCCCGGTATTTCCCAATTTTGGACGAGATCAACAAACACGTCGCCGGTGATTTCAGTATTCTGGAAGTTGGTTCAGGGCCGCACGGTATCGGTCAATTCTATCCGCGCGCTTTTGTCGGTTGCGATGTCTCTTTTGCGACAGAACCGACCGTGCCGACGCTGCCGGTCATCTGCTCAGGAGCACAGTTGCCCTTCGCTGACGGCTCGTTTGACGTAGTAATTGCCTCGGATGTACTCGAGCACGTACCTCCGGGTCATAGAGGTACGCTAATTCTGGAGACGCTGCGAGTTGCAAAAAAACTTGCCATCTTCGGCTTCCCCTGTGGTAGCCGGGCCCAGGATCTTGATAAGGAGCTTTTTGCGGAGTACCAGGTAATGCAAAATGACATCCGCCGGTTTGGCTCGAGGAGCATATGCTTTATCCCTTCCCCGAACCCAACCCTTCCAAAGTTTGCCCAACGGCTGGAAGATCGAAAGCAAGGCCAACGAAAGTATTCGTTTTCATCGTTGGTTGATGCTCAAGGAAATGAATCGATTTTGGTTGCGCGTGCTCCGAGCGTCACTTTTTGTAATGCCTGGGACCATTCGCAAACTTCTGCGCAGTTGCGACGGGGAGCCGTCATATCGAACAATCTTCACTGCACTTCGTGCCGCATGAACGAGCAAGGCACCACGACTGTTGTGATTCCCACATACAACAGGAAAGATCAGTTGAGACGTACCCTTTTGGGATATGTAAAGCAGAGTTCTCCGCATCTTATTCGTGAAATAATTGTTGTAGACGATGGTTCGACTGATGGCACGAGGGCGGTGGTGGAAGAAATTAGAAGTGTCGCGCCCTTTCAGGTCCGGTACATTTTCCAGGCAAATCGTGGACCTTCGGTGGCCCGAAATCGCGGCATCGAGCAGGTGCAGAGTCGACTTACATTGCTTACCGATGACGATATGATTCCACACCAGGATCTGGTGGCAAGGCATGAGGACCATCACAAGAAAAATTCAGAATCTTCCGCGGCGGTATTGGGTCTTGTGGAGTGGTGGCCTGAAGTTCGGGCTACTCCTTTCATGAAATGGTACGGACAGGCTGGACCTCTTTTCGGTTACGGACAGATTCGTGACGCTCAAGAAGTCGAGTTTCATTATTTTTACTCTTGTAACCTAAGTCTAAAAAGTGAGTTTCTCAAAAAATACGGCAAGTTTGATGAGAGTTTTAAAATGGCAGCTTACGAGGACGTCGAGCTCGGTTTTCGTCTACGTCAGGTTGGTATGCGCATTCTATACAATCCACAGGCCATCACTTACCATTGCCAATTCTTCACCTTTGCGCAGGCGTGTCAAAAAACCAAAAAAGCGGCAGTAGCACGTAGACAATTTCTTCAAACCGAGGCGGGCCGTCATTTTCTCGAACAGCGGAAGTCGCGAGAAGCTAGTCTTGGGTTGCGATATGGCAGAAGTTTGGCCGCCGCACTCTTCCGTCCGGCTCGTCTGTTGCTGGATACTCGGATTCCTTTGCCGTCCATCATTTATCGCAGTCTGTTCTGGCGTTATGCAATCAACACGGTAACCCAAGATTAGAATGCCTTTTCGAGAGTTTACGATTTGAACGAAGCCTCCAAAATCGGAATTGTTACGGTAACGTACAATAGTCGGAAGGTAGTCGACGGGTTTTTAGAGAGTGTGCTCCAGCAAACCTACACTGATTTTCAGCTATACCTCATCGACAACTGCTCGACTGACGGCACCGTGGAACGCATATCTGAGTATAGCGATCCACGCATCACTGTCATTAAGAACGGATCGAACCTCGGAATAGCAGAAGGAAACAATCAAGGAACCGAAGTCGCCCTGAATGCTGGAAGCGGATTGATTCTATTTATAAACAACGACACGGAATTCGAGCCGCACTTAATTGAGAAGCTCGTGCGGGCTTTGAAGGTACAAAAGTGCGATCTAATCGCGCCGAAAATACTTTTCCACGATAAGCAGGAAGTGATCTGGAGCGCTGGCGGAGGATTTAATCGTTGGAAGGGTTATGCTGGGTTCCACTATGGCGTCGGCCAAACTGATCGCGGTCAATTCGATATTCCTCGGCTAGTAGATCATGCTCCGGCCTGCTGCCTATTGGTCAGGAGAGAAGTCTTTGCACGAATCGGTTTGATGGACGCGTTATACTTCGTTTACCTTGATGATTCGGACTTTTGCTTCCGCGCGAGAAGGGCAGGCTTAAAGCTGTTCTATCTCCCCTCCGCAACCCTCCTCCACAAAGCGAGCAGCCTAACGGGCGGACCAGACTCTGAATTTAGCGTAAGATACTGCACCCGCAACCATATTTATTTCATGCTGAAACATTTCGGAATTTGGAAAGGGCTGTGCTACCTAGCTGGGTTCCAGTTTTTCCTATTGTTCAAACTGTTCTCGAGAAAAATTGACATGACTGGATTCTTACTTCGGGAGAGGGCATTCGCCGAGGGCTTCAGAGTTTGGCGCCACTCGACTATCCCATAGGCGTAATCTCGCCCGCGTCGTAGGCCAGTCCAAAGTCCGTTCGCAAAATGACGAGTTTACTGATCCTTGCCCCGAATCCCAAAGAGAGTGCTAGCGAGCGCTATCGCGTCTATCAGTTCCTACCATATTTTGAACGGGCTGGCTTTAAATGCACCGTGCGTCCTTTTGCTACACGGGCGCTCCATCGAGCGATTCAGCAGGATCGGCTTGCGCCCAAACTGCTTCTTACGCCGCTTGGCTACTTACGTCGGGCATTCGATTTGTCGGCACTTTCGAAATACGACGCCGTAATAATCCATCGCGGAATTTTTCCGTTTCCGTGGCCGGCCGTCGAAAGGATGATCGTGCGCCGCCACCCAAAAGTCATTTTCGACTTCGACGACGCCATCCATATTGGTCATCGCGATGTCGGAATGATGAAATATCCATGGATTTATAAATTTAAGTATGGGCCTGGAGTGAACGAACTTCTGAGTCACTGTACCCACGTCATTGCCGGCAACCGCACGCTCGCGGAACACGCCTTACAGTTCAATGGTCGAGTGAGCATCATCCCGACTGTTATCGACCTGAACCAATACACCTATCGGCCTCCCCGCGACTACGACCTGCTCACAATCGGCTGGGTTGGCAGCCGTTCGACGAGCCCGTATCTCTCTATCATCGAGCCTGCATTGCGAAAGCTTAGTGACACGCATCCTAGCAAAATCCGTTTTCGGTTGTACGGCCACCCCGAACGAAAATTGAATCTCCCAGATTTCCAGTCGTTGCCCTTTTCGCTGGCCTCTGAAGTCGAGGATCTTCGGAACATCGACATAGGCATTATGCCGGTACCTGACAACGAGTGGACCCGCGGAAAGTGCGCATTCAAAGCCATTCAATACATGGCAGCTGGAATTCCCACCGTAGTTTCACCAGTAGGTATGACCTCGGAACTCGTCGAGCATAATGTGAATGGATTCTGTGCGGAGACGCCGGAGCAATGGTTCCAGGCATTAGATCACCTGGTTGCAGATTTTCACACTCGCTTGAGGTTCTCGCAAGCAGCACGCAAGACCATTGAGGAGCGTTACTCGTTACAGGCTTGGGGGCCACGCTTCAGTGAATTAATCCAGGAAATTCTCGAATCAACACCGGCTCCGACTTTACTTAGCGCCATGCGGGTCGGGAGTTAATCAAGGATGCGGATAGCGATGGTTTGTGGTTTCGCGTGGGAGCCGAAGGGTACGGCGCGAGCGCGTGCTTTTCCTTTAGGTGCGGAATTGGTTCGGAAAGGGCATGAAGTTTCGCTTTTTTTGACTCCATACGACAACCCTGCCGATTCCGGTCAAGAACGCGAGTTAGAGGGCGTTCGAATCCTGAATATCAGGGTGGGAGAGCGACCAGGCTTTCGGCACGCCCCCCTGCTGGTGAATAGACTGTGCGCGGCTATTAGCCACTACGCCCCGGACGTGCTCCACGTATTTAAACCTAAGGGTTACGCAGGCGCCGCTTGTACTTGGTTTCTCCTTCGTGGTTCAAAACCTGTTGTTTTGGATTGCGACGATTGGGAAGGCTGGGGGGGCTGGAATGAGGTTAACACTTATCCTTGGTTGGTCAAGGAATACATAGACCGTCAGGAAAAATGGTTAGTTCGTCGAGCGCCCGCAGTTACCGTCGCGAGCCGAACACTAACGCGGCGAGCCACAGAGCTTCGTGGATCAGGCGAAGATATTTTCTATGTGCCCAATTGTGGTGCATCTGCCGAAAACACCGTCCATCAGGAGGCCGCGCTCAAATTAGGATCCGCTGATGCGAAAAGATCGTTTGGTCTTGACGAGAATCCCGCAATTTTTTATAGCGGAAACATTGAGGCGGGTGAAGAAACGATGTTCTTCTGCCGTGTGGTGGCAAAGGCCGCCATTCCGTTTGGCGCGAGCGTGATGGTCGCAGGCGAAGGTTCGGGAATCGCCCAAATTAAGGAGTATTTCCAAAATGAACATGTCGACGCCAAGTTTTTCCCACGTTTACCGTATGCCGAATATGTTCGCCTCATTTGCGCCTCGGATATCACTGTATTTCCATATCCAGATGACCCGATTCATCAGTCTAAATGCTCTGCTAGAATCATCGACTACATGGCAATGGGAAAGACTGTTGTAACGACGGCGGTGGGTCAGAACGTCGACTATATCGAGGACGGGGAGAGCGGCATCTTGGCCCCTCCGGGTGACGAAAACCGCTTTACGGCCGAGCTGGAAAAATTGCTTGCTGAGCCAGAGTTGCGCAACCGGTTGGGCGAGAGAGCACGCCAACGAATCAAAAATAAATTTTCTTGGGCGGGCGAACCAGCCGAAAATTGTCTGGCCGCTTACCACCGAGTGGCGGACAACTAAATATCAGCCACTGGGTTAATGGTTCCGGACCGGCTGCGCTGGGTCTGTAGATCAGGCTTGTAGGACGCTGAACTCCTAGCAGTTCCGGAAAGTTCATATGCCGCACTTCGGCCACCATATAGGCGAGACTGCATTTATATGGCCGAGTGTCCTCAAAGATCGATGGTATCCTAGACGAATCGTTATATGATGGACACGTAACTGGCAGTTTAAATGTGATGTCTACCCGATTTACCGTAAGAATCTATACCTATGCGGGCGGTATTCAAGCTGTAGTGCGAGTGGTTCGAGGTGAACCTGGTGCATCCTCGAGCTAGCACCAATCGTTCCTCAGGGGAGGCGACTTAATGAAACACCAGCTAACTGTTCAAACACCGAACTGTGCCACAACTAAAATCGCCAATGCTCGCGACTACTTTGAACTCCAGAGCCAGGCTACCGAAAAGCTCCCCTACGCGGAGATCGATCAGATTGGTGAGGAGTTGTGGAAAGCCTTTCAGGATCGCAGGAAGGTCTTCATTTTCGGCAATGGTGGTAGCGCCTCGCTAGCTTCTCACTTGGCATGTGACCTGGGGAAGGGAACGGCCTCACCCGGGTCGGCTGAAAAACGTTTTCGCGTTCTGGCGCTGACAGATAACTTGGCCCTGCTCACCGCTCTGGCAAACGACCTGAGTTATGAACTCGTATTTGCCGAGCAACTTCGCAATCTTCTGGAACCCGGCGACTTGGCAATGGCTATCAGCGCCAGTGGGAACTCAAGGAACGTTCTGAAGGCATTAGAGGTATCCCGCGAACTGGGGGGTATTAATATCGGCCTCGGTGGTTTCTCGGGAGGAAAGATGAAGGACCTCTGCGATCACTGTGCGATCGCTGCTTCCGACAACATGCAGATTGTGGAGGATATCCAGTTGGGGATGGCACATGCACTATTTTCGTGCCTGCGCCAGCGCGTCCAGAATTCCACTAGGCCTTCACAAGCGACGGAGGCGCGCTGAAGCGCCACGTCTTATCGCCGGTTGGCTTGCGGGGGAGCAAGCCTGAATATCCACAATTCCTAATGCAACTCGATTCTTCCATTGAATCTGCCCGGACTATGTCACAGCAGGCGGCGCAAGCCTCCCGCAGCCAAGTGGAACTGTTTCTCAAGCGTGTTCTCGATCTGCTCGGGGCGACGATGTTGCTGATTTTGCTGTCACCCGTATTTCTTCTTGCTGCCCTGTTGATCGTTGCAGACGATGGCCTGCCCGTCTTTTATCGACGGCGTATCATCGCCAAAAATGGTGAGTTCGACGCGTTCAAGTTCCGCAGCATGCGGCGCGATGCAGACGAAATTCTAAACCGTGACTCAGTACTACGAGCGGAATTTGAAGAAAGTTATAAGCTGAAAAGAGATCCGCGCTTAACCAAGGTTGGCGCTTTCCTGCGGCGTCATAGCCTGGACGAACTGCCGCAACTGTTTAACGTTGTCCTTGGTGAGATGAGCTTGGTCGGACCCCGCATGATCACTGCTCCCGAATTGGCGAAATATGGCCCCTTCCAAGAGTTATTTCTTTCCGTAAAGCCGGGGATTACCGGGTACTGGCAGGTCAACGGGCGGCAAGAAGTCTCGTATGAAGAGCGCGTTGCGATGGATGTGCACTATATAAACAACTGGTCGCTGTGGTTGGACCTGAAAATTCTAATCCTTACGCCATTGAAGGTAATCAAACGGGAGGGTGCGTACTGATGTCTCGGATATTAGTCACGGGTGGAGCGGGGTATGTAGGTTCAACGTGTTGCCGGCAACTCCAGGCGCGCGGGCATCACGTTGAAGTTGTAGACGACTTGTCTACCGGACACGCGGAAGCCGTCCCACAGGGAATTCCGTTGCACCGCATCGACATCGGCGACGCAGAAGCCCTTTCGGCCGTTTGCGCCCGCGGCCAATTCGACACGGTGTTTCACTTTGCAGCCAAAGCTCTAATCGCTGAATCGGTGACCAACCCAGGCATATTTTTTGAGACCAACGTGGCTAAGGGAATTACCCTGGTTGAAACGATTCGTAAACACAAGATCCAGAATTTTGTGTTTTCCTCGACCGCCGCTGTTTACGGCACTCCTACGATCGTGCCTACGCCCGAGAATCATCCCAAAGAACCCGTGAATTCCTACGGACAAAGCAAGCTGATGTTTGAAGACCTTTTGCGTTGGTACGTGTCCGGCTATGGATGGAGCGTCGTCGTTTTCCGTTATTTCAACGCCTGTGGTGGTGATGCGAACTGGGGAGAACGTCACGAACCGGAGACCCATATCATCCCTTTGTTGCTTCAGGTCGCATCCGGTCGGCGGCCCGCATTTCAGATTTATGGCACCGACTATGACACACCGGATGGCAGCTGCCTCCGGGACTATGTTCACGTACTAGACATTGCCGGAGCCCACCTTTTGGCGCTCAAGAAGATGAACCAACCAGGCTTCCTCGCCTATAACATCGGTACTGGAGCGAGTTTCTCCTGTAAAAAGGAGATATGGAAGGCGGCACAGAGAGTGACGGGCACAAGCATTGCAGTCCGTGAGTGTTCCCGGAGGCTGGTGACCCTCCCGTCCTATGCGCGAGCCCGATATATGTCTAATGCAAGAGTTCGGTTGGCGTCCCGTCCATTCCGAGCTACATAATATCCTTGAGGGTGCGTGGAAGTGGGAGCAACGCCAGTCCAAGGAGTTGGTTCATAAGATGGCCAATTCATAGCGACTTAGCATCTACATTCAGGGGCCCCGTTTCATGGTATTTGTGACAATTGCGCAGTCTGGTAGACGTTGGTAGTACATCGCCATGACTAGAAAATATCGATTCTCGATTTTGTTGCTTGATCTGGTTTGGATCGTTCTCGCGTTCCTACTCGCCTATTTCTTTCGTTATCACTATTTCGATTTAGGTCTCGAGTCCGATGCGCTTCTTCGTATATTCTATTCTATCGTTGGCTCGGCTTTATTGATTTGGACGCTGCTCTCCCTAAGCAGGAGCTTGGATGGCTTCCAGGGAGGCTGGCAACTTTCAGCCATCGCTTCACGTTTGCTGATTGGCATCTTCTATTTAATGGTGTTTCTCTTCGCGGTCGGATTTGCCACCCGGCATTACTACTCGCGACTGCTTTTTCTCTATCTACCTTTCCTCTTGTTTGCCTGCTTTTCCTCCTGATTCGCTGTGGCGCGAGGCTGGTCATTCTGTCGCGCGCTCGTTCCGGTGGCGCGCGACGCGCCGTGATTTTGGGAGGCGGAACGCTGGCCACGGAACTGGCAGAAAAAATCCGTCGGCACCCGGAACTTTTACTGGAGGTTGTGGGTTTCCTATACCCATCTGGAAATGGAGGCAGTTCCAAGGAGACCGGTTGCCCAGCCCCCAAAACCAGTCGTTGGCTTCCACCGGAATCGCTCAATTCCTGGAGGATGCCAAGGTTCAGGATTTAATCGTGGTGCTTCAACAACACGGCAGCACGGAGGTGGAAAAGGTCGTGTCGCAGTGCCGCAGCTTGGGCATGCGAGTACGCCTCGTTCCGCACCGGTATCAACTTTACGTTTCCGATGCGAACATGGTGGAGATTGATGGCGTGCCCCTGATTTCGCTGGAGGAGCGCAATGTTTGGGCGGGTTCGTTGGCGCTTAAGAGAATCTTGGACACTGTGGGCGCAAGCGTGTTGTTGGTTTTGACTTTTCCCCTTTCGCTGGCGGCCGCTCTCAAGGTTCGCAGCAAGAAGCGCAACGCATTCTGCAAGGATACCCGCTGCGGCCATGGCGGAAGTCTGTTCCCCATGTACCGCTTGAACATCAGCCGGGATTACCGAGAATTAGCGGGTTTCGAACGGTAAAGGTTAGTTCAGCCTTACCGAACTTCCGCAACTCTGGAATGTCTTGGCCGGCCAAATGAGCCTCGTCGGGCCTCGCCCCGAATCGCCGGAGCGCGTAAAGCATTATTCGGACTGGCAGCGGCAGCGCCTTAGCGTAGAGCCGGGGTTGACCGGGCTTGCGCAGGTCCAAGGATTGCGAGAGCGCCATTCCTCTGAAGAAAAAGCTCGCTTCGATTTGCAGTATATTTTTCACTGGTCCCTTTTTCTGGACCTTTCTTTGATTGTGCAGACGGCGTGGACCCTCGCTCTCCGTCTGGTGAGAACTGAACGTGGCCCAGCCTCAGCTGAAGGCCCGCCCGCTACACTCATAACCACGCAACGTCAGGAGGGTGTCCATGTTGATCGTGCGGAGTCCAGTGCGGATTAGTTTCGCGGGTGGCGGAACCGATTTGCCCGCGTATTACGAACGATTTGGTGGGGCGGTCCTCAGCACCTCTATCAACAAATACTTCTATACCATTTTGCAGAAGCGCTCTGATGGCAAGGTGCAGGTAATTTCCTCGGACCTGCGAGTCGCTGAAACTTGGCACGACATTGAGCGCATGGATGTGAAGGGAACTCAGCTCGAAATCCCGCTCTCCATCATGAAGGGGTTTGGCCAGAATCTTATCGATCGACCTGTTCCTAGCTTCAGAAATCCTTCCTGGGACCGGATTGGGGTCCCCTCGCTAGCGTCTGTGTGGGTGTTCTGAAAACCCTTTCCGAATATCTGGGTATGCAGCTTTCGAAATACCTGTTGGCCGAGCGTGCGTTCACGATTGCACGCCATGTGCTGGGCAAGCCGGTAGGGAAGCAGGACGAATACGCCGCGGCCTTTGGCGGACTGAACTTCATCAATTTTGAAATTGATGGCGCGGTTCACGTGGAGCCGGTGGTCTTGCGGCCCGATCATCAGAGCGAGCTACAAAGTAACTTGATGCTTTTCTTCACGGGCTCAGCGCGTAGCTCGTGGAAGAATTTCTGCAAGAGCAGGAGCGCTCCACTAGTAAAGGTTCCGGAAGCACGTTGGATTCCATGCACGAGATCCGTGCCCTGGCCGAGGAGATGCGAGAGACGCTTCTGCACGGCGATCTTCGGAAATTTGGTGCACTGCTTCACGCCGGCTGGGAAGCCAAAAAGAAAGTTTCCCAGCAAATCTCCAATCCCATGATTGACGAAGCGTACGGCCTGGCGCGACAGAACGGCGCGTTGGGCGGAAAAATCACCGGGGCAGGCGGCGGCGGTTTTCTACTTCTCTACTGCGAAGAGAAATCCCAGGCAAGCGTGCGCGAAGCAATGTCCAAGCTGGGCATCCACGAAATGGCGTTTGAGTTCGACACCCATGGAGCTCGTGTCGTAGCCAACGATCCATTCATCGATGAAGATGCGTGCGGCGGTATGCGCTGGACCTTCGAGGCCGCGTCCTCTTCGAAGTTTCCTAATCATCAACCAAGCTCCCACTCATGTCTCGTAGACACGTCTGGAGTAAATCCCAACAATGAAGGCTTTCTTGCTGGCCGCGGGGTATGGCACCAGGCTGCGTCCGCTTACCGACACCATGCCCAAGTGCCTGGTGCCTATTTGTGGCGTTCCGATGCTCAAGATCTGGATGGAACTTTTCCGGCGTCACAGAATAAGCCAGATTCTGATCAATGTCCACGCGCACGCCGAGGCAATTCGCTCCTTTGTGAAAGAGCACGCCGGCGAACTAAAGATTGAAGTCTCTGAAGAACAGACACTGCTCGGCAGCGCGGGAACGTTGCTGGCAAACCGCCACTGGTTAGACTCTGACTCTTCTTTTTGGATTTTTTATTCAGATGTCTTGACCGCTGCGAACCTCGCCCCGCTCCAGGCGATTCATCAGCGCCACACCGATCATCTTGCAAGCCTTGGCGTGTACGAAGTGCCGGACCCGCGCCGCTGCGGGATCGTAAGCGTCGATCGTGACGGGGTGATTCGAGATTTCGTTGAGAAACCCCAAGAGCCTGTTGGTGCACTGGCTTTTTCCGGAATCATGATCGCCCGGCGCCAGGTGCTCGACCTGATTCCTTCCGACCGACTAGCCGATATTGGCTTTCATGTCCTACCGAAACTCGTTGGGCGCATGTCCGCCATTACGATTAGCGATTATCTGCTCGATATTGGTACCATGGAGAATTATCAGCGGGCACAAGAAACTTGGCCCGGTTTTGCAAATCTTTCAAGCTGAGGGCTGCGGATGCTGCAAGCGGTGATTTTCGATATGGACGGCGTGATTGTTGATAGCCATCCGGTTCACACCAAGGCGTGGGAGAAGATTTCTCGATTCCGTCGGTAAGGAAGTCACGGAAGACGATCTGGCCTTCATCCTGGAAGGCAGGAAAAAAGAAGACATATTGCGCCATTTCCTCGGCGAGCTTTCGCCGGAGGAAGTTGAACGTCTCGGCCACGAAAAGGAATTGCTGTTTCGCGAGGAAGCCCGCGCCGAGCTTCGCCCGGTTCAGGGCGTTGAACAGATCCTCGCAAACTTTTCGCAAGCTGGGATCAAGCTGGGCGTGGCCTCTTCCGGCAGCGATAGCCGCGTTCATTTCGTTCTGCAGAAACTGCGCCTCACCGATTATTTCGCGGCCATCGTAGCTGGCGATGATGTTGTCTTGGGCAAGCCCGATCCTGCCATTTTCCGTCTAACTTCCCAGAAGCTAGATGTGGCACCCAAGGAAATTCTGGTGTTCGAAGACTCAGTGTCCGGCGTCAAAGCGGCGAAGGCTGCCGGCATGCGTTGCGTCGGCGTTGCCGAGCCGAGCCGCGCACCGGCTCTTCTGGAGGCCGGAGCGGATCACATCATCGATCACTTTGTCGGCTTTTCCGTAAGCGAAGCGCATAATCTGTTCAATTGAAGCGTCACGCGGTCATTGCCAACTCCGCGCATTACGTCCCGGCAATCCCTGCCCCAATCGCCCACCTGTTCATACTTCTACGTTGATCTCCAAATCCAGTTCCAATCACGCTGTGCAACTTCAGCAGCTATTTACACAGTCTTCTGCGAGTGTCGATCTCGCTCCGATCCGGAGTGAGTTCTCCGGGCGAACTCTTACTCGTAACCGGTGCGGCTGGGTCGATCGGATCAGAACTCTGCAAGCAGCTACTTACATTGGACCCTAAGCATGTTGCGTGTCTGGATCGCAATGGGCCAGCGCTCTCGGATTTGCGCTTGGGCTTGACGCAGAGCAATCCATCAGCTTTGCGTTCATTTTATGTTGCCGATATTCTGGACGCTCCGCGTATCCAGGAAATTCTGCGGGACCTGCAGCCTGAAATAGTTTTTCACGTTGCCGCAGAGAAGCACGTGGTTTTGATGGAATCCAACGTCAAAACTGCCGTTAACACCAACGTGGTTGGCACCCAGACGGTCTTACAGGCTGCGACCGCGGCAGGAGTTGAAAAGTTTGTCTTTATCTCCTCAGATAAGGCCGTTTATCCAGCCAGTGTTGTCGGCGTTACCAAGCGTATCGGCGAACTGATGCTTGCTGCGCGGCCCGCCAACGCCACTTGCTGCATCTCTGCGCGGTTCGGTAATGTTTTTGGTTCCAGCGGCAGCGTCATCCCCATCTGGGCGGAGCAATTGCAAAACGGCGAACCGCTCACCGTAACTCATCCTGACGCACAGCGCTTCTTCCCCTCGCGGTCCGACGCTGCCTCGCGCTTGCTTCAAGCCACCACAATCGGGCAGCACGCAGATATTTTCGTCTTCGACATGCATCAACCCATACGCATCATCGACCTCGCTCATGCATTTCTTCGCCACCAAGCGGCGCTCTCCCCATCCCAGGCTGATAAGCAGATCCAATTCATAGGCCTCCGCGAAGGCGAAAAACTCACAGAGCAGTTGTTCCAGAACGACGAACTCATTTTTCCCACCGTATTCGCCAATATCATGTATGACACCAGCGCCCTTGGCCGCAACCAACCGTGGCAAGTCCTGTCTTAGTATATTCATTGCTTTACGTTCCTCGTTAGCCACCGATACCGACCTTCAAGTGAGAACTCAGCTGAAAACAATCGTGCCCCACTACTATTTGTCCTTCCTCACATCTGTCCCCACCGCTTAGCCACTTGCCAGTTTCCCGACTCTCCTACCAACATCCCTGCTCTACATGCCTGAGCCGGGAGAAACGCTAAGTCCCGGACAAGGCCATTAGAGCATTTACCCGACTTGCGTCAACGTGGAGATCCTCAGTAGGATTTTCTGTGCGTCGGGCCGGAGCGCCGCCGTCTCCCAACCCGCCTAACTTATCGGTAGAACTTGACATATGACGTATCATTCTAATGGTTAACTTTTTTAGATATTGACGGCGTGCCAATTCCGATGGTTCGCCAACTCGGACTGTTTAAAAGGAGATCAACATTAGCGAGAGCCCGCAGCTTCCGATTAGTGTTTACCTGGTTGTTCAGAACCGCTTGCTTCGCGAGGCACTGGTGCGGCTATTTGAAAAGCGCGCCGGAATCGCCGTGGTAGGCGAAAGCCAGTATACACAGATCACGAAGGAGCACATCGCCGCCACTCCTTGTGATGTTTTGCTCCTCGATTCGCTCACGTCTGTGTATGCTCGCAACCTTATCGAAGA
Source organism: Candidatus Acidiferrales bacterium (assembly GCA_963849395.1). Taxonomy (GTDB): domain Bacteria; phylum Acidobacteriota; class Terriglobia; order Acidiferrales; family UBA7541; genus Acidiferrum. Next base: position 240,407 of record CAWKHR010000004.1, read on the forward strand.
CCTTAACGACCGCACCTCCCAAACTAAAATCGTTCTCTTCGGTATGGACGACGACACACCTTCATTCCTGAAGGCAGTGCGCCTTGGGGTGTCTGGCTATCTCCTGAAGGACGCCACGTCGGCAGAAATCATTTCGGCGGTGCGCGGCGTTGCCAGTGGGGAAGCGGTCTGCCCGCCCAAGCTCGCCATGGCTTTGTTCCAGTATGTAGCCCAGGATTTTCGGCAGCGTTCTGGGATGGATGACCAGCAAGCCTGCATCAAGATCGGGCTTACCTACCGCCAGCGCGAACTGATTGCGCTGGTAGCCAAAGGCATGACCAACAAAGAAATCGCCGCCAAGCTGAATCTCTCCGAATTCACGGTAAAGAACCACCTCCACCGCATCATGCGCCACGTCGAAGCCAACACCCGCCAGGAAGCAGTAAACGTCATCCGCGCAGGCGGCTTCCTGCCCAGCGCTTAAGACCCCCGCCCACTCAGGCGTTAAGCTCTGGTTGGTCAACTCGCAACACTCCGAGGATCAGGCAACAAAAAAGGGGCCATTCGGCCCCTTTTGTTTTCGAAACATTTTCACCAGGAACGTCAGTCTACTGCGGCCGGCAGTTCTGCTTCTTTCAGCAGGCAGCTTGATATCCCACGCCAAACTGAAGGTGCGCATCGACCATACCAGTTCACGTCAACCTCATACCACCGAGTCCGTGCCGTGCCGATTGTGGCGCATAGTGATGGTTGCAGCAACATCGCCTATGCCTATGGGAACGCTTGCACCGGCGGCAGCGCATACGCCAGCAGTGCCGCTGGCATGGCCTATGCCGCTCACGTCCGCGTAGAAGGTTTGTAATTGCCACAGGAATCTTTGACACGTTCGAGACAGAGTCACTTGGATTGCCGGAATCCAAGCTTAGGCAGACGTAATTTCCAACCGACTCGCTGTCGCGACAAAGCATTGGCCTACCAAGAAGAAGACTGCTGAGTTGAGTACCGGCGCCAAGGCCCATTGCCAGTGATCGACTGAGCACCGAGATCAGCCGACTTAATCTCCCTGGAAATGATGAGATCGGTGGCAGTGGAAACACAGAGTAATTAAATTGTCCTCGGTGTCATTCCCAAGTGCGCTGCGATATTGCTTGTGGTGGACGTGCAGGTTGTTCATAGATCCGCAAATTTGGCATCTCCATCCGTCTCTTTCCAAGACCCGTTCACGAAGAAGCCGGTACTGTTCGCTATTGAGCCTCAACCTGGGAGCCTTTTGCCGTAGTCTGCTCATAATAGTGGACTGGTGTCGCGTGCGAATATCAACAGTGGCTAAGTTTCGGGCCCTCTTATGGATTACCTTCCTCATGGCTTGCACCCGCTAGGAAGTCGGCACAGATCATCTCGAGGCAATAGCCCCGGGATTTTTCGCTTCCCAGCATTAGCGCTGCCGTCTCGAGCGCCTTCTCGACGATCGGTAATTGACTCTTATATAGCTTGAAGTAAATGATCTCCCAAGGCTCGGTCTCTTTTCCGGTCAAATGCCGCTCGACTGCACATTTGAACCCCTCCTTCGGCATCTGCTTGGCTCTGTGCAACCAGGTTGCACAGTCAAACTGCTCGCCATCTCGCCGAGCGACCTTAACAAGCTCCGTAGCTTTGCTCCAACCGACCTGCTGCAAATTCATGTTTGGGGATCCGCGTCAACTTCTCGTGAATCGCCATCAGGTAATAAGCCTTCCACCGCGAATCCACAAACCGCTTTGTGAGAAACTCATCAAAAGATTTCAATCTCTCAAGTCGCCAATATTGTTTTGCACGTACCTCGCAGAGGTATTCCCCCAACTCGACGAACCGAACATCCTTTTCCTGTTCCTTGGTCTTCTCCCACGACAAAATCTCATCGATTCGTCCGAGAACGAATACGGCCCGCCGGCGGTTGATTTCCGGAGTCTCCATCAGGTGTTCTGTTAATCCACAAGCTCGTCAAGCCAGGCAAGGTCGTTCGCTCCTGCGGCACGGATAAGGCTGGAATCGATCAGCTTTTGGTCATCGAGACAAAGTCCGAGATGCGAGCAACTCACGCAACCGTTTTGTGGGAAACGAATCCCGCTGTGGGAAGGGAACTGGGCCGCTTCGATCTGATCGATTGTCGTCCCCACGAGCTGGCCAAATTCCACTCGCTGTTCTTCGGAGATGGATGTTCTGAGGTACTGGATTTCGGGCTGATGCTTTCGGACAAAGACCACCAATGCCACGTCAGAGATCCCGGTCATCCACGAATAGCAGATCAACTGCGGGTCGAGCGACAGCAATCCTGCTGGCTCTTCGGAATACCGGCTGGCTGTCGTCTTCCAGTCTATAAGACAGCGGTGGCCATCGAGTTCGCCGACGGCGTCGACATATGAGAGAAACTGACTGGAGTTCGGGTAGGTCCCGCACCACTTTGATTTGAAGATTCTCTTTGGGTTGGGCTATGTGAATTCGATTGTCCTGGGCAAAGCGCTGGAGAAGGTGCACACCCTGATGCAGCAGCCGATCCCACGTCTCTCCCTTTTTGTACCCAAAAGGCGCATCCCGATAGACGCCCCACTCTCGATAAAGCGCCGCGCCACAGTCGTCACCGCAAAAGTAGGCCTCAAGTGCTTTTTCAAAACAGCGCCCGAAGATCATGGCTGACCGGGTTTCCTTTTCGCGCCATCCGTCCAGGTAGCGATGGCGATAGCTGCGCGGACAGCGGAGGTACTGTGCAATCTGGGTATAGCTATAGTGCATCTTGGCTGCTCTCAGTTTCGTTCTAGCGGCTCGTTGTGCAGGAAAGAGCTTCCCACTCGGCAGCCGGTGCAAACGCATCGAGGTTCTGGTAGGAATGCCCATTCAGGTTAGTGAATGTGGTCCGCACGACTCCGCGCAGACTCACGAGAGCCTTTTCATCGATCTGGTCGCGAGTAAGCAATTCTGTGTCATAGCCAAAATCGCGTAGAAACCAAGTGAGCTTCCAAAGCGCGCGTTCCGTAACGTAGAGACGTCCTGAGAAGGAGAGCGCTTCATGGGAAGTTGGCTCAAGGATGCAGAAGCCTACCGACAGGAAGGGCTTCTGGGGATGCCAGCGATAAGAAGCCCGTTCCACGCGGACCAGAAATATCCCATCGAGGTTGCTGGACGTCCCATGATGCCCTGAATGTAGACCGGGAATATGTCGCCTCATGACGTTGTCTCTACCGGTTGAGCGTAGGAATTCAGCTTGCAGACCAGGGCATGTCTGTTCTCTTTTGCAGACGAGGCGAGATGGGAGATAAAGGACTCGACCAATTCATGAGTGGCGCCGCTGAGAGTTTGCGTGCCGCAGAAATCTGCCGCGTAGGCTTTCACGAGATTCGCATCGAGGTTGTACTGGCGGATCAAAAGGCAGAGCCGATCGCGGAGCCGGGGTTGGCTGTTGTCCGAAACGCTGGAGGCGGAATGTCCGTTCGACGACGGGGGAGCGGCCGAAGCCTCGGCGTGCTCGAGAACGCGCCCAATTCTTCCACCGAGCAGAGGCCGATGCCATAAGCCTTGCGGAGTGCGCGATTCACCGCGCGAGTTTCGGCGATCCGCATCTCAGCCCCATGGACCAACGAGGAAACGTTGGAGGGGTCAGCATCGCCGTAACCGACAAAGCCCTTAGCACAGTTTTTTTTATAGACAGTCGCTTTGCAAACAAACCGGGATGAGCTCCATTCACAGAACTCCGTGATGAGACTCACGGCGATTCCCGAGCAGCCTCTGCGTTGAGCTAGCCGGATGAGCCCGGAATGTGTGACATACCAGCGATTCTCCAAGAGCTGAAGATCGCCCGCGGCTATAGAAAGTCCAAAGTTCGCAGACAAAGATTTGAGTGAGACTTGCTGTTCTCGATTGATCTGACCGAACCATAGACGCTTCGCCAGTGTCAGGTTCCGTCTGTATGCGATTTTCGTTCCAACAGAGGCCATTGATTTTGACTCCTTTCGTGTGTATGAGACACACATACAGTATCATACATAGACGGTGGGAGCGTCAAGACAATTGTTGGCAGGGAGCGGTCTTTCTCCTACAATCGCATTCAAATGAGAAAAGATGCCCCTTTGGCCTTTCGTATCCACGCAGACCTAAAAAGAAGGCTCTTGAAGCTTGCAAAACAAGAAGCCAGAAGTCTTTCTCAAATCTGTGAATTGCTTCTCAAGATTGGCGTAGACGAATACGACAAAGAGGGTCACAAGTACTTACAAAAGGTTTTGGCTTCTACCCCGAGCGGAGATCAGAGATAGGCAGATTTTGCAATTCACATTCTCCTGTCGAGAATGGCCGCAACGAAGTCGCACCGGAAGTCTTGTGAGCGTCACTGGAACGTAACTTCTCGATGAGGAACAGATCCGTGCTTCTAGGTACTCAAAGCGGGGCGAGTTCGCCATAGATTTGTGTCCAAAGAGTCATACGCGAGCCGCTGGTTTTTCTGTATCGTGGATTATAATCTGAAATTGTAAGGTGCGTCGCGGCGAATCAGAGTCTCGTGCAACTGAGTTGCACCGATAAGCCGGGGGCAACGAACGCAAAAGGTTTCTAGAGGCCACCCTTCCCTTACAGTGGACCTCTAAATATCGGGGCAGGCGCCAGGGCGCCTGCCCTTTTTTTTGGAGACGAAAAATGAACACACCACTAGAAGAGAACGCAGTAGAGATCGAATCGCCTAACGAAGAACGGTCCGAAGTGTCAGCGGAAGTTACACCTTTCAGGAAGCCGGACTCCGACCAATATACAAAGTCCGGCGAAGGTACTTCGCCTGCGCGCGCCCGAAGGGGCGGCGGGCCGAGAACAAGTCGAGGAAAAGAGAGGAGTGGTCGCAACGCGCTCACGCATGGGATATTTGCCAAGGTCGCGTTGTTAGGCGAAGAGTCCCGCGAGCAGTACGACGCCTTGGTGCAGGGATACCGAGACTATTTCCATCCAGTGGGAACAGTCGAAGAGGTCCATGTGGAGGAACTTGCTATTTTGCAATGGCGTTATCGTCGGCTACTGCAGGCTGAGAGCGCCGAGATCCAATCGGAAAAGAAATTCAATTCTCGGGTCGTCGAGCGTGAGCAACAGCAGAGGGGGGGGAAGCTGCGATCCTTGAACTTTCGACGACCGGGAGAAAATACGGGCTCCTTGAAGGACGGCGCAATCCTCTTATTCTAGGAAGGGTTGTGGAGCTTCTTGAGTTGTTCAAAGGTTCTATCGAATTTCGAGGCTTCGATCCTGAGAATGACCGCGCGGTCATAAATCGCGTTTTCGGAGAGCAGCATGAATGTCAAATCCTACATATATACGGACTATACCGCGACAATTCGCCGCTATCCGGTCACCCGGAGTTTAAGGAGTTCGATCTGCCGCCGGCGGAACGCCAAGCCAAGTTTCTTGACTGCCTGAGAGATGAAATAAATTGTCTCAAGCGATCCCTAAAAACGCTGAAAAGATCGTCGGAGGAGCGCGAAGGACTGGAAAGCCAATCCAGTTTTGTTCCTGAACCTGCGAGGTTGGACCGCCTACTTCGATACAATGCAAGCCTCCAACGCGACTATGATCGTTGCTTGAACCAACTCGAGCGGCTGCAACGCGCTCGCAAAGGACAGCCTGCACTGCCGACGCTGAACGTAAATGTTTCACCGTAAGAGGAGGATCCAGAATTCCGCGGTGGCGTGTCGATTCAAATCGCGCCACCGCCTCGAAACAGGAGAGACTTATGAAAAGCAAGAAGGTGATGGAATATACCAGAAAATTGACGCCCCGTCAGCTGGCGCTCGTCGAGTTGAAAATGCCAGAGCGTCCAAACGGGCCGATTACGTTGACTGATTTTATTAAAAATTACCTCATCCCTAGAATGGATGCGAAGAAAAGGAAGGTTGTCTTATTTGAAGGAAAGGTCTCGGATGTGTACGAGTTCCCCGATCCCAGTAAACAACTACAGGCGCTCAGCGCCATCGCATGGATGATGGGGCTGTTTCCTCCTAAAACTCGTATACCTGCCGAGCTGAAGGATATCGAGTTCATCATCGACGACTCTTCCGAGATCATTGACTGAGAGGAATAGAATGTTTATTTACGGTGACTAGCTCCCCAGCAGTAGGAAGGACCTGGGTTAATTTAATGGTGCGATCATGTATCGCTTTCCTGGAACCGCCAAGAGTGGCGCGAGCGGAAACTGTGCAAACGCATCGAGGTTCTGGTAGGCGAGAGTTACAAAACGAACTCAGCTAAGCCATTTAGACTGTGCTAGTTGCCGCCAAGCTGAATCTCTCCGAATTCACAGTGAAGAACCACATCCACCGCATCATGCGCCACGTCGAAGCCGACACCCGCCAGGAAGCAGTAGACGTGATCCGTGCCGGCGGCTACTTGCCCAGTGCGTAAGACCCGCCCACTCAGGCGTTAGAGCTCTGGGTTGTCAACTCGGGCATCGAGCAACAAAAAAGGGGCCATTCGGCCCCTTTCGTTTCAAACCATTTTACCAGCAAGTTTAGTCGTTTAGTCTGCTGCCGCCGGCAATTCTGCTTCTTTCAGCTTAGGCAGCTTGATGTCCCACGCCAAGCCAAAGGTGCGCATCAACCATATCCCGTACCAGTTCACGTCAACCTCATACCACCGCAGTCCGTGCCGCGCCGACTGTGGCGCATAGTGATGGTTGTTGTGCCAGCCTTCGCCAAATGTCAGCACCGCCACCCAGAAGCTGTTCGTGGAGTCGTCGCCAGTCTCAAACCGCTGCGAGCCCCACATATGCGTCGCCGAATTCACCAGCCACGTAAAGTGCAGACTCATCACGGAACGCACGAACACGCCCCAGAACACAAACGGCCAGCCGCCCAGAGCGTAAAACAGCACCGCTACGACCACGGAAGGCACCACGTGCCACTTGCTGATCCACAGATGAAATTTGTCTTTGCGCAGGTCCGGCACATACGGCAGCAGTTCGCTGCGATCACGATGCATGGCGCGCCCGGTGATAATCCAGCCCATATGGGCCCAGATCCCGCCATCCCGCGGTGAATGCGGATCGCCCTCTTTATCCGTGTTTTGGTGATGCATCCGGTGCGTGGCCACCCAGGCAATCGGGCCGCCTTCAAACGCCAGCGTGCCGCACATTGTCAGGAAATATTCCATCCATTTGGGCGTTTTGTAGCCGCGATGGGTCAGCAAGCGGTGGTAACCCATGCCGATACCTAGGCTTCCGCCCACCCACCACATGAAAATGGCTAGCAGAAACGCCTTCCAGGTGAAAAAGAAAACTGCGCCTAACGCGCAAAGGTGTAGCGCCACCATAATCAGGCTGACGCCCCAATTGACAGGTTGATGAAAAGTTTTATCATGCTCGACGAGTTTAGAAAATATCATGGACTCTGACACTGTATCACGTTCTGTACGCTTGCGTGCGAATTCGTCAAGAAAGTTCCGCGAATTCATAACTATTTCTGCCACAGTCCATTTCAAGCAGGAAGTGTCTTGGTGCACAGGGATTCGGCGGAATCCCGCCCTTTTCAGGGTGCCCCCTTTCTACTCATACAGCGCAAAATTTACTTGGACACCTAAGGGATTTATGCTATTCTGTACCTGCATTTGTTGCTCTTGTAACACCTTTGGATTCGTCTTTAGGGGCTGCAAGCTAAACCTTGCGGGCCCTTTTTGTTGTTACGGCTCGAGGCCTTCGAGAGTCACCAAATAGCTCAATTCAGAATAGGAAACATTAATACCGTGAAAGAACAAGGTACAGTAAAGTGGTTCAATGCTAGCAAGGGCTTTGGATTCATCCAGCGCCAGTCCGGCGAAGACGTCTTCGTACACTTCTCGGCGATTCAGTCCGAGGGTTACAAGTCGTTGAACGAAGGACAGGCCGTTGAATTCGAAGTGACGAAGGGCCCCAAGGGCCTGCAGGCCTCGAACGTCACCGCTCTCTAAGCGATCGACTTTAAAACTTTGGGCGAGCAGGCGAAAGCCAGCTCGCCCTTTGTTTTTGTAACCCAATCTCCACCCTCTTTCCGCGACACGAAACGTCTCCTGTAAGCTCGATGTAAAGTGATTCCTCTTACGCAGATAATCTTCCTGCAACGCTGCAGCTTACTCCCTCAATTCAAGGAACTCTTCCCCTTCTCATTCCGTACCTACTTTGCACCGCTATGTGTACACTTGTGCCCGGTTTCGCGGGAGGAGATTGGCAAAGATGAAATTCAGACTCGTGGCATCTTTGGTGAGCTTCGCAATTTTTCAGTCAGGCTTAGTCTGTGCTCAGGAAAAGCATGTTCCCTCCCTGGAGGAGTCGTTAAGCCTCAAGACCATCGGTTCTCCAAAAATCTCGCCTGACGGCCGCTTCGTGGTCTACCAGGTCCGCGAGACAAATTGGAAAGACAACGAGTTCATCCAGCAGCTCTGGATGGTGAACGTTTCCACTGGCGCGGCGTTCCAACTGACTCGCGGCAAGAAATCTTCCGGCTCGGCGGAATGGTCGCCGGATAGCCGTTGGATAGCTTTCGTCACGGAACGTGAATCCAGCGCCATTGAGCCGCCTTCGCCCGACGAGAAAAAGGACGCAAAGAAGGACGAGAAGAAAGATGAAAAGAAGGAAGAGGGCAAAGACGCCGGCGATGGCAAGCCTGCCGCACACCAGATTTGGGCGATCTCTCCCGAAGGCGGCGAAGCTTGGCAGGTGACCAAGTCCGAGACAGACATCGCCGCGTTTCATTGGTCCAAGGATTCGAAGTCCATTGCCTTCACCGCGAATCCCCCGGAAGTGAAATCCAGCAAAGATCGCAAAGAAAAGTACAGCGACTATGAAGTCTTCGAGAAGGATTACGGTCAGAACCAACTCTGGTTGGTGGATGTCGCCGCCGCGTCAACGAACTTCCTTGCAGTCGCGGCCAAACAGTTGACCTCCGATTTGACGCTCAACGTTGATAGTTTTAATTGGTCGCCAGACTCCACGCGGCTCGCCTTCAGCGCTTCGCATAATCCCTTGCTCGCCTTTAGCGGTGAACAGGATTTGTATCTGCTCGATCTGACCCACGGCAACGTTGTATCTAAAATTGTCGCGCTACCCGGCCCGGATGTTAATCCCATGTTTTCGCCCGACGGCAAGCAACTCGCGTTCTCCACCGCTTTAGGAGACCCGTATTTCTACTACGCGAATGGCCAGATCGCGATAGTCGACCTCAACGCTGTTCAATCCAAAACGGCGACTTCTGCCGCCGATCTGCGTGTGCTGACCGCAAAATTTGATGAAGACACGCAGGCTGTCGACTGGGGACCCGACGGCATTTACTTTGGCGCCGAGCAGAAAACCAACGCGCATCTGTTCCGCGTGGATTCGCAATCCTCGGCGATTACCCGCATCACCTCGCCCGACGTTTTCTTGCTCGAAGATGTTTCGTTTGCGCGCGACTTCAAGAATTTCGCCTTCATCACCGAAGATTCCACGCATATGGGCGAACTTTTCGTTTCCAGCACTGCTCCCTTTTCGCCTCGCCAGCTCACCCACATGACCGATCAAGTTAAGAACTGGAAACTCGGCACGGTGGAAGTTGTCTCCTGGAAAAGTCAGGATGGCGCGGTAATCGAAGGCATTCTGCACAAGCCCGCGGATTACGATCCATCGCGCAAATACCCGCTGCTGGTGCACATTCACGGCGGACCAACCGGCACGTCACAGCCAACACTGTCTCCCGACGAATACGCCTATCCGATTCAGACTTTTCTCTCGCAAGGCGCGGTGGTTCTGGAGCCGAATTATCGTGGCAGCGCGGGATACGGCGCAGCCTTTCGCAAGTTGAACGTGCGCAATTTGGGCGTCGGCGATATGTGGGATGTGATGAGCGGCGTCGACTATCTAATCGCCAAGGGAATTGCCGATCCTAATCGCCTTGGCGCTATGGGCTGGTCGGAAGGCGGCTACATTTCCGCGTTTCTCACGACACATACCGATCGCTTCAAAGCCATTTCCGTCGGCGCGGGTATCAGCGATTGGATGACCTACTACGCGAACACCGACATCACGCCATTCACGCGCCAATATCTGCATGCCACCCCGTGGGACGATCCTGAAATTTACGCCAAGACTTCTCCCATCACCACCATCAAGCAGGCCAAGACTCCCACGTTGATCCAGCAGGGAAGTAACGACAAGCGCGTGCCAGTGCCCGATAGCTTCGAACTGTATCGCGGCTTGCAGGATTACAACGTCCCGTCCCGCCTGGTCCTCTATAGCGGCTTTGGCCACGGCGTCAACAAACCCAAATCCCTACGCGCCCTCCAACAATCCAACCTCGATTGGTTCAACCACTACATCTGGAATCAGCCGATCCCCAAAGATTCCCCACTCTACGGCAGCAGCGAACTGGACGCCACGCCGCCAGCAAAGTAGCAAGCTCTGAGGCATCTGCAAGTTTTCTCCGCGAACTCTGCGGCCCCTCAGCGCACTCTGTGGTAAATCTTTTGCAGTTCTCAGATCAGCGAGCTAGCCTCATTGCGTGATCGAGCATTTTCTTCTCCTGCTCTGAGAGCGACCGCGATGTGCCCTTCGCCAAGTCGCCAAGCTGCAACGGCCCAATCGCCACCCGGATCAACCGCAATACTTCCACGCCCAGCCCATCCAACATCCGTCGTATGTGCCGGTTCTTCCCCTCATCCAGCACAATTTCCAGCCACGAATTCTTTTCCCCAGCACGCAACACCTTAGCGTCTTTCACCTTCAATCGCTCGCCCTGCGGCGTTTGTACGCCCTGTAACAGGGAATCGAGTAACCTCGCGTCCGCCACCCGCGCCACCTGCACGTGATACGTCTTATCCAAATGCGTGGCAGGGTCCGTGACCCTGGCCGCCCATTCGGAATCGTTGGTGATTAGCAACAGTCCTTCGCTCGCCTTGTCTAGACGTCCCACCGGCGCGATCCACTCCACATTTTTCGGCAGCAGCGAATACACCGTATTCCGGCCCTTTTCATCCGCCGCCGAAGTCACAATCCCACGCGGCTTGTTCAACATCAGGTAAATCTTCTCCGCCGACTCGACGAGCCGTCCCTTCACCTCGATGCGATCCACTCCCAATCGCACCGGAGTCTCCGGATTGCGAGACGCCGTTCCGTTCAGCCGCACTTTGCCGTCGCGAATCAGCAACGCCGCCTGCGAACGCGAACAAAATCCAAGCTTCGATAAAGCTCGCGCCAATCCTACTTTTTTGTTTTGGTCAGCCCTTCGCGCGGAAGGATCAGAATTCTTAGGTTTCACAAACGCAGGGAATTAGCTTTTCTTTTCCGCCGGCGTCGTAGCCGCTTCGGGATGTTTCACTTCGCCGTAGCGCTGTGCCAGCCAGGCGCGCACTTCTTTGGGATCGTACTTAAACGGCCCGTTGCCGCCCTTGTACGAAATGTGCCCGGTCTCATCGATCACGTACAGCCGCTCCGGCCACGCCGCATACGCATCGTTCGCCGCATTGCTCATCTGATCGATGCCAAACGGCACGCTGAACTTGAAGCGCTTCGTGAAATCGTTGGCAATCGCCACGCGCTGCTCCAGGTTCTTCGGTTGCGTGTAGCAAACGTCGTCCTTGTCCTTCAAATTGGACTTCATTTGCCATTCATCCTGCGGATGCGCTTCGCGGATATAGATGGTCAGGAAATCGACGTGATCCTTGTAATCGCTATAAAGCTGCGCGATATCGCCAACCTGGCGACGAAACGGTGGTCAAGTGAAGCTGCCAAACACCAGCACCAGCGGCCGCGCGCCAGTTCGCTCCCGAATATGAAATCGTGATGCGCCATCGAGATCAACCAGCACCGCATCCGGTGCATCGTCTCCCACCTTCAACGTCCCGCGATGCATGTGCGGCAACGCATAGCGCAGCATGAACAGTGCATCTTTAGGCCCGCCGGCCATGACGCTCAATCCGGCGTAGGCTGCGACCAGCAGCACGCCAACAGAAATGAGTCCCCACTTAGCGACAGGATTCACAGATCACCTCAGTCGTGAGCTTCGCCTTTGATCAATTTTTCCTTCAATTCCTGGTACCGCGCCAGCGACTTCTCAATAATCGTCAACGCCGCATACGCCGGACGAATGTCTTCCACCTGTACCTGCTTGCCTTCCAACTGTTTGTAATCCTGGAAAAAGCGCTTCAGCACCAGCAAACGATGCGGCGGCAGATCGCGTGCTTCCAGGTAATCACTGAATTCCGGATCGTTCGTCGCCACAGCGATAATTTTATCGTCGCTCGCGCCGCCGTCGATCATGGTCATCACGCCAATCGCCCGCGCCTTGATCAGCGCAAGCGGTTGCACCGCTTCCTGGCACAGCACCAGCACGTCGAGAGGATCGTTGTCTTCGGCATAGGTCTGCGGAATGAAGCCGTAATTCGCGGGATAAAACACTGCGGAGTGAATGATGCGATCTACTTTCAATAAGCCCGTCGCTTTATCGAGCTCATACTTAACGTTCGAGCCCAGCGGTATTTCGATCAGTGCCTGAAAATCGCGCGGCAACTCTTTGCCGGGCGAAACGTCGTGCCATGGATGCATCACGGGATTCGATCCTCGCTCTCTCAAGACAGGCATCCATTATCGCCTGAGAGCCACGCAAACGGAAAAAGAAGCTACGCCGTTTTCTTGGTCCACGCACCAAGGATCGCGCCCATCAGCACCAAGCCGGCCAGCGGGTAAAACTCATTAATTGCGAAAAGTAAGTGTGGCCGCATTTCGTACATGTACGTGGTGAAGGTAAGCGGCCCCACGATCCCAACCCAGAGCAGCACGCCCACCGCCGCACCACGGCCCACCGTGTTGGCATTGCGCCAAACACAGATTTGCGCCACCACGTACGCGATCAGCAGATTCAGCAGCAGCGTAATCACATACGGCAGCACCGGATTCATGCTCTTGGCCTGTTCCATGCTGATATGTTCCAACTCCATCCACGGCTTGCTGAACAACACGCCATACCACACCGCGCCCAGCATCCAATACGCGATCGCAGCCACAACCACAGCGGCATAATTCGTTTTCATCTGGATTTCTCCCGTGGACGCGCCGCAGGAGTAGAGTAGAGCCCGGTCAATGGCGGCGCGACGTTGCGCAGAGTCTGCTTTTACTCCGCCGCCTTGTCAAGGAACTTTACGCCCGCGCCTTGTCGATGATCTCGTCCCACACGCCTTGCGATTTCAGCACCAGTTCAATCGCTTCGCGGATGGCACCGTGCCCCCCCAACGCTTTGGTGGTGTAGTGCGCGGCCTTCTTTGCTTCCGGGACCGCGTTGCCAACGGCGACCGCCAGACCCACGCGCTTAAACAACGGAATGTCCGGAAGATCGTCGCCGACATAGGCAACCGCTGCGTCCGATAGCCCCGCTTTTCTCAGAATTTCTTCGTAAGCCGGCATTTTCAACGGAATCTTCATGTATACAAATTCCATTTTCATTTCTTTGGCGCGCCGTTGCAGCGCCGAGCTCTCCCGACCGGTAATGCACCCGGTCCGTATCCCCGCCGTGTGCGCCAACGTCAGCCCCTGCCCGTCATGCGCGTCAAAAGTCTTGATTTCGAGCGCTGAACCATCCGGCTGCGACAGTAGCGTGACGCTTCCGTCGGTCATCGTGCCGTCCACATCCATCAAGATCAATTTGATTTGCGCCGCCCGCTTCTTCAACGCAGGCGAAATCTTCGACAATCCAGCCACGATGCCTCCAGGGAAAACGGGAGAATAGATTAGATAGCAGATACTGACGTTTGATAACAGGAAACGTAAAAAGGTTTCGCCGCGAACTCTCGAAGCTCAGACCAACTGCAAGCCCCACAAGTCGTGAAGATGAACTACCCCAATCACGCGACGCGCTTCATCCACCACAACCACCGAGGTGATTTTCTTCTTCTCCATCAAGTTCAGCGCTTCGCTGGCCAGCAGTTGCGGGCTAATCGTTTGCGGCGTGCCCACCATGCAATCGCCAGCGGTCATGGCTAAGGTGGCCCCGCCATGCTTTTCCATCAATCGCCGCAAATCGCCGTCGGTTAAGATTCCCGCAAGTTGACCGTCCGGCGTCACCACCGTAGTCATACCCAGCTTTTTCGCCGACATTTCGTGGAACGCATCGGGCATCAATGTGGACGGCTTTACACGCGGAATGGCCTCGCCGGAATGCATCAGGTGCTCCACGCGCAGCAATTTCTTCCCGAGCCGCCCCGCTGGGTGCAGCGCCGCGAAATCATCCGGGCAAAATCCGCGCCGGTCCAGCAGCGCCACCGCGAGCGCATCACCCACCGCCATCGCCACAGTCGTGCTCGCCGTCGGGGCCAGATTCAACGAACACGCTTCTTCCTCCACGCTGACGTCCAGCACCACATCGCTCGCTTCGGCCAGCGTCGATTTCACATTCCCGGTCAATGTCACGATCGGAATTTCCAGCCGCTTCAGCGTCTCCAGCAGATTCAAAATCTCCGGCGTCTCCCCGCCATAGGTAATCGCCAGCAGAGAATCGCCGCGCGCCAGCATTCCCAGATCGCCGTGCAGCGCATCCGCAGGATGCAGAAAAAACGAGGGCGTGCCAGTGCTCGACAGCGTCGCGGAAATTTTGCGCCCAATCAGCCCCGACTTGCCCATTCCGGTAACGACCACGCGACCTTCGCAACCCAACAGCAAATCCACCGCGCGTTCGAACGATTGATCCAGCCGCGCCAGCACATCCTGAATCGCCTGCGCCTCAATGCGCAAAACGCGGCGCGCAGTTTCCAGGCTCATGCCGGGCTCCCATTCCAACGCCGTACTACCGCCGACAATTCCTTAAGCTGCGTCAGCAAACGCGGCAATTGCGACAAGGGCAGGGCATTGGCCCCATCGGAAAGCGCCGCCGCCGGATTGTCGTGGGTCTCGAGAAATATTCCATCCACGCCCGCTGCCACGCCCGCGCGCGCCAACGGCTCAATAAATTCCGGCTGACCCCCGCTCGCGTGTCCCTGCCCACCCGGCAACTGCACCGAATGCGTCACGTCGTACACCACCGGGTAGCCAAATTTCTGCAGCACCGGGAACGTCCGCATATCAACCACCAGATTGTTGTACCCGAAACTCGCGCCGCGCTCCGTCAAAATGATTTTCTCGTTGCCGGTCGACGCCACCTTCTCCACCACATTGCCCATATCCCACGGCGAAAGAAATTGCGCCTTCTTGACGTTCACCACTCGCCCCGTCTTTGCCGCAGCCAGTAGCAAATCAGTCTGCCGCGCCAAAAATGCCGGAATCTGCAAAATGTCCACCACTTCCGCCGCCGGCGCCGCCTGCGAAGAGTCATGAATATCCGTAAGCACCGGGACTCGCAAATCCGCCTTAATCTTCCCCAAAATCCGCAAGCCTTCAGCCAATCCTGGCCCGCGAAACGCCTTCACCGATGAGCGATTCGCCTTGTCGTACGACGCCTTGAAAATGAATGGCACGCCTGCGTCCCCGGCGATCTTCGTGACCCGCTCCGCCATGCGACGCGCATGCGCTTCCGACTCAATCACGCACGGCCCCGCAATCAGAAAAAGCGGATTCCCACCGCCAAGGCGCAGCGTGCCGAGAGAAATTTCTTTGAACTGAGTCATGGAGTATTCATACGATAGCATACTCGGTCCGGCTCATAGCTCGACTTGCCAGAGTGCGAATCTGCTCATACGGAGGCTCGAAGAATCGACGCCGCGGAAGACCAGACCGCTCTTCCGACTTCGAATTAATTAAGGAAAAATTACGCCGAAGCGTGGGGCAAGGCTCGCAACGCCGGTTCAGGTAGCTTTGCCTCGCCTTGCGAAGGCGTCGACGCCGGCCGCGACTTCTGCAGCTTGTGTTCCAGCGCCGCGCCAATAAACGCCGAAAACAGCGGATGCGGCTCCAGTGGCTTCGACTTAAATTCCGGATGGAACTGGCAGCCCAGGAACCACGGATGGTCCGGCGCCTCCACAATTTCCACGTAATTTTCGTCCGGCGTCCTGCCGGTAATCTTCAACCCAGCTCCCAGCAAAGTCTTCTCGTACTCGCGATTAAATTCGTAACGGTGCCGGTGCCGTTCGCTGATTTCCAGTTGCCCGTACGCCTTATACGCAAAAGAACCCGGCTCCAACTTGCAGGGCCACGCGCCCAGCCGCATCGTGCCGCCCATTTCGTCCACACCCAGCAACTCGCGCAGCTTATAAATCACGCGATTCGGCGTTTGCGGATCAAACTCGGTACTGTCTGCCTGCTTCATCCCCGCCACATCGCGCGCATATTCAATCGTGGCGCACTGCATCCCCAAACAAATTCCAAAAAACGGCACTTTATGGTCGCGCGCATACTGAATGGTATAAATCATGCCCTGAATTCCGCGCTTGCCAAATCCGCCCGGCACCAGAATCCCGTCATACCCGCGCAGCATCCGTTCCGCAGTTTCCGCCGAATCAATTTCCTCCGACTCAATCCAATCAATCACTGTCTTGTAGTTGTGCGCCAGTCCGCCATGCATCAACGCTTCGCGCAAACTCTTGTACGCGTCTTCCAGTTGCACATACTTCCCAACAATCCCAATACGCACTTCACCCTTGGGGTGATGCAAACGGTGAAGCATATCCATCCACGGCTGCATGTTCGCCGGACGTTCTTCCAATCGCAGCAAGCGAATAATCTGCGCGTCTAATCCTTCTTTGCTCAGTTCCACCGGCACTTCATAAATCGTCTTCACATCTTCCATGGAAATGACGCAAGCTTCCGCCACGTTGCAGAACAGTGCAATTTTATGTTTCAGGTCGTTCGAAATGTGCCGATCGCTGCGGCAAAGCAGCAGGTCTGGCTGGATTCCGATGCCCAGCATTTCCTTCACGCTGTGTTGCGTCGGCTTAGTCTTCAATTCACCGGCCGCCGCAATATAGGGCACCAGCGTTACGTGAACGAACAGAGTATTCTCCGCGCCCAACTCCAGCCGCATCTGGCGAATCGCTTCCAGAAATGGCAGCGATTCGATGTCGCCCACCGTCCCGCCAATTTCCACGATGACGATGTCTACGCCTTCAGAAACGCGCTTGATGCAGCGCTTAATCTCATCGGTGACGTGCGGAATCACCTGCACGGTTTTGCCGAGATAATCACCGCGGCGTTCCTTGGTCAGAATCGTTTCGTAGATGCGTCCGGTCGTCCAGTTATTGTCCTTACTCAGCTTGACGTGCGTGAACCGCTCGTAATGGCCAAGGTCCAGGTCGGTTTCCGCGCCATCGTCGGTTACAAACACTTCGCCGTGCTGATAGGGACTCATCGTACCGGGATCAACGTTCAGGTACGGGTCGCATTTTTGGATAGTGATTTTAAAGCCGCGACTTTCGAGGAGACATCCGATGGAGGAAGCTGCTACGCCCTTGCCCAGGGAAGAAACAACACCACCAGTTACAAAGATATATTTTGGCGCCATCCGGGTCGCTCTCGTCCGCTCCGAGCAGATTTGAGCTTGTCGTACCTCCGCAGGATTGACGTACATACAATTATGTTCGGAAGGTCCTAAGCTGTCAATGCAAACTCTTCGCACCGAGCTATCACACATTTTTCTGCTAGCGAAACCTTTGCGCTGCCTCGGGGTTGAACCTTCCTGCTGGGTTCGTTCGCTCGCGCGGTTTCCACCCCGTGCATAACACGGCATCTCCGGGGAATTGGCGTAACCCAATCGGGAACAGAACCCGTCTATTGTGGGAAGGTACGAGTAGTACTTTTTCGCATCCAATTATTCGGCAGTGTGTCTAGTTCACTTTGATCTACAGAAAGCAGAGGGGCCATTTCATGCAGACTCGAGGGATCCGGGCGCTCAGCCTGGTCTTGCTATCACTTAGTTTCTTTGGCGGCGGCGTTGTACTCGCGCAAGAACCGGCGACCGTGCCAACCCGTCCAGCAGCAGGCTACGATCTTCAGCGGGAAGGTACCGTGGTTGGCACCGTTGTGAGTTACACGCAAGCTTCCACCACGCCGCCACTTGGCGCCCACGTCATTCTTAAGACCAGCTCCGGCAGTCTCGATGTTCACCTTGGCGATCCCCGGCTTTTACAAGCGAATCACTTCAATATTCAAGTTGGCGACACGCTGCGCATCGTCGGCGAGGCCGTGAACTTCGGCAAAGGCACGCAATTCGTAGCCCGGGTAGTGCAAAATGGCACGCAAGCCCTCCAGGTTCGCAGCATTCGCGGTGTGCCCCTCTCCTACGCGGCGCCCCGGAACGAATCCAGCAATTCCAGCAATAACAAGCAGGGAGGTATCCTGTGAGGCGCCTACTGCTTCTTGCGACCGCAGTGCTCGCGGGCTACGTAGCTGGCTGTGGTGGCGGCGGTAGCGGTCCCACACCCCCACCCCCCAACGTCGGCTTTTCCAACGCCAGCTTGAAGGGCCAATACGCTTTCTCCATGTCTGGCGTCGATCTTACTGGCGCTTACCTGGCGCGCACCGGCAGTTTCATCGCCGATGGTAATGGCAGTATCACCGGAGGACTTGAAGACGTAGTGAGTCTAGGGTCCAGTGGCGGCGCGTCCCTGGTGTCCTTTACGGCCGGGACGTACCAGATCCAGTCCAACGGGCGCGGCTTGGTGGCTTTTCAAACCAGCACCGGCGGCGTGCTCACTCTGAACATGTCCATGGCTTCCGTCAGCCACGGATTCCTGATCCAGACTGCAGATAACAGCGCCGATCTGACCGGGACCAGCAGCGGCAGCTTCAATCTCGCGACCACCTCGGACTTTGCCAACACCACGCTCGACGGCAAGTATGTCTTCGATTTCTCTGGTGTCTCGCTCGGCGTTTCCACCGCAGCCCCCATTTCCATCATTGGTCAGTTCGGTGCCGATGGCGCCGGCAATGTCACTGGAGGCCTGCAGGACACCAACGATGGCAACGTGGCCGCTCCTTCCGGACCTACCGCGATTTCGCCAGGCACCTTCGCTCTCGATACCACCACCAACGGCTCTGGCTTCGGACGCGGCACCATGGCTTTTGGCGGCCGCAGCTTTGCCTTCTACATCGTGGATAACACCCGCATCAAGGTGATCGAAGAAGACTTGTTGGGAGGTAGCAGCGGCGACGCTGTTTTGCAGTCCAACACCATCCCGACGGCCAACTCTGCCTTTACCGGCAGCTTCACTTATCTGGTGGGCGGCGCTGCCGTGCGCGTCAATGTCGGCAGTCAGGGCCCAGACAGCCGCGTGGCTCGCTTCACGGCCGATGGCAATGGCAACATTACCGCAATCTCTTACGACGAAAACGATGCGGGTGGGTACAACCACATTTCGCAGGGCACCAACATCTCCAAGGCTACCTATGCCATCGACACCGCCAACGCCGGCACCGGCCGCGGCACCTTTACCTTTACCGATTCGTCGTCCGGAACCTTCGTCTATATCTTCTACGCCAGTTCCGCCACCCAATTCGTGCTGCAAGACATCAGCGCGGGACTCATTGCCGATGGCTCCATGCTGACCCAATCGCCGGGACCTTACACCTTGGCGGGCTCGGCAGGGAATTATGCGTTCAACTGGAGTGGCGTGCAGCTTGGCTCCAACACCGCCGTGCCTTTCGAGGAAGATTTTTCCGGGCAGTATGTGCTCAGCTCTGCGTCTTCCAACAACGTTACCGGTGTCGTGGATTACGTCGAGCTCGGCCTCAACGGTAACAACCTCTTTACCGGCGTCGGCATGACCGGCGTCTTGACCATCGCGGGAGACGGCACCAACAACAATAATCTCAAGATTTTGTTGGCTGGCTCGCCGACTACCACCATTACCTTCCAGGCGTACTTCGCGACTCCGACCACCATGTTTCTGCTGTCTTCCGACAGCACTCGGACCACCGCGGGAATTGCCACCGGGCAAACCACGCCATAACCTGATTCACAATTTGATTTGAGAAAGCGCCCCGCGGCGATTACGTTGCGGGGCGTTTTTCTTCTTCCATCAGTTTTTCTACACGCACCACATCTTCCGCCACATCCACGCTAACTGCGTCGTGCTCCACTTCAGCCACGCGAATCTTCCAGCCATTTTCCAGCCAGCGTAATTGCTCCAGTTGCTCGATGCGCTCCAGTTCGCCTTGCGGCAGTGTGGGATATTCCAGCAGCGCGTCGCGTTGAAATACGTACAACCCCAGATGCTTCCAGTATTTCACGTGCACTTTGTGTTGCGTGTCGCGCACCCACGGAATAGGAGCGCGAGAAAAGTACAGCGCATTTTCGTCGAAATCCAGCACCGTCTTCACAATGTTCGGATCCATGATATCGGTGGTTACGCGAATAGCCGTGGCTACCGTGGCGATCTGCGCTGGTTCGCCCTCCAGCAGCGCTTGCACCGCGGTATCAATCGCCGCCGGATCGATCAGCGGTTCATCGCCCTGCACGTTCACGAACACGTCGCCCGTTTCATGTGCCGCCACTTCCGCAATGCGCTCCGTGCCGGTGCGGTGGTCGGCTCGCGTCATCCGCGCCTCGCCGCCAAATGCCCGGACTGCATCAATGATGCGCTGATCGTCAGTGGCCACGATCACCCGATTCACCGTGCTGGCAAGTTTGGTGCGC
This sequence comes from Candidatus Acidiferrales bacterium, assembly GCA_963849395.1. Taxonomy (GTDB): domain Bacteria; phylum Acidobacteriota; class Terriglobia; order Acidiferrales; family UBA7541; genus Acidiferrum. The sequence goes on from CAWKHR010000004.1 coordinate 260,938, forward strand.
TCGTAAACATGCTGCACCATGGGCTTGCCCGCCAGCGGTACTAAAGGCTTACCGGGCAGCCGTGTAGATGCATATCGTGCCGGAATTACAGCGACAACGGATGGCTTGCTCATATTCTTACGCCTTATATTTCCTTCGATGGAGCGATGCTAGCACAGCCCGGAAGGTCTCAAGAATCAGGAGACAAATTTGAGACATCCGTGATACCCGATTTTACAACCTGGTACTTGCCTTCTTTTCCGTCAGTGCTATCATCATTTCTCCGCGCTTACCCTTTCGGAGACCCCGGGGGGATGGGGGAGCCGTGAAACGCGAACTAGGTAAGACTCGCGTACTTCCTTTGCTTAGTCGTTCCCACCTGCTCGTTTGTTCGATGCTTTTCCTTGCCCTGCTTGGTTACGCCCAGGATCCGGCCCCGCAATCTTCCAATCCAACTCCGCCTCCCGCAAGAGTGAATGTCATCGGCAAAGATACCCCGGGCCTGAAAATTACTCCGGGCAAAGTGATTCGTTCGGACGTCGATCTCGCTCTTGTCAATGTCACCGTGACCGATCCGTACAACCGCCTGGTCACTGGCCTCGAGCAAGACAATTTCCGCGTCTTCGAAGACACCATGGAGCAGGAGATCGTCAGCTTTTCCTCCGAAGATGTGCCCATCTCCATTGGCGTGATTTTCGATTTCAGCGGAAGCATGTCCAACAAAGTCGACAAGGCCCGCGAAGCCGCTCTGCAATTCTTCAAAACCGCTAATCCCCAGGATGAGTTTTTCCTGGTCAGCTTCAATGAGCGCGCCGAACTCACCAGCACCTTCACCAACAGCGTGGAAGACCTGCAAAGCCGCATGCTGCTTACTTCTCCCAAGGGTCGCACCGCCCTGCTTGACGCCATCTACCTCGGCCTTAGCCAGATGAGGGGTGCACATAACGCCAAGCGCGCCTTGCTCATTCTTTCCGATGGAGGGGATAATCATAGTAGGTACAACGAAAGCGATATCAAGCGGCTGGTTAAGGAAGCCGATACCCAGCTCTATGCCATCGGCATTTACGACCCGCTTGGTTATCGCAATCGCACGCCAGAAGAGCTCAACGGTCCGTCGCTCTTGGCGGAGATCACGGAACTGACGGGCGGCCGCGTTTTCGCCGTCGAGCATCTAAATGATCTTCCGGACATTGCGTCCAAGATCGGCATGGAGCTGCGCAACCAATATGTACTGGGATACAAACCAAGCAATCACACCCATGATGCGCGTTGGCGCAAAATTAAAGTCAAGCTGCGCGCTCCTAAAGGACTTCCGCCCCTTACGGTCTACTCCAAGACCGGCTACTACGCCCCTGCCCACTAGCGCGTTTCGCGCCATCCGCTCGTTTTCGCTTACTACCGCCCTTTTGCTGATCGCCTCTTTGTACGCTGGCTTGGCCTCCGCCCAGATTCCGGTGCAAAACTCTGCCCCGCCACCTCCTCCCACTCCGCAGGACCAGACCATTCAGAATGGCAGCAAGATTAAAGTCAGCGTCAACCTGGTGGTCTTGCACACCACCGTGCTCGATGATCGGGGCAAGTTCGTTGAAGGCCTGACCCAGGAAAACTTCAGGGTCTTCGAAGATAAGATTGAACAGAAGCTCGATGTCTTCAAACGTGAAGATATTCCGGTCAGCATGGGCCTGGTCATCGATAACAGCGGCAGCATGCGCGATAAGCGGCCTCGCGTGAATGAAGCGGCCCTCACTTTGGTGCAGAACAGCAATCCTTCCGACGAGGCCTTCGTCGTTAATTTCAACGACGATTTTTATCTTGATCTCGACAAAGACTTCACCAACAGTGTCCCCGAGCTGAAAGAAGCCTTGGAACGCATCGACGCCCGAGGCAGCACGGCTCTCTACGACGCCATCATCGGCTCGCTCGACCACCTGAAAAAAGGGAAGAAGGAAAAGAAGGTTTTGCTGATTGTTACCGACGGTGAAGACAACACCAGCCGCAACTCTCTGGAGAAAACCATTCGCGAAATTCAGAAGACCGACACCGTGATTTACACCATCGGCCTGCTGAGCCAGGAAAGCAAAAAGAGCGCCAAAACCGCGAAAAAAGCGCTGACTGAAATTGCTCTAGCCTCTGGTGGACTGGCCTTCTTCCCGGAAAATGTGGAAGACGTGCACGCCATCTGCGAGCAAGTCGCTCACGACATTCGCCATCAATATACTTTGGGCTACTATCCTTCGAACTCCGCCAAGGATGGCAGCTTCCGCAGCGTCCACGTAGACGTCATCCCGCCGCGCGGCCATGGCAAGCTCGTAGCCCGCACCCGCAACGGCTACTACGCCCCCAACGCCACCAACTCCTCCGCTACCGGCAAGTAACGTCGTCGTTTTTCGTAGGGTTTTCCTGAAGTTTCTTTGGGGTGCCCCACACGCCGTTTTCGCGTGTGGGGTTTTGACTTTATCTTCTCTTGGGCGACTCTTTACTTCATCAATCCCCACCAAACAATCCCAAAAAACTCTTCCCCCGCGGAATCTCCCCTCCAAAATTCTCCGCAATCGTCTGCCCCATATCCGCCAACGTCTCTCTCGTCCCAATACTCCGCCCCCGCGTGTTCCCCGGCGTGTACGCCAAAATCGGCACATATTCCCGCGAATGATCGGTCGTCTCCCATCGCGGATCCGGATCGCATCCATGATCCGCGGTAATCATCAACAAATCGCGCGGCCCCAGCAGTTCCAGATATTTCTTCAACCCTTCGTCAAACTCCTCCAGCGAACGCGCAAATCCCTCCACATCTTTGCGATGTCCAAACAACGTGTCGAAATCCACCAAATTACAAAAAGTCAAGCCCTGCTTACGTTCCCGTGTCGCCGCACTCAGTTTCTCCATCCCATCGATATTCGACTTCGTCGTCACATAATCTTCCACGCCGCGCCCGTTATAAATGTCGTGAATCTTGCCAATCCCAAACACCGGCACCTTCCGCTCTTGCAGCACATCCATCAGCATCGGCTTTGGCGGATCAACTGCGTAATCATGTCGCCGCGACGTTCGCGTAAAATTTCCCTCCGTCCCGGTAAACGGCCGCGCAATCACCCGCCCCACGCGATGTTTTCCATCCAACAATTTCCGCGCGATTTCGCACATCCGGTATAGCTCCGCGAGGGGGATAACATCCTCGTGCGCCGCGATCTGAAACACGCTATCTCCCGACGTGTACACAATCGGCTTGCCCGTCCGCACATGCTCCGCGCCCAACTCCTTCAGAATCTCTGTCCCCGACGCCGGCTTATTTCCCAGCGTTCCGCGGCCAATTTGCGCCTCAAATGGGCCCATAATCTCCGGCGGGAATCCGTGCTTGTAGACAGGAAACGCCTGCGGCAGCCACACCCCGGCCATCTCCCAATGTCCGGTGGTCGTATCTTTCCCCGGCGAATGCGTCGCCCCCTTACCAAAAAACGCCCGCGGAGCCGCCACCTTTGGCAGGTGCGCCAACGGCGCGATGTTCCCCAATCCTAGCTCAAGCAAAGTTGGCACCCGCAGCGCCCGCGACTCCGCAATGTGTCCCAGCGTCGTCCGTCCCACGTCGCCATACTCCGCCGCATCCGGCAGTGGTCCAATTCCCACGCTATCCAGCACCACCCAAATCACCCTGTCAAACTTAGCCATACCTACCGCTCTCCTCGAAATCTCGCGCTAGCCGGTACACCCGTCATTCCGAACGGAGTCCGCGAAGTGAGGAATCCCTCTTCGATTTCTGCCCCCGCAACCTTCCGAATCGCCGTTACTCAGCGCACTCTACCACAGCCCCAATTGACCCCGCAGCCCGCAAGCTCTACGATGGCCTGCGTAGCCCAGCGCATCGCGCCATTGAACTTTCTACCCGGTTCCTGCGTATTACCAGCTAGAAGGGAGTCCCATGTCGCGAGATGGTCGTGTACGTAGTGGCTCCGTAGTCGGCCCGCTGCTCCTGATCGCCATCGGCACCCTCCTGCTGCTGTGGCGCTGGCTGCCCGACTTCAACCCGTGGCCGGTCCTTTGGAAATATTGGCCGCTCTTTCTAATTCTGGTCGGCGCTGGCATGATCGTCGACCGCCTGAACCGCCAGCGTCATCCCGAAGCCCCGCCCATGTTCCCCGTCGGCTCCGCCATAGGCACCATGCTCTTCGTGTTAACGCTCACCTTTCTTCTGTGGCATCACCATTCCTATCGCGCCCGCGACTGGTCCAGTTCCTTCGCCTCCTCCTCCGCCCGTACTCACGAAACGAAAACCATCGACAAGGCCGGCGCCAAAGCCGTTCACCTCAATCTCGAAATGCCCACCGGCGAACTCCGTCTCGAAGGCGGTCTTGCCGGCGAGTCGCTGCTGAACGCCGATTTTTCTCATGGTGGAACCTGGTCTACCCCGGAAGTGGAATACGAAGTGAAAGACGGTCGCGGCGATCTCTCCATCACCCAAGAAGGTGGAGGCCGCATCATCGGCAACTCCGACAACATCTGGAACTTGAAAGTTACCGACAGCGTTCCCATCGAGCTGAAAATTGATGTCGGTGCGGGCAAAGGCGATTTGCGCCTGGCGAAAGTGGACCTCACCCGTCTCGAAGTAAACATCGGCGCGGGGCAAGCCGTGGTCGATCTCACTGGCGAACGCGCCAAGGATCTTCAAGCGCAAATACACGGCGGAGTGGGCGAAGCGATCGTGCGCTTGCCCAAAAATATCGGTGTAGTCGCCATCGTTCATGGTGGGCTCGGCGCCGTCGATGTTCACGGCCTGAAGACTGACGAAGATGGCCAGTACGTCAACGCCGCCTATGGCAAAGCCCCCAACACCATCCACCTCACCGTAGAAGGCGGCATAGGCCACATCAAACTCGAACAGGAATAACCGCGTAAGAGGTCGCCCATGAAACTCGACCGCCGCAATTTCGTTCGCGAATCCCTACTACTCACTGGTGCCGTCGCCGTGGCTCCAGCCGTCGCTGCCGCACTTCCAAGCCTCGCGATTAACCGCCCGCCGAGGACGTCATCGCCCGCATGACTTGGTTCAATGAGCCGGCCTCCTGGAAAAAATCAGGCGATCAACTCATCGTCCAAAGTCGCCCCAAGACCGACTTCTGGCGCAAAACATTTTACGGCTATATCACCGACAACGGCCATCTTCTTTCACCTGTCTGCTAGCGGCGACTTCGTTTTTGAAGCGCGCGTGAATGGCCAGTACGCCTCGCTCTACGATCAGGCCGGCCTCATGGTTCGTCTCGACGCTGAGAACTGGATGAAGTGTGGCACCGAATTCTTCGACGGCAAGCGTCACGCCAGCGTCGTGTTCACCCGCGATTTCTCCGATTGGTCCACCATGCCTGATCTCTCCGACACTGCTCCCATTTGGTGGCGCGCCATCCGCAAAAAAGATTCCATCGAAACTCATTGTTCCCTCGATGGCAAAAACTTCACCGCCATCCGCCAAGGCTATTTCCTCCCAACAGTTCCAGTAGAAGTAGGCATAATGTCCGCAGCCTCAGAAGGCCCGGGCTTCCCCGCCACCTTCTCCAATCTCCAACTTAATTTGGGTTAAGTGTGCGCGATGGTACTGCCGTATTCGATCCCAGCGAACGGCCGCAACGCGAGTTTAACTTGCAAACATACGGTGTAATTGCGCGTGCCAGTGTGGCACTTGCACGCCAAACGTCTGCTTCAGTCGGGCATTCGAAAGAAGCGAGTACGCTGGCCGCGCCGCCGGCGTAGGGTAATCCGATGTGTTGATCGGAGTGACTTTCGTTGTGATCAGCGGCTTCCCCTGCGTGATCGCAGAAACCCATGGCACTTCAACCGCGATCTTAGCCGCCTCTTCGATAATTGCCGACGCAAACCCGTGCCAAGTCGTCTCCCCTCCCGCAGTCAGGTGATAAATTCCACTCACGTGTGACAGCCATTCTCCGCTCCTAGACTCGAGGGAGGCCGACGCCAAATCGCGCAAAATCTTAACCGTGCTCTCCGCGATGTCCTGGCTCCAGGTTGGCGCACCAATCTGATCGCAGACCACTCTGATCTCTTCCTTCTGCGTCGCCATCTTCAAAATAGTCAACGAGAAATTCCGCCCGCGCACGCCATAAACCCACTCAGTCCGCAGAATCAAGTGCGCAACGCCGGAAGTCCGAATTGCCTCTTCACCTGTCAGCTTTGTCTTTCCATAAACGTTCAGCGGACGGGTTAAATCTGTTTCTGTATAAGGCGTCTTCTTCGTCCCATCAAAAACATAGTCGGTCGAATAGTGCACCATTGCCGCCCCGCACTTCAGCGCTTCTTCGGCCAAAATCGCTGGCGCTTCCGCATTGATCGCCTGCGCTTCACGTTGCTGTTTTTCTGCAGCGTCAACCGCCGTAAAGGCCGCAGCATTGACAATCAGATTCGGTCGAATTTCCTGCATCATCCGCCGAATTTGCTGACCATCCAGCAAATCAAGTTCCTGTCGACCCGGCGCAACCACGTCGCCCACTGCTGGCAGTATGCGCAGGAGTTCTGAGCCGACCTGACCATTTCTGCCCGTAAGCAGAATCTTCAATTTCATTTCCCGAAATACCTCGGCAGGCGATCTTTCGGTATTTCACTCAATTTCAAGTTCTTTGCATCTTTCGTCGAAATGATTGGCTCGGTCACTCTCCACGCAATGTTGAGCTCCGGATCGCTCCACAAAAGGCCCTGCTCATCAGCCGGATTATAGAAGTCGCTGCACTTATACAAAAATTGCACGGTATTCGTAAGCGCCAGAAATCCATGCGCGAAACCCGCCGGGATGAACAACTGATTGTGTTCTCTCGCCGAGAGCCGCACCGCCGCCCATTTCCCGAAATGCGGCGAACCAACCCGAATGTCTACGGCGATATCCAACGCTTCTCCTTCAATCACTCGACAGAGTTTCACTTGCGGCTGCTGCAACTGATAGTGAAGCCCACGCAATGTCCCGCGCGCCGAACAAGAATGGTTGTCCTGTACAAATTGGTCGGTAATGCCTAGTGCTGCAAGCTTCGACTGATGATACGTTTCGAGGAAAAAACCCCGTTCGTCTCGAAATACTTTTGGTCTCAACTCAAGCACGCCCGGAAGTGCCGTCTCGATTCGCTCCATTACCTGTTTTCCTGTTCATGAATTTGTGCCTGCCGCTAGTGGGCCGAAATGCTTTCGTGTCACGGGCGCTATCTTCGTGGTATTTATTGCGGTTTTCTTGAGTCTGCTCCGCCGATTGCCTGCAGGGACCGCTCGCGATCTTCGTAATATTTCTCGTAATACGAGCGGTATTCCCCGGCACGCACGCCATCCAACCATTTTGTATTCGTCTTATACCATTCAATCGTTTGGCGAAGCCCTTCATCCAGCGCTATCTGCGGTCTCCATCCAAGTTGCGTTTCCATTTTCTTGCAACTCAGCGCATAACGCCGATCGTGCCCTGGCCGATCCTTTACATAAGTGATCAGGCTCTCGGTCTTTCCGGTAAGACGCAATAGTTCCTTCACCATGGAAAGATTATCGGTGATTTCCAATCCGCCGATGTTGTAAACCTCTCCAATTTTCCCGTTTTCTAGAACTGCCAGAACGCCTCTGCAGTTGTCTTCAACGTGCAGCCAATCGCGTTGTTGCAGGCCATCCCCGTATACCGGTAGCGCTTTATTCTGCAATGCATTCGTAATCATCAGCGGGACGAATTTTTCGAGGAACTGGTATGGTCCGTAGTTGTTAGACGACCGCGTGATGATCGCGGGTAAGCCGTAGGTGCGCACATACGAACGGACCAGCAGATCCGCAGCAGCCTTTGACGCGGAATAAGGACTGTTCGGCTTCAGCGCAAACTCTTCATCTGCGAATGCATCGGGCTCAATATCTCCGTAGACCTCGTCGGTCGAGACATGCACGAAGCGTCCTACAGAAATCTTCCGCGCAATCTCTAGGAGTACAAACGTTCCTGTGATGTTGGTCTGAATCACCGGCGACGGCTCGTAAATACTGCGATCTACGTGCGACTCCGCTGCAAAATGGACCACCGCGTCGCATCCGCGCATGGCAGATTCCACAGCGGCTGTATCACGGACGTCGCCTCGTACGAAGGTATAGTTTGGATTGCTGGCGATCTCTCCTAGATTTGCCAGGTTTCCCGCGTAGGTTAACTTATCGAAATTGACCACCTGATGTCGTTTGTTCGTTTTGAAAATGTACCGAATGAAATTCGATCCAATGAACCCGGCGCCACCCGTCACCAATATCTTCATCGACTGGCCTTTGGGGCCGCGACGGCCACGTCAACAGCACTTCCTGCGTTATTTGCGCCGGTTTTCGCGACCAGCGTATTCGCCAGCAGCAGAGACGTAAACGTTCCTGCATCCGTCCACCAACCTTCTAGCATTTCCCAAGTCAAGGTCTTTTCCTGAACATAGAAATTATTCACGTCGGTAATTTCCAATTCTCCTCGTCCCGAGGGTTTCAATCGCCGAATCTTCTCAAACACGGTGTTATCGTAAAGATAAATTCCTACCACCGCTTTATTGGACTTCGGCGCTTTGGGTTTCTCTTCAATTCCGACAACAAAATTACCTTGAATTTCTGCCACTCCAAAGCGATCTGCATCCTGCACCTCTTTCAGCAGAATTTTTGCGCCGCGTTTCTGCCGCCGGAAGTTGGCAACCGCCTTGCATACGCTCGTTTCGATAATGTTGTCGCCCAAAATTACGCAGATGGGCTCTCCGTCGGCGAAATGTTCAGCTAGACCGAGCGCTTCCGCAATACCGCCTTCGCCCTCTTGGTAGGTATAATTCAGGTGCTTTAGCCCGAATTCGCGCCCATTTCCCAGCAGCCGCAGAAAATCTCCCGCGTTCTTGCCGCCAGTTACCAGAAGGATTTCACTAATACCCGCATTGACCAACGTCTGAATCGGGTAATACACCATCGGTTTGTCATAAACCGGAAGCAAATGTTTGTTTGTAACGCGCGTGAGCGGATTCAACCGACTCCCGGTCCCACCTGCCAACACGACTCCCCGCATGTATCCTCCCTCCCAATCGAAAATTTAGCTTATCACAGCACCCATGCCTATCGCGGGCCGCAGCCGACGCTAGGAGAGGCATTTAACTCCGCTCGTTGCGGTTCCACGTTCCGGTTCAATTTGCCCGGGTTGCGCGGGAGTCGTATACTTTGAAGTTTAGGCTTGTGTGCGCGGAGCACACTGACGGGGCTAGCTTTGGCCGGCAACGAAATCACCCACCCCACCACCGAAAGACAAGAGGTCCTACTGGTACGCGGTGCCCGTGTGCACAATCTCAAAAACGTTACGGTCGAGATCCCCCACAACGCGCTTACCGTAGTCACCGGCGTCAGCGGTTCCGGCAAATCCTCTCTCGCCTTCGACACTGTCTACGCCGAAGGGCAACGCCGTTACGTGGAATCCCTTTCTGCCTACGCCCGTCAGTTTCTCGAACGCATGGAAAAGCCCGATGTCGACGAAATCTCCGGCATCGCCCCCGCCGTCGCCATTCGACAGAAAAATTCCACACGTAATCCACGCTCGACCGTCGCCACCGCCACCGAAATTTACGATTATCTCCGGCTTCTTTTCGCTCGCTGTGGCACCACGTATTGCATCAAGTGTGGCACGGAAGTCCGCCGCGACACGCCCGAAGCCATTGCCAACGTGGTGCTCGCGCTTACTCCTGGCCGCCGTTTCTATGTCCTCTATCAATTGCGCATGCCGACTCCGGAAACTCCGGCCACCGCGCGCCGTGGCGCCAAGAAGAAAGCAACTCCGCCGCCGCAAGAGTCGCTACGTCCTATCCTTCTCGAACTACAAAAGCGTGGCTTCAACCGCTTGTATCAAGACGGCCGGGTGCATGAATTTTCTTCGCCGGAAACTTTGCTCGACGTCGATTTCACCAAGCCGGTCTACGTGCTCGTCGATCGTTTGGCCGTCAATCCGGAATCGCGCTCCCGCCTGGTCGACTCCATCGAAATTTCCTATCGCGAAGGTGGTGGCGAAGCCATCCTCGAATTCGTCGCCGACTCTGCCGGTAATCCCGCTGAGCGCCTGCTCTTCAACGAACGCTTCGAATGCAAAAACGATGGCACACTCTACCAGGAGCCGGAGCCGCGTCTTTTTTCCTTCAACAATCCTTACGGCGCATGTCCGCGTTGCCAGGGTTTTGGCAATACCATCGACTTCGATCTGAATCTCGTCGTTCCCGATTCCAGCAAGTCCCTCGACGATGGCGCGATCGAACCTTGGACCAAGCCGCGCTACCGCCAACTCTTGCAGGATGCCCGCAAATGGGCCAAATCCCAAGGCATTCCCACAGACATTCCGTGGCGTCAGCTCACCGCGGAACAGCGTCGCCCGATTCTGGAAGGCGACCCGGAAAACGATTTCGATGGCGTTAAAGGTTTCTTCACCTATCTCGAACGGAAAAAATATAAGCTGCACGTTCGCGTTTTCCTGAGTCGCTATCGTGGTTACGCCACCTGTCCAGAATGTGGTGGCACGCGTCTCCGTGCTGAAGCTCGCGCCGTTCGCATCACCGGCAAATCCATCACCGATCTTTGCAGACTCACCGTAAAAGATGCGCGCGTGTTTTTCGCCTCGCTCGCGCTCAGCCCGGCCCAGGCCAAAATCGCCGACAAAATCCTGGAAGAAATTCGCTCGCGCCTGCAATTCCTCGATGAAGTTGGCCTCGATTATCTGACCCTCGATCGCCTCACCTCCACACTTTCCGGCGGCGAATCGCAGCGCATCCAACTTGCCACCTCGCTTGGTTCGCATTTAGTCGGCGCCCTGTATGTACTCGACGAACCTTCCATCGGCTTGCACCCGCGCGATACCCAACGCCTCATCGACATCCTGAAATCCCTGCGCGATTTGGGCAACACAGTGCTCGTCGTCGAACATGATCCCGACACCATCGAGGCCGCCGACCGCATTCTCGACCTTGGCCCCGGCGCCGGCGAACTCGGCGGCAAACTCCTCTTCTCCGGCACCTACGAAGAAATTCTGAAAGATCCGAAATCGCTCACCGGCCACTATCTCAGTGGCGAAACCAAGATTCCCGTCCCGGTCACACGCCACAAGCCCACCGGCAAATTCCTGCGCCTTTATGGCGCGCATCTTCACAATCTGCAAAATGTCGACGTCATGATTCCGTTGGGAACGCTCACCGTGGTCACCGGCGTCAGCGGCTCCGGCAAATCCACGCTGGTTCACAACGTTTTGTATCGCGCTCTTGCAGCGCAGCGCAGCGGCTCCCCCATAAAGGAATTCTGCGACCGCATCGATGGCGATGAATACATCCAGGACGTCATCATCGTCGATCAGTCGCCCATCGGCCGCACCCCGCGCTCCAACCCGGCCACGTACATGAAAGCCTTCGACGCCATACGCGAAGTCTTCGCCGAAACGCCTGACGCCAAACGCCGCGGCTTCACCGCAGGCCATTTTTCCTTCAACGTGCCCGGCGGCCGCTGCGAAACCTGCCAGGGCGACGGCACCGTCACCGTCGAAATGCAGTTTCTCGCCGATGTGGAACTGATCTGCGAAGAATGCCGCGGCCAGCGTTTCAAAAGCAGCGTGCTCGATGTGCGCTATCACGACAAAAATGTACACGACGTTCTGCAAATGACCGTGCGCGAAGCCCTGGTCTTCTTCGTCAACATTCCCAAGGTCGTTTCGAAGCTGCGTATCCTCAACGAAATTGGACTCGGCTATCTGCGCCTCGGCCAATCGGCCACCACACTTTCTGGCGGCGAAGCACAGCGCCTGAAACTTGCCGCGCACCTCACCCGCACCGAAAACAAAGGTGTTCTCTACATTCTCGACGAGCCCACCACCGGCCTGCATTTCGACGATATCGCCAAGCTTCTCGCGGCTTTCCGCAAGCTCCTCGAATCCGGCGCGTCGCTGCTGGTCATCGAACACAATCTCGACATCATCAAATCCGCCGACTGGCTCATCGATCTCGGCCCCGAAGGCGGCGAACTCGGCGGCAAAATTATCGCCACCGGCACGCCCGAACAAGTTGCCCGCAACTCCCAGTCGCACACCGGCCGCTACCTCGCGCGTGTTCTCGGAAACGCCAACGGCAATGGCCAGCAGGCAAAGCGCAACTCCAACGGTGCATCGAAGTCTGCAGGCCCAGCGACGTCTTCCTCTTCGTCCGCGACGAAGTCCGCCGCCGAGCCCGACCAATCGAAACCACCGTCCAACGAGCCATGATCCATTCGCGCTCCATTCTTTGCGTCGCCACGCTCTCAATTGCTGGCACGCACGCCGCCGCGGTTGTTCCTCAAGACCCACCGCCTAAATCCACCCAATCTCAATCACAAGACAAGCCGCAAAAGGTTCGCAATCCCCTCAACGACCTCCTCGACGAAGCCCAAGCCGCCATTGACAAAAACGATTACGAAGCCGCCATCTCGCCTCTCCAAAAATTCATCGCAGAAAAACCCGACGTCGCCTACGCGCATTTCCAACTCGCCTACGCCTACACCGCGCTCAAGCGTCCCGACGAAGCTCGCGCCGAATACGCCCGCTGCGTAGCCCTCGATCCTAAAATGGCCGAAGCCCAACTGAACCTCGGCATCCTTCTCCTCGAGAGCCAGCCCGCCGCCGCGATACCACCTCTTCGCAAAGCCGTCGAGTTGGTGCCTTCACAAAGCCGCCCGCGCTATCTTCTCGGCCTGGCCTACGAAAGCACCGGCGATCTCGCCGCCGCTGCCGACGCTTTCGAAGGCGCCACCCGCCTCGATCCCAAAGACGCCGAAGCGCTCACTCACCTCGGCATCATTCTCTACCGCAACAAACGCCCAGCCGAAGCCGAAGCGAAATTCCGAGATGTTCTTCAACTCCAGCCTCAATCGCCCGCCGCTCTGCAAGGCTTGGCGCAAAGCCTCGACGTGCAGAAAAAGCCCGACGCCGCCTACGCCTACCGCAAATATCTAGCAGTACAGCCCAACGACGCCGCAGCCCGCGCCCGCCTCATCCACGTTCTAATCGAGCAGCAACAATTCGACGCCGCCCTCGCCGAAAGCGAACAGTCCAACGCTGGCCATCCTCCGAATCTCGAAACGCTAAAGCTTCGCGCCGACATCCAGATCGGCCAGAAAAAAATCGACGACGCCATCCTCACTCTCCAGCAAGCCATCGCCCTCGCCCCCCAAGACGCCCAGCTCCACGGCGGCCTGGGCCGTCTGTACCTGCAAAAACGCGCCTTTCCCGACGCTGAGAAAGAACTCAAAATCGCGTTGCAATTCGACCGCAACAATCTCACCTACTGGAAAGATCTCAGCTCCACGTATTACCTCAGCGGAAATTGTCCCGCCACGCTCTCCACTCTCGACCTCATCGCCAAAGCCGAAACGCCCAATGCCGGCGCTTGGTTTATCCGCGCGCTTTGTTACGATAAACTGGAGCAAGTGCAGCCTGCTCTCGATGCGTACCATAAATTCCTGGAGCTCGATCAGAATCGCAATCCCGATCAGGTCTGGCAGGCGAATCAGCGCATCCATGTGTTGCAAAAGATGGCGGAGAAGAAGCATTAGCAGCATCGCCGGTCCACGGTCGCGAATTTTCGCAGCCTCGGTTGTCCTTTTGCTCGCATGCTTCGCTTTGCCTGCTGCCGACAACAAGGTCAAAGAGCTTCAAGATCATTTCGATCGCGAGTCCCACGCCTCTGGAAAAATTAAAACTTTGGAAAAGTTGGGCGCCGCACAGTTCGCCTCCGCCACTAAAGCCGATCAAGCCAATGATTTCACCGAGGCCGCCTTCACTCTGGAAAAATATCGAGACAACGCTCGTGCCGCCTATGAGCTTCTTAAGAAGCAGGAACCCGACGCCGACCATCATCCCAACAGTTACCGCCAACTCGAACTGCAAGTGCGCCGGGCTATTCGCGAAGTGGAAGAAACTATCATCATCGTTCCCGCAGAAGTTCGCCCGCCCCTGCATCTGGTGCGCCAGGATCTCATTCAGTTGGACGACACTTTGATCCGCGATCTTTTTCCTCGACGCACTCGTGAACCCGAATCCTCAACTCCACCGCCGCCTGCGCCGGAGAGCAAGCCATGACCCGCCAAACAATCGCACGCAGGATGCTCATTTTCGTGTTTGCCACAATCGCCGCCGCAGTGTGCCCACTTCATGCTTTCGCGCAGCGCCCCGAGAAGGACTATCTCTCCGACGTCGAGGCCGATAAAATTCGTGACGCGGAAACCACCAACGACCGCATCAAACTATTTTTAACCTTCGCCGAAGATCGCCTCAAAAAATTTCAATACGAACTCGAGCACCCATCTCCCAACAAGCACCACGAAATGCTCAACTACCTGATGAACTCTTACGGCGGCTGTGTCGACGATGCTGCCGACCTGATTCAACTCGGCCTCGAAAAACAGGACAATATTCGCCAGGGCGTCGACCTTATGGCCTCCAAAACCAAGGAATTTCTGGTCATCCTCCAGAAATATCAAACTGACGGCCCCGAGAGAGAAATCTACAAAGATAATCTCGACGACGCCATCGAAGGCACCCAAGACGCCATGAACGACGCCGAAAAGGCCAAGAAAAAAGCGGCTCCCCCTCCAGTGAGGCGCAAGAGTTGAGCACTCTGCCGCGCATCACGTCTCGCGTTCCCGGCGGTGAATCCATTTTTCAGCGCATGTTTACCCGCCTCGGCTGCGATGGACGCCCGCCAAATTTTCACGTCGAGTTTTATCCTTATAGCAGCCTGGTCATCACCCTGCGCCGCCGCCACGACGTGATTTTCGTCCGCTTCTCGGATTTGCTTCGCCGCGCGCCGCTCGGCGTTTTGGAGAGTGCCGCCGCATTGCTGCTGTCGCGCGTGTATCGCCGGCGCACTCAGCGCCAGCTCGTCGAGCCGTATCTCGCCTACGCCCGTTCGCAGCGCACTCGCGAGCGCATCAATCACATGCGCAGCCGTCGCGTTCGCCTTCGCCACACCGCTCCGCAAGGCCGCCACTTCGATCTCGCCGCGCTGTTTGATCAGCTCAACGAAAAATATTTCCAGCACACGCTGCAGCGCCCGCACGTCGGCTGGAGCACTCGCAGTTGGCGCCGCCAGTTTGGCTGCTACGATCCCGGCCCGAATCAAATCCTGCTCAATCGACGCATGGATCGCCCCGGCATCCCTCAATTTGTCGTGGAATATGTTCTCTACCATGAGATGCTTCACGTGAAGCATCCCACCCGCCGCAGTGGCTGCAGCTTAATTTCCCATTCGCCCGAATTCCGCGCAGAAGAAAAACGCTTCGAACACTTCACCCCAGCCAGAAAATTCCTAGACCAACTAGCCCGCTAACGTTCACCACCCAAACCGTCATCCCGAGCGAAGTGACCCGATTTTCTCTTCGCGCCGTCTTCCGGCGCGTCGGGTCACGCAGCCGAGGGATCCCTCTTCGATCTCGCCCCTTCGCCCAGCCCTCTACTCCTTCCCCGACATCCGATCCTTCTTCTCGCTATCAATCTCCTTATGCAACTTCTCAATCTTCTTCCGCACCTTATCCCCATCCTCCGCGTGCGGATACAAATCCAAATAGCGCTGATACGCCTTCACCGCGGGCTTCTTCTGCCCCTTCTTTTCATACGCCTCGCCCAAATACAAAAAGGGAATGGCGTACCCCGGCTTGGCCTCCGTCGCGTCCTGGAATCGGTCAATCGCTGCGTCCACGTCGCCTTTGTGCATGTAATACTTCCCGACTTCCATATCCTTCTCGGCGCGCAGCGGGTCCCACTTCGGCTGGTCGGGAGCCGATTGCACCGCATTGTCGGCATTCGTTTTTGGTTTTGGCTGCGCGGCGTCCGGTTTCGCAGGAGGCGCACTTCCGGGTGGGTCCTGTACCTGCGCAACAACGAAATTCGCCGCACACCATACGCCCGCACTCACTAAAAACAGCCGTGCCAACGCCTTCATTCCACGAAAACGCAAATCTATATTCTCCCGCTTGTCCGATTCAGCGAACCCGCCACGCGTTGCCCGGCCCATCTAACTCTTAGCCGCAGTAGCGACCGAAGGCCTTCCTACTTCACGCCCAATTCGTCCACCAACTTCTGCGCGCCATACAGCTTCTTCATCGCTTCGGTCATCACCGCGGTATGCACCGCCACCGCGCGATTCGCGGTTTCGTCATACACGAAATCACCCACCAGCGACTCAATATTCCCGTCAAAGATCAATCCCACCACGTCGCCATTCTTATTAACCACCGGCGATCCAGAATTTCCGCCGATGATGTCGTTGGTAGTTACAAAATCAAACGGTGTCGCCAGGTCCAGCTTTTCTCGCCCATCCACATACCGCTTCGGCAAGTCAAACGGTGGCTTGTTGCTGAAGCTGTCCGAGCGATCGTACAGCCCATACATCGTCGTCTGCGGCGGCGCGATCGTTCCGTTCATCGGATAGCTCTTTACCTGCCCGTACGAAAGTCGCAGCGTGAAAGTCGCATCCGGATAAGTGTTCTTTCCATACACCGCAAAACGCGCCTTGCCCAATTGCTCGCCGGCTCGTTGCTGCACACTCTGCACATTGTCTTCAAACCATTTTATTTGCTCGCGGCGAATCGGATCTGTTTTCCTGGCCGCCACAATCATCGGATCTGTCGAAGCATCCACCGCCGCTTGCCCGCCTTCTACCAGCGACTTGCGCAGCGCTGCATCGTCGATCTTCGTTCCTTCCACCAATTCCTTGGCGGTCTGTTCCGAAGTGCGCCCATTCAGCACCGTTTTCACAAAAGGATCATCCGCGCCCAGTTCTTGCTGGTCGGCCCGCAGCGCGCTGGTAATCCGCGCGATCTCCAGCTCCTTATAGACCGGCGCCGGCGAGAACAGTCTTACTTTCAGCGAGTCCAACTGCGAATCGTGATACCCCGGCAACCGCTCGGCATCCGGCTTCTTGATTTCCGCCACATACAACACGATATTTACCGCGAACGTGTACAGCTGTGAATCCAGGCTACGGAAAAATTGCTGCTTTACGCGTGGTTGCTCCACCTGCGCCACTTTCGCCACCGTGTCCCACGCGCTTCCATATTCCTTCTCCCACTCTGGATTCGCTTTCACCTTGGCCTTGAACTCCTCTTCGTCCTGGCGCTTCTTAGTCATCAGGTGCGGGTCCTGCAAGCCCTTCAATCGCCCCTCAAACACCTTCAACGAATTTTCCAGGCCAAAAATGAGCGTTCCCGCCTGCCGTGCCTGTTCCGGTCCTCGCGCCGAATATTCCTTTAGCGTTGCAATGCGGCGCTTCAATACCTTCAAAATCAGCGGCGTCACTTGATCGCGATCGAATTCCAGTTGCGCCAATGTGTCCGAGCGCTGTGTCGATCCCGGATGCCCGGAAACAAACACCAGTTCGCCATCGCTCGCGCCTTTCGGATTCCACGTCAGATAATCTTTACTGTCGATGGGCTTGCCGTTTTCGTACACGCGAAACAGCGCCATGTCGATGTCATAGCGCGGATACGTGAAATTGTCCGGATCGCCCCCAAAAAACGCCGCCTGCTGCTCCACCGCGAACACCAGTCGCACATCCGTATATTTCTTGTAGCGATATAGCCAGTATTCGCCGCCCTGATACAGAGTCACCACATCCGAGCGCAGTCCCGTCTTCTGTGTGCTCTCGCTTTCAATCTGCGTGATGACCGCCTTACGCTTCGTAAATTCCTCTTCCGTGCTCTTTGCGCCTTTCAACGCCTCATTTACCCGCGCCGTCATGTCTTCCATCGACACCAACACGTTCACTTCCAGGTCCGGCGACTTCATTTCCGCTTCCGGTGTCTCCGCGTAAAATCCATCGCGCACATAATCATGTTCCGCCGTGGAATTCTTTTGCAGTTGCCCGCGCGCCACGTGGTGATTCGTCAGCAGCAACCCATGTGGACTGACAAACGATCCCGATCCGCCATCATTCAAGCGCACGCTGGCCAGCCGCAGGTGGTCGAGCCACTGCTGCGTTGGCGTGAAATTGTATTTTTCCTTCAACTGCTTCAGCGGAGGGTTGTCAAATGTCCACATTCCTTCATCGGAACGCGCCGTGGACGCCAGCAGCGCCCACGCTAGGAAACATGCAGAAGCTTGCCGCAAGAAAAATTGACGATTCACGGAAGAAGTCCTCGTTTCTGATGGGCTCGGGAAGGACACTCACGTAGTCCAGCTAACACATTATATATGAGCTACTTCCGATTCGCTTTTCTACTTCCGCCATCCTCCCCGCTCGCTTTGCCGCCACTCTCCACGTAAAATAGTTGTGGAACCTGATCCGTTCCCGCATTCTCCCACACACATGGAACCTCGTGAAAAAGCGGCCGCGCTGCCCGATTTGCCTGGCGTCTACCTCTTCAAAGATGCCGGAGGCAAAGTGGTGTACGTCGGCAAAGCCACCTCGCTGCGCAGCCGCGTGCGTTCCTATTTTCTGGAATCGCGTTGGACCGATGCCAAGACCGGTTCGCTCGCTCGCGAAATTGCTGACGTTGACACCGTCGTAGTCGCCAATCCCCGCGAAGCTCTCGCCCTCGAAAATAATTTCATCAAGCAGTACAAGCCCAAGTTCAATGTGATGCTGCGGGATGATAAAACTTATCCCTACATCAAGCTGACTATCTCCGATAAATATCCTCGCGTCTATTTCACCCGCCGCATCAAGAAAGATGGCTCACTCTATTTCGGACCGTATTTTCCGCCCAGCCTGGCCCGGCGCATTCTTCAGTTCATCCACAAACGCTTTCTTGTTCCTTCTTGTTATGTCGATCTCACCAAGGAGCATGCCCGTCCCTGCCTGCAGTACTACATTCACCGCTGCCACGGACCCTGCGTTCCCGGATTGGCTACCGACGAACGCTACGCCGAAGCGGTTCGCGACGTGCGCCTGTTCCTCGAAGGCCGTCGCCACGACCTGATCAAGATCATCGAACAGCGCATGACCACTGCTGCCGAGCAGGAACATTACGAAGAAGCTGCGTCCTATCGCGATCTGCTGCGCACCCTCGAAGACATTGAAGAACGCCAGCGCGCCGCTTCGGTTCAGGGCGACGATACCGATGTGCTCGCCTATTACGCCGAGCCGCCCCTGGTGGCTGCCAACCTATTCCACTTGCGCGCTGGACGTGTCGTCGATCGCCGCGAATTTTACTGGGAAGACTTGGAAACTTTCGATCCGCACGATTTCGTTCCCTCGCTTCTGAAGCAGCTCTATCTCGAAGCCGAATATTTGCCGAAGGTGATTCACGTCCCCATCGACTTCGAAGATTTGGAACTGCTCGAAGAGACCTTGACGGAGCGCGCCGGTCACAAAGTGGAAATCTCCACGCCGCAACGTGGCAGCAAACGTGCCATTCTCGACCTGGTCGAAAACAATGCTCGCCATTCCTTCGAACAACGTTTCCGCGTCATGAAGCCCACGTCTCGCGCCATTACCGAAGCTCTACAAAACGCGCTCAATCTTCCTGAGGAACCCAAGCGCATTGAAAGCTTCGACATCTCCCACATTCAAGGCTCCGACACCGTCGCTTCCATGGTCGTTTGGGAAAATGGCCGCATGAAAAAATCCGACTACCGCAAATTTATTATTCGCGGCCAGGAAGGCAAGCAACCGGCAGCAGCAGCGCAACTGCCCAACTCGCCGGGCCTGCAGGTCTTCCGGCAGAACGACGATTTTGCCAGCATGCATGAAGCGGTCCTGCGCCGTTATCGTCGCGTCCAGGAAGAAAAAAAGCCCATGCCCGGCTTGATCCTGATCGATGGTGGCATCGGCCAATTGCACGCCGCCGCGCGCGCTCTCGACGAATTGCAAATCATCAATCAGCCCGTGGCCAGCATCGCCAAAAAAGAAGAAATCCTATACGTCCTTGGCCAGGAAGATGAGCCCGTCATTCTCGAGCACCACAACCCGGTGCTCCATTTGATTCAGCAGATTCGCGACGAAACCCATCGCTTCGCGGTCTCGTTCCACCGCCAGCGGCGCGGCGCCAAGCAGGTCAAGACAGCCTTACTTGAAATACCTGGTATTGGTCCACAGACCTCACAACGTCTGCTGCAACGTTTCGGGAGCATCGCCAATCTCCGCCGCGCCACAAAAGACGAACTAGCCCATGTAGTCTCGCGAAAAAGCGCCGACAAGATCCTCGATTACTTCAGTAATGCCCCTGCGGCCAGCTAACCGGTATAGCGCAAGTAACCGGTTCGCGCTTATTGCCACCACCGAACTCCTATGTTACGTTTTTCTCGGAGGTTACCATGGCCGATAACGTAGGTTCCAAAGTCAGCTATTTCCTGGTTGGGCTCGGGGTAGGCGCCTTGGTGGGCGTCCTGTTCGCTCCGAAATCCGGTGAAGAAACCCGCGACTACCTCTCCAAGCGCGCCGATGATGGCCGCGATTTTGCCCAGAAGAAAGCTCGCGAATTGCGCGAACGCGCTGATGACCTTATCGAGCGCGGCAAAGACGTAGCTTCCCGGAAACGCGACTCCCTCTCGGCAGCGGTAGAAGCAGGCCGCGAAGCATTCTTGCGCGAATCCAAGTCGTAAACGGGGTCGTCCCGCGTGGCAGGCTCCGCCACTGATCAGGCGGAAAGGGTTGGGCGTGTATGCAATTCTGGATGGAATTTTTTAGCATCATTGCGGCTATTGCGCTGGTGGTGCAAGTCGGCATTCTGATCGGCCTCTTCATGCAGTTGAAGAAGACCACCGAAGCCATCAACCGCATGGTCACCGATCTGCATACCCGCATGGGTCCGATCCTCACCCGCACGCAAATCCTGCTCGACGAAACCCAACCAAAAATTTCCGCACTCGTCGAAGACGCTTCGCAGGTTGTTTATCTCGCGCGCAGCCAGGCGCAAAAAGTTGATCGCGTCATGACCGAAGCTGCCGACCGTTTGCGCGGACAACTGGTTCGCGCTGATCGCATTCTCACCGGCGCTCTCGAAGCCGTCGAAGATGCCGGCACGCAAGTTCGCCGCAGCTTCTGGGGCCCAGTGCAAAAAGCCTCTGCCCTGGTCCAAGGCATCAAGATCGGCCTGGACGTCCTCCGCTCCCGTCGCGGCAACTCCTCAGCCAGCACCCGCGAAGCCATAGAAGCCGAAGACGAAGAACTCTTCATCTGACTCCTCAGCTGCAATTATCTAACGTCGACCAACGTCATTACTTTTTGCAACAATGGATCCAACCCCGACCACGTCATTCCGAACGAAGTGAGGAATCCCTCTTCTCTTGGGTCTGAATTTTTTCTTGGGTTCGAACTTCTCTTGGCTTTAAATTTCGCTTCAACTTTTACCGCAGCAAGAACTCCCGCCCGATCACCAGCCCGCGCCGCCTTCTACCGAATCCACCCTCCCGCCAACACCACATCCCCATCGTAAATCACCGCCGCCTGCCCCGGCGTGATCGCCCGCTGCGCCACATCAAACATCACCCGCGCCCGCCCACCACCCAGCGCCTCCACGGTCGCCGCCGCAGCCTGATGCTTATGCCGAATCTTCACCTGTGCGAGAATCCTCGCCGCGCCCGCCGCCGGTTCCTCCACAGAAATCCAATTTACGCCTTCGACTTCAAACGCCGCAGTCCGAAGCGACTCATCTTCTCCCACCACAATGCGATTCTTCTCCGTATCAATCGCCAGCACATACACCGGCTTGCCCGCCGCGAATCCCAGTCCCTTCCTCTGCCCAATCGTGTAGTTGTGCACGCCAGTATGCCGCCCAATCACCGCGCCATCCTCCGTCACAATGTCGCCTTCCTGGTCCTGCACCGGTTTGCCCGCCTCGCGCGAATACGCATGGATGAACTGCACGTAATTTCCATTCGGCACGAAGCACAATTCCATACTCTCCGGCTTTTCCGCTACCGGCAGACCCACATCGCGCGCCAGCGTCCGCACTTCATCCTTCGTCAACTCGCCTAGCGGAAACTCACTGCGCGAAAGCTGCTCCTGCGTCAGCCCCCACAAAAAGTACGACTGATCCTTCGAATCATCCCGCGCCCGCAGCAATTCGTAGCGCCCGTTCGCCTCGTTCCGCCGAATCCGCGCGTAGTGCCCCGTCGCAAGCCGTTCCGCGCCAATCTGCCGCGCCATCCGCAGCAGTGGCTCAAACTTCACATCGGTATTGCAATTCGTGCACGCAATCGGCGTCCGCCCCGCCAGATACTGCTGCACAAACGGCCGTATCACCCGCTCCTCGAAATGGTCTTCGAAGTTCACCACGTAATGCGGAAAATTCAGGTGCTGCGCCACGCGCTTCGCGTCGTACACATCATCCAGCGAGCAGCAGCGATGCTGCGCCGGCCCGTCGCCCTGCAATTCCGGCAGACGCCGCTGATTCCAGAGCTGCATCGTTAGCCCAACAATCGGCCGCCCATCGCGCTGCAGCACCGCCGCCACGGTAGACGAATCCACGCCGCCCGACATGGCCACCGCCACTAATCCAGGGGTAGTCTCCGTCCCCGCCGCCGGCAGGGAATCAATTTCGATTTGCGTGTTCATACTCTTCTTATTCTAACGTGTTCCACCGAAATCTTCTGCGCACCGCTGGCCGGTCTAAGCACTCACCCGTCATTCCGAACGGAGTCCGCGAAGTGAGGAATCTCTTGGGTTTCGTCCGCATCACGACATCGTCACGACGTCGTCGCCGTCTCCCGTCGCGGATACCTCGGCGACAATTCCCGCAACTGCGCCACCGCCGCCGGCACCACCTCCAACGCCCGCTGAATCTCCTCCGCCGTCGTGTGCCGCCCCAAACTAAACCGGATACTCGCCCGAGCATCCGCTGCCGTCAAGCCAATCGCCGTCAGCACATGTGAAGGTTCCACCGCCCCCGAAGAACACGCCGCGCCCGTCGAACACGCCAACCCGCGCAGATCCAGCGAAATCACTAGCGCTTCGCCTTCAATCCCCGGAAACGTAATATTCGTCGTATTCCGCGTCCGCGGCGCCCGCGACGCATTCGCAAACGAATCCGGAATGCGCGACAGCAGCCCATACTCCAGCAAATCTCGCAGCGTCCCTATCGTCGTCGAGTCGCGCTCCAACGCCAGCCGTGCCACATCCGCCGCTTTTCCCAGCCCCACAATTCCCGGCACATTTTCCGTGCCCGGCCGGAATCCGCGCTGGTGATGCCCGCCATACAACAACTGCTGCAGCCGCGTGCCACCTTTTATAAACAGCGCGCCCACGCCCTTCGGCGCATACACTTTGTGCCCCGATAGCGACAGCAGATCCACTTGCAGCGCCTTCACGTCCACCGCAATTTTCCCAATCGATTGCACCGCGTCGCAATGAAAATAAACGTCCGCCTCCGCCGCGATGCGTCCAATTTCTTCCAGCGGCTGAATCGTTCCCAGCTCGTTGTTCGCGTGCATCACGGTGATCAGCACCGTCTCCGGCCGCAGCGCGCGTCGCACCTCGCCCGCATCCACCACACCTTCGCGCGACACCGGCACATACGTCACCGCCACGCCCTGCTTTTCCAGCGCCTGGCAGGCGTTCAGCACCGCTTCATGTTCGATCGTCGTGGAGATGACGTGCTTCTTCCCGTCCACGCCCGCGCTCGCCGCCACCACTCCAAAAATTGCGTGATTGTCCGCTTCTGTTCCGCCACTGGTGAACACAATTTCCTGCGGCCGTGCGTTCAGCAGCCCGGCAACCTGGTCCCGCGCCGTTTCCACCGCCGCCCGCGCCCGTTGTCCAAAGGTGTGGATCGACGACGCATTGCCATAATCGCCGCCAAAATAGGGCAGCATGGCCGCCAGCACCGCCGGTTCCACCGCGGTCGTCGCGTTATGATCCAGATAGATGCGCTTCATGGCAGTCTCTATTTCGAGGATAGACGAAAGCGCACCACGTGGCGAGAGGGTAGTGACGCCCCGCACAGCCAGCCAGTCAATCTGTTTCTAATCTGAAAGTCGTGGTGGTCTCAATGGGTCGACGCAACACTTTCCTGAAGTTTACTCGCAGGAGTCTGAAAACCTAAAGTCTCTCGCGGGCGTTGATTTAAGCGCAGCGCCACTTTGTTCAGATCCGACTGGGAATAGTCGGACAGGTCGGTTTTCTTCGGGAAGTATTGTCGTAAAAGCCCGTTGGTGTTTTCGTTCGAGCCACGTTGCCAGGGACTCTGCGGATCACAGAAGTAAACTTTCACATCCGTGGCCACCGTAAAGTCCTTGTGTTTGGCCATCTCCAGTCCGCGGTCCCAGGTCAGCGAGCGCCGCAAGGTAGCGGGAAGTTTGCGAACGTGTTTGCTCAATGCCCCCACAACCTCCGCCGTATCTTTGCTAGGTACCTTGATCAGCATGACAAAGCGGGACTGGCGTTCGACCAACGTCGCGATGTGACTGTTTCCTGAGCCGCGCAGAAGATCGCCCTCCCAGTGACCCGGGACAGCGCGGTCCTCCACTTCAGCGGGCCTCTCGCGGATAGAGATGGCCTCGGGGATTTGGCCGCGCCCGTCTTTAAAGATGCGAGAGTGCTGCGACCGACGTATGCGACGCTTGGATCGCAGATGCTCCAGCAGCTCCTTTTTCAGCGCTCCACGGGCTTGAATGAACAGGCTTCGGTAAATGGTTTCGTGGGACACCCGCATGCTCTCATCATCGGGATACTGGGTTTTCAGCCAGCCGGAAATCTGCTTCGGCGACCAGTCCAGAATCAGTTTACTCGCAACGATGTCCCGCAACTTAACGTTGCTAGAAAGAAGGCAGCGCTTGGGCCGCAAAGCCGCCTGCCAGGCTTCGCCGTCCGCTTGACTGGCTCGATATGCCGGACGGCCACCATGCCGTGCGACCTCTCGGCTCACGGTCGATACCGCTCGCTCTAAACATCTGGAAATCTCACGGAGCGACGAACCGGAAGCCAGCCCTCGCGAGATTTCCTCGCGCTCACGCTGCGTGAGCGCGAGGAGCGCACGCCGCCGTATTGCCGGAACAATCCCACCATGAAGCGACACTATGCAACGAATGGAGTTATGATCCTTGCCAAAAGCACGCCCGATCTCATGCAGCGTCTGCCCCGCCTTCCAACGTCTCCACACGTCGAGCTTCTGTTCCGCCGAAAGCCCAAACCGTTTCCCTCGTTTCATAAACACCACCTTTAAAAGCAGCTTTATATCAGATGGTGTTGCATCGACCGTTTGAGCCAGCAGTACTTAAAAGGAAGGGAAGGACAGGAGCAGGTCCAGCCGCCGGACAGGATATCGTTCTGGACACCGATTGTACTTCCGGTCGAACGACACTCCACCCGCTTCGCGCTATTCTCTGTTCATTCCGTTCGTGCGTAGACGGGGTAGCTCTACCGCACGAGAGACATTCGATCGCGTTTCGTTTCGATCAGAAGGCGTGCACCACCAGCGCCGCGAATTTTCGGGAATTGTTGCATCCGCTTTGCGGCGGTTTAAATCAAATCCAGTGAGCGCCGCACAGGAGAGATTCAATCGCGCTTCGGGTTCGATGAGTAGACGAGCAGCACAGTCGCCGCAAGTTTTGACAAGCGTTTCAACTGAAGTAGCGACTGTTTCAAGTAATTGCAGCGCCGAAC
The DNA here is from genome assembly GCA_963849395.1 of Candidatus Acidiferrales bacterium. Taxonomy (GTDB): domain Bacteria; phylum Acidobacteriota; class Terriglobia; order Acidiferrales; family UBA7541; genus Acidiferrum. The sequence continues at coordinate 286,464 of CAWKHR010000004.1, forward strand.
GAAAGTCGTTCGATCGTTTTTAGTTTCGACAAGTTGACGCAGTAGAGGTGTCCCGAAGTTTGGGTAAAGTGTTTCAAACGAATTGCAAATGTTTCAACTGAAGTAGAAAAGGGGTTGCACCGTGAGCATTCTTTTTCGCAGATTGTTAGTAGCCGCGTGGGTCTTCGTTCTCGAAGCCGTTGTGCTGGTGACCCTCTTCCCCCGCCTGGCCTCTAACATCCAGCTCTCCGTAGCCATTCGCCCGTTCCTCATCCTCCTCATCATCCTTTCCGTCTTCCAAGCCGCCTTCGCCCTCTACCGCCAAAGCCAAAGCAGCGACGACTAACCTCCGCAACAACTCGGCGAGAATCAAAGGCATCTGCGTGAAGGTCAAGATCAGGGCGAAGACTTTGCGTCCCGAATTACTCTCGAAGAGGGCAGATCTCCAATTGCTGAGCGATTTAATGAAGCCCACTTCACGAATCGAATCGGACCGATCATGGCCGATCACTCCGGAGAGATGGCTGACAGGAATGGACCGGGGAGATTCCTGACACTGCGTCGGCACGGGCGTTGTAGAAAAGCCAGAATTGATTGCGAGCGCCGTAGGTGCGACACGTTCCGAAAGAAGGCCACGATGAACATCTGGACCATCGGCTTTACCAAAAAAACCGCCGCCGAATTCTTTGGGCTCCTACGTAACTCCGGCGCCAAGCGCGTCGTCGACGTCCGCCTTCACAACGTGTCGCAACTGGCCGGCTTCGCCAAAAAAGAAGATCTGAAATATTTTCTGCGGGAGATTTGCGCTATGGACTACGAGCATGTCCCGCTGCTCGCCCCCACCCAGGAAATGCTCGACACCTACAAGAAGAAAAAAGGCGGTTGGGCCAAGTACGAACAGGAGTTTTCCGCCCTACTCCGCAAACGCAAGATCGAAACCGCCCTGAAAAGGGAACTGCTCGCCGACTCCTGCCTGCTCTGCAGCGAAGACACCCCGGAACACTGCCACCGCCGCGTCGTCGCCGAGTACCTGCAAAAACACTGGGGCTCCGTCGACATCATCCACCTCTAGCCCGACCAAGGCAATTAAACGAGCCAAACGCCGCTTCTCCACCCGTAACTCGCACCGTCCGTCAGAAACTCCGCGAATTTTGCTCACGATCCATGATTACCAATTGACAAACAAAACGAATCGTATCCTTCTATATGTACGCCGCAAAAAGTTTCGAACAACCGCCCCGCCGCCGCTCGTCTCCCGCCCCAAATCGGAACCCACTTCAACCTCTACTTGAACTGCTCGTAGGGGCACGATATATCGCGCCCCAGAACGCCGCGCCCGCTCCCCTTCAACCACGTTACTCTTACCAATCCCGTACCACTTTCGTACCAAAGCCATTTCCCTCTATCTCGCTGCATCTCCGCACCTTGCGCGTCTTTACCAAAAAACACCCCGGGTGGCATACCCTTTCTTTCTTTTCACTCCTCCGCAACTCGCGATCTGCCCTCAATCCAAAACGAAGCTCGCCCCGCCCCGTCACGCGCAATTCCGCACCACCGCTCTCAAGTATTCTTCCCGCTCCCGCCCTCCGCGCATCCAAGGCTATACTTCCGCGCGAAAGGGGATTCTCATGACACCGATTGAGACTTGGCCCGCTTTGCCGCTTGCCAACTGGAAAGACACCTACGCCACCCTGCATATGTGGACGCAAATCGTGGGCAAGGTCCGGCTGAAGCTGGCCCCGCGCATCAATCATTTCTGGGGTTCCGCGCTGTACGTCAACGCCCGCGGATTAACGACTTCCGCGATCCCCTATCCGAATGGCGTGTTCGAGATTCAGTTTGATTTCCTGTCGCACCGCCTGGAAATCACCACCAGCACCGGAGAGACTCGCGGATTTCGCCTCCGTCCGCAAACCGTCGCGCAGTTTTACACCGAAACGATGGAAGCGTTGCACTCGCTGGGCATCGACGTAAAAGTCTGGACCATGCCGGTCGAAGTGCCACGCCCGGTGCGCTTCACGGTCGACGAAAGCCACAAAACCTACGACCCCGAATACGCGCGTCGACACTGGGAAGTTCTGGTCAGCGTCAGCAAAGTGTTTTGGGAATTTCGCGCCAAGTTTATTGGCAAGTGCAGCCCAGTAAATTTCTATTGGGGCAGTTTCGATTTGGCGGTCACCCGCTTTTCGGGACGCCGCGCCCCGGAACGTCCCAACGCCGACCCAATCACCAAAGAAGCGTATTCCCACGAAGTGATCAGCGTAGGGTTCTGGCCCGGCGATGGCGAGATCATGAAAGACGCCGCATTCTATGCCTATGCCGCGCCCGAACCGTCCGGCTTCAACACCGCCCACGCGCAGCCCGGCAAGGCCTTTTACAGCAAAGAAAAAGGCGAATTCTTCCTGATGTACGACGACGTCCGCAACGCCGACAGTCCCGCCGAAGCCCTGATGCAATTCTGCCAGTCCACCTACGAAGCTGGCGCCAACGCCGGAAAATGGGACCGCGCAAATCTAGAGAGAAGTGAGGACAGCCGCCAGCTAACAGCCAACAGCTAAAAGACTATGCGCTCTGCCACCAACCAGCCGACGCGTCATTCCGAACGAAGTGAGGAATCCCTCTTGGGTCTCGCTGATGGCAACGGCCAATTATTCATGCGCGCAGCATCAAAAAAACCGAGCCGTCATTCCGGACCAAGGGAGCAATCTCTATTGCGCGGAGGCGGCAGCTCCTTCGCAGTTGACCATCCACGGAATGCCGAAGCGATCGGTGCACATCCCGAAGCGCGGCGACCAAAACGTTTTCTGGATGGGCATTTGCACCTGACCGTTTTGCGACAGCGCATTGAAAAGGCGATCGGCCTCCGCCGTGTCTTTCACGCTCAGAGAAATCATGAAGCCCTGCGGGCGTGCAAAGTGTTGCGGCGGCGCGTCGGAGCCCATGATCACCTGGCCGCCAACGACCATGCGGGCATGCATGATCTTGTTGCGCCATTCGGGCGTGCCTTGTTGGTCGGGCGGCGCGTCGGCGTGGGTCATCATCGCTTCAATTTTGCCGTGCAAGGCCTGCTCGTAGAATTTAAAAGCTTCCTCGCAGTTGCCGTCAAAAGTGAGATACGGATTGATTTGCATGATTGCTCCTTTTTTTTGCGTTAAGTTTGGAAAGTTATCTGTAAGTGCTGACTCGAAATCGGGTTTAACTGGCGGCTATCGACTGTCGGCTAGCCGCCGGCCATGGCGCCAACAATCAGGAATGGCTCTTCACCATTCCTGATCAGCGCGGGTAACGGAGTGTCCGGAGGATCGAGCGAGAGATCTTCCTGACACGCGAAAAAACGCACGAACGGGCGACGTTGCAGCGTAATCTGATCGCGAATGGTGCCGCGCAGCATCGGGTAGCGCGCCTCCAGAGCGTCGAGCACGGAAAGCACCGTAGGCGCGCCGTCGATGTCGAGATTCACTTCGCCGGTAACTTTGGCAAGGTTGCGCAGATGCGCGGGAAGTATGACGCGAATCATGATGCGACCTCCGCACAAATTTTAGCGCGCGATTTCAAGCACGCGCGTGGTGGCGCAAGGCAAATCATGCCAGAGTCTGCGCCTCCACGGAAAGAACCGCGGGCAAGTCGCGCACAATCGCCGTCCAGGTGTCTCCGGCATTCGACGAACCGTAAACCTGGCCGCCGGTAGTGCCGAAGTAGACGCCGCATTTGTCGAGCGAATCGACAGACATGGCATCGCGCAGTACGTTGACGTAGCAATCGCTCTGCGGCAATCCGTTGGTGAGCGCTTCCCACTCGTTGCCGCCGGAACGGCTGCGATACACGCGCAATTTTCCGTCGGGAGGAAAATGCTCGGAGTCGCTCTTGATAGGCACAACATAAATGGTTTCCGGTTCGTGCGCGTGCACATCGATGGGGAAACCAAAGTCGGTGGGAAGATTGCCGCTGACTTCGTTCCACATGTCGCCGCGATTGTCGCTGCGCATCACGTCCCAATGTTTTTGCATGAAGAGAACATCGGGGCGCGAAGGATGCATGGCAATGTGGTGAACGCAGTGGCCCACCGTCGCGGTAGGATCAGGAAGTTCGTAGGGAGATTTCAGGCCCTGATTGATGGGAACCCAGGAAGTGCCGCCATCGTCGCTGCGGAATGCGCCTGCGGCAGAAATCGCGATGTAAATGCGTTTCGGATTTTTTGGATCGAGAATAATGGTATGCAAACACATTCCACCCGCGCCCGGTTGCCACAAATCGCTTTTCACATTGCGCAATCCCGGCAGTTCGGTCCAGTTTTGCCCGCCATCGGTGCTGCGGAAAAACGCAGCGTCTTCAACTCCGGCGTATACCGTGTCGGGATCGGTGGGAGAAGGTTCGAGGTGCCAAACGCGTTTGAATTCCCACGGATGCTGCGTGCCGTCGTACCACTTGTGCGTGCCGGGCGTACCTTCATAAGCGAATTTGTTGCCGACCGGTTCCCACGTTTTTCCGCCGTCGTTGGAGCGCTGAATTAATTGACCAAACCAGCCGCTGCACTGCGATGCATAAATACGATTCGGATCGGCGGGCGAACCTTTAAGGTGATACATTTCCCATCCGGCAAAATGCGGGCCGGAGACGTCCCACTTTTCGCGCTTGCCATCGGATGTAAGAATGAAAGCGCCTTTTTTTGTGCCGACCAGTAACCGAACTCCGCTCATGAATTAATTCTCCTTTTCGAGGTGCGACCGCAGCAAATATCACCGCGGCCGGTAAAAGCCAACATCTTTTTTGAGCCCTGAGAAGGTGTTGCACCGCCGTTACAACGTAGTCTGTTGTACGCGACAATGCTACTCCATAGCTCCGTACGCCAGAGTCCAAAAGTCGGTGAAGACTTTCGGTGGTTCCGGCGAATCCATCATGCGCTGAGTGAACAGGATGCCAATCATTCCTTCCGCAGAATCGGTATACGCCGTGGTGCCGTAGCCGCCGGTCCAACCGAAGCGGCCGGGCCTGTGATAAATTTCCTGGCGATGAATATCCACGGCCACGCCAAAGCCCCAACTGGAATACGTGCCAAAAAATATTTTAGAGCCGGCGCGCTGCTCCGGCGTCAGTTGATCGGAAATCATCAGTTCCACGGAGGCGCGGGAAAGAATCTGCTCGCGGCCATGCCGACCTCTATTCAGCATCATGCGGCTGAACGCGAAATAATCATCGATAGTCGAGACCAGACCGCCTCCTGCTGACTCGAACGCCGGGGCCGAGCGCCACGCGCTGTTGACCGGATCATCATAGAAGTCGAGTTTGTTGATTTGACGGTTGAAGAAGTAAAACGTAGGCAAGCGGTCAATTTTTTCCGGAGGCACGTAGAAAGCCGTGTCCTTCATGCCCAGCGGATCGAAGATGCGCTCCTTGAGGAATGCTCCCAGAGATTTTCCCGACACGCGAACGATCAGGGCGCCCAGCACATCGCCACTAACCTGATACATCCATCGTTCGCCGGGCTGCGCGATCAAAGGCAAGGAGCCAAGTTTTTGCAACCACTGGTCGATCGTGGCCAGTTCCGAAGGCAGGATGGGGCGGTCGCCTCCAATGCGATAGTCACGAATAAATTGTTGAATGGGATAGGTGCCCGGCCTAGCCATCACACTGCCGAAGCCCATGCGATAAGTAAGAACGTCGCGAACGGTAATGGCACGCAGCGCGGGAACAGTGTCATCGATTTGCGAGGAGAGCGACTTGAGGACGCGGCGATTAGCAAGTTCCGGAAGCCACGGCTCGATGGATTCATCCAGACGAAACTTGCATTCCTCCAGCAGAATCATTGCGGCAACGGTCGCAATGGGTTTGGTAATCGAAGCAATGCGGAAGGTCGTATCGCGCTTCATCGGGGCGGTCTTGTCGAAAGCCAGCGTGCCCATCGTTTCCACATGAAGGTCGTCATGGTGACTGACGAGCGCAACAAGGCCAGGTATCTCGTTACGCTCAATATGTCCCGACAACACGCGATGCATTCGCTCCAGTCCCGACTTGGTTAAACCTGACATGCCCAGAATTTCTCCTCGCAGTTGCTGGCTAAATTTGTACGGCTTATTCATGCGCTCCGTCTGCCGGAAGCGCGAGCAGGCTGTTATATACGAGTCGTGGCGGCGAGATATTTCACGCTTGGAGCGGGATCCAGATTTCGATGTCGCCGGTTTCGGTTTGTGGATTGAAGCCTTCGCCGTAGCGCTCGAACATGTAGGGCACTTCGGAATTGACCTGGATTGGTGCGTATCCGGAAGAAGGAAGCCAGTGGTGCCAAATGGCGTCAACGGTTTGTGAAATTTTGGAAACATTGTCGTGGTGCGGGAAAACGGCATAACGCAGGGCAGGAATATCGACGTGGCTGAATCCCTCGGGCAACTTGGAGTTGCCTGAGACTTCAACGCCGGCGAGATAGTCAAAGCTGAACGGATTCATTTCGAGATGAGAGCAGAGCCCGTAGGCGATGAGGCCTACTTGACCGGGAACTTTGCCAAAGTGGGGAACGAACCGCTGCCAGAGCGCGGAAATATTTTTCATGTTTTCGTTGTTTAGGCGCTGTTTCAGGCCAGCGATGCGCTGAGGTCTGAAATCTTCAAATCGTGATGGCTGGATTTGCGGAGCAGGTGCTTCTTTAGGTTGCATGGAGTCCTCCGGAGAAATTTGTTGAGGGCTGGATCGCGGGAAAATCGCGACGAAGAGGAGTGTCGCACATTACTTGCAAAAAGCAAGTTAAAACTGCTAAGGTAAAAGCATGAGAAATTTGACGGCGGGAGAAAAGCGCCGGTCGGGGTGTCCGCTGAATGCGTCGGTGGAGATTCTGGGAGACCGGTGGTCGCTGCTGATCATTCGAGACATGATGCTGCGGGGATTCCGGACGTATAAGGAATTTTTGGGATCGTACGAAAAGATTGCTACGAATATATTGGCGGACCGGTTGAGGAATCTGGAAGCGCACGGAATTATTACGGTGGAGCGGGATGCGAGCGACGGTCGCAAACAGATTTACAAATTGACGGAGAAGGGAATTGATCTGGCGCCGGTGTTGACGGAGATGGTGTTGTGGGCGGCGGGCAATGAGAAGACGGAGAACGAGGCGCTGGTGAAATTGATGAAGAAGGATAAGGCGGGACTCATTGCGGAGATAAGGAAGAGGTGGGAAAAGACGAGATGATCGGTCGGTGCGGTACACGAGGTTCCTTTCCTCAGGACTAGAATTCCTTTGCTGAGTGCGGTTGGGCTGAAGGCGCGATTTTCCTAGAGACAACATGCACCGCGATTGGGTGGCAAGTAAGTTCGATCTCGCCACGATCCCTCCACTACGCACGAAGCGTGCTCGGGTCGGGATGACAGCGATTTGCTGCGCATCGGCCTACTCTGGTCCCTACCTGATGACTCCGAACAGTGTGTGAAGTTGGGGACCGCCTCGGTTTGTAAATTCTGTGCACGAAAGCGGTCCGCGGGGTTCAGGGTTTGGATTTGGCTAGGAGGTCGGTTAGGCGGTCAAAGCTTTGGGTCCAGCCGATTTCCATGCCAGCCAGATATTGTGAAGCAGTAGCCGTGGTCTTGGTGACGCGCGCGTGCATGGTGAGAAGGGTTTTGCCGTCATCCGTTGGAGCAAAGGTGACGGTGGTTTCGACTTCGAAGATGGAGTTGCCTTTGTCGTCGAGAGCGGAGCTGGTGAAGACAAGACTTTTTGGTTCGACAATTTCGTCGAAAACGCCGGTCATGGGATAGATGGTGCCGTCAGGAGCGCGCATGTGAATGCGGATGCGACCGCCCGGGTGTGGATCCACTTCGCAAACGGGATTAGTAAAACCTTTCGGACCCCACCACTGCGCGAGATATTCGGGATTGGTCCAAGCTTTGAAGACGAGGTCGGGTGAGGCATCGAAGGTGCGGGTGAGTATTAGTTCGTGTTCTTCTTCTCTGGTGATTGCTACAGCCATTGCAGATTCTCCTTTTGATCGAACCAATCTGATAAGTGCCGGGTGACCAGAAAGTTTAGGCTTTTTGTACAAACAGGCCGGTGAAGTTTTGACGGTAGCGGTAGAACAAGAACGCCCAAAGGATCGCGGTGAAAAGAGCCAAAGGGAGTCCCGCTGGCATCATGAAAAAGTGATAGCAAAGAATGTTGAAGATGATCGCGCCGAGAATGGTCAGTGCGAGCGGAATGTAGCGATTGATGAGCAGAAGCGCGCCGCAAACGACCTGTAGGCCGCTTACAATGAAAACGTAGTGAGAATCGACAAGAGAATAAAGAAAATCTCTAGCGTTCCCGGGAGGCATCGGGGGCATTGGGAGAAATCTCAAGAAGGCATTGGAGCCCAAGAAGACGAAGATTAAGCCCAAAAGTATACGGGCGATTATGATGGCGATTCTCATGCCTTCTCCTCTCCAAGAGTGGAAAGGTATTGGTCGAGTTGGTCGAAGGTGGCACCAAAGCCCTTCTGCATAGAGGGATGCCACGAAGCGAACAATTGGCGCTCTTCCTCGGAAGCATTGAGAGGAGTGCCGCGCAAGGTGAGGGTGGTTTTGCCTTGATTCTCGACGAGGGTGAGAGTGTTCAGAACTTCCAATGGGAAATGCGGGCTGAAAGGTGCGCGAACAGTGTTGGCTTGCGCATCGGAAAACGAATTGGTGAAGACCAGTCGTTCGGGCGGAACAATTTCGCGATAAACGAACTTGCCCCACATTTCATCGCCCTTGGGGGAACGCATGCAGTAGTGAAAGAGGCCGCCGGGGCGGAGATCGAGTTTGCTGGAAACCCAGGTAAAACCTTTGGGACCCCACCAGTGGGCGAGACGCTCGGCTTCGGTGAACGCTTGAAAAATGAGCTGGCGGGGCGCATCGAAGACGCGCGAGATTACGATTTCGCGTTCGGACTCACTTTGTTTTTGGGAGCTGCTGAGTTCGGGCATGCTGCTTCTCCTTGGCGAGTTGGTCTTTCTTGAGCTGTTGAAGATAGTCATCGAGGCGGTCGAAGCTCTCCATCCAGAACTTACGGTAGTGGTCGATCCAGTCGGCGGCGTCTTTAAGGGGGCGGGCTTCGAGGCGGCAGGGGCGCCATTGGGCTTCGCGGCCACGAGCGATGAGGCCGGCACGCTCGAGGACTTTGAGATGTTTGGAAATGGCGGGCATGGAGATGGCGAAAGGCTCGGCGAGCTGGGTGACGGAGGTTTCGCCGGCGATGAGGCGAGCGAGAATGGCGCGGCGCGTGGGATCGGCAAGAGCGGCGAAGGTGGAGGAGAGATGGTCTTGCATTTGTATTTAACCTAACGGTTAAATACAAGAGCGGGGAGTGCGTGTCAAGTGGTAATGTTGGGAAAACGGAGGAAAGAAGAAAAAGCGTTACCACAGAGGTCACAGAGGGAGCGCAGAGGACGCGGAGACGGCTGGGTTGACGAGAATTTGTGGCGTAGGAGGGTGAGGAACTATGTGTCGGAATATTCGGACTTTGTTTAATTTTGAGCCGCCGGTTACGGAGGAGGAAGTGCGGGCGGCTTCGTTGCAGTTTGTGCGGAAGATTAGTGGATTTACGAAACCGTCGAAGGCGAATGAGGAGGCGTTTGAGAAGGCGGTGGAGGAGGTGGCGGGTGTGTCGATGCGGCTGTTGCGCTCGCTGGAGACTACGGCACCGCCGAAGAATCGGGAAGAGGAAGCGTTGAAAGCGAAGGCGCGAGCGGCGGAGAGGTTTGGGGATTGAAGTGGAGTAGAAATTTTTGCGTTGCTGGGAAAGTTCGCAGCGGGAGATGAAGTCAAACTACGACGTGTGGGGCACCCTCGGGAAGATTACGGCGAACTTGGGTTGGGTCGAAATTGTGCCACGATCCCTCCACTACGGGCCGCAAGAGGCGCGGCCCTTCGGTCGGGATGACAGTTGGTGGCGGGGCTGAAATCGAAGAGGGATTCATCGCGCAAAAGACGCGCTATGGTGCAGAGATCCTCACTCCGTTCGGAATGACGGTGGGGCTGATACGTGACTACGCGAAGGGTGGGAGTGACGTTTATCACTGCTGGATGCGGGGGAAGGAGGCAGCGTGGTAGGGGAGGGGAATTGATATGGCGCTGCTGGAGACGAAGTTGGTGCAGGCTCGGCTGGACGGGAAGATTGGGACGATTGCGTTCGATCATTATGAAAAGCGCAATGCGTTGGGGAGCGAGTTGATTGCGGAAATTGTGTCGACGCTGAACGAATTTCGCGCTGAAGGCGTGCGAGTGGTGGTGTTGCGGACTGCGGGTAACGGGAATGTGTGGTCGGCGGGGCATGATGTGTCGGAATTGCCGAAGGCGGATGTGGACCCGCTGCCGTACACCGACCCGTTTGAACAGTTGTTGCGGGCGGTGAAGAAATTTCCGGCCCCGGTGATTGCGATGATTCATGGAACGGTGTGGGGCGGAGCGTGCGATCTGGTGATGAATTGCGATCTGGTGTTTGGGGATGAGACGTGCGCGTTTGCGATTACGCCGGCGAAATTGGGATTGCCGTATAACGCGGGAGGATTTCTGACGTTCATGACGCGATTGCCGCTGGCGATTGTGAAGGAGATGTTTTTCACGTCGGAACCGATCACGGCGGAACGCGCGGAGCGGGTGGGAATTGTGAATGCGATTGTGCCGGCAGCGCAGTTGGAAGAACGGGTGTACGCGACGGCGAAAATTATTACTACGCGGTCGGCGGCGGCGATTGCGGCGTTTAAAGAGGCGATGCGGGTGTTGAGCGAGGCGGTGGCGATTAATCCGGCGACGTATGAGTATCTACAGAGTTTGCGGCGGGATGTTTATTTTGGGGCGGATTATCGGGAGGGAATACAGGCGTTCTTGGAGAAAAGGCCGGCGAAGTTTTGAACGCGGGATTGGGGCGGGAAAAAGTGAACGAGGAAAAAAAACAGGCGAAGCGCGAATTGGCCGGGGCGGAAGTGGTGGGCGTATGCGATCTCGTAAATGTGCAGGATGGCGTCGTGGTGAGCCGGACGCTGTTGAAACGAGGCGGCGGCGTGGTGACACTGTTTGCGTTCGATGAAGGGCAGGCGCTGAGCGAGCACACGACGACGTTTGATGCGGTCGTGCAAGTGCTGGAAGGCGACGCGGAAATCCAGGTTTCGGGCAAAGCCGTGCGGGTGAATGCGGGCGAAATAATTCTATTGTCGGCGAATCAGCCGCACGCGGTGAAGGCGAGCAGCAGGTTCAAGATGCTGCTGACGATGATTCGGCCGTGACGAGTCAAGTCGGGGCACAGCGGAGCTATGCCTCAAAGATAACGTCGCAGATTACGGGATGCGGAGGGCGTTGCCTTCTTTTACTGTGGCGGTTTGCTCGCGTCCCTGGGCGCGATAGATGACGGTGAGGACTTTGTCGGCGCCGGGAGCGGGATCTCCGCCCATGTTGTTGTTATTGACTTGAATGTTGAGCGAACCATTGCGCATCATGCCGCGAAGCGTTTGGCTGACATCGTTGGTGCGATTGTTGAGGCCGTAGTAGGCGCGCATGATTTGTAAGTCGCCATTGCCGCCGCCGGGATAGCCATTGCCGGGACCACCTGGATAGCCAGGGTTGGGATAGCCGCCCGGCGGATAATTGCCCCCATAGTTGTAGAACTGGCTGGCGTCGATGAACGCACCTTCCTTGTAGGAAAATTGACGGACCTGGCCGCGATTATCGCGCGCGGAAATACGCAGGACTTTATCTGCGCCGACGGCGGGATCGCCGCCAAGATTCGTGTTGTTCACTTTGACGTTGCCATTGCCGGAGAGCATCTGGCGGACGCGATTGGTGACATCGACGCGACGATTGCCGGAGCCCCAGTCGGCCTGCATAACTTGCCATCCGGAAGCATTTCCCGGGCCACCGGGATTAATTCCACCGTTGTAGTTGTAGAACTGGCTGGCATCGATGGAGCTGCCTTCTTTAAAAGTGAACTGGCGAGATTGGCCACCGGAGTTGCGCGCGTTGATGCGAAGAACTTTGTCTGCGCCTACGGCGGGATCGCCACCGAGATTTTGATTCGTGACCTGGACCATACCGTTACCGGAAAGCATGATGCGCACGCGATTGGTGACATCGATGCGACGATTGCCGGCGCCCCAATCGGCGCTTATGACTTGCCACCCGGGCCCGGGGAGAATGGCATTGTTTTGCACTTGGGAGAATGTGGTTACGGCGAGTGTGGCGACTGCGACGAAAGAGAAAAGAATGCGCAAGGAGTGGGGTTTGAGGGTCATGGACGTGTCTTCCTTTGCGTGGGATTGAATTGGCGATTCGGCGAGCCAAGGGCTGTGCGGAAAGCGAACCATGAGCGCACCTCTTGCAGTGCAGGTAACATGCGGAACCACCGGGCGGCGGATCGAATGCCTTCGTTGAACGGGGGCGAAAACTAGCAGCTTGCGGGTGGGGCGTCAATCGGGGCAAGTCCTATCGGGAGGTACCAAGCGGAAGGTCAAGGCAGTGCAAAGAAAACGGCCTGCGGAGAAGGGAATCCGCAGGCCGTTTTGTATTTAGATGGTGCGAACTCAGTGCGTGCCGCACGAGGAAGATAGCTGCGGGCCTTTGGTGACGATGTCGGAGGTGACGCAACCGAAGAACCCGACCAAGCCTGGTGCTGCGGCATAGCCGAGATAGGAGTCGGTGTCGAAGATGTCTTCGAAGGTCTTGAGCATGGAGTAGTGATTGAAAGGAGTGTAGGAGACGGTGCCGGGCTCGAGGAAGGGCGAGAGGAGAACCGCACCGGTGCGGTCGCCACCATAGTTGTCGAAGGTCAGAGTAATGGTGGAGGTGATGTTGGTGGTCTGTGGAAAGGAAGCAAGGTTGGGACCGGGCTGTTCATTGCAGCAGAAAAGGCCGGGAGCAACGATGGAAAGTCCGGTGGACGTGGGGACGATGGAGAGGCCGCCTTCGTCGAAGATGATGGCAATCAGGCCATCGCGCTGGTAGGCGGGCGAAGCGGTGATGAGCGGAATCCACTTTTGCAGAAACGCATCGGCGGAGACCAGTCCACCCGGTTGGCCGTTCTTGCAGGGAGCGTCGTGGCCGTCGTCACAGAGATTGGGAGTGATGAAAACAAAGTTGGGAGTGGTGGATTCGCGAAGTAGATCGTTGGTCAGGAGGTTGAGGTTGACGACGTTAGACGCGCAGGACGGTGAGTCAATGATGGAGTGAAAGTAGACGAAAGGATCGTGACGGGAAGCGTATTGATCGCCGAGGGGAACCGCGGGGGAGGGAGCTTCAGCGGATTGGGTGAGATCGGTGGTGTTCAGGGCGGGATGACCACAGGCGGCGGCTTCGCGAGTGGGATCGTTGCCCATGTCACCCATGTAGCCACGCCACGTTTTGCCTACGGAGTTGAGCTGGTCGGGCAGAGTCTTGATGGAGGCGGGATAGACACAGCCGGTGCCGATGGCCTGACCATCCGGCGTGATGCCGGTGAGAGCAAAATCCTGATAGACCTGGCAATCGTTACGGGTCTGGGGCGTGGCGGCCTGGCCGCTGATCATGGCGATGTAATTGTCGAGGCTGACGTGTCCGGTGCCGTAATACTGATTGAGAAGAACGCCCTGCGTGGGAAGCGTTTTGGAGAGATAAGGAGCTTTGGAGGTGGGGCCGAAGGTGACGTCGTAGCCTTCGTTTTCGAGGACGATGACGAAGACGTGTTTGATCTTGTGGCGGAGGTTGTCGTCGCCGGCCTGAGAACGTGCGGGAGTGAACAGGAGGAGCGAAGCGAGTAGACACAAAAGGGAAATACGTTTTTTCATTGAGCGATCTCCATAGATGAAATGCAATGCGTGCACACGTCCGGTGGAGAGGCTAGGCGCGAAATATTACAGGGTTGTTAGCGTAAGATTGGAATTGCCCGCAACAACAAACTGCTTCAGCCAATCGCTTTCGGAGCCTTGTAGCGCCTCGGAGTTCTAATACAAGTTAATCTGCGCGGCGGGAACGCATCAGAAAGCCGTTGAGACACCGGACTATAATGGCTGTCAGGCATGGGCCAAAGGGAGGGACATTTGCAGTGGACGATTGGGGAGGCAAAAGCAAAGTTCAACGAAGTGATCAAGCGCGCGCAGCAAGAAGGGCCACAACGGATTACCAGGAGCGGAGAAGATACGGCGGTGGTTGTTTCCGCCGAAGAATGGTCGAGGATAAACAAACGCAAGGGAAGCCTTTCCCAGTTCTTCGCGGATTCTCCACTCCGCGGATCGAAAATCGAAGTGATGAGCAAAACAAGCCTGCCCCGGAGTCTCGAGGGACAAAAGGGTATTAGGCGTTTACGCGGAAAGATAAAGTGGCAGGGAAATCTGGAAGAATCACGGCGAACCTGAGGAAGGTCGCAAGTTAATAGTCGAGGTTGGCTGTACCCGATAGCTTTGGTGTGCGCTGGGTGGGGTGAGTTGGCGAGTGTGTTAGTGTGGGCGGGTAACCCTACCGGTTAGAGAATTTCTGGAGGAAGAGCAGTGGCGTATAGGGATTTGCGGGAGTTTGTGCGGGAATTGGAGAAGGCTGGGGAGTTGAAGCGGGTGAAGACGGAAGTGGACCCGGTGCTGGAAGTGTCGGAGGTGGTGCAGCGGGCGCAGGCGCAACCGGGGCCGAAGGGGAATCCTGGAGGAGTGGCGCTGCTGTTTGAGAATCCGAAGAGGTCGCGATACCCGTTGCTGATCAATACGTTTGGAAGCGAGCGGCGAATGGAATTGGCGTTTGGGGTGGAGAAATTGGATGAAGTGGCGGCGCGAATTCGCGGATTTCTGGATATGCAAACGCCGCAAGGATTTTTCGACAAGATCAAGATGTTGCCAAAGCTCGCGGAACTGGGTTCGTTCTTTCCGAAGAGCGTGAAGGATGGTGCGTGCAAAGAAGTGGTACGGAAGGGAAGCGACGTCAATTTATATGATTTTCCAATTTTGAAATGTTGGCCGCAAGATGGCGGGCGATTCATTACGTTTCCACTGGTGTTCACGAAGAATCCGGAGACTGGGAAGCGGAATGTGGGGATGTACCGGATGCAGGTCTATGACGAGCGGACGACGGGAATGCACTGGCAGACGCAGAAACATGGAGCGGAACATTTTCGCAGGGCGCGAGCGAAGAATCCGGAAGGACGGATCCCCGTGAGCGTAGCGATTGGAACGGACCCGGCGACGGCGCTGGGAGGAATTCTGCCGATACCGCCAGACCTGGACGAAATGATGTTCAGCGGATTTCTGCGCAAAGAGCCAGTGGAAATGGTGAAGTGCGAGACGAATGAACTGGAAGTGCCGGCGAACGCGGAAATTGTGCTGGAAGGTTACGTGAATTTGGGAGAGATGCGGACGGAAGGGCCGTTTGGCGATCACACTGGATTTTATTCGCTGGAAGGGGAGTATCCGGTGTTTCACGTGGAGTGCGTGACGCATCGAAAAGAGCCGATTTATCTGGCGACAGTGGTGGGACGGCCTCCGCAAGAAGATTTCTACATGGGCTATGCGATCGAGCGAGTGTTCCTACCGCTGATGAAATTGACGCATGCGGAGATTGCGGATGTGTCAATGCCGGCAGAAGGAATCGTGCATAACTTAATGATTGTGTCGATACGGAAGTCGTACCCGGGGCATGCACGCAAGGTGATGAACGCGATTTGGTCGCTGGGCCAAGCGATGTTCACGAAGGTAATTGTGGTGGTGGATCACGACGTAAATGTGCACGATTACAAAGAAGTGGTGTGGAAAGCGTTGTGCGCGATCGATCCCGAACGGGATGTGCAGTTTACGTTGGGGCCGGTAGACACGCTGGATCACGCGGCACGGATGCAAGATTTTGGATCGAAGATGGGTGTGGACGCGACGCGGAAGTGGGCGAGCGAGGGATTCGCGCGTCCTTGGCCGGACGAAATGTTAATGGATGAAAAAACCAAGAGCCGAGTGGAAGAAATGTGGAAAAAGCTCGGGATTTAAGGTAAAAACTATCCAAATAGTAGCGGGAATTTTTCGAGATCCTAAAAATTCGAGGGAGTGCGGCGCGAAGAAGCACAGCGACGAAGAAGTGTGCGGACAAAGGATAACCGTCCCGCGGGACAGGTAGATTTGCGAGAAAAAGCGCAATTAGTAGTGGTCCCAGGCGCCCAAGGACGCAATTAGCAGGGTGACCTGCCTACAATACCAGGCCAAATGCCTAAGATTGCCGACATTCTTAGGACAACTGCCTAAGGGAATCGCTTGACGGTCGGAGGAGCGCAATGACATAACAAAGTCACGGGTTGCACCATGGAATGTAGATGGGGTGAACAAATGGTGCAGCACACGTCCGCAAGCTGGCGTGTGAGAGATAGGGTGGACGTTCCTCGTGAGCGAATCGCGCGAAGTGATGAATGTACGGCAAGCGTCCCAGTATCTAGGGATTAGCCCGGACACTCTGTACCGGTACATCACAGAGGGCGAAATACCTGCGTTTAAGCTGGGGAATCGTTGGAAACTGAGAAAGACGATCCTGGACCGATGGATGGAACGCAAGATGAGCCAAGCGGTGGCAAAACGCCGTTAAGGCTCGCTCAGGCGTGAGGGAAAGAGGCCGCGATATGTTGGGAATCGGGGGCAAAAAAAGCAGGCAATTGGTGGGGCTGGATATCGGTTCCAGTTCGATCAAAGCCGTGGAGCTGAAGTCCAGCAAAGCAGGGTATGAGCTGGTGAGCTTCGGCATGGAAAGCCTGGCGCAGGACACGGTGGTGGATGGCGCGATTATGGACGCGCCGCAGGTGGCCAATGCCATCACGAAGATCTTCGATGTGGAGAAGGTAAAGACCAAGAACGTGGCGACCTCGGTATCGGGCCACTCGGTAATTGTGAAGCGAGTGCCGCTGCCGCTAATGACGGAAGAAGAGTTGTACGACCGGATTCCGTCGGAAGCCAGCCAACACATCCCGTTTGACATTGCGGACGTGAATTTAAGCTACCAGTTGCTGGAAGCAATGGACTCGCAGATGGACGTGCTGCTGGTGGCGGTGAAGAAAGACAAGATTCTGAACCACACCAACGTGCTGGCCCAGGCCGGGAAGACGCCGGTGGTGGTGGACATCGACGCGTTTGGCCTCCAGAACTGCTTCGAAGTGAATTACGAACCGGACGCAGGGCAAACGGTGGCGCTGCTGAACATCGGCGCCAGCGTGATGAATATCAATATTGTGCGCGGCGGAATTCCACTGTTTACGCGCGACGTGAGCGTGGGCGGGAACCAGTACACAGACGCGCTGCAGAAGGAATTGGACCTAAGCTTTGACGATGCGGAACGCCTGAAGAAGGGCGACACGCTGCCAAGCGTTACGGACGAGCAGAAGGGGCAGATACTACGCAGCGTTTCAGACATTCTCACGCTGGAAATTCAAAAGACCTTCGACTTTTTCCGGGCGACGGCGAGCGGGGAAAACATACAACGGATTATGGTGGCAGGAGGAACGGCGCGAGTGCCGGGCCTGGTGGACCTGCTGCGCGAAGAGTTTGCGATGCCGGTGGAAGAATTGAATCCTTTCCGGAAGGTGCTGATCAATCCGGGAAGACACAGTGAAGACCAGATTCGGGAATTGGCGCCGAGATTGGTTGTCGCGGTGGGATTGGCCCTGAGGAGCTTCGACTAGCCATGATCCGCATAAACTTATTGGGACAAATGAGGCCGAAGACGTCGCGACGGCCGGTGGATACCGGGGCAGCGATGCCGGTGGTGTTCGTCGGAGCGGGCGTGGTGTTGGGGGCCCTCTTACTCTTCTACTTCTACCATTCTTGGCAGACCCAGCTGAATGAAGAGAACAGCCGGATCAAACAACTGACCGCACAGAAGACGGAACTGGAACAGATCAAGCTGCAGGTGGAAGCGTTCGAAAAGCAGAAACAAGTGCTGCAGCAGCGGGTGGGCACGATCGAACAGTTGCAGCGGGATCGTACCGGCGGGCAAGAATTTCTGGATGAGATCGCGAATACCGTATCACGCGCGGAGAATTTGTGGCTGACCACGATGTCGAAGAAGGGTTCGACAATTACGATGGACGGCGCAGCCGCGTCGATCAATTCGGTGGCGAACTTCATTACGGCGCTGAAGCGGTCTGGGTACTTCCAGAAAATCGAAATCAAAGATGCGAAGCAGGACGATAAGAATGCCGGCGTGCAGACCTTCAACTTCTCGATAACGGCGGAAATCGCGCCATCGGGACCCACGCCGAACGGAGCACCGCAAACGAAACCAGCGAGTGCGCCGCCAACGACAACGCCAAGCGCGCCGGCACCGGCGAAGAAAGGATAATGACAGATCATGGCTAATCCTTTCCGAGACATGTCGGTGATCATGCAAGCGCTGGTGGCGGTGGCCATCGCGGTGATCTTAGTGCTGGTGGGGCTGTATGTTCCGCTGTCACCGGTAGCGCAAGAACGGTCCGAGTATGACAAGGCCGTGCAGGTGCGGACGAAGTTGAACCAGGAAGTGACGCAACTGCAGGTATACAAGCAGCGCTACGGTGAGTTGAAACAGCAGATGGACGCGCTGAACAAGCAGTTGGAGACATTGAAGACGATCGTGCCGGAAGAGAAGGAAGTGGACGAGTTCATCCGGCAAGTTCAGGGAGCAGCGAGTGCGTCGAACGTGCAACTGCGGCGATTGACTTCACAGCCGATCGTGCCGAAGGACTACCACTACGAGATGCCGTTTGAAGCGCAAGCGGATGGACCGTACTTCAACATGCTGGACTTTTTCTCGAGACTGAGCCGGCTGTCGCGAATTATCAACGTGGGCGACCTGCAGTTTGACGATCCGGGACAAGCCAAGGGCGCGAAGTACGCGATTCGCCCAGGCACGACAGTCTCAGGAATCTTTACGGTAACAACGTTTTTCACGAAGCCGGCTGATACGGCTCCGGGGACTGGCGGCGCCAAACCGGCGAGTACGCCTGGGAAAAAACCGTGAGCAGGAATGAGCGAGCCATGCATCGATCGATAACACTGGTAATCGGGCTGTTGCTGGCGGGTGCGGGAAGCGCGGTGTTCGCGCAGTCCACGCCTGCTCCGGCAGCGGCACCGACAACGAAGCCAGCCGCAAAGTCGAGCGGCAAGAAGGCTGCAAAGACTCCTAAGGCGACGAAGACGTCGGCGAAGGCAGCGGCGCCGGCGGGCGATGGCGAACCGGGAAAAGTGGCGCGCCGCGACCCGTTTGAATCGCTGGTGGGGCGAGACAAGGCGAACGCCGAAGCTTCGAAGAATTTGCCTCCGGGAAAAGCCGGATTGCAAGTGGCATCACTACGGCTGGACGGAATTGTGCGGTCGCCGAACGGAATGATCGCCGTGGTCACCAACCCGCAAGCGCGAACGTACTTTTTGCGGGAAGGGGATCAGTTGTACGACGGGCGAGTAGAAAAGATTGCGATGGACAGCGTGTCGTTCCACGAATTGGGCAAAGACGCGTTTGGAAAGCCCGTGGAGCGCCAAGTGAATAAGAGAATTTACTCCAGTGCAGGAGAACAGCAATGAAGACGAACCGGCCGGCCTTACGGTGTGGCTGCCTGATAGTAGCGGGTCTGATGTTGGGCGGTAGCCCGGCAATGGTCCGTGGGCAGGAATCCGCAGGCGCAAGCGTGAGTGCAGCGGTGATATCGAGCGTGGCGATCACGCAAGAACCGCAGCGCGCAGCGATTCGCGTGGAAGGAGCGGGACGGCTCGACGTGCATGCGGCACGGATGCAGAACCCAGAGCGGTTGGTGCTGGATTTTGCAGGAGCGCGAGTGGGATTGCAGAAGACAACGATTCCTGGCGTGTCGGCACCGGTGCGTGGAGTGCGCGTTGGACAATTTCGTCCAGACGTGGCGCGCGTGGTGATCGACCTGACGTCTACGGCGCCCTATCAAATCGCGCATGAAGGCGACACGATTGTGGTGTACGTGCAATCGGAGAAGACACCGGCGGAAGGAACAGCGATTCAGCCAGTGACGACGCTGTCGACGGAAAAGACGCCCAAGGAAATTCCGTACACAGTGAATGCGCCAGTGACCAATGCGCGTTCAAGTAAAGCGGCGAACCTGACGGCTCCTCGTTTCCCTCTGCCTAAAGAATTGACGCAGCCTACGACGGTGCTGGCTTCGATGAGGGAAGAACCGGTACGTCCGGAACAGCAGGCGGCGGCTCAACAGGCAGTACAGCAGGCGAGCAGCGCAGCTTCAACGCTGGCAACTTCGCAGACCATGTCGCCCCCGGTGGTAACGGCAGGGAACGCGCAGTATACGGGCGAGCCGATTTCGGTGAACCTGAAGGATGTGGACCTGAAGGACTTTTTCCGGTTGATACATGAAATCAGCGGATTGAACGTGGTGTTGGACCCGAACGTAAAGGGTACGCTGACGATCGTGCTGGATGAAGTGCCATGGGATCAGGCGCTGGACATCGTGTTGCAGAACAACGGACTGGATAAGCAGCTAAACGGAAACGTGCTGCGCGTCGCGACGCGGGACACGCTGAAGAAGGAAGCGGAGACCAAGCGTGACCTGGAAAAGGCGCAGGCGGAAGCGGTGGCACCCGTAACGGTGACCCGCGTTCTGAGCTATGCCAAGGCTTCGACGATGAAAGACGTGCTGAAGAAGTTCCTATCAGCGCGTGGAGACATTCTGGCGGATGAGCGTTCCAACCAGTTGGTGATTCGCGATATTCCATCGA
Organism: Candidatus Acidiferrales bacterium; assembly: GCA_963849395.1. Classification (GTDB taxonomy): domain Bacteria; phylum Acidobacteriota; class Terriglobia; order Acidiferrales; family UBA7541; genus Acidiferrum. Next base: position 307,091 of record CAWKHR010000004.1, read on the forward strand.
CGATTCCGACGATTGACAACCTGATCCGGCAACTGGATCGCAAATCGCAGCAAGTGGAAATCGAAGCGCGCGTCATTGCAGCGTCGCGTTCCTTCTCGCAAGACATCGGCGTGCAGTGGGGCTTTGCAGGAACAACCACCAGCGGCCGCACGATTTTTGGAGGAAATCCGAACGTGGGTGTAAGTCCAATCCAGACCGGTTCGGCGATTCCGCAACCGCCTCTAGTGTCAACCCCCATCGGCAATACCGGCGGCGCTACGAATCCGGGTTTGCCATATAACGTGAACCTGGGCGCAGGCGTACCGACCAGCGGACTTTTCCTTGGGCACCGTTCCCCGAACTTCGCCGTGGACTTGTTCATCTCAGCGGCGGAAGCGAAGGGCGTCGGCAAATTGCTCTCGAAGCCAAAGGTAATTACTCAGAACAACGAAAAGGCGACGGTGAAGCAAGGTACCAAGATTCCGATCCAGACGACCATCAACAACACGATTTCGGTGCAGTACATTGACGCGGTGCTGAAGCTGGAAGTGACGCCGCAGATCACCGCCGAAGGCACCGTGTTCATGGACGTGCTGGTAGAAAACACCCAGATCGACAACGGTATTCCACGCGTGCAAGGTATTCCAGCGTTGGATACCCAGTCCGCGGAAACGAAGGTGCTGGTGGCAGATGGCGGAACAGTGGTCATCGGCGGCATCATCGTGACGCAACAGCAGACGGACATTACACAAGTTCCAATCGTGGGCAGCTTGCCGCTGATTGGCCACCTGTTCAAGCGCACTTCGACGACAGTGTCTTCACAAGAATTGCTGTTCTTCCTGACGCCGCGCATCATCCCTGGATGATCGGCGGTTTCCGGCGACGAGCAGACCAGCAGAACTGACAAAATCGGGTAAACTGGAATCGAGGAGGCGCGAGTCTCCTCGATTTTTTTATGGCTACTGACTACTCCAGGCGACGAACAGCGATAGGGCGAGAGCTGAAGCGGCGGAAGATCGACTGTCTGCTGGTGACGCACCCGCCCAATTGGTATTACTTGACGGGATTTACTGGGGAGTCGGGAGCACTGGTTCTTTCTGAGGGCGAAGCGACGCTGATCACCGACGGCCGGTTCACGGTCCAAGCCAAGGAAGAGACATCTGGCGTCGAAATCGAATTGCAGAAGGGCGGGTTGTACGCTGCGGTGGGCAATTTCCTGAAACAGGCGCGGTATGAGCAGGTAGCGTTTGACCCACAGCACTGGACCGTGGCGCAGATGACGGTTCTGCGGAAGGCGATTCGCGGGCGCTGCCGAACGAGCGAAGCGGCGGGGATAGTGGAAGCACTGAGGATGAAGAAAGATGCGCAGGAACTGGCCACAATGCGCAAGGCAGCGCATCTGGCGGGCGAGGTCTTTGAAAGTGTGTTGAAGATGGTGCGCCCGGGCGTGCGGGAAACGGAAATTGGAGCGGAGATCGAGTACCAAATGAGGAAGCGGGGAGCAAGCGGAGCGTCGTTCGAAAGCATCGTAGCTTCGGGGAAACGGGGAGCGTTGCCGCACGCGCGACCAACCGCTAAGAGGCTGAGGAAAAATGAGTTGGTGGTGCTTGACCTGGGTGCTATACTCGCCCATTACTGCAGCGATATGACGCGCACGGTATACCTTGGCAAGGCTTCGAGCCGGGTTCGGCAGTGGTATGCGGCGGTACAGGAAGCGCAGGCAGCCGGGGTGAATGCGGTCAAGGCAGGGGTCACCTGTGGGGAAGTGGACGCTGCAGCGCGGGATGTACTGAAGAAGGCCGGCCTGGAAGAAAAATTCGTACACAGCACTGGTCATGGGTTGGGTTTGGAAGTACATGAGGAACCGCGGATAGCGCGCGGGCAACAAGTTCGACTCGAAGCGGGAAATGTTGTAACAATTGAGCCGGGCGTGTATTTCGAAGACGCCGGGGGCATCCGAATCGAGGATGAAGTGGCAGTGCACGCCGACAAAGGCGAAGTGTTGACCCGCGTCAAGCGGGATCTTATCGAACTCTGAAAAAAGGCATGAAACGGAAAAAGCCGGCGCAAGCCAGTGGAAGTGGTTCGTTTGATAAACCGGAAATCGGGCAGATCGAAGAGTTGCTGCGCTTCATGAGCGAGCACAACCTGGAGGAGTTTGAGTACGCCAGGGGCGATCTGCGAATCCGGCTGAAGAAACCGAGTACGCACGTGGTAGCGGCAACGGCGCCAGCGCCTGCAGCGGAGATTATTGTGCCTTCGGCAGTGGCCACGCACGGCGGGGAAGCTCCACAAGCCGGGGCGGCAATGAATGTGCGGGCTAACGAGGACTTGCACCTGGTGAAATCGCCGATTGTCGGAACATTTTATGGATCACCAAGCCCGGGTTCGGAAGCGTTCGTAAAAATCGGGAGCCATGTGGATGTGGGCCAGACCCTGTGCATCGTGGAAGCGATGAAGTTGATGAATGAAATTGAGTCGGAAGTGAGCGGAGAAGTGCTCCGCATCTTCGCCGAAAACGGACAGCCCGTAGAGTATGGGCAGCCGCTGTTTGGGATACGTCCGAGCCGGAAACGCTAGCCGGCCCGCCTGACTATGTTCCGGAAAATTCTTGTAGCCAATCGCGGGGAAATCGCCCTGCGAGTCATCTGCGCCTGTAAGGAACTGGGGATCTCGTCGGTGGCGGTGTATTCGGAGGCCGACCGAAACGCGCTGCATGTGCGGTATGCGGACGAAGCGGTGTGCATCGGGCCGCCGCGCAGCAGTGAAAGTTACCTGAACATTCCGCATGTGATCAGCGCCGCGGAAATCACCAACGTGGACGCCATCCATCCCGGATACGGCTTCCTGTCGGAAAACGCCAATTTTGCAAAAGTGTGCGAAGCGTCGGAGATCACGTTCATCGGGCCACGTCCGGAAGTAATCGAAATGATGGGAGAGAAGGACCGTGCCCGGCGAGAGATGAAGACCGCGGGGCTGACGACGATTCCGGGCAGCGAAGGGGTGGTGGAAGGCGAAGAGCAGCTCGGGAAAGAGGCGGAGCGCGTCGGGTATCCACTGATCTTGAAAGCGGCGGCGGGTGGCGGCGGGCGCGGCATGCGCATGGTGCGGAATAAAGGCGAGTTGCTAGCCGCGTACCAGACGGCGCGAAGCGAGGCGCAGCAGGCTTTCGGAACGCCCGATGTATACATGGAAAAGTTTTTGGAACACCCGCGGCACATTGAGGTGCAAGTGCTGGGCGACCAGCATGGCAAAGTGATCCACCTGGGCGAGCGGGAGTGCACGATTCAGCGGCGGCACCAGAAGTTGGTAGAGGAATCGCCTTCGCCGGTGATGGACGCCAAGCGGCGAAAAGATCTGGGCGCGAAAGTAGTGAAGGCGCTGGAAGCAATCGGATACACGAACGCGGGAACGGTGGAGTTCCTGATGGACGATGACGGTTCGCTGTATTTCATCGAGATGAACACCCGCATTCAGGTGGAGCATCCGGTGACGGAGTTTGTAACCGGAGTGGACCTGGTGAAGGCGCAGATCCGCATTGCGGCGGGGGAAAAGCTAGAGAACGCGGTGGGAGAGATCAGTTTTTCGGGCCACTCGATTGAGTGCCGGATCAATGCGGAAGACCCGGAGACGTTTGTGCCATCGGCGGGTCGAATCACGACGTTTCAGGCGCCCGGCGGGACGGGCGTACGGGTGGATTCGGCAGCACATTCGGACGCAGTGATACCGCCGTATTACGATTCGCTGATCGCCAAGCTGGTGGTGAAGGGGCGAGACCGCACCGAAGCGATTGGAAGAATGAAGCGAGCCTTGGAAATGTTCGCGATTGAAGGAATCAAGACGTCGATCCCGCTGCACCGGCGGATCATGGCGCACCCGGATTTCGTGGCCGGCAAGTTCGACACGCACTTCATCGAAAAGTTATTGAACACCAGCGAAAAATAGACGTGGATGCGCCTTGTGAGGGCAATGCTCTCTGTGATATTAGACGCAGGAGTGGCGACGGCACGCTTCCTGGCGGGCCAGGGGCTCGAAGCGGCGTTGGCGTAAGTCAGGCGGGTAATTCGGAGTTCGCGCATTCGCACATCGACAAGCACATACGAGCTTCGACGGACTGCCGTGAAGCCTGCGGCGAAGAACTGAGGCGGGCGAAGAATGGCGGAGTCGAGCATCGCAATACCATCCCAGGAAACTAAATCAGAGCACGGATTTGTACGAGCCATCGGTCTGTTTGATGGAACGATGATCGTGGTCGGGTCGATGATTGGATCCGGCATTTTCATTGTGGCGGCGGATATTTCGCGGCAGACCGGGTCGGCGGGCGGGTTGCTGCTGACGTGGGTGCTGACCGGATTGATGACCATTGCGGCCGCGCTTTCGTATGGAGAGTTGGCGGCGCTGTATCCGCATGCGGGCGGTCAGTATGTGTATTTGCGAGAAGCATTTTCGCCGCTATGGGGATTTCTGTACGGGTGGACGCTGTTTCTGGTGATTCAGACGGGCACGATTGCAGCGGTGGCGATTGGGTTTGCGCGATATCTGGGCGTATTGTTTCCGGCGATTTCGCCGAAGACGTGGGTGATTGCGCCGATTAATTTGTCGTCGAAATTTGCGATCAGCCTTTCGGTGCAGCAGTTGGTTGCGGTGGTGATGATCATTTTCCTTACGTACCTGAATACCCGTGGAGTACGGCTGGGAAAATGGATCCAGAACATTTTCACGTCGGCGAAAATATTGGCGTTGGCAGGGCTGATTTTGCTGTGCGTGTTTGTGGCACGGAATGCTACGGCGATTGAGGATAATTTCACGCACTTGTGGGCAATACGCGGGGCGCAAACGATTGAGCCGGGAGTTGGATTCCTGAAGAGCATTTTGCCTACTGTGACGGCGGCGAGCGGGTGGTATGGATTGCTGTTGGCGCTGGCGGTGGCCCAGGTGGGATCGCTGTTTTCCGCGGATGCTTGGAACAACATCGGGTTTACGGCGGCGGAAGTAAAGAATCCGAAGCGCGACGTGGCGCTGTCGATGGCCTTCGGAACGATCATCGTGATTTCGTTGTACTGCCTGGCCAATCTAGCGTACCTGTTCGCGCTGCCGTTGGGACAAATTCAAAACGCGCCGGATGATCGAGTGGCGACGGCGGCGCTTTCGGCAATTTTTGGAGCGAAGGGCGCGCTGATCATGGCGGTGGCCATCATCATTTCGACCTTTGGGTGCAACAACGGATTGATTCTGGCGGGATCGCGCGTGGCGTACGCAATGGCCAAGGATGGATTGTTCTTTAAGGCTACGGGGAAGCTGAACAACAAGGGTGTGCCTGGAGTGGCGCTGCTGCTGCAGGGCGTTTGGATTGTGGTGCTGATCCTGATGCGCACGCGGAAGCCGGATGGCACCTACGGAAATGTGTACAGCAATTTGCTGGATTACGTGGTGTTCGCGGCGCTGCTGTTTTACGTGCTGACGATTGTGGGAATTTTTGTGTTGCGGATAAGAAGGCCGGATGCGGAGCGTCCTTATAAGGCATTCGGGTATCCGTGGATACCGCTGCTGTATATTCTGGCGGGCACGGGAATCATGGGAGTGCTGCTGCTGTACAAGACGGACACAGCAGGAGGCGGCGTGGTGATTGTGCTGCTGGGATTGCCGGTGTACTGGATGTGGTCGCGGAAACGCGATCGTGCAGGAAGCTCAAGTTAGAGTTTTAAACGGGAAACCGATGAAGGAGGAGTTGCGGATGAGCAACCCCTTGTTTGCAAGAAAATCGCTGGACACGCTGATGAAGGAGGCTGGGGAGACCGGCGAGCACAGCTTGAAGCGTGCATTGGGCCCCGTGAACCTCATTACGCTGGGAATTGGAGCGATTATCGGGGCGGGTATCTTCGTGCTGACAGGCTCGGCGGCTTCGCTGTATGCGGGGCCGGCAATCATGCTGTCGTATGTATTAGCGGGATTGGGATGCATGTTTGCCGGCTTGTGCTACGCGGAGTTCGCGTCCCTTATTCCTATCGCCGGCTCGGCTTATACCTATGGTTATGCGACGCTAGGCGAAATTGTGGCGTGGATCATTGGATGGGACTTGATTTTGGAATATGCGTTTGGAGCGGCCACGGTAGCGAGCGGATGGAGCAGCACCTTAGTGGCGTTCCTGCAGGACTATGGGATTAACCTGCCGCCGCAAATATGCGATGTGCCCGGGGCAGAATGGGTCTTCTTTCAAGGCCGGTGGTCGCCGCTGGTTACTTTGCAGCTAACAGTTGCGCAGGTGGCCGCTGTTCCGCATGCGACTGCAAAATTCAACCTTATTGCGTTCTTAGCGATTCTGGCGGTTACGACAATTTTGATTGTGGGAATCAAGGAATCAGCAAACTTCAACACCGCAGTAGTTTTTGTAAAATTGACCGCGGTAGTGACGTTCATCGCGGTCGCCAGCGCTTATCTGTTGAAGAACCCGCAAGTGGCTCATGCGAATTGGAGTGTCTTTCTTCCTCCGAACACCGGTTCGTTTGGGTCATATGGTTGGTCAGGCGTGTTGCGTGGGGCGGGCGTGGTATTTTTCGCGTATATCGGCTTCGATGCAGTTTCAACGGCCGCGCAAGAAGCCCGCAAGCCGCAAAAAGATATGCCTATTGGCATTCTTGGCTCCCTAGCTATTTGTACTTTTCTGTACATCGTGGTCTGTGGGCTGCTGACAGCGACGGTGCATTACAGTCGCTTGAACATTGGAGCACCGGTGTCCTTAGCGATCCGGGAGACCGGCGTGAAGTGGGGAAGTTACGTGGTCAATGCCGGGGCTTTAGCGGGCTTAAGCACGGTAATGCTGGTGATGCTTCTGGGACAGTCGCGTGTTTTTTACTCGATGGCAAAAGATGGCCTGTTATGGAAATGGGCGAGCGACATTCATCCACGATTTCGGACACCATGGAAGTCGACGGCGATTGTCGGATTGTGCGTTGCGATTGTTGGGGCGCTCGTGCCCATCGGCGATCTTGGGCAGTTAGTTAGCATTGGTACGCTGCTTGCCTTTGTAATTGTTTGTGCCGGTGTATGGCTGATGCGAATACGGCGCCCGGAACTGGAACGTCCATTTCGTACACCATGGGTTCCTTTCGTTCCTATCATGGGAATACTCATCTCGCTTGGTTTAATGGCTGGTCTAAAGGGTCTAACGTGGATTCGATTGATCGTCTGGCTCGTCATCGGGATGGTCATCTATTTCACGTATAGTGTGAAACATAGCCGGGTACGCCACCCAGACGCGCAGGACAATCGATAAGATTGGAAATTGGATCGGGCCGGCTCGGCTCGTCTTCTTTTATTTGAAAAAATCTAACCGCGCAGCGCACGCTCGTGCAGTAGCAGGGAATCGGGTAAAGTGTCTCTTCTGCCCGCACAGCCATGAAAAAGAAGGAAAATAACCGGAAAGATTTCTGGAAGAGCTTGTCGAAGCTCGACTGGGTGGCACTTGCTGTGTGCGCGGTGGGAGTGTGGGCGGCCCTGCCGTTTAATCCATTGAGAGAGCAACAGGGATTTGGGCTGCTGCGATTGCTGGGAACTATTGCAGGTGTGTATCTGTTTTACCGTTTTTGGAGCCGGTGGCGCAGCCAAATCATGTGGAGTTTGAGAAACCGGCTGATCGTGGCGTACCTGTTTGTAGCGGTGGTGCCGATTCTGTTGCTGCTGATCTTGGCGAGTTTGGGTGGACAGATTTTGTATTCGCAGCTTGCGGCATATTTGCTGTACCACGATGTGCAAGACCGGATTGCCTTGCTGAACGATTCAGCGGCGCACATTGCGGCGGCGGAAGTGTCTACGCCGGGGACGATAGATGATCGGACGCTGGAGATCGCGCTGGCGAAAGAGATAGAGATGGCGCGCGGCAAGGAATTGCCGGACCTGATTATGAATTTCGCGATGTCGCCGAAGCACTTTCGGGATGTGGCGGGGCCGAACGCGCATGCATTTGCGGGTCTGTTGCAAGTAGGAAATCAATTGAGTTTGACGGCGATGCGGGAGGTGGATTCGCCGCGGGGAAAAAAGTATGTCGGGCTGAGCGTGCCGGTTTCGACAGAATTTCTGGAAGGAATAGCGCCGGACCTGGGACCGATTGAAGTGACCTTGGCGCAAAGAGTGGACGAGCCGACCCCGGTGCAGATTGGGGCGAAATATTACAAAGGGATCGGGAGGGTAGCGAGCCACAAGCGAGTGTTGTTGCCGGCGGAATCGTGGATGGACCCGGTGGTGGACGGATTTTCGCAGTTTGAAGCGACGTATGTGGGGCCAGACGAAAAGGTGGAAAAACGGCATCCGGTGTTTGCGTTTTTTAAGGCGCGGCGATCGGAACTGAATCACCGGATTTTCGCGTCGGTAGGAGACTTGAGCGGGGCAAAGGTGTTTGAGTTGAAGTTGATTGCGGTGGGGCTACTGCTGATTGAGATTGTTGCGTTGTGGATTGGATTTGTGCTGACTCGGGCGATAACGAGGACGGTGTCGGAATTGTATCGGGCGACGCAATTTGTGCAGGAAGGGAATTTTTCGCATCGGGTACGAGTGGAGCGGCACGACCAACTGGGGGTACTGGGAGAATCGTTCAATTCGATGACCAGTTCGATCAGCCGGCTCGTGACGGAACAAAAGCAGTTGCAGCGTTTAGAGAATGAGATATCGATTGCGCGGGAAGTGCAGGATCAATTGTTTCCTCGTAATCTGCCACATGTGGAAGGCGTGGAGATTGATGCGATTTGTAAGGCGGCGCGGAGTGTGAGCGGCGACTATTATGATTTCATTCAGTTGACGCCCACGCACGTGGCGATTGCGATTGCGGATATTTCGGGGAAGGGAATTTCGGCGGCGCTGCTGATGGCCAGTTTGCAGGCGGCATTGCGGAGCCAATTGCTGACGGCCGGCAGTGAATCGATGAGCACGGCGGAACTGGTGTCGCGATTGAATCGACACGTGTATTTGAGTACGGGAGATGACCGGTTCGCGACATTTTTCGTGGCGATTTACGATACGGTGACGCGGAAATTGCGGTACACGAATGCGGGACATTTGCCGGGATTGTGCTTGTGGGATGGAAAGGCGATTCACCTGGGAGCGGGGGGAATCGTTTTGGGGATAGTAGACGAGTATGATTTTGAAGAGGGAATTGTGGAGGTGCCGGGGGAAGCGGTGCTGGTGGGATACAGCGACGGACTGATTGAGCCGGAGAACGATTATGGGGAGCAGTTTGGGATATCGAGGTTGGAGGCGGCGGCACAGCGAGTAAGGCAGTATACGCCACGGAAGATTGCGGAGGCATTGATGACGGCGGCGGAAGAGTGGTCGGGAAGTCCGGAGCAGGCGGATGATATGACGGTGATTGTGGCGAAGTTGCGATGATGGAAGAAAAGGGAAAATTGAAAGTTGAAAATCGAAAGTTGAAGAGTTCGGGAGTGTAGGAGTTCAGGAGTTCAGGAGTTCGCGAGTTGTGATCGGTAGGACGAGGGTCGTGCGGACTGTTGCGGGGATTTTGAGTGGTGGGATATTTGTTGGAAGGCCTCACCCCTGAAGGGGTGAGCTACAGAGGGAGAATGTTGCTGAGGAATAGGGTGGCGTTGGTTACGGGGGGTAGCCGGGGAATTGGGCGGGGCATCGCGTTGAAGTTGGCGCAGGAAGGGGCGCGCATCGCGATTGCTTACCGGTCGAATAAAGGCGCGGCGCAACTGGCGTTGCGACAATTGCAGGCGGCCGGAGCGGACTGTGTGGCGGTGGAGACGGATATCAGCGAACAGGGGCGAGCGGAACAATTGGTGGAGACGGTGGTGGACCGGTTCGGGCGGCTGGACGTGCTGGTAAATAATGTGGGGGATTTTCGATGGGGGACGCTGGCGGAATCGTCCGCGGGCGAGTGGAGGAGCATTTTCGAGTCGAACGTGATGACGGTGTTTGTGATGTGCCGCGCAGCGTTGCCGCACATGCGCAAGTCGCGCTGGGGAAGAATTATTAATTTGGGGGCGGTGGGCGCGGAACGTGCGTTTGGCCAGGCAAAGATTTCGGCGTATGCGGCGGCGAAGGCGGCGGTGGTGGCGATGTCGCGTTCGCTGGCGTTGGAAGAAGCGAAGAGCGGCGTGACGGTGAATGTGGTGAATCCGTCGAGCATTGATGAGAAGGATTTGACGTTGGAAGAAGCGCGGAAGATGCGGGATGCGCGGTTTCCGATTGGACGGCCACCGACGGTGGAAGATGTGGCGGCAGCGGTGGCGTTTTTCGCGTCGGAAGAAGCGGAATACGTGACCGGGCAAGTGGTGAATGTGAGCGGCGGCTGGATGATGTAGGGCCGCGGGTTGGCGATTCGCCTGGCGAGACTGAGATGAAAGCACTGACAGCGGCGGAGATGCGGGAAGTGGACCGTTTGACGACGGAACGCTTCGGCATTGCCAGCTACGATTTGATGGAAGCGGCGGGAACGCGGGTCGCGGAAGTTTTCCTGGAACATTATGGGTACGGGAGTGGGGACGCGCCGGGGCGGGTGTGCGTGCTGTGCGGCAAAGGAAACAATGGTGGAGACGGATTTGTGGTGGCGCGACAGTTGCGCGAGGAAGCCGAGTCTGTGGAAGTTTTCCTGTTGGCGGAGCCGGAGGAGTTGAAGGGCGACGCGGCGAAGAATTTAGGACGTTGGGGTGAGGTGGGGGGCAGCCTTACGGTGATTCGAAACGAAAGCGATTGGGAGAAGGCTTGGCCTTCGATCGCGGGTGCGGAAGTAATTGTGGATGCCCTGCTGGGCACGGGAATTCGCGGCGGGGCAACAGGATTAATCGCGAAGGCGATTGAGGAGGTCAACCGGTTGTCGCATCAGGCGACGGCGGTGAATCCGGCGTGGATTGTAGCGGTGGATACGCCGTCGGGACTGCCATCGGATGGAGAAGATGCGGAAGGTCCGGTGCTGGATGCGCACCTGACGGTGACGTTCACGGCGCCAAAAATTGGGCAATTGATTTCGCGGCAGGCGAGCAGTTGCGGGAAGTTGATTGTGCGCGGGATTGGCACACCGGAAGCGCTGGTGGAGGAAGTTGGGAAAGGGAAGTTGCGCTGGGCGGGGCCGGAAGAATTTGCAGGAATGCCGCTGATTCGAAGAGAAGATGGGCACAAAGGGAAGTACGGCCATGTGCTGGTGGTGGCGGGATCGGTGGGAAAATCCGGCGCGGCGGTGATGGCGGCGAGCACCGCGTTGACGAGCGGGGCGGGGTTGGTGACGGTGGCGACGCCGGAGCCGGTGCAGGAGCTGGTGGCCGGGTCGCATCCGGAATTGATGAGTGAGTGGATGCCGGCGACGGATTCGGGCGGGATCGCCGGAGAAGCGCTGCTGAGCGGGCGATTCGAGGCGGCGTTGAAGGGGAAAACCGTGCTGGCGATTGGGCCGGGACTGGGTACGGATCGAGAAACGGAAGAATTTGTGAGGCGGGTGATTGCGGAAACGGATCTGCCGATCGTGCTGGATGCGGATGGGCTGAATGCGTTTGCCGGACGCGCGGACTTGTTGGCGGCGAAGAAGACGAAATTTTTGGCGATGACGCCGCATCCGGGAGAAATGGCACGACTCTTGGGAAAATCGATCGCCGAAGTGCAGGCGGATCGCGTGAAAGCGGCTACGGATGCTGCGCGGACGTGCAATGCGTTTGTGATCTTGAAAGGATTTCATACGGTCTTGGCTTCACCTGCGGGCGAGATTTTTGTGAATACGACGGGGAATGCTGGTTTGGCCAAAGGCGGGAGCGGCGACATTTTGACCGGATTGCTGTCGGCGCTGATTGGACAATTTGGGACGGCCGATTTTCTGCGAGTGCTGGCGCTGGGAACGTACCTGCACGGCGCGGCTGCGGATTTGCTGGCACAGGGGATGGACGTGTCGGGAATGCTGGCGGGCGAAGTGGCGATGACGGTGCCCTACGCGCGGCGGAAACTGGTGAAGGAGCTACGGGCGCGTGGGTGAGGAAGTGATCACGCATTCTGCGGAAGAAACGATTGCGTGGGGACGCGAGTTTTCGAAAAGGTTGCGGCCGCCGGCGCTGGTGCTGCTTTCGGGGGAATTGGGAAGCGGGAAGACGACGGTAACCAAGGGAATTGTGGCGGGGTTGAATGCCGCGCCGGAAGATGAAGTGACCAGCCCCACATTCACCTTGCTGCATGAATATGGAAAAAGCGGCGAGGTATTTCACGGGGATTTGTACCGGATTGAGAGTTTTGCGGATTTTGAGACGTTGGGACTAGAGGACATTTTTGAGCGTCCAGCGGTGGTGATTTTGGAGTGGTCGGAGAGATTCCCTTTAAAAACGCCGTGGCCGGAGATCCGGGTGCGGCTGGAACACCTTGGCGGAGACGCACGGCGCATTACAGTGCTCTAAGCCATTGATTTAGCATGACCTGCTTACCTTCTGGCTACCCCTGTACCTTGGTTTCCTTGCGGGTCGCAAAGGCCGCTGTTAGCTTGAAAAAGAGCGACTGGCGGCAGGCTAATGGCCAACGAGAATCCTCAAAACGGCGTGACGGCTTCGAATCGCAACGACCTGCGCAGCTACAGTGTGACGCTGCCGATGGGTTCGCTGGCGATCGGCGTCGACAACATTCATCACGATGTTTTTCTGAGCCCGAAGTTTGTGCATGCGGCGCGCGACTACCTGTTTGATCTGATCCGGCAAAATGCGAGTAACACCTACCTGCCCGGCGTGGAGTTTCGCACGTCGAAGCCTGCGGACTCGATGGCGTTTCGCAAGCTGCTGACCGAAGTGATGCAGAGTTCGCTGACCACGGCGAAGCATCAGAAAAATATTGAGATCGATATTCTGTTTCGCCTGGCGCTGCTGAAATTTCTGAGCACGGAATTGCTGAGCCAGTTTGCCAACGTGATTCTGGATGGCAAGGAATACATCCGGAAGCGCGGGGAATATTACGAGCGAAGCCAGCAGGCGCACGTGATCAAGGCGCGATTGTCGGAGATGCAGTCGGCGAGGCGCGACGTGATCCGGCTGGTCGGGCAAGTGGTGGCACAGATCGTAATCGATATTGAAGACAACGTGATTGCCAAGGCGCGGCGAGCGCTTTTCGGGGACGAGTTCACATCGTTTTACGACATTCTGAAGAACAAGTTGATATTTCTGGACGGCAACAAGGACGATTTTTATTTTCTTGAGCATTATGTGCTGCTGGGAAATTACACGCGCGATCCCGACCGATTTGAAGCCATGGATACGCTGTTCCAGGAATTTCTGAAGGAAGCGGGCGTGCGGGTGCAGCCGCAGGGCGAAGGCTCAGAGGCCGCGCAGAGTCACCAGAAATTGCTGGCGGAAGCAGAGCAGTTGCGGCAGGACATCGTGTCGCTGGAGGAGCAGCGGGAAACCTTGCGCAGGAAATTGGACCGCGGCGACGGGCTGCTGAATAAGTTTTTGAGCGCGGGCGATCCGGCGGAATTGCGGGCGTCGTTTCGCGATGTGGAGATGCGGCTGAAGGCGCAGCAGGTGCGACTGGAAGCAATGGCGCCGCGGCTGGATCTGGCGAAGCAGCAAGTGGATTTCGTACACAAGGATTACCAGGGAAAGCTGGGAGATTATTTGAACGAGCCGGAGAACGCGCGGCGATTGTTTGATGCGGGGAGCGCAGAGGGCGACGAGAAGGCCGTTCGTACGAAATTGCTGGGGCAGTTTACGAACTGGCTGGAGCAGCGGGAATTGATGGTGCACATCCTGGCAAGTTACGAGATCCGTCCGATTGCCGGGGATTTTTGCCCTCCGGTTCACTTGCAGCAATTGCGGAAGGCGTTGGTGACCAAGGAAGAAGCAAAGCGCGTTGAGGAGATGTTGAAGCAGGTGCCGGCGAAGCGCCTGTCGATGAAGCCGCTGGAGGAAATTTCGAGACGCATCCGGAGATATTCGCGGGATGAAACGCAAGCGGCGGTGCTGCGGTTTGCGACGGACTTTTTGCGGTTGCGACGAGACTTGCGGGACGCGGAGCATGTGGCCGCGTGCATGGAACGAATCAATTTGATTACGGCCGAGAAGGTGCGCGAACTTTCGCGGATGAACAACCGGCTGTACGAATGCTTGATGAAACAGGAAGCGCGGCCGGAGCAGGACCAGGTGGTGTCGCACGTGATTATCAAGGCTGACGTGCGCGGATCGACGAAGATGACGCAGGATTTGCTGGCACGGGGGTTGAGTCCGGCGTCGCATTTCAGTTTGAATCTGCACGAGCCGGTAAAACGGCTGCTGGATCGCTATTCGGCGAAGAAGGTGTTTATCGAAGGCGACGCGATTGTGCTGGCGATCTTTGAGACGGAAGGATCACAGTCGTACGCGCGGGCGGTGGCGAAGGCGTGCGTGCTGTCGCGGCAGATTTTGGCGGTGTGCAATTCGTATAACGATGGGGCGGCGTCGAGCGAGTTGCCGGCACTGGAAATTGGAATTGGCGTGGCGTTTCAGGGGTCGGCGCCAACGTATTGGACGGATGGCGAGTCGAAAATCATGATTTCGAAAGCGCTGAACTTGTCGGACCGGTTATCTGGCTGCGCGAAACTAGCCAAGCGCATGCTGGCGGGGCAGAAGAGTCTGTTCTCGGTATTTCAGTTTTTGACGGCGATGGAAGGCGCGTCGGCGGAAGAGTTGGATGAGTTTCTGGTCCGCTTCAACATGAACGGAATTGAATTGAATGAGGAAGGGTTTCTGAAATTGGCGGAAGAAATTTCGCTGGAGAGTATTGATACGAAATTGGAAATGCCGTGGGGCAAGGCGGACGTGACGCTGTACTACGGCGAAGTGCCGATGGGGGAATCGGTGGAGTTGCTGGTGCTGCGCAAGGGAATTGCCAAGGAATTGTTGCCGGATGGGAAGATCGGGAAGGCGTCGGACCACAATTATTATGAGGTGTGCACCAGTCCGGCGCTGTACGAGTTGGTGAGCGCGCTGAAGAGAACGCAAGATGTGGGGATTGAGGCGGCGCGAGTTTGAAGCTGTGGAGTGGGACCGTATACTAAGGCGGGGGCGAAAGGGGTCCGGTGACCTTCCCGGCCTTCAAAGCCGGCGATTCGGCCCTTCGCGGGTCGAATGGTGGATTCGACTTCCACACGCCTCCGCCAAGTTTCTCCATTGAGAGTTAGTTGGCAAACCGCATCCATAGACAATAAATCGCAGCAGAAACGAGCAGCTTGTTCTTTGCGCTCGACCTGGTCGCTATGCTGGAGCAGCGACTCTGTTGGGCGACGGGCATGGTTGTTTTTGCAGTTGCGCGGGGATATGTCTGGGTGTAGGCTCGCAGCGAATTAGAAGATCCCACCGACTTCCCGCCCGGGTTGCTCTAGGAATGGGAGAACAGCATGCTCCTTCGCGCTTGTCTACCTCCACAACCTAGCCGTTCGCCCTATTAACCAGCGAGTAGTGTGCCGCGACGAGAATCGCGCTGGCTTTACTTCCGTCCCCGCGAGCACACACAAGCCCGGTTATCTCCAGCAAGGAGACTTTCGGTGAGCAATTCCGAGAAGTCGAGCTTCATTCTGATTCCTGGAAAGACACCGAGAATGCGGGTGTGTCCGCAGTCAGAGGGGACACATCACCGTTTGTTCCGACCGTCCTGCTGAGGTGCTACCGCAGTACGAGTTTGGGTTAATTCCATATAGAGGAGATAGTCATGGCAGATCGATTTGAACAGCTAAAAGCGAAGTACCAGTCGGTGTTGAATTTTATTCAGTCGCAGGGAGTGCAACTGCAAAACGTAAACATGGAAGGGGACAAGCTATTGATTCGGGCTATGGCTCCTTCGGCGGATCTGAAGAACAAAGTTTGGGACCAGATCAAGTTGGTAGACCCCAGCTATTCCGATCTGACCGCAGACATTCAAGCGCCGGCGGCAGCAGCGGCTGCAGCGGCGGGAGGAGCACCTACGCCCGCGGCACGGACTTATACGGTGCAGCCGGGCGACAGTCTGTCGAAAATCAGCAAGGAGTTCTACGGCGACGCCAACAAGTACATGAAGATATTTGACGCGAACAAAGACAAGCTGACCGATCCGGACAAAGTAAAAGTGGGAACAAATCTGATCATTCCGTAAATTACAAATTCCAGACGGGAAACGCTCGACAGAGCCGATTGAAGAAGACTTAGGAGGAAACGATATGAGCTGGACAGATAAAGTGAGTGGTTTGCTAAGGCAATACACATCGGGTGGAGCAGCGGCCGCGGCCCAGACTGCACCGGATGTTCACGCGCATTTCGACGAAGTGGCGCAGGCCGCTCCGCAAAGTGCGATCGCAGAAGGTCTGACTGCTGCGTTTAATTCCGACAAGACGCCGGCGTTTGGACAGATGCTATCAACGCTGTTCAACAACTCGAATGGAGATCAGAAGGCAGGGATGGTGAACCAACTGTTGTCGTCGGTTAGCCCGGGGATGCTGACGCAAGTGTTGTCGGGAGCAGGGCTGGCCGGGATGTTGGGCGGTATGGGAAAACCGCAACTGACCCCGGAGCAAGCGCAGCAACTCTCGCCCGAAGCAGTGCAGCAGTTGGCAACGCACGCGCAGACCGCCAATCCTTCGGTGGTGGAATCGGTCAGCAACTTTTACGCGCAGCACACCACACTGGTGAAGACGCTGGGCGGAGCGGCGCTGTCGATTGCGCTGGCGAAGGTTGCGGAACGGCAGCGACAGGCTTGAGCTGAGCAGTTCGTTAGTCCGAAAAAGAAGAAAAAAAACGAAGAGAAGACGCTCGGCACTTAAACGGTGCCGAGCGCCGTTTATGGGCCAGCCGACGGGTAGAGAAAGAATAAGGATAACGCAGAGGCGCAGAGACGCTGAGGAAGCGCAGAGAAGATCAGGAGATGGCAGGAAATTGGGAGTGTGGGGAGTTCGATTTTGTGGTTGGGTTGGGGAAGGCCTCGCCGGCAAAGGGGCGAGCTACAGGTGCCAGGCCCGAATAAACAGCAAAGAGGAGAGCACAAATGTTCAGCCTTTTGTGGGAATTGATCATCGGGCTCATCGTAGGAGCTGTGGCGAAGCTGTTGATGCCGGGGAAAGACCCGGGCGGAATCTGGATCACCATGGCGTTGGGAATCGCGGGATCGATTGTGGCGACGTACTTGGGGCAGTTGATGGGGTGGTACCGCGAGGGACAAACGGCAGGATTTATTATGTCGGTGGTCGGGGCGATCCTGCTGCTGGTAGTTTACCGGCTAGTTCGAGGGATGATGGCCAAGAAATGAGTGAGCGCTATTGCAGTTCGCGAACAGTCAGAGGGTGAGGTGGAGGAGAAGCGCTGAGATGAGAATGCGTCGAGCGAGCATGTGCGTGGTTTTCTTGTTGCTGTGCTATTCCGCAGTGGCTGAGCCGCAGAAACAAAAAGTGACGGTGCAAGGGAAGTTGGTGCGGATGATGGCGATTGGGGGAGAGTCGACGGGCTGGGCGATTCAACTTGATCCGGACGTGACGTTGGAGGGCAAGCATTCGGTGGAAGCAGCGTTTCGAGATCCAACGAAAATAGAAGGATTGCAAGATAAGCGAGTAGAGGCAGTTGGAAAATTGGTGCACAAGCAAGGTGTGGAGACGAGCGACCGGCTGATCCTGAGTGTTTCCTCAATAAAGGAACAAAAGGTTCACTAAGCTACTTTCGAAGTAATCTGCACGGATAGTTAGAAACGCAGGCTGCGGTTCCGGGACCTGCTGAACGAAGGTCATAAACCACGGGTCTTCCTTACCAGGTTCTCCGTAAGTCATTTCTACTCAATATTCAGGCGGGGTCGAAGGCGGCGCTTTGTGGCTTGGTGCGCCTTGACGGAGCGATTGCACTGAACGTGCAAGGAGACAGGCAGCCGACGCTTGGCCGGGCGACTTTCGCAGGCTGGGCCGGTTTCTCGAATTTGCGCAAGAGCAAAGACAGAAGGGTATCCCGGACTGATCATTCAGACTCGACTACTCTCTGCCGAGAGGCGGGTTAGCGATGCGGCACGAAACAGACGGAGCTTGGAATGAGTAAAGTGCGGCGGATTGGATTTGGAGTGGCGGTAGCGGCAGCGCTCGCTGTGGCATATGGAGCGGGCCGTTACCATTCGCGACCGCAAGCGGGCAACAAGACGGGCCGGCACGTACTTTATTACGTGGATCCGATGCACCCTGCGTACAAATCAGACAAGCCGGGCATTGCGCCGGATTGTGGAATGCAGCTTGAGGCGGTTTACGCCGAGGACGTGAAGAGCGCACCGGAATTTTCGCGAGCTGCTGAATTAGCGCCTGGCGCGGTGAGTATTGATGGAAGTACGCGGCAGTTGCTGGGGATTCGTAGCGCTGCGGTGGAGAAGAGCGGCGGAAATCGCGTGGTGCATGTCGTCGGGCGAGTTGTTCCCGAAGACACGCGCGTGTACCGGTTGAACGCGGGCGTGGACGGATATATTCGTGAGACTTCCCAGGATTCTGTGGGAACGCACGTAAAGAAGGATCAGACACTGGCGAAATTTTATTCGCCGGAGTTTCTGGCGACAGCTTCGGGATTTCTCGCGGCCACGGAACGAGTGCCGGGAGCTACGGGCGGCGATGGATCGAGGACGATGCCATTTCCCGGAGCGCTTTCGAAGCAAGGTGTGAGCAGTTTGCAAGGGTACACCGACCGACTGCGCAATCTGGGTATGAGTGAAGTGCAGATTAAGCATATTGCGGAGGAGCGGCAGCTTCCGGAGACGATTGACATTGTGGCGCCCGTGGATGGATTTGTTTTGGCGCGGAATATCACCACGGGGCAGCACTTCGAGCACGACATGGAATTTTACCGGATTGCGGATCTGGGCCGGGTGTGGGTTATCGCGGAAGTGGATGAACAAGAGGCGTCGTACCTGCGGCCGGGTGGAACTGCGCAGATTACGCTGAGCGACAAGGGCCGTCCGATGACGGCGCGAATCAGCGATAGCTTGCCGGAGTCTCAGGTCGGTGGCGGGACGGTTAAGATTCGTCTGGAAGTGGACAATCCGAAATTTGAGTTGCGGCCCGAGATGTTGGTGGACGTGAACATGCAGGTGCGGATGCAAGCTGCTGTGACGGTGCCCATAGATGCGCTGGTGGATTCTGGAGCGCATGCGCGAGTCTACGTGGAGAAGAGCGAAGGGATTTTTGAGCCGCGTGAAGTGAAGACCGGTTCGCGCATCGGCGAGCGCGTTGAGATTCTGGATGGAGTGCAGCCTGGCGAGCGAGTGGTGGTGGCGGCAACGTTTTTGGTGGATTCGGAGAGCCGGCTGAATACCCCTGCCGCGAAGCCTGCATTGGCGCCAAGTGGAGACAAGTCCGCAGCGGCCATGAGCGGAGCTAGCGCGAAGGAAAAGAGCGTGATTGATCCGAGCTGCGGGATGAAGACCGACGCAGAGAAGGCGGCCAAGACCGGAAACACGGTGGCATACCACGGGTCGACTTATTATTTTTGCTCCGCGAAGTGTAAGGAAAAGTTTCAGAGCAATCCTGCCGAAGCGTTGAAAAAACACCAGGGTGCGGTTGGTGATTAACAGAATCATCGATTTCTCGGTCAGGAATAAGCTGGCAGTCCTGGCCACAGTGGCGATTGCGTGCATCGCGGGATGGTGGGCGATGAGGACGCTGCCGCTGGATGCCACGCCGGACTTGAGCGATACGCAAGTCATCATCTATTCGCATTGGGATCGCAGCCCGGACATTGTCGAAGATCAGGTTACCTATCCAATCGTAAGCGCGATGCTAGGAGCGCCGCGGGTAAAGACGGTACGCGGCTTTTCTGATTTTGGGTATTCGTACGTTTACGTGGTGTTTGCGGAAGGAACGGACCTTTATTGGGCGCGCTCGCGAGTGATGGAGTATTTGTCGAGCGTTGGGCCGCGATTGCCGGAAGGCGTGAAGACGGAACTGGGACCGGACGCGACGGCGCTTGGTTGGGTCTATCAGTACGCGCTGGTGGATACAACCGGGAAACACAGCCTGGCGGATCTGCGTTCGTATCAAGACTGGTATTTGAGTTACTACCTGCGGTCGGTGCCGGGAGTCGCGGAAGTTGCACCGATTGGCGGATACACGCGGCAATATCAGGTGAACCTGGACCCGAATCGTTTGCGTGCGTATGGAATTCCGGTGAGCCGTGTGGTGGAGGCGGTGCGCGAAGGAAATAACGAATCGAGCGGGCGGCTGCTGGAGTTTGGCGGAACCGAGTATATGGTTCGCGGCCGAGGGTACGCGCGGACGATTGAGGATTTCGCGAATATTCCGTTGAGTGTGAGCGAAACGGGCTCGCAGATACGTATTAAGGATGTTGGGCAAGTGGTGATGGGTCCGGATTTGCGGCGCGGGTTGGCAGACTTGAACGGCGCGGGCGAAACCGTTTCTGGAATTGTGGTAATGCGCGATGGGGAAAACGCGCTGGACGTTGTCGACCGGGTAAAGGCAAAGATTAAGGAGATTGAACCTGGCTTTCCGGCGGGCGTGAAGATTGTACCGGTGTATGACCGGTCGGAACTGATTCGAAACACGATTGGCACGGTGAAGGAAACGATCTTTGAGGTCGTCATCACTGTGGTGCTGATTATTCTAGTGTTTTTGTGGCATTTCCCCAGCGCGGCAATTCCGATTGCGACCATGCCGATTGCGGTGCTGCTGTCGTTCATTCCATTTCACTTCATGGGAATCAGCGCGAACATCATGTCGCTGGCGGGTGTGGCCATTGCGTTCAGCGAGTTGGTGGATGCATCGATTGTGGTAGCGGAGCAGACGCATAAAAAACTGGAATTGTGGGAAAAGGGCGGGCGCACAGGGGATCGCCGTGACGTGGTGGTTGGCGCGATTAAGGAAGTAGCGGGGACGACATTTTTTGCGCTGCTGGTGATTGCCGTGTCGTTTCTGCCGGTGCTGACACTGCAGGCGCAAGAAGGCCGGATGTTCCGGCCGCTGGCGTATACCAAGACGCTGACGATGATGATTGCAGCGTTACTGGCCATTACTCTCGATCCAGCGCTGCGGTTGCTGCTGACGCGTGTGGAGCGATTTGATTTTCGTCCGGAGTGGCTGAGCCGGATCGCGAATGCGGTGCTGATTGGGAAGATTCGATCGGAAGAGGAACATCCGATCAGCCGGCCGCTGATAAAAATTTACGAGCCGGTAGTACGCTGGACGCTGCGATGGAAGTGGCTGGTGATTGGAACGGCCGCGGCGCTGGTGGTTTTGACGATTCCGGTGTTCTACCAATTGGGATCGGAGTCGATGCCGCCGCTGGATGAGGGCACGATTTTGTACATGCCCACAACGCTGCCGGGGATTTCGATTCAGCAGGCTGGGCAGTTGTTGCAGGCGACGGACCACATCATCGAGCAATTTCCTGAAGTGAATCACGTGCTGGGCAAGGCGGGACGGGCAGAGACGGCCACTGATCCGGCCCCGCTGTCGATGCTGGAAACGGTAATTACGCTGAAGCCGCGGTCGGAGTGGCGGCGTGTGGATACGTGGTATTCGTCGTGGTCGCCAGAGTGGACGAAGAAGATGCTGCGGCACATCACGCCGGATACGATTTCCACGGACGAGTTGGTCAGTGAGATGAATGCGGCGCTGAAGATTCCTGGCGTAAACAATGCGTGGACGATGCCGATTCGCGGGCGCACCGATATGTTGACGACCGGGATTCGGACGCCGGTGGGATTGAAGATTGCGGGATCGGATGTGCAGCAGATTCAGGAAATCGGCGGGGAAGTAGAGTCGCTGCTGCATTCGGTGAAGGGAACGCGGACGGTTCTTGCGGAGCGCACGGCAGAAGGACATTTTCTGGACTTGCAGTGGGATCGCGAAAAGTTGGCGCGTTATGGAATCAGCATCGAAGATGCGCAACGCGTGGTGGAGAACGCGATCGGCGGCGACAACATCAGCACGGTGGTGGCGGGACAGGAACGGTATCAGGTGAACGTGCGCTACCAGCGGGATTTTCGCAGCGACATTGGGGCGCTGGGCAGAATTCCGGTGCCGGCAAGCGGGCAGCGGCAAGTTCCGGTTAGTGATTTGGCGGAAATTAAGGTGGCTAGCGGGCCGTCGATGATCCGCAACGAAAATGGATTGTTGACTGGCTACGTTTACGTGGATATCGCCGGACGCGATCCAGGAAGTTACGTGGCGGAAGCGAATCAACTGCTGCGCGACCGGGTGAAATTGCCGACGGGCTACTCGCTGGCGTGGAGCGGGCAGTACGAATCGATGCAGCGGGTGAAGGAACGGCTGAAGCTGGTGGTGCCAATCACGCTGTTTTTGATTTTTCTGTTGTTGTTTATCAACACGGGATCGATGGCGAAAACGACGATTGTGTTGCTGGCCGTGCCGTTTTCCGCAGTGGGCGCGATTTGGTTTTTGTATTTTGCCGGCTACAACATGAGCGTTGCGGTTTGGGTGGGATTGATCGCATTGCTGGGGATTGATGCGGAAACTGGCGTGTTCATGCTGCTGTATCTGGATTTGGCGTATGACGAAGCAAAGCGCGAAGGACGATTGAATAGTCTCGGAGATTTGCGCGAAGCGATTGTGCATGGCGCGGCGAAACGGTTGCGTCCGAAGTTCATGACGTTTGCGACGACGTGTGTGGGATTGTTTCCGATCATGTGGGCTACGGGAGCCGGCTCGGATGTGATGAAGCGAGTAGCGGCGCCGATGGTCGGCGGGATTTTTACGTCGTTTCTGCTGGAATTGCTGGTGTATCCCGCGATTTATGAGGCCTGGCGGTGGGGCTTTTACAGCAAAAATCTGCGGCAGGCCGAGGTTTTGCAGCCCGTAACGCTGCCCGAAGAGGCGCAATTGGCTGGTACGCGTTGGACTTGGAAAGCGTCGATGTCGCAGCAAGAATCTTCTGGCAATCAGTAAGCAAGAGTTTTCCAATACATGGGAATTGATTGGCTAAAACGAATAACTCTTTGTGTACCTCTTCGATAATCCTAGCCTTCGTTTGACTTCCGCTCTTAAAAAAAAACAGCTGATTCGCCTAACTGGTCACATTTCCTGCGAAGTGCTTGCTAGTCAGCAAAGACTAAAAAACGGGGTCATGAGCAAATGGGCATGCCAAGTTCGGGAGAACGGGCAAGTGCTAACAAGTGTTCCGCGGAAATTGCCTCGGGGTTTGCTCTGGGTCAAAGACGCTGCGTAGATCGGGCTGTAGCTTCTTGGAGCCTAGGATGTCGGCAAAGGCATGAATTTTGGGAGTGGTGGAATGAGCAAACAGGAAATGAAGGTTGGGGGCGGCGGAACAGGAGGACGTATGGCTAGTAAGAAATTTGGAATGCTTATGTGTCTCGCGGTGCTGGGCGGGCTAGCGGCGCTGCCTGCGAGCGCGCAGTCGTTCAGAGTGCAGTGTCCCACGAGCACGATCACGCATCCGTCGAGTCTCAACAACAACAATGCCGAGCCCGCGTACACCGCTCCAACGGTGCTCGCGCTCAACGGCAATGGGTTTTATGCGCCAACGAAGAACGTAAACGGCGCGATCAAGTGCCAGCAGGTTTCCGGTGGAGATGGCTATTCGACGATGGCCAATGGCACGCAGACATTCATGTTTTCGTTCGGTCCACTGTCGGGACTCGCGGACATCGCGCAAGGTCATCCTGGAACGGAGTTCCCGGCTACCTTCAACACGACGTACATGACGGGAACCGCCCAGGAACTCTCTTGCCCGGCGATCCGGCGACGACCGACGGGGCGGTAGCAAATACTTGGCCGGCATGGGGAACGCCTCTCCCAACCTCGCCTTTTAACTATAACGGTGCGGTGGGACTGGCTTACGACACGGTGAATCTTGTCAGTATCTACGATATTGCAGAGGATCCAGCGAACGCCCCCCTCCTTACGCGGCACAGGGTCACGGTTCAAACCAATGCTCCTATTGGTGTTGGCGTTGGAGGGCAGGTGACCATTTCGGGGACGGGGACCGGCTACGACGGTACCTGGACAATTCAGACCGTTGGCACTGTACCGAATACGGTGACGAACTATGGGTTCCCGCCAACCGACGATTTTACGTTTAACGCCACAACCACAGGTTTGCCGGACGTAAACGAGTCTCAGACCGCTACGGCATCAACTGGCCCGATCCTCGACGGTCACGTCGATCCGCGGCAAATCATGGATGTCGGCGTGATGAACGGCAACATTCCTGCGCCGTTGGTGGCGTTTGATGAGGATGACGAAATGTTCCTCACGCTAACCAACGTGGGCATGATCATGCGGCCGGACTTGTTCGAGCAGCACACCATTCACTTCCACGGATACCCGAACGCTTCGTCGGTGTATGACGGTGTGCCGGACGCTTCGGTGGCCATCAACATCGGCGGCAGCTTCACTTATTACTATCTGTCTCCGGACGCTGGCACGTACTTCTGGCACTGCCACATCACGCCGCCGGAACACTTGCAGATGGGCATGGTCGGGCAACTCTATGTCCGCCCGCGGCAGAATCGCGTGCCGAGCGGCGGAAGCCTCTATACGGCTCTTCGGCACCAGAACGGCATCGGCGTTCCGGCCAAGCGTGGATTTGCGCACGGCCTGCAATCCTGCCGCCGATATCTTGTGCAGCGCCACGATGCCGGCCGTCAACACTGGCGCCACTCAAGGCACGGATAAGCTGGGCAGCCCGCAAAAATACACCTACAACGATGGCGATGCCTCGACGGCATACGATGTCGAGTATCCCCTGCAGATTCACGGCTTCGACCCCAACTTCCACTTTGTCGGCATGACCTTCAACCCGGAAGCATTCGTCGACATGAAAGATAAGTTTTTCCTGCTGAATGGCCGGAGCTATCCGGACACGGTTACGCCGGGCCCGATGGCGACGCAGACTTCTGACGGCAGAATGCACTACTCGCAGCCAATGCCCTCGATCATCAACATTCCGGCGGGCGGGAAAGCGCTGCTGCGCATCGCGGACCTGGACGTTTCGGAATATCAGACGCTGGCTTCGTTGGGAATTCCCATGAAGGAAATCGGCTTCAACGCCAAGCTGCTGCGTGATCAGGCAGGGAACAATCATGGAGTTTTACACCAACTCCATCACGCTCGGCGGAGGCGAATCGCTGGATGTGCTGTTGGATGCCAGCGACGCTGGATGTGGCACGCCTGGCTGCGCGGCAACACTCTATCCGGCTGGCAGCACCTTCTACCTGTACACCCCGAATCTCGACCATCTTTCGAACGATCAGGAGAATTTCGGCGGACTCATGACCGAGGTTCACATCTGCAACAGCGTGACCGGCGGCAACACGTTTGGGAACACCTGCAATTAGGAGAGCGGCAATGAGAGCAGCGAAAATGACAAAATCGATCTCGATCGCACGATTGCTTCTGGCGCCGATGCTGGCTTTGTTCCTTGGTGCTGCGGCTCACGCTGCGGTTCCGGGAATTACCGGTCCGACGTTCAACTTGACGGCGCAAACCGCCTTCCTGAACCAGCCGGACGGGAACGCAGTTTATTCGTGGGGCTACGGGTGTAATGGAACGCCGAGCGGCACTGCGCCCGGCGGCCATGACCGTTGCCGTGCCCGTCGATGCAGGTTCCCGGCCCAACGTTGATTGTCACGGAAGGGCAGACGGTCACGGTCAACTCTGACGAATGGCCTTCCCGCGGCCGCTGGCAACACCTCGATTCTGTTTCCTGGGTTCGTGGTGACGCGCGACAGGTGGAGTGCAAGGCCTGCTGACGCAAGAAGCGGCTCCTGGTGGCACGCGTGACGTACACGTTCGTCGCTTCGTCGCCGGGCACTCACTCCTATTACAGCGGAACGCAAGGCGACCTGCAGATCGAGATGGGTCTGTATGGCGCAGTCGTTGTGCTTCCCAGCAACATTCCCGCTGCCTGCACAGCCGGGCTGCCCGCGACGAACCCCGGCGGAAACAAGGCGGCACAAGCGCATCTGGGGCGAAACGGATTTCCGTCTTGCAGCCGCTGCGTATGACCATCCGAAGGCCTGCTACGACCGGGAATACCTGTTCCAGTGGGCCGAGATGGACCCCAATATTCACAAGACCGCACTGGCACAGGTCACGGCTTTGGGTAGCTGCACGGCCGGAGCTGCTGGTTGCAGTCTGGAAGTTCCGACCGAGCCGTACCATCCCGCGTACTTCCTGATTAACGGCCGCTCCATGCCCGACCTGATGGACGCCAACTTTGCGGCGGAGTATCCACACCAGCCCTATAACGGCAATCCGCACATGCATCCAGGCGAACTGACACTGATCCGCGCCATCGGCCAGGGCCGCTGGCAGCATCCGTTCCACGAGCACGCCAATCACGTGCGCATTCTGGCGCGTGACGGGAACATGGTCTTGGCTCCGGATGGGACGGACCTCGCGGGCCAATTGATGTTCAACACCGATACGACTCCGGGGGAGGCGTTCGACGGGATTTTCTACTTCACCGGCAGAGGGTTGAACTGGGATCCGTACGGTCATCATCCCGACGACTACGAGCGACCCGAACGCCTCACTTTCCTGTACACCGGATGCCAACGGCTACAACACCGTCAGCGCCCACGGCGATCAACTATTTCGAGTGGTGCCAGGACCACAATAAGCCGCTCGAAGTTGCTCCCTTCGGCGATGTGGCCGCCGGCGGTCCAGCGACGCTGCCGAATCCCAACATTTTCACGAACGGCGCCTGGTATGGCGGTACTCCGTATCTAGGACCGGATGCGACCCTGCGCGCCGGTGGAACGCAGGCCTGCGTCAGCCCGACCGGCAGCACTGCGGCCAATCAAGCCTCCCCTTGCAGCACTTTGCAACCTTCGAATATTCAGGCGAACCCAGCAAGCGAACGCGGCTGGGCCTACATGTGGCACTCGCACAACGAGCGCGAGATCACCACGAACAACGTATTCCCCGGCGGGATGCTGATGATGATGCTGGTTGATTCCCGGGAATTTGTAATCGACGAATCCAAGTAACGCGCGAGGAAGAAGAACATGCGAGCGAATAATCTCAAAGCTATTTTGAAGGCAGCGGCACTGATCTTCACGATTCTTCCCTTCGTGGCGACGGCGGCGCACGGCCAGCAGCAGGTCAATCTGACTGCCGGACCGACCACCACGACGATGCCGGACGGCTCGACGGTGCCGATGTGGGGCTACAGCTGCGGCGCGGCGTAACTGGCTCGACCGCGACCTGCGCCGCGTTAAATCCACGGGCACAGGGCTGGTCTCCGGTCGTGATTACCGTCCCGACGGGCGCGACAGGCGGCCTGACGATCAACCTCACGAATACGCTCTCGTTTGCGAACAGGAACTCGGTGCCCACCTCGATCATGATCGTGGGACAGGTGGGCGGCGGTCTCGGGAAGCTGCGCGAACCACCACGGCGCTGAGCCCGAGTCACCCACGCCGTACTCAGACAGGTGACGTGGCCCACGGCGAGCAGCGGACCGACGAACGTGCCGCCACCGCAAGGGCCGCGCGTGCAGTCCTTCGCCACGGAAGTGGCTGCTGGAGCGACCACGTGCGCTGAATTGGCCAATCCTCAAGCCAGGCACGTATCTGCTTGAGTCCGGAACGCACCCGTCCATCCAGGGTCCTATGGGACTGTATGGAATTCTTGTGGTCACCGCTGCGCCTACGTCGCCATCGACCGCCGGACGGTGGCCACCGAAACCGCTCCTGGTTGCGCCTATTCCGCCGCGACCGCAGGCACTGCGCAGTTCCGTACGATGCGGAAGTTCCGGTGTTGCTCAGTGAAATCGATCCGGTGCAGAACAACGCCGTGAGCTTCGCCGTCAATGCCGCCGGGCTTCAGCGAGACGGCCGTGTGGTCGGGCCAGCCAGGCGGCTGCGGCAATCCAGCTACCGCGAACGCCTGGCAACTGTTATCCACCGGCGGTGAACTACACGCCGCTGTATTACATGATCAACGGCGTTGCGTTCAACAAGACGAACCGCGGGCCTCGCTGTTCCCGATTACACCGGCGACGATTGCGCCGGCTTCCGGCACACGGTTCCGTGCTGGTGCGCTTGGTCAACGCCGGCTTGCGGATGCACGTTCCTTCGATCGTGGGATCGCAAGTAGCAGGGCAGACGGGTGCGACAAATCCGATCGTTACCGGTTTCAAGATCATTGCGGAAGACGGCAATCCACTGCCGGGCGTTCCGAAGGTGCAAAGCGAAGTGTTCATGGCCGCAGGCAAGGTTTACGACGTGATGATCAATGGGCAGGCGACGTCCGGCACAACGATCGCGCCGTACGCGTCACGCTCTGGCTGTCTTCGACCGCGAGTTGAGCCTGTCGGGAAATGCGACCGAGCGCGACGCCGGCATGCTGGCGTACATCGGCATCAATGGCGGCGGACTGCCGGTCAGCTGCGGGCACGGGTGCTTTCTCTGCCGCGGTAGCGCGCGCCGATACCTACAACGCCTGGTCGCAGGGCAAACGCTTACTGTCTCCGATCCAGCGAGAGGCGTGATCGCCAACGATACCAACGTCTATGGCGTTCACTCTTCTCGCACGCGCCAACCAACGGCACGGTAACGCTCAATGCGAACGGAACATTCACGTATGTTCCGACTGGAACCGCGACCTCGGACTCGTTCAGCTATTGCGCGAACGGCACAGTGACCGGGACGACCTGCTCCTCCGGTATCACCGCACGGTGACACTGGCGTGCATCGAACATCGACGGACAGCGGCGTCACGTGCGCTGCACAGCACTTACACCTCGAACATGGCCACGTACCTCGCCATCAAGACACCCGGCGTACTGGCGGGTTGCAAAGACGGGGCGAAGCTTGCCGCTGACGGTTGCACGTCGACGGTCACCGCCATCACGGGCATGACGGTTCATGGCGGATGCGAACGGCGGGTTTACTGCTGATCGCGCCCGCGCGCGGGCTCCTACACTTTCACTTTCCAGGCGCAGAACTCCCAGGAACGCTCAGCGCGGCTACGACCGTGACGGTCAACTTCCCCGCGGGGAGCGGCCTGACGGTCAACGTGCTGGACGGACAAGACAAGACCACCACAATCACTGACTATCGCTGGATCATTGAGGAAGATCGCACATTCTATATCGACCCGAACTGCACGACGAATCCTCCGCCGGCGGGCTGCCCGACTTCAGGTGCTGGGAATCGTTCCGACCCTGGGGACCAATTTCCACACCAGCTACATGCCGTATGTGGCGCAGGGCTGCACAGGACCGGTGTCCTGCGAAGGCGGCCAGACGGCCTTCGATCCAGCACGGGAACTCACATCGCAGTCGTGTGCGACGTCGGCAATGGCGCGTGCCGGCCTGATACCACCGGAAGTGGCATGACGGCTGGTCCTTCCCGGCTCGGTCGCGCTGGATCCGACCAAGCGCTACTACATTTCCATTTTGCCGGGCGACGCGGCCAACCCGTTCACCTATGGATACCGGGTGGCGGATTGCCAGAATGGAGCCGCAAACGCACCAGCTGGCGCGACTTGCGGCCACGGCATGGGCGGCGCTCCGATTCGCGCGCGGGACAGACCGTCCGGTCACGGTGCATCACGCAGCCCTCGCCCTATCCGCCGGGCAAACTCTCTGTGTTTGTGTTCGAAGATGACTTCCCGCTGAACGGCGAGCAGGATGGCGGCGGCGGCGTCGACGTGTTGTCGCCGAACGAGCCCGGACTGGGCGGCTTCCAGATTCATCTCTGGGACGCCATGGGCGGCAACGGCGACTTCACCGGACAGATGACCTACGACATGTTCAACCAGCCGCTGACCAACAGCCTGGCGGGAACAAAAGACCCGAACAACGGCAACGACGCTTGCCCGATCGACGACGAATGAATCCGCTCGAACGGCGGGAACGGCACTGTCACCGATCCGACCGCAACCGGCATCACCGGCATGATCGTGACCTGCCCGAAGTACGAATCCGACGGCGATGACGCTTGTCCCCGCTCGCCGGCCAGGCGGTCATCGCCAACCTGATGCCCGGACGCTGGGGCGTCATTGCTACGCCCGGGGCTGACCGCATCGCCCGAGGGGAAGAGTGGCTGCAGACCAACACCCTGGACGGCCAGAAGGCCCACGACGTCTTCACGAGAATCGGCGAGCCCAGCTACTTCCAGGAGTTCGGGCCGGCGTCGTACCACGTGAGCATTGGTTTCGCCAACCCGGCGATCATCAATGCCCGCAAGCCGTACGTTTGCAATGGCACGGACCCGAACAGTCCCAGCCCGGCACGGCATACATCTGCAACAACACGATCACCGGCAAAGTCACCGGCGAGCGCCTGAGCCGCACGCCGGACGAGCGGCTCTACAGCAGCGGTTCGCACGATACCTACTACTGGTCCCAATGCTATGTGAGCTTTGGAGACCCGGACGGCGAAGACTTCGCGTTCACCAAGTGCAACGGCGATGGCACGTTCACGCTCACGGGCCTTCCCGCTGGCGATTGGAGAGTCACGGTCTTCGACCAGTGGAACGATCTGCTGGTGGACGGCCTGTCGACGCCGGTCGGAATCAGCTGGTGGCGGGCACAACCGTCAACATGGGCGACATCGCCTCGACCCAGTGGCAGACCAACCTCTACACCCGGACCTTCATCGACGACAACAAGGATGGCATCTCGCAGGCCGACGAAGCGGGAATTCCGTTCGCCAACGTCGCGGTGCGGTTGCGCGACGGCAGCCTGGAGAACCTGCTGGTCACGGACTTCACCGGTACCGCCAATTTCAACGAGACGTTCCCGCTGTTCAGCTGGTACACGGTGGAAACCGACGTGACCCGCTACAAGAACACCGGCACGCACGTGGTGTATGACGTCGGCGGACCGGCCGATGGCTCTGCGTCCTGCGGTACGACCGGCTATCCGCCGTGCGGCACCTCCACGATCGGCAAGAACCTGGCCAACACCGCGGAAATCGTCTCCGTGCCGACGAACCTGCGCGTACCGGGCGCGGTCTATTGCGCCGGACGCGGACTGCACCGGCAAATCGATTCAAAACGGCCCGGGCACGCAGCGACCCGCCCAGCGTTTGCACGACCTCCACCGCTAACGCCCCCGATCACCACCTGCTCGACCCAACTTTCCTCGGGCCGCATCGATCCGCCGTGGGCGGAGGAGTCGAGGGCTGGCAGGGATTCCCTGGCCAGAACAACTTCCTCGAATTCGGCAAGGAGCCCTACGTCGCCGGCGAGAACGGCGGCATCAAGGGCCACGTCATCTATGCCTCGACCCGTCCGTTTGACGACCCGCAGATGCTCGTTCAGACGCAGTGGGAACCGCTGGTTCCGCACGTCACCATCAACCTCTACCAGGAAGGCTTCGCGTCGGACGGCGTGACCCCGACCCTGACGTTGGTGGACACCACCCAGACCAGCAGCTGGGACGATTATGCCCAGGGCTTCCGCGCCGATGGCGTGACGCCCAACATGAACTGCCCGGGCCAGGGCGCGAGCTCCGGCGCAATTCCGGACCTGTTCTACTTCTCGCTGTACAACCAGCCGAACTACCTGAACTTCTACAACTCGCAGCACGGCGGGCCCGCAATAACCGCCGCTGCCGGACAACTCCCAGTTCAAGTGCTATGACGGCATGCACAACTGGAACCAGATCCAGCCGGCGCCGTACGACGGCATGTACAAGTTCCCCAGCGTGACGGCCGTGGATGCGAACGGCAAGCCGACCCTACGGGCACGAATTGCACGATTTGCACGCCGAACCCGCGTACCTGCGCCAGATCTGTACTCCGGCATCCCGCAGCTGCCCGCCGGCAAGTACGTGGTCGAAGTGGTTCTGCCCCCGGGCTACGAACTGGTCAAGGAAGAGGACAAGAACATCCTCATCGGCGACAACTTCATCGCTCCGGTGACCCAGGAGTTCGGCGGGTTGGGCAACATCTTCATCATTCCCGACCAGGCCTCGGTGGCTGCTTCTCAGCAATACCCTGGCCCCGGTTACAACGCCAACAACGCCCAGAATCCGACCAGAGCCTGGGAACCACGCCGAGCGAAGACATCGTCCCGGGATTCATCCCTGAGCCCATCTGGCCGTGCGTCGGCGAAGCGCGCATCGTGCCCGACTACATCAGCCTGTTCCCGCAATCGCAAGCAGGTAGCGCCGTTCGCCGGAGCTACCCGCAACCTCTGCGACCGCAAGGAAGTGACGCTGGGCGACCAGATGGGCGCGATCGCCAAGTTCTACATCTACACCTCGACGCACATCGCCTCCAAGTTCACCGGCGGCATCACCGACGACTACACTTCGGAATTCGATCCGTTCTCTCCGCAGTTCGGCGAGAAGTTCGCTCCGCCAAACCTGCCCGTCTCGGTCAAGGATTGGGCCGGGAACGAAATCTCCCGCGTGTATGCCGACCACTGGGGAGGCTACGACGGCATGACCTACTCGACGTGGGAAGTGAACCCGCCGAACCCGACCGGGTATTCGCCCACCATGATGGTGTTCTGCATGAACGACCCCGGACCGATCCCCGGCCCCGGTGGAACCATGATTACCGACCCGCTGTATACCCCCGGCTACAGCCAGTTCTGCTATGAACTGCCGTTCATGCCCGGGACCACGCAGTATCTCGATACGCCGGTCGTGCCGACGTCGGCCTTCGCCGGCGCCGGCTACAACAATGTCGACTGCGCCTATCCGGCTGCTGACTCCGGCGATCGCGGAAGTCGACGGCGACGGGATCGGACCGTGGGTGAGCGCTGCCGGGCAACACCCTCACGATCACGGCTCTTGGCGACCAGATCGTGCCGAACTATGCCTACTCCGGGCCCGCGGCGACGACCGCTCCGTTCAACCAGAAAACCATCACCCGCCACTATGGCTTTGGCGCGACGCAGGGAACCGGCAGTGTGACCATCGGCGGAGTCAATGCGCCGGTCACAGGCTGGAGTGACACCTCGATCACGGTCACGGTGCCCCCGGGCGTGCCGAACTGCGCTGTGCAGCAGCAGGCGCAGTACGGCGGCTCGACCGCGCAGTGCGGCCAACTGCGTCATCACGGCAGGCAACGGCAAGCAGTCGATCGACACCGTGACGGTCACCATCGGCGGCAAAGCTCCGACCCACGTCGCCGCCTCGGGTTCGATCCAGGCTGCGATTGACGCGGCTGCGCCGGGCGACCTGATCATCGTCGACCCGACTTGCATCACAGCTACTGCGTCCGGCGTGCATGTTCGACCACCGGCGTAACGACCAAGACCACCGCTGCCCACAATGAAATGTTGCTGATGTGGAAGCCCGTCCGGCTGCAAGGCGTCGGCGCGGCCTCCAGCATCATCAACGCCAACACTCACCCCGCGGGCAAGCTCGATGCCTGGCGCCAGCAGGTCAATTGCCTGTTTGGCTTGGCCTCAATGGCACGCCGACTGCCACCGGCAATCCGTATGATCCGAGCGGAGCCGATGAGTTGCCCGGGGACAGGCTGGAACTATTTCGTAGCGTATCGACGGTCGCAACCAATGCCCAGGTCGATCCGCTACCGCTCGAAGCCATCATCGGGTGGGACGCCACGCAAAACGGCAACCTGGCCCAGTTGTTGCAGGAGCCAACCCTGATGGGCGCGCTCGAAGGTGCGGGAATCACCGTACTGGGCAAGGGAGTCAACTTCCCCGCCCGCCGAACCTGGCCACTGCGGTCGGTGAATTGGGGGCGTTCCCGACCGGCACGACCCTGCTCACCGGCCCGGTGACCGTCACCGGCGCCGTCTACGACGGGCGACGCCAATGCGCTCTGCCACACGAGCAGCAACGATACGACCAATCCGTTCCCCAGCAACTACATGTGCAACCCCTCGAGCATCGACGGGTTGACCATCACCGACAGTTCGCAGGGCGGCGGCGGCATCTTCGTCCACGGCTGGGGCCATAACCTGCAAATCGCCAACAACCGCATCTACAGCAATGCGGGAACGCTCTCTGGCGGCATCAACATCGGCCAGGGTGAATTTGCTCCGTCGATACATTCAGGGCAGCACCACCAACTCACCCCCGGGCTCCTGCGTGACCACCGGTGTTGCCACCAACGCGGAGCTGCCGTATTGCGAAGAACCTGAACGTCAACATCCACAACAACAACATCTCGTTGAACTCTTCCACCGGCGACGAACTGTTCTCCGGCACGCCGGCGGGGGCGGGCGGCGTCAGCATCTGCACCGGCTCCGACTACTACAAGTTCAACTACAACTGGGTCTGCGGCAACCTGAGCAGCGGCGACGGCGGCGGTGTCGGTCACATGGGATTCAGCTACAACGGCGACATCGAGCACAACTCCATCCTGTTCAACCAGAGCCTCAACCCGACCATCCCGGCCAACGGCGGCGGCCTGCTGGTCATGGGCACCCCCGACGTCGATCCGACCTGCGGTGCGACGATCGACATCGATTGCGTCGATCCGGCGCCCTGGCGTACTGGCCCGAGCGACGGCATCGGTCCCAGCCTGGTCATCAATGCCAACCTGATCATGGGCAACGCCGCGGAAGCCGGCAGCGGCGGCGGCCTGCGCCTGCAGAACGTCAACGGCGTCGACGTGCTCGCCTTCCCGACCACGCCTTCTCAGTGGTGCTCGCCCACGATCACCAACAACATCATCGCGGACAACGTTGCCGGCTGGGATGGCGCGGGAATCTCGATGGTCGACGCGCTGAACGTCAACATCATCAACAACACGGTGGTTTCCAACTCGACGACGGCTTCGGCCGGAATCCTGTTCACCACCATTGGGTACTCCCCTGGCCAGCTCCGAGGGAACCAATTGCATCGATCGGCACGGAGACCTCGTGTCCGCAAGTCGCGGGACTGGTGAGCATCCAGAACAGCGCGGTCTGGAGGCGAATCTGCCGGCGACGGTTACCTGCCCGCCGAACCACTACGCAGGGCACAACCGCAACCAACGGAACCTGCCGGACGTTCTCGTATCCGCTGCTGGAGAACAAC
This sequence comes from Candidatus Acidiferrales bacterium, assembly GCA_963849395.1. Lineage (GTDB taxonomy): Bacteria > Acidobacteriota > Terriglobia > Acidiferrales > UBA7541 > Acidiferrum. The sequence goes on from CAWKHR010000004.1 coordinate 341,951, forward strand.
ATCTTCTGGCAGAACAGCGCGTACTACATCGGCGTGGGCGCTCTCAGCGCGCAATACCAGCAGAATGTGGTCTCGCTCTATAACGCCTTCACCACGACGCTGGCTCCGACCCAGCCGCAGGCTGACGCCACGACGGCAAACGGCGCCGGCGCGACCATCACCGGAGGCACCGGCGCCTGCGTGGCCGCCAGCTACTGGGACATCGGCGTGCGCGGCGACACCGGGCCGACCAACCACGGATCCGGTGTCACGCTCGCCCCGACCTACTCGGTGCATGACCAGCACTGCGGCGGCTATCCCGGCCTGCATAACACTGCAAGCAACCCGAACTTTGTCAGCCAGTACTGCGACGGCTCGCGGACGCCTCCGGAATTTGGAGCGTCCGGCTGGGCGGTGCCGCCGGGCATTTCCGACGCCACCGTACCCAACCCGATCTTCAACCTGACGCCGGTTGCAACGGTCGACGAGGGCAACAACTGGATCAACCTGCGCTGGGGCCCGCTGTCGCTGCTGAACCCGGTCACCAACACCCCGCTCGGCAACTACGCGCTGACGGCGGGGTCGCCGGTCATCGACGCGATTCCGACTTCCGAACCGAATTTCAATCTCGTGCCCAAGACTGACTTCTTCGGCAACGTGAGGCCGGAACCGGGACACCGACGCGCACTTTGACCCAGGCGCGGTCGAGTTCGGCTCCGTCCTCCGGTGGCGGCACTCAGTGTCACGGGTGGGCCGCTGGCCTTCGGCAACGCGGGCGTGGGCTTCCCCAGTGCAGCGCGAACTCTGACGCTGCATAATACCGGTACGGCTGCTGGAACTGGTATCACGCTGACCTTCTCGTCGGCGGTCTTCTCGCGGCCGGCGGGAGCGGCGGGCGGCACCTGCAGCGCAACCTTGGCTGCAGGCGCTACCTGCACCATCAACGTGGTGTTCACGCCGACGGCACTGGGTGCGGTGTCCGGCACGCTGACCATCTCTGCCAACGTTGCCGGTCACCGGTTCGCCGGTGGCGCTCAGCGGTACGGGCGTCGCGCTGTTGTCAGGCCGCAACACTGACACCGGCACGTGGACCATACTCATGCCCGGAATTGCCCGGGCACGGCTCGGGATGCTCGCCTGCATGCTTGATCCGACTCAGACGTTCACGCTCACCAACACCGGCAACGTGCCGCTGACCGCATCGCCCAGGGAGTTCTGGGCGGACGGCGGCGAACGTCGCTAATTGGGCCACTGTCCCTTGTCTCGACCTGCGGCCCGGCCGGCGGCGGCCAACTGGTGGCCAACACAACATTGGCTCCGGCGGAACGTGCTCATCGCGGTGCGGTTCAAGCCCCTGACCGCCCAGGGGGCCGGAGCGAAGCCCGCGACCATCTCGGTCACGGACCCGGCCGGTACGCAGACGTCAACCCTGAACGGAACGGCTCAATAGCAACCAGGCAGGCACAACATGATTTAAGATCGATACTGCTCGCGGGAGTCACTCGCGAGCAGTATGGTTTTCTGAAGCAGTTCAGGAACAGTAATCATTCAAGGAAGAAGCGCGGCCAACGGAAGTTCGCCGAGGCCGTCAAAGCAATAGGAGGAAACAGCTATGAAGATCCCAGCGATGCTTTGTTTAAGTGCTCTTGCCCTGGCGCCACTGGCGCTGGCGAAACTCACCATGACCCCGCAGTCTCTGGGTCAGGTGGAAGCTACGCTGAAGTTCTGCAGCGGCGTGAACCCGAAGGCGGAAGCGAAGTACAAGGAATTTGGAAAGATGTTAGTGAAGGAAGCCACCGAGGAAGAATTGAAGAAAGTCCGCGCGTCCAGTGAATACAAAGATTCTTACGATTCCATTACCGAGGAACTTGCCAAAGTTCCGAAGGACAAGGCCGTCGAATCGTGCACCTCGTTTCTGGGCAAGGAATAGAGCCTCCCGATTGGAATGAGAAGAGGACCGAGCAATGATGAATAGCCATAACGGAATTCGCAGGACCGGAATATTGCTGCTGGCAGGAATTCTGGGTAGCACGCCTTTGGCGTCGCGCGTTGGAGCGCAATCCACTAGCCCGGCCCAAGCTTCGTCAACGCCAGCTACTTCAGCCGCAAAGCCGGCCGCTGCCGGGGAACCTTACCACAATCAGCCTGATCGCATCGCGAAACGGGCCGCGGCGTATTACGAAGCTGTATGGGGAATCGAGGCCCCGAGCGTAAAAGCAGTTGAGTCAGGAGTCATTCTTCGGTTCAGCTACCATGTTTTAGACCCGGAAAAGGCCAAGCCGCTGAACGACAAAAAAATCGAACCTATGTTGATCTGCCCCCAGAAGGGTTTGAAACTGGAAATCCCGTCGATGGAAAAAGTTGGGAAATTGCGCCAGACCAGCGCTCCGGAAGCGGGGAAGTCTTACTGGATGGCGTTTTCGAACAGTGGCCGGCTGTTGAAGCCCGGAGATCGCGTGGATATTGTGATTGGAAATTTTCATGCACAGGGATTGCTGATCGAATAGCGTTGCACTCTGGGGTTTCAGAAGGAACAGGTTGGGTTGGCGAGTCGAAAAATATTTGTGTTCCACCGAGAGAGGCTTATGAACAAGCATCAATTTTGGAGACCAATAGCTATCGCGCCTTTGTTCTTTTTAATGTGTGCAGCACCAGGTCTGACTCAGTCGCCGAACACTGCTCCCACGCCGGCTCAGACGCCCCAAGCAGCGTCGGTTGCGGCTCATCCCAAGAGAGAAGCTACTCCGCCAAACGATTTTGCCGGATTGGACTTCACGGATGAACAAAAGGCAGAAATTGAGAGCATTCGTAAGGACATAATGTCGCGCAAGGAGACGGTCGCAAAGGACCAGAAGTTAACCGGGGACCAAAAGGATGCCATGCTGCTTGGGTACACCCGTATGGAGTACGGGATGATTTATAGGGTGCTGAGCCCCGAACAGAAAAGAGAGGTCAGCCAGAGGATCCGTGCCCGTAAAGCGGCCGATCAAGCGGCGCAAAAGATGCAGCCGCCCGCGAAATAAAAATATACTTACACTGTAGTAATCCCCAGGGAATTATACGGTCTACCTTTCGCGAGCAGCCCATGTTTCGCTTGAACCCCCGGCTGGGCGAAAGGGATCGGTTGGAGTTTGGCTGAAAACAAAGAGAGTTAGCGCCATTTACCTCGAAATAGGGTTAGTTGGAGTTTGACGGAGCGCAAAGTCTGCTAGTCGCCCTGGGTTTATGCTGATCTCAGACTGAGTCTCGAATCTTCAAACGAGGGCGCAAAGATGTTAAGAAAGCCACTAGCCATTTGTATTCCGGTAATGCTTGCCATCGCGCTGGCCGCGACGGCGAATACGCCTCCAGCTGCACCCACGCCTTCCGCGGCCGAAATCGTGGAAAAGAACGTGGCGGCCCGTGGCGGACTGCAGGCCTGGCGTTCAGTGCAGACGATGTCGATGACGGGGAAGATGGGTGTCGGCGGGAACCAGAGGTCGACTCTGCCCGTTGAGAGCCCAATCCCGGGCCACAAGATTAATCCGCAGATGCTTCCGGCGCGGCCATCCGAAGAGGTGCAGTTGCCGTTTTTGATGGAATTGGCGCGCATCCGGAAGACCCGCATTGAGCTTCAGTTCAGGGGACAGACCGCGCTTCAGGTTTACGATGGTTCCAACGGTTGGAAAGTGCGGCCATTCCTCAATCGCCTTGACGTTGAACCTTTCACTGCGGATGAACTGAAAAAAGCATCGAATCAGGCAGACCTGGATGGCCCGCTGGTTGATTACGCGGCCAAGGGTACGCGGGTTGAACTCGAGGGCACGGAGAAGGTCGAAGACCGCGACGCCTATAAGCTGAAGCTTACCCCGAAATCCGGGGAACCGTTTCATGTCTGGGTTGACGCGAAAACATTCCTGGAAATCAAAATCGAAGGTCAGCCGCGTCAATTGGATGGGGTGTTGCATTCGGTGGAAGTTTATTACCGCGACTACCGGGCAGTGGGTGGCCTGCAGGTACCGTTTGTTCTTGAGACGAAGGTTCTGCCGGTGACCCCAAGGATGGCCACTTCCTATCCAACAGAGAAAATCGTAATCGAGAAGGTGGTCGTGAATCCGAAGCTCGACGCCTCGCTTTTTGCCAAGCCGCAAGCTGTGCCAGTGCCAACGGCGCCGGCGCCGAAGGTCGTGAAGTAGCTTGTAGAGTAGACGGAGCGATATTTCGTTGGGCATGTAGTGGCAGGTTGCTAAGCATTTTATGTAATTAAGCTTGTTCGCTGCGAGAGCAGAACGTCCGCCCACGTTTCTGCTCTCGCAGTTCCTTTTTAGGGTCTCCCGCCCGTAGTTTTTTTGAGTGACCACCTCACGGTTGATTGCCCTTCATCTTCATTCGACCTCACCGATAGGCCCTGAATGTTGAAGAAGTAGGCGTTTCTGGAAACCGTGAGTGCTGCGGCAACGGCGGAGTCTTGGGTTTGTGTGGGATGAACGAATTGCTCGATAATTGAGATGTAGGATTGATTCGGCGGACGCGCGGTCACGGGCAGTGTATGGATTTGTGATGTAATCAGCGATCGCTTCTTGCGCGTGCGCTTCGCTTCGAGGCATAGAGAAATTGCCAGGTTGCCGCTAAGGCAGCTGACGCCGTCTAGTTGTGACGCGCCCGGGCTATTTCCACGAAACATGAAGAATGAGGAGATGAGCCGGCGTTGGTGCTGCCGGGAACTGGGGCTATGGGTAAAACTTCGCGAGGGATATCAGAGATTGCCGGGGAACTGAAAATTCCGGAGAAATATTTCGAACAGATTGGGAAGTATGGCGGGAAAATCCGGCCGGAACTGGCGCAGGATTCGGCATTTCCGCGGCGCGGGAAACTGATTTTGGTAACGGCAACGACGCCAACGGTTAGCGGAGAAGGGAAAACGGTAACGGCGATTGGATTGACGCAGGCACTGGTGCGAATCGGGAAGAGTGCGATTATCACATCGCGGGAGCCGTCGTTGGGGCCGGTGTTTGGGATGAAAGGCGGTGCGGCAGGAGGCGGAGCGTCGACGATTGAGCCGAGCACGAAGATTAATTTACATTTTCACGGGGATTTCCATGCGATTGCTGCAGCACACAATTTGCTGGCGGCGCTGATCGAGGCGCATATGTTTCACGGGAACGCGTTAGGGCTTGATCCGGAGCGGATTAGCTGGCAGCGCACACTGGATATGAATGACCGGGCGCTGCGGAAGATCGCGGTGAGCTTGGGAAGCAAGCGAGAAGGATCCGGAAGGCACACCGGATTCGTGATTACCGCGGCATCGGAAATCATGGCGATTATGGCATTGGCGAAGGATCGCGGGGATTTGCGGGCGCGATTGAACAGGATTTTTATTGGGGTGACCAAGAGGGGGAAACCGGTGTTTGCGGAGGAGTTGAAAGCGACGGGCAGCTTGATGGCGCTGCTGTATGAGGCGCTGCAGCCGAATTTGGTGCAAACGAGTGAGGGTACGCCGGCACTGGTGCATACCGGACCGTTTGGAAATATTGCGCATGGAACGAGCAGCGTGATCTCGCAGGATCTGGGGTTGCGGCTGGCGGACTATGTGGTGAATGAGGCGGGGTTCGCGGCGGACCTTGGCGCGGAAAAGTACGTGGATATCGTGACGCAGGTGGCGGATGTGTATCCGTCCGCGGCGGCATTGGTGACGACGGTACAGAGTTTGCGGAATCAGGGCGGTGGGGAACTGAAAAAGGGAATTGCCAACCTGAAGCAACACTTAAAGATTGTGCGAACGTTTGGAATTCCTGTGGTGGTGGCAATCAACCGGTTTCCTAAGGACGCGGATGAAGATTTGCGGTGGCTGGCGGAGTTTTGCGAGCAGGAAGGCGTGAGTAGCGCGCAGAGTACCGCATTTGCGCAAGGTGGAGTGGGTGCGGAAGACTTGGCCAGGCTCGTGGTGGAATTGGTGGAACGCAATGGGAATGCGAAACCGAAGCCTGTGTATGGTTTGGGAGATTCGCTGGAAGAGAAAGTTCGAAAAGTAGCTCGCGAGATTTATGGAGCTAGCGGAGTGCAGTTGAGCGAAAAGGCGAAGGGCAAACTGAAAGAATTTACAGAATGGGGATTTGGAGGATTGCCGATTTGCGTGGCGAAGACGCAATACTCGCTGTCGGATGATGCAAAGGCGTTGGGAGCACCCACGGGATGGGAACTGCATGTAACGGATGCGATGCTGTCATCTGGAGCGGGCTTCGTGGCGGTGGTTGCGGGGAATATGATGCTGATGCCGGGATTGCCGAAGGCGCCGCGAGCGTTAGAGATTGATGTGAACGATGAGGGGGAGATTGTTGGGGTGTAGGGGCGTGTCGTCCGTTTGCATAAGGGGAAATATCTGTAACGATTGGCTTTGGAAAAAGCGTCTAACTAAGGGCATTTGGGTTCGGTGGTGAAGTACGCACCGGAATCGTACAGGTCGATCAAAAAAACGCATGTGGGACAGTGACAGGAGCGGTAGTGGTGAGAAAAGGCTCTGGATGTAAGAGACTTGTCGGCTACGGAACCTTGTGCCTCAGTTTGTTGGCTGGATTAGGGGCGTGGCCATCGTTGGGTAACGCGCAGGATGCTGGTCAAGCGGCGGGTGCGCCTAAAGCGCCGCCAGCGGTTGGGACGATTAAGACCATCAGAGGAAATGCACTTACTCTGAGTACGGACAGCGGCAGCGAAGTGAAGGTGACAATCGCTGCGGACGCGAAACTGGTGCGCGTGCCACCCGGATCGAAAGATTTGAAAGAGGCGGTGGCGATAACTCTGGCGGATTTGCAGCAAGGCGATCGTATTTTGGTGCGAGGAAAGCCGGGCGATGCGGGAGCGATGGTGGCGTCGACGGTAATCGCGATGAAAAAGGGCGACATCGCGGAGAAACAGAGCCACGAGCGGGAGGAATGGCAGAAGCACGGAATCGGCGGGCTGGTAAAGAGTGTGGATGCGGGCGCAGGAACAGTCACCATTGGAACGATGACGGCGGCGGGGAATAAGGATGTGGCCGTGCATCTGAGCAAGAACACGATTTTGCGTCGCTACGCTCCCGACTCCATCAAGTTTGATGATGCGAAGCCAAGTACGGTGGACGAGATTAAGGCCGGGGATCAACTGAGGGCGCGCGGGATGCGTAGCGCGGATGGCGGGGAATTTACCGCGGACGAGATTGTGACTGGAGCATTTCGGAATATTTCGGGGACGATTGCTTCGGTGAATCCTAGCGCCGGAACGGTCACGTTGACGGATTTGGTTACGAAGAAGCCGGTGGAAGTGAAGGTGACCGCAGATTCGCAGGTACGGAAATTGCCGGCGCCGATTGCACAACGGATCGCAATGAGATTGAAGGGCGGCGCCCCGGACGGAAGCGCCAGCAATGCGGCTACGGCCGGAGGTGGAGCGAACGGAGCGGCGGCCGCGCAGACACCATCACCAGCGCAGGGAACTGGGAATTCCGGTGCCGCCGGCAGGGCTAGCGGAGGACCGAGTGGCTCTGGAGGGCCGGGCGGCGGTGCGCGGGGCGCAGGAGGCGACTTGCAGCAGATGTTGGCCAGGCTACCGGCGAACACGCTGGTGGATTTTCAGAAGGGCGATGCGGTGATGATTGTGGCGACTTCGGGTCAGAAAGAATCTCAGGCCACGGCGATTACGATGTTGGGTGGGGTTGAACCAATTTTGCAGGCTTCTCCACAAGGAGCCTCTATTTTGACGCCGTGGAGTTTGAATAACGGCGGCGGAGCAGACGCAGGCACACCTTAAGCGCACGGACGCGTCCAATATAAATCAAACCAGACAGGACTAAAGGAAGAGAATGCAACAGAGAGCCAGCAGGGAAATGATGCGGAAGACGTGTATGGCATGCCTGGTGATGTTATTGGTTTCGTTGATAGCTGTGGGCAGCGTGGCGGCGCAGTCGAACACGGGAATTATTCGTGGGCAGGTGACGGACCCTTCGGGGGCAACGGTGGTGGGAGCCACGGTTTTGCTGACGACACCGAGCGGCGGTTCGATGGACACCACGACAAATAAAGAAGGAATTTACGAGTTTAAAGAACTGCCGCCTGGAAAATATGAAGTGAAAGTGATGGCTACGGGCTTTGGACAATTCGACAAGCCTGGGGTTGCGGTGACTCCGGGGCAAACGGCGCGGGTGGATGCTGCGCTGGCGATCCAGGTTCAGCAGCAAACGGTGGAAGTGACGGGGTCGACCGCGCAAGTGGATGTGAACCCGGCGAACAATGCGAACGCGATTGTGATTCAAGGCAAGGATCTGGATGCGCTTTCGGACGATCCGGATGAACTGGAATCGCAACTTCAGGCGCTGGCGGGACCATCGGCGGGCCCGAACGGCGGACAGATTTATATTGATGGATTTACGGCTGGCCAGTTGCCACCGAAGGCGTCGATTCGGGAAATTCGTATTAACCAGAATCCATTCTCGGCGGAATACGACAAGCTGGGTTATGGGCGCATTGAAATTTTGACCAAGCCGGGTACGGATCAGTTGCACGGACAACTTATGCTGAGCGGAAACTCGTCGGCATTTAACGCACGAAACCCGTTTGAGCGGATTCCGGAAGGCACATCGCCACCGGATTATCACTCGACGCTGTTCAGCGGAAATATCGGCGGACCGATTAATAAGAAGGCGTCGTTCTTCTTAAATCTGGAGCAGCGGAACATTGGGAATTTGAATGTGGTGAGCGCGACGGTTCTGGATCCCAATTTCAATATCGTGCCTTACAGCGCGGCGCTTGCAAACCCGCAGACGCGAACGAATCTGAGTTCGCGAATCGATTATCAGCTGACGCCGAGCAACACATTGACGGCGCGATACCAATATTGGCGGGATTCTGAAAACGGTAACGGGACGGGGGGATTCAGTCTTTTAGAAACTGGATCGAACGAACTGACCGTGGAGCACACGGTACAGATCACGGACACGGACATGCTAAGTCCGAGCACGATCAATGAGCTGCGCTTCCAGTATGTTCATTCGAGTAACGACACCATACCGCTGAACAGCACCCCGGAAGTTTCGGTTGGCGGAGCGTTCAACGGGAATGGCAGCGGCGGATTTAACGTTTCGGATTTGCAAAATCGTTATGAAGTGCAGGAAATGGTGTTCAAGAATTTTGGCAAGCACGCAATGAAGATAGGCGGGCGGCTGCGCGCCACGAACGATGTGAACACCGCGACGGAATATTTCACAGGGCAATTCACGTTTGGATCGCGAACGATACCGGGATGCGTGGTTACGCCAACGAACAACTGCCTGATTACGCCGATTGGGGCGTATCAAATTACGGAGCAGGGATTGGCGAATGGACTGACGATTCCGCAAATTCAGGCGCTGGGCGGAGGAGCAAGCTTCTACACGCAAAACGTGGGCGTGCCGACATCGACGGTGACGCTGATCGATGTGGGATTGTGGGTGCAGGACGATTGGAAGGTGCGGCAAAACGTAACGATCAGCTATGGTTTGCGTTTTGAGGGGCAGAATAATCTGGCGAACAAAGCCGACTTCGCGCCACGACTCGGAATCGCGTGGGGTATTGGCGGAAACGCAAAAAACCCGCCGAAGACGGTGTTGCGTGGCGGGTTCGGCATGTTCTATGACCGGTTCACATACGACTTGGTGTTGCAGGACGTGCGCTTCAACGGAGTAACGCAGCGACAATTCCTGGTGCAAAACCCGACCTTCTTTTTAGGGAATATTCCTACGACGGGGCCTTTGCCGGTTAGTACATCGCCCACTCAGTATGTGCAGAACTCTGAGTTTGCATGCGCCATATACTATTTCAGGCTGGAGTAACGCTGGAACGGCAGTTGAGCAAGGCCGCTAATGTTGCGTTCACGTATTTGCAATCGCGCGGAGATCGCCAGCTTTATATCAACAATTTGAATCTGGCTTATCCGGTGACAGGACTTCGTCCGAATGTGGACGCTGGCAACTTGTTTCAATACCAGTCGGAGGGCACGTTTAAGCAGAAGCAATTGATCGTGAACGGAAGCGTTCGTTTGGGCGCGAAACTGTCGCTGTTTGGCTTATTACGTGTTGAATTATTCGAACAGCGATACGGCTGGAGCATCGACGTTTGCTTCAAATCCGTTCGATTTGCGGCAGGATTACGGGCGTTCCGCGTTCGACATTGGTAAAAACCGGGTGTTTATGGGTGGCACGTACGGCGCTGCCGCGTGGGTTTCGTTTGAGTCCGTTTATGATTGTGAGTTCTGGGATTCCGTTCAACATTACGACCGGACAGAGATTTGTATCAGGATAATGTTTTCAAATACTCGGCCTGCGTTCGCGACCTGCGTGCCTGCAACGCAGACCAAATTTGGATGCTCTCTATGCGACGCCCTCGGCAGGGTACACGTCATTTTCCAGTTGGACGATGGTGAGGGGCCTGGCCGATTAACGTTGAACGTGCGAGTGAGCAAGACATTTGGATTTGGTTCCGTGTTGGAAAATGCGTCGAGTGCTGGTGGGTAAGGCAGCGGCGGAATGGGCGGAGGAACGTTTGGTCGTGGCCCGGGAGGTGGGGCGGCGGGCGTGGTGGTGGAGGCGGCGGTGGCGGGGACGAGGGATGGACGCAGGCGCGACGAATAAGCGGTACGCGCTGACGCTAAGTGCGAGCGTGCGGAATATTTTCAATAATGTGAACCTGGCTGCCCCGATTGGAAATTTAGGTTCACCATCGTTTGGAGAATCGAATCAGTTGGCGGGGCGGCCGTACGGGGATAACACGGCGAATCGCCGGATCGATCTGCAGCTGAACTTCACGTTTTAGCGCATGAAGCGTTAGATTCCAGAAAGTTAGAGATTGTGATGATGGCGATGTTGTTGCGGTGCGACAACGTGCTGAAGGAAACGTGCGCGCCTAGACTTCAAGTTGGTGAGCTGAATCCGGCGTAACCAGTTCTCCTTCCCACCGTGCGATGACCGCGCTGGCGAGACAATTTCCAATTACGTTGACGGCGGTGCGTGCCATATCGATGAGCGCGTCGACGCCAAGGATGATGAAGATCGGCTCAGTGGGCAGATGAAACGTGGCGGAAGTGGCGAGCAAAACCACGAGCACCGCGCGGGGAACTCCGGCAACACCTTTGCTGGTGAGTATCAGAGTGAAAACCATGAGCAGTTGCTGCGACCAGGACATCGGGATACCTGCGGCTTGCGTGACGAAAATAGAAGCCATAGCGAGGTAGAGCGTAGAGCCATCGAGATTGAAGCTGTAGCCCTGCGGGAATCACGAAAGCCACGATGTGACGCGGAACGCCGAATGCTTCCATACACTCCATGGCGCGGGGAAGCGCGGCTTCGGGAGTGCTGGTGGCGAAGGCGATGGTGGCGGGTTCGGCGATGGCCTCGAGAAAGCGGCGAAGGGGCAGTTTGACGAAAAAGGCAATCGGAAGCAAAACGAAAAGTAAGAAGAAAAGCAGCGCGGCATAGGCGGTGAGAAGCAGCTTGCCAAGAGGAAGGAGCACACTGATGCCCATGTGCCCGACGGTGTAGGCCATGGCGGCGCCGACGCCGATGGGGGCGTAATACATGACAAGATTGGTGAAGCGGAACATAGTTTGGGTGAGGGATTCAGCGAGGGAGAAATGGGTTGGCGGGTTGCTTCGGGACGCGGGTGAGAGCGATGCCGAAGAGAACGGCGAAAACGGCGACCTGGAGAATTTGATTATCGCCGATGGCCTTCACGATATTTCGGGAAAGATGTGGAGCAGAAAGTCGTCCCAGTGAAGCGGGTAGGGGGCCTGGGTATTTGTTCGGTAGCAGCGGCGGGAGGCAAGACGAGGCCTTGGCCAGCTCTTGAAATATTAATTGCGAAAATACCAATGAAGAGCGCGATGGTGGTGACGGCTTCGAAATAGAGGAAGCTTTTGAGGCCGATGCGCCCTACTTTTCGAAGGTCGCCGTGACCAGCGATGCCGGTGATGAGCGTGCCAAGAATAAGCGGGGCAACAATGACTTTAATGAGGCGGAGAAAAATATCGCTGAAGATGCGCAGGTGGGAGGCAAATTGCGGATGATCGAGGCCAATTTTGAGACCCACCAGCATGGAGAAGAAGATCCAAAAGGTGAGGGAGCGCTTGGGGAGTCCGGCGATGGCGAGAAGGGTGAGGGCAAACCAACGGAGCCAGAGGGAGAATGTGTTGCCGGGAGAGAGGATCAATAGCGCGGCGCCTGCGGTAAATAGAAAAAGACCAGAGAATATCAAGGGCGCGAAGAAAATCTTGGAAGTTTTGGGCAAAGGCAAAGGTGATCCTTACGCGACGCAAAATTCTGCGTTGTGGGAGACGCGACATCATAGCGTGGGATTGGTGAGCCACGAAGGTTAATATTTTGCCTAAAGCTCGCGAGGATTTACAGCGCATAAGAAAAGGCCTCCGTTCGAAACGAGCGGAGGCCCGAGAAGCTAGTTGTTAGTTGTTAGCGACCAGGGGTGGAGGCTGCAGCGTTCTGTCCACCAGTGAGATCGTATTCCTTGCCACCAGTGATAATGGAGATCAGAGACTTGGAGCCGTCGGCTTCCGTCTTGCTGCCATAACCGTCGTGCACTTTCCCAACGTCGGCAGTGACATGGGCCGGAACGGTGACGATTGTATCCTTGCCCTGGGTGATGTTGAACTTCAAGTCGGAGCCGGCGCCATCGAATACGACATTATAGTCGCCAGGCTTCAACTGCTTGCCTTCCACGGTAACGGTTTCTGCGAGATGAAGTTTGCCTTTCGGGGTGTTGCCAGCAAATGCGGCGGAAGAAAGCAAAAAGGATGCACCGAGAGCGGCGAGAGAAAACTCAGAGTTTCATGCAATACTCCTTTGATTTAATTCCCCAAGTAAAGCGGACTACAAATGCGCTTGGCACCTGAAGAAAACTCGACTGATTGTTCGTCAATAGTTAGACGAGATATGGGACGGCAGCGATACATCTGTAGGCCGGTTTTTGTAAGGAAAAAATCAATTGGAGATAGCGAATCTTTGCATGTTAAAAGTTGGTGAAAACGATATTGGGGTGCAACTTTTCCGATACTCATACGTTGGGATAAGCTTTTGAGGTCGTTCTGGAGATTGTAGCGGAGCATTCAGATACGGAGCCAGGGGAGCAGAGTGAAAAACGATAAAACGGATCGCGAATTAGGGATGAAGCGGAAGATCAAGAGACGCGACTTTTTGAATGGAATGAGCGTGACGATTGGCGGATCGCTGGCGATGCCGGGAACGTTTTGGGAGCAAGCGCTGCAGGATGCGGATTCTTCCTACGCACCGGAGAAGGCGCGCGGCTATTATCCACCAGCAAAAATGGGAATGCGCGGTTCGCACGATGGATCGTGGGAAGTGGCGCATGCCATGCGCGATGGAAAGAAATGGCCGGACCCGACGCGCGACACGGAGACGTACGACTTGATCGTGGTAGGCGGCGGAATCAGCGGACTTTCGGCGGCATATTTTTACCGGCAAGCGGCTGGGCCGGAGGCGCGGATCCTGGTGCTGGAGAATCACGATGATTTCGGGGGACATGCCAAGCGCAACGAGTTTCAGACTTCGAGCCGCTTGTTAATTGGATACGGTGGTTCGCAGACGATTACGGCGCCTAATTTGTATAGCGCGCAGGGTAAGCAGTTATTTCAGGAACTTGGTATTGAGGTGAAGCGATTCGAAACGTATTACGATCGCAAGTTTTATTCTTCGCGCGGAATGACGCAGGGAGTCTTCTTCGACAAGGAAACATTTGGCACGGATAAGCTGGTGCCGGGCTTGCAGCAAACGCCGTGGCCGGAATTTTGCCGAAGACGCCGCTGTCTGCGGCAGCGCAGAAGGATTTGTTGCGGTTGTACACGGAGAAGGTGGATTATCTGGCGCCACGTAGTGCCACGGAGAAAAAAGGGTATTTGGCGAAGACAAGTTATAAGGATTATTTGTTGAAGGATGTGAAGGTCAGCCCGGACGTGATTCCGTTCTTCCAGACTTCCATGTACGGGCTATATGGCGTGGGAATCGATGCGGTGCCGGCTGGGGACATGGCGGGGTTGGGATATTTGCCAGGCTTCGCGGGGCTGGGAATCACCGATGAGGATGGGCCGGGCATCGGAATGGAAGTGACGCATCGTGATGATGAGCCGTACATTTATCATTTTCCGGATGGAATCGCGTCGGTGCCGCGCTTGCTGGTGCGTTCGCTGATTCCGGGGATCACGCCGGGAAATACGATGGAAGATGTGGTACTGGCGAAATTCGATTATTCGAAGCTCGATGATGAAAAATCGCCGGTGCGTATACGGTTGAATTCCACTGTGGTGCATGTGGCAAATCTGGGATACACGGCTAAGGAAACGGGAGTGGTGGTGACGTATGTGCGCGGAGGCAAAGCGCGAATCGCACAAGGTGCTACGTGTGTTTTGGCCTGCTGGAACATGCTGATTCCTTATATTTGTCCGGAGATGCCGGAGGCGCAGAAAAAAGGGTTGGCTTATAACGTGAAGGTACCGCTGGCGTATACCAATGTGCAGTTGAAGAATTGGAAGGCCTTCGAAACGCTAAAGATTCATGGGGCGCAGTGCCCGGGAAGCTTCTTTAGCGGAGTGGAACTGGATTTTCCGGTGAGCATGGGCGGCTACCAGTTTCCGCAGAAATCGGACGAGCCTTGTTTGCTACACATGCAGTATGTGCCGGTGGGCAGCGGCCGAACGGCGCGAGAGATGCAGCGTACGGGACGGGCGCAGATGTTGGCGACGAATTTCGAAACCTTTGAGCGGAATATTCGGTCGCAGTTAGGGCGCATGCTGAGCGATGGTGGATTTGACCCGGCGCGGGACATTGAGGCGATTACGGTGAATCGTTGGCCGCATGGGTACGCGTACGAATACAATTCACTGTTCGATCCGGTTTGGCCTGCTGATCAGGCGCCGAATGAGATTGGTCGCAAACCGTTCGGGAAAATTCACATTGCGAATTCGGATGCCGGGGCGTTTGCGTATACGAGTGAGGCGATTGACCAGGGCTGGCGGGCGGTGCAAGAGATCGTGACGGAGAAGAGTTGAAATGGCGCGTGCACGGAAACAGAAGTTTGAGAAGGGGACTGAGGCGCGGAGAAGAGCGCGGGCTTCAGGGTTGAAACCTGCGAACACGAAGGTGGTGGCGGATAAACGGAAGAAGCCGCCAAAGCACAAGCCGGATCTGTTGCGGGAAGCGGAGTAGTGTCCGATTAGCGGAGGTCCCGACCGGGACTTAGTTTTTCGAGCCTCAGCCAGGCTTGTAGGCGGGAATAACTTCGTCTGGGCGGAAAAGCGGCGCGGGAGCGGACTTGCGACTCTGCGCAAATTCTGTGGCGATGCCTTCGAGATCGGCTTTACTGAAACCGGCGCCACTCAGTTTGATGGTGCCGTCGGGTTCAATCAGGAAAAGAGTAGGAACGTTGGTCAGACCGTAGGCGTTGGAAACGGGATAGCCGGCATCGTCAAGCAGCGTGGGGAATTGCAATCCATATTCGTGCTTGAAATCTTTGGTGCTGCGCGCGTCGTCCTGCGAAATGCCGATGATCGACGCGCCATTCCCAGCGTAGCGTTCTGCGATGCGTTGCAAAAAGGGCATCGTAAATTGGCAGACGGGGCACGAGATTTTGAAGAAGGCCAGAGCGACGGGGCCTTTCGCGAGCAGTTGCATAAGCGAAACTTGCTGGCCATCGAGTGACTTGAGAGAAAAGTCTGGAGCGGGTTGACCGGCTTCTATGTGAGACAACGGCGCCTCCCATCCCAATCGGCGTAAGAGCCTGTGGCGTAGTGACATGTTGTGTCTAAAACAAGTATAAGAAAAAACGCATGCGCTAGTGAATGGTCTTAGTTTTGCGCTGCATGTAATCCATGAGCAAATACTGTCCCAGATTGTAAGGCGTGGTGAAGTAGGCCTTGCCTTTGCACATTTGCGTAATTTTCTGGACGAACTGTACTAGGCTGTAATCAGTGGCCAGCATGAAGGTGTTGATCATGATGCCAGCGCGCTTGCACTTGTTCACTTCTTCGAGAGTTTCGCCGACAACAAAGGGGTCGAGGCCAAAAGCATTTTTGTAGATACGGCCGTCTTCCAGCGTGAGTGCGGACGGCTTGCCATCGGTGATCATGACGATCTGGCGCATATCTTTGCGCTGACGGAGCAGGATGCGCTGAGCCATGCGCAAACCTTCGCGGGTGTTGGTGTAATAAGGACCAACCTGGACGCGAGCGAGTTCGCCAAGGGGGACTTCTTCCGCGGAATCGTGAAAGAGAACGAGGCTCAGGGTGTCGCCGGGATATTGCGTGCGAATCAGATGGGAGAGCGCCATGGCCACGCGCTTAGCGGGTGTGAAGCGATCTTCGCCGTAGAGAATCATGCTGTGGCTGCAATCAAGGAGAACGACAGTGGCGCAGGAAGATTGATACTCGCACTGGTGAACCATGAGGTCGCGGTATTGCATGTCGATGGGAACTTTAGCGCCTTCGCGGCGAATGGCGTTCGAGAGGGTGGCGCTGATATCGAGATTCAAGACATCGCCGAATTCGTAGGAACGGGAAACGCCGCCCGACTCGACGCCGGTGGAAAGGTCGCGAGTATCGTGGCGGCCGAAACTGCTGCGGCCCAGTGAGCCCAGCAGATCTTGCAGGGTCTTGAAGCCAAGAAAATCGATGGCCTTGTCGGTAATTTCGAAACGAGCTTCGGGTTCGCGAGGCTGGCCGATTTGACCGCGCGCAGAAGTTTGGGGAGGCGGCGTGACCTGTGGCGGTTGTTGAGGATTGATGAAGCCTTCTTGGGAGAGGCGCTCCATAAGCTTTTCGACCAGGTCGCGCACTTCCTGATTGTTGAGGGCTCCCGGATCCTGCAGCATTTTGCGGAGTTCCTCGCTCATCTGATCCTCGGGAAGCAGATCGCCTTCCTGAAGGGCGCGCAGAATGGCGTCGCGAAGGGCTTCCATGGAACGAGAGGCATCGAACTCGGAGAGGCCGTAATACTGAGATTCAAAGCCGCTTTGCAGCAGGAAATCGCCGAGTCGCTTCACGAGTTCGTCGAGATCGACAGCGTCGGCGGGCTCTCCGGTATATTTTCCATACTTGATGACTTTCATTTCAGGCCTCGTTACTCACAGCAACTGCCACGGCGAATTGACTGCAACTGGCTTCCGCTTAGTTGAAACTGCGGCGCGGAGGACGATTGGGATTTTCGCGCTCGCGCGGCTCGGGCGTGCGCTGCTTCTCGGCGTAAAAGCCGCGTTCTTCGCTGCGACCGATGCGACGATGAGCCCACAAACCTTCGAGAATCATTTCTGCCGCGGCGGCGGCGTGTGGTTCGTCCTTATGATTAGTGACGCCAAGCTTGCCAATGTGATCCATGAGGTTCTGGATTTTCGAGAGCTGCTGATAGCGCTGGCTGGTGGACATGCCGTCGGGAATTTTCAGTTCACCGCCAAGTTCGAACCACTGAATCACGGGTTGAAAATTGGTTTCGCCAAAGCGCTTGCTGAAGACGCGGCCGATGGCAGTGCGGATCAGTTCGCGGGCGATAACTTCCGCGCCTTTCAGTTCACCTTCATATTCGAGTTCCATTTTTCCGGTGATGGCCGGCATGGCAGAGTAGACATCAGCGACGCGGGCGACGGCATGGGTCTCGCGAGTGCGAGCAGCGCGCTGTTCGGCAGAGCTGACGACACTTTCGAGAGTGGTGATCGGCAGGCGTTGGCTGACACCGGAGCGGCGATCGACGCGCTTGTCTTCGCGAGCCTGGAAGGCAATTTCTTCGATGACTTCGCGAAGGTAATCCGGAACTTCCAACTTTATGCCGGAGGTTCGATCCACCCAGGCTTCCTGGTTGGTGATGGTCATACCCTCCTGGAGGGTCGTGGGATAGTGGGTGCGGATTTCAGCGCCAATGCGATCTTTGAGCGGCGTAATGATTTTGCCGCGCGCGGTGTAGTCTTCGGGATTGGCGGTGAAGACGAGAAGGACATCGAGCGGCAGGCGCAGCGGGTACCCCTTAATTTGAATGTCGCCCTCCTGCATGATGTTGAACAGACCGACTTGGATTTTGCCAGCAAGGTCGGGGAGTTCGTTGATGGCGAAGATGCCGCGATTGGCGCGGGGCAGCAGGCCGTAGTGAATGGTGAGCTCGTCGGAAAGGTCGCGGCCACCACGTGCGGCGCGAATGGGGTCGACGTCGCCGATGATATCGGCAATGGTGACGTCGGGAGTGGCTAGCTTTTCGACGTAGCGCTGGTCGCGAGACATCCAGGTGATCGACGTGTTCTCGCCTTCGGCAGCCACGAGTTCGCGGCACGCGCGGCAGATGGGTTGCAGCGGATTGTCGTTAATTTCACAGCCAACGATTACCGGCACTTCGGAATCGAGAAGTTGAATGAGCCCGCGCAAGATGCGGCTTTTGGCTTGGCCGCGCAGACCCAGCAGAATGAAATTGTGGCGCGAGAGCAGGGCATTGACGATTTGCGGAATGACACTGTCTTCGTAGCCGTGTACGCCGGGGAATAGGGTTTCGCCACGCTCGATGGCGCGCAAGAGATTGCGGCGCATTTCATCTTTTACCGAGATGGCGGTAGTGCGCGCGTCAAAATCCGGAATCCGCTTGAGCTCGCCGAGAGTGCGAGGCTTGGGATGTCCGGAAGAAGGATGAGAAGTAGCTGTCATTAGGGCCCCTATCCGCAGGCGAAGGCAACCGCCTTACGTACCGTAGTTAGTTCAAACCGTGTCCATTGCCCCCGGCGCGGTGCTGGAGGGTCGTCTTAAGTTGTAGATGCGGCGCCCAGTCCTGGAGATACCTAAGCAGGCGGAGCTGCCGCTCGGCTTCGGAACGCAACTCGAGGATCTGCTGTTTCCAGAGGAGATCGATGGGAAGTGCGGCGGCGATGGCGTAGGAAAGCAGGTGCTTTGGGGCGTCGGAGAAGTCTTGGGGAACTTCGGCGAAGAGCAAGGTGTGGCAGGTTTCGTAGAGATCGATGAGTTGCTTTCGTTTTGGAGGATCGGGGACAAAATCGTGATCTTCGAGGAAATCGATGGTGCCCTCGAGCAGCGGATCCTCGGTGAAGAGTTCGAGGATGCGGAAGGGGGCGCGGCCGACGGTGATGATGTCCATGCGTCCGTCTTCGAACTGCTTAATGACTTCGAGGATTTCCGCGGTACAGCCAACGCGGACGACACCGTCTTGCATGGCGAGGAGCATGCCAAAGGGCGACTTGGTATCGAGGCATTCGCGGACCATGCGGCGATAGCGCGGTTCGAAAATGTGCAGGGGAAGTTGTTCGCCGGGGAAAAGAACGACGTCTAGGGGGAAGAGCGGTATGCGATCCGGCCGCATGAGTTACAAGGCTCGATGATAGCAGAGGGGAGAGAAGAATGCTTCTGTGCAGGCTTGGTGGGTTCGTTTGATAACTCCGTTGTAGCGGCTACCTTCAGGTAGCCAGTTTGTCTGTCCAATAGTTCGAATGTCCGACTGACGTTAGTCGGGCACGCGTTACGACTGGAGTCCATCCCATGACCAGCGCGGGATGCCGAGGCCATCAGGCACATCGTCGGCGGACTGGTGGTAGCGAGACATTGTTGTCGTGGTCGCCCAAGCGAAATAGTCGTGCAGAACTTGTCGCAGCGCGGCGTCTTCGGCTAGTCCGACATCTGCAAGAGCCTGGTCGAAGCAGGTAATCGCACGGCGATCCATTTCGGCGTGCTCCCCGTTACCGCTGTGCATTTTGACGACGGTGGTCTCGTCACCATGCGAGTCGGAATACGTACTAGGTCCACCGAGTGCCTCGGCCCAGTAAGCGGCGAGACGCTCGACATGCTGCGGGTGGAAACCGTGGCTAAACGCATGCCCGACGACTTCGTCGGCCATCACTCGACGATGCCAAGCGTCGGCAAGGCGGCGCAGGCCGTCCATTCCACCCGCTGCCTCGAAGACGGTATGCATGCCTCCATAATGACAATCGCCCCGTGTCTGCGCAAGACAATGGCCACGGTGGAGAGATTGTCGGGGTGTTCAACGCAGTCCGTATTAGCTCTAAAATGGACGGTAACCGGCAGCGTTTATCGGGTACATCACTACATTTATTTGCTAATCTCACTGCTCAACGACCTGCCCGAGGTTTTAGTGCGTGCGATGTAAGAAAGCTTTGATAATAAATCTCATCGGTTAGGGTTTTGCTTGAATTGTATTTGAATGGTAGGAAGGACCTATTGTTATGGAAACTCCTGACGCGTCTGAAGTTCAGATTGCTGCCGAGCAAGGCCTTCAGAAACTGATTACCGGCAACCAGAGATTCATGCGGGGCCACGCTAATTTCCCGACCGTATGCAAGGAAACTCTTGCTGACCTAGCCAGGGAGCAGAAACCTTTCGCGACAATCCTGGGATGCAGCGATTCACGGGTACCTCCGGAATTAATCTTTGATGCGAATTTCGGTGAGTTGTTCATTGTGCGCGTTGCCGGAAATGTGATCTCGCCGGAAGTGATGGGGAGTCTGCAATATGCAGGGGCGCATCTCCGCACACCGCTATTTGTCGTACTTGGCCATGCCGGATGCGGTGCCGTAAAGGCTGCGCTCGACTACAAGCTGAATGGCGTCCAACTTCGTTCTCGGATTCAAATCCTGGTCAACAATATTCTGCCGGGGCTACCCGAGTTTGATGCGCAGTCGTCGCAAGAAGGGAAGCTAGCCAGTGCTGTCGAAGCAAATGTCCGATGGTCGATGCACCAGATCTTGGAGACCTCCGAAGGGCAGAATGGCCTTAGGATGGGCGTCAAGTTAGTAGGAGCGGTCTACGACATCACTACTGGGCAGGTCCGGTTCTCAGCCTGAGATGCAATCTTGGCCTATCGCATACGTTCGCGCCGAAGCCCGTTTCCCCCGTTTACTCGTTTCCTGGACTTGTCTCAATTAAGGACGAATTTCAATCGGGATTCCATCCGGCACCAGCAACCAGACTTCATCCATTTCCGAATCAGTTACCGCTATGGATCGGAATGTCGGAAGCTGAATGCTCAGACCGGTGATGAAGCCGGATATTATTCCCAAGAAGAAGAGCCCGGTAACCTTACGGACTTTGAATGTGACTTGCATCCGTTTCCCGTTGGTGCATTCTCGTCCACCCGTTTCGCGTTTCGCGTGTCATAGTAAGGCTCACAAGTTCTTTACGTATTCGACCATGACTAGTAGCGCTCATCTGAATCAGTGGCGTAGAGGTGTGCCCGCATAGTTAGGACCTAAAGAAAGGCACCTTCGGGGTTCGTAGTGCCTGCTTACCAGACAAGGTGCCCTTGGCGGAAGGCTTAGCGCTTTTGGGGGACTGAGGCTTTCGCTGGGATGGAGGACAGGTACTCCTCGTAGACACCTTTGAAGTCTTCGATTTTGCCGTCTTTGAAATTCCAGATGCGAGTGGCGACTTCGTCGAGGACGTCTTCGTCGTGAGTGACTAGCAGAACCGTGCCCTCGTACTTTTGTAGAGAGATGTTCAGGGCGTTGATGGACTCGAGGTCGAGGTTGTTGGTGGGCTCGTCGAGGATGAGCACGTTGGGCTTCTGCAGCATCAAGCGGCAGAAGATCAAGCGGGCTTGCTCGCCGCCGGAAAGTGCCGACGTGGGCTTCAAGGCATCTTCGCCGCTGAAAAGCATTTGTCCCATGGGACCGCGAATTTCTTCTTGAGCGGCTTGCGGCTTGTATTGCCAGAGCCATTCCATGGCGGTGATGCCCTTGCTCTTGTCGATGGTATAGCCAAAATCCTGGGGGAAATAGCCGACAGTAACTTCGTGGCCCCAGATGACGTTGCCGGAATCGATGGTGAAGGACTGCTCGGCGCTGGTGATGAACTGACCGGCATTGCGAATCAGCGATTTGAGCATGGTGGTTTTGCCGGCACCGTTGCGTCCGATCAAGGCGATCTTTTCACCGCGGGTCACGCTGGCAGAAAAATTCTTGAAGACCGTCTGTCCGTCGTAGCACTTGGCGAGATGTTTGATTTCGATCGGCAGGCGTCCCGACGGACGCTCGGTATCAAAACGAATGTACGGACGCTGAATATTGGAGCGTGCCAGTTCGGAGGTTTGCAGGCGTTCCACTTCTTTTTTGCGCGAAGTGGCTTGCGCGGAACGGGTGCCGGCAGAGAAGCGGGCGATAAAGTCGTTGAGCTGGGCGATTTTCTTTTCGCGGACGGCGTTATCGGCTTCCATGCGGGAACGAATATTTGTTTTTGCGAGCACCATGTCGTCGTAGCCGCCGGGATACATGATGATGGTTTGATAGTCGATATCGGCGGTGTGGGTGCAGACGCTGTTCAGGAAATGGCGATCATGGGAAATGACGATCAGAACGCCGTGATATTCGCAGAGATATTCTTTTAGCCAGTGGACGGAATCCAGGTCGAGGTTGTTGGTAGGCTCGTCGAGCAGCAGGGCAGAAGGATTGCCGAAGAGTGCTTGCGCGAGAAGAACGCGAACTTTTTGGCCGCCCTGCAGTTCGCCCATTTTGCGTTCGTGCAGATCGGCCTCGATGCCGAGGCCGTCGAGAAGAACGCCGGCATCGGCTTCTGCGGTGTAGCCGCCTTCTTCGCCGACAATGCCTTCGAGTTCCCCGAGGCGCATGCCGTCTTCATTGGTGAGATGATCGTGATGTTTGGCGTAAAGCGCGTCGCGTTCCTCAAGAGCCTTCCAGAGAAGGGTGTTGCCCATGATGACCGTATCGATGACACGAAACTTGTCGAAGGCGAACTGATCCTGGCGCAGGATACCCATTTTCTTGGGGCGGGTGATGTTGCCCTTGGTGGGTTCCAGTTCGCCGGTAAGAATTTTCATGAAGGTGGATTTGCCGGCGCCGTTGGGACCGGAGATGGCGTAGCGGCGACCCTCCATGAAGGTGGTGGTGACGTCCTCGAAAAGGACGCGGGAGCCGAAACGCATAGTGACTTCGTTGACTGCGATCATAAGCTTTAATTTTACCGTAGAAGTGCGGTTTGACGCCAAATTGCGTGTGAATATTGGCGAAAAAGTGGCAAAACAGCGTGTCCGACGAAAGCGGCGCGGCCGAGATGTGATTGCGTGTGCCTTGGTGCTGAGATTTTGCGGTTGCCGGCAAGATGCCGGCGCTACCAAACGGTTTTGGGGCTTGTGAAAGCAGGCGAAATTTGGGGTTGCGGCTAATACTTGGGGGTTACGCCCAAATTGTAGAACAGGAATGAGTAGATGTCGGCGGTCAGTTCGATGGCTTTGGTGGTGCTGACGGCGCCGTGGCCGGATTTAGTTTCGATGCGAATTAAAACCGGATTCTCTTTGCTGGCCAGGGTTTGAAGTGTTGCTGCGTATTTGAACGAGTGAGCCGGAACGACGCGATCGTCATGATCGGCGGTGGTGATCAATGTGGCAGGATATTTTCCGTCGGGGCGAATATTGTGCAGGGGCGAGTAAGCGTAGAGCGCTTTGAATTCGTCGGCGTTGTCGCTGGAGCCGTAATCGGCGATCCAATTCCAGCCAATCGTGAATTTCTGGAAACGCAGCATGTCCATCACGCCAACCATGGGAACAGCGGCGCGGAAAAGTTCGGGGCGCTGGTTCATGACGGCGCCGACGAGAAGGCCACCATTGGAACCGCCGTTGATGGCGAGATGAGCGGGCGAGGTGTATTTATTGGCGATGACCCATTCGGCAGCGGCGATGAAATCGTCGAAGACGTTTTGCTTTTGCAGTTTGGTGCCGGCGAGGTGCCACTTTTCGCCATACTCTCCACCGCCGCGCAGATTGGCGGAGGCGTAGACAAAACCTTGTTCGAGCAGGGCGGTGCCGAAGGGACGAAACACGGGCAGAGTGCTGATGTTGAAACCGCCGTAGCCGTAAAGGAGAGTGGGATTGGTACCGTCGAGCTTCAGCCCTTTTTTGTAGGTGAGGAACATCGGGACCCGGGTGCCATCTTTGCTGGTGTAGAAGACCTGTTTGGTTTCGTAATCGTCAGGATGGAATCCGGGAATTTGCGGCGCACGATAGATTTTCGCTTCTTTGGAAGGAATGTCGTAGCGGAAGATGGTGGAGGGATAGTTTGGCGAAGTGAAGGAAAAGAAAATGAAATTATCTTTTTCGTTTCCCTGCAATTCGGAAACGCTGCCGGCACCGGGCAATTTCACTTCGTTTTCCAGCTTGCCGTCGAGACTGTATACGTCGAGGTGGCTGACGACGTCTTTGAGATAGGTGACGAAGAGCTTTCCACCGGCGACTTTGGCGGATTCGATGACTTCCGGCTTTTCGGGAATAACCTCGGACCACGAGGAGTCGGCGGGATTGAAAGAGGCGATACGGTAGTTGGGTGCGTTGAGATTTGTCTGGACGAGAAGCTTGCCGTTGACGTCGTCAATCACGTTATACGTATCGTCGGTGACTTCGGCGATGACCGGCTTGAAGGATTTATCTGTTTTTGTAAGGTCGCGATAGAAAACGGCGTTACCGCGCTTGCCCGTTCCACGATCGGAAACATATAAAATGGCAAAACGCTCGTCGTCGGTGGTGCCGACGATGTGAAAGCGTTGTGGATGAGCTTTATCTTCGAAGACCAGTTCATCTTGGGGCTGCGGAGTACCAACGCGGTGATAGTAGACGGTGTGATTTTCGTTTTTGGAGGAGAGTTCGTGGCCGCCTTCCGGAGCGGGATAGCGGCTATAGAAAAAGCCGTTTCCGGCCCAGGCCATGTCGGTCACTTTGAGCCACTTCAGGTCGTCGTCGAGAAGCTTGCGGCCGTTTACTTCCATGACGCGGGCTTCCTGCCAATCGGAGCCGCCGGTTGAAATTCCGTAACCGCAGTAGTGGCCGTCTCGGGAGACGGCGAAGACGCCGAGGCGAGACGTGCCATCTTGCGAGAATTTATTGGGGTCGAGAAGAAGTTCTGGGGAATCGTCGGGAGTTTTCTGCAGGTAGATTACGTTCTGGTTTTGCAGGCCGTCATTTTTCGAGAAGACGTAGGAATCGCCGCGACGATCGGGTGGGGTAAATTTGGGGTAATTGAAAAGCTGCTCGAGGCGCTGCTTGACCTGGACGCGATACGGAATTTTTGCGAAGTAGGCGTTGGTGACGTCATTTTCGGCTTTGACCCAGGCAGCGGTTTCCGGGGAATTGTCGTCTTCGAGCCAACGATAAGGATCGGCGACTTTGGTTCCGTGATAGTCGGCGACTTGATCGACTTTACGAGTGTTGGGATAAGTCATGGATTGAGCCGATGCGACAAGGGGAAAAACGGACAGGCTCAGGCTCGCAAAGAGAGCGGAGCGAGATGAAAGCAGGGCTTTTCGCATCGTGGTGTTGCCTTCCTTCTGAAATGGACTGCGAATCGTAAAATTGCCAGTAGTAAAGCGGTTCGGTTGAAGACGATGGTAGGGTGAGCGAAGAATCGAGTCAATGAGATTTGAGTTTTGCTCGTGCCCTAGGAGTCGGTCTAACGGCGATGCGAATTGGGACTGCGTCCGACCTTTTAGTTATCAAGTCTTGTCAGGAGGCGGGGCAAGAGTCCTGCCTCCTTTTTTTGATGCGAAGTCTGTTAAGCTCGCGGGGACATTCTCATGGCAAAAATAGATTTGAAGAGCGCCGGGCGTTTCTGGAGGGCGTTGTTGGCGGCTGGCGCTTTGGCGGGACTGATTTTCGTTGAGGCGCCTGTGAGCCGCGCTCAGGAAAAGCCCAATCCTGACGCGCCCGTGGTTACCAAAGTGGAGCCGCCGAATTGGTGGGCGGGACTCACGCCGGACGTGATGCTGCTGTTGAGTGGGAAGAATCTGGGCGCGACGCACGTAAGTTGCAACCTTCAGGAAGTTTCAGCGAGTCGCACGGAAGCGACGGCAGGCAACAGTTATTTGTTTGTGTGGCTGAAGCTGGGCCCGGGACTTAAATCCGGGACGGCAGTGTGCCGACTCACGACGCCTCGCGGGCAAACGTCTTTTGAGCTGCCGATTGCTGCGCGGAAACAGATACTGGGAAGGAATCAGGGGATCTCGTTGGACGATGTGATTTATCTGATCATGCCAGACCGCTTTGCGGATGGCGATCCAACGAATGATGAGCCGAGTGAATTTCCCGGATCTTCGGATCGAGGCAAGCCGCGCGCGTGGCATGGCGGGGATTTGCGCGGCGTGGAACAGCACCTGGGCTACTTGAAAGATTTGGGAGTGACGACGGTGTGGCTGACGCCGATCGTGAAGAATGGCGCCACGCAGGATTATCACGGGTACGGCGCGGTGGATCTATATGCGGTTGACCCGCATCTTGGAACGCTGGAGGATTACCAGTCGTTGGTGCGGGCGGCACATCAGCAGCACATGAAAGTATTTTTCGATGCGGTACCGAATCACGTGGGGCCACTGAATCCTTGGGTGAAAAATCCGCCGCTGCCGGACTGGTTTCATGGGACAGAGAGCGCGCATATCGATTCGTTTGCGCCCTTGAAGGGAAGTTTCTACGGCGGGTCGGATACGGCGGGGCAGCACGATCCATTTGAGGCATTAGTTGATCCGCACACGCCGCCGCGATATCGCCGGAATCTGACGGAAGGCTGGTTCTTTGGGAAGTTGCCGGATTTGAATACGGAAAATCCGGTGGTTGTGCAATACCTGATCCAGAACAGTATCTGGTGGGCGGAGGCTTCGGGGCTCGACGGCTATCGAGTGGATACGTTTCCGTATGTCGGCCGGCAGTTTTGGGCGGAGTGGCACGCGGGGCTGCGGAAACTGTATCCGCGGCTATCGACGATTGGAGAAACATTTCATCCGGACCCCACGGTGACTTCGTTTTTTGTGGGCGGAAGAAAAGGGTGGGACGGAATCGATACCGGGCTGACTACAGTGTTTGATTTTCCGATGTTTTTTATGATACGCGACGTACTGACGAAAAAGGCGCCGGTGGGCCGCATTGCAAATATCCTGCGGCAGGATTCGTTGTATCCGCATCCTGAATTGCTGGTGCCGTTCTTCGCGAATCACGATGTGCCTCGTTTCGCGAGCTTGGAGGGAGCCAGCGCGGCTAAGGAGAAACTCGCATTTGGATTGACACTCACGTTACGCGGGGTTCCGGAGTTGTATTACGGGGACGAAATTGGAATGACGGGAGGCGGCGATCCGGAGAATCGCCACGATTTTCCCGGGGGCTGGATAGGTGATAGACAAAATGCGTTCACGAGCGAAGGCAGAACACCGGAACAACAGGAGACGTTCCGCTATGTGCAGGAATTGCTGAAGGTACGACGCGAGCATGCGGCGTTGCGCGGAGGGAAGTTGTGGCATTTGTTCTCGGACGATACGTCGTATGTGTTTGTCAGGGAATCGGAAGAAGAACGAGTGGTGGTGGCGTTTCACAATGGAGGCAGCGAGCGGGAGTTGACGATTCCGTTGAAGGACACGGCGGGACAGGGAACCGCGAGCACGCTGAAGATTTTTGGAACGGCTACTGCTGATATGGCTGGTCCGGATCTTCGAGTACATCTGCCGGCGGAGAGTCTTTCGATTTTTGTGTTGAACTAACGTAGACGCAGATAACTGATGCAGGCGCTTGTGCGAATACGCCGTGCCGCGCTCAATTCCAGACTTTGAAGTGGGGCCACGCTTCGCTCAGCGGCATTTTTAAGTTGTGGCAGACGAGAATGTCATAGCGCTCCCAGCCCATTCCCCAGTACGGGTCGTTGTGCGGACCTTTTTCCACGCTACCGCACCAGCGCTGCGCGGATTCCAGTTTCCACTGGAGGAGAATGACGCTCTCGCCGGCGTACTCGCGCGGTCCCCAATAGTAATAATTCTGATGAGCAGAAATGGATTTGGGCAAGCCATAGCGCGGGCCGAAGAAATCGATGGCGCCGGCTTCCCCGTAATCGCCCGCTAGAATCGCGGTCTTCGCGCGTTGCTCGGGAGGCATGTTGTTGTACAATTGCGCCACCGTGGCCACCATTTCTTCCCAGCCAAACTGATCGCCGAAATGTTGTGGAAGGAGTCCGCTCATGGAGGTTTCGGTGCGGGACATTTTCATGCCGAGCGCTTCCATATACGGGCCGATCTTCTCAGGAGGCAGAATGGGAAGGGCAAGCGGAGCGGAGATCAAGCACATAATAATTACCACAGAGGGTAAGGCATAAAGGAGCCAGCGAAATCGCGGCCGTGCGCCTATGAGTTGCTCCCAGAAGACGCCGCCCGCGGCGAACAGCATTGGATAGATGGGCGCGAGATAATAATCCTTGCCCTTCATGTACATCATCGCGGCCAGAAAAATGAGGTAGGTATAGGCCAGCACGCGATAGGGCTTGGCTCTGCGGTGAAAGAGGAGAAAGCCCAAGCCAACGAGCCAGACAAAATCGGTGATGGGATTGAGCATCATGATCTGCTGTTTGAGGAATGGAAGTGGAGGGAGTTCGACGTTTTTGTGAGTCGCTTTCACATTGCGAAGATCTTCGAGAGTAGGAAAATGATGCGTGTATTCCCACGCGATGTTGGGAAGTGTGATTAGAAATGCGATGGCGGCAGCGAGCCAGAACCATTTGGTGCGTAAGAAGCGGCGTTCCGGGACCAGAAGTAATGCGAGAACGAGCGAACCCAGGAAAAATATCGTGGAGTGCTTGTTCAGCAATCCGAAACCGAGCAGGACGCCGCACCAGAGCAGGAGTTTTGGATCATTGCGATTGATGGCGAGAAGTAAAACGTAGATGGAGCCCATCCAGAAAAGTGGCTCGATGGGATTCATGGCCAGGCGCGTGCCATTGCCGAGGATGGTGGGAGCCAGCATGGTGGAGATGCAGGCCAGGAAAATGGCCCAGCGTTTGCCGTTGAGTTGCAACGTGATGTAACCAGTAAGAACAACCTCCGCGCCGAAAGCGAGGGCGGGAAGAAGGCGAATGGCATGCAGCGAATCGCCGAACACGAAGCGAAAGGCGCGGGTCAGCCAGGCGATGAGTGGAGCAAAATCAACGTAACCGAAAGCAAGATGATCGCTGGCGGCGATGTAGTAGAGTTCGTCGCGAAAATAGCCGTAACGTCCGGCAAAAAGCATTTGGAGGAGAAATCCCGTGGCACCGAGGGACCAGATAAGACGTTTGGTTCGGGCGTAGTCGATTTCGTCGAGAACGGGATTCAACTTGGGTGGGCCTCCGGCGTGGAACTATAGCATGGGCAAACTTGTGATTCGCGCGCGCAGGTTGGTTGGATTCCTTCGGGACTTGGGTTAGAAGGCCGAGGAAATCTCGGAGAGCAAGGCTTCCAGTTCGGAGCGCGCATGCTGATTCATTTGCCGGGTGGCGGCATCGATTCCGGTGGTGAGGACAGACTTCGCTTCGGGGATGCGCTCTTGTTGCACCAGCATCTGGGCATACATGAGATAGCTTGGTACGTAGTCGGCATGATTTTCGATCAACGTGCGGAAATGTTTGTCGGCGGCGACACGATCTTCTTCGCGAATACATTCCATGGCCAGGCCATAACGAGAGAAAGCGTCATTTGGATTTTGCGCGAGGAAGTGTTCGAGTTTTTCGCGGCGGGTTTTCTTTTGGTCGGTCATAGTAGTCTCTCGTATTATACGGGTGGCTGGAAGATAGGGCGAACCAGCGAAGTCGAGAAGAGGCGCGATGAAAAAGGCGGGGAAGAAAAGCGATGGCGGGGCGGTGTTGGAGAAATTGCGCGGCAAGCCGGTGAGCGCCTCGGCATCGGAAATGGCGGAAGTGGTATTGCCGGCGGAGACGAATGCGTTGGGGAAATTGCTGGGCGGGCACGTGATGCACATGGTGGATATTGTGGCGGCGATGGCGGCGAGCCGGCATTCGAACAGTTACGTGGTGACCGCGTCCGTGGATCACATCGATTTTCGAAACTCGGTGAGCCTGGGCGAAATTGTGATGCTGAAATCGCATGTCAATCGCGTGTTTAACACCTCGCTGGAGGTGGGCGTGGAAGTGTATTCGGAGAATTTATTGACCGGAGAGCGAAAGCAGACGACGACGGCGTACGTAACGTTTGTGGCGATTGACGAACATACGCGGATGCCGAAGGCGGTGCCGCCACTGATTCTGAAGACGCCGGAAGAACGGAGGCGCTGGAGAGATGCGGCGAAGCGCCGGGAAATTCGTCTGGCGCACCGGCACCGTGGGAAGACTTAGTTAGTTGGCGAAGCTGACGCGGACTTCATCGGCTACTTTTGCGGCTTGTTCCACGCAGGTGCCGACGGCGGGACCAGTCAGATAATTTCCTGCAAACCACAAGCCGGGATATTTCGCACGGGCGGATTCCAAGGCGGCCAGTCGAGCGGTGTGGCCCAAGTTGTATTGGGGAATAGCGCGAGGCCAGATGGTCACGTTCGAAAAGGCCGGTTCCTTGTGAATATCCATCAACGGGACCAGTTCTCGATGAGATTGTGCGACGAGTTCAGATTCCGGTTGTCGAACCGCGCCCGGATTTGTGGCGCCGCCTACGAAATTCGTTAACAGCGTGTGGCCTTCCGGCGAGCGGCCAGGGAAGAGCGAAGAATTCCAGACGGTGCCGAGAATAGTCAGCTTCGAAGAGCGCGGCACGAGAAAGCCAAATCCGTTGGCCGGACGGCCTAGGTCTTCGTTGCGATAGCCTAGCGAAACGACCGCTACGCCAGAATAATCGACAGTGGCGAGGTTGGACTGAAATTGCGCATCGACGTCGCTGAGCAGCTTGGCTGCAACGTCGGTGGGGACAGCAAGGATCAAGCGCGCAACGTCGAGAGTATCCGAACCCTGAGGACTGCTGAGAGTCACGCGAAAACGCGGCGCGTTGACGTCGTGTTGTGGTTCGAGATGTTGGACTGAAGTGATTTGTGTGCCGCAGCGCAACTTGTCTCCGAGTTTTTTAGCCAGCGCGCGCACCAGGGCCTCGTTGCCATCACGGAAGGTTTGCAGAG
Source organism: Candidatus Acidiferrales bacterium (assembly GCA_963849395.1). Classification (GTDB taxonomy): domain Bacteria; phylum Acidobacteriota; class Terriglobia; order Acidiferrales; family UBA7541; genus Acidiferrum. The sequence goes on from CAWKHR010000004.1 coordinate 372,825, forward strand.
TGGCGCGTTCCTTTCGACCCGGGGGCGCTGCGGCTTTTCTGGACTTCATCACTTTGAAGACGCCGCGAAGGATGCTGCCCGAAGCTTTCTCGGCTTGGTACAAGATCGGGAAGGCGGCGCGAAGGCTTAATTTTTCGGGGTCGCCAGCATAGATGCCGGAGACAAACGGGCCAACCAGACGATCGAGAAGCGTTGCAGAATATTTTCTACGAATAAAATTGGCGACCGATTCGTCGGGCTCCGGCGCCTGACTCTTGCCAACAATATCGCGCAGGATAGCTGTACGCGTGCCACCACCCATGAGCGACGAAAAGAGCAGGGAAGGCGGGCTCATCGGTACCAACTGCAATTTTCCATCAATAAGCACGTAGCGAGGCGCGCGAGAATCGGCGATTACCCGTTCTTCGAGAATGCCGAGATCTTCGCAGAGCGCGGTGATATAGCCATTGCCGCTAAAACTTTGTGGGCCGCATTCGACCAGGTAGCCATCGCGCTTGACGGATTTAATGACACCGCCAGGACGCGAAGCCGATTCGATAAGAAGCGTGTCGATGCCGGATTTCTGCAGATTAAAAGCGGTGCTGAGGCCGGAAATGCCGGCGCCGACGACCAAAGCCTGAACATTATTCGCCATGATCGCCCGCGCCTACAGGGTCTTCGAAAACAGCGGCCGGGCCGCGAGTTGCTGTTTTTCGAGATACGGATCAAAGACCATGGCGAGGTTGCGGATAAAAATTCTACCCAGCCATGCGGTGCGGATTTCCTTATCGTTCACAACAACCAGCCCATCTTCTTGCGGCATTTTAAGTTGCTCGAGTTCTGGAGCGAAATATTCGTCGAAATCGATGGCGAACTTCTTGGAGATTTCGTCTTTGACGATGACGGTGTGGCACAGCAAGCGGCTGATGACTTCACGGCGAAGAATGTCGTCTTGCGAAAGGTGATAGCCGCGCATAGTAGCGACGCCGCGGTCGTTGACGGCCTTTTCCCAAGAGGGAATGTCGCGATGATTTTGCGCGTAGCAATCCTGAATGGCGCTAATCGCAGTGATGCCCATGCCGTAGAGATCGGCGCCAGCTTTGGTGGTGTAGCCCTGAAAATTGCGGTGCAAGGTGCGATTGCGTTGCGAGACGGCCAGTTCGTCGTTTTCCTTAGCGAAATGGTCCATGCCGATGTAAAGATAGCCAGCTTCCAGAAATTTGAGCAAGCCACTGCGAAAAATATCGAACTTCTGCATGCCTTCGGGGAGATGCGCGACGAAGGAGCCTTGTTGTTTCTTAAGCCATGGCACGTGGGCGTAGCTGAACATGGCGATGCGGTCGGGAGAGAGGCCGACAATTTGTTCAACGGTGTGCGCGAAGCTGTCGGCGGTCTGATAGGGCAGACCGTAAATGAGATCGACGTTGATGCTGTCGAAGCCGAGTTCGCGGGCGGTGGCAATCAGATCGCGGGTCACTTCGTAAGGCTGAACGCGATGAATCGCTTTTTGGACTTCAGCTTTGAAATCCTGAATGCCCATGCTGAGGCGATTGAAACCCATTCGGCGAACGGTTTCGAGATGAGCGGGTGTGGTGACGCGGGGATCAACTTCGATGCCGATTTCGGCGTCCGGCGCGAAGGTGAAACGTTCGCGAGTATAGGTGAAGAGATCTTCAATCTGTTCCGGCGAGAGATAGGTGGGAGTGCCACCGCCCCAATGGAATTGAGCTACCTGTCGAGTGCGTGAGACGCCGCGGCTGATGCGATCCACTTCTTTTTTAAGGATGTCGAGGTAAGGCGGCGTGACGCTTTTATTTTTCTGGATGATGACGTTGCAGGCGCAAAAGAGGCACAGGCTCTCGCAGAACGGCAGGTGCATGTACAGAGAAACGGGCGATTGTTTCTTGTCGGCGACGGCGATGGCTTCTTCGTATTGATCCGGGCCAAACGTATCGTTCCAGACCGGCGCGGTGGGATAGCTGGTGTAGCGCGGGCCGGGGCGGTTATAGCGGGTGACGAACTTTTCGCCGACCGACAATTCGTCGTGCATTTCGCGCAACGTGGGATTCATTAATGACACGGCGTGTACCTCCTGGCGCGCTCACGAGCGCGATTGGACCGCCGGCTGTGCGTCGTGGAGCGCCGCTTGCTGACCGGTGTGAATAAATAATTGAGCATTCTCCACGGGGGTATGCTGCAGAATCCCGTGGCCGAGATTGAGAATATGTCCCAAGCCGCCAAGCTCGTTGACGATGTCGAGGGTGTTTTGGCGAATTTTCTCCGCGGGTGCGAAAAGGACGGCTGGGTCGAGATTGCCCTGGACGGCGACGTTCGGCCCAGCGAGGTTGCGCAGATCCGCGAGCGGAATGCGCCAATCGACGCTCAGGACATTGGCCCCAGCCCGCACCACAGAAGGGAGTAAGTGGTGAGAAGCTTTGGTGTAATAGATGACCGGCACCTTCGAACCTAGACCAGAGATGATCTCTTGGACGGCCGGAAGAACGAATTCGGTGTAATCCCGCAGATGAAGTTCGCCACACCAGGTGTCGAAAAGTTGAACAGCGGAGACGCCAGCTGCGATCTGGGCTTTCAAGTAGAGAATGGTGGCTTGCGCGATTTTGTGGAGCAACTCGCGAAAGACTTTGGGTTCGCGATAGAGGAAATCCTTTACGGTGGCGAAGCCCTCTTTGGTGCGGCCTTCGACCATGTAACAGGCCAAGGTCCAAGGAGAGGCGGCAAATCCCAAAACGGGAACGTCTGGGCCGACTTGTGCAACGGTGCGGCGCAGGGCTTCCATCAGGAAGCCGGTTTCAACTTCAGGGTCGAAGATGTGCAGCTTTCGAACGTCGGCTTCGTTGCGAACGGGTTCGGGCAGGTTCGGTCCAGCATCGCCGAGCTCCAGAGGGAGGCCCATAGCCTCTGCGGGAATCAGGATGTCAGAGAAAATGATGATGGCATCGACGCCCAAGCGGCGGAAGGGCTGCAGGGAGACTTCGACGGCAAGATCGGGGGTCTTGCAAACTTCCAGAAACGAATGCTTTGCGCGAATTTCGCGATATTCGGGAAGATAGCGTCCAGCCTGGCGCATCATCCACACGGGAACGCGTGGGACGGGTTCGCAGCGGCATGCTCGAAGAAATAGCTCTTTTCGCGACAGCTCAGAGGACGGTTTAGTCATAGCCAGTTTATGCCCTAAAGGATAACAAATCCCGTGGTTTCGTGCTGTGAGGCTTGCCACAGCATGTGCGATGCGGAGAGACTAAGCTATACTGAGGTGAAACACTACAGCGCAACCTGGGGCAGGGCGCGCTCCCGCTTCCTCCCAGATCGGCGTGGACAAGGCCGATGAATCAAACGTTCGTTCTCTTAACCGTACTCGCCTATCTCGTAAGCATGTGCTTGTATATCCGTTTCCTCTATACCGGCACAGAAGTAACCGGGCGGCTGGCTACCTTGTTGTTGTTTTTGGGGTTAGGCGCACATTACCTGGCGTTGTTGTTTCGCGCCCGGGCCACGCATTCCGTTCCCTATCATGACTTGCAAGGGTCGATGTCGCTGTTTGGCTGGCTGCTGGCGGTGACGTACCTGTGCCTGGAGATTTACCACCGGCAGCGAACTGTGGGTGCGTTCGTGATGCCGGTGATTTTGGGGTTCTTCTTCACCGCCTACCTGATGCCGGATCACCCGGGGACCCCGACGCAGGCACATGGAGTTGTGTTCGCGCTACACGTGACGCTGAGCATTCTGGCGTACGCCGCGTTTGCGCTTTCCTGTGTGCTGAGTCTTATGTATCTGGCGGAAGAACGGCTCCTACGCATGAGGAAACTCGGGGACATTTTATGGCGATTGCCGCCCCTGGAGTTGCTCGAGCGCATGAGCCACACCAGCGTTCTGGTAGGCCTGATTACCATTGCGGTGGGCACGGGGCTGGGATTTTTGGCAGTGGACCGGTTGCCGGGGCATAGTTCGTATTCCGATCCCAAATACATCGTTACGTTGGTGGTGCTGTTGTTGTACGCCGCATATCTACAGGTGGCGCGGTCAGCGACCTGGAGAGGTGCGCGAGCGTCGATGCTGTGCGTATTTAATTTTGTTTTGGTCATGCTGAGTTTCACGGTAGTGAACCTCTACTTCTCTCAGCACCACCGGTATTTTTAGGAGCGCGCGACTCGCGGCATGGAGATCGTCCTCGTCGGTCTGAATTTTCGCACTGCACCTGTAGAGGTGCGGGAGAAGGTGTCATTTTCGACCGAGCAGGCGCAACAGGCGTCTGAACAGTTGCGGGCGCAAGGAATTCTTGAGGAAACGCTGGTGCTCTCGACCTGCAACCGGAGCGAAGTGTATGGAGTGCATCCGGGGACCGCGCGCGAATCGGCGAACGCGCTTTCTGCGTTTCTGAGTACCTTCCATTCAGTTCAGCCCGACAAGTTAAATCCTTCGCTTTACCATCACTACGATCATGATGCGGTGCGACATTTGTTTCGGGTGTCGGCGGGCTTGGAGTCAATGTTGCTCGGCGAAGCGGAAATTCTGGGGCAGGTGCGGCAGGCTTATTTGCGGGCGCAGGAGCTGCACGTAACCGGGCCGGTGCTGAATCGGTTGTTCCAGGCGGCACTGGAAATCGGGAAGCGGGTGCGGGCGGAAACAGAACTGGGGGCGCGTCCGATGGGCGTGGCGTCTGCCGGAATGAAGCTCGCTGAACGCATTTTTGGAAAATTGAATGATCGCAGCGCTTTAGTATTGGGCGCGGGCACAATCAGCGAGCAAGTTGTTTCGCAGTTGCGCGACCGGAACATTGGGCGGTTGTATTTGACCAATCGTTCGCGTGATAAGGCGGAAGAGTTCGCGACTCAATACAACGGGAAAGTGCTGGATTGGGGAGAGTGGGATTCCTCGCTGAAGCTTCCGGACATTATTGTGTCCGCGGTCGGCGTGCAGGACACGCTGCTGACCAAGGCGCAGATCGAACGATCGATGGCGGCGCGCGGAAACAAGGCGCTGTTCCTGATGGATTTGGGAATGCCGCGTAACATTGATCCGGCGGTCGCTAGCCTGTACAACGTATATCTCTATACGATGGATGATCTGACAGAGATTGTGCAGCAGAATCGCAGCGCGCGGCAGAGCGAAGTGCCCAAGGCGGATGCGCTGGTGGAAGAGCATGTGGGGAAGTTTATTTCCTGGCAGGCGAGCGTGGAATTAATTGGAGTGCTGGATACTTTGCGCAGCAGCCTGAAACAGCGGCGCTCGCGCTTTTTGCAAGAAAAGCTGGCAGGGATGAATCATTTTACGAGTGAAGATCACGAACAGATCGGGAAACTGATGGATGAGATGATTGAAAAGCTTCTGATTGCGCCGGCAGAGCGGTTGCGTTCGGAGAAAGAACATCGTCGCAAGATTCAGAATGTCGAAGCACTTCGGGATTTGTATTTGTCCGACAGGGAGAAACCGTGAGGCCATTGCGCATTGGCAGTCGAGGAAGCATATTGGCCCGCTGGCAAGCGGAGTTCGTCCGCAAACAGCTTTTTCAATTGACGGGCATGGAAGCGGAGATCGTTATCATCAAGACGTCGGGTGACAAGATGCAGCAGGCGCCCCTGACGCAGATTGGCGGGAAGGGAATTTTTATTAAGGAATTGGAAGAAGCGCTGCTGGATGAAAGTGTCGATCTGGCGGTGCACAGCGTGAAAGACATTCCCACCGAGACGCCGTCGCGATTGTCATTTCCTGCGGTTTGCAGGCGCGATGATGTGCGCGATTGCCTGGTTTCGAACAATGGTTTGACGCTGGCCAATTTGCGGCAGGGCGCGCGGGTTGGAACGAGCAGTCTGCGGCGACAGGCGCAATTGCGGCATTACCGGAAAGATTTGGATATTCGCGAACTGCGCGGCAACGTGGATACGCGGCTACGCAAAGTGGAGAGTGGCGAATATGGCGCGATTGTGCTGTCGAAGGCGGGGTTGGATCGTCTTGGCTGGAGTCAGAAAATTACCGAGCCGCTTTCGCCGGAAATTTCCTTGCCGGCGGTGGGACAGGGTGCGATTGCGATTGAGTCGCGCGTGAAGGATACGGAAGCGGCGGAAATTCTTGGCAAGTTGGATGATGCCGAAACGCGTACAGCGATTATCGCGGAGCGGGCGCTGCTTTCGGCGTTGCAGGGCGGCTGCCAGGTGCCGCTGGGAGCTTGGGCCCGAATCGAGCGCGGCGAATTGGTGATGGACGCGGTGGTCTGCTCGGTGGATGGCGTGCAATATGTGCGCGAACGTGCGACGGCGCCTCCGGAGCAAGCTGCGCAGCTCGGCGAGAACATGGCGCGAATTTTGGCAGAAGGCGGAGCGCGGAACATTTTGGAAGAGGTGATGCGTTCCCGTGGGTGAAGGCGCGCCAAATCCGCTGCAGGGAAAGCGCATCGTGATTACGCGCGCGGCGGATCAGAGCGAATCGCTAGTTGCGGGATTGCGGGCGAGTGGCGCGATTGCGGTGCTGATGCCGCTGGTGGCGTTCGCTGCGCCTGATGATGTGAAGCGATTGGATGAAACGGTCGCGAGCCTTAGCGGATTCGACTGGATATTTCTTACTAGTCAAAACGCGTTGCGAGCGTTGCAGGATTCGAGTGAACGCATTCATGTGGCACTTGGAGACACCGTAAGAGGTACGAGGATCGCGGCGGTGGGACCGGCTACTGCGGAGGCCACACGGCAGGCGGGGCTTAGCGTGACGTATGTTGCTGGACAGCATGACGGGGTTTCACTTGCGCGCGAATTGGGCGCGGAGGTGAAGGGGAAGAAAGTGCTGCTCCCGCGCAGCGATCGTGCGAATCCGGATTTGGTGGCGGTGCTGGGTGAGTTGGGGGCGGTGGTGACTGAGGTGGTTGCATATAAGACTATTCGGACTGACGGCGTGATGGAGCGTTGGCAAGAAGTCGTGACACGCACGCCGCCAGACGCGGTTTTGTTTTTCAGTCCATCAGCGGTGCATCATTTAGAGGAGTTGTTAGGCACGGAGCGATTTGCCGAGCTGTCAAATAATGTTTTGTTTGCGGCAATCGGCACGGTGACTGAGCGAGCCGTTCGAGCCGCTGGCGTCGAACGAGTTTTGAAAGCCGCGGACACAACGGTGGACAGTATCATCCAGACGTTAACAGAACATTTTGCATCGGGCAAAGCAGTATTGCCCGCAGGAGTGAAACGCGGATGAGCTTTCCTACGCATCGCCCACGACGTCTTCGTCGCACTGAAGCTCTGCGAAATGTCGTGCGTGAAACGCGCCTGAGTACCGCTGGTTTCATCTATCCGATGTTTGTGTGTCCGGGCAACGGAGTGCGCAACGAAATCAGTTCGATGCCAGGAATTCACCAGCAATCGGTGGACAAAATCGTAGAAGAGTGTCGCGAAGTGGAGTCGCTGGGAATCCCTGGAATTATTTTGTTCGGCTTGCCGGAAACGAAGGATGCGCGGGGTACCAGTTCGCTGCATTCCGATGGCGTGGTGCAAAAGGCAATCAGTGCGATTCGCAAAGCAAACTTGAAACTGTTGGTAATCACGGACGTTTGTCTCTGTGAGTATACGGATCACGGCCATTGCGGCGTACTGGAGCACGGCGACGTAGCCAATGACGCGACATTAGATATCCTGGCGGAGCAAGCGCTTTCCCATGCGCGGGCGGGCGCGGACATTGTGGCACCGTCGGACATGATGGATGGGCGCGTGGCGGCAATTCGCGGGAAGTTGGACGATCACAAGTTCGAAAACATTCCGATCCTTGCGTATGCTGCAAAATATTGCTCCGGATTTTATGGCCCGTTTCGCGAGGCGGCCCAATCTGCGCCGCAGTTTGGAGATCGTCGTAGCTACCAGATGGATCCGGGGAACGCGCGGGAAGCGTTGAAAGAAGTGGCGCTGGATCTGGAAGAAGGCGCGGACATGGTAATGGTGAAGCCGGCATTGCCGTACCTCGACATCATTCGCATGGTGCGCGATGAATTCGATGTGCCGGTAGCGGCGTATAACGTGAGCGGCGAATATTCCATGGTCAAGGCGGCCGTGCAGAAGGAATGGGTAGAAGAGAAACGAGTGGTGCTGGAAATTCTTACCGGAATTCAGCGCGCCGGGGCGGATATTATATTGACGTATCACGCTAAAGACGTTGCTCGCTGGCTGAAACTCTGATTCAAGTTACGGTAAAGGTGCTTCGATGAGTGCGACACACACGCAGGTGAAGACGAACCGCAAGCGTTCTCGCGAAATTTTCGAGAAAGCGGAGAAGGTGTTGGTGGGCGGCGTGAACAGCCCGGTGCGGGCGTTTCGCTCGGTGGGTGGCGAGCCGCTGATTATCGAGAAGGGAAGCGGGCAGCATTTGTACGACGCGGATGGCAACGTGTTGCTGGACTATGTGTGTTCGTGGGGAGCAATGTTGCTGGGGCATGCTCACCCGGCCGTCAGCGCGGCTATTGCGGAGCAGGCACAGCGTGGGACGAGCTTTGGAGTTACCACCGAGTTGGAATTGGAGCTTGCCAGCCTGATTATCAAAGCAGTTCCTTTCCTTGAGAAGGTGAGATTTGTTTCGAGCGGCACCGAAGCCACGATGAGCGCGGTGCGGTTGGCTCGCGGAGTGACCAAGCGCGACTTAATTGTGAAATTTGAGGGCTGCTATCACGGACACGCTGACAGCTTTTTGTCGCAAGCAGGTTCGGGCCTGGCTACTCTTGGAATCGCGGAGTGTCCGGGCGTGCCACAGGCGCTGGCGGCGTTGACGTTGAATGTGTCCTATAACGATCTGGCCGCTACGGAGAAGCTCTTTGGGGGACATCCTGGCAAGATCGCCGCGGTGATTGTGGAACCGATCGCGGCAAACATGGGCGTGGTGCTGCCGAAGGAAGGATTTCTGCGCGGACTGCGGGAAATCACCAAGAAGAATGGCGCGCTGTTAATTATCGATGAGGTGATTACTGGGTTCCGGCTGCACAACGGGTCTGCGCAACAGTTGCTGGGAGTGCAAGGCGACCTGACCACCATGGGCAAAATTATTGGGGGCGGCGTTCCGGTTGCGATGTATGGCGGCAGCGCGGAGTTGATGAACAACGTGGCGCCCCTCGGCCCGGTATATCAGGCGGGAACCCTGGCGGGCAATCCATTGGCCATGAGTGCGGGCGTCGCCACGTTGAAGGAACTGAGCAAGCCTGGTCTATACGAACGAATAGATACGTTAGCCAAGAAGTTGGTGGCTGGCCTGAAAAGCGGCCTTGCAAAGGCGGGAATCGCTGCGCAGGTGAACAGCATCGGCTCGCTATCGACGATCTTTTTCGCGCCGCAACCGGTGACGAACTATTCTTCCGCGAAGGCTTCAGATACCAAAATGTACGCGCGATTTTTCCGCGAGATGCTGGACCGGGGAATTTTCCTGGCACCCTCGCAATTCGAAGCGGCCTTCGTGTCTGCTGCACACACCGAAGCCGACATCGATAAAACAATTTCCGCTGTCCACGAAGTTCTGCATAATATTGCAAGCCAAGCTTAGAACTGATCCCACATACGAGGAGAAGTGGCGATGCACGAGGTTCTGGAACCCCCCGAAGAGCACGAGGGGCACGAGAAGAATCCGCTGGTAATGCCGGCGTCGGTCACGTTGGCGATTCTAGCGGTATTGGTGGCCATGGCCACCCTGCTGGGTCATCGAGCCAGCACGGAAGAGATCCTTTTACAGAGTAATGCCAACGACCAGTGGTCCTATTATCAGGCCAAGAACAGCCGCTCTCACGAAATGCAAGGTGTAGCGGATATGCTGGGAACTCTTTCGGTAGTGGACAAAGAAAAAGCTGAGACGCTGCGAGAAAAGTACACCAAGGAATCGGAGCGCTACGAAAAAGAGAAAGAACAGGCAAGCGACAAGGCGAAGGAATTTGAAGAAGAGAAGGGTGTGGTGGGACGGCGCGGTGATCGCTATGACGCCGCGGAAGTCCTTTTGGAGATTGCGCTGATTATTTGTTCGCTTACGTTGCTGACCAAAAAGCGGGTGTTCTGGCTGGCAAGCATCGGGGTGGGAATAATTGGCGTGCTGGTTGCGGCGAGCGGGTTTTTGCTGCATTAAAAAAAAACTGGAATTTGAACGCTGCAGCGTGGTGCGGTGCGGCAAGTTCCGGCGTAAAGCTTACCCATTTGTGCAGTATTCACATCTCACCTGTCCTTTCGTACAGTCATACTTTCGAAACGCTTTCTGAGCCTGGGATTTACGTCAACACCCGGGTTCGTTAGGGTTAGATAGAGACTTCCTTTCTCAACGCTCGCAAATCGCAGTGGCACGACGTTTTTCGGAGGCTTCCGAACGTTTCGCCGGTCAGGTATTTGCGCTCCCGCCCGGCGCGCGAAGCGGCATTTCAATGGCAGAGAGAACAGTTACCGAGCCCGGGTTACCACTGGGGGCTCAACAGCTTGCCGCGCTAGTCGATTCCACGCGCGAGCTCATCGCGATTCTTGCCTCAGACGGATCGGTCCAATTCGCAAATTCGAGTTTTCAGACGGTTTTAGGCTATCGGCCAGAAGAATTGCTGGGCCGCAGCTTGCAGGCCATCGTGCACGCGATGGACACGGGGACGGTTCGCGAGTGCCTGAAGCAGGTTATATCGACGCCCGGAGGCAGTTTCTCGGAGCGGTGCCGGTTCCGGTGCCGGGATGGTTCGTGGCGCTGGGTGCAGGTTACGCTGCGCAACCGGCTGGGCGAAACGGGAGTGGAAGGCATTCTGGTCCACGGCAGTGACGTGACCGACTTGCAGCGCATGGAAGACGAACGGCAGGTTATTTCGGATGTGGTGCACGCGCTGAATCAGACTTCAAACCTGGACCAGTTGTTGAATCGAATTCATCATGCGCTGAAAAGGATTTTGCCTGCGGAAAATTGCTTCGTGGCGCTGCATGATCCGGAGCACGATAGTTTCGAATTTCCATTTTTCGCCGATGAGTACGACGTAGCGCCACCTCCTCAGCGGGTAGGGCGGAGTTGCACAGCGTATGTTTTCCGGACCGGCCGGGCGAAGCTAATTCCGCAATCGGATTTTGACCGGTTGGCATCGGCGGGCGAGGTGGAACTGGTTGGTTCGCCCTCTCCAGCGTGGCTGGGTGTGCCATTGAAGACGCCCACGGCGACCATTGGCGTCTTGGTGGTGCAGCACTATCAGAACGAGCATGCGTATGGGATACGGGATTTGGAGTTCCTGGATTCCGTTGGCGGGCACATTGCGTTGGCGATTGAAAGGCGTCGCGTAGAAGACGAACTTCGCAAGAACGAGTCGATTCTGCGATTGCTATTCGAACATAGCCCGATGGCCACGTGGTTGTATGAAGTGGAATCGTTGCGATTCTTGCGGGTGAATCAGGCGGCCGTGCATCAGTATGGCTATTCTGCGGGCGAATTTGAGCGCATGACGATTCTGGATATCCGGCCGACCACGGAGCGTGACGCCGCGCAAGACTATGTGCGAACTCTTGATCCTGGCGTCGAAGAGCACAGCATTTGGTTGCACCAGGCAAAGGACGGAAGGACGTTCGATGTCGAAGTGATTTCGCACGAATTGGCGTATGCGGGGCGGCGTGTGCGGTTGGTTGTGGCGCAAGATATCAGCGAGCGCAAACATCTTGAAGGACAATTGCGTCAGGCGCAGAAGATGGAAGCAATTGGCCGGCTGGCTGGTGGTGTAGCGCACGACTTTAACAATTTGCTGATGGTGATCAAGGGGCATACCGAGTTGCTTCTGAATCTTTTGCCCCCTGCCGATCAGATCACCCGCAAAATCGAGCAAATCGATCGCTCGGCAGACCGCGCGGCAACGCTTACACGGCAACTGCTGGCTTTCAGCCGCATGCAAGTTCTGCAGCCGCAAGTGATCAACCTGAATTCGATTGTCGAGGAAATGGGCAAGCTGCTCCCGCGTTTGATCGGGGAAGATATCGAATTGGCGATTCACACCGCGAATGACCTGGGCCGGATTCGCGCGGATGCCAGCCAGATGGAACAGGTGCTGATGAATTTGGCGGTCAACGCCCGGGATGCCATGCCGAATGGCGGAAAATTGTTAATTGAGACGCGAAATCTGGATCTGGATCAGAGCTATACATTGAGTCATCCGTTGATGAAGCCCGGATCGTATGTGCAATTGCTGGTGACCGACAGCGGCACGGGTATGGACGCGGATACGCAGGCCCACATTTTCGAACCGTTTTTTACCACCAAGGATAAGGGTAAGGGGACCGGGCTAGGGCTTGCGACGGTGTACGGAATCATCAAACAGAGTGGCGGATTCATTTGGGTTTACAGCGAGTTGAACAAAGGTACTTCGTTCAAAATTTATTTGCCACGAGTGGATCAGCCAGCGGAGCATTCCATCACGCCGCGTGCGGTGACGGATATTCCGAGCGGGACAGAGACGGTGTTGCTGGCAGAAGATGAGCAAGACGTACGTGAGATTGCGCGGCAGTTTTTGGAGTCCGGCGGATACAAGGTGATTGAAGCCAAGGATGGCGCAGATGCGATCCGGCTGGCGGCAGAATTCCCGGGGCATATAGATTTATTAGTGACGGACATGGTGATGCCGGGAATGACCGGTCAAGAGCTTGCGGTGAAGTTGCAGCGAGATCATTCCGGGCTGTGCGTGGTGTTTATGTCGGGTTACAGCGAGCATGCGGCCACGGAGATGGCGGACGCCGATCCTTCGGTGCGGCTGCTGACGAAACCGTTCAGCCGATTCGCGTTTTTGCGTGCGGTGCGGGAAGTGCTGCACGGCAGAGAATAGTTGGCCTGCGTGGACGCTTTCTTCGATTAGCTATGGCTTGATTGTGGGATGCTTGCGGTGAAAATCGCTTCCCGCTTGAAACGTACGCCCTGCCTGCAGAACTGCTGCATCATCTCCAGCGCGACCTATGAATTGAAGGCCAACAGGTAGATTCTTGTCGGTGAATCCACACGGAACAGAGAGTGCAGGCAAGCCACACAGATTTCCAATGGCGCCGAGTGGATCCGGGAACGAGAGCCCCGTTAATAGATTCATGTCCAACGGTGTGGCGGGCACGGGCTGGGAAGCCGTGACCAGCACATCGTAGGAATCGAAGAGCTCGATCATTTTCTTTTGCAAGATTTCGCGGATGCGTTGCGCGCTGGTGTAGTCAGAAGCGGGAATGGTTTGTGCGACATAGCCGGAGACACGGCCCATCGGGTCGTTCAGTTCTTTGACCCGCCCAGAGTGAATCAATTCTGAGAACGAAGATGCACCTTCGGATTGCATGGTGATGTTTGCCGCATCTTCCCACGGGCCTTCCGGCAACGCCGCATCTTTCATGGTGGGAAAACGGCGCTTCATGTATTTGTGCGCGGCGTCAACCACCTTTGCCACCGCGGGATCGTAGTCCTTCCAGGCATTCGTTAGCCAGCCGACCCTCAGTGTGTGCGAGCCTAGGTCCGCGGCAGGCGAATAGGTGAATGCGGCTTTGTCTACCGGAAGAGTGCCGCGATCGAGTGGATCGTGTCCTGCGATCGCCGCAAAAATTCTGGTGCAGTCTTCGGCGGAGCGCGCCATCGGCCCGATTTTGTCCATCGAGTAGGCCAGGGCCATCGCGCCGCGACGGCTCACACGCCCATAAGTGGGACGAAAGCCGCTAACGCCGCAAAAAGCGGCTGGGCACACGATGGAGCCCCACGTTTCCGTGCCAATGGCGAATCCAGCGAGCGCTGCGGCAACAATCGCTCCGGAGCCGGAAGACGAGCCGCAAGTCCAACATTTGGTGTCCCAGGGATTTTTGGCTTCGCCTTGCAGGGAAGCCGACGCGTACATGTAGCCCATGCCGCCGGCGAGTTCGATCATCGATGCTTTGCCGATGAGGATCGCGCCGACGTTGGTGAGGTGCTCGATGACGGTCGCAGTGTAATCGAAGACCTGATCGGCGAAGGGCTTCGCTCCCCACGTGGTGGGAATGCCTTTAACGGTCAGTAGATCTTTTGCAGCGTAAGGAATTCCGTGCAGCGGGCCGCGATAGTGTCCGCGCTGAATTTCTTTTTCCGCGGTGTGAGCTTGCTCGAGCGCGAGCTCCGGCGTGAGTCGCGCGTACGCATTGAAGCGGGGCCCTAAAGTCTCACTTCGCTGCAAATAACTCTCAGTGAGTTCGACTGGGGAAAGCTGTTTGGACTGAATCTTTTTTGCGAGTTCGCCAACCGTTTCGAAAAGAACTGAGTCCTTCACCATTCATGAGCTCCGTCAGGACTTCTTGGATGATTCGGTGTGGATGGGCTGCGGCTTCTTTTCGCGTTCGACAAGAGGCTTCAGGTAGAGTGCCGGGCCATCAGAATTTTCGAGATGATAGGCGCGGACCCGGTCGAGAGCAGGCTGCAAATAGATGCACAGCGTCTTGAGCATGGCCTTCTGCTCATCGTCGAACTGATTTGCAGGCAAAGCTGTTACGAACTGGAATCGGGCGTCGGCCTCGGCCTGACTCGCGGGCGGAAGCTTCGGCAGGTTGGGCTGCTCCTGCTTTTTGGCAGGAGGATTGTCTTGAGAGGGGGGTTCCAATGCGATCGCCGCTGGTGCGAGCGAGGCGGTGGCGGAGAGAAGGAGGGCGCGGTGGGCAAAATCTCTACGCGAGAGTTTCTTGGATTCGTTTTCGTCCATGCGCTTAGGGCTCCGAAACGTTAACGCCAATTTTGGTGAATCTTAGGGAGGCTACTTAATTCGCGGCGAAGCGTCAACCGAGTGAAGTCGGTACTGTGCTAGCTGTGAAAAGCATCCGTGTTCGGTAACGGACGGTGAAGCTCCCGTGATTCGACGAGACGCCGTGAATAGCATGGCAATCAAGCAAACGGGCTAACGCGATTAATCAACTTGAGTGAAATTTTTGAACTGAATCTCAAGTGCCTGATTGTATTGCCGCTCGATCTGCAGTTCGGTTTGCAGTTTTTTCACCAGCAGTTCCAGGCGGCTGATCTCGCCGCGAAGTTTGTGGACGTCTGCCGCTGCAGCCGCAGTGCGTGGTGGTTGCGGAGCTCCATTTGAAGGTGGTTGCGGCGCCGCAGCGGTTGACTGCTGGAAAAATGCCTCCGCAAGTGCTTTTGGCCAGACCCCGTCGGGTTGCTGGGTGTCAGCCGCGGAATGCATCTGCGGAGTTTGAGGAAGTGTCGCAGGCATCGGCGTCACCCGTGCTTGAGGAGGAGGCTGCGGTGGCGCGAAGAAACTGCTCAGAGCCGCGCTGCCGGCTGGCCGATCGGCGTGCCCGTGTGCGGGCGATGATGTGGGAGAGGTTCCGTTTCCGTGTCCGAGTAGATTTTTGACGCGACTGATCAATTCCTGGGGCTGAAACGGCTTGCGAACCAGTTCATCGGCCTGAACGGCGACAGCGCGATCGGCAACACTCTTGTTCACCACCCCGGACATAAGGATTACCGGAGTCTTTGCAAATTGCGGATTCTGCCGAATCTGATTGCAGACCGAGTAGCCGTCCTGGTCCGGCATAATCACGTCGGTGATGACCACGTCGGGCGGCGTCTGCTCAAATTGGCCAAGCGCGGAGGCCGCATCGGCGCAGGTGATTACATTGATGCTCTCGCGGCGGAAGGCGATCTTGATGACTTCCCGCATGGTCGCGCTGTCGTCGATGAAATAGACAGTGGGAGTGCGCTTGGTTTCCGTTTCAGTCAACGGGGGCATGGCAATGGTCTCGCTCATGGAGCCTCCTTGTCTGCTTCTGCCATTTCATCGTTAGTGTCGCGAACGCTTTCATCAAACTCGCGCATCGCGTCGAGCATTAAATCGGTGGCGGAACGAAGAACGGTGCGTTGCGCTGATGCCGCACCGTAAACAAATTTGTATACGCCGGAGCCGCACTGAACACAGTTTTTCAAGATGTGCAGGACCGCTTCGTCGCCAAACAGCGAGCCGCATTCCGCGTGCGTGAGTTCGCCAGCATCGAAGAAGATGACCGCGTCGGTTTCGCCCGCGTTGATGGTCAATGCGCCGGTTTGATGAGCCTGGCCAAGCATCTGCATCACGCCGGTGATGTCGTGATGGGTGAGATTGCCGCTCAGGCTGGTGTCGGCCTGGCCGAGCATTTGCGTTGGCTGAAAGCCTTCCAGTTTGCTGATGATGATGTTCTTGACATGGTTGGCGATGGTCGCGGGTGCGAGATGCCGGTCAATGTAATCGTCGCAGCCGGCTTGAAACGCTTCCATCAAGGCGCGTTGACTGCCATCGCCCATGGCGATGATAGGAAGAGAATTGTTTTTTGCGTCGGCGCGAATTATCCGGGCTATTTCGAGCGCGCCCATTTCGCGCATTTTGGTGGCGCAAACGATGGCGGAAGGCGTGTCGTATTCGAGAGTGGTCAGCGCGAACGAAGCTTGCGTGGAGGACGTGACCTCGAATCCTTCACGTTTCAGGGACTCCCCGAGACGTTTTGCGAAAAGCACATTGCTGTCGATGAGCAGGATTTTGGCAGCTTTGCCGGGCATCAACATGTCTGTGCCTCCGGCCTGGCTTCCTGTAGTGGCTCAGACTCGGACTCCTGCGAAATCATGCCTGGCGTGATCGCTGCCAGATTCAGAACTTCGATAACCTCTCCGCCGTGCGACAGCCAGCCGCCGACATGCGCCGAGTCCGAAGGCGACGGAGGAGTCAGATCTGCTTGGATCAATTCGCAGTCGCCGCTTACCGGGAGTGCGATCCAGTCGAAGGAAGTGCCTTGGCGCCGCGTGGCAATCAAATAGAAACGGCGCGAAATTAACTTTTTTCCGATGAGCTTCTCGGCGACATCGCAGACGGGAACGACACGACCACGGCGCAGAATCACGCCATCAATTTCCGGAGTGCAATGCGCAAAGCGGAAAATGCGGCTGGGCGCAACCAGTTCGGCGACCTGATCGGCAGCGAGGGCGAAACGGCGCTCGCCTAGTCGCAGAAGCACGCAAGAGAGAGCGTCGGATTGTTCCAGCCAGCTCATGGCACCAACCCGGAATGCGAGGTCGTAGCTGCCGTGGCCATCGGAGTATCTGAGTCTCCGGTAACCAAATCGAGAAGCATTAATTCTTCCTGCAACAGGAAGCCGTGCGGGTTCACGACAGGCACGACATTTTGATCAAGCACGGTGAGGCCGCGATACCAGTTGCGCTCTTCGTGGCAGTAAGCCAAGGGCAGAGCTTGCAGACGGCTCATGGTACTCATTTTCTCGATGCCGTCGATGAGCAAAGCAACGCGAAGATTGCGCAGAAGAAAAATGAGCGAAGCGGGTGAAGGGCGCAGACCGAAATGTATTGCGCCGTTCACCACGTAAATGTTTTTATCGTTGCGGCGGATGGCGTGGCGGACCTTCGCGACGCTGCTGCCGGTGATGTCGGTTTCGGCGCCAGCAAGACTGTCAACGCTGCGGACTTCCTGCACCGAAGAAGAGGAAATGGCAAAGATCTCGCTGCTGCAGCGAAACAAAATGATTTGCTCGGTGCGCGGCGCGGCGTGTTTCGGAGCAGGAGCGGGCTGCATTACCGTGCTCCCACCGGGGTGATGCGGCTTAACGCCAGAACGCGTTTTTCGATGGCGGGATAAATATCGTCGAGGGGAAGAACCTGTTCAACCGCGCCGGTTTTAATAGCTTCGGCGGGCATGCCAAAAATTACGGAAGTGGCTTCATCTTGCGCTAACACTACGCCGCCTGCAGTTTTGATCGCGCGGGCGCCGCGTGCTCCGTCGCTACCCATACCGGTCAGGACGACGCCAATGCTCATCGCGCCGGCGTAGGCCGCAACGGATTCTAGCGTCACATCGATGTTTGGCAAGTAGCCGTCGATGCGGCCAGTCACGCTGTCGAGGTTGATGCGGCCAGTGGGCGTCACACGCAAATGTTGTCCACCGGGGCAAATGTAGAGTGTGCCAGGTTGCACGCTTTCGTTGGCCTCGGCTTCTTTCACGCGAATCCCGGTGAATTCCGCGAGCTGCAAAGCGTATTGCGTGGTGAAGGCTGCCGGCATGTGCTGAACGAGAAACACGGCAGCAGGGAAGTCACGCGTAAATCCGGGGGCCAGACGCATTACCGTCGCCGGGCCGCCCGTGGAGGCGCCGAGAACAACGACAGGAAATCGCAATTCCGATTGGGCAATGTTGGAAGTTCGAACTGGCGGCGCTGGCGACGGAGATGCTGGCTTAACTGCCGACGAATTTGACGACGAAGGCATTTGAATGGCGCTGGCAAGCCGTGACGCAGTGCGCACCACGCGAACCTTAGCGGCCATGCGCACCTTGCGTACCAGTTCGTCCTTCACGCTTTGCATATCGAGATCGATGCCGGACGAGGGCTTGGTTACGAATTCGATTGCGCCGAGTTCCAATGCCTTCAATGTGCTGGCTGCACCCTCTTTACTTTCCGAGCTGACGATTACGATGGGGCGCGGGTTGCTGGTCATGATCTGCGCGGTGGCCTGCAGCCCATCCATGTGCGGCATATTTAAATCCATGGTGATCACGTCGGGCTTTAACGATTCGGATAACGCAATAGCTTCGCGTCCATCCTTCGCCTGGCCGATGACCTGCAATTGATCGTCGGAACTGAAAATAGATTCCAGCACCTTGCGCATGAAGGCGGAATCATCGACGACGAGCACGCGAAACTTTTTGGGCTGGGTACTCACCATAAAGCGTCTATCCAACCGGCACGACGGAACGTGCCGCCTCCGATCCCATGAGTTGTTCCACTGCGGCAAGCAACTGATCTTCTTGAACGGGCTTGGTCAAAAATGAAGCGGCGCCTTCTTTCATGGCGCGATCGCGATGCTTTGCGCCGGCGCGTGACGTTACCACCATCACCGGGATGCGCCGTGTTGCCGGAGTCTGCCGCAACTGGGCCATTAATTCGTAGCCGGTCATGCGCGGCATTTCCAAGTCGGTGATGACCAGGTGGCAGCCGTGTTGCGTAACAAGTTCGGCGGCTTCCAAGCCGTCGGCAGCCAATTTCACGCGGTAGCCGTTCTTTTCGAGCATGCGGCCAACAAATTTGCGCACGCTGATGGAATCGTCAGCGATGACAATGACGCGTTCCTGCTCGACACGGTCGATTGCGTCGTTGGGAATTGTGCCGCGGGCGACGGCGGTGGAACCAGGAGCAAAGACGCGAGCGGTGCTGGCGTTCGCTTGCAGAGCGCGGCGCTCGCTGGGTTCGGTGGCGACCATGCGGTTCAAGTCGATGAGCAAGATCAGGCTGCCGTCTGGCGCGATGGTGGTACCGGGGAAAAGTTTCACACGGCGGAGATATTCACCAAGGTTCTTGATCACGATTTCGTCTTTGCCTAGAACTTCTTCGACGACCAAGCCGATTTGACGGCTGCCGGCATTGGCTACGACCATGCGGAAGTATCCGTTAATGGGTTCAAGTGGGGGCAAGCCGAGGTACGAATCGAGGCGGACGACTTCGGTGACGACGTCGCGAACCTTGGTTAGCAGTTTTCCGCCAACGTCTTCGATTTCGTCGGCGCGCAGGCGACGGATCTCTTCTACTACGGCCAGCGGTAGCGCGAAGTGGCTGCTGCCGCAACGCACGAACAACGCAGGCGAAATGATCAGGGTGAGAGGCACCTTGAGAGTGAACTTCGTGCCTTGGCCCGCGGTGCTGTTTACTTCAATTTCGCCGTTCAAAGCATTCAAGTTGGAGCGGACCACATCGAGGCCAACGCCGCGACCCGCGAGTTCCGTTTTTACGGCGGCGGTAGAAAAGCCCGGGTGGAACAGCATTTCGCGCAGATCGCGCTCTGTCAGGCGATCCGCGGTTTCTGGAGAAACCAGCCCGGATTCGATAGCGCTTTGTTTGACGCGGCCATAATCGATACCACGGCCATCGTCTTCCACTTCAATGTAGATGTGGTTGCCGCGGTGGTAAGCGCGCAGTGAGACTTTGCCTTGTTCGGCTTTGCCGGAGCCTGCGCGAACGTCGGGAGACTCGATGCCGTGTGCTACGGAGTTGCGCACGAGGTGAACGAGCGGATCGGAGATCTGCTGAATGATGTTGTTGTCGAGTTCCGTTTCGCTGCCGGCAAAATCGAGTTCAACCTGCTTACGGGAAGACTTGGCTGCGTCGCGGACTGCGCGCGAAAGCAGGGAGTAGAGCGTGCCAATGGGCACCATGCGGGCGGCGGTGATTTCGTCCTGCAAGTGGTGGGCGAGCTTGGTGAATTCGTCGATGTCGCCTTCCACGCGGCCGATGAAGCCTTCGAGCTGGGACAGCACTTCGTTGACGTCGGCGGAAATTTCCGTCATCGAGCGGGACAGAATGTTGAAATCGTCGTACCGGTCCATCTCGAGTTCGCTGAAATCATCGAGATAGTTGGCTTCGCCCGCGGCAGCGCTTCTCAGCAATTTCTGAGTGGTGTTGTTCGACCACGGCATGGTGGCCTGGGTGGAGCGCAGGCGGTTGAATTCGTATTTTTCCTGGAATTCGTTAACTTTTCCTTGCAGGCGTTCTTTGGAGAAGCTGAGAGTCTCGATTAATTTCTCGAGTTCGGCGACGCGGCCAACCATCTTAGTGCGGTTGATGACCAGTTCGCCGACCGTATTCATCATGCGGTCCAGGCGGCCAAGAGCGATACGAACGGACTTTGCGGCAGCGGCTTGCTTGGCGGTTTGCTTGGGCGCGGGCTTTCCGGCAGGACGCTTCGGCGTAGCGACCTGAATCTGGTCAGTGGCTTCGGCTTCTTGATCGGCAGACTGCACAGATTCTTCTTCGGCCTCTAGCGGAGCGAACTGCGCAATGCGACCTAGCAGCGAGTCGACGCTGTTGCGCATTTCCGCCTCGTCGGCCCATTCGCGATGCAATGTCTTTTTCAGAACATCGACCGATTCGAGGCAGACGTCCACGACGGCCGGCGATGGTTGAATCTCGCCGTCACGGAGGCGGCCAATCAAATCTTCAACGCGATGCGCGATGGCGCCCAGCCGGCGAATCCCAACTTGAGCTGCGGAGCCCTTCACCGTGTGGATGGCGCGGAACAGGCGATTGATTTCTTCTGGATTATTGTTTCCTTCTAGGGAAAGCAAGCAATCGCCAACAATTTGTAGATGCTCTTCCGCTTCCGGCTGGAAGAATTCCAGAATTTCATCGCCGACTTCATCGTCAGCGGGCAATGCATCGAAGTACGAGCCGGTTGCACCGGTCCCGGCGGCCGATTCGTCGCTCTCCCCTGCAGACCCGGACTGCTGCTCCACTTGCCCGGCGTAAGAATTGCTCAGGTTCAAAGGCGGCAGTTCACTTGGAAATGCAAAACGGTATCTTTCCTTGAATGCCGCGACATCTTCGACATTTTCCTGGCCTGTATCACTGATTTCGAGCAGGCTGGTCTCCAGCAACGAGATACCGTCCGAAAGAAATTCGGTCAGCGGACCGTGTAAATCTTCGCCGAGAGGGGCGTTCAGAGCGTATTGAAAAACGTGTGCGAGTTTGGCGGCGACTTCCGAGAACTTGGGAAATCCGTAACTTGCCGAGGTGCCGCTCAACGTATGAGCCGCGATGTACAGTCGCTCCATATCTTCGCGATGCGGAGCGAGTTCCTGAAGGACGCCAACGTACTCCCGCAAATATTGCAGGTGCTCCGAGGCTTCCTGGAGGAACATCTCGACGGCTTCGCGGTCCGGCGTGGTCACGCGCGTCCCTCCGTCACCAGTTCGGCCTTTTGCGCCTCTTCAGAAGTTGGCTTGCGATACATAATGCAATCACCAAGAACGATGGCCTGGAATTTCACGGTCATCTTCGAAATCGATTCCGAATGCCCAAGGAAAAGGTAGCCGCCCGGCTCCAGGG
Organism: Candidatus Acidiferrales bacterium; assembly: GCA_963849395.1. Taxonomy (GTDB): domain Bacteria; phylum Acidobacteriota; class Terriglobia; order Acidiferrales; family UBA7541; genus Acidiferrum. Next base: position 394,604 of record CAWKHR010000004.1, read on the forward strand.
CATCGTAGAAACGCTGCACCACGGTCCGGCGACGCTCTTCAGAAAAATAGATCAGCACATTCATGCAGAAAATCAGGTCCATACGGCCCATATAGACGGGTGAGGCCAAATTCATTTGCGCGAACGTCACCATTTTGCGCAGCCGCGGTTTCACCTGATAGCCGCCTTCCACTTGGGTGAAGTGCGCAGCTAATTGTTTTTCAGAAGCGCCAGCGATACTTCTGCCGGAGTAGATACCGCGCTCCGCTTGCTTGAGGGCAACACGACCTACATCGGTGGCCAGGATCTCCACGTTCCAGGCGTCAGCAAACGAAAGAGAATCGACGATGGTGATGGCAATCGAATAGGGCTCTTCGCCTGTCGAGCAGCCGGCGCTCCACACCCGCAAGGTGCGAGGATTCTTCCAGAATTTCTTGGTGTGCAGATCGGGAAGCACTCGCTTCTCGAACGCGTCGTAAACCGCAGGATAGCGGAAAAAGGAAGTTTCCTGGGTCAGGAGCCGTTCGAGCAAGGCTTCATATTCTACGTTGGACTTGCGAATCGCGCGTAACAAGTCGTTGCCGCTGGTGTTGCCCTTGGCGCGCAGGTGTTCCTCGACGCGCGCGGAGAAAAATCTCGCGCGAGACTCGTCGAAATGGATGCCTGTCCGCTCTTCAATCAGCATGCGGATCTCGCTCAACTCGTGTTCGTTCAAACCGTGGCCGGGCCCGTGGCGCTCGTTCATCGTTGTCACGCTCTTGCCCTGGAGAATTCACCAGAGGCGTTCTTTACAACTATCGAACTGCGCCTGCTGGAACCGGCCGCTCGTGCTCTTCGGCAGCTAAGGCAGCTGCTTTAGACTGTGCGCGGAATTGTGCCAACGCTTCGTTCAGTTGGTCAGAGAGTTTCACCAACTGGCTGACGGTGGCCACGGTGCCGCGGGTGCCCTGCGAAGTTTGCCGCGTAATGTTGGAGATGATTTGCATGGCGTGTGCCACGCCTTCTGTACCTCGCACCTGTTGTTTGGAGGCCAGAGAAATTTCCTGGACAAGTTCGGCAGACTGGCGGACCACGCTGGAAATTGCGTCGAGGGCGCGTCCGGCCTGATCGGCGAGTTGCGCACCGGACTCCACTTCCTTGGTACCGTCTTCCATGACCACCACGGCTTCGTTTGTCTCGGCTTGAATCGCTTTGATGAGGGCGGCGATGTCTTTCGTGGCGCTGCGGGAGTGTTCTGCGAGTTTGCGAACTTCGTCGGCAACGACGGCGAATCCGCGGCCCGCTTCACCGGCACGCGCTGCTTCGATGGCGGCGTTCAACGCCAGCAAGTTGGTCTGTTCGGTGATGTCGTTGATGACGTTGATAATTTCGGAGATTTCCAGCGAACGATCGCCGAGCGACTTGATCTTCTTTGCGGTGGCTTGCACGGAAGAACGAATGCGCTGCATACCGTCCAAAGTGTCGCGAACGGCGCGGTTGCCCTGTTCGGCGGCGTCTAAAGCGCGGCGCGCTGCTTCGGCGCTGGCTTCGGCGTTGTTCGAAACCTGTTTCATCGAGACCGTAAGTTCTTCCACAGCGCTCGACGTGTTGGTAATTTCCTGGTCTTGCTGGGTGGCGCCGGCTTGCATTTCATCGGCGGCAACCAGAATGTTGTTGGAGCAGGCGGTAACTTCCATCGCGGCCTTTCGAACGCGCTCCAGAACCTTGGTGAAGTTGTCGAGCATGTAGTTGATGGAGTCGGAAACATTGCCCAGCGCGTCGTTGGTCACCTTGCCGCGTAGCGACAAATCGCCGCGCGCGACCTGATTAATTACGGCCAGCAAGTCGGTGATGCTGCGCTGCAGAGATTCCGTAGCTTCCTGATTGCTCGAAGCTTTGGACACTCTGGCGACAGCGCGATTCAAATTGTCGGCGATGTATCCAAACTCATCGTTGGTGCCAACATCGGCGCGCGCTTTCGCGTCGCCGGCAGCCAATCGTTCCGAGAATTCGGAGAGCTCGTTGACGGGAGAAATGAATGCCGCGATCAACCTCCAAGCCAAGATCACGCACATGCTCACCGCGATAACAGCCGGAATGATCAGGCCGCTCGGTTCAAATCCGGATCCGGCGCTGGCCTGGCGTCCCGCGCTGTAGGCAAGGCCTAGCACGGTGAACAAGGCGACGCCGTTAAAGATGGTCAGCAACCATATGGTGCTACTGAGTCGCGATTTCATTACTTCCTCCCAAACTCTTACCTAAAGTCGTTAAATTCCAGGTCCCGGATAGACTTCTAGCAGCCGGCGCAGATCCAGTACCAGCGCTAGCCGGTCGTCGTGACGCAGCATCCCCACGCAATGCGGCACGTTTTCCGGCGCCTGCTCCAACAAATCTTCAGCATCGTTCACCGAATAGGTTCCAATCACTTCGTCCGCAGCAATGCCCAAGCGGAGATCGTCGTGCGTATCGCTACGCAAAGAAGCGACCACCACGTGCTTCGGCAGCAATCCTGGGCGACGGCCTTCGGTCAGCGCAATGTCGATCAAGGGCACAATCGCGCCGCGCAAATTGAAAATCCCCAAAACATACGCGGGCGAGAGCGGCAGCTTGGTGACCAGCGGCCATTCCAAAACTTCCTCAACGTCTAGAACCGGGAAGCAGAAGCGTTCACGGCCGCTGCGGAAAACGCAGTACTGCGATTCCGGCGTGCGCTCGGCGACTGGCCCAAGCGCTTCGAGCAGTTCGCCAAACTCGGCGTCAGCGGCAAGCGGTGTCAATTGGAATTCGTCGTTCATTTGCTTCTAATCCTCAAATCCTTTACGCAAACCGCCGGACCGCGCGCAGCAATTCTTCTCGCGTGAACGGCTTGGTGACATAACCATCCGCGCCTTGCTGCTCGCCCCAATACTTGTCGCTGGCGGTGTCTTTCGACGACACCAGAATCACGGGGATGGAACTGAACTCCGCGCTCCCCTTCAATTCGCGACAAACCTGAAACCCGTTGCGCTCCGGCATCACCACGTCCAGCAAAATCAAGCTGGGCCGTTCGGACGTAATGGTTTCTTCCACGCGCTTCGGATCGTTCAAACCCACTGGAAAATACCCTTCGTTTTCCAGCAGGCCCTGAATCAGCTTCACTTGGGCCGGTGAATCGTCGACAATGAGCACTTTTTTCTGCACAAGCTTTTACTCCGCACAGTTCTCCGATTTAGAAAATTGCACGTCAGAGGCCAGCTTGAGGGAAGTGTCAGGAAAGGTGTCTAGTTTGCTTATCCCGCTGTGGCGTAAAGACTTAGCCGAGCCACCGCCTGGCCTATCGCCGGGGAAATACCGAGGATTCGGCATCTTCGGTCTCAGCTTGAGAAGGCGTCTCAACAACCCGCATTTCGCTGGCGAGCGATGAGAATCGCTGCATGATCTCGTTGATGCGCAAAGCCATGGTGTGAATGGTCTTGATCTGCGAGAGCGATTGAGTGGAAAGCTGTCCGGGTTCGAGCAGCAGGAGTTCCGCGTTTCCTAGCAACGAGGTGAGCGCGTTGTTCATGCTGTGCTTCATGTCGACCATGTAGCGGCCCAGCGTGGCTTGATTCGAATATTTTTCGGCGTGACGTTCGGCTTGACGTGCCATCTTTAGAGCTTCGGTGCGACGCAGCGATTCGCCGGCGACCAGCAGCACCACTTGGGTCCAATCTTCACGCAGCGGCACATGCGCCAATCGCGGATAGCGCTTGCGCAAGCTGGCCAGTTCCTGGGCATCTGCAGGTGCGCAGAGAATCAGCGCGGTGCTTGGCTCGAGAGAGCGCAAAATCTCCGTGAGCTTGCCTTCTCTTAGTGGGCCAATCACGATCAGATCGGGAGCAGCTTCAAAATTCTTCCACAGATCGCTGGTTAAGACAGACAGTCCCGGAAGTTGCCGTTCCACTTGCCAGCATGCGGTAAGCAGGCGAGCGAATTCTCCGTCATCCGTCAGAATAAGTGCGTTCGTTGTTTGCAAAGGAAATCCGCTCCCTGAAAGTCGTTCACGCCTGCGTAGAGTGCAGCAGGGAATTACATCTTCTCGGCTTCGTCCAGTGCGGAGAGCAACCGCTTGGTGCTGATCCCGAGATTTACGGCTGCTTCCGTGTCTTTTGCTTGCTTGGCAACTTCTACGCGCTCCTGCAAACGAGAGACTTCGACACGAGCGATGGGCAGAACGCGATCCAAGCCTGTGGCGTTACCGGTTTCCTTGGCGCGTTCGAGCCCGGTGGTGACCAGGGCGCGCGCGACAACGGCGCGGCGCAAGTCTTCCGCGGCGGGGCCATCTTCCGTAACGAAGGCGGCTACTTCCCACGAAGACATCAGCAAGCGCACACCGCCGAGACGAACGGTGGTCATGGAACGTCCACGAGATGGGGGAGCGGAAATCAATTGTTCCCAAACCTGCTCCATGCACGTTTCGAAATCGAGTTCGGGGGCAACATCATCCGCTCGGCTTGGTTCTGAAAGGGTGCCCTTTTCTGGCGTGCGAGTGGCTGGCGCGGGCGTTGCAGTGCCCGTTTTTGTTCCGGTGGATTTTTCCGCAGCTTTTGTTATCGGAATTTCGGGTTTGCCGACGACCTTTTCCAAAGCACGGTCCACGTCGGTACGCAGCGCCAAAAGCTTCTCGAAGGCCTGATTTACAGAGCGTTCCGTGTATTCGCGTTGGAACGGCTGTTTCCATTCATCGGCGAGCTGGCGAACCCTGGCGATCGGTTCCGAAGCCGTCAACCCGGAAGTGTGGCAGTCCAAAGTGCGAGCGCCGGCGCTTTCCAGATGATTGATGCCGGAACGAATGAAAATCAGGTCGGCGTGCATCAATTCGATCAGCGTTCGCCGCAGCAAGAAATTGAAACGGACAAACGCCAGCATGGCGGAAGGATCGTAGAACATGCCGCCAGCGGTTTCTTTAACCTTGCGACCCTGCTCGATGAAATTAGTTTTCAGAATGTCGCGCAGGCTCTTGAAGGAGCGCAGCGATACAATCATTTTTTCCAGAGGCTCGCACCAGGAAATCGGGGCGGTGTCTACTTCACCGAAGACGGGCTTCATCACCTGCGCGACGTCGGTCAATTCAATCTGCTTGTGATAAATCTTCGGAGGAGCGCAGAGCGCGAAATACTGCACCATCAGAAAGTCGATTTTGTCGCGATCGGTCGTGGACTTCGATGGCTTGCGCAAATGGCGCATGATCAGCGCGCGCAGGCCGCTTTCGCTGGCATTCAGCGTGGTCATCTGTAACAGGTGACGCAGTTGGTGCACCAACACCTGTTGGTCCATCGAGTCCAGCCAGGTGTGCACCTTGCTGAAGAACTCGAGCTCGGCCTTTTCCGGCAGCACGCGCTTGTTCTGCGGAAAGGGAATCTCGATTTGCAGATGCTTGGCAAGCGCAAGATAGATAGGGAAGACGGAACGCGTCTCTTCCCACTGGGCTTGTCGGGCGCTGTCGGTCTTCGGCGGCGCGGGTAAGTTCAATGTGATCATTTTATTCACGGCTGGGTCATCCAATCGCAGCGGCCTTCCAGAAACCTAACAGCCACCGCCTTTCGTCCGGCGTGATACTGCAGCGCAATCACGGCAGCTTCCGCGGGACGCCCTCCATCTCGAACGATCCGGACATGGTCATCGAACTCCAGGGGTAACGTGGACAGGAAAATGGCGAACTCCTCGGAGCCAAATTCCACGACCGTCGCTTCCTGCAATTTCGCGGGAGCGGGCCTCACCGGCGACACTCGAATTGGAATCCTTCTAACGGGAAGCTTCGGAAAAAAGCGAGCGAGCTGTTCCGCGCATCCCCGTTCTTCCAAGATGAGAGTCATCTGTAGTGAAGTCCCCGTTGCCAATTGCCGTACAGCGTGACATCCCCGGATCTGCCCTTATCGAGTGCAGATACACACCTGACACGGTCAGGAACACAATGTCCCACGGAGGGAATTGCACGCTGAGCGCCAAAGGAGTGGCTGGTCGTGACTGCTGTGAAAGTGCAGAAAGCGAGAGGCTTAGGATTTTCCCGTGGAGCGGAGAAGCAGGCGGTGTCTCACGCTGAAACAAGACTGTCTCAGCATTTCGCGATTTTCAGGTGCGCCTGGTTGAGACGCGAACGTTAGCGCGTAGCGGCGTGCGCTTCTTCTTTCGGTTGGTCGGGGGAATCGCCACGCAGTGCAATGTTGTAGCGTTTGAGTTTGCGATAAAGAGTGGCGCGGCTGATGCCGAGCATCTTGCCGGCTAACGCTTTATCGCCGTGCGCTTGTTCGAAGACGCGCAGGATGGTCATGCGTTCCATCTCGGCGAGCGCGGTGGTGGAAAGGGAAGCGGCATCGGTTGGCGTCATCTCCGTGTTGACCGGTTGTTCTGCGCGAATCGCCGGCGGGAGGTCCTTGACATCCATCACTTGCTGATCGCCGAGAGTGATGGCGCGGGCGATGCAGTTCTCGAGTTCCCGGACGTTTCCTGGCCAGTCGTATTGCAGCAGGCTCTTCATGGCCGCTGGGGTGACTTGCAGGCTCGCCGTTGGCGCGTAGCGGTTCAGGAAGTGGTGCACCAGTGTCGGAATGTCGGAGCGGCGTTCGCGGAGCGGCGGCAGATGGACGGTCACGACATTCAACCGGAAGTAAAGGTCTTTGCGAAACGTCCCATCGCGGTAGGCGGCTTCGAGATCGCGATTGGTGGCGGCGATTACGCGCACATCGACATTGATTCGCTCATTGCTGCCGACGGGACGTACCTCTTTCTCCTGGAGCACTCGCAGAAGCTTGGCCTGCATCTCTAGGGGAAGCTCGCCAATTTCATCAAGGAAAATGGTGCCGCCGTTGGCTGCCTGGAAAAGCCCGGCCTTCGATTTGGTGGCTCCGGTGAAGGCGCCTTTTTCGTAGCCGAATAATTCACTTTCCATCAAAGTTGGAACCAGAGCGCCGCAGTCGACGGCCAGAAAATTCATTTGAGCGAGGACGCCACGGAAATGAATGGCACGGGCTACCAATTCTTTTCCTGTTCCGCTTTCCCCAGAAATCAGTACCGGTGTGCGCGTGTCTTTCAAACGCGAAATCATGCGCAGCACATCCTGCATGCCGGAAGACGATCCAATGATTCCGTCTAAATTCTCGTCGGCGCTTACTCGTTCACGTAGGAACGCATTCTCGTTAACCAGGCGGACTTTTTCCGCCATGCGCTGCAACAGCAGGCGCATCTTCTCAACACGAAACGGCTTTTCGATGTAGTCGTAGGCCCCCAGTTTCATGGCATCGACGGCGGATTCGATGGAGCCGTGGCCGGTCATGATGGCCACTTCGGTGCGTGGCAAAATGCTCTTTATCTGCTTCAGTAATTCCACGCCGGAGTGATTTGGAAGTTTCAGATCGCTCAAGACGAGATCGGGCGCCTCGGTTTCCAGACGGGTGATAGCGCTCTCCGCGCTTTCCGCTTCGTTGCAGGCGAACCCCAGAGAGCTGCCAATGGTCATGCAAAGCTTGCGGATGCTTTGCTCGTCATCCACTACCAGTAACTTAACTTTTGTTTCGTCGCTCATGGTTTCCCGAATGTATTCTCCACTGTCGAAATCAGTTGCTGAACTCGAAACGGCTTCTCGATGCAAGGCGTGGCGCTGCTGGCGAGAAGCGATTGCGTCTCACTATTTGCCGTATCCCCGCTGATGAGAATAATTTTGCTCGACAATTCCGGCCGATTGTTTTGAATCCATGCATGAACATCGGCACCGTTAATCGCGCCAGGCATGCGTATATCGGATATGACTCCCGCATAGCTGCCGTTGGCCAGTTGCGCCAAGCCGTCGGAGCCGGAGGTCGCTTGCACCACGGAATAGCCACGACGTTCGAGCGCGGCGCGAACAAAGGCGCTTACCGAAGCTTCATCTTCGATCAACAGGATCGGCGCATGGACTGGATTTGCGGCAGCGTGTCTCATTGTGCCGCCTCTTTCGCCGCCAATGGCGCAGCTTCCGAGGCGATTGGTAGATGCACAACAAAGGTGCTGCCGGCGTCTCCGGCATTGTTCCAGCAGAGAATTTCTCCACCATGAGCGCGCACGATCCCGTAACAGATGCTGAGCCCCAAGCCGGTACCCTTGCCCACTTGTTTGGTGGTGAAGAACGGATCGAAAATCCTATCGGGCTCGGCGACTCCGGTGCCGTTGTCGATGAAGGCGATTTCCACGGAATCGACTTTGGAGTCGATGGCCCGGCGGGTGCGGATGGTGATTTTACCGTGATTGCCGGATTCCTGAATGGCGTCATACGCGTTGTTCAAGATATTTAGGAAGACTTGTTGCAGTTGCTGCCCGTCGCCCAGCGTAGGCGCCAGATTTTCGTCAAATTCTTCCACAACTTGCACCCCATGGCTTGCGAAGTCGTAACTGCGCAGCTTGATGGTTTGGCGAAGAATCGCGTTTACCTGCATAGGCTCCCGCTGCGCGGGTCTTTGCCGCGCGAAGCTCAATAGGTCCTGCACAATTTCTTTAGTTCTTTGTGTTTCTTGCAGAATAATTTGCAGATCTTCTCGCGCGGAGGCGGGAACTTCGGGATTTTCGAGGAGCAGGTCGGTGAACCCCAGAATCGCGGCCAGCGGATTGTTGACTTCATGCGCGACGCCGGAGACTAGCCGCCCAATGGTTGCCATTTTCTCGGAGTGCGCCAGCTTGGCTTGCAGCAGCACCGCATCAGTAATATCGGTCATCACCACCACAACGCTGTTCACCTGGCTTGATTCGTCGCGCATCGGGCTCAAACTGATGGAAAAGTGACCCATCGAGCCATCGCTACGCTTTACGCGCAATTCCAAATTTTCCACTTGCTGGCCGTGCGCGGTGGTTTGCAAAGCCGCCTCAAAATCCTCGCGCTGAGAAGGTTCGACCCAACTCACCAGACGATGGCCAATCACCTCTTCTTCGCGATAGCCAGCTTCGTAGCAGCGACGGTTGGCGTAACTGATCAAGCCGGCCGTATCCAAAACAAGGATCATGCTCTGGGTGGTGTTCAGGATTTTCTGGTTGAAGTCGCGTTCGCGCTGCAATTGCGACTGGAACATCTTTTGCTCGGTGACGTCGAGCATCAGACCACGAATCTGCACCACGCGGCCCTGCACGTCGCGGACCGCACTAATATTCTGCAAAGTGTGCAGCAAGCTGCCGTCTTTCCGGCGCAGCGTCTCTTCGTAATTTCGCAGCGCGCCCCGCTCGGCAATGGCGTGGACCAGCCGCTTCTTTGCAGCAGGAGTTGGATAGAGATGCGGGCTTACATCCGCATGCAACAGTTGTTCGCGCGATTCGTAGCCCAGCATGCGAACCATGGCGTCGTTTACATCCAGGAATTGCCCATCGGGAGTGGCAAAGAACAAGCCTTCTTGAATACTGTCGAACAACTCGCGATAACGACGTTCTGCCTCGCGACGATCCGTGATGTCTTTCAGGACGTGAATGGTCCGAGTATCTTCCTCGGTGGCGCCACGGGTACGCGACGTTGAGACCAAGAACGTGCGCCCTTCGGAAGTCGCGATGTACTCTTCGCGAGATTGATTGGTGTTGCGGCAGAACGGGCAGGGAAGCGCGCTTCCGGTTTCTGCGATGCGCCGCAGACTGCTCATTGGTTCGCCAACCAGCGCTACCGGGGGAATGCCGATATGTGTGGCCAGGGAACGGTTGGTGCGCACGATTCTCCAGGAATGGTCGTGCACCGCGATGTAATCACTGATTGCATCGATATCTTCCACCCACTGCTTCTTCGAACGCTCCAGTTGCGAAAAGCGTCTTACCTTTTCCATGGAGAGCGCTGCGAAACTTCCGAGTGCCGCCAGCAACTTTTCTTCGGCAGCCGAGAATTGCTCTCTGCGACGCAGCAGGCAGAGAGCGCCCATCAGTTCGCCATCACTGGCGTAAATGGGGTAGAACGCGCAATAAGAAGCGTCTGCGGTGGTGGGAAGAATCTCCAAACCAGGGCGTTTGCGTTTCACATTGTCGAGCAGCCAATTTTTGTCGAGCTCGACACTCGGGAACGCGGTATTACCGGTGTACAACTCCACCTTGGTGCCAAGAATTTCGCCAACTCCGGCCCACTCTGCCTGCAACATTTCCGCGGCGCGCACCGCAAAACCAGTTAAAAATACCGGCAACTCGCGCGAATTGGCGGCGCCGGTGACCAGATCAATCAACTCTTCAGCGTAATCGCGCTTGGCCGCGCTGGGAGCCTTACGGTTTGCGGCTGTTGCCGAGCGGCGTACGGGTCTAGATTTGCGTTCACGCATTGGAATTCACGTCGAAGCCGGGCGTCTCAATTTAAGAAGCTATGCTTCAACACGCTACTGAGCAATCTCAATGTGAGTCAATCTCTCTTCCAGGCGGTGCTGCGCATGCGTTACCCTCCGGCGCGGCTAGGGAGGTGCAACGTCTCAGCGTGAGACCTCAACTCACGGTAATCCTTGGCGTTGAGACAAGTCCGCTTCTGCGCGGGCGAGGACTCCCGCGAAAATTGCCACGTAACCCGCTGATTTCGTAGACGTTGCTCAAACGTCGAACACTCGTTTCAAATCGGCGCATAACTGGCATCCCACTTGCCTTTCCACAGTCGGGGTACTTTGCTGCCTAGGAGGATGTGGTGTCCACGCGACTCGGATGGGGAACGAAAATGTTAGCTGCAGCAGCGACAATCGCTTTTTCATTATCGCTGGCAAGCGCACAGCAAGCTTCGGTTGAGGAAGGCAAGCGCAAGGCCAAGGTCAAATCAATGCCGGCATACCCGGATCTCGCACGGCGTATGAATATCTCCGGCAAAGTAAAACTGGAACTGGTTATCGCTCCAGACGGCCATGTGAAAAGCGCTCGCGCGCTGGGAGGGCATCCGGTTCTCGTCGGACCCTGCCTGGATTCCGTGAAGGAGTGGAAGTTTGACGCCGCGCCGGAAGAGACCACGCAGTTGGTGGAATTCAGTTTCAAGGATCAGTAGGGGAACGCGGCAGTGAGGCAGTAGGGGCGAAATATTGAGGCTCTACAGTGTTTGGGGAGTGGAGGAAGTGACGCAATGACGATCGGAACGCAGCTCAAACGAAATTTTGGGTACATCCTGGGTGCTCTGGTGGTGCTCCTGGTGGTGGATGTCGCCGCGATTTGGAAAGCGCGGTCGGCTAGCACCGAAGCAGCTTCTACGCTCGAGAGTGTGCGCACTACGGAATCGGTTCGCTACCAGATCATGTTGAATCGCCTCAACCTCAACAACTTCCTGCTTAGCGGCGACCCGCGCGATGAAGACAAAGTGAACAAGGGCTTCACGGAGCTCTCGGACATCATCAAGCGCGGCCAGTCCCAAACCAACAATGAATTCCTGCACACGGCGCTGATTCAGGTGGAAAGCACAGAAGCGAGTTGGACCGACAATTTTGCCAAGCCGCTCTTGGCCAAGCGGCATCAGGTCGACTCCGGCGACGCGACGGTCTCCGATTTGCAAATTTTCTACCTGCAGAAAGATCCAGCATCGTGGTTGTCTAAATCCGCGGCGGTGCTCGATCAAGCCAACACCGATATCAGCAAGGCGCTTCTTGATTCCCAGACGGCGGCGTCTCGCGCTAGCGGGGTCAGCTTCATCATCATCGTGGTCGGCACTATCGCCACCCTTATTTTTGGCATCGAGCGAGCCTTTCGCACCGCGAAGTCGATTACCGAGCCACTAAAGCATCTCATCACCGTTGCGCAGGAAATCGGCGATTCGGGAGACCTGGATCAGAACATCGACATCCATCGCAACGATGAAATCGGCGCGCTGGCTACCACCTTTAACAACATGGTCGCGTACCTCAAGGAGATGGCCGCGGTTTCCATGGCCGTTGCCGAAGGCGATTTGACCGTGGAAGTCTCTCCGCGCTCCAAGCGCGACACGCTGGGCAACGCATTTCTTCGCATGAACCATGGGTTGCGGGAAATCGTGCGCACCACCCGCGATGGCGCTTCCCAAGTTTCTGCAGGTTCGAACCAGGTTGCCGGCGCTGCAGACGAATCTGCGAAGGTCAGCGTTCAGGCATCCTCCGCGATTGAAGAAGTCACCAGCACCATGCACGAGATGAGCATCAACGTGCAGAACGTGGTGAAGAACACCCAAGTGCAAGCTTCCAGCGTCGCGGAAACTTCCGCATCCATCGATCAGATGGTCACCTCCATCCAGCGCGTCGCCGATACGGCGAAAGTGCTTCTCGATATCGCCAATCGCTCGCGCGAAGAGGTGGTCACCGGTATTCAGACCATGGAGAAGGCTACCGACGGTCTGAATCGCACCAATCGCGCAATTCAATCTTCCGCTGAGATCATCAACATTCTTGGCCACCGCGCCGACGACATCGGCAAGATTATCGAAGTTATCGATGATCTCGCGGAGCAGACCAACCTTCTTGCACTGAACGCGGCCATTGAAGCGGCGCGCGCGGGAGAACACGGACTAGGCTTCGCGGTGGTTGCCGACGAAGTTCGCAAGCTGGCCGAGAAATCCACGCAATCAACGAAGGAAATTGCCGACCTGATCCAAAGCATTCAGCGTGAAGCGCGGCAGGCTGTGGAGAACATGGAGCACAGCACGCGAATCGTGGAAGAGGGGCTCAGCCTGGGCAACGATCTTGGCTCGGCACTTCACAAGATTTCCAGCGTGGTCACCGAAGTTTACAAGTTCTCGCAGGAAATCGGCGCTGCGACCAACGAGCAATCCGTTGGCTCTTCGCAAATCGCCAAAGCTACCAACCGCCTCACGGAAATTACCCAGGAAATCAATTCTGCCGTTGAGGAACAAGCTTCCGGTGCGCAAGCTGTGGTGCGCGCGATGGACAAAATGCGCGAACTGGTGCAGCAGTCTGCTTCCAGTTCCACTGAGCTTTCCGCGGCTGCCGAGCAGATGCTGAAGCTGTCGCGCAACTTGCTCGACAACATGGACCGCTTCGTGATCGATCGCTCCAGCCAAACCCGTCAGCGCCGCGAGGCTCCTGTGCCGTCGTCGCGACGTTCCACATCAGCGCCCGAATCGCGGGATAAAGATTACGAGTACGCCGAAGTGAGCCGTTCGTAAGGCGGAGACGTCATGGAGAAAGACTACCAAGTCGTCGGATTTCGCATCGGCAACGAAACCTATGGTGTGCGCATAGGGTCGGTGCGCGAAATCGTGCGCGTGCCCGAAATCACCGTGGTGCCCAATGCCCAGGACATCATCGAAGGCGTTATCAATCTGCGCGGGAAAATCATTCCGGTGATGGATCTTCGTAAACGCTTTGGCGCCGCGGCCGTGCAGCCCGATAAGAAGAATCGCATCCTGGTGGTGGAGTTAGACAGCAAACTTCTCGGGCTGATTGTTACCGCGGCCTCGGAGGTATTGAAGATTCCGCCCTCGGAAATCGAAGCGCCCGGCTCGGTTTTTGCCGAAGGCGAATCCAGCTACGTCACTGGCGTTGGCAAACTGAAAGGGCGTCTCATCATTTTGCTGGACATCGCCCGGTTACTGCGTCAACCCGAATTCAAGAAACTCGAGGAGGCCGCGGAGCCCGTCGCGATGACCCGGTAACGCCAGTTTCTTGGCGCTGCCAGGCCGGCCGGCCGCACGCACTCAGCATGGGAACGATCACCGCGCAGATTCAGCTCACAGAAGCGGAACTCAAACTTCTTCAAACCCTGGTCTACCAGGAATGCGGAATGTATTTTGATGAACGCCGCTCGCACTTTTTGAAGGATCGGTTGCAGCGCCGCTTGAAAGCCTGCGGTTTGGATTCGTTCTACGCCTACTATCGCCTGCTAACCAGCCGCGAAGGTCGCGCGGAACTCGCACTGCTGCTGGAAAATCTTACGGTCAATGAAACGAGTTTCTTTCGAAATCGCCCACAGTTGGAACTGCTACAGAAAACGGTGCTGGAACAAATTCTCCATCACAAGCAGGAACGTCGCGATTGGAATTTGCGGGTGTGGTCGGCCGGATGCTCGGCGGGGCAGGAACCGTATTCCGTAGCGATTCTGATTTGCGATGCGCTTGCTTACTACTATCTTCGCAATCCGCTGCCGTTTGAAATGCCGTCACCTAAGCCGCTGATTCCACCGCCGTGGAAACTGGAAATCGTGGCTTCGGATATCAGCTACGCCAGCCTGCGCACTGGGCAAGAAGGCTTGTATACCGAAATTCAGATGGAGCCGGTGGATTACACCACGCGGCTTCGCTATTTCGAAAAGACTTCCGACAAATATGCGGTCAAGCCACAACTGAAAGAGTTGGTTCAGTTCGACTTCCACAACCTGAAAACCGAATTCTTGCCGCGCCGCAACGACATCATCCTGTGCCGCAACGTGATGATCTATTTCGACGAAGCGGAACAGAAGCGTCTGATCGACAAGTTCTACCATTGCTTGAATCCCGGCGGGTTTCTGTTTGTTGGTCACGCAGAGAGTCTTTTTGGCCTGACACAGAAATTCCGCATGGTGCACGAGAACAACGGCACCGCGTACAAACGTCTTGAGGTGAATTCTTGAGCTTTTTGCCCGAAGATCGGGGAGCGGAACTGCGCAATCTCTTTTTTGAGAGTGCGGCGGAGCTTCTTCAGGTCATCAACGATACGGGCATGCAATTGGAAAAGCGGCCCGCGGATGAAGAGCTTATTCGCAGCGTCCGCCGGGCTGTGCACACGTTAAAGGGCGATTCTGCGGCTTGCGGTTTTCAGAAGCTGAGTGAACTGTCGCACGAACTCGAAGATGTGCTGTCCCTGCAGATCAGTCAGACGCATGGACCACTGCTTGCCGAAGTGATTCTGGCGGCGGTCGATACATTCGAAAGCATGCTGGGCGCGTATCAGAAACGCCTAGAACCGCCTTCTGGCGAGCCGCTGCGAGTTCTGATTCACAATTTGCTGCAAGCTCCGAATGGCACGAAGACCGATGCGGACGGCAGCGTTGCGCAGGTTCCTGCCAGTTTCCGTTGGAATGAATATGAATCGCTGATGGTCTCCGAAGCGCTGCTTCGCGGGGATCGTGTCTATAACATCGCCATGCGCATTGATCCAAACAGTGCCATGCGCGCGGCTGCATTCCAGTTAGTCCGTAATGTTTTGCATGCTTGCGGAACGGTGATTGCGCTGCGCCCCGAGGATAACCAGGCGGCGGCTTCCGTAGAGATTGTAGAAGCGGCTGTGGCCAGCACGCATCCTGTGGAGCACATTGCGCACCGCTGCAAGATTCCAGCAGTGGTTACGGATGTGCGCGTTGAGCCAGCCACGCGTGGCGACAACGCGGAGCATGAACTTCTTGGCGATCTGCTGGAAGCGCAGGCGGCACAGATTACGTCGCACGCGCCAGGCAACGGCGATGCTTCCCAGAAACAGTCTGGGGGCGCGTCAGCGGTCGCAACGGTGACGGAAAGTACGCTGCGCGTGGATGCGACACGCATCGAAGCGGTGATGAACCTGGTCGGCGAGTTGATCATTGGAAAATCGATGCTCAACCGCACGCTGTCAGAATTTGATGTGAATCACGCGCGAGACCCAGTGCGTGCCAAGCTGGCAGAAGCTTTGGCGTTTCAGTCACGCGTGTTGGATGAGTTGCACAAATGCGTGCTGAAGATTCGCATGGTGCCGGTGGAGCAATTGTTCCGTCGCTTTCCTCGAGTGGTGCGCGACGTTGCCAAGCTTTGCGGCAAAGACATTGCCTTGGAAGTCGCCGGGGAACACACCGACCTCGATAAGGGTATTCTCGACGCACTCGCTGAGCCCCTGACGCACATTATTCGCAATGCCGTCGATCATGGTATCGAGACGGGCAGTGAACGCCTGGCCGTCGGCAAGCCGGCACGCGGCTCGATTTCTCTGAACGCGTACCACCAGGGCACTCAAGTTGTGATTGAGGTGCGTGACGACGGTGGCGGCATTGATCTGGAACAAATTCGCGCACAGGCCGTGCGCAATGGCTTGCTCAAAAAAGAGGATGCGGATCGCCTTATCGAGCAGGACCTGATGAACTTGATCTTCGAGCCCGGCCTCAGTACCGCCGATGAAGTGACCGAAGTTTCCGGCCGTGGAGTTGGCATGGACGTGGTCCGCACCGTGCTGGATCGCCTGAAGGGTACCGTCCACGTGGCCAGCGTCAAGGGCAAAGGAACCACGATTCAATTGCGAGTGCCGCTCACGCTCGCCAGTATTCAGACTTTGCTGTTTCGCGTCGGTGGCCGCTTGTTTGCCGTGCCGCTTTCTTCGGTCGTCGAGATTACTCGTATCAATGATCCAGACATCCACTTGGTCGATCAACGTGAAGTGCTGCGACTGCGTGAACAGATTCTCACACTGGTGCGTCTCGACCGGCTAAGCCGCATCTATGCCGTGGAAAGCCCTGCGGCAAAAAAGAAAAAACATTTTGTGGTGGTTATCGGGTTGGCCGAGAAGCGGTTCGGCTTGCTCGTCGATAGCCTGGTTGGTGAAGAAGAACTGGTTATAAAAGCTTTGCCGAGCGAATTGGTTTCCAGCGACCTGGTCAGCGGTGCCTCGATTCTCGGCGACGGCACCGTGGTGTTGATTCTGAACGTGCCCGCGGTACTCACGCGGTTGTCGCGATCAATTCCCCTGGGAGCCATAGCATGAAGGATCGAGTCCGAGTCCTGGTTGTCGATGATTCCGCGCTGATGCGGAAACTGATTCCAATTATTCTGGAGCGGGATCCGGATATTGAAGTTGTCGGTACCGCGATGGATGGAGCTTTTGCGCTGCGTAAAATCGGAGAGTTGCGTCCGGATGTGGTTACGCTGGATCTGGAAATGCCCCGCATGGACGGCATCGAGACATTGCGGATGATCATGCGCAGCGCGCCGCTGCCGGTAATCGTGTTCAGCACGCATTCGAAGGAAGGCGCGTACTCGACTTTCAAAGCCTTGGCCTTGGGTGCTATCGATTTCGTGGCAAAACCTACAGACGCCGCTGCTGGGAATTTGAATCCGGTTGCCTATCAGCTTATTGAGAAGATCAAAGTAGCCAAGCGTGCAGGCGGCCCTAAGACGTTACCAAAGCCCGCAGTAGAGCCAGCACATCTGCAGAAGAAAAGTTCGCGGATTGCGCTGCCACCCAGTCGCATCATCGCCATCGGTATTTCCACCGGTGGTCCCAACGCCCTGCAATATGTTCTTTCGCAGATTCCTGCGGATATCCCCGCCACGTTTGTTGTAGTGCAGCACATGCCCGAAGGCTTCACCGAAATGTTTGCGCGCCGCCTGGATGAATGCTGCGCGTTGGATGTGCAAGAGGCGAAGTCTGGCGATTTGTTGGTAGCCGGGCGCGTTCTGATTTGTCCGGGCAATCGCCACGTGATGGTGCGACGCATGCCTCGCGGCGAGATGGCCATACTCTCGGATGGTCCTCCTATCAACGGGCACAGGCCTTCCGCAGACGTGCTGTTTCATTCCGTAGCTCAGGAATTCGGTCTTACTGCGGTTGGCATCATCATGACGGGAATGGGTGAAGACGGAGCCGAAGGAATTGGCGCGATTAAGGCTGCTGGCGGAATGACTATCGCGCAAAGCGAAGAGACCTGCGTCGTAGCCGGAATGCCGCGCGCTGCGATTGTCAAAGGCTACGTAAACAAAGTGATTTCACTCGATGGACTCGCCGCGTACCTCGTGAAGGAATACGGCAACGAGCGCAGCGGTGGAGGCCACGACAAGTCGGATACGCAAGACAAGTCGGAGAAGCACGATAAGCACGACAGGACCCCGGTTTCGACTCCTCGCACCTGATGGGTGTGTGGAGCCAAAGGAGAAGGTTATGCAACAGTTTCAAGCCCTACTTCGGAAAGACCAGCAGCCCGTTCGCTACCTGGTAGTGGACGACTCCGTCTTTGCCCGCAAGAACCTGATCAAGATGATCGAGCTCTTTGGCGGGGAAGTAGCGGGGGAAGCCGGCGATGGGCTCACCGCGATTGCCGAGTACAACCGCATCCGGCCGGATATCGTTCTGATGGACATCACCATGCCGCAAATGGAGGGCATTGAAGCTGTCGAACGCATCGTCCGCCAGCACGCCGACGCCCGCATTGTCATGGTGTCGTCGGTCGGCTACCAGGAAAATATTCTCGCGGCGCTGCAGAAGGGCGCCAAGCATTTCGTTCAGAAGCCGGTGAAGCCGGAAGTGCTGTACGAAATTCTTCGCTACGTTTTGGGAGACGATCCAAATGCCGCCGGTGCGCCCGTGGCACTCGCGGGGGAGCATCACTCATGAGGATGGAACTCATCCAGCCGTTTATTAACGCTGCGGATGCGGTGTTTGCCGAATCGTTGCAGGCGCCTACGCGCATCGTCGATTTGTCCATGGACGAAGAAACGTATCGCCGCAAAGGTGTAGCCGCGCTGATCGCCATCAAAGGGGACATCGAAGGTCGCGTCATTCTCGATCTCGCGCCCGAAGTGGCTATGCGCGTTGCCAATCAACTTGCCGGCGCTCCGCTGCCGGAAAGCGAGCAGGTGGTGCGCGAAACGGTTTGCGAATTAGCAAACATGGTCATCGGAAACTCCGTGACACTGCTGAACGACCAGGGTTTTCGCTTCAAAGTGTTTCCGCCGGAGATTCACGCTAATGAGGAAGGACTTGGTGGCGGCGTCGATACAGAAGCCATGGTGCTGTGCATCGAAACGCCATGCGGCGAGGTCTACCTGAACATTTCCATGCATTATCTGCATCGTCGTCGTCGCGACCAGAATGCGGTTGCTGCTCTCGACTAACAAGTTTGCCCAGAACGCCCTCGACCCACCCGGCGCCCTGACCCCATTCAGGGCGCCTGTTTTTTTGTGCGCATTGCAACTCTGCAAATCGTCCGAATCTCACTCACGTCTACGCCTGTAGTAAACTCACCTCGCCCGAGATCGTTATCCGTATCGCGTGCGGAGGCCCATGATCATTCGGAGTTGGTCGTTTCTTTTCACGCTTCTTCTCGCATCCCTAAATGTTTTCGCGCAAACGTCGCCCGCTCCCGATACTCCTGAACCTGGCTCCATCGACGAAATCTCCAAAGCCACCACCGAAGCTCGTTTTCTCTCGCCGTGGGTTTCCTATCTGCCTGCGTCGCCCACCGTTCCTTCTCCGCGCGCTTTCTTTAAGCGCATCCCCGGCGCACCGGGAGAACTGGTCGACTCCGCCCAGGCCTACGCCTACTGCCGCGGGTTGGCCGCTGCTTCGCCTCGGGTACGCGTCTTCACAATTGGCCGTTCTGAAGAAGGTCGCGACATTATTCTTCTGGCCATCGCCGATGAGCAGGGAATCGCCAGTCTTGATCAGCTAAAATCCGCAACCGCAACGCTCGCCGATCCTCGCAAAATCGATCGCGCAGGCGCAGAAGCGCTCATCGCGCGTTCCCGGCCAATCTACTATTTCAATGCCGCACTGCATTCTGATGAGACCGGCTCTACCGAATCGGTCATCGAACTGGCCTACCGCCTGGCCGTTTCCGAGCAGCCCCTGATTCGCCGCATCCGCGAAAATTTGGTGGTACTCATCAATCCCGTCTCCAATCCCGATGGGCGCGACAAGCAAGTGGAATGGTTCCATCGCTTCCTGAAAGGTAAAACGGATTTCGACACCCTGCCGCGCCAGTCGCCCCCCTACTGGTCTAAATACGCCTTTGTTGATGTCAATCGCGACACTCATCAACAAACGCATGAAACCACCAAAGCCGTTCATCGCATGTTCTACGAGTGGCATCCCACGGTGGTTCACGACCTGCACGAAGCGGCGGCGCTGCTGATGAGCTGGAATGGCACCGGTCCCTACAATCCCAATATCGATCCGCTTACGTACACCGAATTCCTCGCACTCAGCTTTCACGAAGTTGAAACCATGACCGGTCTGGGCATGCCCGGCGTCTCCACCTGGAATTTCGGTGAAGCCTTTGCCCATCTCTACCTTGATTCTGTGGCCATGAATCACAATTCCGTCGGCCGCGGTTATGAAACATTTGGTAATGGCAGTGCGGAAACTATGAAGCGCTCGCTCCCGGCAGACGAAACTTCGCCGGAGTGGTATCGCGTCGTTCCGGCGCCTCAATCCTTTTCCTGGTCGGCACGCGACAACGTCAACTACAACGAAACCGGCGCCCTCGCAGCGCTCGACTATGCCGCCACAAATTCCCATCAGCTGCTTCACAATTTTTACGAGAAAAGCTATCACTCTTGGCGCAAAGGACTGGATTCGCCGCCCTACGCATTTCTCATCCCTGAAGATCAAGGCGATCCTGCGCGCGTAGCGCAAATGGTGGCGCGGCTCATGGCCCAGCGCATCGAGGTCAGCCGTGCCCAATCGCCCCTACAACTGAAGGAAGGAAACTATCCCGCGGGCACGTATGTGGTGCGACTCGATCAGCCTTACCGAAATTATGCTGTCGATCTCCTCACGCCGCAGCACTACCCCAAAGATGGTAACGAACCGTACGACGACGTCTCTTGGGAATTTCCCGCGAACTACCACCTGCAAGCCATAGCCACTGCCGACGCATCCATCCACTCGGCTTCGCTTACGCTCCTCACCGAGGAGCCGCATCCGCAGGGAACAGTCTCCGGCACTGGACCAGTGTTCCTTTTGCAGGACTGGGGACAGGAGAGTTTTCTCCAGGTGCGGTTCCTCTTGTCGGCGTTCAACATTGAAATTTCGGAACGGTCCTTCACTCTGGGAGGCGTTACATATCCGGCCGGATCCTGGATTCTTCCAGCACAGCAGGGACTTCTGTCCGCGCTTCGCGACGCGGCCTCGCAATTCGGATTGAATTTTTCCAGCGCCCTGGTATTTCCTGAGGTGCCACACCACTCCGCGAAGGCTCCTCGTGTCGGCGTCTGGGTTCCCTGGGCTGATACTGATTCGATAGGTTGGGTGCGCTATTCGCTGGACCAGCGAAAGGTTCCTTACCTGTACATCCGGGATGAAGACATACGCGCCGGCAATCTTCACGACGAGATCGATGTGCTGCTCTACGGTCATGTCGATCTCGAACTTGCCGAACAAATTCAGGGCATTCCGAAATTGTGGAGCCCGCTGCCGTACAAGAAAACTCTGCAGACTCCAAGCCACGGCACACCTGCGGAATCAGACGACATCACCGGAGGCATCGGCTGGGAAGGCCTGGCACAGATTCAGAAATTTGTGGAACAAGGCGGCTTGTTTGTGACGCTGGGCAACGGCTCCATGCTGGCTCTCGACGGCGGCATTGTTCGTGGGGTGCGCCACGATTCGGGCGGAGTTCCGCGTAGCTCGCAGGGTGGAGGTAGCAACGCGGCTGCAGCCGCGCAGCAGTCAGCCGCGCGGACACCCGGTACCCACGTGCGCGTAAGTTTTGTTCGACCCGATCATCCGATTGCGTACGGATATTCACCGCACACGTACGTCTTCCGCCAGAATTATCCGTTATACGCCACACCGCGCCGCTGGCTACGCATGGCTTACTGCACGACGTGTCTCGACGGTCCGATCGACCCAAGTGGCGTAGTCCTTGAATGGGGCGACACTGAAGGTGCACCGTTTCTTGTAAGCGGTCAGGTTTGGGGAGAAGACAACTTAATTGGCCGGCCCGCTATTCTTGATATGCCCGCCGGTCAAGGCCACGTCATTGCCTTCAACTTCAATCCACTTCACCGCGATTTAAATCGTGGTGACCAACGCATGTTGTGGAACGCCATCATCAACTGGCAAGTCATCCTCGCAAAGCACTGACGTGCGCGGCATGCTCCGCGAGCTCTGCGTATCTCTGCGGCCTCTGTGGTGAATTCTTGAGTTAGTTTTTTTGCGCTACTCAGGCGCTCGCAAATACGAGGCGCCGTGGCGGAACAAACCTGCTGACGCGATGCGCTGCGAAAACACAATGCGTATCGGCACAAAAATGGCGCCCGATCCCGGCGTGTAGGGAACGGCGACTTCCAGCCTGGTGCCTTCCGGGTATTCGTTCCGGCTGCGAAAACTGATGCCGCCCTTGGATAAATCTTCGCAGACCGCCACTTCTTCCTGAAATCCCCGCCGCCGTATACACGCAAGCACGCGGGCCTTCACACGCGTGCGATTTCTGCGCGGCACAATTCGTTCTTCAGACGCCGCACCACCGTTGGGCGTATGTTCCAACTTGGGGTCGGACTGCGCCTCAATCCAAATCGAAGGCGAATCGCAATGACGGCAAACGCGTGCGGCACAGCGGCGAATCTCGAATGATTTCACTTCCATTTCATTCAGATAAACAACTTCGCGGCGTTGGCAGAAGCTGCATTCCATCAGCATGCGGGCTAGCGCTTCTTCGCCTTTTTGCGGAGCAGGGAAGTCGATATCCCAGAAATCGGCACGTGGCTCCATGATCGACACCGCATAGATAAATCCGTCCGGCTCTTTGTCGATTTCGGCCACAATGCGCGCGCGCACCGTCTTGGTTTGGTCGCCTTCCAGCTTGCGATGCAAAGTAATTTCTTGTCCGGCAAATAAGCGCTGTTCCAGGCGAAGCACGCCGCCATTGCGGCTGACCAGCAGCGTTTCAGCAGTTTGTTTCATGGCGATGCCGTCGGCGGAGAGCCATGCCGCCTCGACTTGCAGGCGCAAGCTCACACGATCACTTTGACGAATGCCCTCGACACGCATGGTTGGATTCACGATAGACGCTCTATTTGTCAGGCTAACATGAGGCGCGCAGCCGCTGTTTAAGGGCCATTTCGGCTTTGTCGTACCCACTAATAGTGTCCCGGCAAGGCGATTGGGCAGGTTACCTTTAGGGTGTTGCTGGACATGAGCCGCATTCTCAAAAGGACGAATCTCCGCCACACTGGTGACCTGGAAAGCCCTCATCGCCAGGGGGCTAAACGCTTTTTGCTGAGATTTATCGAGTTTCTCTTGTGAGCAAGGTCATCTCTATGCCAGAACGCAGTGGCTCCCCAGCTCCGCGTGTTACCGGAGTTCGCGATCGTCGTTATACGCTTCGTTTCCCATTTGCCGCCGACGCCGAGATTTTCGATCTCGAAAGTGGCAAGGTGACGGACGGTGTCACCTCCGACATTTCCATGGGTGGATGCTTTATCTGTACCAGCAAGCCGCTTCCCATCGGAACTCGGGGGCGTCTGACGCTCACGCGAAGAGGCCAATCGTTAGAGGCCCTGGTGGTAGTCCGCATCGTGAAGCCTCGCATCGGCATGGGCATCGAGTTTTTCGATGTGGAGCCACCTCACAACGATACGCTGGCCGCGTGGTTGGAAACGCTTCGCCGCGCCCGCTAGCTCCGCATCTTCATCCTCTGAAATTCCTTCGCGACATTGAGTCGCGTTATCCTGATGGCATGGCACCGGATTCCAGCGCTCTTGACCAAGCCTTTTTGGAGGTTTGGCGACAAGCAATGGTCGACGAAGCAAAAACCGTCAGCCTTGGCGATCGGATTTACCCTGTGCGCAAAACGGCCGGTAAGCGGTTGCGACAAGTCGATTGTGAAGTGGACGGTAACGACTATCGGGGCCTGGAGCAAAATCCCAACACCAAGTCGCGCTGGGCGGAATTAGCCCGCAAAGGTTCCAAGGTTATGCAGTTTTTGCAATCGGGTAAGTATGTTGCGGTGATTGTCGACGGCAAGATCACCCATTTTTCTTCGAAGAAGACTTCGTAGGCGCGCTATTTCGTTGGCGTATCCAGTGGATGCTGCGCCTTTTCGTAAAATTCCTTCTGCAATTTCAAACTTTCGTCGTCGGCCTTAATGGCGCGGATTGCTTTCACCACCGTATTGATCCAACTCTGCATATCCGCTTCGCCTTGCTCCTTTGTAGCGGTTGAGCCGTCGCCTGAATAATGATTAGGGAAACGCGCGTACCACCAGATTCCGGTGTACACGTTTTCCGGAAGCTTCACGCGCCGTTGATCGGCGCCGGATTCGTTTTTGGCGCGATCGATGTGAACCAAGTCCGGATGGCTTACTAGCGTGTTGGACGTTTCCGATTCACCGGCGTGCCAGTCGGGCCCCGTTTTTTCGGCGCCGACTTTTTTGGTGGCCTCGTGTCCCCATTGCACGTAGACCACGTAGTCATGCGGACGCTCTAATTGCGACTGCGCAAAGTAGGGAAGTAAGTTTTCATTACCGCCGTGGCCGTTTACGATGACCACTTTCTTGCAGCCGTTGCGCGCCATCTCGTCGGTGGTCTCCTGCAGCAACTTCATCTGCATTTCGGCACTGTAGGCGATGGTGCCGGGCTCGTGCCGCGCTTCGAATATCTGCCCGGCAAAGTACTGCGGGAAAATTACTACGTATTCCTGTTGCGCCGCGTGTTCTGAAACGTAGCGGACGTTGAGCAGGTCGGTGCCCAGCGGCAGATGCGGCCCGTGCTTCTCCAAAATGCCAAACGGGAGCAAGCAAGTTCCCTGAGCCTTAGCGATCGCGTCGCGAAAATCCGCTGCGGTTAATTCTTCCCATTTCGTTGACAGCTTAGTTTGCGCATAAACGCTGGTTGCGAACAGCATCAAAGTTGCCAGTATTAAACCGATCCAATAGCGCACGGGCTTCTCCTGTGTTACAGAACGCATTGTACCTCACGGGAGAGCGGTTTGGTTTTTGACAGAACGTAGAAGATAAAAAGGGCCTCCGCAATTTCGCGAAGGCCCAAGTGAAGGTTGAATAAGTTGTGCTTAAAAAATGATCTTGGCCACAAGCTGCATGTTGAACGGTTCGCCGGGGCCCAATCCAGGAGCCCCGTTGAAGTCGCCGATAGTGTCGGTGACCATACCGCTGCCCCCGACCGATCCTGCACCTGATGCCAGATTTTTGCGGTTAAACACATTGTACATTTCGGCGCGTAGTTGCACCCGGAACCGCTCCGTGATCGGCAAATTCTTAATCACAGAAAAATCCAGGTCCTTAAAGTTCGGACCTACATATTTGTTTCGCGATACGTCGCCTGCTGGAGATAACCCGACGCATCTGGGATCAACTGGAGTGGCTGTCGAACTGCAAAAGACCCCTGCGTTAACCCATTGTGCTCCGCCGGCTGCCGCAGAGAAGGTCTGATTTACACCGGCGAATGGATTCCCGAATTGCCACAAACCCGGTCTCGAGGTGCCGCCGGTGATGTTAAAGGGTTGGCCGCTGTGTAAGATCAGCAAACCGCTCAGTTGCCAATCGTTGACGAAATAACTCTTCCATCCGGTAGCCCAAGCCGCTTTCGGAAAGTTGTATGTGGCCTGACCGGCGAAGCTGTTGCGGGTATCAAAGTCGGCGTTGCCGTATTCTTGTTTCAAACTTGCGTTGCTATCCAGAGGAATAACGCCGCGGTACTCGGTAACATCGTCCAGGTTGTGCCCCCAGGTGTAGGTCAACTGGGAACTCAACCCGTGCCAGGTCCGAATCCGGAAGGTGGACTGCAACGAATGATAATTGGAGTTGCCTATGCTATTCAGTTGGTTGATGTCTCCGAAATTCGGATACTCGTTCGCAAAAGGCCGCGCACACGTGCCAGAAACAACGCAGGTATAAGTAAGGGGCGCTTGGTTAATGTTCAGCATTACGGAAAGTTTGTGTCCGACGCTTCCTACATAACCAATCTGCCAAACCGCAAAATTTCCGATACTCTTCTCGACTTGAAGATTGAAATTGTAGAAATACGGTGTCCGGAAATTCTGGTTGACGGAGTAAATTCCATAGGTATTGTTGCCGCAACTTACGCCAGAGCCTGCTGGGCAGGTGGTGACTCCCGGGAAAATATATTGGTTGGGCTGCCAGGTGATCCCACTCAAGCTGTAGCTGGCAACGGGATCTGGGCCTGCCGGATTGCCCTGTAATCCATCGGCTGCGCTGTTGGGCGGGCGGTAATCCAGGAACGGATTCATATTGATCTGATCGAAGAACACGCCGACACCGCCTCGAACAACTAATCCGCTAGCGATGGTTGGTTTATAGGCAAATCCAAAGCGGGGCGCAAAATTATTTCTGTCGGGTGGGAAAATCGAACCGATTCCATTGCCCTGAATGACCAGCCCCCGGCCTGGAATAAATACCGGCAAGTTCTTCGCATCATTGTGGAGTGGTCCGAAATATTCATAGCGCAACCCGAAACTCACGTTGAGGTTATTTGTGGCCTGCCAGGAGTCGCCTCCAAAGATGCTGAACGCATTGACCGTCACCTTGCGTTCCGCGTTGCCTACGGAAATGTTGGCGCCGGAGATATCTCCCGCTAGAAAATCTGCCAGAGACTTGGTGTAACTGTCCAAAGCACCATTGCCTGCCCATGGTCCTTGACTTCCGTCGAAAGTGAAACTTCCTAACGAGCGTCGATAATAGAATTCGTCGACACGGCCTTGGCGCACTTCACCGCCAAAGCGCATTTGGTGTTTCCCTTGTGTGTAAGAAAGAATGTCGGTCAACACTCCCGTTACGTCGTTGCGACCCTCTGGGGGCGTGATTCCGACTTGCTCAAAGCTGCTGCCGGGAACGCCTATGGCGATATTCGGCGATCCGAGAATCGGTTTTCCATTGATGAGCGCATCCGGACTCAGAAGTAGTCCCGCAGCCGTCGTATTGAAGCTGGCATTCGCATCGCGGAACGTCTGATAGAACGAATTGATTCCAAACAGCACCTGGTTCGTCAGCCGCGGAGTCAGTTCAGAATTGAATACCACGGCCCAGTTCTGAACGTGAATCGGAGCCTTTTCGAAGTAGTACGACAGGTTCGAACTCGCCGTCGCCAACGCGGTGCTCGTGCCTAACGGAGCGGTCTGGCTTCCTTGTCCGATGAACCCGCGCACGGAAAGATGGTTTTTCTCATTGAAATTGTGGTCGATTTTCGCCACGCCATTAAAGCTATAACCAGTCGAAGGCGAAGAACTGAAAAAGTTGGTTGGAGTTCCCGGAAGCCCGGCAATTGATCCTGGCCAAAGTCCCTGTGAAGTTTGTCCTGGATACAGTTGTCCAAGCAGAGTCTGCGAAATCGGATTCACCGGAACGCCGTAAGTATTCAGCACAGCTAGAGCCTTATTCACCCAAGCCGTCGAAGGTTCCGTCGCAAGACCCGACAAGCCGATGATGTAGTCTTGCTTCTCGTACGCCACATAGTAGAAGGTCTTGTTCTTTATGATCGGCCCGCCGATGGTGAAGCCATAATTCTCATTGCGCAGGCGCGGAGGCTTCGGCGTCAAAGCGGTGGGGATAAAAAACGGCGAAGCCGCGGCCACAAACTCATTGCGGTTGTAGTAGTACAGCGAACCGTGAATCGTGTTTCCACCGGATTTGATAACCTGATTGTTCGTTCCTCCGGCGTTACGCCCCGCTTCCGCTCCGGATTGCGTCTGCACCGAAAATTCCTCGATGGCATCCACAGGCATGATGATTCCGGCGATGCCGGAAACGCCGCCCTGGTTCACCGCAGGAATGTTGTGCCAGAAATCGTTGTTGTCCACGCCGTCAATCTGCCAGTCCATCTGGTTCGGACGCGTGCCATTCAGCGAACCGAATCCACCGACCGAATACCCCGCGTAGCCCGGCGCCAGCGCCACCATCTGCGTAAAGTCGCGTCCGTTTAGCGGAATGTTCTGCACCACGTCAGGAGGCAGAGACATGTTCTGCACCTGAGTGGTGGTGTCCAGAGTTAGTTCTGCTGCGGACACTTCCACCACCGTCGACTGCTTCTGAAGAGTCAATTTCACGTTGAGCGTATAGATAGAACCAGCCGTCGTTTCAATTTTGTCGACAACGTATTCAGGAAAGCCTGGCGCGGTCACGGTTACTTTGTAAAGGCCGAGTGGCATGTCTTGAAAGGCAAAAACGCCGTCGCTCGTCGTTACCGTGGTGTGATCAATGTTAGTCGCGATTTCCGTTGCTTTCACTTGCGCGTTTTGTACGGCCGAGCCGGATGGGTCGGTGACCGTGCCATTGATAGCGCCGCGAAAGGTTTGAGAATACAGCGGCGCGACTGCAGCAAATAGAACGAGTAATGATAAGCTGATTCGCCACTTCATTTATTTCCTCCGTAGCTTTTTAATTTTTCGACAATTTACTGCGAGCGATGTGGAGCGCCGTAAACGGCTGTGCAAACACACGTGTCCCGACGCTCGTTGAACCTGGGCCCTGGTTGGCAGGTGGCAGATGAAAAGATGTACTGACTATCGACAGCGATACCGCAAAGATCGAGTCAATCTTGTGAGTAACACTCCCAATCCCCCTTGACGGCCATTTTGGCCTTTGATTGTCATGCACAGTACGCGCGACGTGTGGGACTGTCCAACGCAAAATTCATATTCTATTTATCGTTCTGACGATTAGCCGCGATCTCAGCAAGGATAGGGGCGCGACCTTCGATAGCACTTGCGGAGGATCGCAAAAGCATTCCTGGAAGGCAGGACTTACGTAAGCCACGCTATTCGGAGCTCATTCTCATGATACGGATTATGATTAGACAAATTTGCTCTTACATCGTTCAGCGAGTCACCGACGAAGGCTCGCTAAGTTGCCCAGAGCGCTGTTGCGCAACGTATTGTTCGTAGATCCAGCGGTAGGTTTTGTCCATCCCAACACGCAAGGGCATGTTGGGCTCCCACTGCAAATAACGTTGGATCAGGGTGTTGTCGCTATTGCGCCCGTTCACTCCCTTGGGCGCGCTTAAATCGTATTTGCGGCTCAACTTCACGCCCGCAATTCCCTCCACAATATCGACCAACTGATTGACGGTAACCGCCTCGCTCGATCCGAGATTGATGGGCTCGGTGATGTTCGAATCCATGATCATCTGGATTCCCTTGGTACAATCATCAATGAACATAAAGCTTCTGGTCTGATTACCGCTTCCCCAAATATCGATTTCGTGATTGCCGGAAAGTTTGGCCGCGATCACTTTGCGGCAAATCGCTGCCGGCGCTTTTTCCCGCCCGCCCATCCAGGTGCCCCACGGTCCGTAGACGTTATGGAATCGCGCGACGCGAGTGTACAAACCGAAGTCTTCCGTAAAGTGACGGCACATTCTTTCCGAGAAGAGCTTCTCCCAACCATAGCCATCCTCGGGCATGCCGGGATAGGCATCCTCTTCTTTGAGGGAGGGCGCTTCAAAGGTTTTCTGCCGATCAGCGTTGTACACACAAGCCGACGAGGCGTAGAAAAAGCGCTTCACTCCGTTGTCTCGAGAAGCCTGAAGCAAGTGGGTGTTGATCAGCACCGACAACATGCAAAGAGCCTTGTTATTTTCGATGAAGCCCATGCCGCCCATATTGGCGGCCAGATTGTAAACGTCGACTGCGCCGCGCGTGGCTTGCTCGCAACTCTCCTTCAGGTTCAGGTCCAGCTGCAAATTGTCTACACCGTCGAAATGTTGGTACCACTCATGAAATGGCTTGATGTCTACGGCGCGCAGATTGGTGTAACCCTGCTCCCGCAACGTGGCAATTAGCGCCCCGCCAATAAATCCTCCAGCCCCTGCCACCAGAATTTTGTCGTTTTTCCCCACGATACTTCTCCTCTAGGCCCGGAACCATGTGAAGGTCTTGTAAGCGGACTAACCTCAATCAGCCAATCCCCAGCAAATGGAAATGCTTACCTCATCGTAATACTTTTCATTGTGCAAAGCTGCGGAGAATCGTCTTCAGCTGTGATCAGGCTCCCCTCAGTGAGACGGCTGAACTTGCGGACCGGCTAGAATCGCCACTCCATATTGCGGCAATACAATTGTACTGACTGTTTTTTCATCGAGAAGTGATTTCATCGGCGAAGGCATCGCAATGGTCTGCTTTGTTGCATTGAAATTGATCAGAACATAGACGCTGCTGGTTGCTGAAACTCGCCGGCTCACCTCGACGCCGTCCGGCACTTTTCCAAAAGCTGGAGAGACCTGGGCATTCTTCGTCATCCACTCCACGGCGGTTTTCATCAGCGCGTCGTCGAGCAGTGTGCCGATGTACGTGATTCTCCCTTTCCCGATGCGGCGCGTTACTGCGGCTGGTTGCCCGTCGAGCCAACCGTTGCTGCGCCTATAACGAACCAGTACTTTCGTCTCGGCGCTGGCCACTTTCAAGTACTCGGCCCATATCGATGCTTTGCCCGCTCCCCACTCTCCGCTGACGGGAACGCCGTTCTCCAGCGCATAGAATTGCTCGACGTGACCTCCTAATTCCCCCGCAAGATATCCGGGCTGGCGAGTGGTCAGCAGCGTGTTGTATTCGTCTTTGAGTCCAGATCGTGGGCCAAGAACAAGATGTCCTCCGTCGCGCACATAGCTGGCTAAATGATCGGCGCGTTCTTTGGAAATGATGTTCAGGTCAGGAGCTACAACCAGCTTGTAGCCATCAAGGGGCGCATTGGGACTGATGATGTCAATCGATTGGGAAAGCTTGCGCAGCGTGTGGTAGTAACTCTTGAGAAGGGCGAACTGATCGTACTTTTCGGTGTGTTTCTGCCAGTTGATGGCCCAACGGCTTTCGTAATCGCTTAGTAGCGCTACTTGCGAAACGACTCGCGTCCCACGGAAGACGCTCTCCGTCTTGGCAAACTCGTCTGCCGTTTTCGCTACTTCGCTCAGCAGTGGTTCGGCCTCGCCATCCGGCCCCACCAGCGTTCCATGCATTTCTTCCTGGCCGTTCAGGGCGCTGCGCCATTGCCAATAGCTCACTTCATCGGCGCCGTGACCAACGTCATGCCAGGCCATCGCGCGCACCGCTCCTTTATCGAGTGAGTTGTTCAAGGTCGACCAGTTCACCGATCCGGGTTGCGTCTCGATTACCCAGAAGTTTTCTTGTTTCAGTCCGCGCATCGCGTCATGGCTGATGCCATTCTTGTCCGTGTCCAGTTGCCCGTTGCCCACATAGTCATCCCACGCGACGAAGGTCAGCGGCTTGGCAATTACATAGTGATCGAAACCATCAAAGCCGTAGCCCATGAAATTTCCGGTGATGAATTGCCGCACGTCGGCATGGGCGCGGATGCCATCGATTTGATTCTGCTGGTAATTGGCCCAGGCATAGGTTACGAAGCGCTTCCAGTCGAGCATCAAGCCGGGGTTATGTTCTCCCAAGGGAATTGGGATTTCGCTCCAGTTGTCATAGCTCTCGCTCCAGTAAGCCGTCGTCCAGTGTTCATTCAATGCATCGATGCTTTTGTATTTTTCTTTCAACCATTCCTGGAACTGCCGTCTTGCGTCGTCATCGTAAGACATCAGCGCATAGCCGTATTCATTGTCGATCTGCCATCCGGCGACGTTGGGTTCATGACCAAACCGTTTGGCCATTTCTTCCGCGATGCGCCGGCAAAATTGCCGGTAGCGTTGCGAAGTTACGGACCCGTGGGCGCGATTCCCATGTGGTACGCGCCGCCCATCGGACTCGACGCGCAAGGTGTCAGGATATTTTTGTGTCAGCCATGCGGGTGGTGCCGCCGTTGGCGTGCCCAAAACGATGGTGACGTGATGCTTTTCTGCGAGACGGATGACTCGTTCCAGCCAGTCGAAATCGAAATGCCCCTCCGAAGGTTCCATGCGGCTCCAGGCAAACTCCGCAATCCGCGCCACATTCAGGTGCGCTGCTTCCATCATGCGCAGGTCGGTTTCCCAACGCGCTTCGGGCCACTGCTCCGGATACCAGTCGGCTCCCATCAGCAGCGCATTGTGGCCAGGTAGTTGCGTTGGTATGGAAACCGAGGGCGAGGATTGCGCGGAGACGTGGATCTGCGTGCCGCTAACGCAAATCGTCAGCAGAACAAAGCAGGCTGCGATGAAACGGCATTGGTTAAAAGTCATCGGCTCTCCGGGATGAACATCATTAGCGGAACGGGTCAGGGCGCGACCACGATTTGTTTTCCGGAATAAGTCACGGTCTTGTCTGCGTTTGCCGTGAGTTCGCCGCCGACTCCATGATTTTCGCGGACGAACACAACATGAAACGTCCGCGTGCTCAGCATGCCGGGGAAGTTGCCCGCCCGATCGCCAATGGTGAGAATGTGCCGGCTGTCATCCCAGGAAAAGTGAATGGTCGCGTGCGCGCCTTTTTCGTAGTTGTAATTATCGTTTTCATCTTCATACAAGATAAAGTCGCCATCCGCGCCGCGATATACCCGCAGTTCTAGAGGGTCAGCTGGTTTTTCCGTGGCGTACTCTTCGTCGGGACCGAGTGGCAATATCGATCCGGATCGAACATAGAGAGGCATTCTCTCAATCGGCGAGGCAGCCTCGATCATTTGCCCACCCGCCGTCGAACTGCCCGTCCAGAAGTCGTACCAGGTTGTCTGTGGCAAATAAAGGTGACGAGTTTTTGCTCCCGGTTCGGTCACCGGATTCACCA
This sequence comes from Candidatus Acidiferrales bacterium, assembly GCA_963849395.1. Classification (GTDB taxonomy): domain Bacteria; phylum Acidobacteriota; class Terriglobia; order Acidiferrales; family UBA7541; genus Acidiferrum. The sequence goes on from CAWKHR010000004.1 coordinate 426,802, forward strand.
AGATGGCTGGGCCAAAAAGAAATTGATCGCCGATGTTCTGCGCGCGTGTATCGGTTCGAAAATCCATTACCAGCGGGCGCATGATGGTGTAGTTGTCGTTGGTCGTTCTCCACGCCAGCGAGTAGATATAAGGCATCAGCCGGTAACGCAGTTTGTCATAGGCAACTAGAATCTTCTGCGCTTCCGGTCCATACGACCACAGCTCGTTTTGATTGGTAGTGCGAGTGCCATGCGCGCGAAAGATCGGGCAGAACGTGCCAAACTCGAACCAGCGCACATACAATTCGCGATACGCAGGATCGTCCGGATTCGCAGAAACAAAGCCGCCGATGTCGGTGGTCCAGTAGGGAAGCCCGGAAACTGAATAATTCAGTCCCGCTGGAATTTGCCTGCGAAATGTCTCCCAATTGGGGTCAACATCCCCGGACCATACGGCTGCCGCGTTTCGTTGTTCGCCCGCATAAGCCGAACGAGACAGAATGAACACGCGTTTCTGGTCCGACGCGGCGCGTTGCCCCTGATAGACCGCCGTCGAGGTGAGCAGTGGAAATTCATTCGCGTACCGCGCGCCGTTTCCAATTGCGACTTTATTCGTCACCAGAATATTAGTCTCGCGGCCCTCCGTCTCGGGTTCCGTGGTGTCGAGCCACCATGCGTCGGCACCAATCTTGAAGAGCGCTTTGTCCATCAAATCCCAGTAATATTTGCGTGCATCGGGATTGAACGCGTCATACAGCGCCATGCCCGCTGGGTGGAATCCGCCAACTTTCGTGCGATCGATGAAAAAACCGCGTTTGTCCATGTCGTCGTAAACCGGTGAACCAGGGCGAAAATACGGCCAAACTGAAATCATCAAGTGGACGTGGTTAGCGTGCAGATCGTCGATCATCCTTTTAGGATCGGGATAATTCTTGTTGAATACCGGATCGCCCATCACGTTCCACCAGAACCAGTCCTGCACAATGTTGTCGAGCGGAACGTGCAGATCGCGATACTTCTGCGCGATGCTTTCCAGCTCCTGCTGCGAATCGTAGCGATTCTTGCATTGCCAGTAACCGTACGCCCATTTGCCGAAGAGCGGTGCGCTGCCGGTCAGTTCGCGGTAGGCGCCGATGATTCGATCGAAATCCGGGCCGCAAATAAAATAGTAGTCAACGGCATCGGCAACTTCGGAACTCAGATAAAACGCATGCACAAAGCGATTGTTGAAGCGGCTCCGCGAGCCATTATTCCAAAAAATCCCATAGCCATTACTTGAGAGCAGCAGCGGTATCGAAATGTTGGTGTTGTCTTGGGAAAGGTCGACTGTTTCACCGCGATAATTCCAAACACCACTTTGATGCTGCCCCAGGCCGTAAAAAGATTCTTGCGTGTCCCACATGTTGACGAACCGCTCGGAGTGATACGTTTTCTCGCCGTTCACGACTGTGGGAGTCAGCGTGCGCGTGCTTTCTTGCGTGAGTTTGCGTCCCGCAGCGTCGTAGAAAATGATGGAGCTGTCGGCGCGAGTAACTTCAATCTTCAGCTGCGACGTGCTCAGCGTGACCGTTTTCGGATCTTCGACGTGAACAGTGAAGTCCGTCTTCGGCCAGCTCTTTTTTGTGATCAGAAAATCTTCGTGGCGCGCTGGCTCGTTTTCGATCGAATACACAACATGCACGATGGAATCGGCGTTCACCTGAAATCGTAAGTAACCCGTTTCCAGAGTCAGCAGCAATCCATCCGGCTGAGCGGCTGCTTCTTTAACCGGATTCAATGGAATCCATTGTGCCTGCGCGGCGGCAGCGCCGATTGTCAGCATTAAAATGAAAAGGACTAAACGAAGCGAACTACGCAGGGAATTGTGGACTGACATGTGTGTAAGGAGCCGCATCGTATTCGCGTTAGATGCTTGGCCTTTCCGGCCTATTTATACCACACAGGTACACTGTGGCTTTGTATCGACTAAAAGCGCCCAAGCCACAAGTGCATCAAGACCGCTCCGCTCAAAGACATAAGCAACGCCACCGGCATGGCCACCGCGCCAATTTTCAGGAAGCTCCAGAAACTCACTTCCAGTTTTTCTTTCCGCAACGCAATCAGCCATAGGATTGTCGCTAGCGATCCAGTGATGGATAGATTGGGGCCCAGATCTACGCCAATCAGAACCGCGTTCGCGAGCAGACCTTTTACATGCGCAACCTGCACGGTGCTGCCCGCGATCAAGCCGAGCGGCAGATTATTTACGAGATTATTCGCGATGCCGACGGCGAAACCGGTTATCAAGGTCCCTGACCACACACCCAACTGCTCCGCCCACAGCAGCCACTTCTGCGTGACCTGCATGGCGCCGATACTATCCATCGCGTCCACCATCACGAACAGGCCAACCACCAGCACCAGCGTTTCCCAACTGATCTCTCGAAAAAGTTTTATCGGATTATTTCGCGCTTTGATGGAGACAATAGCAGTGATGACTAGCGCAATGATGCATGTCGGCAGTCCCAAGTCCCGCCCAAATGCGGAGGCCAGGAGCAACGCCGCTGCCATCGCGCCTAATCCTGCCAGCACCAATTTGCCGTTGCCACGGAGCGGTTGTGCTTTCACTTCGCCTTCGATCCGCGCGCCAAGTTCCTTGCGGAAGACCCATCGCAGCACGGCAAAGGTGCTTGCAATCGACAGCAACGACGGCACGCCAAACGAAATTATCCATCGTGCCAATGGCGGCATGTTGTTATGAAATACGACCAGGTTCGCCGGGTTTGAAATCGGCAGGACAAACGACGCGGCGTTGGCGATAAACGCACAAACAAACACGTGGGGAAGTGGCTGAACTTTAGCTTTACGCACCGCGGTCAATATCGCCGGCGTCAGCACCACCGCCGTCGCATCGTTCGACATGAAGATCGTCACCAGCGTGCCAACGCCGTAAACCAAAGCAAACAGCAAAGCGCACGATCCATCCGCACGGCGCACCGCGACCGACGAAAGCCAATCGAACACGCCATGTTCCCTTGCCAGTTCTGACAGCAGCATCATCCCGATCAGGAACAGACAAACATCGAGGGCTTTTTCCGCAGCGCCCGCCGCCATTTTCCAACTAACCAGCCGTAACAGCAGTAGCGCGATAACTCCTGCACCAATCCAGTAAACCTCCGGCACGTTGCGCGGCCGGATCAGCATCAGCGCAATACTAATCCCCACGATGAGCGGCAACAGAAGTTGCGCGAGCCCAGGTGAGGTCATTTACACGTTCTCCTGTCGATTCAAACCAGCTAAGTTGGGCGTGATGCTAACGGTGGTAAGCCTAAATTGTTTCCGACCTGTCTTCCACCGTGGATTTTCCCATGCGCGGTTTCCAGGCATGGGACGGTAGGCTAACGCGGATGGTTCCTCCGTAAAGCTACGGAGCCCCGCCGCGCAAGAAACTGTATCTCTCAGGAACCCCACGCTGAGGCCGGATTACAGGCAGCGTCAGGTTGCTGCGCGGCATCTCAACCGATAAGCTATAAGATTGAAAATCCAAATCCTACTCGTTGACTGGACCCCACGCATTTGTGCGGCATAGCCGGATTTACACATAAAAACTCCAAGCCCTCCCCGGAAAGACTCAGGGAAATGGTGGAGACCCTCATCCATCGAGGGCCCGATCAGCAGGGCGTATTCTCTGCCGATTTCTTCTCCTTTGGCGCCGCGCGCCTCAAAATTATCGATCTCGAAGGTGGCAATCAGCCCATCCTCGAAAATCGCGGGGAATCCGGCATCGTTTTCAACGGCGAAATCTACAACCATCTGGAACTAAGAGCCGAGCTGGAAAAATTGGGACATGAATTCTGCTCCCACTCTGACACCGAAACTGTTCTGAAAGCCTTTCTGGAGTGGGACACGGACTGCTTTGCGCGGCTGCGCGGGATGTTCGCCGTCGCGCTCTGGAACGTGCCACAACGACGCCTGGTGCTGGCACGCGATCGCATGGGGATCAAGCCTCTGTACTTTGTGCGAAGAGGCGACGATATCTATTTTGGTTCCGAACTCAAAGCTATTCTCATCCATCCAGAAATTCCGCGAAACCTCAGTTGCGAAGCTCTTGATTGCTATCTGTCACTGAACTACATCCCCAGTCCCTGGACAATGATCGACGGCATTCGCAAAGTTGCTCCGGGCGATTGGATGGAGTGGTGTGATGGCGAAATTACAACCAAGACCTACTGGCAGCTTCCTTACGGTTCCATCCGCGACATATCTCTCGAAGAAGCAAAAGAAGAGCTCAATACGCTGCTCGCCGATTCCATTCGCGAACATCTTTTGTCCGACGTGCCGTTAGGCGTGTGGCTTAGTGGCGGCATCGATTCCACTTCCATTTTGCATTACGCCGCGAAAGCAAGTTCTTCTCGCCTCAAATCGTTTTCGATTTCGTTTGCCGGTCGCAGTTTTGATGAATCTTCTTACATTCGCACCGCCGTAAAGGAATACGGCACCGAGCACGATGAACTGGATTTGAATCCAAGCGTCGATCTTCTGGGCGCCATCGAAGAATTTGCCTACTATTCGGACGAGCCGAGCGCCGATGCAGGAGCGCTCCCGGTGTGGTTTCTCTCAAAGCTCTGTAAAAAGAAAACCACCGTGGCGCTGAGCGGCGAAGGTGCCGATGAACTTTTCGGTGGCTATCTCACCTATCGCGCCAATCGTATTTCGCGAATTCTCCGTGGATTTCCCCGTTCGGCTCTGTCCATGGGCATTTCCGCGCTACGACACTGGCCCGTCTCCGATGAAAAAATTGGCTTCGACTATAAGGTCAAGCGGCTCTTCGAAGGTTCGCTCATGTCTCCAGAGCGAGCCCACGTCTATTGGAACGGAACGTTTGCCGACGAAGACTTGCGTAGCATCGTAAACGTGCCGCTGCCCAACACCCTGGCGCAAATACTTGGCCAATTGCCAAATCTTCCCAAGGTGAATGACGATCTCGCGCCCTACCTGTGGCTCGACCAGAAATATTATCTAGCCGACGATATCCTCACCAAAAGTGATCGCATGAGCATGGCGCATTCCGTGGAAGTGCGACCGGCCTTCCTCGATCATCGCATTGTCGAATTCGCGGCCTCTCTGCCAGCCAAACTCAAAATCCAGGGTTCACGACAGAAAATTGTCCTCAGGGAACTGATGAAGGATAAATTGCCTCCATCGATCCTCAATCGTGCAAAAATCGGCTTTGATATTCCGGCGCACGAATGGCTGCGCGGCCCGCTCAGTGGCTTGCTCGAAGATTCTTTGCAATTTGGCCTTTCGGAGTATGGCCAGCTTTTCAATCGCGACGGAATTGAATCTTTGAAAACCCGTCATCTGAACAGAGAAATCAATGTTGGATATCACCTTTGGGGTTTGCTCATTTTGTTTCTGTGGATGAAAAAGTGGCAGGTCCAACTGCCCGGTTGTTTAAGTTGAAATGAACAAGCTCGTCCAGCAGCGGTGGTTCTTCCCGTTACTCGTACTTCTTTTTGCTTCCGCGGTTTACATCGGCTGCGCCGTATCCCCACCTTCGCTCATGGACGATGTAGACGCGGTGCAGGCTCAGATCGCTAAAACCATGCTCACCAGCGGCGACTGGGTCACTGCACGATTGGACGGCGTTCTTTACCTGGAAAAAGCTCCACTGATTTACTGGCTGATCGCTATTTTTTATAAGCTTTTGGGCGTCTCCGATTGGGTCGCGCGGCTTCCCGTTGCGTTCGCTTCGATCGGCTTGGCGCTGCTCTCCGCGGCATTCGGCACGTGGGCCTTCGGCAAACGCGCGGGCTTTTACGCGGGTCTGTGCGTGTCTACCTGCATCGGACTGTTTCTTTTCACGCGCATTCAGATTCCTGACGTGATGCTCACGTTCACCATCACGCTGGCGATGTGGGCCTTCTTGCGCGCTCTGGACGAAGACGAAAAGCACACAAGGCTTTGGGCGGCAATCTTGGCAGCCAGTTTGGGCACTGGTCTGCTCCTGAAAAGTCTGGTCGGAATCGTCTTCCCAATTGCGGCGGCGGTCATCTACCTTTTTGCCACCAAGCAATTGTTTTCACGGAGAACCTGGCAACGGCTACATCCCTTCACCGGTTCGCTGATTATTCTTCTCATCGCCGTCCCCTGGCACGTATTGGCAACGCTCCGCAATCCTCCCTATTTTGCGTGGACTCTGAAGAGCGGGCCCGGTCTCTATCACGGATTCCTGTGGTTCTATTTCATCAACGAACAGCTTCTCCGCTTCCTCAACCTGCGATATCCCCGCGATTACAACACTGTTCCTCGACTCTACTTTTGGCTGTTCCATCTGCTTTGGCTTTTTCCGTGGAGCGTTTATTTCCCGGCAATTGTTAAGCTCTCGTTCAAGCCGCTCGATCGCGCTGGACGTGCAAGATTGCTGGCGCTTTGCTGGACCGGATTCATCCTGGTCTTTTTTACGTTTTCCACCACGCAAGAATATTATTCGATGCCATGCTACCCGGCGCTCGCTCTACTCATTGGCTCTGCCATGGCCGAGGAAGGGAAGTGGGTCCAGTGGGGCACGCCCACCTTGGGCGTGGTCGCCGCAATTGCCGCCGTGGCATGCTTGGGCATCGCGTTCTACGTTCGCGATTTGCCCACTCCCGGTGACATCGCCTCAGCGCTCTCGCGTCACCCTTCCGCCTATACACTTTCACTCGGGCACATGCTGGACCTTACATTCGACTCTTTCGCCTATCTTCGTCTTCCTTTAGTGATTGCGGGAATCGCCTTCCTGCTCGGCGCTGTAGGGAATCTGCGCTGGTCAGGCATCCGCGCTTTCCTGGCCTCGGCCGTCATGATGGTTCTGTTCTTCCACGCAGCTCGCTTGGCTCTGGTGGTCTTCGATCCGTTTCTTTCTTCCCGTCCCTTGGCCAACGCCTTCCTTGCCGCGCCGCCCGGCAAACTTATCGTTGATCATCACTACTACACGTTTTCATCGGTGATCTTTTATACCGGTCAGGATCCCTTGCTCTTCAATGGCAAGTTTAATAACCTAGAATATGGAGCGGCTGCACCCAAAGCCCCTGCCGTTTTCCTCAACGACTCTGAATTTCAGGGCCTTTGGAATAGCGGGAACAGGTATTATTTGGTGGCATCGCAGAAGGGTGCGGATCGGATCGAAGATATTGTCGGCAGGGGACATTTTGCAACCGTTGCTACGAGTGGGGGAAAACTGCTGCTCACGAACTTAGCCTCAACTGTTCTTCTGCGCCCCCTCCGGCTCTACAACTCCAATGCCATCGCCGCTCGCACCTTCGTCTCGGCCCTCGCCTATGGGGAATGATGGCGTCCATTGATGCAGTCCTGAAGCCTTCGCAGAGTCCCAGTGGCGGCGCGCTGAAAAAGTCCGCCTCTCTCGTGCTTCGTCTCGCGGTCGGCATGGGCATTCTTGCCTATCTCGCCAAGTCCGGACAGATCAATCTTTCCTCTTTAGCAGGACTTTACCACGCCTGGCCAGTCAGCATATTGGCGGTTGGAGTTCTGCTTCTGGACATTGTTCTGATGTCATTTCGCGCATCGCTCTTGTTTGCCAGCGCCAGCCTCACGCTTTCACTCTGGAATTCTCTCCAACTCAATCTCATTGGTTTTCTCTTTTCCACGTTCCTACCCGGCGCAGCGGGCGGCGATATTGCCAAGGTGTATTACGCCACCAAAGAAAATCATGGCCGGCGCGCCGAAGTTACAACCATTCTGGTTCTCGACCGCATGGTCGGCTTGTTCTCGCTGGTTTTGCTTCCGTTACTTTTTGCTCCGTTTTTCCCGGTATTGCTTCGTTCGGTTCCGGTTCTTCGCCGGCTGCTCTGGATGGATGCGCTTCTTGCCGCAGCGATGCTGGTCGGCGCCGCATTGACGATGTTCTTTTCACCCACTCGTTCGTGGGTATCTTTGCTGCTCGAGAAGTGGCCAAGTATCAGGAATCTTGCGCTACGCGTGGTGGATGCCATGGCCGCTCAAGGGAAAGCGCGGGGCAAGTTGTTTATAGCGCTGCTGCTATCGCTGCTCGCCAACATGGCGCTTATCGTGGTCACGGCACTTGGATTCACGGTCGTAAATCCCGGGCTATTTTCGGCGAACCTGGCCTTGGTCGCGCCGCTGGGACATTTGGTGAATAGCCTGCCGCTGACTCCGGGTGGAATTGGCGTGGGCGAAACGGCATTCAATACGCTGTTTTCCTTGGCAAAAATGAGCGGCGGTGCAGAGACGCTCCTCTGCCTTCGCCTCTGGAACCTTGCCGTGGGAGCTTTAGGATTGTTGGTTTATCTGTTCGGGATGGGCCGCATCATACATCCGCATGAGGACGAACCCGCGGAAGCTGCAAGTAACGGTCTCCGGGTGGAGTCCTTAAGTAAGCCGTAATAGTTGTTTCGCGAATTCCGCATAAAAAGCGATAATTATTAAGGTTCTGCGGAACCGCTTTCGTTTTTATAGGGAAGACTTACTGGGAACTGAACATCGCGCGCACATTTGATTCGCTACACTTATTCGAGAGGAAGCTATGAAAATTATTGTTCTGGGTGGAGATGGCTACTGTGGCTGGGCGACGGCCCTTTATCTTTCCGCGAAAGGCCACTCCGTATCCATCGTGGACAACTACGTCCGCCGGCTGTGGGACCACGAGCTTGGCGCCCAGACTCTCACGCCCATCCTCCCGCTCAGTGATCGCCTCCGTATCTGGACGCGACTCACCGGGAAAAACATCGATCTGTTCGTCGGCGATGTCATGGACTACGATTTTCTGCTCTCCACCGTCAAGCAGGTCCAGCCTGACGCCATCATCCATTTCGCCGAACAACGCTCCGCTCCATACTCCATGATCGATCGCAAGCATGCGGTCTTCACCCAGGTCAACAACGTGGTCGGCACGTTGAATGTCTTGTTCGCGATTCGCGAAGTGCAGCCCGACTGCCATCTGATCAAGCTGGGCACCATGGGTGAGTACGGCACTCCGAACATCGACATCGAAGAAGGCTACATCAACATTGAACACAATGGCCGCCGCGATGTGCTGCCGTTCCCCAAGCAGCCCGGCTCGTTCTATCACCTCTCCAAGGTTCACGACAGCCACAACATGATGTTCACCTGTAAAATTTGGGGCATTCGCGCCACCGACCTGAATCAAGGCGTGGTCTACGGCACCATGACCGACGAAATCGCTCTCGATGAAGGCTTAATCAATCGCCTCGATTACGACGAAGTGTTCGGCACGGTTCTCAATCGCTTCTGCGTGCAAGCAGCCATCGGCCAGCCATTGACCGTTTATGGAAAGGGAGGTCAAACCCGCGGCTTCCTGGATATTCGCGACACCGTTCGCTGCGTCGAATTGGCTTGCCTGAATCCCGCTGGAAAGGGCGAGTGCCGCGTCTACAACCAGTTCACTGAACAGTTTTCCGTCCTCGATATCGCGAAGAAAGTGCAAGAAGCGGGAAAAGATCTGGGCATGAAAGTCGAGATTGACCACCTTCCCGACCCGCGCGTCGAAGCAGAACAGCATTATTACAACGCCAAGCATTCCAAGCTCCTCGATCTCGGTTTGCAACCACATTTCCTCTCTGAATCTCTACTCGATTCGCTCATGAACATCGCGGTGAAGTACCGCGATCGTGTGGACACTACGATCATGCTGCCGCAAGTGAATTGGCGTGAGCCTCGTAATGAGCGACGCATGCAGACACACGTTGGCCCGGGCGTTTCTGGAAATGCGGCTCACGCTGCTGCCCACGTCACCGCTGGCAAAGAGAAGAAAGGCTAAGCCCGCTGCGGGGATCAGCAGCGAGAGACCCAACCTCTAAATAAGGAGGGTTGGGCTGCCCGGCGCTCTAGGAATCAGTTTTGCTCATCGAATTCGGAACTGGAGCGCCCATCGCTGCGGCGAACTCTCCATTCCTCAACTGATAATCGACACCACGCCAGCGAATCGAAGTTCGCGTGAAGCTCATCAGCCAAATCAGGAAGGCCGTCGCATCCCAAAGCGGAATCAGCGCCATCTTCTTCCACAGTCCCTGCTGTTTCAGTCCTTTAATTCCGATTAACCAGGTAATCGCCACGCGGAACGCCAGGTACAGCCCCCAATACGTCGCGGCCACCGCTAACGTCGGATGAAAAAGTACCGCGAGCGTCGTCCAAGGCAAACCCCACGTGAACAGCAAGCCAAAGTGCCCCCACGGCCGCATCGCACGCATGACCGTCATCCAGCGCAGGCGTTTCGACACCAGTTGTCCGAATCCCTGGAAATCAGGAACGGTTTCCACTGTGCAGGGCAACAACCGCACCTCGACGCCTTGTTCAGCTATCAGCCTGCCAAATAGCAAATCATCCGCCGGGCGATTCTCCAGTGTCTGAAATCCTCCAAAGCCCGCGCACACGCTGCTTGGTAGACACCATCGTCGGTCCAAGCGCGAAATGAATCCCATCCAACTGCCAAGCCACCAGCAATCCTGCGTAGAAATCTGAAATCATCCCCATCGTCTGAAGCTTGTCGGTAAACGATCTTTCGCCTACCGACACGTAAAAACAAGTTACCCCGCCAACTTTAGAGTCGCGCAGCGGCTCGATGATTCTCCGAAAATACCCGGGATCGACGCGTACATCCGAATCGTTGATAACCAGATATTCGTGTTGCGCTTCCCGCTCCATCAGTCGCAGTTTTGCCACTTTGTCATTAATTGCCGTGTGGCCAGCGCTATACAGCAGACGAATCTGCCGCTCCGGAAAGTCCTTCATCAATTTCTGAATTACTGGAACGGAAGGATCAGTCTGGTCGGTCACGCAGAAAAGCAGTTCGTAGTCCGGGTAGTCCTGGCGGCAAAAACTCGCAAAATTCTCGTACGCGTCAGGATCGAGCCCGCGAACTGGTTTTAGGTTACTGATCGGAGGGGTAAAGTCACGATTTGTCGCAGCAGCATTTCTCGAACGCCAAAAATAGCGAGCCGCGCTGTAAATTGCCAGCACGTAAAAAATGAACGGAATTGCGGCAGCAAAAAATACCGCGTACTCAAGAGTTGTTAGGGGCACAACGCTCCGTTCCTAACCTGTAAACTGCCTTCACGGGGCGCCCTCACTTCTGCCTTCCGGAAACTGGAATGGCAGTCGCTTTGCCCCTGCGGAATTGCGCCAACGCACTGCGTCTCATGCTGAGGAGCCCGTTCCCAGCCTGATTTACACGCCAAACGGCCACAATCGATGCTAGCACAGGTGCTAGCGAGGAATCTGTTCCCTGAACTCATTCCCGTGTCGAAGGGTCCACCTTGTTTGCGTCCGGAAACGTACCCACACTCTTTAGGCAAAGTGGGGAACCAGCTAGACGCTGAGCCCGCCGATTTTGCTATTCTCAAATATGGATTCGACAACCGCGTGACGCACACTCGCAGACTCCATCTGAAAACTGTCCCGATGATTCTCATCAGCATCATTTTGGGACCGCTTGGCAACGTTTTTCTCGGCAAAGGCATGAAAAGCGTTGGGCCGATTTCTGCTGGGACCAGCGTCATTCTCCTTCCGGTCGCGTTCCGGGTGTTGACATCACCTTTTATATGGGTCGGAATCGCCTGTCTGCTGGGTTTTTTCATCGTCCACATGCTGTTGCTGACCTGGGCTGACTACAGCTACGTGCAACCCGCCACTTCGCTCTCCTATCTCTCCATCTCGGTGCTCAGTTATTTCATCCTTGGCGAGATGGTTTCCCCGCTGCGTTGGCTTGGTGTCGCCGTGATTTGTCTCGGCGTTTTCATTGTCGGTCGTACTCCTCCCAGCACCACAGCAGAGGCTGATCGTGCTTGAAGCGGTTCTGTTCTTTTTTATCGTGGTGGCCGGCACCGGCGGCGAATTGTGCGTAAGCCGCGCCATGAGGTCGATTGGCGAAGTACACGACTTCAGCCCACGGTCGATTCTCAATTTCCTTTGGCGATCACTGCGCTTGTCCTGGATGTGGATCGGCGTCGCCTTGATGGCGCTTGGATTCTTCTCCCTGCTGGCGATTTTGTCGATGGAGGAGGTGAGCTTCGTCGTGCCCGTCAGCGCCCTAAGCTATGCCGCGGGCGCATTCGGCGCAAAAGCGTTCCTGGGCGAACGCATCAGCCGCAATCGTTGGATTGGCATCGCTGTAGTCTGCCTTGGTGTCACGCTTGTCTGGTGGAGCCGCAAGCAGTAAGATCTGCCGGGATCGCGCATTCTTGGCTTGGTCGACAACGCGTTAAACTCCCTGACTTCCCAATGCCCGATCCAAATTGTAGGCGGCGCTGATCAGCGCTAAGTGAGTGAACGCCTGCGGAAAGTTTCCCAGCGCCTCGCCCTGTGATCCGGTCTGTTCTGCGAACAATCCCAAATGATTGGCGTATCCCAGCATCCGTTCGAAAATCAGGCTGGCTTGCCCCAGTTTCTCTGGGACCGCCGGCCCCATTCGCGCCAGCGCTTCCACCAGCCAGAACGAGCACATATTAAATGTTCCTTCCTCGCCCGGCAGTCCATCCACCCGCGGTTCCGGCGGATACCGGTACACCAGGCTGTCACTCACCAACCCTCCTTCTTGCGGGCTTTTCATGATGGCATTCACGGTGCTGATCATGCGCGGATCCGAGGCCGACATAAAAAACACCATCGGCATAATCAGTAGCGAAGCATCCAGGTCGTTGCTTCCATAAAATTGCGTAAACGCCTGCCGTTTTTCGTTCCAGCCCTTAGTCATAACTTCTTCGTAGATTTTATCTCGCTCTTGAATCCACTTGCTGCGATCACCGGGGAACGCGCGCTTGTCGGCAAGCCGAATTCCGCGATCCAACGCCACCCAGTTCATCACTTTCGAATAGACGAAATGCTCCTGGCGATTGCGCATCTCCCAAATTCCTGAGTCTGGATTCTGCCAATTTTCACAAATCCAATCCATGCGCTTTCGTGTCCTCACCCAGGAGTCGTACGAAATCGGGCTGACATACTTGTTGTACAGGTAATACGCGTCCATCATTTCGCCGTAGATGTCGTTTTGATATTGTCCCGCGGCGGCGTTGCCGATGCGCACGGGACTGGAGCCGCGATAGCCCTCCCAATGTTCCAGGACCATCTCGGGAATGTGACTGGATCCGTCGACGGTAAACATCACCGGAGTGCGCGCTCCTGATGACGCACCTTTTGTCGCGTAGTCTCGCACCCAGCGCATGAAGCCCGCGGCTTCGTCGCGAAATCCGATTCGCAAAAAACCGTACACCGTAAACGCCGCGTCCCGCATCCACGTGTAGCGATAATCCCAATTGCGGCTGCCTCCGATCACTTCCGGCAAACTTGTTGTCGCGGCCGCAACAATCGCGCCGGTCGGCTCGTAGGTCAACAGCTTCAGCGCCAACGCCGATCGGTACACCTGCTCCCGCCAGCGCCCGCGGTACGTACACGACGAAAGCCACTTCTGCCAATATTTCACTGTCCCCTGAAACAGGTCTTCCGCTTCGCGCTCGGATGGCGGGCCACAAGGTTCATCTGCTTCCTTGCAATCTCCATTAAACGTGAACGTATGCGATTTTCCTTCCTCCAGCACAAACTCCGCGCGTACCACACCCAGCGCGTCTTGCACCAAGGGCAAAGCTGAGGACAGCGACATCCTCCATTCGTCCGCCTCGAACACCGCTCCGTTGTTGTCCACCGTCGTCTTGTGACTCGTCCGGCCGTAATCGAACGCCGGGCTGCACTCCAAGCCGATACGTACCGAACCTTTGACGCAGCGAATTCTCCTGAACAAGTGGTGGTACCACGGCGATTCGAACGGTAGTCCCACCGGCATAAAGTCCACCAACTCCGCAATCCCGTCGCCATGTAGAAATCGCGTGATCAGGATATTTGTTGATGGCCAGTAAAACTGTTTCCGGCGAATATCTTCCGCAATCGGATAGATTTGAAAGCGCCCGCCCTTTGCATCGTCTAGAATCGCCCCGAAGACGCTGGGGGAGTCGAAGCGCGGCGAGCAGAACCAGTCGATCGACCCGTTCATCCCCACCATCGCCACGGTCCGCATGTTCCCGATAATTCCGTAATTCTCGATTGGTTGGTAGGCCATCAAGCTTCTCCAGGGCGCTACACTGCTCCTTCGCCGCGGGCTAGTCTAACGTAAATCGGTGAGTCCACGCCCTCGGAGAAGTCTTTACTGCGCCTGTTATTGCGACTGTTATATTGATGCACCGTAGAGTATTTGGACGCAACCGGACAGCGCTCTCCTTGACTCTTCCGGATATCTATTGCACCGTTAGGAACTTCGTTGGGGGCGTGTCCGCGACTTCGGTATTCATCTCGATGAAATTTCTCCGGTGTCCCATTCGTAACTTAGACCTGCTCGGCATCCTGCGCGCCGTCATCATCACCGTTGTCCTGCTGTTTCTAACTCGCGCTGCGTCTGCACAATCGACCAACGCCTCGCTCACCGGGCGGGTCACCGACGCGACCAAAGCCGTCGTTCCTGATGCCAAAGTGATCACCATCAACACCGGTACCCGCGTTCATTACGAAACGGTCACCAACGAAATTGGCAGCTACTACATCACCAATCTGCCTCCCGGCACCTACCGCATCGAAATTGAAAAGCTGGGATTCAAGGTAGTCATCAAGTCCGACCTGGTTCTCCACGTCCAAGACGCCCTGGAAATTAATTTCGAAATGGTGCTGGGCTCTGCTTCGGAAAGCGTCACCGTGCGCGGTGGAGCGCCACTGCTCGACACCGAGTCGTCCAGCATGGGCACAGTTGTGGAACAACGAAAAGCCAACGAATTGCCCCTGAACGGCCGCAACGTTTTCAACTTAATTGAACTGGCTGCCTCCGTGGTTCCGCAAGGCAGTTCCACCGGCACGCCGGTAGGGGTCAATCCGTTTGGTTGGAACAATTATCAGGTCAACGGTTCGTTCGGAAACGAGAGCGCCGAATATCTGGACGGGCAGCCACTCAACATCGGCTACATCAATTTGCCCATTCTAATTCCCACACAGGATTCCATTCAGGAATTCAAAGTTCAGACCAGCAATCTACGTCCGGAGTGGGGGAAATTTTCCGGTGGCGTCACCAATCTCAGCACCAAAAGCGGAACCAGCTCTCTCCACGGCGAGATCTACGAATATCTGCGCAACAAAGTCTTCAACGCCAACGATTTCTTCCTCAGCGCCGCCCTGCAGCCCAGACCTGGCTGGGTGCAGAATCAATTTGGAGGCAATGCCGGTGGCCCGCTGAACATTCCCAATTTCGGCTCACGTAACAAAACATTTTGGTTCGTGAGCGCCGAGGGTTTTCGTCTGCGCACTCGGCAACCCTTCACCGCGACTGTTCCCGACGCCGCTGAAAGCGCTGGAGACTTCTCGGCGATTTGTAAATCCGGGTTCACCGCAGGAATTTGCAACGACCGTGGCGTAAATGCGAACGGTAAGTCTGTCGTGATCGACCAGATTTACGACCCGTGTGGCGGCGTGGTGAGCGCGCAGGGAGCCTGCCCGGGCAGTACTGCCACCCCGACACCATTTCCCAATAACATTATTCCCGCAACTCGCATCAACGCCACCTCAGCGAAACTGCTTTCGCTCTGGCCCGCTGCCAACCAGCCCGGCGCGATGACCAACAATTTCACCACTGCCGCTCCTACTGGAGGAGACCACAACCAAGTTGTCGCACGGCTCGATCGCAACCTTACTAACAAGCAGCCTATCTTCCTGCGCTTCAATTATTGGCACGTCGTGGATCTTCCCATCGATCCGCTGGAAAGTGGCGTGTGCGCCGACCGCTGCGCTGAGGATTACCACAGCTATGCCTTGGCCGCCGGCTACGCCTACAATCTCACGCCCACCACAGTGTTTGGCTTCAACGCCAGCGTCAGCCGTTTCACCTACAATCGAAGCCCGAAAAACTCGAATTTTGATCTGACCACCATTGGCTGGCCCGCTAGTTACAACTTGTCTGTCCCCGCCGAAATGCGCACCCCGCCTACGCCCTGCGTCGCCAACTTTGCCGACAACATAATGTGCACGCAGGGGCAAAGTTTCATTCAAGACCGCGACACTCAGTTTTATTTGTCACCGAGCATCTCGATTCTGCGCGGCCATCACCAATTTCACGCCGGATTTCAGTTAGAGGTCAGCCGTGATAACTATGCCCAGTCGAACATCGCCAGCGGCGGCTTCGACTTCTGCGTAGCGGGCCAGGCTTGCTTCACTTCTTTGCCCGGCGTTCCCGGAACCGGATTTTCCTTCGCCGACTTTTTGCTGGGATATGCCGACAACTTCAACAACTTCGAAAACCATTTCTTCGCCCAAGCCCTCGTGCCCGCATTCACCGCCGGCCAGCAAATTTACAAAGCTTTCTATTTCGACGACTCCTGGCACGCCACCAGCAGGCTCACCCTGAATTTGGGATTGCGCTACGACCTGCAAGGCCCGTGGTCCGAACGCTTCAATCGCTTATCTTACTTCGATTCCACCGCGACCAACTTCCTTACCCAATTCCTTCCCGCAGGGTCCGCGCCGGTGAAAGGCGATGTGTTCCTCGTGACCAATGGGGACCGCAACAATATACATCTCGAAAAGTTCGATTTCGCTCCACGCCTCGGACTCGCCTACAGCATCAATTCCAAGACGGTTGTTCGCAGCGGCTACGGCATTTTCTGGATTCCAACATACGTTTCCTTCAGCCTCAATCCGCTCAACGACATGGTCAACGCCGGTGCCACAACCTACACTGGTACTGTCGACGGCACACATCCGGTCAGCACCATCGCTCTGCCATTTCCGTCAGGCATTTACGCGCCGCCCGGCCGCAGCCTTGGCACACAAGGCACGCAGCAGTTCCTTACCCAGGTCGTTCAGTCCATCACCGAAGCCGACCCCAGCAACCATCCCGAAGGTTACGTCCAACAATGGAATCTCGATTTTCAACGCGAACTACCAGCGGGCTTCTTCGTATCCGCCGCATATGTCGGCTCGAAAGGCACTCATCTCGCACAGTATTCGCAGCAAATAAACCAGATCTCTGACGCCTTACTGGCGCAGGCCGCCGCTCAAGTTAATCCCTCGCTTCCGAATCCGCGGGAAAACGTGACCTTGGTGCAATCCGCTCCAAATCCTTTTTTCATCAACGGTCAGGCTCTCGCGCTGAATGGCCCTACCACCACAGTTGGACAGCTTCTTCGCCCCTATCCTCAGTACACCAGCGTTCAATTGGCTGGCCAAGGATCTTACGACAGCATCTATCACTCGGTTCAACTCACCGTGCAAAGACGTTTCGCCGACGCTGGCTCCTTACTCGTCGCCTACACCAACGCCAAACTCATCAGCGACACCGACACCCTTACCGCGTGGCTCGAACCCGGAGTCGGCGCCATCCAGGACAATAACAATCTACGCGGTGAACGTTCTCTCTCTTCTCAAAACGTTCCTCAGCGTCTCGTCATCAGCTATGTGCTCGATCTGCCTTTTGGAAAAGGTCGGCGCTATTTTGCCAACACCAGCGGAACGGTTGACAAGTTCATTGGTGGATGGGGCGTTGATGGCGTAACCATTTTCCAGAGTGGGTTCCCGCTGGTCTTCACCAACGGTCAGGTTAACGGCACCACCTTGTTCGGTGGTGGTTCCCGTCCCAACGTCATTCCGTTCTGCCACACGGAAGCGCCGGGAGGAGACGCGACGCGAATCCAACGTTGGTTCAATACCGCATGCTTCGTCGCCCCCGCCGATTTCACCTTTGGCAATGAGGCGCGCGTTGATCCTCGATTACGCGCCGATGGGATAAGCAATTTCGATTTCGCAGTTTTCAAGAGCACACGGTTTGGGAGCGACGAGCGCCTAGGCTTGGAGTTCCGCACCGAGTTCTTCAACATCTTCAACCGCACGCAATTTGCTCCGCCCAGCACCGTTTGCTGTTCGGCCAACAATCTGAATTTCGGGGTAGTTACGGCGACCGCACCGGGGACGAATCCGCGCTTAGTACAATTTGGCCTGAAGTTATTTTTCTGAGAGCGGATTAATCTCGCAACTAGGTGGTCTGTTTACAGATATACGCCGTCCACCGTCAGCTTGTACCAGGTACTAAGGCATTTATTTAGAAACAAAAACGCTTCGGCGCATCGAAAAATCTTCTTACTTCCGCCGGTCTGGTGTATCTTTCTCTGACCATTGAAGCTCTGCCGGGGGAGTTATCGATGTTACGGGTGTTTGGCTGAGGGGTTGGCGACATACCGTCTCATTGGGAACTACGCATGAGTTCTCTGCCGCCACGACGTGCACTTACATTTCCGACTGCTTGGGAGATAAGCCAGGATAGCTCGCTCATCCGGCCTGAAATCCCTGCGATCCGCATTCCCAGCGATGATGATGTCATGTCCCGCTTGCAGGCGGAAGACACCAAAGCGCTGGAAGTCCTGTTCGAACGCTATTCTCGCTTGGTGTTCCGCATCGCGCGCGGCATCATTCGGGATACTGGCGAAGCGGAAGACGTTGTCCAAGAAGCATTTTTTCACTTGTACAAGAAAGCTAAGCTCTTCGACAGCGCTAAGGGCACGGTGAAAAACTGGATCCTGCAAATCGCGCTTCATCGCGCATTAGACAGAAAAGCACACTTAGCGCGTCGTGGCTTTTATCTTGGTACAAATATCGATTCACTCGAAGATATATTAATTGGAGGCACTGATCTCGACCGCGAAATCGGAGCGAAGTTGAACCGGGTCCAGTTGGAGAAGGCCTTCGAAGAGTTGCCCAATACTCAGCGTGCCACGCTTGAGTTGTTCTACTTTGAAGGGTTAGACTTACGGGAAATCAGCCAGAAGTTGAATCAACCTCTGGGTAACACCAGGCATCATTTTTATCGCGGTTTGGAACGGCTTCGTAAAAGTGCATTCGTCCAGAGTCTTCGGGAAGCGAAACGATGTTAAGGATCCAGTCGGGTGACCAGCATGAGAAGTTCACGAAGCTCTGTGCCTTGGCCGCCTCAGGCTCGCTCGCGCCGTTCGAACTAGCCGAATTACAATCGCATCTGGAGAATTGCGAGGAGTGCCGCGAAGTTTTTTCCCAGTATCTGACGCTGACCACCAACGGTGTCGCGTTCCTCATCGACAAGTATGGTGACTGTCGCGAGACAAATTGGGACAACGCTTCGGGGCTCGATCGTTTATTGACGCGCGTTAGTGCGCACCAGGCCTCTGCACTCAACGACACGCCGCACAGCTGCACTCCGCCTCCGACTCGTTCGTTCTCTCGCGAAACTTTCCGCTCTCTCACCCAGGTAGCGCTGGCCGCTGGCCTCCTACTCACCGTCGCGTGGGGAGCGTATCGCCTTGGCGCCCGCACCCAGCCCAATACTTCTGCGGTGTCTACTCCCGCTGTGTCTACTGCTGCGCCGCCGGCTTTGCCCGTCGCAGCGCAAGGTTCTTCCACTGAAAAGAATGCCGCCGAAGAATTGCTAGCGGCCCAGACCAAACGATTTGACCAACTCCGCCAAGAGAGCGCGCAAAAAGAGCAGGAGCTAGCCAAGCTGCGATCTGCGCTGCGCACGCTGCAAGATCAATCGACCTCTCTCACCGCCGCCAGCAGCCAGTCCGAACAGCAGGTCCGCCTTCTCTCCCAGCAACGCGACGACCTTGCCGCCAAAATTCAGGCGCTGAACGAGTCTTACTCCGAACAGCAGGCCGAACTCGCCACCCTTCGCGCTGAACGCGATAAGGCCGCTCAACGTGTGTCCGCGCTGGAATTGCAGGTCGCCGATCTCAATGCCATGAATCGCGATCAAGCTGCGCGTCTCAACGACACCGAGCAGTACCTCAGTTCCGATCGCGATATTCGCGAGTTGATGGGCGCCCGAAAGCTTTACATTGCCGATGTCTTCGACGTCGACGGTACCAGCCGCACGCAAAAGCCTTTCGGCCGCGTTTTCTATACCCAGGGAAAATCTCTCATCTTCTACGCTTTTGACCTCGATCATGAGCCCGGCGTCGTGAATGCCAGTACCTTCCAGGTTTGGGGACAACGCGAGAGGCCGCAGGGTGAACAAGCGCTACCGATGAACCTGGGGATTCTTTACATGGACAACGAATCCAAGCGCCGCTGGGTCATGCGCTTCGACGACCCGAAAAAACTAGCAGAGATCGACGCCGTGTTCGTTACCGTTGAACCGCGCGGCGGCAGTCACAAGCCAACCAGCAAACCGTTCCTCTACGCCCTGCTTCGCAACGAAGCCAATCATCCCTGATTGTTCTCCCGAGTTGTTCTCTGGAAATCTCTGGTAAATTCCCCCACATAAAATCGCCACGCCATAATTCATCGCCTAAGGGTTTTCCATCACACGCCCATGTGATTGGTACACATTTGCTACCTGTTTCGTACTAGCTGTTAGAGCGTCTTTGTCGAGGGTGCAGTGTGAAGTGAAGAGGTTTCGCTCCGCGGAACTTCATTGGGATGTGTGTCTCTGCGCGTTTTCACCAAACCGCAGTCAAACGTCGGCATGGGGAGTGTGGGGGATGAAGAACTTGCGTCTACTTACTGTTGTCCTATTCAGCGTTCTGCTAAACCTTAGCCTCGTTGGCATTTTTGCTCCGAAAGCGTCCGCGCAAACCAGTTACGGCACCATCGCCGGAACGGTTACCGACGCATCTGGAGGCGCTATCACCGATGCCCAGGTAACCATCACCAATCAGGCCTCCGGCGAAAAGCGCGTCCAGCCAACCACTGCCGAAGGCTTCTACAATTTCGTCAACCTTGTGCCGGGCACATTCCGGGTTGAAGTTGAGAAAACAGGTTTTAAGCGTGCCGCGCACCCCGACGTTATCGTGGAGGTTGACCAGACCGCCCGCATTGATTTCACCATGCAAGTCGGCGAAGTTTCCCAGACCATCGAAGTTACCGGTGAAACTCCGTTGCTACAGGCCGAGACTTCTTCGTTGGGCCAAGTCGTCGAAGGGCGCAAGGTAGCCGAGTTGCCACTCAACGGCCGCAACGTTTTCAACTTGATCACCCTCGCTCCCTCCGTTGTACCGCAGGGAAGCGCCGGTGGCACGCCTGTCGGCGTCAATCCGTTTGGCTGGGGCAATTATCAGGTCAACGGTTCATTCGGCAACGAAAGCGCTGAATACCTCGACGGCCAGCCTCTCAACATCGGCTACATCAACCTGCCGGTCGTTATTCCCACGCAAGACTCAATCCAGGAATTCAAGGTGCAAACCAGCAATACCGGCGCGGATTGGGGCAAATTCTCCGGCGGTGTAATGAACTTCAGCACCAAATCGGGGACTAACGACCTTCACGGTGAGCTGTACGAATATTTGCGCAATCGCGTTTTGAACGCCAACGATCCCTTCAACAAGGCGAACGAGCTGAAAAACGGACAGCCCAACAAGACCCCCAGCTTTACGCAAAACCAGTTTGGTGCAAACGCTGGTGGCCCGCTATGGGTTCCGCATCTCTATGACGGCCGCAACAAAACATTCTGGTTCTTCAGTTGGGAGGCGTTTCGGTTGCGCCAGGGCGCCTCACCGGTACTGACCACTGTGCCGACAAGCCCTGAATTGGCCGGCGATTTCTCCGCGCCCGGCATTGCACCGATCATGGATCCCTGCGGCGGCACGGTGACGTCCGGCGCCTGCCCAAATTACACCGGTCCTCCAACGCCTTTTCCGGGGAACATCATCCCGACGTCGCGCCTGAATCCTACGTCTCTTGCTCTCGAGAAGTTGTGGCCGGGAGCGAACACGCCGTGCACCCCGGATAATCTTATCGGCTGCAAGAACAACTACTCCAAGTCCTATGCCACGGGCGGAAACCAGAATCAGGTTGTCGGCCGCATGGACCAAACCCTGGGCGCCAATCAACGCATTTTCTTCCGCTACACCTACTGGAACGTTTTGGATTTGCCGCAGGATCCACTCGGTACAGGACTCTGCCAAGACCGTTGCGCAGAGAAGTACGCTACGAGTGCGGTAGCCCTCGGTTATAACTGGAACGTTACTCCGAATACCATTGCGGCCGTAACTGCCAGCCTGAGCCGCTTTGCCTACAACCGCTCTCCGAACAATGCGGGCTTTGACCTAACCACCATTGGATGGCCAGCCTCCTTCAACACCGTCATCCCGTCCATTGCCCGCACGCCTCCCACGCCTTGCGTTTTGGATTACGCGGACAACGTAATGTGTTCTCAAGGCCAGAGCTTCATTCAAGACCGCAACACCCAGTGGGACCTTGGCCCCAACGTGACGTTGATTCGCGGAAAGCACACCGTAAAGATAGGCTATCAATTTGAAGTTGGCCGCGACAATTATGCCCAGACCAACGTAGCTAGCGGCTCCTTTGCGTTCTGCGGCTCCGGCTTGGCTTGCTTCACCGGAAACGGGTATGCCGACTTCCTGTTGGGATACGCTGACAACCCAAGCAACGTTGAAAACCATTTCTTTGGGCAGACGGTTGTGCCGGCGCTGATTGCGGGGCAGCAGATATACAATGCGTTCTACTTCGACGACACTTTCCGCTTCAACAACAAACTCACTCTGAATCTGGGACTCCGCTACGACTTGCAGGGTCCTTGGTCCGAGCGCTTCAATCGTCTCTCCTACTTTAATCCGACGGCAGCTAGTTGGCTGTCCAATCCAGCTGCGGCCGGTTTACCCGATGTTGCCGGCCTGCCTGGGCTGAAGGGTGATGTAGCGCTCGTAAGTCCAAACACAAGGACCGCCATCCCCCGCAAAAAAGACGAATGGGGACCTCGTATTGGCCTTGCATACAGCTTCGACCAGAAGACAGTTATTCGAGCCGGCTATGGAGTGTTCTGGATCCCGAACTACGTGTCGTTCGGCTTGAATCCGAACAACGACTTGGTAAACGACGCGACCACGTCCTACACCGGAACGATCAACGGCAGCGTTCCCGTGAACACCATCAATACTCCCTTCCCATCTACCGGCGTTGTTCCTCCTGTTGGCCGCACCCTCGGCGCACTTGGAACTCAACAATACGCCACGCAGGTCGTTCAGAACTTTTCCATCGCGGATTACTCCAACCATCCGGAAGGCTACGTACAGCAGTGGAATTTGAATATCCAGCGCGACCTGCCTGGACATTTCTTCTTCTCCGCCGCGTACGTAGGCTCAAAGGGCACGCACCTGCAGTCTTATTCTCAACAGATCGACCAACTGCCCGATAGTTACTTACCCGCGGCAGCATCACAATGCGCGGCTCAGGTAGCCATCACCGGGACTCGCTGCGTGGCGAATGCACCGGGCGCGCCCTCTGTCGGACTGCTGCAGAGTGTTCCTAATCCGTTTTTTGATCCGGTTACATCCACCTCTTACGCTCTATCCGGAGCAACTACGACGGTGGGGCAGCTTGCCCGTCCCTACCCGCAATACACCGGCCTGAGTTTGGCTGGCCAAGGTTCCTACGACAGTATCTATCACTCGCTGCAGTTGACCTTGGAGCGCAGGTTCGCCAGTGCCGGTTCGCTCCTCGTGGCCTATACCAATTCCAAGTTAATCAGCGACACCGATACCCTTACGAATTGGCTTGAGGCTTCCAACGGAAGCATTCAAGACAACAACAATAATCGTGCTGAACGATCCTTGTCGGGCCAAGATGTTCCGCAGCGCTTGGTCATCAGTTACGTCCTCGATCTTCCCTTCGGTCATGGCCGCAAGTATTATTCGTCGGCCACCGGCGCTATGGACAAGATCGTTGGCGGCTGGGGCGTCGACGGCGTGACCATCTTCCAGAAGGGTTTCCCGTTGGCCTTCGGCAACTCCATTCCTAACTACATCACTTCCTTCGGTGGCGGTTCTCGTGCGGATGTGGTCCCAGGATGCAACAAATCGCGCCCGAGCGGCGCTTATAAACTAAATGAGTGGTTCAACACCGCATGCTTTACGGCTCCGGCGGACTTCACTTACGGTAACGAGTCGCGCACCGATCCCACTTTGCGTTCTTCCGGCGTTAACAACTGGGACTTCGCAGTGTTCAAGCGAACCATGTTTGGACCAGACGAGAGACTTGGTGTCGCCTTCCGTGCCGAATTCTTCAACCTCTTCAACCGTACCCAATGGGCGCCGCCAAACACCGCTGTGGGCAGCTCAACATTCGGTCAGGTCAGCAGCATTTATCCGGGCACCAATCCGCGCCTGATTCAGTTCGGCCTGAAGTTTATGTTTTAACCCCGGGAAATGCCCGGAATGGACGACAAGTTCACGTCCGTTCCGGGCCGCTTTCCTTTTAACCGCCGCAATGCAGTCTCGCTCTCGTCACGCTGCAACCCCCAGCGCGTTCCGATCTCCGCGATTGGCGAATTCTCACGCCGTAAAATACAATGCCCAAGGCCTTGCCTCGCACCGGCAAAGGCAAGGAGTCGCACGCACAGATGGTTCGTCCACTTACGCGGCGTGATTTTCTAAATTACGCGGCGATGGCTGCAGCGGCTCCGATTTTCGAAGTAAGGCCGCTAAAGGGCATCGATTTCCTACTCCAGAACTCTCCCACTCCACGAAAATTCCTGATCGAGACCATGCCCGGCGGTATCGCTCTGCTTGACTACAACAACGATGGCCTGCTCGATATCTTTATGGTGAATGGCGGCCGGATCACCGAAGGTCTGCACGTTCCCGAAAATTTTGAACGAAACAATTCTCGTTACTGGAATCGCCTGTACCGGCAAAATCGCGACGGCAGTTTCATCGATGTCACCGAGGCTGCCGGTCTGGCCAACGCTGGAAACGGCAACTACGGAATGGGCGTTGCCATCGGCGACTACGACAATGATGGCTACCCGGATATTTTCGTCACCAGCTACGGCAAAAATATTCTCTATCACAACAATGGCGATGGCACCTTCACTGACGTAACCGCCAAAGCCGGCTTGGCTGGTGGAGGCTGGTCCGTTTCCGCGGGCTTCTTCGACTTCGACAACGATGGCAAGCTCGACTTATTCGTCACCCGCTACATGGAATGGGACGCCGATCACAACAAAATTTGTGGTGGCGAGTGGCACACCTACTGCCCGCCTAACGTTTTTCCCACGACCACCTGTCTCCTCTACCGCAATCGCGGCGATGGCACCTTCGAAGATGTCAGCGAACGCTCCGGTATTGCCGCAAAGAAGGGCAGGGCACTCGGTGTCGCGTTTGCCGACTACGACGGCGACGGCTTCACCGATATTTTCGTTTCGAACGACGGCATGCAGCAGTATCTTTACCATAACAATGGCAACGGCACCTTTACGGAGTGCGCTCTGGAATCCGGAGTCGCGCTCACCATCGATGGCAAAGGTCTTTCCGGCATGGGAACGGTTTTTCAGGATTACGACAACGACGGGCGCCCAGATGTTTTCGTTACCGTACTGCCTCGCGAACTTTACGGCGTGTACCACAACGATGGCGGCGGAGCCTTCACGTATCAAAGTTTGGAGACCGGATTGGGAGCGATCACCTCGGGCAGTTCCGGCTGGGGCGTAGGCCTCGAAGATTTTGACAACGATGGCTGGAAGGATCTTTTCGTGGCACAAAGTCATGTCCTCGACAACGTCCAGCAAATCGATGCTTCGTTGCGCTATAAAGAACTTCCGCTTCTTGCCATGAACCACAATGGCCACTTCGAACGCGCTGAGTCTGGTGCCCCCACGCCTTTAGCGGCACGCGGGGCAGCTTTTGGCGACATCAACAACGACGGTCGAATCGATGTTGTGATCTCGACTCTTGGCGGTCCACCTGTGTTGCTCCTCAATCGCTGCGACAGCGCCAATCACTGGCTATCCATCGCGCTGCGTGGCACTCGCAGCAATCGCGATGGCTACGGCGCCCGCGTTTCCGTAAACGGTCAGACTCGTTTCGCGACTTCCGCGGGCAGCTATTTGTGCTCCAGCGACAAGCGCCTGCACTTCGGCTTGGGCTCCGCGCAAAAGGTGACCGTCGAAATTTTGTGGCCCTCCGGCGTGAAACAGCTTATGCCCGATGTCCATGCCGACCAGTTCCTTGAACTTCGCGAACCGGAGCACCCATGATCCGGATTTTCTTGTTTGCATGGCTGGCCGCAGCGCAAGCTGGAACACCCGACGCCATGCAACATCTGCAGGCTGGTCTCGACGCGCGCAAGCAGCACCAAGTCGATCAGGAAATTGCCGAATTCCGAAAAGCAACGGAACTCGACCCGCAAATGGCCGACGCGTTCGTCAACCTCGGCGCAGCCTACATGGAAAAACACGATTACGGCGCTGCTATCGCCCCGCTGAAGCGAGCCGTGGAGCTTAGTCCCGAACTTCCCGTGGCTCACCAATTGCTGGGCTACGCACTTCTCTCGCAAGGCTACGCGGCTGAATCGATCCCACACCTGAGCAAAGTGGGTGCCCAGGAGGCTCTAGGTATCGCCCAGATCGAAACGGGACAACTCACCGAAGCCCTTGGCAATTTCACGGCCGCGCTGGCCCAACATCCCAACGATCCCGACTTGCTGTTTTACCTCGGCCATTCCAGCGGCCTGCTTTCGAAATCTGCCATCGACACCCTGATCGCCAGTTATCCAGATTCCGCGCGCGCTCACCAGGCGCTGGCCGAGAATTACTATGCCCTCCGCCAAATGCCGCAAGCCGAAAAAGAATACCTGGAAGCGCTGCGCCTGCGCCCCGACCTCCCCGGCATCCACCTGGAATTAGGCCAGGTTTATGCGAATTCTGCGCAGTGGCCGAAAGCCGAAGCCGAATTCAGCGCAGAAGCCAAATTGCAACCTGGTAAGGCCGAAGCCGCCTACCGCCTGGGCGCCGCCCTGCTGCAACAAGGAAAATCGCGGGAAGCTTTCGCGGAATTGAAGCGCGCCAACGAACTCAAGCCAGACATGAGCGAGACCCTTTACTCCCTCGGCAAAGCCGCCTCGCTGGTTGGCGAAAACACCATCGCCGAGCAATCCTGGTTGAAGGTAATTGAACTCGAGAAGACCACCGCGCTCGCCGCCCAAGCGCATTTTGGACTGGCTGGCTTGTATCGCAAGCAAGGTAAGACCGAGCAGGCGCAAAACGAAATGAAGGAATTTCAGAAACTGCAAAGCACCATTGGCCCCCCGCGTTCCGAGTAGCTCGACGTAGATTTCTCGAGGAGCTTCCCCTTACGAATCTTATTTCCGGATCCTTGCCTGAAATCCGACTTCACTTCTGCCGTGTATCAAGGGAATACCGTACCCTTCCCGGTCGAATGCATCGAAATCTTCACCTCCAACCTCCAACAGATTTGGTCCGAGATGACTTGCCACTGGATACAAGCTATCTTTGAGGTGGAAATAGACGCCGAATGAATCTCAATTACGAACCACGACACTTTGAGCCGCATCTTCCCAGAGCGGTCTTCCATCCGTAGACTAATAATTCTAGAAGCGGTCTTGCAGAACGAAAGGAGAGTCGATCGTTGGCGCTGCAAAGGGATAATCTCTGGTACAAAGATGCCGTCATCTACCAGCTTCATGTACGCACCTTCTGCGACAGCAACGCGGATGGTATTGGCGATTTTGCCGGACTGACGCGCCGGCTCGACTACCTCCAGGGACTTGGCATCACCGCCATTTGGTTGCTCCCGTTTTACCCCTCTCCTCTGCGCGACGACGGCTACGACATCGCCGATTACACCTCGGTCCACTCCAGCTACGGCACGCTCGACGACTTCAAAACATTTCTGGAAGCCGCCCACAGTCGCGGCATTCGCGTCATCATCGAAATGGTTTTGAACCACACGTCGGACCAGCACCCCTGGTTCAAGGAATCGCGAAGCTCGCACGACAACCCCAAGCGCGATTGGTACGTCTGGAGCGAGACTGACACCGGCTATCAAGGTGTCCCCATCGTTTTCGTCGACACCGAAACTTCTAACTGGGCCTGGGATCCCCTCTCGAAGTCCTACTACTGGCACCGCTTCTTCAGCCATCAGCCAGATCTGAACTACGACAATCCCGCCGTCTTCGAAGCGGTCTGGGAAGTAATGAAGTTCTGGCTCGATATTGGCGTAGACGGTTTCCGCCTCGACGCTGTCGCCTTCCTGGTCGAACGCGAAGGCACACTCTGCGAGAATCTTCCAGAAACGCACGCGGTCATTCGCGAAATTCGCAAGCGCCTCGACATCTCCTATCCCGGCACCATGCTACTCGCAGAGGCCAACCAGTGGCCCGCCGACGTGCGCGCGTATTTCGGCGATGGCGACGAATTTCACGCGGCCTTTCACTTTCCTCTGATGCCCAGAATGTTCATGGCCGTGAAGCTGGAAGATCGCAAGCCCATCATCGAAATCCTCGAACAGACCCCGGAAATTCCTGCAAATGCTCAGTGGTTTATTTTTCTGCGCAATCACGATGAGCTCACCCTGGAAATGGTCACCGACATCGAACGCGATTACATGTACGACGAATATGCTACCGACAAGACCATGCGCATCAATCGCGGCATCCGCCGTCGTTTGGCGCCGATGATGAACAACGACCGCAGGCGCATCGAACTGCTGAATGGCTTATTAATGTCCATGCCCGGAACGCCCATCGTCTACTACGGCGACGAAATCGGTATGGGCGACAACATTTACCTTGGCGATCGAAATGGTGTTCGTACTCCAATGCAGTGGAACAGTTCCTTGAACGCAGGTTTTTCCTCATCCGATCCGGAACGCCTCTACGCGCCCGTCATTTCCAATGCCGTCTACGGCTTTCAGGCTGTCAACGTGGATGCACAAACCCGCTCCGAGCACTCCCTTCTGCTCTGGATGAAATCTCTTATCAAAGTTCGCAATGCGTTTAGAGTCTTTAGCCGCGGAACGATTCAGTTTCTCAATCCGTCGAATCATCGCGTCTTGGCCTACGTCCGCCAATTTGAAGGCGAGACGGTACTCGTAGTGAATAATCTTTCCAACTCCGCACAGGCTGTCGAACTCGATGTGCAGCGCTACAAGGGCTACGTCCCCATCGAAATGTTTGGACGTAACCTGTTTCCTCGTTTTGGGAATTTGCCATATTTGCTAACCCTGGGTCCTTATCAGTTCTACTGGTTTCAACTTCGCCGGCTTTGATCTCGTATCGGATGGTGGCTTGTTTTGGCTGAAGATACTTTTTTAGCAGACGACTTACTTCGCCAGTTGATGAATGTTGGCGAGGTCGATTTACTTGTTGGCGTCTCTTCCCGCGATGCGGCGGACACGATCACTCATGCTCTGAGCGCCATTGAGCAGAGTTTTCAACAATATTTCGTCAGACAGCGCGTGGTGATTGTCATCGTTGGCAGCGGCGATAAAGACAAAAAAAATGGCCTTTCAGAAGAAACTTCATCCACGCCCTCCACCAGGAATCCGCGCCAGCCCGGAATTACTTCACTTCGCACCATTCATCGCGTCACCGCCGATTTTTCCAGTCCTCCTCCGCCGGGCGTCGCGCTCCACACCGTTTTGGCCGCTGCCGATTTGCTGCGAGCCCGCGCTTGTGCTGTCCTTCCCCCCGCAGCCAACCTCAGTCCTGGTGCCGTCGCCAGCCTTCTCAAGCCGGCCTATCACGAGAATTTCGATTTCGTTGCGCCCTTGTACAAGCGAAACAAATTCCAAGGTCTGCTGGCACGGAATCTTCTCTACCCCATGAGCCGCGCTGTTTTCGGTTGTGCTATCCGTGAGCTATATTCCGATGAGTGGGGATTTTCTGGCCGCCTTGCGTCTCTCTGCCTGAATCAAGACGTTTGGCAAGAAGAAGCAATTCGCGCGCGCCCCGAAGCTTGGATGGCCATCTCCGCGATTGCTTCCGATCTTCGCTGTTGCCAGACCTATCTCGGCGAGAAGTCTCAGCCTCCCACCGTTGCGGGAAGCGATATCGTCGACGCGCTGCGGCAAACCGTTGGCAATTTATTTTGGTGCCTGGAAGGGAATCAATCGTTGTGGCTGGACTCCCAGCGCTCGCAGCAAGTTCCCACCTTTGGACCGGAGCACGAGCTCACCTCCGAGACCGCCGAACTCGATCCGCACCGCATGTTTGAGATGTTTCGCAGTGGTGTCACCGAACTGCAACCGATTCTCAGCGTGATTCTAGAACCCGACACGCTTAAAGAGATAAAAAACATCGTCGCGCTACCCGAGGGACAATTCCGATTCCGGCCCGACTTGTGGGTCAGGACCGTCTACGACTTCGCCTCTTCCTACCACCACGCCGTAATTAACCGCGATCACCTGGTGCAAGCCTTTGCCCCCTTCTATCGCGGCATGACCAATTCTTTCTTGATCGAACATTCTGATTCTTCCCCGGCAGAGATGGAGGCGGCCAGCGAAATGCTCTGCGCCGAATTCGAATTGCAAAAGCCATATTTGAGGGAGCGATGGAAAGCAAACGTTGAGGTGAAATCATGAAAGAGACCATCCTGCAAGCCTTAGAGCAGGTCTACAGCAACTTAGTCCACATGGTTGCCGAATTTCTTCCCAGATTCCTGGTGATGCTCATCATCATCGCTATCGGTCTGCTTGTGGCCTTTATCTTCAAGCAAATGCTGCGCGCACTTCTCGGCCTCACCAAGATCGATCGTGTTTCCGAAGAAGCGGGAGCCTCGCGGTTCCTCCGCATGGCTCATCTTCCTGCTATGAGCGAATTGCTCAGCCGCTCCATTTTCTGGGTCACCTGGCTAAGCTTCGTTCTCGTCGGCCTTAGCGTTCTCGGCGTCGCCGGCTTGCAGGAACAGATTTCACGCCTCTTCCGGTTTCTGCCAGAAATTTTCGTCGCCATCGTTATCTTGTTCCTGGGTGCAGTAATTGCCAACTTCCTGTCGCGAACGGCGCTTCTTGCTGCGGTTAATGCTGGTGTCCGTTCCGCGCGCATTCTTAGTTGGTCCATCCGTTTCGTCATTTGGATACTGGCCATCACCATGGCGCTTGAGGAACTCGGCGTAGCACGTCAAACCGTGGTTGCCGCATTCTCCATCGTCTTCGGCGCTGCGATGTTTGGCTTAGCAATTGCCTTCGGACTTGGCGGACAAGACTTGGCCCGCAGAACCCTGGAGCGGCATTTGGGTGACACCAAGACGGAAAACGACAAAGAGCCTCAGCCTTTATAATCGGCCCTTATAATCGTTAATGTCGGCAGTAGGAAATCCTGCGAATCGGCGTTAGCATTTCCTCATGACTTTACCAACTTTTTCGCGTCGCACCTTTGTAGCTCTCTCCGCAACTCTTCCTTGGGCGCTGGACCTTCGTGCCGCCCCCACTTCCATTCCAGTCGGCCTCGAACTCTATTCCGTTCGTGATGAACTCAAACGTGATCCCCAAGCGACGGTGCGCGCCGTGGCCGGGATGGGCTATCAAGTCGTCGAATTCTACGCGCCCTATTTCGCGTGGACCGAAGTCCAGACCAAAGACATGCGCAAACTCCTCGACGATCTCGGCATTCGCTGCCTCTCCACGCACAACGACAATGCGTTCTTCGACAAAGAAAATCTCTCCAAGGCCCGCGACTACAACTCCATCTTGGGCAGCAAATATATGGTTATGGCTTCGGCCAAGCCCGGCCCCGGCCCAGACGGTTGGAAACCGATTACCGACAAGCTGAATTTCGCTACCGAGCAATTGGCGCCCGCAGGTTTAAAGGCTGGCTATCACAATCATCAATTAGAGTTCACTCCGAGCGCGGAGTTGCCGGGGAACCAGCGGCCCATCGAGTTTATCGCCAGGAATACCAATCCCAGCGTCATGCTGCAGTTGGACGTAGGCACCTGTCTCAACGCCGGCTCTGATCCTGTTGCGTGGATCCGCGCAAATCCAGGCAGAATCCGTTCCATCCACTGCAAAGACTGGTCACCGGACGCGGGGAAGGGTTACACCGTCCTCTTTGGCGAAGGCGTGGCCAACTGGAAGGCAATTTTTGCCGCAGCAGAAAGTGTCGGCGGCGTGGAATATTATTTGGTCGAACAGGAAGGCAGCCGCTTTCCCGAGTTAGAGACGGCGCAAAAATGTCTTCAGGAGTTTCGCGCGCAGCGTTCCTCGTAAACGGTTGCCGCTGGGAGCTCGCACAAGGTCACTGACCCGCGCCTACCAGACGTGCACTGCGCTGATCCTCGGCGGACCAGACCGGCCTTCAATCACTTGCGTTTCCAGCACAATTTCCAGATTCTTCCGCTTCCAATCAGACGGCACCTGCTTCAGCAATTCTTCCATGCGGTGCTGGTCCACTAGGAACTCGCCAGCAGCCACCGTGCCGCCGCGCCCAATGCCGGCGGCGACTACCACGTATTGATCGGTATTCGGATCCAAAAGCCGTCCCACGATCGCGTAATCCTTATAAGTGCCCGTTTGTTGTTGCTGCGACCGATCCAAAACCCACTCGTGCTTGCCAGGATTGGCGCGATCTTCAATCCAGAATTGCGTCATGGCCGCATCGTTCGCAAAGTGAAAACGCAATGGTCCAGTCAATCGCAGCGTCCAGCTATTGTCGAAGGCTCCAATGAAGATGCTCGGCCCGCGGCGAAGATCCGTCAGACTGGTTGACGCCTCACCCAACACCCGATAGGTCTTGCCATACGTCCGCAACATGCCCGCTAAATTCACCAATGGGCTTACGTCATCAATAATGATTGTCACCATGCTGTCGCTCAGCGTCGTCTCGCGCTGCGGATCAGCCGCGTCTCGCAACCGAATCGATGAGTATTGACTCTGATCCGCGATGCAAAACAGCACCGGCTCCGACGACTTCACGAAGGGGTCCCAAAACTGCCTCAGAGCCGAAGGCCGCGACGCATACCAGGCCCCTGCAGCCACCACCGCCAGTGCAACGGCTCCCAAAATCAACGCCAGGTGTTTGCGGCTCAAATAACCCACGTGCGCAGGAGCTGCCTCTGAATTTCTCGGCAATCCGCTGGACACATTGATTTTCAGAGGATGACTGGTCGTCAATTCCAACGTCTTTGGCGGTATCCCGCCTGGATGTCCGGGCCAAGAAAACTGTGGCGCATACGATCCAGAAGGCAAGAACAACCGGATTTCTTGGCTATGTTTCGGATTTTGGTAGTAAAGTTCGATCCGTTTGCGAATCTCCGCTGCGGTTACCCGGACAATCGGGTCAGTATTCGTGTCGTAGTCCGGGGATCGTTCAAACAGCTCTACACCGAGTACCCGCTCCTTCAACTGGTCGGTTTGACCAGCGAGCGCGCGCGACACAACAAATCGTAAAAAACTCGGATACCTTTTACTGGAATGGAACAGGGAAGTAGCCAGCAGCTTTTCCAGTTGCTGCTGCACCGCGGCTTTCTCTACTTCGCTCGCGGGTACCCAACTGTCTGTTACTGGCTCTGATAGCAATGTGCCCTACCGCGTTTATCTCGTGTGATAGTGTCGCTGCACCGCGAAACAGAGCACCGGGACTTCAGGTTGTTGAATATTTTTACTGCGTTTAACCAGATAGTATAATGCTTTCAAAGGCAGCGCAACGTTAAAGCCTTCCAACCTGTGCTCTTTTCGGTTTCTTCCACTTCCTCTAACTTATTCCAAATAAACGTTATAGGCAATCGTTTTGCCTCTTATCGTTCTTATCCCTGTTCCTTAACCTGCAAACCGTTGCCACTCCCTACGCAAATTCCCTATAGCTGGTACCAGTTATTTCAATTCTGCTCTGTCGCTGCCCGTCAGCCTTTCGACGCTCATTTTTTTCGAGCCAGGCGGATTTGCGGCCATTCAGAGCAGATCGAGGGTGGAATCCTGGCACCCAGCCAGGATTTAGGAGGGATGTCCTTTATGTTAGGTAGAAAAGGAATTCGGAATTTGCAGTTTTGGCTAGCCGCTCTGCTGCTTCTCTTGATCAGCGGCGGGCGACTCTATGGTCAGTCTTCTCAAGTTACAGCCACTCTCAGTGGAACTGTCCTTGATGCCGCCGGATCGTCTGTCAGCGGTGCGAAGGTCACCCTAACCAGCTCGGGTTTGGGAATCTCGCGCACCTATACCACCGACGACAGCGGTCTTTACACCTTTACGCTCCTCCCGCCTGCCGTCTACACCTTGGAAGTCGAAGCCTCAGGCTTTAAACACTATAAACAAGTTGGACTGGAATTGGCCGCGGGTCGGGTCGCTGAACAGCCAGTGAACCTCACTGTAGGCGCCGTCACCGAAAACATCGAGGTCAGCTCCGAGGTGCCCCTCGTCAACGCAGACAACGCCAATATTTCCTCAGACATTTCGGCTCGCCAGGTTGCCGGCCTTCCTCTCAACCTGCGCAACGTCATCAGTCTCGCGACTCTCAACTCTTCCGTCAGCAACGCCGCGGAAGAACAGGTCGTTGGAGCGCCCGGCATCTCCGGTACCGCCGACCAGGACGTTTCCTTCCTTAATTTCGGCGGCACCTTCTTTGACACCGCGGAATATTTGCTCGACGGAACTTGGGACACGCGCCTCGATTGGGGCGGGGTGATCTACGTTCCATCCGTCGACGACGTTCAGGAATTCAAGATTCAGACCAATGCCTTCACATCGCAGTACGGCTTCAGCAGCGGCAACGTCATCAACGTGGTCACCAAGTCCGGCTCCAACGCCTTCCACGGCGATGCCTACGAGTTCTACCGCAATAGCAATGCCGACGCGCGCTACTTCTTCAACAACGGCAAACAGCCTGCCTTCCACCGCAATCAATATGGCGCCACCATCGGCGGGCCGGTTCGTAAAAACAAAACTTATTTCTTCGCCTACTATGAAGGTCTGCGCCAGGCTACCCCGGCAACTTTCGTTGGCACCATGCCCACCACTGCCGAGCGCTCCGGAGATTTTTCAGCACTCTTGGGAGCACCGACTGGACAAACCGACGCTCTGGGCAGGTCGATTGTCAGCGGCGCGATCTACAATCCGTTCAGCACCCGACAAATTACCGCAGGGCAACTGGATCCGGTCACCGGATTAATAGCCAACAGCACCGGCTACATTCGCGATCCGTTCCCAGGCAACATCATTCCTCCTGCTTTGATGGATACCATCGCCGCCAGTATTGCCGCTGGATCGTATTGGCCCACCCCTACCAACGGCAACCTGATCAATAACTTTACTCAGGCCGCCGCCGCTGCCGCACACTCCGATGAGTATTCCGGCCGCATCGACAATAATTTCTCCGATAACGATCGCGTCAACGTCCGTTGGTCTCAGAAATTCGAGTCGAAAATTAATTCGCCGACCTATTACGGTGCATCCAATCCCGGCGGACCAGGCGTTACCGCTCCAAATAACCGGTATAGCGTAAACGTCGGATATACCCACGTATTTAGCCCAACTTTCGACGTGAGCTTGAACCTTGGCGTGAACCGCCATGTGGAACAGTCCACTACGCAAAGCTTCGGCTATAAATCCTCAGACTTGGGATTCCCCTCATTCATCAATTCCATTGCGCCTTCGTTTCCACAGATCCAGCCTCAGAGCTACGCTTATCTTGGAGCGCCGGTCAATCTGGACAATTACATCGTTCCGCAGACCATTTGGACGGACTCCATCGACTTCACCAAAGTACACGGCAAGCACACCTTTGCTTTCGGCTTCATGGATGTGTGGGCCCGTATCGACGGCGGGCACTACGCCAATACCACTCTGCAGTTTCAAACGACATCAACCGCTGGACCCGATCCGCAACTCCAAACCGCTGGCACCGGCAACGGTTTCGCTTCCTTCCTTCTCGGTGTGGGCAGTGGCACCGACCAAACCGGTTTCAATCAATTCCCGGCTACCGACAAAAATCTTCTCGGCTGGTATTTGCAGGACGACTGGAAGTTGACTCGCAAGCTCACACTCAACTTGGGTTTGCGCTACGAAATTCAGACCGCTCCCACCGAACGCCAGAACGCCCAGGAATACTTTAATTTCTCGGCTGTAAACCCCATCAGCACTGCGGTTGGGTTCAATGTGCCGGGCGCCCTTGTGTTCAATTCCAGTAACAATCGCGGCGTTTACAATACGTCCTACACCAATTTTGCTCCGCGCATCGGCGCCGCTTACCAGTTGCGCGACAAGATCGTCATGCGCGGTGGCTATGGCGTATTCTTTGTGCCCAACTATTACGGCCAAGGCCCGAACATCGGCTACTCCCAAGCTACTCCCTGGGTTACCACCCTCAACAGCGGTCTGAATCCCTCTTCTACTCTCAGCGGGAATTCTACGCTCGGACTGCCCAGTGCCTTTTCAACCCAAGTTCCGGTCACTGGCAACACTCTCGGAGGCCTCACCGACGTTGGTTTTGGGCTGAATCCTGTGACCGACAATGTTCGTCACTCACCCTATGTCCAGCAGTGGATGCTCGGCCTGCAATACAGCTTCACTCCCAACGATCTGCTCGACATCAGCTACGTCGGCAATCACGGCGTCCACGTCCTTTCGCAATATTTGGAATGGAATGAACTCCCCGTCGCCGATCTGGCCATGGGCAACGCCCTGAACCAGATGGTGCCCAATCCCTTCTTTGGCCACATCACTTCCAGCGGTTGCGGTCTCAACAATCCCACCGTGCAGCAAGGTCAATTGTTGCGGCCCTATCCGGAATATTGCAGCGTGACCGAAGCTCAGCCCTCCGTCGGTTCGTCGACCTACAACGCGCTACAAGCCACGTACACTCATCGTTGGCACTCCGGCTTGGAACTCAACGTTTCCTACACCTACTCCAAGTTCATGGACAACGTTCAAGGCGCATCCGGTTGGGCATTCCCGGGCAGCGGCAGCAGCGTCCGCAATTCCTACAATCTCGCCGCAGAGCGCTCCGTGGACGCCAGCGACCTCACTCACAGCCTGGTGGCCAACTACAATTACGAATTGCCCTTCGGCAAAGACAAGCAGTGGGGTTCCGGCTGGAATCGGCCCATGAACGCGGTTCTTGGCGGCTGGCAGTGGAGCGGCATCCTCACCATCCATAGTGGGCTGCCTCTCTCCATCACTCCCGCGTCCAATAACACCGGCGGCTTTGGCTTCAACCAGCGGCCGAACATTGTCCCCGGAGTAAGCCTGACCCCGCAAAATCAATCCATCAACGACTGGATCAATCCGGCAGCCTTCGCTCAACCCGCTCCATTCACCTTTGGCGACTCGCCACGATTCCTCTCGAATCTCCGCGCCCCAGGATTCGTCAATTGGGATATGGGCTTACAGAAATGGTGGAAGTTCACGGAAACGAAGCGCTTCCAGTTCCGCTTCGAATTATTCAACGCCTTCAACCACCCGAACTTCTTCGAGCCAGACACCAATCTGGGCGACGCCAATTTCGGCACAATCACTTCCGCATACCCCGCGCGCAGCTTGCAGTTCGCTGGGAAATTCTACTGGTAAAGAAAAACCACGTTTCTCCCCCAACACCCCGGGGAGTCAGCACCTGGCAGGAAACGAGATTGTTTCCAAGTCGAGGAATCTCTCAATGCCTGCCAGGCTTGCTGTGCTCGTCAGTAAACAACTGCCCCGCTCCCCTTGGCACACGATGTATGCTCGCCAAGTGGTCCGCCGCCCCCGCCAACGCCGCCGATTACCGCAGGAGCGCAGTATATTTAAGCAGCTCATCTGTAAGCGCGACTAGCGTGAGTTTTGCCAGTAACCAGGAACGAAGATGAAAACGCAGAGAGCCATCTCAAGTAAAACGAAAGCGGCACGTACATTCCGGCGATTGTTTCCACTTACCCTGCTCTCTGGCTTCCTATTCCTTCCATTTACCCTCGCGCACGTCCCAGCCGCCCCGCAAACTTCCCAATCCACCGTCGCCCAAACAGACGCGGCCCACACCAGGCCACTCCCCAACGGCATCGAAATTCGCTGCGATAAATTCGTGTTGCAAGTCGTTGCCCTGCGCGACGACGTGCTGCGAATCCGCGAATCGGCTAAATCAGAATTGCCGGAAGATGCTTCCTGGGCCGTCCCCGTGGAAGTTCGCCACCAAATTGTCCAGGTAATTCCCGAGAACGCCGCCGGCACAGTTGGCTTTCACACCAAAGCGCTACGCGCCCGTGTCGAGCTCTCCACCCTCAGCCTGTCCATCACCGACCTGGAAGGCAATGTCGTGCAAGAAGACGCGTCCGTTTGGCCGCCCGATTTCCATCAAGATGCCTTCCGCGTTTACAAGAAGATGCCTGCCGATGAACATTATTTCGGCCTAGGCGATAAAACCGGCGGCCTGGATCGGCGTGCCCATTCCTTCCGCATGTGGAATACCGACGCTTTCCTGTTCCAGGAATCCACCGATCCGATTTACAAGAGCATCCCTTTTTTCGTCACCATGCGCGCCGGCCGCTCTGCCGGAGTGCTCGTCGACAACACCTGGTCCAGCAGTTTTGATTTCGGCACCGTCGATCGCAATAAATACTCATTCGGCGCCGAAGGCGGACCAATCGACTATTACGTTTTTTACGGTCCCGATCCAAAGCAGGTCATCCGCACATACGCCTGGCTTACCGGCTTGCCCCCTCTTCCGCCGCTGTGGTCCCTTGGGTTTCAACAATCGCGCTTCAGTTACGAAACGGAAGCCCGGGTCCGCGAAATTGCTGACCGCTTACGAGCCGACAAAATTCCCGCCGACGTCTTGTATCTCGATATCGATTTTCAGCAGGATCATCGCCCCTTCACTGTCGACACCGCCAAGTTTCCCCATTTCGCGCAACTGCTTGCCGATCTGAAGCGTGAAGACTTTCACGTCGTAGCCATCACCGATTTGCATATCGCCCGGCTTCCCGGCGCAGGCTATGCCCCATACGATACCGGCGTTGCAGGCGATCACTTCGTCAAAAACGCCGATGGCTCAACCTACGTTGGCTCCGTCTGGCCCGGTCCTTCGGTTTTCCCCGACTTCACCCAGCAAAAAACGCGCGAGTGGTGGGGCACCTTGTACAAAAATCTTCTGGCCAATGGTGTCGCCGGATTTTGGAACGACATGGGCGAGCCTTCCGTCTTCTTGACCCCGCTTTTGACTATGCCCGACAACGCCCAGCACCGCATTGATGAGCCGGGCTTCCATTCCCGCTCCGCCTCTCATCTTGAAATTCACAATGTTTTTGGCATGGAAAACTCGCGCGCCACCTACGAAGGCCTGCTTAAACTCGAACCCGATGTTCGCCCCTTTGTCCTGACGCGCGCTACCTATGCCGGGGGCCACCGCTACGCTGCCACCTGGACCGGCGACAACACCGCGTCCTGGAATCATCTTCGTCTCACCACGCCAATGCTTCTAAATCTCGGTCTCAGTGGCTTCGGCTTATGCGGAGCGGATGTCGGCGGTTTCATCGGCACGCCTGGCCCTGAATTGCTCACCCTCTGGACCGAGCTCGCTACGTTCCAACCCATCGATCGCAATCATGCCAACAAAGATTCTGGCGACAAAGAAGTCTGGGTCCACGGCCCCGAGCAAGAAGCGATTCGCCGTCGCTACATTGAAGAGCGCTATCGCTTGCTGCCCTATCTTTATACTCTGGCCGAGGAACTCTCCCGCACCGGTCTACCCATCGTCCGGCCACTCTTCCTGGAATTTCCCGCAGCTACCGAAGATCGCCATCCTCTCGATCTTGATGCGGGCAACGAATTTCTTCTCGGGCCTGATTTGCTGGTCGCCCCTCCGCCCTTTGCCGAGCAGCCCGACAAGTATCCTCTGAAGTTGCCGCCGGGAATCTGGTACGACTATTGGACGGGCGCACAAGTTCAAGAAAACTCTGCGCAGCCGCCTGCTGCTAAGCCGCCAGCACTACTCATTCAACCCAAGCTCGACACTCTGCCCGTATACGTCCGCGAAGGCTCAATCATCCCCATCCAGCCGCTGATCCAGAGCACCGAGGAGACGCCGCAAGGCCCCCTGACTCTGCGCGTTTACCCCGGCAAGCAATGCCACGGCACGCTTTATCTCGACGATGGCAAAACCTTCGCCTACACCCGCGGAGACTTCTTGCGCATGGAATTTTCCTGCGAATCCGCACCCACTGGAATCTCACTTCATATCGGAGAGCAGCAAGGCACGTTTCATCCCTGGTGGAAGCAGATTCACGTCGAAGTTTATGGCTGGCATTACTCACACGCGAATGTCACCACGAAAAGCGGCTCGCCTCAGATCGCCGTGTCGGTTGATGCCCCACGCAATGTAGTCAGCTTCGATATCCCAGACAGCGCTATTCATGGCTACGACCTGACTATCAGTGGCTCCAACTGAGGTTCGAGCGGTTTGCTAAGATGGTCCATCTCCAAAGCGAAATTGCCTCGTATACTGCGCTGCCACCTGGGAAAGGGAATTCGTTTGCTAGCCGCACGAAAACCCACAACTCTTGTCTTCTCCGTGTTCTTCGCTCTAATTCTCTGTGCGCAAGAAACTACCCAAAATTCTGCTCCGCTATTTGAAGTAAAGTCGCTCCCCGGCGTTGATTTCGTTCTCCGCAACTCCCCCACCAATCGCAAATATCTCCTCGAAACCATGCCCGGCGGCGTGGCACTTCTCGACTACAACAACGATGGCCTGCTCGACATTTTCTTAGTCAACGCCGGTCACATGCGCGACCCCATGCGCCCGCCTTTCAGTTTCGACCGCCGCAACCCGTCTTACTGGAATCGCCTCTACCGCCAAAATAAAGATGGCACCTTCACCGATGTGACCGAGCAAGCCGGACTAGCCAACGCCGGCGACACCAATTACGGCATGGGTGTTGCCATCGGCGACTACGACAACGATGGCTACCCCGATATCTACGTCACCAACTTCGGCAAAAATATTCTTTACCACAACAACGGCGATGGCACCTTCACCGATGTCACCGCCAAAGCCGGAGTCGCCGCTGGTGGTTGGTCCGTCTCCGCCGGTTTCCTCGATTACGACAATGACGGCAAACTCGATCTCTTCGTCGTTCGCTATCTCGACTGGTCCTTCGAGAACAGTAAAACCTGCGGCGAGCAGAAGCCCACCTACTGTCCTCCCGGCGAATTTCCTCCAGTCACAAATATCCTGTACCACAACCGTGGCGATGGCACTTTCGAAGACGTTAGCGCTTCTTCAGGAATCGCCGTGAAAAAAGGTCACGGCTTGGGATTAGCCTTCGCCGACTACGATGGCGATGGTTACACCGATATTTTTGTGTCCAACGATGTAGTCGAACAGTTTCTTTTTCACAATAGCGGCAATGGTACCTTCACAGAAGTCGGTCTAGATTCCGGCGCAGCCCTCACGAACAACGGCAAAATGCTCTCCGGCATGGGAGTGGTCTTCCAGGACTACGATAACGATGGCCTCCCCGATCTTCTAGTCACCCAGCTTCCTCATCAGCCTTACGTAGTTTTTCACAATGATGGGAAAGGCAGTTTCAGTCCGCAGGAATTGGAAAGCGGTTTCGGCGCGCTATCCGGCAAGTCTTCGGGTTGGGGCGTGGGCCTGGAAGATTTCGACAACGATGGATGGAAAGACGCCTTCATCGTGCAAGGCCACGTCTTGGACAATGTCGAAATGTACGACAGCACGCTGCGCTATCGCGACCCTCCGTTGCTGGCGCTCAATCACCAGGGCCATTTTGAACGCGCCAATTCCGGTTCGAATGCTCCAGTGGCGGGACGCGGCGCCGCCTTCGGCGATCTCAACAACGATGGCTGGGTCGACGTCGTCACCACGTCGCTGGGCGAACATCCGCAGTTCTACCGGAATCGTGTTGGCAAATCCCATTGGCTCACCATCACGCTGCAAGGCAAGCGCAGCAATCGCGATGGTTATGGCGCGCGCGTCCAGGTTAATGGCCAGGTCCGTTTCGCCACTGCTACCGGCAGCTATCTTTCTTCAAACGACAAGCGCTTGCATTTCGGCTTGGGCCCCGCCAAAACCGCCGACATCGAAATTCGCTGGCCCTCCGGAATTCGTCAAAGTCTCCACTCCATCAAATGCGATCAATTCCTCACCCTCGAAGAATCAGCTCAGCCGTAAAAACGACACGCCCCTCTCGCAGGTATTCAACGTCTCGACCATACGATCCGCATAACCGCCACGTCATTCCGAACGCAGTGAGGAATCTCTCTGGAATCTCTCTGGTCTTTCTCCGCGCTCAAGTCCAAAATCCTCTACAAAGTCTTGTCCACTCTCCGTATCTGCTTAATTGTGCAGCACTTGCTGCTCCAACTTCTTACACGGGCTTTACACTCGCGTTACAACTTTTTACCGCCACTCACCACAGAAAGGCGTCTAATTATCACAGGCAATTCGCGAAAAACTTCGTGCCAGCCAGGCTTCGGTGTGGCTGTCTCCGGAACACCGCAGAAATCTGAAAGGAGTACACGAGTGAGTTCACAAACTTTGGAAAAGGCAAATTCGGCGCAACGCAAATCTATAAGTCGCGAACCATTACAACCGGTAAATCCTCGCACCGTCTTCGTGGAATTATTCGAATTGTTAGAAGAATATGGCCCCAGTTGGTATACCGAAGAGCAACACAATCGCGCTGTGGCTGCCATGCGCCTCTTGTATGCCTCTTCAGGTCAAAGAGCAAAGCCGCGCATTGCCGAGTGTCAGCTCTGAAATCTGTAACCAATTCCGGGAATAGTGATGATCATCTCCGGCCTCTTCGGAGACGTTTCTAACTTTTGGCGCAGGCTCGCAACGTGCACATCTACCGTGCGCGTGAATGTTCCCGCCTCGTGCCCCCAAACTTCCCGGAGCAACTCTTCCCGCGTAAGCGTAGTCCCCGGGTGCTCTGCGAAGTAGCGCAGCAGATGGAATTCCCGCGCCGTCACATACACTGGCTTACCCCCTCGCGTCACATGCGTCCCGCGTACATCAATCACAATTGAGCCAAATTTATAGACTTCGGGCGAACTTGGTTGCGAGCTTTCCACTCTCAACGGGTTGCGTCGGAGCAGTGCCTCGATCCGCGCCATCAGTTCCAGAGTGTCGAACGGTTTCGTCACGTAGTCATCCGCACCAAGTTTCAGCCCGATAACCTTGTCAACTGTTTGGCTGCGCGCCGTCAGCAATAAAATGGGCGTGGCCATCCCTGCTCGGCGAATATCCGTGCAAAGGTCAAGTCCGCTGCGAAAGGGAAGCATAACGTCAAGAATGATCAGGTCGAACGGCAACTGGGTGACCTTCTCCAATCCGGCTTTACCGTCTGCGGCAATATCGACTACATATCCTTCATTGCGCAAGCGGTCGCCCAGTGTCATGCATAATTCTTGTTCATCTTCGACGATTAGAATGTTTTCGTTCATGAGTGTGATGACGAAGCGGAACGGGATCCTGTGGCCGTCTGCAAGTCTTCTCCTTTCGCAATTCGCAAATGCAATGTGAACGTGCTGCCCACGGAAAGTTCACTCACCACAGACAGCTTTCCGCCCATGGCTTCAGCGATTCTCTTTGCCAGCGCCAGGCCCAGGCCTGTTCCGTGGATTTGTGCCGCGTTAATTCGGGGACTGCGATAAAACGGATCGAAGATTTGCTCGATCTCGTTCCGGTCAATCCCGATACCGCGATCGGCCACCGAAATTCGTACTTCCTGGCCGGGAGCGTGTTCCGCCGGACCAGTCGATGCGCGTATGCCGATCCACCGGCTATCGCCGCTATACTTCACGGCATTTCCAATCAAGTTCTGCAAGCACTGCGAAATTCCGGAGAGGTCCCCCATCACCGGGGGCAGCGCGGAGTCAATCTGCTGGACGATCACGAAGCCTTCTCCCTGCGTCAGCGCTTCGCTGCTGGCTACAACCGACTCGATAATCCGTGAAACCGCCAGCGGTTGCAACACATAACGGTTCTTCCCATCTTCCGTCGATGCGAACAGCAGAATCTCATCCACCAGGCCGCTCATCCGCCGGCTTTGGTTTTGCAGCACGCCGCCATACTTCCGCAATTCCACTTTTCCCTCAACCAGGCCGTCGGCAATGTTATCCGCCGCCGAACTCAATACCGCCAGCGGAGTGCGCAGTTCGTGCGACACCGACGCAACAAATTCCATTTGCAGCTTGGCTAGTTGAATCGCATTCAACATCCGGCTCCGTTGAATGGCCCAGACCGCCGCGCTGGATAACAGAAACGTAAAGCCTAAAATGCCAATCAGTCGCAGCGCCGATCGATGCGAAGTAGCTACCACGTTGGCCAGCCGTTGCACAGCATCTTCGTCGTACAGAGCCTTTACTTCATCCAGATCTTTTCGCACCAGTTCAAACGACGGTACTCCTCCGGAGAGATCCCGGCTGACCGCTTCCTTGTTGCTGCCCTCCAGAATCGAGGCCAGAACTTCGTCGCGAATCGTAAGATAATTCCCCCAGTCCTGCGAAAGCCGGGTGGCCAACGCAATTTCCGCAGGCCGTTTTGCCTGCCTCGTATATTCGACAATTGCATCTTTCACCCGCTGATCCGCGTTTCGAGACTGGTCCGCATACTCCACCTGCAGATTACTATCGCTGGTCGTCAGCGCGTATAGCGTTGCCCGCCGTGTTTCTTGCGCGTCATACTGCAGTTCTCCAATGCGCTGCAGTCCGTGCACCGACCCCGCGTACATCGTTTCCGCTTCCGCGTTCGCGGCTTGT
The DNA here is from genome assembly GCA_963849395.1 of Candidatus Acidiferrales bacterium. GTDB lineage: Bacteria > Acidobacteriota > Terriglobia > Acidiferrales > UBA7541 > Acidiferrum. Next base: position 471,225 of record CAWKHR010000004.1, read on the forward strand.
AAATCGCGAATTACAAACCCGCCCACGACCGCTACCGCGCAAAACACCAGCACCAGCAAAAAAGGCGCATTGTGCCTGTACGCCGCGCTCAGCAGCCGGTCTCGCAGTGCCGGTTGTGCCGAAGCCCGGTCCCCAGACGCGAGTTTTACCTGCTCGCTCATCTTATTTGCCCACCTGGCGCGCATCTACCCTCAGTTTGTAGCCCCGGTCGTTAGGCAACAGCTCATCGATTCGCAACACTTTCACCGTGTCGTCCACATCGCTCACCCGCAAGTAACCGATGGCGCCCGGCACGTTGTAAATAAATTTGCGCGCACCCATCGGCGATGCCAGGATTTTTGGCGACACCAGGATTTCACCGGTGAACAGCCCGTGCAGAAAATGTGTTTTGAATTGGTCTTCGGTCATCCCGCACACATCGCGCAGAATCGTTTTTCGTTCCGCCTCGCCCGGCTCCCGCATCACCAGTGTGATTCGTCGGTCCGGTGTCCAGTGGCTCCGGTCGCCCAAAAATATTTTGTGTAGTTCGCTGGAAGTCAGGCCGTTCACCGGATTCGAACGATTTACCACAATCGCCAGCGGTTCCAGCAGCGCTGCCTGTTCCGGTGTCGGTCCGAGATTTGCGCTCAGCGTCGCGCCCACGTCGGCCCGCAGCACCATCGCCAGGGCTAGCAGAGCGGCAAACGCAGTCAGGCGTCGCATCGGCGTCACTTCAGTTGCATCCTTTAAAAGGTAAATCCAAGTTGCAGGCTCAGCCCATTCACGTTCGGCTGCTGCCGCAGGACGGTATAGTCATACTGGAATTTCAGTGCCACAAACTCGCTGGCATCGTAACGCAGCCCCAATGACGGACCCTGCCGCAATTGCACGTCTGGAAACACCGGTTCATTGTTGGCTGCATTCACATATTGATAACGGAAGTATGGGCGGAACAATCCAAATTGCCGCGAAACCTGCGTGTAGAAAGCTGGCGTATTCCACACTTCCGAAGTTCCAAAAGGCGCGTGGCGAATCAACGCCGCCTCATTTAGCCACTCGTATTTTGCGCGAATCAGCACTGCGTGCGCCGCCAGAATCGTCTCACCAATTCTCGGTTGATTCGCCGGCACCAGCACATCTCGATATATCGAAAAGCCAGTCTGCAGTCCCGGCACCGCTTCCGGCCGCGCGAACAGCGCGAAGTTCACCGCCTTGTGATTGGTATCCGAAATTTCATTTTGCACCGGCTCTTCTTCCAGCGGATTGCGCGATTCACGCCCATTTCCAACTTCCGCCACATAGTGCAAGCCCAACGATCCCGACGGAATCAGGCCAGATGCTGTTACGCCCACAATGTGAATGGGAAGAATTCCTCCCCGATCCTCAAAAGCGAACAAGAACGGCCGATCTTCCGTCGTTTGCAACCAGGTACTGTGGTGATACGCAGTGTTGTAGAAACCTATGGCCGTATGGCCTCGGCCCGCCGAAATGTTCAGGTAGTCGTTGTACGAGTACTGCATCAGATACCGTTCCACATCCACGCTAAACACATTCTCCTGACCACGAGTGTTCCCGTAAATATTGTCGGGGCCACCCTCGAAAACAATTTCGCTCAGAAATTTGAACTTGTCGGAAACGTCCGAGGTGACAAACAGATCAAGCTGTCCCAGAGAAAAAGTTGTCGTATCCCCTTTTTGTGTGTCGCCATGCAGGTTCACGTCGCCAAATCCGCGAATACGCAGCAGCGTCTTACTTAGATCCATTCTCTCGGCCATCACGTTTTCCGTTTGCGTTTGCTCATTCTCCTGTGGATTTTGCGCGGTTCCGGGCACCGTGGCCTGAGCCCCTGTGGACGAACTCGCCAGCGACGAAGCCGACATCGTATTTGGCATAGATGACGATGTGAATGCAGACATGGGCGCCGCAACCGCTGCCGGATGCGCTGGCGTCGCAGAAGGCACAAGCAAATAACTGCCACCCGTCTGCGGCCTCTCGGCTTCCAGTTCGCGCACCCTCGCCTCTAGCTCGTCGACGCGCTTCAGCAGGAGTTGCACCGTCTGCCTGTCGATCGCTGCTTCTGGCGCCGCCTGTTGCGCGCGCAAAGCAACGCTAGACGGCATGGCCACAAACCAGAGAAACCATAGGAACACCGATCGTCCGGCCAGCCGTCTCAAGGTCGTAACTAATGGGCGCATTACTTCCTCCTTCTGAGATCCTGCGCAGGCTATTCCATTAAGCTGCCTGCCAAATTCGATCTAGGGCCAAACCTACGCACCGTCCTGGGATCCAGCGATCCGTGACCCACACCAATTCGTCGCACTCTAATCGGGCCTTTCAGGCAAGAGCTATCCCTATCAATGGACAGATTCCACTAGAGTAATCCAAATGATTTGTTGTTCTGGCGTTCTTACGGGGAGTTGTTCTACTGCACACCCGCCAGCACGGTGTAGCGCAACAGCGCGGTTTCGAGATCGAAAATGTTCAAGGGAACTGCGGCTCTGCCTATACGGATCATTACTTGTCTTTGAACGGCGGCCAGCTTTATTAGGAGTGGAGCCGTTGGTCGGGCGCAGTTTTTGCTGTGAACACCCGTTTGTCCGGTTCAGGGAACCAACGCTCCACTCAATCGGGGAATCGCTTGACCCATCTGACCTGCGATCCGCCGAATCCGTCAAATTGCCTTTGAGTTGCGATGGAAGTTGATTGGCTGGTCCAACTTCCATCGCGTTACTGCGCTCAGTAAGCTGTGACCCTGAAGACAATATCCAGGCCCTTCTTGATGGCCAAACGCGCCATGCTATCTGGCACGGAACACTCCTCAGAAATATCCTCTTTGCTCTCCTTGAATGAGAAGAGCGGCTGTAACCGACATTAGTGATGGCTCGAACTATGATCTTTGCGGAAGAGCAAATCTGCAACGGCGCGCACCGGAGTTTACATTTATTTTACAATCGGAATCTCGCAAGACTTGAATACCGTTCTAGTGGAGGGAGTGTGCGCTAGACGTTAAGCTATGGCTTTGTAGCGGTAATAACCCGTATCTTGGTCCAAGAAGCTAAACAAACCATCTTTATGGCGCCCACGCAACTTAGTTCCATACACCCGCTCTCTTTTGGCGCTGAATATCGCCAGGACCGCGGCGTACGTTTCTGTCTCTGGGCTCCCGCTCAGCAACAGATACGACTGCACATCCAAGGTGCGGAGCCGCGCACTATGCACACCCGCCCGGGTGGATGGCACGAACTCACCGTGCCATCCGCAAGAGCTGGCACACGCTATCAATTTTTGCTCGAAGACGGCACTGCCGTGCCCGACCCCGCCTCTCGCTATCAGCCGCTAGACGTAAGCGGGCCAAGCGAAGTCATCGATCCCGATTCCTATCAGTGGAACACTAAAAATTGGACCGGTCGCCCTTGGCACGACTGCATCCTCTACGAACTACACATCGGAACATTCACTCCCCAAGGCACTTTTCGCGCCGTCATCGACAAACTCGATTACCTTCGCGAATTGGGCATCACCGCCATCGAATTGATGCCTGTCGCTGACTTCCCCGGCCAGCGCAATTGGGGCTACGACGGTGTTCTCTGGTTTGCACCGGATTCCAGCTACGGCTCGCCCGACGACTTGAAAGCTCTGATCGACGCGGCCCACGCCAGAAATTTAATGGTCTTTCTCGACGTTGTTTATAACCACTTCGGCCCCGAAGGCAACTACATCCCTCTCTACGCGCCAACCATTTACACCGGACGCCACCACACCCCGTGGGGCGAGGCGATTAACTATGATGGCCCAGAGAGTCGGCCCGTTCGTGAATTTGCCGTCCAGAACGCGCTCTACTGGATCGAAGAGTTTCGTTTTGACGGCCTGCGCCTCGATGCCGTTCACGCCATCATTGACGATAGTCCCAGGCACATCCTCGAAGAGCTAGCCGAGCGAGTGCACGACTCGATTGGCCGCGCGCGCCACGCCCATCTTGTTTTGGAAAATGGCGCAAATCAAAGCCGCTGGCTGGTTCGCAACGATCAAAATCAACCCCGCTGGTACACCGCGCAATGGAACGACGATCTTCATCACGGCCTGCACGTTGCAGCCACCAAAGAAAATGCCGGCTATTACCTCGACTACCCGGATTACCTCACCAAACTTGGCAGAGCTCTCGCCGAAGGTTTCAGCTTTCAAGGCGAAATCTTCAAATTCCTAAATGCGAATCGTGGCGAGCCAAGCACATCCTTGCCTCCCACATCTTTTGTTGGTTTCATCCAGAACCATGATCAAATTGGCAACCGTGCTTTCGGCGAACGCTTAACCGCCATCACCAGACCGGAGGCCATTCGTGCCGTCGCCTCCGTTTACCTGCTCTGCCCGCAGATTCCGCTTCTCTTCATGGGCGAGGAATATTCCGCCGCCCAGCCCTTTCCGTTTTTTTGCGATTTCAGCGGAACACTTGCCGACGCCGTAAGGAACGGCCGGCGCGCAGAATTTTCTGCCTTTCCCGAGTTTCGCGACCTCGCCTCTCGCGATCGCATTCCCGATCCAGTTTCTCCCGCAACCTTCCAATCAGCCAAGCTTCAATGGAGCGATCTCCAGTCTCCTTCCCACTCCGGCTGGCTGGCTTGGTATCGAAATCTCCTGAAGGTTCGCACACAGGAAATTATTCCGCGCCTTCCCAAATTCGCTGGAAACCATGCCACCTTCCAGGTCCAGGGAAACGCCTTGCAAGTTCAGTGGCACTCGATTGACGGCTCCCTCCTGAAGCTGCAAGCATGCCTCTCCGATCAACCTTCCTCTATCCCCCCTGACCTGACCGGCCGCCAGATTTGCCAGCAGGGAAGTGCCAGCAGCAACTCCCTCGGCCCATGGTCAGTTCTCTGGTCTATCGTAGACCCCACCTGAACCCACCAGTACGTCGAGATATAGTTCTACTTTTGGAGGCACTCGAGGTCCCGCACTCTCTCGCCGTGATTTTTTCTGTTACCCGATTGGGAAAAATATTTTTAACGTGTTGTCCCCTGCATCCCCGCCGTTTATCATTGTATTTCGAGCCATTAGCCGTCCATCGTTCCAGCCCTCCCGAACGTACGGCAGAAACGCCATGTCGTTGGCGGCACAACGAAACAAGGTCGCATCTAAGCTAACGACGTATTTCGCCGGCGTTTCAAAACTGCGATTCATCGTAAGTCCTGCAGATCATTTTGCCGCGTGATTGGTGTCGCACACTTTTGGCCTAAGGGGCGATTGAAGCAAATGTTTTTCAACAACACTCTCGGTTCCATCCGGCCGTACGCGATGCGATTTCTGTTTGCCGCCGCGGCGCTGTTCGGACTTTCCACCCTCGCTCACGCCGAAAACACTTCCTTCGACCTCCTGGGTCCGCGCATCGAAATGAAGATAACCCGTAACGGGAAAGCCCTGCCCATCTCCGAAGTCGCCAATCTTCAACCCGGCGACCGCTTGTGGCTTCATCCCGATTTTCCTGACGATCAGTCCGCTCATTATTGGCTGATCGTTTCCTTCCTGCGTGGCGCCACCAATCCGCCGCCGGAAAATTGGTTCATCAAGGCGGCAGCCTGGACCAAGCAGATGCGTGAAGAGGGCATGGTTGTCACCGTTCCCCAAGATGCCCAGCAAGCTTTACTCTTCTTGGCTCCGGAAACCGGCGGTGATTTTTCCACTCTGCGCAACGCCGTGCGCGGACGGCCCGGCATCTTTGTCCGTGCCTCCCAGGATTTGAACCAGGCCAGCCTTGATCGCTCGCGCCTGGAAAAATATCTAGCCGACGTCAAAACTATTTCCGATACCGATCCCAAAGAGCTGCACGAACATTCCATCTTGATGGCCCGCACTCTCGGTATTCGTTTGGATCAGCAGTGCTTCGATAAGCCGCTCGAAGAACAAAGTTCCTGCCTAACGAAAAATACCGACAATCTCGTTCTCGATGATGGTCACAGTCAATCCGTAGTGACCGCCCTAGCTTCCGGCCCCAACGCAGATTTGGTCGGTGCGGTCAGCGCTACTTCCCTCGCGGGCGGCGGCTTCTACAGCGCCTATGTCGGGGCCATCGTCGATCTCGCACGCGTTCTCGGCAATCTGCACACCGCTTCCTATATCTACATTCCCGCTCTCGCACTTCCCAAAGGCGAGCAGATGAATCTGAAGCTGAATAATCCTCCATCGTTCCGCAAGCCCATGTCCGTCATCGTTATTGGTCTCCCCGCTATTGAAGCAGCACAGTTGCCTCCGCTCCGCGCCGTGAACGCCGACCAGACTTTTTGCCTGCAGAATTCCTCGCTGGTTCTCCCCGTCGAAGGCGCTCCGTTGGTTTTTTCGTCAGATATTGGCCACGATTTCTTTCTCCAGGTCCCCACCAAAGATGGAAAAGACATAAAACTTCCCGCCCGCGCCGATGCCTCGCGCGGTGGATTTGTGATCGACACTCATGCCGTCGAAGGCGCTAAACTCGATCCCCAACTCACCGGAAAATTGCATGGTTCCTGGGGCTTCGAAACCTATGAAGGTCCGAATTTTTATTTGCGCAGCTCGCATCCGTCACCGTGGGTGCTTCCCGCAACCGAACAGAGTGCCCTGATCGTAGGCCGCGAAGACACCTTCCACCTGCAATCGAACTCCGCCGCCTGCGTGGACGACATCAAGGTTCACGACCCTAAGGGCAACGAAATCAAAACCGCCTGGAAGATGAACAAGCCGGAAGAACTCGAAATAAAAGTCGCTCTCAAGGATCAGCCCGCCGGCCCTTTGCAAGCTAAGCTGCGTCAGTTCGGCTTGGCCAAGCCTGATGAAATAGCGCTACAGGCGTATTCCGAAGGCGCACACCTCGAGAGTTTCACCATTCATGCCGGAGATCAGGACGGCGTATTAAAAGGAACGCGTCTCGATGAAGTGGATCAATTCGAATTGAATGGGATTCGCTTCGTTCCCGGAAAACTCACCCGTACCAACGAAAAAGACGAACTTCCGCTGGCTGCAGCTCAACCCAATTCCGACACGTTTCAATCGCAACAGGCCTTAGTGGCACATGTCGCTCTCAAGGATGGCCGCACTCTCGAACTCCACACCAAAGTAGAAGTGCCCCGCCCGAGAGTGTCCCTCGTAACCAAGAGCATTCAGCTCGGCGACACTCCCTCCTCCATAAATCTCGGTAGCCAGGATGAATTGCCCCTCGATGGACAAATCTCATTTCTCCTGAAAACGGAGATCCCCGACAAATTTCCGCGCTCTGAACGAATCGAGGTAGCCACTGCCGACGAATCCCTCAGCGCGCTTCTCAGTGTCGCCGACGGAACTTTGACTCTGCGCGACTCAGAAACCTTTCTCGCCGTTGTCGATCCGCACAAGGCGCTCGGCCCTTCCGCCTTCGGTCAGTTGCGCTTTCGCCCAGTCCAGGCCGACGGCACCAAAGGCGATTGGCAACCTCTAGCTACGCTAGTGCGTGTACCCTCGCTAAAGGAATTGCGCTGCCCCGAAAGCACCGATAAGCCCTGCAAACTCTCCGGCGCCAATCTCTTCCTGATCGATTCCGTGGCCTCCGACGAGCAATTCACCCACACTGCTCCGGTCCCAACCAGCTTCATCGATTCCACGCTCAGCGTTCCGCATCCTGCAGAATCCGCCTTGTACATCAAACTGCGCGACGATCCTTCCGCCACCAACACCGTCGTTCTCCCCGTTTTGCCGGAGAGATAGTTCACGCGGGCTCCGTATCCCTAATAAGCGAATAAGCGGTCCTTAATAAGTAACAGGATCAGGATTTCCTGGCGGTTCGCACTCGTTGCAGAATTTCTCCAGCTCGCGGCACAACTTTTATTCCCTCAGCCTCACGCCCTTCCCATTCCGAAACCTTAATCTCGTGAGGGTTCACGTAGCCCAGATTCACCCGCCGGCATTGCTCTTCCGAAATTCCCGTCGCCAGCGTCACTCGAATCCACGATGTCTCTTTTCCGCTTACCTCGTCAAACGTGCCCTCGCCCCGCACGTGAATCGAATGCGCCAGAATTCCTCGCGGCACATTCGAAAATCGCCCCCACTGCTTCAAAAAATAATCCCGGCAGTGATAACCGATCTTCTCGATAGTCGCTCCGTGTGTGTAACTGAAATGCGTAACATTCGGCGCGTAGATAATAACCTCACCGCCGTCTTCGATCGCCGGCTCTGCCTTGTACATTCCCTTCGCCGCCGTCCACATGTCTTCATACATCGGCGGCATCACCGACAAGATCCTCCGATACGGGCGATCCGCCCACTCAATGTGGCATTCCGAAGACAGCGAAGCCGCGCCTTGCCACGCTTCCCGCGCCGATCCAAAAAACATTCCTCGAATCCCATCAACCGTTAAAACCAGCGCGAAACACGCCACCGGCACGCTTACGTGTTCGGCCGCGCGATCGATCATCTCCCGCACCGCGGTATGCGGCGTTCCGATAATGTTCCGGCTCCCCAGCAGCGCGCCCAGCCAATGCGTCTGGTCGATCATGTCTCGCCCGCTGACTCCCGGAAAAAGATATTTGTTCCCCCCAGAAAACCCCGCCACTTCATGCGGAAACACTGGCCCGCAAATCAAAATCTGGTCGTACTCAAAAATCATTCGATTGATGCGTACCGCAATCGCATCCTTCAGGATCCCGCCGGATATTTTCTCCACTTCGGCCGCCGGAATGGTCCCGATCTCCGCAAACGTCGATGCAATGTCCCAGCGATGATTGAAGATCCTGCTCTTTCCGCAAACCCCATCCACGACCTCGCGCCCTACCAGACGCGTGAGTTGCGCATCGTTCATCAGCGGATGCGTCCCCAGGGCCACCAGGTAATCGACCACAGCCACCCGCGTCTCAAGATTCCGTTGTAGCAACTCGAAAAGCTGCGGCATCGGCATCGTCCGCGTGCCGTCCGGAATAATAATCAGTAGCCGCTTTCCATCGATCGGCAACTCACTTAAAGCTCCGGCAACAAACGCGCCCACGTCGTCACGGCTGAGAGTTCCACCGGCATCGGCTTTCTTAAGCATCATTTCCGCTTTTCACCTGCCTAAACAAACGAATTGCTGCTGCTCTTACAAGTGTGGGACACTCTGGACCATTATGCGCAAGATTGCTGCGGAATTCTTGTAGATCCCGAATGGTTAGCTCCTCGCTCAGCCCCGTCGGCGAATCCGCACCACACTCAAAACGCTGGCCTATCGCATTTTTACTGGCGTTCGGCGTCATCGTCAATTTCTTCGACCGCATCAATCTTTCAGTTTCCCAGGAAGCGCTCCACGCCTCCTTCGGCCTCACCCTCATTTCCTTCGGCTACCTGTCCAGTGCTTTCAGTTGGAGCTATGCCGCCATGCAGGTCCCAGCTGGCATTCTGTTGGACCGCTTCGGTGTACGTCGCATCGGCAGGATTAGCGCGCTTCTCTGGAGCATCGCCTCTTTCTGCGCAGCGCTCTCCACTGGTCTGACTCAATTATTCGCGGCCAGACTGCTCCTAGGCGTCGCCGAATCTCCCACATTTCCCGCCAACGCCAAGGCCATTGGCCAGTGGTTCCCGGAACGCGAGCGAAGCCTTGCCATCTCCGTGACCGACGCGGCCGCAAAACTCTCTTCCGCCATCGGTGTCCCGCTCATCGGCATCTTGCTTCTCCATTTCGGCTGGCGCTGGAGCTTTGCCGCCACCGGCTTCGTCAGCCTTTTGTATTTTTTTCTCTTTAGGCGCGTCTACACCGAACCGCCTGAAGCCCCACAAAGCGCACCCAACACCGCTTCGATTTCTGTCAACAACAATTCACTGCAAGATCGAGCGGTCCCCCAGAAAGTTCCGTTAGGCTATTTGCTGCGCCAGCCCAAGGTCTACGGCCTCGCCATCGGCTGGGGCGCCTACAACTACAGTTTCTTTCTTCTCCTGACCTGGCTCCCGAGCTACCTCTCCGTCTCCCTCCACGTCGATTTACTCCACTCCGTTTTTTACACCAGCGTCCCGTGGCTCTTTGCCGCCATCACCGACCTACTCGTCGGCGGTTGGCTTGTCGATTATTTAATCCAGCGCGGATGGAATTCTACACGGGTCCGTCAAAGCGTCCTGCTCATCGGCACAAGTTTTGGTCTCGCCATTTGGGGAGCCCGCAACACCCATTCCCCAGCCGTCGCCATTATTTGGATCAGCATCGCCCTCGGAGGCTTGGCCGCCGCCGCGCCCGTCGCGTGGACCATCCCATCATTAATCGCACCAAAGGGAAGTGTCGGCACCGTGGGCGGACTCGCCAATTTATGCGGCCAGCTCTCCGCGATCTTCGCGCCCATCGCCACCGGCTACATCGTTTCGGCGACCCATTCCTTCGCCATTGCCTTCGCCACCGCAACCATCGTTTTGCTATTGGGAATCGCCAGTTACGCGTTTCTGCTCGGCTCCATCACGCGAATTCCAGAACCTGCCGGCGCACGCTAGAAAAAACTACTCGACCGTCTCGCCTCGCGAGCGACAATAAACTACTGGTTCACGCCACTCGCAAGAAACCCGCCATCCACCGTAAGAATCTGCCCAGTCATAAACGACGCCGCATCCGAAGCCAGAAACACCGCCGCTCCCACCAGCTCCTCCACCATTCCAAACCGCCCCATCGGTGTCCGCATCAACAACTCTTTCCCGCGCGCGGTATTGTCCAGCAGTTCCGCATTCATCGACGTACGAAATACCCCCGGCGCGATCGCATTCGTCAAAACTCCGTCCCGCGACCATTCCACCGCCAGCGAACGCGTCAACGCCGCCACTCCCGCCTTACTTGCCGCATAAGCAGCCACTTCGTGCAGCGCCACAAAGCTGTTCAACGAAGCAATGTTGATAATCCTTCCATACTTGTTCGCCAGCATATGTTTTCCAAAAATCTGGCACGCCAGCAGTGTCCCAGTCAGATTCGTCTGCAAAATGTCATTCCATTCCGCCTCCGGAAAATCGACCGTAGGCGCACGCCGAATCTTTCCCGCACAGTTCAATAGGATTTGCACCTTGCCGAATCGTTCCGTGCATGCCGCAAGCAAATGGAGCAGGGAACTGCCATCCCGCGTATCCGTCGTAACCCGCAGTGTCCTCCGCCCGCGCCCCTCAATTTCGTCAGCGACCGTCGCAACATTCGCGTTATTGCGTCCCGTAGCCACCACATCCGCGCCCGCGTCCGCCAAGCCGAGACTCAAAGTCCTCCCGATCCCGGACGTCCCACCGATCACCACTGCCACTTTGCCAGTCAAATCGAAACTCGCAGTCATCTAGTCATCGCTCCGCCAAAAATTGCCTGGATAAACTCGCATCATTCACTACGCCGTATCCGACCAAGCCACATCAGCCCGCCTCAATCCCGGCGCCAAAATCTGCAGGAACAGAAGCCCAAGAAGATACGACGTAGCCGCTACGGTAAACAGCGGAGTATAGCTGTGATACGACTGCAGCACCCATCCCGTGCTCACCGAAAACAGAACCGCCCCAACCGATCCCGCCATTCCCCCAATTCCCACCACTGCTCCCACCGAGCTTTTCGGGAACATGTCCGACGCCGTCGTAAATAAATTCGCCGACCACCCTTGGTGCGCCGCCGTCGCCAAGCTCAGAATCGCCACCGCCGACCACAGCGACGATAACCGGCTCGACAGAAAAATCGGCAAAATCAGACACGCGCACACCAACATCGCCGATAACCGCGCGCGGCTCATCGACATTCCCGCCCTGCGAAACGGTGTCGGCAGCCATCCTCCCGCAACGCTTCCGATCATCGACACGTTGTACACCACAATCAGCGGCAGTCCTATGTGACTCAGTCCCAGATGATAGCGCTCGTCAAAAAACTTGGGCAGCCAGTACAAATAGAAATACCAGATCGGATCGGTCAGAAATTTCGCCACCGCAAACGCCCAAGTCTGCCGGTGCGTCAGCAGCGTACTCCACGGAATCTGCTTCGTGGATTCCACCGCCCCATCTTGAACGTATCGCAATTCTCCGGCGCTAACCCGCGGATGCTCCATTGGGCCGTGATACCGAAGCATCCACCACGCGATCCACAGCGCGCCAAAAATACCAGTGGCCACAAACGCAGCACGCCACCCAAGCTTTAAAGTAATCCACGGAATAAGCAGCGGCGCGATGATCGCTCCAATATTTGCTCCGGAATTGAAAATCCCCGTCGCAAACGAACGCTCCCGCTGTGGAAACCACTCCGCAGTTGTCTTGATCGCTGCAGGAAATCCTCCCGATTCGCCAAGCCCCAGAAAAAAGCGTGCTACTCCAAATCCAAACGCCGAAGATGCCAGCGCGTGTCCCACGGAAGCCAGACTCCAAAACGCCATCACGATCGCGTACCCGACCCGCGAACCCAACTTGTCGATCATCCGTCCGGCGAGCACCAGTCCAATCGCATACGCCACCTGAAACGCGCCCACAATGTATCCGTATTGTGCTTCCGTCCAACCAATCGAGTGCTGCAGCGTGGACGCCAGCAGCCCAAGCACCTGCCGGTCCATATAATTGATCGACGTCGCAAAAAATAGCATCGCGCAAATCGACCACCGCACCCTCGTAATCGGAGATGTTTCAGAACTCACCGAAGAAAAGTTATCGTCAATCGCGGTAGGTATCGCGTCTGCACGCTTCGAATCGTCGGAAGAACCTCGTCTAGAATTGTCCATCAGTGATGTGTCGGGCCCATTCTAATTCTGAATTGTTCGCGAACGCGTCATCCTCGTCGTAGCTATTCTGAAGCGACCAATCGTCTTCTTCTATAACTTATAAGCCTTCCGTGCCAGCCCGCACGCCAACTCAGCCGCGACTTCCAGCGCTTCGTCTTCTTCCATGCGATGCTCCGCCACCAGACGCGCCAGAAACGAGCAATCCACGCGCCGCGCCACATCATGTCGCGCAGGGATCGACAGAAACGCCCGCGTGTCGTCATTAAATCCAACCGTATTGTAAAAGCCTGCCGTCTCCGTTGTGTATTCGCGAAAACGCATCATGCCTTCCGGACTGTCGTTAAACCACCACGCCGGTCCAAGCCGCAAGCAAGGATAATGCCCGGCAAGCGGCGCCAGTTCGCGGCTATACGTCGATTCATCTAACGTAAACAAAATGATCGTCAGCCCAGCCTCGTTTCCGAAGCGATCCAGCAACGGCCGTAGCGCATCCACGTAATTCGTCGTCGTCGGAATGTCCGCACCGATGTCACGTCCAAATCGCCAGAACAATTGCGTGTTGTGATTCCGAAAGCTCCCCGGATGAATCTGCAACACCAGTCCATCCTCCAGGCTCATCGCCGCCATTTCCGTGATCATCTGCGCGCGAAATAATTCCCGCTCGTCCGCGTCGCCACGGCCCGAAGCCACTCGCTGGTACAAACGCGCCGCCGAATTCGTCCCGAGACTCGCAGTCGTCGCCGTGGGGTGCCCGTGATCCGTAGCCGTGCAACCCAGCGCCTTAAATTCCATTCGTCTTTGCCGCAGCGCAGCCAAGTATCCACGCCAGCTACCCGTATCCACACCGGTAATCCGCCCCAGCCGCGCCAGATTCTCTTTGAACTCAGGATAATCCGGGTCCACCACAGGATCAGGCCGAAACGTAGGAATAACCCGCGTCTTCAATCGCGCCACACGGATAGCTTCATGATGCTCAAGCGAATCCAGCGGCGAATCCGTGGTAGCCAGCACCTCCAACTGGAAACGCTCCAGCAGCGCCCGCGGACGAAACTCCGGCAGTGCCAACTTTGCTTGCATCGCGTCGTAATATTCGTCAGCGTTTTCCGAACTTAGTCGCGCTTCCATCCCGAAAAGTTCATGAAACGCGAAATCCAGCCACATCCGTGTGGGTGTCCCGCGAAACAAATAATAGTTCCGAGCAAAAATCCGCCACACGCTCCTCGGATCCTCAACAGCCCTCGACCCAATTCCCAGTTGCTCCAGCGCCACGCCCTGGCTGTACAGCATTCGCAGAATGTAATGGTCCGGCACCACAAACAATTCAGCAGCATTGGCAAACGGCTCATTCCCGGCAAACCATTGCGGATTGGTGTGCCCATGTGGACTGACAATCGGCGAGCTGCGCACGCTGGAATAAAGCCGCTGCGCAATCGCTCGCGTCGTGGCATCCGCCGGAAACAGTCGGTCCTCACGCAGTATCGTCATTCAATTACCCTTGGTCATAATCACCGACATCCTATTCGTCACCATACCGCCCTACAAGTTTATTCGCTGTGAATGCGATGTAACAAAGCGCGGTCGCGCAACAACCCACAATCAGCTTAGAATACTTCTCTCCATGCGAAACTCAATTCGCTGTTTCCTTTTCGTATTTTTCCTAATCGCCTCCACTGCTGGGCGTGCTACCGCGCAAGTCGCTCCTCTCATCGCCAACATCGATGCACGCTCTACCACCAGTCTCGACGGCCAATGGCAGGCAATCGTCGATCCCTACGACGTGGGCGCTCTCGATTACCGCGCGCAGCCCCTCAAGAGCAACAACGCGTTCTACAAAGACCACAAGCCACAATCAAAATCCGAACTGGTCGAATACGATTTCGACACCTCGGGCCATCTCAATGTTCCGGGCGACTGGAATACCCAGCGCGACTCCCTCCTCCTCTACGAAGGCAGCGTCTGGTACAAGCGCACCTTCAACTACACCAAAGTTCCCAACAAACGCCTCTTCGTGCATTTTGGTGCCGCCAATTATCTTGCCTATGTCTATTTAAATGGAGAAGAACTCGGACAACACGAAGGCGGTTTCACTCCGTTCGACTTCGAAATCACCGATCGCGTTCGCCCCGAAGGCAATTTCCTGGTGGTTCGTGTCAACGACACGCGCGGCAAAGAAAAAGTTCCTACCGTCAATACTGACTGGTGGAATTACGGCGGTATCACTCGTCCCGTAACTCTGATCGAAGTCCCCGACACCTTCGTTCAAGACTACTCCATCCAACTCGCGAAAGGCTCGACCAACCAAATCAGCGGCTGGCTGCAACTGAACGGCTCGCAGCTTCACCAAACCATCTCCATCCGCATTCCGGAAGCAGGTCTGAGCCAAACCTTCCAAACCGATGCCAACGGCCGCGCCCAATTCTCCTTTCCCGCCAACCTCACGCTTTGGTCCCCCGAAAATCCCAAGCTCTACGCTGTCGAAATCGCCAGCGACACCGACCACCTCACCGACCAAATCGGTTTCCGCTCCATACAAGTTAGAGGCACAGACATTCTTCTCAACGGCAAACCGCTTTTCCTCCGCGGCATCAGTGTTCACGAAGAATCTCCTCTATATCCGCGCCGCGCCTGGAGCGATGACGACGCCCGCATCCTCTTAACTTGGGCCAAGGAACTGGGCTGCAACTTCGTCCGCCTCGCGCACTATCCTCACAACGAAGCCATGTTGCGCATGGCCGATAAAATGGGCGTTTTGGTTTGGGAAGAAGTACCTGTCTACTGGACCATCCAGTGGGAGAATCCCAGCACGCTGCAAAATGCGCAAAATCAATTGGCCGAACTCATTGCCCGCGATCACAACCGCGCCGCCCTCATCATTTATTCCGTCGCCAATGAAACTCCCATCAGCGAGCCGCGCAATAAATTCCTAAGCCAACTGATTCAGCAAGCGCATACCAGCGATCCTACCCGGCTCGTCTCCGCCGCGCTCCAAGCCGATGAAACTCACGATGGTGGCCGCCTCACCATCGATATCAATGATCCCATCGCCAACGAACTCGACGTCATGGGCAACAACGAATACATCGGCTGGTACAGCCACAACATCGCCGATCTCGATTCCACCGACTGGGTCTCCAAATACGAAAAGCCGCTCATCATGAGCGAATTTGGTGGAGACGCCCTGTTTGGCAATCATGGCGACGCACAGGCCCGTTGGACCGAGGAATATCAGGAGAATCTCTACCAACATCAAGTCGCCATGCTCAAGCGCATCTCATTCCTGCGCGGCACCACTCCCTGGATCTTGAAAGATTTTCGCAGCCCTCGTCGCACACTTCCCAACATCGAGGACTTCTTTAACCGGAAGGGTCTAATCTCCGACCACGGAGAAAAGAAGAAAGCCTTCTTCGTCTTACAAAAGTTCTATCTAGAAATGGAAAGCCCCAAGCAATAATCGAACTCGTGACTCGGGGGTTTTCAGCGCAGCGGCGCCGCCAGTAATCTCTTCCCTCAGCCCCTGCTGCGATCCGTGAACCTGAAAAAGAGCGATTGCTTCGCCACCGGCTCCGCCATTTGATTCAGTGCCGCCATCTGCGACTGCGACAACGGCGTGAACTCCCGCGCGATCTGCACATTTTCTTCCAGCTGCCCAATATTGTCGCACCCAATAATCACCGTGCTGACCGGATGCGACAGCGTGAACTGCATCGCCTCACGCATATTCATCACGCCAGACCGCGTCGCGATCGCCGATCCTTCCCACGAATGCTGCTGCTTTTCCAGTGGTGGCGGAGTCCACGACGACAACAATCTCCCGCGTGCCGGCACCTTCATCCCGATAATCCCCATCTGCTTTTCCACCGCCAGCGGCAGCAACTGCTCCGTGAAACTGTGAATGTGCGTGTCCGCCGCATTCAACGCCAACAGAATCGCATCGAACGAATGCCGGTTCACCGCATCGATCAGCGCTTCCGGACGATAGTGTCCCGTTACGCCCAAGTACCGCACCACTTTCTGTTGTTGCATCTCCAGCAGCGCTTCCATCGCCCCGCCCTTGGCAAAAACCGCGTTCACGTCTTCCGGCAAGCCAATGTCGTGCAATTGCCACAAGTCGATATGATCCGTATTCAGCAGCGTCAGCGACTTCTCAATCATCCGCAGCGAACCTTCCCGCGTACGTTCCTTCGTCTTCGTCGCCAGGAACGTATCCTGCCGCCGCGTCTTCATCACCCGGCCCACATACTGCTCGCTCCAGCGCTCCGGCCCTCCGTAAATTGAAGACGTATCGATATAGTTGACGCCTAAGTCCAGCGCGCGCTCGATAATCGGCACGGCAATATCAAAATTGTTTGGCCTCTCCAGCGCCGATTGGCCGCCAAGGCTGAAAATCCCCACCTTATATCCGGTCTTGCCCAGGTTGCGCGTCGGCATCGCGGCCAGCGTGTTTGCATTCGCGGGCAGTGGCGGCAACGCAGAAAGACGCGCCTCAGCCAGCGTCGCTCCACCGGCGCCTGTCAGGATCCCTGCAGCGACGGCTCCGCTAGTCTTCAGGAAATTGCGGCGATCAGTAGAATTGCTAGGTGATTTCATCGGTATCCCTCGAGGTACTCGGGTCTGGGAGCGAAGCGCCATATTACCACATCGCTTCGCCACCCTATCCGCTTCGCCGGGGATGGAATTATCGCCGCTCATCGCGCTATGCTGCCCTTGACAACTACCCGATGCGCCAGCATGAGCCGGGCCAGATGAGGCACTCAATCATGATCACTCGACGTGAATTTCTCGACGCTCTCGCAACGGCCGCGGCTGGCTACGCGGTGACATCCACCGCCAAAAGTTACTCCCGTATCCTCGGCTCCAACGATCGCCTCAACTTTGCCGTAATCGGCCTCAACAGCCGCGCCTACGCCCACCTCTCCTCGCTCAAGGCCAACAAAAGCGCCGCCCGCATCTCCCACGTGTGCGACGTCGATAGCAACATCCTCAAGAAATTCGCCGACAGCGTTCAACACGAAATGGGCGAACCCACCGCATCCGAAAAAGACTTCCGCAAAATTCTCGAACAAAAAGATATCGACGCCATCGCCATCGCCAGCCCCGATCACTGGCACACTCCGATGGCCATCGCCGGTCTCCAAGCCGGCAAGCATGTCTACGTCGAAAAGCCCTGCAGCCACAATCCCGCCGAAGGCGAAATGCTGGTGCAAGCCCAGCAGAAATACAAAAAGCTGGTGCAGATGGGCACCCAGCAGCGCTCCTCAGACTACTCAATCGAAATCGTCGAAAAGATTCACTCCGGCTTAATCGGCCGCCCCTACTACGCAAAGGCCTGGTACAGCAATGTCAGAAAATCCATGGGCACCGGTAAAGAAGTCCCCGTTCCCGCGCAGCTCGACTGGGATTTATGGCAAGGTCCCGCGCCGCGTCAGCCCTACAAAGACAACATCCATCCTTATAATTGGCACTGGCTCCGCACCTATGGCACCGGCGAAGCACTCAACAACGGTACTCACGAAGTCGATGTCTGCCGATGGGCTCTCGGTGTCGATTATCCCAAGCGCGTCACGTCTTCCGGCGGTCGCTATCACTTCAAAGATGACTGGCAGTTCTACGACACACTCGTCACCAGCTTCGAATACGACGACAGCCTCATCTCCTGGGACGGCAAGAGCTGCCAGGGCATGAAGTTTTACGGCCGCGATCGTGGCTCCGCCATCATGGGCACCAGCGGCACCGTGCTCATCGATCGCGACGGCTACGAACTCTACGACCTCAAAGGCAAAAAGACCGACGAATTTAAAGTTGGCAGCACCACTTCATCCACTGACACCGTCGGCCGCGATTCCATGACCGACGCTCACTTCGCCAACTTCATCGCCGCGATTCGCAATGGCGACAAGTTGAACGCGCCTATTAATGTAGGAAACGTTTCGGTAACCATGCTGCAACTCTCCAATATCGCTTGGGAAGTAAACCGCGAATTGCGTCTGGATCCCAACACTGGAAAAATTCAGAACGATTCAGAAGCGATGAAAATGTGGTCACGTGAATACGAAAAGGGTTGGGCTCCTCATGTCTAGCCTGCCCCGCCGCGAGTTCCTGCGCTCTTCTGTTTTGCTCTCCGCCGCAGCCGTCACCTTGCCCAAAAATCTTTTCGCCCGCGATGAAGAAACCCAGGCCGTGGCCGCTACCTCGCCCATCCACTTAGGCGTCGCCAGCTACACCTTCCGCAATTTCGATCGCGCCCAGCTCATCACCTTCATGAAACAGCTCAACGTCCTCGCGCTTAACGCCAAAGATGCAAAAGATCATCTCCCCACCGATCCTCAAGCCGAGCAAGCCGCGCTCGCCGACTATGCTGCCGCTGGCATCACCCTTCACGCCGCCGGCACCATTTCCTTCTCCAAAGATGACGACGCCGACATGCGCGCCAAATTCGATTACGCCAAGCGCGCCGGTATCAACGTGATCGTTGCCGGTGATCCCACACCCGAAACTCTTCCGCGCCTCGAAAAATTCGTGAAGCAGTACGACATCCGCATCGCCATCCACAATCACGGCCCCGAAGATAAGTTGTGGCATTCTCCACTCGATGTCTTACACGCGGTGCAGGCAATGGATCCGCGCATCGGCTGCTGCATCGACGTTGGCCACACCGCACGTGCCGGCACCGACGTTGTTCAAGCCATCAAAGAAGTTGGCCCGCGCCTCTTCAACGTGCACATGAAAGATCTCAAGGATTTTCAAAACAAAGAAAGTCAGGTCGCAGTCGGCGAAGGAATTCTCCCCATTCCGAAAATTTTCGAAGCACTAAACGCCATCAAATATCCCGGCTTCGTCGATCTCGAATACGAAATCCATCCCGATGATCCTATGCCCGGCGTGATCACCAGCTTCAACTACATGCGCCGCATCGCCCCATAGCGCCATCATCAACCCGCTCCAGCGCCGATATCAGCCGGTAAGGCCGGCATCATTCGGTAGCGCCGGCAGCCTGCCGGCCCAAGACAATCTCAGCAAATCTCCCCACGCATACCGAGCGTCAAAAATAAATTAACTCGCAATTCCCGCCCCAGGTTCCGCGCCCCAACTCTGCAGGGCCAATCAAAAACCGCTCTGTAGTGCCGGCAGCTTGCCGGCCCAAGGCAATCTCAACAACTCTCCCCACGCTCATCGAGCGTCAAAGTTAAATTAACGCGCAAATTCCGGCCCGGTTCCACGTGCAAGTCGCGGGCGGCGCCACAGCAACCCAGGAAATTAGTGGATGGAGTTGCACTCCGAAGCATTTCAATAGGAAATATCGGGAAGGGAACTGACTCTCAACGCGAGAGCCAACAAAACTCACGCACGGGCGCGAGGTTCAGGCCGAAACCGCCGCGACATCCAGCATCGCCATGTAATCCAATATCAGCCGCACCACAGTTTCATCACCAACTGTCGTATTCATCATGTTGTGGTACACCGCACGGTCCGGCCATTCCACTCCAAAATACTTCTGAATAAAATCCATACGCTCGCGATCCACCGTATCCACACACTGCTCCGCTTCGCTTGCACTTTTCCCGCGGCCCTGAATCCGCCGAATCTTATCTTCCCGCGGCGCATAAAGAAATATCCGCAGCGTATCCTGCCGGTTCTTTAGAAATTGTTGTGAACCTCGCCCCACAATCACGCAATTTCCTTCCATAGCCGCTTTCTGCACCACTCGTTCCGTAATCCTCAATATGCTTTCACTGTCCACCACACCCAGCTTGTGCGCATTCAAGCTACCCTCATAACTCCCACGCAAAAATGATTTAAACAGCCGGTAATACAGCGGATCGGTGCGTTCCTCGCGAACCTCCACCACCGCCTTGGGACAATTCGCCAGCCGCGCAATCTCCTCCGTCAGCAACTGGTCCCACAGTTTCCAGCCCAGTCGCTTCGCCAGCAGTTGCGCAATCTCCCCGCCGCCGCTCCCGTATTCCCGTTCAATTGTGACAATCTTAATCATCGTGCTCTCACGCTCATCTTACCGCGTTTCACATTTCTCGCAATCACTCCACAATCGCCGGTCCGCCGCCGGGGTCATTCTTCTTCAACACGAACGATAGAAAAAACATAATCGCCGACGCGATCGCCAGCACCATGAACGTATCAATGTACGACAGACTTGCCGCCTGCGCCTGTACCGCCTGGTAAATCCTGGCGTAAGCCTGCGCCTGTGCCTCATGGGCCCCCAATCCCGAGTGCGCTATTTGCTGGCTCAGCCCATTCACCGAATTCTGGAAATTAGGATTATCCGGTCGCGCGTAATTCACCAGGATCTGCTGGTGAAATTGTGATCGCCGCGCGATCAACGTCGTCACCAGCGAAGTCCCCACGCTGCTTCCCATGTTCCGCATGAAGTTCACAATCCCCGCTACCGAGTTGTTCTTCTCCGGCGCAATCCCGATGTATGCCGCCAGCGTGATCGGCACAAACAAAAATCCCAATCCAATCACCTGCGTAATCCGCAGCCACACCGCTGCGCTGAAGCTGATCTGCAAATCTATTCGCGTCGTCGAGTAATACATGGCAATCGCCAATGAGAACCACCCAAACGCAATCAAATATCGTGCCTGTATTTTTGTTGTCAACTTTCCCATGATCGGCATTTCGCAAAGCAGTACCAACCCTCCCGCCGATAATGCCAGCCCGGCCAGTTCCGATGTATAACCCACCAGCGTCTGCAGAAATTGTGGCATCAGCACCAGGCTGCTGAACAACAAAATCCCCAGCATGAACATCATCAAGCTGGCGCTCGCAAAATTGAAACTCTTGAACATCTTCACGTCGATGATCGGCGCCTTTTGAAACCATTCCCAGATCACCAGCGATGTCAGGCATACCGCCGCAGTAATCACCAACGTGGTAATAAACCGCGACCCGAACCAATCGTCTTCCTGCCCCTTATCCAGCAGAATCTGCAGCGCTCCGATGCCCAGCGTCAGCAACGCGATCCCTATATAGTCCAGCTTCACTCCAGCAGATCTCAGTTTCGCCAGATACGGCGGATCTTCCACGAATTTCCGTACCAGAAACCACGTGATCACGCCCACCGGCAAATTGATAAAAAATATCCAGCGCCACGAATAGTTGAACGTGATCCATCCGCCCAACGTTGGCCCAATCGTTGGCGCCATAATCGCCGTGATGCCATAAAGCGCGAACGCCAATCCTCGCTGATGTGGTGGAAACGTATCCGCCAGAATTGCCTGCGCCATCGGCTGCAGTCCGCCACCGCCTGCGCCCTGCAACACCCGAAACAGCAACAGAAATCCCAGGCTCGGCGCAATTCCGCACAGCAGGGAACTCACTGTAAACACACTCAAACATGCCATGAAAAATCGCTTGCGGCCCAACGTCCCCGCCAGCCATCCGCTGATTGGCAAAATAATCGCGTTCGAAACCAGGTACGACGTCAAAACCCAGGTGCTCTGGTCGTTGCTGGCTCCCAGATTTCCCGCCATATACGGCAGCGCCACGTTGGCAATGCTCGTATCCAGCACTTCCATGAACGCGGCCATCGCCACAACCACCGCGATCAGCCAGGGATTATATTTTGGCCGCCAGACATCCTGGTCCATCGTCAGTGTTGCGCTACTCATTGCAGGTATACGTTTGGCACCACGTTCATGCCAGGCCGCAGTTCGCGATTCGAATTTTCCCCGGCGTCCAACACAATTTTCACCGGAATGCGTTGCACGATTTTTACGTAGTTCCCGGTCGCGTTTTCTGGCGGCAGCAAACTGAACGTCGGCCCCGTCGCCCCGGCGATGCTATCCACGTGTCCTTTGAAGGTATGGCCCGAGGAATCCACATGGATCTTGGCCCTCTGCCCAACTTTCATGTGCCGCAGTTGTGTCTCTTTAAAATTCGCCGTCACCCACACTTGATCCAGCGGTACCACCGTCAACATTTGTTGACCGGCCTGCACATTCAGTCCAACCACCACCGACTTGTTCACTTCGCCGCTCACCGGCGCAATTATTTTTGTATATTGGAGATTCAGTTGCGCCTGCTGCAGTTGCGCTCGCTTCTGCTCCACATCCGCGATTGCCGCGCGAACCCGTGCCTTCGTCGACGAAACCTGCTGCGGCCCAGTTTCTGCGCTCTGGTGGTTCGCTTCGGCCTCCACCAGCTTGCTCTGCGCTTGGTGCACAAATTGTTGCGCTGCCGATTCGTTCGCCTGTGCCGCGGCCACCGCCGCTGTGCTTGCCTTTGCCGACGCCAACGCCTGGTCGTACACCTGCTGCGCCACTTCGCGCTTATCCACCAGCAATTTGTATCGCTTCAAATCATCCTGCACCCGCACGTCATTGGCTTCCGCCTCCTCCACTTGTGCATGTGCCGCCGTCAGTTGCCGCTGTGCCGCAATGATTCCCGCTTGCGTGTTCTCAATATCCGACGCCGTCGATCGCAGTTGGCTGGTCGTGTTCACCGACGTGATCGGCACCGTAATATTCAGCGATTGCGCCGTGGCTTCCGCATTGGCCAGATTGGCCTCCGCTTGCGCCACCGCCACTTCGTAGTCTTTAGGATCGATTTCCACCAGCACCGTTCCTGCCTGCACCCACTGGTTGTCGTCGACGTTCACCTTAATTACATATCCCGAAATCCGCGCGCTCACCGGATAAAGGTGCACATCCACCTGCGCGTCATCCGTCGATTCGTACGTGCTCAGATATCTCCACAGCAATACGCCGCCAATCACCAGCACGATCGCCGCGACAATAATTAAAGTTCGCCTCCTCGTTTTTGGAGCGATGTACACCCGAGGAGAAAACTTCCGATCCTCCGCCGTACTACTGCTCGGCGAATTCGCAGGTGTTCCGCCTTCTGCTCTTGGCACTGAACGGGCTTGGGTCTCGTCCGCCATTTTATTTTCCTTTGAAATATTCTTTGACGCCCGCTTCCGCCGTGCCCAAAGCGCGCGCCAGAGAAATCTTTGCGTAATTGAAGCTGTACAAGCTGGAAATGTATTGGTTGTGCGCGCTCGCCACCGCTTCTTGCGATTGCACCACTTCCACCGTGTCCGTTACCCCCGCGGTAAATCGATCGCGCGACTGTACCAGCGTCTCTTCCGCCAAATCAATATTGCTGCGCGCCACTTTCACTTGTTCCGCCGACGACTCTAAATTCAGCAGCGCGGTCCGCACATCCGCATCAATCTGCGCCCGCAGATTCTCCAGACGTTCTCGACTTTGTTCCAGCCTCGCATCCGCTTGCAACACGTCGCCGTGCACGCTGCCGCCCTGAAAAATCGGAATCGTCAATGTACCCTTCACGTCAAACACTTGTGTCGCTGTCGATGGATGCGAACCTGCTGCTCCGTAATCTCCGTTCAGCGAAAGCGATGGCAAATAGCCCGCCGATGCCGCTTTCTTCGCGTATTCAGCGGCTTTCACGTCGGCCGCCGCCGCTTTGTAATCCGATCGCGAAGCGTAAGCCCGCTGCTCCGCTTCCTCCACCGTAATCCCTTCAAACGGCTGGTACGGCGACTTGTCCGTCAGCTCAAATTCCTGCCCCGGTACCAATCCAATCACGCGCGCGATGCTCAGCTTCTGTATCGCAAACGTATTCCTCGTCTGTATCAATTGCTGTTGCCGCGTCTGCAGTTCCACTTTTGCCCGCAATCCGTCGATCGCCGGTGAAGTTCCCGCATTCACCTGGTCCGACGCCTGGTCGTAGAGCGCCTGCGCCGTTTTCACTTGCGCTTCTACCGTTTCAATCTGTGCCTCGTCCGCAATCGCCTGCAGATACGTGTATCCCACCGCCAGCACCACCAAGTCGCGCGCATCTCGATATGTGTATTCTGCGGATTTCAAACTCTGGTTTGCCGCGCGCACCCCGTTGATCGACTTCAGGTCCACTAACGTCTGCGTCACCGCAACCCGCGAATCAAAATAAGAAAACGGCCCCACCGACGCCGGCACTTTGAATGCTCCAATGCTGCCGAATCCTAATTCCGAGAGATTAATTTCCGAAGCCGCCACATACGGCGACAACGCCGCGTGCGGCAACAGCGCGCTCAGTTGCTCCCATTTTTGCCCTCGCGCTGTTCGCATATCCGCATTCGATAGCAGCAGTCCCAAATTTTGTCGCAGTCCCCGGTCGATCGCTTCTTGCAACGAAAGTTGCAACACTCCTGGCACCAGTTTCCCCGGCGTGCTCCCCGCGAACGAACTCACTCCTGTCGTTCCCGGAATCGCTTGGCCCGGCGAACTTGCAGCTGGCGTGGTCGTTTGCGCTTGCGCCCTTATTCCTTTTCCTTCACACCACAGCGCTACGACCAACAAAATTGCGCACCTGTTTGCCTGACTGAGCCTCAAAGCAGCCTCCTCTACTTCGATTTGTTGTGGGCCTCGCCGCCGTAGGCGGCAACTTCCTAGGTCGGCCGGTGCCTACCAACTCCATCTTGCTTAGGACGTACATTGGATGCTTTAGCCCCCTTTCCGGCACTTTTTATCCCGCCCCCAGCCCCCTCTCCCAATCCTCTTTTCATTCCTCCAACAATTCTGCCGAGTCCCCACCTCCCCAACACGTTCCGGCATCCCTAAAATCGCGCATCCTCCTGGCTCGCTCTATTTCGACATCGCAGCCCCCAATACTTCGTAGAAACCTAACTCCCACCTATTTCATCTACTTTAGTAGGTGCCCCGGCGTGGGTGCGGAGGGACGTATGAACACAAACAGGGTCGGTCTTGCCTCCAGATCTTCTAAACTTCCATTCGCGCGGCGTCTTTTAACTCCGCTATTTTCCGCCGCCATTTTATTCGCCACTCTGCCCCAAAATCTACCCGCTCAGGATGACCAACAACCTCCTCCCCAAAATTCTTCGGCCCAATCTCGCAATGCGCCGCCGTACGCCCAGCAATCTCCCGAGCAACTGCAACAACTCGTTGCCCCCATCGCCCTTTACCCAGACGCTCTCGTCGCGCAAATCTTGGCCGCGGCCACTTTTCCCGAGCAAGTCGTCGAGGCCGATCGCTGGATCCAACAACATCCCGATCTAAAAGGTGACTCGCTGGCCCAAGCTGTCGACCAGGAACCTTGGGATCCCAGCGTCAAAGCGCTCGCCGCCTTTCCTTCCATCCTCGGCAACATGGACAAAAATCTCTCCTGGACCTCCTCACTCGGCGATGCCTATTACAATCAGCAGACCGACGTAATGGATGCCGTTCAAGTCATGCGTCACCGCGCGCAAGAATCTGGAAATCTCAAGTCCACCCCGCAGCAAACCGTCGCCGATCAGAACTCTACCATCACCATTCAGCCTGCCAATCCTGAAGTCGTTTACGTTCCCGCTTACGATCCATGGACCGTTTACGGTGGTCCCATCGTCGCTTGGCCCGGTTGGTATCCCTATCCTGGAATCTGGTTCGGTGGCCCCTATCTCTCCTTCGGCCCCGCGTTTGGCATCGGTTTTTTTGCCGGCTACGGTTGGGGCTGGCCTCGTTGGGGATTCGATTGGCACGGCCACTACCCCGTCTACAATCACAATCGTTATTACTCCAACAGCCGCACTTTCTACAATCGCAATAATTTCTATCGCGGTGGCGAGCACGGTGGCTTCAACAATTTTCACGGCGGTGAACATGGCGGCGTGAATGCCCACGGCAATTTCAATGGCGGCAACCACGGAAACTATGGTGGCTCGCGCGGAGTTTACAATCGCCCTGGCGCCACCGTCCGGCCTTTCGATGGAAACAACAACGCCGCTCGCGGTTATAGCGCTCCTCGCGGCCAGAGCGGCACCCGCTCCAGCGCTTTCAGCGGCTATGATCACGGCGGCCAGGCCCGCAGTTTCTCTTCGCGCGGCGGTGCGAGCTTCGGTGGCGGCGGATTCAGTCATGGTGGTGGCGGAGGCTCCCACGGCGGTGGTGGTCGCCACTAATCCAATTTTCCCGTTTGGACTTCTTGAGCGAGAGTGTTCGACGAGGTTTAACATTTAAAAGACGCTCGAAAGTTTCTTTCGTTCGTCAGGGCACGACTTTCGTAGTGCCAAAAACAGGCCGTCAGAGAGCAGTGCCAAAGACAGGCCGTCAGGGCACGACTTTAGTCGTGCCAAAAACTGGCCAGCGTAAATGCGGTTTTAGCCGCTGAGGTGCTCGTTTTGACGTTTTTGACATAAACTCGAACGATTCGCTCCTGATAATGTTTTTGTTTCGCCGATTGTCGCTTCAAAGATTGAAGATCAAGGATGGAGAAAAGTCGTATGCGCCTGATCAACCTTCACTTCCATAACTTCCACTCCAAGTTTTCCAAAGTGGCCGCTTTGGCCATCTTTCTCACCGCTTCTTTCTCCATCCCTGCGCGCGCACAGCAACCGTCACAACTACAGCCACAGCGCGGCCAGAAAACGTTTCCCTCGGCCGAAGCGGCCAGCGACGCGCTCTTCACCGCCACTCAACAAAACGATGAAAAACAGTTGCTAGAAATCCTCGGCCGAGACGCTAAGCAACTCATTTCCTCCGGTGACGAAACCGAGGACGCCGAGAATCGCGCCCACTTCGTTAAGAAATATCAGGAATTGCATCGCCTCGTGAAAGAGCCCGACGGCACCACCACCCTGTACATTGGCGCCATGAACTGGCCCACTCCCATTCCCCTCGTCAACAAAGGCGATTCCTGGTTTTTTGACACCGATGCCGCCGAACACGAAATCCTGTTCCGCCGCATTGGCAAAAATGAAATGTCCACCATGCGCGTTTGCCAGGAACTCGTCGCCGCCGAAAAGGAATATCGCTCCACGCATCCTGATCAATACGCGCCCAAAGTCTTTAGCGATCCCGGACAACAAAATGGCCTCTATTGGGAGCCCGTCAGTGGCCAGCCGCAAAGTCCTGTTGGCCCGCTTCTCGCCCGCGCCGTTGCCGATGCCGCTCCTCCGCAAGCGGATGCCGCACCTACTCCCTACCGCGGCTATTACTACCGCCTTCTCACCCGTCAGGGCAAAAGCGCTCCGGGAGGCGCAAAAAATTATGTTGAGAGTGGCAAAATGATCGGCGGCTTTGCCTTCGTCGCCTATCCCGCCGAATATCGCTCCTCAGGCGTGATGACCTTCATCGTCGCGGAAGATGGCGTCGTCTATCAAAAAGACATGGGCAAGAAAACTTCCACGCTCGCCAAGGTCATGAAGGAATACAATCCCGATTCCTCCTGGGAGAAATTCGAAGAGCCGCCAGAAGAAACCGCCAGCCAGCAATCGGCCAAATAACTGTTCTTTAAAAATCGCCCGTATTCACAGGCCAAACTTTTTTCTAGTCACGTCTAGCTATAGAATCGAACGCCGGGAATAACTCGTGACCGCACTCCGCTTGCTACTGCTCGGCATTCTCGCGCTGCTACTCATTTCCGCGGCCCGCGAAGGTGTCGCCGCGTATTACATCCATCAAAACACTCCCAACGCGTTACAAAGCGCAACCCGGTGGGATCCCACCAATCCTGTCTATCCTGCCGCGGCCGCCAATCTCCTTCACCTCTACGGCGATGATCCCGACCCTAGCGGTGTCGTCCGCCTCTACCAAGCCGCTCTGCTCCTGTCGCCCTTCGATGCCGCTTATTCCGCGAACTTGGCCCAAGCCTGCGAGTGGACCGGAAAACCCACACTTGCTGCCGCATATTTCCGCCGTGCCCTTACCCTCTTCCCCAATTCGCCGCAAATTAATTGGCAGGTCGCAAATTTCTACGTGCGCTCCGGCAATACCAACGAAGCGCTTCCGCTTCTCCGCAAAGTTCTTTCCACCAACCTAATCCCCAAAAATCAGATCTTCGCACTCGCAACCAATGCTCGCATCGATTTCGCCACCGTGGTCGACGACCTTCTTCCCGCCGATGCCTCCACCATAACCGCCTATCTCAATTTCCAGGTCGACCACAACAACACCATCGCCGCGCAAAAAACGTGGGATCGTTTGCTGCAGCTTCCATTCCTCCTTCGAAATCAATCAAACCTTTCACTATCTCGACTCGCTCATCCAATCCCGCGATCTCGCGCTTGCTTCGCAAGCGTGGTCCTCCGTACCCGCCCGTTTCCCCTCACTCATTCCATCACCTGCCTCCCGCGACAATCTGATAGAGAATGGTAATTTTCAAGCCGGCGTTCTCAACGGTGGCTTCGATTGGCGCGTCAATCCTATCCAAGGCGTCACCGTCACTCGGGAGTCCGAAGGCCCCCCCACCGGTGCCAATCACTCGCTGCGTATCAATTTCGACGGCTCGCAGAATCTTTACTACGACGCAGTAGCCCAATTCGTCCTAGTCGAACCCAGCACCAAGTATGATTTCTCCGCGTCCCTGCGCACCGCCGCCATCACTACCGACAGCGGCCTCAGCTTGCAACTCGCCGACGCCTACGATCCCGTCAAAATTTTCGGCGCCACCGATCCGGTACTAGACACCACGCCCTGGTCGCAACACGAATTTTCCTTCATCACCGCCAGCAACACTCACTTGCTCCTACTCACCGTCGTCCGCAAGCCCAGCCACAAACTCGACGCCAACCTTGCCGGTACGTTTTGGTTCAGCCAAGTTGCACTCACTCCGCACCAGTAACGCCGACGATATAACCACTCCTAAGGACCTCCTACAGTGATTTACCGACCTACGTTGTGCTGGACCGAACCGCCTGTATAATTGGGCGTCGGGAAGTCGCAGGTTTCGTGCTCCCGCTCGCCCAATATTCCATTCCAGAGGTCGGAGCCCGCATTTTATGGAAGAGTCGCAGTCGCCAAAATGTCCCGGCGCTCCACCGACCTCTGATCGCAGGCTCAATCCGCGTTTCCCCGTCAAGCCCATTGAGTACGTGGAAATCGGCCCCACCAATGGCGGCATCATTCTCGACATCAGTCGCGAAGGCATGGCCGTCGCCGCCGCTCAAGCGATTCCCGGCGATGAAACGTTACACTTCCGTTTTCAGCTTCCGCGCTTTCCCGAAACCATCGAAGCTATCGCAGAAATTACCTGGATCGGCGAAACCAGAAAACGCGCCGGCTTCCGCTTCGTCAATCTTCCACCCCGGCCCCGCAAGCAAATTCTCGATTGGATCACTCTGCAAAACGAAAATGCCGCGGCCGCTAATGCGATTTCGCAACATGAGCCCACGACGATTTCCGATTCCCGGGTGCCCCACACGGCGCCTTCACGTGTGGGGACTTTGCCTTCATCTCCCACCACGACTCACTTTACCGTCCCCGCTGTTCACCAACCGGAGACTCCTTCCAACGGCAAGCGTCCGCCCGTCGATCGCCGCTCTCAATCTCGCAAGCCCCTCCATTCCTCCACTTATCTGCAGTTTGATGACGGAAACGCAGGACTCCTCGGCGATCTAAGTGTCGCTGGACTATCGTTTCGCGCCGCCAGAGCACTCTCGAACGATGAAGTGGTCGTCACCTTTCAATTGCCAGGCTCCGACCATCTCATCGAAGCCCCTGCTGCCATCGTGTGGAAAAGCGCTTCCGGAAAAAAGGCCGGCGCGCGTTTTACCTCCTTACCTCACGAAGCCAAAAATCGCATCTCAGATTGGATCCACTCTCGAATTCCACCCGCGGCAGCACCTCCTACGCCTGATTCGTCCTCCCCAACTGCACACTCCGCAAGCGTCAATCCAACTTCGATCCCAACTGATCCCGAGCCACAGTACCCGCCTCCCGGTAACGGCCATTCGATTCATCCCGAAGCTTTCTCGCCGGACTTGTCCGCAACCGGAGCCGCAGCATCCGCCGCAAAGTTCGAACCTCCGCCACTCCCACCTCCGCCAACTTTCCGCACCTCGATGTTCGAAACCGCGTCACCACGCGCCGCCTCCACAAATCTGGTTACACCTGTTGCTCCTGTTCTCCCCCCGCTCTTCGCCGAATCCTACTCCTACGTAACTCGCAAAGAGTCGCCCAGCTTCTTAAAAATCCTCGGCGCCATGATCCTCTTGGGCGGCATTTGTTTCGGCGCCGGATTCTTCTATTCTCGAAACCACCAGACGCTCCTACCCACGTTTGCGACTGCCAACAGCGAACCGCGCCGCACTGAAGTTCCGAATGGTGATTCTGATGCTCAGCGCGCTTCCGCCAACCCTCTTTCCGCTTCTCCAGTGATCCCGGCGCCTTCCGAAGATCCAGCCGTCAAAGATTCCGCCGCCAGCGAAATCTCCAACTCGCCTGAAGCGAATCGAAATGACCAGGCAACCTCTCAATTCCAGAACACGCAAACCGCAACTCAATCGCCCTCCACCCTCTCGACTAGCTCACAACTAAACTCTTCGAAGGCAGACGTCGAACCTTCTCCAGCCGCGCGCACCTCTTCTCCAAAAGAACGCGTCGTCGCCCGCGACACCGCAAGCGACTTAAAATCTCCTGCCTCGACTTCGCGAATCGCCTCGCCGTTCGTTCCTTCACCAACCTCGACGGGCTCCAAGCCGTCAACGGCCACTTCAACAGCGGTTCGGTTCCAACTCAACGCCAAACTATTCACAGCAGCAGCAACCGCAACAGACTCCGCCCCCTTCCCGCGCAGCCACCGCCTCGCCTACTGTCAACACTTCTAACCAAACGAAGCCTTCCATGAATTCCGCCGCAGCCTTGCAGCCGGCGCCGACCACGTCGAATCTGAATTCCACCCGACCCGCCGCAACTCCTTCGCCCTCCATCACCGCTCCAACTTCCGCAACCGTTCCCGTAAGTCCGGCGCCCGCTCAGCCCTTGACCGGCTCCGTTTCCTTTTTCTCCCGCTTCCGCTCGATTCGCAATGCTCCCGATCCCGCGAATCGCGCCGCGGGCGGCGTCTTGCAGCTTGGCCCATTGCTTTCTAGCCCGCTCCCTGCTTATCCCGCCGACGCGCAGCGCAAGCAAATTCAAGGCGTAGTTGAACTCGATGTCTTTGTAGCTGCCGACGGCAGTGTCCAGGAAGTCCACTTCATAAAAGGTCCGGCCGACCTGGCCGACGCCGCATTAGACGCAGTTCGCGGCTGGCATTACGGTTCGACAGTCCTCGGCGGCCGCCCCGTTGAGACCGAGCAATCCATTTTCCTCACCTTTAAATTGGCAAAGTAATTCAACTGTAGCGGCCACCTTCAGGTGACCCCCTGCGCATTCGAACTAGCAGAAAAATTTCCAGAAGCACTGCACAGAAAGAAACAAACACAGTCTCTACGGCGTCGACGGGCTGACCGACGGGCTCCCATGTCCCGCCCCGGCTACTCCCACCGCAACTCCAATCGCCGCCGCAGCCGCCACTCCCAATAATATGTACTCATTCTTTTTATTGCTGCTTCCGTGCACCACTGGCGGTGGAGGTTGCGTGTCCGGCGTTGTCGTTGGCGTAGTCCCAGCCGCCGTCGTCGCGCTTTCCGCGGGAGTAGTAGCTTTCGGCGGCGTTAGCACCGCTTCCAATTCTCCCGACGCCAGAATGTTTCCCGATTCGCCCGCCCCCAGCACCCGCCCCGTAGTCCCTTCCAGTGGAATCAATCCCACACTTCCATCCAAACACGCAATCGCAAACGAGCCGTCCCCGTGCCGTTCAATTCGCGACGACGACTGCTGCGCCTGAATCACCGGCGCCACCACATAATTTCCAGCTCGCACCGAAATGTCCGTAGCTCCTCCAAACGAATTCATCACCACAATTCCAGACTTCAACTCTCCCGTATACCTCGGGTCCGGCTGAAACGACATTTCGCTGTTCGACGCCAACCGGAATGATCCTTTTCCATTGATCGAAAACGTTACCGTACCATCCTCACTGGTTCTGATCGTGTCGCCCACAAAAACCGTCGCATCGTTCGACGCTGGCATTCCATTCACCGTAACCGTGCCCCTCGCCGTCAGCGAACCCAGTGCCTGCGGACCTTGCCCCTGCTTCGCACCATTACCCGCACGCGCTTCCACGCACGAAACGCCAAACAGCAGCAAGGCCAACGCCACAACGGGCGCTCCTGTTCTCGCGCTCCGAAATCCCTGCGAATTCGCGTGGATCTGCTGCATCCAAAAGTTCCGTACGGTACCGACCAATCAAGATCGAGCCAGATTTCCTAGATTTATCACCAGCCTCTTTTCTTGTCTACGCCCTTCTCACGCTATCTCACTGTATTGCTTTCCTGCATCGTCTGCCCCAGAATTGCTCCCCGGCTTTTCATGAAGATTCTGCACATCGTCAAGACCGCCGTCGGCGCCGGCTGGGTCTACCAGCAAGTGCGCGTCCTCTGCTCCCTCGGTTTCGACGTGATCGTAGTTCTCCCCTCCGCCTCTGCTGGCCTCGCTCCTAAATATAAAGACGCCGGCGCCACCGTCATCCCTCTCGCTTTCGATTTTCCCTCCAGGCGTCCCTGGCAAATTCCCTCGTTGCTTCGCTCCTGCAAAAACTTGGTCGCCGAGGTTCAGCCTGACGTCATTCACACTCATCACGTCGGCACCACCCTGATGCTCCGCGCCGCTCTTGGACAATTCTCCCCCATTCCACGCATCTTCCAGGTTCCCGGCCCGCTCCATCTCGAGCATCGTTTCTTCGCGAAACTCGATATCTCCTCCGCCGGTCCACAGGATCATTGGATCGCCTGCTGCCGCTGGACCAAAAGAAAATATCGGTGCCTGGGCATTCAGCCGGACCGAATTTTTCTTTCCTATCCCGGCACCGATCTAAATTCATTCAACGAACACCGCACCGGCGCGCTCCGCCGCGAACTCAACTTGCCACCAGACGTTCCCCTGGTCGGCATGGTCTGCTACATGTACGCCCCAAAACGTTTCCTCGGCCAATCCACCGGCCTCAAGGGACACGAAGATTTCATTGCCGCGTTTCAAATCGCCCAAAAAACTATTCCCAACCTTCGTGGCGTCATCATCGGCGGTGCCTGGAATGGTGCCGCGAAGTATGAACAGCGCGTTCGCCGCATCGGCCACACTGCTTGCCGCGATTCTCTGACCTTTCTCGGCACCAGGTCCGACGTGCCTGCTCTCTACCCCGACCTCGATCTCGCCGTGGTCGCTTCCCATTCCGAAAACGTTGGCGGAGCAGTCGAGCCTCTCCTCAGCGGCGTTCCCGTCGTCTCCACCAGCGTGGGCGGACTCCCCGATCTCGTTCAGCCCGGCATCACCGGCACTCTCGTACCTCCCCGCGATCCTCAATCCTTAGCCGCCGCCACTCTCTCTTCCCTAAAAAATCCCGTCGAAGCGCGCCGCCTCGCTCTCGCAGGTCAACAAATGGCCCGCCAACTCTTCAACGTCGAAACCACCGCTCGCGAAGTCGCTCAGATCTATTCCCAGGTTGCTTCCACGCGCCCGGAGTCCAGGCCTCCCGCATGACGCCTCCACTCAAAATCCTCCATTGCCTCGGCACCCTCAATCCCGGCGGCGTCGAAACCTGGTTGCTCAATCTCTCCCGCAACCTCGACATCGCGAATTTTCAATTTAACTTTTGCACTTTCGGCGCAGACGCCGGCCTGTACGCTCCCGCACTCGTCCAGCTCGGCTCGCGGATCTACCGTTGCCCGCGTCACCCTTCCTCCACCTTGGCTCACCGTTTCCGCAAAATTTTGGGGCAAGGGAATTACGACGTGGTCCACAGTCACGTCCATTTTTTCTCCGGCGCATTATTGCGTTGGGCCGCCCTCGAAGGAGTACCCACGCGCATCGCGCAAAGTCACAGCACCCACGATGGCAAGCCCGATTCTCTGGGGCGCAAAGCCTACCGCCGTCTGATGTCCAACTGGATTCAGCAATACGCCACCCACGGCTTGGCCGCATCTCGTCAAGCTGCAGCCAACCTCTTCACCGCAAGTTGGCAACACGACCCACGCATCGCCATACTTCATTACGGAATCGATCTCCAATCCTTTCGCGCAGCAAGTAACGAAAATCCGCCGCATCGTGACCGTATTCCCGTTCCCGACGGTGCACCCGTAGTCGCCCACGTCGGCAATTTCGTAACCCCCAAAAATCACACGTTCCTCCTGGACGTCGCCGCCCAAATCACAAAACGTTGCCCTGACATTCATTTTCTCCTCATCGGCGACGGCCCTCTTCGCGCCCCAATGCAAGTGCGCGCGCAAAGCATTGGCCTAGAAAATAATCTCCATTTCCTGGGCACCCGCACCGACGTCCCGCATCTACTCCGCCAATGCGACGCCTTCCTTTTCCCCTCACTCTGGGAAGGCCTCCCAGCCGCCGTCATCGAAGCTCAAGCCTCCGGACTCCCTTGCGTAATCTCCAGCGAAATCACCGACGAGGTCGCGATTCTCCCGCATCAAGTTACCCCCCTCCCACTCTCCGCCGGCCCAAAAAAATGGGCCGAAGCAACCATCGACGCCCTACATCGCGGCAAGCTCGACCCGCACACCTGCATCAACGCACTCGAACATTCCGACTTCTCGATCCACCACAGCCTGTCTCGCCTGCTCACCTTATATTCCAATTCCAATCAACTGGTGCACGCCCGTGCCGCTTCGCGTTAAAACTCTCGCGCCTATATTCTCCGCGCTCTTGGTGTGTATCGCCTCCTTCGCCATTTTCCAAACCACGCTGCGCGGCAACGACGCCACCTCCGCCGTCTCCTCAGGTGTACTCTTCCTCGCCTCAGTTCTCTTCGCGCGATACATTCTCCATATCCCCTTTGCCAGCGGCGCCATGGTCTATCTCATCCTCCTCGGCCTTTTTCATCTCGGCCTCATCGTGCCCTGGGCCCTCGGCGTCTACGATATTTCCCGAGCGCCCTCCTTCACTCCCCATGGCCTCTCGCGCTCCATCGCGCTCATCAACT
The DNA here is from genome assembly GCA_963849395.1 of Candidatus Acidiferrales bacterium. Lineage (GTDB taxonomy): Bacteria > Acidobacteriota > Terriglobia > Acidiferrales > UBA7541 > Acidiferrum. Next base: position 506,633 of record CAWKHR010000004.1, read on the forward strand.
ATTCCGTAATCGCCTTCGACCTGGGCCTCCTCCTCGCCTTATTCGTCGCCAAGAAACCCGCCAACGTTCTCCGCCAGCCCGCCACCGATCCCGAAAATCACGAAGTCTACATCGCCGGTTGTCTCCTGCTCGCCGCTGGCATCGTTATGTTCATCGTCGGCTTGATTGGCCTGGATCCCCTCGGATATTTTCGCCTCACCTACTCCGAAACGTTTCGCCTGCGCGCCGAATCTGATCCTAGACTCTTCGGCTCCGGCATCACCGTTGCATTCATCGGCCTCAGTATTGCCGCCGCCGGTGCGTCGCAAAAACGTTTTCGCGCTGTCGCCATCATCGGCGCCGTCTGGCTTATCAGTCTGATGTACTGGGGTTTTCGCGGACCTGCGCTCATCGCCGCTATCGTTGTCTACATCATTGCCCGCAAAAAAGGCTTGCACGTTCCCAAGTGGGCGCCTTTGCTGGCCCTGACAACCGCGTTGCTCATCTTGCCCGTACTTCGCTCCGGTCGTGAATCGCCCCTCAACGAGCGCTTCTCTCAGCTCTCCTTCAAGGACTTCAATATCTTGGACGGCCCCGGCGAAATGGGCATGAGCATTCGCCCGCTTCTCGAAACCATCGACCTCATCGGTCCCGGCGATTTTCGTTGGGGCAAAACCTATTGGATTGGCATGCAAGGCATCGTCCCCAATCTCGCGCTTCGTTGGGAATCCTCCGCCTCTCCGCGCGAAGACGACCTTCCTCCCAATCACTGGATCACCGCCATGGTCGATCCCTGGTCTTTCAAAAATTATGGCGGCATGGGATTTTCCGCCATCGCCGAGCCTTATATGAACTTTGGCGTCGCCGGCGTGCTCGCCTACTTCCTATTTCTCGCCTATTTTCTGATCTGGCTCGAACAGCTCTCCGTACGCAACTCCTACGCGCTCGCCGCCTGGGCCCTGATCCTCGGCCCGCTACTCTGGACCACGCGCAACGACTTCTCCAATTTTTTTCGCTCCGCCGTTTGGGGCCTTCTCACCCTAGCTGCCGTCAAAGCCATTTCCGTCGCCTACGCCAACGTCCTCGATAAATCGAATTCACATCCTGCAAAACTCACTTCCCGTTTACAGCGAGTCAAACACGTTGAGCCCGTCCAATAATCGCCTGCTGCTCACCAGCGAAGAGCATTTCACCGTCGCCGGTTCAGGCGCAGTGTATTCTCGCGGACCGGCCACATATACTTTTTGGTCGCGCTATCTCGACGTTTTCGATCAAGTCATCGTGCTCGCCCGCGTAGCCAGCAGGGAACGCGAACCGGAATCCGACGAAAACAATCACTCCCAGCGCACCGATGGTCCCGGCATTTCCTTCCGCGCTTTGCCAGACCACACCGGCCCTTGGCAATATCTACGCGCGCGACCTCATGCTCAAACCATCGCGCGCCAAGCCATCGCCGACTGCGACGCCTACCTCCTCCGCGTTCCCGGCGTAGTCAGCCAAATGGTTTGGCGCGAAATCCTGCGCCTGAAAAAGCCATACGCCGTCGAAGTCCTCGGCGATCCCTGGGATGCCCTAGGTCCAGGGACGTGGCCTCACCCCACTCGCCCCGTCTTCCGCCTCATCGCCACTCGCCAATTGAAACGCATCTGCGCTCGCGCCTCAGCTCTAAACTACGTCACTACCCACGCCTTGCAGCGCCGCTACCCACCTTCCAGCAATGCTTCCGCTTCCGTCTTTTCCGATGTCGAACTAGCACTAGCCCCCGCGAATATCATCCAAGAAAAGCATCGCCGCCTTCGCGCATCCACGTGGCACAAATCCCAGCGTGGCACTCCCATCTGCCTCGGTTTCATCGGCAGCTTTTCCCGCCTCTACAAAGGTGCGGACGTGCTTCTCCGCGCCGCTGCTCTCTACCATCAAAAAGGTTTGAATTTCTGCCTAACCTTGGTAGGAGACGGCCAACATCTTCCGGAGATGAAATCCCTAGCAGCAACGTTGGGCATCGCCGAGCGCACTCACTTTTCCGGCCAACTACCGCCCGGAAAACCCATCTTCGAGTTTCTAGATTCCATTGACCTGTTTGTTCTACCCTCTCGCGCCGAAGGCATGCCTCGTGCCCTCCTCGAGGCTATGGCCCGCGCTTGTCCCTGCATCGCCACCAATATCGGCGGCATTCCCGAGCTTCTCGCCCCTGCCGACCTCGTGCCCGTAGGGAACAGCGAGCACTTAGCAGACTTGCTTCTGAAATGTGCCTCAGATCAGAACAGACTAATCTCCATGAGCGAGAGAAACGTTGCAACCGCGCAACGATTCAACCCCCAAGTCATCCGCGAAGCGCGCCACGCTTTCCTCCAAACCATGAAAGCCCTCTCACAGTCTCGATAGCCCGCGGTCAATGTAGGGGGCCACCTTCAGGTGGCCCTGCGACTTCCGACGCAAAAAATCGACAAGCACATCAACCCGTTTGTATTGTGTTTTTGTTTTCCCGGAGAAACTGCCAAGCGCTATTCTTTGCGCGCGATCGCGATCAAATTCATCCGAAACGCCGCTAACTCTTCAAACCGCTTCACCAAATATTCGTAGCCCATCCCCAAACGGTGCAGCACGAAATTGAACGCCAACACCGCCGGAGAGCCCTCCACCAATTCAATTTCAATACTCCCCTTCTGAAATCCCGCTTCCGCCAGCAATTCACCCAAGCGCCACCGCGTGTTCGCGCGGTAATACGTCGGGAAAATATCGTCTTCCGTAAATCCCCGCCGCCGGTTGAACCACAAATGAAACCACTGCGGCGTTACCTTTGCCGTTCCTCCGTAGTAATGCAGCAAATTAGTCGTAAAAATCGCCAATCGCCCTCCCGGTTTTAGCACCCGGTAAAACTCCCGCATCGCCACCAACGGATTCTCCAGATGCTCCACCAGCCACCGCCCATAAATCACATCAAACGAGCTATTCGCAAATGGCAGGAAACTCACGCTACCGCCAACCCGAGAATCGACATGCTGGTTCTGCCCAACGCTCTCACAGACATCAATCCCAGTAAGAAAATAGTTGATGCCCCTCAACTGCCTCGCAGCAAATTTCCCCGCACCGCATCCCGCGTCCAGCACCCACGCATCCTCGTGCACCAATCCTCTAAATCGCTCCTCAAACACTTCTTCGGGGCTCAACGAAACAATCGCCACATCGCGACCACTCGCCTCCAACGTCAGTTCTTCAACGCTTCGCATCACACTCCAACTCACAACCCCGCAGCGTGCGCCCGGGCAGCTCGGACCTCTCCCGAAATTTCCTCCACAACTATCGCCCTCGCTCCTTCGTTAACCACATATAACGGAGCAGACTGCTTCGCCCCCGCCCGTACCAACGCTCGCAGCGCAATCTGATTATTAAAGTTCGCTGTCGTAAACTCCGTAATCAATCCCGCCCGGATCGCCCCGTAAATTTCCTGAATCCCGTACTCCACCGTTCTCCGGCAGTTAAATCCCAGCCGCTGCCGAATCTTGTTGAACGCCACCCGGTAATTCCGCCGGTCTTCGCTTCCCACCGTCTCAATCTCAATCCCCGCTATTTCATCCGCCACCGCTCGTCCCAACTCCTCGATCCTCAAGTTCAGCCCAGTCGATCCAGCGTTAAACACTTCGCCGTTCACTTTCTCCGCTGGCGCCTCCAAAACAGCCATAAACGCCCTCGCCGCATCCTCCACATGCATCAATGGCCGCCACTGTGCCCCATTCGAAATCGTGATGCTCCGCAGGAAAATCGCCCGCGCCACAAACAAGTTCACCACCAGGTCGAATCGCATTCGCGGCGACAATCCAAACAGCGTGCTCAGCCGCAAAATCGTTGGAGCAAACGCCGTACTCCGAGCTCCCAGCAGAATCCTCTCCGACTCCACTTTCATCTCCGCGTACATCGACAACGGATTCACCGCCGCCGTCTCGTCCGCAAAACTCTCCGACGCTCCGTACACGCTGCACGATGACGCGAACAGAAATCGCCGCACTCCGCAATCCAGCGCCACCTCCGTCAGCATCCGCGTCGCCGCCCGGTTTACTTCCGCCGCCAGTTGCTCATTTTCTTCGCACGCCGAATCCCCCACAATCGCCGCCAGGTGAATCACCGCGTCGCAGCCCTTCATGCACCGCACTACCACTCCGATATCGCGTACGTCTCCGCGTACCAGTTCGCAATTCGGATGCGCCCTCACCTGATCTAGCGATTGTTCCCCGAACATGAATGAGTCCAGCACCCGCACGGGCCGCCCGGCAGCAAGTAATTGCCGCACCAGCACCGAGCCAAGATACCCCGCGCCGCCCAGTACCAAAACGCGGGAGTCCTCCGTTCGGCCCCTTACTCTCCTCGGCTTCATCCTGTCACTCGCTCCCACCGCTCCGCCCAGTTTGCCGCGCCCGCCGGATCACGTCGCAAATCGTATCCACCGACTCATCCGCCAACGAAGAATAAATCGGCAGGCTCACGATTCCGCTCGAGACAACTTCCGTCACCGGAAGCGGCCGCCGATCCCACACCTCGCGATACAGCCTTTGCAAATGCACCGGCGGAGAAAAATACTTCCTCGTATCAATATTATTTCGACGCAGCTCACCCATCAGCCCGTCCCGCGTCTGCCCAAATGCTCGCTCATCCACAATCACCGAAAAATCCTTGAAACTCGAAAGCCCGCCCTCCGCTACCCGCTGAAAGCGAATCCCAGCTACATCCCGCAGATTCCGCTCGTAGCGTTTCCGAATCTCATTTCGTCGCGCGATCCGCCGATCCACGCTTCCCATTCCGCGCAAAGCTAGCGCCGCGTTTATCTCCCCCATCCGCGCATTAATTCCAACGAGGTCCGGATCGTAATTGCCCGCATCTCCATAATTCCGCGCAGCCCTCAATTGCTTTGCCAATCGCGCATCATGGGTAGCGATCAGCCCTCCTTCACCACCAACCAGCAGTTTCGTTGGCGAAAAACTGAACACCTCTGCCGTCCCGAATCCTCCAACGCACTTGCCCTCGCTTTTACTTCCAAATGCGTGCGCCGCATCAAATACCAAGAAAATTCCCAATCTCTCCGAAATCTCCTGCAACTCCTTCACTGGCGCAGGATTTCCAAATATGTGCACACCGAGAATCGCCGCGGTCCGCGCGGTAATCTGCTCTCGCACCGCCGCAGCATCAACGCAAAACGTATTCGCCTGGCAATCCGCAAACACTGGTTTCAGTCCATTCCATGCCACTACATGTGCCGTAGCGTGAAACGTAAAACTCGGCAGAATCACTTCGCCCTGCAAATCCAAACACCGTAGCACCAGCAACAGTCCCGACGTACAACTGCTCACCGCCACGCAATGTTTCACTCCCAGATATCCCGCCGCCGCTTCTTCAAACTTCCGTACATACTTCCCATTCGTCAGTTGTTTGCTCGCAACAATCTTGCGTACATCCTCCAGGAATTCTTCTCCCGGCAATCCTTCCGGATCCACAATCGGCAGCATCTTTTCGAAGGCTGGGCCCACCGGCTCCGCAATCTCCGCCTTCGCCATATTCGATATCGTCATCGTTTTTCCATTTCCATGCGCCTGGTTTGCTCGCCCGTAATCTGCGCCGGAACTCCGCACACAATCTTTCCTTCCGGCACATCGTCCAAAACCACCGCTCCCGCTCCCACATAACTGTATTTCTGTACCGTCACATTGGGCTTAATCACCGCCCCCGCTCCCACATATGCGAACTCCCCCACGTGAACGCTTCCCGTCAGCGTCGCATTCGGAAAAATGTGGCAGCTGTGCTCCAGATAATTGTCGTGATCCACCGAAGCCGCGGTGTTTACGCACACATTATCTTCCATCACCGTTCCCGCATTGATCGTCGCACCCGCCAGAATAATCACGCCCTCCCCGATCTTTACGAAACGCGAAACATGCGCGCTCGGGTGCACCACCGTCGCCGCCGCCAGCCCCGCACTCCGGATCATTTCGAACTTTTCATTCCGCGTGTAGTTATTGCCAATTGCGATCGCCACGTACTCGCACCGCAGGCTCTGCGCCATTCGCAACAGGTCACCCTCAAACAACATTACCTTCGCACCCAGAACCTCACTTCCATCTTTTCTGGGGTCCTCATCAATCACTCCGCCAATTTCCCATTCCGCCCCGCACAAAATCGCATCCACCACCACTTTTCCGTGGCCTCCGGCGCCCCACACCAGCACTCGTTTTCTATTCCTCTCCATCAGCGCTCAGCCCACATCTGGAATCCGTACCCGGCCGTCTTTCCCGTACACTCCTTCAATTCGAAACAGTGCCGGAATCGTCCGCGCAATAATTCCGCAATCCATCGACAGCGAATAATTCTCAATATACAAAACGTCCAGCTCCATCCGCTCCGCCCAGCTCAGCGAATTTCGCCCGCTCACCTGCGCCAACCCCGTCAATCCCGGGCGCATCGTCAAACGCCGCCTTTGTTCCGCCGAATATTTCTCCACCACTTCATAAAACGCCGGCCGCGGCCCCACCAAACTCATCTCCCCACGAATCACGTTCCACAGTTGTGGCAACTCATCAATACTCCAGCGCCGCAAAAATCTCCCGACCCTCGTTATCCGTGGATCGCTTGCCGAAGTTTCAAAATAGTCGCCGCACTCCCGCGCTCCATCCACCATCGTCCGCAGCTTCCACTGCTCAAATGACTTTCCGTTCACGCCCGCAACTCGCAAACGAAAAAACACTGGGCCCGCAGAGTCCAGCTTGATCGCCATCCCAGCCAACGCTAGTATCGGCGCGCAAATCACCAATCCCGAGCACGCCAGCGCGACATCCGCGATCCGTTTCACCCGCATTTGCGTCTCGCGCTTCATCCTCGCGCTTCCGCCGCCGCATCCTTCTCCGGCACACTAGTCGCCGCCGCCAATCCCAAAATCACCGAAAACACCAGCGCATTCGCCGGTATATACAAATTAAAGTCTGTCAGGCTATGCAACAGAATCGCCACAATGCTGCCCAGACATCCAAGCGCCACCGCTTTCTCGAATCGCCCTTCCGCAAGCGACACCGTCTTCGCCACCCGTCTCAACAACAACACAATCGACCCAAACAATAAAATCGCCGCCGGTATTCCCACGTCGCTCGCGATTTCCAGATAATCGTTATGCGCGTGATTCACGAATTTTCCCAAAAACGTGCTCTGCACCGCTGTGAACGCCACCGGAAACGTTCCCAGTCCGCTTCCCAGTAGTGGATGGCCTCCAATCAGCCGTCCCGTTCCTCGCCAAATCGATAATCTGCTTTCTTCCGCGCTCCCAAATTCATTCCCGATACTTCCAAATCGCCCAAACGCCGATCCTGCGCCAATCCACAAAACCAAAATCGCCACGCACGCCATAACCAATCCAGCGATCCATAGTCCCGCTCTCCGCTGTAATCCCCAAACCGCAGCCATCAACACTAACGAGCATGCCCCCGCCACGATTCCCATCCTCGATCGCGAAAAAAGTAATCCCGCGATCATCACGATCAACGAAAACAGCCGCAATCCCAACCTCGGCAAACTCTCTCCCGCAATCACCGCCTTCACGCCGCCCATCGCCGACCGTCCCTGCCGCAAAGACAAACTTCTCGAATGCTCGTATAGCACCAGCGCCAGTCCAAGCGGAATCACCATCTCCAAAAATCCCGCAAAATGATTCCGGTTGATGTACGTTCCCGTCGCCTCTTCCAGGTTATATTTCTTGGCGTAAACAAAAATTCTCTGCCACCCGCTCAAATACTGCACCAACCCATACACCGCCTCGAACGTCCCAAGAATCAGCAGCCACGCCACCAGTCGTCGACGGTTCCCCCGTTCCTGCCCCAGTTGCCGCGAAAAAAAATATGCAATCACGCAGCAAGCCAAAACTATCAATTGCGCGCGCGTGTTATGCGGCGCGATGCTCAGTACCGAAAAATCTGTCGCGGCGCTCCCTGGCGAATCCACATTCCACGCAGCCTCACCCGGCCGCAGCCATCCTAAAACTCGCGCAGGGAAGGGAACTAACTGGAGCGCCACCACGCCCACCAACGCCGCCGGCACAACTCCCGCTCGCCACCGTTCCCGCCATCTCACTTCTCTCAAGCCAAAAACCGCAACCCCCGCCCCACCCAGCAGCAAAACTTCAATCACTGCGAATGAGACAGGTTCCGTTCCCCCAAACGCCAGCACCGCCGCCGTAACACACAGGATGAGCCAGCTCTCCATCGCGCCCAGCATCCACCGGCGCTTCACCGCCACGATTCGCGCATCCCGTCACTTCTCCAATTCATCTGCGTCCTGCTGCTGATATCCCGAGTAGTAGTAATCGTTTCTTACTTCCGCAAAATTTATCGTCGCCCCCAGCACGTGCGCTCCAGCATCCACTGTCGACAAATACGCGCGCTGCACCATGTCCCTCGGAGTAGTCCCGCCGCCCACCACCAGAATCACGCCGTCCACCAGCGTCGACAAAATCCGGCTGTCCGCCAAATTGAGCATCGGTGGCGAATCCACCACCACAAATTTATATTCCTTCGCCGCCTCGCGCAGCAGTGTCCGCATATACTCCGACGAAAGCAAATCCGCTGGATTCGGCGGCACCGGCCCACAGAAAAGCACCGAAACTCCAATCGGCGCCGCTTGCCACACCAAGTTCCGCCAATTGCAGCCGCTTGTCAGGTAGTTCACTAGCCCCGTCGAACTCGTCACCTGAAAAAACTTGTGCAGACTCGGCCGCCGCAAATCTCCATCAATCAGTAGAACCGAATCTCCAAGTTGCGCCAGCGATGCCGCCAAATTTGCCGCGACCGTGGTTTTACCTTCTCCCTGCTGCGCGCTCGTCACCAGCAGCGTCGCGGGCGGTCGTTTCGCCGTCGACAACAACACCGAAGTTCGCAGCCCGTGAAACGCCTCAGCCAGCGCGTTATTCTGCAGTCCGTTTCCTTCCGCCATTTTTATTCGATTCCATGCCGTCCCATTTCCATTCCCGTTTCCGTTCTTGCCCCCATTCCGATGATTCTCGCTGCCCAGCAATCGTTCCGTCGCCCGCAATCCGTGTAGACTTCTTCCGCTCCCCGGCAACGCCATCGCCGGCACCGCTCCCAGTGCAGGTATTTGCAAAAACCTTTCAATGTCTTCCGAATTCTTCAGCGTGTTATCCAGATGCTCCTGCAGGAACGCCGCCGTCACCCCCAGGCACAGTCCGATAATCAGTGCCAGCGACAAATCCAACAAAATCCGCGGCCGCGCAAACTTCTTCGACGGGTAAGCCGGATCCACCACCCGAATATTCGTCGCCTTCAGACTGCTCGACACCCCAGTCTCTTTCAGCTTGGACAGCAGCCCCACGTACAACTGTTTATTGGTATCCGCTTCCCGTTTCAAAATGTTGTACTGCACCGATTTTCCAGCAATGTCGTTGGCCTGCTTCTCCTGCTCGGAAAACGCGTCGCGCAACATCTGCTCGTGACTCACCGAGGCCGTATAATCATTGGCAATTCCGTGTGCCGCGCGCGCCCGCTCCGCATCCAGCATCGCGTTGATTTCGTCAATCTGGCTCTGCAGTTCTTTAACACGCGGGTACGATGGATTAAACGTTGCGCTCAATCGCGATTGCTCTCGCTGCAAATCCGCCAGTCGCGTCGTCAAATCCTGGATCAGCTTGTTATCCAGCACTCCCGGCAGCGCCCCGTAATCCTTGTTCTCCAGCAATTGATACAGCGACTCTTTCTTGTATCTCTCCGCCTGTGCCTTCGTTAATTCTTGTTGCAGATCCCGCAACCGTTCCGTGACGATGTTCTCGCTCGTCCCCTTGTCCGTCTCCAAAAACAGCAATCCATTTTCACGCCCGTATTTCTGCAGCTCATCTTCCGACTTTTCCAGCTTCGCCTTCATTCCCATCAACTGCTGCGACAACCAGTCCGAAGCCCTTTGCGCCGCTTCCCACCGCGCCTCCAGATTCGCTTCGATATACACCGACGTCAGCGTGTTCACCACCTGCGCCGCAATCGCCGGATCATTCGATTCAAATGTCACTTCAATCAGCCGGCTGCGCTTCACCGGCTCCACCGTTAGCCGCTCCTCAAAATTTTTCAGTACCTCTTCTGGAACATTCTGCGCCGGCGCGCTAATCACGCTATCAGCCGCGTTTCCGCCGCCCTGCGACACCCCCGTCTTATCCCTCGCCTGCTGCCAAGTCCCGCTCTTCCGCGTAAATTCCGGCAAGCGGTCCAGTCCCAACTGCACAATCACCCTCCGCGCCAGATTCTCGCTCTTCAAAATCCGGTTTTGCGTCTCGATATACGCATCCGACACGCCTTCAATCTGGAAAAGTTCCTGCAGCGTCGGCACATCTGGATTTTCTTTTTGGATTTCAATCAGCGTTCGTGCTTCATACACCGGTTTGCCGCGAAACGTCGCAAACAGCCCAATCGTGAACACAATCAACATCACAATAAATACCGTCGCATACCGCTTCCGGATTACCCCCCAATACTCCCGCAGATCCGGCGCCGTCTCCGGATCCTCGATCAAGTTCGCCCCACCACCGTGCTTCACGCGCACTTGCGCCACGTCATGACGCGGTTCATAAAGTTGCAGTCTGTTTTCTTCCATACATTTCTACGGATGGAAAATCACCAATCCGCTCGCCGTCGCTACCACTGCTTCCGTCCCCTTGTACAACGCGCTCTTTCCCGCGCTGTTCGGCACAAACACAATATCCGCCGCCTGCAAATTCATGTCTGGAGCCTTCCCATCCAAAATCTTTCCCACGTCCACGGCAATCTCCGACCGCTTCCCGCTACCCTCATCCGTGCGAATAATTCGTGTCCGCCCTTTCGCCGAAGTGCTTGACAATCCCTCCGCCAGCGCAATCGCTTTCAACAGCGACATCTGCTCGTTGCCCTTCACCGTAAATCCGCCCGGCCGTTTCACCGCGCCCACCACGTACACGATTCCCGCCCGCGTCACCTTCACGATGTCTCCTGCATAAACCGGCACATTGAATTTCGGGTCCCGTGAATTCAGCAGGTGCCGCAAGTTGATCGACACCGTATCCAGATGCTCGTCCACTCCCGGCCCATCGTCCGCCGCGCCCTTGCTCGCCGCGTGTTGATTCGCGCCAGCACCAGCCGCAGCCTCGTGTCCCGCATTCTGCTCGTGATTAAATCCCGCGCTCCGCATCACCAGCACTTCATCACCCGCTTCCGGAGCCAGTCCCTGCGCCATCGACAGCATCTCCAACAATGTCTTTGTGCCGCGCACCTGAAACACTCCCGGCTTATTCACCTCTCCAATCACCGAAATTGGATGACTCTCAATCGCTGTAACCATCACGCTGACATGCGGGTCCTTTAAATATTCCCGCAGCCGTCCCGCCACCGTAGTTTCCAATTCCCGCGCCGTCAGCCCTGTCACTTGGATCCCTCCAAGCAACGGCATCGACACGTCTCCGTTTTCCGACACCCGTACACTTCGATTTAATTCCGGCGCCTCAAAAATATTTATTTCCAGCAGGTCCTGCGGCCCGATTCGATAATCCCGCGAATCCCGCAATTGCCGGTCGCTCTGTTGCTCGGCGAACTGCTCCCGCAACTTTTCTAGTCTCTGGTTGTAGTCTTGCGTCGATTCTGGCGTGGGCGAACTTGTCACGCCACCTTGCTTGTCCGGCGTTTTTTCTTTTTCCTGCGCGCGCGTTCCCGTCACACCTATCCCGGCGCTCACCAAAACGCAAAAGGTCATCGCCCAGATTTTGTAATCTGTAGGACTTAACCCCATCACCGTTGCCCATCATCTTTGCCCAAAAGAAACAGGCCTGTAACCCGGCTGCAACATCGCATCCTACACTAGCTGTCAACGTTAATTCAGTCCGATTTCAACCCACCCCGGCCCCCCCAACTCTTAGTACCCGCAATTTCCCCTGCATTTGCGCGAATCGCCCAATATTGAACCCACCAACATTCACTTTGTCCTACACCATAATCTTTTGATGACTCAGGTAAAGCACGTACCCGCCTCGCCGTCAAAATTCGAATATTGCGCGGTCCATTTGCATTACTTCCAACGTTTAGTCTGATTCACATTTCCGTGCCGTTTTTCTGTACCCTCTGCCGCTTCACACCGAATCAAAACTTCGGAGTCACACTGCTTCGGGAAAATAGCGGTCAGCCCCGCTCTCAATCCTCCCGCATCGCCTTCAGGGCTCTAGATTTGGAGTTGTGAATTTCCCTTGTTCAGTCCTGGCACATTGCTGGCGCTCGCCGAGTCAAATGTCTGGCGTTGGCTATTCCGCCTCGGCGGAATCGGCTTAATCCCGCTCGGCCTTCTCGATAACTCCCCCATCCCCGTGCCTGGCGCCATGGATGTCGCCACCATCCTCTTGGCCGCGCAACAACAAGATCTTTGGCTCTATTACGCCCTCATGGCCACTATCGGTTCCCTCCTCGGCGGCTTTCTCACCTACCGCATCGCCCGCACCGGCGGCAAGGAAGCTATCGAGAAAAAGTTTCCACGACGCAAAGTTCAGAAATTCTACAAAACCTTCGAACGCTGGGGATTCTTCGCCATCGCCATCCCCGCGATGCTGCCGCCACCGATCCCCTTAACTCTATTTTTGTTCGTGGCCGGCGCGCTCCAATATCCCACCGCGAAGTTCCTCGCCGCGCTCGCCTTAGGCCGCACCGCCAGATACACCCTCCTCGCCTTCCTGGCCGGCCGCTACGGCACGCAAATCCTCCACTTTATTAAAAAGTTTAGTCACCCCGGTTTAGTAGCAATTGCTCTGCTCCTCGCCGCCATCGCCGCTCTCATCATCTGCTTCTGGAAGCACCAGCAACACATCGCCCATCCAGCCCATCAGAAATAATCATCAGTCTGAAAAATTGTCATCCCGTTTACCCTGAGCCTCGAAGGGACCGGAGCGTCGCGCCTTTTGCGACGCGTAGTGGAGGGATCGTGGCAACAATCCGACCCCACCAAAAAAATCCTAAAAACCGAATCGCCATCGCCCGAATCACACTACAAGCACTCTTAACGACCAAACGCAGCAGGGAAGGGCAATCCATGAACAACAAGAATCCAAAGACTCAACAACCCGCCACCAAAGCCGGCCAATTCGCCATCGGCAACGATCTCCCCGTCACCCGTCTCGGTTTCGGCGCCATGCGCATCACCGGAGACGGCATCTGGGGTGAGCCTCCCAATCGCCCCGAAGCGATTCGAGTTTTGCGCCGCGCCGTCGAACTCGGTATCAACTTCATCGACACCGCCGATTCCTACGGCCCCAACGTTAGCGAAGAAATCATTGCCGAAGCCTTACATCCGTATCCATCCAACCTCGTCATCGCCACCAAGGGCGGCTTCGATCGTCCCGGCCCAAATCGGTGGGTCGAAAACGGAAAGCCCGAGCACCTCCGCTCCGCTTGCGAAGGCAGCCTGCGCCGTCTCCGTCTCGAGCGCATTGACCTCTATCAACTGCATCGCATCGATCCCAAAGTTCCCGCCGAAGATCAACTCGGCACCCTCAAAGATCTTCAATCTCAAGGGAAGATCAAACACATCGGTTTATCCGAAGTCAGCGTCGAGCAGATTCAGCACGCACAATCCATCGTCCCCATCGTCAGCGTTCAGAATCGCTATAGCTTTGCCGACCGCGGCTCCGAAGATGTTCTGAACTATTGCCAGAAGAATGACATCGCCTTCATTCCGTGGTTCCCGCTGGCCGCCGGCAAACTCTCCGGACCAGACAGCGCCATCGCTCATCTCGCAAAACAATGGAATGCCACTCCATCACAGGTTGCGCTCGCCTGGCTGCTCGCGCGTTCTCCCGTCATTCTCCCCATCCCCGGCACTTCCAGCGTGAAACATCTCGAAGAAAATGTCGCCGCTGCCGGTCTGCAAATCGACGCAATCAAACTTCAGCAACTGGGCAAATCCGCGACTACCCACTGAGGCAGCAATCCATGCCACTGATTCATATCTTCTCAACCATGTGTAGGGACCGGGCTTTAGCCCGGCTCCCACAACCCATAAATTGCGGTTGCGAACAAGGCACTAATCCATGCCACTAATTCGTATCGACGCACTAAAAGGCCGCAGCTCCGAAGAAATAAAAACTCTTCTCGACGCCGTTCATCGTGCCGTCTTATCCACCTTCCACGTTCCACAACGCGACCGCTATCAGATCTACCACGAACACCCCGCCTCCCATTTCGTCGTCCAAGACACCGGCCTCGGCATCGAGCGTTCCTCCAAAGTCGTCCTCATCTCAATTTTCAGTAAGCAGCGCAGCCGCGAAGCGAAACTAGCGCTTTATGCCGCATTGTGCAGCGAATTGGAAAAAAGCTGCGCCATCCCGCCATCCGACGTAGTGACGTCCATTTTTTCCAACGCCGATGAAGACTGGAGCTTCGGCCTCGGTCGCGCCCAATTCCTCACCGGTGAACTCAAATAAACAATCTCGTCGTCCGGCCGCCAGTATTACCGCGAATGGAACTCCGGCATCCAATTCTTAGCCGCTCCGTTCGCAATCGATTCGGAGTGGCGGAACTGAGAATTCCATGTCGGATCCTGCGCGTCTCAGCACCACGCCACTCTCGGTCTTAGATTTGGCCCATCTACGCCGCGGCGGAACCGCTCAAGAAGCCTTCCACAGCTCCCGCGCCTTGGCCCTTCATACCGAGTCCCTGGGCTACAAACGATTTTGGCTGGCTGAGCACCACAATATTAATGGTGTCGCCTGCTCCGCCACTTCCGTCTTGATCAGCTACATCGCCAACGCCACTTCGACCATCCGCGTAGGTTCCGGTGGCATCATGCTTCCCAATCACGCCCCCCTCGCCATTGCCGAACAGTTCGGCACTCTTGAAGCGCTTTTTCCCGGCAGAATTGACTTGGGTCTCGGCCGCGCTCCGGGCGGCGATGGCGCAGCCGCTCGCGCTCTCCGCGGCGCTCTCATCAACTCAGGCGAGAATTTCCCTGAACTTCTCGACGAACTGCGCCGCTATCTCGGTCCGTCAGAACCTTCTCAGCGCGTTCATGCCTACCCCGGCGAAAACTCCAACATTCCTATTTGGCTTCTCGGCTCCAGCGATTTCAGCGCGCGTCTTGCCGGCCAGCTTGGCTTGCCATTCGCTTTTGCCGCGCATTTCCAACCAGGTCCGCTGTTGCTTGCGCTTCGCATCTATCGTGCATCGTTTCGCCCTTCCGCAACTCTCGATCGTCCTTACGTCATGGTCGGATTGCCGATTATCGTCGCCGATTCCGACGAACAAGCCCAATTCCTCGCCACCACTCCGATTCAAATGTTTTTGAATTTGATCCGCGGCGTTCCCGGCCCCTTGCCGCCTCCTACCAGGAATCTCAGCTGGACTCCCGACGAACGCGAAGCCGTCGCCACAAAATTTGGCGCCGCAATTTTCGGTGCTCCCGAACGTGTCCAAACCCGCTTGAACGCGTTTCTCGAAGAGACTCAGGCCGACGAGTTGATAGTCGTCACCAATACCTACAACTTCGAAGACCGCCTCCACTCCTACGAACTACTCGCCGCCCTAGCCAAGACCCCACAAGCCGCCGAATCACCAGTCGCCAAAGCGGTCCAAGTGTAACCACCAACTCCCAACACCCAGTCGTTATAGGTACTCGCAGCCGCGCCCGCACCGTTCCTTGTCCTTGTGTAGGAACCGGGCTTTAGCCCGGCGCCCACCCATCAATCCGCCATTTTTCGCGCAAATTTTGCCGCATTCAAATTCACGTCGCCATCCACATACGCCGTTACTTCCGCGCCCTTAGGAATCGTTATGTCCTTCCCGTGCGTAAACAACACAAACGGCGCGCTGGGCCAATAAAGCCATCCATTCGCCACAATCCCAACCGGCTTCCCGCCTCCACTCCGCCCGTATCCACCCGCTGTCTCCACCGCTCGCACAGCCGCCGTTTCAAAATCCGCTAATCTCACGTAATCCAGCACAATCTCCAATTTTCCCGCTCGGCCCATCTTCCCCTTACTCACCGCCTCCGTAACACTTCCTCTCGCTCGCCCGCCCCGCGGTATCACCACCACTCCATTCACTTCAATTTCGCCCAGTACCTCAAATCCCACAAATTCCCCCACACTCGCATTCGCCGACGAAATGTTCTCCTTCAACCTCAATCGCACCGCCGTCCCGTCCCGCAGGGTAAACCGCTCCCGCGCCACACTCGCACTCGCAGCCGCAGCGGTGCCCGCACCACCAGTCCCTTGTCCTTCAAACACATTTCCAATGTTGTGTAGGGACCAGGCCTTAGCCCGGCACCCACTCATCAATTGCGGTTGCGGGCGAACACACAACGCCACAAACAGCCAGGCCAATGCAACGTACGCGGTTGAAAATGTCACAGCATCACCAAACTCCGAGGACCCACAAATAATCGTCCTCGAATCCGCCCCGCAACACTGTCAATAGTGACAATCCACCTCGACCTACAACGCCCGCACAGGTTGCCACGCAAACACATTTCCGCGATGTGGTTGGGTTACGGTACCTATGTAGGGACCGGGCTTTAGCCCGGCATCCGCCCTGAAGTCTACTGCGCCCCGGCCTTATGCTCTCCGCTACTTTTTGCCTCACCGTGGAACGGCAGGTCCACCGTCATCGGGCTATGATCCGATATCGGCTCCGGCAAACAGTTATTAAGGTCAGTAAAGGTCCGCGGAAAGTGTGGCGCAAACACATCCGATCCCTGCGCATCCCTCGGGCTATCCAGGTCCGCCTTCACAAATATCCAGTCCAGCTTGAATTTCGCCACCCGCACTTTTCCCCAGATCAGTTCCGTCACAAACGTCGGCGTAAATCCCTTGCTGTTCCTTTGGTTGGAATCCGCCAGCGTGCCCGTAATACCATTTACCGTCTTCGCAGCTTCTCCTCGAAAATCAAACGCCTTTCCATCCGCAAAACGGAACTTCTCCATGCTCGTGAACAGTCCCCGCTCCAGGTTCGCCGATAGTCCGGGAATATTTGCCGACGTTGGGTCCACTCGATATTGAATTCCCGCCAGTTTCCTCGCCGTCTTGGCTCCGCTATAAATCATGCCCACTCCCGTCGCCCACTGCACGCCCTTCGTCGTCCAAAAATCCGTGCTCCCGAATTGCTTGTACAACACATTCTGCACACTCGTTGGTGTCCCGTTCCCGCCCGTCGTGTTCAAATCCCCGGCCACAATCACTGGATGCGTCGTCTCCTTCACCTCTGCCATCAATTCTTCCATCTGCTGTCGCCGTACCTTTGGTTGCGCTCGATTCTCCAGATGGGTAGCTGCAATTGTCAGTTGTTGCCCCGGCGCTTCCGGCACGTCCAAATCCACATACAGTGTCGTCCGCCCTCCGCGTCGCATTTCCCGCAACAGTTCTTCTCCAACCAAGAGCGCCGCCTTCCTCTTTGCTTTTTCCAGTGGCTTGATCTTGTTCTCCGTGAACCAGTCATACCCCATCGTGAACGGCACCAGCCTCGCCCCGCGTATCGGATACCGCGACATCACCGCCTGCCCGTGCAGCGCCCGTATTCGATCCTTATCCACGCTGAACTGCTCGATCAATTGTTTGCGCTGTTCTTCGCTCTCGTTGTCGTCAAACGTGTCCGTCCCCAACTGTTTCGAATCGATCTCCAGGAATTCCACCCCGTATGCCCAATTCATGTTCAACGTGTCCGCCAGCTCGCGCACCACTTCGCGGTACTCCGTTCGCTTCACACCCCAATCCACTTCATTCAAAATCCACACATCCGCGGCCTTCAGCATTTCGATATCTTCGGGAATTTTCTCAAGCGCTACCGCCCTCACTCGTTTCCCCGTCTTCTTCGCCTCGGCCCGCTCTTCCTCCACCTTCTTCATGAAGTGTTCTTTGTCCGTCAAAAAAAGTTTTATGTCGTCCAGTTCCAGTCCTCGTTCGATATTCCAAAGCGCCACCCGCAGTCCCGGTCCCAGTCCCTGCACCTCCAGCGCCTGTGGACGTGCCCCGCGATAATAAGCCTCATTGTTGATGAACGGCGTAGTCGTCACCACCCGCAGCTTCTCCGCCAGCGCCGGGCTCATCTCCTGGTCCAGGCTCAACTGCACCAACTCGTCATATGTAAATAATTTCGGTTCCGAGTCGTGCTCATACGTCTGTGCCCGCAACCCTGACGGCGCCACCAAAAGCGCGCCCCCCAGTAAAACAAGACTCACCCAATCCCGTCTGCGCTTTACCTTCATCAGTCACCCCAGTTTTCTTAGTCGTTTTAGCCGCGATTCTCTCGCGCAGCAGGAATTCATAACCTGTTGGTTCGTGAACTGCCTATACCGTTAGTTATTTTCAACGGCCCGTAGATTGCTCGGTACCTTACAACACCTCGCGCCTCCGACCTAACCAATTCTCCATCCGTCGCAACCTGCCGTCACCGATCTGTAGCGCCGGCATCCTGCCGGCATAAGTTCACTCGCTACGCCTCATCCGTTTCTCCCGGCCCCTTTTTCACTGCAAGCCCCCCAAATTCCAGCCTGTCACTTTTGACAATAGCTCGCCGTCCCTCCACCAGCCACACTTCCAAAGCAAAGTTACCCGTCGCAACAATTGCGCCCGGCGAGTCTCAAGAATCGCGTACCTACTGCTTTCGTTGCGAAGCGTAGTTGCCCTAGTGAGGAACTATGAAACCACTTCAAAGCTACATCGCCCTAATAACAACCTACGTCTTCCTCACCACCACTTTTGGCCTGCAGGGCTGCGGCGCGAAAGAAGCCACCTCCGCCAACCAACCTCAATCCGCTACCGCCTCAACTCAGGATCCCTCCTCCGTGCCCCAGCCCGGCTCAGCTCCATCCGGTCAGCCTTCCTCGCAAGATCAGTCGCAAGCCCAAGCCCCCGCGCAGGCCCAAGCGCCAGTCCAATTGCCCGAAGTCAATTTCACCGCTGATGGTCTTGATGAACTTCTCGCCCCCGTCGCCCTCTACCCCGATCCCGTTCTCGCCGTTCTCCTCCAGGCTTCCGTCGATCCTCAGGAAGTCATGGATGGTGGCAACTGGCTCGCTCTCGACCAGAATCAGAACCTGAAAGAAGCCGCCCTCGACCAAGCTTCGCAAAAAGCCGGTTTCACCCCTGTCATGCAGGCTTTACTCCACTATCCGACCGTCGTCGATCTCATGTGCCAGCAATTTGATTGGACCAAGCAGCTAGGTGCCGCCTACAAAGGCAGTCCCAAAGCCGTCCTCGAATCCGTTCAACGCCTCCGTGCTCAAGCCGTCGACAATGGCGCACTCAAGAGCTCTCCGCAGATGAAAGTCGACGTCAAACAAGATCAAGGCGCGCAAGTCGTCGAACTGAAGCCCACCGATCCCAAAGTCGTTTACGTCCCGCAATACAATCCGGATCAGGTTTTCCAGTCCACAACCACCACGACCACTTCCGGCGGCACCACCACGACAACCACCACGTCAAGCGGCACTCCTCCTCCTGCAACCACCACCAACTCCACCACCGTCGTTCAGCAGCAAAGTTCGCAAAGTTCCGGCGTCAGCACTGGTACCGCAGTCATGATTGGTTTGCTCTCCTTCGGCGCAGGTATCGCCGTCGGTTCCGCCATGAGCAGCAACAATTACTACTATCCCGCTTGGGGCTATGGCGGCGTCTACTACGGCCACCGTCCTTATTACCCGCCTCCGTATCACCCCGCCTACTATCCCGGCTGGGGTGGCGGCTATCACTACTACCGCCCGCCCTACTATTCCCACAGCAACGTCTACGTCAACGTGAACGTAAACAACAACTACTACAATCGCTTCAACAACAATAACAACATGAATCCGAACTACCGCCCCAAGCCCGTCCCCTACAACACCAATCAGAACAGTCTCTACTCCAAAAATATGGGCAACAACAAACAGGGCGCCACCTATCGTCCCGCCAACACCGGTGGCGCAAACAACAACGGCAACAACTATAGGGGGCAGAACACGAACCAGGGCAATCGCGCGGGAAATAATGCCACTCCCGCAACACGTCCAGCCTCCGGCAACGTCCAGAATCGCCCCAACGCCTCAACGCCCGGCAACAATGCGGGAAACGTCCAGCGTCCGAATTCCGGAAACGCGGCGAATGGCAACAACAACTGGAAGGGTCAATCGACCTACCAGGGCAACAAAGCCGTCAACGGCGGTTCTGCCGCTACTGGCGCGGCCGGCGGCGCAAATCGCACTCCCGGTGCAGCCGCAAACACGCGGCCCAATTCCTCCGCTCCAGCTAGAAATCCCTCCGGTGATCGCGGCTTCAACCAATCCGGCGGAACCCGCCCAAACACCAGCAATACCGCAGCAACGCGGCCCTCTACTGGCAACACGCAAGGCTCGCGTCCCGCCGCATCCACGCAACCCGCCTCTAGGCCCGCGTCCACAACGCAGCCCGCGGCGAGACCGTCAGGCTCGCAACAAAACAGTCGCCCGCAATCGTCTAATTCCAGCGCTTTTGGCGGTGCCAGCAGTCCGAAAAGCGATCGCGCTGCCAGTACCCGCGGCCAAGCCAGCATGGGCGGCGGCTCGCGACCCAGCGGTGGCAGCGGCAATACCCGAAAGAAATAAACCAATGCGCGCAAAAACTCTTTTCAACGGTGACTCGACTATGTGCAAAAAACTATTCTCCGCAGCGCTCCTTCTCGTCTTCTCCACCGGTCTTGCGAAAGCCGCTGACCAAAAAACTTTCGCGTCTCCCGCCGAAGCCGTTCAGGCTCTCGTCAAATCCGCCGAAGATTGGAATCAAGACGAAATGGTCTCCGTCCTCGGCGACGATGCCAAAGAACTCGTCTTCTCCGGTGATCCCGTCCAAGACAGCGCCGGCGCCAAAGCTTTCGTCAAAGCCTACAAAGCCAAACACCTCATCGTCACTCGCGATAGCAACACCCGTATCCTAGAAGTCGGCGTGAACTCCTGGCCCCTCCCCATTCCGATTGTTAACGATTCCGGTAAATGGAAATTCGACACCGCTGCCGGAAAGCAGGAACTGCTCATCCGTCGCATCGGCCACAATGAACTTGGTGCCATCGCCGCATGCCGTGGCTACATCGACGCTCAGAAAGACTATGCCGCTGTTGCACACGACGACCTACCCGCAGGCCTCTACGCCCAGAGGTTTCGCAGCGACCCCGGCAAGCAAAATGGTTTGTACTGGGACACCGCCGAAGGGGAACCCGCCAGTCCTGCGGGACCTTTACTTGCCGAAGCCGAAGCGCAAGGCTACGGCGAGCAGTCCGTTGGCACCAAAGCCCAGCCCTACCACGGCTATGTTTACAAAATTCTGAAAGCGCAGGGAACTGCCGCAAAAGGTGGCGCCAAGAGTTATCTGGCCGATGGAAAACTAACCGGCGGCGTGGCTCTCCTTGCTTATCCCGTCGAATATCGCTCCAGCGGCGTCATGACCTTCATCATCAATCAGAACGGGGTCGTCTATCAGAAGGATTTGGGAGAGAAAACTTCCGAACTGGCCGGCGCCATCACCGAATACAATCCCGACAGCACCTGGAAAAAAGTCTCAGACTAATCCAAACATCGCGACTTTGCGGCGGAGCTCATCCCCGCCCCGCAAGTCAATAAATCAATTCCGACTCCAAACAATAGGTCAAACCTACGATGAGCGAGCCCGCCACAGAAACCATACCCGATTCCGCATCGTTCCAGAGTTCCGCCGCCTTCGAGCAAGCCCTTCTCCACAGCGAGCAGCGCCGCATTCTCGCCGTCATCGTCTTCGTCAGCATCTTCGTCTCCGCCATGACCCTTCGCATCGTTATCTACGGCTCCAAGATGAGCCCGTGGGGCATCCTTGTCTCGCTTCTCCTCGTCGGCTACGAAGTTGCTGTCTTAGGTCTGGTCCAGCGCGCACTAAAACACACCCACAATCTCCCCCGCCACATCTGGTTAACCAGCATCTTGCTCGAAGCCGCCTACCCCGCCATAGGCCTGGCTTTTTTCACCAGTCCTCGCATCGAGCTGGCCTATCGTCCGCTCGCCACCCCCTGGGTCCTCGCGTTCTTTCCGTTTCTGATCCTCTCCACTCTCCGATTGAATCCTTGGATTTCCCGCATCGCTGGGATTGTCGCCAGTCTCTCTTATCTTGCAGCAGCCTTCTACCTTGGCTGGCGCCCCAGTCTGCACGACCCGCTGACTCACACCACCACGCAAACCGCCGTAGGCTTCTACGCCATCATTCTATTGGCCAGCGGCATCGTCGCCGGCGCCGTCAGCAGTGAAATCCGCAAACACGTCCAAGCTGCCTTGCGCGAAGTCGAAACCCGCAACCGCCTCGAACGCGTCGAACATGATCTTGGCATTGCTCGCGCTATTCAGCAGTCGCTGCTTCCCCACATCCGCCCCACCATGAATGGATTCGAAATTGCCGGTTGGAATCGTCCCGCCGACGAAACCGGCGGCGACTATTTTGATTGGAAGCACATGCCCGACGGCCGCCTCGCAGTTATGCTCGCCGACGTCACCGGACACGGTATCGGTCCCGCCATGTTAGCTTCCGAATGCCGCGCTTATGCTCGAGCCAGCTTCAGCAACCACGAAAATCTTCCCGGCACGTTCCAACGCATCAACCAATCACTCGAAGACGATCTCGCCCCCAATCGCTTCGCTACCTTTGTCGCCGTCGTCTGCAAAGAAAATAACGGCGAAGTCGAATTGCTCTCCGCCGGACACGGCCCGCTCTTCATCTATTCTTCCGAGACCAAAATTCTTCGCGAACTTTCCGCCCAAGCCGTCCCCTTCGGCATCCTTCCGACGATGGTCTTCGAAGACACCGTCATATTGCATCTTTCCCCCGGCGACATCGTCTTACTCATCACCGATGGATTCTTCGAATGGGAAAACGCCGCCGGCGAAGAATTCGGCGTCAAAAGGCTTGGCGACACGGTTCGCGAATTATCGCATCTCCCTCCCGAGGAAATCATCGCCGAACTTTACAATCGCGTCTTGGCCTTCGCGAAAGGCACCAGGCAGAACGACGATCTCACCGCCGTCATCATCAAACGCGTTCTGCCCAACGCCCCCAGCTCCACGGATGCCAAGCAATCGTCTGTCTTGGTGAGTTAATACCACTTCGCTAAAACGCTTCGCCAACTCCCATGCTCCACGTGGGCTCCTCAATCCCAGCGTCTCGCCACAACTGTCCTGCCCGGTGGCCTCGTCATCCTCAGTGCGCGGCCCTAGTTCACTCCAGCCGTTCCCGGCCAATCCAGCACGTCCACCAATTTCCACGCATTCTGATTCAGATCGATATTGATGTGCCCTTGCTTGTCCAACGCCAGTTGCGCTTCGGGATAAAGCACCCCAGTGCTCTTACTCTTGTCCGATTCATTCAGATCGAACTCCCCCGCAGTCAGGTTATAGTTCGTCGATATCGCATCCGCCCACACTTCCCCAAATCGCAACAACCGGTTGGTCACAAAGCGAATCTTCCGCCCCGTGGGTGTCGGAATCAGGCGCACATACGCCAGATCGTAGCCGAGTGCCCCGGTCACCGAGATGTGCCCCACCGCGTGCATTTTGCTCAATGCATTCACCAAACCCTGGTTCTGCCCCTTCGCAAACGCGTCCACCAGGATTTGCCGGTCCGCCGGTGTCGAATACTCATAAATCTCCACCGAAACTCCGAAATTCTGGCCCATTTGTGTTCCCGTGCCCATGGCCGTCGCCTCAATCGTTTCGTCCTTCGCCCTCTTCGCCGATAGCGCTGGAAACACCACCAACAGCAGCAGCCCCATCACCATCAAGCCCAGTACCACTGCCTTGAACGAGCGGCCCGACATCCTCTTCGAACTTGCCATAGAGTCCTCTCTTTCTCGACCATCGCCTGCCGAATCTCAAGTCCCTTTTCGCATTCTTGCTCCCCGCGCTAAGCGAGCGGTATTGTCAAAAGAAACAGGGGCCCGCCACCTGAATAGCCTTCCCAGTCCGTCTAATGCGGCCGCAGCCCTACCCACGAATACTGCCAACCCACCGACACGTTCTGATAATTGCCCCCGTAGTTGATGTACGCCCCGTTGTTGTACGCGATCTTCAGCGACTGCCGCTTGTTCAGCGGGATCGAAGCCGTCACTCCCACCCGCGAATTCTTCTGCTCCGTCAACGGATTCTCTATGCCGCTGATGCTAATGTTTCCGCCGCGCCAGTAATTGCCATCCACCGAAATCCACAGCCGTGGTTTGATGTCATAGCTCAGATGGCCCTCGAACGCTGCTACCGGACTTTCCGATTGCGTCTGATGGCCCGGAAAAAAGTGGTTATAAGAAAAGTATTCTTCGTTCGTGGTAAAAAACCACCCCGCGGCATATGTATCCAAAACCCAGTGTCCCCACCTCTGCGAAAATCCAATTTCCGGCTTAAACGCCCAACGGTTATTTCCCCAATTCAGCAGTTTCGTTGGATCGTATTGTCCAGTCGGCGCTACCACCTTGAAGCTAACGCCCAGCAGCCGTTTTTGCTTCCACGTGCGCCATTCCGGCATCCGCATCGCCGGTCCCCCTATCAGATTCACGGAAACTCGATAAAACGAATCGATCAATCCAGACCGGTATGCATGCTGCTCCGCACCCAATGCCGTCCCCTGAAAATTTCCCAATCCGTACGGCAGGGAAGCGGTCACATTCGCCGACCGTCCAAAGAAATCCAGTGAGTGGTAGTAACTCACAATCGACAGGTTAATCTTCGCGGTTGCCCCAGTAATTGGCGCCGCGCCGTCAAACTCCAGGCCCCCCGAGTTATACGCATACGTCACATTGATCGCATTCGAATTTACCGGCGTTATCACGTACGCCCGGGGCGAAAGGTCCTGTCCCCGCGCAAAAAGTCCGCAGAGCGACAGAGCTGCCGCTACCACTATCTTTCCTTTGACTGGCATGTGGGCAAACGCCTCAGTAGCAGGCGCCGCATCACCCGCAATTCTGCAAGACCCCTCCTCCGGGGGTAATTGGTAGAAGTGACAGGGAGAAACTGGCGGGTAATTGGGCGCTAAAATGCCTCGCAACGCGCTACAAATTACCGTGGCATCGAGCTGGACAGGGCCACTAGGTTTTGCGGCCGCACGTGGATCAGCCCCCCTCGTGGACTGTCAATATCCGCAATCAGCAGAAACGATATGCATACCAGTAGCGGTAAGACAAAAAACCTCACGTTATGCGGCGTCACGCGGCGCACATAAAAGCCTATCAATACGTTGCAGCACAGCGCGATTGCTCCCATCAGCTCCCATGCCGCGATCGGTATCCGGTTCCACCACGCTGCTTGGGTATACCCTTGCGAGTTCAGAACGTCATTCATCCCTGCCACCACCAGGGCCATTACCGGCGTTGGGTTCGCAACAGCCGGTCCTCGGACCGCATTCCATAAGTCCGCCTGCAGTTGGCTGGTCGCCGCACCAATTTGTTTGAGCTCGGTGTCGTCGTGAACCCGGTAAAACGCGATTCGTTGATCCAAATAACTCCGCAGCAGCCCCTTCACTTTCGCCGCATCCTGACTCGGCAGCAGGTCTGCCCGCACATATTCCGTCCCAATCGCGTTCGCTTCCGCCTCTTCGTAATTCTTCCGCTGGTCGTACCGGTTGGTCGCCATCGAAAAACTGAATCCGATGATCAATCCCAACAGCGTCAGCGCCGCGCCCACGATCAGCCCAAAATCCTCCCGGTCGTCATCTTGTATGTGCCACTTGCTTTTCCGGAAGGCCGCTCCTACCCACGCCGCCAACCACATCGCCGCAAACGAAATTACGGCCACAAGGATAGGGTGGTCCATGAGCTGGGTCATATTGCTGGTGACCGTAATACTACTGGCAGGAACCGTCGTCAACGAATTGATTCGCCGTCGCCATCGATGCCAGCGAACGCGCGCACGTTCGAATCTTTTGATCCAGCGGATCGTTATCCAACGCGTTGGGGTCCAGATATTCCATATTCTTGGTGATCTGCAGATATTTGTTGGTCAACGCCTGCATGTTATTCAGCTCGTTGGTCACGAATGGAAACGCGTTCTTGTCCGATTGCGTATTAACCGCCACCGACGCCAGCCGTACCGCCTGCTGAGCCTGATTCCGGTATGCGCCCAGCCAATCTTCCCCCAACGGATAGCCGCGCATAATGGCATTTCGCAGCGCCGAATGCCATTCCCGCAGTTGCGCCATCGCCTCAATTCCCGCCGTCACAAAATCTTTCGAAAATCCCGGAGCAGGCGCGTTCGAATTTGCTGTGTCTTGCGACGAGCCCCCGCCCGGCAGCGTCAATACAATCTGATTACCGTTGAAGTTGATCGAACTATTCGTAATCCGCGCCAGCCCTTCCACTTCCACATAATTGTGCCCCGCCACCTGCACCACCTTCGCCGATCCCGATTGCCCCGTGATCAGCAGGGAAGTGGTCTGCTGCGCCATCACCAGAGTCACAGCCACCACGCCCATCAGCATCAGCAAACTGACTATCGGCCAAGTTTTAAAGGAATAAGTCCGCATACTGATGAACCTCCGTCGCTCCCGGGAAGAACGGGATTGCACACGCTGCCATTTCTTCTCACCAACAACTCAATTCCCAAACCCGAATCACGTCCTCACTCCAAACTTCACTTCGATGGATCAATCACGTTTTGCTTTTCCATTTCCTTCGTCAAAATCTTTACCAAACCCTTAATCGCCTTCATCGCGGAACTGGCGTCAAACTCATTCGTCGTCCCTGTCCACACCAATTGCCCATCTGGCGCCACCGTTGCGTAAACGTTCACTTCTACCTGCGCGGTCTTCTCCGTTTGCATATATCCCGGCGTATAAATCACCGGATACAGCGTGTTGTAATATCCATAAAACGTTCCGTAATACGGATACGGGCTGTAGACTTGCCCCGGCACGTACGTCGTCTTCGTATCCCTCTTCGTCAAACGTGCCACCACGATCGCATCAAACTTCTGCTCCCTCACCAATTCCCTCATATCCTTCATGTCGATCGGCGTCGCATCCGGCCGCGCTATGAATTCATAGCTCGGATATACCTTATTGTCTGGCCGGTCAATCGCTGCCACCAGCTGGTCCTCAAATTCCGCACGGTTCGACGCCTTCCCGTTCAGCGCCAGCACCAGAATGTTTTTGAAAGGCCCGCCTGTGTAGTTGGAATTCTTCCAACTCAGCGCCAGCTTCGGCCCGGCCACCGCCATCACCGCCGCGCAACCCAGCACCGCCAGAATCACAAATGTTTTGCTCCTCACCTTTGTCGCCACCTGTAGCTCACCCCTTCAGGGGTGAGGCCTTTCACCACCGCACCCGGACTTTCTCCCGTAGGGGCACGACACATCGTGCCCCAGAACCTCACCACTCCAACCAACCCGTCCACACTCCGCTTACTTTACGATTTCAACCACCAACGAATCGGTCAGCACCATATCCACCGTATCCCCAACTTTCAATTGATCCGAGGTTGCCCGTTTTCTTCCCCAACTTCACTGTCTTCTTTTTCCCGTCCGGGTCCTCCAATGTCACGCTATGCTTCTCTGCATTCACCGCCAGAATCTTCGCGCTCACCGCGGTCGTCTCGGTCATCACCATGCCCGGTTTTGCACCCTTCGGCGCCACCGCCACTTCGCCCGCCGCTCCCGCTCCAGGCGTTTCATTCGACTTGCCCACCAGAATCACCAGTTCTTCCGTATACGCCATGCTCAAATGATCCCCAACCCGCACTTGGTCCAGATTCTGCACGCTCTTGTCCACCTTGTACGTCTTCCTTTTCCCGTCATCCAGCAACAGGCTCACTTTGCGTTTTTCCAGGTCAATCTTTTCTACCGTCGCCGTCACTTTCACCACTTCAACCGAGTCGATTCCTTGATCGACACTCGCCATCTGCGCTCGCACCGTTGTCAGCGAACCCGTCGCCGACAGCAGCACCGCGCTAAACACCACAGTCATCAGTTTCATTATTTTCGCTTTCCTGCGTCGCGGCTGACGCTTTAAGCGCCGCTCGTCTTACATTCCTAAGCGAGTTCCCCCGCCCGCACATCGTTTCCAGCCTTATCGGAGCGCGAAACACA
This sequence comes from Candidatus Acidiferrales bacterium, assembly GCA_963849395.1. Taxonomy (GTDB): domain Bacteria; phylum Acidobacteriota; class Terriglobia; order Acidiferrales; family UBA7541; genus Acidiferrum. Next base: position 534,671 of record CAWKHR010000004.1, read on the forward strand.
CCGAGGCCGCCAAGCCAATAGTCGCCGCCCTACCCTCTCCCAGTAATTGTCAAAAGTAACAGGTAAATCGCCGCCCGCTACCCACCGTTAACACTCCGCCCGAGCCTGTGGCCACGCCTTCTGCATTACCGAGAACAGAAACGCCGTCGTCAGTCCAAACAATATCCACCCATTCAGCGCTTCCAGCGCGCCCATCAGCTGCCAGCCCGCCGGCAGCCGCAAATTTTCATGTCCATACGTCGTCATTGCGCTCAGCGAATACAGCATCGCCGATCGGTTTTCAGTTGCTGCGCCCACCATCCGGTACGCCGCCGCCCACAGCACGCTTTCGAATCCGTGCAGCAGCGTCGCAAACAGCGCCGTCCCGCCCATAGCCAGAACCGACACTGCAGATATGTTCCGGATAGGTCCTTTCCCAGCCAGGTGAACCGTAGTCATTCGACCGATCACTCCCAGGCCATACGCATGGAATACCACTGTAGCCACGATGAGCGGCAAGCCCCACGCCCAATCCACACCCCAGTTCGCCCAATCCCTGATTTGGTCCATAGGTTCTCATCGCTCCTTGCGTCCCGTCTCGACCGCCGCACCATAAGCAAAGCGTGAGACGACCGTTCTTCGCAGCCATCTCACGCTTTGCACCACAACAGTTTTCCCTGCTCAACACCGTCCCAACTGTGGCTCGAGGTGTCTTCAGGTCTCTATCTCCGCCTGCCTCCGCCTCCATACCCTCCGCCGCCTCCACCCCAACTCCGGCCACCTCCGCCCCAGCCGCCGCTGCTGTGATTTCCGCTTTGATAATGTTGGCTCTGCGTCGCCCCACTTTCCCGGTTCTGCCTTTCCTGATCCATATTTTCCGAGGAAAAGCCCCCCGAACTTCCACTCGGGTGCGACTGCTGGTAACTCGATCTGTCCGCCTGCGCATTTGCCTGGCTGTTCGGATGCGACTGTTCGTAGCTCGACTTATCCGCCTGTGCATTCGCCTGGCTATTTGGGTGCGACTGCTCGTAGTTCGCTTTATCCTGCTGGCTCGAGTTTACGTTCGTCCACCCGCCGCTTCCGTTCGACTTCTGCCAGCCCGATCCGGTGTTCTGATAAACGTTCCCGTCGTGCCCCGCGTACATATCGCCGCTGGAATTTTTCCCCGCATAGGAACTGCCGTACGCGCTCGATGTCCCGTATGCCTTTCCGCCCTGCGATCCTTGCGCCGACGCCACTGTCCCGTTCGCCGTCGAATAGTGCTGCGTCGTCGCGGATTTATTTCCCTGCGACACGTACGACTGGCCCCACTGCGCCGTCGGGCTCGATCCTTGGTGCGTCGCTCCATACGATCCCGTGTACGGGTTATACGCTTGCCCGACACTCTGTTTCCCATACGCTGTCTGTGTCGATGCTGTTCGTGTCGATGTTCCGGTGTACGGGTTGTATGACGCTGTCCGCGTCGCCGATCCGTAAGCTCCATACGCCGTTTGCGAAACGCCGTAAGCCCCGTTCGCGGTGTGATAGTAAGAAGTCCCGTACGCTCCATACGGCGTCGGGTACGGGTGATAATAAGGATAGCCACCAATCGGATATCCAATGTACGGCGGGTAGTAATATCCCGTTCCACTCGTCACAATCGCCCCCACCGCCGCGCCCATAACGAACGCCCCCAGGTATCCAGCTGTGTAACTCGATTGCACGTACCCGTCGGAATTCGTCACCTGTGTTACGTACGTCACGTTGTACACCGGCGAACTCGGCGGAATCGTATAGATCACTTGCGGCACGGAACTCGCCGTCGTCCACGGTCCCTGCGGCGTAGTCGACATGAACCACACGCCCTGCAAACACAAATAATAAACGTCGCCCACCTGGATCACTTTGTCCGGCGTATTCGTCGCGTACTGCAGACTCGTCCCTTCAATCGGCGCGAACGAAGGATTCCCCGTGTAGCTCACATTCGCCTGTGCCGCCGCCTTCACTGGATCCAGTGTCATCGTCGTGGGGATTTGCGCGATCAACACTGCATCTTTCGCCTGCGTAGTACCCGGCACCGATGCCAATATCGCGCTCGCTGGATTCGACAATGGAATTCGCGCAAAATCCGGTGGCAGTTCCATCGACGCAAACGTCCATGGCCCCGTCAATCTTGGCGCGCTGAACCAACGCCCCGCCGCCAGGTAGTAGTACGTCTGCGTCGCGCTGTACACGAACACCGGGCTATCCGTGTTGTTCGCGTACACCAATTGCGTTCCCGGAATCTCCGTGTACTTCGGCTGGCCATCAAATAAAATCACTTCCGAAGGTACCGCGCTGTAAAACACTTGCGGCACAATCGGACCGCTCAGCGACGGCGGCGGCACCATCTTCTTCACGTCGCCAAATCTTCCCGACGCCGGAAGCTTGTTGAATTCCTTGGGCAGCGTCGCTACCCGGCCCCACGGCCCATGCAAATCACCGGAACTCATCCAGATGTTGTCCACCAATAAATAGAACGTTGACTTTGTCTTATCCGAAAATAGCGGCCACGTTGTGTTTACCACGTATTTCAAGTCGGTCCCCGAAATGTCGGAAAAAACCGGCTCGCCATCCACTCCCAGCAGGATCGCCGGTGAGTAACTCACGAAAATAAACGGCGGATCATTCCGCAGATTCACCGTTGGCAGCGACTGCGGCTTTGGCACGTACGCCACAATCCGATCCAGCGACGCATTAAGCGTCAGTGGCACAAACGTCCGAAATGCTTGGTCCAATTGCGCCGTTGTCTCCGGGTCTTGGTTAGGGAAGTAGGTATTCAATATTTTTATGTTGAACATGAACACCGTATGCGTTTCGGTGTTCACCTCCGTGGTGCTTTCGAACGATGCCGCCCCCACCACTTGCTTTTGCCCCTTCAACGTAAGCTGAAACGCTTGCCGCCACTTGATGTCCGTGAAATTGCTCCAGTCGTCCACCTGTGGCTGGTAAATCAGCAGTGTCCCGCTCGGCTTGGTCATCTGCCGTGGCCATCCCGGATCTTGCGCTCGCGTATGCGAAGCCGCCATCAACAAGAATCCAATAACTACCATCCAGATTTTTCTTTGCCTCATAACTCTTCCCCTTTATCGCTTTGTGTTCACTGGGATTTTTGCTTCTTCCAGGGTCAGCTTGTAGGCCACGTAATACTTGTAAATGTTGCTGATGTACTGCACAGTCTCCTGCCCAATGTCCTTCGCCGCCATCAGTTCCACATTCCCGAACCACCGGTGCGGGTCCAGTCCCTCCGCCGCGGCCTTCTTCTGTAAACGCACAATTCGGTTTGGTCCCGCGTTGTATCCCGCAAACGTCAGCAGCGTGCGGTTCATCGTGTCCAACTCCTTGTCTTTGAAATATGTCTCCGAGATGTGGTGCAGCATCTTGGCCCCAGCTTCAATGTTCTTCTCCGCCGTGCTTACGTTGGGAATGCTGATCGGAGCTGCCGCGGCATACTTCGGAATCACCTGCATGATTCCCACCGCCCCGCTCCGATTCTTCTTACTCTGATCCAACAGCGACTCCTGATACCCCTGCGCCACCAGCATCAAATAATCAAAGTCATATTCCTTCGCGTACTTCTTGAAAAACGTCACGTACGCCTGATACTTTTTCATTTCCTCGTCGGTCGTTGAGTTCTTCACCCACTTCGTGTTTTGCATATACCGCCGGATCAGCGTGTTCCCGAAACTCGTCCCCATGTTGTGGCCTTGAATGAATTCGCTCAGCAGCGCATTCAGCTTAGGGCTGTCTTTCCGTGTTACCCACGCCGCAGTCCCTTCTTTCTCCAAAACCATGTCGGAATGCACCGTCAAGTTCGGAAGCACTTTGCCCCAAAAGGCCGCGCGCATATTGATCGTCACCGTTGCCGGTATCAACCCGGCATTCACCATCTCCAGCAAATCTTCATCCGTCAGGTTCGGATCGGCAGCCTTCAACAGGATGGGAGCGCGGCCCTCTTGCTGCAGCTTGGCGCTCAGTCGCTGCAGATTTTCGTAGTAAACCGTCAGTGGGTTGGCGTAAATTTCTTTCCCGCTCAAATCTTCAATTTTCTCCACGGCAGGGAACTTCGGCCCGGTCACCACGACCTGCTGCACCGCCGTTGCCACCGGTCTGGTAAAAAGAACTTGCTTCTCGCGCTCCGGAGTCACGATCACTCCGTACGCCACCACATCCGCTATGCCTTCCAACAGCGCATGTTCCAATTGATCTGGCCGCACCGGGATGAACACTACCGTCATCCTCACATGCAGCGTCTTTAGCTTTCGGTTCACAAACCGCTGAAATTCTTCCAGCGCCTCGTAATTGATCCCCTGCGGACGTCCTTTGTCATAAAAGAACCCCGACCGGCTCGGCACCACCAGCGCTCGTATCCGCCGCCTCTTCTCCATCCCTTCCAAATCACCCAAATGTTTCGTAAACGTAATTGGCAATTCCAGCGAAGCTTTCGCCTGCTCCGCATTGGAAGTCGCCGGCGCTTTCGTTTGCTCAGCATTGATAGACGCTGGCGTTGCCGCTTGCTTCACCTCTTCCGGCGCGCGCTCCGCAGATTTGTTTCTGTTTGTGGATTGGCAAGCAACCAGCAGCGCCACGATGCATATGAACCATACTCGGATCAATACACTGCGCATTTCGACCCTCATGTCATCCCGTTTATCATGAACCTCGAAGGGACCGGCGCGCTGCCCTTTTCGCGGTCCCACTCCAATTGACCGGCATGTCATCCCGACCGGAGCACGCTTCGTGCGGAGCGGAGGGATCGTGGCACCCAACCATACTCACCGAGGTCCTCTGAATCCGATAAACCATCTACTTCAACCGAATATTAAATCCCACCAGCAGCCCGCTCATGTGCGTGTCGTACAAAAAACCGCCGTTAGTGTAATCGACCGAGAGGTACCGGTAGCCGAGCAGCATCGAGTACTTCTGCTTGAACTCTTTTGCCACTCCGGTATAAATCTGGTACGTCAGTTGCGACCCGACTCCGAACCCGCCCGCATCGCCTGTTAGGCCCACAGTAAAGTCCTTCGGCAGATGCACACGAATCCGCGCCCCCAACACCGGATCCACCCACGATTGTGTTTGTCCCACCGTCGCCGCCGACAATGTTCCCGCCGACAAACTTATGCTGTTATCCAAACGCCAGAAGCGTCCGCCGCCTAGCGCATCCACGGAAAACAGCGGCTTATCAATCACTCGAAAGTACGCTTCAGGAGCTACCCAGAACGTTTTGGCATTGGCGTTAAAGCCGGAATACGCGCCTCCGTTTATAGGCGTGGCCTGTTGCGGCGTCGACAGGCTGATAAACACCAGGTCGGTCAGCAGCCCGATTCGTTTCCGGCGCACATCTAGCACCGACATCAATCCAATATTCAGATTGTCGAAAACTTGCGAGAAACTTACATTCACCGGCACATCGTACCCCTGTGCCCCCACAGTTCCACTCAGTCCGCTGAACCACAAATAGAACGGCACCCAGTCCACGTGCCAATCCGAAATTACGTTTTCTCCAGGCTGCGCTACGTGCACTTTCTTCTCAGGTGATTCGCCCCACGAATATTCCAACCCCGCCGTTGGCCCTTTCTGGCTCAATTGAATGGCAATTTGATCGCTCGTTCCATGAATGCTCAATCGGCTTCCCAATTGGTAGCCCGCACGAAAGACCAGGTGCTCTGTCAGCCCTACTCCTACGGTGCCTCGCGCCGAGATAAAATTCCCGTATCCAAAAAACGGCATCCCCGTGAACCCGCCGTCGATCGACAGCCGGTTTGAGTCGCGTAAGGGATACCAGCGGAACACCGGTCCAAACGCGGGCAGCGGCGCAAAGAATGATTTCGAGGCCGTTGCCGTTGTCTGCAGTTGTCCATTAACTGTTCCCGTCCCGGTAAGACTCGCCTTCGTATCCAGCAGATTGATATTCGCTGCAATTCCCAGGAATCCGTGATTCCGCCGAATGATGTCGTATTGATAGCCCAGTGCAAAGTTGAGTGACTGGATCTTCGCTTTTACTTGCGCTCCCAAGTCGTACGTCACCCCTTCAAACTCGATCGTCCGAGACGTTGCGCGGGTCTTCGAGCTGTTCACCGGTGTGGCGCTGAATGTGAAGTGGTGCTTGTGCTTGATGTGCCAATCAATTTTCCCGGTGAACGTCGAATAGCTTCCAAATCCAAAATCCCGATGAAGATCGAAGTAGTTGTTGCTATTCCGCAGCCCGAAGTACCCCCCCGGTTGCGAAAACCACCAGTCCCCGGTGATCCTGAATTTGTAGTTATCCAGATCGTCGTCGTTTGCATAACCCGGCGCCGCCATTCCCATCGTCAACAGCAGCATCATCATTGCTAGCAAGATCCTGGTTGTCTTACCCATCTGTCTCTGCCTCCTGTAGGTCACCCCTTCAGGGGTGAGGCCTTCCACACAAGTGCAACACTTTTAGAGGACTAGCCGTAAGACACCCGGTTCTTCCGGGATGGCCATGTTTCCCACGCTCTTCGCTTTCGACGCTGGTTTTGGCAAGGCTCTGCGGCCACCTTCTCGCCAGCTCACGCAAACTGCCGTCGCAAGCCGCACCATAGTGCCGCCGCCCGTTCTAAGGTGTAATTGTCAAAAGTGACACCCAACTCACCGCCCCTCTACCGGGCAAATCCACGCAGTACCTTGTAGCTCACCCGTTCAGATGTGAGGCCCTCCCACTGAATCGAGGGCACCCTACCGAACATCACCGGAACGCGCAGGCACACCCTCACCACATTTTCCTCAGGTTATTTAGGATTTCCTGCTGTATGAAGTCCTACCGACACCGCGCACCGAATTGTAGCGCCGGCTGCCAGCCGGCACACCACGCACTAAAGTACTTGAGTCCATCCCAGACCGGGACGACCCGTCCTCCTGCTTGCCTTTCTCTCTCTGCTCCTCTTCCTTTTCCGATCTGCGCGTTAAATCTTTCTAACTACTCCAAAAGCGACACCGCCCCCGTCCCCACGTCGTAATATGCCGCCACAACCTTTACCTTGCCCGCCTTTACCATCCCGGCGATCAGCGTAGACGCTTCTCTCAGCAGTGCCGCCTGTATCTTGGCATTTGCCTTCGTTGCAGACTCCAGGCTCGATCCCGCCTCGTCCACTGCCCGCTGGATATGCGGAAACAGCGCGCTGATCTGCCCCGGCACTTCCTTGCCTTGCATCGTGGCCTTCACCGCTCCGCATCCGCTATGACCCATTACCACGATCACCTCAGTCCCCAGCACCCCGGCGCCATACTCCAGGCTCGCAATAATCTCCGAGGTCGCGATGTTCCCCGCAACGCGCGTCACGAACACATGCCCGATGCTCTGATCGAACAGCAGTTCAATCGGCACCCGCGAATCCGCGCACGATAACACCGCCGCAAATGGCTCCTGTTTATCGATCGTTTTCTGCTTCAGAATATCCAGGTCGTGGCTGTACGCCGTCATTTGCCTCGCCGTGAATCGCTGATTCCCGTCCATCAATTCCTTCAACGCCGCATCAGGGCTCAGGTTCGATTGCGCCAAAACCCGTGGCGGCGTTATCAATTCCACGCCCGCAGCCAGTCCAGCCGTTCCGCCCACCGCCATCTGGATAAATTTTCTTCGCGTCGACTCCATAGTCGCCACGTTTCCATCACGCTCCGTCACCGCATCACAAACCGACATAGTCTGTGCACGTTTCTGCTCGCCCACCTCGTTACTCGCAGAAGATTTCCAGCTCATATTCCAAACCTCCTTATACTCATGTCCGCTTTTTTCACTGCCTCTGCAAATGTTGCCCAACAGCACGCCCGGCATCCTACCATTTAGTCTCGGCCGCCACTGTAAACATCAAGCTGAACCTAAGCACCGTTCAGAGCTTCGGCCCCGTCTCCCCGCCCGAAGCTCCTCCAGCCTCGGCCTACTACTTCGACGGCCGCACATTGACCACCTTGATGTACTGGTTCCCGTAACTCTCGATCACGTATTGCCCTTGTTTCTTATCAAACTTTATCTTCGCCGCCGCCATGATCTGCCCCGTTCCCGGTTCGCTTCCGCTTAGCTTCACTTGCAAATATCCAAACGGATAATCCGTGGTCCGGCCGCCGTTGTACAACTCCAGGAACGGCATCGTTCGCGCCGTCACGATCGTAATAATCGTGTCCGCCCCTTGCTGCCGCTTCCGCGCCACCGCGATCTGATTGCCTGTCGACCCCACCACGTTCACTCGTCCCTTGTCTTCTTTCTCCAACGCCCGCCGCAGCGCATCCGTCCCCTTTTCCTTCAACAGTTGCGCGAAACTCTGCACTTCGTCATCCGTCGTGTACTGCGTAACCCGAAAATCGAATTGCGCCGTTTTTCCTCCCACACTTCCGCCTGTGCCCCGCGCCACCGCGCTATACGCCTCAGGCACTGGCTTGTCCTGGGCTAACGTCGCCAACGACATGCTCCCCAGCAAAAATATGACCGCCAACAGCGCCATCTGTATCCGTCGTGTGTTCATCAATCCGTCTCCTCTATGTCTCTGCGAACGTCGTTCAACCTGTCTATCGCTACGATTGCCTTGCGAACCCTATCTCTTCTCCACCGAAAAATACAGATACATCGCCAGCCCCACCGAATTCACCTGCTCGTTTTTGTGCTTCCCCGTGTTGTTGTCATGCTCATAGTAGGTATTAAATTCCACGTGCTTGCCCACCGGAAACAAACAGCCCCCGAACAGGGAAGTCGTGCTCCATTTGCTGTACTGGCTCTCGTAATACGGTTCCGCCGCCACATACGGAATCAGGTGATAGCCATAAACCGCAAACGTCCGTTCCACTGTCAATTTGTTTCGATACCTCCACGTAAACTTCCCGCTCTTCCAGTCCAGATCGAACCGGTTCCGGTCTGTAATCAGAAACCCCGCCCAGACAGGGAAGTGCGAAGTCCCCGCCAGCACCATGCGATTCTCCGGTGCCGCTCCCGGCGCCGTGATGTACCGGTATCCTGTCTCCAGCACAAGCGCTCGCGCTTTTGCGTCGTCCAGATCAAACAGCGTTACCTCTTTCAGCTTGATCAAAGGCTTTACATAAAACTGAATACTCGGCCCAATCGTGAACTGCGTCGGGTCCCCGCCATCCCGATCATTCTTAGCCTCCAAATAAGTCCGAATCGCAGGATTCAGCTTCAAGTGCGCATCAATCTCCGGCAAAAACTGCACCCCATCCTGCGCCCGCGCCGGCACTCCCAGCAGCTCCGCCAGCACCCACGTCACGCAAAATAACAGCGCTAATTTGAAAGAAATCCCGTGAAGTCTGTTCATACCAGGAGTTACGGCTGTTAAGAATGAGACCAACCACAAAGAAAGGACATTGTCAGAAGTAACAGGCGTGTAAATCGCAAGGTTGGTCTACCTGATTAGCGAATCGCCCTGCTCCGTGATACTGTCTCCCTAACATTGGTAAAGAAGCCTAACGTCCGGTAAGCTCCCTAACCGATTCCAATTCTAAAAATCTCGGTCGCTTCGTGGAGGATCTATGCGCTTTTCGAAACTTGCAGCAACCGTGTGTGCCGCCGCGTTCCTTGCTGTCGGCGCTCTCGCTCAGGACAAACCCGGCACCATTGCCGCACTTGAATTCCAGACTCCCAAAAATGGCATGGTCAAACAGTATGAAGACGGTCGCAAAGCCAAGCTCGAATGGCATAAGCAGCAAAAAGACAAGGACCCCCTCTATGTTTTCGAAGTTCTCACCGGCCCCAGCATGGGTTCCTACGTCGTCGGCCGTTTCGGTATGCACTGGGCCGATCTCGACAAGCCCTCCGTCTCCGACGCTGCCGACCTCGAGCAGTATCGCAAGTCCATCGCCCCCTACGTCGAAAAACTAACCGCCGCCTACTACGAATATCTTCCCAAGTGGAGCAACCCCGCTACCGACTCCAACGCTAAATACAACGAGATCGTCACCTTCCATATCCGCTACGGAAAGGGCGACGATTTCCGCAGCGCCGTCGCCAAAGTTCACGAAGCCAATGAAAAACTCAAAGTCCCCACACACTACTACTGGTATCGCCTCGTTAACGGCGGCCCCGGCGGAACCTGGGTACTTTCCACCGACCACCCCAACTGGGCCTCCTTCGACGACGATCCCGCGGTGAAGCCGCTCCGCGATCGCCTCCGTGAAGCCTTTGGCGAGCAGGAAGCCACGTCCATCATCGAACGCCTCAACGCCTCCATCGAGCACACCGAAAGCGAACTAGTCCAGTTCCGTTCCGACTTGGCCTACGTCCCAGCCAAGTAACCCAACTCCCCGCGTGTCGGAAAGGCCTTCAGTCTCGAACCTGTAGCTCAGGCCTTCAGGCCTGAGGCTTTCCCGTCCGCGCCCGCGAATTCTCATACTGCCGGGTGCCCCACCCTTGGTTTTCAAGGGTGGGGGTTTAGGTTCAGCTTCAATCGACACCGCTGGGCACGCCACACGCCGGTGGTCGCATGTGGGAACTTTGCCTTCCTGTCCTGGTGTGTCGTCTTTCGCTTCATCTCCGTCAGGGCATGGCTTCAGCCGTGCCGAAAACACATCACCCAACTCGCGGCTTTAGCCGCTGAGGGACTCGACCTTCATCTCGGCCACGCCACAGTTCCGAAACCTGTAGCTCAGGCCTTAGGCTTTGCCGCCCCCAAGCGCCAACCGCTCCTCACCGCCGATACCCACTTCCCCAAATCGCACACCGATCCGCCCCACCCACCACGTCATCCCGAACGCAGTGAGGGATCCTCTTGCCATTTTTCTTCGGTTGCCACACGCGAACGCACCAACCACGCAAAAAAAAATCGCTCCCTGATTTCCAGGGAGCGATCTCTTCGTCTCGATTTTCAGTCCTACTCCGAAAGATAATGCGCCGTCTTCTTCCCGCCTTCTTCCGTGTAATACACCGTCACCTTCGCGCCCTTTGCCACGCCTTTTCCCGTTGCTCTTCCAGCATCTTCAACTGCCTTGTCCGACATTTCAAACGTCTTCTCGGTTCCGTCCGCGGTTTTGATCGTTACCGTCTTCGCATCTTTATCAAACTTTTCCACGGTTCCCTTCGTCGCTTTGTACCCGTCCTTACTTACTTTCGCAACATCCTCAGCCGTCACGTCCGCGCCTTTTCCGGTCGTCCGTGCCACAACTTCCGATCCTTCTTTCAACCCATCAAATCCATCTTTCGTCCCCTTCACCGTTGCATCGCTTGCAATCTTCACCGTATGTTCCGTGCCATCCGCCGTCTTGATCACCACCGTCTTCGTCGTCTTATCGACTTTCTTCACCGTCCCATGCAGAAAACTCACCACATCCTGCGCCACACAAACGCCTGCGGCCAAAACCAAACACGCTGCCACCCTTCCTAGTTTTCCCATCTTTCCTCCTAAAGTTTTTCTCGACATCGCAAAACAATGAGGCGGCCCTCTCGAGCCGCCCCATTTTCCCACATTTCTTCGTCTTAGTTACTCGGGCCCTTAGCCGCTGCTTCCGCCTCGGCCATGCGCTTTCCCATCTCCGCCTTAATCGCATCCAGGTTGAAGCTCGCACCGCGCTGCATCGGTGGGTACTCCAGGAACGTCTGAATCGCCTTACCCATCACCTGCTGCACGAACACGAACCGCCAGAACTCGTACTTGAACCAATCGAAATACTGCTGAGCTCCATCCTTCGTTCCGTTGCTCGGCCAGCCCGCCCGCTCAAATGGATCAAGCCGCAAGTTGGTGATATACGGGACGTCAGGATGCGTCTTCTCGCCCAGCCAACCCTGCGGCTGGTCGATGAACCGGAACTTGTAGTCGTCAATCCGCACCGCTCCCACCGTGCTTTCGCCCAGATAGAAGATTTCATGGCGCGCCGATGGGCCTTTCCCCGTAATCGCCGCCATCTGGTTGTACCCATCCAAATGGTTCTTGTAGGTCCGGTCGCCGATCGTCTTGCCCTTCAGCAATTCTTCGGTGATGTTGGGATTTCCAGCCGCCGCCACAAACGTCGGTAGCCAGTCCATGCCCGAGAAAATCCCGTTCTGCACGGAGTCCGCCGGGACATGACCGGGCCAACGAAGAATCGCCGGCACCCGGAACCCGCCTTCGAGCACCGTTCCCTTCGACTGCGCGAACGGGGTCATACCGCCATCCGGCCACGTAAATAGTTCCGTGCCGTTGTCGGTCGTGAACAGCACAATCGTGTTCTCGTCCTCGCCAATCGCCTTCAGCTTGGCCATCACGATCCCGATGTCATCATCGAGCTGCGCCATCCCGGCTTCTTCTTCCGACCATCCATTCTCCGCATTCCGCATCGCTTCATACTTCTCCGAAAGGTGCGTCACGATGTGCATGCGCGTCGGGTTCAGCCACACGAAAAATGGCTTGTTGTCGCTCTTCGCCTTATCGATGAACTTAATCGACAGGTCGCGAATCTCGTCGTCCACCGTTTCCATCCGCTTCGGATACAGCGGCCCGGCGTCCTCAATCCTCTGTTTCCCGACTTCGCCCCAACGCGGCACGTCCGTCGTATCCGCCTTGTCGGTCGCCCAGCAATGCACCATGTTCCGCGGGCCCACCACATTCAAAAGGTTCTGCGGATAGTTGGGATGCGCTGGATCTTCCATCGCGTCCAAATGATACAAATACCCGAAAAATTCGTCGAAGCCATGTACGCACGGCAAAAACTCGTTCCGGTCGCCCAGGTGATTCTTCCCGAATTGCCCCGTAGCGTAGCCCATCGACTTCAAGATTGTCGCAATCGTCACCGCCTCTGCGGGTATTCCTGTCTTCGCGCCCGCCTGGCCCACGGTGGTCATTCCCGTTCGAATCGGCAACTCGCCCGTGATGAAGTTCGCTCGGCCCGCCGTGCAGCTTGCTTCCGCGTAATAATCGGTAAAAATCATGCCTTCCTTGGCCATCTTGTCCAGATTCGGCGTCTTCCCCGACATCATTCCGCGGTGATACGCCCCGATATTCCACATGCCGATATCGTCGCCCATAATGACCACGATATTCGGCTTTTTATCCTCCGCCTTCGCTGCCGGCGTCTGCGCCACACCAAACAGCGTGGCCACCATTGCCAGTCCTAAACTCATTTTTCCAGACCACTTCATAGCTAACCCTCCAATTCCGTCTTTATCGTGTGGGGAACTGCAGTTACCTGCAGAAGTGGAATTCAGTTGAAGTGCGAACCAATTTCACTCGCCGCGAATTGTCCGCAAACGCCTTAAGTGTGGCTATTGTCAAAACTACCAACCCACCAGGGCCTGTAGCTCGCCCCTTCAGGGGCGAGGCCTTCCACCGCGTCATCACCAATTTCACCCGGGAATCAACACAACTCCCAAACACTTGGCACACTTCGTTTGTTATCGAGCACGGATCCGCACCGACCCGCAAAATCAAAACCAACAACTACACTCGAGCTTCGCTCGCCTTGCCCACCAGCGGCACCTCGCCCACAATCTCCGTTCCTCGCCTCAACTCCGATTTCACCACCAGCGTTCCCCCCACCAACCGGATCCGCTCCTGCATCCCCACCAACCCGATTCCCGTAGCTGCTCCCGCGCCCGCCGTGCTGAACCCCTTTCCTTCATCTCGTATTCGCAAACTCACGCTGCTCTCATTCACCACCACTTCCACCTGCGCGCTCTGCGCCTCGCTATGCTTGATCACGTTGCTCAGCGATTCCTGCGCCACTCGAAATAAACACAGCGCCACGTCACTCGGAATTTTTACCGGTAGGCCTTCTTCCGAGAACTGCACTTCAATTTTGTATTTCTTGCTGATTTCCTTGCACAGCCCACCCAGCGCCGACACCAGCCCCACATGCTGCAGCCTGCTCGAGTGCAGTTCGTGCGACAGCGAGTGGATGTCCATCGATAATTCCTTGATTCCCTTCAGCATCACTTCCACCCTGCCCCGTTCCTCCAGGTCCGAAGCCGGCAGCACCTTCCACAACTGCCCCAGGCCCACTCCCAGCAACGCCAACCTCTGGCTGAAGTCGTCGTGCAACTCCCGCGCGATCCGCGCCCGCTCTTCCTCCTGCGCCTGAATCAGTCGCCCGCTCAACCCCTTCAGCGATTCCGCCGCAGATTTGCGTTCCGTCACATCCACGCACGACCCGATATATCCGCAGAAGTCTCCATCCGTTTCAAATCGCGGCACACCATAATCCACCACCCACCGGTAGCTCCCGTCGAATCGTCGCAGCCGGTATTCCATTTCAAATCCAACTCGTGCATCAAACGAACTCGAATAGACTTCCATGCACCGCTGCGTGTCTTCCGGATGCACTCCCGAAAACCATCCCACGCCTCGTTCTTCTTCAATCGATCGGCCCGTGAAGTCCAGCCACCCCTTATTGAAAAATGTGCATAGCTTGTCTGTCCCAGACATCCAGATCAGCACCGGCGCCGTATCCGCAACCAACCGAAACCGCTTCTCGCTCTCCCGCAGCACCCGCTCGTCGTGCTTACGTTCCTCCACCAGCGTCGCCAGAATCATGAACGGCACCGCCGTCGCCAGCAAAAATAATTGCAACCACAACACGCTGTGCAGCGGGTCAATGTCCGTAAACGGCCCTCGTCCGTGCGCCGCTCCCCACACCGATAAAAACGCTACGACACTCGCCGATGTACCTGCACCCGCCGATCCAAATCGCAGCGCCGACCACAGCAGGAACGGCACTAGAAAATAAAATAACGCCGGGTTGTTTCTCCCCCAGTGCGACACAAATACTAAATAGCCAAGGCACATCGTCGCCGCCAGCAGAGTTACTGCTTCCGCGTAATTCTTTCGCCCCGCTCTTCGCCATTCCCCGGCGTGATCGATCCATCCCAGAATTGCCGGCAGTATTGTGAAAAATGCTATCGCTTCCGAAAAAAACGCTATTCGCCAACTGGTCCAATAGGTGTTTCGCGTAGACATCGCACCGAAGACGGCACCCGCCGCCGGCGCCAGAATTCCGCCGAAGAACGCATATTTCGCCAGCGCCTTCATGCTGTTCAGCTTCGGCACGCCCGCAAACCAATACCGCAAACCGAACCCCGCAATCAGAATCTCCACCGTGTCCGACACGCTCAGCAGCACGATTGAATAAATCGGAACCTTGGCTTGCAGGTTGTACACCCAAAACGCGGCAAGCGCCGCTCCCAGAATCAACGGCCAACTTCTTCGTGGCACCATCAGCAGCACGCACAACACCAGCACGTTCGCTGGCCACAGCGGCCAATCTCCCTGCGGCAGTATTTCCAGCGTCCCTCCCAGCAGCGCCGCAGCGTACGACATCACCGCCACCAGGCACGCCACTACCACCATCCGGGATTGCCATCCCAGATCCGCTCCCTTCAACCCTGTCTTTTGCTCGATTTCCATCGGATGGTCAGTAATTATTGACAGGCTCGTAAATTGAGCCCCTTGCAGGTTACCGTAAAGCTTTAAACAAGTCCTCCAATACCACAGCCAGCGGAATTTGGGCAAGAATTACCGGTAAAGCCGGTATCGCCACCGCTGCCGCCAGCGTGTACAGCGCCCCCTTGTCCGCAGGGAATGCGCTCATTTGCTCAATCTTCTCGTAACTACGGCCAAAGTCTGCCAGCGTGCTGCTTTCCGGTGCTACCAGAAACTCCTTTTCGTGCCCTGCTCGCTGCGCTATCCATTTTTCTTCGAACTCCACGCTGTGCAATTGCCCTAGAATTCCATACTCCAGAATTCCTTTCCGCCGCAGCGCCGCCAATCGCGGAACGAAAAATATCAGCGGGCCCAGCGCTACCGTTGCCACAATGATCAGCAGTACCACCGCAGGTATCTTGAAGTCCATCAGGTGCGCCCCATGATGCAAAACTTCTTGACGCCACGTGGCTCCGATAACCGTGCTCGCCGCGAACCCGATTGGCGCAAACGCCGCCGCTGTCAGCCCCAGGAAATCCCAATCCTCCGTGCTCATCCGGATGCGTGGCCACCAGCTTCAAATTACATCGCGACAATTTAAATGCGAAGAAAGTCCACAGCAGCCATCTCCACAGTCCCATCCCCAGCAAAAACTGAAATATCGACGTGCCCACCACAACCGCGTACCAGCCCGCCGCCGTTATCCGCAGGTCGCCTCCATCCCATCGTGCCAGCCACGGCGTCGCATCCACCAGTCCCTGGTACGAAGCTGCCGTGTGCGCAATCAGCAGCACCAATATCACCAACTCCGGCACAATCGAATCGCGCAGCCGCGCCATCGTCGCAATTGCCTCGTTCGTCCGCCTTTCATCCGCCGCGTCCAGTATTCCTGCTTGCCGGATGTGCCTCATCACCGCCCGAAATCGCGATTCCATCAATAGCTCGCCCACCAGCAAAGCCGGCACCGCTATCAGCAAGCGAGCATGCACGCGATAATCCTTCAGCAGGGACATCAGCCCTTCTGGATTCAAAACCCCCGTCAGAACCAACAGCGGCACCCACCCAATCACAATCGCGAATCCAATCCGCCGCCCCAAATCCCATTGATTCGCTTGTATCAGCCCCAGCGCTTGTTGCGCCCGGTAAAACGGGCCTCCCCGCACCAGCGATATCTCGTTCGCCACCGCATCAACAGCGCGCTCAGTTCCACTCTCCATGAATCCCTCTCGAAGCGCCTGCTTCGTGCGTTGCAAAATGTCCGAATTCTCCAACTCGCCGAAAATCTACTGGATCTTTCCTCATCCCCGAACGCCATGCCCACTTCAATTCAATTCATCGTCCTTGTAATACTTCGTGCCGGTCGCTGAAATGTCCGCGGCCAAACCCTTGTCCGTCAGTTGATACATCCACACTCCGTCCGACACCGACACCGCTCCGGCCATCGCCCCTCCTTTATCTCCGTTCTTTGCCGCCGCCGTAGATTGACCGCCAAACTCCCATCCAGAATTGATGAAGTCCTCCAGCGCCTTTTTGTTGTCGAACACAAAAATCACTCGAAACTTTTCAACTCCCATTCCCAATCCTGCTTGCACCTCCAGCATCTTCATAAACGTTTCATGCTTCGTGTGATTGTTTACCGCGATCCCTTTTCCGTCTCCTGATCCAGCAAACAGAATCTTCACTCCCAGGTCGCTGAACACCGCGTAGCCTGCCGCGCGCCGCATCACGCCCTTCGCCTCCGGGTCCGCCTTATACAACCGCTGCAGCGTGTCTTGCGCCATCTCCCGTATCTGCTTCTGTTGTTTTTCCTTGTCGCTGTCGCCCGCCTGCGCCGCTAACGCCAACGTCAGCCCGCAAGCGAAACTAAACGCGATAAACTTTGCCCTCGTCGCTGCCTTGCATGTCGTGATTCTCATAGATTCTTCTTTCGCGCTCACACTTCGAGCCCCAGCATGCTTTCACCAGGCACACCCCATCGCCATTGTCAGAACTGACAATCTCCATAGCTCTTAATCCCAGGTCAACTGGGCTCATGTCGCATCGAATGAATACATCCAGGAGTGAATACGCAGCAGGATCAGATCAACGCCAGAGCCGGCGCCGGCTGGGTGCCCGCCCGTCGTCGTTGCGTGTGGATTCTCTGTCATCCCGACCGGAGTGCTGGCGTCTTCTGCCAGCACGCAGCGGAGGGATCGGGGCAACATTGCCACGCGTGGCACCCACTCTTCGCCCGCCTACTTATTTGCCGCGGGCTCCGACTCCAACTGTTTCAGCTTCTGCTCCAACAGCATTTTCTTTTGCTGCGCAGTCAACTTCGGAAACAAAAACGCAATCTGTAACCGCATGCTCCACGAAGGCGTCCCCGCCGGACGTACCGGATTCCCATAAAATTGTCCCGTGATCGACACCGGCTGGTTCCCCAGTTTCATAATTCTTCCCAACCCACCGCCATACGGCACCGTCCAGGTATTCCCGTTACTCGCTTCCCAGTTCGCCGTCAGCGTCGGTTGCCACGTAATGAAGTAGCCTTTCTTCAAGTTGTAGTTGATAAAATATTGCACCAGAAACTGATTCACATCTGGCCGCGTCCCCGAACCCGCCACCGACCACACATTGTTCGCCAATACTCCCAGCGTCCAATGGCCCGGCTGCGTCAACACGACAAACGATGGGCCCAGCCCCAGCTTGCCCTGTCCCAGATACGGACTCGTTGCCGTCGGCAACTGAAACACCGGCCCAGCTCCCCAGATCAACTTTCCCGGATTCTTCGGTGAAAGGAAAAATGTGGGTAGCATATCTCCCAATCCGTACGCCCCCGTTTCCGGAGCTCCCGGCGCATTCGGTATCGGTTGATACACAACCGGCATAATCCACCGCACCAGCAAATTCCAATCCTTCGAAATGCCAATCGGTATCACCGGCTGAATGTTCAAAACATCCTGCGTACGGTAGCCCGGGTTCACTCCAAAATTACTGTTGTTCTGCACCGGCACGCTGATCAAACTGGCCACCGGGTTTTGCGTCGCCTTCTGCAACGCTTCCGTCGCTTCGCTAGTCCCGGCTTCCGCTTCACCGCCCTTCGTCTTTGCTTCCGCTTGCGCCGGCGTTGCGCCGGGCCCCACCGGCGTGTCCTGCGCCCTCCCCGGCAAACTCCACGCCAGCAATCCCGCCACCATCCCTAACACAACACACGCCCTCTTTGACCAACTCATCGTTGCGCTCTCTTTTCTTTTCCCAAATGTTCTTTCTGTGGCACCCTTCGCGAGCGTTTCCGAACACACCATTAGCGACGGTTGGAGCGTAACCTGTAGCTCACCCCTTCAGGGGTGAGGCTTTCTCCGCACACATGCAACACTCAAATGTTCAGGCTGCGATTTGAAACCCCAACAATCAAGTCCTGCCCTACTTTTTACTGCTGATCCTGCACCAGCGGAATCTGCGAAGCCAACTGCACATCCATCAACCCTTCAATTCGCCGTTCCATCTGAAAGAATGTCGCCGTCTTCTTTCCCGGCAGCACCTGATTCACCAGTGGCACATACTTTGCCCGAAGCTGGATCACCGACGCGTTAATCGCCTCCGACCTCTTCAAATAATTCAGCGCCTGGTCGTCGGTGATCGTTCCCCAGTTGTTCGCGTACTCCTTGATCAGCGCCAGCTTCGCGTCGCCAATCTTCGTATATTCGGCCTGGTACTGATCGTAAACCGGCCAGAACTTTGTTGCCTCCGCGGGCGTCAAAACCAAATTGGCCGCAATCAGCTGCTTCTTATCTGCACGGATATCCTTCCGCAACAATTGAATGTCCTGATCACTCGCCACCTGGTCGTTACTGCTCGCCGCCGCTTTCTGCCCGCTCGCGGTTTGCGCAGTAGTCTTCGAGCCACACAAAAAACAAACTCCCGCCAACATCAACACTGCTACCATCTTTTTGTTCATAAGCATTCTCCGTTGTGATCTTTTGTGCTGAGCCCGCAAAGCGAACTCTCCAACTACCACACCCAATTCTGTCCTCGTGCAGACCCGTGCGGCATTGTCAAAACTAACAAGCCAGCCACGCCGCTACGCAGACCTGCCGGGCGCACCGTTCCTGCAACAGCGATGTCGAGTAGGTCTGCGGGGTGGAGACTGTCGTTGAAGGGCCAGTACAACACGCACCGAATTTGTAGCGCCGGCTGGCAGCCGGCACAGCACGCACAAAAGTACTTGGGCCCTTCCTTGCCCCCGTAGCACCGTCATTCCTGGCTGTGCGCCTCAGCCAATTTCCGCACTTACACCACACTGAATTTGTAGCTCCGGCTTCCAGCTTGCTCGTTAGTTAGGTTTTTGCTGACTTGCGGTGGGATCCAGGAAAGCGGCCAGCGCGGATCCGGTCAGAATGATGCGGAAATCACTCGTCGCCTCATCCGGGTGCGCCGCCATGAAGTCTGCCGCTTCGCTCTTCGCTTGTTCCAAACTCTCTGCATTTCCAATCGGCACATATTTGCCGTTCTGCATCATTCCAAAGACCACAAATTTCGTAGGCACTGCAGCCTGACTTCCGGTTCGCCCGCGAACTCCCAGCATCGAGTCTCCAACCTACGTCTCCGCGATGCACACCGCAAGTCCTGATTGGCCAGCGTCGGCACAACCTGCATAGTAGCGCCGGCTGCCAGCCGGCACAGCACGCACTAAAGTACTTCTCCTTCCTTGCCCGTACCACAGCCCTTCCTGCCGCCGCTCCTCAAATTCCGCATCGTGCCTCAATCGGCCGACTCCACCCACCTCGCGTGTAGGGACGTGGCTTTAGCCACGCACCCATCACTCCAATCGTCCACCGCACCCATCACCGCCGCTCATACTTGACCCGCACCTGCACCCCGCACTTCTGCGAAAAAATTAAATAGTCCGAGGGGTACATCTTCATTAGCTTTTCCACCCGAAGATGCGCCGCTTGCAAGTCTGCCGCGGCCGCCACCCAGATCAGCCGGCCCATATGCGCGATCTGGAAAATATCGAAATCCCGCCCCATTCCTGACGCCCCAACAACAATGCCCACTCAGGCACACTCCTGAGTTGCCTTGCTCAATAAACAAATGTGTATTTGAGCCGCCGGAAGGGGGACGGGAGAGCTGGCGACTTCCGGAGAGTATACCCTTAGTCGTCAATTACCGCCGTGGATTGTGGCAGAGCAAGTCTCATCTACCTCGCTTCGCTGTCGGTGAGACAAAACGCATGCAGCAACCTGTAGCTCACCCCTTTCAGGGGTGAGGCCTTTCAAACACCCACCTGCAACAATCGAATGCGTTGCGAGCGATTCAAAATCACTCCCCTTTTATCGCTATGTGATCGTCAAAATTAACAAGGCCACTTGTCTACCCCGACCGGCGCACCTCTATCGTCGAACCAGAGTTAGCAGGCTGCTTTTTTGTTCGTGATCACTTCTACAGGTGGACTCCACAAGAAATTACGTGAGGCGAAGCCCCTCGCGAGCGAGTCGGTCGGCGTTTGGCGTCGGGTAGCCGCGCAGTTCGCCACCGCCGTACGCGCCCATATCGCCGTAGCCGATGTTGTCGCCGAGGATGAATACGACGTTTGGTTTCTGCCCCTGTGCCTTAGCGCTGGAGGCCCCAGCACCGCTGAACAAGGCTGCAACCCGCCAATGCCAGACCTATTTTCCCGTTCCACTTCATACGTGGTCCTCCCTATCAGGCTTTTCACACCTGCAGGATGCACAGCAGTACCAAGCAACACACTTTCGCGGAGCGATGCGACGTGAGGCACAACCCTACTGATGTGAACAATATTGCGGAATCCGTTGCACAACCATTGTCAAAGGTGACAAGCCACCCAGCAAAACACTTTCTTCTCGGTCTGCTGAGTTGCATCTTGCTGATTCAGTTTTCCTTGAGATCCTTCCCAGATCAGTACTCGTTCCGGACCCCACCTCATCACTTCAAATCCCATTCCTTGAGCTTCTTCGCCGCCGTCCCGAACGGGCCGAGCTGGTAAACAGCCGCGCCTGCGGGCGAGAAACTGAACGGCGCAAACGGTTCGGCCAACATCTGGTCGAGGTATTCTTTCGAGGCGACGCCAGTGCTGACGTGCGGGTTGTAATGTTCGCCGCTCATCTGCGGCACAAACGTCGATACATATTCAATTAGTGCCGCATCCATTGCGGGGTCGTTGTGGGGAGCGGTGAATGCGCCGATCGGACCAGTTTTCACTTCAAACGGAGCAATCGCGACAATCAGATCGGCTTGCAGCTTCATGATTTCTGGGGTCGGCTTTGCGCAAATCCCCGCAACTCCAATCGCACCCCCTGGCGCGTAATAGTATTTGAAAGCTTCCAGTTTCATCCCGTTCACGTTGGCCGCGGCAAGCGCTTGATGTGCGGCGGCATAAACCTTTTCCAAGTCGGCCGTCCGAACGAAACGCTGAATCAGTGTGATGTGCGGACGGTGCTCCGCATCCAGAGCAAATCCTTTAGGGAAAACCTTGAGCAGCCGCTCATTGTTGGCTTCGGCATGTTGGAGCATCGTGGCGTCCGGCTCCAGCAGAATGTCAATCGCCGTAATTTTGTTATTTGCGGCACCGGCGTTCGCCTGTTTTGCCCGCGCTGCTCCTGCGTGTAAGGCCATTACGCACAACATTGCTGCGCAGATGAAAACTTGCATTACGGTATTCTTGCTGAGCTTCATCGTCGTTTCCTCTCAAGTGTTTCCGTTCGTGCTCGTCCCACTCATTACTTCTCAAACGCAAAGACATGTTTCCAGTCGTCCTTCATGCTCACAACGGTCCAGTTGTTTTTCTTTGCTTGGTCGTAAAGTGCCTGTGTGAATGCGCCCAGCTTGATGTCAGGCAATCCCTTTGCCGGACCGTAGGCGTATTCGCGCGCCGCATCGTCGTGCAGCACCAGCAGCTCAAACCGCGCCCCGCTGCCACCCTGTGTGTATTCCAACATCTCCCGGTCACCATCCGAATTGCCGAATGCCATCACCGGCCGTCGCCCGATGTGTTGGTTGATACCGACGGGCTTGCCGTCTTTGTCGTCAACGAAGTTCAGCTCCGGCAGCCTCACCAGTACGGCTTGGCCATCACGCATTTCAAATTTTGTTTTGACGCTGCTGCCCACAACCTGTTCCGGCGGTATCCCATAGACCCGCTCCGCCCAAGGGCGCATGAATTCAATCCCGCCACCGGAAACGATATAGGTCTTAAATCCATTCGCGCGCAGGTACGTCAGCAACTCGAGCATCGGCTGATAGACCATTTCGGTGTAGAGCTTGCCGGTCTTGGCATGCTTGGCTGTCGCGATCCACTCCTTCACGATCTGCTCAAATTCCACTGTGGTCATGCCTGTGTGCGTGGCCATCAGCAGTTCGAGAAGCGCGTGGTCACCGCCAGCAAGAGCGGTTTTCAAATCGTCCTTCAGTAGCGAAGCAAACGGCTCCGTCGTCTTCCACTCAGGATGTTGTGGTGCCAGCGCCTTCACGCGGTCGAGTGCGAAGTAAAACTGAACTGGCATCGGCTGCTCGCACCACAGCGTGCCGTCGTTGTCGAACGTGGCGATGCGCTCCGGCACTGGAACGAATTCAGGTGTTCCCGGTGTCGTCACCTTCTCTATCCTGGGCAAATTGCCAACACTCCCCGCGCGTGACAGAAAACCTGCATGCGTAAAGGGGAATGGCATTCAAAGCCGGGAGCACGGCCACGCGCGGCCCGCCGACAAAATCGCACCCGCGATCGCCGCGGTGAGCGCCGCACTGCCAACGACGGTGTGATCCTCTACGGCTGGCACACCGTCACCGCCGCGCTCACCAATCCCCAGCGCCGCATTCGCCACCTGTTCGCGACCGAGAATGCGCTGCGCCGGCTCGCCGATGAAGGCATCACCGTCCTGGTCGCGCCAGAGATAATGCGGCCGGATGCGCTCGCGGTGCGGCTTACGCCCGACGCCGTGCATCAAGGCTTGATCGCCGAGGCCGATCCCCTGCCCTCGCCGGCGATCGAGGATTTGCCCGCGACCGGGATCGTCTTGGTGCTCGATCAGATTACCGATCCGCACAATGTCGGGGCGATCCTGCGCACCGCCGCGGCCTTTGCCGTCGCCGCCGTCGTCACGACGGCGCGCCACAGTCCGGAGGCGACCGGCGTGTTGGCGAAGTCTGCGTCAGGCGCGCTTGAACTTGTCCCCATCGTGATCGTGCAAAATCTGGCGCGGGCGCTCGCCGGATTGAAGGCGCGCGGATTCCTGACCGTGGGTCTCGACAGCGAGGCATCCGACGATCTTGCCGCGATTGAGTTCCAACAGCCGCTGGCGCTGGTGCTCGGCGCCGAAGGAAAGGGTCTACGTCAGCTCACCGGCGCGACCTGCGACCGGCTGGCGCGGCTTGATCTTCCCGGCGCCATCAAAAGCCTCAACGTTTCGAATGCGGCGGCGCTGGCGCTCTACATCGCCGCACGTGCGACAAGCTTTTAATCGGGTCCTTTTCCAGTCGGTGTACGTCACCGTGAACTCGTTTTCAAGAATACTCCCTTTAGCCAAACTCCGACCCCATCAGCCGGCGCAGGATGAAATTGCGCAAAGCCGCCGCCAGCCCGCACAGAAGTGCGAATGCCAGAGTGGCGCCGATCAGCTCTTTCGCCACCGCCGAGCTGGACTGCATATCGCTCCAGGGGGCCAAGGATTTGACCAGGGCCGCGCCGAGCCCGATCGCGCCGCCATAGGCCGTCGCCCGTATCGTATTCCAGGCTCGCATTCGAGAATCTCTATACCCCACCGCGCGTGGGCCGCCGTGAAACGTCACAGGACCGAGATCGAAATAATGGCTCATCGGCTGCGGAACAGCACAACCTTTCAATCGTTTTTCCCACTTGAGGGGCGATTCTGCATATTCCGGAAGGCATTGCGTCATGAGATCCCGATGAGGTCCCAAGCTGCCGCTTCCCAAGAGGATACCCGTCGCACCGCCGGCCAGCGCGACCTCGACAAGCGTTGCATCGACACAATCCGGACCCTGGCGATGGATGCGGTCGAAAAGGCGAACTCTGGCCACGCGGGTGCGCCGATGGGGTTGGCGCCGGTCGCCTATACCCTGTGGCAGCAGTTCCTGCGTTATGACCCGTCCGATCCGTTGTGGCCGAACCGCGATCGCTTTGTCCTGTCCGCCGGCCACGCCTCGATGCTGCTCTATGCCCTTTTGCATCTTGCCGGCGTGCGCCGCGTCGAACGGGGTCGGGTCACCGATGACGCTGCGGTCAGCCTCGATGACATCAAGAATTTTCGCCAGCTCGACAGCGTGACGCCCGGCCATCCGGAATACGGCCGCACCACCGGCGTCGAAACCACAACGGGCCCGCTCGGCCAGGGCTGCGGCAACAGCGTCGGGATGGCGATCGCGTCGCGCTGGCTCGCGGCGCGCTACAACTGGCCGAACGCCACAATATTCGATTTCAATGTCTACGCGATCTGCAGCGACGGCGACATGATGGAAGGCGTGGCGAGCGAGGCGGCGTCGCTTGCCGGACATCTGCAGCTTTCGAACCTGTGCTGGATCTACGACAGCAACACGGTGACGATCGAGGGTCATACCGATCTCGCCATGAGCGAGGACGTCGCCGCGCGCTTTAAGGCTTATCGCTGGAATGTTGTGCGGCTGCCGGATGCCAATGACACCGATGGCTTTGCCCGTGCGGTTGAGCTCTTTCGCGACACCAAGGATCGGCCCACGCTCATTATCGTCGACAGCATCATCGGCTACGGCGCGCCGCACAAGCAGAATACCGCGGCCGCGCATAGCGATGCCCTGGGCAAAGATGAGGTGCGGCTCGCCAAACGGTTTTACGGTTGGCCGGAAGATGCGCAATTCCTCGTGCCCGATGGCGTCTACGAATCGTTCCGCAATGGCGTCGGCAACCGCGGCCGGGCCTTGCGTGAGGACTGGAGCAAAACCGTTGCCGCCTACAAGAGCCTCGATAGGCAGGCGGCGCACGAAGTGGAAACGCTCCTGCAAGGCAAATTGCCGGAGCAATGGGATCGTGAACTGCCGAACTTCCCGGTGGACGAGAAGGGTCTCGCGACACGCGACGCTTCCGGCAAGGTGCTCAATGCGATCGCCAAAACCGTACCCTGGCTGATCGGCGGCGCCGGCGATCTCTCCCCCTCCACCAAAACCGCGTTCGCCGATGCTAAAGCGCTTGAGGCGGACGAACCCGGCGGACGCGTCATGCATTTCGGCGTGCGCGAACACGCCATGGGCGCCATCGTCAACGGTCTCGTTTTGTCAAAGCTGCGCGCCTTCGGCGCGACCTTCCTCACGTTCAGCGACTATATGCGCCCAGCGATCCGGCTCGCCGCGCTGATGGAAATACCGGTCTTTCACGTCTTCACCCATGACTCGATCGGACTTGGCGAAGATGGACCGACGCACCAGCCGATCGAACAGCTCGTCGCGCTGCGCGCGATCCCGAATATCGTGGTGATGCGGCCAGCCGATGCCAACGAAGTGAGCGAGGCCTATAAAGTGATCATGGCATTCACCGACCGGCCGGCTTGTCTGGTTCTCAGCCGTCAGAAGCTTCCAATCTTCGATCGTGGCCGCTACGCTTCTGCCGAAGGCCTTGCTCGCGGCGCTTATGTGCTGGCGGGTTCGGACAACCCCAATCCGCAAGTGATATTGATTGCGAGCGGCAGCGAAGTGCAGCTTTGCATTTCGGCTTACGAAGCGCTCAAGCAGGAGGGAATTGCTGGGCGGGTCGTGAGCATGCCAAGCTGGGAGCTGTTCGAGCAGCAAGACCGCCGTTATCGCGAGGAGATTTTTCCGCCAAGCGTGAAGGCGCGGGTCACGGTTGAAGCCGGCGCCGTGATCGGCTGGGACCGCTATGCCGGTCCCGATGGAACGGTTCTCGGCATGCACAGTTTCGGCAACTCCGCGCCCGGGACGAGCGTGATGCGGAAATTCGGATTTGTTGCCGATAGAGTATTACAGGCCGCCAAAGATCAGATTGCCAAGCACCAAAGCGTTGAGACGGCCGGGAAGCATCCACAATGAACCCGGTGAAAGCACTGCAAGATCACGGTCAGGCGGTGTGGCTTGATTTTCTTTCGCGCGGCTTCATCGCCGATGGCGGCCTCAAGAAACTGGTCGATGACGACGGCTTGCGAGGGGTGACGTCGAATCCCTCGATTTTTGAGAATGCCATCGGCCGGACTAATGAATACGACGACGCCATCAGAGAAATGCTGCAGAGTCATGACTATTCGCCCGGGCAAGTCTTCGAGAAGCTCGCGGTCGAGGATATTCGCAGCGCCACCGACGTGCTGCGTCCGGTTTTCGATGCCACGCACGGCGCCGACGGCTTTGTCAGCATCGAAGTGTCGCCCTTTCTCGCGACGGACACGCAAGGAACCATCGAGGAGGCGAAACGGCTGTGGCGGGAAGTAAACCGGAAAAACTTGATGATCAAGGTTCCGGCGACATCCGAGGGCTTGCCGGCCATTCACGACCTGACCGCCGACGGCATCAATGTGAACATCACATTGTTGTTCGCTCAGCAAGTCTACGAACAAGTCGTCGAGGCCTATCTAACCGGCCTTGAAGCGCTTGCCGCCAAAGGTGGCGAGATTTCGCGGATCGCGAGCGTGGCGAGTTTCTTCGTCAGCCGCATCGACACCGAGGTTGACAAACTGCTCGATGAAAAGATCGCGCGCGCCAACGACCCGGACGAAAAAGCGCGCCTCGCGGCGCTCAAAGGCAAGATCGCAATCGCCAATGCCAAGCTCGCCTACCAGCGCTATCTGCGGCTGTTCGCGGGCGAGCGCTGGCACGCGCTTGCGGCGAACGGCGCGAAACCGCAGCGGCTCTTATGGGCCTCGACGGGGACCAAGAACAAAGCCTACAGCGACGTCCTTTATGTCGAGGAGCTTATCGGGCCTAACACGATCAACACCATGCCTTTGGCGACGATCGAGGCATTCCGCGATCACGGCAAGTTGCGCGACACGCTCCAGGCAGACGTCGCCGAAGCGCAGCGCCTCCTCGGCGAACTCGACCGCGCCGGTGTCTCGCTGCAAGCGGTCACCGATAAGCTGATACGAGACGGCGTGCGGCTCTTTGCCGACGCAGCTGATAAGCTTTTCAGCGTCGTCGCCAAGAAGAGGATTGAAATTCTCGGCGACACAATCGACCGGCAGAACTTCGCTCTCGATCAGCGGCTCAGAAAACGCGTTGACAAGATCGCCGATGAGTGGCGCACGCGCGGCAATGTGCGGCGGCTTTGGCGGCGGGACAAATCGCTGTGGACCAATAGCGATGAGGATCGCTGGCTGGGCTGGCTCAATTCTATCGACGACGCCGAAATCGCCGAATACGCCGCGTTTGCCGGCGAGATCAAGCAGGGGAATTTCAAAGATGCCGTGCTTCTCGGCATGGGTGGTTCGAGCCTCGGTCCGGAAGTGCTTGCCGAAACGTTCGGCCAACAAAACGGCTGGCCGCGATTGCGCATCCTCGATTCCACCGTGCCCGCACAGATCAAGCAAATCGAAGCCGAACTCGACCTGAGCCGGACACTGTTCATCGTTTCCAGCAAATCTGGTGGAACCACCGAACCAAACATTTTGACGGATTATTTCCTCGCGAAGGTTGCCGGCAAAGGTGGAGGGAACCGAGCAGGCAGACAATTCATCGCCATCACCGATCCGGGTTCGGCGCTGGAACAACGCGCCAAGGAGCAGCGCTTCCGCCGGACCTTTCACGGCGTCCCCACGATCGGTGGACGATATTCGGTCCTCTCCCCGTTCGGTCTGGTGCCGGCGGCGATCGCCGGCTTGAACATTGCGGAACTCGTGAAGCTATCAAGGAGCATGATCCGCTCGTGCGGCCCCGACGTGCCCCCGAACGAAAATCCGGCGATCGCGCTGGGAATTACGCTCGGCGTCGCGGCGGCGCGGCCGCGACAAAATCACGATGCTGGCTTCGCCGGCGCTCAGCAGTTTTGGCGCCTGGGCCGAGCAACTATTCGCCGAATCCACCGGCAAACAGGGCAAAGGCCTGATCCCCATCGACGGCGAGCCGCTTGGCAGGCCGGAAGTCTATGGCGACGATCGGGTCTTTATCGATCTTGCTCTCAAGGGCGAAAACAATGGCGAGCACGAGACCAAACTGAAGAAACTCGAAACTGCGGGCCATCCCGTCATTCGCATCACGCAGAATTCGGTGACGCATATCGTCCAGGAATTCGTCCGGTTTGAAATCGCGACCGCGGCCGCCGGATCCGTTCTTGGCATCAATCCGTTCGATCAGCCCGATGTTGAAGCGAGCAAGAGCAAAACACGCAATTTGACGAGCACATTCGAAAAGTCCGGTGAACTGCCGCGCGAGACGCCGGTCTGTCCGAACAGTCGCTTGCTGTCTTTACCGACGACGCGAACGCCGCCGGATTGCGCAAAGCCGGGGCCAGCGACAGCGTTGTGAGCTGGCTTACCGCGCATTTTGCGCGGATCGCCAACGGCGACTATTTCGCATTGCTGGCCTATCTTGCACGCAAC
>CAWKHR010000005.1:0-1196711 GCA_963849395.1 Candidatus Acidiferrales bacterium
ACCGGTCAAGTACTCGGAGCCAAGTTACCGGTTTCGCGACCAGGACTTAAGCCAGAAAAAGGTTCATGTCGTGGTTTCGGAAACAGTTACGCCGTAGACTCGACGCGGTTGCTATACGCTTCCCAGTATTTCTCACCGAGTCGCTGGAAATCTTCGAGTTTTAATTCTTGCCCATCACTGCCTGAGACTTTTAGCGCCTCGAAGCGTAGGAAGACTTCGTGGTACGTAGCATGGTTGAGGTGCCCACAAAGCTTAAGAGCAACTGGGCCATTGGGTGATGTCGCTAGTGCCGCATCAGAAATACCAAACACCTGTTCATCTTCTTTGGTGATGCGAGCCTCGAACTCCGTCCACGAGGCCGATTCCTCGCGCCATTTGGCCTGGTATTCCGCGACTATCTTTCCTTGCTCTTCAACCGAAAGTCCGTCTGGAATTGAACACCCGCCCGGCCATATTGCGTAACGGAGAACTCGGGCAGATTGCGCACCGCCAAGGTGGAGATTGAATTGGAAACCTTCATCAAGTTTGTGAAATTCGCGCAAGTGGTCGATTTCACATCCAAACTCATCGTGCGCTCCAAGAGGTTCGAGCGAAGCGAAACAATTTCGGCATCATGCAGGCAATCCCAAAGCGAGACAGCTTGCGTCATCTTCGGCAAGTTGAGCCAATCGATTATGTGCGTTTCGCTATCGGCCCACGCCCCATCATCAGAGGTCGCTAGCGCGTCTTTGAAGTCACTTCCGCCTGTTCGCATTTCTCAAACTCCCACACAAAGCCTATCATTATGGCGCAGCCGTACGCATTCGGTCTTAGGTCTGGTCCAAACGCGCTTATCGGAGAAGTAGGTACTGGATCGAAGATGTCCGCACGACTAACCAGGCATATGGAATTTGTATTGAGGAAGGTTTGGGCAAAGTGATCTCGATGCTTGCGGGTATGCGCTCCACCGCGTTATTGACGACCCTTTCTTACCGCGATCTGTCCACTGCTAAAGCGTGACCGTTACGTTTACTTGCATGCTATGCGTGAGCGTCACACCGCCCGCGTTTGAAGTCATCGTAATCGTGACGACACTCGTTTCCACGGGCGTGATCCGCGCAGGCGGTGTGCTCGACCCGCCGCCCCCCCACCGCCACAACCGACAAGAATCGTCATGAGCAGCAGGCACTCGCCCAGAACACACAGAGACCACCCGCGTTTCCACTGTGCTGAGACAAACATTATGCAAACCAAGCCGCCAAACCCTAAAATGGCGAACGCAGAATATATCTCGCGACCGCGGTGCATGGGATTTGCCAAGGCAGCCGCAGTTCCCGCTGTCGTGATCGTCAACTGTACGGTCGCACTGCCATTCGCGGGCGGAGTCACACTGGTCGGATTGAAGTTGCAGGTTGCATAGAGTGGCACACCGGAACAGGTAAACGTAACCGCATTATTGAACCCACCGAGCGAGGTCACAGCCAGGTTGAACGTTGCCGACTGGCCCGCGCGGATCATTGCACTCGTGGGAGACGGGCTAGCGCTAAAATTCGCGACCGAAACGGATACCCCATTCGACGTGGCCGCGGCCGAGTAGCTGTCCCCGCCATAGGTGGCGGTGATCTTGTGCGTGCCGTCAGGAGTTGCCGTCGTACTCAGCGCGGCGTTGCCGTTTCCATCCAATGTCGCGGTTCCGAAGGAGACTCCATCTGCATTGAAGTTGACCGTTCCAGTCGGCGTCGGAGGCCCTTGCGAAGTGATCGCTGCAGTATAGGGGATGGTTGTGCCAGCCACGCTCGCAGCCGCTGATGACGCCAGCGACAGCGTCGTGCGGTTTTGTACGTCCCGAGAGAAGTTGAACGTGGCCGTGCCGAAATTGCTGTCGCCTCCGTAGGTGAACGTGAGCGTGTGTGGACCGAGGGCAAGGGATGCCAGCGTGAACTGCGCGTGGGAGGAGTTGTCCAGAGGCTGCGACGACAGCGTGCTCTGGCCCTCCGAGACCGTGAGAGTGCCCGAAGGCTGTTGTCCTCCATAAGGGGCTGTGACCGTTGCGCCAATCGTGGCAGCGTTCCCAGTCAAGGACGGATTGGCAGATGAACTGGGTTGGATAGAAGGCGTGGCGCGGTTCACCGTCTGCGTTACCGTAAACACACGTCGTGCAAATGTCGCGTCGCCAGAATAGGTACCGGTGATTAAATCATTTCCGACACCCAATTGCGGGATGGTTGGCGATGCAGTCTGGTTGCTGTCAATAGGTGCCGACGCCGTTGAAGAGCCTCCCTGGATTGTCAGCGTGCCCTTCGGTTCGCCCGCCCAAGGGACGGCCGGCTGGAAAGTGGCGGTAATCCAACTGGCTGGAAGTACGCCGAGGGATTTGGGTTCTCCATGACCGTGAAATGCGTTCCAGTAGTGTTCAAGAGCAGCGAGAGGGAGAGATCATCGGAGGCGACCAGAGCGATATCTGGCACACCGCCATTGTTGAACTGTGCTGCGACGATGGCCGGCTGGCCGCCGCCTCCGGCATAGGCTGCGGGGCTGGCAAAGCTGCCACCGCCGAGCCCGGAGAAGACATACGTGACAGCGTCACTGGTGACACCCAAATCGAGGTTGCCGTCGCCGTTAAAATCCGCCATGGCAACATAGTTGAGCGCAGTGCCGGTCGAGTACTGTGCTAGTGTGGTGAATACGCCCGACCCATTGTTGAGCATCACGCTCACGTAGCTTTGGCTCGCCTGCCCATTGCCATCTTCCACCGTAACCAAGTCCGGCGAGCCGTTTCCGTTTACAGCCCCCACGGTAGATTCACCCGCGCTGCCGCACCGAGCGGTCCAATTGAAAACGAATTCGGCGCCGCGAATGTGCGATTGCCTGCATTCAAGAAAACGTTGATGATATCGGATCCCGCAGAACCGGTACCGATGTTCCCGGTGATCAGATCCAACTTATCGTCACCATTCACATCGACCGCGACGATCGATGTCGGAGTCCCCGCAGTGGCGTACACGAACTGCGGAGCGCTGAACCCACCTTTACCATCGCCATATTGGATCGCGATTGCCGCCGCGCTTCCCACCTGCACTGGCTGCGGGTACGCAATATCAGGATTTCCGTCGCCGTCTATGTCTGCGACCACGATCCGTAACCCAACAACTGAATTACTGACAGAAG
Organism: Candidatus Acidiferrales bacterium; assembly: GCA_963849395.1. Taxonomy (GTDB): domain Bacteria; phylum Acidobacteriota; class Terriglobia; order Acidiferrales; family UBA7541; genus Acidiferrum. The sequence continues at coordinate 3,148 of CAWKHR010000005.1, forward strand.
AAACGGCGCCGAACGTACCGTCGCCGTTGCCAAGCAAAACGTGCACTCCTCCATACCCGACGCTTAGAAGATCCAGCCTTCCGTCGCCGTTCACGTCGGCAACTGCCAGATCAAGGTCGCCATTCGTGCCCGTGCCGTTTCCGGTGTCGTATGTCGCGCCTGGCTGGAACCCCAAAACAGGATCCGCGATGAATACGGTCACACTGGAAGAGCCCGTGTTCAGAACGGCAGCATCAGGAAGGCCATCCCCGTTGAAATCCGCAGACACGATGGGTCCAGCACTGGACTCCCGTCCAGCGCGGTCGGAGCGAAACCCCAGCGGTCCGCGCAAGGTGCTGTCGCCATTTCCAGCAGGACCGCGATGTTCCCAGGTGCACTGGGCAAGCCTGCCCCCGCGTTGGCCGCGATGACGTCCGCATGGCCATCCCCATTCAGGTCGCCGACAGCGAGCGCATACGGCAATGTGCCGCCACTTATATAATTTGTCGGTACTGAAAACGAACCCCCACCCAGGTTCGTCAGCACGTTCACGCGGCCGAAGGCCCAATCCGTAGTGACGATGTCCGGCTTCCCGTCGCCGTTCATGTCAGCGACGACAACCGCATCGCCGCTGCCGGGGTACACCACCTGCGGCTGAAACGTGCCGTTGCCGTTTCCCAAATAAACGCTTATGCCGTTGCCATTGGGGAAGATCAGGTCCGGTTTGCTGTCGCCGTTCAGGTCCACCACCGCCACAGCGTACGGATTGGAAGCCGGGGCAGGGATGAGTTGTGTGTTCGCGGTCTGAAATGTGCCATTGCCGTTGCCTGCCAGAACGCTATAGGCGTTCTGCCAAAGCGAAACAACGATGTCGGGGTTGCCGCCACCGGTGACGTCGGCGATGGCAACGCCGTTTGGACTGCCGACGGAAAGCGTGGATGCGGTAATGGTATTTGTCCCCGAGAATCCTCCTGCACCGTTGCCCAGGCACACCGTCACGCTGTTTGCTCCGTAGTTCGCGGTAACGATGTCAGTTACCGTCACCGTTGAGATCACCTACCGCCAACGCGACCGGCTGCGATCCCGTCGAGCACGTGTTTGCGCTTGTTGGCTGCGCGAACGTGCCATCCCCATTGCCGAGCAAGATCAAAACCGCGCCGTGCGTATTGTCCACCACGGCCAGATCCAGGTTGCCGTCCCTATTGAAGTCGCCGGTTGCGACGGCGTACAACCCGCCGTTCACGCTCATAACGCTCGCCGGCCTCAACGTGCCGTCGCTGTTGCCCAGCAGTACGTGTACGTTTTGCGCCGTTCCATAGCTGCTTACAACGACTACGTCCTGATTGCCGTCCTTGTTGAAATCGGCAATGACTACACCATGCGGCGTAATGCCGGCTGAATACGAGTGTCCACGCCTGGAACCGAGCCGCGGTCTCAAAAGCCTGAAGGGCAGCAGAAACGCGGTAGGAAAACAACAAACCTGAAGAGCCCGCATAGTCGGCGCATGTGGAGGATGATGACCTTTAAAGTATTTAATGAGTGTCTTGCCAGGAATGATACCAGCTACGATGGTTTTTTTCAGGAATTTCGAAAGTTTCCCAATAATCTGGCTGGACGGAAGAACCGCGGCCCCTGTGAACCTTCTGACTGCCGTGAAGTCAATGCTCGTTTCTAATTCCGTCACCAAGGTCCCGGTAAACGCTAACCAGAAAAGTCCGGTCTAGTACCCCAGATACTCGTTTTGTGATTTTCACCGAGGCCCTCGTTGGCGATAATTTCCTCGTACCAGCCAATCCGGATATGAGCGTTGGCCACGCTCACGATGTGAGGCCGAAATGAAACCGCGGATCCAACCCACGGCTCCGAAAATGGAGATCGACCTATCAAGAATTCAGCAGCTTTCAGAAGGGCACGACAATGAGAACTGGGAATTTCGATCGTGGCTAAAGCAATACGCCCCACGTGACATCGATGCCCTTGTGAAGGGCTTGAGCCAAAAATACTTCGCCCTCATCGACTGCACGCAATGCGCGAATTGCTGCCGAACACTGCACATCGAATTCAAGAAAAATGACCTTCACGCGATTGCGAAAACGTACGCCAGTCGACAGAAACATTCCAGAAAGAGTCGATGTCCGACGGCGAGGTGACTCCGCCCTGCCCGACGCTTAACGGCAAACTCTGTCCCATTTACGACCATGGGCCAGACGTTTGCAGGTCCTTTCCGCACCTAGAACAAGCGCACTTTACATCTCGACTGATCGGTGTGATTGACAATGTTGCCGTCTGCCCGATCGCGTTTAACCCTTTTTGAGGAACTGAAAGTGAAACTTGCTTGGCGACGCTCCTAGCGTGGTGCGCGGTGACCAAATCTGGTTGCGGGACAGTTGGAAGCCTAACTTTATGTCCAGCGCGGCTTGGTGTCTTTGGTGTCTGTTGAGCCCGAAATTGAACCCAAACGGTCGAAATGGTGGAAAGGGTTGAAACAGGCGAGATCGTAGAAATCGCCAGTATCCATGCGGTATTTCTCCATATTTTTGAGAACATGCGAGGATGCACAAAACGGCTAGGTGAGTATCCCACCCTCTCCGCCATTCCTTTGGTACTTTCCAACTAGTGCGAAGCAAATCTTCGATCTATAATCGCCCGCAGCCGGATGGGGGTGCGTATGACCCGGCTTCGCAATCAATTCTGCATTTTATTGTTTCTGCTGGTGTCTCCGCCGCAATCTGTTTCTCAGTTATCTCACAACTCGGTAACGCTCAGCGGCATGGTGCTCTCGGAAGGGCGCAATCAACGTATTGAACACGTCGATGTGCATCTATGCGATGGAGGTGGCAACCTGCTCGAGCAGGCGATCACTCCGGACTCCGGTGAGTTCACCTTTCGGGGACTGCAGCGGGGGCGCTACATTCTTACCCTGCAGGCAAACGGTTTTCAGAATATGCAGGTGCAAGTGGATTTGAGTTATGCCTCAGACAAAGGCATGACCATTTACATGAGTCCGGAGGTCAAAGGACATTCTTCAGGTCCTGCCGGACCGACTGTGTCGGCGCATGAATTGTCGATGCCGGAAGCTGCGCGAAAATTGATGGCGTCTGGACAAAAGAAAATATACGGAGACAAGAATTTTGAAGGTGGGCTAACGGATTTTCAGCAAGCAGTAGCGATTGCGCCCGGCTATTATGAAGCTCACCGAGAAATTGGCATGGCCTATCTCAACATGGGCAAGGCGGACGAGGCGCAAACAAGCTTCCGCAAAGCTATCGAGGTCAGCCACGATACCTATGGTGACGCGGATGTCGGCTTGGGAACGCTCCTGATTGAAAAGGGCGACGTCGATGCGGGCGAGAAAAAGGTTCGTCGTGGCGTGGAGCTGAACCCAAACTCGTGGATGGGATTCTATGAACTTGGCAAGCTGGACCTAAGTCGAGATCATTTGGACTCGGCGCTGCAGTCAGCGCAAAAGGCTAAGACCATCACGCCGAATACACCGATCGTTTATCGCTTGCTGGCAAACATTCATTTGCGGCAAAAGGACTACGCAAACTTGCTCGGCGACCTTGACGCCTATATAAGGTTGGACCCCAGCAGCCCCGCAGGGCTGCGCGCGATCGAGATGCGCAAAGAAGTTGCACAGGTAGCCGCAAAACAGAGCTCATCACGTACCCGATCGCACTAACACCAAACTATTCCCCCTGGCACCGTGCTTAACTCAAGGCACTTCTTCTCCGCTTTGTTACTCATTTGCAAAAAAAAAGGGCGGCTCGAAAGCTGCCCTTTCCTCCGCGTTTTCGCGAGACGGGTTAGAAAGTTAGCTTGCCGGTCAACTGCGCCATTCTCATGTCGGTTGCGGCCGATGCGAAAGCTCCATAGGGAGACGTCGGCGGGGTCTGAGTAAAAAGGACCTTGCCGAAGTTCGCAGGGCCGGAGCCCGTGGCGGGATACGGAGCTCCGTAATTCGCGTGGTTAATCCAGTTGTAGGCGTTAAGTCCCAACTGGAAGTTCATACGCTCGTTGATGCGAAAGTTCTTGCGCACACTCATGTCGCCAGCGACGAAGCCTGGGCCGCGGAAAGCATTGCGACCAACCGCTCCAGTGAAATCCGTTGCAGGGGCGAACAGGTAAGGTGCTGTCGAGCCAGTCCCGGCGATGCCGAAACAGTTCGTAGCCACGCAAGAACCGACTTGGGAAAAATTCCTGCGAGCAAACAGCGGCTGCAGCAGGATGGTCGCGCCACCAGGCGCCGTGGTCAAGTTGTTGGCAGCAAGGCCTCCGACGGTCGCATTGTCGAAGACGCTGAACGGGAAGCCGGTACGCCAGAACTGAGTCCCAGACAACTGCCAGCCGCCAATCGCTGCGTTCAGCATGCGGTTGCTGCTCTTGAAGGGCAGTTGGTAAATATAGCTGGCGCTGATCTGATGACGGGCATCGTAATCAGACGAAGCATAGTTGCTGTGCAGGCTCTGGGGATTGATCTGGCCCAAGACGCTGTAGTAGATGCTGAATGGCAAAACTCCGCCGTTAGAGGACTCATCCATTGCATGCGAGAAGGTGTAGTTGATTCGTCCGCTCAGCCCGTGCCAAGAGTTCTCTTGCAGTGAAACAACCAGCCCGTTGTAGTTTGAGATGGCTCCACTTTGCAAGAATTGGACTCTTCCTACACGAGGATCGGCAGGGGCGGCAGGCAGGCTGCCAAAACCGAAACCATTCAGATAGTCGTTGAGGTACAATTCATCCAAGCCCTTATTCCCGACGTAGTTCACCGAGAAAATTGTGTTCGCGGTGAGCAGTCGCTGAACTTCCAAGTTCCACTCCACGTACTTTGGATTTTGTAGGTTGCGGCTGACGTCGTTTACCGCCGGAGTTGTGGCGCAGCTCGCAGGAAGGCCCGGAGTTGCCAAGTACGTGGTCAAGCTTCCGCCGCTGTTGTAGTTGCTGTTGAACGCGCTGTTGCATTGCTGAACCAGGGCCACGCCACTGGTTGGAAACGCGGTGGAACCGGGGGACTTCGTATCCCAAGCTAAGCTTCCGCCAGGAACAGTCCACAGGTTGACCTGCGGGAAATTGGTGTCAATCGCGCTGAGAATGGTGCCGGGGTAAAGGTCAGCAAATAATCCTGCCCCGCCACGCAACACGGTCTTGCTGTCCCAAGGGGTGTAAGCAAAACCAACTCTTGGCTGGAAAGCTACAGCTTCATTACCCGGAATAATTGTCTTATATCCAGTTTTGTAAGATTGGTTGTAAGGAATATCTGCTCCCTTGGTCAAGGACTCGAATGGCTCAACGGGGAGTCCCGCGCAGTGATGCTGGCAAACGCCTCCGGAATTGCGATCAGCTCGCAGCGTCATGGTCAGTTTCAGCTTCGGATTCAACCGCCATTCGTCCTGGAAATAGAGTCCAAAGCTGTAAAACGCAACGGGCTGGACGGGACTTTGCGCAAAGTTGTATTGCGTGAAGCTCCCAACGGAGTCATTGGCAAAGCCCAAGAGTGTCGTATTAACTGCGGGGTAAACGGTAATAGACGACGCGGTAAGGTCGCTGATATCGTCTCTGCGCCAGTTAACACCCATTTTGAAAGAATGGTTGCCACGGGTGATGGACAGATCATCCACTAATCCCCATTGCGTTACTCGGCGTCCTTGGGGGAAAAGGAAACCGAAGGCATAGCCACCTGCCCCCGAGCCAAACCCTAGGTTCGTCAAAGTTCCGTCGGTAAATGCCAGGTTCCCGGGAATCAGCCCCAGAGCCGGCGAATTGGCGCTTATACTGCCAAAAATTGCCGAGTAATACAGAACGGAGCCGATGAAGTTGTTCACGATTGTCGGACTGAAGATGTGCGTGTAGTTAACCTGCCCCTCGTTTTGCGGCTGCGTGCTGAAGGTGTCAAAAGTGGGGTTTATTGTGTCCGTATACGTTGGCTGTACCCCGCGATCAAACTTCATGCGGCCGAAAATCTTGTCTTTGTCACTGAGGTCAATATCGATTCTTGTCGATACCAACCATTCCTTGTTCCCAGAAGACGAAGAATCGGTGAATGACTGGGTGCACTGGTCGCCGCCGATGCCTGCTGCGATTGCGGCCGAAAATCCAGCGCTGCTGCAACTACCTGCGTTGGGCACCGCAGTTGCTGCGTTCGGTGCGGAATTCCAAAGCTTGAAAAGATTTTGATAAAAAGCGGACGTTTGCGCCAGCTGCCCTGCAGGAGCAACAGTGGGCAGATTACCCATAACGTAGTTTTCGAATGCCGGAGTTGGCAGAGTTACCGGGTGAATGCTTCCGAAGATGTAGCGAATTCCTTCGGTGTTCGCGAAAAAGAACAATTTATTCTTGATGATCGGCCCGCCGAGTGATGCAGCCCATTGGTTATTGTTTTCGAATGGCCGGTCGGGAATGGGCGATCCCGGCGCTGTTGTTCCCTTAAGGATAGGATCGTTGGCATTCAAAAAGCGGCCGGTCCAATTGTAAACAGCGTTTCCATGAAATGCGTTTGTACCCGACTTCGTGGAATAGTCGACTTGTGAACCCGCTTGCCGTCCGTACTGGCCGGTATATCCATTATTCACTACAGAGACTTCCTGCAGTTCATTACCGCCGAGCAACAGGTTGCTGGAGCCAGAATTGTTCAGGTTCAGGAACGGATCGTTGTAATCGTTTCCATTCATCGTGAACAGATTCGAAGTGCCTGGCAGACCAAAGGTGCTGAAATTTCCGTAGCCGCCACCGGCCGGAGAGCCCATCGTAACTCCGGGTGCCGTTTGCGCCACATAAGTGACGTCGCCGCCTGGATTCGGAATTTCCTGAATCTGTTTGGTTTCGAAGTTGGACGAGATGTTGGCGTTTTCCGTCTGCAGCGACGTGCCTAGTTCGCCAGAGACTTCGACGGTCGTCGCGCTCGATCCGATTTCCAAAGGAATGTTGACGTTAACCGTTGTGCCGAGTAATACGTCTACGGTACGCGTCGAGGTCTTGAAGCCATCCTTCGCTACCGTGAGGGTATACTCACCAGGCTTCAAGAGTGCAATTACGTAGTCTCCACTTCCAGAGGACTCGACGTTGAAGGTCTGTCCGGTGCTGCCGCTCTTCAGCGTCAGTTTGGCGCCTGCTACAGTTGCTCCTGTAGGGTCGGTCACCACACCCGACACTCCACCGGTGACTATCGTTTGTCCAAAGGTTGCGAGTGGTCTAAACAAAAATAAAGCAAGTACAAACAGCACAACGTGCTTTAGATATTTCACTTCTCTCCTCCTAAACTTTATTTCGCTTGGCGCTCGATGTTCATTCGAGCGTTTCGCTTCCCACTCGACCACTCGTTTGGTTAAGGGGTTTCGTTTTAGTTGGAGTCCTACCAGACACCCAAAATCCAATGCTTCGTTGCAACCCTAAATCTAAATAAGGAAATAACCGACCGTCCCCACGCAACAAGTTGCATTGTGATTGCCAAACTGCCAATTTGGCTTAAGTTTGTATCTCGACTATTTTCAGTTTCTTACATATACGACTCGCTCGTTAATTCCGAAATTGTGGCCAGCCTTCGTATGATTCTTTATAGAGCGTATGGGAAAATGTATGAGAAATAGGCGGCGGCACGGCGGACGCGCGCAGCTAGGCTCGACCTCTTTATCGTCTTACTCCTGCATTCACTGTAGGGGGTTTGCGTCCGCTCGCCTGCATGCATGTGCACGGCTTCTGACTACTTCGCGTAACGAACAGCAAAAATCCCCGAATGCCTGATTAGTCGAGCGGGCTCAACCGGTCGATGCAACACTGTGTGACATAAGTCTGCTCTCTAAAGGTGCTGCTGTGAAGGACGGCTTCAACGAGCCGGGCATTCCTCTGTTCAAGTAATTAAAGGATGCTGTGGAAGTCGCCCAGAAGGCTCAGAAAGCTAACGACTGGCAAACGAGGTATCTAAGTTCGTGAAGCTCAAGAGAAATGGCCAGCGGATGAACTGGCCATTTCTTTTCTTGTTGGGATTCGTTTAGATGTGGCAGCTGGCGGCGCCGCGCTTTTCCAGGTAGCGCTGATGATATTCCTCGGCACGATAAAATGTACCGGCGGGCGTGACTTCCGTGGCGATGGGAGCGCGGAATTTGCCACTGGCTTGCAGCTCCTGCTTGGCTTTTTTTGCGGCTGCTTCCTGTTCCGGGGAATGGAAGAAAATCGCGGTGCGATATTGCGTGCCGTGGTCCGGACCCTGGCGATTCACTTGAGTGGGATCGTGGACGGTCCAGAACACGTCGAGCAACTGCGGGTAGCTGACCTTCTCGGGGTCAAATGTAACCTGCACGACTTCCGCGTGCCCGGTATCGTCGGAACACACATCGCGATACGTGGGATTGTCCGTACGTCCGCCGCTGTAGCCTACGGCAGCGTCAATCACACCGGGCACGCGCCGGAAAGCCGCCTCGACTCCCCAAAAACAACCCGCACCAAATGTTGCAAGTTCCTGCATAATTCCCCCTTCGCGGAAACACTCTCTGGTTAGCTGCCGTTAGATGCGTCACGACGTACAAAGTTTCAGACGCCAGATGCTCACAGCTATCTACACGGCTAAGCAAAATATCAACGCCCTACGATGCGGCCTTCTTCGCTGCGGTTCCCGGCTTGGCAGTGCCCAGGCTCTTCAGTTTATCCTGCGCCGGCGCTTTATAGGGGCTATCCACGGACGCGGCGTCTGTGAAGGCCTGCTTGGCGTCGGCATTCTTCTTGAGATTTAAGTAGGCAAACCCGAGGCGATACTGATTGCGGGCATAACTGACAGCATTCGATTTCAGCAACGGCGCCGCTTTCGTCAGGCTCTCGACCGCTTGCGGATTGAGCTTCCTCTCTAAATCAACTTGACCCAGAGCGCTGAGCGCCAATCCTTTTTGAAACGAAGTCTGCTTCTGCCAATTGGCATCGCTCATGCCATCGGGCTTTTTTGCGGTATCGCAGAGCGCCGCGGCCTTCTTTGCGTATTCCGCGGCCTTATCGAGTTGCTCATTCTTTTCGCTGTAATCATCGGCCAACAGAAGCAGCATGCCAATATCATCAGGATTTTTGGCCAGCACGGCTGTGGCGACTTGCTGCATTTTTGGGCGGTTCTGCGCTTCCTGATAGGCGAAGGCCGACATGCTGAGCGCCTGTGGGGTGTTGGGCGAATCCGGAAAATCCTTGGCGAAACGCTGCAGAGACTCGGCTCTCTTGACGGGATCTTTCTGCTGGTAAGCGGCGTTGAGGAAGGACTGTTCGATGTAATTCTGATTGTCTTTGATGGCACCCAGCGTCATGGTTTTCTGCTGCGTCCAAGCCTCGGGCGACGTGCCGGAGGGAGCCGGCGACGCTTTATACCGCTGCAGAATGCCGGCGCTTTTTTCGGCGTAAGAAATCACGCGATCAGGATCGCCCTTTTCATTTGCGGCGCGCACCAGGTTGACGATGTTTGCGTAGTTCTCGGGATCCAGGGCTAGTAATTTGTCTCCATATTCAAAGACTTTGTTGTATTGCTTGGCGGCAAGGTAATAATTCACATACTGCTCGTCGGCCAGGATGGCGAAATCGCCATCGGGATGTGCTTCCGCGAACTGATCGATCAGCGTGAGCTTGGCGGCTGGGTCGGTCGCGGCGTTGATGGCCGCCAGTTGGTGATCTACATCGGAGCCTGCGGGAATCATAACGCTCTTGCCAAGTTGCGCATGGCTGGCGGGAGTGAGCAGCGAAATGACGAAAAAACCGAGAAGGATGCGAAGGTGGGTCATGGAAACCTCCTGTTGCGGGAAAAGCAGGAATGCCACTGCTTGATTGACTGGCATCTTAGTGCGGCGACCTGCGCGGTGCAAACATTTTTGCGTAGACAAGCAGGTGTTGTGGGCTGATTTGACGCGCCACTGCTTTCCGCGAGACGATTAAAGTTTTGGCAGGAGGTTTCCGTGGAGCTAGGGCTACGCGGTCGCGTCGCGATCGTTGCGGCGGCGAGCAAAGGGCTTGGCCGCGCTGTGGCAGAAGAATTGGCGCGCGAGGGCGCGGGAATCGCGATTTGCGCACGTACAGCTGGCGACTTGGAAAAAGCCGCGGTACGCATTCAGGCTGCTGGCGGCTGCGAGGTGTTTCACCGCGCCATCGATGTAGGAGATTCCAAGGCAGTTACGGAGTTCGTGGACGCGGTGGAGCAGCGCTTCGGGCGGATCGATATCTGCATCACCAATACTGGTGGTCCTCCGTCTAAATTATTTGAGGCCACCACAAATGAAGATTGGCGAACCTGGACCGATCAACTGCTGATGAGTACCGTTTATTTCGCGCAGGCCGTGCTGCCGCGCATGAGGAAAAATAACTGGGGACGCTTTCTTACCATCACTTCGTATTCCGTCAAGCAGCCTGTAGAGGGACTTTTGCTATCTAACTCTTTGAGAGCCGGTGTGACGGGGTTGGTGCGAACGCTGGCCAATGAATACGGCGGATTTGGCATCACCGCGAACAATGTCTGCCCCGGCTACACCCGCACCGATCGCCTGGACGATCTTGCCGGCATGATGGCGGCGCGCACTGGCAGCAGTACGGATGATGTTTTTGCTGGCTGGAAGAAATTGATTCCAGCGGGCCGGTTGGGAACACCAGAAGAATTTGCGTCGGTCGTGACTTTTTTGGCTTCGGAGCGCGCCAGCTATGTGAATGGAGTTTCTCTAACCATCGATGGTGGAACGACCAGGAGTCTGCTGTAAGCGCGTATGACCAATCAGCGTTCCTTCCACCTGTCGCTGCTTCCTGATCAATACGTGATTCTCAAGCTGGCCGTCGACGCCGAAACTCCGGCGTGGGCGGCGAATGGCGAATTTGTCTCGGTGACGCGGACCAGCGACGAACTTTCGATTGTCACCGCGTTCGAAAACGTTCCGGCGCAAGTGAACAGCGAGAGCAAGTGGCGCGTGCTTAAGGTGCACGGGCCGTTTGCGCTCAGTGAAGTTGGCGTGCTGGCAGCACTCGCTGCGCCGCTGAGAAAAGCAGCCATCAGCATTTTTGTGATTTCCACGTACCACACAGATTATCTGCTGATCAATGAGCATCAATGTGATGCAGAGATTTCCACGCTACAAAACGAGGGGCACCGAGTTACAAGCTCCTCGGCTACAGCCTGAAAAAAGCAGAGTTAGAAAGACGAGGAACAATTCGGATGAGGATGAGAACCCCTGTGCCGCACGCAAATAAAGCGATGATTTCGGGCGTGCTGGCCACCTTTCTGGCCGCAATGATGTTTGTCTTGGCGTCCCGCGCGGACGAACCGTATGCGCGCAGCAAAGACTATGATCTGCAGCATTCGCGCATCGCGCTGCGCTTCGATTTGGAGCAACGGAAGGTTATCGGCGATGTTACCCACACCTTGGCCATTTTGCGAGACAACACCGAGATAGTTTCGTTTGATTCCTGCGGGCTGCAGATTCAGAACGTCAAGGTCAATCGAGCAAATGCAAAGTTCGAGACGACGGTCTGCAAGTTAAATGTGGCGCTCGCTAAGCCCGCGAAGATTGGCGAGAAGTTCGATATCGAAATTAAGTACGACGGAATACCGTCTAAAGGCCTGTACTTCATTTTGCCAGACAAGGACTACCCGAATCGTCCGGCGCAGGTTTGGACCCAGGGCGAATCGGAAGACACCCGGTACTATTTGCCGACTTACGATTATCCGAATGACCGGCTCACTACAGAAACGATCGTGACGGTGCCTGCAACCTGGAGCACGGTGGCCAATGGCAAACTCATCGGTGTAGCGGAGGCTGGCGATGGATTGAAGACCTGGACGTGGCGCGAATCGCAGCCTAGCTCGACATACCTTATCACTATCGTCGCAGGCGAATTCGCGGAGGCTAAAGACACGTGGAGAAATATTCCGGTTACCTACTACGCGCCTAAAGATCGTGGCGACCGGTTGGTGGTGAACTACGGGCGCACTCCGGCGATGATCGATCTTTTCAGCAGCAAGTTGGGCGTGGATTATCCATGGGAGAAATACGCGCAGTCGATGGTGGATGATTTCGTGGCGGGCGGTATGGAGAATTCCAGCGCGACCACGAATACCTCCAGTTCTTTGCGCAATCCGAAACTGGTGCCCGAATATCCCACGAATGAAGATCCGCTGATCGCACACGAACTAGGGCACCAATGGTTCGGCGATCTGGTTACCACCAAGGACTGGGCCAACATCTGGCTGAACGAGGGTTTCGCGACTTTCATGGAATATTTGTGGGTCGAATCGCATTTTGGCAAGGACCAGGCGGATTACGAACGCTGGCAGACAGCGCGCAACTGGTTCGCGATGAAAAATCTGTACGCGAAACCGATTGTGCGTCACGACTTCGACGATTCCAGCGAGTTTGACGGCAATGCCTACGATAAGGGCGGCTGGGTGTTGTACATGTTGCGGCATCAATTGGGCGATGAGGCGTTCTATGCGGGACTCAAGCATTACCTGGAAGTGAATCGCGGCAAAAATGTGGTCACCGCTGATTTGACCAAAGCCATCGAAGAAGCCACGCACACGAATGTCGATCAATTTTTTGATCAGTGGATCTACGGGGCTGGCGCGCCAAAGCTCGAAGTGAGTTACACCTACGATAAGGATAAGAAGCAGGTGGCGCTGCTAGTGAATCAAACGCAGAAGCGCGAGGGTCGCGTAGGATTGTTCCGGCTGCCGGTGGACGTGGAAATCACCAATGGAACCGGGCGGAAGCTTTATCCCATGGTGGTGAGCAAAGAATCGGAACTGTTTACGCTGCCTTCGGAATCGGCGCCGCAGATGGTGCTGTTTGATAAAGGCAATCAGTTCCTGAAATCGGTGGAGTTCAAGAAAGAAAAGTCGGAGTTGCTGTATCAGCTGAAGAATGCTTCGGAGTTGGCTGATCGCGCCGATGCCGCTTCGGCATTAGGCAAGATGAAGAAGGATGACGAAGTGACGGCGGCTCTTGGCGATGCGCTGCGCAATGAAAAGACGTGGGAACTGCGCGAGGTCGCAGCGGAATCGCTTGGTGAGCAGGGCGGAACGGCCGCCGGCAAACAATTGCTCGATGGACTAGCGGCGGCGAAGGAACCGTGGCTACGCGCGAAAATCGTGCAGGCATTGGGAAATCTCAAGGATGATCCTGCGGTGACGGCAAAGCTTGATTCGGTGGCGCGCGATGATAGTTCGTTTCGTGCGCGTGGTTCCGCGTTGCAGTCACTAGGCAAATTGAAAATACCCAATGCTTTCGAAACGCTGACCGGAGCGGTGAAAAGCGATTCGCCGGATGGCTTTTTGCGAAACGCGGCGTTGCGCGCTCTTGGCTCGTTGGGAGATGACCGGGCGGTGTCGATACTGCGCGCATGGGCGGCGCCGGGCAAGGAACTCGATTCGCGACAAGCAGCGATTAGCAGCCTGGGCCGGCTGGAAAAAGGTAACAAGGAAATCACCAGTCAAATCGCGGGTTATTTGATGGAGCCGCATTTCCAGGTACGTGCCGCGTCCATTTTTGCGTTGGGCACGCGCGGCGATGCATCGGCGATTCCGGCGCTCGAAGCACTGCTGAAGAGCAATGACCTGAGCATCGAGATGGCGCCGATGATTAAGGATCAGATCGAGCATCTGAAAAATCCTTCGGCGAAGAGCAACTTCAGAATGGATATCGATGAGGAAGGTGGCGAAAGTGGCGGCGACACGACTGCTTCCACGGGATCGGGAGCAAAAACGCCGAGTGATCAGCGATTTGCTCATCTGGAAGAACTGGTGAAAGAGATGAATGAGCGGCTGAAAACCATTGAGAACCGCTTGCCGCCTGCAACCGCGAAGCCTTAGTGGGCTGGTGGCTGGCTACCGAGGAGCCAGCCGCACAAGTTACGGTTCGGCGAGAAGGATGCGAAGGTCTCGCAGATTATTGCCAGTAGGACCCGTCACAACGGCATCGCCCAGCTTGTCGAAAAATGTGGACGCGTCGCTCTGCGCGAATGCCGCTGCTGGATCCAGACTCTGAGCCTTGGCACGCGCTAAAGTTTCACCATCGGCAACCGCGCCGGCGGCCGGACTGTTGCCATCGACGCCGTCAGTCCCCGCGCTCAGCACGGTGATTTTTCGCCCGGCGATCTTTTCTACGCACGCTAGAACAAAAGCGGAATTCCTGCCACCGATGCCCTTGCCGGTGACCGGAGAACTGACTTCACCATCGGCAATGAGAGCCACGCGATGGCCCGGATTTTCCCGTTGCCAGCCGTCGAGTTGCTCCAGCAAGTAGCTGGCTGCTTTCTCAACCGGCCACTCGTCGGTGGAATTATCGCAACATGCGACGTAGCCTTGAGCCTCGACCGTATGATGCGCGGCGTGAAAAAGGTCGTCCATGCCCAGCAGCAAACAAAAATAGGAGTTCAGAAAAGCCGGATGATCGCGTTTCGGCGTTTCAGGCATTTTTCCAGCGTCAAGCCATTCGGTGAGGCGAGACGGCAATTTCTCACGCAGCGAGTATTGCGTCAGGATGTGTTCCGCATGCGCGACGGTCGTTGGATCAGGAAGCGACGGACCGGAAGCGAGCGCGGTTTCTTTTCCCGCAGGCACATCTGTTACCGCAACGGTGATTTTCGTGGCACGTTGCGCCGCCACTGCCAGCCGTCCACCTTTTATCGCGGAGACGTGTCGCCGAATCGTATTAATCGCTTCGATGGGGGCGCCGCAGGTAACCAGCGCGTGATTCAGGTGTTGAACGTCGGCGAGGTCCATCTCCGAGTGCAACGGTAGTTCAACCAGCGCCGAGCCGCCACCGGAAAGCAAAAAGAAAACAAGTGTGCGTTCGTCTGCAGCTTGCAGCAAGCGCAGGATCGCTTCCGCCGCACGCCAACTATCCATATTCGGAATAGGATGTCCGGCTACAAAATACTCAAAATTCTGCAGCGCGGTTGCGGGCGGCGTTGGCGCAGCCACGATTCCCGTACACGGTAGGTTCGCCGGGGAAATATTTAACAGGCCACTGACCATCGCGTGCGCGGCTTTGCCGATCGCAACCACCTGCACGCGCGAGACAGTCGAAAGATCGATGCGGCAATCCGGAAGGCACAACTCCATGCCGCGTAGCGCGAGTTTCCATTCCATCACGCGAGGAATATCAATGGAGGCAAGCGTTTGCTGGAAGATGTGACGCGCGATCTGCTTGCTTAATGCCATTTTCGTATCGCCAACGATTAGGATTTCTTGAGCATCGCGGGATTTAGCATGTTCGCAGGCATTTGGCCCTTGAAGAGCGCCGTGACATTTTCTGCCGCCATGATGGCCATCTTGGTGCGTGTCTCAATAGACGCCGACGCAAGATGCGGAGCCAACACCACGTTTGGCCGCTTCAAACCGGGATGGATGAACGGCTCATTCTCGTAGACGTCCAGTGCCGCACCAGCGATTTTCTTAGCTTCCAGCGCGGCGACCAGCGCTGCCTCGTCCACTACCGGGCCGCGGGATGTGTTGATGAGATAGGCCGTCGGCTTCATGCGATAAAACTTTGGCGCATCGAACAGCGCTCGCGTCTCCGGCAACAGCGGAACGTGCAGGCTGACGAAGTCCGATTCGGCGAGAAGCGCATTGAAGTCGCGATATTCCGCGTTCACGGACTTCTCGACTTCCTCTGATGCGCGAACCGCGTCGGTGTACAACACCTTCATCTGAAATCCCGAGGCGCGACGAGCGACCGCGCGGCCAATCCGCCCAAATCCAACCAGCGCGAGTGTTTTCCCCCACACGTCGGCGCCGCAGAGCTGATCAAGATTCCAGCCTTTCCAATTCCCGGAGCGCGCCAATTGTTCACCTTCGCCGAGCCGCCGCGCCACAGCCATCAGCAGCGTCCAGGCAAAATCCGCGGTGGTTTCGTCAAGCACGCCGGGGGTATTGGTCGCTACCACGCCACGCTTGGTGCACGCGTCAACATCGATGTTGTCGTAACCCACCGCCACATTAGCAGCGATGCGCAACTTCGGAGCGCCACGCAGCAGTTCCTCATTCACCTTTTCGGTGAGCAAGCAAATTAGGCCTTCTTTATCTTTTACGCGCCGGATCACTTCGTCGCGCGGCGGCCGTTCAGATTGCGTCCAATATTCCACATCGCAGGCTGCGTCCAGAAGTTTGCGGGCGTCGGGAAACAGTGCATGAGTGGCGTACACTCTCGGTCTCGTCATTCGATGTCCTCAGATGGAACGCACTACACTAGCACAGCAGAACCGGCCGCAGACATCGGGGCATTGCCGCATAGCGCGCGTGTAACTATAGTGGCAAGGTGAGCGCGTTTCCCGAATCCACTATTTCTTCTCTAGCCCGTGAACTCAAGTCGCCGCTCGACCCCTCCAACGTTTTGAGCGAAAAACAAGATTTGTTGCCGGTTCCGGGTATGGCGGCAATGAAGCGATGAGCGCTCCGGCGAATCTGATGGCGCGACTGGAATCGCTGCTGGGCGCGGATCGGGTGCTGCGCGTCGACGATGGATCGCCAGACTATGCGATCGATGGCATAGGTCCAGGCGCTGTTGTACGGCCTTGTTGCACAGACGAAGTGGTTGAGCTGGTGCGATTTGCGATTTCGGAGAAGCTCGCGGTGGTGCCATGTGGCTCACGCAGCAAGATCGATATTGGGATGACTCCGGAGCGCTACGACATCGCCTTGGACATGACTGGCTTGCGAACAATCGCCCACTACGATGCGGGCGATCTCACGCTCGCCGTGGATGCCGGCGTTTCACTGCGGCGATTGACTGAGTTCCTCGAATTGAACAAACAATTTCTGCCCCTGGCCGTGCCTTGCTTCGAAACTTCTACAATAGGCGGCACCGTCGCTTCGGGAATCGACTCGGCTTTGCGCCAGCAATACGGGACTGCGCGCGACTTCTTGATCGGCGCGGAGTTTGTGGATGGCAAAGGGCAACTCTGCAAAAGCGGCGGCCCTGTCGTCAAAAATGTCACAGGAAGTAATCTGCACAAATTGCTGATCGGCTCGCTTGGAACATTGGCCGTCATCACTCGGCTGAATTTTCGAGCGTTTCCCATGCCGGAAGTCTCGCGCGGACATCTGGCGAACTTCGCGTCGCTGCAGGGAGCACTGGCATATCGTCAGCGCTTGGAAGCGCTAGGATTGCCGTTGGCCAACTTAGAGGTTCTCAGCCCGGAAGCGCTGTCGATACTTTGCGCGATTCTGCGCCGCGCTGGTTCGCCTCTGCCGGTTTCTGAGGAAAACGAGGGGTGGTGCGTTTATGCCGCCTTCGCAGGACACGAAGTCGGGCTGACTCGCATTGCGAGTGACCTTGAGCGGTTGGCGCATGGCAGCGATGCCGTAGCTCAGGAATTTCTCGATCCGAATGTCGATAACAATTTCGGTGGAATGCTGCGTGAGGCTTATGAATGGCTACGATGGGCTGCGCCAGAGGTTGCGCTGTTCCGCATCACGATGCCGCACGTTAATGCCGCAACTCTTAAAGATCTTTGCGAACTGGCGGGATCCCAGTCTCTGCGACACGCCGTTCTCGTCCGCGCCGCGGCAGTGAGCTATCTCGCAATCATGACGGAATCGACTGACGATGCGACGTTACACAGCCTGCAAACGGCGTCTGCAAAAATCGTTTCCGCAGTTCATCACGAAAAAGGCCAAGTGAAGCTTTTGCATGCGACTGCGGCCGTGAAGAGAACTCTTTCGGCATCGATTCGCACTGGGCTAAACCTGGACATGGAAATGCGCGTGAAGGGCGCCTGCGACCCGCAAAACATTTTTGCGCCCGGCCGCATTGTTGGAGGAGTCTGATTACAGAATTACGTCTAGCCAGTTGAACCATCCGAAACAGAATATTGCATCACGCAGCAATTCAACGTTCGCCTAGTACATAGCGGCAGCCCTGCGAACCTATCTTCGCCGTATGCTTGGCGCCTTCCGGGACATCAATGCGCTCTCCAGCGCGGTAAGTTTTAGACTCGCCACCAACTGTAAGGGTCATCTCGCCACTCAAGATAATGTGCGCCGTCTCCGCGCGATGGGTATGTTCCGGGTAGTCCACGTTCGGTCCGTCTTCCCAAACGAAAATGTGCGAAAAGCCTTCACGCGTAAGCTCTGCTACGAAGTCTCGTTCTTCCATGCGCCAAATTGTATCGCGAGTCTTGGAAAATCGAGCAATTCACGAACAGGCCGGCGTCTCGTCTGCTACTCAGCAAAAATTCCTACGTAAACACGACTACGCCCTTTCGCAGCAATGGGGGTCGCTGCAGAAAGGGCGCGCCGTCTTCAGGAGAGAAGCTCGTTGTTTATGTTGCGATGGCACTAAATCCTAGTTGCCCGCAGGAGGAGGCGGAGGAACATCGGCTGCAGCCGGTCCACCCTTACGGAATCCCATCCCGCGCGGACCACCGCGTTTGGCCTGCTGCACGGTGTAATCCGAAGGCACGGTGAACAGGCTGGCCGCCGGTTCCTGGCGCTGAATATTCGTCAGGGTATACGTGGACTGGCCTTGCCGCGGATCGCTGTGAACGCTCTTCACCACAACCTGCAAGTCTGCCGAATACCAGCGTTCATTCGTGATTACGATCGCTTTGTTGTTGCCAATTTGTCCGGCAGGAATGGTGCGCGTGAAGCGAGTGCCCTGTGCGCTGATGCCATTGATCGTCTGCGTGCCCAGGTCTTCCTTCTTTAGCGTGCCGTCGGCAATTTCCTGTTGCATGCGCGCCGAGAATTTATCTTGCAAGGCGCCACCCGACCCAGACACTTGCCCCTTCGGCCCCTGGCCCGTTCCGCGAGCCGGTAATTGTTCGGCAATTTTCGTATCCGGATGCAGCACGTAAGCGGTGGACGCTACTGGGTCATGAATCATCACGAAGGTGCGTGGCTGCCCAGATGCTGCGAGCGGACCGACACCAGGCAAAGTGGTTTCCCGGCGCACTCGTCCCTGGCCATCGCGAAAAACATTCGACTGCACTTTACGATTGATGGTGTTGCCATCGGCCAAAGTTTGTTGCGATTCCGTGACAGCAACCGCGCTGTACGGAGCGCCAGTCACCACTTTTCCCGGGTGCATTTCGCCGAAGCCCAGAATTTCCACGCGCCCGCCGATCGAACCTCCTGGCCCACCTTCCATCGACATTGCATCCGGTCCCGGCGGCGGCCCCGGCGCTGGTTCCTGGGCGCGCAGCCCAACTGTGCCGATCAAAAATATTCCACCAAGCAGGCAATGCTTCCAACTCCGCGTAATCATTATGTTTTCTTCTCCTCTTCTCTCCTGCTTTCCAATTCCGTAGAAAAAAATCAATTTGTGGATTCCGGCAGACGAACCGCTTGCGGTTGCCCATCATCGCCAACCAGCAAATCCACCTGAATCCAATCGGTGGCGCGCTCCTGATTCACCGTCAGCCCGAGCGTGCCGAGCACGCTGCGCTGCATTTGCACCCGAACCACCATGGCGTCGTCGAGAGTGCCGGGCATGGTTCCCGGAAGCAGCGTGAAATCGCCGGAATCGTTGGACGCTATCAAGGTTTCACCTAATTCTGGGCCCGCCCACGCCACATGATTCGCTGCTGCATTGGTGCTCGCGGTTTTCGAGATGTTCGCGACGGGCAACGAACCGTTGCGCGCCAGCAATCCATTCTTCTCAATCTTCCAGTTGACCCAGGAAAAAGTTCCCAATAGCACCGCGGCTGCCGCCAAACCCCAGCCCGCAAATGCCGCGACACGATACGACCTCATCGTTTTGTGCTTGGTACGAAATTCCTGTCGCAAGCGCATCTCGACGCGCGACGGAGTTTCCGCCTCACTGGTTTCGGCGCCTAATTCTCGCAAATCGCCGCGCAGCGCTTGCCAATTTTCGTGCAAGCTGGCACAGTGCGAACAAAGCAACAGATGCTCGCGTGCCGCCTGCTGCAACGGGCCATCCGCTTTCCCGTCGCCCAGATCCAAACCTGCCATGGCAAATTCTTCGCAATTCATACCTACATCTCCCTCATCAAACTTAACGGCCGGCTCCTGCGCGTTTTGGAACGTCGCGCAGAATTTCGAGTTTGGCCAGCAGCAATGCGCGTCCACGATGCAGGCGCGAACGAATCGTCCCGATGGGGCAATCCAGCGCCTTCGCGGCTTCTTCGTAGCTCAGTTCTTCCAGCTCGCACAGCACAATCGCCTCGCGGAATTCGACCGGTAACTCCAGGACCGCGGCGCGTACGTGCTCGCGACGTTCGCCAAATTCTGCCCAGTGCGCCGGCGTGCGGTGATCGGTGATGCGCGCCAAAGTTTCTTCGCCAACGTCGCCATTCTTGTCTTCCAACGACGTTTCGCGCGGCATGCGCTCGCGATGTTTCATCACGCGGTTACGCGCCACTCCATACAGAAACGCGCCCAAGGTGCCGCGCTTTGCATCGTATTTCTTCGGGTCCCGCACCACGGTCATAAAAACGTCTTGCACAATTTCTTCAGCAGCCCACGGGTTGCCCGTCATGCGCAACGCAAAGCGGTAGATAGACGCTTGGTGGCGACGGTAAAGCACAGCGAAGGCATCTTCATCGCCCTTCGCCGAACGCCGGAGCAAGACGTCTTCTCTCTCCTGTAAGTCGATTTGCATCTCCTGGTGCGATGCCTGCTTTCTTAAGTATTTCCCGCTGGAATGAAAATTAGTTCCTGGACCAGCGGACGCCTGCTGACGCGGAACGAACCTCCGGCTCTCACTAATAGAACCCCAAAGCTTACCGTAGGTTGCTGCGAAAATAGGGATACTGGATTAGAGTGCGTTGCTCCCAGGCGCCATCATCCCGAACGGAGCCCCGCTTTTCGCTTGGGGGGTGGAGCGATCGAGGGATACTCAGCAATCGCTAGAGGTCGTTGAGACTTCAGCCCTTCTTCTTGGGACTGAACATTTTGGCAGCAATGCTGGTCACCATGCGGCGCGGCACCAGTCTTTGCATATGGGCGCCGAGATAGTTGCCAGCACCGGAAATTACGTAGCTTTTGCCACCAGCCAGCGCACGCAAACCGGTTCTCGCAACTTTCTCAGCGGTCTCCTGATGCTTTTGCGTGAATTCTTCCTGTTCGGCTACGGCGTGGAATTCCGATTCCGTCGACCCGGGACACAGGGCGCAGACACGAATGCCGTGCGGCTTCATCTCCTCGGCCAGTCCCTCGGCGAAGAACAAATCGAACGCCTTAGTGGCCGCGTAGGTCGTGATGTAAGGAACCGCCTGAAAGGCTGCGGTCGAGGCTAGAATCAACACGTCGCCGCGACGGCGCGCCACCATGTCGGCGAGATACAGACGCGTCAGGTGCACCACTGCGGTGCAATTCACTTGCACCATGCTGACCAGGCGCTGCGCCTCGACTTGCGGCAGTTCGCCGTACTGGCCAAAACCGGCGTTGTTGATCAGCAAATCGATCGTCAGACCCTTGCTTCGCGTGAAGTCGTAAATTTGCTCTGGTGCTTCCGGCTTTGCCAAATCAGCAACCACCACTTCGGCTTTAATTTTGTGTTGCGCGCGCAGCGTCTCGGCCAAATTTTCCAGACGATCGTGACGACGCGCCGTCAAGACTAGGTGCGTGCCGCCTGCAGCCAGTTCCTTGGCCAGTGCTGCGCCGATGCCGGAGCTCGCGCCGGTGATCAGTGCCCATTTATCACGCCATTCCTGCGACGACATGGTTAGAAGTTCCTTTGCGTACTCAATTTTTGCCGAAGCGCATCACCGTGTTCTTCACGCGGTTGCCTTCGTGCTTCATGCGATCCATCAAGCGCCGTGCCCACACGAACTCTGCGGCAAGCAGCGTCAGGCCCAGCAGAATTACCAGCCAGCCGGGGCCGGGTGTGAAGATCATCAGGATGCCCACTAGCAACAGGGTAAAACCGGCGACCACACGGAAGACGCGGCGAACCTGCTCGATGGTGGTAAAGGTCACGCAGTCTCTCAATCACAGAGAGGAAAACGGCAGGTCCATTGTGCGGGGAATTTACAGGCTCTGCAACACGCGACGAAGAAGGCTTTTTTCAGCTGAGTGTTGATTGTGAATAAATTTTGTTATGAAAAATTGAGAGCGTCGTGATTGTGCACTGGGGTGCGCTCAGGCGCGATTAACCGTTCAGCCAAATGTGTACAGCTACTGTGACAACGATTCCCAGCATGACCCAGTAGTGAATGCGCCGGTTACGCTGGCGATCTGACGATACATTAGCCTTCAGTCCGAGGCCCAACGAAATCTGTAAGAAAACCAGAAGCAGTGAAACTGTGGCGATCCACAGCCCGGCCATATTCGCTCCGCGTGCTTGTCCCGCTTGCATGGGAATCCACGCGTGCAGCAAAGCGAGAGGCACTACGAGATAGCCGATCCAGTAGTGAGCCCACATCCGCTGCAAGTATGGCTTGCCGGACCGGGCCGCTCCTAACCACTGACTGAGCAAGGTACGTCGCAGCAAATACGGTAGGCATATTCCCGCGCCGAGCAGGATCGAAGTCAGCCAGCCCAATGTGCTGGTGTAGAAGAAGGTGTTCACGCGCTACTCCAGATGGATGTAGCCGGTCAGAATCACAATTTGTTCAGCATCGACGCTACGATCTTTCTGAACCACTCCGGTAATGTGAATCACCGCGTTTGGGTGCACGTCGTCGCGCTTGCCCATAACATACGCCGTGTGGTCTGCAATGTGGGCCACGACCTCCATGCATTTCCGCGCGTATTTTTCCTCCGTTTTTTTCTGCAGCAGAATGCCGCGCAGCGTTCCATCCGCGCCGGCGCTGGCAACCTCCACCGCTACTTTTACCTCGGAGCCTACTTGTGCCTGAGCGAACTGATTTTCTTCCGAAGAAGCAGCGCCAGACATCGATGCTGCAGTTCGCGCCGATTGCCAAATAGCAAAGCTAGCCAGCGCGACCAGAAAAGCAATGATGGCGCTCCACGCTAAGCGTGACCTTCTTTTCGATTCTCCGGTATTCGCTGTTGTTTGCATGTTCAGCCTCCACGGTCGCACGCAGCCGCCGATGCAGACGGGCTGGCGGACTCGCGAAAAGAAGTTTGCAGCTTGTACCACGGAATAGGGTCAAGGACTATTTCGCGGATTTGGCGTGCTTGGCCGTCTGCTGGGTCCGCGGCATGGAGGATTTTGATGCCGGGCAGACTGGCGACGGCCTGCGTTGCAATTCGCGAATGGTGGCGGAAATGTCGCGCTGCATGGCCTGCAAGGCTTTAATTTTTTCTTGCACGGTGGCCAGTTTTTCTTCTGCCATCTTCACGATGCCCAGCAAGTCTTGCGAACCCCGCAACGCGCCCGAGTCGGAACTATGGGCTACGGCGGAATGAAGTTGCAGCAGTTGCCGAATCTCCTTCAGCGTGAATCCCAGTTGCTGGCACCACTTGATGAAGGTCACGTTGTCGAGGTCGCCGCCATCATAGTTGCGATAGCCGGAAGACGATCGTTGCGGGTCACGCAGCAGTTTCCTGCGTTCGTAGAACCGGATGGTCTGAACGCTGACAGCCGCTTTGTGGGCGAGTTCTCCAATACGCATATCCGGCATTATGCAATGCCCAGGCAAAATGTGGCGATAGGATTTGCAGGGTAGCGCCGTCACTGCATAACGAAACGACACCGACGCGATCCACTAAGGTCCGTTACTCGACGAGTTGCATCGTTAGGGCAATGCGGACGCCATTGACCAGCACCTGGCTTTTGTCGATTAGCTGCTGATTGGTAATTTCGGAGTTCGCAAATTGATGAGCCAGCTTCTTGGGGATGACGAAATCCACCGCTTCAGACCGTTCTTTGCTGCCGGGAACCGTAAGCGGATTCACAATCGAGAAAACATACAGTTCAGCAGCGGGTTCGTCGGGGGCCTTGTCGAGGATGTCTTTCATCTCTGGCGCCAGGAAAAGGTCGAACGTCAGCGCCGCGCGTTTGTAGATCGACGCTTTTTCGGGATCGAACTTATGAGTGTTGTGCAGGGTCATCTGCAGGGCCAACTGTTTGCTGACTACGATGAACGCCGGCGGATCGTAATCGACAAATTGAAACTTCGCTGCGCCTAATCTTCCAAGCGCGTCGAGTTGCACCGTGTATTGTGTATTCAGCCGGTCCGCGTCCTGTTGTGTTGCGGCGGGCTTGGCTTGCGACAGGTCTTGCTTGGCCATCATTCCCGTCGAGCCATCTCCCTCCGTTACCAGCAATGCTTGTTGCACATAGGGGCTGCTATGCACCAGCCGCGAAGCGGAACTCGAAGTCGAAGTCGAAACAGTGGAATTCGCATTTGGCTTGACCGCCTTGTTGCGAGCGAGCGTGTCGACCACCATGGGATCGCGATCCAGAATTGATAGTCCGTACTCCTGTCCATCCAGGAAAATCAGCGATCGATTCAGAATATCCTGGCGCTCCGTGTCATTCGTTACCTGGGCCATCTGAAACGCATCGTTGCGATCGAAAACTACCACCAGGATTTCCTTACCTTCGTAATCGAAGCTTTGCTCTCTTTCCCGCACGTGGTAGGCAATCTCGAATCCAATGGAATCGCAATTCACGTCGGGAGAAATGGTTTGCGTAACGGCTTGCAGAATCGGTAGAAACACGTCGCGAAAGGTACGGGCGGCTCGCTCGTTGCGCGTGAATTGTTTTGTGCTGTATGCGGCATTGTAGTTACCAGTCACTTTGAGGACCGACCGGTCCTTGAAACGCACGAATTCCAGGCCGCGCGAATCGGCTTCCGCTTGTTGGGCCGGATTGAGCCCCACGAAGCGACTCAAGTTAAAGGTAAATGGAAAATGCATTCGTGCTATTGCCTGATTGATGGTCTTTAATTGCGGGAAATTATCTTTTTCCAGTGCGTTCAAGGTTGGATTGAGAATTTCGTTGGGGCTGACTTGTGCGGCTGCGCCTGCTGCAAAACTGAGGCAAATCGTGGCCGCGAGAAGCAAAATGTTCGTTCGTGGAAGTCTACTGCGGAGCGATGCCTTCATAGCCGTTTTCTTCCTTTTACTTTGCCGCAACCTGTGGAGCAGCCGAATCTTTCTTCAGATAGGGCGGCTGAGCAACCGACCTGGTGAATGCAATCACCGCCCTGATCTGATCTGGAGTGAGTGTTTTGCCGTACGGAGGCATCATCGGCGATCGATTCACCCCGCTCCCGCCAAGCGTGATAATGCTCAGCAGAAATTCGTTGGTTTCTCCATTCAACTTCTCGCCATCGTTCAGCAGCGGCGGCACCGGCGTAAGGTTCGACCGGTTCGACGGGCCGGCGGGAGTCGCATCCGCGTGGCACCACACGCAGTACTGGTAGAAAATTCGTTTGCCCTGCGCTTCTTGGTAGCCGAGCCGGATGACTTTCTGACTGTCGTTCCAGTCCGGTTCGTTGTCGTAAGCTGACGCGCTCGCATCGGCGCTCACCACCACCGGACTTTTCTTGCATCCGCCAACGATGAGCAAAGGCAACAGGCAGAGTGTCACGCTCGTTACGTAAAATGCTTTTCTCATCGGCCCGCTCCCCGCGCCGACGCGTGACTTTTGCTCGCGCCGCCACCTTCGGACGTTATGCCCGAGCGCAGCGTCATCAAATACGCAGTCAGGTTGCGCACTTCTTCATCTGTGAAATTACGCTTGGGCTCGATCGTTCCCGGTTGTAGTGCTTGCGGATCGCGCAGCCAAGCTTCCGTCCATGCGGCGGTAAGCCAGTTGCCGGCGTTATTCAAGTTCGGGCCAACATAGCCGCCGGAACCACCGATGGTGTGGCACGACTGGCACTGATATTTTGTTTGGTACAGTTGCTTTCCAGCAGCGACCATCGCCGGAGTGAATTGTTCTGCGTCGATACTTTCCGGGTCGACTCCCGGCTTCTGCACCGCCAGCGAAAGATATTCCGCCAGGATGGAAGCTTCCTTGTCCGTCATATTGAATTGCGGCATGCGCAGAATTAGCGCGGGGCGCACGGTTTGCGGGTTCTTCAGAAAATCGTAGATCCATTTTTTCTGTGCCAGGCTGCCTTCGTAAGTAAGATCCGGAGCCAGCGTGCCGCCAACACCGTTGAAGCGGTGGCAGGCATAGCATTTGTAGCGATCGTAGACCACCGCGAACGCGCCAACAGGCGTGAAGGACGCCGGTTTTTTTGGAACAACCAATTGTTGTAGGCCGCTGGTTGCCGGTTGACCCGTTTCGCTAAGCAACGCCGTGGTTACCGCGTCAAGGTCCGCCTGATTCCACGAATACTGCGGCATGCGCGCCGCCGCATTCACAGCCGTTGGATCTTGCAGCTTCACTTGAATATACGAAACCAGGTTGTGTGGCGCCTTGGACTTGCCAAACTCCAGGTCTGACGTATTCTTCGCGCCCATAGCCGTCAGGTCCGGTCCAAAATCTTTCTGCGGAGCCACGCCTTGCACCGAGTGACACGTGGCGCAGCCTTTTTCCAGAAATATGCGCTTGCCGTTTTTGATTTCTTCGTCGTTCGGTGCGCCCAATTGCGGCACGTTGGTCAACAGATCAGAGTCAGTCAGTTTGTTCATCACGTACTGCGAAACTTTGTATAGTTCTTCGTCGGTCCAGCCGTAGCGCGGCATTTCGTTGTGCGCCAGGTAAGCCGACGGATTGTGCAGCCAGGAGACGAGCCATTCTTCGTTGACCTTGCTGCCCACTTTGGTGAGCTCCGGCGCGACGTTTCCGCCGATTAGCTTGGTTTCACCGGCGCGCGTCACCGCTACCGGATGGCACGTGGTGCACATCAATTGCCGGAAACGTTCCTCTCCCTGCGAAATCAAATCCGGCTTCTTACTCCACGCCCTCACGATGGCCGGATTGATTTTGTAAGCTTCAATGGCCTTGGCCTTCTGTACACTCAGGTACGCGGAAAGCGCACGCAGTTCGGTGTCGTTCAACTTGTACTGCGGCATGCGCGACTCGTCGCCGCTTTCGTAACCATTCACCGTAGTGTTGCCGTCTTTGTCCAGCACGGTGCGCGGCTCTTTCAGCCATTTGTAAATCCAGGCACGCGAAACTTTGTACCCGACGCTCGAGAGGTCTGGACCCAGCGAAGGCCGATCCAGATGGTTGAGTTTGTGGCAACCCTGGCAGTTTAATCGTGCCAACAACTCGCGACCCCGCGTGAGTTGCGGAGCTTCCGCCAGTTCACCTTGGTGGCAAGAACCGCACGAAGCTTGAATAAACTTGACGGGAAGCAGCGGCTGTTCCCAGGCGCGCGTAGCCTGGTGCGCTTCGGCCACTTCGGTGGCCGGACCTTGCCCGCGATGACAAACCACACAGCCCCAATCTTTCACATTGTGGCCGGCCGGAGGATGCGTCAGGAACGGTTCAGGAAGCCCCGTGGCTCCTTGCAGCGTTTTTTCGCTTACCGCCAGATGACATGTCGTGCAGCGATCGACTACGCCAAGTTCTGGCAGCCACGTTTGTTGAATTCCGCCCGCAAAATGGCGTTTCAACGAATCAGCATCGGGCCGGCCAGAAATGAACTTTACGTATTGGCGCTGATAGTGCCGCCATTCATTGAAGAAGTCTTTCGTTGGCGCAATCGCCAGTGTGACCAGCAGCAACAGGCTGGCCCAGGCGAAGCGATGGGCGGGCGAGGCGAAGAACGTTCGGCGTAGCGTCGCGATGAACCCTTGTTCGCTCAAGAGTTCCTCCACGGCCACACCCATACCCAGCCAGGCCCGCGAAACAGCGCGCCCACCGTGGTCAGGATGACGGCCTCCATCAGGAACCACGTCATGATCCAGAAGGACACCGGCTTGGCGCTCAGCCAATTTTGGAATCTACCGGCGGATCGGCCAAACCACTGCGCCGCCAAACCCATCAACGCCCCGATGGTCAACACGGGAATCAGCGCGTCCCACGCACCTACGTGCAGCAGAAGGGCCGTCAACACCACCACAATAACGGCGAGGATGATCAGCCGCTGTGATTTGTTATGGGCCCACAGCGTCTCGTCTTTAATATTCACGTTAAAGAAAGGAATCACGATCAGCGAAAGCACAATCAGGGTAGGCAAAATAATGCCCGCCACAAACGGTGGGAAATAGTGCAGTAATTCCTGCAACCCGGTGAAATACCAGGGGGCCTTCGCCGGATTCGCAGTGTGCAGCGGATCCGCAAGTTGTTCCAGCGGGGCATTCCAAAGCAGCGCCATGCATACCAGGACTACCGCCAGCATTTCGATGGCGATGGTCTCGCGAAAAAGCATCTCCCAATACGGCATGCTCTTTTCGTTTGACGGGTGCGATGCCGCTCGATTTCCAATGGCTGGAGGAGCGATGCTCATTCCGATTTCTCCGATTCTTCTTCGCCCGGCGAGTACATCCCGCCGTCTTTGTGCAGTCGCCACATGTGAACGGCAATCAGCAGAATCGCGGAGAGTGGCAGAATCACTGCATGCAGCACGTAGAAACGTGTCAAAGCATTCGCGTTTACGGTATTCCCGCCCAACAAAACAAAGCGCAGCTTTTCACCGATGATCGGCGTGGACGACATGATGTTCGAACCTACCGTTACGCCCCAGTAAGAAAGTTGATCCCACGGCAGCAGATATCCGGTGTAGCTGAGCAGCAGCGTCAGCATCAGCAGGCAAACGCCAACTACCCAGTTCAGCTCGCGTGGCGGCCGAAATGCTCCTTTATAAAATTTCCGCGCCATGTGCGTGAAAACCAGAAACACCATGGCGTGCGCCGACCAGCGATGCAGATTGCGCAGGAAAACTCCCGAAGAAACTACGAACTGCAGGTCCTTCATATCTGCGTAGGCTTGCGGGATCGACGGGTGGTAGTACAGCATCAGCAGCAAGCCGGTGGTCAGTTGGATGGTGAATGTGCCCAGCGTCAGCGCGCCCAAATACCACGTGGCACGAAATCCGAGCTGCGGCTCGCGCACCCGCTCCATAAACATGTGCTTGAACTCCGCTCCCCAGCGAGCCAGTGCGACTAGCGGATTTCGTACCGCTCCTTCTTGTTCGGTGTGCACCGTGTTCTCCATGACTATGCCTGAACGAATTCTTTCTTGGGCGTTACTTTCGTCGCCCGGTCCACCATCAATTCGCCATCTTCGGTCTTCCACATCCGCAACCACGGCAGCGGCTTGGGCGCCGGCCCGGTTAGGATGCTGCCATCGCGGCCAAACGCACTTCCGTGACAAGGGCAGCCAATCGTGGTGGTTTCCTGTTTCCAGACGCACAAACAGCCAAGGTGCGAGCACACCGCGCTCAACGCATAAAACCCTTCCGGCAGACGCACAATAAAAATTCCGAAGCGGGGATCCAACGTTACGGAATCCATGGGGTAGTGTTCAGCGCGCCCGACACTAACCACCGGAGAAGCTTCGTACAACACATTGGGTGAAAGATATTGCAGAGCAAAGGCGCTGGCACCTGCGCCCGCGATGGCCAGCGAACCGGCTCCCAGCTTGATAAAGAATTTGCGGCGATTCAGGTCGGCTGGTTCTCGATTCATGTCGCGCTCCGCATTCTCGTCTGACATAAGGCCTCACTTGCTTTGGCGATTTGCAATTCTTCCAACAGGCGAGAAAAAAGTTAGGATCCGAAACTTGCACCGTTCCGGATCCCGGTGGAGTTACTTCTTCACGGTTAAATCGGCGGTAGCGCCGCTGGCCGCCACGTCCACGCTTTGTGTGGTGGGCTTGCCATCTTCGCTCCAGGTCTTCAATGTATATTTCCCGGCGGGAACATTCTTGATTTCGTAGTTGCCATCCTTGTCGGTCACCGCGTAATACGGCGTAGCTACCACCACAACGTAGCCCGACATTTCCGGGTGGACATTGCAAAGCAGGGGCGCAACGCCCAGATCATTAAACTGGAAAGACTTCTTGTCGCCCTTCGGCCACGTGCCGAGGTTGTGGGTCAGTTTTTTGTTGCCGCTGATGGAAGGCCAGTACACGTTGTGGCCCACCGGATCGCTGTTGGTAAAGTCTACTGTGCTGCCTTGCAGGATCACCACCACGTGCGGAATGAACTCCATTTTTTTCTGATCGATCACCACGTGCTGGGAAGGCGCGTCGAACTTCTTGTCGGGAATCGCATCTACATATACCGCGATATTTACGGGCGACTTCAGACCTTGCACGCTCACCTTGCCCTTGATATCTCCTGCCAAGCCGGCCGCCGCGACGAGCAGTGTTGACGCGGTGAACAGTGCTGCCTTCATTCCCAAGTTTGCTAGTTTCATTTTTCTTCCCCACTCTCCATGAGTTTTTATGAACTGCGTTTACGAGCTGCGATCCGTTTAGAACACGTAGTCGATGCCGGTAACAAACGCGCTTGGGCGATAGGACGCCGGCAAGCCCGCGACATTCGTGTAGGGAACTCCCCAGTGGTATTGATATTCGCCGACGATCTTGATGTTGGCGCGGACCAGAATCGTGTAGCCGGGGCTGAAGCGGTTGCGGGTCTGATCCGTGGAAACGCCATTGATGAAGTCGCTGGGCGAATTCACGAAATCGTAGCGCATCGTGCCGATCAGCCATGGATAGAACCAGTAGTTCGCGACAACGAAACCGCCGGCGGAAGTGACCGCGCGCGCAGGTGCGATGGTGTTCGCAACGGTGTCGACGAAATGATTGTCGTCATGCGAGTACAGGCCGACTCCGTAGAGTTCAAACTTGCTGCGATAGCGGAAACGAATGTCGCCGCCGACGCGGTAGAAAGGTTCTGAGATCGTTCCGATGGTGTTTGTAGGGAATAGCGAGCCGCCATAGTTCTGCTGGTTGTTGCCATGGTAGTAGAAAGCGCCGAGGCGAATAGAGGTGTGATCGCGAGGACCAGTGGGTCCGGCAGCCTGAATAGCGTGGCGGCTTTCCGGATCGCGCTCCAAATTGAATTGCTGCGATGCGCGAAGGTAGACGTCTTTGGTGTTGCGCGCGGAAAGCGTGTTTGCCAACCCGTAAGCGGAATTGGTGCCGTCGACGACAGCAACAGCCCAGATGAAGTTACCGTTATTCGGGTAGCCACCGATTTCAATCCCACGTTGTGGCGTGCCGAGAACGAATGGATTGTTGGTGGTCTGGCAGGCCGTCACACCTGCACCGCAGGCGCCACCTTGGGCCAACGCGCCCTCGCCAAAAATGTCATAGCCAGACAGGTACGGTGTGCGTGCATTCGTGAAGGGCAGCTCCAATTCGAATTGTCCAAACTTCACGTTGATGGAGTTGGTGGGCAAGTGGAAGAAGCGGCTGACGTCGTTGTACTTGAGCCAGGCGTCGCCGAGTCCGCCATTCGCGCCAGAACCGCCTGCGGAGATGTCGTCGTCGATCCAGAACGAGAAGTTGGGACCAAAGCTACCGGCAGAGATAATCGTGAACGTATTGGGAACGAAAAGGTCGGTGCGCGGAACGTATCCGGTGGCTTGAACTGGCTGAGGTTGACTCGCGTTCCAAACTAAATTGCCTTCATATCGAAACGAAATCGGAATTGAGCCGGGGATCTCGCCCGGATAGACCGCTTCCGGAAATGCTTCGCGCGTGGCCTTCGAACCCAGCAGGACCGGTGCTTCCTTTACGAAAAGCTCATCATCCTTGGGAAACTTGAAGCCGTTCTTCTTAAACGCCAGCCCAAAATCATTCAGCTCCGGATAGTTGTTGTGGCATGTGGTGCACGAAGTTTGATACTTACGCGAAAACGCTGGAATCGCTTTGCCGCTCGGTACGCTTACCAGCAGCGCGCCCAGAAAAATCATCGCGGTAAGGAAGCCTAGAACCAGCTTGCTACGAAAACGCCCGTCAGTCATCGTTAGTCCCCTGCCCTGAACCCGGTTCGGTGCGTTACGTCAATGTCGCCCGATACAAGGAAGCGTTCAACTGCGGGACCATTCTCGTATGCGCGTTACATATGCACGGTGACTACAATCACGTCCAACTGTGAGCAATGTCACAGGCCTGCGCGGGAGGGATCAGGCGCCTTTTGTTTTGACGAGGTTATGCGCTGTCGCCGCGGATGAGAACAGAGGTATGAGACCTTCGACCAATGTTGGGTGAGTCAGCACTGCATCGCGCAGCGCGGTGTAGGGCAGCCCAGCGATCATCGCAGTCTGGACGGTAGCCAGGACCTCTCCCGCACCCACACCAAAGGCCGTGAACCCGAGGATGCGATCGCTATCAGTCTCCACGAGGGCCTTCACGAACCCGCGGGTTTCCGAGAGCGTGCGTGCACGCAGGTTGGTTTCCATGGGAACCTTAAACAGGCGATACGCTATCCCTTGAGCCTCCGCTTCGATTTCACTCAGACCGATACGGGCAAGTTCGGGGTCGGTGAACAGACAATAGGGGACTTGCCTACCCGTAGTCACACGGTTGCCGCCAGATAAATTGGCATGGACTACGCGGAAATCGTCGACGCTGATGTGCGTGAACTGCGGGCTACCTGCGACCTCTCCGATCGCCCAGACGCCGGGTGCGGTCGTCTGCAGCCGCTCGTTGACCTTGATGTACCCCCGGTCAGTGACCTCAACGCCGGCCAGTTCCAGGCCCAGTCCCTCCGTGTTGGGCTTGCGGCCCGTGGCGACCAATATATGACTACCGTTTAGGACTTTCTTACTCCCATTCTGCTCGAGGATGACACTTACCGAGTCGCCACTTCTGCCCGACACTTCTTTGATTCCCGCATTCAGCAGAATGTCGATGCCCTCATCTGCCAGCAGGTTGCCAAGAGCCTCGCATACGTCCGGGTCTTCCTTGGACATCAGCCGTCCGTTGCGATCGACGATCGTCACCTTGCTGCCGAAGCGGCGCATTGCCTGCGCCAACTCCACTCCGACATAGCCCCCACCGACAACCAACAAGTGAACCGGAACTTCATCCAGTTCAAGTGCCTCGATATGCGTGAGTGGCTGTGCTTCCGCAAGGCCAGGAATTTCTTCCAGCGCGGCACGCGTGCCCGTACTGACGATCACATTCGCGCCCCGCAGTTGACGTGTGGTCCTATCGGCCAGGGTGACTTCCACTATTCTCGGAGCTTCGAACCGGCCCGTTCCCAGGATGAACACGGCTCCCGTGTTCCTGTAATTTTTCATATATAGGTCGTTCAGATCGCGAACCATCTTGCGCTTGCGTTCACGCACGCCCGCCATGTCTATCGCGAAGCCCTTGTGAGTGATGCCAAATTCCTGGCTTCGGCGAAAGTACGATGCGACCTTCGCGCTGTGGATGATGTTCTTGCTCGGCAAGCACGCGATGTTCGGGCAGGACCCGCCGATGTATTTGCGATCGACGACTGCGACGCGTTTTCCTTCGCCGGCAAAAGTCCACGCAGCGATGGTCGAGCCTGTGCCACCACCGAGAATCACCAGATCAAATTCTTCCGGCTGCGTCTTCTTACTTGCCCGCGGGGAGGAAGTGTTCTTTGTATTCATGTGGATTTTCCTTTCCGAGCGACAGGTTCACTCTTGGCTCGCATTGATTTGACGAGATCGGCTGCCGACGCTCCTTCGAGCGACAGCCCGTAACCAACTTCTCGCACGATGCGTTCTTTCAAGGGCTGAATGAAATGCACGCGTGTGTTGCGGCGCGTAACTTCGGGAGCCTTCAAGTAGAGCTCGGCCAATTCCCGCGCCCGGCTGAGTGCCTTACCGTTCGGCACAACTTCGGCAACCACTCCCCATTCATACGCGGTACGCGCCGTTAGCCGCTGTGAGTTCAGCAGGAACGCCTCCGCTCGCCCCGCTCCGGCGCGATAACTCCAGGTGGTAAAGATTCCGTCGCCGGGCGCAACGCCCGCGGAGAAGTGGGCCACATCCTGGAAGGTCGCACCATCCGCCGCCACAATTACACTGGCAAGTAGTGCGTAGTCTGAATGCACATGGGCGCGTCCCTCGATAGCCGCGATGACTGGCACTCGTATGTTGGCTATGTTTTCCAAAACCTGAACGCCTTCGTCGTGAACCTGACTCCAGACGCCGGGATCGGTGACATCGCCGAAAGAGGACCAATCGACGTCAGTAATGAAGTCCCCACCTGCGCCCGTCAGAATTACGATCCTGTTCGAACGATCTTGTGCAATCCGGTAGAAGGCATCGACAAATTCCGTGTGAGCTTTCGCGCTCATAATGAACGGTCCGCCGTTGCCGTGGAATTCAGCAACCAGCACGCCTTTGTCATCTCGTGTCAGCTTTAGGTTGTGATAAGCAGTTAAGTAGTCACTCTGAACTTGCATCGTATTCTCCTCTCAGTGTTGCCCTGCGTTCACCCGAATTTGTTATTGCGAGGTCAGCACATTGCACTCAGGTGGCTACAACGAGACCGCCCGCGGCACGAATGACCTCCCCGGAAATCCACGCTGATTCGTCTGATGCCAGGAACACTGCCAACGGCGCGATATCCGTTACGCGACCAAGCCGGCCGAGCAGCTTCTTCTCAGCCAGAACGGCGCCGGCACCACCCGCAAAGGTTCCCGCAGCTACGTTCCCTTCGGTTTCTGTATGCCCCGGAGCGATGGCGTTGACCCGGACCTTGCGCGGAGCAAGTTCGAGCGCCAAACCCTTGGTCAGCGTTTCGAGCGCGCCTTTCGTGGACGCGTACAGGAGAGCTCCCGCCACCGGATGCGAGCCCACGATAGAGCTGAGGTTGATGATGCTCCCGCCGGGGGCGCTGAACCGCTTGATCGCCTCCTGCACGGTGAGAATCGACCCGAGAACGTTGATGTTGTAGTGGAGGTGAAAACTCTCTTCGGTTCCTCCGACCGGGAAGGCGCTGAACGCGTCGCTCAAGTAATCATCGACAATGGGGGCGCGGCAATCACGGTCGGGGCCGACGTGTCCAAGGCGGCGGATGCCGCGCGGTTATTCAAAGAGGTGGATTCTGCGTTTGGAAGACTAGACGTTTTGGTCAACAACGCCGGGGTGTTCCGCTTCGGTGCTTTCGGGGAGATCACAGTCTACTCATGATTCACCGTTGTTCTTGATTCAACTCCCCGTAACCCCCGAACGCCCATCGGTGGAAGGGTTGTCCGTTGATCCGCCCGAACAGAGGCAGTGACTCCTCGCATCGCCGATTACATTGTGAGGACGGCGCGGAACCGGGCTTTGCCCTCGGCAACGCGTTCGTAGGCCTTGGCAGCCTCGGCCAGTGGGTAAGTCTCGACAATCGTTTTGACTTTTCCTTGCGCCACGAAATCAAGAGCTTCGTAGAGATATTCGGGGCCGTTCTGCTGGCTGCCGATGATGCGGATGCGCTTCATGATCAAATCCGCCAGCGAGACGGACAGCGGCTCCACGTCGGCGCCCGTAGCGATCAGCCGGCCGTCTGGCCGTAATCCCTGAATGCTGTCCACCATGGACTTCGTTGAATTGGAAGTGCTGAGGATGATGTCGGCACCGCCCGCTGCGGCAAGGCTCTTTCCATCGCGGACGATTTCATCCGCGCCGAGTTCGCGAATCAGTTTGTCTTTATCAGGGGAGTGGGAAATGGCGATGGTCTCAAAGCCCGCTGCCTTTGCGTATTGCACTGCGAGGTGTCCAAGGCCACCGATTCCAAGCACGGCCACGCGCTCGTGCGGCTGGGGATCGGCCCAGCGCAGCCCGCTGTAGACCGTGTAGCCCGCGCAGAAGATCGGCGCTGCTTGCTCGTAGGAAACTTTGTCGGGAATCAGATAGGTTGCGTCCGCATTCATCAGCATGTACTCGGCGTGCCCGCCTTGTGCCTCAATTCCTGTGCCCTTCATGTAGGGACAAAACATTCTGCGACCACGCCGGCACCATTCGCAGCGCCCGCAGGTGGATTGAATCCAGGCGGTACCCACGCGGTCGCCAACCTTCCGCGTCGTAACGTCAGGAGCCACGGCAACGATCTCGCCCACTGGTTCGTGGCCTAAGATACGGGGAAATGGTCCGGGAAAGTGTCCGAGCGTCAGATGTACGTCGGTGTAACAGATGCCGCTCGCATGCATTTTGACCAGTACTTGATTAGGTCCGGGCTGAGGTTGCGGAACGTCTTTGATCTGCCACGAACTGCTGACAGCGGGAACGACTGCAGCTTTCATAAGACTTCCTCCTAACGCACTCGGATGCGAGAGGATTTCCGGCCGGTGCATCATTTTGGGCGTCCGAATCGTCTCTAGCCACACCTGGATCTGAGATCAACACTGATGAGATTTCGAACTGTTGTGCTTGCGCGGGGCTGACACCGGGGCTGAGTGTGAGCGTCATCGTTCTGACGGGTTGCGTCGAGATTCCAACTAATTGACATTTGTGGCGGCTCGTTGACACATGCAGCAGAACGCTGCCATGCATGTGGGTCTGTGCGCGTACATACATTCGGTCTCTGGGGACCATGATTCCGCCGTGCCTTGACCCATCGGACGGGATGCGCTGGCGTGAACCCCGCAGGTAAGGTACCAGACGAGTAAGCAAAAAACGTTGGAGACACATTTGCTCTATGTGCAGGACCCGGAGAGTTCAAAGCCGAAAACGGAGTCAGGGAGGCCAACATATGGCAAAGAGGGTGGCTCATCTACTTGTAGATGCTTTGGTGGAGGCAGGAGTTCAAAGAGTTTACGGAGTTAGGGGCAATTCGCTAAACGGAATCACGGACTCAATACGCATAAAAAAAGAATATTGATTGGGTGCACGTGAGGCTTGAAGAGGTGGGGGCTATTGCAGCGGCAGCCGAAGCACATCTCACGGGAACTGAAAGCAGCTCTCAGCGAACGCGGCGATGAAGTCATCGATCTTGGCAGGGCCAACCTGTTTCGGTAAGCGGTTGAAAATCAGGGCATTAAGGTGACTACGAAACCAATTACAGTTGCTCTCACTCCGGAAGCAGCCAGCAGATGGTGAATTCGGGGGTTCCGGATCGCTTGGGGACTTGCTCTGTACTTCTACTTTCTCGAATACGCCTGGAGATCCGCCTCCCCAGTCATGATCCAGCACCTCCTGGCGGCGTTTGGCACAACTGCCATTGGGATTAGCGCAATTCTTGGAACCTATTATTGCTTCGCGTGCCTTACCCCAACTAGAGGGGAGGCATGAGGAGACTGACGAAATTACACTTAGCTTTCCTGACAGCAACTCTGCTCATAGCCAACTGTGTTTTGGCTCAAAGTGCGCCTGTTTCACCCGATCATCCGTGGGCACGGGCTCGGGGAACAAAGAATCGAAGCTGACGCGCAGAGACTTCCTGATACGCGGTTTAGCATCGATCCCGCAAAAACATATTCCTTGGCGGAGCTTATCGATTTGGCGGAATCGCACAATCCTGAGACACGTGTTGCGTGGGAGCGCGCTCGCGCCCAGGCAGCGGCTCTCGGTATCGCACGCAGCGAGCTCTATCCGACTTTAGCGGCAGTCGCACTCTCAGGTGTCACTCGCTCCCAGGTCTACCTGGTTGATCGTTTCTATCGACAAACCATCGGTGATTTTCAGGTCGCGCTCGATCTCAATTACACTTTGCTCGATTTTGGAGCGCGATCCGGGCGGATCGCCGCGGCTCGAGCGCAGGTCCTGGCGGCGAACTTCGCGTTCAATGACACCCACCGCAACGTTATCTTCCAAGTCCAACAAGACTACTATCAGCTTCTGAATGCGTTGGGACAGGAGGATGCGGCACGCGCGAGTCTCTCGAATGCGCAAGCTGTGCAACAATCCGCGGAAGAACGTTTAAATAATGGCCTGGCCACGCTACCCGACGTGTTGGAGGCGCGTAGCGCGACGGCCCAGGCTGAATACGAACTGCAATCCGTGCTCGGGGCCGAACTGATTGCCGCCGGAGACCTCGCAACGGTGCTGGGAACTTCTGCAACCACCACGATTCACGTCCAAGCTCTCAAAGAGCTGCCAATTCCCGAATCGCTCGACGACAGCGTTAACGTGG
Organism: Candidatus Acidiferrales bacterium; assembly: GCA_963849395.1. Taxonomy (GTDB): domain Bacteria; phylum Acidobacteriota; class Terriglobia; order Acidiferrales; family UBA7541; genus Acidiferrum. The sequence goes on from CAWKHR010000005.1 coordinate 40,890, forward strand.
CGATCGATCGTGCGCTCGCGCAACGGCCCGATCTCATGCGGCAAGTGGCCGAGGTGCGTTCGGCGAATGCCAGATTCAAGGAAGCGCGCGCGGCGTACTACCCATCACTGACTTTCACAGCCAGCCCCACCGCGCAATCGTTGTATGGCTTGCAACAGCAGTTCCCTTGGGGACACACCGCCGGCCTAGTGGGCGGAGCGGCCTTTAACTTGAATTGGACTGTCTTTGATGGCGGCGCGCGGAAAAACAGACTCATGCAGGCTGAAGCGAACGTGCATTCCACGGAAGCACAAGTCAACGTTTCTCGGGACCAAATTGCTAACGTAGTATGGACCGATTACTCGAATTTGAATACCGCCCTTCGGCAGCGCCAGGCTGCTACGGCTTTGCTGGAGGCGGCCAGCCAGTCATACGATGCCGCCCTGGAATCCTATAACTACGGGCTTCGTAATTTGCTGGACGTGACTGCGGCCCAGCGAACGCTCGCACAGGCTCGCTCCACCGATGTCTTTGCCCGCACACAGGTGCTCACTTCATTAGCCGATCTCGCTTTTCGCAGTGGCGATGCGATCGTCAGGAGCGCCAAGCCGTGAGCGCGCGACCGCATGTCGGAGACGCAATGCGTCCTCTCTCGCTTTTTTTTATTGCGCCGCTGCTGGTGAGCTGTTCGCGGGCGCCTGCGATCGACATTCTGGGTTCATTTTTCCCGTCATGGCTTCTGTGCTTTGTATTGGCGATTGTGCTCGCAGCTTTCGTCCGCCTGGGCCTGCAGCGACTGCATGTGCAGATCGCTTTCCCCATTCTCGTGTATCCGAGTTTGGTCGCAGTCGTCACATTCGTGCTGGCGCTGATTTTCTTTTACTGATGACTTCTGTCAGCGAGGTGCAAAGATATGGAAACCGACTCTGCCGCGACAATCCCTAACGTCACAACGCCGAAGCAGCTTAGCCACTGGGTGAGCATCGGCGCCGTGCTCGCCGCGCTCGCGCTCGGCCTTGTGGTGCTTTACCACAGCGATCACTCGCCACGAACGGACGACGCCGAAGTCTTCGCCAATTTCATCGGCATCGCGCCGCAAGTCGAGGGGCCGATCATGCGGCTGAATGTGCGCGACAACCAATTCGTGAAGAAGGGTGACCTGCTGTTCGAAATCGATGAACGGCCGTACCAATATGCGCTGGAAAGAGCCATTTCCGAGCAAGCGGCACTCGAAGGGCAAATCGCCGACGAACGACGGAAGATTGCGGCGCTGGTGAGCGCGGTTTCCGTGTCGCAAGCGGGCATTCACACCGCGCAAGCGGATATAAATCGCTCGTCGGCGGCCGTCGAGCAAGCGCGCGCGGACGTGGCGCATGCCGAGCAGGGCGTCAGTCGTGCGAAGGCGGAGTGGACCTACGCCAGCAATAACTTGCATCGTCTTGAGCCGCTGCTTACGAAACAGTTTGTCACCGTGGACCAGGTCGACCGGGCGAGGACCTCCGAAATCGCCCAGTCCGAAGCTCTGAAGCAAGCCGAATCGCAATTGCTTCTTTCTCAAGCTGAGCTCAAATCAGCCGAGGCGCAATACGAACGTTCTGGCGCCGCCTTCGACGAGAGCAAGGCGCAACACGAACAAGCGCGAAACGCCGTGACTACGCTCGAACCGTTAGTCAATCAGCGCGGCGCGCGAGCGTCCGCCGTGAAGGACACGCGCTACAACCTTGGCAACTGCCGCGTATATGCGCCGTTCGATGCTTTGGTGACCAACCTGACAATTTCGGAGGGGGCTTACGCGCATGTGGGGGAGCAGATATTCACGTTGATCGACGCGCGCACCTGGTGGGCAATTGGCAACTTTCGCGAGGGGCAACTCTCGCACATCAAGCCGGGCATGCGCGCCGATGTTTATGTCATGTCGAAACCCAATGTTCGCTTTTCGGGCGTGGTGGATAGCGTCGGTTTTGGAGTCACGCCCGATCCCGATCGCATTGGGCATTTAGGGCCGGGCCTTCCGGATCTCCAACGAACCCTCAATTGGGTGCATCTGGCGTCGCGATACCCGGTTCGCGTGCGGGTCGAGAATCCCACGCCAGATCTGTTTCGAATCAGCGAGTCAGCTGTGGTCACGATTCGAGGAAATTGAAAATGGCCACGGTCGTTCAAAGTCTACCCGAGTCGATCGCTCCGCTGGCGTGGCTTCGACAATTCCTCAAAGAGGAACTGGCACCGTACCCGGGCCGCGCCGCCGTAGTTGGGCGAATGACCATCGCCGCGACTCTCATCATGATCGTCTGCATGACATTTCGCATCCCGTTCGCCTTTCAAGGCGCCATCTATGCACTCTTAATTTCTCGCGAAAGCCCCCGAGCCACGCTGCGATCAACGGCAGTCATAACAATTATTACGGTTATCAGTGCCGCATACCTTCTGCTCTCGGTGCGTTTTGTTATCAGTATTCCCGAGCTTCATTTTCTCTGGGTCGTTATCTCTTTCTTCCTGGTCTTTTATGCGCTCAGCGCCGTGACCAACTACACCGCGGCAGTGATTTTCGCCATTATGAATTCAGTAGTAGTTCCCTTATGGGATCGCCATGTGCCGGCCGAAACGAATGTGGAAGATACACTGTGGCTGTGTTTATCAGTAATGGTAGGCGTAGTGATTGCCGGGGCTGTAGAACTGGCGTTTGTGAGGATGCGGCCGGGCGACGAGTTTGTCTTGCCTATCACCGAGCAACTCGCATCAGTTGAGAACTTGTTGACTTGCTATGCAAAAGGCCGTGCGATTGATCCTGCTACGCAGAAGCAAATCATCCAGATGCAGACACGCGGAACATCATTGTTGCGGCGAACCTTGCAGCGTTCAGACTATTCGGCGCAATACTCCGTACGGATAGGTAGTGTCGTAGTTCTTGTGGGCAGGCTCGTCGACCTTGCAGCAACTCTGACGCAACTCCAGTTCGAATTGTCATTGAGCGATCAGAGTCGCTTCCGGAAATTAGCCTCGAGTGTCGCAATCATTCGTGATGACTTGCTGGCCAGGCGAATTCCGCGCCCCGTCGAATTGCATGTCGAAGGACAACCGGTGAGTCTCGTTCCGCTACTTGTCGCGATCGAGCATACCGTCACTCTCATTCCCCAGGTGTTTACTGATTCTCGCTCTATCCAAGACTACTTGCCGTCGGCCGATGATACGCGGGAACAAAGACTCATTGGTCTCAACTCATTCGACAACCCTGCGCACCTTCAGTTCGCGCTTAAGGGCTGCCTGGCCGCTAGCGTTTGTTACGCGATTTACAACGCAGTTGCTTGGCCCGGCATCAGCACCGCCGTGACCACATGCCTGTTGACCGCGCTCTCCACAATTGGTTCCTCTCGCCAAAAGCAGGTTCTCCGCATCAGTGGGGCCATCCTTGGCGGCTTTGTCATCGGAATGGGTTCGCAGATATTTATTCTGCCCTACATTGATTCGATATTCGGATTCACCATTCTTTTCGTCCCCGTTACCGCTTTCGCATCTTGGATCATGACCTCCAGCCCGCGACTGTCCTACATGGGAATTCAGGTCGCGCTCGCTTTCTACCTGATTAACTTGAGCGAATTCAAAATGCAGACGTCTCTTGAAGTAGCGCGAGATCGCGTCGTTGGTATCTTATTGGGTCTCTTCATCATGTGGCTGGTGTTTGATCAATTATGGAGTTCACCCGCTGCTGTTGAGATCAGAAAAACGTTCATTTCCAATCTTCGATTATTAGCGCAGTTCGCAAGAGAACCGCTTTCGAAAGATCGGAGAACTGCAATCGCACGGAGTCTTATGCTCGCGGAGATAATTAACGACAATTTCGATAAAGTACGGGCTCTCGCTGACGGTGTTCTGTTGGAATTTGGGCCTTCCCGCGCGCAGGATCTCGCACTGCGGAGCAGAATTAGGCATTGGCAACCTCAGCTGCGCACTCTTTTCTTGATGCGAATTGCCTTGTGGAGGTATCGCGTTCAACTCCCCGACTTCGAACTACCAGAACCCGTACGTGCGGCACAGCAGGAGCTCGACTATAAGTCGGCTAAGTTGCTCGACGACATGGCAGACCAGTTAGCGGGTAAAGTATTCCGCGGCGAGGACAACCTGGAAGAGTCCTTCGAGCAGCTAAAGCAAACGGCGCGGACTTGGTCTTCAGAAGGATCGCAACAATCGCTCGCAGCTCAACTGCAGACCTTTCTTACTCTGTCCCGAAACAGTGCATCCTTGACGATGTCCCTGAGTAAGAGTATCTCCCCGATTCAACCCGACACCGGAGAAAGACAAGACAAAATCCTCCCCTGGGTGCCGTCAAATAAGCCTTGAGCACTATTTTGCATACGTTCCAGAGGAAAATTGGATGCAGCGAACTATTGCAGTATGCGAAGCCCTTCCGTATACTGCCTCGCATGTTATTGACCTTTCGGAAATGCCAGACAGTTGCGTCGACTTGTTGTCGGTGTCGCGCATTCGTGTCTTCTGGCACCGGGAGGCTAGTACTCTAGAGCTCTAATTCTAGCCGAGCTGTTTTAGCACCCACCGCCAGAGGATATGGCAGGTGGGTTTTTTGTTTTTATACGGTGAATTTTAAGAAGGGATTCGACCCATGGCAACTGTGCCACAAGAATTACCGAGCGCAACACCGCTGCAACGTGGACAAGATTTTTCGAACCAGCCGGCGGCAGGTTCACGACTGAGCCACTTAAAGGCCCTCGAAGCCGAAAGCATCTACATACTTCGTGAAGCGGCAGCGGAGTTTTCGCGGCCAGTGATGCTCTATTCGATCGGAAAAGATTCGTCCGTGATGCTGCGTTTGGCCCAGAAGGCCTTCTTCCCCGGGAAAATTCCTTTCCCCCTTCTTCACGTAGACACCAGCTATAAATTCCCAGAGATGATCGAATTCCGCGACCAATACCCTAAGCAAATTGGCGCCGAACTCATCGTGCACAAGAACCAGGAAGCCTTGAATGCCGGGGCGAATCCGTTTGTGCTGGGCACACAAAAGTGCTGCGGCTTGTTGAAAACTAAATCACTGCTCGACGCGCTTGCAGAAGGCGAATTCAACGCGGCGTTTGGCGGAGCGCGCCGCGATGAAGAGAAGTCGCGGGCCAAGGAGAGGATCTATTCCTTTCGTGACGTCCATGGACAGTGGGATCCCAAGAATCAGCGGCCGGAGTTGTGGAACATCTTTAATTCGAAAATCGACAAAGGCGAGAGCATTCGAATCTTTCCTCTCTCCAATTGGACGGAACTCGACGTGTGGCTGTACATCTACACGGAAAATATTCCGATTGTGCCGCTGTATTTCGCGAAGGAACGTCCCGCCGTTATACGAAATGGCTCCATCGTTCTCATTTATCCGCACGATCAGCTTCGTCCTGGGGAAAAGGCTCTGCCAATCAAGTGCCGAATGAGATCGCTCGGCTGCGTGCCCTGCACCGGGGCAATTCGCTCCGCCGCCGATACGGTTCCGAAAATCATTGAGGAGATGATTTCGTTTCGCCGGTCGGAACGCGAAAACCGCGCGATCGACCATGATGAGGAAGGATCGATGGAAATCAAGAAACGCGAGGGCTATTTCTAATGCCTCCTCTCACGGAAATCCAGACAAGCAACTCGTTTGCAGAGTTCCTCGAACAGAACTTGAGCAAGGAACTTTTGCGATTCACCACGGCGGGAAGTGTTGACGATGGCAAGTCCACACTGATTGGCAGGCTGCTGCACGATTCAAAAACTGTCTACGAAGACCAACTCGCTTCCGTCAAGAACAGTCGGATCAACCGTTCCAGTGGGCCGATTGACTTTTCGTTGATCACCGATGGACTCCGTGCCGAACGCGAGCAAGGCATCACCATCGATGTGGGTTACCGCTATTTCACGACTGCGCGACGAAAATTTATCATCGCCGACACACCGGGGCACGAACAATACACGCGAAACATGGCTACCGGGGCATCCACCGCCGACTTGGCGGTCATTTTGATTGATGGGACCAAAGGGCTGCTCCCGCAAACGCTCCGCCACACGTACATCTCCTCACTGTTGGGGATTTCAACGGTGGTCGCTGCGGTTAACAAAATGGACTTGCTTGACTATCGTGAGGAGAAATTTCAACAGCTCGAGCGGGAATTTCTTGCGCTCGCAGAACAGTTGGGCGTTCAAGCCGTAACGTGCATTCCGATCAGCGCGCTTGCGGGAGACAACGTCGTCGAGCGCAGCGAACGCATGCCTTGGTATAGCGGTCCGGCGTTGCTCGAACATCTGGAGCACGTTCCGATTCCGCGTCCGGCAAGCGCACTGAGCATCAGGTTCCCAATTCAGTATGTGCTTCGCCCAGATGCCAACTTCCGTGGCTTCGCAGGACAAATTGCCAATGGGGTGGTTCGCCCAGGCGATGCCGTGACGGCGCTTCCGTCGGGCCAGCAGTCGCGCGTTGAATCAATTGTTACCTATGACGGCGCACTCGACGAAGCATCCGCTCCAATGTCGGTCGCCTTGACCCTCAGAGATGAAATCGATCTAAGCCGCGGGGACATGCTGGTATCGTCCACGAATCTTCCGCACGTCTCGCAGCGGTTCCTTGCAAGCGTGGTCTGGATGCATAGGACGCAACTGGAAATTGGCCGGCTCTATTTGATCAAGCAGTGCGCAAGGCAGGTTCGCGCAAAGGCCATCGCAGTTCGGCACCGCGTGAACGTCAATAACCTTCAATCAGAGGCCGCCGAGCGGCTGCAGATGAATGACATCGCGACTGTTGAACTCGAAACCAGCAGCCCACTCTTTTTCGACGCGTACCGGCACAATCGCACGACGGGAAGTTTCATCCTCATCGATCCACTGAGCAATGCCACTCTCGCCGCCGGGATGATTCTCGAAGATCTTTCGCGAGAAATCGAAAATCCGGCAGAGCGTGGTCCGGCGTCGCAAGAGGTCATAGCTCCGTTCGAGAGGCACCGGCGGCACGGTCATCAACCCGCAATCATTTTGGCAAATGCGCGAACGTCTCTTATCGCGCCATTGGAGCGCGCAATCTTTGAACGAGGATTCGAAGTGATGGTGGTCGAAGAGAATGCGGCTGTTGCTTCCGCTCTGCACGCTGCAGGATTCGTGGTGATCTATCACAACGCCTCGCTCAAGGATAAAGAGCTTGCGGAGTTACGAAACGACGCTGGCGCGCACTTTTTCGACCTTGGCGAACTGGAACTTCCTGAAGGGCAAGAGGAAGCACTGGAACGCGTGACGCTTTTGTTGGAAGTGCTCCGCATATCGCAGCACGCCGCACATCCAGAAAGGATCAATTGAAATGGCAACCACTCTCGTTGTTGAAGCTCTCGAAACTCTTGCACCACACGAAGTTTTGGATGCCGTGCTGAATGAGCACTCGGGCCGTCCGGCTTGTTTGACGTGCAGTTTTCAAGCCGAAGACATGATCGTGCTCGACTTTGTCCGGCAACGAATTCCTGCGATCCCGGTGCTTTTCCTCGAGACCGGTTATCACTTCGCACAGACGTATGAATACCGGGATCGGATGGCGAAGGAATGGTCTTTGAACCTGGTGAATGTGATTCCTCAAAAAACTGTGCAACAGCAGGAATCGGAATTCGGGATATTGAACCGAACGGACCCGACGCGATGCTGCCAGCTGCGCAAAGTCGACCCGCTGCTGCAAGCATTAGAACCTTATGAAATTTGGTTCACCGGACTGCGCCGCGAACAATCGCCTACGCGCAAGAATTTGCAGAAAGTCGAGCACCATCGGCTGCCGAGTGGAAAAACACTTTTGAAAGTGAGCCTTCTCGCCGATTGGACGTGGGCAAAAGTGTGGGAGCACACCGCAGAGAAGCAGTTCAGTTATTTGCCACAGTACGACCAAGGCTACTTGAGCATCGGCTGCGAACCGTGCACCGCGATCCCGGATGACCCAGCGAATCCACGCTCCGGGCGTTGGGGCGGCAAGAAGTTGGAATGCGGCATACACACGTTTTCGCAAGGCGGGCACTGATGCACTACCTTGTGGGCTTCCTGATTGCCTTGGCGGTTGGGCTCACCGGTGTCGGTGGCGGAAGCTTTACCGTACCGGCGCTCGTGCTGCTTGCCGGCTTGACCGCCGGGGAAGCCGTAGGAACCGCATTCCTATTTGCCGGCGTGCTTCGATTAATCGCGGCTCCTTTTTATCTCGCTGGAAAACATATCCATTCACGCTACCTGTGGTTGCTGTTGCAGGGCGCGGTGCCGGGGCTTCTCGTAGGCACTTGGGCTCTGCGCCTTTTGAATCATGACGCGGGCAATCCCGTGGTGGTTTTGCTACTGGGCATTATTTTGGCCGCGTCTTCCAGCGTCACGTTCATTCGCCGCATTCAGAATCCCGCGTTCGCCGCCAAGAATCATCGCTGGCTTCCATGGCTTGCCCTGCCCATCGGAGTGGAGTCTGGATTTTCTTCCGCAGGCGCCGGTGCACTGGGAACGGTGTTGCTGCTGAACTATTCCGAGATGTCGCCAGCGCAGGTGGTCGGTACGGACTTGCTATTCGGGTTAGTGCTAGCCGTAATTGGCGGCGCGTTTCACTGGAGTTTTGGTTCGGTCAGCCTGCCGATCCTGTTTCAACTGCTGTTGGGCGGAATTCCTGGTGTGGTGCTCGGTTGCCTATTGGCGCCGAAAGTGCCGGCAAAGAAGTTGCGAGCGGCGGTTGCCATGGTCGCGATCTTTGCAGGGCTGCAGTTGGTCTGGAGTGGCGCGCGCACGCTCGCACAACGCCATGCGACCAGTATGGTGAAAATCATGGCGCATCCGGGAGTTGGCAATGCGCGTTAATCATTTCGTTTCGCTACAGGTTCGTTCCTTTGTTTCTTCGCAAACGAATGTCGCATCATCCTTCCGTTTTTATCTCAGTTCTCTGCAACTCCGCTGTTGTTGTTGATCCCACCCATAGCTGTGCGAAATCCCGGAGCAACCCAAAAGCCTACGCATCGCGAGGCAATCTAAATTTATTTCGGAGATAAAAATGAGTTTCCAAAGAAGCGGCAATTTCCATAAGCAAACGGTATTTCGATCCTGGTCTTTACTGTTTATTTGGTGGCTGACTCTCGCGAGCCTCAGCTTCGCGCAGGGAGAAGCTTCTATTCAGGGCATCGTCACCGATTCGTCCGGCGGAGCTATTCAAGGCGTCTCCATCCAAATCAAGAATGTGGAAACGGGATCGATTCGAAATCTGATCACCGATGAAACCGGCCGGTACGATGCGGCGTCGCTGCCAGTCGGCCGCTACGTGGTCAAAGCGGAGAAGTCTGGTTTTCGCAGTGAACAAAAAACTGGCATTTCCCTGGCGTTAGGACAACCAGAAACGGTCAATGTGGCGCTGCAGGTTGGGGACGTGCGGCAGGTCGTGCAGGTGGAGGCCGCCCCTACGATCGTGGTGATTAGCACCGAAGATGCGTCGGGGTTGGTTGGCGAACAACAGGTCAAAGAGTTGCCGTTGAATGGGCGCAGTTATGACCAGCTCATCACGCTGAATCCAGGTGTAGTGAACTATACGTCGCAGCGCGCCGGCGGAATCGGCACGTCCAACTCCGTTGTCGGCAATATGTTTTCCGCGTCTGGCCGCCGTCCCCAGGAGAATCTTTACCTTTTGAATGGCGTCGAATTCACTAGCGCTTCAGAAATCAATAACACTCCAGGCGGGGTTAGCGGACAACTTCTGGGCGTAGACGCGGTGCGGGAGTTTTCCGTGGTGAAGGATACCTACGGAGCCGAGTACGGCAAGCGGCCCGGAGCGCAGATCACCATCGCGACTGCCTCGGGAACCAACCAGTTCCATGGCAGCGTTTATGAATTCCTGCGGAACAGCGCCTTGGACGCACGAAACTTTTTTGACCACGGCGATATTCCCGGTTTTCGCCGTAACGTATTCGGTGCGTCGCTCGGTGGTCCAATTCGCAAAGATAAAACCTTCGTATTCGCGAATTATGAAGGTTTTCGGCAGAGTCTGGGGCTGAGCGATTTGTCGCTGATACCGGATGCCACTTCCAGAGCTAAAGCCGTGGCCAGTATCAAGCCGCTACTGGCGTTGTGGCCGGTTGCCAATGGCGCCGAAATTCTGACATCAACGGGAGCGCCTAGCGGAATTGCCGAGGCCTTCAGCAATCCGAACCAGAGAATTCGCGAAGACTTTGGAACCGCGCGGCTGGATCAAATCTTCACAGATAAAGATTCGCTCGCGGGAGTTTACACCGCCGACGACAGCGAAGCACATTCGCCTACGAACAATCCATTCACCTTGGTTGACGTCTACTTGAGAGAGCAGGTGATTAGCCTGAGTGAAACGCACATCTTTTCTCCCACCGTGCTGAACAAGGCGACGTTCGGCTTTTCCCGCGGAGCTTTTTATTTCAACAGTGGCACCACAGTGAATTTGCCGGCATGGGTGAACAACGGCCAGCCCGTTGGTGCGGTTGTCGTGGGAGGTGGCACCACCCTTAACGGCGCGTCACAGATCACCAATGGCGGGACGAATGCGGGAAGTAACCTTCGTGCGGCGCGCAATCTATACACCGAGTCTGACCAGGTTACATTCACCCGCGGCAAGCATTTGCTCATCCTCGGCGGATGGTTGCAGCAACTGCAGTCCAACGACAGCCTTGTTCAAGATCAATACGGCCAAGTTTCCTTCACCAATCTGCAAACGTTTTTGCAGGGTACGGTGAGCACATACACTTACGCGCCGAGCTATACGCCATTGTCCTGGCGTTCCATCGAAGGTGCCTTTTACGCGGAAGATGTGATGAAAGTTACGCCGTCATGGGAAGTTCGACTCGGATTTCGCGGCGAATCCACCAATGGATGGAACGAAGCTTACGGGCGCGCCTCAAATTATGCGTTTAGTCCGAGTGGCGTAATCGAAACTCAACCAGTTGTGGGAAGTTCCGCCTTTACTGTGAACAACGCGAAATTCCTGCCGGCTCCTCGCATCGGCACAGCTTGGTCTCCCTTCGCCTCGAAAAAGACCGTGATTCGCGCGGGCTTCGGGATGTATTACGCGCTGCTTGATAATTTGAGTTACCGGCTGGATCAAAACAGCCCCTCCAACACGGTTTATGCCGTAAAGAATCTGCCATTCGGCAGTATCTCTCCGGATGCCACTTATTCCGGCGTGAAAGTCATTCCGAGTGGTGTGCAGCCCGACTTGAAAACGCCGACCGTAGAATCCTGGAGCTTGAAAGTTGAGCAAGAACTTTCCGCAAACACGTCGCTAGGCGTCAGCTACATCGGATCGCATGGCGACCACGAATTATTGTCGGCCGACGCAAATTTGCCCACTCCGACCATCTGCCCGGGAGCGCCTTGCCCGGTTGGTTATCCACTTGGCGCATATTACTACCCGGCGGGAGCGGCCCTGGCCAACAACGCTGTTTGGAATACGACGCATTGGCTATCACAAGGAATCAGCTCGTATCACGGGCTTGAAGTTGATGTGAATCGCCGCTTTGGACATGGCCTGCAATTCCGCGGAGTCTACACGTTTTCCAAGTCGCTCGACGATGGCGACAATATGAACACCAGCGTGGCTACGAATTCTCCCGCGTTCGTTGCGAATCCTTTACAACCGAAGTCTGACTATGGCCGAGCTTCGTTTGACGTGCGGCATGCGGGCGTCATTCAGGCCACCTACGACCTTCCGTTCGGACGGACTGACGCGGCCCAGACGCACGCTTGGCTGGAACGAGTAATTGGAAATTGGCAACTGAGCGGAATTCAAACCGTGCAGTCCGGCCTGCCATTCACACCGCAGCTGTCCTACAACCCGTCCAATGATGGCGACACGCGCAATCCGGTGCGCCCCTCTTGGAATCCAAATTTCACAGGCCCGGTGATTTTGGGTGGACCCAATCAATATTTCAATCCCAAGGCGTTCATTCAGCCATTGCCCGGCACCTACGGCAATGTGGGACGAAACATCTTGCAAGCTCCCGGTCTTACGGAGACGGACCTGTCACTCACAAAAATGTTCTCGTTCACCGAGCGATTGAACCTGCAGTTCCGCGCCGAAGTTTTCAACCTGTTCAATCACACCAACTTCAACGCCCCGAATCCGGTCGTTTACGCCGCAGCCACGGGAGGGCCATCCCCTACGGCAGGAGTCATCACCGCCACCACGACGACATCGCGCCAAATTCAATTTGGGTTAAAACTATTGTGGTGAGTTGGAGAAAATCGGAGGAGCAAATAATCTAATTTGCAAACTCACGAGTCTGTTCGCCATCACGGCGGCCTGAGTTCTATCGGGTCCGATCTGATGCACGAGCGACCAACTCGTCCAATCTCGAAAGCAATAACTTTAGGACGGGAGACTGGTTCGACTTTTTGTAGCCGAGGACCAGATCGACAGTTGGCGCATCGCCTTTCAGAGGACGACTGGTTACCGACGAAGGAAGAAAGTTTTGTGCGTAAGCGGGTAGCAACCCTACGCCGCCGGTCGAAGCTATTAATGACATTCCCATGGCGAGGTGATCCGCCTCATGAGCCGGCGTGACATCGATTCCGGAGCGCTTCAGGTACTTGTCGATGACCGCCCGCAGTACAGGAGCTGTGTTCGACACAATCACAAATGTCTCACCTGATAGGTCCTTCGGACTGATTGCCTTGAGGGCCGCGAGCCGATGGGCACTCGGCAGAATCACCATCAGGGGCTCCTTGACGAGAATGCGGAACGCCAAGTCTGGGACCCCCGTTTCCCTCCGAAGAAAGGCCGCGTCGATTTTTCCTTTCGACAGACCATCCGCAAGCAGAGGCGAGTATTGACTTGAGATCATCACGTCGATATTGGGCAGTTCGTCTCGTAAGATCCGCATAGCTTCCGGCATCCATCTCAATTCGTGTCCGGTCAAAAATCCCATCGCGAAGCATGGCTTGCTGGGATGAGCGACCCGCCGAGCAGCTTCGCTCGCCGCTTCCACTTGCGACAGCACTAAACGTGCGTGTTCGAGAAAGGCTCGACCCGCGGGCGTGAGTTGGATGCCGCGCGCGCTGCGTGTCAGCAGTTGCGCTCCTATCTCCTCTTCAAGGTCCCGAATCTGTCGGCTAAGCGAAGGTTGTGTCGTGTGAAGCTTTTGCTTAGCCGCCACCGTAAGATTTCCCGCCTCTGCGACCGATACAAAATAACGAAGATGTCGTAGTTCCATCCCGCTCTCCATGCTTGTGAAGCATCGTACGCAAGCTTACAAAGTATCTCCCAGACTTGCTACAACGTGCCAAGTATATGCATCAGAGATATGCATCACAAAGGTGATTGAGTTTAGTTCCGAACGGTTTGTGAATCGTAGTCATGCTCAGTGTGCATTGCAGATGGAAACAGCAAGGAGAAGAAAACAATGTCAAAGAAACTGGAAGGAAAAATTGCTCTCGTCACAGGCGGCTCGCGCGGCATCGGTGCCGCCATCGCGAAGCGATTGGCGGCGGATGGCGCGAACGTGGCAATCACTTTCACGAAAGGTGCGGACGCAGCCTCGTCCGTCGTCAAGGAGATTGAACGCGCTGGCGGAAAAGCGATCGCGATTCAGGCGGATGCCGCCGATGCCAACGCGGTTAAAGCCGCGGTCGAAAAGACGTTTGCAACATTCGGTCGACTAGATGTGCTGGTGAACAACGCTGGCACGGCCATTCCGAAAACGTTCGAGGAGTCCACGCTGGAAGAGATGGATCGCGTGCTCGACATCAACGTCCGTGGGGTATTCATTGCGACGCAGGCCGCGCTGAAACACATGAACGAGGGTGGTCGCATCATCATGATCGGCTCGGCAGTGGGCGAGCGTGCCGTTGCGCCCGGGCTTGTGCCCTACGCGGCCACGAAAGGAGCCGTCAAGATGTTCACTCAGGCGCTTTCTAGAGAAGTAGGGAGCCGGGGCATCACGGTCAACAACGTCCAGCCGGGTCCGATCGACACGGAATTAAATCCCGCGTCGGGTGATTGGGCGGTGCCACAGAAGGCCGCCACAGCGCTCGATCGTTACGGGCGTGTGGATGAGATCGCCGCGATGGTGGCGTTTGTCGCCGGCCCGGAATCCTCGTACATCACCGGGGCGAATCTTACCGTGGATGGCGGAATGAACGCCTGAACGCACACCGTGCGCCCGCGCTGCTGAACATCAATCGTATCCATGAATAGGAGTGTTTTATGTCAAACCAAGGCCTTTTGATTACCGGGGATCGAGGTTCATATAGCGGTACTCACCGCCTACGGGCCGGAGGATAAAAATGAATCGGAGGATTGAAGAGAAAAACAAAACACTTGTCATCAAAGCCTTCGACACACTATTCAACAAGCGTGACTACGCGGCTGCTCAGAACTTTTGGTCACCCCACTACATCCAGCATAGCGCCCATATCGCGCCGGGTCGTGAAGGCCTGTTCGATCTCATCAAGAGCCTTCCGCCGACTCTCAAATATGAAGCCGGAACGATTGTAGCCGAAGGGGATTTCGTCATCGCGCACGGACGATTTAGCGGCTTCGGTGCTTCCGTGAACTGGATTGCCGCAGACATTGTGCGCGTTCAAGACGGAATCCTAGTTGAGCATTGGGATGTCATTGAGAACGAGGCTACAGCAGCGCAATCGAAAAGCGGCGCTCCGATGTTCGGAAAGTTCTTCCCAAACTACAGATCAGGCAGAACGTGAACCAAGAAGACCAACGACCGAACCGGACCTTCTCGGCCCAGCCCTCTCTAACGGTTCATAACTCAAGCCGCGAAGCGCGTGTTCGAGTCGCTTGTTTGCTGTTTTAAGCGCGACACCCAAAAGCTTGTCCGCTTGGTCCACGTTGACTTCCACCCGCGGAGTCGATGAGCCTCTCCGCAGTCATTCCTTCACCTGCCTTTCACTCCCATCGGTTCTGAGCTCCGGACCAGCGAGGTTATCGTCAAGATCTAACGCGGCCGGGCGATGAGGAAAATGAGTAATGCAAGGGAATGCTCAAAATTTGCTAGTGAAGATTTTGGATGAAATGAGTCACATCAAACGAGTTTTGGGGCACGCACTATCCTCACTCCCGCTGCGACTTAGCTGACTTGGCGCCAAAGAAACGCTGCGCAGTGCACACGAATTTGGACATATGTCTAACAGACTGACACCTGCTCTGACACCTGACGTGACATCTGCTCTCACTCTCTTAAGTCCGAACCGCGGAAATCTCTGAGGATCAGTCCCTTACCTGGCCCCACAATTTCGACCTAGGCTGAAAATTCTTGGCAGACTCCGTGCAACGTTAAAAAAAGAAACCTGTGTTTCGCGAGACGCAAAAGGGGAAACGTGAGCGACGGACCAAATTCGAGTACCCGCCGAAATTTTCTAAGGTCAGGACTAATCGCTATTTCCACCGTGTCTTTGGCTGGAGAGGCCCCTGCGCTGCTCGGAAATCCACGCACCGAGACGGCGCCTCACTTTTTCAACGAGCCTGAACGGCGATTCCTCTCGGCGGCCGTTGATTGCCTGATTCCCCCAGACGAACACTGGCCCGGGGCCTCCGAAGCAGACGTCGTGAACTACATTGATCTTCAAATGGCGGGGCAATGGGGAAAGGGTGAACTGCTCTACCGTCACGGACCATTTCGAAAGGGTACGCCTTCGCAGGGCTATCAACTCGAGTACACACCTGCGGAGTTATTTCGTCGGTCGATTGCTGCCATAAACGCTCATTTTTCGGCGCAGGGCACGTCATTTATTCAATTACCCTCTGCGGAAAAAGATGCGTACTTGAGCAGTCTCGAAAAGGGCGGTATCGACCTGGACGGCGTTCCCTCAAATACATTTTTTGACTTCCTCTTGAAACACACGATAGAAGGATTCTTCTCTGATCCCATCTACGGCGGAAACAAAAACAAAATTTCTTGGAAGATGATCGGCTTCCCCGGGGCCTACTCGGACTACTACGACCTGATCGACAAGCACGGCGTCGAGCTGCGTCGCGAACCATTAGGTATCGGAGACGGTGCGGTCTCGCATTTCATGAACGCCATTCCGCGAGGACATTGAGCCGTGCCTCAAACACTCAAAGAAGTTGATGTGGTCGTCATCGGGGTTGGATTCGCGGGCTCCATTCTCGCCAAAGAGCTGGCTGCCTCCGGCCTAAAAGTTGTTGGACTTGAACGCGGCCACGCTCGCCACACCGTTCCAGATTTTCAGGCCCCTGCAATCCATGACGAACTGAAGTACTCAGTCCGCAAAGGGATGATGCAAGACGTCACTCGCGAAGCGATGACCTTTCGCAACCACCACCAGGAAGTCGCTTTACCGATGCGGCAGTGGGAGGCATTTCTGCCAGGCACTGGCCTGGGCGGCTGCGGGGCTCATTGGAATGGCCAGATATGGCGTTATCAAGTCGCCGATTTCATCTACAAATCACACCTCGAAAAGCGCTATGGGAAAAAGTTCTTGGATCCCGACCTGAGGATTCAAGACTGGGGCGTAACCTACCAGGAATTAGAACCCTATTACGACCGCTTTGAATATCTGCTTGGAGCTTGCGGCAAAGCCGGCAATCTGAACGGCAAGATCGAACAAGGTGGCAATCCGCTCGAGGCGCCTCGCTCCCGCGAATATCCCAACCCTCCCTCGAAGGAGCAATACGCCGGCGCTCTCTTCCGGAAGGCGGCGTCAGACTTGGGTTATCACCCATTTCTCCAGCCATCGGCCAACATGACGCGCCCGTATACCAATCCAGAAGGATTAACTTTGAATCCCTGCGTCTACTGCGGATTCTGCGAGAGATACGGTTGTGAACACTTCGCTAAGGCGAGCCCGCAGACCGTAATCCTACCGGTGCTCAGGAAGAATCCGAATTTCGAACTGCGCACCGAATCTCAAGTTCTGCGTATCAATCTAGACAGTTCCGGGAAGAAAGCGACCGGCGTGAATTACATGGACGAGCATGGACGCGAGTTCGAGCAGCCCGCCAGTCTCGTACTCCTCACCGCGTTCGCCTTGAACGATGTGCGGGTGTTGTTGCTGTCCGGCATAGGCCAGCCATACGACCCAGTAACAGAAAAAGGTGTTGTGGGGCGAAATTACGCCTACCAAACGCAGAGCTATGTCCCCGCGTTTCTCAAAGAAGACATCCACCTGAACTCGTACATGGCGGCCGGCGCCAGTGGGACAGTCATAGACGATTTCAGCGTGGACAATTTCGATCATACTTCTCTCGGCTTTGTTGGTGGCTGTTACATTTTGTGTGGAAGCACAAACGCCCGCCCGATCGAGTTTCATCCTACACCCCCCGGAACTCCTCGTTGGGGCCGCCAGTGGAAAGATGCCGTACGTCGACACTACAACCACACCGCGATGTTCAATTTGTCGGGCTCTTCGAGTGCTTCGCGCTGGAACTACCTTGATCTAGATCCAACCTACCGTGATGCCTGGGGACTGCCACTCCTCAGAATGACCTTTGATTTTCCTGCGAACGACCTGCGCATGAGCAAATACGTCACCGGCAAGGCCAGTGAAATCGCGCGGCGAATGGGCGCCGTTATCGTCGTGGATGAACCACGAACAGGGCCCTTCACCACCACCGCATACCAGAGCACTCACAATACCGGAGGCGCCATCATCGGGAGTGACCCGGCCACAAGTGTCGTGAACCGCTACTGCCAGACTTGGGATGTTCCGAATGTCTTTGTCGTTGGTGCCTGCAACTATCCGCAAAATTCTAGTTACAACCCAACCGGCACGTTAGGCGCGCTGATTTATTGGACTGCTGACGCACTGAAATCCAGGTATCTCAAGAATCCAGGGCCACTGGTTTGATCGATGAGTCGAATCCACATTTTTCGCAATGCGGCCTTGGCCCTACCCTTTGCCGGAGCTTTGCTCGTGAGTTTATCCACCGCACAATCCGCCCCAATGGATCCACCGCCATCAGCAGCGCAAATTGTGGCGCAAGGCACCGCGAACGGCGCAATTGCTTGCGCCCGCTGCCACGGATTTGATGGACAAGCGGACGGGAGCGGTGCCTTCCCCAAGTTGGCTGGACAATTTCCGCAGTATCTCGCAAAACAATTGCGAGCCTACGCTTCCGGAACACGCCAAAACGCACTCATGCAGCCGATTGCCAAGGGCTTGAACGACGCCGAAATCAATAGTGTCGCGCAGTATTACGCCAGCCTTCAGCCTTCCACATCACCCTCCCGCCCAGTCGCTCCACAGCTCGTCACTCGCGGGCAACAACTCGCCAAAGTTGGTGATCTGACTTTGCGTGTTCAAGCATGTGAAAGCTGCCACGGCCCAAACGGTCAAGGAGAACCTCCTGCCGTGCCGTATCTCACTGGTCAATACAGCCATTACATCGATGTTCAAATTCAAATGTTTCGTCAAGGCACTCGCAAGAGTCAGCAGATGCAGGATCCGTCGCATGCCCTGCGCGATCAAGACATCGGCGCCGTCGCGGCCTATTTCGAGCAAGCATCTCGCCCTGGGGCGAAGTGAGTCGATCGGGAGACTAAATATGCCGGAACTCGAACACCATTACACCGCAGCGAGCAAACCCGAGAGCGTGGCTCCTTCCATCGCGAACGAATCGGCAATGGCAGCTCTCAAAGAAGGTCCCCGCGGAGCTTTGATTATTGCGGCGTTCGCCGTCGGTCTACTTTTTGTAGGTTGGTTGTTGTTCTATTTCGTGCTGTTTATGAGTAGGGGGCACGTTGGCTAACGACTTTACTAACGAAAATGCTTCTGGTCTCGTTTCGGAACAAGTCATCCACAAGACGGAACGCCGCTGGCTCTTTGTCATGGCCGGCATGCTTGGCGTGATGCTGGCGGTTATCGTGCTCACTGGTGTCGCGCAAATGTTGCATCCCTTGAGCGATGTAGAAACCATCAACCCGGCGACGCTGCACCTCCAAGGCGAGTTCGTTGAGAGTAACCTTGGCTCCGCCGTCGAACCGGATGGCTCGATCACCGTCCGCTTAATTGCCGAACAGTATATGTTCGTTCCTCAGTGTGCCGTGGTGCCGGCCTCTACACCCGTTCGTTTTCGACTGACCAGCGCCGATGTGACCCACGGTTTCTTCGTCCAAAGCACCAACACCAATGCCATGGTAGTCCCGGGCTACATCACCAACGTAGCGACCAGCTTCGCACGCCCGGGCAACTATGAAATGCCTTGTGACGAGTTTTGCGGTTTCGGTCATCACGCGATGGCTGCGCGCGTGCTCGTCATGCCCAAAGATCAATTCGAACACTTGCCGCCAGATCAAAGGATAAATTGTGGAGCGCAATAAATCACTCCCACTCGCCCATTTGTGGGTCGCCTTTCTTTGCTTCTTGCCTGCGGTTGGACTGGGGTTCTGGCAGATGCTCATGCGCAGCCCGCTGCCCGCTCCCGTTGACGACCCCAACCTCTACTACGCTTCTGTGACCGCGCATGGTTCCATCATGGCCTACGTTTTTCCTACGTTCTTCGCGATGGGATTCGGCTACGCCATCGCTGTGTCCGCGCTTGGAAGGCCGCTCGTCGGAGAAAAATGGGCGTGGGCCGGTTTTTTCATCGCTCTGATCGGCACGATCGTGGCGCTCGTCCCAGTTGCCGCTGGCCGCTCTTCCGTCCTGTACACTTTTTATCCGCCTCTGCTAGGAAGTCCGTGGTACTACCTCGGCGTCGCTCTCGTCTTCATCGGTTCCTATTTCTGGATCGCCTTGATGCTGATTAATTTCCGTGCATGGAAACGAGAGAATCCCGGAAAACCCGTTCCGCTCGCCATGTTTGCCATCACCGCCTGTGCGCTTCTTTGGGGTTGGACCGCACTGGGCGCTACCAGTGAGGTCCTCTTCCAAATTCTGCCCGTGACCTTCGGCTGGCGCCACACCCTCGATGCTGGCTTGGCCCGCACGCTCTTCTCGATAACTCTGCATGCCATCGTTTATTTCTGGCTCATACCGGCTTACATCGCTTACTACACACTCATGCCCCAAGCTGCCGGGGGACGCCTCTATAGCGACACTATGGGACGCGTAGCTTTTATCTTGTTCCTGGTTTTCTCCATTCCTGTCGGCATGCACCATCTCTTCATGGATCCGGAGCACGGATCGGGTTTCAAGTTCGTGCAATCCGTGCTCACCTTTATGGTTGCGCTCCCCACTTTGCTCACCGTGTTTACCATCACCGCCTCTCTGGAAATTGCGGGGCGGGTGCGTGGAGGTAAAGGTCTATTCGGATGGATTCGCGCGTTGCCGTGGGACGAACCTATGGTTCTCGCTGTCGGTCTTTCGTTGCTTCTGTTGGGCCCGGGCGGCTTCGGCGGACTCATCAACATGAGCTTCGCCATGAATGCCATGATTCACAACACCTCTTGGGTCACCGCTCACTTCCATCTCATTTTTGGAGGCGCGGTTGTCATCGTCTACTTCGCCATCGCCTACGAATTGTGGCCGAGGCTCACCGGAAGGCCGCTTGTCTCGAAGCGCCTGGCTTGCCTGCAACTGTGGATTTGGTTCTGGGGCATCCTGATCACCACCATACCCTGGCACATCGCGGGACTGATGGGCGAGCCGCGACGCTACGCCATCTTTGACTATTCGGACCCTGTTGTCGCCAAGATGGCGCCACTCGTCATCCTGTCCGTGATTGGTGCCATCGTCGTCATCACCTCCGTTCTTCTGTTTTTTTACATCCTTATTCGAACCAGCTTTGCTCCTGTGGCGGAATCCATGCCTCCCATTCGATATGCTTTGTCGGTCAATCCCCCCGCCACAGTGCCTCCACTTCTCAATGGATTCGCCTTCTGGAACGCCATCCTGTTAGCGCTTGTGCTAATCACTTATGGCTATCCTATTGGCCAGTTCTTTTTCCTCCACAATCAAGATGCGCCCGCGTATTCCTTGACCCGTGAGATCTCGAAATGAGCCCGTCAATCGATCCATCGCGCCTCCACAATCCTTGGCGTTTTGTTGCTGTCGCCGTTGTTTCGGCCATTGTGGTGGTAGCGTTTGGATTGGGCTTCTTGCTCTTGCCGCTCTATCAGGGAAGCCCCACGCCGTCTTCCGAAAAGGACGCGGTGTATCACGCTCTGGGTTTTCACCAGCACGGCTATCCCTCCACCACCATTCAGCCTCCACTGAAGATCCCCACTCGCGTTGCCTGGACGGAAACGACCATTCGTCAAGCAGCAAACGGCGACCCCAAGCGTGGAGAAGTCATCGCCCAGGACTGCACCGCGTGCCATGGCGAAAAAGGAATGAGTTCGCAACTGTGGATCCCAAATCTGGCTGGGCTCGACCCGCTTGTTTCGTTCAAACAAATGGATGACTTTCGCTCGGGCACGCGCTTATCGAGCCCAATGTCCGCGATTGCACAATCGCTTACGGCTCAGCAGTACGCCGACTTGGCCGCCTACTTTGCATCACTTCCCGGATTACCCGGAAATCGCGGTGAACGCTCGCCACGCTCCCACAGCAGTTACCGCAATCCCGATCCCGTGCAGCGGTTGATTTACGCCGGCGACCCGAAGCGCGGAATCGCCGCGTGCGCATCTTGCCATGGTCCTGGCGGCTATCGCATCGGCGCGCCCGCCTTGACCAAGCAAAATGAACTCTACCTCGACCAGCAGCTTCACGCCTTCGCACAAGGCACCCGCACCAACGACATGAACAAGCCCATGCGAACCATTGCCGCGATGCTCACCGACTCCGAGATGCGCGCTCTCTCCCACGCATACGCAGACGACAACACCAAGCAACCATGAACTTGTTTTTCTGAAGGCACAGGCTACATGATCCGCAGGTCGCTCAAGGATTTGACCACGGGCCAGACCGGCTTCATGACCGTGGTTTCGCGCAGATTGTCTTCGATCCCAACGCCACAACAAGCACATCCAGGCCCTACACCTTCCACCCCATGTATGCAACGTCGAGCGAACATACGCGTGTGCCTTGGGCGGCGCACACTTACAACGTGGCCTTTTCGGACGAGATCGGCCACTTCAATTATTGTGACGCGCAGGACGGTTCCTTCATTCCCGGGTTGTTAGGAGCGTGTCTAAGCAGCCCAATTGAGAAAAGGTCGATGCAACGGGCGCGCAATGAGGTGGACGATTTCTTGTGCGTCGACCCTGCCAGTTCGCTTATCTTCGGTTCGCTAGGTCCACTTGGAGGCTGCCTCGATTCTGATGTCGATTTTGATGGCGTCCCTTATCACAATGCGTGGGCGGGCACCGGTCCGGATCCATACGGCAGTCCGAAGTTCAGGCCGAACGAGGGTGAGGGCGAAGAGCGAGATGGAAATTTCCAGAGTTTTAAATGCGTCGCTTTCCACCGATGAGCACCGCCGATAGGGATTTCGCCCCGATTGCGACGGCAGTGCTTGTTTTTCCCGACAAGGCCGTTCTTGACAACTCGGGTTTGCTGCGCACTAGCAAGTTGGTGACATCACTTCATCCAAGCGCGTTTGTCAGTACCTATGTCCCCTTCAGCAAAAAGTCTGGCACGGCCTTAGCTTGATAGTGTGTGTCGGGGTGCTTTGGATTCACTTGAATGACTACGGTCCGGCCGAGTTCCGTAGCAGTCGCCTCACAGGAAAACTATTCGCAATGGCTGACCTTGGCTCACTGTTATTTCTGGCAGCGTTGCTTTTGGCAATGTTCTTCCCACGAATTGCAGCCGCTATCGTTTTGACGGCGTCGCTGTTCCGTTGCGTTCTACCTCTATATCCTCATGCCTGGACCTTATCAGCGGATATTCAAAGTTAAAGATTCCGTTCCGCTCCAAAGACCATTTGTATGGAACAACTGGGCGGTTGTCGGAGTATTTAGCCTAGCGATTACCGCGTTTCTGAGCCTTCACCGTTTCTCGATAGAACGGGCCCACTCGAAAGTGAAGAACTCGGACTAAGGGTCAGTAACTAAATGTCCGGTTTCCGCTGCCAGTTCAGAAGGCGAAGGAGTTGACGGTATTTTGGGTGGCGAGCGTTCTATAAGAGCTTTATCTCCTTGTATATAGCCATGCAATAGATAATTAAGTTGTCGGGACGAAGTAAAAGGGTCGGCTCAATCGTCATAGCAATGAACTTCCATGGACACCGAGCTAAAAGTAGAGAACCAGCGAAGCGAAACCCAGAAGCGCATCAATGAGAAGCGCCCCGAATTTATGTCGTGGGTGGCGAGCCATGTGTGTGACGAGACGAGAAGCCGCGGCGGCACCACAACCAAAGAACGCGGAATCGGATTGTTTGCGCTGAGCGAATGGGAACGATTGCCAGCACGGTCGCGAGGAGGCCTGATCGCCGGCCGGAAAAATGTGGAATCGGGACACATTCAGAGGCTTGGCTTGAAAAATGTCGAGAGTGGATTCTTGGACAACATTCGAACGTCCAAGACGTGTTCGATGGGCGGCGAGAAAACCGTGAAGCAGAAGTTGGGGATTCACGACCCGGCCTATTTCGAAGCGCGGCGTGAAGGTGAAGGGCGAGGGCGGCACACGCGGTGGCATACCAAACGCGGGAAGTTGCGCCCGGATATCTGCGAATTTTGCAGAGAAGAAAGTGAAACTACGGAAACCGGCAGCTAGTAAATCCCGCAGTCTCTCCTCGCGAAACTTCGAATGGCTCCGACGATGGGGGAAGTCCTCACCCCTGAACGGGTGAGCTACGGGGATTGGGCGACGACGAATTGACGGGGTACTGAGGACAACTAAGAGCGCACAGCCAGGAATGAATGGCTGTGCTACGGCGTTTAACGCTGCTTGTTGGCTTAAAAGTTCAAGCGGAGACCTAGCTGGATGATTCTGGGACTGGCGGTATCGGTGATCTGCCCGAAGAAATAATCCTGGATATTCGTGCTGGGATTTAAAAACTCGGTGTGATTCAGTGCATTGAAGAATTCGACGCGCGCCTCGAGTTTCAGTCCTTCCCGAATCAGTGGCGTACTTTTGCTAATAGCAAAATCAAGATTGGACCGGCCCGGTCCGCGGAAGAAATTGCGAGGCACTGTGCCGTAAGTGCGCAACGCAGGATTGGCAAGTACTTGCGAGTCGCTGGGAAGCATAGTGGCACCGGGAACGCACGCGTTTGGACCCGTCAACGGAGCTCCCGAAGGGCATCGTGCATTGGAAAAGCTATTGGGACTGAACCAGAAATTTCCGGAAACTCCGCGAAATGTAGAATTACTGCGCGGATCAACGGCCTGGTAGGGTGCGACGAGATTGGCGCGGACTAACTCGGGATCTCCGGCTCCGGATGGGCCCGGACTTGTAAACGAATAAACGGTGGGGAGATTGGCGAAAACGTCCAGTGGGAAGCCGGTTCGCCAGCTGAACAGCCCGGCAATGCTCCAGCCGTCGGTGAGTCGCGCGGGCAAGGAGGCAAAGTAGTAATGGAGAGGGAGAGTCCATGTCCCACTGGAAACAAGATAGTGGCGCAAGTCGCTGTCGGATGAAGCGCGGAATTGATTAGGCGAATACGCAGGCGCAGCGGGATTTCTGCTGTCGAAACCCGAAGCACTGTCAATGGTGTGCGAGTAGGTGTAGCCGAAGGTCAGATAGCTGCCTCCCACGCGTTGTGATTGCGAAAAAGTTTTGCGCAACTGGACCTGCAAGCTGTTGTAGCTGGCGGTGGCAATGCTCTTAAACTCCCGGATAGCAGCGAAACTGCAGGTGTCGTCGATCTGGGGCGTGCAAGTGGAATTGCCCGGTGTGAGATTGAGAACGCGATTGGGAGTGCCGAGCACCATGGGATTGACGTCGACCAGAGCGGTAAGATCGTGAGCGCTGTTACCCACATAACCAATTTGCAGGAGCGTGGTAGTGGCCAGTTTGGTTTCCAGATTAACTCCGTATTGATAGGTGTACGGAGTCTGCAAATGCGGATCGACCACGAAGACATCGCGCAAAAGATCGCCGACAGGGAGCAGTCCGCTGGCTGCGAAGTTGAGATTCCTGGGCGGAGTCCGGGAGGGAAAAGGATCAATGACGCCCGCGGCTACGAAGGGATTCGAAAGATAATTCTGCGGACTGCTGAAGTTGCCGGGAGGATTGAAGAAAAGGTTGGCGCTGGAAGCGAAAGGCTCCTGGCCGATGAATTGGAGATTGTCCTCGGCGTTTAGGATGTCGTAGAACATGCCGAAGCCGCCGCGGATGCGCCAAGTCTTGTTGTTGCGCGGGGCCCAGGAAAAACTGAAACGTGGAGCCCAATTGTCGCGATCCGGAAAGTTGGCACCCTGCGGCGCCCCAGCATCCCCCGGAAAGAGCATGCCGACCGGAGCGTTGGGAAATTGTGTAGATTGGCGGCCGGGAATGATGGAATAGAGTTGATTCTGAGTCTCGGTTTTGGGGGTGCTGTATTCGTAGCGAACTCCAAAGTTGACCGAGAAGCTGGGAGCGATTTTCCATTCGTCCTGAGCAAAACCAAACATGAATTTGCT
The DNA here is from genome assembly GCA_963849395.1 of Candidatus Acidiferrales bacterium. Lineage (GTDB taxonomy): Bacteria > Acidobacteriota > Terriglobia > Acidiferrales > UBA7541 > Acidiferrum. The sequence goes on from CAWKHR010000005.1 coordinate 66,269, forward strand.
GCGGATATGCGAAGAAGCGTTGGGAGCCTGGAGATAGGCGGAAGGAAAGCCCAGCAGGAAATCGGCGAGATCGTTGGAAGTAGCGGTGCCATAAAAGACGAACTGCCCGTTGACCAGATAGGAAGTGTTGGTATTGTTCTGGAAAATCGAGAGCCCGGCACCAAAGGTGAGTTGGTGCTTGTCCCTCTGCCAGGAAACCGTGTCGCCAAGGGTGTACGTGTTGCTGACGAAACGAGAAGTACCGCGGTCCGCATAGCCCACCTGCATACCCGAACTGAACAAAAGCAAGGGAGGCCCGTTACTGACGTCGGGATGGATATTAACGCCGAGATCGGCCGCAGTAGGCTGGGAGCTGTCGGGCTCCTGTAATTCGCGGTCATTCCGATTAACGGAGATTTTAAGGCTGTTGAGGAGCCGTGGGGAAAACACCTTGGAGTAGGAAAAGCTTACAAATTCGCCGCGCAACTGATCGTCGGTCGGAAAGCCCGGAACATTGGCATACGTAAAAGGATTGAGCAGATCGAGCCGGTTCGCGCCAACCGTTAAGGAAAAATGGTTATTGGCGGATGGAAGATAGTCAAGTTTGCCGATGAGTGCGTCACTGTTCGAATAGGAATTGCCTTGGCTGAAGGTGAAGCCTGTTGGAGAGGTCGGAATAAGCCCATTGCTGATGTATTTACTCGCCACCGCGTCGATGGTTGCAGGATCAATGATTGCGTGCGCCGCCTTGACAGGATCGGGTTGGAAATAGGGATGAGCCATCAGGAAGGCAGCGAGGCCAGGATCGGGAGTGCGAACTCCGGTGACAGGATTGGGTGGTCCTGCTTGAGAAAAATCGCCCTGGAGTTCGGCAGGAGTGTAACTGAAAACAGCATTATTGGATAAACGTTCCTTTTGCCGAGCGCCTTCATAAGAGAGAAAGTAAAACAGCTTTTTAGGGCCGAGAAGCCGACCGAGAACCGGTGCGGGCCCACCAAGTGAGGCGCCAAACTGATTGAGGAGATAGTCGTCGCGCGGAATGCCTTTAAGGTTGTCGAAAAACGAGTTGGCATTCAGACGATCTTCGCGGAAGTAGTCGAAGAGGCTTCCGTGTACGTCGGTGGTACCGGACTTGGTGGTGATGCCGATAATTCCACCGGAATTGCGACCGTATTCCGCAGGATAGCTGCTGGTTTGAACGCGGAATTCGGCAATGGAATCAAGGTTTGGCGTGTAGGCGACCTGATTGTAAAGAAGGTCGTTGTCCAGGCCGTCGTCGAGGAGAAAAGTTACGGTGTCGGGGCGGCCTCCGGAAATCCGGTAGCTGGTTTTGGCGTAGACGTCGGGAGGCAGCGGCAAAACGCCAGGGAAAAGAAGGGCCAAACTGTTGACATCCCGGGTGACCATCGGCGTGGAGTTCATCACGTTGGAAGCGACGGAGCCGCCTAAAGAAGGAGAGGCGGAGAACAGAGTGTCGGAGTCATCGTTTACCCGGATGACCGTGTTTTGCACACCGATGCGAAGCGAAACATGCAGCCGAAGCGTTTGGTTGGAATAAAGGTGCAAATCGCGGACTTCGGCGGAGCCAAAACCGTCGCGTTGCGCGGTCAGAACATACTCGCCGGGCTGGAGAAGCACAAAATGAAAGGCGCCCTGGTCGCTGGAAGCAAGTTCGCGAGACAGCCCCAAGGTCAAATTCAACAGACTCAATTTGACGTCAGGAAGGGGACCGCCGGCCTGATCGGTTACCTGGCCGGAGATCTGCGCGCGCTGTGCGAAAGCGGAAGGTGAGACCAGGCACACCAGTAACGAGGCGAGCAAGAAGTGGCAATGGGCCACCCTGCCCGGAAAAAGGGGAGACTTGTTGTCCACGCCTCTGAACACGGACACACCTAAGAAAACGATAGCAGCGGAAATCCACGGTCACAATCACGGGGTGAGGAAAATGAGCGAAAGGAGAACGTGCGCAGAACGGTACGAAAGAGTACTAATCCGTCTTGAGTAAGTGCAGAATTTCGACTAGCCGCAGGAAGCCGTCGGATTTTGCAACGTTCTGTTGCGATGCAGTGAACAAGGCGCGCACGAGTTTTTCCTGTTCCTGGGCCAAGTCCAATAGTTCACGGGGAGATGATGGTTTGATACCGCTCACACGAGAGGCAGCAGTGGGTGGGAGAATGCGGGAAAGGAGCGCGAGTTGGCGCTGAACTATGTCACGGATTTGCTGGCGGTGGTCCTGCCGCAGGGAATTCAGTATATCGAGATCAGACTGGGGAAGTTGCGCGGTGCGTGAAGCACTGAATTCGGTGTTGAGGTGTTCAAGAGCCCAGGAATTCAGTAGCAATTTTTCGGCCAGCGCGGACAATTCCGTGGAAAAGGCGGCGACGGACTTTTCTGCTTGTTCGGCAGATTCGCCTGCATTTTGAAAGCTAGTTAGCAGCTCATCGTGAAAGGCAATCTGGCGGCTGGACAGATCTGTGGATTGGACAGCGGAATCGGCCTTATTCGCGGAAAGCGCAATGTTCGAATCATCATAGGGAGGCGGCAACAGGTGCACATTGGAATTCAATTGTTCTGGCGAGTAAATCTCGGGATGAATCGAAGAATCCGCTTGAGCCAGGGCATTCATCAGCGCGGTTCGTCGGCGGTTGTTCTGAACCAGCCCCTGAATTAAAGCGGTGCCATCGGACATAGGATAGACGTAAACCTCTTCGCCCAGACACGCGTTGAGTTGGTGCAAAAGTTGAGTGGCGCGAACTTCACTAGGACGAGCGGAAATCTGGGAATATTTCAGCGGCAAGGCGGCCGACGGAGACGAAGCGCTGGAACTTGGCGGTGTCGCGGTGGAGTGACTGGGCGCGGCGAGCAGTGCGGTAACTTCCGGAGTACGCTGTTCGAAAACGTGGGACGTTCTGGTGATGCGATATTCCTTGGCAGACGATCCATTTGCCGTATAGATGCTCATCTGAAAAGGATCGTAGGACTTCTTGTTCAGCCACAGGACGGCATTGCGAATGCCTGATGGGTGGTTCACGGCAAACGTATAGTCAAGACCGTACGAGTCGTTGGACTTGCGGACGTGAGTCTCCGTGCTGCCGCGGCGTTCTAAGAGTTTTCGAAACTGAGTAGCGGATGCGTCTGGAAAGAAGTTCTGCTGCTGCATGTAGCGCAACAAGGCCTGGTCGAAATAATTGGTCGCGCCAAACGCCTTCAAAGAAAGATCTCCCCAAAGCAAATGCCCATCGGCCACCCACTCACCAGCAAACTGGCCTTGTGACTCGGATTGCAGACGGGCCTGCTGCGCGTGGCTATCGGCAAGCAGAACGTATTCGCTGAGAGCCTGCTGTTGGCCGGTGTTGGCGTCGAGAACTTCAATATTCAGAACGGAGCGGGAGACCTGGTTCGAGGACGAGGGAAGGGCGGCGTCGCGTTGCTCGGAGCGGGTCAAGAGAACATCAGCAGATGCGGTGGTTTCACGCAGAGTTAACGTAGTCGCTACGACCAGAGCAAAGGCTACAACGCTGGCGAGAATCGGCATCCGGTAGCGGAGCAGCGAGGCTAAGCTCCACGACATAGTACGGGGTTCGCGAATCAGTGGGATGTTTGTAGGGGCGGGATGCCGTTCCTGAATGTGCTGGTCCAGGCGAGCGCGGAATTGTTTAACTTTGTCGTCCGATTGTAGAGCCCGCTCTTCGGTGACGTGTGAATCGCGAACCCGCTGTACGGAAGCTAGAACCTGCTGCAGAGAAGACAGTTCCGCTTGGCAGACAGCGCAGGTGTCGACATGTGCCCGGACAGTTTCAAGTTGAGCGGGCGCTAGCTCGGAGTCAAGGTACGCCATCAGTTCCTCATCATTGGGATGAGGAGAGCCGCCAAAGATGGAGCCCCGAGATTCGGTCATGACTCGCTACGCACTTTCTTAACACCACGCGCCAAATACACGCTGACGGACTTCGCGCTGATTTCCAGAACCTGGCCAATTTCCGAGTAACTCAAACCCTCGGCCCGAAGCAAAAGGCAGGATCGTTCGCGGTCGTTGAGAAGCGAAAGGGCGCGTTCGACGGTCTGCCGGTTGATGGAGGATTCCTCGGCGGAAGGAGATGTTTCGGAAGGCTTGGTGTAAACCCACTCCGACACTGCGTTTTCTTGAAGTTTCCTGCGTCGCAGAGCGTCGATGGCCAGATTGTGGGCGACGCGATATAGCCAGGCGCGCAGATTGTCAATCTGCTGTTCCTGCGCCAAGTCAAACGTTTTTAAGAATGCCGATTGCATGATATCTTCCGCTTCTGCCGTAGAGCGCACCAACTGGCGAATGTAACTCAAGAGCGCGGGCCGCGAACTCGCGTAAAGCTCCAGCAGGCGAGCCCGAAGATCTTTTTCACCCTCCACGTGACCTGTTTGGACCGGTTCCTGACCGACAGGGGATCTCCGGCGCGGGTAATCCCTTATCGACATGACGAATGAGAGTTTGGATTCACTAATACTCCAATAACGTACACAACAGCAAACAAATTCCAAAGAAGCCGATTGTGGCATATCCGGTGAGCTAGGGGCAGACCAAGCCGATGAAAAGCGCCATTTTTTTGTTTTGCTGACTTGTTAGCAAACAGGGAAGCCGCAGCGTCATACCCACGAATTGTCACATCCAGAGATCCTGTCCCCTCGTCGCGAAGTGCAGGTTGCAGAACCGCTTAAGAGGCGCTTCCAAGTGGAATTAATTGATCGTCAATCGCCGGCCGTCCGAGCTGTAGCTTCGTTGGCGAATGTTTGCGACATCGTGACCGGTTATGTGTTTCCGGAATCGTTGCAAGGAAGAGCCGCCGGAGAAATACCGTTCTATAAGGTAGGAGACATTTCGGAGGCTTGGAAGAAGGGCGAGACGCACCTTTCCCAAGCAAGCAATTACATCACAATGAAAGAGGCCGGATCGCTTAAAGCCACGCTTCTGCCGGCGTGCACTACGGTCTTTGCCAAGACCGGACCATCCATTGCGTTAAATCGGCGCGCATTGCTGTCCGTGCCTGCGTTGGTAGACAACAATGTGATGGCGCTGGTTCCCAAGCGAGCAGTTATCGATCCGATGTACTTATTTTATTTGGCCTGCACGCTACAGTTGGATGAAATCAGCCACGCAACGCCAGTTGCGTTCATCAAGAAATCAACCATCGGGCGCATCGAGCTTCCAATTCCTTCGTTGCAGGAGCAAGCGGAAATCGTTGCAGAGATCGGCAAACGTCTCGCACGGATCGATGGTGCTGTGTCTGCTTTCAGGAACTTCGAAGTGAAGATGCCTGGGCAACGCCTCGAAATACTTAGGACAGCATGCGAAGGTCGATTGGTAGAGACTGAAGCGGCGGTGGCTCGGCTCGAAGGTCGTAGCTATCAGTCTGCACCAGAGCTGCTTTCCAAGATTAGATCAAAGGCCGCGAAGCCGGCTCGCCGTCGCAGAGAAAGAGTTTTTGAAAAGGAAATCAAGCCCGCCTTTGTTGAGCCCAAAAAGACGGCGCTTCCGGAAGGTTGGGCGTGGGCCAAACTACGAGATTTGAGTCCTAACTCTGAGGAAGTGATTCAATCCGGGCCTCCGTTGCGAGGGCAGGATTTCGACAAAAATGGCGTCCCAGTTTTGAGCGTGGGCAGCGTGATGTGGGGAGAAGTGGATGAAACAAAGCTGCAGCGTCTGCCTGAACGGACGGCCAGACAATATACGCGATATCGAATTGAACCCGGAGACTTACTCTTCACCAGGTCGGGATCGGTTGGGCGCTGTGCGGTAGCGAGAGATCGCCACGCTGGATGGCTGCTGACCGATCATATATTACGAGGCAGAGTAAATCACAAAGCCTGCGTTCCCGAGTTTATCAGGATAGCTTTTGAGAGAGCGTCATTGATGTCGAGAAGAAATCCATCGGGCGCGCCAGGACTCAAGCGAGCCGCGCTGAGCAAGAATTTTCTGGCGAACCTGGATTTTCCGCTTCCGCCCTATACGGAGCAGATAAGGATAGTCGCCGAAGTACAAAAACGCATGGATCAACTGGACTCGATGCGTACTTCTCTTTTATCCGGGATGGAAAGTTCAGTGGCGTTGCGGCAAGACCTGCTGCAACGAGCATTCGGACGCAACCGGGAAACACAAAGAACGGATTACGAGTCGATATATCGTGCACTGGAAAATATCGAAGCCGAGCAGAATGCCCCCGGACGACACGGCGAGATAAAGGAAGTGCGGCGAGAGTTTGTCGAGGTCTGATTCACGCGGATTCGCGCTGTAACCACGCCATTGCACATTTGAGTAAGTAAGTTTCCGAGAATTCCTAACTTCTCTTCGTTCCAATTTGGCTTGGTGTTTTGGCGCTTGCGCCAATATCGATTTGTGCGTCTTTTCGCTGGCGTCAAGTCCAAAGAATTTCGTGAAGGCGATTTTATACCTTGCGTGCGGTCAAGGTATCCCTCCTCTGTTGCCTCTACTCTCAACGAACCTTGCACCCCGGTCCGGTTCGAACCGACGAGGAGAGATTCATGCATTCACGAAAAAGCACGATCCAAAAACTTTGCCCGATCTGGGCGCCACTCATTTTAGCGAGTCTTTTTGCGATTCCTGCAAGCGCGCAGTCGTTTCGAGTGCAGTGCCCCACAGCGACGACGCTGCATCCTAAGCCTCCATCGGGGCAAACGGATCCATTGTCCGGGGATCCGCTATACACCGGGCCGTCGGCTCTCAGCCCGGCGCCGATATTGAAACCGTTGAACGGCGCGCCGACTTTCAGTCTTCCGTACATCACCAACGGTGGCGCGATTAAGTGCCAGGAGATTTCGGGCGGCGACGGATTCATGACCGAGGCCGACGGGAACCAGACATTCTTGTTTGGGTTTGGACCGCTAAGCGGATTGGGGCTGATTCAAAACGGTCAGCCGGGCACGCAGCTCGCGGCCGATTTCAATAAACGCTACAACGCACCTTTTCTTGATCTAGCTGGCACCAAGCCGGACCCACTGTTCAACCCCAGTTTTCCGGTGAATATCAACGCCGGGGTCGCAATTCCCGCGGAAATGATGAACATCGGGGTGTTGAACGCAAATATTCCCGCCCCGTTGATGGCCATCGATGAAGACGACGAATTTTTTCTGACTCTGACCAACGTGGGCATGATCATGCGCCCCGACCTGTTCGAACAACACACCGTGCACTTTCACGGATATCCCAACGCTTCGTCGTTTTTTGACGGCGTGCCCGACGCGTCAGTGGCCATCAACATCGGCGGCAGCATGACTTACTACTATCTGGCGCCTGATGCCGGAACGTATTTCTTCCACTGCCATATCACGCCTCCCGAGCATTTGCAGATGGGTATGGTCGGACAACTTTATGTACGTCCAAGGCAAAATCGAGTGGCAAACGGTACTTCCCTGTACACCGCGTTCCAGTGGCAGCAGAGCGATCTGAGAACTTCCTGCTTCCCGTCAAAAGACATTCTGTGCGCGACCCCGCCACCGGCGGTGAATACCGGCTTCAAGCAGGGCGATACCGTGAACAGCAATACGTACACGAAGTATGCGTACAACGATGGCGACGGTTCGACGCGCTACGACGTGGAACTTCCCCTGCAAATTCACGGCTTCGACCCGAACTTCCACTTTGTGGGTATGACCTTCAATCCGGAAGGCTTCTCGGACATGAAGGACAAATACTTTTTGCTGAACGGGCGCAGCTACCCAGACACAGTGCGGACCGGTCCGCAAGCAACGGAAGATTCGGACGGAATTGTCCGTCCATCGCAACCAATGCCGGCAACGCTGACGCTGAAGAGCGGACAACGAGCGCTGTTGCGCATTTCGGATTTGGACGTCACCGAGTATCAGACGCTGGCGTCGCTGGGAATTCCGATGCAAGTGATCGCACTGAATGCGCGTTTGCTGCGGGATCAGGCCGGCAACAACCTGTACTACACCACAAACTCAATCACGCTGGCAGGCGGAGAATCACTCGACGTGATTCTGGACACCACCGGCATCGCACCTGGCACGTATTTCCTGTACACCCCACAACTTGATCACCTGTCGAACGACGCCGAGAACTTTGGCGGACTTATGACTGAGATCGTCGTCCAGTAGGAGAGAGCAACGATGAAAGCCTTAACGATGAAAACAGCTAAACCGAATACTCGCGTGCTTTCCGTCATCTGGATCGTGTTGGCGTCGCTCTGCGGCGCATCGGCAGGACACGCATCGGTGCCGGGACTCCAGGGCACAACATTCAGTCTGGTGGCCAGCGAGAACTACACGACGCAGCCCGACGGGATGGCGATCTATTCCTGGGGTTACGGATGCGCGACGACCACGGGAGTGACGCCCGTGCCATTTGGGTCGTGCGCGTCAATGCAAATACCTGGGCCGACGTTGATTGTTACCGAGGGCCAAACGGTGACGGTAACGTTGACGAACAATCTCGGAGCGGTGGCAGGAAATACCTCCATCGTGTTTCCGGGATTTCAGGTTTGTCTTGGCGCCATCACGTCCGGCGTTTGCGGACCGGCGACACCGGGCAACGGCGTGCAGGGCTTGTTAACGCAAGAGGCGGCGCCGGGTCAATCGGTGACCTACACATTCGTAGCGACGACTCCCGGGACGCACGCGTACTACAGCGGCACTCAATCGGATCTGCAAATTGAAATGGGATTGTACGGCGCGCTGGTTGTGTTGCCGGCAAATCCCAGCACCAACTGCGTGAAGAACGCCAATACGGGTTCTTCATTCACTCTTGCTGCTTCCGCGTATGACGGGAACACGCCGAACACCTGTTACGACCGCGAATATTTGTTCCAGCTTGCGGAAATGGATCCGCGAATTCACCAAGACGCGCTGGCGCAAATGCACTGCAGTTCCGCGACTTCGTCGACTGGCTGCCCGGCGGCGATCAATGTGGCGATCGAGCCTTACCACGCTCGGTATTTCCTGATCAACGGCCGCTCGATGCCGGACGATATGGACGCCAACTTCGCGCCGAATTATCCGCACCAGCCATACAACGGCAATCCCCACATGCATCCGGGCGACATGGTTTTGCTGCGGATCATCGGGCAGGGACGCTACCAGCATCCGCTGCACGAACACGGAAATCACGTTCGTATCTTAGCGCGTGACGGAAATCTGATGGTGAGCCAGACGGACCCGACAAGCTTGGCGGGCCCGCTGCTGTTCACGACCACGACAACGCCAGGTGTGGCGATGGATGGAATTTTCTACTGGTCTGGCCGCGGGCTGAACTGGGATATCTACGGCCACACGCCGGGAGACGGCAGCACCTGTACACCGGATGCCAATGGGTACAACACGATGTTGAGCCCGCCACAAGGCGCGGGAGTTCCTTCAAATTACTACGAGTGGTGTGCGGACCATTTGAAACCGTTGGAAACAATGAACGGCGGACCCACAACTCTTCCCGATTCCAACATTATGACCAACGGTTTGTGGTACGCGGGCAGCGCCTACCTGGGACTGGATGCAACTACGAAGGCCATGGGGCCCACGCCATTGCCGCCAGCTTCCAGCCCGCAAAACCCGAATGCTGGATATGCATTTATGTGGCATTCGCACAACGAACGCGAGATCACGACCAACGACGTATTCCCGGGCGGAATGATGATGATGATGATCGTCGATGCGCCGGTCACAGTAATTGACGAGACGCTGTAATGCGGAGGACAAGAGCAATGCTATCTACGAAAAAGATAAAAGCGACGATCCAGAGTGTCGCATCCGGGCTGATGTTTCTCCTCTTTGCGGCGAGCGCAGCGCATGCGCAGGTCACCGTGGATCTGACCGCAAGCCGTAGCACCACAACACTGCCGGACGGCAGCACGTTGCCAATGTGGGGCTACACCTGCGGCAGCACCAATTCCGACACCGTGGGAGCTTGCGCAAAATTGAATCCCAATTCCACGGGATGGTCGCCGGTGTTGATCACCGTGCCGACTGGCCAGTCACTGACCGTGAACCTGAGCAATACTTTGCCGACCAACACCTCGATCATTATCGTCGGGCAGTTGGCGGGAGGACTCGGGACGCCGGTGAAGGCGGATAGCCCCGCGCACGACCCACAGACCTCAGCGACATGGCCGGTGGCCGCCGGTGCAACGTTCACGCCACCGGCGCAAGCACAACGCGCTCGTTCGTTCGTGCCTGAAGCTGGACCAGCGAACGGTACGCAAACGTATCAATGGTCGTCGCTCAAGCCCGGAACCTATCTGATTTCCACGGGTACGCGGCCGTCGATTCAAGGGCCGATGGGACTTTACGGAGTGCTGGTGGTGACGGCGGCTCCAAGCGCGGCGGGGATAACGCCGTTTAACGCGGGATGCGCGTATCCGGGAGCGAGCAAGGGCACGTGTGCGGTGCCGTATGACGCGGACGCAGTGATGTTGTTCAGTGAAATTGATCCAGTTCAGAACACCTCGGTGGACGCATTCGCAACTACGTCACTGCAAGGTCAAACCGGCGCAGCACTGGAAGCGTTGGAGACGACGAAGTGGAATGCGACGTGTGGCACGGCGCACACCTGCTATCCACCGGCGGTAGATTATTCGCCGATGTATTACCTGATTAACGGAAAGACATTTGATAAGACGGCTCCGACGAACTCGGTAATTTCGCTGGCGCAAACCGCGTCGACAGGCAATGTGTTGCTGCGCTTCGTGAACGCCAGCCCCAGAATGCACGTGCCTGCGGTCGTTGGATTGCCAATGTCGCTCATCGCAGAAGATGGCAACGTGCTGCCAGAAGTTTCGCTGGCCGTCGCCAATTCGAAACCACTGACTCCTCGGGTGCAGAACGAAGTGTTCCTGGCGGCGGGCAAAGTGTACGACGCGGTGATCAATCCGAGGCAGAGCGTAGCCGGCACATTCGATGCAGCAGCCTTGCCGGTGTTTGACCGCGAGTTGAGCTTGACTGCGAACAATCACCTGGATAGCGGCATGCTGGCGTATGTGCAATTCGGAAATGCCGCGGCTGGAACCGCCGGCGGAACGCCAGCGGGTGTATCGGCGCAAGTGGTTGCCGACAATTATGTTGTACCGCTTGGCGCGGCGAGTATTCACCGGCAACGTGTTGACCAACGACGTCGGAATCAACAACGCTTCACCGGTGACCGGCTCAATACCTTGCGCAACGCAGTCGGCAGTGCAAACGATTGCGCCGACCAGCGCAGGCAACATGGTGCTTCTGGGGCCCGACGGCTCGTTCACATTGCAGCCCAATGGGAGCGGCCACAACACTGACTCTGCCAGACTCTTTCCAGTATTGCGGAAACGGTAACAGCGCCTTTGTAACGAATGCTTCGTTCAGCTTAGCGACCAAGGGTCAACCACCAGTCGCAAATAACATCACGTTTAACAGCAATATCGCCGGTTATTTCAAGACGGGTGGACCAGGTGTCTTGGCCGCCGCTTCGGATCCTAACAATTACACGTTAACGGCCCAAGTGGTGAGCAATCCGGGATGGGTGACGATGCAACCCAACGGATCGTTTACGGCCACGCCACCTCCGGGAGCGCAGGCGGTAACCTTTAACTACATCGCCGTAAATGCGCAGGGCACAGCTAGCGCGCCGGCGACTGTGACCATCAATTTCGCGAGCGGTAGCGGTTTGCAAGTCACGGTGCAGGATGCGCAAACGCAATCTGCCGTTGGCGATTACAAATGGTTAATTGAAGAAGACGATTCTTACACCTGGCCGGTTGGCGTCACGACGCCTCCAGGCACACAGACCTTGGCCACCAATTTCCATCGCAGCTATATGCCTGTGGTGGCTGCGGGTTGCACTGGGCCGGTGAGCTGCGAAGCGGGGCAGGCCATTCTTGGAGTTCTGCAACCTGCACAACCAACGGTGATGCCTTCGCAAGTCGCATTGGATCCCACCAAGCACTATTACATCTCGATTCTGCCTGCTGATGCGGCCGATGCCTTCAATCATGGCGGTGGCGCGGCGCAATCTATTTCCGGAACAGTGACGAAGCTGAGTGAGCAGGGAACTACCGTCACGGCGATCACGGGTAATGATCCGGGCCTTACCATCGGACAATATGTGACCGTCAGTGGAGCCACCGATCCTGGCTACAACGGAATATTCTTTGTAACCGGCGACACCGGGAATGGCTTCACCTATTCCGCGCGCGTCGCTGGAATGAAAACATCAAAGTCGACCGAAGTAATTAGCTGGTCGGGCACGCGCGTATTCGATCCTTCCGGCGACTGTGTATTTGGCGCGGGACAAGCCACCTCAAACTGCGGACATACCATGGGAGGCAGCCCGATCGCACCGGGACAGAGCGCGGTCACGGTGAATCTGGAGCCGAATCCGCTGCAGCCCGCGCAGTTGAGCATCATCGTATTCGAAGACAACAGTCCTACGAATGGTGACATCGATGGAGCGGAGGAAACGCAGCCGGGGCTTGGCGGCTTTCAGATCATTTTGAATGACGTCGCCGGCGCCACTGGCATCACCACCGGGCAAATGACCTACGACATGTTCAACATGCCGTTGACGAACGCGTTGGTAGGAACGATTGACTCTGCAACCGGGCTGGACTCCTGCCCGGCAATTCCAGCGGAGATTGATGCTGCTACACGCAAGGTGAAACCTGGGACCGGAATTTCGCCAAAGAATTTTCTGGTTGGAATGATTATCACCTGCCCGACATTCGAAGCGGACGGCAGAACCATTTCGCCTTTGGCGGGTCACGCGCTGATCAAAAACCTGTTCCCGAATCGCTTTGACGTGCTGGCAAAGCCAGGCGCCGCACGGGAAGCGGCAGGCGAAGTGTGGCTGCAATCGTCGACGCTGGAAGGAACGCATGCTAACGACGCGTTCGCCAAGGTTGGCGAGCCGCCATACTTCCAGGAATTTGGTTCACCGGGTTATCACTCCTTTATCGGGTTCATCAATCCGGCGCACATCGCGGCTGTGAATAAGAGCCTGCACGGAAACAACACGATTACCGGCAAAGTGACGAACCTGCGCATGTCGCGGCCTTCGCAAGAAGGTTTGTATGACAGCGCGTCGCACGGAGCCCTGGCGCAGACCGTGTGCTACGTGGGCCTCAACGCTTCGAACGGAAGCGGCGACGACATCGCGTTCGCAAAGTGCGACCAAGACGGCAACTTCACGCTGACCGGCGTCCCCCCAGGGCAATATGAACTGGCGATTTGGGATGAATGGCAAGATCAGATTCTGCAATACCAAAACGTAGTAGTCCCTGCAGGCGCATCCGGACAGACGATTGCACTGGGCGATGAGCCAGCGTTCTCGTGGTTCCAGACAATCATTACGCAATCGTACTTGGACAACGGGGCAGATAACCCGGGATTGGCGCAAATTGGCGTGAACATCCGGTTCCGCGACGGCCAATTCGCCGCACAATCGGGCACCGACTCGACAGGTAACGCGACGTTCAACGAATTGTTTCCTCTGTTTAACTGGTACGTCGTAGAAACGGATACCACGCGTTATAAGGGAACGAAAGTAAACATCATCAACGACGCAGGTGGACCGGCGGATGCCGCGAATACGACATATGGAAAATCCTACGGTCTGTCGCGCGATTGGACGACCGGCGGAATCCTGAATTCCACGGAATCTTTCTCGGTGCCCCAGAGCTTGCAAGTGCCAGGGGCTACTTACTATCCGGGGAAAACGGTTCGCAACGATCCCGGTAGCATCACCACCGAAGGATTCCAGGCCTTCATTAGCCAGCCGCAGATTATGGAATTTGCGAAGCGGCCATATAATCCCGGCGAAAACGGCGGGATCTGGGGACATGTGGTGTACAACTCCACGCGTCCGTTCGACGATCCACAAATCGTGAACCAAAACTTGTGGGAGCCGCTGGTTCCAAACGTCACGGTGAATCTGTACCAGGAAATTCCCAGTGCCGACGGTACTGATACGATGGCGTTGAAACTGATCGATACCACTACCACCAGCAGCTGGGATGCGTGGGCCAACGGCGTGCGCGCCGATGGCGTTACGCCGAACATGAGCTGCCCGGGTCAGGACCAGAACGATCCATTCTTTACCTACACGCTTGGTCCCACGACGCCACCGAACACGCCAGCGCCGAACTATCAGTTCCGGTGCTACGACGGATTCCACAACTGGAACCAGGTGCAGCCAGCGCCCTACGATGGCCGTTACCAGTTCCCAACGAAGGCGTGCGCGATCTGCACCACGCCTGATCCCGACAGCACACCCACAGTACCTCTGCCGAACATGCTGCCTCCGGGCAAGTATGTGGCGGAAGTTGTGTTGCCCGCAGGATTTGAAATCGTGAAGGAAGAAGACAAAAACATCTTGATCGGTGACGCGTACATTGCTCCGGTCACGCAGCAGTTCGGCGCCATGGGCAATATCTTTATCGTGCCGGACCAGGCGTCGATCAATCAGTACAACTCTTATAATTCCAACAATCCTACCAACGATCTGGGTCGAACCAGCTTTGGCGGCTTCAACGTCGGCGAAATTCAGCAAAACACGCCGTGCGTCGGGCAATTGCACATCGTTCCTGACTTCATGAGCATCTCGCCAGGATCGGGACAGGTGGCGCCGTTCGCGGGTGCGAGCAAGCATCTTTGCGACCGCCGAGAAGTGGTGCTGACCGACCAGATGCAAGGCAAAGTGGACTTCTTCACCTTCACCAAGACGCCGAAGGCCGCGAAGTTCACCGGCATCATCCTGGACGACCTGTCGTCGGAGTTCAACACTACCAAGCCGGACTACGGCGAGAAGTATGCGGTGCCGTTCTTGCCAGTAGCGTTCCGCGACTTCAATGGACTTGAAGTGTCGCGCACCTACGCCGATCAATTCGGATTATTCAACGGATTGGTGTACTCGACGTGGGAAGTGAATCCACCGAACCCAACGGGCTACGCACCGAACATGATGATCACCTGCATGAACGATCCGGGCCCGATCCGCGATACTCGTCCAGGTTCATCCACCTTCGGGCAGGTGATTACGGACCCACAGTACAATCCACAGTACAGCAACTTCTGCTACACGAACGCGTATATGCCCGGCACGACCGACTATATGGACACGCCGGTATTGCCGATCGCCGCGTTCGCCGCGGGAGACAACCCAGTGGATTGCGCCTATCCCGACGCAACTCCGGCCATCAAGCGGGTGGACGGCAGCGATGCCGTTGCCGCCGGCGGTTTTGGACCGTGGGTAAGCGGACCGGGTTCGACGTTGAAGATCATCGCGCTTGGCGACGTCTCGGTTCCCAACAACGCCTACAACGGACCATCCACATCCAGCACCGGCTTGGGCAACGTTTCGACAATTACGCGGCACTATAGCTTCGGCAGCCTCCCAGGCACGGCGCAGTTGGTGAACGGCGCAACCGGAGCAGTAGTAGCTAATTTGATTACAACCGGCGCAAACCTGGGCTGGGCTGACGGGGAGATCGATGCAGCAATCCCCACCGGCGTAGCACCAGGCGCGTACGAACTCCTAATCAAGAGCGCCAACGGGACAAAATCCGTGGACGCGGTAACGATCACTGTGGGCGGCAAAGTGCCCACCTTTGTGACCCCTGCCGCGCTGAACATCACTGCGACCGGCTTTGCGCATCCGATTCAGGATGCCATCGACGCCGCAAATCCGGGCGACATGATCATGCTGCAAGCCGGCAACTATCCGGAACTGGTGATTATGTGGCAGCCGATTCGCCTACAAGGTGTGGGCGCGGCATCGGTAATCATCAACGCCGCGAAATATCCTACGCAGAAGCTGGCGCAATGGAGACCGCGCATCAATTGCCTCTTCGGTCTCGATGCGCAAGGCAATGCAATCGCCGCGGCAAACGCGAGCTGCCCTGCAAATCAACTGAACGCGGCTGACCCGTTGACGGGTCAGGAAATCACTGGCGGAATCGTGTTACTCGAACCTTCAGTGTTGGGCACAGAAGAAGGCGCAGGTATCACGGTGCTGGCCAAGAATTTGCCGGCGAAATCTTGCGGCAACGCTAGGACGGTGGGTTCGCAGAGCAACTTCCTGTGCGCGCCCTCGCGGATTGACGGCGTAAGCGTCACGGGCGGCGACTCTGGCGGCGGTATCTACGTGAATGGTTGGGCGCACAACTTGGAAATCGCGAACAATCGCATCTACGGAAACGCCGGCGTATATCACGGTGGCATCCGCATCGGTCAACCATATCTGGAAGGTTTGACCGGCCTCGGGCCGTTCGGGTTCGACCAGAACGTCGCCGTGCACAACAACGCGATTACGCAGAACGGCACAGCCGAGTCCAACACCGGCGAAGCTGGAGCGGGCGGCGGTTTGTCGCTGTGCACCGGTACGGACAACTACAAAGTTACGTTCAACTTCGTCTGCGGTAACTTCAGCGTGGGCGATGGTGGCGGTATCGGACATATCGGTCTGAGTTGGAACGGGACAATCGCCAACAACCAGGTGCTGTTCAACCAGTCATTCGTCCAATCACAAGCTACTTCTGGTGGCGGTATCGCCATTGAAGGCGAGCCGGCGATTGGAACGACACAATCACTGGGTACCGGAAACGTTATCCTGGATTCGAATCTGATCCAGGGCAACTCGGCGCAAGGCGGACACGGCGGCGGCGTTCGTTTGCAGGATGTGAACGGCGAAGACGTGATTGCCAATCCGACCACGCCACGCAACTGGTGGGCGGTGGCGCTGACCAACAACATGATCGTCGACAACGTTGCAGGATGGGCGGGCGGCGGCATCTCGTTGATGGACACGGTGAACTCGCAGATCATCAACAACACCGTGGCGAACAACGACAGCACCGCTACGGCTGGTCCAGTCATTGCGATTTCGCCAACGGGTACGCAGTCCGCGAATCAACCCGCGGGCATTAGCGCTGAGCCACACGGCGCGGTATTTGCTACCGCGTTCGGCACGGGCACCAACTGCGGCGGAAATACGAATTGCAAAGTGTTCTCCAATCCATATTTGGAAAACAACATCGTGTTCAAGAATCGCTCGTTCTATTTCAAGGTAACAAGCGGTCCGGGCTCCGGTGCAAACCCAGGTTCGCCAGCAACCACAACGCTTGTTCCAACGCTCGTGCAGACCTCAATCGGAGCCTGCCCAGCCGGAGCAACGTATTGGGACCTTGGCGTACTCGGCCAGTCGGAAGCAACACCAACGTTAGTTATGAACCCAACGTATTCGGTTCTGACTCCCGATCCGAGCAACAATATTTACAACAACAATCACAACCAGGAAGCCGATCCATTGCTGGCACATGCATATTGCAATGGCTCGCGCGCTAATCCAGGAATTCCCGATAGCACTCCACCGAACCCGCCATTCACGTTCCAGGCGGGAGGAGCAGAGGATGAAGGCGGCAACTGGGTGGATCTGCGGTATGGACCTCTGTCGCTCAGCGACTCGTCGATTGCGAAAGGCAATCCGGGTTACGGCGTGACGATTGGTGACTACCGCATCTGCGGAGGAGCCACCATACCGGCGGCAACATGCGGCGGAAAGTCGCCCGCGGTTGACGCAGGTACTCCGCTCGTAGCGCCGAATCACGACATCTTCGGCACCACTCGGCCACAGGGCGCTGGATTCGACATCGGAGCCTTCGAAGTTGCAGGTCTCAGTGCACCGATTGGCAGCGTCACCGGCGGGCCGCTCACCTTCAACAACGTGGTGATTGGTACGACGAGCGCGACCAAGACCCTAACCTTGCATAACACCGGCAACGCCGATCTGACCGGAATCACCATTACACCTTCGGCTCAGTTCGTGCGGGTGGGCGGATCTTGCGGTACCACTCTGCCTGCGGCAACGGCGACTTGCACCATTACCGTGGCCTTCCAGCCGACGGGAACCGTGGGCGCAACTGTTCAGGGAACCGTTACGATCACGGCGAACGTGGCGGTAACGGGCTCGCCTGTAGCGCTGACGGGAACTAGCGTGACTTCGGTAGTTTCGGCCAGTCTTGCTCCGTCGCCGTATAACTTTGGGACGGTGACCAGAGGAACGACACCAGCCAACGCGTTCCACGCGTTCATCCTTACCAACACGGGCAACGTGACACTTAACAACATCGCGTCGCCGTTCGTTTCTGCAAACACGACGGACTTCGGCGTACCCGGCGGGTTCTTCTCGCTACTAACGACCTGCGGCACGAGTAATCCGATTTCCGCGCTTCGAGTGACCACTCTGGCGCCCGGTGCCTCCTGCAATATCTACGTACAGTTCCATCCGACGGGTTCGGCTACCGGCGCAGAAAATGGGACACTCTCCGCACCTGCCGGCGCAGCAGGAGTACCAACGGCAGCGCTGTCCGGAACGGCAAAATAGGTAGCTGCAAGTCAGGCTGTTGTCTCCAGGTCGGTGTTGCTCACGAAAACTATCTCGTGAGCAACACCAGTTTTCGAAATAAATTTCAAAACAATGGCGGTTGCTCTTTGCACGTAAGTAGATCTGGCAATCTGAGTGATGTAAGAAACAGATTTTTGGGAGAACAGAAGCGTATGCACAGTTATTGGTTTTCGAAGAGCCGTAGAATAGGGCTGTATGGGGGCCTTTGCATGGCCACGCTGTTGATGTTCAGCATGAGTGGCAGCGCACAGCAAAATCCCGCGACGCGAGAAAATCATGTTGGTTCCACATCGGCTACAGTTGCCACCGCTTCGACTGGCAAAACGGATTCCGGGCCAGCCTCGAGCGCAAACTGGCACGCATTTGACAGCACCTACTACAAACGGAAGTGGGGCGTGGAGATCATCGGCGTGCGCCTAGTCTCCTCAAAGGGTATGCTGCGCTTCGACTATCGCGTCCTGGATGCAGAAAAAGCAAAAACACTGAACGACAAAAAGTTTAATCCGTATCTGGTCGACGAAGTGAGCGGCGCAAAGTTGGGAGTTCCGGAGATGGATAAGGTTGGGAAGTTGCGCCAGTCTTCAGAACCAGAAAATGGCCTAATCTACTGGATGGTCTTCGGGAATCCCAGTCAGCTAGTGAAAGCAGGAAATCGCGTCGACGTTGTAATCGGCGACTTTCGTGCAAAAGGAATTGTCGTCGAGTAAACCTTTGTCCTCTCTTTTTATTGGTTTCTCTTAAGCTCTCTTGCGTACCAGCCTTCGCGGTAGCCGACCTGAACGGAGATGGCTCGCCCGATGTGGCGGTGCTCGGAGAGGATCAGGATTCCTTCGCCGCCACGATAACCCCCTTTCAGAATGTGTTTGCGACTAATAGTGCCAGCTCGTGGCGCAGACCATCACCGATCTAGGTGGTGGCACTTCCATCACCGGACCTGCGCCTAATGGGTATGCCGTCGTGGCGGGGCATTTCCGCAGCGCGGCCAACAATCCCTCAGGCCTGCCGGACCTCGCCCTGTATTGGACACAAATTGCATCGGCTCCTTCTCGTGCACCCGATCTTCTGGTGAGCAATTCTCTTGGGTTCACCACGATGTTAAGAATCATCTCAGTGGGTACGAATTCCACCGTGGCGGTGAGTGTAGCCAACTCTGGTCCGGCAACCGCCACGAACGTCATCGTCACTTACAACATCCCCGCTGGGCTGCAATTTGTGCAAACGGGCTCCTCGTCCCAATGTTCGGCAAGCACTGCTTCGCAGCTGATCTGCGCTGTCGGGAGCCTTACCGCCGGCACGAGTTCCACGGCGCTGCCGATTGTCGTGACTTCCACCGTTTCGCAATCGGCCTCGTACCTCTCCACGTTCACCGCCACTTCCAATCAGCCCGAAGGAGTGCCCGCCTCTGATGCCACAATAACAATCTCACTGCAAGTAAATGGAGTTCCTGGGCCACAGCTTCTCACCGTCAGCCCCAGCCAAGGAACCCAAGGGCAACAGGCGCTGCTGATTACTTTGACTGGGAGAAATTTCCAAAGTGCCGGAGCCGCCGTCACCCTCAGCAATGCCGGCGTTTCTATCGCCGCCGGTAGCCTGAGCGTCCAAAATTCCACTACGGCGGTAGTCACCATAAATATCGCGCCCACCGCGGCAACAGGACTGGGCAATGGAACCTTCACGACTGCCGCAGGCCAATCGACGCTGACGGGGGCGTTCACACCCCCTGCCATGATTACCGTATTTGAATCCATCACGGTATCGGACGCACCACCGTCCTTTCGGATCTTCCGGACGCTGAGACTATTCACGTAAACGATCAGGTGTTTGTCACGCCACTGATCAGCGTCGCAGGTCAAGTCGCGTATTACTCCTCGCAGAGCTTGGGCTTTGGCGGAAATTCGGGAACCCAGATGGTCACGCTCTCGAACATCGGTGAGACCGCGATGAAACTAGAATCGGTTGCCACGCCGTCGAACGCAGCCTTTGTGATTTCCCAGATTTCCTGCTCGATCGGCAGTGCCTCCTTCCCGATCACGCTCCTGGCTGGTTCTGTTTGCACTTTCACGATCACCTACACCGCGACCTCTGGCGCTGCCGCGAGCGGGAATATCCATTTTCACTGATACTTCAGGCCTGAGCAATCTCACCAGCACCCAAGCGGGTGCCTTTTTCACGCAGACGCTGCCTTTGAGCGGCTCGGGCACCAGTACAGCAGGTGGCTCTCCGCCTCCATCCACGGTGACCATCTCGATTCCCGAAACGATTCGCGTGACGGAAACACCAACCTTCTCGGAGATTGCTGTTCCCGAGAGCATCCATGTGGTCGACACGGTCAGCGTCGGCGTCGTTGTCTCAGCGCTGCAATCCATTACCGTGACGCCGCCCAATCCAAGCATTGTGTCGGGCGCCTCACAAACTCTCACGGCCACGAGACTATACGCCGACGGAAGCACCAAAAATCTTACCTCCTCCGCAACCTGGATGTCGTCCAATACCGCGGTGACCACTATGAGCGGAACGGCAGCCACCGGCCTGGGACCCAGAGGGTTTTCAACGGCACGCCTGCAAGGTAGCGCCTACTCGCCCCGGTCTTGTGCAACTTGTGAAGGTCTGTGTGGAACTTCGCGCGGCTCGCTTCGGAAGTCGCTGGAGTTTTCGGAGCGGGTGCGTGGTGCGTATCCGGGTTGCCGCGATGGTTTGCGAAAAGCACGTCGTCGCAGCTTGCTTTGCTGAAGTTCCGTCGTACGCTGATTGTGTCGTCCTCGGACTAGCCAAATAAATTTAGGAAGGCTCTATCCCACTGATTCCAAAGTTATGGCGGAGAGGGTGGGATTCGAACCCACGGTACGGTTTCCCGCACGCTCGCTTTCGAGGCGAGTACTTTCAACCGCTCAGTCACCTCTCCGCAGTCGATAATTTATTGTAGCAGAGCGTTTGGCTGGTGGGCTATCTGGGCTTGCGATGTGCACCGCAATGAGGCACCGCTGCAAATAGAGAAGGGAACTAGCGGCGGGATGCAAAGAAGGCTTGCAGCAGCGCGACGGATTCCGCAGCAAGAACGCCTGAGACCACTTCCACGCGATGATTGAGTTTTGGGCTGGTGAGAATTTCGAAACACGAACGAAAGGCACCGCCCTTGGGATCGTCGGCGCCATAGACCACGCGCGGCACACGAGCCTGGATGATAGCTCCGGCGCACATGGAGCACGGCTCAAGCGAGACGTACAGCGTGGTGTCTGCAAGGCGGTAATTGCCGAGCAGTCGCGCCGCCTCGCGCAACACTACAATTTCGGCGTGAGCGGTGGGGTCGGTGTCGCGAATGGTGCGATTTCCGCCGCGCGCCAGCACTACATCTTTGTGAACCAGCACCGCGCCAATCGGGACTTCCCCTGCATCGCCAGAAGCGCACGCTTCCTCAAGAGCCATCTGCATGAACTGGAGATCGTCAGCCATCAGCCAGCAGAGAATATCACGCGCCGAGCGATTCGAATGGTAACGCGACACGACGCGCCCCACGCCGCATAGCCCCCGCGAAACACAACAAGACGCGCACTTGTCATGCCCGAGAATCCTTGACAAGACCCGGCTGGCACAAGAGACTGAGAACATGCGCGAGTTGTTGCACCGCCTATTCCAGCTGGATTTTCTGAAGGGCATGCGCCTCACGTTTCGCACCCAGCATCCCAAAAACCTCTACACCGAGCAGTATCCACTGGAGCGCCCGATGGTTGCCGAGCGCTACCGCGGCGCTCCGCGCCTCAACAAGAATCCCGAAAGTGGAGAGACGCTGTGCATCGCCTGCAATCTTTGCACTCTGGCATGCCCGGAAAATCTAATCGTGGTGGGATGGGAACGCGACGATGCCACGCGGCGTAAAGTTTTAACTACGTTCACCTACGACACGTCGCGCTGCATGTTCTGCGGCCTGTGCGAGGATGCTTGCCCTACAGACGCGCTGGAACTCACGCAGGATTTTGAGATGGCGTACTACACCCGCGAAGGCGCCATCTGGGACCGGCACCGGTTGGAAGAAGGACCGACGCCGACGCGGTATACTCGATAATCATCCATGGAAATCCGACGAGATCCCATAACGCAAAGTTGGGTTGTATCTGGGCAACGCGAGCGACAGGAAGATGGCGACGTACCTTGCCCTCTGGATCCTGGTCGCGTGGAAAATGCCAAAACGCTGCTGGTAGGGCCCGCGGAAGGAGCGTGGCAAGTCCGCGTAATTCCCCATCCCGACCCGCTTTATCGCGTGGAAGTGGAACCCGGCCGCGCGGCAGAAGGCATTTACGACAAGATGGGCTCGTTGGGCGCGCACGAAGTGGTCATCGAAACGCCACAGCACGACAAAAAGCTCTCTGCATTAGCCGATGATGAAATCGATCGCGTCCTGTGGGCCTGGGGCATGCGCATCGCCGACTTAAAAAAGGATGCGCGCTTCAAATACGTAAGCGTCTTCAAGAATCAGGGCCTGCTCGCTGGCGAAGAATGGCCTCACGCACACTCTGAAGTAACCGCCACAATTTTCGTGCCGCGCCGCATCAAGTATGAACTCAGCTCGGCGCACGAGTGGTACAAAGACAAGGAACGGTGCGTATTCTGCGACATCGTGCGTCAAGATGAAAAGCAGGGTAAACGCATCGTCGATGTGCAAGGCGACTACTACGCCCTGTGCCCGTACGCGTCGCGGGTGCCCTTTGAAATGTGGGTGCTGCACCGACGCCACAATCATCTATTCGAACAGCCGCGCCCAGGTTCCAATCGCCGCCAGCTTGCCGTGCTGCTAGGCCGTGTGTTGCGCCGCCTGGAAAAAGTTGCTCCCGCTTATCACCTGGTCGTTCATACCGCGCCAAATACCCGTAACAAAAAAGGTGAACTTGCCGGCTACTGGAAAACGCTAGCCGACGATTACCACTGGCACATCGAGATCATGCCGATCCTTGAAAAGCGCAGCAAGTCGTACAGCATCAAGGAAGTTTACTTCAACGGATTTCTTCCCGAACAAGCGGCCGAGCATTTGCGATCGATTGACCCGAATACATGAACAAGCCGTCGCAGCGCAACGGGGAACAGGGCGGAGTTATTGGAAGTTTAGTCTCCCTGCTTTTCCTGTTGGTATTGTGTACGGCCATTTACCTGGCGCGTTATCCCATGATGCGATTCGCCGGAGAATCCTGGGTTATTGATCAGCCTGCGGCCCATGCGGATGCCATCGTTGTATTGAGCGGAGACAATTTCTACGCCGATCGCTCCACGCATGCAGCCAAATTATTCCGGCAGGGAATTGCCAACGAAGTTGTAGCCAGCGGCAAGCGACTCCGGCCCAACGCCGGGGAATCGGAATTGATGGAACACGACCTGATCGAGCGCGGCGTCCCCAAAGAAAAAATCCTGCGCCTGCCGCAAGACGCTGCCAGTACCATGGAAGAAGCCGCGGTGCTCCGCGGTGTCGCCCAACAGCATGGCTGGAAAAGCATCGTTGTGGTCACTTCCAACTATCACACCCGCCGGTCTCGCTACATTTTCCAAAAGGAGTTCCCTCCCACAATTACTGTATCTATCGCCAGCGCGCCGGACGGCGACTTCGACCCCGACCATTGGTGGGAGCGGCGCATCTCCAAAAAGATGTTCTTTCACGAACTCACTGGGATGATCGACGCCTTCTGGGAGCTCCGAGGCTCCAGCGGCGTTCCGGCCCCCACCCCCGCTAAGTGATTGAGTCAATAGAACCCTGTGAACCATCAGGGCACATCCTCCGTGGAAAAAAGTTGCCTTGCCCTTTACACCCAATAAGTGCTGTAATATCTTCAACTTTCTCAGTCGCACGCTTCCCAGCCTCCGATAAGCGACTTTGAAAATCAAAAGAACAGTTGAGGTGTCTCCATGTGGCGTAAAGAGGATGAAAAGCCGCAGGGATCTGCGGGCGTTTCTGCAGCTCCTGCGCATTCGGCAACTCCGGTAAGCGCTGGCTCCATCGGGGGCAGCACCAGCTCCGGAAAAACCGCAGCAGCATGTGTTAGCCAAGGCATCAAGATTAAGGGCGAGATTACCGGCAGCGAAGATTTGTTTATCGACGGCACCGTTGATGGCAAAGTGACCGTATCCAATGCGGTGGTTACTGTGGGACCGAACGCGACCGTAAAAGCCGAAATACTGGGTCGCGAGGTGATCGTCCGCGGGCGCGTGGAAGGGAAGTTGACCGCCTCGGAGCGCATCCAGATCTGGAGCACCGCGCGCGTCAATGGCGACGTAAAGGCCGAGAAAATTGCTATTGAAGAAGGCGCTGAGGTGCACGGTAAAATGGAAGCAGGCAAATTGCCAAGCCATTTGGCCGACGGAGTTGGCTACACTAAAACGGAATCCAGCCGGGTGAAAAATTCCAGCATCGGTGGAGAGAAAGCAGCATCGGGGGCGGCGGTCGCAGGCGCTGATTAACAATGGGTATTTTGAATAAACTCGGGATTGGAGTCGGCACGAGTCCCGTGCGCGAACTAGGCACGCCGCTCGCTGCCGAACGGAAGCCGGCTAAGACCAATGGTAGTGGCATTCCCGCGGTAGGCGCGAGCCGCACGCCGCAACTGCCAGAGGTCAGCCGGGTTTCGAATGGGCTGAAAGAATTCTTGTGGAGCCTCGATGGGTTGGGGCGCGGCACGTTGTTGGATTTGGGGCCAGCCTGGCAGACCACGCTTAACTTTTTTATCGAGCGCGGCTTTCGCGTAACTTCCGACGACATTTTGCGCGGTTGGGCAGATTTTCAAGCCGAGGAAACTGAGAAAGAAAAGGGCAAGACGCTTACTGCCGACGACTACGCTTCGCGAACACCGGAAGCGCGCGCCAAGCGTTTTCTCGCCGAGAATTTTCGCTACGCGGTCTCTTCGTTCGATGCTTTGCTTTTGTGGGACACCTTGGACTATCTGGAGCCAGCGCTCGCTAAGCAGTTGGTGGCTCACGTTACCGAATTGCTTCGTCCCGGTGCCGCGGTATTCGCCATGTTTCACAGCAAGAAGCCGGAAGGATTCCAGCGCTATCGCGTTGCGGATACCACTACGTTGCAAGTGCTCTCGGCCAAGCCAATTTTCCCGGCGCAGAAGGTTTACCAGAATCGCGAAATCCAGGAACTCTTCGGCCGTTATCGCAGCGTTAAATCCTTTGTCGGCCGCGATCAGCTTCGCGAGACTCTGTTCATCAAGTAGCGGGGTTCGTTCTCCTCACAACCTAAGTTATCTTACGCGTGCGTATATTTTTTGTTTCGCGCTTCGTCAAGATTTCGCTTGCACCCCGCATTACGCGGGAGTACAAGCGAGGTGTGAGCTCCGAGAGCTCCGGAGGAAGAATGACTACTCCACCGGGCTTAGAAGCAAACGTAAGCTGAACACACCGCTTTTGCGGTGCGAGTCGCGCCCGAACAGCCGGATATTCTAGGCTGCTCGCCAAGCGATGCAGCAAAATTGCAAAAGGCCCCGACGCCAGCCGGGGCCTTTTTGCGTTTAAAATAGTT
The DNA here is from genome assembly GCA_963849395.1 of Candidatus Acidiferrales bacterium. Lineage (GTDB taxonomy): Bacteria > Acidobacteriota > Terriglobia > Acidiferrales > UBA7541 > Acidiferrum. The sequence goes on from CAWKHR010000005.1 coordinate 92,116, forward strand.
TGTAGGCGCAGCGTTAGTTGCGAATAGTAACGAGCACACTGCATCTCACCGCACCCCAGGCCACCAATCCCATTACCAGCGATGGCGGCATTTTCTAGTTAAGACTTAGGCTGGGCTGCGTTGTGATGGTGATGCCCTGAAGTGTGTTTTTTTGTGACGCTTATGGTGGTGTTTATGGACTGCGCTGTTGGTGGTACGAAGTGCCGCTTCAGGCCCGGATATTTCCTGCGCGACGGCCGGCAAAATAAACAATGCGGCTAGAGTAAAAGCTACAAGAAAGCGCTTCACGTTCAATCTCCCATGTGAATTCCACTGCTAGGAAGATTCAAGCACTTCGTCGCGATCGATGTCAGAGAAAATAAGTCGAACCGTAAATGCGATGTTGCGAAAGGTTACTAGCGGACGCGTGTGAGCGCGATCACGAACCTTCGTGAACCGTCGACTTCAACCGCTCAGCCGCCGAAGCGCGTCTGCATCATGTGGATGACCGCGTTCTGCTTGGCGATCACCTGTGCTTGCCACACCAGGGCGATGGACATCACGCTCATCGTGAATATGCACAGCGCTAATACCAATCCCGTCTGTGTCTCGCTCGCGGGAACGTGCATCATGCGTCGCATCCATGTCATGGGTTCAGTCTCCTAAACTCGGAGTACGAGCTACACGTATACCGAGCGTTCCCTTTCTCGAACAAAAGATGTTGCCTTTGAAGCAATCGCAGTGCCAGAATTTGGACGGAGTTCTGGTACCTTCATTACTCGCTTTTGTTGGATTTTTGCCCAATTCGGAACAGTGCTTTTTCGCGCAAATCCGCGATGTGAAAACCACAGCACACAATGGACACTCTGTTTCCCTCTACGAATGCAATTTAGTTTGCACCGCCTCTAGTACTGTCTCCCAGGTATCCGGCGAAAACAGTGGCAGACGCTTCGGTGCGGGTCCCTTTTCAGCAACTCCTGGTTGCTCATCGAATTCTGTTTCCTCGTCGTCTTTGCGATTCGTCAATAAGATACCGCGATCGCATGTAGAAAATAATTCGATAGCATCTTCGGCCGTGCCAATCGCGATGGTGAATGCGTGGCCGCGCACCGCACGATCGTACAATTTTGAAAGATCGCGCACACACGTGGCAAGATTCGCTCCACACGCCAACGCCCACAGTAGACCTTGTGCGTGCAACGACAAGTTTCTCTTCACAGCTTCTGCTCGAAATTTCTCGATGTCCTCGGTTGCGCCTGCGAAGAAAAACACTTCGTCGAAATCGCGTTGCCGCAGCAGTTCCGCGTCGCGTTGTGGCAGACCCACATTCTGCGACAACTCGCGGGGCGACAGCGAACGCAGCGGCACCACCTCTACGCCGGTCTCTTCCGCAAGCACGTCGAGCGCCTCTCGCGCCGCAGGCTGCAGGGCAGCCACTGGAATGCACGTAAAACGCCCCAGGCGCGTGGTCTTTGCCGGTCGCAGGTGGAAGTAATCTTCGGGCATGTATACGCCCGAACCGCTCTCCCCAATGAACGGCGCGCCATGCCCGAATTTGCGTAGGGTCGCGTCCAGATACATGCGGTTGCGCGAGGTCACCCAAACGCACGGAATGCTTGCTTCCGACAATCCTTCGAGAAACTCCGGGAATCCCGTGAGGGCCTTGCCCGACAACGAAATCAAGCTATCGATGGCGCAATAAACCGCTATGGTCGACGTACGCAAAAAATCAGCCCCCGATGTGAACCTCGATTGTAGCGGAAGCGCACGCAATTAGCTCTCGCGTGGCCTACATGTTCAATTCTCCTTACCAAAACGATGCGGCCCCGAACCTCGCGATTCGGAGCCGCCTGCAAAACATCAGGATGTTCAGGCTTAGAGACTACCCGTAGCCTGGGTTAGTCTCGTTCACGGCAGGAGCTGCGATCCCCATCCCGCGAATCATCTCCGCTTTTGCTGCGCTTCGATGTATCGACGAACATCATTCCTCCGGGACCCTTTAGTCCCGTCACGATCGGCGTTACCACGCCGGTCGTCAGGTCCAACGTGCCGACGAATGGCCCTCCGTCTGCCGCCGTAAACGCCGTGCCCGGCACGAACGCGTTTTTGCTGAGCTTGTAGACAGTGTTCAGCCCCTTATCCGCGAAGAGAATAAATCCTTCCGTCGAGGTCACAAACGCGGTGTCGTCTGTTTCCACGGCCATTGGCCCGCTCGGTGTCATGTAGCTTAGCGGCAAGTGCAACACCCGCTGGCTGGAACTTCCAGGATTGCTGACGAAAATCAATTCCTGATCACCCTGGCTGTTCAAAACGATGTTCCCCAGCGGATCCAGAGTCATGGAGTCGGGGTCCTGCAGATTCAGTTGGATTGTTGCGTCTGTCGGGATGTCGATCGCGCTGGCATTCCCTTCCAGTACCGGTTCAATTTCTACCGTGCTTCCCGAGAGCCGGATGCTGACAATCGCTGGTCCAGTGTTCGGGTTCTTCGCCGGATTCGACGCACTGACATAAATCTTGCAGCCACGAAACACGATGTCGTCGTAGCCGCCACCATGCAGCGTTGGGCCAAATGTGTAGAGTCTCGTTTCATGCGTTTCGGTGTTGATGATCACGATGTTGGCGTTAGCATCTTCATTTTGAATCGCCCACAAGAGATGAGTTGATGGATCGACCTTCAGCCCGTCGTTGTGTCCTGGCACTGCGTACGTATAAACCGCGGTGCCATCCATCGTGTACTCCACAACCTGACTATTCAGCCCGTCGGAGCCATCCGGCAAGTGCCCGTCGCCGTATCCTACGAATACATGATCGCGCAGCACTGCAATCGAATCGGGCGCGCTCAAACCAGACGGTGCCTTGGCAAATACCGTCAAGTCATAAGGCGAGACAGCTGTCTGTCCAAACGCGGGCAAAGCAATCGTAGCCGACAGGGCAAGTGCCGCCACGGTCAGACCCGGTAAAGTCCACTTTCTCATCGATGAAATCCTCCCTTTTCCTGTATGGGCGAGTGGAGGACAGTAGGTCTTTTTCGTAGTCAGATTTGTGAACGGAAGATGAACATTTGGCATGTCCGACAGCCAAGCCTAATAGGTGGGAGGGGCATCTTTCTGAGGCAAGCCCAGCGAGGGGACCTTATGCGCTTGTTGCCCGCACGACCTGAAGTGAAGATCTCTCTAAATTGCCTGACGGGCAAAAGGAAAAGGCGGGCAGATAATTCTGCCCGCCTCTCGTTATTGGTTAGGTGATGAACTTACTTGCCAGACTTGGCAGCTGCGGCCGCGCTCGGCTGAGCATTAGCCTTCGGTACGCTCAGGTAGCCACTGATTGTGTTCTTGCCAATCTTATTGATCACGATCTCCTCGGGCATGTGCGTGCCAGACATATAGAAAAAGATCGGCTGATTGACGTTGCGGTTCTTTTCTTCGTAGCGCTTATCTTCCACCGTGTAAACCACGTTTACGCGGCTGCGCTTCTCGTTTACGCCCTTGAGTTCTACGGTCACGTTACCGACCTTCTGTGGCTGATTCTTGCCGGTTATCGTGAATTCCACGTAGTCGCGCTCGCCCATGCGGCGGAGCACGTCGATTTCATCATGATTGCGGGCGATCAGGGTTCCCAGTTCGCTGCGCGCCATGCTCAGGTCAGACTGTGTCTTGCCCAGGTCGGTGCTCACCTGCGTAACCTTGGTGTCCACGGTCTTCACGTCGTCCGAAGTCGCCTTGGTGGCCAGTTCGGTATGCACCGAAGTGTCCAATGCGGTCAGCTTCTGAGTCGTCTCGGTGTTCTGTTCGACGGCTTCCTGACGCGCCTTCTTCAGTTGACCTTGGGTAATTTTAAGCTTGTCGGTGACCACTTTCAGGTCGCCGCGTAGTTCCGTGTTGGACTTCTCGTCGACTGCAATCTGATCCTTCAGAGACGCCAAATCAGACTGCTCCGACTGTTGAACGGCCTTAACTTGGTCCGCTACCGCCTTGTTGCTTGCATCCAACTTGGTCGAATTGCTCCAGGCAAACCCGAGGCCGGCCAGCGCCAGTAAACCGAGCACAATGATCGCGGGCAGATGCCAAGACGGGCTGCTCTTGGATTCCACAACATTATATTGCTCAGACATAGTGAATATCTTCTCCTCACCCCGTAGGGTCTCTACTCTATCGAACGGCAGCACTGCGGGCCGCCTTAGCCTAAGTTCTGCTAGGAAGATGTGCAAGAAAGATGCCGCGGCTCCACCAAATCCTGTAGGGGGCAAGTCCTTGTCGAATGGACAGTTACCAGCACTGGTCGAAAAGACAGCCGGTACTAGTTCTAGCAATCTTTACGCGCAGATGAATTCTGCCGATGAATTCCTACTTGGTGACAGAAATTGGTATTTCGACGCCCAAAGCGCCAAGATCTTGCAGTAGCTGGGTGGGAGATTGGAATTGAATGCCGGACAGCCCCAATTGCCGGGCTGCGTCTACGTTCGCGGCGATGTCATCAATGTACACCGCCTCGCCTGCCTTCACCTTGCAGGCCCGCAGCGCTTCCCGGTAAATCAGGGGATTGGGCTTGCTGACGCCTATCGAGCAGGAGTAAATCCGCCGAGTTGGTGGGAAGTGCCGCACGAAGTCGTAGCTCGCCTCAATATGCGCCACATGAATCTTGTCGGTGTTCGAAAGCAGCGCCACACAATACTTTTTGGCCAGCGCTTCAAATAGCTCGCTGCTCAGCATCGGCTCCGGGTCCAGCGTGCTATTCCACACCGTGGTGAATTGTTCAAAGGTCAGTGGTATACCCAAACGGTTCGACAGGTTTTGGTGCCAGTCTCGGGCCGACATCCGTCCTTCTTGCCAGTCGTTCCACCGGGGATCTTTCTCCACCGCCGACCAAAGCTCCTCGGGTGAAAGCGGCAGTCCCTTCGAAAGCCCCACCTGCACCCGCCGCAGGTCCAACTGGATAATGACCCGACCGATATCGAAAATGATGGCTCGAATCTTTTCCGTGCGACTCATTTGCCTTCCGTCTCCGGAACGATCGTTCCTGGCGTTTTTTCCTGGCTGGCGCCCCGCGAACGCAGGATCCCGATAATCGGCGGCAAAATCGACAACAGGATAATCGTCCCTATGATGTAGTGCAGATATTTGCCGATATTCGGAATCCGCGATCCAGCCAGATAGCCGCCCAGCAGCATGCTGCCGATCCACAACGTGCCGCCAAAAATGTCATAGGTGAGATAAGTCGAGTAGCGCATCTGCGCCGCTCCAGCCACCGGGGGACAAAATGTCCGCACGATCGGAACGAACCGCGCCAGAATCACCGCCCGGCCGCCATACTTCTCATAAAAATCGTGCGCCCGCTGCAAATGACTGCGACGGAAAAAGAAAGAGTCTTCGCGGTTGTAGAGAGCCGGCCCAGCCGACCGTCCAATCCAGTAGCCGAGTTGGTCACCAACGATGGCGCACAGGATGCCCGGCAGAAGTAAGTACCGCAGCGGAATCACGTTCTGACCCGCGAAGATTCCCGCGGTCACCAGCAGCGAGTCGCCCGGCAGAAAGAAGCCCACGAACAGGCCAGTTTCTACGAAGATGATGGTGCAAATGACCAGGCAGATGCGAATGGGGCCAAACCAGGTGACTAGTTCTCGGAGTCCGTCAGCACTGTAGAGCGAACGGAGAAAATGAAGGATGGATTGCAGCAAGCGGTTTCAGTCCTCGCCGAATTGGAGATCGGGGCCAATCTGAATGAACGCAACATCGCGAAACTGCCCCAACCAATACGGTAGCAGAAAACCAGCGGATTCTCTGCACACTCATACCACAACACAATGGCCGCACAGACTGACGGAAGCCACCAGCCAACGCGAATCATCGCAGCGCCTCCGCGATCAAAATCTCGCCCTGGCCACCAAACTCGCGGCTCGGTGCGTCTTGCAGCATCAGAAGTTTGCGAATTTGCGGCAGGGCATTGCGCGCTGCCGCGGCTCCCGCTTCCATAGCCTCATCGATGCGGTCAAAATCGTCCCACTTGAGCGATGGCACATCAGGACGCAGCACCAGATTTGCGTGCCGCTCCCACGCTTCCAGTTGATTCTTCTGTGCGGCGCTAACCGCGCGGCTTACCACCTGAAATATATTGGTTGGCGCGCCCCGGTCCCCGTCATGCAGACCCACCGAAACGCCCACTACCAGTTCCGCACCCAATTCGCGAGCCGCGCGCGTGGGAACCGGAGCCACCAAAGCTCCGTCCGCCAGATACCGTGTGCCAAGTTGAACCGGTTCGAATAGCCCTGGGAATGCGCAGCTCGCACGAATTGCGTCGGTCAGGCTTCCTTCCCGGAAGATGACCGGCTCGCCGCTGCTCAAATCCGTGGCCACGATCGCCGTAGGTACCAGCAAATTCTCAAACTGTTTTGAGTCGAATACGCTTTGCACCAACGCGCCTAGTCGGTCATTACTGGCCAGTCCGAAACGCGATACTCGCCAGCGCGCAAAATCTCGAAACCGGACTTCCCGGCACTTCGCAATAATTCGTTGAAGCGAAGCGCCGCTCGCATACGCCGCCCCGATGATGCTTCCAATGCTGCTGCCCGCGATGCACGAAATGGGAATCGACTCTTCTTCGAATACTCGCAGCACACCCAAATGGGCGTAGCCGCGCGCGAACCCGCCACCCAACGCCAGGCCTATTCCTTGATGCAGGCGTTCGCGGTCAAACGAATGAATAGGTATGCGGTGCAGTGCCACGAAGAAGAGGATCGCAAATCGCCGTGCAGCAGCGCGATGGGTCAGGCGTTCCGCTGTGTCAGTACGAAAGTACCCGCCGCTAAATCCAGCTAAATAAGCGCTTCTGCGCCCCGGCAGTACCGAAATACTAGTCTAGTACCCTCGCTGTACCATTGTCGGCCACGCCCCTAAACGCGATTCTACTTGGCGAGACGAAGTGGCAGCACGACCAAGGCTGAGGGGGCTCGATGGAACCGGGATTCAACGCGTGGTTAGGACATGCGGTGGTTCTGCAGGTGGCGCTGGGCGACATTAAAGTGCCTTTGCGCGGCAAGCTTTTGAAAGAAAGTGGCGACACGGTTCGTATGCGGATTGGGGAAGGCTGGGACGTTGATATCTATAAAACGATGATTTTGGGCGTGGAAGAAGACGGCATGGCTTTGATGCCAGCGTGAGGGAGAACACCATGAACAATAATCAGAAAGTTCCTAAATACGTTACCCAAGCTCGGGCTGCTTTTCTTCTCGGCATGCCCGTCGACGAAATTGGCCGCATCTCTCATGAAACTGGAATTGGCCGCGTTGAAAAGGCGGGCAACGAAGTTGACATTTACTTTACGTACGAAGAGCTGCAAAAAATTTGTGTGCACGCGACCAGCGTTCCTGTGCATGCCTGAACAAGTTTGATTTCCTACGGCCCCCCCTCCGTAGTTCCCCCACCCCGGCTCGGAACCCCCAACGAGCCGGGGTTTTTCTTTGCGTACGCATCGCAACACGAACCTCAGCTACGTCTCGTCCACGCCAACGAACCCGAATTGGTAGCGTTTGCATCTTGCCGGCATTCGCCCTTACTCCTCTTCTTAGCCAGAACTCAGCTTCGTCGCAACGCATCCGCACACCGGCCCGTCATTCCGAACGGAGTCTGCGAAGTGAGGAATCCCTCTTCGATTTGTACCTGCCCTCGCTCTCGCCCCATTCCTATTCCCCCTATTGAATCGGTTTACAAAACCTTGACTTCCCACCCGAACGCAGTAAAACTGAGCGGCGAATCCACGGGGCATGCCCATTCATCTAACGAAACGAAAATTCACGCGGTACGGGTCCGTCCTGCTCGCAGCCGCAGCTCTCCTCTGGTTTTCCTCCTCCCCTGCAACCGGCGAACAAAAGCCGTATGACCTGGTCATCCTCAACGGCCGCGTCATGGATCCCGAATCCAGACTCGACGCGGTGCGCAACATAGCCATTCGCAACGGCAAAATTGCAGAAATCTCCGAAAAGCCATTGCCCGGCATCGAAACCGTCGACGCTAAAGGCCTAGTCGTCGCTCCCGGCTTCATCGATCTCCATCAGCACGGCCAAGACGCCGAAAACTACGACGTGAAAGCCGCCGACGGCGTCACCACTGCGCTTGAAATGGAAGTCGGCACCGCCGACGTAGACGCTTGGTACGCCGCGCGCGAAGGCAAATCGCGCATCAACTTCGGCGCCAGCGTTGGCCACATTCCTGTGCGCATGGCGGTCATGCACGATCCCTCCACATTTTTGCCCAGTGGAGATGCCGCCCATCGCATCGCAACCCCCACCGAAATCGAAGAAATGAAACAGAAGCTCGACCTGGGCCTGAAGCGCGGCGCGTTAGGAGTCGGCGTAGGTCCCGCCTACACCTTCGCCGCCACAAATTGGGAAATTGTCGAAGTCTTCCGCGTTGCCGCGCGTCACCACGCTTCCTGCCACGTGCATATCCGCGCGCTGCCGTCCGACAAAGAAGGCGACATCAGCGGTTTCGAAGAAGTGATGGCGGCTGCTGCCGTGACCGGTGCTCCTCTGCACGTTGTCCATATTCAAAGCACCAGCGGCCCCAATGTAGCTCACGAACTTCAGATGATCGAAGAAGCGCAGCATCGCGGCATGGATGTCACCACCGAGTGCTACCCCTACTCGCGCGGCATGACCGACATCAGCAGCGCTATTTTCGATCACAAAGAAAACGAGCCAGACTCTTACTATGCTTCGCTGCTTTGGCCGGCCACCGGCGAATACCTCACCAAAGTCACATTCCTCGAACATCGCAAAACCGGTGGCATGGTCATTCTTCCTTCCAACACGGAAGAAAATGTACGCATCGCGGTCGTAAGCCCGCTCACCATGATTGCCAGCGACGGCCGCCTGGAAAATGGCAAAGGTCATCCGCGCACCTCCGGCACCTACGCAAAAGTTTTAGGAGACTATGTTCGCGAGCAGCACGCCATCGATCTGATGACAGCACTGAGCAAAATGACCATCATGCCCGCGCAACGCCTCGAAGCCCGTGCCCCCATGTTCGGCAACAAAGGCCGTATCCGTGTAGGCGCTGACGCCGACATCACCATCTTCGATCCGGCCACGGTTCGCGATCGCTCCACCTATCTGAAGCCCACGGAACTTAGCACTGGCTTCGCGTTCGTTTTTGTAAATGGTGCAGCCGTTCTGCGCGACGGAAAATTGGTCCCCAACACATTTCCCGGTCGCGCCGCACGCGCACCCATCGAGCCATGATTTTGTTGAAAGGGAATTGAGGCCACACTAATGACACCTGCCACCGCAGGCGAAGGCTCCGCAATCACTACCGACAGCAAAGCCGGCTACAACCGTTTCCTCCTGCTCGTCGCCGGTCTCGGCGGCCTGCTCTACGGAGTCGACGTTGGCATCATCGCCAGCGCTCTTCCTTATCTCGAAGCCACTTCCCGCCTCACCGCGGGACAACTCTCCATCGTCGTTGCTGCCGTTCTGCTCGGGAGCGTCATCTCCACTCTTTTCGCCGGCCTGCTCGCCGACTGGATGGGCCGCAAACCGCTCATGATTCTCAGCGGTATCTTGTTTGTCGTCAGCATCCCCCTCATCGCAGCATCGCAAGGCTACGGTTCCCTCGTTTTTGGCCGCTTGTTGCAAGGCGTCAGCGGGGGACTGATCGGTGTTGTCGTTCCTCTCTATCTTGCCGAATGTTTGTCCGCCAACACTCGCGGGAAGGGCACTGGCGTCTTTCAGTGGCTACTCACACTTGGCATTGTCTGCGCCGCGTTAGTCGGCATCTATTTTAGTCGACGCGTCGACGAGGTCGCCCAGCTCGGCGATCCCGCACGCCTTTTCGCCTTTAAAGACCACGCCTGGCGCGCCATTTTCTGGGTCTCGCTCCCACCCGGAATTCTATTTGTGCTTGGAAGCTTTCTCGTCGCTGAGTCTCCGCGCTGGCTTTTCCGCAAAGGCAAAAGGGAAGCGGCCCTCGTCGCGCTACTCCGTTCTCGCTCCAACGATCAAGCTAATTCCGAATTGCGCGAAATGGAAGAAAGCGCCGCCGCCGAAAAAGCCAAATCTTCCTCTGGCACCAACGTCAAGGAGTCCCTGCTTAAACGCAAATACGTCATTCCGTTCATCCTTGCTTGCGTTATCCTGGCCTGCAATCAGGCCACCGGCATTAATTCCATCATTGGGTACAACACCAACATCCTTCTGCAAAGCGGTCTCTCGGACCTCCAGGCTCATTGGGGCTACGTCATTTTTACTTTGGTCAATTTCCTGACCACCATCGGCGCTGTTCTCCTCGTCGATCGCAAAGGCCGCAAATTCCTGCTTTCGCTCGGCAGCGCCGGTATCATTGCCTCGTTGATTTGGACCGGTGTACTCTTCCGCAAAACCGAAAAATTGCGCGTCGACGCGCGCGACGCGGTTCAGCGACTGGTCGCCGCCGATCAGAAAGTGTCGCTGCTTTACAATCCGTCCACCGCCGATGAACTGCTTGCCGCCTCCGGCGCCGGGGGCAAAGCGATTAGCGGCCGGGTCACCTCGCTGAGCGTGATTTATTCCTATGGCGATTTTCGCGCCGCCACAAAAGTCGCTCGCTCCGACGACCAAGCCGCCAAGCCCATCGACATTACTCGCGAAAGTTGTGTACCCGCCAATCGGGTGGTGGCCTTTTTTTCCAATCCCTTCGGAAATCTCGACGAAGCCCGCACCGCGCCTTTGAAAATTGAAAATGCCCTGATCACACCCATGCCCAGCCCGCAAAACGGCTGGCTGGTCGCGATCAGCCTTTACATTTTCGTCGCATTTTTCGCCATTGGTCCCGGCGTCTGCGTTTGGCTCGCGCTCTCTGAACTGATGCCCACGCGCATCCGTTCCAACGGCATGAGCATTGCTCTTCTCATCAACCAGGCGGTCTCCACCACCATTGCCGCCGTCTTTCTGCCCACCGTCGGCAAGTACGGTTACGCCACCATGTTCTTTGGATTCGCTGCCTGCACCGTAATCTATTTCGCCACCGCGGCCTTCTTCCTTCCCGAAACTAAGGGCAAAACCCTGGAAGAAATCGAAGAGCACTTCGAAGGCGCGAAGGCGTAAAGTCCCTTCGTGTCATTTACCGGCTGCGAATGTATGTTCTACGTCAGGGCACAGATTTCAGCCGTGCCGAAAACCAGCAATGCATGAGCGGCTTTAGCCGCTGAGGGAATCGCATCTCAACTCATCGATACCCGTCGGACATCCCGCTAGCATTCTCTCCACCGCCTGTGGCATTGTAACGACCCATGACCACTCGACTAGCCACGCATCTCCCCGCTTAATGTCCACGGCCCCCACCAAATCAGGCGCACAACATGCTGTTCTCGCCGGCTTCCTGGGCTGGACCCTCGACGCCTTCGACTTCTTCGTCATCGTTTTTCTGTACGACACGCTCGCCCACCAATTCAACGTCCCCAAAAAAGCCATCATCGCCACCACCTTCGCCACGCTTGCGTTGCGTCCCGTTGGCGCGGTGATCTTTGGCCTGCTTTCCGATCGATTTGGCCGCCGCATTCCTTTAATGGCCAACGTCATCTATTTTTCCATCATTGAATTGCTCTGTGGCTTCGCTCCCAGCTACACCTCCTTCCTGATTCTCCGCGCGCTCTTCGGCATCGGCATGGGCGGTGAATGGGGAGTCGGCGCCTCGCTCGCTATGGAAGCCGCGCCGCCGCGTTGGCGTGGCGTTCTCAGCGGCATTCTGCAGAGCGGCTATTCCACTGGATATTTGCTCGCCGCCGTTGCAGCGCGTTTCGTGCTTCCGGCGTGGGGATGGCGCCCCATGTTCTGGCTCGGCGCGTTGCCCGCGTTGCTGGCGTTGTACATTCGCACCAAGGTTCCTGAATCCGAAGCGTGGCAGCAGCATCGCGCCGCCAGCGTGTTCGACGTCTTGCGCGTCGTCGCCGCCACCTGGAAGCGCTTCCTCTATCTCGTCGTGCTCATGACCTTCATGATGTTTCTTTCTCACGGTACACAGGATCTATATCCCGATTTTCTGAAAGAAGTGCACCACTTCACCGCACAGCACGTCGCCAACGTCGCCATCCTTTACAATTGCGGCGCCATCGTTGGCGCGATTTTATTCGGCGCCTTCTCGCAAAAAGCCGGACGCCGCAAAGGCATGCTCGCTGCTCTTGGCTTGTGCCTGCTGGTCATTCCGTTCTGGGCGTTTGGTGGAGGGCTCCTCGCCGTCGTTCTCGCGCCGTTTCTGATGCAAATGGGCGTGCAAGGCGCGTGGGGCGTGATTCCTATCCATCTCAACGAACTCGCCGCCGACTCCGCGCGCGGCTTGATGCCCGGCCTCGCCTATCAGTTGGGAATTCTGCTCGCCTCGCCCACCAACACCGTTCAATTCGCGCTGCGCGAACGCTTCGGCTACGGATGGGCGCTCGCCAGTTTCGAAATCGTCACCATCCTGATGCTAGCCATCCTGCTATGGCGCGGCGCAGAACATCACGGCAAAAGCTTCCTCCGCACCTCGACTCCGTCCGCATCCTCACCAATCGCCGCAACCGACTAGCCGCTATCACCACGCGCGCCATGCACTCCCCGTCATTCCGAGCAACGCGAGAAATCCCTCTTTCTTTTCTGTCTTCCTCACTGCTTTTCGCTTTTGCATATCCTTTCGTAGGGGCACAACATGTTGTGCCCCAGGCCCGCGAGGTTCCAACAACAACGCTCAGCCCGCTTTCAGCCATGCCCGGCCCGCATCCAACTGCTCCGAGACCGCTTTTTCCCTAACGCTCCGCCCGTTCGTCCTTCGCCATGTCCACTCGCCCCATCTCCTTACGACCACACACTCGCCAATCCACTCGCCCCGTCATTTCGAGCAACGCGAGAAATCCCTCTTTCTTTCCTTGTTCTTTTCTTCCCTTCCTTCAGCTTTTTTTCTGCTGCATTTCTCCCCACCTCACTGGCAGCACAAACCACTCGTATGTTAATATTTCTTCTCATACAGTGCGCCCGTAGCTCAGTTGGATAGAGCGTCTGGCTACGAACCAGAAGGTCGGGAGTTCGAGTCCCCCCGGGCGCACCACTCTTCTCAATAACTTGCAAAACTGGCAGTGAGTGCGAAATAGCGGAATGTCCGTGAATTGTCCGTGTTCCGCGTACTGTCCTATTTTGCTGTCCCACTGTTTCAGTCATTGAACACTCTCTCTTTCTTATTCGGCACGTTTCAGCCCCAACGAATCCCTCTTGCTTCGCTGCGCCGCAAGGATGGCTGAGTCACTGGCTTTACCGCCCATCGGGACAAAGAATCGAGCAGAAGGTAGCGCGTTGCCGCCATCAGGTGATATTTCGCCTCGCTCATAATGTTGCCGTTTTCGTCTCGCGCGTAAGTGCGAAACTCATCGAGCCAATTCTTGCAGGACCGGAACACTTTGAGCCTGCCAGTGCTGAGCCGGATCCAGACGGCATAGATGCCTGCCTCGCGAGCGTTCTGTGCGAAGTGGAGATTCAAGCCCAGGCCTCGGTAAATCTGAAACAGTCTCTGTCCATCAACCTGACTGCTGGCGTTGGCCGCCGGGTCAATGAAGCCGGGCAGGGAGGTCCCACGCGCCTTGATGGCCGCCGCGTGCACAGGTGGTTCGGCCTGCCCGCGGTAATGCTCACCCGTCAGATACACCGTGTCATTGCCGCGGTCCCACGCCCCGAAGATGGCTGCCGTCTTCGACCATCCAACATCCATCCCATAAGCTCGCGGAAAATATGCGGGAAGTTCGAAGTCTGCGACAACGATGTCCGCCTCGGGAACGGGGTACACGGCTCCGCTGCCCAGCATGGGGCGTCCTTCCGTTCTTGCTTCCCGCTCATGCGGCGGGATCGATTTGTAAAGCTCTGTGCGGGTTGTCGGGCTGAGGTGGGGCGCGTCGTCCCAGGTTGCGGTGATTAGCTTCTTCGGGCTGCCTTCCTCCGCCTGAATGAAGTCCTTCGCGAGTTCCGTCATGCCCCAAAGCGGGGTGAACGTCACCAGAATAATTCCGTTCGGCTCGCCTGGCACGGTTGCGAGCGTCCGCAAGAGGCACTCCGAATAAATCTTCTGCTCGGCTTCCTCATCGAGCCAGATGACGTCTTTTTTTGTTCCGTAGAAGCTCTCAACCCCTGAATCGTAAGACTTGAAAGTGAGTTCGCTCCGGCCGCCTGTGACGTGCTTCACGTAGATTTTCTCAACGGCCTCGGGAGTTCCGACCTTGGGAGTCGTGTTCAAGATGGCATCCGCGGGAATCATCCCCGTTCCATATTGCGGTCCCGGACCGAGCAAGGCGAACTGCAGAATGTCTCTGACCGTCTTCGCGTCCTTGCCGGCTGCCCACGTCGAAACCGGCCGGGAGAAACGGCGCCCGACCCACCACGGCGGATATTTTCCCGTCAGGTGCAAGGTCATTTCGTAAGCGCCGACGCCTTCGGATTTCCCTACGCGGTTTGCTGCCATAAAGCAGCGTTCCGCGAAACTTGCGCCCGCTTCGAAACAGGCCATGTGCTTCACGTAGAGTTCACGGCGCAGGGGCCCGGCATCGGGATAGAAAAACTCGAGCTTGTGCTGTGCGCGGTAGAGAAGCTCGGCCGCGATCGCCGCTCGTGTGGGCGGCGCGCTCACGGTGTCCACGGCGGAGGACTCAGCAAGTCGCTCAGTTTCTTAACGACGCCATATCCGGCTGCAGTCCCCGCTGCCCAAGGAATCGCTTTTTTCACCGCCGCCCAGGCATCGGATCCAAATTGTCCAAGTTCCTGCGCGCGACCGTACTCGCTTCTTACGTCTTGGTACATCTGGCGCCCGCCATCGAGTCCGCGCTCGGCCGTGTCGCCGACCGTATCGTTCAATGCTTCACGCAAATTTCCCATGAGCATTTTCATGCGTGCGGGATTGCTCACCAGGCTGGCATCGCGCGCCGAAAGCCGGCTGATGTTCGAAGCAAATTGTCGCGCTTCGTCGTAAGTCAAAGGCCCCTTGCTCGGATCCGTCAAACGAGTTTCGAGCATCTTCGCCGCGGCCGGCGGATTACCTCCGCCAGTTGATTTTTCGTTTAACACGTCCAGCAGCGCTTTGCTAAGTTCCGGAGTTACTGCGACGGGATGGTCTCCGACTGCTGCACTAAGCTGCTCAAAACCGAGGGACGCGCGCTGTGCGCTGGGAATCATCGCGCCTGCTTTTTCTGCAGCCCCTTTGATGATTGTCGGGGCCTTGCTCGCGAGTACCATCGCCGCAAGGTCAGTAGCCGCTCCGCTGTGATCGCCGCTTTCGTACCTCTCGGCAATTTGATTGATGGCTGGTCCGGCCAGCGGTATAGCGCTCAGTGTAGTGTCCGCCATTCCCGATGCATACAAGTTCGCGCCCTTCAAGGTCTCGCCGCGACTGATGAGGTCTTTTGCCGCTGCCCGTGTGTTTGCGCCCTTTTGCTGTAATGCGTCCGCCGGCGCGTCGATGAGCCGATGGTATGCAAGAGTCGCTGTCGATGGATTTGTCGCTAAATCCTCCGGAATGTCATCACCCTTGGCGTTCTGATCGCGAATTTTATTCAGCAGATCTGCTTTCTCTTGGTCCGTCGCCGGATCGGAGAATGCATGGTAAAGGCCGGTTACAAGCCCTACGGTGTTCCGCTTCACGCCTGCCCACACGCCGGTTTCCGGCTGCGAAGCGTTCGCACCGCCCGAAACTGGCTTGAGCGTCGAGGGATCCGGGTTCCAATTGGCCGCTGCTGCTGGTGGCGCAACCGGCTTCAGTGTGCCCGGGTCGGGATTCCATGCGGGAGAGTTGCCCATTTATTGCGCCACTCCCAAGTCCTTGCTGTTCTGCGCGTCTGTCCAGTGCAGCTTTCCATCGGCGCGATTGAGGACCGTGTGCGTTGCGCCCGGTGGCGGGCCGCTCGGTGTTTTCGCGGGCGTGTTCGCCGCGCCCCCGCCGTACATCTTCTGCATCACGGCGTTGTTCCCGATCCGTGAGTTGAGCTGCGACCCGACCGCACCGCGAATACCTTCAATGGAAGCCGCGCGTTGCTCCGGCGATTGCTTCGCGGAAATGAGTTGTAACGCTTGAGTACGCGAACTGTCGCTACCCTGCCCACCGCCCATCACTTTCGAGTAATCGTCCGCGACGCCGAGGGCGATAGACGCATACTTCGCAATGGGCCCGCTGCCGGTTGACGCTTTGATGGCGTCCGCAATGGAGTTGAAAACTGGAATCTTTCCGTCCGGAATGTCCGCGCCTGCCGCCCTGAGCTGATCGAGCGTGCCGCTGGGATCTGTCAGTGACTTTGCCGACCCGAAGAAGGCTACGTTTTGCGGCGAGCTGGCCACCTTGAAATCCGCCTCGGCTTTGCGCGCATCCCATCCCTGCTGCATTTGCGCTGCCGCCGTAAATGCTTTTTGCGCAAACTCCGGCTTGCGTGAGGAGATGAGCTGCGAAGGCGCCACCGTGCCGTCCACCAATAATTTCGCCGCGGCTGCTGGATCGCCGTCCGCGATGGCCTGCCGCGCGGATTCCTTCGCTTTGTCAAAGGCCAACTGCGTTTGCTGCGCATGATTCGCTTGTGCAAGCAGCCTAGTAGCGCGTGCCTGGTCTGCCGGCGTTGTGGCTGGGTCCGCAATCTTCGATTTGAGATAACCGATGGAAGAGAAGAGCTTGTCTCCCGCAAAGTGCGAGGGGTCATACTCCATCGCTGTCAGTGGGGAGCCCTTCATTTTGGCTTCCATCGCCGCGAGCGTCGCGTCTGCGTTCGCTTTGTTTGTTTCCGCCGCCGTTTTCGCATCCGTAATCGCCTGTTGATGCATTCCCAGGCCTGCCTCGAACGAATCAAGCGACTTATCATCGAGCGGAAGATTCGGGGCCGCGAGTTCCGACGTATCGACACCCAACTTTTGAAGATTCGGAAGCGCTTGCCGCAATACGGAAGCGCGGTTGGCAGGATCGGCCTGACGCACACCTTCAAGAACTTCATACGCGGCTTTGTTCCTGGCAATCTCATTGTTGCGGACGGCTTCATTCGCGGAAGCCAGATTTTTGACCGACTCCGCGTATTGATTCTGCATCTGCGTCAGCGTATTCGGGTTCACGCCTTTGGCTGCAGCCGCTTGAATCAGTCCGGGCGTATCGAAGCCCTTCACATTTCCGTCAGCATCTTTAATGACGTGATTCGGGGCGAGGCTCCGCAACGTCTGTGCATCTTGGAGCGAAAGCGCCCGCTGCTGATTTTCTTGGCCGAGCGCGGTCTGCTGAAGCTGCCGGGTTTGCTGCTCTTGCTGCCCGCCGAGAATGGCTTGCATCTTTGCGTAGGTGTCCAGCGGGCTTTGCTGCTCTTGTGCGGCCCTTGAATCGAGGGCAACAAGGGGGATGCTCGCCATGCTTTTCTCCTCTTAGTCGTTATCCCGTTGCTGGCCGGGATTTCTTCCTTCTGGCTTCTTCCCAGTTACGAGATCGCGCTTTCCTCGTTCGCGCTGCCCCTGTCGATCAACTACAGTTTCGACTTTGCGATCTTCCAGCGCTTCCGTCCCGAAATTGTCTTTTCCTTTGTCATCCAAGAATCCCATCGTTTTCTCCTTTTACTCAGTGACAGCATTCGACTTCGATGCTATCGACTCCGCTGCTTCGCCTGCGGCTTTGCCTGGAAGATTCAAGCCGAGATGCTTCGACAAATGCGCCGCGAGTGCATCTTTCTCGTTTGCCGCGAAACGAAACTGCCCGGACGAATGCGGCGGATGATGTTCATGCTCCACGGCGATCTCCGCGCGCTTGCCCTCTTCCGGCAAGTGAATCGTCATGGTCTTGAGCCGCTTCTCTTCCGCGCCCGCCGCTTGCTGTCTCGCTAAATCCCGTAATGCTCCGAATCCTGGCATGGTTCACTTTCCTTTCCTGTATTCGCAATCTCCACAACGAAACTGCTTCGTGTCCGTCGCCTCTGGCGAAAACTCGTTACAGCATCCAAGCTCGCTTGAAATGCCGCCCTGGACTTCCACTTTCCGGCAATCCGCGTCTTTCGCTGCGCCACGCAGTTCCATGTACCCGGCTTGCGCCGCACTGAGCCGAGCGTCTTTCGCTGCGCCGAAACTCGTCATTAGCGCCGCCGCCGCGATCTGCGTGCGTCAGACTCTTCCTTGTTCTTGCGCTCCCGGTAAAGCTCTCCACGTGCTTCAGCGGACAAATCCTTGCGCTTCCATGCGGCTTCTGCGCTGCCGTCGTCCTCGGGAGAGCTTGAACCTCCGCCCGCTTCGACGGGGGGCTTGCCCGCCTGCGTGAGCTTGCGCGCCCCCGTGCTGCCATTCGCTTTCGTGCTGCTCGCGGCTCCGGCTTTTTTGTCGATGACTCTTAGGACGTACCGGATGGATTGCTCCGTCGCCCAGCGCTCTTTTGGATTGTTCGCAGTCTTAACCCAATCGTCATTTATTCGCTTCAGCATGCCAGGGTCGCGCGCAAGCTCAACATGAAGTTTGCCGATATTCTTTACACCCGCGAGTGCATGCCCGAGAAAATTGTCTAGCTGCGGGTCAAGCTGCATGGTTCGCACAGGAGAGTTCGAAATGACGTTCTTTTCTTCCGGCGAGAGCGCTTGAATCGCGGCAACCGTGCGCTCGGGCATTGCTTTGTGCGCTTCGGCGTGTCCGGGCTCGTTCCACCAATCGTTCCGCTTGCCGATCTCATCGAAAATTTCCTTGTCGATCTCCTCGCGCGTGAATTGCTTGCCAGTATCCCCTTCGAACGCCGCCTTCTCCTGCTCGTAGCGGTCCAGAGCTTTCTCGTATCCCTCGTTGTCTGTTTGTCCATCTTTTATGAAGTCCGCGAGCCTCGGACGTACTGGCTCCTGCGCCTGCGGCTCCGCTTTTTTCTCGGCAGCTTTGCCGTTTGGCTTTTTCTCCGGCAGCTCGCCCGTTCGAAGCCATTTTTCCCTTGCGGATTCGGAAAGGCTGTCGACTGATTCCGGAGCGCCGTCTTGATTCGTCATGCGCTCCTGAAATTCGCGGTTGGTCGTTACATCGAAATGCTCACTGGCCTTGCCCTTGCCAGTGAGCATGAAGTCGTCGCGCGGTTTTTCTTTATCCTTGCGGATTTGCTCAACTGCTTCGCGGCGCTCATGCAACTCTTCTTGAACGGTCTTTCCCGGCTCGCCGCCACCACGCACAACATCTACTTCTTTTGTCCGCGTTATTTCTGGCTTCATCGTTGTCCTCTCGTCAATGCAATCAAGTCTTTAAGAAAATGCCGGAAGCGCTCCCGTGCACGCTCCGATTCCATCTCGGAAAGCTCCTGGCACAGCTCTGGGAGTTTTGAGAGATGATATGCGCTCTCTAAGCTGTGCTCGCTATCGGCCATTTCCGCCCAAACGACGCGCGGAACCAATGGACGGACGCTGGCCCACGCCCTGTCGAAATCGGGGTACCTGGCTTGAATCTCGGCCAAACGCTCAGCGAACGCGATCTCCGCTTGCAGGTCCGTGCGGCCTCGCTGATATGCGGCTCGCAGTTCCGCATCGGTTGCGGTCTTTACTATTGTGTTCCCCGGCGCTGCACCGTGATAAATCTTTTCCAGTCTTTCAACGATGTTGCGGGGCTCGCCCCATATCGTCGCGCAGAGACCTAGAATGTGCTTCTGCGTGCTGGCATTGTCCATCGCTGCCGAAAGTGACTTTCCCGCTTTCCCGTTCTTAATCCCCGCGAGCCCCCTGATCTGCTCCCTGCGCGAGGGTCCCAGATTTCTTCAAGCAACCGATAGATGCGCCGCCGCGATTCCACGCCGCCATAATTAGGTTCGCCCGTCAAAGCGTTGCCGTTGCTTGGCGTTTCGGCAGTGGCTTGCTCACTCATCGTCCCTGGCTCAGGAAGGCGAATCCACGGAGCAAGGTTGTTGTCAGTCATCGCCTCTCGCTTTCCGCAGCTCGCCCTCTAGGTACTTGATCACCTCGTGCGCGTTTTCGAGCTCGAAGCGCAGGGAGTCAATGACTTGTTGCACGAGTGGGTCATCGAGGGGCGCAGCTTCGAGAGTTTCTCCACGCAGAATGGCAGAGGCTCTCAGCCTGATTCTCTCGGCAGCTTCCGGCGTCAGGCGAGGCTGTTTTTTGTTGGGATCGCTCTCAGTGATTTGGACCGCTCTCCAATCTCCGAATCGATCTCTTCGATATGCCGCTTGACCCCTTCCTGTTGTTGTTTCAAGCCGGTAATCTGGCCATCGATTTCAGCGAGCGAGCCTCTGGCGCTAAGTTTTGCAAGCCATAGAAGCCCGAGAACCGCATCTGCAGCACTGCTCTGCCCCGCTTCCCCCTGAACATTGCGCCCGAGAGCCCGCTCCTTCGTCTCCAGCACCTTCCAGATTTTCAACAGCTCCTCGACCGAGATCAAAGACTGCCGGTCGAGTTTTGTCCGTCCCGACTGATAGTTCGCGATGACATCCCGACTTACTCCGCACTCCAAACCTAGACCCGCTTGGGACAATCCAAGGCGTTCACGAACACTCTTCAGCATGCCACCTGCCGGGATAATGACGCCTCCCCGCGGAAGTTCAGGAAGCTCGAAGCGCGATGGAAGAAATTTTATCCCGAGATGCTTCGATAAGTGCGCCGCAAGCGCCGAGTTTTCATTGGGCGCGAACTGAAAACGGTCGGGCTTGGTGCTGGAGGCGGTCTTATTTTTCCTAGCCATGCGATTTCTCCTTGACGCCTGCTCTTCGCTGTGTATGATGAGTAGTATGATACACAGTGCACACATTGTGAGGGAAAATCTGGAATCTGTCAAGTTTTTCGCGAAATTATTTTGAAAGGGAGACCGGCAAGCGGACGTTAGGGGACGTGGAGCGCTCACCGGCCAGGACTAGAAGATGGCCGATTCTAAAACATATCGTGACACGATACAAGTGGATTCCGGCGCCAAAACTCAGCGCGCCCGCATCCTTCGATTGCTGATTGACGCCGACGGCGCTTGGGTTCCCCTGCCTGAGATCATGGCTTGCGCTGCGCAGTACAACGCCCGCGTGTTGGAGCTTCGTCGCCTTGGCTTCACCATTGAAAATAAAACGGAGCACGTCGACAGAGCGCGTCATTCATGGTTTCGCCTTATCGCTTCGCCAACTTCGCGCCCGCCCGAGCCGAAACCCGAGCCCCCAAAGCCTTCCCTGAGTGGCAGGATCGCCCGCGAGCAACGGGCCTGCCGCTCTTTGATCTGGCGGTGGGCAGGTGAAAGAACGCTACATCCCCATCAGGCCCGGAATTTTGGAGTATTTGCTGCGCGGCGACATCAGCGCGTTCGAGTTCGGGGTGTACGTCATCGTTCACCTACAGGCCGACTACGGAACGGGGATCTGGCGGGGATCCGCGCCCCGCATCCTCAATTCGGCGCCCAGGGGAGCAGAACTCCGCAAGATACAGCGCGCGCTCGAGCATTTAACGGAACTCCGCCTGCTCAAACACTTCCACCAGCACGGCCAGCGCGGGAATTTCGCGTTTCTCATCAACAAATTTACGGTGCGAAGTGGTGCGCTGACGGGAATGCGCCTAAATGCAGACAAGTCAGAGTCTTGGCGCTCGCCAGCGTACGAGCCTTGCGCTGACGATGACGCTGACGGTGTCGCTCAGGGTGTCGCTCAGGACGCGCCTATTCAAGAAGGAAGAAGTAAGAAAGAAAAAGGGAAGAAGAAAGAAGAGGCTCCGGCGCCGCCGTCGCCCTCCGTTTTCACCGGACAGCATTTCTGTGTCACTCAAAAGCAAGATGCCCTCTTAGGGGAAGCGTTCCCTTGGGCGGACCGGCCGCTCGAGTACCGCAAGGCTGATTCCTGGCTGGAGGACAACCCGGAGCGCCGGCCTAAGAAGTCAGCCCGTTTTCTTCATAACTGGTTTCAGCGGATCACTCCGCCGAAAGGAAAAACCGATGGAAAACCAAGCCCTAGCGATTTGTTCGAGCGAAACGCCAAAGCCCTCGGATTCATCCGCCCTAGTTAGGGAGTGGTTGCTCCGTTTCAGCGTCGAGCACGGCAAAGACGTTGCCCTCTTGCTCCCGATCTGGCTTGAGGCTTTTAGCGACATGGAGCCAGCAGTCCTCGAATCACTTTTCAGGCGAGCGCTCAACACCTGCAAGTTCTTTCCGAAAATCTCGGAGATTCTTGGTCCGCTCGAAACCGTCAAGCAAGCCGCTCCTCCAGAGGAAGCAAACGAGGCATGGCAAACCGTTTTGACTATCAGGCGCAAACATTACAACCCGGACTTTCCGCGGGACCTTACTTTGGCGGTCCAATGCCTGCCCGAGCGTATTCAGCGGGCCGCGAGAGCTGCGGGAGTCTTCCAGGAAGTATCGGATCTGGACGATCTCCATATCTGGAAGAAAAAAGCTTTCCTTGAGTCCTACCTGCGTTGGGAGGAATTGGAGAACGATCAATTCCTTTTGCCGGACGGCGAGATCAAAGACCTTCTGGCCGGCGTTGCCGAACGAAAGGCCCTACCGGCTCCCTCCCAACATTGGATTGAAGCGCGCGCTGCAGGGGAAAAGTACAGAGCGGAGGTAACGCCCGATCTGTCGCCCGAAGAACGCCTGAAGGTTGCCGATGAATTGGCCGCGGCCGCCCGGAAAGTCATAGATCAATCGCGGGGTTGCATCGTGGCCGTGCCGGAGGAAAGGCATGAAGCGCTCCGCCGCCAGGCGGAACTCATCAAACGGAAATATCCGGCGACGGAGGCCAAGGTGTCGTGAGTGCCGATTTCAAACCCGAGGATGTCCTGCGGGCTGCCCGTGAGCTGCCCGCTGAGGATCTGCCTACCCTGATTGGGCAACTGGAAGCTGCGAAGGCCACGGCTTGGCAGCGATTGGCAGGGAAGCCGGAACCGGCAAATGGCGACCACGATGAACTGCTGGCAGTACCCGAGGCTGCCCGCCGGCTGGGCATCAGTGAAGACTACCTTTATCGGCATCAGAGCGACTATGCTTTTACCCGGCGCCAAGGCCGGAAGCTGCTTTTTTCCGCACAGGGCATCGACCGGCATATCAGGCAGAAGTAGTGCTTGACTTTTGTGGCCACAAAAGTATAATGGGGGTATTCGAAGGTGAAGAAACGCATGGGCCGTCCGGTAGATCCCAAAGTTGGGCGACGTTCGAAGATGGTGAAGTTGAGAATGTCTGAATCGGAATACAAAAAGCTAGAAGCGAAGGCGAAGAAAGCCGGTCAGACCGTTTCGGAGTTCTTGAGGGATTGTGGAAAGGACTAACGCCATGAATCGCGGACAGGGTCGCGTCTTTCAGCGGAAGGGAAGCAGCTACTGGTGGATTTCGTACTACGCCCACGGTAAAGAGCAGCGTGAAGCCGCGCGCCACGTCCGCACGGGTGACAAGCTCGAAGTCACAGATAAAAACCGCCACGAGGCGGAGCGATTCCTGAAGCGCAGACTGGGAGAACTCGCCGCGGAGCAGCACGGCGGCCGAGCGTTTGTCGGGCCACAGCAGGAGCGGGTTACCATCGGCGAATTACTCGACGGCCTCGAACGTGACTACAAGCTCCGTGATAAGTGGAGCGTCAAAAACGCCTCGAACGTGAAACCGCTGCGCGATTACCTCGGCACCTGGCGCGCTATCGATGTGACTTCGGAGGCGGTAGGGAAGTACATCGAATCCCTGCGGTCGGAAGGTTACAGCAACGCAACTATAAATCGGCGGATGCAGCTCTTAGGGCAGGGTTTCAAAGTGGGGATGCGGAACAAGAAAATTTCCGCGGCTCCCTTTATCCCGCGCCTTTCCGAAATCGGCAACGAAAGACAGGGGTTTTTCGAGACCGCGGACTTTGAGGCTGTCGTCTCGCATCTGCCGGAATACCTGCGAGATTTTAGCCGATTCAGTTTTGTGACCGGCTGGCGCAAGGGATCGATTGAATCCCTGCGATGGTCACAGGTTGGCGAAGATGTGATTTACCTTCGCGCAGAAAACTCCAAAACACGGAAACCCGAAACCATGCCTCTCGAAGGCGACCTCGAAGCCATCATCGACCGGCGCCGCGAAGCGCAGACCATCGAGGACAAAGACGGCAACAAGCGGTTTGCGGAGTACGTGTTTCACTCACAGGGCAATCCGGTCGGAGATTTCCGCAAGGCATGGGCAACTGCCTGTGAGAAGGCAAACGTGAGTCACCGGCTGTTTCATGATCTCCGCCGCACCGCCTCCCGTAATATGATTTCCGCCGGCGTTCCCCAGGCGGTAGCGATGAAGATCACCGGGCACCGCACAGACTCGATGTTCCGCCGATACGCCATCGTGAACGAAGAGCAGAAAAGGGAAGCGCTCGCAAAGACGCAGCAATATCTCGTCACTTCTGCAAGCCGCAAGGTGGTAGGAATCGGCCGCTGATTTTTTTTGAAGCAAAGCGGGCCTGTCGGCTGCTAGTGACAGTCGGCAGGCCCTAAACACATCCAACCTTTAAGGAGGCTGACATGTCTAGTCGTATTGTAATTCCTTTCCCCAAACGCTCGAAATCCACGCGCAAACCAAACAAGAAGAAACCCCCGCAGAAATGCACGGTCCTTGAGTGGATCCGCAACGAAAGTGCCACCAAGTGAACAAGCCCCGAGAATCACGCTCTAAGCGATACTCTGGGAACAAGACCGCGGTGACCGCCCTAGCAACCGTTCCCCTCAACTTTCTTCTCGGCTGCTCGCAACAAGCTCTCGGCGACTTTGAATTGGCGCGACTGGCAGAAGTTTCGAAGCTTCGCGCCGAGATGCACTCCGTCTTCGACCGGCTTATCGATCAGATGTCACAGTCAGCCTTGGCGGGCTGGTTCAGACAGACTGATACCGTCACGCTCAGACACGCTCTCGAAAACCCCGTAGACGTCATGCTTTGGGCTCAAGAACAGATCCGCAATCAGGGGCGAAACGAACAGGAACTTGTTCCGCTGACGTCGCTAACCCCAGGAGCTGCGCATTTAGCCGCTGCTCTCCGCTACCAGGAAAGGAATGTCGCAAATGGTTTGTGCTCCGTTTGCCCCAAACCTCTGAGTCGGAACAGCGTGAAGTTCTGCGACCGGCATCTCGCAATGCAGCGGGCGCGCTACAAGCCCAAGAACGCAAAGGGAGAGCGGCCGGGAAGCATTGACTGGCTGTATTCCGGGGTTTTCGAGAGTTCGCAAGGTAAGCAACCAGGAACTCTTAAAGCCCTCGCGAATGCTCGCGAGACTTATCACCGCAGCGGGGAGGCAGAGAAAGCGCTCTATGAGAGAATCGCCGCACAGTTTGGAGTGACACCGCACTATGTTCGCGCTGTGGCTCTTGGCCAGCGACGATCCAAACATATCTTGGCTGCTCTCAAGGAGAGCTAATACCAGATGCCGGGGAGCCATCAGAAGCCACCACTTCCGCTTCGATGGCTGGCGTTGATTCTATTTGATTTTGCGGGTCATCCTGCGAGACATCAAGGACCGGCTTAGCGTACTTCGCCAGAACATCATCGTAGGACCGCGCCAGCGCTTCCAGGGCTTCTTTAGGAAGCGCAGCCAGGAACGGATCGCGGACGTGTGTATGAACCAATCCTCCAGAAACGCTCAAGTCCTGCTTAGGCTTCCCCATTACGCGGTCAAAGATGAAATGCAGCGCTTCGATGCGGGTTTGTTCCCGCTTGCTCTTCAGCAGGCCGATGATGACCGCGCCGACATCAATGTTCTCGACGGCCGCGAGGATCGTGTTGCGTGACACACCCTTGAGCAGGACTTTCGTGAGGTTTGGTTTCCTGCCGGCGCCAGGGCGTTTACCGCCGCGCTTGGGTTTTGATTCGTCTGAATCGGCCTGAGCGGTAATTTGAGGCGCTACAGGCTCCTGCTTTTGCTCTTCAATCTGCATTTCTGTCACCCTCCAACACACGGACATTACACGGACAGCGCTAAATAAGCTCAATATATGCAATAGCTTGCAAGGGAACGTCGGGTATATGAGCAGACGTGCTCAGATTTCCCGAAGGATTTTTCCGTGATTTTTCGAGGAAATTGAACTTCTGAAAATGCCGATCCTTGCCTTGATTATCGGTCAACACAAAGGCGAGCGGGGCCAACACAAAGGCGAGCGGGGCGGCCCTTAGTTCCAAACGATTACCGCCTTGATGTTCGAGCCTGTTTCCGCCGCGCCAGTAACCGCCTTCACTGTGACTAAATCGCCGTTATTGAGCGCGACTTGGTGAGTGCCGTCGTTGCAAAACGTTGCCGCTGTCATCGTGCAGGTCGAAGCAGTTGCCACGCCATTCACCCAAGCGGTGCAGGCGATAGAAACCGTGGTTGTCGATGAGTAACAGGCAATGTTGTAAATGGTGTGGTTTGAGCCCTGGACGGGGATGCCCGCATCAATCGTGGTGCTGGTGCAGGTAGAAGGAAGCGTTGTCCCTGTAGTGGACATGCCGCTGCCCGCTATTTTTAATCCCAGCGTAGAAGATGCGGTGCAGACGCCAGTGCCAATCCCTATTGCGGAGTTTCCCGCGATGCCCTGGATATTTCCGCCAGCACCTTGCACCAACACTGTTCCGGTAGTCGGCAACGCATTGCCGCCGCCGTCCTGAAATACTGAGTTGGTGCCGGTGACAACGATGGGATTCCCACCAGAGCCTCCCTGGAGCGCCGTGGAACCGTAGAGCGTGATCGTGGTGTTATTCGCGAAGGCCCAAACTCCAGCCGCTCCGCCCGACCCTCCGCTCGTGATCGAGCATCCCGTGCAAACCATCTTTGCGCCAGAAGTTGTGAGCTTGCTCGCCGTGTTAATGGTTCCGGACGCGGTGAGAGCCGCTCCCGTTCCGATAAAGTTTCCGTCGATCTGTCCGCCGCTTAGAGCTGAGCCTGTGTCGATCCAAGTAGCTCCGGCGGATACGTGATGTCCGACGCAGAAACTCGCATACGTATAAACAGGGCCTGAATCAGCTTGGCAGGAGAAACTTGAGCCGCCTTGGCCACCACCTTGAGAAAAGTGGGTCTGAGGCCCGTAAAGTTCGACTCCAATCATATTTCCTGCGGCGATTGGGATTGCTACGTTAACACTCTCACTGCGCCCACCAAGATTCCCAAAAATCGCTGTTTGACTGCCCGGAGCACTAGCAAAATAAGTGCTTCTAATAAACAACCCACGAACGTTGATGGCCGTCGCGCCAAAACAGATATTCATCGGCGTGAACGTTGGACATGTTGCCCAATTGAAGTCCGGCGACATAATTAAAAACGTATTGCCGATGCCCCCCTCGACGCTAGGCGCGGAAAATGGCGCACTCAGAGGAGTGGAGCACTCAGACGAGGCAGTATTCGCCGGAGTGGTTACAAATTCGCCGCCATCGACGAGCATGAAGGCGCCGGAAGCGTTGCTCGACGGAGGATTCGCGCTGAACGTTGGCAGCCTCAATAGTCCGCATCCCGTTGCGGTCCACGCATTCGCTATGTTGGTTGTGTCTTTGTGGCCCCACCACAGCTGGCCCGTTGCCGTCACCGCGGACGTGCAGTCGTTTGTCGCGGCAACCGTGATGCTATTCGCGGTGTTCACAGTGGAGATTGTCGAAATCGGACAAACGGCCGCGCTCGAAGAATTTACAACCCAAGCGTATTTTCCGACATCCGCGGAGGTGAATCCGCAGTCGCTATTCGGACACGTGATCGTACTGCTGTTCAGCGTTGTCGAAACGTCAGTCACATAGCGAGTGTCGCGATAAACGAAGATGCATTGCGCCCCGCCTGGGAGTGTCTGTGTTCCCGGCACGCCACCATTACAAGTAGAACTGGCGATGGTCGAGGGCATACCAAAGAGATTTCCACTCGACGATGAAGTCACCGCTGAACTTGCCTGCAAGCTCACATTCGCAAGCCCGCTCGTATATGCCGTGGCCCGCACGCGAAAGTCCGTCATCCCGGCAACAGAGTATTGCTGCGCTGTTAGCGTGCCTGAAGTCGTCCCGACACTTGTGAAATTGAAACCTCCGTCGCTCGCTTCTTCAATCGTCAGCGGCGCGGAAAAGGTTCCTGTGATCGTAACCGCCACTGTTCCCATGTTCGGCTGTAATTTCATCCAGACGCAGCTCGCCGCTACTGAGCAGTTGCTCGACGTCGCAAAGATAGCACCACCGAAGGGATTTGAGAGCGATGCGGTTTGGCTAAGTACCCGTCCACTACCAAATAGCGCCAGCAGGAGAAATAAAATTGTCCGTGTAATTGTCCGTGAACGGGGTACAACACCATCCGAAACCAGCCGAAAGCGGAGAGCGTTTAGCGTTGATTCCATTGGCTGCTGTAGGCTGGAGTCGGTTGGCCTGTAGTACAATTTCCGCCTACGAACCAGAAGGTCGGGAGTTCGAGTCCCCCCGGGCGCACCACTCTCATCAATAAAACATGGGCGATTTCGAATCCTACCGGGGAGAGGTATGCCTCCGCGCATCTTCGGGATCACCTGCCAGGTCACCTGAGGCGACCGGTCAGTGCGATAAAAATTCTGCCTAAGAGCCAGACTCGCGAGAAATCTCTACAATCGAGAGCGAAATGCCTCCTCTCTATCGCTAGGAGACAAGTCAAATGGACATTGCGTACCTGCCCAGCGGATGGGCGCTAAAGAAAATCAGGGAATGGCTGGCGGACGGCGAGACGAAAGACACCTGCGTTCGTGAACTCATGGTGCGAACCGGGAAAAGTGCGGATACCGTTGAGCGCGTTTTGGGACACATGCAATCTGTCAATGAACTTGTGCTTAACAGCAGCTATCCGGGTCATCACGCTTTCGAGGACCGTTTCGAGATTCGAGCCGTCGCGCCGCCGAAAAAGTAGCAATAGAAAGCCGACACAGCGACGAACGGAACGAGCCGAGGACCTGCAACACCGTCGGCTCTCGACGCAGGTTGCTCTTTGGGAACTCCACCACCGACGGACCGTGTTACGTGCTTTTGCGCGTGGTACGTTCTAGGCACGATACTCGACTATCAATCGGGAGGATTGGCATGGCGACTGGCATCATCGTTGCATCGGTGACTGCTTTCTGGGGACTCGTGGTTTGGTTTGTGAAGCTCCTGCTACTGGAGCGGTATCAGTTCATGGACATGATTGGTGGCAAGCCGGTGCCGAATCCTTGGGTGATGATTCGCCTAGACCGTTTAACTGGCGAGGTTCATGCGTTCAACTGGGCTGGCTGGGTGAAGATAAAGCCACACTCTGGGTATCCCGGTACAGAAACTCCACAGAAGTAACGAACGGCATGGTTGAAAACTTCGTTTTCGTAATGAATGTATCTTCGCTTGAGAGCGAAGAGTTCACACTTGCACCCGGACACATCCTTCGGCGCGCCAATCCCGAAGAAATTGAAAGGATAAGATCGATCCTTCCGCAAATTCATTTTGGCCCAACGCCATCAAGACTACATTGGGAGTATGAACCCCCATCATTAGGAGGTGGACCGTATCAACCGTTAACACAGGAGAAGTTCCGCTATTTTGTCATAGCATTCGATGGCTCCAGTCAAGAAGCAGGGGTAATTCAACGGGCTGCCGACATCTCGATTCGCGAAATTGAACTGGGCCTGACGGTCACGACAATGAACGGTGCTCAGGGATGGGTTATCACTCCCGGTCGGCTTTTTCACTTTCTCAGTTCGGAGCCTATGTACGGGCAGTTTTGCAAGCCGTTTTCGGAACGTGACGCAGCTGAAGTCTCCTCAATCTACTCCCGACTAAAGGACCACGACAAAGCCCTGGTGGATGTTGACCAGCTTGCGTCTCAAATCGGACAGATGAAGGAGATGAGTCGATGGTCTCCTTTGGCGGTTCTTGGATACTTTGCAATACTGGAAGCCCTTCTAACTCATCTGCCAAAACCCCTCGATCCCTACGATTCGATTACGCGTCAGATCAAAAAGAAATTAACTCTTCTAGATAATCGCTGGTCCACTCGCATCGATTATAGCCCCTTTGGTGGAGCTGAGCCCGAGAAAGTCTGGGAGAAAATGTATTCTTACCGGAGTGCGCTTGCTCACGGCGCGAAACCAAATTTCGAGCGTGATTTGAAGCTCTTGAGAAGCCCTGACCACGCACTGTCGTTGGTGAAGGAAACTGTGAAATCGATTGCGCGATTCGCCCTTGTTGATCCACGACTTCTTGAAGACTTGAAAAACTGCTAAGTGTGGCTTCCGCGGCGGAGTTCTCGAAGGTTTCGAAAGCGGATCGGTCAAGGTGAGGAAGAGTAGTGTACAGAAGGTGCAGAGCCTACGAAATCTCATGTATTCAAGCCCTCCCGCACCTTAGAACGTGGCCACGAGAATTTCTTGCAGCTCGAGCTTCCCGGCAAACTATGAAGTGACGGACCAACGGACAAGTGGAATCTCGGCATGCCATGAAAGTCCACCTGCGTTCGGCGGTACACCTATCCGCACCTACTCTTCGTGTACAATCTGAAGCCGTATTTACCGGGGAAATGTCTCCCGATAGAGCACGCGAGCTTACGGTTAGCATCCATATGCACACCACCATTCTTGTCACATTTTTTGAGTTCTCTCGCACCGCGGTTTCGATGTGCGCCGCCGGCATCGTGCTTTTCCTAGTTGCGCTGTGGGCTGCGAAGACCGATATCGCACGAGCCAGCGGCCTGGACAAGATCGTCGTCCTAAGCAATTTGTGTTTCGCCATCCCATTGGCGGTCTTCGGCGCGGAGCATCTCTCCGGCGCACAATTCATCAAGGACGGCGTGCCTTCGTTTGTGCCATGGCATTTGTTTTGGGCATATTTCGTCGGCTTCGCGTTGCTGGCCGCGTCCTTGAGCATTGCCACAAAAATTCAGGTGCGCTGGTCTGGCCTGCTGTTCGGAATCATGATGGTTTTTTTTGTGGCGATGCTGCATTTGCCGCGTGGCCTGGCCAACCCCCACGACAGGATTGCCTGGACGATTGTTATCCGCGAACTGTCATTCGCCGGCGGAGGCTGGATTCTTGCGGGAAGCGCGATGCGTGGGCAAGGCGGAAGCAAGCTTGTGATCGTGGGCCGCGTGTTGATCGCCATCGCCGCTATATTTTTTGGCGTCGAGCATTTTTTGCACCCAGCGGGGTGCCCCGGAGTTCCACTCGAAAAACTGACGCCCGCGTGGATTCCGGGGCGCCTCCTCATTGGCTATCTGACCGGCGCAATTCTTCTGGTTGCCGGGGCAAGCATACTCCTGGCCAAGAAGACGCGGATGGCGGCAACCTATCTCGGTACCTGGATTCTTTTGCTGGTCTTGTTCATCTATGTGCCGATCCTGATCACGCAGATGTTCGACCCGAGCACCGCGGTCAAGGTTGAGGGGATCAACTACTTCGCGGACACGCTGTTATTTGGCGCCGAGTTTCTCGCGCTCGCCAGCGCCACGCCCCGGACCAACTAAAATCTCGCCTGCCAACCTGTTACGAAACAAACGAGACCATCGTTTTGCGTGGGCTTCATGCTGGACTGTTTCCAGCTTGACTGGACTTGGAACCTCCCGCGCCCCTTTCTCATCTAAACTTTGCCTGATAACTTAGTGCCCCAATCTCAACGCCCTCTCGGAGGAATCATCGTGAAGCTCAGTTTCCATGCCCGCCCTTATCTGCTCGTCGCTGCTGGTTGCGCCCTGCCCGCCGTTTTCATCGCGTCACAATTGCATGCGCAAGATGCCCATTTTCACAACGCGCCGACGTCCAGCGCCGAAATGAAGAATCCCTTCGCCGGTCAGGCCGATGCTATTCCCACAGGTGCCAAGCTATACGCCACCAACTGCGCTTCCTGCCATGGCCCAACCGGGCAGGGAACTGGCAACATTCCCTCCATCGTAGAAGGGCCCACGCAAACTGTTCCTGACGGAGAGGTTTTCTGGTTCATCACCACCGGCTCGGTGAAAAATGGTATGCCCGCGTGGAACACGATTCCCGAGGAACAGCGCTGGCAGATCGTCTCCTTCGTTAAATCACTGAAAAATTCCG
The DNA here is from genome assembly GCA_963849395.1 of Candidatus Acidiferrales bacterium. Classification (GTDB taxonomy): domain Bacteria; phylum Acidobacteriota; class Terriglobia; order Acidiferrales; family UBA7541; genus Acidiferrum. The sequence continues at coordinate 123,985 of CAWKHR010000005.1, forward strand.
CGAACGCCGGAGTCGCCGCGCCCGCGCCGCCCCCCAAATTTACGCCGACCAAAACCAATGCTCCTCCGCCTGCGCCTCCCTACACCGATTTCCGCTATGAAGAGCCCGGCGCGTTTCGCAAAATCACTCCAGAAAGTCTGCCTGCGCCGTACGCCACCGACACTTCCAACAACGGCCCGAAACTCGTGGCGCGTCCTGCCGATGTGTGGCCCAAGGCTCCTGCCGGATTTTCCGTCCAGCAATACGCCACCGGCCTGGATAATCCCCGAGAAATTCGCACCGCTCCCAACGGCGATTTCTTCCTAGCCGAAAGCAACAGTGGCAAAATTAAAATCTTTCGCGGCATCACCGCCGATGGCAAGCCGAAAGAGACGACGGTCTTTGCCACCGGTCTCAAACGTCCTTACGGCATCGCCTTCTATCCTCCCGGCGACAATCCTCAATGGGTCTACATCGGCAACACCAATTCCGTTGTCCGTTATCCGTATCATTCCGGCGACCTGGGAGCCACAGGTCCTTCGCAACACATCGCCGATCTTCCAACCGGCGGAGGGCATTGGACCCGCGACATAGCCTTCACTCCGGACGGCAAGAAAATGTTGGTCGCGGTCGGTTCCGCTTCCAATGTCGATGATCCCGACACCACTCCCGGAGAAAAAAATCGTGCCGACATCCTCGAGTTCAATCCCGATGGTTCCGGCATGCGCGTTTTTGCTTACGGAATCCGAAATGCCGGCGCAGGCTTAGCCATCAATCCCAAAACCAATGAGCTGTGGTGCTCCGTCAACGAGCGCGATGGCCTGGGCGATAATCTCGTTCCCGATTACATCACTCACGTTCAAGATGGCGGCTTTTATGGCTGGCCGTGGTGGTACATGGGCCCCAATCAGGATCCTCGCCATAAAGGCAAGCATCCCGAACTGAAAGACAAAGTCATCGTTCCCGATGTGCTCTTGCAGCCGCACGACGCCTCTCTCGAAATGACTTTCTATGAAGGCTCGCAATTTCCCGCGGAATATCGCGGTGATATTTTTGCCTCCGAACACGGCTCCTGGAACCGCTCGGTTCGCACCGGCTATGAAGTGATTCGCGTGCCGCTGCATCAGACCGGCCACGCCAGCGGCGATTACGAAGATTTCGTCACCGGCTTCGTCGTCGATAATGGTCACGTTTGGGGCCGGCCCGTAGGCGTCACCGTAGCGCCTGATGGCTCTTTGCTGGTCACCGACGACGGCTCCAATTCCATCTGGCGCGTCGTTTACGTCGGCGATCATGGCGGCAACCAGAACAGCGCAAGCGAACCGAAAAATGATAATTCCGGCAGCAAGAGCCCAACGCACTAAACAGTTCGCGTTTGTATTTTGCCTCGGTGTTATTGCCGTGCTTTGTCTCGGCGCCTTTCAATATGGCGACCGCCACGAACTAAATGGAATGCCATTCGCGCAGGTGCAGCAACTGGTTTCCAATCTTCCCGAAGCGCAGCGGCTGGCGAATTCTGGCAACATCGATTTGTTCGCCGGACAATCCGTTCCCGGCGATGCGGTGAGCCTGCGCGGAGAATTTACTGACGCGAATTGTTTTCTATCCACGCACTCCCACGCCTATGATCACGCGTTTTGCGCTAAGCTTTGCGTTGCGGCTGGCAGTCCGCTGGTGTTCGTCTCCGACAGCGACGACAAGCTGTACGTCGTGCTCACCCAGCAAAATGCTGAGCGCCTGCCCGAAAATATTCTCGATCAAATTGGTATTCCTGGAATCAAGGTAAAGGGCAAAGTGCTCAGCGCCGACGGATTCCGGGCGTTTGCCGTCGATAGCCTGGTTCAGTAACCTTGCCGCGAAAAATTCGCGCAGTTCTTGCACTACGTCCGTTTCCCAATCACTCGCGTAAACTGTTTTTGTAACTCCTGGAGGCTTGATGCTTTTCGATTTCGCCGAATTGCCGCCGCGCGAACGTTACAAATTGCTGGTTTCGACCATTACGCCGCGTCCCATTGCCTGGATTGTCAGTCAGAGCGCAGCCGGACGTCTGAACGCCGCGCCATTTTCCTTCTTCAACGCGTTCGCCGGTAATCCTCCGGTGCTCGGCATTGGCATCGGCAGTCACGAGCCGGGCCGCCCCAAAGATACTCGCGCAAATATTCTCGAGACCAAACAGTTCGTCGTTAATCTTGTCTCCGAACAAGTCGCCGAAGCTATGAACATCACCGCTATCGAATTCCCACGCGAAATCGAGGAACTGAAACAAGCCGGCCTTACTACCGCGCCTTCGTCGCACGTTAAGCCTCCGCGCATCGCGGAAAGTCCGGTCGCATTTGAATGCGAGTTGCTGCAAATCGTCGAGCTAGGCAGCGAAAGCGGTCTGGTTCTTGGCAAAGTACTGGCCATGCACGTCCGCGATGAATTTGTTCTGGACGAGCGCAAGCATTACATCGACACGCCGAATTTCAAGTTGATTGGCCGCATGCACGGCACCGGTTGGTATGCTCGCACCTCGGATTTGTTCGATATGCCGCGCATCCCGCTCAAGGAATGGCAGCATCGAGAGTAGCAACATGTACGGCGCTGCAAAAACTCAAACGCTTCGTGGGCGTCAGGTGAGATGCAAATCCATCTGACGGATCACTTCAGCGGCGTTTCGTTTTCGTGGCGTACTTCGCGCGCATGCGCGATGAGTTTCTTCAGCTTACCTTCAATCGCCGCGTCGCCGACGTGCTCTTCCTGCAGTACTCCGTCTGCGTCGATGGTAAACGTGTGCGGAATCGCGGTGACGCCGAACATGGTGGCCACTTCACCGCGGAACCCTCCATCAAAATATTGCGGCCAGGTCATTTCATTTTTCCCGATGAACTCTTTCCACTTTTGCTCGTTGTCATCCAGACTCACGCTCAGAATCACCAACGGCTGCCCTTGAAACTTCTTGGCAACGTCGCGGATGTGCGGCAATGCTTCACGGCAGGGTTCGCACCATGTCGCCCAAAAATCGAGTAACACTACTTTGCCTTGTAATTCGTCCATGGAAACGCGCTGCCCATCGATGGTCGTTACAGCGAAAGCAGGCGCCATCCGGGCCCGCGCCAGTTCCATGTGCTCCACGTAACGCGAAGCGCGCTGGCGATTGGGATCATCCGCGGGCCGCATCTTAATATATTCTTCGAAGCGCGCCTTTGCTGCATCGTCTTGGTGTAGCAGCGCCAAGGCACGTCCATCCGCGAAGACCGCGTCCGGAAAATTCGAATGTATTGCCACCGCTTTAGCAGCCTCGTCGTGCGCGCGGGCGTAATACTCATCCTTGTGTCGTTGTATGCCTTCATCGATCAGCACGATAGCGAATTGATAATGCGCTAGGGCCATGTCTCGTTCATCCGTTGCTTCGGCTACCATCTCTTGGCAAGCCTGTTCCGCAATTTTCCATTCGCCTAATTCCACGCCGTATTTCACCATTTGCTTCTGACACGCGCGGCAGCGACCATCATCCTGCTTGTCGGCCTTTTTGAACTCATCCAGCGCGGCGTCTTTGCGCCGATCGTGCAGATACTGTTGCGCATTTTTATAAGTTTTCTGGGCTTTTTCACTTGTTGGACCGTCTGGCTTTTCCTGAGCGAGGATAGGCGTGGCAAAACATAGGACGGCCAAGCAGATCTGGGCGAATCGCATGGGTGCCTCTCAGTTTTACAACGGATAATGAAGAAAGGTGCTGGGATCAGGGTCTCAAAAATGTGCCGCGCTGTACAGATTACTGATAGTACCGTTCTTACTTCGTAACGGATGTGCCTGTCGGTCCTGAAATCGATAAACCATTCCACGGTCGGTTCAGAATTGCCGCCAATTTTGGCCTGTTCCGTGCAAAGAAAAAGGCGGCCCCAAAAGAAGAGCCGCCATCACATTTCGCGCGATATTACAGCGAACCAGCTTTACTGCTTGTCGTAAACCTGCACGTCGTGTGTCTTGACGCCCCCGGCATTGGTGCCTTTGGCATCGACCGTGGTGGTCTTACCATCCTTGGAAACGGACACTTTGGATACTCCAAGCACCTTGTCGCCCTTCTTTAGGGTAGCTTCATAGTGACTGGCGTCCATGCGCTTCGCGGAAATTGTGTCCGCCCCACTCGGGATCGTGCCGGAAATCGGATTATCTTTGCCGTCAAATTTCACCGAAAAGCCGTAGGCAATGGGCTTGCCACTGGCGTCGACACCGGTGAAATCGTATTTCACGCCATCCCCGTCCGCGACCACGACACGCGTCAGCCTCTGCGGTGCTGGTCCCGGTTCAAACTTCGACTTGGCGGCGTTTAGCTTCCAAGTTCCTACTAGTGGATTACTTTGCGCAAACAACGGAGAGGATACAACTGCGGCGAACAGAGCGATCGCGACAAATTTCAAGACGCGGTTCATGGGTGACCCTCCTTGGGTCTCATTCAGACGTTGGATACTAGAGATTTACCGGGAAAAACGAGGCCCTCGATAACTAACGTGCGCAAACAATAGGACGCGGCGTGCCGCGTGTCAAGGTTCAGCATGATCATTGTTCGTTGCCATGCATCAGGCGTTTTGATGGCGCGATTAACTTAGCGGTCCGTACACGAATAGCACGGGTCGATGGACGCCTGGATCAGCGGCGCGTCCGCAAGGTGCGCTCCGCGAAGCATCACGCGAATCGCTGGCATGTTGGCGTAGGTAGGTGTGCGCACCCGAATGCGCGTAGGCATGTCGGAAACTCCATCGGCGGTTACCGAGTAAAGCACTTCACCGCGCGGCCCTTCGATCCGCGAAATCGCTGTACCCGCCGGAACTTTTGGCTTCTTCTTGGAGCCCCACCAATCGCCACCTGGCATCGTGGTCAGCGCATGACGCAGAATTTTGCAGCTCTCCAGAATTTCCAGTGCGCGCACCACCAAACGAGCGCGCACGTCTCCACCCGTCTCCACTGGCACCTCAAAGCACATCCGCTCATACACCGCGTAAGGCGCGGCGCGACGAATGTCTTGCGTCAACCCGGAAGCGCGCGCGGTGGGCCCGACCACGCCCAGCGATTTCGCGCGTTCGTTGCTCAGGACACCGACACCAACGCAGCGCGTCAACGCCGTGTGATTCTTCGTAAAAATGGGAATGATCGAACGATGCAGCGCCTTCTCGATTCCGTCAAGCATCCCTAACAACAAGCCGGGATCTTCGATGTCGCGATTCACGCCGCCCACCCGGTTCATGGCGTAATTCACGCGATTGCCGGAAATGGCTTCGAGCGCGTCCATGATGCTTTCGCGCAGTTCAAAGCTGGCCATGAACATGGTCTTGAAGCCCATCACTTTGCCAGCGATTCCGGCCCACAAAATGTGCGAGTGCAAGCGCTCTAGCTCCGCCATGATTACGCGAATGTACAGCGCGCGCTCCGGCGGTGTAATTCCCGCCAGGCGTTCGATGGCCTGACAAATGGAAAGAGTGTGCACGTTGGAGCAGATCCCGCAGACCCGCTCCATCAAGGCGATCACTTGCGCATAATTGCGCCGCTCCGCCAGATATTCGATGCCGCGAAAATTGAAGCCGATGTGCAGTTCCGCGTCGCGCACCGTTTCGCCTTCGCAAACCAAGTCCAGCTTGTACGGCTCTTCGAGCGCTGGATGATACGGCCCAATCGGAACGCGATAGCTCATGGCGCCTCCTTGCGGAGTTGCAGGCCGGAAGCATCACCGGCGCGCAGCAGCAACGGCTCGTAATCGTGCCCGGTGAAATCGATTGAGAAATTTTCGTGGGTTTCACGTTCCACCCAGTCCGCCGCTTCGCAGAGATCGACGATGCTAGGCACTTGATTGCCTTGTGCGTAGGTAGTGAACGTAAGCAACTGGCCGTTGATGTCCCAGTGGTAGTCCAGACGAATCGGCGCATCTTGAGCCAGTTGCATCGCGGTCAGAGTCACAAACCGCGCCTCGTGGGAACGCATTACCGCGGCCATCAGACGAATGTCCAGAGCTGCAGGCGCAATCCACCACGAGCCATTTTTTTCTTCCCAGGTTTCGCTGAGGCCGAGCACCGAGGAAATTTGATGGAGATCGTTCATTTGGCCACCTCCTCCGCCGGGAGAGGTTTTGTTTTCAGGGCTTAGTGCTACCGGTTCGCTCGAATTCTTCGATCCCACGATCGTCGAGACTGGCGCCTTAGCGGTCTTCGCTTCCCAGCTATACGATTGCTTAAGCGCGCCACTCTTTTCATAAATAGGAAGCGGCGCGGCTTCCATGGTCAGTAACTTCAGCGCGCAGGAATCTACGCAACGCCCGCAAAACGTGCACTGGCCCGCGTCGTAATTCCATTCGTACTTTCCATCTCCCTTTTTCATGGTGATTGCCGCCGAAGTGCAAACCACCGCGCAGATGCCGCAGCATTTGCAAGGCTCGGTATTAATGTGCACCAGTCCGCGATAGCGATTGCAGGTAGGCGGGCGCGTAGGAAAGCGCAGCGTCACCGTTCCGCGGCGCAAATTGTCCATCAATAGCGCCCACACGCTCATAGCTTCAGCCTCGCCAGCAGCGCGCTGGACACCGCCAGAATTGCCACCACCACGCCCAATCGCCAGTACAGCCGCGCCGCATAATCGATGGTCAGCCGCGCCGTAGCTGCAGCCAGTGCGGAGAGCAACAGCACCACGCCCATGCAAAATACCTGAAACGTCAGCACGTCAATCCACCAATGTGCAGTCCGTGGCATGGCCAGACTCGCCACCAGCCCAGTCATTGCTACCCATTCCAGACCGTGCGACAAATCCCACAGTGCCAGTCCCGGTCCTGCATACTCCGTCATCGGGCCGGCGTAAATTTCTTGCTCTGCGTTCGCCACCGAGAATGGATTGAGGTGCAGCTTCGCCGGGATGCACGCCAGAATCGCCAGAATTCCCAGCCAGCGCAGCAAGGAGGTGGACGGCTGCGCGAGTTCTTCCAGTCGAAACGTATGTTGCGAAACCGCGATAGCGATTACCGCGATCAGAAACACTACGTTGTACGAAATGCTGAGCACGGCTTCACGTACCGAACCAATTTCCGCAAACAGCGAGTGCGACGTGAACCCCGCCGCGATATAGAAGAACGACGGCAGCTCCAGAAGCGCCAGCAGCAATATCAAGTCACCCGGAAATCCGTTGCGCGCAGGAAACACCGGAAGCAAGCTCAGCGCGCCAATCGACGCCGCTACCGCCAGAATCGGCCATACAGATAGCAGCGCACCGGTAATTCCCGGCCGCGCCGGGACCGACTTGCCCATCAGTTTCATGAAATCGAAAAACGGTTGCAGAAATGGAGGACCAATGCGCCGCTGCATCAGTGCCACAGTTTTGCGTTCCGTCCAAAGTAAGAGCCACGCCACCGGCACCGCATACAGCAGTCCGGGAAACAGCAGCAAGCGAAACAGCGCAAGCGTTAAGTTCATGGCGCATGCTCCGATTCCGCTTGCGGCTGAGGCTGGGATTTCACTTCCTGCGAACTGGCTGCACGCTTCTCGCGGCGCTCCGCCAGAATTTGTGCCGCCCGCGCAATGCCGGCAATCAGTGCATCCGGGCGCGGCGGGCAACCCGGCACGAACACATCCACAGGAATATGTTTTTCAAGCGGGCCCGCGACCACCGGGCTACCGATAAAAACATTCGTCGATGCTGGACACGACCCAATCGCCACTACCGCCTTCGGTTCATACACCTGACCGTAGACCGTTCGAATCGCGTTTAACGTGTTGTGCGTGACCGGCCCGGAGATACACAAAATATCCGCGTGTCGCGGGCTGCCCTGAATCTGTATGCCCAATTGCTCCACGTCGTAACGCGGCGTCAGGCAAGCCACCAGCTCAATGTCGCACCCGTTGCAGCTCCCCGCATTCATGTGAAACAGCCACGGGCTGCGGCGCCGGCACAGACACAAGAGTCGTCTCCACAGGTTCACCACAGCCTCCAGGGCAGCGCCACAACCGTCGGCCACAGCCCCGCCGCGAGCAGCAACAAAATCAAAACCAGCATCGCCCCGCGCAACGATAAAGGTTCCTTTGTCGCCTGAACTTCTTCGTTTGGCGGGCCCCACCAGAATCGGGTGAGCGCAATCGCATACGCAATCAACGCGAACGCCGACGCCACCACAAACAGCAGCGGCATCAGCGATCCGGTCTGACACGCCGCTTCATACAATCGCCAGCGCCCAGAAAACCCCATCAGCGGTGGCACGCCCAGCACCGCGAAAATTCCAAACAAGAAAGCCGCCCCGCTGATGGGATATAAACTCGCCAGTCCGCGGCTCTCCGGCCCCAAGTTGCCATCTTCTTCCGCCGTGCTCAGGCTGATGAACAACAACGCCTTTCCCAGCGCGTGAACTACCGCTACCGTCAACGCCCCAGCCATCGCCTGTCGCGTCCCCACCGTGATTCCCAGTAACACAAATCCGAAATCTTCAAGCGTCGAAAGCACCAGCAAACGCTTCAGGTTCCGCTCCACCAGCATCAAACAAGATCCCAACAACGCCGCGAATGCCGCCGCTCCCAGCCACACGCCTCGCGGCTCAACCACCCACGGAGCCGCTTGCGCGATCAGGTACAGCTCGCCAAATGCGGCCACATCCACAACCGCAATCAACAACCCTAGCACCAGCGCTGGCAAATCATCCGCGATCCGCAACAGCCACAGCGACAGCGGAATCACTGCCAGCAGAGAACTCAGCAACAACGCGCGTGCCCAGTCCGCGTATCCGCGATCCAGAAGCAGGTCCCCAGCCAACAGCGCTGCACAGGAAAGCAACACAACGGTGAGGTATGTCCATTTCGCTTTTTTCGAAGGTGTGCACTCCAGCACCAGCAGCAGCGCAACCCCGGCCGAAGTCGTCAACAGCGCAGTGCGAAATGCCGGGTGCGAAACCACCAATCCCGCCACCGCAATACTTCCCGCCAGAATCATCAATGGTGTATGTTTCCGCCACGTTGCGCCGCCCAACGCACTAGCACTCACGCACAGAGCGCAATACGTGGTAGCACATGCGAACACCAGCACCGTCGGTATCCGTTGAAACTCTCCAACACTCGTATCGGCAACATGCGGAATCAGCCAGCGCACCGAACACAACACCACCACCGCCAGCGCCGCCGTTAAGCGCACGCCCCATTTTTCCGCGCGCACCGTCAGCCCGTTCAGCGCCCGGGCAGACCCACTCATCACTTTCCAGCAACCCGAATAAAAACGATCGACGTCCGCCCACCGATAAAAAGGCGCCCAACCTGCCCGCAAAATCTCCGAGAAGTCGCTAGCCGCCAAGCGTCCTTCGCCGGAAAGCGGCTCGCCCCCAGTAAACGTTCCGCCGCCGCTTCCCACCAAACCGCCGAGCGATCCCCCATATGGCGCGCCGCCCACAACCGCCACAGTCCGCGATGGCCGCGCCACAAAAATTATCAACGCCCCAATCACCACCGAAACCAACGCCAAAATAAATCCGCCCGTCGTCCACCACGCGCCCGTGGGAGACGCCAATCCAAACCAAGTCACCTGCACGCCCGCGCTCATGCCGAACACAGTAAGCACCGGATTCAAAATGTAGTTCACCGCCAACTGCGGGAGAATGCTCAGCACCACCGTCCCCGCCGCCAGCAACCCCATTCCCCATTGCATCGAAGCGGGCGCTTCGTGTGCGTGCTCTGTCTTCTCCGTCGCCGCTCCTAGAAACACCGCGCTCGTCGCTTTCGCGCAATAAAACACCGTGCCAATGCTCGCCAGCCATGCGATCAGCGCCGGTACAACCAGCCCACTTTGCAGCGCCGCCGTATACAACATCCACTTGCTGGTGAATCCACTCAGCAGCGGGATCCCCATCATGCTGCCCATGCTGATCAGCCATACCGCGGTAGTGCGCGGCATGCGCTGCGCCAATCCTCCCAGCTGATCCATGTCCCGCGTGCCGGCGGCATGTTGCACCGACCCCGCTGTCAGAAACAGCCCGCCTTTAAAAAATCCGTGATTCAAGCAGTGCAGCAGCCCCGCGGTAATCCCCAGCGGCGTGCCAATCCCAATGCCGGTGATCATGTAACCGATTTGGCTTACCGTGCTGTATGCCAGCATGCGTTTCAAATCGCTTTGCACCATGGCATACAGCGCGCCAACCAGCATCGTGACCGTGCCTACCCACACCATCGTGGCGCCCCAATTTGCGTGCCACGCTCCAAAGCTGTGCATCCGCGCCGCCAAGTACACTCCGGCCTTCACGTAGCACGCCGCGTGCAGCAACGCGCTCACCGGAGTCGGCGCCGCCATCGCTTCCGGTATCCACGTGTGCAGCGGGAATTGCACTGACTTGGCCACCAGCGCCAGCAGCATCAACAGAAAAACTCCGCTGGTAAACGCCTGCGGCAAATAAGGATTCGTCCAAAGGAAACTTCCGGTGCGCATGTACAGCAGCAGAATCGCCGCCAGCAACCCGTAACCAGCGAGGTGCGTCATCAGCAGCACCTTGCGCGCCCCGCGTACCGCCTCGGGGTTTTTGTACCAGTAACCCACCAACCCAAACGAACACAGCCCCACCACTTCCCAGCACACATACATCAATAAGAGGTTGGCGCAGAACACCAGGCCTACCAGCCCGGCAATAAACGTCAGCATCAACGCGTAGAATCGCGTGGCCGCCCGCTCCTCCGCCATGTAGCTCACGGAATAAATAAGGACAATGATGCCGATCGCGGTGCCCATCAACGCGAACAGCAGGCTCAACGCATCGACATGGAAAACCAACGAGGCGGGACCATCCCACGAGACCGAGCTCACATCAATCGCGCCGCTTCGGTGCACCGCACGGAAGAGTAAAACAACCGCAGCCAGAGACGGAGCCGCGCACAGTACTGCCAGAATCCCCTTGGCCCGTGCCGACAGCAGTTTCCCAAACATGACCTGCGCCAGCACTCCTACCAGAAGCGCAGCCGGAGCGAAGATCACCAGGAGCGTGGGCTGTATTGTCATCACCTTATTGTTGTGCACGGCGTCGGCCAAAGCTGTGACATGCAGCCTAAGGAAGGAAAAATGCAGCACCGGCGTTCCAAATTGAAACGGCAAAGTGATGCGGGTCACATGCGATGCGAACGGTCGTCACACTTCGCCCACTCTCCCACCCTGCCTCGCCCCTCCGCAGTGGTATAAAACGTAGGACGCTGTGTCGCATTCACCTCAACCTGGAGCACTCATGCCATCCACCTCGGACTATCACGCTATGCTTGCCGTCGCCCTCGAAGAGGCGCGCACCGGCCTGAAAGAAGGCGGAATTCCCATTGGCGCCGCCATCTTCAATGCCGCTGGCAACTTGATCGGGGCCGGCCACAACCGTCGCGTGCAGCATGGTGATCCTTCTGTACACGGAGAGACCGACGCGTTTCGCAATGCGGGCCGCCAAAAGAGTTACCGCAACCTGATCATGGTCACCACCCTCGCGCCCTGCTGGTATTGCAGTGGCTTAGTCCGTCAATTTGGATTCGGCACTGTCGTGATTGGCGAGAGCCGAAATTTTCAAGGTGGCGTCGACTGGCTACGTTCTCTGGGTGTTCAGGTAATCGATTTGGATTCGCAGGACTGCGTCACACTGCTTGCCGACTACATTCGCGTCAACCCCGCCGTCTGGAACGAAGACATCGGCGAAGAATAATTATCGCTCGTAGTGGAGTTTCCTGAGGCTTCTACAGTTTTTCACCTGCGAGATCCTACTGGAAACCACGTGAATCGCAATTCCGCACTCGCGCATCTTATTTAATGTGCGTCATGCTGATCGGTTCTTACAGCGGCTACGGCGCCGATATACAGGAATTCAGCGACATCTTGAATTCCAATTTAAACAGAGTGCATAGGAGAAATGCGAAATGCGTTTGCAAGTGAAGCAGATTTTTATCGGCCTTGCCATCTGCGCAATGGCCACCCCAGTCTGGGCGAAAACTAAAACCGTCGAGCTTCAAGTCACGGAACCTACTACCGTCGGAAGCACGCAACTAGCCCCTGGAGACTATCAATTCCGCGCCAAGGAACAGGGAAATCAGGTCGATGTTTTGCACAATGGCAAGATAATCGCCGAAGTTCCATGTCACTGGATACAGTTGGACAAGAAGTCTGATCAAACCGGTGTGCTGCTCAACGGCAACAACGTAACCGAACTGGAGTTCGACGGCAGTAATCAGGCCGCCCGTTTCTAATCATCCCTATCGTTCATCATCATCTTAATCTCGACTGGGGCGGATTCAATCCGCCCCATTTTTTCATGATTCATCTCGCTTTATTCTGACCGTCGAAAACAGTGTGGTGGCCAACACGCCACCTTCTCCCGGGTCTATTCAGTGGAATTTCCGGTGCGCTTGCTATAGGCTGTCGCCTCAACTCCTCACCGGGACATTGGATGGATCTCAAACAGGCCGACACTTCTCTCTACAATCCTGATTTAGCGCCAATCCCGCTCTCACGTCGCTCCTGGGGCACCTACAACTACGCTTCGCTCTGGGTGGCCATGAGCGTTTGTATTCCCACCTACATGCTGGCAAGCGGCTTGATCGCCGGCGGCATGAGTTGGCTGCAAGCGGTGTCCACCATCCTGCTCGGCAATCTGATCGTGTTGATCCCTATGTTGCTCAATGCCCATGCTGGCACCGAATACGGCATCCCATTCCCTGTATTTGTGCGCGCCTCATTCGGAGTTCGCGGCGCAAATATTCCTGCAGTCTTGCGAGCGCTTGTCGCCTGCGGCTGGTTCGGTATCCAAGCGTGGATTGGCGGCCAAGCCATTTATTCCATGCTGCGCATTGTGTGGCCCGAAGCGGCCAACATTCCCGGCAGCAGTTGGATTTGTTTTTTCGTTTTCTGGGCCATCAACATGGCAGTCGTCTGGCGCGGCATCGAAACCATTAAGTTCCTGCAAGGAATTGGTGCACCCTTCATGCTCGCCGTCGGTCTGCTGCTTCTTTTCTGGATCACCGGCAAAGCGGGTGGCTTTGGTCCGGTACTCCACACGCCAAGCAAATTTCACACCACCGCCGAGTTCATCCACTTTTTTATTCCAGCGTTAACCGGTATGGTGGGATTCTGGGCCACCGTGGCGCTGAATATTCCGGACTTCACGCGTTACGCCAAATCGCAACGCGCCCAAATGACTGGTCAAGCCTTGGGTCTGCCAACCGCCATGACCTTGTACTCCTTCATCGGCGTTGCCGTCACCTCCGCCTCCGCCGTAATTTTTGGCGAGCCCATCTGGGATCCCGTCATTCTACTGTCACGATTCAATCAGCCCGCAGTGGCGCTGATCGCCTTGATCGCCATACTTCTTGCCACACTCAACACCAATGTGGCCGCCAACGTCGTCTCGCCTTCCAACGACTTTTCCAATTTGCGCCCCAGCTTGATTTCCTTTCGCACTGGTGGCTTGATTACCGGCATCGTCGGAATCCTGATGATGCCCTGGAAGCTCCTCGCCGATTTCAGTTCGTACATCTTTGGCTGGTTGGTTGGCTGTTCTGCGTTTCTTGGCCCTATCGCGGGAATCATGATTTGCGATTACTACCTGGTGCGCCGCCGAAATCTCGTTGTGACCGACTTGTATTGCCGCGGCGGGCTCTACGAATATCGCAATGGATTCAACACCAAGGCGCTGATCGCGTTGGCGGTGGGTGTCGTTGTCGCCTTGATTGGCCTCGCCGTCCCGCCGTTGCGCTGGCTTTACGACTACGCCTGGTTTGTAGGCTTTTTCATTTCCGGTGGGTTATATTTTCTGCTGATGCAAGGGCACGTAGCCGCCGCGAAGTAGCTTGCGGTCTTCAGAATGCCTGTTGTAAGAAGTTGTTTTCGCCTCTACCCTTCCTTCATCACGGGGAAACGCATCCCAAGGTAGGATTGCTGTTTTCGAGGAGGTTGTGTTGACGGATCTTCAGCAAGACACCCGGCGTGCCGGCGCTCTCGGCGAACTTCTTCCGCCGCTCACCCGCAACGAGGCCGCCGTCGAATCCGCGCGCTGTTTGATGTGTTACGACGCGCCATGCACTCACGCCTGCCCCACGCACATCGATATTCCCAAGTTCATCAAGAAAATCAGTACAGAAAATCTGCTCGGCTCGGCTCGCGCCATTCTCGAATCAAATTTGCTTGGCGCCACATGCGCCCGTGTCTGTCCGGTGCAGGAGTTGTGCGAAGGCGCGTGCGTCTTGGGTGCCGAGCACAAGCCCATCGCTATTGGCCGCCTGCAGCGCTACGCGATGGATTTTATTTATGGAAAGGGAACTCTACCGTTTCAGCCTGCGAAGGCGACTGGCAAAAAAGTTGCCGTAATTGGCGCGGGGCCCGCCGGCCTGTCCTGTGCCGGCGAACTTGCCAAGCGTGGCCACAGTGTCACCCTCTTCGAACGGCGCGATCTCGCCGGGGGCCTTTCCACCTACGGCATCATCGGTCTTCGCGAGCCTGTCGAAATCGCCCTGATGGAAGTGGGCATGATCGAAAAGCTTGGCGTCAAAGTCGAGACTGGCAAAGAAATGGGCACCCATTTCACGTTGGCTGATTTGCATTCGCAAAAGTTTGGCGCCGTGTTCCTGAGTGTCGGTTTGGGCTCCACGCCCGGTTTGGGAATTCCTGGCGAAGAGTTGATCATCGATGGTTTGGAATACATCGAACAAAGCAAGCTGGCAACTTCCAAATTAGTGATTGGCCGCAACGTGGTCGTGATCGGAGCAGGCAACACTGCTATCGATTGCGCCACCATCGCCAAGCGCCTCGGCGACGGTCAAGTCACCATGGTCTATCGCCGCACCGAAAATGAAATGACCGCCTATGCTCATGAATACGAGTTCATCAAGCGCGAAGGCGTTGGCTTCTCTTTTCTGACCCAGCCGGTTCGTGTCCATTCCAAAAAGGGCACTGTGGAATCCTTGGAATGTGTACGCATGGAACTCGGCGGCTCCGATGCCTCTGGGCGCCCCGCGCCACGCCCGGTTCCCGGGTCCGAATTTCTTCTTCCTGCAGACCAGGTAGTCCGTGCTATCGGCCAGCACAAGCCTTCGCTCGCCTCCCAACTGCAACTGCAAACAGAAAAAGGGTTCATTCAAGTAAGCGCCGAATACGAAACCAGCTTGCCCGGTATCTATGCCGGAGGCGATTGTATTCGCGCTCGCGGCGCTGCTTCCACCGTGATGGCTGTTCAAGATGGCAAACTCGCCGCACATGCGATTCATGAAAGGTTGGTGGCACGTGGCTGACCTCAGCATTAATTTCGCCGGCATTCGCTCGCCGAATCCCTTCTGGCTGGCCTCTGCGCCTCCCAGCAATTCCGGTATGCAGGTCCATCGCGCCTTTGAAGCCGGATGGGGCGGCGCCGTTTGGAAAACCATCGGCGCGCCCGTGCTGAACGTCTCCAATCGCTACGGTGCGTGGCACTACGGCAACCAGAAAATGTTGGCCATCAACAATGTGGAATTAATTTCCGACCGCCCGCTGGAAGTAAACCTTCGCGAAATTGCCGAAGTGAAGCGCGCCTGGCCCGATCGTGCCGTCATCGTTTCCGCCATGGTGGAATCCAAACCGGAAATCTGGCACGACATCATTCGCCGCATTCAAGACACCGGCGCTGACGGTATTGAACTCAACTATGGCTGCCCGCACGGCATGAGCGAACGCGGCATGGGCAGCGCCGTTGGCCAGGTTCCCGAATATTGCGAACAGATCACTCGCTGGGTTATGGAAGTCGCCAAAATTCCCGTGATCGTGAAACTCACTCCAAATATTTCCGATATTGTGATGCCCGCGCGCGCCGCGGTCGCCGCCGGTGCCAATGCCGTCTCGCTCATCAACACCATCAACTCCATCATCGGCGTGGATCTCGAAACGCTCGAAATTACTCCCAATATCGGTGGTAAAGGTGGCCACGGCGGTTACGCTGGCCCAGCCGTGAAGCCTATCGCACTCAACATGCTCGCTGCACTCGGACGCGACACCATCGTTGGCGGCTCGAGATTGCCAATCTCGGGCATGGGTGGTATTTCCACCTGGCGCGATGCTGCTGAGTTTCTCCTGCTCGGCGCCAGCAGCCTGCAAGTTTGCACTGCGGTAATGCACTACGGCTTCCGCATCGTCGAAGACTTGTGCGATGGCTTATCGAATTGGATGGACGAAAAAGGTTTCGCCACCATCCAAGATGTAGTCGGCCGCAGCCTGCATCATGTTTCCGACTTTAACCAGTTCGACCTTTCCTTCCGTGCCGTCGCTCGCATCGACCAGCAGAAATGCATACGCTGCAACCTTTGCTATGTCGCCTGCAACGACACCGCGCATCAATGCATCGACCTGATCGCCAAAGATGGCAGCGTGGTGCAGCCGCTTTCCTATGATGTACACGCCAACGGGAAGGAAGATGCCATCAGTACGCGTGCCAAAGTTGTCGTTCGCGAAGACGATTGTGTCGGCTGCCGCCTGTGCTTCAACGTTTGTCCCGTGGAAGATTGCATCCACATGATCGAGGAGCCGTCCGGCCGCGCCAGCGTAACCTGGGGCCAACTATCCAAAACACAGCCCGAAGTAACCGAAGATTGGGAAAAAATGAAAAAATACCGCGAAAAAATGGGCATCCACATCCACTGAGCCGAGGGGTTTAGCCGGGCAAGTTTTTTTGTTAGGCTCGGTGTCCGACACATAAAAACCGTCATTCCGAGCGAAGCGAGAAATCCCTCTTTCTTTTCCCGGCCAACTGTACCGGCAACCAAACCAGGAGCATTCCATGTCCTTGCTAATCCGTAACGCCGAAATCGTCAACGTAGGCACCCGCGCCCACGGCGACATCTACGTCGAAAACGAAACCATCACCCGCATCGGCAAAGATCTCCAAGCGCCGCCCGACGCAGAAATCATCGACGCCAAAGGCCAGCCCGCCTTCCCCGGTTTCATCGATCCCCACGTCCACATCTATCTCCCCTTCATGGCCACCTTCGCCAAAGACACTCACGAAACCGGCAGCATCGCCGCGCTCATCGGCGGCACCACAACCTACATCGAAATGGTTTGTCCCAATCGCAACGACGACGCCCTCGCGGGCTATCAACTCTGGAAATCCAAAGCAGAAGGGAACAGCGCCTGCGATTACGCTTTCCACATGTCCGTCACCAAATTCGTAGCCGAAACAGAATCGCAGTTGCGCCAGATCGTCGCCGACGGCACTGCCTCCTTCAAAATTTTCCTTGCCTACAAAAATTTCTTCGGCGTCGACGACGGCGAAATGTATCAGACCCTCGAACTCGCCAAGCGCCTCGGCGTGATCACCACCGCGCATTGCGAAAACGCCGAACTGGTCGCTCGCCTCCAGCAAAAATTGTTGTCCGAAGGCAAAATTGGCCCCGAATGGCATGAACCGAGTCGCCCGGAATCCGTCGAAGCCGAAGGGACCGGCCGCTTCGCCACCTTCTTGGAAAATACCGGCGCCACCGGCTATGTCGTTCACCTCTCCTGCGAACCCGCACTCAACGCAGCACTCGCCGCGAAAAAACGTGGCGTGAAAATCTCCGTCGAGTCGGTGCTGCCCCATTTTCTGCTCGACAAGACCTACGCCGAGCGTCCCGGCGTCGAAGGTATGAAGCACGTGATGTCTCCCCCGCTGCGCGCCAAGCACAACCATGATGTCCTCTGGCAGGCACTCGCCGCCGGCTCCGTCGACACCGTTGGCACCGACCATTGCCCCTTTGACCTCGAGCAGAAACTTCTCGGCAGAGATTCTTTCGTCAGCATTCCCAACGGCATTCCCGGCATCGAAGATCGTGTCAACCTGCTCTACACTCACGGCGTGAAGCGCGGACGCATCGATCTCGATCGCTTTGTCGATTCCGCTAGCACGCGTGCCGCAAAATTGTTTGGCCTCTTCCCGCGCAAAGGCACCATCGCCGTTGGCAGCGACGCCGACCTGGTCATCTACGACACCAACTATCGCGCCAAAGTCTCCGCCAAAACGCAGCACGTCAACAATGATTACAGCGGCTTCGAAGGCATGGACATCGAGGGCCGGCCCTCAGTCGTCACCGTACGCGGCAAAGTGCAAGTGCGCGACGGCAAATTCGTCGGCGAACGCGGCCGTGGCAAAATGCTCGAGCGCGAACCCTGCCATTTCTGAGGTTCCGTCACGTCAGGCCACGACTTCACTCGCTTTCATAAGACTGCTGGAATATCATCTACCCGTCATTTCGAACGGAGTCTTCGGAGTGAGAAATCCCTCTTTCTTTTCTGAACACATCGAATGGCGAACCCTTCATGACCCTCAATCCCAAACGCACCGTTGCTGAACTCAAAGAACTCCGCGCGCTCACCGGAGACGAAAATGGCGCGCAGCGCGTCGCCTGGACCGATACCTGGCAGGAAGCACGCGCCTGGTTCGCATCCCTCCTCACTGACCTGCCCGTCGAGCACCACTACGATTCCGCCGGCAACAATTGGGCCACGCTCCAAGGCGACTCGCCAAAATCTCTGCTCATCGGTGGACACCTCGACTCCGTTCCCAACGGTGGCTGGCTCGATGGCTCCCTCAACGTCCTAGCCGGTCTTGAAGTCCTGCGCCGCATCTCCACCGAATTCCACGGCAAGCCTCCCATCACGATTCGTCTCGTCGATTGGGCCGATGAAGAAGGTGCGCGCTTCGGTCGCAGCCTCCTCGGCTCGTCCGCCTTCGCTGGCACCCATTCCATCGCAGCCGATCGCGTCCGCACCGATAAAGATGGCATCAAGCTCGAAGACGCGCTCCGCCGTTGCAGCGTAGACATCGACAAATTTCCCGAAGCGCAAAAAGAACAAAAGAACGCCGCCGCCTATCTCGAACTCCACATCGAACAAGGCCCCGTCCTCGAACGCATGGGTCTTCCACTCGGCGTAGTCCTCGGCACCAAAGGTGTCGAGCGCCACATCATCACCTTCCACGGCCAGGAAGCCCACTCCGGCTCCACGCCCATGAACGTGCGTCGCGACGCGCTCGCCCCTGCCGCCAAGCTCGCCCTCGAAATCCGCAACATTGCGAAAAAGCATCAAGACGCCGTCTGCACCATGGGCAGCGTGAAAACATTCCCCGGCATTGTCACCGCCGTCGTCGGCCGCTGCGAAGCCACTCTCGATCAGCGCGATCTCGACGCCAAAATTCTCGCCCAGATGTATCGCGAAGCTCAGGAAGCCAGCGAACGCTTCGCCGCCGAAGAAAATTGCACCGTCGACTGGTCGCGCCTCTGGAGCATCGAGCCCGTCCCATTCCATTCCCACCTGCTCGATCTCTGCGAACAATCCGTCAGGAAAATTTCCGGCACCTCGCACCGCATGCCGTCCGGCCCACTCCACGACGCAGCCGAAGTTTCCCGCGCCGGTATCCCCACCGTCATGATGTTCGTGCAATCCCTCCACGGCATCAGCCACAACAAAATCGAAGACACCAAAGAAGAGCATCTCGAAATGTCCGTAGCAGCCCTGGATCGTCTGGCCACCAAAACGATTGATTGGATTCTCAGTGAGACATAGATCCCCCCGCATAAGGGGACCCTCGTAGAGTCACGCTCTCGCAGCTATTTCCGACTGAACGCCCATGGAGGTCTATTTTGTTCGCATTGCGGATTTCAGGAACTAACTACATCGAGCGGAGTCCAATGAATAAATCGAGATGCGATTAACACTTAGAATCCTATTAGTCGCTGCGGCAGTCCTGTTGACCGGTCTAAGCGTCTCGAAGCATCTCAAAAGGAGTTCCACGGGTTTTCTCCTGGAATTGCCCGGTCATACATCCCGCTCACAGTGTGGGGACTTTGAGGCTTTCGTTCTAGAAATTTCCAAGCAAAATTCTGTCAGGATCAACTCCGAAGCAGTCTCGAATGTAAGCCTGAGAAGCCGGCTGAGAGAAATTTATGGCCGTCTAGGAGAGCGCGTATTGTTTGTCAAGGCAGACCCAGATGTAAGTCTTCAGGATGTAGCGGGGGTCATTGATACTGCGAATGGAGCAGTCACAAATCTATACGTTGTTTTAGTCACCCCGGAAGCGGAGAAAGAACCTTGTCTGTTTATTAAAAGACCGTTTCAGCCGCCCGGGCTTCCAGGACTTCCCGAATAGCAGCCTGAATTTTCCCGGCGTCTCTCCGAACCCGACCCATTGCCTTCCCCGTCTTCCCCCTCTAACATGTTTCTATTCATCATCAGAAAGGCCTCATCCTCATGGACTCCAACTCCAAGAAGGTCGTGCAGGAAAATCGCGATTACACCATGTTCTCCTGGTCCGTGCAGGGCGCCTCGGCTCCGCTGCACATGAAGCGCGGCCAAGGCGTCTTTTTCTGGGACGGCGACGACAACAAGTGGCTTGATTTCAGCTCCCAGCTCATCAACCTCAACGTCGGCCATCAGCATCCCAAAATGCTCGAAGCCATCAAGAAGCAGGTCGATGAACTCTGCTTCGCCGGCCCCGGTTTTGCCACCGAGCCACGCGGCCAACTCGGCAAAAAACTTGCCGAAGTCACCGGCCTCGCCAAAGCCTTCTTCACCCTCGGCGGCTCCGAAGCCAACGAAAACGCCATGAAAATGGCTCGCCTCTTCACCGGCCGCGACAAAATTATCACCCGCTATCGTTCCTACCACGGCGCCACCATGGGCTCCATGACCGCTTCCGGCGATCCTCGTCGCTGGGCCGTCGAACCCGGCATTCCCGGGATCGTCCGCGTTTTTGATCCCTACTGCTATCGCTGCCCGTTCGGCCAAAAGGTGGAGACCTGCCATCGCGAGTGCGTTTCCCACATTGAAGAAGTGATTCAGATGGAAGGTCCGCACACCATCGCCGCCATTATGTGCGAAGGCATCACCGGCTCCAACGGCCTCCTCGTTCCGCCCGACGATTACTATCCAAAGCTCCGCGCTCTCTGCGACAAGTACAGCATCCTGATGATCGACGACGAAGTCATGAGCGGATTCGGCCGCACCGGCAAATGGCTGGCCACGCAGCATTTCGGCATTCGCCCCGACATCGTCACCTGCGCCAAGGGCCTCACCAGTGGGTATCTCCCGCTCGGAGCCGTCATCGTTTCCGATCCCATCGCGCAATATTTCGAAACCCACATGCTCTGGGGCGGACTGACCTACAGTGGCCATCCCGTTTGCTGCGCCGCCGCCGTCGCCAATCTCCATCTCTACGAAGAAGAAAAAATCTTCGAAAATGTCGAACGCCAGGGCCGCTATCTCGCCTCGCGCCTCGAAGCCGTGAAGAAAAAGTTTCACTGTGTCGGCGATGTTCGCTACAAAGGACTCTTCAGCGTTCTCGAACTCGTCAAAGACAAGATCACCCGCGAGCCGTTAGCCCCCTTCAACGGCACCAGTCCGGAAATGGCCAAGCTCGCCGCCCACCTGAAGAGCAAACACCTCTACGCTTTCAGTCGCTTCAACATGCTGTGGGTCTGCCCGCCGCTCATCATTAATGAAGACGAACTTCGCCACGGCCTCGACATCATCGAAGAAGCTTTGGCCCTAGTCGATGCCGCGCTGGTCCCAGCAAAGGCAGCGCAACCGGCCGAAGTTCTGTCGCGGAAGTAACCGCAACAGCGAATCAGCGTCACGGATCCGCTTTTGTGGGGCCGCCATTCCTGGCGGCCCGCCAACCCCACCATGCCTCGTATCCTCATTAGTGCACCGCATGTCCTCAATCCATACGACGATAGCCTATGTAGGGGCCGCCTTTTAAGGTGGCCTGCAAACCGTCGTGTCTTGCATCCTTATTAGCGTGCCGCGGCTCTCCAATTCCTACGGGCCCACAGCTCCATTTCGATTCAAAACTTCGTCGTTAGAGTGACCCAGGTCACGTCCAGTACGTGACGACCGTCACTCCATCGTCACCCAATATCACTTAGTAATTGTTTCGCATTATTGTTTCCTCACAGCTCCTGCGCCACTTTGGTTTTAGCAGCGCGGTTCGCACTTGGGGTGGGCCGCGCATCGATCGTCGATTTCGCATCGTTTCTCACCGCTGATAGGGGTAAGTGGCGCGCTCCCGCCGCACCGGTTCAATGAACTGTGTCGTGGGCCAACAGATCCGCTTCGTCAGCATTCAGAAAGTACTTTTCCTTTTTGCATTCTTGCTCCTGACCGAAGCGCTCTGGGCGCAACCGAAGAGCGCGCAGACCATCGCGCCTGCGCCCAGCAAAAACCTTCCCGACATCCTCTTCGTTCAAGCGCCAGTAACGCCGGGTGCCGCGCTCTCCGATCGCTTCCCGCAAGGCAGCCGCATCGTTTTATTGCCGGCCAAGCAGCAGCCATCCGCAGCGCCAATCAATCTGACCGCGAACTTCTTTGCCGCCGCCGATCCCGAAGTTTCCTTCGACGCCACCAAGATACTTTTCTCCGCGAAAAAGTCGGCGGACGATCCATGGCAAATCTGGGAGATGAATGTGGATGGATCGAGTCAACGCCAAGTCACTCAATGCCCCCACGATTGCCAGCGCGCCGCATATCTTCCCGGCGATGAAATCGTTGTCACCTATTCCGAGTCGCTAGGCGCAGACATCCTGATCAATCTCGCCGTCGTGAAACTAAAAGGCGAAAAGTTCCATCCCATCACTTTCGGCCGTGCCAATTTTTGGCTAGAAAGCGTACTCCGCGATGGCCGCATTCTAGCATCCGCTTCGTGGCCGCTGTCGTCTGATCCTTCCGATAAAAACTCCCGCGCCTTGTATACCTTGCGCCCCGATGGCGCCGCTCTCGATTCACTCCGCTGCGATCACGAACATCCCGCCACGCGCAGCGAAGCCGCCGAACTCGCCGACGGCACCGTAATCTTCGTCGCATCATCGGTAGCGCCATCTGCCGGCCGGCACGGCACAATTTCCAACACACCAACCCACCCGGCACTAACCGAAATCCGCCCAGCATCCCTCCGCGAAGCTCCAGTCAAAGCCACGCCAGGCATCTACCAGTTTCCCGCGCAACTTTCGTCAGACACGCTAATCGTTTCCTACAGCCGATCCTCTTCCGCCAGAACCGATGTTTCGCAGTCCGCTCTCTATACCTTCAACCGCAAAACAAATTCCCTGGGCCCACGCCTTTACGCCGACCCACATTTCTCGAGCGTCCAAGCCGTTCCCGTAGTCGCCCACGCCGTCCCCAAAAAATTCTGGAGCATCCTCAATCTCGATTCCAAAACCGGTTCCTTCATCTCCCTGAATAGTTCTTCTTCCTCCGACGAGCCCTCCGGCCACATCGCCGCAACGATTACCCGCGTTCGCGCATTCGCTCTCGATGAATCCAGTCACTCCGAGCACGCCCTCGGCGAAGCCCCGGTCGAAAAAGACGACTCCTTCTTCGTCGAAGTCCCCGCCAATCAACCGGTCCGTTTCGAGTTACTCGACGCCAAAGGACAAGTCTTGCGCGCGGAACACAGCTACATCTGGGCCCGACCCGGAGAACAACGCGGTTGCGCCGGCTGTCACAGCAGCAAAGCCGTCGCCCCAGAAAATCGCTGGCCTCTCACCCTGAAGCGTTTCGATACTCCCACCGCACTCGTAGGCCAGAGCTCAACTCAAGAACGCGCGTCCGCCTCCGCGCAGGCGCCGGTGAACTGACATGCGCCGCCACAAACAATTCGCCAAATTTGCTCTCGCGGTTCTAAGCGTGCTAATCGTTCCCGCGCTTCTCGCCCAAAAGCCCAGCGAACACGCCCTCCCGCCACCGACTTCGACGCAACAGCACTTTCCAACCTTTGAAGACGTCACCGACCAATCCAAAATTCATTTCCAACATTCCTTCGGCGAACAAAAACTCAGCTCCATCCTCGAAGCCACTGGCTCCGGCTGCGTCTGGTTCGACTACAACAACGATGGCCTCCTCGACCTCTACGTCCTAAGCGGCCGCTACCTCGAGGGAGTCACCGACCACTCCCACCCGGATGGCGCCGAAGCCACTAATCATCTCTACCGCAACAATGGCGACGGCACGTTCACCGATGTCACCACGCAAGCCGGTGTCGGCGGCAGGGGCTTCGCCATGGGCGTCACCGTCGGCGACTACGACAACGATGGCTACGAAGACATCTACGTTACAAACTGGAATTCCGCCATCCTCTATCACAACAACGGCGACGGCACCTTCACCGATGTCACCGAAAAAGCCGGCGTCCAGAACAATCACTGGGGAGTAGGTGCCGCTTTCCTCGACTACGACCGGGATGGCCGCCTCGATCTCTTCGTCGGCAATTACCTGAAATTCGATCCCCGCGCGAAAAAGCCCTATTACGGCGCCGAAGCGTTTGCCGGTCCGCTCGATTTCGAGGGCGACGCCAACCGCCTATTTCACAGCAATGGCGACGGCACGTTCACCGATGTTTCTGCTCAAGCGGGTGTCGACAACGCCGCGGGTCGCGCCATGGGCGTCACCGTCGGCGATTTCGACAACGATGGCTGGCCCGACATTTACGTCGCCAACGACCAGATGGAGAGCTACCTCTACCGCAACAATCACGATGGCACCTTTGCCAACGTAGCAATTGACCAGAATGTAGCCTACGGCACCAATGGCGACACGCCCTCCGCCATGGGCCCGATCTTCGCCGACTACGACAACGACGGCACGCTCGATCTCTTCGTCTCCGACATGCGCTACCACCGCCTGTTCCGCAATTCCACCAAGGACGGTTTCTTCACCGACACCACTGTCGAATCCGGCATCGCGCGCACTTCCGGGCAATACGTCGGCTGGGGCGACGCCATGTTCGATTTCGACAACGATGGCTGGAAAGACTTATTCATCGTCAATGGCGGCTTGCATTGGCTGGTGCCGATGGAAGATTCGCTGCTGCGCAACAACGGCAACGGCGTCTTCACCGATGTTTCCGCGCAAGCCGGCGCGTATTTCAATACAAAAAAAGTGGGACGCGGCGCCTGCTTCGCCGATTACGACAACGATGGCTACATCGATGCCTTCATCGTCGTCCTCGGCGGAAAGGGAATTCTCCTCCACGCCAAGCCGCCCGCCGCCGCCGCTCGCAATCACTGGCTCACGCTGAAATTAGTTGGCACCCGCAGCAACCGCGATGGCTATGGCGCGCGCATCGAAGCCGTCACCGGCGATCTTCACCAAACAGTAGAAAACTCTCCGCAGTCCGGCTACCTCTCCCAGAACGATCCCCGCCCCCACTTCGGCCTCGGCACTCACCAGGAAGTCGACACCCTCACCATCAAATGGCCCAGCGGCACGATCCAAAAACTAGAACACCTCAAAGCCGACCAAATCCTAACCATAACCGAGCCCGGCGACCGCACTCCCGCACCCACAAAAGTAGGCGCAAAATGAAGCGCGGCCTCCGCCACTCTTCTCTGCGAGTCTCTGCGCACTCTGCGCCTCTGCGTTATCTTTTTCTTTCCTTTATTTTCCTATCCTTCTGGGTGGTCCTCGCAACGCAAAATGTTCACGCTACGTCGCAAGACTCTTACCTCTCCCCTATCGAACTAAAACTCTCCCCCGACGCCACCAAACTCTACATCGTCTGCGAAGACGCCGACGCCCTGCTCCTCCTCGATCGCCGCTCTCAAACAGTCACCGCCAAAATCCCAGTCGGCCACAAGCCCCAAGACGTCGCCATCTCCCCCGACGGCAAAACCCTTTACGTCTCCAACGAGTGGAGCGACACCGTCACCATCATCGACGCCACCACCCAAAAAATCCGCGGCACTCTCTCCACCGGTTGGGGACCCGTTGGTCTCACCACCGATCGCACCGGCAAAACGCTCTACGTCGCCAACAGCATCAGCAATGATATTTCCGTCATCGACCTAACCACCGGCACGGAACTCACCCGCCTCGCTTCATATCGCTCTCCCCACAACGTCGCTCTCTCCCGCGATGGCCGCTTCGTTTTTGTCTCCAACTTGCTCGCCCATCTTGGTCCGCCAAACGAACCGCCCACTTCTGAACTCACCGTCATTGACACGCAGAAGCGCGCCGTAGCCAATCGCATTCTCGTTCCCGGCACTCTCGAACTCCGCCACATTGCCGAAGCCTCCGCCAGGCAAGGGGGATACTTGCTGGTTCCTTTCATGCGTCCCAAAAATCTCAATCCGCTGATTCAAGTCAGCGACGGTTGGATTGTCACTCACGGCATCGCTATCATTCCCGCCGCATCGTTCACGTCTACGCAGAACGCAACAGCAACCACGGCTCAAGTTCTAATCGACGACATCGATTCCTACTACGCTGGCGCCAACGGCACAGCGTTCACCCCCGACGGCCGCTACGCCCTAATCACTTCGTCCGAAGCTGACACCGTCTCGGTAGTCGACACCGCCAAATTGCAGCACCGTATCCACTCCATCTCGCCAGACGAACTTCCCAATCGCCTCGACTCTGCGCTCGAAATCGTCACTCGCCGCCTGCCAACCGAAGCCGATCCCACCGCCATCACGGTAGCGCCCGATGGCCAACTGGCCTACATCGCCAATCGTCTCGACGACACTCTCACCGTAATCGATCTCGCGCACCTAAGCATTCGCGGCAAAATCGATCTCGGCGGCACAAAAGATGCAGGCCAACTCCGTCGCGGCGAGCGCCTCTTCCACAACGCCCGCTTCTGTTTCCAGGGCCAATTCGCCTGCTCCACTTGCCATCCCGACAATCACATCGACGGCGTTGCCTGGAATCTTGAAACCCCGCAACTCGGCCGCGATCGTGTCGCCAACCGCACCCTTCGCGGAGTTGCCGAGACCGCGCCCTTCAAATGGAACGGCCATAATCCCGATCTCGAAACGCAATGTGGCCCGCGCATCGCCAAATATCTTTTCCACTCCGAAGGATTCAACGCCGCGCAACTCGCCGATCTCGTCGCCTTCATCAAATCAATCCCGCTCTCACCCAACCGCCATCTCGCCGCCGACGGCCAACTCTCTCCCTCCCAGGAACACGGCCGCGCCGTCTTCTTTAAGAAAAGTTGCGACACTTGCCACCCGCCCACCACGCATTACACCGCAAAAACCAGTTTCGACGTCGGCACCGCCAACAAGTACGACACCAACGGCATCTTCGACATCCCGCAACTCGATCGCGTCTACGAACGCCCGCCCTATCTCCACAGTGGCGAAGCCCAATCCCTCGAAGAACTCTGGACCATTTACAACCCGAGAGACAAACACGGCGTAACGTCCGACATGAGCAAAGAAGACCTAAACGACTTGGTGGAGTTTCTGAAAACGCTATGAAGACCATCATCCGCCAGCACGAATCGCTAGGCTGCCAACGAACCCTCGCAGCTTCTCTGCGCCCGCTGCGTTTCTGCGTTAGGCTCTCTTTATTCTTCTTGTTCTTCCTAGTGCTCACCGCCCACGCGCAGACGCCGCCGCTCTACACTCACTGGGAAAATTTCACCACCGCCAACGGCATGCCCGACGAAAAAGTTTTCTGCGTAGCCGTCGATGGCGACCGCGTCTGGGCCGGCACAGAAAACGGTCTGGTCCTCATCGAAAATGGAAAAATCGCCAAAGTCTACAAACCCGAAGACGGCCTCGCCCATCGCGTCGTCACCGGCGTGGCCGTCGACAAAAAAACTGGCGATGTCTGGCTGTCTACCTTCGGCGGCCTCAGCCGCCTCTCCGGCGGCCAATTCCAGAATTACACCAATCTCACCAGCGGCCTCGCCAACGACATCGTTTACGGTGTCGCGGTGCAAGACGAATTCGTCTGGGCCGCCACCACCGCCGGCATCAGCCGCTTCAACACTCGCACCGGCGAGTGGACCATCTTCAGCGAAAAAAATGCGCCGCTACACGAGCCTTGGTCCTACGGCATCACCGTCGGTGAAGGCAAAGTCTACGCCGCAGTCTGGGGCGGCGGCATGCTCGAGTACGACCTCGCCACAGGAAATTGGAAGCCCTACAACGATCCCGATGGCGAGATGGAAATTGTCCTCTTCCAGAATCAAGGCCTGATCCACGACATCGTCAGCAGCGTCGCCTACAACCGCGACACCAAAATGCTTTGGGCCTCCACCTATTTCGGCCTCAGCGGTTACGACGGCCGCAACTGGCATAACTATCTTTCCACCGATAGTGGACTCGCCTCCGATTTCATCAACGCCGCGCAATCCCGCGGAGACGAAGTCTGGGCCTGCACTGACAAAGGCCTCAGCCTGCTCGATTTCAAAACCAACACCTGGGTCACTTACCGCCCTGCCGTCGACACAAAATCTGGCCGCGGTGAAATCCTCATCACCACGCCCGACAAAAAAATCCGCAAGCTCGATTCCTCCACTACTCTCGCGCACAACTACATTTTGAACATCGCTTTTCAGGGCCAAGACATCTGGGTCGCTACCGCTAAAGGACTCAGCCACGGTTTTCGTGAATCCACCAAAGAAGGGAAACTACATGAACGCATCATCGTTAGTCGCTGAACCTGCAACTGCAAAGCCGGTTGATCTTGAACCAGCCGTCACCAAAAAGGCCATCGTCGCGCCGCAAGTGCTCAACGAAGCCTATCGCTACGCCAAACCGTCTTCGTTTTCTCGCGGACTCCGTCTGGACATCAAGGGCATCACCATCCTGATGATCTCCGGCACCGCCAGCATCGACGAAAACGGCCTCACCGTCCACGAAGGCGATTTCCGCGCGCAAACCCTGCGCACCTACTACAACATCAGCAACCTGCTCGCTGCCGAAGGCGCCACCTGGAAAGACGTGGTCCGCACCTCTTGCTATCTCCGCGATATCGAACGCGACTACGCTCTCTTCAACGAAATTCGCACCCAGTTTTTCGCCGAGATGGGGCTCGACCCCTTGCCAGCATCCACAGGAATCCAAGCGATTCTGTGTCGCCCGGATCTCCTGGTCGAAATGGAAGCAATGGCCATCTTCGATTCAGATCGCAAGTAACCGTCGCGCAGAATTGCCACCCGGTTGATGTCCGGCCGTGTAGGTACCGGGCTTTAGCCCGGCACCAGATGATGGACTCAACGAAAAGTTCGCGCTCGCCACGGAGCCACCCGCTCCAACAAGGAAGGGAATTGCCATGAACATCGCAGGCGCAGCAGCCGCAGGTGATCTTTTCAAAGTTTGTCCCCACATCAGCCGCGAGTCGCATCCGCTCGAATCCGGCGACACGGAAACGCGCGTAGTCCATGTCGGCCACGTCGCCATCGGAGGCCCACGAGCGGTCGTGATCGCGGGTCCGTGCTCGGTAGAAAGCTACGAACAGACTCTCGAACTGGCCCGCGCCGTCAAAGTCGCTGGCGCGGACATGCTGCGCGGCGGAGCCTTCAAGCCCCGTACCTCGCCTCACGATTTCCAGGGCCTGGGTTTCGAAGGCTTAAAAATTCTGCGCGATGTCAGTCGCGAAGTCGGTCTCCCAGTCGTCACCGAAGTCATGGACACTCGCCTCGTCGATCAAGTCGCCGAATACGCCGACATGCTGCAAATCGGTTCGCGCAACATGCAAAACTATCCTCTGCTCACCGAAGTCGGCCGCCGCGGCAAGCCCGTCCTTCTTAAACGCGGCATGGCCGCCAGTCTTTGCGAGTGGCTCGGCGCCGCCGAATACATCGCCAAGGAAGGCAACTTTGATATCGTGCTCTGCGAGCGTGGCATCAAGGCCTATCCTTCGGGCGAATATTCTCGCTTCATTCTTGATCTCAACGTCATTCCCGCGGTCCGCTCCGCCACCTTTCTTCCCATCATCGTCGATCCCAGTCATGCCACCGGCGTAGCCGCCATGGTTGAACCCGCCAGCCGCGCGGCCATCGAATTCGGCAGCCAAGGCTTGATTATCGAGGTTGGCAGCGAACGCGCCGATGCGCCACGCCCCAGGTGCGACGCCGCGCAAGCAATTCGTCCATCTGTCCTAGCTCGCATTGTCGAATTTCTCGAAGCTCGCGAAGAAACTTCTCTCAGGCAGAAAGCCCATGCGGTTTAGCAACGTTCTAGTCGCGATATCTACACTGCTCATCGGCGCAGCGCTCGCTTCCGCGCAGGACTACGAATCGCAAAAACCTGCATCTTCGCCTTCGCCCACGGCGCAATCTACGCCGCAACGCTACGCCAACATGCCCGACGAAGCCGTTCCCTATCGCAAGTTCACCAAGCCCTACAAGGAGTGGTACATCGACGAAAATACTCTCGATTACAACGGTGCCGCGCGCGATCGCATCGTCGACGAGATCGAGCAATCCAAAACCGTCAACATTGGCTTCCTCGGCCCGCTCGAAAATAATCCCGAATCGCCTTACGGCCGCGCCATGTTGCAAGGCGCTCAGCTCGCCATCGAAGCCGCCAACGTTTACGGCGGTTACGGAGCAGGCGGCATGACCCGTGGCAAACCCTACAAACTGATCGTTCACAACGATTCCGCTCAATGGGGCGCTTCCTCCATCGAAGCCGTGAAAATGGCCTTCGATGATCACGTCGTCGCGATTCTCGGCTCCATCGACGGCGCCTCTACCCACATCATGCTTCGCGTTTCCCTGAAACTCGAAATCCCCATCATGGATACTGGCACCACCGATCCCACCGTTACCGAAACTCGCATCCCATGGCTCATGCACGATTTTCCCGACGATCGCCAACAAGGCTACGCGCTCGCCGGCTACATCTTCAAAGAACGCAAACTGAAACGCATCGGCGTTCTGCGCACCCAATCACGCTACGCCCGCGTCGGCGTCGCCAAATTCTTCGACGAGGCCAAACGTCTCGGCCGCGTTCCTGTCCTCGAAATGAAATTCGAACGCGGCGATCAGGATTTTTCCACCCAGCTGCAAGCGCTGCAGAATTCCCACATCGATGGCCTGGTTATCTGGGGCGAACCCGCCGAGGCCGCGCTCATCCTCACGCAGATGCGCGCCATGGGCATGAAGCAGCCGGTGTTTGGCTCCAGCCGCTTGGCCGATCCAGTGCTGCTCGCGAAAAGTGGCCCAGCCGCCGCCGGACTCGTCGTAACGTCACCCCTCAATCCGCGGCGCGACGATCCGCAGTGGCAGGAATTTGCGCAGAAATATCGCGCCAAATTTAACGCCGATCCCGACGCCTACTCCGCCTACGCTTACGACGGTATGACCATGCTCGTTCACGCCATCGAACGCACTGAACTCATTCGCGGCACCGTCATGGACAACCTGCGCGAGTACCGTATGAAGCCCTACGACGGCGTTTCCGGCCACATGGAATTCGATCAGACCTTAAACAACATCGCTCCCATCTCTATGGCCCGCGTCGAGGATGGCAAATTTACTTACTGGACTCCTCGATCCGAGCAGGTCGCCGCCGTGAAGCCATGAAAAAATTCCGCAGTCTCGCGATGCTTTCGCGCATAATCGTGATAAGTCTTTACGCGTTGGCCTTTAAATCCTCGCTCGCCTTTTCGCAAACTCCATCCGAACCTGCACCCGCACCCACACCCGCGCCATACGCCTCGCTCGATCGCACCACAGTTTCTTATCAGGGCCCTGGCCGTTCTGCCGCAAATGATCTCCCCGGCAGCACCGTCTCCATCGGCTTGCTCCTGCCCCTCCAAGGCAAACACGCCGCACAAGGCCAACTTCTCCTCGCCGCCGCACAGCAAGCTCTTGTCGACGAGAACGCCGCCGCACCGCTGCCCGATGGCCGCCAAATAATCCTCGCTGTCCGCAATGAAAACGAGCGATGGGGCCAGGCCAGCAGCAACATGGTGGAACTCATCGAACAGCAACACGTCGCCGTTCTAATCACCGCATTCAATGGAGAGATTGCCCATCAGGCAGAGCAGGTAGCCAACAAACTTAGCGTCCCCGTCATCACTCTATCCAGCGATCCAACCACTACCCAAATCAATATTCCGTGGATTTTCCGCCTCGGACCCAGCGACACTGATCAAGCCCGCCTCATTACCTCCGAAATTGCCACCCATCCCGCCTACAAAAATATTTTGCTGGTCTCTGAAGCCGACCACGATGGACGAATCGCAGCTCGCGAATTCCTTAACGCGACAAAACACACTTGCCCCCTAGTCGGCGTGCAATCTTTGGAGATTAGTTCTTCTTCGTGGGACGAGAATTTCTGGCAGCAACAAATAAGAATGAATCAACCCGATGTCCTGGTGCTCTGGACCAATCCCGAGTCAGCTTTTCGCCTCTTGGCCGTCGCGCGCAGCTATCGCCAAGACACGCTTGCGCTTCTGTCGCGAAAAGCGGCGCAGTATTCGGACAGTGATACTCCCACCGTATACGGCGAGAGTCGTGGTGTATCGCAGAACCATCAGCAAGTAGAACATGAGTTCGTTGGTTGTTCCGGCGGTCGGGTCAATATCGCTGGGGATGATTTACCTTACCTGGCTACATCTGACATTTATTTTGCGGTGCGCATCGCGGCGTCTGCTCTTCGCCACACAGGACCGAACCGTGCTCGCCTTCGAGATTATCTTGCGTCCGGCTCACCGCTGCTTCGCGCCGGCGATGGCACAGTTAAAATCTCATTCGATCCAGCTGGCAATTGTCTGGCTGACTTTACTCTTGTGCCTCGCGGCAAGTTGGCTGCAGCTTCGGACTCGGAGGACTCCGTCACGCAAACCAACCTGCCACTCAGCACGCTCAACTAACCGCAACTCGCAGCGCGACTATGCGCGGCCTGCCCGCTTCGCCGCCGCCGACGCATCCGTCGCCTTGACATCCGCGGAAGATTCCGTCGTCGACGAAATATCCTCGGCGCCGGTGCGATTCAAAATATCCTTCGCCCGATTCACTTCATCCGAAGTGTCGCAGTGTACGGAAACCAAAATTCCGCCCTTCTGCAACCGTCCTTCATATCGCTTCGCTTCATATTCTGGAATGCCCATGCCGACAAGCGCTCCCGTAACACCGCCCACCGCGCCGCCAACTCCGGCGCCAGCCAGCGCTGCCATGATTGGTCCCGCGGCGATGAAGGGGCCCAATCCAGGAATGGCCAGCGCTCCAATGCCTACCAGCCAGCCGAGCGCTCCACCAAGCACCGCTCCCGTGCTCGCCCCTGCCGTCGCACCTTCCGGAGCCTTGGTTTCCTTCTGCGTAGCTATTTCGCGTCCACCCAGATTTTCCGGCAGCAACACCGACACATCGGTGCCGGGGAATCCCGCATCCC
The DNA here is from genome assembly GCA_963849395.1 of Candidatus Acidiferrales bacterium. Taxonomy (GTDB): domain Bacteria; phylum Acidobacteriota; class Terriglobia; order Acidiferrales; family UBA7541; genus Acidiferrum. Next base: position 157,032 of record CAWKHR010000005.1, read on the forward strand.
GCAAAACTGTCAAAGCGCTTTCCACCGAATTCCTCGAGGAATAAATTCCGAGTACGGATTTGCTTTTCGCCATCTGTTTCTCCTTTTACGATTTGTTGTTGTATCCAGATGCTCTGCAAAAGTTCACCCGGTGTCGAGTCATATGCGACTAGCGCAAGAGCGATATGCTTCAGTGCGGGTCGCCTGGCAGCTTTGATTTGCCGCCAAATGCCAACAGGAACATGAACCACAGCAACGTTCGCAGAAGGTCGCTCACAAATACATAAGGGGAATCCTTCACCAGCTGCATGGTCATCCTGCACAACCTCGCAGTCCGAATCCCCCTAAATGTTTGCGGGCCTTTTCCTAAGGAGCGATGGGTATAGCTTGCCTATCTTCAGAAATCTAAAGTCGTCCTCACCAGCCACACCCCCAATCTGAGGAGAAATTCAAAATGTCCAACGTCTATTCTCGTAGACTCCTGTCCACGAGTGCTGGAGCCTTGCTCCTGACTTTCGGCGGCACAATTGTTTCCGCGTCGCCCGCGTTCGCTCAGCAGCCAGACAATACCGCCAATAACAAACAGGAAGCAGCTCCTGGCTCGCCCACTGCCGACCAGCAAAAAGAATCCGCTGCCGATCGCGACCTGACCAAGAAAATTCGCCGCTCGCTCACCGAAGATAAGTCACTCTCGATGTACGCGCACAACATCAAGATCATCACCCACGACGGCGAAGTCACTTTGAAGGGGCCGGTGAAAACAGAAGATGAACGCGCGGCCATCGAAGCCAAGGCTACGTCCATTGCAGGTTCGGGCAAGGTCCAGAATCAACTAACCGTGAAATAGTAAGCCGCAAATCCTAAGAATCGGCGGGTACGTCCGCTCGGGGTCTGCGCTACACGCAAAGGGAAATTGCGCAGACCCCACCCACAAAATCTCGGTCAATATACAGTGTTCGTGGTATGTAAGGCTGTAGGGGGCCTATATTATCAACGAAGGGTACTAAGGACCCCGGCCAACTTTGCATACGAGAGGATTTAATGTCCACCTTGACTGGCGAACCACAAGTGCAAAAACACGCTCCTGTTACCTCCACCCGACCACTTCGCATCTTGGTTGCCGATGATCACGACATTCTTCGTCGAGGGCTCAAGCAGCTCTTGACCGCACGGCCAGGTTGGGAAATCTGCGCCGAAGCTCGCACCGGCAGGGAAGCTGTCAGCCTTGCCGAACAACATAAGCCCGACATCGTCGTTATGGATGTCAGCATGCCCGATCTCAACGGCCTGGAAGCGGCGCGGCGCATCCGAAAGGACTTGCCCAAGACCGGCATCATCATCCTCACCTTGCACTTCTCCGATCAGCTCGTGAAAGACATCGTCGAATCTGGCGCTCGGGCCTACGTTATGAAGTCCGACGCCGATCGCGACTTGGTTAACGCCGTCGAAGCCCTGGCCAATCACCGCACCTTTTTCACCGCCCGCGCCGCAGACATGCTCTTGAACGATTTTTCGGAGCGCACTGCTCCCGTGCAGCCCGCTGCCCCAACCCGCAATCGCCTCACTCCGCGCGAGCGCGAGATCGTGCAATTGCTGGCCGAAGGCAAGAGCAGCAAGGAAGTCGCTGTGGTGCTGGGAATCAGCGTCAAGACGGCAGAAACGCATCGCGCCAATATCATGCGCAAGCTGCAACTGCATTCTGTCAGCGAGCTGGTTCGCTACGCCATCAAGAACCAGATTATCGAGGCCTAGTCGAATGCCTGGTTCTCAAGACGTACAAGAACCGGACAAGCTCCAAGCGCTTTCGGCTCCCACATCCACCTTTGATCGGCCCGGGTCTTCTGTTTCGAGCGAAGAAGCTCCCGCTCATCTTGAGGATCTCAGGAGAACCAGGCCTATGCCCAAGGTGTTAATCGTTGATGATCACGCCTTTATTCGCCGTGGCATTCAATCCATCTTGAACGCTTCTCCTGAATGGGAACTTGTGGGCGAAGCGGAAAACGGCATTGCCGCTATTCGTATGTCTCGCGATCTCAATCCCGACATCATCGTTATGGATGTTTCCATGCCGGAGTTGAATGGGATTGAAGCCGCGCGGGCCATTCACCAACTGCAACCTCAAGTCAAAATCGTTCTGCTCACCCTGCATGAATCGGCGGAACTGGTCCGCAGCGCATTTCGCGCCGGCGCCCAGGGATACCTGTTGAAGTCCGAAGCCGAGCAGGAACTTCTGCGCGCGCTTCGCATCGTTTCTGGCGAAGGTACCTATATCAGCCCGAAGGTCGATCCGCAGGTAGCCAAGACCGTCGTTCACGAAATTTCGTCGAACCCGGGCTGAGCTCGCATATCCAGTCCAGCCCAGACTTTCAACGCGCAATGATTTTATTTTCTTGGTGTCCGTGTGATTGCTCCACTCATCCATACATCTTTAAGGGCAGACACCTACAGCGTGAGCCGGATATTTTCTTCCGGGCTGTCCCGGCACCATGTCGCGAAGGGAAGTAGGACACATCACATGTCAGAAAAAAATGTAGCGGTTTTTGGTATTTATTCTGAACGCTCGGCCATCGATGGCGCGCTCGGAGAATTCAAAGAAGCGCGGTTTCGTAATACCGACCTTTCTGTTCTTTTGCCGCAAAACTTGGGCTCCAAAGATCTGGGAACCGAAAAGACCACGAAGGCCCCGGAGGGCGCAACCGCTGGCGCTGGTTCGGGGCTCGTCCTCGGGGGCGCGCTGGGCTGGCTCGTTGGCATTGGCGCCTTGGCCATTCCTGGATTGGGCCCGTTCATCGCCGTCGGCCCGATCATGGCTGCTCTCGCTGGTATGGGAGTCGGCAGCGCCATCGGTGGTTTCACCGGCGCGTTGATCGGCTTGGGAATTCCGGAATACGAAGCCAAGCGCTATGAAGGCCGCATCCGCAGCGGTGGAATACTCTTTTCGGTTCATTGCGACAATTCCAAGTGGGCAGACATCGCCAAGCGCATTCTCGAACGCACCGGCGCCGTTGATATCGGCTCCACTGCCGAATCCGCCGGCGATTTTGCCGTCAGCGACAAGCCGTACCCACGCACCGCCACCGGGGTTTCTGACTAATCAATTTTTTCGGCCCGCGCACCAACCGCGCGAATCTTTAGAACGTAAACTCAAGGAGCGGCTACCATGCCCCAGCACGATCAAAAATCATCCACCTCACGCGATGCCTTGATTCAAGGTTTAAACGAAGACCTGGCCCGTGAATACCAGGCCATCATCGCCTACGTCACCTATTCGAAAGTTTTGAAAGGCGCTCAGTATATGAACATCGCCGACGAACTCGAAAAGCACGCTGGCGAAGAACTTCAGCACGCCCTCACCGTCGCCGAGCAGATCGACTACTTGGGAGGCACGCCCGTAGTGCAGCCTAAACCGGTGAAAGTCACTGACGACAACGAAGAGATGTTGCGCGCCGATCTCGCCAACGAAGTCGCCACCATCCAGAATTACCGCGTGCGCATTCATCAGTGCGAAGACCTTCAGGAATACGCCATGGCCGAACTGCTTCGCGAAATCCTCACTCAGGAACAGGATCATTTGATCGCCCTTGCCACCGCTCTGGGCATCGATGCTCCCAGAGTCGATGCGGTTCAACCCAGCAGCGAGTCCTCCGAACCATCGCAGAAAACGTCAAAACAAACTTCCGCTGGCAGGTAGTCGGGCTCTGTTAACCCGTCCCGGATGGACCCGCACCGTCCGGGGCGATACTCCAGCCTTACCTCAAGTTACACACTTTCTTGCATTTAGCAGCATCGGAGATCCTCGAACAGGCCTTTTTGCTCCCCATACCCTTGTGGTATCTTCAAAGACGCCCATAAATTTCGCTCCTGCCCAAGGCCGCATAACGAGGGCGACACTCTGTGCACACTGACCTTACACAAGGCGCGCCTCCCAGAAAATCCCTAGGTCACACCGTACGCCTGGCATCTCTTATCGTTGGCGTAGTGCTGGTCACTGCCGCTGGCGGCGTAGCCTACCTCACCGAATCCCGTGTCGGCGCCTATCGCAACTGGATCCTCCACACCTATGGCGTCAAAGAGCAGATTCAAACCGTGCGCGCCACCCTCAACGAAATTCGCTCCAGCTCTTTGCTCTTCTGGATGAATCGCGACCCGAGAGAAAAAGATCATTTCGACGACCAAATGGCGCAGCTCGATCGCACCTCCACGGCGCTCATAAAAATGACCGCAGACAATCCTGATCAGCAGGAACGTTTGGCTAAACTTATGCCCTTGGTCGTGCAACAGATCGACCGCCTGAAACACATCACCCAGGCTCCTGCTCGTCTTCCATCCGAATCCCGGGAAATGGCCGAGACTCTCGCAGATGTCTCCGCTTCCAAGATTCAAATCGCCATGCTCCTGAATAGTCTGGAAACCGCGGAAGAGCGTCTACTTGCTGAACGCCTGAATCGATGGAACGTGCTCTATGAACGCAATCTCATTACGCTGATAATTCTCTTCACCGCTTCCATTTTTCTTTTGGTTTTTAATTTCCGTTTGCTGCTCAATGAACTGGCCACTCGCCGTGAACGCGAAGACCTCGATCGCCAAAATCTTGGCTCCTACCGCGCCCTCAGCGCACGCATTCTCGAACTGCAGGATATCGAGCGGCGCCGCATTGCCCGCGAACTTCACGACAGTGTCGGCCAGTTTCTTACCGGCATGAAGCTCAATCTTGGCCAGCTCCGCCGCCGCTCATCCGAATCCCTCGAAAGTCCCGCGCTTCTTAACGACACTTTGGATCTTGCCGATCGCGCCATCAGCGAAGTCCGCACCATCTCCCACTTGCTTCATCCACCATTGCTCGACGAACTTGGCTTCGAATCCGCCGCACGTTGGTACGTCGAAGGTTTTGCCAAACGCAGCGGCATTCACGTAGTCATTGAAATTGCGGAAATTGTCGAACGCCTCCCGAAAGAAATCGAACTCGCCCTCTTCCGCGTCCTGCAGGAAGCCCTTACCAACGTGCACCGCCACGCTCGCGCAAAAAACGTTATCGTCGACCTCAAATGCAGCGGCAGAGAAGTCAGCTTGATGATTCAGGACGACGGCTGCGGCGTTCCCGCAGAAACGCTTCGCGCTTTCAATGACGGGCTGGCCGGCGGCATCGGTCTGGCAGGTATGCGCGAAAGGCTCGCCGAACTTAGCGGGACTCTGGAAGTTCACTCTGAAAAATCAGGGACGATGGTGCGCGCTACTTTGCCCACCGTCCTCTCTCATTCCGGCGATGCTTCTTCGATCAGTGTGTTCAACGCCGGCGATTAACGATCTTAACTGCTGCGATCCGTCGCCAAAATCACGATTCCGGCGATTACCGCTATCACTCCAATCACCGGCGGCAGCGGTACCGTGTGGTGCTCCGACTTCGTCGCTTGTATCGGCCCGATATCCACTACCTTCTTCTGCGTGGTGTACGTGAAGCCCTGATATGCCAGCGCCAGCACTCCCAGAGCCAGCAGCACCAATCCCAATACCCGCTTTCCATTCATTTGCTTTCCTCCGTCGCAGTCTTCGTTTGAGTCCCGGCTAAGTCACGAAGATTGTTTAGCCGGTTTGTGTATCTACTTTTAGTTCTTCAGCCTGCTTTCCTCCATACGCAACTGACCGCAAAGCTCCTAGGGGCAATCGTGTACTGATGTCTTCCGCCATCGTTGCTCCGGTGTTCTTTCTACGGCACTCCTCGATTTAACGGATAGGATTCTCATCGCCCCGATGTTTTTATTGGCCTCAGCATTTACGGCATCACCGCAAATTAGTCCTTTCTGCGGGCGCTTTTGATGCTGGCGCAGTAGTTACACAGGATTCGTTACCCAAGGAGGCTTTAATGAATTGGGATCAAATTGAAGGCAAATGGAAGCAGTTTGCTGGCACCGTGAAGGAAAAGTGGGGCAAATTGACTGACGACGACATTACCGTCATCAAGGGCAATCGCGACCAGTTGGTTGGGCGTATTCAAGAGCGTTACGGCATTGCCAAAGACGAAGCAGAACGGCAAGTGAACGAATTCTCTCACGGCCTGCGCTCTGACACTGCGGATACCACCGCGCCTGCCGATAAGGCGTACAAGGCTGGCAAGCCCTGATCGGCTGTGCGACATAATTAGCAATTCGAAGTTGCAAGGGTTCACTGTCCCAGAATCGTAATTATCGGAGCCAGGCGCGCACTTTCTTTGCTTTCTTAGCGCGGTCTGGCTCCCTTTTTGTTCCACTTCTCTCTCAAAGTCATCAACGCAAAAGGTGGTTCACGCACATGGCCAGCACGACAAGCACTAAGAAACTTAAGAAAGATACTGAGTTGGAAAACCTCCGCAATCTGCTGATCACGCAACGCAATGAACTCGCGAACCGTATTGAGCAGCGACGCCAGGAAATTGTTGCCGATCAGGAGCCTGACGACGAAGTAGGTCTGGCGATGCGTAACTCTTCTGCCGGTATGGCCATTGCCAGTATCGAGCGCGAAGTTCGCATGCTCTCCGAAATCGACCTGGCTCTTCGCCTCATGGACAAAGGCGAGTACGGCATCTGTACCGTCTGTGAAGAGCCCATTCCCAATTTGCGGCTGCGCGCCATTCCTTGGACTCGTCGTTGCATCACCTGCGCGGGCGGTGGAGTAGTTCGTGGCGCGCGTGACCAAACGCCGATGCGTGCTGCATAAATTGTTTCGACTCACTTATGAGATTATTTGTCGTGGAAGCCGTGCTCGACTTAGCTCCTCACGAATGTTTTCGAGTGTAGGGGCCGGGCTTTAGCCCGGCGCCCGCCCTAAATCTCTGATTTTCAAGCTTCCATTTTCCATTTTCCACTTTCTATCTTCCCTAATCCTTCACCTTATTTTTCTAAAAGTTTCTATGTAGCCCTTGGTCGCGGCATTGCGTCTAACTGTATGTAACAGCTTTGATCGGAGGCTTTCATGGATGGCAAGTTTGACGTGTTTCGTAAACTGCCCGATGGTCAGCCACTCTGGATTCAAGCAGTCGATGGTCTGCACGAAGCGAAATTGCTCTCCCTCCAACTCGCCGCAACTTCCCCCGGCGAATACTTCATCTACAATCCCCGCGACGGCTCAATCATATCCCCACTAGACCTCCAGCCCGCCAGCACCTCAGTTTCTCGAAACGAATTGCACTAAGTGCTGAATATTGCGCTTAACAAAACACTCGTCAGAATTGTCCTGTCATCCCGCTCGCAGTAAGCGCTGAATCTCGCGCTTAGCAAAACATTCGGCGTAATTGTATTGTCATCCTGCTTGCCCTGAACCCCGAATGGACCGGAGGCCCGCTGCCTTTGCGGGTCGCAGCGGAGGATTCGTGGCAACCCTCACAAATCGTCAACGAAAATTCAATCCTCACATTTCCCGAAACGCATCGCAGTGAGTGCTGAATGTTGCGCTTAGCTAAACACTCGGCGGAAGGTGCCTGTCATCCCGACCGGAGCACGCTTCGTGCGCAGCGGAGGGATCGTGGCACCACTCCAACATCTGCAACACACTTTTAGTCTCCACCGCTTTTCTCCGCCGTCGAATTACCACCTGGGAACCTTCCGCCCTCTTCCAGGGAATTCCAAACGAGCGAGCTCCACGCCACCGCGCGCCTCCATAACTGGCTGACACCCGCTCGGCAGTCGCAACGTCTGAATTACAAGCTCTTCCGGGTACCAATTAAAGGGACGGTATACGATGGGGAAATTTAAACGCAGCCTACTTCTTTTCAGCTTCCTTCCGTTTTTTGCAGCTGGCACACTTCGCGCACAAGATTCGCCCGCTCCTCCGGCTCCGCCACAAGATCGGCCAGGCCAAGGCCGCGGTGGCCAGGACGGCGGCCCGCGCCCGCTCTTCGGAAAAATCTCTGCCATTCACAATGGTTCGCTGGAAATCACTGGCCGCGATGGCCAAACCGTAATCGTAAAGACTACCGATCAGACCCAATATCGCAAAGACCGCGAGCAAGCCGCCGCTACCGATTTTAAAGTCGGCGATACAGTGATGGTGCGCGGTGATGAAAATGCTGATCACACCGTCACCGCCAAAGTGATTGGCGCACGTTCCGGCGGTCCTGGTGGTGGCCCTGGCGCTATGGGTGGCGGTGCTCGTGGTGGCCCAGGCGGCGGCCCGATCGGTACCCTTGGCAAAGATTACGTTGTTGGCGAAGTGAAAGCTATCGACCCGCCACACATCACTGTCCTCCGCACTGACAATGTTCCCCAAACCATCGAATTGAACGAAAACACTTCGCTGCGCAAAGGCCGCGACAGCATCACCATGGCCGATATCCAAGTCGGCGATCACTTGATGGCGCGCGGCGCTCTCGAGAACAATGTTTTCGTTCCTAAGGGCGTTAACGTCGTCAATCCAGAGCAATGGAAGCGCATGCAGGAAATGCGTAACGCCAATGGTGGCGCCGCCGCTCCCTCCGCGCCTCCCGCCACGCCGTCTCCCGCCGCTGCTCCTTCTTCCAAACCGACGGAGCCGCCCAATTGAATTGGCTTTTACGAGGGATCCTCGTCGCGATTTGTATCGTTCTGATCTTCGCGGTCATAATCGTTTGCTTAGCTACAGCGCAGGAAGCTGTTCCCCAGCCGCAGCAGCAGTTTCAAATCAGCGGCACCGTCAAGAGCGGTAAAACAGTTCTTCCCGGCGTCACCGTCACTGCCACCAATACCCTGACCGGAAAAAAACTAATAGCGGCGACTGGCCTCGATGGTTCCTTCCAACTCAAAGGCCTGCCGCGCGGACGCTACGTCGTCAAAATCGAATTCATGGGCTTCGCGATACAAACCCACGAAGTCGTTCTTAATCCCGAAAATCCCTCCGGCAAAGTGGACGCCGAACTTTTGCTCGCTTCGCGCCAGCAGGAAGAAACCGCGCGTGCCAACGCCTCCGCCGTCAGTCGCGGCTTCCAAAATCTTTCCGTCGAGGGCACGTTGGCTGGACTTTCCGGCGATACTCCCTCAACCGGGGGTAACGGCGGCGGCGGAAATGCCTCGAGCATCAGTGCCAGCGATCTTTCCTCATTGCCAATGAATGGTGCTGGCGCTGATGTCGCCACCGAATCCCTAAGCATTTCCGGCACGCAGGGACGCTCCCAAGAATTTGGCGTTGGCAACGAAGACGAATTGCAGCAGCGCATTCAGGAATTTCGCCAGCGCGAGCAACAAATCAACGGCCTCGGCGGTTTAGGTGGTGGCCAAACAGGCCAAGGCGGCCCGGGTGGGCAGGGAGGCGGAGGTCAGGGCGGCTTTGGCGGACCGGGCGGCGGCGGAATGCCCATGACGATCGGACGCATGGGCCGCGGCGGTTTCAATCTCAATCAGCCACACGGCTTCCTCTACGCGCAAGACGATACCGCCGGGCTCGACGCTCGCCCCTACTCGCTCTCCGGCATTCAATCGCCCAAGGCCAGCTACAACACCCTCCGCTTCGGCTCCATGGTCGGTGGTCCGCTGAAAATTCCTAAGCTCTTCGACTGGAGCAAAACCACATTCTTCACTGTTGGCTGGAATGGCTCGCGCGGCAGCACTCCCTTCGATCAATTCAGCACCGTGCCCACTCTCACCGAACGCGCCGGCAATTTCTCCGGTCTTACCTCCCGCAATGGCACGCCCGTCACCATTTACAATCCGCAAACCGGTTTACCCTTTTCAGGCAACTCCATAGATCCCTCCACTTTTAGCCCCGCCGCAGTCGCCCTCTTGAATTACATTCCCACTCCGAATCTTCCGGGCACCACGCAGAACTTTCACTACATCACTTCCGATCAAAGCGGCACCGACGCCGTCAGCCTCCGCCTCATTCATAATTTTTCCGGCACCGGTCCGGGATTCGGTCCTCCAGGTGGACCAGGGGGCGGCGGAGGAGGTGGCCGTAATCGTCGTGGTCCTCGCAACAATCTCAATTTCGGATTCAACTGGACGCGCACCTCAATCGCCCTTGTCAATTCCTATCCTTCACTCGCAGGCCACTCCAACACCCAAGGCCTCAACGCCAACACCCGCTGGACCTATGGCAAGGGCCGCCTCACCAACACCGTCGGTTTCACCTACAACCACAATCGCGCCGCAACCACCAACCTGTATTCCACGGTCACCGATGTTGCCGGCGCCGCTGGCATCAACGGCGTTTCCACCGATCCCTTCAATTGGGGCCTTCCTGGAATCAGTTTCACCTCCTTCGGCGGACTCAGCGATCCCACGCCGAGTCGCGAACTCGATCAGACTTTCACCGTCTCCGACACCGTCATCTGGAATCGCGGCAAAAATAATTGGCGCTTTGGGGCAGACTACCGTCGCATCCTGCAAGACTTTCGCTCGGCGCGCAACGCCGAAGGCAGTTTCGTCTTCACCGGCTTCGCAACATCCGCCTACGCTCCCGGCAGCACTCAGCCGCTTCCCGGCACCGGCAGCGATTTCGCTGATTTTCTGCTCGGCCTGCCGCAGCAAACCAATCTGCAGTCCGGCACAACTGACTACGAATTTCGCGCCAACTCCTACGATCTTTATGCTCAAGACGACTGGCGCGTCTTGCCTAATCTGTCTGTTAATCTTGGCCTGCGCTACGAATACGTCAGCCCCTACAGCGAAGCCGAAAATCGCATCGCAAATCTCGCCGTCGCTTTCAGTCCCCAGTCCACCACCGCGATTCAAGTCCTCTCCGGCCAAAACCCCGCCTATCCCGCGTCGCTCGTTCGTCCCGATCGCAATAATTTCGCGCCGCGCATCGGCATCGCCTACCGCCTCGCCCAGCGCACCGTCGTTCGCGCCGGCTATGGCATCAATTACAATCTCGCTCAGTACGGCACCTTCATCCGCAACTTTGCCTTCCAACCACCGTTCGCCATCACCGCCACCAACGTCAGCCCCTACGGAAATTTTCTGACCCTGCAAAATGGTTTTCCCACTCAACCTGTCAACGCTGTGACCAATAATTACGCTCTCGATCCCAACTATCGTCTCGGCTACGTCCAAATATGGAATCTTGATATCCAGCGTCAACTTCCCGGCAACGTACAGCTCAACATCGGCTATAACGGAGCCAAAGGCACGCGTCTCGACACCGAACGCGCTCTCGTTCCCACCTGCGTTTCTGCCGCGACCTGCCAACTCACCGCCGCCGAAGCTTCCGCTCCCTTCATCTACGAATCTTCCGAAGGCAATTCCATACTTCATGCCGCCTCGGTGCGCATTCGCAAGCGCCTCTCCAAAGGCCTGGGTCTCAGCGCTACTTACATCTTTTCCAAGTCGCTCGACGACGCCTCCTCCATCGGCCTCGGCAGCACCATTGTCGTGCAAAATCCTTTCGACATTTCTGCCGAGCGCAGCCTCTCCAGCTTCGATCAAACTCACAAATTCACCGGCACATGGATCTACGACATGCCCTTCGGTGACGGCCGCCGCTTCCTGACCAAGGGTCCGCTCTCCCACGTTTTCAATGGCTTTCAATGGAGCGGCGATTTCACCATCGGCTCCGGTTTCTATTTCACGCCTAGGGTCTTAGGCGCGCAACTCGACATCAACCGCGGTGTCAGCGGCTCGCAACGCGCCAACGTCCTTCCCGGCGCTCCCATTTCCCTCAGCAATCCCACCACTGCCGAATGGTTCAACACCGCAGCCTACTGCACTCCCGGCCCCGGCTGCTCCAGCTCCACCGGCACAACCTACGGCGACGCTGGCCGCTATTCCATCGAAGGCCCCGCGCAATTTACCTTCGACATGGCCTTCAGCAAAACGATCGTCATTCGCGAATCCCGCGCCCTCGAACTCCGGCTCCAAGGCACCAACATTTTCAACACCGCCTACTTTTCCAACATCAATACCGTTGTGAACTCGCTTACCTTCGGCCAAGTCACCGGTGTTTCCAACATGCGCCGCGTTACCATGCTCGTCAGGTTTCGTTTCTAACCGTCAATGACCGCCATGCGCACCTACACAAAACTCGCCCTGCTGGCGGTCACCGCCCTCCTCGCCATTTTTTTCGTCTGCAATCTCCGCGCTCAGCAACCCGCGCCTCCGCAGCCTCCGCCACCACTCCCGGCTCCTGCGCAAAATCAGGAAACTCGCATTCGCATTAACACCGAAATCGTTCTCGTCAATGTCATCGCACGCGATAAACACGGCAATCTCATTCGCGATCTGAAAAAAGAAGACTTCACCGTCCTCGAAGACGGTCAGCGCCAGCAACTCGCCAGCTTCGATTTCGAAAATGTTGATGAACTCGCCCTCGCCGCTCAGCAGGGAACTACCGTTACCGGCACCGCCGCTCCTGGCGCAATTCTAAAACCCGATCAGCAGCAGTCCACTCTCGACGCCCGCGACCGCCGCCTCATTCTTATGTTCTTCGACTTCTCCGCCATGGAGCCCGACGAAATCGATCGCGCTGTCGATTCCGCCAAAAAATACGTCAGCTCCAGCATGAAACCCGCCGATCTCGTCGGCATGGTTTCCCTCGCCACCAATTTGAAAGTCGATCTCGATTTCACTGCCGATCGCCCCAAAATTCTTGCGCAACTCTCGGCCTACAATTCCAGCGAAGGCCAAGGCTTCGAAAATGGTTCCACCGGCTCCTCGGAAGGTTCCGCGGAATCTGGCGGCTCTTACACGCCCGATGACACCGACTACAACACCTTCAGCGCCGATCGCAAACTTCTCGCTCTGCAATCCGTCATGCAATCTCTCGGCACCATTCCGCAAAAGAAAAGCCTCATCTATTTCAGCAACGGCATCAGCCAGTCCGGCATCGATAATCAATCCGCTCTTCGCGCCGTCACCGCCTCCGCCGTCAAAGCCAACGTCTCCATCTATCCTGTCGATGTTCGCGGCCTCCAATCATTTCCTCCGGGAGGGCAGGCCCAATCCGCAAGCCTGCACGGACAATCAGCCTACAGCGGCGCTTCAGTCATCAACGATCTCAACAGCAACGCCGGCTCCCAGGAAACTCTCTACACCCTCGCCTCCGATACCGGAGGCAAAGCCTTCATGGATACCAACGATTTCAGCGGCGTCTTCTCCCAGGTCCAGAAAGACAGCTCCGCCTATTACGTTCTCGGCTACACCAGCACCAATCGTCTGAAAGACGGCCACTTCCGCCGTCTCAAAGTACAAGTCAATCGTCCCGACATCAAACTCGAATATCGCAGCGGCTACTACGCCGGTCGCGATTACGAGCACATGAATCGTCCCGATCGCGAATCGCAACTCGAAGATGAACTCGCCTCCGATCTCCCGCGCACCGACGTCGCCATCTACGCCGGCACTTCTTACTTCCGCCAGGACGATTCCCACTATTTTCTGGGAGTTTCGCTCGTCGTGCCCGGCTCGCAAATTCCCTTTGTCCAGGCAAAAGATAAAGACAGCGCCACGCTCGACATCATTGGCCAGGTTCTTGCCGGTCCCCGCGCCCCCGTAGGTCAACTCCGCGATACCGTGAAGCTCGCCGTCGATACCGGTCAACAAGTTCGCCGCAAAAATGTTCAGTACAACACCAGTTTTATTCTGGCGCCTGGCACCTATCACTTGAAATTTATTGTTCGCGAAAATCGCACCGGACGCATGGGCTCGTTCGAAACCGATGTGCGCATTCCCGATCTGCGCAAAGCCCCGCTTCGCATGAGCAGCGTAGTGCTCAGCAGTCAGCGCGTTCCCGCCACGCAAAAGAAAAAGGCCTTTCAGCCTCTAATCACCGATCAATCCGAACTCGTTCCCAGCGTCACCCACGTTTTCACTCAGGATCAGCATCTCTACCTGCAGTACGAAGTCTACGATCCTGCCAAAAATAAATCGTCGCAGCCCGCCGCCAATTCCACTCAGGAAAAAGCGCCCAAGGGCTCCGTCCACGTTCTCACCAGCATTGAATTTCTTCAGGGCGAGACCAAGGTCTACGAAACTAAGCCCATCGTCGCCCAGGAAATCACCGCCGCCGATCGCCACGCCGTAATTTTTCAAATGGATATTCCGCTGCAATCTCTGAAGCCCGGCTTTTACACCTGCCAGATCAATGTTATCGACGACGTCGCCGGCAACTTCGCCTTCCCCCGCTGGCCCATCCTAATCCGCCCCACCGCCCCGCCAGCTCCCGAAACCACCAAATCCTTCGCCCTAAACTAGGGCCGCCGTCCCACTACACCTCGCCCGGATCCTGCGTCACAATATGCACATCCACCGACGGCGACTCCCGCAAAAATCGATGCACCGCCGACAAATACAAAAACTTCCGCCAATCCCGCACCGGAGCCCGCCCAAAAATTACCTGCGTGATATGTTTGTTCCGCACAAAATCCGCAATCGTGTCCGCCACGCTTTTGCCCTTCAACCGCACCACCTGCGCTCCCAGGTTTTCTCCAAACTTCAAATTAGCCGCCACCACCTGGGGATTTTCATTCTTCGGCCCGAACTCCCGCTCCACATGCAGCACATACAATTCCGCGTCCATCCTTCGCGCCATGCGCGCCGCTCGCGCAATTAAATATTGTCCTGAAGGACTCCCCGATATGCACACCGCGATTCGTTCCCGCACGCCCCAGTTCTGCCGTATATCCTTCGCGTCCATATACGACTCGAGGCTGCGATCCACCTGCTCCGCCACTTGCCGCAATGCCAGTTCGCGCAACGCAATCAAATTTCCGCGCCGGAAAAAATTCTTCAGCGACTGCTCCACCTTCTCCTGACCATACACATCGCCGCGTTTCATGCGGTTCTGCAGCGCTTCCGGCGTCAAATCCACCATCACCGTTTCCGACGCCGACAACGGCACCCAGTCCGGCACCGTTTCCCGCACCGTCACGCCGGTAATCGCCCGCACCGTCGGCGCAATGCTCTCAATATGCTGAATATTTAAAGTCGAAATGACGTCGATCTTTGCCGCCAGCAGTTCCTGCACATCCTCATATCGCTTCCGGTGTTTGCTTCCGGGAATATTTGTGTGCGCCAGTTCGTCCACCAGCACCACTTGCGGCTTCCGCGCCAGAATCGCTTCCACATCCATCTCTTCGAACAGCGTCCCTTTGTAGTCGATCTTCTTCCGCGTTACCGCTTCCAGTTGGCTCGCCAGATCCGCCACGCCTTTTCGCCCGTGCGTCTCGATGATTCCAATCACCACGTCTTCGCCGCGACTCTTTCGCCGGATCGCCTCGCTCAGCATGCTGTACGTTTTTCCTACACCCGGCGCGTACCCCAGAAACAGTTTGAACGTGCCGCGCGGTTTTGCCGCCGGCGAGACATCTTCCAGCCACTCTTCTGGTTTCTTTGGCAAGCTCGTTTCTTCTCCGCAGCGTCAATTCCAGTGCGTTACAATATTGCTATGTTGCGCTTCGTCGTGGGTCGCGGTATCGGCTTTGCCGTCGCCGCCATCCTGCTGGCCTCCATCACCTTCGGCTACAGCAAAGTTATCCACGTAAATCAAACTACTGTCGCTCTTTCGTTTCTGCTCGCGATTTTAGCAGTTTCCGCGGTCTGGGGCATGGTGGTCTCCGTCTTCATGTCCATCTCCGCGATGCTCCTCTTTAACTATTTTTTCCTTCCGCCCATCGGCACCTTCACGATCGCTGATCCGCAAAATTGGGTAGCACTCTTCGCATTCCTGTTCACTTCCATCATGGGCAGCCAATTGTCCGCGCGCATTCGCAAGGAAGCCGATGCGGCTCACAGTCGCAGAAGGGAAGTGGAGCGCCTTTACGCCTTCAGTCAGAAACTTCTTGGCGAAGGTAATGTCATTCAGCTCATGAACGCCATCCCCAATTACATCGTGGACTGTTTCGAAGCGGGCGCCGCTGAACTCTTCGTGCCTCAAAAAGACAAGTTCTACCGTTCTGGCTACGGCGCCGCACACGTCGACGAAGAGCAAATGAAAGCCACATTCCTGCGCGATGAAATCATTTCCGATTCAGAGCACGCCCTTTACTTCCTCCCCGTGCGTCTCGGCGTAAAACCTATTGGCAGCCTGGGAATTTCTGGTGCCCGCTTTTCCCGTCAAACCCTCGAAGCCATTAGTTCCGTCGTAGCCATTTCCATGGAACGCGCTCGCGCCATCGAGCAAATCGGCGAAACCGAGGCCGAACGCCAGGGTGAGCGTCTGAAATCCGCGCTGCTCGACTCCATCGCCCACGATTTCCGCACGCCCTTAACTTCTATCAAGGCTTCGGTCACCGGTCTTCTCGAATCCCCGAACGGCGATAAAGCGCAGCGCCTCGAGCTGCTCACCATCATCAATGAAGAATGCGATCGCCTGAATCATCTCGTCGAAGAAGCCGCCGAAATGGCCCGGCTCGAAGCCGGTGAAATTCAACTTCAAGTCGAAGCCGTTCCGGTAGGCGCCCTCATCGACGCCGCCATTCAGCATTTCAAAAAATCCCTCGGCGAACGCGAAATCATCGTCCGGGTGCAACCCGATTTGCCTCCCGTACGCGCTGATCTCAACCGCGCCAAGGATATTCTGGTTCAACTCATCGACAATGCCCATATGTACTCGCCCAAAAATCTGCCCATCACCATTTCCGCCGAGCAGAATGCCAATTTCATTACTTTCAGCGTGGCCGATCGCGGCCCCGGCATCGACACCTTCGAACAAGGCCTGATTTTTGATAAGTTTTATCGCGGCCGGGATCAACGTTATCAAGTGCGCGGCACCGGCATGGGCCTTCCCATCGCCAAAGCCGTCGTCACCGCGCATGGGGGAACAATTTCCGTCACCAGCCAACAAGGCAATGGCTCGGTGTTTTCTTTTACCCTGCCGGTAGCTACTTCCTGGAGCACTTCTCGATGAGTTCTGCCAACATATTGGTCGTCGACGACGAACCGCAGATTCGCCGCGTCCTTCGCTCCACTCTTTCTTTCCGCGGCTATGTCATCACCGAAGCTTCCTCCGGCGAAGAAGCCATCGAGACCGCGCGCAAAGCTAAGCCCGATCTCATTTTGCTCGACGTCAATCTTCCCGGCATCAGTGGTATCGAAACATGCCGCGAGATTCGCAGTTGGAGTGATACCCCCATCATCATTCTCACCGTGCGCAACTCCGAGCGCGATAAAGTTGTCGCTCTCGATGCTGGCGCCGACGACTATGTCACCAAGCCCTTCGGCATCGAAGAACTTCTCGCCCGCGTTCGCGCTTCGCTCCGCCGCCACTCCGCCGCGGATACCCTTGCTCCGTTTCACTCCAAAGAATTTTCCGTTGATTTTGAAGAGCGCCGCGTCACCGTGGCCGGTGAGCAAGTCCATCTCGCGCCCAAGGAATTCGAAGTCCTAAAACAACTCATCGCCCAGCAGGGCAAGCCTGTGACCCATCGCCGCCTGCTGCAGGCCGTCTGGGGCCCAGAATACGGTGAAGAAACCGAGAATCTCCGCGTAGTCGTCAATCAACTCCGCAAGAAAATCGAGAAAGACCCCTCCCACCCAAAATTCATCCTAACCGAACCCTGGGTAGGCTACCGCTTCCAACCGCCCAAGCCCGCAACCCCAAAATCAAAGTAACAAACGCCTTCTGAGCTGGTCGTCGCTTCCCGAGTCGGTCAGCGCCCCACCTGTCTTTCTTCCGCACGCTTTTTGAGTCGCTCAGCGCCGCGGCTAACTCTTTCCGAGCGCGCCTGTTGTGGCGCAATGTACCAGAAAAAACTCTGCGGAGGTCAACCAGCGCCGGAGGTGCGACATAAGTTAGCCCAGCGCGTAAGGGCTGGGGAAATTAAGGCAAAGAATCCCAAGCGCCGTAGGTGCGGCACCTCTTCCGTCAACACATTTCAATTGGAATTCCCACCCGAGGGATCGCGGTCCGACATCGCACAACACAACATCGCCCGTCATCCCGACCGGAGGCCCGCCGCCTTTGCGGGCCGCAGCGGAGGGATCGTGGCGCAACTTGAATCCCTCTTCGATCTCACCGAACTAAACAATCAACCGTCGGGCACCAAACCGTTTCCCACGATCTTCCAACTTGTCCGCTCATTCTCCCGGCGCGATCGTCACCGACCCCTTACCCTCCGCTCCCGTCCCCATCCCATCCAATTCCAAATTCAACTCCAACACATTCACCCGCGCCTCTCCCAAAATCCCAAGCTGCCTCGCCGACGTATGCTTCGCCACAATCTCCCGCAACGCCTCCACACTCATCCCGCGCACTCGCGCCACGCGCCCCAACTGAAATTCCGCCGCCGCCGGAGAAATATCCGGATCCAATCCCGACCCAGAACTAGTCACCAGGTCCGCAGGCACCGTCACTCCCGGATTCTCCTGCTGCAACTTCGCCACGTCCTGGCTCACCCGATCCACCAGCAAATTATTCGTCGGCCCCAGATTCGATGCACTCGAAGACGAAGCGTCGTAGCCATTTCCCGCACTCGATGGCCGCGAGTGAAAATATTTGTCCCCCGCGAAATTCTGCCCAATCAATCGCGACCCCACCACCTGCCCATTCTGCTCAATCAAACTGCCATTCGCTTGCTTGGGAAATGCCAACTGGCTCAGCCCAGTCACAAGCAACGGATACGCCAGCCCAAACAAAAGTGTCGTCACCACCGTAAACCGTATTGCCACATTCAGATGCTGTTTCATTTTGTCCTCTACGCCAAATGGAGCCATGTCACAAAAATATCAATTAGCTTGATTCCCAAAAACGGCGCTATCACTCCGCCCAGTCCGTAGATCAGCAAATTCCGTCGCAACAACGCTGCCGCTCCCAGTGGACGGTACTTCACCCCGCGCAGCGCCAGCGGTATCAACGCAATAATGATCAGCGCATTGAAAATTACCGCAGACAGAATCGCCGATTCCGGTGTCCGCAGCTTCATAACATTCAGCACGCCTAACAGCGGAAACGTTCCGGCGAACATCGCCGGAATAATGGCGAAATATTTCGCCACGTCATTGGCCACCGAAAATGTCGTCAACGACCCGCGCGTAATCAACAATTGCTTCCCAATCTCCACAATCTCAATCAGCTTGGTAGGATTCGAATCCAGGTCCACCATGTTTCCGGCTTCTTTTGCCGCTTGCGTTCCCGTATTCATCGCCACGCCCACATCCGCTTGCGCCAGCGCGGGAGCGTCATTCGTACCATCGCCTGTCATTGCCACCAACTTGCCTTTGGCCTGCTCGTTGCGGATCAGCGCCATCTTGTCTTCCGGTTTCGCCTCCGCCAAAAAGTCATCCACGCCCGCCTGCCGCGCAATCGCTGCCGCCGTCAACGGATTATCGCCCGTAATCATCATCGTCCGAATTCCCATCGCCCGCAGATGATCGAAGCGTTCCCGAATCCCGCCCTTCACAATGTCCGTCAGTTCAATCGCCCCGAGCACGCGGCAATTCTGCGTCACCAGAAGCGGCGTTCCTCCCGACTTCGCAATGCGTTCCACTTGTTCTTTAATCTCACTCGGTACAACTTGCCCACGTTCCGCCACATACCGCGAAATCGATTCCGGCGCGCCTTTGCGAACTTCCGTGCCATCCAGATCCACGCCAGACATCCGCGTTTGCGCCGAGAAGGGAATGAACACCGGATTGTGCGGCGCCAATTCCCGCCCGCGCAGTCCGTACTTATCCTTCGCCAGCACCACGATCGATCGCCCCTCCGGCGTTTCGTCCGCGAACGACGCCAACTGCGCCGCGCTCGCCAGTTCCGCGTCGGTAACGCTCGGGCATGGATGGAATGCGGTCGCCTGCCGGTTTCCCAGCGTGATCGTACCGGTCTTATCCAGCAGCAGTACGTCCACATCGCCCGCCGCTTCCACCGCGCGCCCGGACATCACAATCACATTCCGCTGAATCAGTCGGTCCATTCCCGCAATGCCAATCGCCGACAGCAGTCCGCCAATCGTCGTGGGAATCAGGCACACCAACAGCGACACCAGCGCGAACACGCTTTGCGGCGCTCCTGAATACATCGCGAACGGTTGCAGTGTTACCACCGCCAGCAGAAAAATAATCGTCAGTCCCGCCAGCAAAATATTCAGCGCGATTTCATTCGGCGTCTTCTGCCGCGACGCCCCTTCCACCAGCCCAATCATCCGGTCCAAAAATGTTTCTCCCGGATTCGAGGTGATCTTCACCTTAATCTCGTCCGACAAGACGCGCGTCCCGCCCGTCACCGCCGAACGGTCGCCTCCCGATTCACGAATCACCGGCGCGGATTCTCCGGTAATCGCCGATTCATCCACCGACGCCACGCCTTCCACTACTTCGCCGTCGCCAGGAATAAATTCTCCTACCGCCACCAGCACCAGATCTCCAGTGCGCAACTTCGAACTCGCTACCAGCTCCGTCGTTCCATCCGTCCGCAATCGCCGCGCTTCCGTTTCCGCTCGCGCCTTCCGCAATGTTTCTGCTTGCGCCTTCCCGCGTCCTTCCGCCATCGCTTCCGCGAAATTCGCAAACAGCACTGTGAACCACAGCCACAACGTGATCTGCAATCCGAACAAGTATCCGCCGGTGTGTCTCATCACGTCGGCCACCAGCACCACCAGCGTAATCACCGCGCCCACTTCCACCACGAACATTACCGGATTCTTCACTATCAATCGCGGGTCCAGCTTCCAGAACGAATCCCGTATCGCATTTCGCAGGATTTTCCGGTCGCTCATCGCACTCGCTTTTGCTTGCGTCGTCATCGTGTCCTCAACCTCAACCCGAATCCCAAATCCAGCCCCAACCTCAAAACGCCTTTCCCGCATTCATCAACAAATGTTCCAAGATCGGCCCCAAGCTCAACGCCGGGAAAAATGTCAGCGCCCCCACAATTAAAATCACGCAAATCAGCAGCACCGTGAACAGCGGCCCTGTCACCGGGAATGTCCCCAGTGACTCCGGCACGTGTTTCTTCGCCGCGAGATTCCCCGCGATTGCCAGAATCGGAATAATCATGAAGAACCGCCCCAGCAGCATCGCGATCCCCAAACTGGTGTTGTACCAAAGCGTGTTTGTGCTCAGCCCGCCAAAGGCCGACCCGTTGTTTCCCACCGACGACGTATACGCATACAAAATCTGCGACAGTCCGTGCGCCCCGGGATTGCTGATGCTCGACGTTCCAAATTTCGTCACCACCGAAATCGCCGCGAACACCAATATCGTCACTGACGTGATTAGAATCGCCAGCACCGCCATCTTTACATCGAACGCCTCAATCTTTTTCCCCAGATATTCCGGCGTGCGCCCCACCATCAGCCCCGCAATGAACACCGCCAGCACCACAAACACCAGCATCCCGTACAGTCCCGCGCCCACTCCTCCAAACACCACTTCGCCCAGCATAATGTTGATCAGCGGCACCATTCCACCCAGTGGCGTCAACGAATCGTGCGCATTGTTCACCGCGCCACAACTCGCATCCGTCGTCACCGTGGTAAACAGCGCCGAGTTCGCAATCCCAAAGCGAACTTCCTTGCCTTCCATATTTCCGCCAGGCTGCGTTTCGCTGCTGTGCGACTCAACGCCTTTCAACAACGGATTGCCCCGCGCCTCCGCCGCATACACCACCACTACGCCTACCAGAAACAGCGCCGCCATCGCGCTCCACACCGCCCAGCCATGCGCCTTCGATCCTGTCATCCTTCCCAGCGTGTACGTCAGTCCCGATGGCACCGCGAAAATCAGCAGTAGCTGCACGAAATTCGTCAACGGCGTGGGATTTTCGAACGGGTGCGCGCTGTTCGCTGCGAAAAATCCTCCCCCATTCGTTCCAAACATCTTGATCGCTTCCTGTGAAGCCGCCGGCCCCTGTGCAATGGTCTGCGTCGTCACCGTCTCGCGCTTCACCGTGCCATCCGCGTTCTTCGTTTCCACCGTCAGCGGTTCCACCAACTTCGCCGTCGTGTACGGCTTCAGGTTCTGCACCATGCCCTGCGACACGAAAAACAGCGCCATCACCAGGCTCACCGGAAGCAGCACCCACAAAAATGCCCGCGTCGTATCCACCCAGAAATTTCCAATTGTTTTCGATTCCCGTCGCGATACTCCACGCACAAGCGCAATTGCTAGCGCAATCCCCACCGCCGCCGACGCAAAGTTGTGATATGCCAGCCCCGCCATCTGTGTCAGGTAACTCATCGTCGTTTCCGGCGTGTACGATTGCCAGTTTGTATTCGTCGTGAACGATACCGCCGTATTCCACGCCAGATCCGGTGCCACGTTGGCAATTTTCTGCGGATTCCACGGCAACCACAGTTGCACGCGCTCCATCAAGTACAGCACTAGCAGCGACACGCCGCTGAACAGCAGCATCGCCACGCCATATCCCGTCCAGCGCATCTCTTTTGTTTCGTCGACGCCGCAAGTCCAATAAATCAGCCGCTCGATCGGCCGCAACACGAAATCCAGCGGCGTTCCTTTGCGTTCGAACACCCGGTGCAGGTAAATTCCTATCGGCTTCGTGATCAGCAGCACCGCGCCAAAAAACAATAAAATCTGCAGCCACCCGTTTCCCGTCATGACTAAAAATTCTCCGGCTTCAGCAGCGCGTACAGCAGATACCCGCACAGCAGTATCGCGATTCCAATCAGCAAAATATTTCCCAGCATGCTCCGCCCCTACTTCAATCGCTCGCAGCCCTTCAAATACAAAATGCCGAGGGCAAAAAATACGAACGTACCCAACACGAACGCCACATCACTCATGAAGTGCTCCCTGTCCTGCTAAAGAATAAATGACCCGCCATTAAGGAATCGTAAGTACCTGAACCCGTTCAACTACCCGCTATCATCCCGACCGGAGGCCCGCCGCCTTTGCGGGCCTCAGCGGAGGGGTCGTAGCTACCAACGCGCAATAGCAACACTTGCCCGAACCTATCATCCTCCCCATCCTTGTCCCCTCCACTGACTTATGCCAAACTCCAAAAACCGCTCATGCAGACCCGGTCCTCCTCACTCGTAACCTCTCCCACTTCATCCACCCCTCGCGTCGCGCCACAAACCGAATCAGCCCATTTCCTTCCCGGCGACGCCCGCTCTGAGTGGATTCTCCTCCACATCGGCTTCATCGCTGTCGGCATCATCACCACGCTCATCGGAAATGTTCTCCCGTCCTTCATCCGCCACTGGTCGCTCACCGATGCCCAAGCCGGTTTCCTGATCGCCGCGCAATTCACTGGCAGCTCCATCGGCACCGCGCTCACCAGCGTTCTGCTCCCGCGTTACGGTTTTTCCCGCGTACTCTGCGCCGGCTTCTTCGCCTTCGCCCTCGGTTTCGCTTTTCTAGGAATCGGCCCCTGGCTGCTCGCCGCACTCGCCGTTTTCGTTTACGGGTTCGGCTACGGCCTCGTCAATCCCGCCACCAATCTCCGCGGCACCCAGTTGCCCTCACGCAACATGGCCTCCGCCGTCAGCTTCCTCAATTTTTCTTGGACCGTCGGCGCCGTATCCTGTCCCTTCGTCGTCGGCCAGCTTCTCCCGCGCATCGGCATTCGCGGCATCGCCATCTCGCTAACCATCACCTCGCTCATCATCGCCGCTTTCCATTTCTTCCGCCACAATGCTTCGCCTCAACCCGCCGCCGCACGTTCCACTCGCCCCTACAAGGAATGGATGCTCGCCCTCTCCAGAGCTCCCTCCATCGCCCTATTTTTATTTTTCTTCCTCTACGTCGGCACCGAAGTAGGCATTGGCAATTGGGTCGCCACCCAGGAGAAACGCATGCCCGGCATGGCTTCCACCGTGCTCTTTCTCGCCCCCTCTTTCTTCTACGGATTTCTTTTGCTCGGCCGCGGCTTTTCCCCGCTTCTTCTGCGGATTTTCTCCACCAGGGTAATGGCTGTCTCTGGTGTGATCAGCGCCGCTTTCGGCGCCGTTCTCATCATCTCCGCGCACCAACCCACCATGCTTTATGCCGGGGCCGCCTTCGCCGGGATTGGCTGTGCTCCCATCTATCCGATTCTCGTCACTTGGCTCGCCCAAATCTTCCATGAGAACGCTACTTGGCTCAGTGCTCTTTTCTTCGGGGGCGCCGGCGTTGGTGGCGCCGCACTCCCTTGGCTCATGGGCATTGTCGCCTCGCAAGCGCATTCCTTGCGTCTTGGATTTCTCTTGCCCTTCGTCGCCTGCCTCATCATGGCGTTCCTTGCCTTCCGCGTCAGTCCCAAATCCGTGCCCACTTCAACGCCGCTCGCCGCCTGAACGCCTGCGGCCGCCCCAAAGAATCGCACACACTCGAAGTGACTCACACCGGCAAAAAAAAGGACCCGCACCTTTCAGTGCGAGTCCCACCAACCAATCTTCTCGATTGTGATTTGCCTATTGTTGCTCCATTGCTGTGCGCTCGATTTCAATCGGTGCCTTCAACGCAAAGTCCACCCGCGTCTCCGAAGGTAGATTCACATTCTTGCCGCCAGTTCCTCCCGAAGCCGCCAAGCCGCCACCGGCGCCTACGCCCGCGCCGATCGCTGCTCCTTTGCCGCCGCCCGCCAATCCGCCAACTAGCGCGCCCAATACCGCGCCGCCGCCAGTCACCACCGCCGTGCGCTTGCCTTTTCCTTTTTCCGTCGCTACATATGGCGTTGTCGAAACGTCATACGGCGTTCCTCTCACTGTGATTCGCGTCAACTGAATTCCCAGCGCCGCTTCACCTTTAAATTTTCCTTGTTTCTTCGCGTTGATCACCACGCCACTCACCCGTGACCCCTTCGGTATCGCCACTTCGCCATTCACCATTACCGACGACGCCAGTGATCCTTCAAACGGATCGCCTTCCTTATTCGAATACGAACTCACCGCGGTCGTCAGAATCACCGGAATCGTTCTTCCGCTCGCCACAACCAGTGGCTTGGGCGGTTCTGGAGGTGGTACCGGCGCCGCTGCCGGCTGTTGCGCTTGCATCGATCCATTGTTGCCCACCTGTCCCGGCTGGCCCGTTCCTCCCGACCCAGTCGTCGCATTCGAATTTGCGCCTGGAGTTCCCGGGGCACTTTGATCCGCGGTGTTATTCGATTTCCCGCAGCCCGTAAACGAAAGTCCCACTGCCAAAACGCACATCATCCATTTATGTTTCATGAATCCTCCGAATTATTTCGGCGCGATCCTACAGGATTGCAACGTAACGCTGGGCTGGCGTATGGCCGTCAGGCCACTATAAGGATACTATCACCGTCTAAGCGTATCCGCCCTCCCAGTAGGGGCAAAACATGTTGTGCCCTTCTTGGGTTGCTCCCGCTTTTGCCATTTCGCGCCGCACACGGGTCCCTGTAAAAATATGTTCTTGAATATAACCTTTCAACGTGTTTTTATGCAGCCACTCTGTCACCTGACGCGGGGAGGAACCACCATGCACAATGATTCTCGGGTCCTATCACGAACCATACAGAGGCGTGACATTTTCAAATCGGCCGGCATGGCCTGCGGCGGCCTGATGTTTGGCGCGAACCTCTACGCGAAAACCCAGCAATCTTCGATGCAACAAACGCCCAGCACCGAAGCCAACCAGAAGCGCACCTCACTCCACCAGGAGATTGCCTTCAAAGCCACTCCTCAACGTATCTACGAAATTCTTCTCGATTCCAAACAGTTCGCGGGCTTCACCACCCTGGGCGCCACCATCGATCCCAAACCGGGCGGCGCATTTTCCACCTTTGGCGGTCTCATCGAAGGGCGCAATGTCGAATTGCTGCCCAACCAACGCATTGTGCAAGCCTTTCGTCCCACGCATTGGGATCCCGGCGTCTACTCCATCGTTAGATTCGAACTCAAACCTCAAGGCACCGGTACACTCGTCATCCTCGATCACACTGGTTTCCCCGAAGGCGATTTCGATCACCTCGACGAGGGCTGGCAAGAGCGCTACTGGCAGCCCCTCCAGAAATACCTGGGTTGAGTCGCGCTTTTCAGTGCGTCCGAAACCGTAGGGCACAACATGTTGTGCCCCTCTTGGGTTACCCCAGGTTTCGCTTTTTTGCGACCGCAACCGTAAGGGCGCACCATGCCCTACTCCGTTGCTCCTGGTTTCGCCGTTTCCCGGCGTTCCTCTGCAAATTGGACGAACCCCGCCTCCCCCGATACAATTTCGTTCATGATGCCCGAAGCGCGCGTCGCGCCTCCCGTCGATTCCGCCGAAGCCGCGCGCCTCGCAAGTGATCTCTACGATCTCACCGCCACCGCACACCGCCTTCCCGGCGAATACGACGACAACTTCCATTTGATCTCCGCCGACGGCCACGCCTTCGTTCTGAAAATCATGCACCCCGCGCGCGAAGAATCCTTCGTTGATATGCAATGCCGCGCACTCACTCATCTCGCCCAACGCGCACCGCAGCTCGCGCTCCCTCGCGTTTGCCCAACCTCACACGGCGCTCTCTTCACACAGCAGAAAATTGCCGACGGCACTTCGCGTCTCATCTGGCTTCTCACTTTTCTTCCCGGCGACACTCTCGTCAATGTGAACCCCCATTCCGCCGAACTCCTCGAAAGTTTTGGCCGCTTCCTCGGCGAACTCGACTCCGCGCTTCTCGATTTTTCTCATCCCGCCGCAACCCGTGAATTAAAGTGGGATATTTCCCGTTCGCTGTGGGCGCGCGACTTTCTCCAATACATTCGCGACCCGCAACGCCGCAATCTCGCCGCTCAATTTCTCGATCTGTTCGAAAGGGAAGTGCTGCCCCGTTTCCCGCAACTTCGTCGCAGCGTCATCTACGGCGATGCCAACGATTACAACGCGCTCGTCTCTCCGCCTTGGCCGCAACCCCGCCGTGTCGTCAGCGTCATCGATTTTGGCGACATGCATCACGGCATTACCGTCGCTGATCCCGCCATCGCCGCCGCGTATGCCATTCTTGGCGAAAACGATCCGCTATTAGCCGCAGCTTCCGTGCTCTCGGCATACCACCGCGTCCTTCCGCTCAATGAAGATGAAATTGCCGCGTTTTTCCCGTTGCTTGCCGCGCGCCTCGCCGTTAGCGTCATTAATTCCGCGCATCGCCAATCGCTGCATCCCGACGACCCCTACGTCACCGTCACCGAAGCTCCCGCCTGGGCCGCATTGCAACGCGTCGCAAATATCCATCCACGCTTCGCCCATTACAACTTCCGCGCTGCCTGCGGTCTTCCCGCAGTTCCGCACTCGCCAGCG
This sequence comes from Candidatus Acidiferrales bacterium, assembly GCA_963849395.1. Classification (GTDB taxonomy): domain Bacteria; phylum Acidobacteriota; class Terriglobia; order Acidiferrales; family UBA7541; genus Acidiferrum. The sequence goes on from CAWKHR010000005.1 coordinate 184,058, forward strand.
ATCCAGGAATCGCTCGCAAAAAATTCGCCAACCGCCGCTGCTCTTACTCCTCACGATCTGCGCAAAGAGAACTGCCTCGTATTCGATCTCAGTGTCGCCAGCACCCTGCTCGGCGCCAATCCTGCCGATGCCATCGAACCCGTCGCCACTCCAAAAATTCGTGCCGCGCTTCGCGATGGCAACGTCTCCGTAGGTATCGGCCGCTACAACGAGCCTCGCCCCTTTTATTCCTCTGCTCTCTTCTCGGCCTCCTCCAATCCCACCGACGAACGTCGCACCATTCATCTCGGCGTCGATCTCTTCGCCGACCCCGGCACTCCCATCTCCGCCCCCTTCGACGCCACCGTCCACGCCGTAGCCAACAACGCTGCCTTCCTCGACTACGGCCCGGTAGTAATTCTCAAACATCAAGTGGCTCTGTCCGCTTCGCCACTCCCGCACGATTCAGCACGATCCGATCAATCTACCCGTCATTCCGAACGAAGTGAGGAACTCCTCACCATCGCGCCGGGTTCGCGCGATGAATCCCTCTTTCTTCCGGGCAAACTCGACCCGACATCCACCAACACCCCCGACCACTTCTTCACCCTCTACGGCCATCTCTCCACCTCCACCCTCGCCACCCTCAAGCCCGGCCAGCACATCCCCGCCGGACAAGCCTTCGCCACCATCGGCCATCCCCACGAAAATGGCGGCTGGTCTCCTCATCTCCACTTCCAGATCATTCTCGATCTTCTCGATCTCGGCACCGATTTTCCTGGCGTAGCCTTCGCATCCCAACGCGCCGCGTGGACCAGCCTTTCCCCCGATCCCAATCTCTTCCTCGGCATTCCCGAGAAATTATTTCCTCCCATCTCGCCTGATCTCCCGCAAACTCTAGCCGCCCGCCAATTGCTCCTCGGCAAAAATCTCAGCGTCTCCTATTCCCAACCGCTAAAAATGGTTCGTGGCTGGCGCCAATTTCTTTACGACGATACTGGCCGTGCGTATCTCGACGTCTACAACAACGTCCCCCTTGTCGGTCACTCCCATCCGCGCGTAGTCCACGCCGCAGCCGCACAGCTCGCCCTGCTCAACACCAACACCCGCTATCTCCACGACAACGTTCTTCGCTACGCCGAACGACTCACCCAACTTCTTCCCGCCCCCCTCCGCGTTTGTTACTTCGTCAATTCCGGCAGCGAAGCCAATGAACTCGCTCTTCGTCTCGCTCGTGCCCACACCCATCGCGAAGACGTTATCGTCCTCGAGCACGCCTATCACGGCCACACCAGCACGCTCATTGACATCAGTCCCTACAAATTCGATGGTCCCGGAGGCACCGGTCGTAAGCCCTGGGTCCACGTCGCCGAACTTCCCGATGACTACCGCGGACGCTTTCGCCGCGGCGAGCCCGACCTCGCCAAAAAATATGCCGCCAGCGTCGTCAGCATTCTCGATAATTGCAAAAAGAAAGATCGCGCCGTCGCCGCCTACATCGCCGAGACTTTACCCAGTGTCGGTGGACAAATAGTTTTTCCACCAGGCTACCTCGCCGAAGCCTACCAACACGTCCGCGCCGCTTGTGGCGTCTGCATCGCCGATGAAGTCCAAGTCGGTTTCGGCCGTCTCGGCACACATTTTTGGGGATTCGAAACGCAGCAAGTTGTTCCCGATATCGTCGTGCTCGGCAAGCCCATCGGCAACGCCTTTCCTCTTGCCGCTGTCATCACCACGCCGGAAATCGCCGCGTCCTTCGCTAACGGTATGGAATTCTTCAGCACCTTCGGCGGCAATCCCGTCGCCTGCGCCGCAGGGCTCGCCGTTCTCGATGTCCTCGCCGACGAACATCTCCAACAAAACGCCCTCAACGTCGGCACTCGCTGGATCGCTGCGCTAAAAGACCTTCACCACACGCATCCCATCATCGGCGACGTCCGCGGCTCCGGCCTTTTCCTCGGCATCGACCTCGTCAACGATCCCGCCACCCGCGCTCCCGCCACCAAGCAAGCCACCTACATCGTCAATCGACTTCGCGAACGTGGCATCCTCGCCGGCACCGACGGCCCGCATCACAACGTAATCAAACTCCGTCCACCCCTCATCTTCTCCGACGCCGACGCGGCTCTCTTCACCACCACGCTGGCTTCGATCCTCGACGAAGATCCCAGCCGCCCGGATCTTCCGTAGACACCCAGCATTATTGCGTCTACCACACCTTACGCATCGAAATTTTTGATACTCTTCTCCGCCTTTTTCTGAAACGATTCTCTAACCGTCCTCATCGAACCCTATGACTCTCAAAAACGCGCCGAGGAGGCCCACCACCATCATGACCAAAACAATGACCGCCACCGAAACTAAATCCGCCACCAAAACCAAAGGCTACGCCGCCACTACCGTCAAAGCTTCACTCACTCCATTCGAATTCGAACGCCGCGCTCCCCGTCCTCACGACGTCTCCATCGACATCAAATTCTGTGGCATCTGCCACTCCGACATTCACCAGGCTCGCGATGAATGGGGCGGCTCCGTTTTCCCCTTGGTTCCCGGACACGAAATTACCGGCGTCGTCTCCGCTGTCGGCGACAAAGTCACAAAATTCAAGGCTGGCGATAAAGTGGCCATCGGCTGCTACGTCGATTCCTGCCGCACCTGCGAATATTGCCGCGCCGGACTTCAGCAGCACTGTGTAAAAGGTGCCGTCTACACCTACAATTCCCGCGAATACGATGGCACTCCCACCCTTGGCGGCTACTCCGAAAAAATCGTTGCCGATGAAAATTACGTCTTGCGCGTTCCCGATAATCTTCCGCTCGATGCCGCCGCCCCGCTGCTCTGCGCCGGAATCACCCTCTACTCCCCGCTGAAACACTGGAACGCCGGTCCCGGCAAAAAAGTTGCCATCATCGGTCTCGGCGGACTCGGTCACATGGGCGTCAAATTCGCCCACGCGCTCGGCGCGGAAGTCACCGTCCTCAGCCAGTCGCTTCGCAAACAGGCCGACGGCAAGCGTCTCGGCGCCGATCATTTCTACGCTCTCTCCGATCCCTCCACTTTCGAAAAGCTCAAAAATCATTTCGATCTCATCATCAACACCGTTTCCGCCGACATGGATTGGAATCAACTCCTCGACCTCCTCAAAGTCGACGGCTCCATGGTCGTCGTCGGCCTCCCCGAGAAAAATGTTCCGCTCAGCGCGCAACCTCTCGTCGCCGCGCGTCGCAGCATCGCCGGCTCGCAAAACGGTGGCATCCCCGAAACTCAGGAAATGCTCAATTTCTGCGGCCAGCACAACATCGTCTCCGACATCGAACTCATCTCCATCGACAAAGTAAACCAAGCCTACGAGCGCGTCCTAAAAAGCGACGTCCGCTACCGCTTCGTAATCGACATCGCCACCCTAAATTCCTAATCCGCGCAGCCGCTCCCTGGGTGCCCCAGACGCCGCCGTTGCGTCTGGGGTTTTTGACTTCAGTCGTGCCCCTTGCACGTCAACACTTCACTTTCCTCCAATCGCTGTCTGCATTCCCGAGCGCCGCCGAGCCCGATCTGTAGCGCCGGCATCTTGCCGGCCCAAATAAATTCTTCGGATGCCGCCCATCACCCTCGCTCCGTAGCGGCAACCCGTCATTCCGAGCGCAGCGAGGAATCTCTCTTCGACCTCAACCGAGCCGCACCACTGTCACCAACAATTCCGCCCACTTGCGCCCCACCCACTCTCACCAACATAATTAAATTTCCATGACCACCACCGCCCACCACATCACCCATCTCCACCCAACCGAACTCCAATCTCTCCACCAACAACTCCGCGCCGAGTACGACGCCCTCCGCTCCCGCGCTCTCAAACTCGACATGACCCGCGGCAAACCCGCCCCAGAACAACTCGATCTCTCGAACTCGCTGCTCTCCCTCCCCGGCGTCGCCCATCAACTCACGCCTTCCGGTGACGATGTCCGCAATTACGGCGGCCTCCAAGGTCTCCCCGAAGTCCGCGCCCTCTTCGCCTCACTCCTCGGCGCCCCGCCCGATCAAATCGTAGTTGCCACCAACTCCAGCCTCGCCATCATGCACGACTGCATCGTCTGGGCTCTCCTCAAAGGTGTCCCCGGCTCACCGGCTCCGTGGTCCCAATCCACCACGCAAACACAAGCAATCGCCAACACCAACGCCAACACCCCGCCCACCTTCCTCTGCCCAGTCCCCGGCTACGACCGCCACTTCGCCATCTGCGAGGAGTACGGCATCCGCATGCTTCCCGTCCCGCTCACTGGCCACGGCCCCGACATGGACCAACTCGAAGCCCTCGTCGCCGATCCCGCGCAAAACATTAAAGGCATCTGGTGCGTCCCCAAATACTCCAATCCCACCGGAGAAATTTACTCGCCCGAAACCGTTCAGCGGCTCGCCTCCATGCCCACCGCCGCTCCCGATTTCCGCATCTTCTGGGACAACGCCTACGCCGTCCACCACCTCACCGCCCATCACCACGAAGTCGCCAATCTTCTCGAACTCTGCGCAAAGGCCAACCACCCCGATCGCGCCTTCGTCTTCGCCTCCACTTCTAAAATCACGCTCGCCGGCTCCGGCCTCGCCTTCTTCGCCTCCTCGCCCGCCAATGTGCGCTGGTATCTAGCGCGCGCCGGTAAACAAACCATCGGCCCCGATAAACTCAACCAGCTCCGCCATCTGCTTTTCCTCAAGGATGTCGCTGGCCTGCACCGCCACATGGACGCTCATCGCGCCCTGCTCGCCCCTAAATTTCAAGCGGTAATTGCCGCACTCGATCAGCGTCTAGCTAACACCGGCGTTGCTCAGTGGGTCGTTCCCGATGGCGGCTACTTCATCGGTGTCGATGCCACCGAAGGCACGGCCCGCCACGTCGTCGAACTCGCCCGCGATGCTGGAGTCGCTCTCACTCCCGCTGGCGCCACCTGGCCCTACGGTCGCGATCCTCACGATCGCACCCTGCGTCTTGCTCCCAGCTACCCTTCGTTGGCCGACGTCCGCGCCGCCTCCGAAGTCATCGCCCTCTGCATCCTTCTAGCCGCCGTCGAGAAACACGCCAAGCACCACCAGCCAAATTCCGCCGCTGCCCAGTGATGTCCGCCGGCCCTTCTAGCGCTGCGGCTGTAACTCGCGCCTTGGCCATTCCGCGCTGTAATTCGTGCCGTGGCCAATCGCTGTAGCTCACCCCTTGAGGGGTGAGGCCTTCCACAAACCCGAGCAAAACCAATCCGCTAGAAGTGTTGATTTGATCAGCGCCAATCCAGCGACTTTAAACCGCCACTACCGTTGCCGATAGTCGCCGCCGCTAGCCTGTCGCCCCACTCCAATTGCCCTACCGCCGTTCACAGCACAGCAACACGTCCTTGCACACAATCGTGCTCAAATTTACAGCATCTCCGGTATGGCTGCCCTCCGCGGGCGGCGCTAGCATCGCCTCACTCGACAGAATTACCCCGTCTACGCGGGGCGCTCTCAGACACTTCTTTGAGCGCCCCGTACCTTCCTCTCTACTTAATTAATTGATTTTCTCGCAGCGCGTTTACCCTCTCGTGTAGGGACGTGGCTTTAGCCACGTACCACCCGGCCTCTCCGACGTCATCCCGAGCAACGCGAAGGATCCCTCTTCGATTCTTCCGCACTACAAAATTCGAATTGTCTCTTCGATTATTACCGCTACCAACGCACTCTGTAGCTCATCCCTGAGGCCTTCCACCGCAACTCGCGCCACTTCCACTTCTAACTTTTCAACTCTGGCCCAACCCTCACCGAAATCTTATTCCCCGTCTTCTGACTAAATATCACATATTCCCCAGGCTGAATCGCCCCCAATTGCTGCACACGAATTCGCGCATCATCCACCGACTGCGAAGGTTCTTGCCACACCAAGGCGCCATCCACCATTCGGAAAATATCAATCGGGGGAATCATGACCGCGCCTCATTTCGGTCCGCGCCCATCCGAAAAGTTATAACAAATTCGTTAAAATAATATCCTTCGCGTCCCCCGCCGTCCACTTCCATCCTCGCTGTATCGCTCCGCCACATCAAATCTTCCAATCCTGTCGCTCGCCCCTTCAGGGGTGAGGCCTTCCCCATCTCATCCACGACTTAACCTGCCTTGCTAATTCAGTCCGCAAATCTCCCGTCCGCTACAGTACGCAGAAGCCCCCTAGGCTCTTCCTCCTCACTATCAGATTCCGTACGCTACGGTACAGTGTCTCTAGTATTGTCCACACTTTCCTGCCAGTTACACTCGCATTAGAAACCTCGTTCGTCGCTGACCGCGCCCCACACCGGCCCGCCACCTACCAGGGACAATCTCGAAGGGTGGTAATTGCGTGGCTGAAATCCTGATCGTCGATGACAGCGCCGTCCTCCGCAAATCCATTCGTTCCTGCATCGAGCAGAACGCCGACTGGCACGTTTGCGGCGAAGCCGAAAATGGTCAGGTTGCTGTGGAAAAAGTCCGCGGCCTGCATCCCGATCTCGTCATCCTCGATTTCGCTATGCCGGTCATGAACGGCCTCGACGCCGCTCGCGAAATCACCACCATCGCCCCTTCCACGCCGCTCGTTCTTTTCACTATGCACGCCTCCATACAAATTCTGCGCGAAGCCAAAGCCGCCGGCATCACCAATGTCCTCTCCAAAAGTGAAGGCGGCCCCGACAACCTGATCGCCTCCCTCCACGCACTTCTAGACCACCCCACTCCCGCCCCCACCAACACCACCAACCACCCCTAACCAGCCCCCAAATTCCAAAAGTGTCGCGCAAATTTTTGCCTGCCCACTCCCCGTCCTGCCACCACTCCTATGTAGCGGCCACCTTCAGGTGGCCAAGATCACCAATCGCGTCTCCCGTAGCACAGCCATTCATTCCTGGCTGTGCTCTTGGGTCATTCCGACGCCGGTTACCCTCGCACGAACCCTGATGGACGCAGGTTCATCGCTAGCATGATTGAGCGCGTTGCCCCGCGAGCTATCGTGGGTCTGAAAAACGAATCATGCTCGGTAACACCGGGTCCGAATCGATGGCTGGTGGAACCAGATTCAGATTCCGCCGCAACGATTCACAAAGCGAGCCTTGGTCGAAACGAAGGAAAGAAAAGAGTCCCTTTTAGGTGAAGAAAAACGAGCCCTCGCGACTCGTACACTAAAAGTGTCCATTGACACCGCCGCCGTCATAGAGGTGCCCCACACGCCCCAGTTGCGTGTGGGGGTTTTCTCCCAATTATTTGCAACGGTAACGTCGTACTCAGAAGGGAATCAGATCGTCGACGGCCAAAGGTGGCTTCCAAGTGAATCAAACTGCAAAGTCTCCCTCGGGCCACCGTGTGCAGTCACTCTCTTTGCAGAGACATGGCCGCCGACGACTTTTGGCTTCCGTCAGCACTTCGCTGACATTCGGCACGCGTTAGCTTCTCCCTCCTTGCCACGCCCCCTCTATCCCTCATTTCCTCTACTTCGCCCGCCGCCTTCTCCTAGATGTCATACCCGAGACGTCCGCCCTCACGCTCCCACATCCCACCTGCCTGTACTGCTACAATGCCGCTTGGGGGAATACCGTAGCGCATGTTTCTGGTGCGGATTATTGGCGTTTTTGCGCTCGTTGCCTTGAACGGCTTCTTCGCCGCGGTCGAATTCTCGCTCGTTGCAGTTCGCCTCTCCCGCGTTCGTCAACTCGTCGCGCTCGGCAATCCACAAGCCAAAATTGTCGACTCCTTACTCAGCGATCTCCACCGCGTCGTCTCCGGCGTTCAGGTCGGAATTACCCTCACCAGCTTGGCCATCGGCGCCCTCGGTGAAGCCGCCCTCGCCCGTCTGGTCCAAAGCGTCATGCCCGCGCAGGGCAGCGTCCGCATGCTTTTCCTCGTCCACGCCATCGCTCTCACCCTCGCTTTCGCATTTCTTAGCGCCATTCACGTCGTCTTCGGCGAACTGGTCCCGAAAAGTATCAGCCTTGCCCGCGCCGAGCGCATCGCGCTCATGGTGGCTCGCCCCTTCCAGTGGTTTCTCAACACCTTTCGCTGGGCTATCGATCTCCTCGACAACGCTTCTGGCGTCATCGTCGACGCTCTCGGCGTTGCCTCTCCCACCGGGCACAACGTCGCCCACTCCACCGAAGAACTCCAGATTCAGATTCAACAAGCCCGCGAGCGCGGCCTCCTCGGCATTGGCGAAGAAAAATTTATTCTCAGCGCCATCGATCTCAGCCAATTGCAAGTCCGCGAAATTATGGTTTCCCGCCCAGACATGCACACTCTTCCCGTTGAAGCCTCCCTCGAAGAAGTCATGCACGTTTTTGCCACCACCCAGCGTTCCCGCATTCCCGTTTATCGCGACACCGAAGATCACGTCCTCGGCTTCGTCCATATCAAAGACATGATCTGGGTCCTTCTCGATCGCGAGCGCCGCTTCCAGGAAGAACTTCCTCCCGCGCCATTCGACCTTCGCCGTATCCTTCGCGAAATTCTCATCGTCCCGGAAACCAAGCCCGCCAGCGAACTCCTCCAGGAACTTCGCGCTCGCCACGTTGGCATGGCCATGGTCGTCGATGAGTTCGGCAGCATCCTCGGCCTGGTCACTACCGAAGATCTAATCGAACAGCTGGTCGGCGAAATTCACGACGAGTTCGACGTCGTCGAACGCCCGCTCACTCTCGCCGATGGCGCGGTCATCTTCGACGCCGCTCTCAACGTCCGCGACCTCGACACCCAGTACAACATCGTGCTTCCCGAGGATCCCGCCTACGCCACCGTTGGTGGTTTTGTCATGGCCCAACTCGGGTTCATTCCGCGCGGCGGCGAAACCTTCGAATTTAATGGCTATCGCTTCTCCGTGGTCGAAATGGATGGCCGCCGCGTCGCTCGCGTCAAAATTCAACGCCTCCACGATGCTCCTGCTCAGCCTGCCGCTCCTTCAGCCGCTGATTCCGAAGCACACTCCGCCTTCGCCTTAGCCAAGCGCAAAACTATGGAAGAGAGGCACTGACTCCCGCCCTCATGCTTCGTCACATCCTCCACCGTTTTCTGCTCACACTCCCCGCACTGTGGCTTGTGCTCACTCTCGTCTTTCTTCTCATCCACATCGTTCCCGGCGATCCCGTTGAACAAATGCTTGGTGAAGGTGCCGCGCCCGGTCAAGTCGTCGAACTTCGTCACACTCTCGGCCTCGATCGACCCATCCTCGTTCAATACGGCCGTTATCTCTCCGAAATTGTCCGCGGCGATCTCGGCCAATCCTTCAAATTTCAGGCGCCAGTCCGCCACGTAATTTTCGAACGCTATCCCGCCACGCTCCAGCTCGCCTTCCTGGCGCTTCTCGTCTGCGCCGCCATCGCCATTCCTGCCGGAATTATCGCCGCTCACAAACGCGGCAGTACCGCAGACCGCTCCATCGGTGTCTTCACTCTCTTCGGACTCGCCGTTCCCAACTTCGCTCTCGGCCCTCTGCTCATCGTTTTGTTTTCTATCGAACTCGGCTGGCTTCCTGTCTCGGGACGCGGCGGTCCCCTCAACTACATTCTTCCCGCCGCCACCTTAGGCGCAGCCCTCGCCGCCATTCTCACTCGCATGGTTCGCGGCGCTATGCTTGAAGAACTTTCCAGCGACTACGTCCGCACCGCTCGCGCCAAAGGTCTTTCCACATCCGCCGTCCTCGTCCGTCACGCGCTTCGCAACGCCCTCATCCCCATCATCACCATTCTCGGCCTCCAATTCGGCACGCTACTAGCCGGAACCATCGTCACCGAAACAATTTTTTCCTGGCCCGGTATCGGCCGCCTCACCGTGCAAGCCATTTCTTCCCGCGACTATCCGCTGCTCCAAGGCTGCATCTTGGTCATCGCGCTTTCCTATGTTCTCGTCAATCTCCTCACCGACGTGCTTTACGCCTTCATCGATCCCCGGGTGCGTCTCTCATGAGCGCCACTGCCACCGCGAAAAGGGAATCGGGCCTTTTCGAATTTCTCCGCCACAGCGTTCTCGCTCGCTTCGGTTTTGCGATCGCCGCACTTCTCATCATCGCTGCTCTTGCCGCGCCGCTCATCGCACCAGCCAATCCCTCCGCTCAAAATCTCGCTGCTCGGCTCCAATCTCCCTCCCACTCCCACTGGATGGGCACCGACGAACTCGGCCGCGACATCTTTTCCCGCATCCTCTATGGCGCTCGCATCTCCCTCTTCGTTTCCATCTGCGTGGTACTTGGCTGCGGCCTCACCGGTCTCACGCTCGGCATGCTTGCCGGATATCGCGGCGGCATCTTCGATCGCATCGTCAATCTTTTCTTCATCAACGCCTTTCTCTCCTTTCCCGGCGTCCTCCTCGCCATCGCCTTCGCCGCTTTCTTTGGTCCTGGCATCGGCAAAGTCATCCTCGCCCTCATCATCACAGGCTGGGCCGGCTACGCTCGCCTCGCCCGCGCGCAAGTCCTCAAAGCCAAGGAACTCGAATTCGTCCTCGCCGCCAAATCTCTAGGCGCCTCGCACACCCGCATCCTCCTGCAGCATCTTCTTCCCAACATTCTTCAGCCCGTTCTGATTCAAGCCACCATCGGCATGGCTGGCGCCATCCTCGCCGAAGCCACTCTCAGTTTTCTTGGTTTAGGTGTACTCGCCCCGCTCCCCAGTTGGGGCTCCATGCTCAACGACGCCCGCAGCCATCTCTTCGACGCCCCCCACATGGTCGTCTTCCCCGCCTTAGCCGTAATGCTAGCCGTCTTAGCCTTCAACCTACTAGGCGACGCCTGGCGCGACTGGCTAGACCCCCGCACCCGCTCCCAAATGCTCTCCATCGACTCCACCCGCTAACCCAGTCGCGGTGGTGAGCTGCAGCTCCCACCAATCCGCCCATCATCACGTCATCCCGAACGCCGTGAGGGATCCCTCTTCGCTTTTCTCTGCGCCCTCTGCGTCTCTGCGTTAATCTCTCTTTTCGTCTCTCCGTAAACGAGGTGCCAACCGTGCTCCCGAAACTCACGCTGACATTTCTCCTCTTCCTGTCCCTAGCCCCACAAACTCCCGTTCCCCATCGCACCGTCCAAAACAACACAGTCATCTCCGACCGCGATCCCGCCGTCCAAATTCAACTCCCTACCTCCGCCAAATACGTCGGCGAAGACCACTTCGTCCTCCTCGGCTTCGACAACTGCGATCTCTACGCCTTCGTCGATGCCGATTCCCAAAATCGCATCCAAAATCTCTACTGGATCCAATTCGAAGCCTACTCGCCATCCAAACCCGACGCCCACCACCAATACAATTCCCCCCGCCACACCACCATCGCCAACCTCGACTTCTACGTCGACACCTGGCTCCGCGCAAACTCCGAACCCACCACCCCGGGCTCCGACCTCGACCACCTCAACGCCCTCCTTCGCGCCAAGGGCTACGCCACGCCCCCAGCCATGATGTCCGTCCGCCTCGTCCACACCCTGGACGACGCACGCAAAGAGCTAATGCTCATCTACAGCGAAGACATCGCCCCAACAAAATTCACTTTGCAGGATCTTCAAACAGGTAGCGCAGCCCACAAAAACTGGCCCGCCATCGAACAAGCTCTAATCAACCAAGCCAAACAAAAAATCACCATCCACTAAACAAACAACGCGTCCCTAAAAACACAGTCGCTTCAAATTTCTATTTTCAATTCTCCAATTTCGAATTTCCGACGTTCTAATTCTTCGTCAACAACACCGCCGTCCCTCTCCCAATCCCCAACGTCTTCGCCGCACTCCCCTTATTCACGCCAATCTCCACATACCCGCTCGATCCCACATACGCAATCGCCTCGCCCGCAATTCCCGCCGCAAACGTCGGCACCAACCGCGTCACCGCATGCGTCCCCACCTGAAATTTCACTTCGCCCTTCTCAATCGCCGCCGCTCCCAAATCTTCCGCCCGGAAATTCGTCATCAAATTTCCAAAGCCATCCACCTTCAACACCGCCCCCTTCAGCACTCCGTCCGCTTCCTTCGGCCGTGGCATCGCGAACCGCTTAAAGTCCGTCACCTCTTCGCCCATGCTCGCTGGCTGCCAATTCTTCGAATGCCACGCCGCCACCGCCGCAAACACGTCGCGCCCGTGAAACGTCTTGCTCACCGGCTGCAAAAAGTAATGTTCCGCCGTCAAATGCCTCACCACAAAATTCGTTTCCTTCTCATACACGCCCGACAGCACGCCATTATCCGGCGCAATAAAGTATTGGTTCTGCCCGCTCACCAGCAGCGGCCGCCGCTCCGTCCCTACGCCCGGATCCACCACCACCACGTGAATCGTCCGCGGCGGAAAATACGTGTACGCCGACGCAATCGCCAGCGCTCCATCCAGCAAATCAAATGGCGCCACTTGATGCGTGATGTCCACGATCTGCACATCCGGATTGATCTTCAAAATCACGCCCTTCAACACGCCCACCAGGTGATCGTTCGTCCCATAATCCGTAGTCAACGTAATAATTGGATTCGCCAAGGCCTTCGCCTCTCCCACAAAAAGTTTCTAACCACGAGGACCCAAAAGTCCCCCCACTTCGACGCTAACGGACCAAGCCCCCACAATCAACAATTCCCAATCCAAACGCCGCGCAAGCGCCACCTGTCCTCCTACGCATCGAATCATCTCCGTAGGGGCTCGATATATCGTGCCCCAGCCCGCACGATCCCAATAATCTTCCGTCTTTGCCTTCCTCTGCGCCCTCTGCGTCTCTGCGTTAATCTCTCTTTCCTTTTCCTCCTACCTCCCCCCCCTCCCTTGCGTTCCCCCTCTTCCCATCGTAGGATTTTAATTTGGTGTCCTGATCCATTTTTGCGCTGGAATCCTCTGTAGGGTAGGGAACGCGTCACCAGCTTTCCCGCTGTCTACTTCCGCGCAAAGGAGAATCCCCGAATGAAATCGGTCGTCGTGGTCGGCGCGCAGTGGGGCGATGAAGGCAAAGGCAAAGTAGTCGACTATCTCGCAGGCTCTTTCGATTACATCGTACGAGTCGCTGGCGGCCACAACGCCGGTCACACCGTCATCATCGGCAAAGACCGTTTCGTTCTTCAACTCATCCCCTGTGGCATTCTCCGCCCGCAGCAGCACGCCATCATCGGCACCGGCGTAGTCATCGACCCCGCCGCACTCGTCGCCGAAATCGAAACCCTCGCCAACGGCGGCATCCACGTAACGGGCCGCCTGCACATCTCCAATCGCGCCCATCTCATTTTCCCGTATCACCGCGAACTCGATAAAGCCGCTGAAACCGCGCGTGGCTCCAACGCCATTGGCACCACTTCTCGCGGCATTGGCCCCGCCTACGAAGATAAAATGGCTCGTCGCGGTTTGCGCGTTGCCGATCTTCTCGATCCCGCGCTCTTCCGCGAAAAGGCCGCGCGCATCGTCGCCGAAAAAAATCGCATTGCTCAGGGAGCCTACGGCGCCCAAGTCGATTTCTCTGGCGAAGTCGAAGCCACCCTCGCGCTCGGCGAAAAAATTAAAAGTTTCATCTGCGACACTGCCGAACTCACCAATCGCGCTCTTGATGAAGGCAAGTCCGTGCTCTTCGAAGGCGCCCAAGGCACGATGCTCGACATCGACCATGGCACGTATCCCTTCGTCACTTCCTCCAGCGCCACGTCCGGCGGAGCCACCACCGGCGTCGGTGTGCCTCCCACTAAAATTCAACACGTCCTCGGCGTTTCCAAGGCCTACACGACCCGCGTTGGTGGCGGCCCCTTTCCCACCGAAATGCCCGACCTCGAAGCAAAAGAAGTTCGCGAACGCGGCAAGGAATTTGGCGCTGTTACCGGACGTCCGCGCCGCTGCGGCTGGCTCGATCTCGCCGAATTGCTTTACGCCAAAATGATCAACGGCATCGATTCGCTGGTCGTCACCAAGCTCGATGTCTTCGACACTCAGCGCGAAATCAAAGTCGGCGTCGGCTACACCTACAAAGGTTCACCCGTAAACGAAATGCCCGCCACCGCCGAAGAATACGAGCGCGTCACGCCCATCTACAAAACCCTTCCCGGCTGGTGCCAAACCACCTACGGCATCGAAGACGCCGCCAAGCTCCCCAAAGCCGCCGTCGACTATCTCCACTTCATCTCCGATTTCCTCCAAGTCGAAATCGGCATGATCAGCACCGGCCCCGAGCGCTCCGCCACCATAGTCCAACCCAACACTCTCCTCTCCAGACTCCTCTAAATCCCGCGCGCACCGGTTAGTATGTAGCGGCCACCTTCAGGTGGCTATCTCGTAGGGACCGCCTTCCGAGGCGACCGCAATTCAAAACCCGCCAACCATCTCCAACTTATCTTTCACCTACCGCGGAAACCCCGCCGCATCCCGCACCCGTTCTGCCTGCAGCAAATGCCGCCGTTCATGGCCCGCAATAATCTCCAGTCCCGTTCCCGCCGTGAACCAAATCACCGGCACCCACGGATTCCGAAATCGAATCTGATTCACATTCTTCTCACGAGCCCGCAGCACCAGTTCCCGGCACGCTTTATTCCCCGCGAGAAATCGCTCCAGCACACCAGCATCAACCCGCGCCCCAGGACTGATCTTCGACCACGTCTTAGCCTTCTTGCTCTGCGGCGACGGCTCAATAAAACTGCGAATAAACCACTTCGAGAACCACCCCGGCGTGATCTGCTCCACCGGAGAATCCGCCTTGCCCTCAATCGCCGTAGCAATCGCCTTCATATACGCGTCGTTCGTGAGGCACAAATGCTCAAGGCACTGCCCAACGCTCCACTTGCCCGCCGCCGGTTGCCAATTCATCTGTTCCTCGTTCAGCCCGCCAGCCACACTCTGCGCGCTCTGATCATTCCCGCTCAACTCAAACGCCAGCCGCACCGACCACGCCGGCGCCCCTGTTTCCATTCTCGCAGTAGTCATAATGCGGGGATTATAGACCAACTTGCCGATAAACGGCCCAACTCGAACAACTGCAACCTCGTCATTCCGAACGGAGTGAGGAATCCCTCTTCGATTTCAGGATGACGGGCGCCCTACCCTTTGCGCGTCACCAAACCAATCGCCCAAATCTATTCCGGCTTTTCTGCCACCAACACCGCAGCCGTCTTCCGCTTGTCCGCCACCGCCGCGCCACTACCCATCGCAGCCGAGCCAGACCCGTGCCTCGCGCTACGTTGCACAATTACTTTCTGCGAATTCCGCGCCGCCAACGTCGGATTTTGCTTAGCCTGAGCCGCCACGATCTTAGCCGACGTCATCGGAGCTGTCGCCGCATCGGCGCCCTCAAAATGGTCCGGCGAAACCTCGGATTGCGCCCGGCACGTCGGCGCGAAAAGTATGCCCGCTCCAACTCCCAAAAACACCACACACATCTTCAGCAAAATTGAAGTCTTCATACTGGCCTCCGCCTGAACGTTCCACCGGGGACCCAGGGCCCTCTAAGCCGCCGGGATGGTCGACGGATTAGAACTTTCTACAACTCGCCCATTCTGCCCGCTCCCTTCACCACCCCTCCATAGCCCTCGAGTACTACCGTGTATCCCATCCGCCAATAGCATCCATCCAATCCCCCAGCGCCTCAGCACGCTCTCCTCCACCACACTCTCCCACCCGTCATCCCGAACGAAGTCTGCGCAGTGAGGATCTCCGCACCATCGCGCGTTTTTTGCGCGATGAATCCCTCTTCGATTTCAACCGCCAGCACCACAACCACTTCACTCCCCAAACCGCACCACGTCCCGTGACAGCGGCATCTCCCTCGTCACCGCCTTCTCCCCCTTCGACTCCACCTTCAACGAAACTCCTTTGATCGAGTCCACCTCAATCTCGTCCAAATTCGCCACCATCCTGCCTTCCACCACCATGCTCTCAAACACAAACGGCAACGCCGTCGTATCCAGCGTCGACGGCCGGTCGCTGATCTGAAAATGCAAGTGCGGCCCAGTCGTGTTTCCGCTGTTGCCCAGCAATCCCAGTTTGTCGCCCGTCTTCACTCGATCCCCCACGTGCACCGTCACGCTGTGCGGAGCCATGTGTGCATAAATCGCATACCTCCCGCCTCCCAAGTCCAATGTCACGTGGTTGCCCGCAATTTCCGCGATCGTTAAATTTGTTGGCACTTCTCCCGCCGGCACGTCCGGCAAATCGCGCATCGCTTCCACCACCGTCCCCGGCGCCACTGCCAGCAATTCCGCTCCGTAACACAGCCACTCCTCCGGCTTTTTCCCATCGCCGCGAAATGCTTTGCCCTGCTTATCGATTTTGATCCAGTCGATCGCGAACTGTTCGGAAGGCTGCAGCGTCCCGTTCACCGGATTCGTCACAAACCGGTGCGGCCCAATTTCCACACAGCACCCATTCGCATTTACCCATCCCGCGCCCTTAAATGGCGGTGCCAGAACAATCGCCGCCTGCCCACTCACCTTCAATGGAGGACTCACCACCGTAGCTTCCGGCAGCCGCTTATTTCCAGGTTGAACTTCATGCACCCGCAGCGAAATCGCGCACGGCACCTCTTCGCCATCCGCATAGCTCACGTCAAAAAACATTACGCCCGTCTCGCCGTCCCCCAGCGTCGCCGAATAACTTGCTTTGTCCATGCCTTGCGGCAGCGAAGCCAGCTTCACAAGGCCCGTTACATCCTCATCCTTAATCGAGATCACTCGGTGTTTTCCGGTCGGCTTATTGTTCTGCGTGGGATCGACCACCTCCACCGAGCGAATCGTCGCCGGCAAATTCCATGCATTAGTAAACTGCACCGCAAACGCCAAATGCGTCAGCCCATCCGACCCCTTCACCGGATACACGCCCGAACCCACCAGGTGCCACACCAGTGGCCCAATCGTCAGCGGAAACCGCTGCCCATCTCCACTCGTCACCGGCGCAAAATAGTCGGGCGCATTCTTACATCGATTCTGCCCCAGCGCCGGATGCACCGCGCCCAACCCAATCACCGCCCACAGCAGTACTCGTGCTGGCGTTTTCATCAGCCACCCCAATCCTGTGTTCGCAGAGTCGTCGTTTCTGCCCATCACATCTATCCCTTTTGCGACCCGGACGCAACAAACACAGAACTCGTCCCCTGTGCCCGGCTGGCTGTTCCCGTTTCGACTGTCGCGAAGAGTGACGCGTGGCGATACCCGGCGAGAAGAGGGAGGGTATATATACCCGGGGTGTTTTTTGGTAAAGACGCGCAACTGATACAGGCGGCGGGAGATGGAGCCAAAACGATTTGGTACAAGTCGGTACAAACTTGGTACGAAACTGGTACGAGCTGGGTTGGCGTGGATCGATAAGCTGGCGGAAAAACGACGGTTGGGGAGACGGCAGTTCAAGTAAAGGTTGAGTTCCGAAATGAAATGGGCGGGAGATGTGCGGTGGGGCCGTGACTGTTCGAACCGTTTTCGAGCGTACATGGACAATTGTATACGGTACAATGACTATTGTCAATGAGTAATCACGCGCAAAAGCCGCAGCTCCACCGTGCCAAGGCGAGCGCACCTCCGCCTGCATCCTCAAAAAGAGATCGAAAGGATTTGCGATCAGCGGAAGGGGTTGAAATCCAGAGAAACGGCAGTGGTCGTGGAGCTATCTGCGGACACGTACTTCCATTTTTTCACAGCGGCAATGGCCGACTCGGCCAGGATCGGATTGCCACCCAGGACGCGAGCGCTCTCCACATTGCCCTTCGAGTTGATGGTCACTTCCAATCGTACGGTGCCGCCAATCTGCCGCATCTTCAGCACCGGCGGGTAATCCGGTTCCACCCGGGAAACCAGTTTTCGTTCAGCCTTGGAGTCCGTCTGGGCCGGCGACGACAGCGCGAAGGGCAGCGCCAAAATTGACAAACAAACTATGAACCAAAAGCAGTTCTTCACCGTTACGCGTCTCCGTGCCGCGCAGATGCCGCTTCTCGCTCCAGCGCCAATCCGTAACATTATTGTCACCACCCGTTTCCAAATTTGGAGCGAGCCCGGTGCAGCACTTACAAAACTATTCTCAGAGAACGTTACAACGCCCCGCCACTCATCATTCCGATCACGGCAAATTCGCCTGAAGCTCATACACTTCGCGGACACTGGTGTCCTGCACAAATAACGCAGATCCGTCCGGCGTTCGCCCGCACCACAACCCAAAGGGGCCCAGGTACCGCTCGATATTCTTCAACGCGAACACGTGCTCATAATGACTTTCGCCCACTTTCGCGCGGCAATATGCACCTTCGCCGCTCACCAGGTCGTCAAAATAAATCGACTTGCTATCGGCGGACCAAGCCGGATAGTTCAACGCTCCTGAAGCCACGTTTTGCCATTCGCTCCATTTTTGCGTTTGCGTGTCATACAGCATCAGCTTGGTTAAGCTGGCAGAAAGCGCGGCGATGTAATGGCCATCCGGCGAGAGGCGCGGACTGAAAAGTCCTTCGGATCCGGGAATGGAGGAAAGTTTCTGCGTTTTAAGATCGTAAACCAGAATGCTGAGGCCCTCAGGTTTGAACTCGGTCACCCGGCCAAAAATAATTTTGTCGCCGTCGGTCGACCAGTTGATATCAATCTGTGTCGTGTTTTCTCGAAGCAACGGCTGAGAAGATCCACCCGCCGCAGGAACGATGAAAATCGCCCACGGTTTCCCCTTTTCGACGTTCACGTAGGCGATCTGCTTCCCGTCCGGAGACCAGCGGGGCAGCGCGGCGCGCGCTGGCGCAAACGTGAGCTGGCGCATGTCGGTACCATCGATGCGGCAACGCCACAGCGTGCCTTCGGGAATGGAAATGTACGTAACCCATTGCCCGTCGGCCGAGAAATCAAGGTCGGTGGCGGATCTTCCGGACAGGAAAGGCGTGTACTGGCCGGAGGCAGGATCATATTTCACCACGGCCCCGTGAAGATGCAGTCCCAACGCCCAGATTTTCTTGTTGTCTGGGGAAAGTACCGGACGCCCAAAAGATATGGAGCCTTGCGTAAGTTGCACGGGTTGCTCAAATCGTTTTTTCTCGAATCGGCCGGCGGGTTCCGCCACCGCGAAAAGGTTCCCGTTACTGCCAAGTTCGTTCGGTGTGGCCTGGAAAATGTAATAGCGCCCATCAGACGTCCAACTGCCGCAGCATTTCGAGGAGACTTCATGCCACTCTGGCAACAGCGGATGCAGACCGGAACCGTCGCTGCGCACTTCCCAAATCGAAGAGGTATTCTGCACCGTGTCCCCAACGCTAAAACGAATGCGCGAGCCATCCGGGGAATACCGCGGATAATACGGCGTGCCTGGCACGCTCACCAATTCTTTTGCCGGGCCGCCCGACGAAGAAGTGACGTACAGCGAAGATCCTTTGATCAGCAACACATTTTGTCCGTCCGGAGACCACACCGCTTCCTGGCCGTGAACATCTCCAAACCGCTGTGCGGCACCCCCGCTGAGTGGATAGGTCCAGAGAGAATTTTCGGAGTTTGGCCCGGCGGCATATTCGGCGGCCAGCACCGAAGCGTGCGCGGTGGAAACGTCCAGCAACTGCGCGCTCGGAAAAGTGAGCGGGAGATTCGATACGGCGCCTCCGGCCGAGGAAACTTTGGAAATAAAGTAATGTTGTCCGGAAATTTCCGTGAAATACAGATTCGTTCCATCGGAAGCCAGATTGGTTTTCAGCAAACCGTCGTTCGTAAGTTGCCGCGCCCCAGCGATACTTGGCGGGGGAAGTGGGTGGCTCAGCCACAGCAACCAGGATCCAACTGCAGCCATAGCGATAATTATGGCGACGAACGCGGGAATATTTTTTCGAGGCACGGCGGGCTCCGTTTTGACTATGTATTTGAATATGCGCCCGTACGCGAAGGAGTCAAGAAGAGGTTCCTGCTGTTTACTAACTGTTTAAACATCCTCGGACTATTGGTGACCAGGGAGGTAACAAACTTCTGGTCAGCGATCACATTTTGCGGCATTTGGGCATGATTCGCAGAGAAAAGCTCTGGAGCGCAAGCGGCGGAACTTCGGTATATTTGCTTGTGAGGTTTTTCTGATGTTGGGATTTATCGAAGCGCGAAAACTGGTAATCGCCGAAGCGGCGCGGCGCCCGCGCGGCCTGACCACTATTTCGCGTACCCCGTGGGACGCGCTAGGCTTCATTCTCGCCGAGGAAATTCGCACCGACCGCGAATATCCGCCGTTCGATCGATCAACGCGCGATGGTTACGCGGTGCGCGCTGCCGACGCCGCCACTGGCGCTACGCTCTGCTGTGTTGGCGAGTTCAAGGCCGGCGACACCGTTTCTTCCGCACTCGCCCCCGGCACCTGCATCCAGATCATGACCGGCGCTGCCGTTCCCTCGGGAGCCGATGCCGTAGTCATGATCGAATTCACCAAGCGTTCCGACGATCACGTCACTTTCGACCGCGCCACGCAATCGGGCCAGAACATTGTGCCGCGCGGCAGTGAAGCGCAATCCGGCAACATCGCGCTAACTCCCGGCACCCGCCTTGGCTTCGCAGAGTTAGCGATTGCCGCACAAGTAGGCGCCACGGAATTGCAGTGCTACAAAAAGCCCAGCGTCGCTATCTTGTCCACCGGCGACGAAGTCGTACCTATCAACGAAATTCCCGGCGCCTTTCACATCCGCAACAGCAACAGTGTTTCGCTCGCCGCGCAAGTGCGCCTCGCAGGCGGCGAGCCGGTACCGCTAGGCAATGCTCTCGATCGCGCCGACGATCTCAGCGCAAAAATTGAGCAGGGCTTGCGCGAAGATATTTTGGTTCTGTCCGGCGGCGTCTCCATGGGCAAATACGATTTGGTCGAAGCCGTCCTCAAAGGCTTGGGAGCCGAGTTTTTCTTCGACGCCGTAGCGATTCGCCCCGGCAAGCCCGCCGTCTTCGGCCGTTGCCGCGACACATTGGTGTTCGGCCTACCGGGAAATCCAGTTTCCACCATGGTGACCTTTCAACTCTTCGTGACGGCTGCCATCGATGTGCTGGGAGGCAGCGACGCGCGCCCTTTGCCGCTGTTGGAGGCTACGCTAGCCGTGCCGTTACGCGAAAAGACCGGTCTGACTCATTTCCTTCCAGCCCGTCTCGAATGGCCCAACGGAAACGCTGCACCGCAAGTCCACGCGCTAAAATGGCAAGGTTCCGGCGACGTCTCTGCTCTCCGCCACGCCAACTGTTTCCTGGTAGTCCCTGCCGACCGCCAGGAAATACCCGCCGGAGAGACAGTTTCCGTTCTCCCCCGAGGCGACGTACTCTAATGCCGGGCGAAACTGTAGCTCACCCCTGGAGGGGTGAGGCCTTTCAAGCGCGTTCCGAGGCGGCAGTGTTTTAGAGCGATGTAGATTTGTGGTGACCGGCGCAATCCAGCCGGCGCAGTGAAAACCCTCAGGCCTGAAGGCCTGAGCTACAGAGTGGGTGGTTTAGTGGGGAAGCTTTCGCATTACACAAAACGCGGCGAAGTCAGCATGGTCGACGTCTCCTCCAAAAACGTCACCACCCGCACCGCCATCGCCCACGCCTTCGTCCGCATGACGCCCCGCGTCGTCAATGCTGTCCGCCGCCTCAAAAACCCTAAAGGCAATCCCCTGGAAATCGCCCGTATCGCCGGAATCGCTGCAGCCAAGCGCACTGCCGAGTGGATACCTCTTTGTCACCCACTCCCGCTCACTCACATTGATGTGACCCCGCGCCTGTGCAAAGATGGGGTGGAGCTAGAGTCCAAGGTGACCGCCACCGCGCAAACTGGGGTGGAAATGGAAGCGCTGGTCGCCGTATCTTGTGCCGCCCTCACGGTCTACGACATGTGTAAAGCCCTCGATAAAGGCATCGGGATCATCGATATTCACCTGCTGGAAAAGACCGGTGGGAAGAGCGGCGACTATCTCCGTCCGCGCGCCAGGAAGAAGCGCGGAGCCCGCCGATGAGCGCAGCTTCGGGAAAAACCGTCAAATTGCTGCTTGCCGAAGATAATCCGATGGTGCGCGCGCTGATTGCCAAGGGCTTGGAACCTTATTGCGAGGTGATGACCGCGGACGACGGCGCTGACGCGCTGCTGAAAGTCATCGACGAGCTTCCCGACCTGATTCTTTCTGATTACAAAATGCCTGGATTGAATGGCCGCCAGTTGTTCGAGAAACTTCGTGGCCGCGAGGCTACGCGCCACATTCCTTTTTTGTTTATCGCCAGCCGCGCCGACATTGAAGAACGGCTTCGACCGCTGGTGGATGGCGTCGAAGATTTTATTGCCAAGCCTTTTTTGCTGAAAGATCTGGTGCGCTCGGCGAAAAAAGTGGTGGACCGGCTGCATCTGGAAAAATTGCAGCAGCGCGCGTCGCGCCCGGGCGTAATTCAAGGCCGCCTGGAAGAAATGAACATGACGGATTTGCTGCAATCGCTGGAAATGGGCCAGAAATCCTGCCGCTTAGTGGTACGCAAGGGAACGGAATCCGCCGAAATGTATTTCGCCAGCGGACAGTGTCGCGACGCGAAAATGGGCTCCATTACCGGCGATGATGCCGTGTTCAAAGTAATTTTGTGGACTGAAGGCGAATTCGAGATCGATTTCAATGCGGCAAACGCATCAACGAATGTCACCACTACGCGCAGCACCACCGGCTTGCTGATGGAAGCGATGCGCCTGATGGACGAAGCCAATCGTGACACCGTCGGCACCAACTAGCTCGATGCGCGTGGCCATCCTTACCATCAGTGATTCCGTAACGCGCGGGGAACGCGAAGATCTCTCTGGTCCGGCACTCGCGGCGCGATGTCGCGAACTTGGTTGGGAAGTTACCTCCGCCTTGCGCTGCTCTGATGATCCTGCCGGAGTTCGCAGCCAACTTCGCACCATCGTGGATTCCAATCGCATCAATTTGCTTTTAACCACTGGCGGCACTGGCCTCGGCCCGCGCGACAATACCCCTGAAGCAACGATTGATGTGGGTGAGCGCGTCATTCCTGGATTGTCGGAAGAAATGCGGCGTCGCGGCGCGGAAAAAACGCCGACGGCGCTGCTTTCACGCGGCGTCGCGGTGGTGCGGAGCAGCGCACTGATTATCAATTTGCCGGGAAGCCCTAAGGGCGCGGTGGAATCACTGGATGCGATTGCGAACCTATTGCCACACGCAGTGGCGGTGCTTGGCGGGGCGAGTCACGACTGACTCAAGAGAAGGAAGAGAAGAGAAAAGAAAGATTTAACACAGAGGGCACTGAGATTCGGAGAAGAGGAGGACACAGAGAGGTGTTGCTGTCGCCATCGCTCCATGGGAAGAGTGGCGGTCTACACAGTGCCTGTCCTGTGAGCTTTACAAGCCTGAATAGTAAGTTGACGCTTCTGGTCTGCTCCATAACAATGTTTCCATCATGCCTACTCAACTGACTGACAAAAAGCTCGCGGTGCTGGGCACCGGGAAACTCGGCAGCATTTTGTTGCGCGCGTATCTGAAGCAAGGTCTGTTCAATCCCAAGAAAGTTACCGCCACGGTGCGTCACGAAGAAAAAGCCGCGACGCTCTCAAAAGAGTTGGGCGTGAATGTTGCCACCGACAATCGCAAAGCGGCGCGAGGCGCGGACATCATTTTACTTGGCGTGAAGCCGCAGGTAGTGGGCGAGGTGCTGAAAGAAATTGCCCCGGAACTCAGTAAGGACACACTGATCATTTCCGTCGCCGCTTCTGTTCCCACGAGCTACATCGAGCAGCGTGCCGGCGAAAAAGTTCCGGTGATTCGCGCCATGCCCAATACCTGCTCCGCCGTTGGCTGCGGCATGACCGGAATCTGCAAGGGCGGGCACGTAACTGCCGAGCATTTGGAAATTGCCAAATCATTATTCAACGCGGTTGGTCGCACCGTTGTGGTAGACGAGAAGAATATGGATGCGGTCACGGGATTATCTGCAAGCGGCCCGGCGTTTGCGTACATCATTCTGGAATCGTTAGCGGAAGCGGGTGTAAAGGTGGGTTTGCCGCGCGACATTGCGACGCTTCTCGCGGCGCAGACGATGAAAGGCTCGGCGAGTGTGGTGTTGGAAACGGGTGATCATCCGGCTTTGCTGAAAGACGCGGTGACCACGCCGGCAGGCTGCACCATCGATGGGATCATGGAACTCGAAGAAGGGAAGTTGCGCGTCACGCTGATCAAAGCAGTAGTTAAGGCAACACAGCGAGCGGGCGAGTTGCTGTTCGAAAAGTAGATGGCCAACTGCAGTTGCGTGGGTTCTGCTACAGCGTTTACTTAACCGCAGAGCTTTTTGTGTTAGCATCCCACTAGCAACGATCAATCGATCATGCCTGCTGCCTACATCCCGGTATTGCTCTTCGCGGTTCTGGTGATGGGCTTCCCCATCGCGACGCTGATCATTTTCAAATTCATTCGCCCGGGAACACGCGGCGGTCCCGCAAAGTTTCAGCCATACGAATGCGGCATTCCGCCGGAAACACATGCGCGCGGCCGCTATTCCGCGCGATTTTACGTAGTGGCCATGCTGTTCGTAATTTTCGACGTGGAGACCATGTTCCTGTTTCCATGGGCCATTTCGTTTCGCGGTTGGGTAGCCCAGCACATGGGCTCCTTCGCACTCATCTCGATGTTTGTGTTTCTCGGCATCCTGCTGGTCGGCTACATCTGGCTATACAAAAAAGGCGCCCTCGACTGGGCCTGACACCGTTTTTCCCAAAATAAGATGATCACCTTTGAATCGCCACGGGTCTCCTTTTCCCGCCGTCCAATTCCTCCCTCTTGAATATTGCCGCTGGATAAGCAAAAGAGTATATTTGCGGCCATTCCACGGGCCACGGCAATTCCCTCGGGCCAAGTCGGATCCCAACGCTAATCCAAGGAGAAAATCATGACAAGACTGCTCTGGGTTGGGCTGCTTGTGACATTCCTGATGCCTGCGGCAACAATCGCGCAGGATGCGATCAACGGTACATGGAAAATTGACCTGGGCAATGCCCAATTACCGAAGAAGCCGGACGTCTACGTGTTAAAAGACGGTATGTACAGTTGCAAAACCTGTGTGCCTCCCTTCGAAGTGAAAGCAGACGGGCAAGATCAAAAGGTCACCGGACATCCGTATTTCGACACCGTCGCTGTGAAAGTGGTAGACGACCGGACGGTGGAGATGAGTCAAAAAAAAGATGGCAAGATGAATGGCACCACGAAAATGGTGGTCTCGCCGGATGGGAAGACGATGGTGTTCGAGTTTTCTGATAGCAGCGCGACAAATTCTGATCCAGTGACCGGTAAGGGCGAAGCGACGCGGGTGGGCAAGGCGACTGCGGGCGAGCACGCAATCTCGGGTTCGTGGCGCAATACGAAACTTGACACCTTGTCTGATAATGGCCTGATGGTGACCTACAAGTTGGACGGAGACACGTTGTCTATGTCGACTCCAACGGGTCAGAGCTATGCCGCAAAGCTGGATGGCACGGATGCACCGTACAAGGGCGATCCCGGCACTACTAGCGTGTCTGTCAAGAAAATGGGCAAAGACACGCTTGAGGAGACCGACAAACGCGACGGCAAGGTGATAGGCGTGACGCGCATGAAGCTGTCTGCCGATGGAAAGACCATGACCTTCGACAACGCGGACAAGCTGCACGGAACGACGAGTCAGTTCACAGCCACGAAGCAGTGAAACGCTGGCCACGGTGTAGCGCGGCAACGGGCTGGTGAATGGGGCGGGCAAATCGCGGCAAATTTCCTCATGCAAAGTTCACGGCGCATTGACTGGTGTTTGGGCGTGTGTTAGAAACGCTGGAACGATCGATCGGCTGCTTGGTTTTGGATGAGTGTGTCCGCCCGCGCAGTCGGGCTCGCGTTCTCGCTCCTGCCTTAATTCGCGTAGCCTTTTAGCGGCCATTCTCGGAGAATACTGACAGCGTTCGCTTGTTGCGAAGTAGAAACGCAAGTTCGTAGCCTGTCCATCAGGGTTCATGGCAGACGAGTCCAAGGCACCTCCATCGCCCGACAGTTCCAAGTCTGAGGCTGCTTCCCCCGCGCCGCCTGCCGCATCGCCACGCGCCGACATTGCTGCAGCGCCGCCACCGACAAAGCCCACGCCGCCTTCAGCAAAACCTGCCGTTGCATTGCAAATTCCATTGGATAACGAACTGACGCGCCGGTACCGGGAACGCTTCGGTGCGGCAATTCTAGACGCATTGGAAGATCGCAAGCAGCCCTACCTGGTGATTGATTCCGCGGAATTGATTGCGATCGCACGTTACTCACGCGACCAAGAAAACTTCGATCTTCTGGAAGACTGGACCGCGGTGGATTGGCCGCGACGCGAAAAGCGATTCGATCTGGTCGCGATTCTTTATTCCTTTACGCACAACTCGCGGCTTCGACTGAAAATTCCGCTGGGAGTGGCGGAAGAAGCGGCGAGCTTGACGGATATTTGGCCCGCAGCCAACTGGCTGGAGCGCGAAATGTTCGATTTGTTTGGAATTGTGTTTCGCGGGCATCCAGATTTGAAGCGCATCTTGCTGCCGGACGAGTGGCAGGGGCACCCGTTGCGCAAGGACTACGACATACTGCAGCAGGACAAAGCCTGGGTGCGGGAAAATCTCGGCATCGAGAGCGGGCAGTAGGTTACGGAACTGTGGGAAGCACATTGCATCAAGACGCAACGCAAAAATCGAACACGCTGCTGGGCGCCGATGAGTTGGTCATTAATATGGGGCCGCAGCACCCGTCTACGCACGGAGTGCTGCGCGTAAAACTGAAGTTGGATGGGGAACGGGTCATCGGGTCGGAATGTGTGATTGGGTATTTGCACCGCGGCGTGGAAAAAATTGCCGAGAATCGGACGTACCAGCAATTCGCGCCGTATGTAGACCGCATGGATTATGTGGCGGCGGTCAGCAATGGACTGGGTTACTGTGAAGCGATTGAAAAGCTGTTGAATACGGAAGCGCCGGTGCGAGCGCGCGTGATTCGGACGATTATGACGGAGTTGCAGCGGATTGCCAGTCATCTGCTTTGGCTGGGCACTCACGGGTTGGATATTGGCGCGCTAACGCCGCTGTTTTATTGCATGCGCGAGCGCGAAGAAATCCTGAAAATTTTCGAGAAGTATTGTGGAGCACGGCTGACTACCCATGCGTTTCGCATTGGCGGTTTGCAGTACGAAGCGTACGACACGTTTGAGAAAGATGTGGAGCGATTCTGCGCCAATTTCGATAAGCGGATTCAAGAATATGAAACGTTGTTGACCGGCAACAGCATTTGGATCGGGCGCACGCGAAACGTCGGCAAACTGTCTGCCGAAGATGCGATTGCGCTGGGCGTCTCCGGTCCGGTGTTGCGAGCCAGCGGCGTGAAATGGGATTTGCGCAAAGCAACACCGTACGCCGCGTACGATCAATATAAGTTTGAAATTCCGGTGGGCACGCACGGCGATACGTACGACCGGTACATCGTGCGCATGGAAGAAATGCGGCAATCGCGGTTGATCTGTTTGCAGGCCATCGAGAATATTCCCGGCGGGCCGATTATGGCAAAAGTGGGCAAAGTGTTGAAGCCGGCGCCGGGCGAGGTTTATCACTCGATCGAGGCGCCGAAGGGGATTCTTGGATATTACGTGGTAAGCGATGGGACGGTGCAGCCGTATCGCGTGCGCATCCGGCCGCCGTCATTTATTAATCTGCAGGCGTTCAGCAAGATGGTGGAGGGGCATCTGGTGGCCGACGTGGTGGCGATAATCGGGACATTGGACATTGTTCTCGGGGAGGTGGATCGCTAACGCCATGGCCGCCGCCGTCCAGGGAATTTTGACGTTTCTGCAGACGTGGTGGAGTGAACTCGTCTGCGGAATTGTAATTGTTGCGGTGGTGCCGCTGATCGCGGGCTACGTGGTGTTGGTGGAACGTAAGTTGATGGCGGACATGCAGGCGCGGCTGGGGCCGATGCGTGTGGGGCCGCATGGATTGCTGCAGCCGATTGCCGATGCGTTTAAGCTGTTAATCAAAGAAGACATAATTCCCGACGATGCGGACAAGATGATTTTTTGGCTAGCGCCGATTATGTCGGTGTCTGCGGCAATGGTGTCGATGGGCGCGCTCGCGTTCGGGCCGAATTTTCAGGTGGCGCGCGATATTAATGTGGGAATTCTTTTTGTGTTGGGCGTTAGTTCGCTTGGATTATTTGGAATTGTGCTGGGAGGTTGGGCGTCGAATAGCCACTACTCGTTGCTGGGGGCGCTGCGCAGTACTGCACAACTAGTGAGCTACGAAACGGCGGCAGGGCTCGCGATTGTCAGCGGATTGCTGCTGGCTGGGACGTTAAAAATTCGAGCGATCGTCGAGGCTCAGCAACATTTTGGGGTATGGTTTATTTTTTTGGCTCCAGTCGCGTTTTTTATTTATCTGGTGGCTTCGATCGCGGAAACCAATCGCGCGCCCTTCGACTTGACGGAAGCGGAATCGGAGTTGGTGGCGGGATACATGACGGAATTCAGTGGATTTCGCTGGTCGCTGTACTTCCTTGCGGAATACGCAAACATGATTGTGGTGGGCGCGGTAGCGACTACGTTGTTTCTGGGCGGCTGGCTGCGGCCATTTCCAAATGTGCATTGGATGAATTGGCTGGACGCAGTTCCGGCGTTGCTGGTGGCGGCGATTAGTGCGTATTGCGTGTTTCGGGCAGGGAAGCAGACAGTGCGGATTCAGAGCTTGTTTATGTGGGCGGTAGCGGCAGCGTGTTTTGTGGTCGCGGCGTTGCTTGCCGTGCCGCTGGTGGTGGCGCCGTTGCGCTTTTTGATGCCGGGGCTGCATGGCGCGTTTTGGTTTCTGCTGAAAGTGGGCGGATATCTGTACACGTTCATGTGGCTGCGATTTACGTTGCCGCGCTATCGCTTCGACCAGTTGATGCGCTTGGGCTGGTACTTTTTAATTCCGCTGGCGCTGGTAAATGTGTTTTCTGTGGGATCGGCGATGATGCTGGAGTTGGAATTTGGGTGGAATCGGTGGGTCGCGGTGGCGCTTACGCTGATTGTGACGCTGGGCGTGGCGCTTTTCCTTTTGGCGACGAGCGATAAACGGGCCGCGGCAGCGAATGCGGCTTCGGCGGCAAGTTCGGATTCTTATGCTGGATAGCCTCTTGTTTTATTTTTTTGCGGGGATCGCGATCATTTGCGCGGCGATGATGGTGACGCGGCGGAACCCGATTCACAGCGCGGTGTTTTTGATTACGACATTGCTGGCAACTGCGGGAATTTTTCTGCAACTGCGGGCGGAGTTTCTGTTTGGTGTGCAGATCATTTTGTATGTGGGCGGAATTATGGTGCTGTTTATTTTCGTGATCATGCTGGTGCGTTTGGATGCACCGCTGCAGGAATTGCGGTTCACGTTTCAGCGATGGGTGGCCGCATTTGTGGCGTTGGCTTTGGTGTTGGAAGTAGCGATTACGTTTTTGTTGCTGCGCAGGTTGCCGGGGCAAGGGTCGTTGGTGTTGCGGGCCGTTCCGGCGGACAGACTGCCACCGAATAGCGAAGCTTTGGCGCAGAGCTTGTTCAATTCGTATTTGCTGCCATTTGAAATTGCCAGCGTGTTGCTGCTGGTGGCGATGGTCGGCGCGGTTGTGATGGCGAAGAAGAGATAAAGGGCGATGAAGCGATGATGCCTGCGGGACATTATTTATTTCTGAGTTTGGCGCTATTCCTGATTGGGGCGATCGGAGTAGTGACGCGTCGCAATGTAATTATTATTTTGATGTGCATCGAGCTGATTTTGAACTCAGTGAACATTAATCTGGTGGCGTTCTCGCGATTGTAT
This sequence comes from Candidatus Acidiferrales bacterium, assembly GCA_963849395.1. Classification (GTDB taxonomy): domain Bacteria; phylum Acidobacteriota; class Terriglobia; order Acidiferrales; family UBA7541; genus Acidiferrum. The sequence continues at coordinate 213,742 of CAWKHR010000005.1, forward strand.
GGCGATGTGGCCGGGCAGGCGTTTGCATTGTTCATCATTGCGGATGCGGCGGCGGAAGCGGCGGTCGGATTGGGAATTATCATCGCGTTTTTCCGGAATCAGGAAACGGTGTTCGCCGACGAAATGGATATTCTGAAATGGTAAGTATGCGCCTCAATGAATTGTGCGGGCGGGTAGCGTGATGCCGACGGGATATTTCCTGGAGCATCTGTGGCTCATCCCGCTGTTTCCGCTGATCAGCGCGGCGATGATGTTCTTTTTCCGCCGGCTGATTCCCAAGGCGGCGGTTAGTTTTCTGTGCGTGGGAAGCGTGGCGCTGTCGTTCGTTTTTGCTGCGGGAGCGGTGCTGGAGTTGCTGGTAGTTGCGCCCCAAGAGCGGGTGTATCAGCAAATATTGTTTGAATGGATTACACCGGGAGCCTTTGCGACCACGGGAGGGCTGACGCAGTTCGTGGCGGACTGGGGATATTTGCTCGATCCGCTGTCGAGCGTGATGGTTCTGATTGTTACCGGCGTGGGCCTACTGATTCACATTTATTCCGTGGGGTATATGCATGCGGATGACGGCTACTACCGTTATTTCGGATATTTGAATCTTTTCATGTTCGCGATGTTGACGCTGGTGCTGGCGAATAATTTGCTTTTACTTTTTGTGGGGTGGGAAGGTGTGGGGCTTTGCAGCTACCTGCTGATCGGCTTCTATTTCAAGAAAGAGTCGGCGGCGAATGCAGGAAAGAAAGCATTCCTAGTCAATCGCATTGGAGATGCAGGATTCCTGTTGGGAATATTTCTGATCGCGACGACGTTTGGGACGGTACGGTTCACTTCACAAGGGTTGGGCGATCCGGTGGCGTTTTCTGGAATTTTGCAGACGCTTGGGGCGCTGATTGATCAGCATCGGCTGGCGTACGGGGCTCCGGTGTTGACCGCAATTGCCTTGCTACTTTTCGCGGGAGCCACGGGGAAGTCCGCGCAATTTCCCTTGTACGTGTGGCTGCCGGATGCGATGGAAGGGCCGACGCCGGTCAGCGCGTTGATACACGCGGCGACGATGGTAACTGCCGGCGTGTACATGGTGGCGCGGATGAGCGCGATTTATCAGGTGGCGCCTGCCGCGATGGATGTGGTGGCGATTAGCGGCGCGCTCACGGCGGTGATTGCGGCTTCGATGGCGATGGTGCAGACGGACATTAAGAAAGTGCTGGCGTATTCGACGATCAGCCAACTTGGCTATATGTTTCTGGCGTTGGGCGTGGGAGCGTTTGCGGCGGGAATTTTCCATTTGATGACCCACGCCTTTTTTAAGGCGCTGTTGTTTTTGGGGGCGGGCGCGGTGATTCATGCGCTGTCGGGCGAACAGGACCTGCGCAAAATGGGCGGCTTGTACAACACCATTCCGCGGGTGTCGCGGCCGTTTATGGTGGCGACGTTTGCGATTGCGGGATTTCCGCCTCTGGCAGGATTTTTCAGTAAAGACGAAATTCTGAGCCATGCGTTTAACCGGTCGCAATTGCTAGATCGGTATCAGTTGGATCGCTATCTGCTGTTGTGGATTGTGGGCTGGATAACGGCAGGGCTGACGACGTTTTACATGTTCCGGCTGTTCTTTCTGGCGTTTCGCGGGCGCTCGCGAATTTCCACGCACGTAGAAGAGCACATTCACCAGCCACCGTTGACGATGACTTTGCCGCTTACGGTGTTGATGCTGCTGTCGATTATTGGCGGGTGGTTCGCGCTTCCGGTGTTGTGGGGCGAGAAAAATTACTTTGCGGAATTTCTGGCGCCCACGCTAGGCGGCGTTGAGCCAGACACGGGAACGGTGCAACTGGGGCAGCATCCGTTGCTGAAGGAATACCTGCTGATGACGGCTTCGGTGGCGATGGCGTCATTGGGATTGTGGCTGGCGTACAAACTATTTCTGAAAAATCCTAAGTTGCACACGCAGATTGCGGAGGCTTGGCCGCGACTGCATCGCGTGCTGACGCACAAATATTATGTAGACGAGATTTACGAGGCGCTGTTCGTGAATCGGTTGAAGGATCTGAGCACGGCGCTGGGATTTCTGGACGCGAAAGTGATTGATGGGGTGGCGGTGGACGGCACAGCTACGCTGACGCGCGTTTTCTCGCGCATGTCGATGTGGTGGGACAAGTGGATCGTCGACGGCACGGTGAATCTGTTGGCGAAAATTACCAGCGGATTCAGTGTTCCGGTGCGAATGCTGCAGACCGGAATGTTTTCCATGTACGCCACGTTGATTTTGTTGGGCTTGGTGATTTTGCTCGGATACTACGGCCATCACATGCAGAGCTGGGTGCGCAATTTGCGTTGAAAGGCAAATCGGATGGAGTTTTTCTCGAATCATTTGCTGAGCGTAGTGCTGTTCACGCCGCTGGTGGGCGCGCTGCTGCTGCTTTGCGTGCCGCGGAATTTGTCGGCGTTCCACCGGCTGGTAGGTAACCTTTTCGGCGTGCTGGGCTTTGTGGTGTCGATTCCGTTGGCGCGCCATTTTCCTAGCGGCACGTCGGGGTACGCGTACAAGGAAACGGCGGAATGGATTCCGTCGATTGGGGCGCGCTATTCGCTGGGGATCGACGGCATCAGCTTGTTGTTGGTGATGCTGACGACGCTACTGGGCATGCTGGCGATTTACTCGTCGTGGAGCGCGATCCAGATCCGCACCAAGGAGTATTACATCCTGCTGCTGCTGTTGCAGACCGGCATGCTGGGCGTATTCATGTCGCTGGACTTTTTTCTGTTTTACGTTTTCTGGGAAGTGATGCTGGTGCCGATGTATTTTCTGATTGGCGTGTGGGGCAGCGACCGGCGGCTGTATGCGGCGATCAAATTTTTTCTGTACACGCTGGCGGGCTCGGTGATCATGCTGCTGGCGATTCTGGCGCTTTATTTCAATGCGACGCGGCTGACCGGAGTGCAGACGTTTGATATTCCGTCGCTGCTGGCCAGTGCGCAACTTTTCCCGGATTCGTTGAAGGCGTGGATTTTCTGGGGATTCTTTTTTGCGTTCGCGATCAAAGTGCCGATGTTTCCATTTCATACCTGGCTGCCCGACGCGCATACCGAGGCGCCAACGGCTGGTTCGGTCATCCTGGCCGGCGTGCTGCTGAAGATGGGGACGTACGGATTCCTGAGGTTCTCGTTGCCGATGTTGCCGCGCGATCCGTTTCTGCGGGCGAAAATCGTTCACGTGGTGATCGTGTTATCGATCATCAGCATCATTTATGGCGCGGTGGTGTGCCTGATGCAGAAAGACATGAAGCGGCTGATCGCCTACAGTTCTGTGTCGCACATGGGATTCTGCACGCTGGGCATTTTTGCGTTGAACCCGCACGGGCTTTCGGGGAGTGTGCTGCAGCAGATTAATCATGGGATATCGACGGGCGCGTTGTTTTTGATTGTTGGCATGTTGTACGAGCGGAGGCACACGCGGTTGATTTCGGAGTTTGGCGGGCTGGCGACGCCGATGCCCAGTTTCGCGGCGCTGTATTTGATTATTACGCTGAGCTCGCTGGGGATGCCGCTGCTGAATGGGTTCATCGGAGAATTTACGATTCTGCAGGGGGCGTTTGAGGTGAACAAGGCGTGGGCCGCGTGGGCATCGCTGGGCATTGTTCTTGGAGCGGCGTATTTGCTGTGGCTGTACCAACGGGTGATGTTTGGCAATGTGACGTACGAAGTGAATAAGACGCTGCCGGATTTGAATTTTCGCGAGTATGCGGTGCTGCTGCCGCTGGTGGCGATTGCGTTTTGGATGGGAATTTATCCCAAGCCGTTTTTTGCGGTGATTGAGAAGCCGGTGGAACGGATTATTGAGCAGGTGAATCCCGGGTTTTTCCCACATGGATACGCGACCGGGGCGCGTGAGAATAAGGCGCCGGCGTTGTTGGGCAACGACTCTGGAGCGTCAACGGCATCTTTAACCAGCGACGCGCAGGCGCCTCTGCCAGCTTCTAGCAGTGCGGGGGCTAGGTAGCCAACTCTGATGCATTCTCTACTCGATCCCATTCTCAACTACATCCACGGTGATGGGCTGACCATTCTGCCGCAGATGGAGTTGCTGCTGTTCGCGCTGGGGATTCTGATTTTTGATTTTCTGCTAGCGGAAAAGGAAAAGCACTGGAACGCGTTCTTGGCACTATTTGGAGTAGTGGCGGCGGGGATCGGGCTCTTGATGCAGGCGCAGCGCTTCAACGCAGAACGCGCCAGCGGGATTGATTCGCCGGGCTTGCTGGGATTTCACGAGACGGTCGTGGTGGATGGATTTTTTCTGGTATTCGCCGCGATTTTCCTGGCGGCAACTGCGCTCGTGATTTTACTGTCGATTCGTTATCTCGATCTGGAGTCCGAGCAGCAGGGCGAGTATTACGCGCTGCTGCTGTTCGCGTGCATCGGGATGGTGTTTATGGCCGAGGGCATCGACCTGATTGTGCAGTTCCTCGGTTTGGAAACGATGGCATTGAGTTTTTATGTGCTGACGGGATTCCTGCGAAGGGAAAAGCGTTCGAATGAAGCCGCGCTGAAATATTTACTGCTCGGGGCGTTCAGTTCCGGAATTCTGGCGTACGGATTTTCGCTGTTGTACGCGGTCAGCGGAGCTTACGGAGTGCGCGGCGCTTCCACGGACATCCGGGAAATCGGGTTGGCGCTGGACCGGCGCTTTCAACTGACGTCCGGGAACGGAGTGACCGATTGGCTGGTGGTGCTGGCGTTCGTGACCATTGCGTCGGGACTGTTCTTCAAGATCGCGGCGGTGCCTTTTCACCAGTGGGCACCGGACGTGTATGAAGGCGCGCCAACGCCGATTTCGGCGTACATCAGCGTGGCGTCGAAGACGGCAAGCTTCGCGCTGCTGATGCGGCTGATGGTGATTGTGTTTGGCGGGTCGCAAGCGACGTGGGTATTTCTGATGGGCGGCGTGGCGGTTGCTTCGCTGACATGGGGCAATCTGGCGGCGTTGACGCAGACGAATTTGAAACGACTGCTGGCGTATTCGTCGATATCGCACGTGGGCTATGTGCTGCTGGGGCTGGTATCGGGGAATGTTACCGGACTGGTGGGCGCGGTGTATTACCTGCTGGCGTATGCGTTCATGACGCTGGGCGCGTTTGCGATCATCATTATTTTGCGGCAGCGCGGGTTGATTGGCGACGAACTGGATGATCTGAATGGACTTTATCAACGCAGCCCGTATGCCGCGGTGTTGCTGCTGCTGTTCATGCTGTCGTTAGCCGGGATTCCGCCGACGGCCGGCTTCATGGGGAAATATTTTATTTTTCAGTCGCTGATCGAGACGCATCATCCGGTTTTCGCGGTTTTCGCGGCTTTGTATATCGTGCCGGGGCTTTACTATTATTTCCGCGTGGTGGTGCATGCGTGGATCAAGAAGCCGGGTGATGCGGCGGTGCCGGTGATCAGTGATGCGCAGTTGATTGCGCTTACGGTGGCGGCGTTTGTCACGCTGGCGGCCGGGCTGTATCCTGAGCCGTTCACACGATTGGCGCGCTATGCCATTGGACAGTAAAGAGCCTGACAAGCCGGAGTTGTCGCCTGCGGGAAAGCAGGTGAAGAATGATTCGCAGCAGTTTGCGATGGCGATGGAGTTGCCGTTTGTGATTGTGGCGGCGATTGGAGTGGGCGGTTTGATGGGGTACGGGTTGGATTATTGGCTGCATACCAAGCCGATTTTCATGATGATTTTTGGGGGATTGGGATTTGCGGTGGGGATTCGGGATGTGTTGCGGCGGATGGCGGATAAGTAGGTTTGGGTGGTGGTGGTTTTGGTAGCGGCGATTACGGTGAGCGAGGTTGATGGGAATGCGGAGGAGCTTTGGCGAATTGGTGGGAAGAAGTGCCGCACCTACGGCGCTCGGTGCGAGCATGGATTTTTCCAGTGCTTACGCACTGGGCTAACTTGTGTCGCGCCTCCGGCGCTGGTCTTGCGGTGGGTTGACATCAAGCCACGATCCCTCCACTGCGGGCCGCAAACGGCGCGGCCCTTCGGTCGGGATGACGGACAATGGGTAACGTGCCAAACACGGCGGTGAATCTGGCTCCTTACGCTAAGTCGGAGAAGAGGATTGCGCAGATTACTTTGGTGTTTGGGTTGTTGGCGGCGCTGCCGTTTGCGCACTGGCACATGTTCCGGTGGGGAACCGGGATACTGATTGGGGCGATTCTGGCGTGGTTTAACTTTCGCTGGCTGCGACAGGGAATGGACGCGTTCACGCAAGCGTCGGCAGCGCAGGCGAATCAGCAGAACGCGCAGGTGCCGCTGGGGACGTATTTCCTGGCGGCAATCCGCTACGGGTTGATAGGGTTAGCGGTGTGTGTTATTTTTAAATATCTTAACGTTCCCGCTCTAAGTATGGTGGTTGGTTTGCTCGCTCTGGGAGCGGCTACGCTGGTAGTGAGTGTGTTCGAAATCTTTCACCCTGTGGACTGACGAATGGAAGAAAAACTAAGCAGCATAACGCACTGGGTCAACCACCTGTTTAGTCCGTTAGCGCTGTCTCTGCTGCACGCGTTGCGGATTCAACCGGCGGATTACGATGCGCCGATTCCTGAATATGTGGTGATGTCGTTAATCGTGCTGGTGGTCGGCACGCTGATCGCGTTAATTCTGCGGGCGCGGTTATCCGTGGATCGGCCCGGAGCGCTACAACAGACCGCGGAGTTGCTGCTGACCAATCCGATGGGATTCGGTATTAAGGATTTGCTGGAAGAGAATGTGGGCCATGAAGGCGTCAAGTTCGTCGCCTTTACAGGGTCCGTTTCCATTTTCATTCTGCTCGCCAACCTTTTGGGTTTATTCCCGTCATTAAGTTCTCCTACTGGGAACGCGGTGGTGCCGCTGGCGTGCGCGATTCTCACGTTTATTTATTTCAACTGGCAGGGCATTCGCCATCATGGCCCAGGACACTACGTTCTGACCTTTGCCGGCTCACCAAAAAAGGCAGGTGACTGGGTACTGGCAGTGTTGTTGCTGCCGGTGGAACTGATCAGCACTGCGGCTCGCCTGTTGTCCCTTACCGTTCGCTTGTGGGCGAATGTTTTTGCGAGCGACTTGATCTATGTGATTTTTCTAGGTCTTTTGATTGGCCCTACGCAGTGGGCGTGGGGAAAGAATCCAGTTTTTGGCGTAGTCGTGGGCATATTTCCAGTATTTATACCGCTCTTGTTAATTGGGCTGCACATTTTTGTCTCGGTGATACAAGCATATATCTTCACTGTGCTGCCAGCGATTTATCTTGGGCTGGCGACGGCCGACGAACACTAGAAATATTGATTTTCGTAATGCCGCTCCAGTGTGAGACCGGTTGTAGGGCGTAAATCCGGGAACCACCTCCTGGCGGCAATTTCAAGGAGGCAGTATGAAGAAGGCAGTCGTATTGATGGTGGCATTCGCGGCGTTGATGATGATCATCGCTCCGGCGGCGTTTGCGCAGGATGCAGGTGGTTCGGCGGCGGGTGGCAAAGGTTTGTTAGCCATTGCTGCAGGGTTTGGCATGGCGATCGCCGCGTTTGGCGCGGCATTCGGACAGGGCCGAGTGGCGTCTGCGGCGTGCGAAGGGATCGCGCGTAATCCGGGAGCAGCGGGCGCAATTCGCGCATCGATGATTCTGGGATTGGTATTTATCGAGACGCTGGCGTTGTTCACGCTGGCGATCATCATGTTGAAGGTGTAATTACGATTTTCTAGTTTTAGAAACTTGGTGGCCCGTGCAGAGATTACTGTGCGGGCCGTTTCTTTTGAACCCGCCGCGTACAGCCTCGCAAACCGCCGTGCCAGTAAATCCGCTGACAAAACTCGTTGAGGTTTCATCGGGAGCGACAAGGCCGGTGGTATACTCTTGCGCAAAATCAACGGCGCTCCCCCGTTGCAGATTGTCGCAAGAAAGCTGGGCTTCGCCTTGTTTGAGAACGAAGAACATTATCGGGACCTGGTTGAGAACAGTTTTGACCTGATCACCACGCACGACCTGAATGGCGTGCTCTTGAGCGTTAATTTAGCGGCCGCGCGCATATTAGGTTTTGAGCCGCACGAACTGGTGCAGCGGAATCTGCGCGAGTTTCTTAGCCCGAGACTTCAACCCGAACTGGAAGGGTATTTGACGCAAATCCAGGAAAAGGGCACGGTGCGCGGATTTGTGAAGCTGCGCAGCAAAAGCGGTGAACCGCGCATTTGGGAATACACCAATACGCTGCGGACCGAGGGCGTTGCGGTGCCTTTCGTTCGCGCCATGGGGCACGACGTTACCGACATCCTGCACGCACAGAAGAAACTACGCGACAGCGAAGAGCGGCTGCGCGTGGCGGCCGAAGTCGGAAAGATGTATGCGTGGGAATGGGATCCGGAAACCGACTCGGTGCGGCGCTCGGCGGAATGCGCGGGAATTCTTGGGGTGAATGACCCAGACATTGCGGTCGCCTCGGAATATTTCAGCTACGTACATCCGGAAGATAAAACGGTGCTGTGGAAACTGGTTGGGTCGCTGACGCCAGAGAATCCAGCGTATCGCACCGAGTACCGGCGATTGCGGAGCGACGGCGCGCAGCTATGGCTGGAAGAGAGCGGACGAGCGACGTTTGATAATTCTGGAAAGATGATGCGGCTGGTGGGGATGACGGCAGACATCACTGAACGCAAGACGGCCGAAGAGAAACTGAAGGCCAGCGAAGAGCACAGCAAAGAGATTGTGTTGCGTTCGCCGGTGGCGATGATCGTCACGCACGGACTGGAGCAGGTGAACGAACTGCTGAACGATAAGTTTACGGCCCTGTTTGGCTATTCGAAGGAAGACGTGCCAACCGTGGCGCAATGGTGGGAGCTGGCCTACCCGAATGCCGCGTATCGCCAAACGCTGAAGGCGGAATGGCAAGCGCGAGTGGCGGAGGCCATCGAGACGTGTTCGGAAATCGCGCCAATGGAAGCGGAAGTGTGCTGCAAAGATGGATCGCGGAGGTACATCGAGTTTCATTTCACGTCGTTTGGAGAGACGGGGCTGGTCAGCTTTGTGGACCTGACCGATCGCAAGAAGGCGGAGAGAACGCTGGCGAAAGTGGGCGGCTGGCTGATCGAAGCGCAGGAAGAGGAGCGCACGCGAATCGCGCGAGACTTGCACGACAACATTTGCCAGCGACTGGCTTTGCTGGCGATCGAATTGGAGCAGTTGAGCGATGCGCCTCCGAAGACGGTAGCGGCGGTCCGCAAGGAAGTGAACAAGCTGCAGGAACGAGTGTCGGAAATTTCGAAGGATGTGATTGCCATTTCGCATGAATTGCATCCATCGCGGCTGGATTTACTGGGATTGAAGGGGGCGGTACAGGGGCTTTGCAAAGAAATTGCGGCGAGCCACAAAGTGAAGATTCAGTTCGTGGAGAAGAGCATGCCGCGCGGGCTGCCGCGAGAAATTGCGATTTGTCTGTTCAGGATCGCGCAAGAGGCGCTACGCAACGGTGTGAGGCATAGCCGGGCGGAACGTTTTTACGTGGAGTTGACGGGAATAGCGGGCAGCGTGGAGTTGCGGATTCGCGACGAGGGCGTGGGCTTTGATGCGGAAGCGGCGCGGAATCACCGGAGTCTGGGGCTGATCAGCATGCGGGAGCGAATTGGGTTGGTGCACGGGACGATCGAGATCAGGTCGAAGGCGGAGAAGGGCACGGAGATACATTGCAAAGTGCCTTTGCCGGCGGCGGTGGAGAGCGCTGCGAGAGAAGAAGGACGACTCGCGGCGGGTACAAACGAGTTGGCGAAAGGGAATAGCGCAGCGTTTGATACGGTGTGAGTCTTATTAGGCGGTGCGGCGGTGGCGGCTGGGCGATGTGGTGTGACCCGAATCACTGCGCGGTTTGCGGCGATTGATTAGACCGGGAGGGTGGCTGCTCCTAACGAACGCGCGGCATGGCTGAAAGGGCCCCAGGCGAAGTGCGACGTGGCGCCTCGCCAGGCTCCTGCCCCGTGGAGGCTGGTGCTGCTGGGGGCGCCGGGAGTCGGCAAGGGTACACAAGCGGACCTGTTGCACCAGCGGTTGCATGCGTGTCATTTGTCTACCGGAGACGTATTTCGGGCGGCTGGGAAGCAGGCGGAATGCGACCTGACGCCGGCGATGAAAGAAGCGCTGGATTATATGCGGCGGGGCGCGCTGGTGCCGGACTCGACGGTGTGGGAGATGGTGCGGGAGCGGAGCGGGTGTCTGCGATGCGGCGGCGGGTTCATTCTGGACGGCTTCCCACGAACATTGGCGCAGGCTGAGTCTCTGCGACATCAACTGGACAAGGACGCGATTGCGCTGACAGCGGTGATCAATTACGAATTGGCCCTGGCGGAAATCGTAACGCGGCTGAGCGGGCGGCGAACGTGCGAGAAGTGCAAAGCGGTGTTTCACGTAACGGGGCGTCCACCAAAGAAGGCTGGCTGCTGCGATAATTGCGATGGTGCGCTGTTCCAGCGGGACGACGACCGGCCTGAATCGATCAAGATACGGCTGGAAGCGTACAGCAGGAGCACAGCGCCGCTGATTGATTTTTATAAACGGCTGGGCTTGCTGATTCCGGTGGCGGCCAGCGGCACCGCGGAAGATATTTGTGCTCGGACGCTGACGGCGTTGACCCTGTGGCGGATTCGGAACACGGAGAATCCGCTGAACCGGCACTAGGTTTAAGAAGTCTAATTAGGATTGAATTGCTGAGGCCCAAGCGAGGCCGTCTGCGCCCGTTTCGGTATCGATTAACTTTTCCAACTTAAATTCCTGCCAATTTAGGACGGCCACCTTGCCGCCAAAGAAACAGGTGATGTAGGCGCGGGGTCGCGTTGGGTCGAATAGTGCGCCGATGGGCCCGGCGGGCACGTCGATGAGGCTGGTGACTTGCATGGTGGCGAGGTCAACCTTGGCTACCTGGCTGGATTGGAACAGCGTGACTAGCAGCGACTTTCCATCGGCGGCGGCGAGGGTGGCGTAGCCGATGGAGGGGAGGGCGATCCAGTCGCGGACGGTGTTGGTGTGGGTATCGATGACGGCGACGCGCGGGGCGTGCTGGTCGGTGGTGAAGAGCATGGAGTCGTCGGTGGAGACGGCGATGCGTTGGATGGACTGGGCGACGGGAATTACCGCGATGGGTGCGCGTTTTTGCAGGTCGAGGGCGGTGATGGAGCCGGCACAGACGTTGGAGGTGTAGGCGCGTTTGCCGTCGCGCGTGAGGACGAGCATGTGGGATTCGTCTTGCTGGGTGGGGATGGAGGTGATGAGTTGGCGGGTGGAGGGATCGATGATGTCGACGGTGCGGGCCACTTCGCTGGTGAGATAGAGGAGGCCGTCCGGGCCTAGGCGGATGCAGTGCGGACGGGAGGGGCGCTTGAGGTCGATTTCGTCGACGATGGTATGTGTGGTGAGGTCGAGGATTTCGATGGTTTGGCCGTCGGTTCCGGGCGTGCCGACTCCGCCGTCGCCATAGATGGGAATGTAGGCGAGGCGGCCATCGGTGGAGACGACTGCTTCATGGGGGCGGTCGCCGCAGGTGGGCACGGTGGATTCGATTTCGAGAGTTTCGGGATTGATGACGAGGACGGAACGGAGGTGTTGGCTGACGACTAGAAGTTTGGGCTTGGTGCAGCGATGAACGGGAGTGGAGTTGGACGGTGGCACGATATATCGTGCCCCTACCGCGCTGAGAGCATCAGGTTCTGAGACAGGACGATGCCGAGAACGTGATTAGGGAAGAGTCCCAGGTAGAGAGTGGCCAAGGTGGTGACGGCGACGACCATCGCGGAGGTCAGGCTCAAGCTGGCAGGCGCGTCGGCTGGCACTGTCCCCTTGTGCTCGCGCATGTACATGACCACGATTACGCGCAGGTAATAGTAGGCGCCGATGATGCTGTTGATTGCCATGATGACCGCAAGCCAAATCAAGTTGGAGTTGATGGCCGCTTTGAAGACGTAAAACTTGCCGAAGAAACCTGCGGTGATGGGCAAGCCGAGCAGTGAGAGCAGGAACAGGCTCAGGGCTGCTGCGGCGAAGGGTTGGCGGGTGCCCAGGCCGGCGAAATCGTCGAGAGTGAGATAGCGTTCACCGCGGCCGCCAAGGTCGGAAAGAATTGTAAACGCGCCGACTTTTACCAGGGAGTAGCCGAGCAGGTAGAAAAGAATCGCGGCATAGGCCGCAGCGGCGCCATCGGGACTGTTCTTCATGGAGGTGACGGCGGCGAAGGCGACCAGGGTGTAGCCCGCATGCGCGATGGAACTGTAGGCCAGCATGCGCTTCACGTTGGTCTGAACGATCGCGCCGAGATTGCCGGCGAACATGGTGAACGCGGCGAGAATCCAGAAGGCCCAGAACCAGTAGCTGGTAGCGGCATCGATGGTGGTGAAGATGCGCAGCAGCAGGGCGAATGTGGCGGCTTTGGGGCCGGCGGCAAAGAGCGCGGTGACGGGCGTGGGCGCGCCTTCGTAGACGTCGGGCGTCCAAATCTGGAATGGCGCAGCGGCGACTTTGAAGCAGAGGCCGACGAGAATCAGGGTCAAGCCAAGACGCAACAGCATGCTGGAAGGATTGGCGGTGGCCAGGTCCTGCAGGTTGGTGCTGCCACTGACGCCGTAGACGAGCGCAATGCCGTAGAGGAAAAAGGCCGTGGCAAAGGAGCCGAGCAGAAAATATTTTACGGCTGCTTCGGTGGACTTGATGGAGTCGCGACGGTAGCCAGCGAGAATGTAGCTGGAGATGGAAGACATTTCGAGGCCGATGAAGGCGGTGAGCAATTCCTGAGCGGATGCGAGAACGCCCATCCCCGCAGTGGCGAACAGGATCAGCGCATAAAATTCGGCGGCGTCGAGATTTTCGCGTTCGAGATAGGAATCGGAGGCGAGGATGACGAGGAACGCGACGAGTCCCACCAGCCAGTGGAAAAAGAGGCTATAGACATCGCTTTGAATCAGACCGCTGAAGCCCGGGCCCGGGATGCGGAAGAAAGTGAGCAGCGTTCCGAGGGCGGCGCCGATCATGGCGATGAAGGTGATGGCCTGACGAAACTTCACGAAGGGCTGAAGCAGCATGAGAATCACGCCGAAGCCGCACCAGGCTAGCTCGGGCAGGACGCGAAGAATATCAGCCATCTGCGGGGGATTCATTACTGGGAAACCACCCTTTTCACGGAATATTGCGGCGCTGGCGCGACAGGCTGCGGTGCGCCTGCGGGAATTGCGGCTTCATGCTCGGCGCTGCGACTCATTTGCTGCAGCACGGATTGCGAAGATGCATCGATGCGCCTGGTGAAAAACGGCGAGTTGATGCCCATCCAGAGAATGATCACGGACATGGTCACGAGAATCCAGCGTTCGCGGGTGTCGATGTCTTGCAGTTCGCGATTTTTCTGGTGAGTGACGTCGCCGAAGAAAACGCGCTGGTAGGACCACAGGAGATAGCAGGCGGAGAGGATCACGCCGGTAGCGGCCCAGGCGGACCAGGTCCAGTGCGAGAGAAAAGTGCCGAGAAGAATCAGGTATTCGCCGACGAAGCCGTTGAGCATCGGCAAGCCGAGGGAAGAGAGCACGATGAACAGGAAGAACGCGGCGAACTTGGGCATGGGGGTGGCCAAACCGCCGTACTCGCTGATTTCGAACGTGTGGCGGCGATCGTAAAGCATGCCGACGAGCAGGAAGAGCGCGCCGGTGGAAATGCCGTGAGCGAGCATCTGGTAGACCGCGCCTTGCATGGAAATGTTTTCGAACGCGAAGATGCCGAGGACGACGAAGCCCAAGTGGCTGACGGAAGAATAGGCGACCAGTTTTTTGAGATTGGGCTGAACCAGCGCGACCAATGCGCCGTAGATGATGCCGATGATGGCGAGTATGGCGACGTAGGGCGCGGCGCGGTGCGAGGCTTCGGGGAACAACGGCAGGCAGAAGCGAATCATGCCATACGTGCCCATCTTCAGGAGCACGCCGGCAAGGATGACGGAACCGGCGGTGGGCGCTTCGACGTGCGCATCGGGCAGCCAGGTGTGCAGCGGGAAGAGCGGCACTTTGATGGCAAAGGCCACGAAGAACGAGAGGAAAAGAAGCATTTCCTGACGCGTGGAAAGCGTGAAGGCGCCTTGCTGCAGAGCTTGCTGGATGGCGGGCAGATCGAATGTACCGGTGAGGTTATAGAGCCAGATGATGCCGACCAGCATCAGGATCGAGCCGCCCATGGTGTAGAGAACAAATTTGACAGCGGCGTAGATGCGGCGGTCGTGTCCCCAAATGCCGATGAGGAAGGCCATGGGGATGAGCATGATTTCCCAGAACAGGAAGAAGAGGAACAGGTCGAGGGAAACGAAGACTCCAATCACGCCCACTTCGAGAAGCAGCAGCATCACGTGGAATTCTTTGATGCGGTGATGCACGCCGTGCCAGGAAGCCAGGACGCAGATGGGCGTCAGGAACGTGGTCAGGATCACCAGGAACATGCTGATGCCATCGATACCGACGTGATAATTGATGGGCGGAACGTTGATCCATCGCGCGAACTCTTCGAGTTGGTAGCCGGGCTGGCCGATGGGCACGCCGCGCAACAGGAAAAGCGAAAAGATAAATTCGGCGAGGGATACGACGAAGGTAAGGCGACGGAGCCACACTTCGTCATCGCCGCGAAGCAGCAAGAGAGCGAGCGCACCGAAGGCTGGGAAGAAAATCAGAACAGAGAGGAGATGGCCAGTGTAGTTCATCAGCGTCCTCCTCCGAATACCACAGGATGGATGACTGGCCAGAAGATGACGCCGAAGATGACGATGGCGCCGACGATGACCCAGACGGCGTAGCTGCGAGTGTTCCCGGACTGGGTGCGCCGGGTCAGGTCGCCGACGGAGGCTGCGCCGTGCGCGATGCCGTTGACGGTGCCGTCGATCGCCCCGGCGTCGACAACCTTCCAGAGGATGTTGCGCGACAGCCAGACCAGCGGCCCAATGATCACGGCCTGATAAATTTCATCGACGTAATACTTGTTGTACAAAACTCTGTGCAGGCCTTCGGATGTGCCGCGCTTTGCGCCCTTGGCGTACATGCGCCACGCGGCGAGCAAGCCGAGCGTGGCGGCGATGATGGCAACGCCGGAGAGAATTAGTTCGAGGGTGTGCACGCTGCCGCCGGCAGTTTCTTCGGTGGAGCCCATCACTGGTTGCAAAAAGTCCGAGAAATAGTTACTGCCGCCCCACAGTGCGGGTAGAGCGAACCAACCGCCGACGGCAGAAAGTGCCGCGAGGATCACCAGCGGAACGGTCATGCTCTTGGGCGACTCATGAACGTGGACATGATGCTCGTCATACCGAGGCGCGCCGAAAAACGTCAGCCAGATCAGCCGGAACATGTAAAAAGAGGTGAATATGGCCGCGGTCAGTCCCACCGCGTAGAGAATCTTGCCGCCATGCTCGTACTGAAATGCGCCAAACAAGATGGCGTCTTTCGAAAAGAATCCGGCAAACGGGAAAAAGCCAGCGATGGCGATGGTGCCGAAGAGCATGCACCACGCGGTGACTTTAATTTTGGACCACAGACCGCCCATGTGCCACATGTCTTGCTCGCCGCCCATGGCGTGAATGACGCTGCCGGCAGAAAGGAAGAGCAACGCTTTGAAGAAGGCGTGGGTCATCAGGTGGAAAACGCCGGCGCTGAAAGCGCCAACGCCGCAGCCAAGGAACATGTAGCCGAGCTGGCTGACCGTGGAATAGGCGAGAACTTTTTTGATGTCGGATTGCACCAGGCCGATGGTTGCGGCGAAGAACGCGGTAGCGCAGCCGACGATGGCGACCACGTACATCGCAGTGGGCGCGTGAATGAAGAGCACGTTGGAACGCGCAACGACGTAAACACCGGCGGTGACCATGGTGGCGGCGTGGATCAGGGCGCTAACTGGTGTAGGACCTTCCATGGCGTCCGGCAGCCAAACGTACAACGGCAATTGCGCGGACTTGCCGGTGGCGCCCATGAAGAGCAGCAGGCAGGCGATGGTGAGCGTGCCGAATTGTCCCATGCCGTCGGCAGGCATCGGTCCCGCTTTCGCGAATATTGTAGAAAAGTCGAGAGTGTGAAATGTGCGGAAGAGCAGAAACATGCCGAGCATGAAACCGAAGTCGCCAATGCGATTGACGATGAAGGCTTTATTGCCAGCGTCCGAGGCCGACTTGCGGAGGAAATAAAAACCGATGAGCAGGTAGCTGCAGAGGCCCACGCCTTCCCAGCCAACAAAGAGGAGAACGTAGTTGGCGGCAAGGATGAGGATGAGCATGAAAAACATGAACAAGTTCAGATAGGAAAAGAAACGGTAGTAGCCGCCTTCGTGCGCCATGTAGCCGGTGGAGTAGATATGAATCAGGAAGCCGACGCCGGTGACGATGAGGACCATGACCACGGTGAGCTGGTCCATCTGTAGATCGAAGCCAGCGCGGAAATTGCCGGCGAGGATCCAGTCGAAGAATGGTTTGACGAAGGCGTGATGATTGGCGGGATAGTAATCGCCAAGGAATTCGCGAACTGCTTCTAGGGCGCAGGCGAATGAGAGTCCCGTGGAACCGAGCGCGACGGCGTTGACAGTCTTGTTGGGCCACTTAGCGCCAAAAAAGCCATTGATGGCTGAGCCAAGAAGCGGAAGCAGCGGGATGATCCAGAGATTTTCGAGTATAGGCAGCATTATAGTTTGAGAAGGTCGACACGCTCGACGTTCAAGGAACGGCGATTACGCGCAGTCAGAATGATGATTCCAAGTCCCACAGCCGCTTCCGCAGCCGCCACAATAATCACGAACAATACAAAAACTTCGCCATCGAGTTTGCCCAGAGACTGGCTGAACGCGACGAAAGCCAGGTTGACGGCGTTGAGCATCAATTCGATGGCCATGAAGAGGGTGATGATGTTGCGTTTGAAGACGAAAGCAACAATGCCCAAGCCAAACAGAATGGCACTGAGGATCAGGTAATAGTTGGTTGGCACCATGGTCAGTTCTCCCGCTGGGCGAGCACGATAGCGCCCAGGATGGCCACGAGAATTAGGAACGACGTGAGTTCGAAGGGGTAAACGAATTCGGAAAACAGCAGCATGGAAAGCGCCCTGGTGGAACTAACCGCGCCGCCTTGAGCCGCGGCGGGCAGAGTTTCGGTTCCGGCGCGAGAGAGCGCCGCGGCGATCAGTCCGGCAATCGCGAAAGCTAACGGAACTCCGGCGTACGTGGCCAGAGTGGAGAAGTTGGTGCGTTCCTCTTCGCCAGCGTTCAAGAGCATGATCACGAAGATGAAGAGCACCATGATGGCGCCGCCATAGACGATGAGCTGGACGGCGGCGACGAATTCGGCGCCCATCAAGAGGTAAAGGCCGGCCAACGCGACCATGACGACAATGAGCGAGAGGGCGCTGTGAATAGGATGGCGATGCAGGATCAAGCTGGCGGCGCCGGCAATGGCCACAGCAGCGAGCACCAAGAAAATGAATATAGGCCCGGTCATCGGGGCATTCTCCAGAACATCACAGCACTGGTGATAATGACGTTGGCGATGGAGACGGGTAGAAGCACCTTCCAGCCAAAGCCCATCAGTTGGTCGTAGCGCAGGCGAGGCAGCGTGCCGCGCAGCCAGATGTAAATCAGCAGCGAGAGCAGAACTTTGGAGATCAGCCAGAACGGGCCTTGCGCGAAGTCGTTCAGCGGACGGATGACAGTCAAGGCGATACCCAGTCCGGCGATGGCGGTGCCGATGCCGGGAAGAATGATGCGGCCGAAAATAGTTTCGTAGTGGATACCGTCAAAAATCACCCAAAGGCCAAAGGGAATCAGGAGCAGCGACGGGAGATAGTGGGTGAAGGTCCAGGAATCGGGGAAGGGAGAGAGCCAGCCACCAAAGAAGAGGATGGTGCCGAGACAGGAGACCACGATCATGCTGGTGTATTCGGCGATGAAAAACATGGCGAACTTCATGCTGGCGTATTCGGTGTGGAAGCCGGCGACGAGTTCAGATTCCGCTTCGGGAAGATCGAAGGGGACGCGGTTGGTTTCGGCGATGGCGGCAACGAAGAAGCAGGCGAAGCCGAGAATCTGCGTGACGCCGTAACCTTTGCCGAAGCCCGCGATATTCCAACTGAGGAAGCCGAGATGCGGAATGTATTGCTGGTCGACAATGCCGCGGAGGCTAAGGTCTCCGGCGAGCAGAAGCACGCCGACTACGGAGAGGGTGAGCGCCAGCTCGTAGCTGATCATCTGCGCGGAGCTGCGCAAGCCGCCGAAGAGCGAATATTTGTTGTTGGAGGCC
The DNA here is from genome assembly GCA_963849395.1 of Candidatus Acidiferrales bacterium. Classification (GTDB taxonomy): domain Bacteria; phylum Acidobacteriota; class Terriglobia; order Acidiferrales; family UBA7541; genus Acidiferrum. The sequence goes on from CAWKHR010000005.1 coordinate 232,024, forward strand.
CAACCGGCCAGCGCAATGCCGTATACGCCGAGCGCGGTGATGGCGAACAGAGCGAGCAACGAAATGTTGAGATCGACGATGCTTAAAGTGGTGGTGTAACCCCAGATGGTGAATTTGCCGGGACCAAAGGGAATTACGGCCAGCGACGTGACCGCCAGAACCAGCGTGAGAAAGGGAGCGAGAAAATAGAGGACGCGATCAGCTCCCGCCGGGATGGGATCTTCTTTGAAGACGAATTTGATGCCGTCGGCTAAAGGTTGTAGCAAGCCGTGCGGGCCAACGCGATGCGGTCCCCAACGAGCTTGGATGTGCGCGATTACTTTGCGCTCGAGCCAGGTGAGGTAGGCGTCGACGGTCAAGACAATGAAAACGAGAATAGCGATCTTGATGACCGGAACGATGATGAAGGCGTATTTGTAGAGGAATTCCATCACGATTTGGCTTCCGCCTCCTCAGCCTCCGGCAAGGATTGCATCATGGTGCAGAAGCGGCCGAGCGAGCCGCTGGTGAAAAGATTGTCGTTGGCCGAGCGAATGAGCTCCACAGGAACTTGATATGGCGCGTGGCCGTTCTTGGAGAAGTGAATTTTTGTGGGTTCGGCGCCACCGGTGAGCAGGCCGGCGGGAGGCACGTTGTAGCCGGGGACCAACTTGCGAATTTCGTCGAGAACCACGCCGGAATGTTTGTAGTGAAACGCTTTGCCCACGCCGAGTTTTTCCAGTTGATGGGAGAGGATGCGCAGCAGATCGAAGTCGGTGCGCGTGCCCATCACTTCCGCGCCTTTGCGAAGCAGCTGAATTTCGCCGGCGGTATTGGTGACGCTGCCGTCTTTTTCGTAGGCGGATGCGGCGGGGAAGACGATGTCGGCTTGCTGCGCGGTTTCGGTCAGGAACATTTCGTGCACGATGAGCAGTTCCAGTTTGCCGCGATTGGAGCTGGTCTTGCCGAAACGCTTGAAGGGATTGGCGCCCATCACGTAGAGAGCTTTCAGCTTGCCATTTTGTGCGGCTTCGACCATTTGCGGAGCGGTCAGGCCGGGCTTGTTGGGAAGTTCAGTGCCCCAATGCTTGGCGAGCGCGTGGGCGACGCTGGTGTTGTCGAGATACGCGTAGCCGGGCAGGCGATCCGGGAGCACGCCCATATCGGCGGCGCCGCGAGAATTGGAATAATCGCCCAGAGCCATGTAGCGGATCTTGCCTTGAAGTTTCGACGCAAAGGCGACGAGATGGGCGATGGCGGTGCCGGAAACTTCAGCGCCGAAGACGATGGCGACTTCGGGCTCGCCTAGCAGCGCGTTCGCGAGGGCTTCGAGCTGACTCGTGAGATCCTGCGACAACGAGCCTTCACCAGTGGCTAGCCATTTTAGGGCGGCAGGCTCTTGCCCTTCGGCGAGGCGAATGAACTGTGTGGCCTGACGCTTCAACTTGATATCGGCGGAATTGAGAATGAAAAGTTTGGTGTTGAAGTGGCGAATGCCGGAACGAATCTGCCAGGCGGCCAGCGGATTCTGGTTAGTGGGATCGTTGCCGATGAGCAGCACGGTTTTCGATTGGTAGAGCTGCTCCATCGTGAGCGAAGAATCGGCGGCGCGATCGCCCAGCGCGGTGACCAAGCCGGTGTAATCGGCGGTGCGATGGTGATCGATATTGTTGGTGCCGAAGGTGCCGCGGGCGAGGCGCTGGAACAGGTAATTCTCTTCGTTGGAAGTGCGATTGGAGCCGATGAAGCCGACGGCGTCAGCGCCATTGATGAGGCGAATGTCGCGCAGCTTGGTGGCTGCGGCGAGAGCAGCTTCCTCCCAGGAAACGGGGAAGAGCTTGTCGCCTTTACGAAGCAGTGGCTGCTTGATGCGTTCCGGGTGCGTGGTGAAATCGAAACCGAAGCGGCCCTTGACGCAGAGAAAATCTTTGTTGATGCCGGAGAGATCGCGATTGTTGGCGCGCAGGATTTCGTGATTGCGAACGCTAAGAGTTGTTTTGCAGCCGTTCGAACAGTGAGTGCAGATGGTGGAAACGTATTGCATTTCCCAGGGGCGCGTTTTGTAACGGTAAGTGCCGCTGGTAAGCGCGCCGACGGGGCAGATGTCGATGCACATGCCGCATTCTTCGCAAACGAGATGATCGCCGCGATTGGGGATGATGATGGAATTGGCGCCGCGCATACCAACGCCGAGCGCTTTGACGTCCATGCCTTCATCGCAGACGCGTACGCAACGGAAACAGAGAATGCAGCGCGGGGCGTCGTAATAAACGAGGTCCGACCATTTTTCTTCGGGGCGATGAATCTTTTCTTCGACGAAGCGGCTGGTGTCGGCGCCGTATCGGAAGACCATATCCTGCAGTTCGCACTCGCCACCCTTATCGCAGACCGGGCAATCGAGCGGGTGATTCGTAAGCAGGAATTCCAGCATGTACTTGCGGGCGTTGCGGACTTGTTCGGTGTTGGTGCGGACGACCATGCCTTCAGCAACGACCAAGGTGCAGGCGGTTTGGAGCTTCGGCGCCTTTTCGACTTCGACCAGACACATGCGACAGGCAGCCTGCAACGAGAGGCCCGGGTAATAACAGAAGGAGGGCACTTCGGTGCCGAGTCGCCGGGTGGCTTCGATGACCAGAGTGCCGGCGGGCACCTCGACATCGCGGTCGTCAATTTTTAAGTGAACGAGCTTTGTTTCGGCCATGGATCCCTAAATCCCTACCGCGAACCGACGAGCGCTTCGGCGGATTTGTATGCACAACGTCCGTGCAGGTGATCTTCAAACTCATTACGAAACTTGGTGACGATACTGATGGTGGGCATGGCGGCGGCATCGCCGAGCGGGCAGAAGGTACGGCCCAACATATTTTTGGCGAGATCGCCAACCATGTCGATGTCTTCCGTACGGCCAAGGCCGGCGTGGAAGCGCTCCAACATTTTGCGCAGCCAAGTGGTGCCTTCGCGGCAGGGAATGCACCAGCCGCAGGATTCGTGAGCGTAGAACTGCATGATGCGGCGAGCCATGTCGACCATGCAGGTTTCGTCGTCGATAACCACCATGCCGCCGGAGCCAAGCATGGAACCGGCCTTGGCGACGGTGTCGTAATCCATGGCGATATCGACTTCCGCGGCGGTGAGAACCGGGCAAGAACTGCCGCCGGGGATGACTGATTTCAATTGTCTGCCGCCGGAGATGCCGCCCGCGACGTCGTCGATGAACCTTTTCATGTTCATGCCGAGTGGAATTTCGTAGATGCCGGGCTTGTTGACGTGGCCGGAGACGCACAGCAGGCGCGTGCCGCCATTCTTTGGAGTGCCGCGATTGGCGTAAGCTTCGCCACCTTCGAGAATGATCGAGGGGACGGCGCTCAATGTTTCTACGTTATTTATGATGGTGGGGCAGCCGTAGAGCCCGACGATGGCCGGGAAGGGAGGCTTGATGCGCGGATAGCCACGCTTGCCTTCGAGCGATTCCATGAGGGCGGATTCTTCGCCGCACTCGTAAGCGCCTGCACCAGTGTGGATGACCAGATCGAAGTCGAAGCCGGAGCCCAGAATATTTTTGCCAAGATAGCCGCGGGAATAGGCTTCTTCTATGGCGACTTCGACGATGTCGAGCACGTAGCGGTATTCGCCGCGAATATAGATGAAGCCGTTGTGGGCGTTGATGGCTCGCCCGGCGATGACCATGCCCTCGATGAGCTGGTGCGGATCCATTTCCATCAGCGGGCGATCTTTGCAGGTGCCGGGTTCGGATTCGTCGGCATTGCAAATCACGTATTTGGCTTTTGGCGTATCCTTCGGAACGAAGGACCACTTCATGCCAGTGGGAAAGCCTGCGCCACCGCGACCGCGGAGATTCGATTTCTTGACTTCGTCGATGATGCTTTCGGGCGACATTTGCTTCAGGGCTTTATCGAGGGCCTGATAGCCGCCGTGCTGCAGGAAGACGTCGATCTTGTGGGAATCCTGAATGCCCCAGCGCTTGCTGATTAAAGGTGTTTCGAGTTTGTTGCGTTCGTGAAGCGCGCCGGAAATTACGCCGACGGGCTGCGGGTGCTTGCCCTTGTCGATTTCCTCGATGATGCGATCGAACTTTAGAGGAGTGAGATTTTCGTAGAAGTCGTAATTGATCTGAACGGCGGGCGCGCCGGTGCAGGCGCCAATGCATTCGACTTCCTCTAGTGAGAACGCGCCATCTTTGGTGGTCTGCTTGTTGCCAATTTCCAGGCGCTTCTTGGCGTGGTCCAGCAATTCGTAGCCGCCACGCAGCATGCAAGCCACGTTGGTGCAGACCTGCACGTGATGCTTGCCGGCGGGCTTGCGGCGCAGCATGGAGTAATACTCGAGAGTTTCTTCGACCTGCACGGTGCGCAGATCCAGGCGCTGTGCGATTTCGGCGATCAGTTCATCGTTGATGTAGCCGAACTCGTCTTGCGCGTACATCATCATGGGAATGAGCGCGCTGCGCTTGACGGGATAGGCGTTTTGCAGCTTGTCGAATCTGGCAGCGAGTTTTGGGGAAAGTTGCATGGGTCGTCGTTACCTGTCCACTTCTCCGAGCACGATATCGATGGTGCCGATGCTGGCCACAACGTCGGCCAGGAGTTGGCCCTGAACCATGAAGGGTAGCGCCTGCAAATTCACAAAGGATGGCCCGCGAAAATGTACGCGCAGCGGTTTGGGAGAGCCGTCGCTGGCGACAAAGCAGCCCAGTTCGCCACGCGGCGATTCGACGGCGGCGTAGGCCTCGCCCGGCGGTGGGGAAAAGCCTTCGGTAAAAATTTTGAAATGGTAGATGAGGGCTTCCATCTCGGTCTTCATTTTTTCCCGCTGCGGAGGAATGATGCCAGGTGCTTCGGCTTTGTACACGCCCTGGTCGGTGATCTTGGCCATGGCCTGGCGAACCAGCTTCACGCTCTCACGCATTTCGGCCACGCGAACCATGTAACGCGCGTAGCAGTCGGATTCGGTACGCGTGGGAACGTCGAAATCGAACTCCTCGTAGGAGGAGTACGGAAACATTTTGCGATTGTCGTAGGCAACGCCTGCGGCGCGCAAACCGGGACCGGTGGTGCTGAGGGCGATGAGTTGTTCGGCGGGCAAATAGCCAACGCCTTCGAGGCGACCCTTCCAGATGCGATTTTCCGTAAGCAGGGCTTCGTATTCATCGATGTGCGCGGGCATGGCGTCGATGAACTTCTTGACCATTTCGCGCCAGCCGGTGGGCGGCTCAAGAGCCAGACCGCCGATGCGGATGTAACTGGTCATCATGCGCTGGCCGGCGAAGCGTTCGAAAATTTTCAGGATTTCTTCGCGCTCGCGGAAAGCGTAGAGCATCACGGACATGGCGCCCATGTCCAGAGCGTGGGTTCCAAGCCAAACCAGGTGAGAAGAAATACGCTGAAGTTCGACCATCATGACGCGAATGTATTGCGCGCGTTTGGGAACTTCGAGACTGAGCAATTTTTCGACGGCCAGGCAGTAGGCAAGATTGTTGCCCAGCGGATTCAGGTAGTCGATACGATCGGTAAGGGTGATAGCTTGGGAATAGGTTTTATCTTCGCAGCTCTTCTCGATGCCGGTATGAAGATAACCGAGGTCGGGAATGGCGGTGACCACGTTTTCGCCATCGAGTTCGAGCAAAACACGCAGCACGCCGTGGGTGGATGGGTGCTGCGGTCCCATGTTGAGGACCATCGTTTTTGTGGTGCCGATCGCTGTTTCAATCGTTGTCATTGGTCAATGTCCATGGGCCGGAAATTAACGTTGCCCTTCTACCGGGAAATCGCGGCGAAGAGGGAAACCTTGAAAGCCATCGGGCAAAAGTATGCGGCGCAGATCGGTGTGCCCTTCAAAGTGAATGCCAAAGAGGTCGAAAATTTCGCGTTCGAGCCAGTTGGCGCCAAGCCATACGGGCATCAGGGAATCGACGAGGGGTTGCTGGCCGCTGGCGTAGGTGCGCAGGCAAATGCGGCGGCGCAGCGGAATGGAGACGAGTTGGTAGTTGAGTTCGAAGCGCGGCTCGATGGGAAAGCGGTCTACGCAAGTGGCGTCGCTGAGCAGATTAAATTGGAGTTCAGGATGCTCTTTGCAGACTTGTGCAGTGGCCAGAAGCAGGTGTTTGGGGACGACGATGGTGGTGTCGCCGCGATATTCGATGACCTTTTCCAGGGACGACGCGTTCCAGGAACGAAGGTGTTCGACTACAACATTAGCGTTTGAGCTGACAGGCTGCGTCACGTTTCTGAGATCCTCGTTGCGGCTGCGCTATCGTTCCTTCTGAGACTTATGCCAGTCGAGCGCGCCTTTTTGCCAGAGATAGATATAGCCAACCAACAGAATTGCGATATAAAACATCATTTCCAGGAAACCAAAGACTCGGGTGTTGGCATGGCTGGCCAAATCTTTGAAGATGAAAGCCCAGGGGTACAGGAAGATGGCTTCCACGTCAAAGAGAATGAACACCATAGCCACCAGATAGAACTTCACGGAAAACGGTTCGCGGGCGTCGCCGGTGGGGGTAACGCCGCATTCGTAGGGCTGCATCTTGGCTTTATTGGGTCGGCGCCAGCCGATGAAGGTGGATACCAGAATCAACGCGCCGGCCAGTCCCGCAGCAATGAGCAGGTGTATGAGTAGAGGAAAATACGCTTGTACGCCGGATGGGGTCATGGTCAACAAAGTATAATAGCGGTGAGGCGGCGCGCGGTCAAATTTGTATCAACGCTGTGGAATTTTATGTGCGGCGCATCACGGCGCGAAGTGCGTGCGGTCGGGTACGGTAGGGCCGGCGGAAAGCGGATCGGACGATGATTTTCGGGCACAACACCAATGTGAAAGTGGGGGAGATGACCTTCCACGTGCAAACGGAAGATCGCGGGGAAGCGCACGGGCTGATTGATACCACGGTGTATTACCAGGGGCGCGTGCTGCATCGCCGGACAAATAATTATTACGATTTGCGGCCGCTGGACGAGGATCGGGTCGGTGCGTTGAAACTGCGGTTGGATGAGCAGCACCGGGTGGTGCTGGAGGAAATGCATTCGGGGAAATTGTCGCTGGCGATTCCTCCGCTTGCGGCGGCTTCTACCAAGCCTGTGACCCCGGTTGTTGCGGAGCGAGAGGAAGTTGCGGCGGCAGCGCGGCGGAAGCTTCACGTGGAATTGTTGAATCCTAAGGCGTGGCTTAGTGGGAAGCATGTGTCGCTGGTGGTGGCGGTAAAAGAAGAGAATGGCGGGACGGCGGAACACGCGAGCGTGAAAGTGGAAGTGGAAGGCGCGGCGTACGAGCATGGGTACAGTGGGGAAGTGGGCGCGGATGGGCAAGTGAAGATTGAGTTTGAGATGCCGCGGATTACGGCAGGCGAGGCGGCAATTTTGATTCGCGCGGAAAATGCGCATGCCGAAGGGCATTTGCGATTTGCTTTGAAGGCGAAACCGCGCGTACAGTCTTCTTAAGATAAAAGCGAAAATAGAAATTCAAAAATAGAAATTGGAAAATCGTCGGTGCGGTGCACAGCGCTCTGGTGCCTGTGTGCGTGGGAATTTAGACGTCGCCGGCAAGTTTCCATTTTCTAGTTTCTAATTTCCATTTTCGAATTCCAGACCCGACTATTTTCCATTTTCTAATTTCTATTTTCGAATTTCTAAACGCCGGCTAGCAGGTGGCCCATTTTGCGTTTTTTGGTTTGCAGGTAGGCGCGGTTGGTTTTGGAGATGCGCGGTTCGCAGGGGACGCGCTCGACGACTTCGATGCCGGCGGATTCCAGTTGGCGAACTTTCTCGGGATTGTTAGAGAGCAGGCGGATGCGCTTGGCGCCGAGTTTGAGCAGGATTTTGGCGGGGAATTCGTAGTCGCGGGCGTCGGCGGCGAAGCCGAGAGAGACGTTGGCTTCCACGGTGTCCATGCCGCCATCTTGCAACTCGTAGGCGCGGAGCTTGTTCATAAGGCCGATGCCGCGGCCCTCCTGGGGAAGATAGAGCAATATACCGGAAGGGGCCTTGGCAATTTTTTCGAGCGAGAGTTCGAGTTGCGCGCGGCAATCGCAGCGCAGCGAGGCGAGCACGTCTCCGGTGAGGCATTGCGAGTGAACGCGGACGAGGGGCGCGGTGCGTCCTTTGAGGTTGCCGCGAACCAGGGCGACGGCTTCGTCTTGCGGGCCTAAGCCGCGAAAACCGATGATGGTGAAGCGGCCGTAGCGGGTAGGCAGGTCGGCATGGGCCACGGCTTCCACAGTATCTTTGCTCTTGGCGCTGATGCGCTTAGTGGATAATTTCTTAGCCATAGGAATGTTCCAGTATAACAGGGCAGGGAAGTTGCCCGAATTGGCGGCGATGTAGTAATCGGCTCGGCTTCCGGTAACGCGTCAATCGGGACTTGACGAGTAGCGAGCGTGTGCTTTCGTCGGTTACGATGGAGGCGTGATGCTTCCGTGCGTTGACAACGAGTTTGAGTGGATTGAGCATGGGCGCTCGAAGCCCGCGCCCAGAGACCACCGAAGCTGGCCGGGGTGCCTGCTATCTGTTTTGCTGCCGCCGCGCTTTGAAGTTTACACAAAGATTCTTCATGGGATCACAGCCAATTACCAGCACATTGACCACCCACATCCTTTCACAGAAAAAGAAATTGCCATACTGAAGATTCCACCGTGCTTGGAAATGCGTTCGTTCGTGCAGACCAAGCGTGAAAAAGGTGATGGCCCCAGAATCAGGTGGAAGGAAATTGCAGCTTATCTGGGCGTGCCGTTCGAGCCACAGATATGCCACGAATGGTTTCGTGCGAGCATGAAAGAACCGGAATGCTGGCCTCGATTTCTCTACGGCCCTGCTGAAGGTAATCTGGACCATGAAGAACTATCTGAAATAGCGTCAATTCTTCGCCCGTTCACTGGCCAGCAGGAGTGCTTTGTCCGTTTCGCTGAAATCCCGCTAGTCGGGACCGACAAACCATTGCTTTTTACCCTTGCACTTGATGAGGTTGTTGAGTGTGCGAAAGTCAACAACTATAAGTTCTCCCCGGAATATATATGGCCTTCAGATAGAAGCTGGTGTCTGTGCAGCGATTACGATTGCCACTTTTCTTTCGTTGGTGGCTCGCAAGAACTGGTTTCGGCGATATTGAACAGCGATACCTTAGAAGCATTCCAGCTCGCACACGATACGCGCATTGATTACCTTGTCCCGCTACCAAATTCCTCGACAACGTAAGTAGCTCCTGGTTTGGCGGGTTAACGGAAACATGCTCCCTGTCTTGCGGGAGCGCGTGGCTTTACATTGCGGCGGTGATTGGCTAGCGTAAACTCGACGTTGGCGGGTCCGTAGCACAGCCATTCCTGGCTGCGCTCTTGGTACTTCATGGAAACGGGAATACGCATACAGGATTTGCTGTTCACGCTGCTGCTGAAGGTGGGCGTGGCGTCGTCGATTGCGGCGCTGCTGGCGCGGTGGAACACGTTTCGGCGGGTGCTGTTCACGGAAGAGCGCGACGCGGATCAGAAATTAAAGTTGATGCTGTTCATGACGCCGCCACTGATTTTGGGCGTGACGCTGCGACTGCTGCGGCCATCGTACGGCTTCGCGGACCTGTCGCTGGAAGGCGCGTTCCTGATGGGCTTGCTGGGCGGACGCGTGGTGGGGCCGATTGGCGGCGCGATTATCACCATTCCGGCGCTGCTGTCGCACGAGTGGCTGGCGATGCCTGCGGCGGCGACGGCGGGCTTGCTGGGCGGGCTGATACGGCAACTGATCCCCGACAAGGAAGATTTGTGGAACTTTGGGCCGTTCACATTTCTGAATATTCCCAAGGCACTGATGCGACTGGTGAACGACGCGGAGATGTCGTGGGAGATGTTGCCGCTGCTGACCTGCGTGGGATTGGAGTTGGGACGGGTGGCGCTGGTGATGGCCACCAAACCGAAGTGGCTGTTCGCCATCGATCCTTACTGGAACTGGTCGCTGTGCCTGGTGGTGCTGGGCACGCTGATGTCGGTGGCGGCGCCGCTGAAGATCTGGAACAACACGCGCATCGAGATGAATCTGGAGCGGCACCAGCAGTTGCTCCTGCGCGCGCGCATGGATGCGCTGTCGAGCCAGATCAATCCGCACTTTTTGTTTAACACCCTGAATACGGTGACGGCGCTGATTCGTCTGGATCCAGATACCGCGCGCGGCGTGGTGCTGAAGCTCAGCAACATTTTGCGGCGGCTGCTGCGCAAGCACGAAACGTTTGTGCCGCTGCGCGAGGAGTTGTCGTTCATCGACGATTATCTGGATATTGAAGTGGCGCGCTTTGGCAAAGACAATCTGGAAATTGTGAAGGACATTCACAAGGATACGCTGGAGACCTTTATCCCCAGCATGCTGCTGCAACCGATTGTGGAGAACAGCTTGAAGCACGGACTGGCGCCGAAGCTGGAAGGCGGCAGGATTTTGTTGCGTACCGTGACGCGGGATCAGCGGCTGCACATCGAGATCGCGGACAATGGCGTTGGCATTTCCGAGGAGCGCATGCCGCATGTGTATGTGGAGGGAATCGGGCTGAGCAACGTGCGGGAGCGGTTGCGGGTGCTGTACGGGACGGACTTCCACCTGGATATCCAGAGCAATGAGGGGCAGGGAACGACGATTCACATCAATGTGCCGGAGTTGGTGCCGGTGATCCCGGAAGTCAGCGTTTTCTAGAGGGGCAATCGCGAAAATTCAGGTGAATTTGAGGGCTTGACGGGCGCATGTGTGTGCAGTATATTCTGTCTGTACAGAAACGACAGTAGTAAGCGACTATACAGACTTCACAGGAAGGTCACTCATGTCAGACATTCCCAGAACAAACAGTTTGCCAGATCACAAGAGCGCCGATGCCGCCGCAGAGCACGGACGCACCCCGGCGCAGGGGCCGCTTACGCCTGTGGCGCAGAAGTTCATTTTGCATTGGGGGGAGATGGGGACGAAGTGGGGGATTAACCGGACGGTGGCGCAGGTGCACGCATTGCTGTTTTTGGCGCAGAAGCCGCTGCCAGCCGATGAGATTTCGACGACGTTGTCTGTGGCGCGGTCGAATGTGAGCACGAGTTTGCGGGAATTGCAGGGGTGGGGAATTGTGCGGGTGGTGCATGTGTTGGGCGACCGGCGCGACCATTTCGAGACGACCAAAGATGTTTGGGAGATTTTTCGCACCGTGTCGGAGGAGCGGAAGCGGCGGGAGATTGATCCCACGCTGCGAGTACTCGCCGAGTGCGTGCAGGAACTGAAGGGCGGGCCACAGAGCGATGCGTACACGCGGGAACGGCTGGAGAGCATGCTGGATTTCCTGACGACGATGAGCGGCTTGTTCGAAGAGATTCTGCGGATGCCGGTGGGCGCACTGAAGGGCGTGGGGAAATTGCGAGGCAAGGTGATTACGTTGTTGGGGAGCGATAAGAAGAAGGCGGGATGAGCGGTGAGTGGGAATGAGGTAGAACCATGATTTCCCTGGCGAGTGAGTACACGGATGGAAAAGGTCGGCATGCACGGGGGTGGTTGTTTTTCGATGGGGAGTGCGGATTTTGTACGCGGATTGCGCGGTGGCTGGCGCCGATTTTGAGGCGGCGAGGATTTGCGGTGGCGCCGCTGCAGGATCCGCGGGTGGGTGCGTTGCTGGGAATGTCGCGAGAGGAATTGTTGAGGGAACTGAGATTTTTGTTGTCGGACGGGACGCAGTATGGCGGTGCAGGGGCGATTGTGGCGGTGGCGCGGGAAATTTGGTGGGCCGGCCCGTTGGTCTGGCTGTCGCGCGTACCGGGGATGTTGCGATTGTTGAACGCGGGTTACAGGTGGGTAGCGAGGCAGAGGAGTTGTTCGGCGACGGGGTGCGAAACGCCAATTCCAAGACAGGTTCGGTAGTCTCTTCGGACATTCGTAAGTCGGAGGTGCACTTGGGCGCTCAAAATCTCTGGCGATGGGACGGAAGGCTAGGCCGCACACAGTTTTGTCTCATTGGCGTGACGGCCTTATTTTTGAAATTCGCGCTAGATTGGCTGATTGTTTCGCAAGTCTACCACCGCCCATGGAGCCTGCTTTTCTACTGGCGACCATTCGGCAATATTCACGATTTCCACTTTTTGAAGACGGGTGACGTGTTTTTCGGAGCGACGCTACTTGTCCTGGCGTTGCCGTTTGTGTGGTTGGGGCTGGCCACAATCGTGAAGCGATTGCGGGATGCGGGACAGCCGGTGTGGTTGGCCTGCCTATTTTTCATACCTATTGTTAACTGGGCATTTTTCGCGGCACTTTGCTTGCTGCCAACGGCAAGTCATCTTCCGGAAGAGGAGGCGTCGCCTTGGCCGGGTCCCGGAAAATTGGACCGGTGGATCCCGAAAACCCCAATGGGAAATGCGGTGGTCACGGTGGCAATGACCACGCTGTTGGGGCTGACAGTCACGTTTCTAGGAACACAAGCGATGACGAGCTATGGGTGGGGCCTGTTTGTGGCGCAACCCTTTTGCATGGGGCTGTTTGCAGTGCTGCTGTACAGCTACCACGAGCCGAGAACGTTGCCCACCTGTCTGGCGATATCGCTGCTTCCGTTGGGAGTACTGGGGATTGTGCTTTTAGTCGTGGCGCTTGAAGGAGTGATCTGCTTGTTGATGGCGGCTCCGATTGCTACGGTGTTAGCGCTATTGGGCGGGTCGTTGGGCTATGCCATCCAGATTACCCACTGGACGCGAAGAGGAGCGCCGTTTGTCATTTCGGTGGTGTTGGTGGCGATGCCCTCTCTATTAGGGTACGAGCACAACGCCAAGCCTCAGCCACATGTGTACCAAGTGCAATCGGAGATCGTGGTGAACGCTCCGCCGGAAATTGTGTGGCAGAAGGTGGTGTCGTTCACGCAGATTGCACCGCCGAAGGAATTATTGTTTCGCGCCGGAGTCGCCTATCCGATTCGTGCCGAGATTGCGGGTTCTGGCGTAGGCGCCGTGCGGCGCTGTGTTTTTTCAACGGGCGCGTTCGTCGAGCCGATTGAGACTTGGGACGAACCCAAACTGCTGCGATTCAGCGTGGCGGAAAATCCCGCGCCACTGAATGAACTGACTCCCTACGGCCACATCGAGCCGGCACACTTGCACGGCTATTTCGTGTCGCATCATGGCCAGTTTCAACTCGCGGACCTGCCCGGCGGAAGAACAAAGTTGATCGGAACGACGTGGTACACCAACGCGATGTGGCCGGAACAATATTGGCACCACTGGTCCGATTACATCATCCATCGCATTCACATGCGCGTGTTGCTGCACATTCAAGAAGAAGCTGAACAAAGGCCGCCCCAAACGAATTGAGGCTGAGCGGCGTTTAGCGGACGGCGGGGACGGCTAGGGGGCGCTGTTCCAGGACTTGCTCGTAGTAGGCTTCGTATTTGGGGATTACGTCGTTGGCGCAGAATTTCTTGCGGGCGTGGACGCGGGCGAGCTGCCCCATTTCGCGGCCGCGGTCAGCGCGGGAGAGCAGCTCGATGGCGTATTTGCCGGCAGTTTTGACGTCACCAGGCTCGACGAGATAGCCATCGACACCGTTTTCGACGACTTCGGGCAGACCGCCAACGTTGGTGGCGATTACTGGCGTTTCGCAGGCCATGGCTTCGAGGGCGGCGAGTCCAAAGGATTCCAGTCGCGAAGGTAGGAGGAACAGGTCGGCCTGACTGAGTTTTTCCTGCACTTCATTCTGCTGACCCAAAAACAGAACATCGTTCTGCACACCAAGCTTGCGTGCCAATTCTTCCGCTGGAGCGCGATCCGGGCCATCACCAATCATCACCAAACGGGCAGGCATCTTCTCGCGAACCAACGCGAAGATTTCAATGGCGTCGAGGATGCGCTTAACGGGTCGGAAGTTGGAGAGGTGCATCAAGATGGGCTCGCCATTCGGCGCCCATTCCGCGCGCAACTTGGGATTCGGCTTGCGCTGATAAAGATCACAATTCACAAAGTTGGGAATGACTTCGATGGGGCGCTTGATGTCGAAATCCTCGAGCGTTCGCCGCAGCAGGTAATGGGAAATCGAGGTGACGCCGTCGCTCTGTTCGATGGAGTAACGGGTAATGGGCAAAAAACTGCGATTGTTGCCGACCAGGGTAATGTCTGTGCCGTGCAGTGTGGTGATGAAGGGCAGACGGCGCGGAGCAGCCATGGCTCGAGCAAGCAAGGCGCTGACCGAGTGGGGAATTGCGTAATGGACGTGCAGGAGGTCGAGCTTTTCCTGTTCGAAGACCTGCAACATTTCCGTGGCCAGCGAGAGGGTATAGGGCGAGTGGTCGAAGAGCGGATAGGAAACGACTTCAGCGCGATGGAAATGGATGTGCGGGTCGTCGATCTTCATGCGGATCGGCGGCGCGGAGGTGATGAAATGGATATCGTGACCGCGGGCGGCGAGTTCCATGCCGAGTTCGGTGGCGACGACGCCGGAACCCCCGTAAGTTGGATAGCCTGTAATTCCAATGCGCATAAGCCGCCTAGATGATTCGGGTCACGCGAACTCGCCGGGCCATGCTTGCGGGGGACTGGGCCGTTTGCTAGAGTCGCGCGGACTGCGGGCCGTAAAGCGCCCGCCGCATAGTACACCGATTAGACGCAAAGGCGGGTGAGAACGTGACACGGTTGGCGGGCAAGGTGACGATTGTAACCGGGGGCGGATCGGGGATAGGAAAGGCCGTGGCGCTGGCGTTTGCGAGGGAGGGGGCGCGGGTCACGGTGACCGGGCGACGCAAGGAGAAGCTGGCGGAAACCTTGCAGGAGATTCGCGAGGATGGAGGCGAAGGATTGGCGGTAGTTTGCGATGTCAGCAAAGCGGCAGACACTCAACGAGCGGCTGAGGAGACCGAGAAGGCGTTTGGGCGAACGGACGTGCTGGTGAATAACGCCGGGGCGCTGAGCGTATCGACGATTGATACCATTTCCGAAGAGGATTGGGACTGGGTGATTGCTACCAACCTGAAGGGGCCGTTCCTGATGTCGCGCGCGGTGCTGCCGCAGATGAAGCGTGCCGGTGGCGGGTCCATCATTAATATAGGGTCAATTCTGGGGCTGTTTGCGATGAAAGATCGTGCGGCGTATTGCGCATCAAAAGGTGAGGTGACGATGCTGACCAAAGCGATGGCCATTGATCATGCGAAGGATAAGATTCGGGTGAATTGCATTTGCCCATCGATTGTGGAGACCGATCTGGTGAAAGCCTTATTCTCAGAGGCCGAGGAAGGTCCAAGAGTGCGCGATGCGCGGCTGGCCAGCATCCCGATTGGGCGCTTCGGGAAGCCCGAGGATGTGGCGGAACTGGCAGTGTATCTGGCGTCGGACGAATCTTCGTGGATGACCGGCACGGCGCTACCGCTGGATGGTGGATTATCGGCGCAGTAGGGCGGCGAATACGGGAGAACGAATGTCACGGAAATTGACCGAGGAAGAGAAGCGGGTTACGGAATTCGTGCGGCAGCGCATGAAGGAGAGCAAGTCCACAGAGCTTCTGGGATTTGAGGTGGAGAGCGTGCACGAAGGGCGGGCGATTTTCCGGCTGGATGTTACGCCAAAGCACAAGCAGGTGCATGGAGTGGTACACGGCGGAATATTGGCAGCGCTGGCCGATACGACGGCGGCCATTGCAGCATACACAGCCGTGCCACGTGGCGTGGAACTGGCTACGCTGGAACTGAAGATTAATTACCTGGAGCCAGTGCCCGGGGGAACGATTAAGGCGGACGCGAAGGTGTTGCGGGCAGGCAGGAACTTTATCGTGACGGAATGCGAAATTTTCAATGAGTCGGGAACGCTGGCCGCCAAAGCACTACTCACCTTTTCGGCCGCATCGGGTGCGTCGTTCGGGAACGGAAAATAAATTTACTCGTCGCCGCCCTGTGCCGAGTCTTCACCATCTTTGTAGACGTATTTAATGTAGCGCTTAAAGAGCATCAGATTGGGCGCGCCGTTGCGGGTGAGCTTAACGCACTCGCGGTCGTACCACTCGATGATGCCGTGCAGCTCTTCTCCAGAGTTGAGCACCACCACCATGGGGGTGCGGCTCTGCATCTGTTTCACCCAATAAAAATTTTCTGCATGCGTAACTTCCGCAGGGGCAGGCTTCTTGCTGGGGATCGGACCGCCATTGTGAGGCGTACGAGAGAGGGGTTGTTCTTTTGCGTCCGCGAAGTTGGGACGAAACATGCGGCGGTTCATGACTGCTCCTTGGGGTGAGAAGGATGTTTCATAGCGTTGGATGCGAAGGGTACGTGCTGGGTTTCGTCTATTCCTATTATGACGCGTTTAGTGGAAGAAAGGGAGCAGCTATTCGCGGCCTACCGCAGAAGCCTTAGGAGCGAGTTCCGCGGCGAGCGCGTCCATGCCGAGTTGGCGATTGAGGTTGCGGCGCGCACCTGCGGCGAGTTCATCCATCCCATTGATAGCTTGCATCACCCATTTGGCATCGACGGTGCGTGCGAGAGCTTCTAGTTGCTTGGCGAGATTGGGATTGCGCAGTAGTGGCGATTTTACACCAGAAGTGAGTTCGAGCAGATCGGTGAGCAGGCCGTAGAAGACACCAAGCAGGTCTTCGAACGATGATTCGCGATCCTTGGCGAGCGCGGAAGTGTCTGCAAAGAGTTGCGAGAAGCCCTGACCGCGGGCGGCGCGTTCGAGAATACGCAGAGCGGTGGACCGCTTTTCCACAGCATCGTCGACATCCATTTCCATCGCTAAGCCGGGACTGCCTTCGGAGAGCTGCGCGGCAAGCTTGAGATCAGCGGGCTTGCGGTCAGTATGCGCTTTGAGGATGCGCTCCACTTCGAGTTGCGGCAAGGGCGCGAAATGAAATTGCATGCAGCGCGAGACGATTGTTGGCAAGAGGGAAGAAGCTGCGGGAGCGGTAAGGATTAGGGTCGCGGAACCAGGTGGCTCTTCGAGAATTTTCAGGAAGACGTTGGCCACGTCCCAGCGCATGGTCTCCGCGCCATCCAGGATGAACACGCGGCGGCGTCCCATCGGCTGAAAATAGGCGGCACGCTGCACGGCGCGAAGCTGACCCACACGCAGCATGGGCCGGGCCACGGGAGTTTTAACGCGAACAGGATCGGGCACCAGCGCCCAAACGTCTGGATGAGTTTGCAGGATGAGCGGAACGCGTTCGACGGTGGCGGCATCGGCACTTTCGCCGCGTTCCACCAAGCCTTGCTCGATGAGCTTCTGAGGTTCGGCCAGCGGTGCAATGCGCAGGCAAGTGGCACACTCTCCGCAAAAATCGTCGGTCATGCGTTCGCAATTCGCGGCTTGCGCCAGCATACGAGCTAAGGTGTATTTGCCTACACCGCGCGGACCGGTAAATAAAATGGCGTGAGGCAAGCGTCCGGCACGCAAAGCGCCGCGGAGGGCGGTAACAATTTTTTCGTTGCCGAGGAAATCAGAAAAACCCATGGGCTAACCTTTGCAAAGTATGCTGACCGCGGGCCGCACCGCGTCCATCACATCGCGCGCGATATCTTCGGGCAGGCGCAGCGAGTTGGTGGAGGCGTCGAAGCACTGAATTGTAGCCCAGGGACGACTCCGAGACAGCATGTCGTACATCTCGCCGGCTTGTTCGAGATGTTGGATGTTGCGTTCCAGAATGTCGTGCTTGGCGGTGGTGTAGCTGCGCTCCGCTTTGCGCGCTACGAGTTGCTGCGCCTGGTGAGGCGGGACGCGGAGATAAAGGATGAGCGCTTCGCGTGGCAAACCGTAAATGGAATATTCGAGATGTTCGATCCAGCGCATGAGTTCGGCGCGCTTCTCGGCGGGGGCGCGGGCGACTTGATGGGCGAGGTTGGAGCCGACGTAGCGATCGACAAGGACGACTTGACCTTCATTGAGGGCGGCTTCGATGCGGGGCTTGGCTTCAAAGCGATCGCCGGCATAAAGCATTGCAGTGAAGCGAGGATCGAGAGTTTCCAGCGGGCCGAAGTCGCCGTTTAAAAATTTGCCGACCATGGTGCCGAACCACGAATCGTATTGAGGAAAGCCGGTAGCATGGACCGAGAAGCCAGTGGCGGTGAGAGCGTGTTCGAGGAGTTTCGCCTGAGTATGCTTCCCGCTGCCATCGATGCCTTCAATGGCGATGAGTAAGCCGCGTGTCGTCATGTTCTAGGGTCAGTGGTGGTGGGACGCCACTCGTGAGTGTCAGTGTAACCGGAGAGGCACAGAGTCGCAACGCCGTTATTACTAGAAGACTAAGTCTTAGCGGGATTATGGCCGGAGTTGGCGTGCTAGGATTCTTTCGTTGGGAATGCGGCGATGAATGCTACGACGATCCAGGAAAACATAGCGCGGGTGAAAGAGCGCATTGCTACGGCGGCGGAACGGGCCGGACGTAAGCCAGAAGAAATCACATTGATTGGCGTTTCGAAGACGCATCCGGCCAGCGCGATTCAGGAAGCGTACCAAGCGGGCTTGCGGCATTTTGGGGAAAATCGGGTGCAGGAGTGGGAAGGGAAGCTCGGGACGTTGGATTTAGCTGATGCCAGGTGGCACTTGATTGGACACTTACAAAGCAATAAGGCGGCCCGGGCCGCGAAAGCATTTCACTGCATCGACTCAATTGATGATGGAAGTTTAGCGCTGCGAGTGGAACGCGCGTGTGCAGAGAATGAAGGCGCGGGCAAGAAATTGCGGGTACTGATAGAAGTGCATTTGAGCGGCGAGGAAAGTAAAACGGGAGTGGCGGAAGGGGATTTGCCGACGCTGGCGGAGTCGATTGAGAAATTGGAGCACCTGGAGCTTGCGGGATTGATGTGCATTCCTCCGTATCTGGAGGAGGTAGATAAGGTGCGGCCTTATTTCGCGCGGCTGCGCGAGCTGAAAGAACAAGTCGCTGGGCGATTGGGGCGGGCCTTGCCGGTGCTGTCGATGGGGATGTCGCACGATTTCGAGGCGGCGATTCAAGAAGGGGCCACGGAAGTGCGCGTGGGGACCGCGATTTTTGGTACCCGGCCAGCCGTCAAGTGAATCTATTCATAAGCGAATTTATTTTCGGTGGGAGCGTCGATGAGATTGTTTGAGTCGTGGCGGTTGCGGGAACTGGAATTCAAGAATCGCGTGGCGGTGTCGCCGATGTGCCAGTATTCGGCGAAGGATGGTCATGTGGGGCACTGGCACCTGGTGCACTTAGGGAGTCGCGCAGTGGGAGGCGCGGCGCTGGTGATGGCGGAAGCTACTGGCGTGCAGGCGATTGGAAGGATTTCGCCGGAAGATACTGGAATTTATCTGGACTCGCACGTGGACGCATGGAAGCCGATTGTGGAATTTGTGCAATCGCACGGCGCGATTGCCGGGATTCAGTTGGCGCATGCGGGACGCAAGGGAAGTACGGCTGCGCCATGGAAGGGTGGGAAGGCAGTGGCAATTGCGGACGGAGGATGGGTGCCGGTGGCGCCCAGCGCGGTGCCGTTCGCGCCAGACTATCCGATGCCGAAAGAGCTGAGCGTCGCGGAAATCGATCAGATTGTGGCGGACTTTGTGAAGGCGGCGCAGCGGGCGTTGCGTGCCGGATTCCAGATGGTGGAAATTCACGCGGCCCACGGATATTTGCTGCACGAGTTTTACTCGCCGCTGTGCAATTTTCGAAAAGATGAGTATGGCGGCAGTTTGGAGAATCGAATCCGGTTGGCGGTGCGCGTTGTGGGAGCGGTGCGTGAAGCGTGGCCGGCGAAGTGGCCGGTGTTTGTGCGCATATCGGCGACCGACTGGAAAGAGGGCGGATGGGATTTGGCGCAGAGCATTGAGTTGTGCCGTAAGTTGAAGGCGGTCGGCGTGGATCTCGTGGATGTGTCGAGCGGCGGCGCGGTGCCGGACGCGCGGATACCGGTGGCTCCGGGTTACCAGTTGAAATTTGCGGAAGCGATTCGGCGTGAATCAGGGATCGCGACGGGCTCGGTGGGGATGATCACCGACGCGATACAAGCGGACAGCGTGGTGGTCAGCGAACAGGCGGACATGGTGTTTCTGGCACGGGAAATGTTGCGCGATCCGTATTGGCCCAGGCGGGCGGCGCAGGAGTTGGGAACAAAGATAAAAGGACCGGTGCAGTACGAGCGGGCCTGGTGACCATGAGCTTTTTAGAAGTTTCGGAAGATGTGGCGCGGGGTACGGTGTCGTTTGCGGTGCGGGTGCAGCCGCGGGCCAGCAGGGAAGAGATTGCGGGCGTGCACGATGGAGCTTTGAAGATTCGGTTGTGCGCGCCGGCGGTGGAAAATCAAGCGAATGAAGCGCTGGTGGAGTTCTTGGCCAGCGTTTTGAAAACGTCAAAATCGGCTGTTAGAATCCAGAGCGGTGAGCATGGCCGCAGCAAGCGCGTGGAAGTGTTCGGAGTGACGCGCCAGCAAGTGTTGAATCTGGTGCAGATCGAGGCGTAGTTCCTGCGCTGGCTGGTGGCGCGATAACTTCCACATGCGAGCGGAGTGGAGCGAAACAGAACGATGAGTGCGAATATTGCGGGAATTCAACAGGATTTGCGGGCGGCCAAGCTGGATGGCTGGCTGTTTTACGACTTTCGCGGGCGCGACCCGATTGCGCATCGCGTGTTGCAGTTGACGCCAGGAATGCGGACGCGGCGGTGGTTTTATTTTATTCCGGCGAAAGGCACGCCGAGAAAATTGGTGCACAAGATTGAGGCGGAATCGCTGGCCGGGCTGACGGGGGAAACGCTGTACTACGCAGGGCAAGATGAATTGCGCGGCAATCTGAAAAAGATTTTGGGGCGCGCGAAAAAAGTGGCGATGCAATATTCGCCTAAAAATGCGATTCCTTACGTGTCGATGGTGGATGCTGGGACGGTGGAACTGGTGCGAAGCGCCGGGGCGAAAGTGGTGACCTCGGCGGATTTGGTGCAGAAGTACGAAGCGTGCTGGACGATGGCGCAACTGGAATCTCATCTGGCGGCGGGACGTGCGATCGATCAGATTGTGGCGGGGGCGTTTGGACGTGCGGCCGAATGTGTGCGCGCGAAAACGCCGCTGACGGAATACGAGCTGCAGCAGTGGATTTTGGCGCGCTTCGCGGAGGCGGGAATTACGACGGAGGAAGGGCCCGATGTGGCGGTGAACGCGCACGCCAGCGATCCACACTATGCGCCGTCGAAGGAAAAATCTTCGCCGATTCGCGAAGGCGATTTCCTGTTGCTGGATGTGTGGGGCAAGCAAAAGGCGCCGGGAAGCGTTTACTACGATGTGGCGTGGACCGGCTTTCTGGGCGCGAAGGTGCCGGATAAGTATGTGAAGATATTTAATGTGGTGCGCCAGGCGCGCGATAAGGCTGTGGAGTTGATTCGCAGCAGCGTCAAAGCAGGGAAGCCGCTGCAGGGTTGGCAGGTGGATAAAGCGGCACGCGGCGTTATTGAGAAGGCAGGATACGGAAAGTATTTTATTCACCGCACTGGCCACAGCATTGGGGAAGAAGCGGTGCACGGAAACGGGGTCAACATGGATGGACTGGAGACGCGCGACGAACGCCATTTGATTCCGCAGACGTGTAATTCCGTGGAGCCGGGAATTTATCTCCCGGAGTTTGGTTTGCGCAGCGAAGTGGATGTGTTTATTGATGAGAAGGACGCGCGAGTGACGGGCGCGGTGCAGACGGAAATTCTGGCCCTGCTGGCATAGGCGGCTGTAGCCGCGAATTCAGAAAGAAGAACATGACCGAAGAAGTGAATCCAAATATACCTGAGATCGTTCAAGAGCCTGACGTTGTAGAGCCCGTCGATGTTCCGGTGCCGGAAATGTCTGCGGAGAAGCGCGCGATGGCCATTGGGATCGCCGGGTGGGCGGTGCCGGGGTTGGGGCATGCGCTGCAAAAGATGTGGGGGCGGGCGCTCGTGGTGTTCGTGACCGTGGGAATTTTGGTGTTTGCGGGCGCGTCGATGCGCGGGAATGTGTTTACTTCGCACGGCAACGATGCTTTTGACACCCTGGGTTTTGTCGCCGATTTGGGGACCGGCGTGTTTTATTTTGGCGCGCAGCATCTGGAGCACAATGGCGCCGACGTGTCGCATGCGGGCGGCGATTATGGCACGCGTTTTCTGGCTACAGCCGGTGTGCTGAATTTGCTGGCGGCTTTGCATGCGTATGAAGCGGCACGCGGCAGGAAAGCGTGAGCGCGCGGATGGAGTGGCGTTGAATCACTTCCAGGCATTTTTGCTGTTTGCCGTGGTGATTTCCGTGGCGTTTGGATTTTTGGGGCGCCGCAATCCCAGCGATCGCATGAAATATATTTTGTGGTCGTTCTTTTTGTTTTTGTTGGTGGGCATCGGGATTGGCTGGGCCATGTTCCCGTTTTCGCGTTGACACTTCTTCGCACATCGTTCGTGACGCTGAATTGACACCTATTTTCAGCGGATGCTATCGTTAAATGAACAGGCCGAGGTAGCTCAGTGGTAGAGCAGCCGATTCGTAATCGGCAGGTCGTGGGTTCAACTCCCACTCTCGGCTCCATCTTCAAAAATCAAACTAGATAGCAAGCCTTAAACCTGCAACTCTCCAATTTAGGATTAGGAAGTCTTAAGTGTCTTTGCGCGTTCGCGTATGTCACGATGGCTGTTCCATGGCAAAGGATAAATCGCGAATACCGAAAAAGCTGCCGACTGATCCGACGAACATAACTTGCAGTTTTTGCAAAGCCAAATCTGGCGAGGACTGCTTCACGACGGCAGGAGGATTCTCAGCGGTTCATGTCGCGAGGATTAAAGCGGTAGCTTCAATCAACTTGGCAAAAAGAAAAGGCCCGGGTAGAACCCGGGCCAAATTTTAGAGCTACATCAGGGTTGGCTCCAAACCTCAGCCTGACGGACATAGTCTGCTGCGGTTTTTCCCGCTGAACAATACAGTCGATACTGTAACGCGCGATGGCTGCCTGTACGGCATCGTACGAGGATGAACAATTTTTGTTCTAAAGGAGTTCCACCACATGCCTCTGGTGACTGCTGTTTCTAGATCGAAAATGCGAGGGGTTCTTTGTCGACGTTGCAATAAGACCGTCCCCCTGACCGCATCATTTGCCGAGCGAGAGAATACTTTCAAAACAGAAGAGCCGGACGCGCGACAGGAGTTGCTTTCCAGAGTCTTTCCGCTTCGGTGCAAGTCATGCGGAGTAGAAACTATCTACACCTTGGACGAGGTGAATGACCTTGTGGAGAGCTATTAGCTTGAACCCATTCGCAACGTCCTAACTCATTTGAGCAGGCGAGAAAGCACCGACGCAACCCAAGCTAATTAACGCAACGAGCAAGCCATGCAGTCAGCTCGAATCCAATGTGGGCTTCTCGGCTCTCTTTTGTTGTCACCCAATGGTGATTGGTCCACGGCGGATTGTGCCGCACGTGCTGGCGATGACCGCATTCAAGTTCAGCTACCCAGTCCAAATTTTCGTCCAAATGAAAAGCGACGATTTTCCTTAGTTCCCCTTGAAGTTGTCTTTGTGGTTTCATTGCACACTTCCAGCAACTAGAAAGTCGCGACCTGCTGGAGCGTGTAAATCACATAGCGGTCGGTGAAGTTGGAGGTCGGTAGGTCGCGACTTCTCCGCCGGTGGAAGTATGGTCACAGGTTTGTCGCTCGGGCAGTGTCAGAAGTAACAGTCATCAACGCTGAACGGAAAAAGTGTAACCGATGTGTCCGGTACGTTTGTCACCTCATCTGTCGGGTCGCTCATCATTGCATCACGTTTGCCTGTGATTCACTGACAGTCTTCACGTAAACGTTTATCGTCAGCTCCAACATTGCTGTGGCGAAGAATTGACTGAATTGTTTTGTCATCCAGTCCAAGCGCTTGAAGGTTGGTACCGAGCGGACTTCGGTAAGCATAAGACAGCTCTAGTGCAGGAATCATAAGTCGCTAACTCAGCCTAAGCATCCGTTTCAATCCTGCTGAGTTTTGCACTAATGAAAGTAAACGTGAGCTGCGACCCTTCCCTAACATTCATAACCAATGGAGGGCGAAAGCAGGCGATACACGGTGCACCATTGGCCCGGACGCTTGGATAGATAATTCCGCCCGAGCCGCTCGTCAGCAGCATTCGCGCGAGTGCTTGGGAAGCCGAGTAGCTGACTGGGTCAAGGCAGTCCATGAAATTCGAATCGTTCTGAATATCGTGAAACTCGTACCTGAAATCCGCGAGATAGTCTACATACGGAGAGACCTCTTCAGCTGTCCAATTGATTTCCTCAAGTTCCTTGCACCTGTGGTAAGCAACTTCTGCCGCCGAGGTTTCTATTTGAAGCGGCGCATACCATGCTCCCCGCTCCGAACCGTTGAAGCGCCCGCCTGATGGAGCAGGGTAAGTAAAGGAGGCGTTGACTATGTGGGCTAAGCGAAACCCCGAAACCAATTCAATCGTGCTTACGCCGGGTAGCTTTCCACTCTCGCCCTGCAACCTGTTGTTCGTAGCACCTTCCAACTCGGTGAGATCTCTGAGAAGATCGGCGTCGTCTTCGGCAATAAGGTTAAGAATTGGTTTATGGTGATCGCTATAACGATAGGGAATTAGGCGGTGAGTCTCGTCGTATTCGGCCCTGGTCAACTTTGGAGAAATCATCTGCCGCCGCGCCGCGCGTCTAACAGTTGGCGAACCCTCAGGAAAGCGGGTATCCCACCACTCTTTAGATACTTAAGAGGCGAGTCTCCTCCAAATATTGGGTTTTTGTTTGGTAGTGTCATCCAGGCGTCCGCGAGCTTTTGGCTGTAAAGAATATGCAGCGCCTTATAAATACCGATCAAAAGCGAGACTCGAGTAAGCTGGTCTTCGTCCAGTGTTTTAGTGGTGCGATTTTTGAGGCCATAAAAGGAACCGGTAGAAATACTGCCTAGTAAAACGCGGGTATCTTCATCCCGCAAATTCCAATGCTCCGCGATGGCAAGAACGCCTCTTATTGCCGCGGGACTAAGTCGGACTCGATTTTCTTTCGCTGAAAGGTCAACCGCGGAATCCCAAGAGAAGCCCACAACGGGCGGCTGTATCGTCTCCATCTGTCACTCCATTTATGAATCAAATATACTCCATATTTGATGAAATGCAAGGCGATAAGTTCGGGTGACCAGAATCAGGTAAAGGGAGGGAGCGCAGCATTTAAAGCTAAATGTATGAATTTGCAAGGCTAAAGGGGATATTTGTATGCCCGTTGCACTACAGCCGAACAATCCACGATTCTTGCCCTAGGAGGTGCCGCAGTGTACTCGAGTGGCTTGATCTCCGAAATTGAAAGCTGGATCTTGAATTCTGGTGTTAGGGAACACGATGAAAAGTGGAACGGCGCGCAGGGTTGCTGTGCGCCGTTTGTTTTGTTGTGAGACGCATCCAGGAACTGATGAACGGGGCGTTGTTGGGCGGCAGAGTCCGCCGCGGCTAGTCGTCGCCTCGGGTGTTTGGAGCTAGGGCTACGCCGCGGAAGACTTCGCCGGCGTGGGCTGAGCGGATGGTGACGAAGTGGCCGATGCGCGCATCGTCGTCGCCATGTTGCGTTGCCTCGGCTGCGGGTAGCGTGGTGGCGGAAAGCACGTCGGTAACTTTGACCAGCTTGTTTGGATCCGCTCCCTGATCGCCGTTGGTGCTGAGGGTAGAGGTGATGGCGAAGACGGTGACGGTGCCATCGTGGTTGTGTCGTCCTGCAATGTTGCGGCAGCCGCCGGTGGCGGGATTCAATGCGGTTGGATAATTCGCAACGCCGTAGGGGACGCCGATGTTCAAGCCATCTTGCAGCACATAGTCCATGGTCCAAGTGCCATTCACCAAGCTCCACTTTTGCAGCCCGGCGGTGGCGAGAGATTGTGCGTCTGCCACGTTAGTTTGGCCATTGATAATTTGAGCGGTCACCAGGATGCCGTCGCCTTCATCGCAAACATACAGGGTAGTGGCATTGGCGAACCAGATGCCGAAGGGAAACGCAGTGGACGTGCTCGCGGCGGTGTTGGGGAAGCCGAGCAAAATGGTGATGGGAACAGTGGCGAGCTGCGCGGCGGTGCCGGTGGGCAGGGTGCCTTGGCTGCCAACCTGGTAAACGGTGTTGATGCCATTGCCGCCGCTACCCTTGGTCACGTACAGAGTGTTGTTGAAGATGGTCAGGCCGCGAAAGTTGGTGTCTTTGCCGGGCTTGTCTGAGCCGAATAGCAAACGGCCGATCATATCGATGTTGGGCGGCGTGGAAGGAGTTTGACCGGGGACGAGAAGTTCCGCACCGGTGGCGTTGATGAGCGCAATGCCGGAAGGCGTGGTTGTGAGCTGTTTCTTGGAGAGGTTGCCGCTGTCGTCGTTCCCGACCATATAGTACAGGCCATTCGCGCCCTTGATCGCTGCGCGTCCGTTGTCGCCGCTGTAGGCGTTGCCGTCGGTGATGCTGAGATGCCCATCGCCATCCACTTCGGCGACGGCGCGATAGTAAGCCGCGGGGACAATCGGATTGCTCGAGTATGTGGTGATAACAGGATTGGTCAGATCGCAGACGCCGGGCGTGTTGGAGGCGGAAACGTCGAGAAGACTAGGAGCAGTAGGAGCAACGGGAAAACCTCCGCAACCGGGGCCACCCTGATAAGCCATGAAGGTGAGAGAGCGTCCATCGATGGAGCGATTCAAAGCCAATTCAGACTTAGAACTGAAGCTGGTGACGATTTGATTGGTGGGGATGGGGAGGGTGCCCAGCAGGTGCCCGTCGCTGGAAAGATTGTCCAGGAAGATGGGTGAGGTGACGCCGAAACTGCCGTCGGAGCCGGAATTGTTCCAAACGTTGTGGGAATCGGCAAGGTTGGGGAATTCGCCGTTGTCGCTGGCGACGCCGCAAGGGACGGTGACGTTGACGGTGCTGTTGGTGGTGGTGGGAACTGCAACGACAGTGCTGCCGTTGGGACCTCCGGGACAGCCGAGCGGCAAAGTTTCGCCGATGGTGATGGTCGAGGCGTTTCCGACATAGACGCTGCGAGTAAGCACGATGCTGTCTGACTGAAATTTGAAATGGCCGGAATGATCGTCTGCAGAAAGCTTGCTGATCAATGCTGTTGAAGCTCCGATTGCTGTAGCGACTGCTAAAAGCGCAAAGATACGCGGTCTGTTCATTTATTTGGCCTCCCAGGCGCGCGAATCCTCCCATAGGAAAAGGATTGAAGGTTTGCTGGCTTGTTAAAGGTGCGTAAACCGTTGAAGAGCCTGTGGAGTGGAAGGTGAAGAAGCACAGACAGGAATGTTTGTGTGACGAGGAGACTCCGGCTGGAAAGACTTTTCGAGAGGGAAGGGATAGAATCAGACCTCTTTGAATTGCTCTTTTGTGCCGGACATTCCAGCCGCACGCTCGACGGGAGGAGGCCGCGTGATTGAACAACGGAGGTCCCCCCGGTGTGTCTGCGGACATTCCTACCTACGTAGTTTTTCTCTTGCAGGGTGCATCCCGAAGATTTCCGTGCGTACGAAGGTTGCGGGTGTGTTGCTGTGTCTGTGCGTACTGCTGAGTGGTTGCCACTCGGAGGTGACACCCGGTGGCACGCCGACAGTCGAGTTCACCAAAATTCCTCCGGCGGCGCAGGGTGGGCGAGAAAAGGTGGACACGATTTCTGGGCGCGTCACCGGTGCGCATCCGGGACAACAGATTGTGGTTTATGCGCGAAGCGGCCCATGGTGGGTGCAGCCGTGGCCGGACAAACCATTTATTCCGATTAAGGTCGACTCCACCTGGAGCACCGACACACACTTGGGATTCGAGTATGCGGCGATGTTAGTGGAGCCGACATATCATCCGCCACCGACGCTGGATGTGGCGCCGACGCCAGGCGGTTCAGTGGTTGCGGTCAAGATCGAAAAAGGCGTAGGGACGGTGGCGCTGGCGCCGACCAAGCCGCTACATTTCAGCGGGTATGACTGGAAAGTGCGAACCATCGCCAGCGATCGCGGCGGAATGAACAATCTGTATGACGGAGACAATGCGTGGACCGACGCAAAGGGCGCGCTGCATCTGCGCATAAAAAAGAAGGGCGACAAGTGGTCGTGCACGGAAATGTTTATGACGCGTAGCTTGGGATACGGTACGTACATCGTCACGGTGCGCGATGTTTCGAAGCTGGAGGCCGCCGCGGTTTTCAGTATGACCACGTTTGACGACTGGGGCGGCGAGCAGCACTATCGCGAGATGGATATGGAAGTGAGCAAATGGGGCGACGCTTCGGTGAAGAACAATGCGCAATATGGGATTCAGCCGTTTTATGTGCCCGGGAATGTGAGTCCGTTTAATGCGCCCGCTGGCACGTTGACACACTCGATGCATTGGGAATCGGGGCGTGCGAGCTTTAAAACGGTGCGCGGGACGTCGATGCAAGCGGGGGCGCCGGTGGTTTCGGAACACGTTTTCACGTCGGGAGTTCCTACGCCGGGGCAAGAGACGTTGCAATTTTTGTTTTACGTGGTGGCCAGCGAAATGAATCCAATGCAGAAAGACACTGAGGTAGTTGTTGATAAATTCGAATACCTTCCTTGAGACGATTGCGAATCCGCCGTGGCGCTGGAAAGGATTTCTGTTCGGACTGGCGGTGCTGTGCTGCTGCGCGTCGCTGGCCCAGGCAATCGATCCACATCGAATGCTGTCGCAATACATGCGAGACCACTGGGGAAGCGAGAAGGGATTCACCGGCGGCCCGGTAACGGATATCGCGCAGACCCCGGACGGCTATCTGTGGATTGGAACGGAAAGGGGGCTGATCCGCTTCGATGGGTTTAGTTTCCACACTTTCCCGGAAGCCACGCCAACAACATTTCCCATTGGGCCGGTACGCGCGTTGACGGCGGATGCGGAAGGCAATCTGTGGATTCTGTTACAAAGCACGAAAATTCTGCGGTATCACGACGGGAAATTCGAACTCGGCCGGGAAGAGACGGAGGTCGGGATAACGTCGATGGTAAGGCGGAACGACGGCAAGATTCTGTTTTCGTCGCTGGCGCTTGGCCCGCTTACCTATCGAGGAGGCAAGTTCGAAGAACTTAATCAGGGTGGCGAGACGAGCGCCGTTGGTGGCGCACCGGCTGGCACGGATCAACTTTCCAGTCGTTTGAGCTGGGCCACGGGCGTCACACCGCATCGCTATGCGGATCCGAATTCGGCGGTGCTGTCGATGGCGGAGACGAGCGACGGCAAGTTGTGGCTGGGCACGCGCGATAAGGGCCTTTTTTATATGAGCGAAGGAAAGGTGACCTCCGCGGGCAAGGGGCTGGCTGACAAAAAGATCAATTGCCTGTTAGTCGATGCGAACGGGATTCTCTGGATTGGAACGGAGAAGGGGGTACTGCGCTGGAATGGAAAAGCATTGACCCTCGAGGGCGTTCCTGCGGAGTTGCGAAGTGGGGAAATCTTGTCGATGATCCGGGATCGGGATGCGAATGCCTGGATCGGTACCTCGCACGGGCTGATTCGCGTTAATGCGGATGGAGTCTCGGTGGACAATGGGCATTTGCGGAGCGCCGCAATGGTAACCGCGCTGTTTGAGGATCGCGAAGGGAATATTTGGGTCGGGGGTCCGACCGGCATCGATCGCGTGCGAGACAGCGCGTTCATCACATATTCGGTTGGTGGACTGCAATCGGCAAGCGGCGGGCCGGTTTTTGTGGACCAGGAGGAGCGCGCGTGGTTCGCTCCGTATGACGGTGGTCTGCACTGGCTGAAG
Source organism: Candidatus Acidiferrales bacterium (assembly GCA_963849395.1). GTDB lineage: Bacteria > Acidobacteriota > Terriglobia > Acidiferrales > UBA7541 > Acidiferrum. The sequence continues at coordinate 261,662 of CAWKHR010000005.1, forward strand.
GGCGATAAGAATGGAAGCCTGGAGAACGACGGGCTGGGGCGCGATGTGGTCTATTCGATCAGCGGTGGGAAAGATGAATTGTGGGTAGGGCGGCAACAGGGTGGACTGACGCACGTACGTTTCGCGAGCGGATCGGCGAATACGAAAACGTATACGGAGAAGGATGGGCTGGCGCAAGACAGCGTGTACGCAGTGCATGAGAATCGGGACGGGACAGTGTGGGCAGGCACGCTGAGCGGTGGCGTGAGCGAACTCAAAGATGGACATTTCACGACGTACACATCGGTGAATGGATTGTCGTCGAACACGGTGTCGTCGATTGCGGAAGACGCGAATGGCACGATGTGGTTCGCGACTCCGAAGGGGATCAATGCGCTAAATGATGGGCAGTGGCGGGTGTTTGCAATCAAGGACGGGCTGCCGTCGGACAATGTGAATTGTCTGTGGTTTGATTCTGCCGGAGTGCTGTGGGCCGGCACGTCTTCCGGACTCGCCTTTGTGAAGGGCGACCGGGTGCTGACGCCTTTTCGAGAGCCCGGATCTTTGCACGATCCGATTTTAGGAATTGCGGAAGACAAAAATGGATGGCTGTGGATCTCTACTTCGAATCATGTGCTGCGAGTTAAGCGTGATGGGCTGCTGAACGGCACGTTGGACGACGCCGACGTGCACGAGTATGGGATTGAAGACGGCTTGAATGGCTTGGAGGGAGTGAAGCGCTATCAATCGGTGTTTGCGGATGGCGCGGGGAAGATTTGGTTTTCCATGAATCGCGGACTCTCGGTAGTGGATCCAGCGCGGGCGATTGGCGGGTCAGCCCCGGCACTCATCCACGTCGACGGGGTGACCGCGGACGGAAACGCAGTACCGCTGCAAGACACAATTCGCCTGACCGGTACGCATCACCGGCTGATCTTTAATTATGATGCGCTGAGTCTCTCGGTTCCGGAGCGGGTGCAATACCGATACAGACTGGAAGGCGTCGACGAGCAGTGGAGCAGCCCGGTTAACAGTCGCGAAGTCACTTACAATAATTTGAGTTCCGGCACATACCGGTTTCGATTGATGGCCAGCAACAGCGAAGGAATGTGGAATAGCGCGGAGGCGGTGGTGCCGTTTGAAATCGCCCCAGAGTATTGGCAGACCTGGTGGTTCCGGACGTCTGCCGCGCTTGCGGGCGGGTTGCTGATATTGCTGTTCTACCGTTTGCGAATCCGGAAAGTTTCCGCGCAGATGAACATGCGTTTCGAAGAGCGGCTTGCGGAACGCACCCGAATCGCACAGGAGCTGCACGATACGTTGTTGCAGGGATTCCTGAGTGCGTCGATGCAGTTGCATGTTGCGGACGATCGCCTATCGGAGGATTCACCGGCAAAGCCGCTGGTTGGCAGGGCGCTGCAATTGATGACCCGGGTGATTGACGAGGGTCGAAACACGGTGCGGGGTTTGCGGTCGGTAGATTTACGGAACCAGAAGCTGGAAGAGTCTTTCTCGCGACTGCAGCAAGAGTTGGCTCCAACGGGGCATGCCGAGTTTCGGGTTATCGTGGAGGGCGCAGCACGTCCGCTGCGGGCGGTGTCTCGCGATGATATTTACTCCATCGGGCGCGAGGCAATTATCAATGCATTTCGACATTCTGGCGCAAAAGAGATCGTAGTAGAGATTGACTATACTGCCAACCATTTGCGGATGCTGGTGCGCGACAATGGCTGCGGCATTGATCCACGGGTTCTGCGTGCCGGGCGCGATGGGCACTGGGGTTTGTCAGGAATGCGCGAACGCGCGGAACGAATTGATGCGAAGTTGCGGGTGCTGAGCCGCGCCGCGGCCGGAACGGAAATTGAGTTGATTGTTCCAAGCCGAATGGCATACGAGCCCCAGAATTCAGACCATTCCAAAGCGTGGTTTTCGAAACTGTACACCAGAAAAGATAAAGATAAGGAAGAAAAAATTGCGGCGGAGAGCGGGCAGCGTCAATGAGTGAGCAAAAGGGCATCCGGATTCTGAGTGTGGACGATCATCCACTGTTGCGAGAAGGCATCGCGGCGGTGATCAACAGCCAGCAGGATATGCAGGTGATCGCGGATGCGTCGAGCGCCCAGGATGCGCTGCAACAATATCGCAAACACCGGCCGGACGTGACGCTGATGGATTTGCGGCTTCCGGATAAAAGCGGGATCGATACGATGATCGCGATCCGGACGGAATTTCCGGAAGCGCGAGTGATTATTCTGACTACATTTGAGGGCGACGTGGAGATTCAGCGGGCGCTGGAGGCGGGGGCGCGCGCGTACTTGCTGAAGAGTATGCCGCCCAAGGAATTGCTTGAGGTGATTCGGCAAGTGCATGCAGGAAAGAAAAGAGTTCCGCCACAACTTGCGGCGCAGCTTGCCGAACATATGAGCGATGAGGCGCTGACCACGCGAGAAATAGAAGTGCTGAGTCAGATCGCGGAAGGGAATCGTAATCGCGATATTGGCCAGAAATTATTTATTACAGAAGAGACGGTAAAAGTTCACATCAAGCACATCATGGAAAAGTTGGGCGCGAGCGACCGCACCCAAGCGGTGGCCATCGCGATACGCAGGGGAATTATTCATCTGTAATCAGGCCCACACAGGCTGTACCCAATACCCCAATAGCGTTATGAAAAGATACCGGAATGTCGGGAATCGCTCGCCTGGTTGGTCATATAGCGTAAACGATAAGGCAATTTAGCGACGGTACAGGAGATGTATTCTGCAAAGGCTATTCTCTGCATTTCCAGGCGGCCCTCCTGGAATTGGGTTGTTGGTGTTGCGAATTGTGGCAGGCGCCACATTGGTAGCGGAAGGGACTTTCTGCCTGTTATGGCATGGGCATGGTATGGGGGCCCAGTTTTTTGGCGCCGTGTTACTACTGTCGACGGGCGTCTCCATTCTGATCGGTTTCTTGACGCCGGTGCTTGCGCCGTTAGCCGGACTGGAATGTCTGAGCATCGCATTTTCGTGGTTTCCTGCGCCGGCTTTGGGGCTCTTTGACTCCAAACTAGCCGCTATGCAGGTGGTTGCAATGTTTGCCGCAGTGGCGCTGCTTGGTCCGGGCGCTTACTCGCTGGATGCGCGGCTATTTGGGTGGAAAGAAATCGTGATCCCGGCTAACCCACATAAGCCGGAATAATTATTTGAGTCCCCAACACGCAGTCTTCCCAACATTCCCTACAGGGACTAGGACTAATGCATCCTCCAATCGTGGTATCTCTAGCCACCTCTTGTGGCGTAGCTAAAATTCATTCCATCCCGTGATGTCTCCTTATTAGGTGCTCTGGCAGAGTGTGCCGGGTCGAGGCAATCCGCAGAGCCTCACGAGTCACTCCAGCCAAACGATTAAGGAGGGTAGGGTTTTGATCAGCAGTCTACGTACTTCACCAAACGGTGCCGATCACGCAGGACGTAACGCCCACTTCACACTCGATACAAAGCTTCTGTCCCGCGCGAAAAAGGGGAACAAAGAAGCTTTCGGAGAACTCTGCAAACGGCATGCGGAGAAAATCTTCCACGTGACACTTCGCATCACCCGAAACCGCGAAGACGCCGAAGATGCGGTGCAGGAGTGCTTTCTGAACGCGCTGCTGCACTTGAATGACTTTGACGAAAGGTCGCTGTTCTCGACGTGGCTGACGCGAATTGCGATCAATGCAGCGCTGATGAAAATCCGGAAAGTTCGTACATCGCGCGAAACGCCGCTGTTGGTTGTTGATGAATTCGGGGAAGAACGGGAGTGCGTTCAACTGACCGACCGTTCGTTGAATCCGGAAGATAGTTTCGCGGAGCGGGAACGGGCCAAGGTGCTGCGCGATGCGTTGGGAAGACTGCGGCCACGCATTCGGGCGGCTATCGAGTTTCGTCAACTGCACGAGTATTCCATTCGAGACACGGCGCGGAAGCTGGGAATTTCTGAAGCAGCGACGAAAGGCCGGCTGTTCCAGGCCAGAGCGGTGCTACGGAAAGTTTCGCGGCTGAAAGCGGTGGCAGCCGTCCGGGTTGGGCAGGCGGCGTAACGAATTGAGGCGTTTGCTCAGAGTGCATAAAGCGACGTAAAGAAAGGCGGAGGCCATGGCGATCAGCTTGGCTTCCGCCCTGGCGATTGCCGTAGATCGTTGTTCTGGCTTGTGGTGGCGGTGGTTTTCGTAGTGCTTGGGATTCTGGCCGGGGTGCGGTTTCGAAACGCGCAACTGCGCACGGCCCAAGGGGGATCGAGTCATGTCGAATACGTCCACGTCAATGGCGCGAGAATCGCAGTTTCCGCGCACCACATTTCACACGCTGGAAGCAGATGGGGTAAAGATCTTTTATCGCGAGGCAGGGCCGGCCGATGGGCCGGTGTTGCTTTTGCTACATGGATACCCAACGTCGTCGCACATGTTTCGCGAATTAATTCCGCGGATGGCTACGCAGTACCGGGTGATTGCGCCGGATCTGCCGGGCTTCGGCTTTACGGTGGTGCCGGACGCGCGTGGCTATAAATACACATTCGACGGACTGGCGCACACTATCGAGGCGTTCGTCGGTGCTCTGGGATTGAAACGCTACGCCCTCTACGTGTTCGATTATGGCGCTCCGGTGGGCTTTCGTCTGGCCGTGGCGCATCCGGAACGGGTGACTGAGATCGTGTCGCAGAATGGCAATGCTTACGAGGAAGGGTTAGGCGATTCGTGGGCGCCGATTCGGCGATACTGGGCGGAACCGACGGCGGAGAATCGAGACGTACTTCGTCGCGCCATTCTTACCTTCGAAGGTACGCGCTCGCAATATGTGAATGGAGTTCCAGACCCACTGCAGACTGTGGCGCCTGAGTCATACGCATTGGATGCCGCACTGCTCGAGCGTCCGGGGAATAAGGAAATTCAACTGGATTTGTTCCTCGACTACGCTTCGAATGTGAAGATGTATCCGACGTTCCAAGCGTACTTCCGGCAATTCAAGCCGCCGCTGCTGGCGATTTGGGGAAAGAACGACGCCTTTTTCATTCCGCCGGGAGCAGAAGCATTCCGGCGAGACAATCCCAACGCGACAGTGGAATTCCTGAATACCGGGCACTTCGCCATCGAAACCCACGTGGATGAGATCGCGGCGGCGACGCATAAGCTCCTGGAACGGGCCTGATACCAGAGCCTACGATTTGCACCGTGAAGCGTCCCCTACCCCCGTACATTCACAATGAGAGTCTCATCGGAACCTAGCAGAACGGGTAGTGCGCGAATTTGCGCCCGGCCTTAAAATGCGTGTGCCAGTTTCCGCAGGGTTGGGCGTGCGTCTGGTGCCGAGGTAGGAGCTTACAAAAACGAAAGTGCGGTAAACGACGAAGGCAAGATTTAGGTTGTCAGTTGCTGTGGAAAATGGCATCGTCTCCACCACACTGCTTCGGCGGGTACAACGCATAGCCTGCAAGGGACTTCCACTCGAGAATGTGTGATTGTGCGCGGCAAAGCTAAGAAACAAAAAATTACCAAGAGCGCGATGACCAGACCCGGCTCCAGTGCCTCGGACTTCTTGCTGAAATTGGAATTGGAAAGCAATCCGGAGGCGCTGGGCCTGGTGCGGGCGACGATCGAGCGGACTACGGAGACGCTGCATTTCGAACCGGCGGAAACGCGTGCCATTGTTCGAGCCGTGGACGAGGCGCTGGCCAATGTGGTGCGGCATGCCTATAAAGGACAGCGGGGTCAACCCATCCAGCTAACCTGCCGGCGTTTGCGCAGTGCCGATAACGAGGCGCTTGCCAAGGGCATCGAAATTATCCTGCAGGATTCCGGAGTTGCCTTAGACCCTGCCAAACTGAAGGGCCGGCCGCTGGACGAAATTCGTCCCGGTGGTCTGGGGCTTCATTTCATGCGACAAAGCATGGATAAGGTAGAATTCAGCCGTTCCCAGGGGCAGAACCAGCTGCGCCTGGTGAAGTATCTCGCTCCGGCCAAACCGGAAAAGACCCAAGGAGACTAGACCCGTGCAAATCGCCGCTCGCCCGTTTGAAGGCTGGACCATCCTGGATGTTTCCGGGGACATTGACCTGGCGCATTCTCCGGCCATGCGCAAAGTGTTATTGGGAGAGATCCGGGAGAAGCACACCAAGATAGTAATTTTGAACCTTGGTGCGGTGCGGTACATCGACAGCTCGGGCATTGCGTCGCTGGTAGAAGGGTTGAAGGCTTCGCGCGATCAGGGCTCGCGGCTGATTTTGTACGGGCTGAGCAAAACGGTGCGCGAAGTGATGGAGCTATCACGCTTGCAAAGGATTTTTGAGATTTACGATAACGAAGAGCAGGCGGTGTCTTCCGAGGGCCACAAGTAGTCGTTTTCCCAGTAAAAGGTAAAGTTTGCACGTGGAAATTGCTCAACAAACTGGCGCGGCGGTGCTCGACTCTCTTTCCTACCTGGGGGCGCTGGCCATGCTTGGGGGCAGAGCTGCGCATGCCACGTTTGTGGGGCCATTCCTTGGGAAGCCGGTACGATACCAGCGCGCCATTGCGCAAGCCATGGAAGTGGGCGTGCGCGCGCTGCCGATTCTTACCCTGATTACATTTTTTATTGGCTTGATTCTGGCGTTGCAGGCCGCGTACGAACTGAAACGGTTTGGGGCCATGACTTTCGTGGCCAGCGCGGTGGCGATTTCGATGTCGCGCGAACTGGGGCCACTGATCACGGCGATTGTGGTGATCGGGCGGTCGGGGTCGGCGTTTGCGGCGGAAATTGGCACGATGAAGGTGACTGAGGAAATTGATGCGCTGGAGACCATGGCCATCAGTCCCATCCATTTCCTGGTCGCACCGAAATTTGTGGCCATGATTATCATGCTGCCTTGTCTGACCATTTGGGCAAACACCATGGGGATTTTTGGCGGCTCGCTGTTTGGAGTGCTGCAGGCGGATTTCACCTGGATCGGCTACATCAAAGCGTCGCTGGAGGCGTTGTTTCTGCGTGACGTCGTAACAGGTTTGATCAAGAGCGTCATGTTTGGAATGGTGATTACCGCGGTGGGATGCCTGGAAGGATTGACGACCGGCGGTGGAGCGGAGCAAGTGGGGCGCTCGACGACGCGCGCGGTGGTTATATCGATATTCATGGTGGTTTTGGTGGACTTGGTGTTTACTGCGTTGTTCTTCTTCGTGGGTGCGCGATGAGGCGGCGAGGCGAACGGTTGGAAGCGGATTTGCGCGATGAGCCGCCCGATGGGCCGATGATATCGTTGCGCAACTTGCGGGTGAGTTACGGAGGACGAGAAATTCTGCACGGGATTAATTTCGACGTGGAGCGCGGCGAGACCATGGTGATCCTGGGCGGATCTGGTTCCGGCAAGAGCACGCTGCTGCGCACGCTGGTGGGATTGGAACATCCCAGCTCCGGCGAAGTATGGATGCGGGGAAAAAACTTTTCGGCCATCACCAATGAAGAGCGGGATGAGATTCGTAAGAAGTTGGGTATGTCGTTTCAAGGCGGGGCGCTGTTCGGATCGATGACCGTGGGAGAAAATGTGGCGCTGCCTTTGCGCGAACATACCAAGCTGGAGGAATCCACCATTGAAATCATGGTGCGGCTGAAACTGGATCAAGTGGGGTTATCGGGATTCGAAGACTACATGCCATCCGAATTGAGCGGCGGCATGAAGAAGAGAGCCGCGGTGGCGCGGGCGCTGGCCATGGATCCGGAGATTCTGTTTTTCGACGAGCCTTCGGCGGGACTGGATCCGATTATTGCGGCGGGGATCGACCAGCTGATTCTGGAGTTAAAAAAAGCGTTCCACATGACGATTATCGTGGTTACGCACGAATTGGCCAGCGCGTTTCTGATTGCGGATCGCATGGTGCTGATTAACAAGGGCGACGTGGTGGCGTTAGGGACGGTGGCGGAAATGCAAAACAGCAAGCACCCCAAGGTGCGGCAATTTTTGGATCGAGTGCCGGAGCCTGCAGTCGCTCAGGAACTGGACTACTTGCAGATGCTTACCGAGCCGCAGACGGGGACGGCAACGCAAGGGAAGAGCAGGTAACGATGGGAGAAAAACGCGAACAGGTATTTGTGGGATTGTTCGTTCTGGTGGCGGTAGTGCTGCTGGTGTTTACCGTGTTTTCGCTCTCTGGAGCGTTCGCTGGATCGGCCAAAAGCTTCCACGCCAAATTTCCGAATGCGGCGGGGCTGGAGCCGGGAGCGTCGGTGCACTACGCCGGCGGGCCCAAGATTGGGCGGGTGGAAAAGATGCAGATCGACCCGGCGAATCCGGGCCTGATCGATATGACCTTTAGTGTGAAGAACGATTTGCCGATTAAGACGGATAGTTGGGTGGCGATTCTGAGCTACAGCCCTTTGGGCGACAATCACCTGGAAATCAAACCGGGTTCGGCTCAAGCGGCACTGGCGAGCCCCGGGTCGCAACTGAATGCCAAGCCGTATATGGGATTCAACGATTTGGCGGAGCAGATCAGCAATCTTTCGCCGCAGGCGCAGGAGTTGATGGCCAATCTGAATCTGCGGGTGAAGGAGCTGAGCGTTACGATTGCGCGAGTGAACGATTTGCTAAACGATCGCAATCGCGCCAATTTGTCGGCGAGCCTGGCGCATGTGAATGGCATGCTGGCCGAAGATCGCCCGCTGATCAGATCGACGCTGGGTAATGTAAATACGGCGAGCCGGAAGATCGAGCCGCTGCTGGATAAACTCAGCAAGACGACCGACCAGGCCAATGAAACGCTGAAGCATGTCGATGGGATGATTGGCGATAATCGAGCCGATGTGCGGGCTTCGGTGGTGAAACTGCGCGAATCACTAGAGACGGTGTCGGTGCTGACCAAGCGGCTGAATCGTACTCTGGATGTTAATTCTGAAAACATCGATGAAATTCTGGAAAATATGCGCAAGGTCTCGGAAAACCTGCAAGAGTTTACCGAACTGATCAAGACGCGTCCTTCCAGTTTGATCAACTACAGTGGTCCGCGAGAGCACCGACCCGGAGAGCTGCCATGAGAAAACGGAACGGTAGTAAAGTGCTGTGGCAGTTCGGCGAATTGAATCACGGGGCATTTCTGAACGGCGTTGCACTGGCGATTGTGCTGATCGGAATCGTGGCGCTTGGCGGTGGTTGCGCGAAGGCCAAGCCGGTCCACTACTATCAGATCATGTACCCACCGAGCACGATTGCCGGGGCGAATTCGCTGGATGTCTCGATCATGGTGCGCCACTTTATTACCTCGCATTTGTATCGCGAAGACCGAATCGTGTTTGGGACCAACGCGGAGGAAATGGGAATTTATCAGAACGAGCGCTGGGCCGAAGCGCCTACGGACATGCTGCAGAATGCGTTGGTACGCGGACTGCGCGCTTCGGGACGCTTTGGCAGTGTTACGCATTTGCGGAGCGACTCGGAGGGCGACTTTATTTTGAGCGGGCATTTGTTTGAGTTTAAAGAAATGGATGTGAATGGACCGCAGGCGCGACTTACGTATGATGTGGAGATGCGCGACGCCAAGACGAACCAGTTGGTGTGGACCTACGCGTACAACCACGATGAGCCAGCGACTGGAAAAGCGGTGGCTGGTGTGGCTTCGGCCATGAGTAAGAACGTGTCGGATAGTGTGAAGCAGGTGCAAGCGGGGCTAGAAGAATATTTTCGGACTCATCCTCCTAAATAGTTTGCGGTGAAGTTTCCTCGGGTAAACAGCGATCCGGGTGACACGCGGAGACTCTTTGCGTCCGTGCCTCGCGAGCGCATCGTTGTATTGCCAGTAAAAAACACAATTCGTCTGCAACTGGAAACTTATTCTGGCTTACACTTGGATCGAGCGGATTTTTTGTCCGCATCCCGGAGAGAGACTTATTTCATGAATGCGAACGTAGCTGCGAAGGGCCCGAAGAAGGAAGCTGCCGATCCGGTGAAAATGGCTTTCGATTTTCTGGATCTAAAAGCGCAGTATGCCGGGATTCGCGAGGAAGTAATGGCGGCGGTTACGCGGGTGATGGACAGCCAGTATTTCATTCTCGGGCCGGAAGTGAAGAAGTTGGAAGAGGAGTTGGCAGCGAAACTGGGCGCGAAGCATGCGATTGGATGCGCCTCCGGTACCGATGCGCTGATTTTGGTGCTGCTGGCGGCGGGCATTGGCGCGGGCGATGAGGTGATTACCTCGCCTTTTAGTTTTGTGGCGTCGCCTGGCTCGATCGCGTATGTGGGCGCTAAGCCGGTTTTCGTGGACATTGATCCGGCTACATTCAATATTGATCCAGCGTTGATTGAGGCGGCGATTACGCCGAAGACGCGGGCGATTATGCCGGTGCACCTGTTTGGCCTGCCCGCGGATATGGATCCGATTCTGGCGATCGCCAAGAAGCGCGGGCTGCTGGTGATTGAAGACGCGGCGCAGGCGATTGGTTCGCGATATGGGGGGCGGGCGAGCGGCACGCTTGGCGATTTCGGCTGCTTTAGCTTTTTCCCGTCGAAAAACCTTGGGGGAGCGGGCGACGGTGGCTTTATCACTACGAATGACCCTGCCATGGCGGAACGTTTGCAGATGCTTCGGGTGCACGGCAGCAAGCAGCGCTATTACCACGAACTGCTGGGCACCAACAGCCGGCTGGACGCGATTCAGGCTGCGGTGCTTCGGGTGAAGCTGCCGCATCTCGACGCATGGGCGGCGGGCCGGGCGAATCGTGCGGCGCGCTACCGGCGGTTATTCGAAGAGCACGGGCTGGCGAAGCAGTTGACGAGCCCGGCGGTGCCATCCGAGAAGTTCGAGCACGTCTACAACCAGTTCACGATTCGGGTTCCGTTTCGGGACGAGTTGAAAGAGTCCTTGCGCAAGTCTGGAATCCCCAGCGAAATCTACTACCCGCTCTGCTTGCATCTGCAAAAAGCGTTCGGTTACTTAGGATTGAAAGAGGGAGATTTCCCCGTCGCGGAAAAAGCGAGTAGGGAAGTCCTGTCGTTGCCGGTTTATCCTGAGTTAAAGGATGAGCAGCAAGAGTTAGTGGTGAACGGCATCGCTGAATTCTTCCACAATAAGGGCTGAGATTTGCCGCTATTCGATGAGTAAGTTTTGAAACGTAGAGTTCTCGCAACAAAAATCGAAAACAATTTCGTGTCAGCCGCGCGGCGAAATGCATCGCGCAATTTGTAGCTGAACTTTGCAGCAGTACTATAGCAATTCACATCACTTCATTTGTTGCTTTCAACTATTTACAACTGCACAACTTAGCCTGATTGCGCCAGTGCGAGCGAAAATCACCCGCCGAAATCCTCATCGGTTCCGTGATCGCGTTTCGTCGTCATTTCTCCGGTTTGCAATTCCGAGTCTCTATTTATCCGCTTGCTTTCATCGACTTACGTGACAGTGGCGACATCATTCGACCTTTGGTATCGCGAATGCCTTTATAGAGGGCGAAGGTCAGAAAGAAGAAGAGAGAAGCAGCGCAGCAGGGAACAGGAAAAGAGAAACACAAAAAAGGAAACGGGGAGGCGGTCATGACAGTCATTCTGATGGTTACGATGTTTGCGATTTTTCTGGCGATTGATTATCTACGTAAAGGCAAGGAAGTAACGCAAGCGACAGAAGCCGAGCAGGAGGTTGCTTCGGCTGCGCCGCGTTTGGTGCCCAGCTTTGTCGCTGGATTTGAAATGCCGGACAATCGGCGCTATCACCAGGGTCACACCTGGGCGTTGCAAGAGAGTCCAACGCTGGTCCGCGTAGGCTTGGATGATTTCGGCGCGCGGCTGGCAGGGAAGGTTGACGGTATCGTCCTACCGAAGCGCGGTCAGTGGGTGCGTCAAGGACAGAAGTTCGCCACATTGCTGCGCGACGGGCAGAAGACCGATCTCGTGTCGCCAGTGGAAGGCGAAGTTACTAACGTAAACGAAGAACTGCTGAGCAATCTTTCCCTGAGCAACACGGATCCGTACGGCAAGGGCTGGTTCGTTTCGGTACTCTCGCCGGATCTTTCCACCAGCTTCCGCAACTTGCTGAACGGCAGCCTGGCACGGAAGTGGATGGCGGAAGCAGCCAGCCGCTTGCAGGCGCGGATACCAGCAATGGCCGGCCCGGTGGCACAAGATGGTGGCGTTGCAGTACATGACCTGACAGTGCAAATGCCATCGGAAAAGTGGGCAGAAATCACCCAAGAATTCTTCCTGAATTAATCGACCTGCCACCCTGTTCCTGCGTGCAAGTAACATACAAGCAAGCAAAAGGTCCCGTCTCCCAGGAGGCGGGACCTTTTTGAGAAAAGCGATATGAATGGCGATGAATAGCTTTGCTGGTGAGATATGCAGCGGCAGGGGGTGACCCGAGTCACCTACAAGGGTGACCCACTTCACGGGAAACCGCTTAATTCTTCCTCATACTTCGTATGGGTCAACGACCGCGCGGAAGGTTTCATCTCTGACGTGGCCATCCCTGTTGAACTTCCTTACAGTTCTTGGACATCGAATTTGCGTCGTTTGACCCGGATGTCCGGATGACTAACCGCCAGCGCTCCTAGCCTCTCGCGAGAACAGGTCAATTTTCATCTGTCGGAATTCGCAACATATGAAAACCCAAATACAGTCCGGAATGATTCGCCCAACACGTGTGCCGGATTGGAATTCAGGGTCAGGGAGTGGGTATGAGCAAAGGCATTTTATACGATGCGACATTGTGCATCGGCTGCAAAGCCTGCGAAAAGGCTTGCGCCGATCACAACAATCTTCCGTATAACGACAGCATCGCGGCGGAAGAGAAACAATCCGAACACAAATTCACTGTGGTTTTGACGGCGAACGACAAGTTCATGCGGCGCTTGTGCATGCACTGCGAAGAGCCGGCGTGCGCCACGGTCTGCCCCGTCGGCGCATTTCACAAAACGGCGGAAGGGCCGGTGGTGTACGACGTGTGGAAATGCATCGGCTGCCGCTATTGCATGGTGGCGTGTGCGTTCGCGCAGCCCAAGTATGAATGGGGATCACTGAATCCGCGTGTGCGGAAATGCATCATGTGCCCTGATCTCGTCAATGCCGGCCAGCAGACGGCGTGTGCGGAAATTTGCCCCACGGGTGCGACGAAATTTGGAGAGCGCGACGCGCTGATTGTCGAAGCGAAGGAACGCATACGGCAAAATCCGGGGAACTACGTGCCGCACGTGTACGGGCTGAAAGAAGTGGGCGGAACATCGGTGCTGCTGCTGTCATCCGTACCAGTAGATCAATTTGGCTATCCCACGGAAGAGAAGATTGGCGACATACCGCTGCCCGAATATACCGGGCGGGTGATGTCGCGGATGCCTGATTTCATCCCGTTGTGGGGCCTGGTGCTAGGAGGCATTTATTGGGTGGCGAATCGCCGCGATGAAGTGGCTGCCGCGGAAGCGAAAGAGAAAAACGGAGGTGCGCGGTGAAGTTCAAGGTGACGTTCTGGAAAGTGCTGTTCGCCATCATCATGTGCCTGGGCGCTTACTCCGCGTATGTTCGCTATTTCCACGGGCTGGGCGCAGTCTCCAACATGAACGATCAATTCCCATGGGGATTGTGGATCGGGTTCGACTGCCTGTGCGGGATCATGCTCGCGGCGGGTGGCTTCTGCATCACTGGTGCGGTGTATCTGTTTAAGATCGAGCGGCTGCACAGCATCGTGCGGCCCACGGTGCTGACCGCCTTCCTCGGCTACTGCTTGTTTATCGTTGGTTTGCTGTTCGATCTGGGACGTCCGTGGTTCATCTGGCACCAACTGGTTTACATGAATCTGCATTCGCCGATGTTTGAAGTAGGCATGTGCGTCATGACCTATACCACGGTGCTGTTTTTCGAGTTTCTGCCCAACGTGCTGGAACGCTTTAAGCTGCGCACTCCGCTGAAGTGGATCAAGCGGATCATGCCGGTGATGGTCGTGCTGGGAATTCTGCTCTCCACACTGCACCAGAGTTCGCTGGGATCGCTGTATTTGATTATGCCCAGCAAGTTGCATCCCTTCTGGTATTCGCCGGCGTTGCCGTTCTTCTTCTTTGGTTCGGCCATTGCGTGTGGACTGGCAATGACCATCTTCGAGTCGACGCTGAGCGCCAAGGCGTTTGGCCGGCATCTGGAATTGCCGGTGTTGGTGGAACTGGGCGGAGCGCTGCTGGTGGCCCTGAGCGTGAACGCGTTGTTGCGCTTGGAAGATTATTATCATCGCGGAATTCTGGGCATGATCGTGAAACCCAGCTACGAAGCGTATTTTCTGTGGCTGGAACTCTCGCTGGCGTTTGTGATTCCGATTGCGATGTTGAGTTTTAAGAAGATTCGCCAATCGCCCAAGGGACTGTATTTCGCGTCGATCAGTTGCCTGCTGGGCTTCGTCACCAATCGCTTGAACGTGAGCATCACGGGCTTCGAGACTTGGGCCGGCCATCACTTCGTGCCCAAGTGGACGGAACTGATGATCACGCTAAGCATCATCTCCGCCGGCTTCTTCATATTTTCAATGTGCGTGAAGTACTTGCCGATTTTTGAAGATCACGGGCCATATCAACCGATTCAGCAGCCGGAAATCGCTGGGGAGGATATTCCGGAGCTTTCACATGTCAGTCCTTAATGAAAAATCGCGGGCGCCCACCCTCTGGGCCCGGGTAACCGGCAGTCTCAGCTCGAAGCTGCTGGTATTGCTGATATCGTCGATGGCGATTGTATTTGGCGTGTTGGGCTACTTAAACATTCAGCTGCATCGCAAACATTTAGAACAAAACGCGCTGGCCGATGCAGCGCGCATCAACAGCGTCATCAAGCGCAACACGTCGTATTACATGCTGCGCAATCAGCGCGACGGGCTGTACCACATCATCAGCGACCTGGCCAACGAGCCGGGCATGATTCGCATTCGCATCATTAATGATCAGGGGCGGGTCAGTTTTTCTTCCGACCCTTCCGAGACGAATAAGTTTGTGGACAGCTCGTTTGCGGTTCACGAGGCCATTCCGCCGGGCGACACGCCATATCGATTTTCCAATCACGCGCAGGCGTTCCGCACCTATAGGCTGACGAGTGGAGAGCGAGCTCTGGGCGTAGTCAGTCCGATCGAGAACTCGGCCACCTGTGCTTCGGCGGAATGTCATGCCCATCCTCCAGCGCTGGCAACTCTCGGAGTGTTGGATACCGACATTTCGTTGGCAAAAACCGAAGAGAGCGTTGCGGAGAGTACGCGACAGGTTCAGCTGTACACCATCCTTGCGGTGCTGGGCGTGGCGCTGCTGAGCGCGGCGTTTGTGCGCCAAATGTTGCACGACCCGCTCACTGCGCTGACTGAAGGAACGCATCGCGTAGGATCCGGCGATCTGGGATACCAAATTAAGATTCAGACCCATGGCGAAATTGCGGATTTGGCGAGCTCATTCAACACCATGAGCTGCCAACTGAATCAGGCGCATAAGGAAATTAACGCATGGACGCGAACGCTGGAAGATCGCGTGGACGAGAAGACGCGGGAGCTGAGTGGCGCGCATGAAGAGATGCTGCGGGTAGAGCGTATGGCATCGATCGGGAAACTGGCGGCGGTCGTAGCACACGAGATTAACAATCCGCTGGCGGGAATTCTCACTTACGCGAAATTGCTGAAAAAGCGGCTGGGGCGGGAACCGGACGTAAATCAGGAAAACATCGGCATGCTGGATCTGATGGAGTCGGAAAGCCGGCGCTGCGGCGAAATTGTGAAGAACCTGATGACCTTTGGCCGGCCAACATCGATGAACTGCGAGCCCGCGGACCTGAACGCAATCATGGATCGCTGTGTGCGCCTGGTGCAGCACCACTTAGAGCTGAAAAATATCGAGCTACACCTGCACCTCGCGCCGGAATTGCCCCACGTACGCTGCGACGCGGGGCAGATTGAGCAGGTGGTCCTGGCGCTGGTGATGAACGCAATCGATGCGATGTCGTCAAATGGCGGCAATCTTAGGTTAGGCACGCGAGTCGTGGCCGGAACGGCGGATGTGCAAATCGAAGTGCGGGATGACGGCGTGGGGATGCCGCCCGAGATCCTGGCCAACATGTTTGAGCCATTTTTTACCACCAAAGAACGCGGGCGCGGCTTGGGCTTAGGGCTGGCGATCAGCCGCAATATCGTGGAGCGCCACCAGGGAAAAATCGAGGTGTCTTCGGAACTAGGAAAAGGCACCACATTCAAAATTACGTTACCAGTGCATGCCAATGTTGCTTTGACCAACGCTCCGGTCGCAGCGGCAAGTTAAGGAGTGAAGAACATGGCGAACAAGGGGAATCTGCTCGTTGTTGATGATGAATTGATCGTGCGCGATTCGCTCGATAAGTGGTTTCGCGAAGAGGGATACGACGTCACGGTCGCAGAAAGTGCGCAGGAAGCGCTCGCCAAGATGGCCGGGCGGCGATTTGATCTGGCGCTGGTGGATATCAAAATGCCGGGGACGGACGGCGTGGAACTGCAGCGCCGGATGCACGAAATCGATACGGAAATGCTGGTGATTATCATGACCGGCTATGCATCGGTTGAGACCGCGGTGGCGGCGCTGAAAAATGGGGCCTACGACTATGTCTCCAAGCCATTCGATCCTGATGATATCGCGCACACTGTGCACAATGCGCTTTCGCTGAAACGGGCGGAGCAGGAAAACGCGCGGCTGCGCGAAACGGTGGCTGCGGTGTCACGCCCGCAGGAAATCGTCGGGCAAAGTGCGGCGATGGCTCGCGTGTTCGAAGCGATTCAGACCGTTGGGCCCACGGAAGCTACGGTGCTCATCACCGGAGAAAGCGGTACGGGCAAGGAACTTTGCGCACGGGCCATTCATAGTGCCAGCCCGCGTCACTACAATCCGCTGGTGGTCGTTCACTGTGGAGCGCTCGCGGAAACGTTGCTAGAGAGCGAGCTGTTTGGCCACGAAAAAGGAGCGTTTACCGGAGCGCAATATCGCAAAAAGGGGTGTTTCGAGGTGGCCGATGGCGGCACAATCTTCCTGGATGAAATTGGCGACATCAGCCTGAAGACGCAGACGGATTTGCTGCGCGTCTTGCAGGAGCACGAGATTACGCGGGTGGGCAGCTCGCACCCGATTCACGTGGATTTCCGGTGCATCGCCGCGACCAACAAAAACCTGGAACAGTTGGTGGAAGAAGGGCGCTTTCGCCCGGATCTGTACTATCGCCTGAACGTGTTTCAGATTCAGCTTCCGGCGCTGCGCGATCGCAAGGGCGACATTCCGGTGCTGGTCGACCACTTTGTGCGCAAATTCTGCACCTCGATGAACAAGCGCATCACGCGCGTTTCTCCCAATGCGATGGCGCTGCTGGATCGTTATCAGTGGCCGGGCAATATCCGGGAACTGGAAAATGCCATCGAACGCGCCATGGTGGTGGCGCAGGAACCGGAGATTCGCGAAGAAGACTTCGCCCTGCGGCTGCCCGTCGCGGAACACACCACGCGCACGCTCGACGATATGGAGCGCGCACATATCCTTGCGGTGTTGGATGACTGCAAAGGGAATCAGACCTTGGCGGCGGAAGTGCTCGACATCGATCGAGTCACGCTGCATAACAAACTGAAGCGCTATGGTTGGAAGAGAGCGGCAACGGCAGAAGCGTTGTGAACCGGATTCAATTATTGCCGTTTGGGGCGATGCGGCCCGATATTTTATCGGACCTGTGTGAAGGCCTAGCTGCCGAATTCACGGTGCCTTGTGAAGTGCTGCAGGCGGAAGCGGATCCGGCATTCGCGTTCAACGTTACCCGGCAACAATACTCATCGACGGAAATTCTTGCGGCGATGAGCGCGCGGGCAACTCCAGACACCTGGAGGTTGCTGGGCGTGACCGCGCACGACTTATACATTCCAATTTTGACGTTTGTATTCGGAGAAGCGCAGTTGGAAGGGCGCTGCGCGGTGGTGTCGACGAAACGCCTGGGCGAGGGATTCTACGGATTGCCGGAAGATGCGCCGCTGTTTCGAAAGCGGTTGCTGAAGGAATCTGTGCACGAACTGGGGCACACGTTGACGTTGTCGCATTGCGAAGACTACCAGTGCGTAATGGCGCCGTCGCACGGAGTGGAGTGGATCGATCTGAAGACCCACCGTTTTTGCGGGGAATGCCGGACGCGAGTGCCGAGCCGCGCCAAGATCAGTGCTGGAAAACGATAACAATCTGGATGCGTTAGGCTTGTTGCGCTTCGCCGGCGGCGACGCTGGCGACCTGCTTGCGTGGCACAAGCGTTCGAACGACGACGTACAACAGCGGGATAAACAAAAGATTGAGAGAAGTGGCCGCGAGCATGCCGCCAAACACCGTGGTGCCCACGGAGACGCGTCCAGCCGCGCCTGCGCCCTGCGCGATCATTAGTGGCACGACGCCAAGGATGAAGGCGAGTGAAGTCATCAAGATGGGGCGCAAGCGGATGCGCGCCGCCTCTACCGCAGCGTCCAGTGTGCCCAAGCCTTCGTCCTGCAACTGCTCCGCAAATTCCACGATCAGAATGGCGTTTTTGCTGGAGAGGCCAATCAACATAACCAGGCCGACTTGGCAGTAAACGTCATTGGTCAGGCCGCGCAGGGAAATGGCGCCCAGCGCGCCGAGCAGCGCCACCGGCACGCCCAGCAAAACGATGAACGGAAGAATGTAGCTTTCGTATTGAGCGGCCAGTGTGAGATAGACGAACACCAATCCCAAGCCGAAAAGGATTGCTGCTTTGCCGCCTGACTCAATTTCCTCGAGAGACAGGCCGCTCCATTCGTAGGTCATACCCTGCGGCAGAATCTTTTTCGCGAGCGTTTCCATTTCCGCGAGAGCTTGGCCGCTGCTGACGCCGGGAAGCGCCGAACCATCGATTTCCGCCGAGCGAAACAGGTTGTAGTGGGTGATGACTTGCGGATTCGCGGTTTGCTTGATGTCGACCACGTTATCCAGCGGAATCATTTTGCCGGTGTCGGAGCGCAGATAGTAGGTGCGCATATCTTTCGCTTCATTGCGGAATTTCTGATCTGCCTGCACGTACACGCGATAGGAACGGTTATTGAAGTCGAAGTCGTTCACGTAGACGGAACCCATAAAGACTTCGAGCGCGTCGGTAACCTGGCTCAGCGGAATCTGCAGGCTCTTGGTTTTCTCGCGATCGATCTGCACCAGGAATTGCGGGTCGTTGGCGGTAAAGCTGGTGAAGAGCCCAGCGACACGGCTGCTTTGATTGCCGGCGGCGACTAACTGATTGGTGGTGTCAGCTAGCGTTTGCAGAGTGTTTCGTCCCAAATCTTCAACGATGAACGTAAAGCCGCCGAATTCGCCGAGTCCTTGCACCGCGGGAGGATTGAAGGGAACTACCAGCCCGCCGGAAATTCCCATCAATGGCCCGCGCAACTTTTCTACTATCGCTGCGCCAGAATGTTCCTTGCCTTTGCGCTGGTTAAATTCTTTGAGATTGATGTAAATGATGGCGCGGTTGGAAGCACTGCCGGCAAAGCCGAAGCCGACGATGGTGAAGGCGCCATCAATTTCAGGAACGTGCGAGAGTGTTTCTTCCACCTTGGAGCAGACATCCTGAGTGTACGAGAGCGAAGCACCTTGCGGAGTTTGCACGGCGATAACCAGGTAGCCCTGATCATCTTCGGGAATAAATCCTTGAGGAATTGTGTAGTAGAGATAGCCGGCAGACGCCAGCGCGATAGCAAATACCAAGAGTCCGACGTATTTATATTCGATAACGCCGTGCAGAACTCGTTTGTAGAAGTGCGAGCCGGATTCGAAGGCGCGATTGAAAGCTTTGAAGCCAGACCACTGCGCGCGCTCGCGGTGATGGCCAAGAAAAATGGCGGAGAGCGCGGGAGTGAGCGTGAGCGCGTTGAACGCGGAAATCGAAACAGAGAAGGCGATGGTCAGGGCGAATTGTCGAAATAAGATGCCGGTGGTGCCGGGAAACAAAGAGACCGGCACGAACACCGCGACCAGCACGAGAGAAGTGGCGATCACCGCGCCGGCGACTTCCTTCATGGCCACGCTGGCGGCGTTGTGTGGCTCGGAAATGCCTTCGACGATGTGACGCTCGACGTTTTCGATGACCACGATAGCGTCGTCCACGACTAGGCCGGTAGCTAAGGTGATACCAAAGAGCGTGAGTGTGTTGATGGAGAAGCCGAGAATCTTGACGAAGATGAAGGTGCCGATCAGTGACACCGGAATGGTGATCGCAGGGATGAAGGTGCTGCGCCAGTCTTGCAAGAACAAGTAGATGACCAGCACGACGAGGACGATAGCTTCGAGCAGCGTGGTTAAGACGTCGCGAATGGATTCGCCAATTACGGTGGTGGTGTCAAACGCGACGGCGTATTTCAGTCCCGGAGGAAAACCTTTGGAGAGCAGCGCGAGTTCTGCCTTGGCGGCTTTGTCGACATCTAGCGCATTGGCGCCGGGAAGTTGGGTGACGCCCAGGCCAACCGCATCGTGCCCATTGAAACGCAGAATCGAACTGTAATCTTCGGCGCCAAGTTCGGCGCGGCCGACATCCTTGATGCGGACGAGGGTGCCGTCGGTGCCAGTCTTGAGAATAATGTTTTCGAATTCTTTCGGCTCCGTAAGGCGGCCAATGGCGCGCACGCTGATCTGATACGCCTGTGCGTCATTGGATGGCGGCTGGCCGACTTGCCCTGCAGCGACTTGGACGTTTTGTTCCTGCAGCGCCGCGAGAACCATCGTCGCGGTGAGGCCACGCTGTGCCATGCGCGCCGGATCGAGCCACAAGCGCATGGCGTATTTGCGTTCACCAAAAATAAAAACGTCGCCAACACCTTTGACGCGTTTCAGCGCGTCTTTTACGTAAACGTCGAGGTAGTTGCTGAGAAATAAGCTGTCGTACTGGCTATTTTCGGAATACACGCCGGCGCCAAACACGAAGCCCGAAGCTTGCTTGGTGATGATGATGCCCGTGTTTTTCACCGCGTTGGGCAGGCGGCCTAACGCCTGGTTGACGCGATTCTGCACGTCGACGGAAGCGAGATCGACGTCGCGGGAAACATCAAAAGTAATGGTGATGCTGCTGCTGCCATCGTTGCCGCTGGAAGACGTGATGTACTTCATTCCGGGCGAGCCGTTGATGGCCTGCTCGAGTGGAATGGTGACCGCCGATTCCACAGCCTGCGCGTTGGCCCCGATATAGCCGCTGGAAACCACGACCTGCGGAGGAGCCAGATTGGGGAATTGCGCGATGGGCAACGAGGGAATGGCGATGGCGCCGCCCAAAATAATCAACAGGGCGCAAACGGTCGCGAACACCGGACGCTTAATGAAAAAATCGACGAACAAATCCGTACTCGCCTTTCTCGCGAACGAACGCTCGGCCCGGTGAATGCCGTGTGGAGATTAACGGGCCGGTGATGGACTGGAGCTTGGTTGGGCACTGCCAGCTTTTGCAGCACTGGTCTGGATTTGCTCAGCCACGGGCGCGCCGTCTTGCAGAAACTGTGTGCCGGAAATGATGATGTGGTCGCCGGGCTTCATGCCATCGAGCACCGCGTAGTTGTTGCCCACAATTTCACCGAGTTTCAGGGCGCGCTGCCGGGCCACGGTCTTATCGCCTTCCTTCACCGCGACGAACGCAAAAAACTGGCCGTTGATGCGGAGGACCGCGAGCACCGGGATCACCGCGCCTTCATGCACGCCCCAAGTGATCTGCGCACGAACCTGCTGGGCGACACGCAGATTTGCCTTGGGATTACTGACCGCAGCTTTGGCTAGCACAGTTTGCGTTTCGGTGTCCACTTGCGGAGAAACGAAGGTGACTTGGGTTTCGGTGCGCACCGCGCCCGCTTCGTCCAGCAATTTCACCGGCAGGCCAAGGTGTAGATCTTTGGCACGGTCGGCCGGAATGTACAGGTAAGCTTCCAGCGCGCCTGGTTCATCGACGGTCGTCAGCACAGTGGTGACGACAACACGATCGCCGATGCGCACCGGAATGTCTCCGATGATGCCGTCCATCGGCGCGCTGACCCGGTAGTAGCGCAGTTCAACCTGCTGCTGCTGAAGTTGCTGCTCGAGCGATTTCAGTTGCGCCACGGCGGAATCGTAGTTAGCTTGCGCATTGTCGTATTCCGATTTGCTGATTACGCCAGCTTCCGATAATTTCTGGGCCCGTTCCCAATTTGTTTTCGCGAGCCGCACCGTAGCTTCTTGTGCAACGCGAGCCGCGTCCTGACTGCTGACATAGGCTTCCTGCTTCAGTGGATCGATTTGCAGCAGAGGTTCGCCGGCCCGAACCCGGTCGCCGGACTTGACGAAGATCTTGGTGACGTAGCCTTCCACCTGGGGGTTGATGGTGGCGGAATGCCGAGACTTCAGGATGGAGAGGTACTCGGTGGTATCCGCGATCTTTTCCGTGGACGCGACCAGCACCTGGACAGGCATTGCCTGCGGGGCACCCCCAGCATTATCCGCGGAAGATTTGGCGCCACAAGCGGTTAGGGAGGCTATGGCAAAGGACACCAGAGCCATGGAGCATGCGACGCGCGAAGCTCGCACACGAAGACTGGCAAATTTGGGCACAACATAGAGAGCGGTTCGCATTTAGATTGCAACCTGTCATTTTACGACAGGCAGGCACTACTAGACAAAGATTCGATGATTAGACGCACTGGGGAAACAGTCGTCACCGGAAAAGTTTGAGCGGAAATTACTTAGTACATGTCGGAGGAATCGATCTTCTTGCCCGACAAGCCGAGTTGCAGCACTTCCACATTTTCGGGCCGGTCGAAGATCTTGCCGGGGAACAGACGCTTGGTGAGCACGCGAATTCCCCCGAAGGCGACACCTAAGCCGGTTGCCACGCCCAGGAACAGCCCGGTAAACAGGAAAATCTTGGAGAGAATGATGACCCATGGAGGATCGGTGGCGGTCTGTCGCGGCTCGTTCCAGGTGACTTGGGTTTCGTAATTCACCTGATCGCGGAGGGCTTGGGCGTATCGATCAGACGAAGGAGCAAACACCAGAGCCAGAACGGAAGCTTTGCGCTCGATGGTTATGCCGGACTTCTTATTGGCGGAAGGCAGCGCTTCTTCGAGGTGGTGCAAATGCTGCTCGGCCAGCTGTGGCGTGGGATATTCCAGCAGCAACAGCACGCCGCTGTCGCGGTCCGAGTGGTATCGCGCCAGCATGGCTTCAACGCCATTGGTGAAGCCAACTTCTCTGGCCAGTCCCGCAAGCGCGCCTTGGTCCAACGAAGTCATGGCGGCGCGAAAACCCTCGGGCCCAAGCGCGTATTTCTCGGAGCCGAAGATGCGCCAATTTTCAGGCAAATAGTTTTTTACTGGAGGCAGGGGAGTGGTATCGGCCCTGGCCCTCAGCGCGCCAACGACGTCGTGCAGATTCTCAGGTTTTACGTTGGCAGAAAGCGTGGCCTGCACGACGAAATTGCCAATCAGGAAACGGCCATCCGTCTGGCCGAGCGCGGAATTCTCGCCCAGCCCCATGTTGCGCATGCCGGGCGCGAGCAAGAAGGTGTAGAACTCATAAGCGCTGCTGGGATCGTGCAATTGGAAAACGCGCAAGGTGACTTCGTCGTTGCTGTTGCCGCTGTGATAGGTGCGCTGCTCGATGCCAGTGAGTCCAGCCTCTTGCAGGATTTTGTCGCCATTGGCCCACTGCGACCAGTTGGCACCTAGATCCTTGGAAGTGATGGATTTGGCGGGAGCGGCCGCGTTCCAGTCGCCGAAGCGATCAGGCAAGACAGACGAAGTTTGCGCCAGTGTGGCGAGGGCGCAAAACAACGTCAGCAACAAGAAACTACTAACACGGATACGACGCATGCACACCTTCCATTAGATGCCGAAACCCTATTTCTGGTTCCTGGACGATTCCACGGCGGGGACGATCGCAGGGCGCGAGGGGCGGCTAGTGCCATTGACGGCCATGCTGTTCAGGCTTTGCAGATAGTCGGCGACGCCCTGGTACAGACCCTCGGCAACGCGTTGGCGGTGTTCGGGCTTCTTCAGGAGCTGCTCGTCCGCGGGATTGCTGAGGAAGGAAATCTCGGTAAGGATCGAGGGCATATCGGCACCGATTAGCACCACGAAGGGAGCTTTTCGCACGCCGCGATTTTTGACCGGTTTGGCGGTTCTCTGAATACGCTTGGATAGGGAGTCCTGGATATCCGCCGCCAATTCCTTGGATTCGTCGATTTTCTCGGTGCGGGCAATCTTCTTAACGATATCTTCGAGGTCGTGAATACCTTGCTGCGAAACCGCGTTTTCGCGAGCCGCCACTTCCATGGCATCGGCGGAACCGCGCATGTTCAGGTAATAGGTTTCCACGCCGCGTGCCGCATGGTCGGGACTGGAATTTGCGTGTATCGAGACGAAGAGATCAGCTTTGGCCTCGTTGGCGATGCGGGTGCGATCCTCCAGCGGGATAAATGTGTCGTCGGAGCGCGTGTAGACGATTTCCGCGCCGGGCAGTTTCTGCTGGAGTATCTTGCCGAGCCGCAGAGCGACATCGAGGCACAAATCTTTTTCCATCAAGCCGGTGGGGCCGATGGTGCCGGTGTCGTGGCCACCGTGCCCGGCGTCAATTACGATGCGCCCGATTTTCAGACCCAGAGCGCGGGTCAATGTCGATTGACCATCGCGGGTGGGTTGTGGGGTGACGGATGGCTGCGTATTGTCTGCCTTTACTGTGCTAGCGGAGTTCGAAGCTTTGCTGCGAGAGACCTTGGCAGAAGGAAGCTCAGCCTTGGGAGCAGGCGTGATGGACTTAGGGACGGAAGCAGCAGCCGTGGTCGCGGCAGAAGAAGGGGCCGGAGAGGTAGTCGCAGCGTTGACCTCCGCCGACACTCTTGCGGAGGGCTGCGAAGCCGGTGAGTCTGCGATGTCTTCCGGAGCCGGGTCAGTGACTGCGGAAGCCACAGCAATCGCCGATTCCGTGGGACTTGGCTTCAGAGGCTGACGGCCGCTGCGATTGGAATGCGCCGTTTGCACGCCGTCAGTCTTGGGAGACGTGCTGTACAGTTCGATCAGCAACCGCGAAGGCTTCTTCATCAAGGTCGCGGCATAATCTTTTACGCCACTTACATCCATGACCACGCGCACGATGCCGGCTTTGTTTTGCGCCGCGCGCACCGCGGTGAGCAGCGTGCCACTTACTTTAATATTTTCGCGGGCCACGCTGGGGCTCAGACGCGCCGCATACAAATCAAAATAGATGCGGTCAGGATTGGCGATCCGGCCGGAGACATACTGCACGGAATCTTCCAGCTCGATGATGATCTCGGTGCTGTCGGGCGTCACGTTGGTGCGGATTCTTTGGACGCGCGGCACGGCGCCGGTGTTGGTGTCTTCGCCACCGCTGATGGTGGTTTTGGTATCGACTGCGGCACTTTCGGATCTTGGCGCGGATGCGGTGGATGGCGAGGGCGCCGCTCCACCGTTCTTAGTGGTAGCGTCACCCGACTCGGTGTTTCTCTGCAGCGCCAATTCCGCCAAGGCTTCCTGCACTTCGCGTTTACGCGGCGAGTGCGGATAATTTTTTTGAAAATCCTGGTAGGTTTTGGAGGCGGCAACCGGATCGCCTAACTGATCTTTCTGCAGCTTGGCCATGCGCAATTGCGCGTCCTGCACATACTTGCTGGTGGGATATTCGCGAATCAAAAATTGATACGCTTCGGCGGCGGCCTCGTAGTAGCTGCGCCCAAAGCGGTCGCCCATTTCGGTGTTGAGCTCGGCGACGGCCAGCAACGCGTCGGGGACCTCCATGGCGCGCGGGGTAATCATATAAACGCGCTGATAGCAGACGGAAGCTTTCTTGTAATCGGCGAGCGTGCGCTTATCCCACGGCTTGGCATTCAGAACGGCGCGCATTTCTTCCGCGCGAGCAAATTGCGCGCTGGCGGCTTCACGCTTCATGGAATTATTTGCAGTGGCGGCGCGGGCGGGGCAGGGAAGCAGAAAAACAGCAAGCAGGGTGAAACCCAGCGAAACGCGGGCGAAACTCATGTGGAAATCTTTACGGCCCCAAATCATACTGCGCTGCTTTCCCCCAAACGAAAACCCAACCGCAACTTCCCCCGACTGCAACCTACACGCTTACTTCGCTTTCAGTTACCCACCTACTCGTTCGTGAAAACAATCCTTCCGTTCGCATCTGCTTGTGGGCGAATCGGGTTCGGCCTGACGAACGCATTGTCCAATCGACCAGAGCCGGGACGGAAATACGCGTTCTGGACCTTCTGCACGTAATTGCGGGTTTCCCGGTAGGCTGGCACCCCATGGGCCCGGTCCACAGCCCCTTCACCAGCATTGTACGCCGCAAGCGCCAAGTCGAGGTTGCCATTATATCGTTCCAGTAGCGTCTTGAGATAATGAACCCCGGCGTCGACGTTCTGTTGCGGGTTGAAGACGTCGTTTACGCCAAAGCGGCTGGCGGTGGTAGGGATAAGTTGCATCAACCCCAGCGCGCCTTTGCGCGAACGCGCGGCAGGATTGAAGTTAGACTCGGTCTCGATCACGGCACGAACCAGGGCGGGATCTACATTGTGACGTTGTGCGGCTTCCCGGACAATCTTCTCCACGCCGTCGCGGTCGATGTTCAGCGCCGCGCGGTTCTGCCCCACGTTCATGAAGGAAATCTCGCCTCCTCCCAGGTAGATGTTCCTAGGAGTCGCGGAGGCATTCAAATTCCCAATGTTTTTCATTTTCACCAAGACGGGCGGATCGGCGTTAACAAAGATCCTGCGACCATCAATGTTGGTGGCGGAAGCAATCTGCCCTTGCGCTTTTTGCGCAACGGCCAAGGTGCCTAACACGATGAGAGAAAACGCGATTGCGAATCGAATGGAGACGAGATAAGGGCTTGGAAGAATGAGCCTTGGGCGAGGCATGGATCGAGTGTTTGCGTTCACGTGCGGGGCACCCTGGGTGGAGCAAAGAGCCGCATCAGTTGGTGTTTCTAGGGAAGCCTAGCCTACGTGCAAGGGTAGCGGAATGCAACACTTGTGAGGCACGCTTCTAGCGCTGCCAGAATTATAACAAGGGTTCCAAGAGCGACGGGACAGTCTCCAAGGCACTTTTTAGGGCAGCTGTGTCTTTTCCGCCAGCCTCGGCTAAATCGGGCCTTCCGCCGCCCGAACCGCCTACCAGCTTGGCCAACGCCTGTATCAGCTTGCCAGCATGGACTTTAGAGGTGAGATCCTTAGTCGCGCCAGCAATTAGGGCCACTTTTCCGTCTTCCGGCATGCCGAGGACGACCACGCCGGAGCCTAGCTTTTGGCGCAGGGAATCAACCAGCTGGCGCAGACCTTCCCGGTCGACGTTGGAGACCTCGCCGATTACTACCTTGACCCCTTTGATGGTGCGGGACTGGGCAAACAAGTCGTCGAGCTGGTTCAAGGCGCCTTTGCGCTTTTGCTCGCCTAGTTCCTTCTCGAGCTGCTTGGCGGTTTGCGAAAGCTTCTCGACCGTGGCGAGCAGGGAATCTTCGCCGACGTTCAGGCGGGTGGCCAGTTCACGCAAAGTTTGGGCCTGGTGCTGGTAGTGCTCGAGCGCGCCGATGCCGGTGACCGCTTCGATGCGGCGGACGCCGGCGGCGACGGATTCTTCGCTCACAATTTTCAGCAGGCCAATGTCGCCCACTTTGTGGACGTGAGTGCCTCCGCATAATTCCTTGGAGTAGAAGCCCCGAGGAGCGCGCGGGTCGGGAATGGTCACCACGCGGACGTTGCTCTCCGGATATTTATCACCGAAGAAGGCCAGGGCGCCCGAGTTCAGAGCTTCTTCGAGCGACATGATGCCGGTTTCCATCTCAGTGTTGAGGCGAATCTCGTCGTTCACTTGCTGCTCGATGTCGCGCAACTCTTCGGGATCGACGGGAGCGAAGTGCGAAAAGTCGAAACGCAGGCGTTCGGGCGCGTTCAGCGAGCCGGCCTGTTTTACGTGGGTGCCCAGAGTATTGCGCAGAGCCGCGTGGACCAGGTGCGTGCCGGTGTGATTGCGCATGATGCGTGAACGGCGCTCGGCGTTGGCGACTACGGTGATGCGATCGCAGACTCGCAACGTGTCCTTTGCGGTGACGCGGTGCGCGACCAGTCCCGCAACCGGGTAATAGGCGCCGGTCACTTCGGCGATTTGCTGCAGGCCGGAAGGATCGTAGAAGCCGCCGGTGTCGGCCATTTGTCCGCCGGAATCGGCGTAGATGGTGGTGCGGTCGAGGACCACTTCGCCGCTTTCGCCGGCTTTGAGTTCCGCTACCGAGCCTTGCTTGGTGATGATGGCTTCAACGCGGGAATCTTTAGCGGTGGTGGCGAAATAAAAATCCGGAGCGGTGCGAAACGTCTCGGCGAGCTTCGCGAATGCCGGATTCGCGGTTTCTTTGTGTGTGCCTTTCCAGGAGGCGCGAGCGCGCGTGCGCTGCTCTTGCATGGCTTTTTCGAAACCTTCCGCGTCAAAAAGCAAACCGGCATCGCGCACTGCGTCTTCGATGAAATCCCTCGGCAAACCGTAGGTGTCATATAACATAAAAGCTTCGTTACCAGAGATCTGTTCTTTCAAATCGGATGGAGTAGGACCCAAAAAATGTTTTGCGATTAGCTCGTCAAGCTTTTTAAGGCCTATCGCTAGCGTATGCCCGAAACGGGTTTCTTCTGCGCGAACAATTTCAGGAACGCGTGCCGCGGCCGGCTCAAGCAGTTCCGGGTAAGCGTCGCCCATCAGTTGACGAACGGTCTGAACCATCTCCGAGAGAAATGGCTGTGTCGCGCCCAGCAGACGGCCATGGCGAATCGCGCGGCGCATGATCTTGCGCAGCACGTAGCCCCGCCCTTCGTTCGAAGGCAGTACTCCATCGGTGATCAGAAATGCCGTGGCTCGAGCGTGATCGGCGATCACGCGCAGAGATGCGGCGGATTTGCGCTGCTCTTCGGCGGCGAGTTCTTTTTTTTCGTCGACGCCAATCAGTTGCGCGGCGCGATCAATCAGGGGCACGAACAAGTCGGTGTCGTAGTTGGAGATCACGCCTTGCAGGACGGCGGCGATGCGCTCGAGGCCCAGGCCGGTGTCGATGGAGGGCTTGGGCAGAGGCGTTACTGTGCCGCTGGCATCGCGATTGAATTGCATGAAGACCAGATTCCAGAGTTCTACGTAGCGACCGCACTCGCAGGGAAATTTGCAATCGACGTGGCCCATCTCGGATGCGACTGGCCCCATGTCGTAGTGGATTTCACTGCATGGTCCACAGGGGCCGGTGTCGCCCATGGCCCAGAAATTATCTTTCAAGCCGGGGATGGCGAAGATGCGATCGGCAGGAACGTGTTCCAACCAGAATTTCTTGGCTTCTTCATCGACGCCGAGCGTAGTACCCGCGGCGATTTCCGCTCCGCCGAAAATCGTTACGTACAGCTTGTCTTTGGGAATGCCAAACCACTGTGGCGAGGTGATCAGTTCCCAAGCGTAGGCGATGGCGTCTTTCTTGAAGTAATCGCCAAAGGAAAAATTGCCGAGCATCTCGAAGAAGGTGTGATGGCGCTTGGTGAATCCTACATTTTCCAGGTCGTTGTGTTTGCCGCCAGCGCGAACGCATTTCTGCGCGGTGGTGGCTCGCGAGTAATCGCGCTTTTCGAGGCCCAGAAACACATCTTTGAACTGGTTCATGCCGGCGTTGGTGAACAGCAGCGTGGGATCGCCATGCGGAACCAGCGAAGAACTGCGCACGCGGCGATGCCCCTTGGACTCAAAGAACTGCAGAAATTTCTCGCGTATTTCGTTGCCGGTCACGTCAGCCTCAGTATGGCGATGGGTGGAAACACATAATTATCGCAGAGCACTGGCAGCCCGGCAATTGTGGACGAATTCTGTAGCTCACCCCTTCAGGGGTGAGGATGTCCATCACGCTGGCAATAATGTTTGTGTAGCGCAAGGTTCGCAAGTTTAAGGGTTGCCCGGGTTGTGAAAAGCCTCAGGCCTCAATACCTGAGCTAAAGTGTAAAATTTGTTCGAACAAATTTTATGTTCGAACTGTGGAAATTGTCGGCGTGCCGACATTGTTTTCGCGCGAATGCTCACGATTGCTTGGAAATCTTGACCTCGTGCGTGCTGCTACGATTCGTCGGCGAGTTCCACTTCGGGAATTTCTGCGTGCGTGGCGCGGTGCAGTTCTTTGCGGATGATGTCGGAAGGGAATCCGGCACGCAGTAGCGACCGGTAAAGTGATGCAAGCTTCTTTTCGTCGATTTCACCGCGGGTCAAGCGCAGTTTGTGATCGATGCGCTGGCGCACAATTTCAGACGGATTCAATTCCGCGGAGGTTTCTTTCATGGCGTTTTCGATGTGTTTATCGGGAACGCCGCGCTGGCGCAAATCGCGCGCGATACGATATTCACCCTGCTTGCGCGTTTGTGCGTGATGCCGCGTGAATTGTTTGGCGTAGCGCGCGTCGTCGATCAGTCCATTACTTTTCAGGCGGTCGAGCACGGTCTTCACTAGTTTTTCGTCTTCGCAGCGACGAGCGAGTGCCTTCTTCATTTCGTGAACCGAATGCGCGCGACGCATCAGCGTCTTGATGGCGGCTTCGTAAAGTTGCGATTCGGTCTCGAGTTGGCGGGGCTTGCCGAACATGGAGCAAGCATAGAAGAACTCAGCGTACGTGCCTAGGGGCGAAGCGCACAGGGCGCGCTCCTCAGGATGACAGGGTATCTCGGGCGCTGATTACGGGAACCGGGTGGTGCGTGATTACCAGAGGGGCGTGCGCTACATCACGCAGTCAATCCGATTTGGACGGCGCGGCTCGCCTGCTAATTCCCATCACGCCAATCGGTTACGAATGAAACGGCGTGGCATGCAGATTGCTCGCAGTTAATTGGGGAGATACTCGCCATGGCCTACGTGATCATCGACAGTTGCACCAAAGACGAGCATTGCATCGATTCCTGCCCGGTGAATTGCATTCACCCGACGAAGGATGAAGCGGACTTTGCCACCGTGCCGCAGCTTTACGTGAACCCGACGGAGTGCATTGATTGCGGCGCGTGCTTGCCGATCTGCCCGACGGGCTCGATTTACACCACCGACGACATTCCGGAAGACTACAAACACTTTATCGAGAAGAACGCGGCGCGATTTAACTGAAATTGTTTTTCTACCAGCACAAAAGGTCACCGGCGGCCCAGCCACGGTGATCTTTTTCTTTTGTGCCAGCGAAAATGCATCGCTTACTCGCTGGCTGGTTTGGCGCCAGGAAGGCGAGCCTTCAGGAATTTGATCTGCCCATTGTGATTGGCTTCGTGTTCGGTAACGTGGAACCACTTGCAGTAATTGTTGGTCGGCCCCCAGCCCCAAGACTTGTCCACGGACATGAGCCAGGCGTCATCGCGTTTCCGGAATTCTGCCAACGTCTTCTCGCGCGTCTCGTTCAGGATATCTAAATAATATTTCAAATCGTGGCCGACGATACCTTTGCGCGCAGGGTCGCCGAGTTCCATGGGCATGCCCCATTGTTCTTTCCATGATTCGGGAATTTGTTTCTCGGATAAGTTGTCGAGGGTGTTGAGCTGGTAGAATTTTTCGACTGCTGCAAGATGCAGCAGCAACGCACCCATGCGATTGGCTTTGTCGTCGAGCAAAAAATCCAAGTCTTTTTGCGACATTCCCTTTGTGGAGTGCAAGACCTGATCGCGCATGAACGCCATTTCCGAAACGAGCGTCCCAATCTGCGGCGAATACCCTTTTTTAGGGCCGACAATGCTGAGATCCGAGTCGTCAGAAGAATAAGACGGCTGCGCAAGCATGCCGGCACCGGCAATGCCTGCGCCGAGAGCCACGGAAGTCCTCAGGAAATTTCTGCGGCCCGCAACACACGAGGGATAGTTCATGGAACTCTCCTTGGAGCGGAATCGAAGTGGGCACATAGTACCGCAACGCGTGGGCACACTTGTAGGAGAAGTTGTGAGCTGACAGGTTGCAGTCTGGCTTAAAATCTATTTGCGGGCGAAGCGCTCGAAGTCGGCCATTTGCGAGGCCATTTCTTCGCGGGCAGCGTCGGCGGCGGAACGAATACCCTGAATGCGCAGCTTGAATTCGTCTGGGTTCGATGCGCGCGAGAGAGCTTCGTCGAGAGTGATGAGTTCCTTGGTGTACAGGTCGAAGAGCGATTGATCGAAGGTCTGCATGCCGTACTGCGAGGTGCCGGCGGCGATAGCGTCATGGATCAGGCGCGTCTTATCAGCATTGATGATGCAATCCTTGATGTACGCAGTGGCGATCATGACTTCCACGGCGGGAACGCGGCCTTTGTCGTCGGCGCGGCGCACCAAGCGCTGAGAAACGACAGCTTTCAGCGTGGCGGCCATCTGCAAACGAATCTGTTTTTGTTCCGGTGGCGGGAACACCGCGATAATACGCTGAATTGTTTCGGTGGCGTCCAAGGTGTGCAAGGTCGAGAAAACCAAATGGCCGGTTTCCGCAGCGAGCAAAGCGGTAGAAATCGTTTCGAGGTCGCGCATTTCGCCGACCAGAATCACGTCGGGGTCCTGACGCAAAGCAGCGCGCAAAGCGGTGGAAAAGTTTGCGGTATCGACTTCCACTTCGCGCTGGTTGATGAAGCTGCGCTTGTCGCGGTGCAGGAACTCGATTGGATCTTCGATGGTAATAAGGTGATCAGAACGATTGGCGTTGATGCGGTCGATCATGGCGGCCAGCGTGGTGGACTTACCGGAACCGGTGGTGCCGGTGACCAGAACCAAGCCGCGTTGCTCTTCGCAAATTTTGGTAACGACCGTGGGGAGATTCAGTTCTTCGATGGTGCGAATCTTGGTGGGGATGACGCGCAAAACCATGCCGACGTTGCCGCGCTGCTGGAACACGTTCACACGAAAACGTCCGAGGCCCGCGACGCCATACGCCATATCCAACTCAGCGGTTTCTTTGAATTTTTGTTTCTGCCGGTTGGTCATCATGCTGAAGGCCATCGACAGCATTTCTTCCGGCGTAATGCGCGGCACATCCGTCAGTGGAGTAAGCAAGCCGTCCACGCGAAGATAGGGGTGATTGCCGACTTTCAGGTGCAAGTCGGAGGCCTTGTTTTCTACGGCGCGGCGCAACAAATCATCAATGCTAAGAGCCATGAGCTAACACCCCGCAAGAACTCAACTCCAGCTTGAAAGTAGCACCGGCAGCAGGGAGCAACAAGGCGAGTAGGGTGAGGCGTTGCGGTGTAGTTACCTGAGCGCGGGGACAGGGAAAACGCGACTGCGACTGGCGCGGAGACTAGACGTCGGGCTGGCGCAGGAAAAGGGAATCGTAAACGAGGCCGGCGAGGAAACCGCCGCCGAGTGGGCCGACCCAGTAAATCAGTTGATTGAGCCAGTGATGCAGGGCAAGGGCCGGGCCGAAGGCACGAGCGGGATTGAGCGCGGCGCCGGTGAACGGGCCGGCAACGAGCACACCGACGGTGATGGTCAGGCCCATGGCAAAAGCGGCGATGGAGCGCGAGTTGGCGCGTTCATCGACGACGGTGGCAAACACGACGAGCACCAGGAAAAACGTGGCAGTGGCTTCAAGGGCCATGCCCGCCCATCCCGGATAGTCGCGCAACAGTTCGGGCACGAAATTGGTGGCGTTGCGCCAGGATTCATCGGGAATGACGACTTTCAGCAGGAACGCGGCGGCAGAAGCGCCAAGGAGTTGCGCAGCCCAGTAAGAAAGTGTGTCGAGCGTGGAAAGGCGTTTGGTGACCCAGAAACCGATGGTGATGGCAGGATTGAAGTGGCCGCCGGAAATGTGGCCGAGCGCGGCAAACATAATAGCGAAGGTGAGGCCGTAAGCGAGAGCCAGCGCGAGTTGACCGATGCCGCCGGTGGGCGAATTGCGCAAGTGGAAATCGGCGCAGACGGCTCCCGCTGCGAAGAAAACTACGGCGAAGGTGCCCAGGAACTCAGCGGTGAGCTTTTGGGTAAGGTTGTACATCGAAAGCGCCTCCAAGGCAGAGCCGGTAGTACAACGCAAAGCAGAAAAGCCGAACCGAAGAGAAAGTTTAGCTGGAAAGGAGGAGGCGCGCCAGAAAGGAAGAAGTTGGACTTTCTAAAGTGCAAAGTGCGGTGCGAGCGGCTAGAGGATTTGCGGAATCTAAGGCTGCGTTCCGGCGTGGATAAGCTGCCAGATGCCTGCGAGATGATGATCGTCATGTTCGGCGACGAAATATAAATGGTCGACGAGGCGCATTGGGGTTTTCAGCCGGGGATGAGGAATGGCTCGAGCAAATAGCGAATGGTCCAATTCCCCTACGCGGTTCAGTAACTTTTCTCGTGCGGCGCGAAACTCCGCGAGAATCTGGTGCAGCGGCCGGGCATTGTGATTTGCTTCCTCTGTTTTTCGATTGTTAAGGTCTGCCGCGGTAAGTTGGTCGCTGGCCTGGACGTAATCGTCCACTCGGGTGAGCCAGAGCGGCTCAAGATCGAGCAGATGCCCGGCGTGTTCCTGGGCTGACCATTTTTCTTCAGGCTTGGCGATCAGGATTTCGGGGGAGCGGCCACGCAGCGTCTCTTCGAGCCTGGCGGGAGTGCCGCGCAATCGGGTACAGAGATTCGGAAGCATTTCGACCGGAAACGTGAACTCAAACTTGCGTTCAAACCAAATCGGTGCTTGACGCATGGGCCCACCCAGGAGATTAGATTTATTTTAGGCGCTCGACTAGCGCGCGGCGGCTACGGGCGCGTTTACGTGAGTAAGCCAGTTGTGGTGATCGGCTTTTTTGCCGCTGGTGATGGCGAAGAATTCTTCCTGGATTTTGCGGGTGATCGGGCCCATCGAACCTTTGCCAATGACCATTTTGTCGATGGAACGGATTGGGGTGACTTCCACCGCGGTGCCCACAATGAACACTTCGTCAGCGATGTACAGCATTTCGCGAGGAATCACCGATTCCTTTACGGGCAACTTGAGATCAGCGGCGAGCTTGGTGATGGAGTCGCGTGTGATGCCGGGCAGGATGCTGGCGGCGAGCGGGGGCGTGTACATTGTGCCGTTGTGCACCAGGAAAATGTTCATGCCGGAGCCTTCGCTGACGTGGCCGTCGGCGTCGAGCGCGATGCCCTCGGTGTAGCCATTGACGATAGCTTCCATGCGAATCAGTTGCGAATTCATGTAATTGGCGCCAGCCTTGGACATGGCGGGCAAAGTGTTCGGCGCGATGCGCGTCCAGGAACTGACGCAGACATCGACGCCTCTGGCGAGCGCGTCCGGCCCGAGATAGGAGCCCCACGCCCAGCAGGCCATGTAGGATTCGACCGGACAGTTAAGCGGATTCACGCCGACTTCGCCGTAACCGCGGAGAACCAGCGGCTTGATGTAGCACGCGCCCATTTTATTGGTGCGGACGAGTTCGCAGGCGGTGTTAGAGAAATCTTCGACGGAGTAAGGTAGCTCCATGCGGTAAATGTGCGCGGAATTGATGAGCCGCTGCATGTGATCTTGCACGCGGAAGATCGCCGGGCCTTGCGGAGTTTCGTAGGCGCGAATGCCCTCGAAGACGGAAGAGCCGTAGCCAACAACGTGGGAGAGGACGTGAAGCTTGGCGTCATCCCAATTGATGAATTTTCCGTTGTGCCAGATTTTCTCGGTCTTTTGTACCGGCATGGCAAATCCTCCCGTGGTAGCCGCGGCGTGCGTCGACTCTCTATTTGAGAATAAGGCAGGGTCCGGAGAGCGTCAATAAAATCGGTCACACCGAGTCGTAAAAATCTCGACCATATTGGCGGTTAATTTCTAGTGTAGCGGGCCAAAATGGCGGCTTGCAGCAGCAATTTGCTAATTCTTGGGAGCGTCTTTCGCCGGCGGATTGTCGGGCTGATTGACGGCGCGGTACGCGGATTGCGCCTCGCTCAGCATTTTGCCGTTGCTGTGTTCCCAGATTCCAAGCAGGACGAAGGGAATGATGGTAGCTGCGGCCCACATTTTGGCGTTGCGGGGAATTTTGGTTTCAGGCTCCCAGCGGAATAGTTGCGAAGCGACGAAGAAAGAGAGTACGGACCAGAAGGCCAGGGAAACAAAGTAGACCAATAATTGACCAATTCCTCGAGAAAACATGGTGGCCTGTTGCAGGCCGGTGACCAGATACGTAGCCGGAAGAAAAACAGCGAAGCCCTGAGCAATCTTAGGAAGAAACGCGAGTGGCAAAGTAGCGCCGGAAAGAAAAATAAGCGGCAACCAGAGGAGTTGGTTTAGAACTTGAGTCTCTTGCATGGTGTTGGTGATGCTAGCCACGACGAGGCCCAGCGAGCCGAACGAAACGGTGCCGATGCACACAAAAAGAAACGCCGCGGGCAGATTGCCGAAGTCTTTTACGTGAAAAACGACGCGGGCCAGCAGCAGGATGGTGAGAACCGTTGGCAGGGTAAGAACGAAATTTGCGAGGACGCTGGAAGCCAGCATGTCGCTGGCAGACACGGGAGCTACGTGAAAGCGTCGCAAGATGCCTTGTTCGCGAAAGGAAACGAGCGTGGCGCTTAGGCCCCAAAAGCTGCCCATGACGTTAAGGGCAAGGACGGGGCCGAGAAAAAACTGGACGGCATGCGGCTCGCCCTTGGCGAAGACTCCGGCATACAAAAAGAAGAAGCCGAGGGGCATGATTACGCTGAAGAAGAAAAACATTTTGTTGCGCAGCGCCAGCATCATGCGCACGCGCGTGAGGGTCACCAGGTTCGTCAATCGCGTAATCTCCTTCCGGTAAGTTCGATGAAAACGTCTTCGAGGGAAGGCGTGACAATTTCCAAGCCGACCAATTCGTTGTTCTGAGCTTCCAGATATTTCACCAGCGAGACAATCGCGGGGGCGGTGCGTGGGCAATGAAGAACGTAGGCGCCGGCGATCTCGCGGGAGTCGGCAACACCGTCGAGTTGCTTAAGGGCGGCAGTGTCGGCAGGTTGCGACAGGCGGACCTCGATGCGATTGGTGTTGGCGGAACTTTGCTTGAGTTCGCGCGGCGTGCCCTGGGTAATCACTTTGCCATGATCGACGATGGCGACGCGATCGCACAACCGCTCGGCTTCCTCAATGTAATGGGTAGTAAGCACGATGGTTTTCTTCTCGCGCTTCAGCTCTTCGATGATGTCGTAGATCTCACGGCGCACCTGCGGGTCGAGACCGGCGGTGGGTTCATCGAGGAAAAGGACTTTAGGATCGTTGACCAATGCAATCGCTAAAGCCAGTCGTTGCTTTTGCCCGCCGGAGAGTTGGTTGTAGAAGGCGTTGCGCTTTTCTTCCAGGCCGAAGCGCTTTAGAAGTTCTTCGGGCTTGCGCTTGCGGTGATAGAAGCTGGCGAATAGATTTAAAGCTTCGGCGACACGGATTTTTTCGGGCAGGGAAGTGGACTGCAAAGCCGCGCCGATTTCGTGCTTGAGCTCATTCGGATTCTTCTGGGGATCGAAGCCACAGACGGAAACGCGGCCGCCATCCGGCACGCGCAGACCTTCGAGAACTTCGATGGTGCTGGTCTTGCCGGCACCGTTGGGACCGAGCAGGCCGAAGACTTCTCCTTCGTCGACGGAGAAGCTTACGCCGCGAACCGCTTCCAGGTCACCGTACCGTTTGACGAGATTGTCAACCTGCAGAATGGGATTAGGCATAAGAGGCAAACAAGTAGGATAGCGCAGTCGCGACAGCGCCGCACGTTTCGGGCAAACAACAAACCAACCGACATAAATAAGTACGCCGGGCAACCAGATTTAATTTCAGCGCAACGAATATTAATGGGTATTATCTGGCGCGCCTGGGTTTGGGCGCAGCGACACGCTTCCCACTCTTCCCTGATTTCTTCTTTCCGCTTGCTGGTGTCCAGAGATGAGCTTTGAGGTCGACGCGAGCCTCAACCACCGTGATGCTTTCGGACTCAAGAAGTTTACGTTGTAGGGAAGCGATGGGTTCGCGGATGAGGAGTTTGCCGCGATCGCCGACAACGCGGTGCCAGGGAATGCCTCTTCCAGATGGAGTCGCCGCCATAGCTCTTCCTACGGTCCTCGCCCCGCCCCGGAGGTGCAAAGCTTTGGCGAGCGCCCCATAGGTAGTAACCCGTCCGCGGGGAATTTGTTGCACAAGTTGATAAACCGGATCCCAAGTCATAGCGAGGCGAAATGGTAAAGGGGAAGGGCGCGCAAAGCAAGGAGAGCGACCTTCGGGGCGATGAAGTGTTAAATGAAATATAGACGCAGAAAAAACAGATTCAAATGCGCGCAGAGGAAAGACAAATGGAATGCAGCAAAAAAAAGAATGAAGCGCGCGAAGGAAAGTGGGCAAGTATGTTGCTCAAGCGCAAATTGTGTGTCGAATATATTCACAGGCAGCATCTAAAAGAGTTGACGCCTGTAGTGGAAAGTTCTTACACTACAGCCAGGGTAACTCTCGCAAGAGTTTTCCAGCAAGTAAGCCGAGGTCCGGATATGGCTTTCGTGCGACGTAAAGGAAATGCCTACTACCTGGTGCACAATGTGCGCCGCGGCGGAAAAGTGCAGCAACTGCACCTGGCACGACTCGGCGAGCGGGCGAGAATTACCGACGAAATCGTAAAAGAAGTGAGCAAGAAACACCCCTTCGTAGAACTCAACTGGCGCAGTCTGCGCGAACAGTTGAACAGCCAAATCGATCTGGCCGATCCTCAATCCCCAGCGGTACAGAAACTCGTTCATTCTCTAAGAGACCTAAATCTGGATTTGGCGGACTTTTTTCCGCCGGTGCTGCGGCTTTCCGAATCGCCTGCGGTAACGCGGGAGTTGTTGGTGCAGTTGCGGCTTCTTCATTCCACCATTCAGGTGAAACTCGATCAGTTCGGGCGTACCGACGGACTGAAGCGAATGAGCCGGAACGGTGGTCGGTTTGGGCAGGCGGCTCCGGAATTCCGGGGACGCTAGGGAGGATGTCATGGGGACAGGGGACTTATCACTAAATCCGAGCATACGTAGTGCCGAGACGGTGGAGTTTCAACGAGCACTGCGCGCGAAGATCGTTGGTCAAGACGAAGGCGTGCAAGCGCTGGTGGAATTGTTCCAGGTGTTTACAGCCGGGCTGAGTTCACCAGGGCGCCCGGTGGGAAACCTGCTATTTCTGGGACCAACCGGTTCGGGCAAAACGCGCATCGTCGAGGCCGCGGCGGAAATCTTGTTTGGCAGCCCGCGCGCGGTGATCAAGATTGACTGCGCGGAATTCCAGCACTCGCACGAAATTGCCAAGTTGATCGGATCGCCACCGGGATATTTGGGACACCGGGAAACGCATCCGCTGATTACGCAAGAGGCGCTGTCGGCAAATCACACGGAAAAGCTGAAGCTGTCTTTCTTGCTGTTTGACGAAATCGAGAAGGCCAGCGACGCATTGTGGCAATTATTGCTGGGGATGTTGGACAAGGCAACGCTCACACTGGGTGACAACCGGCGTGTGGACTTGTCGCAAACCGTGATTTTCATGACTTCCAACTTGGGCGCCACGGACATTACGGACCTGGTGTCGGGCGGCTACGGCTTCATCAAGTCTGGCGACGTGCCGAAAGACAATCTCGACCAGAAGGTCGAACGCACGGCGGTAGAGGCGGCTCGGCGTAAGTTTTCGCCGGAGTTTATGAACCGCCTGGACAAGATG
Source organism: Candidatus Acidiferrales bacterium (assembly GCA_963849395.1). Taxonomy (GTDB): domain Bacteria; phylum Acidobacteriota; class Terriglobia; order Acidiferrales; family UBA7541; genus Acidiferrum. The sequence goes on from CAWKHR010000005.1 coordinate 301,224, forward strand.
GTGGTGTTCCGGCCTCTGATGCGCAACGAACTGGAAGCGGTGCTGGATATCGAGCTGGGCCTGGTGCAGAAGCGGGTGCTGGACACAGCTACCGGCAAATTCCTGTTTCGCGTGACGGATGCTGGCCGCGACTTCCTGCTGCAGGAAGGGACGGACCAACGTTACGGGGCGCGGCACTTGAAGCGCGCCATCGAGCGATTTGTCGTTTATCCGCTGGCCAACCTGCTGGCGACGCAACAGGTGAGACTCGGAGACCTGGTGCGCATCGACTGGGATGGCGTACATAAGGAACTGACCTTCGTGCGCGAGCGCGAGGGCGCCATCATTACTTCCGAGGGCGCAGCGGCCATGGCAGCTGGCGCTTCTCCGGCAATTGAAGATGGACTGGGGAAGGATGCTCCGGCGGAAACGCTGGCTAAAGATGCGACGATCTTGCCGGCACTTCCCGCGGCGGCTCCGGCAACAGCGCGGCAACCACTACAAGGGCGCAAAAAGACCGACAAGGAACGCTAGGCCACCTGCCGAAGTTGGCGAACGAGGGGCGCATGGCAACGTGCGCCCCTTTTTGTCGTTCAGGGAGTGACACAATGTGGTGCAGTGCTCTCAAATTGCGCACAGTTGTCACCGTGTCTCACGGTGTGAGACAGATACTTGGTGGACCATTTTTGTAAGTTGTTGAAGCCATGGTCTTTTCGATTTGCAATGTTGCTGACGAGATTGGCACGCCCCATGCATTGTCTTTCCTGACTGCGTCGCTCACGCGGCGTTGTCGAGCTTGGACGTCCAAGCAGAGCGGTGACCGAGGGGCTCACCGTAGAGGGTAGACGCCATGAAAGCAGCGACACGCCAGCAGCTGGATCCAAGCATCCGCAGCAACGACACGCGCGATTTCCACCAAGCGCTGAAGTCAAAAATCGTGGGGCAGGAAGAGGGCGTGCAATCGCTCGTCGACCTGTACCAGGTATTTTGCGCGGGATTGAACTCGCCGGGCCGTCCGGTGGGGAACCTGCTATTTCTTGGACCGACGGGATCGGGCAAGACGCGCATCGTGGAAGCTGCGGCCGAGATTCTGTTTGGCGATCCGCGCATGGTGATCAAAGTAGACTGCGCCGAGTTTCAGCACTCGCACGAAATTGCCAAACTGATTGGCTCGCCCCCAGGCTATTTGGGACACCGGGAAACCCATCCTTTGATTACCCAGGAAGCGCTGGCCGTTTCGCATTCTGAGAAACTGAAGCTGTCGTTCCTGCTTTTCGACGAAATCGAGAAGGCCAGTGACGCGCTGTGGCAGTTGTTGCTGGGTATGTTGGACAAAGCGACTTTGACGTTGGGCGACAATCGTCGCGTGGACCTGTCGCAGACGGTCATCTTTATGACCTCGAACCTGGGTGGCGGAGAAATTACGGAATTGATGGCGGGCGGCTACGGCTTCATCAAGTCAGACGACAAGCCGAAAGATAACCTGGACCAAAAAGTGGAGCGCACGGCAGTGGAAGCGGCGCGCCGCAAGTTTTCTCCGGAATTTATGAACCGGCTGGATAAGGTGGTGGTGTTCCATCCCTTGCAGCGCAAGCAGCTCGAACAGGTTTTGGACATTGAGCTGTCGATGGTGCAGCAGCGCGTGCTGGAAACGGCCAAGGGGCAGTTCTTGTTTCGCGTGACGGAATCCGGACGCGACTTTTTGCTCGAAGAAGGTACCGACCAGCGTTACGGTGCGCGTCACTTGAAGCGCGCGATCGAGCGCCACGTGGTTTATCCCATGGCGAATCTGCTGGCGACCGACCAGGTGCATTTGGGCGACCTGATCTGCATCGACCGTCCAGGAAAACAAGATCATTTGAGTTTTGAACGCGAAGGCGAGAACGTGGCTTTGCCCGTGCGCCGTCCGGATCCGATTGTGACGCAGCGCGTTTCGCAGGCTCGCGGCGGGCGTCCGGTAGATGCTCCTGGAGTGCCGGTGTCGCCGGAACCGGCGCCACGCCTCGCGCGTTAATTTTTCTGTCGACTCACCCCCGAAAGCCCAGGCGGGAAACCGTCTGGGCTTCTTCTTTTGTTTTGCGACTCCTGCTTATAATTTCAGGACGCGTACCGCGTTGGGCGTTTGTGCATCTGCATGTGAAGAGGGAGTTCATGAAGAGCGTGGCAGTGAAGAGAATTCGATGCGCGGGGTACCTTGCGCTACTGCTGCTGATTGCTGCTACAGGGGTATTTGCGGATCGCACGCGGCTCAAGCCTGGCGCGAACCGGTTCACACCGCAGCAAGACATTGAATTGGGGCGCAAGGCGGCTCAGGATGCGGAACAGAAGCTGGTGTTATGCAACTCGCCGAAGATTGACGCGTACCTGACCAAGCTTGGACACCGGCTGACCGAGCATCTGGATACGTTTGGCGCGGACTATCCATGGGAATTTCATTGCGTGAACGACAAGGCGGTCAACGCGTTCGCGCTGCCGGGCGGATTTGTGTTTGTGAATCGTGGGGCGATCGAAGTTTCGGATTATGAAGCGGAGCTTGCCGGAGTGATGGCGCACGAATTGTCGCATGTGGCGCTGCGGCATGGAACGAACCAGGTCACCAAGGCGCAGAACGCGGAGCTCTTAACAGGCATTTTGTCGGCGGCGGGCGGAATTCTGGGAGGCTCGGCAGGCTCGGCGATTGGGGGCTTGGGTCAATTTGCGACGGGCAGTTTGCTGCTGCGGTACTCGCGCGGGGCGGAGACGCAGGCGGACGTGATGGGTACGCAGGTTTTGTACGACTCGGGTTACGATCCGCGGGCTTTGGCGGCGTTTTTCGAAAAGCTAAGCACCGAGCCTGGGCAAAAGAACCCGCCGCAATTTTTCTCGGATCATCCCAATCCAGATCACCCGTTAGAGCGGGTGCAGGAAGAAGTGCAGAAGATGGGAGGCGTGCCGGAAGGTGCGCAGCGCGATTCCTCGGAATTTGAAGCGATCAAGCGCGAAGCGATTGCGCTGCCGGTGGTGACCAAGCAGCAAGCGGCCGCAGCCAGAGGAGAAGTAACGTTCCCGGCACCCGGGACGGTGAAGGTTGGAGCGCCATCGGAAAACTATGTGGATTTGAAGGTAGGAATCTTCACGATGCGGTATCCGGATAATTGGAAGAAATATGGGCGGGAAAGCAGTGTGACGATTGCGCCGGAGGGCGGCGTGGTGGATTCCGGTAACGGGCAAGCGGCGCTGGCGTATGGAGTGATGGCCAGCGTGGCGCAAATGAAAGGGAGGCCTCCCAAGGGCTCGGACGCCTTGCAAGATGCGACGCAGAAACTGGTAGATGCGCTGCAAAGGGAAAACAACAACATGAAGGTGACGCGCGAGCCCAAAGAAGTTTCGCTAAATGGGGAAAGAGGGCTGTCGACTTATTTGGAGACGGATTCACCCGCGAGCGGAGTGGAGACGGACTGGGTGGTGACGGTGCTGCGTCCGGAAGGCCTGGTTTACTTCGTCTGTGTTGCGCCGCGAGACGAATATCAGAATTTCGACAAGGTGTTTGGGACGATGATGGATAGCGTGCGGTTCTCGCACTAATCGTTCCGCCTTATGGTCGGTAGAAAAAAGGGGGCGCTCCGTGGAAAAAATCGGAGCGCCCGTTTTTTGTTGCGTTCTTGTAGGTGGTCTAGTCTTCGTTGCCGTCGGGAGCGAAGGGCAGAACTGGAGTGCCTTCCCTACGCACTGCGGAGAGCTCTGATGGATCAATTCCCAGAACCTTGAGGATCGTTGTGGCAACTTCAGAAGTGGCCACCGGGGTCTTGACGATGTGGTGATCGATGCTGGGATTGGAAACGATCAGGCCAACGTTGGTGTCGCCCCAGCTGAAGCCACCGTGTTCGGCATTCTTAGCTGTGGAGGTGGTGTAAATCGTGCCGTAGATCGGCTGCACCAGAATATCCGGAGTGGCTGGATCTTTCAGCGGGCTGTTGAACTTGAGGGTGATTTCGTGACCGGCCATCACTTCTTCGATGAACAGTTCCTTGGCGTGGGTGTTCAGGTATTTCGCCACAATCCCGGTCTGCGACTGATCTTGCAGCCAGATCAAGGCAATGTCGTCGTCCTGCACGAATCCGCACGGGCCGGTTGCACAAGCATTGGCGTTGGCAATCGCGATCGCAGCGGGATCGCTGCTGGCGCCGGGTAGAGCGGCAACCAAGTCGGCAAAGTGCCCGGGCTTGTTGGTCTTCACCGGGTTGATGGGCGACTGGCCGTGCTTGGCGGTGACGATGAAGAGAGTACTGTCGTAGATTCCTGCGGCCTTGAGGCCTTGAATCATGGAAGCCAAAGCGTCGTCGGTCTTTTTCAGTCCGTAAGAAAGTACCGCCGTGGGAGTTCCCAAGCCATCGAGATAGCCACCGGGTTGCAGGTTGATGGTCGGATCGGTATCGGCGGTGCAGCCTCCAGCCTTGTTGTCGATCTCGAGCTTCTGTCCCACGCTTACCGCTTGGAAGTTCATGCCAAACACGGTAGGAACGCCGACGTGCGTTTTGCCATCGTGGGTCAGGCCCTTGATCTCGTTCAAAATTCCTTGAACCTTCAGGTAGTCATTCTGCACGGTGCACACCACGCTGACGGTGTTATCGAAGCCGGGTGCGTTGGTGAGTTCGGGAGTGTACAGGTCATCGACACCCTTGCCGGAGGGGCCGTTTACCAGGTCGTAGGCGGGGTGCTTGTCGGCCCAGGCAGTGCGGCCCCCATTGGCCTTGACGACTTCAAAGATGGTATTGGCGCGCATGGCGTTGTGCGGATATTTCGGGGAGCACTTGTTGTTGACATCGAAGTAGCGAGGCAGCTTCGCGGGATCAATTACGTTCTCGGAAACGTTCGAAGAGTTGTAGACGTCGATGCTCTCGTCAAACACCTGCATGTTGCCAGGCTGGCCGGAGCAGGAGGTGTTGGTGGGATCGAAGATGCTGCGGTTATAGCTGACGTCGTAGAAAAGTCCGTGGCTTAGCGGGGAGCCTCCGGTGACCAACGCAAGCAAACCAGGAAAAGAATCAGAGTTCGCCGGGGTGCGCGCGAAAGAATAGGTGATGCCGTGAGAACTGAGTTCCGCCATTGCGGAATTAGGATGGGCAGCGACATAGTTGGCAACATCAAGCGCATGTAGTCCGTCGACGCTGATCAGCAAAACGTGCTTGATTTTGTGTTCTTCCCAGCCGTCGTTCGCTTGCAGCGGAGCGGGAACCGAGGCGCCGATGACACCAAGCGACAGGGCAACAGCAAGTAACTTCTTCTTCATGTGTTTCTCCTTAATTTGCGCGGCTCAATGCCGATGTGGGGACCTGAGCAGTAGGGAGTCTAGGGTGCTCGATGTTACAGGACGGAGAAATCCAAGTTACAGTCGGGACAATTACAAATCTTTCAGATTCTGCGCTGCTTATTTGGAGACAGGTTCGCGGCTGGGCAGCGCCGGAGACTGCGCGTCACCAACATGAATTTCTTCGGCTCGCTTCAAGGCGGCGCTGATATTTTCACAAATATTTTCTGAGCCCACGTGACGATCGAATCCGGCTTCGCGCATCAGCGTCGCTGGCTGCGGACGGGCTCCACACATGAGCATCGTGCGGCCGCTGGCGTGAAGTTTATCGGCAAGTTCTTCGAGAGCGGCGATGCCGGTGGCGTCAATGGCGGTCATGTTGCGTAGGCGAAGGATGACGATGGGGGGAAGGGAATTAAGAGCGTCAGTGATTTCGGTAAGCTTGTCGGTGACGCCGAAAAGAAATGGGCCGTGAATGCGGAACACCGCGGCGTAATCAGGAATGTCTTTGTCTTGCAGGCTGTGAACGCGGCCGCCTTCGATGTAATCGTCGGTGACTTTGGAAACCGTGGTGGTGGAGGAGATTTTGCGGATGAACATGAAGGCGGCGAGAATCATGCCGACTTCCATGGCGAAGGTGAGATCGGTCAAGACGGTGAGTGACATGGTGAGCGCCCAGACGGTGATGTCGGCCTTGGTGAGTTTGAGGATTTCGGGGATTTCGCCCCAGTCGCCCATGTTGTAGGCAACCATGAAGAGAATGCCGGCCAGCGCGGCGAGCGGCACACTCTTAACGAGTGGCGCGGCGAACAGGACGACCGCGAGAAGCGTGAGGGCGTGAATGATGCCGGCGATGGGAGTCTTTGCGCCGGCGCGGACGTTGGTAGCGGTGCGCGCGATGGCGCCAGTGGCGGGAAGTCCGCCGAAGAGCGGCGAGAAAATGTTGGCGACGCCTTGGGCAATGAGTTCGACGTTGGGATTGTGTTTGTCGTGACTCATGCGATCGGAAACGACGGCGGACATCAAGGATTCGATAGCGCCGAGCATGGCAACTGTGATTGCGGGCGAAAGCAGATGGACAAGAATTTTTGGCTGCAAAGAGGGAATGGCCATGTGGGGAAGGCCGCTGGGTATACCGCCGAAGCGCGAGCCGATGGTTTCGATGGGCAGATGAAAAAAGTACACGGCGGCGGTGGCACCGAAGCAAACGACGATGGCACCGGGAATACGTTTAAAGAATTTGGCGCAGACAATCATGATCGCTAGGGACGTTATGCCGAGAATGGTGGCAGTGACGTTGAGCGATTTGAAGTTTTCGGCAATGGCGCCCATGCGATGGAAGAAATCGCCGGGCACATGTTCCATGCGAATGCCGAAGAAGTCGCGGATTTGCGTGCTGGCGATGAGGATGGCGATGCCGTTGGTGAAGCCGACGACGACGGGGCGCGGGAAATATTTGACGAGCGCGCCGAGACCGGTGATGCCCATGAGGACGAGCATGACGCCTGCAAGCATGGTGCAGGTGAACAGCCCGTCGATGCCATAGCGGGAGATGATGCCGAGAACGACGACGACGAAGGCGCCGGTGGGGCCGCCGATTTGTGTTTTCGAACCGCCGAGTGCGGAGATCAGGAAACCGGTGACGATGGCGCAATAAATTCCGGCTTGCGGAGAGACGCCCGAGGCGATGGCGAAGGCCATGGCGAGCGGCAGGGCGACGAGGCCAACGGTGATGCCGGCGATCAGATCGGCGATAAATTTTTCGAAGGAATAGCCGCGCAGAAGCAGAACAGATTTAGGTAACCACGCGTCGATTGCGGAACTCATGAGCGAAAACCTGCTTCCGGTCTAGGTTTGACCTAGTGTAGCAGGGTGGTGGTGCGGGCGACCTGTGACGGCTGCACTTGTGTTTGAAGACTAAGTGGCGAGCACCTTTGATGGTAACTAGTCGGCGGCTTCGCTGCGTTTGGCTGGCTTCCAGCGGAGGATGGGTTTGCGGGCGGCGCCCACTTCGTCGAGGCGGCGAACGCGCGTAGTGTGCGGAGCGGTCTTGACGACGTCGGGAGTGGTTTGCGCTTCGCGAGCGATGGACTTCATGGCATCGATGAAAAGGTCGCACTCTTCTTTGGATTCGGATTCGGTGGGCTCAATCATCAACGCGCCGGGAACAATGAGCGGAAACGCGGTGGTATAGGGATGGAAGCCATAGTCGATGAGGCGCTTGGCGATATCCATGGTGTTGACGCCGTGGCGTTTTTGCGCGGCATCGCTGAAGACCACTTCGTGCATGGAGGGACGCGTGTAAGGAAGATCGTAGACGCCTTCGAGATTTTTGCGAATGTAGTTGGCGTTTAGCACGGCGTCTTCAGTGGCCTGCCGAACGCCGGGGCCGTAGGCAAGGATGTAGGCCAAGGCGCGAACCAGCACGCCGAAATTGCCGCTGAAGGCTTTCACGCGGCCGATGGATTCTTTGCGTTGAAAATCGAGCGCGATGCGGCCACCTTCTTTTTCGACCAGGACCGGAGTGGGAAGGTAAGGCTCGAGAATCTTCTTCATGGCGACCGGGCCGGCACCAGGGCCACCACCACCATGCGGCGTGGAAAATGTTTTGTGCAGATTGAGGTGCATAACGTCGACGCCGAGATCGCCAGGACGAGTGATGCCAGTGAGGGCGTTCATGTTGGCGCCATCCATATAAAGAAGCGCGCCTTTGGCATGTAGGATTTCTGAAATTTCGGGGATCTGCTGTTCGAAAATACCGAGTGTGGAAGGATTGGTGAGCATCAGGGCAGCGACATCTTCGGTCACTTGCTCGCGAAGCTTAGCGAGATCGACTTGACCTTCGGCGTTGGACTTAATGTTTTCGACGTCGTAGCCAGCGATCACGGCGGTGGCGGGATTGGTGCCGTGCGCGGAATCGGGAATTAGAACTTTTTTGCGCGGATTGCCGTGCTTCTCGTGATGGGCGCGAATCAGCAGCAGGCCGGTAAGTTCGCCTTGCGCGCCAGCGGCGGGCTGCAGCGTTACCACATCCATGCCGGTGATTTCGAGAATGCACTTCTCGAGGAGTTGCATGATTTTCAGGCAGCCTTGCGACAATTCCTGCGGCTGCAGGGGATGCTCGGTGGCAATGCCGGCGAGGCGCGCGACGTATTCGTTGACGCGCGGGTTGTACTTCATGGTGCAGGAGCCCAGGGGATACATGCCAAGATCGATGGCGTAATTCCAGGTGGAGAGGCGCGTGAAGTGACGTAGTACTTCGATTTCGCTGACTTCGGGAAAGCCTTCGACGCCTTCGCGGCGATGGTGCGTGCCGAGAGATTTGTCGGGATCGGTGGAAGGCACGTCGAGCGGCGGCAAATCGAAGGCGCGCTTGCCGGGCGAGGACTTCTCGAAGATCAAGCCTTCATTCTGATTGGTGTGGCGCGTAGCTTTCTTGATGTGTTCGTTCATCGGAAACGGTAAGCGGCGGCCGGCTGCGAGCAAAGCGTGGCGCCAAATCCTCCTGAGTTAGAGCGGCTGTTCGAGAGCGCGCTTTACGGCTGCGACAAAACGATCGATTTCCGCGCGCGAAGTGGTTTCAGTGACACAGACCAACGCGTGCTTGGTGAGATCGGGATACGCCGAGCCCAAAACAAACGGACCAACAATTTTCTCCTTGAGCAGATAGGCGTTCACAATTTTGACGGAACGCGGAAGCTCCACGGTGAACTCGTTGAAGAATGGCGCTTTGAAGGTTCGCTTGACGCCAGGAATTTTCTCGAGCTCGGCGAGAGTGTAGTGAGCCTTGGAAAGATTGTGCTGGGCCATTTCGCGCAGGCCTTCTTTGCCAAGCAGGGTGAGATGCACGGTGGCGGCCAGGGCGCAAAGAGCCTGGTTGGTGCAGATGTTGGAAGTGGCCTTCTCGCGACGGATATGTTGTTCGCGGGTGGCGAGTGTGAGCACGAAGCCGCGATGGCCGGCGCTATCGGTGGTTTGGCCAGTGAGGCGGCCAGGCATCTGGCGGACGAATTTTTCACGGGAGGCGACGACGCCAGCGTAAGGTCCACCGTAGCTGGGAGCTAAGCCGAAACTCTGCGCTTCCATGGCGACGATGTCAGCTTCGACTGGCGGATTCACAACGCCGAGAGAAACGGCTTCGGTAATGGCCACAACGAGAAGTGCGCCGGAGGCGTGAGCAGCGTCAGCAAGAGGCGCAAGAGTTTCGATGGCACCAAAGAAATTCGGTGACTGGACGACGACGGCGCAGACGTCTTGCTTCAGGGCACTTTGCAGCGCGTGCGCGTCGACAGTGCCGTCGGAGGCGAAGCCAATTTCTTCTACGTGCAGGCCAGAATTTTTGGCGTAGGTGCGCAGGACTTCGCGATATTCGGGATGAACGGAACGAGCGACGAGCACGCGGCCTTTGCCGGTGAGGCGTTCCGCCATCAGCACGGCTTCGGTGGTGGCGGTGGAACCATCCCACATGGAGGCGTTGGCGACTTCCTGGCCGGTGAGCTGGCACATCAATGTTTGAAATTCGAAAATGGCTTGGAGAGTGCCTTGGGAAATTTCCGCCTGGTACGGAGTGTAGGAGGTTAGAAACTCGCCGCGCTGCAGGACGACGTCGGTGACGACGGAGCGCAAGTGATTGTAGACACCAGCACCAAGGAAACTGGTATAGCCGATGGAATTTTCCGCGGCGCGTTCCTGGAAATATTGGATGACTTCCGTCTCCGAGAGCGGGCCGGGCAAGTTCAAAGGCTTCTTGAGCCGGTACGGTTCGGGAATGGAAGAAAAAAGATCGTCGATGGATTTTGCGCCGATGGCCGCGATCATTTCTTCGCGTTCCGCCGGGCTTTTCGGGAGATAGCGCATCAGGCGGAGGCTTCCTTCTGCTTGGCCTCGATGTAGGCTTCGTACGCAGCGGCGTCCATCAGCGAATTAAGTTCGGCGGGATTGGCAAGCTTGATCTTGATGAGCCAGCCGGCGCCGTGTGGATCGGTGTTGATTAAATCAGGCGTGTTGGTGAGCGCGGCGTTGGGCTCGGTGACTTCACCAGAAACGGGCGCGTAGATATCGCTGACGGCTTTAACGGATTCGACAGACCCGAACGTTTTGCCACCGGTAAGTTTGGTACCTGACGCGGGAACTTCGACGAAGACCACGTCACCGAGTTCGTGCTGGGCGTAGTCAGTGATGCCGATGGTCGCAGAATCGTTCTTCGCGTCGATCCATTCATGTTCTTTGGTGTAGCGATACTGCGTTGGATAAGCCATGAGACCACTCCTTTGATGCAGCGTTCTATCCGGCGATTGCTTTCTTAGGCCGCTTGTAAAACGGTGTCGCGACAACTTGAGCCCGGCATTTCTGGGTGCGAATTTCGACGAAGACAGAAGTGCCGAGCGCGGAAAGCTCCGGCGGCACGTAGGCTAATGCGATATTTTTGCAGAGAGTGGGCGAGGGCGAGCCGCTGGTAACCACGCCGATCGGTTGGCCGGCTTCGTTTACAAGGCGGTAGCCATCGCGGGCGATGCCGCGATCGACCATCTCCAGGCCGACGAGCGTGCGGGTCAGGCCAGCGGCTTTGGCTTTTTCCAAGGCGTCGCGGCCGATGAAATTACCTTTATCCATGCGGCAATAGCGATCGAGACCCGATTCCCAGACATTAATGGTGTCGCTGATTTCGTGTTCGTAAAGCGCCATTTTCGCTTCCAGGCGCAGAGTGTTGCGTGCGCCCAACCCGCAGGGCACGATGGCAAATTCTTTCCCGGCGTCGAGGATGGCATTCCAGACGCGCTCGCTGGTGACGACGTCGGAAGGAACGTAGGCTTCGAAACCATCTTCACCGGTGTAGCCGGTGCGGGCGATCAGGGTGTTGGGCAAGCCGCAAAAGGTGCCGTGGGTGAACCAGTAATTTTTGATGGCGTCGAGATTAACGTCGGTGAGTTTGCGAACAACGTCGACGGCGCGCGGACCTTGAATGGCGAGTTGGGTATAGGCGTCGCTGAGTTCATCAACTTTGCAATTCAGGGCTTTGGTATTTTCGCGAACCCAGTTGATATCTTTTTCGCGGGTGCCGGCATTGATGACCAGAAGATAGTCGTCTTCGCCGAGTCGGTGGACGATGACGTCGTCGACAAACGTGCCTTGCGGGTAGAGCATCGCGGAATAGTGCGCTTGGCCGATGGTCAGGCGCGCGACGTCGTTCATGGTGATGTGCTGAACGGCGGCGAGAGCTCCGCCAGGATGCTTGGCGGAATGAATGCGGATGTCGCCCATGTGGCTGACATCGAAAATGCCCACGGAATTGCGGACGGCTTTGTGTTCGGCGACGAGTCCGCCACCGGAGGGATATTCGACGGGCATGTCCCAGCCGCCAAAATTAACCATTTTGGCGCCCAAACGGCGGTGCAGCGCGTTCAAGGGCGTCTTGCGAAGCACAGAATTGGTAGGAGAAGTAACGGATTCCATTCCGATGGCTCGGGGCAGCAAGAAATGTTAGCACGCGAGGTAGGGGGCGTCAAAACGGAGGCGAGCGGCGTCATGATAACTGAGATTACGGGATAGACTGGCGAAGTCGCGTGAACTTGTGAGCCGCAAATGCGGAGGACTGCCTTGGAAGACGTCGGGAAGTGTCCGGTAAGTGGAAAGCGTAAATATGCGACCGAGGGAGAAGCGCTCGCTACAGCCGCGCACCAGATCGCGACTGCGAACGCGCCTAAAAATCTCAGCGCCTATTTGTGCTCCTGGTGTGAGTGCTGGCACCTGACGAAAAACGCAGAGAGAAGAAACAAGGAGCGCAGCTAGAAGAATCGGCTCATGTGGGACATGTGCAGATGTCGCTAGCGGACAGAAGAGTGGATGTCGGGGTAAGCTGTGTACACTTAGCGTTACTTAAGACGGGAGACATATGGGCCGAAGACCTCGTTTTGTACTTTCTCTATTAGCGATACTGTGCGTCGGTTGCGCGAAGAAGCCAACGTCCGCGCCTGTTCAGATGACAAGGGTTGTAAGGGGGATTGGGGGTGGAGGTGGAGGTGAAGCCTCGCTCTCGACGTTCAGCGTATACGCGGGCGCGCCGCAACGCTACGTGGCGGAGAGCCACAAGCTTGAAATCATTTCACCGGAATCGCAACTGGCGTCGGCGTGGCAGGCGGTGGTTTCTTACTGCGGCACGATCCAATGTGAAATCGTAAATTCGAGTATCACGAATCGGACACGGGACGCCGTACCTTCTGGCACTATCACGCTGCGTGTTGCTCCGGATGCCCTGAGCAAGTTGTTCGCGTTTGTCGAGAAACAGGGAATCACGGCACAACACACCACGGAACGGCAGGACAAGACCACCCAAGTGGTGGACACCGAAGCCAAAATCAAGAACTTGACCAGTTTTCGAGATAGCTTGCGAGCGATGCAAGCGAAGCCCTCGTCGGTGAAGGATTCGATCGATATACAACAGCAACTGACGGACGTGCAGTCTCAGTTGGATAGTGAAACAGCGGCGCGAAAGATTCTGGCGAACGAGACGGAAAAGGTCGCGGTGGAGATTGTTTTTCGCGTCGACAGGCCGGCGGGCGCGGCGCGAGGGTTTGCACAGATCGCGGAAGCGTTACGCGATTCGGGCGATGTTCTGGCCGACAGCACGGCTTCGCTGATTACCTTCATTGTGTCTGTCATTCCGTGGCTGATTTTGATTGTGCCGGGGTGCTGGTTGCTAGCCAGAGTCTGGCGCAGATTTCGCGCGAAGCGAACTTCGGCTAAAGCGGCGGCTTCTCCGTAATCGAGTAGTTAAAGGCAGCCATCAGTGGTGCGGATTACTCGATGGCGAAGCAGGTGAAGCGGGAATCGGTTGGCTGGCCTGAAGTGTCGGAGGCTTGGACGTGGAGGCGGTAGGTGCCTGCGGGGAGTTGGTCTACGGGAATTTTGGCGGCGACGGGAATGATGTGGCCGGGCGTTTCGGTATGGGCTGGCTGGGGAGCGGTGTGCCAGCCGAAGTCTCGTTTGAGTTCACCGGTACTTGGGTCGGTGATTCGCAGGTGAAATTGGATTTCTTCGGTTGCGGCATGCTGTTGCGGTGGGGGCGCAATTTCGAAGTAGCTCACCACTTGATCGCGTTTGTTGAAATGCTTGTTGGCGGCGGGTGTAAGTTCCAGGCCATTGCTGGCTAGCGGGACGTAGTGCGGCGGGCGAACTGCTGCTTCGGCGCCCTGCGGGACTTCGCGAAAGCGGTCGCTGAGAACGAGGGCGCTGATCGCTGGCTTGTTTGAAGGTGCGACTTCTACGTTTAAAGGCACGCGCGCGGTTGCAAATTTTTCACCGTCGGAAACAATGAGTTGCACTTCGTAATGGCCTGGGACCAGATCGAGTTGTGTTTCATAGCGGCTGGGAATGCCAGCGGTTTCCCAATCTTTGAGGAAGGCACGATCTGGGGGAAGCGGCCCACGATAAAAATTCCAAGGTGCAGTGCTGGAACTGTCGCTAAAGCGGGCGACGACCAATCCCGTTTGCTTGTCGAAGACCAAACCTAGAATAGCGACACTGGCGCGCAAATTAACGCCATGCCATTCGCGTTTTATGGCACTCGCCGGAAATTCCGAGGCGACATCGACGCGGTTTTCTGTAGAGTTGCCGAAGAGCGATGCGGCTTGTACGGAAACCGGAAAGGCGCCGGTTTTCGAGTCGGTTGCTGACGAAAGTGCGAAGTTCTCCATTTGTTTGCCAAGGGTTGTGCCATTCAGGGGATCGGAGAGCGGATGTTTGGTGCTGCAGTACTCCTGGCGGGCATAGACGGTGGCGTGGCGACGTTTTACTTTGACTTTGATCTGATGGCAGACGCCTTCGGGGGACGGCGGAGGAACGTAGGAGACGAGATAGATCCCGCGAGGCGAGAAGGACGAACCTAGGCTGGGTTGTGGGCGCAAATCCGGACTGGACCATATGCCACGGGGCGTAAAGGATTCTTCCAAGTGATGAGAGATATTGTCTTGTACATCCCAAACTCGCGGCTGCTCCATGGAGACGCTTTGGATGCGCTGTTCGACGCCGTCTTGAAAAACGTGAAAATCACTTGCCGCTAGATCGGTGATTTCCTCGTCTAACTCTTCGAAAGTATGGTAGGCGTCCATGCGGAAGTGGGAACGGTCGAGAACGACAACCGGGACGACCACTTCGGGGGCTTCTACGCGAATTGCATTAGGAAAAGCGATTTGTGCAGCAGCGATTGACGGCGCAAGTCCGAAGACAATCGTAGGGAGCAGCGCCATGACGGCGAAGTTTGTGAGTCGCGGGAGCCATGAGAGCGAACGACGTTGCATGACACCGATTCCTTGGCGAACTGGCTTTTGTACAAAGGGCGGTGAGTTTCCGTCACTGGTCTCCGCAATCCGTGAAACCGCTAAATAGGATTGTCACAGCAATAGATGTGCGGCGGGGGCCGAGGGTTCGAGGCGGTGTTGTGTAAGGGCTTGGCGAAGTGGGCACAGCGGAGGCTTGCTGGTGGGGCGGCGGTCAGGTAAAGTTTGGCGAGAGGCACGTGATGGCGCGGGGACAACAGATTGTCTGTACGCAATGCGACAAGACGGAAGAGTATTGCCGGTGCGACAAGTACTGCACGATCTGCAAGGGGCAGCATAACGTGAGGCTCTGCGCGGACGGTTTGTACTATTGCCCAGAATGCCGGGAAGCCTGCGATGTATCGCTGGCGAACGATTGAAGCTGTGGCGACCTACCCCACTCAATTGCACTTGGTGATGGACCCAGACGAGCGGCTGGCCGCGGCGGCTGGTGGAGTGGTGCGATGCATGGGGGACACGGCGGGATTGGCAAGTGAAGCGACGCTGCAGCTGCAGGCGGCGGTGCTGGCAGCGTGCCGGAAGTGTTTTGGGACGCAGACGACTGGGAAGCGATGTGAGATCCGCTTGAGGCGGAGTGAGGATCGGATTGAAGTGGAAGTGACGGTGCCGGAGTGCACGCCGCCAGAGCACGAGAAATTGGCTTGGCCTGGTGTGGATGAAGTGATTTGTGAAGAGCGGAATGGGGCTGGGGTGTTGCGGCTGACGAAGTTTGTTGCGGCGGCAGCGAAGGCGGAGTAAGGGCGGTGGTTGGCGTTCGCGTCGCGGGCTTGTTTTGTTACGTCTGGGTTGGGTTGAGATCGAAGAGGGATTTCTCACTCCGCGGACTCCGTTCGGAATGACGGGTCGGGGTTCCAGACCAACCTTGCATATGCCTTTATTCGAAAAATACATTCGAACAAGAAAAAGCGCTGGCTGAGGCCAGCGCTTTTTCTTTTGATCTTGTTGTGCCTGCGGCTAGTTCATTTTGAAGGCGAAGGTGTTGTGGCGGATCAGGCTGGTCATCTGGTCGTCGCTGATGTTCATGCGGATGACGATGCGATCGCCGGAAGGTGTGACATTGGTCTGATCGAGGAGTTGGCCCAGGTCGGGATTATCCTTGGCCTGATATTTTTTGTAGAGCAGCCCGGCGGCCATGAGCTGGCTTAGCGTGTTGGCATCGGTCGGGGAACCGCAAATAGCCTGGAATTTTCCGTCGAGACCGCTGCTGGCATTCGCGGTGATCAGCATGGATTGCATGCGTTGGATGAGCTTGGCGGCTTCAGGAAACTGTTGAACTTCCGGAGCGAGTTGCGCCATGGCGAGGCGTGTGTAGCTGGGATCAAGAACGGCCCAAACCACGCCGCTGCCGTTCACTTCGTTAATTAGATTGAACAGGCGATCGTTGCGCAGCAATCCTTCTTCCCGGCCGAAATGAACGTCGATCATTTTTTCGAGCATTTGGCGCTGGCCGAAAGCCGCTTTGTTGGAATCCAGGAAAAAGAAAAAGAGATCGCCCGCACCGGCGCCGGAGCCGAAGGCATAGAGGGTATAACCGGACACCTTCACGGTGGCAAGTTTCTGTTGCTTGAAATAAGCCTCGGTGGAGTCGGGATTGTAGTTACCAAGCGCGATGCCGACGATTTGTTCACTGTCGGGGACGTCTCCCGCGGCGGCGCCATCTTTTTTGCTGGCCATGGTTTCCGCAACCAGGCCCCAGGCGAGTTCTTGAACCTGGGTGTTGGGATCGACACCGGCGGAAGCGAGAAATTTCTCAAACTGTTTGAACTTATCCGGGAGCATCTGCTCCTGCAGAGCAGGGAACCACTTCATGCTGCGTGCGGTCTTGAGGTCGGCGTAGGCAAATTCCCCGACGTTTTTGGGGAAGAGATTGATGGTATCGGCGCCTAGGCCTCCCGCTTTCGCTGGTTTCGCGAGCGCCGATAGGACTACGAGTGCGGCACAAAGGGCCAAAGCTCGCGACATGAGTTGCATCCACTTCATGAAATGCTCCTTTCGAGTGGGCAAGGGGGGAAGTTCTATCTTACGACAAGACGCGAGAATCAACCGAGTCGGTTGCGCAGTTCAGCAACCTTACTTCGGAGCGAGGCGGCGTAGTTTGCGTCTTTCAGACCTTCCACGTTGATCTCCACGTTGGCGAGTGCACCCTTAGCACCCGCTACCGTAATTAGACGGGCGACCTGGAGATCTGACTTCATGGATGCTGCGGAGATGGCTTCCAGTTGTACCAAACGATCCTGAAGATCGGCGGCTTTGCTGGCCACTTCGAGAGGAACTTCGGCGGCGCCCTTGGTGGCGAGCTGAATGGCGGCTTCGCGTTCTTCGATCTCTTCTGGAGAACCTTGAGGGAGTTTGAAGGCGACCATGACGGCGTCGTAGGAAGAAGCGTCGCGATCGATGGCGGTGGCGAGTTCGTCGGCAATTTTGCGCAGGGCGTCGAGATGCTCAGAGAGTTTATCGACGTGAGCGGCTTGCGATTTCTTCTTGCGAGACAGGCTGGCAACCATTTGGCCAAGAGCGGCGGCCATTGCGGCGGCGTAGGCAGAAACGCTGCCACCGCCTGGTGTGGCCGTGGGCTCCCCGACTGCATCGAGAAACGGACGAGCTAAGGAAGCGAGCTTGCCATCTTTGGATTGGAGAGGGACGCCGCTCAGCACGTCGGCGAGACGATTTTCGAAAACCTGGTTGGGAGAGAAATTCTCGAGTTGCAGAAAATAGTCGGCGGCCATTTCAATCGCTTTTTTCGGCACGAGGCCGACAATTTCGCTGCCGACGGGAATCGCGCCATAGCGAGCTGCTTCGCGTTTAACCGCTTCGTAGACGCGATGCATCGGGGTCTGTTCGTAATCAGTGAGGTTGATGGAGACTTGCGCGAGATTGCGGGCTTTGAGTTCCACGCCCATGGATTTGACGTAGCGGAAGCCGCCGTTGGAGAAGCGAATGGCCTTGGCGATTTTGTTGGCGACGGAAATATCAGGCGTATTGAGATTGACGTTGTAGGCTACCAGGAATTTTCGCGCGCCTACGACGGTGACACCTGCGGTGGGGTGGAGCTTTGGCTCGCCAACGTCTGGCTGGCGATCGTGATTGCGTTTTAGTTCATCGCGCAGGCCTTCGAATTGTCCGCGACGAACATTTTCCAAATTCACGCGATCGGGGCGCAGGGCGGCGGCTTCATAGAAAAAGACGGGGATGCGATAGCGCTTCCAAATTTCGTTGCCGACACGGCGAGCAAGCGCGACGCAATCTTCGAGTGTCACGCCTTCGACCGGAATGAACGGAACAACGTCGGTGGCACCTACCCGGGGATGTGCGCCGGTGTGGTGATTCATGTCGATGAGTTCAAGGGCGCGGCCAGTGCCGAGGAGCGCGGCTTCGCCAACAGCTTCGGGTTCCCCAGCGAGAGTGATGACGCAACGATTGTGATCGGCGTCCATTTCGTGGTCGAGGACGTAAACGCCGGGGACGACGCTCATGGCTTGGATGATGGCGTCGACATTGGCCCGATTGCGACCTTCGGAGAAGTTGGGCACACACTCAATCAGTCGTTTCATTAGTCCATTCCTGGAACGCGCGATCGATTATAAAAACGGCAAAGGGTCTGGCCGATCACGAAGAAAAAGCGATTACCGCATGCACAGACTTGAACATTATCGCAGAATTCTATGATTTGACCTGTAAGCCGGCTCGCCAAGTTAATCGCGCATGTGGATGATGACCCCACGCTTCATAGTCATCCAGCAGCGGTTCATTCCAAAATAATAGGGAATTTCACGATAATCCTCTACCTCGAACACGGCGAGGTCGGCTTGTTTGCCGGGTTCGAGAGAGCCGATGGATTTATCGCGATGGAGAGAGTAGGCCGCATTGAGAGTGGTGGCGGTAATGGCTTCCGCGGGAGTCATGCGCAGTTGATTGCAGGCGAGGGAAAGAATCATGGGCATGCTGACGGTGGGACTTGTGCCGGGATTAAAGTCGGTGGCGAGTGCAACGATGGCGCCAACGTCGATGAGTTTGCGCGCGGGCGCGTACTGCTTCATGCCGAGATGAAAATCGCAGCCTGGGAGCAGGGTAGCGACGGTATTGGCTTTGGAGAGCGCGCGAATGTCGGCGGAATTGATTTGTTCGAGGTGGTCACAACTGGCGGCACCGAGTTCCACAGCGAGTTGGGTTGCGCCGGTGCGCGAGAGTTGCTCGGCGTGGAGACGTGGGGAGAGGCCGTGGGAAAGGGCGCGAGTCAAAATTTGTTTTGATTGTTCACGCGTGAACGCGCCGCGGTCGCAAAAGACATCGCAGAATTCAGCGAAATCCTGGATGACGATTTCGGGCAAGAGCCTGTTGAGAAGGATGTCGATGTAGCGCTGGGTACCATCGGGCGATGAGCGAAATTCCGCTGGTAAAACATGGGCGCCGAGAAACGTGGAGACAATTTCCAGAGGCTGATCGCGGTTCAATTCGCGTTGGAGGGCGAGGATCCTCAGTTCGCTGGTGACGTCCAGACCGTAGCCGCTTTTGGCCTCGACGGTGGTGGTGCCATAGGAAGCGAATTCTTCAAGGAAGGCGAGAGCGCGTTGTTTCAGGGCATCGTAGGTAGAGGCGCGAAGTTTTTTTACGGAGTTGAGAATGCCTCCGCCTTTGCGGGCAATCTCTTCGTAGCTGGCGCCTTGGATTTTGAGCTCATATTCTTCGGCGCGGCTGGCAGCGTGAACGAGGTGGGTATGCGAGTCGACGAAGCCGGGAAGGACAACGCGGCCGCCAACATCGATTTTTTCGGCTTGTGCGGCGTCTTTGTGGGCTTCAACCTTTTTGCGAGGACCAACTGCGATTATGCGGTCGTCGCGAATCAGGAGGGCGCCCTCTTTTACGATGCCGAGATCAGAGAGAGAAGAACCGCGCCGCGGTGCGCTGCCGCGCAGGGTTAGAAGCTGGGATGCGCCGGTGATTAGGTAGGTGTCGCTCAAGGCGGAGCCATTCTATCGGACAAGTCTGTCGAGAGCAGCACAGGGCTGGGACTCAGAGCGGTCGGAGAACACTTAAGCGCCGGCGGCTTGGCCTTGGAAGGCTGGGCCAAATACATCTTTCACGAAATTTTCGATGGAGGTGGGAGTGGAGTTTTCCGGGGAGCGAATTTCTGTGGCGGCCACGATGCCGTCGTTGATGGCGCGGAACATTTCGGTCATGAGCGCGGCGGTTTTTGGGGGAGTGCCCATCTGGACGAGGACCTGTTCGACCTGGTCGTAAGGGAATTGCACGTAGCGAAGATCGGCGCGATTGAGGATTTTGCTGATGACGGAGGCAACTTCGGTCATGGTGAGGTCGCGGTCGCCGAGAAGTTCCTGGGCGCGTTTGCCATTGAAGTCGAGCTGGAGCAAGCGCTCGGCGGCATAGGCGCCAATGTCGCGAGTGGCAATCATGGGAATTTTCAGGTCGGGCTTCAGCGGGCCGGCAAAAACACCCATCATCTGGATCATGCCGATGGCGTTGAGATGATTTTCCATGAAGTAGCCGGCGCGAAGATGGAGAACGTTGAGGCGGTCGATGGCATTCAGCTTTTGTTCGAAAGCATGAAGGCCGGCGATGGGACCGGTGCCAGAAGGAACCTGGGCACCGAAGCTGCTAAGATTGACGGCATATTGGAGGCCAGAATTTTTCACGGCGGTGGAGATGGCGTCGCTGGTGCGATCCTGATCGGCTCGGTAGTCCTGAGAGGTCATGCTGGGAGGAATCAAGAGATAGGCGGCACGAGAGCCGGTGAGCGCTTGGGTAAGGATACCGGCATCGGTGACGTCGCCGACGACAGCTTCCGCGCCGCGCTGGACGAATTGCTGCAGTTTGCCAACGTGACGACCGAAGACGCGGACCTTTTCATCTTTAGCAAGAAGTTTACGCGCAATGACTGAACCGGTATTTCCGCTGGCACCTAAGACGGTATACATAATTCCACTCCTGTGGGGGCTTCAGGACTTAGAATCCTCAATTTGAGCTGTTGACCGCGTATGATTTGCGTCAGTACGCCTTGTTCGTTGGAAGGATTGTTACAGCATAGGGACTTTGACGCCAGTCTTCTTTGCAAACGCGATTGCTTCGGGATAACCAGCGTCGACATGCCGCACCACGCCCATGCCAGGATCATTTGTTAACACTCGTTGGATGCGCTCGGCCATTTGTTTGGTGCCATCGGCGCAGGTGACTTGTCCAGCATGCTGCGAGTAGCCAATGCCCACGCCGCCGCCATTGTGAATGGAGACCCAGGAGGCGCCGCTGGCAGTGTTGACGAGCGCGTTGAGAAGGGCCCAATCGGCGATGGCGTCGGAGCCGTCTTTCATGGATTCGGTTTCGCGGTAAGGGGAAGCGACGGAGCCGCAGTCGAGATGGTCTCGGCCGATGACGATAGGAGCTTTGAGATCACCTTTGGCGACGAGGTCGTTGAGAGCCAAGCCGAACTTGTCGCGTTCGCCGTAGCCGAGCCAGCAGATGCGGGATGGAAGTCCCTGAAATTTCACTTTCTTTTGCGCCATTTGGATCCAGCGCTTGAGATGCTGATTTTCCGGGAACATTTCGAGTACGAGTTGATCGGTGCGCGCGATGTCGGAAGCTTCGCCGGAAAGCGCGGCCCAACGGAATGGACCTTTGCCTTCGCAGAAGAGCGGGCGAATGTAGGCCGGAACGAAGCCGGGAAAGTCGTAAGCGTTCTTGACTCCGGCTTCATGGGCGAAGGTGCGAATGTTGTTGCCGTAGTCAAAGGTGACGGAGCCAAGCTTCTGGAGATCGAGCATGCCCTGGACGTGTTGGGCCATGGCGGCGATGGAGTGTTTGCGATATTCCTGAGGATTGGCCGAGCGGAGTTCGATTGCTTTGGCGAGGGTCATGCCATTGGGGACGTAGCCGCCGATGGGATCGTGGGCGCTGGTCTGATCGGTGAGAATGTCGGGAACGATGCCGCGCTTGGCGAGTTCGGGAATGAGGTCGGCACAATTTCCGACGAGGCCGACGGAAGTTGCTTCGCGCGTGCGGACGGCATTTTTGAGAATGCGCAAGGCTTCATCGAGCGAGGTGACCATTACATCGCAGTAGCCGGTTTTCACGCGGCGCTTGATGCGTTCGGGATCGACGTCGATGCCGAGAAATGCGGCACCATTCATGGTGGCGGCCAGAGGCTGAGCGCCACCCATACCGCCCATGCCGCCGGTGACGACGAGTTTGCCGCTTAGATCGCCGCCGAAATGTTGTTGGGCTGCGGAGGCAAAGGTTTCGTAGGTGCCCTGGAGAATGCCTTGGGTGCCGATGTAGATCCAACTGCCGGCGGTCATCTGGCCGTACATCATCAGTCCGACGCGATCGAGTTCGTTGAACTTCTCCCAATTGTTCCAGTGGCCGACAAGATTGGAATTGCAGAGGAGAACGCGCGGAGCGTAGTCGTGAGTGCGAAAGACGGCGACGGGCTTGCCGGATTGGATGAGGAGGGTCTCGTCGGATTCGAGGGCGCGAAGAGACTTGACGATGGCGTGGAAGCAGTCCCAGTTGCGTGCGGCTTTGCCGGTGCCACCGTAGACGACCAGATCTTCGGGTTTTTCGGCGACGTCGGGGTCTAGATTGTTGAGGAGCATACGGAGAGCCGCTTCCTGCTGCCAACCTTTGCAGGAGAGTTCGAGACCGCGAGGGGCGCGAAAGGGGCCGCGGCTGGTTGCGGGATCATTGATGACGGAAGTGGTGGCGCTCATGGGTTCGGCTCCTGAGGATCATCTTAACTCAGGCGGATTCTTGGCGGGTAATCTGGGAGTTGGCCGGCCTGTGAAGTTTAAGCGTTGGACGATGCGCGAGCGGTAAAGGCGTGGTGGTATTGCCAGTCGCAGCGTATCTTGCCTTAACTGAGACGATAGCTACCAACGCGGTTGCGTTGCGTGGAATTGGGACCTAGGGTAGAGTCGGAATCCGCATGACCTACCGCACACTTCCTGCACGATTTCTGAAGGCTGTGGACGAGCATCCGTCGCCGCGCGCGCAAATGGTGCGTGGAGCGGAACGCTGGGAAGCCATTTCGTCGCAGGAGTTTTTGCGGCGGGTGGCTGGGCTGGCCGATGCATTTGTGGAATTGGGCGTGAAGTCTGGCGACCGAGTGGGAGTGTTCGCGCCGAATTGCCCCGAATGGCATACCGCGGATTTCGCGATCAATGGCTCAGGCGGGGTGACGGTTCCGGTGTACTTCAACGAGTCGCCGGAGCGGATGACGTACATCCTGAATCATTGCGGAGCGCAGGTGCTGTTCGTCGCTGGCGCCGCGCAACTCGACAAGTTCATGAAGGTGCGGGACAAGCTGAAAGATGTGCAGCAGGTGATTGTATCGGGAGCGGGGGAGACGCTGCCCACGGACTTTTTGCGCTACGAGACGTTGATTGCAACTTCGGGAGCCGCGGAGATTGCAGCGTACCGGACTCGAGTGGCAAAAGTGGTGCCGGAACAGTTGGCGTCGCTGATTTACACATCGGGAACCACGGGCGAGCCAAAGGGCGTGATGTTGACCCACATGAATTTCAGTTCGAATGTGACCGACTCGTGCCCGGACCTGAATCTGGAACCGGCGATGGATTTGGCGATTTCGTTTCTTCCGCTGGCGCATGTATACGGGCGGATGCTGGACTACGTGTACATCTTCTGCGGATGCCCGGTGGCGTATGTGGATGTGGTAGAGAACGTCGCGCAGGCGTTGCTGGAAGTGCGACCGACGATTTTGGCGGCAGTACCACGGTTTTTCGAAAAGATTTATGCGCGCTTGATGGAGCAGGGCAGCAAGCAGCAAGGGACGAAACGGAAGCTGTTTGAGTGGGCGATGAAGGTGGCGCGGGAATCGGCGCGCTGGCGCTGTGGAGAAGCGAAGGCTGGACTGGGATTGCAATTGCAGTGGGCGATTGCCGACCGGCTGGTCTACTCCAAGGTGCGCAAGGGAACTGGCGGACAACTGCGCATTGTGATGTCTGGCGGGGCTCCGCTTTCGAAAGAATTGGCGGAGTTTTTCTGGGCGATTGGGATTCCGATTTATCAGGGATACGGTTTGACGGAGACTTCTCCGGTTTTGACTTCCAATTATCCGAAGAACCGCCCGGGGAGTTCGGGACGACCGATCACCAACGTGAAGATCCGGATCGCGGAAGATGGCGAGATTCTAGCGAAAGGCCCGTGCATCATGCAGGGATACTTCAAGTCACCGGAAGCGACGAGCGAAGTGTTGAGCGAAGACGGCTGGTTTAAGACCGGCGATATCGGGTATCTGGACAAGGATTCGTACCTGTTCATTACGGATCGGAAAAAGGATTTGCTGAAGACGGCGGCAGGGAAATTTGTGGCGCCGCAACCGATTGAAAATACATTGAAGACCAGCTCGTACATTTTGAACGCGATGGTGGTGGGGGATCAGCGGAAGTTTATTGTGGCGCTGATTGTGTTGAACCCGGTGACAGTGTCGGCAAAGCTGGCGGAAGAAGGATTAAAATTTTCGTCGCCCTCGGAACTAGCGGCGCATCCACGCGCGTATGCGCTGATTGAGAACGAAGTGAAGCGATTGACGTCGCACCTGGCGCAATATGAAGGGATCAAACGGTTTGCGCTGCTTGCGGACGACTTCACGTTTGATAGCGGTAGTTTGACATTCACGATGAAGTTGAAACGGCGTGTGGTGGAAGAGCAATATCGGAAGTTGATTGATAAGTTGTACGCGGATGTGGCCGAGCCGCGGCCTGTCTCGCAAACATAATTGTATCGTTCCCCGTCTAGCCGTCATCCCATCTTAGAGAGAGTTCCTACTATAAGGAGGCATAAATCATGGCAAAACCGGCGGCAGCAGCGGCAATGCTACGGACAGTTCCGAGCAGTGTGGGAGTTCCGGAAAATAATCGGCAGGCGCTTATCGCTTTGCTGAACCAGCGATTGGCGGATAGCACCGACTTGCGCACCCAAGTGAAGTGGGCGCACTGGAACGTGAAGGGGATGCACTTCATTCAGGTGCACGAATTGTTTGATTCGATCGCGGGACATTTGGAAGAGCAGACGGACACACTGGCAGAGCGGGTGACGACGCTGGGCGGCGTGGCGAATGGAACGGCGCGCGAGGCTGCGGCAAAATCCGGGCTCAAAGAGGCAGACCTGGAGGCTTCGGACGCCGAGAGCATGCTGAAGTTTCTGGTGCACAATGTGGCGCATCACGCGAATGCGCTGCGTACAGCGGTGCAGGAGTCAGATGATTTGGGAGACGCCATTACGGCGGACGTGTTCACGCAATTGACGCGGGAACTCGACAAGGATCTGTGGTTTTTAGAGGCGCACTTGCAGAAGTAACGGGCGAGGAGCTGCGGGCAGCAAAATTTAGCGGCGGCATCCTGATGGGTGCCGCCGTTTTTATTTTGGTGAGTTGCTAGAAAGTCTTGCCGTGGTGGCGGCCGGCGAGTTCGAAAAGGGAAAGCAAATTGGTCATGCGGAAGATATTTTTAATTTGTTCGTTGGCGTTAATTACCTGGAGTTGGCAGCCGCGGGTTCTTGCGGAAATGTAAAGAGTGGCCACGGTGCCCAGGCCGGAGCTGTCGATCATGGGAACTTCTTTCATGTCCAATACGATTTGCTTGTGAAGTGGAATCAAGGTGCGAACTTCTTCTTTCAGGAGCGGGGCATTCTGGCCGGTCAGCTTGCCGTGGCATTCCACCACCATCCAACCGTCGATTTCATGAGAGTGGACGCGGAATCCGGTTGGCGAATTGGAAGTGTCTAAGGGCATGGGTGTCCTCGGAAGAGATTGAGTTGGGACTGAGTACGGGATGCAAGTGCGCTAAGACTACACCGAGATGGCCGGAATAAGCTAGCGCAGGCTGAGGATAGGACCGTCCGAAGGCGGATGCTTTAGAGTTTGGAAACCTGTTAGAGCTATGGGAAAAGCGCAAGCGGTCAAATTGTAGCCAGTCTTCTATTGACTCTTGCGCTATCGGCGGTCCCGATGCGAAGCGGGGCATGTATTCTGTTTAAACATTCAGTCGCGGTTCTCGAAAGCCAGGAATTTCTACCGTAACCGGGGGACGTGGAAGAAGGAGGAAAAATGTCTGCTTCGATTGCATGTAATACATCGGCGAAATGGCTGCGATTTGCAGCTTCGGCCGCGTTGGGTATGGCGCTGCTGTCAGCGGGGTCAGCGCGAGCGCAAGATCGGAAACTGCCTCAAACAGTCGGCGTGGACAACTCCAAGATGGGGCCATACCGCGCACTGGCGCAATTGGCCTACACCGCTTCGCAAAAAGGTGATAATGCGGGAGCGGCGATGCTCGCGAAGATCTTGGAGCGGACGTGGGACAAGGCCGAGGATTACGGCGGGGACACTGCACTATCGAAGACGAACCATGCCTTGTTTGAGGAAGTAGATAAGGCAATGGATTCGTTTGTGAACCTGCTGATCGAGCATGTGAGTTCGGCTCCGGATGCGGCAAAGGTGAAGACTGCGTATGCGGCGTATCTGGAGAAGTTGAAGCAGGCGGATTGATTGAGAACTGGCTTGCGGCGGAATTGCCTCGCCGGATTGGTAAGCACGTTAGACTAAGACATGCAACGCAAAGTGTTCTGGCTTACGTTTACGGCCTTCGGACTGATCGCGGATTTGATTCTGCCCTTCTGGTGGGCGCTGGGCGCGACGTTTCCGCTCCTGGCGGCTTGCTGGTGGCTGGCGTATCGCAGTGAATGGTTTGAGTGAGCAGTTTCAAGAAAAGTGGTTTGCCCTCCCGTTTTAATTTCTAAAGAGTGCGGAACAAGAAGTGCCAGATGGCGTCGACGCCCGCGTGAACGAGGGCGGAGGCGAAAATCGAATTGCAGCGGCGCCACGTCCAGCCGTAGAAAAGACCAGCCACGCAGGCCAGGGTGACGTACTTCCAGTTGGGAAAACCCATGTTGGTGATGTGCGAGAAGCCAAAGAGCATGGAAGCGGTCCACCATGCGGCAAAATCGCTTTTCGAAGCGCGAGCCAGCATGTTCTGCAGCAATCCACGAAACAGAAACTCTTCAGGCCATGCGGTGAAGAAGAGAATGGCGACGGTGAGTCCGGCAAACGAGCGCCAGTGACTCCATTGCGGTGCGAAGGCTATGAAGTGCATGGAGATTCCCATGGGGATTGCTACGCAGGCGAAAACAAGAAAGCTGACCGGAACGTAGAATGACCAGCTTTTGCCCCAGCCGATGGAGTAGCCGATGCCGTTGATGCGGCGGACGAGGACGAAGGTGGCGAGAGCAACGTCGACGGCAATGAGGACGGTCATTACATAGGCGAGGCGGCTGCCGGGATACGGCCACAGCGAGTGCGAGGGGCCGAATTTGGCGAAGACCCAGACGCCGGCGAGGGTAAGAAAGTCTAGCCAAGAGCCAGGAGCGGCGCGCTCGGCGAGCGTGGCGATGCCGATGGGGACGAAAATGAAGCCGGCCATCTCTGCGGCGCGAAGAATGGACAGGGAGTGCGTGCCTACGAGGTAGAAGATGTAGGCGAGGAACAAAACTGCGGCGAGGATGATGCCGGCGAGAGGACCAAACTGTTTTGCGAGGCGGTCTGCCACGCCGCGAGCCGCAAAGAGCAGCATGATCAAGAGCAGGAAAGAGAAGATAGTGACGGTGGAGGCGAAAGCGATGCCACCGTAGCCCTGCCAAGCAGCAAACAGTGCGCCGCCAAGAGAGATGGCCGCCCAAATTCCTAAGACTGGCCAGACGCCGAGCTGTTTCATTCGCGGATGTGCCTCACAGGTTGCAAGTGCATAGCAACATTACACAACAGAATTGTTGCGGTAGGAAAAGGCTACCCGGAAGATTGTAAACTGTCGAAAGAGAGCGATCTTGCAACGACTGAGCTATATCGACTGGATGCGCGGGCTGGCGTGCCTAATCATGTTTCAGGCGCACTGTTACGATTCGTGGCTGCGGCCTGAGTTGCACCAAGCCTACCTGTACAAAATATCGCAAATCGCGGCGACATTGCCGGCGCCATTATTTATTTTTCTGGCAGGAGTTTCGTTCGCGCTGGTGACCGAGAAATTGCGTCAGAAGGGAATGGAGCGCGGGGCGATCGCCAGGCAGACGATATTGCGCGGGGCGGAGATTTTTGGATTGGGACTGCTGTTTCGCGTGCAGGAATACGTGCTGGGCTACAAGTTTGTGACCTGGACCGATTTGTTACGGGTGGATGTGCTGAACATTTTGGGATTGTCGATGGTGTTGATGGGAGTGTTTTGCTGGTTCACGGCTGGGGGCGGAGCGGAGGCGGCAAGGCGGAGGAGCATTCTCTGGTCGGTGGTGGTGGCGGTGGTGATCGGGTTGTTGACGCCGCCGCTGTGGACGACGTGGCAACCAAAATTTTTGCCGTGGCCGTTGGAGTCGTACATCAATGGCGTGCATGTGTTTCATGAGCCGCAGCACTGGCTATTTCCCATTTTTCCATGGGCGGCGTTTGCGTTTGCGGGGCTAGCGGCGGGATTTCTATTGTTCTCACGATTTGCGCGGGAGCAAGAGACGCGATTTTTCGCGGCGGTGGCATGCTCAGGAGTGGCGGCAATTGGACTGTCTATCCTCCTCGATCGCTCGCCGGTGCGATTGTATGCGGTGTACGACTATTGGCACGCCAGCCCTGAATTTCTGCTGCTCAGGTGCGGCGTGCTGTTGCTGGTCACCGCGTTTGCGTACGCGTGGTGTCGATGGGGATTGGCGCTGAAGGGATTCAGTCCGGCGATACAGTTTGGTAAGACATCGCTGCTGGTTTACTGGGTGCACATTGAATTTGTGTACGGGCGACTGTCGATATTGCCGAAACACAAATGCGGGATAGCACTGGCGACGCTGGGACTTTGCGTGATTTTTCTGGGGATGCTGGCGCTGTCGTTGTGGAGAACGCGCTCCAGGAAAAGAACGGTTAAAGCTTTGGAGCCGGGGAATCGGCCGGTGGCGGAGGCGGCAACTTGATAATAATTTCGCCGGGCTTGGCGAGCCCCAATTCCTCGCGAGCGATTTTCTTGATGGTTTGCGGATCGGTTTTCAGGTCCTTCACGTCTTGACCCAATGCGGCGTTTTCTTTGTTCAGACGGTTTATTTCCGCTTTGACATGCTGAATTTCCTGCCGCTTTTTCTGCATGGCAAGAAAGCCGTGGGTACCAAAAACGTCGTGGATCAGCAGCACAACGATGAAGGCCGCGAGAATGTGGCGACTGTACTTCAGCAAAGCGCCCTGCAGTTTGTCGTGTAGCTCCAAGCTCATTCTTCTTTCAAAATCCAATCAGAGGCGTCACGTACTAATTTCTGAGTGGCGGCCATGCTGTCTGCTTCCACGTAAAGCCGGAGAAGAGGTTCGGTGCCGCTCAGGCGGAGCAACATCCAGGAGCCGTCTTCGAAGACAAATTTTGCTCCATCGGTGCGATCCACGGATACAACTTTTCTTCCGAGTAGTGTCGAAGCGTCCACGGCCACCTTTTTGATGGCCTTTGCCTTCTGTTCGTCGTTGAGGTGGAGATTTTCACGAACGGGATGAAACTCGCGGCCCAGCTTCTTGTAGACGGCGCGGACTTGATCCATGACGGAGGCGCCACGGACGGCGGTCATTTCAGCTACAAGCAGGCAGGCGAGAATGCCATCTTTTTCCGGGATGTGG
This sequence comes from Candidatus Acidiferrales bacterium, assembly GCA_963849395.1. Taxonomy (GTDB): domain Bacteria; phylum Acidobacteriota; class Terriglobia; order Acidiferrales; family UBA7541; genus Acidiferrum. The sequence goes on from CAWKHR010000005.1 coordinate 330,469, forward strand.
CCGCGGATGGTGAGGCCGGCGCTTTCTTCCCCGCCCAGGGCGATTTTATCTTCGCGGACAAGCTGGCCGATATATTTGAAGCCGACGGGAGTCTGATAGGCGGTCTGACCGTGGAACTTAGCGACGCCATCGACCATTTGGGTGGTGGCCACGCTGCGGCCGGCTGGCATTTTCCAGCCACGCGATTCGACCAGGTAGTCGTAGACGAGGGCAAGAATGAGATTGGGCTGAATCCAAGTGCCGTCTGAGTCGATGATGCCGAAGCGATCAGCGTCGCCATCGGTGGCGAGCCCGACCTTCGCGCCAGTTTCCTTAACGGCTTGAGCGAGAGGCTGGAGATTTTCTTCGCTGACATCCGGGCCGGTACCGTCGAAGAGGCAGTCGCGGTTGGTGCGGCGAGCGGTCACGTCGATGCCATGGTCGGCGAGAGCTTTGTCGAGATAACCGGCCCCGGTGCCGTGGAGGACGTCGGCTACGACTTTCAATTTGGCTTTTTTGATGACATCGAAGCGGACCAGTTCGTTGATGCGTTTCAGATAGTCGGCGCGAAGATTCACTTTCTCGCCCAGGCCATCGTTGGGGTCCTTGGGATGCGGCGCAGAGGTTTTTGATGATGAAGATGCGGCATCGCGCTCCATGATTTTGGCGACGCGGGCTTCAATGTCTTTGGTAACTTCGGGGAGCGCGGGGCCGGCGTCGGAACCGGAATATTTCAGGCCGTGGTATTGCGCGGGATTGTGACTGGCGGTGAAGTTAATGCCGCCATCGAGTTTGCGGCGAAGAATTTCGAAGGCCACGGCGGGAGTTGGGGTGAAGGTGTCACAGAGCAGCGTCTTGATGCCATGTTCCTGGAGCACATGGACGGCCAGCGCGGAAAATTCTTCGGAGTAGAAGCGAGTGTCATAGCCGACCAGGACGGTAGGATCGGCTTTTTTGCTTTTGAGATGTTCAGAGATGGCGCGGACGGCAAGGCGCACAGTGGCGAAGGTGAAATCATCAGCGATGAGTCCGCGCCAACCGCTCGTGCCGAATTTGATGGGAGTGGTGCTCATAGTGCGGATATTCTAACTGTTCTGTTGGGCGAGGTGTAGGGGTGGCGGTGAAGAAGCGCGGAAAAAGTGAGCTACTCCAGAATAAAAATTGGAGAGGTAAGTAAAAAATGGCAGGCGTGGAACGATTTCGAGTGGTGCTGGTGACCTGCGGTTCTCTTGCGGAAGGGCGCAAGATTGCGAGAGGAGTGGTGGAGAAGAAATTGGCCGCTTGCGTGAACATCAGCAGCGCAGCGGTGGGGTCGATTTACAGGTGGAAGGGCAAGATTGAGAGCGGGCGAGAATACCTGCTGATTATGAAGACTACGGAGAGGCGGCTAAGGGAATTAGAAAGGGAAGTGAAGCGGCTGCATTCGTACGAGACGCCGGAGTTCGTGGTACTCGAGGTGAAGGGCGGTTCGAAGGCATATTTAGAATGGCTCGCTGAGTCGGTTCGATGATGGAGAAGCAATGCCGCGTGCGCGCAGACGGGCCGCGATCGAATCCTACGGAATGGCGCTAGAGGCGCTCGCGTGAAAAAACCAAACCTAAATGTGGAGAAGGGCTTGGTCGAGGTCGGCGATTATGTCTTCTACGTCTTCGATGCCGACGGAGAGGCGGACTAAGCTGTCGGTGATGCCGACCTGGTCGCGAACTTCCTTGGGCATTGAGGCGTGAGTCATCATCGCGGGAAGTGAGATCAAAGATTCGACGCCCCCAAGGCTTTCGGCTAGCGAGCAGACTTTTACCTGATTGAGGAAACGGCGAGCAGCTTCGTCCGAGCCAACGTCGAAAGCCAGCATGCCACCGGGACCTTTTTGCTGACGGCGAGCAAGATCGTGCTGCGGATGAGAAGCCAGGCCCGGATAAAAAACCTTGCGGACTTTTGGATGGGCGTCGAGGTGGCGTGCGACGGCAAGGCCGTTGGCATTGTGCTGCAGCATGCGGACCGCGAGAGTTTTGACTCCACGTGACATGAGAAAGCAATCCATGGGAGCCAAGCCGGCGCCGGCAGAACGCTGAATGAAATAAATTTTCTCAGCATCTTCGGGGCGCGTGAGTACGACGGCGCCGCCGGTGGCGTCGCTGTGTCCGCCAAGATATTTGGTCATGGAGTGGACGACGATGTGCGCGCCGAGTTCGATAGGACGTTGGAGGTACGGCGTTAAGAAGGTGTTGTCGACGACCAGGATGGCGCGACGCTCGTTGGCCAGCTTGGCCATGGCGGAAAGATCGGTGATGCGCATGGTGGGATTGGTGGGCGTCTCGACGTAAAGCATTTTGGTGTTAGGCCGAAGCGCACCGAGCACTACGGCGGGATCGGTGGTGTCGACAAAACTAAATTCCAGTCCGAAGTGGACGAGAAGTTGGGTGCTAAGGCGATAGACGCCGCCGTAGACGGCTTCGGAGAGAACCACGTGATCGCCAGGGCGCAGCAGGCGGAAGACCGCGTCGATTCCGGCCATTCCGGAAGTAAAGACGTAAGCGCTGTGGCCGCCTTCGAGCTTGGCGATAGTTTTTTCGAGAGCTTTGCGGTTGGGATGATTGGTGCGCGCGTAGTCGAAACCACCTTTGGATTTGCCCAGCTCCTCGTAGACGTACGTGGAAGTTTGGTAGATGGGCAAAACGACAGCGCCAGTGGATGGATCGGGCTCCTGGCCCACGTGAATGGCGTCGGTGGCGAATCCCATGTGATCTCCTCAGGACGATTTGGATGCGAAGACGAAATTTAGCCGGTACTAAGGTACCTGCCGCGGAGCACGCGTGACGGGCGGCAGATGCAAAACGTCAAGACTCACGACTCTCACCGATTATTGCCGTCCAACTTTCGCGATGGATTCGTGAAGGCGCCACGTTCTTCCCGCAGTTCATCGACGTTACAAGAGCCGAAGGGGTGAGTCAATGAGTGAGAAAAGAGAAAGTGCGCGACTTGACCCGTGGGAAAATTCCAGCGACGATACCTGCAGACGGAAATGAGAAATATTTTGCTCCATTTGGGTCTGGCGGGGGCGTTGGCACTCGGTCTTTGTTTAAGTGCAGGAGTAGCACAGCAGAGCCAAGACAAGAACGAGTCGCCTGCAAATGGTTCCACCGCCAAAGAGAAGTCTGCCCCGTCGTCGATTAGCCGGCTGACCATTGAAGTGACCGCGGGCGATGATAACAAGCCCGTTGAAAATGCGAGTATCTACCTGAAAACGTTGGAGCAGAAGCTGATTAAGGACAAAAAGTTTGAAGTCAACGTGAAAACAAATCTGCAAGGGGTTGCACATGTGCCAGATGCGCCGACGGGACGAGTGCTGATCCAAGTGGTGGCGTCGGGCTGGAAGACGTACGGACATTGGTACGACGTGGCCGATCAGCAGCAGACGATTAAGGTACATCTGGAACGTCCGCCGAAATGGTATTAGAGTTGCTGCTGCTGGAATTTTTGATGCAAATCTTTTCCGTTGAATCCCGATAAAAACATCGCGAGGCATAAGAAAAGCTGGAACGAGCGCGCGATTTTCCTGGAATGCAATCGAATTGGCGTGAGCTGAAGCAGTGGCGCGGAGGATAGTCACAGGAAAAAAGTTTGGCGATCACACTTTTAAAACCGAAAATATATTCTGAAGACTGCACAAAAATAGTGCAAACCGTATTATCGCGCTGAACGACAGGGAGTTACAGTTCGAAAAGAAGACCTTTCCACAAGGTTATCCACGGATGTGTTGAAAACTTAACAGAAAATAAATTTTTCTTGATGCACTTCGGAAATGTTCGTGCTACAACTTCGGTCGACTTCTCCTCCTAAATTTTGACCGGAACTTTTTCTGGTGATACATTTCTGTCTACACACTCCATGGCAGAAACGTATGAAGGACCTTTTTCGCTGTTGCAGATGTTCTGGGGCAACATCTCGGCACGACCATTGCGCTGCTTCCTAAGCATCATTGCCATCGCCATCCAAGTGGTTCTGATCCTGATGATTGTGGGACTGACATCAGGTGTGATTGCGGAATGGGGCAAGCGCGTGGAAGGCGTGGGCGCCGATATTCTGGTGCAGCCGCCGAACTCGTCTATTTTCTTTGCGTTCTCAAGCGCGGTGATGCAGGAATCCCTGGGGGACCGGATCAGCCAACTTCCCAGCGTGGATGAAATCGCGCCTACGCTGATATTGACCGAGACGAAGACGCTGATGCTGATTTACGGCATCGACTACAAACGGTTTAATGCGTTGAGCCAGGGATTTATTTTCCGCGATGGCCGGCCATTCGAGGCGCCAGACGAAGCAATTGCTGACGATATCGTGGCGCAGACGCGGCACTTGAAAGTGGGCGATACGGTGACGCTGATCAATCACCAGTTCAGAATTTCGGGGATTTTTGCGCACGGCAAGGGCGCGAGGTTTTTTATTCCGTTGAAGACGGCGCAGGACATTGTGGGAGCGGACAAACGGGTGTCGATGTTTTTCGTGCGGAGCAAGGGCGACACGGAGGGCACTCGGGCGGAGATTTTGAAGTTGGACCCGCTGAACCGGGTACGGTCGATGTCGGAATATGTGTCGCTGATGAACTCTTCGAACTTGCCGGAGCTGAAGCCGTTTATTCGCACCATGGTGGGGCTGGGCATTGTGATCAGTTTTCTGGTGGTGTTGTTGAACATGCACACCATGGTGCTGGAGCGCACTCGTGAGATTGGCATTCTAAAGGCGTTAGGATTCTCGCGATTCGATGTGGTGAAGATGCTGCTGGGGGAGACCGCGTTTTTGACGCTGGCGGGAAGCGTGGCGGGTATCGTGATCACGCTGATTACCCAGGCGGTTTTGAAACAGACCAGTCCCGGGCTGTCGATTCTGCTTACGCCTGGATGGATATTGGGTTCGATTGGGTTGGCGATGCTGGGTGCTGCGGCTGGAGCGGCGATCCCGGCACTGCGCGCGTCTGGGTACGACCCGGTTGATGCATTAGCGTACGAATAATCTTTTTCCTAACTTTCCACATAAGCCTGCAATCTTTCGTTGCCACGATTTGGCAAAACTGGTATCACATGGGCAGCCGAAGTGTCGCTGTGCTTGTCCTTATAAACGGAATTCGAATGAATTCGAGGAGTGGGTCATGAAGCGTCTGGTTTTATTTTGTTGTGCCCTGGTGCTCTGCATGAGCTGTGTCCCGCCTGCTTCTGCGCAAATGGGGATGGACTTGTTCAAGAAGCCCAGCATCATGAAGGCATTTAATCCGGTGGTGGGGAAGGGCGCGCTATACGAAACGACGACGAAGAAGGACTCCAGCAAGAAAGAGATGGAACTGAGCGTAACCGGGAAAGAAACGGTGGATGGCAAAGAAGCGTTCTGGATGCAGTTTTACAGCCAGGATCCCAAAGGGCAGGCCGTAACGGGCAAGGCGCTGATTACCAAAGATGATTTTCAATTCCATCGCATGATCATCCAGCCACCGGGGCAGGGAGCGATGGAGATGCCGTTCAATCCATCGCAGAGTCGCGATGCAAAGATGCAGGAGAGTTTGAGCGAATGGCACTCGGTGGGTACGGAGCCGATTACGGTGCCTGCCGGAACATTTGTTTGCGAGCACTGGAGAAACGACAAAAACAACAGCGATATCTGGACCAGCGACAAGGTGACGCCGTTCGGGGGAGTAAAAGAAGTGGATCAGAACAGCACTATGGTGCTGGTGAAAGTGTTGAGTGATGTTCCGGACCGGATTACCGGCCCGGTGAAGAAATTTGATATGCAGCAGATGATGCAACAAATGCAGCAGCAGAGGCAGCAATCTAAGCCCTAACGGGCTCGGTCAGGTTCTTTGTTGTGGGAAATTCGGGCGGGGCATGGATGCTCCGCCCGTATCGTTTTTAGCAAGCTGAGAATCGAACGTAGGGAGGTTACCTTGGCCGCGCCATCGGAAAAATTCTTGACCGCGAAGATACTGGATCGCCGGAATATTTCGGACGATCTGTTCGTGTTGCACGTGGACGCGGGTGGGCCCTTCAAGTATCTGGCGGGACAATACGCCACGCTGGGAGTGGAAGGGGAGGGAAAGCGAATCGAGCGTCCGTATTCGTTGTGTTCCTCGCCGTATGAAAACAAACTGGAATTTTTTGTGGAAGTGGTGCCGCACGGCGAATTCACGCCGGTACTGGACAAATTGGAGAAGGGAACAGAACTACTTTTGCGGCGATTTGCGAAGGGACGATTTACGCTGGACCTGCGCAGCGGAAGAAAGAACCACTTTTTGCTATCGACGGTGACGGGCGTGGCGCCTTACGTGAGTTTTGTGCGAACCATATATGCGGACTGGAAAAAGGGCGGGACGCCGATGCCCGGGGAGCACCGGCTATTTTGTATACAGGGGGCGAGCCGTTCCTGGGAATTCGGTTATCGCGACGAGCTGGAGAAAGTTGCTGGGGAGGCTCCGTGGCTGAAGTACGTGCCCACGGTGAGCCGTCCCTGGGAGGATGCAGGGTGGACGGGCGAGCGAGGCCGGGTAGACGATCTGATTCGAAAATATGTTGATGTGTGGAATCTGAAGCCGGAGGAGACGTCGGTGTACCTGTGCGGGCATCCGAGCATGGTGGAAAACGGGCGAGGAATATTGCAGCGTGCGGGATGGGAAAAGACGGCGATGCAGGAAGAGGTTTATTTCCAGCCGGGGAAAGAAGTGGTGGGGGAATAGCGGAAAGATTGAGGATTGGAAAATGGAAAGGGGAAAATGGAAGAGGCCAGCAAATTTGTTGGCCCTTTTTTATTTTTCGCGGTGCTGATGCGAGTTGCGTCCGTGTTGGGGAAAGCCTCAGGCCTGAAGGCCTGAGCTACAAGTTGTTGGGATCGTTGTCCAGCAAGCAGGTTTAGACGCCTGGGGAAGCGGCTTCGAGGTTGTCGGCTACGTCGCGGATGGTTTCTAGGGGTATGGTGACGTGGACTACTTTGTCTGGCTCTGTGGCGTCGATGCAGAGTTTGCCGTGCTCGGTGGCGACGCGGACATGTTCGGTTTCACCGGTTACGTCGACGAAGACGACATTTGGATATTTGGGCAGTTCTTTGGAGAGCTGGCGCATGAGGGGCAAATACGGCCGCACTTGAAGAGAGGCATCCCGCAAATTATGGCGAGGCGCGAGGTGCATCCCCGTGGAGACAACGGTAGCCGGTAGCCAAAAGTGGACGTGAGTGCCGCCGGAGACGTTTTCATCGACGTCAATGCGGATGACGCCTTCATGGAAGGTGTAGGCCGTAGCCATGGTGAGAACACCACAGAATCCCAGAGCCGCTTTAGCGAGTAGTAGCATGGTGGCTTCTCCTAATTCATCTGAGCCTAGTCTGCTAGATTCTTGGAATCGATCCAGACGCGCACGGTATTTTCCTGGTCCTTGACGCTGACCAGTTCGGTGTCGCCATCGTTGGCGAGGGCACGGAGACCCGCAACGATGTCGAGTTCATCGTTTCCGCTGGAAAAGAGAGCGTCGACGACCTTCATAGGAACTTTGATTTCGACCTTGGTGTCCTGATTTGATTTCACGGGATCCTTGGAATCCTTGGAATCTTTCGATGAGGATTTGTGATGTGACGAATTGTCGGTGACGTGGATGTAAAGATAACCGGCATTCTTGGCGACGCGCACGTTGTTCTCGTTGCTTTGCACGGTGACGTATTCGCCGTCCTTAGAGGAGCGAACGGCATCGAGTATGGCGCGGAGGTCGACGTCATGCAGGTGGGCATCATCGATGTGGATTTTGCCGTTGTGAAGTTGATCTTTGTTGATGGCGGGAAGGACCTTGACGGCCATGTCGATGGGGACGTTGACGCGAACTGTCTCGCCTTTATTGTTTCGGTCCTCGACCCGCACGTGAATCCACTGGTCTTTTGTGGAGGAAGACGCGGTGGTGGCGGATGATTTTGGAGCATTCTGGGCCCAGGTGCTGCTAGGCAGGATGGCCACGGCGCTAAAGGCGAGTGCGGCCGCAAAGGTGAGAAGTCCCCAGTTCTTCGAGTTCATGCGAATCTCCTTGCTGATGAGTACGGATGAGGAAGCGAGAAAGTTCCAAAGATTCGAGTCAGAGAAGATCAGTGCAGGCTCATGACGGGTGACGGGAGAGCGGCTGACTGCTGCTGGAGGATCGCTGAGAAGGCCAGAGTTGCGTATCCGATTTTCGCGGGATCGGGCCGTTCTGGAGGGCGTAGGTAGGCGAAATGGGCGGGAAGCCGAAGAGATTGCGAAAACCAGTGCCTTTCTAGGTGAATTTACCTAGTTTTGAGTAATTTTTTGTAAACCTGACCTAAAGTCTAGTTGACGGGGCCATAGCCCGGGACTATGGTGAAACTTCTTCTTGGCCCCCAAGCCCCAAGATATCTGCGCTGCGAGGTCCCCATGGCGATTGATCTTCTAAAAGGTACGCTCACCCCCCAAAAAGAGCTGGAAATGCGTTGGGCACGCTTGCGCTCGCACAGACGAGCGACGGCCAGTGTTCGCTTTATCGCGGAGTGGGAAGATGGCGGAACGAAGCGAAGTGCCAACGGAATCACGGTAGATGTCAGCAAGACGGGATGTATGGCCATTGTGGCGGCGGACCTGCCGCTGCGGAAGCGCGTACGGCTGACGCAAGTGGATACGGGCAGGGCGGTCGAGGGAGAAGTGGTGTGGCGCGGCCACGAGGCGTGGGATCTGGGAATTGAACTGACGCCGCCGAATGAGTCCTTCTGGGGAGTTCCTATCTAATTTAGGTCAGGCGAACGGAGCCGTTGCGCGATCGTTCGCGTTTTCCGTACTGAAATTTTAGATTTGGGCTTGGTGTGTTTGTTGGTGTAGATCAGCCTAGAACGCAGGAAAAAGGATAACGCTGAGGCGCAGAGTACGCTGAGTTGCGCAGAGGAAGCGCGCGGCGGTAAGGTTATTTTGGGCCTGGCGCGGCTAGGGCTCGGTGCGGGCGGCGGATTCGGGCTTTAAGAAGGCGGAATCGTCGATGTAGACGTTGTTCTTCAACTGGGTGAGGCGGATGAAGAAAACGGAGCCTGGCTCAGAGCGGCGCATGCGGAAAGCGAACTTCATCCCATCGATAGCGCGGTAATCGGCAAAATCGACGCGAACGGTGTAGGGTCCGTCGGGCGTGGTGTAGATATCCTCGGCGCGAATCACGTAGCCGGTGTCGGAATCGAAGTAGATGCGCGACGTGACATTCTTGTCGGACAAAAATTCCACAACATAGGTGAGGTAGGGGCCGACCTTGGCGCTGCCGGTGACTTTTCCGGTGGCGGCGAGAAGCAGAATTTTGTCGCGTCCGAGAAACTCAGAGCGGCGTAAGCGAGCAGCGAGCGCAGGCCCGGTAAGCGCGTGATAGCCGCCGCGGGGATCTTCGACCCATGCGGACTGGCCATCGCAGACATCGCGAATCACCAGATCGTTGGAAGAAGTAAGTTTGTAGAGAGTTTTGTTGGGGCTCTTGGCGAGAATTTCCACAGAGAAATAACGCGAACCGTCTTCGGTTTGATATACCCCGGTCATGCGCTGGGAAATTAAGCGGCTCCAGGCCGCGCGGCCGCCCATAACTTGTTCATTTTTTTCGAGAATATCCTTCAGTTCGGGAAGAGCTTCGCCAACAGACTTCGTGGGTGTGCTGGCAGAAGGAGAAATGGTTGGGGGCGCAGCGTGCTCTTGTGCGCGAACTGAATTACAGAGCAAAGGCAAGGTTGCCAAGGCGAGCAAAGCAATAGCGAGCGAACTGGGTTTTCGCATAGCGTCCTCGAAGGCAAAGAACATAATTTGGCCTATAAAAAGTATGGAGGTTCTGCCTCGAAACGCGGGCCGGACGTGAAATTTCGTAGTGAAGTGGAGACCGTCCCGACGTGCAGGTGAAAGGACAGTGGCCAATTTGGCGAGAAATTTGGGGGCAAATTGGGAACGGGGTGGACGCGAGAAAAACCGTTACGGAAAGCAATCAGCCGCGATTGGGCTTTTTCAGGGAGAGGCGTAAATCGAGATTGCGAATCAGGCGGTGAAGATAGTTGGGATGGACGCCGAGAAGCTTTGCGGCTTCGGTAAAGTTGCCGGAAGTTTGTTCGAGAGAGCTGAGGATGAGCTGTTTTTTCAAGTCGCGGACGGCGTCGTGATATTTAGCGGGCCCGGCGCTCGCGGTTGCCGGCGAGTCGAGGAGAGATTCGGGAAGATCTTCCGGGAGGAGCAACTCCGAGGAGCCGATGACCACGGCGCGCTCGATGGCGTTTTCTAACTCACGGACATTGCCGGGCCAATCGTATTGGAGGAGGCGAGTGCGAGCATCATCGGAGATGCCGCGAATAAGGCGATTGCACTTCTTGGCGTAACGATTGGCAAAATAGCCCGCGAGTAGCGGAATGTCTTCGGGATGTTCGCGGAGCGACGGCAGCGTAATGGAAATCACGTTGAGGCGGTGGAAGAGGTCGGCGCGGAATTGCTCGTCGCGGACGGCTTTCTGAAGATTGCGGTTGGTGGCGGCGAGAAAACGGACGTTGATCTTGATGGAGCGAGTACCGCCGACACGAACGAATTCGCGTTCCTGCAGGACGCGGAGAAGCTTCGCTTGCAGGATCGGGGAGAGTTCGCCCACTTCGTCGAGGAAGAGCGTTCCACCTTCGGCGACTTCAACCAATCCCTTTTTCTGGGCAAAGGCTCCGGTGAAGGAGCCCTTCTCGTGGCCAAACAGTTCGCTTTCGAGCAGGGTTTCGGTTAGCGCGGCGCAATTCAGCGCGACGAAGGGAAGCGCCCGGCGCGTGCTGTTCTTGTGGATGGCGCGGGCAGTTAACTCCTTGCCGGTGCCGCTCTCGCCGTGAATGAGGACGGTGGCATCGGAGGGAGCGACCCGCTCGATGAAACGGTAGACTTCGCGCATGCAGGGCGTCTGGCCAAGCATGTCGTGGTCGAGATTAACTTCGGCGCGAAGCTGACGATTTTCCGTATCGAGTCGCTCGAATTGATGGGCGTTTTCGATGGCGATGGAGGACAGCCCAGCCACGGCGGAAACAAGTTGCAGGTCGTCTTCCGAGAACGGAGTTGCTGGATTCGAAGTGTCTAGATAGATGACGCCAAAAGGTTGATCGGCAGTGGAAAGTGGAACGCAGAGGATGGATTGAACGGGTTGAGGCTCTGTTGCTGGGGAGTCGCTCGGTGTCTCGCGGGTGTGCGCCGAGTTATCGAGCAGCGAAACACGACCTTCGATGACTCGTTTGAGGAGGGCGGGGTTGATGGCCACGGGATGCTCGGGGCCGAGGATACGATCCCAGACGATCTGGGAAGATACTTCGCCGGATGCCGGATCGATGAAGAGAATGGCGCCGCGCTGGGCGGGCACAACGTCGAAAATCATTCCTAGCAATTGCCACTGGAGGGCGTCGGCGTCGCGAAGAGTGGCAATGGCGGCATTGATGCGAAGCAATGCGCTGAGATTGCGGGACAGGCGGGAAGACTTCGGCAGAGCGGCGAGGGATTCGGGGTGCAGGTACAAGAGTTCGTCCTGGCGCATTTGCTGCGGGGGGATTGACGGGGGCTGATCGCCGAGCGGAAGCGCGTGGAGAAGCTTGCCGGTGTGAGTATGCTGCGCTTGAAACGAAAGCACCGAAGTGCCCACGGAGATTTCGTCGCCGAGGGAAAGGGTGCGCTGCTCGATGGGGATGCCATTGACGAAGGTGCCAGCGGCACTGTCCAGATCTGTGAGGACGTAGCAGCCATCCTGATGAGAAATGCGGCAGTGGAACGCGGACAGGGCCGGGTCGTCCACACAGATCGAGTTTTGCGGGTCACGGCCAATGGACAGGGAATCCGCGACGATAAAGTCGGAGTTCCTGAGCGGGCCGCTGATGACTAAGAGTTTAAGCTCCACCAAGAGACCTCAAGGTCGAGGGATGGGCTGCGAGAATCAGAAACCGAAGGCGGTATTCTAGCCGCAAGTGGGATGTACCGCTAGCAAAGGCTATCTGAATGGATAGAGTGGCCTATCCGTTCGGATGGGACGTGTTTAAGAGCGGTCCTACGCTGTTTCGCGGGCCGCTTGCCAGGTAACACGCTGTAAAAAGAGTGCTTTGTAGGCAGGATTTCTCGTCCTTCCGTTCCGACGCGCAAAGACGCGTTTCATTTCGCTCGAAAGCAATGTTCATGGTGTAGCTGGTCGGATAGTGTGCGTTGCCAGAGTAAAGAACAGCACGCGCCACGGAACGGAGACAGCGGTCGTAAGTGCATTGCAATCAGCGTCGATTGACGAACAGGAATCAATACGAGGAGGTACGGAGTTTGGCACTGCCGATGCATTAGGTAAAGCGTCGCCCAAGAGGCACAAAAGTTTAAAGCTAAAGCTGGAGGATCCAATGAAAATCAGAATGATAGTCCGGACGCAGATGATGTTGATGACGGTGGCAGCGGCGCTGATGCTCGCCAGCTCTGTCTATGCGCAACAGGACATGGATCCTACGCCGTTCGCAGATGGACCATACGTGACGACGTTTGCGCAGCCAGCGATTGCCAATGCAAACAGCACCTACACGATGGATGCATCGAACACGGCAGCGGCGGTGCCAGCCGCTAGCGAAAACACCGAGATGGCAGTGGACGAGGCCGGCGTGGCGGAATGGACGAACGTGGATACGTATTCGACGATGGCCCTGATGTTGTTGATGGGATTCGGCGTGTTGTACGGAACGCTGAAGAGCGAGCGCGAACGAATCACCAGGTCTTTCCGCCCAGGAAACCTCAATCCCAGCCGAGCGACAGCGCAATAGTGAGTGTCGCCGAGGAAAGCGATGGACCCCGGGAACTTCGGTTCCCGGGGTTTTTTGTTTGTGGGCAGATGCAATTCTCACGAATGAACTGTAAGAGCCATTCCGATCAGGCGATGAAAATTCTCGGACGCCACCTTGGCCTGTAACCTTTGCTGGAGCGTTCGCTCGTATGTGGCGCAGGAAAAGAGAGCCAGAGGCTCTCAATAAAGAAGAAAACGAGGAGACTGGAAATGAGTAGGATTCACAACGGAATTATGTTGGCCGCGGCGGCGCTGGCATTGACGATGGCGCAGGGCGTACGGGCGCAGGATTCGATGAAAGACGACACGATGAAGCACGACAACATGCAGACGGAGCACAAGGAAGGGAAAGTGGCGCTCACCGGAACGTTTCACGGCAAGGTACACAAGACTTCCGGACGTGCGACCGTGTATCAACAAGCGGATGGCAAGTATGTGCTGCGGCTGACGAATTTCTCGACGTCGAATGGTCCGGATGTCCACGTGATTCTGGTGGCCACAAAGGACGCGGATGACGATGCGAATTTTCTGACGAACAAGACCGACAAGATTGAGTTGGGTAAGTTGAAGGGAAATGAAGGAGACCAGAACTACGAGATTCCTTCAGGAACAGACTTGTCGAAATTTCAAACGGTATCGATTTACTGCGAACGATTCAACGCGAACTTTGGCGCGGCGCCACTGGAGAAGTTCTAAGGGAGCAGCTGAGCGGATCGCTGGATAAAAAAGTATCCGGCGGTCCGCATGGTGCGATGCGAGAGGAAAACATGAACTGGATAAACAGGAATAAGAAATGGTTGATGATGGCGGCCGTACCGGCGCTGGTGGGTGCGTGGTGGTTGTTTCGGCCCGAGAAGTTGTGGGTGACGGAGCGGGTTAACGAGGCGGCGCCATTTATGTCGATGGGTGATCCGACTCCTATCTATACAGGAAAGTTCGAAGGGCGAGCGGAAGCGACGAAGGGCCGCGCAACGGTCTACAAAACGGCTGACGGCAAGCTGGAGTTGAGGCTGACGGATTTACAGACGGCGGCCGGGGACGGGCTATCGGTGATGTTGGCCAAGCCTAGCGACCGCGGTTCGCAACAAATGGCAGAACGCGAGAAGTTGAACGGCGAAGAAGTTGGAATACTGCAGAGCGGTTCGATGGAGCAACGATATATGCTGCCGACGGTGACAGACCTCTCTCTGTTTTCGACGGTGGTCATTTACAGCAAGCAGGCAAACAATGTGGTTGGAGTTGCGAAGCTAGAAGCGTTTTAGGTTCGGGGACGACACGTGGCCCGGGGAGAGAAACTCACCGGGCTACAGTTGTGTTGGTAATCGAGAGTGTTGGGAACAGAGTGTCAGGAGAAACTGGAGAGATCGGAAGATTGCCAGCGTCGGAATAATCTTCGTTGTGATGGTGGAAGTTACGGATGGCCATGCGAGTCAGATCATACCCACCGTAAAGGAGATTGCCGCGGACAACGTCACTCTTATAAAGAAGGATCTGAGTGCGGATGTAGCGAGCGACGCGACTCCGAGGGCGAACCGGAACCAAGGGATGACGGCTGGAGTATTCGACGGCGGGACGTTCGCAATCTTTGAGATGCACCACGTTGAGGACTCCATCGGTGTGCATTTCATCGCCGGTGGAATTGAAGGTTAGTTGGGGGAAATCGGGGCGTGGGAGTTGGCGAACGGAATCGACGCATCCAGCCAGAGAAAGATCGCGGACCAGCATGAGCACGCCTTCGTCGACGTTGCGATCGATGTGGTGAATGAAGTTGTGATACTTGATGGAAAAGGTGGCGCTGGTTTCGCGGGTGTAGGCACCGAGCCACGCTTCCTGGCCCTCGACTTCACTGGGTTCAATCCAGAGGCGAAGGTGTTCGCGCTTTTCGTAGCTGTCGAAACTCTTTTGCCACGTGAGAGTTTGAGGATCGCCGTTGAGAAGCTGCCGGGAAATGGGCATGGTCGGGTAATTGGAGAAGGTGAGAACAGCCTCAAACTGCTTGAGAATGGCATGCGTGGAATTGTGGTCGCTGGGCAACCAGCCGGAAGCGGTAAATGCCTGCTGGATCTGATCGCGAGAACCAACAAAGAGAATATTGACCAGGTCTGCGTCTTTGCCAGAGCGGGTGGTGGTGCGCTCAGAAGACTTGGAAAGCAGCATTTCGACATCGCCGCGCTCATATTCATCCATCTGGAAGGACGGACGGGTAAGCTCGGGTTGATCAGCGACATCAAGGGCAAGATTCAACTGAAGGCGGAGATCGGTGCCGGGCGGGAGATAGATTTCCGGCTCAGGAAGTTTGCTGAAGATGGTGCGATAGGTGAGCAGGCCCAAATCGCTGTAAGGATTATAGGTGGGCAAGTGGATTAGGCGACTGGTGATGCGACCCTGTGGGGAATTAGTGGCGTTGATGCCGTGGATCACGCCGTTGCGAACGGTTTCGCGGGCATTATCGATTTCGACGACCTGGGCAGCTAGGGGAAGTGCATCGCCATTGGCGGTAACCAGGCGATCGAACTGGACCTCAAGCGAAGCGGTTTCATGTTTGATGCCGAGGCCAACCTTGTGAACCGCGATCACTTCGCCTTCGAGTTCCAATCCAGCGGGGAAAACCGGGCCATCGCTACATTCCGGGGACTGGATGAGAATGGCGCGAATGGTGGCGCCTGGTTTGGAGCTGTAAGAGGCGACAGGATCGAGGAGGCGAATCCAAAACGATTTGCCCGCCGGGATGTGGTCGCAGGCGAAAGTGGAAGAGGCGTGCAATGCGACGAAGCAGGAGAATGAGAAGACGCTAAGACAAGTAGAGCGGCGCAGCATCAGTCGGGTGCGGCGCAATCTGCGATGCGCAAACACCACAACACTCGCGAGAGAAAAAATAAACAAATGCACTCCAAGCTGGACGGGTTTCGTGAACGCTCTTAGTGTGACGCCTGTAGGCGACTACGTGATGCCTGAGAATGCGGGAAAATGGCGAAAAGAGCAACTGTAACTGTGGACAGGGTGAAAATTAGTCCCAAGTCCAGTAAGGCGAACGGCAAATTAAAGCCTATCGAATGTTGCGACAAGCTACTTTGCTACTTTTGCGGAGGAGGAGTTTTGATTTCGGTTGATGAACGAATTTTAACCGTGCTTCCATATCGGCGATAGTTGGAATACTTCACGCTCATGCGGATGTGCACGTTTTCGCGACGAAAATGCAGGTAGTCGTCGGCGCGGGTGTAGGTGGGAAACCAGAAACCCTGCTCAATGTTCTGGCGGTAGGTGCGGAAGCGAGGAAACACGTTCTCGTTATTTTTGGTAATGATGTCGGGGACGGCTTTACCTTCGGTCATGACGATCTGAAGATCTTTGCTGTCGACCCAGACGCGGCCTTGAAAATAGCGCTGATTCTTCTCGATGGTCTTGGGAGCAACGTCAAAAATGTAGCAAGCCAGCTCATCGACCTGCTGGCGGCCAACGTAGGTGACATTGTATTTAGGAAGCTCAGCGGTAGTGAGGACGAAGGGCTGGACGTTGCGGATGTCGTCGAGGTCCTGCTGGCTGATGGAAATGCGTTGAAGGGAGTCTGGCGGAGCGAACGTGACCTTCTCGAAGCGCTTACCTTCTGGGGTGAAGATGATGTCGCTGGTCATGCGATATTCGCCATCGACCATGCCGCTCTGGTCATCGACGGTCTGGATGGCGAAGGCTTGGGTGTAAGTGTAATTGTCACGCTCTTTCTTGAATTCGGCTTCGCGGTCGCCGAAACGCTTGATGATTTCGTCGACAGGCTGGGAGGGTGGTTCGTTGGTGACGGGATTGTCGCCGGGCGAATGGAGCTTTTGCGGAGGTGCCGATTCGCGAGAGGCGGCGGGCGGCGGAGGGGGCGGCGGCGCACTGGAGCGAGGATCGGGTTTCCAAGGACCGGGATCTTGGGCGGCTACGGGAAGGGTCAAAAAGGTCGCGGCGGCGACGGTGAAAAGCATTCCGGTCAGTTTCAGGGGTTTGTTTTGAAAAAATGGGGACAACACGGGAACCTCCGACAGCGCGTGCAGGGTACAGGATATATGATTTTAGAGCGGAAAGCAGGGTTGTATCGTCGAAGTGCCTGTAACTTTAGGTGAAATAAGGACTCGTATCTTCGAATGGTGCGCGGGCGCTCGACACGGATCGCTTGATTAGGGAGAACTAGCTCTTGGCGATGCAGGCGGTAAGTCAAAATGATGCCGATCTGATCCAGCGGATTTTGGCTGGCGAGAGCGCGTTGTTTCACGAGTTGATTCGGCCGTACGAGAAGATGGTGTACGTGACGCTGTTTGCGATGTTGCGAAACGAGGCGGAAGCCGAAGACGGGGCCCAGGATGTAATGATCAACGCCTTCCGGCACCTGAAGACTTTTCGAGGCGAATCGAAGTTCAGCACGTGGTTGGTGACGATTGCGATGAACGAGGGACGGCGCCGGCTTCGGAAGGCGAAGTCGGCTGCCGAGGACTCCATCGAAACGTCACTGGAGGAGCGAGAGGGAGACTTCACTCCGGCATTTCTGACCGACTGGCGAGAGATTCCTTCCGCGGCGCTGGAACGTAAGGAACTGCGAGGAAAATTGCGGGAAGCGGTGGACGGCTTGCCGGCTATTTATCGAGAGGTTTTTGTGTTGCGAGATTTGGAAGAGTTAAATCAGGAAGAAACTGCAGCGGCGTTGGGGATAACGGTTGGCACGGTGAAAGTGCGGCTGCACCGGGCGCGGATCATGCTGCAGAAGAGCCTGGTGCCGTATCTGAAGCAGAACGCGCCGGCGCGAAAAGGATTCTTCGGGAGGATGTTCCAATGAAGTTGCAATGTAAACAGGTTTGGGAACATATCTCGGAATATCTCGATAAGGATCTGGATGCAGAGTTGCTGGCGGACATTGAGAAGCACCTGGAAAATTGCGAGATATGTTCGGCGATATTGGATTCCACGCGGAATGTGCTGGTGCTGACGGCGGACGAACGGACGTACGAGTTGCCAGCAGGATACAGCGAGCGATTGCACGGGAAGCTGGAACATGCGATTCGGGATATTGGAAATCTGGAAAGTGAAAATAAGTCGGGGTAGCGGGGACGAAAAATCGAAAATCGAAACTTGAAAATCGAAACTCGGCTATTGACTGCCGAAGAGTTTCCAGTGAGCCCAGAATTCCGCGGCCAACAAGAGCAGCGTGATGACGGAAAGTGAAAACTGAATGCGTTCGGAGCGTTTTTGTCTCGGCGTGACGGGCTTTTGCCGCCAGTCAGAGGCGGAACGCCGGCGGAGTCGCCAGAGTTGCCAGAGAGCGAGCAAGTTCACGACCGAGCCGACAAAAGCGATGACCATCATAGGAATGCGAATTGCATCGATGTGTAATTTGTCAGCTATTTTGACTAAGCCAATGGCGGAAGCGAAGGCGGCGCCGCCGATGAACAGGCGAATGCTGCTGAGTGCGATGAACGCGCTACAAACACTCTGAATGAAGGCGAGCAATAAAGCTGACCAGTTGAGCCATTTCAGACGTGCAGCAGGCGGCGCCGCAGCATTTTCGGTTGTGTCCGCAGAAGCCATCAGGATCAGGCTGGGCGCCACTTCAGAAAAATTGCGGCGAGGGGAGGGACGGTTAGAGATAGCGAATGGCGGCGGCCCTGCCACGGGAATTCCTCGGCGTTCATGCCACCAAGATTACCGACGTTCGAGCCGCCGTAAATCGCGGCGTCAGTGTTGAAAATTTCCTGGTAGTTGCCGGCATTGGGAACGCCTAGACGGTAGCCGTAGCGAACGACGGGCGTGCAGTTCAGAACCACGACAACGAGATCGTCGGGATTTTTTCCGCGGCGAATGAACGAGTAGACGCTGTTGTCGGAATCGTTGGCGTCAATCCACTCGAAACCTTGCCATTCGAAATCGACTTGATGGAGCGCCGGTTCGGCGGCGAGAAGATGGTTGAGATCGGTGACGACGCGCTGCACACCTTTGTGGGATTCGTACTGCAGCAAATGCCAATCGAGGCTGTGCGTCTCACTCCACTCGTGGCGTTGGGCAAATTCCTGGCCCATGAAGAGTAGTTTCTTGCCAGGATGGGCATATTGATAGCCGTAGAGCAGGCGCAAGTTGGCGAACTGCTGCCACAGATCGCCGGGCATTTTATGGAGCAGAGAATTTTTGCCGTGAACAACTTCATCGTGAGAGAAGGGCAGCATGAAATTCTCGGTGAAAGCGTAGAGCAGCGAGAAGGTAAGTTTGTTGTGTTCGTAGCGGCGGAAAATAGGATTCTTCGAAAAATAACTAAGGGTGTCGTTCATCCAGCCCATATTCCACTTCAAGCTGAAACCCAGGCCGCCGAGATAGGTGGGCCGTGAAACGCTGGGCCACGAAGTAGATTCTTCGGCGATGGTCAGGACGCCCGGGAACCGCAGATGAGAGACTTCGTTGAGACGTTTGAAGAAGTCGATGGCCTCGAGATTTTCCCGTCCACCGTAACGATTGGGCACCCACTCGCCGGGCTTGCGGGAGTAATCGAGATAGAGCATGGAGGCGACGGCGTCTACGCGCAGGCCGTCGATGTGATATTTGTCGAGCCAAAAGAGAGCGTTGGAGAGCAGATAGTTTTGCACTTCATTGCGGGCGTAGTTGTAGACCAGCGTGCCCCAATCGGGATGCGAGCCTTGACGCGGATCGGAGTGTTCGTAGAGATGAGTGCCATCAAAGAATGCCAAGCCGTGGGTGTCGCGCGGGAAGTGCGCGGGAGTCCAATCGAGAATGACACCAAGACCGGCCTGGTGGCAGGCATCGATAAAGTACATGAAGTCCGCGGGCGAACCGAAGCGGCTGGTGGCGGCGAAGTAGCCAAGCGTCTGATAGCCCCAGGAACCATCGAAGGGGTGCTCCATGATGGGGAGCAATTCGATGTGGGTATAGCCGAGTTCTTTGACGTAAGGAATTAGCTGTTCAGCCAGTTCGCGATAGGTGAGCCAGCGATTGTTTTCTTCGGGGATGCGGCGCCACGAACCTAGATGAACTTCATAGACCGTAATCGGAGACTCGAGCCATTTCTTTTCCTGACGCTGATGCATCCAGTCAGTATCTTTCCAGGGATGCTTATCAAGCCGCGCTACGACGGAGCCGGTGTTCGGCCGAAGCTCGGAGGAGAAGGCGTACGGGTCGGCTTTCAGCGGCAGGACGGAGCCCTGAGGTCCGACGATTTCATATTTGTAGATGGCGCCTTCGGGCAGTTCGGGAACGAACAGCTCCCAGATGCCAGAGGAGCCGCGGGCGCGCATCGGATTGACGCGGCCATCCCAACGATTGAAATCGCCAACTATACTGACGCGGCGTGCGCTCGGAGCCCACACGGCGAAGTGCACGCCGTTAACGCCTTCCAGAGTTTTGAAGTGCGCGCCCAATTTTTCGTAGGTGTCGTAGTGCCGGCCCTCGCCCATAAGATAGATGTCAAATTCGGTGAGCAGATAAGGGAAAGCATAAGGATCGTAGCCTTCGAACTCTTCACCATACTGGGTGCGAAATCGTATTCGATAACTGGAGGGATGGGGAGCAAATTCGCTGAAGCCGGGAGCCTCGGCTTCAAAAAAACCGGTGTTGGGCAGGCGGCGCATCGACAGAGCAGAATGATCGGAGAGGAGCACGGTCGCGTCCATGGCGCGAGGCTGAAAAGCGCGAACAACCCAGCGGCGGCCTTGGGGAGATTCGATAGGATGTGGGCCGAGGATGGCGAAGGGATCGGAATTGCGAGCGGCTAGCAGAGCGCGCAACGGCTCACTGATTCCTTCGGTTAGCAACTTGGGTGTGGATTCGGTCTTCTCGGGCACGGGAGCATTCTAGCGGAAGTCTGAGTGTGTACCAATGGGTGTAAGACCGGAGAGCCGGGGAATGATCACGTAGAGGGCGGAGAGTTATACGGTGAGCTGAAGAGCTGGTAAACCAGAAGAACGGTTGAGGGATTCCGCGCCCGAGTCCCTCCCTCAACCGCCTTTGGAGGTACCAACCGCGAGGCTGATACCAAGTTCGTTCCGTCAGGGGATCGAACGAGATTAGACTCGCACCAAGAGACTGGGTGCGCAATACATGAGCAGGGCGAGGAATGATGAGATTTGAACGCAGGTTAACGAACGCCGTAGGGATTGACTGGTGGGATAAAAAGAGAAAGCCGATGCGCTTCAGCGGCGCCTAACGATGATGGGTTTACTGGGGAGAAGTGGTGGCGGAGACTTGCCGGAGGAAGACGGTCGCGATAAAGTTCGCGGGGCTGATGAAGTAGGCCGGAAAGATTTGATTTGGTGGGACATTTGGAAATTCGAAGAGGAGCGGACTTGTGCGAATTTGCAGAATCATGGGGAACGCGGTTGTTGGGTTGGCGGTTTTGGTGGGATGCATGACAGCAGACGCACAGGATCGATCACAGATGAGGTCGATGGTGGTGTCGAAGAACGGGATTGTTGCCGCGGAATCGCCACTGGCGGCGCAGGCGGGAGTGCGCATTCTGGAGCGTGGAGGAAATGCGGTTGATGCAGCGATCGCGACCAACGCGATGATGGGCGTGGTCGAGCCGATGATGAACGGCATTGGCGGCGACTTGTTTGCGATTGTTTACGATGCGAAGGCGAACAAACTGTATGGACTGAACGCCAGCGGGTGGGCTCCGAAGGGGCTCACGATTGAAATGCTTCGGAAGACCGGGTTGCGCGAGATGCCGCAGGCGGGAGTGAATACCATCACCGTGCCCGGGACCGTGGACGGTTGGCAGAAATTGGCGGATAAATTCGGACGCAAGAAGTTGAATGAGGATTTGGCTGCGGCGATCCAGACGGCGCAGGCGGGATTCCCAGTTAGCGAATGGGTTGCCGCATATTGGGCAGCGAACGCGGACTACCTGCGGGGGGAAGATGTGGCGGCCAAGCTGTATTTACCTTCGGATCGGCCACCGAAGGTGGGAGACATTTTTCGTAATCCGGATCTCGCATGGTCTCTGCAGCAGATCGCGGAGCATGGGCGCGACGCGTATTACAAAGGGGAAATTTCGCGGCGTATTTTGGAAGTTATTAAACGGCATGGCGGGGTAATGACCGCGCAGGACATGACGGAGTACTCCAGCGAATGGGTGGAACCGATTTCGACGATGTATCGCGATTGGACAGTGTTCGAACTGCCGCCGAACGGTCAAGGATTAGCCGCGCTGGAAATGCTGAACATCATGGAGACATTTCCGCTGGGACAGAAGGACATGGGATTCGGTTCCACGAAAGCTTTGCACGCGATGATTGAGGCCAAGAAGTTAGCGTATGCCGACCTGGCAAAATACATCGGCGATCCGCGGGGACAGAAACTGCCGGTGGCGACGTTGCTTTCGAAAGAATGGGCGGCGCAGCGGGCGAAGCTGATCAATCCGGATCACGCCAATTGTGCTGTGGCGGCTGGGGATTTGCCTGCGGGAAACGATACGACGTATCTGACGGTGGTCGATCGCGATGGAAACATGGTGTCGCTGATTCAAAGCAACTACAGCGAATTCGGATCTGGGATCGTCGCGCCGGAAACGGGGTTTGTTCTACACAATCGCGGCGCGCTGTTTACGATGGACCCCAGTTCGCCGAATGCGCTGGCGGGGAGAAAGCGTCCGCGGCACACGATTATCCCGGCGTTCGCGCAGAAGGGTGACAAGCGAGTGGCGTTTGGAATTATGGGAGGCTGGAACCAGTCGCAGGCCCATGCGCAATTTATGGCTAACTTGGCAGACTTCAAGATGAATATTCAGGCAGCATTGGAAGCGCCGCGATTCACGAAGCGGACGTTTGATGGCTGCGATGTGCAGATGGAAAATCGCTTTTCGCAGAAGGTGCGAGACGAACTGACGGCCAAGGGGCACAAGATCGAGGTGAAGGGAACGTTCTCGGCGGCGGTAGGCGGCGGACAAGCGGTGCTACGAGATTTTGCGGCCGGAGTGAATTATGGAGCGTCCGACCCGCGCAAGGATGGAGAAGCGGTGCCGGAGCTGCCGGTCGATTGAGCGGGCACGAGACGGGTACGACTTGTGAGTAGCTTTCCGACCTTCTTAAGGCATTTTCAGGGTAGTGGAGCATCGTAGGCTGCGCCGGCTATCGCACCGAGGGCTTGGCCAGCGACTTTTTGGCCTATTTCCGGCTCATCGTTTAGCGAAGTGTGATTGACGTAGGCGGCGAAAACGAGAGTCTTGCCGGATTTTGTAAGCACGTAACCCGCGAGCCCTTTGCCATTCAGCATCAAGCGGCCGTTCAACTTATCTTCGGAACCGAATGTCCCGGTTTTGGCGAAGACGTGTCCGGCGGCTGGGCTGTCAGTTTGAATTTTTGCGAGCGTGCCATCTTTCCCGAGAATGGGCAGACCTTTGAAGAAAATTTGAAAATCGGGCCGAGAATGCCAGTAGGTGAGATAGCGGCACATGAAATCTGGGCTGAAAAGGTCGGCCCAGTCGCCGCCAGCGCCATCGCCTTGGGAAGCTCCGGTTAGATCAAGCTTGGCGTCAGTAAGAAACGATTTTTCGATTTTGAATCCTGCGCGAAGCGGGTCCTTTGTAGTTTTTGCTGCGAGCAGGCCGAGAAGATATGGGCCCATTCCTGCGTGAAGATTTTGGCTGACTTTCAAGGTGATTTTGATTTCTTCGGAGAGTGGCGGGGAGAGGTGCTCGGCGACGATGTTTTCTTTGGTATAAGACTTCTGGAGCGCTGAGAAATCCTGAGTTTCAGCAGATTTTTTGGATTTTATGGTAATGCCTGCGGAGGTTACCGCTTCGCGAAGAACGGTGGTGGCAAATTGCGTTGGAGATGGGACGGGGTAGGCGGCAGTTTGCGGTTGGCTGCCGAGCGCGACGTTGCCGGTGAGTGTGACTGAGACGGAGCCGTCGGGATTGCTGACCGGATCGGAAGCCTCGAAGCTGAGCTTCGAATCGGGAGCGCCGGTGAGGATTCTGTTGGTGAAATGCAGATACGAAGTTTGCGGGGAGATGGTGAGTTCGACCGGATCGCCCACGCGCGCGCCGGGTTTTCCTCCGACGTCGATCACATTGTCGTTGACGATGATAGACGACAGGACGACATCGGTACCGCCTTCACGCGGGCCGTCTGGAAAAAGGCTGGCGTCCACGAAGACATTGCCTTCAATTTTGTGAATGCCTTTCGCGGCAACCTGCGCGGCCAATTGTTTGATGATGACTAGCGGATCACCGGGGAGTGCCGGGCCATTGTAGGAGTGGTCTTCATCGACGAACGCGAGCGTGCCATCAGGTTGAATGCGATTAGAGAGATTGGGGTCGCCACTAGCAACGAGAATTAGATCGCCTTTGAGCGTACCATGTTTGTCGATTGGGCCGGTGCGATAGATGCTGGTGTGAAAGCGATAATCGGGACCGAGTTTGGCAAGGACGGTGCCCTCAGTGAGTAATTTAGTGGTGGATGCGGGAACGAAAAGCCTTTCGGCGTTGAGGGAGTAGAGCACTTTGCCGGTGTCGAGGTCCAGAAACTCGATGCCGAAATTGGAATGGGCAAATTCAGGGCGCGCCATGATTTTCTGGATGCGGCTCTCGAGTGAGTCGGTGTTCTGCGAGACCGTCCGCGACGAAAACAACAAAAACAGAATGACGAAACTAATTCCGTAGCGCAGAACTCTACGCATGAATGCTCCTGTTTTCATTTGGAACTTGCTGTGCCATCTGGTGATAGTTTCTCGAACGGGACGTTGAGGATTGGATAGAATTTCCAGTCTTTGTAGTCGAAGTGCCACCATTCGTCTTCATTCACGGTAAAACCTTTGGATTCCATGGCGCGACGCAGCAGATCGCGATGCCATCGCTGCAGGGAAGTGCCGCCGAAAAACGTGGGGAACGAGCGCGGAGACATTTCGTCGTACAGGCCAGGCATTTCAATGGGCTGACCGGAAGCGAGGTCATAGAGAGTGAGATCGACGGCGCAGCCGCGATTGTGTTTGGAACCTTTATTAGGATCGGCGACGAAGATTTTGCCTTCGGGAGGTGTGACCTCCCAGAAAATTTTGGTCACGTACCAGGGACGATAGGCGTCGTGGATGAGCAACCCGTAGCCCAGCGGTTGAAGTTTGTGGAGGACGCGGACAAGAGCTTCGGCGGCGGGACGCTGCATGAAGGCGCGGGCCTGAGTGTAGACGGGCGTGCCGAGGAAATCGTTGGAGGTGGCGTAGCGGATGTCGAGATGAAAAGCAGGATCGAGAGTGGTGAGTTCGACGAGGTCGGGCTTGCGGAATGGACCGGATTCGGCGGGAGGATGCGCGGCGAGGGCCGAGGCGCGGATTTCGCTGACGGGCCTGGCGGGAGTGATGTGGTAGAAGTGCGCGGGATCGGAGCCGGCGTCGGCGCGGGTGTAGACGTCGTTGAGATAGGTTAAGCCAGTGACGTTTCCTTGGGTGTCGCGTGTTGCGGTTAGGGTGGCTGGGCTTCCATCGTCGGCGGTCATGCGGAGTTCGCCATTCTGTTCGCGAATCTCGGTGAGCTGATGGTGAGCGTCTTGCCAGAAGAGATGGCGATTGCGCTCGAAGATGGTGACGGAATCTTTGGTGCCCTTGAGGGTGTAGATGCCGACGAGTTGTTTCCACTCGGCGGGTGCGTCGGGAGGTTGAACGCCTGGCAAGAGGGAAGACGTTGGGGCGGCGGAAGACTGTCCTTCCACCAGAAGTGTCGTGGGAGAAAAGAGAACGGCGAGACAAAGTAGGGAGGTGACGGCGAGGCCTGGGAGACGAGATTTGTTCACGGGCGAAATGATAACTGACAGGGATGGCGGGTAGAGAAAAATGTTGGGCGGAGTGTGTCGGTGCGGATTGGCCCGAAGATTGATGAGCCCACTAGGGAGTGAACCAGCGGGAGCCTTTGCGCTGTTCTTCTGCTAATTGGCGAACGATTTCCATGGTGCGGGTGCGGCGGAATTCGCCTACGGCGGTGAGGATGGTGTTGGCTAGGGCGATGGGAGCTGCGTAAGAAGCGCCGAAGAAGATCGAGTCGGTCGAGGCGAGGAAAACTTCGTGGCAGGTGCGAGCGAGTGGGGAGAGGTAGGTGTCTGAGATGCCGACACAGTACGCACCGTTGAGGCGGGCTTGCTGCGTACCTTCGACCGTGTATTTCAAACCGCGCCGGAAGCTGATGGAAATGGTCAAATCCTGGCGAGTGACGGCGCGAATGGTGTGGGTGATTGCGCCCGGACTGGAAGCGACGAAGATGGGTAGGCCCAGAAGATTCAACTGATATCCCAGATAATCGGCCATGTACGAAGCGAGGTCGCCGGCGATGATGACGATTCGGCGGGCGCCATAGATGCGTTTCGCCAGGGACGCATAACGACCGGGATCCAAACTGTTTTTCAGGGCTTGAAGATTTTTGAGGTCCTGGAAAATGGAATTGCGTGCGGGCTCGCTGGAATTGGCGGCATGCTCAAGCTGCTGCATGGTGTCGAGAGAAGTGGCGAAGGCCAGGGCCAGTTCATGCAGGTGGCGCTGAAAATGTTTGTAGGATTCAAAGCCGAGACCCTGCACGATGCGGACGATGGTGGCGGGATCGGTGTTGAGACGCTTGGCAAGAGCGCGAACACTGAGGAGGACGTACTCGCGCGGATGTTCAAGGATGGGGCGAATAATTTCCTGGCGTTTGATGCTGAGCTTTTCGATACGCTCGGCAAGCGGAACGATCGGGGTCCCGGACGCGGGAGTTTTGGTCATGGCTGACACCTTTAAGGAACTGCGGATTACTGTGGACAACAGTAACAGTCTGTCCTTACACAGGTGACCGGCATCACCACGTGCTTTGTATCACGAACGGGCCGGGGATAGGGAGTTCGCGAAAAGCAAACAGCAAACTAGTTTCGAGTAAGAGAAGAGGACGTGCGCGAGGCGAGCGGATCACTTGCGCAAGCGTTCCCGAAGAGTTTTTAGATTTGCAACGGCACGGCTATTTTTTTGCCGTCGCTGCCGCTTCGGTGACGCCCGGTGCAACAATGGGATTGAGGAAAGGCATCATGGCGCGAAGTTTGGGGCCTAGTTGCTCAATGGTGTGCTGCTGCTCGGCCTTGCGGCGCGCCAGAAAATTGGGGCACCCCTTTTCATTTTCTTCAATCCAAGCTTTGGCAAAGCTGCCATCGCGAATCCCGGCGAGTAGCTTCTTCATTTCCTCGCGAGTCTGCTGGGTGACGAGACGCGGGCCGGCGTGATAGTCGCCATGCTCGGCAGTATCGCTGATGGAATAGCGCATGTAGCTCAGGCCGCCGCGATAAATAAGATCGACGATGAGTTTCAGTTCGTGCAGGCATTCGAAATAAGCAACTTCCGGTTGATAGCCAGCGTTGACCAGGGTTTCGAATCCGGCCTTGATGAGTTCGCTGACGCCGCCGCACAGTACGGCCTGCTCGCCGAAGAGATCGGTTTCTGTTTCTTCGGTGAAGGTGGTCTCGAGAACACCCGCGCGGGTGGTGCCTAGTCCCTTGGCGTAGGAGAGAGCAAACGCCTTGGCGTGGCCCGAAGCGTCTTGATGCACAGCCAGAAGCGCTGGGGTGCCGCCGCCTTCGGTGAAGACTTCGCGGACACGGTGGCCGGGGGCTTTGGGAGCGATCATGCTGACGTCGACGGACTTTGGCGGCTCAATAGTGCCGAAGCGAATGTTGAAGCCGTGGGCAAACATCAAGGTTTTGCCGGGCGCGAGATGCGGCTCGATCCATTCTTTGTAAATTTTGGGCTGACGCGTGTCCGGCGCGAGAATCATGATGACGTCGGCCCAGGCAGCGGCTTCCGCGGGAGTCTTCACGGAGACGCCATCTTTTTCGGCGCGAGCGCGAGACGCGCTGCCTTCGGGAAGTCCAACCACCACAGAGACGCCCGAGTCGCGGAGATTGAGAGCGTGAGCGTGGCCTTGTGAGCCGTAGCCGATGATGGCCACTCTCTTCCCTTGCACAAGAGAGAGGTCAGCGTCCTTGTCGTAATAGAGATTTGCCATTTCTGTCCTTTCGTAGGCCGCTGAGCGGCAAAAGCGTGTTCAAAATCGATTCGAATTCGTTCCAAAACTCGGCAGGAGGAACTCGCCCGGAAGAGATTTTATTTGGCCGGAGGAGTCTTTTCCGTTCCATTGCCAGCGTGCACAGGCAGCGGAGGACGGAGTACATCACTACCCCGCGTCATCGCAATCCGTCCGGTACGTCCCATTTCGAGCACACCGAAGGGACGCAGGACTTCGAGCAATCCGTCGATCTTGTCGGTAGTGTCGGAAACTTCCACGATGAGCGAATCGGGGGAAACATCGACGACGCGCCCGCGGAACGCTTTGACCAATTCCATCAGATGAGGACGATTTTGATGATCAGCGGAAACTTTGATGAGCGCAAGGTCGCGTTCGAGCATGGAGCGGTCGGAGATGTTTTCTGCGAGCAGCACGTCGACGAGTTTCTCGAGACTGGACTCGAGGCGGTGCGCGCCCTTCTCATCGGTATGGGCGCAGATGGTCATGCGGGCGACTTCTTCGTTTTCTGTGGGGCCGACGGTCAGGGAATCGATATTGATGGCCAGGCGACGCGTGAGCGAGGCGACGCGATTCAATACGCCGGGTTTATTTTCAACATAAGCAACGATGGTCTGCATAGTGTCCTTAGTATCTCGCAAAGAGCTAGGGTTCCGTAGCGGTTTCGACGAGAGGATTATTCGGCCGTCGAATCATATCGTGAAGCGCGGCGCCTGCGGGAACCATGGGGTACACGGAATCTTCCTGTTCGACACGGAAATCGAGGAGCACCGGCCCATCGGTTTCGCGTGCGGATTGGATCGTCGGCACAACTTCGGCGCGAGTGGTGATGCGTTCGCCACGGATGCCAAAGGAGTTGGCCAAGGCGGCGAAATCAGGCGCGACCAGAGGAGTCGCGACGTAGCGCTTATCGTAGAAGAATTCCTGCCACTGGCGAACCATGCCGAGGAAACCGTTGTTGATGATGGCGATTTTGATGTTGATCTTTTCCTGAACGATGGTCGCGAGTTCGCACATGGTCATTTGGAAGCCGCCGTCGCCGCAGACGACCCACACTTCCGCGTCGGGCCGGGCAAATTTCGCGCCGATCGCAGCGGGAAGCGCGAAGCCCATGGTGCCCAAGCCGCCGGAAGTGATCAGCGTGCGGGGAGCGTTGTGATGATAATACTGAGCTTCCCACATCTGGTGCTGGCCGACGTCGGTGACCACGATGGCGTTGCCGTTGGTAACCTTCCAGAGATCGTTGATGACGTGGGCCGCGTAGAGATGGCCACTGTCGGGCAGAGTCTGGATGTCGCGGACGGCGGAATCACCCTTGAGTTCCTTGATGTAGGAGAGCCAGGAACTGTGGTCGCGGGTGTGAATGTGAGGCAACAGATTGGTGAGTGATTCGCCAGCATCGCCAATGATGGCCGCGTCGACTTTTACGTTTTTGTTGATTTCGGAGCGATCGACTTCGATGTGAATCTTCTTGGCGTTGCGCGCGTAAGTGCGGAGATCGCCGGTGACTCGATCGTCGAAGCGCATGCCAATTGCGATGAGCAGGTCTGCTTCCTGAATGGCGGTGTTCACCCAAGCTTCGCCGTGCATACCCATCATTCCGAGGTTAAGAGGATCATCTGCGGGGAAGCAGCCGATGCCGAGGAGAGTCATGGCTACTGGAATGTTGCTGGTGTGGACGAATTTTTCGAAGACGCGCATGGCGCCAGACAGGATGATGCCGCGACCAGCGAGAATAATGGGACGCTTGGCGGAGTTCAGCAGTTCGACGGCGCGATCGAATTCTTCCTGATCGTGATTGACACGAATGCGCTTCGGAGGAAGATTCGGCTCGCTGGCTTCCCAGTCGAATTCGGCGGTGGCCTGTTGCGCGTCCTTGGTGATATCGACGAGAACCGGGCCGGGGCGACCGGAATTGGCGATGACGAACGCTTCGCGAACGGTGCGCGCTATATCTTCGGCCTTGGAGACGACCACGTTGTACTTGGTGATGGGCATGGTGATGCCGGTGATGTCGACTTCCTGGAAAGCATCGGAGCCCAGAAGTTTGCTGCTGACCTGGCCAGTGATGCAAACCACGGGAGAAGAATCGAGCATGGCGGTCGCAATCCCGGTGACCATATTGGTTGCGCCGGGACCGGAGGTGGCCATTGCCACACCGACGCCACCGGTGGCTCGCGCGTAACCATCGGCCATGTGAGTGGCACCCTGTTCATGACGAACCAAGACGTGGTGCAGTTTGGATTTGCCAAGAGCATCGTAGACCGGAAGAATGGCGCCGCCCGGATAGCCAAAAATGTGACGGACGCCGAGCCGCGTGAGCGTTTCGCAGAGGATCTCCGCACCAGTCAGCTTCATAGTGTTCTCCCAGAGGAAACCGGCGTGGGGCCGGCTGAAAAGCTAGCGGGCACGGTGGTAATGGCGCCCAGCGAAGACGAAGAGACGAGCAGTGCGTATTTGGCCATGACACCTTGGGAGAAACGCGGCTGCGGAGCGCGCCATGTGGAGAGGCGCTTTTGCATTTCGGCGTCAGTGATTTCGACGTTGAGCTTGCGATTGGGGATATCGAAGACGATGCTGTCGCCATCATGAATGGCGGCAATCGGGCCGCCGGTCGCGGCTTCGGGTGCAACATGGCCGGCCATCAATCCGTGGGTTGCGCCGGAGAAGCGGCCGTCGGTCAGCAGCGCGACGGAATCGCCGAGGCCGGAGCCCACCAGAGCAGCGGTAACGCCAAGCATTTCGCGCATGCCAGGACCACCGCGAGGACCTTCGTAGCGAATGACCACGACGTCGCCAGCTTTAATTTTGTTTTTGTCGACAGCTTCAAAGGCGGCTTCTTCGTTGTCGAAAACGCGCGCTGGACCCTTGAAATTTTGGGTGTTGTGGCCTGCGACTTTGACGACGCAGCCTTCCGGAGCGAGATTGCCCTTGAGAATGACTAGGCCGCCCGTCGGCTTGAGCGGATTGTCTTTAGTGCGGACGACTTCCTGGCCCGGGGTTTCTTTGGCGTTTGCGGCTTCCTGGGCGAGAGTGCGTCCGGTGACGGTGAGGCTGTCTCCTTTGAGGAGACCAGCTTCAAGCATACGCTTTGCGACCAGTGCAGTGCCGCCTGCTGCGTATAGATCGTTTGCGACAAAACGCCCTCCAGGTTTGAGATCTGCAAGAATTGGGGTGCGCGAACTGATGCGATCAAAATCGTCGATGGAAAGGGCAATGCCCGCCTCGCGCGCGATGGCCAGAAGATGCAAGACGGCGTTGGTGGAACCGCCGGTGGCCGCAACTCCGGCAATGGCATTCTCAATGGATTGCTTGGTGATGATTTTGGAAGGCGTCAGATTTTTGTGGAGCAAATCGAGAGTTAATCTGCCAGCGAGTTCGCCGGCATGGGCTTTGCCTTCGTTGGTAGCGGGAACGCTGGAGATTCCCATGGGAGCCACGCCAAGAAATTCGCAGACCAGGGCCATGGTGTTGGCAGTGAACTGACCACCACATGCGCCTGCACCAGGACAGGCGGCACATTCAATTTCCTTCAATTTTTGGTCACTCATCTTGCCGCGCGCGTGTGCGCCAACGGCTTCAAATACATCTTGGATGGTGACGGAGTGGCCTTCGAATTGGCCCGGTGCTATGGAGCCACCGTAGAGAATCAGGCCGGGAATATTCAGACGGGCGAGCGCCATGACGCCGCCGGGAATGGTTTTGTCGCAACCGACAAGAATGACGATGCCGTCGAAAAGATTGCCGCGGGTGACAAGTTCGATGGAGTCCGCAATGACTTCACGGCTGATCAGCGAGGCGCGCATACCTTCGGTGCCCATGGTGATGCCATCGGAGATCGAGACCGTGTTGAATTCCAGGGCGGTGCCACCAGCGGCGCGAATGCCTTGACGTACGTGCTCGGCAAGTTCGCGAAGGTGATAATTGCACGGGCCAATTTCCGTCCAGGTGTTGGC
Source organism: Candidatus Acidiferrales bacterium (assembly GCA_963849395.1). Taxonomy (GTDB): domain Bacteria; phylum Acidobacteriota; class Terriglobia; order Acidiferrales; family UBA7541; genus Acidiferrum. The sequence continues at coordinate 362,202 of CAWKHR010000005.1, forward strand.
GATACCGATGAGCGGCTTGGAGAAATCTTCGTCTTTAAGCCCGGCGGCGCGAAGCATGGCGCGGGCAGGGGCGCGGTGAGCGCCGTCGGTAAGTGCGGTACTGCGGGGCTTCAGCAAGCTTTTGGTCACAGGGGACCTTTCTCAAGAGACAGCAAAAATATTGGGGCCATCGGCTCGGCGTGACAGTCCCTAAATTGATGCGCTGCGTATCGGCTTGCCACTATTGGCTGTGGCGTAGTGTGCTCATTTGACATCAAACTCTGTGTAGAATCACATGACGATGCAGGCAAAGCGGTACACCAAAGCCCTAGCTACGAATCAAGCTTGGACCTGAAAAGGGAATCAGTCAAATTAATAGAAGTGCTACCTAAAATAAGCAGCGGTTATGATAAAACTCTTGAGTCGAGGAGCTCAGTGGAGTCGGAATCGTGTTCCTCGAGTTGTACGTAAGCACAAGGGCATCCCCAACGTATTGGAGTGCATCCATTGACCATGGCTACTAAAAGCGCAACGATCGCTTTGCCTGCCGAAACTTCTTCCAACTCCAATTATCAGGAATATGTGAACCCGCAGTGGGTTACCTTGCTCAACCTGCTGGGCATGAACGTCGAATACGAGCGGTGCGTGGGCTGTGAGCTGTTCACCAAAGACGGCCGCCGCATATTGGATTTCCTCTCGGGCTATTGTGTGCATAACACCGGGCACAACCATCCCTACATTATTCAGGCGCTGAAAGACGAGATGGATAAGTGCGGGCCGGCGATGCTGCAGAGCCATGTGCCGGAGATTGCCGGCGAGTTGGCGCGGAGGCTGTGTGAATTGGCGGGTGGACGATTAGAAAAAGTTTATTTTGGCAGCAGCGGCAGCGAAGGGGTTGAGGCGGCAATTAAATTTGCAAGGGCGACGACGGGTCGCGCGGGAATTCTGTATGCGAGAAGTAGCTTTCATGGGCTGACGGCGGGCGCACTGTCGCTGATGAATGATGCGTTCTGGAGGGAAGGTTTTGGTCCGCTGCTGCAGGATACGCAGGGCGTGCCGTACGGAGACATTGCGGCGGTGGAGAGCGCGTTAAAGGGCAAACGCCACGCGGCGTTTGTTGTGGAGCCGCTGCAGGGCGAGGGCGGCATTCACGTGCCGTCGCGCGAATATCTGCAGAAGGCGCAGGAACTGTGCCGAAAGACGGGCACGCTGTTTGTGTTGGACGAAGTGCAGACGGGAATGTACCGCACCGGAACTTTCCTGGCAGCGCACCACTTTGATGTTCAGCCGGACATGGTTGTGCTGGCGAAGGCGTTGAGCGGCGGGCTGATGCCGGTGAGCGCGTTGCTGATGACGAATAAGGTGTACAACGCGGTGTATTCCTCGCTGAAGCGGGCGATCGTGCACACGTCGACATTTAGTGAAAACAGTTTGTCGATGAGGGCGGGGCTAGCGACGCTGGACGTTTTAGAGCAGGAACAATTGGGGCCAAGGGCGCTGCGGCTGGGCGAAGAATTCCGGGCGAAATTGCGTGACGAACTGGCCGCGTTCGATATGGTGAAGGAAGTACGCGGGATGGGGCTGCTGAGCGGGATTGAGTTTGTGCCGCCAAAGAAGCTGGCGTTTCGCGCGCTGTATGAAGCGTTTTACAAGATTCACCCGGCGATGTTTGGGCAAATTGTGGTGATGCGAATGTTCCGGGAAAAGGGAATTCTGACGCAGATCTGCGGAAACAACTTCATGGTGCTGAAAGCGGCGCCACCGCTGATGGTCACGACGGAACAGTTGGACAAATTTGTGACGGGGATTCGGGAAGTCGTGGAGCTGGCGCAAACGTCGGCAACATTCTGGACCGAAGCGCTGGGGATGGCGCGTAGGGCCGTGAATATCTAGGTCAGGACAGTGCGACGGAGAGCAGTTTTGTGAAGTCTGAAGGCGAAGTGTGGTGGAAGGCGAGCGAGCGCCGGCCACCAGGGGTTGAGAAAGGCGGTTGAGTGGTCTGTTCAGGAGAGAGTACGGACGTATTTGTTGTGGGCGGGGGGCCAGCGGGACTGGCTACAGCCATTGCGGCGCGCCAACAAGGGTTTGACGTAACGCTGGCCGACGGTGCGGCGCCTCCAATTGAAAAACCATGTGGTGAAGGGATGATGCCCGAGGCGTTGGCGGCACTGCGGGCGTTGGGGGTGGAGATCAGTCCCGCGGAGGGATATAGATTTCGAGGCATTTGTTTTGCGCAGGAGAACATGCGGGTGTGCGCGGATTTCCCGGACGGACAGGGCATCGGATTGCGGCGACCGCTGCTGCACGATCGTTTAGTAGCAAGGGCGGAAGAGTGTGGCGTAAGAATGTTGTGGAAGACGCCAGTGACTGGCATTGACGAAAGCGGCGTACAGCTTTCCAGCAGGCGAATCAGAGCGAGATGGATCGTTGGGACGGACGGGCAAGGATCGCGGGTGCGTCGCTGGTCGGGCCTGGATCAAAAGGCCCGCTGTAAACAGCGATATGCGACGCGTCGGCATTATGGTGTGCGGCCGTGGTCGGAATATATGGAGATTCATTGGGGGCAGACGGCGCAGGCGTATGTGACGCCGATAGGAGAAAAAGAAGTCTGCGTGGTGATGATCGCGGAAAGGCCGGAATATGCCGCGTTTGACCGGGCGATAGAAGAATTACCGGCACTTGGGAATAAATTGGCGGGAGCGCAGTTAAGTAGTAGAGAGCGCGGGGCGCTGACAATGATGCGGACGCTGCGGCGCGTGCAGCGCAGCAACGTGGCGCTGGTAGGCGACGCGTCAGGCGGTGTCGATGCGATTACTGGTGAAGGGCTGCGCCTGACGTTTCAGCAGGCGTTTGCGCTGGCGGACGCGATGAAGCAGGGAGATTTGCCTGGTTATGAACAGGCGCACCGGCAGATTGTGAGGCGGACGATGTTAATGGGAAGTTTGATGCTGTCGCTTGGGAGCAATCCGAAGATACGTAGGCGAGTTGTCCGAGTTCTGGATGGAAAACCGGAACTGTTTGCGGGATTAGTTGCGACGCATCTCGGACATGCCAGTGCGAAGGAACTTCTGTTCACGGGGGCAAGCTTAGGTTGGAGGCTGTTGGCAGTCTGAGGAGAAGAAGGAAGACTATGAGATTGTCGGGGATGAAATCGCTACGCTTTGCGGGGCTTGCCACGGTTGCGATAGCAGTGTTCCTCTCGGCTGCAGCCGCGCCTCCACGGCTCCCTCAAGCGACGGCGACGGTCGCGACATCCGAGGTGATGTTGACGGTCGACCCGGCGCAATCCAAGGTGCACTGGAATGTGGATAGCACGCTGCACATGGTGCACGGAACTTTTAATTTGAAGAGTGGCATGGTGCACTTCAGTCCGGAAACGGGCAAGGCGGGCGGCGAAATTGTGGTGCTGGCGACCAGCGGAGAGAGCGGCAACGGCTCGCGGGATGCGCGGATGCACAAAGAAATTCTGGAAACGGCGAAATATCCGGACGCGGTGTTTCGGCCGACGTCGGTGGAAGGGAAAGTCCAGCAGACAGGAGTGTCCGACGTAAAGCTGCACGGGACATTCACGCTGCATGGGGCGGACCACGATATGGACGCGCCGGTTCACGCAGAGATTATGGGAGATCATTGGAAAGGTACCAGCAAGTTCGAAGTGCCCTATGTGAAATGGGGAATCAAGGATCCCAGTAATTTCATGTTGAAGGTAAAACCGGTGGTGTACGTGGAATTGGAAATGTCGGGAGACGTAAAAAGCGCGAAATAGGTCAGTCGTTAGCCGAGTCCGAACGAAGTCCGAAATAACTTTCATCCTCATCAAAAAGCCTGTTTTCGTTTGCATATCGCTGGCGCTTCTATCATCATTAGTTATTTGGGATACAGCTCGCGCTCCAGACAGCTGCACCCCTGTTGTTCCACCTAAATGAAAATAGAAAACTGAGGAAATTCATGGACAAGCCAACAAGTATTGCTGCGCCAAAGGGGAAGCTCGGAGTCTTGCTGCCGGGCATGGGCGCAGTGGCGACGACCTTTATGGCGGGCGTGGAATTGGTTCGCAAAAAGAAGGCGCAGCCTGTGGGTTCGTTGACGCAGATGGCCACGATTCGCCTGGGTAAGCGCACCGAAGGGCGTTCGCCGAAGATTAAGGATCTGGTGCAGCTCGCGAGGCTGGAAGATCTGGTGTTTGGCGGTTGGGATATTTTCCCGGAGAGTTCTTACGATGCGGCGGCAAAAGCTGGTGTGCTTGAGCCGCATCATCTGGCGCAGGTGAAGACTTTTCTGTCGAAGATCAAGCCGATGAAGGCGGCGTTTGATCGCGAGTACGTGAAGATGCTCGATGGGAAACACGTCAAGAAGGGCAAGACAAAGTATGACATCGCGCTGCAATTGAAGCGGGACATAGCGAACTTCAAAAAGAAGCACAAGTGCGCGCGCATGGTGGTGTTGTGGTGCGGATCGACAGAAGTGTTCATGAAGCAGCACGACGTTCATACCACGCCAGAGAAATTTGAAGCGGCGATGAAGGCGAATCACCCGGCGATTGCGCCGTCGATGTTGTATGCGTGGGCGGCGATCACCAGCGGAATTCCGTTTGGAAACGGGGCGCCGAACCTGACGGTGGATGTGCCAGCTCTGGAACAGCTCGCCATTGAGAATAAAGTCGCAATCGCGGGTAAGGACTTCAAGACGGGGCAGACGCTGATCAAGACGGTGCTGGCCCCCGCCTTCAAGGCGCGCATGCTGGGATTGAACGGCTGGTTCTCGACAAACATTCTGGGCAATCGCGACGGAGAAGTGCTTGAGGATCCGGGATCGTTCAAGACCAAGGAAGAATCAAAGCTGGGCGCGCTGGAATTTATTTTGCAGCCGCACCTCTATCCAGAGCTGTACAAGACGATTCACCATAAGGTGAGAATCAATTACTATCCGCCGCGCGGCGACAACAAAGAAGGCTGGGACAACATTGATATCTTCGGGTGGCTGGGCTATCCGATGCAGATCAAGGTGGACTTTTTGTGCCGCGATTCGATTCTGGCGGCGCCGATTGTTTTGGACCTGGTACTGTTTCTGGATTTGTCGCAACGTGCCGGTTTGCGCGGGATTCAGGAATGGCTTAGCTTCTACTTCAAATCGCCGATGACGGCACCGCAACTTTATCCGGAGCATGATTTGTTCATTCAGTTGATGAAGCTGAAGAACACATTGCGCTGGATGGTAGGCGAAGAGCTGATCACGCACCTTGGGCAGGAATATTACGACTAAGGTGTGAACAGGCGGCTCGTTCCGCCGATAGGGAAAATTTGGAAAGAGCATTTCGGGCGCCGACGAGTTTCGCGGCGCTCATTTTTTTAGCCTTTCTTCTTTGCCACTTGGACCGCAGGTGCCAACTGCAAGCGTTCCGGGACTTCCCACTTATTAGAGATCGAGGAGCGGAACAATGCGTCGATGACGGCCATGTTGCAGATGGCATCCTCGAGGGAATTGGGCACTTCGGTGTTGTTCAGAATTGCCTTGGAGAAGAGATCGCCCTGAATTGTGAATTGATTGCAGATGGGGAAAGTTTCCGTGACCTGGCTGGCGCCATCGTAAAGATCTTTGCCATTGTCGATGAAAATGCGAGTGGGCTTGTCGGTCGGCGCGTTGAAGGGAATTTCGATGTCGAGGCGGCCTTCCGTGCCGAGAAATTGCATGCGCTGGTAATAGACCATTTGCGTCGAGGCGGTAAAAATTGCCTGGCCACTGGGAAATTGCAAGATGGCGGAGGTGAGGCGATCGGTTTTGAAGCTGGGATCGTGTTCCATGCAGGCGATCACGCGTTCGGGCTCTTCCGCGAACATGAAGCGAGTAGTCTTGATGGGATAGCAACCGATGTCCATCAAGGCGCCCCCGGCGTCATCGGCTATGTTGCGGGTATTGGCGGGATCGACGTTGAAGTAGCTGAAGTAGCCGAGAGCCGAGCGCAATTTGCCGATACGCCCGTTGCGAACGAGTCGTTCGGCGTGCATCCATTGCGGATGGGTGCGAACCATGAAGGCTTCGCCAATTTTAACTTTGTAATCGTCGCGCGCTTCGAGCAGGCGGCGAGCCTCGGCGACATTGCGGCTCAGCGGCTTTTCGCAGAGAACATGTTTGCGATGGAACGCAGCCTGGATGGACCACTCGACGTGGAGATGGTTGGGAAGAGGATTGTAGATGGCATCGATCTCGGGATCGGCGAGCAATTCCTCGTACGAGCCGTAGGCCTTCGGAATATTTAATTGCTTCGCGGTGGCCTGTGCTTTTTCCAGAGAACGCGAGGCAATCGCCGCTATTTCACAAGCTTCGCCCTGCTGCATCCCTGGAATGACACGCCGGATGGCAATAGATGCCGCGCCGAGAACTCCCCATCGAACCTTTCGAGTCATGATCGCTCCCAAGGTAAGTATCGCAAAAAGTGAGTTACGACAAAATGGGCGGGGAATGGATTAGCTGCGAGAAAAGAGCCAAGCATGATTTAGTCGACCCAGTCGAAAGTGCGCGTGACGGCTTTCTTCCAGTTACGAAAAAGCTCTTCGCGTTGCGCTTCGGGCATTGCCGGTTCCCAGGTGCGGTCCACGGCCCAATTCTGGCGTAAATCGTCGAAGTCCGTGTAATAGCCAACTGCCAGGCCTGCGGCGTAGGCTGCGCCGAGAGCGGTAGTTTCGCGGATGACGGGGCGCTGGACGGGAATATTCAGAATGTCCGCCTGGAATTGCATCAGCAATTCGTTCTCGACCATACCGCCATCGGTGCGCAGAGAAAATAGATGGATTTCAGAATCTTTCTCCATGGCTTCCAGTACCTCGCGGGTTTGATAGGCGGTAGCCTCGAGTGCGGCGCGTGCAAGATGGCCTTTGCCGGCAAAACGGGTCAGGCCGGCGATAACGCCGCGTGCATCGGTGCGCCAATAGGGAGCGTAGAGTCCGCTGAACGCCGGCACGAAATAGATGCCGCCATTGTCGCGAGCGGTGCGGGCCAGCGATTCGATGTCGCTGCTTTTCTGGATGAGGCCAAGATTGTCGCGCATCCATTGCACCAGGGCGCCGGTGATGGCGACGCTACCTTCGAGTGCGTAGATGGCAGGCTGCGTCCCGAGTTTGTAGCCGACTGTAGTGAGCAAGCCGCAGGTAGACGGGACTGCGCGCTCGCCGGTGTTCATCAGCATGAAACAGCCGGTGCCATAGGTATTTTTCGCTTCGCCCGGACGAAAACAGGTTTGACCGAAGAGCGCGGCTTGCTGATCGCCGAGTACGCCCGCGATTTTTGTGCCGGCGATGCATGGGAGTTTTGCTTCGCCGTAGAGTTCGCTACTGGAGACGATACGGGGGAGGATGCTTCGAGGAACATCAAAAGCGGCGAGAATTTCGGGATCCCAATCGAGTGTAGAAAGATTCATGAGCTGGGTGCGGCTGGCATTGGTGACGTCGGTGAGGTGAACGCCGCCATTTTTGCCGCCAGTGAGATGCCACAGAAGAAAGGTGTCAACGGTGCCAAAGAGAAGTTCGCCGTTGTCTGCTTGTTTTCGTGCGTCTTTTACATTTTCAAGGAGCCAGCGAATTTTCAGAGCGCTGAAGTATGTGGATAGGGGCAGGCCGGTTTTTGCGCGAAATCTGTCGAGGCCGCCATTCTTTGAGAAATCGGCGACCATGCCCTCGACGCGCGTGTCTTGCCAGACGATAGCGTTGGAAATGGCCTGGCCAGTGGATTCATTCCAGATTATGGTCGTTTCGCGCTGATTGGTAATGCCAATGGCCGCGAGATCGCTGGGCCTCAGAACTTTTTGTTCGAGCGCGCGGCGGATGACGTCTTGGGTGCGCCGCCAAATCTCTTCCGGGTCGTGCTCGACCCAGCCGGGCAAAGGATAAATCTGCTCGTGCTCTTCCTGTGCGATGGAGACGATGCGGCCGCCGCGGTCGAACACGATGAAGCGGGTGCTGGTGGTTCCCTGATCGAGCGCGCCCAAATAGGCAGCCATAAAATCTCCTTACAAATCGAGTATGCGCACGAGCAGGCCGGCGAGCGCGCCGCCTACGAGCGGTCCAAAGACGGGAATGGGCGAGTAGTTCCAGTCGGATGAACCTTTGCCGGCGATCGGAAGGGTGGCGTGAGCGAGGCGCGGAGCTAGATCGCGAGCGGGATTGATGGCGTAACCAGTGGTGCCGCCGAGAGAGAGCCCGATACCCCAAACGAGGCTGGCGACAAGGTAAGGTCCAAGCCCCAAGACGGCACCGTTGGCGACGATGTTTTTTGAAAAGATGGCGCCGACTACAAATACGAGAACGAAGGTGGCGATGACTTCGCTGACGAAATTCCAAGCGTAGTTGCGAATGGCGGGAGCGGTACAAAAGATTCCGAGTTTGGCGGATTGATCGGGAGTTTCTTTCCAGTGTGGAAAATAGTGGAGCCAGACGAGCGCCGCGCCGAAAAAGCCACCCAGCATTTGGGCCGACACGAAGGTCAAAAATTGCGAGAAATCATGGTTGCGAACGGCCACGCCCAAAGTGACCGCTGGATTCAAGTGAGCGCCGGGGCTGCCACAAGCTACTGCGGTGAAGATGCCGCACATGACGGCGAAAGCCCAACCTGCGGTGATGACTATCCATCCGGAATTTTCTGCTTTGGATTTTTTCAGGAGGACGGCGGCGACTACGCCGTCGCCAAGCAAAATGAGCACGAGGGTGCCCATGAACTCGCCAAACCAGGGAGTGTGCATACCGTCTTTCTATCACAGTAATGAGAAGGTGCTCCAATTCTCCGCGGATGGCGTCATCTACTTGCACGTACGTGGTGAGGGTCCCAAAAAACACAAGGCCGGAGCTTGGTGTTCCGGCCTTGTGTTTTTAGATTCGCTGGTTTGAGTTTAGCGGCCGTGTCCGGGATGCTCGCTGGGACGCGACTCGTGTTCGGGCGGCTTGCTGGAATGTGATTGTGGTTGCGGTTGAGATGGATGAGATGTGTTGGTGTGAGCTGGTGGCCGATTGTTGTTTTGCTGACTTGGCGGCTGCGAATTGGTGTGCGATGTGTTTTGCGGCGTATTTCCATTTGGCCGATTGCCATTTGCATTCGTGTTGGAGGTGGTGCTCTTGTTCATGGCGTTTGGCGGACGATCATTGCGCGCGTTGTTTGCGGTGTTGGCCGAAGGGCGGTTTGCGCTTGCCGAAACTGGGCGAGCGGCTACGACGCCGGGACCGTTAAAGACGCCAGGCTTTTGGCTGGCAGCGATCGCGGGATTGCCATGGTTCTGCGAGGCAAGAAGTGCGCGATTCGAGCTGGCGGCTTGCTGATGCTGGGTCTGCATCGTCGTCGGAGGCGTGTGCGTTTCGCGGGCAGCAGCCTGTTCCGCAGCGGTGGGCTGCGCGGTGGTGCCGCCGGTGCCGCCATTGTAGCTAACGCGATTTACCGTGGTGTTGTTGTTGATGACGGTAGTGTTGTAGGTGTTGTGAATGACGGTGGTGTTTACGTTGGTTACGGAAGTGTTGTAGTGATAGACGCCGCCGCGCCATTCACCACCCGCGAAGCCCACTCCTGTATAACCGAATCCGTAGGACACGCCTCCATAGAAGCCGACATGCGGTCCCCAATAACCGCCATGCCACGTGTAGCCTCCGCCGCCCCAACCCCAATACCCAGGAGTCCAGAGCAAACCAACGGCAGGAGCTACTACCCAAGTGCCGGGAACCCAGAAATAGCCATCGGGACCATACGCCCAATAACCTGGGGTCCAGATGTAGCCCGCGCCTGGGCAGATGGGTTGGGTATAAACCGGCAAAACTGGCGGACCGATATGAATGGCGACTCCGACTGAGATCTGCGCCGAAGAGGGAGACGGCGCGACCAAAATCGCCAGAACGGCGAGAAGCAGCAAACTTACAATTTTTGTTAAACGAATCATCGAGTTCCCCTCGGACTCTGAAATGTGTCAGCTAGCGCTGGTTTGAGGCAGCTTAAAGGACGCTGAACGATAGCTTAGGTAGGAAACACAAATGGGGTGAGGAAGTTGCAGTGCTTTGTACAACATCCATGCAATCAGCAGCTTGCAGAATTGCTGGAAGGCAAGAAGTGGCCCAATCTCGTGGAAAAGGAAGACCTACCCCCTCCCCCCTGTTTTTCGTAAGTGCAGATTCTGCAGGACTTCAAGTTGGTTGTTGTGTATGAGATTTGTAAGTGCGGATTCTGCAGGAGTTACAGGAGCAAGGAATCAGAAGTCTTGGATAGGAGGGCTTAGCAGAATTCGCGAGGAATGACTGCGGATACTGTTCTACGTGTTACTACTGTGTCATATAAGGTATGAAGAATCAAGGAAAATCGTTGGGTTATTGCAGTTTGGCGTATGGAGAGTCGGTGGTGAGGGAAATCGAAGAGGGATTCCTCACCTACGTGACCCGGCGCGCCAGAAAGCGGCGCGAAGAAAAAGGCCGGGTCACTGCGATTCGGAATGACGGGGGTGCGTTGGGAGATTGTTCGGAGGAGGGTGGAATGGTGGGAATGTTGCCGCGATCCCTCCACTGCGCGTCGGCTGAGAGGCGCCGATGCTCTGGTCCCTTCGAGGCTCAGGGCAGGCGGGATGACAGTGATGGGTGCGTGGCTAGAGCCACGTACCTACACGCAAGTTGGGTGGATGGAGGTATGACGCGAGGAACGAAGAGCACAGCCAGGAATGTGTCACGGATTGGCAGTGGGCGGGAGAGTCCTCGTGGAGGCGCGGGGCTGGGGACATCGAAGATGATTAAGGATTAAGGATTGGGATGGGCGGGAACTGGAAGAGGTTGGAAGGCGGGCGGTGGCGGAGTTGGAGGGGTAATGGAGGGCGGCGTCTCGCGTGAGATTACCTGTTGGGATGTGGGAAGGGTCGAGGAGTCCCAACCTCCGCCGAGAGCCTCGACAAGCTGAACGCTGGAGACCATCTGCTGAATCCGGAGATTGAGGGAAATTTGCTGGTTGCTGAGCAGAGCCGTTTCCGCGGTAATGACGTTGAGATAAGGATCGATACCGAGGCGATAGCGATCGTTGGCCAAGGTTAGTCCCCGCTGAGCGGCGGTGACGGCTTCCTCTTGTTGTTTAATCTCTAGGGAAAGTACGCGAAGAGAAGCGAGATTGTCTTCCACTTGCTGGAAAGCAGTCAACACGGTTTGGCGGTAGTTCGCCACGGACTGATCGTAGAGAGCACGGTTTTGCTCGACGGTCGCGCGGCGCAAACCGCCGTCGTAAATGGTTTCGGTTGCTGATGGACCAACGGACCAAAAGCGGCTGGGCCAAGTAAACCATTTGCTGAGATCGGTGGATTGAAAACCAAACGAGCCACCCAGGGTCACAGTTGGGAAGTAGGCGGCGCGCGCGACACCGATCTGCGCATTGGATTGCGCCATGAGGCGTTCATTTGCGGCTACGTCGGGGCGACGCTCAAGCAGTTGCGAGGGCACGCCGAAGGGAATGGCAGGGGGAGGAGTCTTGAGCGGCTCGATCTTGATGGCGAACGTGGACGCTGGCTGGCCAACCAGCATGGCGATGGCGTGTTCGTATTGAGAACGGAGAATGCCAACGTTGGTATCAGCGGCACGAGTGGCGGCGAGTTGCGTTTCGGCTTGCGCTACTGCTTCGTCAGAGTCGATACCGGTTTCGTAGAGAGCCTTGGTCAATTCGAGAGATTTTTCGTAAGCATCTACCGTGGAATCGAGGAGCTGCTTCAATGCATCCGAACCGCGTAATTGAAAATAGTCGACCGCGAGTTCGGCTTGTGCGGTGAGGCGCGTGTTTTCGAGATCGGCGGCAGAGGCTTGGGCGTTGGCTACATCGGCGCGCACGGTGTTGCGAACGCGGCCGAACAGATCGGGTGTCCATGTGGCATCGAAGGGAAGCGAGTAGTTTACGAAAGTAGTGCCGGAAAAGTTGGCGTTGGCGGAGCTTGAGGAAGTGGGCTGATGGCTCCGGGTGATACCCGGACCAACGGTTGCGGTGGGAAAGTATTGAGAGCGAGCTTCGCGCACCAGGGCGCGGGCGGCCATGAAGCTGGCAAAGGATGCGGCGACGTTCTGGTTCGAAATGTTTACCTGCTCTTCCAAACCGTTCAGCTCGGTATCCTGGAAAATCTCCCACCATTTACCGTGAAGCGCGTTGTCTTGAGGCTGGGCAACTTTCCAGCCGTCCATGGTCTTTAGATCTTCGGGCGTGACTTCTTTGAACGAGGCGGGCGCCTGAGTGGCTGGCTTATTGTATTTGGGGCCCACGTCGCAACCGTGCAGCAAGAAGCTAGCGCAAAGAGCGGCCACCGCGGCGCATGTTCGGATTTTCCGTTGCATCAATATCCCAGCCTCCCTGGGGACTGAACATAAGAAATCACTGTTGAACCATGAAACTTCGGTCGAGCGCTCATCCGAAGGACTCGATTTGTCCGGGAGGATGCGGCACTCTGCCGTGAGCGCGCAGCCAACGAACGCGCATACGATCGAGAGAAAGGTAGACGACCGGGGTGGTGTAGAGCGTCAACATTTGGCTAAGAATCAAGCCGCCGATAATGGTGATGCCGAGGGGGCGGCGAAGTTCGGAACCGGTGCCGGTCCCTAGGGCGAGTGGCAAGGCGCCGAAGAGGGCCGCCATGGTGGTCATCAGGATCGGCCGAAAACGCAGAATACATGCCTGGAAGATGGCGTCTTGGGGAGACTTGCCATCCACGCGTTCGGCAGCGAGGGCGAAATCGATCATCATGATGGCGTTTTTCTTGACAATACCGATAAGGAGAATGACGCCGATGATGGCGATGACACTGAGATCCATGTGAAAAATCATCAAGGCCAGAACGGCTCCGACACCAGCGGAAGGTAGCGTGGAAATAATGGTGATGGGGTGAATGAAGCTCTCGTAGAGAATGCCGAGAACGATATAGACGGCCATGAGCGCGGTGATGATGAGCATCAGTTCGCCGGAGAGCGAAGCTTGAAAAGCTTGCAGGGTTCCAGAAAACATGCCGGTGATGGTGCTAGGCATGCCGATCTTCTGTTCCATGGCGAGGATTTCCCGGGAAGCGTCACTGAGGGCAACGCCCGGGGCAGTGTTAAAAGAGATGGTCACGGAAGGATATTGCCCCTGGTGATTGACGGCCAGAGGAGCGGTGGTGTTTTGATAGTGGGCAACGGCGCTGAGCGGAACTACTTTGCCCTGCGCAGCGCGAATATAAACATTGTCCAGTTCCGTGGGCGACTGCCAAAACTTTGGATCCACCTCCAACACCACGTGATATTGATTGATGCCGGTGTACATGGTCGAAACCTGAGATTGGCCAAAGGCTTCGTAAAGAGAGGTATCGATCATCTGCGGAGTTATGCCCAGGCGTGAAGCGGTTCCGCGATCATACGTGACCATGGTCTGCAGGCCGCTGTTTTGCTGGTCGGTGTTGACGTCAGTAAGGATTTTCAATTTGCGCATTTGCTGCAAAAGCACCGGTCCCCACTGCACCAGGTCCTGCAAGTTGTCACTCTGAATGGTGTATTGATATTGGGCGTTACCTTGCCGGCCACCAATGCGCAGGTCCTGGCCAGCCTGCAAAAAGGTGTTGGCCCCCTCGACGGAGCTTAATTTCGGGCGTAAACGGTTAATTATTTGGCCAGCATTGGCATCACGCTGTTCGAGTGGTTTGAGACCTAAATAGATGAAGCCGCTATTGGTGGCGCCGCCACCGCCGGTGAAGGCCATAACGTTGGCCACACCGGGATCCGTTTTAGCAATGCTGACGATGCGCTGGGTGGCGACCTGCATGGCTTGAAACGAAATGTCTTGCGAGCCTTGAATGCCACCGAAGACGGTTCCATTGTCCTGCTGCGGGAAGAAGCCTTTGGGGACAATGATAAACAGATAGATGTTGATGCCGATGGTGATGACGAGAACAATCAGGGTAAGAACGGAATGTTCAAGCACCCAAGACAAGCTGCGTTCGTAGCTATGCAAAAGTCGGTTGAAGGCACGCTCGCTGGCGTTAAATGCTTTGCCATGCTGTTCCGGGCGAAGGTGTTTGAGCAGCCGCGAACACATCATCGGCGTGGTGGTTAAGGAAATGGCGAGCGAGACCATGATCGCTACGGAAAGAGTAACCGCGAATTCACGAAATAGACGGCCTACGATGCCACCCATCATCAGGATGGGAATGAAGACGGCGATCAAGGAGATGCTGATGGATAGGACCGTAAAGCCGATTTCGCTGGCGCCTTTGAGCGCGGCTTGCATTGGGCCCATACCTTCTTCCAGATAGCGCGTGACGTTTTCGATGACGACGATGGCGTCGTCGACCACGAAACCCGTGGAGATGGTGAGCGCCATGAGAGAGAGGTTGTCGATGCTGTAGTGAAACAGGTACATCACGCCGAATGTGCCGATCAGAGAGACGGGTACGGCGACGCTGGGAATTAGGGTGGCGCGCACATTTCGGAGAAATAGAAAGACAACCAGAATAACCAGGGCGATGGAGATGACCAGGGTGCGTTCGACGTCGCGAACCGAGGCGCGAATGGTAAGGGTGCGATCGAGGACGACTGACGTATCGATGGCAGCAGGGATGGAAGCCTTCAGTGAAGGTATAGCCTCGCGCACGCGATCGACGGTATCGATAATGTTGGCGCCGGGCTGACGGAAAATGATGATCAGGACGGCGGGCTTGCCGTTGACGAAGCCTGCTGCGCGAATATTCTCGGTGGAGTCTTGAACCTTGGCAACATCGGATAGTTTTACGGCTGCGCCATTGTGGTAGCCGACGACCAGTGGCATGTAGTCCACGGCTTTAAGGAGTTGGTCGTTGGTGACAATGTCGGCGGTGGTGTTGCCATTGATGAGTTGTCCCTTGGGGCTATTGGCGTTCTGGCGGGACAACATCGAGGCAACATCCTGCAGCCCCAGTCCGTAGCCATTGAGTTGTGTAGGATTCACATCGACGCGAACGCCGGGCAGGGAACTACCGCCGACGCTGACCTGCCCAACACCCTCAATCTGAGAAAGGCGCTGCTGCATGATGGTGGAGGCGGCGTCGTAGAGTTTGCCGCGGTCGTAGATGGATGATGTGAGGGCCAGAATCATGATTGGGGCGTCAGCCGGGTTGACTTTGCGATAGGTGGGATTGCCGGGAAGGTTGGTTGGCAGATAGCTGCGCGCGGCGTTGATGGCAGCTTGGACGTCGCGGGCCGCTCCGTTGATATCGCGATTTAAATCGAATTGAAGAGTGACGCTGGTAGTGCCCAGAAAGCTGGACGACGTCATTTCGGTAATTCCAGCGATGCGACCGAACTGTCGCTCGAGAGGAGTGGCAACGGAAGACGCCATGATCTCCGGACTAGCACCCGGCAAGCTGGCTGCGACAGAAATCGTGGGAAAGTCGATCTGGGGCAACGGCGAAACGGGCAATTCCCGGAATGCCACCGCGCCGGCCAGAGCGATGGCAGCGGTCAAGAGCGTGGTGGCGACTGGCCGATGAATGAATGGTGAGGAGAGACTCATAGAATTAATCCGCCGGGACAGCCTCGGGTCCGCCGCTGGTGGAAGCCGCACGACGCGACGTAAAACGTTGCGCCAGGCGGTCGAAGAAAATATAGATCACGGGCGTGGTGTAAAGAGTAAGGACCTGGCTGAGGAGCAAGCCGCCTACCATGGAGATTCCCAAGGGGCGGCGAAGTTCTGAACCAATACCAGTGCCGAGAGCGAGAGGCAGACCACCGAGCAGTGCGGCCATGGTGGTCATCATGATCGGGCGGAAGCGCAGCAGGCATGCTTCGAAAATCGCGTCTTCGGACGACTTGCCCTGGTGCCGTTCCGCGTCAAGGGCAAAGTCGATCATCATAATTCCATTCTTTTTGACGATGCCGATTAAGAGAATGATGCCGATTAACGCGACGACGGTGAGTTCCTGGCCGCAAATCAGAAGAGCAAGGATAGCGCCGACCCCGGCGGACGGAAGAGTCGAAAGAATGGTGATGGGGTGAATGTAACTCTCGTAGAGAACGCCCAAGACAATGTAGACGGTGATGAGAGCGGCCAGAATCAGAATCGGTTCATTGGCCAATGAGGCTTGGAAGGACGCGGCGGTGCCTTGGAATGCGCCTTGAACGCTTAAGGGCATACCAATTTCCTGTTGCGCTTTATCGATGGCTTTGATGGCTGCACCGAGGGAGGCGTTGGGAGCCAAGTTGAAGGAGATGGTTACGACCGGGAATTGGCCTTGGTGATTGACAGAGAGCGCCCCACCTTTCATTTCGAAATGCGTGAAGGTGCTGAGCGGCACGGCTCCGCCGTTGATGCTCGAGATGGGACTAGGATTGGGGGAACCGGCGCTGATGGAGTTGTTTGTGGAGGCAGAAGGGCTAGGGGAAGAAGTTGAAGCAGAGTTGCCGCTGGCGGTAGTCGACGTCACGGTGCCAGAGCCCGAGTTGGAACTGGTTAAGCCGGTGGTAAGGGCGGTCGGTGCGAGCGCCGAGCGGATATAGATGTCTTGGAGCTTCGCCGGGTTCTTTTGGAAGTCGGGCTGCGTTTCCAAAATGATGTGGTACTGGTTCAACTGAGTGTACAGAGTGGATACCTGGCGTTGACCGAATGCGTCGTAGAGCGCCTGGTCAACCGCTTGCGGGGTGATACCCATGCGCGAAGCAGTTACGCGATCGATGACAAGAGAGGCGGCTAGACCGGATGTCTGCTGATCGGTTGCGAGATCGCGGAGTTCGGGAATGGTGTGCAGCTTGGCCATCAGCTTGGCGGTCCAGTAATTGAGTTCCTGCTGATCGGGATCTTCCAACGTGTATTGATATTGGGTGCGGCTGACGCGGTCTTCGATCGTGAGGTCTTGCACCGGCTGCATGTACAACGTAATGCCATCGACTTTTTCCAGATTCGGCTGAAGGCGCCGAATCACGTCGGAGGCGTTAATATTGCGGACTTCCAGCGGCTTCAAATTAATTTGAATACGACCGCTGTTCAATGTGGTGTTGGTGCCATCGATGCCGATGAAGGAAGAGACACCCTCGACCGCGGGATCCTGCAAAAGTATGTGCACCAACTGCTGCTGCTTTTCGGCCATAGCGGGGAAAGAGACAGATTGCGCAGCTTCCGAAATGCCCTGGATGATGCCGGTGTCTTGAACGGGGAAGAAGCCCTTGGGAACGATGACGTAGAGAATGACGGTGAGGACAAGAGTGGCGACCGCGACCATCAAGGTGGCGAACTGATGCTTCAAGACCCATTTCAATGTTCGACCGTAGAAGGCGATGATGTTTTCAAAGCCGCGCTCGGAAATCTCGTAGAAGCGGCTTTTCTTCTGGCCGTGGGTGTTCTTCAGCAGCTTGGCGCACATCATGGGCGTCAGCGTTAGAGAGACGAAAGCGGAAACTAGAATTGTTACGCTGAGCGTGATGGCAAACTCGCGAAACAATCGGCCCACAATGTCGCCCATAAACAAAAGGGGAATGAGCACGGCGATCAGCGAGATAGTGAGCGAGACGATGGTGAAGCCGATCTGCTCGGAGCCTTTGAGGGCGGCTTGAAGTGGTGGATCGCCTTCTTCGATGTAGCGGATGATGTTTTCGATCATGACGATGGCGTCGTCGACGACGAAGCCGGTGGAGATGGTGAGCGCCATCAGGGTCAGGTTGTTCAAGCTGAAGCCAGCCAGATACATCACGCCGAACGTGCCAACGATGGAGAGCGGCACGGCAACGCTGGGAATGATGGTGGCGGCAAGGTTGCGCAGGAAAAGAAAGATGACCATGACCACCAGCGCCACGGTGAGCATGAGTTCGAACTCAACATCCTTGACCGATGCGCGGATGGTGGTGGTGCGATCGGCTAAGACATCGACTTGAACCGCTGCGGGCAGATTGCTCTTCAAGACTGGAAGCAATTTTTCGATGCGGTCTACCACCTGGATGATGTTGAAGCCGGGCTGGCGCTGAATGTTGACGATGACCGCCGGGGTCTCGTTCATCCATGCTGCCTGTCGATTATTTTCCACGTCGTTATCGACGCTGGCGACGTCGGAGAGTTTGACGGGCGAACCGTTGTGATAGGCGATAATCACCTGACGAAAATCTTCCGCAGTAAGCAGTTGGTCGTTGGATTGAATCTGGTAGTCCTGCTGGGGCCCGTCGAAGTTACCTTTGGCTTGATCCAGGCTGGTCTGCTGCAACGCGGTGCGCACGTCCTCCATATTTATGCCGAAGGCAGAGAGCTGCGTGGGATTGACGCGCACGCGGACCGCAGGCTTTTGACCGCCGCTGATGCTGACCAGACCAACACCGGGAAGCTGCGAAATCTTCTGTACGAAACGGGTATCAGCGAGA
Source organism: Candidatus Acidiferrales bacterium (assembly GCA_963849395.1). Lineage (GTDB taxonomy): Bacteria > Acidobacteriota > Terriglobia > Acidiferrales > UBA7541 > Acidiferrum. Next base: position 380,501 of record CAWKHR010000005.1, read on the forward strand.
TCTTCTACTTGGGAGAGCGGCACAGTTTTTGAGGTCAGAGCCAAAGTCAAAATCGGGGTGTCGGCAGGATTGGTCTTGCTGTAAATCGGAGGAGTAGGCAGGTCGCTAGGCAAATAAGTTTGCGCGGCATTGATGGCAGCTTGGACTTCCTGTTCCGCGACGTCGATGTTCAGCTCGAGTGAGAACTGCAACACGATTATGGAGCTGCCGTCGGAACTCGTGGACGTCATTTGGTTCAGGCCGGGAACTTGACCAAATTGCCGCTCGAGCGGAGCGGTAACGGCGGAGGCCATCACATCAGGATTGGCACCCGGATAAAAAGTCACTACCTGAATCGTGGGGTAATCCACCTCCGGCAATGCGGACACTGGCAACTGCCGATAGGCCACAAATCCCGCCAAGAGAATCGCCGCCATGAGTAGTGAGGTCGCTACCGGGCGGAGAATAAATGGACGAGACGGACTCACTGCTTGGAGCCTCCCTGTTTACCGTTGGTGGATTGGCTGGGAGTGGCTTGGTTAGGCGCAGTTTGGTTAGGCGAGTGGCTACCGGTATCGGCTGGGCCGCTTTGAGCGGTCTTGGGTCCGTTCTGATTGGATGGGCTACGCACGCTGACTTTAGCGCCGTCTTGCAACTTGTCGAATCCATTGGTGGCGATAATGTCTCCCGGCTGAAGTCCCTCTACGGCCGTTGACGCGCCGTCCGCTACGCCCGGCTTAATCGGTCGAATGGTTGCGGTTTGGTCGCTGCTGATGACGTATACATAAGCGCCCTGGGCATTGCGCTGGATAGCCGGAGTGGGAATGAGTGTGACGTTGTGGAGCGTGTCGACCAAGAGGCGCGCATTGACGAATTGGCTGGGGAAAAGGGCATTGTCAGTGTTGGGGAAGATGGCTTTCAGTTTGAGAGTGCCGGTCGTGGTATCGATGACGTTGTCGAGGGTCAGCAGAGTACCAGAGGCGAGCTTATTGGACTGATCGCGATCAAATGCGTCAACTATTAATTTCTTGCCTTTGCGGAGTTGCTGCTGAATCTGATTCAGCTGATCTTCGGCCACGCTGAAGATAACAGTGATGGGCTGAAGCTGAGTGATTACCACGAGGGGAGTGGTGCTTCCGGCTTGAACAATGTTTCCCGGATCAACCAGGCGAAGACCTACGCGTCCATCGATGGGCGCGGTGATGTGGGTATAAACCAGGTTCACCTTCGCGTTGGCGAGTTGACCTTCATCATTTTTTACCGTGCCTTCATCTTGAAGAACGACTTGATTTTGATCGTCGAGTTGTTGCTTGGCGATGGCGTTGCGATTGAAGGCCTGCTGGTAACGTTCCAAGTCAATTTTCGCTTCGTTTAGGACGGCCTGATCGTGGGCCAACTGGCCCTCAAACTGGAGGACAGCGGCTTCATAGGGCCGCGGGTCGATCTCGAGAAGGGAATCACCCTTGCGGACCATTTGACCTTCGTGATAATTGACCCGCATGATTTCGCCTTGGACGCGGCTCGTTACCGTAACGGTGTACACGGGAGTGACGGTGCCCAAAGCGGTGAGGTAAATGCCAATGTCGCCTTGCTTGGCGGGGGAGGCGGAAATCATTATGGCTCGCGGCGCGGGGTCGGCGCTTGCTTTCGATTGGGAAGAAGTGCTGCGGCGCTGCCATACGACGGCTAGCACGATAAGCGCGACCGCGACCAACACCCACACCCACCAACGACTCTTGGGGCGGTCTACGTTTCTCGGAGGTTCTTCCAGGCGTCGCGCATACTCCGGCGTCTTGGTTGCAAAAGAATCCGTTTTATATTCCGTCACTTGCTCTCCCGAAGACAGGAATGTTAGCAATATTCCTGTTACCCGCTAAAAAGGCGCAATGTGGAAATTGTACGCTAGAGCTCAGGAATCTCAGAGAAGCGTGTATCTGTATACCCGGCCTGAGTCGGCACGACATCGCCACTGTATCTTCGACGTTTTAGGGAGGTTCCGCGTTTCACTGGGAAGGGGCAGTTTGGGTGAATGTTGCCGTGAAGTGTAAATGAGATATGAATACAGGTTCACTGTGCTGAGGAGACTTCTCGTTTGAAACTTGGAGCTTACGACCAGATTGTGCCGCTGGAGGGCTGCGGGTTAACGGCCGACTGCAGGGTCATGCATCTAAAAATCTGCAACGGAAGAACGAAATAATGAATTCACGGGAATTCCCTAAGCCATTAGAGTAGTGGGCCAAAACTCCGACGGTAATACACCCCGGGTGGGAAGCTTGCGCCTCGAAGCGAACGGACGTTTGTGTTCGGCTTCTTGGCTGGATCCAGAGCTTCAATGCGCGTCGACAGAGACTAGCGCGGCGATGAGACTACTTGCCGCTTTTGTTGACGGGAGAAGCCTTGTCGAGTGTAGCGAGCAGGTCTTTCGCGGAGTCAGGGATTGGCACTGCCGCCTTGAAGACGATATCTTGGGCGCTCACTTCCTTACCATACAGATTTTTGTTTGCGCCATTGTCTCCGCGGAGAGTGGAGCCGTCAAGGGAGATGCCAGCGAAAAGACCACGGGCGCGCGAATACGAAAGAACCTCGGCGCGCATGGTGACATCAGTTTCGGCGGAGGCGGCGCGTCCCACGGGTCCAGCGGCTGCGGTAACGTCGCCGCCGAGTTTGACCTTGCTCTTCAGAATACTGTTTGCGGAGCGAGGAGACATCAAGAGCAACACGAAGTCGGTCGCGTTGCCGCCGAGCTGCAATCCGGCACTGCCGCCCTCGAGCGCCATCATGGTAGGAGCGCCCCATTTGCCACTAAAGTTCTTGCCCTGACGGCAGGTCATAACGCCGCGACCATAGCTGCCACCGATACCGACGGCGAATTTTAGGACCGAGGGGAGAATGACGACGCATTCGGCCTTGTCCAGAACGCTTTGCGGAATGCTATCGGGAGCGGCCAGAATTTCCTTCATGACCTTTCCGGCGTTTTCGACGCGATCTTGTTCCTTGTCTTGGGCGACAAGGGAAATACTCAAAGCGAGAGCGACGCTAAAACCTAGCAATAGTTTTTTCATTATCTATCCTCAGAAAATTTCTTTGACGCCCGTAGGCGCGTAGTGGTCTGCACAGGTTGTCCTTGGGCGCGTGCTGGAACTAGAGAAGTTCCAGGAACAGGCTGTGTTCGACCGGGGTGCTAAATCCGGTCTGACTGTACGGTACTAAGGCCGTGTTTGACAAGGAGATATGCTCGCAGCGGGGCTTCCTTAAGAAGGAGGGCGTGACGTCCACCGAAGTGGCTGTCAGAGGAGCGAGTGTCATCAGGTTCACGAGAGCACTTGTGGGCGGATGGGGATGGTTGCGGAAAAGGGACTCGCGCCGCGGCCGCCTTCAGGCAGAAACTGGGGTCGCTGCTCTGAGCCACTGTTCCATCTGATCGTGATTCACGACGCCGGCTTGCTGCATCACCAGCCGACCGCCATTGAAAACCGCAAAGTTCGGTATGCCACGAACATTCAAGCGTGCTGCGAGCTGCGGATACTTTTCCGTATCAACTTTTAGCACCACTGCCTTGCCTGCCATTTCAGCGGCGGTTTTAGCGACCTCCGGAGCAGCCATGTGACACGGCCCACACCAATCCGCCCAGAAATCGACTAGAACTGGAACAGCAGCATTCTGGATAACCTCATCGAATAAAGCGTCGTCCACGGCTAATGGCTCGGCGAGGGACGGGAGCGGCGACTTACAACTTCCGCAACGGCCAGTACTGGCCAAATATTTCGCGGGAACGCGGTTAGCCTGGCCGCAGTGGCTGCAGGTACGGATGGCTGGCATGAAGACCTCCGTGAGACAAATCGTGCCGCTCATTGGATGCTTGGGAGGTTTATGAAGTTTACAAAGGTAAATTGAAGATCTGAAGGCGCGCTCCGATTCCCTCGTGGCAGGATGTTTGGATTGAGGATCAATGATCAGAAAGGCGCGCGCCAAGGCGAGACTTATACCGCAGAGTGATGATGCTTAGTGAGCGAGTGTAGTCGGCCGCTGGTTTGAAGATCCCGTTTTGTAGCCGAAAAAGTGGGTCACCGCTTGAAAGTGCAGTTTGTTCCACTGAAAATTTACCTCGTGCCAACAGGGACAATCAATTATGGGGTGGCAAGAGGGACCATCCATTTCATCAGAAGTGATAACAGAGGGTACCCACAATCCGCTAGGGTCCCTCCTTCGTCGACTGTCGAAATGAAAATACTTCTGAAGGATGTTGCTGCCTTGATAGATTCCGTCGAAACGAATGATCGTTAAGGTTTCCTTCTCGACCCAAATTCTGCCGTTGAACAAACCGCGTTTCCGGGGAATAGGCTTAACCTCAATTAAGTAGCACTCGAAACCGTCTAGCGCCTCTTCGCCTAATAGCTTGAAGTGGTAGTAATTCAGGTCGAATGTGCCTGGATCCGGATAAGCCATCGCGACAAATCCACTTCGAACAAATTCCCAGGAATCTGGAGCGAACGAATTCAGGTATTCCTCTACATGCCTTCCTGAGACCAACCCGCTGGGCGCAAGCCGGATTGCACGCAATCGACCATCGAAATTTGCCAGGCTAAAGAAATGATAGAAGCGCGAAGGTGTTAAACTTCCGGGTCGCCATTGAAATTCGTAAATATAAGTTTCTACAAATGGGCGAAGAAGCCGCAACGCCTTGGTAAGGTAGTGTTCGCGGTCGATGATTTGAGGGGATAGATCCTGGCCTTGGACGATAACTTCCTGGCCAAGGCATGACGAGGAAATCGCCAAAACCGCGAGAAATAATTTCACTACGAATCTCATCTGCACTCCAATGCGGAAGTGACAGCCCAAAACTCCACCGGCCATCGGCCATATTTTGTTGCGGGTCGATCAACCTCTGGTTTGGCAGTCGTTTTGCACTTCTGTTTGCTGTCAGAAACGCTCGGCATCTGTGAAGCTAATTCTTAGACAGGCATATTTGATGCAGTGTTATTAGTGTTTGCACTTGAATCGTCTTCGGTTTTTGACTAGTCGGATATAGTGCCGCCACCGAGTGCGTATTGAGATGAGTGGAAAACACGCACTGCCCGAGCAAAAAGCCCCAGGCAAAACTTATAAATGCGCAGAAAGGCTAAGCGAAATGCGTTGGGGGAACTCGCGACCATGCTGTCGAATTCTGAAACCGACGCCGAAACGATCAAGCTTCGCGGGTATGAAAGGGCTCAAGGAGCGGACTGGAGGTGTTAGGACTTTGGGCCTTCCCAGGCTGCGGGATTTTGGAGATTCCAACCGCCACCTAGGGCTTTGTAGAGTTGGACGATGACGATGCGGCGATTGAGTTCGTTGATGGCTAGTTCGATTTCGGCGGGATAGAGAAGTTGCTGCGCCTCGAGGACCTCGTAATAGCTCGCCCGACCAGCACGATAGCGTTGGAGAGAAACTTTCACGGACTCGCGATAGGCTTCGACGGCGGCGGATTGCTCGGCCCGAGTTTCGTCGAATTTTTGGCGGGAAATGAGCGCATTAGATACATCGAGAAATGCGTTGAGTGCGGTCTGTTCGTATTGAAGTTTGGATTGTTCCCAGAAGGCGACGGCTTGGCGTTGCTGTGCCTTAAGAGCGCCACCCTGAAAAATGGGGCCGGCGACATTCCCGGCAAGGCTCCAGACATTGGATTGACCAGCGGTTAAAGCGGAGAGGGGAGAGCTGGCTTGTCCGAGCAAGGCAGTCAGGCCGATTTGCGGGAAGAAGTTTGCGGTGGCGACGCCGACTTGGGCGTTCGCGGATCGCAACAGTTGCTCGGCTTGAAGAACATCGGGACGGCGTTCCAAGAGTGCGGAAGGTAATCCGGCGGGGACGTCGGGCGGAATGATCTCATCGAGGAGCTTGGCGGTGTGAACGATTTCGCCGGGGTTGTTGCCCAAAAGAACGCTGAGCTGATTTTCGGTGAGAGCAATCTGGCGCTCGAGTTCGGGAATGTTGGAGGCGGCGGTGGCGCGGGCAGCAGCGGCGCGCGAGGTGTCCAACTTGGAGGCGATGCCGCCTTCGAGGCGCTGGTTAAAAAGATTTAGGGTATCGCTGTACGAGTCGGTGGTTTCTTTGGCGATTTCGAGTTGCAGCTCCAGGCCCAGAATCTGAAAGTAGGTTTGCGCGACATCGCTCACGAGCGAAAGCATTACGCCACGGCGGGCTTCTTCGGTGGCGAGATACTGAGCACGAGCGGACTCATTCAGGCGGCGGAGGCGGCCCCAGACGTCCGCTTCCCAGGCGACGCTGGCGGCGGCAAAGAATGCTCCGCGAGTGTTGCCGCCATTGGGAGCCACCGTTCCCACAAACTCGTTTTTCCCATAGCTGCCAGACGAACTGTAGTTAACGAAAGGGAAGTATTGGGCGCGGGCTTGCACGGCGATTTGACGCGATTGCTCGATGCGAGAGACGGCGATGCGAAGATCGTAATTATTGGTGAGAGAAATCTGGACAAGTTCTTTCAGTCGCTCGTCTTTGAAGAGTTCCCACCACGGGAGGTCGGCAATGGAGGCCTGCTGGGCTGCTTGAGAATCGCCACGGAATTCGGCGGGAACATTTGCTTTGGGGCGGACATAGTTTGGTCCGACGGCACAACCGGAGATGAGAAGCGAAAAGGCCAGAGATGCGGTGAGCATACGACGAGGCAAGAAGTGTTGGCGAATTTTGGGTTGGACGGAGCACGGGGAGAGGAATTCGTGCTCGTTGGGCTGTCGTGCGGTGGTGGATGTCAGAGGGCCTATGCTCATTGCAATTTGCGTCGTTGCTTTCGGTACAGCGGCGACGACGCTAATCTCCTGGTTCCGGTGCCGGCGAAGAGAAAGGTGCTGGTGTTTCTTTGTGTTTCGCCCCGCCGAGTCGCTCGATCATGTAGAACAACGCCGGGATGATAAAGATGGCGATGAAACTGGCGGCGACCATGCCCCCAATGACGGCCGTGCCCATAACCTGGCGCGATGCTGCGCCCGCACCTTTGGCTCTCCAGAGAGGGACGCAGCCCAGGATGAACGCGAAGGAGGTCATCAGAATTGGACGGAGGCGCAACTTGGCGCCTTCTAACGCAGCGTCGGTAAGAGGTCTTCCCTTGTCGTATTCGAGCTTGGCGAATTCAACGATGAGGATGGCGTTTTTTGCGGCGAGGCCAATGAGCATGACGAGACCTATCTGCGCGTAGACGTTATCTTCGAGGGCCAGGCTGGTGTAATCCTTGAAAACCAATAAGCCGATGATGCGACGTAGAAAGAGAGCGGCGAACGCACCGAAGACAGCAACAGGCGTGCTGAGCAAAACGCTGAAAGGCAACGACCAGCTCTCGTACATCGCAGCCAAGATGAGAAACACAAACAGGATCGAGAAGCCAAAAATAATGGAGGGCGAGACGCCTTGCTGGGCCTTTTGTTCCTGGAAAGACATGCCCATGTAGTCGTAGCCCATACCTTGCGGCATGGTTTGCGCGAAAACTTCTTCAAGTGCGCGCATGCCCTGTTCGGAACTGAATCCGGGCTTGGTGATACCGTTGATTTGCACGCAGGGGTACATGTTGTAGTGCATGGTGAATTCGGGGCCGAGGCGAGGTTTGATTTCGGTGACGGCGGAAAGTGGAACCATTTGTCCGGCGCTGTTGCGAACGTGGAAGCGTCCGACATTTTCGGCGCGCGTTCGGAAATCGCCTTCGGCCTGCACGTAAATCTGCCAAACGCGACCGAAACGGTTGAAGAAGTTGACGAACGCGCCGCCCATAAAGGCTTGCAGGGTTTGATAAACATCGCTTAGGGACACGCCTTGTTTCAGGACTTTATCGCGGTCGACGCTGACGGAGAGTTGCGGAACGGAAGGGAGCGCGGTGGTAAAGATGGCGGCAAACTCGGGCCGCTTTTTCGCCGCGTCCATGAACTTTTCTTGATTCTCGCGGAGGAAGTCGACGCCTCGCGCGGAGCGATCTTCGAGGACGAAAGTGGCGCCTCCGGACGCGCCGACGCCCGGAATGGAAGGAGGAGGGAAGGTGATGGTGGTGCCCTGAGTGATTTCGCGAAGCGTGACATTCAAGTGAAGCTTGATAGCCCAGTATTGATCTTCGGCGGCTTTGCGGTCTTTCCACTCTTTTAGAGTCACCCAGAAAAAGGCGCTGTAGGTATTCTGCACGCCGCTTAGCATGTTGTAGCCGACGACGGTGGTGACGTGGTCGACTCCAGGAGTTTTGCCAAGGATGTCTTCGACTGTAGCTGCAGCTGCACTGGTGCGCTGCAAAGAAGAAGCGTTGGGAAGTTGTAACGCGACGAAAACGTAGCCTTGATCTTCTTCCGGCAAGAAGCTGCGCGGGAGTTTGCTGCCGAAGAATCCTGCCAAGACGGAGAAAATCAGGAGGACGACGATGGTGACAGCTAGTTTGCGAATGAGGAAACCGCACCAGCCAACATAACCAGTGGTGGCGCGGTTGAAAACACGATTGAACCACGCAAAGAATTTTCCCAAGAAGCCGCGCGATTCTTTTTTGGGGCGCAGTAACAGGGCTCCAAGTGCGGGGCTGAGTGTAAGAGCATTGAAAGCTGAGATGATGACAGAAACAGCGATGGTGACGGCGAACTGTTGATAGAGGCGGCCGGTGATGCCGGGGATAAAAGCGGTGGGAATGAAGACGGCAGAGAGAACCACAGCGATGCCGATGACCGGGCCGGACACTTCTTCCATTGCTTTGTAGGCGGCTTCTTTTGGCGAGAGCCCATGCTCGATGTGATGTTCGATGGCTTCGACGACAACGATGGCATCGTCGACGACCAGGCCGATGGCGAGAACCAGTCCGAAGAGGGAAAGAGTGTTGATGGAGAAGCCGAGCAACGGGAAAAACATGAACGTGCCGATGAGGGAAACCGGCACAGCAAGCAGCGGGATCAAGGTGGCGCGCCATCCTTGCAGGAAGATGTAGACCACGATAATGACGAGAACGAGCGCTTCGATCAGGGTGTGAAGGATTTCGTTGATGCCTTCGGTGACGGGAAGAGTGGTGTCGAGCGCGATGGCGTATTTAAGACCAGGAGGGAAGCGCTTCTCGGCTTGGGCCATCAAATCCTTGGCGCTTTGAGCGGCTTGGATGGCGTTGGAACCGGGAAGCTGATAAATGGCGATGACGGCGGAAGGCTTGCCGTCGAGGCGGCCCTGCAGGTTGTAGAACTGGGTGCCCAGCTCGATGCGTGCGACATCTTTGAGGCGCACGATGGAGCCATCGGGATTGGCGCGAACGACGACTTGGGCGAATTGCTCTTCGGAGATCAGGCGGCTTTCGGCGATGACCGCATAGGTATATTCCTGGCCTGGAGGAACAGGTTCGCCACCAATTTGTCCCGCGGGATTTACGGTGTTCTGGGCTTTCAAGGCGGTGATGATTTCCGGTACGGTGATTTGCAGCTTGGCAAGTTGATCGGGATTCAGCCAGAAGCGCATGGCGTACTGACCCGCCCCAAAAATGGTGACACTGGCGATGCCGTAAGATCGCGTGAAGGGACTGAGGAGATTAATGTAGGCGTAGTTGGCCAGGAACTGCGCGTCGTACCGACCGTCCGGTGAATAGATGTCGAAGAGCATGAGAGGCGCGGAGGTGGATTTCTGGACAGTCACGCCCTGCGCGTTCACTTCAGCGGGTAGTTGGGAAGCGGCCTGGGACTGGCGCATTTGCGCGAGAATCAAGTCGGTGTTGGGATCGGTCTTGATGTTGAAGTCGACGGTGAGTTTGGCCTGCCCGTTATTGGCGTTCAACGAATACATGTATTCCATGTTGTCCACGCCGCTCATCATTTGCTCGATGGGAGTGGCGACGGACTGGTCCAGCGTCATGGCATCGGAACCGGGGTAGGTGGCGGTGATCTGAATTTGCGGATCGGCGATATTCGGGAATTGCGCGGTGGGCAGACTGGACATGGCGACCAGACCAGCAATGACCATGATGATCGAGATCACGATGGACATCACTGGATGGTTGATAAAGAATTTGGCCATAATTATGGATTAGGGCTTGGCGGTTTCCGATTTGTCTTGCAAAGGAAAACTTGCCTGAAACGTTTTGGGATTCACCTGCGTGCCCTCTTGCACTTGTTGCACGCCCTCGGCAACGACACGCTCATGGGGCTTTAAACCTTCGTCAACAATCCACCATGTACCGACCTTCTGGCCCATTTTGACTGGGCGGATGCTGACCTTGTTGTCGGCATTGACGACCGCTAACAGATATCCGCCTTGCAATTCGCTTACTGCGCGCTGCGGAACGAGCAAAGCACCGGGCTCAATTCTTACGACGGTGCTGACGTTGCCGAAGCCTCCAGGACGAAGGAAATTATTGGGATTGGCGAATACCACTTGAACGGCGATCGCCCCGGTGCGGATGTCCACTTGTCGATCGAGTGCGTGAAATTCTCCCTTGAGCGGATAGGTGGTGCCATCGGTGAGCAATAATTTCCATTGGAGTTTTCCAAGGGCAGCGCTCTCGCTAATGCCCTGCTTGGCGATGCCCCGCATGGCGCTAAGATATTCCTGCTCGCTGACGGTGAAATTCACCAGAATCGGATTAAGAGTGGAGACCGTGGTCAAGGCAGCGCTTTGTGGGCCGACCAAATCGCCAACTTGGGCGCTGGCGATGGAGGCAATGCCATCGATGGGCGAAATGATTTTCGTAAAGGCCAGATTCAGTTGCGCCCGCTCCACCGCGGCTTGTGCGCCGGCGATAGAGGCTTTGGCGCCCTCGGTCTGAGCCTTGGCGCCAAGATTGGCTTGAACGGCATCGTCGAGTTCCTGTTGGCTGATAGCTTGTTGCTTGGCGAGCGGCGTGTAGCGGGCGACGTCGATTTCAGTCTTGCCAAGTTTTGCCTGGGCCTGTTGGAGGCTCGCGGTAGCTTCCGCGAGCGTCCCTTTGGCTTGATCGAGGGATGCTTGGAAGGGCCGCGGATCTATTTCGAAAAGAGCGGTACCTTTCTTAACGTAAGCGCCATTGGTGTAATTCTGTTTGAGGAGAATGCCGGAGACTTGCGCGCGGACCTGAGCATTTACCAGACCATCGAGAGTGGCTACCCAGTTTCTTGTGATTGGAACATCTCGCTGGACAACTTCGACAACTTCCACGTCGGGAGGGCCGGCGGCAGGCAATCCCATCTTTCCACATCCAGACAGCATCGTACTGATGATGAGAACCGTGGCCGCAAATTTCATGTACTTCCTTCGCACAACACACGCCCTGCGGAGCGCCGGACCGAACAAGAAATTTTCGCAACGCGCGACACCCGCGATTGTGCGAAAAGACGCTTGGCAACACGGGCAAGCTTGGCTTGGAGGTGTCACAGCGCCCCCGAGCCTACGGATTTGACCTTATTTTGGATATTGTCAAAAGTACCAATGGAAGCTAGCGTAGCTGTCTAGGTTTGGTCTAGGCTCTGGCAAACGGTTCGGCGTTTTAGTGAGTGTCGGCGCCCGCTATTCCTGTGCGCCACCTGTGGTTCGTTGCCTGGCACTGTGCTAGCGTTTTCCTCTGCTGCGCTCAATCCAGTTCTGGAGAGATATCGTGCCTGCGTCAGATCCAATCGATACGCACCAAAAAGCGCTTGCCATTAATCTCGATCCAACGATTTTTGGATCGTTTGCCGAGATTGGAGCCGGCCAAGAAGTTGCGCGCTGGTTTCTGCGCGTGGGCGCGGCTTCCGGGACGGTGGCGAAGACGATTTCGGCGTACGACAAGGACGTCAGCGATGAACTGTACGGGGCGGGGACTCGTTATGTTTCTCAGCCTCGCCTGCAGTCGATGCTGGAACACGAGTGGTCGCACCTGCTTGCGCAGTTGAACCAGCATCGAGGGGACTCAACGCGTTTTTTCTGCTTCGTCGATACCGTGTCGGCGCGAAACTTTGCGGGAGACAATGAGTGTCACGGGTGGATCGGGTTGCGGTTTCAGTCGGAACTCCACGGACCGCCTAACGACATTATTTTGCACATCAATCTGCGTGATCGCAGCAACCTGGCGCAGCAGGCCGCGGTAGGGATTTTGGGCGTGAATCTCATTTACGCGGCGTTTCATCACCTTGGCAGTGTCGAGGAATTTCTGGGACAACTTGCCGCAGAGCTCTCGCGGCAACGCGTGGAATTCGATTTCATCGCGGTGCGAGGTGAGGCGCTCGAGCAGTGGAATGCTGATTACGTTCACGCTTCGCTGGTAGCCAGGAATCTTGCCGAGGCGGTGATTTTTCCCGCCGGAGACAAACTCACTCCTCCCACTGAACTTTTATACAAGAAGGCCATGGTGCTGGCTCCTGGAGAATTTGGCGTCGCGGGACGTTCGCATGGAAAAATGATCGAAGATACTCTGGCGTCGCTGGGGAAGGAAGACCTGGCGCAGAGTAAAGGGTCGGTTGGCTTGTTCGTTTTGAGCTGTGTGGGCGGAGCTTCGGGTCGACCGACGTTAAGCGCCGAGCAGATACTTGAGCACGTTGGGGCGGCGCAGAAACTTGGTTATGGCGTGCTGGTGTTTCACGACCAAGAACTTTACAAGATGGGCGCGTTCGTCAACCGCTTCACGAAAGCTCCGATACATTTTGCAGTTGAGCTTTCTACGACGGTTCGCGCAATGCAGGAGAATTACAAGGAACTCGACGGGGCTCTGCTGGAAGGTTTGGCGCGGCTTTTTCGCGAGAATGTGCGCTTGAGTGTGTTTCCAATTCCTGCGGCGACAATGAAGGAAAGACTCGCTGTACCTGGCTGGAAATGGAAGGAAACGAACGGATTGGTAGGTGCGAACAATATCGAGCCGCCGGAGCCGCTGAACCATCTGTATCGCTACCTGATCGGCAGCGGATTTATTCTTCCGAAGGAGTTGAACGGATTGTGAGAGTGGGAAAGTTTGAGTGAGTTTGGCGGGAAGTCCGCACGCTGGCTCTGTGGCGCAATGAGTTCTGATTCTTAATCATGAAAACCTAGACGTTTGCTTCACCACGCAAATGGTGGGATAGGGCGACTTCATCTAGTTCATTTTCCCAACGCGCTATCACTACGGTGGCGACGGCATTGCCAATCATGTTGACGACTGCACGGCACATGCTTAGGAAACGATCGATGCCGAGAATCAGCGCCATGCCGGCTACGGGAATGGTGGGGATGACCATCATGGTAGCGACCAGCGCGATGAATGCGGCCCCTTGCACGCCGCTTGCTCCCTTCGAAGTGAGCAGAGCTACACCCAGGATTGTGAACTGCTGGAGAAGGGTGAGATGCGTATTGGTCGCCTGAGCAACGAACAATGCGGCCAGAGTCATGTATAAACTGGTGCCATCCGCATTGAAGGTGTAGCCGGTTGGCACGACCAATCCGACTAGTGTTTTTGAGCAGCCAAGTTTTTCGAGTTTGGCCATCAAGTTAGGAAGCGCGGGCTCGGAAGAACTGGTGGCGAGAACCAGCACAATCTCGTCGCGAAGAAACCACAGAAAACGCAAGATGCCAAAGCCAGCCACGCGAGCAATGCCTCCCAGAATGACGACAACAAAGAAAATGGCCGTGATGTACAGCGTGGCGGTGAGCTTCAAAAGCGGGCCGAGCGACGACAGTCCGTATTTGCCGATGGTGAATGCCATGGCGCCGAACGCCCCGATAGGAGCAAAGCGCATCAGAATGGCGACGACACCAAAAACAGCTTGAGTGAAACTCTCCAGAACATCGATGACCGGTTTGCAGCGTGGTCCGGCGATTGACAGCGCAAAACCAAAGAGGAGAGAGACGAGCAGGACTTGCAGGATGTCGCCTCGGGTGAACGCGTCGACGACGGTATTTGGAATGATGTGGGCTAGAAATTCGGTGACGCTTTGAGCCTTGGCCTGTCCCGCATACTCGGCCACCGCTTTGGAATCGAGGGTGGAGGCGTCGATATTAAATCCGCTTCCCGGATGGACAACATTGCCCACAACAAGGCCGACGAAAAGCGCGAGCGTCGAGACCAATTCGAAATACAAAAGAGCTTTGCCGCCCACGCGCCCGACTTTTTTCATGTCCTTCATGCCGGCAATGCCGGTGACCAGCGTGCAAAAAATGACCAGGGTGATGATCATGGTGATCAGGCGAATGAACGCATCACCGAGCGGCTTCATGCTGACGGCGCTATGTGGACTGGTGTAGCCAAGAATGATGGCGAGGGCGACGCCGACGAGCACCTGAAACGAGAGGCCCAAGTAAAACGGCTTTTTGCGAGGAGGGGAAGGTGATTCGGATGGCGCTATGGTGGTGACAAGCATCGCTTCGCCTAGTTCCTTTGAAGTGCAGGCCGTAACTCGCGGATGTCGCGGATCGTTTCGATGGCCAGCAATTTGCTGATCAGCGTGGAACATTCGGAAGCACCGAGCACCGGGGTGATCAGGTCGCGGGCCTTGGCCACGACTTCCTCACGAGTCATGGGATTTTCAGCGGTGCCACGGACGTCGTGAACCCACTGGGTGAGTTGAGTGCCATCGTTGAAGGTGATTTCGACAATCGCCTCTCGGCGAGGACGGCGGGCGTCAATACGCGGATCGGCAACAACCTGCACTTTTGCGCGCTGCTTCAACACGGCAGGATCCTTCATGCGCGCTTTGTCATGCACGGACTTAAAGGTGACGGTCTTGTCGATGAGCATGACGGCGACCATGTGTTCCATGCAAATGTCGGGAATGTCGCGATTGCTGACGGTGTTGGCCTCGTCGGTGGCGATGCGAACGACCACTATATTGACGTCGTCTGCTGTGAATGAACGCTGTTGGAAGAAACCCGCAAGTGCGTCAAGCGGTGCTTGAATCGGTGAGCCTACAGTCCACTTCTTAATATTTGTGCGAGTTATTTCATAACGTTCGCCCAGCTTGTCGGTGAGCATCGAAGGGTCAGCTTTCACCACGCCATTTTCACGGGGGGCCATTGCCTCGAAGAAATTGTCGGAGCCGGAGAAGATGTCACTGACGCCGCTCCAACCGGAACGAATCAGAAATGCTGCGAGGACTCCGCCGGCAGCGGGTTTTCCTCCAAACAGAAAAGCCTTCTCCATGTGTTCCGCGTCGCGCGACCATGCGCCGATACCGGAAGTCTGCTGCGCGCTGTAATCCAACAGCAGCCGCATCTGTTCGGTGTTCAGACCGGCGGCGCAACCTGCGGCCGCGCCTGCTCCGAAGGAAGCAACGGTGCCATGTGTGCTGCGATGTGTGGCCGCCTGATACGCAGGGCCGCCCATACTCATCGTAATTCGCGTGCCAATGTCGTAGCCCAACGTGACAGCGCGGAGGAAGTGCGTGCCGGTGATTGCAAATTGTTCTCCCATCGCGAATGCCGCCGGAACCACGGAGACACCCGGATGAGAACGCGAAGGGCCGTGCGAGTCGTCTGTTTCGTCGGAATGCGCGAGCACGCCATTGGCAAATGCGGCCTCGATGGCACCGCAGACCACGTTAGAAGCTACGACCGTGGCAACTTCTTTTCCGCCATAGGTGCGCGCGAACTCCAACGCTCCGCGACCGCCGGGGAGCTCTGTACCAGAAACCATGGCGGCAAAAGTGTCGAGGATGTGATGCTTGGCTTTTTCGACCACCTCATCGGGAAGGGCATGCGTGGCGGCCGCGCTCATGTACGTGCTTAGTTGCACCATCAGGGGACTGACAGCGGAAGCTGGCTCCTCGGACTTCGACTGAACGAAAGCGGACGCAGCCTTGACGAGACTGGGATGCAGACCGCCGAGAATTGCGGAGAGGGAACCGAGCTTCAACATTCGCCGGCGAGACAGATAGCGGCCCCCAACGATTTCGCGTGCGACTTGTTTTTCGTGGCTCATCGATCCTTCCTCGCTAAGAACCCGGGTACCGGCTCCAACTCTTCGAAGTTGTTTACTGCTTACAGGCGCGAAAGTTCTGCGCCTTCAGTCATCAACCAAGGCCTTCATCACTTGAAATAATTCTTTTTTCGCCTCGAATCCAATCCCGGGAATATCGGGAAGGCTGACGTAACTGTTCTGGACGGGAATGCCGTCGGCGAATCCGCCAAAAGGCTGGAAGATTCCCGGGTACGATTCATTGCCGCCCAGGCCTAATCCGGCCGCAATGTTCAGAGACATTTGGTGGCCGCCATGCGGAATGCAACGCGCCGGTGACCAGCCATGTTCCTTCAGCATTTCCAGGATGCGCAGATATTCCACTAGGCCATAGCTGAGCGCGCAGTCAAATTGCAACACGTCGCGATCAGACCGCAGCCCTCCGTAACGAATCAGGTTGCGCGCATCCTGCACGGAAAATAAGTTCTCACCTGTGGCCATAGGGCCCGGATAATGCTCCGCAAGTTTGGCCTGCAGCTGGTAATCCAGTGGATCGCCGGCTTCCTCGTACCAGCGCAGTCCATACGGCGCAAGAGCTTTCGCGTAGGTAACCGCAGTCTCGAGGTCAAAACGGCCATTGGCGTCCACCGCCAATTGGTCCGGCGTCTTTAAAATTTTCAAAACCGCTTCGATACGCTTCAGGTCCTCGGCGAGCGGCGCTCCACCAATTTTCATTTTCACTACGGAATAGCCGAGGTCGAGGTAGCTGGACATTTCCTGCTGCAGCGCACTTAAATCTTTGCCGGGATAGTAGTAGCCACCTGCCGCGTAGACGAAAACCTCCGCGTCAACAATTCCTGCGCGATAGCGCGCGGCAATCAGCTTGTAGAGCGGAACTTCTTCAATTTTGGAAATAGCGTCCCACACCGCCATGTCGAGAACTCCGACGGCCACGGAGCGTTCGCCATGTCCGCCCGGTTTCTCGTTGCGCATAACGACATTCCAAACACGAGTTGGGTCAAGATTGTCGCCGGCTTCATTTAGCAGCGCTGCAGGATCAGCGGCCTTCAGGCGTGGTATGAAACGATCGCGCAACAGTCCGCTCGGCGCATAACGTCCGTTGGAATTGAATCCGAATCCCACCACGGGCTTGCCGTCGCGAATCACGTCGGTGATCAGCGCAAGGACACTGACGGTCATCTGGCTGAAATCGATGAAGGCATTGCGAATCGGCGATTTAATCGGCACGACCGTTTCGCGGATATCAAGAATCCTCACGAGTTCACCTGCGGCTCTTGTTTCGACATAGACGAGGACGCGGTCATGACGGTTGGAGCAACGACCGGAGCTCGCGAATGTCTCCGACACTTTCGAGATCAAAAATCTTTGTCAGAAGATTTGCGCACTTGGTGGATCCGAGAATCGGAGTAATCAAGTCGCGCGCCTTGGCTGCAATTTCATCGCGGGTCATAGGATTTTCCGGGGTGCCGCGAACATTGTCGACCCGGCGTGTCAGTTGTGTGCCGTCGGTCAGCGTCACCTCGAGAATGGCGATCCGCAATGGCATGAGCCGTTCCAGTTCCGCGTCGGGCTGCAGAGTAATCTTGGCGCGCTCCCGCAGCACGGCAGGGTCTTTCATTCGGGCGGTATCGTGCGCGGATGCGAAGGTGACCGTTTTGTCGAGCAACGCGACGGCCAGCATGTGCTGCACGCAAATATCCGGAATTTCGCGATTGTTGACGATGGCGGCTTCGTCGGTGGCGAGACGGACAGTGATGCTCTTGACCTGGCCGGCGCTGAATGGGTGTTGTTGGCGCAAGAGTTCCAGCGCGTCGAGCGCCGCTTGAATGGGTGAACCTACCGGCCACTTCTTGATATTGGTCCGCGTAATTTCGTAGCGCTCGCCTAATTTATCGATTAGGCCGGAAGGATCGGCGTTAGGGTTGTAAGCCAGAAAGAAATTGTCTTTGCCCGAGAAAATGTCGTCGACGCCGGTCCATCCGGCTTGCACCAACAGCGCGGACGTCACGCCACTCCGCGCGTTCATACCACCAAACAAAAAGGCTTTTTGAATATGCTCGGTGTCGCGATTCCACGCGCCTAGCCCAGAAGATTGTTGAGCGGTGTAACCCAGCATCCAGCGCATTTGCTGAGCATTTAAACTCGCGGCACAACTGGCCGCCGCCGCGGCGCCAAACAAAGGCGAAATGCTATGCGTGCTCCAATGGCTCGAAGCTTCGAACTGTTGTCCGCCAAGAGTCATGGTGACGCGCGGGCCAATGTCGTAACCGAGAGTTACAGCGCGGATGAAGTGCGTGCCGCTAATGTGAAAGTGTTCACCAGCAGCGAGAGCGGCCGGCACCACCGCACAGCCTGGATGGGATTGCGATGGGGCGTGCGAGTCGTCGGTCTCATCGGCGTGCGCCAACATCCCGTTGGTCAGTGCAGCTTCGATTGCACCGCACGACAGTTTCAAGGCAACCACCGTGGAGATTTCCCTACCTCCGTAAGCTTGCGCAAATTGCAGTGCGTGCTGACCGGGAAGAAGTTTCGAACCGGAAATCATTGCCGCCAGAGTGTCCAGAATGTGCTGCTTGGCTTTCTCTGTAACGTCTTCGGGCAAGGCGCGATTGGCGGCCTCGCTCATGTACACGCTAAGCGGATTCATTACCGAACTTGTAGCGGTGCTGTTTCTTTCTTTTTGTGGCGCGCGAAAGGCACGGGCGCCCATGGCGGAGGCGACAGCAGGAAATGCCGCAGAGGTAACCGCCAATCCTGCCCATTCCAGCAGGTTGCGACGCGTCAGGTTGAGGGGATTGACCGGGGGCACAGCATCCGTGTGTTTCGGTTTCATGCGCTCCCGTCCCCTGGCTCCAGAATCTTCGATTTCCAAGTCGATCCCGCCTCGACGCGTTACGTCGCGCTGACCTGCTTTGCGATCGCCTCACCTAAATCGCGCGTTGAAGCAGTTCCTCCAATATCCGGCGTGCGCGCACTGGATTTTGCCAAGATCACGGCAATCGCATTTTCGATCGAGTCCGCAGCCTCGCCCGCTCCCAGATGGCGCAACATCATGGCGCCGGACCAGATCTGCCCGATGGGATTGGCGATTCCTTTCCCGGCAATATCGGGCGCCGAACCGTGCACCGGTTCGAACATAGAAGGGAATTCATTTTGAGGGTTTAGATTTGCCGAGGGAGCGATTCCGATGGAACCTACGACGGCGGGGCCCAGGTCCGACAGAATGTCTCCAAAAAGATTGGAGCCCACCACAACATCAAACCAATCCGGATGACGCACAAAGTGGGCGGTAAGAATATCGATGTGAAATTGATCGGTGCGGACATCGGGATAATCGGCGGCCATCTTCTGAAAGCACTCGTCCCAGAAGGGCATAGTGTGAATGATGCCGTTGGACTTGGTCGCCGACGTGAGATGCTTTTTTTGTTTGCGAGCTAAGTCAAATGCAAAGCGCAAAACACGATTTACGCCACGCCGCGTGAACACTGTTTGTTGGACGGCCATTTCGTCTTCGGTGCCTTCATACAAACGACCGCCAATGTTCGAATACTCGCCCTCATTATTTTCGCGAACGACCGTGAACTCGATCTGCCCGGGCTTCCAGTGTTTCAAGGGCGACTCGATACCTTCGAACAGGCGCACTGGCCGGAGATTTACGTATTGCCGGAAGGCACGGCGAATTGGAATAAGCAATCCCCACAGGGAGACATGATCCGGGACGCTGGGATGCCCCACAGCGCCGAGAAAAATGGCGTCAAATGGCCGCAATTGCTGCAGCCCATCATCCGGCATCATTTTTCCTGACCGAACATACGACTCACAACTCCAGTCAAACGGTTTCCAATTGAAGCCGAATCCAAACCGCTTTCCCGCCGCATCCAGCACGCGGATCCCTTCGGGCACGACTTCTTTTCCGATACCGTCACCAGCGATGACGGCAATATTAAAAGTTTTCATTTTTGGTAGCTCATCCCTTGGCTGAGGACAGTGGCGGCGAACCTGCGGAAGTACTAAGAGCCGCTTCAAGCATCTTAACGAAAGTAACGATTTTCTCAGCCCTTTCTTAGGGACAATGCCCAGCGTTCTGCCGCTCAAACCTACACGCCACGCATCTATGGCTGAATTTCATATACGCGCACTTCCGCTTCTTTGCCTTCATGATGCGGCACCGCCAGATAATATTTATTGAGCTCTGGCACCAGAATTCCCGTCTTGGCGCGAAATGCGCCAGGAATTTTGGCCAGCAGCGCGTAATGATCCGGATCTTTCTGTTGGAAAACATCCAGGAATTGGTCTCCGGCGAGATAAATGCGTTTGTGTTGGGCATCGTAAACGGCGTCGTCCACCAGGCCAACGGCCGGAAGATTGGCAATAACTTTGCCGTCATCCGAATTCATTACAATCAGTTTCCCGGGATTTCTGGTGACGACAAAGAGCCGGTGGTTGGCTTCATCGAAGGCCATGGCAACGTTGAGTTTGTCGCCAGCCGGCATCGGCCACGTGGCGCTGAGTTCGGATTTGTTGCGATCCATGACGCCAACCGAATCCTTGCCCGTTATGTTCATGAACATGCGTGGGCCAGAATTCTCGAGAGTAATGGCCTCTACGTGATTATTGGGAATTTTGATGTCGCGCAGTTTCTTCGAAGTGTTGGTATCGATCACGCTGATTAACGAATACGGAGTCTTGGCTTCACGGCCGCCATTCACAACGTACATGTAGGATGTCTTGGGATCGTACGCAATGGAATCCGCGTCGATGGTTACTTTGATTTCGCCCAGCGGTTTGTACGTCTCGCTGTCATAAATCTTTACTGCCGACGCGTCGCCCTCCACAACAAAGAGCTTCTTCAAATCCTTGCGATAAAGAATTGCGTGTGGGGCTTTAGTGTCCTCAATCGTGTGGATGCGCTTGTTTGTATTGGTATCCAGCACCTCGACCTTGTCGTTTTCTTCACCGGTAAGGAAAAGCCGGTGTCCATCCACGTCCGGCGCGAAGTGGTCGAAGTCTCCATCTTTGAGACCGGGGAGGGGGATCGTTGCCACCTGCTTCAGAGGAGGTTTTTCCTGGGCAGCCAACTGGATGGCAATCAAAGCCACTGTAAACACCACAAAGAGACTGCGTTTCATGCTTTCCTCTCCGATCGGTCAGAGGTCCCGAGTTCAATAGGAGCCTGGTGGCCAGGAAAAACAGAGCGGATGCTACGCGAGGTCCGGAAACGCGTCAACGCCGTGCAGCACAACATCGGCGTTAAGAAAAGGTCAAAAATTGCAAAAATGTAGAATTAACAGGGGATTTTTAGCGTTCCGCCGAAAACGCCTAAATATAAATTAATGTTGCCTTAAGTTGGTACTGGCCCCGATAGATATTATGCTCTGTCCGGTTGGTTGAGAGACTGGATGCGATTTCAAACGAACCACCAGCGCGGCAGTTCTTGCTTTTGAAGTGCAGTAGAGTCAGTCGAGGTAAAGGCGGAATGAACCGGGGTCGAGGCTTCGGCATTCCGCCTTCTTTCGATATCCGAACCTGGGGGAGTGAGTGAAAATCCTGAAATATATTGTCGGTAGCATGTTGGCTCTGGTAGTAGCCGTTTGCGCCGGTGCCCAAACGGCCTCGCCGGTGATCGCGATTCGTGCCGGACATTTGTTCGATAGCAAGGCGGGTAAACTTCTGAGCGATCAAGTCATCTTAATCAGGGATGAAAAAATAACCGCGGTGGGATTGCGCGACGCGGTGCAAATCCCCACAGATGCTGTGGTGATTGACTTAAGTAAGAACACCGTTCTGCCCGGATTAATTGACGGCCACACGCACGTGTTTGGCTTCGGGCTCGACGGCATCAAGTCTGGTGGTCCACCGTTTGCCAGCCCGATCAACGACACCCGTGAATATCGGACGCTGCTGGCGCTGGCTAACGCGCAAAAAGATTTGCGTGCGGGCTTCACAACGTTGCGAGATTTGATGAGCCACGGAGGTGGGTACGCGGATGTGGACATCAAGAGGGCCATCAACAAGGGTTATTTCCAGGGCCCGCGCATGCAAGTTTCTACCATGGGCCTGGTGGCCACCGGTGAAGGAATTCTCGGATCACCGGAGGTGAATCTGCCGCGAAACTATCAAACTGTTGATGGGCCGTGGGCGGCACGGCAAGCGGTGCGCGAACAGATTCACTATGGAGCGGACTGGATAAAGTTCCATTCCACTTCGGATTACGAGTTTGAACCCGACGGGGATTTGTTTAGCGAACCGACCTACACCAAGGAAGAAGTGGAGGCGATCGTCGACGAGGCGCACCGTCACGGAAAAAAGGCCGCCTGTCATGCGTTCGGAGGAGAAGGCCTGAAAAATTGTGTCGAAGCTGGGGTGGACACGATTGAGCACGCCATTGAGCTCGACGAAGCCACCGCAGACCAAATCAAAAAGAAGGGAATTTATCTGGAGCTGACCGCCTACCACTATTCGCTGAGCGACTACACCGCACGCGATGCGAAACAAACTGGAGGGAAGTACAGCCTGCAAGCGATGCGAGAAAAGAGCGGCAAACTGGCCGTTTCTCGCGGGCTGAAAATTTCCTTTGGCAGCGGCGTCGGGCCGTTTCCTCACGGAACGCAAGCCGCGGAATTTTCCTACCTTGTTAAGTATGGAATGACGCCGAGTCAAGCTATTCAGGCGGCAACTACCGTGGCAGCCGAAATGATGGGATGGCAGGATCGCATCGGTTCCATTGAAAAGGGAAAATTTGCAGATGTGATTGCCGTTTCGGGCGATCCGCTCCAAGACATTACCGAGCTGGAGCGGGTGAAATTCGTGATGAAGGGCGGGCAGATAATTCTTGATCAGACGAAGTGAAGGGAGGGCAGTGAAAAATATCGCTGCCAGCGGTACTATGATTTCTGCTCGTTTCTCAATTCAAGAATCGCCACTCATGCGCATCCTGCTGGTCGAAGACGAACGGAAAGTAGCAAGCTTCATCGCCCGCGCTCTACGCGAGAACTCTTACGCCGTCGACATTGCGGAGAGCGGGGAGAGAGCGCTGGAACTGTCTACCGACGTAACTTACGATGCGATACTACTCGACGTGCGTTTACCCGGCTTGAGCGGTGTTCAGGTGTGCCGGGAATTGCGTCAGCAAGGTACGGAAGCGCCGGTGCTGATGTTGACGGCTCGCGGCCTGGTGGAGCAGCGCGTCGAAGGCCTGGATGCCGGGGCAGATGATTACCTCACCAAGCCGTTCGTGCTTGCTGAACTTCTGGCACGGGTGCGAGCGCTAGTACGTCGTGGGCTGCACAGCGGAAATGCCAAGCTCCACTATGCCGACCTCGAATTGGACCGACACCGGCGGCGGGCCACTCGCGGCAAGGAAGCCATTCCCCTGACATCCAAAGAGTTTGCTCTTCTGGAACTTTTCCTGCTGCGCGCGCCTGACTTGGTGACGCGCAGCGAAATTGTGGAACATGTGTGGGATCGCCATTTTGACAGTGAGACGAATCTTGTTGAAGTCTATGTGAATCGGCTGCGCCAGAAGATTGACCAGAAACGACCCAGCAAGCTTATCCACACCGTGCGCGGCATCGGCTATCGGCTGGGAGCGCCCGAGGCATGAAGCGGAAAACCCTACGCTTCCGCATGATGATTCTGTTTTGCACCGTGGTCAGTGCGCTGCTCGGGGCGTCCTATCTGGTTTTTTGGGGTTTGCTGGCGCACGAAATCCCTGCGCAGTTGAATCGTCAATTGGTGGAGACGGGCAGGCCGGTCATCGCCGACATCTCGGCGGAACCGGACGCTCATGACGTCGATCGGCTCGACATCCCCGGCGAATTTTTTGAGCTGTTGGACGCCGACGGAAGCGTTTTGCAAAAGTCGAAGAACCTGACCGTACCCATTAGTCTTGAACATATCGATGCCGCTGCTTCTGCTGCGCATCCGTCCTTCCAAGTGGCGCAGATGGGCGGTCAAACGGTTCGGGTGGCGCTGATTCCTTTTCGACAAGCGAATCAGCCACGTCTGCTGGCCGTGGCAATTCCCACCCTGGGAACCTATCGGGTGATAGATAGTTTTGGCCGGATCGCGCTGATTCTGTTTCCGATCAGCTTGCTGCTCACCGCGGGTATTTCGATCATCTATGTTGGGCGAAGTCTCGAGCCCATCGCTGCATTGACGCAACATGCCGCGTCGATGGCCAAGCGGGTCACCAATTCGCAGGGTTTCTGGGAGCCGCTTCCCATCACTTCGCCACACGATGAACTCGGCCTGTTAGCCGAGACGTTCAATCACTTATTTCGCGGTGTTGATTCGGCGGTTCGGCAGTTGCGCCAGTTTGTAACCGATGCCTCGCACGAGTTGCGCACTCCGATTGCGGTACTTCATGGAGAGACCGAGCTACTGCTGTCGAAGCCACGCACCTCCGACCAATATCGGGAAACACTCAGCATTTTCGACGATGAACTGAAAAAATTGACGCGCATGGTCGAAGGACTCTTCACCCTGTCGATGGCCGATGCCGGCCAATTGCAACTGCAGCGCGAGCCTCTCTATCTCAACGAGGTGCTGGAAGAGGCTTGCGCGCTGGTCTATTCGCGTGCCCGTACAAAAGACATTGCCATCGTCCGCGAGTTGGAGCACGAATTCCCGTATAGCGGAGACGAAGCTTTTCTTCACGAACTGTTTTTGATTTTCCTGGATAACGCCATCAAGTATTCGCCGAATGATACGTCTATTCACGTGACCATGCTGCAGGACGACGGCACGATACGCATCAGTTTTCGGGATCAGGGCATTGGAATTTCGGCTGAGCAGTTGCCATGTATTTTTGAACGTTTTTATCGAGCGTCTCCGGACCGCTCCGGCGAGCCGCACAGTGGCGGCCTGGGCTTGGCGATTGCGCAGGCCATTGTGCAAGCTCAAGGGGGCTCGATCGAGTGCCAAAGCGAATTGGGAATTGGGTCCACGTTTAGCGTGATTCTTCCCGTGGTTTCAGGCGCCACGATTGATGCTTTCGGTGTAGCTAAACAGAAATTAATAATAGGTTAAGGCATGCTCTGCTCCTATGCACTAGGCTCCGCCACAACCTGGAGGTGGGGCTGTGTCCTTTCAAAATTCCGCTGCAATGCATTCGTCCGGCCGCAAAGCATCGATTTTTCTTCTGTTAGTTATCTTATTTTCCGTACCGGCGGTCGCGCAGGTTGCCGGCGGAACGTTCTCGGGAACCGTCTCCGACCCTTCGGGTGGCGGCATCCCGAAAGCGACGGTGCTGATCACCAACAGCGCGACCGGCGTGGAAAACACGGTCACCACTAACAATGATGGCTTGTTCAAGATCGTCAATTTGCTTCCCGGAAAGTATCGGGTCAAAGTTTCCGCTACTGGATTCGCTACAGAAACGAACTCCGGCATCACTATTTCCGTCGGCGCCGAACAAATTTTTGATGTGACCCTTCGTGTTGGCACGGTCTCGAATCGCATTGAAGTCACGACCGAAGCGCCTGCAGTGGAACTGACCACTTCCGACATGAGTGCCGAGGTGAATGCCACTACCGTACGCGAGCTTCCCTTGAACGGCCGGAGTTGGACCGACTTGGCGGCCCTGCAGGCGGGCGTTAGCACAATTCAGACGCAACCCAGTTTTGCGACTGGTTCGGACCGCGGCAACCGGGGCTTTGGACAGCAACTCACGATTTCTGGTGCACGGCCACAACAAAACAATTATCGTCTCGACGGCGTCAGCTTGAATGATTACGCGAATGGCGCGCCAGGCAGCGTGCTGGGCGGAAACCTGGGAGTCGATGCGATTCAGGAATTTTCCGTCTTAACCAGCAACTACTCCGCAGAGTACGGAAAGACTTCAGGCGGCGTCGTGAACGCTATCACCCGCTCTGGCACCAATGATTTCCATGGAAGCGGGTATGAGTTTTTGCGCAACAGCGCGCTGGACGCGAAAAACTATTTTGAACCGGCCGACCAGAAAAAGGCTGATTTCAAGCGCAACCAATTCGGTGGAGCTATTGGCGGACCGATCATCAAGAACAAGACGTTTTTCTTTTTTGACTACGAGGGAATTCGCCAGTCCAAGGGAATCGCCAACGTAAACTTTGTTCCGTCTCCCGCGGCTCGCCTTGGAAACATTCACGACGCCAACGGAAACCCGATGACCGTTACGGTTGACCCCGAGATCCAAAAATATTTGGCGCTCTATCCGGTGCCGATGACGTGTGCCGCTGGCTTAGACGTTTGCCAAAGTGTGTTCAGCGGGAAGCAAATTGTAACCGAAAACTTTTTGACCACCCGCATCGATCATCGCTTTTCCCAGAACGACAATTTGTTCGGCACATATTTGTACGACAAAACCCCCTACAGTTCGCCAGATCCGTTTGGCAACGTCGGGCTGAGCACCTTGTCTTCCCGGCAAATTGTGGCCGTCGAAGAGACGCACATGTTTACGCCCGGTTTGGTCAATGCCATTCGCTTCGGATACAACCATGAACGCGTGGACAACGACGCCAGCGTCACGGCCATTAACCCGGCCGCAGCGGATACTTCGCTTGGAGCGTTCTCCGGGCGCAATGCGTCGGTAGTAAATGTGAACGGTGTTTTGAGTTCGATGACCGGCGGTGTAGGCGGACTCCCAACCTATCTGTATCGCTGGAACTCTTATCAGCTTTACGACGACGCGTTCTGGACTCACGGCAAGCATTCCATCAAGTTCGGTGGAACGTTTGAGCGCATGCTGTTGCAAGTCACCGCGCTCACCGACCCAAACGGCATTTGGTTCTTCAACGATTTGCCGTCGTTTCTCACCAACGTACCGGCCAAATTTCAAGGAGGTGTGGCCAGTTCGCTCACTCCGCGCAATACGAACCAGTCCATTTTTGGCGGATACATTCAGGACGACTGGCGCTGGAAATCGAATGTGACTCTGAATCTCGGTCTTCGCTACGAGATGGTCACCATGCCCAACGAGGCTAACGGGAAGCTCGCCAATCTTCGCAACTTGTCTGATCCACTGCCGGTGTGCGGCACACTGGCGGCAGGCGGTTGCGCAAGCACAGGCACTTTCGTCTACAATCCGACGCTGCACAATTTCGAACCACGCATCGGTTTTGCCTGGGATCCGATGAAGAACGGGCGCTTGGCGGTGCGCGGTGGAATCGGGCTCTTCGACGTTTTGCCGCTGCCTTACCAATTCATTCTTCTGACCACCCAGTCGGCTCCGTTCTTCCAGTACACTTCGCTAAAAGTAGGCGATCCGTCTCTCGCCGTTCCGCTGACGTTTCCGTTTGTGGATCCTGCAGACATCACCGCAAACAAACTGCGTTCCACCTACGTGGAGTCTCATCCCAAGCGCAACTACGTGGAGCAATGGAATCTGAATATTCAGTACTCGTTGACGCCAAATTTGACGGCCATGGTGGCCTACGTAGGCTCGCGCGGCGTCCATCAACCTTTCCGCGTCGATGAAGCCGACCTAGTGATACCTACCAAAACTTCTTCTGGCTATTTGTGGCCGAAGGTCGACGTGCTGGGGAACGTGTACTCCCCTTTGTGTAATCAAACCGATCCGACGCTGAGTGATCCTTCAACATGCGCGCCTCCGAATACGATTAACCCGGCATTTGGTTCGGTGCGCGGCATGTTCTATCAAGGGCGTTCCTACTTCAATGCGCTCGAAACGCAGTTGGCCAAGCGCATGAGCCACGGCTTTCAAGTGCAGGGCACCTTCACCTGGGGCAAGAGCGTTGACACTAGTTCGGCCACCGTGGCCGGCGATGCCTTCGGAAATTCCATCTCCAGTTTGAATTGGTTTGACATGCGTTTGACGCGTGGTTTATCCGATTTTAACGTCGGGCGAACATTAGTGCTGAATGGAACCTGGGAAGTCCCAACCGCGAAGTCCTTCACCGGTCCGGCAAAATGGCTGACTGATGGATGGCAGTTGGGAATGATCTTCACGGTGAGCGATGGTGTGCCCTTCACTCCGACGTGGGGCACCGGTGGCGATCCCGCCAGCACTTTGAGCAGCGATGATTTTGCGTATCCCAATCGGCTGAGTGGACCGGGTTGTGGGACCGCGACGAATCCGGGAAATCCTACGAATTACATCAGAACGCAGTGCTTCGGCGTACCGGTTGCTCCTAATCAGGCTTTCTTCGACGCGAATTGCGATCCCGCACCTCCAACACTTGGTGCTCCTCTTGGTCCGGGAGACCTACGTTGCTTCAATCTCCGCGGCAATTCCGGCCGCAACGTTCTGATTGGCCCCGGCGTCACCAGCCTGGATTTTTCCGTGTTCAAGAACAATCGCATCACCAAGATCTCCGAAGACTTCAACATCCAGTTTCGCTTGGAGATGTTCAATATCATGAACCATCCCAACTTCGCGCCTCCGGGACCGGGCGACGGTAACACTGATATTTTTGCGCCGAACGGAACGTCGCTTGCACCTTCCGCTGGTACTGCGGGCGCCCTGGTGCGGACAACAATTCCCGAGCGGCAAATACAGTTCGCCATTAAGGTCAGTTTCTAAGCGAAGCTTTTTTAGTTAGTTTTAGTGCGCTGGAAAATTGCAGTCACGAGCAAAGTAAAGTTATGAACGCGGCGGTAGATTCGACCCTTGTTGCAGGAGGCTGGTTTTTTTATGAGCGTTTCCCGTCTACATTCGCTTATTTGGGGTGCAGCACTGTTGTGCGCCGGCATGGCCCTCGCTGGTCCGCCGGAAGGTGGCTATCACCTGCTCCAGAAATACGATTTGGGAGCTGCCCCGGGCGGCAAGGAATATTGGGATTACATTACTTTCGATGCGGCGACTCGCCACGTGTACGTCTCGCACAACACCGAAGTGAAGGTGGTTGATGCTGACAGCGGGAAAATTGTTGGCAGCATCGGGGATCTGAAACGTGTACACGGAACCGCATTGGTCAGCGATCTCGGCCGTGGATTTCTGAGCGACGGCGGCTCCGACGAAGTGGTCGTATTCGACACGAAAACCCTCAAGCCGACCGGCCACATCAAGACCGGCGGCAATCCCGATTGCATTATTTATGATCCGGCATCGAAACATGTCTTTACCTTCAACGGGAAAACGAGCGACTCTTCGGTGATTGATCCGGCCACCGGAACTGTGGTCGCGACCATCCCGATGGACGGCCGTCCCGAGTATGCCGTGAGCGACGGGAATGGCACCATTTACGACAACATCGAAGACAAGAACGAAGTTGTGGCTCTCGACACGAAAACCAACACCATAAAGAATCGCTGGCCCATCGCTCCCGCCGAAGAAGCGACCGCGATTGATCTGGATGCCCAGCACCACAGACTGTTCATCGGGGGCCGCAATAAAGTCCTCGCCATCATGGACACCGACTCGGGAAAAATTATTCAGACTTTCCCGATCGGTGCGGGCGTCGATACCAATATCTTCGACCCTTCTACCGGCCTGCTATTTGTCGCGGTGCGCGAAGGCATATTGCACGTGTTCCACGAAGACAGTCCCGACAAGTTCAGCGTGGTAGAAAATGTGAAGACGGAAGTCGGCGCGCGCAACATGGCGCTCGACTCCAAGACCCACAAGCTATTTATCAGCACCGCGGATTTTGGCCCCGCTCCCGCCCCGACCACCGAGCAGCCAAATCCGCAGCCCACGCCAGTTCCGGGAACCTTTCGCCTGCTGGTCTACGGCCGTTGAGCGACGCTGCCGAGAGAAAACAAATGTCACCGGGGCCAAAACCCAAGCTACTCGTTGCTGCATTTTTGTTATTCGCGTTTTCAGGAGCATCTTGGCTGGAAGCGCGTCACAAACCATTGCCGCAGACTTCTGATTCCGCAGCCTCATCACTCGATTTCCAAACTTATCGGACTCGCATCGAACCTATTTTCCTGAAGACCCGCGAAGGTGGCATTCGGTGTTACGATTGCCATTCGAAGCTGGTCACGCGTCTCCGTCTCGAGCCACTCACGGAAGGGAACTCATCCTGGACCGAAGAGCAATCGCGCAAGAATTTCTCTTTTGTCTCGCAGTTGGTTACGCCCGGCAATCTACTCGAGAGCCGCTTGCTGTTGCATCCCCTCGCTCCTGCCGCTGGCGGCGATCCAACGCATACCGGCGGAAAATTTTGGCAAACGCAGAGCGATCCGGAGTGGCAGATGATTGCCGAGTGGGTGCGTCATGCTGCGCCGGCTGAGTCGTCCGCTTCCGTCGAGCATCACCCGCCTTCGAATGACTCTTTGGATTATCAGCGCTTCAAGACCGACGTTCAGCCGATATTTCTGAAGGAACGCCCCGGGCACGCTCGCTGTTATGGTTGCCACATGGTTTCCAACCGCGTACTTCATCTCGCCACATTGCCCCCAGGCCAGACCAATTGGACCGAGGAGCAATCTCGCGAAAATTTTCGCAGCGTCTTGCAACTGGTGTCCCCGGGCAAGCCCGAATCCAGCAGGCTCCTGATGCACCCGCTAGCACCAGAAGCCGGCGGCGATGCGTTTCACTCTGGTGGCCGGCAATTTGCTTCCTGCGAAGATCCCGATTGGATCGCCATGGCGGAATGGGTGCGATTTCCCGCCGCGACCTCTTCCACAAAAGCGACTTCGCCATCCAAAGTTCGCGTTTATGTCACCAACAGTGCCGGGGACACCTTGGACGTGATCGACCCTTCCATCAATCAAGTTGTTCAGGTTATTCACGGCATCGAGCTCCCCCATGGAGTCGTTCTTTCGCCCGACGGCTCGCGCGTTTACGTCAGCAACGAATCCGAAAGTGTCGTCGACGTGGTCGACAGCAACTCCGCTGAAATTCTGAAAAAGGTGCCGCTCAGCGGCCGGCCCAATAATCTTGCGATTACCAAGAATGGCGATCGTCTCGTTGTTGGAATCCGCACTGATCCCGGCGCAGTGGATGTCATAAACACCGATTCGCTAACGCGTTCAGCGACCATTCCCGTCGATGGCAGCGTGCATAATATTTTTGTTACGCCTGACGGGCGTTACGCGGTTAGCGGGTCTATTGAAACGAAGATCGCGACAGTGATCGATCTGGCGACGCAGCAAATCGCCTGGGTCGTGAAATTTGATCACGGCGTGCGACCCATGACCTTCGACACCAACGTGGACGGCTCGACGCGCAGAATTTTTGTGCAGCTTTCTGGTGTGAATGGTTTCGCCGTCGTCGATTTCGCAAAGCGCGCGGAAACGGCCCGCATCCTCTTGCCGCAGCAACCCGCTGGATTTGGAACCGCCGAAGATCGCCTGGGCACTCCATCGCACGGAATCGGCGTCACTCCAGACGGAAAAGCATTGTGGGTGAACTCCACCATTGCGAACGCCATTTTCAAATATTCTTTGCCCGACTTGAAACTGGAAGGATTCACGTCGCTCCCGCTCGTACATGGACTGAATCGCGAACCGACCGGCGCTGTGCCTGACTGGATCACCTTCACTCCAGATAGCAAGCGCGTATACATTTCTAATTCTGCCGCGCGCAGCGTTTCCGTGGTCGATACAGCGACCATAAAAGTCATCGCAGAAATCCCAGTGGGCGAGGTCCCAAAGCGCATCAATACCCTGGCTGTCCGCTGAAGCTTTTGTACACCAAGCGTTGACGCATACAGTCAAACTATTAGGGCTTACGCCGCTGCTTTTCTTCGGCTCCCATCTGCTTTACCCTATTCACATGCAATACGGCCTGGGAAGTTCGCGCTTCGGCAGCGTCACTTCCACGTCGTGATAGGCCTAGACCTTGCAGAGAGTTTTATGAATACGAGGTGGACCTATGAATCGCCGTCATTTCTTGCGCTCAGCAGGTGCTGCGACTGCATGGTTCTCGGTTTCGAAGACAAAGGATTTATTTGCTCAGGGCACGCCGGCGAGCAATTGGCGAACTTTTGAAGTGACAACGCGAGTCGAAGTGCTGAAACCCTCCGGAATGACACGAATATGGGTACCGGCTGCGCTTAGCTCTCAAACCCCCTTCCAGAAGACGCTCTCGAATACATTCAACGCCGAGGGCGGGAGCGCCAAGAATATCGAAAGCCAAGTAGACGGACTTGGGATTATTGCCGCGGAGTTTCCGTCTGAGGCCAAGCCGGTCCTTATCGTCACAAGCCGGATAACAACCAAGAATTGTGTGGTTGATTTCTCCGCGCCCGGCAAGGCACCGAAGGAGACTCAGGCAGAGTTGGAATACTACTTGCGAGCAACGAAGCTCCTGCCAACCGACGGTATCGTGAAAGAGAAGGCGTTAGAGATCACCAAGGGCGCGAAGACCGATCTCGAGAAGGCTCGCGCTATTTACGAATGGATTGTGGACAATACGTTTCGGGATCCCAAAACGCGTGGATGCGGTACTGGCGACATCCGGTTCATGCTTGAGACTCAGGATTTGGGCGGCAAGTGTGCCGATCTAAATGCGCTCTTTGTCGGACTGGCGCGTGCGGCGGGCCTTCCGGCACGCGACGCGTATGGCGTGCGTGTTGCCAAATCGGAGTTGGGATACAAGAGCCTTGGCCCTTCTACAGAGAATGTAACGAAAGCGCAGCATTGCCGGGCGGAGGTGTACGTCGATAGCTACGGCTGGATTCCCGTCGATCCCGCGGACGTGCGGAAAGTAGTGCTCGAAGAACCGCCAGGAAACCTCGCCTTGGACGATGCGATGGTGAAGAATGCGCGCGCGCGGCTTTTCGGATCTTGGGAGATGAATTGGATGGCATACAACTACGCGCACGACGTGGCGCTTCCGGGATCGAACCGCGGGCCAATTGGATTTCTGATGTATCCGCAGGCGGAAACGGCCGCTGGCCGACTCGACTGTCTCGATCCGGACGGCTTCAAGTACGAGATCAAATCGAGAGAGATCGCAGCGGTAAATGGCTAACGGAAGTTTCTGGTTGCATGCACGGTGTGGCAATCCGTGGAACATGTGAATCGGAGGGGGACGAATGAACAACGTCATACCCGCGTCTTCCTCGACCATTCCTAGGGCCGTCAAACCAGATACCGGCGTTGCGCTCGGACTTGGGCTCACCAACGAGTGCAATCTCAAGTGCGCTTTCTGCTATCGCGATCCCACTCGCGCCGACCGTCTCTCGTTAGAGCAGGTTAAGTCAGTGATCGAATGCCTTCCGATTCGCTCCGTGAATCTGGGAACGGGCGAGAACGGAATGCATCCGGATTACAAGGCTATACTGGATTACCTGCGAACTCGACCGGTGAAGCTCACCATCACTTCCAACGGTCACAGTGTTGCCGTTCTGGACGACCATGAGTTGCGCGCCTTCCATGACATTGAGTTCTCTCTCGATTATCCAACAGAGGCGGAACAGGATGCCCAACGCGGCCCAGGTAACTGGGAACTGATTCATCAACAGGCCGGGCGGTGTGTACGCCTGGGTGTACCGGTGACGATTATCGCGGTCATGATGAAGTCGAACTACTTGCGGCTGTCGGATGTGGCACGAGTGGCGAAACGGTTTGGTGCTCCCTTGCGTGTGAACGTGTACCAGGCTGTGCGGTCCGATCTTTACGCACTCACTTACGAAGAATACTGGCAAGGTTTTGACAGGCTTTTCGAAAGCACCGATGTAATTGCTATCGGTGAGCCCTTGGTGCGCGCCATGGCTGGGCTTCCTCCGCTCGAAGGGGGATGCGGCATCAGCACGGTGCGCGTTACGCCCCGTGGCACAACGCAACCTTGCGTTTATTGGCCGGGCTCTGGTGAGCCTCTCGCCGAGTTGATTTCGTCAGGGTCCGATATTCTGAACTCGGCGCCTTTTGAGCAGGCTCGTACACTTCCCGAAGCGTGCCGGTCGTGCGAGTTTCGAGAGCCATGTCATGGAGGATGCGCCGGAAGGCGGCGCCTGCAAGGGGCGCTAGCGCAACCGGATTTTTATTGTCCGATCATTCGGGGCGAGCGGCCACGACTGGAAATCCACATGGCAGCCGATCGCGATTTGCCAAAATTCGGAAGTTCCTGCACCACCGTGGTAATTGCCCGTGGATCTGATTCCTGAGGGCGGGCGTCAATTAAACGCAATCTGCCGCCGCCCCTATTATTTCGCATCCATCCAGTCTGAACCCGCCAGTTTGACGGCCACATTCGAAAAGAAAATATGAGCCGGCTTGCCGTCGGCGGTACCACGATGCTCGGTTGAGACAAGCAGCGGTCCATTCATCTTGTAGCCCGCCCACGTGGTGGTGACATTGCTCGGCTTCTTGGGTCCGCCCCGGTGGTAAATAAATTCCACCACGCGCCCATCCTTGCCGACATAAAGGTCCCAGGTATCTCCCGGCGTGTAACCGCCAACCTCCGCCGGATATTTCACCGATACGAGGGTCGCCGTGCCTTTGCCGAGTGGCAATTTTTGGTTTTCCTTCACGTCCACATTCGCGCTGGTGTCCCAGTAAACGTGAAAGGGAAATATGAACCAATAATTGTCGTTGACGAAGCCCGGCTCAATTTCATCTTTCACGTTGGCAGGGGCGCTGTTGAGCTGCGACCGGACATACGTAACCTTGACCGGTTTGCCGTCCTTATCTTTCCCTTCATACGTGACTTGGCCGGTCTTGGGCTCCCAAGTCCATGTCCGCGACATATTCACTTTCAAAGCCGGGAGTTGCAGATTGAAGGTATAGCGGACCGCATCAACCTGCCCCCACGAATCAATGCCATAGGTCTTGGCAAGCTGTTCAACAATGGGCGGGCGCGTCTGAGCCTGCGAAGTGCTTGCAAGGAGCAGCACACTCAAAAATAGAAAACAAGTCGTCATGGAACGCCGCAATTGTGTCATCGAGGTTCTCCTCCGTAAATAAAGTGAATCGCCGTCTTGGATGACCTACAAAGGTCCAAGGATAGATAAATCGTACGGGAGCCGTTGGGTTCAGTCGAGTTGGTCCGCTGAGCAGGGTGGGGCGGCCGGTCGTGTGACTCTGCGCAAGGCGAGAATGGCAGCGGCTATTGCGACAGAGCCGTATTCCAGAATCATGATCCAGCCAGGAACTCGCCACTGCTGTCCCACCACGCGGAGATGCCAGACATAATAGGTAGGAAGAATGCTCAAAGTCCAGAGCATGAGCGGGACGGTTGCGGTCGACCGGAGGAACGGCAGCAGCCACAGCATGTACCACGGATAGACGACCGGCGCACACAAAAGCGACGCTGCCATTGGCCACGCAAACGCATCCGAAGCACCTTCCGTGGATTTTCTTCTCATCCACATCGCAGCAAGAAAACCAACTAGCGCAGCCAGCACTGCCACCAGCTGCGGAGCCATCACTCGCTCAATCGTTGCAAAAACCGGATCGTTGAACCGGAACCGCTGTACGTAGGTGCCGAGCGAACCGACCGGAATTCTGCCGTGCTCGAGAAAAGGCATGTATAAAAGTCCGAAGACGATTGCCGCTAACAACCCGTCGCGCATCCGCACCCGCTTCCAGTAAAGTGGCAGCAGCACAATCGGAACGAACTTCACCGCAACGGCAAGTCCAAATGACACCGCTGCAACCGCACGCCAGCGTCTCAACAGCGCAGTTGCCGATACCAACAGCAGGAACGCGCCGACAATATCGACGTGACTGCTACCCGCCACCTCAATCGCCACCAGTGGGTGCCAAGCATAAGCCAGGACCCAGTGCGCTCCCTGGCGGGTAGATCGCAAGACATTAAGCAGCACAAACGCAATCGCGAAATCGCAAAGCACAAATGCTACTTTCAGCGCGAATGTAGACTCGTGAATCGATGTCACGGCGCGGAAGAATAGCTGCGCCCCCGGCGGATACGGGCTCGGCACCTCTGGATTATTCAGGGTACGCGTCTCGGATGTGTGCAGGCCAGCAAACGCAGGGTCGTTCGGCACCACCACGTAAGGGTTATAGCCGAGCCGCTGCACGCGCCCATCCCAAAGGTAGCGATGAATATCGTCGTCTAGCCCAGGTGGCATTCGCAGAAATTGAATTTGCCACACAGCAGACAGGACAAGACCGAAGACGACGACGCGCTTCGGAAATTCTGGCGTGGAGAAGAGCTCGCGGATGGCCAGGAGGTAAGCGACGCCAGCAATCGCCAAAGGAATGAAAAATGACGGCTCTCCCGTGCGACTGAAGTTGCGCGCGCAGACTGACAGCGCCACTAGTAATATGACGCCGAGTCCGTACAGCCTGTGCGAGGGTGTGAGTTTCACGGGTTTCCCGCACTATAACCAAGTTCCGCGACCGCCTGCTGCCATTCGGCGAACCATGCTGCAGTCCTTGGGGCCTTCTCTGGAGCGAGCTGCAATTCCCGAGCCAGCAGAAGCAAGTCGGTTGCCACGTCGATGTCGTAGAACGGTTCCGTGAATCCGGTTGAGAGTTCAAGATCCTTGGTGCGCGTCAACAATCTGTCGAGAGCAGTCTTTGTTCCCATACCATCGGTTTCGAAGAGCGTCGAGTGAGCAGCCTTAGCTCCAACCAGATAGTAGCCTCCATCGTGGGTTGGCCCGACGACCACGTCATGCGAGGCGAGTATTTCGAACGCGCTGTCCAGAACCGCCGGCGCGAGATGTGGACTGTCGCTATTGAATGCGATGACGTGCTGACCCTCAGCAGTGAAATGTCGAAAAACAGAGGTGAGGCCTGCCGCGAGACCTTTGCCTTTTTGCGGCACGACTTGAACTGTATGACCCAATAGGTGCGTTAATTCATCCTGATCCGGCTCAGGGCACATCACCGCGACCTGTACGCTGGTCAACGACTTTGCCAATGCGAGGGTGTCCTCTAACAGGCAGCGATACAGCGCAGTTACCGCGACAGGAGGAAGGCTCTCGATGAGACGAGTCTTGACCATGCCGGGCTTGGGCGCTTTCGCCATAATGACTAACGTCCGGACTGGCTGAGAAAAACGCACATTGGTCTGCGTAGAGGTCATCAAAGATTTGGCCGTTGGGGAATTACGCCGGTCGCGGCGATTCCGTCCTTCGACGTCGAAAAGAATAGCGCACGATCCGGCTCAGAATGAACCACGCTGCTCCTACCGTGCCCTTCACCGTACCGCTGATTTTAGATTTTCCAATTCGCGGATAGTAGCTCACCGGGACCTCGACGATGCGATATCCCGCGATGGCCCCTTTTACGATCATTTCCACCGCCCAGCCGTAGGTGGGCTCTTCCAAGGCGAGGGCGCGCAGTACATCTGTGCGGGCGGCGCGAAACGGGCCGAGATCACTGATCTTCACGCCATACAAAAGTCTGATCAGGCCGGCGGCAAGGTGATTGCCGAACGATTGGTGCCACGGTAGGGCACCGCGATTGCTGTTGCCGCCGAGTCGCGAACCGAGGGTAATGTCAGCGCGCCCTTCGATGATCGGAGCAAGGAGCAGAGGAAGTTCCGCGGGTCGGTCGCTGTAGTCTCCGTCCAGAAAAACCACCACGTCAGGATTTTGTGCACTCGCAAGACCGGTCAAACAAGCGCGCCCGTATCCGCGGCGAGCCTCCTGGATGACGTGTGCCCCCATTTTTCGAGCAAGGTCGGGCGTTCCGTCAGTCGAATTGCTGTCGACAACGATAATCTCCGTGACCAGATCGGAAGGCAGATCGGCAAGCACACGGCCAATCGCCTGCGCTTCGTTGTAGGTAGGAATGATGACCGATACTCGCACGCAGATTCGCTCGTCACCACCACGGAGATGAAGGGCTTCGCCGTGCGAGAAACCCGTCGATGCCCCAGGCACGGCCTGCGCGCCCGATCGCCAGTCCGAGCGATGCGAGCACCGGAACCAGTAGTTCCCAAATCCACGACGTACCCCATTCCGAGATCCAAAGGCTGCCGAGGTAGAGGAATGCGACTAGCGCGACTGGACGCGTTAGCAGACCAATGAGCAGCAGGATTCCCAGCGAGATTTCCGTCGCAGCTTGAAGGGGAGCCGCCATGGACGCATGGCTTGCCGCCAGCCCCATAACCCATTTCCAAACTGCGGGTGAGTGGCTCGATTTGATGTAGTAATTGATCAGCCCTGCGTAGCCTCCCGGGGTGTAGAGGCCCTTGCCCAGATTCTCGAAGAACACCCACACGAGCATCGCGCCGATCGTCACGCGAACTAACGCTAAGCCGTTTGCCGTGTCAGATTGGCCGGCAAAGCTCACCATCGCATTTTGTGGTTGAGTTGGGTTGGTCGGCATTCTAAACCTCTGCGCAATAGATTCCACCGGCGGTTAAGCGCGCAATCTTAGTCTAAAGGAACCCGGTTGTGCCAGGTTGGATGCTTACCTGGAACCTATTGTTCTAATTTATGTTGTTAGCGGTGAAAGGGTGGTTGAGATCCTGGCGACTTCAGGTCTTGGAGGCGTCTGCTGTGCGGAGGGCGCGAGTAGATTCGCGGATTACCAGTTCTGGTTCTACGGTGATTTGCTTGCGGAATGGCTCCAGGCCTTTGAGCTGGTTGAGGACGCATTGGGCGGCGATCCGGCCGATGTTGGACATGGGCTGACGGATCGTGGTGAGTCGTGGTTTGCTGAATGCTGCCACTTTAATATCGTCGAAACCGATTACGGACACATCTTCGGGAACGCGCAGCCCAAAATCTTCCAGCGCGCGTATCGCTCCGATGGCAGCCATGTCGTTGAACGATACCAGCGCGGTGAAACGCTCGCGAGTCGCTAACAACCGCTGCATCACGGGATAGCCCAATTCCGGAGAGCTTAAGTCTTGATCGAGTTCGACAATCAGTTGCGGCTTTACAGGAATGCCGATTTCTTTCGCGACCTGCACGATGGTCCGCCAGCGTTCATCGGAATCCGAACTGAATGGTTGTCCGCGAATGAACGCGATGCGGCGATGTCCTAAGGAATGCAAGTGGGCTAACGCGAGTTCCGCCGCGAAACGGTGATCCAGCACGATGTTCGTTACGCCCGGCAGTTCGCGATGTCCGGCGACGGCAACCACTGGCACGGAATAGGTGTGTTCCAAGGCGGTATCAATGGCGATGAGCGCCTCGGCGCCACGGCCAAGAAGCATTTGCGAATACTCTTCTACCAGATGTTTTTTGTGCCGGTGATGCGCGGTGAAATAGAAATATCCCGCCTCCATCAAATGGTCGCCGATTCCACCCATCACCTGGGTGTGATAACCGTCTCCAAGCTCAGGCACCAGAATTCCGATGGTCAGGGTGCGACGATTGCGCAGAGAACGCGCCAAAAGGCTGGGTTGATAGTTGAACTCCTTGGCAGCGGCTTTAATGCGGTCGCGTGTGGATTGAGGAATGGAACGACCGGGAACTTCGTTAAGTACGACGGAAATCGTCCCTGCGTTTAGGCCGAGATGTTCCGCCAACTTTTTAAGGCTGATGGGCTGGTGCTTGCCAAGCGGCTTGGGTTTCGTCTGATTGGTTTTCGGCTGCTTCTTCAACTCGGTTCACCTGTTCGGAATTGCCGAGACACTTTGCAGACACAAATCGCGCCAAACCGTACTCACTCACCGGTGTAAGACGGGCTCTAGTTTTACTGTGTCTTTGCTGGAATCATCCTAGCGCAAAGCGCATTGGTTTGACACGCGGCGGACACAAGACCTGATGCCAGC
Source organism: Candidatus Acidiferrales bacterium (assembly GCA_963849395.1). Lineage (GTDB taxonomy): Bacteria > Acidobacteriota > Terriglobia > Acidiferrales > UBA7541 > Acidiferrum. Next base: position 419,827 of record CAWKHR010000005.1, read on the forward strand.
CATCATAAAGGGATCGCGCACATTTACCAGGTTATTGTCGTTATTGAGCCGGGGTCTAACGTCAGTTCCAATGTTTGTGCCGCCACTTCGCATCGGACTGGCTGCTGTTCACCGCGGTTCGTCAACACCAATATGAAGCTCGCGTCGGGATTCTGGAAGGCCACGTGATCGACGCCGTTCACATCGCCATCAGAGCCGATCACCCGGGCACCGCGGCGAATTAGTTTCGAATATTGCGCGAATGCCCAATACTGTCCACTTCGGGTGATTTCTTGGGTCTTCGAATCCATGGTGACCATGCCGCCGCAGGGAAATGGTCCTATGTTTGGTCTCCCTTTTTCGTCCAGCAAAAAATTCCAGCCCACGATGCAGCGCGCCCAGTTGCGAAGTATTCCCGTGAATCTTTGCGACCACTTGACCCAGTCCGTCTGGTAGTCGAGGCTGTTTATGTCGGGACCTCCCTCTGTCCAGTACGCATCCTTTGTCGGGAAGAGTTCGTGAACGTGGGTCATCGCGTCGGGAGTTCCCATATAGCCATGCCAGGCGACACCGTCGACATATTTGTTTACCAGCGGATCGTTGAGTTCATCAATCGCGCGTCCCGCGAGGTTATAGTTGTGGTCCAGTATCCAGATCTTTGTGTCGAGGCCACCGCGCTCCAGCATGGGGCCGAGATGCTTGGCGATGAATTCAATTTCATACTCCTGTCCCCACAACGCCGCGGGCATTCTGCCGTCTTGATCGGTGTCGACTTCGTTCTGAATGGTTACCGCGTTAATCTTCACGCCTTCGGCTGCATATCCACGAAGGAACCGGGCGAAATAATCCGCATAGTTTGCTAAATATTTCTTTCTCATGGATCCGCCAAGCATGGATCCATTCGCCTTCATCCATCCCGGAGGGCTCCATGGTGTGGAGAACAAAAATAGATCTGGGTTCATCTCGCGAGCGGCGCGCAATGTGGGCAGGATATAGGTCCGATCGTGATCGATGCTGAACTTCGTTAAGTCTGGATCGGGATCCAAACTCTCATCGTAGTTATAAGCATTCAAGGAGTAGTCGCTTGCGCCTATACAGGTCCTACCCACGGAAAGCCGCAGGCCCTTTTCGCCGAACAAATCGGAATACAGCGCCTCGCGAGGTTTGGCAGGCATTTGAGAAAAGAGGAAGCAGGATGCGTCGGTGAATGCGGCGCCGAATCCCAGCATTGTCTGGTACTGCTTGGAAGCGTCGATACGGATTGTAGAGCTTGCTGCTGGGCCGGGTGCAGAACTCCATTGAGGTGACTTGATTTCTTCAAATTTGCGATCTTTCGATGTAGCCCATGCGCGCACGCGATTGGTTGCCGGTTGTAGCTTGAGAAGGGAAGGATTCGCTGCTGCAAACGAACCCGCTACGGCGACCTTTAGGAAGTCCCTGCGACTTGCTAGTGACATTAAATCCTCCTCGACGGCACTTGCCCCTTCACTCAGATTTGCTGCTATGCGCCGGAAAGCATGTAAGACAATCGATTGTTTGCAGGATAAGACGGAGCAGGCCATTTTGGCAACTGTAGAGCTGGAAGCCGGCTGCGGAACAGCCTGATGTTGAGCTTCTTTCTGTAGACAAACGATTACCTGAATGCACAGTATCGTATTTTATGCTTGACAAGTTGGTCGTGAGGGTTTGTAATGCCCCCAATATTAGTAGGAATCTACTATTAAGCTAGCAAGACAACCGTTTGCCTGTCGAGGCGTTGGTGGCTGTAAGAGAACCGCTGTTTTACAGCCACGCGGTTGAGTTTTGGTTGCCGGGTGTGAAGAAACCCGCTTTAGGGTGCTTTAGCGGGTTTGAAACGCCAACTTGTGGTGGAGGAATTACAAAAAATGAGAAGCACAATTCGCTTGGCACTATTCTTTCTTGCCTTGCTGGGCATTGCTAGACTCGCCTCGGCCCAGAGCACGAACTCTGGAGATATTCGCGGTACGGTATTGGATTCGACCGGCGCAGCAGTCCCTGGGGCGGCGGTGACGCTCACAAACGTTGATACCGGTGAGGTGCAACGCTTCGTCACGAATGATGACGGCATTTACGACACGGTTTCGACCAGGGCAGGAAATTACAAGCTCACTTTTGCGAAGCAGGGCTTCAAACAGGTCAGCCGCGGTCCTATCAAACTGGAAGTCTCGATCATTACTGTCGATGCAACACTCGAGGTAGGGCAGATCCAGGAAGTTGTGACTGTGGAAGACTCGGGTCAGGCTCCATTGCTGCAGACGGAAAGCGGTCAACAGGGCACCATCCTGGAAGGCCGTACAATTGACGCACTGCCGCAAATTGGCGCCGGTATTACCGGGAATGATTGGGCAAACTTCAATATTTTCCTGCCGGGCGCCTCCAGTGCGCCGACCCAACCTTCATCCGAAGGAAGCGGCGCTTATAACGCCGGAGACGCTGTGTCCATTAATGGAAATCTTCCGAACTATGCGAACTTCCTGGCGGATGGAGCCACGGTAGTTTTGCCGGTCAGCGGAAACGTCGATAATTCCATCTTCGAAAGCATCTCGGAGGTGCAGGTAACTACGTCGTCGTTCTCGGCACAATATGGAATTGGGGGAGCGGTTTTTAACCAAATTAGTAAGAGCGGTACCAACAAGTTTCACGGTTCACTCTACGAATATTGGCAAAACGACGTTTTAAATGCTTCGAACTTCTTTCTCGGGCCGAATGACACTAAGGTGAAACCATCGATCCGCTATAACGAGTGGGGCGGTTCCATCGGTGGGCCGATCATCAAGAACAAACTGTTTTTCTTCTTCGTGCGCGACAAAATCACCAACAACGGAAGCGGAAACCCGCATTTCAGTAATGTTCCAACCCTGGCAGAAAGAGGAATGGGCACCGTAAATCCGGGACAATACGATTTCAGCGCATTGGCAGCACCTATTTACGATCCAACTTCGGCAGGGGTAGGTGGACTTCGAACTGCCTTCGCCGGCAATATCATTCCGGGAAACCGCATCGACCCGGTAGCGTTGAAAGTCTTGAATTACTATCCGCTGCCAAACTCCGGCGGACCTAATGCCACTGCAAATAATTATTTTTTCGAGTCACCGTCTTCAAATCCGAACCTTCGCTATTTCGGGCGCATTGACTACGATCTAACGAAAGACAATCGGGTCACATTTTCGATTACCGCGAAGAACAATCCCGGGAAGAATTTCAACCAGTGGCAATGCCCGATCAATTGCTTTTCTGGAGATATCGACGGATATAACGTACAACTGTCGGACACCTGGTCGATTACCCCGACTTTTGTGAACGAATTCCGCATGGGGTATACCAAGCAGGGTAACTGGTTCGTCCCTCAGACTCTGGGATTCAATGCGGCCACCACGCTGGGTCTACAGTATTCGAAGGCGGACATTTTTCCCACCTTCAATATCAATGGCAATTGCTGCACATCGTTGAGTCCGGGCACGAACGCAATCTACATCGAAAATTTGTATGACCCCTCGGATGTGATCACGCTGATCAAGGGCAAGCACATACTGCACTTCGGTGTAGAAGTTTTGATGGGAGAAGGAAATACCACTCCCTGGGGCAATGTGGATGCCGGGCAGTTTACGTTCACCGGACAATACACTCAACAAAACAACGGAACCGGCGGTTCGGGTTTCGCGGACTTTCTGCTGGGCGACGTAGAGCACTGGCAAGCGACGAACCAATCCGTCACTTACATGCGCATCAAGGATCCGCAACTCTTTGTGCAGGATGACTTCAAGGTTCGTCCAAATCTGACCATCAACCTGGGACTGCGTTACGAAGCCACGACGGGCATGAGCGAATTGCATAATGCCATAGGCGGGTTCGACCCGAATTTGATCAATCCTTACGACGGATCACTTGGTTCGATGTGGTTTGGCGGACAGTACGGCAGAACTTCGTTGCAGAAGCCGATTTACAACATCTTCTTGCCGCGCGTGGGCTTTGCCTGGTCGCCGATGGCGAATACCACGGTGCGAGCGGGCTATGGTTTCTACGCCTATAACTTCAGCGAAGATACGTATGGGCAAGGCTTGGGCGCAGGTTCACTTGGAACGAACACTGGCAATGCCACCGATCCAAACGCAGGGGCCGGTCCCAATCCGCTAATCGCGTTGTCGTCTTCCGCTGCCACAGCGGGCCCGATCCTCAATTACGTGACGGGCTCGCCAGCGGCACGGCAGCCTCTGACGTACGTCACGCCGAAGAATCCGCAAAACGTGACGTTTACTCCGTACAACGTGCCGGTGGCTAAAATCCGTGAATGGACGCTGAGCGTGGAGCATCAGTTCGCTCGGGACTTTGCGGCATCGGTAGCGTATGTAGGCAGCCACGGCAGCAGCCTGCAATTTCCCACGGACTTGAACCAAATTACGAATCTGAGCGTATTGGCGGGTGGCCCGACGACTCAGGCGCAACGTCCGTTCCCGCTTTTTGGAAGTGTCGGCGGAAACTACTACAATGCCATTTCCAACTACAACGCACTGCAAACGGGCGTGACCAAACGTTACTCCTATGGACTGACCTTCCAAGTGAACTATGTGTGGTCGCATTTCTTGGATGATCAAGATTCCGGAGGATGGGGCAGCCGCGGTGGCGTTCAGAATTGGCAAATCGGAAGCGACCCGAAAGCCAACTACGGTAACTCCAACTTCGATATCCGCAACGCGTTCAAGGGTATCGTGAGCTACGAACTGCCGTTTGGAAAAGGGAAAACGTACCTTAATAACGGCGTACTCAGCGACGCGCTGGTTGGCGGATGGCGGATTTCTGGAACGATCATCGCGCAGGGCGGGAACCCGTTCACCGTTATCAATTCCAAGAACAACAGCTACTCACAATGCGGCAATGGGTGCACATGGTATCCCGACATCGTTGGGAATCCATTTGCTAACGTGCCAGCGGGTCACTACTTCAACCCGGCGGCGTTTGCACCAGCCGCGCCCGGGACCTTCGGCGACGCGGGAAGAAACACTTTGCGTGGACCCGGGTTGACGGTTGTCAATCTATCCCTGGGCAAGGACTTCCATTTTGGCGAGCGGTTCGGCGTGCAATTGCGAGCTGACTTCGTCAACGCGTTGAACCATCCGAGCTTCCAGGCGCCGCACAGCGACATCAACAGCCCGTCGAACTTTGGAATAATTGACGGCTCGTCGCCGGGCTTTGGGCCTGGGAACAGCAATGGTATCGCTGTCGCGCCGCGTAGCGGGCAACTCAGCGCTCGTTTCTCTTTTTAACCGGCCAACCCCAACAAGAGGACGGCTCAACCCCAGCCGTCCTCTTTTCTTTTTTGCGCGACATTAAATGGAGATGCATTCGACACGCCGTATACTACCGAACATGAAGACAAAGGCACGGATTGTCTCGGTCTGCGTGGCATTTCTCTCTTTCGCTTTTCCAACCTTTTCGCAAAACGCCCCGAGTCGCCAGCAACAAATCGATTTCCACAAAGCGCAAGCCAAGCTTGATTTGCAGCAGAATAGGCCCGATCTTGCGGTGGCCGAATTCGAAGCGATCGTTGGGCTGGAACCCAATAACGCAGACGCGCGCGGCAATCTGGGAGTTCTGCTGTTCTTTCAAGGCGCTTATCAAGACGCGATTCCGCAATTACGTGCTGCGCTCAAGCTGCAGCCCTCGATCTGGAAAATTCAGGCGCTTCTTGGCATGGCGGAAAAACGGACTGGTGACATTTCCTCCGCGCTTCGCGACATGGAAAAGGCGTTCCCGAATTTGCAGGAGAAAAAGATTCGCATCGATACGGGCATGCAGTTGATTGAAATTTACTCTTCGACAGGCGAGTTAGAGAAAGCGGCAAGCACTGTGGCTGTGCTCCAGGAACTCGATCCCACCAACGTCGAGATCATCTACACGGCCTATCGCGTTTATTCGAACCTTGCTGACAATGCCAGGCTGAGCTTGATTGTGGTCGCACCAAAGTCCGCACGCGTGCACCAGATGATGGCGCATGAGCTAGCCAGGCAGGGTCACACCGACGAAGCTATTGCAAATTATCGCGAAGCTCTAAAAATCGACCCCAATCTCCCAGGCCTTCATTTCGAACTTGCCGAGATGCTGAACAATTCCTCGATTCCGGATGGGCGGGAAGAGGCTCGAAAAGAATATCTGGCGGCTCTAGCGGCGAATCCGGCCGACGAGAAATCGGAGTGCCGGCTTGGCGATTTAGCTGCGCTGAAGGGCGATCAGCAGGGGGCGGCCGAGCACTATTCGCGTGCGCTGGCTCTCCAGCCCAACGATGCCGAAGCCAATATCGGTCTGGCCAAAGCTTTGATGACCATGAACGAACCTGCGAAGGCCCTGCCGCTTCTGGAGTTGGCCGTCAAAGTAGATCCCACCAGCGCCGTGGCGCATTTTCGTTTGGGCACCGTATACCGGCAGATGGGCCGTACCGCCGACGCAAATCGCGAACTCGAGGAGTATCAGAAGTTCAAGGATATGAAGGAAAAGCTTCGGGAAGCGTACCGGGAGATGCGTTTGCAACCGGATCAAAAAGACCGCGAAGACGACGCACGAAACTAGGCTTTTTTACTGGCGCCATTATCACCGCGAGCTAGCGGTGGGCTGATGTATCTGTTGAACAACTCATTCGATACGAGAAAGTGAGAAAAGATTTTGAGACTCATTCGGGGCCACGCAGTAGGGAAAATCGTGTTCGCGGTAGCATTGATTTTCTGTTCCTCTGCTTGCTTCGCCGGCGATTCCTACTATACGAAACGTCTCCAGGACTCCCGAGCTGTTTATCTCACGCGCGAGAACTTTGCGGTCCATGGCGATGGGGTAGGGGATGATTCCAGCGCTTTGCAGCAAGCTATAAATAAGGTGCAAGAGACTCACTATCAGGGAATTGTCTTCGTGCCGTCGGGCCGTTATCGGATCTCGACTACCATTTATATCTGGCCCGGGATTCGCGTAATCGGGTTCGGAAAAACCAGGCCCGTGCTCATTTTGCCCGCAAACTCACCGGGCTTTCAGAAGGGGCCGGCTTACATGCTGTATTTTGCCGGCGGCCGTCCCGGTAAAGACGGCTCTCCGCAGAAAGCTGATGATTCCGAGAATGCTACGCCTCCTGATGCCAATCCCGGAACGTTTTACTCCGCAATCAGCAACGTCGATATTGAGATCCAAGATGGTAATCCCGGAGCCGTTGCTGTCCGCGCACACTACGCCCAGCACTGCTACCTGGCGCATATGGATTTTCATTTGGGGTCGGCCCTCGCCGGAATTCACGATGGCGGAAACGTGGCCGAGGACTTGCATTTTTTCGGCGGGAAATACGCTATCTGGACGCGCAAGCCATCTCCGGGATGGCAGTTCACCATTATTGACAGTATTTTCGAAGGCCAGACCGAAGCTTCAATTCGCGAACACGAGGCCGGGCTGACGTTGATTCGCCCGCGCTTTCAGAACGTTCCGATGGCTATCTCGATTGATCCCGGCTATTTCGATGAGCTCTGGATCAAGGATGCTCGCTTCGAAAATGTTAGCGGGCCCGCCGTAACCATCAGCGAGGAAAAAAGCTCGCGCACGCAAATTAATTTCGAAAACGTAATTTGCCGTGGCGTACCCGTCTTTGCCACTCTTCGTGAAAGCGGGAAGCAATTTGGTGCGCCTGCCGCGCTCTACGAAGTGAGCACTTTCTCGCACGGCCTTCACTTCGAAGACATTGGCGCCGTTCCCGCGATTCAGGATGTTTTTGACGCCACGGCGCTGACCAATCTTCCGCCTCCGGTTGCGTCTGACATTCGAACGTTGCCCCCGATGAGCACTTGGGCCAACATTCGCGACCTTGGCGCCGTCGGCGACGGGAAAGCCGACGACACCGCGGCGTTGAGAAAAGCGATCGCTGAACACCAATCAATTTATTTTCCCGCGGGCCAGTATCGCGTATCAGACACGATCGCACTTCGGTCAGACACTGTTCTTATAGGCCTCCACCCCAGCGTCACCCGAATCTTGCTTGCCGACGAGACTTCTGCATTTCAAGGAGTTGGCAGTCCCAAACCTCTGGTAGAAGCCCCGCAAGGTGGCACCAACATCGTGACCGGCATCGGTCTTTACACCAACGGAATTAACTCGCGCGCGGTGGCGCTCAAATGGATGGCAGGAAGAGATTCCATGGTATCGGACGTACGTTTCCTGGGCGGTCACGGCACTGTCGATCCCGACGCGACGCCGGAGGAACGACGCAAAGTTTGGCAGACCATCTACAACAATACGCACACTGCCGAATCGGACATCAGGCGGCGTTGGGATTCGCAGTATCCCAGTCTCTGGATTACGGACGGAGGCGGTGGCACGTTCGTGGACATCTGGACTCCCAGTACATTTGCACAGGCGGGCGTCTACATTTCAAATACGTCGACCAGCGGCCGAATCTATGAGCTTTCCAGTGAGCACCACGTCCGCAATGAGGCTGTTTTGCAGAACGTATCCAATTGGCAGATTTACGCACTGCAAACAGAAGAAGAGCGAGGTGAGGGCGGCTTCGCGTTGCCGCTGGATATCCGCGATTCGAGCGACGTTACGATCGCCAATTTGCACATGTATCGGGTGGTCAGCAGTTACCAGCCATTTCCCTATGCGATAAAGATCACAAACTCCAAGAATATTCGGCTGCGCAACATTCATTGCTACAGCGACAGCAAAGCTTCTTTCGACAACGCCCTATTTGATCAGACCCACCACGTTGAAATTCGCCAGCGTGAGTTTGCGTGGCTCACCGCCTCCGGCAACGCACCTCAACAACTAGCCATGCATGCCGCCGCGGTTCTCGCCGATGGCGCAAAGGTGGAAAGACTCGCGGATGGATTCTTCAATATCTCTGGTGGTGCGGTCAGCAAATCCGGCGACTTCTATTTTGTCGACGCTAAATGGCAGACGATCTATCGCTGGTCTGCTACTACTCATCAATTGTCTGTGGTGCGCGACAATTCTCTTGCTCCGGTTCAGCTGGCCTTCGACAAATCCGGCAATCTGCTGGTGGTGTCTTACGAGGGCAACGGCACGGTCTACGCCTTCGATCCACAAAACAGTTTCGATCAACTCACTCTATTGAAGCCCGAGCCGGCTGCTCCTCGAAGCACAATGTCGCCTGTCGTTCCCGTGGACTACTGGCACAATGAGAATGACTTGGCCGTATCGGTCGCGAAAGCCAGACCCTACCAATTCATCTCGCCAGATCGCAGTACTTTCATTCCTGCGGGCGAGGATTTTGTGACCGGTCAGCTTTACTACGGCTCGAAAATCTACGATCTTCTGCGAGCATTTGGCCTGGCACCTGTTTCGATCGGCCAAATGGCCTACATTACGGACGAAGAGGAACAAAAAACCTACAGGACCGTCGTAGATGCCCAAGGCACTCTCACGAATCCTCAACTGTTCGTAAATGTGGGCGGCGAAAGTGTCGCGGAAGATTCAGAAGGTAACGTCTACGTCGCCGCTGGACAAGTCTTCGTTTTCGATTCAGCCGCCAAGCTCATCGGCACGATCAATGTTCCTGAACGGCCTTCCCAACTTCTCTTCGGAGGCGCTGATCGTAAGACCCTATTTATCGCTGCGCACAGCTCTTTATATGCGGTGCAGCTACGTTATGCCGGGCGCTAAATCAGTTTTGAGTCGCTGCTCCATTCTGAACATGCCTTCGTTCTCCCGAATACGGCATGTGGTTTTTATAGCCCCCATACTCCTTCTATTAGCCAGTCCCTTGTCTTCGCAATCGCGTTCAACTCCTCCCAGTTCGCAAACAGCAAACCAGCCTCCATCCCCGCCTTTGCCGCAACTCGTCGACATCCTTCCTTCTACCGGCATACATTTCGAACATCTTTCGAGTCCTGAGCAGAAATACATTATGGAATCTATGAGCGGCGGCGTGGCCCTTATTGATTTTGATCGCGATGGCTGGCCGGACATTTATTTCACCAACGCGCAGAGCGTCGATATGGCGCGAAGCGGCAAGAAGGCTCGTAGCGCGCTTTATCACAACAATCACGACGGGACATTTACCGACGTTACCGACAAAGCTGGTGTGGGTTATCCGTGCTGGGCGATGGGCGTTGCTGTTGGCGATTACAACAACGACGGCTGGCCGGATCTGCTGGTCACTTGTTTCGATGGCGTGGTCCTGTATCGCAACAATGGCGACGGCACGTTCACTGACGTCACGCAGCAAGCGGGTCTGAGCTCCGACAAGGGCTGGGCGAGCGGTGCAACGTTTGGCGACTACGATGGCGACGGCTGGGCGGACCTTTTCGTCTCGCATTATGTGGATGTCAGCTTGGAGAATCTTCCGGTCTTCGGTTCCAGCAAAACTTGCCAATATCACGGTATCGACGTTCAGTGTGGCCCGCGCGGGCTTAAAGGTTTGTCCGACAACCTTTATCACAACAATGGCGATGGCACCTTCACCGATGTTTCGAAATCCTCTGGCGTTTCCGACCCGCAAAAGCGTTTCGGTCTCACCGCGGTGTGGACCGATTTTGATCAAGACGGTCATCTCGATCTTTTTGTTACCAACGATGGTCAACCAAATTATCTCTATCGCAATGATGGCGCCGGTCATTTCAAAGATGTCGCATACACGGCGGGTGTAGCAGTCAGCCAGGATGGCGTCGAGCAGGCCAACATGGGTGTCGCATTAGGCGATTACTTGCACACCGGCCGCTTCAGTATTTTCATCACCCATTTTAGTGACGAGTACGCGGTCCTCTATCGCAACGATGGCGAGATGAACTTTGCTGACGTCTCGTATGCCTCGGGCATTGCTGCTGCCACTACTCCTTTCGTGAGTTGGGGTGATGCGTTTGTGGACTGGCAAAATAATGGTTGGCCCGACATTTTTCTCGTCAATGGGCATGTCTACCCGCAAGTCGATACCGTGGAAATCGGCACCAAGTATCAGGAGCCGATGCTGCTTTTCCAGAATCAGCGCAATGGGACGTTTAAGGACATCAGCAAACTCGTGGGCCCAACCATTCAGGTCCCGAGAGTCGGTAGAGGCGTCGCTTGCGGCGACTTGTTTAATGATGGGCGGATTGAAATCGTGGTCGAAACTCTAAAAGGCGAGCCCTTGATTCTGCAGCCGCAAGGAGTCGCGCCGAATCATTGGATCCGTCTTCAATTAGAAGGCACCCAGAGTAACCGCTTAGCTCTGAATGCCCGTGTGAAGGCTACTTCTGGCGATTTGGTGCAGTCTGATCAGGTTTTGAGCGGTGGTAGCTATCTTTCGCAGAATGATTTGCGGATTCACTTCGGGCTAGGAGACCGCAAAGCTGTGGACAAGGTCGAAATAGTCTGGCCTAGCGGCAAAACCGAGTTGCTCTCTAATCTTGCGGCGGACCATTTTTATTACATAAAGGAGGGGAAGGGAATCGTCTCTCAAGAATCTACGCGACCCGCTATCGGGAGTCGACGTTAGTGGAAATCCGCCATCATTCGCGCTAATTTTAATTTCATCGAATCTTCTTGAAATCAAAGAACGCCAGATTCATATTGCCTCCGGCCACAATGTGAACCGTGAGGATGGTCTTTCCTGCTGGCAACGAGAGCCGCACCAGTCCGTGAGCCACGTTCCAGTGATGCCATTGACGCCACGCAATCGGATCTGCATCGTCGAACGTCGAGTTGATCGCTAGCGGCCCAGTCGCATCTTTTCCATTCACATCCAGCGATATCGTGCCGCCACGGTTTGAGGTGTACAACAGATCCGCGCTGTATGTCCCCTTGTGGGCTATTAGCACGGTGATGTTGAACCACTCCCCAGGCTCGGTCCATCCAACATACAGTTGATTTTCCGGAGGCTTCACCAGATTGTAAGGATTATCGTCAATCTGATCGTGGAATTTCGTATAAGAGGTGTCCACGCCCTCATCCATTCGAAACTCATTTAGATACGTGCCGTCTGCCGGATTTAATGCTCCACTTCCATTATTCTTGGCATCCATGTCGTGATACGCGATGCCCTCTCCGCCACGATCGTAATAAGCGCATTCCACTCGTCCGGGGATTCGCTGCGCGCCGCTGTGATACCGGCTGTCCTGATAAGGCGTCCCCCGGTAATCCCGAGGAAAATTTGTGGACGGGATGGGAATCGACGTTGTGATAAGCGCCGCAACAAAAGCTGGCCATCTTAACACCTGACGCATTATCGCCCTCGGTTGTCTCAGCAGTTGTTCTTTTGGCCTTGCAGAAGCATACCATCCTCGATCACGTTGCTGGCCTGTCCGTCAAAGGCTCTTTGGGCCAAGGTCGAGAACAATTTTCGAGGCGCGAATCGCTGCTGCAGGTCGACTTCCTCTATGACAACAAGAAGATTCTCTCTCCGTGGCTGCGCATTCTGTTGGTTCTGAAATCCATATGCTGCTGGAGAATTTCTTCAAAAACTCGGCAAGGCAGCGAAACTTTGCCTGCGGGGAAGCGTACTGTTAGTCAGGAGGGTGTACCCATGCAAACGATTCTGCGAGCAATATTGGTCTGCCTCATTGTGCCCGTCACCGCGCTGTCTCAGGAGCCGCCGAAAGCCAACACTTCGGCATCCCAAGAGAATCCGCTCAGCACGTGGAACAAGCTGGCCTACGGAAGAGTGAAAGGGATGCTGCTGCGCTCCGCCGAAAAAATGCCCGAGGAGAATTACAATTTCAAGCCCATCGACACGGTCCGCAGCTACGGCCAGATCATAGGACATGTGGCCGACGCACAGTACCTGTTTTGTTCCATCGCACTGGGGGAGAAAAATCCGAGCCTGAAAATCGAACAGACCAAAGCCTCCAAGGCCGATCTGATCGCCGCGCTCAATACCGCGTTTGCCTACTGCGATAAGGCCTACGACGGGCTGACCGATGCTTCCGCGACGCAAATGATAAAGCTCTTCGGGAATGACGCCCCGAAGCTGAGCGCTTTGACGGTCAACAACATGCACGATATGGAACACTACGGGAACCTGGTCACCTACATGCGCCTGAAGGGCATTGTTCCACCCAGCAGCGAGCCTCAACCGCAGACCCAGGCACCGGCGAAAAAGTAGGAGCCGGTACAGCGAGGAAAGAGGAGATGTAAACTTCTCGATACCGATTCGCAGGTCACAATCGGGATTTCTTGCAGATCTCCGACTATTTCGTTCCACGGACAAAATAATGCCAGCCGGACGAGCTCACTCGGTTGCACCTTTGGGTGGCGCACCCGGAGGAACAGGGACAGAGAAGGACTTGGTGAGAGTCGCGACCTTTAACATCAACAACATCAATAAGCGGCTGGATAATCTCTTGTCTTGGTTAGCCAAAGCTGAGCCGGACGTGGTTAGTCTCCAGGAGCTCAAGGCGGAGCATGGAGCCTTTCCCGTGGATGCCCTTCGAAGTTTCGGGTATGAAGCAGTCTGGCAAGGGGAGCGTTCCTGGAATGGCGTGGCCATTCTCGCGCGAAACCAGGTTCCCGTGCTGACCCGCGCAAGCTTGCCGGGAAATCCTCAAGACCACCAAGCCCGCTATATCGAAGCGGCTGTTCAGGGAGTCCTGATCACTTCCATCTACCTTCCCAACGGGAATCCGCAGCCTGGACCGAAATTTAATTACAAGTTGGACTGGTTTGTGCGGCTCATTGCCCATGCCGCCGAACTCATGGCGAGCGGCGCCCCGGTGGTGTTGGCCGGTGACTACAACGTCGTGCCGACACCGCAGGACATTTATCCGACTCGATCGTTGGATAACAACGCGTTGATCCAACCCGAAAGCCGCCAAGCGTTTGCGCGTTTGCTGGCTCAGGGCTGGACCGACGCGATGCGGAGGCTACATCCGAAGGGGCCGCTCTGGACATTCTGGGATTACAAATATGAACGGTGGCCGAAGGACAAAGGCATGCGACTCGATCACTTTCTGCTCTCGCCGAAGGTGTCAGAACGGCTCGTGGACGGTGGTGTCGACCGATGGGTGCGTGGGCAGGCAAACGCCAGCGACCATGCGCCAACATGGATAGTGCTCGATCTTTAAACGAGAGCTGCGTAAATTACGAACTCATTAAGAGCAAGCCGCGAAAAACGCGGGGTGAGTACGTTAGTAATGATGTTTACTATAAAGGTACGGCATCATTATTAATGCTTGATGAGGGGTTGCCGGGGCGGCGTGGCAACGAGATTTCAGCCGTTGTGATGATCAATAGTCCTTCACTCGGCGCGCACCAAAGGTCGGGAGGTCAGAAGCATCCCAACCGCCGCCGAGCGCTTTAACGAGGAGCACACTCGCGTCCATACGCCGCCGGAGTATGTCGATCGCATTTCGTTCATTCGTCAGCTCGGTCGTCTGGGCGGTGATGACTTGGAGGGGCGAACTCGATTCATGAAACGGGCGAGGAAGACAAGGGCGCCGCAAAGTCGCGGGCAATCATGACGTATTGCGCGCTCGTCGGCGCTATCACCATGGCTCGCGCAGTATCAGACCAGCAACTTTTGCGCGAAATCCTCATGACCGTGGCTCAGCTTCTGAAGAATCCTGCTCCTAAAGCCGCTCTTCGACATCCTGGGAAGTATTCGGGTTACAAAGCCACAGTCCGTCGTTGGTGGTGAGAGTGGCTACAGGTGATACTCAATATGGCATCCGCCAGTGTTCGGCCCGCAGCGGCAATCAAAAGCACAAGTCTTGACTAAATCTCACACTAGACATAGTCTAAACGTTTGATGGACGCCAAAGTGATCAAGCGGTCCTTCGACGGCAGCGGGTTGCGGTGCACTTCGCAGCGCTATGCCGTGATGGCATTCTTGATGGAACACAACAGTCATCCGACGGCTGCGGAAATCTTCGAAGCCGTGAATCGACTTGATCCGCGCTCTTCCAGGGCGACGACTTATAACAATCTGCGGGATCTGGTTGAGGCGGGTCTAGTGCGTGAAGTGGCGGTCGAAGGCCGCTCCGCGCGATTCGATGCCAAGGGCACGAGGCATCACCACTTCATCTGCGACCGCTGTGGCGATGTTGAGGACCTCGAGTGGTACGACGTGCCCAGGCCTGCCTCGCGCTCTCTCGGTAAGCGGATTCTCCGCGAATGCGAACTCATTTTCCGGGGACTCTGCACGAAGTGCGCTCTGCGGAGCACTTCCCGTTAATTTTCGAAGCCGCATGAAAAAGCGGGCCGGCGGATTTGAAGTAACAACTTTTGACTAATTCGAAGGAAGGTGAACATATGGAAAAAGAACTTACCACATCAACGGGGACGCCAACGGAATCCAAGTGCCCGTTCTCTCACGGAAACATCGCGCACACCAATCGTGACTGGTGGCCAAAGCAGTTGGACCTTCAGGTTCTTCACCAGCACTCCGGCCTGTCGGATCCAATGGGCGAAGAGTTCGACTATGCCAAGGAATTCAAGAGTCTCGACCTGAATGCCGTGATCAAGGACCTTCATGCCTTGATGACCGACTCACAGGATTGGTGGCCGGCCGACTTTGGCCACTACGGAGGGCTCTTCATTCGAATGGCATGGCACAGCGCCGGCACGTACCGCATCGGCGACGGCCGCGGCGGTGCCGGGGGAGGCCAGCAGCGCTTTGCGCCGCTCAACAGTTGGCCGGACAACGTGAACCTCGACAAGGCGCGCCGGCTGCTTTGGCCGATCAAGCAGAAATACGGGCGGAAGATCTCCTGGGCGGACCTGATGGTTCTCGCAGGCAATGTCGCCCTCGAGTCGATGGGCTTCAAGACCTTCGGTTTTGGCGGCGGGCGCGCGGATGTGTGGGAGCCCGAAGAGGACGTCTTCTGGGGCCCGGAAGGCAAGTGGCTGGCCGACGAGCGCTACAGCGGCGACCGCGATCTTGCGAATCCTCTCGCAGCCGTGCAAATGGGCCTAATTTACGTGAATCCGGAAGGGCCAAATGGAAAGCCGGATCCCATCGCAGCGGCCAAGGATATTCGCGAAACATTCCGCCGTATGGCAATGAACGACGAGGAAACGGTTGCGCTGATTGCGGGCGGGCACAGCTTCGGAAAAACCCACGGTGCTGGCGATGCGGCACTGGTGGGCCCCGAGCCGGAATCCGCCAGCATCGAGGAGCAGGGCCTCGGTTGGAAGGGCAAATTTCGTTCGGGCAAGGGTGGCGACGCGATCGGCAGCGGTCTGGAAGTCATTTGGACTACCACACCGACGAAATGGAGCAACAACTTCTTTGAGAACTTGTTTGGCTACGAATGGGAACTGACCAAGAGCCCGGCCGGTGCGCACCAGTGGACACCGAAAAATGGCGCAGGCGCCGGTACCGTGCCGGATCCGCACGATTCCTCAAAGCGTCGCGCACCATCCATGCTGACCACCGACCTCTCCTTGCGGTTCGATCCCGCCTACGAAAAAATTTCACGACGCTTCTACGAGCATCCGGATCGGTTTGCAGATGCATTTGCCCGGGCGTGGTTCAAGCTCACGCACCGCGACATGGGACCGATCGTGCGGTATCTCGGCCCACTTGTTCCAAAGGAAACACTGTCTTGGCAAGACCCGATCCCCGCTGTGAATCATCCGCTGATCGGGGCGCAGGACATTGCCGCTCTGAAAGCGAAAATCCTTGCATCGGGGCTGTCCATTTCCGAACTGGTGTCGACGGCTTGGGCATCGGCGTCGACGTTCCGCGGCTCGGATAAGCGCGGCGGAGCGAACGGTGCGCGCATTCGCCTCGCGCCGCAAAAAGACTGGGAAGTCAACGAGCCTGCTCAACTGGTAAAGGTGCTGCAAAAGCTCGAAGCGATACAGAAAGAGTTCAACGCTTCACAGACCGGCGGGAAGAAGGTTTCCCTCGCGGACTTGATCGTTCTCGGCGGTAGTGCGGCAATAGAGAAATCCGCGAAGGCGGCGGGACACAACGTGGAAGTCCCCTTCACACCTGGGCGCATGGACGCGTCGCAAGAGCAAACCGACGTCGACTCCTTCGAACCACTCGAACCGATGGCGGATGGGTTTCGCAACTATTTCCGCGCCAGCCAGGGTCTATCGCCGGAGGAACGCTTGGTGGATCGGGCGCAATTGCTAAAGCTTACCGCTCCCGAGATGACCGTTCTCGTCGGCGGCCTGCGCGTTCTGGGAGCAAACGTCGGAAAGTCGACGCACGGCGTCTTGACCAAGCAGCCTGAGACGCTGAGTAATGACTTCTTCGTTAATTTACTCGACATGAACACGCAGTGGCAGCCAACTAACGCATCTAACGGTTCCGGAGACGTCTACGAAGGGCGCGACCGAAAGACCAATGAGATTAAGTGGACCGGCACCCGTGTCGATCTCATCTTCGGTTCGCACTCCCAGCTACGCGCACTCGCGGAAGTCTACGCCTGTGCGGACTCCAAGGAGAAGTTTGCGAAAGACTTCGTGGCGGCGTGGACCAAAGTGATGAACCACGATCGCTTCGACCTCGACTGAGGTCGGTGAAAAAGAGAGCTGTCAACTTCCGGCTGTAGCCCTTGTTTGGATCGGGAAAACGGAAGAAGTTGTCGCTTTTGCTCGTTCACGGCGGCGCATCGCGCTCCCCCATGCTGCCTCTACGAATAGGGGCAAAAATTTTGTTCGGACGAATTTGTCGCCGGGAGTGCGCGCAAGCTGAGTTTAGCCGATTAGATACAGATAGGGTATAAGCCCTAGGTTACGGGCTATCCGGAAACTGCTCAGGAGCTATAGGTCCGGTTCGCGGACATCACCACTGATCTTCTCGAAGCCCATTTCAGGCCCGTGCCCTCCAGATTAGCTTCCGCGTCTGGTCGCGCTACTTTCGCCGTGCCTGGCCAGCCCGCCTACTGCAATTTACCAGGTTTTTTGGAGTTTGAGTCCTTTCCCAAATCTTTCCCAAGAGTCTACGAAATGGAATTCAAGATGTGCGAAATGCGGCGGTTTCGTAACGCTACCGCGTTTCTCGGTGCTAATCCGACCGACGTGCTGATCACTTCCGGATTGCCGTCATCCACCTGCAATGCGAGCTGCGACCGATTCAATGAATGGGTTGTGCGGAGTTTTTCTCAGGCAAGTTAGGGAACACGCGGCTTACCAGCAGCGTTGAAGCGAAGAAGGGCCATACCGTCGGTAGAGCCATCCGGTCGCTTGGCCGTGGTTCAAAGTGGAAGCCAGGGATGCTTGGAAGACCATCGGATTGATCGATCACGGTGAGTTGCGGAGTCTCCGAGGCATTTAAGGTAAGGTCGAGTTCAATTCCCTCCGTCGGCAGTGCCAGGTAAACAAGGCCCCAGACTTTATTCCGCTTGTCCATCTCGTTGACCTGGACTTTCCGGCCTTCGAGGGTAGCTGCGACAACAGTGGCTTTCTCCACCTGCAGCCAGATGATTCGCGCCTGTCGCGGTGAAACGAGGCGCAAACGAAGCTTACGCTCGTCGCCTGTGGTGGAGTCCTCCAACGTCTCGATGCTCGGTGGAGGGAGTTGGACGTATGGAGCTTCGGCTTTGAGGATGGCATCGCCATCGACTGGGTTGAACAGGCGCACCGTGCTGGCTTCAAAGTGCCCGGTCAGAAACTGGGAAGTCCAGTTGTCTGGATTTGTGTCGAAACTGATCCACGACGCCTTTTCCGCGTTCGAATCCAGCCAGTATGAAATCGAGTCGGGTTTTGGATGCCTAGCGTCATAGCCGCTTCTCAGCGCACCGAAAAGGACAAGACTGAACGCCAAAAGCGCACACGTTCTCGAAACCAACATTCCACCGCGCGCGGTCAGCACATCGAGTTGCGGCGCCAGCAGCGCGAGCAGGGCGACCATGAGAATGACCAAAATGATCATGTCTCCCATTTTTCCGTCGAGCGTGGTCACCGAGTACCCGATGAACAGTGGAAAAAGAAAGAGCGCGGGCACTACGCCGAGCAATCGCGCGAACTTCAGCGTCCGCGACTCCGGTCGTTTCGCAGTGAGTTCAATTCCCATCGGAAGCAAGACTGCCGCGAGCGGCCATGTAAACTGAAAGCTGGCGTTCGGCGCGAAGAGGCAGGAGAGAATCATTGGTAAGGTACACAACAGAAAAGCAGCAGCCGCGAGATTCGCCGCATCGAGCTTCGGACGGAACCAGACGAACAACCCGGAGACGGTGGCCGCCGTCAGCGCCACAAATCCCAGTCCATACGGTGTGGCATTGTAGGCGGACAGAAAAGACTTGTTGACTAAGTGCAGCGCTTGGAGAGCCCACCAGATAAGAGCTACCACTCCACCGCTAACTAACAATGCAGAGAGCCAGAGCAGAAAGCTGTACCCCAGGCCACGCGCAGTGAACCGTTCGCGACGGAGTCCAAGGAACACGATACCGGCAAGAACTGCAAGGATCAACAGAGTCAGAGGCGGAACCCAGGTTACGGGATAGAAAAAAAGCCGACCCCAAAAAGCAAAATAGACCACCTTGCCTTCCGACGCATGCTTCAAGTCCAGACTGCCTAAGTGCCGCGCCAGAGTGAGAGAGGAATTGCCCAAATCTTGAACACTACGAGCATCAAGATTCTCCAAGTCGTCCTTCATCGTGTGATACGTGGTCGGACAGCCGTTGATGCCAGAGTTGATTGCCTCTATTCCCTTAGGGTAGAGGTTCAGATCATCAGCAGAGCTCATTGAGCTCCGGAAATCGTCGGTAATGGAGGCAGCGAGGGGACGGCGAACTGTGGCGGCTACTTCCCGAACGAGCCAACCGTTCTGCTGGTGCTGGCTCTCCATGACGAGAGTCGCCCGTCCACAGCTGCCGCCGGAATCGACCACCAAGGCCACCGACACAAGCTTTGCCGGCGAGTATTCATCCACGAAAGCTTGCGCCCCAAGCCCGCCGTCTTCTTCCCCATCGGTGAATGCAAAAATCACATCGTTTCTGAGTGACGATCCTCCACGAAGCGCGCGTAGAGTTTCGAGAAGTGTCGCGACTCCCGAACCGTTATCGCTGGCTCCGGGCCCGGTCGCGACCGAGTCATAGTGCGCCATGAGAAGCAGCGCACCGGTGCTGTTCGTTCCGGGCAATGTTGCGATAACGTTTTGTATGGTTCCTGCGCTGTAAGGCGCTCCTCCGATGTCCCACGACGTCGTGCTGGTAGACTTCTGCACCTCTGTTTTCAGTCCCTGCGAGCTGAACTGCGCCACGATGTAATCGCGCACGCGCGTGTTTGCAATCGAGCCGGTCGGGTGAGGCTCACGGGCGATGACTTTCACGTGCTCCATGGCGCGTTCTGCAGAGAAGTCGGTCATTGGAGCGGACGCAGGAACAACGGCAGGAGGTACGAGATAGCGGAGGGCAACAATTGCCACGAGTAAAAGGAAGACGAGAGTCAGCCAGGTTTCCTTCAGGGAAGCCGACGAATTCATTGGCAAGGCGAATCCTCCTCTCTCTACGAACGCCGACGAAGCCGTCTTCGCACGCTTCAATCGGGCAGTTGCGCGCCGTCAGGTTCGCGGAGCCAGAAACTCCCGATCAGCGATCCAGTGTAAGCAAGGACCGCAACCATACCGGCCGAGTAGGCAAGGCGGGCAGTGGCGCTGGCACCGGGCATGATGTTGGCGAGTTGCGTGGTGAGAAGCACACCCGATGCACCGATCACGCGGGCTCCGATATTAATTGCGAAACTCTCGCCGGTTCCACGCAAGTGCGTCGGGTACATCCGCGGCAAATAGTTGCCCCAAAGGCTGAACGGCCCGTTCACCATGAGACCCGCGAAGAAAATTCCATATTTGACGAGCACCAAACTGTGTGTCGCGGCAAAAAAGTAGACGCAGGAGAAGACGATCAATCCTGGAACCAGGAAGATGCGAAGGAGGCGCCTTTGCGTCGCGATCCGGACCACAAGGAAGGCGAAGAGCAAGCGGCCGGCAATCGTGCCGAGCTCCTGAAACAATTGCACGCCGCTGACAGTTTGCTCAACGAGTCGAGATGCGAGGTTCCGTACTTCGGGAAGGCCAGGAACAATGCGAGGCATTTGCAGCATCACCCCTGAAGCCAGAGCATAACTACACGCCACCAGGAATGTGGTGACCAACGTGGTCTTGCGCAGCGCTGGCCGGAACAGTTCCGCGAAGCTCGGCCGCTTCAATGTTCCTTTGGATTTTTCCTCCTGCCAGATTGGCGACTCCGGCAAGAACGGCCGTGCGAGGAGGAGTGGAATCGCGGGAATCAGTCCGGACAGGAGAGTATAGCGCCAGGCATCGTGACCGCCGTGGATGGGTGGGAATCGCTCGGCGTAGGTTACGGCGACATAGTAGGCTCCCGTGACCATGAGTCCTCCAATCCCGAAGGCGGCCTGAGTGTAGCCCAGCACGGATTCACGTTGCTTCGGATTACTGAAGAGCTCCGCCAGCCACGCTACCCCGGCCACATATTCGACAGAGACGCCGACAATGGTGGTGCAACGGAAAAATAACAACTGCGGCAAGGTAAGTGCACGCCGAGAAGGCGTAGAGCAGGATGCTCCACACCAGGATACGCCGACGCCCCAAAAGGTCGGTCAGGTAGCCTCCCAAGAGGCCAAAGACACCCCCGGAAGCCAGCGGCAGATAGAACAGCAGTCCCACCCAAAGGTTGGACCTTGGGCTGCCGGGCTTGAAGTTCCCGAGAGCAGCGAGCGCTGGCCGGACGATGAGCGGCAGCACCAAGGTCTCGTAGAGATCAAACGCAAAGCCGAGTGCGGCGACGCCACAAATGAGCCACTGGACCGGCGTCAAGCCTGCGGAAGGCTTTGCAGCACTGTCGCCAAAAATTCGCCCTTTGCTTGCTAGCTCTTCCAAGGAATCCCCCAATCTTGCCCGAAGGGATTGGCCGAGGATCTGCAGCCGCCGCTATTTAAGTGCAAACTTATTTATGATGCAAGTTCAAAAGACTTGATAGTTGTTGATGAATGCTCAACAATGGAATTCACTTCGCTTCAGTTGCGAGCTTTTCTCCTGGTGTTGCACTACCGAAGCTTTTCCCGCGCCGCGGAAGCCCTGTACATCACGCCTTCGGGCCTGAGCGTTTTGATTCGAGAGTTGGAATCGCAACTCGGCTTCCGGCTGTTTGATCGCACAACGCGTCATGTCGGGCTGACAAGTTGCGGCGATGAATTGATTGTCGGCCACACGGAAGTGATCTGACACTCGCTTACTGCGATTACTAATGGGAAGTCGGCTCGTGGAATGTGATTTCCGGAATGCTTCTAGATCACAGGCTAACCGGAGGTTATTCCCCAGGACAGTCGGTCAGTCATCTGAAAGAACGGCGAGGAAAACTGGCTTCTTTCCCAAACGGGAAATAGAAATTTTGGATGCAGCGCAGATGGCTTTGTGAATCAGCAGACTTGGCAGTAGTTGCAGAGCAAAATCGCGCGGGATCTAAATTCGCTCAGGCCTGGCTTGGCCTCGCATAAAAGTCGACGACCAAGTTCTCATAACTTGTAAAAAAGAAAAGGCCGGAATCCTGGGTTCCGGCCTTGCGCATCTCAGATTGGTTGCGGGGGTCAGATTTGAACTGACGACCTTCGGGTTATGAGCCCGACGAGCTACCAGGCTGCTCCACCCCGCGTCATTGATACTACGCTACTTGCCTCTCTTCTGCAAATTGCTCCGCTTCAGGTGCCCGATAAGTGCCCGAAATTCCGAGCACTCTGGCACGCTGTGTTTCAAACTGCTCGAGGTGCTCAGCCAAGACGTGAGCGTAGATGTTGAGAGTGGTTGAGATGCTGCCGTGTCCCAACAGCTTTGACACCACAGCGATGGAAACACCCGCGTGAAGCTGCCGGGTTGCGAACGTGTGCCGGAACATGTGCAGATGGCCGTCCACAACTCTCAGCTTCTTGCGAAGATGACAACCATAGCATCAGCTTTAGTAGTTCCTGACCATAAAGAGACCTCTTCTGCGAGGGGAGCCTGGCCGGTATGCCTTGCAAGTCGTGCGTTTCAAGCAACCAGAAGAATCAGTGCGGAGATGAGCATCTATGTTCCCGGGCTGAAAAATATCGACAGGCTGTTGTGTGGGTATTTCCTGAGATCGTTGTTTGCTTGGATTGCGGCACCGCGGAATTTGCGGTTCCCGAAACTGAACTGCGCCTGCTTGCGAAAGGCGCCGCTGCGACAGGTTAAGCTGGGATTGACTCTTACCGCTTACTGGGAAAAAACTGCTGAGTGTTCCGCACAGATGCTCCGGAAGACATTCGCGTCTTCCTCGCCGTCAAAGCTACTCAACGCATAGCCGCAAAGGATATCTACCCCATGGGCTTTGCCTGCCTGGTCCCAGAGTTGTTCGACACGAATCGCCGCGTCGGCCTTACCTTCCGCCCACAAGACAGGTGAACATTCTCCGCAAGCCACAACGCCATGATGGTCTTGCCCCGCCACTTTGGCCGCTGATTCCATGAGACCACCCACAAGCTCAAAAAATCGAGCCGAGTCAGGCATATCATTGACCATAAATGTGGAGAGCGTTTTGTTGACATCCAACTGAATGTAAGTCCCCTGTTGGGTGGCGGCATCAACATCTAAGCCTTGTGTCTTCAGCCTCGAGACAAGACCATCCCGGTGAGACTCGGTAACGACAACGATAGCCACACGTCCAGACTTGAGGCCTAAACTGATGAATCGAGCATACGCGTCAAGAAGAAACTGTTCGTCGGAATAGAATTGAACTTCATGGCGGTGAGGAACTTTCTCTCCCGCGGTGTCGGCGAACTCGTAGCCTTTGAAGCAGCTACTAACAAATCGCTTACCTCCCAGAACCGCATCCATTGCAGGCAGCAGTTCGCGTCCGGCATCAATCTTACGAACGTAACCCCACGCGCCCGTGCTCAAAGCTGCTTGGACGACGTCGAGATCACTGTTCTGGCTTAGAAAGATAATCCTGGAGTTGGGGGAGCGTCGCCGAATGAGCCGGGCAGCTTCGACGCCATTTAAGTTCGGCAGGCCGACGTCTAGCAGTATCAAGTCCGGATTCAATTCTTCGGCTTTTTGAATGGCTTCTCTTCCATCCGAGGCCTCGGCGATGACTTGCCATTCTGGCCTTGCTCTAAATAGCAGAAGGACTTGGCGTCGCCAGTCTTTGAAATCATCAACTATGAGAATGCGAATGGATAAGCTCCATTTCTGTCCTTCTGTAGGAACACACTACGTACAGATTAGTTGTACGAACATGCAAGATCCGGCGCCCATCAAGGACGAGTCCGGAACGGTTCATCGTGTCACAGACTGTCGGGCGGACCAGTTAGCTATGTCATTTCACCCCAGTGAGGCAATCCTGTCGAGTACTTATTCAGTTGGGGAGAAGCACGCTCTGGAGTAGCATCGCCAGTGCCTCGTCCAAAGTGAGGCCGGAATCCAGCAAAGGCTGGACGTAAAGTTGTTGAAAATCGTTGGCATAATCGTTCGTGCCGGTAAAGATATAGGCGAGCTTGTGTAATTTCAAATCCGCGTCATTGTCGATCAAGTCGTCGAGGTGTTCGCGGATGGATACGTCATTGGGAATCTTGCGGTCTTTCATTTCCTTATACTCTTAGTGCTCTTTCCGGGCGGAAAAGATCGTCTAATCACAACAGTGAAATCTTCCCACGTGAAACGGACCAGGTCGTTGCCGGTGAGCAGCTGTGAAGTTGCTCCAGAGCAATCAAGTGAAAAGCGGACGGAACGGAATTGTGAACACCAGTCCGTGTGAACTTCCAGGCCGACGTAATATTTGGCTTGGACGGGGAGGTTCCCTCTGTTCTCGAATCAGCCTCCTTGGACGAATGAAGAGTCAGGGCGCCGCTCCGTCTGTTTCGCTCAGTGCCCAAAACAAGAATGGCTCCTTCCTTATTGAAAGGAGCCATCTCTTTGCGATTTTTAAAGTACGATTCACCCGCTCAGTGAATCGCGCATCGCAAATTCTTTTTAACCTTTTTGGGCTAAGCCAGGTTGCCCTACAACTGGGGGAATCCCTAGTAGCCGCGGAAATGGGGAAGCTTTAGATTTCCCATCGCACGTGACGCTCTAACCGCTCGAACTGGGGCTGCTTTCGACTTCAGGGCGGGGAAGATGGCAGCCCCTTTCTTAGAATGTTGTAGTGGTGCATTTCAAAAAAGCCAAAAAAAACCCCAAAC
Source organism: Candidatus Acidiferrales bacterium (assembly GCA_963849395.1). GTDB lineage: Bacteria > Acidobacteriota > Terriglobia > Acidiferrales > UBA7541 > Acidiferrum. Next base: position 444,886 of record CAWKHR010000005.1, read on the forward strand.
ATAGAAGGAGAAATCCATTATGCCAGTCAAGAATCCAAAGGAACTATTTGTGACCATACTGAGCCAGGTGCGACAAGGCACGGAGCGTTCAGCATCAATCTACAAGGAGCTGGGTGAAGCGGCTCAGAATCCGGAAATACAAGAGGCTCTAGAAGCTCGAGCCTTCGTGTCACAGCAGACCCTTGCGAAGCTGGACGAAGCGTTCAAACTCATCGGAGAGAAACCGGTGAGCCTCACCGGACGGCTGCACGATGTGTTTGTTGAGGATTTTCGCAGAGAGCTAGCGGAGATCCAGTCGCCGGAAGCAAGGCGGCTCTTCGTGCTGGCAAAGGCCAATCACTTGATCCACATGCGTACGGCGGAATACATCACGCTGGTCGCTGCCGCCGATCTTTCCGGTAACTATGGCGTCGGTGTCCTGCTGGAGAGCTGCCTCGGCGACCATTTGGCGTTCGTCGAAAGGACGAAGCGTCTAATTCACCGCGTAATCGAGGCGAAAGTCGCGGCCAGAGCTGCAAGCTGACCGGCGGTTAATTGACGAACAACGAAAACAATGCGCATGGTCCCGTCTCGCAGAAGAGGCGGGACCAACGCGCTTCCCGGCATCGAAACGCGAGGTGATGTCAGTGGTTTTTTTCAGCTGATGAAATGAAGGCGCGCACGCACGTTCACGGAATCGTGGGTTCTTCCATCGTGAATCTGAGTATCGTGAATCTGTTTTCGAACAGTTTTGACGTTTGCGAATCTGTATAGATGCCGATGCGGGACAAAATGCGCGATGAAAAAATATTCGGCGACTCGCAAGCCTCCGTCCAGACGCTTAATGTTGCATTGACCGTGCCTCTCCGTTTGTCCTATGAACGGGTTACTATTGCCGTCAAGATACGACATTTGACCAACGGAGACGAACGCGTCAATGTTGAACATCCTCATGTTTGTTTCCGACACTCCGAATAAATCCAGGCCTCTCTGATTTGCCGCAACAAAACGGCAGCCAACGTCCGTCACGACGATTGGATCGATAGAGCTTTCCAGCAAATCCCGCAAATCATTTTCTCTTGCGCGAAGTGCCTCACGGAGCTTTCGCGGTTTCTCGGCTACAGTCCTGCCCAGTTTCATGAGCTTGGTCTGTTCCTGCCGAAGAAATACCGTCATGTAATCTAACGCGGCAGATACCTGTGATCTGTATTTGGTGAGTTCCATGGTATGTCTCGCTGCAAAAACGCCGATTTATAGCAGGCAACAGCCTGCTGCGCATATCTTTTTAGACATGGTCACGGTCCCGCACAACTGGGGGAATCCCTAGTAGCAGCGGAATCCGTCCCTTTATAAATTCCTCGCATCGGACGCGATTCTCGGATCGCCCGTCGTGGGGCCGCAAAGGGTCTTCTTGTGCCGAGGCCAGAGCGGCCCAGCTTCCATTCGTAGGTACAACCCATTAGCCGGCGCACAGATAGATCTGGCCAACCGAGGAGCGCAGGTAAATATGGTCGATTCATCGCGATGGATAAGGAACCGAGAAGTTTGATCAGGAGGACTGCGATGTATCGGCAAACGGGAATTGCATTCTGCCGGGCGGTGATCCTCACCGCTGTCACCCTTTACACGGCACACGCGCAAACTTCTCCATTTTCAAAGGCTCAGGTCGCGGACCGGATTCGCAAAGTAGAAGACGGTGTGGACGAATTTGATAAGTATCTCGAGAAGCGTGGGGACGACGCCAAGAACCGGACGGACTCGGCGCAGAGTAGCGGAGCGACAACGCGTCGTCAGCGCTCCGACTCAACGAACACACAAGCACGAGGGGATCAAGCGAAGCAGACGAAAGACGATCTTGAAAATGCCATGGACGATCTGAATCGGACCACGAACCGCCTGCGCCGCAAGTTCGATCCTGCAGCAAATTATCTGGAGACCAAGGCCCAAATGGAACAAGTGATGGACAGCGGACGCCGCGTCAATCAAGTGATGGTTAAGGGGAATTACGGCACACAGGCGCAACGATACTGGGCTGCCTTGCGCGCAAATATTAATGATCTAGCGCGCTGTTACAATTTAACGCCCATGGGCGCATAAGTACGCTTCCTGCCGATTCTAAATACACTCACAACCTGGACACCTCGCTTAGGATGCACACGTGGACGAGATTCAACCAGCAACAATGTTTAAGCGCTAGTCGGCTTGCGAGACGGGATTTGCCAATTGAGTACCGTAGACAGTGACGATCGGATTTTGGCGCCACGGCTCTTTGAAATACCAAAGCTCGACGCTTTCGAGAGAACGGTCGCCGCGGAGATCAATCACGTAGTTATTTCCCCCGGGTAAAATTCGGTCGCTAATGACCAGTTCTTGGGAACTGCCATCCTCAAAATGAATAGCGAGGCGATCAAAAAAAAGAGCCTCGCCGCTAACCCGCAATTGAATGGCGCGGAAGGGGCCGTCACGACGCGTGATCTGGATTCGGCCATGATCCCGTCTACTGTCGATCTGCGCGTGGCCCAAGAAATCCCAAAATTGTCCTCGGGCAGACAAAGAGAGGGCAAATGCAAGAGTCAGAAGCCCTGCAACTATATGACGAACGCTTTTCAGCATACTAGTCCTAGGACTACTAAGGTCAAATATAGCACTGCTTCCTAAGTCCTTGGCCCACAACGATGAGGAAGGCCCACTGTCGATTAACACTCGGCGGGCACTTTTGTCGTTGCCGGTGCGCAACTTCGGTCGTGCCGGCCACTGACTGGCAGAATCCCTAGTTGCGCGGCCGCTACTGGTCGCCCAAGCTCTCCGCAGTCAGCGCAAATTGCTGACCTCACGCGGAGAGGTGTGCAGGAGGTATTTTTTATGAGCGCTCGGCGAGTCAAAAGTCTTTGTCTGATTTCAGGCCTAACCGTTTTACTCGGCTCGGTTGCGTATGGGCAGAACGCGAAGCCAGGAAAGCTGAAGATGAAGGTGATCCCCAAGCAGGCGTACACGTTTGTCGACGGCAAGGCTATTGGTCCCGGCAGTCGGACCATCAAGCTCGACGTTGGTACGCATCACGTGGTTATCGCCAACTATGGATACAACTTCGCCGAGCAAGAGGTATCCATCGATTCCGACAAGACCGTGCCTATAGACATAAAGTTGGAACCCGTTGGCGCAGCCGTGCCAGGCCCACGCGGTCGCATTCAACTGGAAGCAGGAAGGATGCACGGGGCAACCGCCGCGGCCGTTCTTATGAACGGCAAGAAGCCCGCGTACTTTGTGGGGCACGTGGATGAGTTCGATCACGACCTTTTTGGTTGGCACCAGGAATTGATCGTGCCGCCAGGAACGCACCAGGTGACGGTCACTCGGGATGGGAAAGAGCTGTGGTCCGGACCAATCACGGTGGCGGCGAACCAGCGCGCGATTGTGAACATCTCCAATGGAAAAGAAAAGATGAAAAAGTGGACACGCGGCGAGTCGTGCAAAGCGAATTGCGACATGACCGAATTGCCATGGTTGGCGCCACGCTTTAAAGCCGGCACTGCCAGCGCCACCGTCGTTGTGGCACCGGTCAGCGCATCAGTCTCTGCCAATCCGTCGAAGATCGATTGCAATCAAAATACGCAACTGGCCTGGGTTTCCAAAGAAACGGTTGAAGCGGACATGAGCGGCATGAGCCCGGTCCCGACGACTGGCGAAAAAACAATTTCGCCTCGGCAGACGACCGTTTATCAGCTTACTGCTTCGGGACCAGGTGGCGTGACCACGCCGAGCACGACGGTGGAAGTCAACCCGGTGGTGCAATCGTCCCTGACCGCTTCGCCGATGGAAGTCAGCTACCGCCGCATCGGTGACAAGGTCATTGAACAAGGGTCCACCACTCTGACTTGGTCGTCGTCCAACTCTGACGCCGCTTCGTTGGATCCGGGCGGCACAGTGGATGCGAGTGGGACGAAATCCATCACCCTTAACCCAACGCAAAGCGGCGATGGTCCGGTGGACGAAAGCTTCAAATACACACTGCAGGCGACGAATGCTTGCGGTGGCTCGGAAACCAAAACGGTCGTGGTACACATGAAGGGCTCAATGGAACCCGTTCCAACTGTGTTGCTCCACAGTATTTTCTTTCCGACCGCCTACCCCACCAAGGACGATCCGCAGTTGGGTCTGGTGCGCAGCCAGCAGGAAATCCTGACCAACCTTGCCGCCGGATTTAAACAGTATCTGGAATATGACCCTGAAGCGAAGCTGTCGCTCGGCGGAAACGCGGATGAGCGCGGAGGGAACGATTACAACCAGACCTTATCGGAACTGCGCGCGCAACGAGTTAAGGAGTTTCTGGTTGAACAGGGAATCGCAGCCGAGAAGATCGATACCTCTGCGTACGGCGAGCAGAAGCCACTCGACAAAGCCACCGTCAGTGATTTGCAAGATCGAAATCCAAACAAACCCCCTGAAAAGCGAGCACGAAATGCCCAAGCGACCTGGCTCGCTTACAATCGTCGCGTTGATATCGTGCTGGTTCCGGCAAATGCTGAGTCGGAGCGCTTCTATCCGAATGAAGCCGCCGATTCCGAAATCATATGGCAGAAGCAGAAGCCGTCCCGCAGTGCGCTGGAAGGGAACAACTAAGTTCCAGGAACGAGCAGGAAGCCCGGCGCGATAGCTGGGTGCCAGCTGCTAAAGATGTGGTTGCTGCCTTCCCGCCTCATGCCTTGAGGAGGCTTACGATGAGAGTAAACGCTTGCGCGTTGACGATTGCTCTTCCCATATTCGTGGCGGTGACTTTGGGAGTGGGGCAAACAAACCCAAACAAAAACGCACCCGCGAAAGAAGGAGCCAGCAGTCAAGAGATCGGAAAATCCTACTCGAGATTGCAGCCTGAACAAAAGCGGCTGGTCGATGACTACGTCAAGCACTACAACCAGACCACTGGAAGCAAGGTGGTGGCGCAAGAAGCGTACGATAACGCCCGACTCTCGGTCCGAACGACGTTTGACGCAGTGACTCACGCGCTCTTGAATGCAAAGCTGACGGATCTTCAAGGCAAGGATCTTGGCCGTGCGATTGATCTTGTGGATGCCGTTGACGAAGTGATGGGAGGGGAATCCGCGGTAGGCGGTGACCGTCAATTTCGCGTCTACGTTTATCTTAAGCCAAACGCGGTAGACACCCTCACCAAGAGCCAGGAATTCTTTCGCGATCGCGACAACACCGTCTATCACAAAGGCTTTCCAATCTGCTACCGCCTTAAGAATGGCCCACCTTCCATCCAATTTTCGATTTCTCGCGACAGCAAAATGGCAGACGTTGACGTCGATTACCGCGCCTCAGGTTTTCCGAAGGGCCTGGTCAACGGGCACCTGAGCGCTTCGAACTCAGACGTGCGCGCGGGGAACAATCTGGATAAACACGACGAAAGATGGGCCGGGCTGAACGGATGGTGGCGCGAAGTGTTCGGACTTTTCGGAAGCGGAGGAAAACCGCCAAAAGAAGAAGTAACTGAGCGCATGGGCCAAATTCCGGTGAATCCCGCGGTCAAAGGCGACCAAGGGATCGACAAAAGCGCGCACGATTTTCTGAAAAGCTGGGTGGTAGACAAAAAACCAAATCTCGCGGTCGCGTATTTTTCTCGTCGCAGCTACCCGTGTTTGGAGGCGATCACCCAAAAGAATGGAAAGCCGATAGCGCCGGGCATGATCAAGCTGGGCGTAATTAAGGCAATGAGCAAATTCAGTACGACCACCGGGACGGTGGATTCCGTTGGAGACGTGTTCGAGCCTGCCGACCAATGGTTGCAGGAATTGAAAGCAGCGAAAAACGCCTTCGCTTCAGAGTTTCGTTTGGTAAGCGTGCCACAGGACATAGGAGCGGATGTAGAGTGCGTGGCGGTTACGGACGTTGAGATGGGAAAGCGTCAGAAAGAGAAGTATTACGGGACGGCGTTCCGGGAGAAGCAGGACGGGAGCGGACGCAAGATGATGTCGCTACTGTGGGCGCAGGAAGGAGGGTACTGGAAGATTATAGCCATCCGCATCGAAGACAGCAGCGATGCAGGGATTCTCCCAAAGCAGGCTGCTGTAACCGCACCGCCAGACGAAGAGCCGAAGTCTATTTCCGGAGATCCAGACGCGGTGCAAGCCATCACTCAGTTCTATCAGACATGGATTTTGAAGCGGGACAGCGCGCAGGCCTCCAAGTTTATGTCCCAGCGGTCATATCCGTGCTTGCGTACCCCTTCCGCAGGACAGAAGAAGCTACCGCCGGCAGCACAGATAACGTCGGCCTTGGACCGCGTACTGCAAAGGGTTGGAGCGGGGGGAAATCTCTCCGCGAAGATGTCGAGTATGCAACCGGTGAACGAGCTGCTGCGACCAGTAGAGCAGAAGCAGTCAGATGCATTCGCGATCATGGCTGTACCTGATCAGAGCGCTGGGAGTTTCATGTGCCAGAACCGGCATCTGCCAGACACAATGCAGGAGTTGAAGCCCGAGCAAGCGAAGTACGGGACATTCTACTTGTCCGCGAGCCGGCTGAATTTCGGCGAGGAGCAGTCGCCAGCGCTTCTCTTGATGTGGACCAAAGAGAAACCGGGATGGCAAGTAGTTGCGTGGGCGGTAGAGGTTCCGTAGACGGGCAAGACAAGATTAATCGGGGAGGTTCGCCGATGAGCATGACGACAGGCATTCGACAAATCGGTGGCGTCACCATTGTGGACATCCGGGGGCGGATGGTACTTGGGAAGGAAAGCGCCTCGGTGCGTGACCTGATTTATGATCTGTTGCGTAACGGCCACAAACAGATTGTGCTCAATCTTGGCGCTGTCGATTACATCGACACCACCGGTGTAGGTTTGCTCGTCGGGTCCTACACGACGGTGCGCAAACGGGGAGGGGAAATGATACTTCTCGATCTCCAGGAGAAGGTCGCCGCTGTAATGCAAACCTCAAACCTGCATAAGGTGTTCGAGACCGCAAATGGCGAGGCCGCCGCAATAGCGTCTTTCGGTCACTCGACGCTAAAGCTAAGAGCCGGCAGGTGACCATCAGTCTTTTGCATGGCTCATCTGCTCCGCGAGATCCGGCGCTTCAGCGCTCAACCCAGCAAGACGAGCAAGGCGCGTGACACCGGTTTTCATCGAAAGAATGGCCCAGAGTAGCCCTGCCTGACACAGAATCAACGCAACGAAAAAAGCAAGAATCGTCACCGTCGAAATAGCAAGCAGGAGCAGCACCACAAGCATTTCCATTACCATGTAGGATTTCATTGCCGCTACCGCTGCGAAAATACCAAGGAAGACGCACATCGCGGTCCGCAATGTTCGTTCTCTGTTGTCACGACGGTTTTTTATGCGGGCCATTTGGTCATCAAAACAGACTTATTCCTTGCGGCAACAAGGCAAAAGCGCATGGATTCAGATTCTTTGTGTCGAAGACACGCGAAGAAAAAAGTCCCCCAGTTGAACCCGTGGCAAAAGATCCGGAATAACTAAAAACAAAAGCCGTAGTGTAGCCTGTCGCAATCAACGCACCGATACGGTCGAATGGCAAGCAAAGGAGCCAACCTTGATAGCCCCTTGCGCTTCTCCCTGTACACCTCTCCGCGACAGTAAGGACACCTCCTGTGCCGGTGCCTGGTGAAAGTTGACAGCAGTCCCGGTGGGGTGCGTCCTTTGTCGAAAATGGACGACGCTTGTTGCATATCAGCGACGAATCAGCTTGTCCACCAGCATGCGCTTCCTGAGTAATTCCCGGGCGAAATCGAGCAAGAGGAGATTCGGTTCAATCGACTCGGCGGCGTCCGTTTCGATCGCTTCCTGCGCCTTAAACACCAACGCAATCAGATCCGCATCTGAAATCCTCTGAGCAACTTTCACCGCATCCTGCTTCGCAACCGCTTTGCTCACGTAGATAGATTCTCCCAACATAGAAGACACGCCCAGCTTTCCGAAATTGGTTACCTTCATGTAAGCACCCTGGTGATCCTCAGCTACGCTTTCGCTTTGTTAAGGTCGTCATCCTTGTAGTATTTCGTACCCTGCAAGGTTAATTGGAGAGCAAGACCATTCTTGGTGATCTCATAGACATACACGCCAGGGGCCACCTCCACCGCTCCCGAGAACGCCGCGCCTTTCTCTCCAGCCTTTGCGGCTGCATCGGTTTGTGCTGAACCCGACCAGCCGGAATCGAGAAAGTGGGCCAGCGCCTTGTCGTCCGCAAACACGAAGATTACGCGATAATCTTTCACGCCGATCCCCAGACCACCGCCGGCCGATACCATCTTCATGAACGTTTCTTGCTTGGACTTTGTCTCAACCGCCATGCCCGAGCCACGCGCCGTGCTCAGCAACAGGTTTACGCCGGTGTTATTAAAAACCGCATACCCCGCAGACTTCTGGATCGCCGCCTGCGCTCCGGGTTCGAGCTTGTACAAATCCTGCAAGGTTTGTGCCGCCATCTTGCGGGTTTTCTCCTTTTTTTCCTCGTTGTCTTCTGCAGCGATGCGTAGACCTGCGCACAGCATCGTGATCGCGAGAATCGACACAAATATCTTAACTTTCATCGGAATCCTCCTTCCCGAGGTTCAGCGGGCGGCCAACTGGCGAACTACGGTTGTTGTTCACTGATGACATAGGCAACAACCGGAGGTCCACATGTAAGGCCGATGCCCGAAACAGGGCAACTAGGGAAATCCCTAAGAGTCCGGAAGTCAGCGGTTTCGGGCTCCGGGCTCTATCAGGGCTGTCAGAGGGAAAGACGAGAGAGTTAGTTTGCCTACCTGGCGTTGCTGGCAGGGGGATTCAAGCTGGGGTCCAGACGGTGGGCCTCCACGAATTCCGCTTGGGCGGCCTTTGCGTCGTCCAGGCGCAACAAGGCCATGGCCAAATTGTAGTGCGCGTGAGCGAGGTCGGGTTTCAGCCGAATGGCTTCACGATAGCTGTCGGCTGCGCCTTGGTACATCCCTTTGTTGAATTGAGCGGTACCAAGGTTGAATCGCACGTTCGGGTCGTCCGGTGTTAACACTACCAGTTTTTGATAAGTGGCAATCGCTTCGTCGAATTTGTTGGTGGCCAACTGGCTTGCCGCCAGCCCTACCAGCGCCTCTGGGTAATCCGGCTTTTGTGCCAACGCTTTTTGATAATTGTCAGCGGCCTTCGCGAAATCTTTTTCCGAATAATATGCGTTCCCCAAGTTGTACAAGGCATGAAAATCATCCGACCTCAAAGCCAGGCACTGTTCAAACGAATGGATCGCTTTGCCAGTCTTACCCTGCTCGATCTGCGATAAACCCAGGAATAAGGCGACGTCGGGTTGTTTCTGCTCCAGTGTCAAACTCTTCTGAAAGGCCTCCTCTGCCTGGTGATAACGTTTCGACGTATAGTAAACGTGCCCAAGCTGAGCCCACGTACTTGGCTCGTTCGGATGCTTGGAAGCAAGCTTGTTGTATGCGGCAATTGCTTCGTTCGTCTGACCGGCCTCGCTCAGCGCATGCGCGTAACTCTCCAGCACGTCTGGCAAATTCGGCTGGAGGTTGTGCGCTCTCCGAAAGTAAGTCGCGGCTTCCCCAGGCTTATTTTGCGTCATCAGCGCGAGCCCAAGATTATTCAACGCATCGGGATTCTTGGGGCGTAGCTGTATGGTTTTGCGAAATTCACTGATTGCTTCGTCTGTTTTGCCCAAGCCCAGAAGTGCGGCGCCCAGGCCGTTGTGCGCCTCGGGAAAGTCCTGGTGAATCTCGATTGCTTTGCGATAGGCCGTTGCCGATTCTTCGAACTTCTTTTCGTGCAAAAGAGCGAGTCCCTTATCGGAGTGCACCGACGCATCCTCGGGAGCAAGTTTCAAAGCCTTGTCGAAATCGTCGAGCGCTTCGTCATCTTTGCCGGTCGCGTCGAGCGCCTTTCCCAGGTTGTCGAGCGCTTCTGGGAATTCAGGCTGTAGTTGTAAAGCCTCGCGAAATAATCGGATCGACTCTTCATATTCTTTCTTTTTGAAATGTTCCAGGCCGCTGTTATTCAGTCTCTCCGCCTCGGGCGACACAACGGTTTTAGACTGAGCCGCCGCTCCGCCGGCCTCGTCTACCGTTAAGGAAAGCGCCGCGACTACGCAGACCAACAGAAAACCCCAGAAGTGCGTGAATTTCGACGTTGCCAGTTTCATGGAACTAATTTATCCCTCATCTCCGTGCGTTCGAAAAGGGCCAAAGACCGCCAAGAGCTCGCGTTGTTGGAGAAACGGAGGCATTTCCTTCGAAGCCTCCGAACGGAATGCAAAAGAGAGCTTAACCCCAAAGGTACCGCGCCCGGGGAGCAAAGCGAATTGGCTCGAATTTCGAGCTCAACGTTAGTTTGTTGCCGAGCGTGCGCAACTAGGGGTTCTCCTAGTTGCAGCGAAGTATGCAACATTTTAGAAGAGTAAGCGGGGGTAACACGCGAGGCGTCGCGACATGGTCGGGCTGGCACGGTCGCCCCATCAATTAGGACTTTGGAGGCAGTGACCTGCCTCAAGAGCCGCGCAAATGTGAACATCGCAGACGCTCTTCTTTGATTGCCCAACTCCGTGAATGGAGATTTGCGATAGCCATATCGTTTGCCACGGATCATCTTCTTTTTGGATCGATTCTCCGGTTCCACCCGAGAAACACCCGATGAATTACACACAGATAGATAACGAGTATGGGAATGGTTCAAGGATTAGAAGGAGAAAGAACATTATGCATAACAAGCGAATGAGGATTGTAGTGGGCCTACTGGCAGTATGCTTTGTGGCATTGCTCTCGGCTTATGCGCAAGGCGACAAGACAAAGGTCAAGGGGTTGATAACCGCTCGTACCGGCGACACGATCGTCCTCAAGACGACTGACGGAAGCACGATGACCGTTACTCTCGATGACGACACCAAGGTCCAGCAGCCGAAGGGCCTTGGCATTCGCAAAAAGCAGATGTCTGCTGCAGTGTTGATTCCCGGCCTTAAGGTTTCGGTTGACGGCACAAGCCAAGATGCCACGCACGTCCTTGCCAAATCCATTACCTTCGATGGCGACGATTTGGAAACGGCCGAGATGATCCAGGCCGGTCTAAGTCCCACCAGTCAGAAAGTAGCCGCGAATCAGCAGAACATTGCAGAAAACCAGCAGAACATCGAGGCGAACAAGCAAAATATCGCTTCCAACAAAGCAGCCATTGGCGCAAACGCCGCGGAAGCCGCGGAAGCCAGCAAGCGCTTTTCGGAATTGAGCGATTACGACACCAAGGCTCAACTGGAAGTCCACTTTGCCAGCGCAAGCACCGACATCTCTGAGCCGGATCAAGCGGCTCTGAAGAACTTAGCCCAGAATGCCGTTAACCTGAAAGGCTACATCATCCAGGTGAAGGGCTTCGCCGATTCCAGCGGCAACGCGGCAATGAACCAGAACCTCAGCATGGAGCGCGCACAGAACGTAATCGCCTTCTTGCTTCAGAACTGTAACGTGCCGGTTCGACACATTATTGCACCAGGCGCCATGGGCGAAGCGGCGCCAGTCGCCTCGAACGAGACCGAAGCCGGACGCGCAGAAAACCGCCGCGTTGAGGTCAAGGTTTTGCTGAACAAAGGACTGACCGGTGATTGAGTGCATTAAAAAACTCAGTGCGAAATTGAAAGTTACTATTTTCGATCGGCCATCTGAGGGTTACAGGCAATTAACTTGATTGGTTTTCTGGTTTCGAATACAGGCTGACGAGTCGCGCGACCAGAACGGCAAGGAAGAGTTGACCACCAACACCTTCGACAATTGCGATACTGCGCGCCACGTCCGCTCGTGGCGCGATATCGCCGTAACCGAGCGTTGCCAGTGTCACGAAGCTGAAGTAGATTGCGCTGGCTTGGGAAAACTCGCCCGGAAAGGAAAACGCGCCCGGCTTCATCTGTTCAAGAATCCAATAGCAGAGACCGAAGTAAATACCGGCAAGCAAATAGGCGCTGAGAGCTGCGTACAAATGCTCTGCGTCGACCTGCGTAGCGCCGATCGCGAAGCGCAATGCTGCTATAGCGGCAAGCAGTCCAATAAATGTCCAGAGTCCGAGGGTCATCTCCGATAAGACGCGATGATCAAGCCACGCCGTCACCATCCGCGCTAACCAAACAACCACCAGGGCTATCAATAGATAAGGGCGGTTTCTAACAGCGCCAACAGGCAATATTGCCGCGAGCAGGCATCCCGCGAGCAATGTCTCGATGAAGGTTCCATTGAACTTCAGGGTAGTTAAAATCGGCGCTGCCACCATCGTTCCCAGCAGGATGTAGAACAACACCGTATAACGATGATGCCAGTAAGTGCGCCCAAGACCAGACGTGTCGCCGCTTGCCGCACCGGCCAGAGCGCCTACTTTCTGCGGCACGATCACGTCTCCTCAGCGGCAGTCGGACCTTGATCTAGCCAAGCAAGGAAGAGCTTGTAGCCTACCGACAGAACGATCGCGCCGACGAACAAGCCGATCAAGCCCAACGCGACGAATCCGCCAATCGCCCCCAGAAACACCACAGCCATTGGAATCGCGACTCCTCGTCCAAGCAGGATCGGCTTCAGAAAATTGTCCATCAGACCAACCGCGATGCACCAAACCAGGAAAATCACCGCTTTGGTGGCGCTGGCGATCGCGAACATGTAAATCACCGCCGGAATAAGCACGAGCATGCCTATCTGCAGTACAGCGGCGATTAGAAACGTTACCGCCCACAAGCCCGCGCCTGGCAGCCCTGCTACCAGGAAACCAACTCCCGCGAGAACCGATTGGATCACTGCCACGCCAAGAATTCCGCTCGTAACGCTGCGGATCGTCGCCCCAATCAGCTGCTGGAACTCCAGCCCATTGTCTCCGAAAACTCGCCTGCACAAAGAGCTGGTCACTTCGTATGCGGCCTCTGCGTTCGCCAGAAGCACTCCACCCACCACAACGGAAAGAGCGAATTGCAAAACGGTCAGGCCGAGTCCTGCAGACACCGACACCAACCCTGGGACCACCGCCTTGATTTGCGGAGCCAAACTTCTCAGCGCTTCGCTTAGGTCTCGAGATGCCCGGCTCCACAGACTGTTCAATGGAGCCCCGATGATCGGCCAGGTTTCGATACCCGCCGGAGGAGCCGGGATAATCAGGCTTCCTTCCTTGAAGCGCGCTGCAAGAGACTGCATACCCCCGACCAGTGTTTCCGCCAGCATGGCCACCGGGACAATGAGCAAAGCCAGAAGTAGAACGGTGAACAGGGTAGCAATCAGCACTCCTCGCCCGCCCAACGCAACCTTCAGCTTTTCGAAGCTTGGGTAAGCAGCGACCGCAATGATAATGCCCCAACTGAGCAGAGGAACGAAGGGACGCAGGATCAGCAGACACGCGGTGGTCAGCAGAATCGCCAAGCCGATGTGGATGGCGATTTCGAGTGCGAGGTTTAGTTGGGTCCGGTCGTAGGCGAGTTTGGCATATGTCACGGTAGAGGCCCTGCCTCGGGACAATCAACTAAGGCCGGCTGCTTAGCAATTAGGGGTTTCCCTAGCCATTTTCCTGCTGACAAGGCGGGCTGCAAGGACTATCATCCGCACTCGCAGCCTTTTCGGGCCACCTGCACACTCCAGGAGTCCGGACCTCAACGATCCTGCGAACGCCTATCTCTAACCGCCCAGGAGGGACACTTATGGAAATCGTGTCTGCGCGCGGGACGAGTCCCCGCCTTTTAATCGCGGATGACCATGCGATGTTTGCCGAAACATTGCGGGTCTTTTTGGAAAAGTCAATTACGGTAGTCGGGGTAGCCACGGATGGTCGCGCGATGGTTGCGGAAGCCATGCGTCTTCGCCCAGATGTGATTGTTGTAGATGTCGGTATGCCTCTCTTGAATGGGCTGGATGCGGCGCGGAAAATTAAAGAACAACTTCCCAACATTAAATTCGTCTTCCTGACCATGCGCGACGACCCAAACCTGGCCGCTGCCGCGCTGGAGCTGGGTGCTATTGGGTTTGTCCTAAAGCACTCTGCCGGACCGGAGTTACTCAAGGCAGTCGATTACGTCCTGCATGGGAAGCCCTATGTCACGCCGAGGCTGAGGTCGGAAGACTGGGTCGCGACCAAGCTCAGGGCCCGGCAATACTCGAAGGACATGACTCCGCGACAAAAGGAAGTGGTTCAGTTGCTAGGTGAGGGGCGATCTATCAAGGAGATCGCCGATATCCTATCGTTGAGCGAAAAAACGGTAGAATTCCACAAACACCAGATCCGGGAATTGTTCAACCTTCATAGCACAGCCGACCTGGTCTTGTTTGCGGTCAAGCGTGGATTAGTCTCGATTAATCCTGATGTCTAAGAATATCCAATCGGAACCACAAACAGCGCCCGTTCACGATCCTTGCAAGGTTAGGGAAAAGCTGCCAATCCCGGGGAAGTGTGGCTAGGGATTTCCCTAGTTGTTGGGATCATGTACTAAGCGTAATAGAGATACACAGGTTACACGTACGCGGCTGGTACAACTGCCACCGTGAGCGACATAACAGGACTCGGGGGCCTGACCGATTTCCCCTCTGCCCCGAGTCCTGCCCTCCTTCGGCGAGAGTTTTTTGGACCTCGCCTCCAAGTCCTTCACCGTGTGCCCAAGGCATTGAAAACATGGGCACGAGGGGCCGGAGAGTTAGGGGTTTTCCTAGTTGCGGGGTGGTTCCGTGAAACCTAGCATCGATTTCGAAAAGCTCGTCGCGACTCCGGCAAGGAAATCCGATGGTGCGGCAAAGATAAGTCAAACTCGGTGACGTGTCGGGAGTTGAGATCGCTGTTCTCCAGTACTGAAGCTGCCTTAAGAGAGTTGGAGGTGCAATCATGATGTGGCGTCGTCGGCTGAAAATACTTTGGTTTCTTTGGCTCCCTGCAGCATGCTTTGCCCAAACTGCTCCTGATTCAAGGATGGACTCGCATCCACTCAACGTATACGCCCCGGCTTGCATTTCCCAGGTGAAGCAGTACATCGCCGTGAATTGTCAACTTACACCGACAGGCGGTGTGCAACCCTACAGCTATTCGTTTACTGGAGGATTCCCCGATGGGGTATCGATGTCCACAGGTTTGGGCGGTGGCCTGATCAATGGGACGCCCACGGGGATAACCGGCCAGCAAGCCACTGTGACGGTGACCGATGCAAGAGGCGGGATCGCCGCAACTTCCTTCATGATCACGCCAGCAGGGTTAACCGGCATAGGCCCATGCGGGAGTTCCGTTTGCGTTACCGCATCCGGTTACGCGATCAAAACGGCTGAAGGTTATACGATCACAACCTCTGGCACGGTGCAGATGACCGCCACTACGTATTGGAGTGACGGCACCAGCACGCAGGTAACTCCCGTCGCGACCTGGGCTTGTACTCCGAGTCCCGATTGCGGTTCGGTATCGGCATCCGGAGTTTATACGGCTGGAAAAACCGCCTCCACCTACCACGTGACGGCAACCTTCTCTGGAGTGACGGATGATGGCGGGTCGGGAGTCGCGGTTGCTGCGGTCACCGTCCAGGCCCGCACCAAAGAGAACGAACGAGTAGCAAACTCCGGCGAAGTGATGAGAGATATCCTGCAGCTGCGAAGTGGCATTCCCTTGTCGGTCTTACAAAAAGCAGAGTGCGTCATCGTTATTCCTTCAACCCTGAAGTTCGCTATAGGAGTTGGCGGAAGCTACGGGCGTGGCGTAATGACCTGCCGAGGCGCGCCAGAGTTTCAAGGGCCGTGGGGTGCTCCGTCAATGATCGCGCTCGGTGGAGGCAGCGTTGGTTTTCAGGGAGGCGGGCAAGCCACGGATTTTGTTTTTCTACTTATGAATGACCGTGCTGCGAGCAGCCTTCTCAAGAGCAAAGTGAAGCTCGGCGCCACGGCGTCGGCCGCCGGCGGGCCCATTGGACGTGAATCAAGCGCCGCTACCGATGCATTCCTACGCGCAGAGATACTTTCGTACTCACGCGCTCGCGGACTCTTTGCTGGAGTTTCGCTGGAAGGCTCCACGCTGCGGCCCGATAAAAAGGCGAACCAAAAGCTCTATGGGAAACCCATGGATGCGAAAGCAATTGTGCTCCAGGGTGAAGTTGCGCCGCCAACGTCGGCGTTGGAACTGCTCTCGATACTAAATAGCAAGGCGCCCAGCAACAGGTCATCTGGTAAGTCAACCCAAGGAAAATGAAGGATTCGAGCTTTGCTACGGACCTCAGCTTTCTTGTGATTTTCTCGCTAATTTTTTGCGGGAGATAGCATTTGCTTCACTAGCCGTTGAATTTCTGCAGAAGGTCAACTCGGCACTCAGTGTCCAGCGACTCGGAGAAATAACTTCTCCGGGAAGCGAACAAGAATTTTGCCGCGCTTCTTATACCACCAGCCGTTGGATTGTTTCGATGTAGCGGTGTTTGCGTCCTTTCCCAAGGAGCCATCCAATGTTTGGAAAATCTTCAATTACGAGACGCCTGGCCGCGCTGCTTCTACTTCTTCCCGCATTTGTGTTTTCGCAAAGCTCTGGCCATAAACAAACACTGATTATCAATGGACAATGGACCGAGGTGCCGCTTATTCACCTGAATGGCCACGCGTACGTTGGCCTGGAAGCTCTTGCGAACGCTCTTAAGGGCTCGCTCAGCTCTTCCGGGAAGATGATGGCTTTGAGCCTTCCCACCGCTTCGGCAAACAGCGCTCCGGCCACAACTGTCCCAACATCGTCGCCAGTATCCGCACCTCCTTCGGGTGAAACTGCATCATCGAATCCCGCGTTTTCACGGGGGTTTCTGAACGCGGGAATTGAGCAAATGTCTACGCTCCGCGAGTGGCACACCGCTCTTGAAACTGCCATACGAAATGGAATTCCTTTGTCCACCGATCTGCTCGCGCCCTATCGTGCGCAAGCGACCACAAATCTACACTTAGCCTCGGTCGCAGCAATTACCACTTCGGATCACAGTGCCTATCACCTTTTGAACGCTGAATTCCAGAATATGGCTAAACTCAGTGACAAATACCTGAAACTGCGCGCCAGCTTGACCTACATTGCACCCGACGCCCTGCAAAGCGACGAATTAAACAAGCGGATCATCGATTGTGGCCATTCCCTCCGCGCAATGGCAGCCGCCGGACAATTCTCTGACGATGGTTCATGCCATTAGAGTCAGCATAAATCTTTACTAATTGGGATTGTCGCGGCGAACACCGGGAGACGGAAGTGTGTTGCAGTTCAGACTCCACGCGCGCCAGTGCAGCAGTATTGAATCCCGAAGGCAGACCTACTAGGAATTTCCCTAGGTGCGCTGAAAATTCAGGCAGTGTTATTTTTCGAGCGTCGAGTCGGGACAGTGGTCAGCTGATAGCCGATAAAACGGCTCGATTGCATTCGTTGCCTAAACCCAACATTCACCGGCCAGAGCGAGGTGGCGTTGAAGGCTGGTTCAGGCAAATCAGGTGAAAGGAGAAAAGAATATGAAAAGGTCGATCCTTCTTGCCATTGCGCTGCTCGTGGGCGGTGTCACAGCCGCAGTGGCGCAAGATGTTCGCTACGACTTCGACAAGGATAAAGATTTCTCGAAATACAAAACCTATAAGTGGGTTACGGTCAAGGGAGCCGATCAGCCAGATGAACTGACCGCCAAGCGCATAATGTCTGCCGTCGATGCTGAACTCGCCACGAAGGGTTTGACGAAGACAGACAGCGACCCCGCCGACCTGTACCTTGCATATGAGACCGCGGTCGGCACTGAGAAACAGTACACCTCATACAACACCGGTTGGGGTTATGGGCCTGGCTGGGGTACTGGATGGTACGGCGGTGGAGGGATGAGTTCCACCACTACGTATGGCTCTACCTCGACTATCTATGTCGGTCAGTTGGATATCAGTATGTACGACCCGGCCAGCAAACAGCTCGTTTGGCGGGGAGTCGCCTCTAAGACCTTGGACCCCAAGGCTAAACCAGAGAAGAAGGATAAAAACGTCGGTAAAGCTGTCCAGAAATTACTGAAGAATTATCCACCGAAGCAAAAGTAACTTCTGCAATGTGGGCAGCTGCTCCGGCAAAGGGAAATGCCGCTCCCAGATTGACTGACACCCTAATCACGGCGAGGTTTTTCGTCGGTTATTACTAGATCGCGACTGCACGGGAGCTCGCCTCAATAGCATGATCGCCGAAGTCGAAACGAGAACTTCGATTTGCCCCTGGCACTAGAGATTTTTCTTTCACAACTGTTCGAAGGTGGCGGAATTCGTGTCGCCGTTTACTTTACTGAAGGAGTTCCGCGGTGAAAAGCAAGGGTGTCCTGTTGATCTCTGCCTTCGCGCTTACATCTATATCATCGCCCGGTTCGTTTCTTTATGCCCAAGCTCCTCCGAATATTTTTTCAGGCCCTGCGGATGTTCTTTACGCCCAATCTGACCTCCTTCGCTCACTCGAACCGAACTGGGATCGCCCTCTCAAGAGCACCAGCGCAGTTACTCAAATTCGGGAATTTAATGTTGGAGATCTTTCGCTTTCGTTTGATTCCGGCGACAAGCCCCCGGATTCTGCGCCCAGCCTCAATGCTAAATCCAACTCCAACGCTGGCAAAGACCGGCCAGATGTAGAGTCTCGCGAAAACATGCATTTCCGTTGGCTGCCTGCTACCGGTGAATCGCTGCTCTACACCGGCATCATGCACACCTTCGACCTCTCCTTTCAGGCCGGCACGCGTGACGCCCTCAACGGCCGCTGGTTCACGCAGTACACCCGCTCCGTCTCCGAACTTCGCGGCTGGAGCGACAGCGACACCTTCATGGCTCCCTACGTCGGCCATCCCATCGAAGGTTCCATCTTCGGTTTCATTGAACGTCAGAACGATCCGCGCTTCCATTTGGTCCAATTCGGCGACGGCCGCGAGTATTGGATTAGCATGTTGCGCTCCATGGCCTATTCCGCCGTCTGGCACACCCAATGGAAAATCGGCCCCCTCAGCGAAGACTCCATCGCCAACGTCATGCTGCACGCCTCGCCCGGCTTCATCACTTTGGTCGACACGCCCACCCTCGGCTTCTGCACCATGCTTGCCGAAGACGCCGCCGACCGTTATCTCATCATGGGCTTAGAGAATCGCACCAACAATCGCGCCATGATCATCCTCGCCCGCAGCTTTCTCAATCCCGGCCGCACCTTCGCCAACATCATGGCCTTCCACCCTCCCTGGGTTCGCGACACCCGCCTCAATCTCTTCGGCGACAACTACGAAATTCGCAAACAACTCCTCGAGGATTACAGGAATGGCGACGGCGAAAAACCATTTCAGTTTGTTAAAAATGAATGGATGCCCGCTGGCGTCGAATTCAATCACCCGCATCCCAAAGAAGCCGATATCGAACTCGCCGCCTTTCCGTATTACGAAACGTTCCTCGGCGGCGGTTCCTGTATCGGTGGCGGCGGTTCCGGCGCCGCTCGCGTCAATCCTTCCTTGCAAGTCGTCACCGAAGTCAGCGGCTGCCTCATCATGCACATGCCCCAGTACAACATCAGCGCCGACTCGATCTTCTACGGCGGCGGCTTGCGCTGGACACCTCTCGCCGCCCATCGCTTTTCGCCCTACACCCAATTCATGTTCGGCGGGAGAAAAGTCACCATGGAAGTTGACGACGAAGCCTTAAGGAAGAAGCTGCTGCAGGAATGGAATGATGGCAACGGCACTCTGCCTCACTACCCATTGCGCAGCGCCTGGTCCACTGAAACCGCGCAAAACGGTCCGAGCATCGCCGTTGGCGGCGGCCTCGATGTCGTCATCACCCGCCCCTTCGCCTGGCGCGTCCTCAACGTCGAATACACCCACTCCTGGATGAACGACGTCGGGCCAATTAAGCCGCAAGAGGGTTTGAAGATCTCCACGCAGGCCGTGGTCCGCATCGGAACTTGGTAACTGGGCCACGCCCAATGGACCAGTCGATTCAAATAGTTCATCCGAGCCATCTTCACCGTTGCTGCATCTGCCACTTATTGCGTCTATTCGGGCCCTGAATGGGAACTGGCGCGCCACTAGGGTAATCCCTAGGTGTTGAAAAAAATACCGATTGCTACCATGCGCCGCCAGGGGAAGAAACTTGTCGACCGAAGATCAAAGCCGCAAATATCTCCCGATCGCCGATTGGCTATTCCATTATCAGAAGGATTGGTTGCGGCCGGATCTAATTGCCGGCCTGACGGCGGCTGCCGTAGTTATCCCCAAGGCTATGGCCTACGCAACCATCGCCGGACTGCCGGTTCAGGTAGGTCTATACACCGTGTTGGTCCCCATGGTGATCTACGCCGTCATGGGTACCTCTCGTCCATTGAGCGTAAGTACCACCACAACCATTGCAGTTTTAACCGGAGCTGAACTTAGCGAAGTCGTGCCCAACGGCGATCCCTCGTCCCTGCTCAAGGCCACCGCCATGTTGGCCCTAATGGTCGGTGCCGTCCTCGTTCTTGCTTCTTTGCTGCGCCTGGGTTTTATTGCCAATTTTATTTCCGAACCGGTATTAGTTGGCTTCAAAGCGGGCATCGGTATCGTCATCGTGCTGGATCAGGTTCCCAAAATTCTCGGTGTTCATTTTCCCAGGGGAACCTTTCTCCATAACTTGCTGGCGATTGCCCGCGGTTTTCCGGAGACCTCGCTGCCCACCCTTGCCGTCGGTCTCATAATGATTGGGTTACTGGTGGGCATGGAACAGTTTATTCCGCATGCCCCAGCGCCGCTCATCGCTGTAGCTGTCGGCATCCTGGGTGTGCGGTTGCTGGGATTGCAGTCCTACGGAGTGGAATTAGTCGGCCGCATTCCCCAAGGTCTACCCTCAATCACAATTCCACAATTTTCTCTGGCCCAGGCACTGTGGCCCGGCGCACTGGGCATTGCGCTTATGAGTTTTACGGAAAGTATCGCCGCAGGCCGAGCCTTCGCCAACAGTAACGAACCACCACTTCGTGCGAACCGCGAGTTGCTGGCCACTGGACTGGCAAATGCCGGTGGCGCATTCTTTGGGGCTATGCCTGCCGGTGGCGGCACCACGCAGACCGCAGTGAACCGGCTCGCGGGTGCGCAAAGTCAATTCGCCGAGATGGTGACAGCCACGGTCGGCCTGGCCACGATTCTTCTACTCGCGCCCGTCCTGGCTCTTATGCCTCAGGCCACTCTCGCGGCCGTGGTCATAGTCTATTCCATCGGATTAATTCGACCCGCGGAATTCCAGACGATCTTGGGAATCCGGCGGACTGAATTCATCTGGGCCCTCGCCGCGGTCATCGGCGTGGTGCTGCTCGGGACGCTCAAAGGAATCATCGTCGCCATCGTTTTATCCCTTGTGGCGCTCGCATCGCAGGTCGCCAATCCACCAGTGTACGTGCTGGGCCGCAAGCCAGGAACGAATGTCTTCCGGCCACGTACGGAAGACCATCCCGAGGACGAAACATATCCTGGGTTGTTATTGCTGCGCGTCGAGGGTCGCATGTTCTTCGCCAACGCCGAGCTTATTGGACAGAAGATCCGGCGTTTGGTCGCAGAATTTGCACCCACGGTCGTTGCGATCGACTTCGGTGCTGTACCCGATCTGGAATATACCGCTCTCAAAATGTTGACCGAAGGTGAGAAACGCGAACGAGAGCGGGGCATCACTCTCTGGCTAGTGGGACTGACTCCCGGGGTGCTGCGAATGGTTCAAAGATCTCCACTAGGTACGGCGCTCGGGCGCGAAAGGATGCAATTCAGTCTTGAGCTGGCTGTAGCTGGTTATCTGGAGCAGACAGTGAAAGCGACTGTAACCGCGTGACTGTCATGATGTCTATACCAGTACAGCAAGAATAAGCAGGACGTTTTATTTACCGGCAGCAATTATTGGCCAGACTAAATTTCAAGTACAGGGAAACGCTTACTGAGGTATTTCGACCATGAGGAAGATCGCAGCCCAGCGTCATTTCGCTTGCTACCAATCTTTTATTACAGTATATCTTCGTCGAAACACCGTTTAGGAGGTGGGACCGTGCAGCGGAACCACCTTATTGGCCAGTCCTATACCTTCCCTCGTCGGATTTATGGTCGCCACGTCCGTCCACTGTGCATAGTAGCGCTGCTCATACTCATGCTCCTGCCTTCGTTGCGCCCTTTCCTTAGCGCGCAAACTTCACTGAAGAAAAATGTCCTGATTCTCACTGAAGTGGGTTTGTCGCATGCCTTAACGAGTCTGATAACCCAGCAGGTTGTCAACGGTGTGCACGAGACGCCCAATCGTCACGTCGAGTTCTATACTGAGAGTCTCGATCTAGCTTCCTTTCCAATTCGACCCTCGCGGGAAGAGGCGAGAGGATGGATCGATAAGAAGTATGGCTCGCACAGGCTGGACGCAGTCGTAGCCGTGGGTCCGGGCGCCATCGACTTTCTCTCAAGGTACACGCAGTCCCTCTTCTTGGACGTTCCCATCGTTATTTCCGGCGCCAGTGTGGATCAAGTGGCCAATCCAAGGCTCGATTCCAGATTTACTGGAACATGGATCAAGCTTGAACCCGAAAAAACCCTTGACGTGGCCTTGCGCCTTTTCCCGGATACGCGTCACGTATTCGTAGTGGGGGGCAGTTCCTCATTCGACAAGGTTGTCATGTCAGCGACGAAATCGGCATTTACTCCTTTTGCCGGCAAAGTAGATGTTGTCTATCTAACTGACATGGAAATGGGCGCATTACTGATACGACTTCGCGGACTGCCTGCCCATTCTATCGAGCTGTTTACCTCTTTCTTCGAGGATTCCGCTGGCAACAAATTTGTCAATGCAACAAAGGCACTTCCGGAAATCGCAGCCGCCTCGAATGCCCCCGATTTTGGTATGTCCGACACGTATATCGGACATGGGATTCTTGGCGGATACGTGATGCCATTTGAAAAGCAAGGGAAGATAACGGCGCAGATTGTTTCAGAGCTACTGGATGGAACAAAAGCTCAAGACATTCCGATTCAGACCATCTCTAGTATATACATGTTCGACTGGCATGAACTGCAAGCTTGGCACATCGCGGAGAGCAAGCTCCCGGCAGGAAGCGTCGTAATGTTTCGCGAACCCAGCCTTTGGGAGCGCAACAAGTGGACATGGGTCACGGTAATAGGGATTATCCTTGCTCTCTCCGCTTTGGTGGCCTACCTGCAGCGCAGCCGAACGGAACTGAGGGTTGCCAGAGATAGACAAGTGCAGCTCAGCGGCATGTTGATCAACGCGGAGGAGCAAGAGCGCAGCCGGGTGGCTGCCGAGCTTCACGATGACTTCAGCCAGAGAGTGGCGATACTCGCTTTGGGTTTGGAGAATGCGCAAGACGCCACGCCGGCAGCAATGGATGAACTTCGTAAGCAATTGCATGAGCTTTTGAATTCGACTATGCAGCTTGGTGATGATCTTCATACCTTGTCTCACCGGCTGCATTCATCCACGATCGAGAGCCTGGGACTTGTTCCCGCTCTCACTGCTCTGTGCAAGGAGTTCACCGTCCAACAGGGAATCCGGGTCGACTTGACTGCGGATGAGGTCCCCCGGTCGATTGATCCTGATGCGGCACTTGGTGTTTTTCGAATCGTGCAGGAAGCCCTTCGGAATGTAAAGAAGTACAGCTGGGCGAAGGATGCGGAAGTGGACTTGCAACTGTCCGACCACCGGTTGGAAGTCACCGTGCGTGACCAAGGTCGTGGCTTCGATCTGGCAAACCTTCCCCGCGCCGAAGGGCTTGGGATTCGAAGCATGGAACAGCGCGCTCGTCTATTGGGCGGAAAATTTGATATTCATTCCCAGTTTGGAAGAGGCACCACTGTCACGGCTTCCGTGCCGGTCAAGTCGGCGGCAAGGAAAGCGGCGACGACTAGCTAAAGAGTGGAGGCGAACTCGCGCGGTCAATATAAAGGCAGTAAATTGGGACAGCGCAAATGTGTGACGGCTATCACTGCTTGCCCAACTTTATTGTGATTTCAGTGGTATTGTTAGAGACCCAGCCCAGCCCACTCTCGTCGATAATTCCTAGAGCGGCCCCTCAGGCACCGCCCAGAAAGTGTCCCCGTATGGAACGACTCTCTTCGGACAGGTCCCGCCCGACACTCTTGATCGCCGACGATCATGTAATCTTCGCTGAGGCCTTAAAGAGCTACGTAGAGCGCAAGTATCCGGTGGTCGGTGTTGTGTCCGACGGTCGAGCCTTAATCGAAGCAACTCTCAAGCTGAAGCCCGATATCATTATTGCAGACGTGGCCATGCCCGTGCTTAACGGACTCGACGCTGCGCGCAGAATCAAACTTCAGGCTCCCAACATAAAGTTTGTTTTCGTCACTATGCGAGACGAAGCCAACTTGGCTGCTGCCGCTCTTGAGCTCGGGCCCGTCGGCTTTGTCCTTAAGCAGTCCGCAGGCCCGGAACTGATGGAAGCGATCGACCGTGTTTGGCACGGAGAGTCCTATTTGACCCGGAAATTGCGTGGTGAGGACTGGGCAACCTTGAAGACTCGCGCTCGCCAGTTCAACAAGGAGTTAACCTGCCGCCAGAAAGACATCGTTCAATTATTTGGCGAGGGGAGGGCCATTAAACAAATAGCGGACATGCTGAACCTGAGCGAAAAAACAGTGGAATTCCACAAGCATCATATAATGCAAGCCTTCAACCTGAAGAGTAATGCGGGATTGATCTTGTTTGCACTGCAACAGGGTTTAATTTCGCTGGACCGCGAATTCCCTGGACGGGACAACCAAAATGACTGTCCCAATCAGATCCCGACAAAACTCTGGAGAACCCACCTAGGGATTCCCCCAGTAGTTAAGTAGACTCCGGGCTGTTATTTCCAGTTAGCAGAAATAGAGTCCACGTAGGTGCCGCGGTCGCGTGGACATCAGGTTGTTTTGCACGGAGGCGAACTTTGCTTCGCCCAACGGTATTCTTGGCGGATGATCACCCTGACTTCTTGAACCTCGAAACGGCCTTCCTGAAGCCTCATTTTGAATTGCTCGGCACGGCCTCGGATGGAGCTTCGCTGGTCTCGGAAGTTCTGCGTCTTCATCCCGATGTGGTGGTTGCCGATATCACCATGCCGAAAATGACCGGTATTGATGCAGTCCACAAACTTGTGCAGGCAGGCTCGACCGCTAAGTTTGTATTCCTCACCATCCATTCCAGTAAGGAATACATCGACGCCTGCCTCGAAGAAGGTCCTCGTGGATTCGTTACCAAATCCCGAATGAAAGCTCACTTGATTCCCGCGATTTATGCGGTGCTCGACGGTCAGCCGTACGTTGCGCCGCACACTTCAATATGACTTCCCGCCTTGTTCACTCACCCAATTCGGTTAGGGGTTTCCCTAGTTGTCCCTTTTTCTGAATCGGCCTAAATGGATACACAGTGAGAAGTTAACCGGCCAAAATCGGGGCAATGGCGTACTAACCCCATTTGGCGGAGATGCGGGCATATGTTGCGAACCAGCATGCCGAGATTCAGTAGCGGCTTCGAACGGCTTCTGCTGTTGTTCGGATTCCTAATGCTCTTTTTGTTTGCTGGCGTTCACCTCTATACCGCCATTTACTCCCATACGGCGATGCGCGCATTCTGGAGTAATCAATCCACTTCCGCGCGCGCCTCTGCTAATTCGTCTCTCCGGAGAGTCGCAATCCCAGATTTCCGTTTCTGGTCGCAAAAACGTATCGAGGCTTATCAAGCTAGCCTGATCGCGAGTACGCCACGTCCTTTGGGCGTACTCAGGATTTCGGCCATCGATCTCGAAGTACCTGTGCTCGAAGGTACCGACGACCTGACGCTGAACCGCGCTGTCGGACACATCGAAGGCACTGCTGCTCCTAGCGAATACGGCAACGTGGGAATAGCCGGACACCGCGATGGATTTTTCCGGGGGCTTAAGGATATTCACGTTGGCGACATCATGGATCTTTTCGCGCCAACGGGAAACTCTCGATATGTCGTGGACGAGATCGTCATTGTTTCACCGGGCGACGTGTCTGTGCTGGCGCCGAGGTCCAAGCCCACTCTCACCCTTGTAACTTGTTACCCGTTTTACTTTGTTGGCAGTGCTCCCTTGCGATACATCGTGCATGCCACCATTTCCGATCCAAACAATCTTGCGAATTCTGGGCAATCACGCTCTCCAGCTGAGGAGCTTGGAGGCCAAGATTCGCACTGAAGTCGGCTCTCAGCCGCGAGTGGGTTCGAGAAATCTCAGCTTAATTCAAATCCGGAGGATGACAGATGAAATCCTTGAATAGTCGGTTGGAGAAGGCCCTGGTAGTGGCTGTCGGCACATTCTGCTTCGCCTTTGTCACGCCCACACGGGCGCAGGTTCAGTCGTCAACGTCGACTACGCAACATCCGTCGACCACAGAAGTCACGGTCGAGCGTGCCGTCGTTGTGCTTGTCGAAGGAAACGACCTGGTCCTGAAAATGGACGATGGCAGTATCCGGCACATTTCCAATATCCCAGACAGTCGTAAAATCGATGTTGATGGCAGGCAACTGGGCATTCATGACCTGAAGCCAGGCATGAAACTCCAGCACACTCTCGCCGTCACCACCACGCCGCAGACCGTGACCACCGTCCAGAGCGTTACCGGGAAGATTTGGCATGTGACCCCGCCAAATACTGTGGTCCTGACACTGGAAGACAATACGAACCAGGCTTTCAAGATCCCTAAGGGCCAAAAATTCAATGTGAATGGCGAGATGGTCGATGCGTTCGCCTTGAAAAAGGGAATGGTGATCACCGCCACCAAGATAGTCGAGGTTCCGGAGACGGTAGTCGCCCACGAGCGAACAGTAACGGGAACGATGCCGCCGCCTCCGCCGGCTCCGCCAGCGGATGTTCCCATCCTCGTCGTCACCTCGGAACCGGCTCCCGCACCTGAAACGGAAATGGCCGCAGCCACTCCAGAAAAACTGCCGAAGACCGCGAGTGATCTGCCTTTGATCGGGCTCCTCGGACTTCTCTGCATTTCCGCTTCGTTCGGAGTGAAATTTCTGCGCGCAAGCCTCGGCCGTTAGTTCACCCCCCAAAGAGAGAGGAGGAGCCGGAAGTCGGAGCGGTTCCTCCTCGCCTGCTTGGCCGGAGAGAAAGAGTTGAACCATGATGAAGAAAACTCTTGGATCGAAATTTCTCAGGAAAATAACGCAAAACGGTCTGGCCGTTCTCTGCTCTGCGCTGCTCTTGCACGTAAACACACTTCCCGCAGCCCGAACACAAGATCCGGCCGCGGGGTCGGGCCAGCAAGAACCAGCGGCAAAAATACCTCCGGATCAACTCGACTCGCTCGTCGCGCCGATCGCCTTGTACCCGGATCCGATGTTAGCCCAAGTGCTCGCGGCCTCTACATATCCGTTAGAGATTATCCAGCTTCAACAATGGCTGGAGAAAAACAAAACTTTGAAGGATAAGGCTCTCGAGGATGCCGTTTCGAAGCAGCCTTGGGATCCCAGCGTCCAGGGCTTGGCCGCGATGCCAGATCTGGTGAAACGCCTGGCAAGCGATATTCAGTGGACAACCGATCTGGGGAACGCGTTTCTTGCCCAGCAATCGGACGTGATGGAATCGGTTCAGCGCATGAGGAAAAAAGCGCAAGACTCTGGGAACTTGAAATCCACGGAACAGCAGAAAGTCGAAACAAAAGTTGTGGAATCCAAGCAGGTCGTTGTCATTCAGCAAGCCAATCCCGAAGTGGTTTACGTTCCAACCTACAATCCCACGGTCGTATACGGCGCACCAGTTTATCCCTATCCTCCCATTGCCTATCCACCTGTCGGGTATTACGCGGCAGGTATGGCGATTTCCTTCGGTGTAGGTCTGGCCATGGGCGCGGCATGGGGCGGAGGTTGGGGCTATGGCTGCGGTTGGGGCGGGGGCGGTAACAACAACATCACCATAAATAACAACAATAATTACAACCGTAATTCCAACATAAACGGCGGCAATCGCAACAACGTGAACGGCGGCAACCGCGTGTCGACTCAACCGGCGCGCGGCGGCGCTGGAGGCGCCGGCGGAAACAACTGGCAACACAACCCGCAGCATCGCGGGGGGACGCCTTACGGAAACAGAGACACTGCGCAGAAATATGGCGGCACAACTCGCGGGGCTTCCGCGTCCGACCGGCAAGCCGCTGCGCGCCAAAATCAGGGAAACAGGCAGCAAGCCGGAACACGTGACGTCTCATCGCGTGGGTCAGAGCCCCGTGCGAGCGACCGTAGCTCAGGCGGGGGAAATCGACCTTCCTCGAGTGGCGGTGGAGATCGCGTTAGTAATCGCAGCACATCGCCCAGTTCGAACTCCAGGTCCGGCGGCAACGCACTCGGTGGCAGCAGTGGCAGTGCGGCGCGTGCCAGCAGCTCCCGCGGCAGTTCCAGTATGGGCTCTCGCGGCGGTGGCGGCGGACGCCGGAGGTGACTGAACCATGAGAGAAAAACAGATGAGCTCGCACACAACCACGAAACTCAACCGCATTTCTATGATGTTCTTGCTTTCCTCGCTACTGGCTCTACTCATCCCGATCGCCGTAACGTCCAGGCAAGAGAGCACTCCATCGCAAATGACCTTCGCTACGCCAGAAAAAGCGGTCGCCGCGCTAGTGCAGGCTTCCGCAACCTTCGATGTGCCGGCTTTGCGAAAGATTCTGGGCCCCGAGGGTGAGGATTTGATTTCTTCAGAAGATCCAGTTCGCGACAAGAATATCGCGGTTGATTTTGCGGCCAAGGCACACGAGCACGCCGTCGTCCGCGTCGACCCCAAAAACGCGGACCGTGCCACCCTGCAGGTCGGCAACGACAATTTTCCGTTGGCAATCCCGATCGTTCGCAAAAATGGGGCATGGGTTTTCGACACGCAGGCAGGTCGCCAGGAGATGCTTTACCGGCGTATCGGCACCAACGAACTCGATGCCATCCAGATCTGCCGAGGATACGACGAAGCACAACACGAATACGCAATGACCAAGCACGATAACGCCGAAGTGAATCAATATGCGCAGCGAGTGATCAGCACACCTGGAAAACAAGACGGACTCGTCTGGCGGAATGCGGATGGAAGCCTCGGCGGACCCATCTCTGAGAAAATCGCCGACGCCTTGCAGCAAGGCTATACGGATAAGAGCAAGCCCTACCACGGATATTTCTTCAAGATCCTGAAAGGTCAAGGCTCCGCTGCGCCGCTCGGCCAGCTCGATTTTGTCGTGGAAGGCGCGATGATTGGGGGGTTCGCGCTAGCCGCCGCTCCCGCGGATTACCGCGTCACAGGCGTCAAAACCTTCATCGTCGGCTATGACGGCGTCGTTTACCAAAAGGATTTGGGCCCGGACACTCTCAAGATCTTCAACGACATGGAGCTCTACAACCCAGATAAATCGTGGAGTCCCACGGAAGACAGTTGGCCGGCGGACGCGTTGTACGCGTCGGAGGCAGCGACAGACTGAGTTGTGTGCGTCGGGGGATGTTACGGCTATCTGCGATTCCTACTTGTTACTTTCGCCAATTCCCCTGCAGCGCCCAGCTTAGAGAATACCTGCCGCAGGAAGTATCCGCTCGCTCAGGTTCGCCTGAGTCTCAAGAGGGAAGGGTTTCCGCCGTGGCCACACGAATCGTCTTGCAGTCGTCCGGAGGCAAAACGAATGAGGACAGAATCTCCTGACCGTGTACCAGTGCAGTCGAACCATAAAAGGACTCCTGCCGAGACTGCTTGGCACAAGCGGATAATTTCCTGTCCCATGCTTGGCGCTTCGCAACTTCTGTGCGCATCGTTCGTCGTGTTTGCCACTCTCGCTGGATGTTCTACCGAGAAAGAAAAGCCGGCTCCGCCGCCACCAAGTGTGACCATCGCGTCGGTCGTCCAGAAGGAAGTGCCTATCCACCAGGAATGGGTGGGAACAATGGCCGGCAACGTGGACGCGGAGATTCGGCCCAAGGTTGAAGGTTTTTTGTTGACCCGGCTCTACGCCGAAGGTTCGTTCGTTGCGAAAGGCGCGCCGCTCTTCCAGTTGGATCAGCGTCAGGCCAGAGCAGCGGTGGAACAGGCCACCGGGAATCTGGAGCGCGCACGTGCAGCACTGGCGCAGGCACAGATCGATGTGCGTCGCTATACACCGTTGGTGGCTCAGAGAGCGGTGAGTCAGGCAGAACTCGATAAGGCGCAGAGTTCAGAAAGAGCTGCCAGCGCTAGCGTGGATGCTGACCAAGCCGTCCTGGACAATGCCAAGTTAAATCTGGCGTGGACCACCGTTACTTCTCCAATTTCCGGCATCGCCGGCGTTGCCAAGGTCGGGATCGGCGATCTCATGACCCCAGCGACGGTCATGACCACTATCTCGAATGTCAATCCTATCTATGTTGACGTCAGCATCGCGGAGCAGGATTACTTGAGATTCCAGCGAGAAAAATCAGCTAGCACTGGCAAAACTAGCCTCCAATTAATCCTTGGAGACGGCAGACCGTATCCCCGCCAAGGCCGCGTCCTTTTCCTGAACCGCGAAGTGGATTCGCGAACAGGCACCATTCAGGTCCGCGGTGAATTCCCAAATCCAGGAAATGTCCTCCGTCCCGGACAGTATGCGCGCATCCGTGCGATTACCGAGCTGCGCAAAAATGCAATGCTAATCCCGCAGCAGGCAGTTTCCGAGTTGCAGGGCGTCTACCAGGTGGGGGTCGTGGGTGCGGACAACAAAGTAACCATCCAGACGGTAAAACTCGGTCCGCTTTTCGGTGACATGTGGGTAGTCGAATCGGGGCTTCAACCCGGCGAGAACGTGATCGTCGACGGTTTGCAACGTGTCCGCACCGGCGTCACCGTCGCACCGAAACCCTTTAACGATACTCAGGCCAATGCGGTCGGTGGAAAATAGTCATGTCTAAATTCTTCATTAATCGCCCAAACGTGGCGATTGTGATCGCCATTCTCACCGTCATCAGCGGCATGGTAGCCATGGCCAAACTTCCCGTCGCGCAACTCCCGGATATCGTCCCTCCGCAGATTAACGTATCGGCCACCTACACCGGTGCGGACGCTCTAACCATTGAACAATCGGTCGCCACCCCCCTCGAGCAACAGATGAACGGCGTCGACAACATGCTCTACATGATGTCCACCAATGCCAACGACGGCACCATGACTCTCAAGGTTACCTACGATGTCGGCACCAACGTCGATATCGATCAGGTCAACACCCAGAATCGCGTCTCACAAGCCAGCCCCAACCTCCCCACCTCCGTCAATCAGTATGGTGTGACCGTCAAGAAGTTAATGGGCCTGCCGCTTCTCGTCATCTCTCTCTACTCGCCCACCGGCACATATGCCGGTCAATTTCTTGGCAACTACGCCACTATTAATGTTAACGACGCCCTCTTGCGCGTACCCGGCGTTGGCCAGGTTACCAATTTTGGCGCCGCGGATTACGCCATGCGCATATGGGTCAAGCCGGATCAATTGACGAAACTCGGTATGACCGTCACTGATCTCACCAATGCTGTCCAGCAACAAAGCGCGGTTAATCCGGCGGGTCAAATCGGAGCGGAGCCTGCCCCCAAGGGTCAGCAATTCACATACGCAGTCCGCGCCCCGGGCCGGCTCATCAACGCGGAAGAGTTCGGCAATATCATTGTCCGCCAAAACTCCGACGGCTCCACGGTAAGACTTAAGGACGTCTCCCGCATCGAGTTGGGTTCCCTCGTCTATCAGCAGATCGGACGTTTCAATGCAAAGCCCGCAGTCATTGTTTGCGTTTACCAGGCGCCCGGTTCCAACGCCTTAGCAGTTGCAAAACAGGTTAAAGCGCAGATGGAGGAACTAAAAACACGATTCCCTGATGGGCTGGAATACACCATAGCGATGGACACGACTTTGCCGATTACCGAAGGGATGAAAGAGATCGTTACCACGTTGATGGAGGCCATCGTCCTGGTCATCATCGTGGTATTTCTTTTTCTCCAAAACTGGCGCGCTACCTTAATTCCGTTGTTGGCCGTGCCAGTTTCCCTTGTCGGAACCTTTGCCGTCTTTCCAATGTTGGGATTTTCCATCAATACACTCTCTCTGTTCGGCCTGATCCTCGCTATCGGCCTGGTGGTGGACGACGCCATCGTGGTTGTCGAGGCCGTCGAACATCACATCGAGCACGGCTTGTCGCCCAAGGACGCGACCTTCAAGGCCATGGAGGAAGTCACCGCACCGGTGATTGGTATCGCCTTGATTCTTTCCTCAGTCTTCGTGCCGATGGCCGCTATGGGTGGCATCAAGGGCCTGCTCAATCAGCAATTCGCCGTGACCATTGCTATCTCCGTCTTGATCTCAGCCTTCAATGCTTTGACCCTTTCGCCCGCGCTTTCTGCTCTCCTGTTGCGTCCTCGCAAGAAGTCCAGAGGTCCCTTGGGAAAGTTTTTCGATTGGTTCAATCGCTGGTTCGGGAAATTGACCGGGGGCTACGTTAGCTGGAGCGGTGTGCTCATCCGACGCTGGGGCATCTCCCTCTTACTGCTGTTAGGAATTTCGGTTGTCGCCGTTGCCATGGGCAAACAGCTCCCCGCCAGTTTTATCCCTGAAGAAGACCAAGGCTATGCCTTCCTCCAGATTCAGTTGCCCGATGCGGCTTCGCTACAGCGCACCGACGCGGTGATGCGCAAAATGGACGAAATGCTCGCGCACACCCACGGTGTTAAGAGTTACAGCGGAATTTCCGGATTCAGCTTGCTTTCTAACACCTCTGCCTCCTACACCGGCTTCTACTTTTTGCAGCTTGAGCCTTGGGAGGAGCGCCTGACTCCGGAACTTTCCGCCGAAGGCCTGATGCGATTTTTGAACGTGAAGATGAGAAATGAAATCCCGGAGGCGATTGCATTTGCCTTCGGCCCACCCGCCATTCCCGGACTCGGCACAGCCGGTGGATTCACTTTTATGCTGCAGGACCGCAGTGGCGGAACCATCGCGCAATTATCAGAGATGCTGGATAAATTGAGTTTGGAGGCCCGGAAACGTCCGGAAATTGCCTCGATCGTCAGCACCTTCCGCCCCTCGGTGCCGCAACTCTATGTGGAAGTCGACCAGGATCGCGTCCTGAAGCAAGGTTTGCAATTTGGAGAGGTTTACCAAACACTTCAGGCCTTCCTCGGCGGCTCCTACGTCAACCAGTTCAATCGATTCGGGCGTCAGTGGAAGGTCTACCTGCAAGCAGAGCCGGAATACCGCACCAGCGTCGATAAAATCAATGATTTTTACGTGCGAAATTCAAAGGGCGAGATGGCGCCCCTGGCCTCACTGGTCACCATCAAGCGCGTCTCCGGCCCGGAATACACCAACCGTTTCAATCTCTTTCGTAGTATCCAGATCAATGGATCACCAAGCCCGGGCTTCAGTTCCGGGCAAGCCATGGCGGCTATGGAACAGGTTGCCAACGAAGTTCTGCCCGCCGGTTTCGGATACGCGTGGAGTGACATGTCCTATCAGGAGAAAAAGGCCGAAGGCGGCCAAGCCATGGTCTTCGCCATGTCCTTTGTCTTCGTATTTTTGATTCTCGTTGCGCTCTACGAAAGTTGGTCGTTGCCCTTCAGCGTGCTGCTGTCCGTACCCGTCGCAGTTCTCGGGGCGTACGGCGGACTGCTCTTGCGCAAATTCGACAACAATGTCTTTGCCCAGATTGGGCTGATCATGCTGATTGGCTTGACCGCCAAAAACGCGATTTTGATCGTGGAATTCGCGGTGCTCGAACATTCGAAAGGAAAAGAAATCGTCGATGCTGCGCTTGAAGGTGCGCGTCTCCGCTTGCGACCGATATTGATGACCTCTTTCGCGTTTATTTTGGGTTGCGTTCCTCTGTGGACCGCGAAAGGCGCCGGTGCGATTGGGCGCAGGGTGCTAGGCAGTTCGGTGATTATGGGAATGAGCGCTGCCACGATTTTGGGAGTCTTCCTGGTGCCGGTCTTATTTGTTGTCGTGGAACGTGTCGCCAAGAAGAAACCACACATAGAAGTAACCCACCCGGCCGTCCTGGAGGGGGGCCACGACTGATGCGAAAAGTTATCGCCATCCTTCTTGTCTCTTGCCTGTTGTGTGGCTGCGCTCTCGGGCCGAAGTATCAAAAGCCCACCTTTCAGACTCCTCCTGGGTATTACACAGAACAGCAGGCCTCCGCCACTTCCATCGCCGATCTGGCATGGTGGGAACTGTTCAAGGATCCTGTTTTGCAAGGGCTGCTTCACGAGGCCTTCAATAACAACTATGACCTGCGGCTGGCGGTATCGCGTGTTGAGCAGGAGCGAGCCCTCCTCGGCGTCACACGTTCGCAGTACTACCCGCAAGTGGGCTACGACGGTAATATTGCCGGACAGCAGACTCCGTTCATACCCAACCACACCTATTACTCCTACAGCTTCACAACTTTCTGGGAAATCGACCTCTTTGGTCGTATTCGAAAACTGAATGAAGCTCAGCGTGCCGTCTACTTTTCAACTGAGGAAGCTAGGCGAGACATTCGTCTCATGGTCATGTCCGACCTAGCGCAGGGGTATTTTCAGTTGCGAGCGCTGGACGAGCAACTGGTGATTGCCCATGAGACCGTGAAGAGCTTTCAAGACACCCTCGAAATCTTCCAGCACAAGTTCGAAGGTGGTGCGGCTTCGGGACTGGAAGTGAGCCGTGCGCAGGCAGCCCTGTCTAACGTCGCTGCCGTGATACCCGATTTCGAGAGTCAAGTCGTGGCTCAGGAGAATGCCATCAATTTGCTTCTCGGTCGCAATCCGGGCCCAATTGCCAGGGGTGCTACTCTGGCCGAGCAGTATGACCCGCCCCAAGTCCCGGCCGGGATACCCGCTACCTTGTTGGAACGGCGTCCGGACCTGCGCGAAGCGGAGCAGAACCTGATCGCGGCCAATGCCAACGTGGGAGTCGCTAAGGCAAATTTCTTTCCCACGATTTCTTTAAGCGGGCTATTCGGCGGTGTTAGCCCTCAACTCTCCGAACTGACCGCAGCTGGTAAGGCTTGGACACTGGCGGGCGACTTGGCGGGGCCGATCTTTACTGGAGGTCGGCTCAAAAACGAATACCGTGCTTCGATCGCTCAACGGGACCAGGCGAAAATCTCCTTCGAAAAACTTGTGACCCAAGCCTTCGGTGAAGTTTCCACCTCGCTTTCCGCGCACCAGCTCTTAGCACAGTCCTACCAGGAACAACTGAAGTCCGTTGAGGCTTACCGCGAATCCGTCCGGCTCGCTATTGTTCGTTACGATAGCGGACTCTCCAATTATCTCGAAATCATCGATGCGCAGCTCGCCATGTATCCCGCGGAAAGCGCCTCGGTCAATTACGATCTCGGCCGCAAAGTGGCCTTGATCAGTCTCTATCGTTCGCTCGGTGGCGGCTGGAATCTCAACGATTCGCAGTGGACCAGCACCGGTGGGACTTCCCCAGCCACGCCGTACCCTCGCCCTGAATGACTGAAGCAGGAGGAGCGCTTTCCAATGGCCAAAAAAGACACGTCCGACGAAGGCAAATCACTGAAGCGCAAGAAATACGAGAAAGAGCTTCGCCGCCTTCAGGGTGAACTCTGCAGGTTGCAGGCCTGGGTCAAATACAAAGGACTACGAGTCATTGTGGTCTTTGAGGGTCGTGATGCCGCCGGCAAAGGCGGCACCATTCGGGCCATGACCGAGCGGGTCAGTCCTCGCGTCTTCCGTCTCGTTGCTCTGCCCGCGCCATCCGATCGCGAGAAAACTCAGATGTATATGCAACGCTACATGCAACACTTTCCCAGTGCCGGCGAGATCGTGATCTTCGACCGCAGTTGGTACAACCGCGCGGGCGTCGAGCACGTCATGGGTTTTTGCACGGAGGATCAATACCGTCAATTCCTCGAACTCTGCCCCACAGTGGAGAGATATCTTACGGACGCTGGCATCATCCTCATTAAGTTTTGGCTGGAAGTCGGTCAGGACGAACAACAACGCCGCTTCGAAGCGCGCCTCAAGGATCCCCTCCGACAGTGGAAGCTTAGTCCGATGGACCTCGAATCTTTCCGCCGCTGGTATGACTATTCGCGCGCTAGAGATCGGATGCTGCAGGCTACGGACTCAAAACACGCTCCATGGCATTTAGTCCGTTCCGACGACAAGCGTAAAGCCCGTCTAAATTGCATTTCTTACTTGCTCAGCGCGATTCCTTATAAGAAGGCACCTCGCGAGAAAATCAAGCTGCCCAAACGCGCGCACAAGCACGTTTATAACGATCAGGCATCGATCAAAGGGCGTAGATTTGTTCCGGAGATATATTGATCCAGCCAGCTTTCATCCTCGCTCGTCCGAAAGGTATGTCATGAAATCGATCTGGGTGGCATGTGGAAGCAACAGGAAGCGCCTTGGCCTGTTCGTCGCGGCTATGCTCTCCTTGTTTTTGTTCGCTCCGCTCGCTGCCTCTAAAATTTCCACGGACTTCGATCCCAATCTCGATTTTACGCAGCTCAAAACCTTTGCCTTTATTGGCGGTGTCGAACAGCTTGTCAGGTTGCAACTCAATCCAGAACAGCTTAACAATCGCATCCATCGCGCCGTCACCCGTGAACTGACGGCCAAGGGCCTTCGAGAAGTGAATGCGGATGAGAGTCCGGACCTGGTA
Organism: Candidatus Acidiferrales bacterium; assembly: GCA_963849395.1. Classification (GTDB taxonomy): domain Bacteria; phylum Acidobacteriota; class Terriglobia; order Acidiferrales; family UBA7541; genus Acidiferrum. The sequence continues at coordinate 481,463 of CAWKHR010000005.1, forward strand.
GTCCGCTACTGGGCGAACAGCCAGAAGGACGTCGATGTGGCAAGCAGCGCCAACTGGGGTGTCTACGGCCCATACCTCGGTTATCACTGGGGCTTCGTCTACTATTCCATGGAGACTTACACCAACCATCAAGGCATGCTCGCCATTGAGCTCATTGGCGGCAAAAACCGCGGCCTCGCGTGGCGCATGTTTGCCAGTGTTAAGCTCCTCCATACCGACCCAGACAAAATTTGGAAGACCGCCGATAGCAACATCAAAGACGCCTTCAAAAACTATCCACCTTCTTCGAAAGCCATCGAAGAAAAAAAAACAGCAGTGGGCCAAAGAGGACTCTGCCAAGAATTCCTCCCAACCTTAGCTAGCAACATTTACTCCTGTTACCGAACTTCTTGCGGCTCGGGCCGGGTCATTAGGGGTTTCCCCAGTTGCTGATATAGCTTCTCAGCGATAAGCCAGAGATGAGCCGGGTCCTTAGCAGAGGTGTGCGCACGCTGTGGCTAGATAAACTCGCCAACATTCTGGTGGTGGTTCTGCTGATGGAGATGATGGTGGCAGCAGGACTTGGCGTGTGCCTAAGTGATCTCGCCGCCGTGGCTAGAAATGTTCCTCTCCTTATCCGCGCGGGGCTGGCCAATTATGTGTTGGTTCCTGCCATTGCGATTTCGCTTTTATACCTATTTCAAGCCAGTCCCATAGTCGCTCTCGGATTCCTTCTGGTCAGTGTTTGTCCCGGTGCACCGTTTGCACCTGCGCTAACAGCGATAGCGAAAGGTCAGGTCGCGGCATCTGTGGGGTTAATGGTGATCTTAGCGGCGTCCTCAGCGGTTGTTGCGCCGCTCCTGCTGAGCTCTCTCTCACCGCTAATCACTCATGGTGCCAACCTCAAAATTGATACCGTCAAGATTGTAACAACCTTGTTGATGACGCAGTTTATTCCGTTGGGAATCGGTCTTCTGATTCGCGCCAAACGTCCCCTGATTGCGGAAAAATTGAAGAAACCTGCAAACCTGCTAAGTGCAGTTCTCAGCCTCTTGGTGTTCGCATTAATCATCGCACTGCAATACCGGACTCTCGTGGAGGTACGTGCGAAGGGCTACCTTGAAATTTGCATCCTCATTTTCCTGTTTTTGGCGGCCGGCTTGGTTCTTGGTGGTCAGCCGATCGCGCTCCGCAAAGCAATCGGCTTGACTACCGCAGCCCGCAATGTAGGCGTTGCGCTGGTGATCGCCACAGCAAGTTTTCCGGATACCGCCGCAGTGACGGCCGTCATCGTGTTTGCAATCTTTCAAACCATGATCCTTGTGTTGTTTGCCCTGCTGCTCGCTAGAGTTTCCGCAACTCTTCAATCACTCCGTCGGGCATTCGAAACCACGGTCTGAGCCTGCGACAACACCATCCCGGTTTGCAGTCACAAAGTCCAGTTCGCACCCGCGCCACGCAAATGCTTCTGCCCTTTGTGTGACAGACGTCCTAGGGATTCTCCTAGTTGTTGCGGTTCTTTGCCGCTGCTAACAATCACACCAGTCCTAGTGAAACCGCCGGCGCCTATCTGAACCCTCGGGAAAGAGGGCACTCATGCGCGAACGGAAGCCGGCGAACGCAGGTGAGGAACTCATGAATACTCCAGCAAAACCGGAAGCCCCGCGGGTGGACCAATTCTTTATGGCCGAAGAGGCAAGGTTCGACCGTTGGCGCACATTGCTGCGCGCATCGCGCCTATGGAACAGGTCGCTCGCTCAGCCAGAGCCCAGCAAGGCGCAGCATCAGGCTACTGTAACCAACAGCTTCCAAGAATTGCGGCAGTGGGAAGATTTCTTTGCCTATCCGGGACAAAAATTGGTGGCCTTGCTAGAGGATCGCATTTCCTCAGGGGACGCAACCGGTGCGGCTCGCTTGATTCAATCGATCAGCAACGCGTTGCTGACACATTCTTATCGCAGCAACGTTGGAGATTGGGAGAGTGAGGATGAGGCGCCCATCAATCTCGGCGAACGTGTGCCCGGTGCGGGCGAGGATGCCGCACATCGGCCGTATTTCGAGGTGCTGGTTGTAAGTCCTGCACGCAGGACAGCGTGGCAAGAGCTGGCGCAGGATCTCCGCAAACTGCGGAGACCACAAGATAAATTTGTGTATGAGCCAGTATTCGTATCCTCCTTTGAGGACGCCGTGCTCGCAACGATCCTGAACGGCGGCATTGAAGCCGTGATTGTTTACGAGGGAATTTCGCTTCATTCGTCCCACACCAGTCCGGTTTTGCGCGAGTTTCTCACCAGCCATCTGGCCGCCAGCGGAATTTCCGCAGATGCCAGCGATTACAGCATGGCGCTCGCCCAGGGGTTGAAACAGTTGCGGCCAGAGCTCGACATCTACTTTCTCAGTGACCGGAAAGTGGAAGAAGTGGCGGGCGATGTCAACGCCAGTTTCCTCCGAAGGGTTTTTTATCAGGTCGAAGAACCATTGGAGCTGCATCTCAGCATTCTGGACGGCATTGCCGACCGCTTCGATACTCCCTATTTCGACAACCTGCAGAAATATGCTCAGCGTCCGATCGGAACATTTCATGCGCTTCCCATCGCCCGCGGCAAATCCATCTTCAAATCAAATTGGATCAGCGACATGGGCAAGTTCTACGGCGTCAATCTCTTCCTCGCTGAATCCTCCGCCACTACGGGCGGACTCGACAGTCTCCTGGAGCCGACTGGCAACATTAAGGTGGCTCAGGACAAGGCCGCTCGAGCCTTTGGCGCCGACCATGTTTTCTTCGTGACCAACGGAACTTCCACCTCCAACAAAATGGTGGAACAGGCTCTCCTGGGTCCCGGTGACATCGTTCTGGTGGACCGCAACTGCCACAAATCACACCACTATGGCGCGGTCCTTTCCGGCGCCTATCCCCTCTATGTCGAGGCTTATCCCCTCACACAATATTCCATGTACGGAGCCGTTCCTCTCAGCACCATCAAAAAAGCGCTGCTTGATTTGAAGGCCGAGGGTCGCCTGGATCGGGCCCGCCTGCTGGTACTCACCAACTGCACGTTTGACGGACATATCTACAATCCCGAACGAGTTATGGAGGAGTGCCTGGCGATCAAGCCTGACCTCATCTTTCTTTGGGACGAAGCGTGGTTTGGATTCGCGCGATGGAGTCCCTTCTATCGCAGGCGCACCGCAATGGGTGCCGCCGCCAACTTGGAAAAGAAGTTCAAGGATCCCGCTTATCGGACTGCCTATGAGGCGCAGGAAAAGAAGCTAGGAGCCGACCTGAAGGCCGACGAGAAAACACTGCTTGGCACTCGCCTCCTCGCAAATCCCGACAAGGTCCGTCTGCGCGTTTATCAAACCAATTCGACTCACAAATCCATGTCTTGTCTGCGCCAGGGTTCCATGGTGCTCGTCAAAGATCAGGATTACCACACCGTGGAAGAGCAGTTCCATGAAGCGGTCTTCACCCACGCTTCCACTTCCCCCAACCTCCAGATCATTGCCACCCTCGATGTCGCACGCCGCCAGATGGAATTGGAAGGATACGAACTCGTGAATCGCGCCATCCAGTTAGCTCTGGATCTTCGACGCGAAGTGAACTCCCATCCGCTCATCTCCAAATACTTCCGCGTCCTGGGGGCCGACGAGATGATCCCCGCCGAGTTCCGCAATTCGGGATTTGTGGACTATCTGACCCCAGGCGTGAACTGGGCCACTGCCGTCAAGGCCCTCAGAGAAGACGAATTTGCGCTTGACGTCACCCGCCTCACGCTGGTGTGCGGATCGGCCGGATTCGACGGCACTCAATTCAAGAATCTGCTTGCTGCCGACTTCGACATTCAATTGAACAAAACTTCGCGCAACAGCGTCTTGCTGCAAACCAACATTAACAATACACGCAGCGATATCGCGCAACTTATTAAGGTTCTTGTCCAGATTTCCCAGGGAATCGAAAAGAAACTCGTCGATGGAGGAAAACCCGCGAGGACCGCGTTTGAGGCGCGCGTGAAGTCGCTGATGACCGATGTCCCGGACCTTCCCAACTTCAGTCGTTTCTTCGACCGGTTCCGCGAAAACCCATCGAGCAAGACCAGTGAAGGCGATATGCGCGCAGCATTCTTCGCGGCTTACCGCCAGGAGCAGTGTGAGCACCTGAAGCTTTCCAGTCCTGAAATCGATAAGCGCTTGAAGGAAGGCCCCGAGTTGGTTTCTGCCAACTTCGTTATTCCATACCCACCGGGTTTTCCGATCATGGTGCCGGGTCAGGTCATCAATGCTCAGACCATTGAGTTCATGCGCAAACTCGACGTTAAGGAGATTCACGGATTCAGTGCAGCGCTCGGGTTGAAGTTATTGAATCCGTCGTTTCTACAATCAGTGAACGTGCCTGCCAAGGAATCAGCGACCCATGCGGCGAAGCAAGGAAAACCAAAGACGGCGCGCGCTGCCTCGGGAGACTAAGGCGCCGGGTGGTTTCTACTCAGCGACCGGTTTGCGCCAACGAAATTCGAAGCAACGGTAACTTCACATCGTCCAAGGAGGACAGTTATGGCCACTTCAGCGGTACGTCGACGCCTTTCCGTGACTCTCGAGGAACAACGACAACTTGAAAAGCTCAGTCCATTCGAATTGAAAGATAAATTGATCCATTTGGCCACCGAAGCCGCGCGGCAAAGTACCGACACCATGTTGAATGCCGGTCGCGGCAATCCCAATTGGATCGCCACAACTCCCCGCGACGCTTTTTTCACTTTGGGCACATTTGCAATACACGAATCGAAAAGGGTCTGGGACCAGCCCGACCTCGGCGGAATGCCTCAAAAGACCGGGATCGCCAAACGCTTCTCGGACTTTTTGGCGGCAAATCCCAACGCGCCGGGAGTTGGCCTGCTTCAGGCGGCCCTCCGCTATGCAGTGAACGAATTTAAGTTCAACGAAGACGCGTTCGTTCACGAGTTGGTCGACAGCATTATCGGTGACCAATACCCATGGCCGGATCGCATGCTGGTCCACGCGGAGCGCGTCGTTCACGAATATCTGGCCAAAGAAATGTGCGGCGGCAAAGCCCCAGCCGGCAAGTTCGACATTTTCGCCGTCGAGGGTGGCACTGCGGCCATGTGCTACATCTTCGATTCGCTCCTGGTGAATCACCTCTTACATCGCGGCGACAAAGTTGCTCTCGCTGTGCCGATGTTCACTCCGTACATCGAAGTCTGCCATCTGGACCGCTTCCATTTCGAAATCGTTGAGATCAACGCAAGCGAGATTTCTCCTGCCGGTGGCCGGCACACTTGGCAGTACCCCGACGCCGAGATTGATAAACTTAAAGATCCCTCCATTAAAGCGCTTTTCTTCGTCAACCCAAGCAATCCACCGTCCGTAGCAATGCGCCCAGACTCCATGGAGCGATTGACCGGCCTGATTCGTAACGATCGTGCAGACCTCATCGTCATCACCGATGACGTCTATGGCACCTTCGTGCCGGGTTTTCGTTCGTTGATGGCCGAAGTTCCACAAAACACCATCGGTGTGTATTCGTTCTCGAAGTATTTCGGTTGCACCGGATGGCGTCTCGGTGTTGTTGCGATTCATGAAGACAACATCTTCGACAAATCCATCGCCAAGCTGCCGGTGGGAATTCGCAGAGAATTGAATACTCGCTATGGTCCGCTTACCCTTCATCCAGAAAACATCAAGTTCATTGATCGCATGGTCGCCGATAGCCGCTGCGTGGCCCTCAATCACACCGCTGGCCTCTCCTTGCCGCAGCAAGTCCAGATGACCTTGTTCTCGCTCTTTGCTCTCTTGGATAAGGATGACCGCTACAAAAAACTCACCAAGGAAATCGTGCGACACCGCTTGCAAGCCCTCTGGGCTGGCATGAATCTCCCTCTTCCTCCGGATCCGATGCGCGCAGATTACTACGCCACACTCGACATCATGGTCTGGGCAGAAAAGACTCACGGCCCCGCGTTTGTCGAATTCCTCAAGAAAAACTACCACCCCTTTGATGTTCTCTTCGCACTGGCGGAGAAATTTTCCACGGTGCTCCTCAACGGCAGCGGCTTTGCCGGACCCGACTGGTCCGTGCGTGTGTCCCTCGCCAATCTCCCCGACGAAGCCTACTCCAAAATCGGCGAGCAACTCACAGCTGTGGTGCAAGTCGCGGTTGATGCGTGGAAGGCTCAGGTTCCTGCGTAAGGAGACTGACGATGTTCATCTTCACATGGTTTGCTGCGACTCTCCGGCAGTATCCCGAGATTGCCATCTTCCTCACTCTGGCTCTCGGCTACTACTTCGGTAAGTTCACATTCAAGGGTATTGGCCTCGGCTCGGTAACCGCTACTCTGCTGGCCGGCGTCCTAATCGGACAACTCGGCATCAGCATTTCCCAGCCCCTCAAGGCAACTGTGTTTCTTATGTTTTTATTTGCGGTTGGCTACGGTGTCGGTCCGCAATTCGTTCGCGGTGTCGCGAAAGACGGCGTGCCGCAAGCGCTCTTCTCCGTAGTCCAATGTGTCTTCTGTCTGCTGGTCCCGGTCGCGATTGCTAAATTCGTCGGCTACGATCTCGGCTATGCGGCAGGACTTTATTCCGGTTCCCAGACCATTTCCGCGGCCATGGGCCTCTCTACCGACGCCATCAATCGACTGGGACTGGCCAGCGCAGACGCGAAGAAACTGCTCGACTCGATGCCCGTCGCCTACGCCGTCTCCTACATGTTCGGGACCGTTGGGTCAGCCATCATCATCGCTCTAGTCTGCCCCGCTCTGGTCCGCATAGACCTTGTGGCCGCCTGCAAAGACTACGAGGAAAAGTTTGGTGGCAAGAAAGAACTCGGCGGCGCTGGCTCGGCTTGGCACCGTTGGGAGACCCGCAGCTTCCGCGTGCAACCCGGCGGCAAAGTAGCTGGCCTGCGCGCCGACGAAGCCGAGGCCCTGGTACCAGACGCGCGCATCTTCATTCAGCGTGTTCGTCGCAACGGCACCGTCGAGGACGCCACCGCCGACACTATACTGCACGAAGGCGATATCGTCAGCGTGGCCGGCGCGCGCGAAGTACTTCTGAGAGTGACCGGAGAAGGGGGAAGGGAAGTCGACGATCCCGAATTGCTCAACGTTCCTGTCGAAGGCGTCGATGCTTACGTCACCAATAAGTCCGTAGACGGCAAAACGTTGACCGAACTTGCTCAACTCCCCAGTTCCCGCGGCGTCTTCCTGCGCAAGATCACTCGCGGTGCGACCGCAACTTCCATTCCAATTCTGCCCAACACCAAAATCTACCGCGGCGACATTCTCACCATCGTCGGCCGCACACAAGACACCGCTGCTACCGCCAAAATGCTGGGTGTAGCCGATCGCCCCACCGATGTGGCCGATGTGGCTTTCATCGGCGCCGGAATCGCCGTCGGGGCCTTGATTGGCGCGCTGGTGTTGAAAATTCATGGCGTGCCACTCACGTTATCCACGGCAGGTGGCGCGCTCATCGCCGGACTGGTTCTCGGATGGTTACGTTCGACGCGTCCCTCCTTTGGCCGCATTCCTTCCCCGACCGTTTGGTTCATGAACTCGGTCGGCTTGAATATCTTCATCGCCATCGTCGGTATTTCCGCTGGCCCAGGATTCGTCAATGGCCTCCGCACCCAGGGCCTCAGTCTATTTTTTTGGGGAGCAGTTGCCACCACTGTGCCACTGATCCTCGGGTTGTACGTCGGCAAATACATTTTTCGATTCCACGACGCGATTCTGCTCGGCATTCTCTCTGGAGCGCGCACTACCACTGCTTCGCTCGGCTTGGTGTGCGATCGCGCGCAGAGCCAAATCCCGGCGCTCGGTTACACCGTAACCTACGCCGTCGGCAACACGCTGCTCACCATCTGGGGCATGGTACTGATTATTCTTCTGTCTTGACGGGACTCCTGAATTTATGCGGGCGTCCCTGTGCCTAGAGACGCCGAGGCAAAGGGATCGCTTATGGATTGGCTCTCACAGCTATTTACCAAGTATCCCGAGATGGGCGTTTACCTCGCCATCGGCATCGGCTATTTCATCGGCAAGTTGAAGTTCTATGGCGTTGGGCTTGGCGTTGTCACCGGTTCTCTCCTCGGCGGCATCTTCATCGGTAATTTCTTCCACGTCGCTGTTTCCGACCAGGCCAAGTCCATCTTGTTCCTGCTCTTTCTGTTTGGAATCGGATACTCCGTCGGCCCCAGTTTTTTTCGCAGCCTCAAGGGAGACGGTTGGCGGTGGGCGGTGCTCGGCGTGTTTGTCCCGGTGGTTGGGCTTTTGGCCGCTTACGCCGTAGCCAGATTCATGCATCTTGACCCAGGCTACGCTGCCGGCTTGCTTTCTGGTTCCCTCACGGAATCTCCCGCAATCGGCACCGCGAGCGAGGCAATTCGGGCATTGTCTGTGCCCGCGGAACAAAAAGATCTCTGGGTGAGCCATATCGCTGTCGCCGATGCCATTTGCTACATATTTGGCACGCTGGGCGTTATCTGGTGCTGCAGCAGCCTGGCCCCGAAACTTCTCCGCTTTGACCTCCGCACAGAATCCAAGAAAGTCGAAGGACAGCTCGGGATTCAGCCCGCCAAACCCGGAGTTCAATCCGCATGGCACGCCATTGGCTGCCGGGCATACAAAGTTCCAGATGGCGCGCCCATTGTCGGCAAGACTGTTGCCGAGGCCCAGGCCTGCGTCTCTGGAGCGCGCCTTTTTGTGGAAAGGATTCGTCGTAACGGCGAGATCTTTTCGCCACTCAAAACCACGATTCTGGAGCCAGGCGACACTTTAGCAATTCTGGGTCGCACAGAAATTTTGGTCAAAGTGCTAGGCCCAACTTCCAGTGAGGTCCCCGACTCCGAATTACTTCAGATTCCTGTCGCCTCCTTCGACCTCTACGTCACAGGCAAGCAAATCGCAGGAAGAACTCTTCAGGACATTGCGGACAACCTCGACGAGGCTCACGGCGTTCTTCTCCGGGGGATTATCCGCGCCGAGGAAGCGATTCCGATCGGAACAGAAACCGTGATTGAGCGCGGCGACACCCTGCAGGTCACGGGCTCGGAACTGGCGGTTCAACAACTCGCGCCACTGGTTGGCACCATCATACGGCCAACCCAGGAAAGCGATCTTTCTGTGCTCGGCGTCGCGATATTCGCTGGAGTCCTGCTGGGCGCAATCATCGTAATCCCCATCGGCAACATGAGAATCTCTCTCGGCACAAGTGTCGGGACTCTTCTTGCAGGCTTAATCGTCGGATGGATGCGGTCGGTGCGCCCCTGGTTTGCCAGGTTTCCAGACGCGGCCATTCTGTTTATGAGATCGATCGGGCTGGCTGCTTTCGTAGCTATGGTTGGTCTGAAGGCTGGTCCGATTTTTATAACTGCGGTGCGTGACCATGGTTACGTTCTATTCCTTGGAGGCATGGTGGTCACGCTGCTTCCGCTCATCACTGGTCTCTACTTCGGCTATTACGTTCTGAAGATCAACCCTGCGCTCCTGGTAGGCGGGCTTGCCGGAGCGCAAACCATGATCGCCGGCGTCGCAGCCGTTCAGGAAAAATCGGATAGTCCTGTGGCGACGCTAGGTTACTCGTGTACCGCAGCCTTTGGCCACATTTTCTTGACGACCTGGGGAACCATCATCGTTTCCCTGATGACCTAGCCGAAATTGACTTCGCGAAAGATTGATGAATGCGTTCAGCTGTCAAGGGAATTGCACCAGCAGCTCATTCAGGAACCAGGAGTACCAATGAAAAACCAAAGACTTTATCTCGTTGCGGCCATTCTTCTATTGGCAGCAATAGTTCCGGCGAAGGCTACGCCCCAATCTCAGGCCCCTACCGATGAGACCCAGGCTCTTCGACAGACGGTCGAACAGATGCAGACCCGCATGGCCAAGATGCAGGAGGAAATCGATCAGCTCAAGGGCGCGAAAACACCGGCTCCAGCCACTCAACCAAGTCAGGCCGCAACCGCCCCATCCGCCGCCCCGCCTCCGCAGCGACAAAACGGCACCATTCAAGCCGCGGAACCGCCTGCTGTCGGTGCCACTTCTCCGCATGTTGGCGAAGCCACTGCCAATTATCGGGAGTTTTCTGAGGACACCGTGGCCGCCGCGCGCTTCAATAACGTTCCTTTGGACCCCAAGTACCACGGATTTTTCCAGTTACCCGGAACACAGACCATCCTAAAAATCGGCGGCTACTTTAAGACTGATTTCATCTACGATCTGAAGCCTGCGGGAAATACCGATTCGTTCATTCCGTCTTCGTTTCCCATCCCCCAAGTAAGTGGCGTAAATAACACCACCGTTTCCATTCGCCCCACACGCCTAAACCTGGACTTCAGGATTCCCTATACACAGATCGGAGAAGTTCGCTTTTATGTGGAATCAGATTTTTTTGGCACGAATTCGACCACCCCGAGACTCCGCCACGCCTATGCCCAAGCCGGTAATTTTCTGATCGGGCAGACCTTCACAAATTTTATGGATCCGGACGCCTTCGCAGACACCCTGGACTTTCAGGGACCCAATGGCATGGTCAGCCTCCGAAATCCTCAATTTCGCTATGGATTCGCACTTACTTCCCATACGACTCTCCATGTTTCCGTGGAAAAGCCCAGTTCCGACATTATCTTTAAGACCGCACAATTTAATGCGCAGCCGAACGCCCCAAGTCCCGACGGGGCAATTCGCTTGCGGCAGGAGTTTGAACACGGGCACTTTCAGGTTGCCGGACTGTTTCGTTCTGTTGCTGCGTTTCTGCCGGACGGGAGGACCGATTCGGTTTTTGGCTGGGGCGTAAACACCTCCCTCGGATTAAATACCTTCAGCCAGGACAATCTGATCCTCGCTTTTGCGGGTGGGCACGGGATTTCTCGCTATATCCAGGACACCTCTGGACTGGGGATTGATGCCGAGCCGACATCGGGCACGCAAATACACCTAGTGGCGACTCCAGCGGTGGGAATTGAGGCATCCTACCAGCACTATTGGTTCAAGAGATTGCGTTCCAGCGCGATCTACTCTTATGCCGCAGTGAACGATACCGACTTGGCCGCCCCAACTACTTACAACCATGCCACCTACACCGGCGCCAACCTGATCTGGAATCCCGGTGGCTCACTCAACGTGGGCGCCGAGTTCTTGTACGGCTGGACCATGCTGCAAAATGGCCAATCCGCGAATGCTCCACGCATCCAGTTCAGCGCAAAATACAGCTTCGTCAAAGTAGATCCAGAACCAAAGAACAAATAACCGATGCTCAACTCAAATCACTATCATTCCGCGCCGCCACGCCGGCATGACTCACGAGCAGTTCCTCCAATAATCGGGCATCAACTTTGCGAATGGATGTGCATTCTTGTGGCGGCTCGCGGCGTTCAATTTGGAGGCACTATCTGGAGCGGGTCCCTGGCCAGGAATCTGGCCAAGAACTGACGTACCGATAGAACGGTTAACTTACGGCGCTCGCCTCATTTCATTTTGGACGGATAATTCTGCAGGAGCTTTCGGACGGCCTTCGTGCTGTTCTTTTGTGTTACTTGCTTGTTGATCTTTTTATTGACCGTCATCCAATTCGTCGATGAGACTCCCGACCAATGTGCGCGTCGCGGTCCACGGATTAGAACTTTACGTTATTGCAAGTTGCTACCTATTCGTCTTCCTCCGAGACCGGGGTCCATGATTTGTCCGGATTGAAGCGCTCCATCTTTATAAATTCACTCAAGCTCGCCAATCCAAAATCTTTCTCGTAGACAACACCATCCTGACTGACGATGAACGTTTTTACTCCAGTCACCCCATACTCGGCCGGTGCGGCGACCAACGCGAATCCGCCGATCATCACGCCTCTCACGACATAGTCCATCTCGCCGAGTGGTGCTGCAGGGCCCTGCCCTGTCAAAATCTTCAAAAAATATCCATGATATGGTTCAGCTTTTGTGGAATAACCCTGCTCGATCGCGTGGGCAATCTTTTCGCCTATCGGGCCACTCCAACTGCCGTCCGGGTTTTGCCACGCTAGTCCGTCTTGTTTGCCTGGGGTGCTCACAATGCGCTGAGCATATTGGTTCACGCCGTATCCGTCGCGTTTTTGGAAGGCGTAGTCGTACTGCGCGTCCACGTAGCCGCGGCAGATGTCAATGGCGTCGAGTTCATTGCTGCCAACGCGGCGGTGGAGGAGCTCTTGGCGGCCGGCGTTTGCGTCAAAGGACCACCTGTCGCCCTGCTTCACAATCGGGACAGGAAATGGCCAGTCGTCGTTGCCCACAAGGAGGAATGCCCGGTTCCCGGCCTTCGAATAAAGGGAGACGCTTTCCTTTTCGTGTGCTTGCGCCGCAAAATCCAAGGCCCGCTGCCGATCTTGCGGGTACTCGCCGGTGAGATATATGTCCTGGCCGTGGGCACCGAAAATTTCGGCGAGAGCAGGCTCATCAAACTTCTCAGCCGCATTGATGAGCGCATCCGCAGCCTGCCTCGGAGTGCCAAACGTCTTGGCGGCTGGGCCCGACGACGGTGCTTTCGTCGACGATTGTTGCGCAACAAGGGACGCAGCCAATAACGTGTAAGCCACTCCGCTCATAATCCAGAAAACTCGGGAGAGGATCGAATTTGGATGTGCCGATTTCATTTCGTTGCTCCCATATCGTCCTTTGCGCAATCTGCGCCACTTCTTATCTCCGTCGTCCACCGCCACCACGGGCACCTCCACCTCGAGAGCCCATGCTGGAAGCACCGCGGCTGCCGCTAGATCGAGCGCTCGACCCGTTGTATTCTCTGGAACCCCTGGATCCCCCGCCGAAGGCGTCTCGGTTTCCGCCACCGCTGCGCGAAAGATCCCGGCCCCCTATCTGATTAGCTCCACCGCCACTGGCTCGATTGGTGGCACTGCCACCACCCGGTCGACTGCCCGTTCCGCCAGCCCGATTGCTAGGTAAATTGCCGCCCTGTCGGCCAACTTCTTGCCGGGCGCTAGCCTGGCGGTTCGTAAGAGAATCACCACGGGTGGTGCCTCCGAATCTGTCCGCAGTAGCACGGTCCTTATATGGGGCCCCGCCGCGATGTTGTGGATTGTGCTGCCACTTGTTACCGCCCCCAGCCGGCAGGGTGGACCCGCGATTCCCCCCGCCAACTCCACCAACGCCGCCAGCACCACCCACGCCACCAACCCCACCAACGCCGCCGACGTTCCCGCGATTGCCCCCGCCACTCGGTAGTTGCGACGGACGATTCCCGCCAATGTTCGAATTTCTGTTGAAGTTGTTGTTGCGATTAATTGTGATGTCGTTGTTGCCACCCCAGCCGCAACCCCAGCCCCAACCGCCACTCCAGAACGCCCCCATCATCACGCCGACGCCAAACGAAATCGCCACTCCAGCGGCATAGTATCCCCAAGGCGGATAATAAATGGGAGGGTAGGGATAGACCGGTGCGCCGTACACCACCACCGGATCGTAGGAAGGCACATAGACAACTTGCGGATTGGCCTGCTGGACCACGATCACACTTTTGTTCTCGATGACCTGGGTTTCTACCTGCTGCTGCTCAGTCGATTTCAAATTCCCCTTGTCCTGGGCCTTTTTGCGCATACGTTGCACGGCATCCATTACGTCGCTTTGCTGCACCAAAAATGCATTCCCCAAATCCGTGGTCCACTGAATGTCGTCTGCCAATCGCTTTACTACATCGGGCAGCGCGGCCATGGCCTGTATGCTTGGATCCCAAGACTGCTTCGCGACAGCATCAGCGAGGGCTTTGTCCTTTAATCCGGGATTTTTCGCTAACCATTGCTGAAGCTGAATGACTTCGAGAGGATAAGTCGATGCAGCAAGTGTTTGCGCTAGCAATGGGTCGGGATAGAGGGCAATTGGCGCCACCAGCGAGTCCAGTTGGTCGGCAGGAATCTTCGCAGCCTGGTCTCCCGACGATGGCGCCTGCGCCGATCCAGTGGTCTGCAAACAGGCCAGCGTGTCGCCTGATATGAGTCCGGTGGTGCAGACCGCCACCAGCAGGCATCGAAATGTTTCACCCAAACGCTTTCGTTGCGGATACATTGGCACCTCTACTTCTGAAATCTGTGGACAGCGCCAATCTTGCAAAGGTCGAGATATGGATCTCAGTCAAAAAGAGGTCCGAATGCTTCTACGCTAAGGGGTGGAATCGATCGACGCCACTGGGGGAATCCCTAGTGGAATCCTGCGAGTAGACTACAAGCCAGTGTTGCGTCGACCGTCTGAGCCTGGCTGGACTTCCCGGGAGATGGGCAGGCAATTCGGAACAGCTAGGGATTAGCCTAGTAGTCCTCGCCGCCGAATCAGCTTACAACAATAGCCAGAAGGGAAATGGCTAGCGCTCCAATTCTCGCTGCTTTGGCGACAAGTTGTCGGATGCTCTCAAATAGCAAGCGGGTCCGACTAGCCGACAAAAAAGAAGTGCTTGAGCTTCATCTTCAATGGCTCAGCCTTTGCGTGCGCTGCCGCAATTCCGCACCCGGGGAAGAACTGGACGACGAGTTGCAACTTCAATTTGACGACTTGGCTCTTCGCATGGCGCAGTTCATCTTGAATTACGAGAAAGACGAAAAGCTTCTATGACGTCTCGTATTTACGGTCACTAAGCTCATGCTGCACGGTCTGCAGTGGGCGTCTGAGATCTTTGTAAAGATCACAGCTACCGAGGGAATTAAATTGCTGGGAACTTAACGAGTTGCTGGCCGACTCAAGCTCGCTGAGTTGCCATTCGAAATGTCTGAGCGGGTAAGAACCAAAGGAGGGGATATGTTGAATCGATACCGAAAGCTAACGGGAATAGCCTTGTTGACTATTGCCATTCTGTGTCTGCGAATTCCAAACATTGCGATTGCGGATGACAAGAATGAGCAGGAGCGAGTAAAAGAATCGGGCAATGTGATGAAGGAGCTTCTCTCGTCATCCAGCGGTGTTCCCATCAGTGTGCTGAATAAGGCGGAATGCGTTATCGTTCTCCCCTCCGTAAAGAAGGCTGGATTCATCATTGCCGGTCAATATGGTAAAGGTGTGATGACCTGTCGCGGAGGAGAAAATTTTGAGGGGCCGTGGAGCGCCCCAAGTATGATGCAGTCGGCTGGCGGAAGTTTTGGTCTTCAGGCTGGCGGCCAAGCCACCGACTTCGTCGTTCTAGTTATGAATGACAAGGGAGCGCGCGCCCTGATGAATGGGAAAGCTAAGCTCGGTGCCGATGCCAGTGTCGCCGCCGGTCCAGTCGGGAGGGAAGCGGAAGCCTCCACGAATGCGGCGATGAGTGCACAGCTGCTCTCTTATTCCAGAGCGCAGGGTGTGTTTGCTGGCGTTTCTCTGGAGGGATCGTCGCTTGGACCTGATGACGACGCAAATAAAGATCTGTATGGCAAGAAAGTGACTGCCACCGAAATCATTGGCGGCCAAGCCGGACCACCTCCCGCTTCGGCGAAGGAACTCCTTGCGGTACTCACCGCGAAGTCGCCCAAGAACGAGTCAAAGGGAAAGTAATCAGCGAGAAAAACGAGCGCAAAAAAAAAACGCTGGGTTCTACCCCGCCGCACGTGCAGAATCGCCTCCGGAACTGAGCGGCACGCGAGCGTGGATGGTGGTACCACGCTTCGGTTGCGAGTTGATGGAAAGCGTCCCGTTCACCAGCTTCAGCCGCTCCTCCATGCTGATGAGACCAAGACCACGGCTCTCCTTTGCTGCTTCGCGGTCAAAGCCCGCGCCGGAATCCTTAACCGTGAGATGAATCTCGTCCGGCGTTCCCGACAAGCGTACTTCGAACTGCCGTACTCCACTGTGTTTTGCCGAATTGTGCAGCGCTTCTTGCGCAACTCTGAACAGGCACAGAGAAATGTCCGGCGGTAACGGGCTCAGCAAATCGTGGGCTTTGAAGTCAATCTCCACCTTTTGTTGCGCGGCGAATTCTTTGCAGAAGCCTCTCATGGCTACAGCAATTCCCAAATATTGCAGTCTTGCCGAGTGCAACTCGTGTGATAAGGATTGAATATCGGTGGCAATCTCCAATACTTGCTTCTGGAATTCGCCCATACGGCTGCGGACTTCAGGCACAATCAGAGTATCTTCTTTAAGTAGCTGCAACTGGAGGGCCAACAGCGCGAGACGTTGACCGATGTCGTCGTGAAGTTCTCTGCCAATCCGGCTACGTTCCTGCTCTTGTGCCTCTATCAACTTGCGGCTGACGTTTGCGAGCGCGGCGTGAGCCAGCTTGCGCTCTGTTTTGTTCCGCAATTCCTCTTCGCTGAAACCCAGCATTGCGCAAAACGCAGGATTTACGAACAGAGGCTGACCCTCCGGACGCGCGTTGAAAACGTCACGGAAGAGCTGAGCGTCGTGCGTCCGGATTTGTGATGCCGCATCCATGGGAAAATGTGTAAAGCATCGTTGATGACTAACCGCAATTGTGAGCATTTGTGTTTGTTATGCAGATCGCTCGCGTGGGACCTGTGCGTGCTTGCCATACGGAGCGGTCGTCCGATTAGGGGAATCCCTAGTAGTGACGGAGACACGAAACGCTATAGCTTGGCGAACATGCCACAACCTACCTCCCCGTATCGTTGGTATCGGCGTTCTCGCATACATCGAGTATTCCCGAACAACCGCCTGCACCGCCGGATTGGGCTGGACGGTTCGTTCGCCAAGGAGCCACAGACATATTTCTAGAGCTACTGAGTGTGTAGTTTTGGGCGGACGACTCTCCCGTTCGTTGTTCAAGCTCCTGTTCCCGTCCGCTCGCATCTCCGCACTCGGCAATTCCCAGATGGATCGCCTATGACCGCCGCGAGACGCCGTGCCGTCATCTTTGACGATAACGACTCAATTCGCCGTTGTATGTGGAATTTCTTCAACCAGCGCGGCTATGAGGTTTTTTCATTCCCCGAGCCTGGCGTGTGTCCCCTCCACGTAGTTCGAGAGTGCCCTTGTCCTGTTGATACTAGCTGCTCTGACTTAATAATTTCCGATGTGAATATGCATGGAGCGAACGGTATCGACTTCCCGGAAGGACTGATTCAAAAAGGCTGCAGGCAACGGCGCTTTGCGTTGATGTCAGGAAACTTTTCCGACGCTGACCGGATACGTGCCTCGCGGCTTGGATGCACGCTGCTCAGTAAGCCGTTTGACGTTGCAGCTCTCACCGCCTGGGTTGAGGATGCGGAGCGATCAATTCCACCGGAGCGAAAACTGTTTGATTGGAAGTGAATACCCAACACGTTTACCGGTCATTTAAAGTTCTGGTACGGCAGGTGTCCGGTTACCCAACTTACCGCTAACCGACTTTATCGTGGGGAACTTTCCCCGCCTCTTCCCGGAATCTACCCAAGGGGCAATTCTCGTCAGAGGAGGAAAGCCACTTCACCTAATGTCCGTCTGGGCAAACACTGTGTGACGCCGGGCATTGACGCGTAACTGTGGCGGTGATGTTATCAGAACGTGACTACCGACGAAGGTGTTCAGTATGTCCTGCAAGTCGTGCGGGTCAGTCAACCAGAAGAAATTCACGGCGGAGATGGCCATCCATTTTCCGGTACTGAAAGACATTGACAAGCCCGTCGTGTGGGTATTTCCCGAGGTTGTAGTCTGTTTGGATTGTGGTACCGCAGAGTTTGCAGTGATGGAAGCTGAGTTGCGCCAACTCGCAAAGGGAGACGCCGCTGCCGCAGATTAACCTGGGATTGGGTCTTACTTCTCATTGAGAATAAACGGCTGAGTGTTGCTCACAAATGCTTTCGAAGGCGTGCTCGTTTTCCTTGCCGTGAAAGCTTCTCAATGAATATGCACACAGGATGTCTACCTTGTGCGCTTCGGGTAGGTTGTTGCCGAGTTGTTCGAAGCGAATTGCCGCATCCGCGTTGCCTTCCGCCTGCAAGAGGGCCACTGCTTCACCGAACATCACAACCCGAGGCTCTTCTGATTTCGCTGCTCTAGCAGCTGCTTCAATGAAGCCGCCAATGCCCCCGAAAAATCGAACCGGGTCAGGCAAACCATTCACCATGATTGCTGAGAGCGTGTCGGTAGCATCCAATGAAATGTAGGTACCCCGTTGAAGGGCACCATCTGTATCCACACCCTCGGCTTTCAATCTCTCAAGAAGGCTATCCCGGTGTGACTTCGTAGCGAGCACAATCGCTGCGTTACCGGCCCTTAGAGCGGCAGCAATGAAGCGAGTAACTCTATCCAGAAGAACCTTGTCATCGGAATAGAACAGAACCTCATGGTTGTGAGGGGCTTTCTCTGCTGAGGTATCACCAAACTGGTAGTCTTTTACGCTGCTACTTACGAATTGCTTACCCCCAAAAACCGCATCTACGGCTGGCAGTAGTTCGCGTACGACATCTATCTTACGAACGAAGCCCGACGCGCCCGTGTCAAAAGCTGCTCGGACGATGTCAAGGTCACTGTTCTGACTTAGGAAGATAATCTTGGAGCTAGGGGAGCGTTGTCGTATCTGCCTGGCGGCTTCGATTCCATTTAATTTGGGGAGGCCGATGTCCAGCAGAATTAAGTCTGGCTGCAGGTCTGCGGCCTTCTGAACGGCTTCTGATCCGTCCGACGTCTCGGCGATGATTTGCCATGTGGGTCGCACCTTAAGCAGTGAATGAAGTTGGCGTCGCCAATCATCGAAATCATCAACTATGAGAATACGAATTGATCAGCTCCAATTCTGTCCTTGTAACGAACACGCCGTGTGCAAATTAGCCGCACCAACATCAACTTCCTGCGCCCATGAAGAACAACTCAGGAACGGTCCTCGTCTCACAGACTGTCGAACGGACCAACTATCTATCCCATTTCACCGCCTCTAGCAACGCAGTTACGGTCGAGTACCTACTAAAGGTGGTTACGAGAAGGTGTGAGGAAGCTCCTCGCAGCCATGAGAGTGATGATTCGTCAACTACTGCAAGCCAAGATCCGTTAGCACTTTGGGATTTTCTTCCTGGACTGCCAGCAGGTTATGGCAGGCGGTGCAATCGTTGGAAATCGTCTGGCCGTCCGCGCTGGTATGCGACCCGTCGTGGCATCGGAAGCAGCCCGGAAAGTCATTGTGACCAATATTGTTCGGATGTACGCCCCAGCTCACCTTCATGTCCGGAAAAATATTGCGCAGGTAAATCTTGGAAACGTTTTCGGCGGATTGTTCGATCAATGCCCGCTTGCTCGAATAAACATCCGGGTACGACGTGCGGTAGTAGTTCTCAATCCCTTCGACGATTTGTTTTTGTGCGCTATCGCGATCCGGATAGTCGGCTTTCAGTAATTCCACGGCTTTTTTGTGGATGTTGGGAAGCTCCGGGCTGATCAAACCGCGCGACATCCGCAGATCGACTGCGTTTGCCGGCAACTCGAATGCGTGAGTTGGCCGGTTATGGCAGTCAATGCAATCCATGGCGCGCTTCTCGCCCTTTTCGAGTTCCTGCTTGCTGACCTTAATGTCCGTCGAAACGTACTCCACGGTTTTGCCTTTGTCGTCCGTGTAATAAACCACCGGAATCACCTGCCGACGTTCGTCGGTCGAAATGTAGTGAATCCGGGAGCCATCGTCTAAATGTCTCCCGTGGATGCCCACAGACCCTGACGAGGCCCGACCGCCGATTTTCATCACCAGCGCCGTGGTCATCGGAGTATTTTTCTCGTCGTCTTTATAATTGGTCTTAAGGATGAACTTGTCGCCCGAAAAACGCTGCGGCCAATGGCATTGCTCGCAGGTGTCCCGCGCCGGCCGCAGATATTTCACAGGCGAAGGAATGGGCCGGGAATAGGTGTGAAAGGTGACCGCCACAACCTGACGCAAGCCGGAGAGTTTGGAGCGCACGAACCAGCCCGCTCCGGGCCCAATGTGGCATTCCACGCATTCGACACGGGAATGCGGCGAATTTTCGTACGCGCTGTATTCGGGTGCCATCACCGTGTGGCACGTCAAGCCGCAGAACTCTTTGGAGTCCATGTACGACACGCCTTTGTAGGAAGCGAAGGAAAAAATCAAGACGTTTAGCAATGTCGCGGCGCCGATGAACAGAAAACTCTTCCGCACCATGGGAATCTGCAGATCGATTTCTGGAAAGACATGAGGAAGTTCTCCGGTATCGCGCAATTTCCGCCGGCGCAGCAAAATTCCCACGGGAATCAGTAGCAATCCGAGGATAAAAATCCCCGGCAACAACAGGAAAATCAGAATTCCGATATACGGGTGGGGAGGTCCTGGCAGTACGAAATCATAAATCCAGAAACCGATGAGCGTGATCGCACTGCTGGTCGTGAGAACCACGCCGATCAGGCTCAGCGTATTCTGGCTGAAGTAATAGAGCGGTCTCGCCCAATCTTTGACAGCGCTTTGCGGACTCATACGCCCCGTACCTCTTTTTCCAATGTAAAGTTTCCTGCGTACACACCAAGAGAAAGGCGCCAGCGAAGAATCCGTCTGGGCCTCTGCGGCATTACCAGCCTTGTGCCTAGACAGGCAGGCGCATCAGCGAAATTATTTAACTACTTCAGAGTTGCCAGATAAGCAGCAACATCCTTCACATCTTCTGGCGTGAGACTCTTTACGCTAGCGTGCTTCGGAGAAGTAGCGAACGCCTTGGTGATTTCGTCGGCACTCTTGCCCTTAATCGAGGGCGACTTCATAGCCGGCTTGCCCTCCCCGTTCGCGCCGTGGCAGCCGACGCACTTTGCCTTGAAAGTCTTTTCCCCGTTCGCAGCATCTTGAGCACGCGAAATAAACGCGGCCAGGCAGAGCATTGCTACCATTGCTACTCCTAACAAAACTTTCTTCATCATTACCTCCTTGTTTAGCTCCTTCAAAACGCGATGCGCACCGACAGGGTAATCAAGTTGGCGCGGAAATTTCGCGGCGCATAAAAATCCTGATACGAGCTGTTCGAATCCTCGTGATATCCGTAATAGTCCCACCGGGCCCGTCCGGTCCACTGTTTTGCGAAGTGGTAAGACACTGAACCGTAGGGCTGGTACCAGTTTGAGTTCAGCGACCCAGCTGGCGCGGTCGCGATCGGGCTCAGCCGATTGAGATTCAACTCGCTCCCTGTCACGCCCGACAAGTTTCCTCCGACTTCTAACGACAAACGTTTGACCGGAGTCCATAGCACGTCGACGAAACCGGTGTTGATGGCGCTGTGGTACGGCGAGAACTGCTGTACCAGTCCGGGCAGGCCGGGGCAAGCGGGCAGTCCTGGCTGCGCCTGACTGCTGGTGAAGCATATGAAAATGTCGGATGCAATGTTGGTGTAGTTATAGCCGAACTGCGCGGAGAGTTTTTCTGAGGGCGTAATCGACAGCGAAAATCCGCCATTTCGGTTGTGCTGTGTGCCATTCACATCTACCACCGGGTTCTGGCCTTCGGTGGTCCTGAAATACGCACTCAGATTGAGCCAGGCCGCGGCACGGTATTGAATCTTTGCGCGGTATTCCTGATAGTTCCTCGGGGCCAGCCGCGTGAACGTGTTGTCTGCACTCCCAAGATCCGCGTCCACGTTGATGCTCAAGTGCGGCATGGGTTTCACCCACAAACCCAACACCGCGGAATTCGAAGTAATGGTGGTCGAACTAGCTGGTTCGAACGTGGGGTTTGGCGTCTGGAAGGAAATGGATCCGTCGGGATTCTGTGTACATCCATCCGGCAGGATTCCGCCCGTCAACGCACAATTTCCCCGTGCGGCGTTGTTTGGGAAATAAATCGCGTTCTGCGTATTGTAGAAATCATCGGCGATCACCCGGTGCGTGTAGCGATACCCGAAATAGGCGCCGAATTTTGGCGAAATTTGCGCCTGGCCCTCAATCAAGTTGGTGATGATTTGCTGCTTCAGGAAGTTGCTGTCGAGATTCACCAAAATGTCCGGGCTGGAACCGCTGGCGTGTGTGGGTGTCCCGGTTGACAGACCGGGAGGCGTTGCACAGGAATTGGTGGGCAAGGTTGCCGTCGGCACGAACGCGACCGGCGAAGCGATCAAACTGGTAGAGAAAAATGAACATTGGTTGGATGTATACTGCGCCGGCTCGTTCCAGTTTCCGTAATGGAAGGAATCCACCAAGCTGAAGTCATGCGTGATTTGCCAACTAGCGCCCAGATCGCCATAGGAAGCTACATGACGGCCTTGGATAGGCCCGAATTCCTGGTAGTTCGAGAGATTATTCCGGGAGCGGCCGTCAAACGTTTGCTGGTAGTCGGAAACATTTAAGTCACTGCCGGTGTAGCTGTACTTTCCTGAGAGTTGCAGCGACGGAATGAAATTGGATTGCAAACTGATCTGCTCTGTCGGCGCATTGAGCCGCGAGCGCCAGTGCGAATTGTAATTATAAAATCCATTGCAAGTCGGAGTCACTGTGCCACCCGGTTGGAATGCCGGGTTGCAAGGTGGGCCATTCCAGGAGACGCCGAGATCCAACGGAGGGAATCCGGTTCCGACATTGAATTGCTGGTTCTGATCGATCGAGCCAGGGTCCGTCTTGTAGTAGCTCCAAGTCTGGTCGTAACTGATGTTGGTCCTCGGCAAGAAACGGAAATCCACGCCCAGTCGATACAGCGTCATGGTCGACGAAAGACTCTGAAACAGGAATTGCTCTGTGCCCTCATGCAACGTGTTGAACGACGGGCCCACATTGGTGTTGTGGTCGTAGCCGAGGCGAAGCCGGATCTTCGAATCGGGCAGTATCGTAACCCCATAGTTCTGCATGTTCCGGCGGGTGTTCATGTAGTGCGGAGACAACCCGACAATCTGAGTGTTTGCCAGGCTGGCAGGTGCGTTCACCACCGGATTGAATCCTGCCGGGGCATTCGCCGGCGGAGGCGCAGGATTAAGCGGATTGGCCAGCAGCGAATAATCCCAGAAATTCTCGTCGTGCCGGAACATTGCGTTGAACATGTACCATTTGTTCTTGCTGACCCGCAGCACGCTCACCACGTTGGGATCGCCGCCGTAGCCGAAGTTGCTGAAGTACAGGCGATCCAGAATCGTGCCGTGCTGATCGAGTGAGCGCATCTCGGTAGTGAAATTCAGCAATCGCGGGCCTTCGTGCAGGTTCACCATGGTGTTGTACGTCTGCAGATCGCCGCCGATGCTGGTGATCCGTCCGCCGAATTCAACCGATTGCTTGAAGTTGTAATTTCCCTGGTCGATTCCTTTTTCCTCGTCGGTCTGTTGCGCAAAAGCGACGGGTGCCGAGAAGAGCGCAAGCACCGCGAACAAGCTGCTCCAATATCTATAACGCCTTTGCTCCAATCGCCCTTTGTCGTTGTGTGTGTTCTTCATCGTCGTTGCCCTCATGGCGTGAAAAAGACGACGCTGGTGTTGGAGCCGTGGATGGCGACGTGACACAACGTGCACGCCTGGTATTTCTGTGCCTGATTATGGAAGGTGGGAGTTCCCGGCGGACCGATATCTGCCGGCAGTGCGTGGCAACTGAGGCACAGCAAGTTGACCTGGTTTAGCACCAGCAAACGCTGATTCGTGGAACCGTGCGGCGAATGGCAAATCACGCAGCCCTCGACCTTCGCTTCATGCTGATAGACAAACGGTCCCTGCTTTTCGCTGTGGCACTTGTAACAAACCTCGTCGCCCGAAGCGTTGGTGCGTAACTGCTTGGGGCGGAAAGTGCCGTGCGGACTGTGGCAGTCGTTGCACTGGATCAGCCCTTCGTTCACGCGGTGGTGGAATGCCCGCGCAAATTGCGCGCGCACGTCCATGTGGCAGCCGTAACAAAGCTCCGGCGACTTCGCCTTCATCAAATACTGGCTCTCTTTAGCATGATGAGGAGAGTGGCAATCAATGCACGCGACGCCGTTGGCGAGGTGCATGGAGCGGTCATAGTTCCCATGCTCTTCGGTGTACTGGTGGCAGCGCAGGCAGCGGGCGCTCGTCTGCTGCGGTGTCGCGTCCTTAAAGGTAAAGATCTTGGATTTGTCGCCGCCGCCATCGACGTGCTCTTTACCAGGACCGTGGCAGGCCTCGCAGCCATGCCATTCCACTCCTTTATTTGCGTCGAGTTTGGAATCCATGGTGGTAGCGAAGTGCGCCGTGGTAGCGAAATGTGTATAGATTTCTTCGTGGCAGGTCTTGCAGGTATCGGCGCCCACGTACAGGCCGGGGTCCGTCGGTGCAACGTAGACTTTAATCTGCTCAGTAGACTTGGCCTGTTGCGCAGCATTTTTTTTGTCGTCGGAATGAGCAGAAGGGAGCATCAGCGCAGCTAGAAGCGCTGCGATTAGACAACAGACAGGGAGCGATGCCCGAGCACCCGAAGAAATTCTCTTTGCAAACAAGCTCTCGCCTCCCACGGATCTTGTCGGATCAGGTCAATCGGTCTCGCCCGACGTTAGGACCCCGGAATTGGGTTGATGACAGGCTCTTGATACACCTTCCTTGGAGGCACAAATTAAATCACACCTTTTGTCAGGACAACTAGGGAAAGTCCTAGTGGCTCCGATTCCCCGCAAAGCAGTACCTTCGCTAACCTCGGATAATGAGGGAAAGGGAATCAGCGGAAAATTGAACTGGGCCGGTGAATATTTCTACGCACCGTTCCTCCAGCGAACCAGGCCATGGATTCAGACCAAAGTGAAGCCAAACACGAAATAGGGAAGATGCAGGCCGAAGACTTTGAACCTCCCGCGAGTCCACGAGGGACTTCTCGTAGGGAATGGTTCAAAGCAGCCGCACGGAGTAGCGTGGGCCTCGCGGTCGGCGGTTTTCTAGACGTTCGAACGGTTCGTGCAGCGACACAAGAATGGAAGCTTTCTGAAATAGCGGAATTCACTACCTCCTGTAACTTTTGTTCGTGTGGATGCGGCATGGTCGCGTCGGTACGCGAGGGCAAGCTGATTACCATGGAGGGCGACTTCGACCACATTGTGAATCGCGGCTCCCTGTGCGTGAAGGGAATATCCATGTTCGCGACTCACGCTTCGCCGAACCGGCTTGCCACCCCGCGTTACCGGGCTCCGGGAAGCGACCGCTGGGAGGAAATCTCGTGGGAGAACGCGGTGGAGCGGATCGCGCAGAAGATTCGGAAAACGCGTGACGCGACCTGGATTGCCACCGAGAAACTCGGTGACGCGGAGGTCCCGGTCAACCGGACTGACGCGATCGCATTCATGGGTGGCGCACAAAACACCAACGAGGAGTGCTATCTTTTCCAGAAAGCCGCGCGCCTTCTGGGCACAGCTTTCGTCGAGCATCAGGCCCGACTTTGACACAGCCCCACGGTCCCCGGTCTGGGGGCTGCATTCGGGCGGGGCGCGATGACCAACAACTGGATTGACCTCCAGCATTCCAAAACAATTCTGGTGGAAGGCAGCAACGTCGCTGAAAACCACCCGATGGCTTTCAAGTGGATCCGAAAAGCCCAGGACAACGGTGCGAAGATCATCCACGTCGACCCGCGCTTCACCCGGACTTCTGCCGCGGCCGATATGTACGCGCGCCTTCGCCCCGGTACCGACGCTGCATTCCTCAATACCATGATCAATTACATCCTGGTTCACAAACTCTACGACCAGGATTTTGTCACCACTCACACAAACGCCCTGTTCTTGGGCCACGCTAACTTCGATTTCAAAGGTGGACTCTTCAGCGGGTTTGATGAGGACAACCACAAGTACAACACCGAGACCTGGGGCTATGCGCTCGATGCGAAAGGGAAGCCACGCGTTGCCGCAAGCCTGGACGACCCGCAATGTGTTTTCGCGCGCCTCAAAAGGTTCGTTTCCCGGTACACACCAGAAATGGGAGAGCGCATCTGCGGAGTTCCGGCGGCCCAGATTCAGACGATCGCGGAAACTATGGCCAGGAACCGTCCGGGAACAATCCTCTACGCGCTCGGCATGACCCAGCACACCACCGGTGTGCAGGGAATCCGCGGTTTCACCATTTTGCAGTTGCTGCTCGGGAATGTCGGAAAGCCGGGTAGTGGCGTAAACGCGCTGCGCGGCGAACCAAATGTCCAGGGCGCTTGCGACATGGGAGTCCTCAACAACTACATGCCCGGCTATCTCAACTATCCCGCTCACACCGAGCCTACCCTTGCGGAGTACACCAAGAGGAACGGAACCGGAGACCGCAAGTTCCTCGTCAACACCCTGAAAGCTTTCTATGGAGATGTGGCCACGCCCGAGAACGATTTCGCTTATGCCTGGTTGCCCAAGCGCAGCGCCACGAAAGACTACGGCACCTTCTCGATCTTCGAGAGCGCTCTCGCTGGAAATATGAAGATGCTCTGGATCGTCGGCCAAAACCCGGCGGTCACCACGCCCAACCTGAAGATGACGTTGGAGGCGCTGGGCAAAGTCGAAACGCTCGTAGTTCAAGAAATCTGGGAAACAGAAACTGCTGACTTTTGGCGTCGCCCGGGTGCTGATCCCAAGTCGATTGCCACCGAAGTTATCCTGCTCCCCGCCGCGTTTTTCATGGAAAAAAACGGAACCATATCTAACTCCGGTGGGATGGTGCAGTGGCGCTACGCCGCAGTGAAGCCCCCGGGACAGGCCAAACCTGACGGCGAGATTGTGGACTTGGTATTCCGCCGAGTGCGAGATCTGGTTAAAGACTCGACCGACCCCAAGGACCAGATCATCAAGAAGTCCTCTTGGTCTTACACCTCTGCCGAGGATGTACTGCGTGAGATTAACGGGCGCGCGCTACGCGACGTCCCCAGCGCCAACCTGAAGACCGGCGATCTTCTCAATCGAGTGGCCGATTTGCAGGCTGACGGATCGACTGCCTCTGGCGCATGGATTTATGCGGGGATTTTTGCCGGTGGCGTTAACCATTCGAAACGCAGAGACTCCACGACCGATCCCGGAGGTCTCGGCCTTTATCCACAATTTGCATGGACTTGGCCGAACAACATGCGCATTCTCTACAACCGCGCCTCTTGCGATCGTCACGGCAAACCGTATCCGGATTCGGAGCGCATCGTCTGGTGGGACGAGGCGGCAAAGCGTTGGGCCGGTTACGACGTGCCAGACGTCCCGAGCCTGACCGATGGACCAAACACGCCAAACGGCCAGCGCGCATTCCACTTGAATCCGGAAGGAGTCGGACGCCTCTTCGCGGCGGTCTATCAGGACCCGGACCCGCGGAACCCGCAGATTCCTCGCGATGTGGCCTACGTACCGAAAGACGGCCCTCTTCCCGAAATGTACGAGCCCGTCGAGAGTCCAGTCGAAAACGTCTTGCATCCGAAGGTGAAACAAAACCCCTTGCTCAAGTATCCGCGCCTCGAATCGCACCAGCCGATCGGTACCGTCTCGCAGTTTCCCTACGTGCTCATGACCTCGACCGTCGCGGAACACTGGTGCGGCGGATCCACAACGCGCAACATCCCGTGGCTCAACGAGCTTGTCCCCGAGGCGGTGATTGAAATTCCATTGTCTCTCGCTCAGAAACTCGCGGTCAAAACCGGAGACTGGGTAAAAGTGTCCTCCGCTCGCGGCGAGCTTACGGTGAAAGCCTCGGTTACTCCAAGAATGCAGACCCTCAAGGCCGACGGACAGGAAGTGACGATCGTTTGGATGCCCTACAACTGGGGTTTTAAAGGTCTATCCACCGGCCCCAGCGTTAATTTTCTCACTATCGATGCCGTCGATCCGGGCGCGGGCACCCAGGAAACCAAGGCCTGTCTGGTTAATGTGATCAAGCTCCGCGAAGCTGATGCACGATCCTCCATCTCGCGAAGGGGTTAATGCATGAGTCAGTCTGCTAACTCAGACTCGGTTAAAACCACGCTGGTCGACATCACCAAATGCATTGGTTGTCGCGCGTGCCAGGTTGCCTGCAAGCAGTGGAACGAGCGCGATGGCGAAGAGACCGAGTTTCAGTGGGACCTTGGTTTTCAGAACCCCGCTACCCTCAGCGCTAAAACGCTTACCTTAATTACGTTTCATGAATTACCTGACGAACAGGCACCCGGCGGTTTGCATTACCTGTTTACCATGCGGCGATGTCTGCATTGCCTGGAGCCTGCCTGCGCCTCCGCTTGCCCGACAACCGCTCTGACCCGGCAATCTGATGGACCCGTAACTTACGATGCCGACAAATGTATCGGTTGCCGCTACTGCATTTGGGCGTGTCCTTGGGGCGTGCCCACCGCGGAATGGAACTCTCTTGCTCCCAAGATTCAGAAGTGTACTCACTGCGCTGACCGCGCCGATCAGCCACTCCCTCTCTCTCGCAATGGGCAAGCGCTTACTCAGGAGGAGGGCAAACAGTACCGCGCCAACATCGTGGAGCCGGCTTGCGTCAAGGCTTGCCCGGCTGACGCGCTGCAGTTCGGCACCAGAGCAGACATTTTGAAGGAAGCGCGCACTCGCATATCCGGCCAACCTGAGAAGTATGTGGACCACATCTACGGGGAAAAAGAGGCCGGAGGCACAAGTGTCTTGTACTTATCGTCCGTGCCTTTCGACAAGCTCGGTTTTCCCGACGTCGGCACCAAGGCGTATCCGGCAGTCTCCAAAATTGCGATACACTCTGTCTCGCCTGCGGTTCTGGCCGTGGGCGCGCTGCTCGGGGCCACCTACGCCTTCTTGAAACGTAGAGCCTTCGCAGTGGCGAATGACCCAGATTCAGCATCCCCGGATACTGTCGGCCATCACCTGGAGTTCGAACCTGTCCAGCAAAAGCTGCTAACTCCGGCCAATTGGGTTCTTCTTGGCCTCATTGCGTTCGGCCTGATCTCGCTCGTCGCCCGCTTCGCCTTGGGTTTGGGTGGTAGCACTCATCTTTCTAACACGTACGCCTGGGGACTCTGGATCGTCTTCGATTTAGTTTGGATCGCCGTGGCTGCCGGGGCATTCGCGACCGCCGGCATTGTCTATGTCTTCCAGCGTAAGGACCTCTACTCTATGGGCCGATCAGCTGTGTTGATGGGCCTGTTGAGTTATTCGTTTGTGACCGTCACGCTGATCGCGGACCTTGGCTTGCCTTGGCACTTCTATCAGCTTGGCCTGCAGTCTCCTGAGCAATCGGCAATGTTCGAAGTGTCCTGGTGTGTCGGCCTTTATGTCTCGATTTTGTTATTGGAATTCCTGCCAGTGCCATTTGAGTGGTGGGGATTGCAAAAGGCCAAGGCTATCTGGCAGCGATGGTCTGGCACTTACGTAGCTGGTGCCCTTACATTGTTTGTCTACTTGCTCTCGCGCAATCTAACCTACGCGTTGCTCACCGCAGTCTTGTTTTCTTTTCTTGCTTGGGCGTTCCGGGCCAAGGGCAAAAAATCTGAACCGATTATGCTGGCCATCGCCGCGGTAACGTTCTCGACCATGCATCAGAGTTCGCTGGGCTCTTTGTTTCTGCTGATGCCAGACAAGCTTGCTCCACAGTGGTGGTCTCCGGTGATGCCGGTCTCTTTCTTTTTGTCCTCCGTCGCTGCCGGCACCTCTCTGGTCATTTTGATTGAGATGTGGATGGCGAAAGCTTGGGGACGTCGCTTGCAGATTCCGCAACTCGCAGCAATGGGTAAAATCTCATTTTGGTCACTGCTCGCCTATTGGGCTTTTCGACTAGTCGATATGGCCGTTCGCGGCCAGTTCTCCGGCGCATTTTCGGGGAGGCTCGGAGTCCTTTTCGCGCTGGAATTATTCCTTGGCGGAATTCTTCCTATGGTCTTGCTTGGCCGGGCACCGCTGCGGGCTCGCCCGGGCCTACTCTTCCTCGGCGCGCTTCTCACCACAGCTGGCGTGGTTTTCAATCGCGTGAATGTGGTGCTCTTGGCGATAGAACTAAAAGGGTCAATGCCACAGATCGCGCCGGCGTCCTATACCCCGTCCATCTTCGAGTGGGGCATCTCGGTTGGCCTTATCGCTGCAACTATCTTCCTTTTCGGGATGGCAGCACGAATGATGCCCATACTCCCCAAGGAAGAAGTTGGACAAGGATAGGAATATCGATTCCATGATTCTTGACGATTGGCTGGCGAAGCATCCGTACCTGCAGCGCGCAGCTGACTTCCACGCACAAGTCGCGGCGGCGGCAGCCAGCATCTCAGTCGCTCTCCCGCGCACTCCAAACTTCGACGACTACATCGCTGACTATAAGGCCGGTATCCCGCTATTGCGGAGCGCGCAGGCAGCAATCGATTTCGAACCTGCCGAAGCGATTCTTGTATCTCTAGTGGAAAGTCTGGCTTCACAACATCTGCCAGAGAAGTTTGCGGACGAGTGCTGGGTCTTGCACACACAATTGCGCGGTGAAATGGATGCGCCGCGTCAGGCGATCGCTTGGTTACTAGGCAACGAGGTTTTCAAGCCGGCGCACCCAGGGTTGCTTCACTACTTGGGTTGGACTGCGTTGGCCCGATTCCTCAGCCCACTGGTGCATGAGTTCGGAAGCTGGCGCGTCGAAGAGCACTGGTTCCGCAGCTATTGTCCCACTTGCGGGTCGGCACCCGCCATGGCCCAGTTAGCCGGTATCGATCCCGGCCGATTGCGGCTCCTTTCTTGCGGCTGTTGCGGCACTAGCTGGCGATATCGGCGAATTGGCTGCCCGTTCTGCGAAAACGCGGACGATCATCGCCTCTCCGCCCTGGCCATCGAGGGAGAAAAATACCTTCGTATCGACTACTGCCAGTCCTGCCGCGCCTATCTCAAAACCTATAATGGACAGGGAAGCGAGTCCCTCTTTCTCGCGGATTGGACTTCGCTTCACCTCGATATCATCGCCTGCGATCGCGGACTAAAACGCTTGGCCGCCTCCCTATACGAATTGTGACCATCTCCACCTTTGGTTTTGGGGACGAGTTGGACATAGAAGCCGAGAAAGAAATCCGGTCGTGGGATTGAAGTGCTTTCAAGGACGCTCGAGCGGATCTACAAAGCTGGAAAAGAGAGCTTCAACGCGAGGGGCAAGATCGATTTTTTTTGGGAAGAAGGTCTTACACGACTGAGTGGTGTCGGGCCGCGGACCGTACCGTTCGCTTCGTCGAATTTTCCTTACTGATAGCGGCCTAAGCGTCCGGATTTCGCTAATAGCTTCAATATAAACTGTCTGACCATGGATTCTCGCGTTTCCTCGAAGCGGACTTCGGGCTCGTTTCGTCGGATTCGAGCTTACGAGGTAGCGCATTTTCTACGATTCTGGTCCAGAATCTTATCCGCGCTACCGGTGCGGAATCCGAACCCGGGCTGGTGCTATCTCGTCTTATCCCCCACGGTGTTCTCGTAGATCTTGCCGTCTTTCAACGGTAATGTCGTCACGCGAAACGACTCGACCGGGATAACTACATGTGCGTGGGACTATGAGAATCGGCTAAGCTCCGTGACTTTGCCGGGTAGCGGCGGCACCGTTAGCTTCAAATACGATCTCTTCGGAAGAAGAATCTACAAGTCCTCCAGTTCGGGCACCAGCATCGTACGACGATAACGGCAATCTCATCGAAGAGACAAGCGCCTCAGGTGTGGTGGTGGCCCGGTACGCCCAGGGTCTCAACCTCGACGAACCTTTGGCTTCTATGGCTGGAGGAAGGAAAGGAGAAGGGAACTACCAGGTGGTGTATTGTGCGCCGTTGCTTCCGGTTTGATCGCAGCCGGAAAAAACATCATCGAGACCTACCGTCGTTTGTTCGGGACTCAATACGGTATCGCCGAAGTGTGGATTCCAATCCATGGCTTGGCA
The DNA here is from genome assembly GCA_963849395.1 of Candidatus Acidiferrales bacterium. Taxonomy (GTDB): domain Bacteria; phylum Acidobacteriota; class Terriglobia; order Acidiferrales; family UBA7541; genus Acidiferrum. The sequence continues at coordinate 513,092 of CAWKHR010000005.1, forward strand.
GACGGGGTCGATAGGAATTTCGCGCATGTAGTGGGCACTCACCAGATCGTCCAAGGATTGCGGAGCTTGCTGCTTATCCATAGTGTAGTTGTCGATGGCTTGCCGCATGGTCTGCAAATCGGTCTTCAAGACCGCTTCGCGCGCGCGACGAACGGATTGGCTGTAAGAGCCCACCGCAATTCCCACCAAAATGACGATGATCGAGAGCACAATCATCAACTCGATGAGCGTGAAGCCGCGAGCATAACGCGCACCGGAACTGCGCGCCACTGACATCACTCTCAATTCATTGCTCTTCGTCATGGCTTCTTTCATTCTACCAATCCGAGTATTTCGTGCCATCCAGGGCGGTTCCTGTTGACTTAGAGTAAACATCGAAAACATTCTTTCCGCCCCAGCTTTGTGAATCAGGATCATCCTGCACTGACCGCATGCCCCAGTCTGGATGTCCGGTCATGGGGTCAACAGGTACGCGCCGTAAAAATCTCATGTTCTTTCCGGTTGCCCCGGCGCCACCAAGCGCGACACCTTTGACGAGCGTATCGAGATCGGGAGGATAGCCCTCGCTACCTACTTCGACGCGAATGAGGTTGCGATCCGCTAAATCTTTATAGCGGTCAATCGCTCCGCGCATCTCGCGCAAATCTCTGTGAAGCTCTGCTTCCCGCTGCCGCACGATCGAGTACCGTGCTACCGGCAGGGCTGCAGAAGAGAGAATGAGCAGAATGCTGCAGGAAATGATCAATTCCAGTAGCGTCATCCCGGTTTGGGAGGTCGGCATGCGCGTTTTGCGATTGAGCTTCATGGAATTGTGAACCTACTGAACCTTTAGCACCGCTTCGCCGGTGACGAAAGGAATTGGTCTCTGCTGTGAGTCCTTGGCGTTAACCTGCACGATGGAAAGCGTCGTCGTGCCCGGTGCCAAACCCTTAACCACCACTCCTAAAAGCGTGCCGTTACCGTTTACGCCGGGAGTGTTTGGCTGACGTGTGGCAGAAATAATGGCTTGGCCGTGTTCTTTGTCGACGCGCTGAACGAGAGCTATCTCTTGCGTGCCACCGGAGAGAAAGCCGCCATGCCTTACTTCCTCCACGCTAATTACCGCAGGGTTGTATTGCAGCAGCATTGGCACGGAATAAAGATCAGTCACGTTGTCGACAACGATTCCAACGGTTGCGGTCTGCCCAGGGCTTAAGTTCAAGGTGGAAGGTTCGAAGTGCAACCTCGGTCCACCTGGCTGCGCACTCATTGGCGATGTTGGATTCGCTGAAATCGGCGGCTGCGATCCAGGTCCAGGATTAACGACGGGCGCTACGCCCATTCCACCAGTCGGGATTACGGGCTGCGCTTGCGGATTCGGGTTCGCGGTGGGTGCCTTCACATCCATTTCGCGCTTCACGCCCGGGAATGTTTCTGTGCCGGAATAAATAGCGCGCATATTTTCACGTGAATAATCCGGCATGCGGACGATCCGGGGAATCAAAACGATCAGGTTCTCGTTTTCCTGGCGGTCGACGTTGTTGTCCGAGAAAAAATACTTCATGATGGGAACCTGCGCAAAGCCCGGCCATCCGTTGACGGTTTTGGAATCGACGCGTTCGAACAATCCGCCCAGAATGCTGACTTCACCTTCTTTCAGGCGAATTTCCTGGGTAATTTTGCGCTGGCTGATGATGGGCTGGCTGATGCCACCGATAGTGGATGTGCCGGTTACGGACGAAACTTCAATGTCGACCTTCAAGCTCACTTCACGATTCGGATGAACGTGCGGCGTGATGTCTACGTTGACACCGACATCGATGTACTGGAATTGCGTGTTTACCAACGGATTGACAAAGCCCGCGCCAGCCGTAGAGCCAACGCCTACGCCTGCTTGGAAGCTTCCTGTGGCCACTGGCACGCGATCGCCAACGCGAATTCTTGCTTGCTGGCCGTCTAATGCGCGAATTTCCGGGTTGTCGATAATCTTCGTCGAAGTGTCGGTAAGAACGAAGTTGGCCGTCAGACTGGGGATTGTGACGGTGTAATCGTTGCTATTCAGATGGGCCAGATCATGCAGAGTGATGGTGTTAGAAGACGAGGTGGTGGTGGAACTGGTCGACGTCGAACAGCCGCTCGAGGTCGTCGCGCAGTTATTCGGGTTGATTTGGATCGAGGCGCTTTGACCAGGCAAGATGCCCAAATCGCGCAAACGGTCGGTGCGCGCCTGCAAAACTTCTAGCTGAACGACCACTTCCGGCTTGGCTTTGTCGATGTCGCGGATAATTTTTTCTGCCAGCGCGATCTTGTCTGGGGTATCGCGGATGACGATTGCATTCTGAGCGTTCACTTGGGTGATGCGCTTCAGGTCCAACAACTGACGCAGGCCAGTGGTGATTTCCGTCAAATCTTGAGCAATTGCAACGTTGCTTAGGTAAAAAGTGCGAACTACTTGTTCTTCGTAATCGCGTCGCTTCTGGGTCTGATCCGGCACCACCATGATGATATTTTCGGTCACCGGCTTCCAGAAAGTTTTGCTTTCGAGACTAACGATATCCAGAGCTTGTTCCAGCGTGACGTTATTCAACTCGACAGGGATGCGACGGGCTTGCAGATCCGGGTCATAGATAACGGTAAGTCCGGCGAGTTTTCCAATCGTGTCGAAGATGACCTTGGCATCATTGGACATTTTGAGGTTGATGGGAGCGCGCGAAAGTGGCTTGAGTTCTGGAGGGCGCGAAGCCAAGGCCGGCTGGCCATTCTCCATGATTGGCTCTTCGTCTTGTGCCTGTGCGGCGCGGCTTTTTTCGGCTATTAAATCGATGGTGCGCTTTACTTCCTGATCAGCGGCAGGATTGGAAGGATCGAGAACTTGGGCGCGCTGAAACTCCGAGACGGCGCCCTGCAGATCGCCCTTCTCGCGCAACTTCATGCCATTTTTGATGTGCTTTTGACCGGCTTCAAACCGAGCTTGATCCAGCTTAATCTTATAATTGACGTTATGTGGCTGTGCTTTCAGGGCTTGCAGGTAAAAGTCAACCGCTGCGTCATAGTCCTGGACGTCCAGGGCCTTGTCACCAGAGGTGACCTCTTGCTTGCCTTTGGGGCAGCCCGCAGCAAACACTCCAATAGCAAGCCAGATGAGCAACCGACCACAACGCCGCATGAACACTCCGGAATCCCGTCTAGCGATACTTCTGATAGGGACTATGTCTTGGAGTCTAGCATCGGGCTTGTAAGCCCGGCAAGCCGCCGAGTCCCTATCGAATTGCTCTGAACACTGTCCCATTAGCCAGCCCCTCATTAAGAACATCGGCAGGGCAGTCGGCCCGCTGCCTTTTAAAGATTGCAATCCTAACAAGTCTTGTCTCTGGCCAGGGTTCGGCGTCCTGAGTGTTTGCCGTCATGTGTTTAGACGCGGCATCAGGTAAAATGAAAGATTGTGACCAAGCCAAACAAGAAACCAGAAAAGGGCCGGGACGGACCTCGAGAACTCATCGTGGCGCAAAATCGCGCCGCTTCCTACAATTACCACATACTTGAGAAGCTTGAAGCGGGCCTGGTGTTGCACGGGACAGAAGTAAAAGCTTTGCGGCAAGGGAAAGCCAACATTCGAGATGCTTTCGTAGATTTCAAGCCGAGTGGGCCTTTTTTGGTGAATGCGCATATCGCGCAATATCTTCCCGGAGGACCGTGGAATCATGAACCTCTGGGCGACCGCAAGCTTCTGCTGCACAAACGCGAGATACACAAGTTGTCGGGACGTACCGATTCGAAAGGTTTGACAGTTATTCCGCTGCGGATTTATTTCCGCGACGGCAAAGCAAAAATCGAGATCGCCTTGGCGCAGGGCAAAAAATCCTGGGATCGTCGCCAGGACGAGCGCAATAAGGAAGCACGCAGGGAAGCGGACCAAGCTATGTATCGCAATCGGAGGCGATAAATCTGTCATGAAAATTACCCTTGAAGTAAAACCATTCGCGGAACTCGAAGTCGATGCCCTGGCGACTTATGTTTTCGAAGACGACGAGCCCGTTCAGGGACGGCTTGCAGAAATCGATAAGCTTACCGGCGGTTTACTCGGACGGCTGAGCAAGAGCGGTGAACTGACTGGGAAGCCGCTGGAAATAACGCTGCTGCACGCTCCAACCGGCCTGAAGTCGGCGCGACTGTTGCTGATCGGAGCAGGGAAGCGCGAGCAATTCAACCCTGCGATGCAACGGAAAGTTGCGGGAGTTGCGCTGAGAAATCTGAAGTCACGCAATGTTCACAAAGTAGCCTTCCTGGTGCGGGAGAGCGATGCCACCGAAGAACTGGCTCAGGCCGCCGCGGAAGGCGCGCTCACTGCGGATTTCGAGACAGACAAGTACAAGACGGACAAAAAGAAAGACAAGTTCATCGATGAATTTGTGATTGTTGGCTACAACGATGCCGAAAAAACGGGAGGGGAGAAGGGGCTGAATCGCGGTCGCATCATTGGCGAGGCGCAGAACTTCGCTCGTGACTTGGTCAATGAGCCTTCGAACAAGCTCACACCTTCGATTCTGGCTGACAAAGCAGAAGCGATGGCCAAGGAAGCGGGTCTTGCCGTTGAGATCCTCGATGAGAAAAAGATTGCCGAGTTGAAGATGGGTGCGTTACTCAGTGTGGCTCAGGGTAGCGTGGAACCGCCGCGGGTGATTGTTCTGACCTACACGCCTGCAAACGCGAAGCCGGGCGGTCCGGTTGTGGGTTTGGTGGGCAAGGCGGTGACGTTCGATACCGGCGGTATCTCCATCAAGCCGGCGGACGGCATGGAGAAGATGAAGTATGACATGGCCGGAGGCGCGACGATGATCGGCATCATGCGCGCGCTCGCGGCCTTGAAGCCGAATGTCAAAGTAATCTGCGTGGTGCCCGCCACGGAAAATATGCCCGGAGGCAAAGCGCAGAAGCCTGGCGATATTCAGACGGCAATGTCCGGCAGAACTATTGAAGTTTTAAATACGGACGCGGAAGGGCGGTTGATCCTTGCGGACGGCGTCCACTACGCAAAGCAGTTAGGTGCAACGCATCTGGTCGATGCCGCTACTTTGACGGGCGCAATTGTGGTGGCACTGGCGAACGTGAATGTCGGGGTATTCGGTACCGATCAGGATTGGCTAGACAAGCTCTTGGCCAGTGCGAAGGCCACCGGCGAAAAGATGTGGCAGATGCCAATGGATGATGAGTATCGCGAGTTCATTAAAGGCAGCTTCGCCGACATTCAGAACGTTGGAAGCGGCAAAGGTGGCGGCGCGATCACTGGCGCAATGTTCATTCGTGAATTTGCCGGAGATACGCCTTGGATCCACTTGGACATCGCGGGTACGGCATGGAATGACGATGCCAAGCCTTGGCTAGCCAAGGGTCCTACTGGCGTTGCAGTGCGTACCTTGGTTCATTTAGTCACGTCGCTGTAAGCCAGGGCTCAAAGGGCGCAATCGCAAGATCGTCGCACCGCTCCGACAACTGTGGGTCACGGCGCGTCTTACATTTTCTCCGGGGCTTGGATTCCTAACAGGTTCAGGGCGCGCACCAATTCGCGTTCTAATAGTTCCGTTAGCCCGAGCAGGAACGCCCGTTTTTGCTCGTCCGCTTCCGAGAGGATGTGGTGTTTGTGATAGAAATTGTTGAAGGCCTGCGCGAGTTGAAACGCGTATTTCGAAACGAACGCGGGCTCTTGAGCAGCGATCGCCGCATCGACGGAATAGTCTAGAGACCCGGCCTGCAGCAGCACATCCCAGAATCCATTTCCATCCGGGCCATTTAGAATTGCTGTGACGGACTCTCTTCCGAGTTGCGCACGCTGTGCCGCAGCCTCTTCTTCTTTGCGACGTATGCCGCGGATACGCACGATGGCGTACTGGCAGTAGGGTCCTGTTTCCCCCTCGGTGCTCAGCGCATCCTCAAAGTCGAAAGCAATGATCGTGTTTCGCGTAAACTTCAACAGGAAAAATCGCAACGCCCCAACGGCTAGATCGCTCGCGGTGTGCGCCAGTTCGGTTCCGGTCATATCGGGATGCTTTTGCAGAACACGCGCTTCCGCTGCCTTGAGCATCCTGTCGATCAGGTCGTCGGCTTTAACACCGAGTCCCTTACGTCCACTGACTTCAACGTAGGACTTTTTCGATTCTTCGGTAGGAATGTCGTAGCCCATTTCAGTGGCGCAGCGAGGCGTTAGCGCCACAATCTCATAATCAAAATGGATGGAGTTCTCGGCTTCCTTCGTGTGCCCGAGCGCGCGCAAACCCTCGGCTACAACCTCTTGAAGATAAGCCTGTCGCGAGTCGATGACGTTGTAGACCGCTTCGGCGCCGCCAAAGTGTGGTGCTGTCGGATCGTTGGCGGCCGTGGTGGTGGCCCAAACAATTTTCTCGTCGGGCGGATTGGGCCATTTCCAGTAGTGAAAATCCTTACCCAGGAGACCAAATTTCCAAAGCTGGTAGGCGATATCTTTGCCCACATAGGTGACCGTGCCATTAGATCGCACGATGATTTTGGCTTGGTCCTCTTCGTCAGCGTTTTCGCCATCTTCCGCGGTGCCACCGTGATTCCACGGCATCACCCAGCACCCGGCATTTTTGCCGGAAGTTGCGAACTGGATCGCGCCGCTGCTTTTCAATTGTTCGAACGCGGCATCCCAGAAGTGCAGATGAAGAATTTCGCTTTCACGCGCAAGAAGCTCATAGAAGATGTCCAGTCGCGCCATGGTGCGCAGGTGAAATTCCACCACCGAATCAGCAATCACCGCGGCCATTTGCGCCGTCTCGCTATCTCCACCCGCTTCAATGGCCCTGAGCGTCTCGCCCCGCAATTTCTGTGCACTGATTTTATCTTCTTCGAAGAACTGAGTCGCTTTAGCGTACAAATCCCAGCACAAGTAATCGAATTTATCTCCGGCAGCAAGTTTCTTCACTTCTGCAAGGGTCCGTTTTTCCATTTGCTGAAAGGCGATCACCACGTCGGCAACTTGCACGCCGGTATTGTCGATGTAGTTTTGTACCGCAACGTCGTTGCCGGTATGACGCAGGAGGCGAACCATGGTGTCGCCCAGCACTGCATTGCGAAGATGCCCAATGTGCGCGGCTTTATTGGGATTGATGCTGGTGTGCTCAACAATCACCTTTTTGCCCGCCTCGCTTGAGGCAACCGATCCGCTTTCGCTGGACAGCGCTTCCCAGAATGCAGTGCGGTCAAAGAAGGCATTCAAATAGCCGCCGCCGGCGACTTCCACTCGCGCGATACCTTCAATCTTCGGCAGGGAATTAGCAAGCTCCTGAGCGATTTGTCTGGGCGCTTTCTTCAGCCGTTTGGCCATCTCGAAGCAGACCGGAGAGGCAGCTTCGCCCATTTCCAGTTTTGGAGGCCGTTCCAGGACCACGGTAGGTTCCACGTCATACTTTTCCTGGATGTGCGCGGCTAGAGCTTCCCGCAGGCGATGGATGAGAGTCAGATACACGATGCCTCAGCTAGTTTCAGGAGCGATTTGGAATTCCACAGTATAGCAGTACCTAACTGCCTGGCAGGCATGGGCTTCGCCAGTAAGCGATGCAGCAAACTCCTTATCTCGGCGGGGTTCGAGGTGGTAAGCCGCTAAGAAAAATCCCTTGCACCCTGCAGTTGCGAGAAAGTCACGTTGACTTGGCTCTACCGGCAAGGCAACATAGCAACAAGTCAGGGAGCGGATGTGCTGGAAACGACGCAGTTGCTCGACGAAGTTGTCGCCGAGTCGCAGACGCTGGAAGCTATCCAGAAGGTGGACGTTCGCAAGGGCGACTGCCTGTTTGTAACCACGAAAAATTCCACGTATACCCTTTGGGCGCTTTGCGACGGCCTATTCTGGGTGTGGGGTGGCTGGTTCGAGCGTCAGGGCGCGTGTCCGCAACTAGTAAGCGTCAACGGTTGCACGTGGGGCGGCAGTATCATCAAGCAAGACATCGTTGCCGCCGTCGGTCTACGCATGGAGTTTGGAAATCGCGTTCGCACCACCGAAATTTTGGATATCCGCATGGTTCGCGCCCAGGTCGGCAATAGCCTCAACTAATAGCCAATACCCTCAAGTCACATTCACTTTCGCCACCGGCCACTGCCGTGCTCTGGGACTAGTGCCGTCGTGAGTTTGACTGGCAGGGATGGGGTCGATAGTATCGATTTGCGCTGCGATTTAGCCCACAGCGACCAGACCATGAAAGTAGCCTACTTCGATTGTTTCAGCGGGGTCAGCGGAGACATGACGCTCGGCGCATTGCTGGATGCGGGCGTTTCTCTTGATCTTCTGCGCACGGAACTGAATGCGCTCAACTTGCCGGGCTGGGAGTTGGCGTCGGAAAAGGTCTGGAAGAACGGAATGGCGGCGACCTATCTCAAGGTCCGCGCGGAAGATACCACTACCCACCGTTCGCTGACCACGATTCTCGAAATATTAGATAAGTCCACTTTGTCACCCTTGGTGAAAGAACGGGCTTCGAGCATTTTCAAGAAGCTGGGCGAAGCGGAAGCTGCCGTTCACGATGTGCCTCTGGAGAAGATTCATTTTCACGAGGTAGGCGCGGTGGATGCCATTATCGATATTGTTGGAGCGTGTGTTGGGTTCAGTGCCTTGGGTATTGAACGATTCGCCTGCTCCTCGTTGAATGTGGGAGGAGGCACGGCGAAAATGGTGCACGGTGTGTTGCCTGTTCCCGCACCTGCTACGGCGCGATTGCTTATGGGGAAGCCCACCTATTCCACTGGAATACAGAAGGAACTGGTCACCCCGACGGGCGCTGCGATTGTGTCTACCCTTTGCGATGCATTCGGGCCGCAGCCTGCAATGCAGGTTTCAGCTATAGGCTATGGCGCCGGCACCGCCGATCTTGAGGGTCAGCCAAATGTATTACGTCTAATGATTGGCGAAGCGACGACCCAATCCGAAGTTGGAAGAACTGAAACGATTCGCGTACTCGAAGCGAATCTCGATGACATGAATCCGCAAATTTATGGCTATTTTATGGAGAAAGCTCTGGCGGCTGGAGCGCTTGATGTCTTCTCCACTCCGGTGCAGATGAAGAAGAATCGGCCGGGCATGCTGGTTACGGTACTTTGCAAGCAGGAGGACGCGGAATCACTCACGAAATTGTTTTTCGAAGAGACCACCACGCTCGGTGTTCGCAGCCATGTTGCGAACCGGCGCGTGCTGCCCAGGGAGTTCGTAAAAGTGGCTACGCAGTTTGGAGAAGTGCACGTGAAGGTGGCGCGTGTGAATGGCCGGATTCAACACGCCGCGCCAGAATTTGACGATTGCCGTAAACTGGCTGAAGAGAAGCATGTCCCACTGCACCTTGTGATGGATGAAGCCATGCGCGCTTGGGAGAAGCAATAGGGAAACGGTGCCTGCGGGCCGCAATCGGCACAGAGAAGACGGGAATGCCTGAGAAAAAAGAAAAATTCTATTTAACCACGCCGATTTACTACACCAACGGTCTGCCGCACATCGGGCATACCTACACGACCGTTGTCGCCGATGTGATTCGTCGTTACAAGCGCATGCGTGGCTACGACGTGGTGATGACTACCGGCACCGACGAACACGGCGTAAACGTTGAGCGAGCCGCGAAGAAGGCAGGTGTGCCGGAATCCGAGTATGTGGCACGGATGGCCGATGCTTGGCGCTCTTTGTGGGATGAACTGGACTTGACCGCGGACGAGTTTGTACGCACCACCGACCTGCAGCATGTTCGAACGGTGCAATGGTTGTTTAAGCTGTGCCGTGAGAATGGCTTCGTTTACAAAGGCCATTACACCGGCCAATACTGCATTTACGACAACGCTTTCGTGAACGATGCGAAGCCCGGTGACAATTGCCCGGATTGTGGCCGGCCAACGGAAACTTTGACCGAGGAAAACTACTTCTTTAAGCTTTCGGCATTTCAGAAGCCGCTGCTCGATTTCTATAAGAAGAATCCTGATTTTATTCAGCCGGAATCGCGCCGCAACGAAATCATCAGCTTCGTGGAGGGCGGCTTAAAGGACCTGAGCATCACTCGCACCACGATTCGGTGGGGAATTCCGGTACCGGGCGAAGAACCGCACGTGTTTTACGTTTGGTTTGATGCGCTCACTGCCTATCTCAGTGCCGTGGGCGGGCCCGATTACGAAAAGCGTGGGATGTGGCCTGCCGATCTGCATTTAGTCGGAAAAGACATCATCCGTTTTCACACCGTTTACTGGCCCGCGTTTCTGATGGCCGCGATGCTGCCGCTGCCCAAGCAGGTATGGGCTCATGGCTGGTTCCTGATGGACGCCACCAAGATGAGCAAGTCGAAGGGTAACGTGGTGCTGCCGCGTCCGATCTTCAACATGCTGGGGATGGATGCACTGCGCTACTTCCTGTTGCGCGAAGTGGTTTTCGGGCAGGACGGAAACTTCAGCTACGATGCGTTGGTCACCCGTTATAATAGCGATCTTGCCAACGGCTTGGGCAACTTGGCCAGCCGTACCGCGGCAATGATCGAGAAAAACTTCGCCGGCAAAATACCGAAACCGGCCGAGCACAAACCGCAGGATGATTCGTTGGCCAAAGAAGCGCAGGCCGCCATCGGGGAAGTGCTGGAGCGATACGAAAAGATGGAATTTGCCCGAGCACTTGAGGCTATCTGGGCCGTCATCGCCAGCGTGGACAAGTATTTGACCACGGAGCAGCCTTGGGCTCTCGGCGATAGCGAGGCAGATACGCAACGCAAAGCCACCGTGCTGTGGAACAGCGCTGAAGTGTTGCGCATTGTCACTGTGTTGGCGCACCCTGTGCTGCCCCAGAGCACGGATAAGGTTTGGACTTTGCTCGGGCAGGCGACTTCTCTGAGAGAATTTGAACTTGATGGCCTGCGTTGGGGGCAATTGGCTCCCGGCACGTCACTTGGCAAGTCTCAGTCTTTGTTCCCGCGTGTAGATAAAGTAGAAGCAGTGGAGAGGATAGAATCGATGGCAAACGAAGAGTTGAATCCAACACAACCCGCTCCGGCGGCGGCAACGCCCGCCCCGGCGAGCACTCCTACAGCAGGTGCAGCGGCAGCAGCGGCGTCCGTTGCGGCACCGGAACGAATCGGCATCGAAGACTTTTCTAAGGTCGAGATGCGCGTTGGGCAAGTAAAAACGGCGGAGCGCATCGTCGGCGCGGATAAGCTGCTGAAACTCACCGTAGATATTGGCAGCGAAGTTCGCCAGATTTGTGCGGGCATCGCGCAATTTTACGAACCGGAGTCTTTGATCGGCCGAAAAGTGGTGGTGGTTACGAATCTGGCTCCCCGCAAACTTCGCGGTGTGGAGTCCAATGGCATGATCGTCGCCGCATCGGTTGGTCCCGAAGGGCGACCGGTGCTTGCAGGTTTTCACGAAGACGTAGAAGTGGGCGCGCGCCTGAAGTAAGTACGCGGCAGACCTTCGCTTCAGGCATAACGACAACGATCCATGGAACTGATCGACTCGCACGCGCACATCGACGACCCGAAATTCGCGGACGATCGCGATGCCATGCTGCAGCGTGCGCGAACTGCTGGCATATCCACGCTCCTAGCGATTGGCACCGGGCCCGGCCCAGAAAAGCTGGACGCCGCAATGCCGTATGCCGAGGCGAACGACTGGATATTCACCACTGTTGGAATTCACCCGCACGAAGCCAAGGAAGTTACCCAAGATCACTTGGATACGTTGGCCAGTCTGGCGAAACACCCCAAGGTTATTGCCTGGGGTGAAATCGGTCTCGACTATTACTACGACCATTCTCCGCGCGACGTTCAGGAGAAAGTGTTTCGCCAGCAGATGGAACTCGCCAGCGCCGCGAAGCTTCCCATCATCATTCATTGTCGAGATGCCTGGGATGATTGCCTGCGGGTGATGGAAGACGCATGGAAGCCAACGGGATTGGGTGGCATACTGCACTGCTTCGGAAGCACGCTGGAAGACGCTAAGCGTGGCCTCGATATGGGCTTTTTGATATCGTTTGCTGGCAATTCGACCTATCCAAAAGCTCAGGCAATTCGCGACGTTGCGAAAGTTTTGCCTTTAGAGAAGATTTTGATTGAAACGGATTCTCCGTACCTGGCGCCACAGCCGTGGCGCGGCAAGCGAAATGAGCCCGCCTACGTGGCTGAGGTAGCAAAGGCCCTTGGAACTGTGAGAGACTTGGGGGCAGAAGAAATCGCCAATACGACGACGGAGAATTTCCGGCGGTTCTTTAAACTGCCCCGGCCGAAAGTACCCCCGGTCGTGGTGTCCCGCTAACCAGGGAGCGGGCGCGGAGGCGGCCATAGCATTACTGACAGTCAAAGGCATTTTTGACTTGGTGCGTGAGGACCTCGTCAAGGTCGAGCAGGAATTGTCCCGCCAAAGCGCGTCGGCCTACCAGCCTGTTTCCGAGATTACGAGCTATTTGCTGGGCGGCGGCGGCAAGCGCTTGCGTCCTGCATTGCTGCTGCTATGCCACGGTTATGCCAACGGGCATCGCAACGATACGCGCAGTGCCGTCCGCTTAGCCGCGGTCGTCGAGTTGCTGCACAGCGCCACGCTGATTCATGACGACGTCATTGATAGCGCCGACACGCGCCGGGGGCGTCCTTCTGCTAATTCACGTTGGGGCAATCATCGCAGCGTGCTTTCTGGCGACTGGCTGTACATGCAATCGTTCCAGATCGCTTTGGAAGAGCGCAATTTTCACGTTCTGGATATTCTTATCGACCTGACCCAGAAGATGGTGGAAGGCGAGCTGATCCAACTGGCGAAGATCGGCCGCATGGATGTGACCGAGGAAGACGCGCTGAAATTGGCGACGTATAAAACCGCATGTCTGTTTAGCGGTTGCGCCCGCCTGGGTGCGGTGCTCGGCGGCTTTGATGGTGCTCACGAGGAAGCGCTGGCTGAATACGGTCGCTATTCCGGTTTAGCTTTCCAGTTGGTGGATGATCTTCTGGATTTTACGGCTTCCAGCGAACAGTTGGGTAAGCCGGTTCTAAGCGATTTGAAGGAAGGCAAGGTTACGCTGCCGCTGATTTATGCCATGGAAAATGGCCACCGGGAAGCGCGCGAAATGGTGGCGCAGGTATTGAAAGAGAAAGAATTCCACTCGGTGCAGCCAGAAAAGTTGGTGGCACTCGTTCGTGACTCTGGCGCGCTGGATCGCGCCCGCAATCTGGCGCATAGTTATGCGAGGCGTGCCAAGGAATGTATCAATGGCAGTGGCGATTCCGAATACGCTCGCGCCTTGCAGACCGTTCCCGATTTTATCCTCGAACGCGAAAACTAAAGCACCTCCATGTTGCCGTTCAAACTGGTTTATCACGAGCGCTACGATTTGCATCTTGGCGCGCACGTGTTCCCCTCGCAAAAATTTCGCTTGATCTCCGAAAAGTTAATGAGCGATGGTATTGCCGGTCAAAGCGATTTCCTGCGCCCCGAACTGGCCACCGAAACACAGCTTACTCGGGTACACACCCCAGAGTGGGTCTCTAACCTGAGGAACGGGACGCTCACGCTAAGCGAAATTATGAAATTGGAAGTTCCGTATTCGGCGGAACTGGTCGAGGCCTTCTGGCTGGCTGCGGGCGGAACGATTCTCGCCGCTGAGTCTGCTCTTCGCGACGGTTTTGGCTGCAACATCGGTGGAGGCTTTCATCACGCGCACGCTGGCCACGGAGAAGGCTTCTGCGCCATCCACGATGTCGCGGTAGCGATTCGCCAAATGCAATCAGAGTCGCGCATCTCCAAAGCCATGGTGATTGATACGGATGTTCACCATGGAAATGGCACTGCCGCTATTTTTGCCAAAGATGAGTCGGTGTTCACACTCTCCATCCACCAGCTCAACAACTATCCTGCCTACAAGCCGCCATCGAATATTGATCTCAACATGGCCGACGGAGTGGAAGATGACGAATATCTCGACGCGCTGCTAGCATCCGTGAAGGATGCTTTGGATCAATTTGAACCAGACATGGTGTTTTATGTTGGTGGAGCTGATCCTTATCGCGAAGACCAGTTGGGAGGTCTGTCGCTCACCATCAAGGGCTTGCAAGCTCGAGATCGAGGGGTTTTCGTGGAGGCCCGGCGGCGCGGCATTCCGGTGGTCACCACGCTGGCAGGGGGTTACGCCAGGCGTGTTGAAGACACCGTGCAGATTCACGTGAACACGATTTTGGCAGCCGAGGAAGTCGCCGAGCAGGCCCCACAGGCGAAAGCCACTGGCTCTTAGTGTGATATAGACGCGGAATCAGGTGGTGGCGATTGCCCGCCCTGCGAAACGCGTTCGACGGCTTCAGCCAAGACCTTGTCGACTGTGTCTGGATCGAATCCTTCTTTACGAAACGCAATCTTTCCAGATCGATCCAGAATCACCGTGGTAGGAAAGGAATCGATACGCAGTGCTGTTTCCAACCCGTCAGCAAATAAGACCGTGACCTTTGGCTTTTCTTCCTGAAGATAATTTGCGACCAGGCTTTCGTCTTCATCGCAGTTCATCGCGTAGAAAAGTACGTCTTTGTTAGCCGAGAAGCGTGCTGCCATTCGTTCGAAATGAGGTTCCATCTCGCGACAGGGCCCGCACCAGGTTGCCCAGAAATTGAGCACGACGATTTTGCCTTTCGTGTCGGCCAGCGGAAACGGCGAGCCATCTGCCTTGCGCAGAATGAAGTCGTAAGGATCTTTGCGCCCAGCATTTCTTGCGGTCTTCGGCGGGGCAGTAGACGCAGCAACGTCATCGATGGTGTGTAGCAGGTAGTCTCCCAAGCCGTCTTCGGAGCCGCCATGTGCCAATCGCCACACGTTGCCCACTTTTCTCCGCATCTCAATCCGCGAGGGCGTGCCATTTGTGCCATCGGCCAAGGCAAACGCCCGCGCATATTCTAGAATCGCGGTGTTCGCGTCTTTCTTCGATTCGGCAATTTCGCCCAGTCGCTGTGCCGCCGCCGCGCTCGGAGTTAACGCATAGCTGGCCTGCAGATCCCTCGTCGCATCGGGCAAATCGTTGGTCTTCTGATATAAGCGGCCGCGCACCAACAGCAAGGAAGATTTGTTGTGCTTCTTTTCGTTCTCCCAGTCCTGTTGCGAAACGTGCGGAGACTTGTCGGTAATGGGAGCTCGTTCGATTTGATCCATTACCCGAGTGCAGTAAGAAATCGCGCGCGCCCAGCCGGCTGCGTCGCCGTATCGTTCTAAAAGTTGAATGGAAAGCAGGGTGATGGAGGCATCGTCTGGTTTCAGCGAGACCATGCGCTCCGCATAGTTCATGGCGCGCGGATAGTCCTGCAACTGCAGGCTCGATTCCACAATCGCGCGATAAATCTGGGAACGCTGCGAGGACTCTGGATACTTCTTTAGGAATTCTTCAAGATTACGAACCAGGGCTGCCCGGTCGTTTTCGGCGCTGTCAATTGCTCGCTGCAGCTCCTGTTTTTCTAGCAGGGCCGCAGCGGCTGGATTCACGTTGGCGGGTGATTTGCTCTGAGTTCCGGACTCTGCTGGTTTTGCCGGACGAGGCGCATCCTGACTGCGGGCCGCCGGTGAGAAGGAAGTTGCGGCCACAACGAAGGCTGCTGGGAGCCAGATACGAAGATATAGTTGCGCCACAATCCTATTGTATCAGCCCGAAATCGGTTTGCAGGAATAGGTCATTCGGCGTTTCTTACCGGCCCTTTACGCGCCACCGTGGACGTTGATCGCCCCAGACACGGTATGGACTTCGATGCGACTCGACGAGTTGCCCACATGGGCGCGCAAAGAGTGCTTGCCCTGCTCTTCGATAATCACGGGAATATTCGTGCGTATGTCTCCCGACGTAGCCTCCGCGGAAAACAGGAAGCTGGCGGTTGGCGGCACATGCAAATCGACAGACCCCGAAACCGACTTCAATTCCCACAGCCGATTGCTGCCTGGATCGCCGCTCACATTAACCGATCCTGAGATGGCATGAACCTTCAAGTCCGCCTGCGCTCCTTCAATGTCGATGGAGCCGCTTGCTGCCGAAGCATCTACTCGGTCGCCAGGTTTTGTGACGCGAATGGAGCCAGATGCTGCATTCACGTTGACTGCGCCCTTTACATCGGCGAGCACGATGTCCCCCGAAGCGCTAGAGACCTTCAAGAATCCGCCAATGGACGACACCTCGATAGAGCCGCTTGCGGCCGAAACTTGCGTGTCGCGCTCCACGCGATAGACATGCAGATATCCTGAAGCAGAAGAGGCTTTGACCGGCCCTCGAACATTGTCGATAGTAATTCCGCCAGACGCCACGCCTGCGTCAATTTCGGTCTCGTGGGGCACTTCGATTTGATAATCAATGTTCACATTCTTTAGCCACGAAGAATTTTTGCCGACCCTGATGGTGTCACCACTTTGTTCAACAGGTGGATTGGCAGCTACTTCTCCAACATTCTTGTCTGCATTGCCAAACAACGACCATCCTGCAGTCACTTTGCCGCGAATGTGCACTTTTCCGTCGGAACTCCCATGAATATCTACGTTGCCGGATCCGTTGCTCAAGTCCAAGCGCGTCGGGCCCGAAACCGTATAGGTGCGTTCAAATGTGTTGTCAGCCGCAAGCGTGAGAGCAGGCGCAAGGAGGAGCGCCCCTGCCAGGACCACCGAATGAGTTAACGCAATGGTGCGAGAGAGCATAGTTGTCTGCCCGACCTTCCGGGCCCTCCTATTAGAGAATACGCAAAGTGAGGAGACTATGTTCCCGCTGCCTTGGTAAGTGTTTCGTTAAGTGAGCCTTGCCGGTAGCCTTCCAGGTCCAGGGCGACATAGGCAAATCCGGCTGCCTTCAGCGCTCGCGCCATGGCTCCTGCCATAGCTGGTGTCAGTGCGCGGGGCATTTCATCGGGAGACAGTTCCACGCGGGCCAGCTTGTCATGAAGGCGCACACGGAACTGCCGAAATCCCAGGTCGCGAAGCACTGCCTCGCCGCGTTCCACCATCGAGAGGCGCTCCGGTGTTACTTCGGTTCCGTAGGGGATGCGTGAGGACAGGCACGCAGAGGCGGGGCGATCCCACGAGGGCAAACCGGCCAGTTGCGAAAGGTGACGAATTTCCGGCTTATGCAGGTCGGCATCGAGCAGTGGTGTTAAGACGCGATGCTCTGCAGCGGCGCGATGTCCGGGGCGAAAGTCGAAGGTATCGTCGGCGTTGACGCCATAGGCCACTTTGCCGATCTGTCGCGTCTCTGCCAATTCGTCTAACACCGAAAACAGCTCAACCTTGCAGAAATAACAGCGATCCGCGGCGTTGGCTCGATACGCCGGATTCTCCAATTCGTGAGTCTCAATGAATTCGTGATTCACACCAGTGGCTCGCAGAAACAGCTCCACCTGTTCGCGATCAAAAGCCGAATAACTTGCCGACAGCGCGGTAACGGAGAGCGCCTTAGACCCAAGCACCTGATGGGCAGCCCACGCCAGATACGCCGAATCGGTGCCTCCGGACAGGGCCACAATTACCGACGGCAACTCCGCCAATTTCGCAAGGAGCGACTGTTCCTTGGCATCCGCCAGATGCACCGACGCATCACGCGTGTGGATATTTACAAGCGATTTCATGGCTTACCGAGTATATCGCAGACTTCGCACGAACGGAGATCGGCGAAGATGGTATCTAAACGCGGGAAGGGCAGTAGGATTCTGCGATTTTGCTTCCAAAGGAGCCGCAGTGCTATTTGAAGTCAAGCAATACGTCGACCGTGCCTTTTTCCGGGTCGGTCTGCAACCAGTGGCCGACCGTTTCATAGTGCAGCGGCAAATCCTTGAAAACAACTTGATGATGCAACTCCAGGTTGGTCAGCAACTGGTCGAAGATCTTTTTGTCGAAGACATCGCCAGGCTTCAGCGGCCAGCCATCCCGGATCATCCGTTCGCCAGCCAGTGAAATGCCAGAGATGGTCATGGCGTTATAGCGGAACTGCTTGCCCTCGGTTACCGACACCGCGTAGGAGACGGTGTGCGCTGTGTCGTCATAGGTAGGAACCGCATCCAGTTTCGCTTCCAGATACCCCAGGTGACCGTATTCCTCGCGTATCCGGTCCAACCCACCCTCAATTGCCATGCCGTTGGCCACATCGTCGGCCTTTAGCCCCAAGCTGTTCGTGAGTGTGATGGTCGAAAGCAAAGTGTTGCCATGCCACTCGACGCCTTTCCAGTGATACACCGGTCCAGCTTGACTTGGGACGTAAACCGGAATTTGCTCGGGTAGTTTCTGATTGGGATTTCCGGAGAGCCGCACTTCAGCCGGGCCCACGACGGCTTTCAGGAAACCCGCCTGCAGATAGACGGGCCGAATTTGTTCCGCGAGAAATACGTCAATGGCCATGCGTGAATACGCTTTTCCACGAATCTCGGAAAGGTGCTGTTGAACTGCGGGAGACGATGTCAACTGCGGATCGCTGAACTCCACACTGCCAATTTGCGACGCCACGCCGTCGATGCGGAACTCTTGAACGGAACCATCGGAGAGCGGGCTAGCCAGCACAAGATGTTCGATCGCACCATCCACTCCTTTTGCAGCCAGCAAATTTTTTAAGGAGTTAGCGGCCAGATCGACGACTGCTCCAGCTGCGGGCAATGTGCCGTTATAAAACGGCAGATCTTTGGCGATCGCTGCATTCAATTCGGAATCCGCGTACCAAGGAAAATTGTCGTAGTAGACCGGCAGCCGCGGATTTTCCTCAAGGCGAAATGTTACGACTACGCCGTCGTTTCGGGTCGTAAAGTTGTAATTCACCTTGGCAAACAATCCACAACGCACCAGTGCATCGGCAGCGTCCTGGAGTTCCTTTCGGCCAACTTGTGCGCCTGGGGCCAATCCGGAAAGGGCGATAGCTTGCGGTTCAGTCAGGATTTTCAGGCCCTCGGCGTGGACCTCGCGCAGATTTGCCGTCTGCGCATGGGTTTGAGCGGTCAGAGTGAAAAACGTCAGTAGGATAAGGGGAAAGAACCAGCGGAGCCGCATATGCTTATTGTATCGGAAACTCGATAGTCCCGTTTGTGTCGCTGGTCAGAAAATTGGTGGCTCTGGGGGTGGGTGCGGCAACGCCTTCGACAGGTCGATGACCCATTGTGGAAACACTGGCGTATTCTTGAGCGGCTGCCCGCGGGTGATGGCCCAATGCTCGAGCCAACCCGTTCCTTCTTCACCCACATACTCATCGGGCATGCTATACGCGCCGTCGCTTAACGCTTCTTGCAGACTCACAAACTGGTATCCGCGTTTCCGCAACAAATCCAGCAAGTCGCCAATGTGTTCAGCCTCCAGCCAGTTTCCATGGAGCAGCAAGATTTGTTTCGGTTCATAGCCCAGCAGGTCGCGGGATAGTTTTTCGTTGTACTCAAAAACTGTTGCGGTGTACGAAAGGTAGGAATCCACTAGCTTTTTTTGCAGTGCCGCGTCTCCACGCGTCCGCGCATCTTCGTATACTCCCGCGTACATCCAATCCCAGGCGTCCATGGTCACTGGCGCGATTCGGTAGCCACGCTGCACCAGAAATGCTTCCGCCTCGCGGCGCGTCTGTAGATCACGCCCAGTCTCCAGATAGGGATGACGCAGGTAGCGCAATTTCATGTGATGCTGCGCAAGGAGTAGCTTGGTAACAACCTCGCCACGCACCACGTCATCTTCCCACCTCTGCAGTCCTACTTGGTTGAGCGAAAAGTGGTTGAACGTGTGATTGCCCAGTTCGAACCCGTCGTCCAGCCAAAGATTTAATGCTTTGATCCGATCATCCACTTCGCCGAAGCGATACAGTTTTCGTTCATTTACAAAGCCGACAGCAGGCACTTTCTGCTCGCGCAGGGTGTTCAGAAGCTTCGCGGTCATGTCCAGAATTTCCGGGCCGGTCATAGAAATGTCATCGGCCGCGGGGAGATCGTCAATGGTGATGGCAATTTCGCGATGGACTGCGGGTTGCGCGTGCAGTGCGGCAGCACCGGCTAGCGCGTAGAAGAGGATTAAAGCGCTGAACGAAGTTCGGCAGATTTGCATGCGGATATTCTAATCCAGGCTCATGCCAGCGTTTGTGATGAATCAGGTTCCCGTGCTTGTTCCGTTGGCTATTCCACCGTGACAGACTTCGCCAGATTGCGTGGCTGGTCCACGTCGCACCCGCGTCGTACGGAAATGTGATACGCCAGCAATTGCAGCGGAACAATCTCCAACAGCGTCGATAAGAGTTCGGGCGCCGGCGGCAACTCAATGATGTGGTCCGACGCTTCCTTGGCAAGATGATCGCCCTTGGTCACCAAAGAAATCACGATGCCATCGCGAGCCTTGACTTCCTTGATGTTCGAAACGCTCTTCTCATACAGCGTCATTGAGGATGGGTCAGACTCGTCCCGAGTCGCCAGCACCACGACCGGCAGGTTCTCATCGATCAGGGCGTTGGGACCATGCTTCATTTCGCCGGACGGATAGCCTTCCGCGTGGATGTAGGAAATTTCCTTCAGTTTTAGGGCGCCTTCAAGCGCGATCGGATAATGTATCCCGCGGCCCAAGTATAGAAAATCGGTAGTGCGGAAGAATTGGCGCGCCAAATTTTCGTAGAAGCCGGTTTCGTCTACCTGCAACACGCTCTCGATTTTGTGCGGAATCTGGGTGAACTCGAGCATCAACTGCCGCGCTGCCTCGGGAGCCAGCTTTCCGCGGACTTGGCCGAGATAGGACGCTAAGAGCAGTAGTGCTGTGAGCTGCGCGGTGAAGGCTTTCGTTGACGCCACACCAATCTCTGGCCCCGCGTGGGTGAGAATTGTTCCGGCAGCTTCGCGAGTGATCATCGAACCCATCACATTGCAGATCGCGACGGTCTGCGAGCCTTTTTGTTTGGCCTCGCGTTGCGCGGCCAGCGTATCGGCGGTTTCGCCAGACTGGCTGATGCAAATCGTCAGCGTCTTCGAATCAAGGATAGGATCGCGATAACGGAATTCGCTGCCGTAGTCCACTTCCACTGGTATCCGCGCCAGCCGCTCAATCATGAACTTGCCGGCCAGTGCCGCGTGCCAACTGGTGCCGCACGCCACGATACGTACGTTTTGAAAATCGCGAAATTGATCTTCGCTGATGTGCATCTCGTCGAGGAATACTTTTCCGGTGTCTTGCGAGATGCGCCCCAGCAACGTGTCGCGCACTGCCCGCGGCTGCTCGAAAATCTCCTTCTGCATGAAATGCTTGTAACCGCCCTTTTCCGCCATGATCGGGTCCCACGCAACATGGTGTGCCGGGCGATCGACTACCTTGCCATCCAGGTCGGTTACACAGACGCCGTCTTTGGTTAGCACTGCCACGTCGCCATCCTGCAAAAAAAACATCTCGCGGGTGTGTTGCAGCAGCGCCGGAATGTCGCTCGCCACAAAATATTCACCATCCCCCAGGCCGATCACTGACGGGGGACCAATGCGCGCCGCGATTAGCTTTTGCGGATCCTTTGCCGACAAAAACACCAGGGAGTAAATTCCTCGAAGCGACTTCAGAGTCTTGCGCACCGCCTCGTCGAAAGGCATGTTTTTTGCATGCTTCTCAACTAGGTGCGCCACGACTTCCGTATCCGTTTCAGTCACAAACTTGTGGCCTTCTTTTTGTAGCTGCTCTTTTAATTCCAGGTAGTTTTCAATGATTCCGTTGTGCACCACCACGTACTGCCCAGTGCAATCCCGGTGCGGGTGGGCATTTTCTTCCGTTGGACGTCCATGTGTAGCCCAGCGCGTGTGCCCGATGCCGTAGGTGCCGCCCTCTATCGGCGAATTCTGGATTACCTCTTCCAGGTTGCGCAGTTTGCCGGGCGCGCGACGCAGCTGTAACTTTCCATCTGCGCCCACAATCGCAATTCCCGCGGAATCATAGCCGCGATATTCCAGCTTGCGCAGGCCTTCGATGATCACGGGAACGACTTTTTTAGATCCGATATAGCCGACAATTCCGCACATTCCGGACTCTCCTAAACTTGCTTTTTAAGGTAACACGCGCATCCGGGTTGGCGGGTGAAATCAGGCCCAGGGAAACGCTAAAGTTAATGGATCGGCTCATTCATGGTGCGTTTAATCTCCACCGTGTTGAGCTTATTTGTAGCGTCGAAATAAAAGGTAACGCGGGCGGTAACCGGTTGCATTCTTTGCGTGTCGATGTGGCGAATGGTAGCGACGATGGTCCCGGTTTTCTCAGAAGGCTCGATGGGGTAGCCGCGCGCCGCGAGGAAGGAACTCACTCTTTCTTGCGTAGAGCCGGTAGGCACCTGGGCATCCAGCATGTCCTGTATAGGCTGAAGCTGGGGATCGCTAACCCGGAGCGATTTCTGGCACCCGGTTAGCGCAACCAGCAGAAAGCAGCAAATTACCAGCGCTCGACGAGATCTTGAATCGAGGAAAGTCGGTTTTGCAGGGGAAATAGTCATGCCACCCATGAATCAGCCTTACTCCACAATTTCGAAACGATATTCTTCGATCACCGGGTTAGCCAGGACTTCTTTAGAGATGCGCTCCAATTGCTTCTGAGCTTCGTCGCGCGTCCAGCCATTCAGATTCAGCACGAAGAACTTCCCTTGGCGAACGTCGGAAACCTGGGCGTAACCTAGTCCTGAGAGCGCGTGTTGAATGGTTTGCCCCTGTGGATCAAGAACGGTGCGTTTTGGCATTACCCAAATGTGAGCTGTCATGGAGACAGTATAGCATTCTGCCCCGCGCCCTTGGCTGGCCCGAAGTTCAGTCGCGCCCGCTCTCTCGTCGACAAAAAGGCATATTCGAAGCTGTTTGCTACCAGTGTTGCGAGTTCAGGTTCGCTCAAGCCCATCGAATACGCCGCCTGATATTCCCCACGCAGAGTGGTGTGAAACATCGCCGGATCGTCCGAGGAGAGCACTACCGGCACTCCTTGTCGCATGATTTGCGGTAAAGGGTGATTCGCTAATGCTACTTCGCTGTTCCCGAGTTGTTTTGCCAGCGCCCCGGTTTTCAGATTGCTGACGGGACATACTTCAAGCGGGATTCGTCGATGAGTAAGTAGCTCCATCAGGGCTGGGTCGTGGATTGCGCCAATTCCATGACCAATTCGTTCCACGCCCAGCAATTCAATCGCTTCTCGTATCTTCTCCGGACCGCCGACTTCGCCTGCATGCATCAACCTGTGCAATCCGTAACTTGCCGCTCGTAAATAGACGCTGCGGAATTCCGACGTTCGGATGCTCAGTTCATCGCCTCCGATACCAAAGGCTACAATGCGCGGCGAAGCGCATCGGTGCGCCCACTCCACGACCTCCACTGCAGGCTCGGGCCCGAATTGCCGCACCGCATCAAAGATCCAGTTGGTATGCAGTCCGCGGTTCTCAAATGGCTCGACTGCGGACAAGATCGCTTCGAAGTTGGCTTGGGGGTTCTGGCCGCGGAGCAGCATCACACCGACAGAAAGGGTTATCTCTGCATAAACTACGGTTTGCGCTAACAATTGTTCGGCGACGTCGGCGGCAAGCAGCGCGAAATCTTGTGGCTCCCGCAGAAATGAAGTGACCCACTTGAAGGCCTCGATGAATCCCAAGAAGTCGACGTAATTGTACCGCTGCTGTACTTCCTCCGCAGTGATCTCAATTTTGTGCCGCGCGGCAAGTGCACAAGCTACTTCCGGCCGAATACACCCCTCGAGATGTAAATGCAGCTCCGCTTTTGGAAGTGCTGCGATCCGATCAGGTAATTTGGGCGAGTTCACAAGAATTTAATGCGGCAGTTGCGGTTTCCCGGCATTGATCCACGCGGTCAGCCAATATGATCCGATATCGCTCGAAGCGTCGGAAAGCTGACGGATCAAGTTCGCCGCTGCCAGATTATAGAGCTTGTCGTAATACTCGTCCGTGTACGACGCCAAGCCGCGCTTTGCATGGCGATCGGCAAGCAGCACTGCTTCCATCTGGCTGTGGGCGTTCAAGCACGACTCAAAAGCGTAGTCAGTCGGGTCATTGATGTATGAAGCGTCGTGCGGGTTCAACGGGAAAAACGAACCGTACCGGTCAATCAAAACGGTGTTGAATCGATCGTTAACACCCGATTGCCCGGAAAGCTTGCCATCAAAGTTCTCGGTGGTGTTGAACGGATCGTGCGCTTCGGCGACGTAGTTGGCAAGAAACGCCGCGTCGATCTTAGCGTCTTCCCACCGCCCATTCTTAAAATCCTCGGTCAGCTTCTGACTGTACACGCCGATTTGCCAAGGCAGTAGCCCGGTCGCTTCGATTTTCGATTTTCCGTATTTGGCTACAGCAGCTTTGTAGCTGCGCGGCAGGGTTTCGAAAGGAAACTTTCCGTATTTATCCAGTTCAATGAAATGGTTGTTCCGCTCGTTCGGCTTCTTAACAAGTTGATTCAGGGGATCGTTTACGTGTTGAGTGAGGAACGTCGCATTATTTTCGAAGAAGGGACGCAGGTCGCTGGGAAGCGACTCCACGGCTCGCCCAATGATCAAGCGCTGCGCATTATTACCCCAACTCCAGGCAAATTGCGCACACAGGCCAATACAAATAAACAAAGCGTACAGAAGAGTTACATGTCGGCGAAATGCCTGCTTCGATCCCTGCAACATACAATGCCTTAGACCCTCGGCGACGTATTCAGGGCGCTGCGATGACGGCTATACACAAAGTAAATCACAAGTCCGATGATCAGCCACACAAAAAACCGGATCCAGTTCTCCAGCGTCAGGCTCGCCATCAAAATTACGCAGGTCACCACGGAAAGAATCGGCAGAAACGGCACGAGTGGCACGCGGAAGCCGCGCGGCCGGTCTGGTTGCGTTTTGCGCAGCACCAAGACCGCAATCGCTACCAGCACAAAGGCAAACAGGGTTCCGATGTTGGAAAGGTCGGCCAATGTTCCGATGTCGAAAATCCCGGCGGGAATTCCCACGACGATGCCGGCTATCCACGTGGCAAAATGTGGAGTTCGGAAGCGCTTGTGCACCTTGGAAAACGCGGGCGGTAGAAGTCCATCGCGCGACATTGCAAACCACACACGCGCCTGGCCATATTGATACACCAGCAGGGACGAGATCATGCCCATCAGCGCCCCGATCGTTACCCAGCGCTGGAGTTTGTCGAGCCCGATGTTGTGCAATGCCGTCGCGACCGGCGCCGCGTCGCCTTTGAAAATGTGATACGGCTGAATTCCTGTTAGTACCACCGCCACTCCCACGTACAGTGCCGCGCAAACGAGCAGGGAAGTCATGATTCCCAGCGGCAGGTCGCGCTTTGGATTCTTGCATTCCTCGGCGGCCGTCGAGACCGAATCGAAGCCGATGTAACTGAAAAACACGATGGCGCCGCCGGTGAGAATTCCCTGGAATCCGTTTGGCGCGAAGGGTTTCCAGTTAATTGGATTGATGTATTTCGAGGCGAACACGATAAACACGAAAATCGCCACCAGCTTGATTCCGACCATTATGCTGTTCGATGTGGCTGATTCCTTGATGCCGGTGACCAGCAGTACGGTCAGCAACATCACGATCAGGAAGCCCACCAGATTAAAGTGCGCCAGCCAGCCGATCCCGGGCTGATACGCTGGCGTGCTCAGTGCGTCCGGCAAGTGAATGCCGAAGGAATTCAGCAAGCTGTTCACGTACGCCGAGAAGCCAACGGCAACGGCCATATTCGAAACGGCGTATTCCAAGATCAAATCCCAGCCAATAATCCACGCGACCAGTTCGCCCATCGTGGCGTACGTATAGGTATAGGCGCTGCCGGCAATGGGAATCATCGACGCCAGTTCGGCGTAACAGAGCCCCGCGAATCCACAAACGATAGCCACCATAAGGAAAGAGACCGCGATCGCTGGTCCAGCTCCTGGCCGTCCGGTCGCGCCTAGCGCGTGCGAACCGTGGAGGATTACATCCAGCACTGGAGCCTTGAGCAGAGATGGAACTAGAACCTCTTCGCCCGCCGCAGCTGTTCCAGTGAGCACGAAAATTCCCGTGCCGATAATCGCACCGATCCCCAGGGCAGTCAGGCTGATCCATCCCAAAGTTTTCTTTAACCGTTTTTCTGGATTCTCAGAATCAGAGATGAGTTGGTCTATATTCTTACATCGGAATAATTGTGAATCCACTCATCGTCTCCGTTCGCGTTTGGGGCGTGTTCCAACCCTGTGCAACGCTGGGGCGTGGTATGTAGGATGATCGAGCCACACTCTATCGCGATAGTACGCTAAGGTGCAACTCGCCTGTGCCGTAAACGGACCGATTAGAACTTCGTTGAGATTGTAAAGAAACTAGATTTGTTGGAGTTGCGCATAACGTTCGACGAATTTCTTCGTTCCGCGGCCTGGGAAGCTTACCGACAGTCGGCGATCGTCGTCCTCGCCTTCCACGCCGACAACGGTACCCACGCCATATTCCGGATGGCGCACCTTTTGTCCCAACAAGGGGTCAGCCGTCCCGCCCTTTTTGAAGGCTGGTCGCGCGAATGAACTCGCTGCTGCTGCACGCCGCGCCGGAGCCTTCGTTGTCGGGATTGGATTGCCGCGAACGCGACGCAGGAATTCCTCGGCGGAATAGGAGTATTCCGGGTCCGGCTCATAGCGACGCGATTGCCCGATTTCCGCCATGGAACCGCGCACGGTATCGACGAGTTCGCTGGGAATCTCACCCAGGAAACGCGAAGGCAATGAAGCGCGCATCTGCTGCTCATTGCCAAAAACGCGCCGGTACACCGCTCGTGTCAGCGTAAGCGACTGCCTGGCGCGCGTCATCCCCACATACACCAGCCGCCGTTCCTCTTCGATCCCTTTTTCCTCGTTCAGAGAGCGGCTATGTGGGCAAATTCCATCTTCCAGGCCGGTAAGAAAGACGTGGTCGAACTCCAGCCCTTTTGTGCTGTGAAGAGTGATCAGTGTGACACCGGGCTTTTCCTCAAACGAATCGGCGTCGCTCACCAGTGCCGCGCCATCCAGAAAATCGGTGAACGATTCGCCTGCTTCCATGGCTTCCGCCAGCGCGCGGGCGAGCTCTTCCAGGTTCTCGATTCGCGCCACATCTTCCGGTGTATTTCGATCCTTGAGCATGTCCATGTAACCGGTCTCTTCGAAGACGTAGCGCAGGAATTCCGCAGGATCTTTGCTGCCGTACGAATCCTTCAACCGCAAAACCAACTCGCGAAACGTGCGGAGTGGAGCTGTGGCGCGGCTTGACGTAGGACTGGTCATCAAAGATTCCATGGCGTCCCAGAACGAGAGTCCTTCACGCTGGGTGATGTCGCGCAAGGCGTCCACGGTGGTTTTGCCGATTCCCCGCGCCGGCACATTCAAGACTCGGAGCAACGAGATGTCGTCTTCTGGGTGCAATGCCAATCGCACATAAGCCAGCGCGTCCTTCACTTCTGCGCGATTGTAAAAGCTGAAGCCGCCCACGAGCTTGTAACGCACACCGCGCCGGCGGAATACCTCTTCGAACGAACGCGACTGGAAATTCGTCCGGTATTCTACTGCGCAGATCTGGTCTGGATCGTCGGCAAGAATGCGTTCCAGTTCGCCCGCTACGAATTCCGCTTCAGCTTGCGCATCGCGCGCCTCGTAATAGCGGAGGTTTCCTCCCTGTGCCTTTTCCGCACGCAAAGTTTTGCCCAGGCGCCCCGGATTGTTGGCCACCACAGCGCCGGCAGAATCCAGGATTGTTTGCGTGGAACGGTAGTTGCGTTCCACGCGAATCACTTTGGCGGCAGGGAAGTCTTGGGAAAAGCTGAGCAGAATCGAGACATCCGCTCCACGCCAGCGATAAATAGATTGATCTTCGTCTCCAACGACGCAAATGTTCTGCCGCTCGTTGGTAAGCAGGCGCAGCAAATCGTATTGAACGCGATTCGTGTCCTGATACTCGTCTACGTGCAGATATTGGAAACGTGACTGCCAGCGCTGGCGTACCTGAGGCGCATCGCGCAACAGGCGGGCCGATCGGAGCAGCAAATCGTCGAAATCGACGGCGTTGCTCTGCTTCAGAAGCGCATCGTACCCCGCGTAGATGTCCGCCACCTTGCGCGTATCGGGAGTAAACCCCTCGGCTCGCACTTGCTCCGGCGTTTGCCCGTGGTTCTTGGCATGACTGATGCGGCTCAGTACGTTTCGTGGCGTGAGCGCTTCATCTTCAATCCTCAGCTTATTCATTACCAGCTTTACGGCGGCCAGTTGATCATCGTCATCGTAAATTGCGAAGTCTTTGGCCAGCCCAGCAGCCGTTGCTTCCCGGCGTAATAGCCGCGCACAAAGAGAATGGAAGGTCGAAATCCACGGCCGATCTGGCGGCACTCCAGCCCTCAGCAACAGGTCCGTGACCCGCTTCTGCATTTCTTCCGCAGCTTTATTGGTGAACGTCACCGCCAGAATTGCATCCGCCGGGACCCCTTTGGAAATGAGGTTGGCCATTCTGTAGGTGAGGGCTCGCGTCTTGCCGGTTCCTGCTCCGGCAAGGATCAGCACGGGACCTTCCGTAGTTTCTGCGGCGAGGCGTTGTTCCGGGTTTAATTGCTCAAGAAAAGTTTGCATTTGCATTGGTTCAAGATGTCGAGAAATTTGTTTGAGGTTCAATGTTAGCTGAGCGGGCAGAGTGGGGCAAATTTCCGCAAGAATTGTCAGGAATTGTGGAGAAACGGTTTTGCGACGCTAGTTTGCAGATGACGACGAATGTCCAAGGTCGATATCGAAGTAGGACAACGCCTCGTTGCTGGTCATCTTCACCATGTTGGGAAAATAGAGTCGCGCCGTTTGCAGCAGATCAACTTCGCCGCGAATATCGAAGTACACCAGCCCCTCCATGGAACTGTGCGCAGCGATCACATTCGACGGAATTCCTGCGTTTTGGCAAGCTTCCTTTAACTCTGTCCAGTTCTTGTCGCGCCCTGGCGTCGGTTTACCTACCGGTATCGGCAGAGGGTTGCGTCTCTTCGTTGGATCCTTGCCGCTGTCTTTCAATAGCACGGTGTCCGCGACGTCTTCGGCCGTAAGCGGCGCCAGTTCCTGTCGATTATCTTCCCCGAGTTGAACGGTCAGCCGAATTCGTTGCAGATCAACCTTGATGCTCTCATCGGTGTTGTTGCGAAAACTGACACGCAGCGCCACCACGCCCGCCGAGAACGGCGACTTCTTCCCAAATTTCTCTTTGTAGCGGCTACTCTGCGTCCAAGGATCGACGCCAATGGTCATGCCTTCGTGCGATTCCATCGTCGCCGTACGCATCGAGGGCGCTTGCTGTTGCGCGCACGCTGGCAATGGCGCTGCAGCACTTGTTACGAATACCAACAGAAGAGAAGGAGGAAAATTTCGCATACGGTTATAATAAACTGTTTGCATCCTGAGGCCTTCGATTCCTAGGGGACAAGCAGGGTTGCCCTGCTTATCGGGAACCAGTCGGCCCGCTTTCCGGGATGACCGGAGTCAATTCGAGTGTATTTCCTCTATAGTTTTTTTGCGGCGGTCGCGGCTATTCTGAGCGCGCCGTACTGGCTCATTCAAGGATTGCGGCACGGAAAATATCTCTCCAACTTGGGCGAGAGGCTCGGTTTCTCCGTTCCCGGGGTTCAAGGCCTTCCCGCTGATCGTCCCAGCGGCATCTGGCTGCACGCCGTTTCCGTTGGCGAGGCACTGTCGGGCGTGGCCTTAGCAAGGCGCCTCAAGGAAGCGTACCCGCAGCGTCCTTTGATCGTTTCCACCACTACGCTGACGGGTTACACACTAGCCAAGGAAAGAATGCCGTTCGCAGATGCTGTGATTTTCTTTCCGTTCGATTGGGCATTCAGCGTCAAACGCGTGATCGACGCTGTGAAACCTGCCTTAGTCGTTATCCTCGAGACTGAAATTTGGCCGAATTTTCTTCGGGAAACAAACAAGCGCGGCATTCCAGTGATCTTTCTCAGCGGGCGGATCTCTGATCGTTCCTTTGCGCGTTGGCAGAAATGGTTCGGCTTGTTTGGATTCTTTCTTCGGCCATTGCTTGCGTCGGCACTTCAAAAGCCTGTCGCCTTTCTCATGCAAACGGAGGCCGATGCGGAACGCATCCGCTCTCTTGGCGCTCCCGCGGATCGTGTGAGAGTCAGCGGCAATCTTAAATACGATCAGGAATTGCCCGACACTACGCCGTTGGCGGAATGGCTTGGAGAAGAGTGCAAGCGGCGTGGACGTTGGCCGCTCATCGTGGCGGGAAGTGTTGTAGCAACTGAGGAGCCACTGGCACTCATCGCATTTGGAGTAGTGCAGGGTGATTTCCCCAAAGCTCTTCTCGTTTTGGCACCGCGCAAGCCGGAGCGTTTCACCGCGGCCGCTGAGTTCATCGACGAGTCGCATCGGAAATTTGTTCGCCGCTCGGAACTTTCCGTAGCGGGAACTTCTGCGTCCGCTTCATCCTCGAACGGTTCGAGCATTCCAGACGACGCCACGGTTTTGCTCCTCGACAGCATTGGTGAGCTTGCCTCGCTTTATCGCATTGCTGACGGTGCTTTCGTTGGTGGCTCCTTGGTGAATTCGGGTGGGCACAATATTTTGGAGCCCGCCGCTTTTGGAAAAGTGCCTGTGTTCGGGCCATCCATGGAAAACTTTGCCGCCATTTCGTCTCGATTCTTGGAAGCTGGCGCCGCGATTCAAGTGGAAAGCCCGGAAGACGCTGGAGTCGAATGGATACACCTGCTGAAGGATCCGGCGAAAATGTCCAAAATGGGCGCAGCCGCACGGCAACTCGTGGAAAGCAGTCGCGGCGCTCTGGACCGTGCGCTGTCAGAAATTGAGCGGCACATGGATAACGCCACTCGATGAATGTGTCGCCTAGGTTGCGCTGGGTGCTCCTGCCGTTATCGTGGATTTACAGAGAAATTGTTCGCGTCCGCGTGTGGATGTACGCGAAAGGGGTTTTGCCGCAACGCCGCGTTAGCGCGCCGGTGATTAGCGTTGGAAATTTGACGGTTGGCGGTACCGGTAAAACGCCAATGGTCATCTGGTTGGCGGAGCGGCTTCTGGCGCAGGGGAATCGCGTGGGTATTCTCACTCGGGGATATAAGGGCAGGGAGGGTACCAGCGACGAAATCGAGCAAATGAAAGTGCGGCTCCAAGCCCGTGTACAATTTGGAGTTGGCAAAAATCGCTACGAACAGGCTCTTCGGTTGGAGCAGATTGGTGTGGACGTTCTTTTGATGGATGATGGTTTTCAACATCTTCAGCTTGCACGCGACCTCAACATTTTATTGTTGGATGCCAGTCAACCATTGACTAACGAATCGCTGCTTCCCGCAGGCCGCCTCCGCGAGCCACTGTCAGAAATGGGGCGCGCTGATCTGCTCGTTTTTACGCGCACAGATACGTCTCCGGGGGCCAAAGACGCCATCGCTAAGCTGAACGACTACCCGGTTTTTTCTGCTGCCACGAAGCTTCTTGGATTTCGTCGTCTCGGGTCAGACACCTCCCTGGTGCCGGCGGAGCAGTTGGGCGGAGGGCCATTCTTTTCGTTTTGCGGCATCGGCAATCCCCAGGCCTTTTTTGGGGATTTGAAAAATTGGGGTCTTTCCCTTGCCGGCACAAGGATTTTCCCGGACCATCACCGTTACAGCGAAGCGGATACTGCCGAGATCCAGTCCGCCGCTCGTTCCGTAGGAGCTCACGGGCTTCTCACTACGGAGAAAGACGCGCAGAACCTGAGCGGCATCGAATTGGAAGATTTGCCAGCCTTTGTCGCTGTTATCGACTTACTCATCGCGAAGGAAGAAGACTTCCTCGACGCGATTCAAAAGCGTGTGAACGCGCGTCGGGCTGCTATATGAAATTACTGATTCGCGCCACGAACTGGGTCGGCGACGCGATCATGGCGCTGCCTGCGATTCGTACCATTCGCACAAAGTTTCCTGATGCGCAGATCGGCATAGTCGCCCGTCCCTATATTTTGAATCTTTATCAGAACCAAAATCTTTGCGATGAATTGATCTGCTACGATCCGCACGGTGAACATCGTGGCTGGAGGAGACGCGAACGATTCGCCAAACAACTCCGTGCAAAAAAGTTCGACTTGGCCATTCTTCTCCAAAACGCCTTTGACGCAGCATGGTTGGCGTGGCGCGCCGGAATTCCCGAACGTATCGGTTATGCTCGCGACGCTCGCAGTTTTCTTTTGACGAAAGCCGTCTCCGTTCCCAAGCCCGGTGAAATTCCTGCCCATGAAAAGTTCTACTATCTCGAGCTGCTCCGGCGCGCTGGTGTATCCGGCTCCTCACCGGATGTGGTGCACATTAAACTCGATGTATCCGAACCTGCAAAGCGGCAGGCGCGCGAAACGCTATTAAAAGAAGGTGCCAGGCCTGAAGCTTTTAAACTCGCCATCGCTGCTGGGGCCTCGTACGGCTCCGCCAAGTGTTGGCATCCTGAACGATTTGCCGCGGTAGCAAATCGTGTCCGGTCCGAGGTCGATGCCGATGTCATTCTTTTTGGCACTGCGTCGGAGTCCAACGTTTCGAAGGCCATTGCGGCAGCAATGAACCGTCCGCCTATCGACATGACCGGCAAAACTTCAATGAGCGACCTACCCGCACTGTTGTCGCAGTGTCATTTGTTTTTGGGAAATGATTCGGGAGCAATGCATGTTGCTGCAGCTGTCGGGTTGCCCGTCGTCGCGGTCTTTGGCCCTACTGACCCTAATGGCACCGCCCCTGTAACTCCGCGCCACAGTGTCGTACAGCAGAAACCCTACTGCAGCCCTTGCTTTCTGCGTCGTTGCCCCACGGACCACCGGTGCATGAACGATGTCTCGCCGGGGATGGTCGCGGGTGCCGTCGATGTCTGGCTCAAAACTCTGGAGGTGCATTCTGCCTGAGACACTTTCGCTCCGGCCCGCTGTTTTTCTCGATCGCGACGGCACCATTGCCGACGAAGTGGGCTACTTGAACCACGTCAGCCGTTTTCGTATGTTTCCGTTTGCTGCTGCCGCGATTCGCCGCTTGAACGAAGCTGGTCTCGCTGTCATCGTAGTCACGAATCAGTCGGGAGTGGCGCGCGGATATTTTCCCGAATCTTTGGTTCAGGAAGTGAACGAATTGATGTGTAAGCAATTGGCTAGCGCCGGAGCACGTGTTGATGGCACGTATTATTGTCCGCACGGCTCTGCCGATGCTTGCGAATGTCGGAAACCAAGGACCGGCATGTTGGATCAGGCGGCAAGGGAGCATGGCTTGGATATCAAGCGCTCCTTTGTGGTTGGCGATCGCTATGGCGACGTGGAATTGGCTTTTCGTGCGGGTGCCACAGCGGTTTTCGTGGAATCGGGTTACGGCCTGGGCGACTTACTCTGGCACGGAGACAGTTGGCCTAAACAGCCGCACAAAATTGCCCATGATCTCGAAGACGCAGTGGACTGGATTCTGAGGCAGCCCCGATGAGACGCGCCAAGGGAAAGCCGTCGGCTTCAACATCCGTCGATCTGCTGGCTCTTTCGGAATTCGTCGAACGCTTTAGCTCTAAGACCGTTGTTGTGCTCGGCGATTTTGTGGCCGATGCTTTCCAGTTCGGCGATATTACCCGTGTTTCGCGGGAAGCCCCGGTGCTGATCTTGCGGCACCGCGAAACGCAAGTTGTTCCTGGAGGCGGGGCGAACGCCGCGAATAATTTTGCATCTCTTGGCGCGAAAGTACGGCCGGTGTCTGCTGTCGGTGACGACTCCGCCGGCGATGCCTTGATTGATACCTTTCGATCGAAACGTATCGATACTACCGGAATACTTCGCGTTAAAGGTTGGACCACGCCTACCAAGACGCGATTTCTTGCTGGTTGGACGCACACCACGGGCCAGCAGGTACTTCGCGTTGATTATGAGCCACAACACCCGTTACCGGATACCGCGCGCAAGCAACTCCAATCTCTCCTCGCGAAGCGCCTCAAAAAAGCCGATGCAATCGCTTTGTCAGACTATGGTTTTGGCATAACTGACCCAAGCGTTATTCGTGCTGGTCTGGTCCGTTTGCGCGGACAAATTCCAATTGCGTTGGATTCCCGTTACCGCCTCACAGATTTCGTTAAGGCCGGGATCACTTCTGCCACGCCAAACGAAGCGGAGCTCGAAGCGTTGCATCATTCGAATATCGGCGAAGATATCGCTGAACTAGAGCGCTGTGGCGAAGCGACTCGCGCGCAAATGAAACTCACGTCTCTGTTGGTCACGCGCGGTAAACATGGCATGGCTATTTTTCAACCGCAGCAACCAGCCGTCCACATCCCCGTGCATGGCAGTCAGCAGGCGGTTGATGTAACCGGTGCCGGCGACACCGTCTTGGCGGCCTATACGCTTGGCCTGGCAAGTGGTGCATCACCTCTCGAAGCTGCGCAAATTGCCAACATCGCCGGCGGGTTGGTGGTCATGAAGCGCGGCACCGCCACTGTTTCGCGTGCGGAACTGCTGCAAGCCATACATGATTCCACTTCGGAGGCGTCGCTCTAATCATGCGCAAGGCAGAGTCCAAAATTCTTTCTCGCCAAGCGCTCGTTTCGCAACTCAATGACTCCAGGCAGCAGAATAAACGGATTGTCTTGGCGAATGGCTGCTTCGATACGCTACATGTTGGCCACGCTCGCTACTTGGCAAGCGCCAAGCAGCAAGGCGATATTCTCGTTGTTGGCGTCAACTCCGACGTCAGCGTTCGCAAATTGAAAGGAATGGGTCGTCCAATTCTCGACGAGCGCGCTCGCGCCCATCTCGTCGCCGCTCTACGCAGCGTTGATTACGTCGTGATCTTTGGCGAATCTAATGTTGAAACCCTGCTTGAAGAGCTTCGTCCGCATGTGCACGCGAAGGGCACAGACTACACGGCTGAGTCGGTTCCCGAACGCGAATTCGCCGCGCGGCTCGGGATTCAGGTAGCTATCGTCGGCGATCCCAAACATCACTCTACGCGCGATCTCTTCGATTTCATTTCAAAGGCGCCGCATGACTGAGGCTCGCTTTTTGGTAGTACGTCTCGGGTCGCTCGGCGACATTGTCCATACGTTTCCGGCGATAGCGGCCCTGCGGGCATCATTTCCATTGGCAGAAATTGTTTGGCTAACTCACCCGCGCTGGGTTGAATTGGTCTCCAGTAGCCAGCTTGCTACAGAAATTTGGCCGGTGAATTCGCGGGACTTCTCGCAAGTGCGGTCTGTATTGAAAAACATCCGCACCGGCGAGTGGACCGCGGCCATCGATTACCAAGGATTGTGGAAGTCTGCATCACTGCCATTTCTCGGCGGCGTATCGCGACGCATCGGATTTTCTTCCGCTACAATCCGTGAGTTTGGTGTGCCCATCCTCTATACCGATCGTGTCGCCGTAAAAGCAGCTCACATTGCCGACCAGAATGGCGAATTGTCGTTGCGAGCGGGAGCCCCCAAGCCTGTTAGCGACTTCACGCTTCGAATCGATCCGCAGCATGATCTGCAGGTGCGCTCGCAGCTAAGCGAAAAGGGAATTGATCGCTACATCGTTTTGAGCCCAGGTGGTGGCTGGGAGTCGAAATGTTGGCCACCGGAGCGTTTTGGCGCGCTCTGCAAAAAGATTCGCGACGATACGGGAATTTCCTGCGTCGTAAATTACGGTCCCGGGGAAGAAAGCCTGCTAGCAGCTGTTCAACGGGCTAGTGGCGACGCTAATCCCATTCCATACAATGCCGACCTTCTCTCGCTCATGGCTCTTCTGCGCAACGCTCTTTGCATCGTCGGAGGCGACACTGGGCCGTTACATCTCGGAGTGGCGTTAGGTACCCGAGCCATAGCACTCTTCGGACCCACGGATCCGGCGCGCAACGGTCCATACTGTCCGGAGACCACGGTTTTGCGTAGCCCATCCGCCGTCACTTCCTACAAACGGGGTGACGTTGCAGATCCCTCGCTGCTCGATATTTCTGTTGATCAGGTATTTGACGCGGTGGCTCGCCGTTTGGAGCAGGCTGCGTGACGGCCATGGATTTCTTCGCGCGTTGGCGCGTCCGTATCGGCTATCTTCTCGCCTTAGTGGTTTTGTGGTTCGCGCGTCCCAACCCGCGATCGATTCTCATCGGCGGCGTGATCGGCGTGATTGGCCTGGCGATTCGGGCATATGCAGCCGGTTATTTACATAAACAAAGTGTACTCACGGTTGTTGGTCCGTACGCGCGCAGTCGGAATCCGCTCTATTTCGGCAGCAGCATCATGACCTTGGGCGCGGCGGTGGCCATGCATTCCTGGCTATCTGCAGCGATACTTCTGATTTATTTCGCAGTGGTCTACACCTTTGTGATGCGCCGTGAAGAGATGGAACTTCGCCTGCAGCACGGGGCCGCTTTCGACGCCTACGCCCAAGCGGTGCCGTTGTTCTTCCCTGGATTATCGGTACCGCCCTTATCCACGGTGGAAAAAGGTTCATTTTCCTGGAGCCAGTACAAGAAAAATCACGAGCATCAAGCTGCGGTGGGATTCTTACTCTTGCTGCTTTTGCTGGTTATCGTTTGGCGCATGCATACCGCTTGATATCGCGGTTGGCGCGTCGCATTTCACAAAACAACTCACTTGCAAGGTGTGTCCATCCGTCAAAATCTGAACCGCGCCTTGCTGATCCGTCCGCAAAACGCGGGCGCCGCTGTTCGCGAGTCGCTCAAGCAACT
Source organism: Candidatus Acidiferrales bacterium (assembly GCA_963849395.1). GTDB lineage: Bacteria > Acidobacteriota > Terriglobia > Acidiferrales > UBA7541 > Acidiferrum. The sequence goes on from CAWKHR010000005.1 coordinate 549,687, forward strand.
CGGGACTCGGGTGTCCGTAAGCATTTTCTTCACCGGCGGAAATCACGGCAATTTGCGGCCCCACCGCAAACAGAAAGTCCGGCATGGTCGAGTTCTTACTCCCATGGTGCCCGACCTTTAACACATCCGCGTGCAGCAGGTCTGCTTCATTCTCATTCAACATCGCGTATTCCACTTGTTTCTCGGCATCTCCTGGCAGAAGAATTGTCCGATCTTGATAGCGGAGCCGCACCACTAGGGAATCATTATTCTTAGCAGACGGCGCCACTTCCTCTGGCGTAGTCTCTGGCCACAAGATATCCACTGCAACGCCATCCCAGACAAAATGCTGTCCTCGAATGGCGTGCTCGATCGGGATGTGCAGCGAAGTTGCTAGTTCCTTGAGATGCTCCATCGCTGGCGCGGCCGTCTCTCGTCCCAAGACCAGTCGCGAAATCTTGAAGTTCTTCAGTATCGCGGTGAGTCCACCCACATGGTCCTGATGTCCGTGCGTCAACAACACCGCGTCCAGCCTTTGTATTCCCCGCGACCATAAGTACGCCGACACGGCATCTTCTCCAGGATCCGGACCAAGGTGCTCTTCGCGTCCTCGAAATCCCTGGAACATGCCACCTCCATCAATCAACAACGTGCTTCCCTTGGGTGAAATCACCAGGATCGAATCGCCTTGCCCCACGTCCAGAATCGTGGTCTCCATGGTGTTCGGCACAGTTGCCGGGTGGAACGGAAATGTCGCCACGATTCCAGCCAGCACTACCAGCACCACAGAAACGCTCCGGAGCATCCATCGATGTGACCGCTTGCCTGCGCGCAATAACACTGCAGCGAAAAGCATCGTGGCAAAAAAAGAAAACGTCACCCACCCGGGCGGTCCTGGAATTCGGTAGCTTCCATGCTTTACGTTCGCGATCAGAGAAACAATAGCGCCTTGCCAGGTAACCAACCGCGCCAACCCAAATCCCAGAACGTGGCCCACTGGCGGAATGAGAATCGCCACCGCAAGGCACAGGAATCCAAACGGCACGATCATGCCGACAAGCGGCACAGCCAATAAGTTCGCGACTGGACCCACTAGTGAAATGCGATGAAACTCGCTAGCCATCAGCGGCAGCATTCCGATTTGCAACACCAACGAAACGATGAACAACTCAGCAACGCGAAACGAAACGCCCGCGGCTCGGCTGATTCCGTCCTGACATCGCTTGGCGATATTTCTGGGAAGCGGTGAAGTAAGACCTCGTAGGGCGTCGCGTACATCGAGGCGGAATTGTGTCATCGACGGCGTGTACGACCGATCCCGGCTCACATCTCGCCAGTGGCGCATCGCTCGCACGTAAGGCTGAATGCGCGTATCTATCCAGGGAACGGCCAAACCCGCAATGCAGCCAATGGCCAGAAACGATAACTGAAAGCTGGTGTCCACCAACGCTTTTGGGTTCGCGACCAGCAGAATAAGCGCCGCAAGTGCCGCCGAATTCAGCAATTCCAAGCGTTGGTAAAACAGTCTTCCGACCACTACCAGTCCCGCCATCAGCCCAGCTCTCAGCACCGGTGCTCGTTGCTCGACAATCACTACATACGCAGTGAGTGCTATCAACAGCAGCACGGCAGCTAACGTCTGTGGCAGCTGCAGGCGTCGCGCCAGCCACAACAAGAAGAATGTCAACGCGCCCACGTGCAGCCCAGCCACAACCAGCACGTGAAATGTGCCGGTCTTCTGGAAATCCAAAGACTCCGCCCGATCTACAAAATTTCGGTCGCCCAATAACATCGCTCGCAGAATCCCTGCCACCTGTGGATTGTCTGGGAACATTGCATCTAGTTTTTCGCGCAATCGTGTCCGAGTTCGCGCAATATGCGTCGCTAGGGATGCGGGAGGAGATTCAATCTTCCTGAGAAGCTTGCTTGACCGCAACGTGGCTTGAATGTGAATGCCTTGCCCAGCCAGAAATGCTCGTCGGTCAAACGCGCCCGCATCGCGATACACGAGTGGTAGTCGGGCTTGCGTGAACGCCGAGATCCGATCCCCGGCGTGCACCTCCGGGAGCGCCGGATCTTCTTCTTTGGGCGTGAATCCCAGCCGCATTCCGCCGCGGACCGGCAAGAGTCCATCTGCGGATTCCACTCCAGTAAGCTCTACGTCGAGACCGTATCCCCAGGGAAGTCGCTGGGGATCGGCCCGCAGACCTCCATACCAACGTAACGGCGTTTTCAGGTCGACTTCATGCGCTCCGAGGCGATTTAGTATGTGATCAGCAGGCAACGGTTGTTGTGCCAAACCGACAGCCGCAAGCCCCAATACGCACCAGCACAGCAGGGAAGCAACTCCTGCCAATAGCAAGTACCCTCGCAGAGTTACCGCAACGCTTAGCAGCACAGCCGCGGAGAGACAAAGCAATCCGGCTACGATGAAAGTGGGTGAACTGATTATTTTCTGAACCGGATCCCACAGGCCAAGCAGAATGCCGCTAGAAAATGCAGCGGCAATCGCAACGGCCGGTAGTTTCATGACACTCTTCGCAACCTCACCAGTGTCTCGATGTGGTAAGTCTGGGGGAATAGGTCGAACAGATCCACCTGCGCAATTTCGTATCGCTGAGTCGCTTCGACTTCGGTTTGTGGTTTGCGTTCCGAGGCTGTCAGCACCGCTAAGTCTCGCGTCAGAGTCGATGGATCGCAGGAAAGATAGGCAATCTCAGGCGCGCCCAGATTTGCGAGTTGTGCCGCTACAGTTGCACCAAGTCCGGCCCGGGGCGGATCGAGCACAATTAAATCCGGTTTCTCTTCGTACTTTTTCAGGAACTCTTCCGTGTGCTCGTTCTTTGATTCAACCTGCACACTTGCGGCATTTGCATTGGTTTGCAAATCTCGCGTCGCGGATAAGTTCGCATCCACGCTTACCACCCGCGAAAACATTTTCGTTAGTGGCAGCGTGAAGAAGCCCACTCCCGCGTAGAGGTCCAGAGCCGTTTGACCGTTTGCGTCCTTCAAGACCGTCTGTAACAGGTCCTCGATAAGAAAACGGTTCACTTGAAAAAACGAAAGATGATTCACGCGAAACGTGAACCCTCCAGCTTTTTGTTCCAGGTACCCGGGCCCTGATAACTCAAAGCGATCCTTGCTCTGGTCTAGCAACAGCAGGCTTTCCAGATTTGGCACCGCCGCGCGGAAATCCGCGGCAAGATCCTTTGCCGGCTTCGAGAAGCGCTCAAACGCCACATTCAACGCAATTTTCGCATCGCTGAAATCTGCGAAGGCTTCAATCTCAAGCACTCCAGTTGGCAGGGAATTCGCGCGTGCCATTTCCTGCAGTTGCCCGAAGGCCTTCGCCAAGCCGGGCGACAATACCGGACATTCGTCGATCGGCACAATGCGCGGGCTTTCAGGCAGGAAATACCCTAGCGCCCGGGGCATCGCATCGCGATAAGCCCACTGCGCCCGATTCCGGTAACCATACGGTTCACCGGTATGCGCCGTAATTTCGCCCGGCCACGCGATTCCGCCCAGTCGCGACAGGGTCTCCCGCAGAATCTCTTTCTTCTGTCGCACCTGCTCGCCTATTTCAATGTGCTGGTAGTGGCAGCCGCCGCAGACCCGAAAATGAGGGCAGGGAGCCGTGATGCGCGACGGCGCGGCTTGTACCACTTCCTCTAAATTCGCGTGAATCAGTTTTTTCTTGCGAGTTCGCACTGTCCCACGCACCTGTTCTCCAGGTATCACGTAGGGCACGAACACGGTATTGCCGTCGGCGTGTGCCAATCCTTCGCCCCCGTACAACAGCTTCTCAATCGATAATAGTAACTCATCTGACATAGTTATCCAATCCTATCCATTCTTGTCGCAAGCGCTCAGCGGTTCAAGGGTGCGAACGGCTCAGGAGAAGTAATAGAGGCTCAAGCGCGGCAATTGATATTCGTCCAGTAACCGCTTCTGCAGATACTGCTTTTCGACCAGCGCCAACTGTTCCGCTTTCATTTTGCGCCGGTATACCGCCAACTGCGAATCCACTTCCCGGCGAATCTTCAACATCAATTCTTCCCGGGCGTGGGTCAAAAGCGCGGCATGCACTTTTTCGTCTAGTATCGTCAATCGCCGCTCTAGGTCTTCCAAGTCCACTGCTCCGGGCGCTTCGAGCAGCGTTAGCACGGAACCCAGCGACTCTGCCACTCCGATCAGAAAGCTGGCAATGGCCGCCTGTATACCAGCATAGCGTTCCGCCGCCTTCCGCAACAGACTCGCATTTCGTTCCACATACTGTTTTAACTCATCCCGAGGGAATGGCTCAGCCTTTGCGCCGCCGTGTCCGTTCGTCTTTGCCTGCGCTCCCGCCGCGGCTTCCTGCGATTCCTCTGCTGCATCCAACACCGCATCCGTACAGTAGGCCAAGCTTTTCAGCGGTTTTCCAGCACCTCGCCGCGATCGTTGGTAACTCTCAAACGCGCGATCGATTCCTTTCAGCGCGGCGTCCAGAGACACTCCTGCCTTCTGCCATGTTTCCATCACTGCCCAATCCAAAGGAGAAACCAGCAGGTGCGCTCCGCGCTTTTTCCAGAAGTGCTCTTCGATCTCGGTGAAATAGTTAAAGTAATTCCAGGTTTCCATGATGGGCGCGTTTGCGTATTGCTTTCCGTTTTCAGTTCCGCACTTTCCTTGATGTAGCGCTTTTCTGTGCAACCGGTTGTGTTGCCGGCTGCTGTTCGCGATGACCGTCGACGTGCTGATTCTTATCCCAGATCAGTCGCAGCCCGCGCAGCGTCAGGAATTCATCGATATGCTGAATGTACTTCGACCCTCGCGCTACGAGTCGAGCCTGTCCGCCGGTAGCCACCACCACCGCTTCCGTTTTCAGCTCCGCCTTAATCCTGGCCAGCATCCCGTCAGTCATATCCACGGCGCCGAAGTACAATCCCGCCTGCATGTGCGTCACGGTGTTCGTGCCGATCACTTTGCCGGGATCCTTGATCTCCACGCGTGGCAGTCTTGCCGCCCGCGAGAACAGGGCCTCCGACGCAATCCCGATTCCGGGCGCAATCACGCCACCAAGGTACTCGCATCGTGCCGAGATCACATCGAACGTAATCGCCGTCCCGAAATCCACCACCACACAAGGGCCGCCGTAATGATGAAACGCTGCTACGCCATTCACAATACGGTCCGCGCCCACTTCCATTGGGTTGTCGACCAGCACCGCCATCCCGGTCTTAACGCCCATCTCCACAAAGAGCGCCTTCTTGCCAAAATAAATCCGCGACATCTCCGCCAGTGTCCAGTTCACCGGCGGCACGACTGAACTGATGATCACTCCGCTGATGTCTTCCTGATTCAACCCCGCCAGCGAAAACAGATTTCGCGTCAACACGCCATACTCATCTACGGTCTGCGCCCGCGCCGTGGTCAACCGCCAGTTCGCGATCAACTCCTCTTCGCGAAAAACGCCTAGCACCGTGTTGGTATTCCCTACATCGATGGTCAGTAGCATCTAACGCGCCTCGGTCACATCTCCGGCAACCACCATCGTCACCGGCCCTTCTTCACGCTTCACTTGCAACAGTCCGTCGGACGTCAGTCCTGCTGTTGTCCCAAAGTAGGTTTCAAACCCCGTCTCCACACGAACGCGCTTTCCGCTCGCAAAGCTCGACACTCGTTCGAATCGATCCACAACGTAACGTGCTCCTTCGCGCAGGAACCGATTGTAGTCGCTCTCGAATTCGTTCAGCAATCGCACCAGTAGCTCGAGCCTCGAATGTGTTCGCCCCGATTCCTTGCGCAGTGAAGTCGCGACACTTGCAATGTCACCTGGAAACTTTTCCTGGTTCGTGTTTATCCCGATTCCCACGATCACGAAACGCACTTGTGTCGGTTCCGCGTGCATCTCAGTCAGGATTCCGCCAACTTTCTTACCCTCCATCAGGATGTCGTTCGGCCATTTCAATTCTGCGGAAAGTCCGGTCTGCGCCTGAATCGCGGAATGTGCAGACAGTCCTGCTAGCATAGTCAGCAGTGGTGCCTGCACCGGCGACAATCGCGGCCGCAGCAACAACGTTACGTAAAGCCCCGCGCCTCGTTCCGAGTGCCAGCTGCGCCCGGATCGTCCCCGGCCTGCCGTCTGTTCTTCGGCTAGAATCACCGCGCCCTCTGGCTCACCGGCATAGCCCAGTTCCATCGCCACGCGGTTGGTCGAATCCGTTTTAAAGAAGTGGTAAACGCGCTTGCCGAACAGCTTCCCCTTCATCCGTTTGCGCAACAAGTCCGGGGTCAATATGTCCGGGACCTTCTCCAAGAAATACCCTGCGCTCTGCTGGCCCTTTACGCGGACGCCGAGTTCGCGCAGCCGTTCTACCCATCGCCATACCGTCGAGCGCGACACGCCAATCTCTCGCGCGATCCGCGCGCCACTGATGACAATTGTGGCGTTCTCCGAAAGCAGCGTCAGCAGCGCTGCCAGCCGACGATCGGTTGTCCCAGGTAAAGTTGCGGCTTGCGGCTTCAAAAGCTAGTCCAGTGCGTCACGCGTCCTATCCTACGTTTCCCCGATGCCATCTACAAGCAGACGGACGCTTGCTCGCGGAGCCGACCGGGTCAGCGCCGCGACTGCTAGAAAATCCGGGCCGGTCTCGGCATATTCACGAGCATCCTGCAGTGCAATGTCGCCCGCTACTTCCACAATGCAATCGGACCTTATACTCCGAGCGAGCGCAACAAAGCTTCTCACTTCTGCGGAGGCTAGATTCTTCAGCGTTACCCAATCCGCCCCGGACGCCACTGCCTCGCGAAGTTCCAACTCATTCCGCACTTCGACGCGGATGGAAAGGGAATTGGCCTCCTGCGCATTCGGTATGCTCCCTACCGCTTCATAGGCAGTCATGGCTTGAGGTTGCATTCTCAGCGCTGCATAAGCGTGCGCGTAATCTAGTGCAGCTTTTACACCGCCTGCCACAGCAATGTGACTCACCGTGATCCGCATAATCTGCACTGATCCAGCACCAGGGTTACTGCCTCCCCCAGCCCCCACCGCATATTGCTCAAGCATACGCAAACCCGGCGTCGTTTTTTGCGTGCAGCAAATCTTCGCTCCGCTCCCAGCCACTTCCAAGACGTAACTGTGCGTCAATGTCGCGATGCCGCTCAGCCACTCCAAAAAGAACAGTGCCGTGCGCTGACCGGTCAGTATCGCCGCAACGGTGCCGCGCAGTCGCAACAGCTCCTGACCGCTATCGACCACGGCTCCATCTTGCGCCAGGGTCTCTACTCGCATCCGCGAGTCGAATACTGAAAAGACTTTCGTGGCCAACGGCAACCCCGCTACCACCATCTCCTGCCTCGCTATAATCCGCCCGCTCGCCGCGGAATTGGCTGAAGCTATCGCTGACGCACTGGCGGCATCCACGCGCTCATTTTCTTGCAACGCTCGCGCGATCAAGTCCGTAATGTAGTCGGAATTCCAGTCCATGAACCCGTGAGGCTTCTAAAACCTTTTTTACGCCGCGCCGCTATTCAGCTTTTGTTGACGCTCCAGCAGCTTACCCAACTCCACGCGCTGGACGGCGAGCGTCTCTTCCATCTCCTTGATGATGTTTTCTGGCGCCCGTCTGCGAAACGTTTCATTTCCCAACTGTTTTTCTTTGGAAGCAATTGCCTTCTGCAATCCTTCAATTTCCTTTTTCAGTCGCGCCAGCTCCGCCGCCACATCAATCGTTTCCGCGACATACGGAATCCGCAAATCAAATTGCGCCGTCGAGCGAACTCCGCCATCACCTTCCGGGAGTTTTCCCGTCATCACACTCAACTCTGACAAACTTGCCAGCCTCATAATGCCCTCGCGGTTCGACTCCACAATGTTCCGCGCTTCGGCCTCCGCGCTGGAAAACTCGGCCGCCACCTTCTTTTTCGGTTCCAACTTCATCTCCGAGCGAATCGTTCGCAGCGTCTGAATCACATCCTGGACCATGCCATATTCATTCAGACCCTGCGGATCTTTCCATTCGGCCTTTGCCTCTGGATAGACATCCAGAGCAATAGATTTGGCTCCCGCTTTCTGAGGCAAACGATGCCACAACTCTTCCGTCAAAAATGGCATGAAGGGATGCAGCAGTCGCAGCGCCGCATCAAATCCCGCGAACAGATTCTTCCAGGCGACAACGGCTCGCTCGCGATCGATATTCTGCAGTTCCGGTTTCACCCATTCGATATACCAATCGCAGAAATCGCCCCAAAAAAACTGGTACACCGCTTGCGCCGCTTCGTGGAAGCGATAATTCGTCAGTGCTTCGTTCACTGTCTCTATGGTTTGTGCCAACCGCGCAAACAGCCAGCGATCCACTAGTGGCACTTGCCCGTTGTGGGCGTAGGGAGCGCACTCGCGCACACTCGGAGTCGCCAATTCCTCCAGCGAAGTTCCACCTTGCTCGAACTTATCCAGGTTCACGAACAGAAATCGCGAAGCATTCCATATCTTGTTGGCGAATGACCGCGCTCCCAGCAAACGATCATCGGACAGCACGATGTCGGTTCCCGGCGCCGCCATCGATGTGAGGCAAAACCGTATGGCGTCGGTGCCGTACCGTTCATTTAACGCCACCGGGTCGAGTCCTGTGCCTTTCGACTTGGACATTTTCTCGCCGCTCGCGGTACGCACCAGCGAATGCAGGTACACCGCGCGAAATGGAACTTGCCCGGTAAAATGCAGCCCCAGCATAATCATCCGCGCTACCCAGAAGAACAGGATGTCGTAGCCAGTAATGAGCAGGGTCGTCGGATAGTACCGCTCAAAGTCCGCGGTCTTCTCCGGCCAGCCCAGCGTCGAAAAGGGCCATAATCCGGAACTGAACCATGTATCCAACACGTCTGCATCCTGCTGCAATTCTCCTGAGCCGCATTTCGCGCATTTCGTCGGATCTTCGCGCGAGACAATCACCGCGCCACATTTCCCGCAATACCACGCAGGAATCCGGTGTCCCCACCACAATTGACGCGAAAGCGTCCAGTCGCGGATGTTCCGCATCCAGTTGAAATATTCTTCACGCCGGTTATCCGGCACAATGCGAATGTCGCCGCGTTCCACAGCCGCCAGCGCCACCTCCGCCATCGGCTTCATCCTACAAAACCATTGCGTCGATGCGCGTGGCTCCACAATTGTCTTGCTGCGTTCACACAATCCGATGGCGTGAATGTGATCCGTAATCTTTACCAGTAATCCTTGCGCCTTTAGATCCTCCGCGACCTTCTTTCGCGCTTCGAACCGGTCCAGGCCCGCGTACGTGCCGGCATTCTCATTCAGGTGACCGTCATCGGTCATTATGTCGATCTGTTCCAGCCCGTGCCGTTTCCCCGCTTCGAAGTCGTTCGGGTCATGCGCCGGCGTTATCTTCACCGCACCGGTTCCGAATTCGCGATCCACCATCTCATCGCCAATGATGGGAATTTCCCGTTTCATCGACGGCAGCACCGCATTCTTGCCAATCAGGTGCTTATAGCGCTCGTCTTCCGGATGCACGGCCACCGCAGTATCGCCCAACATCGTCTCCGGGCGTGTGGTAGCCACGACCAGTTTCTCGTTCGAACCAGCCACCGGATACGCGATGTGCCACAAATGTCCTTGGCGCTCTTCATGCAGCACTTCCAGATCGCTAAGCACCGTCAGGCACACCGGACACCAGTTCACCATCCGCTTTTCGCGATAAATCAAGCCCTCTTCATACAAGCGGACAAAAACTTCCCGCACCACCCGCGACAATTCTGGAGACAGCGTGAACTTTTCCCGCGACCAGTCGCACGACTCTCCAATCTGCTTCATCTGCCGCTGGATCGTTCCACCGCTTTCTTCCTTCCACTGCCAAACGCGCTTGATGAATTCCTCGCGGCCCAACGAGTGATAATCAATTCCTTGTTCCGCTAGCTGCCGTACCACCACCCGCTGCGTTGAAATTCCAGCGTGATCCGTTCCCGGCAAATACAACGTGTTGTACCCACGCATCCGGTGCCAGCGGGTCAGTACATCAATTTCCGTGTGGTCCAGCATGTGCCCGATATGCAGAGAGCCCGTCACGTTGGGCGGGGGAATGACGATCGAGAAGACCGGGCCCGGCACCGCTGGATCGGCCTTGAATAATTCCTCTTTCACCCAGTACTCCGCCCAGCGCGGTTCAATTTGCTGAGGTTCGTATGTTTTGGCTATCTCTCGAGACATCCCGTTCTTCCCCCCACCTGGATACGCACGCACCAGCACACTATGCCGCATCCAAGGTAAACCTTGAATATACGGGCAGCTACAAACGCCGTCAATTCGCCATGCAGAGCGACTTGGTTGGCGAACAGGTTGTTTTAGGAGGAACCAGCCAAATTCCGGCTTGGCTTCAGGTTGTTACTTTTTGGATTCCAGTTCGTCTTTGACCAACGCTTCGATGATCGGCCTCAGTATTTCCTGCGTAACCTTTTGCAGGACGTCTGGATTCATGCGTTGGAGCACTCGTGCCACCAACTCATCCATCTGATTCGCTTGTGGCTGGGCAGCCGCGACCGGCTCTGCCGTTTCCACCCGCGGCTCGTCAATTTCCGTGAAGTTACTTGAAACCGTTTCGGGCGAATTTTCTATCCGCGCTTCCTGCTCAGCAGGGACGACGAAGTCCGAGTTCGTTGCGGCGGTCTCATGAGCAGGAGCCGCATCTTCGTACACAACTTCCTGTACCGTTTCATTCATCGGGGATGAAACTTCGCTCACAGTTTCCGGAGCAGGTACTTCCTCGACCGTTGCCGCCTCTTTATAAACCGGAATCTCCTGCGTCTCTTCGGTTACCTTAGTCGACGGCGCATCCCAAGTCGCCGCGAGTTGCGAAACTTTCTTAGCCTCTACATCCCAAGGTGAAGGAGGCACGGAATACCAGTTGCTCTTGGTTTCGGGAACCTTTGTTTCTTCCTGAGCAATCACCGGGACTTCCGCGATTATCGGCGGTGGCTCAATCACCGCCGGCTCCGCTTCCACTACCGCAGAATCCTGGATGACCGGAACCGACTTCTCCTCGGTCGGTGGGACTTCCGCAATTTCGTCCACATGCGGAGCTACATGCGCCGCCTCGGTAACTACATCAGCGGCTGACGCCAATTTCTCTTCCACGCCCGCAGCCATCGCCGCTGCCCACGCATCTCCGCTGAAGGGAATTGGTGCGTCCACTGGCTTGTGTTCTAAAGTTGAAACCCCGACACTCGGCGCTTTCGCCACTTCCGCAAACTTGGTCTTTTCCGCCGAAGGCGTCCACTGACTCACTCGTCCATTTCGTGCTGGCGAATTTCCGTGGAAAGCCTCTTCGCGCCAATCCGGTGCGCTGTTCACTCCGGATGCGGCCTCGTCTAACTGGGCATCCAAACCGCCGGGTCGCCAACCGCCGTGCGAAGACTCTTCTTCTTCCTCGGTCTCTTCTTCGACTTCGTCGCTCTCCGCGCCCCAACTATGTTCCAGCGTTGCGCCATTCCCTTTAGCCACGAACGCCGCATCATCTTCCACTTCGGCCGTTCCCAGAAGATTTCCAAAAGCCAGCGGCTCATGTCCGGCATCGATCTTCAATGGCGATGGCATCGGTGGAAAGTCTTCTTCGACTGGTTCAGCTTCGGCCTCCGGCACTTTGACTTCAGCCGCTGCCTTGGCCGCAGCAGTTGCGCGCAGGAGATCCGCAGCACTCCGCGAAGGCTCCGCAGACTTTTCCGGCACAGCCGCTGCAGGCCCAACCTGCACGCCTGCCCGCGCCAATGCGGACTTCACCATCGAGATCAAAGGATCAGGCGGAACGAACGGCTTCTTCAACACACCATCCGCGCCGACGCGCTGCGCTTCCTGTTCGTCGAGGGGATCAAACGCGCCAACCAGCAGAATTACTGGAATATGCGAAAAATTTGGGTCCTGCTTGATGTACTGGCAAACTTCGTAGCCATTGCGCACCGGCATGAACACGTCAGCAAGCACCAGGTCCGGCTTTACGTCCGCCAGTTTCCGCACTGCCGCTTCGCCATTGCCCACAGCGACCACGTCAATTCCTTGGTCCTTCAGGGCCAGTCCCACCATCTTTTGGATATTGCTGTTGTCGTCCGCAACCAGGATCTTGGCCACCGAACGTCCTCCAAACACCCGCGGTTCGCACTACACCCAAGTAAATTGTATTGGAGCACTCGTCGATGGGGGCGTCAATCGCCTCACCGCTGCCGTGTGTCGGAAGTAGACATGCTTCTTTCCGTGCACCGACCTGTACTAACGGACAAGGGGTGCGAGTCGCCCCGCACCCCTTCGCCTACTCTCTAAACTGCAAGCTACTTACCAGGGCAAGATCTTCTTCAAGCCCTTCTTCTTGCTGCTGGATTCCTTCTGGTTCTTGTCGTCGGTCGTTGCAGGCGTTTGCGCGGCTTGCGATCCATCCGTCTTTGTTGCGTCGCTGCCGGTGGCTGTACCATCGGTCGCCGCTGGCGGACTCGCGGAAGACGAACTCGAACTGTCCGCCGGGGTCGAGGCATCGGCGCCGCCACTCGCAGGCGGCGTATTTGCGGAATCCGGAGCGCTTGAGCCGGAGTTTACATCCTCCGATGCTGCTCCGGTCGGACTGCCTGCTGGCGCTGCTTCTCCCGGCTTCACCGTCGCTACGACGCCTGACGAAGGAGACCCTGATGACCCCGCGGTCCCGCCTACCAACGTCGCTCGGCCTCCGCCCTTCAAAATGTCAGTTCCTGACTCGGTATCGCTTTCCGCTTCCATCGTGGGCACGCCGCTCAGCGCTGCCGCATGCACATCTGGGCCGCTATGCAACATGCCGAAAGACCGATGTACAACCGTTTCTTTAGGCCGCGGAGCATTCTGTTCGGCAGTCATCCAAGCCACTGCCTTCGCATCGGGCTGCGGTATCGGCATATTGAACGCCTTCAGCTTTGCCTTGGCATCTGGCGCATGAGTCGACAGGGGATAATTTCTTACAATCTGCCCGTAGTAGGAGCCCGCGATATCCTTGCGCTCGCTCTTCTCAAAAATATCGCCCAGCATCCACAACGCCGTGTCGGACTTGCTGTACAACGGATACCGTTTGGTCAACGGAATCAGTCTTCCGGCAGCGGCGCGCTTATCGCCCTTCAAGTAGTAGTAGTACGCGATGCGATACTGTCCGTCTGCGATGATTTCCTGCACTTCGCGCAACCGTTGCTGTGCCTGAGGCGCCAGCGGATCCTTGGGATACTTGGTCAGGAAAGTCTGGAACTCTTCTTCAGACGCGCGCGCATGGGTATTGTCTCGGTCTGCCTTGGCCATTTCGTTGTAGTTGGCCATGGCTACTTGCATTTGCGCATACGCTGCTTCCGGAAGGAACGGGAAGAAAACGATGAAGTCTTTATAGCCGGCGATAGCCTGGGTAATATTTGCGGTGCCGCCTTCTTTAAAGTACGAGTCCGCAATCGCCAGTTTTGCTTTGGCCAGATATTCGCTGTCGGGATAGGTGTTGATCAGCGTCTGCAGCCCCAGCCGCCCTACTTCGTGCTTGCCATGTTTGATGTCCGAGATAGCCTTGTCATACAGTTGCTTGTCTGGCTCCGCCGTGTTACTTGCATCGGTGGACTTATCCACTTTCTTTTTCTTATGCAATATTTGGGCCGAGCACTGGCTGGCACTCACCAGCACAATTGCGCCTACCAGAAGAAGCGGTAATCTCCGCACTCTTCACCTCACTTGATTTTCGTTTCGAGAGGCGGCCGTCGACTCCGGTGTACTGGGTGGTTTCCCGAACCACCGGCTCGCCTGCTACTCGAGTATAACCTGAACGGAAGGCCAGTTTGGTCAAGAACTTGCCCTTCCGTCCAGGCTCCTTCTCAGCCCCGTCAGATGCCATCTCTTTCGGTCAGGTTTTCTTCATTTTCAACGTTTTGTAATACAAATCCTTGCCTACACTATCTACAATAAACCTATGTGTTCCGCCCTCACTCTGCAAAGCGTCCTTCATGCCTAAGCGAAAATTCCTCTTTGCTTCACTTTCGGGTCTGATCGGCGACATTGCTTGGCAAGTCCTCAAAGAAGGTCACGAAGTCCGCTATTACATCGATAACGAAAAAGAACGCGACATCGCCGACGGGTTCGTTCCTAAGTCTGATGACTACGAAAAAGACACCAAGTGGGCGGACATCATCGTCTTTGATGACACCCTTGGCCAAGGGGCCAAAGCACAGGCCCTGCGCGCCACCGGCAAGCCGGTCATCGGTGGGACCGCCTATACCGACAACCTGGAAGATGATCGTTCTTTTGGCCAGGAAGAACTGAAAAAAGCGGGCGTCAGCATCATCCCTTATCAGGATTTCGACTCCTTCGATCCCGCCATTGAATTCGTCCGGAAGAATCCGGACCGCTATGTCATCAAACCGAGCGGTGAAGCGCAAAACGTGAAGCGCCGCCTTTTTGTAGGCGAAGAAGAAGATGGCAACGACGTGATCGGAATGCTTGAAGCGTATAAGCGGGCGTTCTCGGAAGAAATTAAAGTCTTTCAGTTGCAGCGTCGCGTGAATGGGGTCGAGGTTGCCGTCGGCGCCTTCTTCAACGGGAAAAAGTTCATCACGCCCGTCAACATCAACTTCGAACACAAAAAACTTTTTCCCGGTGAGGTTGGCCCTCCAACCGGCGAAATGGGTACCGCTATGTTTTGGAGCGAGCCCAACGCGCTCTTCAATCGCACCCTTCTCAAGATGGAGTCCAAGCTTGCTGAAGAAGGGTACATCGGCTATATCGACCTGAATTGCATCGTCAACAACAACGGTATCTATCCACTCGAATTCACCTCACGGTTCGGCTATCCCACCATCAGCATTCAGCATGAAGGAATGCTCACGCCGATCAGTGAATTTTTCTGGGAGCTTGCTAACGGCCACGAGCCCAAGTGGCGCACCCGCAGCGGCTTTCAGATTGGCGTGCGCATTGTCGTTCCGCCGTTTCCCTTTGATGACGAAGAAACCTTCAACTCTTTTTCGAAGAATGCCGCCATTGTCTTCAAGCGGCCCAATCTCGAAGGAATCCACATTGAAGACGTGAAGATCGTCAATGGTCAGTGGTTAGTTGCTGGTACATCTGGCGTCGTGCTCATCGTCATCGGCAGCGGCCAGACCATGCGTCAAACTCAGGCCCAGGTTTATTCCCGCATCAAGAACGTCTTGATCCCCAACATGTACTACCGCACCGACATCGGCGACCGTTGGGTTGAAGACTCTGACAAATTGCACAACTGGGGCTACCTCCGCTAGCGCACCGAGCCGCGCCGCCCCAGTCTTCTGTTTCGTGACAAAGGTTTGACAACTTTCTACTTCTTCCTCGCTTGAGTCCCGGCTATGATGCCACCTGAATCTTCGCGCCGCTTTTGGAGGTACAACATGAATCGCGCCTTATCTGCTTGTCTTCTGTTTGCCATGTTTCCTTTGCTCTCCTCCGCGCCGCTCTCTTCTCGCACGGATGATGTCGCAAAAGTTTCTCTCAAGGTGGGCGACAAGGCTCCCGATTTCACCCTGCTCAGCGACAAGTGGAAGCCCGTCAAGCTCAGCGATTACCACGGCAAGAAAAATGTCTTCCTTGCAGTCTATGTTCTCGCCTTCACCGGTGGTTGAACGAAACAACTCCAGGCGGTCCAGTCTGGAATCAAAGACGGTAAGATCGATACCTCGGATACGGAAGTCTTTGGAGTCAGTATTGATTCGCCCGCTGCCAACGCTGCCTTCGCGAAGCAGATCGGCGTCGAGTTTCCCTTGTTGAGCGATATGAACAAGAAAATGCTCACCTCGTACGGCATCCTTAAGGGATACGACAAGGAAAATCAGACCTACGAGTGGGCGCAGCGCGCCAACATCGTCATTGATAAAAACGGGGTAATTCAGCACATTGAAGAAGGCGACAGCGCCGTAAACCCCAACAATGCTTTGACGATGTGCACCAAACTCCACAACGAAAAGGCCGGCGCCACAAAATAATCACGGCGCTCCTGGCAAGGACGCTCACGATTTCAGTTTGCGACGGTTAATTCCACTTCGCTGGTTGCTGCTATCCGAGTTCCGCCCAGCGGCGTCTGATCGATCACCGTGCCTCGCGGCCACTGCGGTGCCGCCACATAATTCACTTTTCTTTTTAGACTCGCCATATCCAGGCGCTTCTGAACCTCGGTCTCATTCAGCCCCAGAAAAAATGGCATGACGTACGATGTCTCGCGCGCACCCGCCGATACCAGCACATCGACACGCGGCGTGGCCGCGCCTTTGCCGGGCTTAGGGTTCTGCTCTAAAACTGTGTCGGCAGGCTGATCTGTCAGAGAGATAGCCGACACCTCGCCAACCTGCAGGCCTGATCTCAACAGTTCAATCCGTGAAACGCGTAAGGTGCTCCCGTCCAGTGGCGGGATCTCCAGTTGTCGCTGTCCCAGGCTCAGCACCACGTGGGCCTGCTGAGAAACCTTCATCTGCATCCCTGGGGAAGGAGTCTGCCGGACCACATGGTTAATCGGTTCGTCGCTATAGATCCGGTCGGCCACGTGCAGCAGCAAACCCTTTGATCGCAGCATCTGGCTGGCCTCGGCCACGTTCTTTCCCACCACGTTGGGCATGGGCACTTCGCGCCCGTGGATTGCCACCCGCATGGCCGTAATAGCGCTCAAAAAGGCCGCAGACGCCAGGATGAACACCAAAAAGCCCATCCTGCCTACCCATTCCAGTCGTTCTCTTAGATTCATACAAAAAAGTCTCGGTCGCTATTTGCTCCCCGTCAATTAATTTCTTCCCTAACTGTTCCCCCCGGCTCCTAGCAGCTGTTACTAAAATTGAGTTGGGTATACACTGGCAACTTGAAGTGAAGGGATTCTGTATGAAGCGCCTTGTGCTTTTCACATTGCTGGCTTTGAGCGTACTGGGGACAAGACCCGCGAACGCCCAGATCCGCAACGTGCAGCAAAGTGAAAAGCAAAATCGCAAGGCGGAGAAGCAGCAAAAGAAGTACTACAAGAAGGCCGCCAAGCGCCAACAGAAATTCGGCAAGAAATCCTTGAAGGCTCAGAAGAAAGCCGAGAAGAAGGCGCAGAAAAACGGCTACAGGCAGTCGGTCCGTAGCGCTAAATAGTTATTTTCCCACCGCAGGGCTCAGCCACTCAATTCTTAAGGCTTCTAATCAGACCAGCGAATTACGACTTCAGTTCTTTAATCCCGGTGCAGGGTACTCCGGGAGCTTGTCCTTACTTGTGTCCGCCCGCTTTACTTCCAGTTCATCGAAAAGCAGCGACGGGGCAATGATGGTCTGTGGAACTCCACCCATCCGGTTGCTCACCAACGGGTCGTCTCCCAACGCCACCAAATCATTTCGTAGGGCGCGCACATCCAGTTCGTTAAACACCGCGCCACGCACCAGTTCTTCATGCCCATCCTTCACGTAGACGCGATACAGCAATCGCGGCGAATTCCCGGGCCCCAACGTGTCTACACGATAGGCGTATGGCTTGTTCTGCTCGCTGGCCATCTGAATTAGTTTCTGCTTTAGTGAATCCGCAGATTCCGGCTCCGAACTTTTCACGATAAATGTGCCCACGGCGGGTTGTGGCGATGTGCCCGGCGCGGCTCGCCCATGCCCATTCGAGGAAGGGAAGTCTCGCAGAGGCTGGCGTCCCACCAGGTAACTCTGCAGCGTGCCGCTATCCACCAGCGTTACTTCCTGGGCCTTCACACCTTCGCTGTCAAAGGCGTAACTGCCCAGCAGAGTTTTGCCCTGGAACTGCCGCATCGTTGGATCGTCCAGCACGGTCACAAACTTAGGCAGCACACGCGTCTTCAAACTGGTCGCAAATGCTCCGGTCGTGCGATTAGGTCTTCCAAGCTGCGGTTTGCGCCCAAGAATATTTCCAGCCACCAGTCCGGACATGATGTCATCCGCAGCATCCGGAGCGAACATCACCGGCCCGCGATACGACTCTTCAACAATGGGGGCATCGCGCAGAGCCTTCAGCGAGTCCAGCATCTTCGTGGTTTCTTTCAACAACGCATCATGGTTCGGCAAGTCCTCGGCGTGTTCCTCGGTCCAGAACGGATTCCGGCTCAGCCTCATTCCATCTTCGGCCTGTGTCGAGCCACTCACCGTGACCGTTGCGGTCGTGCGCCCGTTGCGCACAATCGTTCCTTCCGAGTTCACGAAGTATTCATTCACTGCCGTAAACCGGGCCGAGGCGCTCACCGATTGCACGTCCGGATACTTACGGTAAAGCCCGCTAGCGTCTTCCAGCGCTTTGTCCCAGGCGGATTGATCGATTTTCAGGCTCACCGTCGGACTAACTGAAGACACCACTGGCGCGTGCGCGAAATCATCTACAGGATTTAGTTCTGCGGTATATTGCTTGAGCGTAGCCAGCTTTTCCGCATACGCATCCGCTGCCGATTTGTATGCATCGTCGGTCAGTAGCCAGATCTGCCTGCGCAGCGCAATCGGGTCATCATCCGTAGGAAGGATGGACGCGCTGCCGGTGCCTTGATTGTAGTAGCTATCTTGTTTGTAATCGCCAATCCGTACTACCACGCGCAACACCCGCAAATGCGAACGCTGGCTATCTCGCAGCGCGCCGAAGGCCGCTTCGGAATCAAATCCATCTACGTCATTTACGCGGTATTCGATGTAATAAGGCGCCTTCACCTGATCCATCTTCAACTGCGCTTTCGAACGGTCTAACTCCGCTAGTAGCGCTTCCAGCAGCGGATCACCCTTCGCTGCCTCATGTGCCGCCGCCATCGCCGCGGCATCGGTGTTTTTCGCAGCGTCGTCGTTTCCGTCGCGCGCCATCACCGGTTTCGCCGCTATCACTCCCAAGAGGAGCATCGCTGCAGCCAGCATTGATGTCGTTTGAAGCATCTTCCTGCTCATTGCTTCACCTCTACCTTGGCCACCGCTTGCTTTACGCCATTGCCGGCATTCGAAGCCGTTGTCTCTGCCCCTGGTGGAGGCAAAATCGGAGGCCGTTCTCTCCCGTGCGCCCGTTTCTGCACTTCCATCTCGCTGAAAAGCATTGCCGGAGCCACTGCTGATACCGGCACATTGCCGCTCTCGGCTCCGCACACCCCGTTGAACACGTGTTCCTTGTCTCCGGTGGTGATAATCCTTGTCAACGCAGCCAGCGGCGTTCCCACGATGTCCACGCCACGCACTAACTCATCCGGTCGCCCGTCGGGATAAACTTTGTACACAATTACCGGAAGCACCTGAAATGCTTGAGGCAGCGAGCGCGTGGTCAGCGTGAATCCGCCCTGAATATCATCGAAATACAAACCGTAGGGCTTACCCTGCTTTTTCACTTCATCGATAAGTTTCTGCCGCATTTGCGCTTCCGGCACTGTCTGGTTCGATGTCACGATCAAGTTTCCCTGTCGTCCGGTCGCCATCAGTCCAGGTTGACTCCTGCCATGACCATTTGACTGATCGAATCCCTTGATCGGCATCCGCGACATCAGGAAATTCTCCAGCACACCGTCCTTAATCACTACCACCCGCTGCGCTGGCACTCCCTCGTTGTCAAACGAGTACGAACCCGCCAGCTTAATTCCATCCATCTCTTTTAATGTTGGATCATCGGTCACGCTCAGGAATTTCGGCAGCACTTCCTGCCCGACCTTCTTCGTGAACGTCTGTCCTTCCTCTTCATCCTTCTGCCGATGACCTTCCATGCGGTGGCCGAGTACTTCGTGGAAAAACACTGCAGCAGCGCGCCCACTCAAAAGCGCAGGCCCCGCATACGGTTCCGCCACGGGCGCCTTCCGCAACGCATCCAGGTCTACCGCTATCTTTTCAATCTTGGCGTTCAGTTCGGCTTCGTTTGGCAATCCGCCAGCCGCTGGCGCCTGAAAAGTCTCTACTCGCAGCAAATCCATTCCATCGTCTGCTCGAGTCTGTGCTTCAATCACCATGCGAGCGGATGCACTCGGTGTAGCAATCTCCGAGCCATCGCTGTTCACCATGCGAGAGTTCGAAGACGACACCTGAACCATTACCGTTGCGAAATAAACTTGCGGGTACTTGCGGAATGATCCCGACAATCGCCGCACTTCATCTTCCCAGGCAGCGCGGTCAAACTGCGGCGCGGTCAACTTTTCGCCAACGTGGGTTTGCGTCGCTTCTTTCGAAAAGTCCGGCGACTTGTCTTCCTCTTCTGCCTGCACCGCGGTATTCGTTTTCACGTTCAAGTAAGCTGGCTGCGCGCGCTTATACGCCCGATCCGTCAGCTCCCACAAAACTCGTGCCGTCGCCTCTGGATCTCCATTGAGCGGCAACGAACCCGATACCATTCCGCTTTGCCGGCTCTGTCCGTGGGTATTATCCATCTCGGGAGAGCCCACACGCATCGTCACGTCGACCGACCGGCGTTTGCCATCGGAATCCGTGAGCAGTCCGCCGTAAGCGCCTGCGATCACAATCTGATCCTGATCGTAAACTGTGTAGCTGAGATAGTACGGCGCGGGCTCGCCCTTCGACAAACTGGTTTTGGCGCGAGTCAACTCACTCTGCAGCACATTCAAAAGCGGATCGGTCGAGACCTTGGCGTCGCTCTTCGGCGCGGCATTTTCTTTCTCACCTGCCATCGCCCCAAGCGGAAAACAAGCCAACTGTGCGGCCAGCATCAAACTTGCCGCCTGTCGCAGTTTCACCCGTTGAAAGATAGAAATCCGGCGTCTGCTGTTTCCCGCATACGTGCTGGTCATTTTGGTTGTTACTCCCGGTAAACGGCTAATGCTCGAAGGGTTCAATTGGCGAGTATGCCTGAGGGGAACGCGCTCCGCAAATCACCACTTGCCCAGGCGTTCTCTAACTTGCAACCTCGCCCCATTCGCGAATTCAGGCGCTGTAACTTGTTTTCGCCCTTCTAGTTTGACGTGCGAAAGCTCTAATAAGGTGCCTTGGCCACACGCCACCCGCACTTCTTGCTTTCCTTCTAGCAGAGTGCCCGGCAATACGCTCGTCGTTTCATTGGACACGGGCTCGCCTAGAAGGTGGCACGTTTGCCCTCGAAACACGCTGTAGGCCCCTGGCCATGGCGCAAAGCCTCGCACCTTATTGAAGATTTCAACAGCGCTCCGCGTCCAGTCGATTAATCCATCTTCGCGTTTCAAAATCGGCGCCAGCGTCACTTCCGAATTGTTCTGAGGACGACCGTGCAACGTGCCTTCCTGAAGTCCTCGCAAGGTTTCCGTTATCAGCCCCGCTCCGGCTTCCGAGAGTCGCGCCAAAAGCTCCGGTGCCGTCTCTTTGGCGCCGATTTCCAATTCTTGCTGCAACAGCATCTCCCCGGTATCCATTCCTGCGTCGATCCTCATCGTCGTGTTGCCCGTGCGTGTCTCGCCATTCGCGATTGCCCAGTTGATCGGCGCCGCGCCGCGGTATTTGGGCAGCAGGGAAGCGTGCAGATTGATCCAGCCGTGCTTCGGTATGTCCAGCAGTCGCGCCGGAATGATTTGTCCGTACGCAATAATGACAATCACGTCTGGTGCAATCGCTCGCAGTTGCTCGGCAACTTCTGGTGCCCGGATCTTTTGCGGCTGATGTACTGGAACACCTGCAGCCATCGCCACTACTTTTACTGGCGCGTCCGAGATTTCCTGGCCGCGTCCGCGTGGACGGTCCGGTTGCGTATAAACCGCGGCAATCTCGAAATCATTTTGTGCCAGCAGGTGCTTCAAGGAGGGAACAGCAAAGTGCGGCGTGCCACAGAAAACAATTCGCAGGCGGTTCACAGCGCTATCACCCGTGCGCGTACGGCTTCTACCACTCGCCTTCTTTTCGCAATTTCTTGATCTTGCGCCGGATCAAATCGCGTTTCAGCATGCTCAAGTGTTGCAGGAATAAAATGCCGTTCAGATGATCGATTTCATGGCAGAACGCCCGCGCCAGCAAATTCTCACCGCGAATTTCAAATGTTTCGCCCTTCACGCTTTGCGCTCTTACCGTCACGAATTGAGGCCGTACCACGTATCCGCGAAATCCAGGAATCGATAAGCAGCCTTCTTCTTCCCGCACTTCGCCTTCAGCATGAATAATTTCGGGATTCACCAGCACGATTTTTGCTTCCGGATTTTTCCCGGCCGTCACATCCACCACTGCCAGGCGAACGCCCTTTCCAATCTGCGGGGCTGCCAGTCCCACACCCTGGGCCGCATACATGGACGCGAACATATCTTCAGTCAGCGTTTCCAACTCCGCATCAAAAGTTTTAATATTTGCCGCGGGCTTTTCCAGCACGGCATCGCCGTATTTCACAATGGGATAGATTCTCCGCGGAGGCGCAGGCGTCTCCGGAACTGCCGCCGCGGCAGTCGTCGGTTCAGTACTCGTCGATTTGTTGGGCATAGCCTTCGAAATTCCGCCGCATCTCGGCGAGTGAATCTCCTCCAAATTTTTGCAGAAAAGCATCCGCTAGCACAAGTGCCACCATTGCCTCACCGGCAACACCTCCTGCCGGCACCACGCACCAGTCCGAACGCTCGTAAGCTGCCTGCACCGGCTCTTTCGTCACCATATCCGCTGTGCCTAGCGCTTTGCGCAGGGTCGATATTGGTTTCAAGTAACCTCGGACCACCACATCCTCGCCGTTCGTAATGCCGCCTTCCAAGCCGCCTGCCCGGTTGCTCGACCGGCGAAACCTGCGGGCGCTCTTGTCGTACGAAATCTCGTCTTGCACTTCGCTTCCATACGATCCCGACGCCAAAATTCCCGATCCAATCTCTACTGCTTTCACCGCTTGCACGCTCATCAGCGCTTGCGCCAGCTTGCCATCTAACTTCTCGTCCCACTGTGCGTGCGACCCCAGGCCCACCGGTACGTTGTGCGCCACAATTTCGAACACGCCGCCCACGGTATCTCCGGCTTTCAGAGCGGTGTCCACTTCCATCTTCATCTTCTCTTGTATGCTCGCATCCACGCAGCGTAGCGGAGACTCGATATCCGCGCACACCGCTTGAATCTCATCCCATTTTACCGCACGTTCCAGCCGCACGTGGCCCACTTGGATGACATGACTGGCGATCTCGCAATCGAATTGCTTCAGCAGCAGTTTAGCGAATCCACCAGCCGCCACGCGGGCCGCCGTTTCGCGAGCTGACGCGCGCTCCAGCACATACCTCGCGTCATGGAAATTGAACTTCTGCGAACCGGCGAGATCCGCATGGCCAGGCCGAGGTGCGACCAGTTTCCGCGAGCCCGTTTCGGCGCCGCTCGAAGCTTCCACCGGAAGTATCTTTTCCCAGTTTGCCCAATCCCGATTCTCAATTCGCAGGGCGATAGGCGCTCCGATGGTCTGCCCGTGACGCACTCCCGCAAACACGTCAGCGCGATCTTTCTCGATCTTCTGCCGCCCGCCACGTCCATAGCCAAGCTGCCGGCGGTGCAAATCGTGATTGATGAATTCCAGGTCCACCGGCAACCCCGCCGGCAATCCCGACAAAAACGTCAAGAGTGCCTGCCCGTGCGACTCACCCGCGGTATAGAAGCGCAGCATAAACTATCAAGTGTAGCGGCCCCACTTACTTCCGTCCAGCAAAGCAGCAAGAGTCATCGTTTTATTCCGAACGTAAAATACACCTCAACAGTTCTTCCAAAACCAATATCTCCACGTGCCACGCACTATTCCGAATCTCTTGACGCTTCCTGCTGCTCCAGTTACGCTTTTTCCGCAGCTCAACCCGCTCACGCAAAGCTGCCGAAGAGACCCAGTGGCCGAATCGCCTTCCCAGGTTGTGCAGCACTCGACCCTTCCTCCTGAAGCACCGCCCTCCGTTCGCGATGTCTTGCGCGATGCCACAAAGCAAGCCGTCCTTCGGGTCCAGGAATATGCCTTCCTTTGCTGGACGGCACTCACCAACCTGGCCACCCCGCCTCGCTATACCCAAGACACCATTCAGCAGATGGATGACATCGGTGTCGGCTCGCTACCCATCGTCCTTCTTTCCGGTTTTTTTATCGGCGCTGTCATGGTCCTGCAAACCGGCTCGCAATTCGAACGCTTTGGTCAAACCTCGCTTACCGGCGACGTCGTCTCGCTAGCTCTAGTGCGCGAACTCGGTCCAACCATAACGGGCCTTCTCGTCTCCGGCCGTTGCAGCTCCGGGATTGCTTCTGAGCTCGGCTCCATGGTGGTCACGGAGCAGATCGATGCCATGCGGGCTATGGGCACCGACCCGAGTCGTAAACTTGTTTCGCCGCGCGTTTTGGCCTCGCTGGTGGTTGTTCCGTTGTTAACTACCATCTCCGTGTTCATCGGCCTGCTTGGTGGTATGGTGGCGAGCGTATTTTCTCTTCGCCTCAATGCCTTTACGTTCTGGGAGCGCGCTATTGCCGCGCTCCAGTTTTCCGATCTCATGCAAGGTTTCAGCAAGTCGATAATTTTTGGCTTTATCCTATCCACGGTAGGCTGCTTTCGAGGCCTCAACGTTCGCGGCGGCACGCAGGGCGTCGGCCGCGCCACCACTCAGGCCGTAGTCATCTCGTCCGTTCTGATCATCGTCGCCGACACTTTCCTCACCAAACTCGCACTCTTTCTCGCGGACAGATTTTTCTAACCACTATGAGCGATTCCACCACTAACCGCCTCGCGACCCCGCAGACCATCACCCATTCTGCCATTCGCTTTGACAGCGTGACCATCGGCTTTGAGGAAGGCGACATTCTCAACAAGATTTCTTTCTCCGTACAGCATCGCGAAACCCTGGTACTGCTTGGCGAAACCGGCACCGGCAAAACCCTTCTGCTCAAACTTGCCGCCGGTCTCCTCCTGCCCTCAAGCGGTAACATCGAAGTCCTCGGCAAAACGCTTTCCACCATGACGGAACGCGAACTTCTTCAATTCCGTCGCCAAGTCGGGTTCGTTTTTCAGGAGGGCGCGTTATTTGACTCGTTTACCGTAGGCGAGAATGTTGCCTATCGTCTTCTTGAGGATGGCGCAACAGAAGACGAGGTCTTGCCCAAAGTTACAGAAGTTCTTCGCTTCGTCGAGCTCGAACACACTATTGACCAGTTGCCTTCTGAGCTTTCCGGAGGCATGCGTCGCCGCGTTTCCATTGCTCGCGCGCTCATCACCCAACCGCCCGTGGTGCTCTATGATTCCCCCACTGCAGGACTCGATCCCGTCACCGCGCAAACCATCATCACGCTCATCCTCCGGCTACGCGACGTCTTTGGCGTTACTGCACTACTTGCCACCCATCGTGTTCAAGATGGCTTCGCGCTTGCCAACTTCTTTTTCGATCCGCAAACCAAACGTGTTCATCGCGATCCTTCCGTAAAGGATGCTCCTGCGGCTACACGTTTCCTCGTGCTGCGTCACGGGCGTATTTATTTCGAAGGAACTCCCCAAGAATTTTTGGACTCAAAGGATTCCTATCTGCAGCGCTTTTTGATTTGAATCAGGTATAGTTGTCGCAGCACTTGGTTGGTTGTACCGGGACGGAGGATCAGCGGAATGCCGCAACGCAAGCAGGTGACTTGGTCTGAGTTGCGCGTTGGCCTCTTTGTTCTTGTGGGACTCGGCGTTTTGGCGGTCGGCATCTTCTACGTCACCGGAGCCGGTGTCTTCGGCCCTAAATATCACCTCAAAACGTATCTGGCCGAAGTTTCCGGCCTTGCTGCGGGTGCCCCTGTCCGCCTGGATGGCGTCAACGTCGGCAATGTGGAACAAATCAAGCTTGTTCCCCGCGAGCACGGCAAAGTTCCCGATCGCATGCACAACATCGAAATTGACATGCGGCTCGACCGCCATTTTGAGAATGACATCCTCACCGATTCCACCGCCACTCTCGTTACCGAAGGCTTGCTCGGCAATCGCTACGTCAACATTCAGCGTGGGTATACGGGCGTGGCTCTTAAGGACGGCCAGATCGTTCCCGGCACGGAAGAGAAAGCCATTAAAGAAGTTGTCGAGCGCAGTGCCGATGTCCTCGGCAACCTTCAGGCGTTAAGCGACGACGTCAAAGATTTGATCGCTGGCGTTCAGGAAGGCCGCGGCACTCTCGGCAAGTTGATCACCGACGACCAGGCCTACAATCACCTCAATAGCATCCTTGCCAAAGGCGACAAAATTGTTGGCAATGTTCAGGCCGGCCAGGGAACCATGGGCAAACTGCTCATGACTGACGAGATGTCCACAAAGGTTGAAAGCACCATCGATCAGCTAAATACAATTCTCGCCGACCTTCGCGCGCAAAAAGGCACGCTCGGCAAATTGCTTTACGATCCGACTCTCTACGATCAGGCTAAAGAAGCGCTGGCCAATGGCAACAGTGTCCTTTCTGATGTGCGCGCCGGAAAGGGCACCCTCGGCAAACTCGCCACCGATGAAACTCTATACAACAAACTTCGCGATACCAGCAGCAACCTTTCCACTGCCACCGCGAAACTCAACGAAAATAACAATACCGCTGGCAAACTCTTCTCCGACCCCAAGCTTTATGACAACCTAACCGGCCTTACCGGGGATCTTCGCGAGTTCATGATCGAGTTCCGGAAAAATCCCAAGAAATTTCTCAGCATTAAAATGTCGCTCTTTTAAAGTACCGCTCGCCCATCGGAACGAGACTGTTTCTTTCTAGTGGAATGTTTCTCGGCGAATCCTAGCGTTCTCTGCGTCTCAGCGTTATCGTTTGCCTTCAGGTCTCAACTGGCACTCCTCATTCCGGCGCCATCCGTCATCCTTTTGCATGACTATCACCGCTGTGTTGTAATGCTTCTGTAACAATGACAGACTACGCTCAATCGACCGATCCGCAGTACCTTCGCCACTTCATGGACACTCAAGACACGATCTCCAAGCCGCTGCGCCCCGAAGCTACAAAAACAACGCTCCCTCAGCCAGGCCGCCCTGTTCCCAGTCGTGCTTATCCCGGCGCACTCATCGTCGTCGAAGGGACCGACGGCTCCGGCAAGAGCACGCAACTTTACTTGCTCAAGCGTTGGCTCGAGATTGGCGGCTATCGCCTCCACTTCACCGAATGGAATTCCTCGCCGCTCGTCAAATCCGCCACCCGCCGCGGCAAACAAAAGCGTCTCCTTACTCCCACAACTTTTTCTCTGCTTCACGCCTCCGATTTCGCGGATCGTTGCGAACGCCAGATCATGCCCCTGCTTCAGGGCGACTATCTCGTACTCGCCGACCGGTACATTTACACCGCGTTTGCCCGCGACGCGGCTCGTGGTTGCTCGCATCGATGGCTTCGCAATTTGTATCGCTTTGCGCCCGTGCCCGACATTACTTTTTACTTTCGCGCGCCGCTCGATGTCGCCGTGCATCGCATCCTTAGCGGCCGTCCCAAGCTGAAGTATTACGAAGCAGGCATGGACTTGGGCCTCTCTTACGATCGCGCCGAAAGTTTTAAACTTTTCCAGGCGCGCATTCTCGAGGAATACGACAAGATGGTAGACACCGACAACTTCGTCGTTCTCGACGGCACTTTGCCCGTCAACAAATTACAAAAGCAGATGCGCGACATTGTCGCTTCCAAAATCGATTTGAAGCGCTTTGCTCCTCGCGCTCAGGAAGCCGAATAGCATGGCCGACCACGAAAAGGATAAAGAGAAGGAAAAGCCGCTTCTGCCTCCTCCCGTTTCCGAAATTCCTTCGGCAATCAAGCCCGTTCCCGGTGAACATGAATATTCGCAATCCTTCTTTGGCGAATCGCTGGTCGGGCTCGATCCCACGGAGCTCAACGGCAACCTGATTGTCATCGAAGGTCTCGACGGCTCTGGCCGCTCCACGCAAATCGCGCTGCTTCAAGAATGGCTAGAGTCGGAAGGTTTCGCAGTTCAAACCAGCGGTCTCCGCCGTTCGAATCTCGTCGGGCGCGACATCGATGAATTGCTGGCGCAAAACGCCGTAACTCGCCTCACGCTCGCCCTGATGTACGCCACTGACTTTTTCGATCAGCTCGAACACCGCATCGTTCCCGCGCTTCGTTCCGGTACCGTGGTTCTCGCTGATCGCTTCATCTTCACGCTCATCGCCCGCAGCGTGGTGCGCGGCATCAATCGCGATTACCTCACTGGCCTGTACACCATGGCTCTCCGCCCGCACCTTACCTTCTGGCTTAACGTGCGTCCCGAAACCGCGTTCGCCCGTGAATTCAAAAAAGCTCAGGCCATCAGTTATTGGGAAGCGGGTCGCGACATGTCTCTCTCTCACGATCTCTACTGGTCCTTCGTTCGTTACCAGACCATGATCAAGCGCGAGTTCGAAGTTATGTCCAAGCGCAACAGCTTTATCGAGCTCGATGGCGAAGCACCGGTCTCTGCTGTTAATCGCCAACTCCGCCAACGCATTGCCGAACATCTGGGGATTCGCGCCTCCAAATACACACCTTCCTCCGCTCTCGCGCATCTCTGGCGTTAGCCTGACCGATGCCTGAACCGGTTCACATCGCCGCCATCGACGCCGGCTCCAATGCCGTTCGCCTGTCCATTGCGCGAGCCTACTCTGCACTCGACATCGAGCCACTCTTCACCGAACGTGTCTCCTTGCGTTTAGGCGAGGGCGTTTTCCTTCGCCATCGCTTCACCGAAGAAACTTTAAAAAGGGCCGTCAAAGCCTTTCGCCGCCTTCACGAGTGCATGGAAGAATATGGCGTCACGAAATATCGCGCCGTAGCCACCAGCGCCTCGCGCGAAGCTCAGAATCGTCACAGCCTGATTCGCCGCGTCAAGCAAGCCACCGGCATTCGTCTGGAAGTAATCAGTGCCAAGGAAGAATCGCGTCTGGGCCGCGAAGCTGTCATTGCCGCGCTCGGTCCGGAATCTCCGCCGCGCTGCATCGTCGATCTAGGTGGCGGCAGCCTGGAACTCAGCATCCTGCGAGACCACACCGTTCTTCTGAGCGCGCAGCTTGCTATCGGCACCGTCCGGCTGATGAGCACCTTGGGCATCCCCGGTATTATTCGGCCTGTAAAGGCGGAGCAAGTGCGTCGCTACGTTCGCGCGCTACTTGAATCCAAGCTTCCCAATCGCCCCAATCTCGCTGATCAAGTGGCCGTCGCTCTGGGTGGCAACGCCGAAACGCTGGCCAATGTCGCGCCCGGTCCGCGGAGTCACGGCTTGCCAACTTTGGAGCTATCGCTTCTCCGCGAACGCCTTCCCGACATCCTCGAACGTGACGTCCGCGAGCGTATGAAAGCCTATGGCGTGCGCCGCGACCGTGCCGACGTTATGGGCATCGCCGCCATCATCTTTGCTACTCTCGGGCGCTACCTCAATATCCGTTCGTTCGCCATTCCCGCTGTCGGCATTCGCGAAGGCCTTTTGCAGGAGATTGCTCGCGAGGCCTTTTCTCGAAAAGAACCGCACCGCTACAACGCTGCCGCGCGCCAGATGCTCCTCGGTACTCGCAGCTTCGGTCGCCGCCTTGAGTACGATCAGCGCCACGCCGAACACGTCCGCGAACTCAGCCTTATGCTTTTCGATCAGCTACAACCGGTTCACCACTTGCCCGCTCCCGCTCGCGTGCAACTCGAGGCCGGCGCATTGCTTCACGACGTCGGTCACATGGTCAGCCATCGCGGTCATCACAAGCACGGCGAATACCTTACCTTAAATGGCGACATCCCCGGTCTCGAAGGCCGCGATCGCAATCTCGTCGCCGCGGTGGTTCGCTATCACAATCGCAAATCTGAACCTGCCAGCCACCACCCAGCCTATTCGGCGCTTAACGCCAGTGACAAACGCACCGCTCGCCGGCTCGCTTCCATCGTGCGTATCGCCGAAGGCCTCGACCATTCCCACCGCGAGCGCATTCAGGACCTCAAGGCCTCGTTCCAACGTTCTGCCGTTGCCATCCAGGCCGATGCGCGAGGTGACGCCACGGAAGACCTGCGCGACGCCGAACGCAGCTCGGATCTCTTCGAAAAGGAATTCCACGTAAAACTCTATTTCCGCCGGCCTGATCGCCGCTAGCTATCGGATGGCTGCGCCGTTCGTCTTAGCGTCGCTCCACCGCCGTCCTTGTACTAATTCACACATACACCCTTCTTCTTACATCGCATTCACATGCGCTTCAGTAGAATCGATTCAGGAGGCACTCCCGGATGCAGTTGTACATCGTGCGCCACGGCATCGCCATCGATCGCGAAGATCCCAAGTGTCCCCCCGACCCGGAACGATTTCTCACCGAAGAGGGCATCGAGAAAACAAAACAAGTCGCAAAGGGTCTGGCCGAGGTCGGCACAGTGCCCGATCTGATTCTGTCTAGTCCTTATGTTCGTGCCTTTCAAACTGCCGAAATTGTCGCCAGCGCACTGGAATACTCGAAGCAGAAAATCCAGAAAAGCGATCAGCTATTACCCGGCGCCGAGCCGCTTCAGCTTTTTCGCGAGCTGGCCAGACACAAAGACCTGTCCGCCGTCTTCGTTGTAGGACATGCTCCGCACCTCGACGACCTCATCGCCACCGTGCTCGGTTCCAAGCACCACATATGCGCCCTGAAAAAAGCAGGAGTCGCGCTCATCGAACTTCGTCGCTTGGTTCCTCCCAGCGGCGAACTGATCTGGCTAGCCACTCCCAAACTGCTCCGTAAAGTAGGGAAGTAACGGCTGAGTTTTCGGGGTGAGACACGGATGTATCGAAGGGATATAAGAAAGACTGCCGGATCTTCTACGTGGCGGATGAACCGTGAAGGTTGTTGGAAATTGCGTGCTCTGAGCTAATCCGAAGCCGCTGCGGCTCGTACTCGTTCCGACTCTTCTTCCATTTTCGGCAATTCCACCAGTTTCGGGGCTATGGGCACGCTCTTCACGATGAGCGGTCTTCCCAAGCTGCTCTCCAGCAAGTGTTTTCCCGCTGCCAGTCGCACTGCAATCAGCTCCGAATCTTCTAGACCCGGTACTCGCACAATCAGCGCGTCTACCGATTTCTCCACGCGCATTCCAACCGTCGAGTCTATTCCACATTTCCTTAAAACACGCGCTAGTCGCAACACGCCGGCCAGTCCGCGCACCGCAGCCTGTTCTTTCTCGGCCAATCTCGCAAACGTTTTGTGCTTCGCCTTCGGCTCGCCGCCCCGGTGATACCGCACCACTTCCGCCAGCAGCGCCCATTGCATCTCGGACCAACCAGGCACTACTCTTGTCTCTCGAAGGAACCTACGCGCCGCCTTTGCCGGTGATTCGGCATCGAGTACAACGCCAATTCCGTGCAGTCGCGACGCTGCCCGCATAACCTTGCGCAGGCCCTTGTCTTCGAATACTTCTCCCGCATGCACCCTGGCAAACGAATCGAACAAACGCATCGACAGACGCGCCACCTGTGCCGTGCGTGCCGGATTTCCATCCATCGCTCGCGCGGTCACCCGCAAGCGCGCGTGAGCCGCTGCCTCTAACTTTTCCCCATTCGCCAGCCCTTGCCGCCATTCGTGCCACAAGCTGGTCTTGCCCAGTGTTAACTGACGGTAGGTCTCGATGCGCGCGTGCCTCTCGCTCGCCAGTCTTTCTTTCCAGCCTGTCCGCGATTCTTCCGGCTCGGCGCTTGCTACTTGTTGAATCGTCTCCGCCAGCACATCCAGGTCGTGCACATCGCCCAGCAAATCTTGCAGGCGCTTCAGGTTGTCGCCCCACATCTCATAGCGCGCTGGCAGCAAACTCTCCACCGTATACCTGAATCGTTTTACGCCAATTCGCAACGCGTGCCACGGTTTTGGTCGCTCGGTTCGCAGTGCCGCCGCATGCAGCTCCCGAGCTGCGTCGAGCCTCTCGATCGCCAAACATTCAGCGGCTAAACTCTCTGGCGGTACGCGTCGTGCCCTGTCCTGCAGCGTGCGTTCCAGCTTTCTCCATGCCTTCTGGTCGAATTTCGCGGCTGTCTTCAGCGCTGCGTCACGCAGTTCCTTCTCACGGCCCTCAAATGTTGCCAGCAACCTCAGCCGTACCGGGTCCGAGTCGCTCGAAAGATTCCTGGTCCATTCCTCAAGTACCTGCGTATCGCGCAACTCCCCCAACTGCCGAAACAATTTGCGCCCCAGCTTCCGCATTTCTACCCAGGATGGATCCGGGTCCACTTCCTCCATCACTCCGGCGACAGACCGGCACCTCCGTATCGCCACTCGCAGGTCGTGCACCGTGTCCACATCAGGCGACGCCTGCACCTTTCCCAATTCCTTTAGTACGCGCTCCATCCAATACGCCAAACCGCGATATTCGGGGCGAGCGCCCGCCACTGCCGTTTCTGTACCCATAGTCTGTTCGGCCGCAACCGCGGTGACCCGCAGCCCCTGTCAGCCTCTACTAGACTATTCCTAGGGGGCGACTACGTCCAGTCCGGCCAGCGGACCGTTGTCGGATGGACATATCGCCCGCGTAAGCAGCGTGTTTTTCGTCTGTTAGGACTCGGAGTCACGCCACTTCTTACGTCTTACACAGATTCCAGCGTATACTCATGCTCGTCAGCTTTAACCCTTTTGTCCCCGAGAGGTCGCCTTGATGAGTTCCGTCCCCGCTGACGCAAAAAGCGCGATTCGTGCCGAGTGGAAAGACGCCGCGCCTCTTTGGAAGAAATGGTATGAAAAGCTATCAGCACAATCTCGAGCCGCCACCGATCTAGTGGTTCAAGGCGCGGAACTCGCTCCCGGACAGCGCGTCCTCGACCTCGCCAGCGGCACCGGTGAACCCGCTTTTAGCGTCGCAAAAGTAGTCGGTTTGAATGGACATGTCGTCGCCACGGATCTCGTGCCTGAGATGCTTCGTGCCGCTCGCGACCTGGCCAAACGTCGGGGACTCACCAACATGGAATTCCAGGCCGCCGATGCGGAGAAACTTCCTTTTCCGGATCATCACTTTGATCGGATCACCTGTCGCTTCGGCTTGATGTTCTTTCCCGACGTGCAGAAGGCTCTCCGCGAACAGCTTCGCGTGCTCAAGCCAGCCGGTCGAATCTCCTACGTTGTTTGGGGGCCGCCCGAAGAGAATCCTCTTTTTAGCACTATGCTCGAGCCTTTCCTGAAGCACGTTAAAATTCCGCCGCCCCCTCCCGATGCTCCGGGGGTCTTCCGCTTTTCCGACGAATCCAAGCTTGCCGAGACCATTCGCTCGGCCGGCTTTCGCAACGTTCAGACTAACAAATGCAGCGTGCCATGGCCCTGGCCAGGGCCGCCCGAAGAGGCTTGGCTGGCCACCAGTGAACTCGCCGCACCTTTTAAAAAAATTATCGCCGCACTTCCGCCTCACAAGATGAGCAAAGTGGTGAACGAGGTGGTCAGCGGTATCGCCACTTTCTACGACGGCAAAAATGTAAACTTCCCTGCCTCGATCGTTGCTGTCACAGCGCACACCTGATTTCCGCTGAACAGCCCGCCGCGACCGAAAAAGCTCATTGAGCTGTGTGTAGCCTTATGCGAGATTCTCCAGCGACGCCGCCAGTAGCTTTCGCGTCCCCACATACGGATCCCCGCCGCCTTCCCACTCCATCGAGCAATATCCTCGATAGCCGCTGGCCTGCAAGATCTGGAAGCTTTTCTTCAGGTCAACTCGATATACCTTTCCTGCATCATTCGCCTCGGAATCCTTCACGTGGCAGATGTTATAGGCGCGGACAAACATCGCCGTCACCGCCTCATAATTGAATTTCTCATCGCCGTTCTGCATCGAGTTGCAAAAATCCGGTAGCGCATGCAGATAGGGGCTGTTCACCTTCTCGATTACCTTCACCACAAAAAATGCATCTTCACTCACCAGATTATCGTTCTCCAGGTTGACCACTACGTTCTTCGTCGCTGCGTATTCCACCAATCGCTGAATTTCGTCGGCCGCGACATCCACACTAGGCTTGGAGTTTTTTGCTTCTGCGATCGATGTGCGTATGCTCGGCGAGCCGAGAATTACCGCCACATCCACCCAACTCTTTCCATTCGCCACCGCTTGCTTGCGCACTGAAGCATCCGCGTCGTAATAGCTATGTTCGTTGTCCACCGGGACGTTCACCACGTGCACGCCAGCCTTCTCGATCGCCTCGCGAAAGCCGTGCAGGTACGCTGCATCGGTGGAAGGGAAGTGCGCACTGAGTGGCTCGACTCCCGGAACTCCGAACCTTTCCTTCACCTGCATCGCAAATTCGTGCAGATCCATCCCAGGCAATTTTCTGTCGCGATCTTCATTCTTCGCGCTCTCGATGTACCCGCGAAACGGCCACGACGCCACCGCTAATCGCTCGCGTGTCGTCGTGGGAAATTTGATATCCGGTCCGCCCGGTCTTGCATTAGTTGTGCCACCTGCGAATCCATTTTCACGCCCCAGTGCCCACACCGCTCCCGCTGCCATGCCCGACGTCTGC
This sequence comes from Candidatus Acidiferrales bacterium, assembly GCA_963849395.1. Taxonomy (GTDB): domain Bacteria; phylum Acidobacteriota; class Terriglobia; order Acidiferrales; family UBA7541; genus Acidiferrum. The sequence goes on from CAWKHR010000005.1 coordinate 583,978, forward strand.
AACATCTGTCGTCTTGAAAAGCGCTTCATCCCTCATCCTCTCTGACTTTGGACAGGTCACCTTTACCCACCCGCCCGCTCATGTTATTTTCTTATCAGTTCTCCCGGAGTGGCGGAACTGGCAGACGCAGCAGACTCAAAATCTGCCGCCACTTAGTGGCGTGTGGGTTCGACTCCCTCCTCCGGGACCACTCATTTTTCAGTATTGGATTGACCCACTGCGGGAGGTGACAGCAAAACTGCTCCTCGGTTCGGGTACGTCGTGCCCATCCTCAAGCCGCATTACATCTTCGGTTTCGCTCGGCCAGAAAGCGCCAGCATCCTCGTTAACAATTCCCGTTCCCGCCTTTGCAGTTCTTCCATCGTTTTCCGAAACTGTTCGAACGCACGGACTGCCTTCAGCGGCTTGTCGGGTTTCCTTACAATCACATGGCACGTGGCCTGATCCAAAATCAGGAAGCAACTCTTCCTGCCATCCGGATGCCGCGCCACACTGGTGTTGGCTTCTTCAATATCTTCGGCCGTGCCGACCCACAATACGCTTCCATCTCGTTTCATCTTGAATAGGTCAAAGCGTGGAGTCACAAAATCTCCAAATCGGGGCTAATTATATCGAGGGAGCGGCTGGGCCAGACTTGGTAAAACCTATTCGCGTTGGGCCCGCAAAGCAACACCTTTGTTTATTTTTTAACTCTGACGGTATCACCAAGATGGTCGTGTCCTTCGCTATGTCTTCGCACCCTCCTATTCATCCTCATTTGCCTGAAGGTTTGGAGAACAGTTCAATCAGCAGCTTATTAAATTTGTCGCTATCCAGTTCCGTCTGCACATGCACTTTCTGTTCCCCCAACCCCGGATGATCCGCCTCGGTCCACACCAGCGTGTTTCCATATCCCGCCGTATGCGAAATATCCATATCCATGTAAAGTTGCTCTTCCTTGGTGATGATGCTCGGCTCCAGCCATGCCAGCGCTGCCAGTTCATCCCACAGATATTCTTCATCCGCATACTCGCCGATGTATAGCGCCGCCGGGGTGCCCGCTTTGGCAACCTGCTCAATCATCGCTTTCGTTAGCCGAGTTTTCACGGAAATGTCCACCGTGGTTACGGTGATCTTCTTCCATGGCGCCCGCAACACAATGTGCACCGCCTCCGGGTCCCACCAAAAATTAAATTCGCGCCGGTTTGATGTCTTCCACTCCCCGCTAACCTCTGGCGCGATACTTCCGCCCATTACCACCAATTCCTGCGCCAGTTCCGGCACGTGGGGATCCAGACTGATCGCCTGTGCCAAATTGGTCAGCGGCCCGCCGGCATAAATCGTCACCTCGTGCGGATACTTACGCACCATCCGAATGATGAAGTGCGCCGCATCCTCTTCCTCCGCTTTCAACGTCGGATTGCCCTCCGGCAGCTCCGGAACTTCCCAGGGTCCATGCACCTCGTGCACGAATTTGCCAGTACCGTTCTTCGTCCACGCGCCTTGATACCGCACCGCTCCATACAACTTGGACCATCGCGCAATTTCTTCTTTGCTGTTGATCAGTGGAAACACCGCGCCCGGATACACTTTCACATCGGTGTGCCCGGTCAATTCCAACATGCGCAGCGTGTGCGCTACTTCTTCATCGCGCCATTGATCGCCGCTCACAATCGTGATGCCTAGCGTTTCCACATGCGGCGCCTGGAGCAGTGCCAGCATCGACTGCTGGTCCGTCGTCGCCGGTCCTCGTGCATCTTGATCCAGAATCACTTTCCGCTTGGTCTGCCCAACGGCTACTCCTGCGTGCAACAATCCCAGCCAAACGCAACACCACGCAATCTTGCGTACCATGCGAATCCCCTTGAGGCACACTTCTTTGCCCCCAATAAAATTAAACTGAGATGAATCGTGAGACAGCGGAGCTTACTCGCCTTCATCCCCCACCTGTCAAGCCACATCTGCCCAAACGGCTTTTCGGCATGCTCCTTGTTCCGCGACCTATCCTCGAATTTTCATCCCTCTCCGCGTCCTCAGTGCCCCTAACTCTGTGCCCTCTGCGTTAAAATCTTTCCTTAAAATAAACCTACCGCGTTGCTATTGAATCGGTTTAATATTGCCTCCCAGCAGCTACATAATCTTCCATGGAGTCCCAATGAAGGCTCGCTTCACCTTCTTTTTGTCGCTCGTCCTACTCTTCTCGTTTACCTCTGCAGCCGCTCCCGCGACCGATGATTCCCCTCGCTTTTTCTTTCACGGCCTTTGGTCCATGCAATCTTCCTGCACCGACAAATCCTCCGGCGAAGCTATCTCCACCGCCGGTTATCCCGCCAAGGATTGGCACAAAGCCGAAATTCCCGGCACAGTCGTTGGAGCTCTCGTTGCCGATCACACCTTTCCTGATCCCAACTCCGGCATGAATCTCAAATCGTTCCCGGGCATGGACTACTCCTCGAAAAGTTTCTTTGCCAATCAAGACATGCCCGCAGACAGCCCTTTCCGCTGCTCCTACTGGTTCCGCATGGAATTCGAGAGTCCCCGGGAGTTCGCCGATCGCGCCCCGTGGCTACATTTCCTCGGCATCAATTACCGCGCCAACATCTGGCTGAACGGCAGCAAAATTGCCGATCGCTCCGAAGTCGCTGGCCCCTATCGCACTTACGATTTCAATATCACCAAGCTCATGCACAAAGGCATGAACGCGCTCGCCGTGGAAGTTTTCGCCCCTCAGAAAAATGATCTGGGCCTCACCTGGGTCGACTGGAATCCCACGCCTCCCGACAAAGACATGGGCATCTGGCGCGAAGTGTTGCTCGACTCCACCGGTGAAGTCACGCTCCGTCATCCGTTTGTTGCCTCCAAACTTGATGCCGATTACGTGAACGCCACTCTCAGCCTTAGCGCCGATCTCGCAAACATCACCGATCACCCGGTAAACGCCACCCTGCAAGCTGAACTAGGATCCGTTAAAGTTTCCCAACCCGTCGCGCTCGGCCCGAACGAAACGAAGATCGTTGCCTTCGATGCCGACAAATTTCCCGACCTCAAGCTTACGCATCCTCATCTTTGGTGGCCTTACCAGATGGGCGAGCCCTATCTCTACAACGCGAAGTTTACTGTCATCGTCGCCGATAAACCGTCGGCTTCCGCCTCCTTCAAATTCGGTATCCGCGAAGTTACTTCCGAACTTACCGACCAGGGCTATCGACTCTTCAAAATCAATGGCAAGCGCGTCCTCATCCGCGGCGCTGCCTGGGCACCAGACATGCTCCTCCGCTGGTCTTCCACCAAACTCGACGCCGACCTCGCCTACACCAAGCAAATGGGACTCAACACCGTCCGCCTCGAAGGCAAGGTAGATCGCGAAGAATTCTTCGAAAAGACAGACGCCCTCGGCATCCTCGTTATGCCCGGCTGGATTTGCTGCGACGCCTGGGAACGCTGGAAGGTCTGGACCCCCGAAACCAAACAAATCGCCGCCGCTTCACTTCGCGATCAAATTTCCCGACTCCTCAATCACGCCAGCGTCTTTGTCTGGCTGTATGGCAGCGACGGCCCTCCTCCTGCCGACATCGAGAAAATGTATGTTGGCATTCTCAACGAACTTCACTGGCCTAATCCCTCCGTCTCGTCGGCCTCCGAGCGCGCCACCAGTGTTACTGGAAAATCCGGAGTGAAAATGACCGGCCCCTACGAATACGTTCCGCCTATGTATTGGCTCTCCGACAAAAAGGCTGGCGGTGCCTACAGCTACAACACTGAAACCAGCCCCGGCCCTGCCATTCCGACCAAGGAAAGCCTCGCCAAATTTATCCCCAAAGATCATCTCTGGCCCATCGATGAATATTGGAATTTCCATGCGGGCGGCGAGCGCTTCACCAACATCAACGTGTTCACTGAAGCCCTTAATAAGCGTTACGGGCCGGCCACCTCGCTCGACGATTTCGAACGCAAAGCGCAAGCCATGACCTACGATAACCAGCGCTCCATGTTCGAAGCCTATGGCCGCAACAAGTACACATCTACCGGCGTCATCCAGTGGATGCTCAACAATGCCTGGCCTTCGCTGATCTGGCATCTTTACGACTACTATCTCGTTCCCGCCGGCGGCTACTTCGGTACAAAAAAGTCCACCGAAATTGTCCATGTACAGTACAGTTACGACGACAACTCCGTCGCCGTGGTCAACGGCACCTACGAACCCATTAAGGGCCTCAAAGCTTCCGCCAAGCTCTATAACATCGACGGCAAAGAAGCCGCTTCGGAGGATGCTGCTATCGACGTTCCCGCTGACGGCAGCGCTAAGGCCTTCGATCTCCCCAAGCCCGCCAATCTTTCTACGACCTATTTCGTGAAGCTTCAGCTTCACGACGCCTCGGGCAAACTCATTTCCGATAATTTCTACTGGCTCTCCACCAAGCTCGACACCATGAACTGGCGGGCTCGCAAAGACACTGTCTACACGCCGCAAAAAGATTTCGCCGATCTGACCGGTCTGAATTCACTGCCGCTGATCAAATTGGAGGCTTCGGCATCAGTCCGCAATGAATCGGGGCAGGGAACTGTCATGCTTAAAATCAAGAATTCCACCAACAGCGTCGCCTTTCTCGTTCATCCGCGCCTCGCCAAAGCAAAAGACGGCGACGATATCGTTCCAGTTTTCTGGGACGACAATTACTTCTCTCTGCTCCCCGGCGAAGAAAAAACCGTCTCCGCCACCTACAATTCCACCGATCTGAAAGAAACTCCGCTCCTAACAATCGACGGCTACAACATCGCCCTAACTACTGTGCAACTCGCTCAGTAATACTGGCCGGTGGCCGCCTTTCAGTTAGTTAACAACGAAAAGGGCACCTCTCCGGACTCTCCGCGTCCTCTGTGCTCCGACCTCTGCGCTCTCTGTGTTAAATCTTCCGCCTTTCCTTCCGCTTTTCTTTCCTCGTTACCTTTACGCAACCACTCAACTCCATTCCCACCCGTTCCCATCTTGCCAACAATGCTGTTAGCCATTAAGCTACTATTTCAATTGGGGGAACTCGTGCCTAAAGAGAAACCGCAAGTAAACATCGGCGAAGTGATCAAAACCTACCGCAGCCAGCGTGGCTTGTCGCAGGGCGACATCGAACGTCGCACCGGGTTACTCCGTTGCTATCTTTCGCGCGTTGAAAACGGCCACACCGTGCCCTCGCTCGAGACCCTTGCCAAGATTGCCGAAGCCATGGAAATTTCCCTCGCCGATTTCTTTCCCGGCACCGAGACTCCTCGCGACAAAGAAACTCAGAAAATGCTCGGCGAACTCTCTCAAGACGAAATTCGTTTCCTCGCCGAAATCAAGAAGTACAGCACCACGCTTTCTGATGGCGATAAGCGCCTCGTCCTGGCCATGATTCGCAAAATGGCCACTCTGCTACCAGCGCAAGCCGCTCAAGCCAAAAAGCCAGCCGTCCGCCGCCCCTCGCTCTAGAAATCGAACCAACAAACAATCTCGTTACATTTGCCTCCGGAAGCGCCTCCGTCTTTCTCTGCGCCCTCAGCGTCTCTGCGTTAAGTCTTCCTTGGGTTTTCTCTTTTCGGCTGTCGACTGTAAGCTATAGACTGTCAGCTAATTTCTCCGAGGCCAAACTCTTTTGCCCAACACTTCTGCCACCAAACGTGTTCTCTCCGGCATGCGCCCCACCGGACGTCTCCACATCGGCCATTACTTCGGCGCGCTGCAAAACTGGGTCAAACTGCAAAACGATCCTGCCTACGACTGCTTCTACTTCGTCGCCGATTGGCACGCCCTGACCAGCGACTACGCCGATACGTCCTCGATCGCCGACAATGTTCTGCAAATCACCATCGACTATCTGGCTTCCGGGCTCGATCCCGCTAAATCCGTAATCTTCCAGCAATCCCAAATCATCGAACATGCCGAACTCCATCTCCTCCTCTCCATGATCACTCCGCTCGGCTGGCTCGAACGCATCCCCACCTACAAAGAAGCCCTCGAAAATATCCAAAACAAAGATCTCCACACGTACGGCTTCCTCGGCTATCCCACCCTCCAAACTGCCGACATCGTAATGTACTCCGACCCCGGCAAGTCACTAGTCGTCCCCGTAGGCGAGGACCAAGTCACCCACGTAGAATTCAGCCGCGAACTCGTCCGCCGCTTCAATGTTTTGTATCGTAGAACTTTTGTTGACGCTGCCTATGAACCGGACAACGCGGGATTTTGGTCGAGACTTGAGAGCCCACTAAACGTCAGATTCGGACCTCGTAACCTGCAACCGCCCTCGCTCGAGGAGCGGGCAAGAATCGAGAGTGGGATCCGGGAGATGATTCTTTCGAGCGGACTTGAGAATTTCAAAGAACGAAATCCAGCGATCGCACCTTTTTTGAATGAAACGCGTGTTCTCACCGAACCCGCCGCCATCCTCACTCCCACCCCTCGCATCCCCGGCCTCGATGGCCGCAAGATGTCCAAGTCCTACGGCAACGCCATCACCCTTTCCGAATCCGACGCCGACATCTACGCCAAAACCAAAGTAATGGTCACCGACCCGGCTCGCAAGCGCCGCACCGATCCCGGGAATCCTGACATCTGCCCCGTCTACGACTGGCACAAACTCTTCTCCACTCCCGAACGCGATCCCGGCCGCCTCGAATGGGTTCGCAATGGTTGCACTACCGCCGCCATCGGCTGCATCGAATGCAAAAAAGCCATGGCCGACAATCTCATCAAGTGGATTGAGCCCATCCGCGCACGCCGTCAGGAATACGAACAGCATCCCAAGCGCGCCCTGGAAATCCTCGACGCTGGCTCAAGCCAAGCCCACAAGTCCGCCAAGCAAACCATGTCCCGAGTCCGCGAAGCCATCTTCGGCTGGCAACGCAAACGCCAAGAACTCTCCACCTAACCTGTAGCACAGCCATTCCCGTTCACTCTGAGTCGCGAAGGGTCTGAGCTCTTGGGTTCCTCCGCGCCTGCCTTTTTGCCTTTGGCCTTATGTAGCGTTAGGCTTGAGCCCGGCCAGCGTCTTCTTGTTTTTTGTCATCCCGAGCGCAGCGAGGGACCTGCTTCTTCTTCCTCTTCTCGGCGCACTCTGCGCCTCTGCGTTCCCCTTTCCTCCTCTGCCTTCTAATTTCTTATATCCGATATCTGATATCCTCTTACTCACGACATGGCCTCACCCTACAAAATCACCATCCCGATGTACGAAGGACCGCTCGACCTCCTGCTTGATCTCATCAAAAAGCAGGAGATGAACATCCACGACATCCAAATCTCCAAGATCACCTCGCAATACCTCGACTATCTCCACCAACTCGAAGTTCAGAACATCGACGTCTCCGCCGAATTTATCTACATGGCCGCCACGCTCATCTACATCAAATCCAAAATGCTGCTCCCTCCTGATCCGCTGGCTTCCGCTGAAGATCAAGCCACCGACCCGCGCGAAGAACTTGTCCTCCGCCTGATTGAGCACGAAAAATTTAAGAACGCCGCGCAGCTCCTCTACCAGAAACAGCAAATCGAAGAAAACGTCTGGTCCAAACCTGACAAATCGCTCTACAACGATGAAGGCACCGAAGGCGAACTGGTCGTCTCGCTCGTCGATCTCGTCCGCGTCTTTCAGCAAGTCCTGGAGCGCAAAAAAGAAGTCACCCGCATTGAACTGCAACACGAACTCTTCACCGTCGCGCAGATGATTGCGCAGCTTCGCGGGCAGATCCTGGCCAGCGACACGAATTCCGTCAGCCTCATCCAATTCTTTGAAGCTTGCCCCTCGCGCCATGCCATGATCGTCGCCTTCCTAGCCGTGCTCGAAATGGTTAAGCTCCAGGCCGTAGCTTTGGTCCAGGAAAAACAATTCGGCGACATCCTTGTCAAAAAGTCCAAGTCCTTCGACAACGCCTTCGACGAAAACGGCGCCCTCCGCATCGACGCCGAATACACGTAACCCGAAACGAAAAATCCTATGACGCGAGATGCAGAACGCCTTTGTAGCGGCCACGTTCAGCTGGCCATCTTGGGTTCGCCTATGTAGAAGCCGGGCTTTAGCCCGGCCGGCATTTTCTTGGCTCTTCATTCCTGTCTTGCCTTCTTCGCGTCCTCTGCGGTAAGCCTTCTTCTTTCTTGTCCTCCTGATATCGGATATCTGATATCTGATATCCTCTTCCCATGACCAACGAAGAACGCAAAGCCGCACTCGAAGCCATCATCTACGCCGCCGACGAACCCGCCACCCTCGAACAGCTCGCCGCCGCTCTCGGTGACGAAAAACTCGCCGTCCAATCCTCCCTAGATGAGCTCATCGCCGGCTATGCCAGCGAAGAACGCGGCATCGAAGTTCGCGCCGTGGCCGGTGGCTACAAGATGTACACCAAGCCCCAGCACCATGACGTCGTTCGCCGCTTCATCAAGTCGCTTCGCCCGCCCTTGCGCCTCTCCATGCCGGCACTCGAAACCTTGGCCGTCATCGCCTACAAGCAGCCCGTCACCGCTCCCGAGATTTCTGAAATTCGTGGCGTCAACACTTCCGGAGTCATCAGCACTCTTCTCGATAAAAAGCTGATTACCACCGCTGGCCGCAAGGAAGTCATCGGCCGTCCCATCCTCTATAAATCTTCGAAAGAATTTCTTATGCGCTTTGGCCTGAGCGATCTCGACGAGCTTCCCAGTCTCAAGGAGTTCGAAGCCCTGGCCCGCGAAGCCCTTGGCTCCGACGAAGGCGTGGTCGAAACCTCCGAAGCCAGTTTGTCCGCAGATTCCATGACCGTGACGTCAGAGGGTTCGACGGAAAAGGATTCATCTTCCGAGTCTCTGCAAGACTCCGAAGCGACTTCCAGTGCGCACTCAGACACTTCAACTTCCGAGCCAACCCGCAGCCTGGCCCGCCTTGAGGAAAAATTAACCGAAGCCGAAGAACTCCGCGAAGAAGAAGTGAATGCCACCAGCGAAGGCATGCCCAGCGGCCAGCTAGACGAAGATCCGCCGAGCCCCGACGCCGACGACCAAGGCCCAAAAGCCGGAGCTAAAGCCGCAGGCGACTGATCAACGGCACCTCACTCTGTCATCCCGACCGCAGTGGAGGGATCGTGGCAACACCATTTCGCCCCCCGACTCGACGGAACCGTCTCCCAACGCACCTCCAGTCCCGTTGTTCCTCCCTACGACTCCTTCCCAACTTTCCTGCTATCCTTACCAACATGCTTGAACGCCTGCAAAAAATCATTTCCCGCGCCGGTATCGCCTCGCGCCGCCACGCCGAACAACTCATTTCCTCCGGCCAAGTCCTCGTTAACGGCAAAGTCGTCACCGAACTGGGCAGCAAAGCCGATCCCGCCAAAGACAAAATTGAAGCAGCCGGTCGCACTCTCGACACCGAAGCACGGCGTCACGTCTATCTCTTGCTCAACAAGCCTCCTGAAATCGTATCGACCCTGGCCGATCCCGAAGGCCGTAAAAATCTCCGCAATCTCCTTCGCGGATTTCCCGAGCGTGTTTATCCGGTCGGCAATCTCGAATACGCTGCCGCCGGTCTGGTTTTCATGACCAATGATGGCGATTTGGCGGCTGCGATCCAGAAAAAATGGAACAGCCTCGAACAGATCTATCACGTAAAAGTGAAAGGCATGCTGACCCTTCTCGATCTCGAGCGCCTCAGCAACGACACGCGCATTCGCATGCAGACCCTCCGCCAACCCGATTCAGCTCGTGGTCACGCGCAAAATTTTTGGTATGAGGTTCGTATGTCCGGCGGGAAATTGGACGATCTTCGGTATGCCCTACTAAAAGAAAATCACCCTATCGAAAAAGTAAAACGCGTCGCACTTGGCCCGCTTTCTCTCGAAGGCATCCCGCGTGGCCATTATCGTCTGATCGAAAAAAAAGACGCCGAAGAACTGCTACTCGACAGGAAGCCCGTCAATCTCCAATTCACAAAGTCCGCCAAGCCTTACACAAAACCCAGCAAGCCCTTCATCAAGCCCGCGCGGACCCACACCACACCACCGCAAAAACATTCCGGCCGCAACAAATTCTCCAACGACAAATTCGCCAGGAATAAATTCTCGCACGGCGATTCACCCAACAAATCTTCGTTTAACAAATTTCCCCGCGACAATCGCCAGCAGCCCGGCGCAACCTTCAACAAATTCTCCAAACCTCAAGACAATCGCCCCTTCGAGGACGACGGCCTCGACGAAGCGCGTCCCGTCCACATGGCCCCCTGGCTCCGCCCACAGCCTCCTGCTTCTTCCAAGCCTTCCGGCGCTCCCCCCAAACGCTTTAGTAAATTTTCGAAGTCGCGCCCCTCTAAGTTGTCCAAAACCTCAGGAGGCCGACCCAACAACTTCTCTAAGCCCCGCAACGCCAAGCCCCACAAATCCAATAAATCTCACTCCAAATTCAATCCTGGCAACCGCAACCGCCCGCGATAATTCCTTCGCTTAGCGCTGGTCTGTACGGCGATGTTTTCTCTGCGCGTTCTCTGCGCCTCGGCGTCTCTCCGTTAGCTTTTGCCTTACACTATTCACTACCAACTCTCATGCCCGCTGAACGCCTACAAAAAATCCTAGCCGCCGCCGGCATCGCTTCACGCCGCAAAGCCGAAGAAATCATCGCCGCCGGGCGCGTCACCCTCAATGGCCAAGTCGTCACCGAGCAGGGAACTAAGGCCGATCCGCAGATCGACGCCATCAGCGTCGATGGCAAGCCTCTCAAGCGTGCCGAGCGCTTCGTCTATTTCCTTCTCAACAAGCCCAAGGGTTATGTCACCACCGTCAGCGATCCCGAGGGCCGTCCGACGGTGATGGAACTTCTGGGCGCGCTTCCCGAGCGCATCTATCCCGTCGGCCGACTCGATTACGCCAGCGAAGGCCTTCTGCTCATGACCAACGACGGCGCTCTGATGCAGAAACTCACCAAAGCCGGCTCGCACATTCCCAAGACCTATCTCGTTAAAGTCAGCGGCATGCCCAACGAGCAAGCCATTCAGCGCTTGCGCAACGGCGTTACCATCACTCTCGACGACGGACGCCGCGTGAAAACCTCACCGTCCAAAATCGAATTGGTCGAGGCCGCTACCAACCCCTGGTACGAAGTCACCCTAATCGAAGGTCGTAATCGCCAGATCCGCCGCATGTTTCAGCAAGTTGGCTTTCTGGTAGAAAAAATCAAGCGCATCCGCCTGGGCCCGCTCACCCTCGACGTCCCCACCGGCAAATACCGTCCTCTAACCAAATCCGAAATTCACCAAATGAAAGGCCTCCCAAGCCCAACCAAACCTTCAACTCCCGAATGACCTCCGATCTCTGCCCATCTACGGCCCATTCTCCGTGACCTCTGCGTTAAATCTTTCTTGTCTTTTCTTTTTACTTGTCTCTGTTAATCATGAACGTCACCTCCACCCACAAATCCCAAATGAAGCGCATAATATATTCTTATGACCCACACCCTCGAAGAACTCATCCCCGACTACATCCAAGGTCTTCCCGCCTACGTTCCCGGCAAGCCCATCGAAGAAGTCGAGCAAGATCTAAAAATTCACGCCGTCAAACTCGCCTCCAACGAAAATCCCCTCGGCCCCTCTCCCAAAGCCATGGAAGCCGCTCGCCGCGCGCTCGGCGAAGCCAACTGGTATCCCGACGGCGGCAACAAGCGCCTTCGCGAAGTCCTCGCCGCCCGAAATCACGTTCGCCCTGAAGAGGTTTTCGTTGGCCTGGGTTCCAGCGAGATTATCGATCTCGCCTCGCGCGTGCTCCTTCGTCCCGGCAGCGAAGGCATCACCAGCGAAGGCTCCTTCGCCCTCTTCTCCATCGCCATCCGTGCCAGTGGCGGCAAATTGATCCTTACCCCGATGCGCAACTTCACTTTCGATCTAGACGCCATCGCTCTGGCCGTCACGCCGCACACCCGTATCATCTACATTGCTAATCCCAACAATCCCACCGGCACAGCTTTCGGCGCCGCCGAGTTCGATGCCTTCCTTGCAAAAGTTCCTGGCGATGTCTTGATCGTTTACGACGAGGCCTACCGCGAATACGCGCAGCGCACCGATCTCCCCAATGCGCTGGAACTCTTCAAGCAGTACAACAACATCCTCACCCTACGCACCTTCTCCAAAGTTTACGGACTAGCTGGCCTGCGCATTGGCTACGGCATCGGTCATCCCACGCTGGTTGCCGAGATGAATAAGCTCCGCACGCCTTTCAATGTGACCAGCGTTGGCCAGGCCGCCGCACTCGCCGCGCTCGACGATCACCAGCACGTGGAACGATCCACCGAAATGAATCGCGTCGAACGCCAACGCCTTTACGAGGAACTCAGCAAACTCGGTCTCAGCCCGGTTCTCAGCGAAACGAATTTCCTCTTTGTGCCCATCGGTCCCCACGCCAAAACTTTTTGCGACGAACTCCTTCAAGAAGGTGTCATCGTTCGTCCTATGGCCTGGATGGGCTTCCCCGAAGCCATCCGCATCTCCGTGGGCAGTCCCGCCGAAAACACCAAGCTGCTTCACGCCGTAGCCAACGTCCTCTTGCGCCACAATCAATCGTCCCCCGCCACAGTTCCATCGCATTCGGACGCCTTCTCCAACCGTTCCATCTAATTCTCCGTGAACTCTGTGTTCCGACCTCCGTGACCTCTGTGGTAAATCGTTCCTTCTCCTAACCCATAACCCTGCCACCCAATTCCTCATCCAACCAAACATGGCCACCAAATCTTCTTCCGATCCAATCACCACCATCCTTCGCGATTCAAAGACCATCGCCGTAGTCGGCCTATCCTCCAGCCCTTCCCGCCCCAGCAACGAAGTCGCCGCCTACTTGCAATCTGCCGGCTATCGCATCATCCCCGTGAATCCCAACGAATCCGAAGTCCTTGGCGCAAAATCCTACGCCCGCCTCGAAGACATCCCCGAAAAAATCGACATCGTCGACGTCTTCCGTCGCCCGGAAAATGTTCCAGCAGTAGCCGATTCCGCCATCGCCATTGGCGCCAAAGTTCTCTGGCTCCAACTCGGTATCACCAACGCCACCGCCACCGAGAAAGCCCGCGCCGCAGGCCTAACCGTCGTAGAAGACGCCTGCATGCTAATTGAACACAAAAAAAGGCGCCCTCTCTAGGCGCCTCGTCGTTTCATCATTTATAGTCGCGAACCACTGGCAGGCCAACGTGTCATCCTGAACGAAGCGAAGGACCTCAACGTTTACGCCTTCGAAGTATTCTCCGTGTTCTCTGCGCTCCGGCCTCTGTGCTCTCTGTGTTAAGTCTTTTTTCTTCTCTCTGCCTAAAACCCAAAGATCTGCAAATTCCTTTTCCCTGGCAATACAATCGCCAAAAATTTCCCATTCGGCGACACGCCAAATTCTCGCACCGTTAATCCGTGCAATAGCACCTGCGGCGTAGGCTCCTGCACCGGCACAGTCTGCCCCGTCTTATACGCCACCAAGGCTGGCACAGCCACGCTAACCAAATCCGCCGATTTTTTTTCAATCGTCCGTTTCAGATAGATCCGCGTTTCATCGGCGTTCCATTGCAAAACACCTAAACCCACGCGCACGCGTGCCACTTTGTTTGGCGACTCCAGGTCCCGAATCTCCAGCACCTCTTTGTCGAGATAATAGGCTACCTTCGTCCCGCTCGGCGAGACTGACAGTCCTCCCGCAAACGCATCCAGCGTCGCCAATTCCTTATCGTCTTGCGCCAGCAATTCCAGCCGCTGCAAACGCGGCGGTCCATCCATCATTCGGTCGCGCTCCACGGCAATCGCCGCATTGCTTCCTGAAATTCGCGCGGCCTCGCGAAATGTTCGTCCTTCAAACACAGCCCCTGATGGCCCCGACGACATATACAAATACTGCAGAGAAAACAATTCGCGCGGCCCCACTTCTTCCTTCATTACCACCACCGTAGCGTTGTCCCGCAGCCACAACGGACTCTCCACATTCATTACCAGTGGCTCTTTTCCCGCCGGATGCAACTCCCGCCCTTGGTCGTCCACAAACAGCAACGCCCGCGCATCTTCCGTTCGCCCCGATTCCACATCCACCGAGGTGGTGAACAGTTGCACCGCCAGAATCTTTCCATTCGGCGACCACGTGAACGATTCCACCTGGTACGTAAACGGCTTGTCGCCAACCGTGAATTTCTCCCCGTTGAACAGCCGCTTCCGTTTTCCGCCCTGATCCATCATGTAAATATCGTCGCGTTGCAAATCGTACTTCTTAGCCTTGTACATCCTGCGCACCGAAAACGCGATGCGCCCATCCGGCGCGTATGAAAACGCCGTCACCTCCTCATCAATACTCTGTACCGCCTTATCCAGATTTTGCGCATGCGCTATCCAAGGAAGGGAACTAATCAACATCGACATGAGTAGTAAATGAGCAGCTACACCGATTGCTGAACGACGTGTCGCCACGTCACTCGCACACCGAGTTGTCATCCCGACCGGAGAGTCAGCGCCGTCCGCTGGCTCGCAGCGGAGGGATCGTGGCAAGTTCTCAAACGCACCTCGACCACTGAAACCGCCAACCAACCCTCGAACTTTCCTTCCGAAGTTTATTCTTCCCTTCGTCAGCCTGCTCATGGTTTCGGGTGAGCTCCCGTATACTCCGCGCAGCACGGCTTCTCCGCCGGCGTAAACTCCATCAACTCCACCCGCGTCTGATCCGGATCATACAAATTCAATTGCCATTTCCCATCACGCCCAATCTTCGGTTCCTCCGTTAACTTCACTCCATTCTTTTTCAATTGTTCCGCCGCCGCTCGCACATCCGGCACGCCCAGGGCAATATGATTCATCACGCCCAGTGTATGCTTGTCCGCGTTTGCCGGCACATTCAGCATGTACTCAATCCAGTCCGTCCCATCCGGAACCTGCATATCCACCCAATCCGTCTCCCCATCCTTCATCCCGCCATGCCAGTAAACGTGAAAGCCCAAAACATCCCGATAAAACTTGTCCATCGCCTCGCGATCCTTCACAACAAATCCGGAGTGAATAATCCGCATGCCTTGTGGCACGGGCCCGCTAATTGACCCGGCAACGCCGCCGGTTCTTTGCACGAATTCAAGCACGTGTCCTTCGGGATCTTTAATCTGGAAAGAAATTCCCCATGGTGCGTTCGTGACAAGTTCACCAGGTTGTTGGCCATTCGCGAGAAAATATTGCCGCAAAGAATCTGCATCCGAGGTAAAGATACCGATCGCGTCCACGCGGTCCCCGCTAGGAGTCGCTGTTTGCTCGATAAGTTCGACTCGCTGAGAAGGATTAACAAAAAAGCATTTGGCACCCTTGTCGGCGCATTTCAGATTCGGAAGCTGCAGCGTTCCATTGTAAAAAGACGTGGCTATTTGCAGGTTCTCGACGCTGATTCGCACGAATGCCACACCCGACATCTCGGGACGTTTGGCATCTCGGCCCGCCGTATGTGCCAGCCCGACTAGACACAACACCATTAATCCGACCATTCGCTGCATGTATCTTTTTATCCTTTGGAAACCGACCGGGACTTCAATTTCCGGATCTCTTCCATCCGCGCCCGCAACCGTGCCTCAAACCCTTGGTCAGTAGGTTGGTAGTACACGCGCCCCGAAAGGTTGTCCGGCAAGCACATCATATCCGTCACCTTTTCCTCAAAATTGTGCGCGTACTTGTAGCCCTCTCCATAGCCAATGTTCTTCATCAAGCCCGTCACCGCATTCCGCAGATGCAGCGGCACCGGATCGGCCTCCGTCTTCCGCACATCTTCCATCACGGTTCCATACCCGCTGTACAACGCATTCGATTTCGGCGCCAAAGACAAATACACTGCCGCCTGCGCTAGCGCCAAATGTCCCTCCGGCGCTCCCAGAAAATCAAATGCGTCTTTAGCTGCCAAGGTCACTGCCAGCGCTCCCGGTTCCGCCAATCCGATATCTTCGCTAGCCATCCGCACCATGCGTCTCGCCAGATACAACGGATCTTCGCCACTCTCCAACATCCGCGCCAGCCAGTACAACGCTGCATCCGGATCCGAGTTCCGTACCGACTTATGCAGCGCCGAAATTAAATTGAAGTGCTCCTCGCCAGCCTTGTCATACCGCAGCAACTTCTTCTGCAACACATTTTCCAGCAACTCCGCGGTAATCCGTCGCACCACGGGTGCCCCCGGCGTCGGTTTCGCACCCGGATGTTCCAAACTTTCCGGCTCTGCGCCCCGTACGCACAACTCCAAAGTGTTGTAAGCGGCTCGTGCATCACCATTCGCGAACGCAGCAATCTTCCACAAAACATCTTGTGTCTCACCCGCGGGCGACGCTACCCCCGTCGTTGTTCCGGCCTCTCCGCCCAAAACAATTCGTTCATTCCCCAAACCGTGCTCTTTGTCCAGCATCGCCCTACGCAACAATCCGGCAATCTGCGCTGTCGTCAGTGACTCCAGCACATACACCTTGGTGCGCGAAAGCAGCGGCGAGATCACCTCAAACGACGGATTCTCCGTGGTCGCTCCAATAAATAAAATGTGCCCCGCCTCGACGTGCGGCAAAAACGCATCCTGCTGCGCCTTGTTGAACCGGTGCACCTCATCCACAAACACAATGGTCCGCCGCCCGCTCCGGGACTTCTTTTCCGCGTCGGCCATCACTTCTTTAATTTCTTTGATCCCACTCAGCACCGCGCTGAACGAAATAAATTCACTCTTCGTCAGCCGTGCAATCAGTCGCGCCAGTGTGGTCTTTCCACATCCCGGCGGACCCCACAGCAGCATCGATCCCAAATTGTCCGATTCGATTTGTACGCGCAGTGGCTTTCCCGGCCCTACTAACTTCTCTTGCCCCACCACTTCATCCAGCGTTCGCGGACGCATCCGCTCCGCCAGCGGCTGCAGCGCCGCCGGTGTTTCCGGTTCCGGCAATGGTGCAAACAATCCCATTCCTATCTCTTCCCTGCGCTCCTCAGCGTTCTCTGCGTTATCCTTTTCTTTTTCTTTCTTTTGCTTCTTTCCGTTAACTCCGCCGCTTCCGCTGCCGAAAGGCCTCATAAAACAAAACCGTCGCCGCAGCCGCAGCGTTCAACGACTCCACCCTCGTCGCCATCGGTATATGTATTCGCGCATCCGCGCTGTGCACCACATCCTCCGGCAAGCCCGCTCCTTCATTTCCCACCAGCAGCGCAATCGGCTCGCACCAGTCCACTTCCCAGGGACACAATGGCACCTCATCCGCCTTCGCCGTATCGTGCACACACGACGCCAGCGTTCGAATTCCGTTCAGCTTCAGTTGCGTCAGCAAAATTGCCAGCGACATCCTGGCTAAGACCGGCAAGTGCAGAGCCGCACCCGCAGATGCTCGTAACGCTTTGGGCGAAAACGGACTCGCCGTCCCACTCTGCCCCGTCGCCGACGTCACCGCCGCGGTAGCCCCAAACGCCGCTGCCGTTCGCAAAATTGTGCCCACATTACCGGGATCCTGCACGCCCGCCAGCACCACGATCAGCGGCGAGCACGCACCCGCCGGCGTCGCAAACAAGTGGTCAAGCTCCGTCTTCCGCGGTTCCACCAACGCCGCAACGCCTTGCGGATGTTCCGTATCCGCGATTCCCTCAAACAGCCGGTCTGTCGTCTTCAACACAGGGAACCCAATCTCCGGCCGGTCAACGAGCGGAGCCAGCCGTTCCCGGTGGCGTTCTCCTGTTTCGCTGAACAGCACTGCCTCAATGCGGCATCCCGAGCTCAAGGCTTCTTCGACCAGCCGCACCCCCTCTACTCCAACAAACCCCCTCTCGGTCGGCAGGCCGCCGCGCAGCGCAATGCGAAACTCCTTCAGCCACCGATTCTCCCGGCTAGCCAATAGGTTAGTTGGGGGCGCTGTCGCCGCACGTCCGCCGCCTCGTCCGACTTTTCCCGTTGCATTCATCTCCGCCGAGCGTACCAAATCTCCCTAGCTCCCCGCCATCCACACCACACAGATGACCAGTTCAATGGCATTCGCCCTAAGGTTTCAGTCGGGTTAATGCGCCATTACGTACCCATGTCATTGCGCCGTCCCAACCCGTTATGATAGCGTCCCCTAAATCGCGGTTTTGAGGCTCCATATGACCGCAAACTCATGCTCAGGGTGAAGTTTCTTGTCAGCGGAACTGTTGAAGGTAAACGCCGAAACGCCCAACCCGCAATTCATTCGCTATGCGGCCAGTTGGCTTAATCGCGGCGCCGTCGTTGCCATACCCACGGATACTCTTTACGCGCTCGCGGCTGATCCTGTGAATCTGGCAGCGGTTGAGCAAATCTTCCGCGTCAAAGGGCGTCCCGATTCACGCGCACTTCCCATCCTCATTAATTCCATCAAACACGCTGCCATTCTTGCGCGCGAACTGCCCGATAATTTCTTTCGTCTTGCCGAAACCTGCTGGCCAGGACCTCTGACCATCGTCGTTGATGCTTCTAATCGTCTGCCACTCAAGGTCACTGCAAACACCGGCCGCGTAGCCCTTCGCTGGCCTAACCACGAAGTTGTACGCCGTCTGATTGACGAAATTGGCGTGCCTCTTACTGGCACCAGTGCGAATCTCTCCGGTTCTCCTACCTGCGAAAGCGGCGAGGAAGTATTTCGTCAACTCGGCGATCGCATTCCCGTAATCCTGGATGCCGGCGAAACGCAGGACATGCTTCCTTCTACCATCGTTGAACTTCGCGGCGACCACTGGTGCATCGGTAGGCAGGGAGCCGTTCCCGCGGAAGTCATCCACAACGCCCTGGACACGCAAGACGGCTCCGAACCAGTCCCGGCTTAAACGCCAGTTTCGTTACCCATTCCCGCGTAACGCCCGAATAGCATCGGGCAGTGCGCTGCCCGAACTGCCTGCGGCATCTGGCTCGGCGGTTTCCGGCTTATCGTCGCCCTCACCCGGCGCCAGAAATAAATTCGTCTCCACCGCGTGCTGTTTCGTATATAACTCAAAATATCGTCCGCGCCCCGCATACAACGAATCGTGCGTACCGCGTTCCAGAATCCGCCCATCCTGCACCACCAGGATCTGATCTGCCCGCCGAATCGTAGACAATCGATGCGCAATCACAAACGTCGTTCGTCCGCGCATCAAGAAGCGCAATCCCTCCTGTATCAACGCTTCCGATTCCGAATCCAGGCTCGACGTAGCCTCATCCAAAATCAAGATTCGCGGATCGGCCAGAATGGCCCGCGCAATGGACACCCGCTGTTTCTGCCCGCCAGACAGTTTTACTCCTCGCTCACCAACCACCGTGTCGTACTTTTTCTCGAATCCTTCCGCAAACTCATCCACTCGCGCGATCCGGCACGCCGCCATAATCTCTTCTTCCGTTGCTTCCGGCCTGGCATAGGACACATTCTCGCGAATCGTCCCATCAAATAAGAACGTCTCCTGCAGCACCACGCCCAATTGCGTCCGGTACGAACTCAGCCGCACCGTCGACAGATCCGTTCCATCCACCAGCACGCGCCCACTCGTCGGCTTATAAAATGCCGACACCAGCCCGATGATCGTCGATTTTCCCGATCCCGACGGGCCCACCAGTGCCGTCATTGTCCCAGGCGTCGACACAAACGAAATCCCATGCAGCACTTCTTTTCCCGGTTCATACGCGAAATGCACATCCTCAAATTCCACTAAACCGTTGATTCGCTCCAGCACCACAGTCCGCGTTGGATCCGCATCTTCCATGCCCTCGTTCAATATTTCCCGCGTCCGCTCCAAGCCCGTGATTGCCTCGGTGATTTGCGTGCCGATCGACACCAACTGGAACACCGGCGCCACCATCAATACCAGCAACCCGCTGTAGGAAATCAGTTCGCCCTTGGTCATATGCCCGAAAAGCACTTGCCGCGCACCCAGGTACATAATGATCGCGCTGACTATTCCCATCAGTGTTGCGCCTGATAAGCTCATAAACGAAGTGGCGGTCAGCGTCTTCAGCACGTTATCCAGCAAACGTTGCACTCCGCCCGCGAACACTTGCTCCTCGCGATCTTCGGCGTGGTATCCCTTCACAACTCGCACGCCTCCAAGCGATTCCGTCAATCTCCCGGTGACTTCTGCATTGATCTTGGGTCGTTGCCGGAAGATCGGCCGAATCGTCGAAAACGCCTGGTTCAGGGCGAATGCGAACACCACCAGCACCCCAAACGCGATCAACGTCATAAATGCGCTGATCCGCAAGAGAATAACCAGCGCCACAACTGCAGTCAGCAAGCCGCCTACAAACTCCACCAGTCCTGTTCCGATCAGGTTTCGCACTCCCTCCACGTCCGACATAATTCGCGAAACCAGCACGCCTGTCTTATTTGTGTCGTAGAAACTTACCGGCAATCTACCGATATGTGCCTGCACTTTTTTCCGCAAGTCCGTAATCATTCGCTGCGCCGACTTTGACAGGAGCTGCGTCAGCGTGAACGACGTCAATCCTTTGATCACCGTGGCGGCGATAATGCTCAGAACAATCGGCAACAGGTATTGCATCTGTCGCTTGTCAATCACATTGTCGAACAGATATTTGCTAGACAGTGGCAGCACGAATCCGGATAACGTATTTATTCCTGTAAGTGCCAGCCCCAACAGAAGCACCCCGCGCCGCGGATGAATCAGTTCCCAGATCTCCGGCAGAGACTTCCAGTTGATTTTCTTTTTTTTCTTTTTCGCGGCGTCGTCTGCAGTTGCTACTCCCGTCGCCGTGCTTGCCGTGGTCGCCATAGGTTGGTCGTCTTCGATTTCTACCTGAGAAGGATACCCTTTCGATGCCTTCTAGGGGGAAGAGAGTACATCGCCAGGAATGAGTCGTTTCCAGATACTGTTTAGGAGTTTTTTAACGTCTAGTGTTTATGGGTGGGGGAGGCTCCCCGCGGATTTGGGGATTTAAGGAGTACTCAACTATCCTGAGGCTCGCGAAGAACTTGCCACTCCACTGTCTCTTCCAATCATCGTCTGAGCGAATGTCTCCATCTCTTCCAATTGCGGACTAAATTGCAGCAGCAACAAATCCACTCCCGCCGCTTCAAATCCAGCAATTTTCTCCGCCACCTGCTCGGCCGTTCCTACCAACCCTGCTCTCAATCCACGATTCGAAACCGAATAATCCTCCAGCGATACCCGCTGCTCCAGTTGTGTGCCTGCCAGCCACTGTTGGTAATTCTCATATCCCGCTGCCGATTGCTGCACATCGGTAATGCGCTTCACTTCGTCCAGCGCCTCTTTTTCCGTCTCCCGCACAATTGCGTATCCTGCCACTCCAAACTTCATCGGCTCGCGCTGGTGCTTCGCGCGGCGTTCCCGCAAATCCTCCACTTTCGTCGCCACTCGGTCCGCCGGATCACCGTGCATCAAGCACGCGTCGCACTTATCCGCAATCAGCTCTTTCGCCGCTTCCGATTCGCCGCCCGCATAGATTGTTGGCCTCGGTTGTGCCATGGGCTTCGGCTGCAGGACATTGTCCTCGACCTTGTAATACTTCCCGGCGAACGAAAAATGATCCTGCGACCACACCCCATCCACCACATCCAGCCACTCGCTCGTCCGCGCGTAGCGGTCATCGTGTTGTTCGAACGCCACTCCATACTTCCGCGCCTCGTCCGCCCACCAAGACGACACCACATTCAACGACAACCTCCCACCGCTGATCCGGTCAATATTCGCCGCCTGCTTAGCCAGCAGGGCAGGGAGGTGAAACGTCGGCCGCACCGCCACCATCAACTCCAATTTCTCCGTCACCGCAGCCAACGCTGCCGCCGTCGACCAGGCATCCAGCGAAGGCGCCTCCACGCCCTTGATGTCGTTCAAATTCAGTTCTGCGATCAACGTCAGGCCAAATCCCAGTTCCTCGCTCCGCTGCGCCAATCGCTTCACGTAACTCCAACTGGCCTCCATTTTTTCGTCTTGCACATTCCGCAGCCAACCACCAAATACCGGAAGCCAGTACCCATATCTCATGCTCGCTCTCCCGCCGTCACGTGCCGCATCCCGCGTTTCGCCTCGTGCTTCTCGGCTTCCTCAATCAGATAATCCGCCAGCCGGGCATAAGGGTTGAACCCGACAATCCGAACCGAATCGGCCACAAAGTTCGAAAGCGCGTTGATGTCGTAATACAGCAACTTTCCGCTTCGATCATCAATCACATACTCAATGCCGCCGACCTCAATTCCCGCGGTCTGCATAATTCGTTCCACGTCACGTACCACCTTCTCCGGCGGCATGTATCCCTCTACCTTCAGTCCGCTTTTCGGTGCATCCACCGGGCACGCTGGCCGAGCCAGTTCCTCGCCCTTGGTGTTCTGGCAAATATCCGCAGGACACAAATTAAATGTCTCCCCAGTCGTATGAATCTGTATCGCGTACAAAAATCTTCCGCCCAGCACTTCCACTCGGGTGATCACCGAATTACGCGCGGGGAAGAACTCCTGCACCAGCGCCACTGAATCGATTCCAAAGTACAAACTCCCGCTCTCCACCGCTCGCTTCAATTCGTCTGGGTTCGAAAACCGGATGATTCCCGCTCCGCTTCCGCCGATGTTCGGCTTAATCACCAGTGGGTACCCGATCTCCTCTGCTGCCGCCAATGCTTGGCTCGGGTCGTGTATCACCTTCGCCTGTGGATACGGCAATTCCAGCGTCTCCAGCAACTGCAGTTGCATCGCTTTCGAAATCTCGTGCGTAAACGCCCGCGCTCCATTCACAACGCGTACTCCACTGGCTTCCAGGTGCTCCACATAGTCGCGCGTGTAGAAAATTGCATTGGCCAATCCGCGTTGCCATGCTGATGGACTCATCCGGTTCATTACCAGCGAAAACTCCGGCACCTCTGCAGGGTTATAGCTGTGCCCGCGCGCCGGAACCTTTTTCCAATTGACTCCCCGCGCTTCCATTTCTTCAAACAGTGGCCGAAACCAGTCCGGGTGTTCGTAATAAATTCCAATAGGCTTTTCCAGTTTCACGGAACTTTTAGTGGCTTCTGCGCTCATGTCAATCCTTGTCCTTCTATTCTCCGCAATTTACTTTCGCCAAATAAAAAGGCCGCCCCTCTGGAGCGGCTTGTTGGTTGTTCGGTCTTTTTCAGCTTAAACCAAAGTAACCTGTTCGCCGCTTATGGTCGCGCGTTACAGCAGCAACAGCTCTTTGGGCACCAGGAAGTCATACCTTACAGACACGCAGTATACACGCCGGAAATCGCCCGGCAAAATCCAGCTTCCGCTATCTCTGTTTCCTTGCGGTCGCTGGCCGATTCTTGGCTCGTCTCGCACTCGCGGCGGCCGGCTCTCGCAGCCACTTCGTTATCGGCACAATCACATTTCGCTGCAAACTCGCAACACCAGGGCCGGATGTCTTCGTTTTTGCCCCATGCGCACCCAGGAAATGTTTCCAGTCGCGTACGAATGAATCCTTTACGTCCTTCCAGTACGCCACGAATTGCAATGTCCAGCTTGGCCGAAGCTGGGGCGAAGGCGAGGGTTTCTGGTGTTGCTGTTGCTTCGGTTGCGTCGGCCATCGCTTCGGCGGCAGCGGCACCGTTCGGCTAGCCATCTTATTGTTCAGTGCCACCACTTGATTCGTAACCGTCTTGCGCGGCGCAGCGCTAGATGCCTTTTGGGCACTCGTTTGAGCGACCGGCGAATTACCAACGTTGGATGGCTTTCCCACTCCCACCGCCCCTGCAGCGGCGGCTCCTGCTGCAGCTGCAGCCGCAGCCACCATGGGTTTTGGCACCACTGCCGCAGGAGGATATTCAAACGTCGGCTCGGCTTTTGCCTCGGCCACAGCAGGCTCGATCTTCGCCGCAGGTGGCTGCACTTCCGGCGGCGTCACGATTGCCTCGGACACGTTTTCTGCAAATTCCTTACTCGCTTCTTCCGCCTCGACTCTCGAGGTTCGTTCTTCCAAGCTAAAGGGAACCAGCCTCCCAAACCGTGGATTTAGCTCCCGCTCCTCTAACCCCGCAGGCTGCGACGTTAAATCAAAATCCGTTGCCACCCGCCGCACAATATCCGGCGTAATCACCTTGACCTGCGCTGCATATCCCGCGATCAGCGAGTGCTCGCACAATAAATTCACAATGCGTGGCAGCCCGCGAGCATAAACGTACATGGCCTCCAGGCTCTCCTGCGAAAATGCATCCGCCGCGGTCGCGCCACCATTTATCAGTCGCGACTTTACATACCGCACCGTCTCATCCAGCGATAACGGCAGCAAACTGCACCGGAACATCACTCTCTGGTGTAGTTGCCGCAACTCCGGGCGCCTAAGCTTTTCTTCCAATTCCGGCTGCCCCGCCAGCACGATTGTCAGCAACTTGCTTCCCGGTGTCTCCAGATTCAGCAGCAATCGCAATTGATCCAGGGTTCGCACCGAAATGGCCTGCGCCTCGTCAATAATCAACACCGGGGAATCGCCCATGGTGTGCCGAGCGATCAACCACTGGTGGAGCGCGTTCAGCAGATCCCCTTTGTTCCGGGCGTCGCATGGCACGCCAAAGTCTCGCAGAATAAATTCGAACAGTTCCGAGGGCTTCAACTGCGAATGGAACACGTAAGAGCTGGACTGCCTCTTCTCTTGCAAATAATTTAGGAAATGATTCAGAACAGTGGTTTTGCCGGTTCCCGCTTCGCCTGTCAGGACGATCAGGCCTTGCCGGGTCTCTGCGCCGAACAGCAGTTCAGCCAGCGCAGCATCGTGTGCGCTCGTCGAAAAATAGAACCGCGGGTCCGGGGAGACGTGGAACGGATTCTCTCGCAGCCCAAAATGATTAAAAATATGCTCGAACATTGGCCCACCAAGAGACAGCATAGCCAGACAGGCTGCGGGTCTGTCCGGTAGCGAGCAGTCTACTGGCATCTTCTCAGCGGGGCAACCAAATCCTGGTCTAAAACCCTTTATTTCTGTAATTTAATCCCATTAGGACTACTAGTCCCGAGGTCCTAGAAGGGTACTAGGGTGTCTTCCAGTCCGCTCAAACTCTCCATTCCTCAGTCTATTTCGCGGCTTCCACCACGCCCACTTTATCCACACCGCTGCAGGCAATGAACACGCGCCCATCTTCCGTAGCTGCCATGTTTCTCACGACGCCCCCACCCGAAGGTATGTTCGTTCGCGCGAACTTCTCCGTCTTCGGATCGAATTGCACAATTGTGTTTGGCTTCACCCCCGACTCGCTGTACCACACCATTCCATCCGGAGTGATCACAATCCCATACGGATTCGAATCTGCTCCGCCCGGCGACGGATACATCTTAACTGCGCGGCTTTCCAGGTTCAGCACGCCCAAATGTCCGCTTTTAAAGTCTGTGAAGTACACCGTATCGTCTGCCGCGATCGCCAGTCTTCTCGGCCGCGCCGACTCTGGAAGCGAATACTCCGTGATCGCCATGGTATTTGGATCGATGGTCGCCATTTTGTTCGTACCCAGTTCGCAAAACACCGGCACGCCTTTGCTGGTGATCTGAATTCCATACGGCAGCGCGCTATCCGTCGGCACTTCCTTCAAATCCACTTTGCCGGTCTTTGGGTCTAGCCGCCCCACCATATTTCCGCCTTGCACCGTGAACCATAGAATCCCCTTGGCATCAAACGCCGCCGTGTGCGGATCATCCGCCTTCGCATTCGGCATGGCGTACTGTTTTACTTTGCCGGTCTTCGGATCCAACTTCCCGATGTACCCGCCAAAATTGGCCGTGAACCAGATGTTTCCCTCTTTGTCCGCCACCAGTCCATGTGGACCCGCATTTTTGCCATCGTTTAGCGGATATTCCTTCATCTCACCCGTCTTCGGATCCAAGCGCCCAAGCTTGTTTGCCATCTGTTCCGTAAACCACAGCGTATCGCCAGGCCCCACTGCCGGATCATGCGGATGCCCACCCTTCGTCGGCACGTCCCATTCGTGGATGGTTACCTTCAACACCCCAACATCGCCGCCAGCTCGCGGCGAGAAATGTGCCGGCAAGGCCAGCGCCATGATGCTAGCCACCAATACCACCAGCAGAATTCCCAATGTCTTAAGCCGCATTTCTACCTCCAACGCCCTTGGTGCTTTCACTAGAGATTTCGCGATCGACATGCCGACCAAAGTGCTGCTGTTGTTTATCACCGCACAATGGAGAGTTCCCAGAAATTTTCACGAATGGCAAGGTCATGGCCATTTCCAGGACCCAGCACCGCGCACTATACCTTGGACGGTCCATCTCGCGCTACGGATACACCACTCCGCCAGCATCACTCTCCTCATTTTATTTTGTAGGGTCGAACCAGAAACTTATCAGCGGGCAAGACTCAACGAATCAGAAATCCCTCTACACTTCCAGCAACTTTGCAATCACATCCGCTGCGTGATACGTCTGCCGGTTCGCCGGCAGAAAATTTGGAATCTCCTTCAAATCGTCCCCGCACGTGACCATTCCTTTTTCCACATACTTCCCGCCGCGAATCTGCGCCAACCCGATATTCGTCATCAGCGCATTACACAGGCAGATTCGTCCCACCGTCTTCTCTTCGTGTCCACCTTTCGACAGGTACACGCTAACTGGCTCGCCCGCGCACCGATAATCGATCTCATCCGCTTCCGTCTTATAAGCCTCTCGCAAATACCCCAGGTCGCAAATCCGCGGCCGCCCCCAAAATACGTCGCGCTCCGATAGCGTGCCTGCAAGCTGCGCCGTCTTGAACGGAAATCCCGTTGGTGACGCGACCGGATTCGTAAATACCGAGGTCTCGCCGGCGATCGCCTTCCGCAGCAGCTCCTTTTTATAGTCTTCACGCAGATCGGATTCCTCGCAGAACGCAAACGCCGTTCCCACCTGTACTCCCGCTGCGCCTGCCGCCAACGCTTCCCGCAATTTCTCAGCGCTGCCATATCCGCCAGCCAGCCAGAACGGCAATCCCAACTCCCGCATCTTTTCCAGATCGACTACGTCCCGTTCCCCGTAAATCGGTTCGCCGGTTTCAGTCAGTCGCAATTTTCCACGCGGCGGCGCATTGTGCCCGCCCGCCGTTGGGCCTTCCACCACAAATCCGTCTACCCTGCCGTTAGCCTTCTTCACCAGCGTCACTGCCAGCGTATTCGACGCCACAATGGCGATGAAGTTCGGCCGCCGCAATTCCGCGAGCTCGCACTCCATATGATCCCGCGGTACAAAATGCATCGTCGTATCGTCGCCGCTTTGTGCTCCCGTTACTTGCAACTCGTAACTGGCCGGCTTGTGTTTCGAAAAACGGTCCAGCACTCCAGGAATCTTCAGCGGAATTCCCGCCCCCATCAGCACATAATCCACACCCGCCAACATCGCTCCGTAGATCGACGGCAGATGCGGGCTCTGAATTTTTTCCAGATAATTAATTCCTACCGGATTGGCGTGGCCTTCTTTCGCTAGGTTGATCTCCACGAAATTTGCCACGATACACAGCTCAATGATTTCCCGCGGCGTGTCTTTCGAAAATTTCGCGACGTTCTTATATGACTCGTTTTCTTTCCTCCCGCCCGCCACGTAGTACGTCTTCAAAACTCGCGCCGCCATCGCGCGAAAAGGGAATCGCTCCAGCGCACGCCGCATGTGCCCGCCAGCATCGCCGTCTTGCAACCTCCGCGCCAGGATAAGATCCAGCGCCGTTCCTGAAACCACTCCCAGTTGCCCGAGCTTCGACACCGCTTGCGCCAGTCGCCAACTGGACACACCTGCGCCCATCCCGCCTTGGATGATTACCGGATGCTTTGTACTCATATTGTTCAAATATCACACACACCGCGACCAAAGCACTGTGACCTCCCGCACACGACCATATGCGCCTGCCATCTACTTGCCAATCTTCCACTTAGCTAACGCTTTCACCTTAGGTTCCTAAGAACAATCTCGTAGAGGCCCCACT
The DNA here is from genome assembly GCA_963849395.1 of Candidatus Acidiferrales bacterium. GTDB lineage: Bacteria > Acidobacteriota > Terriglobia > Acidiferrales > UBA7541 > Acidiferrum. The sequence continues at coordinate 611,808 of CAWKHR010000005.1, forward strand.
CGTTTCAGGAACGATGCATCCAACTTGTAAAATCCTATGAGACAACTAACGCGTCGTGATTTGCTCAAACTGGGAGCCGCATCAGCCGTAGCCGAGCTATCTTCCTTAGGTCTTCACGGGTGTGGCGGCGGTTCCTTTTCCCCTTCTCCCACTCCAACTCCCACTCCCGCGGTTTGCTCTAAACTCACCGACATCGAGCACGTCGTCATCTTCATTCAGGAAAATCGTTCCTTCGATCACTACTTCGGCAGTTACAAAGGCGTCAAAGGTTTCGCCGACGCCAGCATGGCTTTCAATCAACCAGATCCTTCGAACACCGCTAGTCCGCCGGTCGGCGTCCTTCTGCCTTTTCATCTCGACACCGCTACTACCGACGCTGCATGCACTCACGACATTTCTCACGACTGGGTACCGCAGCATCAGAGCTGGGACAATGGCGCGATGGACGGCTTTGTCAAATCACACATTCCCATCGATGCCAACGACGCTATTTTGACCATGGGTTACTACAATCGTGCCGACATTCCTTACTACTACGCACTCGCCGACGCATTCACGATTTGCGACAACTATTTTTGCTCAGTGATGGGTCCCACTGACCCGAATCGCCTTTACACCATGGCCGCGTCTCTCGATCCCGCTGGCACCAACGGCGGCCCCATTCTCCAGACCATCGTCAACAATCGTTCGTCTTTTTATGGACGCCTCACTTACACCACCATGCCCGAGCAGCTTCAAACTCGCGGCATCTCCTGGAAGGTATATTCCTCGCCGGACCAGACTATTCTCAACGGCATTCTCTCCGACAACGTTCTTTCCTATTTCAAGAATTATCAGGATCCTACTTCCGTCCTTCACCAAAACGCCTTCGGTCCTCAGTTTCCCGTTGATTTCCTCGCGGATGTCGCTTCCGGCAATCTCCCGCAAGTTTCCTGGATAATCGGCTCCGTCCTCACCTCGGACCATCCCCCCGCGCCTTCGGTCTTCGGCGAAAACATCGTCTCGTTGGTTCTCACCGCGCTCACCGCGAATCCTTCGCTCTGGGCCAAAACTCTTTTCCTGCTCACCTTCGACGAAAACGGCGGATTTTTCGATCACGTTCCGCCAACTACCGCACCTTCAGGCACGCCCGGCGAATATGTCACTGCGCCGGCAGTTCCGGATCCCACAGTGGTCGGCAGTCCCGCGATCACCGGCCCGATTGGCTTAGGTTTCCGTGTCCCGATGCTTGTTCTTTCGCCCTTCAGCCGCGGTGGCTTCGTATCCTCGGATTTGTTCGATCACACTTCGATTCTGCGTTTTCTCGAAACGCGTTTTGGCGCCGAAGTTCCTAACTTAAGCGCGTGGCGTCGTGCTACGGTTGGTGATATGACCACGGCGCTCAATTTCAAGAGCCCCAATCAGTCCATTCCCAATCTGCCTTCCACAATTCCCGCGATTCCGAGCGTGATTCAGCAATGCGTAGCCAATCTTGCAGGCACCACTCCCTACAATGTCCCGGCCACGCAAGCTCTACCCGTGCAAGAGTCCGGCACGCCCACTCGCCCCAGCGGCACGTGCTAATTGGAATTCAGTTTGTGATTGATTAGCCTGACACAGCAGGCAAGCGTGTCCGTTGCAGCAACTCAAGTGTTCGCAACAACTGGTCCCGCGGAATGCCTGGTCGTCACTTCACGAAGTCTGGCTGTTCGCCTTTATCCCACGGATCGTAGCTCAAGCAAAACTTAATGCGATCCGGGATCGCCGGATGGTCGTACACCAGGAAGACCGCAATCCTGCTCGGGTCCGGGTCCGCCAGATCTATATCGCCCAAAATATTAAACGCCTGCGCCGCCACTTGTCCCGAATCCGGTGTCAGTCCGTGCGTCACTTCCAGCCCATATTGATCCGCTTGGTGCTCCAGATATCGCGAGAAAGTGCTTCCAACCGGCGTAATCACCGTGCTCAACACCGAAAGTAACAGCAGCAGCGCTGGCAACGACGCCCAGTCCTCCAATCCGCGAATCCCCCACCCCGGTCCCCACTTCGCCAACACCCATCCAATCAATCGGTATCCGACATAGAAGCCCACGAACAGCAGCACCGCGAAAAATACCATCCCCTTTGGAATGTGGTGCAGCACGTAATGTCCCATTTCGTGTCCCGCCACAAATACAATCTGCGGCGTACTCATTTTCGCGATCGTCGTGTCCCACACCACCATCCGCTTCGATGGCCCAAATCCGGTTACATACGCGTTCAACGCCGTTGTCTTTTCCCCGGCTCCCATCCAGAACATGCGTTCCGGCGGGATATTCTCACCCGCTTTCTGCACCATTTTTTCCAACTCCGCCGTCAATGCCGGATCCTTTTGCTGCAACGGTTCGAATTTGTGGAACATCGGATCCACCACCAGCGGCTGCAGGAAAACCAGCATCAATCCGATGGGCAGCGATACCAGCCAGAAATAAAACCACCACCTGGTCGGCGATCTCCGTATCACGCTGTACAAAATCCCCACGAACAATATTGCCAGCAGCACCGACAGGAATTCGCCCTTCGTCCAATCCCAAAACCACGATCCCCAACTTTGCACCGACAATCCATACGCCCGCTGAATCCAGTTGTCGTACACCCCGGTCGGCAGCGACAATACGTCCATCGTTAGGATCAACAGCGGCGTAAATATCAGCACCTGCAAAAAGCGCTTCGATGACGCGCGTTCCGCCACGTCCCGATACTTGGGCGCAACTTTCCATCGCAAGATCAGTAGCAGCACCACCAAGCCATAGACCAGATTAAGTGCGTAAAGCCGCATGCGAATCTTGCTGATGGCACGCGCCTTCTTATCCCGATCCGGTGGCAAAGTGTACGCAGTAATTCGCGGCTGCTCTCCAGCCCGCACATTCGCATCGGGATTCGAATCAGTAGACGCCGCCGTATCGGGCTTGTGTTGCACCGTCGTTGCGCTCGCCGTAGACGCAGTCGTAGCTTCGGCCTTTTTCTCCGTTTGCGCCTGCACGCCTGGCACATAAGTCCACGTCAACGCAACCAACAATCCATAGCTCAACAGGAAATGCTTCCTCACAAGTGTCCTTTCGCTTTCGGCCACGAATCCCCGCCATTTTCTTGCCGGGAGTATGCCTGACCCATCCTTGGTCCGCAAGCATTTGCCACCGTTACACATTCACCCTCTCCCTCGAATGCCTCCCCGCATTTCCCTCGCCTCGCGCTAGAATCATTCTTAGCTCTTACATTCAGCATTACGTTCGGCGCTGCGTTCCAGCTCTCGGAACCAGCCTGCGCGAGGCAAACCACGGATGTTCCGAACTCGCCCTTTTGTCTCCATCACGGCCCCTCTTTGGGCGTTCTTGGCGTTTTTGTGCCTGGCACTTCCCGCCTTCTCTCAGGATCTCAACTCCAAGCTCAGTGACGCCGCACGTACTCGCGACATCGCCGAAGTTCGCGGTCTGCTCGCCCACGGCGCCAATCCCAATGCCAAAGATAAGAATGGACGCACCCCCCTGATGGAGGCCGCTGCCGGCGGCTACACCGATACAGTTACCGTTCTCCTCGAACACGGCGCCGAAGTCGACGCCACCGATCAAGTTGGCTGGACCGCGCTTTTCTGGGCCGCCTTTTCCCGGCACACCGACACGGTCCGCGTTCTGATTAGCCACGGCGCTGTAGTAGACGCCAGAGACAAGGAAAAACGCACCGCGCTTTTCTGGGCCGCCTCTTCCGGATACACCGACACCGTTAAGATTCTCCTAGACAAAGGCGCTCCGGTGAATGCCAAAGATAATCACGGCTGGACCGCGCTCATGAGCGCCGCGGATCTTGGTCACACCGATACCGTTCGCGCGCTACTCGAAAAAGGCGCCGACGTCCACGTTCGCGGCAACGATGGCAGCACCGCACAAAGCCTCGCAGAAAAATATAAATATGAAAGCATCGTCGCGTTGCTAGAACATCCGACGCGCGCGCCGAAGGATAAAGCTCTTCCACCTGTCACGAAAAATCCCGAAGTCGCCTCAACTCCGGATTCCACATCCAAGTCCGCCCGGCCCCCGAAGAAGGGCGCGAGTTCGTCATCAGCATCCGCTTCCAATCCGCCACCGCCCGCTTCGAAGAGCGAACTTCTCAACCAAAAACTCCTGGAAGCCGCCGCCGCCGGAGACACCGCAGAGGTTCTCTCGCTCATTCGCCAAGGTGCTGGCGTCAACGCCAGCGCTCCCACCTACGGCAACACTGCACTCATCGATGCCGCTGCTCGTGGTTATACCGGCACCGTGCGCGCGTTGCTGGATCGCGGTGCCGAGGTCGATCAAACCGACAGCGCGGGACGCACCGCGCTAATGGAGGCCGCGTTTGGCGGCTACGGCGACACGGCGCGCCTGCTCATCGAAAAAGGCGCCAACGTGAACGCCACTGACCACGAAGGCTGGGCTCCCCTCTTCTTTGCCGCGTTCTCGCGTCGGACCGATACCGCGCGCTTCCTGTTGGAAAAAGGTGCCGACGTAAATGCCAAAAACAAATACGAAGACAACGCCTTAATCCATGCGGCCTATGGCGGCGATACTGACACCGTCGCCGTTCTCCTGGATCATCACGCTGACGTCAACGCCAAAGACGACTCCGGCAAAACCGCTCTCCTCGAAGCCGCCCGCGAAGGTCACGTCGACACGGTTCGCCTGCTGCTCGAACGCGGCGCAGCCCAAGACACTTCCGCGCGCGACGGCAGCACCGCTCTTTCTTCCGCCATGCAGCAGCACCACCTCGACATCGTCGCTTTGCTCAAGAATCCTCCCGCGCGAACCGAACCCAAATCACCGGCCGAGAAATCCTCGACCTCTCCGGATTCTTCAACGCCCACTTCGGCTTCCGCGCCTTCAGAGACTGCTGAAACCCCGGTCGCCGAAACGCCCGCCGCCTCGAAGAAGCTCCATTCCGAAGCTTTCTACCGCCTCGGCCTCAGCATGAGGCTCGTCGAAGATCTATGGTCTCAACCGAATCACGTCGCAGAGCACGCCGCCGGCAGCATCAGCAATGATTTGCGCTCCGTCGCGGCCCCCACCGATCTCGCTGAGCTAGCGCGGCAAACATCCACTCGCCTCACGCTTCCCATCGTCAATCCCAAAGGTCCCGCGCCGCCCGTGATCACCGCGCTTCGCAAACGCCTCGACGAATTCTGCCTGACGCAGAATGACGGCCAATTTTTTTATACTCTCGGTGAATTTACCTACGAACTGAATGAACTAGGGCAGAATCTCACCAGGCCCGGTCAAGAAGAAGCCGCCATCGAAGAGAATCGGCTTAAAGCCTACTTGCTCGCCAACCGTTTTGCTTCGCAGTGCGCCGCGATCTCCGAATGCAAGGATCGCGCCTTTTCGTACCTCTCTAGCGCCGCCATCGTTCTTCAAAAAAGCCCGCTGGCTCCCGTCGATGGAACCACTCTCCGCAAACTCTCCGACAATATTGGCCTCGCCCTCGGCACCGAAGATCGCTAACTCCGGCGCCGAACCTGTCGTCACTTTCCTGTATTCGCCACCGGAGGCGGCAGCGCACCAGCACTCGTTGCGAAATGTTTTTCGCCGCGAACGTCAGCACAAGTCGGTGTTTGACTCACCTATCGCGCAGTCTGCACGTTTGGCCGCGGCACATCCTCCAACCGGTTCGCTCCCTGGAACGGCAGCATCCATCCCGGATACTCTGGTGGCAGGGCGCTGACTGCATCCAGCTTCTTGCTCTCCTCGTCAGTCAGCTTCAGGTCCACTGCCGCCAGGTTATCTTGCAGTTGCTCTACGCGCTTGGCTCCGATAATCACCGACGTCACCACCGGCTTCGCCAGCAGCCATGCCAGCGAGACACGGGCCGCACTGCACCCATGCGCCTTCGCGATTGGCGCGATCACGTCCAGAATCTTCCACGTCCGCTCTTTGTCCACGATAGGAAAGTCAAACTCCGACCGTCTCGCTCCATTCGGCCGTTGATTTTCCCGGCTGAATTTTCCAGACAGCAGCCCACCCGCCAGCGGGCTCCACACCAACAGTCCGGTTTTCTCCGCCTCCAGCAACGGCACTAAATCGCGCTCCAAGTCCCGTCCGGCGATCGAGTAATACGCCTGCAAGCTATCGAATCGCGCCAATCCCTTGAACTGCGATATGCTCAATGCCTTCTCGATTTTCCACGCCTGCCAGTTCGAAACCCCGATGTACCGCACCTTGCCCTGATTCACCAGAGTATCCAGCGCCCGCAACGTTTCCTCAATCGGCGTCACCACATCGTTTCCGTGAACCTGGTACAGATCGATATGGTCCGTCTGCAATCTCCGTAGACTCGCTTCCACCGCGTCCATAATGTGTCCGCGCGATGCGCCGACATCATTCTTCCCGGGTCCTGTGCGTCCGTAAACTTTCGTCGCCAGCACCACGTCCTTCCGCGCAATCTTCAAATTCTTCAGTGATTGTCCCAGCGTCTTTTCGCTCTCGCCCTCCGCATATACATCCGCGGTATCGATAAAGTTGATTCCCGCTTCAATCGACGTTTTGATCAGCGCATCCGCTCCCGCCTGATCCACATTGCCAATCGCTTTCCAGATTCCTTCGCTCCCGCTAAACGTCATCGTTCCCAGGCACAACTTCGACACCAGCAATCCCGTGTTCCCCAACGTTTTGTATTGCATTCAGTTCTTCTCCTGACGGTAATTTCCTGACTGAATATCTGATGATTTCCGCCGCGCAAGCGGCACTCAAAATTTAACCTTTTTGCGGCGCCCTCGTCCGCCTACACGAAACTCCTCGTAGTGTCGCGCAACCACGCTTTCGCCGCTTTTTACGGAACCGTGTAGACTGCCTCCATGCAAACGTTCTACCGTGTCACCCTGATTGTTCTGCTGCTTGGCTGGGCCGTGCTTGCCTGTTTTGTTCCTTGGACTTCCACTCCCGTTGGAAGTCCTGATGCTCACAACTCCCTGGGCTATGCGGCGCTCTGGTCGCACCAATTCGCCTCGACTCCAGGAGCCAGAGTCGATTTCGGAGCGCTCCTCATGCTAGCTGGAGTGGTGGCATTCTTTGCCATCGTGATTGGCGCCTCCGCCTACTTCTTCCGCAACAAGCGTGGCCCTGAACGCGAGGACGTCTAGTTCCTCCGTCGCTTTCGAGGATACATAGCGCAAAGCGAGACGCGCAGCATCATTTACAAAGTCCGATTCCGTATTTTCACTTTTTTGTCTATCGCAGAAGGGAACTGCTCTTAGTCCGCTGCCGGTGCCGACGGCACCTTGGTAGCAGGCCGGTCAAAGTTCAACACGCTGGTCACAAACTGACTCAATGTTCCGCCCAAATGTCCTAAAACACGCTGCTTCAGCGTCGTATAGTCCTGCGTCCCGCAGAAAAGATCACTCATTAATTGACGAAACACAGCGTTTCGCTGCAAAAACTGCACCATGCGCGTTGTGACCGCGCTTCCCAAAAACGACCCACGATAAAACCGCCGCACGATCCGGGCCGCGAATTCCAGTTCACTGGAAAACGAAGCCCGTACCAGTGCCGGATACTTCTCCGGATGGCCTTCCGCCACCGCCTTACCCAGCAATTCGCCCGAACGCATCGCGTAAAACAATCCTTCGCCCGTCAACGGATCGACCCACGCTGCCGCATCTCCGCACAGCGCCCAGTTCCGTCCCACCACCGGACGCTCGGAAATTGTCCGCTCCTGCGGCGAAGGCAGTACGTGGCTATAGAATTTTGCGCCTTCAGTCACAATGTCTTCGTGCGTCGCAAATTGCTGCAGGTGCATCCGCAATTCGCTGCTGGTATGCGCCGCCATGCTTCCGCAGATTCCCAGCGACAAGTGATCCGCGCGCGGAAACGACCAGATATACCCTTCAAACTCTGGCAAAAACTTGATCACAATCTGTTCTGCCGTCTGCGGCACGTAATACCCTTGTGTGATTTCCAGTTCATCTTTACCCAGTGCGCGTGTTCCAGGCAGAAACTGATTGCGCGCTCCGCCGGCCAGCACTAGAAAATCAGCAGACTTCCATTCTCCATCCACAGAGTATTTCGGTTTGTCAGCAGCCGTATCCACGCCGCCCACTCGCGAGTGGTGGATGTGGCAACCCGCCTCGCGCGCGCGATCCAACAGCAATCCATTCAGCACGCGGCGGGAGTAAATCACAATCGGATGCTTCAAATGCAACTTGGCCCGCTGATCTTCCGCGCTCACCAGTTCCACTTCGCGAATTAATTTTTTGGGGTGGTCATTTTCCAGCAGGAAAGGGAAGCACTGCGTCGCCTTATACGTCAGCCCGCCGCCGCATGGTTTTTCCCATGCCAGATGCTCGTCAAAAATATGTACGGAATTTCCCGCTCGTGCGAGTTGCTCGCCACACATCGCCCCGGAAGGCCCGCCTCCGACAATTATAATTTCAGCCATGGGTCAGTTCACGACGACCTATTTCACTTCCAAACTGGCATTCCGGAGCGGATTTTATCGACTCGGGTGGGCCACTGACGTCTCTCAGGACAAGGGAAAGAGCGCCACGCAAAACCCCGCCACGAGTATAGCACCGAACAGTGCAGCGGCTGTCGCGCTCGCCGTCAACCTGCGTACCAATTGTGCACCTACGTACGTGAATGCAAAACAAAACCCGAAATACGGCACCAGCAGCACCAGCAAAATCTCGCCGCTCTTAAAGAACAGCACTCCCGCCGCCAGCGCCAGCCAGCATATCGTCACCAGAACCAACGCTTGCGCGATCCGATGTCGCGACAATGTTGCCGGCCCCACCAACACTTCCAGCGCGTACAAAAATAGGAATGCCGCCACAAAAAACAACGGGAAGCGCAGCCATCGCCACGCTGTCATCCACGCTTCTGTCATCGTCAGCTCCAGCCATCCCGTGACCAACAAGTGCAGCACAATTCCCGCAACTGCCGCGCCCACCAGAAATTTTCCTTTCACCGGCAACTGTTCGCGCGCAATCCCCCAATGCAGCGCCAGCAGAACCGCACCCACAATTAGAAAAAAGCTCGCCAGATAACCGCCTTCAAACAAATGTACAAACCGCAGCGGTTCCCAATGCTTCAGTATCCCCACGGTAGCCAGCGATACTACTGCGTACTCCACGACCATTCGCATGGCCGACGGCAAATGAGCAGGCCGCGCTTCCACTGCCGACTCCTTCCCCAACATTTCTCGCAGGAACGGGCCCGCCAACAAGAAAATTCCCAGCAGTCCTGCCACGCCACCAATCAAATTTGCTCTCGGCGGCAATCCCCAATCGCTCGCCGGAAGTCGCAGCGCCTGTGCTGCCCACTTCTGCGTTTCTCGCGCCACCGCGCGCGAAAACAGCACACTCACGTGTGAATTCCACTTCACCTCTTCATAGCGCACCGTGGAACTCGAATTCGCCGCGACAAGTGCCGCCGCATTTGCCGTCAACCATCTCGGTTCCAATGTTCCAACCATCACCAGCGTGTACGGCGCAAGCTTAGGGTGCGCCTGGAACAGCAAGTTTTCCGGCGACACACCATTCGCCGCTACCATCGGTGCTGGTGATATAGCCACCACTCCCGCGGGGCGAAACTTTTCGGCCACCTGAATCGCGATTGCTGCGCCCATCGAATGCCCCGCCAAAATTGTGTGCTCTGGATAAATCATCCCGCGCGCCGCCAATCCGCGCACCAGCGACTCAGAACACGCTTCCGCCTTTGCTGGCGTAAACGGTCCCAGCGATCGCCCGTGCCCCGGCAAGTCCGGCGTGTACACCCGCATCCCCATCTCCGCGAACGTTCGCGCCACATAGTTCATCACCGTCTTGTTTGCCGCGATTCCGTGAAACAGCACCACCGCATCGTGTTCCGCTGCAGGTGCCAGGTCAGCGCGCTCCGTGGACAGCACTTCCATCCGACACGATCCCGCATCCACGATGTATCGCTTCTCCGTGTATCGTCGCGATGCATACAGCGCTAGCAGCACTCCAAGCGCCAGCAGCAAAATTCCCAGCCACGCCCGCTTCGCCTTATTCATCCGCTCGCACTTTCCTCACTCGACTCGCACTCCTTGAGCAAACCAAACTCAATAGCTCCAGAAGCATCTCTGTGCCCTCTGTGGTCCGACCTCGCGTCCTCTGTGTTACTCTTTTCTCTTCAACGATATGAACCAATCCGCTCTTACCCTCGACGAAGCAATTCTCCGTTTCTCCAAGCAGAAACGCAACGGCAAGCGCCTAGTCTTCACCAACGGCTGCTTCGATCTTCTTCATCCCGGACACATCCAAAGTCTCGAAGCCGCGCGCGCCCTCGGCGACCTGCTAATCGTCGGCATCAACAGCGACTCCAGCGTGCGCAGCCTTAAAGGCTCTTCGCGCCCGGTGCTCCCCGAACAAGAGCGCGCCGAAATCCTAGCCGGCCTCGAATGTGTCGATGCTGTCCTGATTTTCCCCGAGCTCACCCCGCAAAACGTAATCGCCAAGCTCTTGCCTGACGTTCTTGTCAAAGGTGGCGATTGGCCCGGCGATCAAATCGTCGGCAGGGAAGAAGTCGAAGCCGCTGGCGGCAAGGTTGTCCGCATCGATATCGTTCCCGGCTACTCCACCACCACCATCCTCGAAAAGATTCGCGCCCTTAACCCACCCAGCCACGAAATCCCAGCAAAATAGACACGTAAACACTATCAGCCCTTTGCGCAACGCCTTTGCTCCTCCTTCTGGCGGCTCCTCCTGATCCTTCTATAGTCAGATCAGGAGTCTCTTTCCCATGCCTTCTCTGCCCATAACCCCTCGGCGTGCTATGCGTGTCTCCAATCGCGGTGTCGCTTCACCTGTCCTCAGCGCTCTGCTTTTGATTTTGACTCTAGCCCTACTAAACATCTCCGGCTGCGCAGGCGGCTTTCAAGGCTCCAAACCGGTGGCTCCCTTCATCACCCAGCCTGCAAGCGTCACTGTAATGCTCGGCCAAACCGCCACGTTCACGATCTCCGCTACCGGCTCTGGCCCGATGGCCTGCCAGTGGTACAAGAACGGCGTCCTTATTCCCGGAGCAACGTCCTGCACCTATACCACTCCATCGACGTCGACCACCGATTCCGGCGCCGTCTACACCGTCACCGTTTCTAATTCCGCTGGCTCCATAACTAGTGGCCCTGCGACACTCACCGTTCAAGTCCCACCTCCCCTCGCGAAAAGCCTTATTCCCAGTTCCGTCTCGCCTCCCTACAATTCCTCCGTCACGCTGCTTCCTACCTTTTCAGGCGGCACCGCCGTCATCGGATCCGCTGGCGTGGGGAGTTCCGACATCACCACTGCGGCCGTCAGTGGCACGCCCTACCCAACGCCTTTACTGACTTCCACAAAAACTTACACGCTCACCGTCACCGATCCTAAGGGCAACCTCGTGTCCGCCACCTGCGTCGTCACTCCGACACCCGTCACCATCACTCCCATCTCCCCGGCGAACCAAACCGTCGCCCCAGGACAAATTACGTTTTCCGCAACCGCAAGTGGCGGCGCAACGAACGGCCTCACTTGGAGCGCCAGCGCCGGCACCTTCTCCGGCAACATGTGGACTTCGCCCGCCGCAGTGGGCACCTACACCATCACCGCCACGAGCGTCGATGAACCTTCCGTGTCCGTATCCACCACAATTACGATCAGTGCTCCGGTAATCATGACCCAGCCTTCCAGCCAGCACGTTTGCACTGGCAGCGTTCTCACACTCTCCGTCACCGCCGCATACACTACCAGCTATCAGTGGAACCTGAACGGCACGCCGATTCCTGGCGCCACGAATTCCACATACACCGTCGGTTCCGCATCTCCCGCAAACGTCGGCAACTACTCCGTCACCGTCACGAACGGCATCTCCAGCATCACTTCCGCGGTCGCCAGCATAGCCGTCGGCTCATCCATCGTTTCAGATCCCACCAGCCTTTCGCTTCATCCCGCGCAAGTCGCGTTCTTCTCCGTGGCCGCGCAAGGCGTTGGCTCGCTCGCCTATCAGTGGTATCAAATTCCCTCTGGCGGCAGCACCGGGGTAGCTCTCTCAGGTGCCACGGCCAGTTCCTATACCACTCCGCCTGTCGACGCCACCTACAACGGCGCTCAGTATTACGCCACCGTCACCGATTCCTGCGGCCCGCTCACCAGCTCCGACGCAGCTCTCACCGTCACTAACGGCAACGTTCCGCCCACCATCACCACCCAACCCCTCGGCGAAACTGTCACAGCCGGCGGCACCACGTCATTCAGCGTCGTCGCCTCCGGCACACCCACTCTCACCTATCAGTGGTACCGCATTCCCGCTGGCCAAAAATCCGGCACCCTCATCATCGGCGCTACCGCTTCCACCTACAACGTTCCGGCCACGGCCACCACCATCGCCAACGACCAAGATTCTTACTACGTCATCGTCTCCAACAACTACGGCCAAGCCGTTTCCGACCATGCCCCACTCGCCGTTGGCAGTGGCATCCTCCTGCAAATCACCGGACAGCCCGTCACCCAATACGTCGACGTCGGCGCCTCCGCCACCTACCAGGTAACGGCGGTCTCTTCGCTTCCCCTGACCTATCAGTGGTACGAAGCTCCTCCTGGCAGTTCCACGTTCACCGCGATTCCCGGCGCCACCAGTTCCACATACACCTTGGATTCCGCCGCACTCACCGACAACGGCTCCGTCTTCTACGTCGTCGTCAGCAACGGTGCCACTTCCTCAGTCACCAGCAATTCAGCCGGACTTTTCGTCGGCCCACTCGCGGGCGTTCCCAATCTCTGCGATCCCAAGTGGTCGCCGCTCGGCAACGCGGTAGCGCTTTCCGGATGCACGGTTCAACTGTCCGCCGCAAAAAATAATCAGCATGGCGAGATCATTTGGCCTACGCTCATTTCCACCGGCGACATTCAACTCAGCTTTACTGTCACCCTCAGCAATCCCAGCGCTCTTCCTGCCGATGGTTTTGCCGTGGTTTTGGGTGACCCTTCTCTTGGCGCAACTCCCACCAGTTTGGGCGCAACCGGCATGGGCCTGGGCGCCGAAGGAATTCCCGGTCTGCTCTTCGCCGAAGACACTTATCACAATGCCGGCGATCCTCCTGTTCCGTACGTGGCCGTAGGCCGCGGTGAAACTGCGCTGTTCGAAAAGCCTTGGTTCAACGTCAACACCAACATCCCTGCTGTCGTTTCCGCTAGCATGCCCATCACTCACTCCTACACCTTCTCTCTCGTGCAGGGGCAAATGACCGTAACCATGGACGGCATCCAGGTCCTTTCCGGCGCCGTCACTCCACCGCCTGTCGCTTATCTCTACATCACTGCGTCCACGGGTGGATCCTACGAAGACACCGTCATCAGCAACGTTTCCGCGACCGTTTCAGTGCCTTCGAATTAGTTTTTGGTTTTAAGGAGATGTGCGTATGCGATCTATTTTGCTGCCAACCGCTCTGCTGCTCTTCTTCGCCGCAGCGAACACTCTCGCGCAAGAAGCCCACAGTGGCGATGCCGCCGCCACCTATCAATGGGTTCGCGCCAACGCCGGTCCCGGCCAATGCGGCTGTTTCGGTCTAAACGGTGGTGGAGTTTCCGGTTCCTGGAATTTCCATGGACCCTGGTCGCTCGTGACCGACTTCAGTGCCCAATACATCGGCAGCGCTCCCTCCACTGGCAATTCCTTGACGCTCACTTCCTATTTGGCGGGCCCACGCTATCAACTTCCGCAACCTTGGCTACACGGCTCTCACAAGCCCCATCCCTTTGCCCAGATTCTTTTGGGTGCTGCGCATGCTGGCGGGGGAGTGGCTGGCGTCGGCGATTCGTCCTTCGGCTTCGCCACGCGCATTGGCGGTGGCCTGGACGTTCCCCTCAGCCCACGCTTCGCTCTTCGCGTTGTTCAGCTCGACTACTACCTGACCACCTTCGCCAACGCCACCAACGACCACCAGAACAATTTCCTCATCGGCACCGGAATCGTCTTCCACTGGTCCCGTCAGAAATAACGCATCTACACAATTCGCATCGGTCCGCGCCTAGCGCTACTCGGGCATGATCAACGGCTTGTCCTTCGGCATCGCATTCAGTGTCGCCTTATCCAATTGCAGGTGCGCGGTAACCAGTTCCGGCGGCGTATGCGACAGCCACTCCGATAGCGCCAGGTCCTGATAGAAGCTGCTCTTGAACATCTCCAGGAACTTCAGATCCGTCGTTCCCGTGTTCTCGATGTAATGCGGCAGCGTCTTCTGCACATAACCCACGTCGCCCGTTTCGAAATCCATCGTCCGCGCTCGTCCTCCCGTGGCGAACACCGTCATCCGTCCCTTTCCGCCGAAAAAGTATTGCCACTCGTCCGCATTAGGATGCCAATGCAATTCGCGCACGCCTCCGGGCTTCACCGTAACGATCGCCGCAGAAATCGCCGTCGCTATCTTGAACGTACTCGAATCGACGATCCGCACCTCCCCGCTCTTGTTGGTCTTTACCGGTGGATGCTGCATCGTTCGAAACGAAAAATCGATCGGCGAAACGCCCAGCTTCCCCGCCGCTATCCGGCGATCTTCCTCCAGCGGCCCCGGCACTTCCGCCTGAAAGATGAACAACTCCTTCTTCGGCATGTTGGCCAGCGCCGCTTCGCTCACGCCAAAGTTTCTCGCAACCACATCCTTTGGCGTATGCGCCATCCAATCGGAAAGCAGCACCGTCTCGTACTCCGAGAAATTCCCGTCATCAAATACCAGCAGAAACTCACAGCCATCCGGAGCTAATCCCTGAATCGAATGCGGAATGCCGGTAGGGAAGAACCACAAGTCGCCTTCCTTCACATCGGTTACAAAACTTCTTCCATCGGCATCGACACACGTGATCCGCGCTGTGCCATACAACATAAACGCCCACTCCGACGCGGTGTGCCAATGCAATTCGCGCACTCCTCCCGCCGTCAGTCGCATGTCCACGCCAGCCATCGTTTTTGACACCGGCAATTCTCGTACCGTCACTTCGCGCGACCATCCGCCCTCATGCAGTCGCTTGTGCGAAAACGAAAATGGATATTTGAAGGTCTGCACTCCGCCCGCATCAGTAACCGGAGGATTCGTCGAATCGGTGTTCGCCGCGTCTAGCCCAGGATTTGTCGGACCTGGATCGCTTGCGCTTCGGTCGCCCTTGGCTTGGGACTTCGACTGATCTTGTCCGTGCGTCGCTTTCCCCGCGGTGAGAATTCCGACGGCCGCAAGCGCTGCCGAGCTCACTCCCAGGAAATTCCTTCTCGTCAACTTGTCTTTCTCTGTCTGCTCTTCCATGCGACCACCTTTCTGAATTGGACCCCGGCTCCGCCCGGTGGTTCGAATACAGACCTGATGTTGAACTGCGGCTGGAATAAGGGCGGCCCACGCGAGCAAAGAAAATTAATCACCTATCTTGCTCAAGCGTGTCTTGGTCAAGCCCCTCCCGAGGTGCTGCGGATTTTACACCTCCCTCGCACTCCAATCCAATTAAAGCAGCGGCGCACAGGCACAGGTTTCCCCAGCGGTTCTTAGCGGGCACTGTTCGCTGCCCGCAAATTCGTTGAAATCGCCCCCGCACGGTAGAATAGATCTGTAAGAAATAATGATTCTTCCTGCAGTCCGTGAACGTCTCGAACCTCTTCTTCGCCTCCCTGCACTGGAAGGCACGCTGGCCGAACTGCGTTCCAATTCCAACCTTGTTGGCCTTTCCGGCTTGCAAGACGTCGCCAAAGCCCTAGTCGCCGCCTATCTCACCCACGAGCTTCGCCGCCCTGCCTTCTTCATCACAGAATCCAATCGTCGCGCTGAAGAACTCGCCGAAGTCCTCCGCTTCTTTTCTCAAATTTTCCCCGGCCTCACCGGGGGCGTAGCCGTTCTCCCCGCCTTCGACAGTCTCCCGTGGGATTCGCAATCTCCCCACGCGGACATTCTCGAGCGTCGCGCTACCACCCTCTACCGCCTCGGCAACGGCGAAGTCTCGCTCGTCATCGCGCCGGTAGCCGCTGCCATGTGGCGCTACCAGGACCCCTACGTCTACCTCACCCTCTCGCAGGTCTTAACCAAGGACGCCGAGGTTCCTCACGAGCAGCTCATCGCCCATCTCGCCAGCACCGGCTACGCGCGCACCGAAATGGTTGAACTTCCCGGCCAATTCGCCGTCCGTGGCGGCATCGTCGACGTCTTCTCTCCCGAAGCCCCGCGTCCCGTGCGCATCGAACTTCTCGGCGATACGGTCGAATCCGTTCGCGAATTCGATCCGCGCACCCAGCGCTCCATTTCTCCCGTCACCAAAACCACCATCCTTCCACTTGCGGAATGGAGTGTTCCTGCTCCGGGCAGCAAGGAAGCTGAGTCCTGGGAACCTGGCTCGTGGCTCGGTGGCAATGGTGACGCTGGTGGCAGCTCGCTCTTCGAACTCGCCGAAAGCTCCCTCAAGCCCATCGTCTTTCTCGACGAGCCTGCCGCCCTTCGCGAAGCTCGCGAAAAACTCCTCGATTCCGCCAGGGAAAACTATGAACGCCACGGCACCGCCAGTTCGCCCCTGGTTTCCCATTATTTCTGGAACGAAGCCGAGTTCGAACGCGCGCTACTGAAAACCTCCCGCTTCGAACTCGAACAGCTGGCCATAACCGACACAGCCGGCCAGCGTTTCGAACTCAGTTCGCGCCCCAGCAGCCGTTTCCACGGCGATGTCGTCGCCTGCATGACTGCTGTGAAATCTCAACTCGCCAGCGGTGGCAAAGTCTTCCTGACCGCTGGCAGCACCGGGGAACTCGAACGCTACGCCGACATCTGCCGCGAATACGAAGTCCCCTACGTCCTCGGCGAGACCGAAGAAGCCGCCGCCGGTTTCACTGCCGAGAGTGCCTCCGAAACCGCGGCCCTCGTCCTCGTGCGCGCTCCCTTTGCCGACGGCGTTTCTTTTCCCGACGCCAAACTCACTCTCTACGGCAATGCCGACCTCTTCGACGTTGCCCCCGCTGTTGAACGCCCTTCGCGCAAAATTCGCACCTCCGGCTTCTTTAGCGATTTCGCCGAACTTAAGCCCGGCGATTTCATCGTCCACGTCGATCACGGCATCGGCCAGTTCGAAGGCCTTCGCCTCATCGAATCTGATGGCCGCGGTGGCGAATTCATGCTCCTTCGTTACGCCGAAGATTCTCGCCTGTACGTTCCTCTCGAACGCATGGATCTGGTCCAAAGCTATCGCGTCGTAGAAGGGAATCATCCGCCCCTCGATCGCCTCGGCGGCACCGCCTGGAATTCCCGCAAGACGCGCGTGCGCAAATCTCTCGAGGACATGGCCGACCAACTGCTCGCCCTCTACGCTGAACGCAAAACGGCCCAGGGTTTTGCATTTTCGCCAGACGGCAACTGGCAACGCGAATTTGAGGACGCCTTCGAGTTCGAAGAAACTCCCGATCAGCTCACCGCCATATCCGACATCAAGCGCGACCTCGAGAAGCCTTCTCCCATGGATCGCCTGCTCTGCGGAGACGTGGGCTACGGCAAAACAGAAGTTGCCATGCGCGCCGCCTTCAAAGCTATTGCCGACGCCAAACAAGTGGCCATCCTCACGCCTACCACCGTCCTGGCCTTCCAGCATTTCGAAACCTTCAAGAAGCGCTTCGCCGCTTTTCCCACCCGCATCGAAATGCTCAGCCGCTTTCGCACCGCCGCCGAACAAAAAGTCATCCTCGCCGACCTCGAAGCAGGCAAAGTCGATATCGTCATTGGCACCCACCGCCTGCTCTCCAAAGACGTCAAGTTCAACGACCTCGGCATTCTCGTCGTCGATGAAGAGCAGCGTTTCGGCGTCGCCCACAAAGAGCGCCTCAAGGAAATGCGGAAAAACGTTCACGCCCTGGCGCTTTCCGCCACTCCTATCCCGCGCACTCTCCACATGTCGCTCGTCGGTCTGCGCGATATGTCCGTGATTGAAACCGCTCCGCGCGACCGTCTCGCTATTCAAACCGTCGTCAGTCCGTTCAGTGAGGAAACAGTCCAAAAAGCCATCGAAACGGAACTCTCCCGCGATGGTCAGGTCTACTTCATTCACAATCGCGTCGAATCCATCTACTCCCTCGCCAGCCTGGTCACCAAGCTCGTTCCCAAAGCACGCGTCGTCGTTGCCCACGGCCAGATGGGCGAAAAAGATCTGGAAAAAGTCATGCTCAAATTTATCCGCGATGAGGCGGACGTCCTCGTCGCCACTACCATCGTTGAAAATGGCCTCGACATTCCCCGCGCCAACACCATCCTCATCAATCGCGCCGACCGTCTGGGCCTCGCCGAACTCTATCAATTACGCGGTCGCGTCGGACGCTCTCACCAACGCGCCTACGCCTATCTCCTTGTTCCTCCCGAAAAAACACTCTCCGACATAGCCCGCAAACGTCTCGCCGCCATGAAAGAATTTTCCGAACTGGGCGCGGGCTTCCGCATCGCCGCCCTCGACCTGGAACTTCGCGGCGCCGGCAACATGCTCGGACGTCAGCAACACGGCCACATCGAGTCTATTGGCTTCGACCTGTACGTTCAGATGCTCGAGCGTGCAGTCGCCAAACTCAAAGGCGAAGAGGCTGCGCCCGAACTCCGCACCACTCTCAGCCTGGGCATGGACGTCCGCATCCCCGAGGAATACATCCCCAGCGAGAATCTGCGCCTGCGCACCTACAAACGCGTCTCTTCCGTCGCCACCGAAGCCGAAAAAGAAGACGTCCGCAAGGAACTCGAAGATCGCTTCGGTCCGCCTCCCAAGTCCGTCGAAAATCTTCTCGAATTTGCTGTGCTCAAATCCATGAGCGAACGCCTTCGCATCGCCTCGGTCGAACGCCAAGGCTCAAAAATTGCTCTTCGCTTTCATCCCGAAACGCAGCTCGAGCCCGCCGCTGTCGTTCAAGTGGTGCGCTCCCGCAAGGGCATCAAGCTTGATCCTAGCGGCGTCCTCTGGATGGAACTCCAACGCGGTGAATCCGCGCCCCTAGCTCTCCGCGCCGTCCTCCAAGGCCTCAGCGGCGACCCGCTTCCCACACCTCCCGAATCTCGCGAGAAACGTCGTGCATAATCAGCCTGTACCAAGCGCGAAGTTTCCTAGCTCCCTATGTGGTAAACTTTTCTTCTATTTCGCTTTCAATTTGCGCATTCTTCCGATGAGTTCTAGACTCTCGTAATGAGGCTTTTAATGAACAGAATTACCTCGCTCGCCGTGTTGCTGCTTTTTGCTTGGCCCGCGCTGGCCCAAAGCCCTCCTGCCGCGCCGCCTCCGCAGACACCGCAACAGCAAACTCCCCCGGCACAGAATCCCTCGACTCCCACCCTCGAGAAGCCGCAAATGGAAGAACCCACTCCTGCGGACGAAACCAAGCCTGCTCCCAAGAAAACCGACATTCCTAAGTCCGCTCCCGCCGCCAAGAAGCCCTCCGAATCCGAAGGCAAAGTCGTCGAAGAAATTGTCGCCCGCGTCAACAACGACATCATCACCAAATCCGAACTAGACAAGGCCCGCGCCTCCGCCGAAGAAGACGCCAAGCAGGATTGCAGCGGCAAGTGCACCGCCGAGCAGCTGCAAATCGCCATCGAAGACCGCCAGAAAAGCGCCCTTCGCGACCTCATCGACCAATCTCTCCTCGCCCAACGCGGCAAAGACATGGGCATCAGCGTCGAGACTGACGTCGTCAAGCAGCTCGACACCATTCGTATTCAAAACAAACTTCCCGACATGGACGCCCTCGAAAAGGCGGTCACCTCGCAAGGTATGAACTGGGATGATTTCAAGGGCAACATTCGCAATCGGATCCTCACTCAGGAAGTCATCCGCAGTGAAGTCGGTAAGCACATCACCATCACTCACGAAGAAGCCACCAAATATTACGAAGAGCACAAGAAAGACTATGTGCGCCCGGAACAGGTTGCCTTGCGCGCCATCGAAGTGAAGACCGAAGGCAAAAAAGAATCCGAGCTCCCGGAACTCAAGGCCAAGGCCCAAAAGCTTCACGACCGCGTGAAAGAGGGCGAAGACTTCGGCGAACTGGCCAAGCGTTTTTCTGATGGGCCCACCGCGCAGCAAGGCGGTTTTCTCGGCGTCTACAAACGCGGCGAATTAAACAAGGAACTTGAAGACATGGTCTTCAAGATGAAGAAAAACGAGCTTACCGACGTCATCGACACCAAGCAGGGCTACCTGGTCATGCAGGTTCTCGAACATTACGAAGAAGGCGAGCAACCCTTCACCAAGGTCGAGAACGAAATCATGGATCACCTCTACAACGAACGCATGGAGCCCGCGCTTCGCGAATATCTGAAAACCCTCCGCGAACAGAGCTACGTCGTCATCAAGCCCGGCTATCAGGAAATGGCCGGGGGAGGGAACTCCGAAATTGAAGAAGTAAGCACCACTCCGGAAACGACCAAGGAAAAGAAAGGGCACAAAAAGTATCTGTTGTTTGGCAAGAGCACTCAGCCCAAATCATGAAAAACACATTTGTTAAGGATTTGACTGCCGATAAAAACATCGACAAGACCATCACTGAATTTTTCCTCGTTCACGAAAAAGAGGTGCGCAATACCGCCAACGGTAAGCCCTATCTCCGTATGGAACTTGGCGATCGCAGCGGCACCGTCGAGGCCCGCATGTGGGAGCAGTTCGAACTTATTGCTAAAGACATCAGTCGCGACGATTTCGTCAAAGTTCAGGCTCGCGTCGAAATCTATCGCAATCGCCCGCAGCTTGCTCTTCAACAATTCCGCGTAGCCAAGCCCGAAGAAATCGATATCGCTGATTTCTTGCCCCACACCCCGCACGATGTCGAAGACCTTTTTAAAAAACTTCTGGGCTACCTCGACAGCATCAAGAATCCCTGGCTCAAACAGCTTGTTTCATGCATCTTGAGCGATCCCACCGTAGTCCAATGCTACAAACGCGCCCCCGCCGCAAAAGTTATGCATCACGCGTATCTCGGCGGCCTGCTCGAACACGTTGTTAGCCTCTGTGGCCTGGCCACGCAGATCGCCGCGCACTATCCCGAACTCGATGTCGACCTACTTCTCACCGCTGCCATGCTCCACGACGTTGGCAAGCTCGAAGAACTCTGTTACGAACGCGCCGTCGCCTATACCACGGAAGGCGCCCTGCTCGGCCACATCGTCATGGAACTCGAAACCGTCACCCGCGCCATGGACAATATCGTTGGCTTCCCCGCAAAGCTGAAAACCGTTGTCCAGCACATCCTCATCAGCCACCACGGTGAATACGAATTTGGCTCTCCCAAACTTCCCATGATCCGCGAAGCCTTGGTCTTCCATTACATGGACGATCTCGACTCGAAGCTAGGTGCTGTCAGCACCGCACTCGCGGCACCAGTCGTCGGCGACGATGAATGGTCAGCCTACAGCCCCGCATTGGCTCGAAAGTTTCTCCGCCTCGACCAATTCCTGAAAGATCCGCCTTCCGACGTAAAGTAGCCACCACAAATCTCTCGCTCACAAACCATGCACCCAAAATTCAAACCAAACCCGCCCGCATCCGAAAAGGCTCTTCAAGAGCTAACCAAGTCCTTGCCCAAGCCCCTCCCTCCCGCCTACTTCAAAATCATGGCCATCGCCAACGGCGGCACTGGCTTCGTCGGGCCGCGCCATCTCGACCTCTGGCCCGTCGAACAACTCCTCCAGAAAAATAAGCAGCATCACGCTCCCGATATGTTCTTAATCGGCTCCGATGGCAAAGACGAAGCCTTCGCCTTCAATCTGGCCAAACCCGACAGCGCCATCTACAAAGTGGCCCTGGCATCTCCCGACGCCAAAAACGCCCAGCTCGTAGCTCACTCCTTTGACGCCTTTCTCCCCCGCATCAATCTCTTCCGCCAAAACTTCTCCTCCGGCCACAAATAACCCCGAGCCGCATCGCCCGACCCTCCGCGCACTCTGTGCTCCGCCCTCTGTGCCCTCTGTGGTAAGGCTTTTTCTTCTGTCTTGACGCCTTGGAACTCCTGAACCCTTGAACTATTTACTACTCAGCTCGGCCCCGACCCGAGCCCTCCAACCCTGCTAAACTACTCCCGTACCCATGATTCCCGCTTCCTACAACGTCCGCGACCTCACCATCCGTCCGGCCACCATTCTGGCCCCCATGGCTGGCGTCACCGACACGCTTTTCCGTCGAGTCATCCGCTGCCTGGGTAATTGCGGCCTACTCATGACCGAATTCACCAGCTCCGAAGGCATCACCCGCAGCGCCAAGAAAACTCTTCGCTACCTTTATTTTCAGGAAGACGAGCACCCCATTGCCGCACAGCTTTTCGGCGCCAATCCTCAAGTCATGGCCGATGCCGCTCGCATGTGCGAAGACCTCGGCTACGACGCCGTCGACATCAACCTCGGCTGTCCCGCCAAAAAAGTCGTGAAGTGCGGCGGCTCCGGCCTGCTTCGCGAGCTCCCACTCCTCGAAGAAATCTTCCGCAGCGTTCGCGCCGCCATCAAAATTCCCCTAACCATCAAGCTCCGCGCTGGCTGGGACGAAAACTCCATCGTCGCTGTCGATGTCGCAAAAATGGCCGAGCAAGTTGGTATCGAGGCCGTAGCTGTCCATCCGCGCACTCGCACCCAGGGCTACACCGGCAAAGCCGATTGGACCCTGATCGCTGCCGTCAAGCAAGCCGTCAAAATTCCCGTCATTGGCAATGGCGATATTCAGACTCCCGAAGACGCCGCCCGCATCGTTCGCGAAACCAATTGTGACGCGGTCATGATCGGCCGCGCCGCCGCCACCAATCCCTGGATTTTTGCCCAGATGGAACAATTTCGCACTACCGGCCAGTACCAGCTCCCTAATGAAGAAGATCGGCACCGTTTACTTTCTGGCTACTACAGACAAATTCTTGACGCCAATCTCCCTGATGGTGTGGGAAAAATGAAGCAGTTCGCTTGCTGGTTTACTCACGGGGTCCAGAACGGCAGCGAGCTACGTCGTATCGTTCATACGGCACGCACGCCGGGGGAAGTGGTTCAGAACGTAGAAAATTTCTTCGCGAGCAGAGCGGCCGATCAGGGGAGCCCAGCCCATGAGTCCGACCAGCAGCGACACAGCAGTCCGCAAGAGATCCGAACGTAGGATCGCCGTCCGTTTGCCCTTACGGGTTCGCGGCCGCGATGCCCGTGGATTTTCCTTCGAAGAAGATACCGCCAGCGAGAATTTATGCCGCAGCGGTGCCGCCTTCCGCACCCGCTTCGATGTCGCTATCGGCTCCAATCTCGAAATCCGCATTCCCACGCCCGGCTACCCGCCTCGCAGGAATGATTCCGACTTCGAAACTCAGGGCCGCGTCGTCCACGTCAGCGAATCTCTAACTGACGGCGAAAAAGTAGTCGGCGTCCAGTTCACCGGACCCCGCTTTCAACGCGTCTTCCGCTCCGAATCCGCCGCCTAAACCGCAACGGTAACGGTCGGCGCCTGCCATCGTCTCCGCGCGAACTCCGCGTCCTCTGCGTTATCTTTGGCCTTTCACCTGTCAACATCCTTCTCGGCCTGCCCCTCATTGACCATCTGTTGGTATGCATCCCTCTTCGTAATCCCGCGTTCCTTCGCCGCCAGCTTTAGCGCCTCTTTCCGATCCAGTTTCGCCTGATGCATCAATTCATCCACCCGAGCCGCCAACGATTGCGCCGTATCCACATGTGCTCCCGCCACCGTCTCCTCCGGCCCGATCACCAGCGTAATCTCGCCTTTGGCCGGATGCTCTTCCAACCCCGTCAGCAATTCCGATAATCTCCCGCGCCGAAACTCCTCATGCATCTTGGTCACTTCCCGCGCAATGCACGCCGTCCGATCCCCCAGGATTTCCTTCGCGTCGGCCACACTCTCCGCAATCCGGTGCGGTGCCTCGTAAAAAATCAGCGTCCGATCTTCAATCCGTAAGCGCTCTAGCGCCCGCCGTCTCTCTCCACTCCGCGCCGGCAAAAAGCCCACAAATAAAAACTCCTCGTTCGGCAATCCCGAAGCCGCCAGCGCTGCCACCAGCGCCGAAGCTCCCGGGATTGGCACCACCGGCACATGATGCCGTATCGCCAGCGACACCAATCGATGCCCCGGATCGCTCACCAGCGGCATCCCCGCGTCACTCACCAACGCAATTGATGCCCCCTGTTCCAGCGCATGCACCAATTCCGCCGCCCGCGTAATCTCGTTATGCTCGTGATAGCTCACCAGGGGCTTGTGAATCTCATAGTGGTTCAGCAACTTCAGCGTGTGCCGCGTATCTTCACACGCGATCTGATCCACTTCTTTCAACACTCGCAGCGCCCGCAGCGTAATGTCTTCCAGGTTTCCAATCGGTGTTGCTACCAGATACAAACAACCCCGTCGCGCAGCTGTTGCAGACTCACTCGCGAATTGTTCCTTTTCCGTTTCCATTGCCGTACTCACCTGCAGCGAGTCTAGCACGCGTCGCAAAGCCTCACCCCGCGCATGCTATAATCCACGTTTTCCCATCATCTTCAGGAGGGTTGCCAGTGCCGTTGTACGAATATGAATGCGAGAAGTGTCATCGCCGCACCGAGAAAATCGAAAATGTAAACGGTCCGCACCTCAAGAAGTGCCCGCACTGCAGCGGCAAAGTGGAACGCTTGGTCTCTTCTTCCGCTATTCAATTCAAAGGTTCTGGCTGGTACGTCACCGATTACGCAGGAAAAAAATCGGCGCCCAGCGAAAGCGCCGGAGCAGGGAAGTCCGATTCCAAAGATTCATCGGGCGACAAAGACTCCTCTTCGAAGGACCCCAGCAAAGATTCCTCCTCCAAGGAATCATCCTCAAAAAGTTCGTCGAAAGAGTCGTCCAGCTCATCCGACTCCAAAGACAAGAAGTCCGCTAAGAAAAAAGATTAGCCCGGTCCCCCAACGATCGCGATCCTGCTGTCATCCCGTTTACCCGAGCCTCAAGGGAACCGGAGCATGATCGCAATGAACTGTCATCCCGACCGGAGCACTCCGTGCGGAGTGGAGGGATCGTGGCACCCAAACTAAAGCCGTCCCCAGTCGGCGGTACATACCGTTCTTAGCGCGCGCCTAGTCCTGACTCAGATCCTGGGCCTTACAGCTTCAATCCCTTCAAATAGCTCCGGAACGCCCCGCCAAACTCCGGGTTCTGCATCCCCAACTCCACCGTCGCCTTCAAAAATCCCAATTTGTCCCCGGCGTCATACGAAATTCCCTCGTAAATCAACGCCCAGAGCCCCTGTTCCTTCGCCAGAATCCGCATCCCATCCGTTAACTGAATTTCGCCACCCGCTCCCGGCTCTGTTCGCTCCAGGCATTCAAAAATCGCCGGCGGCAACACATACCTTCCCGTGATGGCCAGATTGCTAGGCGCATTTTCCGGCTTTGGCTTTTCCACCAGATCCCGGATTCGCAGCAACCGTTCACCAAAGGGTGGCTGCGGTGCCGGCTCCCCTGCCACGATCCCGTACAATTGCGTCTTGTCGCGCGGCACTTCTTCCACCGCAATCGCACCCGTGCCCGTCGCGTGATACACGTCGATCAATTGCTTCGTTGCGGGATTCGCTCCCGGAATCAGCACGTCGCCCAGCAGCACCGCAAACGGCTCATCTCCCACTAAATCTTTCGCCACCAGCACTGCGTGGCCCAGCCCCAGCGGCTCTTTCTGCCGCGTATAACTCACCTGCACCAAATTGCTGATGCTCCGCACTAGTTCCAGCAGGTCGGTCTTACCTTTTTCTTCTAGAAATCTCTCCAGCTCCGGAGAATTATCAAAGTGATCTTCAATCGACTGTTTGCCGCGCCCAGTGACAATAATGATGTGCTCGATCCCGCTCGCCACGCACTCTTCCGCCACATACTGAATTTGCGGCTTATCCACTACGGTCAGCATTTCCTTCGGCTGTGCTTTGGTTGCGGGCAAAAATCGGGTACCTAGTCCGGCGGCGGGCAGTACTGCCTTCCTTACTCTTTTCTGTGCGGTCGGGTTTTGCGCGAGGTGCTTCGCTTCTGGCGTCATAGTGAGCAGGGACACGTGCCTTCAGTGGATTGGAATCCAGTCCTTGGCACGTTAGCCGCCGCACCTAACGCTTGTCAATCAATCCCAAACTGTACGGCCGAAACATCCATGTTGCATCCAGAATTGGGTCCAGACCTGCGAACTTTGCGCCGCGATATCCGTTTCTGCCTTCTGGCTATCAACCCGACTGCGGCACCACCGCGTCTTAACGCTCTCCAGGGCTGGCCTTCTCAATCTCCACTCCATACCCAAAATTTTCTGCCCCGGAATGTTCTTCGCGTACAATCCGCCCGGTGCAGCGCCATTCGCAAAACGCGCTTCCCGAAATCTCCGTAGGCACGCGCAAATACACCGCGACCGATCTACCCACGCCCACGCGCTGCGGAAGTTCCATGAAGAATCCGCGCGAAGAAATGTTTATCGTTTCGGTTTTTAATTCGGCCGCCGCGCCTTGGCTGGCCTCCGGCTCGTCCAGGAGACGAAGCCTCACAGGAAGCCGCATCGAAAACCGAGATCGTGCTCGTCTTTGAACCATTGCACTGCCCCCATTGGTTGATTACCGCGGAGCCTCTGGGGTTGAGTGCAAGCAAGGGGTGCGTCTGGCCCTTTTCCAGAAGAGGTCTCATCGCCGAGATCGCATCACTCACGGCGACCTGTCTGTGCGTTTAGTCACAAGCGGTTCTTTTCATCTCACTTCTTATCGTACACTTCCCAAAACAGCTTGATCGTTCCCGGCCCATATCCCGCGTAGTGATTATTTGCGTACGCGTAAACCTTCAAGTTTCTACCCACAAACTGCCGAAACGCTGCTGCCCAATCCGTTAAATCTCTCTCGCGATTCACAACCGTCCTATTCCATTGATTCTGCGTGACCGCCTCAATCTCCTTGCGATCACCGAGCCACCGCACATACGTCCAGTCTGTAGTGGCCCAATCAAGTTGCTGCTTAGTTTCCCAAGGCCGCGGCATCCAGGAGTGATCGATCAGCGCCAAGGCCACCGAATTGTCCCGCAGGATACCTAAAAACCGCTCATCAAGCCATTGTTTGTTGCGCATTTCTACGGCGAACCGGTAGCCCTTGGGCAGCTTCTTCAAAAACGGTTGCAGCACCGCCAGAAAATCGGCTTGTGTTCGAAACGTTCGCTCGCTGAAATATCCAAATTGAAATAGAAGTGGACCGAGCTTGTCACCCAATGCATCCATTGCCCGCAGATACTCGGCCAACTCCACATCGCAATCATTCAGTACTTTTTCGTGGGTGATTACCTGTGGAACCTTCGCTGCAAACAGGAACCCTGGTGGCGTTTTCGCCGCCCATTTCTGCACCGTGCTCAGCGCTGGCGTTCCATAAAACGTGCTGTCAATTTCCACCGTGTCGTATTTCGTCGCGTAATACGAGAGCCACTCCGGCTGCCGCAATCCCGCCGGGTAAAACGCCTTATCCCAACCAGTCGCGGTAAACGAAGACGTCCCCACGCGGATCAGTGGACTTCGACCAACGCGCTCTTCGCTCGCGGTCAAAATAGCCGAAGCCGCAGTTCCAATCACCCCATCATCGCTCACTTCGCCCAGCGGCTCTTGCTCGCCGAACAGCGAACGTTGAGCGACACCCTCCACCTTGGCACGCTTTACTCCCACATTTGCGAGACTAGCATCGCCCTTTGCCACAACGCAAACCGACGCACATCCATCTCATCCAAAATCTTTCAGCACCAGAAAAAAGCCCCGGGAGTTATCCTCCCAGGGCTTTCCGGATGCTGCTAGTTCCTTTCGAAGGCTTTACTGTGCGAACAGGTCGGTCATGGTCTTCACGCCCGGATCGCATGCATGATTGAGGCATGGAAGCCCGAATCCCGCTTCAATGGTCTTCAGCAACGAGAAGTGCGTGTAGAAATTCCCACTGGTCACGCCCTTATCGCCATAGTTGGTGTCCACGATCGTCAACACATGATTGGGTGTTGCGGTGTAATCGTTTTCGTCCCACATCACCACCAGTGCATTCCGGCCTTCACGCCACGCTGGCGACTTCTTGATCGACGTCACGATCGTCTGCACGGTTACGTCTCCGCGGTAGATTTCCGTTCCGTTCAATCCCGTTTGTGTCCCGTTGTCCGCGGCGTCGAAGTTGCAGAATGGCCCCGCGTTGCCGCGTCCGTGTTGATCGTTGCACTGGTTCGGCGCGATGAACGAAAAGCTCGGCACATCGCCGGACGCCAGGTCCGCATACAAGCCGTTCGGTCCATCAAATCCGACCACGTTCGCCAGGCTTAGTGCTCCGGTGCCTTCCTGCACGCTCTTGAAGTACACGAAGGGGTTATGCTTCACCGCGTACAAGTACACGATGTCGAGTTGTCCCTGCGCTTGCGTGGTAATCGCCGGGATGGTCACTTTTTGTATTGACCACGAAGCGAATCCTGGCAGGTAAGACGTGAAGTCCGTGTTGTTGGTGAAATATCCGTCGCTGATGTTCACACGATCGGCGCCACCGGGAGGCAGGCTTTCCTGGTAGCTCTTCCAGCTCTTTCCAATAGCCACCAACTGGTCCGCAATAGTCTTACCAACGGTCGGCGCCGCCGCGATTGACAGCGTTCCATCCAAATCGTAGTAGCAGTTCGGCGGTGTGGCCCGTACCTCGTTTGTGCAGTCAACCGCTGGTGTTGCCGCATCTGTTCCGGTGCCGGCGATCGGGCAAATAAGCGGGCTTGCCGGATTGTCCGTTGCGGTCTGAAGAGACACAATGTTCGGCGTGCAAGACCCGCTGTGCCAATCGGGATAATTGTCCGAACGAATCCCGAAGTTCGATCCGCCCACCGTTTCCAGATAGTTGGTCGAGCTTGGATGCCCCACTGCAAAATAATTCTTCGCGTAGCCCGAGGACTTCGCCAACTCATTAATGAACGGTGCGTCCGGATTATTCAGGATCTGTCCGTACCCGTGATTCTCCATCATGATCACGAATACGTGATCGAGATGAGGCACTCCCTTATGACCATCATCGCTTTGAGCGTACACCGATCCGGTCAGCGCAACAGCGACCAGGCACAAAATTGCAGCCTTTAATCTCATGTCAACGACCTTTCTCTCTTTTAACTTTTAAAATATTGGACCGCTTGCGGGGCTCAAGGTCCGGCTAATGAAACTAGCCGACCAGCATTTCGCTTCTGTTACAACCGCGCTTCAATCCCGTGAACAACCTTCTGCAATTTCCGGACCCTTCTAGGGTCGCGGCACACCACAAAGACGGCGCTATTTGAATCAATTTTGTCTTATCGGCGCTACGCAGAACGCGACTTTTTCCATACCAGCGTTGGGAGCTCGGTGTTCGCCACCCGCAGCAAATATGCCCTGGCATGCTCTGCCGCTCGATCTTTACCCTGATCGATATCCTCCACCGTCTCTGACGGTGCAATCCAGCTCTTGGCATTCACGTTGTAGACCGACGCCTGCACGCCCTGCGCACTGTGTTCCGAGAACAAACGCAGATGTTCTCCCGCTACTTTCACTTCAGCCCAGACCCCTTGATCTAACACAAATATCTCCCGCCAGAAGTTTACCGTGGATTGGTTTGATTTGCTCTTTACCCGAAAATCAAAACGAAGAGCACGTTTCGCAAAGCAGGGCGGGGAACAACTATGGAGAATTCCTGTTCGAAGGTCAACTGGCCTAAACACAAAAAAATTAAGGGCGACTCGGTTTAACCCGCGTCGCCCCTGTTTTAATCGAGTCGAGAAGTTGTTGCCTCCCGATTCAACTTATTCGAAGGCGGTTTGGTTTTACCCTCTCCGCCTCCTGCAAATTGAGTCGTGAAGCTTGACTAAGTGGTTCAGCTCACGATTACGTCTCGGTATTACCCTTGGCGCATCTTTGAGTGCACCGCGAAGCTTTTCGCTTCCGCTTTCGCTCAGTGGCGATCCGGTTTGACCCGCATCCCACGAACTCAGCCGCGAAGCCAGTTCTTTGTATCCGCCACATCGAGCTAGTTTGGTTTGACCCTCGCCATCTCTCTGCAGCAGACCGCCGAGCCTTTCACTTCCGCTGTGGTCCGGCAGCAACTTGGTTTTACCCTCGTCGCGCCAGACTCGGCCGCGAAGCTATCTCCGTGCATCCTACGCATTGAACCAGTTCGGTTTGACCCGTACCACTTCTTTGCTTCAGACTTCGGAGTTTGCCGCTTGCGTTGCCGGCCCAGCAGTGACTCGGTTTGACCCTTGTCGCCGGTGAACTCGGCCGCGAAGCTAACTCCTCGGTCCAACACTCCAGATTTGGCTTGGTTTGACCCTTACCATTTCCTTCGCGCTGAACTCTGGAGCTTCCCTTCTCAATTCAATTCGGTCGAGGCTGGTTCGGTTTTACCCTTGCCGCCTCTGTGAATTGAACTGCGAAGTTCTCACTTCTCATTCAACTCTCATTTGACGGGCTCGGTTTTACCCTCGCCGCCATCTTTGAATTGACTCGTGAAGTTTTCTTCTCGATCAATCTGAGGGGATACTACGAGCAACAAGAAAACTGCGCAAGCGTAATCTCCGCGAAATCATGTGGAAATCTGTGCATGCCTGTGCAAGAAAAGTTTTCCTCAGTCTGTACGCTCGCAGCCTGAATCGTGATATCGCTCCATGTAGTAAACGCATAAGTAAATAGTGTTGATATCTGGCAGGCTCGCCGGTTGAACGAATTCTTTTGCGATATTATGGGTTCTCCGTCATGCATTTCCGCCCACACTGACTCGCTCTATGGGAACCCTATGAACATCGATCAGGATCTCGAACGCATTGCTCTCCAGGAAAAGCGCTTGCAATTTGACCATTTCGATTCAGAAGTAGCCTGGGCTCTCGGCAATGCGCTCAAATCCGCTGCCGAAAAACGCCAGGTCGCCGTCGCCATCGACATCCAACTCCATGGCCATCCACTTTTCTTCTATGCCATGCCCGGCACTACTCCCGACAACTGCGACTGGATTCGCCGCAAACGCAATGTGGTCATGCGCTATCACCGCAGCTCGTACGCCATTGGCCTCAAACACGAACGCGCTCGCACCACTCTGCAAAATGTGGGCCTTGATTTAAAAGACTACGCAGCCCACGGTGGCTGTTTCCCAATTCTTCTCGCAGGCACCGGATGCGTCGGCACCATCACCGTTTCTGGCTTGCCTCAGCGCGAAGACCACGCCTTAGTCGTTTCAGTCCTCCAGCAATATCTCCATCACACGGACGAAGACCTCGCCCTCGATCCCACTCCGCCAAGCACATAAGGGAACACGATAGTCTGTGGGCAAGCTCGTTCCTCAATGAGAGGGACATCAGTTGCGACATCAGTTGCGATTGATCAAGTTGGGGTGCTGGTCGTGGATTTTCTAGCGTTGCATTACAGCTTGTATACCGGCACCAAGAAATACGCTTCGTAGTTCACTTTTGCGGATGTTCCGCGCGCCTCAATCTCCCAGTACGTCGGCGGAGTCGCGATCAGCGTGGTTGTCGGCTGATCGGTAGGTACTGTGAAGCTTACCGGAATGTCGCCGCCCGCAAATCCTGCAAGCTGCTCGTGCGACAGCGTCGTCTGACTTTTGTATAGCTCGTAACAAACCACACTGTTGGTTCGGCTGTTCCCCGACCCGCTGGTGATATACCGTTCCACTACGCAGCGCAGAGTCAATGTCAGCTGATCCAGATCGGAGACGTGTGCCGGCACCGTCAGTCGCGCGGTTAGCTTGCTTCCCAGATAAAAAGGGAATTGCTCGTAATGCAAAAAGCTGTTCCCATACCGCACCAACTCAGCCAGCATTTGCGCCCACCGAAACCAGAACACCAACCCCAGCAACGCGAAGACGCTCGCAAATACCAGAAAGATCACGCTCGCCTTCAGCCCCACCCAGAAAAACGGCACCAGAAATCCACTCCAGGCCATCGCAGCAAGCAACCGTCCCATCATCGTCTTGAACGCAGAAAACCTGAATCCTTCTGGGTGCCAGTGATAATCCGCATACCAAACCTGACCAGAATGTTGTTCCATCTCCCGCCGGTATTCCGCTCTTCGAAGCACGCCACGTACGCCATGACCGATGAGAGATGCCCCACCGAGGAAGAAAAAACTCCCAACGACCCCAATCACCCAATTAGGCGCGTGTTTCCCGTGGTTAGTAATCGCACCGAGTGCTACCGCCTCAATAAACAAACCAATCACCGCAAACGGTAGTCCGAAGAAAATCGATCTCCATCCATCGACCGTCGTCGCGCTCTGCGCTGGATGATTTGCAAGTACTGTTCCGCCCAGCGGGCCCTGCGCCATGTCCTGCGTAATCGCCTGTATCCCGTGTGTCGATCCCGGCGTAGAAGTAAGTGTCGGCGTCAAAATAAATTCCTTCTGCGAGCGCGAATCTCGCCATTCATTCCTGCATTAACTCGCAAACCGTCTCGTGGCACTAGATTCTCTCAGCTCTGTGCCTCCAGCAATGGAACTTTGCGTATCAGCCAATACTTCCGTAGCGCCAGCTTCCCTCCGCCCAAGTTACTCATCAACCCAAGCTTCAAGCCAAGATTCACGATCAAGCCTTCCCACGCTTCGCCTTGGTAGCGCCGGCTGCCAGCCGGCACAAGAACGCGTAAGCCTCGCTAAGAACCGTTTTTCAGCCTCCCTCCTCGCCTCAATTGGCGCACAACCCACCAATAGTCGATAATTAATCTCAATCCTCCAATGCCCACCGATCCCACCATCAACCACCCCGCCATCAAAATCCTCGGCATCGAATCCTCTTGCGACGAAACCGCCGCAGCCGTCGTCGTAAACGGCCGCACCATTCTTTCCAGCGTCGTAGCTTCCCAAATCGATATCCACCGCAAATACGGAGGCGTCGTCCCCGAACTCGCTTCTCGCGAACACCTTCGACAAATCGTCCCGGTAGTCCGGGAAGCCATGGCAGAAGCGGGCCTGCGATTCGAAGAGCTTGACGCCATCGGCGTCACCCAAGGCCCCGGCCTAGTAGGTTCACTTCTAGTCGGCATCACCTATGGCAAGACACTGGCCCATGCTCTTGGCAAACCGCTCCTCGCCGTGAATCATCTGGAAGGTCACGTTCGCGCCGCTTTCCTCCAGGCGTATCAAGGTGGAGAAGAACCTAAGCTGCCCGCCGTCTGCCTCATCGTTTCCGGCGGCCACACCGTTTTAAATGAAGTGAAACTGAATGGTGAGCAGAACGCTGCGATCAACCACGACGCCGGTGCGCAGTTCCTCTATCGCAAACTCGGTGGCACCCGCGACGATGCCGCCGGCGAAGCCTACGACAAAGTTTCCAAACTGCTGGGTCTCGGCTATCCCGGCGGCCCTATTCTCGATCGTCTGGCTGCTGCCGCGGGAAGTGCCCGCGCCCCGGTTAAATTCGGCCCCACGAAAACCCGTGGCAACGCCCTCGACTTCAGCTTCAGCGGCCTAAAAACCGCAGTCCTCTACCACGTTCGTGAACATCCCGAATACATCGGGGAGATTCGCCAGCGAGAAAATGCCGTTGCCGCAGGCCATCGCACTTTCGAAGAATTGCTCCCGCTCTGCAGCGAATCCACTTTGGGATTAATCCGCGAATTTCAGAACGCCGTCGTTCGAGATCTCGTCGAACGCGCCATCCTCGGCGCCGAAGAGTGTAACGTCGAAACGGTTTTGGTGTCCGGCGGCGTCGCGGCCAACAGTCAACTACGCAAACGATTCACCGAAGAAGCCCAATCCCGTGGCCTCAAAGTGTATTTCCCCAGCCGCGGACTCTCCACCGACAACGCCGCTATGATCGCCGCAGCCGCCTACGCCGAATTCACCACTGGCCGCCTCGCGCGCCTGGATCTAAACGCCAAAGCCAGCATGCCTCTAGAAGCGCCAAGACCCTGAAACGGAGACATCAGTCGTTAGCCGTTAGTCGACAGCCTACAGCGGAAGAGAAGCTGTGCCGAATCGGAACGTGTGTTTAGAGCTCGAGATTAAACGACTCCCAATTTCCTCAGGCTGTAAACTGTCGGCTGATGGCTATTGGCTCTGAAAAAAAAGGGCCCAGAGCTTTCACTCTGAGCCCAACACTTGGCGGGAAACGATCTCTACTGTTCGAACTTTTCCTGTAATTGGGGGAACTGCAACTTCGCCTTTGCGAGAGACTTGACCACCAGACCTTCGGCGTTTTCCGAAGTTAGGTTCCGGGCCGTCGCCATTTCGCTGACCAGCAAATACTTGGCGCGTTCCAGCATTTTCTTTTCGCGGAAGGAGAGAGGTTTGCTGCGGCTGAGTGAGACGAGGCTCTTGAGAACCACGGCTACTTCCAGGAGGGAACCCGTGCGCATACGCTCGGAATTCTCTTTGAATCGATGCTTCCAGTCATGATGGGAGTTGAGCTTGCCCTTTTCGAGAAAGCCCAGCACTTTAGTTGTGTCATTGGAACGAATTACGGATCGAAGTCCAACTGTCAGCGCGTTTGAAGATGGAACCATCACGCGCAACCCGCTGGAAATGATTCGAATCATGAAGTAACGTTCGGTTCTGCCGTTTAAAACTCCGTAGCTAATCTGTTCTACAACACCCACACCGTGGTTCGGATATACGACCTTATCGCCGATCTTGTAGTCCATATAATCCATAAGCTTCGGTTGTCCCCCCTAGGAGATAAGAGGAGTCTAGAGTAGTGTGGTGTAAGAGTCAAGGTATATCCAGTGGAATGAGGAAGATAGGGCGATCGTCAAGGAAATTTGGCCCTCAAATTGCTCTGCCTAACCGGTTTTTCTTAGGCCCGGATTTCTTCCTCCTGCGACGGAGTGAACTGTAAACGTTTTCCCGCTCACGTACTTTTCTCTGCAAACCTTTTCCTTTCTAAGAGTAAGCTGCTCCTTAAGGAAATCCATCACGTGAACATTCTGGCCATCGACACTTCCGACGCTCGCGGCAGCGTCGCCGTCCGTACTAACGGTCAAAGCGCTCAAGTCCTGCAGCATCAGAGCACCGAGGACTATTCCTCGTGGCTACTTCCCGCAGTCGATATCGTTCTGAAAAATGTGGGCACCTCCGTGGCCAATACAAGCGTGCTCGCAGTCTCCACCGGTCCAGGCTCTTTCACCGGCCTGCGCGTGGGATTGACCGCTGTCAAAGCATGGGCGGAAGTCTACGGCAGTTCCGTTGTGGGAATCAGTCGACTCGAAGCGATGGCCAGTCGCATCGCAATCGACGGCTTGATTGCAAGCTGTTACGACGCCCAGCGCGGCCACGTCTTTGGCGGTATCTACGAGCGCGCCGGTTCCTCGCTGACGCCGTTAGAAAAAGAAATGGTCACCAGTCCCGCCGAATTTTGGGCACTCGTCAACAGTGTTGCTAACGCGAAATCCACACAATCCGTATCCTGGATTTCCCTCGATCCCGCGCTTATCACCGCACTGCCAGCATGGGAATCTCGCCAGGACGTGGGTGACACCATGCTTCGATGTCATGGCGATATAGCGCGTTCCATTCTGGAATTGGGCGCGCAACGCGCCGCCGCCAAATCCTTTACCGACCCGCTACTCCTTGACGCAAATTACGTCCGCCGCTCCGACGCCGAGATCTTCTGGAAAGACCCTCACAATTAAGCTCAGAAAAAATTCTGTGCTCATTCCTCCTTCTCCTTCTTTCTCATCCCCTCTCTCTTTCTCTGCGCCCTGGGCGTCTCTGCGTTAAGCTATCCTTCCTCAAATGGCCACCCGACGAAACCCGCGCCCTCCCGCCTCCGTAGTGCGTAAGTGCCAGTTCGACGACGTACTCTCCATCCAAAAAATTCTCGCCGAATCGCCCCAAGCCGCATTCTGGTCTCTTCAAGCCATCGAGGATGTCCTCCGTCAATCCTGGGTAACCGCGCTCGTCAGCGAACAAGCCGGTGAAGTAACCGGCTTCCTGGTGGGTCGCCGCCTTATGGACGAAGGGGAAATTCTGAATCTCGCCATCCACGTAAAACACCGTAAGCATGGTCACGGCCACGCCCTCGTAAACGCCCTGATCGACCAGTACCAACGCCTAGACGTTTCCCGACTGTTCCTGGAAGTTCGCGAATCTAACGTGGACGCCATCCACTTCTATCAATCACTTGGCTTTCAGCAAACCGGCCGCCGCCCTACCTACTACCGCGATCCCCCTGAAGCTGCTCTCCTGCTGGAAAAAAGGATTGGAAAATCCACAGAACCGGTACCGATTACCTCTTGACGCCGGGGTTCCCGGTGCTAGTCTGCGTTCATGTAGTTGTCACAATTCATTCACGGAAAAGAGGAGGGACGCATGGCAACAGCGCAGCGGGCACCTCGCGACGTAATATTCCAGACAGACGCCGAGTATCAGCGTCTGGCCGAGAAACATCACGAATACGAGCTCGAACTTCTAAAACTCTCCCAATCCCCCTACCTCAATAGCGAAGACCTCATCGAAGAAATCAGATTGAAAAAGTTAAAGCTTCACGTAAAGGATGAAATGGAGCGCATTGCCGCGCAGATCCACAGTGCGCGCGCTCGACATTCGCAGTAGCCCGCCGCGAAAGGCGCCCACCCCGGCATAGCTTTCTGTCGTAAAATGATCATAGTGCTCCCGCGGCGATAATCCGTGGCAGAGTAACGGGAGATTATGGTCAAAGAAGGCTACTATTTCGGATTCCCACCGCTAGTCCTGGGGATTCTGGCACTGGCGGCGTTCCGCGCGCCCGCAGCTATCGCCATCGGTATCGCGCTCATCGGTCTTGCCCTGTTCGTCTTTTACTTCTTTCGCAATCCCGATCGCCAAATTCCCAGCGGACCTGGGATCATCGTCTCGCCGGCCGACGGCCGCGTGGTCGTCGTCAAAGATGAGCTCTACGACGGACGCCCCGGCAAGCGCGTCAGTATCTTTCTGGCAATCTGGAATGTTCACGTAAATCGCACTCCCGTCGCTGGCACAATCACGAAGCTCGAATACAAGCCGGGAAAGTTTCAGGCTGCCTGGGCCGAAACCGCCTCCGCTGGCAATGAGCAGAACATTTTCACGCTGGCCAGCGAGCACGGCGAAATCATCTTCAAACAAATTGCCGGTTACGTCGCCCGGCGCGTCGTGTCCTGGAAGAAAGCCGGCGACGTCGTGCAACGTGGTGAGCTCATAGGTCTGGTAAGATTCGGCTCGCGCGTGGATGTCTGGTTGCCCTCCGAACTCGAACTCGCTGTAAAAGTCGGCGATCACGTCAAGGGTGGCTCCAGCGTTCTCGCACGCATGACCGAAAACGTGCCCGAGCGATTGCCCTCGCTTGACAAGCCGCGCACCAGCAAGCAGAAATTGGCAGGTCAAGAAGGCCGGGCGTAGTAAAGTGTTGCCAACGTGGTGCTACGGACAAAATGACTGACTACGAAGAAAACGACATACCGTTTCAGGGAAAGATCCACCGCAATCCCAAACTCCGGCGCGGCATTTTTCTTCTGCCTAGCCTGTTCACCGTCGCCAATCTGCTTTGCGGCTATTACGCTACCGTGGCTTCTCTAGTTGGTGGACGCGAAGACTTCGATCACGCCGCGAAAGCGAT
Organism: Candidatus Acidiferrales bacterium; assembly: GCA_963849395.1. Classification (GTDB taxonomy): domain Bacteria; phylum Acidobacteriota; class Terriglobia; order Acidiferrales; family UBA7541; genus Acidiferrum. Next base: position 649,310 of record CAWKHR010000005.1, read on the forward strand.
CGGCTTGGCCATTCTCTTCGATTCGCTCGATGGCCGCGTCGCTCGCCTGACCGGCACCAACACCGAATTTGGCGTGCAGTTCGATTCGCTCGCAGACGTCGTCAGCTTTGGCATCGCACCGGCCATTCTTGCCTACGCTTGGGGTTATCGCGCCGTCATGGGTTTGGTTGGCGAAGGATATCACCAGCTCGGCGAATTTGCCTGGATTTGCTGCCTCTGCTTCCTCATCTGCTGCGCCTGGCGTTTGGCCCGCTTCAATGTGCAGAGCACCGTCCCCAACGCATCCAAGAACTTCGTCGGCATGCCCACTCCCGCAGCCGCCGGCGTAGTCGCAGCCATCATCCACGCCTGCCATTGGATTGGCCCGATTACCGACAAGGGTTGGTCCATCGTCTGGTTCCTATTGCTTCCAATTTTGGGCGTCCTGATGACCAGCACCGTTCGCTATTCCAGCTTCAAAGAAATTCCGTGGACCCGCAAACAGCCCTCCGTCACCATTATTTTGTTGTGCCTGCTGGTTGGCGTCATCTGGCGCTATTCCGAAGTGGCTCTAGTGGTGTTCGCTGGCACTTACGCCCTGGCCGGCCTTGTCTTGCATGTAGTGCGGGTCCTTCGCCATCGCACCGTCGCCGCCAGGACCGTCTAGGGCATGTCAGCGGACCGCAATACTCAACGCATCGTGATTGCCGGTGCCTCCTCGCTGTTGGGTAGCGAACTCAAAGCTCTGCTCGAAGAAAGTAAATTTGCTGGATGGGATTTGCGTCTCGTCGACGAAGTCGAGGCCGCCGGAATTCTTACCGTAGCCGCCGGCGAAGCCGCGCTGATTCAGAAAGTCGAAGAGGACAGTTTCACCGGTGCCCGGTTCGTATTCCTGGCCGGCTCACTCGAATTCGGCAAACAGTGCATGGCGCCCGCCCGCGCATCCGGCGCCACCATCATCGATTTGACTCGTGCCAGTCTCGAGAATCCCGACGCCATACCGTGGTTCCCCAAAATTGCTGAATTGCGCGGTAACACTGCCGCGAAAGATGCCAAAGTCTTTAGCGTCTTCCGCGTTGGAAGCGCCGCCGTATCTAGTCTCGCGCTTGCCCTGCGCCGCTTGGGGCTGCAAAGAGCAGTCGCCGTCATTCACACGCCGGTCTCCGATTTCGAACGCGCCGGCATCGAAGAACTCGAAACTCAAACTTCCCAACTGCTCACCTTTCAGTCCATCGGCAATGCTGTCTTCGGCACCCAGACTGCCTTCAACATATTGCCCCGCTACGGCGCCGAAAGCCGCTACGATTTGCAACGCAGTCTACTCGAAGCCCGCGCGGAAATATCCGCCGGAATCGGTGATCCGGAAGAAGACGCCAAAGTCTCGCTGAACCTTCTTCACGCACCTGTGTTTTACGGCACGACCTTCAGTGCCTGTGTCGATCTCCGTGCCGATCTGCACGCTGCGGATTTGTCCGAAGCTTTGAAGGCCGCAGGATTCGTCCTGGTTCCCAGCGGCGAAGCCGGCCCCAGTAACGTTTCCGTCGCTGGAGAAACGAATCTCTTTTTGGCCGAGCCCCGGCCTGATTCATCACGTCTCAATTCCTGGTGGCTCTTTGGTGCCGGCGATAATTTGCGCTACCCGGCTTACAGCGGAGTAAAACTCGCAGAGTGGCTCGACTCATGAAGTTCGCCATCCCCTCGGGCAAAATCTTCTCACTCGCGTTGGCGGTCTATTCAGTCGCCTCCGCTGGCTGTGGTTATCACGTCGCCGGTCGCAGCAGCACTCTCCCCAAAAGCATTCACGTCATCGCTGTGCCTGCCTTAGAAAATAAGACCACTGCGTATCGCATCGAGCAGCGACTCACCGCCGCCACCGTGCACGAATTCCTCTCCAAAACCAAATATCGCATCGTCTCCAACCCAGACTCCGCCGATGCCGTGCTCCGCGGCAAAGTCCTCAGTGTCGAAGTAACCCCGCTGACCTTTCAGGAGACCTCTACAACCACGCCGACCGGACCAACCACGCCGCCAGCCGTTACTTCCGTCGCGCAGGCCACCTCCATGCTCGTCATCATGACTTGCGAGGTCACTCTCACCGATCGGACCACCGAAAAGGTTCTGTACCACAACAGCAATTTTGTTTTTCGCAACGAATATCAGTTGGCGGCGACTCCAAACTCCCCGACCACCGGCTCTCTCTCCCGAGCAAGCGTCGAGAGCTTCTTCCAGGAAGGTGATCCCGCCGTCGAACGTATGGCGCAGGATTTTGCCAAGCGTCTCGTGTCCGCTGTAGTGGAGAACTACTGATGGCCAAAATTTCCGTCGAAGAATTTGGCGCTCGACTGGCAAAAGGCAAACCGATGCCCGCCGTTTTGCTTCTTGGCGGTGAATGTTTCCTGCGCGATTCTTGCCGCTCCCGCATCATCGAAAAACTGGTTCCCGAAGCCGCACGCACCTGGGCCATTTCCCGTTTCTCCGCCAAGAATGGCGAAACCCAAGCCGCCATGGATCAAGCCCAGACTCTTCCCATGCTCTCTCCGCAGCAAGTCGTTTTCCTCGAAGACGCCGAAACTATCGAGAAACTAGGCGAAAAAAATCGCGACGAAACTGTAAAAACCATCGAAGAGTACCTCGCCAATCCAGCTCCCTTTACCGTACTCGTCATCGAAGCCTCCGCCCTCGACCAGCGCATGCGACTCGCCAAATTGCTCTCGGAGAAAACGGTGGTCGTCGAAGTAGGTGCAGGCGAAGACGCCGCAGAGCGGATAATTGCCGCCGTCGGACTGGCGAGAACGCTGGCTAAAGAGCAGGGAATTGATTTTGCTCAGGGCGCCGCCGAAGATTTGGCAGAATTCGTTAGTGGCGATCTGCTTCGTCTCAAAACCGAAGTCGAAAAGCTTGCCACCTACGCCGCCGATCGCAAACTGGTCCGCCGCGAAGATGTCACCGCGCTGGTAATATCCGAAAAAACCAGCACCATCTGGGAAGTTGCCGATTTACTCGCCACCCGCCAACCCAAAAAGGCCCTCGAATTTTTCGATCGTTTGCTGCGCGAAGGTGAAGAGCCTCTGCAAATGCTCGGTGCTATGGCCTGGATGTATCGCAAGCTCGTCGAAGCCAGCGAAATTCGCGGCGCCACCAACGGTTGGCAAGCCGCTCGCACTCTTGGCATGCGCCCCGAGCAAGCAGAGCTGGCCATTCAGAGTTCCCGGAAAATTTCCAAAGATCGGCTGCTCTCCGGCCTCCGTGCCTTGCAAATTGCCGATAATCGCCTTAAAGGCGGTAGCGAAGATGCTCGCGCTGTCATGGAATTCCTGGTTGCTCAACTCGCCAGCAAAGCGGCGTAACTCGCTCGCTTCCCGCGCGTTCACGTAATCTACTTCGGTGTGATCGTTCCCGCTCCCGGCACCCGATCCGAAAGCACTACTTCAAAGTGGCGCACCTTCCGGTCATACTCGGTCAAAACTTTCGCAGCTTCTTCCGCTACCACCGCTGTCTCTAAATCCACCCCTGCAAAAAGATGAATCGCGTCGAGCGAGCGCCACAGCGTCTCCACTAGAATTTCCCGCTCATCCCCCACGTGCCGAACATACAGCGTCGCGCCCAAATACCCGGCCACGGCCCGCAATTCCGGCAAAACACTTTTCGCGAAATGCTCCCGATAAAGCGGCCACTTTTCATTCGTCGCACGCCCTGACCAGATCCGCGCAATCTCCCGTGGCCCTGCCGAAATATTTAACTTCGGCGAAGCTTCATTCCCCGTAACCACATTCCACGGCCGCACCTGCCATTTCTTTACCAGTCCGTTCACCACGTAGGGATCTTCCTTCGCAAACTTCTCCACGATCTGTTTGTCATTTACTTGGAACACCAGCAGCGCTTGATCCGCCGGTTCCGCCAATGCTCCGGCCAGAATTACTTCACCGCGCGCATACGCCTCCGACACCCGCCGCAGATGTTCTTCCCGGAACGCGCTCCGGCGCGAAACAAAATCCTCTACAACCTCATAAAAAAGCGCGTAAAACGCCATACTCACCTCAAATTAGCAGTACCGACCTGTAGCGCCGGCTGCCAGCCGGCACAAGTTAACGTTAAAACCCCTCCCACCTCATTTTCTCGCAAAAGTTAACTATGTGCTGACGTGTTTATAGGAATTGAAGTCCGTAATTCGGGCAAGGGAAGACGCCTTGGAAATGAATGACGATCTTTGACTCTTTTTCTCTGCGCTTACATGACACGCATCATCCGCGTTCACAATCTACCGCAGACGCAGTTCTAAACCGCCACCAGCCAGCCGTGCGTATCCGGTTCTTTGCCTGTTTGAATGTTCGTCAGCCGCGTGTATATTTTCTTCGACAGCGAATCCGCTACGCCCGTCGCAATTTCCATGTCCTTGCCGCGATATCCGATCGCCGCGATTGGCGCGATGATCGCCGCGGTACCAATCCCAAATGCTTCCTGCAATCTTCCGCTTGCGTGCGCAGCCACAACTTCGTCCACCGAAATCGGCCGTTCTTCCACCGGCTGTTTCCACTCCCGCAACAGCGTCAGCACCGAATCCCGCGTCACTCCCGGCAAAATCGTTCCCGACAGCGCCGGCGTAATCGCCACTCCATCAATCACGAACATGATGTTCATCACCCCGGATTCTTCAATGAACTCCCGGTCCTTCCCGTCCAGCCACATCACGTTGTGATAGCCCTTAGCTTGTGCCAGTTTCGCCGCCAGCAGCCCGCCACCATAGTTTCCCGCCGTTTTCGCATCGCCTGTTCCACCCACAAACGCGCGCACGTACGTCTCCTCAGCCAACAGTCGAATCGGTTGCGCAAAATACGGGCCGCCCGGTGAAGTGAAAATCGTGAACCGGTAGCGTGACGCCGGCCGCACCATCAAGCTGTCATCCGTGCCGAAATACACCGGCCGTATATACAGCGAACCGCCTTCCCGGTGCGGTGTCCACTCCCGGTCGGTCCGCAGCAGCGTCATCAGCCCTTCCTGAAAAAGTGAAGCCGGAATTTCCGGCATCGCCAGCCGCGCTGCCGTGCGGTTCAACCGTGCGTGATTCGCGTGCGGGCGAAACACCACGATGCGGCCATCCGCCGTGCGGTGCGCCTTAAACCCTTCGAACAGCGATTGTCCGTAATGCAACGCCGTCGTCGCCGGAGACATTGGCATCGGCCCAAACGGAATCACCCGCGCGTCGCCCCACTGTCCATCCGCATAATCCGCTACGAACATGTGGTCGCTGTAATTCGTGCCGAACGGCGAATTCTCCCGCAGCTCTTCCGTCAGCCGTGATTGCGCCACCCGCGTGACGGCGATTTGTTCGGATGTCTGTAGGGCCATAATTCTCTCCTCAATTACTGCAAGTGCTGCGCCAAGAGTGAGCGCGAACTCTCCTCCCTTAAAGAGCCAATGTGGTCCGCAGGTAAGTGTGGTTCGCCCCCACGTGGTCGCTTCGCTCGGGACGCCGTTTCACCCATAAAAAAGCGCTGGCATCATCGCCAGCGCTATCTAGACTTCCAATCCGTTGTCTGTCCGAGTTCGACCTTTACTTCGCGGCACCCTTCGCTTGCAACTGGTTGTACGCCAGGTTCAAACGCGATTTATACCGGTTCGCCGTGTTCTCGTGCAAAACACCCTTGGTGATCGACTGATCGATCGCCGACATCGTGGGATGCAGTAGATTCGCCGCCGCCGTGGCATCTCCCGCCGTAATCGCCGTGCGGAGACGCTTCATCGCCGTACGCACCCGCGTGCGGTTCGCACGGTTCACATCTGCACGTTGGCGAGATTGCGCCGCACGCTTTAAAACAGACTTCTTTTTCTTCTTAATCTTGGTAGCCTGACCCTGCGCCATCTATCTATCGCTCCTTATGTTTACTATCCAAACTTCTAGTTTGCGGCGTGGGAGAGGACTTTGTCAAACGATGTAAAACCGCTGGCGCGGCCCGGAATGCCGTTGCCCGCCGTCTCCCGTCCCTCCCTTCCGCCGGAGGGGCAAGCAGGCATCTCCAATGCCGCCAGGGAATCCCTGCGCTTGCTGATTGATTCGCGCAACCCTATCATCACCGTGGAAACCACCGAAGAGCAGCGCTTCGTGGGTCTGCTCTCCGCTGTCGCCGCCGACCTCAACGTCCCTCTTTTCATCTGGAGCGTCACCGAAGGTCTGGCCAGAGCCGGAGGCGCCGCCCTTTACAACTCCGATCAACCCGAGCAAGCCTTGGCCAATCTCGCAACCATCCAGGGTGATGGCATCTACCTGCTCAAGGATTTCGCTCGCTACTGCGACAACGACCGCATCAGTCGCCGGCTCCGCGATCTCGCGGACGGGTTTCGCACCGCTCGCCGCTCTATCGTTTTGCTGGCCGCCGCGTTCAATTTGCCTCCGGAACTGCGTGCCGATGCCGTCCCATTCCAATTAGGGTTGCCTTCCGCCGAAGAATTGCTCCCTGGCGTGAAGCGCGTTTTGTCTGAAGTTAGCCGCGAACAGAAGCTGCCCACATCACTCGATATACCCGCGATCAACCAGGTTGCGAAAAATCTCGTCGGGCTCACCGAAGAAGAATCCCAGCGTATTCTCCGCAAATGCCTGCTCAGCCGCGGCAGAGCCGACCTCGGCCTTCTCGATGACGTGCTCGAAGCAAAACGCGAAGCGCTTCACACCGATGGATTGCTGGAGACCGTCAAACGCGATGCCTCGTTCTCCGATGTGGCCGGGCTCTCGAAACTGCGTGACTGGATCGGGAAACGGAAAAGCGCTCTGACCGCGGAAGGCCAGCGTTTTGGCCTGGTGGCTCCCAAAGGCATTCTGATTACCGGTGTGCAGGGGTGCGGCAAAAGTCTGGCGGCCCGCGCCGTCGCAGGGGAATGGGGCTACGAGTTGGCCAGGCTCGATGCTGGCGCGCTTTACGACAAATTCGTAGGCGAAAGCGAGAAACGCCTCCGCAAAGCACTCGAACTGGCGCAAAAGCTCTCCCCGGTTGTTCTGTGGATCGATGAAATCGAAAAAGCCTTCGCCTCCGCCGGCTCCAGCGGCGACGCGGACGCTGGTTTATCGCAACGCTTGCTTGCTACGCTTCTTACCTGGATGCAGGACCGCGAGAGTGGCGTATTCCTCGCGGCCACTTCCAACAACATCACCATTCTGCCGCCCGAAATGATGCGCAAAGGCCGGTTCGATGAAATCTTCTTCGTCGATTTACCGGCGATCGCTACGCGCACCACACTGTTTGCTCTTCACCTTAAGAAACGCGGCCGAGACGCCACCGCCTTCGACCTGCAGAAATTAGCGCTTGCCAGCGGCGGTTTTTCCGGCGCCGAAATCGAGCAAGTAATCGCGGCCGGCCTGTACTCTGCGTTCAGTCAGAAGCAGCAACTCTCCACCGAGATACTACTCACGGAAATTCAAGCAACGCATCCTCTGAGCGTAACCCGCGCTGAAGAGATTGCGGCCATCCGCGAATGGGCCAGGAATCGCGCTGTTCCGGCCGAGTAGCTCGCTGCAGTTGCTGTGCACGACTATCGCTCCCGATGCTTATCTGTATCCTGTATCCGCAAAAAAAAAAAGGCCCGGAGGGGGACCGGGCCTTTCAGGGGGAGTGTTTTTGTTTTATCGCTTCTGATCGAAGGAAAGCGGGAAATCAAACACCAGGTTGCCGACCGGTACGCGCATCGAGAGTTCGCGTGCATTCGCATCGCGTTCAAACCACACCACACCGGTCGTTTTCTGCCCAGGCTGCAGTCTCGTCGGCTTGAGAGAGAGAGCCACGAGACTGCCAGCGTCACCCGCTTCCGACCTGCGGGCGTCTTGCGCCACGAAATAATCTTGCGTGTGGTACGAAGCGTACTGCAGCGTTGCGCCATTTCCGGACTGTTCTGCAACCGCGCTTGGCGACGGCTTCGCGTTCGACTGGGTCCACAACACTTGATGTTCCTTGGCGTGCGACAATTTCTTGGGATCCTGTGAGCGCAGCGACTTCAATCCAGGCTTCAACTCATCCAGGCTCACCAGCGATGGAAAAATGTCCGTCGTCGAATCGCTGCCGTTCGATACCGCTAAGCTGGTCCGAAATTTCCAGCCGGTATCTTCCAGCGAGATTTGCACCGTGATGCCATTCGCCGTCACCGATTCCACCAAGCGACCGTTGCTCATAAACCGGTCGCAACCCGGCGCGCCCGCTTCCCACCGCACTACGCCGTTTACCGGCGTCGCGGAAACTGGTTGCACGTCTGCCGTTGGCGTCACGGTCGACGACGTCGCCAGGAAAATCATCGCCACATAGCCTTCTTTGCCATCCTGCGTCCGGACATGCGCCGTGTAGCCCTCGGCATCCGAGAGTACTGCAACGTTTTCGCCGCACGACAATGAACGTACCAACCGTAGCGGTAACGCCTGTTCTGCATCCGAGGTCATCGGCACGCTGGTCACCGCCGGGCACTTCACCCATGCGTGCTGCACCGGCGCCACCGCCCCCGAACCACTTCCTGTATTTTCCGCGGCCAGTGCCGGCAAGCTTGCCAGCAGGGCGGCGGAACCAAGCATGATGTGTCTGCGGGACATAATCATTTGCCGACTCCTCCCTCAAGAACCCCATTCCGAGTAAGATGTTCTTCGTAACGAGTACAAGTTTTGCGGATAGGTAGTCCTGGGTCTATAGTTCGCGAGTACCAGAGTACAGGTTACGAGTGGTTCACTCGGCTTCACACGCCGCTGTTCGCGCTTTCCATCACACACGGATAGGAGATTTAGGTGCCGAAGATAACTGCCGCAGCAGCACTGCTTTTCCTCTTCAGTTTTTTCGCTTCCGCGCAACAAACTCCGCCGCCCAAAGAATCCGCAGAAAAATCCGCCGACTGCGCGGAGCTCGCCGCTAAAGTAAAAAAAATGGAAGGTTGGGAGAAAGTATCCCAAGACTGGCCCAATCTCGCCCGCTATCGTGAGGCCAACGCCACTGTCCCGCCTCTTGCAAAAGATGAACAGCGCGTAGTTTTCATGGGCGATTCCATTACCGACATCTGGGGCAATCCGCAATTCGGTCCATTCTTTCCCGGCAAGCCTTACATCAATCGCGGCATCGGCGGCCAAACCACTCCTCAAATGCTGGTTCGTTTTCGTCCCGACGTAATTGAGCTCCATCCGAAAGTCGTCGTGATTCTCGCTGGCACCAACGACATTGCCGGAAACACGGGCCCCATGACCATCGAAGAAACTGAACAAAATCTTGCCTCCATGATCGAACTGGCTCGCCAGCACGATGTGCGCGTCGTACTTGCCTCGGTTACTCCCGTCGTCGATGGCGTGCCGAATCCTAAAGGCGGCAAGTTTGTGCAGACCGAAAAGCGTCCGCCGGAAACCATCTTGAAGCTCAACGAATGGATCAAGAAATACTGCGCCGACTACGGCCACGTCTATCTCGACTACTTTTCCGCCATGGTCGACGAGAAAGGTTTCCTCAAGCCCGACTTAACCTTCGACGGCCTTCATCCTAACGCCGCCGGCTTCGCCGTGATGGGCCCCCTGGCAGAAAAAGCCATCCAAGGAGCGATAGCCAAGAAGCCTTGACCTCCTCTGGCTGCCGGGTGCGCCATACGCCGTCGTTTGAGTATGGGGATTTTCTCTTTCTTTTCCGATGCTTCGCGTTCGTCAGGGCACAGCTTTAGCTGTGCCGGCACCGCCCACTTTACTTCGGGGCTTTAGCCCCTGAGGAAGCAAAGTCTTCGCTGACCCAGCACTTGTGTTTTTAAGCTAGCGTCGTTTTCCGTACCTTGATCTCCCACAACTCCACTCCCCGATTTTCACAGCTCCGTAACTTGACCAACACCATCGCGTGGGTTACGGTGAAAGTAGTTTGTCCCGTGTCCGGCAGCCTCTAGTTCGCGTTTGTCAGGAGGAATTCCATCGGCCACCCGATTCGCGCAGCACAACCTGCCAAGTGGATGAGAAGAACTATACACATCACCGGTAAGATCGAGCCCTTCTTCGGAACTCTAGACGAAAACATTCGAATGCTGGAAGACAGTCTGCAGGTACGAACTCATCTGCACGACACTCGCATCACTGTGGAAGGCGAGCAGGAAAGCGTCGATCAGGCCGTCCGCATCATCGAGGAATATAACCACCTCACTCGGCATGGCCGCGTCTTGGCCGCGTCCGAAGTGAAGTCGCTGATGCGCGTCGCCACCGAAGAGCCTCATGAATCTCCGCGCGGTATGTTCGAACATGGGCGCACCCGCTCTTTCGGCAAGAAAACCGTCACGCCCAAAAACGCCAGCCAAAAGCGCTACATGGAAGAAATCGAATCCCACGACATGACCTTTGGGATCGGTCCCGGTGGCACCGGTAAAACCTACCTCGCTGTGGCTATGGCGGTCAGCGCGCTTCTCACCAAGCAGGTCAATCGCATCATCCTCGCCCGGCCCGCTGTCGAAGCTGGCGAACGCCTCGGATTTTTACCCGGAACCCTGCAGCAAAAAATTGACCCGTACATGCGTCCGCTTTACGACGCCTTGTACGACATGCTCGACGCCGACAAGCTTGAACGATTCCTCGAAAAGGGCATCATCGAGGTAGCCCCGCTCGCTTTCATGCGCGGCCGCACTCTCAACGATTCCTTTGTGATTCTGGATGAAGCGCAGAACACCACCAGCGAACAAATGAAAATGTTCCTCACCCGCCTGGGTTTCAATTCCAAGGCGGTCATCACCGGCGACGTCACCCAGATCGACCTTCCGCAAGGTAAGAAATCCGGCTTGGTCGAAGCCATGGAAATCTGCGGTCGCATCCCGGGCATCAGCGTTGTGCAGTTTGGCGAGAAGGATGTCGTCCGCCACAACCTCGTTCAACAAATTATCCGCGCTTACGAAGAGCACGATATGACCCATCCGCAGCGCGGCGGAAATGGCAAGCCTCGCAATGTAGCCGTACCCGAGCCGCAGCCGGACAAGTCCGAGAAAAGCGGCTTATCGCAGGAATGACTCGCAAAAAGCGTGCGCCTGCTCGCTCGGCGGCGCACCCCGACAACCTTGAAAATCATCAAAAAGCGGTACGTGTAGACTTGCCCCTGCTGCGCCTCTTTCTCGCCCGTGTCCGGCGTCAACTCAAGCTTGGATCGCGCAGCGTGGGTGTTCGCCTGATCGACGATCGCGAAATGACCCGGCTGAATCAAACCTACCGCAAGAAAAAGGGAACTACCGACGTTCTTTCGTTTCCCTTTGAGCAAGAGTTTCCGGGCGCCAGTCGCAACCAAAAGCCCAAGGGGACCTCTGCCTCCTATCTCGGTGATATCGCTATTTCTCCCAAGGTAGCCCGCCGCAACGCCAAACAGTTTGGCCACTCGTTTCCCGACGAGCTTCGCATTTTAATTTTGCACGGCGTTCTCCATCTTTTGGGATACGATCACGAGACAGATCAGGGACAAATGGATACGATAGAACAGACCTTACGCCGGCGATTGGGACTCGCATAAACGATGTTGCTTTGGGTCTTCATCTGCTCCGTGGCCGTGCTCGCTCTCGGCCTGCCAATCTTCTCTTATCTCACGCTCATCTACCGCGAGCTTGGCCGCATGACCACGGGCCGCGTCCACGAACATCTCGAAATCTTCGAAGCCGAAATCGAGCCTAAGCTCAAAATCAATCGCAAGAGCGGCGGTCGCACCTTCCGCATCCTCGGCCACTTCTGGTTGGCCTTCGTCGTTCTTGAAACCACCCGCGGCGTGGTCTTCTGGGTCCCCAACACCTGGGAAGCGGCTCTCCAATTCTTGGTCTTTCTATCGCTCGAAGTGATCATCCTGATGCATTTCATCCCCGACATGTTGCTGTATCGCACCACGGGGCGATGGCTCCTTCCATTCCTTCCCGTTATCCGCGCCTCCATGTGGCTCGTCTGGCCTGTCCGCGTTTTTCTGGAAGGCGCAGAAACCGTAGCCCGCATCTCCGAGCGCGAAATCGAGCGCACTCCCGAGCAGCGTACCGAAGAAGGTATCGAGGCCCTCGTCGAAGTCGCCGAAGAAGAGGGAATCATCGAACGCGAACAAGCCGATCTCATCGAGCAGGTCGTCGAATTCAGTGACAAGCGCGTCCGCGAAGTTATGACTCCGCGCCCCGATGTCGTCGCCATGCAGGCCGACGCCACTCTCGAAGAGATGCACGCCCGCTTCGTCGAAACCAAATTCGCCAAAATGCCCGTCTACGAAAAGTCTCTCGACGACATCGTCGGCGTCGTCTACGCTCAGGATCTCCTTCAGGTCGCCGACACCGATTTGCCCAAACGCAAAGTTCGTGAACTCGCTCGTCAGGTTTTGTTTGTCCCGGAAACCAAGGCCGGCTCCGACCTGCTCAAAGAAATGCGCCAGAAAGGCCAGCCCATGGCCGTGGTCATCGATGAGCATGGCTCTGTCGCTGGAATCGCCACTGTCGAAGATCTCGTCGAAGAAATCGTCGGCGAAAGCGGCGGCACCGATGCCCTCCAACTCGCGCCCGACGCCAAGCGGGAAGCCGATGGCAGTCTCGTCTTGCGTGGCAGCATGGGCATTTCCGACGTCGAAAGGCTGTTGGGCATTCAATTTGGCGAGAAATCCGACGATACCGTCACCACCCTTGCAGGGTTGCTCAGCTACGTTACCGGAAAAGTTCCCGCTCCTGGCGACACCACGGAATTGGCCGGGTATCGTTTTGAAGTGCTCGAAGCCAATCAACGTAAAGTCCTCCGCGTCCGCGCGCGCCTGGTCGAAAGCGCCGCCGCTCAGGCGCAAGCAACAACCTGACCGCGAATCTATTTACAACCCCCGCGTCGAACCGGCCCTTATAGTGCTACCCTTTATTCTTCCTACTAGTCCGCACCGCAAATTCGGCGGACTCAAGCAAAGCACAGTGCGTCAAAGACAGGAATCCAGAGTGATAGAACAAAGCGAGAAAATATTGTCAGAAACACCCGAAGCCACTGCCAAGCCGCAGCAACGCGCCGGATTCGTCGCCATCGTTGGCCGTCCGAACGCCGGTAAGTCCACACTGTTGAACCGTTTCGTTGGCCAGAAAGTCGCCATCGTCACCTCCAAGCCGCAAACCACCCGCAACCGCATTCAGGGCATCGTCTCGCGCCCGGAAGGCCAGATCGTCTTCATCGATACGCCCGGCCTTCACGAAGGTCACACCACGCTGAATCGTCAAATGATGCGCGAAGTCGCCGCCGCCCTCGAAGGTATCGACGTTCTGCTCCTGATGCTCGACGCCAGTCACACGCTCCCTCAAGCCGACGAGTTGCTCCTCGAAAAGGCCAAGCGCTTCGAAGGCAGGACTATCCTGGCACTTAATAAAATAGACCGCGTCCCCAAGCCCAAGTTGCTGCCGCTCCTCACTGTTTTCTCGCAGGCGCTTCCACTCGCCGCTCTCGTGCCAATTTCTGCGCTCCGGGGCGATGGCTGCGACGACCTCCTCGAAGAAATCATGAGGCAGTTGCCCGAAGGTCCGGCGTTTTTCCCCGACGATCAAATTACCGATCAGCCCGAACGCTTCCTCGCCAGCGAAATCGTCCGCGAGAAAGCCATCAAGCTCACCTACCACGAAGTTCCGCACGCACTGGCCGTCATTGTCGACAAGTTCGAAGAGACTCCGAAAATCCTGAAAATCCACGCCACCCTGCACGTCGAGCGCGACTCCCAGAAAAAAATTCTGATTGGTCACAAAGGCGAAATGTTGAAGCGGGTAGGCACCGAAGCTCGTAAGGAACTGGAAACGCTTCTCGGCTCAAAAATCTATCTCGAACTGTTTGTAAAAGTTGTTCCAGGCTGGCGCGACGATCCCACCAAAGTCCGCGAACTCGATTGGCACTCCCAACTCTTAGGCCTTGACCAGCAAGGCGCCAGCGAAAATGCACCAGAATGGGGTCGGCCGAAAAGCAGATCCCAGCAACCTAAATCTCCGCAAAACAGAAACCCGAAAACCAGAACGGAACGGCGCAAAGAGCACAAAAAGCGTCGCTAGCCCACTAACTCTCCGCGACCTCCGTGCTCCGACCTCTGTGTACTCTGTGTTAAGCATTTGACTTGGCTTCTTACTCCGGAGCCGCAATCCCCAGCGACTTCATCTTCCGATACAGATGCGACCGCTCCAACCCTAGCGCCGATGCCGTCTGCGTCATATTCCACCGGTGTTCTTGCAGCTTCCGCAAAATAAATTCCCGCTCGTACGCACTGCGCGCTTCATGCAACGTCGAATACGGATGCTGCGGACTCTCCGCCACGCCTCGAAACAATTCTGGTGGCAGATGATGCGGCTCAATCCGCGATTGCGGGCACACAATCACAAGCCGCTCCACCAGGTTCTTCAACTCCCGCACATTTCCCGGCCATGGATACCGCATCAAAATCTCCATCGCCCCCTCGCTCAGCTCCCGCGTCTTCTTCCCATACTCCGAGCTAAACTCACCCAGAAAAAATCGCGCCAGCACCGAAATATCTTCACTGCGATCCCTCAGAGGCGGTACAAAGAAGGGAATTACATTCAACCGGTAAAACAGGTCCTGCCGAAACGCTCCCTTGGCAATTTCCTGTTCCAAATTTTTGTTCGTCGCTGCAATCACCCGCACATCCACGTGCAGCAGTTCGTTCGTGCCCACCCGCTCGAAGCGCTGCTCCTCCAACACCCGCAGCACTTTCGATTGCGTCCGCAAACTCATGTCTCCAACTTCATCCAGAAACAACGTCCCGCCATCCGCCTTCTGGAACTTGCCCATCTTGTCTTCCGTCGCGCCCGTGAAACTTCCCTTCAAATGTCCAAACAACTCAGACTCAATCAGCTCATCCGGAATCGCCGCGCAATTTACTTCCACAAACAATCCTTTACTCCGCAGGCTAGCAGCGTGCAGCGCCCTCGCCACGAGTTCCTTGCCAGTCCCGCTTTCTCCATAAATCAGCACGCGCCCATTCGTCGGCGCTGTCACGCCAATCTGCTGCCGCAGCGCCTTCATCGGCACGCTGTCGCCCATCACCTTGTAGCGATGGCCCAATTCACCGCGCAATACCTGATTCTCTTCCTGCAAACGCCGCTGCTGTATCGCGTTCCGCACCAGCACGATAATTTTTTCCAGTGACAGCGGCTTCTCGATGAAGTCGAACGCCCCCAACTTCGTCGCACGCACCGCCGTCTCAATCGTGCCGTGTCCGGAAATCATGATCACCGAAGGCGCCCCAGCCACCGATTGAATCCGGCCTAGCGCTTCCATCCCATCCATTCCCGGCAGCCACACATCCAGCAGCACCACATCAAACACATTCGTCCCGATCCGCTCCAGGGCCTCTTCCGCAGACGCCGCCGTCTCCACGAAATACCGTTCATCGCGCAGAATCGAAGAAAGCGATTCGCGAATCCCGGATTCGTCGTCCACAATTAAAATTTTCTGCTGAGAGATCATCGATCCGTGTCTACGCCCACCCGTTCCGTCGCCGGCGCGGCAGGCGTTTCTGCTACCGGCAGCTCAATCAGAAAACGCGAACCAACCGGCGCGTTGTCTTCCACCCGCAGCGATCCGCCATGCTCCGAAATAATCCGGGCGGCGATAGCCAGACCCAACCCAGTGCCCCGTTCCTTGGTAGAGAAGTGCGGCAAGAAAAGTCGGTCCTTATCTTCGGGTGAAATTCCGTGTCCTGTGTCCGCCACCGCAATCTCAATGGTATCGGATTCAGAGCGCAAATGCGTTCCCACCGTAATCTCCCGGCACGGCGCGCCTTCCAGCGCTTCCGCCGCATTATCAATCAAATTGATAATCACGCTGCGCAGTAGCGGCCCATCCGCGCGTATCGCCGGCAAATTCTGCTCCAGACTGGTCTTGATCTGTATTCCGTCCAGCCGCCCGGAAAATACCTCCACTGCTTCGCCCACCGTGACATTTGTGTCTGTCGGCTGCAATTTCGCCGTCGGGAACCGCACGAACTGCGAAAATTCATTCACCAGTGCCGCAAGTGTCGCCACCTCGCGCTCAATCAGTCGCGCACATTCTTGTGCGATCTGCGTCAACTCCGGATCCTTCGGCTCTTGCTTGGATTCCGCCCGCAACGCCAGTTGATGATTCAATCGCTGCGCCGACAATTGAATCGGCGTAAGCGGATTCTTGATTTCGTGCGCGATGCGCCGCGCCACTTCCTGCCACGCCGCCGATTTCTGCGCCTGCAACACTTCCGTCAAATCGTCGAACACTAGCACAAACCCAGTGTTCGCCCTCCGCGGTCCCAGCGAACTCACCGTAACTGCCAGATGCAGCACTCGTCCTGACTCCACCACTTCAATCTCCCGCGACACCACGCCCATCCGCAACGCCCGCCGCATCAACTGCTGCAGAATCCGGTGCGCCTCGATCCCCATCAATCCTTCCAGCGAATCAACTCCCCGCGAAGCCGCCCCAAACATCTGCGTCAGCGCCGTATTCGTCCGGAGAATCGTTCCCGCCGCATCCAGATAAATCACGCCTGCTGGAATATTCTCCAGCACCGTCTCCATCAACTGCCGCCGCCGTTCCAGTTCTTGCACCGCTTGCTGCAAATTCCTGGTGAACTCGTCAATTTGTCCGCGATTATCTGCCAACTGCGTGGTCATCGAGTTGAACGAACGCACCAGCATCCCCAACTCGTCTTGTACCTGCTCCGGAACCTGATACGAAAAATTGCCAGACGATACTTCGCGCGTGCCTTCCGCCAGCGCCTGAATCGGCACCGTAACCTGCTTCGCCAAGAACAGCGCCACCCACGTTGCAGCCGATAGCACCAGCAGCGTGAAGAAAAACAAAATCAGCAGCATCTGCCGCTTCAGCGCCCGCAGGTTCTGTTTCACTCGCTCGTATTCCTGCATCTGCGCCTGAATCGTGTTCAGCCGCTTCAGAAAGTCCGCACTGGTTTTGTTGGCAACCACCAGGCTACCTGCCTGCTGGTTCTTCAGCGTCACCGGCACGCGCGTTCCGAAATAAGTCTTGTCCTGCGTTTGCCACAATTCCACGCCGCTCTGTAAAGTGCGTTCCTTCGTGCCTTGCACTCCGCTAACGGTACAGAGGTTTTGCGTCCGATCGTCTGGCTGGTTATCGCAGACGATTCCGCCTTTCAGAAATCGTCCCTGCGCGTCATACAACCACACCGCGTCGAGTCCTGACGAAAGTGTGTGCTCGAGAAATACCTCCGGCGTCTCCTCCACATGCCGCGCAGCCTGATAGCCAAGCGTTCTCAGTCGTGGCAACGTTCCCCGTCCCACGTCACTCAGCAGCTTTTGTGTCTCTTCCGACGCAATTTCCAGCGGCCGCGGGAACCACCGGCCCAGCGTGCGATTCAGCAGGGAATAGCTGACGAAGAACATGAAGATCACCGGCAACAGCGAAATGGCCATTGCCCCCAGCACCATCTTCGTCTTAAACCGCGCCCCCAGTTGATCTTTGCTGCGCTCTACCAGCAATCGCACCACGCTGCGCGTCAGGATCAGCCCAAATACCAGCAGCGCCGCCGTGATGAAACTTGACACCGCATACAGCGCAATCACTTCAGGCCACGAACTCGGCTCGAACGGCACATCCAACGATCCCAGCGTGAACACTGCCGCCATCAGCAGCGTTACCAGAATGCCCGCGATGATCAGCCGGGTGCGAGACTGTGGCGTCGCCGGGCTCATGCCGTCATCTCCGAGATCTTTGTTGGCAAAGTAATTGGTGGCAAAAATAGACTCAGCGGGCACGCCGAACACAGTGGCGCCCGCGGTTTACAGAAGTGCTTTCCGGTGTGCACGATCAAGGCGTGGTACTCGTTGAACAGAGAAACTCTCTTCGGTAAGCTATTTTCGAACAACCGGCGGATTTCCTCATAGGTCGCTTTTCCATGAACGAGCCCATGTCGTTCCAAAACTCGCCTTGTATAGGCATCCACGACAAATACCGGATGCTCGCCCGCGTACAACAAAATCGAATCCGCCGTCTCCGGGCCAATCCCGTGTACCGTCAGCAGCTGCTCTCGAAGCTCATCCGTGGGAATGCGAAACATTTTTGTCAGGCTGCTCGCATAGTTCTGCCGCAAGAATCTCACGAACGCCTTCAGCTTTCGCGCCTTCTGCCGGAAGTATCCCGAAGAGCGAATCAGCCCCGCCAGCTTAGCCTGCGGCAACCGCTCGATTTCCGCCGGAGTCAGCAGTCGTTCGCGACGCAGCGCCACAATAGCACGCTCCACGTTGCTCCACGACGTATTCTGCACCAGGATCGCGCCCACTATAATTTCGAACCGCGTCCGCCCCGGCCACCAGCTCTGCGGCCCATGCTTCTCCAAGAGTGCATCGTAATAATCATGCAAAATTGGCAGCACCGTTTGCGGCGCAGGCAAAACGGGCGTGTGCGTACGTGTTCGTGTGCCACTGCGGCGCACTCCACGTTTTACCGAAACACTCAATTTGCGCGGCCTCAGCATCTCTTCCGCAAGATAAACAGGGCGAACCAGCCAAGTCAAGAAATAGGCGCTGTCCTTGCTAGCAGTGGCCTGTTCCCGCGTACAGGTATTAGCGAATTCACAACGGTCTTGCAAATTCGGCCAACGCCCCACGAAGGCGTTTGCTATGTTGGCGATGGGTACATAGTCTCACGGGAGAGCTGCGGATGTCCGTCCGTTTGGGCGAGATTTTACTAAAGGAAAGCCTCATCACGCAGGACCAGTTGGACAAAGCGCTCGAATTCCAGCGCTCCAACGGTGGCAAGCTGGGTAGCTGCCTGACCAAGATGGGGTACATCACCGATGATGACATCACCGGTGTGCTTTCACGTCAGTACGGCGTTCCTTCCATCAATTTGAAGTATTACGAGATCGATCCCAACGTCATCAAGCTCATCCCGCAAGACACCGCTCTCCGCTACCAGGTCATTCCGCTCTCCCGCGTCGGCTCTGTCCTGACCATCGCGATGACCGACCCCACCAACGTCTTCGCCATGGACGATATCAAGTTCATGACCGGCTTCAACGTCGAGCCTGTGGTGGCGTCCGAATCGGCCATTGCGGAATCGATTTCTCGTTTTTACGGTGGCGGCGCATCGAACCACGAAGAACTTAGCAATTTGATGAAGGACCTGGTCGACGATGACCAGGAACTGGAACTTGCAGCCGAAGAGACCGAGATGGACGCGGCCATGCTCGAAAAGGCCGCCGAAGAAGCCCCCATCATCAAGCTGGTTAACCTGATTCTTACCGATTCCGTGAAGCGTGGCGCCAGTGATATTCACATGGAGCCCTACGAAAACGAAATGCGCGTCCGCTTCCGCGTAGACGGTGTGCTGCAAACCGTCATGAATCCTCCGCTAAAGCTGCGCGACGCCATGACCAGCCGTATGAAAATTATGGCCAAGCTGGACATCGCCGAAAAGCGCCTCCCCCAAGACGGCCGCATCATGATCAAGTACAAGGCCGACGGCAAGAAGAAGGAACTGGACTTCCGCGTCTCCACCGTCCCCACGCTCTACGGCGAAAAAATCGTCTTACGACTTCTCGACAAAGAAAACCTTCGCCTCGACATGACTAAGCTCGGTTTCGAGCCCGAGTCGCTGAAGAAGTTTGAACGCAATATTTTGAAGCCATACGGCATGGTCCTCGTCACCGGTCCTACCGGTTCCGGCAAAACGAATACTCTCTACTCCTCAGTCGCGCGACTCAATCAAGTCGACACCAACATCATGACCGCCGAAGATCCAGTCGAGTTCCAGTTGGCTGGTATCAACCAGGTCCAGATGAAGGAACAGATCGGCTTGAACTTTGCCGCAGCGTTGCGCGCTTTCTTGCGCCAAGACCCCAACATCATTCTCGTCGGCGAAATCCGCGACTTTGAAACCGCTGAAATCGCTGTGAAAGCCGCACTCACCGGTCACTTGGTCTTGTCCACCCTGCACACCAACGACGCACCCTCCACTATCAGCCGTTTGATGAACATGGGTATTGAGCCATTTCTCGTCGCCACTTCGGTCAACTTAATCTGCGCGCAGCGCTTGGTTCGTCGCATTTGCGTCAATTGCAAAGAAGAATTGGAAGTTCCGGAACAGGCGTTGATCGATGCCGGCTACACACCGGAAGAAGTGAAGACCACCAAAATTTACCATGGCAAAGGCTGCACCACCTGCAACAAGGGTGGCTACAAAGGCCGTACCGGTCTGTACGAAGTTATGGAAATTAACGACGAACTGCGCGAGTTGATTCTCGTCGGCGCTTCCGCACTCGAACTAAAAAAGAAGGCTATCGAGCAGGGCATGCTGACCCTTCGCCGCAGCGGTTTGGTCAAAGTCGCCTTGGGTCAGACCACCATGGAAGAAGTTCTTCGCGAGACGGTTTTGTAAGTCAGAGAGGACGCATAAATGGCTGGCATAACACTGAGCGAATTGCTCAAGAAAATGATCGAGATGGGAGGCAGCGACCTCCATATCACCACCAACAGCGCGCCCCGCGTGCGTGTTCACGGACGGCTCCGCCCTCTGGACATGCCCCCGCTTACCGCCGCCGACACCAAATCTCTGGCCTACAGCGTCTTGACCGATGCCCAGAAGCATCGCTTTGAAGAAAATCTCGAACTCGACTTTTCCTTCGGCCTCAAAAACCTGGCGCGCTTCCGCGGAAACGTTTTCAATCAACGCGGCGCCGTCGGTGCTGTCTTCCGTACCATTCCTTGGGAAATTAAAGGCTTCGACGCTCTCGGATTGCCGCTCGTCGTGAAGGGTCTCTGCGACAAGCCGCGCGGGTTGGTCCTCGTTACCGGACCTACTGGCTCCGGCAAATCCACCACGCTCGCCGCCATGCTCGACAAAATCAATGCCGAGCGCGAAGAGCACATGATCACCATCGAGGATCCCATCGAGTTTCTCCACAATCACAAAAAGTGCCTCGTAAACCAGCGCGAAGTCCACGCCGACACTCATTCCTTTGCCAATTCGCTCCGCGCCGCCTTGCGTGAAGACCCAGACGTGGTGCTCATCGGCGAAATGCGCGACCTCGAAACCATTGAGTCCGCGTTACGCATTGCCGAAACCGGTCACTTGACCTTTGCCACTCTGCACACCAACTCGGCTGCTTCCACCATTAACCGCATCATCGACGTTTTTCCCGCGCACCAGCAGCCCCAGATTCGTGCGCAGCTCTCTATGGTGCTCGAAGGCATTCTTTGCCAAGCCCTTTTGCCCAAGGCCGATGGCCGCGGCCGCGTCATGATTATGGAAGTACTCGTCCCCACGCCCGCTATCCGCAACCTCGTGCGTGAAGATAAAATTCACCAGATTTATTCCGCCATGCAGACCGGCACCGGACAAACGGGTATGCAGACCTTTAACCAGGGCTTGGCGAATGCGTATCTCTCCAAGCAAATCACCTTGGACGTCGCTCTGGCTCGTTCGTCAAACCCGGACGAACTGCAAGACATGATCAATCGCGGCGTGGCTTCTACTCCGTCTTCGGGTAAGCCTACTATCAAGACGCCGGTCGGTGTGCGCCACTAGATTTTTGTTTTTGGGGATTTGAAGATTGAACGTTTGATTTTCGACCGCTGAGGAGGAAACCATGCCGGTCTTTACCTATCGAGGAACGAATCGCGCGGGGTCTGCTGTATCCGGCGAAATGTCGGCTAACAACAAGGCAGAGCTGCAAGGTCTGCTGCGTCGCCAGCAGATCACGCCCACCAAAATGTCCGAGAAGGGCAAGGAGTTCAACCTCCCGTCCTTCGGCGCGGGCGTGAAGGCGAAAGAATTGGCCATCTTCACTCGCCAGTTCTCCGTCATGATCGATGCCGGATTGCCGCTCGTTCAGTGTCTCGAGATTCTCGCCAGCCAACAAGAGAACAAAACCTTCCAGAAGGTCCTCACTGGTACGCGCAGCGCGGTTGAGGGCGGCAGCAACCTCTCCACTGCCATGAAGCAATATCCCAAGGTCTTCGACGCCTTGTACTCCAACATGGTCGAAGCTGGCGAGACCGGCGGTATTCTCGACACCATTCTTCAACGCCTCTCCACCTACATCGAAAAGAACGTCAAATTGCAGCGTGCCGTGAAGTCCGCTCTCGTTTACCCCATCGGCGTCTTGACCGTTGCTGCCGGCGTTATCATCTTGCTCTTGTGGAAGGTCGTCCCGGTATTCGCTACGTTGTTTGCCGGCTTGGGCGTCGATTTGCCCCTCCCCACCAAAATCGTCATCGGCTTAAGTAACTTCGTCGGTAGCATCTTCGGCTTGCTCATCGTCGTAGCCGTCGTCGGCGGCATTATCGGCTTGAAAGTCTGGTATGGCACCAAACAGGGGCGAATGGCCATCGACACTATCATTCTGAAACTCCCCGTCTTGGGCCTGGTCATGCGCAAGATTGCCGTCGCCCGTTTCACCCGAACCCTCGGCACCTTGATCGCCAGCGGCGTGCCCATCCTCGAAGGTTTGGACATTACCGCCAAGACTTCCGGCAACGCCGTCATCGAAAGGGCGCTGACTCAAGTCAGAAAATCACTTGAAGAAGGTAAGTCGCTTACCGAGCCACTGAAAGAATCCGACGTGTTTCCCGGCATGGTTACCCAGATGATCGCGGTCGGTGAACAAACCGGCGCCATGGATGCCATGCTGCAGAAAATCGCTGACTTCTACGAAGAAGAAGTAGACGCGGCGGTCAAGGACTTGTTGACGGCTATCGAACCCATTATGATCGTCTTCTTGGGCGTGGTCGTCGGCGGCGTGGTTATCTCTATGTACTTGCCTCTATTCTCGCTGATTGGCAAGTTGAGCTCCGCGCACTAACAGGGGGTTCTCTTCGGAAATGGGAGGGCAGGGAATATCACCTGTCCTCCTTTTTCTCTTTAGAATGTACTTGGGGGAAGTTGCCTTCCGGCGTTTTGCATGGAACGTACATTTGATCGGCGAGAATGGCTCGAGTGGCTGACACGCGTTCGGCTGCTGATGATCGCTCTTATTTTGGGCGTAGGCGTGGTGTGGCCGCAGTATCTCCCAGCCAGCGGTTCGCCCCGTTTTTTCCTGCCCATCATCATTCTTTGGATCACCATTGGCATCCTGCACCTGATCCTCGTCCGCGTCTTACCGCCCGCCAGTTGGGTTGGCGCGGTCCAAGTCCTCTGCGACGTTGTGATGATCACCGGCATCGTCTATGCCACCGGCCTGCAAGACAGCAATTTCACTTCGCTCTATCTGCTGATCATCATCGTCGCCAGCATTTTATTTTCTCGTCGCTCCGCCTTTCTCACCTCGCTTCTGTGCATCACTTCGCTGGTTTCATTTGCCTTGCTTGTGCAATACGGAAGACTTCCCAGAACTTCCGTTTCCACGCCCTCCACAGACAACCTTCGCCTTTGGCTACTTGGAAACGCCTTCGCCTTCTTAGCCGTTGGCTATTTGGCTGGCCTGCTCTCACTTTCTCTGCGCAGAAAGAGTTCCGAACTCGAGCAGAAGCGTGAGGAACTCCAGGAACTGCAAGACTTCACCTCCGACATCATTCATTCCATGCGCGGCGGCTTGGTCACCACCGATCTCGAAGGCCGTGTAGTCCTCCTCAACCGCACCGGTGAAGAAATCCTGGGTCGCTCTTTTGCCGAAGTTCGCGGCCGCGATATTCGTGAAGTCAGTCCGGACTTCTGGCTACCCAACATGTCTTCGCTCCCTGAGCGTCTCTCCCTTCGCCGCGAAATCGAAGTGCGCGGCAGCCTTGGCCAAAAACGCTTCTTGGGCATCTCCGTATCGCCGTTGCGCACCCGGGATGCCACCCGTAGCGGGTACGTTTTCAATTTCCAGGACTTAACCGAATTGCGTCGCCTCGAACAGGAAGTCGCCACCAAGGAACGCATGGCCGCCGTTGGCAGGCTCTCCGCCGCCATCGCTCACGAGATTCGCCAGCCTCTAACCGCCATGGCCGGCGCCGTCAAAGAACTAGGTCGCCTCGTCCCCCTCGAAGAAGACGAGAAGCACCTGGTCAGCATCGTTAGCCGCGAATCCGAGCGCCTCAATCACATCATCACTGACTTCCTTAACTACTCTCGCGAGAAGTCCTACGTCTTCCAGGAATCCGACGTTCGCACCCTTCTCGACGAAACTCTTTTCCTTATGGAGAAGAAGCCTGGTATCGACACCAATTACCAGATCATCCGTACCTTTAATGGTCAGTCCTGCAAGGCCCAAGTCGATCCCAACAAGATTAAGCAAGTTTTCTGGAATCTCTGCGACAACGCTCTGCGCGCTATGCCCAGCGGCGGCACCTTAACCGTCGGCCTCGAACACGTTCCGGAGTGGTTACGCATTTCCTTCCGCGACACCGGTATTGGCCTCGATCCCAGTCAACGCGAAAAAATATTTGAACCCCTGCAATCCAGCTTTGAAGGCGGCACTGGTTTAGGTTTGGCCATCGTTTACCAGATCGTTCAGGCTCACAGTGGGCGCATTACTGTAATCAGCGAAAAAGCCAAAGGCGCGGAGTTCGTTATCGAACTTCCGTGCGTTGAATGAGGGTGCATGCAAGCCACGAAAACTGTTGCTAGGGATGCCTCCCGCGACATGGTCCACATTCTCGTCGTTGACGACGAGAAATCCATTTGCGAGCTTCTCGAAATTACTTTTCGCAAGGAAGGTCACCGCGTCGAAGTCACCAATAGCGTTGAAGCCGCCAAGCGCAAACTCGAAGGCTCACTCTTCGACATTATTATTTCCGACGTCCGCATGCCCGGCGCCACCGGTGTAGAACTGCTTCGCTTCGCCCGTGAAATTGCACCCGACTCCTACTTCGTCCTGATTACCGGTGTCCCCACGCTCGAAACCGCCATCGCTGCCGCCAACGAGGGCGCCAACCGCTATGTCATCAAGGACCACGACCTCGTCGAGCAGTTGCGTCTCGCCGTCCGCGAAGTTTCCGAAAACCTCAGATGGAAAAAGGAAGCGGGCTACCTCCGCCGCGAACTGCGCCGTCTCACTGGCCTCGACAACATCATCGGCCAGAGCCCCAAGATGAAGGCCATCTTTGACTTGATCCAGACCGTGGCTCCGCAAAACAGCCGCGTCCTGATCACCGGAGAAAGTGGAACTGGTAAAGAACTCGTCGCCCGCGCCATTCACGAAAATAGCGCGCGCTCCCATACGCCCTTCATCACCATCAATTGCGGCGCCTTCCCCGAAACCCTGCTCGAATCTGAACTCTTCGGCTACATGAAGGGCGCCTTTACCGGCGCCAACGAGAATCGACGCGGTCTCTTCCAGGCCGCCCATGGTGGCACGCTCTTCATGGACGAAATCGGCAACATGAATCAAGCCATGCAGGTGAAATTGTATCGCGTCTTGCAGGAAGGAAAGATTCGCCCGCTCGGCAGTAACGAAGAAACCGACGTCGACGTCCGAGTCATCGCCGCCACCAATAAGGATTTAGAGAAAGCCATCGCCGCCGGTGAGTTCCGCGAAGATTTGTTTTACCGCCTCAGCGTGATCCCTATTCACGTGCCGTCGCTTCGGGAACGTCGCGAAGATATTCCACTGCTCGCCCGTCACTTCCTTGAAGGCTTCCGCAAATCGATGGAGAAGCCCATCGAAGGCATCTCGCCGCAGGCCATGCGTCATCTGGAATCCTACGACTGGCCCGGCAATGTCCGCGAACTGGAAAATACCATCGAGCGCGCCGTGGCCCTCGAGAGCGGCCCCGAAATCAGCACCGGCGTCCTGCCCGATCGCGTCGCCGGCATCACCGCCACCTCAGTATCCGCAGCATCAGGACCAGGGGGCAATGGCGTAGTCTTCCCCCCAGAAGGCGTCGACTTCGAGCGCGTCGTAGCTGAAACCGAAAAGCGCTACCTCCAAGCCGCCCTGGAACGCTCCAACGGCGTCCGCACCCAAGCCGCCGAGCTCCTAAAAATCAGCTACCGCTCCTTCCGCCACTTCGCCAAGAAGCACAACTTGTAGGTGCCTAGGGACAGCCGCTTTTCGACGGAATCGGTATCCGCTTCACAGCTGCAAGGCCTCCCGTTTCGGATCAATTGGAAGATGACAAATTCGGGCAGAGCAGCGCGACAGAAAAGGTCAATTTCCAACCAGTCCCAAAATGGGCCCCAGCCCAAAGTTTGCAGAAATTCTCAGATTTCATCCCGCTAACCACCATAACGTCAAGCGAATGCAGGAAATCGTCAGTACCTTGGTACTATATGGCCTAAGGATGGCACCTGGCTTGCATTACTTCCCCGCGTGCTCTGGCACGTTGGACATTCTCTCAAGGAGATCTCATGAAGAAGCAGAAGGGTTTCTCTCTTATCGAGTTGCTGATCGTCGTGGCGATCATTCTGATCATCGCGGCTATCGCTATCCCGAACCTCATTCGTTCCAAGATGGCAGCGAACGAGTCTTCGGCTGTGGCGTCTCTCCGCACGATTAACACCGGCGAAGTGACCTACAACAATACCTATCCGGCGCAGTTCGCCACCTTGGCTCAGTTGGGTCCTGGCGGCGCGACCTGCACCACTCCAGCAGCGGCAAACGCTTGCTTGATCGACAACCTGTTGGCCGCTGGTACGAAGAGCGGCTACAAGTTCTTCGTCACGGCGGGTGCGGCGGGCACGGGAACCTATACGGATGAAGCGGAACCAGCCACTGCCGGTTCCACGGGTACGCGCGGTTTCTGCTCCGACCAGAACCTGGTGCTCTTCTACGTAGCGACGGGCGCCGGTTCGGGAACCTGCACGACAGCGACGGGCGTTCCTCTGTAAAAGTATCAAGCGAGTTTCTTACTCGCGCGATTTACACGGAGCAGGATGCAAATCCTGCTCCGTTTTTTTTTGCGTTGACCTTCGCGATCTTCGAAATTTCACCGCACATAGACAACTTCTGTCATTCGCGGACAATTCCGGTCACTCCGCTGCGCCATCAAAGTCTCTGCAACTTAGAAATACCTTCAAAATCCGAGCATTTTCGCAACGTCGACGCGCTTCGCCGGTTTCCTATCACGGCCATCTGCTTGCACTTATAGAGTTGAACGACGCTCCACAGTTCAACTCAATCGTACGGGATTGGAGACCCGGGCCCATGAAACGCAACCAGTCTGGTTTTTCACTGATCGAGCTTTTAATCGTCGTCGCCATCATTCTCATCATCGCCGCTATCGCAATACCCAACCTCATTCGCTCCAAGATGGCCGCAAACGAAGCTTCCGCCGTAGCGTCCCTGAGGACCATAAACACCGGCGAAGTGACCTATAACAATACCTACCCCGCCCAGTTTGCAACGCTCGCTCAATTGGGTCCTGGCGGCGCAACTTGCACCACCCCTGCAGCCGCGAATGCCTGCTTGATCGACAATCTCCTGGCGTCCAGCAAAAAGAGTGGATACACCTTTTACGTAACGGCAGGCGCAGCGGGCACGGGAACCTATACCGATGAAGCGGAACCGACCACTGCTGGCTCCACCGGAACCCGCGGCTTTTGCTCTGACCAGAACTTGGTGCTCTTCTATGTAGCCACCGGTGCTACCTCAGCGGGTACCTGCAAGACCACCACCGGCGTGCCTCTATAAGGCTCTGAGTCGTCAAACCGTTTTCACCCGGAGCAGGGAGTGATTCCTGCTCCGGTTTTGTTTTGGTACGGTAACCAACGGAAAAGAAATGACAACTTTTGTCTTTTTCGGTGACAGTTCCGGTCATCGGACCAAACATGTGTCGCGAAAACATACGATTTTCCGGGTAAATGTGCACATCATCAGGCGTCACCCATCACAACTTTGGCCAGTCGCTTGCTCCATCATTAGTCAGATAGACTAGCCGTAAGCGTGGGATCGGAGAACCGGGGTCATGAGACGCAAACAAGCTGGTTTTTCCCTAATTGAGCTGCTCATCGTCGTGGCCATTATTCTTATCATCGCGGCCATCGCGATCCCGAGCCTCATTCAATCCAAAATGACCGCTAACGAAGCTTCGGCCGTTCAAACCCTTCGCGACGTTAATACCGCGGAATCCATCTACATGATCCAGTTTGGCAACGGTTATTCGCCCGACCTTAAATCGCTGGGTGGCACTTCCGGAGTCGCTACGGCCTCCAGCGCCCTACTGATACCGGACCCTGTCGCGGTCACTGGCACCAAGGACGGCTTCACCTTTATCTACGCGGTCAC
The DNA here is from genome assembly GCA_963849395.1 of Candidatus Acidiferrales bacterium. Lineage (GTDB taxonomy): Bacteria > Acidobacteriota > Terriglobia > Acidiferrales > UBA7541 > Acidiferrum. The sequence goes on from CAWKHR010000005.1 coordinate 677,389, forward strand.
CGGAAACAATGGCGTCGGTGGCACGCCTTCCAACTATTCGGTCAATGGCAATCCGACCACTCCTTCGACTACCGGCCGTCGCTGGTTTTATACCGATGAGGCTTTGGTGATCCACCAGAACCCAACGAACCCCGCTACCTCCGCGGACCCATCGATTTGATCGCGCTCAGCGCGCCTGCTATAACTCGACTAGTGCGCTCTCGCATCAGTCGTTAGTCAGGAGTTATCCGTCAAAGTGAAGCTTGTCTGTTTCTTCGCCTCACTATTCCTACTTCTCTCGCTGACTACCGCTTCTCCTGCGCAAGACAACTTTGTAAAGGGCGACACTCCCTTAGCCCGTTTCGAAGCTCGCTACCGCTCCGCAAAATCACTCGCCGCCACTTTCCTCGAGGAATACTCCGAAAACGGACGGGTCACCCGCAAAGAAGCCGGCAACGCCTTCTTTCTCCGTCCTGGCAAGATGCGCTGGGATTACGAAGCTCCCGAGAAAAATCTCTTTCTGGTCGATGGCAAATACGCCTGGTTCTACGCGCCAGCCGATAAAACCGCTTCCCGTATGCCGGCGAAAAGCAGTGAAGATTTTCGTACTCCACTCGCCCTGCTCACCACCGACATGAAGCTTTCCCGCATCTGCTCAGAAATCTCCCCCGCTAAAGATGAAAAGCCCGATCAGCCATCCAACCTCGTTTACCGCTGCGTCCTGCGCTCCTCCGAACAACCCAAACGAGTCCAGGACGCTTCCAACCCGTCTCAGCCCGAAGTGGCGTATCTGGAGTTGACACCGCAGGGCGAGCTAGCTCGCATCCTAATCTCGGAGCCCGCCGGAATTCGCATTGAATTTCGTTTCAAAAATTGGGACTTCAACCGCGCCCTCGACAGATCTCTCTTCAAATTCAAACCGCCCCTCGGCGTCGCGATCGTGGACGGGGTGCTACCGGAATCCCCCGCAGTCCGTCAGTAGGGGAGTACAAGGGAATCCAGGTTGTCTCGGGTCCAGACGCTTATCCTTAACGCCACTAGGTCGCCTGCCGCTTTTTGGGGAACTCCCCGGATGAGGTAAACTAGGTACATATGGGTGAATTCGTTTGTCGCGTCGCTGACGCCAACGGGCGTGTTTATTCTCACGTCGAAGCCGCAGGTACGCTGGATGAAGCCAAGCAGAAGCTCGTCGAGCGGGGCCTCTACGTGTATTCTGTTCAGGCCCGCAACAGCCTCATTAGCGGCTTCTTCGGTGTTCGCAAACAAAAGAAAATCGGCGGGAACGATTTCCTGATTCTCAACCAGCAATTCAACACCCTCATTAAAGCTGGTCTGCCCATCCTTCGCGCTCTCGACCTGTTGGCCACCCGCGCCACTGCTCCAAAACTTCGTCCCATTCTTGTTCAGATTCGCGATCACGTCCGGGAAGGGAAGTCCCTTTCCGAGGCTGTCGACGAGGCCGGCGTATTTTCCAAGGTTTACTCCACTGCCATTCTCTCCGGCGAAAAGAGCGGCAATCTCTCCGGCGTTCTCGACTATTACATCGCCTACCAGCGGGTCAGCACCGGCGTTAAGAAAAAGATTTTAGCCACCCTGGTCTACCCGATTTTGCTCATCATCGTCGCCGCCGTCATCGTCTCCTACCTCGTCACAGTAGTCATACCGAAGTTCGCTCTTCTGTATGCCGACCTCAACGTCGAGCTTCCCGCTCCTACGAAACTGCTGATTCTTGTCACCGTGGATTACCGCGCCTATATTCTCGCCGCCATCGCCCTCATGATCCTCGGCATCATCGCCCTCTTTTTCTGGTCACGCAGCGAGGCTGGCGGCGTTGCCTTCGATCGCCTGAAGTTTAAAATTCCCGTGGTAGGCGATACTCTCCTGAAATTTCAGGTCTCACAATTTTGCCGCACCCTTTCAACCCTATTGACCGGCGGAACTCCGTTGGTCAGCGCTCTCCAAACCGCTTCTGAGTCCATTACCAGCAGACTCGTACGTGAATCCGTCGTCCGCTCCACCCAGATGGTTCGCGAAGGCGAGTCTCTCCACGGCGCACTATCCGCAACTGCCGTGATGCCGGAAATGGCTATGGACATGGTCGAAGTCGGCGAATCCAGCGGTGCCCTCGCTCCCATGCTCAACAGCGTCGCGGAATTCTACGAAGAAGAAGTTAGCCTGCGTCTCGGTGCCTTGGTTTCGTTAATAGAGCCCTTGATTCTAATTTTCATGGGGATGCTAGTTATGTTCATTCTCGTGTCTCTGTATTTGCCGATCTTCTCGTTTTCGGCGACTGGCACGGCAAGATAAGGTTTAGACAAATTCTATGGCTACCGTACCGGAATCCAATTTGCAGCCGCCGATCCTTCCAGCAGGCGCTGCTGATCTTGTGCAAGAGCGTGATCAAGCTCGCAAACTCGCGGAACGCTATCGCTGCGGCTTCATCGATCTTCGCGAACAGCGCATTGACGCCGAGCTTTTCCGCACCATTCCCGCGGAGTTGATGTTCCGCTACAACTTTGTGCCTCTTGTCGTCCAGAACAACACCTTGATGATCGCCGTCGCCGATCCCAGTCAAGTTCTCCTGAGTGACGAACTGCCTTTGCTCCTCGGCAAAAAGCTTGCCATCAAAGTCGCCACGTCCCGCCAGATCAGCGATATTCTCAAGCGCACCGAACAATCCCAGCGCGTTCTCGAGCAAGCCACCGAAGCCTTCACCCTACAAGTCTCCAAAGACGACGAAGAGAGCGAAGAAACTATTTCCGGCGATCGCCTCACTCGCGATTCCACCGTCAGCCCCGTCGTTCGTCTCGTTGAAACCGTCATCTTCACCGCCCTCGAGCGCCGCGCCAGTGACATCCACATCGAAGCCCGCGATGGCGAAGTGGCCGTCAAATACCGCATTGACGGCGTTCTGCAGCATGCCATGCAGCCCATCGCCAAGGAATGGCATTCCACAGTCATCTCCCGTATCAAGGTCCTCAGCGACCTCGATATCGCCGAGCGCCGCGTTCCCCAAGATGGCCGCTTCCGCGTGAAATACAAGGGTCGCTACATCGACTTGCGCGTCTCCATCATGCCTGCCAGTCACGGCGAAGACGCGGTCTTGCGCGTACTCGACAAAGAAACTCTCTCTGAAAAGTTTCAGAACCTCAGTCTCGACGTCGTCGGCTTCTCCGCCGAAGAAACCGGAAAGTTCCGCCGCTACATTCGCGAGCCCTACGGCATGGTGCTCGTCACGGGACCCACCGGTTCCGGCAAGACCACCACGCTCTACGCCGCCATCAACGAAATCAAAACCGACGAAGACAAAATCGTCACCATCGAAGATCCCGTCGAATATCAGTTACGCGGCATCACCCAGATTCCCGTGAACGAAAAAAAAGGCCTGACCTTCGCCCGTGGCCTGCGCTCCATCTTGCGTCACGATCCAGACAAGATCATGGTCGGCGAAATTCGTGACCAGGAAACCGCGCAGATCGCCATTCAATCTGCCTTGACCGGTCACTTGGTCTTCACCACCGTCCACGCTAACAACGTTACCGACGTCATCGGCCGCTTTATCAACATGGGTGTCGAGCCCTATAACTTCGTCTCCGCCCTCAACTGCATCATGGCCCAGCGTCTCGTCCGCGTTATTTGCCCGCAATGCAAGCGCCCCAAGCAGCACAGCGAAGCCGAACTCCGCGAGTCCGGTCTTGATCCCGCCATTTGGAAGCAATATCCGCTCTCCGAAGGTGCTGGATGCCTCGAGTGCTCTGGCACTGGCTACCACGGGCGCACCGCTATTTGCGAATTGCTCGATCTCACCGACCGCATACGCGAAATGATTGTCGATCGCCGCCCGACCTCCGAAATCAAACGTGCAGCCATCGAAGAAGGTATGATTACCTTGCGGCACAGTGGCCTCGCAAAAATTCGCGAAGGCATCACCACACTGCGCGAAATCAATAAGGTGACATTCGTTGACTAGTGTTATCGCAACCCGGCAAAACTCCGCCAAGCCCGGCCTTGGCAAGCGCCTCATGAATTGGGTGGACGCGACTCCGCATCCGCCTTTGGCTTTCGAAGTTTCCGCCGACCAGATTGCTGGAGTCCGCTTTTCCCGAACCGGTGGCGTGCACGGCTTCGCTATTGAGCCGCTGCCCTCCGGTTCCATCGTGCCCTCCGCCATTGAAACCAACATTCTGAATCCCTCCGCGGTCAAGTCCGCCATGGCCACCATTTGCCGCACTCTCGAGGTGAAGGAAGAAGACGCAGCGATCCTGCTGCCTGATCCGGTCATCCGCGTTTTCGTCCAGCACTTCGACGATTTTCCCCGTTCGCCTCAGGAAGCTCTTCCCATGCTTCGCTGGAAATTAAAAAAGAGCGTCCCCTTTGAAGTCGACGAAACTCTTTTGTCCTACATGCGGCAAGCTCCGCGTACCGATGGTGTGGATGTTGTCACCGCCATCGCCCGCCTCCGCATCATTCGCGAATACGAAGGCCTGCTCGAAGCGTGTGGCTTGCGTCCCGGTGTAGTCCTCAGCACCGCGCTCGCCGCCATCACTATTTTGGAAGATCAGCGTCCCACTCTGCTGGCTCGAGTTTCCGGCACCTCACTTACTACCGCCATCGTCCGCGAAGGCGTCCTGGCCGGTTATCGTTGTACGGAACTCCCAAGCAACGCCGCCGAGGTTACGCCGAATATGCTCCTCGAAGAGGTCTACCCTCTCGCTGCCTATTATCAAGACACCTGGCAAGAAGGCATTCAGGCCGTTCGCGTTGCCGGACTCGGCAATCGCCTCCAACTCTTTGTTCGCCCGCTCGAAGACGAATTCAAGTGTCCGGTAAAATCCTTGCTGAATGGCGCTATTTCCGATGGCAAGTTGCCCAAAGATGTCCGGCAACTCGCTGATCGCGAACTAGACGGCTTGGTTGGCTGGATGTTGCATCGAAATTAGAAGGTAGGTTCGAAGAATCAATGTTCGTACGTTTAAATCTCGCCACCAAGCCGCTCATCAGCGAGCGCCGTTTCTTTGCGGGCGCGACTGTGCTTGGAGTTATCGCCGGGATCCTGTTCGTGGGCCTGGGCTGGCGCTTTTACGAATTGCGCAAGGCCGACGCCGCGATGCGCAGCACCACCCAAGCCACCGAAGCCGAGATCGAACGTGTCTCCGCTCAGCGCCAGGAACTCGAACGTTTTTTCGCCCAACAGGAGAACGCTGGTCTGCAAGAACGCGCCAAATTCACCATGGGCGTGATTGAAGCGCGCAGCTTCAACTGGACCGAAATGTTTATGGACCTCGAGCGCACCCTCCCTCCTGGCGTCCACGTCATTCGCATCGAGCCTAAGCTCGAAAAGGGAACTGTCAGCCTGCAGTTCACCGTCGGCGCTGCGACCGAAGAAGCTAAACTCAAAATGTTGCAAGCCTTTGAAGATTCCAAATCCTTCTCGCATGTGGAACTGATGGGCGAGAAATCCGGGGTCGGTCAGCCCGGTGCCGATCCTTTGACCCTGGATTTCAAGGCTGTGTATTCAACGAGCGGTGCATGAGCAACGTACGTCTGAAAAAACAACTGATCTATGTCGGTCTGGCCGTGCTCCTGATCGGCGACATTACCTTTGCCTATTTGAGTGCCAAAATTTCCGCGGGCCGCGAAAATCCCCAGCAAACGCTGCAGGCAGAAAATCGCCAACTCCAATTGATGAAGCTCGACGTCAAGCGCGCTTCCGAAATTCGCGCCAAAATCCCTCAAGTCTTGAAAGAATTCGACCAGTTCGAGACCGCTCTTCCTTCCGCATCCCGTGGCTACTCCACGATCGATCAGGAGTTGACCGCCTTTGCCAAGGAAACCCATCTGCAGGTCGATGAGAAACGTTTCAAGGAGAAGGAATTGGCGGGGCGCGGCCTCGATGAAGTCGAGATCGACCTCACCGTCGCCGGCGATTACAGCGGCGTTGTCAATTTCTTGAATCACTTGCAGCGCTCCAAAAACACTTACATCATCAATGGCTTGCAACTCGATTCGTCGAACCCTGGTCAGGTTGCTCCTGGAACTCTGCGAATTAGTCTGAGCTTGCTTACTTATTTTCGGAAAACGTGATGGCGGATAACAAGAAACAAAGAGAATTGATTGTTTTGGCCGCGCTCATCGCGACTGCCGGGCTGGTCTGGTTTTTCTATTTCGGTCACACGCATACCAGCAAAGTAGGCTATCGCTTCAATCCAACCGCGTACACCCCTATCAACGCTCAGGATTTTGGCAAAGTTTTCGAACAACTCAAGTCCGCTGAAACTACAGAATACAAAGCCACCGGGCGCAACATCTTTATCGCCGCTCCCCTTCCTCCACCCGTTGATCCCAACGCTAAAATTGCCGAGCCCGTGCACACTCCCATCGGGCCCACTCCGCCACCACCACCACCTCCTCCCATATTGACCATGAAATTCTACGGCTATGGCACCTTGCCCCAAGGCGGTGCCCGCCGCGCATTTCTCCTGGATGGCGAAGAAGTCCGCATCGTCAGCGAAGGCGAAATCGTCCAGAACCATATCCGCATCCTGCATATTGGCAATGACCGCATCGAATTCGAAGATACCAACACCGGATTGCGCGGTTCTAACGCGCTAGAAATGCAGCCTGCTGTATGAACCACGTCGCACGAATCCGTAAGGCGCGCCGCAACGAACAGGGCTACGCCCTCTTGATCGTTTTGTTTTTCCTCGCGCTGCTGACCCTTGCCACCCTCGCGGCCACTCCCAACGCCGTTACCGAAGGCCAGCGCGAAAAAGAAGAAGAAATGGTTTGGCGTGGCAAGCAATACGTCCGCGGAATCCGCCTCTTTTACCAGAAGACTCATCGTTTCCCGACACAGCTCGAAGATCTCTACAAGCCCAAGACCGGCATTCGTTTTATGCGCCAGGCCTTCACCGATCCTATGAATCCCACCGATGGCTCCTGGCGACTCATCTACGTTGGCCCCAATGGTCAGCTCATCGGCAGTCTCAAGAATCGCACTGTGAACGCCGGAGGCGTGGCTACCCAGCAATTTGGTAGCGCCGCTTCCTCCTCGGGATTCGGTAGTCCCGCCGGCAGTCAATCATCGTTTGGCAATTCATCCTTCGGCAATAACAATTCCAATTCGTCTTTCGGCAACTCTTCGTTTGGTGGCAACTCTTCCTTCGGGGGCAATTCATCTTTCGGCGGGAATAGTTCTTTCGGCTCTGGCAGTAATGGCGCTCAAAACACCCTGAACTCCACGAATAACACCGATCCCAACGCGCAAAATGGAGCCGATCAGATGTCCACGCCGCAATCCCTCACGCCCTCCGACGACAGCAGCGCTTCCAATGTCGTTGGCGGCAACATCATTGGTGTTGGCAGCAAAATCAATAAAGCCTCATTTATGTGGTATGAAAAGGCCAAGAACTACCGGCAGTTCGAATTCATCTGGGATCCGTCCGTAGACTCGATTACGGGTAGATCAAGCGGTGTGCCCCCACCAAACGCCTCGCCCTTTGGCTCAACTCCAAACGGCAACGCGCCTAACTCGCCATTCTCCAGCGGCACGCCCAACACCAACAGCGGCCAGAATCCCAATTCCCCAATGAGTCCCCCGCTGCAAGCTCCCCCACAGTAATCCGGTTGGCAGCGCCGGCTTGTCCCGATCATTGAGGGGCAGCTTGCCGGCACAAGAAAATTTCCAATGTTAGACAGCCCGATTTTAACGACGCAGCCGTCAAAAAGAGAGATCCCGTTTCTCAAATCCGCTCGATCTCTAATTCCGTCTCCGACCCACGCTGCTGCCGTCCAGCCCGCTGTTCGCTCTCAATAAAATCCGTCAGATCCAAACGCAGATTCCCCGCGTTCGTCGCATAGCTCATACCCGCATCGAATTCCACAATCCCATTGCGAATGAAATCTTCAATCACTCCATCAAAGTGCTGCATCCCATCAATTGATCCGTCCCGCATCGCGTCCAGCAGCGACTTGCCTTCCGCTTCGCCCTTCTCCACATACTCGCGCGTGCGCATCGTCGACTTCAGCACCTCGATCGCCGGTATGCGCCCCTTGCCATCTTTCCGTGGTAGCAACCGTTGCGACACGATAAATCGGAACGCCTTGGACAGCCGTATCCGGATTCCTTGCTGCTCGCTCAGCGGAAACACACCAATAATGCGTTCCACCGTCTTCGCCGCATCAATCGTATGCAGTGTCGACAGCACCAGGTGCCCCGTTTCCGAAGCCTCCAGCGCCACTTCCATCGTCTCCCGGTCTCGCATCTCGCCCACCAGAATCACCTTGGGAGCCTGCCGCAGTGCCGCGCGCAGCGCCAACGCAAACGTCGGCGTGTCCATGTGCAACTCGCGCTGGTGAATCGTCGCCTTGCGGTGATTGTGCGCAAATTCAATCGGGTCTTCGATGGTTAAAATGTGAATGGCCTTATCTTCATTCATCTTGCCGATAATTGCCGCCAGCGTCGAAGATTTGCCCGAGCCCGTTGGCCCGGTAACCAGCACCAACCCATTTCGCAGGTTCACGATTTCTTCTAGCACCTTGGGCAATTTCAATTGGTCGAAATTAGGAATGTTTCGCGGAATCGCGCGCATCACCACCGCGCACGTGCCCCGCTGCCGGAATACGTTCACGCGGAATCGTCCCACGCCGGAAATGCCATAGGAAATGTCCGCCGAACCGTTTGTCTCCAATTGCTTGACGTGGTGCTCGCTATCGCCAATCAGTTCGCGCCCAATCTGTTCCGTATCTTGCGCGGATAGCTTGTTAATTCCCGGAAACGTCAGTTCCACCAATTGCCCATCGACTTCGACCTGTGGCAAGCGCCCCGGCGAAAATATCAAGTCGCTGATGTGCGGCTTGCTCTTCATCATCGCCACAATCAGCATCACCAGGCGGGATGGCTGCGCGGTCGCTGCGGTTTGTCCTTCTTGCGGTGCGACGGCTGGGACTGTAGCCGCCGTCGGTTGTGCCTGTCCTTTAACGACATCAGGCGCAGGGGTAGTCTGGGAAATGGTGGCCATGCGAATCCTTTTGGTGCGGATTCCGGAGCGAATAGTCCTGAAGAGGTAACCGGAGCCCGAGATTTATAAAGACATTCTCATTTTAGGCGACCGCCACATCCTGCGCTCAGCCGCCTTCGGGTCAGGCAGCAAGGTAATTACTGTCCGCAAGAACAGTTGCTCAAAAGAAACAGTGCAGAAACGTATTTGGCAGGGGAGGGAAGCAGACGGGCTATTTCCCGGACGGGATGCCCGTAAGTTCGGCTTGCTGGTTGGTGTGACGCGCCTGTTCCGCCTTCACCTTGGCGTACGTACGTGCCACCCGCTGAATATATTGCGTCGTCTCCGGATACGGTGGCACCCGCTGTCCATACTGATCCACGCGTAGCGGTCCCGCATTGTAAGCCGCCAGCGCTAGGTTCACATTGTTGTTGTACCGCGTCAGCATCGCCCGCAAATACCGCGTACCCGCATCGATATTCTCGTGCGGATCAAAAACGTTATGCACGCCCAGCCGCTTCGCCGTTTGCGGCAGCAATTGCATCAAGCCCCGCGCGTTCTTCCGCGAAATGGCCCTCGGATCGAAATTTGATTCCACCGCAATCACGCAATGGATCAAGTCCGCATCCACCCCATAGCGCAGCGAAGCCGCATGAATAAAATCGAAATAAGGGGTCTTCGGCGAAAGTGGCTCCGGCAGCGGGTCAAATATCTCTTCCGGCTCAATCGTCGCCACTTCCGCAGCCGGAACTTCCACGACGCCGCCCTTCATCTGCAACCGGTACTTATCCCCAATAATTTCGTAGCTGGTTACGTTCAGCCGCGTACCGCTGCGCAGCACCACATACTCCGCTCGGATCTGTGCCGCGCCCGCTATCAGCAGCGCCGCAACCATCATCGTCCGCAACTCATACTTCACGCGCACTCCGTAGCCTCACTCAACGCAAACTGCTGAATTGCCGCCGCTACGCCATCCTCATCGTTCGATCGCGTAATGTGCCAGCCCCGCATCTTCAACTCCGGCACGCTGTTTTCCATCACCACCGGAACACCAGCAAAGCATAGCATTTCAACGTCGTTCAGATTGTCGCCTATCGCCAGAATTTCCTCTGCGGAAATGTCCCGTAGAGCTGCCCATTCGGCCAGGGTCGCTCCCTTGGTCACGCCCGGATGAATTACGTCAATCATCGAAAAATCCTTGGCTTCATACTGCGTCACCGCCAACGCAATATCTCCCGCGAACGCCTCACTCCGCAGCACCGCTTCGGCTTCCCGCATCAATTCCATCGACCCCGCGAACATCACCTGGATCGGGTCTTCCACCAGACACGATTCCAGCGGAGTCGCCACCCCTAGAAATTCCCGATTCCGCGCGTAATACGCCGAACGAATCGAATCGTCCCAGTTGATCGCTTCCAGCACCACTTGGTTGGCCTTCGGCCGGTCAAACACCACCGAAGCCGCATCTCGCCACGCCGCCGTCGCCTGGAGCACCCGCCGCGCCGTCTCTCGTGGCAGCAAATGCCGCAGCTTCGTCGCACCCTCATTTGTTCGCACCATCGCCCCGTTGTTCACGATCATTGTCAACGGCGATTCCACCTGCCGCGCCGCCAGCATCGCGAAGTCATACCGCCGCCCGGTCACCAGGCACACTTCAATCCCGCGCCGCGTCGCTTCCGCAATCGCCGCTCGGTTGCCCAGCGACACTTCCCACCGCGAATTCAGCAGTGTCCCATCAATATCCAAAGCAATTAGACGCACGCCCATCCTTCTAGTGTATCCAACAACCCCCAAATCCCCGAAAATCCATACCACATCACATCACCCTCAACCTGTAGCGCCGGCTGCCAGCCGGCCCAAGAAAATCCTAGCCTTATCTCCCACTCATCTCGGGCGGTCCCACTCCGCTCCAAAATTCCCATGCTAAAATTTCCTCTCACACCATGGCTACTCATCGACTCTATTACGACGATTCCTACCTCCAGAACTTCGAAGCCCGCGTCCTCACTTGCGAACCGGGCGCCACCATCTCCGGCCCCAGCGGCCCCATTCCCTCCTGGGAAATCATCCTCGACCAGACCGCCTTCTATCCCACCTCCGGCGGCCAGCCTCACGACATCGGCCTCCTCGCCGAAGCCAATGTCGTCGACGTCCGCGATGAGAGCGACATCGTCCACATCGTCGACCAGGAACTCGCCTCCGGCCCAGTCAAAGGTTGCGTCCAGTGGCCTCGCCGCTTCGACCACATGCAGCAACACACCGGACAGCATCTCCTTTCCGCCATGTTTCAGGAGCGCTTCGGCCTACCCACCGTTTCCTTCCATCTCGGCGCTGAACTCTGCACCATCGATCTCCGCGGCCCAGAGCCATCTTCCGAAATTCTCCAGGGAGCCGAGCGCGCCGCCAACAAAGCCATCTTCGAAGACCGCCCTGTCACCGTCCGCTATGGCACCGCAGACCAGTTGGCTCAACTTGGCGTTCGCAAAGATGTCGATCGTCAGGGCATTCTTCGCGCAATCGAAATTGACTCCGCTGATCTTCAACCTTGCGGTGGCACCCACGTCAAAAGCCTCGGCCAGATCGGCATGGTACTCGTCCGCCGTGTCACCAAAGTCCGTCAAGACTGGCGCGTCGAATTTGCTTGCGGATCCCGCGCCGAACGACTAGCCACCGCCGATTTTCAATCCCTGCGCGATGCCGCGGAGCGCCTAAGCTGTGCCCCAGACGAAATTCGCCCCGCCATCGATAAAGCCTTGGCCGAGCGCGAGGCCCATTTCAAAAATCTTCGCGGCGCTCTGCAACAATTAGCTGAAGCCCGCGCCGTCCTGCTCGTCAGTTCCGCGCCCACTCGCCCAGATGGGATGCGCATCATCGCTGAAGTTTTGCACGATACCAGCGCAGACTTGCTTCTCCCGCTGGCCACGGAAATCTCCAAAGCTGGCGCCACCATCGCCCTGCTCGCCCACGAAGACACCGGACAAATCGCTTTCGCCCAGCATCCTTCTGCGGCAAAAGACATGCCCGCACTCCTGAAACAAATCTTCGAGAAATACCCAGGAAAAGGCGGTGGCACCCGCGACTTCGTCCGCGCCAAACTCACCTCACCCCAAGACTCCCACCCCGCCATAACCCAAGCCGCCACCCTGCTTTAATTCAACTAGAACGTGGAAGCGACAATCGAAAAATCAGAATGGGTCTACCGCCCGAATTTGTCATAACTGTAGCTCACCTCCTCGAAGGTGAGGATTTTCGCCGGCACGAGCAATCAAGTATGTGTTATGGAAACCTTCAGGCCTGAAGGCCTGAGCTACAGGAATGCCGGCAAACACAAATTGTCGGCATGCCGACAGTTTCCACAGACCGCCTCGTATCAATTTGATAATCACTTCAGGGGGTTGAGTTTATTTGTACAGAAGTGTTCGAACGCAATCGTCACAGCGGCGGTTTATGGTAGCGCCGGCATCCTGCCGGCACAAGAAACCTTCTCCACACCAAAAACCGAATCTATCCCTCCATCCGCGAACTTCCACGATCCCTACACTCTCGACCGATTCTCCTCATCGCACCCCACATGCGATCCAAACTGGCACGCATACACCCGCGTAAACTCCGCCCCAAAATATAAAATCAGTGCCGAGTAATAGATCCACGCAATCACAATCACCAACGATCCCGCCGCTCCATAACTCGAAGCCGATACACTCTTCCCAATGTAAAATCCAATCACAAATTTTCCCGCAGTAAACAATATCGCTGTAATCACCGCCCCAATCATCACGTCGCCCCACGTAATCGCCACCTCCGGTAGCATCCGGAAAATCATCGCGAACAGCACCGTGATAATCGCCACAGAAAACACCAAGTCCACCACATGCAAGCCCACCGCCGGAATCGGCAGCAAGTGTCCTGCGTACTTCGCCAGCCCCGCCAGTCCCGCGCTAATCACCAACGACACCAACAGCAAGAAACCGAGAATCAAAACCAGTCCGAAGCTTAGGAATCGCGTGCGAATAAAGTTCGACAGCCCTGATCCTTTGTTCGGCTCCGCGCTCCAGATATTGTTCAGCGCATCATGAATCTCGTTGAACGCGCCGGTCGCTCCGAATAGCAACGTCGCCAATCCAAACAATCCCGCCAACGTGCTGTGCACCGGCTTATGTGCCGAGGCAATCATGTCCTGCACCGCCTTTGCTCCGTCAGCTCCAATCAGTTGTTGGATTTCCCCCATAATGTCGCCCTGTGCCGCCTTTTGCCCCAGCACCAACCCCGCGATTGCAATCGCGATTACCAACAACGGCGCCAATGAAAATATTGTGTAATACGCAAGCGCCGCGCTCATCCGCGGTATGTTGTCGCTCAAACAGCGCATGCCCGCCGCCTTAAACAGGGAAAGCACGGCTCCGCGATGAAATAGTTGCCGAACACGCGCTCCAAATGTTTTGAGTTCTTGCGCCGCGGATTTTTCTTCCGCAACCTGTGGAGCTTGTCCTGCTACCGAAATGTGTTGTGAGTTTTGCATGGGGACCTAGTTCAATGGATTGTTCTGAAGAAAGACGAGTCGTCCCGCGCGAACAGGGAAGTGTCGCCAGTCAGGGATAGGCTCACGTAACGTAGCCGTCACAACGCCTACCGGCCATACGTAACCCACAGTAGAAAAACCCAGGATGTAAGAGGATTTACCGCCCGCTGGTGTTTGCCTCAGCAGTCTTCAGATACCACGCGATCACGTCGGCATCTTGAAAAAGAAATACAATGCGAACAGGAAAAATATCAGGTCCGGTGACCATCCCGAGAGCGCCGGCGGCAACTGCCCGATACCGCCCATCGCCTCCATCAACGCCGACACCGCCCAATAGAAAATCCCAATCCCGATTCCCAACGCCACCCCGCCCACCGCCCCACGGCTTCCCACCACCACAGCGAAGGGAATAGCCAGCATCATGCTGATCGGCGCAATCAATGGGTACGCCAGTTTCTTCTGCCATTGCACCGTCAACGACGACACATCGAATCCCGCCCGGTGCAGCCCCTCGATATATCTTCCCAAGTCTCGCCAGCTCATCTGAAACGCCTGAATCACTTCGCGATTAAAATAACTTGGCGGCTCTATCAGTTCCGGCAGCGTCGTCACCTTAAACGGCTCATACCGCGTAATCGTTCCTCCCGAAAAATCGCGAATCCATCCAGACTCCAGCACCCACGTCTTTTCCGTCTCCAGCCATCGCGCTCGTGTCGCGAATACCCGCCTCTTCATCTGAAATGTCGTCGGGTCCAGTTCCACCACACTCAGCCCGCCAAACATTTTCTCCGCGGGATCAAACAAGTCGTAGTTGTACACCTTCGAATTTTCCCCAAAGATCCACCGCTGCGGTCTCGTGTACGTCTGTGGCGGCTTGCCCTTGATCTGGTTTCGCAGCGCATCTTGTCTCTGGTTCGCGTACGGCAGATACGTGTCGTCCAAGATCAGCAGCGCCGACGCCAGCAGCAGCCCCGTGATCAGCAGCGGTATTGCCAACCGGTACAAGCTGATACCACTTGCCTTAAACGCCACAATTTCGTTGTTCTTGCTCATCACCCCAAACGTCACCAGCACCGCCACCAGCGCGCCCAGCGGCGATAGTTGATAAACAAGGTAGGGAATCAAATACCGAAAATAATTCACCACCACGATGAACGAGATGTGCCGTCGCGCAATATCATCCAGCAATTCGAAAAACGTAAACGTCTCGAAAAGCAGAATAAATGCGCCCATGATTACAGCGAAGTAGTAAAAGAATCGCCGCAACACATATAAGTCCACAATCGTCGGAATATTCCACGGACTCATTGCCGACGGGGGTCGCACGCTGCCGTTTTGCGCCCGCGCCACCCCAGCCTTGGCCATCGCCCGCGTTCTTTGCCGCCGCAGCAATCGCCACCACGCGCTGAACCGGTTAATCAACGAAAACGGGGACTTCTCGCTGCGATACATCTCCATCCGCGGCAACAGATTGACGCCGATCAGCGCCAGCACCACGTTCGCAATCCACATCCCCACCGCCGGCAACAGCACTCCTTGCCGCGCCAATCCCGCTCCCATGATGAACAGCAAGTAGTAGCCCGCGATTACCAGAATCGCAATCAGCGTCCCTGCCGCCCGTCCGCCGCGCCGCGGTTGCGCCCCCAGCGGCACGGCGATCAGCGCGAACACAAAGCACGCCACCGGGAACGCAAATCGCTGGTGCAACTCTACCCGCGCGTCGCGCCAATTTTTACCACGCTCGCGCCACAGCTCGCCCATGCTGCGTTCTGCATTGCTCAGTTCGCGCTCTTTCGTCGGCGCTCCCACAAAGTCCACCGGCCAATCGCTGCGACCAAACGCCGTCACCGAATAATGATTGGCATCCTGCCGCGTGAATTCGTGCGTCGACCCATCATTCAGGTGCAGTTCCAACTTGCCCTGTACCGGATCAGGAACAACAATCGCGCTCTCCGACACGGTAATTCGCGATCCGCTTTCGCCACCTGCCTCCGCTAAAAACACTCCCGTCCATCGCGTTCCGCTTGCCGAAACGTCGTTGATGTACAGCACCATGTGCGGAAACCGCTCATCGAATACGCGCGGCTGCACCAGAAACGATATCTGCGAGTTCAGCAGCCCGGCTTCTATCTGACGAAATGTTCGCAGGCTCAGCGGCGCCAGCCACACCGTCATCATCAGCGTGAGCATCGCACCCACCACTGCGAGTACGCCCACCGGCAGCAAAATTCGCTTCCGGCTGATTCCCAGCGCCGTCAGCGCAATAATCTCGCTGTCCATCGACATGCGCCCCAGCCCCAGCAACACGCCAATCAGTACCGACATTGGCAGCGTGAACACCAACACTCCCGGCAGAATGCACAGAAACAGCTCCACAATCTGCGAGCCGGAGCCGGAATGCCGCACAAACAGCTCCATCAACCGCACGAGTTTGGGGACGAATAAAACGAACGTAAAGATGAGCAGTCCCAGAAGAGCGTGGCGCACAACTTCACGGACAATATAGCGATCGAGGATGCGCATGATGCGAACCGTGAGTGTAACATGGGGAGTAGCGTCGACACGCCATCGCGGCCTCTTCTTCTCTTCGCTCGGCAGCATGCGCCACGCGCTTGCACCAGGTCTATTAGCTCGCGTCTACCGGCGCCCGAAGTGAGCCTTTATGGATGTCCGTAACCGGTGATCCACTCGTGATTTACTTGCTGTTTGCGGATCGCAGTTCACTCCACGAGGATTTCTTATTATTCTTATACGCAGACCACTACGAAGCATGCTCAGGAAGAGAGACAGGGAATGAATCGCATCAATTTGGCGGTGCTTTGGCACATGCACCAGCCGCAGTATCGCGACCCCGAAACCGGCCAGTACGTTTTGCCATGGACCCGCTTGCACGCCACCAAAGATTACTTCGGTATGGTCAAGATCCTCGAGGAATTCCCGAAGTTTCACGCCACCTTCAACATGGTTCCGTCCTTGTGCATGCAACTCGAAGAATACGCCAGTGGCAAATTCAAGGAACCTTGGTTCACTCTCGCCTTCAAAAATGCCGCCGAGCTCTCTCGCGAAGATAAAGCCGAAATCCTTGCCCGCGCCTTCCAAGTCAATCACGAACGCCTGATGTCTCGTTGGCCTCGCTTCGTTGAACTCTACGAATGGTCGCTTCCCGCTGGCGGAGCACAAGCCGTCGTTACCTTCACCCCCCGTGACTGGCGCGATCTGCAAATCCTCTCCCAACTTGCTTGGATGGATGAAGAGTGGCTCGCAAAAGACCCCATCGTCAGCCGCCTCGCCAATCGCGGCAAAGACTTCACCGAAAAAGACAAAGCCGATCTAAAAGACAAACAACACGAAATTATCGGCATGATTTTGCCGGCGCATCGCGAAGCCGCAGCACGTGGGCAAATCGAAATCAGCACCACGCCCTTTTATCATCCGATCCTGCCGTTGGTTTGCGATTCCGACGTGGCCCGCGTTGCCAATCCCGGCACGCCCCTGCCCAGACGCGCCTATCGCCATCCTGAAGATGCTCGCGAACAGTTGCGCCGCGCCAAGGAGTATCACGAGCGCGTCTTTGGTGCGAAGCCCGTCGGCCTCTGGCCCTCCGAAGGTTCCGTCTCCGACCAGACGCTGCAAATTGCCGCCGAAGAAGGTTTCCAATGGTTCGGCACCGACGAAGGTGTCCTCGGCCGCACCCTCAACGTCGGATTCTTCCGCGACTCCACCGGCATTCCCGCCAATGCCGAGCGTCTCTATCAGCCCTGTCGCATCCAACTTCCCAACAACGGAATCACCGGCCTCTTCCGCGATCACCATCTCTCCGATCTGGTCGGCTTCGTTTACAGCCGCATGGATGGCGCTGCCGCGGCCCAGGATCTCCACTCCCGTTTGCGCCACATCGGCGAATCTGTGAAAGGGCAGAATCCGCTTACCGTCTGTCTCTTTCTCGATGGCGAAAATGCGTGGGAATATTACCCGGGCAATGGTCGCCAATTCCTTCGCGAATTCTATCGTCGCATCTCCAACGACAATGACTTCCGCGCACTCACTGCCAGCGAAACCATTGCCGCTGCGGGCACGGTTCCCTCCACTTGCGGAATTTTTCCCGCTTCCTGGATTAACGCCAACTTCGATGTCTGGATTGGCCACGCCGAAGATGTTGCTGCCTGGGATCTCCTCTGGGACGCGCGTGAGGCTTACGGTCGCGCGCTCGACGCTGAGCAAAAAGGCCGTCCCAACGCCGCCACCAAAACTGCCTTGGCCACCGCTCAGGAATCTCTCCTCGCTGCTGAGGGCAGTGATTGGTGCTGGTGGTTTGGCCCCGAGCACAGCACCGCAAACGATGCGGAGTTCGATGCGCTCTTTCGCAAGCATCTCACCGGCGTCTATCTCGCCTTGGGCCAAACCGCTCCCGAGGAATTAGCCAAGCCCATCAAGCGCATGCCCGAGCGCGCCTATCAGTTGGCTCCCTCCACCATGCTCAACGTGAAAGTCGATGGCATCGACACCAGCTATTTCGAGTGGCTCGGCGCGGGTGTTTATTCTCCCGAGCGTCGCGGCGGTTCCATGCACGGCCGCACCTTCCATCTCCGCGAATTGCGCTACGGTTTCGAAGAAGAGCGCTTCGTCATGCGTGTCGATTGTTTCGCAGATGTTCTGGCCGAACTTGAAGATCCTGAATTCCGCATTACCATTGGCGCCGCCGAAGAAATCACCCTCGTCGTCAATCTCGAACGTGGTCGTCTGAAGGAATTTGCCGTCGAAAAAGCTCGCGTCTGTTTGCTTAATCCTTCCAAGATTGCCCAAGCCGCCTACAAACGCACTCTCGAAATCGCCATTCACAAAAGCGAGCTCGATTTCCGCGGCCTTTCCAAATTTCCGCTCGGCGTGGCTCTCTGGCATGGCGGCCTTCCCGTCGACGTCTTGCCCGCCGAGGGCTTCCTCGAAGTCCAACTAGGCGAAGAAAATTCCGCATGGTCCGTGGACCTGGGCATGGCCCCCATCGCCTAGTTCAGGCTTTTGTATCCGGAGGACTCTCGTCCACCAATCCGCGCGCGCACCCGTCATTCCGAACGAAGTGAGGATCTCTGCCCCATCGCGCGTTTTATGCGCGATGAATCCCTCTTTAATTTTAGCCATGAGAGTCCCTCATCTCTGCGAAATTCGCGTCTGGTTCCTACCTCTGCGTTAAATCTTTTTCCTCGCAAACCAGCCGCCCCACTGGACAGGTTCCTCGCAGTACGCGCGTACTATGGCGCCTGTCCCACCCCACTTGGGAAAATAGTACTGCGTGGGCCACCATCCAGGCACGACCTGCCTGGCCCTTTACGTTGCCGGCCCTTTGTGCAAGGAACTTACTTCGTGGCATCCGCAGCGAACACTATTCCCGCGCAAGAAGGCACGTCGGCTCGGCCCGCATCGCCGTCCTCACGCCCCAATCCCGTCGCCCTTGAAGTCGCCGTCATCGCCACTGGCACTCGTCCTTCCGACGTTCCCGGCCAGCGCGACCTTTTCACCGAAGAAACATCCACCGTGCTTGTTTTCAAAGACGGCGCCGTCATTCGCCTGGCCTCCGCCGTCGCTCTCGGCCAGCTTGTGTTCCTCACCAACAAGCAGACCAAGCGCGAAGTTGTCTGCCAAGTTCTTCGCAAACGCACATTCCGCCCGATGAATTGCTACGTCGAACTCGATTTCACCGAAGACATGCCCGACTTCTGGGGTGTGGAGTTTCCTGCCGAGCCGCCTCCGGCAAGCGCTGCCAGCGCCTCCGCTCTTCCTGAAATTTCTCCCGTTCCCACACCGGCCGAAGCCGCGCAGGAACTTGTCGCCTCCGCGGAAACCACCTCTGATGACGTTGGCCCCGAGCCCCTCGCGCCCACTCTCGAAGAGGTCGATCATCTTCGCCAGGAAGTTGAAGCCCTGCGCAGCCAGCTTAGCTCGCTGCTTTCTACCAACGCCTCCGAAGCATCACAAAATCCGCCACAACCCTCCGCGCCGCCGGTTTCACCCGTTCTCACCAACGTCCGTTCCGAAACTCCCGAGTGGGCTCGTGCCGTTACCGACGCCGTCCTCAGCAAAGTCGCCAGCGAAGAAGCGCCGCACCAGATAATGTCCGTCAACGAGCCTGCGCCCGTAGCTCCGGCTCAAGTCTCGACCCCTGCTCCGGCTCCTGACGTACGCGTTCCGCCCAAAAGGCCGGCGCCTTTTGCTGAAGAGGAAGAAGCCATCGCTGCCCATGAAGCTGCGTCCGGCACTCTTTCCACCGAAGATCAGCTACCCCAGCCGGCGCTCGATTTCTCCAAGGCGCCAAAAATTCCGGTCCCGCCGGATCGCACCGACGCGCTCGCGGCCGGTCTGCGCACCACCGCAGGAAAAATAAAATTAGTTTTGGTTGCCGTGCTTTTTCTCGCCGTAGGCGTAGTCGGCGCCCGCTTCGCTCTACCATTTTTCTCGAAAACCAAAACAACGCCGCCAGTGTCCGCCTCATCCCCTACGGCACAACCTGCAAGTTCTGCATCCTCTATCACGCCGACCATTGCGAATCCGAATTCGAAACCCGACGCTCCACCGTCGAACCCGTCCACGCCGGCCGTGCCCGCCGACGCTTCGACCACCGTCGCGACAGTTTCCAATTCGAACACGTCCGATAATCCCGCAGCACCCGATACGTCATCTTCACCATCGAATGGCTCGCCAGCCGCCAAGCGCTCTAGTCCATTCGACTCCGCATCGTCCTCGACACGCGCTCTGGCCAAGCGTTCTCGTTCCGAATCCAAAGAAACGGAAACCCCCACGTCCGAAACTCTCGCCTCCGACGCCAGCATCGCCCCAGCAAAACTCTTGAAATCCGTTCCCGCCGTTTATCCGCCAGACGCCATGCGCAACTACATTACCGGCGACGTCATCCTTGACGCGGTTGTGCTTCCCAGCGGTCACGTTGGCGAAATGAAAGCCACCACCGGTCCCGCTCCCTTGCGCCAAGCCGCCATGGATGCTCTAAAGCAATATCAATACGCGCCCGCAACCCAAGCAGGCAAACCCGTACCGTCCCACGTCACCGTCACCATCAAATTTTGGTTTGATCCCTAAAGAAAGCAGAGTTCACTGCGTCGGAAATAGCGGTGATTTCACGCGTAGCGGTTGCAGCGCCCGTGAACGCAGTGACGATTGCATCGCCACTGCAGATTGGTACCGTTGCAGAAGCACCGAATCGTCGATTGATCCATGGTGGTGGACCTGTCTCCAGTGTTCCCCATCAAATCGGAAAATCCGCGTAGACCGGATGTGCAGATCAAACGCCAGCGCCGGACTTTCGTACCTCCCGCGTTCCCGACCTACCGCGAAAAATAAGTCCCCCGCCGCGTGCATCGTATAGTCGTGGAATTCCACCCGCACTAACGCATGCGATGAAAAAATTGCTTCATACACTCGCCGGATTTCTGGCCATCCACGTTTGATGCCGCCCAGCGGCGTGTCCATCGAAATGTCTTCAGTGTCACTCCAATTATCTTGCATCATCACAATGTCGCGAGTGTTAAACGCACGATAGAATTGCGAAAGCGCGTGTCGTGGATGAGTCAAATCGCGAAGATCCTCTTCGCCGGTGATAGGATCGAGTTTGAGCGACCTTGCGATTGCAGCCGATGCCATTTGGCCTCCGATTCGGTGAAACGGCTAGGCACCCAGTTTGATGCATACTCTTGGGCAACGGTGTCTTGTCATACGCGTGATGAACGAAATTTAGCAATCCATATTTGCCAAATCACTCGGGTACATTTTGTATTTATAGACACACCGAATCGTTATTACTGTCAGCCCGCGAACAGTTTCGCGTCGCCCGTATGTGTCTTTCTCGTTGTGGCGTTCTTACGCCACTACTCTTCGCTTAGATGCAAGACCCAGAAGCATTCGACCATTCCAGCTGCACCGTGTACGCGCCCAAACTCTTCGTTTTCCACGCGCAAATATCCCCAATCTCCCCATTCGTATCGTCGTACCAACCCTGCCCCGGCACCGGATCCGTTATCGCCTCGCACAATTCGTGCGACGATGTCGACGTCAGCGCGTCGAGCGTCGCCAATCCTCCCTGGCAACCACTACACCCCGGATACGGCATCACTGCATAATAAATTCCGCCCGAAGTCGCATCGTGATAACCGCAAAAATCTTTGCAAGACGCCGATCCGCTCGCTGTCACCGTCGTCCCCGGTGGCAAATACACGAAGTAAAGACTGTTCGCATTGTTCCCCGGCAGCGTGCCCGCCGTAATCTGTTGCTGGACAAATGACAGAATTCCCGCGTCGTCAATGGTCGTTCCCGGCTCCGACGCGGTCACAGTCGTCGTTCCCCGCAACGTTCCGTGTCCAATCGTCTTGCCCGGCACGCTGTATTCTCCCAGCTGATCGATTAGCGCGCTCGTCAGTACAAAGGAGAAAAACTCGTTCATCTGCTGCAGCAGGGGCGCATTCGCCGCGTTTTCCCAAGCCGCTCCCCAAAACACCGTGAACACTTCCACGTTCGTTAGCAACGGTCCATTGCGATACGTCAATTGCGGAGCCGGGGCCGCCGCCGCTCGCGTAACCGGATGCAGGGGCACAATCCGTATCGGATGTTTGGTTTTCGTTTTGCGCGTAGCAGATGATGCGGATTTCTTGCGGACCGGCTTTGTAGACATACTGGCTCCTTGCCGGCCTGCCCGATGTTATGGGCTGGGGGTAAGGTGCACGCCGGAATTGTTAGGCTAGCGAACTGCGCCCCCAATGTAAATGGGACTCATGATTTCTCCGCGCACCCCGGCGTCCTCCGCGTCTCAGCGTTATCTTTTCTTTTTTTCGCTTCCTGCCATTGCCAGGTCCTGCGCCCCCATCCATCAAGAAAAGCACCATATCTGCTATCCTTCCTAAGTATTTCCGGCTCAAGCAAGAATCGAACCAAGAACCGAATTCCTGAACTCTTGAACCGTTGAACTTTTGAACTTCTAAACTCCGAACTCCGAATCCATGGACTTCTCCTTCTCCGACCACCAATCCCTTATCCGCGACACGGTTCGCCAATTCATGAATTCCGAAGTCCGCCCCCACGTCAGAGAGTGGGAGCGCACCGAACATTTCCCTCTAACCGCTATCCAGAAACTTGGCGCACTCGGCTGCTGCGGCATGCTTGTCCCCGAATCCTGGGGCGGTCCCGGCCTGGACACCATTTCCTACGTCCTCATGCTCGAAGAAGTAGCCCGCGTCCACGCGGCCATGTGCACCGCCATCGCAGTCACCAACTCCGCAGTACAAATCCCGCTCCTCACCTTCGGCTCCGAAGCCCAGAAAAAACGCTACCTCCCGCGCTTGGCCTCAGGCGAAATCCTAGGCGCCTTCTGCTTAACCGAACCCGTAGCCGGTTCCGACGCAGCCAACATTCAATCCACCGCCAACCTCGCTCCCGACGAGACCCACTACCGCCTAAACGGTACCAAAACCTGGGTCACCAACGGCTCCCACGCCGGCGTCTTCATCATCTTCGCCAAAACCCAGCCCGCCGCTGGCGGAAAGGGAATCACCGCCTTCCTCGTCGAACCCACCTTCCCCGGCTTCAAAATCGGCCGTCACGAAGACAAAATGGGCCAGCGTTCCTCGCCCTCCGTCGAAATTATTCTGAATGATTGCCTGGTTCCCGCAGAGAATCGTCTCGGCGAAGAAGGCCAAGGCCTGAAAATCGCTCTCAGCGCGCTCGATAACGGCCGTATCGGCATCGCCGCCCAAGCCCTGGGTCTGGCCCAAGGCGCTCTCGACGAATCCACCAAATACGCCCGCTCCCGCAAAGCCTTCGGCAAAAATATTGGCGAATTCCAAGCGATCCAGTGGATGCTCGCCGACATGCACACCGAACTCGAAGCCGCCCGCGCCCTCACCTATCATGCGGCCTTCCTCAAAGACGCCGAAGCCAGCATGGGTTCCGCCGCCTCTCGCGCCAAGCTCTACGCCAGCGAAATGGTCAATCGCGTAGTCTACAAAGCCGTCCAAATCCACGGCAGCCAGGGCTACTCCCGCGAATCCGATGTCGAACGCATGTATCGCGACGCCCGCGTCATCTCGATCTACGAAGGCACCAGCGAAATCCAGCGCACCATCATCGCTCGCGACCTGCTCCCTCGTTAGCGCGCGATTCTTCAACTCTTGAATTTTTCTCGGAAAGAACGATCCGCCGTTTAATGCGCATCCAGTGCCAAGTGCTTGAACGTCTCTCGCGCACGTTCGAAGCTCGCCGGCTGCACGTGCACTGCGCCTTGGAATGGCCGGTCAATGTCCGCAATCGCCACCAGCGTCAGCACCGTCAACAACGTCAACGAAAAAACCTGCACCACGTGCAGCTTGAAATTGTCGGTGCCGAATAAACACGACGACACGATCGTGATTGTCGCGCCCAATATCATTACCACCCACAAAATCCCGGGCAATTTCGATTCGCTCTGCAGCAGCCGCACTCGCCGGTAGCGTGTCATGTTGGAAAGTTCCGTTAACGTCAGGCTCAAACTCGTTTGCTCCGCTAAATTGCCAGGCTTCACTTGTGTTAACGCCGTCCACAAATTCTCCAGAATCCCGTGGCCCGCCGAGGTCGCTTCGCCCCGCTGCATCGCCGGCCATTCTTGATCGATCACCACGTCCGCGTACGTGCGCGTCAGTTGATGCACCTGCTGCCGCGGCGTCTCCGGCAGTCCATCCGCCAATCGAAATACATTCACCACGCAATTCGCTTCATTATCCGCGTTGATTTCTGCCACCTGAAACGTCGTCCACACCGCATACAACATGAACCCGATAATCACCGCGTACGTCGTCCCGATAACGCTGATTTGCCATCCGATGATGTCGTTGTGTATCCGCCGTCCCGCACTCGGCCACAGCCAGCGCAGTCCCCACAGGAACGCCACCGAAAGTCCAACGCACAAAATTATGACCGCGACATCCTCAGTGTTGGTCAGCATGCCGCAACATCCTATCGTGTTTGCCTGGAAGTGCTAAGTAATTAAGAAGGGAATCGCGCAAAAAAACTATGGAATGTTTGGGGTGACTTTGCGCAAAACAAATTCCTGCAGAATATTCACCGCGGCGCTCGCGCCGATCCCCACCAGTGTATTTTCGAAAGTAAGTGCCGCGTCGCTGCGTTCCTTTTCCGGATAATAAATATTAGAAATCCCGCCCGCCGCCAGGCTCCCCAAAATACCTGAATAATTCGCCTGCCAGTGTCCGTTGTCGCCTTTGCAGATCACCGCCATGGAAATCGCATACAAAACTCGCGACCGCTTTGACCCTGTGCCTTTGTAAAAATACCGCGGGTCCTGCTTCAATAACGACGGGAGAATCGCCCCGCCGATAAAGTTCCCCACCACAAAGTCGCCGTACGCCGCGCCATAGCGCCTCGCGTAGCCGTCCACTCCCTGCCCGTACCCTTCGAACCGGCCAGTCGCTTGGTTCACTCCGGCAATCACCCCCACGATCCCGAAATTCACCGGATCGATCGTATTCTTCCAGGCCAGCCCGAATTTCTGCTTCGACGTCAGCGGCGCAGCCGACGCCACATAGCTAACATAAAAATTCGGCAGCACGCCAAACACTCGCTGCTTCTCCTGCTCCTTAATTTCCTCTTGTGCGATTTCCACCGTGGAGAGTGCCACGTGCACCTGCGTGACTTCCGTCGCCAGCGCCAGGGTAATCTGTGGAACGCTGTAAGCCTCTCCCGCACGTACCGTGCCGCCCAGCGTCTGTGTAGCAAAGCCGTCCGCCACAATCGTCAGTTGGAAAGGCCCGGGTGCTACGCTCGCAAACCGGAATTGACCGTCTTCTCCAGACACAACTTCCTGATTCAGTTGGATCATTGGAGGTGCCTGCGCCAACGTCACATGAGCACCAACCACGGCTGTTCCGGATTGATCGACGACCCGCCCACTGACCGTCCCCGCTGATTGTTGCTGCGATTGCGGCGGCAGCGATACCGCGTCAGTAGACGGAGTTGGTACATCGGGCAGATTGGGACTCGCAGTCGCTGCGGTGGAGGGTTGCTCGGATTGCGCCACAACCGGAAAACTATAAATAGCTAGCAGTCCAGCAAGCGCCGTATAGCGGGCCAAGGGAAGCAAGCGGCAAAGCGACGCCTTCCTGACACTTTCGTGTGGCCTATTTTTCGCAAGGGTCACAGCCATAATTGTACTAGGTCCCTTTGTCCGTTTAGCAAGCATAGCCAGCACATTGTTGTGTAAAAGCCTTTAGCTCCAAAGTACAGGTCCCTGTGGCGATCGCCTTCAGGCCGGCGGCTTTTCCCGCCCCAACGCCCAATTTCCGTAGCAGCAAAGCGCCGTAATACGCCCGCCCACTCCTAACTGTTGGTGGGATGGCAGTGCCACTATCCGAGTTGCTATCCAACCGAGGAAAATCACGGAACTGGATTAAACGAGAATACGTCAAGAGAATGCTTCAGGTGAGGACCGGAACATTGGCCACTCCGGCCAGTCCGAACAACCGTTGGTACTTCTCGATTTCCTCGCGTGGCCCCAACGCCTTCTGAAAATTATCAGAAAGCTTCACCGCAGGATGCCCATTCGCGTCGTTTAGTTTGCACACCAGGCTCACCGGATCGAAACCCACATTGCTCTGCGGATTACAATTCCGAAAATCATTGGTCAGCAGCGTGCCCCAGCCCGCACTAAAGCGAATTCGCCGCTCCGGAATCCATTTGCGCGGATCGAGAAAATCCCCCGCCTGCCGGAAATCCGCAGGAGTTGCTCCATCCCGAATCGTCCCGCCATAATGCGCGTGCAGCCCGAGAATCGCGTCCACATCCAGTGAATCCGACGCGATAAAAAGTTTCTGTCGGGGATCGCGCCCCCGCTGCTCCAGAAACGAAATATATTCATCACCCGCCAGGAACGGATCCTTGCTGTCCGCGCGCTGCCCGGTCCAATCCGCCACCCAGTCCGGCGCATTCCGAAAAAACTGCGTCGACCCAAACGTATCCGGCAGCAAAATCTGCAATTCGCCCTGATACGTTTTCTGCCATAGCTCCAGCAGCCGGTATTGCGCCGATTTGCGTTTCTCGTCGTTATTCGCCATCGCGGCTAGCGCCATCGGCAATTCATGCGCATTCGTCCCGATCGCTTCCAAGTCGTGCTGGTACGCCAAATATGTATTCGACGTGCCCTTGAAACTTTCCCCCAGCACATCCCGCATGGCCTTCACTACATATTCCTGCCACAGAAAACTGTGTCGCCGCCGCGTCCCAAAATCACTCACCCGCAATTCGGGCACCCCGCGCAATCGCTCCATCTTTTCCCAGAGCTTGGTCTTGGCTCGCGCGTAAAGAATATCCAATTCAAATTCCGTCAAACGCTTCAAGCTCGCCCGCGTCTTCAATTCGCTGATCGTCGACAGCGTGTAAATCTCCCACATCGTGGTCTGCGTCCACAGCCCGCGAAACGACAGGGAAATCTGCCCATCGTGCGACGACAGTTCATAATCCGAAAGCCGGAAGTCGTGCTCCAGCCATTCCAGAAACGCCGACTCGAAAATTCCCCGCCGCCCGTAAAACGTGTTGCCTGCCAGCCAGATAAGTTCGGATTTGTGGAATCGCAGCTTCTTGGTTTGTTCCAACTGCTCGCGCAATTCGTTGTGATCAACGATGTCTCCCAGTCGAACATCCGTAGACCGGTTGTACAGCGAAAACGAAGCGGTTGTAGTAGGGAATTGCTTCCAGATGAACTGCAACATCAACAGCTTATAAAAGTCCGTATCCAGCAGGGAACGGGTGATGGGATCCAGCTCCCAGTTGTGGTCATGAGCGCGCCGAGCAAAGTTAATGATCACGCCAAATAGTGTACTTCAGCACCCGGCTCGCAAGGAATCGAACTTCCTAAACCCGGCTCTGTTCCGTTGAACGGTTCCGCCGTCTCCCTGACCTCTGCGCTCCGACCTCTGTGCCCTCTGTGTTAAATCTCGTTCCTCGTTTTAGTGCCGCGCCCTCTTCTGCCGAGCCCGCGCAAATTCCGCCACTTGCTCGTCAAACTCCTTCTTCGTCAACGCCCCACTTGCCAGCGCATCTCCCAGCGCCGCGATCTTTCCCGTATCCGCCGCCGTCCATCCGCCCGGATTCTCCACGGGCGTGTTTCCCGATCCCTTCTCGTATCCGCCGACCAATTCCGTCACCTTTATCTCGTACTCCTGCGGCGAAATGAGCCCGTTATTCACCGCATCCGTCAGCGCCTCAATCTTCTGTCCCTCCGGCAGCCCTTCGCGAAACTTCACGTTACTCCACCGCATAGCCGTTACGGTCGTGACTGCCCCCGCCAGCGCCAAGAGCGCAACCCTCATCGTCGTTCGCATCGTAGTCGTCCTATTCGCTTCGCTCCGCCGGAACTGCACGCTTTAAAGGCGGTTTCTCGCGGGGGAAGCGAGCGTCCGCCGCCCCGGCGAATTGCCCGCTACCTATCCCGCAAGACCGCGTTATAATCCGTGCCTCATTACTTACGTACAAGAGTTACTCGAGGACAGATCGGGACATTTCAGGTTATGAGCAGTGACCGACCCAGCTCTCCGCTCGGCAAGCGCCTCGATACCTGGAAAGAGATCGGCGCGTTCTTCGGACGCGATGAACGCACAGTTAAACGCTGGGAAAACACCCGCGGCTTACCCGTCCACCGCGTTCCCGGCGAGGGCCGCGCCAACGTCTTCGCCTATACGGGCGAACTCACTGCCTGGCTCCAAAGCGCAAAGAGTAAGACCGACCCAACGGCCGACCCCGATACCGACATTCTCAACCTCGCGGAGCCCGTACCCGATCAGCCCTCCGGCGTAGCCTCAGAGCTCACTTCATCGACAGTCACTGCACCGCCCGCCTCGACCGTTGCGCACCGGCCCAATTCCAAAATGCAATTCCTCTTGCTCCTCGCCATTCTCGTAGCCGTCACCGGCCTGGCCCTCGTTTTTAGAAGCTACCGCCCCTCTCGCCTCACCTCTTCGAACACACCCCGGCATGGCACCGCCCACCAGGTCGATCCACAAGCCCAAGACCTTTATCTGAAAGGGATCTACTACTGGCATAAACGCACGCCCGAGAGTCTTAATCAAGCCGTCGACTTCTTTACTCAAGCCATCGTCCGTGATCCGAATTACGCCGAAGCCTACGTCGGCCTTGCCAATTGTTACAACCTTCTCCACGAATACTCGTCCATGCCCGCCGAAGAATCTTATCCGCGCGCTAAGAACGCCGCCGAACGTGCCATCGCTCTCGATGATTCACTCTCCGCCGCCCACAGCTCAC
The DNA here is from genome assembly GCA_963849395.1 of Candidatus Acidiferrales bacterium. Lineage (GTDB taxonomy): Bacteria > Acidobacteriota > Terriglobia > Acidiferrales > UBA7541 > Acidiferrum. The sequence goes on from CAWKHR010000005.1 coordinate 706,183, forward strand.
TCGCCTTCGTCGACTTTTGGGGCTACTGGGACGTCGCCACCGCCGAAAAGGAATTTCGTCGCGCGCTCGCGCTCGACCCCAACTCCGTCCCCGCGCATCACTGGTACGCTACCATTCTTATGTGCCTGGGTCGCCTTCCTGAATCCCTTCGCGAAATCGACGCCGCCCACAAACTCGATCCTCAATCTATTTCTGTTCTCGCCGATCGCGGCCTTATCCTCTACACTGCGGGCCAAACGCAAGAAGGCATTCACTCCCTGCGCGAACTAGAAAACTCCGATCCCGATTTTCTCTCTCCGCACAAATATCTCGCCGATATTTATTTGTTACAGGGCGACTCGCGAATGTTCCTTCTCGAATCAAAAAAGGCCGCCACGCTCATGCACGACGACCAGCGCATGGCGCTCGTGAACGCTGGCGAATCGGGCTTTGCTAACGGTGGACAGCGCGGCATGCTTCTCGCCATTCTAAAAGTCGAAAAAAGTTTCTACTCCCAGGGCAAAGAATCCCCCTACGAACTCGCCCGCACCTGCGCTCTCCTCGACGACAAATCCCAAGCCCTCGAATTCCTCCAAATCGCCAACGCCAAACACGATCCCGCTCTCCTTCAAATCCTGAGCGACTCCGCTTTCAACCATCTCCGCCCCGACCCCTCCTTCCAATCCCTTCTAACCAACTCCCACCTCCCCGCCTCCTGACACTTCTCCGCGACCTCTGCGCTCCGACCTCTGTGTCCTCTGTGGTAAAGCTTTTTCCTTCTTTACGCTTTATCGTCCTTTACGCCTTCTCCCTAACCACCACCCCAACTTCCTCCGGCCCAATCTCCTCCAACGTCCTCTTCTTCGGCTCAATCCCAAACAACGCCACCACCACTATCTGCACGCACAACAATCCAATCATCAAGCTCAACACGCCGCCCACTCCATGCGCCGCAAACAGCGCCACCACAATGAACGGCGTAACAATCGTCGCCCCGCGTCCCACCGCGTTGCAGATCCCGGATGCCCGCAACCGCACCTCCGTAGGAAACAGTTCCGGCACATAAATCGCAAACAGTAGCGTCACCAGCACATAAATCGGCACCATCAAGAAAAATCCCGCCACCATTAACGCCACCGGATCCTTGATAAACGGATACACGCTTCCAATCACAATCGTGGCCAGCGACGCCCCAATAATTGTCGGCTTGCGTCCCCATGAATCCGCCGTGAACGCCCCAATCGCCGATCCCAGCGGCGCTCCCAAGCACATCACCATCGAGTACGCCACCGACTTCGCAATCCCGCGACCGTCCTGCACAAAAAATGTTGGCAGCCACGTCACGAATCCGTATAACAGCGTATTCATCACGATCAGCGATATAGCACCCACAATCATCCGCGGCAGCAGCACTGGTCTCGCCAACGATCCCAATTCCCGCGAATGCACTGTCGTCGGCGCCGCCGCAGGGGAGGGAAGTGGCCCGCATTCCTCAGCCACCTCGTGTTCGATGGTCTGCAGAATCGCTTCAGATTCGTCGTCGCGTCCCACCGATTCCAGCCATCGCGGCGATTCGGGCAACGCCTTTCGCGCGTACCACACACCCAGTGCGCCCAATCCACCCAGAAAAAATAATGCCCGCCACCCGAAAAACGGAATGATTGCCATGCCCGCCAGTCCGCTCAGCGGCAAACTAGCCACCACGAATACCGACATCAGCCCAACCCATTTCCCGCGAGCCTGGGGCGGCACAAATTCCGTAATCGTCGAATAACCGACAACATTTTCTGCGCCCAATCCGATGCCCATCACAAATCGCAACAAAATCAGCACCGTCATCGATGGCGCAAACGCAGAGGCAATCGACGCCACTCCAAACAGCGCCAGATTTGCCTGGTAGCTGAATCTCCTTCCGTACCGGTCGCCAAAAAATCCTGTCAGAAAAGATCCCAGCATCATTCCCAGAAATGTCATGGAAACAAATTGCGCGCTTTGATTTAACGTGGAAAATCCGGTGTGTAGCGTCGCGCCCAGCACCGTGGCCGCAACGTAAATATCAAATCCATCGAAAAACATTCCGATGCCGATCAACCACATCACTCGCCGGTGAAACGACGAGATCGGCAACCGGTCCAGCCTAGCCCCCGCATTGATGCTTCCCGCCAGCGTCTCTCCCTTCATCCTGAAGTGATCCGACGAGGATCGCTGAAGGATAACGCGCTCGACAGCCGCCCAAACTCTCCGTGCACTCTGCCTGCCCTGATCGATTTCGGAAGGGTGCTCCGACCTCTGCGCCCTCTGTGTTAATTCCTTCCTTACTCTTACCTCGTCTTTTTCCGATCTCTGCGTTAAATCTTTTCTTTTTGCATTTAAATCTTCTTCTTCCTCTCCCTCTCAATCACCGCCAGACTACCCACCGTCAAGGCATCCGTAGCCAACCGGCAATTCTGCTCAAACGTATTCTGCTGCGCCGTCTGAAAAAACTCCTTACACTTCCGCGTCGCCACCGCATCCAAACCGCAAATCCGTCCCACCAACGCGTCTACCTCGCTAGCCAGCCGTTCCGCCGTGCATACCTGCGAGATTAATCCAATCTCCAGGGCCCGCCGCGCTTCAATCGCATCCCCAAACAACACCAGCGGAAACGCGAATCGTGGCAACGCATACTCTCCCAGATACGCCATGATCGCTGCCGGCGCCAACCCATTCTTCATCTCCGGAAATCCCAGCTTCGCCTGCTCCGCCACCAACACGAAGTCGCAAACAATCGCCAGCCCGAATCCAAATCCAAACGCGTCGCCCTGCACTTCCGCCACGCAAATCAATGGCGACACCCGTAACATTTTCTTTAGTTCAATCAGCCGTGCAGACTCGTGCTGGACCGACACCACATCGCGCCCGGCCCGCTCGCGCCCGGTACAAAACACCTTTCCCCGCGCACGAATTCGCAAAACCCGCGCCGACGGCCGCAACGCCTCCGCACGCAACTCCGCTAGCATCGCGTCAAACATTGCCCCGGTAACTTCGTTCCCGTGCTGCGCATTATCCAGCGTGAACGTCAACACCTCTCCGCCGCGCTCAATGATCACACCGCCTGCTTCTCCAGCAGTTCCTCCATCCGCCGGAGCACTGCCCGCGGCATCAATCTCTTCAACATCTCGTCTCATTTTTTCGCTCATGTAGCCTCGCAAGGTACACAACCCGCGTCTCCCCTGTCAAATCCGAACACACCACCACACAGTAGGGAGTCGCAATCCTAATTTTCGATTGGTAGCCGGATTGGTAGCGCCGGCAGCTTGCCGGCCCAAGATAATTTAAAGCCCTAGCAGAACACTCCGCGCCTAAGCGCCCCATCCTTTTCCGCTCTCTGCGTTAAATCCTTTTCTTACGCCCTTTTCGCCGTTGCCCCACGTGCCCGCCCTGAGTTTTTTCTGCGAAGGGTGGCAAATCTTTCGCTTCTTGTTCCGATTCCCACACCGCTACACACTTAATCGACCTCCCTTACCCGGTTCCCCTCGTATCTTCTCCCCACCAAAAGCAATATGCTTGTCTTTCCGAGGTTCTAGGTTCTTGCAAAATTCCGAACTCCTTACGATCGGTCCGGTAAAACTGCGCCTCAAAACGCTGCTGCTCACCGCCTCCGCGCTACTCCTCGCTCTGCTCATCGGCGGCATCACCCTCGCCACCCACTGGCCCTTCTCGCAATCGCGCATCACCCAAGGCTTTGAAGAAGCTTTTCCAGTGACTGCTAGCTTCCAGAATTTCCACTCTACCTATTTTCCTCATCCCGGTTTCGAAGCCGACAATGCCGCCTTCACTCGCCTTGGTCTTTCTCCCGGCTCTCCTCCCATCGTCACCGTCCAACACATCACCCTCCAAGCCAACTATCTCGATCTCTTCCTTCGTCCCGGCTACGTTTCCAGAATGATCCTCACTGGCTTTCGCGTGCATGTGACAGCGCTTGGCTCCCAGCATCCGCAAAACACAAATTGGCACGAAACGAAATCGACCATCCGCTTCGGTGAACTCGTTGCCGACAACTCCGTCCTCGACATCGAGCGCTCCGATTCCCACGAGACTCTGCACTTCGACATTCACTCTCTAAGGGTTTCCAACCTCAGTCGCGACAATCCCATGTCCTACACCGTCGGCGTGCACATTCCTCTTCCTCCCGGTGATGTCGACGCGCACGGACGTTTCGGCCCGTGGAATTCCGCGGATCCCGGGCAAACTGCCGTCTCGGGCGAATACAATTTCCGCAACGCCGACCTCAGCGTATTTAAAGGCATCGGCGGAATCCTTTCCTCCGACGACAGTTTTCAAGGCATCCTGCAGCGTATTGAAACGCGCGGCACGATCGATGTTCCCGATTTCTACGTCACGTACACTCACCATCCCGTGCACGTCAGCAGCGAATTCCACGCTTTTGTGAATGGCACCAATGGCGATGTCACCCTCGATCGCGTCAGCTCTTCCCTTATGCAAACTAATGTTCTCGCCAAAGGCGAAATCGCCGGCCATCCTGGCGAACAAGGCAAAACCGCCGCGATCGATCTCTCTGTCCGCGACGGCCGCATTCAGGATGTTCTTCGCCTTTTCGTGCGCGCTCCTAAGCCGCCCTTGGACGGCAATGTCAACTTCAGCGCCCGCGTGATTATTCCTCCCGAGCCGCGGCCCTTCCTGCAAAGAGTTCGCCTCACTGGCGATTTTCGTGTTTCCGACGCGCGGTTCATAAAAACCTCCACTCAAGCCAGCGTCGACACGCTCAGCGATCGGGCTCGCGGCGAAAAGCCTAAAGATCCTCAACCTCCCCCGCCCAATGCCGCCGCAAACTCACTCCCGAATTCCGACGCAAACTCCAAAGCCGCCTCCAACACCGATCCCAATCCCGACGACCTCGAGCGCGTCATCTCCAATCTTTCCGGCCACGTCGAACTGCGCGACGCAATCGCCACACTCGCCGATCTCTCCTTCACCGTTCCCGGCGCCTCCGCACTCATGCACGGCACCTACGATATTCGCTCCGAAGCCGTCGCCCTGCACGGCACGCTCAAGACCGAAGCCGAATTTTCCGACATGACCTCCGGCTTCAAATCCGTCCTCCTCAAACCCTTCAACTCCTTGTTTAAACGCAAGCATGCCGGCGCAGAAATCCCTGTCCATCTCCTCGGCACCTACCAACACCCACAAACTGGCCTAGACCTCCCCGACAAAAAAGCCCCCGACTCCAAAACCAAATCCAAGGGCTCCGCCAAGTAGAAAAGGGAATGCCCACAATTCCGGAAATACCAATCCGACCGCGCGACTCCAGCCGCACGTCTTGTGCCTGCTTTTATTTTTTGTTTATTAGTTTGGATCTACTCTGGTGTGCTGAATGCCAGACTCTCTGCGCACTCTGTGCTCCGACCCTCAGTGCACTCTGTGGTAGATCTTTTCTCTTGCGGGTGGTCCAGGCAGCAACCGATTTATTGCTTAGGCACCGTATTGGCCGGATGCGCTTCAATCGTTACATCCACTTCCGCGCCCTTCTTCAATTTCACCGGCTGCCCGGCCGCATCTTGCAAGGTATTCTCTACCCGAATCTCCCGATACAAATCTTCCGCGCCTTCCACGGTAATCTGCGCCTTCTCCGGTTCTCCCGGATATATCGACGGAATAATCTTCTCCACGGTCCCCGGCAGTGTTACCGTCGCCTTCTCGTCCGTTGGCTGTTCTTGTTTGCTATGTTCAATCACCGTGCAGTCCCCCAGTTAAGAGTTGCGTTCTTGTGATGCCAGTATTCCACTAAACGTTTTGCGGTAGGATTTCACTTCGGCATTTCATTTTACTGGAGCCCATTCCAGTGGCAACACCGTTTCTACCTTAGTACCTGACACCCAAGCTCAACTGTCACCTCGCCGCCCAGCGCGCGCTCTCGGACATCCCAGATGCGCCAGCGTACACGGGATCGCCACGCGACATACCGCTGCTCGCTGCTTTTATGTCGCAGTTGTACTTCTGACTGGGCTTGTACTTCAGTTTTACCGATTATTATTGAGCGTACTGTAGGTCAATAATCCAGTCTCTACACTCTTACCTCTATAGTGGCATCTCATTTCTATCGACTACACTGCCACTTTCATCGGCGGAGCTCCTCCGCAAACGCGGAAGTGCCCGTCGACGCTTCTTCTCGATGTCACTATCTCAGATGGTGTGCCCCAGGACTCATGACCCGGACCCCTCCAACCTCGTCCTCGCTTTTCCCATCTCCACGGGCCAAGGCTTTCGTTTTGTTAATCCCAACTAGCTGCGCTCCGTCCCCACCCGGGTCGCATTCCCAGGTGACCTGATGCCCGCTACAGAACACCTTCTCTTTTTTCAAGCCACGGTTCTCGAAATGATCGCAACAGGACGTCAACTCGTTCCCATCCTCGACGCCATCGCTCACTTCGTGGAAGCGGAATGCGGCGATGTTCGCTCTTCCGTATCCTTTATCGATCCCGAACTGCGTATCCGCACCGCCTCCAGTCCCAATCTTTCTCCAAGATATAAAACGGTGACGGACGGCGTTCCGATTCATCGCTACATCGGACCCTGCGGGTTAGCCGCTTATCAGAAGCAGCAAATCATTAGCGAAAATATCGAAACCGATAAACGCTGGTCCTCTGAATTTCGCACTCTGGCGCGCGACCTCGATCTCAAAGCCTGCTGGTCCACTCCGGTTCGCGATTCCCACGGTAGAGTTATTGCCACCTTCGCGCTCTACGCGCTCAAACCCGGTGCTCCCACTCCGCGCCATTTGAAATTCATCGATCTCGCCACCCGCTTGGCCGGCATCGCTATCGAGCGCCAGCTCCGTGAAGATCGTCTCCATCTTTACGCCGACATCATTGCCAGGTCTGCCGAAGCCATTCGAATCCTCGACCTCAACGGCAACATCATCGAACAAAACGCCGCGCATCGCTTGCTCTTCAACATCCCCGACGAACATCTGCTCGGTAAATCCTCCGCCGTGATTTTTGGCGATGAACAATTGCGGGACATTTCTGAATCAATTCAAGATGGCCGCACTTTCTCAGCCGGGCTGGCCGTCATCGGCCCAGGTCACAGCCGCATCATCGATGTCGCTGTTTTTCCCGTTCACGACGAGTCCGGTACTGTTGTTTGCTACGTCAGCCTCAATCGGGATGTCACTGAATCTCGCCGCAATCAGGACGAGTTGCAGCGCTCTCACGACGAACTCGAAACTCGCGTCGAAGCCCGCACTTCCCAGCTTCGCCAGCTCTCAGCAAGGATTCTTTCCGCTCAGGATCAGGAACGCCGCCGCATCGCTCGCGACCTTCACGACAGCGTTGGCCAGTATCTCGCCGCCATTCAGATGAATCTCGGCGCTCTTCGCAATTCCGCCCCGCTCTCTCAGCAACACAAAACCCGCATCATCGATTCCATCGAACTCGTAGAGCTGAGTCTCTCCGAAATTCGTACCATCTCCTATTTGCTCCATCCTCCGCTGCTCGACGAAACCGGTCTTCACTCCGCGCTGCTCTCCTACATCGAAGGTTTCTCGAAGCGCAGCGGTATCCAGGTCGATGTCGAGATTCCCGACGATTTGCCGCGCCTCTCAGCCGACGTCGAAACCACCATTTTTCGCGTTATCCAGCAGAGTCTCGGTAACATTCACCGCCATTCCGGCAGTCGCGTCGCCCAAATTTGCATTGAGGAATTTCCGAACAGCATCACGGTCCAGATTCACGATCGTGGTCGCGGCATTTCCCCTGAACGAATGTCCGAATTTTCGTCTGGCAATCAATTGGCCGGCGTAGGTATTGCCGGCATGCGCGAACGCATCCGCGACTTGCGCGGCCATTTCGACATTCGCTCTGGTGCCGAAGGCACCACAGTAGAAATCAGCGTCCCCATCCAACCCCAACAATCCAAAGCTGCCACCAACTCCGCCTAACACCAACAAGTCCGAAACTAGACGCTCCGCAGCACTCACCTCGTAGCCACAGCCATTCATTCCTTGCTGTGCTCTTGGGTTTTTCTGCGAAGGTCGTTAAGTCTTTTCGCTTCCTCCTACACAACCTCTCCTCTCAATCCCCACACAACCCCGGATTCCCCAATCTCCTCTATTCACCAAACATCAATAAAGAAACATCTCTTACATCCAGGAGCTCCCATGTCTCGCAACGACCCCAGGTCCGGTTACGCCGATCCATCCCGGCTCCGTCCCTTCGACAAAGACGACGGCGACATCATCAACGCCATCATCGAAACTCCCAAAGGCAGCCGCAATAAATACGCCTATGATCCCGATGATCGCATCTTCCTTCTTCGCCGCGTTCTTCCCGCCGGTATGGGCTTCCCCTACGACTTCGGCTTCGTCCCTTCCACCAGAGCCGGTGACGGCGATCCCGTTGATGTCCTCATCCTCATGGACGAGCCCGCCTTTATCGGCTGCCTGGTCAAAACCCGTCCCATCGGCATCATCGAAGGCGAGCAAATCGACGAGAAGAAAAAGGCCAACCGTAACGATCGCATCGTCGTCGTCGAAATCGGCAATCACACCTGGTCCAAAATCCAACACATCGACGACCTGGGCAAAAAATTCATCCAGGAGATCGAACATTTTTTTGTCAGTTATCACGAATTACAAGGCAAGAAATACAAAATCCTGGATGTCAAAGGCCCCAAAGCCGCCTACAAAGCCGTCACCCGCGGAATAAAATCCGCCAAGAAACACTAGTTCGAAGAGAGATTCCTCACTCCGCGGACTCCGTTCGGAATGACGGGGGTGCTTGGCGGATTGGGGTCGCAGGATTACCAACTCCCCTCCTTCCGTCCCCACCACCAAATTACTCCCACCGTCGCCGTACTCTGCTCCTTACTCAGCACCCCCTGCACATCCGTCAAAAACGTCGGCTGATTCGAAAAGTCTCGCCGCCATTCATACCGCATCAAAAATCCATCAGCCACGTTGTAATCCAGCGTTGCGGTCACTTCCTTCAACGCCTGGGTCTTCCCGCTGAACAATCCTCCGCGGTCAGAGAGATATTCTCCGCGCCCTCCCACCGCAAATTTCTTCGAGAGCTTATACTGCGCATAACCCGCGCCTCCCGCCACATGCGATGGCGCCGCCGATTCTCCCGGCGCCTGATTCTTCCACAGCCGTTCAATTACGTAATCGCCCTCCAACGAAAAACTCAACTTCGGCGTCGCCACCCAAGTCACGTAGCTGTCGAAAATGTGCAGCTTCCCGTTCGGTGCTGGCGTGATCGCTTGAAAACTAAGCCCCGGCTGCACCGGTATCGGACTCGTCGGCGTCACCTCCACGCGATCCGGATGCTCTTGCCCCAAATAATAATTCATCACCCATGTCACCGACTTGGCCGGTTTCGCCGTGAACCCAAACAACTCATCTTTATATCCGTTCGTCGCCTCCGCCTGATTCGTTCCGTTCACCAGCCAATAGTTTATGGAGAAGCGATCGTTCACCGGATACGTCGCTCGCACGCCCATGTGATAAAACGGCAGAAAATTGAAATAATACGATCGCGAATAGTTCACCTGGTCCTTCGTGTAGTTCCCCTCAATCCCGATAGAACTGCTCCACTTTCCGACATCCACCGTCAGTCCTTTGCCCAACGGCGCCACGTACGTTCCGTACGCCTGAAAAACGTTCCGGTAAATGTCCGGCCGCGGTTCATTCAACGGATTTCCTTGCAGCGTGTCTGTCGCTTGCCCATACTGCAGGTCAAGGCGCCCGCCAAATCGTCGCCCCTCACTGACGTTCGGCGCCAATTCCAAAATCAGGCTGGCCTGATTCAAGCTGATGTTGTTGCTCAACACGTCGTACGCCCGCAACAAATTCACGCGCCCCACCGGATCATTGAAGTTGTACGCATAATACGTATCGATCCCTACGTTGATCGTCGCCTCCCGCAGAAAATCCAACACCTTCCGATCCGCCGCCGAAAGGGAATTACCAACCGCAGCATTCCCCGCCGTCTGCGCAGTCCTCACCATCTCCGGTATTCCCGCGGTTACGCTCGCCGTGTTTGCAACACTGCCTGGTAGCGCCGGCATCTTGCCGGCAACACGCAACTCGCTGGCCGACTCCCCTAATTCAACACTCGCAGCATCGCCGCTCCGGTAATTCGCCGTCTTCAAAACCGCTCCATTCGACGACGCACCCGTCTCCACACTCTTCGACGTCCCCACATTCGCCCGCAACATCTCCTTCAACTCCGCCACCTCCATCTCCAATTTCTCTACGCGCCTCTGCAACTCAGCGTTATCGGCCGTCCCCTCCGCATGTCCGCCGCGCTCCTGTGCCATCCCCACCCCAGCACACCCGGCCTGCAGCGCGAACCCGCACAACGCCAGCGCCACCGCCCTCGCCCAGCGCCTCGCTTCAACTCCATTGCCTTCATACTTTCTGTTTGCTTTAGCTGTTCGCATCGCTGTCCGCCTTCGTTCGTTAGTAGCTAGCAAGTAACCCTATTCCCATCTCCGCGCAGTCCCGTTATAGTCCTCAGCAACGCCAAGAGAACTTTAGCTCAGGCGATCGCGGAGGATGTACCATTGGGCTCACGTTCTTACCTCTACGTAGTTCCTTGTCTAGCAGTTTTAACTTTATTCGCCGCACTCTTTTCGCGCTCTGTTCTACCACTTCGTGCCCAGAATTCCGTCGCAGCTCACCAAAACACGCCGCAAACTGAATTCGTCGCCACGCCTTCTCCTGAACGCCTCGCTCGCGGCCGCTACATCGTCACCGCCGTCGCCCACTGCTTCGGCTGTCACGGTGAACCCGACTTCAAGAATCTCGCCTCCCAGCCCAAGCCCGGCACCGAGGGCGCCGGCGACCTCCCTAAGGATGAGTCGTTCAACGATGTTCCCATCGAGCCTGTGCTTCCTCATCCGAACCTTACTCCCGACAAAGAAACCGGTGCGGGTACTTGGACTGATGCGCAGTTTGAACGCGCCATCCGGCACGGCATCGGCCACGACGGCAGGATACTCACCGGCGATATGCCGTATGCTTTCTTTCGTAGCATGACCGATGAAGATGTCTCCTCGGTGATCGTTTACCTGCGCTCCCTTCCGCCGGTTCATCACGTCCTGCCGCAGCGAAAACTTTCCTACACTCCCAAAGTCGATTTTCAACCGGAGATGGAACCTGCCATTCCGCCCAATGCCACCGACCAAGTGAAACACGGCTGGTATCTTGTGCGCCTTGCGCAATGCAACGATTGCCACTCGCCCTACGACAAAGACGGCAACGTCCTACCCGGCAAAATGTTCGGCGGTGGCCTCACCATGACCGGGCCATGGGGCAATGTGGTCAGCGCCAACATTACCTCCGATCCATCCGGTATCGCCCACTACGATACAGCTATGTTCATTAAAACCATCCGCACAGGACGTGCGTCTGGAGGCGTGCGCGATCTCAGCACCATCATGCCCTACAGTTATTTTCGCAACATGACCGACGACGACCTGTCCGCCATCTTCGCCTACTTGCGGACCGTCACTCCGGTTTGCCATCGGCTCGACAATTCCGAATCCGCGGTCTACTGCCCGCTGTGCCGCCAGAAACACGGTTTCGGCGACCACAACGAGCCTCCACCCCAAATCGCCAAAGATTCCCCCAAATAATCAGGCTTTCATCTCGACCGAAAGGCCGCGTAGTCTGAGGCCCGCACCACTGATCCGCCAAGCGACCACGTCATTCCGAGCCGCCTCTGCGAGGAATCCCTCTTCGATCTTTACCAGGACCTCCGCCCCATCGCGCGCACTCTGCGCACTGAATCCCTCTTGTCTTTCTCTGCGCCCTCCGCCCCTCTTCCTTTTCCTACCCCTGCGTTAAATCCTTTTCCTTCTCCTCACCTCGCCTGCGCCCGCGCCAACAACCTCCCACTCAACCGTCCAAACTCCTCCACCAACCCTTCCGCATCCCGCCCCGCCAGCGTCGCCGCATCAATCTCCGTCGTCAACAAAATCGACGTTGCCACATCCGCGCTACATTCCCAACAATATTTCTCACCTCTCCCCGGCAAATCTACCAACTCGCCTCGTCTCCCGCAAACGCCGCACTGCTTCACCACGTCTTCTTCACTACCTTTTGGCCCGCATACCATTTCACGTTCCTCCCGTAGCACAGCCATTCCTGGCTGTGCGTACCGTGTACCATCGCAAGTAACCTCCCCATCCTAAAAAACGCCCGCATAAGAATTCCTCAAATCTCCATTAGCAATCCATAAGCCTCCTTTCTCCGTGACCTCTGTGCTCCGGCCTCTGCGTTCACTGTGGTAAAGCTTTTTCGCCCTTAACACTTTCCTCACAATCTCCTTCGGACTTTCTTCATTCCCATTCCTTACTCTGTCTTCGTCGCGCCGAGTTGGTCCTTTTTGCGTGGGACATCGACGCGCCCTTCGACATCTTTCGTATTGGAGGTTCCCATGTCCATCACCGCCTTTCTCGCCCTCGCCATTCTTGGTTGCGACTTCATGCTCTACTTCCTCTTCAAGCTTCTCTACGGCGAAAAGCGCTCTCGCCGCCGCACCGCTCGCCCGGCCACCTCCGCCACCTTCATCGCTCACCGCGCTCCGCAAAGCGGCTCACTCCAACCGCACCTTCCTCCGCTAGCCACAAAATCCCCAGTCGTCTCATTTCCCCGCAAGGTGTACGCCCCGTCCACCCGCCTGGAACGCGCAGCCCACAACCGCATAGCAACCGCCTCCCTATCCCGCACCCGCGCTTAACCAAACGCACTCCTAGCTTCTCCGTGTCCTCTGTGCTCCGACCTCTGTGTCCTCTGTGGTAAATCTTTTTCTTCCGCTTTCCCCGCATTCTGCTGCTACTCTATCCTCCCGCGTCAGGAGACCCCATGAAGAAGCCGAACCCCAAATCCGCCACGCCGAAAAAAATCCTAGTCATCGACGTCGGCGGCACCAACCTCAAAATGCTCGCCACCGCCCAGAAAACTCCTATCAAAATTCCCTCCGGCCCCACCATGACTGCCGACAAAATGGTCGCCATCGTAAAAAAGGCCACCAAAGGTTGGGACTTCGAGGTCATCGCTCTCGGCTATCCCGGTCCCATCATCAATAACCATCCACTCCGCGAGCCCCACAATCTCGGTGGCGGCTGGATGCATTTTGATTTTCAGAAAGCCTTCGGCCGCCCGGTGCGCATCATGAACGACGCCGCCATGCAAGCTCTCGGCAGCTATGAAGGTGGACGCATGCTTTTTCTCGGCCTCGGTACTGGCCTGGGCTCCGCCATGATCTCCGATGGTTTCCTCGAACCCATGGAGCTCGCTCATCTCGGCTATAAAAAAGGGAAGACTTACGAAGATTATCTTGGCTTGCGCGGCCTGGAACGGCTCGGCAAGAAAAAATGGCGTCGCGCGGTCGCCGATGTAGTTGAAAAACTGAAGTCCGCTCTCGCAGCCGATTACGTGGTCCTCGGCGGCGGCAACATCAAAAAGCTAAAAGAAGTTCCGTCCGGCGCACGCCTGGGCAACAACGACAACGCCTTCAAAGGCGGCTTCCGCCTCTGGCAATCCCCAACTCCCCCAAAACACCGCGTCGCCTAACCAACAAATTCTTCCTGCTAGCTGCAGCACAGCCATTCCTGGCTGGGCTGCGCCTCGACTGTTACTTCTTGCCGGCTTTGGCTTGGGCTGTGACTTTGGCCATTTCTGCGGCCATGGCTTGATTGATTTCGAGGTAGGTCATTTTCAGTTTGCCGAGGAGATCGAGCAGCAAGCTGTCTTCTTCGGGCGCGAGATTGCCTTTGGTTTTTTCGTGCAGCGCGTCGAGCATGTCGATTAATTCACGGGCTGCTTCGGGATCAATTACCGGCTGGCCGGTGCGTGGATCGGCGTATGCACCGAGCACCATTGCGGCGTTGCTGCCAATCATGCGAATCAAATTTTCAAACGCTGGGGACTTTTTAGGAGTGTCTGCAGGAGGTGGCGCGGCCTTTTCTGTCGCTGCATCGTTGGCCGCCGCTTTGGCAGCTTCCTTGACCTCTTCACGTGCGGCTTCGCGCTCTTGTTCCTTAACTACATCAGGGCGCAGCTCGCCTTCTGATGTGAAAGGCCTGCGATCAATTACTTTAAAACTACTGTCTTCGTTGTTTTCCTTATTTTCCGCCACGGGTTCATCCTCAGGTAATTTATTTGTCGTGGGTAGTCTAACATGCCTGCCAAGAGAGGTAGGTTGAAGCGGATTGGGGGACGGATTTCGAGGTATATCTGGAGCGCGTTTTCAGTGGGTGGGGAAAGCCTCAACCCCTGAAGGGGCGAGCTACGGGGCACTACATACGGATACGGTTGCAGGCGTAGGGTCAGTATTGAGATGGATAACAGAGTTAGGGGAAGTGCGAGGCCGCTGTGAGTGAGGAGGTCGGGCAGCTGTCTAAGAGGTTGATTCGGAGGTGCTTATTGTAACGCTCGGGAGTGGGTCAGTGTCTTTGGTGTCACCTGAGTACTAAAACCTTCGATGGTCTTGCGGGCTGAATCGGTAGGACAGGGTGTCCAGAGGAAAATGAACCTGATGCTTCATGGCGTGAATTCCCGAGCCGGGACACACTGTATCGCACTGGAACACTAACCGTTTCCAGATAGTCGACCGCAACGACTAATGCCAAGGAGACTCACCTCATGCGTTCTCGCCAAGCAGGCTTTTCCCTCATCGAGCTGCTGATCGTGGTAGCCATCATCCTGATCATCGCTGCCATTGCGATTCCTTCTTTCATTCAGTCGAAGATGGCCGCGAACGAATCGTCTGCAGTAGCGTCGGTGCGCACCATCAACGGCGCGGAAGTAACGTATAACGCCACGTATCCTGGAACATTTGCGACGCTAGCCCAGCTTGGCCCGGACACTCAAGTTTGCGTGACGCCGAGCGCTGCGAATGCCTGCCTGATCGACAATTTGCTGGCGACCGGTTCGAAGAGCGGCTATCAATTCGCGACGGGCGGCGACATGGTGACGACCTACAGCGTGATGGCGACGCCGCAATCGTCGAACACCGGCACTCGGCAATTTTGCAGCGACACGGATCTGGTGCTGTATTACTCGCTGACGAATTCGGGTTGCGCGATCGGCAACAACCCACTGTAAACATAGGACCCTTTAGCTAGCAAAATCTTGCGGGCATCGTCGCCCTCGCTCGACACGAAAGTGGAGCGGGGGCGATTCTCTTTTGATGGAGGAAATGGAGGTACAGGATTTCTAGTAGGCGCGTGGCTTGGCTCCAATCTTCATTTCGCCGTAACACCTTCTTAACCAGACGGCGCGTACGTTCGCATCTCCCGCCCTCGATACGTTTAAGGAGACTCCATGTCTAAGCAAGCAGCAGAGCATCACCACAAGGCAGCAGAGCATCACGAACACGCGGCTCGCCATCACCGGAACGCGGCTTCACACCACGACGCCGGGGATCACCACACCGCTGCGCATCACGCGCAAGTGGCGCAAGGGCACCTGCATCACGCCACTCACCATGCCGCGGAAGCAGCCAAAGCCCACACGGAGCATCACGGCGAATCGGCGATGTCCGCAAAGAGCTAGTTGTTCCATTCCGAGCCCAGCCCGCCCAACCTACATTTCGCGGGGGTAAGGTACATCGTGTATGGGAGGTGTCTGCCTGCCATTCCTTTTTACTGGGCCGATGAAGCTGAATTTTCGACGCACGCTTTGGAGCATTTTCTAGTAAGCTATCCCGACCCGGCGGAGAGGCTCAAATTCCAAAGGGAGGTCTAAGGTGGAAACGCACAAGATCCAGAACCAAACACCGCAAGTATCCATTGTCCAACGCCTGAAACTCTCAACTCGCAACCATCGCCGTTGTCCGCATTGTTTTTCGGGTCGGGTTTACCGGGAACGCTGCGAAGGCATTCAAAAGTTGACGTCTATGGTGGGGGTACGCCCGTACCGCTGCCTGAAATGCGACCGCCTGCATTACGGCTTCGCATACTAAAATGCGCTTCGGCTTCTAGCGCGCCTGCTTTGTCCTGCCCAGACACTTAGGAAATTTGCGTAACATTAGTGCCCCCATATTCCTCCTGATTCGCCTTGCCATACATCCTGCCGTGCGCCGCGTGTCGGCCTAACGATGTGCCCTCTTAAAATTTGCGGAAACTTTCTTGGACCTTTTTCGTTTCTTCTATGGGGTTGAAGTTTTCCGGGAAGGAAGTGGCGGAAAAAAGACAGATTTTAGCTGGGACAAAATGGCAGGCGCTTACGTCTATACATTTGTCGTCAGCTTGATTTGATACGAGGGGGTTAAACGGATCGAATCGCTTCTGGTTTGGCCGCCGGAGCGACTCGGATCCCTGGGATACACGCTAACCCTGAACGGGCGGCTGTGTGTCTTTTTAACCCCGCTCCTTTTTATAACCACTGACTGCAAATTTCAACCCTGAGTTGATGACCGGACCGCGGCCGAACTTCTTGCTGGAGGCTCCGATGAAGCTACTGAGTTGCTCTCTTCTGTTGCTATGTTCCTCTCCGCTTTTCGCCCAGGCACAACGACACGGACCACCCCAACCGGCTCCCGCGCCCGAAGGTTGGAATGTGGATTACAACCGTTCGATGTTTTCGGATGTGCCTTCCGGTTCCATTGCGCAGCCGGCTCGTCCACCGGGAAACGCCGTTTCTGTGGAAGCATTGAAGATGCCGCCACGCGCAGTGCGTGAATTCCAGCAGGCGCTAAAAGACTATAAGGCCGGAAATATGAAGGGGTCGG
Source organism: Candidatus Acidiferrales bacterium (assembly GCA_963849395.1). GTDB lineage: Bacteria > Acidobacteriota > Terriglobia > Acidiferrales > UBA7541 > Acidiferrum. The sequence goes on from CAWKHR010000005.1 coordinate 722,901, forward strand.
CGGCGCATCTGGACAAATCGCTGGCGATTTATCCGGAATATCCCGAGGCTCACAATACTCTCGGTGTGATGTACGCGCAGCTGCACGAGCCGGAGAAGGCGCTGGCAGAATTTCGGAAGGCGTCGTCGTTCGATCCCAAGATGGTGAATGCGGTCAACAACCAGAGCGCAATTTTGTTGTTCATGCGCCGGTATCCCGAAGCGGAATCAGCGGCGCGTCACGCGCTGGACCTCGATCCGCAGCACAAGTCCACTCGTTATCTGTTAGGGCGCATTCTTTTGGCGGAAAATCAAAACACAGCAGAAACAATGGAGCTGCTGCGGCAGAGTCGCACCGACTTTCCACCTGCGCGACTATTCCTGTCGCAAGTGTTGATCAATCGCGGCGAAAAGGATGCGGCGCTGGAGGAGCTGAACGCTTACTTGGCGCTTCCGAACGCAGCACAAAAGGATGTTGCTGCGAAGATGATCAGCAAACTTACTGCGCCGTCCTCGATGGTGGTGTGTCTGCATTAACGGGATGCGCTATTTACGGCAATTGGGAATCGGGTAGAGCGAAGCACACGCTTCCCGCGGAAGGCAGGGAACTTGGGGTGGTGGGCTGCAGGCTTAAGGTGATGGTACTGGACGGTCCGAGGTCAAAAGAAAATCTGTAAATTTTAAAAAAGAAGGTAGGACTTTACAACAATCGTGAGTGCTAGAGCGTCTACTAAATAGCTGGACTGGAGCTAACGTCGCCGTTAGATTCAGCGAGCGGTGCTTCGGTGCGGTGCCCGCCGGTACCAGGGATCGAAGTGCAGAAGTACAGGCCCCGTTTTACAACGTTTCGCAACCGCCCAGATGTTCGAAAATCTCGATTCACTTCCGCCCTCAGGAATCGGCTCGAGGTCGTTATGTTTCGCGTTCTTGTTCCTTGCTCCTTCTTTACTCTCCTCTTCTTGATGTTCTGCAGTACATCACTTAACGCGCAGGACGCACGTCATCAACAGCAGAATGCGTTGCGTTCTATGCCTCCTTTACCAACGATATTCATGGATGGCCGGCTGGCTCAACCCGGCTCGCCCGGGGCTACGTCTTGGGCTGGTAGCGACGACTCCAATGGCTTGGTGCCGAGTGGCACGAATTCGAATCGTACGGTGTCGGTGGCCGATCTGCAAGTGCCTGCAGCGGCACGTAAGGAAATTCTGACGTCACAAAAAAAGTTTGCGGCGGGCGATTTGCAGGCTTCCGCTGAGCATCTGGTGAAAGCGCTGAAAATCTATCCGCGGTATGCGGAGGGGCACCACGCGCTGGGTGTGTGTTACGTGCGGCTGAAACAATTCGATCAGGCGCTGAGCGAGTTTCAGTCCGCGCGAACGCTGGATCCCACGCTGGTGGAATCGGTCAATAACGAAGCGGCGATGCTGTTTACGCTACATCGCTTTTCGGAATCGGAGGCGGCGGCGCGTCATGCATTGGAGTTGGATCCGGTGCACAAGCCGTCGCGATATTTGTTAGGGCTGTCGTTAGCTGCGCAGAATCAGAACACTGCGGAGGCGATGGAGTTGTTGCGGGATAGTCGCAGCAATTATTTGCCGGCGCGAATTGCGTTAGCAGAAGTGCTGCTGAAGCGTGGGCGGACCGAGGAAGCGATTGCGGAGTTGCAGAATTATGTAAATACGCCGGGGGCGCAGGACAAGGAGAAGATTGAGTGTAATTTGGCGAATTTGACACATGCGCCGGCGGCAGCGACGTGTCGGGCGAAGTGAGGATGGTGCGCGTGAGTGGTGCGGTTTGGTTGGTGCATGGATTGGGGAAAGGCCTCACCCCTCAAGGGGTGAGCTACAGGGATGAGTTGCGGAGTACAGCGAAGAATCGCTCGGCTACAAGGGCTAGTTGCGGATGGCTGGCTTGGATGAGTTGCGCCTACTCTTTCTCTTTCTCGATGGCGCCGGGCATTACGCCTTTTAGGGGGGCGAAGCGCTTTTGCTCTAGTTCTGGATGCGGTAGTGGTTTGCGGGGGATCATCTGGTCGCGCATGGCAGCGTTATAGACGAAGGTGGCTTCGACTAGGGCGGCTTGAGCCAAGTCGTCGGCTTGGAGGCGCTCGTAGGTGTCCATGTTGGAGTGATGAGTGCGCGAGCCGTAGTCGAGTGGATCCTGAATGAACTGGAATCCGGGGACGCCGACGGCGTCGAAAGCTTCGTGATCGGTGCCGCCAGTGTCGCGTAGAGAGATGGTGGTGACGCCGAGATCGCGGAGTGGCTCCATCCATTGCGCGAAGATTGATTCCACGGCGGCGTTTCCTTGTAGGTAGATGCCGCGAACTTTGCCGCTGCCATTGTCCAGGTTGAAGTATGCGGAAATTTTGTCGTGCTCCGGTTTGATGACGATTGGGCCGGTGGCATCGCGATCGTATTCGGTAATGATTTTTTGATCTGGCGCGTTGGAGCGCGGGATTTCGCCGAAGTGCTGCTTGACGTAGCCGTAGGAGCCGAACTCGCCTTGCTCTTCACCGGTCCACAAGCCGACGCGAATGGTGCGGCGCGGTTTCACTTGCAGTGTGTTCAAGATGCGCATCACTTCCATGGCGACCACGGTGCCTGCGCCATTGTCGGTGGCGCCGGTTGCGGAAGCCCAAGAGTCCAAGTGGCCGCCAACCATGACGATTTCGTCTTTGAGCTTGGGGTCGGCGCCGGGAATTTCGGCGATGGTGTCGAAGCCATGCTCGTGCTCGCCGGTAAATTTAGTGTCGATGTTCATTTCGATGGCTACCGGCACGCCGGCTTTGAGTAGACGGTAGACGCGGCCGTAATTTTCAATGGCCGTGACGGCGACTGGAAGAGGATTGGCGTGGGCCTTTTCGTAAATCAGCCAGCCAAAGCCCGCGCCGCTATCGTCGAAAATGGTTCCGCCGGAGCCGCCATTGTTTCTGCCATCGCGGCTGGGAGTGATGACGGCCGCGGCCTGCTCGGCGGCGAGAAATTGCCCGACCTTCTCGCGAAATTCCAGGCGCTTTAGGTAAGTCTGAAAAAAGGACGCCGGATTCTCGAGCTTTGGTGGATAGTCTTGAATCTTTTTCAGGTCGGCGTCTTCGTCGCGCACGAAGAACGGTTTTTCAACGGGTTTTACCTCGCGCATCTCGCCGAAGAAGACAATCTTGCCGTTGAGCTTACCTTTATATTTGTCGAAATCTTTTTCTTCCTTGATATCGACCCAAATCGCAGGCGCATTGATCGCGCCTTTTGTGGCGGGAGACCACGGAGCGGCCTGGGCAATGAATACGGCCATGTCTGGCGCGGTCATGCGCACCCAGGTGTTAAGTTGCTGCCAGCCCATTCCGAATTCGCCCCAGTCTTCGAGATGGGCGTTGCTGCAGCCCATGGCGGTGAACTGGTCGCGGGTCCATTCGTTAGCCCTTTTTAGATTTGGGGAGCCGGTCAGGCGCGGGCCGATGCCGTCGGTGAGGCCGGAGGCGTAATCCATCACGTGCGAATGCATCAAGGCTTCGACGCGGATTTGCTGGTACATGTTCAAATTGAGGGATTCTTTTTCTGGCTGGGGCAATTCGTAGGAGGGGACGGTTGCTGCGGTCGTAGATGATTTGCCGGCGTCTTTTTTCCTCGCGGTTTTTGTGTCTTGGGCTGTGGCCGAGGTCGACAGGGTCGCGGTCAAGGCTAATGCGATTAGTGTTGCCGCCAATTTATTTCGGGGAATGCTCATCGGTTTCTCCCATAGGTCGATTGATAATCCGGAGGAGCATACCATCACTGACTGTCAGCGTGGAGCGTAGGCGTGGGGAACTTGCGGAGGCGGGCACAACATATTGAGACCCTACGGGTGGAAAAACTCGTGCGACACTTATCATCATCCAACGGTTATGGCGATTACGCTTCACACTCCGCGCTTAACGCTACGGGAACTGCAGATATCGGATGCGACGTTCGTGCTGGGACTGTTGAATGAGCCGTCGTTCAAAAAATTTATCGGGGATAAGCGGGTGCGCAACATTGCGGACGCGGAACTCTACATTGCTATTGGTCCTGTCGCGTCGTATGCACGGCATGATTTCGGATTGCTGCTCGTTCATCTGCGCGATGCGGTGGCTACTCCAATTGGCATCTGTGGGTTGTTGCGGCGGGACACGCTGGCGCATCCGGATATTGGCTTTGCCTATTTGCCCGCCTTCTGGGGCTGCGGCTATGGCTTCGAAGCTGCTAGTGCGGTTTTAGAAGACGCACGCCAGCGGCTGCATCTCCCGCAATTACTCGGGCTCACTTCGCCAGATAATGTTGCTTCCATTCGTTTGCTGGAGAAGCTGGGACTGCACTTCGAACGGGTCATTCATCTGGCCGCTAGCGATCCCGGGACCAATATGTTTTCTATGTCGCTGTAAGTCAATCGCGGCAATTTGACGACTGTTACGACGAGAGCAGGTGGAAATCGAAGAGGGATTCCTCACCTACGTGACCCTGCGCGCCAGAATGCGGCGCGAGGGAAAAGGCCGGGTCACTGCGGTTCGGAATGACGTGGTTGGGGGGCGGATAGGCCTGGTGGCTGGGTTGTATCGACAAGGATTCATGTAGGCTGCAATCCAGTTCGTTTTCTGAGGCGGCGGCAAATGTAGCGGAGAGTTGCAGGACTAAAGGAAAAGCCCCGCGGTTGTTGCGCGCGGGGCTCGGAAATAGCAGTGTGTATGGACTCAAGAGATCAAGGATTAGTATCGTCGGGACGGCGCTTTAGCGTGGGGCGGTCGTCGTCGGGGCTGCTGGGATCAGTCTGTGTCTGCGTGGTCTGCTTGTTCTTATCGGTCTGCTCGGTCTTGGTGCGAAGAGTGGGCTTGCCGGGCTGATTGTCTTGGACCTTGCGAGCAAACATCACGTTGCGCAGCCGCCCTTTGACGGAATCAAATTCGGAAGTGGTAACGATGTAATCGTCGCGCTCCGGCAGAACGCGGGCGATTTCTTTTTGCGCCAGTTCGATGCGTTCCGGCGTAGGCGGATGGGTGGAGAAGAGGCGCGGAATGGAGCCGGGACGGCGCTTCTCGTCGGCCTGAATACGCTCGAAAAAGGTCACATAGGAGTTGGGATCGTACCCGGCCTTATACATATATTGAATGCCGAGGTAATCGGCTTCGCGCTCGTCGTCGCGGGAGAATTTCAAGTAAGAGAGTGGAATTGCCAAGTTGAGGGCCTGGTAGAGGCCGTATCCTGCCCAGCCGCCGGGACCGAGAAGAATTAGGGGAATGGTGGCGAGTTGCATCATTTCGCCCTTGGTGGCTTGCTTGGTGCCATGACGGGCAATCACGTGAGAAATTTCGTGAGCCATAACGCCGGCGAGTTCGGACTCTTCCTGCGCGCGTAGAATCAAGCCGCTGTTGACATAGAAGAAGCCGCCGGGAAGAGCGAAGGCGTTGACTTCATCGGAGTCGATGACCTTGATAGTGAAGGGCACGCGCGCATCGGAATTGCGCACCAGGTTTTGCCCGACGCGATTTACGTATTCCACGACAACGGGATCGTCGATCAGCTTGGAGGTGCGTTCCACTTCCTGTGCCAGCCCTTTGCCTAGAGCGATCTCGCGTTCGATCGAATAAAAGTTCACGCCTTTGCCGGGATTGCGGTTGCCGATGGCGTCGACGTCTTCTTTAGAATTCTTGGGGTGGACTGTTTTCTGCTGCTGAACCGGTTGGTCGCCGGTGGACTGCTGCGCGTCGGCTGGCTGCGGCGGACAATTTTGAGTTTGCGTGGGGGAGGACGATGGCTGAGAAGACGGCTGCTGCGAGGAAGGTGTGGTGGTGGTCGAACTGGCTGGCTGCGAACAAGAAGTCTGTGAATCAGGGGGCGGCGGAGGCGGGGGCGCGGTGGTGGGTTGAATCTGGGCGAGTGTGGCAGCCGGCAAGGTCATCAAACCGGCGAATAGCAGAGTCACGCTGAAGCGCGAAAAAGTCCGCATACGACCACCTCCCCAGTACCCGAATCGACCTGGCAAGTATACACCCGTGGCGAAATCGAGCATTCCCGATTGTAGGATGTGAAGGGGGTGGAGAAGGTTTCCTGCGCGTGTTGGGACGAGAGGTTGTTTCGGGCGAAGAAAGTGCGCGAAAAGGAGGGAACTGGACGCAAGGAATAGTTGACATGCGTGGGGCAGGATAACTAGAGTCAAAGGTCACACATGAGCGTGAAAAGAATCCAGATAGGGCAGCTTTGGAAGAAAGAAGGGACCGGGGACACGTATTTGGTGACCCGGGTGTACACGGAAGCCCTGACGACGTTGGTGGTGCTGCGGAAGTCTGGCGCGGAAGACCAGAATTTGATTCGCGTGCGGGTGGAGCGGACGGCGACCGGGCAGAATATACCGGGGTTCACGCCGGCAATGGAAGACGACGCGGTGTAGTGCCTGGCGAATTCATCGCCGGGTAAATTCCAAAAAGACAAGTTGATGATTGGGGTTTGAATCGTCGTTAGATGATTCGCAAAATTTGGTGCCGTGATCCCTCCGCTGCGAGTCGCGAAATACGCGACTCTCCGGTTCCTTCGAAGCTCAGGGTAAACGGGATGACGGCATTCGTGTGTGCTGTGGCTCAAGATTGCGAACTTGCGGTGGATTTGGAAAGCCTCACCCCTGAAGGGGTGAGCTACAGGGATGTGGTGAAGTGCTTGCGCGCGATGCGGCGAGGTCGATGAGTTAGATGGAGCGGACTGGGAGGGTGATTACGTCGTCTACGGACATTAGTTCTTTTTGCAGGAAGGGCTCGCCATAGGGGACGCCGATCATTTGGCCGTGGTGGCGGGAGAGCAAGTCCATTCGGGAGTCGAGTTCATCAATGGCCAGGAAGACGCGCTGCTTTCGTTCGCTTTTGGCGGGACGGAATTGCGAGCCGTAGCAGAGGATGGCGCGTCGGCGGGTGGCGTACTGCTTGGTGATATCGACGATGAAGGTGGGAGGCATGCCTTCGAAGGATGTGCAGTAAAGAATTTTGAAGGGGCGAAAGGGCTCGCCGTTGAGGGGAAGCTGTTTGAGGCCGGCGAGGAAGCAGCCTTCGTAGCCGAGGGCGGAAGCGTGGTAGTGGTCGGGATGGCGCGCTTCCCAGTAGGGAAGAATCACGGTGTGCGGGCGGAGGTCGCGAATGACCTGGGCGAGGCGCATTTTGTGTTGGCGGGATGGCTGCACGTCGGAATCGGGGACGCCCAGATTGCCGCGCCAGGAAACACGAAGGATTTTGGCAGCGCGTGCGGCCTCTTTGGCGCGAGTGTCGGGAGTGCCGCGGGTGCCCATTTCTCCGGCGGTCAAGTCGAGAATTCCGGTTTTATAGCCTTTTTGGGCCATTTTGAGCAGAGTGCCACCGCAGGTGAGCTCCACATCGTCGGGGTGTGCGGCAATGGCGAGAAGGTCGAGAGTCATGGAAGCCTCAGAAAATCCGCGGGAATTGTAGCACTAAGCCCCTGCGAGGCCGCAGCGAGCGCGGTTCCGGTACCCGGGTACTGGAAGGCTGGACCTATAGGTTTATCGACGCAGACAGGCGCAAAACCTAAATTCTAAGCTGCACGACCCTCGCGGACAGCGGGGGCGGGCGATTGGCGGTGGGCAGGGGAACGGCAATGCAAGACGCACGGGGAACACGGGACACGGTGACCAGGGCCATGCGGGCTACGGTAGAAACAACACTGGGACTCAAGCAGGAAGAGGCAAGAACGGCTGGTTCGACTGCGGTGGGAAGTTCGAGCACATCGATTCGCGTGTCCGAGTTGTTGTCGGCTCTTTCGTACGCGCTGGATCTGACCGAAGGGCGGCCCATGGGCCACTCGGTGCGGAGCTGCATCATCGGGATGCGGATCGCGCAAGAAATTGGACTGCCGGAGCAGGCGCAAGCGGATTTGTACTACACATTGCTTTTGAAGGATGCGGGCTGCAGCAGCAATTCTTCCCGGCTGTATCACATATTGAATGCGGACGACATTCAGCGCCAAGGGCGACCTGAAAACTACCGACTGGACGAAGATTGGATGGGAGAGCTTGCACTATGCGGTGACGCATGTAGCGACGGGCTCGTCGTTTACCGAGCGAATTTGGAAATTGCTGCAAGTGGCGAAGACGCAGCAGCGCGATTCGTGCGAGCTGGTGAAGATTCGTTGCGAGCGCGGATCGAACATTGCGCGGAAATTGAAATTTTCAGAGAGCGTGGCGGCTGGAATACACAGCTTGGATGAGCACTGGAACGGCGGCGGTTATCCGAACGGATTGCGGACGCGCAGAAATTCCGCTGGCGGCGAATATCGCGAACCTGGCGCAGACCCTGGAAGTGTTCCTGGAAGAGCGCGGAGCTCAGGCGGCGTTGGAAACGGCAGAACGGCGGAGTGGACGGTGGTTCAGCCCGACGCTGGTGAGCGCGGCCATGTCGTTGGGGAAAAGCGGGAAATTGTGGGAAGGCCTGGAGAAGGAAGATTTGGGCGTGGAAGTGATGTCGCTGGAACCGGTGGATGGGCGACTGACGGCGGATGACGCGACGGTGGACGATATTTGTGTGGCCTTCGCGGAAATTATTGATGCGAAGACGCCGTTTACTTACCAGCATTCGAGCGGGGTGGCGGACGCGGCGGTGGAGATCGGGCGTTGGTTTGGGATGAGCGAGGCGGAGCTGAAGAAATTGCGTCGCGCGGGACTGCTGCACGACATCGGGAAGCTGGGCGTTTCGAATGCGATTTTGGAAAAGCCGGGGAAGCTGACGGACGAAGAGTTTATGGAAGTGCGCGAACATCCATTTCATACCTACGAAATTTTGCGGCGAATCCCGGCGTTTGCGGATTTTTGCTTTGATGCGGCGGCACATCACGAGCGGTTGGATGGCCACGGGTATTGGCGGGGATTGGCGTCGAACGAAATTTCGTTGACGGCGCGGATATTGGCAGTGGCCGATGTGTTTGATGCGTTGCGCGCGAAAAGGCCGTATCGCGACGCGTTGCCACTGGACAAAGTATTTTCGATTATGCGCAACGATACGCCACACGCGATGGATGCGGCATGCCTGGCCGCTTTGATGGAATGTAAGAAGGAAGGGCAGAGTATTCAGACTGCCACGCCCGTCCAGAATGCTGCGCCTAGCGTGCAGAGTTCGCCGATTCGGCGGTAAAAAAACTGAAGTTCGCGTTACAAATCGACAATTATCTTGAGGTGACGAAAGGCCGCTGGCCCCAAGGCCACCGCTACAGGTGGGTGTGTGGTGGTGCGGATGTGCTACTTTTAGGCGATGAGCGACGCGAAGAAATTGTTGGGCAGGGTGGCGCTGGTTACTGGGGCGGGGAAGCGGTTGGGGCGGGCCGTGGCTTTGCGGTTGGCTGGGGAAGGCGCGGACGTTGCGGTGCATTATGGGAAGTCGGAGGCGGAAGCGCGGGTGGTAGTGGGCGAGATTGAGGCGATGGGGCGCCGGGCGGCGGCGTTTTCTGCGGAGTTGACGGATGTGCTGGCGATCCAGAAATTGGTGAACGATGTGGCGGGGCACTTTGGGCGACTGGATATTCTGATTAACAGCGCGGCAAATATCCTGGAAACAAAATTTGGGGCGACGACGGAGGCGACGTGGGATGCGTCGCTGGACACCAATCTGAAGGCGCCATTTTTTTGCGCGCAGGCAGTGGCGCCGTATTTGGATGCTTCGGGAAACGGCGTGATTATCAATTTTGCGGATGTTGGCGGGCTGATGGGCTGGCGGGAATTTTTGCCGCATTCGATTTCGAAGACGGGAATTATTTTGATGACGCGGGTGCTGGCGAGAGAGTTGGCGCCGAAGATTCGCGTGAACGCGATTGCTCCGGGGACGATCACGATGCCGGGAGACCCTCCGGAGTGGGAAGCGGATTTTATACGGCAGGCGCCGTTGAAGAAGAGTGGAAGGCCGGAGGATGTGGCGGATGCGGTGATGTATTTGATTGAGGCGGGGTTTGTGACGGGGCATGTGTTGGTGTTGGATGGGGGACGGACGTTGTGACGGGGATTTGGGGCGGAGCGATGAATCGGAAACGACGTTAGCACCGTGCGGGAAAATTTCTGGGCAGTCGGATGTGCGGGGAATTGGGCTAGGGTGTATTCTTTATGTTTGCGTGAAGTTTCGCTTATAGCGCCGCGCATGGTGTCATTGGGGACTTAGCGCGCGCATCGAGTTTTGGAGTTAGAACGAAAGAGGGGCCAGTCGCTCATATGGATCAGGAAACACTCGTACCGAAGCACATGGAAGATGTAGAAATTCAGGAATGGCTGGAGTCGCTGGATTCCGTGCTGGAATCGAGCGGAACAGACGTGGCTCGGGAGATTTTGGAGCGCTTGCGAGCGCATGCCACAGTGGCGGGAATCGACCTGCCTTTTACCGCGAACACGCCGTATGCGAACACGATTCCGGCGCGACTGGAACCCCTATTTCCGGGCGATCAACAGTTGGAGCGGCGGATCAAGTCGCTGATTCGCTGGAACGCGCTGGCCATGGTGGTACGCGCCAATCGCATGGAACATAACATTGGCGGACACATCTCGACGTATGCGTCGGCTGCCACGCTCTATGAAGTTGGGTTTAATCATTTTTTTCGTGCACGGTCGGAACAGTTTGAAGGCGACACGATTTATTTTCAGGGGCATGCGGCACCGGGCATATATGCGCGTGCTTTCCTGGAAGGGCGGCTGAGCACTGAGAAGTTGGAGAATTTCCGTCGCGAATTGAAGCCGGGCGGAGGGTTGTCATCATATCCCCACCCGTGGCTGATGCCGGATTTCTGGGAATATCCGACAGTGTCGATGGGCTTGAGCCCGTTGATGGCGATTTATCAGGCGCGCTTCAGCCGGTATCTGGAAAATCGCGGATTGAAGCCGGCGACGGACGCGAAGATCTGGGCCTTTTTGGGCGATGGCGAGACGGATGAACCAGAATCCCTGGGCGCCATCACGCTGGCCTCGCGAGAAAAACTCGACAATCTGATTTTCGTAATTAACTGCAATTTGCAGCGGCTCGATGGGCCGGTTCGCGGCAACGGGCAAATCATTCAGGAGTTGGAATCGGCGTTTCGCGGCGCGGGCTGGAACGTGATCAAGGTTCTGTGGGGATCGGAGTGGGATCCGATTCTGGAGCGCGACACGGAAGGCCTGCTGGTAAAGCGCATGGGCGAGATGGTGGATGGCGAATACCAGAAGCTGGTGGTGTCGTCTGGCGATTACGTGCGGCAATTTTTCTTTGGAAGCGATCCGCGTTTGCTGAAACTGGTGGAGCCGCTGCCAGACGATGCGTTGCGGCGTTTGCGACTTGGCGGACATGATCCGCGCAAGGTGTACGCGGCGTATAAGTCGGCGGTGATGCATAAGGGCGGCCCAACGGTAATTCTCGCGCGCACCATCAAGGGCTATGGATTGGGCGAGGCGGGCGAAGGCAAGAACGTTACGCACCAGCAGAAAAAATTGAACGAAGAAGAGCTGAGAGAATTTCGTTCGCGTTTCGGCATTCCGATGAACGATGAAGACATCAGCCAGGTGCCGTTTTATCGTCCGCAGGAAGACAGCGAGGAGCTGCGCTATTTGCGGGCGCGGCGTGAAGCTCTGGGCGGCTATGTGCCGCAGAGAAAAGTGCGTTCGAAGCCGTTGGCGGCGGACCACGACGAATTGTTCAAGGAATTTTTTGAGGGCAGCGAAGGCCGCGAAGTGTCGACCACGATGGCGTTTGTAGGCATGCTGCGCAAAATGCTGAAGGATTCGGAGATTGGCAAGCTGGTGGTGCCGATTGTGCCGGACGAGGCGCGCACGTTTGGTATGGAATCGCTGTTCCGCACGGTGGGAATTTACTCGAGCGTGGGGCAGAAGTACGAGCCCGTCGATGTGAATACACTGCTGTATTACAAGGAAGCGAAAAACGGGCAGATCCTGGAAGAGGGAATCACCGAAGCGGGATCGATGGGTTCGTTCATCGCGGCGGGTACGGCGTATGCCACGCACGGGATCAATACGATTCCGTTTTTCATTTACTATTCGATGTTTGGATTCCAGCGCATCGCCGATTTCATTTGGGCCGCGGCGGATATGCGGGTACGCGGATTCTTGCTGGGGGGAACTGCGGGGCGCACCACGCTAGCGGGCGAGGGACTGCAACACCAGGACGGAAACAGTCACGTGCTGGCGCTGCCGGTACCGAATGTGCTGGCATACGACCCAGCTTATGCGTATGAAATTGCGGTAATCATTCAGGATGGAATTCGCCGGATGTATCGGGATGGCGAGAACGTGTTTTATTACATCACGGTGATGAACGAGCCGTATGCGATGCCTGCGATGCACGGTGACGTGAAGGAAGGCATCCTGAAGGGGATGTACAAGCTGAAGGCGGCGACGAATAAAAAGTCGAAGCTGCGGGCGCAACTGTTTGGTAGCGGCGCGATCCTGAACGAAGTGTTGCGGGCACAGGAAATTCTGGAGCAGAAGTATGGCGTGGCCGCGGACGTGTGGAGCGTGACGAGTTACAAGTGCTTGTACACGGACGCGATTGAGGCGGAACGGTGGAACCGTTTGCATCCCGACGAGACGCCGCGCGTGCCGTACGTTGCGCAGTGCTTGAAGGACGAGCAGGGCGTGTTTGTGGCTGCTTCCGATTATTTGAAGGTGCTGCCGGCGATGGTATCGAAGTGGGTGCCACGGCGGATGGCGGCTTTGGGCACGGATGGCTTTGGACGAAGCGAAGGGCGTGAAGCGCTGCGTAACTTTTTTGAAGTGGACGCGCGGTTCATCGCGATTACGACGCTGCACGAGTTGGCTCAAGAGGGATTGGTGGGAGAAGCCACGGTGCAGAACGCGATTAAAGAATTGGGGATTGATCCGGAGAAGCCGAACCCGGTTATTTCGTAACGAAGGCGAAAAGAAAGCTTAACGCAGAGGGCGCAGAGGCGGAGAGAAGATTGGGAGAGGGCACGTTGCAGCGTGCCCTTTTTTTATTTGGGATGACGCGTTTGATCTTGCCACGATCCCTCCGCTGCGTGACCCGGCGCGCCAAAAGGCGGCGCGAGGGAAAGGCCGGGTCACTTCGGTCGGGATGACAGCCGGTGCGAGTGGATGGTCGAGTTAGGCGGGATCGGTTAGGAGTTCGGCCGGCTTGATGCGACCTGTGGCTAGTTGGGCGATTAGGGGGCGATTGGCGGAGAGGAAATCGTATTGGGCGAGATCTTTGGGGAGGACCCAGGCGATTTCTTCGTAGATGATCGGGGTGACATCGGCCTCGGAGAATTCGGCGGCGAAGAAATGGATTTCGAGTTCTTCGGGCGTGGAAGCGTAGCGGTGACGGACGCTGGCGATCTCGCGGGATTTGGTGAGAGTGACGCCGAGTTCTTCGCGAAGCTCGCGGGCGAGAGCTTGCTGAAGCGTTTCACCGGAATTTACTTTGCCACCCGGGAATTCCCATTTCAGCGGAGAGGTGTCGTCGCTGCGGCGCTGGCCGATGAGGATGCGCCGGTCGGAGCGTTCAATGACGGCGGCAACAACCATGATCATGGGGCAGAAGCTCCATTGCGGCAGAGAGTAAGAATGCGCGCGATTTCCCTTGCGCCCTGTACGAGCGGTGGCCCGGGAGTGTTGAGGAGATCGTCCTGGACGACAAAGACGCGACGAGAGCGAAGGGCGGATACATTCTCCCACATACGTACCGAGTAAATTTTATTAGTTTTGGATTTGCTGCCCGTGGCGGCCCAGGCGAGCAAGATTACTTCCGGATCGGCGGCGGCGACTGCGGTGTCGGAGATTTTGGAGCCTGGGGTGACCGACATGGTGCCGCCGGCGAGGGTGATGAGTTCGGCGACCCAGGGCGGGGAAGAGATGCGCGGATTGGGCCACGCTTCGGAGTAGACGCGGAGACTCGATTGTTTGCGGGCGCTGCGGGAAATGCTTTCGAACTTGCGGTGCATGGTATGAACTAGTGTGTGCGCGGCGGCGGCGCGATTGGTGAGAGCGCCGAGTTGGAGAATGTCACGATCGATGTCGGCGAGCGATTTGGGATTCAGGGCGAGGAAGTTCAAAGGATGGGAGAGGAGTTTGGTGAGTGCCTCCGCGCGGAAGGGGACGGAGCCGATCACGAGGTCGGGCTCGAGAGCGCGGATGGCGGCGACGTTGTTGATGTGCCAGCAATCGCCAAATTTGGGGAGGTGGGAGACGGCTGCGACGGTTGGGCACCATTTGCTGACACCAACTAGAGATTTCTTGGCACCGATGGAACAGAGGATGGAGGTGGCGCTGGGGGCGAGGGAGACGATGCGCGGCGAGGTGCGGGTGGTCGGCATAACGGAAAATAGTAGCAGAGAGCGTTGGGGGATCGCTGGAGCGGTAGGGGCTTAGGGCTGAATTGTTGCTGTTGCCAGCTAGCAGCCGGCGCTACCAAGCGGACATCGCAGGAGTGGCGAACGTAACGAAAAAACTTGTTGAGGGACGATGGATTGACTCGGGTGGCGGGATGTGTTGGAGTTTCAACTTCGTTTTCATATTGCGAGGAGGACGGGTGCGGGCTAAACAATTTTTGGTAGGCGTGATTGCAATGGTGGCGCCGGTGATTGCTTTGGGGCAGACGAATTCGAGTGGCGCGCCGGAGGTGGTGCATTTCAAGGGCACGATGGAGAACGTGAAGGCGACGTTTGGGCCCGCGGAGCCGGTGGCGCACGTGAAGCGCGGTGGCGAGCTGGATGCCAGTTCGCTGGATTGTTTTGGGAACGCGTTGCAGAAGCCGGGCGACCCGTTTTCGAATATCAAGATTGATAATCCGCTGACTGGACCGTTTTTTATTGATGGAGCGGAGCCGGGCGACACCCTGGTGGTACAAATTCTGGATTTGCAGGTGGATAGTAAGCAAGGCGTGGGAACGTTTGGCCCAGGATTTGGCGCGGCGAATAATACGCACTACACGCCGATGTTGGAGAAGGAGCCGCTGCCGGAGCGGGCGTGGTATTACCCGATTGATTTGGAGAAGAAGCTGATCACGTTTCAGGCGGGAGATTCGGATTTCAAGGTGCAATTTCCCATGCATCCGTTTCTGGGGTGCATCGGTGTCGCGCCCGCGAATGGAGAAGCGCGCAGTTCGATTGTGCCGGCGGAGTTTGGCGGGAACATGGATGCGCCGGAAGTGTCGCCGGGGAATACGTTGTACCTGCCGGTGAATGTGAAAGGCGCACTCTTTTATTTTGGGGATGGCCACGCGGCGATGGGCGATGGAGAAGTAGCGGGGAGCGCGGTGGAAGTGCCGATGAAGGCGCGGTTTCGTTTTGATGTGGTTAAAGGGAAGAGTACCGGGTGGCCGCGGCTGGAAAACGAGCACGAGCTGATGACCACGGGAATTTATCGCCCGGTGGATGACGCGGTGCGGATTGCGGTAACGGAGATGGTGCATTGGATGCATCGGGATTATGGATTGTCGGAACTGGATGGGTATGAACTGTTTTCGAAGGTGGGGAAGCTGCACCTGACGGAAATGGTGGACCCGAATTATGTGGTGGTCGCGTCGATTGATAAGAAGTATTTGCCTGCGAAGAAGTAGGGTGGTGGGAGTTGAACGGAAGTTTTAGATTAGGCCTTGGTATGTTCAGCGAAAAACTTTTGGAGCATTTCCAGAATCCGCGGAATGTGGGGGAGTTGGCGGGAGCGCGGGTAAAGATTGAGGTGAGTAATCCGGTTTGTGGGGATGTGTTGCAGTTGACGGCTGACGTGGAAGCGGGAGTGGTGCGGGAAGTGCGATTTTTGTGTCGCGGGTGCACGGCGGCGATTGCTTGCGGGTCGTTGTTGACGGAAGTGATGCGCGGGAAAAGCGTGGGCGATTTAGGGGCGTTGGACGCGCGGGCAGTGGCTGAGGGGATTGGTGGATTGCCGGAGGCGTCGTTTCATGCGGCGTTGTTGGCGGAGGATGGGGTGAAGGCGTTGGTGCGGGCGGTGAGTTAAGAGAAAACTTCAAAAGATTTAACACAGAGGTCGCAGAGGTTGGAGCGCAGAGTTCACGGAGAGTTGTGGGAGATGGCTGAGTTGAGAGCCACAGCCAGGAATGGCTTTGCTACGGGATGAGGAGCGGCGGGGTTAAGGGGCTGAGGGGATTAGGCGGGCGAAGGTTTCTGGGTCGTTTAGGTTTAGGATGCAGCCTTCTTCGGTGGTGAAATGTTCGCAGATGTCGTTTTGGTGGGCCCAGACTACCGAGCGGGCGCCCACATCGAGTGGAGCGGCTTCGAGTTCGGAGTAGAGGCTGGAAGAAAAGACAACGGGATGGCCGCGGCGTCCTTCGAAGACGGGAAGAACGATGGGCGCGCGCGTTTCATAGAAGCGGGCGATCAGGTTGCTGACCAGGCCGGCGCTGATCAAAGGGTGATCGATCAGGCAGAGCAGGATGCCATCGGTGTCTGGCGGCAGCGAGTGCAGTGCGGCTTGGATAGAACTGAGCTGACCCTTTTCCCATTCAGCGTTGATTACGATTTCATCCGCTGAGATGTCGATCGCTTTGGCGATGGGTTCGGCGTGCGCGCCGAGGACGATGCGGCGAACTCCGATGCGCGGATGATGCGTGACGTCCACCAGGTGCTGCAAGAACGGGCGGCCCTGATACGCGAGGAGGGCCTTGGGCGAACCCATGCGGCGAGAAGCACCGCCGGAGAGAATAACGGCTGCGAGCATGAACCTCCGTCAGCCTTGAGGATCTGCCTGGACTTGAACTTCTTCTGACACTTCGACGACGAGCTTTTTGTGCGCGGCGGAAACGACGTTGCGACGAACGGCAACCAACTCCGCAACGATGCTGAGGGCGATTTCTTCCGGGGAGAGCGCACCGATATCGAGACCCATGGGAGCGAAGACGCGCTGGAATTCATCCATGCGGTAGCCTTCTTTTTCGAGAGCGCGATAAACGCTGAGAACTTTGCGTTTGCTGCCAATCATGCCGATGTAGCGAGCTTGGGTGCGTACGGCCCAGGCGAGCACGCGCATATCTTCTTTGTGGCCGCGAGTGACGATGATCAGATAGCTGGAGGAGTTGGGCTGCAGCTTGGTGAAAGCGTCGTCGAAGCTGGTGTAGATTTCCTGGGCCATCGGGAAGCGTTGACGTGTTGGCGAATGCTTCGCGGTCGTCGATAACGGCAACACCAAAACCTGCGGACTGTGCGGCTTTGGCTACGGCGGTGGAGACGTGGCCGGCGCCGAAGAGATAAACGATGGGCTGGGGGAGGATGGGCTCGACGAAGATTTCGACGGTGCCGCCGCAGATCAGGCCATTGTCGTAGGTGGCTTCGTTGTTGAGATGGAAGACGAGTTTTCGGGGAGCTTCTTTTTGCATGACTTCTTTGGCGGCGGCCCAGACATCGGCTTCGACGCAGCCGCCACCGACGGTGCCCGAGGAGGAGCCGTCTTCGCGGACGAGCATGCGGGAGCTTTCGTAGCTGGGGATGGAGCCGTTGGTGTGGACAATGGTGGCGAGGGCACCGCGCTGGCCGGCGCGCCGCATGCGGACGATCTCTTCGAACAGATCCATGGGGATAGTGTACCGCTTGTTGGGGGAGAGAGACGAGAAAGGCAAGAAAAGGCTTTACCACCCTTCGCAAGGGCACTCAGGGCAAGCAGAGGACACAGAGGTCGAAGCACAGAGTTCGCGGAGAATTCGGTAGCGCGGTTTACGTCGGGGATGGCGGTCCATGGACATCGAAGTCGGGCTGATGCTACTTTGCGAGGCGGTTTCGGGGAGGAGGCGGGCATGAAGGCTGTGGTGTTTTGGGAGCATGGCGATGCGTCGGTTTTGGAGTATACGGATGTGCCGGAGCCGTCGCTGGGGCATAGCGAAGTGCTGGTGCGGGTTAGGGCGTGCGCGCTGAATCATCTAGATTTGTGGGTGCGGCAAGGAATTCCGGGGGTGCCGTTTCCGTTGCCCCACATTCCGGGAAGCGACATTGCAGGGGAGATCGCGAAGGTGGGTGAGGGCGTCACCAACGTGAAGGTGGGACAGAAGGTTTTGCTCTCGCCCGGTGTGACCTGCGGGAAATGTGTGGCGTGCCTGGCGGGACGGGACAATTATTGCCCACAGTTCACCAACCTTGGGTACATGATCGATGGTGGGTGCGCGGAATTTGTGAAGTGTCCGGAAGTG
Source organism: Candidatus Acidiferrales bacterium (assembly GCA_963849395.1). Taxonomy (GTDB): domain Bacteria; phylum Acidobacteriota; class Terriglobia; order Acidiferrales; family UBA7541; genus Acidiferrum. The sequence goes on from CAWKHR010000005.1 coordinate 740,991, forward strand.
AATTGCATGCCGTATCCGGAGCGGCTGGACTGGATGCATGCGGCGGCGGTGCCACTGGTGTTTTTGACGGCGTGGCACATGCTGACCGGGCGGGCTCAGCTGAAGCCGGGAGAAGATGTGCTGGTTTTGGGGGCGGGCAGTGGCGTGGGAAGCGCGGCGATTCAGATTGCGAAGTTTTTTGGAGCGCGGGTGATCGCGACGGCGGGGAACGAAGAGAAGCTGGCGAAGGCGAAGGAACTCGGTGCAGACGAGGTGATCAACCACGCGACGATGTCGATTGGAAAGGAAGTGCGGCGGCTGACCGAGGGGCGCGGTGTGGATGTGGTGTTCGAACATGTGGGCGTAGCGACGTGGGCGGATAGTGTGAAGAGTCTGGCGCGCGGCGGACGATTGGTGACGTGTGGGGCGACGACGGGCTTTGACGCCAAGCTAGATTTGCGATTTCTGTTCACACGGCAATTATCGATTCTGGGGTCGTACATGGGATCGAAGGACGAGCTGCGGACAGTGTTGAAACTGGTGGCGCAGGGACGACTGCAGCCGGTGGTCGACAGGACGTGGCCGTTGGCGGAGACCGCGGCGGCGCACCGGTATTTGGAAGAAGGAAAACAATTCGGAAAAGTAGTGGTGACGAGGGCGTAAAGTACTGTTAGCCGATTGGCTAAGACCACTCGTATATAACAGCAAGGGCGGGCTAATTGACGTACAGTCTGGAGCAACGTGCCCACACTTGGAGGTTCCATGATCCGTCGCCTAGAGTTTCTGATGTTGGTATTCACTTTTTTCTCTGGTGCAGCTTCCGCACAGGAAGTAGCCACATCCTCTAAGTTAAATGTATGGCTACCTTCGTTGCCGTGGACGCTGGAAATGGATGGGCCGGGATTCGCGGTACAGGTCGACGAAATCAAGCCGGATGGACGGCGATATTTCGTGGCAGAGAATCCGAAGAGCCAGGTGGTGGTCTCAGTATTTCTGGAGGCGTCGAAAGGTGTGGTGCAAAAGGAAGAATGCCAGCACTCGCTGGAAGGAAAGGTGAAACGCAATGCGTCGCTTTCGAGCAGTCCGTTGAAGGGCGTGGCGTACCGGCAGAGCGGCGACATGCTGATTCTGGAGTACACGTTGGCGGATGTGGATGGTACGCCAATGAATCAGAAGAATGTGTTTGGCTGCATTCCCAAAGAAGACGCGTACGTGGATTTGCATGTCTCGAAGGTGCTCTTCAAAGAGAGTGATCGTCCGGCATTTGATGCACTGTTGCAGTCGGTTCGCTTCGCTCCGAAACAGGCGTCAACCAAAGAAGTACCTGCGGGTGACAGCAAGCAGTTGATGCGTGAGGGAAGCCGCTATTACTTGGCGCAGCAATATCGCGAGGCAATCCCGCCCTATCAGAAGGCGCTCGATGTTGAAAAGAACAGTCCCAGGTTGGAAAGGAATCTCTGGAGGGTACTGGTCGACAATTTGAGTATGGCGTATGGGATAACGGGGAACCTCGCAGCAGCGCAAAGCACGTTGTCGTATGGCGTCTCAAAGGATCCAGACTACCCACTGTTTTATTACAACCTGGCCTGCGTGGCTGCGGAGAGAGGCGAAGTTCGGGAGACGGAAAAGTATCTGAAGATGGCTGTAGAACGCCGCCAAAACGTGATTGCCGGGGAAAGCTTTCCGGACGCGCGCTCTGATGACTCATTTCAAAAACTTTTGGTGGAAGATGAGTTTCGAAAGTTTGTGAGCGACCTTTATGGAGGACCGAAATAGGTCCAGGTTCGCGATGCTTAAGGTTGCGAAGTAGTCTGGGCGTGGTAAGGAAGTTTGGGTTGGGCCACTTCGAAGTCGATTTCGATGGGGTCGATCAGGGGCATGAGCCAGGCGAGAAGTTTTTGGTGGATGGGGTGCGGGCCGTAATTGTCCAGCGAGGCGCGGTCAGTGAATTTCATCATGCCGCCGAGTTCGTAGCCTTGGCCGCGGGAGGAGACATTTTCCCCGACGAAGGTTTCGAGCAGTCCGGGGATTTGTCCTTGCATAGCGGTGATTTCCGCGGCGACGCGTTGTTTCTGTTCTGCGGTGACGTTGGGGCGCCAGCGAAACGCAAACATGTGGATGAACATTAGAGTGGAATCTCCCCGCCAAAAGAGCGCGATGAATTTTATTCTAACTTACCCGCTGAAGATGCGTGTCTTTGAAAAAGGTTGGATATTTCAGGCCATAGCCGAGAGCGCGATCGAAGCCGATGTGGGAAATCCAGATTAAGGCGAATGGTAGAAATTGTGGCTTGTGCGTGAATATCGCAAATTCCAACAATGCCAAAGGGAAGACGTAGGTGTGGACAAGGTTGTAAAGCACTGAACCGACGCGGACAGATATCAGGTATCCCAGCATGAACAAATCGGGCCACAAGAAGAGCAGCAGGAATAATCCCCAGTGAGCTCCGGTGGCGCGATAAAAATACAGGCTAAGTGCGAAAACGGCTGCGCCTTCGAGGTGCAGTAGAATGCGTGGCTTGAAGAACATGAATCGGCAGTCCTTTCGCGCTAGAGAATTCGTTTCATACTGTAGAACTAAAACTTAAGGGTAGCCGGGGAGATTCGCGGGGCTCACTCGTAGCGCAGTGCATCGACGGGATCAAGATGGGCGGCTTTGATGGCAGGGTACATGCCAAAGAAGAGACCGACACTCATCGACACGGCGACGGCGAGCAGAATCGACCAGAGAGGAATGGAAGAAGGCAGGCTGGGAACAGCAAGATTGATCAGCAGGCTGATCATGCCGCCGAGCAATACACCGATCACGCCGCCGGCTCCGGTGAGCACGATGGCCTCGGTGAGGAACTGCCAAATAACATCGCGGCGTCGCGCACCGATGGCTTTGCGTACCCCAATCTCCCGAGTGCGCTGGGTAACGGACATGAGCATGATGTTCATCACGCCGACGCCGCCGACGAGAAGGCCGATGGAGCTGATAACGGAAATGAGAAGAGCTACGGAAGCGGTGATCTGGCGAAATTGATCGGCGATTTGCTGCGCGCTAGAAATGCCGAAATTATCCGGCTTGTCGTAGGGCACACTTCTGCGACGGCGCAACACCGCGCGGATTTGATCTTCGGCTTCCGACATTAGCCCGGGATAGGCTTTGGCGCCGACAAAATTTTCGTCATCGCTGGGATTGTGTTTTTGGTAAGAGCGATAGGGCACCATGATGGCTTTGTCTGCGGACTGATCTTTGACGAAGCCACCCTTACGCGGCTGGAGAACGCCAATCACTTCGTAAGAAACGCCATCAACCATGATGGGCTTGCCCAACGGATCGATATCGGGATAAAGCGTTTTGGCAATGTCGGAGCCGATTACGGCCACATCGGCGCGATGCATGTTTTCCGCGTCGCTGAAAAAGCGGCCGGTTCTGGGGCGTGAGTTAAAGACATCTTCTGTCTCGGGAAGAGTCCCGTTGTAATCGACGCCGGAGACTTCTTTGCTCAAGTAACGTGCGGTCACCGGCCCGCGGATCGGGCCATCTTCGACAAACCGCGGATACAGGCTTGAAGTAACAGTGCGCACGGCCGGGCAAGCCGCTTTGATAGCCTCGACATCATCGAAGCTGAGAGGTTTGCGGTTGCGTTCATCGGGAGTGAGCCGGCCGGTATGAATACCGGGATCGAAGCGAAAGATGAATAAGGTTTCGGGCCCGTAGTCACTGAGGTAGGCATTCACGTTGCCGTAGACGCCGACGAGAATGGAGACGACGGAAAGTAGGGCAGTGATGCCGATGACGACGCCGAGCACGGTGAGGAACGAGCGCATCTTGTTCTCACGAAGAGTGTTGAGTGCCATTCGCGCGTTTTCGCCTATGGTCATGCTCATGGGAGCTTCAGACCTCCTGCCGCAAAGCTTCGATAGGCTGCAAACTGGCCGCTTTTCGCGCGGGATAGACGCCGAAGAAAAGGCCAACCGCGGCGGAAATAATTTCGGCGCTAAGAACCGCGGAGAGCGGCACAGACATGGGAACGGAAGTGGTGGCGGTAGTTAGCAAGGCGATGGCGTAGGCGAGTATAACGCCGATGGCGCCACCAATCGCGGCCATGACCGCAGCTTCGACGAGGAATTGCATGAGGATGTCGCTGCGGCGGGCACCGAGTGCTTTGCGAATGCCAATTTCACGAGTGCGTTCGGTGACGGCGGCGAGCATGACGTTCATGATCACCACGCCGCCGATGACCAGGAATACAGAGACGACGCCAATCATGGCAGTGGCAATGACTCCGGTAAGATTCTTCCAAAGGTCCATGAGCGTGGCGGAATCGAAAATGCCGAAATTGTCGGTTTCGTTGGGAGCTAAATGGCGGCGGGCACGCATCATTGCGCGCGCTTCGTCCTGAGTGCGCTCCATCCATTCGGCGCTGCGGGCCTGGACGTTGATCCAGATGGTGTCGTAGGTGCCATAGATCTTGAAATACGTTTGGATGGGAATGTAGGCGAAATTATCCTGGGACTGGCCGAGAACCGAGCCGATGGGTTTGGCGACACCAACAACTTCAAACGGGCGACCGTCGATGGTGACTTCGTGTCCGATGGGATAGGAGTTGGGAAAAAGCTTGGTGGCGAGATCGGCACCGATCATGGTGACCAGGGAGCGGCTTTGATCATCGGCGCTGGAGATGTAGCGCCCATAGGCAGGAGTGATGACGTCGATGTCGCCCATGTTGGCGGTGACGCCGCGGATGCTGCAGTCTTCAAGGCTTTGCGAACCAACGCGAACTTTGCCGGAGGTGCGCTGCTCGACACCGAGGCGCAACGGCAATTTTAAATTTTCCTGCAGGGATTCGTAGTCATCCCAAGTGACTTTTTTGTTGCGGCGATTGGCTTTCACGTACTCGTCGACATCGGTGATGATGGGGAACCGGGTGAGCAGGAAAACGTTAGAGCCAAGATTGGCGACGCGGTCGGCGATGTAGAGGTTGACGCCGGAAATCAAGGCGATGACCACAATGAGCGTGGAGACGGACAGGATGATGCCGAGGAGGGTGAGGAACGAACGCATCTTGTGTGCGCGCAGGGTTTCAAGCGCAATGCCGATTGGCTCACGAAGGTGCACCCGTCGCTTCACAACTGCGTCCTTCTGGTTGGTAGGCGGCCCGGCCTGGACAGTGGGGCGAAGATAGGGCCAGCGCCCAGAGGTGTCAACATGATATGTGCGTATGGTAGCTGGGTATTGAGCATCCTTAGGTAAATACGATAGGGAAGGTAGTAAGATTACGGGAATTGGCATGGCAATCGGCTTATTTTGTGGCCATTTGCCGATATTTGTCAGGGTAGGCGGGCTATGCGAAACTAGTGTGGAGAGATTGAGGGACCTATCCTATGAGTTCAACTCCAACTGCACTCGGTAAGGGCGTCACGCTCACGAAACCTGACGATTTTGGCAAGTTGCTGCAGGATGAAGGAATTATCTTCACGCAACTGGACAAGGCCGTGAACTGGGCGCGGAAGAGCTCGATCTGGCCGCTGGGATTCGGACTGGCGTGCTGCGCGATTGAGATGATGTCCATGGCGGCGTCGCGGTTTGACGTGGCGCGATTCGGAGCGGAAGTGTTTCGGCCATCGCCGCGGCAAGCGGACTTGATGATTGTGGCGGGGCGGCTGTCGCAGAAGATGGCGCCGGTGATCCGGCAACTTTACGATCAAATGCCGGAGCCGAAGTGGGTGATATCGATGGGCGCGTGCGCGACGTCGGGCGGAGTGTTCAATAATTACGCGATTGTGCAGGGCTGCAATCAGGTGATTCCGGTGGATGTATATGTGCCGGGATGCCCCCCGCGACCGGAAGCGGTGCTGTACGCGATTTTGCAATTGCAGAAGAAGATTGATGCCGAGAAGGGCTCGTTCAAGCGGGCTCTGAACCTTTCGTAGCTCCTTTTACTAATTATGCTGCCCGATACGATCAGCGGACGGGACCTGTTGCGCCATTGTTTGGCGACGATTGCGTACCGCGCGAGTAAGGTGCTGCGCGATGTGCCCGATTCGTTTGGTGAATTTCAGGCGGGGCAAAAGAGCCGGACGCCGGTGCAGATCCTGGCGCATGTAGGCGATTTGTTGGACTGGGGATTGTCGATGGCCAATGGCGAGCAGGCTTGGCACGACTCGAAGCCTTTGCCGTGGCCGCAGGAAGTTGCGCGATTTTTTCAGAGCTTGAAACACTTTGACAAGTATCTGGAGGGCGATGGGGTGCTGCATGCTTCGGCGCAAAAGTTGTTTCAGGGGCCGGTTGCGGATGCGTTGAATCACGTTGGGCAGATTGCGATGCTGCGGCGATTGGCGGGCGTGCCTATCAAGGGCGAGAACTACTACAAGGCAGATATTGAGACAGGGCAAGTGGGACCGGAGCAACCACCGCCGCGGATGGAATTTTAGTAAGCGCTTCGTGTGGCATGTCGTCGGTGCATTCTCTGCTGGGGATTGTTGGGATCTCGGGATCTCGCCACGATCCCTCCGCTACGCACGCGGCGTGCTCCGGTCGGGATGACAGCGGTGCGGTCCGGATGAAGAGCGGCCTGACGCATCTGGTGAAAATCTGCGTGAGTGGGACGAGCGAGATTTTTTGTGGACGTACCTCCCTCCTGTAATTAGACTTCGAAAATTGTTGAGAGGTGATTCGTGTCGGTATTGATGCGCATCTTGAGTCGCGCCTTGCTTATGGCTGCGGTTTCTTTGTCACTGCTGGCACTGGCGGGCGACAGTGCTTCCAGCCGATTTCGCACCGCTGCATCTGGTACATCTAGCGATGGGTGGACTTTGGTGTGGGCGGATGAATTTAGCGCGGCAGATGGCAGCGCGCCTGACGCTACGAAATGGACGTTTGATCTGGGCGGCGGGGGATGGGGCAATAAGGAGTTGGAGTCTTATACGAAGCGGCCGGAGAATGTGCAGATCCAGGGTGGAAACCTGGTGGTAACGGCGCGCGCCGAGAAGTACACCGGAGATGATGGCATTGCCCGGGAATACACTTCGGCGCGGCTGAAGACCCAGAAACTTTTTGCTCAGCCGTACGGGCGCTTCGAAGCGCGCATTAAGATTCCTGCAGGAGAAGGAATGTGGCCGGCATTCTGGATGCTTGGCGAAGATATCGGGGCGGTGGGCTGGCCGAAGTGCGGCGAGATCGACATCATGGAAAATATTGGGAAAGAGCCGGGCGCGGTGCATGGATCATTGCATGGGCCCAGTTCGAGTGCGGCGACGACCAGCCAGACATCGACGTTTCAGCTTCCCGAGGGGCAGAAGTTTGCGGATGACTTTCATATTTACGCGGTGGAATGGGATCTGAATGACGTGAAGTTTTTCGTGGACTCGACGAATTACGCCACGATGACCAAGGAGCAATGGCCGGCGACCGGGCCGTGGGTCTTCGATCATCCGTTTTTTATTATTTTGAATTTGGCGGTGGGTGGTGATTGGCCGGGGCCGCCGGATGCGAAGACGCAATTTCCAAAGCAGATGTTGGTCGATTATGTGCGGGTGTACAAAAAATAGGCGCGCGATTGCCTGCGTAATTGCTTATAGACGAATCGGTATTCGAAGACTAAACTTTCTCCCCTGGCACGATGCTGATGACTGCGCACGAACAACGCAAATATCCCCGGCTGAAGCCTCCCAAGAGTGTGGTGGTGGCGTGGCAATCCGGGATGCAGCGCGGCGTTTCTTATGTGGAGAGCTTGGGGCTTGGCGGGATGCTGGTGCGGACGAAAACGACGATACCGCTGCGGAGTTTGGTGATTATTCTGTTGGATATGCCGGTGGGGCAAGTGCGTGGGCGGGCGATCGTGCGGCGGATTCATGAAGAGAAGGGAATCGCGGTACAGATTATCGCGATGGATCCAGAGGATCGGGCGCGGTTGCAGAGGCAGTTGAAGGAATTGGAGCCGGCGGCGTAGTTGGGCGGTAGAGCTTGCCTGTAGTTTGAATACGAAAATAAATTTCTGAAATGGGTAGTGACGAGCAGAGTTTGTGGCTTGTTGTGGTTGGAGTGTGTCTTGGGGTTGAAATTTTGCTGTGCCGGCTAGCAGCCCTTCGCGGATCAGGGCAAGCCGGCGGTACCAACCGCTATTGGAGCGGAGGTGTGATTACTGTGGCGATGGCGCCTGTGGGTAGGATGAGTTGGGAGTTGGGGGCGGATTTTTCGCGGCGGAGGTAGGCTGCGGCGATGATGGCGTTTAGAGCGGGGGAGAAGGCAGCGCGGGTGATGTAGCCAAATTCTTTGCCATCGGAGAGCAGCGGGGTGTTGGCGGGCGGCGGTTCGGTGGAATCGATTTTCAGGGTGACACGGGTGCGATTGACTTGGCCGCGGGAGCGGACGCGTTCGACGATTTCCTGTCCGGTGTAGCAGCCCTTGGTATAGCTGATGTGCGAGTCTTGCAGGCCTGCTTCGTGAGGAATTTGTTTCTCGCCGAAATCGTAGCTGAACCAGGGAACGCCTTGTTCGAGACGAAGTGCGTTGAGGGCGGTGTAACCGGTGGGACCGCCGCCGTGGGCGCGTGCGGGGTCCTGCAACGTCTGCCAGAGTGTGGGTGCGTGGGCACGTTCGACGAGGAATTCACCGCTGGAAATGGAGTGAGTGGCGGAGGAGCGATTGGTGACGCGGCAAGGAATGGCGTTTATGGTGGCTTCGCGGAATTCGAGTGGCGCGAGTGAGGAGAGATCAACATTCGCTAGCGCGTTGGTGATAGCGGAAGCTTGCGGGCCTTCGAGAGCTAGCGTGGCGTAATCCGCGGTGCGATCGATAAGGGTAACGTCATCCATGATGATGTATTTGTCGAGGGCGGCGATGAGGCGTTCGCGAATCATGGCAAACGAAACGGAGAAGAGTTTGTCGGCGAGGGCGTAGGTTTCAATTTCGGCTTGGATGTGACCTTGCGGATTCAGGAAGAGTGAAGCGACACCGTGATTCTCGCGCAGATCCTTGATGTTGTTGGTGAGGATGGCGTTGAGATAGCGGACGCGATCGGGGCCGGTGAAATCGAAATAGGCGCGATAGCTTTTATCGAGAAGCGCGACGGATTCGCGGGCGAAGCGATACTCGACGCGCCAATCTCCGAAATCGTCAGGCAGAGTGCAGCCAAACCAGATGCCAACATGTGCGCCGGCGGAACGGTGAAGCTCGGCGAGTGGAGTGGGAATTGCGTCGGTGGAGGCTTGTGGCAAAGCGGATCCCTCGTCTCCAGTGTAGCAAAGGTCGACATGGGTATTTGGTATCGCAGTGAGGCAGGCTAAGGTAGAATCCGCGCACTGCTGCTCGCGGCAAAATTCGGGACGGGCAGTATCACGCCGAGGTGCCATTTGATTTTGACGATTGAGCGAAAGCAGATTCCTCCGGATATTACAGTGCTGGAGATGATGGGACGTATCATCATGGGAAATACATCGCGCGATGTGGAACTGAAGGTGTCGGAAGCGCTGCGGGACAACGTCAAGAAAATCATTTTTGATTTAACGGGAGTGATGGCGCTGGACAGCACCGGGGTGGGAATCATTGTGGTGTGCAAAGGGAAGATATCGAAAGAAGGCGGAGAGTTGCGGATCGTCGGAGCGAATGGATTAGTGCAGGACATATTGAAGATGACCAGCGTGGACAAGTTGGTGCTTATGTTTCCCACGGTGCAGGAGGCGGCGGCGCATTTTTAGGTATGACGTGCGGGATGCCTGCCTGTGTTGAGGAGAGTTTCGCCCCTGAAGTGGCGAGTTACAGTTGATAGTAGAAACCCAACAGCAAATTTTCGTAGGTGATGCGACTGGAAAGCGAATGCCAGAAGTGTGCGTTGGGTTTGCGCGAACGATGATGTGTGGAAATAGGACATCGGGCCGGGATTTGGAGCGATGAATCGAGAAGAGGTAAACTGAGCGCCCATGAGCGTAATCGATGAAGTGTTGGCAGCCAACGAAGTGTATGCACGCACGCATGAATTTCGGAAGTTGACGCCGAGGCCGGAGAAAAAGCTGGCGGTGCTGACGTGCATGGATACCCGGTTGTCGATTTCGACGATGGGATTGAAGACCGGAGACGCGCACATTATCCGCAACGCCGGAGGCATCGTGACGGAAGATGCGCTACGGTCGCTGGTGGTGTCGCATCATTTGCTGGGCACGGAAGAGTTCATGGTGATCAACCACACGGACTGCGGATTGATGCAAACCAGCGAACAGGATTTGCGGAACAGGATTCAGAACCGGACGGGAACGGCTGCGGTGTCGCCAGCATTTTTTTACGCGTTCCAGAATATTGAGGAAAATGTGCGGCACCAGTTGCAGAAATTGCGTACGCACCCGTGGATCCCGAAGAGTGTGGTGATTCGCGGGTTCGTGTATGACGTTGCTACGGGCAGGTTGCGAGAGATCGTGGATTAGCGAATCAGCGACTTAGCTACCGGTCAGCATAAACCACTTATAATCTATAATTTGGCGGCGCAACTCTTTAGGGAGGGGCGGGTTTCATAGGTGTAACAAGAATTGAACAGAAGTTAAAGGAATTGGCGGCCCAGGCTGGGAAGAAGCTGTGAAGTTGGGCCGGAAATGAGGTTGAGATGCGATATCTAAAGTATGTGGCGTTGCTGGGATTGCTGGTTTTTGCGGGTGCAGGTAGCGCTCGCGCCCAGGTTGGCGTGGGCGTGCGAGTAGGACCCGTTGGCGTGGCGATTGGAGCGCCTCCGGTTTGCGCGTATGGATATTACGGCTACGCGCCGTATGCTTGCGCGCCGTATGGCTACTATGGACGTGACTATTTCGCAGGCGGCGTATTTATCGGAGCTGGCCCGTGGTATCGCGGCGGCTATTATGGCCGCGGATTTTATGGGCGTCCGGGATATGGCTACTACGGTCGCGGGTATGGATATAGGCCGGGCTATGCGTATGGCGGGCATGGCTATGTTGGTGGCGGATACGCGCGCGGCTATGAACACGGCGGAAATGGCGGCTACCACGGCGGCGGTGGTGGATATCACGGCGGTGGTGGACATGCCGAAGGTCATGGAGGCGGACACCGGTAATTCCGAAGTTCAAAGCTAAAAGCGAATCGAGTACAGCGGGTCGGAAAAGTGAAGGTCACTTTTCCGATTCGTCGTTTATGGGCAAAGTGGGCGGTCACAGGCGGCACGACGAGTTCGCATGGGCTGCTGGAAGAGTCCTTCACGCCGCGCGCCACAAGCCGATACCCAAATGCTGTCATCCCGACCGGAGAGTCGCCTTTTTTGCGACTCGCAGTGGAGGGATCGTGGCAACATTTCAAGCTACGAAGGGCCGGCAACGCGGGGTCCCAACGGGAAAGGCTGGTCTGGTTTGGGTGGGAAAGCCTCACCCCTGAAAGGGGTGAGCTACAGGCGCGGCGTAGGGTGCAGGACTTGGAGGGTGGTTCGGTGGCAGAATAGAGCGGCTGTCATAGTGGGATTGATGTTGATGGACTGTGGAGTAGCGGGTTGGAGGATTGATGAAAGTGCGTGCGTGGAAGATTGCGGCTTTATTTCTGGTGATGGCTGGAGTGGCGGCGGGTCAGGATCTGGCTTCCTTTGAGAAGCGGGTGACGGTGAAGAAGTTGGCGAACGGCATGACGGTGATTATCTGCGAGCGGCCGGAGGCGCCGGTATTTTCGTTTTTCACGCACGTGGATGCCGGGTCGGCGCAGGATCCCAGCGGGCAAACGGGATTGGCGCACATGTTCGAACACATGGCGTTCAAGGGCACGGACAAAATCGGCACGAAAGATTATGCCGCGGAAAAAGTGGCGCTGGAAAAAATCGAGAAGGCGTATGCGGCGTACATCTACCAGCGCGACCAGCGGATCAATCGCGACGATGCCAAGGTGAAGGAGTTGGAGAAGGCCTGGCAGGACGCGGCAAAAGAAGCGAATCAATACGTGATACCCAATCAATTCCCGCAGATCCTGGAAATGAACGGAGCGCAGGGGCTGAATGCGTTCACGGACTATGACGAGACTGGATATTTCTATTCGTTCCCGGAGAACCGGCTGGAGCTGTGGGCATATATGGAGTCGGAGCGGTTTCTGCATCCGGTGATGCGCGAGTTTTACAAAGAGCGAAACGTGGTGATTGAAGAGCGGCGGATGCGTACAGACAGCAACCCGGTGGGGCGTTTGCTGGAACAGTTCACGACCGCGGCGTTTCAAGCAAATCAATATCACCGGCCAACGATTGGGTGGATGGGCGATCTGAATACATTTTCGGCGACGGACGCGCAGAAGTTTTTCGACGAGTATTATGTGCCGTCGAACATGGTTGTGGCGGTGGTGGGCGATGTGAAGGCGGCGACGGCGATGCCGATCGTTGAGAAGTATTTTGGGCGGATTCCGTCGCACGAAAAGCCGGACGACCGGACCACCGCGGAGCCACCACAGAATTCGGAGCGACGGGTGGTGCTGCATGAAATGTCGCAGCCGCTGTATCTTGAGGGATATCACCGTCCGGATTACCGGGATAAAGATGATGCGGTGTACGACGCGATCGCGGACTTGATGTCGAATGGCCGGACGTCGCGGTTGTACCGTTCGCTGGTGCGGGACAAGAAGATCGCGGCGGACGCGGCGGGGTTCACGGGACTGCCCGGGAATAAGTATCCGCATCTATTTGCGTTTTATGCGTTCACGATGCCGGGACACAAGCCGGAAGAGATGGCGGAGGCGATCCATACGGAGATCGAGAAGCTGAAGAACGAGGATATTAGCGACGAAGAATTGAAGATGATCAAGACGCGGGCGAAGGCGGAATTGCTTCGCGGACTGGCGAATAACGAGGGATTGGCGCAGCAGATGGGGCTGTACCAGTCTCGTTACGATGATTGGCGTGAACTATTTAAGAGCGTGGACCGCATCGACAAAGTGACCAAGGGGGATATCCGGCGAGTGGCGCAGAAAACGTTTGTGGCTACGAATCGCACTGTGGGAATTATCGAGAGCACGCCTCCACCGGCGGCAGGCCCAGCGCCAGCGGCGGGAGGTGCCCAGTGAAGCGCCGGTTGATGTTGCAGATGGCGAGCGCGGTGCTAGTGATATTGAGTGTGGCCGGGGTAGTACGAGCACAGCAGACCACTTGGCAGCAGATTCCGATACCACCGTTGCCCGCCTTCCATCCACAAGAACCGAAGCGCGTCGAATTGCCGAATGGCTTGGTGATTTTTCTGCAAGAAGATCACGAACTGCCGCTGATCAGTGGGATTGCGCGGGTGCGCGGAGGATCGCGCGAAGTGCCAGCAAAGAAGACCGGGCTGATCGATATTTACGGAGAAGTGTGGCGCACCGGGGGAACCAAGACGCAGACCGGGGATCAGTTGGATGATTTTCTGGAAGCACGCGCCGCCAAGGTGGAGACCGGCGGAAACGCGGACTCTACGACGATCAGTTTGTCTTGCTTGAAGGATGATTTTAACGACGTGTTTAAGGTGTTCGCGGAGTTGCTGCGCGAACCGGAATTCCGCGACGACAAAGTGGATTTGGCGCAGAAGGAAGAATTTGACGCTATTTCGCGGCGCAATGATTCCGTAGATCAGATATCGGCGAGGGAATCGGCGAAGCTGGCATATGGCGCGGATAATCCTTATGCGCGGGAGCCGGAATATGCCACGGTGGCAGCAGTTACGCGGCAAGACTTGGTGGATTGGCACCACGCGTATGTAGCGCCGAACAATATCATCCTGGGAATCTCCGGGGATTTTGACGGCGCGTCGATGGAAGCGAAGTTGCGCCAAGCGTTTGGAACATGGGCCAAGGGTCAACCGTGGAAGAAGCCGGAGATTCAGTTTCATCCCGCCAAGCCGGGATATTACCTGGTGGCCAAAGAAGATGTGAACCAGAGCAACGTGCGCATGGTGGGATCGGGAACGACGCGGGACAATCCAGACTACTACGCGATACAGGTGTTCAATGAAGCGTTTGGCGGCGGATTTACGTCGCGGCTGTTTCGAAATATCCGCACTGCTCAAGGACTAGCGTATTCCGTCGGCGGAGGCATTGGCACCGCTTTCGATCATCCGGGAATGTTGCGGCTCGGAGTGGGAACCAAGAGTGTGACCACGGTGGAAGCGATTCAAGCCATGTATGCGCAGATCGACGGTCTGTCGAAGGATCCGATTTCCAGTGACGAAATTCAGAAAGCGAAGGACACGATTCTGAATTCCTTTGTGTTTAATTTCGATTCGCCGGATAAAGTGCTGCGCGAGCGCATGGCGTATGAGTTTTACGGATACCCGGCGGATTTCCTGGAGAGGTACCGGCAGGGAATTGAGAAAGTAGTCGCCGCGGATGTTTCGCGGGTATCGACGAAATATCTGCACAAGGACCAGTTGGCGGTGCTGGTAATCGGGAATACGGCGGAGTTCGACAAGCCGCTGGATTCGCTGGGGCCGGTGACGAAGTTAGACATCAGCATTCCGCCTCCGCCGGGAGAGCCGAGCAGCGGCGCGAAGCCATAGAAGAACGGACTAAGAGGAATCGGAACTCCGCCCAAATTCTGAATCGAGGAGAAGTGAGATGAGCAACGCTTCAGGAGTTGGGGCTGGGAGTAAATCTGACGTGGGGATCCCGGCGGACGATTTGCAGCGGGCACTTAAGCTTGCGCAGCCGGCGAAGGACAGCACTCTGCCGCACGTTGGACTGGTGGGAGACACATACACCATTCTCTTAACCGGCAAAGACACTAACGGACGATACTGTGTGATCGATATGCACGTTCCGCCCGGCGGCGGGCCACCACCGCATCGCCACGATTTCGAAGAGACGTTTATCGTACTCGAGGGTGAGCTGGACGCAACCTTCCGTGGCAAGAAATCGGCTGTACGCGCGGGCGAGACGGTGCACATTCCCGCGAACGCGCCACACCAATTTCACAACAGTTCGAACCAGCCAGTACGCATGCTGTGCATCTGCGCGCCCGCGGGCCAGGAAGAATTTTTCATGGAAGTAGGGGTTCCAGTTGAAACGCGGACCACAGCTCCGCCCAAGCTCGACAAGGAAGCGCAGGAAAAGTTTATTGCCAAAGCCAAGGAACTTGCGCCCAAGTATCGAACCGAGTTGCTGCCAAGCGCCTAGAGAGCAGCGTCCGAACGAGAGGAAGTTGCTGCTGCGGCGCGGTAGAAATTGGAAAGTAGAAGATAGAAATTAGAAAATCGAAGATGGAAATTAGTGTGGAACGTGCTGAAGCTTCGCGGCACCTAGCCCGCTGCGATTCAGTTGGCACTTTTTGTTTTAGTCTTCTACCTTACGTACGAAATTCCGAAAATGTAGATGGTGTGATTTTGCTTAGGGATTGGTGTGATTGCAGGGTGGTTAGGTTTGGTTTCGCGTGTTGCCGGCTGGCAGCCGGCGCTACCGGTACTGTTGAGTAGGGCCTAAGTTTGGTTTGAAGAAGCCGACGCTATCCAGTACCGCCGCTGAGCTAAGTTGGTTAGAAGAAACGGGTGCGGACGCGGTCGGGGAGGACGGCTAGATCGACGATGATGAGGAAATCGATGGTGCGGAATTCGCGGTCGATGGCTGGCGGGCCGGAGATGCGCGCGGAAATGTCGAGATAGGCGCGGAAGAGGCGCGGCGGGCGAGTGAGTTCGACCGGGGCGCCGGAGGACTCGCACTGGCAGCCGGGCTGCGGAACGGTGCGCAGCGCCGGTGCGACGAGATGTTTTTCCTTCAAGTGTTCGAACATAGCGGCGCCATAATTTTCGTCTTGCGAGGAAAGGGAACTGCAGCCAACGAGATAGCGCGAGCCGGTGCGCGTGGCGTACATGGCGATGCCTTTCCAGAGCGCGTTAAGCACCATCATGTTGCGATAATTTTCATGGACGCAGGCGCGGCCGAGTTCGAGCAGTTGCTGGCGAATCGGTTCGTAAGGGGAAAAATCGAAGAACTGATTGCCATAGTAGCCAAGATTCCGCTGGGCGACGCGGCCGGTTTGCAGGCGATAGGTGCCGACGAGTCTGCCGGACTCGAGTTCCCGGACCATCAGATGGTCGCAGAACGTGTCAAACGGATCGATGTCCAGTCCCCCGCGATCGGAAGTGGCCAGGCCTTCGCGAAGCTCAAGATTGAAAACCAGGTAACGCAGCCGCTGGCACTCGATTAAATCCTGCGGCGTTTGCGCCAGGCTGACGCAGAAAAGCGAAGTGGTGGCTAAAACGGGGTCGGTAATGAGCGTCTTCACAGAGTGACCTCGGGCTGACTCGAGTGTCGCCTGCCCCAGATTTCAGGAATATTTCAGATTGATATAAATACGTAAAGGTGGGGTTACTGATTCGCCGCTAAGAGGGATGGATGAGGTCTGTCAATACTCGGGCGGAAACGATATCCGTGAGGCGGGCGTCGTCAAGGCATCAATCCGGATTTGCGGATGCAACTTGAATCGGCTTTCCCTTGTATGTATTGGCGAAGCGGATTCGGATTAGCCAGAAAATCAGCAGAATCAGCGGAAGTATGGTGAGAAGCAAATACAAATTGATGTTGAATAACGCCGGGGGTAGATGCTGCCCGATCCCTACGGCCGAAAATAATCGCAACGGGCGGTTTGAAGGTCCCATAAAAAAAGACCCCGCTGCGATGAACAGACCAAAGCACATGCGCCAAAGATGACGCGCGAGGCGTTTTGCTCCAAAGACACCGCCGCGCAGCAACATGCGAACGTCGCCAGCAGCCGCCAGCAGCATCACCGAACCCATGAAAAAGCTCATTCCTACAGGAACTCCGTCTTGCGAGCTGGCTCCGCTACGCACGACGTTAAGACCATTCATCCAGGTGAGGACACCGAGCGTCAATGGAGTCAGAAGCACAAGCCAGTCGAAACGGCTCGTTTCCCCGGGTCTGCGCCGCACGGTCAACCATGCTGTTCCGATCAGATAGAAGGTTAGAATCCCGCCGCCGATGTTGTTTGGTTGATGCCTGAGAATTGCAAGATACACCGCGCCGATGGCCATGGTGAGCATGGATGCGACAAAGACCCTTCCCGCCAGCGCATGGCGGGGAGAACCTTTACGGAAGGAGATTGCCGCGGTCCCGGAGAGCAACCCCACGCTCCCAGCGCAAATATGAGCAACGAGTATGGGCGAGTAGGACATTGGCCATTCTTGGTTATGAATACGTGGATCGGAGCTCGATTGTTTCACTTGTGCCAACGGGACAGTACAACAGGTAAATCGGGACGCGGTGATCACGCCGACGATTGCATACGGCGTCGATGCGGTTTCCGTTTGACGATGGTAGCCGGGAAGAAGATATAGGGTCTTCAGGAAAAGAAGGTTGATCTGCAAGTTACGGCTTCTGCTGGGCTTGGGGCGGGGTAAAACCATAGTTTGATAGCAACTTGCGGCCCTCATCACTTTTCACAAATTCGAGGAACGCGTTCGCAGCGGCCTTATGGGACGAGGTGCGGATAATGACTGCGGCCTGCTGGATAGGTGGGTAGAGGTCCGTCGGAATCTCCCAACGCTCCCCGCCCTTCATGCTCTCTGCGAAGGTAAGCGACAGCGCGATAATTCCGACCTGCGCACTACCGGATTGAGCGAATTGTGCCGCCTGAGAAATATTGTCCCCGTACACAAGTTTAGACTTCACCTGATCATACAGCTTTGCCTTCTGTAGAGCAGCAATGGCCGCTCGGCCGTACGGCGCATGCTCGGGATTCGCAACGGCGATCTTCTGGACCCGAGGATCTTTCAACGCTTCAAAACCTCTTCCCGCAAGACCGAGACTTGAGTTGGCAGGTGCCCATAACACCAGGTGGCCTTGGGCGTAGACAAAGAAAGATTGCGGATCCGCGAATTCAGCGGAAACCAGTTGCTGCGCATAAACGACATCCGCGGAGAAAAATAGATCGAAGGGCGCGCCATTCTGAATCTGCGTGCTGAAATTGCCACTGGATCCGTAGCTGACGACGACCTTTGTGCCAGTCTTATTCTCGAACTGGACAGCGAGATCCTTCATGGCGAATTGCAGGTCGGCAGCCGCCGCCACACGCAGCTCCTGTGCCCGAACGGAAAGTGCCAGAACGAGCAAACAGGAGAAGACGGCAACTTTTCGCAAAATATTCATAAAAGTCTCGACTGAGCCCACCGCGCAAGCGATCAGAAGGTGAAACGAACACCGATCACCGGAGCAATATTGCTGCTGTGGAAATAGGGGACGCCCGGGCCATGAGGAATGGCGATGGCCAGACCGCCGGTCACGTAGGAACCCGCAATTCCGGTAAAAGCGTCGAACCGCTTGGTGAAGTGATGATCCACGTAGAAGGACCCTTCGTTGAGGGAGCCCGCGCAGGAAGCGCGGAAACCTGCTGCGGGCGAGCAAGTCGGCGGAATACGGAAGTCGTTCTGCCGTTGCTGATACCAGGCGACAGTGAAGTCAGTTTTGTCGCGGAAGGTGTACTTCACGCCCGTCCACCAGATCTGCACCAACTTTTCAGAATCAAGATTTTTGTCTTCGACCCCGCTCATGATATAGCCGCCCTGGACCGAGGCGCCAACGCCCAACGGGTCCGTCGGGTTGTTCTGCCAGATGTATTCGTAGCCGGCAAAAAACTTAAACGGGTCCCACGCATACTTGGCAGCAACCATAATGGCGTTGTTGTCGGTCACGATGCCATATACGGTGTTGGTCGTGGCGATCAGATTGGCCCCGGTGATGGGGTTTGTATTGATGCTGTTGGTGGTCGACTGATATGGCTGCGTCGGGCTTTGCGGTCCCAGCAAAGGATTCAGTACGCTGATCGCCTGGTTGTAATGTTGGAAGACCAAGTCGGCGGAGAATTTGCCATGGTTTCCGCCGACGTCGAATCCATAGGCGTTGTTATGCGCCGATTGCGGCGTACAGTTGGCGGCCGTCCAGGTTGCTGAGGCCGAGTAGCAGCCGCCAGAACCATCGGCGAATTTATACATCGCGCCGAAATGGACCGGGCCATAGGTGAGGCGATACTTCAGGGCGTCGTCCCAACGGCTGTCCTCGGTGTCGCCGCCGCCGGCCATCGTGCCGTTATAGCCGATGTACGAAAATTCATAGCTGCCGCCGGCCGGATCGTAAACGAGCATCGCGTCGGTACCGAGAGAGCGCTGACGACCGAAGGTTAGCGTGCCGAACTGCGCGGACGAAATACCGCCATAGATTTCGTCATTGAAGGGTTGGCCCGCGCGTGCTCCGTCGATGGCATACGAATAGCTTGTTCTGGGGAGGCCGTTGTTGATGGTCTGGGTGGCCGACGCGTTGGCAAGCAGGCCGGACTGCGGATTGATGCCAGTCGAAAGATCGAACACAACGGACCAGCCCGGCAGAAACTCTTCCTTGCCCCGGATGCCCAGACCCGTCTGCTGCAGGTTGTTCGGTGCGACGAGGAATCGATGTTGATAGCCGTTTCGGTTCACCAGAGATGCGCCTTCATAGTTGTAGCCGTTTTCCGGTAAGCCGTGGCTGACCCAGCCGACGCCGATGTCATACGCACCGTACACCGTGATGCCGTACCAGGTCAGCGTGCAATCGGTGGTGGCAAATTCGTGCGCGCTCCCGCAGGCGTTGGCCGTGCCCCGCTGCATCTTGATGTCGACCGTGGCGTCCTGGCCAACCGCCAAGCTGACTCCCTTGCGCGTTTCATCTGCGAACCCGTGTTTTGCCGCTCGAATCTCGAAGCGCCCCCCTGGCAGGCCGGACACCTGAAAGTGTCCCCCGCCGTCCGTTGTAATCGTGCGCGTTACACCTGTGTCGACGCTCTTGATTGTCACCGTAACATCAGGAAGGGGGCGGCGGTTTGGTCCGTCACCACGCCGGAAAGGCTCGCTCCCGTTTGGGCCCACGCCGGGAACGCTCCCATCACAAGGCACAAAAGCAGCAGGAAGCGTTGGGCCAGTGGCAGTGAAAAAAACGAACGAGAAAATGGCAAAGTAGTCGCTCCTGGATCATTAGAAATGGAAGCTAACGTCGGGCGACACTTTAGCTCTTATCGATACGTTAAAGCAATGCGTTTGTATATGATTTGATGCGAGGCATCCTGATAGTCTGCGCGAGGAATATGGATTTGCCGAAGCTATTTTCTCCTCGTGATGCAGCAAAGATCCTGGGAATAAGTTATTCAACGCTGAAGTAATGGATCCGCAAGGAAAAGCTTCGTAGCGTGAAGACTCCGGGAGGACATCACCGCATTCCTGAGCCGGAACTCGATAAGTCTTTGCACAGAGTAGAGATGGGCACGCGAATGGGTGGATATATGGCTGAAAAAGGCTCGTTTCTACTTAAAATGAGCTTAAAACCGAGTCAAGGCTACTTGTTGATATCTGAAAAGGACCGTTTTTATTAGGAATTTGGTGGACGAGACCGGGATCGAACCGGCGACCTCGTCGTTG
Organism: Candidatus Acidiferrales bacterium; assembly: GCA_963849395.1. Taxonomy (GTDB): domain Bacteria; phylum Acidobacteriota; class Terriglobia; order Acidiferrales; family UBA7541; genus Acidiferrum. The sequence goes on from CAWKHR010000005.1 coordinate 761,339, forward strand.
CGAACGACGCGCTCTCCCAGCTGAGCTACTCGCCCACCGAAAACTGAGAAGAAAAACTTCTACAACCGAAACAACCGTAACAGTTTAGCTCAGTTCACCGTTGACAACAAACCGCTGTTTTGACAACGCTGGCCGAGTTTTTCCACCATTTGGTGGCTCTGCGCGTCGCTAAAATGCGTGTAGTGCTCTGTGATCTTCCGGTCCACCTGCCCGATCTGAGACTGCACGAACTTTGACGGCAATCCGTTCGCTACCATGACACTCACACGTCCGTGTCGGAAGGCGTGCATGGTGGCTTTCGGTATTCCCAGTTTCGCACACAGAGGCTTTAGCGCATAGCGATTCACGTCGTTAGCTCTCAGGTGCGTGCCTAGTTTGGTTTGAAAAAGCAGGCCAATCCGGCGCCCGTTGAGGTGCTCTCGAATCATCTGCAACGTGATGGGATCGAGGTAGATCAGTCGCGTGCCAGCCGGAGTCTTTGCGCGGTCGCGCTCCACCCCGTAGGTCGCAGAGCGCCGTACCAACACGGTTCCGCGCTCCCAGTCTATGTCCTCATAACGAAGTCCGGATAGTTCGCAGAATCGCATCCCAGAATAACCAGCCAGCCGAAACAAAATTTTGTATTGGCCGGTTGCTGCGTTCACGATTCTGTCCACCTCTTCCGGTGAGAGCCAGCGCGGAGGCATGCTGCTTAGTGGAGGCAGTTTTGCGTACCACGTCACTCGTGGTTGATCTTGTTCCTGCCTGTGCCAATTCACAATGCTGCGCATGTCCTTGTAAGTGTTGTGGACGGACTTTGGTTTGAGTCCAGCCGCGTTGAGCGAGCGAATAAAGTCATTCACTTGCGATGTGCGGATGGTGTCCAGTGGCATTGCGCCAAAGTACGGCTGAAGGTACTTCTTCAGTCGCATTGGCACGCTGTGCTGTGTGCTTGGTGATAGCTCTGGCAGGCGTTTCGCCTTCCATTGCTCACAAACATCGTTGAACGTAGTGGCAGGCTTCAAAACACGCTCCAAATAATCCGGGCGATTGATGCCCAGACTTACGAGCAGTTCCTGAAGTTTGGCGTCCGCTGCTTTCTTGCCCGGTATCTCGGGTTTGTATCCCAAGATTACGGATCTGTGCGGACGCCCTTCTGGTGTGTCCTCTCGAAACATCCCAAACCACGTCTTACCTTTCAGTCTTGTGTGCCCTCGTTGAAAGCGACCAGCCATTGAGCGTCCTCTTTTCCGTGGCTGTCGCTGATTCGGCTGAAGTGATGTTAGCACGCCAGCGCAAACGTTCGTTGCGTCGCTGTCCACTTGCGTTCTTTCTGTACGCGGCAAGTGATTTGTTGTTGTGGCGGGAACGTCCTTTTGGACGGTAGGGTTTCCCGTGTTGCTTTACGCTGCCTTGGGTAATTCGACTTGCTGCTGTTCTTTTTCGCTCCGCGCTGCCCGGTAGGCGTCGCGTTGAATCGCGGTAACAAGCCTTTCGTACCGTACGCGGTCAGTGCGTTTTAGTTCGGCCATAAAATTCCGGTCTGCTTCTTTTGAGACGTTCATCGGTTATGCTGCCTTTCGTGCGCGTATAGCGCGCGGCGTTCGGATAAGTTTTGGTACTTCGCCGTTGCCACAGTCCGAAAGATTCGTCACGACTGGGGATGACAGCGCTAATTTTCATTTCGGCTGTCTCTTCTTTATCGTGCGGCGTTTCGTTTTGCGCGGCTTGTAAGTTAAGTCAACGGGTATGCGGCGCAGAATCTCCGCGAAGCCCTCATAGTCCACGACTGTGCCCAGCGGCGCGTTCGCTTTTAGGCAAATTGAATCGATTACCTGAAAATAACCCGGTGGGATTGCTGTTGGCTCTGGAGTAGGCGTCCAATCGAAACCAGGACACATCGCTCGCAATTCTTCTAAGGCTTCGTCGAAAGGTTCTGTGTGGTTGCTCATGCGGCACGCTCTAACTTTTGGAGCCTAAAACGGTAATCGTTTGCGCGGGAGGAGATGTACTGGGGTGCGTGCTCTCTGTCGTTGAACGGTCTGGAGAGCAGTCTGCGCGACGCGCAAAGCAGTCCGTAGCGCATTGGTTCTAAACTAGTGCTGTGGATTCGTGCCCAACGGATAAATTGCTGGTGGTCCGGTTTTTCGAGTTCCGGCAAAATCTCGCTCCACCACGCAGAAAGCGTCGCGGCGTTTTTGTCGATCTCAGCAAAATTTGCAAGGTGATTCATCACGCTGCCTCCTTCAGTTTTTCGGTAGGAATTTTCGCAATCCGGTTTTTCTTTATTCGCGCCTTCGCGCTGGCCTTACCGGCATCAGACCGTTTTCCCGAAATGGTCAGACACTCGGCGTATGCATTTGCCATTCCGCGATTGAGCAGAAATAGGCGTCCTTCCTCCGTAACCTGCTCGAAGTCGAATAGCGCTTCGAGAAAGCTGGCGCCGAATTCGTCTTTGGACGATGCGTTAGCGAGCTTCGCTAGTTTGTCGGGATCGTTTTGCAGGCGTGCGCCATTCGCCCACGCATAGGCAAGTAATCTAGTGCGCCAACCTAACTGAGTATCGGTTAACACGGTGATGTTTTGATCTGCGAAAAAATCAGCAACGTCGAATGGAAACCAGCGCAAGGGATTGCGGCTAGACTTGATCGTGACGGGCCGCACCTTGTTAGTTTTTTCGACTCGCTGGACAATGCTTCTTACTTCCGCGTCCGGTAATGGTGGAGTGCAACGCCGCGCGTTGAAAGCCAGCGCGTGACGCAACACATCCTCTGCGGATTCTCCGTTTCGGAAGAGTTCACAAACACCCGCGTGTAAGCTGGCGTTCCGTTCGCCTTCGCGTATTTGCTCACTCTCTAATACGGACTCATCTTCAGTGGTCAATTTTTCAAGCAGCCAGATGGGAGCGTCCGCTATTGCCACGGATTCGTCCACCCATGCGTATTGCTTGCCGTTCGCGTGAAGCGATGGAGGGCAAACAACAAAGCCATTTTCGCCTCTCACGTCCAGACCGATTCCCAGCTTTGCTACGCTGCACTTGATTGCGTGTCTGGGATACGCGAAATAGAGATGCTGTCCTGTGCCTGTGGTGGCTGTTAGTGTTTGCGGGAGAGGTGTGTGCGTCCGTTCCAATTCGCTGAGCGTGGTACTGCCGCTGTTGGCGTGTTTATCGTCAACGTCCAACACAAGCACGCGCGATGGTTTGCCTGTTACGATTCCGAGATTAGCGTCCGGCCAATCTGCGAACCATTTTTCCAACTGGCTGCGGTTGCTAGACGCTTTGTGCTGCCAGCGTGTCAGCCTAGGATGTTTTCCGGGCCGATCGCACGCGGACTTGCCACAACTGCACTTTCCATTCTTGGGATTATGCAGGGGAATAAGCCGGAAACCTTTCGCTGCGAGTGCTAATGCTGCTTCGAGATTACTCATTTGATCTATCTCTCTTTCATGTCTCAAACGGCTAGGGGAGCAACAACGCCCCCACGTAGCCGCTGTGGTGTTCTGTTGGGTGATGTAATGTACTGTAATGTACCGACAAGTGTTGAACACTTGTTGAGTGGTGTAACTCGTTGAGTCGTATAGCGTTTGGTATAGCGTTCGCTATCTGATGCTGATTCCACAGACGGGAGACGCGGACAGTTGTGCGTGCCAGACACGTGAACGTCGCCCGTCTGCGGTAAGTGGGCGAGTACTTCGCCGAAACTTTTTACTTGGTTGGAGGTTCCTGTTGCACAGCGAGCTTTTCTGCCTCTTCTTTTTGGTGTCGCTGGAAACCCTCAGTGAGTGCCACCAAGCCCGCAGGTGATGTCTTCCAACCCTCGGGGAGTCCGTAGTGGTCGCAAAGAGTTTTGGGAGCGACGATCTCTTCCACCAGCGGCACCGCAGGCTTGGGTTCTGGCCGAGCGGGGACATCGGCGATAGTGGCGCGCGATTGCAGCAATCCTAGCGAGTCTGGCTCGTTCCGGGTTCGTTTCCTTTAGCGTTACAAGGGTGTTTTTGGAACCTTGAGATGCGCCGCGGTACAAGCGGTTCGTTTCTTCCTTCGAGACCGCAGCGAGTGCCTCTAATTCTTCCGGTGTCAGTTGTTTCGGCGCCTTCGGTCCGTGCTCAGCGACAAATTGCTGGTGTGCGTCGAGGGCGATAAGGCCGAGAGCTTGTCCATCTGCTTTGAGTTCGGCATAGAGGGTAGGATTCTCCCGCTTTATCTTCGCTGCAAGGACGGATTGGACTTTCTGCCGATCACTGCTTCACGTGTTCGCGTGGGTGCTTCGTTTTCACTTCAAAATAATTTGACATTGTGGTTCATCGTTCCTTCTGACTGCGGTTGCAGTCGCAGTCGCAAGCTACTGTGTAACTGCTTTTGTGAATTTGGGTCGAGCACAGAGGGCTATGTTGCTGCGCAGGGGCTTGTGTGCTCGGCTGCGCTAATGGGTTTAGTTTGGGTGGCGCTTCGTTTCGCTTGCGCTAACGGTCGAGTTTAATTTGGTCGGTGAGCGAAGTTCGTCCGTTCGGCTACGACTGCGCATTTTCAGCTCAGCGAACGAGTGCATCGCGGGTGAATGGGCGTCGCTGGCAATACGCTGATGCTCGAACTGGTCGAGGTGCGCGAGCAGCTATTCAGGCGTGCTGCTGATAAACGTCGCGGCTCTTCGAGTGTCCAGCAGGCTGTTAGCTACTTCTTTGGATTTTTGCTTCTTAGACTTCATGGTGTTCTCTTTCCGAAGGCTCGGCATGGCGTCGCTTATCCGCTGGAGCTGACAGCAAGGTCACGTCGCAGAGGAGGGCTGCGTCGTGGTGGCGCGAGCGTCGCAGAAATGCTGACGCTTTAACTGAGCTTTCAAGTTGGGTGGAATCGCTGAGGTGGGAACTGCTGACCGAAGTGGTTCTGTGCTGCTTAAATCAAGTTTTCATGCAAGTAGTGTACCACAGGGGAGAGGTTTGTCAACAAAATCGACGAATCCACCATAATCTACACGGGGCTAACTCTGTTAAGTACTTTTTTGACTCGTGCTTTGTTTTTCTGCTCCTACTATTAGGATCTCATAACTGTCAATGGTATCAGTACCGCAAAAAGCTAATGTTTGCGCTATTTGAGAGCACCTAAGTCAAACGTAGCTAATAACATAGGTCATCTAGTACTAGAACGCACCGGCAATATGCGGTCTAAGCTATTGATAAGACAGCAGTAAGACTGTGAAAAATAGTGGCACAGCTACTTTACGACAGGTCAAAAACTTAGTTAAAACCGGGGTCCGAGTTATAGATGGTCAAAAAATAAAAACGAGGTCCCCCTCGAACCGGCTTCGATTTTTGCTCGGACGGTGAATAACTGTGCAGTCAGACATTTTTGGAGGAAAACTTTGGCGCGACAGGGACACGGTAGATCCACGTTTTTGTTACTCCCTCCATCACGTCCGACAGGTGCTCCATAAAAATCACACGGCTTGCTTAGCGATTCACGCGATTGACCTTATCGGTTGACAACGAAGTAACGCGCGTAGCGTGTTAGCTGACTGGTGACTCCTATCACTTACAACTAAGTTTCAAGCGTGCTACGGTGCTCCTGCACCGTAGGCGATGTGGCGTGACGCTCCCACAGCTCGTTTTAATGGAGATGGAGAGATGACAGAGCAGGAAGTGTTGATCCGTTGTTCTAGCTGCAAGGCAGAGCACGAAGAAACAGACTTGAACGGTCCAATGCTGTGCGGTCGCTATCTGTGCGACGCTTGCTTGCAGAAAGCGACGTTGGATTGCGAGTCGTGCGAAGGCGTTTGTATCTTTGTACAGTAGCGAGCAGCAAACCGGATGCGTCCTGCATCCGGTACGAATCCACTAGACAAACGAATCTCTTGTATCCCGCAGCGTGCAGTACTGTCCGAGTCCACCGCACAGCGAAGTCCCAGCACCGAAATGCATCATTACTGTCAGAATCCAGAAAAGTGTAGGCTGCAAACATTGGGACTTGCAGGCGCGTCTCTCAATTCACGCAACAAAGCAACTATTTTGATGCATTTCCAAGAAGCACACTTTCCCTTCGTTCCGGTGATGGCGGTCACATACAACGCATCATTTGTTTAGTAATGTGGCGTGAAGAGGTGATGTCGATGAAAGCGCTAACGCAAGATGAAGTCCTGAAAGTCCTCAAGGCAGTGAGTGACAGCCGCGTGACCTGGCTATGATCCTGTTGGCTTCCGGCACGGGATGCGTGCGTCTGAAGTCTGCGGACTTGAACTGAAAGACGTAGACCTGAAGAACGGCGAAATCACGATCCGGCGCTGAAGGGTTCTCTGCGGACCACGCAGCCACTAGCGGACTTGCAGGGTCAGCCGCTATTAAGCGAGAAGCGCGTTTTAAGGGCTTGGCTGGCGAGCGTGGCAATCACCCTAGCAAATTTGTTTTCGTGTCTCAGAAGTCCGGCACGTTCACCGCAGCCAGTTCTACAGGATATTTTCTGCGCAGCGAGAAAGCCGGCTACCCACGGACAAGTGGCACCCGCACTGCTTAAAGCACAGCTAGCAGTGATGCTAGTCGAGGCCAACGTCAATCTGGCGACTGTGCGCGTCGCGCTCGGTCACAAAAGCATCGCAGCACATCGATCTATGCGCAACCACGGATGAAAGCGCGGGAAAGGCTACACTCTCCGCGATAGCGTCCACGTTCTGACCGCGTGCAGCAAATCGTTGGATCACAAGGAACGCGTTATATAGCGGTTTATCAGCAGGCTCAGGAAAATCGTCTGTGTCGCAGCGCGGGAAGGGAAGGGGATGAGGAAAAAAAGGAAAACGAGGAAAAAATAAATTGCTGCATAACGAATTAATTGCAAAGGATTTACCGAATGTATATTCAGGATAAGGGACTAGCGGTATGAATTCCGAAACGGCACCACAAGATATGGGTGCTTACGGAAAATTCTAGCTAGATTTTGCGATTTTCTCTTGACTGGATTGTTCCGCGGTTCGATACTCGAGTCCAGATTCGGGGGACGTGGAAGCGCCAGGCGGACCAGAGTCGGGGATCTGTAGACGGTCCGACAATAGCCCACGAACCAGCCCGGTATCACAAAAAAAACGAGCGCGAAGTGAAGGCTCCGCGCATTTTGTTTGCGGCGCGCGGAGACCGCTGTTACTAGCCAAAATGCTGCTAGTTACAAATTCTGCGCGTGTAACTGTTTTGCGATCTTGGGAGGAAACTTTCCGCTGAATCGAAAAGTATGAGCGCGATGCAAGGAATGCCTTCCCGCTAGTAAGTCAGGTCACTGAGTTACTAGTCGTTGCGCTTGGGAGTAAAGGATGTTCGCAGATGAATTCCTGCCAACGTGCATCCTAACCAAGCCAAAAGGCAAAGTCGTATTGCGAAGGTTTCGACGTGCAGATTAACGCAGGTCGAAAAAGTCCGGGCGCCCTTGGAGTGGTATCCGGGGTTCGCACCCCGGTGACGGGAGTCCAATTCTCCCCGCCCGGACCAATTCGATGTACAACGGGGACGGTCGTCCAATGGAAGGACAGTAGGTTGGTAGCCCGCGAACGCCGGTTCGATTCCGGCCCGTCCCCCTCACTTGCCGTGGTTTCCCACTGCAAGGAAGCTCAATTCTCAAAGAACTATGCGGCGGTTAACGTGAAAAGAACGCTCAAGCGGCTCCCTTTGGATGCTAAAGGCGGGGTTCATGGCATTCCGTTCCACGCACTCCACTATATATAGCGTAGCACTTCGCGCGGCAATAGGTATTTTCCGCACGCTTGTTGATATATGAGTTCGCGGGTCTCTGCTAGGGATATATCGGTCTGCTCGCGCGGACATACGGCTGAAGATTGCGCTACTGCTCGCAGCTTAGTTAGAAGCACGGATGACTGTGCTTCTCAGCTGCTGGGCTGCAAATGCTCACTCAGGTACGGTTGGGCTGAAAATCAGGCATAATTGAATTAGATTGACGTTATGAAATGCAAATAAGTGAGAGCGTTAATGCTCAGTTCTCCATCTATTCTCTCTGAAGGATTGGATCTTTTCTCAGTCGAAGCGCAGGTCTCCGACGTTGCTGCTGACGGCACGGAGATGCTGACATCAAGTTTGTCGTACAGCTGACTCCGGGTGAGTTAATCACTTCGATGGCGACTAACAACACCTACAAGATGGGAGAACGCATCGGCGACGGATTTTTTGGAGTAGTGTTCGCTTGTACTGACGATTGGAACAATGACTTGGCTGCGAAAATATTAAAACCAAAAAGCACATACGAAAATATCAAAGCAGCTGCGACGGCTGAGATGCAGAAGCTTTTCGCGCTTCGACACTCAAATATCACCTATGTCTTCGATGCTTAGAGTATCGGGACACCTTCTACATAATCACGGAGCGCTGCACCTTTTCTCTCGCCGATTTCTTTAAAACGGCCTGGTTTGCGGGTTCCGTATGGATTATGCCGCTTGCCAGATGCTTCTTCAGGCCGTTCATTTCATTCACCTCAACAAGATGGCTCACCAAGACATCCATCCGGGAAACGTGTTCGCTCTCTTTGCGAAAGACGAAATGAAGACTGATGACGAGAAAGGCGCGGCGACGCAATTCCGCCTCGGAGATCTGGGCGTCGCAAAGCTGTTTAGTGAAATCGACGCAACGAACACGCGGAAAGATGGAATGTTGCCACCGGAAGCGGTCGAGCCGTCCGAATATGGGCCGTGTGATCACCGGATTGACCTATATCACTGCGGGCTTCTCTTCCTACAACTCGCATACTCCAAAGAAATGCACTTTACCTCGAAGAGACGCTGGCGGGTAAACCGCGAGAACTAGCTCTTGCGCTAGCTCCCCCCTCAATTTTGCCCTAGAGAAGGCGCTTCGACGGCACGCCCAATTTCGGACGGCAAGCGCACTGGAATTGTGGCGCGACTTAAATTCCCCTGGAAATACACCAGAGCCAGAAACGCAAACCGACCTGACATTTCCTGCCGCCACAGAGGCAACGGGAGAAACGGATTCCGTAAGGGCCGCCGGTGAAGACAAGGGCTAAGGGTGAATATGTTTCTCAGCTACACTCTGACATTTCTCGGGGACGCGCTCGCTAAGTGGTTTCATAGGTGCTCTAGGATGAGAAGAAAGAATGGAATTCAGGAAACGCGAAGCAGGCACCGTTCTAAATCCGTGTGCTGCTGGAGATATTTCGCATGATCCGAGACGTTTTTCTGTGCCATGCCAGTGAGGATAAACATTCGATTGTCCGGTCACTACATGAAGGTTTGACCAAGTCGGGAATTACTTGTTGGCTTGACGAAGCCGAAGTTCGCTGGGGCGACAGTATTGTGGAGAAGGTACAGGAGGGCCTCCGAGAATCGCAGTTCGTTATTGTGGTTCTGAGCAAAACATTTCTCGCAAAGCCTTGGCAACGTCGGGAATTGGCAGCGGCGTTGTCAGTGGAAGCCTCAACGGGTGGCGTTCGTGTGCTGCCACTACTGGCCGGAGATGAGCGCGAAAAGCGGGCTATTCTGAAGGAATTCCCGCTCTTGGCTGACAAACTGTATCTTGTCTGGGACGGTGATCCGAGTCGAGTCATTCAGGCAATGGTACGGAGACTTCAAAAAAACCGAGGCTCAGAGGCAGAGCTCCTTCCGCCTCTGAACATTCCAAGGTTTCCTCTACGTATTGCATTTATTGCGGCGCCGGTACTGGAAATCCCACCGATTGCTAAGCGAATTCCAGTCATAGTTTCGTTGCGGGTAGAGGAAACGAATATTGCATTTATTGCGGCGCCGGTACTGGAAATCCCACCAAGTGCTTAGCGAATTCCAGTCATAGTTTCGTTGCGGGTAGAGGAAACGAATATTGCATTTATTGCGGCGCCGGTACTGGAAATCCCACCAAGTGCTTAGCGAATTCCAGTCATAATTACGATACGGGTAGAGGAAACGAATATTGCATTTATTGCGGCGCCGGTACTGGAAATCCCACCAAGTGTGAAGCGAATGCCAAGCATAGTTTCGTTGCCAGCCGAGAGACTTGAGAGGCGTCGCTTAGCAACGGGAAAAGATTTGGACTTAGAGAGAACTAAGCATTCGTGCATCCTTTGTGCAGGTAACTGGAATAAGAGTGTTTGGCTATTGCTGTATGCGAAGCTAAGCAAACTAGTTCGATCTTTTTGCGCTGTAACTTCTGCTTCCTACGAACTAGAAAGTTGAGTTCTTCCGCGGATGCACCGCTTTTCTTTCTCGCTTGCTGCTATCGAGAACTACTGACGGAAGGACGCGCGGGAGTTCACTTCGCTGGGAAGTACTCAACTTTCACTCCGGGTTAAACTTAAAACAATGTAATTCTTACGTGGATACGCGCTCTGCACAGTATGCAGAACGAAGTTCGAATGAGGTGTTTCTGCATAATTGTGCAGTGAAGCTGCTCACTAGCTTATGATTTCACTCGACTTATTACTTATATCTTATCTACACCAGAAGTATTCCACTCGGCTTGGCAAGTTAGTGAACAGTTGTGCGAGAACTCCTGATTCCTGCCGAGCACTTCACCTGTTTCGGGCGTGTGGGATTCTTTCGTTTCGCGTTAACGGGCAATTTGCGGAGAGCTTTACACTTGGGCACTCCCCAACACGTGCTTTCTTATTCTGGCTGCTAGAATCGCCTGCGGTTGAGAAGTGCTCTCTGTAAGCCCTGTGTTTTCTGTTGCCGGATTTTTGCCTTGTCGGTCCCAGAGTTGGGCGCCCGGCGAACCCGTCGCCCGTCCTGCTCCTCATCAGGCCGGATCAACAGCCGAGGTACTGTGAGCCACATGAACGGTTTGCGCGTTAATCGGGACTTGAGCATCAAGTGAAAGCTAAACCGCTTATCCCTCAACAATCGATTCGGACTATTATTGCACCATGTATAGGTGCCCACCGAAGGCGGGGTTCTCACTTGCGCGTTTAATACTTCTAGTTGTCATTCTATTTGCGACTGTTGTGCCAGCCCAGAATGGTCGCAACAGGCTTCTCCCAATTGTCGTGGACGGAAAGCATGGATTTATTTCCTCCGGCGGCGAGGTTGCTATTCCGCCGCGCTTCGAGTTTGCGTGGGGCTTTCATGAAGGACTGGCCTCAGCTTGGACGGAGGACAGGGCGGGCTTCATTGACGAAGCTGGGAAATTCGTAATTCCACCACAGTTTCAGTACGCGAGAGCGTTTGAGAATGGACTGGCTGATGTAGAACTAAATGGAAGGTGGGGCTTCATAAACAAGAATGGAACGTTCGTGATTCCCCCTAGATACATCCAAACGCGGTCCTTCTCCGAAGGACTCGCGGCTGTGCAGACTGATAACGAGTTGTGGGGCTACGTAGACAAAGATGGAAAGGAACGAATTCCACCACAATTCACTCTAGCTTGGGATTTCTACGAAAAAGTAGCAGTTGTCTATCGCGGGGAACGCTGCGGATTCATTGACGAAGCGGGTGTAGAAGTCATTGCATTTCAGTTTAGCGAGTGCAGGGGAATGAAAGATGGCATCGGGGCTGTTCGAGTCGATAAACAGTGGGGATACATCACATTTGCAGGCGATTTTTTCATCACTCCCCGCTTTGAAGATGCGGAGCTATTTTTCGAGGGACTTGCGGCAGTGGAGAAGAATGGCAAGTGGGGCTTCATAAACCGCGAAGGTCACTTCGTTATTTCACCGCAGTTCGATTACTCCCGAGCCGAACCCACAATTACACAATTTTCGGAAGGGCTGGCAGGTGTAACCGAGAACGGAAAGTTTGGTTATGTAGACAGCACGGGAGCGTACGTAATCGACCCAACCTTTACGAAGGGATCTGAGTTCCGCGATGGAATAGCAGAGGTCTGTGACTCTAAGCTGTGCGGATACATTGACAAACACGGAACGCGCATTTGGCCAAAGGCACCCGGTCAATGAATGACCTCAAGTCCTGTGTAGTCGGGTAACCGGAAAAGTTCCTGCTAGTACGCATGTGGCTGAATTTATCAGAGACGAAATCACATAACTATCTTGTCTTCGCGTTGCCACCATTTTCTGTACAACAGGTAAAGAGTCCAATACAGCGTAGTGAGCACAAGCAAGCGCCCAATTCCGCGCCAAGAAAACTGCGAAGAACGCCAAGCGTCGTAAGCCACGCCTATCGTCAGGAGAGCCGCAGACGCAAACGCAAACGGTAAAGCCATTTTGTGATTTCGCAAAATCAAAATTGCTGTCCACATCAATAAGAGAGACCCAATGGCTATTCCAATCGATTTAGAGTCTCTGGGAGGAATCAGAGAACCCACGACTGCCAGAAATCCAACCGCTAGCAGGAATATAGAAGTCCAAAACACCCCCGCTGGAACATATGATTTTGGATTCATGGCGAAATTGTACATCAAGGTCGAGGCTGCGCTGCAAGGTCCCGATTAGTCGGGTAATCGGAAAAGTTCCGGCTAGTACCGAAATGCCCGGTTTGTTCGTTTATACCTCAGGCAGACCGCTATCAGTGGACTGCCATGAGAAGAGTTGCTGCTTAATTTCTGACTGAGTACACTACCGTCACCATGCGCCCAGTCTGGTGGACTTTGGCACTAATTGTAATTTCGGGTTGTGCACTTTGGATGCTGGTCTATCCACACTGGACTTTCGACGAAAATCCAATAGCCAGCCGCATCATGCTCGGCTACTTTCTGCTACTTGGTATAGGACCATACTGGATGGCATACCGCTGCTGGGAATACGACAGAGGTTCATTTAGAGCACGGAGAATGTGGTGGGTTTTGGTCCCCGGTGGCTTTCTCTGGTATTACTTCGAGAGATTCCGGCCCCGTCAACTTCATAGATGGCGGAAGAGCATCAACTCCTGATTAGTCGAGCGCATCGCAAAATTCTAGTAAGTACGCGGTGATCTGCACACTGTGCAGGTTCGGCGTAATGTCTATGACAAGCAACAGGGTTGACAACAGGAAGGTAGTTTTCGGTGGGGAGTTTTTGCTGCTAACTGATTGCCGAATCAGCGACTAGCGACTTTGACTACTCGCCCACGAGCAGCAGAGTTAGTTTAACAAACGAGTGGAGCGTTGCCAACACGCGGACGAAAAGAGACGGTTGTCGGTGATGAAAAAACGGGCGCCTTGTCGGCGCCCTGCAAAGTTGCGGTTTAACTATTGGGGGTGGTGGCGTGAGGGAAGGCCTCACCTCGCGGATTGTTGGGTTGTGACGTGTGGGAAAGCCTCACCCCTGAAGGGGGAGCTACAGGGGCTTTCTCACAGCGTGCACGGACTACGGTTGGTCGGAGGCGCCGCCGTTGCGCTGGGCTACTACTTTGCGGGCGTTTTCGTAGAGGGCGCGGGCTTGCGGGATGGACTCCACGGCCTTTTGTACTTGAGGATCAGCTTCCAAGAGAACCTTGAAACCTTCCGCAGTGCCGTAATTGGACATGAAGACTTCCTGCTTAATCTTGCGTTTCACCCAATCGAGATTCTCGGTGTATTCCGGCTCGGTGTAATGAATGTTGTGCTTGCTGAGGTAGTCGCGGAACTCGTGGAGAACTTTGTCGTCGACCTCGAAGCTGTGGCTAACGGCGGGCCTGGTGCCGAGGAAGTAGCGGGTGAAGCTGCCAACGCCTTGTTCGGCAGGGAAGAAGACGTCATCGCGAAACAGCAGTTCCTGGAACTTGGTGGGCTTGGCGGCATCGACAACGATGTCGGGCGTGATGCCACCGCCACCGGTTACGGAGCGGCCACTATCCGTCTGGCGAATCTCTGTTGGATGCTCGGGAACTTTGCGCTCGTAGTGATATTCGTACAGCGAGATGGATTTGTAATCGCGCTGAATCAGGCGGCCGCTCGGCGTGTAGTAACGAGCAGTGGTAAGCGCCAAGCCGGTGTTTTCTGCGAGAGGCGTGACGGTCTGGACCAAGCCCTTGCCGAAAGTTGTTTCACCAACGATCAGGCCGCGATCGTGATCCTGCACAGCGCCGGAGACGATCTCCGCGGCGGAGGCGGAGTTGTTATTCACGACGATCACGAGAGGCACGGTCATGCCCTGGTTGCCGCGTACTGCGTAGAACGGACGATTGGGGGCGTTGCGGCCGTGATAGGAGACAATGAGCTGACCCTTTTCGAGGAACATGTCGCCGACAGCCACAGCTTCGTTGAGCAGGCCGCCGGGATTTCCGCGAAGATCGAGAATCAGGCCGTCAAGGGTAGTGGCGCCGAGATTCTTGAGAGCGTCAGCAATTTCACGGTCGGTGGTTTCGTTGAACTGCGATAGCCGCACATAACCGATGCCAGGCTTGAGCATGAAAGCGATGTCGACCGAATGACGAGGAATTTCGTCGCGAGTAACGGTAAAGATGAGCGGATCGGTGTAGCCTTCGCGGGTGATCACAATCTTGACGATGGTGCCTTTGGGGCCCTTGAGCATGTCCGCGACTTCACTGGTGGTCAGGCCCTCGGTGCTCTTGTCGTCAACCTTGGTGATCAGGTCGCCAGGGCGAAGTCCCGCATTGTAAGCGGGCGCGCCAACATAGGGGGCGACCACGACGGTGTGGGTGTCGCGAGGAGCGACGACCATGCCGACACCATAATATTTGCCGCGCTGATCTTCACGGAGAAGTGCGAACTGGCGCGAGTCGAAGAAATTCGAGTGCGGGTCGAGCATCCGCAGCATGCCGGGAATGGCACCTTGGTAGACGGTCTTATCGACGTCGACGGGCTCCGCGTAATTGGACTGAACTACATCCAAGACACGGGTGAAGTCGCGTACTGCTGATTGGTAGTCGTCCGAAGAGGCCGAAGTGGCCTTAACGGAAGGGCCATAGATACCGCCCAAGACCGCGGAGAGAATGAGAACTGCGACCACCAGCAGGAGGCCACGGCGTTCTGGATTCATGGATTACCTCGCCCGTATCGTCGAAAAGATGAGTATAACATGGCAAAACCCAACTGTCGTTTGACTTGGATAGCTGCCCTTTCTATGATGCAAACAGGGTGATTGGCGACACCTACTCCGTATGTTAAGCATTCCGCACATGATCGTGGTGTTCATTGTGGTCTTGGTGGTATTCGGGCCACAGAAGCTGCCGGAGCTTGCCCGGAGCCTGGGTAAGCTGATGGCTGAGTTTCGCAAGGCTTCCGGAGACTTCAAGAGCGCGTTTGAAGAAGAAATGCGGGATTTGGAGCGCCAGACCCGGCTGGCGGAATTGAAGAAGCAAGCCGCGGAAGCTGCTGCGGCGGCTTCAGATGGAGCTAAGAATCCGGTGCCACCGGCGACGTTAGGTTCACCCGTGGGTAGCGAAGGCGGGACGGACGCGACTGGCTCGACCGGCGGCGTGGCGGCAGATAATCGACAGACGGAAGCTCCCATTATCACTCCTGTGGCCGAGGCCGTGCCCCGGTTAGACGCGGCGGCTGCCGAATCGGCAGCGACGGTCGTCGAGGGTGGAGCCTCTGCGGAGGGCAGTGCTGGCAATGGAGCCAGCGGAGCTTCAACTTCAGCATCAACTTCGACCTCCGCTTCAACAGCAGCTTCGGCGAATGAAGACAGTCCCTCTCCTTCCCATGACCAACAGCAGCCAGCGTGACACCTCGTTAGCAGGCCGGCTTGAAGAGGCCGGCGGGCAGATGACGTTTTTCGAGCACCTGACGGAGCTTCGGAAGCGCATCATCAATTCTCTGTACGCCATCGGAATCGGGGCGTTTATCGGCGTGTACATCTCGCCGAAGCTGATTCGCTTTATCAATGAGCCGATGCTCAAGGCACTAAAAGACGCCGGGTTTGAATCGAAGCTGTATTACAACCATCCGGCGGGCGCGTTAAATCTGGTGATCACCTTCGGCGTATATTTGGGAATCGTGATTGCTTCGCCGTTCGTGCTGTATCAGCTGTGGCTGTTCGTGGCGCCGGCGTTGTACAAGCACGAGCGAAGCGCGGTGACGGGATTTTTGTTTTCCACGGTGTTCCTGTTTCTGGCGGGCATCGCGTTCGGATATTTCATAACCTTGCCGTACATGCTGCACTTTTTGGTGGGGTTCCAGCAATTTGGCGGGTCGGTTGCGCCGCTGCTGAGTATCAATGAATATTTCGATTTGATTTTGATGGTGCTGCTGGGATTAGGGCTGGTGTTCGAGCTGCCGATTCTGATTTTCTTCCTGACCTTGTTCGGAATTGTTACGCCAAAATTTTTGTGGAAAAACGTGCGTTACGCGATTCTGCTGATCTCCGTGGTGGCTGCGATTATCGTGCCTACTCCCGACGCCACTACCATGCTGATTTTTATGGCGCCAATGGTGGGATTGTATTTTGTGGGTATAGCTGTTTCGGCGCTGGTATTGCGCAGTAAAGCTAAACGGCTGGCGGCAGAAAGCGCAGGCACCGCGGTATGAAATCTCGCTCGGTTGTGTTGCGCCTGATTCCCACGATGCTGGTTCTATTCGCCTTTGCGGCGCTGGGATGCAAGTCCGACAGCTCAAATAGCGCTGCGGCAAATAACACTCCCGCGACCAACAATAATCCGCCGTTCATGAGCGCCGTGGCGGGCAGCGCGCCGCATGCCGGAGATGAGGCTCCGCCGGCGGAGTCGACGGGCGGTTTCGACGGCAAGCGGGCGTACGAGCAGGTGGCCAAACAGGTGAGCTTCGGGCCGCGGCCGCCGGGATCTCCGGCGATTGCCAAGCTGCAGGATTATCTTGAAACGGAACTGAAGTCGTACGGCTGCGCGGTGGAGACGGATTCCTTTTCGGCAGACACGCCGGATGGGCGCGTGCCGATGAAGAATATCCTGGCGAAAATTCCGGGCGAGAAGCCGGGGATTATTTTGCTGGGCACGCATTACGACACCAAAAAGATCGACAATTTTGTGGGAGCGGATGACGCGGGCTCGTCGACCGGCGTAATGCTGGAATTGGCGCGACTGCTATGCAAGCAGCGCGGGAAGTATGCGGTGTG
The DNA here is from genome assembly GCA_963849395.1 of Candidatus Acidiferrales bacterium. Taxonomy (GTDB): domain Bacteria; phylum Acidobacteriota; class Terriglobia; order Acidiferrales; family UBA7541; genus Acidiferrum. The sequence continues at coordinate 778,215 of CAWKHR010000005.1, forward strand.
GATCGCGTTTTTTGATGCGGAAGAGGCGTTCAATTTGCAGTGGAAGGATCCGGACCACACTTATGGCAGCCGGCAAATGGCCGCAAAGTTGGCGGCTGACGGCGATCTGCCGAAGGTGAGGGCGTTCATTTTGGCGGACCTGGTGGGAGGGCGCACGCCGCACTTCAAACGGGACGGCGGTTCGACCAAGTGGCTGGTCGATTTGGTCTGGGGAACCGGGGCCAAGCTGGGCTATGGCGAAATATTTTTGAATGAGCCCACGGATATTGGCGGGGACGATCATTTCTCGTTCACAGCGCGCAATGTGCCCTCGGTGGACATTATTGATCTGGATTCAACGGACGTGCCGTACTGGCATACCACGCAGGATACGATGGACAAGATCAGCGCGAAGACGCTGGCGATTACGGGCTACACGATCCTGGAGTCAGTGCAGGCGCTGCAGAAGAAATAGCCTTCAGTAGAAAATCGAAAATAGGAAATTGAAATGGAGAATGGTTGATGAAGTGTGTGTAGTGCTGGCGCCACCGGGCAAAGGCGTGGGTGTGTGTTACATTTGGAAATCCAAATACTGAGATGAAAACTGGGAATTCACAGGCAGTTGGGGTGCGGGCTTCGTCGGGAAGTTACGACGTGGTGTGCAGCACCGGCTTGCTGGGTCGAGTGGGCAGAGAAGTGTCGCGGCTGGGCAAGTTTTCCAGCGTGCATATTGTTTCTTCACCGAAGGTATGGCGGGCTGTTGGGCGAAGCATCGAAAAAAGTTTCGCGCGGGGCCGCAAACCGCCGGTGCATTTGCTTAATGATGCGGAAGCCGCGAAAAATTTGCAGACGGTCGAAGGAATCGCGCGGAAGTTGGTGGTTGCTGGAGCGGATCGGCACTCGCTGATTGTTGCGGTCGGCGGTGGCGTGGTTGGAGATGTAGCAGGATTCGTGGCGGCATCGTATTTGCGCGGCGTGGCGTTGGTGCACGTGCCGACCACGTTGGTAGCACAGGTGGACAGCGCCATTGGCGGAAAGACCGGCGTAAATCTGCCGGAAGGAAAAAATCTGGTGGGCGCGTTCTATCCGCCGCGGTTGGTGCTGGTGGACCCGGAAGCGCTGAGGAGTTTGCCGGATCGCGAATTTCGCGGCGGCCTGGCGGAAGTAATCAAGTACGGGGTGATCGCGGACGCGGAGTTGTTCGCATTCCTGGAATCGAATATGGAAGCGATTCTGCGACGCGAGGCGAAAGCGTTGGAGAAAATCATCCGCCGCTCGATTGAGATCAAGGCGCAGGTGGTAAGCAAAGACGAAAGGGAATCAGGTCTGCGGGAAATTCTGAATTACGGGCACACGTTTGGACATGCGCTGGAATCGACGACGCGCTACAAACGCTTTCAACATGGCGAAGCGGTGGCGTGGGGCATGATGTGCGCAGCCTTGTTGGGCCATGAAGCGGCGGGAGCCAAGGCGGATGCGGTGTCACGAATAGTGGCGTTGGTGCGGAGGATCGGTCCTCTGCCGGAGTGGCCGAAGATAGCGCCACGAACGCTGATGGCAGCGATGCAATCGGATAAAAAAACGCGGGCAGGCAAGGTGCGCTTTGTGTTGGCGCCAAGAATTGGTCACGCAAGATCGTTTGACGATGTGCAGCCACAAACGGTGATGTGCATTTTGCGATTTGCGCCACATTTTCTGGTGCGGCCGTTGGAATTGACAGGAAAGTGCGATGGCTGAGCCGCTGGCACTCCCCAAAGGAACGGCGCCTGAAGGCGCAACCAGCGAGCAAGACGCTTCGCGGAGAGTGCGCGAGATGTTCACGCGAATCGCGCCGCGCTACGACCTGATCAATCATTTGCTATCGGCGCAAATGGACCACGTGTGGCGGGCGCGAACGGCGCAAGAGTTGCGCCCAATTCTGGATCGAGCCGATTCGCGGGTGCTGGATTTGTGCTGCGGCACCGGTGATCTGGCCTTCTCGCTGGGACGCAACGCGAAAGCAAAGATCATCGGTGTCGACTTCTCGCACACCATGCTGGTGCGCGCCCGGGCAAAAGCCGAGCAAGCGAATGCAGCTTCGCCGATACCGTTTTTTGAAGCAGATGCGCTGCGCTTGCCTTTTGCCGATGCGTCTTTCGACTTGTTAACGACAGCCTTCGGTTTTCGAAACCTGGCGAATTACGAGGCAGGCCTGAAAGAAATTTATAGAGTGTTGAAGCCTGGAGGAACTGTAGGAATTCTTGAATTCACGGAGCCGTCGCGAGGCCTGATGGGCAACTTGTATCGCTTCTATACGACGAAAGTGCTACCCAAAATCGGCGGCCTGATTTCGGGAGACGCTCCTGCGTACGCTTACTTGCCGAAATCCGTGGCGCGCTTTTTCCGAGCAGCGGAGCTGGCGGAGTTAATGAGGCAAGCCGGATACGGCGGCGTGCGCTACAAATTGATGACGCTGAATTCCGTGGCGCTGCATATTGGTGTGCGACCGCAGTCCTAGGTGGCTTAGAACTTCCCGGTGTCAATTTCCATGCATATTTTTGCAGCGCAAATTTATAAGGTCGGCTTGATCCGGTATGGGGATGTGCCCGCGGATGTGTCGCTGGCGCTGGGCGAAGGGGCGGCGACCGTGCCGGTGCGTGGGACGGTAGAAGGATTGCCGCTGCGCACGACGATGGTATCGAGAGGCAAGAGTTGCTACCGGTTGGCTATCCACGGCGACATTCGGAAGAAGTTGCGGATAGATGCTGGGGCGATCGTGGAAGTAGCGCTGGAGCGGGACGAGGAATCGCGCGGGCCGTCTTTACCACCCGCTCTGGTCGTGGCACTGCGGCAGTCACCGGTGGCGCAGGCCAAATTTCGAGCCATGAGCACGGCGTTGCGACGGCAAATCGTGAGGTATCTGACCGCGGTGAAGCAGCAAGCAACGCTGGAGCGACGGGTGGCGAAGTTTATGGTGCGACTGGAAGCGATGGCGCGGGCTGGAACGAACAAGCGAACCAAACGCGCGGCGAAGTCAGCAAGAGAAGCGTAGCGGTGCGGGCCAAGCGGGACTTCATCCAGCTGCCCGCTGAACCGGCAAACTCCAAAAATCTTCGTCCTCGCTCGAGAAGGCCAGACCTGCGGCGCGCCGGGATACCGTCAATGGCTTCATCCAAATCACACGCGCGCGCAATCTCTTTTGCACGCCGGGTCGTTCCAGCCAGACCGTCTGATCGGTCTGCAAAGGAAGGGAAGTCTCCAGTGAAGCGCCCTTGCTGCTTACGTTGATGGTGGAAGTGAGCTCGGCACGCTGTGTAGGCGATTCGCCGCTCAGAATCACGTCGAGACGCCAGGAGAGACGCGGCGCGCGACGGACTCTATCGCACAACTCAGCGGCGTAAGTCGAGAGCCGCAGCAACCCCTCACGCAGTCCGGGATTCAGATGCAACGTGGTAGAGAGCACGGTGGTTTCACCGACCAGTTCGGAGAGAAATGTTTGGGTGTCGGGCGGGAAGAACCTGTCTAACTCGGGACGGCCCAGTTCACGTTGTAGCGTGAGTAAACGACGGTGCGCGACTTCATAGAAATGCCGATAGCACAGCGGGCGTTCGTGAAGGAGAGCTTCGGAAGTGGAGCGACACCCGGCCCAATTACATGGCTTTCGGTGAGTTTCGAACATGCGGTCTTACCTGGCTCAAATATGAGCGACGGCTGCACGCGATGGTATTCGCGGAAGGAGTCGGGCGGGACTACTTGAAAGTAATAATAGAGCCGGCATTTACGATATTGCAATCAAGAAATTTGGCGCGTGCCGGGAAATGAATGGAGAAGCTTTCGCGGACTGGCGGAATGGGTAGAAGCGGCGGAAAAAACACTTAGGACTGAAGTAATGGGTCGAGGAAATGTGTCGATAGACGTAATGACTGGTACGGAGTACCCATTGTGGTGGAGGCTGGCGACCAGTAGTCTGCCGATAGCATCAAAGAGCTAGAGGACGGAATGATGAATTCCCACAACTCGCCAGGAGCCGCCATCGCATCGATGGAATTGCGCGGACGTATTCGCGGCCAGCGGCTGGAAAGCACGCTGGTGGGTATGGCGTGCGACCTCTGTGTGGATGGCATGCCGGTGGAGGATGCCTTCCAGAAAATTCAGGACAAGGCACTGGAGCAGATGGTGCGGCTGCTGGACTCACGAATTCTGCACGACTCCAGCGCAATTAAGGTTTGTCTGGAATTAGTGGCCGAGGAAAGCGAGCGCGTGGCTTGGGAAGCTCTGGAAAAAGGCACGGAGCGGCTGCGCGAAGAGCTGGCGATTATGGATGGCAGCGAAGAATTGTTGAGTGACGGCCCGGTACATTAGAACGAAGTGACGCCCCGATTGGCGCAGTGGTATAGCGGGTCTACTGGTCTTACCAAGACAATCCCAAAAACAATCGAATGGAACTTAGTGCGTTAGGTGGCATTTTGCACCCTTCGCAGACTGACCTGCGCACTGTCGAGCAATCCTGTAAAGCCCAAGAGCTCTCCGCCCAAGAGGTCCTGGCAACTGCCCCGCCCCGTTGTAAACAACAAGACGATAGAACCACTTCACAGGATCACCCGAGAGTGAGCAGGGTGCGCAGGAACGCGCCAAGAAGGAATCTGCTCAGCAGAACAGGCCAAGAGAAGATGACGGAAGCAAGGATTTTTGCCTACTGTCAAAAGTTACAGTTTTGCAGGGAACAGGGAAAACACTAGCTAGAAATCGGGGAAAACCTACAGAATTGAACGCTAAGACTAAGGCGAACTGCCCGCCACAGGGTGCTAACGCGCCCAGCCGGGGTCGCCGCCGGCTTTGCGAAGCTCATCTTCCATGTCGCTGATGTGCTGCTTCAGGGCGTCAATTTCTTTTTGCTTGGCATCGATCTTGGCAGTTTCGGAATTGATGTCGGAGCGATTGTATTGCTGCATGAGAGCTTTCTGCGGATCGGGATAATACTGAACCTGATTTTTGTTGAGTTCGCGCTGCAGCACGTCGAGCTCTTTTTCAGCGGTGGCAAGCTTATTGTGGGCTTCGGTGAAACGCTTACGCCAATAGGCCTCGCTTTTGGGATCGTTCGCACCGTCTTTGTCTTTATCGGCAGTGGCTTGATCGGCGTTCGCGTCCGCAGGCGTTCCGTCGGGTTTCGTGGCTGCCGCAGGCTTATCGGCCGCCGCCGGCATATCGTCGTTGGTGAAGACGTGCTTAGGCTTTGGCGCGGTCTTTTGCTGTTCGCGAGATTTGCGCGCAGCGTCGGCAACCGGGTCACCGGATGATTGCTGGGAAGGATCTGGTTGCGGCTGTTGTTGCGCAGGAAGAACGATAGCCCCGAGCCCAAGCAGGGTGATGAGGACGGCGACGCGCGTAAGGGCTGTGGATCGCATGTCTAGATACCTCCGGCGGAGCTTCCGAAACGGCTGACTGCTCGCGCGGACCAGAATAGCGCTGCAAAGCGTATTGTAGCGCGTTTTAGAGGCGGCAGGGCCGGGTGCCGCTAAGGAGTAACGGGAACGGTGACAAGGCGGGGAAAGGCGCAGAAAAGCGTGATGGGGCCGTTGAGCTGAAACGTGCAGCTAAAAAAGTGGGAGGAAGTAGAAATGGGAAAGGAACCAAGGGAACCCATAGACCACAAAGAAGGCACCCAAGCCAAGAAATGTGCCCAGGGGAAGCTGGTATTGGGACGCGAGGGTCCAGCGAAGCGATGTTACGGAGCCTCCGAGGCCGCGACGGTGCGCACGCTCGGCGAGGGCTCGACGCCAGCCGAAGGAGTAGAGAAGCGCGACGGTGGCGAGGCCGACGATGCTGCCCAGAAGCGTGCCAAACAGGATGGTGAGGAATGCTCCGCGCACGCCGAGAAAGGCGCCGACCATGGCCATCATTTTGACGTCACCCATGCCCATGCCATCGCGCTTGCGGACGAGTTTGTAGAGAGCAGCGGCGCCCCAGAGCAGCAGGCTGCCAAAGGCTGCGCCGAGCAGCGCGTTGATCAGGCGGGTTACGAAAGGCGGAATGTAATGGTCATGAATGGCTACGTCGGAGATGCCGTCTGGCGCAATGCGCGTTGCGAACGCGAGAGCCAGGCCGAAGCCGAACCAGTTGACCGCGTCGGGAAGCAGGCGCACGCGAAAATCGGTGACGATCAGAACCAGGAGTAGGCAGGCAAACGTGAGCCACTTAAAGGTTTCGATCGTCACGCCGAATTCGTAAGTAGGTAAGAACGAAAATGCAGCCGGTAATGAATTCGATGATCGGATACATCGGCGAGATGGGGAGCGCGCAATTGCGGCATTTGCCGCGAAGGAGCAGCCAGCCCAGGACCGGAATGTTGTCGTAAGGCTTGATGGGATTGAGGCAACGCGGGCAGCGCGAGGCCGGAGAGATGATGGAAACATCGTCGGGGATGCGAGTGATGCAAACGTTTAAGAAACTGCCGATGACGATGCCGAAAAGAAAAAAGAAGACTGGGATCACAAGATTGACTGTGCCATAGACGGCGAGGGGTCTCAATGAAGCGGTGGCGGCCGGGTGTCGGATGGGTAAGGGGAAGGAATGGAGATTTGTGCGAGAACGAGAGCCGGAAAGAAAGATTTAACGCAGAGGTCGCAGAGATAGGAGCGCAGAGGTCACGGAGACAGCACGCAGAAATTCTATGGTGGTAGCGCACAGCGAGGCGGGAGCAGGCGCGGTAAACTTGGAGCATGGGAATGAGTTGGTACGAGCATGCGATACGGCGGTACGAGCACCGGCGCTGGACTACGGATGACAACCGGATGGTACGGCCGTTTGAGTGGGGGCTGGAACATATCGATGGAGACCCGCTCAACGATGAGCCACGCGCGTTTCTGCGGGAGTACACGCGGAATGCGATTGAACATAGTGCCGAATGGTTCAGCGGGCGAGAAGTAACGGATTTCGAATTGAGCCGCGAGAATGTGCTGCGGTTCACCAGTCCGATGGAATCGGCATGCCCGGAAAATAACGCGGTGCACGGGCAATTTTTCCCGGCGCGGAAACAGGGGCCCGCGGTGCTGGTGCTGCCGAACTGGAATGCCAAGTGGCACGGGCAGATTGCGCTATGCCAGTGGCTGCAGCGCATCGGGATTTCCGCGTTGAAGATGAGCCTGCCGTATCACGACCGGCGCATGGCGAATGGACACGAACGCGCGGATCAATTGGTGGGGCCGAACATTGGCTTGACGCTGCATGCCAACCGGCAAGCGGTGCAGGATGCGCGGGCGTGTCTAACCTGGCTGGAGCAGCGCGGGTATACACGGCTGGGAATTTTGGGGACCAGTATTGGCTCATCGGTGGGATACATCACGCTGGTGCATGACAAGCGTGTGCGGGCGGGTGGATTTTTTCACGTGTCGACGTATTTTGCGGATGTGGTGAGCCAGGGGATGACCACCAACCATGTGTGGGAAGGGTTGCGGCATGAAGTGAGCGTCGACGAACTACGAGAATATTGGGCGCCGATTAGCCCAATGCCATATGTGGAACGCGGAATGGGCGCGGGGCGTAACACGTTCATGGTGTATGGGAAGTATGACCCGACGTTTTTGCCGCAATTGACGGAGGAGATGTTGAGAGCGCTGCGGCGCAATGGAGCTGAGCCGCGGACGCTGGAGCTGCCAGTGGGGCACTACTCGCTGGAGTTAGCCCCATTCAGCTATGTAGCCGGTTGGCGGATGTTCTCGTACTTTCTGGAAGCGCTGGGGTGAAGAAGGTTGCGCGAGATTGTAGAGAACGGTACGATCTACCAAGGTAGAAATATTACTTCCGAGGTAGAAACGTGAGCCTGAATATCAAAGACCGCGAGACACATAAGCTGGCACAGCGCCTTGCCGAGGAAACCGGCGAGACGATGACCAAGGCTGTGAGTCTAGCCATAAAAGAGAAATTGACCCGCGTACGGCGCGCCAAGCGTTCCAAGGCTACGGCCGAGGAGTTGCGGGCAATAGCCAGGCGTTTCCGCAGTCACCTGAAGGGTGAGGTCGAGGATCACGGCACATTCTTGTACGACGAAAAAGGATTGCCAAAGTGATCGTTGATACCTCGGCCCTTCTCGCCATTCTTCTCGATGGGAAGGAGGCGGACGCTTTTTCTGACCTACTGATAAAGAGCGATGAGTGTTTGCTGTCGGCTGTATCTTTCGTGGAGGCTTCGATCATCGCTGAATCGAAAGGCGGAGACGGAAGCGTGCGGCAACTTGATGCCTTCCTGCGAACGGCGGGAATCTCGATTGAACCAATGACCGAAGAACACGCGTTGGCGGCGCGACAAGCATATTCCGATTATGGAAAGGGCAGACACCCGGCGGGACTAAATCTCGGAGATTGTTTTTCGTACGCGCTAGCCAAGGTGACGGGACGACCGTTGCTCTTCAAGGGGAATGATTTTAGGAAGACGGATATCGAACCTGCGCTGTAGCTTTGCTGATGGCGCGAGACCAGGAACGCAAAAGCACAGCCAGGAATGAATGGCTGCGCTACGGGGTGCATTAGTGCAGGACTTTGGCAATTGTGGAGGCGGCGATTTGTTGGGCTACCGCGTTGATGTCAGGGGCTAAGGGGCGGTCGGCGGTTAGTTTCGGGGAGACGGCGCGGACGGCGTCGTACGCTTTGCGGGCGAGCGTGCCAGTTTGTAGCGGGGCGAGCAGGTCGATGCCTTGGCAGGCGCAGAGTAATTCGATGGCAAGAATGTGGCGGAGATTGTGAAGCATTCGTTCCAGGCGGCGAGCGCCGCTCATGCCCATCGAGACGTAATCTTCCTGGTTACCTGAAGTAGAAATCGAATCGACAGAATGCGGAGTAGCGAGCGCGCGATTTTCGCTGGTAAGCGCGGCGGCGGTGACTTGCGCGATCATGAAGCCGGAATTGAGTCCGGGGTCGGGCGTGAGAAACGCCGGAAGCATGCTGGTCAGTGGATTGGTCATCTGCTCGATGCGCCGTTCGGAGATGCCGCTGAGTGTGGCGATGGCGATCGCCACTTGATCGGCGGCCATGGCGAGGGGCTGTCCGTGAAAGTTGCCGCCACTGACAATGTCGCCGGTACCATTTTCCTTCACAAAAACAAGAGGGTTGTCGGTAGCGCTGTTGAGTTCGACGAGCGCCATCTCGCAAGCCTGCACCAGCGAATCGCGCACCGCTCCGTGGACTTGCGGAGTGCAGCGCAGGCTGTAGGCGTCTTGAACGCGCGTATCTTTGTTGGCGGAGCGATGCGATTCGCGGATCTGGCTGCCTTCGTTGAGGTGGGCAAGATTACGCGCAGTAGTGCCGGCACCGGCGTAGGCGCGTGCGTGCATGATGCGCGCGTCAAACGCTCCGGGACTGCCGCGGAGCGCGTCGAGAGAAAGGGAGGCAGCGACGTCGGCGGTGTCGGTGAGCGTGTCGGCTTCAAGTAGCGCGAGACTGAGAAGCGCGAGCATGCCTTGCGTGCCGTTCAGAAGCGAAAGGCCTTCTTTGGCTTCGAGAGCGACCGGTGTGATGCTGGCGCGTTTCATGGCTTCTGCGCCGGAGAGAGTTTCGGAGTTGTAGATAGCCTGACCTTCGCCGATCACGACTTGCGCGAGATGCGCCAGTGGCGCGAGATCGCCGGAGGCGCCTACGGAACCTTGCGACGGAATGATCGGATGAACTTTGGCGTTGAGCATGGCGCAAAGCGTTTCGACGACCACGGGACGAACGCCGCTGAGACCTTTGGCGAGTGCGTTGGCTCGGAGAAGCAACATGCCGCGGGTTTCAGCTTCGCTGAGCGGTATGCCTATGCCGCAAGCGTGCGAGCGAACCAGGTTCACCTGCAGTTGGCGAACTTGTTCTGAGGAGATTCGAACGGAGGCGAGTTTGCCGAAGCCGGTGTTGATGCCGTAGGCGGTTTCTCCAGCGGCGACGAGATGGTCGACCACGGCGCGGGAGGCTTGCATGCGCGTGACGGATGCTGGGGATAAGGAGACTTGGTCGCGATGGAGAGCTACGGCGTAGAGCTGCTGGAAGGTCAGGTCGTTGCCGGTCAGGATAATGGTCATAGGCTCGAGGCTCGATTGTAGATAAAGAATGCTGGGAAAAAACTAACGCAGAGACGCAGAGCGCGCAGAGTTTCGCTGAGAGGAAGTGTCATTTGGGGCCCCGGTCGGGATTCGCGGTGGCGATGGAGAGGAAGGCGGTCTTGTATTTGTCGGGGAAATGTTTCACTTGGCCAGCGCGATTGCAGGCAATGTGCGTGGTTTCTCCCGTGGCGAGGAGCTTGTTGTCTGGCTGGCGGAAGAGTTCGTAGGCGAATTTCAGGACGCGATTTTTAGCTTCGAGGATGCGCGTGCGGACGGTCAGCAACTCGTCGTAGCGGGCAGGGAATTGGTAACGGCAGTGAACGTCGGCAACGACGATGTAGGTGTCGTCCTCGAGTTCCATGAGCTTGTAGTCAAAACCGAGGGAGCGCATGAGTTCCACGCGGCCCACTTCGAACCAAATCAGATAGTTGGAATGGTAGACCACGCCCATCTGATCGGTTTCGGCGTACCGCACACGGACGGTGAAATCATGATGTGAAAGCATGCGGTTGGTAGTATGACGGAAATCGTGACGAGGGGAAAATAGCTGACGGCGATCAGCTGCCAGTCGCCAGTCGCCAGCCATTAGCCGACAGCTAAGGGCAACAGAGAATAAGCTGCCAGTCGTCAGCCATTAGCCCACAGCTAAAGGCAGGCGGTCTTATTGTTAGGCCGCGGAGCGCTGTCGTTTCGGACTGTTTTTCGGAGGGCGTGCAGCATCATCTTCAAGAGTTCAGTGGCCTCGGCGAGATAGGTGCGAGCTAAATCTGCGTTTAGATAGCCTAGGTCTCGACAGACAACGAGCAGATACTCGGTTTCGGATAGGGAGCCTTCGGCAATGTTCAGGAAGTGAGCGTAATCCTTAGGAGCTGAGCGTTTAGAGCCTTCCGCGATATTTGTTGGAACGGACAAAGCTGCGCGCCGGAGTTGTGAAGTCAGGCCATAACGTTCTTCGCCGGGAAAGCTCCGCGAACACTGGTAGATCGCCAACACTAACTTGTGACTGCGTTGCCAGACCAAAAGCTTGCTATAATAATGTTGCATTGATTACTCAATATTTATCTTACCGTATGTGTATTAAAATCGCCAGTCTGTAAGTGCGATGGAATTGCCTATGTGGCTGGAGACTGTCGACTGGCAGCTAACAGCTATTCGCGCTTTTCGGAGTCGTGCTGCCACATGGGCTTGCGTTTTTCTAGGAAGGCGGCTAGGCCTTCTTTGAAGTCGGGGGTGCAGCGGACCCGAGCACTTTCGAGGACGGCGCGCTCGAGGTCGGCATCAACGCCAGCAGCTGCAGCGGAGACCAAAAGATGCTTCGCGCGGGTTATGCTGCTGGGGCTGGCGGCAAGAATCGTTTCAGCGAGTTCGTTGGCGCGCGCCATAAGATTTTCTGGAGCGACCAGTTCATTGACCAAGCCCATCTCTTTGGCTTCCGAAGCCTCGATGAGGCGGCCAGTGAGTAGAAGGTCGCGTGCGCGTTTCTCTCCAATCTGACGAGTGAGAAACACCGAGACGATCGCCGGGAGAAAACCAATCTTCACTTCGGTGTAGCCAAATTTCGCTTCAGGAACGGCGAGAGTGAAGTCGCAGAGCGTGGCGATGCCACAGCCACCGGCGAGTGCGTGTCCATTCACGGCGGCGATCATCGGCCGCGAAAAGCTCCAAATCTTGCGAAACATTTTGGCGATGCGGCGGGAGTCTTCCTGATTTTCACCGGGAGACTGCTTCGCAATGTTGCGAAGCATGTCGAGATCGATCCCCGCGCAAAAAGCTTTGCCGCTGCCGGTAAGGATGACCACGCGGGTTTGCGTTTTCTCGATGGAGTCGAGTACGTCTTGCAACTCCGCTATCATTTGCGTGGTGATGGCGTTGCGTTTGTCGGGCCGGTTAAAGGTGACGGTGGCGACTTGCTCCGTGCTCTCAACGAATAGTGTTTCGTAGTCCTTCATGGAAGAAGGCCTCCTCGAAAAAGATCAGTTGGGCAGGGGCGCCTGGGCGTACTGCGCGCGAATGTCATTACTCATTTTAATCAAATTGGTGAGCTTGGTGGAATCGATGCCGGGATCGACGCCAACTTTGGCCAGCGCGGAGAGTACGGATTCGGTGGGAATGTTGCCGACAAGATCGTCACCGGCAAAGGGGCAGCCACCGAGTCCGGTCAACGCGCTGTCGAAGCGGCGGCATCCGGCAGCGTAGGCGGCGAGGATTTTGTCTTCGGCGTTTTCGGGGCGCGAGTGGAGATGCACACCAAGTTCGATGCCGGCAACGTGATCTTTGACTTGGGCGTAAAGGTCGTGAACGGCGTCTGGTGTGGCGGTACCCACGGTGTCGGCGAGGGAGACGGTGGTGACACGAATATCTTTCAGCCAGTCGAGCGCGTCTTGGACAATCTCGGGACCCCAAGGTTCGTCGTAAGGATTGCCGAAAGCCATGGAGATATAGACGACGAGGTTCTTGTTGGCGGCTTTCGTTTCACCCTTCAGGGTTTCGGCGAGCTTGCGAGATTCTTCGCGGTTCATGTTGGCGTTGGCACGGCGAAAATATGCGGAAATGGAGTAAGGATACCCGATGGTGGTGACGCCGGGGGTGGAGAGAGCACGTTCAAGACCCTTTTCGTTGACGACGATGCCAATAATTTCGGGGAATTCGGTCTTATCGGGGAGCGAGGCAAGGAGCTTGGACATGACCTCTTCGCTGTCGGACATTTGCTTGACGTGCTTTGGAGAAACGAAGCTGACCGCGTCAATGTGGCGGAAGCCGGCAGAGATAAGTTCCTTGAGGTACGCGACTTTGGTTTCGGTTGGGATGAAGTCGGGGAGACCTTGCCAGGCGTCGCGCGGACATTCGATCAGCTTGATGGGTTCGGTCATTCGCGGGGTTTCCTGTTTCCCTTCGAAGTGATTTCCGAAAGCAAGACTAAGAAAAAACAGACCATTCCGAGAATACCGAATCCACCGATGGTTTTGTAGTACGGGATGCTGCGGCCCATAACAATTTCCAGTGGAGTGTGGCGAAGGAAGACTAGGTAGAGGTCGTAGAGCATGCCGAGGATCAGGCCAAGGGCGCTCAGGATGAAGGCGGTGGACATGATCAGGAAAAGGATGCGAGAGCGCGGATTCATGTGCTGATGTTAGTTTACGGGCGCGCGCGGGAAAGAGGAAGTCAAGGGCTCACCACAGAGTTCGCAGAGGGTTCGCAGAGGCAACGGAGACAACGCCTTCTACAGCCTACGTGAGGAAGAAAAGTCTGCAGTTTTGGGTCAGTCACGGAGTCTGTGTCGACGCCATTTAATGAAATCAGTGACTAGAAGCGACAATCCAACAATGGCACATACCTGAGCGCCCAGCCTGAGCGCTTCCAATTGCGGAGGAACAGGGAAGGCGACTGAGCCAAACTCGTCACCGAACGGACCGATCTGGATATTGTGGAAGGCTCGCGTATAAAGAGCGCCTAAAGGAAAAGCTGCAAATAAGAAAACAAGCCCCCGAATTTTCATTTAAGTCTGCAGGACGCCGGTTTTGAATTCGGGGATGTGGGTGTTTAGGGAGGCGGCGTTCAGGGCCCAGATCAAGGCGTCGCGGGTGCGCATGGGATCGATGATGGCGTCGACCCAGAGGCGAGCGGCGGCGTAACGGATGTCGGTCTGGTGTTCGTAGGTGGCTTTAACGGAGGCGAGCATTTCTTTTCTGGCTTTTTCGTCGACCTTTTTGCCTTCGCGTTCCAGTTGCTTGAGCTTGATTTCGGCGAGCGTGTTGGCCGCGGCGTCGCCACTCATGACGGCGAATTTTGCAGTGGGCCAGGCGAACATGAAACGTGGGTCGTATGCTTTGCCGCACATGGCGTAATTGCCCGCGCCGAAGCTGCCGCCAAGGATTACCGAAATTTTGGGGACGACACTGTTGGCCACGGCGTTGACCATCTTTGCTCCGGCGCGGATGATGCCGCTCCACTCGGCGTCTTTACCGACCATGAAGCCGTTGACGTCGTGGAGAAAAATCAGCGGGATGCGGTTCTGGTTGCAGTCGAGGATGAAGCGCGCGGCTTTTTCCGCGGATTCCGTGTAGATCACGCCGCCAAATTCGACACGTTTCTGGTCGGAATGCGGCGCGTGGGTCTGAATGTGTTTCTTCTGATTAGCAACGATACCGACGGCCCAGCCACCGATGCGCGCGTAGCCGCAGAGCAGCGTTTCACCATATTCGGCGCGATATTCCTCGAACACGCTGCCATCCACGATGCGGGCGATGATTTCGCGCATGTCGTATTGTTTGGAAGCTTCGCTGGAGAAGATACCGTAGATTTCTTCGGCGGGATAGTGAGGCTCGGCGAGGCGGGCATGATTGAAGATCGGAGGATTCGGTGCGCCCATTTTGTCGACGATGGCGCGAATGCGTTTGAGGCAGGATTCGTCGTCTGGCTCGCGAAAGTCCACAGTGCCGCTGATTCGCGAATGCATCTTCGCGCCGCCTAATTCTTCAGCGGTGGATTTCTGGCCGATGGCAGCTTGCACCAGTGCGGGGCCAGCGAGGAACAAGCCGGAGCCTTCGGTCATCAGGATGTGATCGCACATGACGGGAAGATACGCCCCACCCGCTACACACATGCCCATAATCGCGGTGATTTGCGGAATGCCCATGGCAGACATGACGGCGTTATTGCGGAAGACGCGGCCAAAATCGTCGGTATCGGGGAAGACGTCTTCCTGCAGCGGCAGGAACACGCCGGCGGAGTCGACGAGATAGATCGTGGGAATGTGATTTTCCATGGCGATGTTTTGCGCGCGGATGACCTTCTTGGCGGTCATGGGGAAGAAGGCGCCGGCTTTCACCGTGGCGTCGTTGGCGATGATCATGAACATGCGTCCATTGACGCGGCCAAGACCGGTGATGGTGCCCGCGGCGGGAGCGCCGCCCCACTCTTCATACATTTCCCAGGCGGCGTAGAGGCCGAGTTCGAAGAAGTGCGTGCCGTGATCGATGAGGCCGGCGATGCGTTCGCGCGCGGTGAGGCGATTTTTCTTGTGCTGGGATTCGATGGCTTTGGGACCGCCACCTTCACAGATTTTTTCTTCCTGATTTTTGAGGGAGGTGAGCAGTTCGACGATACGGCGGGAATTTTTCTCGAAGTCGGGAGATTTGGGATTGACGGCAGTTCTCAGCACCGAAGACACGAGGAGACCTCACAGGAAAAGAGTGGCGGAGACAGTATACGAAACCCCGGAGGGAAAAAGATAACGCAGAGGCGCGGAGAGCGCTGAGGTTCGCGGAGGAAGAGAAGATTCGGGCCATAAAAAGCATTAACACAGAGGACACAGAGGGCGGAGCACAGAGGGCACGGAGAGTGCGGGCTGACGTTAGATACCGTGATTGGATTTGGGGACGGCCTCACCCTGAAGGGGTGAGGTACAGGTCAGGTGTGGACTACGCGGGAGTTGATGAAGGTGATGATGTCTTGGGTGGAGGTGCCGGGGAGGAAGATTTCGGCGATGCCGGCTTTTTTCAGGGAGGCGATGTCGGGTTCGGGAATGATGCCGCCGACGAGGACGGTGACGTCGTCCATGCCTTTTTCGTGGAGGAGTTTCATGAGTTGCGGACAGAGGGTGTTGTGGGCGCCGGAGAGGATCGAGAGGCCGATGACGTCGACGTCTTCCTGGACAGCGGCGGAGGCGATCATTTCGGGGGTTTGGCGCAGGCCGGTGTAGATGACTTCCATGCCGGCGTCGCGGAGCGCGCGGGCAATCACTTTGGCACCGCGGTCGTGGCCGTCAAGGCCAGGCTTAGCAATAAGCACTCGTATCTTCTTCTCAGGCATGATGGATTAGCTTGTCCTCTCCGTTAGCTCTGTGGACCTCAGCGACCTCTGTGGTGAGCTCTTTCTGTTCCTTCCAAATATAGCGCCGAACTCCATCTTTAAGCACTGCCACATGGAAATTGATGAGCAAGCCCAAGGTATTTCCTGAGAGTTTAAGGTAAGTGAGAACGACGGCTTCGTGGATCGGTGTAAGTTGCTCGATGGCTTTAAGCTCGACGACTACGCGGTGCTCGACGAGAAGATCGAGGCGGTAGCCGCAATCGAGTTTCACGCTTTTGTAGACGACTGGAATTGGTTTCTGTCGTTCATAGAAGATACCGCGAAGGGTTAGTTCACGTGCTAGGCATTCTTCATAGGCGGATTCGAGTAAGCCTGGACCAAGTTGACGATGGACTTCGATGGCGGCGCTATGATTTTATGGGTCAGTTCAGTGTCAAGCATACGAGTAGAAAACCTAATGAGTAAAGCTTACCACAGAGATAACAGAGGGGCCGCAGAGATAGCGGAGAGACTGAGTTGCAAATCAGGTGATGGCGACTTCTTCGTAGGGGCCGAAGACAGTGCGCATGGCTTCGCAAATTTCGCCCAGGGTGGCGTAGGCTTTTACGGCGTCGTAGATGAACGGCATCAGGTTTTGCGTGCCTTCGGAGGCTTTGCGGAGATCGGCTAGGCGGCGTTCGACTTCGGTGTTGGAGCGGTCGGCGCGCACTTTCCGCAGGCGTTCGTTCTGGCGAACAGCGACCGTTTCGTCGATCTGCAAGATGTCGAGGTGCTTTTCCTGAGTCACATAGTCGTTCACGCCGACGATGATTTTTTCTTTCTTGTCGATGGCCATCTGGTAGCGGTAGGAAGCTTCGGCAATTTCGCGTTGTGGGTAACTTCTCTCGACCGCGGCCACCATCCCGCCCATCGCATCAATGCGGCGAATGTAGTCCCACGCGCCTTGCTCCACTTCGTTGGTAAGCGTTTCGACAAAGTAGGAGCCGCCGAGCGGATCAACCGTATTGGTCACGCCGGTCTCATGCGCAATGATTTGCTGCGTGCGCAGAGCGATAGTCGCGGCGTGTTCGGTGGGCAGCGCCCAAGCTTCGTCGAGGGAATTGGTGTGCAGGGATTGCGTGCCGCCGAGGACTCCGGCCAAGGCCTGAATCGCCGTGCGCACCACGTTGTTCATGGGTTGCTGCGCGGTAAGCGAGCATCCAGCGGTTTGCGTGTGGAAGCGCAAAGCGTAGGCGCGCGGATTAGTGGATTTGTAACGCTCGGTCATGGCCTGGTACCAGATCCGGCGTGCGGCGCGGTACTTGGCAATTTCTTCGAAGAAGTCGTTGTGCGCGTTGAAGAAGAAGGAAAGTTGCGGACCGAATTCGTTGACGTCGAGACCGCGACGCATCGCCCATTCCACGTATTCCATGCCATCACGCAGGGTGAAGGCCAGCTCCTGAATGGCGGTCGAACCCGCTTCGCGAATGTGATAGCCGCTGATGGAAATGGTGTTGAATTTGGGAGTGTGCTTCACGCCGAATTCGAAAGTGTCGATGACCAGACGCATCGAAGGTTCGGGCGGGTAGATGTATTCCTTCTGCGCGATGTATTCCTTGAGAATGTCGTTTTGCAGCGTGCCGGAAATCTTCCTCCAGTCCGCGCCCTGTTTTTCCGCGACGGCGAGATACATGGCCCAGATGACCGCGGCGGGCGAGTTGATGGTCATCGAAGTGGTGACATTGGCCAGCGGAATTTGATCGAAAAGCACTTCCATGTCGGCCAGGGAACTGATGGCCACACCGCATTTGCCCACTTCACCTTCGGAAAGCGCGTGATCGGAGTCGTAGCCCATCAAGGTGGGGAGATCGAAGGCGGTGGAAAGTCCGGTCTGGCCTTGCGAGAGGAGATAGCGGAAGCGCTGGTTGGTGTCTTCGGCGGCGCCAAATCCGGCGAACTGGCGCATGGTCCACATGCGGCCGCGATGCATGGTGGCGTGAATGCCGCGGGTGTAGGGAGGTTCACCGGGATAGCTCAGGTCGCGGGCAGGATCCCAGCCGGCAAGGTCAGCTTCGGTGTAAAGGCGGCGAATGGGATAGCCGGAAACGGTGGTGAATTCTTTTTGGCGCTCGGGACTTTTTTCGAGAGTGGGATTGAGGGTGTTTTCTTCCCAGGCTTTGAGCGAGGTGTGTTTGGAATCGGCGGCGGGCGGTGGAACTTTTGTCTTGGTCGGGTCACTCATCGTGAAGCGCTCCCGGAGCGTGAGATCGCACATCGGCTGGGAGACAGGGATAAGAAAATCCTATCGCGCAGCACACAAAAACTAATGCTATGCGAAAGGAGCGGGAGGGGCAAGGGAGGGGAATTGCGGAAGGACAAAAGATTTAACACAGAGTTAGAGAGGCGGAGACGCAGAGATCGCAGAGGAAGCCCTCGAGCTTAGGCGGTTGCTGGGCGACGGAATGGCTCGAATTGCCAGTAGGTGAGGGAGCGCCAGAGCCATTCTAGTGGGCCGAAATAGAAGTGGCCCAGCCAGATGGGCGAAGCAACCAGTTGAAAGGACCAGATGACGAGGACGATGGCGAATTGTTGCCAACGTTCCACTTTGCCGAACAGGCCGAAGCCGTGGCCGTAGAACAGAGTGGTGCAGATCAGCGTGTGGAAGATGTAATTGGAAAACGCCATGCGGCCGACGGCAGCGAGACGGCTGGTGACTGAGCGCAGCGCTAGCGATTTGCAGGCGAGCATAATGACGCCGACCCACCCAATGGCCACGAAGAGGCTGCCGAAATAATTGTATTGCTGGTCGGCGATGAATGCAGAGGGGAACGTCCATTGCACGGAGGCCTCGCGGAGAAAACCGTAATAGATAATCGGCAGGCCGATGAGCATGCCGCAAACGACCATTGAGGCGTACATCCACCCAGGTTTCTTGGCGCTGAAGAAGCCAAGTTTGAAAAGGGCGATGCCGATGAGCATCAATCCGGCCTCGCGCCAAAAAGAGTACGCAACAAAATACAGCGTCTTCATGCGCGCGGTTTCTGGAGCGCGAAACTTCATCTGTGCCAGCCAACCGCCGCGGTAGCTGGCGTTTTCTTCCGCGACTCGAGCGGGCGTGGGCTGCCACATCTGTTCTCGTTCCGCTTGCAGCTGGTCGGGAGGCATTTTCTTAAGCTGGGCGCCATAGCCAGCCATCAGCAGCGGCGCAATGGTCAACGTCAAGCAACCGAGAATCAGCAGCGTGCGCGGCTGGCGTTTGCGAACCAGATAAATCAGCAGGCCGCACATGCCGTAGTCGTACAGAATGTCGCCGTACCACAGCAGGAAACCGTGCAGCAAGCCGAAGAGGATTAGCCAACCCATCCGGCGATAGTGTAGAGCGGCAGAGCTTCGTCCCAAAGCTTCCACGTGACTCGTCATCAGATAGATCCCTGCGCCGAAGAGCATCGAGAAGATGGACATGAACTTCAGGTCGGCGAAGAGATAACAGGCGAGCCACACCGCGAAGTTGAGGCCGTGTAAGTCGCCGTAGACGGTGGGATTTGAGTAGGCGGCGGTGACCATGGAAAACGCCTGGATGTTCATGACCAAAATGCCGAGCAGGGCGAAGCCGCGGAGCACGTCGATGGAGACGATACGCTCACGGTCGGAAACAGGTTGTGCGGTCGTGGAGACTGGCGAACTGACTAAAGACGCTGGAACTGGGAGCGCAGCGCTGCTCATCGGCTAGAGCCTTTCTGTTGGGGCCACGCGTTGACCCGAAACAGAGACGAATCGAAGCGTGCGAAGGTTAGAGCTTGTAGCGCGCGGAAGCAAGTGCCAACCGGGAACAGCTTCCGCTTGCCGAAGATCCTGACTTAGCGCTGGCCTTTGCCATTCTGGTGGTCAAGAATGTCGAAGAGTTCCTTGGTGCCGACGACCTGGCCATTGTTGGTGCCGGGAATGTTGGTGTCCTTCTCGATTTGGTCTTTCTGATTTCCGGCAATGCTAACGCTATTAACCTCCAGCGTGCGGCCCAAGGCGCGCTCATAGTTAGCCTTGTCTTGTGCAAGATTCGCCAAGGCGCGAAGTTCCGAGCCCTTGGCGTTGATCAAATCGCGCTGAGTAAGAATGACGTTGTAAACCGTGGAAGCTCCCAGCGTATATTTCTTTTCTTCGGCGTCGAAAGTCTGCTGCTGCAGTTCGCGGGCTTTACTGGCGGCTTGCACTTGAGCGCGACCTTGCTCCAGCGCGATGGTGGTATTACGCACATCGAGCAGCGCGGTGTTTTTCAGTTGCTGCGTCTGCGCTTCGAGTTGCCGCTCGGTCAGTTGAGCGTGAAGGTTATCCGCTTGCGCAGAACGATTGCGCAAGGGCAAAACTACGTTCAGGCCAACAGAGTACGTTGGGAATCGATTGTGGAAGACCTGGGTCATGGCGTCGCCAAAGCCCTGCTTGTTCGTTCCCACAACCGTAGGGGCAGGGTTCGACACAAAGACATTGGTAGGCAGCCCAGCAGAATTGAGGACGGCCACGGGGAGGCCAGTAGAATCAACGATTGGAGCGCCAACGCCCGGGACCGGGGCACCATTAATGGGGGAGTTTCCGGCGAGGCCAGTGCTGGTGTATGAGGCGGTGAGGGTCGCGAGAGGCAGAAGCTCATTCTTGGTGGCACGCGAGTCGATCTGCGCATTCTTGAGATTCAGATATTGCTCTTGCAGATCGGGGCGCTTCTCGAAGGCTTCCTTGATAGCGTCTTCAAAGGTTGCGGTCTGAATGCTGGTTGGAGAGTCCGGAGCGTCGGTAGGAATCACTTCGACGTTGATTAAGTCAGAAGCCAACGGATCCTTGGAAATGTGATTTTTTAGGACCAGCTCGTCCTGGAGCCTGGTGGTCTGGGCCACGATCAAGTTCTGACGGTCCGTGGCGAGTTCAGATTCGGCGCGGGTCACATCAAGAGGAGCCATGGTGCCGATTTCGAGCTGCTTCTTGTTGTCGTTGTACAGCTTCTCGGCGACGGTGACGGCCTGCTGTTGCACCACCACGTTTTCGCGAGCGAAGGCCAATTCCCAATAGGAAGTGATCGTGTCGGTAACCGTAGTGATGGCTTGCTGCGCAAACGCCAGGTCGGCAATTTTGCGATTATTTTCGGCGATAAGGATATTGCGGCGATTTACAAAGCTGCCAGCGCCCTGAAGAAGTTCCTGCGCGAAGGAAACGCCGATCGTCGGTTGGACCGACGGGTTAAACGCGTTAAACAAAGATCCTGAAGAAGACCGGGTGTTATCCCAAAACGCGGTGAAGGTCAAGCCCGGACTGAAGCTCTGCTGATATTGCGTATTGAAAATGCTTTCGTGAACGGGTAGCCCCGCGAGCGACAAGCCGGTGCCCGACGTTCCAACTCCCGACGTGAATGGGTTGTTCACCGGTGTGATGAGACTGGTGATGGTTGTGGTCGAGGTGATCACCGGGTCGAAGTTCAGCGTAGGAACGATGGCATTGCTGAACGGGAAATCAGCCCCGCCTATACCGCGACCCAATCCGCCTGACTTGGTTTTGAGAATGTCAGTGTCGGCCATCCAGGGGCTGTAGCGCTGCACGACGATATCCATGCTGTTCTCGAGAGCCAGGGCAATGGCGTCCTGGAGACTAAGGTTGAGCTTTCCGTCGTGAATCAATTGTCCCAGGCGCGGCGAATTGGTGAGAACGCCGGGCTCGACGTATTGGCTCTTGTACGGCGCGATCAGATTGGGGAAAGCCTTCGGAGCCTGCGTGTAGTTCGACTTGCTAACGCCAAGAGAGATAGGCAGCGCCCCTTGCTTGGGGGGCTGAGCACCCGACGTCGGAGGTGGCGTTTGCAGGGGAGGGGTGCCCTGTTGCTGCTGAGCGAATACTGGTGAGACGGGCGCGCCTGCAATTACACCGGCCAACACGGCGGCAAGCAGGGGTCTTGCGAACGACATCTTCATAGGTATCCTCACCTCGACTGCGGATTGATGAACGACAAACTCGGCGCGAGCGCACTTCGGGAGTGCCGCCTGGTCCCACTAGCTACAACGTTTTTAGTAGGCAAATTGTTTCACAAGTTTGTGAGCGAGAAGCGAAAATGCATCGTAACCTGGAACTTGAAAGTCTAGCAGGGGCCAGAATCCTTGACAATAAATGACACCACAGCTAGGCTCTTGACGATTCGACGTTTAGAAGCGATTCAGGTTAGCCACGCCATGCTGACACGAGACGAACTGCTGGCTATGTTCGAAGCGGCGGGAGCCATCCGTCACGGACACTTTGAGTTGTCGAGCGGGCGGCACAGCGCCACGTATGTGCAGTGCGCTTTGGTGCTGCAATATCCGCGATTCGCGGAGAAATTGGGGCAGGCGCTGGCCGCGCTATTCTCGGATGCAAAAATTGATGTGGTCGTCTCGCCGGCTCTGGGTGGCGTGGTGATTGGGCAAGAAGTGGCGCGTGCGCTGCCT
Source organism: Candidatus Acidiferrales bacterium (assembly GCA_963849395.1). Classification (GTDB taxonomy): domain Bacteria; phylum Acidobacteriota; class Terriglobia; order Acidiferrales; family UBA7541; genus Acidiferrum. The sequence goes on from CAWKHR010000005.1 coordinate 800,484, forward strand.
GCGGCGCAGGATGGAATTGGCGGCGGAGTGCCGGCCCTGTTCGTGGAGCGAGACGCCAGCGGCACGATGACCATGCGGCGCGGGTTCACGTTGAAGCCGGACCAGCATGTTTTGGTGGTGGAAGATGTATGGACCACCGGCGGCTCGACGCAGGAAGCCATTCACGTGGTGGAAGAAATGGGTGGGCGCGTAGTGGCAGCTGGCGCACTGATCGACCGTAGCGGTGGCAAGATTGAATTTCCGGTGGAATCAAACGCCCTCCTGGAACTTACCATGGAGAGCCATGAAGAAGAGGAGTGCCCGCAGTGTAAGCAGGGAAGTGTCGCGGTGAAGCCGGGCAGCCGCTTTGCGCGAACCGCCTCGTAGTGTATTGATTCACTCCCGCATGCGTTATTTCAAACTCACGATTGCGTACGACGGAACGGATTTCCACGGCTGGCAATTTCAGACAAATAAATCCACGATACAAGGCGAAATTGTGGCGGTGCTGCGGCGCCTGACGCAGGAGAACGTACAACTGAACGGCGCGGGCAGAACTGATGCGGGCGTGCACGCACTTGGTCAGGTGGGCAGCTTTCGAACGCAATCGACGCTGTCGGCGACGGAGTTTCAGCGGGCGTTGAATGCGCTTCTGCCGCAGACGATACGCATTGTGGGCGCGGAAGAGGTTGGACCAGATTTTAATGCGCGGTGGTCGGCGCGCGGCAAGGTGTACCGGTATCGATTGTATCGAGGCAAAGTGGTGCCGCCATTTGCGTGGAGATACGTACTGCATTATCCGTTTCCCTTGGATGAAGAGGCGATGCGCGATGCGGCGGCGCGCTTTGTGGGCGTGCATGATTTTACTTCGTTCGCGGCGTCGACCGGATCGGAAGATGACGACGACAAGGAGCGAAACATGGAGCGGGAGATTTACGCTACGGAGTTGAAGAGGACGGAAGATGGGGAAGAGTTGTGGTTCACGGTGCACGGGCGGTCGTTTCTGCGCTACATGGTGCGCAAGATGATGGGGACGTTGCTGGATGTGGGGCGAGGGAAATTGAAGCCTGAAAACATTGAGAAGTTGTATGAACTGCGAGACCGGTCGAAGTCTGGGCCGACGGTGCCGCCGCAAGGGCTGTGCATGGTGTGCGTGGAGCATGAGGAAAAATGGCGTATTGATGCGGAGAAGGAAAAGATTTAACGCAGAGGGCGCAAAGGCAGAAGCACAGAGGACGGGGAGAAATCCAAATTAGGGGCGGGGGCGGAGAACGCGGAGAAGATCGCAGTAATCGTCGGTCCAGAGTAGGGGCTTGGTGTTGGCAGCCAGAGGTTCGGAATCTTTGGTCAAGTCTGGAAGGTTTAAGGCGGAGGGATCGCGGGAGAGCAGTATCCATTCCGATTGCGAGAGCGGCCCGTTGGGAAGATACGGCGTTACGTCCAGGGCTTGAAACCCAAATTCATGCGCAACGCCTGCGAGCACCGGTCGAAGATCCAGCGTGTTGTTGCTGATGTGCACCGCGATCACCGAGTGCGGGCTCTTCATGTGAAACAAATAGGTGGTGAACGCTTCCCGCGTGAGCAGGTGCATGGGAATCGCGTCACTGGAAAACGCGTCTAGAACCAGCAAGTCGAAATTCTGGCGTACACCGTGTGCGGCTTCCTCTTCGAGCGATAAGCGGCCATCGCCAATGGAAACTTCGATGGTGCCGTGGGAATTCTGCAAGTACGTGAAGTACGGGTGAACTCCGGACGACCACTTGTAAACGTCGGGATTAATCTCATAAAAACGGAATAGGTCGCCGGGCTGGGCAAGTGCGGCTAGTGTGCCCACGCCCATGCCGACCAATCCAACGCGAAGCGGGCGAGTGGTCGCGTTGGAGATGACCGCGTTGGCACCGCTATGCGGTCCGTAATAACCAGTTGCCAGCAGGGCGAGCTGCGCGTCTTGATACTGAAACCCGTGCGTGGTTTTTCCGTGACGCAGTGCCAGGTAGTGTTCTTGCTTATTTTCGATTACCGAGAGGACGCCGTAGAAATTGCGGGAGCGTGCGATGACATCGTAAAACTCGGCTTTTTGCGAGATGGCGAGACCGGCGGTGAGAAGAGCCAAGCCGATGCGAGCGGCCGCGCGAACCCACACCGGGTTGGAAATGGCGGCGGGTTTCCGTCGCTCCAATAGATAGAAGGCAAGCGCGGCTAAGAGGCAACTACCAGCGAGTGTGACGATCAGTTCAATTCGCAAGTGAGCAGCCGCTTTGGAGACCGGCGCGAGAGTTGCCGGCGCTAGCAAAATGATGCCGGCGCAAAGGACCAGCGCCACGGAGATTCGGCCGGTATACCACCAGCAGGAACGGTTCCTGATAGAAATATTCAGAAGCAGCACGATGCACGCAAGTACCGCGATCGGGAATTCCCAATAGCCGGGGAAAATGCGCGGCGCAAGAAAGCTGACGAAGATGCCGCCCAGCGCGCCTCCGATGGAGATGCAGAGATAGAAGGCGGTCAGCGAGTCAGCGCCCGGACGGCTGCGCGCGGCTTCACCGTGGCACACCATGCAGCCTGCGAAAAGCAGGATGGAATAGGCGAGAAGCTGAACGACGTAGGAATAATTGGTGTTCGGAAGCGAAACGAGAATCACCAAGCCAGCCGCGATGACGAACAGGGTCTGGAAAAGTCCGCGGCGATACCAGCGGTCACCGTCAAAGCACAGGATGAACGACAGCAGATAAAGGCTGAGCGGCAAAACCCACAGGAAGGGAATTACCGCGACTTCCTGGCAGATGAGATTGGTGTTGGCCAAAAGCAGTGTGGACGCCGTCGCCGCGAGGCTGATCCAGCGAAGCGGTAAAGCCCAGCCGAGCGATAGCTTCGCAATGCGCGGAATCAATTTGTCATTTGTGTCCCGCGAAGAAATTGAGGCGGATCCTTTAGAAGCGATGTATGCGCAACCGGCATAGGCGACCGCATAGACCGCGAAGCCCGTGACCCAAATCCACGACTGCAGGTGCAGGCGGACATGCGGCTCGATCAGGAAGGGATACGAGAGCAGTCCGAGGAGCGAGCCGGCGTTGGAAAGCGCATAAAGCCGATAGGGCGAGCGGTTGGGAGCAACGCGGGAAAACCAGTGCTGCAAAAGCGGGCTGGTAGTGGAAAGCAAAAAGAATGGCAAACCAATCGCTGCCGCCAGGAACTTGATGATGGCGAAGGTAGGATCGATACCGGCAGACGCACCCCAGGCGGAACCGGGAGTAACCGGCGTGACCCACACGCGGGTGAGCAGCGACAGCACCAGAAGCGAAACAGCGAGAAAGGAAATTTGCGCCACGGATTGCTGGCGAGGCGAGAGCCACGCGGCGACGGCGTGGGAATAGGAATATCCGGCAAGAAGCGCGAGCTGAAAAAACAGCAGGCAAGCGGTCCAGACCGCGGGAGCGCCTCCAAAAAGCGGCAGGATTTGTTTGCCTAGGATTAATTGGATCTGGAACAGTAGAAACGCGCTGAGAAATATGGCCAGGGCGAAGGGAAGTTGGGCCCGATTGGGTGCCGCCGTGGGCCGTGGAGATGAGGATGCAACCACTGGCGTGGGCGGCTTCGAGGAGACTTCGTCGAACAGCGAAGTGTGTAGTGGTGCGCTCATAGGTGCGGAAAGCTGGAGTGTTACAAAAAACTTCCGCGCTCTACAAGAGAGACGCTGGCACAACGCGGCGTGCGAGCAGGTTTTATCGTAACAGCAGGTAATAGGTGGGGCAGTCCATCATTGAAGGGCGGTGTTGAAAGAGGCAGAAGCGAAATGCACACAATGAGAGGTCGGAAATCGAGTATGCGAGGGGAGTCGGGCTGCTGCGTTGGGAGGAACAGGGATGATGATGGCCGCGGTTTTCAGCTAGAATCCAGAACATGGTAGCGAATGCAGTCACTGTAGATACGGTAGCGTCGATCGATCCGGCGACGGGTCAGATTTGTGGCTCGTTTGAGCGGACCTCGCCGTTGGCCGTGCCGCAACTGCTGGCTAAAGCGAGAATCGCGCAGCGGGCATGGGCTCGAGTATCGGTCGAGGAGCGAAGCGCTCACATTGCAGTACTAAAGGCGAAAATTCTGGAGGCACGCGACACGCTGGCCAACGTGGTCGTTCGCGAGTCCGGCAAGCCGCGCGTGGAAGCGTTGTTCGCGGATGTGTTTGTGTCCCTGGATACCGCGGATTATTTTGCCAAGCAAGGCGCAGACTTGCTGAGGCCAGAAGGAGTTCAGCACCATAACACCGCGGCCAAGGCCAAGCTGGGAACCATTTATTACGAGCCGAAAGGCGTGCTGGCGATCATCAGTTCGTGGAACTACCCGCTGGCCATTCCTGTGAGCCAGATTATTCCCGCAGTGATGGCGGGCAATGCGGTGCTCTGTAAGACCAGCGATTTCACTCCGGAATGCGGCGTGCTTATCGAGAAGCTGTTTCGCGACGCGGGGTTTCCCGCGGACCTTGTCACCGTGTTGCAAGGTGGAGGGGAAGTTGGGCAGGCGCTGATTGACGCGCGGCCAGACAAAGTGTTTTTCACGGGTAGCGTGTTTACCGGCCGACACGTGGCCGAGGCGTGCGCGCCGCTGCTGCTTCCCAGCGTGCTGGAGTTAGGCGGAAAAGACGCGATGCTTGTGTTGCGGGACGCCAACTTGGAAGCGGCATCGAGCGCAGCGGTGTGGGGCAGCTTCACGAACTGCGGGCAAGTTTGTTTGTCGGTGGAACGATTGTTTGTTGAAGAAGCGGTGGCCGAAGAATTTGTGCGTAAGTGTGTGGAGAAAACGAAGAAGTTGCGGCTCGGCTCCGGAAGCGATCCGGAAACAGAAATTGGCCCGCTGATTCGTCCGCAACACGTGCAAAGGATGAGCGACCTGATTGCCGATGCGGTGCAAAAAGGAGCCAAACTTTTGTGCGGGGGACGGCCGCGGTCGGATCTCGGGCCGAACTTTTTCGAACCTACCGTGATTCAAGGTGTGAACTCGACCATGAAGCTTTTTCAGGACGAGACGTTTGGCCCGATTTTATCGATCTGCGTGGTGCGCGATGCCGAAGAGGCTATTGCGCTGGCGAATGATTGCGAGTTTGGGCTAGCCGCCAGTGTGTGGACCAAAGACAACGAGAAGGGCAAAGGGGTGGCAGCGCGGCTGCACGCCGGCACAGTGATGGTCAATGACGCGATCAGCGGATTCGCCATTGCCGAGGCGCCGCATGGCGGCTGCGGACTCAGCGGCTGGGGGCGGACCCACGGAAAAGTTGGATTGTTGGAGATGGTCAACGTGAAGTACGTGGATGTGGACCGGCTGCCGGGAATGGAAAAGCCATGGTGGTATCGTTATGGAAGCGAGTTGCAGAAGGCGGCAGACGCGTTTCTGCAGTTTGAGTTCGCGGGCGGATGGGCGACGCGGATTCGTAATGCGCGCGCGGCGATGAAGACGATTTTCCGGGATCACGGGCTGGAGGAGAAGAGAAAAGATTAACGCAGAGCAGGAGAAGAGGAGACGCAGAGTTCGCGGAGAAGAGATATTGAGTAGTCGGAGGAAGAGTGGCTGACGAAACTAAACCGGTGGCTGAAGAATCGAAAATAGAGCTTGAAGCGGCGTCCATGCCCGTGGCCGCAGAGGCGGTTGAAGAAGTGGGGCCGAAGATCAAGACGCGAAAGCCGAAGCAGCGGGCTTGCGACGAAAAGAATGACAAAGGAAAGCTTTGTGCAGGGCATTTGAAGCGCTGGTTCGATTTGCCGGCAAAGGTTCAGGCGGTGGTGGGGAAAGGCGCGGAAGTGTATCGCTGCGAATTTTGCCAGACGATTTATAAGCCCGACCCGCGGCAGCAGCCGAATAGTTACACGGTGCGCTATTAAGTTGGGCAGGGAGGTCGCTCCGCCATGTCCCAGAATGATCTGATTTACGATTGGAATGTTGCCGCGAAGACGGCGATCCGCCCGGGAACGCGCGTGCTGCTGAACGATGAAACGCTGCGCGACGGGCTGCAGAATCCCTCCATTCACGACCCCAGCATCGAAGAAAAAATCGAAATCCTGCACCTGATGGAAGCCGTGGGCATTGATGCGGTGAATATCGGTCTCCCCGGTGCTGGGCCACGCGCGGTCGAACATGTAGAAGCGTTGGCTCGGGAAATTGCCAGCAATCGCATGCGCATCAAGCCAAATTGTGCGGCGCGGACACTGGAGGCCGACATTCGACCTATCGCGGAAATTTCGCAGCGCGTGGGAATTGCCATTGAAGCGGCAACGTTTCTGGGGACCAGCCCGATTCGCAGGCTGGTGGAAGACTGGACTGTCGACCATCTGGAGCGCACCACGGAAAAGGCGGTGAAGTTCGCGGTGGAGCACGGCTTGCCCTCCATGTACGTCACGGAAGACACGGTGCGCACCGATCCGGAGACGATCAAGCGGCTGTACACGACGGCGATTCGAAGCGGCGCCCGCGCGATTGTGTTGTGCGATACGGTGGGGCACGCTACGCCAGAGGGTGCGTACAACCTGGTGAAATTTGTCATGGAAACCGTGGTTGAACCCTCGGGAGAAAAGATTCGCGTCGATTGGCATGGCCACCGCGATCGTGGACTAGCGATTGCGAATTCGCTGGCAGCCGTGGCAGCGGGTGCGGACCAGGTGCATGGAGTCGCGCTTTCGTTGGGCGAGCGCGTAGGCAATACGCCGATGGAATTGCTGCTAGTGAATCTCCGCTTGATGGGGCTGATCGAGAACGACCTGACCTATTTGCGAGCGTATTGCGAGAAGGTGGCCAAGGCGACGCACACCGTGATCCCACCGAATTACCCGGTGTTTGGCCGCGATGCGTTTCGCACCGGAACCGGCGTGCATGCAGCCGCAATCATCAAGGCGCTGAACAAGCACGATCGGGCGCTGGCGGATGCGGTGTATAGCGGAGTGCCAGCGCATATCTTCGGCCTCGAACAAATCGTGGAAATCGGGCCAATGAGCGGGAAATCGAATGTGTTGTACTGGCTGGCGCGTCACAAAATTCCCGCAACGGATGAGTTGGTGAATCGGATCTTTGAAGCGGCCAAGCAATCCTCGCGGATGCTGACCGAGGAGGAACTACGTGCTTTGTGCGCTGCGTCAGGGGCTGTCGCCTAAGGCTGTTCGGCGGAAACCGGGCGGTAAAGATAGAGCACCGTACAGAACCAACCCTGGCAATTCGTAAACGCGAGAATCGAACCCCTCGTTAATGAAGTAAACTCTGCGGGTGTGGCCTAAGAGTCTCCAGAATGCCTGTGGCGGCTTAGGAATTAAGGGCAAGCTGCCTTTAAGTACAGTGAAACGCGCTGCGCTTTGCGTTATTCTCTTCGTCATGCCGATACGCTCATCGGTGGTCTCGCAAGTGGCGCGCCCGTTCAGTTCGTACACGCTGGCCGACCAGGCGCAAGTGCGCGTGGCGCTGGAATGGCTTGAGAAAAACGTCACTTGGATTAACGACCAGCAGTCTCGCCTGACGGAAATTCCCGCACCCTCCTTCCAGGAACAAAAAAGAGCCGCCGCCGTGAAAGCCTTGCTCACGGAGCAGGGCCTAACCGTGCAATCCGACAAGATCGGCAACGTGATTGGCGAGCTGCGCGGCGCCAGCGATAAAGAAATTGTGATGCTCACGGCGCATCTGGACACGGTGTTTCCCGAAGGTACCGACGTCCGCGTTAAACAGGAGGGCGAACGCCTAGTGGCGCCGGGAATTTCAGACAATGGCACCGGTCTGGCAGCGTTGCTGGGAATCGCGCGTGCCATGCATATAGCTAAAGTGCGGCCGCAACGCACGATTTTGTTCGCCGCAAACGTGGGAGAAGAAGGGGAAGGGAACTTGCGTGGTATGCGCGCGTTGATCGATGCGTACCGGACAAAATTGCGCGCGGTGATTGTGCTGGACGGATCTGGCGTGGACCACGTCACGACCAAGGCGCTAGCTTCGCGACGCATGGAAGTGGTGATTACCGGACCGGGCGGGCACAGTTGGTCCGACTTCGGAATTCCGAATCCTATCAGTGCGCTGGTGCGCGGCTCGGTCCGCTTCATCAACACAAAAGTGCCGATGTCGCCGCGAACGACGTTTAATCTTGGGCAAGTGGAAGGCGGCACGTCGGTAAATTCGATTCCGTACGAAGCGAAACTCAAGGTGGATTTGCGTTCTGAAAGCGAAGATGAATTGGTGCGCCTGGAAACGGCGCTGCGCGAGTGCATGGCCGCGGGAGTAAAAGACGAGATGGACAATGCGCGGGAACGCAACCGGGGCAAGTTGGAATGGAAGTTGACCAACATTGGCAGCCGGCCTGGTGGGGAATTACCGGCGGACGCGGCTTTGCTTTCGGCGTTACGCGCGGCCGACGATTTTGTGGGGAATCAATCGCGATTGGAGCGCTCGTCGACTGACGCAAACATTCCGTTGTCGCTGGGAATTGATGCGATTGCGATTGGGGCGGGCGGAAATGGCGGCGGCGCGCATTCGCTCCAGGAATGGTACGAACCGGCGGGAAGAGAACTGGGATTGAAGCGGGTATTGCTGACGCTGTTAGGTTCGGCGGGCGTGGCGCCGGAGAAAGGCCAGTGATGGCGGCAACCAGCGGTACGCGAGTGCTGCGAGGTTTAATTTTAGCTGCGATTTGCGGAATGGCCGGCCAAGCGATGCTGGCTCAAACAGCCCCACCAGAACCACCGCTGCACAAAACCACGTTTTACCTGCACGGGCGCATTTACACCAACGATCCAAAACAACCGTGGGCCTCGGCCATTGCGGTGCGCGACGAAAAGATTTTGTGCGTCGGCACCATCGAGCACATTTTGCTGGATTGTGGCGGGGCGCAGGCAGATGACCCAATTCAGTTGAAGGGTAAATTCTTGATGCCCGGCTTTAATGATGCGCACACGCATCTGGGCGGAGCGGGCCGCGAGAAATTGTCGCTGGCGTTGAACGGAACGACTTCCATCGCGGAAATTCAGAAACTGCTGAAGGATGAAGTTGCGAAGCATCAACCCGGCCAGTGGATTCTGGGCAGCGGGTGGGATCAAACGCTGTGGGCCGACAAGAAATTTCCCAGCCGGCTGCAACTGGATGAAGTGGCGCCAAACAATCCAGTTTTCCTGATGCACATTTCCGGGCACGTGGCGGTGGCCAATTCGTTGGCGATAAAGAAGGCGGAAATTACCAAGGACACCGCGAATCCAAGTGGTGGAGAGATCGAACGCTTCGAGGACGGCGAGCCGACCGGAATGTTGAAAGAAGACGGCGCCATGGAGCTTGTGGAGCAACGCATTCCTGATCCTTCCAACGAGGAGCGGCGCAAGGGAATCGAGATGGTGCTGCAGGAGTTGGCGCGAAATGGAGTGACTTCAGCGCAAGATAATTCGGAATGGGAAGATTATCTGGTGTACCTGGAGCTGAAGAACGAGAAGAAATTGTCGGCGCGCATTACTGAGTGGCTGCATTTCATGGATCCGTTGAACGATTTGGAGAATCGGCGTTCTGAGGCTGGCACGTCCGATCCATGGTTGAAGACCGGCGCGCTGAAAATGGTTACGGATGGAGCGCTGGGTACGCGAACCGCAGCGTTGCTGGCACCGTATTCCGACGATGCCACGACCAGCGGCTTCATGAACATCGATCCGGAAAAACTCAAGTCCATGGCTCTGGAACGCGACAAGGCTGGCTTTCAACTGGCCTTTCACGCCATAGGAGATAAGGCAAATCGCGTGGCGCTGGACGTTTTCGAGTCGGTGGTTCGCGTGAATGGCCCACGCGAGCGGCGCGATCGCATCGAGCACGCACAGGTGGTTGCGCCCGAGGATATTTCGCGCTTCGGAAAATTGAACATAATTGCCTCCATGCAGCCTTCGCACCAAACCAACGATATGCGCTGGGCGGAACAACGACTCGGGCCGGAACGGGTCAAGGGCGCCTACGCCTGGAACTCGTTGCAGGAATCCGGAGCTAAGCTGGCCTTCGGCACCGATTACAGTGTGGAGCCCATCAATCCGTTTCGCGGCCTTTATGCTTGCGTCACGCGCGAGTTGCCTGAGGGTGGCCCGGCGGGCGGTTGGCAGCCACAAGAAAAAATCTCGCTGGACGATTGCATCCAGGCGTACACGACAGGTTCGGCGTATGCGGAATTTGAAGAAGGGCGCAAAGGGCAAATTAAAGTAGGACACTTCGCGGATTTTATTGTGCTCTCGCAAGACGTAACCAAAATCCCTGCCAAGGACTTGTTGAACACCAAAGTGCTGCAGACCGTAGTCGGCGGCCGCACCATGTATCAGAAGAATTGAATGGCGGTAAGTTCGCCGTCGTAGTCGTCTTTCTGCGTAGGCTCAAAGGTAATTTTCACTTTTTGCCCCTTCCATGCTGAGCAGGCGGGCGCTGCGCCATTCGTAGTTTTGCCGACTGACGTTACCTGCACCTTGGACAAATCCACATAGTGAAACTTCATCAACACGGAACTGACTGTCAGCGTAACTTTTCCTTCTCCCGCAGCGGCGCAATCCACTGCGGTGATTTTCCCATCCAGGGAATAATCGCGCGGGCCGGTGCGCGTGGGATTCGCGCCAATTTGCGAAGGCGTGTTGGGATCGGAAGACGGAGGCGCATTTCGCGGCGTGACCGTGATGTCTTTTGTCGGCACATGCGTCGTGCCTGTGTAGACCGAAGGCTCGGGATGATCTTTTTTGGCGGCCTCGGCAATGCGCTGTTGATCGTAAACCTCGCGACTGGTGACCGCCTGGGAAAATTGCAGCGCTTGCGATTGCTCGGCCGGAGTTTTGGCGGCAGCCTGGATACGCGTGGCAAGTGTCTTTGCGTCGGCAGTGTGTTCAAGGTGGAGCAACACATAGCCATACGCGACGGCGTAGCTAAGATTGCCGGGTTCGAGGAGCACCGCCTTACGACCGGCAGCGAGAGCTTTCTGGCGCGTCTCCGGACGCGTGGCATAGACCGAAGCCAGCATGGAGTAGGCTGGCGCGAAATTCGGGTTCATGCTGATGGATTTCTCGAGAGCAGCGACCACGCCGGAGTAATCTTCGAACGAAACCATGCCATGGCGCATGTAGGAACGAGCGTCGAAAAAATACGAAATGAAATTTGTGGAGTTGAGTTTGATGGCGCGCGCGACTTCGGTTTCGGCGGTATCCAGATCCTGCCGCGATAAAGCCAGTTCACCAAGGCCTTCATGCACCGCAGGCAAGTTGGGATCCTCCTGAAGCGCCGCGTCCAAAGCGGTCTGCGCTTCTTTCGGCCGTTGCGTGTGGACGTAGAACTCACCCCGCGCGGCATCGGCCTCGGCGGGCGCAAGAACGCGGCTGGGATAACTCTTCGGGTCGACGTGCAGAGTGATTTTGAAGGTACTCACGTAAAAGCGATCCTGGCGGGAGTAGGCGTCCATCGTGGCGGCAAACTTCTTCAGATCGCCGAAAGTTTTTTGCGCGGCCTCGACCTGATCGCCGCTGGCGTCCCAATTGGTAAAGAAGTTCGAGAGAAGATTGCGTTTGCGGGCGTCGGGATCGAGCATCAAGTAGTGCACCATGGTCCAGGACTCCGCGTAGAAAACGGAAGTGCGATTCTGCTCGTTGTAATACGGAGAGTTGTGCTCGACCTGAAGTAGCGTCTCGATGGGGATCAACCGGTTCTGCTGCAAAACTTGTAGCTGGTATCCCGAAGCGATGCCGATGCGCACTTCTTTATCGCCCAGATCGGAATTGCCCAGGAATTCCGCTAGACCCTCACCGAGCCATAGCGGCAAGCCGCGATAATTCAGGTCCATCAGCGCGTGAGTGTATTCGTGGTAGACCACTTCGTAAGGATTGGGACCTTCGATATCGGTGCGCACCGCCACAAAGTGCTTGTCTTCGCCGGGTTGGTAGATTCCCGCGGGATGCGTGTGGCCCTTCACTTCCCAGAATGCCGGGAGAAACACTTTCATGCTGTCTTCGTTTTTGAGCGCGAAGATGATCAAAGGCTTGCCGAGATCGACACGCATTTTAGGAAACGCGTTCTGGACCAGTTCGCGGAATTCTTCAAAGTGTTCGGCGATTTTTCGAGCGCTGCCTTCACCGGCATTGCTGATGACGGTGAAATTTGGCGAGCGCACTTCGATCCAGGTGTCTTTGGCGGGAAGAGCCCGAGGGATGAGTAGAGCCAGCGCGAACAATATTGCGGCGAGCAGCAGCGGGCGAGTTTGGCGGGCCATGGAATCAGAATGTATAGGAACGAGCCGTTGAGTCAATAGGACCGGACCGGCAACGCGCAAATCCCTGTTCTCCCATGTGACTCGCGCCTGCCTTCTCTCCGTCCTCTGCGCTCCGTCCTCTGTGCACTCTGTGTTAAATCTTTTTCCTCTTTACGGATACACTGGCGGGGCGGAAAACGGGGTTGGTGGGAATGGATCGCAAGATAAAAGCAGATCTGTCGCTGATGTTCTGCTCGCTGATTTGGGGCGTGTCGTTTGTCGTGGTCAAAAACGCGTTGGACCATGCGTCGGTGTTCATCTTTCTCGCGGTGCGCTTCACGGTGGCAGCGGGATTGATGGCCCTGTTCCGTCCGCGCGTGCTGGCCAGGATCGATCGCTATGAGATTTTTGCCGGTATGCGGCTGGCTTTTTTTATGTTTGCGGGCTACGCGTTTCAGACCACCGGGCTGCAGTACACCACCGCCTCGAATTCAGGATTTGTAACAGGGTCGAGCGTGGTGCTGGTTCCGGTGCTGCTTGGCGTGTTCTGGGGGCGACGGCTGACCACGTGGATGTATGCGGGCGCGTTTGTGGCTCTAGTGGGATTGTATTTTCTTACCGTGCCGGCGGAAGGCATGCGTTACCTGAATTACGGCGACGTGCTGACGTTTTTGGGCGCGGGCCTCTACGCGGTGCACATCATTTTGGTGGGCGATTTTACGCAGGAGCATTCCGTGTCGGCGCTGAGCTTGATTCAGGTGGCGGGCTGCGCAGCGATGGCCTGGGTAATGACCGGAACGGGCGCCGCGATCCATTGGCAGCCAGTGCGCTTTGCGTGGGGCTGGGAATTGTGGGCGGGGATTGCGGTTTGACAGCGGTGTTTGCCACGGCGGTGGCGTTCACCGTCCAGTTGTGGGCGCAGCAGTACACGTCGGCAAGCCACGCGGCAATTCTATTCGCGCTAGAGCCGGTCTTTGCGGTGATTACGTCGTATGTTGTGCTGCACGAGCGGCTGAGCGGGCGTGGATGGAAGGGCGCGGGGATGGTCGTAGTGGGAATTTTGATTGCGGAGTTGATGGGCGCGCCGGCAGCTCCCGAATCGCCCGAGCCGATTTTCGAAGGCAGGATTTATTTTAAGCCGTGGTGGAGACCTTCGTGACGCGCACGCAAGAAAGAGAAAGCTTTAACGCAGAGTGCGCAGAGATCGGAGCGCAGAGGTCACGGAGACGTCTGAGTCGCGGCTAGTGGGCGTCGGAGTAGTACTTTACGTCGACTTTTTCGAACATGGTGGCCGAGGCGGCGTGGGATTTTTCGTGGATGTCGATGTCACCGGCGTGCAGCAGCGTTTGCGCAATGTCGTCCAGCCCCTTGAGCAGCACTTCATTGCGCGAAGGGTTGATATCGAATTTGAATTCGAGGCCGTGCTTATCTTTCACGGTTTGACTCGGAAGATCGACGGTGAGTGAGTAGCCTTCTTCCTTCTCGGTGCGCTGGAAAAGTTCTTCGATCTGCGCCTCGGTCAGTTCGGCGGGCAGAATGCCGTTCTTAAAGCAATTGTTGTAGAAAATGTCGGCGTAGCTGGGCGCGAGGATCACGCGGAAGCCGTAATCGCCGATTGCCCAAGGGGCGTGTTCGCGACTGGAGCCGCAGCCAAAATTGGCGCGCGCGAGCAGCACCGACGCGCCTTTGTAGCGCGCACGGTTCAGCACAAAATCAGGATTGGGTTTCTCTCCGGGAAGGTAACGCCAATCGTAAAACAGGATGCGGCCAAAGCCTTCGCGGGTGAGGGCCTTCAAGAATTGCTTCGGCACCATTTGATCGGTGTCGACATTGACGCGGTCCATGGGCGCGACCAGGCCAGAATGCGTGATGAACGGTTTCATGGGTGGATGACCTCGGATGCGAAGGGAAAAGAATTTCTGATATCCGATATCAGATATCTGATATCAGGAACCAGGAAAGCGCTATCGCAATGAATTGGTTGCAGTCTTGCCATTACTCCACCGGAGCGACGTCGAATTCGCGGACGTCTACGAAATGGCCGGCGATGGCGGCTGCTGCGGCCATTACTGGGCTCACCAGGTGGGTGCGCGAATCGCGGCCCTGGCGGCCTTCGAAGTTGCGATTCGATGTGCTGGCGCTGCGTTCGTGCGGCGGAAGCACGTCGGCATTCATGCCGATGCACATGCTGCAGCCGGCATCGCGCCATTCGAAACCTGCCGCGGTGAACACTTTGTCCAGTCCTTCTTTTTCCGCCTGCGCCTTGATGCCACGCGAGCCGGGAACAATCAAGGCCTGCTTGATGCTACTGGCGACATGCTTTCCGGCGACGAATTGAGCTGCGGCACGCAGATCGTCGATGCGGGAATTGGTGCAGGAACCGATGAACACGCGATCCACCGGAATGTCCACAATGGGCGTGCCGGGCTTGAGGCCCATATATTTCAGCGCGCTTTCGGTAGCCTTCTGGTCGTTCAGATCTTTGAAGTCGTGCGGGTCGGGCACACGTCCACTGACGCTGGTTACCATGCCGGGATTGGTGCCCCAAGTCACCTGCGGAGCGATTTGCTCGGCTTGCAGCTCGACAGTCATATCGAACTTGGCGCCCTGGTCGGATTTGAGCTTGCGCCAGTGGTCGACACATTCCTGAAACGCTTTGCCCTTGGGAACGAACGGGCGTCCTTCGAGGTAAGCGAAGGTCACGTCATCTGGCGCGACCATGCCGGCGCGCGCGCCACCTTCAATGGTCATGTTGCAGACGGTCATGCGGCCGTCCATGGAAAGGGAACGAATCGCTTCGCCGCCATATTCCGCGACGTGGCCGGTGCCGCCGCCGATACCGATTTTGCCGATGATGGCGAGGATGATGTCTTTCGCGGTCACGCCTTTGGGGCGCTTGCCATTTACCACGATGTGCATCGTCTTGGAGCGACTCTGTACGAGGCATTGCGTGGCCAGCACGTGTTCCACTTCGCTGGTGCCGATACCGAAAGCCAACGTGCCGAACGCGCCGTGTGTGGACGTATGGCTATCGCCGCAGACGATGGTCTGGCCGGGCTGGGTGATGCCCAGTTCGGGGCCGATGATGTGCACGATGCCCTGATTCTTGCTATGCATGTCGAAGAGGCGCACGCCAAATTCCTTGCAATTTTTTTCCAGGGCTTCGAACTGTAGTTTGGCGTCTTGATCGATGATGGGCAGTAAACGGTCTTTGGTGGGTACGGAGTGGTCCATCACCGCGAAAGTGAGATCGGGGCGGCGGACTTTGCGGCCTTCGGCGCGCAGACCGGCAAAGGCTTGCGGGGAAGTGCCTTCGTGGATCAAGTGGCGGTCGATATAGATGATGGATGGCTTGCCGGCTTCTTCGTGGACGACGTGAGTGTCCCAAATTTTCTGGTAAAGAGTTGTAGGTGTCATGGTATGCACGAATAGTTTAGCACTGTGCTGGGAAAAGATTAACGGCAGCGGGCTGCGAGGGGCATTGGGAGGCAAGATCGGGAGGAAAGATTTAACGCAGAGGACGCGGAGGTCGGAGCACAGAGGTCACGGAGAGATTTAGGAGGTTCGGGGGCGGAGGCGATAGAGGATGAAGCCGCCAAGATTGGCGAGAAGTAGCGCGGCGGCGGTTTTTAGGGTATAGGCGGATTGGCTGGCTACCGGAATGATCGGGAAGATGGACAGGGCTACGAACAGCGCGGTAACGATTAGGCCGGAGGTGGCGGCTATTCGCAGCCACGGTGCGAAGCGCAACGTGGGGTTGCGCAAGGCAAAGATGGGGATCGCGAACAGCGCGAGGTAAGCGATGCCGTAGAACGCGAAGGACCAGATTTGCAGCAGTTCGAAACCTTCCTGCTCGTTAACGCCAATCAGAACGATCACGCTCATGGCCAGAGTGATGCCGCCAAGGAACAAGATGGAGTTTACCGGCGTGCGATATTTTTCATGGAGCCTTGTGAACCATGCGGGAAGCAGATGGTCCCAGCCTGCGCACATCGGCAGACGCGTATTGGCGGCGAAATTCAACGTGAAACTGGAAAGATAATTGGTCAGCAGCAGAAGAATCGCGACCGGCACGATGATTTCTGCGAGCGGGGAACCGTTGAGCGCCGCGCGAAACGCTTGGGGGATGGGGCCGATGATGTCGATCTGATCGGGCGAGACGAACGCAAGGATGGCGCTGGTCCCAAAAATGTAGAGCAGCGCGATGATGGGCGCGGCGATAAGTATGGCGCGCGTCAGGTGGCGGGCCGGATTGCGCGTTTCGCCGGCAAAGATCGCGGTGTATTCCAGTCCACAGAGTGCGCCGAAGGTCATTTTGCTGAAGACGCTGAAGCTGAACAGCGTAAGCGGCGGTGCGACCAAGCGGAACGGATGGTAGTCCGTGACGGAATTTCCGGCGGCGTGGCGAAAATAGGGAAGTGCCGCCAGGAAAACGATGGCCAGAATGGTGAGTGCGCTACCGGTGTTGCTGACCCACTTGCCCACGCGCAGGCCGAGATGCGCTGCGAGCATGAGCCAAGCCAACACGAAGACCGTGGCGACGAAAACGATCCACTTGTGCGCGACAACGGCTTCCGCATCTTTGCCCGCCGCATACGCAAGGTAAGTCACCGTGACCAGTCCAACGGATGCCGCGTATAAGACGGAAAAGAGCCAGAGATTCCAGGCGACCAGGAAGCCGACGGCATCGCCAAACGCGTGGCGCGCCCATTCATAAAGTCCGCCTTCGATGGGCATAAGCCGATTCAAGTGCGAAACCACCAGCGCCTGCGGAATAAAAAATAGCGCGATACCCAGCAGCCACAAAGCAACGTGAGCCGGGCCCGCCTTCACGGCGGTTCCAAAGAAGTCAGGCACCACAACGAACAGAATCGTCGCCAGGATCAGATCAACAAGGCCGAGTTCCTTGCGCAGCGCACCAGCTTGCGAGTTGATGGGGGAAGTGAGCGAGTCGACGCTAGGGCGGGCGGTGCTGGCCAATGATTTGCGGACGCGAGGTCCTGACTCCTGTGAATGAGTGCGGGTAGTGTGCGGTGCGCGCTGTGCAGACGCAAGGATTTTTCGAGCGGGCGCGAACTACCGCCTCTGATTTTCTGCGCCGATGAATTGGGCTGAGTCTAGCCGCCGGCGATGGAGGGGACTAAGAGGACGCGGTCGCCGTCTTTTAGCGTGACGGATTCACCGCCGAGGAAGCGGATGTCTTCTTCGTTGAGGTAGACATTGAGGAACTGGCGAATCTGCCCTTGCTCGTCGCGGACATGCCGCGAGAGCGCAGGGTAACGCGTGGTCAGATCGTTCAGCGCTTCGGTGATAGTCGAGGCGGCAGAATCGAGTTTCGGTACGCCATCGGTGAAGCGGCGAAACGCGGTAGGGATTTCAATTGTAATGGCCATACGTAATCTCCAAGTGAGTTAACAACAAGAACGAATCGGCCGAAGCTTATGCCGACGCCGTAAACCAAAAGCTGGAGCCGGCAAGCTGCCGGCGCTACCAAAGAAACTGCGCTGCTTACGAAAAACGGCGCCGCTACGTCTCTGGCGTTGACGGTGTCGATAAGCTGCTGTTGCACCAGCGCTTCAAACGCTTCGAGGCGCGGTTCGATAGCTTCCGTTGCCGGGAAGTCGGCCGCAATCGCATCCGTAGTCTTCAGGCCGTTGCCGGTGATACACACCACGGTAGTTTCGTCAGGAAGAATGCGTCCCTGCTGAATGAGCTTCGCCGTGACGCCTGTCGTGACGCCGCCGGCAGTTTCGGCGAAGATGCCTTCGTTTTCGGCGAGCAGTTTGATGGAGTCAATAATCTCGGGATCGGAAATGTCTTCCGCCCAGCCTCCAGATTCGCGAATCAGCCGCACCGCAAACGGACCGTCCGCCGGATTACCAATAGCCAGCGAACGCGCAATCGTATTTGGCTTTTGCGGTTCAAAGCGCGCCAGATTCCGTTTCACACTATCCGCGATCGGAGAGCATCCCGTAGCTTGCGCTCCAAAGAATTTCACCTGCTTGGGCTCAACCCAGCCGAGATGCGCCAGTTCGCAGAACGCCTTGGCAATTTTCCCGATTAGCGAGCCGCCTGCCATGGGTACCACCACGTTATCCGGCAATTCCCAGCCCAATTGCTCGGCAATTTCGTAGCCGTGGGTCTTGGAGCCTTCGGCGTAATAAGGACGCAGGTTGACGTTGACCAAGCCGAACTGAAAGCGATCCGCAATCTGCGTACAGAGCCGGTTAACGTGGTCGTAGTTGCCGTTAATGCGAATGATGCGGCCACCGTAAACCGCAGTGTTCAAAATCTTCGCTGGCTCAAGATCCGCGGGAATGAAAACGCACGTATCGAGTCCTTGCTGCGCCCCCTGCGCGGCAACGGCGTTGGCCAGATTGCCGGTCGACGAGCAGCCAATGGTCTTGAACCCGAAGCGCTTTGCAGCAGCCAATGCGGTGCCCACCACGCGGTCCTTAAACGACAAAGAAGGGAAGCACACCGCGTCGTTCTTGAAGTAGATATTCTTCGCGCCCCACTTTGCGCCCAGGTGCCGCGACTTCACCAGCGGCGTGCCGCCAATGGAAGCTGCCGGCGTGTAGCCCTCCGGCAGCGGCAGAAATTCGGCATAGCGCCACATGTTGAAGGCGCGATGGACCAAAGCTTCGCGTTTCAGCGAACGCCCCAACGCATCGTAGTCGTAGCTGACTTCGAGCGGGGCGAAGCATTCTTCGCAATAGGATTTAGGCTGATTCGGAAATTTCTTTCCGCATTCCCTACATCTTAAAAAGTAGACTTCCTTCATAAGTCACCTCGGACATTCGCGGCCCGTTTGCCCGTCTAGAAGAAGGCCACCCTTAAGGTGGGCTACAGTCTCATCGTTTAATGATGAGATGCAGCGGCAGCGGGCGCGTCTGCGTGAAATGACGTGGTTTAATGACTTCGGGCAGCAAGGAGGGAGATAAAACCAAAAAACCCTCCATGCCAAAGTGCTTGGAGGGTCTCAGAAACTCTGTGAACTCTACCAGCTCTTTAGCAGTTTTTTACGTGGAGCAAGTTGCCCTAAATCGCCACGTGACGCCGCATTTGCGACTGCTCCATTTATGCAAGAAGGGGAACCGCTTGTCAAGGCGAAAGTTAGCTTCACAAAATCCCTTCACAACAAAAAGGACGCAACCTGCGTCCAATAGAAGCATGTGCTGATCATTCCCGTGGGACCCCGGCCCGAGAGGACCCGGCCGACAGGCCAGTTATTCTCCCGGTGCATCCAAAAGGGATAGAAACACCTCTTGAATCGCGGTGTTATACTCCCTGAAGTGTGGACTGGACCACGAAAGAGAGATAGGAGTCCTTAAGATGGAGCAAGTTCGAAATAAGGTGGATTGGACCCGGCGCCGGAAGATGGTGGTAGCCGGATTGATAGCCGCGACGCTGGCCGTCGGCATTATGATTGGAACCGTTGTATCGGGCCGAGTATCCGCGATGAAGGCGTTTTCGACGTTCACCGGAACGAACGCGACTCCTCTGACCTTGCCGGACCCGATCCCTTCGTCAAATACGTTTTCCTCGATTGTGAACCGCGTAGAACCCGCCGTTGTGAATATTGCCACGACGCAAGTGCTCGACCGCAAATCTCCCCACAAGCGACGCTCCTCGCCTGATCAGCCCGATGATCCCAGCGAAGATTTCTTCTTTCACTTTTTTGATGGGCGCCCCGATGGCGGGCAGCAGCCGCAAGCCGAGCGCAGCCTGGGCTCTGGCGTGATTCTCGACAAGCGCGGCTACATTCTGACCAACAATCACGTTGTAGATCAGGCCACCAAAGTTCAAGTTCAGTTGAACGGCGACACCACGAAATACACCGCGAAGGTGATTGGCGTCGATGAAGACACCGATTTGGCCGTGATTAAGATTGATGCCGGCAAGGATCTGCCATCGGCCAAGCTGGGCAATTCCGAAGGCGTGCAAGTGGGCGATTGGGTTTTGGCGATTGGCAGCCCGTTTGGATTGAACGCCACGGTCACTGCCGGAATTATCAGCGCGAAAGATCGCGGCGGAATGGGCAAGCAGTTTCAACGCTTCCTGCAAACCGATGCGGCGATTAACCCGGGAAACTCCGGTGGACCGCTGGTAGACATGGCCGGGCAAGTGATTGGCATCAACACCGCAATTTTGACCGGTGGACGCGGCTATGAAGGCGTAGGCTTCGCCATGCCATCATCGACCGCGATTGCCGTGTACGACCAGATTGTGAAGAGTGGACGCGTGACGCGCGGTTCGATTGGCGTCAGCTTCCAGGAAGAATTGGGCACCAACCAAATTACGCTGAAGTCGCTTGGCGCACCGTACGGTATGGTGATTCAGGGCGTCGAACCAGGCAGTCCGGCAGAAAAGGCTGGATTGAAGGGCGGCGACGTGATCACCGCGATTAACGGGACGCCAGTGAAAGTCGGCAACGACCTGGTGAATCCCATTGCTTCGGCTACCATCGGCAGCAAGGTGAAGATCACCTACTTCCGCGATAAGCAGCAGAAGGAAACTTCCGCGACGGTTGAAGATCGTACCCGCGTGTTCCCCAATGCCGCCAACCGCGTGAATGGTTCTCCCGACGAGCCGGCTCCCGTAGAGTTCGGCTTGCACGTGGAAGCTTTGACGCCGGAACGCGCACAGCGTGTGGGCGTTGAAGGGCAGAAGGGCGTACTGGTCAGCGAAGTGGAACCAACCAGCTTCGCGGACGACATCGGCTTCGCGCCGGGCGACGTCATCTCTGAGGTCAACGGAGTTTCCGTGACTTCGGTGGAAGACTATCGCAAGGCCATTTCCAAGTTGAAGGCCGGCGAAAATGTGGTGTTCAAGGTACTGCGGCACAGCTACAACGACCGGGTGATGACGGTGTTCCTACCGGGCGTGGTGCCAGCAGAAGACAAGGCGCAATAGGATCACCTGGCGGCGAAACATGGCTAAGCAGCTTGGCAAAGCGGCGTTTCGTGGAATGCTTCTGACGGCGATGATCGCGGGTGGCTTAACGCTGCCCGCATCTGCCGTGCAGGGCGCCACGACCACGCACAAGAAAACCACTGGGCATAAAGGTACTTCGGGTACGACGACACACAAGAGTGGCACCACTACTCCGCATAAAAGCGGCAGCACTACGCCTGCACACACCACCACGACCACGACCGGCAAAACGAAAACCACGACCACGTCGGGCAAAGGTTCGCACGGCAAAGGCTCGTCGAAACATGCGGTGAAGAAGGTCAAGGGCCAAGCGGCGCCGACGCCGGAGCGCGTTAACGAAATTCAGGAAGCGCTGGCACGCAATGGCGCTTATGAAGGCACTTCGTCCGGGAAGTGGGACGATTCGACTAGCGAGGCTATGCGGAAATTTCAGGCCACGCATGGACTGAACCCGACGGGCAAACTCGACGCGCCTACGTTGCAGAAATTGGGCTTTGGCTCGGAGACGGCGGGATTGGGTGCGCCAACGCCTCCACCGAACGCCGTGGGCAATCGGCTTTTGTCTCCTGCAGCGAAGCGCGACGAGGCCAAAGAACAGTCTGATCCGCAATAATCTCCGCAGCTAACGTCTCGCAGGTTTAGGCTTTTCTAGCCAATTCAACCAATAAATCGGATAGAAACTATTCCAATTTTGCGTTTGGCGCCTGCCGCTTCACCTTGTAAGCTTGATCTATGTTCAGCAAGCCATTCCAAGCCGCGAGCACCTGTTGTCGTTGTGACTTGTGTACTCGCGTGTCCTTTGGCGTGGAAAGGCTGAACAGCTAGCACTTCGAACTCAGCCGGTTTGCAACACCGACCCCACCGCCAAACGCTGGCAGGTGGGTTTTTTATTTTTACCGTGATTGATGTTGTTAGTCGCTGTTGCAGTCAGTCGCCGTCGCAGCACAACGGATGGCGCGGTCGCCAAGTGGTAAGGCATGAGTCTGCAAAACTCATATCGGCGGTTCGATTCCGCCCCGCGCCTCCAAATCCTCTCCCACACGTGTACCGACTAGGAGTCCCACGCAATCCGGATTCCATCAATGTTCGTTGGCCAAGTCGATCTGACGAATGCGTCCACTGCGTTGAATGCGATTGCAAAATCGACAATTTTTTGTTCTGCGAGGACATCTGGGCGGAGCGGGTCACTTCGCTGGAGGATTAGGCTTATTTTTTGTTGAGAGATTCTCTGAAGAATCGCAGGTTCATATACCGGATGACCTTTTACCCAAGGCTTGGCGTTTGCCGGAAATGAGCCGGTATCGTCCAGGATCCGCGCTACGACCTTAGCAATCTCTGAAAAATGGATTTCTTTGGGAACGATTTTGAGGCGCTCGAGCACACTCAGATGACCAGTCCTGACGAGCTTTTCAATGAGTTTTTCTCTCTGGTCTTTTGCATTCAATAAAGCTTGAAGCATCCACTCGACGATAGAACGTTCACGCTCAGGCAATTCCGTAAGGCTGGATTCTAGAGCCTGGAGCAGGTCTCTATCGACATAAACTGGCCGCGGCCCCTCGCCGGTATTCTCAGAGAGTTCGCGATACGCACGAGCGAACGCAACTACGCCCGCATGCGACGTAAGGGCGGCACACCGGAATGTTTCGATGACGTGGTGTCCGCTCTGAAAAGACCCTAGAGCCTTCCAATAAAGGTTTGCGGCAGCGACATTTGTCGGATCGGACGCAAGAGCCTGCCGAAAATTCTCCAGCGTTTGCTTGTCGGGACTCGTCTTCTTGTACATCGCAATTTCAATGTTCGCATAATCCAGCGAACGCGGTGCAAGTTCCACCTCGGGCATTCGCTGAGTTTGACGATATCGCTGCAGCGCCGCTAGACTCGATTTCTGGCAGGAAGGAACTATGGGCACGGCGGTCGCTCCACGCGAATTCAAAAACTTTATCAATGGGGAATGGGTGGCATCCGCTTCCGGCGGCGCCATCGAGAATCGCAATCCGGGTTTCGCAGTCAGTCGCCGTCGCAGCACAACGGATGGCGCGGCCGCCAAGTGGTAAGGCCTGGACATTTCGAACAAAGTCGCGGCTAGTAACGTTAAGCCCGGGAGATTGTCATGCACGGACTCGTTAAGAAAGTGGGAGCCCGGGTAAAGGATATCGTTCTCGCCCGCGATTCCCGGACGATTGTTTTCCGCGCCCAAGGCTGCGGATTGGCGAACCGACTGCGCGCCCTCGTCGGTTATCAGGCGTTGGCCAGCCTGCGTAAACTACCGTTCCATTTAGCATGGACCCCAGACACTTTTTGTCCGAGTGAGTTCAAGGATTTATTCGACTCGCCGATCGATCTGCTGAGTCAACAAGAGCTTCGGTCAATCAGCCCACGTGCCATTTACCGCGAGGAAATTTGGTTCGAGAGCATTTGGAAGCGATGGGGAGAAGGCATCGACTGGATTATCTACCTTAGGGAAGTGCACTATTGTCTCAGCGCGCTCGCCCTTCAACCGTCTGTCGCCGCAAAAGTCGCCGAGTTTCAGCGCACCGATCACCTTTCAGATGCGGTCGGCGTGCATATCCGCAACACCGACAACGTCGCTAACTACGCTGAATTGATGAGACATTATTCAGATTTCGATCCGAAACAGATTTCTACTGTTGCCGGCTTCGTCAACATGATCAGCGCCAATATCCAGAGCCGTCCAGTATTTCTCGCTACCGATGATCCGGAACTGGAAACGACACTAAAGCAGCGATTCCCTCCATTATTGACCTTTCCTAAATCACACGATGTGACGAAACTGCGAACCACCTCGGTGGCAGCAGCACTCTCCGAACTGTGGCTGCTCGGGCGTTGCCATCACGTTGTGGGAACGTATTATTCGAGCTTTAGTGAACTCAGCGCCATTTGGGGGAAAATTCCTTATTTTAAAGTCGTCGGCGATCAAGTCGTGCGCTGCCCATTTGTTGATCGAATGATATCGATTGGAGAATAAAACCCACCCGCGCCACGGACGAAAAGCGATGCCCCCTTCCCTCGCGTCGCGCTTATCAACGGCCATAACGAAACAAAGAACTGCAATTCGAGACAAGCGGAATTAAACGTTCCGCAGATTATTTCTTTATTTGACTGGCCATCTACCGTATTTGCTGAGTTTGACGATATCGTTGCAGCGCGGCTAGACTCAGTTTCGAGCAGGAGGAAACTATGGGAACCGCGGTCGCTCCACGCGAATTCAAGAATTTTATTAATGGGGAATGGGTGGCATCCGCTTCGGGCGGCACTATCGAGAATCGAAATCCTGCGAATACCGAGGAGTTGGTTGGCGTGTTCCCCGCGTCGACGCAAGCGGATGTCGACAACGCTGTGGCAGCAGCTCGCGAGGCTTATAAATCATGGCGACTGGTTCCCGCGCCCAAGCGTGCGGAGATTATGTTTCGCGCCGCGGAATTGCTAGTCAAGCGCAAAGAAGAATTTTCGCGAGACATGACCCGCGAAATGGGCAAAGTGCTGGCCGAAACGCGTGGCGACGTGCAAGAAGCCATCGACATGACCTACTACATGGCGGGAGAAGGACGGCGCCTGTTTGGTCAGACCACGCCATCGGAGTTGCCCAACAAATTCGCGATGAGCGTGCGGCAATCGATAGGCGTGTGCGGCATGATCACGCCCTGGAATTTCCCCATGGCGATTCCGTCGTGGAAGATGACGCCGGCGCTGATCAGCGGCAACACGCTGGTGTTGAAGCCGGCGGAAGATACGCCACTCTCTTCGTATCATCTGGTGCAAATTTTAGGCGGAAGCGGGAGTGCCCGCCGGTGTGGTCAACATGGTAAGCGGCAACGGACCCGATGCCGGCGCGCCGCTGGCGAAACACCAGGATGTGCCGGTGGTAAGTTTCACCGGCTCGACGCGCACCGGGCGGGGCATCGCGGAAATTTGTGCCCCGTCGTTCAAGCATTGCAGCTTGGAAATGGGCGGCAAGAACATCATTTTAGTTTTGGAAGATGCGAATCTGGACCTGGCGATTGATGGCGCGTTGTGGGGCGGCTTTGGAACCACGGGACAACGCTGCACGGCGGCGAGCCGGTTGGCTGTCCACAAAGACGTCTACAAGGAATTTGTAACGCGCTTCGTGGAAAAGGCTAAGAATCTGAAAGTCGGCAACGGCCTGGACGCGGGCGTGGAGATGGGCCCATGCATTAACGAAAAGCAATTGAAAACGGTGATGTCGTACGTGGAGATTGGCAAGAAAGAAGGCGCAAAACTGATGACAGGCGGAAAGCGCCTAGACTCGGGCGCGTATGCCAAGGGCTGGTTCCACGAGCCGACCGTGTTCGCTGATTGCGACCCGAAGATGCGCATCGCCCAAGAAGAAATTTTTGGCCCCGTCGTGTCGATCATCCCGATCGATAGCTTCGAGCAGGGAATCGACGTAGCCAACGGCGTGCCCTATGGTCTCTCAGCTTCGATTTACACGCGCAACGTAAATCGCGCCTTCGCTGCGATGCGCGACTTGTACACCGGCATCGTCTACGTGAACGCCCCCACCATCGGAGCCGAGACGCACCTGCCATTCGGAGGAACCAAGCAAACCGGCAACGGCCACCGCGAAGCGGCCATCGCCGCCATCGACTTCTTTACCGAATGGAAGTCCCTGTACATCGACTATTCCGACAAACTCCAACGAGCCCAAATCGACAACGCCGAATAGCTGGTTCCTAGCAAGAACCCAGTTTCAGGGTGAAAGTGTGCCCAAATCTTGACAATGCGCATTGACCACACTTGACAGGGTTCCTAGAATAGTAGGATGTAGTTAGCACCAGAGGTCGAGTGCTGCTATGCGCAACCCAGCTCTACAAGAACGCCGTAACCGGCAGATTTTAGCGGACATCGTGCGCACCTACATTGAACTAGGCGAGCCGGTATCTTCGCGCGCCATCTCCAAGCGTTTCGAGGAATCACTAAGTACCGCGACGATCCGTAATGTAATGGCCGACTTAGAGGACGGCGGCTTCCTGTACCAGCCACATACTTCGGCGGGCCGGGTACCCACCTCCGCCGCCTATCGCTTCTTTGCCCAGGAAATCGCCTCCCAAGCCACCCTGAGCGTCGACGACCGCGACTGGATCCGCCGGGAAATGGCCGGCAGCACATCCGCCGCAGAATTAACCGAACGAGCGGGCCATGTACTTGCTGAAGCATCTAAAGGGGTGGGGATCATCGTGTCTCCCCCGTTGCGCAAGACGGTTTTGGAGCACGCGCGCATGTGGCTGCTACCCGACGGCCGCATCGTGGTGGTGTTGATCTCGCCGGGCGGCAATACTCGCGACAAGGTGTTGAAGCCGGCGCGGCCGTTCAGTCAAGAAGAGCTAGACGCCACAGCGAACTTCCTGAACAGCCACTATTCGGGATGGACACTGGAAGCGATTCGCACTGACTTGCTGCAAAAGCTTGCCGGCGATCGCGAACAGTATGAAGGGCTGGTGGGCAGCGCGCTCACCTTATGCGAGCCAGCGTTGCTGAGCGATAGCGCGGTGCAGCAGATTTATGTGGAAGGCACCGCCCAGATCGTGGGAGCGCCGGAATTCGCCGACCAGTCGCACTTACGAGAGCTGCTAGAGGCGATCGAGGAAAAGCACCGGCTAGTGACGGTGTTGAACGCCTGCATCGATACCCCGGAGCCGGTGTTCGTGCAGATTGGCGTCAAGGAAATTTCGCAGGCGGGCGAAAATCTGGCGCTGATCAGCGCACCGTATTCCAATCCGGATCTGGTGCAAGGCTCGCTGGGCGTGCTGGGACCAACGCGCATGCATTATGAACGGGCGATGACCGCGGTCGCGTATGTGGCGCAGCTATTCAGTGAAGCACTGAGCAAGATCGAGTAAAATAGAAAGAGCATTGAGGTAACGAGGTATGGACGAACGCGAATTGAAAACCAATGATTCGAAGAACGATGGAGTAGACTCAGCGGCAGAGGGCCTTGAACAGGAAATCGCCCGGGAAGAGTCTGATACGAAAAAACTCGCCACAGAACTGGAAGATATGCGGCAGACGTTGGTCCGCCACCAGGCCGACTTTGCGAATTACCGGAAACGCATCGAGAAAGAGCGCTCGGAAGATTCCAAGCGCAGCACTGCGCGGGTAATTGAGGCGCTAATTCCAATCGTGGATGGATTTGAGCATGCTCTTGCGGCGCACCGCGAAGCCGAGTACGCCAACTATCGCAAAGGTTTTGAACTGATCTATAAGCAGTTGCTCGACAACCTGACGAAATTGGGCGCGGAACGCATGGAACCGCTTGGCCTGCAATTCGATCCGCATCTGCATCAGGCGATGGATCGCACGGAAACGAAAGACCATCCCGACGGCGACATTCTGGAAGTATTCCAACCGGGCTACGCGTTTCATGGGCGCGTGTTACGTCCCGCGATGGTGCGCGTAGCGGTGCATCCCGGCGGCGCATCTAACAAAGCTGCGAACTAAGAAAGCTCCACGCACGAAGGTAATTTTTAAGGCGAGGAAGTTGCTGTTAGCCAGTGTGCGACATCGCGGGGGCGAGCTTCTGCGGTGCGCCAAGTTTTCCAGGTATCCTTGATTTAGAAAGCGGTCAGCCGCTGACGCGGAAGGGAATTTAATCCAGCAACTATGTCTCGATCGAATCAACGTGATTATTACGAAGTTTTGGGAGTAACCAAGACCGCCACGGTCGACGAAATTAAGGCGTCTTACCGCAAGTCGGCGCTGAAGTGGCATCCGGATCGCAGCCCGGAAAATAAAGAAGAGGCGGAGATCAAGTTTCGCGAGTGCACGGAAGCCTACAGCATCCTGAGCGATCCCCAGAAGCGCCAGATTTACGATAACTACGGGCATGCTGGCCTCGCGGGAGCGGGCGGCTCGACCGATTTCAACGGCACAATTTTCCAGGACTTCCACGACATTTTCGGCGACTTCTTTGGCTTCGAGGATCTGTTTGGTGGAGGCGGACGTCGCGGCGGGCGCAGCCGTGTCCAGCGTGGCGCCGATCTTCGCTACGACATGACGCTTACCTTTGAAGAAGCGGCGTCGGGAGTGAACACCAAGATTCGCGTGCCGCGCCAGGAATATTGCGAAGCGTGTAATGGCACCGGAGCAAAGAAGGGCACTGGCGTGGTTTCCTGCCAGGCGTGCGGCGGCCGCGGGCAGATTGTTTATCAGCAGGGCTTCTTCACCATCAATCGCACCTGCCCCGCTTGCCAGGGCGCTGGGCAAATTGTGAAAGAACGCTGCGTGGAGTGCCGCGGGCAAGGGCGCGTGGACCGCGAGCGCACCATCGAGTTGCGCATTCCTCCCGGAGTCGATACCGGCACCCGGTTGCGGGTGCAAGGTGAGGGCGAAGCTGGGCCGAATGGCGGCCCTGCAGGCGATTTGTATGTTGTGTTGGAAGTGAAAGAGCATGCGTTCTTCGAGCGGCGCGGCGCGGATCTGTATTGCACGATTCCGCTGAGCATCGCGCAAGCCTCGCTGGGAACGGAATTGCAAGTGCCAGGGCTGGGTGGCGAAGAGCGGCTAAAAGTTCCCGAAGGCACACAAAGTGGCGCCGTGTTTCGCGTCAAGGGCAAAGGCTTGCCCGATCCACATGGCGGCGGCAAAGGCGATTTGTATTATCACGTGCGGGTGTTGACGCCCACCAAGCTGACCCGCGAGCAGCGCAAGCTGATGGAACAATTGAACGCCACCTTGAAGGTCGATAACAAGCCGGCGGATCGCAACTCCACTATTTTTGACAAAGTAAAGGACATCTTCGGCTAGGCCGCGTATGCGACGCCGCTTCTTTGTCGATCGATTTGAAAATCAAACCGCTGTGATGGTGGATGAAGCGGCGTATCATCTCGGGCGGGTGCTGCGCGCACAAACCGGACAACTCTACGAACTCAGTGATGGCGCACAAGTGTGGCTGGCGCGCGTGCAGGAAGTGGGGCGCGATCATGTGGACTTCGCGCTAGTCGAACACTTGCCCGCGTTTCAGCCCACGCTTCGGTCAACGCTTCTGCTTGCGGTGGTGAAATTCGATGCCTTCGAATGGGCGCTGGAAAAGGCTACTGAGTTGGGCGTTGCGCGAGTTGTGCCAGTTGCCGCAGGGCGCAGCGAAAAGGGATTGCTGGCCGCTGCGGTGAAGCGTGCCGAGCGCTGGAAGAAGATTCTACTGGAGTCTTCGCAACAATCCCGGCGTGTGCAGGTTCCGGAGCTTGAGCCGCTGGTGACCGCGGAAGAAGCGTTTGCTTTGCGCGAAGATGGTCTGCGCATCCTGTTATCCGAGGCCCAGGATGCGAAACCGCTGCGCACGTTGCTGGCTGGCGCGCAGGCTTCATCCGTAACTCTGGCGATTGGTCCGGAAGGCGGCTGGACCGATGCGGAATTTGCAGCAGCGCGCGCTGCACAGTTTCAAGCAGCGTCGCTAGGCAAGCTGATTCTGCGAACCGAGACGGCCGTGGCGGCAGCACTGGCTTCCCTCAATTTCGCTCTGGCTTCAGATTGATAAGAGGTAATGCGGCAAGTTCGACGGCTCTCTACGCTTTCCAACTTGCTCGCTGCTACGTCTAATCGCCCAGCGTTTTAACAATATGCCTGTCGGAACTTTGCTTCGCAGGCGAATGAATTGTGAAAGCGGCATGCAACGATAGTGACCACCAAGTGAATCTTATTAAGTAACCCAGTCAGGCCAGTTGTGAAGTGAAATCGCGACTAGCGCGACGTAGGGGTGCATGTTATAAATACGAGGCAGCACGAGATGCTGAAACCTGACGAGAATCCAGTTTTACCTCCCACGGGCGAAACATCCGGCGCCCTGCCCCAAGCTATTGCACCAAGCATCCCACCAAACAATCCCATCGCCCCAGGAAACGTGGCGCAGGTCGGCGTTTCTTCTACCGCCAGCGTGCTGCGCCACGAAATTCGCGTTTGGACTCGCGACCTGCTCATCGCCATTGGTCTGGCGCTGGTCATCATCGTCTTCCTGTATCAACCGGTGAAAGTCGAAGGCACCAGCATGGCGCCGCTGCTGTCCGATCAAGAGCGCATCTTCATCAACAAATTTGTGTACCGGTTCGAGCCCATTGATCGTGGCGATGTAGTGGTGTTCTGGTATCCTCTCGACCACTCCAAATCTTTCATCAAGCGGGTGATTGGCTTGCCAGGAGAAACGATCGAGATTCGCCGCGGCGTGGTCTACGTGAATGGGCAAACCATTCCCGAACCCTACGTGCCGCCGCAATATGCGGATGTTACCGATTATGGGCCGACGCGCGTGCCCCAAGGATGTTATTTTGTTATGGGCGATCACCGGATCAGCTCCAATGATTCACGCGTCTTTGGCCCGGTGGCGAACCAGTTCATTTATGGCCGGGCTGTGTTCGCCTATTGGCCGGTCGACCACTTTGGCTCTTTGTCGACCACTGAGGCGAACGAGAAATGAAGTTTGACGGAGGATCCACTGACAGCAGAAGTTTCTCATCGCCCAGCAATTCTGGCGCTCGAAGACGGGCGCATATTTAACGGCCGTGCGGCAGGCGCAATCACGCGCCGCGGCGGCGAAGTCGTTTTTAATACCAGCCTCACCGGTTACCAGGAAGTTTTCACCGACCCCAGCTATGCGGGTCAGATTGTCTGCCTTACTTATCCCCACATTGGAAACGTTGGCGCGAATTTGGATGACGAGGAATCTTCGCGGCCGTACATCGAATCGCTGATCGTCCGCGAATTTTCGCAGGTTACGTCGAACTGGCGCTCGGCGGAAAGCGCGCAGCTCTATTTAAATCGCCACAAGATCCCGGTGATCTGGGATATCGACACGCGCGCGTTGGTGCGCCATCTGCGCAAGTTTGGCGCGTTGCGCGGAATTGTCTCGACCGACGGCACGCCCGCCGATCAACTGGTCTTCGAAGCGAAACAAATTCCATTAATGACCGGGCAGGAGCTTGCGGGCCGGGTGAGTTGCCAGAAAGCGTACGACTGGCAAAAAGGCTCGATTGATCTGGCATCTTCACCGTGGGCCGAGCAGATGGGCGAGGCGGGGGCCAGTCCTAACGAGCGGCGTTTTCGCGTGGTCGCGTACGATTACGGGATCAAGCAAAACATTTTGCGGCTGCTGGTGGATCATCACTGCGAAGTGACCGTGGTGCCGGCTAATACCTCGGCGGAAGATGTGCTCGCGGTGAAGCCGGACGGCGTGTTTCTCTCGAATGGCCCGGGCGATCCGGAGCCGGTCACCTATGCGGTGGAAAATATTCGCAAGCTGGCCGGGCGTGTGCCGATATTCGGTATCTGCCTGGGACATCAACTGTGCGGCCTGGCGCTGGGCGGAAAAACCTTCAAGCTGAAATTCGGCCATCACGGCTCGAATCATCCGGTGAAGAACTTGTTGACCAGCCAGGTGGAAATCACCGCGCAGAATCACGGATTTTGCGTCGATCCCGAATCGCTGCCGTCCAGCGAAGTCGAAATCACGCATGTCAACCTGAACGACAACACCAATGAAGGCATGCGCCACAAGTCGCTGCCGCTCTTCAGCGTGCAGTATCATCCCGAGGCTTCGCCCGGGCCGCACGACTCGCACTACTTGTTCTCCACCTTTACGGACCTGATGAAAGAATTTGCTCAACCCGGAAGCTCGCGAGGATGAGCACCACTTCACAAAAGGGAATTGATGCCTAAACGAAAAGACATCCACAAGATTCTGATTATCGGCTCCGGCCCCATTGTGATTGGGCAGGCTTGCGAGTTTGATTATTCCGGCGCGCAGGCGTGCAAAGCGCTGCGCACCGAGGGCTACGAAGTGGTGCTCGTGAATTCGAATCCGGCGACCATCATGACTGATCCGGAACTGGCGCACCGCACCTACATCGAGCCGCTGACCAAGGAATATCTCGAGCAGATCATCGCGAAGGAAAAGCCCGACGCGCTGCTTCCCACGGTCGGAGGCCAAACCGCGCTGAACCTTGCTGTGGAACTGGCTGAAAGCGGCATTCTCGAGAAGTACAGGGTAGAAATGATTGGCGCATCGTTGCGCGCCATCAAAGTGGCGGAAGATCGCCTGTGGTTCAAAGATGCTTGCCGGAAAATTGGTCTGGAAGTTCCGGCCTCCGCGCTGGTGAATAACGCGCAAGACGCGCTGCGCCTTTGTGATCAGTTGGGATTTCCGCTGGTGATTCGGCCCTCGTTCACACTGGGCGGCACCGGCGGCTCGATTGCCTACAACAAGGAGGAATTTGCGGACGCGATCGCCCACGCGCTGGAGATGAGCCCGGTGCATGAAGCGCTGGTCGAAGAGTCGGTTCTCGGCTGGAAAGAATACGAACTGGAAGTGATGCGCGACTTCCGCGACAACTTCGTGGTGATTTGCACCATTGAGAATTTTGATCCCATGGGCGTACATACCGGCGATTCGATTACTGTAGCGCCCGCGCAGACACTCACCGACAAAGAATATCAACGGATGCGCGACGCAGCCGCGGCTATCATTCGCGAAGTAGGTGTCGAAACCGGCGGCTCCAACGTACAGTTTGCCGTCAACCCAGAAAACGGCCGCATGACCGTAATCGAAATGAACCCACGCGTTTCGCGCAGTTCGGCGCTGGCCAGCAAGGCCACCGGCTTCCCCATCGCGAAAATTGCCGCGCGTCTCGCGGTAGGCATGACGCTGGACGAAATTCCCAATGACATTACCAAGGCGACACCGGCCTGCTTCGAGCCGACCATCGACTATGTCGTGGTAAAAATTCCCAAGTGGCAGTTCGAGAAATTTCCCGGAGCCGACAGCACTCTCGGCACTCAAATGAAATCGGTGGGCGAAGTGATGTCCATCGGCCGCACCTTTAAAGAAGCGCTGCAAAAGGGAATTCGTTCGCTGGAGCCCAGCACTCCGTGGCGTGCTCCTGCCGATGCGCCGGATTCACTGCTGCGCGAGAAGCTGTCTACGCCGCGGCCCAATCGCATTCACTGGATTCTGACTGCGGTCGAACGCGGATTGCCCGCTGCCGAAATTTGCGACCTGACAAAAATCGATCCGTGGTTCATCCACCAGATTGAAGAGATTGTCCAGGCCAACCGGCGCGCCGCTTCCGTGACAGTCGAAACCGCGTCGAAGGATTTGCTGCGTGAAGTAAAACGAGTTGGCACCAGCGACGAGCATCTGGCGCAAATCTGGAAGACCACTCCGGCCGTAGTTCGCCTGCAACGCGCCCGCTATGGTGTTTCCCCGGTGTTCAAGCGCGTCGATACCTGCGCGGCGGAGTTCGAATCGTTCACTCCGTACATGTATTCCACCTACGAAGAGGAAGACGAGTCGGAACCGACGCAGAAGCAGAAGATCATGATTCTGGGCAGTGGCCCCAACCGCATCGGGCAGGGCATCGAGTTCGATTATTGCTGTTGCCATGCTTCGTTTGCGCTGCGCGCTGATGGCTTCGAATCGATCATGGTGAATTGCAATCCGGAGACCGTGTCTACGGATTACGACACTTCAGATCGCTTGTACTTCGAGCCACTCACGCTCGAAGACGTGCTGGCCATTGTGGAAAAAGAAAAGCCCAGCGGCGTGATTGTGCAGTTTGGCGGGCAGACGCCTCTAAACTTGGCGCTGGAATTGAAGCGCAACGGTGTGCCGATTGTTGGCACGGCTCCCGAATCAATTGACCTCGCCGAGGATCGCCGCAGATTTGGCCGGTTGCTGGAGGAGTTGCGTATTCCGCAGCCCCGCAACGGAACCGCGCTGGTGCCCGAAGAAGCGGCGCGGGTGGCAGGCGAAATTGGCTTACCTGTGTTGGTGCGACCCAGCTATGTACTCGGCGGCCGCGCCATGGTGATCGCCTACGACGTAAACACAGTTCAAGAATATGTAGCCCAAGCCGCGCTGATGGGCCCCGCGCGCCCGGTTCTAATCGATCAGTTCCTGGAAGAAGCCACGGAAGTGGATGTCGACGCGCTGGCCGACGGCACCGATGTGGTCATCGGCGGAATTATGGAACACATCGAAGAAGCCGGCGTGCATTCCGGGGATTCTTCCTGCGTGCTACCTCCAGTCAGCTTGTCGCCAACAATTCTGAACACGATTCGGGATTACACCAAGAAGCTTGCGCTCGCTTTGAAAGTGGTCGGGCTGATGAACGTGCAATACGCCATTCAGCGCGACACGGTGTACGTCCTCGAAGTGAATCCGCGCGCCTCGCGTACCGTGCCATTCGTCAGCAAGGCAACCGGCGTACCACTGGCAAAAGTAGCAGCGCGCTTGATGGTCGGGCGCCGGCTCTCCGACATGAAGTTGCCTCTCGTCTATCACAACGGTGTGGCCGAGGTTGCCGTGCATGATTTTTACTCCGTGAAGTCCCCTGTCTTCCCATTCAACAAATTCCGCGGCGTAGACACCATTCTTGGCCCGGAAATGCGCTCAACTGGCGAAGTAATGGGCATCTCGACCTCCTACGGCCAGGCGTTTGCCAAAGCGCAACTCGCCGCCGGCCAGAAATTGCCGCAAAGCGGGACGGTGTTCATCAGCGTCAACGACCGCGACAAGCGTCACCTGGGGCAAATCGGCAGCGAGCTCACCTCCATGGGCTTTAAAATTGTTGGCACACGAGGCACTGCTGCGGCACTGCGCGCGGCTGGCGTGCCGTGCGAGGCGGTTTTCAAGGTGAACGAAGGCAGGCCCAACATCGTCGACCTAGTCAAAACCGGAAAGATCAATCTGGTCATCAACACGCCTTTAGGCCGCGAATCCTTCTACGACGAGAAATCCATTCGCCGCGCCGCCATTCGTTACAACATTCCCTGCATCACCACACTTTCCGCGGCGCATGCAGCGGTGCGAGGCATTCATGCGCTGATCGAGATGGAGCGCGAAGTGAATTGCCTGCAGGACTTGCATCAAAACCGAGTGGCCGCGTCGGGCAACACGAAATCGGGAGATTAGCAGATGAACATTGCCGGAATTTTCCCTGCGTTAGTCACGCCGTTTGAAGCCGACGGCAGCGTCTCGCTGCGCGGCGTGAAAGAAAATATTCGCCGCTACAATCAAATCGGCCTGGCCGGCTATGTTGCTCTGGGCTCTACCGGCGAATCGGTGATGCTCTGCCGCGATGAGGGCGAAAGCATCTTAGCCGCGGTAAAAGAAGCCGCTGCCCCTGAAAAATTGCTGATTGCCGGCACGGGCGTCGAGTCCACCGCGGAGACTATCGTGCGCACCAAGCGCGCCGCCGCTTTGGGTTTCCAGGTGGCTCTGGTGAAGACGCCGTATTACTACAAGCCGGCGTACAAAGCCGAAAACTACATCCAGCACTACCGCGCTGTCGCGGATGCCTCGCCCATTCCAGTCCTTCTCTATTCCGTACCGATTTTTACCGGGGTCACGCTCGAAACGCCGGAAATCGTCGCGCTCGCGGCTCACCCAAATATTGTTGGTATCAAGGATAGTTCCGGCAGTATCCAGCGCATTGGTGAAGTGGTTTCCACTGCGCCCGACGACTTCTATGTGCTGACTGGCGGGGCGGCAGTGGTCTATCCCGCGCTGGCGATGGGAGCCCGGGGGGCCATACTGGCCCTAGCCTGCGCCCTTCCAGAAAAGTGTGTAGAACTTTACGAACTGTTCCAGCAAAACCGCCACGCCGAGGCCCGCGCCCTGCAACACGTGCTGGTCAACGCTTCAAAGCGCATCGTGTCGGATCAGGGCATCCCCGGCCTGAAGCACGTGATGCAGTTGCGCGGCTACCACGGCGGGGTGCCGCGTTTGCCTCTTTTGCCCGTAAAAGAAGAGAAAAAACAGCAATTGGCGGCCATCATTGCCGAATTACATCCGGCGGCTGCGCGCGTCTAATCTTCTGTCGTTTGCCGTCACTTTTATCTACGTCTATCATCTAAGGCTTCATGGACTGTCGCGCCTATCCGCCCTCTCAAGTCCCACACACGTCGAAGTTAGTCCGTGATTACCTTGAGGATTTTTCTAAGCTCTCTTCGTTTTACGCACACCCTCCCAATCTCCAATCCGTCGCCAGTTACGCCCGCAATCTGAAATTTCCCGATGAACGCCGTCGCACCGTCGCGCAAATCCTTCGCGAACAAAATGCTTCCTTTGGCGGCAGCGCGGAAACCAAAAAGAATTTACGCCGGTTGGAAGAAGGCGCGGTCGCGGTAGTCAGCGGCCAGCAGGTGGGACTTCTCGGCGGCCCGAGTTACGCGTTCTACAAGGCGCTCACCGCGATTCAAACTGCCAAGGAACTTTCGAACGATGGCATCGCGGCCGTTCCCGTGTTCTGGATGGCCACCGAAGATCACGACCTCGATGAGGTGCGCCACGCCACGTGGTTCTCAGATGGCAACCTGCAGCGCCTGGAACTTTCCAAACTCGAAGAACAACCCGTGCCAGTTGGCAAAATCAAGCTGGGACGAGAAATCGACGAAGTTCTTCGTGAAGCTGGCGCTACCTTGGCTGGTCCCTTTGGCGCTGAGACCGCCGAAATTCTGCGTCAGAGTTATAAACCCGACGAGACCTACGGCACCGCGTTTGCCAAGATGTTCGCCAAAGTGTTTGCCGAGCAAGGATTGATTCTGCTGGATCCGCTCGACCCTAAGTTG
This sequence comes from Candidatus Acidiferrales bacterium, assembly GCA_963849395.1. Lineage (GTDB taxonomy): Bacteria > Acidobacteriota > Terriglobia > Acidiferrales > UBA7541 > Acidiferrum. Next base: position 837,190 of record CAWKHR010000005.1, read on the forward strand.
CATGTGGTCGCGGCACCCATTATGTGTCAGGCATTGGCACAGCGCGACGCTCTGGAAGCAGCTCTGCTTCAGCGCGGCAAAGACTTGCAACGCGCCGGATATGAAACGCAGGTGAAGGTCACGGCCCGCAGCACGTTGCTCTTTACCTTGCGCGATGGACAGCGGCATGTTGTCAATGCCACCAACGGAGAATTCGCCTCGGTGGGTGAGATGGGCCCGCGCGCGCAATGGCTGAAGCGGGTGGATACTGAGCCGGAACATTTCAGCCCTAATGCGCTGTTGCGTCCGGTCGTGCAGGATTATCTACTGCCGACTGCGGCCTACTTTGGCGGCCCCGCTGAAATCGCTTATTTTGCTCAGTCAAGCGTGGTTTATGAAAAGCTGCTCGGCACTATGCCGGTCATTCTGCCGCGCGCCGATTTCACGCTGGTCGATCCCAAGGCGGTTCGCCTGATGAAGAAATATAAAGTCGGAATCGAAGATGCCTGGAAAGGTTTGCAGCATTTATTGCGGCACATGTATGCGGACGCGATACCAAAGACCCTCACTCGCGAGTTTGATGGCACCATCCGAAATCTCGATAAACAATTGCAGAAGCTGCAGCATTCCATCGCTAAGGTCGACCCCACGGTCCAGGGCGCAATAGCGCGTTCCGGGAAGCGCATCCAATATCAGGTGGAAAAAATGCGCCGCCAGACTGGTGTGTCGCTGGATCGTCACGAGAAATTAATTCAGCAGCACGCCCACTTTCTGGAGAATCTGCTCTTTCCACACAAAGCATTGCAATCGCGCGAGCTCTGTTTCCTGCCATTTCTGGCGCGGCTGGGTCCGGCTGGCCTGCAGGATTTGCAGGCGCTTACCAGCGCGAAAAACCCCGGCCAACTTTGCGTCGTAGAAATTCCGTAAGCGAAGAGCGGTGGAGACGAAGTCGTGCAGGCGATTCGCGTGAAAACCGACCAGCGCACGCAGATGGTGGACATCACCATCGAAGTCCAGCGCGTAGTTACAGCGCTGGGAATCAAGGCCGGAACATGCTTTTTGTACGTGCCGCATACCACCGCGGGCGTGCTGATCAACGAACATGCCGATCCCGATGTGGCCACCGACGCGGAAGGCGCGATGGATCGTCTGATCCCCATGTCTGGCCCATTTCGCCATAGCGAAGGGAATTCCGACTCGCACGTGAAGACCATGTTGGTGGGGATGAACCAGTTCGTGTTTGTGGAAGAAGGGAAGCTGGCGCTGGGACGCTGGCAAGGAATCTTCCTGGCCGAATTTGATGGGCCGCGGGAGCGGAAGATATACGTCAAGGTTTTGCCCGACCGTGTTTAGCTGAATGCGGTTCAGGACACCGGCCTGTGCTAAAGTTTTCGCTAATGGACAATCTCGGGATTTACATTCAGGTGCCGTTCTGTCAGACGAAATGCACCTACTGTAATTTTCATACCGGCGTGGTGTCTGCGGGCCGCTTCGCGCCCTATGTCGATTCGGTATGCCGCGAAATTCGCGAGCATCGCCCGCTTTGGTCGCAGTCTGGCATAGCGCTACCTGCAGCTTTAGAGGCTGCCGTGGTGAATACCGTGTACATCGGTGGCGGCACGCCGAGCTTGCTGGAGCCTGAGCTGTTGGAAAACATGCTGGGCGCGCTGCATGGAACTTTTGCGTGCGACCTAGAAGAAGTGACCCTTGAAGCCGATCCAGAAACCGTCGAGCCAGAAAAAGCAGCCGCGTGGCGCGACCTGGGCATCAATCGCATCAGCTTCGGCACGCAATCTTTTATCGACGAAGAGTTAAAGGCTGCGGGTCGCATGCACCGTCGCAGCGATATTTATCGCGCCGTTCCGATCCTGCACGAGCACGGCATTAACAACATTAGCTTCGACCTGATTGCTGGATTGCCGAAGCAAACCCGTTCGTCCTGGGCGCAATCGCTCGCGGAGACTATTCAGCTTTCCCCGCAGCACGTTTCCATTTACATGATGGAAATCGACGAAGGCAGCCGACTTGGATTGGAAGTGCTACAAAGTGGCAGCCGCTACAGCGCCCGTGATCTTCCCGCCGAAGAGGAAATGGCCGAATTCTACGAGACCGCGCAACGCGAACTAAAAGTCTGCGGGATATCAACAATACGAAATATCCAACTGGGCCAAGCCCGGATTCGCCTCCAAACACAATTTGAAATACTGGCGCCGCGAACCGTATTTGGGATTCGGCGCAGGCGCGCATTCGTATTCCGGCACGCAACGTTGGGCCAACATGCATGACGCGGCAGTTTATGCGGCGGCCATTTCGGCAGGGAAGACCGCGATCGAATCCGTGGACAAAGTCACGCAGGAATCTGCTCTGGAAGAGGAACTCTTCCTGGGCCTGCGGCAACTCGCCGGCATCAATCTCAGCCGAATTCAAAAACAGTACAGCGTTGATCTGACAGACCGGGTCGATCGCTTATCATCCGCCGGCATGGTCGAACGCGAAGGTGACGTGGTCCGTCTTGCTCCCAGAAAATTGAGTATTTCGAACGAAGTAATCGTGGAATTGTTGCGATAATGTGCAAGCAACGCGCGCGAACCGAAGAGAGGGCCCAATGAGTTACACGGTAGCAAAAGGCAATCAGCTTGTAGATCCCGACCAGGTGTCGCCAATCGAAAACGCCGTCGATCTGCGCAGCGACACGGTAACCCGCCCGAGCGACGAGATGCGCCGTGCCATGGCTGCCGCAGAAGTGGGCGACGACGTATACGGCGAAGATCCAACCGTGAATCGCCTGCAGCAGCGCGCCGCCGAAATTTTCGGCAAAGAAGCAGCTCTGTTCGTGCCCACGGGCTGTATGGGCAACCTGACCGCCATCAAAATCTGGACGCATCACGGTAACGAAGTGATTTGCGAAGAGCGTAGCCACGTGAATCTTTACGAGCTCGCATCGATGTCGGCCATCGCCGGTTGCATGCCGCGCGCGGTGCGTGGCGGCGACGACGGCATCATGACCTGGAAGCAAGTGGAAGCCGCGGTGCGCCCCAAGATTTATTACGACTCGCAAACCGCGCTGGTCTGCCTGGAAAATTCCAGCAACATGGCGGGAGGCACGGTGTACCCTACAGCGCGCATCGACGAAATTTGTGCAGGCGCACACAGCCTGGGCCTAAAAGTGCACCTCGATGGCGCGCGCATTTTCAACGCTGCCGTGGCCCTCGGCGACGATGTAGCGCGAATCACCAAGAACGTCGATTCGGTGATGTTCTGTTTGTCCAAGGGACTTGGTGCGCCCCTAGGCTCGATGATTATTGGCTCAAAGGAATTCATCGAGCGCGCCCGCATGTACCGCAAAATGTTTGGCGGCGGTATGCGGCAGGTGGGAATCATTGCGGCGGCCGGATTGATTGCGCTGGAGAAATCCCCTTCAAGGTTGCATGAAGATCACGCCAATGCCAAACACTTGGCGGAAGGGATCGCCGCTATCCCGGGCCTCAAGATTGATCCCGCATCCGTCCGCACCAACATCGTGATTTTCGATTGCACAGCGACCGGCATGACCGCAGTGGAACTGTGCGATGCGCTGCACACGCGCGATGTCTGGGCGCAGGATACGGCGCCGTATTCAGTGCGCATGGTGACGCACTGGAACGTGGACCGCGCAGGGGTCGAGAGGGCGTTAACGGAATTAAAAGCAGTGGTTGAGAGACGGGTAGGGCGGTCGGCGTAGTTCCTAATTGATTCGCAGCATCAAGGGAAATTCCGAGGAGGCGTCAATGGCGTGTGTGTGGAAGCATGTGGCGACGGCGGTTCTTTGCGTAGGATTAGCATCCTTGAGTTTCGGTGGGAACTGCTGGCGCACAAACCAAACCAGCACCACCGACAGCCGAGGATGCTCGCAAATTCGTTGATGCCGCAGAAGCTAATCTGTTCGACCTGGAGATTAAAGCTTCGCGCGGCGAGTGGGTCGCGGCCAACTTCATTACCGATGATACCGAGCAGATCGCCGCGGATGCCGACGAGATATTCAACACCGCAGCCACGCGCTACGCCAAAGAAGCGCATCGCTACGACAAAGTGCAATTGCCTCCGGAGTTGGCGCGCAAACGACTGCTGCTCGAACTCGCTACGAATTTTCCGGCGCCCGATGATCCGAAAGCGCAGAAGGAACTGGCGCAGGTGCTGGCTTCTCTTAACGGCGATTATGGAAAAGGAAAGTGGTGCCCCGATGGCGACAAGAAGCCGTGCCTCGACGTCACTGCGGTAGAAAAGTTGATGGCCACCAGCCGCGATCCCGAAGAGCTGAAACGCGCGTGGATCGGCTGGCATGCTGTGGGCGCGCCGATGCGGCAGCGCTACGTGCGCATGGTGGAGCTAGGCAATCAAGGTTCGAAGGAACTGGGCTATGCGGATGCAGGCGCATTGTGGCGTTCCAATTACGATATGGACCCCGACGCGTTTGCGAAGGATTTGGATCGTCTGTGGTCGCAACTACAGCCGCTCTATCTTTCGTTGCACGCCTATGTGCGCGGCCAGTTGGTCAAAAAATACGGCAAGGATGTAGTGCCGCCGAACGGCCCGATCCCCGCGCACTTGCTCGGTAATATCTGGGCGCAGGAATGGAACAATGTTTACGAGTTGATGGACTCGCCCAAACCAGCGCAGAGCTTCGACCTGACCAAAATTCTGGTCGACCGCAAAACCGATGCGAAAGGTATGGTGAAGTACGGCGAGAATTTCTTTGTCTCGTTGGGATTCGCGCCGCTGCCGCCGACTTTTTGGGAGCGCTCGTTATTCACCAAGCCCGCCGATCGCGACGTGATTTGCCACGCCAGCGCGTGGGATGTGGATTTCAAAGATGATCTGCGCGTCAAAATGTGTATCCAGATTCGCGAAGAAGATTTCCGCACCATTCACCATGAACTGGGCCACAATTTTTACCAGCGCGCCTACAACACTCAGCCCCCGCTATTTCAGGCCAGCGCCAACGATGGATTTCACGAAGGGGTTGGCGATACCATCGCGCTTTCCGTCACGCCCGAATATTTAAAAAAGATCAGCCTGATCGATACTGTGCCGCCTGCTTCCGGCGACACGGACTACCTGCTGCAACAGGCGCTGGAGAAAGTAGCGTTTCTTCCCTTCGGTTTAGTGATCGACAAGTGGCGCTGGGAAGTCTTCTCTGGCCAGGTCAAACCGGACGAATACAACAAGGCGTGGTGGGCATTGCGCCAGAAGTATCAGGGCGTCGCACCGCCAGTAGGCCGCACCGAGGGTGATTTCGATCCGGGCGCGAAGTATCACGTGCCCGGCAATGTGCCGTACATGCGCTATTTCCTTGCGCGCATTTACCAATTCCAGTTTCAGCGCGCGCTCTGTAAAGAAGCTGGCGTGCCGGGGCCGCTGCATCGCTGCTCCATTTATGGAAATAAAAAGGCCGGCGACAAGCTGAACGCCATGCTCTCCATGGGCGCCAGCAAGCCTTGGCCCGACGCGATGGAAGTGCTGACCGGCCAACGCGACGCCGATGCCAGCGCGCTAGCCGATTATTTCGCCCCGCTGAAAATCTGGCTCGACGAACAAAACAAAAAGAACGGCTACCCAGTAGGCTGGTAGTCCGATTTGTAGCGCCGGCATCTTGCCGGGACGGCACCAGACGAAACTCATCGCTAATCAAGTTTTTAGGAGCGTGCAAACGCGAGAGCAACCCACCCGAATCGCCCGGGTGCGCTCCAGCGCCCCATAAGCTAAACTTACTGTGAGTATATGTAAAACCACTGACCGGGGGATTTCGTGGATTTCACGTTCACCGACGAACAGCAGCAACTGCGCAAGAGCGTCCGAGAATTTGCGGAAGGTGAAATCGCTCCGCACGTAATGGAGTGGGACGAAGCCTCCCATTTCCCCTCAGAGATCCTGCCCAAGCTCGCGGAAATGGGTCTGATGGGCGTCATTTTCCCGGAAGAATACGGCGGCGCAGGGCTTGGCTACATCGAATACGCCACGGTGATTGAAGAGCTGTCGCGCGTCGATGGTTCGGTAGGCTTGTTCGTTGCCGCGCACAATTCACTTTGCTCTAATCATATTTTCAAATTTGGCACCGAAGAACAAAAACGCAAATACCTAGTCCCGCTGGCGCAAGGCAAAAAACTGGGCGCCTGGTCGTTGACTGAACCGGAAGCCGGCTCCGACGCAGGTGGAACGCGAACCACTGCGGTGCGCAACGGTAATAGCTGGGTGCTGAATGGAGCGAAGACCTTCACCACTAACGGACATTACGCAGATACTTGCGTGGCCATGGCGGTCACCGACAAAAGCAAAGATTCGCATGGCATCAGCGCCTTCATTCTCGAGAAGGGCCAGCCCGGCTTTCGCCCCGGCAAAAAAGAAAACAAGCTGGGCATGCGCGCTAGCGACACCTCCGAAGTCATTTTCAGCGACTGCCACGTCGCCGCGGAAAATCTACTTGGGCCCGAAGGCGAAGGCTTCATCAGCAGCCTGAAAATTTTGGATGGAGGGCGCATCTCGATAGCGGCACTAGCATTGGGCATGGCGCAGGGCGCTCTGGACGCGGCCACGAAATACGCCAAGCAGCGCAAGCAATTCGGCAAAGCCATCAGCGAGTTTCAGGCGATTCAATTCAAACTCGCCGACATGGCTACCGAAGTCGAAGCGGCGCGTCTGCTCGTCTATCAAGCTGCGTGGCTCGCCGATCAGAAGAAGGCGCGCTTCACTCGCGAATCCAGCATGGCCAAACTTTTCGCCAGCGAAGTGGCGGTGCGCGTGGCCAATGAGTGCGTGCAGATTCACGGCGGCTACGGCTTCATCAAGGATTATCCCGCCGAGAAGTATTATCGCGACGTGAAGCTCTGCACCATTGGCGAGGGCACCAGCGAAATTCAGAAGCTGGTTATTGCCCGGCAGCTACTCGGCAGGAACTAATAACTCCTAATGACAAATTGTGGCAGAGGCCATTGGTGTCCACAGGCTGAGCTGTGCCTAAGTCATTCTGGTGAAAGGCACTGCTTCTGTGGGTTTGAAGCGTGGTTCGTGCGGCTTTGCGCGGCGCGCGCTGGGTGTAGAAAGGATTGAAGTGAGTCAGTCGGAATGATGATACGGAAACTGATCAGGGTCTCCTGAGGATGGGCAAGCATATAGTTTCGGGCTTGGTTTCTGGCTTTGGTGAGGTTTTCGGCATGGCCGATCAACGAGTACTTACCGTTCTGCATCAATCCAAATACATCGAATTTTGTGCTCACTGCGTCCTGCAATTCCAGTTCGCGAACGAACTCCCAGCGTTGAGAGTGGACGATAGGCGGGGGGAACGGGAAAGGCAAGTACGATTTAGTACTAAGGTAGTGCAGGGACTAGCGTGGGCTGCGGTTTGGTGTACGTGAGGAGGCCGCAGAGGGAGCAGAATTCTGAGGGGGTTGTCTTTGGCCCGGAAAAAGCTGCCATGACGGCGGCGGTCTTAGCGGGCGCCTGACGCGGTTTTGCGTGTGATTTATTTGCAAGAACCGATTTGAGCGGGCCGCATTGCAAGTCGGCTGATTAGGCGGAGGAGGGCTGTGGAGCCGGACTTGGCGGCCTTGCGGTCACGGCCGCTGCCGCGCGCTGGAGTGGGTTTGGCCTGGGCTATCGCGCTGGGGAGAAGCTCAGTGGCGGCGCGGATGAGGTCGTTGTGGAACTGCTCCGTGAGAATGAGGCGTTCGGCGTCGAGTTCGTCCAAGCGGGTTTTGATTTCAGCGGCGGTCTTCACGTCACGTGTCGCAAAGCTGGCCGAACGTTTCGAAGCGCGGGCTTTTTTTGCTGCTGCTTCGCGCTGCTGGGCGCGGGAGAATCGCGCGGCGCTTTCGCGCGAGATGAAGGCCTTTCGGCGACGGCGCCCTTGTTCATCGCGCCAGTCTGCCAGGAACTTGCCGGATTTCTTAATCACTATTCTGCTCTTTATAGGTACCTATATCGTAACCCATCCTTTAGAGGGTAACGGCGCGATGAGCCAATCGCTGGTGCGCTGCGTCACACCCCGGCTTTCTGCCTCCTTATCCGTTGCCTTATATCTTCTTGGGAATAAATAATAGAGGAATGCACCGGCGCGCTTCCGCGATTCACGATCTACAAGGACACACATGAGTTGGGATGTTAGCGAGTGGGCCGAGAAGGTCCGCAACGGCGACGTGCGCGCGATTTCGCGAGCGATTACCGCCATTGAAAATCATGAGCCGGAAGCTGAAGAGCTGCTGCGGCAGCTATTTGCGAGCACCGGCAAGGCGTATTTGACGGGAATCACCGGCGCACCAGGCACTGGCAAAAGCACCTTAGTGGATCGCCTGGCGGCGTATCATCGCAAGCGCAGCGAACCGGTGGGCGTGGTGGCCGTCGACCCGACCAGCCCCTATTCCGGCGGCGCGATTCTGGGCGATCGCATCCGCATGCAAGGCCACGCCAGCGACACCGGAATATTTATTCGCTCGATGGCGACGCGTGGATTCCTAGGTGGCCTGGCCCACGCAACCGCCGAAGTGGCGCTGCTACTGGATGCGGCCGGGAAGCGCCAGGTGCTGATCGAAACGGTAGGCGTGGGCCAGGATGAAATCGACATTGTGCGGCTGGCCGATTGCGTAATCGTGGTACTCGTACCGGGCCTGGGCGACGACATTCAAAACATGAAGGCTGGGCTGATGGAGATTGGCGACATTTTTGTGTTGAACAAAGCCGATCGCGAAGGCTCGGACCGCCTCGAAGAGCAGCTTCACGCCATGTTGTCGCTGGTGATGCCGCGCGATGGCTGGCATCCTCCGGTGATTCGCACCGTGGCGACGGAAAATCGCGGCGTGCAGGAATTGGCGGAAACGGTCGAGAAATTTCGTAAGCATTTCGAGTCAAGTGGCGAACGGCACAAGAAACACGTCGAGCATTGGCAGAACCGCCTGATCGAGATGCTGGAATCGCGGTTGCTGGAGCGAGTGCTGGGTGGGAAGCAAGGGGAGGCAAAACTTCGCGCGTTGGCTACGGCAGTGGCCGAACGCAAGAAAGATCCTTTTACCGCGGTGAGTGAAATCCTCAAGGAGAGCGGCCTTTCCGGCTGACGCGTAGCAAACCATGCACCTCGGCGACATGGAAGTACGCTATCTGGATGGTGGCGAGTTTCGGCTCGATGGCGGCGCAATGTTCGGCGTTGTCCCCAAAGTGCTTTGGGAGAAGCGATCCACGCCCGACGATAAGAATCGGATTCGCCTGCGTGCGAACTCGCTGCTGGTGCGTGCCGCCGGTAAGACCATGGTCATCGAGACCGGGAACGGTACAAAGTGGGATGCCAAGCAACGCGCCATTTACGCCATTCAAGATGGCGACCCGCTCATCGAATCGCTGGCCCGAGAAGGTGTAAAGCCAAGTGACGTGGACGTGGTCATCAACACCCACCTGCATTTCGATCACGCCGGCGGCAACACCCGCATCGAAAACGGCCGTCCCGTGCCCACGTTTCGCAATGCACGTTACATTCTTCAGCGCGGCGAGCTGCAGCACGCGGCAAATCCCACCGAGCGCGACAAGGCTAGCTATTTCGAAGAAAATTTCCAGCCAATCGCCGATGCCAAGCAGTGGGATCTCGTCGACGGCGATCGCGAATTATTCCCCGGCATTTCCGTCTCAAAAATTCCCGGCCACAATGCCGACATTCAGGCGGTAAGACTTTCCGGCGGCGGCAAGACCCTGGTCTTTGTTGCGGATTTGCTCCCGACGCGTCACCATTGTTCGTTGCCCTGGATCATGGCTTACGATCTGTACCCGCTGCAAACGCTGGAAACCAAGCGGGCGTGGGTTCCGCGCATCGTGAATGAAGGATGGATTGTCGTGTTTGGGCACGATCCTGATGTTGCCGCCAGGCTCCACGAACGCGATGGCAAGATAGAAGCCGAGCCAGTCGATCTGAACCAGTAATCGTAATTCCCAGGAGAGAAGCAGATGGCCAAGTTGCAAAAAGCCAAAGGGAAACGTGCGCAAGCGAAGGGAGCCGTCGCCGACATCGGCATCATCGGCGGCAGCGGTCTCTACGCCATGAGTGGGCTGACGGATTGGCGCGAAATGCGCGTCAAGACGCCGTTTGGCGATCCCTCAGATGTCTTCGTAGTGGGAACCCTTGAAGGGAAGCGGGTAGCCTTTCTGGCCCGCCATGGACGTGGGCATCGGCTCTTACCCAGCGAGTTGAATTTTCGCGCCAACATTTACGCCATGAAGTTGCTTGGCGTGCAGCGCATCATTTCAGTCAGTGCCGTTGGCTCCCTGCAGGAAGATTTGCGTCCCGGCGAATTCATGGTGCCCGATCAGTTTTTCGACCGCACTAAGGGCCGCATCTCAACATTTTTTGGCAACGGCCTGGTGGCGCACGTGGGCTTCGATAAACCGACCTGCGGACAATTGTCCACCGTGTTGGCCGACGCGTGTGTATCCACCGCCGTGCCCATCCATCGCAAAGGCACCTACATCTGCATGGAAGGTCCGCAATTCTCTACGCTGGCCGAGGCGCATTTCCATCGTGCCATGAAGTTCGACGTGATTGGCATGACCAACGTCAACGAAGCCAAGCTCGCCCGTGAAGCCGAAATTTGCTACGCCACCATCGCCATGATTACCGACTACGATTGCTGGCATCCCGAGCATGAATCCGTCACGGCCTCGACGATCATCGCCACGTTGAATCAAAACGCCGTCAACGCCCAGAACGTCCTGCGGGAAGCGGTGATAACGATGCCCACTGAGCGCAAGTGCAAATGCGGTTCGGCGTTGCAACACGCGCTCATCACGAATTTCAAGATTGTCCCTGCTAAAACCAAAAAGAATCTTGCTGCCATCATTGGCAAATACCTATAAGAGGAGAGACTGTGTCGCTACTCGTCGTTGGTTCGGTTGCATATGATGCGTTGGAGAGTCCCTATGGAAAGGTAGAGCGTACGTTGGGCGGAGCCGCCACGTACTTTGCGGTGGCTGCGAGTTTCTTCACGCACGTAAATCTGGTGGCTGTGGTCGGCGACGATTTTCACGCCAAAGACGAAGCCATTCTCCGTAAGCGCAACATTGATATCGAAGGCATGGAGCGTACCGCGGGCAAATGCTTCTTCTGGTCAGGTCGCTACACGGAAAATCTGAACGATCGCGTCACCCTGGCCACCGACCTGAACGTGTTCGCAGACTTCAAACCGCGCCTGCCCGAAAAGTATCGCAAAGCCAGTTACGTCTTTCTCGCCAACATTGCCCCAGACTTGCAACGCGACGTGCTGCAACAGGTCAAGGGCCGCCCGAAGCTGGCCGCGATGGACACCATGAATTACTGGATCGAGCGTACCAACGCGGAACTGCGCGAAACGCTGAAGCACGTCGATATCCTGATGATCAACGATTCGGAAACGCGCCAATTGTCCAGCGAGCACAATTTACTGCGCGCCGCCAAGCACATCTTCAAGATGGGCCCCTCGACGTTAGTCGTGAAGCGCGGCGAATATGGCGCGATGATGGTCGATAAGCACGGCGTGTTCTGCGTGCCGGCCTTTCCGTTGGAAGAGCCGCATGATCCCACCGGTGCCGGCGATAGCTTCGCGGGCGGCTTCATGGGCTACCTGGCCAGTGCTGGAAGCAAATCGGATGCCGCGCTGCGACGCGCCATGGTGTATGGCTCGGTGCTCGGCAGCTTCACCGTGGAGCGCTTCGGCCTGGAACGGCTGCTGAATCTCAAATCAAAAGAGATACACGCCAGGGCACGTCATTTTGCAAAACTGACACAATTCACTCTGTAACTCGCTAGAATTTTGTGGGAGCGAGCAAGGCGCTTCCACCGCATGCTCACATATCAAGAAATCCTGATCCGGCTGTTGTTCGCCGCCGCCTTGGGCGCAGCAATCGGCGTGGAACGCGATCTGCATCGCCGTCCAGCCGGCATTCGCACCAGCCTGTTTGTGTGTTTGGCGACCGCCTTGTTCACGATTATGTCGGGTGAACTGGGCCATTTGTGGTCCGACAGCGGTTCCACTCGCATCGCCTCCAACATTGTGCAAGGCATCGGATTCCTGGGCGCTGGCGCCATCCTGAAAGAAAATTTCGGCTTAGTCGGCATGACCACCGCGGCAACGATTTTTGTGGAAGCGGCAATCGGTATGTCGGCCGGCGGCGGATTTTACGCGGTGGCGGCGACCAGCACCGGCATTGTGCTGTTTGCGCTGGTCGTGTTGGCGTGGCTGGAACAAAAGTTCAATCTGCGCGCCCGCGTCTTGATGTTTCGTTTCACTACCAATCACACGGAGAGTGTGGCCACCGAAGTTCAGCAGTTGATTGCGCAACTCCGTGTTCCGGTGCATCACTTTCGTGCGACGATGTCCGGCGGGAATTCCGTGGTGGAGTTTGAAGCCGACGTGAATCACGAGCAGCAGGAAAAAATAGTCAAGCAGTTAAATCGGCAGGGCGTGATCACTGAGGTGCTGCCCACGCAAGGCCACAACGAATGATCAAGACGCAAAAGAAAGCGCGCAAGCCCAAAGCGCTCCGTAAAGGATCGAAGCTGGCCATCTTTGCGCCCGCATCTCCCGCGGAGCGCCTGGATTTGTTTGCGGGCATAGCGGAATTAAACCGCCTGGGCTTTGAAGTTGCGCCCCCGTTTGAATACGACCCGGAAGGCTATTTCGCGGCCAGCGAGGAAGAACGCATCGACGAATTTGTGGCGGCAGCGCAGGATCCCTTTGTTGAAGGAATGATCGCTTCACGCGGCGGCTACGGCTCGAACTACCTACTGGAAACCGATCTTCATGCGCAATTGCACTCGCCGAAAAGTATCGTCGGGTTCAGCGATCTAACCACGCTGCAGATTTATCTGTGGCAGACGGAAAACTGGGTGACCTTTCACGGGCCGATGGTCTCTGCAGGATTCAACCACGGCGCCGGCCAAGTGCAGGGCTACGACGAAGAATCGTTTCTCAACGCGGTGTTCAACACCGACTCCGGTTATTCGATCCAACTCGAAGGCGAATCACTGAGCGCCGGCGAAGCGGAGGGCAATCTGGTGGGCGGATGTTTGACGCTGGTGCAGTCCACGTTAGGCACACCGTGGGAATTGGATACCACCTCGGCGATTTTAATGTTGGAGGATCGCGGCATGAGGCCGTATCAAGTGGACCGCGCCCTGATGCATCTGAAACAGGCCGGAAAATTTCGTGACTTGCGCGGCGTTGTCTTGGGCGAGTTTCCGGATGGCCATCCTTCGGTCGATGGCAGCCCCACAATTCGCGACGCCTGCGAGCGCATTTTCGGCCCATTGGGAATCCCGGTAATCTGGGGCGCGCCCGTGGGACACACCAAGCGTCCCATGCTCACTCTGCCGCTGGGTGTGCGTGCGCGATTGAATTCGAATGCCGAGGGCCGGCTGGACATCTTGGAGCCCGCGGTCGTGGAATAATAAAGAAGATACCGGAGCAGCGACGATCGATGAAGCACATTCACATGATTGGCATTGGCGGCTCGGCGATGGCGCCGCTCGCAGGCATGCTGCGCGAGCGTGGCTACAAGGTCACCGGCTCGGACGCTGGAGTGTACCCGCCTGCTTCCACTCTGCTGGAGTCTTTGGGAATTTCGTACGCCACCGCGTTCGACGCAAAAAATCTCACGCCGGCGCCTGACCTGGTCTTGGTCGGCAACGCGATTTCCCGCGGCAACGTGGAAGTGGAAGAGATGTTGGACCGCAAGTTACCCTATCGTTCGCTCCCAGAAATCATCGAAGAGGAATTTCTGCTCGGCAAACACTCCATCGTGGTGAGCGGCACCCACGGCAAGACTACAACCACCGCCATGCTCGCGTGGATTTTCCATGTAGCAGGGAAGAAGCCGAATTTTCTGGTTGGTGGCGTGGCCGAGAATTTTGGCAAAAGCTACGGCTTGGGTGGCGGCGAAGATTTTATTCTGGAAGGCGACGAGTACGACAGCGCCTATTGGGACAAAGCCGCCAAGTTTTTTCATTATCACCCCGACGATCTGATCATCACCTCGGTGGAATTCGATCACGCCGACATTTATACCGACTTTGACGCATACCAACTCGCTTTCCGGCGCCTCGTAAATCTGGTGCCGCGCCGCGGCCGCGTGGTGGTTTGGGGCGACGCTCAAGGAGGTGAAGCCTTGCGGAAGGCAACCGAAAAGGCCTTTTGCCCCGTCATTACCTATGGATTCGACGAAGGAAATGACTGGATCGGCTTCAAAAGTCGATGGTCGAAGGCGATGGTATGAATTTCTTGGCTCGCTACAAAGGCGAGGATTTCGGCGAGTTTCATCTTGCCGCTACTGGGCGTCACAATGTTTTGAACGCGATGGCAGCTTTGATCGTGGCCCAAGGCCGCGGGATACGCGCCGAAACGATTCGAGAAGCGCTCACTACCTTTCAAAGTGTGAAGCGTCGAATGGATGTGAAAGGTGAGATCGACGGTATTTTGGTGGTCGACGACTTTGCGCATCATCCGACCGCCATTCGCGCCACCATTGAAGCAGCGCGATTGCGTTGGCCGGGTCGCCGAATCTGGGCGGTACTCGAGCCGCGTTCGAATTCCATGCGCCGCCGTGTCTTTCAAGAAGCTTTGCCAGAGGCGCTGGCCTTGGGAGATCTCGTGTTGCTGGGAAGTGTGCATCGTGCTGGCCAGTTGGCCGACGATCAGCGGCTCGATCCCGAAAATATCGCGGCTTCCGTCCGTGCACTCGGCAAAACCGCGCGCGTTCTTCCCAGCGCCGACGCGATCGCCGACGTCCTGGTCGCCGAAGCAAAGCCGGGAGATGTGCTGCTGGTCATGTCTAACGGCAGCTTTGACGGCCTGCACGAAAAATTGATGAAGAAATTATTCGCGAAATCGCAAGCTACCGAGGCCCACGCCCGGTGAACCGATTTACACGAAATTTCGCATTCATTTCCACCGCTATCTCGCTCCTTCTGCTGATCGCTTCACCGAAACCTGCGGCCGCAGAAATTCACTACGAAGTTTCCATCGCTCATCCGGAGCAGCATCTGTTCCGCATCTCCATGGAAGTCCCGCAGGTGGATGGCGAGCTGCGATTGCAGATGGCTGCCTGGAACGCCTTTTACGAAATTCGCGATTTCAGCAGCCACGTGCAGCGTGTTGAAGCGTACGTGGATGGCCAGCGCGTCGACATCGAGAAAATTGACAAGCTCACCTGGCAGAGTCAAGGCCAGCGGCACGGTCAAAGTGCGCTACGAAACATTCTGGGATGATCCCGGCCCCTTTGAATCGCAACTAAATTCCGATCATGCTTTCATCAATCCGGCCATGGTTCTCCTTTATGTGCCGGAACGCCGCTCAGAAAAAAGCACAATCTCACTGACTGATGTTCCCGCAGAGTGGAACGTGGCCTCTGCTGCACTCAACTGTGATGGAAGCCGTGGGTGGGGCTCGTCAATTTACCCTCGAGGCGCCGACCTACGACGCGCTCGTCGACGATCCCATCGAAGTCTCCAAGTTTGAAGAATTCACCATCAGCGATCTCACGCCGCCGGTTCACGTCGTAATTCATGGCGACAATTGGAAGCGTCGTGAGGTGGAAGGCGCGCTGCGCAAAATCTGCAAATACGAAATCAAGATGATGGAAGATGCGCCGTACGATAAGTACACATTCATCTTCCACATCGGCAAAGCCGCGGCAGGTTCAGGTGGCGGCATGGAGCATGCCAACTCCACCGCGATTTCCGTGCAGTCCGACGCCTTTCTCCCCAACGTCTCGGCTCACGAGTTTTTCCATCTCTGGAACGTCAAGCGCATTCGCCCCGCCACCCTCGAGCCGCTGGATTACACCCGCGAGATGTACACGCGATCGCTGTGGTTCGCGGAAGGCGTGACCAACACCTATGGCGCCTACGCCCTGGTGCGCACCGGATTGTGGAGCAAGCAAGACTTCTATCAGGATCTCAGCTCGCAAATCAGCGAAATTGAAGTGCGCCCCGCGGAAAGCTGGCAAAGCGCCGAGCAATCCAGTCTGGATGCCTGGCTCGAGAAATACGCGCTCTACAACCAGCCCCAGCACAGCATTTCTTACTACACCAAAGGGCAGATTCTTGGCGTGCTCCTTGACATCGTGATTCGCGATCGCACCAACAATCAGAAAAGCCTCGACGACGTTTTCCGCACCATGAATGTGGAGTTCGCCAAGGAAGGCAAGTATTACCAGGACAGTCTCGATGTGCGTCTAACCGCGGAGAAAATCGTCGGTGGCTCGCTCGAGGATTTTTTCTCGAAGTACATCAGCGGCACCGCGCAGCTGCCCTACACGGAACTTTTACCGCTAGCGGGGCTCGAACTGCACACTCGCGAAACGGTGCGGCCCGTCCTCGGATTTTTCGTCGACCATGCGCCGAGCAGTCCCTGGAAAGTGGGCAGCATCGACGCCGATGGTCCGGCAGCGAACAGCGGCCTGAAGGCGGGCGACGAAATCCTGCGCTGGAACAATTCGGACCCGCCGCGCCGCCTGGAACGCTGGCTAGGCCAGCAGAAGCCCGGTGACGAATTGCATCTGCGCATTCGTCGCGATGACACGGAGCAAAATATCGTCGTGCGCCTCGGTGAAGTGCGTGAGAAAACTTTTCAAGTCGCCGAAATGCCTCACGCGGAAGAACGCTCCAAGCGTATTCGCGATGGCATTCTGCATGGCACCACAGACCCAGTCACCGCAAAGAATCGCTAACATCTCCTTGACGTCTGCCTTCTGATTCGAGAAAGTTTTCCTAGCCAGCTCTATGATTCGCGCCGCGTTCATCTGCATATTTTTGTCACTGTACATTTTGATCGTAGGGCCACCGCTGCTGTTGTACACGCTAATTACACGGCATGTTGATCCGCTTTACTGGGCTGGCGTGAATGGCGTAATGTTCTTCGTACGCTGCGTCGGGGTACGCGTCCACGTAAAGGGCATCGAGCGCATCCCGAAAGAGACCTGCATTTTCGCCGCGAATCACACCAGTTCCGCAGATGCTCCGGCGGTGGTTTGGTCCATTCCGCGGCGCATTGCGATTCTGCTCAAAAAGTCGCTGTTCGAATATCCCATCGTTGGCCAGGCGTTTCATTTGGCGCATTTCATTCCGGTCGACCGTTTTCATCGCGATTCGGCCATCACCAGTCTGGAAAAAGCTACGGAATCGCTTCGCGACGGGCAATCTTTCCTGATTTATCCCGAGGGTACACGCAGCCCCGACGGCCGCTTGCAGGAATTCAAGAAGGGAACTTCGGTAATGGCCATCAAGGCCGGCGTCCCGATCGTGCCGGTGGCTTGTTCCAACGCGCACCGCATCATGGAAAAGCGCAAACTCAACATCACGCCGGGAGATATCCTAGTCGAATTTCTCGAGCCAATTAATTCTTCTGAATATACGCTGGAGCAACGCGATGCCTTGAATGATCGCCTGCACGATGAACTCGCGGCGGGTTTGCCTCCGGATCAGCGGCCGATCGGCTTCCCTGGAGCGGCTTAATCCGCAGACTTCGCGTTATTTCTGTGCTGTTCTAATTCATCTTCCAACTTCTGCACCCGCTTTTGCAGTTCCGGCAGACGCCGAAGTGCCGCCATCATTTTCAGCCACTCGCGATTTTCCACCGCGGGATACCCGGAGTACATCGAATGCGCCGGCACATCGTTGGGCACTCCGCTTTGCGCGGTGATTACCGTGCCTTCGCCAACCGTCAGATGTCCCGCAGTGCCCACGCGCCCAGCAAGAATGCAGTTATCCTCGATTCGCGTGGAGCCCGCCAAGCCCACATGCCCGCAGAGCATTCCATTCGCGCCCACGTGCGACGCGTGCCCCACCAGCACCAGATCGTCAATCTTAGTCCCGCGTCCAATTCGCGTTTCGCCCACTGTCGCGCGATCAATACAGGCATTGGCCTGTACTTCCACGTCATCTTCCAGCACCGCCGGCCCCGATTGGGCCATCTTGTACCACGAGCCGTCCGCTCGCTTGGCAAATCCCAGTCCATCTCCGCCGATAATCACGCCATTTTGCAAAATCACCCGATTGCCGATGCGGCAGTGTTCCCGCACCACCGCGTGCGCATGCGCAAAAAATCGCGAGCCAATCTTCGCGCCGCGATAAATCGCAACAAAGCTATGCAGCACCGCGCGTTCCCCAATTTCCACGTCTTCGTCGATGAAGCAGTACGGACCAATGTGCGCTCCCATGCCAATCCGCGCCGAAGGCGCCACCACCGCGGTCACATGAGCGCCGGGCTTGTAGCGCGGCGGCTGGTAAAAAACTTCAATAGCCTGCGCGAACGCCAGATACGGATTCTTGGTGCGCAGCGCAGGCAGCGCAGGCAGTCCGGCTTCGCGTTCGACGCTCACTCCATCTTCGATAAACACCGCGGACGCCATGGTGGTCTTCAATAGCGGTACGTACCGCCGGTTAGCCAGAAACGTCACTTGTCCCGCGACGGCATGATCGATGCCAGCCACGCCGGTAATCTCCCCGTCGCCCCTGCCTTCCAGCCGGCATTCCAGTTTTTGCGCCAATTCCTGAAGTTTCATGAAGACACTTCCTCCACAATTGCGAGTCCAATCGTTGAGTCTCGCACAGCCCGAAGAGGGAAGTACAGGAGCGGTGAGACGCCGAGATAGCCCGGTTCACACGCCTTTCCGTGTCGAAGTCACGGTCAAAGACTGTGGTCTGCCGCGGGCAAACGACAGGACTGACAGGCCACGTAAATTTTCCGTGAAATTTTAGGCCGCCTGATTGACGTGTCGACTCTCCCGCACTAACCTTCCGCGATTATGAGCAGCAAAGAAGATCTCGACCAATTGCGGCTTGCCTACAAAACCGCTGTTGATGCATGGGTGGAGACGATTCGCGCGGAAGAAGCGCTAGCCACCGCGGACCATTCTATGGTGGCGATGGAGCGCTGGGATGATGCCCACCAGAGGGAACATGACGCTCACACCGCCGCTGGCGAAGCTCGCGAAGCATATAAAGACGCGCTGCGTGCCGTAAACTATGGCATCTAGCTAGCCTCGATACCATCCGCAAAAGTGTGTTGCGATACTCGAGGCAGACCTCGCAAGCTCTCCCGCTACAATCTCGCCGCAGCCCATCGACAGAGAATGCTAGGACCGACCTGCATCGCCCTTGTGCCCTCTACGTCCATCGAGATACTGTCTGAGACAAGTTCACGTACAGCGAGATCTAGAAAGTCAGCTGCTCACTGATCAGAATTCTATAATCTTTGCCGGAGCGTCTATGAAGAGCAGTTACACTCAGCGGACCACCACCCTTCTTCTACCCCTCTTGGCGTTTGGTTTGGCATTGGCCTCCTTAGCAGCGAAAGTCGGCTGGGCGACCGCGCATCTGGCGCCAGCTATGCCGGTAGAACACTCCACGGCCCTGCCCGTTGGCCTAATTCTTCCAGTCAGCCTGGCGCAAACCATTTCTCTGGAGCACGCCCAAGTTGGCCAGCCGATCGAAGCCCGGATTATGCAAGATGTCCCTTTGACGCTCCACGACAAAATCCCTGCAAAGTCACGGATTTCCGGCGCGATCGTGTCGGTGATGAAAGCCGCGGACGAACACGGCGTTGAACTGTCGTTGCGATTCGACAAGATCGAAATCAACAAAGATATGATTCCCACGCTTAGCGGTCTGCGAGTCATGGCCTCCCGTGAGGCTGTCCGCCAAGCGCAAACGCCGCTTACCGGCGCCGATGGCGGAACCCCGACCGGTTGGGCCGACACCGTGCAAATTGGCGGAGACATTCGTTTTGGTGATTCAGGCAAGGTGCGCAGCCGCTTCAAACAAACCGTCGGAAAGGGCATCACCGGGGGAGTGCTGGTGCACGTGAATGCTCGGCCCGGCACCGACTGTGATGGACCAGTGAATGGCGACGATAGGCTTCAAGCTTTGTGGGTATTCTCCTCGGACGCGTGCGGCGTGTACGGAATTTCCAAGGTGGAAATCGCCCACAGCGGGAAAACCGTTCCTGTAGGAGTGATTACCCTCAAGTTCGAAAAAGCCGACGCCAAACTAGACGCCGGGACCGCCATGCTGCTGCGTGTTGTCGCTCCGACCCCAGCGAAGTAAACGCGCTAAATCACGGGACACTCGTGTCTGGCATCACCCTTGAATCGTTGCCGATGCGGGACAATACTCATCGCACCATCTGGTGCGCCGATGAAAGTCACAATGCGCGGTGGCCTTCCCGTTTTTCTTGCAGTGATGTCGCTCCTGGCCGTTTTAGCCAGCAGTGCGTTGGGTTGTACCTGCGAGAGCCCCAGCGACGCGAAGACCGTGCGAGATCTTGCCGTTTGGTATAGCGAAGGCGCGAACTCCAGCGAAATTATTTTCGAAGGTGTCGTGGAAAACCAGCAACTGCTCGCGGGCACCGTCGATGCGCGGCAAAATTCAGCCTCACCCAGCACTGTCTCGCCGCAGCGTGTAATCAGCTTTCATGTTCTGCGCGCCTATCGCGGCGACGTGTCCGGCTTAGTGACCGTCCTCACCGCTTCCAGCGACGCCGATTGTGGATTCGATTTTGACACCGGAAGCCAATACCTCGTGTACGCAGATAGGGTTGACGACAACACATTGCGCACTAGCATCTGCACCGGCACATCGCTTTCTCAACATGCCGCCCCAGCCCTTCGTGTGCTGCGCGGAGAAGATCCGACACCCGACGACCTGCTCGATGCTAAAAGCTACTACGACAAATTTGCTCCGCAGTGGACTGGGACTGTTTGTGGCCGCATTATCAAGCCTGATGGCACGCCCTTAGCAAAAGCATGGATCGAACTGACCCAGGTTCGCGATGACACGCTTCTGCCCAACACCGCGGCCGAGTCCGCTACCGCGAATTCCGATGGCACATTTTCGATTCGCTACATCCGCCCCGGAAAATACCTGCTCACCGCGGAGCGACTGGATTCCAAAGATTATCTGCGTTGGTCCGGATACTACCCGGGAGTGATGGCCCACGCGGAGGCAAAGCTCATCGAAGTCCATGCCGGAGAAAATCTATCTGATATTCAATTTGCCGTTGGCAAAGTGCGCGTCCACACCGTGCTCTTCCGCATCGTCACATCAGACGGAAGCGCACTGCCTTTGAAACAGCTCGGTGTTTCCGTCGACGCTGCAGAGCGCGATGCGCTTTCCTATCATCTGGCGCAGAACCGCACTGTGAAGGGCGTCTATCCAGCCGGCTACGTTCCGCAAGGCCGCTACCTGGTGCAGACTTACATCCGTCCCGAGGTGAGAGCAGGAAAAATTCCAGCGGAGCTGGCGAAGTGGCAGATGGCCAAAAAAGAAGTGAATATCTCCTCAGACTCAGAAGTAATTCTTAAGCTGACCCGCGCGGACTAATCTCTAACCTTCACGCCGAGGTTTACTGCGGTGCAGTCGCGTGATGGTGGTGTTTGCTCTTCGATTTCTTTTTGGATTTGGGATGGGCTTTCAGTTGATCGTTCTCTTGCTTCAAAGCCGCATTCTCTTGGGTTAGCACATCGATGCGATTGCCGTCGTCGCCGGTTTCTTTTACCAGTTCCGCCACGCGCGCTTTCAGTTGCTCGTTTTCTTGCCGCGCTTTGGTATCCTCGCAGCCGATCAGCGTCGTACCCAGCACCGTTACAAACAGCAGGCCAACCACGGATTTTCTTTGCATTCGTTCTCCTCGGGAGGGCGGGCGTTGCGAAGCGGCTTCAAGTGTAGCAGCTACATCAATCCACAGCGTGTCCTTTACGAATGTGCCTTAGGAAAACCGCCAGCTTGATCGTAGCAAGTTGCCGTCAGACGCAGCACGCCGCTACGGAACCACGAAAGGCAGCAGGGAACTATTCGTTGAACAAACGGGGTTGGGTCAGTGCCGCCGCTGCAGCCGCAGCCGCAGGCTTTCTTCGCGCGATCCCCACCACGCCCAGAACCGTAAGCTCCGTCAAGGCCGAGCGCGGCACGAAAATCCGGTCCGCATTCGAATTCAAATCCGGAGGGGTGACCTGCAATCCATTGTCGATGAATGTGAGCAGATCATTAGGAATCACGCCCTCCAGCGTCTCCCCATCCCGAAACCGTAGCTTCACCCACAGCCCATCAAGCTTGGGCCGGCTCAGGAACGATTTCCGCTCTGGCGAAAAACTTTCCTCCAGGTCCTGTACAAAGTAAATCGCCCGCACCCTTTGCAGCGGAATCTCTTCGTGCGCGCCCTCAGGCGTCAGCAGGTTCAGACTCTCGGCCTGCGGCAGGCGAGCGGGATTCAGGTAACCGCGAACGGTCTTTTTATCGAGTAGTTCCACCACAACCTTTTTGTGGGTAGACGCTGGGATTTTGGCTTTCAATTGCAATAATCCGTTCGCATGGATGAAACAATTGATTTTACCGCGAGGGTTATGTTAAGTTAGATTGTTTTTCCCTGTCAAGTTATTGTTTTTGTTGGGTTTAGGTCCAGAGAGCCACCGATTGTCCGAGAAAACACAAATCTTAAAGTCGGCGTCGATTATTTCGCTCGTAACTATCGTTAGCCGTGTACTCGGCTACCTTCGCGACCAGCGCATCACTCTCCTCTTGGGCACCACGCTCACCGCCGACTCTTTCGTCTTGGCTTACCGTATCCCCAACCTTTTCAGGCGTTTAATCGGCGAAGGCACGGTCGGCGCTTCCCTGATACCCGTATTCACCACCTATATGCGGGAGCGTACTGGCAAGGAGCTTTGGGACTTCGCCAACCGCCTCTTCTGGACCTTGGCCCTGGTCATGGCCGCAGTCACCGTCCTGGGCGTCATCTTCTCCCCGCACGTCATTCAAACCTTTACCTTTCAAGGGGATAGCGCCGGTGGCTGGGATGAGGCTATCGCCCTGAACCGCATCATCTTCCCCTACCTGTTTTTCGTGTCGCTGGCCGCCGTTGGTATGGGCATTCTGAACTCCTTCCATAATTTCGCATTGCCCGCCGCCACCACCGTCTTTTTAAACTTGTCGATCATCATTTTTTCCACAGCAGCGGTCTGGCACTACTTCAAAAGCCCCGCCGTTTCCCTCGCCGTCGGCGTCTTAGTCGGTGGCGCGCTGCAGTTCTTAATCCTAGTGCCGCAATTAGTGCGGCGCGGTATGCGTTTCGACTTTGGTATTTCGTTCAGCCATCCGGGTATTCGCAACGTGGCGCGCATTATCTTCCCGCGCTTCTTCGGCCTCGGCATCTCGCAGATTAACTTCTTCGTGGACACCTTCTTCGTGAACGCCCCGCGCATGCCGCGTGGCAGCCTGACCGCGCTTTACGTCGCTGATCGCGTGATGGAATTGGTCCTGGGCGGTTACGCCATCGCTGTGGCTACTGCCATTTTGCCGATCATGTCGCACCAGGCAGCTGCCAACAATTACGAAGGGCTGAAGAGGACCCTTACCTTCGCGGTGCGCATCGTTGCCTATATCACTATTCCCGCCGCTATGGGCCTCATGGTGCTGCGCGAACCGATTATCCGCATGCTCTTCCAGCACGGCCAATTCGTGGCCGAATCCACGCGCCTGACTGCACGCCCGTTGCTCTACTACGCCATTGGATTGCCGGCTCTAGCCTGCGTCAAACTAATCGTCCCCGCTTTCTATTCCGCGCACGACACCAAGACACCGGTCATCGTGGCTTCCTGCTCCTTCGTTCTCAACATCGTGCTGAACCTCATCTTCCTTGAATTCCTCTTCAAGCGCTTCCAGAACGGCGGACCCGCGCTGGCCACCGCATTGGCCACCTTCTTCGATTTTTTCACGCTGTTTCTCATCTTCCGCGTCCGCTACGGACCGCTGGGTAGCATGGAAATTTTCCGTTCCATCGGCAAGATCTCCGTATGCACGCTGATCATGGGCGCCGGATGCATGATCGCGAATCACTATATAAGCATGACCCTGCAGTGGAATTTCTTTTCGCAATTGCTGGTGTTTATCGGCGTGCTCTCCGGAGCGACGGTGCTTTATATTGGCCTCACCTGGCTATTTCGTTGCCCCGAAATTGAAGAAGTTTACGGCATCGCCACGCGGCGTCCCGGAGCGGCAGAAGGGTTGGCAGGCTCCTAATGGAAATCAGCGCTTCCATCACGTCATTCCTCACCCATGTGCGCGTAGAGAAGGGTTTGTCGGTGAACACGATTTCCGCGTATCGCCGCGACTTGGTGAAATTCGATGAATTTGCGAAGAAGACCAAGCTGACACTCGAAAGTGTCTCGCGCGACGACCTGGTCGATTTTCTCGCCAGTTTGTACCGGCAAAAGTTGGAGAGCCGCACCGTAGCTCGGCACCTGGTGACGCTGCGAAATTTCTTCCGCTTTGCTCAAGTGCAGGGACTTCGGGCCGAAGATCCCTCGCTGAATCTGGAATCGCCCAAGATTCGCAAGTCGCTGCCGGGCTACCTAAAGCTAGAAGAAGTCGAGAAGCTTCTTGCGCAACCGGACGAGAAAACACCTATGGGCCTTCGTGATCGCGCCATGCTGGAAGTTCTCTATTCCACCGGCTTGCGCGTGTCTGAACTGATTTCTTTGCGTGTGATGGATCTTGATCGCTCAGCCGGGTTCGTCCGCTGCATCGGCAAGGGCGATAAGGAACGTATTGTGCCCATTGGCAAGAAGGCTTTGGCGCTGGTTGATCGCTATTTGCGCGACGCCCGACCCAAGCTGGTGTCCAAGGGCAAACAAGTTTCAGGCACTTCGTTGTTCATCAACCGGCGCGGGGGCAACCTCAGCCGCGTTGGGGTCTGGAAGATTCTATCGGGGTACGGACGGCGTGCGGGAATGCGGATGGCGCTTACACCTCACATGTTACGGCACAGTTTTGCCACGCACTTGCTCGAGCGCGGCGCAGACCTGCGATCCGTCCAGTTAATGCTGGGCCATTCAGATATTTCTACAACGCAAATCTATACCCATGTTGTGGAAGAGCGGTTGAAACAGATTTATAAGGCGCATCACCCGCGCGCATAGCGTGCGGCTAGAACCATTGTGGGTGAAACATTTCGCCAGTCGAATGACACCCTGAAGCGGAAGGAGCTCAATGCCTGATTATATGTTCTTGCTGGAAAGCCGGCTCTCCCCAGAGCAACGCGCGGCTATGTTGCGTGTGCAGGAACTCGCGGCGGCCATGGGTTTTAATGTGTATCTGACCGGTGGCACGGTGCGCGACCTCATTACCGGTGCGACACTGCGAGATCTTGATTTTAGCGTCGAAGGAAATCCCGCGAAGATGGCCGCCGAGCTGGAAAAAGGTGGCGCCACCATCGTTTCACACGACGACAAACTCCGCCAGGTGGAAGTGTTATTCGGCGGCGAATGGGAAGGCAGTATCTCCGCGGCGCGCGACGATCACTACGTCCGCCCGGGAACCCGCCCGGAAATTCGCTGGTCGACCATCATGGAAGATCTGCGCCGCCGCGATTTCTCCCTCAACGCTATCGCCATCTCCCTGAATCCGGCGTCTCGTGGATTGCTGCTCGATCCCACCAACGGTTTGTCGGACATCGAGCACGGCGAAGTACGTGCTCTGACCATTCACAGCTTCACCAATTCTCCTGTTCGTTTATTGCGTGCTCTGCGCATCGCGGCGCGCATGGGATTCAAGCTCGAATCGCGCACGCAGGAATGGTTTAACCTGGCCATCGAGCGCGAATTGCAGCACACCATTCCGCCCGAGGATGCCGGTGACGAATTGCGCGCGCTGGCCAAGGAAGAGCGGCCACACCTTACCCTGAAAGAGTGGGAAGAGAACGATCTGCTCGAACGCGTTCACCCGCTGCTGGCCAAAAAGCATCCCGATTACGAAGCCATCAACCGCGTCATCAAGATTCGCGACGATTTGTTTATGGCCGGCTACCGCCCGCGCTTGGCGACACCCATGATGCTGGCGATTCTGGGACGGTTGAAAGATCGCGAACTCGGCAGCGTACTTTCGAAACTCGGCTTCCGTTCTGCCGAAATCGAGGCCATCGAAAGTTTTCCCGACAAGGCGCTCGCCGTTCAGAAGGAGCTTACCGGCAAGAAGACCAAAACGCCCATCGAAGCCTATCGCTACATTGAAAAGCTTCCGATGGAGTACGTTGCCTACATCCTCGCCGAATCGAATAACTCTGCCGCGATTTCCAAGATTAAATCCTTCCTGCACAAGTGGCGCCCGGTTCGTCAGGCGTTGCAAATTGTTTCCAATGAACTGGAAGCTCTCGGCATGCCCCGTGGACCGAAGTTCGATCAAGTGGTGCAGGATGTTTTCGCCGCCCAGCTAAACGGACGCGGCAAGACGCCCGAAGAACGCGAAAAGATGCTGCGCAAACTATCCGGCATCAAGGAAGTTCCCAAGAAGAAAGAAAAGGAAAAGAGGCCGGCCAAGGGTGGCGAAAAGGCTGCTCCACCCGCCGCTGAAACGCCGCAAGCGCGGCACGCTGCTGCTGCCACCGCCAAACACGCCGCACAAGAGAAGTTCAAAGCTGGCATGAAAGCGGCCGCAGCGAAAAAGAAAGTAAAGAAATAGCCGCGGCTAACGCTTGTTCGAGCAGGCGAGGCGAGGTAGGGAAGTAGTCTGCAGGCGATAATCGCTGTCGTTTCCTTGAACTTTGGCACAGACTTTTTTCTCAACCCTGTGGGAAACGCGAGAATGCGAGTCGCATTTCTCGCTCCCACGTTTTACAATTAAATTCCATGGGCAATCCCCAATTTGTTCACCTGCACGTCCATACGGACTTCAGCTTGCTTGATGGTGCGTGCGAAACTTCCGAATTACTCGACGAAGCTTCGCGCCAGAAGATGCCGGCCGTGGCGATTACCGACCACGGCAACCTCTTCGCCGCGGCCAATTTCTTCCATGAAGCCAGCAAGCGCGATGTGAAGCCCATTATCGGCTGCGAAGTGTACGTAGCCAAAGGCAGCCGCCACGATCGCGGCGAGAAATCCGCTCCAACCAACGGGCGCACCAACGGCAATGGGGACCATGACGACGCCGAACCCGGAGGCCGCAGCAGCAACCACCTGGTTTTGCTGTGTGAATCGCTCGAAGGCTATCGCAATCTGATCAAGTTGGTTTCTGCCGGTTATCTCGAAGGTTTCTACTACAAGCCGCGCATCGACTACGACCTGCTTTCTAAACACAGCAAGGGTTTGATCGCTCTATCCGCGTGCCTGCGCGGGCCGGTCACCGAGATGGTCGTTGAAGAAAAACTCGATCGCGCGCGCGAAAATGCCTACCGCCTCCGCGACATTTTTGGAAAGAATAATTTCTTCCTCGAGATTCAAGATCAGGGCCTGGAAATAGAAAAGGGCGTAAACAGGGAACTGATTCGCCTTTCGAAAGAGACCGGGATCCCGCTGGTGGCCACTAACGATTGCCACTACCTGCATCACTCCGACGCCCACGCGCAGGAAGTGCTGCTCTGCATTCAGACCGGCAAAACCATGAGTGACGAACATCGCATGAAGTTCGCCACCGACCAGTTTTATTTCAAGACCGCCGAGGAAATGTCCAAGGTTTTCCGCGAAGTGCCCGACGCGGTCAGCCGCACTGTCGATATCGCCGCGCGCTGCAACGTCAAAATCGAGCACATTCCCAACGCGCTGCCGGAATTCAAGGTCCCCGAAGGGCACACGCCCGGCAGTTACTTCGAAAAGGTTGCGCGCGAGGGCTTTGCACAGCGCGTGCCATACCTCGAACGTCTCGCCAAGGAAGGCGCGCTCAGTAATCCACTTGCAGAGTACGAACGCCGCCTCAGCTCTGAAATCGAAATGATCAAGAAAATGCACTATGAAGGATACTTCTTGATCGTCTGGGACTTCATTCATTACGCTCGTGCGCAGGAAGTTCCAGTTGGCCCTGGCCGTGGTTCTGCTGCCGGCAGCCTGGTGAGTTACGCGCTGCGCATTACCGACGTCGACCCGCTGCAATACAACTTGCTGTTCGAGCGTTTCCTGAATCCAGAACGCGTCTCCATGCCTGATATCGATATCGACTTCTGCATGCGCCGTCGCGGCGAATTGATCGACTACGTCACCCACAAATACGGCCGCGAAAATGTTTCGCAGATCATCACTTTCGGCACCATGGCTGCAAAAGCCGCGGTCAAAGATGTTGGCCGCGCCATGGATATTCCGTACGGCGAAGTCGATCGCCTCGCCAAACTGATACCAGCCACGCTGGGCATTGAACTCCAGACAGCACTCGAAGAATCGCCGCAACTCAAAGCTGCCGTCGATAGCGATGAGAAATTCAAAGACCTGATGAAAGTCGCATTACGTCTTGAAGGACTGGCTCGTCACGCCTCCACGCACGCCGCCGGCGTGGTCATTTCGCCGCAACCGCTCACCGAGTTGGTTCCCGTTTATAAGACCAATCGCGACGAAATCACCACGCAGTACGACATGAACGCGCTGGAGCGCATCGGTCTGCTCAAAATGGATTTCCTCGGCCTGACCACGCTCACCGTTCTCCACGACGCCGTAGTCATGGTGCAGAAGAATCGCGGCGTGAAAGTGGACATCGAAAACCTTCTGCTCAACGATGAAGCCACCTACAAACTATTCGCGCGCGGCGAAACGACTGCTATCTTCCAGTTTGAATCGCACGGCATGCGCGACATTTTGCGCCGCTATCAGCCCACGCGCATCGAAGATCTCACCGCGCTGAACGCGCTCTACCGCCCCGGCCCTATTCAGGGCGGCATGATCGACGACTTCATCAATCGCAAACACGGGAAAACCAAAGTCAGTTACGAGCTGCCGCAGCTAAAAGACATTCTCGAAGAAACGTACGGCGTCATCCTCTATCAAGAGCAGGTGATGCAAATCGCCAATCGCTTGGCCAGCTTTTCGCTCGGCGAAGCCGACCTGCTTCGCCGCGCCATGGGCAAGAAGAAAAAAGAGGAAATGGCCGCGCAACGCGCCAAGTTCCTGGCTGGCTGCGAGAAAAATAAAATCGCCGAGAAGAAAGCCGTCCGCATTTTCGACCTGATGGAAGAATTTGCGGGCTACGGCTTCAATAAATCGCATTCCTGCGCCTACGCGCTGCTGGCCTATCAGACCGCCTACCTCAAGACCCATTACCCGGTCGAATTCATGGCCGCGTTGCTCACTTCTGAAGCCGGCAATACCGAAAAGGCCGTGAAGTACATCAACGAAGCACGCGGCATGGGCATTTCGATTTTGCCGCCGGATGTAAACGAAAGCGATTTGTACTTCACGCCCGTCGGCGATTCCATTCGCTTCGGACTCGCAGCCATCAAGAACGTCGGCGAGAACACCGCGAAAGCGATTCGTGAATCCCGTGTCAGTCAGGGCGAATTCAAATCGCTTTACAAATTCTGCGAACGCATTGAGCCGCGCTGCCTGAACAAGCGTGTCTTCGAAAGCCTGATCAAGTCCGGCGCCATGGATTCTCTTGGCCCCCGCGAGCCCATGCTAGCTTCCGTTGACGATGCAGTCGCGGCGTTGCAACGTGCGGCGCGCTCCAAGGAATCCGGCCAGCACGGATTATTTTTTGGCGGCGGCTCATCCGAGCCCACCGTTCATTTCGAATTGCGCGATGCGGCCCCTTGGAGCGAAGAAGAACGCCTCACCAGCGAATACGCCATGCTCGGCTTCTATGTTTCCGGCCATCCGCTCGAGAAATTCAGCTCGCGCCTGAAAGATATGGGCGTTCTTTCGCTCGATGAAGTCGAAGGCCAGCGCAACGGAAAAGAAATCACCGTGGCAGGTCTGATCGTTGGCACCCGTCCAATGCGCTCGAAAAAAGGCGCGCGTTGGGCTATCTTCACTCTGCAGGATATGACCGGCGTTCAGGAGCTCTTGGCATTTCCAGAAAGTTTTGCCCGCCTGGAAAATCTGGTGAAGCCCGGTGCACCGCTGCTGCTGAAAGTGCGCGTGCAAATCGAAGAAGCCGGCACGCGCCTTTCCTTGCAGGAAGGCCGCAAATTGGAAGACATCGCCGATCGCGCTGGTCCTTCGGAATTTCGCGTAAAGTTAGACCTGAGCCGGCTGAATGAAGCCTCGCTCAAGCAACTGGAAGAGTTATTTGCCAGCGCCACTGGGCCCAGCACGGTAGTGTTTGAAGTGGCTGCACAAGATGGCACCACTGCCGTTGTACAATCACAGCGCAAGATTCGCGTAAGCCCCGATTTCATCGCCGCGGTACAAAGGATTTGTGGCGACGAGGGCATCCAGAGGGTGACCTGATGTGCGCAGCTCGTAAGGACAAAAAGGCCGCGACCACTCTCGAGCGCCAGACCGAAATCGACCGCCTGGAAAAAGAAGTCGAAGAGCTGCGCCGCCTCGCCTCCACCAACGGGGAAGAAGCCGAACTCGAACGCATCAAGACCGAAGTGCTGGAACTGCGCCGCGAATTTTATGCCCATCTTGGCCCCTGGCAGCGCGCACAGATCGCTCGTCACCCGCAGCGCCCCTACACTCTCGATTGGATTGGCTTGATGTGCACGGACTTCATCGAACTGCACGGCGATCGCGGCTTCGGTGACGACAAAGCGCTGATCACCGGCCTCGCGAAATTCAACGGTCGCCCTGTTGCCGTCATCGGCCATCAAAAAGGTCGCGACACCAAGCAGCGCGTGGTTCGCAATTTCGGCCAGCCCAAGCCCGAAGGCTATCGCAAAGCGCTGCGCGTGATGGAACTTGCTGCAAAATTTGGCAGGCCCATACTTACCTTTATCGACACGCCCGGCGCGTATCCCGGCATCGACGCCGAAGAGCGCGGCCAGGGTGAAGCCATCGCTCGGAATCTCCGCGAAATGGCGCGCTTGCCTGTGCCGGTCATCGTCACCGTCACCGGTGAAGGCGGCTCCGGTGGCGCATTAGCCATTGCCATCGGCGATCGCGTCAACATTCTCGAGAACGGTTTTTACTCGGTGATTTCGCCGGAAGGTTGCGCCTCCATCATCTGGCGCGATTCCACCAAAGCCGAAACTGCCGCCATCGCCATGAAGATTATGGCCACCGATCTCAAAGATCTCGGCATCATCGACGAAATCGTTCCCGAGCCCGACGGAGGCGCTCATGCCGATCACGAAGGCGCCGCAAAACTTCTGGGCGAAGTGTTGGAGCGCCAACTCCTCGTCCTAACGCAACAAAGCCCCCGCCAAATCGTAGACAGCCGCTACGAAAAGTTCCGCCGCATGTGCCAATTCTTCGACCTCGGCGCTTAAACTCAACTCACTAATCACTCCGGCGCTACCCCGTGGCGGATTCGCTACATGCAAAGTCATTGCGTCGTTGTTCGAGTCGCGTCTACCAACTACTCTGAGAGTGCATTCGCGCAAGCATTCAGGCTCAGGGAATCGCGCAGCACCACCATCCGTGGACAAAGGACAGGCCATACCATGTCGGAACCGTTTCGCCCCTATGAGAAGCTCGTTGACATCTCCATCATGGGCAAAAAATTTCAAGTCCCGGAGCGCAACTCACTGCTGCGATGTTTTCAGTTCATCAGCCCGGAAACAATTCCGTACGGGCGTTTTTGCTGGAATCAGGATTGTCAGTATTGCCGCGTAACCTGCCAATTGCCCGATGACGACGAGCCGCGCGAAATGTTGTCGTGCAAATTCATCGTCATGCCCGGCATGGAAATTACCGAAATGAGCCAGGAACTGAAATGGTGCCTGCGCTCCAAGCTCCCCACCGACGCCACCGTCAACAAGTAGTCTTCCCGAACACTAATCGCCCTGCAGCCCAATAGCTTGCAGCCTCCACAGACTTCGCCCAACCGGCGAAACTTCCCTGATTCCCTTGGGTTTAATGCCTCGGTACCTGGCGGTTGCGTGGCCATAATCACCCCGATTACCATCCCGGCCACGCAACCGTTCATATTTCAATCACTTAGGGCAATACTAGGCCTGTTCTTTTTCTGTACTTGGCCTAGCTTGCTTGCAACCCGCGAATCCTCTACGCTTCTCTCGAAGTGACACCGCCTACTGACATCTTGACTTGCGATGGGTGCGGCCAATTGGCCTCTCCAGAGCATCTTGCCGCGCGTCTGGCCCGTCTTGAACAAGCCACGCGCTACCGCCCTCTTCACATGCAAACTTTGCTTTTAAGCGCCTTCGTTCCTGCGGAGCCTTTCCATTTTCTCTACGCTGCCGATGGCTCGTTCGATGGCGAAGCAGCGCAACTTCTCTCTGCCGTGGAAATCTCCACAGCAGGGAAGTCTCGCGAAACGGTACTCACCGAATTTCAAAAGCGCGGCTTGCTGCTCGCTCACGTAATGGAGTGCCCCCTGGAATCCAGCGGTGATGCTGCATCGCTGCAAGCTCTCCTGGCATCACAGGCTCAGGTGGCGTTGGTACGCATCCGCCGCTCCTTGAAGCCCAAGCGTGTCGTGGTGATCTCGCACCGTCTCGATTTCCTGATGCCCAAGCTCAACGAGGCCTCGCTTGGTTGTCCAGTCGCGCTGGCTCACTTAGACGCGGACGCAGACAGGCCAACCCAGTCCGGGTCACTTGGCGAACACAACAGGAACACATTTCGGCAAGCTTTATCGGCCTCGGGCGTATCTTAGAACACAGGGTTCTTGTGACAATTGTCACTGCGAAAGGTGACGTGTTAACGCAAACTAACCCTCGCAGCTACAGCTTTTTGGGTATGATAGAATTTCATCAGGTTCAGGCTCCGTAAGGGGTGCACTGTGAAGACTCGAGCAAAATTCGGTGTCGGCATAACGGTCATTTTGTTCTCGTTGGTATTCCTGGCGTGGCTGGGTTACGGCGAAAGCAAGACTTACTACCACACCATCGCGGAATATCAGGGATTGCAGGGCTCCGATCGTACTCATCGCATGCGCATCGCCGGCACCGTGGTTCCGGGCACCATTCAATATCTCTCCGGCCGCGTCAATTTTAGTCTGGAAGAGCAGGGGAAAACTCTGACCATCAGCTACGTCGGAACCGACCCGCTTCCCGATACCTTCAAAGACAAGGCACAGGCACTTGTTGAAGGCCGTCCCGATGCCAATGGGCGATTTGTAGCCGAGCATGTGCAGGCAAAATGCGCTTCGAAGTATGAAGCGGCTCCGGGCGGTTCAGGCGCACCGGCAGGCATGACGCAAAAAAGTAGCATGTAGGTAGCGCGCCCGCGGCACACTCACGGGGGAGGGCGTAGTTCATGGATGTATTTGGATCATTTTCGCTCCTGCTCGCATTTGTCTGCGCGCTGTACGCCTTCGTCGGCGGTATCGCCGCCATCTACACCCGCCATCCGCTGCTTATCAAGAGCACTCGCCAGGCTGGCATCGTCACCTGCGTGCTGATTTTCTGCGGCACCATCAGCTTGGAATACCTGCTTTACACCGACAATTTCTCCATGGCTTACGTGGTGGCCCACAGTAACCGCGATCTCTCCAGCTTCTACAAATTTGCCGCGCTCTGGGCTGGGCAAGAAGGGTCGCTGCTCTTCTGGAGCTGCCTCCTCTCCGTCTACGTCATTTCCGTTTTGATCGCCTACCGCAACAAGAACGGCGAATTGATGCCGTACGTTGGTGTGGTCCTCGCTGGCGTACAGATTTTCTTTCTCACGCTGAACAACTTCGTGGAAAGCCCCTTCAAAGCGCTGGGCACGGTGAATGCCAGTGGCGCTCTTGAGATGGTGACGCGCTCCGATGGCAACGGTTTGAATCCGCTGCTGCAGTATCCGGAAATGGTCATCCATCCGCCGAACTTGTATTCCGGCTACACCGGTTTCACGATTCCGTTCGCCTTCGCTTTGGCAGCTTTGCTGGCACGCTATCCCGGTGAAAAGTGGATTCACCTGACCCGCAAGTGGACCATGATTGCCTGGTGCTTCCAGTCCATCGGCATCATGCTTGGCGCACACTGGGCCTACGCCGTTTTGGGTTGGGGCGGCTATTGGGGCTGGGATCCAGTCGAAAACGCTTCGCTGCTTCCGTGGCTCACGGGTACAGCCTTCCTCCACTCCGTGATGATGCAGGAAAAGCGCGGCATGATGAAGGTCTGGAACGTCTGGCTGGTCTTCTGCACCTTCCTGCTGTGCATCCTGGGCACATTCCTGACACGCAGCGGCGTGGTCAGTTCCGTTCACGCCTTCGCCAATTCGCAGATCGGTCCGTGGTTCGTCGGCTTCATGGGCGTGATCTTGCTAGTCTGCTTCACCGCCTACTTTAAGAATCGCGATTACCTTAAGAGTGAAAACCAGCTCGATTCGATGGTTTCGCGCGAATCCAGTTTTCTGTTCAACAATTTGCTTTTCCTGGTCGCGTGCATCGCGGTTCTCTCCGGCACGCTCTTTCCGGTATTTTCCGAATGGTTTTCCGGCTCGCGCATCAGCGTCGGCGCGCCATTCTTCAATAAAGTAATGATCCCCATCGGCCTCGCCATTCTGTTTCTCACCGGCGTTGGTCCGCTGCTGGCCTGGCGCAAAACTTCCGTCGAGAGCATGAAGCGCAATTTCGGTTGGCCGTTGATGGCAGGCGCCGATCGGCGGAGCGATTTTCTTCGCACTCGGCTATCGCGAAGTTGCGTCGCAAGTTTGCCTGTTCCTCTGTGTGTTCGTCACCGCCACGATTTTCATGGAGTTCTACCGCGGCGCGAAAGTCATCTCCGCGCGCACCGGCATGAGCATGATGATGTCGGCGCACGAACTGGCCATGCGCAACACCCGTCGCTACGGCGGCTACGTGGTGCACTTCGGCATGGTGTTGATCTTCATCGGTCTGGCTGGCGCGGCCTTCAACAAAGACGTACAGAAGACCATGAACCTGGGCGATTCCATGCAACTCGGCCCGTACACTCTGGTGCTGCAAAGCGGCGACACTAAGGTCGAACGCAATTACACCGCAGAGCGCATGATTGTTGAAGTCCTTAAGAACAATAAGCAGATCATGATGTTGTACCCGGAAAAACGGAAATTCTCCGGTAACGAACAGCAAGCCGGCACCATGGTCTCGATCTATTCCACGCTGCGCGACGATTTGTACGTAGTCTATTCCGGACAGGATCCAGACACCGGCTTCCCAGTAATTCACGCCTACCTCAATCCGCTGGTGAAATGGATTTGGCTCGGCGGAGTTTGGGTGGTGATGGGCACACTGCTCGCGCTGATGCCGAATCGCAAGGCCGCGCTGATCCTCGGCGCAGTTCCGGAAACTTCGCCTGCCACCGCCGCGCTGCAGCAGACGCTGAATCCTAGCGTGTCGCTAAGAGAAGGTCATGACTAAGCGTAACCGCTCCATATTCCTCATCATTTTGCTCAGCTTAGCAGTCAGCCCGCTGCTCACCATTCGCCTCGCTGCGCAGTCCGACCGTGCCAAGGCCGTCGGCATGAAGCTCAAGTGCATGTGCAAGGGCTGCGACATGACAGCCGGCGGTTGCTCGCATCCGGGCGGCGCCTTCTCTGGCCCTTGCGAAACCGCAAAGGGCATGCTGAAGGAAGTAGACCAGCACATCGCCAAAGGCGAATCCGACGAACAGATCATGCAAGCCTTCGTGCAGGAATATGGTTCTGTCGTGTACGTGGAACCACCCAAGCACGGTTTCGGCCTGGTTGCCTGGATCATGCCGTTCTTTTACATCATTCTTGGCTTGGCGCTGGTCGTTTTCTTCATCAAGAAGTGGCGCAAACAAGCCATCAACGCGCCGGCCACCGCGCACGCCCAGGCCGCCATCAACCCGACTGGCGAATTTCAGCGCGCACGAGCGCAAGCCGATCGCGAGACTGAGGAATAACGAATGCCGTCTGCGATGTTCTCCATACTGTTCGCCGGATCGATGGAATGGGCCGTACTCGGTGCTTGCTTAGGACTCGCCACCGCCGTGTTCCTTTTCATTTTCTATATTCAGCCAGACGCTTCCGACCTTGCACCGCATCGCACCAAACTCGACCAGTTGCTCGAACGACGCGATACAATCTACGACAACCTGCGCGACCTTAAATTCGAATACCGTGCCGGAAAATACTCGGAAGGCGACTACGAATTAATGAAAAACTCGCTCGAATCGGAAGCGGCTTTGGTCCTCACCGAAATCGAACAGGTCACTGAATCGCAAATCCGCCGTCCTCGTCCCACATCCCGTCCGGCTGCTGCGGACCGGAGTGCTCGATGAAGGCTGTTGGTCCCCGCCTCCTCTCCATTTCCCTTATCGCATCGCTGGCCGCCACCGCGGCGGTTGCCGGCACCGTCCACGGCACAGTTATGAATCGCACCACGGGCAAGCCTGCGGCCAACGTTGAAGTCACTCTGCTCAACACCATGGCCAACATGGCGGAAGTCGGCACCACCAAGAGCGACGCACAAGGCCAGTTCACCTTCGACAATCCCAACATTGGCATGGGCCCTATGCTGCTGCGCGCCACCTATGCCGGCGTAACTCTGAACACGTCGCTGCCCCCAGGGCGCCCCGACGTCACCGTGGAAGTCTTCGATGTATCGAAAGATCCGAAGACCCTCAAGGTCGATTCGCACGTCGTCATCTTCGAACCCAGTGGCGACAAGCTGATTGGCGCCGAAGAATACATCGTCAAGAACGAATCGCAGCCGCCCCAAGCTTATTTCCGCACAGAAGGCAATTTCCAATTCGCGATTCCGGAAAACGCCAAGCTGCAACAGATCGCTACCACCAGTTCCACCGGCATGCCCGTCGTTCAAGCCCCCATCGAGAAAGGGAAGGGCCTGAATGCCATCGCCTACGCCTTTCGTCCGGGTGAAACCAATATTCGCCTGTCGTATGAGCTTCCGTATACCGGCAGTGCCACTGTGAAATTGCCCGCCACGTATGACAACGTGCGCATGCTGCTCGTCGCGCCTCCAGGCATCACCGTGACCGCCGATGGTTTGCAGCCCGGTGGACAAGAGCAGGGCATGATGGTTTACATGCACCCGCCTCTCGCCGTGAAATCTGCGCTGACCGTGAATATTTCCGGCACTGCGGCGCCACAATCCGCTGGCGGCGGTGGCCAAGGGCAGGGCGGCATGCCGCCACAGGAAGGGAACTCGCGCACTGGTGGCGGCGACATCTCTGCCATTCCCGGCCGCTTAGACGATTTCAAATGGTATTTGCTGGGCGGACTCGCGGCGCTCTTTGCTATGGGCGCGATTCTGCTTTCGCGTAAACAAGTTGTCGTGTCGCCAGCTACTGAGCCCGACGTGGAGCACATGGCTCCTCCGCCTCCGCCAAAAGCCAGCAAAGTGAAGCCGCCTCCGCCTGCTAAGCCCGCGCCTCCGGTTGCGCCCGTTGTGACGCCGCCTGCCGCTCCGGCAACTACGGTCGCCTCCGTGAATCAGCAGGTAACCAGCAGCCTCGACTCGCTGAAGGATTCTATTTTCCGCCTGGAATTGCGGCGGCAAGCCGGCACCATTTCCGAAGAAGACTATGCACGCGAACGCGCACAAATGGAAAAGCTGCTGCGCGACCTGGTGCGCGGCTAACACGTTTACGCATCCGAAGCAGATGGCGGCTTGAGCGCTCCCTTGAATCCGCCCGGAACTAATCCTGTGACCTCGCTAAAAGTACCGCCAACTGGACTGCGTTTCGAGAACATCGATAAACGCTATGGTGGACTGTACGCACTGCGTCGCGTTTCCTTTGAAATCGCGCCCGGCGAATGCGTCGTGCTGGCGGGCCGCAACGGCTCCGGCAAGACCACGCTGCTGCGCATCGCCGCGCAAATCGTTCGACCCACCGCTGGCAAGCTGAGTTTTCCCGGCGCGAACACCAACGCTGATGATCACGACGACGCGCGTCAGGGTCGTCCCGGCTATGTGGCGCACACCACCATGGTCTACGACGAACTCACCGCCGAAGAAAATCTGATCCTCTTCGCCAAGCTGCAAAATGTCGAGCAGCCGGAAGCGCGTGCCCAGGAATTGTTGCGCGATGTAGGGCTCTACGAGCGCCGCGACTCTCCAGTTCGCACCTTTTCGCGTGGCATGCGGCAACGCATCGCTATCGCCCGCGCCTTGATCCACAAGCCGTCCGTGCTGCTTCTCGACGAGCCCGCCACTGGCCTCGATCCCATCGGCATCACTTGGCTAGCCAGTTCGTTGCAGCAGCTCAATCAAGCCGGCTGCACCGTAGTCATGAGTCTGCACGGCGAATCGGAAATTTCTGCGCTGGCCACGCGCGCCGTTCGTCTCGATGCGGGCGCGGTCATCGCCGACACCCAATCAGGCGCGTCACTTCACAACATTCTGATTTTTGGGAACGCCTGACGTCGCCATGAGCCTGCTCTCCAACACCTCGGTCCTGCTCGGCAAAGAACTCCGCACCGAATTTCGTTCTCGCGAACTCCTGACTACCACCATCGTCTTCATCCTGATGGTCGTCGTTCTGTTCAGCTTCACCTTTGATCCCACCACCGCGGAATCGCGCCGCTTCGGTGGCGGTCTACTTTGGCTGGCTTTTCTTTTCGCCGCATCCCTGATGCTGCAACCCTGTTTTCTTCGCGAGCAGAATAACGACACGCTCAGCTCTCTGCGCCTGGCCATCTCCGATCCCTTCGCCATTTTTCTCGCCAAGCTCGTCGCCAACACGCTGTTCCTCATGCTCACCGAACTGCTGATGCTCCCGGTGTTCGCCGTTCTCTACAACGTGCCGATTCTCCCTACATTCCACTGGCTCCTGCTCGTCCTGTTCCTCGGCAGTCTTGGCATCTCCGTGGCCGGCACTGCACTCTCCGCCATCTCGGCGCAAGCGCGCATGCGTGAACTTCTGCTCCCACTGTTGCTCTTGCCAATTCTCACCCCAGTTCTGGTCGCGAGCGCAGAAGTCACCGTCGGCCTTCTCGATCGCGATCCGGTCATGCAGTGGAAGGGAATTGGCTTTTTAGCTGTTTTCGACTTGGTTTTTTTGACAGCTCTATGGATGTTCGGCGAATATCTTTTGGAGGAGTGAATCGCGATGGGTAAACGAGTGCTTCTGGGCGCCCTGGCTATCCTGCTGGTGATTGCAGCGGCCTACGCCTCTTTCTACATCGCTCCCGAAGAACGCACCATGGGCGTCGTGCAGCGCATTTTCTATTTTCATGTAGGCAGCGCCTGGGCCGGCATGGACGCTTTCCTGGTTTGCTTCATCTGCAATCTTCTCTACATCTGGAAGCGTGAGCAGAAATACGATTGGCTGGGCGTGGCCGCCGCGGAAGTGGGCCTGGTGCTCACCACCGTTGTGCTCATCACTGGCCCCATCTGGGCCAAGCCTGCCTGGGGAATCTACTGGACCTGGGATGCGCGCCTGACCTCCACCTTTGTTCTCTGGCTGCTGTACGTCTCGTATCTGCTGTTGCGCAGCCTGGTCGAAGAACCCGACCGTCGCGCGCTGCTTAGCTCGCTCTTCGGCGTGTTCGCGTTCATCGATGTGCCGCTGGTCTTTGGTGCCATCCGCTGGTGGCGCACCCAGCATCCCGCCCCGGTAATCATGGGCGGTCCCGGCTCCGGCCTCGATCCCACCATGAACAAAGTCTTCTTCTTTTCGGTGTTCGCCATGCACGTGCTCACCGCGTTCTTGTTGGTCGAACGCTACGGCCTGGAAAAAATGAAATACGATGTCGACGTCTTGCAGCGTGAAGCGGAGGCTCTATGAAAAATCTCAACAGCGTATTCGCCGCGTACATTATCGGCTGGAGCGTATTTTTCCTGTTCTACGTCAGTATCGCCAAGCGCACCTCCGATCTTCGTACCGAGATCGAGCGCCTGAAAAATTCCGTAACCCGCAAGTAGGGGCACAACGTGTTGTGCCCCAGTCCCGCAAGGTCCTTCGAACTTGCGTCAGTAGCTTTTGAACTGTGGTGCCCGAAGAAAAGGAAACACCTTGAGCAGTAACAGAAAAAAACGCGTTGGCATCGTGCTCTTCCAACTCGGTGGACCCGACTCTCTCGAGACCGTCGAGCCCTTCCTGCGCAATCTTTTCTACGATCCCGATATCATTCCGCTCGGCCCACTCAATTTCATTCGCAAGCCGCTCGCCCGCTATATCGCCAAGAAGCGTTGCGTCCCTGTCGCTCAGCGTTACGGCCAGATCGGCCGCCGTTCGCCTATCGGCATTCTTACCGAACGCCAGCGCCGCAAACTCGTCGCCGCTCTTGAGCCCTATATCGATCCCGTCGCCGTCACCGCCATGCGTTACTGGAAGCCGCTCACCGAAGAAGCGGTAGACTCGCTGCGCAAAACTGCCAACCTCGACGAGCTGGTCCTTTTGCCGCTGTATCCGCACTATTCCTACGCCACCACGCTCAGCAGCCTCAAAGAATGGCGGCGCGTCTACGGCGAGCCGGTCGACGCGCTTCCCGAGCGCACCGTCGAACATTTCTTCAACCATCCGCTGTACATTCAAGCCCTCACGCAAAACATCGGCAAGTGCCTGCGCCAGTTTCCCGACAGTTCGCGCATCCATCTGGTTTTCAGCGCCCACGGCCTGCCCATGAGCCTGGTCGAAAAGGGTGACCCCTATCCGCGCCACATCGAAGAAACCGTTCGCCTGGTCTGCGAATTGGGCGCGCAGAAATATGCGAATTGGCCAAAGACGCATCTGCTCTGCTTCCAAAGTAAAGTCGGCCCCGCAAAGTGGCTCGAACCATCGTTTGTCGGCACGCTGGAAAAACTAGGACACGAAGGTGTCAAAGAAATGATGGTCGTCCCCATCTCCTTCGTCACCGAGCACATCGAAACCCTCCACGAGATCAACATCGAAGGCCGCGCCGACGCCAAAAAAGCCGGCATCGAGCGCTTCCGCATGATGCCCGCCGTCGGCGACTCCCCCCTCTTCATCGGCGCCCTCAAAGACCTGGTCCTCCGCGCCGTAGAAGTCCCCGCCGAGCCTTCAACCCATTCCTCCGCCATCGCCTAGGCGCGTGACCGCGAGACCACTTCGATGAATATGCCAAATTTCCACGACGGCCATTTTGACGGACTACGGATCGGCGCAAGTAAATTGGTGAATCTTTTCCTCAGAACACAAGATGGTCAATCGTTTATCTTGATTCTGCAAGAAGTGGATGCGCTGACATTTTCCGAAATTAAACATGGCAACATCATTCTCGACTTGGTTTTTCGCGGCACCTATGAATTAACCCGTTCTGACATGGCGGAATTGTATGGCGTGGACGTCGATGCTTCGCTGGCCACAGATTTGCTGTCGGCGAAGCGTGAACAGAAATATCAGCTTTTGGAAATAAATGCTTCGTACGGTGCGCAAGGCTTGGTTTTGTTCCAGACTTTCGAGATGCGACCGTCAACTCCTGATTAAATGCTAAGTTACCTCGATACGGAAACATTGCCTACAAGGACATAGTGGATTTGCCAACCTTCCGACGGGGAGACGGCGAAGACCTGCTGCGGTTGCAGCGTGAACCGCAGATCGACGGTTGCGCTGGGCACGACAGCGAGTGCGCTGCTTCCGTTGTATTGCAAGGGCAGGAGAAGTTCAGGCGAGTCGCCGTTGCCCGTGAAATGGAACTCCTCGACGCGGCCGTCAGCCATGAGCATGCAATTTCGCCGGGTGTGGCGGCAGGAATTTTCGGCGGGTAGCGCATCAAGGTCGGCGGGAGTATCCGGCAAGAATTGAAGGCGCAGTTCACGGTAGGTGCCTGCGGGAACAGATGCGCTTTGAACGAGAATTTCCGGGGTCGAATCGGAGAGCAGGTCGATTTGGCGAGGTTCACGAAGGAGTTGAGGGGCAAGTTCGAGCCATTGGGGATTGTTTGGAGAGTCGGGGAAAACGGAGTGGAGTTGAATGCTTTTGAGCGTTACGAAAATATGTTGCGGTCGGCTGGAGGCAGTGCAAAATTCGCAAATCTGCGACTTGGCAGCGGTGACGTTCATCATACCCATGCCCGTCGAAAAAGGGCAGGCGGGAGGCGGAGTTGAGTTTTTAACGAAGATGACGCCGTTGCCATTGGCGAAAATGCCCGCGATACAGGTAGTGCTGCCGCAAGACGCCAAAGCAAGGCATGCAAACACTACAACAGCGCTCAGGAATGTATTCCGGATACTACGAGGAAGGCATCGCATGGGTCTACTCCAAACTGCATTACCAACCATGCGCGGATAGAAATTCTGCGTCGGATTCTATGCCCGTGTGGAGTTCGGCACAAGAAGGGAGATTTTCATCCCTGCCCGCCCGACCAATTCGGTTGAGATACTGTGAGCAACATGTCCGGTTGATGTCATAACGAGGTCGGAATCAGGACTTGACTTTAAGCTCACCGAAAATCCTTCGTATTACGTGATATAAACACAGCCATTGCGACCTAAACAGAAATTGAGGCCCGGATGACAGCGACAGCCAACTCCTTTCTTCGTGCCAAGCATTGGCAGATTTTTCTTCTAGTGTTTCTTCTGCCGTACTCCCTGGAATTTGTCGCGACAATTCAACTTCCAACCAAAATATGGTCATGGCGTGACGTAGGACCTTGGGGGGTTTTGTTCCTTGGCTCGATGCTTTTTCACATACTTTGCGTGGTTTTCTGGTTGGGGGCAATGGGGTCATTTCTTAATTCGATTGTGAAGCCCGAACTGCAGATGGACGAACGGTTCTTTCGTTTTTCTTTGGTTTATCCCGTGATTTACATGCCCATATTTTTCCCTTTGCTTCTCTCCGACATACTCCTCTCCAAGAACTTTATTTGGCCGCTGCACCTGGCATGCATGGCTTGTCTCTTTTATTTGCTCTATTTTGTGTCTAGGTGTTTTGGGCTGGTCGAAAAGGAGAAGCCAGTGTCATTCTACGACTATGCTGGTCCGTTTTTTCTTCTATGGTTCTTTCCCCTTGGAATTTGGATTATCCAGCCAAAGGTCAATCGACTTTATGCGGAGAGAAATATCGCGGCATCACTTGCCGCGCAAAGTACAGCCTAACTCCTGGTAAACGCGGAACACCTCAAGCCTGCTCAGCAGCGTCTAATCCCGACAGGGTCACTCAGTCGTATGGTTAGCGAATTGAGCGCGTTTGAGCTTCGGGCAACGTAGGAGAAATCATGAATCGCAAGCTGTCTCCGCGCATCATCGCGAGCCTGGTCCTCCCCTTACTCTGCGCTCTAGGATCTGCCGCCCTAGGAACAGACGCGGATCAGCGCCAGGAAATCACCCGCCTGGCAGAATTAACCCAATGGAAGGCGGGAACCATCGTGGCCGACGTTGGCGCAGGTGACGGCACCTACAGCTTCCTGGCCGTGCAAAAGGTGGGGCCGTCGGGCCGCGTGTATGCCACGGAAATCGACCAGGAAAAATTGAAGACTCTCCGAGCGGAAGTAGCGAAACGCAAGCTTCAGAACGTAACCATCGTGGAAGGAACAGTGGATGAACCAAAACTTCCGCCGAGCTGCTGCGACACCATTTTCCTGCGTCATGTGTATCACCATCTGACCCAGCCGCAGGCGTTTGATAAGAATTTGGTGCGCTCGCTAAAACCCGGAGCGTACCTGGCCATCATCGATTTTCCACCGCTCGCCAGCCTCGAGCCCGTAGAAGGAGTTCCCAAGAATCGTGGCGGGCATGGCATTCCCAAGAAAGTCATGGTCGACGAGTTGGAATCCGCGGGCTTGCGGGTAAACAAAGTAATCGACAATTGGTCTTCGCAGGACTACTGCGTCATCTTCATGAAGCCCGGTCCATAAGCCAATGTGCCCCCGCAAAACCTCTTTTCCTTTTCTTCGTTCCTTGCTAAAGTCTCTCCCGGTTCAGAGTTCTCCTGGCGCAGCCGGGTTTGCACCCTTGCGCTATAATGTGCATTTCGGGAATGGGGCCCGAAATTCATGAAAGCTACCTATCATCCGCTCATCCACAAGTACGCCCTTTTTCTGGTTGCGTGGACCATCCTTCTCCTCACCGCCGGAGCCTTAGTCACCTCGGAAGACGCCGCGCTCGCCGTTCCCGACTGGCCACTTTCCTACGGCACTCTCAACCCGCCGATGGTTGGCGGCATTGCCTATGAACATTCGCATCGCCTGATCGCCGCGGCCCTCGGCTTCTTCATCATCATTCTCGCCATCGCCCTGTGGCGCAAAGAAGAACGCCGCTG
This sequence comes from Candidatus Acidiferrales bacterium, assembly GCA_963849395.1. Taxonomy (GTDB): domain Bacteria; phylum Acidobacteriota; class Terriglobia; order Acidiferrales; family UBA7541; genus Acidiferrum. The sequence continues at coordinate 881,139 of CAWKHR010000005.1, forward strand.
GATGAAGTATCTAGGCCTCGCCGCAGTAGGGGGCGTGGTATTTCAGGGCGTCCTCGGCGGTCTGACGGTCCTCAAACTGCTCCATTACTGGCTACCGGTGATGCACGCCTGCACCGCGCAGATCATGTTCGCCATTCTGGTCAGCATCGCGGCCTTCACCAGCCGCTGGTGGGTACAGAATCTCCCGCAATATGAAGATCAGGGCACGCCGCCGATCCACTCCATCGTCACCCTCAACGCCGCCGTGGTTTTTCTGCAAGTCCTCGCGGGCGCCGGCTTTCGCCACGGATACATTTCCCTGAAGCCGCATATTGTAGGCTCCGTCGTGGTGCTCGGCATGGTCCTTTGGACCGCCGCCGTGCTGCGTCGCCGCTTCCCGCAAGTGAAAGAAATCGTCCCGCGCGCGTAAATTGTTGCATGGCATCGTTGGCCTGCAACTGTTGCTCGGCTTGCTCGCCCTCTATTCCCGCATCAGCACCGCCGACGCGCCACAACCCATGGCCTTCATGGTGCTCTCCACGGTGATCCACACCGTAGTTGGCGCGCTGCTCTTCGCCACTTCGATTTTCGTTGTTCTGCTTTGCTATCGTCTCGTGCCGCGCAGAAGGGAAGTCCTGCTGGCCACGACCAAAGGTGAGGTGCCTGCTTAATGTCTCACGCCCGCACTGCTACGCTCACGCAGCCGAGCAAGCTTAGCGCCTACATCACCCTTACCAAGCCCGACGTGTCGTTCCTGGTGCTGATGACCACCGGCGCGGGATATTACATGGGTGCGCGCGGCCCGGTCGGCCTGGCTGCACATGCTGCACGTCGTCTTCGGCACCATGATGATTGCAGCAGGCACCGCCGCGCTGAATCACTACATCGAACGCGAATCCGACCGCTACATGCGCCGCACCGCCTCGCGTCCGCTGCCCACCGGCCAACTCACTCCCGCAGAAGCGCTGCGCTTTGGCATCATGCTCAGCATCGCCGGCGCCCTCGACCTCTACATCTCCGCCGGCTGGTTGCCCTGTTTCCTTGGTCTGATCACTTGCCTCAGTTATCTGCTGGCCTACACGCCGCTCAAGAAGCGCACCGTCTGGGCCACCTTCGTGGGCGCCATTCCCGGCGCGATTCCGCCCATGATTGGCTGGGCCGCAGCTACCGGAAAAGTTGATGCAGGCGCATGGCTGCTCTTCGCCATTCTTTTCTTCTGGCAATTTCCGCACTTCCACGCTATCGCCTGGATGTATCGCGAAGATTACGCGCGCGCCGGCATTCTGATGCTGCCGGTCGTCGATAAAGACGGCACTCGCACCTTCCGCCAAATTATTTTGTACGCTGCCTCGCTCGTAGCCGTCAGCCTGTTACCCGCCGTTATGGGATTCGCTGGCGTACTTTATTTCTTCGGCGCGCTGGTCACCTGCACCGGCCTGGTTCAGGTTTGCCTCTGGGCCGCCAATTCCAAAACCAACACTCGCGCCAAGTGGCTCATGCACGCCACCGTCATGCACATCCCCATTCTTCTGGGCCTAATGATGTACGACAAGCTTCCGCGTTAACGCTTCCTGATATCCGATATCCGATATCGATACCAGCCATCCGTGGTTTAATTATCCTCATGGAACAGGCGCAAATCAATCCGCGTCCCGTAATCGGGACCATCGTCGTAGTCAGCGGCCTCGCGGTGACGTTCCTGCTATGGCTGCTCTACGTGCATCATGCCTCCGCCGATTTCGCCGGGCGCTGGATGTTTCTGCCCGCTCTCAACGCGCTCCTCAATGGATTGTGCGCCATCGCCCTTTGCGTCGGATTGTATTTCATCAAGCAGGGCAATCGCGATGCGCATCGCAACAGCATGCTGCTGGCATTCGTCTTCTCTTCCATTTTTCTGGTCAGCTACATCGTCAACCACGCCCTGCATGGCGACACGATTTTCCCTGGCCACGGCTCGGTCCGCACCTTGTACCTGTCCATCTTGGCCAGCCACATCATCCTCTCCATCGTCGCTCTGCCCATGGTGCTCACCACATTTTTCTTCTCGCTCACCGGACGCTTTGCCATCCATCGCAAAATCGCCCGCTGGACCTTCCCCATCTGGCTCTACGTCTCCATCACCGGCGTAGTCGTCTTCCTCTTCCTCAAAGTCTACGCCTACTAAATTCATTCGCTGTCCGGCAAGTCGACGTACAATCCTCTGCCAGCGATGATATCCAGGGCATCTGATCCATCATGAGAATTCTGCTATTCGGCGCAACCGGAGCGGCGGGCGGCGCGGTTCTTACCGCCTGTCTCAAAGCCTCCGTAGTCAATGAAGTTCGCGCCATCACTCGCAAGCCACTTACCATCAAGCACGCAAAACTCCGCAACATCCTGCACACCGACTTCCTAGAGTATTCCGCGATTGCCACGGCTTTCGAAGGCGTCGACGCCTGCCTCTTCTGCCTCGGCGTTTCCATTACCAAAGTTTCCAAGGACGAATACCAGAAAATCACTCACAACTTCACGCTGGCCGCCGCGCGCACCCTTCTCGCTCGCAGCCCCAGCGCCGCATTCCACTACATCTCCGGGCAGGGAACTCGCCCCGACAGTCGCATGTTCTGGTCTCAGGTAAAGGCCCGCACCGAACTCGAACTGATGGACCTAATCGGCGCAGACTGCTGGCGCCCTGCCTTCATCGACACGCCACCTTCGCACAGTTTCCCGCGCATTTTTAGTTTCATCTATCCAGTCTTGCGCCTCTTGAAGCCCTTTAAGTCGCTGTACGTCCATGGCGAAGAGCTAGGCCGCGCCATGCTCCAAGCCACAATCGAAAACCTCCGCAAACGCATAATCGAAAATCCAGAAATCCGCGCAATCGCCGCCCGCGCCAACTTCTAATTTATTTTTGTCTGGAAAGTTCTGCAGGCCGTCATTCCGAACGGAGTCTGCGGAGTGAGGAATCTCTCTTGGATTGTTGAATTACCCTTATTGTGCCCTTCTAGTCCTCTTACTCCTACACCCAATCCCGATCCTTGAAACTCTTCATCCCCAAGGCCAACGCCGCCGTCACATCCTCAATCAACTGCGCGTCAATGCTCTTCACGTGAAAACACGTCTTGCCCTTCAACAATTTCAACAGCGTCGGCGCCAGATTCTTCTTCAATTCCGGATTCAGATAAATCGGCATGAAATAAAATCCCACAAAGTCTTTCTGCAGGATCAGGCTGGCCATGGCAATTTCCGTGGGTTTATTTCCGTACGACCCTTGAATCACCACCGACTGTGGTACCACCAGATGGTAGTCCATTCTCCCATCGATATTGCCTCCACCCGGCTTAAAGGGCGGCGCGTACGGCACCAGCAGCCTTTGCAGTTCTTTGAAAATGCTCTCGAGCGAGCCTGGCGCGGGTTCCACTACTTTTGGCTTAATAGCCTTCGATGTTTTTGGCACTTTGGCCTTTTTTGTCCTCTTCGACATGCGCCAAAATCGTATCCCATCCAACTGCAAGTCACAAGATCGTTACGTTTTCGGCAGCGCCGCGATCACCGCATCCGTGAATTCCTGCGTACCCGCTTTGCCGCCTACATCCTTCGTGACGTGCTTGCCTTCGCGGTAGACGCTGATCAGCGCGGCTTCAATTCGCTCAGCCGCCGTACGCTCCCCGAGATGCTGCAGCATCAAAATCGAACTCATCGTCAGCGCTGTAGGATTTGCCAGGCCCTTGCCCGCGATATCCGGCGCCGTTCCGTGCACCGCTTCAAAGATCGCGCTGTCATCACCGATATTTCCGCTGGGCACCACACCCAATCCGCCAACCAGTCCCGCAGCCAGATCGCTCATCACGTCGCCATACAAATTCGGCAGCAACAACACATCAAACTGGTCCGGATTAATCACGATCTGCATGCAGGCGTTGTCAACGATCAATTCTTTGTACTCAATATCGCTGTATTTCTCTGCAACCGCGCGCACCGACCGCAGAAACAGCCCATCACTTAGCTTCATGATGTTCGCTTTGTGAATCGCATGAATCTTTTTCCGGCCATTCTTCCGCGCATACTCAAACGCAAACCTGGCAATCTTGGTTGAAGCCTTTTCCGTGATGATTTTCAGGCTTTCCACCACGCCGGGCACCACTTCGTGCTCCAGACCCGAATACAAATCCTCCGTATTCTCCCGGACAATCACCACATCCACGCCATCGAAGTGCGATTTCACTCCTGGCAAATTCTTCACCGGACGCAAGTTCGCGTACAACTCCAGACTCTTGCGCAACGCCACGTTTACGCTGGGCGCGCCGCCTGCAATTGCCGTGGCCATTGGCCCCTTCAGCGCCACTTTATTTTTCCGGACCGATTCAATCGCGGCGGTATTCAGCACCGCGCCTTTCACTGTGCTCTTGTCGGTGTTTTCCGCGCGCGCACCCAGCTCTTCCCATTCAATCTTCACGCCAGCCGCATCCAGGATTTGCCGCGTTGCCGCAGACACTTCGGGACCAATTCCTTCGCCAGGCAACAACGTAACTTTATGGGTCATGGTGCATCCTATTCTAGGGTATGCGTTAGCCGTTGTCGAAACTGGCTGGCAGGGAAGTAACCAAGAAACAAAGCGTTTTGCAACTCAGTTTCATCTTTTGCCAGCTATGCTATACTGACCATGTAGAGATTCTGCGGAGCAATCCGCGAGTGGAGGCCACTAGGAATTATGATTAACTTAACGCCCGTTGCGGCAACTAAAGTGAAGGAAATCATGGGCATGCAAAGCCCATCGCCAACGGCTCTGCGCGTGGCCGTGGTGGGCGGAGGCTGCTCTGGCTTCCAGTACCACATGGCGTTTGAAAATCAGACCAACGACACTGACGAAGTTGTAGATTTCGACGGTCTCAAGGTTGCCGTAGACCAGATGAGCTCGATGTATCTCGATGGCGTGGAAATCGACTACGTCGAAACCATCGAAGGCGCAGGCTTCAAGTTTAACAACCCCAACGTGAAGAGCACCTGCGGCTGCGGCAGCTCCTTCAGCGTGTAATCTCTCGATTCCTAAATTCTGCGAATGGCTTTACGGGCTCCTGGTATCCTTCAGGAGCCTTTTTCTTTCGAGTACCCCAAATTTATGCACCCAGGCGGAACCCTCAGCATCCAATCCCATCAGCAGATTCGCTATGCACGTTGCTGGTTTCCTGTAGGTACGTGGCTTTAGCCACACAACCGCCTCACGTCATTAAGGAGCGCTCTTTATGGCATCCAAACAAGTCGTGCTCGTCACCGGTGCTAGCACCGGCTTTGGCAGACTGTTCGTCGAGACCTTGGCCCGCAAGGGCCACACCGTTTTCGCCTCGATGCGTGATCCCGGTGGCCGTAACGCCAAAAACGCCGCAGAAATTCGCGCCTTGGCGGAAAAGGAATCGCTCCCCATCCATATCGTGGAACTCGATGTCACCGACGACGCCTCCGTCAATAAAGCCGTCGAAACCATCGTCAAGCAGGCTGGCCGCATCGATGTCGCCATCAACAATGCCGGCTATCCCGTCGTCGGCCTGATTGAAGCCGTAACCACCGAACAAGCACGCAAGCTAATGGACACCAATTACCTGGGACCCGTTCGTGTGAATCGCGCGGTGCTTCCGCATATGCGTCGCCAGCGCAGTGGTCTGCTCATGCACATCAGCAGCGGTGCTGGTCGCTTGGTTTTTCCCGCGTTCGGACACTACTGCGCCAGCAAATTCGCCTTGGAAGCATTTGCCGAGGCGTACAGCTACGAACTTGCTCCCCAAGGGATTGAATCGGTGATCGTGGAACCCGGCGCTTACCAGACCGCCATTTTCGGCAACATCGTTTTCGCCGAGGATCAGGCTCGCGGCGAAACATACGGCTCCGCCAAAAACATTGCGGAAAAGATCAATGCGGGACTCACCGCCGTCGCTGGTAACCCTCAGGAAGTGGCCGACCTCGTTCTTCGCATCGTGGAAACGCCCACTGGCGAGCGCCAATTGCGTTACCGCATCAGTCCTTCCGCGTCCGCCGTCGACGAGATCAACGCGCTTTGCGCCAAGACCCAGGCCGAAGTCTTCCAAGCCTTCGGCTTAGCCGACGATCTGAAATTCCGCAAAGACAAAGCCGCCGCGATGTAATGCAGTTCCAAGCCGGTCTGGTAGCGCAGGCAGCTTGCCGGCACAAGTAACTTTCAACCATCGCGCAAGACCGTTTTCAAAATCGACCGTATGTGGCATTAACAATCCGCCTCGCAACCACGTCATTCCGAACGGAGTCCGCGAAGTGAGGCACTGTGTACCATCGCGCGAGCTTTGCGCACTTCATCGACGCTCCTTTACTCGCAATCCGCGACCACCCCACTTCCTCCATTTGCATTCCCGCCATTCCACCCGGTATCCTAAACCTTACTCCGAATGAAAATAGCGCTCGCCCAATTCAATCCCACCGTCGGCGATTTTGAAGGCAATTCAGCGCGCATCCTGGCTCTGGCCGCCCAAGCCAAACAGCGTGGCGCGGAGCTCGCCGTCTTCTCCGAACTTTGCATCTGCGGCTATCTGCCTCTCGACCTGCTCGAACGACCCGCCTTCATCCAGCGCAACCAGGACACCTTGAAACAGATTGCCGCGCAAATGCCTCTTCCCGCCATCGTTGGCTACGCCGGGCACGTTTCTCACGACGGCGGCGGCAAGCACATCGCCAATAAAGCCGCGCTCATCTCCAGCGGTCGCGTGGTCTTCGAACAAGGCAAGATGCTCCTGCCCACCTATGATGTCTTTGACGAGTCCCGCTACTTCCAGCCCGCCGAAAAGCAATATGTCTACGGCCTGGAAAGGGAACAGCTCGGTATCACCGTTTGCGAAGATGTGTGGAACGATAAAACCTTCTGGGCCACGCCCATGTACGCCCGCGACCCCGTCACCGAACTCGTCGCCCGTGGCACCAGCATCCTTATCAATATTTCCGCCTCGCCTTACACCATCGACAAGCGCTCCCTGCGCCTCGACATGCTGAAGTCCATAGCGACGCATCACCAGCGCCCGGTTATTTACGTCAACCAAGTCGGTGGCGACGATTCCCTGATCTTCGATGGGGCCAGCATCGCGCTCACTGCTGATGGGAAAATCGCCGCGCAGGCCAAAGCCTTCGAAGAAGATCTCGTGCTCTTCGACACCGTCACCGGCCGAGGCGAAATCCACGATCAGCCGCACGAAGAAATTGCCTATGCCTATCAGGCCCTGGTCACCGGCACGCGCGACTATGTACAGAAATGTAATTTCCGCAAGGCGATTGTCGGCTTAAGTGGCGGCGTAGATTCCGCTGTCGTCGCCTCCATCGCGGTTGCCGCACTCGGCGCCGGCAACGTCCTTGGCGTCTCCATGCCCGGCCCGTATTCCTCCGAGGGCAGCAAGACCGATGCTCGCGCCTTGGCCACCAATCTCGGCATCGAATTCCTAACCATCCCCATCGCCCAGGTCTTTGAAGCCTACAAAGGCGTGCTGCAACCCGTCTTTGGCAATCGTCCCCCAGACGCCACGGAAGAAAATATTCAAGCGCGCATCCGCGGCAATTACTTGATGGCGCTTTCGAACAAATTTGGGTCCATGGTGCTGAGCACCGGTAACAAGTCGGAAAACGCCGTTGGCTACTGCACGCTCTACGGCGATATGGCTGGAGGACTCGCGGTCATCAGCGACGTCCCGAAGCTAATGGTCTACGCGCTCGCTGAACACATCAATCGCGAAAGGGAACTGATCCCCCACTCGACCATCGAGAAGCCGCCCTCCGCCGAACTGCGGCCCGATCAGAAAGACACGGATTCCCTGCCACCTTACGATGTGCTGGACCGCATCCTGAAATCCTATATAGAAGATGTTTTGTCGCCCGAGCAGATTGCCGATCGCTACGGCTTCGACTTGAAACTAGTCCGCGATATTGCTGTTCTCGTCGATCGCAATGAATACAAACGCAAACAAGCTGCGCCAGGACTTAAAATCACCTCGCGCGCGTTTGGCTTTGGCCGGCCATTTCCCATCGCACAAAAATTCGTTCCATGATTCCACCACCCGGAAGAGGATACGCGTGAACAAATTATTCCAGCTCACTGCACTGGCACTCACTCTGTTGTGCGCAATGCTTGTCAGCGCGCAGCAACCAGCACCGACCGCAAAGTCGGGCTCAGCCGCTCCTCCTTCGTCGCCAGCCTCGCAGAAAACTATCGAAGATTTCCTGCGCCGCTTTTTCGCACTGGGCCCCGACATGAAGATTACCGTCGGCACTCCCAAGGAACTGGGCACCTCCGGGCTTTTTGAAACGCCCATCGAAGTGAAAACTCCGGACGGCACCGAGAATGTCACCATGTACCTCACCAAAGACGGCCGCTACCTGATCCGTGGCGAGATTTCCGACCTCACCACCGATCCCTTGGCAGAAACCTCGGCGAAAATTCAAACAGCTGGAGCTCCTGTCCTTGGCGACCCCAAAGCGCCTATCACCTTGGTCGAGTACTCAGACTTTGAATGTCCTGTTTGTCGCGGCCTGCACGACGTGCTGCGCGGCATGCTGCCCAACTATCCCCAGGTAAAGGTCATCTTCAAGGACTTCCCACTCGAGACCCTGCACCCCTGGGCGCGCACCGCCGCGCTAGCCGGACGCTGCACCTACCAGCAGAACCCCAAGGCATTCTGGCAGCTCTACGACCTGATTTACGACAATCAGGACCTGATCTCGGCCGCCAACGTCTGGGACAAGATGCTTGAGTATGCGGGCAAGGCTGGGGTCAACCAGGACACCTTCAAGGCCTGCATGAGTGCGCCGCAAGCCGCTGGCGAGGTTGATGCCAGCATCGCCAATGGAAATCTTCTCGAAGTTCGCAGCACGCCAACCGTCTTCGTCAACGGGCGCCGCGTTGTTGGCGCCGATCCACACGCAATCCAACAATATCTCGATTACGAAGTGGCCGACCTGAAGTCTGGAAAATCAGCACAGAAGAAGTAAAAGGGTAGGAGTGGGAGGGAAAGACTAAAGGAGAGGCTTGGGCTAACGTCTCATTTCAGCCTCATTCGTTAGTTGACATAATATAGCTTATCGGACGCAATGTCAAGCCCTTTTCTCAACCTTTCCACGCTTCCTCTATCCTCATACATGCCCGCTTGGTAGCGCCGGCATCTTGCCGACACAAGATACTGTAGCTCACCCCTTTCAGGGGTGAGGCTTTCCATAACGACAGTACTCACCACCTGCAGCAGATCCTCCAACCCTCACTTGCGCGTCAGACCTAATCCGACTGGCGCGGGGGGTGCGCCAGTCGGTCGCCACCGTTTCATTCCCGCCATAACGATCCTCTAGCAAGGCGCCGGCATCTCCCACTCACCGGGAAAGTTTCGCCGCCGCCGCGCCCATCGCTGCCCCAATCGCAAACCACTTCGCCGCCCGCGCCACACGTCGCAGCACCGACCCGCCCTTAGCTACCCGCAACGCATCGTCCCGTTCCCTACCAACCACGGCCGTCTTTACCCGCTCGTCCTTCAAATCCGCCTGAGCCGCCGCTAATTGTGCCTTGCAGGCCTTACAGTCCAACGAAAAATCGTAAAGCGGCTTTAGGTCCTCAGCCGGCAAACGAATCTGCGACGAACTCGCGTCCGCAGATTTTCTTGATTTGCCCGCAACAAGAGATCCCTCCGGACCACTGCCGTCGACATGTTCCGGCTCGACTATCAACGGGGCGGGAAGAGGCAGCACATCCTTCAAAGCACTGACAACTTCCTGCGGAGTCCGCACCGCGACCTTCTGCTTCTCAATGCTAGCCAGCACTTGCTTCAGCGATGCGTCCCGCTGTTCTTGCCGACTACCCGCTTCCGCCAGCGCAGCCTGACTGGCCTTCAACTCAACTTGCAGCCGCACCGCATCCAATCGCGCCATATGCCACGCCACCCCTACACTCACAGCCAGCGTCACGCACACAACGACGACTCCAAACTGAATCCAAGTCCGCATAACCCAGTCAAATTTTCCTTTGTGTTTTAGCGCCGGGATATTCTTCTCGCCAAAAATAAAACCACGTCATTCCGAACGCAGTGAGGATCTCTGCGCCATCGCGCGAACACTGCGCGATGAATCCCTCTTCGATTTATACCCATCTCTCCAAAGGATCTTCGAGACTTCGGGATCGCTGTGACCTCCGCAACTCAAAGCACGCGGAGGGTGCCCCGCCCTAGGTTTGTTAGGGTGGGTCTTGGGGTTCTCTTCTCGGACTCTTCTACCGGTACCGCGCCACCCGCGCCAACACTTCCACCGGATAATCCGAGTTCGACCCGCCATTCCACGCCAGCAGCGCCCGCGTCACATCACCGCCAGCCGCATCCAGTTTCTGCCGCAGGATTCGACACCCCACCGCCAAGCCCGCTCCCGGATCGCACAGATACGACAAGAACGGGGAATTCACTCCTTTTTCCCGCGCCGTCTGCCCCATCACCTGCATCAATCCCCACGACATTCCGCGCGCATACGCTTCCGTCGCTCCCACCTTATTATTTGTATATAAGGGTGCGACATATTTCGCGAAGAACAACGGCTCATACCGCATCGCCCACGGATTCCAGCCAGACTCCTGCTCCACCACAGCGCACACCAGTGCTGCGTCCAGGCCTTCCGCCTCCGCAGCCTTCTGGGCCAGCGGCACGAGTTTGGAATCGAGTGGCATCACAACAGCGGCCTTCCTCCGCGAAAATCGACAAAGTTCACAATCGGCGTTTCTTCCAGCGTAATTCCCTGCTGCTCCGCAATGGTATGCAACGCGCGGTAGATACTCGGCAGATGACGTATCGCCAGGTCCCGCACAAACGCCCGGTGAATCTCGTCATCCCGCATGCGTCGATGCATCCAACGCAGAAACACCACGAATTGAGTGCACACGGAGAACGCCGCAAGCATGATCGTAAAAGAAAAAGAAAACATGTGCTGGGCTCCTGACGGTTTGGAATCTCGCGAACCATCGGCCGCCGTCGGAGCATAACGGCGCATAGCTGTTCCTGTAGCTCACCCCTTCAGGGGTGAGGCTTTTCCTAGCCGCGTCACCCAGTCAGAACGACGGGCGAAGCAGTATCTGTATGCTTCAACCAGTTCCCTATCCCTACAAAAATAAACTCGGTATCCCACCCGCCACACCGCCCAGGCTCGATCCCAGCGACGAGAAAAATCCACCATTATTCCGCGATGCATTCGATCGCACGTTCAGCAGCTCCGCAGGAATCCCCAATGTCTTACCCAATAAGTTCGTATCCACTCCATACAATCCCGACAATCCTTGCAGCGCTGCCATCTGTCGCTGGTACGCCGTATTGCTGAAGTTCATTTGGTTTTGCTGCGCGGTGCTGGCCGAAGCCATTCCTTTTTGCCGCGCCAACTCATCCGTCAAATCGCTGAAGCCCGCCGAATTCCCAGTACGCGCCACACGATTTTGTGCCGATTGTTGCAACGCATCAAACGCGCTGGCCAGCGCCCCTTGCGATTGCCCGGTGATTGCCGCCTTATCCGGCGCGCTGTATCCCGGATTGTTGGCAATGCTTTGATACTGCGGCAGCAACGAATTCTGCATTTGCTGCTGTTGTCCCAACAATTGCTGGTTCAGCGCATTCGTTTGCGCCAATTGCTGGTCAGTCATTTGCTGCGTCTGTCCTTGCGCCCCACGTCCCATCGTTCCCTCCCGCAGTCTGTAGCACAGCCATTCCTGGCTTAGCTCTAACCCAAAAATCAAAATAACTTTGTCATCCTGAGCGCAGCGAAGGATCTCATCCCCAGGCCGACCTAAAATCCCCTCGCCATGCAGGAACCACAAAGCCGCTACCCAACTCGTCTCCCGACGCCCTTCACTTTTACATCAGCCTCTTGCAATACGGCGTCCACGCGTCATCCCGCACCCAACCCATTCGGCTCAATCGTCTCCCAAATTTCTTGGCGATCTCCGGTGGCAACCATGCATGTACATCCTCAAGCCCTCGCGCCAACGCATCCTGCCTCGTCGCCTCCTGCAATCCCACCAGCCAACTCCAACGCTCGCGTGGCGTGCCCATCTTTGGATCCAATAACAAATAAGCTTCCGCCGTTACTCTTAGCAGCGCGGCTCCCGTTACTACTTGCCCTGACGCAGGAAGGACTTGCCCCGACAGAGGAGGCGATACATGCAAACCTTCCTCGTCTTCGGCTGAAGCTTCACTTCCCTTTTCCTCATTCACCAAAACCAGTTTCGTCAGAAACAGCGGATTATTCAGGTCAGGAAACTCATACGGAAATCCCTGCGAAGCGTGAATCCTGTGCAATGCCTCCAGGTCCGCTTGTCGATAAGCACGAATCTTCATTGCCGCTTCACTTGTCTGTCGCCAACTCAAATCGTCACGGTGATGCTGATCGTTGCATTGTCTGTCTGCGTCAGCGTTACGGTCGGCGTCCGCGCCTGCAGCGTCGCCAGCACTGATGATGTGGTCTGCGAATCGTTTGGGTCGTTCAAGTCAAACGTAAACGCCGCACTCAATGTCACCGTATCGCTCGGTGCAAAATCCCACGTTGCGTTGTGCGTTGTATTTGGCATCTCTCATCCTTCATTGCGAGCTGTGCCGTGAAGCTCGCTTATTTCTTGTGATTGCCGGCAGTGCCGGCTGGCACACTGAGCCCGTTATAGAACGTTCTGTTTTACGATCCGTGCCCCCGCCGGAGCGCCAAACCCGTTTCCACCGCGCATCACACCGTTGGACACTGCCCCGCTCCCGCTCGAAGGCAATGGTGTAGGCCCAGCCGATCCGCCACCCACTACCGCCTTCGCGGGCGATCCAAACGTCACCGGCGTTGATGCGGCCGATCCCACATATTGCGAATACGCCCGCCAGTACAGCGTTTGATTGCCTAGTTGCACATACAAATTGCGCGATGCTCCCAGAAAATACACGCGAGGCGCCGAAAATGCCGGAGTTACATCCGACTCTGCAAAATAAAACAATCCCGGACGCGACACTGCCGGATCGCTAATCGCCAGATCAAACCACCCATTCGCGGCCTGTACGGTAATCGACGCAATCGGCGAAGGCGCGGGCGATGGCGTCGACGGATCCACTCCGGCGTTTTGGCTCGCCGCATTCACGGCTGCCACCATCTTCACCAGCGTCTCGTAAAGATACGGATCGCGATTCTTCAGTGGTGCCAGTTGTGCAACCGTCAGCATGCGCTGCGCCTCTCGCTATTCGCACATTTCTGATCTAAGAATGTTGTGCTGTTTTCCAGGCGACCACGACTACGAACTGATTTTCGCCGTTGCTGTTACGCTATTCGGCAGCGTTGCGATATAGATGCGGGCAAACCGTGCCACCACATCGGGAAATTCAGCCCGCGTGACGTTGCTGGCGCTCACCGTCGTGATTGCCGCGCCTTCCTGGATATAGTTCGCGTCCGCATCCGTATCAGCAGTCTGCAATTGCACGGAAATAAGCCCTGGCGCACCGCTCCAAATGATCTCCACAGCCACACGCGTTTTCCCGCTGCTGAAATTCGGTGCGATCGCCACCTGCGCTGATTTGAATGGCGCGGGATAAATCACGTCCGTAGCCGCAATAACCGCGGCGCTCTCTCCAAATCCCACCGATAGCGGTGGCAATACATTGGAATAACTCGGCATAAACGTTCCTCACTTTTCTTAGAATCAAGTTGCGTTGCTCGTGTGCAGAACGATTCCTGATCGTGTTAGCGGAGCAGATTAAACAACTAACTCCACGATTTTCCCCGCGGTGCACAGTTCAAGCTTGTATAAACAGGAGAGGGTTTTTCGCATGACCAACCCCATAAATTCCAGCTTAATTCGACGTCTTTCACTTTCGGCGATTTCCTGGTTACTGGTTTCTCTTTTACCCGTACAGGGTCAATCGCCAACGCCAGGCCCTCCGGCAGTTGCGGACAAGCCCGCTGTTTCTTCCGTACCCACGTCCGCACAAAAGTCTTCCGACGGTGCCGCGGAACGTAAGAAGCGCTTTGAAGAAGACAAGCGTCGACTCGAAGCGAGTGAATCAAACAACTCTTCTGCTCCTGCGATTCCCCACACTCCGACCGCAGATTGGAATCAAACACTTTTCGTCTCGCCGTCCATCGCCAACCTTGTTGTGGGTGAAACCCGTCGCTTCGGAGCCTTCGAGCTAAATCTGAATTCGCTTGCCAGTAGAGTTGTCACCGACAATGTCGAGTGGTCCATCTCCGATACTGCGATCGCTGAGCTTTTCGACAAATCCGACCCCACCATTGACGCGAAATCTGCCGGGACCACTACCATTCGCGCGCGACAGGGCGATCGCGTTGGTGAGGCCACCATCACGGTTATTTCGGCTGGTCCGTTGCCAGCGGGTTCGGTTATCTGGGCTGTTCCGCAGATTCAAGACTATGTAACAAAACAAATTGTCCAGGCGGTGCCCACAGCTACCGGCCCTGCGCTCTATAGCATCGACGAAAACCCCCAGCACATTAGTTTGCTTCGGGCTTTCACCTCCGATGGCCTTCAATTGTGGTCACGCAAATTCGCCGGCGGGATTCTCCTGGTTCGTTTCCTAATGGCGCGCATATCTACGCCGTCCCTCACTGAACCGTGTTGTCGCGATCAGTTCATTCCGCGAACCGGCGCCCAAGGATCCGTTCGCACCGCCGGCGTAAATCTCTGCAAGTTGAACCACGCCCCCACCTGGTTCGTGCTCACTTGAAACGCCACACGTTCTCCCACGATATTGATGGCCAGCTCCAAATCCTTCTTCCCCGGCGAACTCAATGCCAACGCCTGTTGACCCTGCGCCACGCTCGACGAATCCACGTAACTCGTCAGCGCCAGGTTCCCTGCCCCTTCCGCATACATCGTCAGATACGTAAACAGCTTTCGGTGCGCGCCGAGTCCCAACGAACTCTCCACCGCCCGCTCCGGAAAATAATGCGTCGTGTAGTAACTCGCGATCGCACTTCCATCGTCGGAATACTGCGTGCTACTCAACTGATAGATTTTCCCCGTGGCTCCTCCGCCACCCACTCCAGGGTTTCCGCTGCCAAACACCGCCACTGCTGTCCCGTCTCCCCGTTCCAGCAGCGCGCAGCAATTCGCTGCAATCGACCAGGGTGACCATTTCCTTGAATTGTCCGTCGCGGTTTTTCTTCCCGCATAGGTGATGTTCACCGGGGGGCGCGATTGCAAATCGCTCGCCGAATCCAGGTCGTGATAGTCCAACACCAGCACGCGGTTCGGCGTTGTTGCACTGCCAAACGGCGCACCCACATAAATCCGCCGTTCTTTCGTATCAACCGTCACCCACAATGTCTGCCCGTATTGCCAGTTGATCTGGTTCCACGTGTTCTGAATTTCCTGCGAAATCTTTACCGGCTCTCCACCGGCAAACAGATACAGCCCAGTTCGATGAGCGATCACCACCCAATCTTCCCCAACTCCAACTCCGCGCACCGACGGTGTTCCCACTAGCCGCGACACTTCCGAAATTGACCACAACGATGGCTCGTTCGTTCCATCGTCCTGCGTCACATGCAGCGAGTGTTCTTTCACGAAATACAGCCGCTCGCGCAGCTTGAACGCTGCACGGATCGCCTGCCCGTTGTTTTCTGCCACGTCCAGCATTCCGTCGATGCCGTCGTAACTCTCCGGATCGGCCACCCGGCTGGCCCGCACCAGCGAAGCATTTACCGGCTGTAGCGTCGGGTAAATCTCGATCGAGTCGATGTAAAACTGTCCGTTCTGCGAAGGCGTTCCATCCGCGTACACCCGCAGCACCAGATCGCTCGGTATTGTGTTTAGCGGCCCACTCAGCTCCGCCGTGTACTCCACATAATTCGTCGTCAACTGTGCGGCGCTAAGTTGTAATCCCGTGGTGTTTATCCCGCCGTTCGCGCTGTACAAATGCACATGCAACGATCCCTGCGTTAGCGCAGCGTTTCGCGCGCATCCCGCCCGCACCGTGTAATCCGTGTTGGCAACAATCAGCGCCGCTCCCAGCGCGTCATTCACCGCGCCCTGTGTCATCAGTCCGCGCATCGCGGTCGATCCATTTCCTACGATCGAATACGCCGCCCCTTGTGCCACAAAGTTTTCTTCGTCTGTCCCGCCTGGCGCGAATGTCACATCCGGTGTCCATCCCAGTGGATAGTGCGGCAGCATCGGCCCCGTGAACCCGCCGTCAAAGCCCAGATTCACCCAGTTGTCCATTTTGTTGTGCTCGCCCCACCAAAACAGCCGCTCTGCGTAGTCAATCACTCCCGCGCAATCGCCGAGCTCTACTAGGCGGTACATTGCATCCGCGTTGTGCCCGCCAGCAGAATCGCGTCGGAGAAATCCACTACTAGCGACGTCGTCGTGTTGTCGTTGATTACCATGCTCCCGGTGAACAGCGTAGAACCCGCTCCCACGTAAAAGAAACTCGCGCCTCCCGCTCCGGTAAAACATAAAATTCGCGCAACCACATTGCTAGGCCCAGTGGGGATGTTCGTCACCACCACTCGTTTTCCCCCGCTCGCCGTCCATGTCGTCGCGGCACTCGGCTTCGTCAAATATCCTTGCCGCGTTTTGAAAAGCACGCTGACCTGGTGCACTCCTGCATCAACGCTGCCCGCAGCCGCCGCGCTCCCATTTCCCGAATTTCCCAATCCACCGGATGGCGCGGTATACGTAAAATGCGTCGAGTCCAACACACTCGTAACCGGAAATGCTCCGTTGTACCCGCTGACGCCCACTCCCCCAATCGTGACCAGTTGTCCGCTGACCAATCCGTGCGCCGCAACAGTCTGAATCGTAGCCGTGGCGCTTGCCGCAGTTCCTCCACCGGAATTCGCCAGCCCACTTGCTCCCGCAATGTACGTGAACTGTGTTGCGCTCAGCACCGCGACCACCGGAAACGTGCCGTTGTACGCAGTTACTCCCACGCCGGCGATAGTCACTGTTTGCCCCGCTGCCAAACCGTGCGCCGCAGCCGTCGTAATGCTCACCAGGTAGCCGTTTTCGCTCGCTCCGTTTGGGCTTGCCACGATGGTCACCGCTGCTGGTTGCGCGGCTCCAGTAGCAGTGATTCCCACAATCACATTTTCATCCACCACCGTCGGTCCCGCGCCTGGCCCGCTCTGGCTCACCCGATCCAGATTTGTATCGTCATACTGCCGCGGCACATCAGTTCCCACCGCTCCATCGCTCACAGCTAAATATTCCCGGCCAAACGCCGTCGTCGAATTTCCATAGGCACTGGGAGTGAGTCCGCTCGCGATCGAGCTCAGCGTTCCCGGCACATTTTCTTTGTACAGATTTCCATTCGCGTCCAGCGCCAGTGTTCGCAACGTGCCATTCAGCGTGATGTAACTCTTCACGTAGTTCACCGTAGGATTGCCAGGCAGCGGACCAAACAATGTCTGCAACCCCGGGCGAGTGCTCACGCCTCCATTGCCAAAAATCACGTCCTGGCAGTCCGGCGACACTCCGTGCGGCAAATCCGCCCGCGACATGTCCGTCACCAACCCTCCGAAAATCTCAATCGGCACGTCCACTGATCCCAACGTATACATTCATTGACCTCTTAATTAGCTGTATGGTATATATCTAATGTAAGCGTGTTCCGGAGAGTGCTCCCATTGGGGGTACTGGGCACGCTTGCCAAACGTTGAGGGTTGCTCTGCAGCCCCGGAAGTTCGAGTCTTCCACTCTCCGCACCATGCCTCAACGCGCCTATTGACAGGTTCGATACGTCTGCTATCCTGTATTTGCCTGGCAAGCGTGCCCAACGCACGTTTTCGGGCGGTGACCTTCACCGCTCTTTTTTATTTTCCATTCGCGTCGGCGGGATACAACCGGCTCGCCCGCTCGTGGCGCCGCTTTTTCTTCCTTCAATCCCAATCCATATTTCGCCGCCTTCTCGCGATCCAAAATCGCCCCGCAAGACCGGCACACCGCCACTCCCGCCTTAATCTTCTCCGCGCAAGCCGGACATTCTGCGTGAGGTTTTGCGTCATACAACCAAGGTTTGTCCAGCCTCAACTCCCTCGCCGCGCGCCTCTCCAAATCCGTGATGAACAGCGGATTGTGCGAGCGTTCCCACTCAAGATCCGCAATCTCCACTTGTCGCTGCTGAAACGCTTCCAGCTTCGCCCGCGCTTCCGCCACTTCAGTTGCCGTCGGCTCCAGCCCGGCCGCCACAAACACGCCGTGGTAACTTCCCTCCCCCGAGTCGCCATTCAATTCCCGCGCCAGGTCTTCCGCAATCTCGCGAGCTGTGATCGGAATATCCATGATGCGCTTGTCGCCCAGGTCCATCTTGCATTTGCATCCGCGGATCGGCGTCACTGCAAACTCCTGGCCCTCTTCCGGCGTCGCCACCGTCACCGTTCCAAAGTAAGTGCGATTGCGCGGTGGCCACTTCTGCGACGAAATATTTACCAGCAATGCCACATCGTTCTGCGTATTCATGTTTCTCCTCAAGTTGTCACAAATCGGCGTGCTTCCTGCGAGACGGAGCCACACAACACGCACTACCGCCGCAGTAATGCACCGATTGTTTATTACTGTGATCTGTTATTGTTCAACTCTCGTACTCGGGATCGAGTACGGCCCTGCGATTAGCTCGCCTGCCCCTACTGCATTCGATACTGCAAAGTAACATTCGCATCCGCGGGCGCCGTTCCGCATCCCGCAGCAGCCGTCTGCACGCTCACCGTCAACGGTGTTCCCGCCGCATAATTCTGCGCGATCGCGCCGGAATCACCCGCCGCCGCGCTAATCGTCAAGTTCACCGGCGAAGTTCCATCCGTCAGCCGCACCACCGCATTCGTCGTGCAGCCCGATGGCGCCGTCTTCGCTTGCACCTGCATTCGCGTAACCGTAATCGCCTTGTCCGGCGTCCATGTTGAAGCCGTCCACATCGCAGTCAGCGCGCCCGGCAGAAAAATATTTTGTTCCCCTCGCGGCGCTGCCGTGAACGCTTCGCCAGCCACGCGCAGCTTCGGCGCACTCACCGCCGCTCCTGAAAATACTGTCGTCCCCGCTGTACCATAGCCGCTCTGGCTGTTCCCGCACGTGAATCCATACGTGTCCACATACGTTCCACCAGGCGAAGTGAATTGCGGCCCGGTACACCCGTTCGCGTTCACCAGCGTCGTATCGCGGTACAAATTGACCCCGGCCGCGCCTACCGGGAAGCTTGCTGGCAACGTAACCGTAATCGTCTGATTCCCAGTCGTTGTCGTAGCATTCGTTCCCTGCCCCAGCAAAGTCTCTCCGCCGTCGAAGTCGACCGCAGTCACTTGATACACGTGCGTCCCTACCTGCACGTTGCCTCCACTGCTCACCACCGCGCTCTGCGGTGCCGCCGCGGATTCATCTGGTAAAACGCGCGCGCCGCCGTTCCCGTGTACACCACCTGGCTGTTCGTGTATTGGTCCACACTCCCGTTTCGCAGCATGTAGTAGTTCGCGCCCGTGTACGTACAATTTGCGTTCAATTCAATTCCCGAATAGTACGGATTCTGCGAAGTCTCAAAAACCGGCTGCGTCCCCGTCGCGCACATCGGATGCATGATGCGCATTCCCTGCACTTCCGCGTTCGTAATATCAATCAGCGGCGTCGAGTAGCCACCCAGAAAATCCGAGTACGACACGTTCAGATAGTCGATTGCGAATAAATGCGTCGCTCCGCCCGTGTTATACCGAACCGCCGGACCATACGCTCCCTCGATCAGCAACTCGCGAAACTCGCTGTGATTCGGCCCGTCCGTTCCCATCAAGCTCTGCCCGCACGCGTCCCACAATATCCCGCCAAACGCGTACGTCTTATCTGTGTACACAATCCCTGGCAGTTGCGACCCGGTAAAACCAATTCCGCAATTCCCCGTAAACAGTGCCGCGGTTGGCGACGCGAAACTGCTTACGCTAGAAGACCATCCACCACGTTCCCAGAAAAATCCGAAACCACCTCGCGCGATATACGCAGAGGATCCGCCACCCGCCTGCAGCGACACATCCGTATATCGGATCGATGTCACCGCGCTGCTGTCTCCGCCTTCGTCCTGCACAATGCATGGCTGATACGTCTGGTAGCACTGCAACAAAAAGCTGTCCACGTGCACGTTGTTCGACAATCCCACCTTGAAAAACAGGAACGGGTACGCATTGCCGTTCACCAGCACATTCGGCTCCAGGTAGTAAAACGCCGCATTTGCCCAGTGTTTCCCCCGCCGGTCCCTCGATATTTCATTCCACCGCTAGGAATGATCGGCGCATTGGCCCACACCGGCGATGCGAAATCCACCTCGAAATTCAATCCGCAACCGTTCCACGTCGAGGCAATTGGAAAGAAATTCGTTCCCGAAGTAATGCCCAGCGAAGGAATCAGAATCGTTCCCCCTTGATGCGTCGCCGCGATTGCCGAACAAATATTCGCCAGCACCGGCGTGTTGTCGTGCACCACCTTCACGCCAGCCACCGCATTCGCCGCCGCCGTTGCCAGCGTCAACGTCGTCGTACCGCCTCCGCTCACAATCGTAGTCGGCAGCCACTGATTGCCACCCGAAGTGGGACCGTCGCAGCCGCATCCCCATTATCCAAATTCGCGGTGCTGAGCCCGAATCCGTAATCCACAAACGAGCTGTCCATTCCAACGGAAACTCCTACCAGCGCGTAATTCCCCGCATTTCCAGGAAGCGCGCACGACGTCGCGCACCGGTAAATCAAATGTTTCAGCACCCACGCGGGGATAATTCCATCGCACCAGCACATTTCCCGCCGCGCGAACCGTGCCGCCCGAAACACTTCCGTCCGGCACTCCATATTGGTTGAACGTAAACGTCGTGCCCGTGGGCGTCGAAGTAGTCGTAAACGCGCCCTCAAACGCACCGTTTCCCGTCGATCCTCTCGGTATCTCAATCTGCGTGCCGCTGATTAAATTGTGTGCCGAGGTCGTTGTGCACGTCACCACTCCCGAAGCGCGCACGCATCCAGACATCGCCACAGATTGCAATCCAAGCGTTGCCACAGCATTCGTCACGCTACCTGCAGCGCTTACCGGAGTTTTTCCATTCGCAAAATCCTCATCAACCACCGCGTAGTAATACGTGGTCGATCCCGTAATCCCAGACGCCGTCGCCACCACGCCCGTCGGCGTTGCCGGTGTCGTCGCCGGCCCAGCTCCCAGCACCAGCACACCTTGCCCATTCGCAAAATCCAGCGGATTCCTAACGTCAAGGTCGTTGATCCGCTCCCGATACTTCCCGTGTTCCCACCGTTGTAATATGGCCCGATGTACCCGCCGTATCTCGCCACGTCATAGACCGGGTTCGGCCCCTTGGTGTGAAAATCTGCGTCCACGTTTTGCGGCGCCGTGAACGTATTCGCGATATTCGTTTGCGCCCCGCTCGCCGAGGCAATCGGCCCAATCTCCGTTCCAGTCTCGTCCTTGTAATAAAGCCGTTTGTCCGTCGTCTTCGTGTACAGATTCACCGTTCCGGCTCCAGCCGCTCCTGGCGCCGAGCTCTGGTTCGACAGGTTCAGCGTGCCGCTCCCCAAACTTCCGACCACCTGCGTGCTGCCATTCACCGTCAGGTTTCCCGTCAAGCTCAACGAGAACGCACTGATTCCGCCCGTAGAAGAAATGCTGCTGAAGGTTGGCGCCGCCGGATCGCTTGGCAAAATTACATTCGGAAGTTGCTTGGTCGTGATCCCTGGCCCGCTCATTTCCACTTCATATTTTCCTGGCGCCGCGTAGAACGTGTAGTTCCCCATTCCATCGGTCGTCGTCGGATTCGCCAACGCCTGCGTCAGTCCCGCATCTGAATAAATCAACGCCAGCGGAGCGCAAGGCTGCCCCGTTGACGGCATCGCACACACGCGAACCGTTGCTCCCGCCAGTGGCACCCCGCGAGAATTGAAAACAATGTCGTCCTTGCGCGACCCTTGCCCGTGCGCCGGCCCCACCACCGCCGGCCACACTTGCACTGCCATCACCATTACCGCCCAAATAATTCCGCTCACGATTCTAGATCGTATCATCGCGTTACCTTTTTCAACCATGCCCGAAAATGCCTTCCTGTACGAATTCTCTCAGCTCTTAGACAATGGAGATGACCTACATTGAGGATTCATGCCCGACGAAAATCGAATCTCCCTCGATGTCGCTTTGAAGCCTAATGATGTTTATCACCCATTTCTTTGGTCTTGGCAGAATCTCTGGCGATGGGTTGTGGCCATGGTGCTGTGTCGTGTGGTCTATGACGTATTCTTTTCTTCGTCGGCGGACCTTGATACGTATCCGGATGCTAGGTCGCTAAAGCTGTTGATTCTTCTGGTAACGGCCCTGGTTGTTCTCGGGCTGATTTTGTTCCCGTATTTGCGGATCTTGGCACTCTTTCGGAAATCTCCGCCATGCGAAAGACCCGCCGTTTCACCTTCTCACCGGAAGGTGTTCTGTGGGACTCCGAAGACGCCCGAGTCGAATGCAAGTGGTCCTTGTTCGCTAGGATACTGGAAACGAACCACACCTTCATGTTTTTTCAGGCGCCGCACTTGGCGACACATGTCCCAAAACGCTGCTTCGCGAACCACGAGCAGATTGTTGCGGTTCGCCAAATCATCAAAACCAACTTCAGAGGCAAATGGCGCTTGAAGCAGACTTGACCGCCTACAGCAACTTTCGCATTGTGATGCTCAGCTGCACGATGTCCCCGGTTTGTCCCGCTCCATACGCACCGCTCCCAATTCCACCCCGCCCGACTGAATCACCTTCAACTTCCAGTTATTCAACGCGGTTCCCTGCACCACCACGTAATACATGTTATTTCCGTTCTGGCTTTCCGCAAACGCCTGCACCACCTGCGACGATGGCAGCTTGTCCGCCACTTGCGTGAAGTCCAGCGTATCTCCGCCCGCAACGTAATTCCCTGAAAACGTCAGTGTCGCAATCGCATACACAAAATTGCTCGCGCTGCTGTCCACATTCAGCGGACTCAACGAAATCGTAATCGCCATCTAATCCTCCAGTTCATTTCCCATCACTGCGACTCAAATAAAAAACCTTGGAGCCCTACCGCGAATATCGCCGATCACCACAGCGTGTAGCCACTTCTCGGGAAGCGGCTTCCGTCTCCGCACACTCTGCTGCTCGCGCCGCACCGCCGCCACCACCAGGTCCTCAATCGCATCGCCCGCTGCGTCATCCCACTTCTCCGCCAGTGGACTCCCACGCGCCCAACCCGCCAGCGCCGCCGTTCCGTAGGCCAGTGCCTCCTGCGCATTGCGCACCAACACCGGCGAAGTCGCATCCGTAAAATCCGGGTACGCCTTCAAGTACCGCAAACGTATCTGCGTGTCTTGCGTCGATCCCAGAAACCACAGCCCATCCGCACGCCATTCCCAACAGCCCAGCGTCAGTCCCTGCTCTCGTGATGGCAATCCGCCATGCCTGGTCAGATCCACCATGTCTGCGAAATCGTCGCTCGATCCGTTCGCCCGTTCCCACAGTTTCAGCGGCACCAGCAAATCAGTTGGCAACTGATCGGCGGTGCGCTCGCATCGTTGATGGAAACCTGCACGGACGGATCCGCGGCTGGCACCGCGGCCACCACCAGCAACGCATCGTCCTGAATAAATCCGCCGCCGCCCCCATTTCCAATCGCCCGTTGTACTTTTCGGTACGCCGAATTCAAATACGGCAGCAGGACTGCGTCGGTGAACAGGTTTCCCTGCGCATCGTTCAACAACGATCGCACCAGCGACATGATTTGCCCCGCGGTGTTATAAGCGCTCGATCCCACAACTGGCATAACTTCCCTCTTCCGTAGGGGCACAACATGTTGTGCCCAGGTCCGCACGATGTATCAGTCACTGCGCAGTCCCATCTTCCTCTGCGCCCTCTGCGTCTCTGCGTTAAGCTCTCTTCACTCCGTCGGCAGCGGCGACTTCTGCAAATACGCCGCCACCCCAATCACCGCATTAATCACCGCCGCCGCCGCGCCGATCCGCGCCGTCTGCCCCAATCCCGCCTGCAGATTAAAATGCGCCGGGTCAATTCCCAGCGCCGCAAGCCCGGTCATCACTCCGCCCGCAGCTCCGCTCACCGCCGCGGCAATCATCCCCTTCAACCACACTTCAATACTCAAATGACTCATGGCTTCCCATTCTCATCGCGCACGCAACTCTCTTAACCCACCGCCACAAACGGCTGTCTCTCGCCACCAGGTGCGCCAGCATCCAGCAGCTCCATTGCCCACTTCTCAAATCCCAATTCTTCCTGCGCCGCACGCGCACACAAACTTTGCCGACGCGTCCCTTTTGGCAATTGCCGCGAAAATTCAATCGCGCGCGCCACGTGCTCCACAATCGTTGGCGTCAACTGCACAAACTCCCCGCCAGCCCCTCTACCGTGAAGCAGTGCTCATACTCGCCGCGCTCCGGATACGGCCCCAACGCCGCCACACTTTTTCCATCCGCGCATTCCACCGTCTGCGCGTACCACGCTCGCTGCGATCCATACGCTTCCGGAGGCGTCCACCGTTCCACGTGCCACCGGTTCACTTGCGGATATTTCGGCTCCTCCCGCAATTCCACAACTTCCCGCAGCAATCTGCCGTGCTCGTCGCGATCTTCAAACTTCCCGCCAATCCATGCCAGCCGGTTCCAGCCCCACACCACGCGATAATTCGCCTCGCCAAAACGATTCAGCCCACCCGCCGCCGTCAATCGTTCCGCCACGCCCCGCGGCGCCTCATGCCTCTCCCGCACCACTTCCACCATGATCGTCTCTTCCACCAGCCAATCCGTTTCTACGCATAACAAAAAAAGGGCGCTCCAAAACTCAGAACGCCCTCCCTGTTCATCCGCTTCCTGATATCCGATATCAGATATCTGATATCACCCCAGCCCTTCGCGATTCACAGCCTTACACCCGCTGTCGACTGTCGGCTATCGACTACAGACTGCCTCTCTAATACCCGCTCGGCCGTGCCAGCGTATCGATATACGCTCCACTCCGCGGCGAATCGTTCCACACCTGAAACGCCATCTAAGTAGAAGATGTAAGCCGCAGCGATCCCGCCACTCGCCCATAAATCGGAAACAGTGTATTCCCATTCACCTCGTAGAAATCGATGTCCTTCAAGACCGCGCGGCCCCAATGCGACAGATCAAAAATCCACGCGGGTCTGATCCGCATTCACGCTGGACTTGATCAATTCCGCTCATCGTCTTCCGCCCGGTAAACAGCAGATCCAAATCATTCGAGCTGCCCGATCCGCCTTCCTTAATAATTTGGCTCACGGTGATGCCCAGGTTTTCCCACGCATGCTCCTGTTCCACCGCCATGTACGCAATCAGCTTGCTCAGATGATTTATTCCCAACGCCTTGCGCACTTTGTTGATCGCCAGGTGCACATTCGCCGGCGTCAGTGCCGCATTGCCCGCGTTCACCGCGGTGTCGCCAGGATCACCGGATACGTCGCGCGATTCAAGTTCAACCACGTGCCGGTCGTCGAATTATTCTGGTGATATTTCAGTCCGTACAACGAACTCGGCTGCGCGCCCGTCAACCCGTCATGCACAATCACGTCGCCATTGGTCGATCCGCCAGGGTTTACGTCCACGGTAATCGTCTGTATTGGGCTGATCGGATCCGCCGATTGCACGTTGCAACTTCCCCGATTCGTCGTCAGCGTCGAGTCGTACACCTGGATCGTCTGCCCCGGATACACCAGCGCTGCTCCCGGAGGCGTGGCCATCGTCCACGTTGTCGTCGCAAACGAACTCACCGTGCCCAACACGCCGTTCCCGGCGGTCTGCATCAGCTTGTCCAAAAACGCGCGAAACTGCTTCATGCCGTTCACTACTTCGCGTTTCGCGGAATCGGCTACCGACCGTTCTCGTCCGTCCGTCGCATATTCCACCAGCTTCGTGATTTCAATCGCGAAGCGGAAGAAAATCGGCGATACCTGCGCGATGTCGTACTGCGTGCCGCCGCCGCGTCCCAAGTCTCCGCCGTCCGCGTTATACGTTCCCGCTTTCCCGCCAGGATTCACCTGCAACGGCAAACGCATGTTACGGCTGGAAATCTTTTCGATATCCCCGCGCTGCTGAATCATGGTCAGAAGAATGTCGTCGCGCTCATAGAGCAGGGGCACCTTATCGCGCACCTTCTCGAGCTGCAACGCGATGACATTCGCGTTATTTTGTGCTGGCATTGTCTCGTTCTCCTTAAATGGACTGGCCCCGCATCCATCCGTCAGTCGCCCAACCTGATCAAGGCTCCCGCCGAATTTCGTCCCGCAGCCAGTCAGGCGTCTTTCGAGAAGGCGCCAAACCCGATTCGTATTTAGTCCGTGTTTATCTTAGAAAATTCAATCCAGTAGGCCAAAGCTATAGCTTCATCCAGGTGTCATCCCGACCGGAGAGCCGCGCCCTGTGCGGCTCGCAGCGGAGGGATCGTGGCTTAATCATCGCGTCTTGCGTATTCACTTTGTACCAGCAAGCCCCGTCATTCCGAGCGAAGTGACCTGGCCTTTTCCTCCGCGCCGCCTTTGGGCGCGCCGGGTCACGCAGAGAGAAATCCCTCTTCTTTTTGGGTTGTGCCGAATCTGTAGGTGGCTCGAACCGAAGACTTTCCTCAGCCTCTTCGGAATATTCTCTTCGATCGTTCTTGCGCCACAGCCCAAATGCTCTTGAGGGTGCCCCATCCTTGGCGCCCTTTGCCAAGGGTGGGTTTTACGATCCGAAGGCACAATCCTCTTCAATCTTCGATCCAAACTTCCTCACAACTCCAAAATCTGCTCGTCACTCAACTTCCCATAATCAACGCGCCCATCACTTCGCGAACTCTTCCCGCGTGAGCCACTCTCCCGCACACTCGCCGCCTTCTCACTGCTACGCGCACCACGTTCACCGCTCGCAACCACTGCGATCTTCTCGACCCGATCCCCGCGCGAATTCCCCTCGCCACTCCCCCGCCAGTTCCCAACGTCGTCTGCGTCCAGCTCCCACCACGCGCCGCACCGCACCAGGCACCAACTGCTGTGCCCGCGCATCAATCAATCGCACCACCTGCGCCCGCGCCCCGTCATCAAAGCATCGCCCCGCCAACACCTTTGCAATCTGCTCACCCAATTGCGCATCACTCTTCAGCGCCACATCAATCTCATCCCGCACCGCCGTCCCCAGACGTTGTTGCAACGACGCGCCACGCTGCGTCGCATCCTGGCCAGTTCGATCCATCCGGCCCAAATTTGGCAACGCCTGCTCCAACGTCCGCTCAATCGTTACCCCAACACTTCGCTCCAACTCCAAATTCGCCGCCTTCTCAAACAACGCATAAGCCCCGCCGTCCGCTCATCAATCTCCCGCCCCGCAGCTCTCCTGTAGCTCACCCCTTCAGGGGTGAGGCTTTCCCTACCCGCACCATCCAATCTCTTGTTGTCATCCCGACCGGAGACGCGCGCCTTTTGCGCGTCGGAGTGGAGGGATCGCGGCGCGATCGCTGCGTCTTGCCCACCACCAGATTTCTCCTCGCGATTATCCTGACTCTCGATCCGCGCACGCGTCTTAGTCTTCGGTCCACTCTCGACGCCCGCAGCCTCCAACAAGCGCACCCCCGCCTCCACCATCTCCCGAAACGCCCCCGGATCCTGCTCCATCATCCTTCGCGCCAACTGCCCGCGCGCCGCAGCATCCCCACGAAAATACGCCCCATCAATCTCCGCCAACTGTCGCGCACCATCCGCCGCCGCCTTCGCCTCACTCACTCCACCCGGATACAATTCCTTCAACGCCCGCGCATCCTCCGGCGTTGCGAACGCCGCCCGATACGCCGCCGCATCTTTCTCCGCCCGCTGCACGCCCTCCCACAACTCCCGCGCCTCGTCCCCATGCCACGGATCCTTCATCCGCTCCGCCAGCCACGGTGGCACAGTCTTTCCTGGCTGTGCGTCCCTGTAGCTCACCCCTTCAGGGGTGAGGCTTTCCCCACCCGCGCCACCCACGTTCCGGCCCACACTCGCCTTTCCGTCATCTCGACCAAAGCTGCGCGACTTGCGGGGATCGCCGGCGACTGACGCCTCATCGTTCCCCGCGTCGCGCCCACCACCCGCATCCAACCCAATAATCTGCTCATCCGTCAGCACAAACACTTCCCGCCCAGCATCCGGCGTCGCGTCCAATCCCAACCCCAATCCCGCATCACTTCCGCTCATCATCAATCTCTCCATCTACGCCCGCACCTGTACACCGCCGCCACTCTGCATCGCCCGCAAATGCGCTTCAGCATGCGCCCGCACATTCGCAAATCCAGTCGGATTCGTCATCCGCGCACTCTGCCCCGCCTCCGAATTCGCCCACCGCTTACACTCCTCATACTCCACAGCATGCTCATCCAACAAAATATCCACCGCCACCGAAGGCAACACAATCGTCCCGCCGACGCTGTCATCCCGACCGGAGATCCGCGCTTCTTGCGGATCGGAGTGGAGGGATCGTGGCGTGATCTCTGCGTCTTGCCCACCATCTTGGTGCGAGAGCACACTCGCATCAGTCCCCGCCCCCGGCACATGCATCACAATCGGCGCACTCCCCAACAACCCCTGTATCTCCCGCAACTGTTTGTTCCGCGAATCCTCCCCCGGAATCACCAGATCCGTCAGCCC
Organism: Candidatus Acidiferrales bacterium; assembly: GCA_963849395.1. Lineage (GTDB taxonomy): Bacteria > Acidobacteriota > Terriglobia > Acidiferrales > UBA7541 > Acidiferrum. Next base: position 909,764 of record CAWKHR010000005.1, read on the forward strand.
CAGCACGCCCTTGATGTATCCGAGATTCGCCGGCGACGCCAGCGCCTCCTGAATCACCGGATCCTTCAGCCCAAACAATTGCTGCAACACTCCACGCTGCTGCGATTTCAGTCGCGGAAAAGTTTCATCCGCCTCCGCATGAACGCAAATATTCCCCTTCAAATCCCCCACGCGAATCATCCGCGCGTCCAGCGTTCCATCCGGACCCAGCAGCGGCACATCCACATCCTCCGGCCGATTCTTCCGGAAACAATCCACACCCAACAACATCACTTCGCCATAAAACTGTTTTAGCCTACGCCACACTAGTCCCAGCCGACCCATCGCCTGGTCGCGTGCCATCGCGTAGCCGCTCGCCGTCTTCACGTCCTCCATGTTTCCGCCAAACACCGCGGGAAACATTCCCGTCAAAAATTGCGCCACCGGTCCAATCAATTCCTGCTGGTGCCGCACCATGTCGGGAGGCACCTGCGCCAGCGCCGGCTGAAAAAATCCTGCCGCCAATGGCTGTCCAGGACGCGCTCTCGCCGGATAATGTGCCGCCGGCTCCGCCGTCTGATTTCCAATCGCATCAAAGTCCAGCACCTGCGGATCGGCATAAATCGGCGGAATCCCATATTCGTACGTCTCCGCCTGCATATTCGACAACGCGTTGTAACGCTCCTGCACCTGCACCAACGAATCTCCAACGCTCGGACGGTTCTGCCCATCACCCGGCAGCGCATGCAGCACACGCCAGTGGTCGTCCATGCTTTCATTCCGCGCTTCGCAATACGCATCGCCCGCAAACGCCACGTAGCATCCATCCGGAAATAGCGTCAACAATTCAGTCCGCACATCTTCGTTCTCCACGGAATAAAACGCCCACGGCCGCAGCCATGTCCGGTCAAACGTGATCAAATTCATCAACGCATCGCCAGGATGAATCGACGGCAGCCCCTCCTGCACGCTGATCCGCGATATCCGCGCATACACGTCCTCCGCTCCCTGCGCCGGCGAACTTTCAATCTTGTTTGCCGCATGCGGATATGCCGCTTTCAATTTCGCGCGATGCACTTCCGCCTGCCATTGCAGGTACGGATACTCATGCATCTCATTCGCCCACACCGGCGTGTTCAATTCCAATCCGCCCGCAATCGTAATCACTTCCTGCCCATTCGCCACTCGCCGCACCCCAGCCACTCGCGGCACACTAACCCGCTCCGCCTTCCGCAAATCCTTCTCCGCCAACTGCGCCCCACACCCGCCACAAATCTTCCCCCCATCCCTGTAGCTCACCCCTTCAGGGGTGAGGCCTTCCCCTCCGTCATCGTCGGCGTCATCCGCACCACCATCTCTCCGCGACCTCTGTGCTCCGTCCTCCGCGCCCTCTGCGGTAATCTTTTCTCCCGCTCCTCTGCTCGCCGCGTCTTGACTCCGACCTCCATTACTGTCATCCCGACCGAAGGTCCGCGCCTTTTGCGGACCGTAGTGGAGGGATCGCGGCTGGAGCCCAGCGTCTTGACTCCCGTTCCCATCTTCCTGCTCTCCGATATCCGATATCTGATATCTCTCTTCCCTCCCACACTCCCCACAAACCCAAACATCCTCGCCCAGCGGTATTTCTACCGCCTCCAAAATCTCTTCTTCCCGGAATCCAAATCGCTGCCCGTCCGCAACATACCGCACGTACGCGCCCAGCTTCCCATCCGTCCACAAAAAATAGCCAATCGACGTCAGCAAATGCTCCACATGATTGTTCCGCTCCACCAACTCCGCCACATCGCTTGACGCCCGCGCCGCCGCAATATCCACCAGCGATTGTGCCGACTGCGGATAAAACCGCACACTCGGCACATCCTGCGAAAGCACCGCCACAAACGACAATCCAAATCCCTGATAAAAATTCGTCACGAACTGGTATCGCGGCATCTCTTCCAGCGACGAGTCGTCCGTCGATTTCTGCTCGTACGGCAAGTGCCAGTTCATGTCATTCGGATTCCACCAGCCATACTGCAGCCCCTGCCAAAACAACCGCGCCTGGCGAATCCGCCGAATCTCGTGCCGCCGCGCCACCACTCCCTCAGTCCGGTATTGCCGCACCAACTCCCGAAGCGCATTCACCAGCTCCGGCCGCAACTCCTCCAACAACTCAAAGTTCGGCCCCAGATCCACACTCTCTGTTGCACCCATATCGTCGCCACGCCCTGAGCCTCGAACTTCATCCTGACCACGTCCACCGCTTGCCGCGCTGTTTCCCGCGCCGTTCGTAGCGCCGGCATCTTGCCGGCCTCCGTCCTTATACGTCCCGCCATGCGCCGCCCCAGGCTTCACGCCGAACCGCCCATCGTTCAGAACTCTCCCACCGCGCACCCCATTCCCAACAAAATTCCCATCGGCCGGCGCGACAGCCCCCGCATTCCTACCAATCATCTCGTTATCCATAATTTCTCTCAGCTCCCTACATCTTGCCCACCAACTCCGTAACCATCTCAACCCGTCATTCCGAGCGAAGTGACCCGGCCTTTTCCTTCGCGCCGCTTTTCAGGCGCGCCGGGTCACGCAGAGAGAAATCCCTCTTCTCTTGGGTTGCGTCGGCAACCGCGAAGGGCGTCTCTTAGGAGCAAAATCTCAGCAACTTGTCATCCCGACCGGAGCACGCCGCGCTCGGATGATGAAATCCCCAGTCAATCGATATCCATCGCGGCCACCACGCCTGCAAATTCATTTCTTCCACGCGTGCTGTGTGCCGCCCAATCTCAAACACATCGAAATACTGTCCCGCGAACACCGACCAGTCCCCATCCAGAAACGCCTTGCGCCATTGTTCTGGCAGTGCTTCCAGCGTCTTCCGGTAGTTCACGTCGTTCGCATACACAGGATTGTCTTCCAGCCGTGCCCGCACAAAATCGTAATCGCCAGGATCGTATTGCTCCGCGCGCTCAAATCCGCTTGGCGGCGTCTTGTCCACCCACAACGCCTTCACCCATGCGTGCCCGATATTTCCCGGGTTCGTCGCTCCCGCCATGCACGGAAACGTCTTCTTTCCTCGATTTCTGCCCGAAGTATGAAACGGCACCGCGCACCGGTTCCGCGAGGTCAGAAATTGCCATTGCTTCAACGTGAAATGCGTCAGCTCATCCAGCCCGATAAACAAAAACTCCGCGCCTTGATACTGGTAAACATCATTCTCATTCCGGCAGTATCCAAATCGCGTCGTCGATCCGTTGTTCCACGTCACCACATGCTTCGCTTCGTTGTAATTCCTGTAATCTTTGCGCGGAATATCCCGGCGGAATTGCGACAACAGCGAACCTTCCAGCTCCGGGAACGTTCGCCGCAACAACAGCGTGTCGCTTCCGGCAACATCCTGCGCTTGCTGGATCGCTTCCATCAACAGTGCTTTGGTCTTGCCCGGTCCCGCCGCCCCGCCAAACAGCCGATACTTCGCTCGCGACTCGTGAAATTCCTTCTGCCGCGGATATGGCTCGTACACCAGGCCCATCTACGCCCCGCGCAGTTTTTTTCCTACAAAATACGCCGAAATTCCACCGACCAGCGCCAACGCCGTAGGCCAGTGATGCAGACTCAGCACCAACCCCACAATCCCAGCCGCCACTCCGCTAATCTGCGTCACTTCCCCAACCAAAATCACCTTCGCGCTAGACATTCTCGCCTCCCATTCCCATCCTGTAGAACAGCCATTCCTGTTTACCCTGAGCCCGAAGGGGCTGTGCTCTTCCTCTCGAAATCAGCCCCAACCTTTAGTCCCTCACCGGCCTCGGCACATCAAAAATATCCTGCTCCTCAATCTCCACCGCTCGCTGACTCTTCTCATACGCCATCTCCAACAACTGTTCCGTCAGCCTCCCCGCCAACTTTTCATCCTTCGATCGCAGCAACACTTCCATCACTCGCACCACATCAATTTTTTCGTTTACCGCCTCCAGAAACTCCCAACCATCCCGCGGCAGCTCCGAGCCTCCCTGCAACGTTTCTCGCTCGTTGCTCACTTCGCGGCCGTCGCCGCCCGTTCCGCCGCCAACACCACCAGCACCACGTTTCCCTGCTTTCGTTTTCTTCTGGGAAGTGCCTCCACTCTCACCGCGCGTCTCGCCAGCCACTCCTGCGTTCGTTTCACCGTCCGGGACGGTTGCATCGGAGGTTGCAACCCCGTCACCGTTTGCACGGTTTCCGTCGTCAGTCGCAGCACCGCACTCCGGCTGCGTTTCCGCAACCGCCGGTTCCAGTGAAGACACTCCCCTGCGCCGTCGCGTCCTGCCGCCGACGCACAAAGTCCCCGACAACATTTCCATCCCCCGCAATTGCCCCAACGTAACCCGCTGCACTCGAACCTCAGCCATCTCACCGCTCCCGCCGCACTCTACTTCCCAATCTCCACCACATGACTTCCCCGCGAACGCCGTTGTGTCGATCGCCCGCGACCACTGTCATTCCGACCGGAGCACGCCTCGTGCGTAGTGGAGGAATCGTGGCAACATTTCAAATCCCGACGCAACTCACCGAAACCAAGCCCAGAACTAGTGACTCCCCGCCGCCCCACCACTCCCAACATCGTCCCAATCAACGCATCCCGATGCTCCACGCAATACCGCGACCCGGCCGCCGCCTTCCGCCCACACCCCACCCAAGCCCATCGGTTTCCCACCGCCGGCGCAAATGCCTCGCACTTCCTCATCAAAGAATTCCCGTAGGTGCACAACATGTTGTGCACCAGGCCCGCAAGCTGCGAACCCCGAAACGCCTCACTCACCCAATCTCATGTAGCGCAAAACACGACCCGTCGCGCACTAGCCGTTAGCTGCCAGCTAACAGCTGTCGACTGTAGACTGTAGACTGTAGACTGCCTCTGCTACCTGCTACTCCACCGTCAAACTAAAGCTGACAGGTGAACCTGGGCTCACCGAAGCAGTAGCAGTAGATCCGTTTGGGCTTGATTCCGTTCCATCCGCCATTTGCGCCGTTGCCGCAAACGTATGCACTCCCGCCTTCAACGTCACTGCTCCACTCGTTCCCGTTATCCCCGTCACCGCGCTATTCGCTCCGCCCGGCGCCGCAATCGAAAATAATTTCACCGGCGTCCCGCCGCCACTAATGTCATAAATATTGAACTGCTTCACGCAACCCGTCGTCACGCTACTGCTGCACGCGTTGTCCACACTGAAATCGTAATTCAACGTCACCGCCACGCTATGCTGCCCCGGTCCCGCCATCACCACAGCAGCACACAATCCAATTCCCACAATTCCACCCGCCGCCAATTTCCACATCAATCCCTCCCAACTCAACGAATTCCCTCAATCCTCAGCCCAACTGTCGTCATCCGTAGCAGAGCCACCCCAAAAACAAAAAGCCCCAGCTCATCGCCAGGGCTTAGATACACTTTTCTATGCCTCGTAGTATACTACATCTTCAATTAATGTCAAGGGTATTCTCGCCCACTCTCCAAAAATATTTCCGACCCACGTCCCGCCCCTTTTCTATTGACTCCCCAACTCCCGCGGCGCATAGTCCGCAAATCCACCGAAGTCCAATCTCTCCTAGGAGGGTCCCCATGTCCTATTTCTGCCACCAAGTTAGTTACACCAAAGAAGCTTGGGCCAAGCTCATGCAAAATCCCCAGGATCGCCTCGAAGCCGTCCGCGCCCCCATCGAAAAACTCGGCGGCAAAATTCACACCTCGTTCTTCGCCTTTGGCGCCTTCGACGTCCTGGCCATCACCGAATTTCAAGACAACATCACCGCCGCGGCCATTGCCATCGCCTTCGCAGCCGGTGGTGCAGTGTCAGACATCCAGACCATTCCCCTGCTCACCGCCGCCCAAGCTGTTGAAGCTTTGCGCAAGGCAAGTACGTGCGGCTACCGCCCGATCACCGCGGAAACCGCCACCGGCACAACCGCCGGCGATTAATTTCCAAAACGACACACTCCGCGCCTCCTCAACGTCTTAGCGGTCGTGTCTCGCTCGTGTTCCTACCGCTCTGCAGATTAACTTCCTCGAACACCGCCCCCGCTCTCAGGGGTGCAGGCCCTTCCCCGCCCAGCTCTTAGCTTTAGCGTTCCCGGAACTCGCCGTGTTCCAATTCCGCACTCTTGCACTCTTAAACTCCCAACTCTTAGCGCCACAAATTACCGATACAACTCATCAAATATTTCGCTGGCTTCAATACCTAATCAAAATCAATTAGCGACGATAACTCTTTCGTCTCTTTCCAATAATTTTCGTTCAATCTCGCTCTTTCAACTTGACGTGTTACCAACCAGGGCGCAGCATCATCAAACCCACGAAGTTCCCCCTCGCAAGGAGACACAATGCCCTTCTTTTGTCATCAGGTTCGATATACCACCGATGGCTGGACCCGCTCGCTCCACAATGCGCAAGATCGCTTTGAAGCTGTTCGCACTCCCATCGAAAGACTCGGCGGCTCGCTGCGCGCCACCTATTTTACGTCTGGCCCATTCGACGTACTCGCCATCAGCGAGTTCCCCCAAGAAATTTCGCCCAACGCTATTTCCGTTGCCTTTTCCGACGGCGGTTCCGTGGCCACCATCGCCAGCACCGCGCTTCTCACCGCGCCCGAAGCCATCTCCACCTGGGGCAAAGCCGCCGCAACAGCTTGCCAGTCGCAGGCCCTTCAAAAATCCAAAACCGCCGCCACCGGCCACTAACTAATTGTTGCAGCCAATTTCAAGCAACGAATAGCGCTCCCGCTTCTCTGCGCGACTCAGGCATCTCTGCGCCTCTGCGTTATCTTTTGCATTTCATCCGGTACTCAAATTTCCCGCTCGCTCTGCTAAACTCTTCCGGTGCCGCCGACCGCTCCCGCTGCTCGTCTAACCAACATCCGCATTCATCCCATCAAGTCTCTCGACCCGATCTGCGTTCCCGAAGCGCGCATCGGCCCAACCGGCGGACTCGCTCTCGATCGTGCCTGGGCTCTCTATTCTGTCGACGGCCAATGGGTCAACGGCAAACGCACCGCCGCCATCCATCTCATTCGCGCCAAATTCGCTCCGGATCTTTCCAGCGTCACGCTCTCCGTCCCCAACGATCGCCGCAAACTTCCTTCCCGCACCTTCGCCTTCCCGCACGATCATGAAGACGCCGCGGAATGGTTCAGCCTCTTCTTCGAGCAACAAATTATCGTCCGCTATTCCCCCGGTGGCTTTCCCGACGATTCCATCGCCAACGGTCCCACGATTGTCTCCACCGCATCGCTGCAAGCCGTCTGCGATTGGTTTCCACCAAACAACGAGAAACTAGTTCTAGACTCCGATGTGTCTTCAGATAACCAAGAATTCCCCGGAATTACTCTCGACGAAGCCCGCATGCGCTTTCGCGCCTCTCTCGAAATCGATGGCCCCACCGCTTCCGAAACACTTCCAGCCTTCTGGGAAGATCGTCTCTTCGGCGAAGATGAACGCAGCGTCGTCCGCTTCTCCATCGGTGAAGTTCAATTCGAGGGCAGCAATCCTTGTGCCCGTTGCCCCGTTCCGCCGCGCCATCCGCTCACCGGCACCATCCTCACCGGCTTTCAAAAACGCTTCGCCCAACAACGCGAAGCCACACTTCCTCCTTGGTCTCCGCGCTCCCGCTTCGACCACTTCTACAAACTCTCCACCAACACCCGCGTAGCCACCACCCAATCCGGCCTCCCCCTCCGCGTCGGCGACCCCCTACTGCTTTCGTAGCGCCGGCTGCCAGCCGGCACAAGTTCACCTCAACAGTTCACTCCAACCCAGAACTTCTCCCTGCAGTTCAACCCATAGCCTCGAGTTCCGCTCTCCGGGCACAAATCCCTTCCAACAGGTGTCTCTAATACATGAGCCTCCTCACAACTCCATGGGACGTTCGTCTTCTTCTTGCGCTACTTCCTCTGCAGACCAAGCTCTACTTAGTCTTCTTGCTCGCAGTTGTGTTTTATTCAGGAATTTCTTCGTGTCTAACATTGGCAAAAACGAGCAAGAGTTTTACTCACACGCACCCGGCGAAAGACATTTGTTCTCAACTCGCTCAGCGTCTAGGCAACCTACGTCAGCTTCACCTCTTGTTCTTCCTTCTATTCGGCATCATCTTGACCGATGGAACGTTTCGCGCTATCCGGGCTCTCGTCCGTTCGCGAATGTCGCTGGGAGAAGTGTCGATCGAGCAAGTCTTCGATCCCTTGCTCTGTTTTTTGTTCGTCGTCCTCAGCGCCTTAACTTTCCTCCACGCCCTCCAGTGGCTTGCCTCCTCCCGGCTGCAACACTTCCCTTCAACACGACCGCTATAAATGCAGAGCGTTTCCCCCGCCGGGTGCCCCACACGCCATACCTGCGTGTGGGGGTTTAGATAAATCAAGCCACCATCACTTAGCATTCGCTCCCCAAACTCTCCGCCCGCGAGCTATTAGCTAACGGCTGTCGACTGTCGGCTTCCCTCTCCGTAAAATACTTCCGCGGCGGAAACATCCCCCTCCGCAACAGCTCCGCTCCACACGCCCTCCTTACTTCCTCCGACCAATTCACCCATCCCCGCTCGCTCAATCCCAAATAATGCCGCGCCTGCTCATACGGCACCAAACCCAAGTAATACAGCCGGAACATCACCATCCGCGACGCGCTCTGCGTTCCTTCCAGCGCCGCTTGCCCCGCCAACGCAAAATCCGCCACCCAATCCTTCAGCTTCGGACGCAGATCCGGCCGCCACGTATATTTCGCGTTCTGCGCCCAATCCACCGCAGCCACGCCGCGCTTCCCTTCCAGCACTTCTCGCGCGCCTCGATACACTTCCCAACACACATCAAACGCCAACTCCGGCTTCACACTCATCTCCGCCTCCGACCGTCCGAACTTTTCGTCAACTATTTCGCCCCGACCTGTTCGACAGCTCCGCTCGTGAGCGTCGCCGCCGCTGTTCCCGTCCACACTCCGTACCGCATCCGGTATTCCCACACTTTTTCGTGCTTGCTCTCCCGATTCACTTCTTCCACTTCCCGGTGCCGCTTCTCCACCACGTACCCGCCATTCCGCAATTTCCGCAGGTGCCGCCACTGCGCCGAGATGCTCGCCTCCGGATACTTCGTCTTCCTCGACAACTCGCCCAGCGTCATCCACACCTCCAATCGCGCCGCGCACAGCAAGGCATCGCGCACCACCTCCCGCTGCGTCTTTCTTTCCACCTTCACGGTTTCTCGCTTCTTCCGATCTCTCATCCCCGTTTCCTTCCTCATCGCCTTCGAACGATCCCCGTCGCAACTCTTCATCGCCACGGTTTCCACCAAACCCACCTATCCGCCTACCCCTCGCCTGCCTCATCCACCGCCCAGTCGATCTCCTCCACCCCACCGCGGTTAACTTCCTCGTCTCCGTCCGGATCGCATTCCCAGGCGCTCCAGTCCGGGTTTTCGTAGTCCCCCGCGCACCCACTGCAGGCCTTCACCGCGTTTTCCATGTTTTCCACACTTTTCCACAGTCCCATAACTACACAGTTACTAGTAATTCCACCGTTCTCAGTGCTATTCTGGTTCTCGTATCGCTGTAGTAAACATGTCCGGAGGTCCCCTTGGCCAAATACCGTACCCAACCCCCGTGGGAGTTTCTTCTCACCGCCTCCCGCAACACGCTCCAGAGCTATGAATTCTCGCGGCTCAATCTCGCAGCGAATCTGCGAAAAGAGATTGGTTCCCTGCTGGATCAGTGGATGGAAGAAAACTCTGCAGCCATGCTCGCCCGCTGGCTGATGGAGCAGCGCGAACGCTCCGTTCTTACTGCCGAAGCTTCTGCCGCTCCAGACGCCGCTGCTGCCACTGCGGACCAGAGTGCGTCCGATAATCTTTTGGCGGAAAATGACCCTCCGCCCCCGGTGTCTCGCCGACGAGGGTGACGAATCACCCGCCGTTGGCCTCTTTTTTCTCTGTTCCGCGCACTTTTCGGCTTTAGGTTCCCGTAGTAGCCGTACTCGCGGAGGTGTGTCTTGCAACTTGTCTATGCAGAGCGGCACGATCCTCGATCGCAAACTATTTCCCGCCGCATCGATTTCCCGTGTCTCGCCCCCGCTTCGCATCAAGCCTTCGTCAGCGTCCTTCATCCCTCACCTCGCCAACTTACGTCTTGACACCTGTATATCTATTAGAAGAACCAACCAGACACACCCCCGCACCCACACAAATCCTCAAACGAATTTTCATGTGAATTGTTCTTTGCCAGTGAGGTCAGATCATCAAGCAGGAATTTCGCACCCGAAAAAGTGCACAACTGACTTTGATCAACAGCTTTTCTTGCCCTATGAAATGTCTGATGACGCCAACGCCCTAAAACAAAAACTCAATCAAAAAAAAAGAGCGCGTCGTCGCGCTCTTCGTCAGGGCACTTCAGTCGTGCCGCAAAGCCATCCAACGCGCACGGGGCTTTAAACCCTGAGGGAATCTTTGCGATTCCCACCTCACCGGAAAATCAATGACGAAAAATAAAAAAAGGCGCCGGGTGCCCCATACCCCGTAATTGCGTATGGGGACTTTGTCTTTCTCTTTTCTTGAGCTTCGCGTTCGTCAGGGCACGGCTTCAGCCGTGCCGCAAAGCCATCCAACGCGGACGGCCTTTAGCCCCTGAGGGAGTCTCGGCGATTCGCACCACGCATAAAAAATCAATCACCAGAAACAAAAAGGGCGCGACACCGTCGCGCCCTTCTCAACAAACTCATCCAAACTCGACTTACGCTTTTATCGCCGCCTTCGCCGAACCCTTCTCCAACAACTGTTCCTTCCGATATATCAGCGAATTGATGTCATACGTCGCCAACTCAAATCCATGTCCATGCGTAATCGCATCCGTAGGACACGCTTCGACGCAATACCCGCAAAAAATGCATCGCGAATAGTCGATGTTGTACACCTTCGCGTACCGCTCGCCCGCCGATATCCGGTTCGCATCCGTATTTTCCGCGGCCTCGATGTAAATGCAATTCGCCGGGCACGCCGCCGCGCACAAAAAACAGCCCACGCACTTTTCCAATCCGTCTTCATCGCGTTGCAATACGTGGATTCCCCGGTACCGAGGCTGGAAATTCACCGGCTGGTGCGGATAATTTTCCGTCACCGTTTTCCGGAACATATTCCGAAACGTCACGCTGAATCCCTTCACCAGCGCAACCGTAGTTTCCCCAAATTCCCTAAGGAGCGATGCCATAGATCTCCAGTCTAACAAACCCTCCCACTCCCACCAAACTCCTTCCCAATCAATACTCTTTACCTCAACTCCGCCTCCACCTGTAGCTCATCGCCTTCAGGCGTGAGGCCTTCCCCAGCGCCACGAAAACTACTCCGCCAGCTATAAAGTCTTGTCATCCCGACCGGAACACGCCGCGTGCGCAGCGGAGGGATCGTGGCAAAACCTCAGCCCCACATAGCCCTCCTGATATCTGATCTCCGATATCTGTAATCAGCTCTGTGCTCCCTGCCCCACCAACGCCTCCACAATCTGCTTCCCGTGAAACCGTCCATTCTCAATAAAAATCTCTCCCGTGTGCCGCCCGCCAATCACCACACCCGCCAAATATATCCCCGGCACATTACTCTCCAGCGTATTCGGATCCAACGCGGGCCTGCGGCTTTCCGGATCCAATTCCACTCCCAACGCCTCAATAAACTCGTAATCCGGATGATATCCCGTCAGCGCGAACACCTGCTTGGCCATCAACTCCCGCGGCGGGCCACCCGTCTCTACCATCACACCATCCCGCGTAAACTCCTTCACCTTCACATTGAAGATCGCCTGGATCTGTCCCGCCTTAATCCGATTCTCAATGTCCGGCCGCACCCAATACTTCAGCGAATTTCCCAACTGCGCGCTGCGCACCAGCAACGTCACTCGCGCCCCATTCCGATATAAATCCAGCGCCGATTCCACCGCCGAATTCTTCCCTCCAATCACCACCACATCCTGATTCCAGAAGGGATGCGGCTCCGTGTAGTAGTGATTCACATGCGGCAAATGCTCCCCCGGCACGCCCATCTCATTCGGCAAATCGTAATAGCCCGTCGCCACCACAATCTTCTTCCCGCAATACCGCTCCTCGTGGAGATTCGCTCGCTGCGTCACCACCGTGAACGCGCCATCGTGTCCATTCACACGCAGCACTCGCTCGTACAGCCGCAACTCCAATCCGTAATGTTCCGCGCCTTTGCGGTAATACTTCAGCGCTTCCAGTCGCGTCGGCTTTTCCCCGCCGCACACCATCGGCAAATCGCCAATCTCCAGCAGCTCCGGCGTCGTGAAAAACACCATATTCACCGGGTAGTTGTAAATCGAATTGCACAAGCATCCCTTATCAATCACCAGCGGCGTCAATCCCGCCCGCTTCGCGTCCATAGCGCAAGCCAACCCTGTCGGCCCCGCCCCAATACAAATAATGTCGTAGTTTTTCATAGCCCCTGTGCCGCCCCGAATTCCAACAAGCCACCCACCATGTAGCGGCCACCTTCAGGTGGCCACACTCCCACACCCACACCACAATCGCGCAACCATTTGAGTCTGCCACGCCCTCCACGGTTATTCCAAATAGCAAGACGCAGCGTCACTCAGGAACGATCATTCGTCGCGTCTCCGCCCACCTTGTTTACGCTGTCGACTAAAGGCTGGCGGCTAAAGACTCGCCTCACTGCTCTGCGGCCATTCCCAAAATCTCCCCCAACTCTTCCCGAAACGTCTCCAACTCCTTCAACCGCTCCGGACTCGCCGCTACTTCCGTCTTCTTCCACACAAACACATCGCCCGTCTTCTTCTTCAGCCGCACACTCAAATTTCCATTCACCAAAAACGTTGGCGCCGCCAACAATCGCAATCCCCCATTCGCCACCGGAGCCAGCAACGCCGCACACTCTCCCCGATGCACGCACAACGCATTCTCATACGGCGGAATCGCAATCGGCCGAAATCCCGCCGCAAACAACCGCTCCAACATCTCCATCTGCACTCGCGTCAGCTCGATCATCGACCCAAATTATACACGCCGCCCCCTCCACGCCCCGGCAGCGCGCCATCGTGCCGGTCCAGTCGCCCCAACTCCCCGCAATCCCACCAGATTAAGTTAAGTAGCGATATTCCCAGTTAGTCTGCCAGGCTCAGTCCACCGCAAATGCAACTGTCCTTGTGAACGCTGCCATCGCCCCACGCCCAGTTTCTACGCGACCTCACAGACTGTCATCCCGACCGGAGACGCGCTGTTTGCTCGTCGAAGTGGAGGGATCGTGGCGAGATCCAAGCCAATCCGACCACCATCTCCGTGACCTCCGTGCTGTTCCCTCCGCCACCTCTGCTTGCCCTGAGCATTCTTGCGAAGGGCGTTAACTCTTTTCCTCCCAAAAAAACAAAAACGGCGCAGCCGAAGCCACGCCGCCAATCCGTTTCCTGATGTCCGATATCAGATGTCTGATATCTTCCCCACCTAAGCCGCCGTAGAATCCGCCTCCCCAGCCCCTTCCAACTGTGCCAATATATCCCGCAACGTCCGAATCAACTCATCCCGCGACACATGGCTCTTCTTAAACTGCAACCGGAACCGAAACGCATCATCCTCCGGCTCATAATGAAAAATAAACGGCTGCGGCTTCCTCGGCGCGTCCTGCTCATCAATTCGCTCGCGCCGTGCCTCTTCTCGCGACAATCCGCCCTGCAGAATCCGCGCCAGCATTTCCGCCATCTTCTTTTCCGTCGGCTGCTTGGCAATCTGCAACAACATGCCCTTCGCCGTCACACCAGCTTCAATGCATTTCTTCCGCAGCGCTTCCGGAATATTCCGCAGCGTCAACGTTTCGCTCACCGAGGACCGCGCCCTCCCAATCTTCTTCGCCACATCATCGTGTGTATATTCAAACCGCGTCGCCAACTGATGCAGCCCGTCCGCTTCTTCAAACGGCGTCAAATCCTTGCGCTGCATATTCTCAATCAGCGCAATTTCCAGCGTTTCGGCATCATCCGCCATCTTCTCGATGCACGGCACTTCCCGCAGACCTGCCGCACGCGACGCGTGATACCGCCGCTCTCCCGAAATGATGTAGTAGCAATCTTCGCGTGGCACGAAGCGCACCAGCAGCGGCTCCAGCACGCCCTTCTCCCGGATGGAATCCGACAACTCCCGTAGATCCCCCAGTGCCTTGCGGGGCTGTTCCGGATTTGGACGGATCTGATCCACCGGGATCATTCGCCCGACCGCTGCCCCGCTATAACTTGTTAGCGACTCTACGTAATGCGCGTCATGCCGCATCTTCAGCGTGACGGGCAACCCCATTCTCTTCGACACGGTGTACAACCTCCGCTGCCAGTTTTTTATACTCCGTCGCCCCGGGTGACTTGGGAGCAAAAGTCAAAATTGTTTCTTTATACGCCGGACTCTCTTCCAACCTTACATTTTTGCTGATCTTCGTCTTGAACAACACTTCGCCAAACACCGTCCGGATCTGTCCATGCGTGTCGCGCGAAATATTTGTCCGCTTATCAAACAGCGTGATCACCACGCCCAGCATCTTCAAGGTCGGATTGGGCCGCGCTCTGATCCGTTCGTACGTCTCCAGCAAATCGTCAGTACCTTCAATCGCGAAATACGCCGCCTGAATCGGCACCAGCAAATGCGTCGACGCCACCAGCGCATTTACCGTCAGAATTCCCAGCGACGGCGGCGTGTCGATTACCACATAATCAAAATCTTTCAACACCGGAGCCAGCGCATCCTTTAATCGATACGGCGCGTCGAACTGCCCTGACAGCACCGTCTCCAGTTTCGCCAGCGCCAGCCGTCCCGGCCCCACCGACAGCATCGTATCCTTGCTCGGCTTGATGATGTTCGCCATCGGCGTATGCGCGTCGCCCAACACGTCAAACATCGACGCCTGCACTTCGCCCATATCAAAAAACGCAATCGTGGAGTTCGCCTGCGGGTCTAAATCGATCAGCAGCGTCCGCCGCCCTTTTGCCGCGATTGCCGCAGACAAGTTGATCGCCGTCGTCGTCTTCCCAACGCCACCCTTTTGATTCGCAACCGTGATGATGGCAGTCATCTACGCTCCGCCTCCGCTCGCACGCGTGCTTCGCCGCGCGAGCCACGGGCTACTTCATCGATTCTATAGGTTGTTATGCCTGCAGAAAGGCCCCAAGGCATAGGCACACTGTACGTTTCGCCCCCACAAATCGCAAGAGCAAATTACCATTTCCCCCGTAAGCAGTGGAAAACTAACTCCAACTCAACGCTCCATCCCTGTAGCTCACCCCTTCAGGGGTGAGGCCTTCCCCACCATCACCCACTCTGCCACGCTCACTCCCATCTCTCCGTGACCTCCGTGCGCTTTCCTCTGTGACCTCTGTGGTAAGTCTTTTTCTTTTCTTTCCCCAAAAAACCAAAAACGGCGCAACCCAAGCCGCGCCGCCACAAACCGCCTCCTGATATCTGATATCCGATATCTGCCCTGCTATCTCCCCCCTAAAACTCCACTTCCCAAAACTCCATCTCCGCACCATTCAATTCCAATCCCAATTCCCACCCGGTCCGTCCCTCATGCCCGCGCCACACCAAAGTCGCTTCCGTCGACCGCCCATTCACCAAATTCGTCAACTGCATTTTCTGTCCCACCGCGAACCCCTGCTCCACCACCACCATGCACCCCTTCGGGCTGATATCGACCGTGTATCCGTGCGCCTTCCGCAGCGCGCCATTTTCGCTCCACGCCACGCCCACCGGCACCCGCGAATTCAGTCGCGTCCCCGCCCGCAAATGCTTCATCTTCGTTACGAATTCCGATTCATTCACGAATCCCACAGTAGCCCTCGTTGTGTTTCAACTCCTGCAAACCGTCGCAGCGAGCCGCCCCAATTTCCCTCTTCAAGGCACACACAGTTCTCGTTCCTTCTCACCCTAAGTTCCCTAACCGCCTCCGTCAATGGAACTTACTTCTCATCCCGTCCTATCAGTTATTATCCGTGTCATCCGGCCTCTCCCCCGTCGATCGTTTCCCGTCCACTGATAGCAGATATCCGATATCCGATATCAGATATCATCCCCAAAACAACCCCTGCCCGCTAATCGAGCCCCGCCTCCTGATATCTGATATCAGATATCTGATATCTTCCTTAAACCCGTGCTCTCCCTCGCCACCCTCCGCGCCGAACTTCGCCCCACACTCCATCTCGCCCTCCCTCTCGTCCTCGCCGAAATCGGCTGGATGAGCATGGTTATTGTCGACACCATGATGGTTGGCCGACTCCCCAACAGCGCCGCCTCCATCGCCGCCGTCAGCATCGCCTCCAGTCTCTACCTGGTTTTTGTCTTCTTTGCTGAAGGTCTACTCATCGGACTCGACACCCTCGTCTCCCAAGCCTTTGGCGCCGGACATCGCGAAGATTGCCACCGCTCGCTCGTCAACGGCATCTACCTTAGCTTCGCCGTCGCTCCCATCCTCGCCATTCCCGTCTGGATCATTCCATATTACTTCGAACAAATGGGCGTCCAGCACGAAGTTGCCGTCCTCGCTCTTCCTTACATGCACACGCTCGCCATCGGCCTTCTTCCTCTGATCCTCTATTTCGCCCTGCGTCGCACTTTGCAAGGTATGAACATCGTTCGCCCCATCGCCTTCGCCCTGGTTTCCGCCAATCTCATCAACCTCATTGGCAATTACACCTTCATCTTCGGCAAATTTGGATTCCCTGCTCTCGGTGTCACCGGCTCTGGCATCGCCACCGCCATCTCGCGCACCTACCTCACCACTTTCCTCGCCGCTTATCTTCTCTGGTACGATCATCGCCATCGCACCGAATTGCTGAAGACTCCCGTCCAGCCGGACCTGCAGCGCATTCGTCGACTCATCTCGCTCGGCCTTCCCGCCGCCCTTCAACTCACTGCCGAAGTCACCGTCTTCGCCATGGTCGCTTCCCTCATCGCGCGACTCGGCGCCGTCCCGCTCGCCGGCCACCAGATCGCTCTCAACACCGTCGCCTTCACCTACATGGTGCCACTCGGCATTTCCTCAGCCGCCGCAGTTCGCGTAGGACAAGCTATTGGCCGCCGCGATCCTGCCGGCGCACGCGATGCGGGAAACACCGCCATTCTTCTTGGCGCCACCTTCATGTCCGTGATGAGCTTCGTGCTCCTCGCTTTTCCCAGGGCCATCGCCCACATCTACACCTACGACGAAGTCGTCATCCGCAGCGCCAGCACCCTGCTCATCGCCGGCGCCGCATTCCAACTCTTCGACGGTATCCAAACCGTCGCCACTGGCGCCATGCGCGGTTCCGGCGACACCCGCACTCCCATGCTTTGCCACTTCTGCGGCTACTGGCTGATGGGCGTTCCTCTAGGCGCCTACCTCTGCTTCAAACGACACTGGGGCGCCCTAGGCCTCTGGGTCGGCCTAAGCATCTCCCTAATCATCATCGGCCTACTCCTCCTCTACTTCTGGCACCGCCGCACCCAACACCTCCTATCCTCCGTGCCCATGTACAAGTCCCCATCCCCGTAGGGGCACAACATGTTGCGTACCCACCCAAATTCTCCGCGCCCTCTGTGCTCCGACCTCCGCGCCCTCTGCGTTAAATCTTTTTCCTTCCCCAAAAACAAAAACGGCCCGACCAACCAGTCGCGCCGCCAACAACCGCACCCAAAACTCGTTTCCTGATATCCGATATCAGATATCTGATATCTTCTTCCCCTACATCTTATATCTCCCCAAATCCTCGTCGCTCAACCCCTCCAGATAATTCCGCAACTGCTCATTCGTGCTCCGCTCCGCCAACGCCGTCGACACCTTCGAATTCTTCAACACCTGCTCATCCACAAAGATCGGGCAATCCATCCGCAACGCCAGCGCCAACGCATCGCTTGGCCGTGAATCAATACTCATCAATTCCCCATCGCGCTCCACCCAAATCAACGCGTAAAACGTATCGTCCCGCAAATCATTCACCACGATCTTCTGCACCTGCACATCCAATCCCAAAAACACATTCTTCAACAAATCATGGGTCATCGGCCGCGGCGTCGATACCTTCTCAATCTCCAGCGCAATCGCATTCGCTTCGTACGCCCCCACCCATATCGGCAGGATCGCCTGCCCCTGCACATCCTTCAGCACCACGATCGGCATCTGCGTTACCGGATCCATCATCAGGCCGCGTATCTTCATTTCCACTTCCATCGCGTCCTCCCGCTTCCAACTTCCGTGTGGCTGCTGTTACTCCAACATCTTCTCCGGCTTCAGCTTACTTCTCGCTCATCACAAGTCTCTCAACGATCCAAATACAAGCACCGCCGAACCTTCACTCCAACCCAGCGCCGTAGGCGCGGCATAAGTTAGCCCAGCCCGTAAGGGCTGGGAACCCTTCCCGTCCAACAGTAGAGCGCCGTAGAGCTTGCCCTGAGCCCGTCGAAGGGTGCGACACGCAACCACTTTCATCAAGCCCAGTCCGGCAATAAAATCTCTCTTCCCTCTCCACCACCAACCGCGCCCTACTCCGCCTCTCCCGCCAAACTATTCGGACTCGAACTCGTCACCCGAATCTGTCTGTAGTGTCCCAGAACTTCTTGCTCCGGTGAAGTGAAATTCAGTATCCGATTACACGACGTGTGCCCCACGAACTGGTTCTCCCGCCGCGATCGTCTCTCCACCATCACCTCAAACGTCCGCCCCACCAGCTTCGCGTTCCGCGCAATCTGAATTTCCCGTTGCCGCGCCAACAACACTCCCAACCGCCGCGACTTTTCTTCCTCCGGAATCGCATCCTCCATCGTCAACGACGGCGTATTCGGCCGCGGTGAATACTTGAACGCAAACACCGCATCGTATTGCGCCGCATCTAGCAGCGTCAGCGTCTCCTCGAAATCCTTTTCCGTCTCGCCCGGAAATCCCACAATAATGTCCGTCGTGATGCTAATCTCCCGTTTCGCTCCCTGCAACATCGCAATTTTCTCTAGATATTTCTCGCGAGTGTACGTCCGCGCCATCCTCGCCAACAGTTCCGTCGACCCGCTCTGCACCGGCAAATGCACGTGATTGCAAATCGCGGGGTATGACTCGATCGCCTGCACAATATCAACCCCAAAATCTCGCGGATGCGATGTCGTGAATCGCACACGACGCATTCCCGCCGTCTCCGCCGTCGCCACTAACAAGTCCGAGAATCGCATTTTCCGCGCACTCGGGTCCGCGTACGAATTCACCGTCTGCCCCAGCAACTGCACTTCCGTGTATCCCAGCGCCGCCAATTGCCGCACTTCTTCCAGCACCGATGCACTCGCCCGGCTCCGTTCCGGTCCACGCGTGAACGGCACCACGCAATACGAACACGCCTTGTCACATCCTTCAATAATTGTGATGTACGCCCGCCACGGATTGTCCCGCCGCGTCACCGGCGTCTCAAACGTTTCGTCCGTATCGTTATCCAGTCCCGTAATACGCCGATTCCCCGCTTCCAACTCCGCAATCATCTCCGGCAATTTCCGGTAACTCGCCGACCCGCACACTAAACTCACCCACGGTGCCCGCTCAAAAATTTCCTCGCCCTCTTGCTGTGCCAGGCATCCCAGCACGCCAATCACTTGCCCTTCTTTTTTTGTCAGCTTGTACTCGCCCAATCGCGAAAAAACTTTCTGCGCCGCCTTCTCCCGAATCGAGCAGGTGTTATACAAAATCACGCCCGCATCTTCGGGCCGTTCCACCTGCGCATACCCCCGCGCCAGCAACACCCCCGCCACCTTCTCCGAATCGTGGTCATTCATCTGGCACCCAAATGTCTCCAGATAGAACGACCTCGCACCTGCATCCACACCTATATATTCCCCATTCACCCTCAACTCACTGTCTAGCGTTTGCCCCATGTAGGTGCCGGGCTTTAGCCCGGCAAGCCCGCTTGCCAGTCGCCCTTCTTCGGCAACCCCACTAGCCGCGTTTCCGCATGGCCCTTGCGTTTCGGTTGGTGTTTCGCTTGTCGCCAAGTCTTCCCGCTCCCGCGCCTCCAACATTCGCCTCTTCAACCGCTCAGAGAGCACACCACTCCGCCCAAGCCTCTCCACACTGAAATCAAATCCATTCCCCATATCCACCCACTCTACCACACGCAGTTTCCGCTCACCCGCACGCAAGACCATGTCCCGCTCACCTTTGGCCGCTCTCCTGGCCCCTACCACGCCCCCGGCACCAACCGGTACTTCACCTTCTCGCGATACTCCCCGTATCCGGGCAAACTCTTCACCAAGAATCGCTCCTCCTCCAACAGTCTCCACACCACTACCAGCGTAATCGGCACGGCCAGCAATAATCCCCACCACGACCCCAACGCCAGCGGCGTTCCCCAAAGCGTGATCAACGCCCCCGCATACATCGGATGACGCACCACCGCATACGGGCCGGTATCCACCACTCTTTGCCCCTCATGCACTTGAATCGTCGACGAGGTAAAGCTGTTCGCCTTGAACACAAAAAAGACCAGCACTAGTCCTGCCACCACCAACACATTGCCCAGCACCACCACGCTCCACGGCACATCCGACCAACCGAATCGCTGATCCGCGCCGGGAAATCCAACCAACACCACAAACGCGATCGTCGCCAGTCCCTGAATAATTTTCTGCTTACCCTGCTTCTCGAATCTCGGCCCGCCCTTCAGCCTCCTCTCCAAAAGCACCGGATCATGTCTCATCAAGTACATTCCAACCGCCGCGGTCGGCGCACAAAACGCCGCCAAAAAGGCCCAGGCTTGCCAGTAGTGCACTGTCCACGCAGGCACAAACACCATGGTCGCCAAACTCACCACGAATCTACCCAGTCCCACCCACGCCTTTTTATTCAGCTCATCCATCTCGAATTGTTTCGCCTGCGAAACCCGCTCCAAGTGAACTACTGCTCTCGCCTTAACTTACGGTAGACTCTCGGCAATGTTCTATCCCTCAAACCTGCGCACCGTTGCGCTACTACTTGCGACTGTCTGCTTTCAATCGGACCATCCGGTTGTCCCGACACCAGATCATCCAAGGCCCGACCATATCCTGATCATCAAATCCACGCGCACTCTATCCCTGATGAATGGTGCGCAGACGATCAAATCTTATAAAGTCGCCCTCGGTCGTCAACCGATCGGCGCCAAAGATCGTCAAGGCGATCACAAAACCCCTGAAGGCAAATACCTCGTTGACTCCAAATTGGTCAACAGCAAGTTCCACCGCGCCCTTCATCTCTCCTATCCCAGCGAGGAGGATCGAGAGCGCGCCCGAAAACTGGGCCTCTCTCCGGGAGGCGACGTCGAAATTCACGGTTTGCCTTTCGGGTTCGCGTGGCTCGGTAGCCAGCATCGTCAAATCGACTGGACGGATGGCTGTATCGCTCTTACCAACGATGAAATCGACGAAGTCTTCCTGCTGATCCCCGTAGGCACTCCGGTAGAAATCCTCCCCTAACCTCGCCGCAAATTTCTGCGTCCTCTGCGTTCCGATCTCTGCGCACTCTGCTTGCCCTGAGCTTTCTGCGAAGGGCGTTAAGCTTTTCCTCTCCTCAATTTCCCTTCTCAGATACAGCATCTCCACGCCACACCGCATCTCAATCCTTTTGACCCTCTTTCATGCCTATGCTACGTTGCTAGAGAGACGTAAAATCTTTCTATTCTAAGGAGCTGACGTTATTTTCCTGCTGACCGCGCTCTACATTGGTAACATCTTCGATATTCTTGAGCAGACCGGATGGGTCGCTCGCGGCGTTCTTGGCCTTCTTCTGCTCTTCTCTCTCATCTCGTGGGCGCTTATCTTCCAGAAGCTGGGCCTCTTCGGACGCATCGCTCGTCAGAGCGACCAATTCCTCAGAATCTTTCGCGCCACGAAAGGCGTCGCCAATCCGCAAGGACTCATCTCCGCCGGCTCTCCATTTTCCAACGTCTATGCCGCCGGCTATCGCGAACTGCAAAGCCAGGTCTCCAATCCCGGCACGGCCTCCCCCCAAAAAGTGAAAAGCATCCAAGCCGTCACCGTCAGCATGCAACTCGCCTCTTCCGAAGAAGTTCGCCGCGCTGAAAAAGGCATGTCTTGGCTTGCTACTACCGCTGGCGTTGCTCCCTTCATCGGACTCTTCGGCACCGTCTGGGGCATTATCGACGCCTTCTCCGGACTTGGCACTTCCGGCGCCGCCAGTCTTCGCGCCGTTGCTCCCGGTATCGCCGAAGCGCTAGTCACCACCGCCGCCGGACTCTTCGCCGCGATCCCTGCTCTCATCGCCTACAACTATTTCCTTCAAAACATTCGCGATTTGGCGCAGCGCCTCGACACCTTCGCCCTCGAATTCGCCGCCCAAATCGAAAAAACCTTCTCCTAATATGCGCACCACCCACGCAAACCCTAAGACACGAGGCGACTCCACAACGTTCTGCGCGAAAACCACGCATGTCATCCCGACCGGAGTGCTGGCGTCTTTTGCCAGCACGCAGCGGAGGGATCGTGGCAACAACCCGCACTCGCCCGTGGCCAACCCAATCGCGCGCCAATCCTCCGCGAATCTCTGCGTTCTCAGCGTCTCTGCGTTATCCGTACTCTTCGCCTTTCGCGTCCCCCTCGCAACCAGCGCCGTAGGCGCGGCACAAGTGAGCCCAGCGCGTAAGCGCTGGGAAAATTCTCGAACGCCCGCCAAGCGCCGTAGGTGTGACACTCCGGTTTTCCACGCGCACCAAGCGAAACCCGTCATTCCAAGCGGAGTCTGCGAAGCGAGAAATCCCTCCTTGATCCTTGCGTCTTGCCACTTACCGAACCTCGGCGCCGTGCTTCCTGATATCCGATATCCGATATCTGCTATCCACCTCCCGGAGTCCCCATGCCTCAACTAACCAAATCCACCCAATCCTCCCTCTCCGAAATCAACATGGTCCCGTTCATCGACGTGGTCCTCGTCCTTCTGATCATCTTCATGATCACCGCGCCCATCCTGCAATCCGGCATCGAGGTCGACGTCCCCAAAACCCACACCGTCAAAGAAATCAATCAGGATCATCTCGTCGTCACCATCGACAAACAGCAAACCCTCTATCTTGGCAACAGTCCCATTAACGTTCACGATCTTCCTGCCAAGATCAAAGCTCAGCAGAAGCGTCCCAACGACGCCATCTTTCTTCGTTGCGATCAAACGGTTCCCTTTGGCGCCTTCGCCAGTGTCATCGACTCGCTCCGCCAGTCCGGCGTCTCCAATATCAGCATCGTCACCCAGCCCATCACGGATCGCGACCGATGAGCCGTGCGCGCAAGATTTCATAGCCCGTTCGTTCTAACACTATGTCGTACGCGCCTTACAACAATGACGACCTCACCCTGAAGCGATTCATGGTCTATTCCGTCATCCTGCACATCGTCCTCACCGCCTCTATGCTGATCGGTGTTTACGTGCAGCGCCAAGGCAATGCTTGGGGCGACATAGGCGGCGGCACCGGCGATGCTGCGGTCAAGGTCAATCTCGTTTCACCGGCGGGAATTCCCATGCCCAAGCCAAACGTTTTTACCGATAGCCACGTCATCGATCCGACCAAGGGTCTCGACAAAGCGGAGCCTCCCAAGCCTCCCGAAATCGAAACCGATGCCTTGAAGATTCCCAAGTTCGACACCAAAGACAAAAAGCCTCTTCCTCCCTCCAAGCCTTCCAAAGTTTTTGAAAATAAAACGCCGCGCCCCGATAACTCCATCAAATATGGTGAAGGCGGCCAAATGAATTTGCCTTCGGGTTATTCTTCATCTCCCGGTGCGCCCTCCAGTGGACTCGAAGTCAAGGGTCAAGGTGGGGGCGATTTTGCCAGTCGTTACGGCTGGTACATCGAATCCGTCAAACGTGCCATCGCCCAAAATTGGCTGCAGACTACCATCGATCCTTCCGTTCGTTCCCAGCACCGCGCCAAGACCACCGTCACTTTCACCATCAATCGCGATGGCTCCATCAAAAATATCCGTGTCTCCGAATCCAGCGGCAATCGTTCCATGGACGATTCCGCCCAGCGCGCCTTACTCAGCATCGATAAACTCCCGCGCCTCCCCAGCGACTACTCCGGCACCTACGTAGACGTAATCTTCGACTTCGACCTGAGCATGATGCGATGACCACCCACCATCCCGAAACCCCCTCCCGCACCCCAGCCATTCCTGCTTGGCCTGAGCCTCGAAGGACTCGCCCTGAGCCCCAGCGAAGGGGCTGTGCGCTCCCTTCGCTGCATCTTGCCACCCACTGTCATCCCGCTCGCCCTGAGCCTCGAAGGGACCGAAGTGCTGGCGACTTCTGCCAGCACGTAGCGGAGGGATCGTGGCAACATTTCCAACCCGGCACCCACGTATCCGCCCCCCTCACGTCATTCCGAGCGGAGTCTTCGGAGCGAGAAATCCCTCTTCGCTCCCCGCGTCTTGCGATCATGCGTCAAAACGCTAACCCTTGCCCCCACGTTTTCCTCACCCCCAAACAATTCCCCCTATGGCGAACCCCACCCGCATCCTCTATTCTTAACAGTCCAGCCTGTTTCACTCCGGAGGCACTCTTGTCCGTGAAAAAGCACGGCCTTTCTCTACTTGCGCTTTTCACCTTACTCATCGTCGCTCTTCCCGCATCCGCCCAAGACTGGTTCCGCATCGGCACCGGCCTCGGCGTCGATAAGCCGCGCATCGCCGTCTCCACCTTCGTTCCCAAGGCCGATAACGCCACCAATCACGCCACTCTCTTCACAACCGTCGTTCGCGACGATCTCGCCTTCAGCGGCATCATCGAACTCGTCAGCCCCAGTTTTTACCCCACCACCAATCTTCCTTCGCAGCCCGGCGAACTTCGCAATCTCACCTGGACCGATCCTCCCATGAACGCCAACTACGTCGCCTTCGGCAATCTTTCTGAATCCGCTACCGAAGTCACCATTCCCGCGTGGATGTTCGATGTTCGCAGCACCAGCACCCAGCCCGTCATTGGCAAGGTCTATCGTGGCGCGCCCACCGACGCCCAGGTTCGCAAATTCGCTCACCAATTCGCCGATGAAATCATCAGCCAACTTACCGGCGGCCTGCCCAGCATTTCCTCTACGCAAATCGCTTTCATCAGTTCGCGCACGGGCACTAAAGAACTTTGGATCATGGATTACGACGGTTCCAACCAGCATCCACTCACTTCACTGAAAACCATTTCCCTTACGCCGCGCTGGTCTCCCGATAATTCGCGTATCGCCTTCACCTGCTTCGAGAAGGCAAGCGGCGCCGTTTCTGCCCAGATCTGTATGTATTCCTTCGACGCCAACAAAATCGTTTCCTTCGCGCGCTACAAGGGCACCAACAGTTCGCCCACCTGGTCGCCCGACGGCTCGCAAGTTATGTTCTCGTCGTCCATGCAAGGCCCTGCCGACCTCTACGTCAGCGATGCCAGCGGCAATCGTCCCAAGCGCATCACCTTCTCCTCCGCCAACGCCGCCAACACTTCGCCCGCATGGAATCCGAAAACCGGTCAATCCGTCGCCTTCGTTAGCGATCGCGGTGGCGTTCCGCAACTCTATCTCATGAACGCTGACGGCACCAATTCGCAGAAATTTGATTTGCCAGATATGGGTTACGTCATCGATCCCGCATGGTCGCCCAATGGACAGCTTCTCGCCTTCAGTTGGCGCCGACCCAGCGGTAACTACGACATCTACATCATGGACGTCATTTCTCGTAAGACCATCGAGATCACTCGCGATTCCGGCCGCAACGAACGCCCCTGTTGGGCTCCCGACGGCCGCCACATCGTCTTCGAATCAACTCGCGGCGGCTCCCGTCAGATCTGGACCATGCTCGCCGACGGCAGCGCCGCTCGCCAACTCACCATCAACGGACACAACGAATCTCCCAACTGGTCCACCAAATAACCAAATGCCCGCCCCCGCCCACACCAACTCCTCCACCCGGCGATCGCTCTACTCATCCGATCCGCTAACCGCGCACCCGTCATTCCGAGCGAAGCGAGAACTCTGCGCCATCGCGCGTCCTATGCGCGATGAAATCCCTCTTCGCTCTCCGCGCCTCGCCACTCACTGTCATCCCGACCGGAGAACTGGCGCCGTTTGCCAGTTCGCAGCGGAGGGATCGTGGCAAGCTCCTCAATTCTTGTCTCCCGACCAAGTATCGCCTCCCCCGTTATCCTTTCGTCCATCGTTCACCCATCACACCCCTGCGCCCGCCATTCCATGTACAATCTATCGCATCACGACATATTCCCCGAACCTGGCCCTCAGGTGTTACCATCTACCGAACCGGTCGGCCCAACACGGGATACTTCACTGTCCAGGAGGACTCGTATGACTCAGGTGTTCCGCGCTCACTTCCGCGCTATCTCGATTGCTGCTTGCACGCTGCTTTTGTTCGTCGCTGGCTGCTCTAAGAAACCGACGCTCCCGCCGCCTTCGACCTACACCCCGCCGCCATCGGCCACCAAGCCGACCGCTTCGATTTCCGCGGATCGCACCACCATCAACAGAGGTGATTCCGTAAAGCTTTCTTGGACCACCACCGACGCGCCTAACGTTTCCATCGCGCCGGAAGTGGGCGCCGTCACCGCGCAAGGTTCCACCACCGTGACTCCCGGCGACAGCACCACCTACACCATCACGGCTAGCAACGCTGCCGGCAACGCCGACGCCAGCGTTCGCATCACTGTCGCCAGCCCTGCTCCTCCACCCGTCGAGTCTTCCTTGTCCGGCGACGAACTCTTCTATAAGGAAGTGCGTGACGCCTACTTCGATTACGACAGCGCCGAGATTCGTCCCGACGCTCGTCAGAATCTTGCCAAGACCGCCGACTTCCTCAAGGCGAATCCAACCATTCGCGTCAACATCGAAGGCCACTGCGACGAGCGCGGCTCCACCGAATACAACCTCGCTCTCGGCGTACGTCGTGCCAACGCCGTTCGCGCCTATATGGTCAGCCTCGGCATTCCTGGTGACCGCATGAACCCCGTCAGCTTCGGCAAGGAAAAGCCCTTCTGCATGCAAGCCTCTGAAGAGTGCTACGCCCAGAACCGCCGCGGCCACTTCGTCCCGGCTCACCCATAGCCACAACTTCAAATCACACGGAAACGCATCACGCGGCCACCGTAGGGGCACAACATGTTGTGCCCCATCCCGCCAACTAGCCAACTCCACCAAACGCATGCCACCCCGTAGCGCCGGCTTCCAGCCGGCAACACTCCACTTTTTCATCAGCACTTTGTGGCACAGCCATTCCTGAATGGCTGTGTTCCCAGGTTCAATTAAGCAAATCTGTCATCCCGACCGAAGTGTCGCGCCGTACGCGACACGCAGCGGAGGGATCATGGCAACATCCTTCCCGTTCGCGAAACGTTGAGACACTTGGGACCTCTCGGCGCTCCTCAGCGTACTCCGCGTCTCTGCGTTATCCTTTTCCGAGCCTCGCCGGCTCATCTCCTCCCCAACTCCGAAACTCCTCCACTCTCCCTAATACAACCACTTGCCCCCGCGCCTCTCTCACATTAAATTGGTTATAGACATGACTTCATCGCCTAATTCTTTCTTCTCTCGTCTCCGTGGAGGAACGACCATGCGTACACGCAATATCGCCTACTTTGGTGGCGCCATGCTTCTCAGCGCTCTTGCTGGCAGCCTTATCGGCCCTCGCCCCGCCATGGCCGTCGCCCGCGAAATCATCGAACTCCAGCGCGATGTCACCAGCTTGCTGCAAGGTCAAAAAGATCTCTCGCAACAAATGACCCAGGATCACACCGTCCAGAAGACCCTCATCGAGCAGTCCGGCGACACCGTTCGCCAGCTCAACTCCACCATGAGCAGCCTCCAGAAATCCGTGCAAGACGTCCAAGCCAATTCCGGCGCTCGTCTCGACACCATGTCCACGCAAGTCCAGGGACTCTCCGACAATCTCGAAGAAATTAAATCGCGGCTAGGCAAGGTCAATCAGCAACTCGTCGATCTGCAAAACTCCGTGCAAAATATCGACGCCCGCATGTCCGGTGGCTCTCCCAGCAACGCTCCTTCCAGCGCTCCCACCGGTGGCTCCCCGAATCCTGGCTCCGCTTCCTTGGCGCCTTCTGGCGGCTCCGGCGCGCCTCCGTCCGCAGACACCCTGTATTCCAATGGTCTTCGCGACATCACCAGCGGCAAGTACGATCTCGCCCGTTCTGAATTTCAGGATTATTTGCGCTACTACGGCGATACCGATCTCGCTTCCAATGCCCAGTTCTATCTCGGCGAAATTGCCTATCAACAGAAACAATACGAACAAGCCGTCGGCGAATACGACAAGGTCCTCACCACCTATCCCAAAAGTTTTAAGTTGCCTTCCGCCCGCCTGAAAAAAGGTATGGCGCTCATCGAGTTAGGTCAGAAAAATCCCGGCGTCCGCGAACTTCGTGAAGTCGTCAAGCGCTACCCTGGCACAGAAGAAGAACGCCGCGCCCGCGCCCGCCTGAAAGACCTAGGCGTCTCCGTAACCGCCACCGCCGCCCACTAACCTCACCACAAGTTGCATCTACTCTATTCCCCAGTCTTCTCAGTGCCCTCTGTGCCCCGACCTCCGTGCCCTCTGTGTTAAATCGTTCCTCTTTCCGAACTCCGCGCTTCCTCTGCGAACTCTGCGTCTCTGCGTTATCCTTTTCTTTTATTACTTCTCCCCCACCAACGCATAACTCACAAACGCAAATTCCTTTCCATCTGGCGACCACGACGGCACATTCATCGTTCCTTGCCCTCCAAACAATTTCGCCACCACTCGAATCTTCTTATCCTTCATAGTCATCATCCGCAACTCCACATCTTTATTCTCCGGATGCCCTTTCACGCTCGCGTCAAACGTAATAAACACCATCCGCTCTCCATCCGGCGAGAAATGCGGAAACCAATCATTCCCCTCCCCAAAGGTCACCTGCTCCTGCTCGCTTCCGTCCGCCTTCATCCGCCAGATCTGCATGTGCCCGGTTCGCTCCGAATTAAAATAAATATATTTTCCATCTGGAGAATATTCCGGCCCATCGTCCAATCCCGGCGCCGTCGTCAATCGCTTCTCCTCTCCACCCGCAGGCGAGATCGCATAAATATCAAATTCCACGCCGCGCTCGCCCACAAACGCCAGCGTCTTCCCATCTGGCGACCATCCATGCCAGTAAGACGGCGCATTCTTCGTCACCAACTGCGCCGCTCCTCCCGTAACCGGCAGCACATATACCTGCGACTTATGCTCCGCATTCTGTGATTGATCGCTCACCACCAGTGTTTTTCCGTCCGGAGAAATCCCATGATCGTTGTTGCACCGCACCGCAAATCCCGTATCAATCGTCTGCGTCGCACCGCCCGTCACCGCCAGCGTTTCAATCTTTCCATTACGATTGAACAGCAACCTCTTCCCATCCGGCATCCAGTTCGGTGCCTCAAACCGCCCCTCCACCACATAAATCGCCCGCCGGTCTCCCGAGTCCACATTCATAATCTCCATCATGCTGTACAACTTCAGCCCCTGCGGCACAGCCATTCCTGGCTGTGCGCCTTTCTTTCCATCTTGGCTGTCAGCTGTAGGCTGGTGGCTGTCGGCCCTCTTCACCTCTACCTTCGAAAACTCCGCCTTCTCCACCACATCCTTCTCATGACTGCACACCCCAATCCCCACATAAAACTGCCCCTTCAACTCAATCCGCGGACTCGCCCCCGCCAACTGAAACTTCCCATCGTCTCCCGGCACCCACATTGTGAAATACGCTCCACTCTTTTCAATTTTCACGCGCCGCGGTGCATTCACGATCGTCTGCACCTCATGCGTCGCTCCGCCCTTCTCATCCCGAAATTGCAGTGACGTCAATCCATTCCCATGCAGCGCCACATCCACATACGCCGCATCCGCACCCAAACTTTGCCGCACCATCAACATGGCCTTCCGGTGCTCGTTCTTCCCCACTCCCAAAAACGAAATGTCCGCCGTCAACACTACATTCGAGGCATCCACACGCTGCCACGCAAACTGAAACGCATCCGCCGCGCCCCACACATTCTCCCCACTCCCCGCTACCGTGTACGTCCCCTTCGCCGCATCAAACTCCACGCTCCCCGCATGCAACACAGTCCCTACATCCCCACTCCCCTCAAACTCCCCCACAGCCTTCCCCGTCCCCTGCGCAAAGCCAGCCACACAACCACCCGCAAGAATCACTATCCAAAGCACAATTCTCATCAAACGTCTCGTCCCACCCATCGCACCCTCCGCAAAATCACCAACGCGAATCTTACTCCTATCAACAAAATTCCGCCGGTTCCTCTGTGTACTCTGCGCTCCGACCTCCGCGACCTCTGTGTTAAGCCTTTTTCCTACGCTGTCATCCCGACCGGAGACGCGCGTCTTTTGCGCGTCGCAGCGGAGGGATCGTGGCAATACGCAAACTCCTTCCCAGCCCTCTGTGCCCTCTGTGCTCCGATCTCAGTGTCCTCTGTGTTAAATCTTTTGTCCTTGGCATTCTTATCCGAACTCTGCGCTTCCTCTGCGAACTCTGCGTCTCTGCGTTATATTTTCTTTTGAATTTCCTGCCCACCGCGACGTCAGGAGCTGTCATCCCGACCGGAGCACGCCGCGTGCGCAGGGGAGGGATCGTGGCAGGATCTAAGTCCTACCGAAACCGGAGCGACTATCTCAAACCCAGACCTGCCTCGCTTCTCCTCAATCTCCGTGACCTCTGCGTTCCGACCTCCGCGCCCTCTGTGTTAAAGTTCCTCTCCTATTCGTCCCTTGCCCTTCACCAGCGCTTCGCGATCCTTCCCCAAAGCACCTTTACCCCACATTCACATCCCAAACCCAATTCCGCAGTAAACTACGAGTCCAGCCATCACCGCATCCTGATATCTGATATCAGATATCTGATATCCAAAACTAAAACAAACCCGGAGCCACAAAATGCCCCTCCTCACCTACGGCCTGCTAACCGGTCGCCCCATCGCCCTAGCCTCCCAACACACCCACAATCCCCACTACCTGCTCTCCGTCCAAGCCGGCAACTCTCTCTACAAAGTCTCTCTCAACGTCCAATCCACTCCCGCTCAACACGGCGCCCCACCACCCGCCCTCCAATTTCAAGTCGTCCCCGATCTCGCGAAATCGAAATTCCCTGCCGCCCGCAAACTCGCCTCCTCCATCACCAACTCGCAAAATTTCCTTCTCGCCGCGCAAAATCCCAACCTGCCCCGTCTCGACTTCGTCCGCGGAGCCATCCTCGATCTCCACGCCTTCACTCAACTTCCTCCCGCGCCCGCCATAAATCCTTATCTCCAAAAACTCATCACTGCCGTTGACGATACCTCCGCCGATTCCGCATCCTTCGTTGCCGTCTTCGGCGGCGGTTATGCCGTCCAGCAGGAAAACGCCAGTCCCGCCTCCGATCCACTCAACGCCGCCTTCGGTTTCACCGGCGTCGACAATGTTCATATGAATCAAGGCAGCGACTATCGCGTTGGCCGCCATCTCAACAATCAGTTTCGCGAAAATGGTCCCAATCAAGATGGCGCCGTGCTCTTCTTCTTCACCGACCAATCCGTGCAAGGTTTCTTCTGCAAGTTCGCCTCACAAGATATCGAAACCGACGAGTTCGGCAATCCTACGCACACCGGCGTCCCTGAACTCGACAATCCAGCCCTCCGCAAAAAACTCCGCAAACTTCTCATCAATCCTCAACAGCAAATCCTCGCCGCTGCCACTCTCAAGAAAGCCCAACGTACATCTGCCCGACTCGCCTCAACTTCGTCGCGCGCGAAAAAAGTTCCGTCTCCTCCACCTCCGCCGACGACCGAATCGATTCCCACCAAGCCCGGTGCGCCAATTCCCTCTCCCACCGGTTTCGTTTTCAACGATCCTCGCCCCACCGACCCCAATCGCACGTTTCTTCCCGACGACGACTCCGCCGTCCGCAACTCCCCCTTCGTGCAAAACTTCGCCATCCATGGCGTTCCAGAACCCGTTCCCGGCCCGCGCGATGGCCTCTACCCCACACTCTCTCTCGACCAGGTTCTCCCCGCCTCCACCATCACCGCCATTCAAAACGCCCAGCAAATTGTTTTTCACGCGGTAGGCGATACCGGTGCGCCCGCTCTCAATAAGCTCCCCGACGAAACCGCCGTCTCCGATCTCATGACCGCCGATCTCAACGTCGCCACCAACCCCAACATCCCACAATTTCTTTTCCATCTCGGTGATGTCGTTTATTTCTACGGCGAGCAGCAGTATTACTACGATCAGTTCTACAAGCCCTTCAAAGACTATCCCGCGCCTATCTTCGCCGTTCCCGGCAATCACGACGGCATCACTTACAACGCTGCCATGCCCTCACTCGCCGGCTTCATCGAAGCTTTCGTCGACTCCCAACCCAACCATCCCAAAGAAGCAGGCGGCATCAATCGCACCACCATGATTCAGCCTGGAGTTTATTTCACGCTCGACGCGCCCTTCGTCTCCATCATCGGTCTCTACAGCAACTGTTCCGAAAGCTACGGCTATCTCGACGCCGCGCAAAAACTTTTTCTTCACAACGAACTCACCCGTCTCAAGCCTCTCCGCGACTCTGGAAAAATTCTTTGCTTCATTATCGCCGTTCACCATCCGCCGCTTTCCTTCAGCACCAAGAAGCCCTCTTCCACCGAACTGCGCGATTCCATCGACGCGGCCAGCGCCGCCACCGGCCTTTATCCCGACGCCGTTCTCTCCGGCCACGCCCACATCTATCAACGCATCACCCGCACCATTACCGTCGCTGGCAAATCCACCCAAACGCCCTACATCATCGCCGGTGCCGGCGGCTACGCCGTCAATCCCGCCACCGAAATCGACAAAGCCGAAGTCAAACTCGAAGACGTCAGCGATCCCCAATTCCGTCTCCACCGCTTCCTCCCCAATTTCGGCTATCTCAAACTCACCGTAGCCACCAAAGCCCAAAATCAAGCCGCCTCCGCACGCGCCAAGGCCGCCGCTCGCGGCGCCGCCTCCACCATAATCAACGTCCCCACCCTCCGCATCGAGTTCCGCAGCACCGATCCGCGCCTAGCCACCCCAGCCGACACCTGCATCCTAGACCTCCAAAACCACCAACTCCTCTAATCATTTCTTAGTGCGAATTGTCGATTCTCACCATCACAGGCCACCACCTGGTGCGCGGTGATGTTCATAACATCCGTCCTCCCGAGCAACGCGAGGGATCCCTCTTGGATCCGTCAGGGCACGACTTCAGTCGTGCCGCTGGCAAGCTAATCAGTCACCGGCTTTAGCCGCTGAGGGCCTCCACGACTCTACGGTCCACCCATAGAGCCGGCTTGCTCTGAGCCCGAAGAGCTGCCAGCCGGCAACACTCCCACTCCATCCACGCCACAGCTCCTCCGCACTCCCGCTCAATCCTCCGCGAACCTCTGCGTCCTCTGCGCCTCTGCGTTATCTTTTATCTTCCTCGAGCACCCGGCACATCCTGCCCACCAACCCTGCACCCTCTTCCTCCTCACAAATAATTCTTCCTCTAACTCCCGCCGTTTCACTCCCAACTCTCGCCCTTTCTCTGGCCCACCAATTGCCCTTCCCACTTCGTCTTCGGCCAGACCGCTAATCCTTTCTGCGATCAAGCCGATGATGCCTCCATTGGGGGCGCGTGGCCCATTCGCATTCAGGCCGCATAAAAAAACAACACAGGAGCTCTCATGTCTGTTTCCGGCATCTCCAGCAGCAACGCCTTTTCCTATCAGCAACTCCAAGCCAACTTCCAGAATTTAAAGAACGAATTCCAGCAACTTGGCCAAGACCTTCAATCCGGCAAACTCTCCCAAGCCCAATCCGATTTCTCCGCGCTACAATCCGACGCGCCAAACTCTGCCTCTGCGGCACCCTCCACAACTCTCTCTTCCGCCTTCAGCAAGCTTTCCCAGGATCTCCAGTCCGGTAATCTCGCCGGCGCTCAGCAGGATTACTCCGCCATTCAGCAAGACTTCCAGCAACAATCTCCCGCCGCCACTTCCACGCATCATCATCATCACCACGGCTCCGGCGGCTCATCCGACCCCGCGTCGCAAGCCTCACTCGATCAACTTTTCTCCCAGCTAGGCCAAGCTCTCCAATCCGGCAATCTCGCCACCGCCCAATCCGCCTACGCCTCCCTCCAACAAGACTTGGCACCATTTGCCAACTCGTCCTCCACCTCCACCGGAAACTCTTCCTCCAACACCAATTCCGACTCCGGAGCAAAAACCACCAACAGCCTCCTAAGCATCTCCATCTGACTTTACTTTCACAATCGCTCCAGCCCGGGCAAGGCAGCTTCTTCCCCTGCCTTGCCTTCTTTCCTCGGCGCATCTCCCCATGCTCAGACCCTCCGCGATCGACCCGTAGCGCCGGCTGCCAGCCGGCCACACTCCACTCGATCCACGCCACTCACGACTTCACCCACGCGCCGCCACTGTCATCCCGACCGGAGCACGTCGCGTGCGCAGTGGAGGGATCGTGGCAACACTTCAACCCAACCTTCACCGATCGCACTCGATTCGTCAAAACCCGTTGCATCCTCTGCGAATCTCCGCGACCTCTGCGTCTCTGCGTTATCCTTCCTCTTTTTCCCTTCCTCTTTTCTCCTTCCGCTTTCTCCTCGCTCAATTTCGCTTTTCCGCCTCACCGTGCTATCTTCGTTTTTATTCAGGGGGTTCGCTGAAATGTCCGTAAATAAAGTCATCCTCGTCGGCCGTCTCGGCCGCGATCCAGAAACCCGCTACACCGGCGGAGGCCAAGCCGTCGCCAATTTTTCCGTCGCCACCGACGAAACGTACAAAGATCGCAACGGCGAAAAACAAAAGCGCACCGAGTGGCACAAGATTGTTGTTTGGGGCAAGCAAGCAGAAATCGCGCAGCAATATCTAAAAAAGGGCTCCCTCGTTTTCATCGAAGGACGCATCCAATCCCGCGAATGGCAAGATAAAGAAGGTCAGAAACGCACCAGTTTCGAAATTGTCGCCAGTAATTTCCGGATGCTCGGTGGACGCGGTGATGGCATGGCCGCAGGTGCCAGTGCAGGCGGAGGCGCCAGCCGCGGCGGCGACGACCTCGATCACGGCGCTCCCGCTGAAGATCCCTTCGGC
Source organism: Candidatus Acidiferrales bacterium (assembly GCA_963849395.1). Lineage (GTDB taxonomy): Bacteria > Acidobacteriota > Terriglobia > Acidiferrales > UBA7541 > Acidiferrum. The sequence continues at coordinate 944,855 of CAWKHR010000005.1, forward strand.
AGCAGTCCCAGCGCAGGCCCAGAAATCTCCGACGAAGACATCCCCTTCTAAACTAACCGCCGCTTTCCAAGTCAAACAAATCGCCGCGTTATCGTGAGTTGTCATCCCGACCGGAGAGTCGCGCCCTCTGCGACTCGCAGCGGAGGGATCGCGGCTTGCTTTCAACACATAAAAGGCAGAGGCCAAAGCCTCCCGCCTCCTGATATCCGATATCTGCTATCTGATATCTGCCATTTAATCCCTCACTCCATCGTCAGCACCACCCGAAACTCCGCCTTCCCACTATTCATCCTCTCGTACGCCTCCGCCACCTTCATCAACGGAAATTTCTCCACCATCGGTCGCACGCCGCTATACGCCGAAAATCGCAGCGTATCTTCCGAATCCATCGCCGTCCCCGACGGCCATCCTTGTATCCCGCGCCTTCCAACAATCAGCGGCACCACCGAAACTTGCAGCGGATCAAATGGTGCGCCCACAATCAGCAACACTCCATCCACACCGAGCCCGCCAATCATCTCCTGCTGCGCAGCCGCGTTCGGCGCCGTAGTCAGAATCACTCTCGCTCCGCCCATCTTCTGCAATTCTTCCGCGGCATTCACAGCCTTACTATCGATATAGGCGTGCGCGCCAAGCTTCTTCGCCAGTGTCGCATTCTCCGGCCCGCGCCCGATCCCGACCACGCGATACCCAGCCTTGGCCGCATATTGAATTCCCAAATGTCCCAGTCCACCGACTCCTTGCACCGCCACCAGGTCTCCGACTTTCGCTCCACTGTGCCGCAGCGAATTAAACGTCGTGATCCCCGCGCACAGCAACGGCCCCGCATCCGCCGGACTCAATTCGTCCGGAATCCGCGCCACCGCTTCGTGTCGCGCCAGCATGTACTGCTGATATCCTCCATCCCGCGTAATCCCAGAAATCTGCTCATTCTTGCACGTCACAAAATCTCCGCGGCGGCACGACTCGCAAACAAAATCATGTCCACCGTGCCAGCCCACTCCCACGCGCTCGCCCTTCTTCCATTCCGTCACGCCCGAACCCACTTCATCAACCACTCCGGCCACCTCGTGTCCCGGCACCCTTGGAAACGTAATCCCCGGCCACAATCCATCCTTCGTCAAATGGTCGCTAAAGCAAATTCCGCAAGCCTGCACCTTAATCCGCACTTCCCCTGCTCCCGGCTGCGGCATCTCCCGCTCTACCAGTTCGAATTCTCCTTTAGCCTTCCCCACCTGTGCCGCCAAATTCTTCGCCATAGTCATCTCCTCGTTTCTTCAACGCTTTGCTTGTACCGAACTGTTAGCCTCCCCTGTAGATGCCAATCCCCCAGCGCCAGTTAGACTTTTCCTGCCCCGATCCGTAGCGCCGCCTGCCACCCGCAACTCGCCACTTTCCAAATCGCACCGGTTCAGCTGTAGACTAACGACTAGAGGCTCGCGACTCTAGCCTCTCTTCCCCCCTTGCCTACTTTCTCCGTCTGCGCCACTATACTTCCCAATGGCAGTCCTCCGCGCCCCCTCTGCCATTTCTTGCGTCTGGAGGTTTCTATGCTCGAATCGCGTCGCCATCTAATCCAGCATTTCATTTCTTTTACCGGAATCATCGCCAGCGCTTCGATCCTCCTGCCAGCCAACTCATCCCTAGCCCAGGTACCCTATAAGCCTTCCCCCAACGCTCCGAATCCCAATTTCCCTCAAGGCATAAATGGTCCGGGTCCCACTCCTGCCGATCAAAAATCCATCGACAAACAAAATCAGAGCCAGATCCGCTCCGACGTTGACCGCCTCTACGCCCTGATCACCGACCTCAAACAAGAAGTCAGCCTAACCAATTCCGCCAACGTCCTCTCCTTATCCGTAGTAAAAAAAGCCAAAGAAATAGAAAAAATCGCCAAGCAAGTCAAAGATCTAGCCCACGGCTAAAATCTATCCACCCGCGGTTTCTGCCGCATATGTAGCTCAGACCTGAGGCCTTCCCGCTCACGCGCTGCAACCCGACCGTAGTCGAATCATCGAAACACCAGGCGCGCCACCTCTCTACAACTTCACCACAACACGCAGGCCGTCATCCCGACCGGAGCACGCTTCGTGCGCAGTGGAGGGATCGTGGCAACACTTACGCCCTTCTTAAATCACTGCGACAAAAAGAGTCGGTCCGCCGCGCAATCTTCTCCGTGACCTCTGCGCATCCTCTGTTCCCTCTGTGGTAAAGCTTTTCTCTGCTCCTTTTCTGTACCCCCGTACAGTTGTCCTTACTCGAAGACCTCCCACAAACTAACCTCACAATGCCGCACCAGGTCTCACCGGCCGTATTCCTACTAGCCTTCTTTCTCGCCTCCTGCAGCTCCGGCGGCGGCACCTCCTCCACTCCAAAAACGCCAACTCCCACTCCGACTCCCACGCCCACCATCGCCGTCACCGTAACTCCCTCCACCGCTAACATTCGTGCCGGCTCCTCCCTCACCTTCTCTGCCAGCGTCACCGGTACCTCAAACTCCTCTGTCTCCTGGTCCGTCAACACCACGCCCAACGGCTCCTCAACTCTCGGCACCATCTCGGGCACCGGCAACTACACCGCCCCCGCAACTCTCCCCTCCCCAAACACACTCACCATCACCGCCACCAGCGCCGCAAGCTCTACCGCCACTTCCTCCAGCGCCGTCACTCTCCTCAATCCCACTCCATCGCTCTTAGGCCTTTCGCCCACTGCCACCAATCTTGGCAGCTACTCCCTCACCATCACCGGCTCCAACTTCGTTTCCGGCGCACAAGTTCTCCTCAACGGCTCCGCGCTTCCCACCACGTTCGTCTCCTCCTCCCAATTAACCGCCACCGGCAGCGCCAGCTCTTCCGGCACATTCACGGTCGCCGTACAAAATCCCGATCCCGGCAGCAGCACTTCCGCTACCCTGAATTTTCAGGTCAATGGCTCCCCACAAACTTCCAACTGCAGCCAAATGTCCACAGGACAAGGCGCCAGCCTCAACGGCTTCCTCCCATTCCCCGCCGACAATCTCTGGAACAAAGATATTTCCTCTTCACCCATCGATCCCAATTCCGCCGCTGTCATCAACTACATCGGCCCCACCATTGGCCTCCACGCCGACTTCGGCTCCGGCCAATACAACGGCTCCTACATCGGCATTCCCTACACCGTCGTCGATTCTTCGCAGCCTTTAATCCCCATCACCTACAACGCCTACGGCAGCGAAAGCGACCCTGGCCCCATGCCTATTCCGCTCACCGCTCCCGTCGAAGGCTACCCGAATCCCGGCAATGGTGATCGCCACGTCCTCGTTCTCGATTCCACCAATTGTTTTCTCTACGAACTCTACGGCTCTGCTCCCACGTCTACCTCGTGGACTTCCGGCTCAGGCGCCGTCTGGGATCTTCTCGCCGACGAGCAGCGCCCTTACACCTGGACCAGCGCCGATGCCGCCGGTCTGCCGATCTTTCCTGGCTTAGTTCGCTACGATGAAGTTGCCGCCGGCGCCATTAATCACGCCATTCGTTTCACACTACAAAATTCCCGCGCCGCTTTCGTTCCGCCCGCTTCACACATCGCCTCTACCACATCCAACGCCAACGCCGCTCCCATGGGCATGCGCCTGCGCCTCAAATCCAGTTTCGATATCTCCAGCTATTCCGCCGCCAATCAAGTCATTCTCAACGCCATGAAAAAATATGGGCTCATCATGGCCGATAACGGCTCCTCCATGTACATCTCAGGCACTCCCGACTCCCGCTGGAACAACAGCGATCTCCATCTTCTCGGCGGCGTCACCACCTCCGATTTCGACGTCATCCAAATGACTCCGCTCTACACCAATTCCAACGTTCCCACCGGCCCCGCTCCCACCATTTCCAACTTCACCGCCTCCTCCACTTCCATTTCCGCCGGCACTCCCGTCACGCTCTCCTGGCAAGTCTCCGGCGCCTCCTACGTCATCGTCTCCCCCACCATCGGCATCACTCGCGCCTCTTCCATCTCCGTCTCTCCCGCAACCACGACCACCTACACCCTCTACGCCACCAACGCCTTCGGCCAAACCACCTCCACCGTAACCATCACCGTCCACTAACTCTCTCCTCTCTCTGCGAACTCTGCGTCTCTGCGTTAAGCTCCGCCTTCTCCGCGTCCTCTGTGCTCCGACCTCTGTGCTGCGACCTCTGTGCCCTCTGTGTTAAATCTTTTCTCTTATCTTTCTGTCCCATCCCTCAGACCAGCCACTCCCACTGCCCTTCCGGACAACTTGTCACCCCTCCGCATTCCGCTAAACTTCCACCCATTACGCCGACCCTCCCGGCAACGTCGCTCCACACTTAGCTCATGCTCAACTCACACCGCGTCACCATTCTTCACGCGACTGTTCTCCTTCTCGTGATCTCCCTGCTTCTTGGCTGTGGGGGACTCTCCACTTCCGGTGGCGCGGGTAATGGAGGGGGAACCAAAACCACAGTTCCTCCAACTCCCTCCGGTCTCACCGCCACCGCCGCTAACGCGCAAGTCTCCCTTTCCTGGTCCGCCTCCATCGGCGCCACCAGCTACAACGTGAAGCGCGCGACCACCTCCGGCGGTCCCTACACCACGCTCTCTTCCCCCACCGCAACTACCTACGCCGACGCCTCCGTCACCAACGCCACAAAATATTTCTACGTAGTCTCCGCCGCGAATTCCGCCGGCGAAAGCGCCAACTCCGCCGAAGTCAGCGCCACACCTACCGCCCCGCAAACTCCCCCTCCCACTCCTGCAAATCTCGTAGCCACACCCGCAAACGCACAAGTCTCTTTGTCTTGGTCCGCCAGCACCGGCGCCACTTCTTACAACGTCAAGCGTTCCACCGTCACCGGTGGCCCGTACACAAAAATTTCCTCTCCCACTGCTGCCACGTACACCGACACCTCCGTCACCAATGGCACCAAATATTTCTACGTTGTCTCTGCCGTAAACGCCTCCGGTGAAAGCGCCAACTCCTCCGAGGTCAGTGCGACGCCCGCCGCCCCCACAACGCCTCCGGCTACTCCCGCAAATCTTCAAGCCACCGCGGGCAACGCTCAAGTCGCTCTCACCTGGTCGGCAAGCGCCGGTGCCATCTCTTACAACGTGAAGCGCTCCACCACCAACGGCGGTCCTTACACACAGATTTCTTCGCCCTCCACAAATTCCTTCACCGACACCGGCCTAACCAATGGCACCACCTATTACTACGTCGTCTCCGCGGTGAACTCCGCAGGGCAAAGCGCCAACTCCAACCAAGCTAGCGCCACTCCCACCGCTCCCACCACGCCCGATGTCACCATCACCATCGATCCCACCAAAACTCACCCCATCTCGCCCTATATCTACGGCATGAATTTCTATTCCGCCAGCACTGGCCCGGCACACATAACTTTCGATCGCGCTGGCGGCAATCGCTGGACCGCCTACAACTGGGAGACCAACGCCTCCAACGCCGGCAGCGATTATCTTTACGAAAATGACGCCTACCTCAGCAGCAGCACCACTCCTGCGGAAGCCGTCCGCGCCTTCATCGCCGGCGATCAATCCAACGGCCTCGCTAGTCTCGTCACCTTTCAACTTCAAGGCCTGGTTGCCGGCGACGAAAGCGGCCCAGTCAGCGTGACAAATCCTCCCGATCTCACTCGCTTCAAGCAAGTCGTCTACAAAAAAAGCACCCAATCCGCCGTGCCGTTCACTCTCGCGCCGCCCACCACGGACGCCTACGTTTACATGGACGAATTCCTCTGGGCCCTCGATCAAAAATTCCCCGGCCAATCCATTTTCGGCGCCTCACCCACAACTCATCCCGTCTTCGTGCAACTCGACAACGAGCCCGAACTCTGGGATTCCACGCATCTCGAAGTGCAAGGCTCCACCGCCGTCACGTCTTCGAATTACATCTCCAAAACCATCTCCCTCACCCAGGCCCTCAAAGATCAATTTCCTAATCTCATGATTTTTGGCCCCGTCCACTACGGCTTCGAAGGCATCTACAACTGGCAAGGCGAACTCAGCGCCACTCCCTCCGGCAACAATTGGTTCCCCGACAAATATCTCCCCGCCATCAAAACGGCTTCCACCACCTACGGCAAGCCGCTGGTCGACGTCTACGATTTTCATTGGTATTCCGAAGCCACCGACGGCACGACACGTGTCACGAATCTCAGCGGACCCACGCTCACCGCCGCGCAAGTCCAGGCCATCGTCCAGAGCCCGCGCAGCCTCTGGGACACCACCTACTCCGAAAATTCCTGGATCACCAACAGTGTTCTCGGCGGGCCCATCTACATTCTCGGCCGCCTGCAATCAAGAATCGCCGCAGAAAATCCCGGCATGAGATTGTCGATCACGGAATACAATAACGGTGGCGGACTGCACATTGCCGGCACCATCGCCCAAGCCGACAACCTCGGCATCTTCGGCGCGCAAAATCTCTTCGCCGCCAATCTTTGGCCTCTCAGCAGCAACGAGCCTTACATTTTCGCCGGCTTCCGCGCCTTCCGCGATTTCGACGGTGCCAACTCCAGCTTCGGCGACACTTCCCTGCAAGCCACCTCATCCAACATCGCCAACGTCGCCGTCTACGCCAGCGCCGACTCCACCACTCCCGGCCGCGTCGTCTTCGTCGCCATCAACCGCTCCACTACCACCCAAGTCACCGCCATCACCGGACAATCTCTCTCCGGCACCGCCCACCTCTACCAAATCACCGCCACTTCCGCCCAATCCCAAAGCCCCATCCAACCCATCCCCGCAGGCACTCAGCCCGCCTCAGGCTCCAGCCCGACCGTAACCCTGCCTCCCCTAAGCGTCACCACCATCGACATCTTCTAACCAGACTCCCAACTCTCTGCGACCTCCGTGCTCCGACCTCAGCGGCCTCTGTGGTAAGTCTTTTGCTCTTTCCTCTCTTTACTCTCTCCGCACCACCATCTCCCCGCCTCCACATACCCCGCTATACTTTCTAGATCATTCGCTCCGAGGTGTCCCGCATGAAATTTGTTCTCGCTCTTCTTCTACTCGCCGCCGCTCTCCCCGCGCGCGCCCAGACCCCCGAAGAACTGGAAGAACTCACCCCGCAGCAGCGCGTCGCCAAACTCGAAATGGCCCACGACGAACTCGCTACTCTCGAAAAAGAAAACGCCCGCGCACTCCAGCAACGCAACCTTACCTTCTTCCGCCGCGTCTACAGCGACGATTTCATCGCTGTCGCTCCCAATGGCCGCGTCATGGACAAAAACCAATTTCTCTCCGCCCTGCAACTCGCCTCCGACTTTTACTCTTCTTTCGTCGTCTCCGACATCCGTGTCCGCATCTACAAAGAAGTCGCCGTCGTCACCAGTACCCGCAGCACCATCGCCCTCCACGAGGGTCACAGCGTCGGCCAACAATTCCGCGTCACCCACGTTTACGTCTACGGCCAACACGGCTGGCAAGCCGTCTCCTCCCAAGAAACCCTGCTCCCCGGCTAATCCCACCCGTAGGGGCACGATACATCGTGCCCCAGACGCTACCAAAACGCGGCACGGCACTCGCACCGCCGTCATCCTGAGCGGAGTGACCCGGCCTTTTTCTTCCGCGCCGCCTTTCGGAGCGGCCGGGGAACGCAGTCGAATGGATCCCTCTTCGGTCTTTGCGTCTTGCCTCGCACCAAATCCGCGCTGTCATCCCGACCGGAGAGCCGCGCATTCTGCGGCTCGTAGTGGAGGGATCGTGGCAATATTCCGGCGGCTCCTCCATACAATCTAACCGCCAGCTTCCGCCTCGTCCCAACATCGCCCCACTTCTTCTTTCCTCCATCCCCAAATCTGCGCTAACATGCGCGCGCATCTCGCACTCATCCTCATCAAGGAGATCCCATTGCCGTCCATCGCCAAATATTTTCTAGGCTTCGCACTCGCAATAATTTCCGCCATTCCCGCACTCGCGCAAATGCCCAATCCTTACGGCGCTCCCATCTCGCTCGATGAAGCCAAAAAAGTCGCCGCCCCGGCCCTCGCCGAAGCTCGCAAAAATAATTGGACCGTAGCCGTCGCCATCGTCGACACCTCCGGCAATCTCGTCTACTACGAAAAGATGGATCACACCCAGCTCGGCAGTGCCCAGTTCAGCATCGCCAAAGCCCGCTCCGCCGCCCTCTTCAAGCGTCCCACCAAAGCTTTTCAGGATGCACTCGCTTCCGGCGCCGCCGGCTCTCGCGTTCTCCGTATTGAAGGAGCCGTCCCCGTCGAAGGCGGCATCCCCATCATCCAGGACGGCAAAATCATCGGCGCCATTGGCGTCTCCGGCGACGCCAGCGAACACGACTCTCAATGCGCCAAAGCCGGCGCCGACTCCATCAAGTAATCCGCCACCGTACATTCCCAGGGGCACAACATGTTTGTGCCCCTAATTTCCAACCACAGCCCACTCAGCCAAGTGCCCCGCACCACGCCATACCGTCTGGCTTTCCGGCCAGTTCGTAGTGAGTGCGAACTTCTGTCATCCCGACCGAAGTGCTGGCTCCGTTTGCCAGCACGCAGTGGAGGGATCGTGGCAGGTTCGAAAATTCTTGCCTCAACTCCCGGTTCCCTTACTTATTTACCAGCCTATTTTGCCAGCCTCATCCCACCCCTCCGCGCAATCCTTACTCACCCTATTTTTCCGCCGCAATTTCCTGTAGCCCGTAACCCGCACCATTCCCACCTCTTACGCGCCGCACATCACCCTCGTCCTGGCATCCAAATTGCACCTCTCCTAATGGCAGCCCAATCTAGCACCAGGAAAGGTGCCTTATGCAGGACCGCTTAGTTATCCCACTTGCAAGCGCGTTTCTGACTCTTGCCGACGCTCACAATCCTCCTCATCCGTGGAGTCACGGCGCGCGCGCCCAAACTTTTCTCGGCACCATCAAAAAGTGGGGAGACTCTTTTTGGCTCGCCAACACCTCAGAGAAGGTCGCCGCTCGCCTCGACAACGATTATTTGGTAGGCACCTTCGTCAATCAGCGCGTCAAGATCCAGGGCACCATTGACCTCTCCTCCAATCGCATCACCGTCGAAGCCATCGCACCTTTGAACTGACCGTTTCAAGACAGTTCCAAAAAGCTATTCGGTGTAGTCTGTTTGCGGGCTTATGAAACCTACAGGAGGCAATACCCAGTCATGCGAATTCCCCGCACCGCTCCCGCTTTGTTCGCTGCTTTATTATTTTTAGCGCTGCCGTTCCCAGCCTTTTCACAAGACAGCAAAGTTATGGGAGAAGTTCGCTTCGAAGGCGCCACCAAACTCGAGCGCGATTCCGGCGTCTGGGTCGATGGCAACTACGTCGGCTATCTCAAGGAACTCAAGGGCAACAAAAAGGTCCTGCTCTTACCCGGCACCCACGAAATCGCTGTTCGTCAATCCGGCTATGACGACTTCGTTCAGAAAATCGTCGTCGAGCCCAACCAAGCTCAAATCGTAAGCGTCACGCTCCATCTCACTCCACACGCCGAAAAGCCCACCATCACGTCCACGCTTAAACTTAATATTCAGCCCGGCCGCGCTGCCGTTTTCCTCGATGGACGCTTCGTCGGCCACGCCAGCGACTTCGGCGGCAAGCTCCACTCCATGCTGGTCAGCCCCGGCAAACACACCATCAAGGTAGAACTCCCCGGATATCGCACCTTCGAAACCGAAATCGATCTCCTCGCCTACCAAAAGTCCGAAGTCAAAACCGAACTAGCCAAAGGCAGCATCGTCCAAGCCGGCCCAGAGATAAAACAAACCCCCTAACTGCCCCGTGTCCGCAACATCAATCCGCCAGCACCGCCTCTCATCCCGCTTACCCTGAGCCTCGAAAGTACCGCGCGGTCATCCCGACCGAAGCGTCGCGCCGTCCGCGACGCGCAGTGGATCGCGGCGTGAACGAGCGTCCAGGGGAATCGCGCAAACGCGGTTTGTAGGTGGCGGCTTCAGCCGCCACGTAGGGAACCGGCAAAAATGGGGCTTTAGCCCCTGAAGGACTGAGATGTCAAACGAAGCAATCGCCCGCCACGAGCAACCCGCACGTCATCCTGAGCGGAGTGACCCGGGCTTTTTCTTCCGCGCAGCCTTCCGGCGCGCCCGGGGAACGCAGTCGAATGGATCCCTCTTCGATCCTCGCATCTTGCCTCGCATGAATCCGCGCTCTCATCCCGTTTACCCTGAGCCTCGCATTTACCACTGTCATCCCGACCGGAGAGCCTCGCATTCTGCGGTTCGTAGCGGAGGGATCGTGGCACCATTTCAAATTCATCCACCACTCACTGAGAGAAAGGCGTGTTTTCGTAACTTGAATCCACTCCCGCCATGTCCCATTTTGTAACACACCTTTATTACCATTTTAATTAACTACCCCATTGACAAACGCTCCTCTCCTGTTTCATCCTCCATCTAGCGCGTTTCTCGCTTCCCCTCTTCACCGAAGAGCCCCCACGCGATCAAACGCCACGCTGCGGATGACCCGACGAGCATGCAACTCCGTCCGGCGTTCCTCCCTTCCGCCGCACACTCAAAAGAACACTGCACTTACTGCAGCTTTGCATCACCACTTGGAGGAACCTCATGTCTCGCAGATCCACAGAAGTTCTCGAATCACCAATCACCTCTTCTCCCACCATCACCGTCGGCCTTCCAACCGACCAAGACATCGCCGTCCGTGCTCATCAAATCTTTCTCGACCGCGGCTCCATCCCCGGGCACGACTTCGACGACTGGCTGCAGGCCGAGCGCGAACTCATAGCCGCATCCGTGGCCACTCCCACGTCGCAGCCCAAGGCCCAAGCCGCAGCCTCAAACGCAACTTCGCGCACTCTGAATTAGCGCGCCGCGAGCCTGCTGCCACCGCCGCTCGCTGTTACGCTGCGCTCTTCTGAGATCACGCTCTCGCTCTATTTATTCGCTCGCACGTCCCACACGCTGCGCGCCTCGCTCCGCTGCAAAGGATCCGCATGAAGCCCATCGCGACTTTCAAAGTTCGTCCGTGCTTACCTGAAGCGCTGCAACCCCTTCTCCCCATCGCCTACAATCTCCGCTGGTCCTGGGACCATGCCGCCATTGATCTTTTTCGCCGCTTTGATCGCGACCTTTGGGAAACCGCGGGCCGCAATCCAGTGCGACTGCTCGGCTGCGTCGAACAATCCGTCCTCGAAGCCGCTGCCCGCGACGATTCCTTCCTCGCCCATCTTCACGGCGTCTCCAAAAGCCTCAACACCTACCTCGCTGGCCAAGGCACTTGGTTCCAGCGCGAACACGGCGACGTCCCCGACATGCTCATCGCCTACTTTTCCCTGGAATTTGGCATTACCGAATGCCTCCCCATCTTTGCCGGAGGCCTGGGCGTACTCGCCGGCGATCACCTCAAAGCCGCCAGCGATCTGGGACTCCCTCTCGTCGCCGTTGGCCTGCTCTACCAGGAAGGATATTTTCGCCAGTACCTCAACGCCGCTGGCTGGCAGCAGGAAGCCTTCGAAGAAAACGATTTCCACGTGCTCCCCATGGAACTCGTCCCGAACATCGAAGTTAAAATCGATTTACCCGGAGGTGCAGTTACCGCGCGTGTCTGGCGCGTTGCCGTTGGCCGCATCACCCTTTATCTCCTCGACACCAATCTGCCCGTCAATTGTCCCGATCACCGCTCAATCACCGCGCAACTCTACGGCGGCGATCTCGATATGCGCATCAAGCAGGAAATTCTACTCGGTATCGGTGGCGTCCGCGCCCTCGCCGCTCTCGGCCTGCGCCCTTCCGTCTACCACATGAACGAGGGCCACTCCGCGTTCCTGAGCCTCGAACGCGTTCGCTCTCTCATGGAATCTCAGCAACTCTCGTTCTCCGAAGCCTGCGTCCTCGCCTCGTCCAGTCTGGTCTTTACTACGCACACGCCCGTCCCCGCGGGACACGACTATTTCCCCGCCGGCCTCATGGATCACTACTTCTCCGCTTTCTATCACCGACTCAGTATCAGCCGTCGCGATTTCCTTGCTCTCGGCCGCCAGAATCCCGACAACGATAACGAAGATTTCTGCATGACCGTCCTCGCCCTCCGCCTTGCCGCCTATAGCAATGCCGTCAGTAAACTGCACGGCACCGTCAGCCGCCGCATGTGGAATTCCATCTGGCCCGGCCTGCCCGAATCCGAAGTTCCTATCGGTCATGTCACTAACGGCGTCCACTTCCGCAGTTGGGTTTCGCTTGAAATGAATCAGCTCTACGACCGCTATCTCGGCCCCAAGTGGCGCGAAGAGCCTGCCGATCCCAAACTTTGGCAGCGCACACAATCCATTCCCGCTGGTGAACTTTGGCGCACCCACGAACGCCGTCGCGAGCGCCTCGTCAGCTTTTCTCGCCGCCGCCTCCAGGCTCAACTCAAAAATCGTGGCGCTTCCCAATCCACCATCGACGAGGCCGAAGAGGTTCTCATGCCCGAAGCCCTCACCATCGGTTTCGCCCGCCGTTTCGCTACCTACAAACGCGCCACGCTCCTTCTCCGCGATCCGGACCGTCTCGCCCGCATCCTCAACGATCCTCAACGTCCCGTACAAATTATCTTCGCCGGCAAAGCCCATCCTCGCGATGATCACGGCAAGCAACTCATCAAAGCCATCATCGATCTTGCTGCTCGCCCAGAATTTCGCCGCAGGCTTGTTTTCCTCGAAGACTACGATGTCGCCATCGCTCGCTACATGGTCCAGGGCTGCGACGTCTGGCTCAACACGCCTCTCCGCCCGCAGGAAGCCAGCGGCATGAAAGCTCAGGCCAACGGTGTCTTAAATGTCAGCACTCTGGATGGCTGGTGGGATGAAGCCTGGCAGATCGGTCTCGACGCCGGCGCAGAAGTCGGCTGGGCCATTGGCAAGGGTGAATCCTACACGGATCCCGGCCACCAGGATCAGATCGAAGCCGAAGCCCTCTACGAACTACTCGAACGCGAAATCGTTCCGTCCTTCTACGATCGCCGCGCTGATGGCCTGCCTCGCAAGTGGATCGATCGCATGAAGACGTCCATCATTCGTCTGTGTCCGGAATTCAACATGCATCGCATGGTCATGCAGTACGCTGGCGAATACTATCTCTCCACCCACCGCCGCAATTCGCGACTCCAATCCGACTATGCCGCACGCTCCCGCAATCTCGCTTCCTGGCGCGCCCGCATTGACTCCGCATGGCCGCGCGTTGAGGTGCGCTCCGTTTCCAACGGCGTCGGCGAAATCCCGCTAGGCGATCACGTGCAAATTTCCGCCCGCGTTTTCCTCGACTCCCTCACTCCCGAAGACGTCTCCGTACAAATTCTTTCTGGCCGCGTCGACGCCAGCGGCGAAATCAAATCTCCCGAAGTCACTCCCATGCTCTCGAAAGAAACCGAAGACAGCGGATGTTACCGCTTCGAAGCCTCCCTCCACACCGACAAAAGCGGCTTCTTCGGCTACGCCATCCGCATCCTCCCTCACCACCCCGACGCCGTTACCGACTTCATCCCCCAACGCATCACCTGGGCCTCCCCAACCGCCGTAGGCGCCCCAGCCCCAGCTCCCACTCCAGTTACTTAGAACGGGTTATGTAGGGCCCTGGCTTTAGCCAGGCGTCCGCAGGGTGCTCCACGCGCCACGATCGCGTGTGGGTTCTTGGGGTCTGTTTCGCGATTCCTGACGAATCACATCCACGCGCGAATCCCCTGGCTTTAGCCAGGCATCGCCTCATGGCGCTCCCGAACTCCTACTCCCCACCACCTTCTCATCCCTCTTCTTCATATTCCGATAAGACGCCAATTCCGGCGACCTCGCCAATCTCTCCGGAAACTTCTCCACCCACGTCCGCATGTTCGGATGCCAAAACTCATTAAAATGAAACGCTCGCATCTCCTGCAGCGCCTGCTCCGGCGTCCACCCGTCAAACGCGATCCGGTACGCCGCAATAAACAATCCATCGCGATCTCCGCCCAGCCAGCAATGCACAAAAATCTTTCGCCTTGGCTTCTCGTTCACTAGCGCAAAAAATTCCGCCACCTGCTCATCTTTCGGCGATGCCCATCCATATCCCGGAATATTCACCAGCCGCATTCCCAATTCTTCCGCGTGCGCGCGTTCTTTCTTCATCAAACCTCGTCGTTCCCCGCGCAAATCCACAATCGTATCGATACCCAGCTTTTTCAATTCATCAATTCCTTCCGTCGTCGGCTGCGCCCCGCGATAGATGTATTCCGTAATCTTTCCGAATTCCTTGATCCCCGGCACATCCTTCTTCTCCGCAGCCGCAATTTCCTTTGGCATAGGCCGAGTCGTGTCATGCCGTCCCGCGCATCCCATCACGCTTGCAACTACAACTAGCAACAGCACACACTTCGTCCACACGAAAGTAAGCTTGATCATTTTGGATACGCATCCTGGACAGATAGCGAAGTATGTCATGCCGGTACAATCTGATTCTCAGGGGAAAAGCTGTAATCTTCGCCGCGCAGAACAGTAATCGCCTGGGCTTTCCGAATTGAAGCCAACACGCCAACAGCGACGTTTTTATCGCACACCTACACACGAGAAACTACTGTCAGCGGGAGCCGACCAGACACACCCATCCCCGAAACATCTACCGCATCACTTTTCAGTAAATCAAGTCAGGAAGGAGACTTCTACTTCACTCACTATCCCCAATTACTTCCCTTGCATCCCCTGCTTCTTGCGCTCTTCATCGATCTTTCGCACAAACTCGTCAAATTTCGGCGCTTGGTCCGCTGTCAAAAACGACCGCATGTGTTCCCGGCCAGCCTTGCGTACCGCATCTACATCCGCGCTCGTCTTGTCACGCATGCTCTTGATTTGCGATTGCGTGTCCGCAATGATCGCGTCCGCCTTCTGCGCCTGCTCCGGCGTCAACCCAACCGCCGCCGTCATTTCGGCGACCTTCTGCGCGCGACGCTCCGCATCGCTCATTTGATGTTCTACCCGAACCGCCGCATAACTCCTATGCGCGAAGCTGTACCCGAACACTCCTCCAGTCGCCAGTCCCACAATAAATACCAGCGCCAGCCACAGCGCTGCTTTCTGCCGAGTCTCTGGCATCATGGACGCGCCTCTGCACTGCTGAATATCGCCACTCCATCGTCGCTCGGCTGCCCGCCTGGCCCGGTATCAAACAAGCCTTCTGCCTGTTGTGTACTCATCTGTCTCGCTTGCTCCGCGCGATGCAGTTGAATCGCCCAGGTACTCCCCACCACCAGCAGGAGCGCGCAAAACGCGATCAACCGTGGCGCCAGATTCCTCACGCTCACCCACACTCCATTCTGCCGCTCTTCAATCTCGGCTTCCTTCGTCTCAATCGCTCGCATCACTCGCGTTGTAAACCACGGACCCGTCTCCATCGCATTCGCTCGCAGAGGCTGCAAAGCGTTTCGACTCTCCACCACTAATTCCACCGCTTCACTGCAGTTAATGCACACCCGCGCGTGTTGCTGGCTATCTTCCGAAATCCTTCGCAGAATGTCGTCCGGCGCGATTACTTCAATGCTCTCTGCCGGCACCCATTCCAGTTCTTCCAGCAATCGCTCACAAGCGGCGTTCTTTGTTGGTCCCAAGTTAAACATCCCGAAGCCACCTCTCTATCTCAATTCCTGTTTTCCAATTTCATTACGCACCGGCCACCCGTTGTTTCCGCTTCATCCGATCCGTAATCTTCTGCCTCGCTCGAAACAACCGTACTTTCACC
The DNA here is from genome assembly GCA_963849395.1 of Candidatus Acidiferrales bacterium. Lineage (GTDB taxonomy): Bacteria > Acidobacteriota > Terriglobia > Acidiferrales > UBA7541 > Acidiferrum. The sequence goes on from CAWKHR010000005.1 coordinate 960,556, forward strand.
GTATTCCCATTAATCTCCAATATTTCCGCAATTTCTTCCACCGAAAATCCTTGCACTTCTTTCAAAATCAGCATCATCCGGTCCCGCTCGTCCAGGCACTCTAGCAGCTTTTCTACCTGCTCCTGTGACGCTAACCGATCGCTCACATCCGGTGCTCCGTCGGTCTTTTCCTCGGACGCTTGGTACTGCCGAACCTGCTCTTCGCTCAATTCCGCTTCATACAACAGCGGTCGCACTTTCCTCTTCCGCAACAGATCCCAGCATTCATTCACCGTAATCTTGTACAACCACGTGCTGAATGCCGCTCGCTGGTCGAATCGCTTCAACGAAAAATACGCTTTCAGAAATACTTGCTGCGCAATATCCTCCACATCCTCTTTGTTGCGCAGGATTCCTCCCGCTACCGCGAACACACGGCTCTGGTGCCGCCCGACGAGGACCTCGAACGCTTCCTTGTCCTCGTGCTGGGCGCGCCGAACCAGCTCCCGGTCATCCGCCTTCTGGGCAGTCTCTCTTCCGGGCGCTGAAGCCAACGCTGGCAGCGCAATTGCCACTGGTTTTGGGACGCGAGCCATCTCTATTTGGTTACGCTATTTTCCCACGTCTGTCCAACGGCAGACACATTCGTTTCACTGCACATCAGTTATTTTCGACTTGTGCCATTTTACCAAGTGTGGAATACTCAACTCATGATTATCGGTGACCGTCTTCGCGCTCTGCGCGAGGAAAAGAAACTCTCCCAGGGTGATATCGAGAAACGTACCGGCCTTCTTCGTTGCTACATCTCCCGCGTTGAAAATGGACACACTGTCCCTGCCATCGAAACGCTGGAAAAGCTGGCGCGTGCCCTCGAATGCCCACTCTATCAACTCTTCTACGACGGTGAAGAACCGCCGCAGTTGCCTAACCTGCCCAAGCGCAAGTCGAGTGATGACATTGCCTGGGGTAGCGCCGGCAAAGAAGCTCGTTTCCTCAACAAGCTTCGCCGCTTGCTGAGCAAGGCCGATGACGAGGATCGTAAGCTGCTCCTGTATATGGCCCAGAAGATGGCCAATCGGTAAAGCTTTCATCTACGTTCGTTAGCGCTTTGAACTTATATGCACGGCCAAGTGGGCCGCTCCACCGCGCTGGGGCGGCCTTTTTCCTTTACTTCCTTACAATTGCTTTACAATTCTCCCATTTTCGAGCCTGTTTCGCTAGCCGCTTAGAAACACACACTTTAGCCAACTACCTATTCCCACTCAATGGTGCTCGGCGGCTTGCTGCTCACGTCGTACACCACCCGCGTCACTCCCGGCACCTCGTTTACAATCCTCGTCGACATCCGCTCCAGCACTTCCCCCGGCAACCGCACCCAGTCCGCCGTCATCGCGTCGTCGCTCTGCACTACCCGGACCGCCACCGTCAGTCCATACGTCCGTCCGTCGCCCATCACACCTACGCTTCGCACTGGCAGCAGTACCGCGAATGCTTGCCACACTTTTTCGTACAATCCCGCCTTCCGTATTTCGTCCACCACGATCGCATCCGCTTCCCGAAGAGTTACTAGATCTTTACTAGTAATTTCCCCGAGTAGCCGAACCGCTAACCCGGGCCCCGGAAACGGATGTTTCACCAATATCTCTTCAGGTAACCCTAAGTCCTTTCCAATCTTCCGCACCTCGTCCTTAAACAAATCCCGCAGCGGCTCAATCAGCCCAAACGGCATTTTTTCCGGCAGTCCGCCCACGTTATGGTGTGACTTAATCGTTGCCGACGGCCCCTTAACCGACACCGATTCAATCACATCGGGATAAAGCGTCCCCTGCACCAGCCATTTAATATCTCCCTGCGCTTCGCCCTTCTGCAGTTTCTCGGCTTCCGCTGCGAATACTTGTATAAATTCATTTCCGATAATCTTGCGTTTTTGTTCCGGGTCGCTCACACCTTTCAGCTTCCCCAGAAAGTGCTCTGAAGCGTCCACTCCCACCACGTGTAACCCTAATCTTTCCCGATACATCTCCAGCGTGTGCTCAAACTCGTTCTTTCGTAGCATTCCGGTATTTACGAAGATATTTGTCAGTCGGTCGCCGATCGCCCGGTGTACTAGAACCGCTGCCACCGTGGAATCCACCCCGCCGCTTAGCCCGCAGATCGCCCGGTGCTCCCCCACCTTGCGCCGCACCGCTTCCACCGTCTCTTCTATAAACGCCGCCCCGCTCCACTTTGGTTCTGCCTTGCACACCTTAAATAAGAAATTCCTCAGTATTTCCGTCCCGCGATCGGTATGGTTCACCTCCGGATGAAACTGCACCGCATAAATCTTTCGCTTTGGGTCTTCCGCCGCCGCTATCGCGTTCGATGTGCGGCCCGTCGCATGAAACCCAGCCGGCAATTCGTGCACGTTGTCCCCGTGGCTATTCCAAATCTTCATCTTCTCCGGGAACCCGCCAAACAAATGCGACTCAGTCTTCTCCAGGTTCAAATGCGCCGGCCCGTATTCCCGCCGCTCCGCCGGTTCCACCTTCCCGCCCAGGTTCTTGGCGATCCACTGCATCCCGTAGCAGATCCCCAGCACCGGAATCCCCAGCGCCAGCACCTCGGGGTTGCACTTCGGTGCGTCCTTGTCGTAAACCGAGCTCGGCCCGCCAGACAGGATCAGCCCGGCCGGCTCCAGCTTCTTAATGTCCTCCACGGAAGTCGTACACGGCAGAATCGCGCTGAACACCTGCTGTTCCCGCACCCGCCGCGCAATCAGCTGCGTATACTGCCCCCCAAAATCCAGTACCACAATCCCGCCCCGCTCGGTCTTCAACCCCGCCGTCTCATTCACACTCTTCACTGCAACTCCCGCCCCGTCAGCATTAGTCATCTCTGCTCCCGTCTCGCTCGCCAAAAAAATCTCCGTTAACTCCGTGGCTCCTCTGTGACCTCTGTGGTAAAGGCCTTACTCTTCTCCGATACTTATCCCACCCGATTCACGACAGCCCCACACCGAAACCCCTCCAAATTCGCTACCGTCGTATCCAGTATCCGGTGCAACGCTTCCTGGCTGTTAAACGCATTATGCGGCGTAAACACCACGTTGTCTTTCGCAAACAGCATCCGGTTCCGCAGCAATCCCCTCAGTTTCTCCACATCGCTCGATTCCTGCAGCAATTGCCGTTCTTCCTGAATCAATTCTTCCCCTTCCACCACGTCCAGTCCAGCCCCGCCGATCTGCCCGCTATCCAGCGCATCCACCAGCGCGTCCGTATCAATCAATCCCCCGCGCCCCGTATTCACTACCAACGCGGCCTTCTTCATCTTCGCAAACTGCTCCCGCCCCAACAGGTGCTGCGTCTCCGCCGTCAGCCCGCAGTGTAACGATACAATATCGCTCTCCTTCAGCAATTTATCGAGCGGCACATATCGAAATCCCAGCAAGTCCGCTAAAAACGGATCCCGCTTCTTATCCCACGCCAGCACTCGCATCCCGAATCCCCGCCCAATCCGGATCGCGTGCAGCCCAATGTGCCCGGCGCCAATAATTCCCAACGTCTTTTCCTGTAGATCAAAGCCCGTTAGCGCCGCTCGCTCAATATGTCCCGCGCGCACCTGCTCATACGACTGGTGCACCTTGCGACTCAGCATCAGAATCAACGCAAACGTATGTTCCGCAACCGTATTTTCGCCGTAGGTAGGAACGTTGGACACCGCAATCCCATGCGCTTTGCAGTACCCCACGTCAATATGATCGAAGCCCGTCGATCGCGTCGCAATGAATTTCAAGGCAGGAAAGAGCTCCAGCGAACTTCCATCCAGCGCCGGCTGAATAAACGGCGACAAACACTCTGCATCCCCGTGCCGCCTCGCCGTCTCTGCGGGCAATGTCCCCGCCTCCTCAAATACCAACTCCATTTCCCCGAGACATTTCCGCAGATACTCCCGCTCCCACTCCTTCGTCTCGAAGAACACCACTTTCATCCGCCGCTCACCCTCTTCATCCTCAGCGAATCTCCGCGCTCTCGGCGTCTCTGCGTTATCTTTTCTCGTCTCACCCTTTACGCCGCCACCACATTCAACAACTTGTCCCGCACAAAGATCACCTTCACAATCTTCTTCCCCGCCAAATGTCCCGCCACGCCCGCTTCCGCCTGCGCCAATTTCAACACCTCGTCCTGCCCCGTCCCCGTCGGCACTTTCACCTTCCCACGCACCCGCCCGCTGACTTGCACCACTACTTCCACTTCCTCTTCCTTCGCCAATTCCGCGTCAAACGCCGGCCAGCTCACCGTCCACAATCCCTTGGTGTGCCCCAGCATCTCCCACAACTCTTCCGACAAATGCGGTGTCATCGGCGCCAGCATCAACGTCAACAATTCCAAAACTTCCCGGCGCACTTCCGGCCGCACGCCCTCTTCCATCGGCTCCGCCGCATAAATCGCGTTCGTCAATTCCATAATCTGCGCAATCGCCGAATTAAAATGCCACCGCGTCTCAAAGTCCTGCGTCACTCGCCGCAAAGTCTCATGCGCCTTCCGCAGCAACCCCTTCTCCTTCTCCGTCCATTCCCCTCCAGCTGCACCGCCCGAAGGTTGTGCTCCATCCCCTCTTCTCGGCGAACTCTGCGGCTCCTCTGTTCCCTCTGTGGTAAAGCCTTTCTCGGACCCATGCTTCTCCACCAACCGGTACACCCGGTTCAAAAACCGCCACGCCCCCTCAATACTCTCCTCACTCCACTCCAAATCCTTCTCCGGCGGCGCCGCAAACAGCGTGTACAGCCTTCCCGTATCCGCCCCGTACTTCTCCGCCATATCAATCGCGCCGACCACATTGCCCTTCGACTTCGACATCGCCAGTCCGCCCTTCAACACCATTCCCTGCGTGAAGAGCCGCGCGATCGGTTCGCTATGCGTCACCAATCCTAAGTCCCGCATCACCTTGCACCAGAACCGCGAATACAGCAGGTGCAAAATCGCGTGCGTAATTCCGCCAATGTACTGATCAATCGGAAACCAGTAATTCACCTTCGCCGGATCATACGGCGCCTGATCATTCCGCGGATCGCAATACCGATAGAAATACCACGACGAATCCACGAACGTATCCATCGTGTCCGTCTCCCGTCGCGCATCTCCGCCGCACTTCGGACACTTCACATTCACAAATTCCGGGTCGGTCGCCAGCGGCGATTCGCCCTCGCCCGTCAGCTTCGGATTCGCGGGTAGCAACACCGGCAAATCCTTGTCGGGCACCGGCACCATTCCATCCTTCGCACAATAAATCACCGGAATCGGCGTGCCCCAATACCGCTGGCGCGAAATTCCCCAATCCCGCAAACGAAAAATTATTTCCTTCTTCCCAAATCCCCGCGCCTCCGCGTCCGCCGCCATCAACTCGATCGCCGCCGCACTCTCCAACCCCGAATACTTCCCCGAGTTCACACAAACCCCATACTCCGTAAAAACCTCTTCCGCCTCCTGAACTTCTACCTCAGCGCTCCTCTGCGAACTCTGCGGCCCCTCTGTTCCCTCTGTGGTAAAGCCTTTCTCCTTCTTGCCTTTGCTGTCAGCTATAGGCTGGAGGCTGGAGGCTGCTTTCCTCACCACCACCAATTTCGGCAAACGAAACTTCGTCGCAAACTCAAAATCCCGCTCGTCATGCGCCGGCACCGCCATAATCGCGCCCGTTCCATATTCCAGCAGCACGAAGTTTCCCACCCAGATCGGTACCTTCGCCCCGTTAAACGGATTCACCGCATACCGCCCCGTAAAAAATCCATCCTTCTCCGCCGTAGCAATATCTTCCGCTTTCGCTGACGACCTCCGCATCTCCACTAGCTTCGCCTCACGCGCCCCCTGCTCCGCCGTCCCCGCAATCAACCTCGGCACCAACGGATGATTCGGCGCCAAAACCAACGCGCTAGCCCCATAAATCGTATCGATCCGCGTAGTAAATACTTCGATCTTCTCCCGCTTCCTCTGCGAACTCTGCGTACCCTCTGCTCCCTCTGTGGTAAAGCCTTTCTCTTCTTTTCTTTTCTCGCCTTCTTCCTCCACCTCAAACCAAACCTTCGCCCCCACCGACTTCCCAATCCAGTTCCGCTGCATCGCGATCACGCGATCTGGCCAGCCGCCTTCCAGCGTCTTCAAATCGTCCAGCAATTGCTCCGCATACTCCGTAATCTTCAAAAACCACTGCTCAATGTCCCGCGCCTCGACCTTCGTATCTTCGTGCCGCCAGCAATATCCGCCATTTACCACCTGCTCGTTGGCCAGCACCGTGCAACACTTCGGACACCAGTTCACCCGGCTCTTTTTCTTGTACGCAATGCCGCGCTCCAGCATCCGCAGAAAGAACCACTGGTTCCACTTGTAATATTCCGGCTCACACGTCGAAATTTCCCGCCGCCAGTCGTACGAAAACCCGAAGCGCCGCAGCACCCTCTGAAATTCCGCAATGTTTTTGTTAGTCCACTCACGCGGATGCGTGTGGTTCTTGATCGCTGCATTCTCTGCCGGCAGCCCAAACGCGTCCCACCCCATCGGGTGCAACACGTTAAAGCCCCGCATTCTTTTCACTCGCGCAACTACATCCCCAATCGTGTAGTTCCGCATGTGTCCCATATGCAGCGTACCCGACGGGTACGGCAGCATCTCTAATGCATAATATTTCGGGAGTTTCGGATCAGCTTCGGTCTCAAATACGCGGCTTTCTTCCCATCTCTTCTGCCACTTTGCCTCAATCGCCTGCGGGTTGTAGTCCCCCACCGAACCCCTCCGCCCCTCTACCTCACCCCTTCAGGGCTGAGGCCTTCCCAAAACTCGCCCACTCTTCTCCGCGAATCTCAGCGCCCTCTGCGTCTCTGCGTTATCTTTTCTTCTTCGCTTTTCAGCCTGGCCAACCACCTAAATCCATCCGTCATCCCGAGCGCAGCGAGGGATCCCTCTTCCCTCTTCCCTCTTCCCTCTTCCCTCTTCCCTCTTCCCTCTTCCCTCTTCGATCTTCGCGTCTTGCCTGCACCCATCCGCGCTGTCATCCCGACCGGAGAGTCGCGCTCTTCGCGACTCGCAGCGGAGGGATCGTGGCAACGCTTTCAACCTACTCAAGCCCTCTTTTTTATTTTCTATTTTCCATCTTCAATTTTCCCTGTTCTTATTTCTTTTTCGTCTTCGTCGTTTTCTTCCTCTTCACCTTCACCGCCGGCAAATCCCGCGAACTCCCCACTTTCTTCCCTTCCTTCGCCAGCTTCGCCCGCAACTTCTTCATCGACGGCGTCATCATCGAAAAACCCTTCTCCGCCACCGGCGCCACGTCCTTCAATCCCGCCAATTCCCACAGCCGCGCCACATTTCGCCGGTCATCCCCCGGATCATCAATTGGCGTCTCCAGCAAAAATGCCCTTCCCAACACGCCTTCTGGTGGCATCGCACTCATCCGCGGGTGCCGCAAAAATCGCATCAACGCCTCTTCGCCAATCTTTCCTTCTCCCACATGTTCGTGACGGTCCACGCGCCCAGCCAGCGGTATCTTCGAATCATTCACGTGAAACACCGGCACGTTATCCAGTCCAATCGTCCGGTCAATGTGCGAAATCGTGTTCGTCAATCCCGCTTCACTGCGAATGTCGTATCCCGCCGCAAACAAATGCGCCGTATCCAGGCACGCGCCCACATTCAAATCCTTCAGCCCGCGCAGAATATGCGCCACTTCTTCCAGCCGCGATCCCATCGCCGAGCCCATTCCCGCCGTGTTCTCAATCAAAATCCGCAGCCGCTTCATCGGCACCCGCCGCGCTGCCTGCTTAACCGATTCAATAATCGTGGCAATCGCCAGCTCGACGCTCATTTCCCCGCGCGATCCCGGATGCACCACCAGAAAATCCGCGCCCAGCGACACCGCGCGCACCAGCTCCTCGTAGAACGCCTGAATCGAACGCGTCCGCAACATCGGCTGCGGCGCTGCCAGATTCACCAGATAATTTGCGTGGATGACCAGCGGCCCCAGTCCCAACTCCTGCCGACGCGCTCGAAACACCTTCGCTTCCGACTCTGGGATGCGCACTGACGCGCCTTGCCACATGCGCGGGCTCGCCGAAAAGATCTGCAGCGCCGTACAGCCCAGTTTCCGTGCCGATTCCAGCGCGTTCAAGTAGTTCCCCGCTATCGACGTGTGGATCCCAATCCGCAGGCTCCCATCCATCCACGCGGGTTCCTGTGGCTCAGGCTCCGGCTCTGGCCGGTACTCGTCTTCCGGGTCAAACGTCGTGTTTTCAATAAGTGGAAATTCGGGCATACAGTCCAAAACTTTTCGATGTCCTGAATCCCAAATTATAACATACCGCCGGAACCAACCCTGTAGCTCACCCCTTCAGGGGTGAGGTCTTCCCCAACCAGTCCCAGTCCCAGCCCCGTCCATCACCTCCCGATCAACCGCCCACTCTTCTCCGCGTATCTCCGCGTACTCTGCGTTATCTTTTCCTCTTCGCTTTGTTCGGATAATAGTTTGGGTCGTTGGGCAGGGTGAGGGTGAAGACGAGGGATCCCTCTTCGATCCCACCTACACCACCACTTCCCCCAGACCGGCTTTCTACTTTCCATTTTCAATTTTCGATTTTCTAAGTCTCCCTACTTTTCCACCCAGGCCATCCCGTCCGGATCATTCCCACTCAAACTCTGCGTTGCCACCGCCCATGTCTTCAAATGCACCAACACCACCTTGTTGTCTCCACTCACCGCCACAAACGCCCGCGACCCGTCCGGCAAAATCAATATCCCTTCCGCGTTCTTCCCCAGATTCATTCGCTTCACTTCCTTCCGCGAAGCCACATCCATCACCACCAGATCCCCACTCCCCAAATCCGAAATCAGCGCCAGCTTCCCGTCCGGCGTGAATTTCAACCGGTTCGAGTGCTTCGTCCCCACATTCACCGTCTGCTTCACTCTCTTCGACGCCGCATCAATAATCGACACCGTTCCGTCTCCCGAATTCGCCGCCCACACTTCCATCCCGTCCGGCGACAGGTCAATTCCCTCCGGCCCCTTCCCCACCTTCACCACTGTATTCGTCCATTGCGACTCATCCATGTTCGCCGTCACCACCGTCACCGAATCCGAATTCACATTCGACGTGTAAATCGAATGCCCGTCCTTCGAAATTACCAGCATGTGCGTACGATCCTGCCCAATGTCGTGCGTCCAATCAATCTTGTTCGTCGTGGGATCGTAGCGCGCAATCTTTTTACTCCCCTCCGCCGTGAACCACGCCTTCCCATCAAAAAACACCACGCCATGCGGCCCGCGCAATCCTTCTAGATCCACGCGCGTCTCCTTCTGCGTCGTCAAATCAATTACCGAAATCGTCGTGCCATCCTGGTGCGCCCCATAATTCGTCACCACCGCGTACTTTCCATCCGCAGACGCCGCCACTTCATGCGGCACCGGCCCCGTCGGCACCTTCACGCTATCCATCGTTCCCGCATCCACAATCGCTAGCGCACTATCGCCCTTGTTCACCACCAACAATTTCCCCGCCGGCATCTGCGCCATACACACCCCCGCCAGCACCAACCACGCAGCACCAAACACAAATCCGCGCAATCCCCAATGCCTCATCGCCTCACCTCCAAACAAACCCGCCGATTGTAATCACCTTCGCGGATTATTTATATCCACATCGATCGGTAGTGCCAGCTTTCCGATGCTCAAACGTGATCGATCGGTAGCGCCGGCTGCCAGCCGGCAACCCGCCGCACGATCCCCCGTTCCATCTTGTCCTTTAGTCCATCCACCAAAAACTACGCCCACCGCATCTCCTCACTGTCCCCAGGACACGCGGTGGGCAATCTTGCCCCTCTTACCTAAATTCGTATATACGGTTCGAACCGCACACGCAAGCGATCTTGCGTCCCTCCGCAAGTCTGTTTCCTAAACCGACGATTCAACCACACCGCCGCTCCAACTTCCTCCGACTCCGGCCCCGCCTTCCGTTTTCATGTAAACTATTCATTCCGCATCAATCGAGGACACCATGCTGGTTGTCATGCAATCTCACGCCTCCGAGCAACAGGTTCGCGAAGTTTGCGAACGCATCGAATCGCTCGGCCTCAAAGCCCACGCCATTCCCGGCTCTGGCCGCACCGCTATCGGCATCACCGGCAACAATGGCGCCGTCGATCTCGGCTTCCTCGAATCGATGCCCGGCGTGATCGAATGCATCCCGGTCACCAAGCCCTACAAATTAGTCAGCCGCGACGTCAAACAGGAAGACACCGTCGTCCGCATTCCCACCCCCAGCGGCGACGTCCTCGTCGGTGGCGGCTATCTCGCTATGATTGCCGGCCCCTGCGCCGTCGAAACCGAAGAGCAATGCCTCGCCGTTGCCGCGCAGCTGAAGCCTACCGGCGTGCGCCTCTTCCGCGGTGGCGCTTACAAGCCTCGCACTTCGCCCTATAGTTTCCAGGGATTGGGTCTCGCCGGACTAAAAATCCTCGCCAAAGTTCGCGACACTTACGGCTTTGGCATCGTCACCGAAGCGATCGATAACGAAAGCCTCGATCTCGTCGATGAATGGGCTGACGTCATTCAAATCGGCGCCCGCAACATGCAAAATTTCTCTTTGCTCAAACGCGCCGGTCGCGCCAAAAAGCCGGTGCTCCTCAAACGCGGCATGAGCGCCACCCTCGACGAATTCCTCATGGCCGCCGAATACATCCTCAGCGAAGGCAATTACAACGTCATGCTCTGCGAACGCGGCGTCCGCACCTTCTCTGATTTTTCCCGCAATACTCTCGACCTCGCCGTCGTTCCCGCCGTCAAAAAACGCAGCCATCTTCCCATCCTGGTCGATCCCAGCCACGGCACCGGCAAGCGCCACAAAGTCCTTCCTCTGTCCCTGGCCGCTGCCGCAGTAGGCGCCGATGGCCTCCTAGTCGAAGTCCATCACCAGCCCGAGAAAGCCCTCTCCGACGGCATCCAATCCATCCTCCCCTCCGAATACGCCCAGCTCTTCCAGGAAGTCCAACAAATCGCCGCCGTAGTCCACCACACCGTCAACTAAGCACCCCGACTCGGCAGTGCACTGCAAATTCAGCATTTCCCAAATCCATCTGCGAAGTAATCGCCGTCATTCCGAACCGCAGTGACCCGGCCTTTTCCTTCGCGCCGCATTTTGGCGCGCCGGGTCACGTAGGTGAGAAATCCCTCTTCGATTCCCCCGCACCACTCATCCTTCCTCCGCGAATCTCCGCGTCCTTTGCGCCTCAGCGTTATCTTTTTCCTCGCATTTCCTAAACTTCTGTACTCCTCAACTCCACCTCCCCTCCCTGTCAACTTCCCCCTCTCTTCTGTAAACTCATTCCGTCCATGCCCCATCGCAAAAACTTCCGCGCCTACTTCGTCCTCTCCATCCTTCTCATCCTCGCCGCCACCGTCCTCCTCCGCGAACATCGCCCCTCCTTCCTCCGTCCCGGCCTGCATCTCAACGCCTACGTCTCCACCGCCGATGGCAGCATCACCGTCGTCGACCTCGTCGCTCTCCACCCCATCCAGAAAATCTTCGTCGCACCCGGCATCGCCGACATGCGCGAACACGCCAAGCGCGACGAAGTCTGGGGCGTCAGCTCCGCCGCTGGTTTCGTATTCATCCTCGACACCCATTCCAACCAGGTCGTCGCCCGCATCCAAACCGGCCCGCTTCCCTACTCTCTCGATTTTTCTGCTGATTCTCGCCACGCCTACACCACGTCCGCCGCCACCAATCAGGTCTTCGCCATCGATTGCGATTTACGCGCCATCGTTGGTCGCGCCCCTACCGACGCCGAACCCATCCAAGCCCGCGGCACGCCCGACGGCAAATTCCTCCTGGTCGTCAATCGCCGCGCCTCTACCCTCGGCATCTACGACGCTCCCACCCTCCGCCATCTCAATTCCGTCCCCGTCATCCCGCAGCCCGACGAGGTCGCCATCACCCAAGACAGCGCCACCGCCTTCGTCATGAGTCGCTCGCAAAATCGCCTCTCCGTCGTCGATCTCAAACGCTCCATGCTCGTCGCCAATCTCGAACTTGCCGGCAAGCCTTCCACCATGCTGCTCAAACCCGACGGCGGCGAACTCTACGTTATTTCGCCTGAAGCTCACGGCCTGCAAGCCATCGACACCTGGACTCACGAAGTCGGCGACTCCATGCTCCTCGGCTCCGAGCCATCCAACGCCATCATCGATCCCGATGCCGCCGAAATGTACGTGGCCGATCGCGCCGCCGCCCGCGTGATGCCTCTCGACTACATCAATCGCCGCCTCGGCCGCCCCATCAACGTCGGCGCTGAGCCTGCTGCGATGCGCTTCGATCCATCCGAATCCGCCGCCAAAGCCACCATGCTCCTCGTCGTCAACGAATCCTCCGGCGACCTCGCCATCATCCGCACCCGCACCGACAGCCTCCTAACCATGATCCCCATAGGCACCCACCCCCAACGCCTAGCCGTAAAACTCTTCTAGCCGTATTTGCGCCCCGTCATTCCGAACCGGAGTGACCCGGCCTTTTCCTCGCGCCGCATTTCGGCGCGCCAGGTCACGTAGGTGAGAACTCTGCACCATCGCGCGAACTTTGCCCGATGAAATCCCTCTTCGATCCCTCACCTACGCGGGGCGGCGTCCCGTCCGCCAATTTCCTGTCATCCTAAACGCAGCGAACGACCTCAACGCACACACATCCACCCACTCCTCAAACGCCACGAAATTTTCCGAATTACCCTACAGGCCTACAGCTTAAACAACTCTCGCAACCTCTTCGTCTGCTGCCGCGACACCGGTATCTCCGTCTGCTTTTTATCATTCATCTTGATCATGAAGCTCGACTTGAACCACGGCACCACTTCCTTAATGTGGTGAATATTCACCAAGAACGACCGGTGCGGCCTCCAGAACGAATCCGAATCCAGCGCCGCGTGCAATTCCTCCAGCGTCCGGTAATTCGACGACCCTTCCACTTCCTTCGACATCACCGTGATCAGCCCGTCCTCAATCCCCGCGAACACCAGATCTTCCGCATCCACCAGCAGCATCCTCTGTTGCGACTTAATCATGATCTTCGATGGCGCAGTCGCCGCCGGCTTCCCCGCCCCAAGTTGATTAAACAATTGCTCCAGCCGCTCCGTTGGACTCACATGTGCATCCATCTCCCGACGCGCTCGCTGAATCGCCTTCGCAATCCGAGCCTTATCAAACGGCTTCAAAACGTAATCCACCGCATTCACATCAAACGCCTGTACCGCATAATGATCGAACGCCGTGGCAAACACGATATGCGGCACCTTCAACTTCCGCTCCACCAGCTTCTTCAGCACTCCAAATCCGTCCAGCCCCGGCATCTGTACATCCAGAAACAGCAAATCCGGCGCGTGTTCCTTAATCAGATTGACCGCTTCAATCCCATTCTTCCCCTGCCCCACCAAATTAATCTCAGGAAAGCCCTTCAACAAAAACGCCAGCTCTTCCCGAGCCGGCTTCTCGTCGTCCACAATGATTGTATTGATCGCCATAATTATTCCGCCAAAGTATACCCCGCCCCCACCCACCCCGCCCATTTTCTAATCCATATCGCCCCCGCTCGCACCGCGAGTAGGTACGTGGCTTTAGCCACGCACCATCACTCCGCAATCTTCCACCCGAATCACGCCTCCATCCATCACCTCAACCCCTCCGCGACCTCTGCTTGCCCTGAGTGTCTTTCGCGAAGGGTGCTCCGACCTCCGTGTCCTCTGAGGTAAATCCGTTCTCTTTTCTCCGCGTTCCCCACTTCAGGTATCATTCGAGATTCACTCCACGCCCCGAAAGAGGCTTCATGCCCAAGGCCAAAGCAAGAATCGTCAATAGCGAAATCGTCTACCGCGGCCCCATCTTCAGCGTCCGCCGCGATGAAGTCATTGAGCCCGGTGGCGTACAGACCACCCGCGAAGTCATCATGCATTCCGGCTCCGTCGTCGTCCTCCCCGTACTCCCCGACGAACGTATCGTCATGATTCGCCAGTACCGCCACGCCACCCGCGATTTTCTTTGGGAACTCGTTGCCGGCCGCATGGATGGCAACGAAACTCCCAAAGAAGCTGCCGCCCGCGAACTCCTCGAAGAAACCGGCTACCGTGCCAAGCGCTTTTCCGTCTTCCTCGACGTCTTCCCCACTCCCGGATTCCTCGAAGAGCGCATGTACATTTTACTTGCCGAAGGTCTAGCTCCCGGCCCAGCCCAGCCCGAAGCCGACGAAAAAATCGAGGTCCGCGCTTACAGTCTGAAAGAATTGAAACAAATGTTGAAGCAAGGAAAGCTCCACGACGCCAAATCCGTCGCCGGAATTTTGTACTACATGAACTTTCTGCGTAAGTCCGCGCGGGCTCTCCGGTAAGGATTCCAACCAAATACTTCCAATTCAATCGATTTTTGCTTGGGATTCAAACACTACTCATCCTCATGAGAAATCTGAAGAAAAATTTATCTTCGCATATTAATGCACAGCATTGAAAAAATTCCCAACTTTGCTCTATGGATTCCTCCTTTCGATTTGATACACTCCGCGGCAATTCGTGCTCATGGCGGCGATTGCTTCATTTGTTCCGCCCCAAGAGTCACCTGCCAAAGGAGACACGAAGTGCAAGGTACAGTAAAGTGGTTCAATAATTCGAAAGGATACGGATTCATTGGCCGTGAAGACGGTCCCGATGTGTTCGTCCACTATTCCGCGATCGTCGGCGATGGTTACCGCACGTTGCAGGAAGGTGATCCCGTCGAATTTGAAATAGTCCAGGGCCCCAAAGGCCCGCAAGCAGCAAACGTAAGCAAACCAGCTTGATCCCGAGCTCGGTTTTCATAAAACGGCGTGAACCAGTCCAGTTCCCGCCGTTTTCTGTTTCCTCTCAAATTTTCCCGCGCTAATTTTCCTCGCCTTTTCTCTGCGCACTCTGCGTCTCTGCGTTAAGTTCTCTTCAATGGAAATCTCCAACGCCCCAGCTATATAATTCGCCCATGGACAACCGACAAATTGCTCGCGTCCTTCGCGAGACCGCCCAGCTCCTCGAAATCGATGGCGCCATCATCGGCCGATACCGCACCTACGAAAAAGCCGCCGAACTCATCGAAGGTCTCCCCGACTCCATCGCCCAGATGGTCGAATCTCCCGCCAAGCTCAAGGAGCTTCCCGGCATTGGCGAACGCATGGTCGAACATCTCGCCGAAATCGTGAAAACCGGCGACTACAGCCTCCGCCAGAAACTCCTTAAAAAATATCCCGAGAGCATTCTTGAACTGCTCAATCTCCAATCCCTCGGCCCCAAAAAAGTCGCCTTCCTCTTCAGCCATTTTCAAGCCAGCACCGTCGACGACCTCGAACGCATCGCCAAAGAAGGTAAACTCCGCGATGTCCCCGGCTTCGGCGAAAAGAGCGAACAGAACATTCTCAAGGCTGTCGAAGTCTTCAAGCGCTCCACCGGCCGCTTTCATCTCCACGTTGCCGAAGCCGAAGCCACCGCGCTCGCTGAATATATTCAACGCGTCGGCAAAGCCGTCGAATCCGTCACCCCTGCAGGCTCGCTTCGCCGCGGCAAGGAAACCGTGGGCGACCTCGATCTCCTCGTTACCATGGCTCCCGGCCACTCTTCCCAAAAAAAAGTCGACGAAGTCGCGGATCACATTCTCAAATATCCCGGCATCGATCAAACGCTGGCCCACGGCGAAAATAAAGTCAGCTTCACGCTGCGCGATGGCTTACAGGTCGATGTGCGTCTGCTCGACAAGGAAAATTTCGGCGCCGCCCTCCTCTACTTCACCGGCTCCAAGGAACACAACGTCGCTTTGCGTGGTCGCGCCCTCGATATGGGCTACACGCTCAATGAATATGAACTCGCCATGTTGCCCGACGCTCCAGAAAAATCCAAAGCCGCTCCATCTCCAAAAGTCACTCCGATAAAAGGCGCCAAGCCCTCCTCTTCCGCCAAGCCCGAGCCACAAACCGCCTCCTCCAAAGCTGCCGCTGCCAGTGGCCTCCGCGTCGTTCCTCCCAAGTCCGCTCCCGAAGCCACACCCGCCAAAGGTCGCCGCGTAGCTGGTCGCACCGAAGAAGAAATCTACGCCAAGCTCAAATTAGATTTCGTCCCGCCCGAACTGCGCGAAAATTGCGGTGAGGTCGCCGCCGCCGAACAACACAAACTCCCGAAACTCATCGAGCTTCGCGACATCAAAGGCGATCTCCAGATGCACACCACCGCCTCCGATGGCAAAAATTCCATCGAGGAAATGGCCGAATGGGCCAAGGCTCTCAAGCACGAATACATCGCCATCACCGATCACTCCAAATGCGTCACCGTCGCCAATGGTCTCGACGAAAAACGCATGCTCGAGCACATCAAACGTCTCCGCGCTGCCGACGCCAAAAAACTCGGCATTCGCGTCTTGGTCGGCTCCGAAGTCGACATCCTCAAAGAGGGCACTCTCGATTACTCCGACGAAATCCTCTCGCAACTCGACGTCGTGGTCTGCTCCATCCACTCCTATTTCAATTTAGATCGCGCTGCCATGACCGAACGCATGCTCGCCGCCATCGAAAATCCCTACACGCAAATCATTGCTCATCCCACCGGCCGCCTGCTCCTCCGCCGCGAAGGTTTCGACTACGACATGGAAAAAATCCTGGCCGCCTGTGCCAAGCATGGCGTCGCCATGGAGTGCAATTCCTATCCCGATCGTCTCGACCTCAAAGACGTCTACCTCCGCATGTGCAAAGATCGCGGCGTCAAAGTCGTCATCTCCACAGACTCCCACAGCACCGCCCATCTCAGCTTCATCCGGTACGGCGTAACCATGGCCCGTCGCGGCTGGCTCGAGAAAAAAGACGTCCTCAACACTCTCCCAGTAGCCGACTTCCTAAAAGCCCTCCGACCCAAACCAAGCCAAACCCAAAAGACCGCAGCCAAAGCCCAATAGCTCCCCTCTAGCTCTGTCATCTCGTTTATCCTGAGCTTCGAAGGGACCGGAGCGTCGGTGCCTTTCAACCGACGCGCAGTGGAGAGATCGTGGTAAAATCTCAGCCTCATCTCCACCTCTCCGCTCCCTCTGCGGCCCCTCGGCGACCTCTGTGGTAGTCTTTTGCCTTCAACAATAAAGGGAACTTTTTTGCCCACATCTACGTTCCATATTGCAGAACGCCATGAGCATCCAAGCGGAGGCCGAATGAACACCCAGCATCGCAACTCCTTAATCACCCACGCCCTTACCGCGTTGCCCCTGGCCGCAGCACTGCTCCTCATTTCCGCACCACTCTCCCGCGCCGAAGAAGTCACCAAGACCTTCCCCGTCAACGGCCACTCCAAAGTCCGCGTCCAAACCGACGACGGCGCCGTTCGCGTTTCCACCGGCGACATCAAGCAAATCGAAATTCGCGTGGTCTACTCCGGCTACAAACTCGACCGCGATCTCCGCGTCTCCACCACGCAAAATGGCGACCAGGTCGAAGTCGTCGCCAAAACCTCCAGTGGGGGCATTTTCAATTGGGGCGTGCGCCACGCCAATCTGCGCGTCGAAGTCCACATGCCCAAAGACACCGATCTTGAAGTCACCTCCGGCGATGGCTCTGTCGAAGCCGATGCTCTCAATGGAAATGTCGATATTAAGACTGGCGATGGCAGCATCACCGTAGTCGGCGGCAAAGGCAACGTCCGCATGAAGTCCGGCGATGGTCACATCGAAGGCAAAGATCTCGATGGCAACGTCGACGCTTCCGCCGGCGATGGCAGCATCAACATCGAAGGCCGTTTCGACGTCGTGAATGCCCATACCGGCGATGGCAGCATCACCCTGCGCGCTCGTCCCGGCTCCCGCGTTGCCTCATCGTGGAATTTTCACGCCGGCGATGGCAGTATTGACGTTGATCTTCCCGGCGATCTCCAGGCCAACATCGACGCCAGCACCCATGATGGTCACATCAGCCTCGGCATTCCCGTCTCCGTCGAAGGCACCTTCAGCTCTTCCCGCATCACCGGACGCATGAACGGTGGCGGCCAAACCATAGTAGTCCGCACCGGCGACGGCTCCATCCACCTAAGCAAAACCTAACCCAACATCGCGAAATCGACCGCATACCGAACCACCGACAAACAAGCACCCGTAGGGGCACAACATGTTGTGCCCCGGTTCACCGGGACTGAAGCCTTTCCTGGTCGATCCGCAAGAGCGCACACGTCATTCCGAACGCAGTCCGCGGAGTGAGGAATCCCTCTTCGATTTACCCGGCGACCTCAATTCCGTGGTGGCCCGCCCTCCATAAAAACCGTGTATCTCGGATGCATCCATTTGCACACAACCGCCCCTAAATCATCCCTTGACTACCCCATCCCTCCCCCTAATCCACTGAAAACAACCCATACCCGATTGGAACCCCACCTGCATCTACTAATCTGTCTGGAGGGACCCGAATGGTAGTCGTCATCCTAACCGCCGCCGTACTAGGACTCTTCTTTATCTCCCTACTCAGCTCCTTCCTAACCACCAATCGCCGCCGGCCCTAATCCATCAACCTGATCAATGCTTCCGCTCAAGCACCAGACCGTCATTCCGAACGGAGTGAGGATGTCCGCGCCATCACGCGGAGTTTGCGTGATGAATCCCTCTTCGCATTCAGCGGCAAGAAAGTCTCACCCCAAAGCAACGAACGTCTTCGGAGTGCCCCTCGCACGTGGGTTTTCGCGTCTCGTCTCTTTCTCTCCGTCTGCTTTACCTCAGTCGTTCCCCGCCGCCCCCGCCCCCAACTTCGCATTCACCGCATCCATCGTCCGCAGCGAATAAATCAGTGCCGACCCGGCATTCATCGCCATCGCCACTCCCAGCGCCTCGGCAATTTCCTCTTTCGTTGCTCCCGCCTTCACCGCCGCCTCACTGTGCACCGTGATGCAACCGTCGCACCGCGTCGTCACCGCCACCGCCAGCGAAATCAGCTGCCGCACTTTTTCTCCCAGATGCGTATTCTTCGCGTTCGCATTCGACAGCGCCTGATACCCTCGCACCGAATCCGGCGTCAACTTCATAAAATCCGTAAGCTGCGCGCCAATCTGCTTCTGATATTCATTCCAATCCAGCATCATAAATTTCTCCTCCATATTTAAAATTCCCGCCAACGGCACGTGAGTATACACCTCCGGCCGTACACCACACCACGCACACCTCGGCCCTGGGCACGCGCACCCCACGCAACCTCACCTTCCGCAGATTGTTATTGAGAATGTCTTGTTGTTAAGAAACTGGGGCGTCAGCCCCGCAACACGCGGCCCTGCAAAATCAGTACGTTCTTCCCGCCTGCGAATACCCGCCAAACGACCACCGCACTCCCACCGTCGTATACAATCCGTACGGCCCATTCGTCCGCAAATCCGCCGGACCCAAATATCGCGAATATCTACCCAGATAATCCACCTGATGCTGCGTCAGCCGCACCTCCAGCCCATGCGGCAATTGAAATCCCACGCCCACCGACCGATCAAATGCAATTGGCTCCATCGACGCCAGGTAACTCACCTGCGGAATGTTCTTCCCAAATGACATCTTCGGCTCCAGAAACAAAAAAAAGTGTTTCGCCGGGCCCCGTCCAATCGGCTGCAATTCCAGATATCCGCTGAACAAATATCGCGCATACGCGGTGCAGTTCGACGCTGTTCCTCCCGCACTCTCCGGCTGCGGAAACGCGCACCGCCCCATATCCGGCTCGTTATGCGAAGGCGCCACCTGAAAATCCGTGTACCCGCGAATCCAGTTATGCGGAAAAAACATGCTCGTGGTCGCTAGCGGAGAAGTCTTCCCCGCCACAAACGCATTTCCCTTGGGCGCTACAAACGCCGTTTCCTGCACCTGCACTTGCGCTTGCGCTCCCGCCACGCCGATGAACACACCACACCACACGCCTACCATCAGCAGTTTTTTCATCGATGATGTCTCCCCGTCCGCGTCTACGTTGCAGTTTCGGACTGTGTGATCCACCTGTGACCGGCGAGTGCCAAACTTCAGCACGCGGTTGACGCCGAGGGAGCCGCACGATGCAACCGCAGTTCGTACGGTGTTCCGAAACTCAGTTGTCCGCGAGTCTATCTCAATTCTCCGCGATTGGAAGAAAGAAAGATCTGCGCGTCCTGCTTCGCGATCAAAACCACGCTAAGCTTCACTATTCGGCCTTCGCTGGCCCGGCCTGTAACGGAATCGGTGACTCCGCCATCGCGGGCGCCAAAAATCCCGCGCGCAGCCGCTCAATCGTGCTCAGCACCAATTCCCGAATCCGCGGATCCCGCGTGATCGATTCGTGTCCCGCTCCCGCCACCGTCACGTTCGCCACCAACTTGGTCATCGTCGGATCTTCCATCTTCAAATGTCGCGTGGTCATGAACATCAACACGTCGTGCGCGTGAAACAGCGCTCCATTCTTCACATTCCGCGGCACCGTCTGATCCGTGATTCCCACGCTATCCACCTGGATCGTCAACTCCACCGGAATATTCCGGCTGCGCAACTCCCGCGCCACGCTCATCATCGCCCAGCCACCCATGCTGTGCCCTACCAGGATCACCTTCGGGCAAAGCAACAGTTCCGCAGGCGTCAGCGCTCCCTCATGCGTTGGAAAATATTTCAGCAGCCAATCCCGTCCCATCGTCCACACATACGGCGAGTACGAACTCGCGCAAACATCGCCGAACCCGCGTCCACGCAGTACGTCGCGAATCTGCACCACTCCAGAATATTTGTTGTCCGGTGGCTCCAGCGCTCCAACAAATCCTAAGTAAACGATCTTGCACGGCGGGGAACCTGAACTGATCTCCGGGGCGATGGTCGACGCAGCGCCAGCCAGCGGCAGCACATTCTGCCCGCGTACCGAGACTGCTCCGCATAACAACACGCCGAGCACTGCGGCAACAACACCAACGTCATGAAAATGTCTAAGCAATCCACGGCAGACAGAATTCCAGTTTTGCATCCGAATTGGTGGGCGGGACATGTGTCGTCATAGTAGGCTGCGGTACTCCCCGGGTCAACGCACGCCAGGCAGAAAGTACTTCTTTTTACATGAACTGGTAACGATCGTCGGAATCGTTTCTAACGACTTCGGTATATCGTCGCTGTCGAAATTCACGCGTAATTCGCGCATCCTGTAGCTCACCCCTTCAGGGGTGAGGCCTTCCCAACACATCACCACGATTCCAATTCTCGCCCTCGTTTTTTTCTCAGCTCCACCCACGCACCGCCAAATCCATGTACCATTTATTCGCTGCCCGAGATCACAACCGCTCACTACAACGAGGCTCCGTGAAAAATTCCAAAATCATCGCAGCTCTCCTGCTCTCCCTCACCCTCGCAGCCTGCTCCAAAACTTCCACTCCCCCCAGCGAACCAACATCTCAACAAAAAGCCGCCACCACGGCCCCCGCCACTCCTACTCCTCCGCCCGCCCCGGAAACTCCCGCTCCTGCCGCCACCCCCGCCGCCACCGGGCAAGGCGTCAAAACCGAAATGCGCAACGTCATGTTCCACCTCACCAGCAGAGCCGCCGCCCACATCGAAACTCTCTCCGGCGAACTCTGGCCCACCGGCAAATTCGATATGCCCGACTTCGACGACAAAACTTCCTTCGAAGTCCGCGTCACCTCCGGCAGAATTTCTCTCACTCCCGCAGCTCTCACCGAGATCATGAATTCCCACGTCTTCGCCGCCAAAGACGCCCCGCTCAAAGATCTGAATGTCTCCATCAAAGACGGTCAGCTCATCATCAAAGGCAAGTTGCACAGTAAAGGCGACATCTCTTTCGAAACCTCCGGCACTCTCACCGTTAATTCCGACGGCCGCCTGCGCGTCAAAACCGAAAAAGTCAAAGCCCTCCACGTCCCGCTGAAGGGTGTCATGAGCGCTCTTCGCATCGAGCTTGCCGACGTAATCAACACCAGCAAAATTGATGGCGTCGATACCGACAAAAACGACCTGCTCATGGATCTCAGCACTCTGCTTCCCCCGCCACACATTCGCGGAAAAGTTTCAGCAGTGCGCGTCGCAGACAACACCATCACCACCATTTTTGGCACCGGCGAAAAAGTTTCCGCCCTCGACCAAAAAGAAAACACCAATTACATGTACTTCCAGGGGAATCGCGTCCGCTTCGGAAAACTCACTATGCAGGATACCGACTTGATGATCCTCGATCTCGATCCCGCCGACCCTCTCGACTGGAATCAGGATCGCTACGCCGACCAACTCGCCGCCGGCTATTCGAAAATGACAGAAAAGTTTGCTCTACGCACCTACGTGAAGGATTACAACAAAGTACCACGCTTCGCAGCCGCCCGCGCCGCCATCGTCCCCAAACCCACCGACCCAAAGTAACCCAACCTCCACAAACTCAATCACCACGCGTAGCACAGCCATGCCTGGCTGCGGCTCTCGGGGTTCTCTTAGCCGTACTCTTGGGTTCCTCCGAGTAGTCGCGCCGCGCTTCAGGCGGAAGGGTTGTCGGCCCGTCATTCCGACCGGAATGACCCGGCTTTTTCTTGCGCGCGTTTTTTGCGCGCCGGGTCACGTAGCGGAGTCTCTTCTCTTGGGTTGCTCCCGTAACACAGCCATTCCTGGCTGTGTTCTTGGGTTCATTCACATCTCTCTTTGCAAAATCTCCATTCCCTACTGCTGCCCGGTGTAATACCCATCCCGCGTCTGCACCATCAAATCCTTGTTATTCGTCGTCAACTGAATCTTGTGGTATCCCTCGCCCGTATTCTTATCCGGCGTATACCCCAGGCTGTACTGGTTCCGCAGTTCCTCTTCAATCTCCGCGTAAATCTTCTCTACCGTCTCTTTCTTCGACACTTCAAACAGCCGTCCACCTGTCTGCTTGCACATTTCCTGCAATACTTTCTTCCCATCCGGACGCTCTTCTTGCGGTCTTCCACCGCCGCGCCGCCCGCCACCGCCATACGGCCCCATCGAAAATCCGCCGTGGCCTCCGCCGTAACCCTCGTCATCCTTAAACAAAATCGAATACACCACCGTGTCCGCGCGTTGCGCCGTCGCAATCGCCGTCGTCAAACTTTCTTTGCTCCCATGATCCACGCCATCCGTCAAAATGATCAGCGCCTTCCGCCCTTGCTGCTTGCTCATCATTTCGTCCGAAGCCAAATACACCGCGTCATACAGCAGCGTGCCGCCACCTCCGCCATGATGCCCGCCTCGTCCGCCACCGCCACCACCACCTCCTCGGCCCCCGCCCATCCCGCCACCTCCGCCACCATTGCTGCCGCCACCACTACTTCCGCCACTGCGATCCGTCTCCGCTTGCGGCGTTTGCAGCGATTGCAGCGCCGCCTGCAATTTTGGCCGCGATGGCGTGAATTCCTGCAGCAACTCCACTTCCCGGTCGAAGTGAATGATGAACGCCAGGTCCTTATCCTCGCGCAGCAGATGATCCAAAAAGCTGTAGCTCGCGCTGCGTTCCGAATCCAGCACCCGCCGCTGGCTCAAACTCGTATCCACCAGCAGCCCCAGTCGCAGCGGCAAATCGCTCTCCCGCGCAAAATAATTGATTGTCTGCGGACGCCCATCTTCCTGCAGCGCAAAATCATCCTTCGACAGATTCGACACAATCTTCCCGTGCTTATCGCGCACCGTAGCCAGCACGCTGACCGTCTTCACCTGCACCACAATCTTTGGCTCCGGCCCCTGCTGCTGTGGCGTCTTCAACTGCGGTTGTTGTGACTGAGTCGCCGTCGTTGCAGCCGGCGATTGCTGCTGCGCCCACATTCTCCCGCTCAGCAAAAGAAAACTCACCATAGCGAGCAGTGCCAACCCAGCGCACCAAAAACACTTCCCCGCCAATCCTTTTCTTCCTTCTCGTGCCACTTCCATTTTCATTTTTCTCCGTACCCGTCGACTACTTGAGAAGCAACGCCCTCTTCTTTGGTTGCAAACTTTCCCTGCAACTCGTCCGCCCCACCAGACAGACAAACCTCTACCCACATCCGGACGCTCTATCTTCCATTCCGCGCCCTCTCCAAATAAGTTCCAGTTATTTCTCAGTGAATTTTAAGCAGCTCACTCCGACGGCAGCGTCTCATCCAATTCCTTCGCAATTTTATGTACGTCCGTGTCTTCCCCAAACGTCTCCGCATGCTGCTTCGACGTCTCCTGTTCAATCCCCGCGTGCACCGAAAGTCGGTGCAACATCTGAATCACCGCAGTGAGCTCCTGTTCCGCCAGCATCCCCACCTGCAAGTCCAAGTGCGCTCGCTTGTCCGACTGGCGCATCAGTCTGTTCTGTGTAATCAGGACGAAAATCGTCAGCAGCACACCTTCCGCCGATACAATCAGCGCCAATATCCCAAACGGAAACCGATCAAACGCCGGAATCCCCGGCACCAGATTCAAATTAATCAACGTCCAGCCGCCCACCAGCACCACGTTCAGCGACAGGAACGTCAGGCTACCAATAATCTTCACCGCGCCATTACTGAAACGCTCGGCCCAATTCCTCTGCTCCAGCGCCTCGCGTTCCAGTCTCGCAATTGCCTCAATATTCTTCCGCCGCAATTCGTGTAGCGATGGATTCGATTCCGGTTGAGGTTGTGGCGTATTCATTAAATCCTTTCCAGCCAACCCTGCCCCGCAACTGCCTGGTCAAGAATGCAGCGCTGTGCAGCTACTTTCGATTCTCTCGGCTTGCCGAACTCCCCAGCAATACAGCTTACCCCTGACCCTTCGCCCTCCTTCTCCAACTCCCATTTCAACCCGAGCGCACCTCTGTGGTAATGTTTTTGGTTCGCTCGCAGTGCACAGAAGCGGAGTCTGTGGTAGTCGCGTAATCGATCATCAACCGCATCGAAACGAGCACCGCGGTGATCGTCAGTAACATAACGTTCGTAAATTTCGAATCACCTGGAACGCACCTCCCCCGCTCACGGAGCGCGCTTTCCAGTCGCTTAACAGGAGCCCCAATGAAGAGCACTTACAACGGAATCGCTGTACCGGCAGACGGCAAGGCCATCGACTATCACAACGGGGTCCTGCAAGTTCCCGACAACCCGATCATCCCCTTCATCGAGGGCGATGGCACCGGTCGCGACATCTGGAAAGCTTCCCGCCGGGTCTTCGATGCTGCCGTCGAAAAAGCCTATGGCCGCAAGCGCCGTGTCGTCTGGTTCGAAGTCTTCGCCGGCGAAAAAGCCTTCAACACCTTTAAGCAGTGGCTACCCGACGAAACCGTCGATGCTGCTCGTGATTTCCGCGTCTCCATCAAAGGGCCGCTCACCACTCCGGTCGGCGGTGGCATCCGCTCTCTCAACGTCGCCCTTCGTCAGATTCTCGATCTCTACGCTTGCGTCCGCCCCGTCCGGTATTTCCAGGGCGTTCCCTCCCCCGTGCGCGAGCCCGAAAAAATGGATGTTGTCATCTTTCGCGAAAATACCGAAGACGTGTACATCGGCATCGAGTGGAAAAGCGGCACGCCCGAAGCGCAAAAGCTCCTCGAATTTCTTAACAACGAAATGCTCAAGGGCACCAAAAAACAAATTCGCATGGACTCTGGCGTCGGCATCAAGCCCATCTCGCCCTTTGGCACCAAGCGCCTCGTCCGTCGCGCCATTCAATACGCTCTCGATAACAAGCGCGTCAGCGTCACTCTCGTCCACAAGGGCAACATTCAGAAATTTACCGAAGGCGCCTTCCGCGATTGGGGTTACGATCTCGCTCGCGAGGAATTCCGCTCCCAAACCGTCACCGAACGGGAGAGTTGGATTCTCGATAACCTCGACAAGAATCCCGGCCTGACCATCGAACAAAACGCCGCGATGATCGAGCCTGGTCTCGAACAGGCCACGCCAGACTTTAAGAACACCGTCTACACCGAAGTGAAGCGCACGCTCGACGCCATCGGCGCCACTCACGGCAAGGGTCAGTGGAAAAAGAAGCTGATGATCAACGACCGCATCGCCGACAGCGTTTTCCAGCAAATGCTGCTACGTCCCAACGAGTACAGCGTCCTCGCCACTCCGAATCTCAATGGCGATTACCTCAGCGACGCCTGCGCCGCGCAAGTTGGTGGACTCGGCATCGCTCCCGGCTCCAACATTGGCGATGGCTACGGCGTCTTCGAAGCCACTCACGGTACCGCCCCCAAGTACGCCGATAAAGACGTCATCAATCCCAGCTCGGTCATGCTTTCCGGCGCCATGATGTTTGAATTCCTCGGCTGGAAAGAAGCCGCCAAGCTCATCGAAGATGGCATCGCCCACACCATCCAGCAAAAGCGCGTCACCTACGATCTCGAACGCCTCATGCCCGGCGCCACCAAACTAGGCACCACCGCCTTCGCCTCCGCCATAATCGAAAACATGCAAGAAGCAGCCGTAGCCAAGTAGTGGCACCGCAATCACAATCGCGCCACGCACTCCCTGTCGGTCCGGCAGCAGTGCCTGCGCCCAACAGGTTCGTAACACTGTCATCTCGACCAAAGCGTCGCGCCCCCGCCAGTTTGTCATCCCGACCGGAGAGCCGCGTCGTGTGTGGCTCGAAGTGGAGGGATCGTGGCAACACTTCAAATCCACCTCCCTCTCTCCGTGACCTCCGTGCTCTTCCCTCTGCGACCTCTGTGGTAAGCCTTTTGCCCTTTCACCAATTACCAGTCACTTCTTTCCACTCTCAAGGAGACTCGCATGTCACGTAAGAAAGTAACCGTCGTCGGTGGTGGTTTCGTAGGCTCAACAACCGCGCAGCGCATCGTCGATCTCGAACTAGCCGATGTCGTCTTAACCGACATTCTCGACGGCCCCCCCGCAGGCAAAGCTCTCGACCTGATGGAGTCCGCCCCCATCACCAAAGCCGACTCTCGAGCCACCGGCATCTCCACCGCCAACGGCGATTACAGCGCCACCGCGGGCAGCGACGTCGTCGTCATCACCGCCGGATTCCCCCGCAAGCCCGGCATGAGCCGCGACGATCTTCTCAAAGCCAACTACGACGTCGTCAAAGGCGTCGTCGAACAAATCGTCAAGCACTCGCCCCAATGCGTCATCATCGTCGTCACCAATCCGCTCGACGCCATGGCCCAGGCCGCCTTCAAAGTCAGCGGCTTTCCCAAAAATCGCATTCTCGGTATGGCCGGCGTGCTCGACTCCGCCCGCATGAGCGCTTTCGTCGCCATGGAATGCAATGTCAGCGTCGAAAACGTGCACTCCTTCGTCCTCGGTGGTCACGGCGACGACATGGTTCCGCTCCCGCGCTATTCCACCGTTGCCGGCATTCCCCTTCCCGATCTTTTGCCCAAGGAAAAAATTGATGCCATCGTCGATCGCACCCGCAAAGGCGGCGCCGAAATCGTCAATCTTCTCAAGACCGGCTCGGCCTACTACGCTCCCTCCGCCGCCGCCGTCGAAATGGTTGAAGCCATCCTCAAAGACAAGAAAAAAATCCTGCCCTGCGCCGTTTATCTCGATGGGGAATACAGAATCAAAGGTCTCTTCGTAGGTGTCCCGGTGAAACTAGGTTCCGGCGGCGCCGAAGAAATCATCCAAATCAAACTAACCCCAGACGAAAACGCCGCCCTGCAAAAGAGCGCCGCCTCCGTCCGCGAACTAGTAACCGTCCTAGGCCTCTAAGCGCTATCGTTAGCTGTCGTATGTACCGTTGTCCGTAGCTGCCGCCTTCAGGCGGCCACTCTTGCGTTTTCGTCGCCCTCATCCCGACCGGATCACGCCGCGGCAACCGCTGCCCCATCGCGCGACTTCTGCGCGATGCGCGCACCTGTAGGTACGTGGCTTTAGCCGCGCAACCGCCTTACTTCGTGGACTGGATTCGGATACCGAACGGCCTGCTGACCCATCACCCGGTGACCCCACTTCGCTCCGCCCACCACTACCCCGTCATTCCGAGCGAAGTGACCCGGCCTTTTCTTGCGTGCCGCTTTTGGGCACGCCGGGTCACGCAGAGAGAAATCCCTCTTCGATGTTTCCGCTCAGCAGGATGCTGTGTGCCCCACACGCCGCCTTCGCGTGTGCGCTCTCTCGCCTCTTTTTCCTCGTTAGCCGTGACTCCTGACACTATCCCAACCGCCCAACTGTGTCATCCCGACCGAAGGACCGCGGCCTTTGCGGTCCGCAGTGGAGGGATTGTGGCAACACGTACCCCAGTCTCAATCCTCGACCCGCCCACCACCCCAGTCATTCCGAGCGAAGCGAGAAATCCCTCTTAGTTTTTTAGCTTGCCCTACTGACCCACACCAAACCTCGCCCCATCACCCTCTATGCAAATCCTGCGTAATAATCCTCTTAAACTCGGGCTCCTCGCGAATACACGACAAATCACTATCCCGCGCCGCCCAATCCAGATTACTGAACCCCGACTCCACCGCCCGCCGAAACATCAGCAGCGCCTCTTCTTTCATGTTGAGAGTCCCGTACGTGCACGCCGCGTTGTACAACGTATTCGGATCCTTCGGCCGCAGCGCCACCGTCTTCTCCAACTCGCTCACCGCTTCACGCACCCGGTTCAGCGCTCCATACTGCACCGCCAGCAAACTCCGCGCCCGCACATCTTCCGGCACCAGTTCCACCTGCTGCAGCAGCGCCACCACTGCCTTCTCTCGCATCTTCCGCGAAGCATCCGGATCGCCCAGCGCCGCAAACGTATTCACCAGCGGCACGTACACGTTGTAGTCGTCACCCGCTGCTTCCACCGCGCGATCCGCCAGATCGGCCACTTTCTGATACTGCCCCGAAGCGAAATAAGCTCGCAGCAACACGCTGAACGCGCCTTCACAATCCTGTTTACGCTCCACAGCACGCTTCGCCCACTCCACAGCGTCCGCGTACTTGCCCTGCGCATAAAAAATCCGTGCCCGCGCCGCCATCGCATCTGCAAGCTGTGGCTCCAGCGCGATCGCTCGATCCGCTGCCTGCGTACCCTTCTCCAGCGAACGCGGATCCTTTCCATGCAACTCGTACTGCATGCCGCACACTTGCGCGATGCTCGCCAACGCCAACGCAAAGTCCGCATCCAACTTAATCGCGTGTTCGAACATCTGCATCGCGAATTCCAGATTCTCCCGCCGCGCATAGCTTCGCCCACGAAGTAAATAGTCGTACGCCTGCAGGTTCTCCGTCGGCTTCCGCGCCATGGTGTTTTCTTCTTGCGGCGAAAGCGTAATCCGCAGTGCCTGCGCGATGCTGCGCGCAATTTCTTCCTGCACGTCGAACACGTCCTTCAATTCCCGGTCGTACCGCTCCGCCCACAGCGGGTAATCCGTCACCGCATTCACCAGTTGCGCGTTGATCCTCAGACGGTTCCCGGCCCGTCGCAAACTTCCTCCCAGCACATACGCCACATCCAATTCCTGCCCAATCTGTTTCGCCGTGGCCGGCTTGTCGCGATACGGCAAAATCGTCGCGCGTGGCAACACCTGCACGCCCTTGATCTTCAACAATTCCGTGATGATGTCTTCCGTCATCCCGTCGCGGAAATACTCATCCTCCTTCGCCCCGCTCAAATTCTCAAAGTAAAGCACCGCCAGTGATTTCTGTGCCCGCGCCGCCGGAACTGGTGCCGCCGTTCGCCCTGCTGAATCCGAATCGTGTTTCAGCCGCACCAAATCCGCCCGCATACTCGCCGCCGTCTGGTACCGCGCCTCCGGATTCTTCTCCATCGCCTTGGTAATAATCGACGAAAGCTCCGCCGGGAGCCGTGAATTAATCTTCACCGCCGGCGTCGGCGTCCGATTTAAAATCGCTTCGAAAATTACCGCTGACGTATTCCCCGAAAATGTCTGCCGCCCCGTCGCCATCTCATACAGCACCGTCCCAAACGAAAACAGGTCGGTACGATGATCCAACTCTTCTCCGCGCGCCTGCTCCGGCGACATATACGCAATCGTCCCAATCGCCGACCCCGGACTGGTCAGATTGTCCCGTGACGTTCCCACTGTCAGCTCCGGCGAATCTTCCATCGTCTCGCTGCTGCGCTGCAGTTGCGTCGACAGTTTCGCCAACCCAAAATCCAGCACCTTCGCCCGCCCACTCTGCGTTATAAAAATGTTCGCCGGCTTGATATCGCGGTGCACAATCCGCTTCGCGTGCGCCACTTCCAACGCATCCGCAATCTGGATTGCCAGCTCCAGCAGCTCCTCATTTTCCATTGGCTTGTCTTGGATGCGGTGCTTCAGCGTCTCGCCCTCGAGAAGTTCCATGCAGATGAACGGGCGCCCTTCATGCTCGCCAATGTCGTAAATCGTGCAGATGTTGGGATGATTCAGTGCCGAGGCCGCCCGCGCTTCGCGCTGGAATCGTTCCAGCGTCGACCGGTCCTGCGCCAGATTATCCGGCAGAAATTTCAACGCCACATTGCGGCCCAGGCGCGTATCTTCTGCCTTGTACACCACGCCCATCCCGCCCCCACCGAGCCTTTCGACAACTCTGTAATGGGAAATCGTGCGGCCAAGGAAGGGCTGTGCGTTCGACATGGGTCTGCAATCTTAGTTTGCTGCCAAGACCCAAGTCAATTCGCGACGAAACTCGCGTTTCTTGATCTAGCTCGAAGAAAAAAAAGGGAAGCTATTCCGCCATCAAAAGCCAAACAGCTTCCCTGCTCCGATTACCAATCCCAGCGTGAACACCGCAATCGCGACTTCCCCGATGAAGCCGACCGCAAAAGGCCGTAGCCCCTGCTTGCGCATTTCACGGAAATTGGTACGAAGTCCTACTCCTGCAAAGGTCAGCAGGAATGCCCAACGTGAAAGATTTGCCAGCGATGTGTTCTGATCCTTGGTGAAAAATCCCACCGTCGCCAGCAGCGACACCAGCAAAAATCCCAGCACAAACTTTGGGAATTTCTGCCACAGAAAAGCCACCTTGTTCCCCACCACCTTAGCCTGGCCCTGGCTCGCCCAGTAAATCGCATAAGCCAGCACCACAAATCCGATCATCGCGTTCCGCGTCGTCTTCGCCAGCACCGCCAATTTTGCCGCTGCATCCGAATACAGCGCGCCCGCCGCCGTAGCCTCCGCCGTATTGTCCACCGCCAAGCCCGCCCACAATCCATAAGCGTGATCGCTCATGTGCAGGAAATGTCCGATCAGCGGAAACGTGAACAGCGAAATCGCCCCCAGCGCCAGAATCGCGGCAATCGCGAACGAAGAATCCTCATCGTCCGCATCAATTGCGCCCTTGGTCGCAATAATCGCGCTCACCCCGCACACCGCCGATCCCACCGCCAGCAGCGTCGTCAGCTTCGGCCGCAATCCAAACAACTTCCCCAGCAGCGTCATGAACGCCAGCGATCCCAGAATCTCAATCGCCACCAGCAGCAAACTCACTCCGCCCAGCTTCCACACATCGCCCAGCAGGAACCGCGACCCCAGCAGCACAATTCCAGCTTTCAGCCAGAATTCATACGTCGCAATCCCCGGCTTGAATATCTCCGCCACGCCAATCACATTCGAAACAAAGAGTCCCAACACAATTGCCCACAGCACATACTCAATATTCGGAATCACCCAGTGGTGCGATTTCGCATACGCCCCGATATTCTTCTCCAGCAGCTTGCCCGCGTAGCCAATCACCACCAGCAGCGCCACGCCAGGTATCAACCGCAAAAATCGCGTCCCAACCGAAATCGTCGGTACCTGTGGAATTGCAATTGCATCCGCCATCGTTCCCTCTCCAAATCAAAATCCGCCAAACTCCCTACCCGATCCTCGTTACCGGCCCTATCGCCTATTCCCTCTACCAACCTCAACAAGGCCTCGCCACGCGTTGAATTACCGACCAAAGATCCGCCTTTAGCGACCCGTCATTCCGAACGGAGTCTGCGGAGTGAGGAATCCCTCTTTCTTTGCTCGTACGCCCTGCCCGTCCCGCTCCGCCCTACCAAGGCACCCGCGGAATAATCCCCACCTTAATCAGTACGACCGCCGCCAGCGCCAACAGCACCGCCCAAGTATCCAGCGACAACCGAGGCCCTTTCTTCTCTCCATCATTCCCGCTCATCATTCCCTCCCAAACCTACGAAACCCGCCCCACCGGCTCACCCACGCCTTCCGTTTCCCGCAACCAAGTAAACACCGACTCCCGTGTCTCTGTTTGTGATACCACCCGTCCCACCAGCAGCAACGCCGGCGCAGGCAATGTCGACAACCTCTCCAATCCCGCCAGCGTCGCCCGCTCCTCCGTCTGCTCCCCTTGCGTCGCTTTCGAAACCACCACGCACGGCGTCTCCGGCGCAAATCCCGATTCCACCAACCAACGCGCCACTTCCGTGTAGTCCGGTCCCGGCATGTACACCGCCACGGTCGTCTCCGGCGTCAGTCCAATCCCCGGCAGCAATTGCGCCTCCGGCGAACGCGAAAATGTCGTAAACAACACATGCGAAGCCAGCCTTCGATCCGTCAACGAAATCTTCGCCGCTGCCGCCGCTCCAAACGCCGCAGAAATTCCCGGCACAATTTCAAACTCAATCTTCGCCGCCCTCAATGCATACATCTCTTCCGCCGCCCGCCCAAACAGCAACGGATCGCCACCCTTCAGCCGCACCACCACCTCATGTTTTCCAGCAGACGCCACCAGCAGCGAATTAATGTCGTCCTGCGACAGCCATTTCTTTCCGCACCGCTTTCCCACATCAATGCGTTCCACTCTCGCTGGGATCAAACTCAGTATCGCCGCGCTCACCAACGAATCGTGCAGCACCACTCCCGCTCGCTCCAGCAGCCGCACCGCCTTCACCGTCAACAATTCCGGATCGCCCGGCCCGGCTCCCACCAAAAATACTTTGCCCATCACGCCACACCTTTCTTCTCATCCGCGGAAGCCGCCTGCTCCACAAACTGTTCGAACGCCGCACGACTCGCCAACGAGTGCAGCCACCGTTTCACCGACTCGGGATCGCCACCGCGTGCCCGCAGCGTCTCCCGCGCCGAGCCCAGCCATTCCAGCCACAATGCATATTCCGCGCCAAACTGCTGCTCCAATTCCTTGCGAAGCCGCTGCGCCAACGCCGGACTCTTCCCATTTGTCGAAATGGCGATCTGCAAATCGCCTCGCTGCACAATCGACCCGTAATAAAAGTGACAGTTCTCAATGTCGTCCACCGCGTTGCACAAAATGTTCCGCGCATCCGCTTCCAGAAACACCGCGCGATTCAATTCGCTAAGCGATGTCGCAGCCACCACCAGAAACGCCCCCTGCAAATCATCTCCTTCAAAACACTTGGGCACCCATTCCACTCGCTGCTCCCGCACCCAATCCCCAATCTTCGGCGTCACCTTTGGCGAAATCACCCGCACCCGCGCACCGGCCTGCAGCAATCCCGGAATCTTGTCCGTCGCAATCGCTCCGCCACCAATCACCACCACCCGGCGTCCTTCCAGCTTCAAAAATGCAGGAAATAGGCTCATGAATTAGCCTTCCACTCCGTGCGGCACTCGCCCCGGTGAAGCGTCCCGTTGCTCCGCCATCACCGCGGGATTTCCGCCCAGCGTCGCCCGAATCTCTTCGTTCGAATGCCGCGCCAAAAACTTCTGCAGAGTCTCTCCACGCTCGTGCTCGATCTCAAACTTTTCCAGCAGCCGCTCAATCGCGTCCGGCACTTCCTCGGCCCGGCACCGGTAGCCCACCGGCCGCGCGATCGCTGCCAGTTGCCCCACCCCGCCGCCAACGCAGAAGTAGTACGCGTCCACCATCTTCCCGTCGACCTTGATCTTCTTCCCTTCAATCCCGATGTCCGCGATCCAGTGCTGCCCGCAGCTATTCGGGCAACCGGTAATGTGCAGCTTCAACTGCTGCTGATAATTTGGAAACCGGTCCTCAAGCTGTTCCGTCAACCACCGCGCGTACGTCTTCGTTTCCGTCAGTGCCAGCTTGCAAAATTCCGATCCCGTGCACGCCACCGTTCCGCGCACAAACGCCGATGCCGCCACTGGCAATCCGCCATGCGTCAGCGCCTTCACCACCTCCTGCACATGCGCTTCTGGCACATTCACGATCAGCAGATTCTGCATCGTCGTCGCCCGCACATGCCCGTCCGCGTACCGTTCAGCCAGGTCCGCCGCCAGCCGCAACTGCGCAGGCGTAATCCGTCCGCGAATCACGTTGGCCCCAATCGAAAACAATCCCTCCTGCTTCTGCGCCAGCACGCCCAGATGATCGCGATGAATGTCCTTGGGAAGTTCTTCCGGTTCGGCGGGGTCCAGCGTGAAGTTCAGGTGGGAGTGAATCGCGGCCAGGAAACTCTCTGCCGTCCAGCCATGCTCCAAAAATAAAAACTTCAATCGCGCCTTGTCCCGGCTCTGTCGCAGCACATCCGCGGTGCGAAACACTTCCGTCACCGCCCGCACCACCGGAATCACCTGCTCCCACTTCACAAACGCGTTCAGCCTCACCGCCAGATGCGGCTCCGTCGAAAGGCCGCCCGCCACCCGCAGCGAAAATCCAATTTCTTCCCGCCCATCGCGAATCCGCCGCGTCGCCGTCAATCCAATATCATTAATCTCCGGATACGAGCACCAATCCGGGCAGCCCGTCGCGCTGATCTTGAATTTGCGCGGCAAATTGTAAAATTCCGGATTCCCGCCCAGCTCCTTATCAATCGCTTTCACAATCGGCGAAACATCCGCAATCTCGTGCGCATGGATTCCCGCCAGCGGGCACCCGGTAATATTCCGCGCCACATCGCCGCACGCGCCAATCGTGCTCAGTCCCACCGCCCCCAATCGTTCGAACACCACCGGCAGCGACTCGATTTTTATCCAGTGCAGTTGAATGTTCTGCCGCACCGTCACGTCCGCCACGCCATTCCCATGCTCCGACGAAAGCCATGCAATCGTTCGTAATTGCTCCGTCGTCAGCAGCCCATTCGGTATCCGTATCCGTACCATGAAATACGGCACGGCTTTCCCTTCGCCACCCGTTCCGCCAATCACCCCCACACCATCGCCCTGGGTATACACGCCCCACGTTCGAAAATACGTGTTACGCCATTCCGGCGTTACCGAGTCGAACCCTTGCCGCGCAAACTCCCGTATCTCGTCCAGATGCTCCCACGCGTTTTTCTCGCGCTTCAGCCGCTCTGCTTTCTGCGCTTTCGTTTCTTTAACTTCAGGCATCCGGGATTCTCCAGGGTAAAAATGCGTCCATAAAACAAAAAACCCACGTTGCCTGACTCCGGCACGTGGGCATCGAAACGAAAACTCAACTAAATCTTATGTTCGTATGCACCCATAGCCAGAGGCAGCAGGCCGACAACAGCAGCAGGCCTGACAGCAACAGCAGCCGTTCTGGCAACAAGTGTTCATCGTCAAAAGGCTACGCGGCTCCCCATCCCATGTCAATCCACCGCATGCCCAAATATTCAGATGCGTCCCATCCACCCTTTGGATACATGCCAACACCCCTCCGTACCCGTCACCCGCTCGTCTAACCTCTCGTGTAGGGACGTGGCTTTAGCCACGCACCCACCTCCAAACTCCCGGTCACCTAACTCATTTTTCCGCCGCGTCTTACACACCACCCATCATTTCGAGCGCAGCGAGGACCTCTGCCCCTGCGCTTGCAAAATTCGCGCCCACCCGCCTCCCGGCCCGTCATACCGACCGGAGGGACGCCGTATTCGCGTCCCGCAACGGAGGGATCGCGGCAACATTTCTATTCCACCCCGTTCCACGTGCGTAGAGACGTCCCCTACGGCGCAGGCTTAGTTGCCGGCTTCGCCGCACTACTCCCCGTCTTCGCAGCCGGCTTAGCCGCCGGAGCCACCGGTTCCCCCACCACCGACGCTGTCTTGATCGTGTCCAGCTTCGGCCACTTCGTATCAATGTACTTCTTCCCACCCTTTTCAATCGCGTCCTGGTCCATCCCCGCCGAATCTCCATACTGGTCGTAGAACATATCCACTACGTTCATCCCTTTTCCGTCCACCGCGCCGAACGGCGTAAATCCCTGCCCATCCAGCGACGCGTTATCCTTCAAATTGATGAACAACTGCGTTGTCCGCGTGTTCGGCCCCGACGTCGCAAACACGATCGTCCCCTTCTTATTGCTCTGCGAACGCGGATCATCATTAATCTTCGCGTCTCGCCACGCCGCCGTCACCGGGGGATACGCGCTGATCCCGAACTGCGCCACGAAACTCGGCACCACGCGAAAAATCGGCGCATTGTCAAAATAGTGGTGCTTCACCAGATTATAAAAACGGTCCGCGCCCAGCGGCGACCACGCCCGCGTCACCGTAATCGTAAAATCTCCCCGCGTCGTCTCGAAGCTCACCTGAAACGTGTCCGGCGCCTTCTCCTTCAGCAGCGCCGGCTTCAACAATTTCCGGTCGTATGCCGATGCCGCCGGCTTAGCCGCTGTGCTCGTCTTGGGCTTGGCAGCAGGCGCAGTCCCCGTCGCAGGTGCAGTCTGCCCCCAAGCACCCCCAACCAAAGCAACTCCCACCACTAAACTCCCAATCCCACCACAAATCACTCTCGCCATTCCCATGTCCACTTTTCCTCCGTAACCACAGCCCCAAATTCTAACCCAATCCCCTGAACTCTTTCCTCCAACTCCTCCGCGAAGGTGTCACCACCTTCCCTTCCAGATCCGCCTCCCGCAATGTGTAGATACGTGGCTTTAGCCACGCACCATTGTCATCCCGACCGGAGGACCGCGCCTTTTGTGGTCCGCAGCGGAGGGATCGTGGCACAACCTTCACCTAATCCCCTCCACAGGACCACTTTAACTCGTCGGCCCTTGGTCTCTTCTCTCTGCGAACTCTGCGCCTCTGCGTTAATTTATTTTTTCCTTATTTCGCGTTCATCTCCGCACTAACCCGCTCCACTTCCTTCATCACTCGCAACGTATTCTCCCCAAGAATCTTCCGTATATCCCCCTCCGAATATCCCTTCTTCAACAACGCCTCCGTGATCTGCGGCAAATGCGTCACATCTTCCATCCCCAGCGGCATATTCGCCCCATCAAAATCCGATCCCAGTCCCACATGATCGATTCCAGCCACCTTCACCGCATGATCGATGTGCTCCACTATCAAATTCCAGTCCACCTTCGGCAGCTTTCCGCTCTTCATATACTCGTGCACCAACTGATCCCCCACCACCAGCGAGCACGCCTCAGTGTCCCCGCACCGCTTCTTCGTTTCCGCCTCAATCTCCTTCTCCACCTCAGGGTGCGCCGTTTCGAAATCCCGGAACTCCTGACTCAGAAATCCAATGTGATAGTTAATCTGAATCACTCCGCCATTCTTCGCCAGCGCCCGCATCATATCGTCCGTCATATTCCGCGCCGCATTGCACAGTGCCCTGCACGACGAGTGCGACGAAATAATCGGCGCCTTGCTCACCGCGATCGCGTCGTAAAACGTCTTGTCGCTCACATGCGCGATGTCCACCATCATTCCCAGCCGGTTCATCTCCCGCACCACCTCTTTGCCAAAATCCGTCAGCCCGTTGTGCTCCACCTTATCCGTCGACGAATCCGCCCACTCCGTATTCCCCATGTGCGTCAACGTCATATACCGTACGCCAAGCGCTGCAAACGTTCGCAGCACGCTGAGATCGTTTCCGATCATGTGCCCGCCTTCAACGCCCATCAGCGCCGCAATTTTTCCCTGCTTATGGGCCGCGCGAACTTCCTCCGCCGTCGTTGCCAGCGCCAAATCTTTCGGATGTTTCCGCACTGCCTCGCGCACTGCATCAATCTGGTCCAGCGCTTCCTTCACCGCCTCCGCGCCCATCGTCTTGCTGGGAATCCAGATCGAAAAGAAAATCGCGCTCAGCCCACCCTCACGCATCCGCGGGATATCAATGCTTCCATCCGTGTGCCGTTCGCCCAGATCAAACTTATGGTCCAGCAACCGTTGCGTCGTGTCGTCGTGCGTGTCCACCACAATGCTCGAAAAATGCAGCTTCTTGGCCTTCTCCGACACTGTTTCCGCCCCCATCAGCAATGCTCCTATCGAGAGACACACCAGCACGCGACCGATTCTCAACATGGATCCCCCGCACGCGAATTGAACAAAAAAGGAGTGTAACAAAAAAACAACCAACGCGAAGGGCTTCGCCAGGAAGACCAAGCTTTGTAGGTCGCGGCTTTAGCCGCGACGAAAACCCGCGCAACAAAAGGGCTTTAGCCCCTGAAGTCCTCACTCGCCATCTCGTAGGGGCACAACATGTTGTGCCCCAGTCTTAAATTCAACTTCCCAACAGGCGCGGTGTCTTCAACTGTAGCTCACCCCCGCAGGGGTGAGGCCTTCCACAACCACTTGCACCCACCTACAACATTCAATACACTACCCCAGCAACCACCCCAGCAACGACTGCTTCCACGCCTGCCGGTTCACATCCGCAATCGACTCCGTCAGCGGAATATCTTTAGGACACGCCTTCACGCAATTCTGCGCGTTCCCGCACTCTTCAATCCCGCCCTCGCCCATCACCGCCTCAATCCGTTCCTTTGCGTTCATCGCGCCCGTAGGATGCATATTGAACAGCCGCACCTGGCTGATAATCGCCGCCCCAATAAACTTGTTCCCCTCGTTCACTTGCGGGCAAACTTCCAAACAACTTCCGCACGAAATGCAGCGCGAAAGCGGATACGCCTTCTCCTGCACTTCCGGCGCAACCCGCGGCCCTTCTCCCAAATTGTACGTTCCGTCGATCGGAATCCACGCGTGCACCCGTTTCAAACTGTCGAACATGAACTGCCGGTCCACCGCCAAATCCCGAATCACCGGAAACTTGGTCATCGGCTCCAACCGAATCGGTTGCTCCAACTTATCCACTAGCGCCGAGCACGCCATCCGCACCTTGCCATTAATCACCATGGCGCACGAGCCGCACACTTCTTCCAGGCAATTCGAGTCGAACGTTACCGGCGTGGTCTTCTTCCCGTCGCGCGTCACCGGATTTTCCGCGATGTCCCGCAGGCAGATCACCACGTTCATCGACGGCCGCCACCGCAGCGCAAACTCTTCCCACTGCGCAGCCTGATTCGGCGCCGCCTGCCTCTTAACTCGAACAATGACCTGCTTCTCGCTCATAAACCCTCAACCACAATCTCAATTCCCCACCAACCAACTCAACGCGCCACCGACCAGTTCCACCCACTACCTCCGTCGTCCTGTAGCGCCGGCTGCCAGCCGGCAACTCGCCACTCGCTCGCCGCTGTCATCCCGACCGGAGACGCGCGTCTTTTGCGCGACGGAGCGGAGGGATCGTGGCAATACCTACCCCAAAACTCCCAACCAACTTTTCACCACGCCCTCTCCCCACTGTCATCCCGACCGGAGCCCCGGCGCTTCTCAGCCGGCGCGCAGTGGAGGGATCGTGGCAACACTTCCCCAACTCCTCCGCCACAAAAATCTGCTCCACGCCTAACCCCAGCGCCACCCCTACTTCACCGCGTCATACCGCCTCGGCCGCGGCGGTATCAGCGACGTTTCCACCGCCTCATACGTCAACTGAATCTCTCCACCCTTGTACTTCGCCCGCGTCGTCTTCAACCAGTTCGCATCATCGCGCTCCGGATAGTCCGGCTTATAATGCGCCCCGCGCGATTCATTCCTCGCCAGCGCCCCCAGCGTCACCACCCGCGCCAGCAGCAACATATTTTCCAATTCGCGCGCGAAATTCAGCGTCTGGTTCGACCATTTCGTCCGGTCACTCAAATTAATGTGCCGGAACCGCTCCTGCAGCTTGCACAACTGCGCGTGCGCCATTTCCAAATTCTTATTAATCCGCGTCACCGTCACATGCTCGGTCATAATCTCCCCCATCTCTTTCCAGATGGTCATGGGATTTTCCGAGCCGTCTTGCGACACCAGCGCCTGATTCTTTTCGTCCTGCCGCCGCTTTTCCCGCTCATACACCGACGCTTCCACCGCGTCCGCGCCCTTCTCTAAACCCTGCGCGTACTTCACCGCCGCCGGGCCCGCGATCCCGCCGCCAAATATGCAGCTCACCAACGAATTCGCGCCCAAACGGTTTGCCCCGTGATATTGATACTCGCATTCTCCTGCCGCATAAATTCCCGGCACGTTCGTAGCCTGATCGACGCTGTTCACCCAAATTCCGCCCATCGTGTAGTGCATTCCCGGAAACACTTGCATCGGCTCGACACGCGGGTCCACGCCGCAGAACTTTTCGTAAATTTCCAGAATCCCTTCCAGTTTGCGATCCAGCACTTCGCGCGGCAGATGCGTCACATCCAAATAAACGGCCGGCTGACCGTGGAGTCCCAACTTCTCCTGATACACAATCCGGTGAATCGCCCGCGTCGCAATGTCCCGCGGCACCAGATTCCCGTACTTCGGATACCACTCTTCCAAAAAGTAGAAGCGCTCGCTCTCCGGTATCGTTCGCGGTGGCCGGTTATCATTCGGATTCCGCGGCACCCACACTCGCCCGCCTTCGCCGCGCGCCGATTCGCTCATCAATCGCAGCTTGTCTTCACCCGGGATTGACGTCGGGTGCACCTGAATGAATTCCCCGTTCGCGTAATCCACGCCTTGCTGAAACAACGCCGATTGCGCCGAACCCGTGCACACCACCGAATTCGTCGACCTTCCAAATATCGCCCCGATGCCTCCCGTGCAGAAAATCACCGCATCCGCCGGGAACGTTTTCACTTCCATCGACCGCAAATCCATCGCCGCTATTCCGCGGCACACGCCCGCATCGTCCAGCACCGCCGACAGAAACGTGAAGCCTTCGAACTTCTTTACTTCTCCCGCTGCTTCATGCCGCCGTACTTGCTCATCCAAGGCGTACAAAAGTTGCTGCCCGGTCGTCGCTCCGGCAAATGCCGTCCGGTGAAACAGCGTTCCGCCAAATCTCCGGTAATCCAGCAATCCTTCCGGCGTCCGGTTAAACGGCACACCCATGCGATCCAGTAAATCGATAATCGCCGGCGCTTCGTCACACATCCGTTTCACCAGCGGCTGGTTCGCCAGAAAATCACCGCCATAAATTGTGTCGTCAAAATGTTTCGCGGGGCTGTCGCCTTCGCCCTTTTTATTCTTCGCTGCGTTGATTCCGCCCTGCGCGCACACCGAGTGCGACCGCTTCACCGGCACGATCGAAAACAGCTGCACCGGCACGCCTGCTTCTGCGACTCGAATCGTCGCCATCAGCCCAGCCAGACCTCCACCCACGACAATTATTTTAGGTTGTCTCATTTGGTGTAGTAGAACGCGAAAGGATGCCAGTTCCAGCGGAAGCTCACCAGGATCAGCAAGCCAACCAAACTAAACAGCAACGCCACCACAAGTCCGAGTCTTCCTGCTTGCCGTTGCGCCGGTGCCGATACCGTGATTCCCCACTTGTACAGAAAATTCCAGATCCCAATTCCCAGGTGAAACGACGACGCCAGCACTCCAATCGCCATGAACGCGAAAAAGTATGGATTTACCAGTTGCGATTCCACATCCCCGTACGTCGATTTCCCGTGCGTCAGCCACCGCTCCGTGTACAAATGCCATCCTATATATACAAACGCAATCAGCCCCGTATATCTCTGCGTCGTGTACAGCCAGTTCCCTACCCACGGATACGACGACACATTCGACTTCCCGCGCACCCAGATGTAAATCCCGTATAGCCCGTGATACAGCAGCGGCAAAAAGATTAGCGCCCACTCAATCAGTGGCCGGAACGGAATGCCTTGCAGCTCCGCGGAAACGCTGTTGTATTTTTCGGGACTTACCAACGCCGCACTGTTCGACCAGAAATGCTCCGCCAAAAATGCACCGACGGGAACAACGCCCGATAGAGAATGTAGTTTTCTTAGCAGGTAACTCGTGTCAGGCCGGGTTGTCGCTGAAGACATGCCCTCTCCGCCGCACAAATTCCCAGTAGAACATCTCTGAGCGCGAATTGCGGGACGCTTTGGAATTTCGGCCTTTTCAGTATATGAACTCGCAACAATCGTTGCAAGCCATGCTCTCTCTTCGGAAAGCACAAACCTTTTGAAATATTCTTGCGTAAACGCGCTCCGCTCCGCGAACATAGAGGTACTAGACGGAGGGTTCCGCGCCGAACCCCATTCCCCTTCCAGATCAGGGGAGCGTTTACCCACATCATGAGCACTAACTTAGTTTCGGAATTAGAACGTCTTGCCAACGCGCTCGAAGCGGACTCTTCCTCTGCCGCGGAAGTCTCTCTGCCTGCCATCGCCGAACGCATCGCCAAGAATTTGGGCGTCAAGCCCGACGAAATCGCCATTCTCGGCGTCTCCAATCGCTGGCGCCATCTTCACTTCCTCGTTCCCCAAGCTCTAAAAAACGTCGGCTTTATTCCGCTCTCCAGCACCTCAGCCCTCGCCGCACGCACTGCCCGCGAGAGTCGCCCCGAAATTAATAACAATTTCTCCGCCGTTCGTCACGCCAGCGTCTTCGAAGGCGTAAAAGCCGCCGCTGTTTCCGGTGATTCTATTCAAAAAATTGTCAGCGCTCCCATCTTGTGCGAAGCCAAAGTTGTCGGCGTCATGCAAGTCAGCCGCAAAGGCAATACCGCCACCGAAGCCGGCCCCGATTTCACTGCCGACGATCTTGGAAAAGTTCTCGCGCTCTGCCGCCCGCTCGGAAAACTCGTTCGAGCCCTCTCCGGCGACTAAAAAAAATCCTCACGCTTCTCTTTTTCGTTCACACTCCGTTCACGAACACTCTCTCGCCGCTTTTTCTGGCTCTTTCTTCATTGACACTCCGAAACCTTCTTGTTACTTTTCCACAAGGCCGAATTTTTCTAGTAAATCCACTCTCGGATACGGTGACCCAGCACAATGGCGTTTGTCGCAAAGAAAATTTTCCTCACTAAAGGCGTGGGAAAGCATCGCGAAAGACTGTCGAGCTTCGAGCTCGCCCTCCGCAACGCCGGCATCGCCGCGTGCAACATCGTGCGCGTCTCTTCCATCTTTCCTCCCAACTGTAAATTGATCTCGCGCAGCGAGGGTTTGAAGCAGATTCGTCCCGGCCAGGTCGCCTTCACCGTTATCAGCGAAAATTCCACCAAGGAACCGCATCGCCTCATCGCCGCCAGCATCGGCCTCGCGCTTCCCGGCGACAAAACCATGTACGGCTACCTCTCCGAGCATCACTCCTTCGGCGAAACCGAAGATATTGCCGGTGAATACGCCGAAGAACTTGCCGCGGAAATGCTCGCGACCACCTTGAACGTCGAATTTGATCCGGATTTGAGCTGGGACGAAAAAAAAGAAGTCTACCGCATCTCCAATAAAATCGTCCGCACCATGAACATCACTCAATCCGCGGTCGGCGACAAGCGCGGACTCTGGACCACCGTCCTGACCGCCGCATTCCTAATCGGCGAAAACGACTAACCGAATTTCCTTAAATCAGCGGAGGTGTCGCTTGCGAGTTCTTCCTTTGCGCGCTGTGCTCGTCATTTTTCTGCTGGTGTTTACTCTTTCTTCCGTTCGCGCTGCCTCACCCGATCGCGTCACCATCCTCTACGACGCCTTCAGCGATTCCAAACTCGTCACCAAAGATTGGGGCTTCTCCGCGCTCGTCGAACACGACGGCAAACGCATTCTTTTCGATACCGGTAACAACGCCGACATTCTCGAGCACAACGTCAAAGCCCTCGGCATCGATCTCACCAAACTCGATTTCGTGGTCATCTCTCATCGCCACACCGATCACGCCACCGGCCTCAAATACGTCCTCAAAATCAACCCCACGGTTACCGTGTACGTTCCCCGCGATGGCTCCAACGGTTTTGGCGGCGCGCCCATCCCTCCCGCGTACTTCCGCTCCGACGCTTCTCTTCCCGCCAAAATGCGCTACTTCGATGGCGCCTATCCCGACACTCTCTATTTCGGGAAACTCTATGACACCGGAAATTTCATCCTCGTCGATAAACTCACCGAAATCACGCCCGGAATCTTTCTCGTGCCCACCATCTCGCAACGCAAAGGCTTCCTCGAAATGCCTGAACTCACCCTCGCCATCAAAAAGCCCAACGGCCTCCTGCTCGTCGACGGCTGCTCCCACTCCGGCATCGAAGAAATCCTGCAAGCCGCCACTGCAGTAGACTCCCGCGTCTACATTGTCTTCGGCGGATTGCATCTCGTCGCCACCCCCGAAAGTGAAATCGATCAGCTTGTCACGAATCTAAAATCCAAGTGGAATATTCAACGCATCGCCCCTGGCCATTGCACCGGCGAACCAGCCTTCGCCCGCCTCCAAAAAGCCTTCGGCGAAAATTACCTCTACGCTGGCGCAGGCACCACCGTCACCGTCGACTAACGCACACGAGTTTCCCAACCGCCGACCACGCGATTTTCCATTTTTCATTTTCCATTTTCTGGTTTAACTATTTTGCGTCCGGCAACGAATACGCAAAATCATACGAATGCTTCCCACTCTCAATAATAATGTTCAAAGTCCCGCTGATCCCAGCAAGCTGCCCAGTTCCCGAATCCGGCACCACCACAATATTCAAGTGCGGCGTCCCATGATCCATCGTCGCGTTATGCTGCAATATAAATGTTCCCGTCCGCCCACTCAGCGTCCCAGAAACCTTCTCGATCGCCACATAACCACCTGAACCCTTCGCCACCGATCCAGCGGTCAGCATCTCGCCCTTACTGATCGCCTCCAAATCCCCATGAAACTGTTTCTCCAGCAGCATCCGCCCCAGCGAATTATCTTCCGTCTTATTCGCCGGCTCCAGCGG
Organism: Candidatus Acidiferrales bacterium; assembly: GCA_963849395.1. Lineage (GTDB taxonomy): Bacteria > Acidobacteriota > Terriglobia > Acidiferrales > UBA7541 > Acidiferrum. The sequence goes on from CAWKHR010000005.1 coordinate 1,005,244, forward strand.
AGTGATCTTCACCTCAAACGGTCCAGTAGCATGTTTCATTGCAGCATCCTTTTGCAGTCGCGACGTTCCATGCGCCGTCGCCCGCGAAAGAGTATAAGACGGCATCAATCCCACCGCCGCCCCAGTCACTATCCCAGCCAGTACAAACACACCAATTCCACTCCGAGCGCGCTCGCCCATAACTCCCTCCAACATCTACTTCTTGAAGTATCCGATTCGCTGCAGCACCGCTCCCACAATCAGCGGCAACGCTACCGTCGCATCATCCAACACTTCCGCCAATTTTCCGCCCTCTTCCGGCGGCACAAATTTTCCCCAAGATACCGCCTCCGTATACGTGCTCCCGCTCAGCCCTCCCCAGTTAGCCGGCTCCGGACAAATTCGGACGCCATACGAATACCGCTTCAGCGGCATCTTCTTATACCCGCGCCGCGCCATCAATTCCGCATACACTCCAAATTGCTGCGACCAGTTCCGCGGCACTCCTCCGCCAATCGTAAAAATTCCCATCTTCTTTGTGTCCATCATGATGTCCGCGAACGCCTGGAAATCTTCAAAGGGATCAAATCGCAATATCGGCCGTCCGTCCCGCTGCCGTCCATACTTATTCAGCGCGAAATCCAGTCCCAGCTCCGAATCGCTGAACGCCGGCACATACACCGGCACATTGTGCTCGTACGCCGACTTTAATATTCCTCTTCCCTTTGCATTCTTCGTCAGGTATTCCCCAATCCGCCGGTGCAATTTCCAACTGCACACAATTTCTTCCGGATCCCAATCCTCCAGAATCGCGTCCACCACTTTCTCCACGTGATCCAGATTGCTTTCCGGTTCCAGCGAATCGTAAACGCGGTTGTACCCCGCAAAAAATAATTCGTTGTCGTCCATCTTCGATGGGTCGTAGCGGAAGTGTGAACGTCCCGTAGCTTCCACCAATCCATGGGCCATCAACGCGCCAGTCGAAACAATCGCCTTCACAATTCCCGACTCGATCAGGTCGCAAAACACCAACCCCATCTTCCCAACGGTCAGCGCGCCCGCCAGCGTCATCACCACGAAACAATCTTTGTCCCGTGCCATCGCTTCTAAAACATCCGCAGCATCGCCAATCTGCCGCGCCGTGTACGCCGTATCTCCCATCGCGCGTACCAGTTCATCAATCGTCCGGCACTTCGCCAGGTCCAGCGGGAAAATCGGCCGCAGCTTATCTTTCACCGGGTCGTGCAGCACTCGTCCCGTCACGGTTTTTTTCGAACTCTTGGCCATTATTTCTCCTGGGCAATCCTAAACAACGCCTCATCTGTTAAGCACCCATCGCGTTGTTTCTGGATTGCAGAGCGATTGCTACTGAATTGATAGTACAAACTTTAACAGAAGGAAAGAACAATTCGCGTTCACATTCAAAAAATTCTCTCGTGTTAAGATAATTCGCATGGCGAATAAATTTACGATCGGTCTCGTGCAGATGTCTTGCACCACCAACAAAGAAGAAAATCTCACTCGTGCCACCGAAAGAATCCGCGAAGCGGCCACGCGTGGCGCTCAAGTCATCTGTCTCCACGAACTTTTTGCCGGTGAATATTTTTGCCGCACCGAAGATCCTGAACTCTTCAATCTTGCCGAAGCCGTTCCTGGCCCCACCACCGAGCGCCTCGCGCAAGTCGCTAAAGAAAAGAAAGTCGCTCTCGTCGTTTCCGTTTTCGAACGTCGCGCCGCCGGCGTTTACCACAATTCCTGCGCCATTCTCGATGCCGACGGCACCTACCTCGGCAAATATCGCAAAATGCACATTCCCGACGATCCGCTCTACTACGAGAAATTTTATTTCACGCCCGGCGATCTCGGCTTTCTCAACTTCGACACCAAATTCGCCCGCATTGGCGTGCAAATCTGTTGGGACCAGTGGTATCCCGAAGGTTCCCGCATCACCGCGCTCCAAGGCGCGCAGGTTATTTTTTATCCCACCAGTATCGGCTGGCACCCGCACGAGAAAGCGCAAGTCGGCGCCGCCCAGCTCGATGCCTGGAAAACCATTCAGCGTTCCCACGCCATCGCCAATGGCGCCTATGTAGCCGTGGTTAATCGCGTCGGCTTTGAAGGCAAGCCCGACAAGGGCGATCCCGGCATCGAATTTTGGGGCAATTCCTTCGTCGCCGATCCCTTCGGCCAGGTTCTCTCTGAAGCTTCCAACGACAAGGAAGAAATTCTCGTTGTCGAATGCGATCCCGCCAAGAGCGAAGAGACTCGCAGGAATTGGCCCTTCCTCCGCGATCGCCGTATCGACGCTTATCCCATCATCGCCAATCGCTGGCTCGGCGAAAAATAATCGCGCCACAACAAAATTCACCCGCGCCGACAAAAAGTTTAAGCTCAGCTAAAGGTCGACGCCTTAGGCCCCAATACTCTGCACCACCGCGAACGAAGCAAATTGGAGATCTCTGCCTCTCTCATGAAACAAACCAAACAAACTACAAATTCAAAAACTCCGTTCGAACTCGGCTACCACATGCCCGCAGAATGGGAGCCCCATGAAGCCACCTGGCTCGGCTGGCCCCACGAACTCACGGATTGGCCTGGGAAATTTGCTCCCATTCCCTGGGCCTTCGCAGAAATCGTCCGCCACCTCTCCCACGTCGAACGCGTCTTCCTCATGGTCGAGAATCTGCAAGCCGAAAAACGCGTCCGCTCCATCCTCAAAAAGTCCGCTGGCAATCTCGAACATGTAGATTTCTTCCGCATCCCCACCGATCGCGGCTGGATGCGCGACTCCGGCCCCATCTGCGTCAAAAACTCCGCTGGCGAAGTCGCCTACAATCATTTCGTCTTCAATGGCTGGGCCAAATATCCCAATCACAAAAAAGACGCCGCCGTCGTCACCAAAGCCAACGCCAACGCAAAACTCAAGCACCGCCTCTTCCTACCACTCCACAACAATCGTCGCGTCGTCCTCGAGGGCGGCTCCATCGACGTCAACGGCCGCGGCACTCTCCTCACCACCGAAGAATGCCTGCTCTCCAAAACGCAGGAACGCAATCCCGGCTTCACTCGCCACGATTACGAAGAAATGTTCCGCGATTATCTGGGCATCACCAAAGTTCTCTGGCTCGGCAATGGCATCGCTGGCGACGACACCCACGGCCACGTCGACGATCTCACCCGCTTCGTCAACCCCGCCACCGTCGTCACTATCGTCGAAGAAAATCCCAATGACGCCAACTACGCCCCACTCCAGGACAATCTCCAACGCCTCCAATTCATGACCGACCAGGACGGCAAACCTCTCCGCGTCGAAACTCTTCCCATGCCCGCGCCCATTTATTTCGACGGTCAGCGTCTCCCCGCCAGCTACGCCAATTTCTACATCGCCAATAAACTTGTCATCGTCCCCACCTTCAACGATCCCAACGATCGCGTCGCTCTCCACACCCTCGCGAAACTATTTCCAGACCGCCAGATTGTTGGGATACACTGTCGCGACTTGGTTTTAGGCTTGGGAACACTGCATTGCATGACCCAGCAGCAACCTGCTGCTCGCTGAAACGCAACCAGGCTGAATCAAGCTAAACAAGGAGATCCACATGCTGCCCACTATCGCCACGCTGCTCCTGCAAACCGCCACTCGCCAAGTCGACGTTGAAGTCGGCTGGCCCAACAGTCTCTTCGGCTGGATTCTCCTCGGCCTAATCGCCGGATGGCTCGCCGGAAAACTCTCTCGCGGCGAAGGTTTTGGCTGCATCGGCGACATCATTCTCGGCCTGATCGGCTCGGTCATTGGCGGCTGGATCTTCACCAAGCTCGGCATCGTCCACGCCAACACCTTCCTCTACTCCCTGGCTGCCGCCACCTTGGGCGCCGTCATCCTGGTCTTCATAGCCCACCTCTTCTTCGGCTCCCGCCGCCCCTAATACGAAACGCATCTCCACTAAAGTTTTCTCTGCGCAACTCCGCGTTCTCAGCGCCTCAGCGTTATCTTTATTCTTTTTTCTCGCTCAAATTTTTCGCCCGAGCCCATCCCTCCACGCGCCCCACCGACGCATGTGGTACGATTTCTAGTTCATAGAACGAAGAAAGGCACTACTTGAGCAAGTCTAATCAGTCTCTTACCGTTATTCCTCTGGGCGGTCTCGGCGAATTTGGCATGAACATGTTGGTCCTGCGTTTCGGCGACGATATCCTTGTCGTCGACGCCGGCATGATGTTCCCCGACTCCGAGCTCCTTGGCGTCGACCTCGTCATCCCCGACGTGACCTACCTCAAACAAAATCGCCAGCACATCCGCGGCATTGTCCTCACTCACGGCCACGAAGATCACATCGGCGCGCTTCCCTACATCCTCCGCGATCTCAACGTCCCGATATACGGCACCCGCTTCACCCTCGCTCTCGTCAAAAAGCGTCTCGAGGAAGCCGGCCTTCTCGATACCGCCAAACTTTTCGAAGCTGTTCCCGGCCGCCGCGTCGAACTCGGCCAATACGAAATCGAATTCATTCCCGTCACTCATAGCACCATCGATTGCGTAGCCCTTGCCATTCGCACGCCCCTCGGCGTCATCATTCACACCGGCGATTTCAAAATCGATCAAACCCCCATCGGCAACTATCACTTCGATCTTCACGCTTTCGCTCGCTACGGCGCCGAAGGTGTCCTCGCGCTCTTCAGCGATTCCACCAACGTCGAGCGACCCGGCTTCACGCCCTCCGAACGCGTAGTCGGCCCTCGCATCGAAGAGCTCACCCGTTCCGCGCCGCGCCGCGTGGTTCTCTCTTGCTTCGCTTCCTCTATCCACCGCATTCAGCAGGTCATCGATATCGCCGATCGCGTTGGCCGCAAAGTCGCCTTCGTCGGCCGCAGCATGGTCGACAACGTCGAAATCGCCCACGACCTCGGCTATCTTCGCATTCCTGATGGCATGGTCGTTCGCCCGCAAGATATTCGCGGCTTCGATCCCAAGCGCCTGCTCATCCTCGCCAGCGGTTCGCAAGCCGAGCCTATGTCGTCCATGTCCCGCATCGCCGTCGATAATCATCGACTCGTTTCCATCGACGAAAACGACACCGTCATCCTCTCCGCGCGCATCATTCCCGGAAACGAAAAAGCCATCTTCCGCATGCTCGACCACATGTTCCGCCGTCGCGCCCTGGTCTACTACGACAATTCCAATGGCCCCATTCACGTTTCCGGCCACGCCAGCCAGGAAGAACAAAAACTTCTCCTCCAACTCGTTAAGCCGAAATATTTCATTCCCGTTCACGGCGAATACCGACATCTCTTCCGCCACGCCGCCCTCGCCCATCAACTCGGCGTCGTCTCCGGCGAAATTCTTCTTCTCGAAGATGGCAAGTGCATCGAATTCACCGAAGACGGCGTCACCCGTCGCGATCCTGTCACCGCCGGACGCGTCCTGGTCGATTCCGGCTCCCTCGAAGAAATCGAAGAGATCGTCGTTCGCGATCGCAAACATCTCTCCGAAGAAGGCGTGGTCATTCCCATCATCGCCATCGACAAAAACACCGGTCGCATCGAATCCGCTCCCGAAATCGTGTCCCGCGGCTTGATGACCGAAAACGACGAAATCCTAAAAGGCGCCCGCGAAGTCGTCGCCAAAACCGTCGAACTCTCCAACATGGAAGAGCGTGCCGACTGGTCCGTAATCAAAGAAAAAATCCGCATCGACCTAAAACGCTACATCAACAAACAAACCTCCAAACGCCCCCTAATCCTCCCAGTCATCCTGGAGGTCTAACTCTTCGCCAATTCCGCCCCTTTCAACTGTTTCGTAACCGCCCTTCCCTTCATGTAGGAACGTGGCTTTAGCCACGCCTCAGCCACGTCCGCCTCCGCGCTCCTCTGCGTCTCTGCGTTATCTTTTTCTTTCTTCCTTCTTCCTTCGCGCCCCGCAGAAACAACCTCCTCACTCCTCCGCCCCTTCATCTCCCCAAATACGCTAGAATCATTCCGCCAATGCATGACATCGAGAACGCTCCTTCTCCCACCGACGCCAACGCCTCCTCCCCATCGTCGGCCCCATCTCCCCAAGCCACATCCCACGCCACGTTCGCCTTCATCCTCATCACCGTCACTCTCGATTTCCTCGCCTTCGGCATCATCGCCCCGGTCCTCCCCAACCTGATCATCGCCTTCGAAGGCGGCAACATGGCCCGCGCCGCCGACATCACCGGCTACTTCGGTTTCGCCTGGAACCTCATGCAGTTCCTCTTTCTCCCCGTCCTCGGCGCCTGGAGCGACCGCTTCGGCCGCCGCCCCGTCATCCTCATCTCCTGCCTCGGTCTCGGCCTCGACTACATCTTCATGGCCCTCGCTCCCACCCTCCGCTGGCTCTTCGTCGGACGCCTCATCTCCGGCATCACCGCCTCCAACGTGTCCACCGCCTTCGCCTACATCACCGACATCACCGCCCCCGTCGAACGCGCCAAAAAGTTCGGCATGCTCGGTGCCGCCTTCGGTGTTGGCTTCGTCGTCGGCCCCGCCGTAGGAGGCCTCCTCGGCCAATACGATCTTCGCGCACCCTTCTGGGCCGCCGCTGCGCTCAGCATCGCAAATTTTCTCTACGGTCTCTTCGTTCTTCCCGAATCTCTGCCCAAAGAAAAGCGCTCCAAGTCCGCCTGGGCCATGGCCAATCCTCTCGGCTCCCTCACTCTTCTCCGCTCGCATCCAGAACTCGCCGGCCTCTCCATCGTCGTCTTCCTCTATTACCTCGCCCACCAAGCCCTGCAAAACGTCTTCGTCCTTTACACCGAATTTCGCTACGGATGGAACACCCGCAGCGTCGGCATCTCCCTCGCCCTCGTCGGCATCTGCGCGGTCATCGTTTCCGGCGGCATGGTCGGCCCTTACGTCAAAAAGTTCGGCGAACGTTTCGGCTTAGTCTCCGGCCTACTCTGGGGCGTTCTCGGCTTCGCAGGTTTCGCGTTGGCTTGGCGCGGTTGGCAGATGCTCGCCGCCATCCCCTTCATCGCCCTCTGGGGAGTCGCCGGCCCCTCCGTCCAATCCTTAATGTCCCAGCGCGTCGATCCCACCTCGCAAGGCAAACTCCAAGGTGCCATCAACTCACTTCGCGCACTCACCGGCATGCTCGGCCCACTCCTCTTCACCCAAGTCTTCTCCGCCGCCATCTCTCCCTCCGCCCGCATCCACCTCCCCGGCGCCCCCTACTACCTAGCCGCCGCCCTACTAACCTGCAGTCTCCTAACCGCCGTAGTAGTAACCCGCCGCCACCAAGCCTCCCCCACCCCCGCCCCAGCCACTTAACTCCCCTCCCCGGTAAATTTCTCACCCGACCTACCGCTCGTGTGGAGGTACCTGGTTCGTTCGTGGTGTAGATGTTGTGTAGGTACGTGGCTTTAGCCACGCCTTTCTCTCTGTTCTCCGCGTCTCTGCGTTAAGCTCTCTTCCCGCGATTTCAACTAAAACGATTGTGTCCCATTCCGCAATGCGGACGGACCGTGGCAACACCTCGCCACTTCCTCTCAAACCAGCGACCGCCACCAATCCTCAGCGCTCCTCAGCGTTCTCTGCGCCTCAGCGTTATCCTTTTCCTTCTTGGCCCTGCTTGCCTCTTCCTTCTTCCTTCGCCCTCCCCCGTTTCTCCAATCCTCCAAATCACTTTCTTGCGTACATCCCGCCACCGGTATACCCTTCTCTTCACCCCAGCTCGCCACTCCAAGGAGACATCCATGGCCACTGCCACTTCCGTCATCGAGCCCAGCGTCAAAATCACCGCAACAAAACTTTTCATCAACAACAAGTGGGTCGACGCCGCCTCCGGCAAAACTTTCCCCACCATCAATCCCTCCACCGGCGATGTCATCACTCAAGTCGCCGAAGCCGACGCCGCCGATGTCGACAAAGCTGTCGCCGCCGCTCGCGCCGCTTTCGAAACCGGCCCGTGGCGCAAGAAGCTCACCGCCTCTCAGCGCGGACTCCTTCTCCATCGCCTCGCCGACCTCATCGAAAAACACAAAGAAGAATTAGCCCAACTCGAATCACTCGATAACGGCAAGCCTTATCAAGTCGCACTCGCCGCCGATCTTCCCCTCACCATCGCCTGCTATCGCTACTACGCCGGATGGGCCGACAAAATTCAGGGCAAGACGATTCCCGTCCAAGGCCGCTACTTCACCTACACCAAGCACGAGCCCGTCGGCGTCGTTGGCCAAATCATTCCCTGGAATTTTCCGCTCCTCATGCAAGCCTGGAAGCTCGGCCCTGCGCTCGCCACCGGCTGCACCGTCGTCATGAAGCCCGCCGAACAAACCCCGCTCACCGCGCTCCGAGTTGCCGAACTGATCCAGGAAGCCGGCTTCCCCGATGGCGTCGTCAACTTGCTTCCCGGCTACGGCCCCACCGCCGGCGCCGCGCTCGCTCGTCATATGGACGTCGATAAAGTTGCTTTCACCGGCTCCACCGAAGTTGGCCACCTCATCATGAAAGCCGCAGCCGAATCCAATCTCAAGCGCGTCACTCTCGAGCTCGGTGGCAAGAGTCCCAACATCGTTTTCGCCGACGCCGATATGGACAAGGCCATCGAAGGCGCCCACTTCGCCCTCTTCTTCAATCAAGGTCAGTGCTGCTGCGCCGGCTCCCGCCTCTTCGTCGAAGAAAAGTGCTACGACGAATTCGTTGAAAAATCCGTCGCCCGCGCCAAAAAACGCACCGTCGGCAATCCCTTCGACAAAAATACCGAACAAGGTCCGCAAGTCGATCAGGACCAGTTCAACAAAGTCATGGGCTACATCGATTCCGGCAAATCCGAAAAAGCCAAGCTCCTCGCCGGTGGCAATCGTGTCGGCGACAAAGGCTACTTCATCGAGCCCACCGTCTTCGGCGATGTTCAGGACGATATGAAAATTGCTAAGGAAGAAATCTTCGGCCCGGTCATGTCCATCCTCAAATTCAAAGATGTCGAGGAAGTTATCCAGCGCGCCAACAAATCTCTCTACGGCCTAGCCGCCGCCGTCTGGACCCAGGACATTACCAAGGCTCACGCCATCGCCGACGGCGTTCGCGCCGGCACCGTCTGGGTAAATTGTTATGATGTATTCGACGCTGCCGCCCCATTCGGCGGTTTCAAACAGTCCGGCATCGGCCGCGAACTCGGCGAATACGGCCTGGCGAATTACACTGAGGTGAAAACTGTCACCGTCAAACTTTAATCTTCCACTACGATACGTGCGAAATACAAAGAGCGTGATGGGTGCAACGAGGGGCGCGATTTATCGTGCCCCTTTTTTTGACTTCCTCCTGCGCATTGCCATCATCGCCACAATTTCCGCCACCATTTCTCTCGCCCAGCCGCAATCCATACACGACAATTCCCTCGCCAAGTCCCGCGCCCAGCATCTCCGTCACGGCATCAACATGAGCGAATGGTTTGCCCAGGTCCACGACCCCAAGGGCTATACCAAGGAACATTTCGAAACCTGGAACACGCCTGCCGATGCCGCCCTCATCAAATCCATAGGCTTCGACCACGTCCGCCTCAGCGTCAATCCCGGGCCCATCTTCCATCGCAATCAGGCCGACCAGATTCCCGCCGAATATCTCGCAGAAATCGATCTCGCCGTCAAAATGCTCCTCGACCAAAATCTTGCCGTGGTCCTCGATATCCATCCCGACGAAGACTTCAAGCAAAAACTCGCCACAGATGACGTCGTCGAACAGTTCGCCGATTTTTGGCGCGCCTTCGCCAAACACTTCAGCACCTACGATCCCGAAAAAGTTTTCTTCGAAACTCTCAACGAACCCGAAATGCGCGATCGCTATCGCTGGTACGGCATCCAAATCCGCCTCGTCAGCGCCATTCGCGAATCCGCCCCGCAGCACACCATCCTCGTTGAAGGCGCTCGCTGGGCCGATGACGACGATCTCATCTTTCTCGAGCCGCTCCGCGATACCAACATCATTTACAATTTCCATTTTTACGAACCGCACATCTTCACCCACCAGGGCGCAACCTGGGGCGTAAATTCCTGGCACTACCTCAAAGGTCTTCCTTATCCATCCGATCCAGAAAATGTGCGCGCCTCCGCCGCCACGATTCCCGACGATTACAATCGCCTCCTGGTCATGCGCTATGGTGCCGATCGCTGGAATCTCGCTCGCATCAATGTCGACTTCGATCAAGTCGCCGCCTGGGCTCAGCACTGGAACGTCCCCGTCGTGTGCAACGAATTCGGTGTCTTCCGCTACAACGCAAAGCCCGAAGACCGCGCCACTTGGCTCAAAGACGTCCGCTCCTCCCTGGAAAAACACAACTTCGGCTGGACCATGTGGGACTACTCCGGCGGCTTCGGCGTAGTAACCAAACTCCCCAACCAACCCACACAAGTAGACCCTCTAACAGTCACCGCCCTGGGCCTCCACCTCCCCCCACATCCCTAAAAGTCTCCCTCTCCTAACGCTGTCATCCCGACCACCCGTAGGGGCACAACATGTTGTGCCCCTTCTCGGCAACACATCCACCCCGTCACATTGTCATCCTGAGTGCGCGAAGGACCTCAACGTCGACCGCAACACTCACCACCGCTGTCATCCCGACCGGAGACGCGCGTCTTTTGCGCGTCGCAGTGGAGGGATCGCGGCAACATTTCCGCAACTCCCTTAAAAAATGGGACCGCCTCTATCTGAACGCCGCCCTCGCGTGTCGCCTCTTCGCCTTCCTTCGCCTTCCTTCGCCTTCCTTCGCGCTCCTCTGCGTTCTCAGCGTCTCTGCGTTATCCTTACCTCCTCCATGCCCTTCACCATCCGCCCCTACGACCCCCACGACTTCTCCGCACTCTACAAACTCGACCAATCCTGTTTCGTCCCCGGCATCTCCTACAGCAAATGGACTCTCCAATACTTCCTCAATCTCCCCAGCGCCGATTGCCTCGTCGCCGTAGACGACCACTCCCACCGCATCGTCGGCTTCATCCTCACCGAAGAAAATCCTCCACTCGCCCACATCATCACTCTCGACACCGCCGAATCTCATCGCCGCCAAGGTCTCGGCTCCGCCCTTCTCGCCGCCATGGAAAAAGAACTCCAACTCCACGGCGTCCACTCCATCCTCCTCGAAACTTCCGTAGAAAATCCCGCCGCCATCGCCTTCTGGCAGCGCCACGGCTACACCACCGAAGCCACCATCAAGCGCTATTACCTGGGCCGCATCGACGCCCACGAAATGCGCAAGCGCCTCCCTAATCGCCAACGCGATTAGCGCCTCTTAACTTGAACTCTAAAGTCAGCACCACGCAACCACTCCTCTAATGTGTCCGTTCACCACCCACGTCATTCCGAACCGCAGTGACCCGGCCTTTTCCTCCGCGCCGCATTCTGGCGCGCCGGGTCACGCAGGTGAGAACTCTGCACCATCGCGCGCAGTTTGCGCGATGAAATCCCTCTTCGATGTAAAGTCACACACCAGACCGACCCGATCCGCCCCGCCACCACGTCATTCCGAACGGAGTCTGCGCAGCGAGGAATCGCTCTTGGATTGTCACAACTTCTCAGCCCTCAGTCCCGTAAAACTCCTCCGCATCCCGTATACTTATCCCGAACACGCAACACCCGGCACAGGCACCACCAATCTCCACCACTTCAGGAGCGGAAGCGTGAACGATTACGTCTTAAGCGTCATCCTCGGCATTGTCGAAGGCCTCACCGAATTTCTCCCCGTCAGCTCCACTGCCCACCTCCGCATTTCTGAAGCGCTTCTCCACATCGATCTCTCCAACGGCTACTGGAAGATGTACAGCATCGTCATCCAACTCGGCGCCATCCTCACCCTCCCGATCTACTTCCGCCACCGCATCGCCAAATTCCTATCCACCTTCCCCCAGGGAGAACGTGGCGACCGCACCATCCTCACTCATCCGCTCAGCCTGGTCATGATCGCCTTCATCGTCACCGCCATCCCCTCGTTCCTCCTCACCAAAGTCATCGGCAAAAATCTCGAAAATCCCTACGTCATCGGCACCGCGCTACTCGTCGGCGGCCTTGTCATGTGGTTCATCGACGCGCGTAACTCCAAAGCCGAAGCCGCCGGTGAATCCTCCAAGACCGGCCTCATCCATACCTGGCACATGGAGGAAATGACTCTCCCCCAAGCTATCTGGATTGGCGCCTGTCAGATTCTCTCTGCCGTTTTCCCAGGCACTTCCCGCTCGATGTCCACCATCGCCGGAGGTCAAGTCGTCGGCATGTCTCGCGCGTCGGCCCTCGAATTTTCCTTCTTCCTCTCCATCCCCACCATGGCCGTCGCCACCCTCTACACTCTCCTCAAATCCCTACGCGGCACCAAAACGGAAAATCCCATCGGCGTTTCCTCCATCGACACGCACGGCTGGATCGTTCTCGCCATCGGCTTCGTCGTCTCCTTCATCGTCGCCTATGGCTCCGTCGCCTGGTTCATGGCCTACGTCCGCCGCCGCGGCTTTGGCCCCTTCGCCGTCTACCGCATAATCGTCGGCATCCTCGTCCTCTTCTTCGCCTCCCGCCTGGTTGGCTAGCCTCAGCGAAGAATCTCAACCAAGACCGCACCACTCACCGCCGCTGTCATCCCGACCGAAGAGTCGCGCCGTCTGCGACTCGCAGCGGAGGGATCGCGGCAACAATTCCTTCACATCCACAAACACTGAGACCCGCCACGAATTCTCCGCGCTCCTCAGCGCCCTCGGCGTCTCTGCGTTATCCTTTTCCTCCTCCTACCGAAACAACAACACCGCAAACTCCGCCAAATTCCTTCTCCAAACCTGCCACGTATGCGCACCTTCCGTCTCCACATCCGTAAACGCCACGCCCTTCGCCTTCAGCCACTCCTTCATCTCCCGATTCGCCTGCAACAACCGATCCTCTTTCCCGCACGCGATCCACAACAGCTTCACCTTCTTCGCTTCCTCCACATTCATCGACGCGAAATTCGTCTCCGGCTTTTCCAGCATCCCCGCGCTCATCGACCCGATCCACGCAAATTGCCCAGGGTGATTCAACCCCACGTACAACGACTCACCTCCGCCCATCGACAGTCCCGCAATCGCTCGATGCGCTCCATCTTTCCACACTGGATATTGCTTCTCGATCCGCGGAATAATCTCCTCCAGCAATATCGCCGCAAAATTGTCGCGGTTCCGCACCCGATCTTCCTCCGGCTGTTTTCCCCACCCAGCCTCCAAAACTTTTGGCCAGCCATACCCCGACGGCATCACCACGATCATCGCCTTGCTCTTCCCCTGCGCGATCAAGTTGTCCAGGATGAACTGCGCATGTCCCATCGCGAGCCACGCATTCGAGTAATCGCTGTAGCCGTGCAGTAGATACAACACCGGATACTTCGTTTTCGCCCGCACATCGAATCCCGGCGGGGTGTACACGTAATAATCGCTCTCGTCTCCCCGGATCTTCGAAGCATACAAATGCCATTGCACTGCTCCATGTGGCACTCGCGTCTCTTCCCAAGCCTCCGCCGTCTTCCCCGGCACCGTAAACAGCCCGCCCTGTTCAAAGTGGTTCGGCACAAACTCGTGTACCCCCGGATCAATGATGTCCACTCCATCCACATGGAACTGGTACGCATAAATATCCGCAGCCAGCGGGGCCGTAGTCGCCGACCACACTCCACTCGCGTCCTTCGTCATCGCCACCGCCGTCACGCCCGACATCCCCTCGAATCGCAGTTCCACCTTCTGCGCATTCGGCATCATCAAATGGAACGACACCGTCCCATCCCCATGCACCTCCGGCGACTTCCCACTCTGCGCCGCCGCAACGCCACTAAAGACAAAAACCGCAACCCCCATCACCAACACAATGAATCTCCGCATTCTCACCCCACCATAATTTCTCTGCATTCTCATCCGCCCCAAACTTTCCGATTCCACCGCCGCGATAATAATCGACCCCCACCATTCCCTCAACTTCCGTTCGCCTCCTCCGCGCTCCTCTGCGTACTCTGCGTCTCTGCGTCTCTGCGTTATCCTTTTCTTTTCCAACGCCCTCCACCACGCATCCCCACAAATGTCATCCCGACCGGAGAGTCGCGCCGTTTGCGACTCGCAGCGGAGGGATCGCGGCAACCAACACAAAATTCACCGCGAACGACGGAACCATCTCCCCTCCGTGAACACCCCACGCCATAACACACTCCCCAAACCCCACTCTTGTACTCCTCCCCGCCTCTGCTATTATTTCTTCGTTCCTCACAAGCTAGCGCAGCGCCGCGCTTCTTGAGACACTCAGCCTTCCCCCATTCGCTGAGGAGAACCTGTGCGCTTTCTTACGCCTACTGAAAACAAACGGCTCAACGAGCTGGTTGGCTTCTTGTGTATCACCATCGCCATCCTTCTGGGCCTATCCTTACTCACCTACAATCCCCACGACGCGGCCTTCAACGTCAGCACCGCCTCCATGGGTGATCATCCTGCCCGCAATTGGATTGGTCCCGTCGGCGCCTACACTGCCGATCTTCTCTTCCAATTTTTTGGCTGGACCGCGCTGCTCATCCCCGCCGCCCTCGGCATTCTCGGATGGCGCTGGCTCCGCAGTCGCCCCATGGAATCGCAGATCCCTACCGCCTTCGGCTTCGTGCTTCTCTTGCTCTCCGTACCTTCCCTTCTCTCGCTCTGGCATTTCTGGGACATTCGCGACGCGCTTCCTCCCGGCGGCATGCTCGGCACACTCATCTCCCACGGCCTGCGCACCGGCTTCAACGTCTGGGGCGCCAACCTCGTCGCCATCGCCATCATGGTCGTCGCGATTTTCCTCACTACCAGTTTTTCGTTTAGTGGCGCGCACGCCTGGGCCAGCAGCTCCAAAGGTCCCCTCGGCCGCATGGAAAAACTCGGCATTCTCCAACGTGCCCAATCCCGTTGGCATGCCTGGCGCGATGAACGCGACCAGGCCCGCATGCGCCGCGCCGTCGAAGAACGCCGCATCGCTGGCCGCAAGCCCGTCTCGCAACTAGGCCGCGGCGAAGCTGCCGAAGAACCCAAAACCATTCATCTCAACGACGACAGCGATATCTTCAAAAAGAACAAGTCCGCTGTAGCCGATCAGGAAGACGAAGAAGAAACCGCCAACAAAGGCGAGATCCACAAAGCCCCCATCCTCTTCGCCAATCAGGAAAAGCCCGGAAAAAAACCCGAACCCAAAATCGCCAAGACCAATACCAATTACAAATTGCCTTCCATCCAACTCCTCAAACAAGGCGAAGGCAGCCACAAGCTCGATGAAGAGGAACTAAAAAAGCGCGCTCGCGCCATTGAAGAAAAGTGTCACGAATTCGACGTCGAGGGCCGCGTTACCCAAATCAATCCCGGCCCGGTCGTCACCACCTTCGAATTCAAGCCCGAAGCTGGTATCAAATACAGCCGCATCATCGGCCTCACCGAAGATCTTTGCCTCGCCCTTCAGGCCGAATCTATTCTCATCGAACGCATCCCCGGCAAATCCACCATCGGCATCGAAGTCCCCAACGACAAGCGCGAAACGATCGCGCTCCGCGAAATTGTCGAAGCCACTGAATTCAGCAATTCGCCCAGCAAGCTCACGCTTGCCATGGGTCGCGATCTTCACGGCCGCATTCGCGTCACCGATCTTGCCTCCATGCCACACCTGCTCATCGCAGGCTCCACTGGCACCGGTAAGAGCGTCTTCATTAACTCCCTGATGATGTCCATTCTCTACAAAGCCACGCCCGACGACGTCAAAATGGTTCTCGTCGATCCCAAGCGCCTCGAACTCAATCTCTACGAAGGCATTCCGCACTTAATCGCGCCCGTAGTCACTGACCCCAAAGTAGCCTCCAACGTTCTCCGCAATGCCACCAGGGAAATGGAAAATCGCCTCAAGCTTCTCGCGCAGCGTGGCGTCCGCAACATCGACCAGTACAATCGCACTTTCCAGAAGCAGCAATCGCTCTCGCTCTTCGACAACACTGTCGAATCCGAACACAAGCCGCTTCCCTATCTCGTCATCATCATCGACGAACTCGCCGACCTCATGATGGTCGACACCAACAACGTCGAAGAGTCCATCACTCGTCTCGCGCAAATGGCTCGCGCCGTCGGCATTCACTTGATTCTTGCCACCCAGCGCCCCTCCGTCGACGTCATCACCGGCCTTATCAAAGCCAACTTCCCCGCGCGCATTTCTTTCCGCGTCGCCAGCAAAGTCGATTCCCGCACCATTCTCGATTCCAACGGTTCCGAATCGCTGCTCGGCAAGGGCGATATGCTCTACCTCCCTGCCGGTTCCGCGCGACTCCATCGCATCCACGGGCCACTCGTCTCTGAAGACGAAATCAGCGCCGTCTGTGATTTCTGGCGCGCGCAAGCTCCCGCCAAGTACAACGAAGAACTTCTCGAAGCACCTAAGGATGAAAATGAAAAGAATGGCGCCAGTGGCGGCGATTCCGCCGGTGAAGGTGGCGAAGAAGTTGACGACGATCTCTACCAGGATGCCGTGCGCGTTTGCTGCGAAATGGGCCGCGCCTCCACTTCAACGCTGCAGCGTCGTCTCCGCATCGGCTACGGCCGCGCCGCCCACCTAATCGACCTGATGGAAAAGGACGGCATAGTCGGTCCCCCCGACGGCACTCGCCCTCGCGAAGTCCTAAAAGGCCGCAACTGGATGAAAGAATTCGACGACACCCAATCCTAACCACACAACACGCACTCCCAACCAACCGTAGCGGCCACCTTCAGGTGGCCATCCGCGCGCACGCCGCCCAACCACCCCTAGTTATTCCCCGCCGAGCGCGCTGTCATCCCGACCGAAGCACGCTGCGTGCGTAGCGGAGGGATCGCGGCAACCATCCCCCAACTCCCCATTCGATCAGACCACCCAGCCTCCTCGGCGCTCCTCAGCGTACTCTGCGTCTCTGCGTTATCTTTTTCCTCGCCCTTTGCCCAGAATGTCGACAACTGTCATCCCGACCGGAGCACGCTTCGTGCGTAGTGGAGAGATCGTGGCAAGATCTCACCAACTCCCCAAACAAAAAATCCTCCGCCGCACCTCTCGTCCGAACCCTACTTCCCCGCCCTCTCCAAATACTTCCCCACCACCTCCGCCGCATGCTCGCAAATCTTCCGATCCTCTTCCCCAAACGCTGCCAGAAAATGGCTGTCAATATCCAACTCTCCCGCCACTTTCCCATTCACAAACACCGGCACCACAATTTCCGACTTCGTCTCCAGCGAACACGCCAGATACCGCGCATCCGCATTCACGTCATCCACCACAATCGTTTTCCCGCTCGATGCCGCTGCCCCGCAAATTCCCTGATTCAACGGAATCCGCGTGTGTGGCGTCATCGTCCCTTCGAACGCACCCAGCACCAGCATCTCCCGCTCCGTCTCTTTCTCAATCATGTAAAATCCCACCCAGTTGTACTTCGTCAGCCGCGCATGCAGCAGCCCCACCACGCCCTTCATCAACGCTTCCGCCGACGTCGCCGTCCGCCCCAATCCATCCAACGCCAAAATCAATTCCGCTGCACTCAGTTGTGTGTTAGCCATAAAATAAATCTACCCAAACTCCGCACACACCCACAAGCGCTTCAACCCGCCAGCGCGGCCAAAAATCCGCACGCCCCACAACACACACCACAAAAGTAAAGACAAAAATCTCCCCTTCACACCCAACAAAAATTGACACACCGCAGACCCATCTCTAGAATAATTAAGTCATTCCCAAAGCCGGGGTAGCTCATTGGTAGAGCGCCGCCCTGAAAAGGCGGGCGTAGCCAGTTCGATTCTGGCCCCCGGCACCACTCAGCCCTGTAAGCGCCTCTTCCCCAAAGAAATCTATTTGCCCGTCAGCCTTGAAGCTGAATTTTCCGCCCTCGTGGATCCTGTCCAGAGTGAACTTCCCAATCTGCTCGGCCAGCAATGCTCTTGCCTCATGAATCGTAGACGGGTTCGTCAGCAGCCCTCGAAGCTGGGTGAGCCGGGAGACAGGAAGCGTACGGAGTTCGTCGAGCTTCTCCTGTAGCGAATCCGGTCCTGGCTCAATGATTTTGTTCGTGATGGCCGCGATTCTGGACTCACGTTGGGCAATTGCCGACATGACCGTGGATGATGCTTTCCCCGTCGCGATTGACTCAACCAGGCGCGCCAGTTCACTTTCGATTCGATGCTTCTCTTCGCGGAGGGCTTTACGCTCTGAGTTTGGGACTTCGTGCCGCTGTTCCAGTTCTTCCTGAAGGCCACAGATCACGTACTCCGAGAGTTGATCGGCTCGGTAAGCGCTTGCTCGTTTATAGGTACCTATCTGGTGGAACTCCCTACAACCAGACTTCTGGCCCGGACAAGTTTCCGGGTTCGGCGCGATTTACGCACGATTAGCAAACGGGTGGCGTCGAGAATATCTCCTGTTGGTCAACTAACAGGTTGGGCTTCGTGGCTCCGCTGCATAACTTCGTAATGAAGTCGGTTTGGTCTCCTCAATAATTTTTCCGTCGAAGAGATGAACGGTGCGCTCGGCGTGGTTGGTGTATCGAGGGTCGTGGGTGACCATGCAGATGGTGGCGCCGCTTTGATGGATGTCGCGGAGGAGATCCATGACCGAGTCGCCATTTTTGGAGTCGAG
The DNA here is from genome assembly GCA_963849395.1 of Candidatus Acidiferrales bacterium. Classification (GTDB taxonomy): domain Bacteria; phylum Acidobacteriota; class Terriglobia; order Acidiferrales; family UBA7541; genus Acidiferrum. The sequence continues at coordinate 1,023,829 of CAWKHR010000005.1, forward strand.
GTTCCCGGTGGGCTCATCGGCAAGGAGAATCATGGGGTCGCCGACGAGAGCGCGTGCGACGGCGACGCGTTGCTGCTGACCGCCGGAGAGTTGGGCGGGGTAATGCTTGGCGCGGTGGGCCATTTCGACGCGTTCGAGGGCGCGCTGGATTTTTTCCTTCCGTTCGGCGGAGGCCATGCCGCGATACGTGAGGGGCAGTTCGACATTTTCATAAACAGTGAGATCGCCGATCAGGTTAAAGGCCTGGAAGATGAAGCCGATTTCGCGGTTGCGGATGCGCGACCGGTCCCCGAGCTTGAGAGTGGAAACGGGTTGGCCGTTTAGGAAGTAATGCCCTTCCGTGGGGGAATCAAGGAGGCCAAGGATGGCGAGCAACGTGGATTTGCCACATCCCGAAGGGCCAGCAATAGCGAGATATTCACCTTTCTTGATTTCGAGATCGATGCAGTCCAAGGCGTGTGTTTCGAGTTCGTCAGTAAAGAAGACCTTACTGACGCCTTGCATTTTGATAAGCGTACCGTTTGATGAAGTCATGCGAGCAGCCTCCAAACTGAATTTCCCTAGCGCAATCGAACGCGGTCAAAGGCATCCCAAGCGGACATATCGGAGAGGATTACTTTGTCTCCGACTTTCAGGCCCTGGAGAATTTCGACCGTGTTGACGGAGCTTTTGCCGAGCTTGACGCTGACGCGAAGGCCTTCCGAGCCGTCTTCGACTAGTTTGAACAAACCGATGGTGCTGTCGGATTGGCCGTGAACGGGGCGGCCGACGTAGAGGACGTCTTTAAGATTCTCGAGTTCGATGGTGCCATCGACGCTGAGATCGGGGCGCGCGCCGTTTGGGAGCAGTTCGTTGAACAGGACGTCGACGGTGACGGTGCCGTTTTGGACGGAGGGATCGATGCGGGAGACCTGACCCTTGACGATGCCGTTGCGGGTATCGACGGTGGCGGGCTGGCCAATGGTGATGTCTTTGGCCTGGGTTTCGGGGATTTTGATTTCGGCCTTCAGGTGCTTGGGATCGGCGACGCGGGCTAGATTCGTGCTGGGAGTGACGTGCTGGCCAACGTCAACGGGGACGAGTTGGAGGACGCCATCGAGGCCGGCGCGGACGTGGAGAGAATCGAGTTCGCTGCGCTTCAGATCGTACAGGGCGCGCTGCTGATCGACGTGAGATTGCTGTGCCTGCAGACGCGCTGCCGCGGAGTCCTCGGCGTTTTTGGTGCGGTCTTCCTCGAGCTTGAGGCGGATGGCAAGCTGTTCGGCTTTGACTTTGGAAAGTTTAGAGGTGACTTCCGCGCCGATGCCTTCGGCGCGAAGTTTTTCATCGACTTCGTGCTGCAGCTTGGCTTGCTCGAAATCGCTGCGGACCGTGGCGGTGAACGATTTTTGATTGAGCAGTTCGCTGTTGATCTGGACCTTGAGACTCTCGAGGTCGGCTTGCGCGGCTTTGAGTTGATATTCGGCGTCGAGAGTTTCGCGCTGGAGGATGGGGTCGCTGAGTTCCAGGATGATGCTGTCTGGCTTAACGATGGCGCCGGGATGCAGAACTATGCGATCGACGCGGGAATCGGTTTGCGCGGGGATCCACCGGATGTCGACGGGAACGAGAGTGCCAATGCCGCGAACGTCGCGGATCATGGGGCCGCGCTTGACTTCGTCGGTCCAGATGGTGGCTTTGTCCACGGCGGGAGCAGCGGGGCGGAGGCGGGTGACCCCGTAGGTGACTCCGGTGATCGAGACGAGGGCAATGGAGGCATAGATGATGCGGCGGATTTTCTTGGCGCGGGCGTTCGATGGTCGTTGAATATCCATGGTGTGTTACTCAGAGCGAAGGGCCTGGATGGCGTCCACGCGGGAGGCGCGTAGGGCTGGCAGGGCTGAGGCAACGACTGCCGCGACCAACAGGATTGCGGCTGAGGTGATTAGGGGAAGGGCGCCGGGGAATTGGAGTTCGGAGACGTATTTGCCGATTACTCGGGCGAAGACGATGCCGACCAGAACGCCTGAGCCTACACCAATGGAGGCGATCACCAAGCCGTCTTTGAGGACGTCGGCGAGGAGGCTGACAGGCTGAGAGCCCAGGGCGAGGCGGATGCCGAATTCGCGGGTGCGGCCACTTACGGAGAAGGCCAAGACGCCAGCTACGCCTACGACGGAAATCAGCAGCGCCAGCGCGGCGAATCCGCCGAAGACAATGGCGTTGAGGCGGTTGGGAGTAAGCACTTCGCCGCGAACATCTTCGAGCGTGGCGGGACGCTCGACGGGTTGATCGGAGGCCATTTCGTGAACGGTGTGGGTGATGGTGGGAACGAGAGTGTAGGGATCGTTTTTGGCGCGCACAAAGAGGCGACCGTTGAAGCCCTCCTGCTCGCTGGGTTGATAGACCGTTATCTTTGGCGAGGGAATGATGTTTTCGTCGTCGAGGTCAGGGACGACACCGATGATGCGGCGGGGTTGGTCGCTGATGCCGATGAATTTAATGACCGGGTCGGTCCACGTCAAATGACGGTTGACGGGGTCTTGGCCGGGGAAGAAACGCTGGGCGAGGCTTTGGCTGATAACGACTACGCGTTCGGAGCCGTCGCGATCGCTGTCGCGGAAGTCTCGGCCCTCGACGATGGGAAGACCCAAGGTATCGAAATAGCCTGCGGAAACCGAACGGAATCCCGCGCGGGTGTCGTCTTCGGGGTTTTCCTGCTTGGCACCTTCTGCAGCGAAAGCGAGAGTGATGGTTTGCAGGCGGGTGTCGCGCCAGGGGACGCTAAAACCGTAAGAGACGCGCTCGACTCCGGGAAGCGTGCTGAGGTTGCGCTGGACGTTGCGATAGAAATCCTTGACCTGTTCAGGGGTGCGGCCGTCAGTCATCACGGGCAAGTTCACGGCGAGAACGTGCGCGGTGTCAAAGGGCGCTTGGGTTTTCTCGAGTTCCAAGAGAGTTTTCACCAACGCACCCGCACCGGCTAGCAAGAGGAACGATGCGGTGATCTGCGTGACGGCGAAAATGCGGAGACGGCGGCGGCTTCCTCCGGTAACACGCAAGCTACTGCACGAGGTTCCGGAGCCAGTCGATGCATCGCCGTTGGGCAGCCGGGGAACAAAGGCCAGGAAGACGGCGGAGAGCAAGGCGAGCGCGACGCCAATCCAGAGCAAACTGAAATCGAGAGTCAGGCCGGTGGCGCGCACAGAGAAGCGCGCGGCGTAACGCGCGAGCACGGCTACCATGGGAGCGGCGATGAGAATTCCTGCTAACGCGCCAGTGCCGCACAGAAGAAGACTCTCCGCTAAGAGTGAGCGGCGAAGTACGTGCGTGGTTGCGCCCAAGGCCGAGCGCATGGCGAGTTCCGGTTCGCGACGAACCGTGCGTGCGAGAACCAGATTGGCGACGTTGGAGCACGCGATTACGAAGAGCAGGCCGGCGGCCGCGAACAGCACCCAGAGAATGGTTTTTGCATTGGAATTGATTTGGTCGTGCATGCGCGAGACTGTGATCTGGAAATGATCGTTGGTCTTGTAAGTCTCGGGATGCGCGGCAAGCATGCTGGCGTAAACGGTGTTGAGTTCGGCGCGGGCGGAGTCGAGCTCAGCGCCGGGAGCGAGACGCGCGAAGACTTCGGTCATGCGATGCGACCGACCAGTGACCATGGTGGCGGAGAGGTGATGGGGGCTGGTGACAATGTTGGCCAGGATTTCGGTCTCAACGGGATAGGGCACGGACGGTTCTAAGACGCCGACTATGGTGGCGGGACGCGTACCTTCATAACTGCCGAGGCGGATGGTTTTCCCTAGGACGCTTGGATCGGAGTGTAACGAGTTGGTCCAGAAGCGATAGGTCAGGACGGCCGCGCCGGGGGCGTTGGGACCATCATCGGCGGGATTTAACAGGCGGCCGAGGACAGGTCGGAGACCGACCACCTCGAAATAGTTGCCATCAACTACACCGCTGCGGATTTCGCGCGGCTCGCCTAATCCGACAACGGTGAAGTCTAGCGCGGAAAGAGTGCCTAGTTCCTTAATGGTTTTCAGACCGGCGCCGATGTCTTTGATTTCAGGAACGGAGAAAGCGGAATCCGCCTGTCCGATGCCTGGGGCGCTTTGGCGGACATAGAGCAGGCGGTCTTCGTCGCGATTTTCTAGCGGACGGAGGAGCACGCCGCGCACTACGCTGAAGATGGCCGCGTTGGCGCCGATGCCGAGAGCTAGGGTGAGGACGGCGATAGCGGTGAAGCCGGGGTTCTTGAGAAAGCTGCGCAGGGCTAAGCGGAAATCCTGAAAGAAAGATTCAAGGAGTGGAATGCCGCGGGAATCCCTGTGATTCTCTTTGGCCTGTTGCGCGCCTCCGAATTGGATTAGGGCTTGGCGGCGGGCCTCTTCGGGGGACAGTCCGTGCTTGAGATTTTCTTCGACGGCAAGGTCGAGGTGGGTGGAGATTTCGGTGGCGAGATCGCGATCGAGATCATCCTGGCGGAAGAGATTCCGAAGACGTTGGAAGAACGAGAGCAGAGAGTTCATTGAGTGGCCTCCTGGAAGCGCGATTCGTGATTCGTGGCCGGCAATTCGGGGAAGAGAAAACCAAAAGGGTCGGAATAGAAACCAGTGCTACAAGGAAGAGTTAGCGGAAAAAAGGCAAGAGCACTAACAATAGCGGCTGCGCGACGAGACCTGAGAGCGGACCGCCTCGGAAGGCACGAAATTTGGTCGCGGCATGGCATTAGCTGGGGCTTTCGTCGTCCACGACCGTGGAGAGGACTCGGGACATCACCAGCGAGAGGCGTTGCCAGTAGGCGGCGTCTTCGGTTAACTGTTTGCGGCCGCGCTTGGTGATGGAATAAAACTTGGCTTTGCGATTGTTCTCGGAGATGCCCCATTCGGCGGAGATCCAGCCGCGTTGTTGGAGTCGTACGAGAGAAGCGTAGATCGTGCCCTGATTAAGGAGGACTTCGTTGCCGCTGGTCTGCTCGATGCGGCGAGCAATGCCGTAGCCGTGCAGGGAGCCCAGGACGGCAAGTGTTTGGAGGACCATGAGATCGAGAGTGCCCTGAAGCAGGTCGAGTTTGGAATCACCCATAAGGTCTCCTGTGCGATAGCCACATGACGGTATCATGGTTTGTGTGGGTATGCCACAGGAACAATTGCCGTACATCCCGCCACCTTTTTGCCTCCGTCGAATTTCCCTACCTCGATATATCCCAAATAGATGGATTTCATCAGTTCCTCCTTGTTTCCCTGGGACTCAGAGAGCCGTAGCTCATCGTTCTGTTATCAGATAGTCGTTCGGGAGACCGAAAATCGACAGCTACTCCATTTTTTTTAGCCTTGTCAGGGGAATCTGTGGGTCACGGGTGCATTCGAATGGCGGCTGGATGTTGGGCTCAAGGTGCCCTGTCCTTGCATTTTTTGCACGAGCGGGTAGGTAACGAGAAGCCGGCTTGTGTTTACTGATGGAGAGTGGGGCGATTGTTGCTTCAACCTTGGTCACGGCGCAGCGGATGCAACAAGTGATCGCAAACTTTGACGCTGGCCCGAAGTCCGCTTCTAGGAAGTTGAGGCCGCACACATCACTTGTCTGCCTGGTCGCATCGCCCTTCCTCCGAATCCGTCACCTTTTCCTCGCAGTATCAAACGGTGTTACTCAGGGGCAGTCCATCTGTTTGATTCTTCGATCTGGGCCCAACCCGAATCTTCCGCGCCTCGTCCTTCGCCCACTTCTCAAGGGTGGCGCGTCTTGCTCCAGTTGGGCCTATGCAAAATCAACTGCTAAGAGTGTCAAATCGTCCTGCTGATCCCGTCCTTCGACATCCCCCGACCAGCGAAATACCTCGTTAAGCAATGCATCTGGAAAACGGTCTGCCGATAACCTTTGGTTTCTCTCCATGAATCGCATAAATCGTTCAGCCCCGAATTCTTCCTTAAGCTGATTCTGTGTTTCTGGCACGCCGTCCGTATAGAGAACGCAGCGATCCCCCGTTTCAACGGGAATTTTCAATGATCGGTACACTGCTTCAGGGAACATCCCAAGAAACAGACCGTTTTCAACTATCTCGTGAGCTCCGCCGTCGGACTTTCGGCAAATTAGCATCGGTGGATGACCGGCAGCCGCGTAGGTCAAAGTGCGTTCCTCCATGTCGATATACGCGTATGCTGCAGTCACGAAATTGTGGTCAAACTTCCCGCACAACGCATGGTTCAATCCAGCCAAGACGCGTCCAGGGTCGGAAGCATGCACCGCCTGCGCACAAAGCGCGGATTGAAGCATGGAGGCGATTAGCGCAGCCGGAAGCCCGTGGCCGGTAACGTCTGCGACCAAAATGCCAATGTGCTTTTCATCGACGACAATGAAATCGTAAAAATCTCCTGCTACAGAGCTCATTGGCTTATAGCGAACCGCTATTTCCAGCCCCCGAATCTTAGGAATTTCGTGTGGCAGGATCGATAATTGAATTTGGCGCGCCATCTCCAGTTCATTATTTATCGAGAAAAGTTGGCGAGCCAGTTGTTCACGCATTTCGCGAAGGACTAGATGAGTATTGACACGTGCCTTTACCACCGAGGGTGAAAACGGTTTGTGAATATAGTCGACCGCTCCAACCTCGAATCCTCTCGTTTCATCATCCGCGCGAGTCTGGCCTGTCAGAAAAATCACCGGGATGTCCCGCACTTCAGGCGTCGCTTTCATAATGGTGCAGAGCTCGTAACCGTCCATCTCCGGCATCATCACGTCCAGCAAAACCAAATCCGGCAGGGGTGTCGTCTTCACCAGATCTAACGCCTTCGCTCCGCTGGTAGCGATGCGGATTTTGTAATCGTCTTTCAAAATGGAATTTACAATCTGAATGTTGGCGGGAGCATCGTCCACGAGCAGCAAGAGCTTTTTTCCCTTCACATCGGTCATTTTATTTGGCTCCCATTTATGGCGGAATTCGCAGCAATCTGGTCTAGCGTCGACAGCGCTCCAGCAAAATCGAATTCGTTGATGGCCGTCCCGAGGTTAGCAAGAAGTTGTTCGTCGCACGCTCCTCCGAGAGCGCTTTCCAATCTAAAGAAACCATCGGCAGCCTCACCGTCGCTCTCTTCCAGAAGCCTCCGCAGGCTGGCGATCAAGGCTAAAACCGCGCCGACGTCAATAGTTGCGGTTCCGTTACTCTCTACCGGCGCGATTTCCGCTAGCGCCTGGCGAATGTCCTGAATTTGACGCTGTAGTGTCGCCGTAAATTCTTGGAACAAGGGTTGCGGAACGCCATACCCGTCGCGCACAGATCGCTCAACTTTTTCCGAGACTTCATGAACATCTTGGAGCCCCAGGTTTCCCGCTACGCCCTTCACCGTGTGGGCGATTCGTTCAGCAAACTTAAGATCTCCGCTGTCGATGGCGGCGAGGAGTCGGGAATGCGCCTCACCCTGCTGAGCGGCGAACTGCACCAGTAAATCCCGGCAGAGTCGCTTGTTTCCGGCAACGCGTTTGAGGGCACCAGCTACGTCAACCCCAGCGATTGATGGAAAATCAAAATCAGCAATGATGTTTTGCGATTCGGCTTCGGCCTTAGTTGCGGACACTCCGGCTTTCTTCGTCCAACGCAAAAGCGTGGCAAACAGCGCATCCGGATCGATGGGCTTGCTCACGTGGTCGTTCATCCCAGCTTCTAAACAGCGCTGTCGCTCCTCGACCAAAGCGTGCGCGGTCATGGCAACAATTGGCAGTTTCTCCGTATGACAGTGAGCGCGAATAAGTCTGGTAGCCGTGAAGCCATCCATCTCGGGCATCTGCAGATCCATAAAAACAATGTCAAAAGGAGGAGCGTGTTTCGCTTCGGTCAGGATTCTCACTGCTTCAGCGCCGTTATCAGCAATTCGCACCGTAGCGCCCGCGCTTTCAAAAAGTTCGGTGGCCACCTGCTGGTTTACCTCGTTGTCTTCGACCAGCAGAATGCGGATCCCACGAGCATCGGGAGCCATCGCATCATTTTCGATTTGCAGCGGCACACTGGTCGATTGCTCGACAAATCCAAAGACATCCATCAACGTGTCGTACAGCAGCGAGGGGCTAATCGGTTTCAGCAAATAATGTTTTATGCCAAGTTGCTCCGTCTGCGCGCGAATCTCTTCCCGCCCAAACGCTGTGACCATCACAATTTTGGGGAGATGCAGTAACCGCCCGCCGTGCAGGATCAAACGACTGGCCTCCACGCCATCCATTCCCGGCATATGCCAATCCATCATCACCAATTGATACGGTTCTCCGCTGTCGGCGGCTATCAATTCTCGAATCGCTTCCTCCCCGGAAGCGACAGAATCCACCCGCAAAGAGCAAACTTTTAGAGCGTCGGTGAGAATCTCTCGCGCGCATGCATTGTCGTCCACCACCAACACTCGAATATTCGCCAAGTCAGGAGTGAAGAGTTTTCGTTTCGCCTCGGCCGACCCAAGTCCGAATTCCGCGGTGAACGAAAAACTGCTGCCTATACCCGGCGTGCTCTCAACCCAAATTTCGCCTCTCATCAACTCCACCAGGCGTTTGCAGATGGAGAGCCCGAGGCCGGTACCACCGTGCTTCCGCGTGGTGGACGTATCGGCTTGGCTAAAAGCCTGAAACAATCGAGCTGTTTGCTCCGGCGTCAGCCCCATTCCCGTGTCACGAACGGTGAACTTCAGCTTTATCTTCTCCGGATGACTCTCCGTGATTGTCACGTTTACGGCCACTTCACCGCGCTCCGTAAACTTCAGGGCATTGTTCACAAGGTTGATTAGGATTTGCCCCAGACGCAGCGGGTCACCAACCAGATTCCCTGACAGGTCGTTCGGAGCCGCTATCAAGAATTCCAGATTTCTTTCTTCAGCTTTTTGGCTAACTACCGAAGACAGATCGTCGAGAACCGTATCGAGCCGGAAGTCCACGACCTCCAGCTCCAACTTTCCCGCCTCGATTTTCGAAAAGTCCAGAATGTCGTTAATGATAGTAAGCAGGCCCTGGGCGGCCACTTTTGTCTTCTTCAGGTAGTCACTCTGTTTCGCGGTCAGTTCGGTCTTCAAAGCCAGATGGGTCATCCCCAGAATTGCATTCATCGGCGTACGAATCTCATGACTCATGTTCGCCAGAAAATCCGATTTAGCTCTGGTGGCCGCTTCTGCCGCCTCTTTCGCGGCTGAGAGTTCCATTTCCAAGTGCTTGAATTCCGTGATGTCTTGAGAAACCCCGTACATATCGGTCGGCCTTCCGTCGGCATCCTTCAAAACGTGCCCTAGTGCGTGGACCCAAGCGACACGCCCGTCGACGGGACGCTTGTAAGCGAAGACCGTGTCGTACGTTGACCTGCCCTCCAAGGCATCCTTAAAGGCCTTCCTTGCTGCCTTGCCTGCAACCTCATCGGCCTCTTCTGCGCGAGCAAACATGTCGTCGAGCCGGTAACGGTGTTCGGGCTGCGGGATGTCGCCAAAAACGGCAATCCTGCGTGGTGAGGAGTTGTACCATCCAGAGCCGTCCAGCGGAACGTGCCAGTAGCCTGCCTTCGTGAGTTCCAGAGCGGTTTCCGCAAGGAAATTTGCGCGCTGCAGTTCTTCATCGCGCTTTCGAAGAAGCTCCTCCCCAGCCTTACGTTCGGTGATGTCCTCAGTGAGCGACACAACGTATTGCGGCCGCCCCATCGCATCTCGCAGTAGGTGGAATCTTCCGTTGCCCACAACGATTCCGCCGTCGTGATGCACGAACTTTTGCTCAAATTGGTCGGTCTCTCGCTTCCCGTGAATCAGAGCCGTATACCGCGCAGAACTGGAGACCCTATCGTCCGGGTGCACAACCTGGTCCCACTTCTCTAGGGAGCTCAAATCTTCCTGGGTGTAACCCAACATGTCGTGTAAGGCGCGGTTCGAAACCGATTTCTGCCCTTCGATTGTGAACACGCCAACGCCAATCTGCGCATTTTCGAAAATAGAGCGAAAGAGTTGCTCACTTTCCACCAGCGCATCTTGCGCGCGCTTACGTTCGGTGATGTCCTCTGTAAGCGCGATGACGTATTCAGGATTTCCGGCCGCGTCCCTAAGCAGCGAGAATCGGCCGTTCACCGTAACGATATGGCCGTCGCGGTGAATGAATCGTTGCTCGAACGCGTCGCGATCGCGTTTCCCTTGTAAAAGCTCCAAATATCGCTCAGCACAGGGTCCACGATCATCTGGGTGCGTAATCTCGTCCCACTTGGCCAGAACTTTTAACTCATCCTCGGTGTAATCCAACATTTCACGCATTGCGCGGTTGGAGAAGTGTTCCTGACAATCAATCCGAAAAACGCTCACCCCTATCTGGGCATTTTCGAAAATGGAGCGGAACAGCCGGTCGCTGTCCCTCAAGTTGTGCTGCACATCTTCTCGCACGGATTCTCCCGAACTTAACCCTCACCAGAGTGACCTGCCCGCCTACCTGCTTTGGCTGCTATGCCCTCTGTATCGGCGCATGCTTTCACTCGGGGTGATGGATGGCAATTGTCAGAATTGACGGCTATCCGGAGGCTCGCTACGACCGCAAGGGTACCCTCAACCCTCAAGGTCCACATTTAGAGCAGTATGGCCATACACGCACTTTTGACGGTTACGGACTATTCGCCGGGCTGTCATAACCGTGCAGATCCAGGATGCTTAAGCTTTCCGTTCGTACGTACCTCCAGACAACTGCGATCGCGACACTATGTCAAAGGGGACAAACAAACGCGCCGGCCTAAGGAAGCTAATCAGCCGCGCCTGGCCTTGCGGTCTGGGCGTGCTCGTGCTGCTAGCGCCGTTGCGGCTTGCCACCAAGGTCTACCTAGCCAGGGAGACCCTGGTAGTCGTGCTGGTGTTGGCTATCTCCGCGGGAATTATCACCGTGATGGCGGTAGCCTTCGTTCTGTGCCAGGAAGTTGTCCGCAGGCTCCCCGTGTGGTCGAAATTCGCCGTCGTACAAATTGCTAAACTAATCCTTCAATTCTGCCTGCCCCACGACGATCGAGGCGCTGCCGACACAGAGTTGGTGGAAGTCGCTGCAACAAATCATCCCGCCTGACGTACCTGCGCCGCACATTAAGATCATTCAGATCCATAATTGCTTGTGTTTTTGCCTACAGATTCTCGAGGGCACTGAAGTTTCGAAGGACAAAGCTGACTGAACACGACCGGAAGCACGGAGGACGTGAAGGAGCGCTGGCCGGCGCTGGTGATTGTCAGGACGAGCAATCACCAGCGCTGCGCCATTGCTCTACTTCGGCGGGTAATTCTTCAGCAACTTCTGCATCGCCTTATCCAGGTTCTTCTGATTCTTCTCTTGGTTCTGGCTCGGGTTCAACGTCTTGGTCGCTTGGCCGGTCCAAACCAGTTGTTTGGTAGCAGGGTCGTACATATCAAGGACGAGAGTCCCGTTGCTGATTGTAGAACTCGTCGCGCTTCCCATTCCGCCAAACCGCGCACCGCCCATGCTGTAAGCATTCCACTGCTTTTCCTTGTCGACGGAAGTCTGATAACCGATATACAAATCCGCCTTGTCGTCATCTGTCTTCGTCAGCCCTTTTGTGGCCAGTTGGGTATCGACGGAAGCCTTGATCTGCGCATCCGCTATCTGATTGGGGTGCGAACCTCCTTCGATCGGCACCCACTTATACGTGTGATACTTCGCAAAGTTAACCCCGGGCATGGCGTCGGAATGCACTTCCTGTGCTGGCGTCGAACTGCCCGCCAGCAGTACGATTAGAACTAACGCTCCAACTGCTGCGACCTTCATCCGTGTTCTGTACATCATTTCTTTCTCCTTCATTTTTTCCCAAGCTATACTGCGGCACTGATTTTCATCCGATTCTCCTGGTTAGTTTGTTTCCTCTCGTCTTTGGCGTTAGCAAATGCGAGAGGACGCGGGAAAGATCGGGTGTGAAGGTGGGTTCTCTTCCCGGGTCCTCTCATTCCTATGCCGCCAAGATGCCCCAGGCCACACTTGCTGAGAACCGTCAAAACAGACGGGGTCCGCAGATTTCCGGCCACGGAACCACCAAGACGGATAAAGGCGTAGGAAGTTACGCCCTGCTCATCGTGATTGATTTAAAATGGATATATCTGCTAGAGTACGAAGCCAGTTACAGCTCTTTTGGCTGCGAATGACAGCAAGGTTTCTTGAGCATCTGCATCCTTCTCAACCGCAACCTGCTTCGCCGTCAAAGCCCCAGTCTGTAAAGGAATTCCGTTCGCCTCTTGCAAGTTCGACAATTTGGTTCGCAGGCACGAAAGGAAATTCCTGACTCACACCTCTTCGGCCGCCTCCAGGGGGGAAAGTCGGTGGCCCCGTGTTCAAACTCAACCATCATCCAAACCCCAAGTCACAGTTGATCCTTGCGTCCTTGGGAATCCTCGCGGCTCTCTTCGTTTTGGCCTTTCCCAGTGCCGCCCAACCCCAGGAACCCAAACGCGTACTGCTCCTCATGCAGGAAGACGTCAGCTGGCCCGCTTTCCGACTCATGGAAGAAAACATTCGTGCCGCGCTGCGTTCCACTTCGCCTGGAAGCCTGCTGATTTTCAGCGAACATCTGAATCGAGTTCATTTCCCTGACCCTGCCTTCCAATCGCAGCAGTCCGCGTGGATCCAAAAAAAGTATTCGAACACCAAATTCGATCTGGTAATCGGCGTGGGAGACGTTCCAACCGATCTTTTTCCGGGCGTGCCCTTGTTGTACTTGCGTACTGATCCCTCGCAAAAACCACCGACCCACTCAGGACCCCCGAAAGACGCCGTAAATCTCTGGATTGCAGTCGATGCCCGCAAAACTCTTGCGGTCGCACGCCGGCTGCAGCCAAGGGCTACTCAAGTCGTGATCATTGGCAGCACCTCCACAACAGGAAAGAATTTGCTGGCTCAAGTTCGTGACCAAATCACCCCGGACTCTGCCGGCCTCACACTCATTTACCTGGACCATTTAACGTTCGACGAAATTTGCAGAAAGGTCTCGACACTGGGGCCAGAGAGCATCGTGTTATTTGTTAGCCTGTCCCGCGATGGCGCCGGTCGCTCTTTCATATCCGCGGAAGTCATCCCCAAAATATCGGAACTATCCGGCGCTCCGGTGTACGGTGTGCTCGACACTCACGTTGGAGCCGGCGCTGTTGGAGGTTACGTAGTTCGTTTCGCCGAGATGGGAAAACGTGCCGGCGAACTGGGACTTCAGATGCTCGCGGGCCAACATCCTGCCGATGAAGAAGTTCGTAGCGATTACTTATTTGACTGCCGTCAACTTCGCCGTTGGAACATTTCAGAATCAGCACTCCCGCCCGGCAGCCTGATTTTCTATCGGCAACCAAGTCTTTGGGAATCCTACCGGTATTACATCCTGGGCAGTATCCTCCTGACGCTCCTCGAAACCTTGCTCATTTTCGGTTTGTTGTGGCAAAGGGCCAATCGCCGCAGATTCGAACAGTCTCTTCTCCATCGCGTGGCTTTCGAGAATATGCTTTCCGATCTCTCGGCCACCTTCATCAATCTTCCGGTCGATCAAATCAGCGCGACCATGGGCAAAAGCCTCCGCAGAATCGCAGAATTCCTTAATTTCGATCGCATCACACTCTACGACTGCTCACTGGAAAATAAGGATGCGCGAAAAACATTCTCCTGGCAGCGGCAGAATGTCCCGGAGCCCCCCGCCGTCATAGAGGCCAGTCTACTTCCGTGGTGGAATGCGCGTCTGCTGCGCGGAGAAGCTTTGCTTGTCTCCGATGTGGCAGCGCTACCGCTTGAAGCTTCTATGGAGAAGCAGTATGTAACCGCTCTGCGAGCGGTCTCTTTGGCCACTCTACCCTTAAAAGCAGGTGACGAGTTGTTCGGCGGTATTTCGTTCGTAAGCACCACGCGCCGCGTAGAGTGGTCCGACGATCTAGTAGAACAACTTAAGCTAATCGCGGAGATTTTTTCGAACGCGGTCGCCCGTCAGCGTGCGCAGATCGCCCAGGCCCGTCATGCCGCCATCGTGGAATCCTCTGATGATGCCATCGTCTCCAAAAATTTGGACGGCATCATCATTACTTGGAACGCTGCTGCACAACGCCTGTTTGGATTTACTCAGGCCGAAGCAATCGGCAAGCCTATCGCGATGTTAGTACCACAGGAACTTCAGTATGAAGAGGAAATGTTCTTGCAACGATTGCAGGCGGGCGAACGCGTGGAACATTACGAAACCGTCCGCGTTTCCAAGGAAGGAAACCGAATTCAGGTATCGCTGACGCTTTCCGCGATAAGAGATTCCGCTGGCACAATTGTTGGTTATTCCAAAATCGCTCGCGACATCACTGATCAGAAGCGCGCCGAACAAATTTTACGTGAGAGCGAGGATCGATTCCGTCTGGTTGCAGACACGGCACCAGTCTTGATCTGGATGTCCAATACGGAAAAGCTCTGCATCTTTTTCAATCAACGTTGGCTGGACTTTACCGGCCGCTCCTTCATGGATGAATATGGCAAAGGGTGGGCCACCGGTGTTCATCCTGACGACGTACAGCGGTGCCTGGAAACCTACGAGAATTCCTTTGACGCTCGCGTTGAATTCGAAATGGAATACCGTCTCCGCCGCTTCGATGGCGAGTATCGCTGGCTCGTCGACTATGGCGTGCCCAGATTTGAATCGGATGGCACCTTCCGCGGTTATATCGGTTCCTGCCTGGACATCACCGAGCGAAAGTCTTCTGCGGAATCGCTCCACGCTCTGACCGGACGGCTTATTCATGCTCAGGAAGAAGAACGCTCTCGCATTGCCAGGGAACTTCACGATGACTTCAGTCAGCGGTTGGCTCTTCAATGTATCGAACTAATTCAGATCAGCAATGACTTTCCGGATTCTGCCAAACGTGCCAAGCTTCTCGAGATCGTAAAGCGCAGCCGGAAAATGGCTTCCGACATTCGGTCTCTCTCTCATCAACTGCATTCCAGCAAGCTGGACTATGTTGGCCTGGTACCTACGGTCCGTGGCCTTTGCGAAGAGATTCAAGAAACCTATGGCATAGAGATACGCTTTTCCGAGCGCGGGATTTCGACCAGCCTCTCGAAAGATGTGGCCCTTTGTCTATTTCGCATCAGCCAGGAAGCGCTCTCCAATATCGTCAAGCACAGTGATGCCAAGTGCGCACAGGTCCATCTCAATGCCAACGCAAACAGCGTTACGCTTCAAATCACTGACGAAGGCAAAGGATTTAACCAGGATGTTGGACACCCCGACTCGGGAATCGGCTTCACCGGAATGCGTGAAAGGCTCAGGCTTGTCGGCGGAAAACTTTCAATCACCTCGGAGCCGATGAAAGGCACGACGATTTTTGTGGAAGTTCCTCTCGTAGCCTCCGAGAATAATCAAGCCCGATCACAAAGCGCGTCCGGGATGGAAACTTGAAGCCCATTTCAATTCAGTATTCCCTCCTTAGGCTCCACAAGCTGTCCAAAACCTTACTCGAACACGATCGGCTCTGCACCCACTAACCTATCTAGAGTGATTGTCTCGCCTTGTTACTTTTGCCAATTACCCACTCCTCCGGATAAGGCCACGATAGAAACTGATCTCGAGGGGTAACTCCAGCAGGCTTTACCGTTTATGACCCGCCTACGCGCAATTGTGGCCGACGACCATCGCATGCTTGCCGATGCGTTGAAGCTAGTTTTGGAAGCGCGTTGCGATGTGGTGGCCAGCGTTAGAGATGGTCGCGAACTTCTGGAAGCCGCCGCCAAACTGAAGCCAGACATTATTGTGCTGGACATCGGCATGCCTCATCTCAATGGTTTTGACGCAGGAAAAAAACTCAAACATCTACTTCCCAACACCAAGCTCATCTATATGACCATGCACGACGATCCGTATCTCGTTGGCGAAGCTTTCCGCGCCGGGGCTTCCGCCTTTCTCCTGAAAGAAGCAGCGGCGTCGGAACTCACGGAAGCCGTTGACCGCGTAATGAAGGGAGGCACTTACGTCACGCCCAGCGCAGCCGCGGGCCTGACAAGCATCGAGTTGCGCGATCCCAAAAACCGCGCCAGCGCGCCCGAGCCAACGCCTCGCCAGCGCGAAGTTATTCAATTGCTGGCAGAAGGGCGTTCCATGAAGCAGGTGGCCTCGGAGCTAAACATCACCACCAGGACCGTGGCAGGACACAAATACGCCGTGATGGAACTACTTCAAATCAAGACCAATGCCGATCTGGTCCAATACGCCATCAAACACAAGATTATTTCGCTGTAGTCAAAACTTTTTGTCTCAGCAGCTACGGTAGTTCTGCCCATAGACAGTGGTTCCACGTCCTACCACTATCTAGCTGCATGTCCGGTGTTCAACCCTGGAGGGCAGCCCCGGACAGCAGTAACCCTGCACGTCGGACTTGCTTTATCCGCCCTGGTCCCCGCCAGGCCTAGCTAAAAGCTCAGGGATGAGCACAACATGACTCGCATGCGCGTACTCGTCGCGGACGATCTCCCGGCGGTATTGAGTGCTGTTGCCGCCCAACTCCAAGGCACGTTTGAAGTCGTCAGTTTGGTGGACGACGGACGAGCTGCTCTCAATGCGACTTTGCAACTAGACCCGGATCTGATCCTGTTAGACATTTCCATGCCCGGCATGAACGGAATTGAAGTTGCCGAGGAGCTCAGGAATCACCCGCATCGAGGCAAAATTGTGTTCTTGACGGCCTTTGAGGATCCCGACATCTTGGCAGCTTGCCTCGCCACTGGCGCACTCGGTTACGTGGTGAAATCATTCATCGATAGCGATTTGATTCTCGCCATGACGGAAGCTCTCGCTGGTCGCAGCTTCGTTTCCCGCTTTTCTTCTTCACAATAGGTCTTCTTCAAATCGCCCATTCTCACCGTGGCTGCTCGCGCCTGAACTTAACTCTCGCCGCATTGTCATTTTTGACGGTTCCCTTCCGAATGCCCCTCGCTCACTATCTCCGCACCATCCGCTTTGCTTCTGGCGACAAGTGGCGCTTTTCGTTGGGCAACAACAGGAGGTCGTGAATGAAGTTGTCTGAAGGCCTCAGTTTGGCAGCTTCCCTCACGGTTCTGGGGCTATCCCTCGCGCCTCGCGCAGGCGCCCAACAAAGCGGTGCGGCTCCCGGTTCCCCGAGCGCGACGACCACCTTGGACGGCAAGCAGCTCCCCGCTCCTCCGCCTAAATTCGGTGGAGTCATCAAGCAAAGCGCCAAGGACTCCACTCCCTGGTGGCCTCCTCGCATCGTGCCTCCCAAAGGCGCTCCCAATGTCCTCCTCATCATGACTGACGATCAGGGCTACGGCGTCTCAGGCACTTTCGGCGGTGTCATTCCCACACCAGCTTTAGACCGCATCGCCAATACTGGGTTGCGCTTTACCCAGTTCCACTCCACAGCTCTTTGCTCCCCTACACGCGCTGCACTCATCACCGGTCGCAACCACCATTCCGTAGGCTTCGGCGTCATCGGTGAATTGTCCACCGGCTTCCCGGGCTACGACTCGGTTATGAGCCCCGAAGACGCCTCCATCGGCGAGATCCTAAAAGAAAACGGATACGCCACCTCCTGGTTCGGCAAGAACCACAACACCCCATCCTTCCAATACAGCAGCACCGCCGGCCCCTTCGAACAATGGCCCTCCGGCATGGGTTTCCAATATTTCTATGGCTTCATGGGTGGAGAAACCGATCAGTGGCAGCCCTATCTCTTCCGCGATCACACCCAGGTCTTTCCCTGGGTCGGACACCGGGACTACAACCTCACCACCGATATGGCCGACGACGCCATTCGCTACATGAGCAATTTGAACGCCGCCGCTCCCGACAAGCCTTTCTTCCTTTATTACGTGCCGGGTGGAAGTCACTCCCCTCATCAGCCCACGCAAGAGTGGGTCGACAAGTTCAAGGGCAAGTTCGACATGGGTTGGAACGCCATGCGCGAGCAGATATTCGCCAATCAGAAGCGGCTCGGAGTAGTCCCTCAGAACGCGCAGCTAACTCCCTGGCCGGATGATCTTCCCAAGTGGGATTCCCTTTCCGAGGTGCAAAAGAAACTATACGCGCGCCAGGCCGAAGTCTACGCCGCCTACACCGCCTATACAGACCATGAAATCGGCCGCGTTATCCAGCAGGTCCAAGACATGGGCAAGCTCGACAACACGCTGATCATCTACATCGTGGGTGACAACGGCACCAGCCCCGAAGGAACTCTCTTCGGCACATACAACCAGATGACCGCTTACAACGGCGTGATGGATGTGCCCATGCCTCTGCAGTTGCTGCATTACAAAGAGTGGGGTACGCAGTACACCTACCCGCACATGGCCGTCGCTTGGGCCTGGGCCTTTGATACTCCCTTCAAATGGACCAAGCAGGTGGCATCGCATTTTGGAGGAACGCGACAGGGCTTGGCGATTTCGTGGCCGGGACACATTAAAGACGTGGGCGGAATTCGCACCCAGTTCCACCACATGATTGATATTGCCCCCACCATCCTCGAAGCCGCGGGGATTCACGCGCCCGATACCGTCAACGGCATCAAGCAAAAGCCGATCGAAGGCGTGAGCATGGCGTACACCTTCGACCAGGCCAATGCCAATGCGCCCTCGAAACGCGACACCCAATATTTTGAAATGGTTGGCAACCGCGCCATTTATCACAACGGCTGGATCGCCGCGACCACTCCGCCCGCCCCGCCATGGCTCTTGGGCACGGGCAAAATGCCGCCTCTCGATGAATATAAATGGGAGCTCTATAACATCACCGAAGATTATTCCGAATATAACGATCTTGCCGCGCAGCAGCCAGAGAAGTTGAAAGAACTGCAAGCGCTGTTCCTCACCGAGGCGGCAAAGTACAACGTCTTCCCCTTAGACAATTCCGGCTTCGTGCGTTTGCTTGCGCCGAAACCAAGCGCTATCGCCGGCCGCACCGACTTTACCTATGTCGGAGAGAACGTTGGTATCCCCGTAGGCAACGCCCCCAGCATTCTGGATCGCGATTACACCATTACGTCCGAGATCACTATTCCAGACGGCGGTGCGCAGGGAATGATTGCCACTTTGGGTGGACGCTTTGGTGGTTACGGCCTCTATCTCAGCCGCACCTTTAATTGGTGGTTCCACGAACGCTTCTTCCGTCGCATCGGTTGGGCGGTATTCGTTTTCGGATTGCTCCTGATTTGGCTTAGCCAATACAGAAAATGGTCGCCGGGCAAAATACGATTTGGAAAAGGCGTTGCACTACTCGGTTTGCTCACCGTGTTCCTGGTGTTTTTTACCGGTGCTATTGGAATCGGCAGCGGCAAACCCGTATTCCTCTACAACTTTCTAGATATGCAGCGCTTTAAGTGGTCCGGCAGTTCGCTCAGCGCTGGCAAACACACCATCGTGTTCGATTTTAAATATGACGGCCCTGGCCCAGCCAAAGGCGGCACCGGCGTCCTCTCCGTTGACGGCAAAGAAGTAGACCGCAAAACCATTCCCCACACCATTCCGTTGCTTATGTCCGTCGACGAAACCTTCGACATTGGAAGCGACACTCGCACCCCCGTGGATGATTTTGAATACGAGGTTCCTTTTCACTTCACCGGCAAAATCGACAAACTCACGTACCACCTCGGGCCCGAGCAGTTATCAACCGAAGACAAACACGACGCCGAGAAAAAACTCGCGGCAGCCAAAGACTAGGAATTACGGCGCATTCCAGAAGGAGATCACCCGATGAAGCACAACCATTTCACTCTCGACTTCCCGTTGAAAACACCGGCAGACGCAAAAGCACTTGCAGACCAATTGCCACCGCTGATGCCGGAATTCTACAAGGTGCAAGACACGATCGGCACCATCCACTACTCGCGCTTCACCATTCTTAGCGAAAAGACACTATTGTTTGTGGGCGACTTCGATGGAGAGTTTGGCGAACTCATGGCCGAACTTGCGCGACGTGCGGGTCCCCTATTCGACGCAATCTTCCAGCATGTCGACGCGCCTCCACCGTCTCCCGTCGCCGCGAATGTCGAAGCCTTCGTGGAATGGGCGGCGGCACATTTGATCCAGGCGCTCAATATCTTTACCGCCTACCCTGATGCCACAGTAAAAGAAATCAAAGCTCTGGCCAGTGCAGCGGACGTCGCCGGCAACGGCATACTCAATCCATTCTTGGTAATCCTTCCCATTAAATCGAAGCTTGCCTTTATGGAAGTTCAGTTGCTCCTGCGCGCCCGCACCCGTGGCACCCAGAAAGACCTGCAAAAAGTTGGAACGCCTCATTTTGCTCAATTCGTGCCGCTCGAAGACAATCAAATTGGCTTTTTCACCGTTTACGACGGCTCGTTCGACAAGTACATCGCCGATTTCACCATGAATATTGGCGGAACTTTCGACCTTATCTTTAAATTCATCAAATCACCTCCGCCGTCTCCCTGCCGCAAGCACCTCCAGGAATTTATCGACTTTGCCAACGGTGCAAACCGTACGCCGATTGGCTTCTACCAGGCCTACCCAGGGCTCAGCGTGCAGGATATTCGCGCACTGATCGCCGACAGCAAGCCGCAGGCTGCGGCCGCCAGTTAAAAACACGGGCGAACCGAAGCACGTGGGAGAAACGCATGACTCAGAGCAGCAAAACACAAACACCCGAAGAAAAAGAAAGCAGCGGATTTCTCCGCCGTGTGTTTGGGCGCGAAAGTCATGAAAAAAACGCCGCTGACCATCATTCAGGCACCACTAGCAAACTCGAGCTCAGCGACATCCAAGGCTTCATTCTTCGCGGCTACAGAATGCCCATGGTCAGACACTTTCTGCTGACCGTCGGCGTCCCCGCCGCGGCGCGCAAACTCTTGGGACGCCTCGTCAGTGGCGATGAGTCCGACACTCCTCAGATCACTACCGCCGAAGATTGGCACGTCGGATTTGAGCCGGGCCCCAACGACAATCTCGCCGACACTCCCAAGCGCAAACCCGACTATTGCTTGAACGTCGGAATTACCTGGCCCGGCTTGCGCGCTCTTGAAATCGAAAAGCTCGTTCCTAATCTGTCCTTCAAATCCTTTGGCGCATTCCTCGCCGGAGCCGCCCAGCGGGCCAATCTAGTTGGCGACACCGGAGCAAGTGCTCCGCAAAATTGGAACAGTGCCTTTGGCACGGGCAAGGATCACGTACTTGTGACCCTGCACGCGATCAGTCCGGACGCCATGCAGAGCTACAGCACCAGACTCTCCGCTCTTTTCTCCGAAGGTGATGCCTTCCACGAAATCTGGACCGCCGATGGTATGGCGCTGATGGAAATAAAAGACGGCAAGCCGAATTTCACCGCAAAAGTTCCCTTCGGATACACCGACGGCATCAGCATGACCACCGTCCGCGGCGCGCCAGAGAAATTTACTCCGGATCATCAGCAACCGTGCGAGCCATGGCTCTTCGTGTTGCTCGACAGCGCCGAAAACTACATCGTTCCCGAGCCCCATGAACTCGGCCTCAATGGCAGCTTCGCAGTTTTCAAGATGATTAAGACCGACGTTGTCGGCTTCGAGAATTTCCTGCAGTCCAACAAAGACAAGATCGACCCAGAACTTCTCGCCGCTAAGATCTGCGGACGCTGGCGTAACGGAGTCCCTCTCGCCTTGTCCGCGGATACCGATAGCCCCGCGAGCGAGCTAACACCCGAGCAGTTCAACAATTTCGAATATGTAAACGCCGATGGCTCCGGCGATCCGAGGGGATTGCGCTGCCCCGTTGGTGCGCACATGCGGCGCATCAATCCACGAGGCCAACCGGTCACTGGCCAAGGCGAACCCGGTGGCAGCAACAATACCCACCGCCTGATACGTCGCGGCCTTCCCTACGGGCCGACCTACGATCCAAAGCTACCCTACGACGGCATCGAACGCGGCCTGCTCGGCTACTTCATCAACTCCAGCATTGAGAATCAATATGAATTTGTATTGGGGCATTGGGTGAACGACAGTGAATTCGCAGGATCGGTCAGACTAAATCCCAAATCCAAAGATCCCATGATTGGCACGCAAGATCCCGCGGAAAGCATCTTCGTAATTCCCCAAGCAAACGGCACGCCTCCCATTAAAATCAACGGCTTTTCAAGCTTCGTAACCACCAAGGCCGCAGCGTACTGTTTCTTGCCCAGCGTCACGGCCCTAAAGTTCATGGCCAGTCTCGGAGCAAGCCGATGAACCACCAACTGAGAGGATCTCCATGCTGTTCCTGACCCGACAGTTCGGCATAACCGAAAACGACGCTGAGCGGAATCTTGATCAGGAAACCGCTCTTTTCGACGAGATCGTCGAATACGTTCTCTTGCTGCAGGCGAATTCCGCAAACCAACAAAAACGGCCCATCGGCCGCGGCACCCACGCGAAGGGTACATGTGTGCGCGGGCAATTCGAAGTGTTTGATCTAAGTACCCAGCGTGGGCCTGAATTGGCAAGTCGGCTAGCCAAAGGAATATTCGCAAAACCTGGCGTCTATCCCGCGATCGTCCGGTTTGGCAACTCAGATCCCAAGGTGAATTCCGACTTTAAAGCCGATGTCCGCTCCTTGTCCTTTTCTGTCGATTTAACGAATTCTTCCACTTCCAGCGGTGGCCGGCAGGACTTCTCCCTGCAAAACGCAACGACACTCCC
Organism: Candidatus Acidiferrales bacterium; assembly: GCA_963849395.1. Lineage (GTDB taxonomy): Bacteria > Acidobacteriota > Terriglobia > Acidiferrales > UBA7541 > Acidiferrum. Next base: position 1,046,418 of record CAWKHR010000005.1, read on the forward strand.
TATTAATGACGCGCCCGCATTTCTGGCAACAATGAAACTCCTTACCGCTTCCAATCCAGCCAAAGGCTTATGGTCCTTGTCACTCGAGGATAAATTGCGCGTGATGCGAACGCTTGTCTTGGCGCAACTACAGGCTCACCAGAAAATTAAGCCTTATCAGCAACTACGCTATTGGAGCACTGTTCCCTTCCGTCACGGACCTTTCGACGTAGTCAAACAGTCCGCCATACCATTGCCCGGTAACCCAGCGCGTCAGCTACAAAAATCCAATCCGAAAGCCCTGCAGGACGAACTAGCTCGCCATGTCAAGGAAGACGGAAGGATGAGCGCCTTCGACTTCGCGCTTCAATTCCTAGACGCAGAGCGCATGACCTACTGGGGCAAAAGCCACGACGCCAGCTTCTGGGTCGAGAATGCCAGCATCGAGTGGGACGAAAACGAAGCTCCCTTCCACACTGTCGCTCGCCTCACGCTTCTAGCCAATTCACAGCTTCGTCCCGACGAAAGTGAAGCGGCGTATTTCGATGTCACCGGACATTCCACACCAGACAGCACGCCGGTCGGAAGTATCAACCGGGCACGTTGGCGTGCCGAAGCAGCCAGCAGAAAAGCACGAGCAGTCGCGGAAGTAGAAATCAGTAAGGCCATCGGACGTTAGCAACCAATTGTTTTGCAGAGAAACCAAATCGGAATAGGAGGACTCAATGAAGCGTTTTTATCTCTCAATTGTCTGTCTGGCACTATTTTCAACCTTGGTCGGATCGCTCGCGCTGTTACGGCCCAGCGGCGCACTGGCTGACCCACCTCAGCAGTTCCCCATCATGGATAAAGTTGCCGACAAGATCGTGCTGAAATATCAGCAGTCCAGCTGCGAAGATCTCTGGAAGAAAAAATCCGAGAAAGCACCACCCACCGCCGAAGAACAAAAAGCCATCGCCTTTCTTAAAACTGATCCGCAAATGCGCGCCGCCTTCATCGGCAGGGTTGCGGCCCCAATCGCTAACAAAATGTTCGAATGCGGGTTGATTCCATGATTTTTCTGACACTTAGAGATTTAGAAGTATCCCCTGAGGAGCGCCATGAAGATTCTACTTAAACTCGTTGCACCAATATTCCTGCTCAGTCTCTCGACTATAACTCCTTCCTATGCACAGAACCCTGCGCCAGCTTCCCTAACAGATGCGGCGCGAAACAAGGTGGCGGCAATTGCTCCCGACAGCAAAGGGACCCTCGAGCCAAAAGCCATCGAGATACTAAAAGCCTCGTGTGCCCGGTTAGCCGCAGCGCATTCCATGTCCTTCACTGCCGAAGTTACTTACGAAAGTCCCAGCCGCGTCGGAATTCCGCTCGCCTACACCACCAAGTCTGAGGTCATATTGCAACGCCCCGACAAGTTGCGGGTCGTCACTTTGGGTGATGGACCTGCCTCCGAGTTCTACTACGACGGCAAACTCATGATGGCCTATGCTCCGGCGGAAGATTTGGTTGCCATCGCGGACGCCCCTCCCACGATTGACGAAACGCTAGAAGTCGCCTATCACAATGCGGCCATTTACTTTCCCTTCGACGACGTGATTGTCTCCGATCCTTACAAAGATATTTCCGACGATCTGCGACTCGCCTTCTATATCGGCCAGTCTAAAGTTGTCGGAGGCACCACCACCGATATGATTGCTTACGATACCGGTGGAGTGTTCGTTGAAATCTGGATCGGCGCGGAAGACAAACTTCCTCGCATGCTTCGCGCCGTTTTCGTCGACGATCCTCAGCAACTCCGTCACCGTTTAGAGCTCTCCAACTGGCAAATCGACAAGTCCGTTCCTGCGGACGTCTTTGGCTCAGCGAAGGCAACTTCCGCAAAGCACATCAAGTTTGCTCGCCCGGATGCTCCTCTTCCCAAACCCGGAGACGTGAAGCCACCTGCAGTCGCTCCGGCCAAACCAAACTAGCTCTCGATAAAAATCGTTCTTAGTGAATTGGAGTAACGTCATGAAAAAACTTTTCGTTAGTCTGCTCAGCATCGTAATCACCGTATTTCCTTGGATGACAGCCTGGGGTTGGGGCCACGCAAACGCTTATGGAGGCGGCAGCACTTCCCACACCGGCGACTCGACAACGCGCACCAATGCCTACGGAGGCAGCGCCACGCACACCGCCGGGGAAGGCACCACTGCTTCAAATAAATATGGCGCTTCTGCTTCTCACGCGGAAGGTTCGGGCACCACCAACGCCTCCAATGCCTACGGCGGTTCCGCCACGCACACTGCGGGCCAGGGAACTAGCGCCTCTAACGGCTACGGCGGTTCGGCGTATCACGCAGAAGGATCTGGCACGACCACCGCTACTAACGGTTACGGCGGCAGCGCCACTCATTACGCTGGTGTTGGCACTGTTGGCACAACCTCCTCCGGCCAAACTGTCGCCGCTAGCGACCATTATTATGGTGGCGCATACGGTGCCGCCTATCATCCGCCAGTTGCTGCGACTCCTTATTACGGTGCCTATCACCCGCCGGTCGTCGTGAACTCCTATTCCTCCGGGTGCTACAACTGCGGTGGTTGGGCCGTCGCAGGTGCTGTCGCTACCGGCGTTGTCGTGGGCGCAGCGGTCGCCAACGCCAATAACAATGCTGCAGTGGCGAACGCGAACGCTGCGGCCGCAAATGCCAATGCTGCTGCTGCCAATGCAAATGCCGCAGCAGCTTATGCTAACTACACCATGGGCGAAATCGTTCCGAGTATCCCAACTGGCTGCGCAGTGCCCGTCGTAAACGGAATCACCTACTACCTCTGCGGCGATACTTGGTTTAGCGCTTCCATGGGTGCTAATGGTGTGTATTACCGCGTCGTGCCTACACCGTAGACAGGAAGTTGATTTATTGCTGTCGCGTTATTTCGAATCGGATTAACGTCGGTTTTGTTTTTGCTCGAGCGATGCCGCTAGCCATTGGTTCGCAGTGGGAAAACTCATGTGCGACTCGTGAAGAGCCGCGCGAATTGCAGGACTTATGCCATCTCTAGTCGCCAAGCACCGGCAAGCCGGTCCGATTTCCATCGTCGACCTGCGCGGCCCTGTCTCTCTCGGAGACACAAGCCTGCTACTTCGCCGCACGATCCATGAACTGCTCGAAAGCGGGAGGACGAAAATTATCCTCAATTTCCAGGAAGTGACCTTGATCGACAGCGCAGGAATTGGAGAGCTGGCTGGCGCCTACCAACCCCTGAAGTCCCGAGGCGCCGAGTTGAAATTGTTGAATCCCACCAAAAAAATTCAAGGCCTTCTGCAGATCACCCAACTCGACAAAGTCTTCGAAGTCTACACCGACGAGCAAATCGCCATCCGAAGCTTTACCAACTGAAGACCACAACCACTTAAGAAACGCGATTTGCCCGCCTCCGCTTCTACGTATCTAAATCGTCCTGAGGCTTCATGGCCTTCCAAAACGCATCAAAATCGTTAAATCGATGCGTTAATCCATATTTTGCGGCTGCAAGTGTCCGTGTTTGCCGCCTACACTTTTCTGTATTCTCAAAGTAATGATGCATTTCGGCCTCTGGAGACTTAGCTGTGACGGGGCCGGATATAGTTGCAACTCGGGATTTGCCAAGAATTACAAACAGTTAGAACGCAAAGGTCGCGGCCAGCAAGCCCCAGGTCCAAACGATTCTCGCAGCTACACCATCCACGCCTCTAAATCCCCGAAGAAGTCTATTTTGCCTTCAGGTTTGAGAGACCGTCATGAAATCCACTACAATCGGCCTAAGGCCGCGGGTGGTTCTCTACGCCGCACATTGTAAGACACTTGTAAAAAGTTTTCAGACCGCTGTGCGTGGAACTCCAGATGCACGTCTAACCTACGGTACTGACCCGATTGCGCTGCTGATTCCCGCGCACTAGCGTCGTCGGCACTCGACACCCAGCGAGACCCAGATGCTGCGATTTGCCCTCATTCGCGCTGAGCATGGGTTCCTCCTGCACGCGTTACACGTGCTTTGGATGCACCGCATTGCCCTCTTTTGGCCTGTCTGGACAGCCATCACAGCCCTTGCTATCTCCTTGACATTTTTGGCTCTTCGGCGGAAAACCATTACTCAAAATCGCCCAAGAACTTCCCTCCACGCCGGCCACCACAAACTGCCGCGCGACTCCGTCGTTTCCGTCCTCTTCCTGGCGCTGTTTTTGGCGTTCTACATCGCCGGTACGTTAGCCTGGGAGGGCTTCACCTCGCCCGACGATTCCATGTTTACGCTTGGCCCGCTCGTCGGCCAGCATATTGCCCCTCCGATCTGGCCCTCCACCGGCCGCTTTTTCCCCTTCGGGTATCAGGAATACAACCTGCTCCGCTACGTATCCAATTCCGTGATTGGCTATCATTCTCTCCACATCCTGCAACTTATGATCCTGCCGTGCATCCTTTTGTTCCTCGCCAAAGAACTGATTATCCGCGAACGCGTCGCGCTCATCCTTCTCATGCTCGTCACGCCAAGCTTCCTGATTAGTTTCAGCGGCCTGATTTATCCGGAAGCAAACCTCATTTTCTGGCTGGTCTTCCTGGCTTGGTCCGTTAACCGCTTTGAGCAGACTCACTCCATGGCCTGGGTCCTACTCGCGGTTATTTCTGCGCAGTGCATGCTCTACTACAAAGAATGTGCTTTCCTCCTGCTACTTGGTTTCACTGTTGGTCGCCTGCTCTTGCGCTGCTGGAACGCGACTCAGCCAGGTTGGGATTTCACCAAGCTGCGCGATCCAGAAAGTCGCCTCGACATATGCCTGGCTCTGCTCGTAGTTCCATTCCTGCTTTACTACCTGGCCGCCATGTATCCGCATTACGATATGCGTTACGCCGCGGCCGCCAAGCTTCCCTTGGCGGAAGTAATCAGCACCTATGCCAAGATCGATCTGCTGGCTTGGATTTTTGTCGCAGTTATCCTCGCAAGAATCTTTCTTATCCTGCGCCACCATCTAGTGCCTTCGCTATTTTGGGACGGCTTGGCTCTCGGCGCCTTGGCCTACGTCTCGGGCTACCTGATCTTGAGCATGCAAAGTGCCTACTACCTCGCGCCCGTTGACCTTATCGCCGTTCTCTACCTCGGGCGCCTCGCCTTTCTCCATTGGCAGGATATGCGTCTTGAAGTTAGGCTCTGCGCCGTTACTGCGCTCACCTTCATTGTGCTGCAGGACCTCTCTCTTTCCGCCTTCCGCATGTACGAAAGAAAAAATGTCATCCAGGCAGACGTCGCCATCGGCAACGTTATCGAAGATCGCTTTCGCCGTGCTCCACAAAATGCCCAACGAATTTTCTTTCCCTTCGCTCGTCCCTACCGCATCACGGAATTTGCCGCATACCTTAACTACATCGGCGTACCAGTGGAAGAGACCCGTAATGGTTCCGACCTGACTGGCGGAATTAGTTTGGTCGCAAAGAAAATCCTGAAAGACACTCCGTGCGTGGAGGACCGTCCCTTCCTCTGTCACGCCGGCTCCACTCCCGAACCAGGCGACCTCGTCGTCATTCTCCCTGATGATTTCACACGTGCGGGCGAGCTCGTTGCCTATCGCCAGGAAGGCACCGAACCAATCTTTTCCTACCGGCCGTATCCCTCGATTCCCAAATCCATGCAACCGTTTGTCCGCCATCTCCACGTTGTGTCCTACGCCTTCTTCAACCGTCCCCTCCCCGATTTCTGGCCCAACGGTGCGGTGATCCAGTGGAAGTAGTACCAATCCGTTCTTGCTCGAAGCCCCACCACCCTCCTCGCATTGGAGTCTCCATCGCCCGCTGACTAGGTTGTTTGTGTAGAGCGTGAAAGATTATAGGCAAGCCGCGAGCCCCAAAAAATGAATCGCTACAACGAACTCACGATGCGCAAAAGGAATTGCGCTACTTCGTTTTGAACATTTTCACTAGACTCGACACTCCGTCGTTCGCTCCCATAGCCCCGGTGGACTCCACGGTGTAGTAGTAGGTGGTCTGCGGATTAAGTCCGGCGATGCGCACTCTGAAGATCATGTCCTGATGGCTAGGATTGCGGCGATTCGGAGACTTTGCAACCTGGCTGAGGTTAACGGCATCGGTCCCGTAATGCACGATCCCGTAATGTAGGTCTGTTCCACCGGGATTTGTGGTGGTCCAACGAATAATCGCCATGCTCTCGTTTGTGCTCTCCAATTCAGGACCCGACTTGATTTGTGCAGCGTGATGCGTCGGTTCCGTAGCGAGCACGTAAACGACAGATATATTCGATGGCGTCAAACACACGCAAACCGCAACTAACGCAAAAATCGAAAGAAATCTCTTCATGTGATCGTGCCTCCGATTTCTAGAAAGTTATTCCGCATCACTTGCGAAGGCCGGGCAGACCGCAGACCGTTTCGTCCATCGATCTGCCCTGAATCGCCTTCCGCAAGCTCTCTACTGTTTCGGAGGTTTAGCTGGTTTCCTGATTGCACTGGCTGGTGTGCCAGTGGAAGCCGTAGACGGTGTCTGGACGAAGCCATCCGTCAGCGTCTGAAGAAACGCGACGAGATCATCTTCCTCGGATGAAGTTAGCCCGAGCTTCCCAATGGTCATATTTTCATTGTTTGGATCTTCCGGCATCGGCCAACACGTTACCTTCTCGACCGTTCCCGCGGGGCAGTGCCCGGACAGTACCGGTTGTGGGTAAACGTCTCGAGTGTTGTAAAAGTGGACTACCTCCTTAAGGCTGAGCAAATAGCCGTTGTGCATGTAGGCCTTCACAAATCCCGCGTAAGGCACTTTGCCCACATTGCGGGCTGTCGAAGTTTGGAACTTACCTTCGAAGAACGGCAGATGTTGTCCCCAAATTAGATTGGGAGGAGGAGCGCCGTAGTAGCCATCGAGGAAAAGGCCAACGCCTTCATCCGTGAAGCCCGGCCCCGCAGGATTCCCCGTGAAACCCCACTGGTCCGGCGTGTCTTCCGAATACCACGGCATTATCACGTTCCTGGGAAGGCCGAGGTTGTTGTACGTGAAGTCGGTGAACATCGGGGCGACGTTAGTGGCGGCACCAGTGTCTGCGCCCGTGGCCACATTTGATCTTCCGTCCAAATGGCAGGTATTGCACATCGCTTTGCCACGGAACAAATCGTAGCCACGCTTCTCTTGCGCGGTCAACGGAGTGGTGGTGCTGTTGGCCAGCCAGGCGTCGAATTTCGACGTGAACGGGCTAACGCTAGAGGAGATTTCGTAGGACGCAATGGCTTGGGCAAATTCGTCGAAGGCCTGGCTAGCGCGAGTGCGGTCGGAAGGACTGAGACTCAATGGAGTGGCGTTGGTACCGAATGTAGCAGCGCCTTTCGGAGTGCTGCAAATCGTAGCGACGTCGGACGGCCACGCGATTTCCAGTGAGCCGGTGCCCCAGACTTGCTCGAAGAAAAACTTGTATTCGCTGAGCGACAACTTCCAAACGATACACGCCGCATCCGGATTGGCCATCTCTTCCGGGTCAAGGGGAGGATCCTGGCCTTGCTCTGCGGCAGAATTCTGCAAGCGGTAACCGGTAGCGCGGGCATCCCAGAAATTGCCCCCGTAAAAGTCTCCTTGGGTGATGTTGTATTGTAGCGGAGGGAAATACGGAGAATAGACGTAGCTCTGCGGATTGCGTTTGGCGATGCGGTTGTCGGGGTAGGCTCCGTGAACGGTGATGGGCACGGAACCGGGATTAGACCCGCCGGTGAACACGCTGAGCACCGAGGAACCGTTTGCATATCCCGCCATGGGATCGTGGCAATAGCTGCAAGCAATGTTATTGTTCACCGACAAGTTGGGATCAAAAATTTCTAGCTGACCGAGAGTCTGAACCTGATGGAATGGATCTAACGTTCCGGACTGCGCTGCTGCCAGGGCCTCCGCCTCCAACCCCGCCTCTTCAGCGCGTATACGGATTGCGTCAGGATCGTTTTTAATGAAGCACTGGAGATCGAGCCGGTTGCCCGGCAAGATGCAAGGCACATCCGCAGGCGGAATCGTGAAGCCTGCCGGCAAGACCTTCGCACCGGGCGGCGTAGGATTTTGTGACAATACTCTCTGCGAACTGATTGATGACGCCAATGCGATCGCAAAACAAACCACGATCACGGCGAAAAACATTCGTGCTTTCATGCTGTGCTCCTCTCCTGTTGCATTAGTGCATTGAACTGCTGCGTCGATATTCGAAATGAACATGATTAGGGGAAGCGCACGACTCTGCGCACACAAATGCCGTCGAGTCGGGCACCAGTTGGCGTTACAACACAGGACAAGATTGGCTTTGCGCCCAAAGTAATTTACGGGCACGCGAACACATTGACCAAACGACCGGAATTTGCAGGGTGAGGGGCTTTAGGCTAATCCGGCAGATAACGAGGGCTGTTATCTGTGCAATTCGTGTTCTCTACTCGCGACGTTTAATCGGATGAGGGGACACTCCCACCGCAGCCGGTAGAGAACAAAATGGTATTTCACTTACCGTTATTTCTCGCAACGGAATGATCGTCTATTCAGTTGCAACACAGGGACACGCTGAATTCGAGGGAGGGGGCAAGACTAATTCCGGCGCCTCCGCCTTCGTCGTTTTATTTAGGCCATCGAAGACTAGGTTTCAATCAGCAAAAATATGTATTCAGCATATTAATTAGAACATCACCGCTTCTGATCCCAGAAAAATCCATCCCGGCTTGGCGAAAACGATTTGGCCCCAAGAAAAGCGCCGCGGAGTGCGCGCCAATTGGGACATAGTGTCCAACCGGCTGACACCCAACGTCACATCTACTCTCACTTTCTAAAGTCTGAACCGTGTTCGTCGTGAGGCGGCGGCGTTAAGACAGGCCATCAAATTGCACCCATCGGCGTTATCATGCGGTGATGGTTCGTCCCGGGTCCTCTCGCGAGAGGAGCACTTTCGAAATGATGAAACTTCGGAGACGGGTAACACCGGGAATTTCCGATTTCAACGCCGGGTGGACAAATTCTCGCAAGATAGTCCGGCCTATTTGCGTCGTGTTGCTCTCTCTGCTTCTGCAAGCTTGCACAAAGCCAGTCGCTCCTGATCCGATCACCCTAACTCTAATAGAGGAGTGGACCAGCAAGAGTTTCAGCGAGGCGCGCCAGCAAGAGTTGCAGCAATTCACTCGAGAAACAGGAATCCGAGTCAATCTCCTTCCCTCTCCGGAGTCCGCTTGGAAAAAACTGGTTTTGTGGCAAGAGCTAGTCAAGACGGGTGCCTCGGGCCCGGACGTGTACGGTCTCGATGTAATCTGGCCCGGTATGCTGGCCGAGTATTTCGTAGATTTGAAGCCCTATTTCTCCCACGAAGTTTCCCTCGAATTTCCAGCCATGGCTTCCAGTTTTACCGTGGACAACAAGTTGGTAGCCCTAGCGTATCGTCCCGATATCGGACTTCTCTATTATCGGACTGACCTTCTGCGAGCGTACGGATATCATGAGCCGCCCAGGACATGGGATGAGCTTGAGAAAATGGCGGCTAGAATTCAGGCTGGCGAACGAGCCAAAGGCAAGAAACAATTTTGGGGCTTTGTATGGCAAGGCGCGGCCGACGAGGGGTTGACCTGCGACGCGCTGGAATGGCAGGCGGCCGAAGGCGGCGGGAGCATCGTCGAGGAGAACCAGACGATCAGTGTGAATAATCCGCTGGCGATCAGGGCCTGGCAAAGGGCGGCACACTGGGTTGGTTCCATCTCGCCTCCAGGTGTAGTCGGATACAGAGAGTGGGACTCGCTAAACGTTTGGGTCGCAGGCGACGCGGCATTCATGCGGAACTGGCCTTCAGCCTACACCGACAGCCGCGCTTCGGGGTCGCCAATCCGAGATAAGTTCGATGTAGCCCTGCTGCCAAGTGGTAAGGCAGGCCGAGCGGGTACCTTGGGAGGATGGGGCTTGGCAGTCTCCCGATCCTCAGCTCATCCCCGTGAAGCCGAGGAGTTGGTCCGCTATCTCACGCGCCGAGACGTGCAGCTGAAGCGGTTCCGCGAACTTTCGCAACCAGCCACTCTACCGGAACTCTACAGTCGTCCTGAGGTGCTTGAAGCAAATCCCCGTTTTGCCTTAATCGGCGAAGCCTTCCGGACCGGGCTGGTTTTGCGTCCTTCCAACGTCACCGGCAAAAAATATCAGGACGTATCTGAGGCTTACATTAAGGCAGTACACTCTGTGTTGACGGGCGAGAAGGATGCGCGCGAAGCGGCTGTCGCGCTCGAAAATGAATTGGTTCGCATAACCGGTTTCAAGACAGGCCCGCCCGCAGTAGGTATCAGCGCTAGGGCTGCGGACGGGAGTTCTGAATCTGCCCATTAATCTCTACTCAGCAGCTTCAGGGTTTCTTCCGCAAGCTCTGTAAGACTGGGTAAGTTCGAGGGCAGTGACAGCATGATTGGAACTATCGATGGGGCTTCATACATCAACTCCATTGAATCGCTGGATCAACGCCGCTGACGCGAAGACTCTTTACGCCGGTCGATTTAATATTGGCCCGCGTTTGATATTCGGATTCGCGTTCATCATTCTGTCGATGTTAGCGGCGGACGCCGTCATCCTTTGGTATTTCCACGTAGTCCATACCCAAGCGGGCCGCCTGAACGATGCCGATCAGAGGCTGGTTGCGGTCTTACGCGTGCATACCAGTATGTTGGTGTTTCATGATCGGCTGGACGCGCTGGCCGAAGCCGAAGATGCCGATCGATTGACAACAGAAGTTGCACTCCTTCGTACCGAAGTGCTGGAGGACATCCGTCGCGCAACCAGCGCCCTCAGTCTCCCGCCTTTCGATCCTAGCCGAGACGCGACGATCCTGCCCACCCTTCGTGTTATTCAGAGCACGCTGCCGTCGCAGCTTGAGGCCATCGCTACTCTCGCTTCGTCGGGGGATTGGCGGGCTGTGCACCTGCGTCTGGCGAACCAAGTACGCCCTCTGGAATCCCTGACCTCCGGGCTCGTCGAGAAAGTGGACCAGGAGTCCAGCCAGCAGCAGGCCCAAACAGTGAAGAGTATTAGGCGTGTGCAGCGGCTGGTTTTCGTGCTTGTCCCGTCGATCGCCGTCTTCACGTTGCTGATCGCCGCCAGCCTCGGGCTCGCCGTGACTCGCAGCATCACCCAGCCACTGGAGCGGTTAGTCGAAGGCTCCAAGGCATTAGCTCGCGGCGAGTTTGACCACCAAGTGCCTCTCACCGGCAACGATGAACTCGCTCATCTTGGCCAGGTCTTCAATGACACCGCCCGGCGTCTGCGCGATCTCTACGCTTCCCTGCTGAGGAGCGAAGCTCGGCTTCGTCTTGTAATCGACACGATTCCGGCAAACGCATGGAGCACCTGGCCTGACGGCTCCGTTGATTTCATCAATCAACGTTTCCTCGAATTTACGGGGCGATCTATGCAGGACATGCTGGGCTGGGGTTGGGGGTCCGTCGTCCATCGCGATGATCTTCCAAAGTTCATCAGCGAGTGGCAAGCGGCCGTCGCAACCGGAAAGCCGATGGAGAGTGAAGCACGAATCCAGCGAATGGACGGAGACTATCGCTGGTTGCTGATCCGCAACGTGCCGCTGCGCGATGAGCTGGGAAACATTGTGAATTGGTATGGCACGGCTATCGACATTGAGGAACGTAAGCGTGCCGAGGAAACGCTGCGCCGCAGTGAGGGCTATTTAGCTCAAGCGCAAAGGCTGACCCGGAGTGGAAGTTGGGCTTTGAATGTTCGTACCGGTGTTCGCTTCTGGTCGCAGGAAACTTTTCGCATTTTTGGCTTTGACCCAGAAATGACTCAGCCTGCCTGGTCTGACATCCTGGAACGAGTTCACCCTGATGATCGAGAAGCAATCGCGCAGCAAGCGCAACTGGAGACCACGCTGAAGGAGGACTCGGAGTTTGATTGGAGAATTGTTCTTCCCGACGGAACAATTACTTACCTTCACTCGATCGCTCATCCCATTATGGATGAGTCCGGCGAAATCTCCGAGATCGTTGGCACCGTCATGGACATAACCGAGCGCAAGCGGGGCGAGGCCTTCCGTGAGGGAGAGAGCCGCATCTTGGAGATGATCGCCCGCGATGCTCCGCTGGAAAAAATACTCGATCAACTCGTACGTGTGGTGGAAATGCAATTTGCCGGCTTGCTTTGTTCTGTCTTGCTTCTCGACGAAGACGGGCAGCACGTCCGGCACGGCGCTGCTCCCAACCTTCCGGAGGCCTACACGAAAGCTATCAACGGTCTTTCGATCGGGCCCATGGCAGGATCATGCGGCACCGCGATGTACCGCCGAGAACCTGTCGTCGTCTCCGACATTCTTCAGGATCCGCTTTGGGACGCATACCGGGAAGTGGCCGCGCCTTTTGGATTCCGCGCCTGCTGGTCCACTCCCATACTTTCGCATTCGGGCAAAGCCTTGGGTTCCTTTGCCATGTACTACCGCGAACCCCGCAGTCCCAGCCCAGCGGAGACCCGCGTCCTCGAAATGGCCACCCACCTCGGCGGCATTGCCATTGAACGCAAGTTAGCGGGTGAAGAGCGCGAACGATTGCGCCAGGCGCGCGCGGATCTCGCGCATATAAATCGAGTAACTACCATGGGCGAACTGACCGCCTCGCTTGCGCACGAAGTAAATCAGCCGATTGCCGCTACCGTCACCAGCGCCAACAGTTGTATCCGCTGGCTGGCTGCCGATATCCCCAATCTTGATAAGGCCCGCGCGGCCGCCGCCAGGATCGTCAACGACGGAACGCGAGCGGCGGCAATCATCAGCCGCATTCGCCTGCTTTTTCAGAAAGGTACTCCGCGCTTGGAATTGGTCGACGTAAACGAAGTTATCGAAGAGATGATCATGCTGCTCCGCGGCGAGGCAACCCGTTACGAGATCTCCATCCGCACGGATTTGGCCGCGGATCTTCCTCCAGTCCTGGGGGATCGCGTGCAATTGCAGCAGGTCATGATGAACCTGATGATCAACGGTATCGATGCAGTGAAGGCCGTGGATGGCCCGAGGGAACTCGCCATAACCTCTCAGCGCGCGGCTAACGAGCAACTTCTGGTGACGGTCAACGACAATGGGATTGGGCTGCCCCCGCACACCGATCAAATCTTTGATGCCTTCTTCACCACCAAACCTCACGGTACTGGCATGGGACTACGAATTTGCCGCTCCATCGTTGAATCCCATGGCGGACGCTTGTGGGCCGCAAACAACCCTCCACGCGGCGCAAGTTTTTACGTCGCCTTGCAGACCAAAGCCAACGGACGCGAATGATCCCCGCAGCCCCTCCCACCGTCTTCATCCTTGAGTCGAAGAACTTTCCTAAACTTTCGGATGGCGCGTCGGACTGAGCTTGCGCGCACGACGTCCGGATGGCGCATGTTCACATATTTTTTGGAGGTGCTGGGGTAGACTGCGACTTGGTATATTCCCTCTCGAGACCTACCCGACGAAGCAGGTTTTGGAAGCGCGGGTCCGCACGAATGGCGTCAAAGGCCGGTTCAACGCCAATTTCTGTCATTGCCAGTGAGCGTTGCTCATAGGCTTCTTCGAGGGAGTCCAAAGCCTTTGCCTTCTCGCCAAGTTGCGCGTAAAGAATAGCCGTGCCAAAGGGCGAATTATAGGCTTCGGGAGGATTATCTGGCATTTGCGTAAATTCCAGGATTTTCTTCCAGTAGCCTCGCGAATGATCCGTAGTCCAGGCATGCCGCAGAGCCGCTTCCTTTCGCAGAACTGAATTCTCGTTTTCACCGGACAGCAACCGTGCCTTGGTGTCTTCCGTGATGGCATCCTCGAATCTCCCCATGAAAGCATGAAGCTGGGCCAGGCGTTCGTGATCAATGGCGAATCCAGGGAACATCTCAGCGCACTTCTGGAACTGCGCAAGCGCCTTCTCGTATTGTCGGGACCAAATATAGGTTCGGCCAAAGAAGGATTGCACGGGCGCGGAAAATGGATCTATTGCGACGGCTTTCTGCATTTCGTCGATGGCTTCCGCGTGACGACCGAGCGGCGAGAGGTAGCTGTTGGAATAAAACATGTGTGCGTACGCGTCGTTGGGGTTCAAATCAAGTGCTCGCAGATATTCCTGTTCCGCACCTGGCCAATCAAATTCGTAGTGCGCTTTGACGAAACCTAGTGTGGAGTGTCCGGCGGCCAGCGACGGGTCCAAAGCGATTGCTCGCAAAGCCGCGTCCCTCGCCTTAGACATGGACTCCGCCGACGACATAGCACCGACGACGGGGGCTAGACTATAAACACGGGCAAGCGCCGCATGGGCTGGAGCATAATTCGGATCGAGCGCAATCGCGTGCTGGAATTCAAGAATGGCCCGTTCCATGCCAGGTTTCGTGCGGAGATCCCAGGAGTGCAATCCCTGGAGATAGGCTTCATGCGCGGCAGCGTTGAGTGGAGGTGCTTCCGTCAGGCGGGCACGTTCCGGCGGAGAAAGAGTTAATTCGATCTTGCTGGAGATGGCGAGCGCCACGTCGCTCTGCAATTTTAGGACATCGCTGAGGTCCCGGTCGAAGTCGGCCGCCCAGAGATGGGTTTGATCGCTAGCCTGGATGAGTTGTGCGGTAACGCGCACACGCTGTTCCTGACGGCGGACGCTGCCTTCGAGCAGGTAGTCCACACCCAGCTCACGAGCAACCTCCGCAGCGCCCTTTTGCGCACCCTTGTATTGCATAGACGACGTGCGGGCGATCACTCCCAGGCGCTCGGGCTCAAGGCTTCCGAGTTGCGTGATCATTTCTTCCGTCATTCCGTCCGCAAAATAGTCCTCGCGGGGATCGCCGCTCAAATTGACGAAGGGCAAAACGACCAACATGGCTTTACGCGGGAGTGTCTTGGGCGGCTTGGCGACACGCGAACGGAACACGAGTCCAGTGGCAAGGAGAGCCACCAGGGCGACAGCGATCCACAAGATGCGTGGCGCGGAACGACGCGCAGGCAAGGGAGCCTCCGGCATTGATTTTGCAGGCGTGGGAGCTTCGAGTAGCTGGCGTGAAGGTAACGGTATGACTTGCGCCGTGAATCGATAGCCTTTTCCGGGTACGGTTCGCAGGTAGCGCGGATTTTCCGGATCATCTTTGAGAGCTTGCCGAGCTTTTCGGACAGCGGTGTTGATGCTGTTGTCGGCATCGACAAAAACATCCTGGCCCCAGATGGACCTTAGGATCTCCTCTCGGGTAACAAGGCGGTGGCGGTTCTCGGCTAAAAGGAAAAGAAGTTGGAGGGGTATGCGTTCGAGTTTGACGATTTGGCCGGCGCGACGCAGTTCGAAGGAGCCTGGGTCGAGCTCCAAGTCTTCGAATCGGATGGTTTCCTCGGGCATCAGGGCGACCTATCGAGCGGCCCGATTCTACGTCTTCGTTCGCAGAGTACAAAGCGAGCATTTGCGCCGCTGCTGTCCGAACCAGCGTAACTCGCAGAGACGTGAACGCTTCCTGGTTCAGCTAAGCTACAGGAAAACTTCAGGTGGACTCCATTGTCCAAGAGCCACCGCATATCGAATATGACTGCCATCCCGGCGTGTACCGGCAATCCGAATGGAGGCAGCACATGAAATATTCCGTGATGAAGGCTACGGTTGTAGGCATATTTGCATTGGGAATAATGGGCGCGGGAGTGAGAGCGCAGAGCAATGACGGTGACGGCTGCAGTAACGCTACTCTAAAGGGTGATTACGCATTTACGGTTTCCGGGCAAATTTTTCTTCCCGGTCCCAGCAATACCACTCTGGTGGTCCAACGCGACGGAATCGCGATGACCCATTTCGACGGAATGGGCGGTTTGACGCAGGTCGACTACGTACTGTCGAGTCCTAACGCTCCTGCGCCGCCGGGTGCACCTCCGACGGACGCAGTCACCGGATTTCACACCGAGGAGAGTGGGAAGTACACAGTGAATTCCGATTGCACCGGCACGTTTACCATCGTCAATCCGGATTTTGTAGACACCAGCATTCCGGGCCCCGTGATTACAGTGAAGTTTGTGCTGAGCGACCATGGCCGATCCATTCACACGATTGTTACCTCTCTCGTTCCCCCGGGCGCCAAAGGGCCCGTGCCGTCACTCGTTCACTCCGAGGGCCATAAATTGGGCCAGATTCGCGAGGATTAGGATTAGGCGCGCCACTATGTATGCGGCGTAGCAGTCGGGCCAATCGTGTAGTGTTTGATTTAGTTCGCGGGTACCAATACGGGAGCGCCTTTGTCCTCTAGTTTTCCAATCGCCATAAAAAAATCTTTCGTTCGAATGAGGCCGGTTCACGCAAACCGGCCTCTCGTTGACAGATGCACTAGTGAGAAGCCGCCGCCGCTTTCGCCCCGGGCTGAGTGAGCCAGGTTTCGAAACGCGTCTCGCCAAGTTGCGCGTTCTTGCCGGGAACTAGCGATTGATCATTGACCTCCGCGCCGGAGTATCGCGCATGTGGGTCGGCGATGACTTCGCGGGAATCTTTGAGGGTGGCCAAGCGCCGCCGTACTAATTCATTCAGGCGAAACTGTTCCGGCCCCCCTATTTCCACGGTGCCATTTACCGGTGGGCCGACAGCGATCCTGCCCACCCCACTCGCCACATCATCGGCAGCCATCGGCCGGAAGAGTACAGGTGGCAAATGCACTTTGCCCCCTTCCATCGAAATGTCGGCAAGCCCCTTGAGGAACTCGAAGAACTGCGTGGCTCGCACGATGGAGTAAGGGACTGACGATTCCTTGATCAGTTTCTCTTGAGCGACTTTAGCGCGGAAGTAACCGCTGTCGGGCATACGTTCAGATCCTACGACAGACAGCGCGACGTGATGGCCTACACCCGCGGTCGCTTCATTGGAAAGTAGGTTACGGGTTGATGTTTCAAAGAACTTCATCACCACCGCGTCCTCCCAGGAAGGAGAGTTCGTTACGTCAACGACCACCGACGCACCCTTCAGCGCTTCGGCCAGTCCCTCGCCGGTGAGTGTGTTGACGCCGGATTTGGGTGATGCGGCAACTACTTCGTGCCCGTGCTCGCGCAACTTAGGAACGAGCTTCGACCCGATCAGTCCACTTCCGCCGATCACTACGATTTTCATGATTGCCTCCTAGATTTTCCGATGTACCTCCATGCGTGCCTCCCGTCAAGCGAACGAATCCGGTAGCCTGAAGTCCTGCTTTTGAAGCAAAACGTCACTTATACGAAGCTTCGGCAGAATTAGTGATGGGACCGGCTCAGAGCGGAAGCTGTTCCGGCGGCGGATAACCATGCTGCTCTCGCCCAACTTTGCCGTCGTATTTTTTTGTTGTTTTGAACAGCTCGAGATGGCCATCACCCGAAGAAGGTCTGCATCGCTCACGGAGCGTCTGCATCTCTTGAGGCGACAGCGGTTTGAAACCACGCGCAATTCCCACGTTCTGACGCAACACGTCCAGCGAGTCGATGCCGCAAATTGTAGTCGCGACTGGCAGACTCATCGCGTAGCGCAGCGCCTCTTCTGCCCTCACGACTCCGTATTGGATCGGCTGGCCGTCGCCCCCCAGACTCTTCATGCCCAGAGCCGCAATGCCGCGGCGCTGCAGCTCCGGCAGCACCTGCTGCTCGAAGCTACGATAGGTGGCATCAAAACAATTGAGCGGCATTTGGACGGTGTCGAACGGGTAATCGTGCGCCAGCATTTTGAGATGGATCGTCGGGCTCTTATGTCCGGTGAAGCCGACAAAACGAACCTTGCCCTGCTTTTTCGCTTCATCCAGCGCTTCGACCACGCCGCCCTTGGCGAAATGCAGGTCCGGGTCGTTCTCGTAGATGACCTCGTGAATCTGCCATAGGTCCAAATGATCTGTGCCCAACCGCTTCAGGGACTCCTCCAATTGTTGCATGGCCACATTCTTATCTCGGCCGTGGGTGCAAACCTTGCTCATCAAGAAAACCTTGTCGCGCCTTCCCTGTAATCCCAGCCCCATCCATTCTTCACTGCGGTGGTCGTTGTACTCCCATGCGTTGTCGAAAAAGGTGACTCCAGCGTCCACCGCCTCCTGAACCAGGCGCACCGCAAACTCGCGCGATTGCACCGTCCCCAGATGATATCCGCCAAGGCCGATGATCGAAACTTGTTGGCCCGTTTTTCCGAGCGGCCTGTGAGGTATCTGGTCAGCGCCGTTGCTCGTCATTTGCGGCGGAAGTGCAGCCGATGCGACTTGACTGGGCAAAACTGAACTCGCAAGCACCGTCCCTGCGGACGCTAGGCCTGCTTGTATGAAGCACCGCCGCTCGATTTCGGGAGTCGCTTGGGATTGCTCGTTCGGTCGACGTTGATCTGCCATTCTTCATCTCCTCGATGTCTCCGGCGTTGTCTCTGGCACCAACCAAGGGCCGTCCGTTTTCTCCAACATCTCGGTGACTTCTCTTTGCGTGTGGTCGAAGGGGAACCCGTGCGGCATACGGGTCATCGGGTTGTCGTATCGCAGCGATACCTTGTACGGCTCGAAGCGGCCGTCGGCCGCCGTCGGCGCGCAGCGAGCTCGCAAGGCGTCCATCTCGCTCGGAGTCATCGGCTGAAAGCCGCGCACGACGCGCAAGTTCTGGTGCAGCACGTCGAGCGAGTCCGTGCCGCAAATTGTGGTCGCGACAGGCAGGCTCATCGCGTAACGCAACATCTCCTCAGCCTGCACAACGCCGGCTTTTATCCCCCAGGCCGTACCGCCCATGCTCTTCATGCCCAGGGCCGCCATGCCTCGCCGGTTCACCTCCGGCAAGACCTGCTTCTCAAAACTGTGGAAGTTGGCGTCGAAGGGATTCAGCGGCATCTGCACCGAGTCAAACGGATAACCTAGTTCCAGCATCTTCAGGTGGAATGCGGGATCCTTGTGACCGGTGAAGCCGACGAATCTGACCTTCCCTTCTTTTTTGGCTTGATCAAATGCTTCCAGGACGCCACCTTTGGCGTAGGCCAACTCTGGGTCGTTGTCGTAGACGATGCCATGGATCTGCCAGAGGTCCAGATGATCGGTTTGATACCGCCGCAGCGAGTCTTCGAGCATCTGCATCGCTAATTTGCCGCTTCGCCCATGAGTGCAGACCTTGGTCATCAGGAACACTTTGTCGCGCCGTCCGTCCGGGAGCGCCCTGCCCAGGATGGTCTCGGTCTTGCCGTTGTAATACTCCCAAGCGTTGTCGAAGAAAGTAACGCCTGCGTCTATCGCCTCGTGAACGAGTTGCACCGCCTCATCCAAGCTCGGTACATCGCCGAGATGATGACCACCCAATCCGATAGCCGAAATCTGCGCACCCGTGCTTCCAAATTTGCGATAAATCATGTCTCCCGCCTGCCCTGCCGGCGCTGCTGTTCGTTCCCCTGATGGTGTAGAGGAAGAGATTTCCTTCGAGTTTGCTGAGACCCCCGATGTTGCGGCCACCGCACCCGCACCGACTTTGATGAAGTCCCGTCGCGTCGTATTCATCTTTACGCCTCCAATTCCACCCGTCGCCCGGAAATCCTACTGGCACTCTGTCAGGATCTCGACAACCCATGACTTTCCCCGCCGCCGAACTTAATAGGCGTATTTACCGTAAATGACTTCGAGTTGGTCCTGGGCCATTGCGCGAATGGGTAGTCGTGTGCCTCCCTCTCCCTTGCCGTAACCCCCAGGTCGGTCAACACGACGGTGAACCGGCCTGCGAGGCGCTTCGCAATCTTCTACCAGATGATTTCGTGTATTTGATGTGCGTGCGCTGAAAAGGGGTGAAGTTAATTCCACGTTAATCAGCTGCTAGGCTGATGGGTTGGCGCGAGACTTACGAATTGCTCGACCCTTGCCCCGAATTCAGGAGAAATGGCGTAACACTAAAATGTTGGTGGTCTTCCCTCGCCGGTCGCGTTTGGCGTCAAGCGCTTCGAGAGGAATTCACGAATTAAATTGCCACCCACTCGTCCGGCGAGGCCCATGGCGGCATTGGTGAAGACCAGGTGCACTCCCCGATTCGCTTCCGGATAGTACAGATTGGACAGCGCCGCGGCGGACACGTCGCCAAGTAAATAAGAATAGTTGGGTTCCGTGCGGCCGCTATCGCTGCGGGTGACAAACGCGGAGCCTACCGCATGTGCGAGGCGGGACTTAAACGAGCCGGAGCCTTGATAGTAGTAGCGCGGATCTTGGTGAAAGAGCGTCGGGAAAACCGCATGAGTCAGCAAGTCACTGCTCCGCCCGTCCACAAATTTCGCGGCATAACGCTTGGCGTATCCAGACGCACCTTGGCCGTATCCGGCAAAGGAGTTGTTGGCCTGCTCGATGCCGGCAGCGAAGCCGACGCCGATAACTGCAACCGGATCGAACGTGCCCCGTACCGCCAGCGACCACTTCTGTTTCCAAGTCAGTGGCGCGGCGTCATAAATGTAGCTTGTATAGAAGTTCGGCACGACGCCCACCAGACGCTGCTTCTCCGCCGCCCGTATCTGCTCAGCCGCGATCAGGTCGGTTGGACGGACCGTCACCTCCATGCTCGCTGCTGCAACTGACAATGAGATGTCGGGAAGCTCGTAGACCTGCTGGTCCCTGGCGAGGAACTCCACAGAGGTAAACGGCGCAAAGCCCGTAGCGTTGACGACCACGAGGTAGGAACCCGGAAGAATCTTTGCGAAACCAAATTCGCCGTTCGCATCGGAAACCGTGTTGCGCGATTGCGTTCCGTCACTACGCATCAAACTGACGTTTGCCCCGGAAATGGTGGCACCGCTCAGGTCCAATACAGTGCCTGCAACGCTCGCTCGCCCCTCCGCAGAGGGTGTTTTGGGTAAAGGT
Organism: Candidatus Acidiferrales bacterium; assembly: GCA_963849395.1. Lineage (GTDB taxonomy): Bacteria > Acidobacteriota > Terriglobia > Acidiferrales > UBA7541 > Acidiferrum. Next base: position 1,067,173 of record CAWKHR010000005.1, read on the forward strand.
GTTTCTGGGAGGGCGCTACTGTTAAGCCCAAGCTGGGCAGTTTGTTGCTGGGCGGGCAATCTCCCAGGAGCCAGACACAGCAGAAGCGACGCGCAGACTAGAACAGCATAGAGATGGGGGCGCAGGGCTATTCTCAAAAAGCGCTTCCAAGGCACAAGAGAGGGAGCCACAGTTCCAGGCTCAGTCAAGCTCACAGAGCCGTGCGAAGAGGGGTAGGCCGACACATCAAGTACTCGTAACAAAGTTTGCCTTTGCTGATACAACTCTTAGCGCAGATTTGTCACGTGTAAGAATGCCGCGCCTGGGGTCGTTTTGCTCTTTCAGTAGAGCATGGAGATTTTAGTAGAGCATTAAGTGAAGTAAGATGCTGTTCCCTATTGCACACGTTGTACCGCTGGACAGTTTGCCGTTCAGGTGGCCAGCTCCTGAGAGTCGGCAAACCGGTCAAGTCAAGTTCGAGAACGGAATCGTGTCGGGTCGCCGAGCGTGGCAACCGAGGGGAATTTCCATTGCGAAGAATGGTTATAATCCCTCGATTCACTCAACACCCAACGCAACCAAGGAGTCCTCATGCCACGAACTCTGTCTCTCTGCCTGTTCCTGATCGCAACGAGCGCGTTTCGCGTCTCAGCGCAAGTGTACCCATACAGAGATGGAACTCCCGGCGTCACCGGATACCGCTCGGAAGTTTTGGCCGAAGTCATGATCCAGGAAAGCGAATTCGTCCGCCTCGCCGAAGCTATCCCCGCCGATAAATATACTTGGCGTCCTTCCCCAGACGTTCGCACCATCGCCGAGGTTTTCCTGCACGCCAGCGCCGCCAACTTCAACCTTTACAAACTTGTGGGCACCCCCACTCCGGTTGGCGTCGACACGAAGACTCTCGAAGACTCCACCACCGACAAAGCAAAAGTCATCGCCACGCTCAAGGCTTCCTACGCCCACGCCAAAGTAGCCATCCGCGCCATGCCCGACACCGACCTCGAAAAAACTCGCGACTGGAACGGTGGGAAGATCACCGAACGCGGCATTCTCCTCTACATCGTTCAGCACATCGCGCAGCACCTCGGTCAGCAGATCGCTTACGCCCGCTCGATCGGCGTCGTTCCGCCGTGGACAGTAGATCCGCCACGCAAGAACTAACCTAGCTGACGTCTATCACCACCAGAGTGATGTCGTCCTGCTGAGCCATTGAGGCAGGTTGCCAAGCGCGGATCTCGGCGAGCAGTTTGTCTGTTAACTCAGAAGATGTGAACATCTGGCAGCCAAGAACAATCTCTTCAAGCTTAGTGCCACCGAATGATTTGCCTTTTGCATTTTCGGGCTCAATCACCCCGTCGGTGTACAGGAGAAGTCGATCGCCGGGGCAGATGGGTATGTCGCGCACCGGATACTCAGGCCGAGCCGTCACTCCAAAAACCAGACCATTGCTTTCGATACGATGCAATCTTCCCGCACGAGAAAGAAGTAGCGGGGGATGGCCCGCGGCGGAGTAGCGCGCTGTGTAATTCTCGGTGTCAATAAACAAATACGCGGCGGTCACGAACTGATCCGGTGCTTGCCCGGAAAGCATGCGATTCAAACCCTGTAAAACATCTACTGGCGAATGCACACAGGGCACGATGGATTGCACCGCCATCTTCATCATCGCCGCGACCAGTGCCGCAGGGACGCCGTGTCCTGAGACGTCCGCTACCAACACGCCGACGCGGTGCTGATCGACGGGAATGAATTCATAAAAGTCGCCGGCTACGGCTGTCATCGGGCGATAAGCCGCCGTGATACGCAGATTTGTTATTTCAGGATTGCTCCTTGGAAGAATCGAAGTCTGTATCTCGCGGGCAATTTCGAGTTCATTTTCAATTGCCAACAAACGGCGCTCACTGCCAAACACCATCTGCAGGGCGACGTATCCAAAGGCGAACAGCAGCGCGGCAAATCCCAGCGAATCCCAGAGCGCCGAAAATTGGTAGCCCAGGAGCCGTAACACGTTCGTCGACAAAGCTTCCACGCCGAAAACCAGCGTCCCTGCCAGCAGAACTCCGCTATCGGGCGTAATGAGGAACTTGTGCGCCAGTTTCGGCACCGCAATGACCGCCGTTAGCAGACAGAGAGTGAAACTGGCGAGTAGACTGTCCATCAACGGCATCCATTTGCCGCTGGAGCCTGTAAAGACAAAGAGGCCGATGGCCGACAAACCCACCACCAGCTCCGCATAGATCAGCGCCTGAAGAATCGGGCGCAATTTGCCGCGGCTCAATTCCAGCCAAGCGCGTGTTGCAACGGCCAGGATCAGAGCCATGATCACCGCGTCCAGGTACGTAGCACTCACCCGAAACCAGTTAGGTGAACGCGCTACGGCCGCCAGTGGATCCATCAGGCGGAGCGCCCCATACATCGCGCTCCAGATTCCCAGCCAAACGAAAACGCGCACGCCGCCGCGACGTCTCATCGCCGCAATGCCACACGCGGCCAATCCGAGAAACACAAAGACCGTCCCCGAAATGATTTCAATGATTTGCCCGCGCAGCGTTGCCAGTGCTTGATCTTGCAGAGGCCCACCTCCAAAACACCGCAAAGATATCAGAACAAAACTCGTTACCCAAACCACATGCGTCACAATCCCCAAAAAACAAACTAACTCTCGATCAGTCGTTTACAGGGACTTTCGAGCCTCTTAGCGCCCAATGAGTCCGTACCTCACATCCCGGTACTAGCCGTTCTCGACGCGCGCCTTTATATCCGCGTACGCTGCATCAATGAGCCCGTTCATCTCCGCGGCGTTTGTGGTCGTTCCTGGACTCAGCTTCACATGACGCATGAACTTGCCGGTGCCTTGCAACAAACGAGTTGGATCCGGCAGCGCTGCGCCGTGAAAGAACCCCACGTTTACATGCGAGGTGAATACATTCACATAGCCGAAGGGCGCGTCTCCCAAACACACGACCGGACAGCCGTCATGCAAAAGCTCCCGGACTTCGTCGCCGCACTTTCGCATCACCTCAAACCATTGACGTGCGATGGCTCCCAATTCACCTGCATGCTCTTTCATCCACACATCGATGGCGGGGTCCCGCTCGGCAGCGCCGTTGAAGCGCAGCAATTCCGTTCTCATCGTCGGTCGCCTTTCTGCTTTCGGGATCAATGATTCGCTTCTCAAGTATATGATTAGAGCTCCCTGGGAAACCGCACCTTCCCCTGTCCAGCGGGCACTCCACTCAGTGAAAGACCCGATTGGCACCGACCCAAAAAGTGTTCACTTTAGGACAGACATTCCATGGTCAGCTTTGCGATTGTGTCGGGGAGTGGGAGTGTAGTCGCCGATATGTCAAAAACTTACTCGGATTGGTTAGGTCGCCAGGTAGTTCTGCAAGTCAAAGCGGGAGAATCGGTAGTTCCCCTCCGTGGACTGGTCGTCGACGAATCGAATAATGTGCTCCGTTTTCGCCTCGACGGATGCTGGGAAGTGGATATATACAAAGAAATGGTTTTGCGCGTGGAAGCAGACAATTATCAAGCGTTTCAGCTTGGTAACTGGAGAGCCGGCAACGGGGCTCCAGCCGTGGTGCGCTCTGACTCGAGGCCGATGCGCAGACGAAATCAGAGCCGATTTTTTGACCGCTGGTGGTCCGAACATTTTTCGTGGCAATTGATGTGGAAGACGATCATCTCCTCAGGATTGGTTGGAAGTATCCTGTTTTTTCTGGCGCTGCACATGAGTGCGGCGGGACCCGCCCGCTTCCTTTGCGGCTATCTAGGACTGGTGCTCTGCGCGGTATCTCTAGGTGGCGGGGTGTTTTTGCTCATCGAGTGGTTCAGGGAACATTCGCACATCTGGGCCAGGTGCTCGAAACTCTTGGCCTCATTCCTTGACTGGTTTCGTCAGCCTATTCACCTCTAATCCAGGAGCGGCTTGGGTTTAACAAGCCGTCCGTAACCATTCCATCCGTTTCTCACGCTCGAACTTCTCAGTCTTCTGTTTTTTGGCCTTGCCTCTATAGCTCTTTCCAGTTTGTCTTCAAGAACGAATCATTGCATGACGCTCTCGTGCGGATTGTCGGCTCGGAAGTTGACCCCAAACGGGTTTCGAGGAGATGAGAACGCAACCCACCTTTGACGAACACTCACTTCACACAAGCGGACTTCTGGACAGCGAGGAGAGTCTGAACACAGCGAACCGAAGCCAGCATCCTGGATAGTTCAACACAAGCCGACTTGCCGGGATTTAATGCTCCGGACGCTCAATTTGTGGTAGGCTTTCCGCCGCCTACCGACGGAACTCGTCCTCCCAGCCACGAGAAAAGAGCTAGTCGCCAGGTCCACAGGCGAGGAATGCAAAACTACTCAAAAGGAGGACACCATGACCCAAACGACTGGTACACAACGAAGCAGCGAGCGGGCAGATGCTATTCGCGCGGATTTCCGATCGCTGCGGTAGGGTTCTTCAAAAAGGAGGCATTATGAAGCTCACAGGGAAAAAGGCTCTTATCACCGGCGGTAACAGTGGCATCGGTCTGGCCACAGCCCGACTTTTCATTGCTGAAGGCGCACTGGTCGCCATTACCGGTCGCGACCAGAAGACGCTCGATGAAGCGATCGCCGAACTTGGATCTGGCGCGCGTGGCTACCGCGTTGACGTCACCATTGCGGAAGATCGCAAGCGGCTGTTCGCAGCCCTGGCCAAAGATTTCGGGAAGCTCGACATTGTCTTCGCCAATGCCGGCATCTCCGGCCGCACTCCTACCGGCTCGACCGACGAGGCCATTTTTGAGAGCGTGATCCGCACCAACCTTAATGCCGCTTTCTTTACGGTGAATTCAGCGGCGCCTCTGCTGAACGACAACGGCAGCATCATCTTTAGTGGGTCCGTACAGAACTATCTCGGCCAACCTGGCGTCGCCGCATATGCAGCCACCAAGGGGGGTCTCGTCTCGATGGCGCGTTGCATCGCCGCCGACCTTGCACCGCGCAACATTCGCGTGAACGTTGTCGCACCAGGCGCGATCAAAACTCCCATTTGGAAGCGCGGGCCCGGCGCCTCTGCTTCCGCAGAGGATTCCGCTAAGTTGGCGAAGTTCTTTTCTTCTGCGGTTCCGCAGGGCCGCTGGGGCGAGCCGGAAGAAATTGCCAAAGCCGTGCTCTTCCTTGCGTCGGACGATTCCTCCTACGTCAACGCGGTCGAGCTGATAGTGGATGGCGGATTCACGGGTGCCCCGTTTGGAGCTCCCATTTTTCAGGACGTATTTAGGCCGCTTGGTAGCGAGGCGAAGTTGGCAAAAGCTCATGCGGATTGAACCGCTAATTGAACTTCGGCCGGTACCTCCCTGCGTTCGGGCGGGCGAACGTCGATCACACGGATACGCAGCCCGGCTGATCGTTGCCATGGATTTCTGAACTCGGTACCGATGTTCGACATCCGCCGGCTCCCCATTAGGATTTTTGAGTCGCAGCGAGTCGCTTATATTGAGCAGAATTCCAAGTCCTGGTAAGTCGTGCCGGCTCGGGACAGGAAGGTAGACGTGAAACCTTGGAAAGCAGTTTCACTGATTCTGTTTGCGCTGGTGGCTGCAGCCGCGGTTTACGGAATCATTCTCGTGCGACGAGGCTTCAGCGCACTTGGGACACCATCAGCGCTTGAGGTGTTCGCGGCCACCACGGCACGCAAAATAGCCGTGCCATCTTCGTATCGTCAACTTCGCAATCCCATCGTGGCTTCCACGGAGAACATTCGGGGAGGCATGGAACATTTCTCCTATCATTGCTCGGAGTGCCATGGGAATGACGGAGCGGGCCAGACGGTATTCGGCAAGGGCCTCTATCCGAAACCGCCCGACTTGCGTGCCGCCGAGACCCAGAACAAGAGCGATGGTGAGCTCTACTACACCATTGAAAATGGCGTTCGTTTGAGCGGCATGCCCGCCTTCCACGGAACGCACACTGTGCCGCAAACCTGGCGCCTGGTTTTGTTCATCCGGCACTTGCCTCAGATCACGCCCGAGGAACTCAATGAAATGAAGGGGTGGGACCCGAAGAACGAGGCGGATCCAGCGCATTTCTGAAGGGCGGGGAACCGCCCCAGAATCCTGCGGGCTAGGCCCTGGTAAACGGGCGACCCGGAAGTGATACCAATTGCCGTGCCACAGCAATATCGCTAAACGCACTTGTGGTCAGTAATGGACTTCTACACACTTTCCTAATCATTCGCATTTACCGGAACTTAGCGATTGCGTAGCTACTTAGCTCGCGTACATCTCGCATGCCGGCGTATAGCTTGCCAGCCAGCCTCGAATTCGAAGATCAATCAATCTGCGAACTTTTTATCTCCAACCGGAGATCAATTGCATCCACAAGACAGGTCCGAGTGAAGGAGATGCAACATGACCGACATCCGCAAGGAATTCGACAGCCTCGGCGAAGTAAATGTCCCTGCTGACAAGCTCTGGGGCGCGCAGACGCAGCGCTCGCTGGAACACTTCAGCATCGGCAAAGATCTGATTCCACGTGAAATGATCACCGCCTACGCCACCTTGAAGAAGGCCGCCGCCAACGCCAACCAAGCGGGCAAACGGCTCGACGACCAGCGCCACAAATTAATCGTTCAAACCTGCGACGAGATTCTCGCGGGCCAGCATCACGACATGTTTCCCCTGCACGTATGGATGACCGGCAGTGGCACGCAATTCAACATGAACGTAAACGAGGTGATCTCCAACCGCTGCTGCCAGATCGCTGGCACGCCACTAGGCAGCAAGACGCCGGTTCACCCCAACGATCACGTCAACATGGCACAGTCCTCCAACGACTCGTTCCCTTCCGCAATGAACATCGCGGCGGCAGTCAATGTGAAACAGCGACTGATCCCAGCGGTGAAGGCGCTGCGCGATGCAATTGCAACGAAGGTCGAGCAATGGAAGGACATCATTAAGATCGGCCGGACGCACATGCAAGATGCCACGCCACTCACTCTCGGCCAGGAATGGTCTGGCTATGAGGGCGTGCTCGCTGACGATCTCGATCGGATCGAAGATGCGCTGAAGGGCGTCTATCGTCTGGCGCTCGGCGGCACGGCCGTAGGCACTGGAATCAATTCGGCTCCCGGATTCGCCGAGGCTGCTGCAGCCGAGATCGCGAAACTCACGGAACTGCCGTTCGTGACCGCGCCAAACAAATTCACAGTGCAGGGCGCTCATGATGCTCAGGTACAGCTTTCCGGCACACTGCGCACCCTCGCCGTATCTCTCTACAAGATTGCCAACGACGTCCGCCTGATGTCCTGTGGCCCGCGAGCCGGCTTCGCCGAACTACTAATTCCCGAGAACGAGCCGGGATCCTCGATCATGCCGGGCAAAGTAAATCCCACACAGGCCGAAGCCCTCACCATGGTCGCCGTGCAAGTGATGGCCAACGACACAGCGGTGGGGTTCGGCGGAGCCGGTGGTTATCTTGAGATGAATGTCTACAAACCTCTGATCATTTACAACGTCACCCACTCCATCACCCTCATGACCGACAGCTGCACGAACTTCCGCAAGTTCCTGGTCGAGGGCACCAAACCCAATTCCAAAAAGATCAACGAATACGTGGAGCGTTCCCTCATGCTCGTCACGGCGCTCTCCCCCGTAATTGGCTACGACAAGGCTTCCAAGATTGCGCACTACGCCATGGACAACGATCTCACCCTCAAGCAAGCCGCACTCAAGCTGGGCTTCGTTACCGAGGCGGAGTTTGATCGCGTTGTCGATCCCAGAAAAATGGTCACACCCTATGTAGCCTCTGCAGCTGCTTAAGAGTGACGTACAGAATCACCGGCCCTGATCAAAAGAAGAAAGAGAGGTAATTAAGAATGACTGGAACTGCCAAGCGCGGAGTCGAATTGCTTCACGATCCTTCACTCAACAAGTCAACGGCCTTCACCGAGGTCGAAAGGCAAGCACTCGGTCTTGTGGGGCTCGTTCCCGATGTAACGGAAACCGACGAAATCCAGTTGCAACGCGTGAATTTGCAGCTCGGGCAAAAACCCACTGATCTGGAACGTTATATTTTCTTGATCAATCTGCTCGACCACAACGAAACCCTCTTCTATCGCACCGTCATGTCGGATCCTGCCCGGTTTCTCCCGATTGTTTACGATCCAACCATTGGTGAGGCTTGCCTGAAGTTCGGTCATATCTACCGCCAGCCTCGAGGCATGTATCTCTCGATGACCCGGCGCGGCAAGGTGAAGGAAGTTCTAAAAAACTGGCCGCAGAAAGACGTTCGCTTCATCTGTGTCACGGACGGCGGCCGGATCCTTGGTCTGGGTGACCTCGGCGCAAACGGCGCCGGCATCCCCATCGGTAAGCTGCAGCTTTATACCGCCTGCGCCGGAGTCCCTCCGCAATATCTGCTGCCCATGTATCTCGACGCCGGTACCAACAATGAACAATACCTGCACGATCCTCTCTATCTGGGAATGCGCACTCCCCGCCCGCCGACCGACGAGCTTTATTCTTTCGTCGACGAGTTCGTCCAGGCTGTGCAAGAAGCCTTCCCGAAGTGCTGCATTCACTTCGAAGATTGGACTGGCAAAGACGCGGTGCACCTCCTGCAGCGCTACCGCGACAAATACTGCGTCTACAACGACGACGTGCAAGGCACAGCTGGGATTACTCTCGCTGGGATGATCAACGCCACCAAGATCAAGGGCACAAAACTGAAAGACGAGAAGTACCTGTTCCTCGGCGCGGGCTCAGCCGGCATTGGACTCGCCAATCTGCTCTGTTCCGCGCTCGTTGCACAGGGCATGACACTCAAGGACGCTCAATCCCGCGTCTACATGTTCGATATCGACGGTCTGCTCGAGTCCACCCGCAAGGACCTCTTCGATTTCCAACTGCCATACGCGCATCAGCACGCGCCGACACGCGATTTCGTCGCCGCGATTGCCAGCATCAGGCCCACCACCCTCATCGGCGTCAGCACCATTGGCGGAGCCTTCGATCAAAAAGTAATCGAGGCCATGGCCAGGATCAACGAGCGCCCGGTAATCCTTGCACTCTCGAACCCTACCGAGCATGCCGAATGCACGCCCGAGCAAGCCTACACATGGTCGAAGGGCAAAGCCATCTACGCGGCAGGCGTGCAATTTCCTCCGGTCCAATACAACGGCCAGACATTCCTCCCAGGACAAGCCAACAATTTCTACATCTTCCCTGCTATCGGTATGGCGATTTTCGCCACGCAGGCGAAGCGCGTCACCGACGAGATGTTCATCGAGGCCGGGCAAGCTGTGGCGGACCAGGTGCCTCCCGATTTGCTCAAGCAGGGCCTCTTGTATCCGTTGCAGTCGAATATTCTCGAATCCGAGATTCAGACCGCCGCGCGAGTTGCAAAACTCGTCTTCGACTCCGACTTGGCCACGGTCCCTCGCCCAGCAGACATGGTTGCGTTCATCCGTAAGCATGTTTACAAGCCGGAATATGCCAACGAAGCAGCAGGATTAACGGCCAAAGCCTGAGTACGGCTGGCGAACGCCTCCGGGTTTTCGCGCCGTGCGTTCGCCTTAGCAATTCGAAACAGGTTCGTCATCGAAACGCCAGATCAATCATCTTGGGCGGTGCGAGATGTTTTGTTTGCGCAGTCAACAATGGCGATTCCTGTTTTCCTTCGGCCTCGGCATTTTCCTGTTCGCTTTTCCCGTTCGTTCGCAGACGCCGCCACAGGAACCGCTCCCCGGCCCGGACAGCCACGAAACAGGTCAGGGCCCGCACGGCCACCTCTTCGGGACTTGGGGTGGGGAGCGGTCGCGCCTGGAAGAACGTGGAGTGAGCTTCGATTTTCAGTATGTCAGCGATTCCCTCTGGAATCTCAAGAGCGTGCAGCCAGAGCGATTCGCCAGTTGGAACAGATTCCGCGGTACCGTGGACATTGATTTTGGAAAGTTAACCGGCTGGCACGATCTGTATTTCCATGCCACAGCCCTCTGGCAGGGCGGCGGCAATCTCGGAGCATATCTTGGCCTGCTCACCAGTCCGAGCGGCATGTCCAGCATGAATACCTGCCGTCTCGATTCCTGGTGGATCGAGAAGCGCTGGCTGGACGCGCGTATTACTGCGCGTATCGGGCAGTTCGCGGGTCAGGATTTCTACGGAGCTCAACACTACGCGGCCTCGTTCATCTTCGAGCCGATGGGTTATGCGTTGGGCAATTTATTTACGGACCTCGAGTCCTTCGATCCTCCCTCGACTCCGGCGATGGAACTCCGCGTCGTGCCTTTCCACAACTTCTACGTGAAATCGATGGTGCTGGCTGCGGTTCGTTCCCCTTTTTCACAGAACCCGACGGGCCTTGTTCCGCAGTTCAACGGTGTTCCCATGAGCGTTTCGGAGATCGGCTTCACTCCGGGAAAGAACGCATCGTCCGTGCGGGCCTTTGACGATGTCGAAGGCCGCAAGGGATATTCCGGTCTGTATCAATTCGGCGCGTCCTACAATCCTGGAAAGTTTACGTCACCGACGAATTCAAAGCCGGAGTCGGGAAATTACCTCTTGTATTGGATGGCCAGTCAAGCTCTGTGGCGAGTCGATCCGAAAGAAGCAAAGGGTCTCGATGGCACATTCGCGTACGACTGGAGCCCTCGAAGCATCAATCGCAACAACACCATCCTTACCGCAGGCTTGCGTTTCAACGAACCGCTGCCTCTGCCCATTCACAACACGATGTCGCTGGGCTATGTGCGAAACAGTCTTAGCACTAAGTACCTGCCGCCTGGTGCTCCTTCCTGGAAAACCGAGCAGGGGGTTGAATTCAACGCGCTACTCGACGTTTTACCAATGCTCCTTCTCCAGCCCGTCGTTCAGTACTACGCAAACGTCGCTGGAGGCGCGCAGCACGCGGTGGTCTTCGGATTCAGAACCAAGGTGGAATTCTAGCGCCGCGGAAAGGAATCTATCATGAACATTGGCGGACTGGTGGGAGCACTGCTTCCCGTATTTTTTGTTCTGGCGCTCGGCTACTTTGCCGGCAAGCGCCGCGCTTTCGACGCCGACCAAGCCGCAGGGTTGAGCGAACTCGCGCTTGGCTACGCGCTACCCGCATCCTTATTTGTTGGCATGACCGAAATTCCGAAAGAACTGCTACTGCAGCAGGGCCCTCTCGTTCTGGCGTTGATTCTCTCGCATGATGGTCTGTTCATCGTTGCGTGGCTTCTCTTGCGGAACGTGAAGTCCCTGCAAGGACCTGCCTCAATCATCTATGCCCTTCTGCTCGCGACATCAGCCACCCCGGTTTTTGGCATCGCGGTGCTCCAACCGTTGCTCGGCGATACCAGCGCGGGCACTGTGGGCCTTGTTGCCTTGGCCATCAACCTGGTTGTGCCAGCGGCCATTATCCTTCTCGAAGTCTCAGCAACAGCAGTGGGAACAGTCTCTGCGCCATCGTCTTCCCGTCGAGCTCAAGTTGTCGCCGGACTCATGTCCGGGTTGAAGTCTCCGCTGCTCTGGGGTCCGGTGCTGGGCATTGCCGTCGTTCTTCTGGGCCTTCATATTCCAAAGTACATCGCAAGCTGCTTCGAAATGATTGGCTCCGCCACGTCCGGTGTTGCAGTGTTCACCGTCGGACTGACTCTTGCCGCCCACGTCTTCCAACTCTCGAAATCGGTAATCCTCGCCACGCTCGGGCGCATCACCGTGCAGACCGCCGTCTTATTCGCGCTCCTCAAATTGCTTCATGTACAGAGTCCGTTCGCGCGCGAGGCTTTGGTATGCTGCAGCTTCCCTCTCGCAACAATCGTTGTTTTGCTGGCCGCTAAGTACAAGACTATGGAAGCAGAATCGGCTTCGGCGCTGCTGCTTTCAACCTTGTCGCTGGTAATCACCGTGCCCATAATCATCGCCATTAGCCGGTAACGACAATCTGCTTTGCCACACCTCCGTGATCCTGAACGGACGGGACCATCGAGAGTCTTCCCAGCGCGAAAGGTAAGCGTGACTTCCAACACTCGACACTCTGATACCTGGCTCGCTTTGGGCCTCGCCTTTGTTGGCGGCTATTGCGACGCCGCCAGCTTCGTTCTCGCCAGAACATTCACCGGGCACGTGACCGGCAATTTGGTGCTTGGGGCCATTGCGGTGGCTGCTCAGGATTGGCGCGCGCTGCTCGGACCTCTCTCGGCCATTGTCACGTTTTTAGCAGCAATCGTATTGAGCATGCTTATCGGGCGAACCCTAAAGGCCGTTCCATCCTCAGCATTGCTTCCCGCCGTCATGGGAATAGAAGTGATTCTCATCGTGGCCGCTTCCTTAACGTTCGCATCAGGTGCGCCTCAGCGAGTGGAAATATTTGTGATCCTTCTATCTTTTACACTCGGCCTGCAAAACGGTGCATTTAGTCGTGTCGGCGGCATCAGCGTTCACACCACGTATCTCACCGGAATGATTACCAACCTCATTTCGACCGAGACTGAAAAATATGTTGCCGACGTATCTCCTGCGCCTGTTGCAGCTTCCGATCCAAAAATAAATCTTCTCTTCAGAATTTGGGGCGCGTTTGTTTTGGGCGCTGCAGCGGGAGCAGCATTAGTTCTTCACTTCAAGGCTCTCGGCATGCTCGGAGCGGCGCTAGTCCTGCTCGCGCTGATTCTGCTGCGCCGCACGGACTAGCCTGGGTCAAGTAATTCCGCCCATGTCTACACTTACAAGAACCTTAATTAAAGACAAATGGCGTTTCGTGTCAGGGGTCCTCCCACTTTACCGGTAACCGCTGCCGCCTCGGTTGAGGAGGGCTCAAGACACCTCAAACTCTTCCGAAGATGACTTCCAATTCTGATTAGTCGCCGAGCGGCAATCCACAAGGAATCGGCAGGATCGTAGCGACTTTCCTTCGTTAGGCGCCGAAAGCGGACGCGACTGCTGGCCTGCTGTTTCGGCATATGCTGAAGTAATTCACCGCAGGTACAGAAGGGAGACTTCAGCTTCGAGAAGAGACGTGGCCAAAGCAGTACCAGCCCATCTTGTTACCTTAAGTGGTTTTTATGCGGGCGTGTATGACTAACAAAAACCAGGATGAAACCGAGGTCTCGCCGGTGCGAAGACTGAAGGAAAACCGACGAGACTCAGCATTTATACTTTCCCGCCAGCCTTTCTCGGGATTGGCTGGGAACACTTTCGCGGGTATTTGATGAAGAAGTCAGCGTTCCTGGAGAAGCAAACTGAGGCTCGGTGCTATTCGCTGTCTATCATGTCTGGAGGTGCAGCAGCTGCCGATATTGACTCTCCTCTTTGCCCTCATAAATTGAGGAAAGATTTTGGGTGATGGTGGATTCCACTTTTTTGTAAATATGTGGATGGCTTACGCACTTAAATGCTTTGTGCGGGGCCCAAAAACCCCCTCAATCTCTTATGGAAAACCGCGTTATCTCCAAGCGAAACCGGCATCGTTAAGGCATATCAGGACTACTTGGAAGTCGGCACTCGCGGGCTACGCCAGTTCCGCAGATTGTAGGAATAAAGCACAAGGCAGAATAGATTCGCGGGTATGAATCCAAATTGCGCGGTTCGCGCAGCAATTACGCAGACGATCACGCTGTTTGCGCCAGCTATCATCCATCCTTGCCAGAATTTCCTTCCTACCAGAATGGTCGAAAGGACTGTAAGAACGCACGAGATGTAATCCAACCGCAGCATCTTTACCTATGCCTGACCGCTGATCTTTGGTGCCAGTTCGCACCAGGGCCATTTCTTCGTGGCTTGCATTCAGCCTAGCAGTTCAATTTTCTGCGAATAACTGTTCTGTGGTTCAGTTGTACTGGCAGAGTCAACTCATGGCCAGTTCCCTGCCATGCAGTCAATCTCAGTACCAAGGTTCCCGGCTCCCGCGTTTACCAGGCACTTGCGATATTTGCGGTAGAATCCGGTGCGAGACCTTATGAGCTTTGACCTCTATTTCTGCTGGCGTAAACCCGAGAGAATGAACTTCGAGGAAGTTACGGCGTGGTCCAATGGGATTGCATGCCTCAAGCGAAACGATAGTCAGCTTTGGTACTCCAACCCAAAGACGGGCGTTTATTTCAGTTTTGATTTCGAGGCAAAGGCTCCAGAGTCTCCAGACGACGGTCCTGATATACCAGATGGTTATTTTGATTCTGGTTTGTCCTTCAATCTGAACTACAACCGTCCCAGTTATTTTGCTTTTGAGGCGATGCCTATTGTGGAGAAACTCGCTTCCAAATTTGGCTTGGGTGTGGCCAACCCCCAGGGAAACCTAGGCGGACATGAATCGGCGATTGTTGCGGATAGCGAAATGCTGGTCCAGTCGTGGGCCAATTCTAACCAACAAGCAATTCTTCTGATGATGGAGCAGGCCCAAGCTTCAAGACCCTTGAGCATGCCAGCCGCGGCCTCTCTTTATCTGTGGCGATATGGAAAATCCAAAGAGGAGTTGGAGAGGACCTGTGGAGAAGGAGTCTTTGTACCTAGCCTGGTCCCTGTCCAGAGGAAAGGTGAGACAAAGGCTGGCCGCTTCACCGCTTACACGGAGGGTCTTCCGACGATTATTCCCGAATGCGAATGGGTCTGTATCGTCAGGCCAAAAAAAGGTTTCTTTCGTTTAAAAGAAAAGCACGACGTTTCCGTTATCAGCAGCGAAACTTTCCGTGAAGTGCTTGGCACTTACCTCAGACCTTTTCAATGGGAAAACCCCATCGTCCAGATAATCAGCCCGGAGTTTGCCGAAAAAGCGGGTAAGGTCATCCATTCAATTGAGCGCACTTTATCTCGAACTGAGTTTGAAGTCATCGGAATGGATTCCTTCGTTGACATAGAACTTGCCTAAGTTCCTGCTTTGTCCGGCTAACCGGACCCAACCTTAACCTGTTAGAATCGCGCTGTGTGCCCCACTCGCACACGCTGCCCGCGAGGGAAAATCATGCCCCTCTTAAAACGACTAGAGCTCCTCTCACTGCTCCTGCTGCGCTGTGGATTGGCCCTGATCTTCATTTATCACGGCTATCCAAAGCTCTTTGGAGACAGCGCGCGATTCATCGAATCCTTCCAGGCCATCGGCTTGCCAGCCTATTTTGTCTACGTCGCAGGTGCCATTGAGCTCTTCGGTGGGGTCGCTCTCGCGCTCGGGCTCCTTACCCCAGTTGCAGCACTGCTCTTGTTCTTAGACATGGGTGCGGCGATGTGGAAATACAACCTCCCTAGTGAAGGCATTTATGCCGTTCGCGAGTACGAACTTCCTTTAGTCTTAGGCTTGGCCTCACTCGTAATGGTCGCCACGGGCGGAGGCCCGATCTCGCTCGACCGCCTCATTTTCCGTAGGAAACAAGACGGCCTGATCCCCAGCTACTGGCGCCGCACCCGCGAGTGAGCGTCGTACACGTATCGCTCAGCGCACCTTGGGTGTTGCCATAGTCGCCGCGAAATGCCCCACGATGTTGAATACGCTAGGCCAAAGCAGATAAAGAAGAACCACCAGGTACATCACTTCCAGCCCTTCGCCGAACGCCCACATTCCAGACGAGGCATTCTGGACATTGATGATCTGCGTGGTCGATATTCCAGTGCGGGCAGACTCGAACATGATCATCAGGTTGCGCTTGAGAACCATGCCCTGATAGGCAAGCTCCCATATGATTAGAAAAATGCACACTTCGTACCCGACGCGCACATACCTGTTTAGGCTACGCACGAACAATGTATACCGGTCGGTTTCCCCTGGCACTTTGTCGTTCAGCACCACCAGAATGGCGAACCCGAGGGGCCCCAATGCCGCGAAAAACAGCCACAACAAGGATCGCTCCTTGGATCGAATCACCAGAAAGCACGCCAGCAACCACAAGATCAGCACAACCACGCCCGATGCCAGCAGCGACATGAGCTTCACAAGTGTGAGGAGATGATAGTTCCGCGCATAATTCGAGTGCCCTGCCGCAATTTCGGGATTAATCACACTGAACAGCAATCCCCCCAGCACCGTGACTACGGGAATCAGCAACAGCAGCACAAACGCCACGACCGTTTGTTTCTTCATCCTCCATATCGTGGCATAGCCTGCTTGGGCTCTTGGGTCACAGTCAAAACGCCTGTGCGTTCGTTGCCAACTCCCGGTAAGCCGGAAATCCGGACAAGCCAAGTTCTAGCAACCTCGCACTTGCCCGTAAACGAATAACGTTCCATTTCCTTTCAAGCAACATGAAAGAACTTTCACTGGAACTAATGGTCGCAGCATTACCACGCGGGCGTTAGGTCCCGGTAAGTCGGCACGGCAAACCGGAAAAGTTCGTACTGCTCGCACTTCAATCCGTCGGGTATGTCTCTTTTATCATCTTCACGAATTTCTCGTGTATTGACTTGTATCGTTCCACATCGGCCTTGGTAATCTCCCGCACAACCACATCACCCTTCAGCTTCTTCTTGACGCTCTCTGTGCAACCACCCGCATGCACGCGGTATTCTTCGTGACCATTTGGACGACTAATGATGACGGCGTCGCCCAATCCCATCCATTCGCCACATTCCATGCAATCCACGAGTAGGTCTCTGCGCCGGAACTGTCTCCGCTCGATAAGCAATTATACTTTTTCGACTCCTGTGTAGTCGAGTTACCGGAGATGTGACGTAATACTTCACTGGACGGTAACGGCGTTCTATCAGGATTTGGCCTTCTGTGCCTGCAGGATTGAGGATTAAGTGCCGCCACTCGTGGTTGAGTTCTCCGAGAGAGCGGGTGGAGACGACCGCGCCCGCGAAAAACTTCCCAAGAAATAGCATGCTCGGCTAGACTCAGGGGCACGAGTTTCAAATCCCCGCTCCCTGGGCAGGCAAATCGGAAGTCGTACTTGGAGTGGAGCGGGGAGAGGTGTTAGCGATGAAACGAAGCTGGAACTGGGCAGTGTGGGCCGGCGCGTCGCTCGTTTTCCTGGGAGTGATTAGCTATCCCCTGTTTTTCGTTCGCTTCCCGGCGCGTCGCGATTTTCCCTGGGCGAACCTGCCGATGATCGCGCTCGGGTTGGTGTTGATCGCCTTGGGCCTTGTGCGCGCATTCCGGCACTCGGACCTGTTTCGCGGGAAAATTTTCGGCAGTGTCCTCGCGGTGCTAGCGTTGGCATCCAGCGGATTTTTTCTCTACGGCATTTTTATCGGTGCACGGCATGTGCTGCCCGCTTCGCACGGCGCGCCGCAGCTGGGCCAGATGGCGCCAGATTTCACGCTGCCGGATTCGCAGAACCAGCCAGTGAGTTTAACGGGTGCGTTGAATTCTCCGTTCACTCCAGAGAGTACAACCCGCGCCGCGACAAGCGCGGCCAAGGCAGCCGGCCTGATTTTGATTTTCTACCGTGGATATTGGTGACCGTTCTGCAACTCCGAGTTACGGAGTTTCCAGCAGGCGCTGCCGGAGTTCGATGCAAGGAAGATTCGAGTGATGGCCATCAGTGTGGATTCTCCCGAGGATTCCGAAAACCTGCGTCGGTCGCAGGGCTACACGTTTCCGATTCTTTCGGATGCACAGCAGGACGTGATTCGCAGGTGGGATCTGGTGCACCTGCACGGCCGGCGCGACGGTGCAGACATCTCGCGACCAGCGGAATTCCTTATCGACCCGTCGGGGAAGGTGCGCTGGGTGAATCTTACGGAAGATTTCGTGGTCCGCGCCCGGCCAGAAGAGGCGCTCGCAGCGTTTGACGCGATGAATAAATCATCGCGGTCCGGACAATAGTGAGTCTAGGCTTCTATTCTCAAATTCCAGAATCCGGTGTGCGTGCCCGGTCAACTCCCTATTTGTTTGAATGAATAGGTCAAGGGAGGAGCACTTGGTGTACAAAACCTGAACTCAGCGACCCCGCTGATTCAGAGACACCAAGGAGGCTCCCCATGGAACCTGTGTATTGTAACCAGCGAAGTCAAGTTCTAGAACTTCACATGGACGATTACCGCGTTAATCAGGCCTTACGGCATTGTCGTGATACCGCAAGACGTATTCTAAGAGCCCTGTCCCTTTTTCAACGATACGTGTCCTCGCCCACTGCGTACTTGAGCGAACTAGATGTTAGAATCATGCTCGTAATTCTTCGGCGCTTTCGTCTCTGACCCCATCCTTCCGCCCCCTCATTGAAAAAAGACGAAGCTCGCCAAGAACTATAAGCATCCTGAATCTGAAAGCCTGATGCGCTCCGAAGTCGGAACGCAGGCCCAATTCAAGAAAAAACCGTGTCTACAAAACGGAGAAAATCTATGAAACGAGAAATCATTCGGGTCGAGCCACTGGCGACCTACCTCGAAAAGTACAAGGCGCCCGCTTCGATGGTGACTAAACACGGCGACACTATTTACGTCTCAGGCTCTCCGCCGTTCGATCCGAAAACCGGAGAGATTTTCCGAGGGCCTATTGAGCGCCAGACCGAGATCGTTTTAGACCAGCTTAAGCTCTGTGTCGAAACGGCGGGTTCGTCCTTGGAAAACGTCCTGAAACTGAATGTCTACGTGACGTCAGTAGATATGTTTCCTGCCGTTAACGAGGTCTACAGGCGTTACTTCCCGGAGAATCCTCCTGCTCGAATCTTTATCAATGTTCCTGCTTGGTATGGCGGCTTCGACATCGAGGTGGACTGTATCGGCGCGGTTCTTTAGATCTTTCGATTGTCACTTTGATTGCCAATCTCCCGCTGCTCTTGTGGGCAGCGGTGAGAAGGCTAACCGGACATCTGCTCTTATCGTTTGGGGGATTTATCTATTTGTTTTCGACCGAAGATAATGTGTTTCGATCCGTCGGGATGGCTGGGAGAACAGCGTACCGGCCCCAAGATGTCCGGTTTCCGCGTTAACCAGGGACTGTACAATTTTGGACAGACACGGTCTCCACGGGAAGATAGTTTGCAGATGCACCCAGGGATGCCTCAACTCCCCCGGGCCTGCGACACTCCTTGACCTGACCGTCGTCGACCATGTCGCAGGCCTTCCTTTGTAAAACAGCTAAGTCGGAAAACCGGCCCAGTACCCACATCTCCGGTAACCGCGGTGATCTCAATGGGTCGACGCAACACCACCTCGAGGTCTAAGAGCAGTAATTTCAAAGCCTAAGTTCGTTCGCAAAGCTTAATTCAAAGAAAAGACTGCCCTGCTTAGGTGTAATTGAATACAGCCCTGGAGACGGGTTCCTTCTGAAAAGCTTTGTGGAACCAAGCGACTAGAGGGGTGTTGCATCGACCGTTTGAGCCGGCAGCGTTAATCAGGCACTTGACTGCCGGCAACGCGCAGAATTTGGCGATCACAGGATCGGCATGGATTGCCATGGATTTTCTCAGGTCCCGACGCACGGCCACACTTCGTCTCTAATGCATGTAGAACCAGTGTTCAGCGTAGCTGCTTGGCCTGATTCAGGAGTTGACTGGCGGCGTTTTTCAGCTCAGTGACTTCAGCCGATGTTGCTGTCCGCACATAATCATTGACTAGCTTTTCGCAGTTCTTGCGGACCTCTTCATAAGTTGTGGGATCTTGACCACGTATCGCGAGTAGTCCCTTGAGCCAGCGCTTTCCGTAACTGGCGTGGAGCGTTTCGTCGGCCCAATCGAAATCCATGTCATGTTCACTTAAAGAGTCGCCGTAAGAATGAAACAAGCGCGTCCGCTCGGGCTTATGCCGGATATTCTTGGTTTCGAAGAAAAACAGCATGCCCAGCAAATTGAGGGGAACTTCACCTCCACCCGTGGTCGCACTCTCATATATGTAAGTGCCAAGGGGTATCCTGGCGAAATCAAGCTTCCACGCCATCAGCCGCTCATAGCCCATACGGCAGTGTCGCGATTCGTCATAGGTCCAGCGCGCGGAGTTATAAATCCATTCCCAGGGCAGCGTGTCCGCAAACGAAGCTAAGATCACACCCCCTGCTTCAACGGCCCAAACCTCATTTACGTGGCTAATGGCCGAACGCAACTGTAGTTGAATGCCTTCGCCATATGGACAGGATGGATCGACAATGTCTGGCCAATAAAATCGGCAAGGCCAAAATCGCTGATCTCTCGCAGGATGCACGGGAATGAAAAAGGGTTTCGCTCCCGGTAGTGGCTCTGCGGCAACGGAAGAAGCAGCAGATTCCACTCCCAGTCCACCGATTGCGGACATCCGTTTTGCGAATGCGTCCGCCCACGCAATGGCTTCAGACCATGCTTCAGTCTTCTGCGACATACCTTTGATCCAGGATTCAAAAGCGCTGATTTGCTCCGCCTTCTCTGTAACCGCCAATGTCAGGAATCGGTGAGTGGGACCATCCGCGATCAAGTCAGAGGCGTTCAGGTACGATTGATAGGCGTCGCGCATAGCCGGCAGCACAACTCTTCCAACACTGAGAAGAAATGCGGGAACAGAAGGTGAGTCCTTCACCGCGTCAAAAAGCGTGACCAGTGCGCGATCCGAGCCTTCTTCCTCCATCATGCGGCTTGGAAAACGAAGCTCGAAAACCCGCTCCCGTAACGAGTTGGAAGTTTCCGCGCTTTGCCAGGCATAGCGAGCCAGACTAGTTTTAATTTCGAGGGGAGCAATTGCAGGAATCCAGGACGCCTCAGCGATCAGTAGGGAACGCTCGCAGAAGAAGAAACGCTTCAGTAACTGCGCAGTGTCGAATCGCATCCAGCGAGCCCGCTGTTGTTGCGTCAATAGGAATTCAGATGCGTGCGACATGTTTTCCCGCGCCGAAACCGATGCTGCAGACGAAGCTGATTTAATTCTAAGGCAGAATTAAGAATGATGCATGGTCCTTACAAATCGGAGTGCGAACGCTTGGGTGATTTAATTAGCTACTTTTTGCCGTCTCTTCTACGACAGCCAGTGTGGAGGCATTTGACCTTGTTGGCGGTAGTACTGCAAGACTTCATTCCGTGTTGGCAGCGAAGGGACGACTCCTTCACGTATGACGGCCAAGCCTCCCGTTACTACGGCGAAGCATACGGCGTCTTCCAAGTTCGCGCCACGCGACAGCGCAACTGCTAATCCTCCATTGAAGGCGTCCCCCGCGCCCGTCGTATCTTCGGCCGATACTTCTATTGCAGGAATGTTCGAGGAGGAATTGGCTGTCATGACCAACGCTCCCTTCTCGCCTAGTGTCATGACGACTCGCTTTACGCCGCGTGAAATCAGTTCTCGGGCTACTGTCTCTGGCTCAACATCGGCATCCGGGCTTAGCCCCGTCAATACCTTGGCTTCGCTTTGATTGGGTGTGAGAACGTCGACGAATTGCAACACAGAGTCCGGCAAAATTCTAGCTGGCGCTGGATTCAGAATTGTGACCGCTCCCTTTTCCCGGCCGCGTGCCATAGCTGTTCCAGCCGCTTCAAGTGGAATCTCGAGTTGCGTTAACACGACTGTCTCAGACGTGACAGTTTCCAGACATTGCGACACTTCTTGGGCAGTCAATAGGTCATTCGCCGCTGGATCAATGGTGATGCAATTGTTGCCCCTCGCATCCACAATAATGAAACCTACGCCAGTAGGTTTATCGGGAACCTGGATCACCGAACCCACATCGACTTTTTCTTCGCGATGAAGGCCCAAAGCCATCTCGCCAAAGTTATCCAGCCCAATCTTAGCGATGAAACTTACCCGTGATCCCAGTCGTGCGCAGGCCACCGCTTGATTAGAACCTTTGCCGCCGAAATCAACGCGGTAGCCCTTCCCTAGCAGCGTTTCGCCAGGACTTGGCAAGCGATCTACTCTCATCGTGAGTCCCGTGGCATAACTGCCCACGACGACAATCCGGTAATCCATCAAGTAGGAAACTCCGCTATAAAGATTGCACGACTAAAACCCGGAAGCCTACCACAGACTCGGCTGTTCACTTTGCTTGTTTCTTTTTTAGCCTTACCCGGATTGTCGAAACTGCGGCCCCTCGTTCGTCTAACGAGTAGAGACGCAGTAGCGGCGATTCGGGAGGCGGTTATGGCAGCACGGCACGCAAGTCCAAACACAACAAATTCATCGGGAAAGGCCTTTTTGGCCATTGGGTGCACGGCCCTGTTCGGCGGCCTATTACAGGAGGCCTCGACGCTCATGTGCCATCTCCTCTGCTGCCTGGTGGGCGAACTGGTGAGGCTGGTGATCTGGGCATCGCTGGCTGGCTGCCGAGCTATCGCGGCGCATCTGCTGGACTTCCACCAGATTGTGGTGTGCTACCAGTGGCTGGCATCAGTGGGGCCACTGCTGCATTGCCTGCTCCTGGCCAGATAGCGCCGGTGGGCCTGCCGCCGCAAAACCCACAAAAAGCAAACGCTTAAAAAAAAACGCGCGACGATACTTTAATTGTCGAATTCCCGGTGGTTCATTCGACAAACTGATAGGGGCAGATGCACCGCCGCCCAGACAGCCAGCCCAAGGCTTTCCCACAGTGAAAAGGAGAAATAACGATGCGATTCATGATGATGGTCAAAGCCGCGGAAAATTTCGGGCCTCCACCAAAGGAAATGGTGGACGCTATTGAGAAGATGAGCGAAGAGGGGCAGAAGTCCGGAAAGATTGTGGTCGCCGGGGGATTGGCTCCGACTGCGGCGAGCACGCGGGTGCGGTCTTCGCGCGGCAGCGTGACGGTTACCGATGGCCCCTTCACCGAAACCAGGGAAGTGGTCGGTGGCTATGCCATCATGAACTTTGCGACCAAGGAAGAAGCCGTGGAAGCCGCGCTGCAAATGATGGAACTGCACCGCAAATACTGGCCCGCATGGGAAGGCGAGACCGAAATCCGGCAGACATTTGGCACGGAAGATTATACCTGCGAGGGCGGAAGTTCCCAGCTCAAGTCCGACGCAATCGCCAAAAAATAGGCAGTCGCTGCCGCGCCTTGTTCGGGTCGCGTGATCGTCTGCTGTAATCGAGTGGCGCGATCAGGCGACAGGAAGCGCCACAGGCTGTGCAAGGCGCTAAAACGAGTGCTAATTAAATAAGACTCTTACTCCATGCCCTGCTTACCACTCTAGGTCCCGATTAGTCGGGTATCTCTAACGAGGTCGGCCGTTGCAAGAGTTTTTTTCTTGGGTGTTGGCCTCTTCGGGACACACCCGTGCGATGTTTTCTAATTCATTGTCACTGCGATTGCTAGCCTGCACTGTGTTCACCCTGGCGCTCGGCTCTGTGTCGCTTCATCGTTGCGGTGCTGCCCACCAACCATCTCTTCGGTCACGACGGACCATGATGACTTATGCGAACTCCCTTCCCGCGAAGGGAGGCGGGTGGCCTAACCAACCGGACGGTGACCGTTCGCACCATTCCCGACTTCAAGCATCCCCGCACAGGCATCACCGCTTGGCTGCTTCTGTCCGCGACGACAGAATTCTTGGTAATCGATCTGATCGCGCAACATGATCCACAGACGAATGCCCAGCTTGCGGGCTGCCGCCACGCGGGCTTTCCCCAACCCCTTCTGCACCAGTTTGCGGCGATAGAATCGCTGCAGCTCGGGATCGCGGCGTACCGCATGAGCGCCGGCCTCATTCCAAAGAAAGCGCAGGAACGGACTGCCCTGTTTGGTCAATGCGCCCAGCCGTTGGTGCGCTCCGCTGGAGTATTCGCGTGGAATCAGTCCCACGTAGCTGGCCAGCGCCTTGCCATCGGCGAAGCGTTGCGGATCGCCAAGGAAGACATCGGTGGCTAACGCTGTGACTGGGCCCACTCCCGGATGGGTCAGCAGCAATCGTGCCCCCGAGCGCTGCTCCGCTTGCTCGGCGACTTGCGCGGTCAGTTGCTCGATTTCTTCTTCCATCTTCCGATACAGCGCCTGCAGCATACTGCGTCGATACGAGGCGTGCGGCGGCAACGGCAAGAAGGCGATCTTCGCTTGCCCGTCATAGCTCCAAAGGCTGGGACCGCGCCGCAACCCATGGGCGAGCGCGATGGCCTGAAGAGCATTCTGGATCTGCGTGCGCAGACGCACCCAGTGATGACGGTGCAATAACAAGGCGCGGAGGTCGAGCTGTTCCTGGCTGGGCATCCAGATCGTCGGAAAACGCTTTTCCACCAGCAGCTTCAGAATCAACTCGGCATCGCGGCGATCATGTTTCTGCTTGCGCGGTTCCGCGGCGCGGATCTTCGCGGCGTCTCCCACCCGGCATTCGATTCCCAACTCCGCCAGCAGCTGCAAAAACCACTGCATGGGTCCAATCGCTTCTATGCCTACCAGCACCGGCTGCGGGAGTTGCGCATAGAACTCCCGCACTTCGTTGCCTTCGTGCATCAGCGTACGATTCACCACTTCTCCGGTCTCTGTGTCGAGCATCGCCACGGACTGCTGGCGAGCGTGTAAATCACATCCTATAATTCGCATTCGGCCTCCTTCGTTCCGAGCGCTTCGGGGTGAACACCGTAAGTCTACTCGGCTCGTCGTGGGGCCGACCTCGTTATGACATCAATCGGTAAAGCTCGGGCCAGTACCCACATCTCCGGTAACCGCGTTTACCAGGACCTGCGGGGATGAAACTGAGCGTGTTGGTATACTTCGCTCATGCTGCGTTCTTTCGGTTGGTCAAAATTCGGTGAGGTGGCGCTGTTCCTCGTAATCTCCGCAGTATTCCTGCGTGGAGGCTTGAAAAGACAGCAAGGCTACCCGTTCAGCTCCGGCAGGCCGATGCCTCCCCGAACGGCCCGTATCGTCGGTTTTGCTCTGGCATTCTGGTTTCTTTTCATTGCGTTTCTGCGGGCAAGGACCTAGGACCCACTTCTCCGATTAGCGCGTTTACCAGGAGTTGAGAAGTCAGGTGGATACGTCTCGGTCTCATCTGATTTGTTTGGATTGGCTTATCCGAAAGCCTTCATAAGCAAGATACGCTGTTATGACAATGGCGACCGCACTTACCCACATCGGGACCTGCCAGCCGCCAATAAGCACCACCCATTTGAAGATGAGTCGCAAGGCGTGAGCGACCGCGACGATAAGAAAAATCGCAGCCGCAAGTTGAGGAAACGTATTCTTGCTCAATGGTCTTAACCTCCAGTCGGGACAGATGTACGTCCCTTTGCCGGATTGTACTCCCTTCGTGCCGGAAGGACCGGGCAGATGACGGGATAACGGCTCTCAATTGGGCCAACTATCCTCTTGTCATCCCCAAATGGGTGGGCGCACGCCAAGTCCCGATAACAGGACTTGTACGATTAGCGCGTTATCTCTAACGAGGCCGGCCAGTGCAAGAGTTTTTTCTTGGGCGTGGTTGGTGTAGCGGGCACACTTCTTCGTCGGCGCACGAATTGCGTCTGTTTGTGGAACTTCTGTTCATTGGCGTCACCCGCAGTCGCTCGGCCCGTTGTATTCATCCACTTGGTGTTGCCCACCAGTCATCTCTTCGATCACTAAGGACCACGATGAGTTTTTCGATCTCCCTTTGCAGGGAGGCGGGTAGCCTAATCAATCAGCCGGTGATTTCGCACCATAACGCGCTGCTGGCATTCCCGCACAGGCATCACCACCGTGCTGCTGCTTCTGTCCACGACGACAGAACTCGTTGTACTCGATCCGATCCCGCAACATGATCCACATCCGGATTCCCAGCTTGCGAGCTACGGCTGCTCGGGCCTTTCCAAGGCCCTTTTGAAGCAGTTTGCGGCGGTAAAACTGTTTCAACTCCGGATCCCGGCGTACCGCATGGATGGCCGCTTCACTCCAGAGAAAGCGCAACAATGGATTGCCTTGTTTGGTCAGGCTACCCAGTCGCTGTCGCCTGCCGCTGGAGTGTTCGCCGGGGATCATCCCCGCATAACTAGCCAGTTCTTTGCTACTGGAAAATCGCGACGGATCGCCCAGGAACACTTCCGTCGCTAGCGCGGTGATCGGTCCTACTCCAGGATGAGACATCAACAGCCGCGCTGCGGAACGTTCCCGGGCTTGCTGCTCGACTCGCTGATTTAGTTTTTCGATCTCGTCTTCAAACGCTACATACATCGCCTGCAGCTCATCCCGCCGATAGGCGGCGTGCGGCGACAACGGCAGAGACGCAATGGCGTGTTGGCCTGCTTGGGTCCACAGAGAAGATCCCCGGCGCAAGCCGTTCGCCAGGGCAATCGCTTGCAGTGCATTTTGTATTTTGACCCGTAGGCCCACCCACTGATGGCGGTGGCGCAGCAGGGCCCGCAGGTCCAAGAGTTCCTTCGTAGGTAACCAGATCGCCGGAAAGCGATTTTCTAGAAGTAGTGACAGCAGTAGGTCTGCATCCCGCCGATCATGTTTTTGTTTTCGCGGTTCGGCCGCTCGAATCTCTACGGGATGACCCACCAGACATTCGATCCCGAGTTCTTCCATCAGATTCACAAACCACTGCATCGATCCAGTGGCCTCGATCCCCACCCGCACCGGTCGTGGAAGCGCAGAATAGAACTCTCGCACGCGATCACCTTCGTGCTTCAGAGTCATCTTCACGACCTCACCCGTTGCGGTGTCCAACATCGCCAACGTCTGCTGGCGAGCGTGCAAATCACATCCTATAATTTTCACCTCGGCCTCCTTCGGTCCGAGCTCTGTTAGGGTGAACGCCGAAACAGTCTACTCGGGCCGTTGCGAGGCCGGCCTCGTTAAGACATCAATCAGGAGCTATATTACGGCCGCGCCAGCGACACCGCTCGGTCAGCCCGATGGCCTCCGAAGGCGTGGATCGTTCTGGTCCCGGCCGCGACTTCGCCGCTGTGCCGCACACCTTGCGGGATGAAGTATTCCTCTCCTGCGCTTCTGGGAATCCGCTCTCCATTGATGATCAACGTATAGCAGCCCTGCACAACGATCATGTACTCATCGTATTCGTGGACATGTTCCGCTGAGAAAGCATTCTTGGTGCACGTCCAAAATGCCATTTGGCTTCCGTCGGCTCCATCGAAAACGTAACCCTCTACACCCGGAGTTGCCTGATCCGTGTGCGCAATCCTGTTCGCGGCGCGTTTCATGAAATTTGGAAAGTTGTCCATATCGCCCGGCATTGTCGCATCACTTGCGACCGCTTCGCTACTGCTACCGGGCCTTCGCCCAATATCTACATGGACGATTACCGCGTTAATCAGGCGTTGAGTCCAAGCCCTTCTGCCAACGATTATTCGGTTAGTGATTCCGACGGCGGGTACTCAACATGTCCTAAATGGGACAGCTTTGCTACCCGATTTAGTCTTACTGTATGCAAACGAGGATATGCGCAAGTTTTCGATAAATCAGCCGAGAGGGATAAATATGCGGGGACAGATCGGCATCGAATCCATCGAGAGCTGCAAGCTGAAAGGGAACACATTTTTCAGCCATTTGTCCGCAGGCTCGATCACAGATTTTGAGTCCGTGAATTATTCCTCTATCTATCCTGCGGGCGCAGGTCTCTTCTTCGAAAGACAGGAACCTCGCGGTGTATTCGTGCTCTGTTCGGGCGAAATAAAACTCTCCATCAGTTCCAGCGGAGGGAAGATATTCATATTGAAAATTGCCAAGCCGGGCGACGTCCTCGGCCTGATGGCCACGGTAACGGGCAATCCTTATGAGGCGACGGCGGAAACTCTCCATCCCTGCCAGGTTGCTTTCGTGCGGCGGGACGATTTTCTGAGATTCATAGCCACACATCCCGAGGCAAACGCGGAAGTTGTCCGCCAATTGAGCACTTCTTACTTGGGCGCGTGCGAACGGTTGCGCACTGTTGCCCTCGGATCCTCAGCGCCCGGAAAGATTGCCCGAATGCTGCTTGAATGGTCCGCTGATGGAATGGTCACGAAAGACGGCAGAAGAATCAAACTCTCTTTGACTCACAGAGAGATCGCTGAACTCATCGGCGTCACCCGCGAAACGGTCACCCGTACTCTGAGCGAATTCAGACATCGCCAACTCGTGGCGTTCGACGGGTCCACTTTGTTGGTCTCCAGCCGAGCTGGCCTCGAATCGATCAGCGGAGATTAATGGATAGGTGTGAGTCCTTTGCCAGGTACCGGCGATAAACTTTTCCACAATGACATGTGCTCCTTAACCCAAACCAACCTGCGTGGCATTGCTGAATTATACTGAGCACAGACTTCGGTGCTAAGTCCCGATTAGTCGTGCAAATCGGACAAGTCAAGTTCTAGAACTTCACATGGACCATTAGCGCGTTTACCAGCACTGCAGCTCCTTCCTCACCCGACTGTGCCCAATGATACATACAGCCGTTTGAGCCAGCGCTAGACTCGCAGAGGAGATGCAGCGTGCTAAACATTAAAACCATGAAAGCAGCAGTTGTTGAAAAATTTGGCGAGCCATTAATCGTGCGAGAAGTTCCAATCCCAAGGCCTGGTCCAGGCCAAGCACTGGTAGAAGTCTTTGCGACCGGGGTATGTCATACGGATCTGCACGCTGTAGATGGCGATTGGCCGGTCAAGCCAATGATGCCGCTCATTCCAGGCCACGAAGGGGCAGGAATCGTCGCAGCTCTCGGGCCGGGAGTAACACACCTGAAAGAAGGCGATCGCGTCGGAATCGCATGGCTACACAGTGCGTGCGGGCATTGCGATTACTGTCTTGCCGGCTGGGAGACACTCTGCCCAGACCAACAAAACTCGGGATATTCAGTGAACGGAACCTTCGCACAGTTCGCATTGGGGCAGGCAGATTACTTGGGCCGAATTCCCAAGAACCTTTCATTTGTTGATGCGGCTCCGATCCTATGCGCGGGCGTCACGACGTATAAAGGATTGAAAATGACTGAGGCACGGCCGGGAGAATGGGTTGTGATCTCTGGAGTAGGCGGCCTGGGCCACATAGCGATTCAGTACGCGAAGGCCATGGGACTGCACGTCGCGGCAGTGGACCTGGGCCCAGAAAAGATGGCTCTAGCGCGAAATCTCGGAGCTGAAATCACCATCGATGCGAAAACAGGAGATCCTACGACAGAAATCCAGAAACAAATCGGCGGGGCGCACGGAGCATTGGTCACGGCGGTTTCACCAATCGCCTTCAAGCAAGCGGTCGGCATGCTTCGTCGCGGTGGGACTTGCGTCCTGAATGGTCTCCCGCCAGGAGAATTTCCCGTTTCGATTTTCGACGTGGTTCTAAACGGCTACACAATCCGGGGCTCCATCGTTGGCACTCGCTTGGACCTGGAGGAGTCGCTCGCGTTTGCTGGAGACGGCAAAGTCAAGGCAACGATCGAGATACTGCCACTGGAATCAATCAATGCAGTGTTCAGCCGACTAAAGAAGGGACAGATCAATGGGCGCGTTGTACTCGGTCTCCGGGAGGAAACGCTTGCGAAGGCAGCGGCGCAATAGCAGAAATCGAAAAAGATTCTCAACTCCCGATAAGTCGTGCTGGCTCAAACGGTCGATGCAACACCATCTGATATAAAGCTGCTTCTAAAGGTGGTGTTTATGAAACGAGGGGAACGGTTTGGGCTTTCGACGGAACAGAAGCTCGACGTGTGGAGACGTTGGAAGACGGGGCAGACGCTGCATGAGATCGGGCGTGCTTTTGGCAAGGATCATAACTCCATTCGTTGCATAGTGTCGCTTCATGGTGGGATTGTTCCGGCAATACGGCGGCGTGCGCTCCTCGCGCTCACGCTGCGTGAGCGCGAGGAAATCTCGCGAGGGCTGGCTTCCGGTTCGTCGCTCCGTGAGATTTCCAGATGTTTAGAGCGAGCGGTATCGACCGTGAGCCGAGAGGTCGCACGGCATGGTGGCCGTCCTGCATATCGAGCCAGTCCAGCGGACGGCGAAGCCTGGCAGGCGGCCTTGCGGCCCAAGCGCTGCCTTCTTTCTAGCAACGTTAAGTTGCGGGACATCGTTGCGAGTAAACTGATTCTGGACTGGTCGCCGGAGCAGATTTCCGGCTGGCTGAAAACCCAGTATCCCGATGATGAGAGCATGCGGGTGTCCCACGAAACCATTTACCGAAGCCTGTTCATTCAAGCCCGTGGAGCCTTGAAAAAGGAGCTGCTGGAGCATCTGCGATCCAAGCGTCGCATACGTCGGTCGCAGCACTCTCGCATCTTTAAAGACGGGCGCGGCCAAATCCCCGAGGCCATCTCTATCCGCGAGAGGCCCGCTGAAGTGGAGGACCGCGCTGTACCGGGTCACTGGGAGGGCGATCTTCTGCGCGGCTCAGGAAACAGTCACATCGCGACGTTGGTCGAACGCCAGTCCCGCTTTGTCATGCTGATCAAGGTACCTAGCAAAGATACGGCGGAGGTTGTGGGGGCATTGAGCAAACACGTTCGCAAACTTCCCGCTACCTTGCGGCGCTCGCTGACCTGGGACCGCGGACTGGAGATGGCCAAACACAAGGACTTTACGGTGGCCACGGATGTGAAAGTTTACCTCTGTGATCCGCAGAGTCCCTGGCAACGTGGCTCGAACGAAAACACCAACGGGCTTTTACGACAATACTTCCCGAAGAAAACCGACCTGTCCGACTATTCCCAGTCGGATCTGAACAAAGTGGCGTTGCGCTTAAATCAACGCCCGCGACAGACTTTAGGTTTTCAGACTCCTGCGAGTAAACTTCAGGAAAGTGTTGCGTCGACCCATTGAGACCACCCGGGAAACCGGACAAGTTAAATTCTAGAACTTTAAATGGACGGTTTCCGCGTTTACCAGGCACTTGCGCGGTTCGTTGCGCTCTACGGGCGTAGATACTAACAAGAGTCGTGGAACGAAGTGAACTCGCCGCAATATCGTCTATGCGCTTCCATCAAAACGCTAGACCAACTCGGTCGTTTTCTTCAGGATGATACCGAACAGTCCCTTTTTGTTGAATCGCCTTGGATCAGGTCGGATCGGCTCGGCCTCGCAAATCATCGATTGTTGACTGGAAAATGATTGGGTGAAGGACCGGAAGCCCCAGTTCGCATCGACGTCATCAACAACCAGTGCGCCGCCCGGCCTTACACGCGTCCAGGCTCGATCCAACTCGAAGCGTACGTTTCGCTCCGTGTGCATGCTGTCGTGAATGAAAAGATCGATCTGACGAAACTGGCTAAGTAACTTGGGAAGGCGAAGCCGGCTCGAGCCCTTGATATACGACCATCGCGCTGGGTGGCGGTCGCCGACCGCCACTCCGATATGCGACTGCCAAAATCTTTCTATGGGAGGAAGGTCAATGCTCCACAGATGACCGGCCTTGTTCCTCTCCAGTGCCTCAAGAATAAAGCGCGACGTCACGCCGTGAGCAACACCAGTCTCTATCACATCCTTTGGTTTCAGATGATGCGTCAGACACCAGATCGCCCGCACCAATCCGGCATCCCCGTCATTCCAGGACCCGAAGCTCTGCGGACCCGCACAAATCCCCTTTGCTTCCAACTCGTTCATGACTTCTAACCACAACTTCCAGAATTCCGGAATCAACTTACATGGCCAGGGCACGCCCAGTTGCTCATGAAGCCGGCGTTCCCAATTCTCATCGGATTCGTATTGGCAGTGGGGGCCACGTTCTTCGCGCTGCGCAACATAGGATTCCTGGACTCTGGTCCATACCTCAAGCGGATCGGATGCCAAGATCGCGATGCCTTCCATTGGATGCTTTAACAAATAATGTAAAGGTAGGCCTAACATGGGATCTCTTTTGACTCAGCAGCGCGAGAATGCAACATCTCACCAGTGCCGGTACCCTGAAATGCTTTGCCCCGGGAGTCATCTTCGCAATAGGGACTTCGGTGTATCACCCACCCGACTCGCCCATTTGGAGGTTAGCTGTGTAACCGCAACTATGGCGGCTAGTACCAACATTGGCGGTTTCCGCTTTAACCAGGATCTAGTGCGAGTCTGCCCCGAGCATGTCCCGCAAATTCGTTGTGTCCGAGGCCGCAGGAGCATAGAATGTGCGAACCTCAAGGCCAGATTTAAACTCCGGATTTCACGCGGGACCCAAACAATCAGACAAGGAGGACCTTATGGCTACTGCCCGACCACAGATGGAAGAAACTCACCTGAAAGCTGCTCTCACCGCTGCGAGAGAAAAACACCGCGGAACCACGCGCCGCCAAGCCGATGCTGCCGTGCTCGCGCAACAACTGAATTATCGGCGGGCTGTCGAGCTGGAGCTCAAACCCCTGCTAACGAAAGCCGGCTTGGACGTGCAGAAGCTGGACAAAATGGCGGCGCAGAATCAAAGTGAGCTACGCCGCATTCTTGCCAACAATAAACCAGAAGCCGCTCGGCGCGGGTCCTTGGAGATGGCGGCAATTCGTAAGGAGGTTCAACAACGAGCGCGGGCTTTACAGAACCCGACCAATCTCCTGGTACTCCCCTTTACAGCAATCAATTTGGACCCCATTTTTATCTGGCAAACGAATGTCGGCAGCTTTAAAGGGTCGCAAATCGCGCCGGGCGATAGCTGGGTCAAATTTCTAATGGAAGCCACATCAGGTTCTTTTTCCACAAACTACAGTTTTGTTTTCTATTGGCAGAATCAGCGAAACGACCTTGCAGTTGTGAATGTTGCATCGTCTCTAGTGCTCAATGGACTTTGCGAGGCGTTCGCCGCTACAGGTTTTTTTTCGGGTGATATTTGCTACGTCGACATGGAAGCTTCACTCACCCTCCTAGGATTGTGGCAGGCTGATCCGCAAAATCCGGAACTGCCTCCTCCCACGCCTGCCTGGCAGCAATCGCAGTATCAACCCGTGACGAACCTTCAGGCCCAGGGCGGTGGATTGTTCGGGAGTGTCGGCGTTCAATCGCAAACCTTCTCAGCCTCGTCTTATGGTCTTAGTTACGACTTTTTCCTGATTCCTCCGCAATCGTCGGCCGCCTTTGAGGTCAGTCTCGATGTGGGCATCGGCTTCCAAAGCGGTGGAGGAAACATCAGCGACCTCGTCGAGGCCGATTTTGCGGACGATAAGTATGGATACGAGCTCATGTGCCCTGGTTTGGAGCTCGATCTGCTGACTGCTCCTCAAGCGGTGAGTTAACCCAGATTTTTCCATCTGTCCGAATCTAAACCGCTTCTAGTCATTTGAGTCTGTGCGGATATGCCGCCCCATGGCAACAACAGCTTACGAATGGTGGGATGTGGCCTGCCACACGCGCGCCCAATCTCGTGCTGGGACTGCCCGCACTTCCATCGGCGCCAGATCTCGATCTTTTCCGCTGAAGAAAGTCTCCACCGTTTCCTTTGGATCATAAACACCACCTTCGAACAGATTTAGTTCCTAGATGGTGTTGCATCGACCTAGACTGTGTTGATTAACCGGCTTGCCCTGCTCAAAATACACTCACGGCAGCGTCAAAACTGGAGGTGCATGCCAATGATGAAGTCTGCACTCGCGTGCTGCTGTATATTCACGATGTCCGTCCTCTTAACTCAAGCTGCTCAGAACCAGCCGAACGCGGAAGAAAACAAGCCAGTCACTCTGAAATACCTGGGAGCGGCGGGTTGGGAGATCACCGATGGAACGACCTATATTCTGATTGATCCATATCTGTCGCGAATCAACGGACCGCCGCCACCGGGAGGCCACCCGCTGGCTGGAGACACTCGCAGGGTGTATGGATGGAGCGACGTTGCCTCCCCCGACGTGGCGGCAATTGATGCGCACATTCAACGAGCAGATTTCGTTCTCGTTACTCATACACATTACGACCACATTCTGGACGTTCCTCACATCGCCCTTAAAACTCGCGCGGCGGTGATCGGCACCGAGAGCACCGAAAATGTGATGCGCGCTTACGCTGTGCCGGAAGAGCAGCTAATTACGGTCCGGGGCGGAGAGGACTACCAGTTTGGTTCCTTTTCCCTCAAAGTCATTCCCAGCATTCACAGCCCTCTCGACCACAAGCGCTACTTCAGTTCCGCCACAGCACCCCCTGGAATGAAAGCTCCGTTGACCTTGGAACAAATCCATCCCGAGGGAGGCACGCTCGCATATTTGATTCGTTTTCACGGTCATCAGATTCTCGCGTTTGGTGGCATGAACTACATCGAACGCGAGATTGTAGGACTAGAGCCGGACGTCGCGTTAATCGGAGCCGGCGCTTCCCGAAAGGAAGTTTACGACTACAGTGGTCGCCTCATGCGGGACCTACACTATCCTGCTATGGTCCTGCCGACTCATTGGGACAATTTCTTGGCGCCATATGGCGCCTCTCAGCAACCGAGTCTCGATGCCTTGCAGTCCTTTGTACAAGAGATCCGAGCTGCTTCGCCGAAGACAAAGATCATCGTACCCAAGTACTTCGAGGCGATTCCACTTGAAACCGTTGCAAAGTGAGTAGCCCACTGCCAGCTGTTGCAAGTGTCAGGGTTGGTTTATCTATTGGATATGAACATGCGTGGATAAACCCCAGTCACACGCTAACTGGACGTTATTCCGAGTCAGAAGGCCTATCGGGACATTCTGGCTTGCTAAGTCTTGGTTTGCATCGACGCAATATAAAAGGGCGCCCTTTATGGAGTAGGGTTTTGAGTGCTAGCTCAACCGCTCCAGAGGAGGAACGCCCTTTATGATCAGTACCAAATATATCGGCATGGACGTGCACAAGGAAAGTATTTCGATTGCGGTGATGAACTCGGCCGGCAAGGTGGTGATGGAATGCGTCATCGAGACAAAGGCCAGCGTGATTCTGCAGTTTTTGAACGGATTGAGCGGAGACTTGCACGTTACGTTTGAGGAAGGAACCGCCGCAGCTTGGCTGTATGATCTGCTGAAGCCGCACGTGGCGCGAGTGGTGGTATGCAATCCACGTCGCAACGCCTTGCTGAAGGTTGGCAACAAGAGTGACCGCATCGACGCCCGGAAATTAGCCGAACTGCTGCGTGGCAACCAACTCCAGCCGGTCTATCACGGTGAGCACGGCCTACGTGCTCTGAAGGAGTTGGTGCGCAGTTATCTGACCATCAGCAAAGATCTCGCCCGGGTGATGACGCGCGTGAAAGCGTTGTACCGAAGTTGGGGCATTCCCTGCAGCGGCACACAAGTTTACTCGCGGTTGTACCGGGCAACTTGGCTCAGCAAGATCACCGAACCAGGAGTTCGGCTGCGGGCAGCGTTTTACTTCCAGCAACTTGATGCGTTGCGGACATTGCGCCAGGAAGTGCGGCAGGAATTGTTGGCGGAGAGCAAGAAGCACAAGGTCTGGAAACGGCTCTGTGAGATTCCCTCGATTGGCCCGATCCGCGCGGCGGTGGCGCTTGGCATTTTGCAGACTCCGCACCGATTTCGCACCAAGCGGCAGTTGTGGAGCATCAGTGGTTTTGCGATCGAGACGCGCAGTAGCGCCGATCACCGCCAGGTCAACGGCCAACTGCAAAAAGTGAAGAAGAGAGTATCGATTCGCGGCTTGAATCAAAATCACAATCACGATCTGAAGAACCTGTTCAAGGGTGCGGCGGTCAGCGCCTCAACGAAGCCTGGCCCGTTCCAAGAGTTTTACGAAGCATTGCTGGCCAAGGGCATGCGGCCGGAGATGGCCCGACTTACCTTGGCAAGAAAGATTGCCACCATCGTGTTGATCGTGTGGAAGAGAGGAGTAAACTTCGACGCTCAATATCTGAAACCACAAACAGTTTGAGTGTCTCTGATCGAGTCCGCTCCATCCCTGGATTTTCTCTGGCGGTGGCCGTCGGTTCTCGAGACACTCGGGTTCGAGAGCGAGTCTCAACCGGTTAGCTAGGCGCAGCGTACCTCGGTCGTGCAGTCTCCCAGTCGACCCTAGGCCCTCTCGGATAACCTGAAAAAGCGATGGGCCACGAGTCCCAAATAGAACCATGGTCGCCAACTTGACCACCGTTCTGCTTTGCTGGTTTCGGAACTGACAGGCTTCGTTGCCAACGAGCATGAAAACCGCTTATAGAGAAAACCCAAACCGTCCGGCCACTGTGCTCTGCCACCGAGCAAATGGTGCGGCTGGTCAGAACAGATCCTGCTCAATCAGTTGGGCTGCGAAGCAAGAAAACGTCCAGCCGTTGGAGAAGTGTTTTTTCTTGACTTCGCCTTTTATAGAGCTTACCGGGAATGTTCCTGCTACTACTCACTTCAGTGTGACCGCACTCAGGCCCGCAATTTCCTTGGCTGACTTATTTTCAGCGGTGAGGACAGCCTGGCCAGCAACAAGGTCGGCGTATTCCTTCCTTGAGTTCCGTGCGTACCCGCTCAATATGCTGCCTTCTGGTTTCCGGTTTCTTGACGGAGATAACCCAGCAGATCCACTCATTGCGCGCGAGTGCCGTAATATCCTCCCATTTTTCCCGAGCAACCGAATCGGAAATGAGAGCTTTTCGTAAATCCGGTGGTACGTTGTGCACCGCGCCACGGGAGATCGCTTTCTTGCTCATGGATTTCATTTTACTTCGTTACCCAGTCAGGAGCTTGAGGATTCACCTAACGCTTCAGATCTTCAGAAAGATCTTCTTTCGCCACAAGAACCACAACAGAATCCAGCAGATCGTCACTGCCCCCAGAGAATAGACAAGCGATGCATTCGCCGTGCCGAGTCCCGCCGCTTCCATCCACGCTTGTGCCGCTTCGTGCCAATTCATCTTTGTCCCATTCGGTCCGGTCGCCGTAAACGTGTAGCCCGGCCCGTATATCATAGAGTCCGCTACAAACCCCGCGATAGCATTCATGCCGAAGACCAGAATTGGCATGGTCCATGCCCCACGCCATTTCTTCACTTCGATCATCCAATACAACAGCGACAGGAACAGTAACGCAAGTCCTCCGCTGAACAACACAAACGAACTTGTCCACAGATTTTTATTGATGGGAAACCATCGATGCCAAATCCCTCCGCCAACTACTCCCAATATTCCAAACAGCACCATCCCTATGACTAACTTACGGTTGCTGTTCTGTTTTCTCAGCCAGTGGCCGGTCAGTACCCCAATCAAAGTTGTGCCGATTGCCGGGATCGTATGGATAAGTCCCTCCGGGTCTCGGTTGCCGTCATACAAGTGCCCCGTGAACAGTTTTCTGTCCAGCCATGCCGGAAGATTTTGCACCTGATCCATGAAGGGAATATCACGACCTGGAACTCCGGCTCCTGGAATCGGCACAAATCGAAGCAGTGCCCAATATCCAACCAGGCATGCGATCAGTGCCACCCATTGTTCCCGCCTTCCCGCCCACAGTTCCAGGATTGAGGCGAAAAAGTAGCAAATCCCGATCCGTTGGGTCACTCCTTCAAATCGCCAGGTGTGCAAGTCTAGCCCGATGATCGGCGATGCGTTCACCAACAATCCAATCGCGATCAGAATCAGACTCCGCTTGATTGCGTGCGCGAAAATCTGCTGCCTCGTGTCACCCCGTCCCCGCCGCGCAGAATATGAGTAAACCATTGAAATTCCGACCAGAAAAAGGAAGGACGGGAAGATGAAGTCCGCTGGAGTCCATCCATTCCACTTCGTATGCATGATCGGCCAATACGCGTGCTCGTCGCTCCCGGGGTTATCCACCACGATCATCCCTGCTACCATCAATCCCCTGTAGACATCCAAGCACATCAACCTCGACGACAAGTTGTTCTTCAAATCATCCACAAAATTCTCCCTCCGCAGTCCACATTCTGCGAACTATAGTCCACCCTGCTTCTTTCAGGATATGTTGTAGATAACCGTGTTGGCTGACGATTACTGGAGATTTCTCTGGTCCGATTTGCAGCGTTTATCAGCCATGTTCGCTTCGCGAATCAGAAGTACTAAAATGGTCAGCAACTAATCGCCGATGGTAACCGCCATGAACAGCCGCCATTTTCGAAATCCAACTCGACTGCCTTCCGCGACACTGCTTCTGCTTACCTTTGCATTCGCTCTGCTGGCGAATGCAGGTATTCGCGGCCTGGGCAAATATTGTGGCGTCGTCGTGTTCGACCGATGGGATACTTGCTTTTTGCTCAGTGGACCTTACATCACGTACATTTCCGAGAACGTAAAGAACGAACTTCGCCCCTACGCAGGCAAGGCCATGCAGGTCGACGCGTCTGACGTCCTCCAGCCCATGAATCCCGGCGACGCACTTATTCGGAAATACAAAATCATCGGTCCCGCACCGAACGATCATCACTGGGCCACTCTTGACGGGTTGGAGTTGATGACGAGGAGCGATTTCGGTCTGAAGGGCGTGCCGACGTTTCTGCTCGAAATTCGCAACACCGGAAGTGCGTTAGCCAGCATCGACCCTCAGCAGGTCGCTCCGGTCCTGTTGGCAGCCGTCGATAAGAACTCTCCGTTGGTACCTTCTGATGGGCGCTCCATGGCCGTGATTACACGAAGTGACTTGGTGCACCATGGAGCGCGACAACGCAGCCTTGATGGTAATGCTCGCTCATGGTCATTCACAGTCGACCCGGAAATTCGGCCGGCCGAACGAGTCCAATTGAATCCCGGTCAATCGATGAAGATGCGAATTACGTTCCACGTTCCCCCCGGACAGTATCAGTGTATTTTCGGATACGGCGGTGGAGTGCATGAGGAAATGTCCTTGGCGGGCAACGCGATTTCATTCGATTTGAGTGAGAACGGTTTCGTTACTCTTGCGAACTGAGACCCGACCATTCCCTGCTTCGTGGGCACGTTACGACTCGAAGATCAGTTTCCCGCGTCTTACCATTTGTCGGGTCGAGAACGCCCAGAGAAACATTAGAGTGCTGAACGGGAACCAGCCGAAGCTCCAACCGGCCACGGCGTGCGTGGGCAAATACGAAATCAGCATGATCCAGTAAAACGGTGCCCAGTCCGTGACCAGGCCGATGATCAAACCTGCCAGACAATACGCTGCGGCAATGATCGGTAGAGCCACGCCGAAGCTCACCAATCCCCCAACAGTCTTCAGTCGCGCAACTGCTTCTGGCGCGATCACAAGTATCGCCAGCAGCGGTAGGACGCTTCCGATGAGCGCGCTGAAGATCAATTGCGTCCACGAAACGTGGCGCGCCAAGGGATTGAAGTGGTTCCAAATGCCCCGCACGCGCGCCTTGTCGGTGGCTTCGTACGCCGTTCCACCGGGAAGCAGGCTGTAAATCCCTCGCTCCACTTGAAACTCAGAGAGTCGCTGGTGATCGCTGCTTTGTTCTTTAAAGATGTCGTCCGTGCCCGTGACTGGAGTCAATGGGGTGCCCATTTTCGATGCGCGAGCGTCATGGCGCTTCTTAAGTTTTCGAAGGTCAGTGGTCTGACGACATTCCTGAACGATGCGCTCGGGAGGTTGGTCACTTAACGCCTTCAGGCTCATGTTCCGCGTGATCAGCAATTTCCCATCAGTGAATCGTGTGGAAAAAGAAACTACAGAGGTGGTTCTGACGGCTTCCACCTTATTGACCTGGACCTTCAGTTCGAGGACGGTAAGGGCGCACCATGCCGAGTCGGCGGGATTGTTATAACGGCGCATGAGATTGTGGCCATAATTTCCAAAGTTGGTTGCCCGGTAGTTGCAGATGGGCCGGTAGTTTAGAGCCGTAAGTTGCTCGTCGAACGGGCGTAGATAATCCAGCTGCGTTCCTGTCAGAGCTGCGTCGGGGATTTCTTCGTAGATAGGAGTCACTGGAATGGTGCGCTTGAATTCCTGGGCGCGCGCCTGGCGCCTGAAAATGACGCGCCCCATGGCCCAGAGAAATACGGGGATGTCGAGGTCGAAGGGAATGGCCATCACAACTCCTGGCATGCTTTCCCTCAGTGTAACGCGCGATATTTCCGCCGCTCATTTTTCGTGTGGCCATGTTTCTAAGTTGAGTGCGGGTATCGAGGCCGTCGGACCGATCTGGCATTTTGCGATTCGCTGATGCCGACGTGATTTGTCAGCTAACCGGACCCAATCCTTACC
Organism: Candidatus Acidiferrales bacterium; assembly: GCA_963849395.1. GTDB lineage: Bacteria > Acidobacteriota > Terriglobia > Acidiferrales > UBA7541 > Acidiferrum. Next base: position 1,106,867 of record CAWKHR010000005.1, read on the forward strand.
TATTAGAATCGCGCAGTGTCCCCCACTCGCAAACACGTTACCCGCGAGAGAAACTTATGAATCTCTTGAAAAGACTAGAGCTCCTCACTCTGCTCCTGCTGCGATGTGGATTGGCCCCACGACCTCCGCTATTCCTGCAACCACACTTGCCCGTAAACGCTTCCCTACCGATCTCAGCGCTGCGAACTGCCGAAAAACGCCGGCAATTTTTTAAGTTGCAGCACCGCTCTTATCCGATTCCATTTGCCTGGTAAGCTCGGTTACCCCAATTACTCTGCTGCCCGGTTCACTCTTTTCGCCGCTTCGTCCCATTGCTTCTGTTCTTCTGCACTCATCGGTTCAGGCTTGAGATTGACTGTAAGTTTGTTCAGCTTGCCAGTGAAGCGGAATGGCACCTGGTAATCCTTGTCGTCTACCGGGGTGCGCGTATCGACGCCAACGTCAAATGTCTCGTCGATCGACATGAGGAACGGAATAGTGTGTGGGATCGTTTTGCTGTCCACTTGATGGCCGTCGACAGAGAGAACTCCGCTGCCCCCTTTTCCAAAGCCGGGTCCCGCATATTTGAAATCAAATACGACGGTGTGTTTTCCGGGCGCGAGAGCCTGCTGCCCTTCCCAGCGGAACCGCTCCATATCGACTAGGTTGTAGGTGAAGACCGGTTTTCCCTTCAAGAGATAGAGACCGTAGCCACCGAATCGTCCACCCAAGGTGACCAGCATTCCCTCCGATCCGCCCTCAGGGATTTCCACGTCGGCAGTAATCGTGTAGGACTTGTTCAAAATGCTCGGAGCGTCGCTAACGGGCAAGCCCGATATCTCACCGGTATAGGTGAACAAAGTGCGCCCGGCGGTCGCGCTCGGACGCGGTGTGATTATGCGCGGAAGCACCGAATTATCTAATGGAAGTACGTTGTATTTCGTCGCCTCCACGAGGAATAGCTCCTTCAAATCTCGCAGCCTGTCCGGATATTTTGCCGCCAAGTCGTTATTCTCAGAGTAATCCTCAGCGATGTTATAAAGTTCCCATTTATACCCGTCGACCACATCAGGCAGCTTTGTTGATCCTAGCAACCAAGGGGGAGCGGGTGGAGTTGTAGCGGCTATCCACCCTTCGTGGTAGATCGCTCGGTTACCAAACATCTCGAAATATTGGGTTGTGCGTGTCGAAGGCGCGGTTGCGCTGGCTTTGTCGAATGTGTACCCCATGCTCACGCCCTCAATGGGTTTCTGCGCGATACCGTTAACCATTGTTGGAGCTTGAATGCCTGCGGCCTCCAGGATCGTCGGCACGATGTCAATCATGTGGTGAAACTGAGGCCGCGTACCTCCCGCGTCCTTGATGCGATTGGGCCACGCAATCACCATGCCCTGCCGTGTGCCTCCGAAATGCGATGCCACCTGTTTAGTCCATTTGAATGGCGTATCAAAAGCCCACGACCACGCCACCGACATATGCGGGTACGTGGCTTCGGAGCCCCACGCATCGTAAGCCTTCATCTGTTCAGCCACGGGGATTTCGAGAATGCCGTTATATGCCGTCATTTGGTTCGGTGTGCCTAGAAGGGTGCCTTCGGCACTGGTGCCGTTGTCGCCACTAATATAGATGACCAGCGTGTTATCCAGCTTGCCCATGTCATCCACTGCCTGCACGACCCGCCCGATTTCGTAGTCCGTATAGGCTGCGTATGCGGCATACACCTCAGCCTCATGGGCAAAGAGTTTTTTATTCTCGGCGGGCAAGGTGTCCCACTTCGGCAGAACATCCGGCCAGGGAGTGAGCTGGGTATTCGCCGGAATCACACCGAGTCGTTTCTGGTTGGCGAATATCTGTTCACGCAGTTCGTTCCATCCGATATCGAACTTGCCTTTGAACTTCTCGATCCACTCTCTGGTGGGCTGGTGTGGCGAGTGCGTACCGCCGGGCACGTAATATAGAAAAAACGGCTTCTCAGGCGCAGATGCGTCGAGTTCCTTCAAATATCTAATCGCATCGTCGGCTAAATCGGTGGTGAGGTTGTAACCAGGCTTTCCGATCCAGGGAAAAACTTGAGTGGTATTGCGAAACAGATACGGCGTCCACTGGTCGGTCTCGCCCCCCATGAATCCGTAGAAATACTCGAAACCCATCCCGCTGGGCCATTGGTCAAAGGGCCCTGCCGAACTGTACTGATATGTCGGAGTATTGTGTTCTTTGCCAAACCATGAAGTGGCGTACCCGTTCTCCTTTAGGATTTCCCCAATGGTGGCCTTGTCTGGTCCGATGATGGAGTCGTAGCCGGGATAGCCAGTGGACATCTCGCCGATAACCCCGAACCCCACGGAATGGTGGTTGCGACCGGTGATCAAAGCGGCTCGCGTTGGAGAGCATAGAGCGGTGGAGTGAAACTGTGTGTAACGCAGTCCCATCTTGGCAATCCGGTCCATCGTAGGTGTGGGAATGACACCACCAAAAGTCCCAGAAACTCCGTAACCCTGGTCGTCCGTCATAATCAGCAAAACATTCGGTGCGCCTTTAGGCGGCACGATCTTCGCGGGCCAGCACGGTTTGGAATCCGTGGCATTGAGGTTGATCACGCCGCCGAAGTCCGGTGGAGGGGATGGCACATATTTGCCATCAACCGTCGTAGTGGCGCTGGTCGAACACGGCACACCTGTAGTCTGCTGCGCTCGGACCGCCGCTGTTGTCAACAAAAATAAGGGGATAACAGCGCTAAATTGAAGCAGGCCGCGAGTCTTACACGTTTTTTCATTTTTCTTCATATGATGCGTGCCTTTCGGGGCAGGGGCCGCCGGAGCTGGCAGGAGTGAAAAGATGACTTCTCGCTGGGGGTGAAGGGTACGCGGACAGGAAATCGTCGTCTATTGTCAAAACTAACAACTGAGACTGCTAAGTCTTGGGGCCAGACGTCGAGCTGCGATTACGGATGTACGAGCGTCGGCGCAGGCCTGCCGTTCAGGACCGCGTCCACATTGTCCAGGGCCAGCATGCCCATTGCTGTCCGGGTCTCGATCGTGGCGCTGCCGATATGCGGCAAGAGAAATGTGTTTTTCAGCGAAACATATTCCGGGTTAAGTTTTGGCTCGCCCTCAAATACGTCGAGTCCGGCGGCGGCGACCCGCCCGCTCTTCAGAGCAACGATGAGGTCGTCATCGACCACCAATCCGCCACGGGCGGTGTTCACCACGATAGCGCCAGGAGGCAGAAGGCTTATCGCTTTGGAGTTCAAGAAATGGCGGGTCTGAGGAGTTTCCGGGGCGTGCAGGCTCAAGAACTGACTTACTCGAAGCAGATCCGATGGATCCTTGTGATGGACGGCGTCTCCTGCGATTTCCGTGGGTAACTCAGACGTGTTGCAATAGTGAATCTTCATTCCGAATCCTCGCGCTCGACGCGCCAGGGCTTGTCCTACGCGCCCCATTCCGAAAATGCCCAGGATCTTGCCACCAACTTGCCAGCCCAACAGCATGTCGGGACTCAACGGTCTCCAAGCTCCCGTTCGAACCAGTTCCTGGGCCTCGTAAGCGCGACGCGATGCACCAAGCAAAAGCAGCATGGCGATGTCGGCCGTTGCTTCCTGGTTGACACCCGGGGTGTAAGCGACCGAAATTTTCCTGCGAGCGGCGGCTTCCAGATCGATATGCTCAAATCCCACCGAGTACGTGACTATGATTTTTATCGTTGGCGAGACTCTCTCGAAAAACCCAGCGTCCAGCCGGTCTGCCGGCGTGATGAACAGGGCGTCGGCTCCTTCGGCTGCGGAGAGCAACTGCTCTTGGCTGAAAGGAAACTGGTTCGGATTTCGTCGGGCGTTGAAGTCGCGGTCGATACGATCTTCAATCTCCTTTGTATAACGGCTGGTTACCACCAGAATGGGTTTAGCCATATCCAAGATCCCTTTCGCGTGACTAGTCGCCATCCCATAAATGGCCTTGTGGGTCGCGGCTTCAGCCGCGACGTTCAGGGACGCGGAAAATAAGGGCTTCAGCCCCTGAAGTCTTATCGAGCTTGGAGTCTGGCCATTTATGAGATGGCTTCTAGTCGTGCAGTACTCGCGGAAACCTCGTCCCCGCTAACTAGCACCTCAAGGATCATTGCTCACACCAAACGCACATTGCGTTCCATCGTCTTGATCACCTCGTCGAATCGGCCTGCAAGCACCTGCTTGGCGAGACTCAGGGTGTAACCCGCCGCTGTGTGCAACGGGACGTGTGACGGCATCGAAAGCGCGTAAGGATCGACGACCGCATCGACGACAACCGGGCCGTCTTTGTAGGCCAGCGCTTCTGTCAGAGCCTCTTTCACGTCGCCAGGGTCCTCGAGACGGATGCCTTTCGCGCCCATCGCTTCGGCCACGCGCGCGAAATTCGGATTCTTGAAGTCCACTCCAAACGGAACGAAGCCCGCTTCCTGTTGCTCGATATTCACGAAGTCGAGCGATTCATTGTTGAGGATGATGTGCACAACGCGTGACTTGCGTTGCACGAGCGTGGGCAGATCACCGAGCGCCAGCATCGTGAAACCGCCGTCGCCGCAGAGGGCAATCGTTTGCCGGCCAGGGAAGGCCAATTGTGCGCCGAAGGCGTTAGGCACCGCGTTGGCCATCGACGCCCATGAAAAGGAGCCAAAGAGCCGGCGATTCGCGCCGCCCTTGATGTGCCGCGCCAACCAGATGCACGCCGTTCCAGTGTCGGCGAAAAACATCGCGTCGTCGGAAGCCAGCTCGCTTAATGTCGCGGCGAGATACTCCGGACGAATCGGCTTGATGCCAGGACCTTTCTCAACGTAGTGGCTCAGCAGCTCGTCGAACTCTCGCGTTTGCGCAAGGTGCTTTTCGAGGAAGCTGGCGTCATTTTTTTCGCGTATTTTCGGCAGCAAGGCCTCGAGCGTCGCCTGCACGTCTCCGATAAGACCGAGATCCAGCGGCGTCCTCCGGCCGAGGTGCTTCGGATTCGTGTCAATCTGGACTTTTTTCACATTGCCGTTCGGCAAAAACTCCGAAAACGGAAAATCTGTCCCGAGCAGCAGAAGAACATCGGCATCGTGAATCGCTTTGTACGTTCCGCCATACCCGATGAGACCAGTCATGCCCGTCGCGTAGGGGTTGTCATGCTCGAGCCATTGCTTGCCGCGGAACGAATATCCAACAGGCGCTTTTAGCTTCTTGGCCAACGTCAGCACTTCGTTCCGCGCGTCGCGGCAGCCGTCGCCGCCAAAGATGGCAACCGTTTTCGCATCATTGATCAAGCGCGCGAGTTTTTCCAAGTCCGCGTCAGCAGGACGTAAGACAGCCTTGGCAGGAATCGCAACGCTATGCATTCCGTCCGGCGCCTTAGCTGCTGCAACGTCGCCGGGAAGCGAAATCACTGTGGGACCCCGGTCGATGACCGCAGTCGTAATGGCGGTGTTGAAGACTGCCCGGGCCTGTTCCGGATTCACGACGCGGCCGATGTACAGCGCGGCGGCGTCAAAAAACTTGTAGGGATTCAGCTCTTCAAGTGCAGCCGTATCGATCAGCTTCGATTCGACGTCGCCCGCAATGGCGATGACCGCGGCGCCTTCTTTCCTCGCGTCCATCAGGCCGTTAAACAGGTGCGTCACGCCAGGGCCGGCCGTGCCACACACCGCAACGGGCTTTCCCGTCAAGTACGCCTCTGCAACCGCCGCGAATGCGCCGTACTCTTCATTTCGCACATGAACGAACTCAACATTTCCGTTCCGCCGGAGCGCATCGATGACCGGATTGAGAGCGTCGCCCACAATTCCATAGCAGCGTTTCACGCCAGCCTTTTGAAGCATTTCCCACAGTTGATCTGCTACATTCCGCGCCATTAAACACCTCCACTGCGCCCTCATAGGGAGGACTTCCGGGCGTTGGATGCTACGAGTGAGCAAAAGAGCGTGATTATTTAAAATATTTATGAAAAGCCAGCAGAAGTTAAGCCATATCCCGGTAAGTCGGGGAATCGCAAATGTTGCGTATAAGCCTACATGGAACGTAACCGCGTAATCAGCACTTGAGAGAGGTTTACGACTGAGTGCTATATTGACCGCATGGAACCCGCGAATCATGAGTTCGTTTCCTCGATTGCGCCAGAGGTGATGACTTGCCTTACGCGTTCGGGATACTTCGAGAAACTCGACGACCTTCTCAGCCCTGAAGACGCTTCGCGTGCGCCGCAAAGTTGTGAGAAGACATTCAAACTTTCTGTGTCGATTCTCCTTGCGTCGGGATTTCAGCGCGGCGATTTAGATGACATCTTTGCGTGCTTCAATCAAAGGGCGGACATTGTGACTGTGAAGTCCTCTTCAATGTTGCTGAGACGAGCCGACTCAAAGCCAAGTATTGGCGCAGCCCAGCCGCTGGACTCACTGACCACGACCAGCTCCCCGCACGGCCTTGACAAAAATCGCCGCTCATTTGAAAACGATTGTGTGGTGGGCCCGCAAATTTAGGGAGTAGAATGAGCGCGTTTCCGCCCGAGGCCCCGTATTCAGTAGTGTTCCGTTTGGCGAGCGGCAAATTCCGACAGAAAAGCGCAAATGGAGGTGTCTTATGGCGACGTCGAATCCAACTCAGGGATTACATGGAGCGGGCACGATTATCAAGAAAGCGAGTGGCTGGTTAATTGCCATCTCGATTCTATTCATCCTTCTGGGCGTGATGGCGATTATTGAGCCGGCAGTTGCGGGCTGGGCGATAACCATTCTGGTTGGCTGGCTGCTGATATTCGGTGGCGGAGCGCATTTTGTCGCGGCATTCACCGGAGGAGGAGCGGGGCGCGTCATTTGGCAGGTGCTGATTGGAATCGTGTATGTCTTCGGTGGAGTTTACTTTTTGACGCATCCGTTGCTGGCGCTGGGGACGCTGACTCTGCTCTTGGCGGCAATTATCCTCGTGGAAGGGGTACTCGAAGTCATCGCCTATTTCCGAATACGCGGCCAAGGTGGCTCTGGCTGGCTACTGGTAAATGCGCTGATCACCTTGCTGCTTGGCTGCCTTATCTGGTTCCATTGGCCGTCGAGTTCGGTCTGGGCCATCGGAATACTTGTAGGCGTGAACCTACTGATGACCGGAATGTCCCGGCTGATGTTTGGTATTGCAGCGCGGCAATTGGCAAACCGCGTGACGGCCTAGTGAACGAACGCACGACTGCGGTCTAAATCCACTTACGGTGTTCATCGGCACCTGACAAATCTGTCAGCAAAATGTCGCGCTCTGTGGATGCCTTGCATTCGACGCCCTTGTGCTGGTGCTCTCGATCAAGCGCCTTCTTAGTTCACGCTTCTCAGAAGTTGCTTTTCCTGAGGCGAATAGTGACTGTAGCGGCCCGTTTCGATTTCCCGCTCGCGCGCAAAGGGTGGCATCTCCCGCAATTCTCGCATCGCATGTTGCACTTCGGGGCGGAGCGCCGGATCGTGTTGTTTGCTGCCCTTCGCGACGCGATAGCTACTCGGCGTAGCGGTTCTCCGGTCAACGGAAACAATGGAAGCGCCCGGCTCTTGTTGCCTGACGGGGTCCGCCACTGGATGGTTCCTCGGAGTATCAGTTATCCGATCAATGGAAAGAACGGGACGGTCCGAATCATCATCCGCACCATCACCGGGCAAATAGTTCGAAGGTCCTGACTCCTCGGGTGCTCTCGAAGGAGGCGCCGGGTAAGTCTTGCTTTGTGGCCTGGAACCTGATGGCGGAGGATCGTCGTTCCCGTCATTAGGGCAGTCGTAGCCAGGAGTGCAATTCGAATAGTCGTTTGGATCGTAATAAGGATACGAGTATCCCCACCCAGAGCCGTAGCCATATGGATACCCATACCAGTATGGCCATCCCCAGCCGAATCCCCAACCCCAACCATAACCTGGATAGCCCCAACCTCTGCCGTATCCCCAGCCTCTTCCGTAACCCCAACCTCTGCCGCCCCACCCGTAATAGCCGCCGTAGCGTCCTGCACCGTAGCGTCCTCCGGCGTAGCGTCCTCCACCATAGCCGCCATAGGAGCGGCCACCATAGCCATACGACCGGCCGCCGTTGCCATAGGATCGGCCACCGCGAAATCCTCCTACGCTACCGCGATACGCTCCTCCGCCTCCGTGAAATCCCCCGCCACCTTCATGAAATCCTCCTCCGCCTCCGTGGAACCCTCCGCCACCCCCATGAAATCCCCCTCCACCTCCACCTCCGTGACCACCGCCACCGCGCTGCGCAAACACCGGCCTTGGCAGCCAAACGAGCCCCACCAGCGCGACGATCATGCAAAGAACCCTTAGCAACACTTTCTTATTCATTTCGGTTCCTCCATTCATCGTCCGCCTGACCACGCGCAATCTGTAGCACCATCAGTTTGATGCTCCAAATCGTGATTTTACATCCGCGTCGTCAGACCTGCCAGTAGCCTGTCCGCGTGTACCTTCCCAGCCCGCTTTTTGCGTCTATAATGGCGACAGCCAGGGCTGCTCCGATCAGTGATCATTCCTGCGGACTTGCCCGGCGAGGCGGTGCACTTATGTTTCGAAACGCTCTCGCGCTTTTTTCGCCGCTTCTTTTACTTTCGCTTTCCCTGCCGCTCCTGCAAGCCCAAGAGCCAGATCAGACATCAGAAAAGCTCGGAGGTGCTGCACCCAGGGCCTCTGCGGCTAAGTACCGCGCGCACCTTGAAAAGGACGGCTTCAGTATCGGCGCTGAATTGCTAAGCAAAAAGCAAGCCTCTCAAGCATTTGCCGCGGACGTTAACCGCTGCTGCCTCGTCGTCCTTGTGGCCGTATACCCGAAAAAAGACCAACCCGTCGATCTTTCGTTTACGGATTTTGCGCTAGAAGAAGTGGGCAGCGACATACCCGTCCGACCCGAGAGCGCCACGATCGTGGCGGCCAAACTCGAAAAACAGAAAAATTCCAACAGCACCGAGGTCTACCCGCACGGCACCGTTGGCTACGAGTGGGGCACCTACACAGATCCAAACACCGGCCAACCGGTCCGCGTGCACACCGTCGAAACTGCGGTAGGGATCGGCGTAGCTCCTAATGGCAAGGTCCCGCCAGGCGTTGCTAACCACGACCGCGACGTGATGGAGCGCGAACTCTACGAAAAAGCTCTGCCAGATGCCAAGGTTTCCTCATCAGTTGCGGGCTATCTTTATTTCCCAGTTCCGAATCGAAACAAAAAGGCAAAGTACCATCTGACCTATTCCGGTAACGGCAACGCAGAGACGGTCGATCTCGCTCTCCCCTAATCGCGTTTATCCGATTATCCTCTCCGCCGTAACGCCCTTACTTAGCGTGGAAGAGCCAGTCTCATCGTCAGGACTCGGTAAGAACCTTCGCCGGCACGAAACAGGTCCGCCCCAGTTTGCACAAAACCAAATCGTTTGTAGAATTCAATCGCATGCTTGTTGGCTTCGTGGACTTGCAGCCAAATTCTTTCTGAATTCTCCCGCTTGGCAAACGACAACACCTCTTCCATTAATGCCCTGCCTAACCCATTCCCGTGAAATCGGTAGAAGATGTACAGTCGCTTTAATTCGAACGAAGAGAACGATTCCACGCCCTCGTCAGAGACTGCAACGGCATAGCCAACGGCACATTTTCCCACGCTCGTTTCACCGATCCACGCGCGCACGCGATCGCTCTGCAGCATTCGACTAAAATCGGCTGCTGTCAGTTCAGCGTTTACATACGTAATTAAGTCATCGCCGTCCGTGATCCCGGCGTATGTTTCTAAGATGGTCGCTTGCGCAACAACGGAAAGTGCCCGTTCGTCGCCAGGTCTACAAGCTCTCGTGACCAGTTCCATATCTCTTCCCAATCGACTGAATGTATAGGTCAAGGGAGGATCGGATCGCTTGGTGTAGAGCTACAACAAGCAACCGGGTGTCCCACACACCGCCTCTGCGTGTGAGGTTTTTCTATTGGCATCTACAGCATTGAATTACGTCAGGCCGCCATTTCACACTAAGCGAAAACTGTCATCCCGACCGGAGAGTCGCGCCTTTTGCGACTCGCAGCGGAGGGATCGCGGCACCATTCCACAACCGGCAACCAAAAAATGCTCCGCAGCACCGCCTCGCTTATCGCAGCCCGGGCGCCCCGCAATCACTCAAAGCTTCCAGTGACTCCTTGAAAGCCGTGGCGCGCTTGCTTCAGCAGCCACTTCATGACCCGAGCAGCGTCGTAGCAGTACGCAACGTTGTAGCCCAGCGTCGAAAAGCAATGCGGCTCGCAACCCTGCTTCATTTCCGCGAGTTGCTCCACATCGAATTTCTGTTTTTCGACGGCGCCCCAGTCGTATTTTGCGTTGTACATTGGGAAACACGGCGCAAGCGTGCCATCGGTGCGAACGATCAACCAGTTCTGCCCAGCACGGCAGCCCCAATGTTCACCAATGCCGCGCATGAACCCTTTCATGTTTTGTAAACGCGGAATGGAATCGACCATCTTGTAGCCCTGGCGCTGCTTATCAATGAGCCAGTCGAGCAAGTCATCTACCATCGGAAAATCTTCAGGACGGATGTACGTATCGTTGGCGTCGAGATGCTTGAAATGCGGTTGCTCCATCATCGGCGCTTCATTGATATGAAATGTCAGGGAGATCCCGTTGTCGTGAGCGATCTCTACCAGTTGCTTCACATCATCAATATTGGTGCGGCAAATATTCGTGTTGAAAAATACCGTGTAGCCGTAGCGGTATTGGCGTTTCACCAGATAATCGAAGTACGAGCGCACATGCTCCAGCGCCTTCGGTAATCCTGGCTTCTCTTTAACCGTATCGACCGCAAAATTGATCGTCGCGATCCCCGCGTCAGTCAGATGGTCGATTACTTCCGGCCGCAGCAAACGGGCGTTCGTCGCCAGGTATACCCAAAAATCCTTTTTCGCCGCGTAGTACACCACTTTGTGCACGAAGTCAGGACGCAACAGCGGTTCGCCGCCGGTAGGTGCCAGCACCCGGCATGGCGTGGAATGCAGCCAATCAATGGCGCGTCGCGCGGTGTCTTCGGTCATGCCCTTGATGCGATTGTCGTACGACCAGCAGTAGTGGCAATCCAGATTGCATTTCCACTCGGTAAAAAGGTACGCGATGATCGGCTGGAAATCGCCGGGCAACACCCGCGATTTGAAATACGGAAACATCCATCCGCGCATGGTGTGCAGGATACGCGAGACCGGCCAATGCCTTTTCCCGGTTTGTAAAACGTGCTCGTGCGCCGCGATATCCTCGGCATCCAGCTCATGCATCAATTCCGGCTGTTGCGGGAAAATCGGCGTCGGAAGCGTTTTAATTTCCTTCGAGGCATCCTCCGTAGGCTTCTCGGTTGGCTGCTGAAGCAACGAATGCAACGGCACGTCCAAGCGAAAAGAAGACGAGGGAAGCGTGGGAAGCGTGGGAAGTGTTTGTTGCAGGTCAGACATAATCACTCCTTGAATCTGCGCAAAATGACGCGACTGTCTGGCGACAGCTCCGTCGTTCAAGGCGCTACTGGTACTTAACTGACGTGTTCACTTCGGCGGCAGTCTCGTGCGCAGCAGATGCAACGCACAACAATTTTCCGACTTCCACTAACGGCCGCGATATACCGCATTGGATTCTACACGAGTCCCGAGGGATACAGGCCAAGTCGCAAATATTTAGTGGATGACTATCAGCTCGCTTTACTAAGGGGAAGGCTGTGTGTCTTTCCCGCCCGTGCTCGCATCCATATCTACGACATATTTGTGCACGGCTTCAGTTCCATGGCGAGATTTAAATCCTTTTTTCTCACGGCATACTCGAATAGCAGCCCTGTCTACTGCACTCGTCTCACTTTGATGCTGCCCTCCAAAGTACCGGGCCACGAAATGGTAGATACGCCGCTGCCCCTGCCCCTTACGGAAATTGTCTACACTCTAAGCCTTACCCCTGCCCACTATGTACGCTGCGATACACTGGACAATAAGCCAATCGCCCGGCAGAACGCCCATGCTCAAGAAACTCCCCCAAGTACTGGGAATTGGCGCATCCTACAATCGAATTCTCTGGAACTGCACCGCAAGCGAAGCACCAGTTCTGATTCGATTTTTTCTGCGCATCCTCTTGAAGGGTTAACGCCTTGACTTCGACTCGCCTCGCTTTATGGGTAAAATCCACGCTACCCGCGTTTGGTGGCGTGGGAATTCTCTTGTCGGCATTTCTCGATTCATCCTTCGTACCCCTCCCGCTAGTCACCGACCTGATCGTAATGGAACTCTCCAGTCGCAATCCAATGGGCATGCCGTACTACGCGGCCATGGCGGCTATAGGCTCATTGGCAGGCTGTATCTGGATTTATGCGCTTGCGCGAAAAGGCGGCCAAGCCTACTACCGCAGGAATCAAGGGCACGGACCGGGCCGCATTCGCGCCTGGGTTCAGCGGTATCCGCTTACTTCCGTTTTGCTTCCCGCCGTTGCGCCCTTCCCCGTTCCCTTTAAGCCGTTCGTCATTGCTCAGGGCGTTTTTCAGGTGCCGTTCCTGATCTTTGTGATTGGAACCTTCGTGGGACGTGGAACGCTGTTTTTTGTAGAGGGCTTCCTTGGGGCGCGTTACGGTGCGGCGGCGAAGGAATTTGTCTTGCACCAGAAATGGGCCTCGCTCGGCATTCTGGTCGCGTTGCTTATGCTCTTCCTTCTGGTGCGAATTTTCCCTGCTGCTCGCCGAAGTCAGCAATCGGAAGCAGACTAAAGGGCGGCAACCCGCCTTTCCAGCTCTTTCGCGATTTCTTGGGCATCCTGCTCCGGCGAAAAGCGGACCGGTTCTCCAATCACTACTTGCACGTGCCCAGGGCGCGTCACAATTTTATTTTGTTGCTTGAGATCGAACAGCCCCGACAAACGCATCGGAATAATCGGCAGATTTAGTTGTTTTGCTAACAGGCCGATCCCCGAGCGAAACGTTGCCATGTTTCCATCTTCCGTGGTTAGGCCCTCTGGAAAAATTAAAATGTTCCATCCACGATCGGCTAGATCGCCGGCGAAGGAAAAACTCTTTAAAAATCCACCCTCTCGGGGCAGCGGAAACACGTTGAAGAGCGACAGGGCCAGAAAGTAGTCGAGCTGTTCCCTGAATCTCCCGACAAAACTCATCTCTTTCGGCGGATGCCGCATTTCCGCCAGTCTTTCTCCGCGCATGGCGGTTGCCAGCCGGTTTCGAAAACGCGCCGGCAGTGCCGGAAGAACCCACGCAATATCCAAATAGGTGACGTGGTTGGCTACCACCAACGCCGGCCCGCGTAGTCCCCGAAGATTTTCCCGCCCTCGGACGCGCGGTGCGGCCATGAGATACGTGGCGGGCCAGGCGAGAAAATAATAAACGCCCAGTCGAAATAGTGTGGTGAGCCAATGCTGCGGCCATTTCGGATAGACGTTTCGAGCGCTTGTGGTCTGCGACCCGCTCAGCAGCTTCTCCAGTTGTCCAATAGTCGCCGCTTCGCTGAAGCGCACCTCGCTAAGATCGGTCTGATAGCGGTCCTCCAGGGCGCTCATCAGTTCCACTCGATCGAGCGAGCTCATTTGCAGATCAGCCTCCAGCGCCGCGTCCTCAGAATCAGATCGCATGCTGCGCCCAGTGATTTGCGTGATCAAACCCGCCAAGCTGCCATTGCCATTTTGTGTTGGCGCGGACGGCGTCGCGAGCTTGTTGCTTCTCACCACTTCACGAATGCGCGGAAGTATCGGCTTCTGTGTAGGCGTACGCGGAAAATCGGGCTCGCTCCACACAAACCACTCACGAACCTTCTGATACTCCGCAAGGGACCGATTCGCGTTCTCAATGATTTGCGCCGGCCTGTGCTCCGAACCATCGAGCAACAACACCGCACACGCTTCTTCATTGCCATCTCGTTCAAGTCCGATCACCACGCAGTCCTTCACCCCTGCTTCGCGGCGGATCGATTTCTCTAAATCTTCCGGATAGACATTCATCCCAGCCGCCGTGACCATCACATTTTTCCTTCGGCCCTTGAAATACAATCGGCCCGTCTCGTCTGCTTCCGCTAAGTCCCCAGTGCGGAACCATCCGTCCGCCTCGGCCACCGCTTCCACCTGATCGCGCTGCCGATACGCAGTCGCAACATTCTCCCCACGCACCAGGATTTCTCCGTGCTCGTCGACGCGGACCTCCATCCCCGGGAAAACTTGCCCAATCGAACCCTTCGTGGAATGAAATGGATGATTCAGGCTGATCAGCGAGGTAGTCTCCGTCATTCCGTAGCCCTGAATCACCGCATACCCCAGACGGTTCCAGAACACTTCGGTGCTCTCAGAGAGCGCCGCTCCCCCAGAAATGAACGCCCAGAATTTCCAGCCGAGACGCGAATGGATGCGGCGAAACCGCCACCAGCGACGCAAAAAATGTTCTTTCTCGGCAACCGCGAAGTCCTTCTCGAATTTTGCCAGGCGGCCCTCGCGTTCCACTTGCCTCTGAATCTCTCGTTGCAGAGAGTCGATAAAGCGCGGCACCGCGACCAGCACAGAGACGTGTTCGCGGTGCACCACTTCAATCAATTCCGAGGGCTTCAGGGATCCGGGAAAAACTACCGTGCCCGCCAGGAGCGGCGGAATAAATATTCCCAACATTTGCCCAAACACGTGGCTAAGCGGCAGCAGGTTCAGAAACCGCAAAGGATGCACGAAGCGCTCGTAGCGCAGGTATTTCCCGATTTCGCGTTCCAGTGGCTCGATATTTGCCAGCACATTGCCGTGCGTAAGCACCACCCCGCGCGGCTCCGCAGTGGTTCCAGAAGTGAAAATAATTTCCAGCGTGTCTTTGCGCGAGAAAGCTGGAGCGGGATACGGCGAACAATCGCGCTGTGCAGTAAATTCAAACAGCGACTCCAGAACGATAGTAGACGCCGCCTGTTGAGTATCCGGAAGCGCCCTCGAACGAAACACCAATCTGGCTTTCACCTCATTTGCAATGCGCGACGCGAATTCCGCAGTAGAACCGTGATCGATCGGCACAATCACCGCGCCACGCAGCAGGCATCCAAGAAAAACGGCGATCCATTCCGGAGAGTTTTCTCCCCACAGCAGCACGGCGTCCCCTTTGTTGACGCCGCGAGACTCCAGCTCGCGAGCCACGCGATTCCCTTCTTGCGCGACGCGCGCGTAGCTCCAGCTTTCCATGCGATAGCCGCGGCGGTAACGCACCGCGACTTCTTCCGCACGTGACGCATACTTTGAAACGAACTCTACCAACGATTCCAAATCAGCCTCACAACAAGATTCCCAGCTGCCAAGACAGCCAGCTCAACTCAACTCTAAGCTTCGCATCAACTCTGCGGCATTCCCTTTGATAAAATCTACTGCGGATGGGGCACCTCTATAAAGCGATCGTTATCGGCGCCGGTATCACTGGCCTGGCTTGTGCCTTTCGCTTGCGACAATTAGGTATTCCCGCTTTGCTCCTCGAAGCCTCCAATCAAGCCGGTGGGCTCATTTCTTCGCTACGACGAAATGGTTTTCTCTTTGAAGCCGGACCGCAAGGCCCGCGTTTCCCCCAGCCTGTCTGGACTCTGGTACGTGAACTAAAGCTGGAAAACGAGTTTGTGCCTGGCGATCCAAAGGCTAAGCGTTACATTCTGCGAGACGGGCGTCTGCACTTGGCGCCACTTTCTCCGGTCGGACTGCTCCGTACCAACTTGCTTAGCATGCACTCCAAATATCGCTTACTCAGCGAAGCGCTCCGCCATACCCACCCTCCCGCCACAGAAGAATCATTGGCCGAATTCGTCACCCGCAAATTTGGCGCAGAGGTCTCGGACTATCTGGTTGATCCGTTCGTGTCGACCATTTTCTTCAGTGACCCTCAAAAACTAGGCATGCTCAGCGCGTTTCCGGCGCTTGTCGACTGGGAGCGAACCACCGGAAGCCTAGTGCGCGGCGCGATTCGCACCTACAAATTCAAAAAATCCACAAAAGATGGTACATCACCAACAAGTGCAGATCGCAAAGCTTCAGCAACGGATGCAAACGAAAAATTGCGCGTCACCGATTCCCTTCCCACCCTCGGTTCCTTCAAAAACGGAATGGGAACGCTAACAGAGCGCCTCGCTAAAGAACTGAAAGACGAATTGCGCCTCGAATCGCCAGTTGAATCGTTGCTCATCGACCGCCAAGAAACTCTGCCCGACCACTCAGCTTGGACGATTCGCACACAAAGCCTCGAAGAATTCCGTCCAGACGCCGTGGTCCTCGCGTTACCAGCGTATGCCGCGGCTTCCCTGCTGCAACCGTCCGCGCCGCAACTATCCTTCCTTCTGTCCGCGATCGAACACGCACCCATGAATGTAGTCGCTTCCGCTTACCACCGAAACCAAGTGCGCCACCCTCTCGACGGTTTTGGCTTCATGGTCCCCCGCAAAGAAGCCTTGCACACCGTTTGCACCATCTGGAATTCTTCTCTATTCCCGGGCCGAGCTCCCGAGGGTTCGGCAGTGATGACAAGTTTTGCTGCCAACGAATCTGACCATCTGCTGAACGCCTCTGAGCATGTGTTGGCAGAAACAGTAGAAGCAGAAAACGCCAGGATCCTGGGGATCACCGGCGAACCCATCGACCGCGCAGTATGGAAATATCCCCGCGCACTCCCGCAGTACACTATCGGTCACGCGCAACGTGTCAAGGCAATTGCAGCAGCCCTGAACGAATTCCCGGGCTTGTACCTCGCCGGAAATTATCTAAACGGCCGCTCCATCGGTGATTGCGCAGCCAGCGGATTCCAGGCCGCCGACAACCTGCATAGCCACATGCGCACTTGAAGCATCGAACTCCTGCGCTGCTGCGGTACTGTTTGGGCAGAGGAGCAGACGTTGTTCATTCACGCTTTACTCTGGGTCTTGGCGTTGCTGTTGCTCGCCGTCGTGGCCGGCATCGTCTACCAGCGCGTCGGATTGTGGCGCGATAGCAAGCTGCATCCGCCTCCGGGCAAGCTGGTTGATCTGGGAACTCATCGTTTGCACTTGCTCGAAGCGGGACGCGCCCGCGGGCCAACTGTTTTGCTCGAAGCGGGGCTCATGTCTACGCTGCTGAGCTGGACAGAAATCCAGCGCACTTTGGCCGACTCCCATCGCGTCGTAAGCTACGATCGCGCCGGCTTAGGTTGGAGCGATCCGGGTCCAATGCCGCGAACCGCAGAACGCATCGTCACGGAGCTTCATTCCCTGCTCGAGCAAGCCGCCATTCCTCCACCGTATATTCTGGTGGGACATTCCTTTGGCGGGCTCACCATGCCTCTATTTGCGGCGCATTATCCGCAAGAGACAGCCGGCATGGTGCTAGTCGATCCGGTAGTCCCCGCTGAATGGAATCCTCCTTCGGGGCAGGACCGAAGGCGCGCCGAAATTGGTTCCAGAGTCTGTCGTCGAGCCGCTCTACTAACTAAAATTGGCGTGATTCGCTTTGTCGCCTTTCTGCTTACCTCCCAAGCAAGAAAAGTTGCAGCTCGTCTGGTGCGACTCATCAGTCGCGGCACAACTGTTGAATCCGGCTCGGTGTCCAGTCCTTGGTTTTGGAATTTGCCTGCCAGTGAACGCGCCATGGCCTCTGTGTTTTGGGTGCAAGAAAAATTCTGCCTCACGATTGCCAGCCAACTCGAAAATCTGCCGGCCTCCGCCGTCTGTGTGGCCGAAGCCGGCAATTTTTGTGACAAACCTGTTGTCATCCTCTCTGCCCTGTCCACGCCTTCCAATCGTCGCGAACAGCATTTGGCTATTGCGCAGCGCCTACCCCAGGGTCATCATCTGCTTGCAGACCGGAGCACCCACTGGATCATGCAAGATCAACCAGACCTGGTGATCGATGCCATCCATGAAGTAGCCAACTCCCCTGTAGCTCACCCCTTCAGGGGTGAGGCTTTCCCAGGCACTACCAACCTGGACTGACAACCGAGGAACAGTGTGTCCCATGGCGACCCACGAGCATCCAATCAGGCGACTTCCATAGGAACGGGAGGAGAAGTAAGAAATGCGCGCGGGTTCCGCGAAAACGAGCTCGATTCCCCGTATCGCAAGGCTGCTTTGGCTAAGCGTGGCACTGGTATTTTGCGCCCTTCCCTGTTGGTCTCAGCAATTTCCGACCGACCAACCCGCGCCAACCTCACCGTCAGATTCGCAGGAAGCCGCCTCCACCCGCGAGCAACAAGACTCTCAGAACAAGCCCGGGAGCATTAGCGGCAAAGTTGTTGATCAATCCGGCGCTAGCATTTTGGGAGCGGAAGTAAAGTTATTACATGAAGGCCAATCTTCCGGCCCCGTGGTAACGTCGAACGAGGATGGGCTCTTCGCATTTACCAACGTCGCTCCCGGTCCATTTCTGCTCACCATTTCCTCCCCGAATCTTGCCTCGCGAGAGCTCTCTGGCATTCTCGAACCGGGCGATGCCTACGTTACTCCGCTGATCGTCTTGGCGATCCGGCCGCAGTTAGTCGAGGTGCGCGTCGCACTTTCGCCGGAGCAATTGGCCGACGTGCAGGTCAAGGAACAAGAAAAGCAGCGCGTCTTCGGAGTCATTCCGAATTTCTATGTCAGCTACGAATCGGATGCCGCTCCTCTCCGCACGAAACATAAGTTTGGGCTGGCCTGGAAATCGGCGAGCGACCCGATCACCATCGCCGGGGTCGGCGTATTAGCCGGGATTGATCAGGCCACCGATCGTTGGGGCGCCTACGGACAGGGCGCGCAAGGCTATGCAAAACGCTACGGCGCGACCTACGCTAACGTTTTTGCTTCTACCTTTATTGGCAGCGCGATCATGCCTTCGATTCTCAAACAGGATCCGCGCTACTTCTACAAAGGCACTGGTAGCAAGCGCTCCAGACTTCTCTATGCGTTGGTGGCCAATTCATTTATCTGCAAGGGTGACAACGGAAATTGGCAGCCCAATTACTCCAATCTAATCGGCAGTTTTGCCGGTGCCGGCCTCCAGGCTCTCTATATTCCCGCGAACGATCGCCGCAACTCCGGATTCGTGGTCTCGACAGCACTAATCCGCCTCGCCGAAACCTCCCTGGCCGGCGTTCTCCAAGAATTCGTTCTTCCAAAGCTAACCCCGAATCGCCCGCGTCGCGTCGCATCATCGTCACAGCCCTAAGGCACAGTTCGTGTAGGTACGTGGCTTTAGCCACGCCCCGCGCCTTCCCCTGTAGCTCACCCCTTCAGGGGTGAGGCTTTCCCACCCACCACCACCCGCCCCTCTAACCCGATCAACCAACAATCCGACTCCTAAATCCCGGGAGCCCCACACGCTTCCTTCGTGTGTGGGGTTTGTTTATTTCTCCATCAACGTCCCCGGCAAAACCGTCAAATTCAACCGAGACGGATGTTCGCCATCGTGGTACACCGCATTCACCGCCTTTTCCGTATGTGTTGAATACCCAACCCGTTCCCCGGTGTTAGGATTCGCGTCGAAATACGGAAAATTACTACTCGAAATATCCACGCGAATCCGGTGCCCCTTCGCGAACCGATTCCCTGCCGCAATCAGATCCACAGTAACTTTTCGAACTTCTCCCGCCTTCAGCAGCGCCGGCTTGTCGTACCCTTCGCTCCACCGTACACGAATAATGCGATCTTCAATGTTCATCGCAAAGCCAAACGGATAATCCTTCGATGGCGGCGCGACATCCACCAGCTTCGCCGTAAAATCTGTATCCGGCGCCGACGAGGAAATCCAAAGATCCACCGATACCGGACCCGCGATAACCACATCCGCCGCCAGCGGCGGAGTCTGAAACACCCGCACATCGCGGCGCGACGCCAGCGGCAATTCGTTATCGCAGCCAAACGTCTTTACGCTGCACACCTGATCACGCGGCCCGTCCGCGGGAAAATTCGGGCCAACGCTATCGTTCATCTGCCCGCCAATCGATGGCACCGGATGCGCCGGATCATATTCGAACACGCTGGGACGTTCCCCCTTCGCTGCCATGGTTTCCGAAAGCGTGCCGTCGCCGTGCAGATAATACGGATGCACCGCTGCTCCCGGCGGCGGCCAAGTTCCAGCCGTAATCCATTGCCCGCCATCCTGCATTCTGCCCGCCTCGTTCTTCGCTCCGCTGCCGCCACCCATAACAAACGCCCGCACCGCAGGCTCCTGCAATATCCCCGTCGATTGCCCCTTCAACGTCTCATCGAACCACCGCAACTGTTCCGCGAACATGTCGAATTCCGAACTCGCTCCAAAGTCCACGTCGCCCGTGAAGCGCGGCCCCACCGATAAATGCTCCCAAGGCCCGATTAGCAGCTTCGTCGGCGATTTGTGCCGCGACGCCATCGCCTGAAAATTATTTAAACTCCCCCGCTCGAAAAAATCGTACCAGCCCGTCGTGAAATACATCGGAATGTCTGGATATTTGTCATAGAAACCCTGCGCGTTCAGCCCGTTCTGCTTCCAATAGTCATCGTACGTATCGTGGTCCACGTAATCCTGAAACCACTTCTCGTACGCAGGCGCCGCGCTAAAAGGAGTCGCCGCCGCTCCATACGGAAATGCGTACATCCACGAACCCAGGTCCCGATGCGCTGCGTTACTCAACGCCGCCTGCGTCGCCGCATTGCCGCGTGCTTCGTGGCTGGTCATCGTCAGCGCCGTCAACGCGTAGTACACGTTATGCAGCAGCATGAACGCCCCGCCCCGCCATGCGCCCTCTTCGAAATAATCACCCGCTCCCACCATGATGAACATCGCGCTCAGATGTGGCGGCCGCAGCACCGCCATCGCGTTCTGCACATGCGCCAGATACGACCCGCCGAACGTCCCCACTTTTCCGTTCGACCACGGCTGGCTGGCCGCCCATTCCACCGTGTCGTACCCATCCGGCCCTTCGTTGATCGCAAAATAAAAGTTGCCTTCAGAGTCAAAGCGCCCGCGCACATCTTGCACCAGCACAACATATCCGTTCTTCGCAAAATAATTCGCCGCGTTCAGTTCCTTTTCCGCGATTGCATCGGTTCCCGGAGGTATGCGCGGCGTCTTGCCGTAAGGAGTCCGCTGCACCAGCACCGGAAATTTCCCCGCTACCGCCACCCCTCCTTGCGCCGGCATATAAATATCCGTCGCCAGCCTCACACCATCTCGCATCGGCACCATCACATTCCTGGCAACGATCACGTCATACGCCGCACCCTTTCCCGCCTCCGGCGTCTGCGCAAAAACTCCACCCGGCTGCGCAATCAGCAACAAAAATCCCACCACACTAAAAATCAATAAGTCCGTCATCCTTCGATCCATAACCAAGTTCGCTCCTAACCGGCCCAGGTTCGAGCCGCCGTGAAGGCAGCCCGCAATTAACGCCCTGAGATAATACGAGAAATCCCACCACAACCACACCTCACCCCCGCAGGCCTGTAGCTAACTCCTTCCCTGTAGCTCACCCCTTCAGGGGTGAGGTCTTCCCTCGACATGCCGCAAAACGATCACCCTCTTCGAATCGCACGCCACGGATCCACAATTCACCTCTGCACAATCCGCCGCCCCGCACCCTTCCAATCGTCCTTAACCGCACATAATGTCCCTCCTAAATCGCCGATTGACATCACCTCCAACCACGAGTACTTTTCCTCCCCATTCACAATCGTGTGACCTCATGGCAAAAAGCCCAGCTGTCGCTGCGTTCCTCGCTCTGATTTCCGGCCTCTGTGCCTTTCCTCAGTCCACTACCACCTCCCGTCCACAAACCGTATTCGTCAGTAAAGTTGAGCTGGTCCAGGTCCCCGTCATCGTCTTCGACAATAGAGGAGCAGTCGCTACCGACCTGAACAGGAACGATTTTCTTGTTCTCGAAGATGGTATTGAACAACGCCTGATGTACTGCGAAAAAGAACGTCAGCCCGTTTCTTTCGTCATTCTCGCCGATCAGAGCTCCAGCATGATCAAGAAGATTCCCTTCGTCCTCGAAGCTACGCTCGCCGTGCTCGATCCAGACGCCGCTCCAGAGAAATATCCTGACGAATTCTCCGTCTTCGGAATCGAGACTCGCGTCAAACGCCTGGTTCCTTTCACTCGTGATCAACAAGATCTGGCTACTCGCCTCCCCACTCTTCTCGCGCCAACCAACGGCAGCACCGCCCTCTTTGATGGCATCTACCTGGGCGTCGCCGCTGCGCAACGCGAAGCCTCGAATCGCCGTCGCGCCATAATCATCATTTCCGACGGCGGAGATAATCACAGTCGCCACAATCTCCAGCAAACCAAAAAACTCCTCGAAGAGGCCGACATCCCCGTCTTTGCTGTAATGGCTGGCCCCGCTTTCGAATTGCCCGCCATTTTCTCGTCCACGCCCAAGAACCCCACCAAAGATCCAACGCCGCCAGGAAAAGTACCTATTCCTCGTTTGCCCGGTTCGCTTCTCCCCGGTTCCGACGAGGACTACATCGGCCCCGCGGAACGTCGCGGCCCGCACAACTTGAAAGCCTTAACGGAAGCCAGCGGCGGTGGCGTCTTCACCGCTCGCAATCTGCAAGACCTCTCCCGGATCGTCCGGACCATCAGCCTGGCCGTCCGTTATCGTTACATGCTTAGCTACGAACCGAGCCACGCCCCAACCTCCGCTCCAGTTGCCGCCACCGAAAATAACTGGCACAAGATTCACCTCGAATTGCGCCCCAAAGAGAGATTTGCCGGATACGCCATGCCCTATTACAAACGCGGCTATAGCAGAGTGAACTGAAGTCCGCCGCCTACCTATGCGTCGCTTCGCGATCCAACCTGAAGCCACCCTAAGTTAAGTACTTCTGACAGTTCCCCCAATCCACCCAGACCCCAATACTTCTTCCCGATGGCTCGCTCGCTACAATCACGAATCACCTCAGCCCGCCAAGGAGGTATTTCGATGCCAGCCCACGGCATAGCCGCTGTACCCGCCGGACTCCGCTCTCAATTCCTCGAAGGGTTGACTCCATTTGAGCGCCGCACAATTCTCGCCGCCACCACAAAACGCCAATTCGCTGCGCGTTCCGTCATCACCAATCAGGATCACCCAGCCAGCCATTTCTACGTCTTGACCAAAGGCTTTGCCCGATATTTCGTTGTCACCAAAGAAGGAAAAAAATTGCTCTTACAGTGGCTTGGACCGGGAGATTTAGTTGGCGGCCGTACCGCCTTGTCCAAGCCATCCTCCTATCTCGTCAGCACCGAGACAATCACCGATACTTCCGCATTAGTTTGGGATCGCCCCACAATTCGCTCCCTGGTTTCTCGATTTCCCCGCTTGCTGGAAAATGCCCTCTTAACCGCATCCGACTTCCTCAGTTGGCATCTCGCTTCCTATGTCGGCTTAGCCTGCTACACCCCGCGCCATCGCATGGCCGAAGTTCTGATCACTTTGGCGCGCACCATTGGCCAGGAGGTCCCCGGCGGTGTCGAAATCCAGATAACCAACGAGGAATTGGCCAGCGCCGCTAACGTTACTCCCTTCACCACCAGTCGCGTGATGAGTCAGTGGCAACGAGATCGCGCCCTGCTGAAGCGTCGCGGCAAACTTCTTCTCCGCTCTCCTGAACGCCTTTTCTTACGCGCGATATAAACTTCAGTTCGATTCCCAAACCGCTTTTAACTCCTCCCTACTCCGCAATTGCTTCTGAGCAGTCTCGAAACTGCTTTCGCGCAACGACATCCTCCATCCCGCGTGTGATCCTTTCTGAGACAACACAATGCCACAATCCAATCGATGCAGCGCTCTGTCGATTCGCTCTACACAGGAGAACGTCATAAGCAATCTGTCGTCTGTTCGTATTTTAGTTGTAGATGATTTTCCCGATTGGCAGCGCTTGGTCATGGAATGGCTGCGGGAACATACCCACCTTCAGGTAATCGGCGTGGCCTCTGACGGACTGGAAGCGGTGCTGAAAGCACAGCAGCTTCACCCGGATCTGATTCTCCTCGACATTGGTCTTCCAACATTAAATGGCATCGAAGCGGCTCGGCGCATTCGAGAGCTCTCGCCCAACGCCAAAATACTTTTCTTGAGTCAGGAATCTGATCGCGCGGTGTCAGGCGCCGCAATTAACGCCGGTGGACACGGTTACGTCGTCAAATCGGAAGCCTTCAATGACCTGTTCCCAGCCATCGAAGCGGTTATGTTGGGAAAAACTTTTGTAAGCCCAGCTTTGGCCAACCTCGCGTCGGAATTCGAATAACAAACACAAGACTCCAATAAACAAGACCCTCGCCAGAGGAAAGGAAGATAGGCCTTGCCCACATACTTCAAAATCAACAAAGAACGCCAACTGGTGATCAGCACCTTCTCCGGCGTATTCACCCTTGAAGACGGTTTTGCTCATCAAGAGAAACTGCTCAAGGATCCCAACTTTGTTCCCACCTTTTCTCAATTAATCGACTGCACCCAGATCACTCAAATAGCGATGGGAATTGACGATATTCGCAGGCTCGCACAACGCTCCATCTTCTCCAACGACGCTCGCCGCTCCATCCTCGTGCATGGCGACGTGGCCTTTGGATTCGCTCGAACCTTTATCGCCATCCGCGAGTCCTTGGGAGAAACGGGCATTCGCGTATTCCACGAGTTGGACGAAGCCCTGTTTTGGCTCCTGGACCACCACACTCCGTAGGCCTTCAGGCGTCAGGGCTGGAATCTGCCATTCGCATCCGCATGTAGGGCCCTGGCTTTAGCCAGGCGCCAGCTAGTCGCCCTACCCAATTTCACTTTCCAGTCGTGTGTCCACCCACGCCGTCACTGCGTTTGGGTTCTCTCGCATTTTCTTCGACGTAACCTTCTTCCTTCCACGTCATTTTCCCCTCCTCGTCAGGGCACGACTTCCAGTCGTGCCACCACCAACCACCGCAAAACCGGCTTTAGCCGCTTAGGGATCCTATCGACTCGACCTCGTCGCGCCCCCGTGTGGGTTTTCTCGTCTCCGCGTATTAGAATCTCAACGCACCAAATCTGCGCGGAGCCCTTCTCCCCGCAACCTAATCCAACAAGGTGAACACTCCCCAATGGTCGAACCACTCCTCATCGCCCAAGGCGCATCCCCCCTTTACCTCCTACCCCAAATGGCCAATCGCCACGGCCTCGTCGCCGGCGCCACCGGCACCGGAAAAACCGTCACTCTCCAAGTCATGGCCGAAGCCTTCAGCCGCATCGGCGTTCCCGTTTTCGCTGCCGATATCAAAGGCGACCTCTCCGGCATCAGCCAGCCCGGCACCGACAATCCCAAAATTTCCGACCGCGTCAAAAAACTCCAGCTCACCAATTTCTCCTTCGCTCCCTGCCCCGTCACCTTCTGGGACATTTTCGGCGAACAAGGCCATCCGGTCCGCGCCACCATCTCCGAAATGGGCCCGCTGCTCCTCGCCCGTCTTCTAAATCTCAACGACATTCAAGAAAGTGTCCTCGCCCTCGTCTTCAAAATTGCTGACGACAACGGTCTGCTCCTCCTCGACCTCAAAGACATTCAATCCATGCTGCAGTACGTCGGCGAGCACGCCAAAGAATTCCAAACTCAATACGGAAACATCTCCGCTGCCAGCGTCGGTGCCATTCAGCGCGGACTTCTCACCATTCAACAGCAAGGCGGAGAAAAATTCTTCGGCGAGCCGGCTCTCAATCTCGACGACTGGATGCAAACCGATTCCAACGGCCACGGCGTGGTCAACATTCTCGCCGCCGACAAGCTCTACCAATCTCCCAAGCTCTACGCCACGTTCCTTCTATGGCTGCTCACCAGCCTTTTCGAACGCCTCCCCGAAGTCGGCGATCCCGAAAAGCCCAAGCTCGTTTTCTTCTTTGATGAAGCCCACTTGCTCTTCACCGATCTTCCCAAGCCGATCGAAGAGAAAGTCGTCCAGGTTGTCCGCCTGATTCGTTCCAAAGGTGTGGGCGTCTATTTCGTCACACAAAATCCGCTCGATGTCCCGGACACTGTTCTCGGCCAACTCGGCAATCGCGTGCAACACGCTCTTCGCGCCTTTACGCCCTCCGATCAGAAAGCTGTGCGCGCCGCCGCCGACACCTTCCGCACCAATCCCAAAATCGACGTGCAAAAAGCCATTACCGAACTCTCCGTCGGCGAAGCTCTGATCTCCTTCCTCGACGAAAACGGCACGCCCGGCATCGTCGATCGCGCCCTCGTTTGCCCGCCGCACAGCCAGATCGGCCCCATCACTCCCGAACAGCGCCGCCAACTGATCCAGTCTTCCGTCGTCGCCGGCGTTTACGAAAATGCCGTCGATCGCGAATCCGCCTTCGAAATCCTCAAAGCCCGCGCCGGCCAGCCGTTGCCCAACGCTCCAAACGCCGGCGGTCAAGCTTCCACCGCCCAAGGCCCAGCATGGTATGAACGCATCCCCGGAATGAGCATGGGCGGCCGCCGCGGCGACACTCTCGTCGAAGCCATGGCTAAAAGCGCCGCACGCACCATCGGCAGCTCCGTAGGCCGTCAAATCGTCCGCGGCGTCCTCGGATCCCTCCTCGGTGGCTCCTCCAAAAAGCGCTAACCCAACAGCGTCACAAAAAAGTCCGCGAAGTCCTGGACTCCGCCCACTCCCGCTAAACAATCCGCACGCGTGCCCTGGATGTGTAGGGCCTTCATGTGTATCGCTGCACGTGTACCGCTGCACCTGTAGAAATGCACGTGTAGGGCCCTGGCTTTAGCCAGGCGCCAACTCATCTAACCTCAACCTTTAACGCCTCCCCAGCACCAGGGTGAATTAATCACTTCAAGCTCCTTCCGGGCATTCCGCTCGCAAGCTCATTAAATTCATTTCCGCTACAAACACTTTTAAAAAGTGCATAAACATGTACTCCTCCGCCTAAGAACATTCTCCACGCATCGTCTTGGTCTTTACCGCAGCCTGGCGGATCATAGACGGATATCGCTTTTGAGACACCGTTCGTGAGGCTAGCTCGTGCACCCTCAAAACTCTCCCCTGGGGAAGTGGCGTCTCTTTCTCTTTCCAGTGCTGTCTCTCATTCTGGTCGGCCTTCACTTGTCACTGCTCCTGGCCGGCACCAATTGGACTACCTCCAAGGCTCTTCTCGCCGGTGTGCTGCAATCCGCGCTCGGCGCAGTAGCCATGTGTGCCGCATGGCAAGCCGCTCGGCGCTCCGAAGGATATGTCCGCATTTTCTGGCGATTTCAGCAGAGCGGCCTTTTCCTGTGGTTTTTGGCGCAGTGTCTCGCCACCTTTTATGACGCCGTCTTGCACAAGCCTATCGACCAGCCTTGGCCCAGCGATTTGCTCTTCTTCGTCTGGATGACCCCGGCCTTCCTCTCCCTCTTCATCGATCCGCACAAAGAACCGCAGCAAATCCGCTGGACGCAGTGGCTCGATTTCGCTCAAGTCGGCATCCTGGTCGTCTCTCTCTACATTTTCGCCTTCGAAATTCCCAACCACTGGCAGTTCCCCGGCTTTTCCGTCGAAATACTCGCCTTGTGGGTCAGCGTCGCCCGCAATATTTTCGTCGTCACTTTATTTGCCGCGTGGACTCTTCGTTCGCAGAGCGATCAGGTTCGTTCCCTCTATCGCCGCACCACCGCGTTCCTCTTGCTCTACTCCCTCGCCGAGTGTCCCTACTTGTATCTTCAGGTTTACCAGGGACTCCGTCCCGGCACACTTTGGGATCTTCCCTTCAGTCTCGCGTTCGCCTTGGCTGCAGTTCTCATCGCTACATCGAATATCCAATCACTGCAACCCGCAGCTCTTCCCCGCGAGGCTCCCAAATCCTCTTCCCTGCTTACCCGCTTCGCTCTGAAAGTAGTTCCCTTCTTTTTCCCTATGGCCATTTTGCTTATGGCCGCGCACATCGCCGAACAACAATTCGCCATCGCGGTTTGCGCCGTCGTCGCTTCCTTCGCCTGCTCCAGCGCCAGAATCATTCTCACCGAGCGTCAACAACTGCGCAGCGACGCCGCACTCCAGGATAGAAATGCCCTGCTCAAATCGGTCTTCGAAGGCACCGGCGATGCCATCTTCGTCAAAGACCATCAGGGCCGCTACATAATCGTCAATCAAGCCGTCGCCAACTTCTTCAAAAAACCCATCGAACAAATTATTGGCAAAACTGCATTCGATCTGGCCGACCAGCAAACCGCGCAACAACTTACCAAGGATGATCTCGAAATCCTGCAAACCGGAAAAAGCGTCACCGTCGATTTCCAGATGGCTCACCAGGGCACCACTCACTATTTTCTCGTCACCCGCGCTCCCTATCGCGATTCCAATGGCCAAATCATCGGCGTCATCGGCATCACCCGCGACATCTCCCAATATCGCGCCATCGAAGCGCGCCTCCGCCAATCGCAAAAAATGGAAGCCATCGGCACCCTCGCCGGCGGCGTTGCCCACGACTTCAACAACATCCTCATGGTCGTCACTGGCTACAGTTCCGTCCTCGCCGAAGCGCTCTGCGACAACGCGCAACTCCACGGACACGTCGAGCAGATTCAAAAAGCCGGTGAACGGGCCACCGCGCTCACCCGCCAACTCTTGGCCTTCAGCAGAAAACAAACCATTCAGCCCATAAAACTCAATCTCAACGATGTCGTCACCGCCATCGAAAAATTTCTTCACCGGCTCATCGGCGAAAATATTGTAATCTCCAGCAGTCTCGCGCCAACTCTCGGCTCCGCCCTCGCCGATCCCGGACAGATCGAACAAGTCATTTTGAATTTAGCGGTGAACGCCAGAGACGCTATGCCCGATGGCGGCAAGCTTTCCATCCAAACTCGCAACACCACGGTGCGAGATCCCAAGTCTTACGGCCAGCTAGAAATAAAGCCCGGTGAATACGTCGAACTCAGCGTGTGCGATTCCGGTGTCGGCATCGAACCGTCCGTCCAATCCCACATTTTCGAACCCTTCTTCACTACCAAGCCCGCCGGCAAAGGTACCGGCCTCGGCCTTTCCACTGTCTACGGAATCGTTCAGCAAGCCGGAGGCTTCGTCACCTTTCAAAGCGCGCCGGGAACTGGAACTACCTTCCGCATTCTTCTCCCGCGCATCGAATCGACAACCATCGACACCACGTCACCTACCGATCACGTCGCCCTCGTCCATGGCGGCGAAACCGTTCTCCTCGTCGAAGACGATGCCTCCGTTTGCGAACTCGTCCAGTCTGTCTTGGTCTTTCAGGGTTATTCCGTGTTAGCCGCGCGCCGCCCGTTCGAAGCCGAGGCCATTATGAAAAGCCATTCCGGGCCCATCCATCTTCTTTTCTCCGACGTGATTCTCCCGGGCATGAGCGGTGCCGACCTTTCCCGCCGCCTCATCGCCATCAATCCCAACATGCGCGTTCTCTTCATGTCCGGCTACATCGACGATTCCGCAGTCCGCCAGGAAATTCGCGAACGCGGCACAGCCTACCTGCAAAAGCCCTTCTCCCCCAAAGATCTAATCAAAAAAGTCCGCGAAGTCCTAGACTCCGTCCCCGCCCTCTAAACAAATCATCAGCACACCCGTCAGGGCGGGAATCTGCCATTCGCACCCGCATGTAGGGCCCTGGCTTTAGCCAGGCGCCAGCTCATCGCCCTCCTCAATTTCACTTGCCAGCCGGATGCCCCACACGCCGTATCCGCGGGTGGGGTTTTTCTCAGATTTTCTTCGGCACAACTCTTCCGTACTCGTCAGGGCACGGCTTCAGCCGTGCCGAGATGCCGCCAACTGGCCCGCGGCTTTAGCCGCTGAGGGATTCTCCCAACGAGAACTCCAACTCCCAACCCGCGTGTCCCACACGTCGTTTTTACGTGTGGCGTTTTTCGCCATCCGCGTCGCAAACTCCCGCTTAATCGAATTGCCCACAATCCTCGAAAACCCAGCGCCGGAGGCGCGACACCTCTTCCGAGCTTCAACCGTGCCACTCACCAACCCGCCGCAAAGCCGCCACGCGAATCTTAATACTCACTTCCCCACCACCATCGACCTATCCTGCAGCGTCCTCACATACTCCGCCAAACTCCGTATCCGCACTTCCGTCACTCCCGGCGCATCGCCATTCAACACCTTTAACAACGGCTCCCAGATCGGCATGTACCCTCGCCCCGCTGGAGCCTGCCCCGTTCCCTGCCTCAAAATCGTCCGCACTTTGTCCGCCGGATAAATCCCATGATTCTTCCGCGCCAGTTGCGTCAAGTCGCTTGGCGGCACTGTGCAATCACTCGAGTACCGCCCATAGCCCAACCCATCTTCTCCATGACAACCCACGCAATACGCCGCGTACATCTCCTCGCCCGCATTCGGCGCAGTAACCACTCCCGCCGCAGGAGCAACCTTGTTCACTTCCGTATCCGCCGGCCTCACCGCAAATCCGTACCCACACACCACCCAGATCGCCAACCACAACACTCCCAACATCGCCGCCGTACCAATTCCATTCCTTTTCCTCATAATCCACCGCCACTACACACCTATTCCGCTTCCCCACCCACTGCAAGTCCACCCATCACCCCTCCCCGTGACCTCCAACGATGCCTTCAAACTCCAACTTCACCACGTTGAGCTATCTGACCCATCTTTCTTTTCTCTTACATCCGTCGGCATACCCTTCTGTGACCCGCCTCACTGTCCTTTTCCATCCACCGTGCTACCCCACTACTCGAAGAGAATCCGCCAGCAATGTTCCTTTCAGACATTCGCCGCGAATTCTCTCAGTACGCGGCAAACGCACTTGCTCCGCGCTTACACGTCCGCATCGCGTCTGCCGCGTGGAGGTGTTCCATGCTTTCCATTCGTCTTATCAAACTCATCGAAACTCACGCCGATGCGCTTACTCGCGAAGTGGTCGAAGACTTACTCACCAACGAGTACACCCCGGCCTTTCATCGTATTCCCGCCGGAGATCTCGCACCTCGCGTTCTCCGCCTTTACCAACATCTCGGCAATTGGATCGGTGATCCCAACGATGATGCCATTCGCGTCGAATACGAAGATTGGGGCAGGATTCGTGCGCGCCAGGGCATTCCCCTCAGCGAAGTGGTTTATTCTTTGATCCTCACCAAAAAGCATCTCCGACGCTATATTCGCGAACACGCCAGCATTATTTTTTCCGGCGATGCCGTTACCCCCGGCGAGTTCGTCCCTCTCGAACTCTTCAGCATCCAGGAACTCAATTACGTCGTCGGCGATTTCTTCGACCGCGCACTTTACTATCTGACTCGGGGACACGAAAAGCAGGCCGAAAACAAACATCACGCCGCCGCCGTTTGAGTTCATTCGCCCCGCATGGTGCGCGTGAACTCTTAAACTCTTGAATTCCTAAACTTCTCCATCGCTCCTAAGAAATTGTCTGTCTCTCCCCGTCCGCCTTTCCCCGCATCTGCGCTATACTCCCCAAACTCCGTTCTGAATATATTTTCTGGGGGCTGGATGACCGTTTCGCATCGCCGCGCTACTCTTATCGCAACACTCGCCGTCGCACTCTTCCCGCTAGCCGGCACTCACGCTCAATCTCAGCCCGCCACCTCCCTGCAAGTCGATCCCGCCCTCTTCAATCAATTGCAGTGGCGCATGATCGGTCCTCCCCGCGGTGGACGCGTCAATCCCGTCGCCGGCGTTCCCGGTCAACCCGACACCTACTACTTCGGCGCTGTCGGTGGCGGCGTTTGGAAAACCAATGACGCCGGCCGCACCTGGCTTCCTATCTTCGATTCCCAACCCGTCGCCTCCATCGGCGCCATCGCCGTCGCCCCCTCCAATCCCGATATTCTCTACGTCGGTTCCGGCGAAGCCGACATGCGCTCCTCTATCTCCTCCGGCAACGGTATGTACAAATCCACCGACGCCGGAAAAACTTGGGCTCACATCGGCCTCCGTGACTCCACGCAAATCGGCCGCATCCTCGTCGATCCCAAAAATCCCGACAGTATCTACGTCGCGGCGCTCGGCCACGCCTACGGCCCCAATCCAGAACGTGGCGTCTTCCACTCTTCCGACGGCGGCAAAAATTGGCAGCGACTGCTCTTCAAAGACGAAAACACCGGCGCCATCGATCTCGCCTTCGAACCCGGTAATCCGCAAACCATTTACGCCGCCCTCTGGCAAACGCGTCGCCCGCCCTGGAGCATTTACGCTCCCTCCAACGGGCCTGGCAGCGGCCTGTATCGCACCCGCGACGCCGGCCAACACTGGGAACAAGTAACCGGCAACGGTTTGCCCTCCGAAGGCCTCGGCCGCATCGGCATCGCTTTCGCTCCCAGCAATCCGCAACGCATCTATCTCGTCGTCGACGCCAAAGACGGCGGCATCTTCCGTTCCGACGACAGTGGCCAAACCTGGAAGCGCACCACCAACGACAAGCGTCCGTGGACCCGCGGCTGGTACTTCGGCGAAATCACCGTCGACCCCAAAAATCCCGACGTCGTCTACACTCCCAACGTCGCCACCTACAAATCTCACGATGCTGGCGCCACCTTCGAAGCCTGGAAAGGCGCGCCCGGCGGCGACGATTATCACGAACTCTGGATTGACCCCACCGATCCGCAGCGCATGGTCCTCGGCTGCGATCAAGGCGCCATCGTTACGCGTAACGGCGGCGCCACCTGGAGCTCTTGGTACAACCAGCCCACCGCGCAGTTCTATCACGTCATCACCGACAATCAATTTCCCTACTGGGTCTACGGCGCGCAGCAAGACAGCGGTGCCGCATCCGTTCCCAGTCGCGGCAAATTCCGCAACATCAATTCACACCAATGGCGCCCCGTCGAAGCCGGCGACGAAAATGGCTACATCGCTGTCGACCCGCTAAACCCCGGAATGATTTTCGGCGGCAGCGTCACCCGCCAGGATCTTCGCAACGAACAACTACTCCACACTCCTCCCACCCTCGCCCACACTGGCGATTTCCGCCGCACTTGGACTCTCCCGCTCGTCTACTCGCCTCGCGATCCGCACGTTCTCTACTTCGGCTCCAACGCTTTATTTCGCACCGCCAATAACGGCGAGTCCTGGCAAGCCATCAGCCCCGATCTCGCTCGCGAAGATCCTGGCACGCCACCCAATCTCGATCCTGCCACCGCCGCCGATGCTCCTAAATCCAAACGCCGCGGCGTCGTCTACACCATCGCTCCATCCTTCGTCGACTCCCAGCAAATTTGGATTGGCACCGACGATGGCCTCATCCAACTCACTCGCGACGACGGTAAATCCTGGTCCAACGTCACGCCTCCCGAACTCACTCCCTGGAGCAAAGTCACCCACATCGAAGCCTCCCACGTCGACGCTTCCACCGCGTACGCCGCCATCGATCGTCATCGCCTCGAGGATCGTCACGCCTACCTCTACCGCACTCGCGATTTTGGCAAATCCTGGCAGCGCGCCGACCGCGGCATTCCCGATGGCAGCTTTCTGAACTGCGTTCGTGAAGATCCCATCCGTCATGGCCTGCTCTACGCTTGCACCGAACAAGGTGTCTACATTTCCTTCAACGATGGCGACGATTGGCAATCGCTCCAACTCAATCTACCCAACACTTCCGTCCGCGATCTCGTCATTCACGAAGACGATCTGGTCATCGCCACCTTCGGCCGCTCTTTCTGGATTCTCGACAACATGACGCCACTCCGCGATTTGCAGCCCAACGCAGCATCTGCCGCATCCGCTTCGGCCAACTCCGTCACCAACACGCGCCTTTTCCCACCCGCCACCGCCTATCGTGTTCGTCCCGGCTGGGATGAAGGCACTCCCGTTCCAGCCGACGAACCGCAATTCAAAAATCCGCCCGACGGCGCCATTCTCGATTACTATCTCCACGAAAAATCCACCACACGCGTGCAACTCGAAATTTTCGATTCGCAAAATAATCTGATTCGTTCCTTCGCCAGCGACGAAGAACTCCACCAGACCGATCCCGCCTCCGTCGAATTCACTCCAGACTGGATCGAAGCCCCGCAACCGCTCTCCGCCGAACCCGGCGCGCACCGCTTCGTCTGGGACCTGCGCCTCGCTCTTCCACCAACCATCCACGAATCCTACTTCGTCCACCACGGCCCACTCGTTCCGCCCGGCACTTACGCCATCAAACTCACCGCCAACGGCGTCACGTCTCAGCAATCCCTGACCGTCAAAATGGATCCTCGCGTCAACACCACGCCCGATGCCCTCAACAAACAGTTCGCACTCGCCTCGCAACTCACCACCCGCCTTGGCGAAGTCTCCGCCGCACTCGCCCAGGCCAACGACGTAAAAAAACAACTCGCCGACCGCAAAACCACCGCCGCCAGCAAGCCCGCTCTCCTCAAATCTCTCGACGCTCTCGACCAAAAATTATCCCAAGCTATCACCGGCCACGAAGGCGCCGCCTTCTTTGGGCTCCCCGATCTGCCCGGCGAACACGAATCCCTTCTCCGTGTTTCCATCGGCATCTCCGCCCTTTTCGCTGTCTCCGAAGCCTCCGATGTCGCTCCCACCTCCGACGCCGTCACCGCATCGCAAAAGTGGGATGCCGCCGCCACCGATGCCCTCGCCAACTGGAAATCCTTGCAACAGGAATTTGCCCACACCAATACCCTGCTGCAGAAAGAACACCTGCAACCCCTGACCCTAAAATGAAGTGGATTTAAAACCGACCCAACAAAACGCGACGCAACGCGACCCACCAACCCAACTACATCTGCAACGGCCGCAACTCCGGCTCCACATGCGCCGCGCGGTAAGTCCGATACCCCAGCCACGCCATCACCGCAATCATCCCCGTCCAACCAATCACGTGAAACACGTGCCCGATTCGCCGGTCATACTCCATCAGCCCCCACTGCCCAAACAGCAGCGTCCAATCTCCAATATCGCCATTTACCAGCGGCAACGCATTGTCCCGTGCGTCCGCCATATATGTCCCGATATACGGAAAATTCTCAAAAAACCAGAACATCGAAAACGCGAATCCATAAATCTGCCGCTGCAAAAAGAAATACACCGCGCAACCCAGTGGCACAATTAATTCCCCAAGCGTCCCGCCCATCAACATCAGCGTGTGCCCGCCCCAGCTAAACGCCGGATGCCCCGCTTCATGAATCATCAAATTTACGAAATCAGGAAACCAGAACCCCGAAGTATTCAGGTAGGCATAAATCAGAAATAATCCGTACAGCACCAGCCACGCGCAGCCGCCCGCCAGCGAAATCGGCTTCCACTCCGGCAATTCCGGAAGCTCCGGCAAATTATCAAACGAAAACTCCATGCAGCCAGAGTATCAGCCGCCCGCCGCATCGCCGCCGCTTCCCAACGCCTTGTTTCCAGTCGAATACGCCCCGCCAAGCCCGCCGCGTCCGACAGTTCGCCATCTCGCCAAACTAAAATTAAATCTCGTCTCCTCGGCTCGGCATCGCCTCCGGCTGCATCAGCGAATCCCGCGCCGCATCTCCCGTGATCAGCCGCGCCCCACGGCTGAACGTCGCATACTCAAATCCCCACTGGACAAACACCCTCACTCGATTCTGAAATTGCACGATGTACATCAAGTGGATGAACAACCACACAAACCACGCCAGAAATCCCGCCAGGTGTACTCCAAAAATATTTGCCACCGCCGCCGCTCGCCCAATCACCGCCATGTCGCCCTTATCAAAATATTCAAACGGCCCCGGCGCGCTCTTCCCTTCCAGCCTTGCCTCAATTACCTTCGCCGCGTATCGCCCTTCCTGAATCGCCGGTTGCGCCACGCCTGGCACAATTTTCCCGTTCTTCTCCGTCACTAACGCCAAATCGCCCACAATAGAAATTTCCGGATATCCCGGCACCGTCAAATCCGGCAGCACTTTGATCTTCCCGCTTCTGTCCGCATTCGCGTGCGTACGCTCCGCCACTTTCCGCCCAAATTCCGTCGCCGTCACGCCACCGGTCCATAGCACGCTGTGCGCGTCCAGCCTTTGCACTTTGTTGTCGTGCTTAAAATTCACCCCATTCGCGTCAATCTCCGTCACCATCGCGCCCTTCATCACTTCCACTCCCAAATCTTTCACCAATTTTTCCGCTTTCGCCGACAAGTCCGGCGGATACGCCGCCAGCACCCGCTCACCTCCTTCAATCAAAACAATCCGCGCCTCTTCCGGACGAATATGCCGGAAATCATTCTTCAGCGTTTCCCGCGCAATCTCCGCCAGCGCTCCCGCCATCTCCAAACCGGTCGCACCCGCGCCCACAATCACAAATGTCAGCCACGCCCGCGCTTCAGCCTCGCTCCCACTTCGTTCCGCGCGCTCAAACGCAAACAACAATTTGTGCCGGATCGCCGTCGCCTCTTCCACCGTTTTCAAACTCGGCGCCCACTCTCGCCACGGATCGTGGCCGTAATACGACGACTGCGATCCCGTCGCAATAATCAACGAGTCGTACGGATACACCGCCCCATCCCGCAATATCACTCGCTTCGCATGCGGCTCCAGGTCCACCGCCTCGCCCAGCAGCACCTGCACATTTTTCTGCCTGCTCAACACGCTACGCAGCGGCGCCGCAATGTCTCCCGGCGACAGCGATCCCGTCGCCACTTGATACAGCAGCGGCTGAAACAAATGAAAATTCCGCATATCGATCAGCGTCACTTCCGCATTTGCCCGCTTCAGCGTTTGCGCGGCCACCAGCCCGCCGAATCCCCCGCCCAGTATCAACACTTGATGCTTGTCAGCCACGGCTCTCACGCCTTCCTAGCCAATTATTTCAACACGCTTCGCCTTTTCACACTGCTCCGTCATCCTGCTACCATATTCGAGTACGCTATGGACCGAACGTTACATCCTTTTCCCCAGCATCTCGAACGCAACGCCCTGCGCCTGCTCTGCTCCAATCTCATCAAGCCGGTCACCCGCGTCGAGCTTTCCGGTCTACTCGATCCCGACTTATTCGATGATCCATTGCACCGCACGGTTCTGGAGGAAATCTCCGCGCTCGGCCCCGTCGCCCCGCCGATCCTCCGACACATGCTTCCCGCCCGCATTACCAATCGCGGCTTCCCCGATTTCGATCTCCCTGCGTTTCTCGGCGATGATCAGGCCAACGAAGAACAAATGGAAGATCTCTTTCGCAGCGTTCTGGAAATGCTCGAATTCCGCTATCGCGACGACGATTCCGACAGCCCTATTCCTGAGGATTAATCTTGCCCTGGAGTTCCCGCCGCGCCTTCGACCTTCTCGAAGCTCTCGCCTTCGCCACACTCGTCGCCTGGTACATCTGGCGCATGCAAACCGCCGCGCTCTGGACCTGGAGCCTGCTTTTACTCTGGGTGACTGTCAGCTTTCTGCTTCACCGCGACACCCCAAAAACCATCGGCTGGCGTGCCGATAACCTCTGGCCGGCCACGCGCCGCTCTTTGTGGTTCTTCGTTCCTTCGGCCCTGCTGCTCTGGATTACCGGATTATCCCTCGGCATGCTTCATCGTGCGCCCGTACATTTGATCAATCGCCAACGCTTCATCGGCTACTTAGCCTTCTGCCTGTTGCAGCAAGTCCTGCTCAACTCCTACCTCACCAATCGTCTGCTCTCCGCCTTCAACAACAACGCCATCGCCGCCGCTTTACTCTCCGGCCTGATCTTCGGCGCTCTCCACTGGCCCAATCCCGTTCTCGTTCCGCTCACCTTCATCGGCGGCGTCGCCATGACCTGGCTCTTCGCCCGTGAACGCAACATCCTCCCCCTAGCCCTGGTCCAATCCATCCTAGGCGGCCTCATCTGGTGGGCCTTCCCCCTACTCTGGCACCACTCCATGCGCGTAGGCCCCGGCTTCTACTCCTTCCACAACTCCTTCCACTAACTGTCAGGAAGTAACATCTTCAGCCCCACCACGCCCGACCTGTAGCGCCGGCTGCCAGCCGGCAACACTCCCAATTTCCGAATTACCTCCGCCCGGGTCTCACACGCCCGTCTCTGCGCGATGGGGTTTTCTCGATCTTCCATAAATCCGTCAGGGCACGCCTTCAGAGTCTGTTTCGCAACTTGCCCGGTTTGTGGGTGGCGGCTTTAGCCGCCACGTAAACAGCCGCCAAAAACGGGGCTTTAGCCCCTGAGGGAATCCGCCCTCACCACCCAACTGTCATCCCGTTTACCCTGAGCTTCGAAGGGACCGGAGAGTCGCGCCTTTTGTTTACCCTGAGCTCTACGCGAAGGGCGACTCGTAGTGGAGGGATCGTGGCAACCTCGCTCCCAACTCCCCAACACTGAAACCGCCCATCAACTTCCTTTCCTCTCACGCCCCCGCCGTCACCCGACGCCCATCCCACACTCCCTCAATCCTCTCCCCACACTCCCCACACTTCCCATCCCGCAACCGATTCTCCAACACCTCATGCCACGACCTCCGGATCACCACCGCCCCACACTCCGGGCAACTCGTATTCCCACCATCACTAAAAATATTCCCCTCGTACACGTAATGCAGCCCCACCTCGCGTGCAATCGCCCGCGCCCGATGCAACGTCTCCTCCGGCGTCTTCGGCTTATCCCGCAATTTAAAATCCGGATGAAACGCCGTAAAATGCAGCGGCACATCCGGCCCCAAATTGCTGCCAATCCATTCCGCCAACTTCCGCGTCTCCGCCGGATCATCATTCAACGTCGGAATCATCAGATTCGTAATTTCCACCCACACCTTGGTCTCCGACTTAAGCCACTGCAGCATCTCCATCACCGGCTCCAGATGTGTCAGCGTAATCTTCCCGTAAAACTTTTCCGTGAACGCCTTCAAATCCACATTCGCCGCATCCACGTGATCGTAAATATCGTGAAACGCCTCGCGCGTGATATAGCCGTTCGTCACCATCACCGTCTTCAATCCCGCCCGCTTCGCCGCCTTACAAATATCAATCACGTACTCGCCCCAGATCGTCGGCTCGTTATACGTGAACGCAATCGAATCGCACCCATACTTCTGCGCCAGCAGCGGCACGTCTTCCGGCGACACGTGCTGCGAATTCACCTGATCCTGATGTGACTTCGAGATGTCCCAGTTCTGGCAGAAAAAACATCCCATGTTGCAGCCCGCCGTTCCCATGCTGAACACTTTCGTGCCCGGCAAAAAATGATTCAGCGGCTTTTTTTCAATGGGATCAACTTGCAATGCGGCAGGCGCACCATAACCCAAGCTATAAAGTTTTCCGTGTTGATTTATGCGAATAAAACAGAAACCAGCTTGCCCATCATGCAGCCGGCAATGCCGAGGACACAGAAAGCAGTGCACCCTGCCATCCGCCTCCAACTCCCACCACCGCGCTTCGTGCAACACATCAGTTTTCTGGAGGACGCGAAGATCAGACATATGCCCCTCCCGTGACCACAGTATACTCCCCCGTCATCAACGCGTGTGATCTCCACAACAACGAATCACCGCTCCCCCTCACAACGCCAGTCATGCGCCGCCACCCTGTAGCTCAGGCCTTCAGGCCTGAGGCTTTCCCGAACGCATGCACAACTCGTTCTACTCCTCTGGGCTGTGGGTCCCTACATTTCCTCGACTCACTTCGACCACCGGCCGAACTGTCATCCCGACCGGAGCACGCTTCGTGCGTAGCGGAGGAATCGCGGCAAAATCGCCCCCAACTCCCAACACGCCGTCTTCGTGTGTGGGTTCTCCGTCATTTCGCTTCACGAACTTTCGGCTCAGATCAAATCGCACAATCCACGTAACACCAGCGCCGTAGGCGCGACATAAGTTAGCCCAGTGCGTAAGCACTGGGAAAAAACGCAAACCAAAACCAAGCGCCGTAGGTGCGACACCTCCGACTCCCACACCCATGCCAAAGGGGCTTCAGCCCCTGATCTAAACTCTCATTTTTCTAGAAATCCTTCCCTACGACTAACGCCTTTTCCTCTGCGCCTTCCGTCTCTCCGCCGCCCAATCCGAAAACGACCGCAACCGCGCGCGATACTTCCAACTCAGCGCCAAAAACTTCCGCGCATCCATTTCCTTCGCTTCGTTTCCTAGGAATGTTTCCAGCCGCCACTGCAAATAAGGACTAGCCCACGGCCGCAATCGATACCCTCGCGCCGCCATCCAATAAAATCTCAATGTATTCCACACCAAGGAATTTTACGCCAACTCTGCCCCGGGTGCCCCCCACGCCGCCCTCGCGTGTGGGGTTTTTCGTCATTCGAGCGCTTTCGACCACCTGTCATCCCGACCGGAGCACGCCGCGTGCGCAGTGGAGGGATCGCGGCAACATCGTCCCCTACTCACCAACACCGTAACCGCCTACCAACTCCGCGGCCGCCCGCTCCCTCTACAACTCACTGCCCCAGCGGCCCCGACAAATGCTCATGCACCAACAACCAATTCTTCCCCCGCTTTTCCCAAATTCCCGTATACCGGATATCCGCCTCAACGCTCTTCCCGTCCTTGGTCTTCTCGCTCAAATGCATCGGCACCGTCGTCCACGCCACCGTACCCCGCCGTGTCACCTTCAAATCCTTTCCCGCCGTCAACGACGCGCTCGCCGCATTATCCAAAATGTTCTTCTGCACGCCCATCTGATACTCTTTCCACCCGGTGTACGAAAACGGTGTCACGTCGTAGAACACCAACCCATCGTCTTTCGCGTAAAATTTCGCCGCGTTCTCCACTTTCCCCGAACTCCACGCCGCGCAATACCCATCAATCAATTTCCGAAATGTCGCCTCATCCGTCGCCTTCTGCTCCGCCAATGCTCCCGCAAACGTCAGCAATCCTCCAAAAAACGCCAACGCTACATACAATATCCAATGATGACGACGATCGCCCCCGCTTGGGCGCTGTTCGAGTTTCTCCGACATTCGACACATCTCCCCGACTTGAATTTCATGATGCGCCGCAGTTTAGGACGCCTGGCAACCGTGGCTTGATTGCCCAATAAACTAGCCCCATTCCCCACCATTTTCAAGCTGTACCTTATGCCACGTCAAATCCCCCTCAAAACGCCCTCTCCCGGTTACCACCCCTGTAGCTCAGGCCTTCAGGCCTGAGGCTTTCCCCTCCGCTCGACTCCCTCATCGCCGTTGGCCACCCAGTCACAGGCCCACCACCTAGCTGTCATCCCGACCGGAGGACCGCGCCGTTTGCGGTCCGAAGCGGAGGGATCGCGGCAACATCGCTCACAGCTCCCCAACACTGGAAACAACCACGAACTCCGCATTGGCGCGCCTGGGATCGCGGCAATCTCTGCCCGCAATCACTCACCGTTCCGCCCCCGCGACCCGTCATTCCGAGCCGCCTTTGCGAGGATCTCTGCCCCATCGCGCGAAGTCTGCGCGATGAATCTCTCTTCGATCTCCAATTCAATCCAACCCTATCCGTGGCACAGCCATTCCTGGCTCTGCGATCGTCTCGCCATCCAGTCACCGACTCGCCACCGTCGTTCGCCGACTCCCGCCCGCCATTCGCCGATTCGCCCTCGTACCTCCTTCCCGCCCCGCCCTATTCTCACTTTGGGCAGCAACAAGGCAGGCCCGGAGGCAGCACATGGCAACACTCACCCGCAGCGAGCGTAAACTCAACCGGAAGATCGCCCGCATCGCTTGGTTCGCCGGCATCTCCCTCTTTCTTCTGGAAATCACCGTCAGCGTGAACTATCTTCAAGCTGGCATCCAGCAGCACGCTCCCAATCTGCTCAGTCTCATGCCTATGGTCGCTATGTTTACTGTCAGGTTCGTTGGGCATTTGGCGCAAAACTTCGCCAGCATAGAATATGCCTTGCGCTTGCTCCCGCTCACCGTCGTGCCTTTTGCCTTGATGGTCGCGGGCTTGCTCTTCGAGCGTCGCGCCGTTGCTGGCGCGGCTTCGCCAGAAACGGAATACGTCACCTCTAAATTGCTTGTTGTCGGGAGACGCCGCATTGAGTCTTGAAGATAAAATTCGCGAAGACATCCACGCTCGTATCCAGCAGCGTATGGAATCCAAGGTGCGCGGCCGCGGCATGCCCGCTGGCGTTCTTCCCGGCCTCATCCTCATCGCTGTCGGCACCCTCTTCCTCCTCGACCACATGGACATCATCCATATGGGCAGCCTGTGGAAGTTTTGGCCGCTGATTCTCATCGCCCTCGGCCTTTCCAAACTTCTCGTCGAACACAATCGCGTCGGCGGCGTGATCTTGATTCTCGTTGGCGCCTATTTCCAACTCAATCATCTCGGCATTCTTAATCTTTCCTGGAACACCTTCTGGCCCGTGCTCCTCATCGTCGGCGGCATCCTGATGATTTCCAGCCGCTTCGAGCTGGGCCGCTTTCGCACCGCCTACACCTCCCCCACCGGCCAGGAGGTTCTCAACGAGTTTGCCCTCTTCGGTGGTGTCGAGCGCCGCATCAACGTCAGCAATTTCAAAGGCGGCCGCGTCGAAGCCGTCTTCGGCGGTATCGAAGTCGATCTCCGCTCTGCCGAAATCGAAGGCGAAGAAGCCATCGTCGAAGTTGAAGCCCTCTTCGGTGGCATCGAGTTCACCGTTCCCGATCGCTGGATCGTTATCTATCAAGGTCAAAGTATCTTCGGCGGCTACAGTGACGAAACTCGCCAGCCTACCCCCGACGTTTCGGGCGCTCCGAGGAAAACTCTGATCCTGCGGGGGCGCGCTCTCTTCGGTGGCATTGTGGTCAAGAATTGAGCTCCGTCGCCAAGACTTCGCCTGCCGTCCAATCCAAACACATCGTGTTTTGGACCGGCTGGATTTTCTTTACCCTCGTTCTCGCCGCCCTGCTCACTTCTTCCGGCGAAATTTCTTGGAAACACGCCTTCCTTCTCGCCGCCATCCTCTCCGGCATCGCTCAGGTCAGCGCCCAATCCAGTTTTGTTTCCTGCCGCATTGCACCGCTCACCCGCACTCCCCTGTGGCGCCTTTTCGCCACTCACATTGCCGCCGCCGTTTTGCTAACTTTTTTCTGGGTCAAGGTCGGCTCCATCGTCGCCGCCGAATTCGATGCTCACGAATCCTGGCGCGGCGTTGCCAAGTTGTATCAGGACAAAACCGGTTTGCTCCACGCCGCTGGCGTCTTCTTCTATCTGCTCTGCGTCGCCTTCAACTACGCCCTCATCGCCCAAACCTCCTCCCGCGAAGCCCAGGCCCGCGCTCTTGAATCCAGTCTCCGCGCCCGCGATGCCGAACTCAGCGCCCTCAAAGCCCAGATCAATCCGCACTTCCTCTACAATTCTCTCAATTCCATCAGCGCTCTCACCAGCATCGATCCCGTCCGTGCTCGCGATATGTGCGTCCTCCTCGCCGACTTCCTCCGCATGACTCTCGGCCTCGGCGAAAAAGCCCTTATCCCGCTGCAAACCGAACTTGACCTCCTCGACAAATATTGCGCCATCGAAAAAGTTCGCTTCGGCGATCGCCTCCATCTCGAAGAGCAAATCCAGGACGACGCTCGCCAGTGTCTCCTCCCGCCTCTCCTTCTTCAGCCGCTCGTCGAAAACGCCGTCGTCCACGGCATCGCCCAGATGACCGAAGGCGGCCGCATCCGTCTGCAAGCCATTCGTAGCAATGGCCGCATCACTCTTACCGTCGAAAATACGTGGGATCCCGAGGCCGGCCCCAGCCGCAGAAATGGTGTTGGCCTGAAAAATGTCCAGCGCCGTCTCGAAGCTCGCTATGGCAAAGAAGCTCAGCTCGAAGCCAAAGCCGAAGACGACCTCTTCCGCGTCAGCATGGGTTTCCCCGCGGAAACCGAGGCACCGGCATCGTGAATGCCCCCGCGCAAAAATGGAAAGCTCTCATCGTCGACGACGAAGAACTCGCCCGCAAACTCCTTCGCGAAATGCTCAAGCAGCATCCCGAAATCGAAGTCGCCGCCGAATGCGCCAATGGCATGGAAGCCGTAAAAGCCGCTGCCGAACACAAGCCTGACTTGCTCTTCCTCGATGTCCAGATGCCCAAGCTCACCGGCTTCGACGTTCTCGAACTCATCGATCCCGCCGGCGTCTCCATCATCTTCGTTACCGCCTACGATCAATTCGCCATGAAAGCTTTCGAAGTTCACGCCGTCGATTATCTGCTCAAGCCCTTCAGCCGCGATCGTTTCGAAGCCGCCCTGCAGCGCGCCAAAAATCAAAAAGGTCAGAAACCCGCCGACCCTGTCGCCCTCTCCGCCACCGCTCGCCCCACCGGACAATTCCTCGAACGCATCGTCGTCAAAGACGGCACCCGCGTCACCTTAATCCCCGTCGCCAAGCTCGACTACGCCGAAGCTCTCGACGATTACGTCTCCCTCGTCGCCGATGGCAAAAAACATCTCAAGCAGCAAACCATCTCCGGACTCGAAGCCTCCCTCGACCCCGCTCTCTTCGTCCGCATCCACCGCTCCTATCTCGTCAATCTCGAGCGTGTCACCCGCATTGAACCCTACGGCAAAGATTCTCGTGTAGCCATCCTCTCCAACAACGTCAAACTCCCAGTAAGCCGCGCAGGCTACGCCCGCCTAAAATCCCTACTCGACGATCGCGTCTGACATCACTGTAACCAACACACGGAGGGTGCCCCACCCTAGATTTGTTAGGGTGGGTCTTGGGGTTCTCTCCCAACGCTCCCTACACAAAATCCACCGCAATCAATCCCTCTCCGTTCTTCGCATAATTCGACCAACTGCTCCACGGCCAATCTTTCGGGTGCTCCGCCAGTCGCCGGATCACCGGATTCGCATGCATATAGTTCAATTTTTCTTTCACCTTCCCGGAACTGTACACAGTAAAATCGTAAAATCGCGCTTGCCAAAACTGCCGCGGTTCTCCGGGATCCTCCGCAAACCCCACGCTCGTTTGTTGGCCCGGTGATTTTCCTTTTTGCTGGCGCATCTTCCGCGAAACGCGCTGCTTCAAAACTTGCAGCGCCGTCGACGGCGTCCCTTTCTTCGGCTCGCCCATCAGCAAATGCACATGTTCCGGCATCACTACGTAGCCGACCAGTTGGAAATCGTGCTCGGTCCGCATCCTACTCAGTTCATGCACAAACAGATCGCGCGCCCGCTTGCTTCCGAGCAGCGGCAATCGTCGATAGCAACTGAACGTAACAAAATGCAAATCTCGTTGACCGTAGTAGCGC
Organism: Candidatus Acidiferrales bacterium; assembly: GCA_963849395.1. Lineage (GTDB taxonomy): Bacteria > Acidobacteriota > Terriglobia > Acidiferrales > UBA7541 > Acidiferrum. Next base: position 1,151,807 of record CAWKHR010000005.1, read on the forward strand.
TTCAGCCCACTCGGCATGGCTCACCCCAAGACCCACCCTTGCAAACAAAGGGGTGGGGCACCCTCTGCCTCCCTATCCTCTCTCCGAAAATCCGAAAATCTGAAAGTGGTACCCTCTCCCTGCACCTCATGCCCACAACCAACAAAAATCGTCTGGGCCACCCGTCCCTAAAAAGGGCCGGGAAAACGAGAGACTGGGCCGGGTGGCCCAGTCTTGTACTCTCCTCATCTCGCCAAAGGATCTCCGAGACTTCGGGATCGCTGTGGCCTCCACAATCCAAAGCACGCGGAGGGTGCCCCACCCTAGATTTGTTAGGGTGGGTCTTGGGTTTCTCTTCTCTCCCAACGCTCCCTACACAAAATCCACCGACCGAGCAGGTTGTACAAATCTTAGCAGGGACATTTCCGAATTTCAGTCTAGGGAGCAATCTTCAAAACGACCACGCGGCCGGTACTCGCCTTTATCATTGCCCGGCAGGCGGTTGCCATAGCTCCACCTTGTTTCCTTCCGGATCGATCACCCAGGCAAACTTCCCATACTCGGACTCGTCTATCTTCTCAAGTACATTGCAACCTTCTTCGCGCAGCGCTTTGACCAGCGCGTGGAGATCGTCCACCCGGTAATTCACCATGAAGGTGGCTTCGCTGGGTGCAAACTGCTTGCCTTGCCACGGACCAATCGACCAGACAGTTGATCCCCCAATGGGCTTACCTTCATCGTCGGTCCACGTAAACGCCGCGCCACCCCACTCTTGGACATCGATCCCGAGATGTCGTTTGTACCAGGCTTGTAGTGCTGGAGCGTCTTTGGCTTTGAAGAAAATGCCGCCAATACCGGTGACTCGTTTCATGGAACCTCCGAGGTCGAATATTGTAAGACGTAGTGTGTCTTTTTGCAGTTTTAAAAACGAAATGCGCGTCCGACCCTACCCGGCGCGTCTCCCTCGCAACTCAAAGCACGCGAAGGGTGCCCCACCCTAGATTTGTTAGGGTGGGTCTTGGGGTTCTCTTCTCTCCCAACGCTCCCTACACAAAATCCACCGCAATCAATCCCTCTCCGTAGACTGATTTAATTTTCCGATTGCCCTACAGACCCGCCAAAGGACGACAAACCAACTACTGCCCCACCACCTAGCTACGACGCCAGCCGCTTCACCCAGATCCGGCTCGTTGCCGGCTTCCCCAAATGCATCGTATGTCCCGCGGCCCGCAGCGTCATCGTCTCGTCATACTCCCGCTTCAACACTTCCACCCTCGTCGCCGGACGCAACTGCAATCCTTCCAGAAACTCCAAAAATCCTTCGTCCTTCTCGTACACGCACAAAATCTCCGCGTCTTCATCCGCGCGCAAATCCGACAGCAGCACGCCGCCCTGCTTGCGCAACTCCGCCACTCCGCCATACACCGGCACGCCATGCGGACACGTCTTCCGCCCCGCAAACCTCTTCAGCAGCAGCGCTTCCACTTCCGGCGATATCGCGTGCTCCATCCGCTCTGCTTCTGCATGCGCCTTGGCCCACGGCAATCCAATCACTTCCGTCAGCAGCATCTCCGCCAACTGGTGCCGCAGATTCAGATGCACCGCTACTTTCCTGCCTTTAGTTGTAAGGGAAATTCGTCCGCCGCGTTCCACCTTGACGTGGCCATCGCGCGCCATGCGCTTCACCGCCGCGGTCACCGCAGGTGGCGTCACATCCAATTCTTCAGCCAATCGCGCGCTGATCGGCACCTGATTTTCTTCCAGCATCTCCCAGATGGCTTTCAGATAATCTTCTTGCGATACGCTGGTTTTGTCGCGACGCAATTCAGCTCCCCGCGCTTTTCGCGGACTTTTTCACTTGTTCTTCTCGCAGCCGTGCCGCCAGTTTGCGCACGTGCCCTTCGATCTCGACTAAAATTCTCTGATAAGTGGTAGGGGTTCCGCCATAAGGATCTGCCACTTGCCAGTCTTCCACCTTGCGATGGTCGCTCCACGTATTTTCTTTGAATCGCCCGCTCAGGTTAATCACCAGGTCCGCGCTGTCCCAAATATCCTGCTGGATCGGTTTCGACGCCAGTCCTTGCCCCGAATATCCATTCTGCAGCAGCACTTCGAACGTTAATTCTGGAATCCGTCCCAGTGGAATCAGCCCCGCGCTGCACGGATCAATAATGTCTCGCGCCTCGCGCCGCGCTATCGCTTCCGCAATTGGGCTCCGGCACGCGTTGCCCAAACACACAAACAGCACGCGCACTTTCTTCTTTGCGGAATGGCCAGACTTGTGTCCCTGCCCCTGCGGATGTTTTTCCACGTCCCTGCTTCTACCCAGCGCTTGCTACTGATTTCTCTGCGCGCGATTTCGCCATCTCCAGAAAGTGCTCATGCACGCTCGTGTCCCCTGTTAATTCTGGATGAAACGTAGACGCGAGCAGGTTGCCTTTCTGGATCAGTACCGGTTTTCCCTCATGTTTCGCCAACACATCAATGCCCTTCGCCACTTTCTCAATCACCGGCCCGCGAATGAACACCATCTCCAGCGGCTCTTTCTTCAAGCTGCTGGGCTCAAAAAACACATCGCTCGCCAGTTGCCGTCCATATCCATTCCGCAGAATCGTCATGTCCAGCAAGCCCAGCGATTCCTGCTCCGGATTCTTCACCTGCGTCGCCAGCAAGATTGCTCCCGCGCACGTTCCAAATACCGGCCTGCGATCTGCCGCAAATTTGCGGATCGCTTCCGCCAGTCCTTCTTCCTGCAAAAATTGCAGCTGCGTGGTGCTCTCGCCTCCCGGCAAAATAATTCCGTCGCAGCCCTTCAAGTCTTCCACGGTTCGCACTTCCACCGTTTCCGCGCCCAATTGCTGCAGCATCGCCGCGTGCGCCGCAAAATCCCCTTGAACCGCCAATATTCCGATCTTCAACTTCGCTTTTCCGCCTTCTCGCTTCTTCAATTCATTACCACCCGCGCGTCGACAGCATATCCTTCTCTTCCAGTTGCCGCACATCAATCCCGGGCATCGCTTCGCCCAATTCTTCGCAAGCTTCCAGCACTGCCTTCGCATCTTCAAAGTGCGTTGTCGCCTTCACAATCGCCTTGGCACGCGCTTCCGGATCGCTGCTCTTAAAAATTCCCGATCCTACGAACACCGCCTCCGCTCCCAACTTCCTAACCAACGCCGCATCCGCAGGTGTCGCGATTCCGCCCGCCGAGAAATTCGGCACCGGCAACTTCCCGGTCTTGGCAATTTCCCGAATAATATCCAGCGGCGCGCCCATTTCTTTCGCCTCCCGCATAATTTCGTCATCACGCAGCGTGGTCAGCTTCTTCATCTGGCCCACGATCGCTCGCATGTGCCGCACCGCCTCCACCACGTTGCCCGAGCCCGCTTCGCCCTTGGTACGAATCATCGCCGCGCCTTCTGCGATCCGCCGCACCGCTTCGCCCAGATTCCGCGCCCCGCAAACAAACGGCACGCGATAGTCGTGCTTCCAGATGTGATTCTCTTCGTCCGCTGGCGTCAGCACTTCGCTCTCATCGATGAAATCCACTTCCAGTGCCTGCAACACTTCCGCTTCCGAAAAATGTCCGATGCGCACCTTGGCCATCACCGGAATCGTCACCGTCTTCATAATTTCGCGAATCACTTTGATCGACGCCATTCGCGCCACGCCGCCTTCTTTGCGAATGTCCGAAGGCACCCGCTCCAGCGCCATCACCGCGCACGCTCCAGCCTTCTCCGCAATGCGCGCCTGTTCGGCGTTCGTGACATCCATGATCACGCCGCCCTTCAACATCTCCGCGAGCCCCACTTTCACTCGCCATTCGTTCGATCCCTTAATCCCGTTTCCGCTTCCGTTCGTCGCCTTCCCGCTTCCATTCGTCTTCTTAACTTGCATGATGCTCTCCTCTCGAATTCCTAATTCCCGAATTTCCTGACAATCTCTTCGATCTCAAATCTTTTCGAAACTTGAATGCCCTTGCGCGTCCACCCCGAGCCTCGCGATTTGTCATCTCGACCGGAGAGCCACCGTCTCCGCGCACTCTCCGCCACGCAACGTGTCATCTCGACCGGAGAGCCAGCGCCCTTTTGTTTACCCTGAGCCCAACGCGAAGGGCTGGCTCGGAGTGGAGAGATCGTGGCGAGATCTCGACACTCCCTCTCACCGATCCGCCCCCCACCCACGTCATTCCGACCGGAGTGACCCGGCTTTTTCTTGTGCGCGTCTTCAGCGCGCCGGGTCACGTAGCGGAGGAATCCCTCTTCGATCTTCGCGGGGCCGTATCCGCAAAAGCACCCACGTCATTCCCAACGCAGTGAGTATCTCTGCCCCATCGCGCGCCCTATGCGCGATGAATCTCTCTTTCTTTTTCCTTCTTCATTCACACTCCACCCTTCGCAAAGTGACTCTCCCCCACCACCACAAATCTTCCCTTTCCCCGCGCCAGCAAGTTCCCTTGCCCATCCCGAATTTCCGCCACGCGAAACCGGTTCCGCCCCTTCTCTTCTTCCTGCCAGCCTTCCACTGCAATCTCCCGGTCCACCGGCACCGGCCTTTTATACTCGATGCTCATCTCCGCGGTTACCGCGCGTTCCTCTTCCAGTTTCGAAAGCTTGCCCATCGCTTCGTCCAGCACCACCGCGATGATTCCGCCATGCGCAAACCCGCCGCCGCCCGCGTAATTCGGCCCCAGAGCAAACTTTCCCCGCGTCCGCCGCGCCTCGAAATCCAGTTCAAACCGCAACTTCATTCCCGCCTCATTCGCGCCGCCACATCCAAAACACCGATTCTTTTCCTGTGGCTCCAGTTGCACTATTTTCGGCATCGCGTCTCCCAACCTCACACTAGCGCCACGTGCGCTCGCTCCGCACGCCGCGTCCCGCGCTGCCTCTTCCGCATCTCCACCCGCAACAATTCCGCCAGAATGCTCACGCCCCGTACAATCTGCTTCTCGTTCAAGCTCGCAAATCCCAGCCGCAACGTATTCGGTAGTGGCGCCTGGAAATAAAAATACCGTCCCGGCGCAAACAGCACCCCGCGCTCTTTGGCGTGAATCATCAATTCGCTGGCATCAAATCCCGCCGGAAGTTCCAGCCACATGCACATTCCGCCTTCCGGCTTCGTCCACCGGGTTCCTTCAGGCATTTGCCGCCGCAGCGCTTCATCCAGCACTTGCAACCGGCTCGCGTACACCTTCCGCATCTTCACCAGATGCTTCTGAAACAATCCGCGTTTAATAAATTCCGCCAGCGTCGCCTGCGCCAGTTGATCCGTATGCAGATCCGTCATCTGCTTCACGATCCGCAGACGCTCAATCGCTGCTGCTGGCGCCACAATCCATCCCACCCGCAATCCGGGAAATGCCACCTTCGCGAAACTATCAATGTGGATTACCAGGTTCGAACGATCCAACTGCTTCAACGACGGTATCCGCTCATCTCGCGCATGCAGCCGCGCATAAATATGATCTTCCACAATCGGCACGCGATACTTGCTGGCGATCTCCAGCAATTTTCGCCGCGAAGCCAGCGGCATCGATGTCCCCGTAGGATTGTGAAAGTCCGGCGTCAGCACAATCAGCTTCACGCGATTCGCGATCAGCGTCGCTTCCAGTACTTCCAGATCAATTCCCAGCGCGCTTCCCGGCTCTGCGTGCGTCCGCACCGGCACGCCCAAGCATCGTGCTCGCACCGACTGAAACACCGCCGACGCTCCCGGATACGTTGGATTCTCCAGAATCACCGTATCGCCCGTTCGCACAAACGCCTTCGCGATTAGGTCCAGCGCCTGCTGGCAACCCGCCGTGATCAACAGCGTCTCGTCCTTCGCCGGAATACCTTCGCTTCGCAGCAACTCAAGCATCGCTTCCTTCAGCGACACGTACCCGTCAGAAGCGCCCAAACTCAAAATGTCTTGTCCTTCGCGACGCAACGCCGCATGCGCGCACGTCTGCAACTCTTCCACCGGGAAAAATTCTTCCGCCGGACGCGCCATCAAAAACGACAACGCATTCACCGGGGCCTGCGCCGTCAGCCGCGTCAAGATCTCTTCGCTGCGCTCATCCGCAAACAGCAGTTCCCAGCGCAGTCCATCATTCCCATTCAATGTTGGTGGAGGTGGCGGCGTGATCTTCAATCCATTACCATTCCCGCGAATGAACGTGCCGCGGCCCACATGGCCCTGAATCAATCCTTCCGATTCTAATTCCGCGTAGGCATTCGCCACCGTGGTCCGATGGACGCCCAGCATAATGGCGAGTTCTCGACTGGCAGGGATGCGGTCGCCGGGGCGCAAATCACCGGCATGAACGAGCGAACGAAGTTGGTCCCGCAGTTGGATGTACAGCGGAACGTGGCTTTCCGGCTGAAGGTGCAATGGCAGCATTGTCTCTCACCCTGCCCCCATTTTATCAGAAATTGGCCTGCCACAAGAGCCAATTTGTCTCCGCCAAACTCCGCCCCAGAGTCTGCACCCAATGCTCGTCTTTGACGTCCCCTGTGGCACCACCATTTCTGGCCGTGCTCTTCACGCCGATCCCGCATGCGCCGTCAGGGCACGGCTTCAGCCGCAATTTCCCCGCCTTCGGGACCGATCCTTCCTCCACCCACGTCATTCCGAACGGAGTCTGCGGAGTGAGGAATCCCTCTTCGATCTCAACCTGCCGCGCACTCCGGTCTTCCTACTGCGGCCGGTACCCCACCCTCCCATTCAACTCCCCTGCCACCAAATCCCGCACACACATCCGCGTCAAATCCATCCCGTCGCACTGGTAAATCTGCTTCAACGGCAAATCTTCTTCCTGCACCTCGTACGTCCCCGACTGCATATCCTCGCTATCATCCACATTCGCCGTCACAACCGGACTTCCCACCCGAACCCGCACCCGAAATTCCTTCGTTGACGGCTCATAGTTCGAATACACAAAACAATGCCCCACGCACGCCCGATCCGCCGCGTGAATGAACATCTGCCGGTAACTTGCATCCGGAAACGCCATCACCAGCACTCGCGTCCCAAACGGCAGCCCACGCGCAATTCGTTCCGCATTTTCCTCCAGCCGGTTGAGCGCCGCAGTCTCCTGAAACGTGAACGCGAAAAACAAAATCGCCGCCGCACCAAATCCCGCCACCTGCCACCATCGCACTTTCAGCGACCCCAGCCAGCACAATCCAAAAATCGCGCTGATCACCGTCAATCGCGTCGCCACCACTCCAATCCAGCCTGCATTGGGATCCGGGCGCAAATTCTGTGGCACACACGCCGTCACGCACACCGCCGCAAAATACAATTCCAGAATCAGCCGCCGCTCTTTCCAATATTCCCTGCCCCGCCCAGCCACCGCCCACGCATCCATCACCGCGCAAATCACTACGAACGCCAGCAGCACCCACGACAGCACTTCGAACCGCCGCCCATAAATCGCCAACTGGTCCTCTCCATTCCGCATATAGAAAAGTTGCCCATCCCAGTCCGCCTGATACTCTGGATGCCTCAAAAAGAAAACTAAAATCCCCACGCTAACCGCCACCACACTCGCCGGCAGCACAATCCGCCACCGTCCTTCCAGCTTCAACCAAAGCAATCGATACGCCGCCGTCCCCGCCAACCACAACAACCCCAGCGGATGCGCCAGCAAAATCAACGGTACCAGCACCACCGCCCACAAAATTCGCCCCTTCGTCCCCGGCCACAGTATCGCCAACGCCACACTCGCCAGCCCAATCGACAAATAAAAATTCATAAATCCCATGTAAAACACATAGCCATACGCCAGCATCGCAATCGCCGGCGCCAACGCCCACGGCATCTTCCCCGTTACCGCAGCCACCAATGCAAACACGCCCCAAAAGAAAATCAGCACGCACACCGCGACCGCCACTTTCTCCGCAATCCCCAGCCCCGCAATTTTTCCCAAGTAGAACAGCATCAGATCAAACAGCACATTCTTCCACGCCGTCACCACATACACGCCCGGCGCCTTCCCCTGCTCCACCAACTGCGCCAGCCACGCGTTGTACACGTGACTCCCCAAATCTCCCGCCTCAATGTGCCGTTGCCACACACACGGAATCACCACCACCGCGCTCAGGAGCGCCGCAACTCCACCGCGCCTCCGCAAAAAATTCCCCACACCCCTATCCTCGGTCATAGTCTCCAAGACAATCCCGCCTCATCCGCCTCAAAGCGCAAAGCAGACGCAACATTCTATCTGAATCATTAGGGGATTCCGTCCCAACGCAACACGAAGACCTGCCGCAGGTGCACGATATATCGGGCCCCAGATGCAATGCGACACGGCCCTCGCACTGCCGTCATCCTGAGCGGAGTGACCCGGCCTTTTTCTTCCGCGCCGGTTTTTGGCGCGGCCGGGGAACGCAGTCGAATGGATCGTGGCAAAAACAAATCGCCGAGCAAATCAAAAGCAGGGGCACGATACATCGTGCCTTAGCCCGCGACCGCGCACGTAAAAAATTTCAATTATGGGGGTTTTAAACCACTAAGGCGTTTACTTCGAAATCTGATCGTCGCCCAATTTCTTCAGCCGGTCCCGCAGTCTCCGCTGCAGCACCGTCGGCGTATTTGGATTGAACGCCACCAGATACCACAAGGGTTGCGTCTTATCCTTACTCAAATACGTCAGCGTCGTCGCATCGGAATTCGGATGCCGCGCCACATTCTCCCGAATCGCTCCGTACGGATGATGCGCCAGCCGGTTCAGCGTCTTCGCATTCGTCCGTGGATGCTCGCTGATCAGCCGCAACAAATAAAAATCTTCATCCGGCGCCTGCTTGGCCAGCTTTTCCAACATCTCCGGCTTCGCTTCCGCGCTCAGCACCAATCCAATTTTTTCGTCCCACGCCGTATTGATGTGGTTCAGCTCACGCGTCCGCGCGTGGATCAACTCTTCCAAGCTGTGCCGTTCCGTTTGCATCCGCGCAATCGGCAACTGCGTCCCTTCCAGCGAATCCAGTACGCGCAGCAGGTGCTGGCGTTCGCCAAACACGATTTGCGAAGTACGGGTAATCCGCCCGTCTTCTTTCTCTTTATGCTGCACGAGATCGGAACGTCGCATGGTTCGGTGCTCCCAATTGCCCCTAGGCCTCTCACCAAAGGGAACGTACTGTCTTGCGGACTGCTGGGGAAGACTCATGGTCCAACTGCTTTCTGGCTGTGGCTCGATTGGATTATGTTCTGCCAATGCGGTAGCGTAAAGTTTCTGCGCACCGCCCTGTGCCCGATGTGCTACGTGCGTAAATAGCGCAGCATTTCCCCGAAAGGATTCCTTCATGTCCGCTTTTGATGAGCATCAGGAAGAGCTGGAACGCTACGAGCAGATGTTCGGCCGCGATCGCGGACGCCTCGCCGTCTCTCTCGATCGCATCACCAACGCCCTCGTCCTCGTTGGCCAACATGGCGTCTATTGCACCAGCCAGCGCAATCCCACCGTCCCCGCCATGGATCTCCGCATGATCAACCAGGAACTAACCCACGCCAAAGAACTAATCCAGTCCGTAATGGAGCAAATCCGCAACTCCAAACAATCCACCTAACACAACAGTCTGCGTGGTGCACGCGCCCCACCTCAGCCTCATGTAGGTACCTGGCTTTAGCCAGGCACCCGCCTCTTCGATCGCCGCGCCTACATCAAACCCACCTGTCATCCCGCTCGCCCTGAGCTTCGAAGGGACCGGAGCGTCGGCGCCTCTCAGCCGACGCTCAGTGGAGGGATCGCGGCAACATTCCCACCACTCCACCCTCCAATGAACGGCCTCTCGACGCTCCCCCGTCATTGCGAACCGCAGTGACCCGGCCTTTTCTTCGCGCCGCATTCCGGCGCGCCGGGTCACGTAGGTGAGAACTCTGCACCATCGCGCGAAGTTTGCGCGATGAAATCCCTCTTCGATCTCAACCCCACCCCAGTCGCTCCGCCATCCAAGCCCCGTCATTCCGAACGGAGTCTTCGGAGTGAGGAATCCCTCTTTCCTCATCGATCGCAGCGCCGAGCCTACAACCCACTGTCATCCCGACCGGAGCGGCGGCGCCTCTCAGCCGACGCGCAGTGGAGGGATCGCGGCAACATTCCCACCACTCCACCCTCCAATGGACACCCTCCCAACGCCCCCCCGTCATTCCGAACCGCAGTGACCCGGCCTTTTCTTCGCGCCGCATTCCGGCGCGCCGGGTCACGTAGGTGAGAACTCTGCGCCATCGCGCGCACTTTGCGCGATGAAATCCCTCTTCGATCTCTACCTCACCACAATTCCCACGCGACGCACGTCTTCAATCCCCCCTTACCGCCTCCCCTTCGGCACCACAAACTTCAACCCCGTCTTCGTCTCACTAAACCGCGCCACCTTCACATCCACCAACCCCGCCTTCAATCCCGCCCCGCGCACATCATTCTCCGTCAACTCCTTCTTCCCTTTCGCATACACAATCCACAGTCCCGCCGCGCCCCGCATCGCCTTCGCAATCCCCGCCACCTTCTTTAAATCTTCCCGCTCCTCTGCCGCCAAAAATATCCACTGCGTCGACGCAGAAACTTTCTCCTCAATCACCGCGCCCACCTTCTTCACATCCCGCAAAAAGTCCGCCTCAAAATTCCCGACAATCACCACCACATCTCCCGCCTTCGGCCCCAGCTTCTCAATCAGCGACTTCGGGTTCGCAATCTTCTCTCGCCACTTCTCCGCCTTCTCACCCAACTCTAATACCGTCACGCCATCCTTCGTCTTCACATGCAACTCGCCGTCCACTGCCCGCACCGACGTAATCGCGCTGAACGGAATCTTTAAACGCAAATCGCCGCGCAGAATCAGCTCGCTCGTCTCCAGCAACGCTTTTCCCTTCGCAGATTTTCCTTGATGCCGTACTGTGCAGGTCACTTCTTGTCCCAAGGCTCACCTCCGCGCGAGGTTTCCTGAAACAACGCCACTCTCAACCATCAGTAGAAAGATCGACGTCGACGTCACCGTTAACGTCCCGACAAAAACGGATTGCTCTCCCGCTCCTGCCCAATCGTCGTGTTCTCCCCATGCCCCGGATACACCAGCGTGTCCTCCGGCAGCAGCATCAACTTATTCTTCAACGACGACATAATCTCGTCCATCGACCCGCCCCACAAATCCGTTCGCCCGATTCCGCCCGCAAACAGTGTGTCGCCCGCAAACAGATGCGGGTGCACCAGCGTCACTTCCCCAATTTCCTTCGGAATGTACAGCGACACGCTTCCCGGCGAATGTCCCGGCGTATGAATCACGTTGGCCTGAAAATTTCCCCAGCTCAGCGCGTCGCCTTCTTTCAGCAAATGATCCACTCTCGTCAGCGGCGGCGGCCGTATCCCCAAAAACTGCGCCTGAATTTCCATCGCGTTATACAAAGGCAAATCGTCGTTGTGCATCATCACCGGAGCGCCCGTGTATTGATGCAATTTCGCCAGCCCGCCTACATGATCGATATGCGCATGCGTGCTGATAATCGCCTGTACCTTCAACTTATAGCGACCCAGCAAATCCAGAATCCGTTCCACCTCGTCGCCCGGGTCCACCACAATCGCTTCCCGCGTCTTCGGATCCCCAATAATCGAGCAGTTACACTGCAGCACACCCACCGGCACCTTGATATAAATCATGTCCGGATTCCCAGCATCCGGCATCCCCACCATCTCCGTCATCCGCGTCCCGCCCATCGCCGCAGTATATACCAGGACTCCACCTCACCAACGGCCATCACCAACCGCCCTCTCCGCGTAACCTGTCGCGGCCACCTTCAGCTTGCCCTGACGCAGGAAGGGTGGCCATCCGCACCCTTCACCTGTAGCTCACCCCTTCAGGGGAGAGGCTTTCCCCACCGCTACCCCAATCGATCCTTCCGCCCAACTGTCATCCCGCTTGCCCTGAGCCTCGAAGGGACCGGAGCGTCGCCCCGTTTGTTTACCCTGAGATTAACGCGAAGGGCGACGCGCAGCGGAGGGATCGCGGCAACACTTCCCCTCCCTCGCCAAACCCCGCAACACCAACTACACTACTCCCACTTAATCCCAACTATCATTCGCGAGGTCCCACGCATGCCCGTAGCCCACCGCATCCCAAAACTCCTCGTCTACCTCTTCCTCGCAACGTTCCTCGCGGCCACCTCCGCCCACGCCAAAGTTCAAGTCGACTTCAATCCCGAACTCGACTTTTCCCAATACAAAACCTTCGCCTTCATTGGTGGCGTCGAAAATCTCGTCGCGCTCCAAGTTAATCCCGATTTGATCAACGATCGCGTTCATCGCGCCGTCACTCGTGAGCTCACCGGCAAAGGTCTGCGCGAAGTAACCGCCGAACAGAATCCTGACCTCGTCGTCCGCTACTGGGCCAATTCATCTTCTCAAGTCAATATCGCCGCTACCGGCAACTGGGGACCCTACGGCCCGTACATCGGCTCCTACTGGGGCTGGGTCTATTACACGGTCACCGCCAGCAGCAAACGCGAAGCCACCCTGCTTCTCGACTTAATCGATCCTCACAAAAAAGATTTAGTCTGGCGCCTCTTCCTCATCCGCCAACTCTCCAACACCGACAAAGACTGGAAAAAGGCCAATCAGGACTTCGACAAAGCCTTCGAAAGCTTCCCCCCATCTCCCAAAGAAATCGAATCCAAACGCAGAGAACGCCAAGACCACAAACCCAAGCCCGACCAACCTCCATCGACCTAACCTGTACCTCGCCCCCGATCTGTAGCGTCGGCTTGCCCTGAGTCTCGAAGGGCTTCCAGCCGGCCCGAGATAACTTCAAATCAACCACCCAACCTGTAGCTCACCCCTTCAGGGGTGAGGCCTTCCCCACCCCACCACACCCGATCCGCTACCCTCGCTGTCATCCCGTTTACCCTGAGCATCCGCGAAGGGGGACGCGCAGCGGACGGTGAGGCCTTCCCTCAAATCCACCGCCACCAATCCCGCCAGCCACACTGTCATCCCGACCGGAGCGTCGCGCCTTCTGCGACGCGCAGCGGAGGGATCGTAGCAACATCACCACGCTAGGCACATTCGACTTTCCATTTTCGACTCTCCATTTTCGATTTTCGATTTTCGATTTTCCATTTTCACTTCCGCCCTGGTGCCTCTCTCCATCACCTCCAAAGCAACGCCCCCACCTCCACCCCGCATCTACTCCCCCATCACTTGAGAATTCCGCCATCGCCCACTACACTACGCACCGCGAGGCACACATGCAGCCCAGCATCCTGGCCTTCTCTCTCCTGCTCTTCCTCTGCCCTCCCACCCACGCCCAACAGCAACAACCGCAATCCAACGACGACCTCTTCGAACTCCACGGCATCGTCCTCAACTCCGCAAATCATCAACCCATTCCCAACGCTCTCGTTACCCTCGACAATGGCCAGCAATCCCAATTCACCTCCGCCGACGGCACGTACTCCTTCACAAATCTCACCCGCGGACGCCACAACGTTGTTTCCCAGAAGCCCGGCTTCGACGTCCCTCAGTCTCCCCAAGCTCAGTTGGGCAAACTATTTCTTGGACCTTCCTTCGACAGTCGCACTCACCATCGACCTCGATCCCGAAGCCATCTTCTATGGCGAAGTGAAAAATGAACTAGGCGAGCCCGTCGAAGGCGTCACCGTCCGCGCCCAACGCTGGCAAATCAATAACGGCCATCGCCAATTGATGAACGCTGGCTCCGACACCGCCACCGACGACGAAGGCAAATTCCGCATCGCTGAACTTCCCGCCAGCGATTATCAACTCGCCTTCGTCCCTTCCAGCCGCAATGGCTGGGTTAACTACGACAAGCTCACCGCCAGCCATCACGTCGAACAGGGTTACGGCATGCAGTTTTATCCCGGCGTTCCCGATTCCGCTTCCGCCGCCACGCTCCATCTTCGCGCCGGCGATCAACTGCACGTCACCCAGACCCTAAGCCGCCAGCGCCTCTTCGAAGTTTCCGGCGTTATCCGCGGCGTTCCGTCCGGCGACGGACTGAGTCTCGAACTCACCAGTGATTCCGGCGACACCGTCCAAAAATCCGTGCGTCTCGACCTGAAAACCGGGCAATTCCAAATTCTTGGCGTTCCCGCAGGCTCCTATTTACTTCGAGCTTCCTCGCAAATTCCCAAACCCGGCACGCAAGAAGTCACCAACCTCACCGCCTCACTCCCGATTTTTGTCCACTCCGATTTTTCCGGCGCCGTTATCACTCTCGGCCAAACCATCTCCATCCCTATCCAGCTCCGTGATGAAATCCCGCCCGATCCCAAGAACTACCCGCATCGCGTCACTGTCCAACTACTCTCCAAGGAATTCCACCAAATGTCCCTGGCAATCATGGTTCCGGATGGCCGGCCCGGTGGCAAAGAAGTCAAAGACCAGCTTGCCCGCATCGAGGACATTCCTCCCGGCACCTACTCCGTCGAAGCTCAACTTCACCATCCTGGCTACATCGCCGCTCTTCGTTGCGGCACTCTCGACCTGCTTCGCGAAGATCTCCTCATCGCTCCCAGTTCCACTCCTCCTCCCATCGAAGTCACCATCCGCGACGACCCCGCGCAATTGCAGGTCACTCTCATCGACGCTGCGCAGTCGCCCAACCCCGGCATAATTCTTTACTCAGAAGATTTCCCGCGTTTCTCTTTCCTCATGCAGCCCGCCGGCGATGGCCAATTCCAGCTAGGTAATCTTCCGCCGGGCCGCTACGCCATCGTCGCCCTTCCCAACGCCAGCGAACTGGAATTCCGCGAACCCACTGTAATGCGCCCCTATCTCACTCACGCCACCGCCATCACCCTCTCCCCCTCCAGCAATTCCACCGCCCGCGTACAACTCCAAAAGCCCCAGGACCAACCCCAATGATTCCCCTCCTCCTCGCATCCCTTCTTCTTCTCTTCAACCCACCTGGGCCGCCGCCTCAACAACCTCCCCCGTGCCGCATCGCCGGCATCATCGTCGACGCCTCTACCAACACTCCCATCCCTCACGCCGAACTCTCCATCACCAACACCGACAACACCGACGACGCGCAAACCTTCTCCGCCTCCGACGGCCACTTCGTTTTCCAAAATGTCCCGCCGGGCAAATATCCCCTCTCCGCGTTCGCACCCGGCTACGTTCACGAAGGTTTCAATCAACACGGCTCACTCCTCACCGCCATCGCCGTTGGCACCGGCACCGATTCCGAACACATCATCTTCCGCCTCCACCGCCAGGCCATCCTCACCGGCCACGTCACCGACGAGCGCGGCGAGCCGGTGCGTCACGCCCAAGTCATACTCTTCTCTTCGGAGACTCCCGGCAGCCATCCCACCAGTTCGTTTCGCTTCAACACCGAAACCAACGACCTCGGCGAATATCGCTTCGCCGCCTTGGGTCCGGGCAGATACTTCGTCACCGTCACCGCACATCCTTGGTACGCGCAAACGCGTTTCATCTACGCGGCGGAGCCCCCACGCCAAGTTATGGCCACAGGTCGCCATTCGCCTAGCGCGATGGCGCTCAACATCCAGCAGCACGGCGATCCCTCTTTCGACGTCGCCTATCCCATCACCTTCTACCCCAACGTCACTGACCCTCACGTCGCATCTGAAATTACCCTCTCCCCCGGCGACAAGTTCGATGCCAACATCCAACTCCAACCTGTCCCAACCGTCCATCTCCACATCACCAACTTGTCCACCGAACCAATGAGCCTTCCGCAAGTCTCCGCCAGGCAGAAACTCTTCGGCTCGTCCGGCTATTCGGTCTCTGCTGTTTCCGGGCAAATTGCTCCCGGTGAAATGGAAGTCACTGGCTTTGCCCCGGGCGAGCTCAGCCTGCAAGTCGGTCAGACCATCAACGGAACGTGGCTCTCGCACTCCTTCGACGTTCACGTCACTTCCAATGAGAGCCTCGACGCCGCAGGTTCCACCGCCACCGCCAACGTCTCGGGACACGTGCTGCTGCCTGCCGGTGAGGCCATCACGGTAGGCGGAACCGTTATGCTGAATAGTGAGGAAGGACAGAACGCTTCTGCACCCTTCTACAAGGACGGCACTTTTTCATTCGGCGCAGTGCCCGTCGGTACTTATCGGGTTAACGCGGATCTTCAGGAAGGCGGTGGACGTTTTAATTATTTCGTCGGAAACATTTCCGCAGCCGGCGCAAAAAACTCCGACAACGAACACTTCACCATTTCCACCATCGCTGACGTTCAACTCACCGTCAATCTTTCGCACGATCTCGCCCAAGTTACCGGCGTCGCCAATCTCGATGGCAAACCCATCGCCGGCGTCTTGATTCTTCTCGTCCCCGCTTCCGGAAAATCCCTCGAATTCGAATCCCGCATCGACCAGAGCGACAGCGACGGCACTTTCTCCCTCTCCAACATTCGCCCCGGCAAATACCTAGCACTAGCCCTAGACAACGCATGGGACCTGGACCGCACCACGTGGTCCGCCCTAACTCCCTACCTACCCAAAGCCCAACCTGTAGACCTACCCCCCGCCGCCCAAAAACACCTAACCCTAGATGTCCAGCCCGTCTCCGCCCAACCTGTAGCCCCCCAACCCGTACCCGTTCCGCCGATGAAGTCGCCTCAGGTTTCCACCCCCGCCGCTCCAACACCGCCAAACCCCACAACACCCACCCCGTAAATCCCCGCCACCCATGTACCGCGCCTGCTCACCCCTTCAGGGTGAGGCCTTCCCCAACTCAACCACCACCGATCACGTCAGCCTCGCTGTCATCCCGACCGGAGCGTCGCGCATTTTGCGACGCGTAGCGGAGGGATCGTGGCAACACGTTCCCATTTAGCTAGTCTCGCTTTTCGCTTTTCGCTTTTCGCTTTTCGCTTTTCGCTTTTCGCTTTTCGCTTTTCGCTTTTCGCTTTTCGCTTTTCGCTTTTCTATTTTCCACTTTCCATTTTCTATTTTCCCGCCTACTTCTCCCGCTCCAATTTCCACAAAATCTTACTCACCATTCCCAAAAACACTTCCGCGTCCCCCGCCTCCAGCCGAAACCGAAAAATCATCCGCCGCAATTTCTCCTCCGCCAATCTCTTCGCCTTCGGCGCAATGTACCCACTCGTATGCAACGCCTCCAACAACGTCCCCGTAATCCGCTCCACATTCTCCATCGACGCCATCTCCGGCTGTCTCCGTTTCCTCTGCGGCCCCTCTGCTTCCTCTGCTTGCCCTGAGCTTTCTCTGGGAAGGGTGGTAATCAGTTTCCCGACTTTCGATTTTCCATTTTCCATTTTCTTCTCCCGTCCCAACTCATACAAACACACCGCCACCGCCTGCCCCAGATTCATCGACCGGTGCTCTTCCCGCGTCGGTATCCGCACCAGCCAGTGACAGTGGCTCAAACTCTCATTCGACAATCCCCACTTCTCCGACCCAAACAGCAACGCCACCCGCGTCGCATTCACCTTCTCTCGCAACTCCGGCCCCGCCTCCACCAGACTCACCAGCCGCTGCCGAATCTCCCGATTCCCCACCGCCGTCGTTCCCACCACCAGCGTGCAATCCGCAATCGCCTCGCTCACCGTCGCGAATTCTTCCGCCCGCGCCATCAACTCCGCCGCTCCCACCGCCGACTTCGCCTCCCTCCACGCCTTTTCATACGGCACCACCACCCGCAAATGCATCGCCCCAAAATTACTCATCGCCCGCGCCACCGCCCCAATATTCAGCGGATTCCGCGCCCCCACCAACACCACCCGCAAATTCTCCATAATCCCCCTCTTGACTCCCAAATCCCCAACTCCTACTATCCGCCACAACCTGTAGCTCACCCCTTCAGGGGTGAGGCTTTCCAAAGCCTAGGCACCCAATCAAACTCCGAATCGCAACCACCCGACGAACCCAACGAAAGGACACCAACCAATGACCGAACAAGAAAACATCAAACTCGTCCACGACGCCTTCGCCGCTCTCAATTCCCGCAATCTCGACGCCTACTGCGCCCACCTCGACGACTCCTACGTCTGGGATAACGACGCCTTCCCCGCTCCCGTCCACGGCAAAGATGGCGCGCGCCAAGCCATGTCCATGTATTTCGCCGCTTTCCCCGATCTCGTTCTCGAACTCGACCACATCGTCTCCAGCCCCGACGGCAATTTCGTCGTCAACTGCTGGCGCGCTCGCGGCACCCACCAGGGCGAATTTCGCGGCATCCCCGGCACCAATCTCCCCATGCACACCCGCGGCTGCACCGTCTCCGAAATGCGCAACGGCCGCATCATCCACTCCATCACCTACACCGACCAACTAGCCCTGCTCCACCAACTAACCACTCCCCCAAAATCCGCCTCCGCCGACTAACCCGCCGAGCCGCTCCTAACATCGGATCCTGCCTAACACAAAACCGTCATTCCGAGCGCAGTGACCCGGCCTTTTCTTCGCGCCGTCTTTTGGCGCGCCGGGTCACGCAGCGAGAAATCCCTCTTCGATTTCGCCGAAGGGCGAGACCCTCCCCACTGACCCAACGACCAACTGTCATCCCGACCGAAGCGTCGCGCCGTTTGCGACGCGTAGCGGAGGGATCGTGGCAACACGTCGGCACTGATCTGGTTTCGATTTTCCCTTTTCCATTTTCAGATTTCGATTTTCAGCTTGAAAGCTGCCTGTTACCCCCTGGTGACCTACCTCGTGTATAATCCCACTCACGCCGCGGTGACTGTCCTCTCCGCCTCAGCCAACGCACCACAGGAGCCTTCCCATTCCCGCCCACCGGACCCGTCCCAACAAATTCACGTGCACGTTATTCCCGTCAATCTTCCTGCTAGCCCTGGCCTTCTTCTTATCCGCCTGCAATTCCGGCAGCGGCTCCTCCACCGGCTCCGGCTCTGCATCTTCAGGACCGACCTTCACTACCTTCGACGCCCCCAACATCGTAGTGACTGCCATGAACAATGACGGCGTCATCGTCGGCTACTATTCCGAAACAGTTCGTCCGGATCACGGGTTCATTCGCTCGGCTGACGGCACCTTCACCACATACGATGTTCCCAATGCCGCGAGCGCCGGCACTCAAATCAACGCCATCAATAATCTCGGCGACATCGCCGGTTCCTATGCCGATCAGAGCGGCAACTCTTTTGGTTTCGTTCGCACCAGCAACGGTCAACTCACGCCTCTTACTTACGTTATGTACTCGCACGCGGGTTCTCCCTCTTTGCTCAGCCCTACCTCCTTGAACGACGGTGGATTCGTTGTAGGTTACGTCTGGAACGCTCCTTCGCAATGCGTCATCGGTTTCGAAGGTGCGTTTCCCATTCTCTATTCCATGAACATTGGCGACGCTTTCACAAACTACTGCTCAGGTACCCAACCGAGACAAGTCAGCGCCAACGGGTCCATTATTGGTTCTTTCGTTGATCCGCACGGCATCGAGTCTGGATTTTTTTACCCTCCGTCCTCCGCCCCCCTCGTTACCCTGACGATTTCCCCTGGCGTCGGCGCATTACCTGCGTCCATCAACGCATCCGGTACCATTGTCGGTTCCGCCGACACCCACAGCTTCCTTCGCGCTTCTGATGGCACCTACACTACTTTCGATCCTCCAGGTGCCGCCAGCTCCTCGGCAGTCTGCATCAACGCAAATGGCATCGTTGTTGGAAATTTCGTGGACAACGGCTCCATATCTCACGCCTATTTGCGCAATTCAGATGGGACCTTCGTCATACTGGATGCCCCGGGCGCAGGTCAGAGTCCAATCTCTGGCACCTATGTGGTAGCTATCAATGATTCTGCCACAATTGCCGGTTGGTACACCGACGCGAATGGAGTTCGTCAGGGCTTCGTCCGCAAGTAGCGCCACCCACTATCCCCGTTGAACTTCTAAACTCCTGAACTCTTCAACTTTCAACTGTCCGCTATCGACTGTCGACTTCGTTCTTCTCCGCGCCCTCTGTGCTCCGACCTCTGTGTCCTCTGTGGTAAAAGCTTTGCTCTTCGCAATCTCCCCACTTACCCAACCGCCCTCCACCATCATCCAACCAATCTGCAATCTCCACTCCGAAAGGAACCCATATGAAGCCCAAACCGCAAACCGAAAATTCCCTAAAAAAAGACCTTCTCGCCCTGCTCACCGGCGCCGACGCCCACGCCTCCTTCGACGACGCCATCAAAAATCTTCCGCCCGAGCTTCGCGGCCAGCGTCCCGCCAACGCCCCGCATTCTCCCTGGGAACTCCTCGAACATCTGCGAATAGCTCAGTGGGACATCGTTGAATACGCCCTGAATCCCAAACACAAGTCGCCCGACTTCCCCTCCGGCTACTGGCCCAAATCTCCCGAACCGCCCGACGCCAAAGCCTGGGAAAAATCCGTCGAATCCTTCCGCAAGGACCACAAAAAACTCGTCGCCGCCATCGAGGATTCCTCCGCCGATCTCCTCGCCCCCATTCCCCACGCCAACAATCAAACCCTGCTCAGCAAAACTCTCCTTCTCGCCGACCACAACGCCTACCACATCGGGCAACTAATTCTCACCCGCCTCCTCCTGAACGCCTGGCCCGAGTAGCCAAAAAAGTAGGGGCACGATAAATCGTGCCCCGTGTCCCTGTAGCTCACCCCTTAAGGGGTGAGGCCTTCCCCAACGCCATCACTTAACTGCGCACCTTCCAACACTTTCATCCCGTTTACCCTGAGCTTCGAAGGGACCGAAGTGCTGGCGCCCTCTGCCAGCACGCAGCGGAGGGATCGTAGCAACATCTGTTCCCCACCTCAATTTCTCTGTGCCCTCCGCGCTCCGACCTCCGCTCCCTCCGTGTTAAATCTTTTGCCTTCCTCCCTTACGGCAACACAAACTCCCGTCCCCCAAAATTCGTATCCACCCGCACCGTCCGTCTCCCGCCACT
Organism: Candidatus Acidiferrales bacterium; assembly: GCA_963849395.1. Lineage (GTDB taxonomy): Bacteria > Acidobacteriota > Terriglobia > Acidiferrales > UBA7541 > Acidiferrum. Next base: position 1,172,622 of record CAWKHR010000005.1, read on the forward strand.
CTCATGAAACTGCGCCCGCTGCACATCAATCCACACAAACTTATTCACCGACACGCCCGAAATATCCGCCATCGCCATCCCATCAGGAAAATTCTGCACCGTAAATGCAATCACCGGCCCCAACCGCAACGGCGTCCCGCGCATCACCGGCTGCATCTGCGATTCCAACTGAATCTTGATCTGATCGCCTTCCTTGCTCACCGCCTCCACGCAATTCAAAATCTCCGCCGCCTCGCGCGGCACCGGAATCTTCGATTGCACCAGCCCCTCTTCCAACACTTCGCCCGTCACTGTCGCGCTCTCTCCCAATCCCTGAAACAGCCGCGTCACAATTGCAATCGGGTCCGCATCAATACTCCGCGCCTGCGTAATCAATTCCTTCACATCCTCAACCTGCAAATTCCGCGTCATGTTCTCCCCTTCAGTTCCCTCCAAGCATAACCCCTCCCCACCATTCCGCGACGCAACCCCACCAAAATCCCCCTCACTTTTTTCCTGTAGAAACATCTACCTACCGCTCACCACCTGTAGCTCGCCCCTTCAGGGGTGAGGCTTTCCATAACCCCTACCGCGTTTTCCCTTTTCCACCGCTTTCTTTTTCTCTGCAACACTCATCGACCGCTGAATCTTTTTCTCATTCTCCAAAATTCGATCAAATTCCCTCATCCACTCTTCTAAACTCAAATCCGACAATTTCTTCACCATCACCGTAGGCGAAAGCCAATGCACTGCCTCGCCTCCCCCAAAATAAAAATATCCCTCACCCTCCCGCAAACTCTCGTCCCGTCCCCGCTCCCGCAACGCATCATTCACCATCTTCCGCGTAACCTTATTCTTCATCACCGCCCCTGTAGCTCCCCCCTTCAGGAGTGAGGCCTTCCCCAACCTATCCACGCATCAGCCTTCGAGAATTCACCATCAGCCCCACGCAACTCAACCGTAGCGCCGCATCTTCCGCACAAGAAAACCGCGACCTTACTTCTCTCCGACTCCCTTTTCTTCCGCCCGTCGATGCACCCTACGCCGACACTCACCACAATAGATTTCTCACTGCACCACCAACGTCAACGTCATCGAATGCTCAACGTTCCCGACGTCCCCGAAACCGTCACCGTATACGTCTGCGCCGGCGTCCCCTGCGTCTTCGGCGGCGGCAATCACTCCGCCCCCACTTCCTTGGCGGTCACGAATAGTAGGAAAAGGAACACACGACGAGGAAGGCTGGGCGTAGCAAGCTTCATGGGCTCACCATCAGACAGGGTTTGCCTGTCTCCGTTGAATCCCGCGCTCACCGGTGAACTCCGCCGCTACGCACATCACTGCCTGCGGGTGTAGGGCTACACTTCGTTCACAACAAGTCGCGGGCTATCGAGCTGAATACTTACCGCGCAGTATACCATTAAGTGCAACTTTAATATGCAAACCTGCTTCCGGGACGGTTTACATCCCGACGCTCTGGTCTAACCACGTCCACCTCAAGTTGAGCTTTAACATAGAATCTAAGTAGGACTATTTGCAGCTCGGCTCCAACTCGTCACTTCCGGCCGAGGAATCGCAAGCGGCCGGTGACGGCTCGTCCTTGACCACCGTAGAAGCTCAAATAATTTGGCGCGTCCACGTTATTTACCACCGTGTCTGCATTCGACCGGTCAAAAAGATTTACTACCGCAAGCCGCGCCGCAAACACGTAGCCCTTGAACCGGAAGCGCTTCTCGAATCCCACCGTCAGGCTCGCGTACGACGGAAACCGTAAACTGTTCGCTTCGCCTACCAGAAACTGTTGCTGGTTCACCGCGCTGAACGGATACCCGGTGCGGTACTCCAGAAAATACGAAAACAAAATTCCCCAAATCGGCGTGGGAATACTTCCCCACGACAGGAACCGGTTCGGCGCGTCCCAGCTCAACGGCCCAGGCTGTTGCGGCGCGAAGTACAACGCTCCCAGTAGCGGGTCCAACACCTGATCGGTACTCGATCGCGATCGCGTGTAGCTGCCGAATAACTCCGTGCCATTCGCAAATTGCCGCCGTGCCGACACCGTAACACCACGATACTTGTCGCGCCGCGAGGTCTGCAGCAAAAAGTCGCTGCCAATCTGCCCCGGCGTCAGCGTCTCATACACCAATCCGTGATGTTCATCGCGCGCCAGCAATTCCACCGACACAATGGTGTTGGTGCCGAAGCGCTGCTGCCATCCCGCACTCGCAATATCAAAGTAAGGTTGCTGCAATCCGCCCGCCGGCATCACGAAGCGACTTGTCGCCGGTCCGTTCACCGGAATCGTTCCCGTCGCGTCGTACAGCGTGTCCACCTGCTGCTGGTCTTGCGTCTGCCCAATCACCGAAAGATTCAGCGGCACATCGTAAATTCCCCAGCCAATCGAAAATTTTCCTCGATTGTCCTTAAAGGGCAGAAAATTCAGCGACACCCGCGGCTCCGCGATCGCCGCCTGCAAAAAACGGTCCCAGTCCGTCCGCGCGCCGGCCTGAATAATAAAGTAGCGATTCGGCGTCCACGAATCCTGCACGAACAACCCCGCCATGGTGTTCGACACGTGAAATTGCGCCGGCCCGGTGAACGTCGTGACCCGGTCCAGCGTGTTATCCGCGCGCAGCGCTTCGATTTCTCCGCGCACCGCCGATTGCGTCAGCTCGATGCTGGAAAGATTCGCGCCCGCGGAAAGCGTGTGCACGCCATGCCAATGAACCGAAGTCCGAATCGCGTCGGCGAAAAGTTGATACCGCTTCCCATCCTGATGAATGCGCTGGAAATAATTCCCTTCCGCGCCATTCACCAGCAAAACGTAGGGGGACGTCCCCTGCGGCGTGAACAAATTCGTTTCGCTATCCGCGCCCACACCAAATTCAAACAGCGTCTTCTCCCAATAAATTTGATCCTTCAGCGAGCCGAACACCCGATGCGCCGCGTAGTCGTAGGTTGTCGATTGCGGATGCAGCGCATCGAGTCCGAGATAGGAATCGCTCGTCTGGTTGTAAAGCACCGATCCGTGCAAGCTGTGATTCGGCGCGATCTTCCATAGCACGCGCGACAGCGAATCGCCGCTCCACTGCGTAGTTTCGTTATCGCCCGACGGCAAACCTTTCACGATGCTCAGCGTGTGCTGCGCGCTGATCGATTCCGAGAACCACAATTTGCCGCGCTCGATCGGCCCCGACACCGAAAGTCGCGGATAATAATTTCCAAACTGCACACCATCCTGAACGTTGATGCCCGGAATAAAATCCGTCGTCGCAAATCGCCACCGGTCATCGCCTTCCGGCGTGTCGAAACTCAGCACCGCCGCGCCCGGATGCATATACTCCGCGCCAAAGCGCCCGGTCTGCACTTGCGCGGTGCGCACCGCATCCACGCTCAGCCGCGCATCCAGTTGTCCGCTGATCGGGTCACCAATCTCGAAGCCGTCCAGCAGATACTGCGCCTGGGTATTGCGCGCCCCAGCCACATGCAGCAGGTCCGAGTTGTCTTTCAGGATTTCCGGCAGCGCCACCAGGCTTTGTTGCAGGTCGTGCGAACTCGGCACCGGAATGTCGATGATGTCTTTGGCGGTCAGCGCGTCGGACTGCGCGGTGTTCGCCGTCTCCACGCGATTCTCGGACGCGACCACGTCGACCTTCTCGTGAACTTCCTGCTGGTGATTGATCGTGAAGGTGAACGACGACGAGTCGGCACTGAGCTGAATCTTCTGATTCTCCAGAACGAAGAACCCAGGCTTTTCGGCGCGCACCAAATATTCGCCCGGCTCCAAATTCGCCACAGAAAAATTTCCAGCGTCATCCGTCCCTGTGGAAATTGTCGGCGTGCCGACCATGTGAAGTTTTACTTGAACATCGAAAACCGGCAATCCATCCTCATCAACGACCCGCCCCTGCAACGTAATCCGCGCCCGCTCCGCCACACTTGTGGACTGGGACTGTTCCACCGTAGCCGTGGTATCAGCCACGAGACTGTAGCTCACCCCTTCAGGGGTGAGGCTTTCCCTTACCAGCTCCGACCAATTGCTTTGTGGTGCAGCCTGTCCGGCAAATTGCTGAATTGCATTCGACGCTTCCGCACTGCCCCTGTAGCTCACCCCTTCAGGGGTGAGGCTTTCCCTTACCGACTCCGACCAATTCCTTTGTGCAAATTGCGTGGCGAGCATTGCGACCGCGGATTGTGCCGACGATGTTGACCCGCGCGGCGGCGCAAAAACAAATTCCTCCCCTGCCGCAGTTCGCCCGCTCAGAAGAACCAACCCCACCACCAAAACATTCCGAAGTTTCTTCACGCACGCACACCTCGTGCCGGATTTCACTTCAGCTGTCGTTGCAGTATAGGCGAACTCCACCCCAAAATTCGGCCCGCTGTCGTCCACGGTTTCCCCACCCGCACGCACTACCTAAGGCATCCGCAAGTATCGACCACGTCATTCCGAACGGAGTCTCCGGAGTGAGGAACTCTGCGCCATCACGCGTATTCTGTGCGATGAATCCCTCTTCGATGTTGGGACCCAAGAGGGATTCCTCACTCCGTTCGGAATGACGTGTTGCGGTGTCGGATAAATTGAGAATCGGTTTAATCTAGTCGCGCAACGCTAACGCGAGAAGCCGCCAAGCCTGTGGAAAATGTCGGCATGCCGACATTCGCGCGTGATAGATAATTCCCGCCTTGCGCCCTGTAGCTCAGGCCTCCAGGCCTGAGGCTTTTTCGATCCGCGTCGCACACCTTGCCGCACTCGACGAACACCCTCACCCCTAAAGGGGTGAGCTACAGGGCATGCGCGTAAAAACGAAACGGGCGCCGCGTCATGCAGCGCCCGTCTCTACCGCAACTTCTTTCGTGTTGACGCGCCTTACTTCTTCGCGCTCTTCGCCTTCTGCTTGTTCTCCACCACCACCTGCGCCGCCGCCAATCGCGAAATCGGAACACGGAATGGTGACGCGCTGACGTAATCCATGCCGACGTCGTGGCAGAACTTCACGCTGTCTGCATCGCCGCCGTGCTCGCCGCAAATCCCCACCTTCAACTTGGGACGCGTCTTCCGGCCCTTCTCGATGCCCCAACGAATCAGCATGCCCACGCCCTTCTGATCCAGCGTCTGGAACGGATCGCCCGCGAACACGCCGGCCTTCTTCTCGTCCACATAGTCGGGAAGGAAACGCCCCGCGTCGTCGCGCGACAGTCCCATGGTCGTCTGGGTGAGGTCGTTGGTGCCGAACGAGAAAAATTCTGCCGGCTCCGCGATCTCATCGGCAAGCAACGCCGCGCGCGGCAACTCAATCATGGTGCCCACCAGGTACGGCAGCTTGATGCCCGCCTTCTTGATGAGCTCATCGGCAACGCGCCGCGTAGCCTGCTCAAGAATGCGCATCTCTTTTCTGTCGAGGGTAAGCGGAATCATGATCTCAGGTAAAACTTTAACTCCGCTTTTCTGGCATTCGATGGCGCCTTCGATAATCGCGCGCACCTGCATCTCCAGAATTTCCGGATAAGTGATGGACAAGCGGCAGCCACGATGCCCGAGCATAGGGTTAGCCTCGTGCAACTGCTCCACGCGGCGCGCCACGGTCTCGGCGCTGATGCCCAGTTCCTTGGCCAGCTCTTCCTGCTTGGCGCGCTCGTGCGGCACAAACTCGTGCAGCGGCGGATCAATCAGGCGGATGGTCACCGGCAGGCCGTCCATGGCTTTGAAGATGCCAACGAAGTCGCGGCGTTGGAACGGCAGCAACTTGTCGAGCGCCTTCACGCGCGCTTCCCTGTCGTTGGCCAGAATCATTTCCTGGATGGCCAGCTGGCGGTCGTGGCTCTTCTCCGGATGTTCGAAGTCGGTGAAGAACATGTGCTCGGTGCGGCACAGCCCGATGCCCTCCGCGCCAAACTCCCGCGCTTTGCGAGCGTCTTGCGGCGTATCGGCGTTGGTGCGCACCCGCAACTGGCGGATTTCGTCGACCCACTTCATCACCGTCTGGTAAGCCTTGGGAAATTCCGGGCTGACCAGCGGCATCTGATCGGCGTAAACGATGCCCTGGCTGCCATCCAGCGTGAGCCAATCGCCCTGCTTAATCACTCTGCCGTTCTTGCTGGCCTTCATGGTTTTGGTTTTGTAGTCAATCTCCAGCGTCTCCGCGCCAACGATGCAGCATTTGCCCCAACCGCGCGCCACCACTGCCGCGTGACTGGTCTTGCCGCCCGTTGCGGTAAGGATGCCCTGCGCCACGGCCATGCCGCCCACATCTTCGGGGCTGGTTTCGCGGCGAACGAGAATCACTTTCTCGCCACGCGCCGCCCACTCTTCCGCTTCCGCTGCGGTGAAACAAACTTTACCCACCGCGGCTCCGGGTACAGCGTCAATGCCGTGCGCCAAGATCTTCGACTCCAACGATTTCTTGTCGACCTTGGCGTCGATGACCGGGTAGAAGAGGCGCTCAATGTCTTCGGGCTTCACGCGCAGAATCGCTTCTTCCTTGGTGATGAGCTTCTCGTTGGTCATGTCCATCGCGATGCGAAACGCGGCGGCAGGAGTGCGCTTGCCGGTGCGCGTCTGCAACATATATAAGGTGCCTTCTTCGATGGTGAATTCCATGTCCTGCATGTCTTTGTAGTGCTTCTCGAGCTTGGCGCGCACTTTCTCCAGCTGCGCGTATGCTTTGGGCATGATCTTTTCCAGTTCCGTAAGATGGACCGGAGTACGAATGCCGGCCACCACATCTTCGCCCTGCGCATTGGTCAGGTAGTCGCCATAGAAAATCTTTTCGCCAGAGCTCGGGTCGCGCGTGAAGCAGACGCCCGTGCCGGAATTGTCGCCGGTGTTGCCGAACACCATTTGCACCACGTTGACGGCGGTGCCGAGCAGGCCGGTAATCTTCTCTACGCGGCGATAGGTGACCGCTTTTTCCGCGTTCCAGGAGCCAAACACCGCGCCGATTGCGCCCCAGAGCTGCTCCATCGGATCATCGGGGAAGTCCTTCCCTGCTTTTTCTTTGAAGTAGGCTTTGTATTCGCCCACCAATTCTTTCCAGCCGCTGGCCGGAACGTCGGTGTCGAGCTTTACGCCGAGGCGATCTTTCATGGAGCGTAGGCGATGCTCCAGATCTTCCTTGGACATGCCCATCACCACCGTGGAATACATCTGCACGAAGCGGCGATAGGCGTCATAGGCGAAGCGCTCGTTCTTGGTGACGCCCGCAAGGCCCTGCACCGATTTGTCGTTGAGGCCGAGATTCAGAATTGTTTCCATCATGCCCGGCATGGACCGCGCGGAACCGGAACGCACGCTAACCAGCAGCGGATTTCTGGGATCGCCGAGCTTCTTGCCGGCGGCCTTTTCGAGCTTGGCGACGTTGTCGACCACCTGCTTCTTCAGTTCGCTGGGATATTTCTTGCCGTTTTTGTAGAAGTAGTCGCACGTTTCCGTGGAGATGGTGAAGCCGGCTGGAACCGGCAGCCCGATCCTGGTCATCTCGGCAAGGCCCGCGCCTTTGCCGCCCAGAAGGTCGCGCCACGTGCCGTCGCCTTCCGCTTTACCTGCACCGAAAAAATAGACCCACTTTTTCACGTTATGCCTCGCTTAGTTTGCACCGTTGAACACATACCGGGGAGCAGCACTCAATTGGGTTTGGAGTGCCGTTTGGTCGGCATGCCGACAATTTCCACAGGGGAAGCTGCCGCTAAAGCTAAACTCGAACTGCAAGAATCAACACCGTCCACGCCTAAATCAAAACTCGAACTGCGAAGTCAAGCTAGTCTTCGCTTAAAGTAAAACTCGATAAGGCGCTACTCAAACTCTCCTGCACACAGACAATCTCAGGCGGAACTCAAGGCCAGCTAAAGTTAAACTTGACATCATCCCAGTCGAACCGTTCTGCGGAATCCGACCTTCATTCGCGGCGCTGAGTCAACTCAAGTAAAACTTCACATGCCTTACTTCTGTCCCCGAGGCCTTTCTAGAAACGCTGGAAAACGCTTGAGATGCATCGAGGTCCGCTCGCAATTTGTAAATGTCGGCATGCCGACATTTTTCTTTACGTCACTGTCGCGCTCGACGACGTCATGCGAGCCTTCCAGTATACCGGCTCTGGCATCGGATGCCGTGACGCACGCACGCCGCGCGAGTTCCGAAATGGGAATGTCGGCATGCCGACATTCCCGCGATTCACAATTCTGTCCCTGTAGCTCAGGCCTTCAGGCCTGAGGCTCTTCAACCTGCCCGCGCTCGAAAACCCTCACCCCAAAAAGGGGTGAGCTACAGACCTGTGGAAAATGTCGGCATGCCGACATTTTCACTCAGCGCGCTTCTTCCCCACCGAGTTCGGAGAAGTCCGCAATCGTCGTGAACTCGCGTAGCAGTTCTGACAGCAACGCGAGGCGATTCTTGCGTACCGCTTCGTCTTCGGCCATAACCATAACTTCTTCGAAGAAGCGATCGACGGCTTTGCGGGTGCCGGCGATTTCTTCCAGCGCTTCCTGGTAGCGGCCAGCGCGCTTGTCTTCTGCGACCTTGCCAGCCACCTTGCGTGCCAGCGCGTGCAATTCGCGCTCCGCATCCTTCTCGAAGAGTTCGACGTTTACCTGCTGCGGTTCGGATGCAGGCAAATTCGCCTTTTCGAGAATTTTGCGGATGCGCTTGAACGAGACGGCCAGCGGCTCGAAGTTCTTGGTCTTGCGAATGGACTTCAGTGCGCGCAAGCGCTTCTCTGCATCGACCAGATCATCGGCCCCGCGGCGGAACACCGCGTTCACTTCATCGTAGGCATAGCCAGACTTCTCGCGAAAGACGAAGCGGGCGCGATCCAGAAGAAATTCTAAGACTTGCGCTTCCTGCTGCTCGGTTGGTGTCTTCTTGGGGGGATGCGTCAGCAACGCCTTGGCCGCCGCGCCAATCGATAAGGACAGCGAGAGCGGCAGCTTGCGGTCGAGAATGATTTTCACAATGCCGAGTGCGGCGCGGCGCAACGCGTATGGATCGCTGGAGCCTGTAGGCACGACGCCAACCGAGAAGCAACCCACGACGGAATCGAACTTATCGGAGAGCGCGACGGCGCAGCCAGTGAGATTGCGCGGGATGGGGTCATCCAGGCCCACCGGGCGATAGTGATCGTAGATGGCGTCGGCGACTTCTTCCGACTCGCCTTGCGCCTTGGCGTAGAGACCGCCGACGATGCCCTGCAGCTCGGTGAACTCGCGGACCATTTCCGCGGCGAGATCGCACTTGGCGAGTTCGGCGGCGCGATCGGCATCGGCGACGTGCGACTGAATCATGCCGAGGTTGAACCACTGCTCGGTGAGCCAGCGGGCGATGGCGCGCATGCGCTCGACCTTGTCGAAGTAACTGCCCAAGCGCGACTCGTAAGTGACCTTCTGCAGCTTGGGAAGGTAGTCGGCAAGCGGGATCTTCTGGTCGGACTCCCAGAAAAATCGCGCGTCGGCGAAGCGGGCGCGGAGCACGCGTTCGTGCCCGGCACGCACCAGGCCCTTGGTGTCTTTCGCAAGATTAATGACCGCGAGGAAATGCGGCGCCAGTTCGCCGGTGCGCTTTTCGACGGCGAAGTATTTCTGATGGCCGCGCATCACGGTGATCAGGATCTCGTCGGGCAGTTCGAGGAACGACGGATCGAAGTCGCCAGCAATCACTGTGGGAAATTCGTTGAGGTAGGTGACCAGTTGCAGGAGATCGTTGTCCTGGTGGATGCGGTAGCCGGTGCGCTTGGCGTGGGCGGCCAGCTCCCTTTCGATTTTTTCGCGGCGCTCCTGCGGGCGAACGATGACGCCGTTGGCGCGCAGCTTCTTTTCGTAATCAGCAAAGCCGCGGACCCGGATTTCCGCTGCGCCGAGGAATCGATGGCCTACGGTGGTGTCGGATGAGGTGACGCCGCCGAAGGAGAATTTGAGCGGCTTGGCGTCGAGGATCCCGACCAGCCAGCGAATCGGGCGGATGAAGCGTGCGCCGTCGAGGCCGGTCCAGGTCATGGTGCGCGGCCAGGGCAGATCGTGAATCACGCGGGGGAGAATGCCGGTGAGGAGATCGTGCGCGGTGCGGCCGTAGCGAGTGACCTTGGCGGCGAGGTATTCGCCCTTGGCGGTCTGCACGAACTTGATTTCGTGGAGTGGGATGCCTTGCTTCTCAGCGAAGCTGACGGCGGCGCGGGTGGGCGCGCCGGTCGCGTCGTAGGCCACGGACTTGGGCGGGCCGGTTACTTCGGTTTCGACGTCGGGTTGCTTGGCGATGATGCCACGGACCCGGGCGGTGAGGCGGCGCGGTCCGCCAAAGGCTTCGACGGTGGTGCCTTCACTTAGATTCTCGGCGATGAGGTGTTTCTCGACGATGGCTTTCAGGTCGGCTACGGCTTTGGGGAGCATGCCGGCGGGAATTTCTTCGGCGCCAATTTCGAAGAGGAGTTCGACGCGCTTTTGGGTGAGGTCGGCGGGAGGGGCCTTCTTCGGAGGCTTCGCGGGGGTGGCGGGCTTTTTCGGTTTGACAGGCTTGGTGGGTTTTTTGACGGCGCTCATGGGCGGACCTCGAAGTTCTGAATTGGGAATGTCGGCATGCCGACATTGTGAGTCAACCTGCAGCTCACCCTTTCAGGCGTGAGGGTTTCCGTCGGCGCGGAGATCGAGGTTAGGTTATGGAAAGCCTCAGGCCTGAAGGCCTGAGCTACAGGTTCGATGATTTCGCTGCGGCGGTCCCTGGAAATTACCGGTGCGGGATTTGAAAATGTCGGCATGCCGACATTTTCCACAGGGGGTGGAGTGGTGCGCGGCGTAGAGAAAAAACCACCCGCAGGAGTGCCGGTGCCACATTGGGACTCGCTGACGATTGGTGAGGCGGAGACCTTATATAAGGTCGGCGTGGCGAATGTAGTTTGGAGCGAATGGGGGGTCATGCGCGGGCCTCGTGGGTTGGGCGGCTTGCGCGTGGGGCGGCGCCGCCGGTTTGTTCCAGGTAGGCGGAGGCGGCGCGGCAGGAGAGGGTGCGGACGCGGGCCATTAGTGCGGCGCGTTCCGTCGTGGAGATTACGCCTCGGGCGTCCATCAGATTGAAAAGGTGCGAGCACTTGAGGCAGTGATCGTAGGCAGCGAGTATTGGGTAGCGAGTGCGCTCTTTGGTCGGCATGCCGACATTTTGAGGCGATGCGTTGCGTTCAGGTTCTTTGGCGTGGCCAAAGGCACCGTCGGCAAAGAGGTCGCCGGAGGTGGCAACGTGCTTGGTTTCCGACTGCTTCCCTTCTTTGGTCGGCATGCCGACATTGCCTTCGAGTTTTTTCCAGCCGTCCAGGAGTTCTTTGGCTTCCTTTTCGTGGAGTTCGAACTCGGCGCGCAGGGCTTTGGCGTCGCTGCGATCAAAACTGTACTCGGAGAGTTGCTGCTCTTCAGCCAGGCGAATGTCGCCGTAAGTTTTGCCTTCGACCCAGCGAATGTCGTAGACGCTCTTAACGTTTTGCAGGAAGGCGCAAATGCGTTCGAGGCCGTAAGTGATTTCGACGGAGATGGGGTCGAGGTCAATGCCGCCACTTTGCTGGAAGTAGGTGAACTGGGTGATCTCCAGGCCGTCGAGAAGGACTTGCCAGCCAATTCCCCAGGCGCCGAGGGTCGGCGATTCCCAATTGTCCTCTTCAAAGCGGATGTCGTGCTCGCGGAGATTGATGCCGATAGCTTCGAGGCTGCGCAGATAGACGGCTTGGACGTCGGCAGGCGACGGCTTGAGGACGACTTGATATTGAAAGTGCTTGTAGAGGCGATTGGGATTTTCGCCGTAGCGGCCGTCGGCGGGCCGGCGCGAGGGTTGGACGTAGGCGACGCGATACGGCGATGGACCGAGGACGCGGAGGAAGGTTTCCGGGTGCATGGTGCCGGCACCAACCTCGGTGTCGTAGGGCTGTTGGAGGACGCAGGCTTGGCGCCCCCAGAATTGCATGAGCTTCAGGATGAGATCTTGAAAAGTTAGGCCGATTGGTTTGTTATCAAGTTTTACTTTAACTGTCACGTCGTCTCCAGAATCTACTGCATGCTTGTTGAGGTGCTAGTTAAGACTTCACCTTGCCGCATTGAAACCATGTAAAGCTCCACTTCAACACTGAACGGAGAGAATGAGCCCGATACAAAGTTCTCGTTTTAATGCCTACCATCCATATAAAGCTAAACTTCACGTGGAAGCAGCGCTCATTTGAATTCATTTAAAGCTTCACTTCATATCGGTGCTTTCCCAACTATCGGTCTAAGCTTTCACTTTCAGGTGATTCTAAAGTATCGCTTCAAATGAAAACCTATGCGCCGGACGATCCTTGGATTCACCTTCGACGCACTTCTCCGACCTCGAGTGTATCTTTAGATTGCATCGACAAAACCCCGACGTCTCCAGTTTTACTTCACATGGTCGGCATGCCGACATTTTCGATGCGGCTTGCTGATCAATCTTGCTGTGCCGACTGGCAGCCGGCGCTACCGGACGGCGGACGGCTTGCCGATATTCCCTGCTCAGGTCGCGTCTAGAAATTCGCGCGACTTGAGCTTGCGCTCGGTGTGGTGCTCGATCAGGTTGAAGCCGGCATCGCGCAGTTCCCTGACGAAGGGTTCGGCGTCGAGCGTGGCATCAAACTTCGGCAGCCCTTCCCGCGTGAAACTTTCCGCGAGCTGCCGTGCGGGAAGACTCAGCCGCTTCATTCCCGGGTGCCGGTGCTCCTGACAGAAAAGACCGGCGTATTGCGAGGAATGAAACGCGTCTTCCTGCCCGAAGGGCTTGCGGCACACCGAGCAGATATCGAAGCGCGGAAGCCACCCGGCCAGGCGCACCGTCCAGAACGCGTAATACGCGAGCGGAAGGGCCCAACTGGAGCGGCGCTCAATCTCCCGGGCAATGAGCAGAACGAGCCTAAACATGGGCTCGGACACTTCATGCTCGGGGAGAACCTGTTCCGCGATTTCGCTGACCAGGGCGAGGCCGGTGCTGAGGCCGTAATCGCTCTGTGCGCGATTGAACGATTCGAGCAGTTCGCACTGCTGGAAGCGAACCAGGTCGCGAGTTTCCTTCTCGATGTACCAGATCTGCACATGAGAGAGCAGCTCGAGCGTGGAGCCGTAGCGGTTCTTGATGCGGCGGGCTCCCGAAGCTACACCCCGCATGCGACCCGAAGAACGCCCGAGAAAACTAACCAGGCGGTCGGCCTCTCCCAGCGGGAAAGTCTTCAAGATGATGGCTTCCGTTTCGCGGGCAGGCATGCGTTGTCGGCGCGCGGAGGTCAGCGGGAGAGAGACGAACGGTGAAGTCTCACGCGAAATCGCGCGCAAATGCAGAACACAAATACTTACCATAGGCGTGGAGACATGGCAATGCGGAGGCGGGGAGTGGCGGTGGAAAATGTCGGCATGCCGACATTTTTGTGGGTGCGGGCTAGGCTTGTTGCCTTCAAGAAAAAAAGGGCCGAGTGGAGATTCTCCTATCGTAAGAATCGTCGCACAGCTTTTGTTTGGGAAACCGTCTGGCGATTACGATGGACAGGCTCAGCGACAAGACGGCAGCGGTGGGGATCATGTAGATGGCACCCACGGAGACCGAACTGAAGGCCAAATTCTGTATCAGCTGAAGGGTGGCATGAAGCAGAATTACGACTGGCAAGCTGTCCTCGCTGCGATTGTAGAGAAATGAAAATATCACCGACCAACAGGCCAAGTTCCCAAAGATGATCAGCAATAGAGCAAAGGTCAAGCCGTTCATCGTCAACATCCACAAAGGGACGTGCCACGCGGCCCAATACACACCGAGAATCAAGGCAGAAGCGAGTCGCGAATAGCGCACCTGAAGCATCCTGAGCGCGAATCCTCTCCAAGCCAGTTCTTCCCAGACAGGTCCGAACGGAATCGACAGAATGCTCAGGAATAAAGCAAATAGGGATGGCATGCGCAGTTTGGCATGAAATAACCCGCCAACAATCAGGAGCGATGAGATGAATACAGTGCACGGCAAAGCGATTGCCAGCATGTACCACTTAGCGGGTACTCTGAATTTCGTCAGCGTTCCCCAGAGACTGGGAGATTGCTCATTCCCTCTGCTTCTTGACCAGATCAATGCAAGTAGACCCGGCAAGCAATTTCCAACCAAGAGTTTCACGTTGCTGAAGGGCCAACCGATTCGCCATCCGTTGATTTTTAGGTAGAAAGAGGCGTCGCTCGGGACGGCCCAGAACCATATCGTCCAAGACAACGCGGCACTCAGGACGAGGAACATCCACAGAGAGAAGAAGCCTTTGCTGACGACTGTTGGCGTCGGGCTTACTGCAACGTTGGTATCGATCTCTGGTCCTCTGCGGATTGCGCCCTAACTTTCCTCATTCTCTCATTGTTAAGGAAGGCACGCACCGGTTCGCATCGAGAAATCTTGGGTTTGTTACCGACGCCTGACCTCAAAAAAAACGAAGAAAACGGCCAAATTCGCAGTGGTTAACATATAAAAATAATATGTTAACTCGATGGCGAGATGGGTCGGAATTATAGGACACGGACTTCCCCGCCCTGGTGGCTATGCTGGTTGGTTAGGGTCGTGGAAAAGCCTCAGGACTGAAGACCCCGAGCTACAGGTCACGACGTTCTGCAGCGTGTGCAAGATGCGGTTGAGTGAGCCTGCTTTTTATTTGGGCGGGAGTTGGGTACTCTGATGGCGACCCGCGATGATTCCGCTTAAGGATGACAACCCTACTCGGACGTTTCCGTTTGTAAATATTGGATTGATTCTGGCGAACATTGCGGTGTTCGTGTACCAGGTGAGCTTGCCGCCGCGAGTGGCGCAGGCGTTTATGCTGGCGCACGCGACGGTGCCGGCGCGGATTCCTGCGGCGCTGGCCGGGCACGCGCCGGTAGACTGGGCGTTCTATCCGCTGCTGACCAGCATTTTTCTGCATAGCGGGCTGATGCACCTGCTGGGGAACATGCTGTTCTTGTGGATTTTTGGGGACAACGTGGAGGACGAGTTCGGGCACTTTTTTTATTTGCTGTTTTATCTGGTGTGCGGGGTGGGGTCGGGGATGTTGCATGTGCTGTTCAACTGGAATTCGCATATACCAGCGATTGGGGCGAGCGGGGCGATTAGCGGAGTGATGGGTGCGTACATTGTGCTGTTCCCGAGGGCGAAGGTGCTGACGTTCTTTTTTGTGTTTCTGCTGCCGGTGCCGGCATTTTTGATCTTGGGGTATTGGTTTGCGTTGCAGTTTTTGGAGGCGATTGGGCAGTTTGGGATGGTGTCGAATGGGGGCGTGGCGCTGTGGGCGCATGTGGGGGGATTTGTGATGGGAGTGTTGATTGCGTTGATGGTGAAGAGGAGATGATTTCTGATATCAGATATCGGATATCAGATATCAGGAGGCGGGTGGTGGTTGAAGTGAATGTGCGAGGCGGGCTGAACCGGAAGAAAAGATTTAACGCAGAGGGCGCAGAGAAGCGAAGTCAAGGAAAGGATCACCATAGAGATAGCAGAGGGGCCGCAGAGGTCGCGGAGAGGTTGGGGACAAATATCTGATATCTGATATCGGATATCTGATATCAGGGCGCTGTCTATGACCTGGTTAAGGCTTGACCCGTGATGGGAAGATTGCGGAGGCGGAGGTTGGTGGCGTTGAAGATGGCGTTGGTCACTGCGGGGGCTACTGGGGGGACGCCGGGTTCGCCGGCGCCGCCTAGGGGGGCGTCGCTTTCGTGGATGTGGACTTCGATGGCTGGGCATTCGGCCATGCGGACGCTTTCGTAATCGGGGAAATTCTGTTGGACGACGGCACCGTGGTCGATGGTGATCTTGCCGAACAGGGCGGCGCTGAGTCCGAAGAGGATGCCTCCTTCCATCTGCGCTTTGAAGCCATCGGGATTGACGGCCATGCCGCAATCGGCGGCGGTGACGATGCGGCGAACCCTTACATGGCCATCGTCGGTGATTTCGACTTCCGCGACGTGAGCGACGATGGTGCCAAAACATTCGGTGATGGCGATGCCGCGTCCTTGGCCAGGTGGCAGCGACGTGCCCCAGCCGGATTTTTCGGCGGCGAGATTGAGCGTGGCGAGGTGACGCGGACTGTCGCGCAAAAGCGCGCGGCGATAGTCGACGGGATCGCGATTGGCCTGGTGAGCCAACTCGTCGACGAACGATTCGATGAAGAAGCCGTGCCAGGACGCTTCGACACTGCGCCACGGACCGGTGGGAACGTGGGCCGGAACTTTAGCGATGCCGTAGGCCTGGTTGGGCACGGAGTAAACGATGCGTGACTCGTCGTTGGGAGATTCGTCGGTGGTGTAATCGTTGACCCAAGCGAGAGGCAGGCCATCGGAATTGAGCGCGGCGCGAAAACGGCTGGTGACATTAGGGCGATAGTAGTCGTGCTGCATTTCCTGTTCGCGGGTGAAGATCAGTTTTACGGGCACGCCGGGCATGGCCATGGCGGTTTTCACCGCGTAGGTTAGGAAATTCCAAAGGCCGGGGAGGCGGCGACCATAGCCTCCGCCAGACGGTAACAAATGAAACGTAACCTTATCTAAGTGCAATCCGGCAGCTTTGGCGCAGAAGGCGCGAGAGCCGAGACCATCTTGCGTGCCAGACCAAACTTCCAGCGTGCCATCATTTTTATAGAGAGCGGCGGCATTGGCCGGCTCCATGGGAGCGTGAGCGAGATAAGGAACATTGTAGAGCCGCTCGATGATGGTGGCGCCTTGAAGCGCGTCAATTCCCTTCCCGGTGACGCGATCCTTTTTAATTTTGCCGTTGGTGAGCGCGGCGAGTTGCTCGGCGTGGATGGTCTGCGAAGAGACTTCGCCATTGCCGGCGGGATCGAAGACGGGTTGCAACGCAGCGACAGCATCGCGCGCGCGCCAAAAACGATCGGCGACTACAACCACGGCATCGTCGAGGTGGACGACTTTTTTTACGCCACGGCGTTGCGCGGCGGCGGAGTCTTCCACGGAAACGAGTTTGCCGCCGAAGACGGGAGAGATGCGGATTGCGGCGTAACACATATCGGGAACGATGGTGTCGATGCCGTAGCGCGCGGAGCCGCTGACCTTGGCAGGAATGTCGAGACGCTGGACGGGCTTGCCGATGAGCGTGAACTGATTTTTGGTTTTGAGAGTTGGATGCGCAGAAGGAGCGTAGTTGGCGGCGGAGGCGGCGAGTTCACCGTAGGAAAAACTTTTACCGGAGGGCTGGTGAATGACGCGACTCATTTCGGTGCGAAACGAATCGACCGGCTGATTGAGGCGAGCAGCCGCGGCTTTGACGAGCATTTCGCGTACGGCGGCGCCGGCTACACGCATGCCGTAAACACCAGTGAACCGCACGGCAGCGGAGCCGCCGGTGGTTTGCATGTCCATATATTCGGCGATGACGCGGACGGAGTTGGCGGCGGGTCCGCGAAGAAACGTGGGAATGGAATCGAGACGCATGTTCTGAGTGTCGAGAAGAAATCCTTCGGCGAACGGGCCATTGGCGAAAAGCGGATCGGCGGGAGCGGCTTCGGCGCGGACGTGAGACCAATCGGCGTCGAGTTCATCGGCAGCCATTTGGGAGAGTGAAGTGAAGATGCCGGTGCCCATGTCGCAATGAGGAATGACGGCGGTGATGGTGCCATCGTCGGCGAGTTTGATCCAACTGGCGAGGAAGCGCTCGCCGGGCTGGGCGTCGAGAAGATTGGCGTTGGCGAGGCGGCGATCGGGCCAAAGGGCGTAACCGACGATGAGGGCGCCGGCGGTGGTGACTCCTCCGAGTAGGAATTTGCGGCGATTCATCGGGGAGAATCCTTGGGTGTCGGCGTCGTTTTCGCTTTGGTGGCGGCGGAGTTGATGATCCCGCTAGTGGCGAGGGCGACGACTGCGGCGCGAATGCGGGGCAGCGTGCCGCAGCGGCAAATGTTGGTGATGTTGGAGGCGAGTTGATCTTCGGTGGGAGAAGGATTGGTGGCGAGCCAGGCGCTGATGGCCATGATCATGCCGGATTGGCAGTAGCCGCATTGAGGAATCTGGTGGTCGATCCAGGCTTGCTGGACTGGGGTGATGGGGCAGTGGTTGGCGGCGGCCAGACCCTCGATGGTGGTGATTTGGGCGTTGGTCACGGAGCTTACGGGAACGACGCAACTGCGGACGGCTTTGCCGTCGACGTGGACGGTGCAGGCGCCGCACGCGGCAATGCCGCAGCCGAACTTGGTGCCGGTGAGTTGGAGTTCATCGCGCAGAACCCAGAGGAGTGGGGCGTCGGGTTCGATGTCGAGGTCGTGGGGGACGCCATTGACGGTGAGGCGAATGGACACGGGATGCCTCCTGGAAGTAGATACGTGGAAGACTATAACAATGTGACGAACAATGTGGTGGGGGCGGGAGCCGACAGCCGCCAGTCTACAGCTGACGGCAGAAGAGGAAGAGAAAAGCTTTAACGCAGAGGGAGCGCAGAGGACGCGGAGAGTTTGATTGCTCGGGCGCGGTGGGTGCCGGGACGTGGATATCGAAGGGGGATTCATCGCGCATAAGGCGCGCGATGGCGCAGAGTTCCTCACTGCGCGGACTCCGTTCGGAATGACGGGTTCTCGGTATCAGATGTTGGGAATAGTGAATCGTGGGTTGCCGCGATCCCTCCGCTTCGACTCGCAAAAGGCGCGAGCCTCCGGTCGGGATGACAATTTATAGCTTAAGTTTTGGTTGAGGTAGACTCGAGCGTTGCTCTAACTGTTCGCGTGGGGTTTGTCGGAGACGAAGTTTGTTAGGTAGTTGGGCACTTCGAGACATGGTTTAGGAGCCAAGCTGCGACTTCATGTGTTGATTTAGATCCGCCTAGGTCTGGGGTGGTGATGTTGGCTTCTAGGGCGGATTTCACGCTTTGCTTTAGGTGGGCGGATTCTTCGTGCCAGCCTAGGAATTCGAGGAGCATGCTGGAGGCTAAGACAGAGCCGAAGGGATTGGCTATGCCTTTTCCGGCGATGTTGGGGGCGGAGCCGTGGACGGGCTCGAAAAGCGAGGTGTGGCCGGGATGGATGTTGCCGGAGGGGGCGAGGCCGAGTCCACCGGCGAGCTGGGCGGCGAGGTCGCTGATAATGTCGCCGAAGAGATTGTTGGTGACGATGACGTCGAACTGGCTGGGGTCGCGGACGAGTTCCATGGCGAGCGTATCAATATATAAGTGGCGGGAGTCGATGTCGGGGTACTCGGCACGGATGGATTTGAAGACGCGTTGCCAGAGGTCGTGGGCGAAGGTCATGGCGTTGGACTTGTCGGACATGCAGAGGCGGAGGGGTTTGGGGTTGCTGGGGCTGACGTTTTCTTGAGCCGGCTGGTAGCCGGCGCTGCCGGGCAGATTGTTAGGGGCGCGGGGGAGGATGCCTTCGGGGGTGCGGGTGTGGGTGCGGGCGTAGTTGAAGGCGTGGCGGATGATGCGGTCTACACCTTTGTGGGAATTGACGTCTTCCTGGATGGCGATTTCGTCGGCAGTTCCCTTCTTGAAGAAGCCGCCGACGCCGACGTAGAGGCCTTCGGTGTTTTCGCGGAAGACCATGAGATTGAGGTCGGCGCGCTGGCAGTTTTTTAGAGGAGTGAAGCGTTCGTGGAGAAGTTCGGTGGGACGGGCGTTGACGTAGAGGTCGAGTTTGAAGCGCAGACCGAGGAGGATGTCGGCGGCGTGCTGGTTGGAGGGGACGCGCGGATCGCCGAGAGCGCCAAAGAGGATGGCGTCGAATTCGTCGCGAAGCATTTCGACAGCGCCTTCGGGGAGAGAGACTTTTTCGCGGAGATATTTGTCGGCGCCCCAATCGAAGTCGACGAATTCGATGGGGCGATTGCGTTTGGCGGTGGCGGCTTTGATGAGTTGGACGGCGACGGGAGTGACTTCTTTGCCGATGCCGTCGCCGGGGATGACGGCGATGCGGGCTTTGGGACCGCCGGAACGGAGGGGGGTGTTGGGCATGAGGAGTTACGTTAGCACAGGCGAAAAGGAGGAAAAAGATTTAACGCAGAGGGCGCAGAGAAAGAAAAGTCGGAAGAAAAATCCAAGAAAGAGGAACCCAAGAAGGAGGAACCCAAGAAAGAGGAACCTAAGAAAGAGGAACCCAAGAAAGAGGGATTTCTCACTCCGCGGACTCCGTTCGGAATGACGTGGGTGGTGGGGCGGATCGTTGAGAGAGGGGCGTTCGAGGAAGGTGGGGAGAGAGGGAGTAAGTTTGCTTGGGCCGGCTGGCAGCCGGCGCTACAGAGCGATTTGCGAGATGGCGCAGGGAAAGTCAAAAAAAAGAACCCAAGAAAGAGGGATTCCTCACTTCGCGGACTCCGTTCGGAATGACGTGGGTAGATGAAGATCGACCGGGGTGGCGTGGAAATTATGCCGCGATCCCTCCGCTGCGCACGCAGCGTGCTCCGGTCGGGATGACATAGTTGCTTACGTTCGAGGCAAAGATTGCGTGTTGAAGATGTGTCGCGCCGTTCGACGGGCTCAGGGGAAGCTCTACGGCGCTATGTGAGTGTGCTGGCTTTATTACAGCCGGGGACAAGCCTTACGCGCTGGATAACTGTCTATTCCGAGATGACTCGGTCAGACCACTCGACTAGAGAAACGAAAATGGCGGGATTGCCGAACTTCGCACCCCAATTGGTCAAATCGTTTTCCGAGACCCCACGGGCCCGGGAGCAAGCTCCTCAAGCAAAAACAGGAATGTGTTTGGCCACGACTTTTTCGCGCAGCTCGCTAAGCGGCGGCCAGCCAATGGGAAGCACGGCGTCGGAAGTAGCTTTGCGCATGAGATAGGTGGCGTCAGCAGTCAGGAAAATCTGGACTTCATGGCCAGCGTCGGCCAAGGCAAGTGCGTGTGCGAAAACGAAAGAGCCTCTTGTTGGATCGTCGGTTCCCCACGAACTCCTCATAAGAACCTTTAGAGTCTTTTTGGATTCCTGCGCCTTCGCTCCTAGGGCCAGAAATGGTAGACCCAGCAGTTGCGACAAAAATTTCCGTCTGGCCATTCTTTTTTCTCCTGGGTCGGGATTCGCTCTCGCGGAAGGTTGACACGGTAGTTCCCTGCCACTGGCAATGTCAAGGATGGAATTAAGGAATTGCACACCAGCGCGTCATGTCGCGCCTTGGGAAGGGGCAACGATCAGGCCTGCGAGCACGCGGACGCTGGCTGGAAAGACCAACTGAGAAGAGGAACCCCAGAAAGAGGGATTCATTGCGCAAAAAAAAACGCGTAATGCGCGGAGTTCCTCACTGCGCGGACTTCGTTCGGAATGACGTGGTCGACCAAATGCGCGGTGGGTGAACGTGAAGAGATTGTGCCGCGATCCCTCCACTGCGCCCGCGGCGGGCTCCGGTCGGGATGACATACGTTGCTTGCGTACGAGACAAGTCGCGGGGTTGGGTGGGTCGGAATTTAGCGGGTGAAGGAGACGAAGAAGAGTTGGCTGTAGCGTTCGATTTGGAGGGCTATGGCGTCGCCGGGTTTTTGTTTGGCTAGGGCTTGGCGGAGTCCTTCGAGGGTGGTGATGGGCGTGCCGTTCATACCATGGATGACGTCGCCGGTTTGCAGAGGAATTTCGGAGGTGCGAGTGCCGGCAGTGCGAGCGGCAACGATGACGCCGGTGGGAATGCGGAGATCGGGGAGTTCTTTGGCGAGATCGAGAGTGAGTTCGAGGCCCAGCATGTTGAGGGGACGAACGAGATTTTTGACGGGATCGACCTTTTCGGCGAGGCTGTCTTCTTTATGCTCTTTTTCGATGAGGGTGATGTCGAGAGGGACGTGTGCGGAGCCGCGGAGAACGACGATTTTGGCGTGGTCGCCGGCTCTGTGAAGATTGAGGCCGAGGGAAAAAAGAGGAAGAGTGCTGGTGGGCGAGCCGTCGACGGTGAGGATGACGTCTTGAATTTTCATGCCGGCGGAATCGGCGGGGCCGCCGGGAACGATGTCGGAGACGACGACTCCAAAATCGCGAGGGAGACGCAGGCCGGAGGCGAGTTCAGGAGTGATGGTTTGGACGAGCGCGCCAATGGAAGGATGATGGACGTGGCCATATTTCAAAAGTTGCGGATAGGCGGAGACGACCACTCCCGCGGGAATGGCGAAGCCGAGACCTTGATTGCCACCGGATGAAGAGAGGATGAAAGTGTTGATGCCGACGAGTTCGCCATCGGCATCGACGAGCGGGCCACCACTGTTGCCAGGATTGATAGGCGTGTCGGTCTGAACGTAGACGAGCGGGCTATCGGGATCAGGCTGGCGGGCGACGGCACTGACGACGCCCATGGTTACGGTGTTGCGCAGACCTTCGGGACTTCCAAAAGCAAAAACGAGTTCACCTTGGCGGGCACGGGCCGCGGCGCGCTTGAGGGAAATGGCGGGAAGATCGTGAGCATCGATTTTGATGACGGCGAGATCGATGTCGCGAGCAATGCCAATGATGCGGGCCTGATAATTTTTGGCTTGGGCGTTGGGGTCGTCGTCATCGGCATCGGGAGCTGGAGCAGATTGCGGATGAGGCGGGACGATAACGTCGATGGTTTGTGCGCCGTTGACGACGTGGGCGTTGGTGACGATGTAGCCGTCGGGATCAACGATGACGCCGGAGCCGATGGCGCGGTGGTGTTCGATGACGGCGGTGTTCTGGCCACCTTCGGTGGTTTCGGCGGTGCCGTAGCCGGTGACGAGGATTTGGATTACGGCGGGGGAGACGCGGTGAACGAGAGTTTCGATGGAGGAGTTGAGTTGGTGGAGTGAGTCGGCGGTGTGGGGGGCGGGTTCGGTGGATTGGGGTGATTGGGCTGGCGTCGATGTCGCGAAGAAGAGGGTGGTGGACAAGGCGATCAGGATTGGGAGTGGGTTAGTGGGTCGCGGCGTATTGGAGGACATGTTCGTGAGGCTCACGGTGTCGAGATGTTTTGGGCGGGCGGAGGATACTTTAGCAGAGAATGGGAAAGATTTAACGCAGAGGGCACGGAGGGAGGAGCACAGAGGGCGCAGAGAATTGGGTGCGGGAAGGAGAATGTGCACTGGGTTGAGATCGAAGAGGGATTTCTCACTCCGCAGACTGCGTCGGAATGACGTGGCTGGCTTGGGATCGGTCCCGAGGGCGTGGAAATTGTGCTGCGATCCCTCCGCTTCGACGCGCAAAAGGCGCGCGTCTCCGGTCGGGATGACAGCGTAGGAGTGAGGCGCCAGGGCGATGCGGCAACAAAGATGGGTGGAGATACAGCTAACTGATTGGAATGGTACTTTGGGGATTTAGGGTTGGGGTTGAGGCGGCGGGAGCTAGGGTTGAAGTATAGACAACCCCATCGTGGATGGAATGGAGAATGATTATGGATCCTTCTATTCGCGCGAATCGCTCCCGCGTAAATTTTTTGGTAATTGCAGGAATTTTAGTTTGGCCTGGTGTGGTGTGTGCGCAGCAGGCGAAGAGTGTTGAGAGAGCGGTAAATCAAAAGCAAATAACAAGTGTGCCGACGGATTCGACGATGGCGCCGGTGCGGAAGACGGATTGGGTGCGGACGGACGATCCGATTGCGTTGCTGGCGGGTGGAGACACGGAGGATTTTAAGGGCGCGCCGTTGCGAGGTGGATCTACGTTGCCAGAGACAGCGAAGGCGAGTGCGGAGAGTGCTCCGATGCGTGGAGAGGCGGCGAAAAAGAATGAGGAGATTGCGGCGATTGAGAAACAGATTGTGGAGAAGCAGAAGAGGATTGTGTTGCTGATGCGGTTGTTTGTGAATGATGAGCCGGCGTTTCTGATTGATCCGACGAATAAGGATGTGGACGCGGCGGTGCGGGAGAGGCGGAAGTACGAGCAGGACGAATTGTTGTTTGAGTCGGCGGAAATTGGGCGACTGCGAGCGAAGGCGGAGACGTTGAAAACGAGCGGAGAAATTGCAAAGGCGCCGGCGTTGCGTTGACGCTTGAGAATGCTTGCTGTAGGATTATTGAATGTGAGCAGCAAGGGCGGTTAGCTCAGTTGGTTAGAGCGCCTGCCTTACAAGCAGGAGGTCGCAGGTTCGAGCCCTGCACTGCCCACCATCCGTGTTTCATCCCTCAGCGGGGACGTAGTTCAGTTGGTTAGAACGCTGCCCTGTCACGGCAGAGGTCGCGAGTTCGAGTCTCGTCGTCCCCG
>CAWKHR010000006.1:0-137575 GCA_963849395.1 Candidatus Acidiferrales bacterium
TCCACAGGGGTGTGGGAAACGCGCTAAAAAACTTTTTACAGGGACTTGACAATAGAGAAGCCTGTAGTAATATTACAAATGGTTCGGCACTTCCCAAAGTGCTGGATTGTGCAGGGGATTCACAGTCGGGTCTGAAGTATTCCAAGGAACAGACTCCTATAGTGAGGCGCCTTACGAGCACTGGGTAAAACTATGTCGAGCTTCGCGCGAAGCCACCATCACTGGTGGTTATGCCCGGCGCTCGACGCCGGGTTTTGTATTTTATGGAGAGGTTTTTGGCGGAAGCCGGAAGCGCTCCAGGGTCCTCCGGAAGGAGGACGCTTCAACGCGAGTTGAGGCCCCTGAAGGAATCAGGGACAACGATCTTTGACAAACGAAAGGTTGGCACGTTCCCGCCGAAACTCTGGGCAGATTACGGTCTGCTTGGGGGAGAGATGGTGGGGACGATTACAAGTTCTGCTCGAGATGTTGAGCAGTGCTGTGGATAACAAGGCGAACTCATATCAAGCACTTGTGGAATCCAGGGTCGAAAGTCCCGGCGCCGCGCAAGCGGACCACGGAATAATGGACCTGGGTGAAGCAGGGCGAAACGAGTTGCGGAAAGTTGCAGTTTAGCCACTGCAACGAGCTTTAAGGCGCGCAAGCGAATTGAAGCACCATGACAAACGACGTATTGGGTGAGTTTTATGATTAAGCTACTAAGAGCGTACGGTGGATGCCTTGGCGCTAGAAGGCGAAGAAGGACGTGGCAAGCTGCGATAAGCCTCGGGGAGCCGCAAGCAGGCTTTGATCCGGGGATCTCCGAATGGGGAAACCCAGCGGGATGAACTCCCGTTACAGCCGGCTGAATACATAGGCCGGTATGAGCTAACTCAGGGAAGTGAACCATCTCAGTACCTGAAGGAAAATAAATCACAGAGATTCCGAAAGTAGCGGCGAGCGAAATCGGAAAAGCCCAAACCCATGTGTTTACACGTGGGGGTTGTAGGACCGCATAAGTAGAGTTACCAAACCGGACACTACGCGAACCCGAAGGAAAGCGGGACCATAGAGTGTGACAGTCACGTAGCGGAAAGTGTACCGGACTCGAAGCGGCATCCTGAGTACCACGAGACACGAGAAATCTCGTGGGAAACTGGGGAGACCACTCTCCAAGGCTAAATACTCTCTAGCGACCGATAGTGAACCAGTACCGTGAGGGAAAGGCGAAAAGCACCCCTGCGAGGGGAGTGAAATAGAACCTGAAACCGTATGCTTACAAGCAGTCGGAGGGCCATGCATGGACTTCGGTCCATGAAAGCCTGACGGCGTGCCTCTTGCTTAATGAGCCGGCTAGTTATTCTTACGTGCAAGGTTAAGCGCAAGCGAGCCGTAGCGAAAGCGAGTCCGAATAGGGCGACAAGTACGTAGGAATAGACGCGAAGCGGGATGATCTACCCTTGGCCAGGTTGAAGGTCGCTTAACCGCGACTGGAGGACCGAACAGGTGTGAGTTGAAAATCGCTCTGATGAGCTGAGGGTAGGGGTGAAAGGCTAATCAAATTCCGTGATAGCTCGTTCTCCCCGAAATGTCTTTAGGGACAGCCTTGCATGAATTGCCACGGTGGTAGAGCTCTGAATGGACTAGGGACCAACTCAGGTTACCGAATCCAATCAAACTTCGAATGCCGTGGACAACTATGCGGGAGTGAGACTACGAGGGATAAGCTTCGTGGTCAAAAGGGAAACAGCCCAGATCGCCAGCTAAGGTCCCTAACTATGTGCTAAGTGGTAAAGGAAGTGTATTCGCTCGGACAGCCAGGAGGTTGGCTTAGAAGCAGCCATCCTTTAAAGAAAGCGTAACAGCTCACTGGTCAAGCGGATATGCACCAACAATCCAACGGGGCTCAAGCACATGACCGAAGCTGCGAAATTATACGAAAGTATACTTGGTAGGGGAGCATTGCGTGGGGAGCAAAGGTAGACCGAGAGGACTACTGAATGCCACACAAGAGACCCTGCCGGCATAAGTAGCGATAAACACGATGAGAACTCGTGTCGCCGAAAGTCTAAGGTTTCCTGAGGAAGGTTAATCCGCTCAGGGTTAGGCGGGTCCTAAGGTGAGGCCGAAAGGCGTAACTGATGGACAGCAGGTTAATATTCCTGCCCCGCCTGGTGACGTTTGACGATGGGGTGACGCAGAAGGATAGGGAAGCCTCCTGATGGATGGAGGTTTGCCAGTGTAAGCCGGTTCCCGTAGGCAAATCCGCGGGGGCATTAACGGTGAGACTGGTGACGAGACCGTTAGGTCGCAAAGTTTCTGATTTCACGCTGCCAGGAAAACCCTCTAAGGAGTCATCCAGGTGCCCGTACCACAAACCGACACAGGTAGACGAGGTGAATATCCACAGGCGCTCGAGAGAACGCTTGCTCAGGAACTAGGCACATTAGTCCCGTAACTTCGGGAGAAGGGACGCCACGGTAGGGTTTATAGCCCGAAGTGGTCGCAGCGAATCGCGCTCTGCAACTGTTTAACAAAAACACAGCTCTCTGCTAAGTCGAATACGACGTATAGGGGGTGACACCTGCCCGGTGCCGGAAGGTTAAAGCAAGGGCTCAGCCGCAAGGCGAAGGCTCGAACTGAAGCCCCGGTGAACGGCGGCCGTAACTATAACGGTCCTAAGGTAGCGAAATTCCTTGTCGGGTAAGTTCCGACCTGCACGAATGGTGGAATGATAGAGCGACTGTCTTGGCAAGCGGCTCGGCGAATTTGTGGTTCCGGTGAAGACGCCGGATGCCCGCATCTAGACGGAAAGACCCCGTGCACCTTAACTGCACTCTGGTCATGAGTAACGGTCCGATCTGCGTAGCATAGGTAGGAGCCTGTGAACTTCTGGTTTCGGCTGGGAGGGAGGCATCAGTGAAATACTACCCTGATTGAACTGTCGCTCTAACCTACCACCCGTGACGGGTGGGGAGACACGGCCAGACGGGTAGTTTGACTGGGGCGGTCGCCTCCTAAATTGTAACGGAGGCGCTCAAAGATCGGCTCAGGTGGATTGGAAACCCACTGTGGAGTGCAAGAGCATAAGCCGGTTTGACTGTGAGACTTACAAGTCGAGCAGGAACGAAAGTTGGATCTAGTGATCCGGTGGTCCCGCGTGGAAGGGCCATCGCTCAACGGATAAAAGGTACGCCGGGGATAACAGGCTGATCTAAGCCAAGAGTTCACATCGACGCTTAGGTTTGGCACCTCGATGTCGGCTCATCGCATCCTGGGGCTGTAGAAGGTCCCAAGGGTTAGGCTGTTCGCCTATTAAAGCGGTACGTGAGCTGGGTTCAGAACGTCGCGAGACAGTTCGGTCCCTATCTGGTGTGGGCGCAGGAAACTTGCGAGGAGTTGTCCCTAGTACGAGAGGACCGGGATGAACAGACCTCTTGTGTACGAGCTGTCACGCCAGTGGCACCGCTCGGTAGCGAAGTCTGGAAGAGATAATTGCTGAATGCATCTAAGCAAGAAGCTCGCCTCAAGATAAGGTTTCCCAAGGCAATCATTGCCTAAGAAGGGCAGTCGAAGACTACGACTTTGATAGGCTGGGGGTGTAAGCGCAGTAATGCGTTAAGCTGACCAGTACTAATCGCCCGTTCGGCTTAATCATAAAACTTACTCAAGCCGTCGTTAGCTCCGTCGCTGACGAGGTTGGGTAGGGTTCACAAGCAAGCCTTGTGATTCACAGTATTCTGTTCGGCAGCGGGCCGAACTTGTAAACGCCAACCTTTTGTTGTCAAAACTTAGTCGCGCCATTCATGGTCCGATCTAAGTTTACGATTTTCCGGTGGTCATACCGCGAGGGTCACACCCGTTCCCATCCCGAACACGGAAGTTAAGCCTCGCCGGGCCGATGATACTGCACGGGTAACTGTGTGGGAACGTAGGTCGCCGCCGGGATAATTTACCAAAGGCCCCGATCCTGGGATCGGGGCCTTTTTATTTTTTGCCCCAAGATTTTCCAAGTACGCTGACTTCAGCCTGAACCTAACCGGATCAATTCCCCTCGGTATCAGCTCAACATTGCGTCCCCTCTCGCTGGGGTTGCGCCCAATCTGCCACGTGCACTCGTGACGACACCGTCGCTTCGCCCTCGTGATTGAAGCTCTCCCGTCGCTTAAACTGATGTTCTGCCGCAAGTGGGCTGCAGTGTTCCAAGTTGCATGGAGGCGTTTTTGGATGCGATTGAAGTAGCAAATTTGGAGGCCAATTCAAACTCTGGTGTTGCCACCAAGAAGTCGCCTTGCGCCAACAATCGTCTGCGCTGGTGGTCGATTCTTCTTGTTGTCTCGCTTCTCGGAGGTTGGTACGCGGGCAGCCATCTTATGCGCGGCTGGGTTCCGGCCGATGAAGGCGCCTATGCGCAGAGTGCCGATCGCATTCTCCAAGGAGAACTGCCGCACCGGGATTATTTTGAAGTTTATACCGGTGGCCTTGCATATCTGCATGCGTTTGCCTTTAAGGTCCTGGGCGAGAATTTCGCCTCGATGCGCATCGTGTTGTTCTTGTTTTTCTTGGCTTGGGTTCCCACATTTTTCTGGAGTGCATCGCGCTTGGTAACAGACTGGGTTGCGGGCGTGGTCACACTGATGGCGGTAGTCTGGAGCATGCCGAATTACTCGGCAGCGGTTCCGTCCTGGTACAACCTGTTCTTCGCTACGTTTGGCATGGCCGCAATGCTGAAGTATCTGGAACAAAAATCAGCCAAGTGGCTGTTCCTAGCTGGCGTTTGCGGAGGTTGCTCCATCCTGGCGAAGATCCCGGGTTTGTACTTTGTTGCGGCGTGCCTTTTATTTTTTGCTTTTTACGAACAGAGTGAATCCCGCGCAGATACCAATGCGCAGAAATCTCCAGGTGTTTTCTATAGTCTTTTCTTGGCCATTTCTGTTTTGCTTTTTGCACTGATTGTGGCCCGCTTGATTTTTTCGACTGGAGGTTTGGAAGAAGTTGTCGAATTTGTTGTGCCGTCAGGCGCGATATGTGCGGTCATTTTGTTGGGGGAGCAGAGCGCCAGGCGACGCCCCGACCGAGAGCGGTTTGCGAGCCTGCTCAGCCTGTTTCTTCCGTTCGCGTTCGGTATCGTTGTACCCGTAGCGGTTTTCATGGTGCCTTATATCCGGGCACACGCCGCCGGATCAGTGCTAAGCGGAGTCTTCGTCTTGACCTTCAGAAGGCTCTCGTATTCGCAATCTCCCCCTCCAATCACAACCATGCTGCCCACCTTCTGCATGGCGGGCATCCTTCTTCTCGGCATATGGCTCCGCGGAATTGCCAGGTGGATCCTGTGCGGCGCGACCGCGATTCTGTTTCTGTATTTTTTCGTAGCGTCCCGAAACAATCCGGTTCTCTTCCAGATTGCGTGGCGCAGCGCGTACTGGATAATTCCAGTCGTCGTCTTGGTGGGGACAGTTCTGCTTTGTCGTGATTTAACCCGGGAGGTTCGTCCCGACGTTCGCCTTAGAAACCAGCAATTATTTCTCGTGCTAGCGGTCGTTTCCGTATGCACTCTGGTTCAGTTTCCGTTTTGCATGCCGATTTTCTTCTGCTACGTCAGCCCGTTAGCCATCCTCGCCGCAGTTGCTATTATTCGTGGCGTTCCGGCCGTGTCGAAAGCTTTGCTTGGCGTGATGGCTGCGGGTTTTCTTCTATTTCCGGTGTTCCGATTTACGCCGACCTTCATTTATTTGATGGGATCTTCCTATCAGCCTGATCCTGAGACGCAGCCTCTGGATTTGCCTGAAGCGGGAAATCTAAAAGTTGAGCCGGCCTCGGTGCCCATTTACCACCGCCTGATCTCGCTGATCAAGCAGCACGCCGGTGTTGGAGAGATTTATGCTGCACCAGATTCGCCGCAGGTATATTTCTTAGCCGGTTACAAAAATCCGACGCGGGAGCTATTTGATTTCTTTGATGAAAAATACCCGGATTTGCCGGGCACGATAGAACTGATGGACACGCATTCAATTCGCGTTGTAGTGCTGAATACGTTGCCAGATTTTTCCCCAGCTTTGCCGCCGGACATTCACGACGCGCTGGTCAGGCGCTTCCCTCAGACAGAAAAAGTAGGCCCCTTCGAGGTACGTTGGCGCGAGTAAGTGGGCAGCTGCAGGTCCTGCCTGCTAAACACACCATCACTCTTGGGTCTGTTAAGAAGCAGGCAGTAACGCGAACGCGTTAACGAGCGGCGGTGACTGCGTCTTGATGATCGCGTTGCGCCGGGTGTTCAGACTGCTTTGTTGGGCCGTCGTGGTGGAATTGGGCGGCTTCTGTGGAGCCGGCCAGGGCTTTGGTGGAGGCGGTGCCGCTGGTGATTACGTTTTGCACTTCGTCGAAGTAGCCGGTGCCCACGAAGCGCTGGTGCTTCACGGCGGCGTAGTGGTTCTCGCGTTCACTGGCAAATTCCGCTTCCTGCAGTTGGGAATATGCTGACATTCCGCGCGTTTTGTATTCGCGCGCTAGTTCAAACATGGTGTGATTCAGAGCGTGAAATCCGGCCAGCGTGATGAACTGGAATTTGTAGCCCATCGCGCCCAGTTCGCTTTGAAAGCGCGCGATATCTGCCGTGCTGAGATGTTTTCTCCAGTTAAACGATGGGGAGCAGTTGTAGGCGAGCAGCTTTCCCGGGAATTTCGCGTGGATGGCGTCGGCAAAAACTCGAGCTTCGTCCAAATTCGGCTTCGAAGTTTCGCACCACAGCAAATCGGCATACGGCGCATAGGCAAGCCCGCGGGCAATCGCCGCACGAATCCCGCCACGCACATGGAAAAAGCCTTCCGGGGTGCGTTCTCCAGTACAGAATTCCTGGTCACGAGGATCCACGTCGGTGGTCAACAACGTGGCGCTGTCGGCATCGGTTCGTGCCATCACCAACGTTGGCACACCTAAAACGTCGGCAGCCAGTCGCGCCGCCACAAGCTTCTGAATTGCTTCCGTGGTGGACACCAGAACTTTTCCGCCGAGATGCCCACACTTCTTTGCCGAAGAAAGCTGATCTTCAAAGTGCACGCAGGCCGCACCCGCCTCAATCATCATCTTCATCAGTTCAAACGCATTGAGATTGCCGCCAAAACCTGCCTCGGCATCTGCAACCATCGGCGCAAACCAGTAGGTATCGTCTTTCCCTTCGGCGTGATGAATCTGATCGGCGCGGGTCAGCGCTTGATTAATGCGGCGAATAAGATTCGGAACGCTGTCGGCGGGATAAAGACTCTGGTCCGGATACATCTGGCCCGAGGCGTTCGCATCGGCTGCGACTTGCCAGCCACTGATGTAAAGCGCCTGCAAACCAGCGGCTACTTGCTGGATCGCCTGGTTGCCGGTCATCGCGCCCAATGCGGCGACGTACGGTTCGGTGTGCAACAAATTCCACAACCGTTCCGCGCCCAGTCGCGCCAGCGTATATTCGACCTGCACGGTGCCGCGAAGCCGTTCAACATCCTCGCCACTGTAGGGCCGCGAGATACCGCTCCAACGTGGATCTGATTGCCAGCGGCTTTCCAGTGTCTCGGAATCAGGGGTTAGCTTCGTGATCATACTAGCGTCTCCTTCAAGGTTCGCCGGAGCCGAAGATGACTGGCACCGCGAGGTCAGGTTCAGGAGACTCGATTGTGGGGAAATGCATGTGGTCAGTCAAACTGATTGTAGCTATCATAGCGATAGATATATGTTATCAGCACCCTTAGTGCGGAATACAGGAGCGCGGGTATGGAGATTCAGCAACTGGAAACGTTTCTTGCGGTGGCCACCTACGGCGGATTTCACCGTGCCGCGGAAGCGCTGCGCATCAGCCAGCCGGCCGTGAGCGCGCGAATTGGCGCACTCGAGCACTCATTAAGCACGCGTTTGTTCGACCGCGGCCCCGCAGGATTGTCACTCACCATTTCCGGGAAAGCGCTGCGCCCGCATGCGGAGCAGCTCTTGCGCCAAGTGGCTGTGGCCCGCCAGGCGGTGCACGAATTTCAGCCGTCGTTCGGCGGCGCGCTGCCAATCGCCGCGTCACTATCCATTTGCACC
This sequence comes from Candidatus Acidiferrales bacterium, assembly GCA_963849395.1. GTDB lineage: Bacteria > Acidobacteriota > Terriglobia > Acidiferrales > UBA7541 > Acidiferrum. Next base: position 8,041 of record CAWKHR010000006.1, read on the forward strand.
TATCTTCTTCCAGAGGTGCTAAAGAAATATCAGGTGAAGCATCCCGATGTTGTGGTGAGCGTGCGCAGCGGCAATTCCGCGCAAGTGTTGAAAATGGTCCTAGATGGCGAAGTGGAATTCGGCCTGGCACGTTCGCTCCATCATCCAGAAGTGGAAACTATCAGCCTGCGCGACGATCCACTCATACTGGTCGGTCATCCCAAACATCCCACGATTGCGCGGCGGAAGCTGCGACTGGAAGAAGTCGAGTCGTTGCCAATTATCAGTTATGACCGAGGCTCCAGTGACTGGACGCTGACCAACGGGCTTTTTCGGCGTGCGGGGCTGTTGCCCAATGTCGTGCTCGAAGTAGAGACCATCGAAGCTTGCAAACAGATGGTGTTGCGCAAACTGGGGCTGGCGTTCCTTCCGCAAATCGCCGTCATCGACGAACTGCGGCGTAAAAAGCTGGCGATCGTGAACATCACCGATGCAGAATCGCTGCGCAGAAGCCTGGACGTAATCGTTCCGCGCCGGCGGCCACTGTCGAGAACCGCGCAGAGTTTACTGGCCGGCCTGCGTGAAGCAACGCGCGCTGTCTCCGAAACAAAAGCTCGCACGAAACACTAGAATCCGCACGACGGGCCGGCTGGCTTCTTGCAGGCGTGCTGCTAAAATGACCACCGTTCACGGAGGCTTATGATTGAGAAACCGAAAATTGTTCTGATCACCGGCGGAACCGATGGTCTGGGCCGTGCGGGGGCGCTGTTGTTGGCGAAACGCGGCTACCGAGTGTTTGCCGCCGGGCGTTCCGCTGAGAAAAGGGCGGAGTTGGACCGCGTCGCGGCGGATAAAAAACTCGCACTGGAATCACTAGAGTTGGACGTTACGGATGACGCATCGGTGCTGCGCGCCGTTGCCAGTGTTTTGCAGCAAGCAGGCGCGATCGACGTGCTCATCAACAACGCCGGCCTGGGCTACATGGCAGTAGTCGAAGAATTGCGCCTTGATGATTTGCGACAGCAATTTGAAACGAATTTATTTGGCGTGCTGCGCGTGACGCAAGCCGTGTTGCCACACATGCGGGAAACGCGTCGCGGCCGTATCTTGATGATGAGCAGTGTGGCGGGCTTGTTGTCGCCGCCGACCTACGGTGCGTACAGTAGCAGCAAACACGCGTTGGAGGGCCTGTCGAACGCGCTGCGCCTGGAAATGTACCCGTTCGGAATCGACGTGATCCTGATCGAGCCAGGTTACATCGTCACGAATTTTCAGCAGACTGCTAAACAGCTCGCGCAACCCTATGCCGAGACAGCAAAGGACAGTCCCTATGCCAAGATTTATTCAGGAGCTTGGGCTGGAGCCAATCAAGGACGCGGCAAATCGAAGACAACGCCGGAAGATTGTGCGCGAGTGATGCTGGAAGCGATCGAAGCTTCCCATCCTAGGGCGCGCTATACGGTCACGCCGCTCGCAAAATGGGCGTCGCTGGGCAAGCGGGTGTTATCCGATGCGTTTATGGATTCGTTTTTACGCCGGAAATATGGAATCACGCGCGAGTAAGCAGGCTGGCGGCTACTGAGAACCCCGGTTAGTTGGAGACCTGAAACGACAGGCTATTTTCCCGCAGCTGTTCCCACTTCTTCCGCCACGCATCGTGAATAGGATTCTCGGCATAGTCCGCCGCGGCTTCCGCGTTCACGAATTCGATAACGTAGACGCCGCTGAACTCGCGAATCTGGTTACGTTCGGTCTTAAGCCAAATATTTTTGATTCCAGGAATCTTCGCGGCCATGTCTTTGATCCCGGCGATGGCTTGGTCCTGATCGTTTTGCGAAGTGGCGTCGCGGAACTTGTAAGCGACCACGTGGATGACCGTCTTGGGTTGCCCATATTTATTCAGGGCCGAAACATTGCGGGTGGCAAAACTGCCAACCGCAATCCCAGCAACGAACAGTGCACACCCACTCAGCAACGAAACTAAGCGGCGATTGGCGAATGCCATGGTGAACGTCCCTCCAATGGTGGAAACCTTCCCAGTCTAAGCGAGTCCATTTGCAGCGGCAACCGCAGCCGAAAATTTGACCGCAGCCGTTGCTGCGATTAACCTGAAACTCCACACAAGGAGACCCGAATGTTCCGAGGAGTAGCAGGCAGGGTGGTGATTTTCTGCGCGTTTGCGCTGGCAAATTCTGCGCAAGCGCAAGCGCAAGGACATCAACCAGTGAATCTGGAAGCGCGCGCGATCTTCCAGCAGTTGATCGAGATCAACACCACCGACTCCGTGGGGAACGTCAGCACGGCTGCAGAAGCCATGGCGCAACGTCTGCTCGCCGCGGGATTCCCGGAAAAAGATGTGATCGTTGCTGGACCCGACGAGCGCAAGAAAAATCTCGTCGCGCGTCTTCGCGGCACCGGGCAGCGCAAGCCAATTCTTTTTATCGGACACCTCGACGTGGTGGAAGCGCATCGCGAAGACTGGAGCATGGATCCATTCAAATTTATCGAGCAAGACGGCTTCTTCTATGGCCGCGGCACCGAGGATATGAAAGAGGGCGACGCGATTCTGGTCACGAATTTCATCCGGCTGAAGCGCGAGGGCTACGTGCCAGACCGCGACGTGATTGTGGCGCTAACCGCGGATGAAGAGGGTGGCAACTATAACGGCGTCGATTGGCTGATTAAGGAGCACAAGGATTGGATTGACGCGGAATACTGCATCAACCTGGACGGGGGAGAATTCGAAAAGCTCAAGGGCAAAGCGGTTTTGGCGGGCCTGCAAGCCAGCGAGAAAGTGTATGCAGACTTTACCTGGGAGACGACCAACCCTGGTGGCCACAGTTCCGTGCCGGTGCCGGACAACGCCATCTATGAACTCTCGGCCGCGCTGCTGCGCCTGCAGAATTTTTCTTTCCCCGTGAAGATCAGCGAAGTCACACGCAATTACTTCGACCGTTCTGCCGCGCTGACTACTGGTTCGCTAGCGGCGGACCTGCGCGGCGTGGCAAAAGAGCCTCCCGACGGCGGGGCCATCAAGCGGCTTTCGGCGATGCCGTATTACAACTCGCTGTTGCACACCACGTGCGTGGCCACGATGCTTTCAGGCGGCCACGCGCAGAACGCGTTGCCGCAAACCGCGCGCGCCAATGTGAATTGCCGCATCTTTCCGGGCGAAGACCCAGAAGAGGTGCGAAGGACGCTGCAATCCGTGGCGGCCGATCCCAAGGTAAGTATCACCATCGTGCCGGAGAAAACGGCAGACGGAAAGCTGGTACCCATCGTGGCGGTGCCGCCCTCGCCGCTTTTGCCAGACCTGACGTCGGCGCTGGAGCGAACGCTGGCTACCATGTGGCCGGGGCTGCCGGTGGTGCCTTCGATGTCGACGGGCGCGACGGATGGCCATTACCTGCGCTCCGCGGGCATTCCTACGTATGGAATCGCCTGCATGTTCTTCGACATGGAGGATGACCGTTCACATGGCAAGGATGAGCGGGTAGGAGTACAGGATTTCTACGACGGGGTGGAGTTCAATTACCGGTTCATGAAGGAACTAACGAGAGGGAAATAGAGCGTCGGCTTTTTGCGACGGTAGTTAATGGGTCGGTGTTGGAAGCTGGGCGAGCTATTTCGGCGCGGCCTTTGCTAGCGCATTCAGAAAATAAAAAAGGCCTCCACATTTGCGGAGGCCTTTTCGATTTCGAGTCAAGAAAATTACGGCTTGGATGGTACTGGTGGCGCACCGGAATTATTGTCTGGAGGAGCCGTAGTGCTGGCCGCAACCGGCTTACCGCCCGAATCACTGCCATAGCGCGTCAGGTATGGCATAAATGGCGTAACTTCAAACGGCATCTTCTCGCGTTCCGCCACCGTGCCCACCGGCTTGCTCTTGATCAGATCCAGCTTATCGTTCCAAGGATCAATCTTCACGCGTCCACCGATCGGAAGCGCCGCGATCTTTTGCGGATTCTGCTTGGGATCCATGGCCATCGTGGATTTTAGGTCGTTGATCTGCGGCACGCGATTGCCCAGGTGTCCGCTGATCAGGTTGGGAATTTCTTTCTGGCGGCTATCGAGAGCCTGCAAGAACAATCCCGCATTGGCCAGTTGGTTCTTGTACGGCGAATTGTTCAGGATTTGAATGGCCTTGCTGTTGGCTTGGTTTTCTTCTTCTGGCGTACGCGAGAAACCAAAGTGCCGGAAGGTGTCTTTATCTTCCACCAACAACTGGTCGAAGAAGGCATACTGCGAATCTAGGCGATGGCCGAGAACTACGTGGGCCAGTTCGTGAGCCAGCATGGTGGCCAAGCTCGCTTCGTCGGGCAGCACGTCAATCAAACCGCGGCTCATCACAATGGTGTGGCCCAGCGTGAATGATTCCAGAGTCGAAGTCATCAAAACGCGGCAACGAACTTCCGGGTCGAGGTCGATGTTGTTCGTCACTTCCAGGTTGTTGATGACGGTCTCCATGACCTTGTCGACTTCACCCTTCGGCGCCATCAAGCCAATGCGCTCCAGGCGATCGGTCAGGTTATCTTCCGCCTGGCGATCCCAAGAGCGCTGGGCCTGAATTGGAGAAAGGTCGTTGGCCGTTTTGGTGTCGTCCTGTACCGGCGTCTCCACCAGGATCTTGCTCAGCTCTTCTTCCTTGGCGGCATTGCCTAGGTTGTAGCCCCACAGGCGGGTCTGCGCTTTGAAATCGAGCTTCTTGCTGATGGCGTAGTGCAAATCTTTTTCTTCGCTGTACACGAAGGTCGGCATCCAGAGGCCCGGCTGGACGTTGGTGCGCCAGCTATCGAAGTGGAAATACCAGCTGCTGTGGCCGTTGCCGTTGTACGAGCCGTTGAAGCGGACGATGTGATAGTCCTGATCTTCCACCCAGATGCGGCCGAGGAAGCGTCCCTTGGCTTCCTTCTTGTCGGCGGGAGTCACGTCGAATACCAGGCAGCGCACTTCGCCTACGAATTCGCGGCGGACGTAATCAAACTTGTAGTGCTGCTTATCGAAGCCGTTGGTGTCGATAAAAATCATCTGCAGGAAGCCATCTGGCAGGAACTGCATCGCAAAGCTAAAGAAGTTACCGATGGAGCCAACGACTTTGCGGCCCTTGCCGGCGGTGTCGGTCAAAGGAACCAGGCTCACACCCTTCTGGAAATTCGCGCGGCCCAAGAAATACTTGTCGCCCGCGGGAACCTGTCCCAGGTCCTTGTCGGGCTTAAGATTTTGAATGTAGGTCTCCACCAGCGGCGAGTAGTTGCGAATCTGGCCGTACAAGCGCTGCTCGTTGCTCACTACGCGATCGATGACCTGATCCATCGTCCGCGGCTGATCGGCGGGGGCCGGAGTTGCTGGTGCCGGAGGCGCCGCCGTGGCTACGACGCCGGAACAAACGCCGAGCGCGAGCGCGAGGATTTGACGTGACAACAACTTTCGCATGTTCTTATCTCCCTCAGTAGGCCAACCGGAACTCAATCCGTACTCGGGCCGGAAAATCCACCGGTTCACTCTCGCGCTTTGCCGGCTTGAATTTGATTTGTTGCGCAGCTTTGACGGCGGATTCGTCGAGGCCGTGTCCCAAGCCGCTGACCACGCGGTTCATCTGGATGCTGCCGTTCGCGAGGAACACCAGATCCAAAACCACGTCTCCTTCAATTCTCAGACTACGCCCTTCCGCGGTGTACTCGGGGCGGGGCTTGTCCAGAATAACAATCGGAGTATCTGCGGGACCACCGGCTGCCTTCTTCTTGGGTGCATCCGTAGGCGCCGCACTGGCGTCTCCGAAGTTACCCGCTACCACCGTGCCGGCCTTCTTACCTCCTGCGGGAGGGATGGCCGTTCCATTTCCGAAACCGGAGCTGGCTACCGTGCCCTTGATGCCTTCCTTACCGCCGGTGCCATTTCCGTAGCCTTCACCACCGGGCAGAGCTGGCGAACCAAGCCGGTTCACATTCGTGGCGTGATTCGGGTCGCCCTTGCCAGGCATGCCATTCGGGTCACCAAATCCACCGGTCTGCACCTTGTTGACGGGGGCATTGACGGTAGCTGGTGCCGCGCTTCCGGAATTCATGTTGTTCATCTTGACGTCGTCTTTAGGACGCTTGGGACCATTGTCCTTGGTGTCGATCTTGGCTTCCTCGAACTTCGTGGTCATGTCCGGAAGCTTGGTTTCCACCTTCTCGATCTTGGGCTGCACGACCTTGGGCGCCAGATTCGTGAAGATGTGCGGCTGTTGTGGGTTCAGCTTGGGAGGTTCGACTACCGCAGGCTTAACTTCTACCTTCGGAGCCGCCTTGATTTTCGGGGCTGGGGGAGGCGGTGGAGGAGGCGCTACCGGAATTTCCGTGATCGGCTGAGCGATCTCCATGAAGCCATACTTCACCGCGGTCTTCATCTTTTCGGGATAGAGGAGAGGAATCAAAACAAAGAAAATCAGCGCCGTGATTTGAATAATGGCGCTCAGGCCGACTCGGTCCCAACTCGGCTTGGAGTCTGGCAGCAGCGCCAGACGAGCAGGCACCGGCCGAGTGCCGATGTGCTGCCGCCAAGCTTCCTGGTTTGCACGCCCGCGATTCGCATCGAGCCCAACGCCCAGTGAGGTCTTACGTGGTGAATCTGCAATCATCGTTGTCATCCGCTTGCCGCCCCTTGCGATAAATTGATCCCGAAGGCTCCATGCTGGGCAACGGAGTCTTCACCAATGCGAGGACGTGTGCAATACCAGTACGAGAGTACTCAGGGGGCGGGAGGCTTCCGAATAGGACTTTCGTACTAACGACGCGAACTCGCTAATGTCTGGACGGGTGCACCCTCATCGTGTCGCTACCACTATGGGACCAACCCGCTGGGGCTAGATTCGTTGCGGGCGGGGCGACGCAACATGCCATAGGATACAACATTCGAGAGGAAAAATACTTCTCTTTCGTGCACTGGGGTCCTCCAGAGGGGGTGCCAGCTAGGATGCACCTCCGGGATAGGGCGTTGGTTGTATCTGCGAGCTTTTATGGCCCGACAAGGTTAAAATTTGGCCTATTCAAGGTTACAGATTGCCTTACAACGCCCAAAATGACTCCCCAAAGGAGTTAGACGGCCTGCTGCGGCGATGTGAGTCGCGATTAGCGGCTCTGTATCTCGAGTCTGGAGCTGAAGGTTGGGGCGTTTCTCGCGACCAATTCGGCGCCGCACTCGAGCGTGGCGTGCGCAAACGCTTCGCGGAGCCAGGCAGCCTGTCGATTGAGAGGCTGGAGGACTACCTCGGCACGTTGTTCGTTGCCGATTTGGCACTGGCCTGCGCTTGCATGCAGGGCTCGCCTGCGGCCTGGGAACATTTCGTGCGCGAATATCGCGGCTACTTGCGCGCCTGTGCCGCAGTGATGGTGAAAGGGGGCAAGGTCGGGATCTATCCTGAGGAACTTGCCGATTCGTTGTTCGCAGAATTGTATGGATTGGCGGATGGCAAAAGCGGCGAACAGTCGCTGTTCAGGTATTTCCACGGACGAAGCTCGCTGAAGACGTGGCTGCGGGCCATTCTGGCACAGCGGCACGTGGACAAGATTCGCGAAGGCCGGCGCTGGGAGTCGATTGATGGAGCGGATGGCGAAACCGCCGTGTCACGCGAGCTGCTTCCGCAAAATGCGGTCGTTCCGACGCACGATCCACACCGCAACAAGTATTTGAGGTGTTTTGTCGCGGCATTGGAAATTGCTCTTCGCGAGCTTGCCGCAGAAGATCGTAAACGGGTGGAGCTTTACTACGCGCGGCAGAAAACGCTTGCCGAAATTGGACGTCAGCTTGGCGAGCATGAATCCAGCGTGTCGCGGAATCTGGAGCGGACGCGTCGCGTACTGCGCGTGCAGATTGAAAAACAACTGAGCGCGGGCCGAGCGGCACACGATGGAATGAGCAGCGGTCCAGCGTTGAGTGATGCGGAGATTGCGCTGTGCTTTCAGTATGCCGCGGAGGATGCTCCCATCGACTTCGGTAAATTGTTTCCTGCGAAGCGCGTGCTAAAGCCCAGCGGAGAGACAGAGGAATTGCCGTGAAGCGCTGCAAGAATAGATTCGGGAAACGTTCTAAGAAAGGAGAACGCCATGCCGTCTGATGATCGCGATCAGCAACTGGAGCGCGCACTCGCCCGGCATTTGCGCGATGCCACTCCCGACCTGGATTGTCCCGATGCTGAGATTCTTGCGGCGTTTCACGAACGCACGCTTGCACTCGATGAAATGACAGGGTGGAAAAATCACATTGCCGGTTGCACGCGTTGCCAGGAAACGCTGGCGCTGATGGAAGTGACCGAGGAGGTGGGGGACGAGCATTCCGAGGCGACTCGCGAGCTGCCGATACCGCAAGTACTTCAAGGCCGCATTCCTGAGGCGCCAGGTGTACGCAGCGCAGGTACTCAGATGATGGGTGGGGGTAATACGGTCGATGCCGCAGCGAGTGGGTCGCTGAAAAAAGTCGAGCCACCGCGAGTGCGCCGTCAAGCCGTGCGTTGGCTTGTGCCTGTCGGCGCAATCGCCGCCGCTGCGTTGGTTTGGGTAGGTGTCCACGAGCGGCAGGGAGCCGCCGCGAAACATGGGGAAACGCAGGTGGCAGAGAATCGGCCAGCTCTCGCTCCGCCTCTGACTTCGGAAAGGGCGCAGCCGTCGCAGACACTACAGGAAGCGAAGCCAGCTTCACCGCGTGTCCAGTCGTATGCTGGTGCACCGGCAAAGATGGCGTCTCCGAGTTTGCAAAAACGTGAGTCGAACGTATCTCCACCAAGCGCCGCGCCGTCACTCGACGCAAAACGTGACGAGAACAAGGACGCAGCCAAAGCGAAAGAGCAGTCGCAAACCGGGGACTCCTTGAAAGGCGCTCAGTCTGATCAGCTCACGACGCTATCAGCGGGACAAATAGCCGCGCAGACTGCACCTGCGCCTGTGATGCCTCCTCCTGCTGCTGCTGCTCCTGCGCCTAGAGATCAGGCCGCGAATAGCGGGCAGGCAGCGGACCTCAGCGCACCTCAAGCCGAGATACGTCAGAAGAAAAGTGCTGACACACGCAATGCCTTGGCAACCTCAATGAACACGGCTGTTGGCGGTGCCGTCTTGTTGCGGAAAGTGGCGTCGTCCGATCCCAGCGTGATCGTTGCGCCAGGCGATCAGCAAGCATGGATCGTTGGAGCCGCGGGGAGAGTGCGGCACAGTGCGGATGGCGGCAAAACGTGGGCGCCGCAAAACACCGGAGTCACCTCCGACCTAAGCACCGGGTCGGCACCATCTTCTTCGGTGGCCTGGATCGTCGGAAAATCGGGCACCATTCTTCTTAGCGTGGATGGGGGCGCGCACTGGAAACAGCTCACTTCTCCAATCACAGGCGACTTGGGCGGTGTGCATGCCGCCGACGCTTTGCATGCCACCATCTGGGACGAAGGCAATCGCAAGAGCTACAGCACCAGCGATGGCGGCGCCACGTGGACTCCTGCCGCCAACGAATAAAAGCTTGCAAGAAAATCCGCCGCCTCCGTTCTAATAGCGAAGGCAAATTCCAGTCGAGGTGAAGCTATGAAGAGTTCGCAAGTGAGAGGTCACAGAGCAGCGCGCTGGGCAGTGACAGCGGCGGCAATGAGTTTAGCGGGAGCGGCGGCGTTTGTGCCGTCCTACCAAGCGGGCAAGAAGCACGACCCGCAGGATAAAGAAGCGAATCGCACGGCCGCCAGCGATCAGAAAACCACGCTTACGGATCAGACAGAATTGGCCGTCACCGTGTACAACTCGAATATCGCGCTGATCCGCGACGTACGCCAGTTGCAACTTCCCGGCGGCGAATTCCGGCTGAAATTTGAAGATATCGCCGCAACTGTGAATCCGGCGACAGTGCATTTTCGTTCGCTGAACGAGCCTGAGAAGGTTTCCGTTCTGGAGCAGAATTACGAATACGATTTGCTGGAGCCCGCCAAGCTGCTGAACAAATACGTGGGCAAAGAAGTCACGCTGGTGCGCAGCTACATGGAAAATAACACCACTAAGCACGAAGAAATTAAGGCCACTTTGCTGGCGAATAATAATGGACCGGTTTGGAAGGTGGGCAACGATATAGTCACCGGCTTATATGGCGAGAGCTACCGCTTCCCGGAAGTGCCGGCGAATTTGTACGACCGGCCGACGCTGTTGATGTCGCTGGAAAATTCCGGCGGGCACAAACAGAGTGTTGAGGCATCGTACCTGGCCACGAATCTTACCTGGAATGCGGACTATGTGTTGACAGTAGGTCGTGACGATAGGGCCGCGGACCTGGACGGATGGGTGACGGTTATCAACAATTCCGGGACTGCGTTTCACAATGCCAAGTTGCAATTAGTGGCGGGCGACCTGAACCGCGTTCCTGAGCCGATGCGTTACAAGGCAGCGGACATGGTGGCGGCGGCTCCGATGGCTGGCAAGGCAGCTCAGTTCCAGCAGGAAAATTTCAGCGAATATCATCTTTATTCGCTGGGCCGGCGCACTTCCGTAGAAGACAAAGAAACCAAGCAGATCAGTTTGCTGGAAGGTAGCGGCGTGCCGGTAGAGAAGTTGTTCGTTGTGAACGGACAGAATTTTTATTATCGCAATGCGCAGAATCCTGGTTCGCCTCTGAAGGATCCAGTCCAAGTCTTCTACAAGTTCAAGAACGAAGAGAAGGCCGGGCTCGGCGTGCCGCTGCCCGCAGGCAATGTGCGCGTTTATCAGAAGGACTCCAAGGGCGGCATCCTGTTCATCGGTGAAGATCACATCGAGCACACGCCCAAGGACGAGTTTGTCACCATTAAAATCGGCAACGCGTTCGACGTAGTTGCGGAACGCAAACAAACCGACTTCAAGAAAATCGCAGACCGGGTATACGAAATGACTTTTGAAATCACGCTGCGCAATCACAAGGACTCTGCGGTGACTGTGCAGGTGAATGAGCCAATCGGTGGCGATTGGGAGATGCTGTCGTCCACGTATGATGCGAAAAAGATGGATGCCTTCGCGGCGCAATTCAACGTGCCGATTAAGGCGAATGGCGAGTCAGTGCTGAAGTATCGAATCCGCGTGAGGTGGTAAGGCAGCACGAAAGCTTCAAATTGCAGTTCGGCCCGCCGCGTAATCGCAGGCGGGCCTTCTGTTCTGTGGAGCTCCAGCGGAATTCGGTTACGGCTCGACGATGGCGTCGGCTTCGATCTCTACCAGCATCTCGGGAGAGATCAGTTTGCTGATTTGAACCATGGAGGTTGCGGGTCGAATGTCTTTGAAAAACTCGCCGTGTGCGCGGCCGATTTTCTCCCACTCACCGATATCAATTACAAAGATCCGTGTGCGTACCACATCTTTCAAGCTAGCGCCTGCGCGTGTCAATGCGGCTTCCAGATTGCGGATGATCTGCACGGTTTGCGCGTACGCATCGCCTACGCCCGCGATCTTTCCGTCGGCGCCGGTCGCCGTGGTGCCAGAAACGCTGATGTGATTGCCAATGCGGACGGCACGCGAATAGCCCACGATGGGTTCCCACTGCGTGCCGCTGGATAGATTCTGCCGTGGCATAGAACGTTCCTCGGTGTCGCCGAATTCCTGCTGTTTCGCCTCTACATGTTAAACTTAAATGAACTTTCGCACACGCATGCAGGGCGCGTCTGCACAGGTCGCGAGCTCCAAGAATGCGCTGCAACAACATTATCGAGGCGGTGGGACGCACGCCATTGATTCGCCTGAATCGCATCGCGGCAGGTCTGAAGCCGCAAATCTGGGTGAAGGCGGAGATGCTGAATCCTGGCGGGTCGGTAAAAGATCGCATCGGCATCACCATGATTGACGACGCCGAAAAACGCGGTCTGCTCAAGCCGGGCGGCACAATTATTGAGGGCACTTCGGGGAACACCGGCATGGGGCTGGCGCTGGTGGCGGCGGTGCGTGGCTATAAATGTGTATTCACTACCACCGACAAGCAATCGAAGGAAAAAGTGGACCTGCTGAAAGCGCTGGGCGCCGAGGTAATTGTTTGCCCCACGGCGGTGGAACCGGAAGATCCGCGTAGTTACTACAGCGTGGCGAGGAAACTGGCGCGCGAAATTCCCAATTCCTACTATCCCAATCAGTACGACAATCCCACCAATCCGGAAGCTCATTACCGCACCACCGGGCCGGAAATCTGGGAAGACAGCGAAGGCAAGATCACTCATTTTGTGTGTGGCATGGGGACTGGGGGCACGATCAGCGGCGTTGGGAAATATTTAAAAGAGAAAAATCCCGAGGTGAAGGTCATTGGCGTCGATCCGGAAGGTTCGCTGTACTACGATTTTCATAAAACGGGGAAGATTGCCAAGGCGCGGACCTACGTGGTCGAAGGCATTGGCGAAGATTTCTTTCCTACTACTATGGACATGCAGATTTTGGACGACGTGATTCAGGTGAACGACGAAGAATGTTTTGTGGTGGCGCGGCGCCTGGCCAAACTCGATGGGTTGTTCACTGGCGGCTCCGGTGGAGGCTGCTTGTCCGGCACGCTACGACTGGCGAAAGATCTAGGCCCCGACGATTTCGTGGTAGCGCTGCTTCCCGACACCGGCATGCGCTATTTGAGCAAGGTGTACAACGAAGAGTGGATGCGCGAGCGCGGCTACACCGAATCGAGTATGCGCATGACGGCGGGCGACATTGTGAATGCCAAAAAGCGCGCCGGAAAAGTTCGCGAGCTGGTGATTGCGCGGCCGTATCAAACCGTGTTCCATGCGTTGAAAACGATGCAGGAGCAGGACATCTCGCAGATTCCTGTTTTTGAAGAAAATTTGCCTATCGGCACGGTGTACGAAGATCAGATTTTGACACTCGCGCTGCAGGGCAAAGATTTGAAAAAGCTGGTGATTCGCGAAGTGATGAGCAAGCCGATGCCGCACGTCCCGAAAAATGCGCCGGTGGAACGCGTCACCTACATGTTGAGCCACGAAAATCCCGCGGTGTTTGTGGAAATGGTCGACGGCAAGTTTGAAATTCTCACCAAATACGACTTGATGAGCACCGTAGCCAGTTTGATGGAACAAAAACGCTAGCCTCGATCCTCTAATGCGGCTGCAAAATTACAGGAACATTGAATCGTGAAAATCCAGGACTTTAATGACCGGCTGAAAAACTCGATTCTTATCGCGGATGGCGCGATGGGGTCGCTGTTGCATGAAGTAGTGGGCGCGGTGCGGTGCTTCGACGAATTGAATGTCACCGAACCGGAAGCGGTTTTTCGCGTGCACCAGTCGTACATCGATGCCGGCGCGCAAATTATCGAGACGAATACCTTTGGCGCCAATCGATTTAAGTTGGAGCCGCTGGGCCTGGGCGAAGATGTGCAGAAGTTGAATAGCCGTGGGGTAAAGATTGCCCGTGAGGCGCGCGAGGCTGCGTCGAAAGAAGTGTTGATTGCCGGCTCCATTGGCCCATTGGGCATCGGAGTTCAGGCGCGGCATCCCGAGCCGGAGCAGATTCTTTCCATTTTTCACGAGCAGGCGTTGGCTCTGGAAGAGCGCGGCGTGGATCTTTTTATTCTGGAAACATTTTCGTACGTCGAAGAACTGACGCTGGCCATCGACGCGATCCGTTCGTTTTCCGGATTGCCGATTGTGGCGCAACTCAGCTATTCGGAAGAGGGCACCACGTTCTGCGATGTGCGCCCTCTGGCCGCGGCCGCTTTGCTGAAAGACAAAAATGTCCAGGTGATTGGCGCTAATTGCACCTTGGGGCCGCAATCGCTGCTGCCGATCCTGCAGGAATTGGCGGGCACGGGAAATATTCGCGTCAGCGGCATGCCCAACGCGGGATTTCCGAAGCGCGAGGGCGACCGCATCGTTTACCCCAAATCGTCGCCGGAATATTTTGCGCAGTTTGCCAAGGATGCGGCGGAGATTGGCGTGCGCATTTTGGGCGGATGCTGCGGCACTACGCCTGCTCATATTCGCGCTATGGCCGAGGCTGTGAAGTCGCTGCGGCCTGCTTCGACTCAGGCAGCAAGAGTGACAGTGAACACGACAGCTCCGGTGAGTCACGTTTCGCAGCGTGAACCGGAGAGCAAATTCTGGGAAAAGCTGCAGAAGAAGGAATTTGCTACTTGCGTGGAAATCGATCCGCCAAAGGGAATTTCGCTCGATCGCATTTTCGAACAGGTCGATAAAGTGATGGCTTCGGGTAAGGTCGACGCGATTGACATCAACAGCGGCGCGATGGCGCGAGTGGGCATGGATGCGCTGATCGTGGCGGGAGCTTTGGAGGCGCGCGGCGTGGAAACGGTGCCGCACCTGACCACGCGCGATCAAAACATTATTGGACTGCAGGCGATGTTGCTGGGTGCGTGGACGGTGGGCGGCGTACGCAACGTTCTGGCGATTACCGGTGATCCGCCATCGGTTGGAGATTATCCGGAAGCCAGCGGCGTGTACGAAGTGGATTCCGTCGGGCTGGTGAAAATTCTAAACCGGTTGAACCAGGGCACCGACTGGGCGGGGAAAACCCTGGGAGGGCAGACGAATTTTACGATTGGCGTCGCGTTGAATCCGGTAGCGGATGATCTGGAAAGTGAAATTGCACGCTTTCATGCGAAAGTGGAAGCGGGCGCGCACTTTGCCATGACGCAGCCGCTCTTCGATCCGTCGCACTGGCAAGGGTTCTTGAAGAAGTTGGGCGGACCGCCGCCAATTCCGGTTTTGATCGGCGTGTGGCCGCTCAACAGTTATAAACAGGCGCTGCGCTTGAACAACGAAGTTCCCGGCATCATGATTCCCGAGCCGCTGTTGAAATCGATGGAAGCGGCCGGAGCTTCTGCGCGTGAGAAAGGCTTTGAAGTGGCGCGCGAAATGATGAACTGGGCACGCACGGAAATAGCCGGGGTGTATTTGATTCCACCGTTTAAACGCTACGAGGAAATTCTGGAAATTCTGTAAGGCTCATTGCGCAGCACAAGGCAAAAAGAAAATCGGCCAGCGTACCCACCAACCCTCAACAGGGTAGAGCTTGCCACATCATCAGGCTGCATCTACGCGTACAGGCGGCAACGCAGCGCTTTGACGTTTCAGCACGCGGCGAAGCAGCGGCGTCAGCATGAAATAACCCGCGGCTGCGACCAGCGGCGCAAGCAATCCCCAGACCACAATGGCGTGCCAGGTGGTGCTCCACAGAAATTTAATCGCGCCCCACAAATGGGCGTGGGCCATGGTATAAATCTGCGACACGGAAATGGGCAGGTGCGGCGCACGGAAAAGTTTTTCGCCCAGCTTGAAGAAGGGAATCAGCAGCGCGATTTGCAGCGGATACACAAAGTAATTCACGATCTGAATGGCCGGCAGGTTCAGTCTCAACGCGAACGCAGCGATAGCGCAAAGCATCGTAGTCCAGCCAAGCGCCGGGAATACGCCGAGAACGGCGCCCAACGCCAAGCTAAGAGCCAGCTTCTCCGGCGTTATACCCTGCTTCAAAAGGTCGAACACGGGGCGAAATAATCGACGATATAGAAATCCTTCGTTCATGTGGTCTTCCGGCGAAACAAGTTCGAGAGTGGCTTCGTTGGAGCGCAGCGCAAAGAGTTGCAATAAAACGTAAGACGACATGGCGATGTTTCCGAGCAGCATGATCAGAATGAACCAGATAATCTTAGCGGGCAACGGAGAGTTTCCTGATTGACCAAGCCTGACTCTAAGATTTCGGAGCTGCAACCGAGCTGGTGTGATCGTGAATGATGCGCCAGCCTTCCGGGAACTTCTGAAAAACCAGGCTGAAAATTCCGCCCACATCACCCGAAGCGCGTTGTAGGTGCCACTTCCCTAAAACCAGAGCTGCTTCCGGGCCCAGAATACGAATCTCCAAATCTGAAAAATCAAGCTGGCCCATAACTGCCTGGTTGGGATAGTCGCGCTCATACCGCGCGGCCACCGGCTCCCAGCCACGCACAAATCCATTGCTGCCCGCGAAAGTCAATTCCGGTGAATTCCAATAGCCTTTCATGAAGGTTCGCACGTCGCCGCGATTCCACGCGGTTTGCTGGTTGGTGAGAACGGCGCGAATTGCAGCCTGCACCGTCGCAGCGGCTGGCGGAGCTGATTGAGCATCCACTTGTTGCGGCGCGAGGGCATGGGAAATGATGCCTATGCCGATCAACGCGGCGGTGAGCTGCAATACTCGCAGAAACATGGGTTCTCCTTCATGTGGCACAAATCCAAGTCCCAACGCGCTGCAGCATACGAGAAACCTGGCACGCGAACAACTATGGCGGCTAAGCGCTCAGAAGTAGTACCCGGCAAAAGCACTGCCGCGGGGTCCACCCGGGGTAGTACCCACGAGCTATTGGCGTTAACAGGCTTGGCAACGATACTGCACATGGAGGCTGAGGGATGTTCTCCATAATGCTACTCGCGATCGCCGTCGTGGCGCTCACCCAGTTCGCTTTGTATTACTGGCGAGCTGTGTTCACGGGCGTTGCGTCTCAACCGGTGTCCAGCCGCGTGTTTGAAGCGGCTCAGGTAGCGGAGCCTCAGCTGAACGGCCGTGACTTCGAAAAGTTGGTAAGCCTGCACCGGCTGACCCCGGAATTGCAGAATGCCTCGAGTGGGCTGCGTGTGGTGCGTGCCTACTACGCGGTGATGACCCAACTGGACGCGTTCTTTGGCTCACTTTCGCCCGCCCTGGGAAACTGGAGCGAGCGGGAACGTTTGCTGTGTGCCCGCTATGCCGCAGTGCAAATTGACCGGCGGCTGCAAAGCAATCTGGCGCAGGTTGCTTCGATTCACTCCTGTTAATTTCGCGAGAATTGGGTAGCGGACAGGCGCGGCGACTTAGTAGGCCCAGCGCAGAAGCGTGGCACCCGAAGTAAATCCAGCGCCAACCGCAGCCAGCAGCACCAGGTCGCCCTTCTTCAGTTTCTTTTCCTCCAGCGCGGTCTGCATGGCCAACGGCAGCGTGCCGGCAGTGGTGTTGCCGTAACGCTCGATGTTGATAATCACCTTATCCAACGGCATGCCCAGCCGCTCTGCCGTTGCGGTGATGATGCGTTGGTTGGCCTGGTGGGCGATGAAGCAGTCCACGTCTTTGCCCGTCAAGCCGTTTTTCTCCAGAATCCGCTCGGTCATCTCGGCCATTTTCTTGACCGCATATTTGAAGACGTTTTTACCGTCTTGATGGATGTAGTGCATCTTCTTGTCGACGGTTTCGTGGGTGGCGGGATTCAGGCTTCCGCCTCCGGGCATGTACAGAAACTGCCCGCCCGCGCCTTCAATCTGAGCCACGTGATCGATGATTCCGGCGTCGCCGTCCTGGGCGGGCTCCAGCAAAACAGCGCCGGCGCCATCGCCGAAAATGATGCAGACCGAGCGGTCGGTAAAATCGGTCATCGACGAATTCACATCGGAGCCGATCACCAGCACGCGTTTGTATTGTCCAGACTCGATGAATTTTGTGCCGGTATTCAGAGCGTAAAGAAAGCCAGAGCAGCCGGCGGAGACGTCGAATCCCCAGGTATTTTCAATTCCCAACTTGTTCTGTACCAGGCATGCCGTTGAGGGATACATCATGTCTGGGGTCACGGTGCCGACTACGATTAGTTCCACGGATTGCAGGTCGAAGGGATGCTTCTCTTGCAGCTTTTTGACGGCTTCCACAGCGAGGTCGCTGGCAGCCACTCCCTTGTCTACCAAATGCCGTTCGCGAATACCCACGCGCTCCATGATCCATTGATTAGTGGTATCAACCATTTTTTCCAGATCGGCGTTAGTCAGCAAGCGCGGAGGAACGTAACCGGCTACACCCGTAATTTTGGCGGCAATGCGGCGAGACATATTTCTCCTTGAGAAAAGCGAGAACCACCCCTAAAGAAAATTCATTGTATGCGATGGCCTTCGCAAGAAACAAGCTTTGCGGGCGTGTTCATCCGGCGGGCAGAATTTCATGGGTCCAGGTGATTTTTGCCGTTTTCTGCAGCATTGCGGAGACGGAGCAGTATTTTTCTTCGCTTAATTTGATGGCGTGTTTCACGGCGGCTTCGTCCAGAGTGCCCCGCAGTCGATAGAGAATCTCAATCTTGGTCCAGACGGCCGGCGGCTCCTGAGCGCGTTCGCCCGTACAGATCACTTCGAGTGACTGTAGCTTCTGCCGCTTTTTTGCCAGCACGATCACGATGTCGGTTGCCGTGCATGCGCCCAAGGCCATCAATACCATTTCCATCGGCCCCGGCGCTTTATTCGATTCGCGATCGGAGTCAATCGCCACCGCGTGACCAGAGGGGCTGGTGGCCACGAATTTCTGTTCGCCAATCCATTTCACCGACGCTTTTTGCATGAACGACTCCTCCGCGCGCAGCAAGAGCCTGCGAGCAACAATGTATCAGATGATGGAAATGCGTGGACGGATGCGCGAAAGTCGCGACTTACGAGGGAGACCGCGAGAGCAGAGAAGCGACTTCGATGATGGGATTGGGCAACTGGCGCATGGCGCGCACAAACGCCTCCACCAGTTGCGGATCAAACTGCGTATTGGCGCAGCGTTCCAGTTCCGCGAGAGCTTCCGAAGCCGTTCGCCCCTTTTTATAGCTGCGATCGCTGGTAATGGTGTCATACGAATCGGCAATGGTGATGATGCGCGCGCCCACGGGGATAGCATCTCCGGCAACCGCCGACGGATAGCCGGAACCGTCAAAGAATTCGTGATGATGCAGAACCATCTGGCGAATTCGCGCCAGCGCAGTCAGCGGTTCCAGAATTTTCGCGCCGTAAATTACGTGGGTCTTCATGGTGTCCCACTCTTCGGGATTCAGCGGTCCACCTTTATTCAAAATGCTTTCCGGGATGCCAACTTTGCCGACGTCATGCAGCACCGCGCCCAGGCGTATTTCCTCTACTTCGGATTCCGACATGCCAATGGCTTCGGCCAGCAGTGCCGCGTAAGCGGAAACTTTTTGCGAGTGGCCTTGCGTGTATTGGTCTTTCGCGTCGATGGCATAGGCCAGCGAAGTGACCGTGTCCAGCACGGATTGCGGCAAGGTTTGCGGCCGTTCTTCATCGCCCGGACCAATAATTTCCGTGGCAGGCAAAGATTCGGTGAATTGGCGCAGGCGCTGGTGAATTTCTTCGAAGGCTTCAGGTCCGGTGGAGAACAAGCGCTTCAGCGTCACGCCGAGATACGCCTCGAGGACATCGCGCTTCCATCGGCGCGCTTCGTTGGGATCGACGTGGTCGGCGGTGGAAACGGTATTGCCGCCCTGGTGCTTGGACAAGTACATCGAAGCGTCGGCAACCTGAATCAATTCCTGCGGCGAGGATCCATGCAGCGGATAACAAGCGATACCAAAGCTGGCGCTGATGTTTTTCTCGCGCAGCAGCGAATCGGCCGCAACCCACGAGCGCAATTTCGCCGCAAGTTGTCGTGCCTGCTCCATGGTGGTTTCCGGCATCAGAATAACGAATTCGTCTCCGCCATAACGAGCCACGACGTCGGAGCGCCGGCAGTTGGTCTCTAGAATCTGCCCGACGCGCTGCAGAACCAGGTCGCCCTCCAGGTGGCCGTAAAAATCGTTCACGAATTTGAAGCGGTCCAGGTCCATGATCACCAGGGCGAAAGCGCGGCCGGCGCGGGAAGAACGCTTCCATTCGGAGGAGAGCGCTTCCATGAAGAAGCGGTGCGTTTTTACACCGGTCAGACCGTCGGTGATGGCTTGCTCTTGCGCCTTCTGGAAAGTCAACGCATTGTGCAAGGCGCCAGCAGTCAAATCGGCCAAGGTGTGTAGCAGCAGCGATTCTTCCTCGGAAATTTCTAGACGCTCCAGCGTTTCCACGTAGAGCACGCCGTGCAGGTGGTCGGCGTAAAAAATCGGCAACGCCATGGCGGTCAATGTGTCTGGCAACACTGGCTTAGGCCCATTGTGCGCTCCGGTGTGAGAGCGATAGCCCGCGGCCTTGCCGGTGCGCGCCACTTGGCCGATCAGCCCGGTGTCCAAGGGCAGACGGTTCCCCAGCACGCCCCGCCGCTTGCCGCCTTCCGCCTGAATCACTAGTTCGCGCGTGGTGTAATCCAGCAGCGCAATACCGATATGGTCGTAGGTCAGGCCGTTTTCCAACTGCTCGGCAATTTTTGCCAGCACTTCGTCAGGATTCAGGGTGGCGATCGCGTCGCGCGAAATCAGGTTGAGCAGGCTCAAATGGCGGGCCTTGGTGCGTTCCTCCTGGAACAGCCGCGCATTTTCGATGGCGATACTCGCTTCGCTGGCCAGCACCCGCAGCAATTCCATGTGTCCTTCGTCAAAAGCGCGCTCCTGGTCGGAATAAATGCACAGCGCACCAATGGCGCGGTCGTACGCCACCAATGGAACGCCGCAGAAGGACCCGTTAATCCGCTTGGGGTCGACGCCCAGCTTTCGCACTTCGGTGATGTAATTTTCGCGAATTAAAACCGGCTGGCGGGTGCGCAACACATATTCGGTCAGGTGATTACCA
The DNA here is from genome assembly GCA_963849395.1 of Candidatus Acidiferrales bacterium. Taxonomy (GTDB): domain Bacteria; phylum Acidobacteriota; class Terriglobia; order Acidiferrales; family UBA7541; genus Acidiferrum. The sequence goes on from CAWKHR010000006.1 coordinate 28,469, forward strand.
GCAGGCCGTGTGCGTTTAGGCATGCGCACGCCCCCAACCATTTCCAGTTCAAACTGCATCACGTCGCGCAGCGGGTCCATCGAGGCGAGATACAAATTCTCTACGTCAAAGAGCCGCCGCAATTCTTCCCAGATTTTCCGCAGCAAATCTTCCTGATTCAGCGTGGAGCTGAGTGCACGTCCGATTTCATTCAGCACGTGCAGTTCTTCCGAGCGCCGCGAGGTCTGCTGAATTAGATAACTATTTTCGACGGCCATGCCAATCTGATGGCCTAGCGCCAGCAACAGCCGCAATTCCGCTGGTGTGAATCGGCGATTATCCGGTGTGCCCAGCAGCAGCAAGCCGAATGCCTGCTCTTTGGCCTGAAGACTGATCACCACCACGCTGCGCAGTCCATGGCTCAGAGCCAATTCGCGGAATCGACGGATGGGTTCGTCTTTTTCCAGCGCGGTCAGATTGTCGTCGCGCAAATCGCGAAAGCCGAGTAATCCGCCGAGCCGCGAGACCAGGCCCACAAGATAATCGTCCAGCCCTTCTTCCTGGGTCTTGCGACAGAAATCGTCAGGAATGCCGGCAGAGACCACCGAGGTCGGCCCGTTTGGATCACCGTGATGCAGAAACAGCGCGCCAGAGGGCAAGCGCACAACCCCGAGCACGCGGTCCAACGCTTGCGCTAACATGCGCTGGATTTCTCCGCCAACGAAACTGGAAGTCGCCAAGTTCAGATTGGAGAGCGCCAGCATGTTGCGTTCGATGCGCCGCTTTTCTTCCTCGTAGACCGCCATCACCAGCAGCATCGACGCAAACGCGGTTGGTATCGCGGCGATCGGGCGAATCACCTGGTCGTGAATTTCCGCAGGAATGCGCATCAGATGAAACGTCAGAAAAATAAGTCCCCATAGTGCAAAGGCGGCGGCGAGTAAACGATCGGCGAGCGTCTCGTGGTGCTGGCTCTCCTGCCAGAACAGATAAGCCACGGCAAAATAGATCAACGAAGACAGCACAAAGGAGGAGACTTCAAAAAGGTGGAAGTCGTTGAGCGCAGCCCATGCCACCACGAAAACAGCAGAAATGATCGCGGGGACGATCCACGGCTTGCGTCGTGTGTAGAGTTGCGTGCCCAGAAAAAAGGCGATGCCGGCGATTCCGAAAAGAGAATGGTTAACGGTCGCCAGCAGCGGAGACGTCCCGATCCATGGCGACAGAGCAGCCGGAATATAGTGCAGCGCGTATAAAATCCACCCGAAGGTCCACAAAAGCAAATACGATTGGCGCTTCAGCACGTAGATATAGCAGAAGAACCCGCCGATCAGCAGGGTGGCAAAGAGAAATCCGAGAGCGATTGTGCTTTGCACCATCCGAAAATTCAACTCCGTCGTTGCATGTTGCAATCCGGCGCGTACTCCGAACGGTAAGAGTTACCCTTCAATAAAAGGACACCCTTAGTTCGAAAGACACGCCGCCGCGAGTCCCCCACTTGGGACCCAGAGTACGCAAAAAACCAGTTTCGATTATGAGCTACAGCGAATTTGCGGGGCAAGCGTACCACCGTACTGGTAGCGTAAGAGACAGCAGACCGTGCAGTAAGCCGCCGCTCGGCCGGCAAGTTTCGCCGCAGTGGTTGGTTGGACGAGAGCCGCCGGGTCCGCTAAACTGAAGTTTTCCCCAACGATTGCGAGATCGAACAGAACATGACTGAGACACCCAAGCAACAGAATCTCAACGTTCGCGTGCGTTTTGCACCATCGCCGACAGGATACTTGCACGTTGGCGGCGCGCGTACCGCCCTGTTTAACTGGCTTTTCGCCCGCAAGGAACAGGGCACCATGATCTTGCGCATCGAAGACACCGATGTGGAGCGCAACAAACCGGAGCTCGTTCAGGGCATCATCGATGGTCTGACTTGGCTGGGCGTGGATTGGGATGAAGGTCCGTTCTATCAATCGCAGCGCACGGATTTGTACCAGGCGGCAGGTAAGGCTCTTTTAGCGAGTGGCAACGCCTTCCTTTGCTATTGTCCGGCGGAGCGTTATGCCGGAGGTGATCACGCCGAAGAGGGCGCGGGCCCGGCGCAAGTGCGCAGAGTGGTGCGCTGTTCGTGCCGCGATGGCAAGCCTTCTTCACCAGACACCAAGCCTGCCGTGCGTTTCAAGGTTCCCGTAGGCGGCACAACGAAATTTTACGACGCGGTTTTTGGCGAGCGCGAATTCTCGAACGACGAGATTGAAGACTTCGTGCTGTTGCGTTCCGGAAAAGAAGGCCCAGACTTCGGCCAAGCGATGTACCAGCTCAGTGTGGTGGTCGACGACATCGATATGCGCATTACCCACGTGATCCGCGGCGCCGACCACATCTCCAATACGCCAAAGCAGGTGTTGCTGTATCGCGCGCTGGGCAAGGAACCGCCGATTTTCGCGCACGTTCCTTTGATTTTGGGCCCGGATAAATCACGGCTTTCGAAACGTCATGGTGCCACCGACGTCAATATGTATCGCACCGAAGGTTTTCTGCCCGAGGCGTTTCGCAATTTTCTATCGCTGCTGGGATGGTCGCCGGGTAGCGATGATGAGTTCTTGCGCACCAGCGAGTTGCTGAAGCGATTTTCGCTGGAGGGCGTGAGCCGCACTAACGGCGTTTTTGATCGCGCGAAACTGGAATGGTTCAACACCCAGTATCTGCAGAAATTGCCCATCGAGGATCTGCTGCCGGAAGTGGAAAAAGAGTTGAAGCGCAGCGGCTTGTGGAAAGAGCAATGGGCCAGCGGCGAAGGCCATGCGTGGTTTTCGAAAACGGTAGATCTGCTGCGCCCGCGCATACGTTTGTTACCCGATTTTTCCACGTGGTCGCGCGCTTTCTTCAGCGACGACTTCGAAATCGACGCCGCGGCCAAAGCGAAATTCTGGAAGGATGAAAAAGTGCCCACGCTTCTATCGCAATTGGCGGATGCGTTGGCTGCACTTCCTGAATGGAATCATGACGCCTGCGATCATGCGGCACGCAAAGTCGCGGAAGACGGAGGCGTGAAAGCAGGATTGCTGATCAACGCCACGCGCGTAGCCATAGTCGGCCAGGCTGTGGCGCCGCCTCTGTTCGACACTATGGTTGTTCTAGGGCAGGAGCGGGTCGTGCGCCGTTTGCGTGACGCTGTCCCGAAAGTCGGAAAGTAGCGGTTCGGAAAATAGCGATCGGCGGCCTTACTTCGTCGGTCCCACCATTTTGTCCTGTTTCGCCGCGAGCTGCTTTTTGATGGTTCGATGAAATACTTTGACTTCGATGGTGGGATTTTCGCGGGTGCCGGTAATGCCGATGGGAATCTCGGCTCCGGCGCCATTCTTGCGATAAAACGGGTCAACTGGTTTCAACAGCAGCGATTTCATCCCGGTGGTCAGCTGGGAAAGCGTGGCCTGCAGCCGCAGTTGGCCCTCGAAATCCAGGATTTCATTGCGAATTCCGTAACTGCCATCGAGGAGCACTTCCGCGCCCTCCACTGCAAAACGTAAATTCTGAAACGTAGCTTGGCCTTCATTCAACTGGAAGTGGCCGCCCATATCGGAAACGGCGCTTCCCACACTCTGGTTATTCGGCTTGCCCAATGCGTGACGGCTCAGCGACTCTAATTGTTGCTGGACGTCGGCGCTCGAAAAGTTTGCATTCTTCACCTTGAATTCGCCGTTCAGCCGCAAACGCTCAAGGGTTTTCATTTTGCCAGGCACAATCACCAGCTTGGTCTTGATGTTGGCCACGCCGGTCATCGCCGGCTTATCGGATTTCATCGCCAGGCTCAAAATATCTTCCAGGCGCGCTTCGGGCGCCACCACATCCAACGTGATCAGGTGTCCCTGCTTGTTTGGAGCGCGCACCACGCTGCCATTCGCGACGATGACCGAATGGCCAAATACCGCGCGCACCGGATGCAGAAACGTGTCGCCATCCGTGCCATCCACCGTGGCTGAGAAGTCGGTGTGCAGCGGAACGCGGTGGCCCACAGGATCGAGCGAGAAATTCGGGGTGTCGGTCGCGCCTTGCACATCGATGTGGTCCAGTTGTCCACTGTATTTTCCCTTTGACGATAGCGTGCCGCCGATTCCCGGGAACGGGTCTAGATCGGCGTAAGTGAATTCATAGGCACCGGTTACCGCGGTGTTGCGCGGTTCGTCTCCGTCCCAGGGTCCAAAGTGTCCTTGCGTGGCAATTTCACCCTTGGGTTTCGCGTTGGTCAAAGTTCCCCAGAAAGGGATGGCAGAGCCACTCATTATGTCTTTCAAAACTAGATTGTGAATATCAAAATCCAGCGGTTCTTTCGCGGGATTCTTGGGAAGAATAATCAGGTCGGTGTTGTCGCAGACCAGTTCGTCGATGACCGTTGCGAACTTAGCTTTTGGGCGCATTTTCTGCAAAAGCGAATCGTCTCGCTGCCTGCCGCTCGGCGGAATGGCGATCACCATTTTTTTTACGGTGATTTTGTGAATGTGGCGTGGCGCGCGAAATATTCCCACGGCGCCGAGATGGAAGGAAAATTCTGCGACGCGCAGAAGCGGTGCTGCGTCGGGGCGATTTCGATTCAGCAGCGACAGATTTCTGCCCTGCACTTGCACCGTGGGCCAGAACTGTACGTGAAATGATTCCAACTCAACGAGACTGTCAAATCTCCGCGTGAGTTCTTGCACTACAAGCTGCCGGACGTGCTCTTCAATAATTTTTTGGTGAAGACCGACGTAGAGAGCAAGCACTGCGGATGGAACGACGATGGCGGCAACGATGTATGCCCAGATTCGCCAGCGGTGTTGGTGAGTGCCCATGAGGGACTCCTGACAGAACACCGGGGCTGGGCTCCCCAGTTACTTCGAAAAAATGTCTCGATTCGCGGGACGCGCGGCCTTTCCTTCGGCAACCACATTCAAGGTCGCATCAACCGGCAGCGTCACCGGCGGCAGGCAAATTTCACTGCTGCACGCCTGGTAGCGCAATTTCATTGGCAAATGCTGTGTGCCTGTGGGCGCATCCGGCAGGGCGGTCACCGGCACCCGCAAAGTGACGGAGTCGGTGTACACATTCAACTGCTTATTTTTCGAAAACACGAAAGTCTGCAGCGTTCCCTTAGGATAAGCTACATCGCCAATTTTGAATCCAGCTGGTCCGTCGGCCTTCAGGTCGGTGCGAATCAGATAGTTTTCGCTAACTTCGCGTGCGTTGACGTGAAATCCCGGCCGTATTTTCATCACGACGGCCACCTGAAACGAACTGCCGCGCGCCACTGGATCGAACGAAGCGTAGGCGGTGGGCGTAACCACTTCTTTGCCAGAGGGTGTCTGGGAGCCGGCGAACGGTGGCAACAAGAAAAGCATCCCGGCGATCAAAAGGGTCAGCACCGTCGACCTCACCCGCATTTCGAATCGCGACTTCATACCGTCACCTGCGTTCCCAGTTGTTGCGAAACGACTCTGCTCATCACGCCGAATAAATCCTCGCCAGTCTTTTCCAGTACGAAGGCATTGCGCGCTTCCGACCAACCGAGCTTGAAACTGGTGGATAGCGCGGAAATCCAGATTTCGCGAATCGGCGTGTTGGGTGAAATCACAAATCTTGCCGGCTCTGGTTCTTCGAAGATCACTTCGAGCTTGCCGCTCTCGCCTTCCACGTCGAAGCCGTGTTCATCGCCAAGCAGCAAGAGCTTTTTCTTCAACTGTTCGAACGCGGTGTCGGCCTTCTTCTGAAAATCATGTTCAGCGAGCATGACCAAAGCCTACCTGACGGCAATGTGACCTAGCAAGCTATTGCGACTTAACATGGGCAGGAATTGTAAAAACGAGCAGCCTAGCGCGTGCCCAAATCTTTTTGGCCTAGAGCTGCCCCTCGATGGCTTTGGCCAGCACGTCGTAGCCTTCCAGGCCCTGAAACTTTCGGACCTGCTTGCCATCGCGGGAAATCAAGAAGCTGGTGGGATAGCCCAAAATGCCGCCAAACTTTTCCGCGGCATCGTCGGTGCCTAGCCAGATGGGATAGCTCATCGTTTGCTTCTGGCCATTCACGTCGAAATGCTCGTTGTTGATGAACGGCGCCACCACGCTTTTTCCCTCTTCATCCATTGCGATCCCCACCACTGTGAAACCCTTCGGTCCATACTTGGCTTGCATATCGATCAGCCAGGGAATTTCAATGCGGCAAGGTTCGCACCAGGTGGCCCAGAAATTAACGAACACCACTTTGCCCTTCAAATCAGCGAGCGATACATCCTTGCCGTTGAGATCTTTGAGGGTAATTTCCGGCGCGGGCTTGCCTTCCACGCCGCCGCCTACGTCGGCCATAGTTTTCTTCGGTACACTGCCGCGCGTGGCGTGATCGGCATACACCGTCGCACCGATCATCGCCATTACGGTCACCACAATGATGATTGCTTTTTTCATAGAGCTTTTATCCCTCTAGTACGAGAAACGATTCAAGAATGTCAGCTTGCCGGTCAGCCAGGTCAACTTGTTAAACAAGACCAGGCCGCCAATAAATAACAGCAAGCCGCCGCTGAAAATTTCCACCATGTGCAGATACTTGCGAAAATTTTTGTAGAACTGCAAAAACTGGCTGAGCCCAACGGCGGTCAGGAGAAAGGGAACTGCCAGACCCGCGGAATAAACCGCGAGCAACAAAATCCCGCGGGTTACTGTAGCACTGGCCGCTGCGAGCGCCAGCACAGTTGCCAGAATTGGCCCGATGCATGGCGTCCAACCAAATGCGAAGGCGAATCCCAGCAGAAAGCCGCTGAACATTCCCGGTTTCGTGTCGGTATTGCGCAGATGCACGTCGCGGTTCAACCACCGCGCCAGTTGCGGGCCCAGGAAGCCGATCACCGAGAGCGACCAGAAGTGACTGGCGCCCAACCCCAGGAACAGCGGCTTGTGGCGCAGATACGCGGCGCAGCCCAACGCCACCAGCACATAGCCCAGCGCAATTCCCCAGTTCACGTTAATACGCATCAGCAGGCCAACCAGGTGTAAACCGAATAGCAGAATCAGCGCACCACCGATTGGCGCGAGCAGCGACCGGTGCGCTCCCAGAAAGCCGCCCACGGCGCTGGCTGACGCTCCAAAGCTGATGAACACCACGGAAAAACCAATGACAAAAGAGAGTGCGGAGGAAAAAAGTCCGCCCTTGGGCTGTTGTCCTTGCCGCAGTTGTTCCATGCCGATGCCCGAGAGCATGGAAATGTAGCCGGGAACCAGGGGCAGCACGCATGGGGAGAGAAATGAAATGAGCCCCGCTAGGAACGCGCCGGCCAGCGAAACATCGGTCATCAGTGGTGTCCTTTTCCTGCCTATTCTCGCATAAAAATTGGTAGAAGATGTCTTCCCGGCGACGCGCGGAGGAAGCTGAAAACGTGAGCCCAACGCGGCAAGTGAAACGGTGCCTTTCAGTTAGACGCAGTTTCGCCACAAAAGGCACAAGCATGCTGCTGCGGACAGTTGCTGCGTTTCCCTTACGATGCAGGTCAGGGAGGTTGGTCCCGCCCTTTTTAAGTTGTCTGTTTGCAGAATGCTACGGACAGCCGATATGGAGGATGTTTTGCTCTGTCGCTCTGGTGACTTTTTGCGGGCGGCGCATCGATATGCTCTGCACTCCAAATAAAGTAACGATGTTGCGAGTGATTGTGGGATTTCTGGCGATCAGTCTGTTCGGCCACAATCCCTGGTTGAACCTGCTGGCGGTCGCGCTGACGGTCGCGTCGATCGCGCTTGACGCGCTCGATGGCCATCTGGCGCGCACGCGGAAGATGGCCACGCCGGTTGGCGCGCAGATCGATATTTTGGGCGACCGCATGATCGAGAATATGTACTTCACCTATTTCGCGGTGGTTGGCATGGTGTCGCTGTGGCTGCCAATGCTGTTTTTTGCGCGCGGCGCGGCAACGGATTTTCTGCGCAGCCTGGCGATGAAAGCGGGCCACGCGGGTTGGGGCTCTAGCGCCATGCTGCACACCTGGTGGGGCCGCGCATTGGTCTCGTCGCGTTGGAGTCGCGGCGCGTACGCTGCGCTGAAGTGCATTTGCTTTTGCTATTTGGGATTGGAGCTGGCGCTGACGCGTGGCTCGGTCGCGCTTGTCGGTCCGCTGACGCTGGACGTTCACGCGGCGATTCGCGTCGGTGCACACATTCTTGCGTGGGTGACTGGCGGATTCTGCGTGGTGCGTGGGCTGCCGGTATTGATAGAGGGCTGGAAGTTTCTGGCCAGCAATCTTTCCGGGACAAGCCGCTCGCAAACGATCCCGGGAAAAGGTGCGCTATGAATTCTCCCGGCAACGTGTCGTCTCCTCGCGCAGCAGCCTTCTTCGATCTCGACGGCACACTGATCGCCGAACCGTCGTTAGAAGGTCGCTTATACGCCATGCTTCGCAGCAGGCGCGAGATTCCCATTACAAATTACCTTCGATGGGCCACGCATGCTTTGCAGCTCCTTCCGCATGGACTTGCCGCGGTTCAGCACGCGAACAAGCGCTATCTCTGCGGCGTCCGGTGCGATCGCGCGCTGTGGCACTTGGAGTCTCTCCCGATTTTTGAGGAAGCCATCGCGCGCCTGGGCTGGCACAGCCGTCAGGGACATGAACTCGTTCTCATTACCGGCACGCTGGAGCCGCTGGCCCACATGGCCGCAACTGCGCTGGAATGTGAACTGGAAGCACGGGGCATCGAGGCGAGAATCCAGGTCTGCGCCTCGCGCCTCGAAGAAGTTCATGGTCGGTGGACGGGGCGTTTGCTGGGCGATGCGATGTTTGGCGAAGCGAAACGTAATGCCATGCAGCACTACGCGAAACGGCTGGGCCTCGATCTCCACGATTGTCACGCCTACGGCAACTCACCGCTGGATGCGTTCATGCTCTCGGCGGCCGGCCACGCTCACGCTGTAAATCCCAACAAGCAACTCGCCACCCTGGCCAATCTTTACGACTGGACCATCTGGCATTGGCATCACGAAAAAAGTCTTCCGTCGAACTTGGCGGCAGCGGTGCAGAAAACAAAAATCCAACAGGTAGAGAGCCAAGTATGAATATGCGCAAGCCAGAAAACGCCGAGCAAGCTTTGGCACCGCCGTTTTGGGATGATGTTTCACACGCCGTGGACCGCCAAATCACAACTTCTCCCGTCGACACCGCCCGCGGCGGACGCTGGAGCACGGTCGAGCGAGAACTGGCCACCACCTGGGATGCCTGTGGCGCGTATGAGTGGTGGGCCTTTGGCTATCTGGGCGTGTCGAGTTTTCTGGTTGTTCTCTTCGCACAGAATCTAGTGCATCCTTCGCACTTGCTCCTGTCGAATCTGTTTGTGGTGGCGGTGGTTCTCGTTCTTTGCCGCCTGCAAGCGCACTACGCCGGAGCGATTGTGCCGCACCAGCTGTGCTTCACCGCGCGTTGGTGGCATTTCTGGCGCCACTGGTATCCGCATCTTTTCTTTTTGTATTGCTTCGAGCAGTTGGCGTTCTTGATGAAGATGGTCAACCCGCATTGGCAAGATGCCAAGCTGATTGCATTTGATTACTGGCTGACCGGCGTAAATCCCTCGATCTGGCTGGAGCAATTCGCCACTCCCACGCGCAACGAACTCATCCAACTCGCCTATCTCACTTATTTCGTCTATCTGGTGGTGCTCGGCGGCATCCTTTATTACCGGCGCGAGTGGCGCGCGTACTGGTCGGTGATGACCTACTCGATGGTGGGATATTCCATTGGCTACCTGATCGCGATTTTTTTTCCGATCCAAAGCCCGTGGTTCGCGCTGGCCGGAACCTGGCATGCACCTCTCTCCGGCGGCCCTTTTACTGCGACGATAAATTTGATCGAACATTTTGGCCGGGTGCGCGGCGCGGCGTTTCCCTCCGAGCATGTTGCGGGTTCCGTGGCGGTGCTGTGGGGCGCATGGAAATTTCGCCGCTGGTTGTTTTGGGTGATGCTGCCGCTCGTAGCGCTGATGTGCTTCTCGACGATTTGGGGCCGCTATCACTACATCGCGGATATTTTCGGCGGGATCGTCACCGGCTCGATGGGATTTCTGATTGGAAGCTGGCTGATGAAGCGCAAAGGCGCAGCGCCTGCAATCTCCGAGTACGCGTCCGTCTTGCGGGCCCACTGACGTCTAATCGAATTTTGGACGCCGATTATCTCCCGTTTGCGCTCGCTCAAAGTCCGCAGCCAATTCCAGCAGTTGCGCCTCCTGGCGCACGCCGCCGATGAACTGCAATCCAGCTGGCAGTCCCTCTTGAGTCGATCCACACGGCACTGAAATCGCCGGAACGCCCGCCAAGTTCGCCGGCCGATTTAAACGCAGCAGCAGCGCGCGCGTCAGATGATCTTTGCCATCGATGGCGACGGACTCTTCTCCGATGCGAGTCGCGGTAATCGGGGTTGTCGGCGCCACTAGCGCATCGATGTGGTTGCTTACCAGCACTTCATGAAATTTGGCGACGAAGTTCTCGCGCAATTCCAATGCGCGCAAATACGTCACCGCGCTGACCTTGGTGCCCATTTCCAGGCGCACTCGCACGTCTTCGCCATATTCCGCGGCACGCTGCGGATACCATCCGGCGTCTTCGTGATACAGCGTCGCCTCCGCCCAGGCGATCTGGTTTCCGGCCTCTTCCGTTTCCTGCAACAGAGGAACAGGCACCTGCTTGAACTTGGCGCCACCTTTTTTCAGTACTTCGATAGAACGTTCAAAAGCCGTGCGAACTTCCGGGCTCATCACATCCAGGAAAAAGTCCTTCGGAATTCCCAAGCAGGTCGCGCGTTTTCGTCCGGCAGTCTTTCGCACTGGTCGGAAAGTTCGCTCGCCTTTGCCGTGCTCCGCTATCACATCCAGCAGCAGCGCAGCGTCATCCACAGTGCGCGCCAATGGGCCGACGAAATCAAGCGTGGTAGATAGCGGAATCACGCGATCGGCGCTGACCCGTCCGAGGCCCGGCTTCACTCCCACCACGCCGCAAAGTGAAGCTGGAATGCGAATCGAGCCGCCGGTATCGGTGCCAATGCTTCCAAAACACAGCCCGGCCGCGAGTGCCGAAGCCGAACCGCCGCTGGAGCCGCCCGCAATGCGCGTTAAATCCCAGGGATTTTTTACCGGGCCGTAATGCGGATTGTTGCTGGTCGTGCCGTAGGCAAACTCATGCATATTGGTTTTGCCCAGAATCACCGCGCCGGCACTTTTCAGAGCCGCAACCACCGGTGCATCGACAGTCGGAACGAAATCGCGCAGAATCTGCGAGCCTCCCGTGGTGCAAACGTCCTTGGTATAAATGTTGTCCTTCAGCGAAATGGGAATTCCGTGCAGTGCGCCTAGATCCGTCCGTGCGCGCTTACCCTTCGCAGTAGCCAGAGCTCGTTCCGCAGCTTGGGCCTGTCGCAAAGCCATCTCGCGGCTTATCGCCAGATAGGCATTCAATTTCGGATTGAGTTTAGAAATTCGCTGCAGCAGAAATCGCGTCAGTTCCACCGGCGAGAGCTTACCCGTCCGAAACAGCTTTCCAATTTCAGGAATAGTCGCATGCGCAAGTTGCTCGTCCGATGGGAAGCTCATTAGAAAATCCGTTCCTGCCGCCGCAAATTCCCGAATCGCCCCAGATTTGCGATGATAAACGCAACGCGAAACTGATTTTCCGTCCGCACCACGCCTAATTCCACACGGCGATATTCCACCGCCAAACCACAGCAGCCACCGTTATACGTCACGCGCACAAATTGGTTTTGCTGCGTGGAATTCAGAATGTCGTAACTTACTCCTCCCGCGACATTGAATCCTTTGCGGGTCGCATCCCCGTAACCCAGCAAAGCGCGGATCTGGTGCGATGGCGGCTGCACCACCGGATTGCCTTGCAGCAGGAAATCCGCCACGGTCAGAAAAAACTCGCTGTACGGTTTGACCTTGAGCAGTGTACCGATCGTGGTGAGCTTGCCCAATTGCGGATCGTATTCCACGATGGATTCCGCATCGTACCGGCCGCCAGGCGTCAGTATTAGATCGCTCACCAGCGGCGACCAGTTGCGCGGCGTTGCGGCAAACGCAAATGGCGTGATCGAGTCCAAGGCCTGAAACACGTTGCGTTGCCCCGGCACCAGCGCCCCGCCAAACGTCGGATCGAAATAATGTTTCTGCACCAACGTCCACGCCAGAAAGTCCACGGGCTGCTCAGATCCCTGCTTCACGTACAGATGTTGCGTTACGCCGTATTCCACTTCGTTCGTGTCGGTCAGCGTGGCGTTACTGTCGTAGCGAATGAAATCCGCAAAATTATTTACGCCGGTAACGTAGCGGTACGTCACGGTCGGCTCGATGGTGTGTTTGTAGCGGCGCCGACTGAGCGGCCGGTCAAAATAGCGCTCCAGCGTGGGTGGGCGCAGCTCTACTGCGAATTCTCCAGTGTTCCGCAAGATGGAATTGCCCACCACGTTTCCGCTGCTGTCCAGCGAATTGCCATAATATGTCGAGCGGAAGACGGCCGTGGTCGTCACTCCCAACCAATCTCCAAAGTGGAGGGGCAGCGTTACCTTGGGCGCCAGTTCCGTGCGCGGGACGAAATTCGGCGTGCTGATGAAGGCATCGTCGCGATGCAGCGCGTCTACAAACGTGTCGAACGAAAGATACACCGGCAGCCCTTTAAACGGCGCCTGCTCCACCGAACTGAAACGTGCTTCCGGCGCATCGCGCAACAACACGCTGTTGGGAGGATTCAGTTCCAGGTAGCTGCGATCGTTCAGACTGGCGACGTTGAAGCTGAAGCCTCGAAAATTGTTGGTTAGAAAGATGGCACTGCGCACTTCGGAATTGATCGCGTCGCCGTATGTGTCCGCGAAGGCCAGGCGGAAGGTCAGCGACGAAAGCTCGTTTACGTCCGCCACAAATCGCCAGCCATCTTTCCACAGCGACGTCACTTCTACTTGCTGCTGGTGGCCGCCTTGTTTCTGCAAAACGCCATTGGTGACGATGCCGCGGTCGATTACGCCAAAATAATCATATTTGATCGAAGTGTTTTCGTAAGGCCGTGCGCGAACTTGCGCCCGCTCGGCACTTCCGCGAAGGCTGAGATATTCGAAGCCTAGTGTGGTATCGAACCAGGATTTTGGTGCCCAATAGAACGCATCGCCCAAAACAAATCCCTTGGTGGAACTTTGTCCGATCGCTGGAATCAAAAATCCGGTTTGCCGGATGTGATCGCCTGCGGGCGCGGTCGCATATGGCATCCAGATCAGCGGCACGCGATACAGGCGAAAATTCGCGTGCACCATGGCTACGCTTTTTTGCAACGTGATTTTGGCCTCGGGCGTGTAGAACTGCCAGGTAGGCTTGCGTGGATCGCAAATCGTAAACCAGGCGTGGCGAACGTCGTATTCATCGGCCGAGAGCCGCTCCACTTCCTTGGCTTCGAAGTACAGCGGATTTTCGGTTACCAGCAGCAGCGGATTGGGACGCCGCTCCAGCTTCACCAGGCCGTGCACGTTGCGGAATGTGCCGTGGCCGGTGCTGACGTTCAATTGGCCTTCATCTCCCTCAATGTGCTGGTTTTCAAAATCAAACTTCACGTGCCCGCGCGCCACCGCTTCATAGGTGACGCTGTTGTACTCCACGTGATCGGCCTGCAATTGCATTCCACCGTAGGTGATGTCCACATCTTTGTCGGCTATATACACATCGCCTTCCTTGCGCTGCGCACCGCTGGCATAGATTTCCGCGATTCCGCCAGACGGCGCCTGGACATGTATCTGTTGCGCGTGGCTCGCTTGTTGAAGAAGGAACGCTGCGAACGCGATAAGAAGCAGCCGGGAAACACCTCGGTGGGCGGCGATGGGAAAAGTAAGCTTCACGCTGCGTTTTCGCTCATGAATGATGAAGAGTTAGCCTAGCACGCGCTCTGCTGGAATTGTAGCCAGCCGCCATTCCTCGCAGGCTCGAAACAATAGATGCAACATGTGGCTTAGAAGCGGTATGATGCGCAGCTTCCCGGAGGATACGTTGACATCACCAAAGCTGCGCAGTTTCGCTGTGCTCGCTGCATTTTCGCTTGGCTTCATCGCTTCTGCGGCCCTTGTGATGGCTGCTCCAGACACGCCCGGCGCCCCTGCCTCCTCGTCGTCGGCAGACAAATTTAAGGGGCTGACATTTCGCGAGCTCGGCCCCGCGGTGATGGGCGGGCGCATCGACGATTTTGCGGTAGTCGAATCGAATCCCAGCATCGTGTTCGTGGGCGTGGCTTCCGGTGGAGTCTGGAAGAGCACCAACAACGGCACCACATGGGAGCCGGTTTTTGATAAGGAAGCTGTGTCAACGATCGGCGATATTGCCATTGCGCCTTCCGATCCTTCCATCGTTTGGGTGGGCAGCGGCGAGCCCAACAACCGGCAGAGCTCCTCGTGGGGCGATGGCATCTATAAGTCGCAAGACGCCGGCAAAACGTGGCAGAAAATGGGGCTAGCGGCCACCCATCATATCGGGCGCATCGTCATCAATCCCAGAAATTCGGATGTGGTTTACGTTGCGGCGCTCGGCCATTTGTGGGGACCGAATCCGGAACGCGGCGTATATAAGACCACCGACGGCGGCAAAACCTGGTCGCAAGTTTTGAAAATCAGCGATGACACCGGAGTTAGCGACATTGCCATGGACCCTCAGAGTCCCGACACTCTTTATGCGGCGGCCTACCAGCGGCGGCGCAGCGTTTACGGCTTCAACGGTGGCGGCACGGAAGGCGGAATCTACAAATCAACTGACGGCGGCGCCACTTGGAAAAAGCTGAGCAAGGGCCTGCCTTACGAAGATGGTGGAGATGTTGGCCGCATCGGACTGGATATCTACCGTAAAGATCCCAACATTGTTTACGCGCTGGTGCAACACGAGAAAGGTGGCATCTTCCGCAGTGAAGACAAAGGCGAGACTTGGAAGAAGATGGGCGACACCAATCCGCGCCCTTCGTATTATAGCCAGGTGCGCGTTGATCCTAACAACGATTCACGCGTCTGGGTGCTGGGCGCCGCGATGTACTTTTCCGAAGATGGCGGCAAGAAATTTGTGACCGATCGGGTGAAGAAAATTCACGGCGATTTTCATGCCATGTGGATCGACCCGGCGGACTCCAATCACATTTTGGCGGGCAGCGATGGTGGCATTCATTGGAGCTACGACAACGGCAAGACCTGGGATTTCGTGAATACGCTGGCGATTGGCCAGTTTTACGAAATTGGCCTGGACAATGATCGTCCGTATCACGTCTGCGGTGGATTGCAGGACAACGGTAGTTGGTGCGGGCCGGTTAATTCACTGAAGAAGGATGGCATCAGCAACGAAGATTGGGTGCTTATCCACGGCGGCGACGGCTTTTATGCGCAGGTCGATCCCGTCGAGCCCTGGATCGTTTACACCGAATCACAAGACGGCGATTTAGCACGACATGATATTCGCACCGGCCAGGAACGCGCCATTGGCCCGGAAGCGAAACAGACCGACGCACACTATCGTTTCAACTGGAATTCGCCGGTAGAAATTTCCGGACAAGATCATCAAGTCATCTATTACGGCGGGAATTATCTTTTCAAGTCCATCAATCGCGGCGAGAGTTGGACGCGACTTGGTGGCCAGCTCACATCGGATGTGGATCGCAATAAGCTGCCGATCTTTGGGAAAATTCCAGATAAGACCACGCTCTCGCGGCACGATGGCGTGGAAGAATATCCCACCATTACCACCATCAGCGAGTCGCCGTTGACGCCCAACGTTCTTTGGACCGGCACGGATGACGGCAACCTGCAAGTTACTCGCGACATGGGTAAAAAGTGGAAAAATGTGGCGACGCGCGTTACCGGCTTGCCGAAGGGAACGTACGTCAGCCGCGTAGTCGCTTCGAAATACGCTGAAGGCACTGCGTTTGCTACGTTTGACGGCCATCGCACCGACGATTACGCCATCTACATTTTTCTGACCACGGATTATGGCGAGACGTGGAAGCCGATCCGCAATGGCATTCCCGATTCTGCGGGCAGCGTTCATGTGGTTCGCGAACATCCGCGCAATGCCAACTTACTCTTTGCCGGGACCGAGTTTGGTCTGTGGGTTTCCTGGGATCGCGGCGCCAACTGGACTGCACTGAAGGGGAATTTTCCCACTGTGCCCGTGGACGACATTCAAATTCAGGCGCGCGAAAACGATCTGGTGCTGGCCACGCATGGCCGTTCGATTTGGGTGCTCGACGATCTCACGCCGATTGAAAAGTGGGACGCGGGCATGGCGAACGCCGACGTAACTTTTTTCGCGCCGCGTGACGCCACGCTTTGGTATCTGGCACAACGCCGTTGGAGCGCCGGGCAAAAAATGTTCACGGCGAAGAATCCAGCCGATGGCGCGCTCCTTACCTACTACCTGAAAGACGCCGTTGTTCCAGAACAGAAAAAGGCGGAGAAATCCGACGATAAAGACAAGAAAGACAAACCAGCTGAAGAAGACAAGTCGAAGAACGCGCCGCCTGCCAAAAAAAAAGGCACCGTCAAGGTTACCGTCTACGACAAGGACAAAAAGCTCATTCGCACGTTCGACGCTCCCGGTGCGGCGGGCTTCAATCGCGCCAATTGGGATTTGCGCTACGATCCACCTGCCGAGCCCACCGATGAACAAAAAGAAGCCATGCAGGCGGGCTATTACGATGGACCGAATGGCCCGCGCGTCGATCCAGGCGAATACTCGTTGCATCTTCAGGCCGGAGCGAAAGAAGCGAGCGGCAAAGTCACCGTGGAAGAAGATCCTCGTCTGGCTATGTCCGCGGCGGACCGCGCCGCTCGTCGTGCCGCCCTCGATGCTCTTTACGCCATGGCCAAGACGTCCACGACCGATCGCAAGACCATCAGCGGATTGCAGTCCGCTCTGAAGTCGACGCGCGAAAACTGGAAAAAGGAAGCTGACAAGAAGGATGGCGTGAAAATTCCGGAAGACGTCCAAAAGCAGGCCGAAGAGCTGCAGAAAAAGGTCGATGACCTGGCGCGCAAATTCAAGCGGGACCAGGAAGGTTTGGGTAACGCCGGACCGCCGTTCGAATGGCGCCCCGCCCCGCTACCCGACCAGGTGCAAGCATTGATGGAGTCTATCGACGAATTTTCGGCAGCGCCCAGTCCACAACAATCGGAGAAGCTCGAAGAGTTGAAACCGCTGGTCAGCGACGCTTCGGCACAAGTCAAAAAGCTGATGGACCAAGATCTTTTAGCGTTGAACAAGAAAATGAACGAGGCCGGAATCCCGCACATTGTTCCGTCTCCGGAAACGTTAACACCTACAGGTGATGATCAAGGTGAAGAATCGGACCGGTAGATTCAGCGGGGTATAAGCGGGTGGCAAGCGGACGCGCAGCCGCCAGTAGGGATTACTTAGCGGCTTCTTTGATCGACGCTTCTTTTGCCGATTGCGCGCGATACCATTCAAAGGTGCGCTCCAACCCCTCTTCAAACATTACCGCGGGCTCGTATCCCAGGAATTCGCGAGCACTCTGAATGTCTGCTTGCGAATCGCGAATGTCGCCGTCGCGGGGCGGCTCGTATTTTGCTTCGAGTTGTTTCCCGCTAATGCGTCGCAAGAGTTGCAAAGTCTGATTCAGCGAGACGCGGCTGCCGGTCCCAACGTTGAACACCCGCCCCGACGCACTCGGCGCTTCGCAGGCCAGCAGATTCGCTTGCACAGCATTATCTACATAGGTGAAATCGCGGGTGTGCTCGCCATCTCCATAAACGACCGGCTGCGTCTCTTCCAGAAACGCGGTACAAAATTTCGAGAGCACGCCGGAATATGGCGAGTTGGGATCCTGTCGCGGTCCAAAAATATTGAAGTAGCGCAGCGAAACATTTTCCAGGCCGTAGCAGCGCCCAAACGCATACGCGTACAATTCCCCCACATACTTGGTCACGCCGTACGGTGAAATGGGTTGCGGCTGCATAGATTCGGTCTTTGGCAGAGTGGGCGTTTCGCCATAGGCGGCAGAAGACGCGGCGAACACCACGCGTTTTACTTTGTTATCGCGCGCGGCCACCAGAATATTCAGCGTGCCGTCCACGTTGACCTTATTGGTTTCGACCGGATCTTTCACGGAACGCGGCACCGACGTGCGCGCCGCCAGGTGAATCACGAATTCCGCCTGATGCATGGCTTTCTGCACCGCTTCAATGTCGGTGATCGAGCCCTTCATGAAGGTGATTTTGCTGCGCACCTCCGCCAGGTTTTCTTCTTTGCCCGCAGACAAATCATCCAGGACCACGACGCTATGCCCGCGCCGCACCAATTCGTCCACAGTATTCGAGCCGATGAATCCGGCGCCTCCTGTAACCAGGTAGCGCATTTCCCGTGCCTCCTGCCGCAAAACCAATCTTATTGTACGATGGGGTGGGGAAACAGAATGTGACGATTAGCCAACGCGTCACATATCAATCATGGGCAAAAAAATTGCGCTGGTGCTGTTGGTTGCTCTTCTGTCGTTACTCGCGGGAGCTTGGTTCTTTTACCACAATTTGCATCGCGCTCGGTTCCGCCCGGCTCCCGTCACGCAGCGATATCCCGAAGCGTTCCCCAATTCCAGCAGTCCTAGAGTCGCGGTGCCTCCGGGCGCGCCATCTGCCGCTAGTCCGAATTCAGGCAAGGAATTTGCTCCCGGCGCGATGCCCGTCTTCACACCTCGTCCCGGTGAATCCCTGGAATTCGCCGCCAACGTTCCCAAGCTCAACAGCACCATCGCCAATTTGAAGTTGCTCGTGGGAGAGAAAAAGGCCTTTAGCGGAAAAAACGCATGGCACTTTCAGGCATTCGCGCATACCGAAAATCCCTATCGAATGATTTTTGAGTTAGACGACCAGTTTGACTCGTACAGCGATCCGGCCAACAACATGACCAGCCTACAATACGAAATGCACCTAAGCGAACGCGGGCAGAAAGTAGACTCCGTCCAACGCATGTTGCCGTCGCCCAAGGATCCTGCTCCGCCTGACGCCACCGCTGCCCGTGTTCTGCCGGGAACGCGCGATCCGCTCGGCATGCTGCAGTATCTTCGCGGCGTGGATTGGAACAAAACGCCGGAAGTGCACAGCCCGGTTTACGACGGTCGCAAATTGTACGATGTACGCGCTACACTCGCCGCGCGGTCTGTGCCCGTCTCCGTGCCAGCCGGCAATTTCAATGCGTCAAAAATCGAAATTCACGTGCTGGACAATGGCGTGGAGATGAAAGACGCGCATTTTCTGTTGTATCTGGCCAACGATGCGGCGCGAACGCCGGTGCTGGTCGAAGCGGTTTTGCCAATCGCCACGGCGCGCGTGGAACTAACCAAGGCAAATTAAGCATGCAACTTTAGTTCAGCAGTTCAGCGAGTTAACAGGGAACGATCTTGTCGCGGTGACGCAGCACGCGTCGTGTCGCATTGCGCGTATCTACCACCAGCTTGGCGGCATCCACAATCGCCGCATAGTCGTATCCGGTGTGATCCGTGGCGATCAGCACCGCATCATATTTCGCCAGCGTTTCGGCATTCAGCGGCACAGACTTCATGTCCGAATAATCGTAATGCCGCATTTTATGCAGTTGCGGGAAATACGGATCGTTGTAATCGAACTCCGCTCCACGCTTCTTCAAAATTTCCATGATTTTCAGCGTCGGCGATTCGCGCAGGTCGTCTACATCCTTCTTGTATGCCACACCCAGAATCAGCACCTTCGAACCCTTCAAGCTTTTCTTGTGCTGGTTCAGCGCTTCGGCCAGCGAGTCCACCACGTGATACGGCATGCCGGTATTTACTTCGCCGGCCAGTTCGATGAACCGCGTGGCGAAATCGTATTCGCGTGCCTTCCACGACAAGTAAAACGGATCGACCGGGATGCAATGGCCGCCCAGCCCAGGTCCAGGATAGAACGGCATAAATCCAAAGGGTTTCGAAGACGCCGCTTCGATCACTTCCCAAACGTCCACGCCCATGCGCAAGCAGAGCAGCTTCAGCTCATTCACCAGCGCGATATTTACGCAACGGAAAATATTCTCGAGCAGCTTGGCCATCTCTGCCGCACGCGTCGAGCTGACCGGCACCACCCGCGACACGACTTGCGCATACAAAGCTTGCGCCGCGCGGCCGCTGGGCGGATTCACGCCGCCAACTACCTTGGGAATCTGTGCCAAGCCGAACTGTTTGTTGCCCGGATCTTCGCGCTCCGGCGAAAAAGCCAGGAAAAAGTCGCCCGGCACATTTTCATTTTCCGGCCCGGAAGCAATGGGGCACTTCCAGCCGCTCTTTTCCAAAATGGGCAGCAGCAATTCTTCGGTCGTTCCGGGATAGGTAGTGGATTCGAGCACCACGAGTTGCCCGCGCTGCAGATTGGGCTGAATGGCCTTGGCGGTATCTTCCACGTAGCTCAAATCCGGTTCGCGATATTCATTCAGCGGCGTAGGCACGCAAATAATAATGGCGTCAACTTCTTTTAGCTTTTCGAAATCAGTCGTCGCGCCGAAATGGCGGCTGTTCACGTATTGCTGGATCTTGGTTTGCTGAATGTGTTCGATGTATGACTTGCCGGCATTCAGCATTCTTACTTTTTCGGGATCGGTGTCAAACCCGGTTACGCGATGCCCGGCCTCGGCAAATCGCAGGGCCAGCGGGAGCCCCACGTAACCACATCCCATAATTCCTACTTTTAATTGCGCGCCTTTGAAAAATTCAGGTCTTCTGTCAGTTGGCATGAGATCGAAACTCGCTCCTAATCATGGATGGGGGTCAACATCGGGCGGAAACCCCAGAGGGCAAACCACTTCAAAATCATATCAGCTTATTTGGCTTGGCACGAAACGCCCGCCAGCTTGTTTCCTAATGTTCATAAACGGCTTTGCTCAAAATGTACTTTGCAATTTGCATTTCCCAAGACAAGATACTGCGTGCCTCTCCTCTTACCGCTTCCATTTTGTCCGTCCTCCCTGCGCTCATGACCATTCTTATCGTTCTGTGTTTAGGCCTGTTTGTAGGCGTCATGGTCGGTCTGCTTGGCATCGGCGGCGGCGTGGTGTTGGTTCCAGCGATGGTCTATCTGTTGCACTACGATCAGCACCTTGCCCAGGGAACTTCGCTTTTCATTCTGTTGCCACCCATCGGCTTAGGGGCGCTGCGCGAATATTGGAAAAATGGCCAGGTCGACTTGCGTGCTGGCATCTACTGTGCCGTTGGCTTTTTGTTGGGCGGCTACATTGGAGGACGTATCGCGGTCCCCATGCCCTCTGACCAGCTCCGCGGCATCTTTGGCGGCTTTATGATTTTTTCCGCCGTTCTGCTGTGGCGCAAATCGGACGACAAATCCTCATCAATTTCCGAGGAGAACGCACCCGGGCTTTCGTTGAGCGTTGCCCGTGCCGTCGGCATTTTCCTGGCAGCGGCGTTCAGCGGCGTAGCTGCGGGCATGGTGGGCATTGGCGGAGGCACGGTCTTGGTGCCCTTGCTCGCGCTTCTATTTGGTTTCAGCCAACATCGCGCACAAGGTACCAGCCTTGTGGCCCTCATTCCTCCTACCGGGCTGCTCGCGTTCCTCATCTACGCAAGAGCCGGTTATGTGAATTGGCAAACCGGTTTTCTGCTGATTCCTGGCGTTTTTATTGGCGGTATTCTCGGCGGACATTTAGCCCGTCGCCTTAACCCGCGTCGCATGCGTCAGGTCTTCGCCGCACTTTTGTTTCTCCTTGGTGTGTCACAGGTCTTCTCTGCGTGGCACCGTTGACGCATACTAGAACCGCATGGTTGATCTTCACTGTCACATCCTCTTCGGACTGGATGACGGCGCCAAAACGATAGAAGACTCACTGGCGATGGCCGAAGATGCGATTGCCGATGGCATCACCCACGTGGTGGGCACGCCGCACGCCAGTTCCGAATATCAATTTGATTACACAACAGTGTGTGCCGCACGCGATGCGCTGCTGGAAAAGCTAAATGGGCGCATCACCTTGGCCACTGGTTGCGATTTCCATTTGAACCCGGAAAATCTTTTGCTGATTCGCGATAATGCGTCGCAGTACTGCATCAACCAAAAAGATTATCTGCTGGTGGAGTTTAACGAGTTTTCCATCCCTCCTTCGATGGATCAGACATTGCATGAGTTGCGACTCGCCGGGCTGCATCCCATCGTCACGCACCCCGAGCGCAACACCATTTTTCGGACCCGCCCCGAAAGGCTTCTGCAATGGGTCCGCCAGGGAATTTACGTGCAGGTCACTGCCGGTTCGCTGGCCGGCGTGTTTGGGCCGGCGGCGGAAGAAAATGCCTGGAAGTGGATCGGGCAAGGAATGGTCCACTTTGTTTCCAGCGATGCGCACAACACTGCGCGACGTCCGTTGAAACTGCGCTTTGCGTTCGACGAGGTTGCGGAGCGGTTCGGGCAGGAAAAGGCGCAGGCGCTGCTGATCGATAATCCATTGGCGGCTTTCGAAGGACGGTCGCTTCCGCATCTGCCGGACGTCGCGCCCGCGTACGTTACGCCAAAGCGGAAACGCTTTTTGTTTTTCTAGGCGCGATCGCGAAGTTCGAACTACGTGGCAGGATGCAGCGGTAAACCCGCCCAGGCGTTCAGCAGTCCTAATACTTCGCGGACCACACTAAGTGCGTCGGTAGTGCTTCTCCACCAATGCGCCGAATCGAAAGAGTCATCTGTAACCCCGTGCACGATGGCCGTTCCTTCGCCACTAGCAAGCCGTCTCCACAACGTTCGCGCGCGTCGCGTATGCACCTGCGAAGTGACGATGATGATCTTTCGCTTGCCAGCGACTTTCCGCAACGCGCGTCCTGCCACGTTAATTTCGTCAGCCGTATTCACAATGGGCGGGTCCAGAACATGAATCGCACTCTCCGGAACGCCTTCATGCATCAACAGCAATTTGTCGTAGGTATCCTCGCCGGTGTAATTCACGCCGTGTTCACGCAAAGAGGCTCCGGGTTCCGTGGAATGAGTCAGCCACACTTGGGGCGCGAAGCCCTGGCGGTAAATGCGTGCCGCTTCGATAGCACGTTCCGGCATTCCGCCGCTCAGCACCACGATTGCGTCCGCGCTTTCCAGCGGATCCTGCACCACCAGCCAACGGCCGAGGCTTCTGCCGGCAAACACGACCAAGGCTATCGCTGCGACGCAGACTAACGTCAGCCATGGCCAGAGTCGCCGTGTTTTTCCAGGAACTGGTGTTGCTCCGCGTGCCGACTTCACCGCATCGAGGCTCATTGTGCTCTACAGTATCAAACCGCGGGGATTCCTCGAAGCCGCCGCCGGTCTTCATGGGCTGTGGCTATCCTCCGCCTCCGCAGGCTAAACTGTCTGTCCGTGTCAAATCTGGAGGATGCATGAGAGCCGTCGTCACCGGAGGAGCTGGATTCCTCGGATCGCACCTTTGCGATCGGCTGCTGGCCGAGGGGTGGGAAGTCCTGGCGTTGGACAATCTCATCACGGGAAATGAATCGAACATTGCCCACTTGAAGGGAAACTCCAAATTTCGTTTTGAACGTAAAGATGTCAACGGCCCGTTCGAGGTTCCCGGCGAAGTTGCTTACGTTTTCCATTTTGCGTCTCCCGCCAGTCCGCCGGATTATCTGAAGTTTCCCATCGAAACGTTGAAGGTGGGCTCTATCGCTACGATGAACACCTTGGATCTGGCCCGCGCCAAGAATGCGAAGTTCTTTTTGGCTTCCACCAGCGAGTGTTATGGTGATCCGGAGGTTTCTCCGCAAAGCGAATCGTATTGGGGGCGCGTGAATCCTGTGGGCCCGCGCAGCGTATATGACGAGGCGAAGCGTTTCGCGGAAGCTACCACTATGGCGTACTACCGGCATCACGGCGTCGATACGCATATCGTTCGAATTTTCAACACCTATGGCCCGCGCATGCGCCTCAATGATGGCCGCGCGCTCCCGAACTTTGTGTTTCAGGCGCTCAGCGGCCAGCCCATTACCGTATACGGCGACGGCAAACAGACGCGCAGCTTTTGCTACGTATCGGATTTGATTGATGGAATTTACCGGCTCAGCCAATCTGATGAACATTTTCCTACCAACATCGGGAATCCCACGGAACTGACCATCCACGATTTTGCGGAGAAGATTCGCGCCTATTTTCCGAACGCTCCCAAGATTATCAACGAGCCGTTGCCCGAAGATGATCCCAAGCAGCGGCGTCCCGACATTTCAAAGGCGAAAAGACTTCTGGGATGGGAACCAAAGGTGGGGTTGGAAGAAGGCCTGCGCCACACGCTGGACTTCTTTAAGACGGAATTCGCCAAGCTAACGCCAAGCCGCTAATCCTCTAGCGTGTGGCGGCCACCTTCAGGTGGTCATTCGCCCGGGAATGTACTGAATTCCGTGCCGGCGTCGTTAGAAACGGCCAAAGGAATAATAGTCGAAGCCCAGGTTCTGCATGGTTCTTGGGGAGTAGAGATTTCTGCCGTCGATGACCAGGCGACGTGCCATTAATTTTCCCGCGCGCTCCCAGTCCAGCTTCCGGAAAATTTGCCACTCAGTACAGATCAGCGCCGCATCCGCGTCTTTCAGCGCTTCGTATGGATCCTCGTGATAATGCACCTTGGGATACAGAGGCTGTGTACGTGAAATTGCCTGCGGGTCGCAGGCGTGCACTTCGGCGCCTTCCTCCAGCAGCCGCTTGATCACTTCCAGCGCTGGCGCGAAACGGATGTCGTCGGTGTTGGCCTTGAACGCCAGTCCCAGCACGGCCACCCGCTTGCCTTTGATCACCCAAAGCGCCTTGTGGATCTTCTGGAAAAACGCGTGCAGTCGCTCTTTGTTCACCCGTTCGGCTGCCTTCAGCATGTCAAAATCGACGCCAACCGAAGCGGAAAGATGAATAAACGCCTGAATATCCTTGGGAAAACAAAAACCGCCAAAGCCTAGGCCGGCCTTAAGAAATTGAGTGCCAATGCGCGGGTCCATGCCCATCGCGTGAGTCACTTCTTCCACGTCTGCGCCAATGCGCTCGCACAAATCGGCAATTACGTTGGCGTAGCTGATTTTTAACGCCAGGAACGAGTTGGAAGCGTGTTTAATCAGCTCGGCGCTATTGATGGTGGTGACCAGCAGCTCGCCAGCCGTTCCAGTCGGGCACTTGCCTGCATGCACCGGGCAGTGAAACTTGCGCTCCAGAATCGGCTGATAAATTTCGCGCAGCTTGGCGGCCGAGCCTTCATTTTCCACGCCCACCACGATGCGGTCCGGATGAAAGAAATCTTCCACCGCGGTGCCTTCCCGCAAAAACTCCGGATTCGAAGCCACTTCAAATTTGCGCTCGCCATTTCGCGAATACGCCGTCAGCGCCTTTTGCAATTGCACCCCGGTTAGCGCTGGCACCGTGCTTTTTTCCACCACCAGCTTGGGTGAACGCGCCTCAATCGCAATCTGTCGCGCCACGTGATCAATCGCCGAAAGATCGGCCTCGCCGCTCTCTTTGGGCGGCGTTCCCACGCAAATAAAAATCACTTCGCCGGCGCGAATCGCTTCGCCAGCATCCGAGGTGTAGCTGATTTTCTTCTCGGCCACTGCGCGCTTCAGCACTTCGTCCAGGTGTTCCTCGTAGATGGGAACTTTGCCTTCTTTGAGCTGGTCGATTCGTTTTTTGTCGACGTCGGTGCAAAACACTTCGTGTCCAGCCGCCGCCAGGCACGCGCCCGTCACCAGGCCCACGTAGCCGCATCCAATCACGGTCAAGCGCACTTTGTATTTCCTCCTTCGCGATCTAGAGGGCCGAGCAACTGCCCGTCTACGATTACCAAGGGGCGGCCTGGCATCGCAAACTTCCGAGCTAAGAAATTGCCGGTTATCTCCGGCCGAGCAGCAATCCTCGAAGACCTAAGAGCACCAGTTTTGGTTGCCGGCGAATCACGCTCCACAACAGCCGCGTCGATTCGTCACGATTAATTTCGCCGAGCGACTCGCGCGTCGAAACGTTCAGCATATCCACCAGACGAGAGTAATCTTCCTGTTGGAAGTGGTGCAGTGACCGGCGAATCAGCCAGTGCGTGCCCAGCTCACGCCGAAGCGCTCGCAACTCTCGGGTGCTGTTTTGCAAGATCGCATCGGCCACGCCGCGCGCCCCACGAAATCCCGTGACGATGCCACCCACTGTCGAGACCTTTACCTGTGCAGCCGCATCACCCACCAGATACACGGCGCCGTTTCCTACTGTGCGCTGCACCGGAACCCATTGCCGGTAGACCGGAATGCGCGCGCCTTGCCATTCCAGCGGTTCGAAACCCTTCTTGTTCAAAAAACGATCAAAACATTCCTTGGTATTTTTGCCTTGCTCGCCGATCACGCCCAGCGCGCCGCGATCTGCCGATTCCGGAATCAGCCAGTAAAAATAAGGCGTGTCATCCGGCACGAACCACACCCGCGTGGTGTCCATCGGATATTCTTTTGGCAGCTTCACCAGCGCCTGCACCAGCGGAACGGTTTCCACCGCGGGCCAGCCCGCAGCCTTCGCTACGCGGCTCGCTGCACCGTCTGCCCCAACCAAGTGATCGGCGTGGATTTCGCTTCGCTGCTGTCCCTGATCCACGTGCACCCGTAGGCCATGCCCGTTGGGAGCCAGTCCGTGGAAGCGGGTATCGTATTCAATCTTGGCGCCTGCCACTTCGGCTTCATCGGCCAGCAAGCGGATCAGTTTCGATCGCTCAATAATCAGGTCAGGCTGCTTCAACGCCACCTGCGCCGAGCGTCCATCCGTGAACAACTCGAAGCGGCGAATCTCATTCAGAATGCTGCCCCGCGCGGCAACGCTGATCTGGCTCTTGAAATGGTCGGTAACGATTAACGTCCGCGGCGCGGGATCCAGCGTCGGTTTGGACTCCAGCACCCGGACCGAATGGCCGCCCTTGGCGACATGAGCAGCGGTATACAAACCCGCTGCCGAACCTCCAACAACGACAACTTCTTTGCGTTCCCGAGCGGCCCGGGATGAATTTTCTGCGATTCCCACTGGCTCCGTTTTCCCTGATCAGTTGCGATAGTCGCCCTGCGAGGACCTAACCTACCTGCTTGTTTTACCTGGACGCCGGACGCACACGCATCGGGAGCGCGCTAGGCACACAAAGTGAGCAGAAGGCGTTTCGAGTATAGCGAATCCCGTGGAACACACCAAACCGCCACCGACTCAACAAACGCCGCGAATTAGCCAGTTTTTCAGTCAGAAGACTCAGAAGATGATGAACCGTGGAGAACCCGTCAAGCTGCCGACTTGTCGGTCTGGCGCCGCTGCCGCTCAAACGGCGCTCGTTCCATTAGCGCTACCGCACCCAAAGTCAGTAGTAGCACAATGCCGCCAACCACCGCTGCCCCTCTGGTCGACAGGTAGGAAACCCAAATCGCTGCTCCGCCACATACCGCGCCCACCAGGTACATAACCAGCACTGCGCCGCGATGCCCCAAGCCAAGGTTGGCTAGCCGATGTGCGGAGTGATCCTTGCCCGGAGTAGCAAAGGGTAGCAGCCCCCGCCGCGCACGCGAGATGGTGACCAGCGTAGTATCGAAGATCGTCGCACTTAGGATCAGTACGGGCGCCAGCCACTGTGCCATGTTCGGCGCATTCTCTAATCGTAACTTCAGCGCCAAAGTAGCCATCAGGAAGCCCAGCAACATCGCGCCGCCGTCTCCCATGAAAATCTTTGCCGGCTTGAAATTCCAGCGCAGAAAGCCCGTCGCCGCGCCCAACACCGCCGCTGCCAGCGTGGTGACCAGCGTTTGCCCATTCAAATAGGCGAGCAACGCGAAAAAGACCGAGGCCATCGCCGCGACGCCCGCGCACAATCCGTCCATGTGATCCAAGATGCTGAACGATGCGGTGATTCCCACTACCCACACGATGGTGAGCGCCGCATCCATCCAGGTACCAGTGCGGCCGCCAAGCAGCACGCTAAAAAATTGCGCGTGAATTCCGCTCACCAGCAGCAGGACCGCAGCCAATGGCATGCCGATGAACAGCTTCACTTGGTGATGCAACATTCCCCGGTCGTCCATGAATCCGACCGCCGCAACCAAAGTTGCCCCAGTCACAATCCCGATACTTTGCGCGCGCGCCGGGCCATCAAACACAATAAGAATGGCCAGCATCACGCCCAGGTACATCGCCAGTCCACCCAACAGCGGAATGGGCTCCAGGTGCACTTTGCGTGGCCCAGGCAGGTCCACCATGCCCACACGAATGGCCAGCGCACGAACCGGTGCGGTCAAAAACAGCGATGATGTCAGGGCAATCAGAAATGCCAGCAGGCCCGCGCTCATTCTTCCTCAGTATCGTTTCTGTGAACCGGCCAAGGGCGAGATGACGTGGTTCTTTGCAGATACGCTTCACCGGTTCGGGGTCCGGTTCCCGGATGCCAACTAAAACACAAAAAGTCTACACAAGTTGCCGTAAAGGGCGATACAACTCCAACATAACGTGAAACCTAAGGTTTCGCCACGTAAAATGCCATACGTAAAACACCTTACGTAACTGTTTCGGTCCTGCGAACTTATAACAACAGTCAATTCCGCGGTTTTAAATTGACTGCCGGTAGGCTGCCGCGGCCTCGACGACTTCGACCAACTTCGCCAGTTCACGTTTCCGCTCGTACGCCGGAGCCGCGAGCGCCGCTGCCTCTCCCATCTGTTGCAACTTGATGGAATCGCTACAAAGTTCGCGGATCGCGGCAACCAACTCGCCCGGCTTATCTGGATCGGCTGAAACCGAAAAGCCATTCTCCCGCCCGATCGCCACTACGTCACATTCGCCCGGTGCTACCGCGACAATGGGTTTCCCCGCCGCAAGAATCCCGTACATCTTGCTGGGCACTCACCACGCCTTCTAACCCATGCTTTACCGTTACTAAGTGTATATCACCGGCTGCTAGAACGGAAGCGATCTTGCTAGCCGGAAAAAATGGTAGGAAGCGCACATTCTTCGCAGATCCTGCCTTCCGCAGCAAACTTTCCCGCTGCGCGCCATCTCCTACGAACACCAAACCAACTCCATCCCCCGCCAATTCTTTTGCTGCAGTCAGCAAGGTGTCCCATGCCCCATAAAATCCCAAATTGCCGGCGTGTAGCATCACGAAGCGAAAGTCCCCGCGAATTGCTTGAATCACATCGGCATCCAGCGCGGCCGCCGCTTCGCCTGCCGCCGGTAGATCGGCGCCGTCGCGTACCACCACCACATGCGGAGCATTCACTCCTTTCGCCAGGATGCGCTGCCGCATGTCCTCGCCCAGCACCACCACCCGCGTGGCCCGGCGTAATGCCCATCGATGCATCCTCTCCCAAACTCGCGCCAGCAAGCCGGGCTGCACAATCGATCCGCCCACCGCCATGTCCGGATACATGTCCCGAATGTTGTAGACGTATGGCTTATTTTTCAGCATAGCGACAAACGCTCCGACAATTCCTTCGAAGGGCGGATCGGTCATCGCCAGAATCACGTCGCACCGCAACAACAGCGCACGCGGCACGGCCAGCAGCACGTAACTCAAATAGTTCAGCACCCGCCGCTTCATCTGCACCCTTGAATAATCGGTAGAACCAGCGCGAATTACCCGCACTTTGCCGCTACTTTCCGTTTGATACAGTTTCCAGGATCGCCGCTCCGTAGGCTCGTACGAAGGCCGGCCGCACAGCACAGTGACGTCGTGTTTGGCCGCCAGCGACTCCACAACGGTCTGCGCCATTTTTGCGGTAGCGGATGTATCCGGTGGGTAATAGAGATTCAGAAGCAGAACATGCACGCCAAGATTGTACAGGCAGCGGGGCGAGGCTTGAAGCACGCAGCATTGGTGCCAACAAAAATGGACACCTGAACCAATACTGTGCGTTGGGACAGTTCCGCGATCTTCGCCGCGCCTCTACCGTAGCTGCATCCCGTTTAACTTTTGCAGGAGGTCCGCATGCTGCTGAGTCTCTTTTCGAAGAAGTCCCACTTCGTGCTCGCGGCGTTTCTTTTTCTCGCGGCTCTCGAATTGTTCGCGCGTCCGAACACTTTGCCCGAAGCGGTAGTCACGGCGCACACCATCTATCTTGAGAATGAAACTGGATTTCCGGAGCTGCAGTACGCCGCAATTCTAGACCTGAATAAGTGGGGGCACTTCGATTACGCTGAGAACCGCGCCAAGGCTGATCTGGTGTTGCGTCTGGACAGCGGCACGCGCGTCCACGCCGTTCCTGAAGGGCAGTATCCTGGCAGCAACGCGGAAGCCGTTCCGGTGCCGAGGGGCTACACGCGCATCGCTTTGCTTGATCCCAAGACCAGCACCACACTGTGGTCCGACGTGCACAAGACCGAAGGTCCCAAAGTAAAGAATGGCCATTTGCTCGACGGGCTGCGCGAAGCCTTTGACGAATACGTGAAGAACAGGAACCGCAGCTAGTCAGCCCACCACGACGATTGTATGTACCGTGGCGCCGTGCAAATTCTTCTGGTATAGATTGCTATACGCAACATTTATCTACTTCGCGACTCCGCCGCCACCGCTCCCTCTGACCTGCGAGCCGCCTGATATCGAGGCAAGTATGGAAATCACTGTTGAGCATCTTGGCGCCGTGCAGTTTGAGGTTAAAGCTCGCACCCACTCCATCGTTAGCGATCAGCCCGCCGATAGTGGCGGCTTCGACGAGGGTATGACCCCGCCTGAACTGTTGCTTGCTTCGCTCGGAGCGTGTGCGGGTTATTATGCCGCGCAGTATCTGCGCAAGATGAAGCTGGCTACTGAGGCTACGCGCGTTCGCGTCACCTGCGACAAAGTGAAAGACCCCGTCGCCCGGTTAGATAATTTTGTAATTCGCGTTGATTCTCCCGTGGCGCTCACTTCCGAACAGCGTCAAGGTTTGCAAAATTCCGTCGAGCATTGCCTGGTCCACAACACGTTGTTGCATCCGCCGACCATCGCGCTGCATATCGACGCGCCGGTCCACGCGTAGCATTCCTAACCTGCGGTCGTCTTGTGGGCGTCGGTTGCGCGCGGGGAGTGAGCACGGCACTCGTGACGTTTAATCTCGCATTGAATGCATCTTGCCAAGAATCTCTTTCACGATTTTCGCCGCGACCATGGCCGTCATTCCCGTAGCGTCGCGCACCGGATTAAATTCCACCACGTCAGCTCCCACGATCGGCCCTGGCACTGTATGAATATAGTGCAGCGCTTGCCGCGTGGTCATTCCCCCCGGTTCCCAGTGCGAAACTCCGGGCGCCATCCCCGGCTCCAGCACATCCATATCGAACGAAATGTAGATAGGTCCCGCCAAATTGAGGTGCGTCGGGTCGCGCAAATCACTCATTTCGTAAATCTCGACGCCAAACTTTTTTGCCTGCTCCTGTTGATGCGCATTCAGCGTGCGGACACCGATTTGCACCAGGCGCTTGGCCAATTTGTTTTCCATGATCCGCGCGAACGGACTGGCATGCGAATGTGGATTGTTGCCGTAGTTGTCGTAGAGGTCGGGGTGCGCGTCCAGGTGCACGATGGTCAGGTTCGGCACGCGCTTGCCGATTGCGCGCAAAATCGGATAGGTAATCGAGTGATCGCCACCCAGACTGACCGGCCGCTTGCCCGCCGCCAAAATCCCTTCGATCGCTTCTTCAATGCGTTCGGAAGCGTCGGGCGGATTCCATGTTCGCCAGATCGCCCATATCTTCGACCATTCCCGCTATGCCCAGATCGACGCGCGTTTCCGTCCAGGAGTTCCAGACATCTGAATGCATCGCTTCGCGAATCAGCCGCGGAGCTTGCGCTGCTCCTCGCAGAAACGAGGAATTGTGATCCAGCGGGATTCCGAGCAAAACCGGAACACCTCGCGATTTTAGTTTTGCGGAGAAGTCACTCATCGGCGGGTTATCAGGTAATTGCCAAGCACCAAGGCGTCCATTTGCGTCCTTAAAAAGCAGTCCAGCGCTTCTTGCGGCCTGCACACGATCGGTTCGTTGTCGTTGAACGACGTATTCAGCACTACCGGGACGCCGGTCTGCCGCTCGAATTCACTGATAAGCGCGTAATAGCGCGGATTTGCGTCTTTGGTCACAGTTTGCAGCCGGCCGGTCCCGTCGACATGGGTAGGAGCCGGAATCTGATCGCGCTTCTCTGGCTTGACCGAATACGCCAGCGTCATGAAGGGCGAGGGATACGCTTTCTCAAACCATTGTGCGGTTTTCTCCGCCAGAATGGAAGGCGCGAAGGGCCGAAAGATCTCGCGATGCTTGATTCGCCGGTTCAGGATTTCCTTCATTTCTGGCCGTCGCGCATCCGCCACGATGCTGCGATTTCCCAGTGCACGCGGACCCCACTCGGCTCGGCCTTGATACCAACCCAGAATTTTTCCGTCCGCGATGATCGTGGCCGTCCGGCGGATTAATTCTGCTTCGGGTAATTCGGAAATCGAAAAGCCATTCTGCGAAACTGGGCTGGTTTGTACCGCCGCGCGCACTTCTTCCGCCGAATATTCCGGACCCCAGTACGCATGATTCATCACGAACGAGCGTGGCTTGCCCAGCATCTGGTGCCACACATGAAATGCCGCGCCTACCGAGAGGCCTGCGTCGCCGGCCGCGGGATGCACGTAGACTTGTTCGAACGGCGTCGCATCAAAAATCTTTCCATTCGCGACGCAATTGAACGCCACGCCGCCCGCCAGGCACACCGCCTTGGCGCCAGTCTTCGTCGCCAGCTTATTCAACATTCCCAAGTAGACTTCTTCCAGTCGCGCCTGCAGCGAAGCGGCCATATCGCGGTGGCGCTGTTCCAATGGTTCATCCGGATGGCGCGCTGGTGCCCCCAGCTTTTTGGGCAGCGCTTCGGAAAACATTTTGCCCAGTACCGGCGTTTTATCGGATTCGGCCCACGACATTTCTGGTCCGATGGTGTGGTGCGTGAAGTAATCCAAGCCCAGTTGAAATCCAAACGGACCGCGATCCGGAGAAAAGCGCACTACATCGCGAAACGCGTCGACATAGCGCGGCTCGCCATACGCGCCCAGTCCCATCACTTTGTATTCGTCGCCAAATTTCAGGAAGCCCAGATATTGCGTTACCGCGCTGTAAAATAGGCCCAGCGAATGCGGAAACGCGATTGCTCCTTCAATTTCCATCTGCGCGCCGCGGCCTACGCCCCACATCGTGCTGGCAAAATCGCCCAGTCCGTCTGCGGACAGCAGTGCCGCATGTTCGAAGGGCGACACAAAGTAACTGCTGGCCAAATGAGCCTGGTGATGTTCAATGCGATGGAATGCTGCTTTTATTTTTTCTGGATCGTAGTCAAATGCGGCTGCAAGCGCGCTCGGAATTCCCGTGAACTTCGACATTACGCGTAGGCGTTCGCGTGCAAACGAGGGCATGCGTAGTGCGTAAAATAATTTCGTAGCCAGCCGCGCATACGGATTCCGCGGCACCGCTACATGGTCCACTTCCGCCAGCGTGATGCCGCCGGTCTTCAGGCAGTAGCGAATCGCCTCCGCAGGAAAACCGGCTGCGTACTTAACGCGATTGAAGCGCTCTTCCTCTACAGCAGCAACCAGCGTGCCATCGCAGACCAACGCGGCCGACGCGTTGCCGTGGTACGCATTGATTCCCAAAATATTCATATCGTCAAAGCTCTAGCGTTGACTTTCCAATCCTGACGCGTGCCTGTGCTGCATGCACCATCGCCGCATGAACCATCGCCGCATGAACCATCGCACTTCGCGCAGGAATTAGCTCAGATGCTTCCGGCACCATTCGTTGAGTACGTAGAGCGACCACGGGCGGGACCAGGTTGTCTGTGCGTGCTTAAAATTATCCCACACCCTCTGCACCCCAGCAGCACGCAAATGCGGCTGCAGCGCCGGCGCGATGTTGGCGAAGCTCGTCCCAATTTTCTTTGTCAATGCCGAGCGCATCCAATCTTCCCATGGCAGTGTGAACGTCCGCTTCCGTTGTTGCAAAATCTCCGCCGGCAGCAGATCGCCCAGTGCCGCGCGTAACAAGGCTTTTGGCCGCCCATCCTGTACCCGCGCCTCGTCTGGCAGCGCGCTTACAAATTCCACCAGCGGTGTGTCGAGCAGCGGCACACGCACTTCCAGTGAACGCGCCATGCTGACCGAATCAGTATCCCGCAGCAGCGTGCTTACCATGTATGTCCGCATCTCCAACCAGGAAACTGCCGCGATGGGATCCAACTTCCGCGCCTGGTCCGAAGCGCGTTCCAGCCAACCCAGCCACGTCGGCTCCAGCGTCATTCCATCCGCGCCAACCGCACTGTTCCGATAACGAGGCTCCGTCAATTGCGACAATTCCGAAGGCGGAAACAATAGCCGTGTATAAAAGTAAACGTGCGGCAGCGCGTCCGGCATCAACCACGCGTCGCGTACCTTACGCGCGGCATCCACCGAATTGTTGCGGCCGGCGAGTGCGTTCACCACCGGCGCGCCCACACGCCGCAAACTTTCCGGCACGAATCGCGCCAGCAACTCCAGCTTCTGAAATCGCGGCGTATCCGCAAATGTACGATAGCCCGCAAACAGCTCGTCGCCGCCCAATCCCGAAAGTGCAACCTTCAACCCGACTTGCCGTGCAGCCCACGAAACAAAATACGTATTCACCCCATCCATCGTCGGCTGATCGAGCGCCGCCACCGCCTCATCCAGTCGCGCCAGCATGTCCGCGCCATGCAGCGGCACTTCTGAATGCTTTGTGCCGGCCTTCTTCGCGACCTCGCGCGCCAATCCTGCTTCGTCGTATGGCGTGTCCGGAAACGACAGTGTGAAACTTTGTATTCCTTTCTGTGCGCGGCCAGCCAGCGCCGCAATCGCGCTCGAATCCAATCCACTCGAGAGAAACAGCCCCACCGGTACGTCGGCAATCAAATGCGCGCGCACCGCGTCGTCTAGCAAACCGCGTAACACCGGCACCGCTGCACTGAATTCACTTGGTCGCTTGATGTCTCGCGCCGCGGCACTTCGCGTGGGATCCCACCACGGCCTGGTGCGCGGCACGCGGCGCCGGTCTGGAATATGCAGCAGCAAACGATGCCCCGGAGGAATCGAGAAAACTCCCTCGATCATCGTCACCGGTTCCGACACGCTGCCAAACAATAAATATGACGTCAACGCGTCTTCGGAAAGCTGGCGTTTCACCGTGCCAGCCGCCAGTAGCGCTCGCAGTTCCGACGCAAACACGAATCCTTCGTTCGTTTGCGCGTAATACAGTGGCTTGATACCCAGCGGATCGCGCGCCAAAAACAGCACCGGTACCGTGGCGAAATGTTTGCGCATATCCAGCAGTGCGAACGCGAACATGCCCCGCAACTCGGTGAGCACGTCTTCGCCCCACTCTTCCCAGCCATGCACCAGAATTTCCGTATCGGATTGCGTGCTGAAGGTATGCCCAGCTTGGCTCAGTCGCTTGCGCAACTCGCGATAATTATAAAGTTCGCCGTTAAAAATAACGGCGACGTTGCGTGCTTCATTCCATATGGGCTGCTGCCCGCCCTGCAAATCGATGATGCTCAACCGGCGCATCGCCAGCGCCAGCCCGGGAACACGCGGATCGTTTACCAGACAGCCGTCAGCATCTGGCCCGCGATGTTGCATAGCCGCAGCCATCGCACGCACATGGCTTTCCGCTTGCGCACTGTCCGACGCATAGGCGAATCCGCAGATTCCGCACACGCGGCTATTTTATCTCCGGAGTAGTGAAAAATGCTGTGGTAGCACGGATGAGATTGGCGCGAAGATGAAAACGCGGCGCCATCAGTCGATGGTCGGCCCACCATGCCAGCGCGCCTCGTAGAGCAAGCAAGAAGAAGAAGGAAACTACAGCAAGAAATAAGCAGGTGAACGAACGGCGTTCCAACAGCAGTCCCCATTCCAACGATTCGTCCCATCCGGGCAGGATCCAATCAAGAAGTTCGCGAATATGCAGGCCGTGGAAGGGAAGCGCGGCCACTCGCACATGCGCAAGGTTTTCGTACGAATACTCCTGCACGTAGTGGGGAATAAGCGCCGTAGCCTCCGCAAAAATTTGCGGATTCTGCAGATCTTGCCGCGTCAGTAAATTTCCTTTGGCATCCCGCAGAAATGTCCGATAGGTCGCATCGACAATCACCCAGCGTCCATCCACATTAATTTCCGCCACCACGTGTTTCGCGGTACGGGCGGGCGTGAGCAACAAAAGTCTTCTTGCCTGCACTCCGGTGCTGCGCGCCAGATTCAAAAACGCATTGGTCGCCGTTCCACAAACCTGCAGCAACTGTTGATAGTTCAGCGTGTCTTCCGGATCGCGCGAAGAAAGTTCCGCTACTCGCGGCGCAATCATGCGCGGCGGACCTACCCGCATCCAATCCAAAATCGCTTCCGCTTTTTGTTGGGGAGTGGCGCTATCCGCCACAATCGCGTCGGAAAAGCCGTCCAAATACTGGCGCACCGAGTATTCCCACACGCCGCACCAGGCAGACGCAAACAGGGATGCCGCCAGCAGTAAATTGCATGTCCACCACACCACCCGGAAAATGCTATGTCGGTTCAACGCTGGAGCGATTCCTTAACTTGATTTGTTTGTGAAGGGCCGGCTTTCGCAAGCGTACGGTACAGTGCGTCCATCTCAGTGAGGGGTTGGGACCAACCGAGACTCTGCAAAGCAGCCCTACATCCGCTTTGCAGTCTGCCATAAAGTACCCTGTCCCGCAGAAGTTCTTTCAACGCACCTGCCAGTTCCCCCGCATCGTATTTCACCACGACACCTGCCACATCCTTTAATAACGGCGCAATACCGCATTGGTCGGTGACGATCACCGGCGTTCCGGCCGCCACCGCTTCCGCCGCCGTGTTCCCAAAATTTTCATTCTGCGAAGGGAGGACAAAAATATCCGCGTCGCGATACGCACTCCATTTTGCGTCACCCTCCAGCGCGTTGGTGAAGTGAACGCGTTCTGCCACGTCGAGTTCTCGCGCGTTGGCCTGCAATTTTGCCAGCATTCCTGCCTCGTCCGGGCCTACAAAAGCCAGATGCACCTCCCGCTCGCCTGCTGCTTCCTTGATTTCCCGGTTGGCAAACGCCTGCAAGAGCATCTGTGGACTTTTCTTCTTTGATAGACGTCCCAGAAACAGCACAAGTTTCGCTGTAGCCGGTATCTTGAGCACGGCCCGAAAGCGACCCCGCTCAGGAAAAACCTCGGGCACGTCTACTCCATTTCTGCGCACTACGATTTTATCGGCTGCCACTCCACCCGCGATCAGTTCCGCACGCTCCTGCTCGGCCGTGGCAATCACCGCGCTGGCGCCGGCGAACAATTCTTTTCCAAATATGCGGTGATACAATTTTTTCAATCGCACATTACGCACAATCGGCACATACATTCCGATCGGCTCAACCACATACGGAATTTGCCGCGCCCGGCATTCCTTGGCCACCCGCGGACCGAGGAAATCGTAAAGCCCGAAAATGTGCACTACGTCGAAATTAGTTAGCCGTGCTCGCAAATATCGTCCTAACGCCGGATTCCAACTTACCGCTCTATAGCGAAACCAGTTCCCCAGATAAATCGCCGTCACTCCATTTACCTTGCGCCTCTGCCCGAACGGGCTTGCCTCGCTCACACCCTCCTCTGCCTTGTTGCTCAGCCTTTTTTGCAGTCCCCAATCTGCAGTCAGCACCGTTACTTCGTTTCCGATCCGCGCCAGACCTTCGGCCAGCGCCCGCACTTTTGCCGGAGGCCCGCCAAACTCAAAAAATGGAGCATAGCTCTGGGTAACGTTCAGGATTCGCATGATTCGCGCAGAATTTTCTTGAAGGCTTTCGCAAACGTGCTGAAGCGAAATTCCTTTTCCACTCGCTCCCGTCCCTTGGTGCCCATTTGCTTCGCTGCTTCTGGATTGGCCAGCAGCGCATTGATCGACGTAGCGAGTTGCACGGTGTCGCCGTGTTGCACCAGATAACCAGTCACTCCATCTTGGATAATTTCCGGCGCACCTCCGTGCGCTCCGCCAATCACCGGCTTGCCGCGTGCCATCGCTTCCAGATACACAAAGCCAAATCCCTCGCCACGGCTGGGCAGCGCAAACATTTCGCACGCAGCATACGTTGCGGAAAGTTCCGCATAGCTTAAGCTGGTGAGGAAGTGGACATGATTCTGCACGCCGCATTCCCGTGCAAGATTTTCCAGCCATTCGCGATCATCACCTGTTCCCACAATGGCCAGTTGCAGATCGGTCCAATGCTGCAGCAGTCGCGGCAAGGTCATGATCAAGGTGTCCATGCCTTTGTAGCGTTCTGTAGTCAGCCAGCGGCCCACCGTCAAAATCACGCGCCCGACGGGAAAGTCGGCCGGAACTTTTGCCGTCGCCGTGCCGCCGCTTTGCGTCTCGAAGTCGGGATCAAGCGCCCACGGCAACACGCGAATCCGTTCCGGCGCCACACCCTGCAGCGAAACCAGAAAATCCGCGGTGGCCCGGCTTGGCGCCAGCACCAGCGAAGCATGCCGCAGCGCTCTGCGGCGCAACGGTGAAAGCTCTTCCCACACTTCCACGCCATGAGTGCACACGATACTTTTCATTCGTGGCGCCATTGCCTGCATGGCTCGCGCGATTGGCGCCAGGTTCGGATGTGCCGCCAGCACGATTTTTGGTCGTCGCCTCGCCGCACGCATCGCTGTAGTGACGAACCGCGCTTTTCCCCGCGCTGCTCCGGTGTATACGAATTCGCGTTCGCCCACGCGCATGCGATGCAGATCAGGCGTATCGTTCAAGCTCAATATCCGGTACTCCATGTGTTTTGATGCGGCGTATTCGCTCAGCACAAATGCCATGTGCCGCCCCGCTCGTTGTATTCCGCCGGGAGCGTCCAGTTCAGGAAAGAGGCCAATCAGCACGCGGTGAGTCTGCCAAACACGAGTAGCGGAACGCAAGGACTGTCTACCAGCGCCGTTAACACGCGGAGCCGTTCGTCAGGTCTTTCAGTTGCAGAAAGGAATCGATGTAGACATCCGCGGGTTTAAGCACCGCATCGTGTTTGCCAAAACCGTAGGTCACACCCACCGCTACCATCCCGGCATTGCGCGCGGTTTGTATATCCACATCCGAATCGCCGACCATAGCGGCCTCGCCGGGTGTCACTCCCAATTCCTGCAGAATCAATTGCGCGCCAGTTGGATCGGGTTTTTTCTTCGCGAAAGAATCACCGCCATAAATTCGCCGGAAATATTTCGTCAGCCCCAGCCCATCCAGAATCTCTTCGCTCAGCTTCGCCGGCTTATTGGTCAACACCGCCATTGGATATTTGGCGATTGCTGCCAAACCCTGCTCCACGCCATCGTACGCGCGCGTCGCATCCAGCTTGTGCGCTTCGTAATGCGTCAGGAAAATCTGCAAAGCTTTCTGCAGTTCCGCTTCGCCTGCGCCGGGGCCTAGCGCACTGGCGACTAATCTTGGTGCACCATGTCCTACGTAACTTGCTACCGTGTCCGCGGGCAGCGTTTCGCGGCCAATATCGTGCAACATCGCATTGACCGAAAACACCAAATCCATCTTCGAATCGATCAGCGTCCCGTCCAGATCAAACACGAACGCGCGCACCAGCGGCACTTTGTCCTTGGTCATAGCTCTGTATTGTAATACGCGCGTCGTTTTCTACTCACACGCCCTTAGTTTCGCATCCCTATCCTTTTTTAGTTTTATCCGTCTTCACGTACACTTAGGAGTTGCCTCACCCGGCAAAATCGGCTCAGGAGATCTCATGGCTTCGGTTTATCCATTTCGCGCCTACCGCTACAATCCGGAAGTTACTTCCTTCGGCAATGTGCTCACACAGCCTTACGACAAAATTACCCTGGCCATGCAGGAGAAATATTACAGTGCCGACCCGCGCAACTTGATCGCCATCGAAAAAGGTCGCAAATTTCCCAACGATACCGAAAAAAATAGCGTGTATACGCGTGCCGCGCTTGCTCTTCAAGAATGGATTGACCACAAAGCTGTTTTGCAGGATTCAGCCCCTGCTTTTTACGCGTATACCCAGGAATTCACGGTGCCCGGCACCATGCTGCGCCGCACTCGCCGTGGTTTTATCGGCGCCGGCAAACTCGAAGAGTATTCCGCTGGCGTCGTTTTCCGCCATGAACAGACCCTCTCCGGCCCGAAAGCAGACCGCCTGGAATTACTGCGCCACACCCACACGCACACCGGACAATTATTTTTTCTTTATTCTGACCCACAGTTGCGCATCGATGCGATTCTTGCCGATGTCGAAGCGTCGCAGACGCCGGTCACGCTGATGACCGATGAATACGGCGTGATCCATCGCCTCTGGTTGATCACCAATCCCGATCAGATTGCGGCGATTCAGCACGCCATGGCCGATCAGAAGTTGGTCATCGCTGATGGACACCATCGTTATGAAACGTCGCTGAATTATCGCAACGAGTGGCGCGCCAAGGCCGGCAAGGTGGTGGAAGACG
Source organism: Candidatus Acidiferrales bacterium (assembly GCA_963849395.1). Classification (GTDB taxonomy): domain Bacteria; phylum Acidobacteriota; class Terriglobia; order Acidiferrales; family UBA7541; genus Acidiferrum. Next base: position 68,914 of record CAWKHR010000006.1, read on the forward strand.
CGCCCTATGAACGCTCGATGATGACCTTCATCAACACACGCAGCGAAGGTCTCACCGTTCTGCCCACGCACCGGGTAGTCAACAAACTGCGCGATTTTTCCTGGAGCAAAGTACGCCGCTATCTCGAACCGTGGTTCGAGACTGAAGTATTTCCGATACCAGATGATTCGCTACGGTTCGAAGTTCAGGAGCGCTTCCTAAATCGCCTGGTCGCTAGAAATCAAGATCGTGCCATCGGCGTCTATCCCGCGCCGCAGCAGTCCGAGCCTCGGGCATTTTATTTGCTTACGCTGCGTCCGGGCGCGGATTTAGGGCAGGTGCTGCCCAACTCCACTCCCATGCAGCGTTACCTCGATGTCGTTCTCTTGCATCAGGGAATTCTAGAGCCGGCCCTGGGCATCACGCCGCAGGCGGTTTCTTCCGAAGCTAACTTGTCTTACGAGCGTGAAGCTGCGTCAGCCATTGAGGCGGTGGACCGCGGCGCCGCGCAAGTGGCGTTCCTGCTGAATCCAGTTGAAGTGGAACTGGTGATGAAGGTGGCCACAGCGGGCGAAGTCATGCCACAGAAGTCGACGGACTTCTATCCGAAACTGCTCAGCGGCATCACTATGTACCGGGTCGACGAGTAACCCTTCCCGGGAATAAAAAAGGGCAGGCGCAAACCTGCCCTCGTTTAATTTGTTGGTGTGGCGAAGTACGTTACGGCTTCGAGAAGCTGGCTACCGCTTCCGCTTCCGTATTCGACACGTCGAAAATCGTCATCAGCTTGGTAATCTGCAGCACTTCCTGGAACTTGGTGCCCAGGTGACACAACCGCAGCGAGGCGCCCTGCGCTTTCGCGCTGTGATGCGCCGCCACCAGCGTGCCAAGTCCCGCGCTGTCGATGAACGTAATGTTGTCCATGTTCAGAACGACTTTCTTTTTGCCTTCTGCCACCAGCGCTTTGATCTTTTCGCGCAGCGCATTGCTTTCTTCGCCCAGCACGATCCTGCCGTCAAGCGCCACTACTGTTACGCCGTCCACTTCGCGTTGCGTCATCTTCAATGCCACGGTAATTCCTCCTCGTCCCTGCACACATCCGGCGGCAACCCGGGCCGGAACCGCAAAGCCTATCCGATTTTCTTTTATTTCGCAAAGCGGACTTTCCTTTATTCCGCTCTGCGCCTAGTAGTAGTCCGCGCAAGACATGTAATACCCGCATATGTTGCAAATCAGTTTGCAACGCCGGGATTCCAGCTTTTGCGAACAGACCGGGCAGTATTGCGAAGCATGTTCTTCGCTTCGAGTGGACGTTTTATCCGCAGCCTGCATGCGGCTTGCGGACTTGATATCCACCTCGCCTCGCTGTGCTGCCGAGGCCACTTCTTCCTTCCCGGTATCTCTCACGGCCCTCCGGTTATAGCACAACCCCTTGCCAACGGGAAAGCACACGCAACCTGTCGCCCGCGTGCTAGCTCTGCCGGTAATTCCAGGTCTAGCCCTCGGTCAGCCTCTCCTTGTTGTATTGTTACTGCGCGCCACTTGGAGGCATTTCGCATGCATTTGCGCCGGTTCGTAGCTTTTCCTGGCATACATCTAATTGGTCTGATCGTCACTGTAGTCTTTGTTCTTATTTTGGTTCCGGTAACGCAGGGACAAACGTCGCAACGCGCGGCCAATCAGAAGTTGCGCTTCGAGGTTTCCTTTCCCGCTTCACTTAGCGCTCAACCCATCGACGGCCACATCCTGTTGGGAATCTCGCGCGACAAGGACCACGAACCGCGCTTCCAACTGGATGAGGAAGAGGCCTCCAGTGCGCAGTTTTTTGGTCTCGACGTGGATGGCTGGAAGCCGGAAGCTCCCGCCATCATCGATTCCACCACGCTCGGCTATCCCCACATCAGTCTCAATGAACTTCCAGCCGGCGATTACTACGTGCAGGCCGTTCTGAACGTCTACGCCACGTTTCATCGCGGCGATGGGCACGTTATTAAGCTCGCGCCGGATATGGGCGAAGGCCAACAATGGTTTCGCAAGCCCGGAAACTTCCTGAACAAGCCGGTCCTTGTGCATCTTGATCCCGCGGCGGGTGGTGTGGTCCGCATCTCGCTAACCGAAAAGATTCCGCCAGTTACGCCGCCGCAAGATACCAAATACATCAAACACATTCACATTCAGAGCAAATTCCTCTCGGACTTTTGGGGAACGCCGATGTATCTCGGCGCGATAGTCTTGCTTCCGCAGGGATTCGACGAACATCCCAGCGCCCATTATCCGCTGCTGATCGATCACGGGCACTTCACCGATGATTTGCATTTCTTCCTGCCGGAAATCCCTTCGTCGTTGCGGCCGGAACAGCGCGAAATGCTGCAATACGCAAATCGTTTTTACCAGGATTGGACCGCGGGGCGTTTGCCGCGCATGTTGATTATGGTGATTCAACATGCAAATCCGTATTACGACGATTCCTACGCGGTGAATTCCGCGAATCTGGGTCCTTACGGCGACGCGATCACCCAGGAATTAATTCCGGAAGTTGAGAGGCGTTTTCGCGGCATTGGCCAATCTTGGGCGCGGGCGCTGGAAGGTGGATCGACAGGAGGCTGGGAAGCGATCGCGCAGCAGATTTTTTATCCTGATTACTTCAACGCCGCCTACAGTTTCTGCCCGGATCCCATCGATTTTCGCGCCTACCAGTTGGTGAATATTTACGAGAACAAAAATGCGTTCTGGGATGAAGGCCCGTTCGGCAAAGTTCCGCGGGGCGAAATGCGCGCGGCCGATGGAGAAATTCTCGCGGTGATGGAACCGGCGGTGCGGCGAGAAGAAGTGATGGGCACGCACGGCCGTTCCACCGAACAGTTTGGAATTTGGCAGGCGGTTTTCAGTCCGGTTGGCGCGGATGGATATCCTAAACCCATCTGGAATCCTTCCACGGGCGTGATTGATCAGGAAGTTGCGACATATTGGAAAGAGCATTACGACCTGCGCTACATCCTGGAACGCGATGTGGCGAAACTGGGGCCAAAGCTCGCCGGGAAAGTACATTTCGCCGTAGGTGATGCGGACACTTGGTACCTGAATAATGCCGTTCACCTGATGCAGGCATTTCACGACTCGCCCAAGAATCCGTTTCGCATCGCCGACTTTGAATACAGTCCGGGGAAACCACACTGTTATGAAGGTGGCGGCGACATTTCCACGCACGAGAGTTACGGAACGGTGTTTCAACGGATTTTGCCGCAAATTGCGCGTCACATGAAAGCTACCGCGCCGGCCGATGCGGACATGACGTGGAATTACTAGCCGCTTTAAACGGCGTGGCGGGCTTAGAAAGCGCTTCCGTTTCAACTGACAACGTCACAGAATAGCGCCGCGTTCTCATGGGCGAGTAACCTTCGCCGGTGTCTTCGCGTCTATATAGATGTAGGGCAGCAACAGCAGCAACGTGGTTCCCGAGGGTTCGCGGTATGCGCAGGATCCTGATTTCCGGCTTTCTTTTCTTCGGTTTACCTCTTTTCGCGGCAGCTCAGCACATGGGCGGAACGGTTGGCTCCTCGATGCACGCTGCCCCGATGGCGGCACCTGCCGGCGGTTTTCATGGCGCTCCGGTAGCTCATGCTGCGATTGGCGCACATCCTGTAGCAACTCATTCCGCAGTTGCGGGGCATCCAGTAGCCCATGCGGGCTCCGCGAACGCGCGGCCCACAATGCCGCAGCGAAGCTGGCATCCTGGTTCACCGGTAAGCACCACCCATCGCTCGTCCACGTTCACTAACAACACCGGATTTAATAATGGGCGCTTCGGCGGCGATGGTTTGCCTGCGCCGGGCTTGGGGTTCGACTACACGCATTTTTTTGCTACGCATCCTAATTTTGGGCGCTTCCACCGCACAAACGGATTCATCTTGCCGTTCTTTGGCGGAGGCATTTACGTTCCGTATCCATACTACGCGGAGCCGCCGACCGAAGAAGAACAAGCCGCGGATTATCAGCCCAACGACGCACAAGATGCTCCCGCGGAACCGGCGGATAACAATTCTTCGCCGGGGCCCGCGCCCGCAGGTTCACCATCTTTCTCTTGGGCTCGCGGCAGTTCATCCATGCCAGCGTTGCAGGCGCAGCCGGAATATGTGTTTGTACGGCGTGATGGAACGGTTTTCTTTGCCGTGGCGTTTTCGTGGTCCAGCGATAAGTTGCAATACATCACCAAAGAAGGCTTTCGCCGCAGCGTTCCACGCGACACACTGGACCTGGACGCCACGCAACAGTTCAACGACCAGCGCGGCATTTCGTTTCGTCTTCCCGCATAGCCGCAAATTTCCCGTGCAAATTGTTTCATGGCGACCACCGGCCGCTGTAGAGTGGTGGCGTTTTCGGTCTTTCTCCCGAGGCTGAGGCCAACCCCAACCGGAAAGCATCTAAAGCTGCTGAGACAACGATGAGTTCGCTGCTCGACTCGCTGCGTAGTTCGCCAGACTGTCCGCGTGGAGTTGTGTTTATCCGGCTTGCGGTGGGGCTGATTTTCTTCACGCAGGGAATCCTGAAATATACCGATCCGAGGATGGGCGTGGAGCGTTTCACGAAAATTGGGTTTGCGTATCCGGGGTTCACGGCGCATTTTGTAGGCTTCTTTGAAATTGTGTGCGGAGTGCTGGTGCTGCTGGGACTTTTGGCGCGACTGGCGGCAGTGCCACTGCTGATTGTGATTTGCACGGCGATTGTGAGCACGAAGATTCCGGAATTGTTTCGCGCGAACCAGGGATTCTGGTACATGGTGAGCGACGCGCGTACGGATTTCGCAATGCTGTGCTCGCTGCTGTTTCTGATTTTGGCGGGCGGGGGAAGATGGTCTGTGGATTGGAAATGGCAACGAGGAGGTGATTCGGGAGATTCGGCGATGGCGGAGCGGCGATGACGAAGATTGAGAATTCCAGGCGAGAGTTCTTGAAGAACGCGGCGCTTGGTGCTGGTGGACTGATACTCGCGCCGGAAAAGGGGCTGCTGCGGGCAGCTGGATTGGCGCAGGTGGAAACGGCTGCTCCTGGATACAAAATTCATATTCGCGATTCGGTGGTGGAGATTGCGCCCAAGCGTTTTATTTCCACGGTTACGTACAACGGGCAATTTCCCGGGCCGCTTCTCCGGTTCAAGGAAGGCGAACCGGTAACGGTGGCGATTTTCAACGACACGGAAACGCCGGAACAACTGCACTGGCACGGGCAGAAGGTCGGGACCGAAGTGGATGGCGCAGCGGAAGAAGGCACGCCGATTATTCCCGCGCATGGTCAGCGCATCATCAGCTTCACACCAAATCCAGCGGGGATGCGTTTTTATCACACACACAATCGCGCCGGGGAAAATCTGGCGGCCGGGCAGTACAGCGGCGAAGTGGGGCCGGTGTATATCGAGCCAAAAGAAAATCCCGGGCGATACGATCGGGAAATATTTCTGACGTTGAAGGAATTCGAGCCGACGCTGAGCCAGGGCGGAGACATGGCGCAGGATTTTCTGGCCGGCACAAAGGTGAAGGAGCTGGAAGATTCCGGCGAGGCGGCGATGAAGTCGTCGCTGGCGACGGGCAAGAAGCATGGATTCGAGGTGGGCTATCGTTCGTTCACGATTAATGGACGAATGCTGGGGCATGGCGACCCGATTCGCGTGAAGCAGGGCGAGCGGGTGCTGTTGCATGTGCTGAATGGCAGCGCCACGGAAATACGCAGCCTGGCTTTGCCGGGACATTCGTTTGAGGTGGTGGCGCTGGATGGGAATCCGGTGCCGACTACGGCGAAAGTTCCGGTGTTGTGGCTGGGAACGGCGGAACGCATTTCGGCGATTGTGGAGATGAATCACCCGGGCGTGTGGATTCTGGGCGATCTGGATAATGACGACCGGCGGCATGGCATGGGGATTGTCGTGGAGTATGCGGGACGAACCGGAAAACCGGCGTGGATTGCGCCGCCGGCGTTCAAGTGGGACTACACGCGGTTCGCGAAGGCGGATGCAGGCGCTGCAGCGGCTCCCGACCAGACGTTGGAGATGACGTTCGCGAAAGACAACGCCGCGGAGGAGGGTTTTAACCGGTGGACGATCAATGGCGACGCGTACCCGATGATGCAGGGAGTGATTCCTGCGGCGTTTCATGTGAAGCAGGGGAAGCGCTACCGGTTGCGGATGCGGAATGGCAGCGACGATATTCATCCGATTCACTTGCACCGGCACAGTTTTGAGTTGACGAAGATCGCGGGGAAGTCGACGGCGGGGATTTTCAAGGATGTGGTGATGCTGGGCGGATATCAGGAAGCGGAAGTGGATTTTGTGGCGGATAATCCGGGGTTGACGCTGTTCCATTGCCACCAGCAATTGCACATGGATTTCGGGTTCATGACGCTGATTGATTATGTGTAGCGCGATCATGCGGGGCGCGCCTGTGGAAAATGTCGGAGTGCCGACATTGGGAGTGAGTGGTGATTGGTGACTTGTGACTGGTGAAAATCATTCCGAAGTGGAACGGGGCTGGGCACGAAGTGCGCGCCGAAATGGAACGCGTCGCCTGAAGAATGCTCAGCGTGAACCGAGCAGGGTAGGGGGTACCCCGGCATGTTTTGCGTAAGTGTGGGAAACACAGGACTTGCGGGAGAATGGCCTGTATGTAGGGGAAACAAAGGACTTAGGGGATTTTCGGCGGTGGACGGAGAGATGGGAGCACCGTCCCTTCGCGAAAAGCGCTCCGGGTGAACCGAAATGGAAACACATCGACGTCCTTCGAGCATTCCAGGGCAAGTGTATCATCATGTTTACTATAAATATACATAAATCTGTGAATATCGTGAGGCTGAGTATTCTCGAAAGGAAAGTTCTATTAGAAACGTCCCGTCTGTCCCCAAGTTTCATCCCGCTTGAGGCTAGCCGTCGCAAACTCGTTGTGCTCATTTCGGGCTGAGTAGATATTTTGCGATCGCGGCATCTAGATAGTCGCCCTGCTCTGCCACCATCGACAAGAATGGTCTCCGTTCCCCACTGGGTAGGACAGAAGCACTCCAAATTAGTGCTCTTCTATCCCATGCCTCATGATTGCGCCACGTTTCCTTTCGGGCTCGAACCCAGTCAATTTGATTGTGGGCGACCGCGAGAAGCGCGGATGGCCGTACACCAAAAATATTCTGCGTCTCCTCCGCAAATGCCAGAGCGCGAGTAGGGCCACATAAGTCGTGTCTTTGAGTTAATAATTCCAGTATCCACATTCTTACAAACGGCAGGCTTCCAAGATCGGAGGTCGCACAGAATTTTAGTAGAGCCTCCCCCCTGACGCTCGCATCTTTCTTCGGTATGGTGGTGACCAAGTACCCTACGACGTCCCGCATGACTGGCGCCAGAGCTTCTAAATGCTCAAAAACAAGATTATTAAGAACAACCGTCCTGCTTCGACGCGCTTTTCGCAACAGATGCCGCGCTAACCCCAACCGCAACGGCGGCCGTTTGACGCAATGCTCAAACAGTTCAATGAAACTCTCCTGCTCCGCTTGGCCCAAAAGCTCTTCGTCATCCTCTCTTGGCTCTTCAAACGAATAACCGCCGAACTGCTCGGAAATGGTATTGAGCAGTTCAGTTAATTTCTCCACCTTCGCTTGCCGCTCTTCCTCTTCCGGATCAGACAACTCTTCCTTAAGAAATTTGGCGACATACTGGATAGTGCTTTTCGATGATTCAAGGGACAGTCGATGCACGACGAATAAATACTCGGCCAAGGCGTGCCTGATTTCGATGGCGTGCTTACGAGACTGGCAAAAAATTCTGAAGTCATCAACGTATCTCACGAAAGGAACGTTGAGACGGAGAAGGAAATTATCGACATCAATTAGACAAGCCTCCGCGAGCACGATGGACGCATAGGGACCAACCGGGAGGCCTTGTGACTGTTTGCTCGTTAGTTGATTGAGAAAGCGTTCGATGTTCGTGGAGCGGTCAGTGGGAACAGTTGCCATTTCCAAAGCATTCTGCACTCGATGCTGTCCTAATTGGTTGTAGAAGTCCGAAATATCTGCCAACAGAACGTGCGAGACGGCTCCACTCTCAGCCAATTCCTTGGAGCGAGAATGAAAGTCGTTCCAGCCGTTGTCAGTAGTGAAGAAAGCACCATCTCCAGTGATTCGTACTCGGTAGGAACACGCGACTTTCTGATCAGCAGGGATACGACTTCTCTCGACTAAGTCCGAAGATTCGTAAATTGCTGCCGTATATAAGAGCTGGTCGAACGGGTCAAGTTGTATAGCGGCCCTGAATCCTCCGTTAGGCTTGATCACCATCACGCGGCGATCAGAAAAAATCTTGTGCGAGCTGAAATCGATGCCTTGCAGATAAGGACCAACTGAATTCCAATTGTGCGCGATGGCCCGGTACTCAAACGGAACTGGAAAAACGTCGGTATCGTTGAATCTCTGCACATGAGTCAAGGCCCAGGAGAGCGACTCGGACTTGAGGTTGTCAGCCATCGACGTAACCAAATGGTATCATGGCGTGCGCTTCATCCGCCTTCAACCAACGGACCATTTTTGACTGGGGCCGCCCTTTGTAACCTAGTCCCGGGGTTCCGGCAACGACCGGAAAGCGGGAACTGAGGCGGAAAGCCATGAGTGACCCACCCATTGGGTGAGACAAAATCACAAAAGGTGAGTCACCCGAAGTAGAGGCGCCCGCGTTAAGGTGTGCCACTGGCCGTTCATACTCCGAAGCTCCTAGCGAAGGGTAGGCACCCAAGAGGCGCCCATCTCAACGCGTGTCCACTCGTGGGTTTAAGAGGAGCACATCAGGCGGAAGGAAACGGCAACCCCAGGACCCACCCTTTGGACACCAAGGATGGGGCACCCTCCGCGTCTCTATGCTGGTTGCTGGACTAAAAACGCGATGCTCCTTTTACACATCGCGAAAGGAAGAAATCAAGTTCGTTCACTCCGAGCCACCCGTCCTACGTGAAGGCTCGATGGAGAGTGTGTTTTAAAGGGCAGCTTTGCAGCCGCGGAGTGTGCACAATGAGGTTACCGTAATTTCAAAATGAAGAGTCCCAGAATTGCGGCCTGGAGACAAATATATGCACCGAGCACATTTATATGTAACAACACTTTTCTTGGCGGCGGCCTTCGCGGTAAGCGGCTCCGCTGTTGCTGCAGCGCCAAACGATGAGCATGTACAGGTCCGCGTCTACGACTCATGGCACCATGATTACCACGACTGGAATGAGCACGAGGACCGCGCTTACCGGGCATACCAGCACGAACGCCACGAGTCTTATGTCGCGTACGAGCGGCAAAAACATAAATATCAACACAACTACTGGAATTACCGGCACAGCCATCCAGATCGCGATTAACCAAGGCATGGCGGAAGTCTGACCGAAGGGATGCGAAAATGGATCAGAGGACCGGATGTATGATCCGGCCCTCTGATTTTTCTACGAAGCGGAACAGCTACCTTGCGGACGTGGCGACTGCCTTGAGTTTGCCCAGCTCAGGAACAACGCCGAGCTGCTGCATGAGACCCAAAGCGTCCCAGTTGACAAAACCTTCTGTCATTTTGCCGTTGGTGAAGCGGGCAATGCTGATACCGGTGATGTTGATTTGCTTCCCCGTGGGCGCAATGCCGTTGAGTTCGCCCTTATGGGTACCGCGGCAAGTCCAACGAGCCACTACGGTTTCGCCTTCGGCGGTGATGTCCTCGATGGTGATTCGAACGTCTGGGAACGCATTGCGGTAAAGAGTCGCGCGTTTCTTCTCGCTGTCGGGTCCGCGTCCCATATCGGGCGTGGAATTGTCGTGGTGAATGTAAGTAGGTGCGAAGAGCTCGTCTGTTACAGGCACATAGCCCTTGTTCCAGACTTCTTCGAATAAACGACGGACATTAGTTTTGTTTTGTTCAGACATTTAATTCTCCTCTTTTGAAAGACGCGATGTTCCCTGGTCGCATATAGCGAGTCGGGCATAATGAACTGGCTTTAAACCGCTGGCGTCTTGGGTTTGGATACCTGCACGTCGAACAGGAGGTAGGGCCCCGCGCGAATAAAAAAGAACCTAACAGGTTCTGCCCTGATGGCGCTCGATACGGAGCTTGTCCTTTATAGAACGAATGGACTGAGAAGCGGGAGTTTCGCTGTCGCCAACGAAACCTTGAAATGATCCTGTCCCTCGGTAGAGCTTGTGTCAAGGCGAATCAAAAACTTTCTTTTGAGCGATTTGCCAGCGGAAGGCCGGGACGATATCACTGAAGAGAGAGCCACCTGAAGGTGGCCACTACATTTTAGGATTTGTCCGGGTGGTGAATGCGGGGCTCGGTGGGGTGGCCTATGCCGTAGTCGATGCCTTTGGTGTTGATGTCTAGGCCCGGAGAGTTGCGGAGGAATTCCTGATAGCTGGCGATGCGATTGCTGCGGAGGATCCACAGGCCGATGATAGCGGCGGCTGCGAAAAGGTAGGGGAGTGCGCGAGTGAATTCGAAGTGGGACGCGGGCGCTGTGATGCCGGGCCAAACGCGCAGCGAGAAATGGTAGGTGAGGAACATGCCGGCGATGGCGACGCCTAAACCGTATTGAATGCGCAGGTGAGTGAGCATGGCGGATTTGCCGCGATGCTTGCCGAAATAATATTGGACTTCGGACAGGTCGGATTTTTTCAGGAATTGGCGTTCGATGTTGGCGATGATGACGAGATTGCGGTTGTACCAGTAAGACGCGTCGTAGAGGTGGGCGATGAGCCAGGCGCAGAGCAGAATCATGAGGGAGCAAGCGAAGTCGGTGGGAATAATATTTTTCTCGACGAGGGAAAAGACGGCGAAGGCGCCGACCACGACGCCAACGGATTGCCACACCACGAGAATGTGGGTGTTGATGTCGTTGAACATCTGATCGTACATTTTGATCAGAAATTCTCTTCTATCGTCGAGCATGGCCGTTGTGGTTCCCGGTGTAATTCTTCCAAAGCAGATTGATATTGCGCAGCGAGTCGCGAAGGCAGCTTTCGTATCCGCCACGGGGATGCGGGCGAAAAATGTCGCCGTCGAAATAGTCGCCGAACGCAGCATCCAACGTAAAACGATTGCAGTCAATACTGACGACGGGCATGGTGTCGGCTAATTTGCGCTGGACGTCGGGGCGTCCGCCGAGGAGATGGACGGGTCGGCGGAAATAACGCGGAGGAATGGCGGTGCCGCCGTATTTGGTGGGAACACTGAAGCCAAGAAGAAATTGTTTGGGGATGACGTGGTCGAGTTTGTCTTTCAGCGAGAGATGCTTGGGGACGACGACCACGTGCTGGCAATATTGGCTGAGTTCGAAGGCTTGATCGAGGATGCGCGGGAGAGAACGAGTGTCGAGGATGTCCATGGCGACGGTGAGGATCGGGCGAGTGGCTTTGACGGCGGCGAGATGGCGATGGAAGGAGTAATTTTTCCATTCGATGTCGATGAAGCCGACACGCTCGCAGCGGCGAATGTCACGGAGATTGGTGTAGCGCGCGCCGGGGAGCCAACCGAAACGGCGAGCGATGGTAAGGACGCGACGGCTGTGGGCAACGAACTTGAGGACCATGGTGTGGGTACAGTAAGGGAGTTTGCGGGAAATGTCAGCCTGGAAGGCGGGTCTGGGTGGTGCGAGTTGTTGAAGTGTTGCCACGATCCCTCCACTGCGAGCCGCAAAACGGCGCGGCTCTCCGGTCGGGATGACAGTTGGTTGAGGTGAAGTTGCAATGAGTGGATGATCAGGATTTCGGGAGGGGTTCGGGCATTACGTAGCCGGAGGTGGCGGGGAGGCCGGCGCGTTCGAGTTGGACGGTTACGTGTTCGATGGAGAATTGGGCGGAGAGTTGGTGCTTGATGGCGGAGAGGATTTTTTCACACTGGTCCATATGCATGTCGGGAATGCGGGCGTGGCAGCTTAGCGCGATGTGGTTGCCGCCGAGAGACCAGATGTGAATGTCGTGGACTTCGGCGACGTGTTCGATGGCGAGAATGACGCGTGCTACTTCTTCGACGCGAGTTTCGCGTGGGCGACCTTCGAGAAGGATGTGTGTGGATTCGCGAAGGATGCCGATGGAGGAGTATAGGACCAGCAGGCCGATGGCGAGACCGAGGAGCGGGTCGATCCAGTGCGCGCCGGTATATTTCATGATGAAGGCGCCGACGATGATGGCAATGTTGGAGAGGGCGTCGCCGAAATTGTGGACGAGGATGCTGCGGAGGTTGAGATCGGCGTGACCTTTAATCAGGGAAAGCGTGATACCGCCATTGACGCAGAGGGCCGCGAGAGATGTCCAGATCATCCAGCTTTCGACGACAGCGACGGGCGAGCGCAGGCGTTCGATAGCTTCGTAACCCAGCCAGAGCGATAAGACCACGAGAACGAGGGCGTTGGTGAACGCTGCGAGAGTGCCGGCGCGGTGATAGCCGTAGGTGCGTTCGGTGTCGGCGGGGCGCTGAGCCCAGCGCATGGCGAGCCAGGAGATGCCGAGAGCGGGAACGTCGGAAAGATTGTGGACGGCGTCGTTGAGGAGGGCGACGGAGTGTCCGAGGATGCCGCCGAAGATTTCTGCGACGACGAGGCCGAGAGTGGCGACCATGGCCCAGGCAAGAACAGACGGGCGCATAGGTGGATGGGCGTGGGAGTGTCCGGCATGGCCGTGATCGTGGTCGTGAGTATGAGCGTGGGCATGGGTGGGCGCGCAATTGATGGCGGGACCGTGATCATGCGCATGGTCGTGCATGGAAATATTCTACGAGGATTGCACGGAGCGTGCAGCGGCGCAAACAGAGGTTGTTATTGGGCAGTATGACAACAGGGAGGAGCGAATGCGTTGACGCTCCCTGGATTGACTGCCAGTATCGGGAAAGGCGCGGAACAGAGGCGACGTGTCTCTGTTTGTGTAGTGCAGGGGGAAGTGCGCCGGCGAAGATGATGAATCCGATAGCGAAATTGAGTTTTTGGGGAGTGCGCGGATCTACGCCCACGGTTGATCCGGCAACGTGGCGCTATGGCGGGAATACGCCGTGCCTGGAATTGGTGGCGCCGGATGGTTCGCAGATTATTCTGGATTGCGGAACGGGACTGAGGACGCTGGGAAGCCGGTGGGGCAATGGTGGCGGCGAAGCGAGGCACCCGGAAGAAACGCATATTCTGGTGACGCACTACCACTGGGACCATATACAGGGCTTGCCGTTTTTCTCGCCGCTGTACGATGAGAAAAACCAATTTCAGTTTTACAGCTTCCGGTCAAAATTTCTAGGACGCGATTCGCTGCGGCAGGTGTTTGAAACGCAGATGGCGTTGCCGTATTTTCCCGTGGATTTTTCGGCGATGAGCGCGCGACGAAAGTTTCGCGAGGTGGAAGGCGGCGAGAAATTCGCGATTGGGAACAACCGGGTGTCGACGCAGTGGTTGAATCATCCGCAGGGCTGCCTGGGATACCGGATTGAGACGCCGGCGGGCGTGGTGGTGTATGCCACGGATAATGAACCGGGAGACGCGAAGCTGGACAAGAGTTTGCGGGAGCTGGCGGAAGGCGCGGACATCCTTATTAATGATGCGCAGTTTACGGCCAAGCAGTTGGCTACGAATCGCAAGGGCTGGGGGCATTCATCGTGGAACGAAGGCGTGAAACTGGCGCGGGAAGTGGGCGCGAAGACGCTGGTGCTGTTTCATCACGATCCGGATTCGACGGACCGGATGGTGGACGAATTGTTGCGCGAGGCGCGGGAAGAATTTGATTCGGTGTTTGCGGCGAGCGAAGGAATGGTGATTACGCTGGGGGCCGCGGGCGAACCGGTGCAGGCGCATATGCCGGGTTCGCGGACGACGTTCCGGAGAGAAGCGCACTTTCGCGCCAACGTAACGGGGCTGACGGCGGAAGGACAAAAGTTTGAGGAAGACACGGTGGTGCGGGACTTGTCGCTGCAGGGGGCGCTGATTTCGCTGAAGCATAGCCCGCGGATCCAGTCGGAGTTGCAGGTGACGATGGAGACGCCGGGTGCGGACGGTGTGCAGGAAATGAAGCTGCGGGGATACGTGGTGCGGATTGAGGAAGGCGCGGAGAAGGGGACGACTGCGGTGGGCGTGGTGTTTACGGATTAAGGCAGAGTCAAACGGGGATGGCCACCTGATCCTTCGTCTAGCTCAGGACGAGGGGTGGCCGCTACAGTGGGGCTGTAGAACGTCTAGTTCAGTTCGGAAAGCTTTTTGTCCAGGAACGCTAAGGCCGCTTCTAGGGACTTGCGGTGATTTGGATTGGTAGCGCTTTCCAGGTCATTCACGATGCGGGTACGGGAAAGTTCCAAACCCTTGCGTTCCAGGTCGACGCGAATTTGTTCCGGGGTTCGCTGACCTCGGGGTAGTTCTCGCGGCGCGAGTTTCTTTTCTTCAACTTGGGATTCCACGTCTTTGCTCTCCCATCCTCTAGCCATAGTCTATTTTGACACATATTCCGCTAGAGAATCGATCTTCTAATTTGATGATGCTGCTGGTGTTGCTGCTGCATTAAGCGCGAGCTGCGTGGGCGCGGGTCTTCACATCCGGTGGAAACAAGGTTGGCACGGCGGCGCGAATGGAATCGTCAGCGAGGCGCGCGAAGCGTTCGGCAAAGAAGCCGTCGTAGGAAAATTCGGCAATATGGTCGGCCCAGCGAATGTGAACCAGCCAGCGGTCTTCGACCGGCAAGACCATGAGAGAAGAGATTTCGAGAGCAGGAATAACGACCAAAGGCTTGAAGTGCCGGTCAAGCGCCCAGATATGAGTGGGCGAAATGAACAGGCGAACTTCCGCTGATGGAGCATTGCCTGGTTGGTAGTCGCCGCCACTAACGACGGTGGAGGCGCCGAGTTCATGAGCTTTGCGGTCAGTATCCGATTCTGTTTCAGCGGGCGGGAGAAGAATGGAGAGAAGGAACATGGCCAGTCCGAAAATGGCGGTGACGTAGCCGCTCCAGAGGCTAAGGGGGAGAACAACCAGAGCGGCGCCAAAGATGCCGAGGGCGATGCGTAGAGCGCCCCAGGCCTGTTCGTTGCGGTGAAGCTGAAGAAGTTTTGGGAAGCGCTGGAAAAGGAGAAAGAGGCCTGCACCTGTAAACGCCTTGAGGCGGTGGTAGAAGGTGCCGTCGGCGGTGGCGATGGCTGTAGGGGTAGCGCTCATGTGGCTGTACTGATGGCCACCATTGTACATCAGGGAAGCAAACCTGGGACGTCTCTCATTGTGGCGAAGGCGCGACGAACATGGGGGATGGTAATGGAGCCGCCCACGACCAGGGCGACGTTGAGGGCGTCGATGACCTGAGGGCGGGTCCAGCCAGCCTGAGCGCACTGAACGATGTGGTAGGTGATGCAGTCGTCGCAGCGGAGGACGGTGGAGGCGACCAGGCCGAGGAGTTCCTTGGTCTTGGTGTCGAGGGCACCGGGCTCGTACGTCTGGTGATCGAGGGCGAAGAAGCGCTTGATGCCGAGGTGGCCGCAATTGAGGATTTCTTCGTTCAGGTCGGTGCGAAATTTTTGGAAGTCATCGAGACGATCGGACACAGGTGTTCCTCCAAAGTCGAGAGTGTGTAGAGAGAAATAGTATGGCGCGGCGGAGAAAAAGTGAATCGCGACGGGCGCGGAAGTTCGAGTTTGCTTAGCGGCGATTTGGTGGCGGGCTAAGGCGCCGGGGAAAAGTCGCGGAGGCGGGCGACAGCGCTGGCATCGAGACGTTGGATGAGGGCGACGACGAGATCGACGGTGCGATCGTAATCGGCGCGACTGATGATGCCGTTGTGACCGTGAGTGTAGCGGGTGGGCACGACGATGGTGATGGTGGGAACGCCGCCGTTACTTTTCTGAATTTCGGCGGCATCGTCGCTGTAGATGACGATGAGTTCGTCTTGTAGAGGAATGGATTTTTCGTGGGCGGTCTGGCGAACGAGTGCGACGAATTTGTGGTTGGGAAGTTCGCTGGTGTTGTAGAGAAAAATGCCGGGACCGCCGCCGAGAATTTCCTGAGCTTCATCGAGCTTGGTGCCGGGAATATCGCGGGTGACGCCCGCTTCGAGAGCAATGGCAACGTCTGGTTTGATTTCTTCGGCGGAAGTGTGAGCGCCGCGCAGGCCGATCTCTTCCTGAACGGTGGCAGCGTAGAAAAGCTGATTGGAATGAGGATTGTGAGCGAAGCGGTTCATGACGTCGAGAAGGATGGCGCATCCAGCGCGGTCGTCCCAGGCTTTGCCCAGATAATTTTTGGTGCCGTTGAGAATGGCGAATTGAGAGTCGGGAACGATGGGATCGCCGGGCTGAATGCCCAGGTCGGTGACTTCGTCGAAATTTTTTGCACCGAGATCGAGATAGATGAGGTCGCGGGTGTTGAGGAGCTTGGCGCGTTCATCGGAAGCAACGAGATGGGCATCGCGCAAGTTGGACACGGCGTGGACGGGACCTTTGGAGCCGAAGATGATCCATCGCTGACCGACGAGCGCTTCATCGAGCCATCCACCTAGCATCTGCATGGTGACGTAGCCGTCGGGAGTGACGCGACGAACCATGGCGCCGAGTTCGTCCATGTGGGCGTCGAGCATGATGCGCGGGCCGCTGTTGCCTTGCGCGGCGATGACGGAGCCGAGGCCGTCGTAGGAGATGTGATCGGCGAGCGGGGTCATGCGTTCAACCATAATTTTGCGGACCGGCTCTTCGAAGCCGGGAGGCCCGGGGGCTTCGGACAAGAGTTGGAGGAGTTGCGCGGTTTGGTCCTGCGCGGGAGTGGTCGCGCAACAAGTGCCAAAGAGAAATACGATGGGGAGAATTCTGAAGGCGAAGGCTCTTGTCGAGGACATAGCAACTCCCAGAGTTTAAGAAAATGGCGAAGCGAGCGTGGAGCATTTTGTCGCTGGGAACGGGATGACGTCAAGCGATGAGGAAGATGAGGAATTGGTTTTTTATTTAACGTTCGCATAGAGGCGATTCGTGGAGACCCCAAGGGCACAGTCAGGAATGGCTGCTACGTGGTGGCGGCACACGCGATTGGAGCGGCGGGAGCGTGATGGGGATGTGCCGTGACGTAGAGGCGCAAAGGTAAACGTCAAGTACGTAAGTACTAGGTCCGTAGTGGGCTCAGGCTATGGTTTCTCACATGGCCGTTAAAGAGAATATAGGAAGTAGATTTTTACCTCTCGGACCCAGCTTAGAAACCTCAAGGGCTAAGTGCGTAGTAAGCAGAAGGCCGGTTAAGTCACTGCTACTGCGGATCAGCGGATTTGCAATGTCCAGGCTCAAACAACCGGCCTCAAGTACTGGGTGAGGAGACTCAACGGTAGCGGGCGTTGAACGTATGCAAGATCGCAAAAGGAAAAGGTCACAGGAACGCGGGTTCACGCTGATCGAGTTGACAATCACGGTGGCGATCATCATGACGATCGCGGCGCTGGCGGTGCCCAATTTGGTGTCGGCCATTCAGCTGGCAAAAACGGCGAGGGCGGTAGCGGAAGTAACGGATATCGAAGAAGAGATTGCACTGTATCAATCCATTTATGGAGTGCTGCCAGACGATTTGTCGCAACTGGGGCTCGGCTCGTACGTTGATCCATGGCAAAACCCATACGAGTATTTAAACCACTCGACGATGAAGGGGAATGGAAAGGCGCGCAAGGACCGCTTTCTGGTGCCGCTAAATACGGATTATGACTTGTACAGCGACGGGCCTGACGGAAAGACCGCGTCACCAATTACGGCCGCGCCTAGCCAAGACGACATCATCCGCGCCAGCGATGGAAGTTACGTAGGAGTAGCCGCGGATTTCTGATGGCTGGCAATGAAAATCGAAAAAACATTCCTGCATAGCAAACTGGCGCGGCGAATTTTCTGGCTGTTCGTGTTGTGTGCGCTGATTCCCATCACCGTGCTAGCGGTAATTTCGTTGCGTGATGTGACCGCGCAACTCCGGGAACAGAGTTTGCGGGAATTGCGGCGGGCGAGCCGGGAAGAAGCGATGAGCATTTACGAGCGACTGAGTTTCCTGGAAGCCAACCTGCGGCTGGAGGCGGTGAAGGCACGGGGTGGGATGGCGACGAGCGTGATGGGATCGTCAGAAGCGGAGAAAGAAAGCCGGAATTCATTAGAACAGAGGTTTACGGGAATAGAAGTTGTACGACCAAATGGGGAGTGGCGGGCAATTTTTGGGAAGACCGACGGAGTTACGTACACGGCGGAGCAGCAACGAATCTTGAAATCGGGGATGAGTGTGCTATCGACGGTTGCGTGCGGCGATGAACCATGCATCTCGCTGAGTGAAGCGGTGAATGCGGAGGATCCGAGCGCGGGAATTATCGTAGGTGAAATCCGCAGCAAATTTTTGTGGGATCCAGAAACCCTGATGCGTCCGATGACCGTGTGTGTACTCGATGAGTTGGGAGCGAGATTGTTTTGCTCGGGTGAGGGACCGGAGCACTTTCCCGCGGTGGCCACAAATAAGTTTTCTGGAGAATTTGAGTGGACCGGAAACGGGAAAGAGAATCTGGCGAGTTACTGGAATTTGCCGCTGAAAACTTCCTTTGGGGTGTCGCACTGGACGGTAATCAGCAGTGAAGGAAAACCGGATATGGTGGCGCCCCTGTTGCGCTTCCGGTTCAGCTTTATTTTAGTTTTTCTGCTGTCGGTGTGGGTGGTGTTGTTGCTGAGCCTGGTGCAGATCCGGCGCAACCTGGTGCCCTTGGCAAAGCTGAAGGAAGGCACGCGGGGCATTTCGGCGGGTAATTTTAGAACGAGAGTGGCGATCAAGAGCGGCGATGAGTTCGAGGAACTGGCGGGATCATTTAACTCGATGGCCGGGCGCATCGAGAAGCAGATTAAGGCGCAACAATTAGTGAACGAAGTGGATCGGGCGATTTTATCGGCCTGGGACATGAACCGGATTGTGGGAACAGTGTGTTCAAGGATGCGAGAGTTAATCCCCAATGATCTGGTATCCGTGAACCTGTTCGACAAGAAATCCAGTCCCCAGATGATCAGCCAGATTTACAGTGCCGGGTCGGAAAATCCTAAAGAAACACAAACGATCGAATTGACCGCCGAGGAAGTGGCAGCAGTGTGGAACAGGCGTGAGGTTGCGGTGGTGAACGGCGATGAGGCGAAGGCAATTTATTTGCAGCCGCTGGCTGCGAAAGGGATGAGGAGCTTTCTGGTTGTGCCGGTCTTGGCGGAGAAGGGGACGTCGGCGATTTTCGTGTTGGGACATGGTGACAGTGCGGCGGTGTGGAGCGAAGAGGAAAAGCGGCAAGCCCGGCACCTGGCGGATCAGATTGCGGTGGGATTCGCGAACTCGCACCTGTTAGCCGAGGTGGAAGAAGTGCAGTGGAGTACGCTGACGGCGCTGGCACGCGCAATCGATGCGAATTCGCCATGGACGTTAGGACACTCGGAACGAGTGACGGCTGGCGCGATAAGAATCGGACAGGCAATGGGTCTGCCAGCACGGGAACTGGACATCATGCGCCGGGGCGGGTTGGTACATGACATTGGGAAGATCGGGACGCCCAGGGAGATTTTGGATAAGCCGGGAAAATTGAGCCGTGAAGAGATGCAGATCATGCGCGAGCATGTGAACACCGGGGTCAGGATTCTGCAACCTCTCTCGGGGCTGGCGGAATCGATGTCGATCGTGGCCCAGCATCACGAATGGGTGAATGGCGGCGGGTATCCAAACGGGTTGACTGCGAAGGACATTACGCTGCACGCGCGAATTTTCGCGGTGTCGGATTGTTTTGATGCATTGATTTCGGACCGCCCGTATCGCGCCGGGATGCCAGTGGAGAAGGTAATGGAGATACTCGAAGAAGGCCGTGGTAAGCAGTTTGATCCTGAAGTGTTAGACCTTTTTCAAAACTTGATGGAACAAGAGCGAACCGCGAAAGCTGAGGAGAGTCTGGCGCGAATCGGTTAAGGATCGGAATTTTGGGTATTGCGAGCTAACGCGATTGTGAAGGGAAGACGCAATGAGCGAACAGATAAAAAAGAGCAAACGCGGGAAAGTAATAGGCGCGCTTGTGGCGGTGATTGCACTGGTGGTGCTGTTCACCTGGAGGCCGCCAGACCGCGACGTGCCCGATGCGCTGATTGGAGAATGGCGCACGACGGATGCGATGTATGCGGACCGGACGCTGGAGATCAGTCCGGTGAGCATCAGCTTCACGACGGGCGAAGGAACGGTATCGACCGGAACGATCGAGAAGATTCAGACAGTGCAAGATGGGGCGCGGACTTTGTACACGTTCGAGTACAACGTGGATGGTACGCGGAATGTGGTGTCGTTTTACCTGGAACCCGGAAAACCGAAGGGCAGCGTGATTCGATTTAAGAACCAGCAGAAGACGGTGTGGACGAAAGATGAGAACAGCTAGGTAGTTAGGTAGGAAAAATTGTCTAAATAGGGAGCGCCGCGCGCTCCCTATTTTCTTTGCGGGTGGGCGGCGATGTGTAGAAACCGTAAGAGCACAGCCAGGAAATGTTTGTGCCACACGGTGGGGTGGAACGAAGAGGTCCAGGTTAGTTGAGGAGTTGCTGGGGGATGCCGTGGAGGCCCAGGAAAACGCCGGGGCGGGAGCCGGTAGGCTTGCCGGAATCCCAGACCAGGGTGCCATTGACGAAGACTTTTTCTATGCCGGTGGGGAGAGCCGTGGGATTGAAGTAGGTGGAATTGTCGATGACGGTGTCAGGATTGAAGAGGACCAGATCGGCGAACATGCCTTCGCGAAGGACGCCGCGATCTTTCCAGCCAAGACGCTGCGCGGGAAGCGAAGTCATTTTGCGGATAGCTTCGGGAAGAGTGAGCCAGTGCTTTTCGCGGACGAAGCGGCCAAGAACGCGCGGGAATGTGCCGGCGCCGCGAGGATGATCGGAGCCGATGCCACCGTCGCTGGCGACGATCACCCAGGGCTGCTGGTAGAAGGCCTTGATGTCACTTTCGATCATGGATTGACCAATGATAGAGGCTTCGGTATTCGCGGCATCACCTTCACGGATCAGGCGAATGAACATTTCGACTGGCGAGAGGTGGTTGGCGGTGGCGAGATCGGCGATGGTGTGTCCCACATAAGATTTGTTGGGCGTGAAGCTGACGATGGTGACATGGGAAGCGCCGCCGACGTCGGCGAGAGCTTTCTCGACGCTTTTTGGATTTTCATACTGCTTGTCGGGCACGAGAACTTTTAAGTTGGAGTTCCAGGCGTCGTAGGGATAACAGTCGGCGAGAAAATCGACGCCGCGACCGCGAGCGGCTTCGATGATTTTGATGTACTCCGAAGCTTTGCCCCAGACACTTACGGTGCCGAGCTTGATGTGGGAATGCTCGACAGGAATGTGGGCGAGCTCTGCGATGGCAATTTCTTCGTTGAGAGCGTCGAAGGATTTATCCGCTTCATCACGGATGTGAGTTATGTAGATGCCGCCGCGTTCTGCGGCGACTTTAGCCAAAGCGACAAGTTCATCGGTGTTGGAATAGCTGCCGACTTCATATTCGAGGCCGGAAGAGAGGCCCAGGGCTTGCTGGTTCATAGCCAGCCCCATGAATTGCTGCATCTGGAGAATTTCCGCAGGTTTGGCGATGCGCTTGAAGTCTTTGCCCATGACTTGCTCGCGGATGGTGGCATGTCCGGCAAAGGTGGCGATGTTCAGGGCGGGTAGACTTTGCTGACGTTCGCGAATCCACTGGATAAGCGGCCAAGGCGATTCGCCATCGGCGCCGACAACGAGGCTGGTGATGCCCTGGGCGATTTGCGTTTCGGCGAGAGGATCGCTGGCCAAGCCTTCTTCGGAATGATTGTGGATATCGATGAAGCCAGGAGCGAGGACGAGTCCTTTGGCGTCGAGGGTTGGCTCATTTTTTTCAGGTTGCAATGCTCCGATGCCGACGATGTGGCCAGCGGCGATACGAACGTTGGCCTGGTAAAGAGGAGCGCCAGTGCCGTCGGCAATCTGCGCGTTGAGGATGAGAAGAGAGGTGGGCTTTTGCTGAGAGTGAAGGGGGAAGAGAAGAAGTAAGGGGGCCAGGAAGAGAATGAAGAGAGAGATAGAAGTTTTTTGACGATGCATTCGTTTCAAGAATTCCTGTTTTGATCAGCGGGTGCGGCGCAGCCGATTCAAGATGAAGAAGCGATAAGGAAGATAACACGAACAGGGAAATGGGAAGCGTCTGCAGAGCAGCAGAGTTGTGAATTGCGGAAAACAAGATGTGGGAGGCACTGGCCAGGCGGACAGGGGAGCTGTACGTCGGGACTGTAATGCTTTTGGAAATTGGGGCGGAGAGAGGCGATGGGAAAAGGAAGGCGAGTGGGTATCGTAGGGAGAGCTAAACCCGGGCCAAAAATCGCGCGCGCTCTTAAGGGGAATCGCCATGAGGAACCCGCTCCTCCTCGTTACGCTTGGAATTTTAGTGGTTGCTGCCGGATGTGGCGGTGGTGGAGGCTCCTCGTCTGGAGGCGGGGGCGGAACACAACCGCAATCGATCGCGGTGACTTTCGCGGCGGCGCCGCCTGCGACGTTGCTGCTGGGCGCAACGGCAAATATGGCGGCCATGGTGTCGAACGACACGGCGAGCAAGGGCGTGAACTGGAGTTGCGCACCATCGTTGGCGTGCGGCACGTTTGATCCCCCATCGACGGCGAGCGGGTCGATGACGGTTTATACCGCGCCGTCAGCGGTGCCGACGGGCGGAAGTGTAACGATCACGGCCGCGTCGATAACCGATAATACGAAGACCGCGAACGGCTCGGTGACCATACCTGCGCCATCGATAACGATTACCACTCCCGCGCCAAGCTCGTTGCCGATAAGCACTGCGGTGTCGATTGCGGCGACGACGGTGAATGATCCAGCCAATCCTTCAGTGAATTGGAGCTGTACGCCTGCGGCGGCTTGCGGGACATTTAGTGTGGCGTCGACGGCGAGCGGGGCAGCGACTTTGTACACGGCGCCGGCGACGATACCGATGGGCAACAGCGTGACGATTACGGCGACTTCGGTTACGGACAATATCAAGACGGCGAATGAGACGGTGACGATTACGCCGCCACCCGTGGGAATTACGATAACGACCCCGCCGCCGGTAACGCTGCAGACTGGCCTGACGGCTTCGGTGGCGGCTACCACAACAAATGATGCGGGAGGCATGGTGACGTGGAGTTGCGCGCCCGCGGGAACGTGCGGTTCGTTCAGCGTGTCGCCAACAGCGAGTGGGGCGGCGACGGTGTATACCGCGCCGGCGACAACGCCTGCGGGAGGGCTGGTAACGATTACGGCGACGTCGGTGACGGATACAACCAAGACGGCAAGTGCAGTAGTGATGGAGAACATGCCGGCGACGGTCGCGCTGCTGAAGGGGCAGTATGCGTTTCAGATTACGGGGCCGACTTCGACGCGTGGAGTGACGACGTTTACGGGAAGCGTGACATTGGATGGGAATGGCGGAGTGACGGACGGTATGGAAGATATCGTCTCGCCGAACTACTACGATTTGGGCGATTTGATTTACCCGACGACGAATAGCGCACCACCAAATACATCGAATTACACGGTGGATGCCAGCGGGCACGGCACACTGCGGATGGAGACGCACCAGGGGGAGACCCTGGATGTGAGTTTCGTGCTGACTTCCCCTGCGCATGCGGAGGTGATTGAGGTGAGCGGAGATCCGGGAAGCGGTACGTTGGATCTGCAGACGCCGACAGCAAGCGGATTTTCCGTTTCGCAAATCGCGGGGGCCTACTCGTTTACGACCAACGGAGTAGATCCTTCGCATTCGACGATGTACGTTTCGTTGGGCGGAGTGTTCTTTGTGGATGGGGCAGGCCACGTGAACAGCGGGATGATGGACATCAACAATGCGGGGACAGTTGCGAGCACCTCGTTCTCCGGAATTGTTAACACTGGGCCGGACGCGCATGGCCGTGGACAGATTGTTTTTGCGCCCGTGGGAGCGCTGGCGACGAGAACCTTTACCTACTACATCGTGAACTCGCGAGTAATGCGCATATTTGAGGACGATGGCGTCGATCTGACGGGTGGCAGCGCGTATGCACAGGGCGCTGCTGGAACATCGGCGCTGAGCGGAAATTATGTGTACCGGCATGCGGGATGGACAGCGACTTCACGAATCGTGGCGGCAGGAGAATTCGCGGCATCAGGCGGAAGTGTGACCAGCGGTTTGAGCGATGCGAATACGTATGGCTCGCCATCGGTGCCGGCTACAGGTAAGCCGGTGAGTGGAACGTATGCGTTCACTACAAATGTGGACACTACGGTGAGTGGAACCGCGACGCTGACGGATGCTGCGGGAGCTTCCACATTCAACGTGTATGTGGTGGATCCGACGCTGAATATACTGGATCCGAACAATGCGAGTGGCAGCGGCGGCGCATTACTGTTGCACACCGACGCAGCGCTGAACGGAACTGGAGTGGTTTTGCCGCAGAGCGCTACGGGGATTTCGACGTTGGCGGGGAATTATGCGGTGAAACTGAAGAATTCGATCGCGGGCACTACGCCGGATGAGTTGGATCTGGTGGGTGTGGCGACGGCGAGCAGCGGCGTATTTGCGAACGGACTGGCGGACTACGATGAGAACGAAACATTTCATGCGCTGCCGGCAACGTCGATGCTTGGGGCTATGTTGATCGGGACGTTCGCGGTGGATGGCGCGCATGCCGGACATTCGAGTGGCGCGTTTACGGTGACGCCGCCGTCGGGTGGATACGTGTATGTGCCGGGGACTACGGCGCTGACGACGATTGGCGTTTCGATTTATCAGGCTAGTGCGGCGCAGGCGTTTGTGGTGGAGACGGACGCGACGGCTAGCGTGGATGGGATGTTGGTGTTGCAGCAGTTGCCGTAGAGTTGGCATGGGCGAGAGCGGTGTTGTTTGACGCGACGCTGGGGCAAAGTCACTTCGAGCTGAGTTGATTTGTTACGTGTTGCCACGGTCCCTCCGCTGCGCACGAAGCGTGCTCCGGTCGGGATGACACTTTACGAACGCGATGGTGGAACGCGATGGTACTGCGACGTTCGCGCCACTGCTTGGGCACGAAATATCGTGCCCCTACTTAGAGGCTGAATTCGGTTAGGGCTTTGTGGGCGATTTCAGTGGCGGCGTTGGCTTTGCCGGCTAAGACGAGGTTGGCCCATTCGGAGGCGGCGTGGGAGATGCGGACCGCTTCGGTGGAGAGGGATTCGGGGCCACCGGAATCGGAATTCGCGAAGAAGATGCGATCCATGGGACGAGAGGCGACCATGCGATTCTGGGTGTACTGGCCGGGAACGGCCATCATCATGGGATGTCCGCGGCGGAAGATGCGGATTTCGATGGGATCGACGTTGAATTCGGGTAAGGCTTTTTGAAAATCGGTGAGAACTTTGGCGGCGAGCGTTTTGCAGTCGTCTTCCTGCAGCAGCGTGGAGCGTTCGGATTCGCGTAGAGGTGTGTAGAAGCTGAGGATGTGGTGCTTGGGCTTGTAGCCGGGATTTTTGCGAATAGTCCAATCGGCGACGATGAAATCGGTGAAGGAATTTCCGGGGCACCAGTTGTCGTAACCGCGATTGTAAACCGGCTTATCGAAAATCATGTTGACGACCGGGTAGGGAGCGTAGCGCATGCGATGCATGGCCTGCTTCTGATCGTTGGGCAAGCCGGCAACGAGACGCGAGGCGATGTATTTTGGCGCGGCAACGATGGCGATTTTGGCGGCGACGGTGGTGAGTTTGTCGCCCTGCAGATAAGTCACACGAACGCCGTCGGAATCCTGAGCGATGGACGTGACAGTGGTGCCGCCCAGCATGCGATCGCCGAATTTGGGCTTCATGACTTCAACGAGTTTGTGACTGATGCAGCCGAGACCGCCCGGAAGAATGGCGCGGGTGTTGTCTTCCCCCTTAATTAAGTATTGCGCGTCAAAGATGCCGATGAAGGCGGAGGTGTCTTCTGTGACGGCGCCCCAGTTGGACGGGCCGTAGGCGTCCCACCACTTGGCGACTTCGGGAGCGTAAGCGTTGGTGAAATTGGTGAAGGGCTGGGCGTCGAGCTCGAGAATTCTTTTGCGGACATCAATTTTCAGTATGTCGTCGCGAAATTTTTTGAAACTGGCTACGACTTCTTTTTTGTAAGGGAGATGGTCGAGGCCGGTGACCCAGGTGTCGGGAACGTATTGACCATTGTCGATGGTGGGATCAGGCATATCGACGAGCGGCATGTGCAGGCCGAGTTCGGTGGCGAGCTGATCGCTGAAGCTGCCGTGAAAATCGTAGGCGGCACCGGTGGCGAAGGGCTGGCCATTGTATTCCTCCTGATAGGCGTTGCCGCCGAAGTGCTCTTCCTTTTCGAGGAGCAGCCAATCTTTGCCGCGAAGGAAATAGGCGGCGGAGAGTCCGGCCATGCCGCCGCCAATGATGACGATGTCGGTTTTTTGCGTGGCGTCGGGGCGGGCGTAGGAATGTTGATCGCGGATGTTATGGCAGATGGCGAAGTGCTCGCCGTCGACGAGTGGGGAGGGAGATTTGGCGTCGGGCGCGGCGAGGAGGGCTTTGTCGATGGGGCAGCCGGAGGCGATAGAGCCGGCGACGACGTAACGGATGAAGTCACGACGAGTGTGGGACATGGGCGGAGGTTCTCCTTGAGATGGGATGCGTGGTGGATTGCGTGTCGGAGCCTTGCCAAGACGCCGAGAGCGAAGAGGGATCCATTCGACCGCGTTCCCCGGCCGCGCCGGAAGACGGCGCGGAGGAAAAAGGCCGGGTCACTCCGCTCAGGATGACGGTTGGTCGGGGGCGCGGACGCATCAGGGGCGCTCCAGAAGTTCTTGGGCTTGGTGGCCTATGGAGCGGGTGCGGATGCGGTACCAGATGAGGATCAGGATTACGGAGATGGCGAAGATCAGGGTGGAGATGGCGTTAATTTCTGGAGTGATACCGCGGCGGAGGCGGGCGAAGATTTCGAGCGGCAGGGTGTTGTTGCTGCCGATTAGGAAGAAGGTGACGGCGATCTCGTCCATGGAGAGAGTGAAGACCAGCAGACCGGCGGCCACGAGCGAGAGGCGCAGGTTGGGAAGTGTGACGCGCCAGAAAGTTTGCAACGGAGTGGCGCCGAGATCGAGCGAGGCTTCTTCCTGAGCTCGATCGAGTTTTTGCAGGCCGGCGAAGAGTTCGGTGGTGGCGACGGAGATGAGCGCGGTGCCGTGGCCGAAGAAGACGAGGACGAGGCTGCGGGAAAAATTGAGCGTGACGGCGAACATCAAGAGCGAGAGTCCGGTGATGATGCCGGGAAGAATGAGTGGGAGAAGGACCAGTCGACGGAAGAAGGATTTGCCGGGAAAATTGGCGCGATCGAGAGCGAGCGCTGCGAGAAGGCCAAGAGTTAGCGAAAGCGCGACGGCACCGAGTGCGACCAGCAGGCTGTTGAGTACAGAATCCCAGATGGGGCCGTCGGCGAAAAGTTGGCGGTACCAGGCGAGAGTGAACTGGTGCGGTGGGAATCCGCCAACACCATCGCGATTAAAGGAATAAAGGATAAGCACGGCGATAGGCAGATAGAGGAAGGCGAAGACGAGAATGGCGTAGCTGGCGAGAAGCGGTGCGCGGCGCGTGGTGCTGCGAGAGGTGTTCATCGGAAGGCCCACTTTTTTTCGAGACGCTCGGTGAGGAAGAGCAGCGTGACGGTGAGAAGCAGGATGCAGACGGAAATGGCGGCGCCGAGCGGCCAGTCGTAGGCGGTGCCGAAGAGACTTTGCACGATGTTGGCAATCATGATGCTGGACGGACCTCCAACGAGGAGCGGGGCGAGAAAATCTCCCAGAGAGAGAACGAAGGCGAAGGTGGCGCCTGCGAGAAGGCCGGGTAGAGATAAAGGAAGAATGATGCGGAAGAAGGTGGAGCGCGGCGTGGCGCCGAGATCGTGGGACGCTTCGATGAGATTGCGGGGGATGTGTTCGAGGGAAGCATAAAGAGGAAGGAATACAAAAGGCGTGTAGATGTGAGTGAGCATGAGTACCACCGCGAAGGGCGAGTAGAGGAAGAAGCTGACGGGCGCGTGGGTGATGTGGAGATATTGCAGGAAGCCGTTGAGGACGCCTTCGGAGCCAAGAATGGTTTTCCATGCGTAACCGCGCACGAGATAGCTGACCCAGAGCGGGACGATGACCAGTTGATAGAGAAGATCTTTGCGAATGCCGGCGTGGAAGGACATGTAGTAGGCGAGTGGGTAGCCGAGGAGGAGAGAGAGAAGAGTGACGGAGGCGGCGATGCGGGCGGTGCGGAGGAGGACGTTGGCGTAGACGGGATTTTGGAAAAGCTTGGCGTAATTTTGGAGATTCCAGTCGTGGATGAGGAGGCCGTCGCGAACGAGCCAGAAGCTGTGGGCGAACATCAAGGCGTACGGGATTAGGAGGAAGAGGGCTACCCAGGTTAGTGGGGGGAGGGAGACGGCGAGTTTGTAGAGACGGGAGTACATGATTAGTAGGGAATGCCAATGAAGGTGACGAAAGGAGGGGCAGGGCAACGCAAGACGCCGAGATCGAAGAGGGATTCATCGCGCATAAAGCGCGCGATGGTGCAGAGATCCTCACTCCGTTCGGAATGACGTGGGTGGTTGATGAGCATTTTGGTGGAGGCGTTGTGGAAGGCCTCACCCCTGAAGGGGTGAGCTACAGGAGGCGTGTTTGCGGCTGTGAGATAGAGGCTGCGGGTCATGATTCCCTTACTGGCGTTGCGGACGCGGAGGAGAAGTGGAAGTTGTGTTCGCCTGACAGTTGGGTGGTGGGTGGGATGCGGACGCGTAGGGTGTGGTTGGCGCAGTTGATTTCTAGTTGCTCGCTGGAGCCGGAGAAAGTTTGTTGGAGGATGGTGGCGCGGAAGTGGATCGTCGCTGGCGCGACTGCAATTTCACTGGCTGAACGCGAGAATTCCGCAACTTGAGTATCGTTCGCTAGGTGGATGGATTCGGGTCGGAGGGAGAAGGTGGCGGGGCCGTCGGGAGCGGAGGTCGGCCAGTGGAGAGAGGCCCAGGTGGCGACGCCGTTGGAGACTTGGGCGTGAAGGAGATTGGTCTGGCCTATGAATTGGGCCGTGTACGCCGTGGCTGGG
This sequence comes from Candidatus Acidiferrales bacterium, assembly GCA_963849395.1. GTDB lineage: Bacteria > Acidobacteriota > Terriglobia > Acidiferrales > UBA7541 > Acidiferrum. The sequence goes on from CAWKHR010000006.1 coordinate 97,999, forward strand.
CGGGCGTAGATTTCGCGCGGGGTGGCAACTTGTTCGAGGGCGCCATCTTTGAGGAGGGCGATGCGATCGGAGAGGGCCATGGCTTCGTCTTGATCGTGAGTGACGAAGAGGAAAGTGATGCCTAGTTCGCGTTGTAGGGATTTGAGTTCGGACTGCATTTGTTTGCGGAGATTGGCATCGAGTGCTGAGAGCGGCTCGTCGAGGAGAAGAAGTTGCGGACGATTGACGAGCGCGCGAGCAAGGGCGACGCGTTGTTGCTGGCCGCCACTGAGAGTCGCAGGTCGCGCAGAGGCGAAGGAATCCATTTTCACCATGCGAAGCGCGTCGGCAACACGAGTGGGAATTTCGGATTTGCTGGCGTGGGTGACTTCGAGGCCGTAGCCGACGTTTTCCTGCACGTTGAGATGCGGGAAGAGCGCGTAATTCTGAAAGACGGTGTTTACGCGACGGCGGTAAGGAGGAAGAGTGTCTAGGCGAGCGCCGCTCATCCAGATTTCGCCGGAGGTGGGCTGTTCGAAACCTGCGATGAGACGGAGCAGCGTGGTTTTGCCGGAGCCGCTTTCGCCGAGAAGCGTAAGGAATTCACCGGAGGCGATTTCGAGAGAAATATTTTTGAGAACACGGTGGGCGCCAAAATTTTTAGCGATGTTACGCACCTCCAGCAACCCAGCGCCTGATGCCGCCGAGATCGAGGCAACCGAGCTAGAAGATGCGACCGTCATCGGGTCCTGTTGCGCCTTTCACCTCGTTCCAGACTTCGATGTATTTGGCGCGGCGCGGAACGTCTTGCCAGAAGTAGATGCGTTGCATGTAGAAGTCGGGAGCGTCGAGATGGAGACTTTGCTTTTCGGCGTCGGTCATGAATTGGGCCGCGGAGGGATTCGCAGGAGTGTAATGAGTGACGTCAGTGATTTTTTTCTGAGTTTGCGCCTGGATCATATATTCGAGGAAGGCGTAGGCGAGTTCTTTGTGCGGGCTGGCCTTGGTGATCATCAGGTGATCGATCCAGCCGGTAGTGCTTTCCTGGGGAATTGTTTCGGCGATGGGGAAATTGGCCTGGCGCAGTTGATTGGTCATCAGCGGCCAGCCCATGCCAGCGACGATTTCATGATTTTCGAAAAGATTGGTGAGTTCGCCTCCGGTGGACCAGATTTTGCGGATGTTGGGCTTGAGTTCGAGGAGCTTTTGCTTTACGGCGGCGAGTTGATCGTCGGAGAGGTTGTAGAGGAGGGTGGGATCGGGCTTGTCGTAGCCAAGGAGTTGCGCGGCCATATATAAGGTAGAAAGATCATCCCAGACGGAGATTTTGCCTTTGAGTTTGGGATCCCAGAGAGCAGACCAGGAGTTGGGCGGCTTGGCGAAGGCGGTGGTGTCGTAGAGAAGAGGATTGGGGCCCCACATGAAAGGGACTCCAAAGGTTTGGCCGTTGAGCTTAACGAGGGAGAGCGAAAGAAGTTTTGGCGAGAGTTGCGAGTAGGAGGGGAGATTCGCGAGGTTGAGAGGTTCGGCGAGATTGGCGCGGACGATGGAGGCGGCGACGTCGCTCGAGGGCGAGATGACGTCGTAGTTGGAGGCGCTGCCGCCGCGAAGTTTTGCGACCAGGTCGTCGCTGGAGCCCATGTAGGAGGCGGTGACTTTGCAGTGATGAGTTTCTTCGAAGGCGTGGATGAAGGAAGGATCGGCGTAGCCTTCCCAGACCAGGAGGCTGAGCTGGTCCTGTTTTTTTTGGCAGGAGCCGAGGAGCAGGGCGGCGGCTAGAAAGAGGAGAGGTTTGGCGAGGCGGTTCATGGGCGGGGCTCAGTGGAGGAATTGGAGAATATGTTGAGATCGAAGAGGGATCCCTCGGCTACGAGCCGCAAAGGGCGCGGCTCTTCGGTCGGGATGACGGGGTGCGCGCATGGACGGGCCTTGGTGGTGAAATCGGAGGAGACGTCGAGATCGAAGAGGGATTTCATCGCGCGGATATCGCGCGATGGAGAAGAGGTCTCACTTTGCGGACTCCGTTCGGAATGACGTGGGTGCACTCGGAACATTGGGGTGCCGGGGTTGGGGAAAGCCTCACCCTTGAAGGGGTGAGCTACAGGGTTGGGCATGAGTTCAGGAGGGGTGGAGTTATTTGTCGGCTTCATAGACGATTTTGCCTCCGACTATGGTGGTGACGACTTTAGTGGTGTCGATGTGGCTGGGATCGATGTCGAAGAGATTCTGATTGAGGATGATGATGTCTGCAACTTTGCCGGCCTCGATGGAGCCTTCCGTTTTTTCGCGCCGGCCAGCATAGGCAGCGCCGGATGTGTAACCTTCAATCGCTTGCGAGACGGTGAGGCGTTGCGAGGCAATAAATCCGCCACCGGGTTTGCCATCGCTGGTCTGGCGCGTCACGGCGGTTTGCATACCTTTCCAGGGATTTAGAGTGACAACCGGCCAATCGCTACCAAAGGCGTAGCGGCCACCGGTTTCCGCAATACTTTTCCAAACCCAGGCACGCGAGGCGCGATCGGGACCGATGTTGGGCGCCCAGACGTTGAGTGTGTCGTCATCGGGATAAGAGTGGAGCGGTTGCATGCTGGCGATAACGCCGAGTTTGCCAAAGCGAGGAATATCGGCGGCGCTGATCGATTCGATGTGCTCGATGCGAGGACGATGATCCTTGGAGTGATTTTTGTTCAGCGCGAATTCGTAAGTGTCGAGGGAGGTGCGGATCGCGTAATCGCCGATGGCGTGAGTGAAGAGTTGGAGATTGCGCTTATCCAGTTCCGCGACGGCGGCTTTATATTTTTCGGGATCCCAGAAGAGCGAACCTTTTGTGGATGGCTGGTCGGTGTAGGGTTCCAGCATGGCGGCGGTGTGAGACTCGATGACGCCATCGATCATGAATTTCACGGCGGACACGTCGATCCACTCGTCGTGATATTTTTTGTGGGCATCTTCGATAGCGTTGAGATCTTCTTTGCGAAGCTCGGGAGGATTGAGGAAATAGGCGATGTAGAAACGCACAGTGAGTTGCTTGGTTTGGCGGAGTTCGTCGAGAAGTGCGAGCTCTTCGAAATCGCCGCCAGCACTGTGGACACGGGTAATGCCGTTTTGATTAGCCCATTTGATGCCGCCGCGAAGCGCCTGAAGTTTTTCGACGCGGGAAGGTTTGGGGACGATGCGAGCGACAATGTCTTGGGCGCTTTCCTTGAGAGCGCCGGTGGGTTCCTTGGATTGCGGATCGCGGACGATGACGCCGTTTGCGGGATCGGGAGTGTCTTTGGTGACTCCGGCGAGGGAGAGCGCCTTTGAGTTGGCCCAGTAAGTGTGGCCGTCATAGCCTTCGAGAAAAACAGGGCGGTTCAAGAAGATTTCGTCGAGATATTTTTTGTCGGGGAGATTGGCGGGAGCAAACATGGCGTAATCCCAGCCGCGTCCGAGAATCCAGCCGTCGCCGGGGTGCTGCGAGGCGTAGGCACGAAGGCGTTTTTGAATGTCGGCGGGATTTTTTGCGCCTTCCAGATTGACGCGGCCGAGACTGAGGGAGCCATCCATGAAATGAATGTGGCAATCGGTGAAGCCGGGGAGGACAAGTCTGCCGCCGGCATCGATGACCTTGGTGCCGATGCCACGAAGACGACCCACGACGAGTTCCGTGCCAACCGCGGCAATTTTGCCTTGGCGAATAGCGATGGTGTCTGCCCAAGGCTGTTTTTCATCGGCGGTGAAAACCTTTGCACGGATGATGAGAATATCAGCGGGAGCGACGTGGTTATTGCGTTGGGCAAATGTGGAAGAAGCGCCCAGAAATACGAAAAAAGAAAGAATTGAGGCAAGTACGGGGCCCGAAGTTCTCATTCACACCTCAAATAAAATGCGGCGAGCAGCATGCCACGCGAAGATGACTCAGAAAGTCGGCGGCGTGTTGACCCACAAAATCCAAGCTTCGGAGCGGCCGGGATTTCTCCAGCGATGCGGAGTGGAGCTTTCGAAGTAGAGGCTATCGCCGGTACGAAGAATATAGTGCTCGCCACTGTGCAACCAAATTTCAAATTTGCCGCGCATGACGTGGAGAAATTCTTCGCCTTCATGGGCATAAGATTCACCACTGCCGCCACCGGGTTTGATGCGGAAAAGGTGCGGCTCCATGGCGGTATTGCCCCAGGCGAGGAGTTCCATGCGGACGTTAGGACTGGTTTCGAGGACTTTGCGTTGCGCGGGCCGAACCAGGTGTTGGGCGTCACCGTTTGTTTCGAATAGCGAGATTATATTTGTCTTGTAAAAACGGGCAATGCGGCGGAGCGTGGCGACGGAAGAGCGCATCTGTCCGCGTTCAAGGGCGCTGAGAAAACCGACGGAAACGCCGGTGGCGCGAGCGACTTGAGCGAGAGAGAGGCCGCGTTTGGCACGCAGACGGCGGAAGCGTTGACCGGGAAGTTGGGTACCATCGGCAGGCGTGGCCACGACGCCCTGCTTTTTGAGGACGTGGACGATAGCGGCAGGATTGAGTCCGCGCGCGCGGCGAAGAAACAAAGCGCGTTGCAGGAGGCGCACGTCAGCTTCGGCATACATGCGGTAACGGCTCTGGGTGCGTTGCGGAGAGACCAGTCCAAGAGCTTCCCAGGCGCGCAATGCGGACGAAGAGATGCCCAGACGGCGGGCCACCTCGGAGATGCGCAGGAGGCGCTGCGCCGGCAAAGATTCCGATGAGTTGAAGAAATTCTTTCTGCTTGACACGAGTCCGGGCTTTCTCTAAGTTTGCTGGATTATAGTAAGGTTCACGGGGCCGTCGCAACAACGAAGAATCGCTTTTTCAGGGAAAGCGAAGCTGTCGGGAATCAGGGGTGACTCAAATGAAATTAATGAAATGCCTAGAGCAGTTGAAGTCTGTTTGTGGCCGCAGTTTGGCCGCAGCAGTACTGGCTGGAGTGGTGTGTTTGCTGATGCTGCCGGTTGCCGGGGCACAGAGCACCAGTGGTCGGGTGCGCGGGACAATTACGGATGCAAGCGGATCGACGGTGGTGGGCGCGCCGGTAACACTGACGAATGCGGCGACGAACGTGACGAGAACGGCGGCGTCGAATGGCAACGGAGAATATTTGTTTCTGGAAGTGCCGGTAGGCACGTACGAATTGAGCGTGGCGCAGACTGGATTCAAGAAATTCCTGCGCAAAGATGTGGTGGTTGACCTGGATGCGGTGGTGAGTATCGACATCGCGTTGCAGGTGGGCGGGTCAACGGAGACGGTGGAAGTGACGGGCGAGCCACCGGTGATTGACACCACGACGACGCAGTTGGGCGCGGTGGTTGGTTCGCGCGAAGTGACGGAGCTGCCGCTGAATACCCGCGATACGTACCAGTTGCTGCAATTGCAGCCTGGCGTGCAATCGCAATTGGGCAACGATCTGTTTTATGGCTCAGACAAGCCGGGCGTGGTGACGGTGAATGGCGGCCGCGGACGTTCGAACAATTATTCGGTGAATGGCGGCGACGGAAACGATTTGTTTGCGAATTTGCCGGCGGTGCAACCTTCGCCGGATACGATTGAAGAATTTCGAGTGATCACGAATTCGTTTGACGCGGAATATGGACGCAACTCGGGTTCGGTGGTGAACGTGGTAACAAAGTCGGGAACCAACGAATATCACGGCAGCATATTTGAGTTTTTCCGGAACACGGTGCTGGATGCGAAGCCGTTTACGACCTTTCCCGCGACGCGGCCGGATTTTCAACAAAACCAGTTTGGCGGAACGTTAGGCGGACCGATCAAGAAGGATAAGACTTTTTTCTTTGCGTCGTATGAGGGCCGCCGGATTAAGCAGGGAATTCTATCGAATCCAGTGCCACTGCCGAGCGCCAGCCAGTTAGCGGGGAATTTCTCAGATCTGACGGGAACGCTGACAACGGGACCGACCGCAGCGGCATTGCAGTCACGATGCGGCGCGCAGTTGTCACCCGCAGCGAATACGGAGTTAGCGAACATTGCGGCGGGTGGAACGCCGACGGCAAACAATTACAGCGCAGTTCTTTTCCCAACAGGAATTCCAACGCAATGTTTCGACCCACTGTCGACGTCAATCTATAACCAGTATGTGCATGCCACGTCGGACGGGGCATTCCAGGCGTCGCCAAACAAGATTAATAACGGGGACCAGTTCACGATCAAGATGGACCAGGACCTGACCGCGAAGCAAAAGTTGTCGGTGTACTACTACTTTGATGACGATTATCTTTTGGATCCATTTGCAAAATTCCAGGCGGCGGGCGGCGACTTGGGAAATTTCCCGGGAGTATTCAGCACGCGGACGCAGCAGATCAATGCGACGCACACGTGGACGTTGGGCGCCACTGGCGTGAACGAATTCCGCTTCTCGTATTTCCGGGAAGGGCAGGGACAATTCAACACGCCCAAGGTAACGAGCCTGGTGCAGAATTCGTGCGGATCCGCTGCTTCGGCCGTCTGCTTCACAGGCACGACGGATCAACCGCTGTTCGACAGCACCGGAGCGCCGCTGTCGCCGAACGCCGACTATGGAATTCACCCGAATTTGGGAGCTTCGAAAGAAGGCCTGCCATTTATCAGTGTGAATGGTGGATTTTCGCTGGGGAACAACTTCGAAGGGCAACTGCCGCAGGTAGGAAACACGTTCCAATTCGCGGATAACTACAGCCGGATCATTGGAAATCACAGCGCGAAGTTTGGCGCGGACGTTCGCTACCAGAAATTTGACCAGACGTTGTATTACAACGTGAACGGATCGATTAACTTTGGTCCGGGCGGGGCGAACGACACGGGTGATTCGTATGCGAATTATCTGTTGGGCCTGCCGAACAGCTATAGCCAGGGATCGGCGCAGCAGGAATTGGTGCGGAGCACGTCGATTTATCTGTATGCGCAGGATAGCTGGAAGATTAAATCGAACCTGACGCTGAATTATGGATTGCGTTGGGAAATGAACACGCCGCTGACGGATATTGGGAAAAAAGTTCAGACGTACCGGCCGGGGCAGGTGTCAACGATTTATCCCTGCCAAATGGCGGCAGGAAATCCGCTGATTACGCCGTCTACTCCAGACTGCAACAGCGCGGGCGTAACGCCGGTGGGCCTGGTGTTCCCTGGAGACAAGGGAGTGCCGAACGGGCTGACGAATACCTATTTCAAGGCGTTTGCGCCGAGACTGGGAATGAATTGGAGTCCCGCGGCGGACAGTGGCGTGCTTAGAGCGATTACCGGTGGGCCAAATAAGATGACGGTGAGCGCCGGATGGGGCCTGTTTTATAACCCAATCGAGCAACTGGTGCTGGAACAGTTCAGCGCCGAGCCACCATTTGGCGGCAGCAACTTCATCAGCGACCCGGTTTTTCAGGCACCGTTCGTGACGCAGGGCGGGTCCGTGAATCCAAATCCGTTTAACGGGATTTTGAATCCTCCGCGTGGCCAACCGATTGATTGGTCGTCGTTCCGGTCGATTCTGTTGTACGGGCAATTTCCCGCGAACTTGCGGACGCAATATTCGGCGCAATACAACCTGACAGTGAAGCGGGAATTGCCGGGGAACATGCTATTCCAGGTGGGATATGTGGGATCGCAAGGGCACCGGTTGCTCGCATCGTATGACCTCAATCATGGCAATCCGAATACCTGTAATGATCTGGCCGCCACTCCAGGAGTGTTAAACGGAGTCGGAGGTAGTCCGATTATTTGCGGACCACAATCCGCGGATAATTCGTATTACGTACCACCCGGAACAGTGATTCCAAATACGCCGGATGGCGGATTGCTTCTGCCGTACAACGCAGGACCGGGAGGAACGCTGGTTCCAGCGGGAACGACGGTGGGACCGAACGGAATTACTTTGGTGGGGCTGCGCAAATACTCCTCGCCACTTTGCCAGCCACTGACCGGAGCAGGCTGCCCGGCGGATGGAATTCCGGTGTTTTCGAATATTTTTACCGAGAACACGGTGGCACATTCGAACTACAACTCATTGCAGGTGCTGTTGGACAAGCATTTCTCGCACGGGTTGCAGTTCACTGCGGCATATACCTATAGCAAGTCACTTGACAATGCATCGAGCTTTGAGAGTTCTTTGAACCCAGTCAATTTGAATGCGACATATGGGCCATCGTTGTTCGATGCGCGGCACCGGTTTGTGTTCAGCTACGTGTGGGGATTGCCGGTGCCAAAGTATGACGGGTTCAAAGGACAGGTGCTGGATGGCTGGCAACTTTCAGGCATCGTGACATTCCAGACAGGCTTCCCGGTGCGCATTACATCGTCGGACGACATCGAAGAGTTCTACAGTACGTTCTTTGAGGCGCCGGGCGAGCCGAATTGGGCTCCCGGATACGTGCCCGGACATCTAGTGACGCTAAATCCACGCAAAAATGGTGGATTGGTGTTCGATCCAAATCAATTTACGAACAGCACAGTGGCGCCCGGCACGATCGGAAATGCGCCAAGGTCCATCTGCTGCCAACCTGGAATAGATAACTGGGATGTCGGCGTGTTCAAGGGATTCCAGTTGACGGAGAGGTTGCGCACGGAATTCCGGGCAGAGTTTTACAACATATGGAACCACGCGCAGTTCTACAGCGTGGATGGAAATATCTCGGATTACAGCACGACGACGAATGCGAGTGGCAACACCGTTTACAACGGAACATTCGGCGTAGCGCAGAAAGTGCGCGATCCGAGACAGATCCAATTCGCACTGAAATTTATCTTTTAGCGGTGCAGCGACAGATGGGTACGGAGGGCGTCCTGAGGAATCGGGGCGCCTTTCGCGCGATGGACGGTAAAGATTATGGGGGCCGGGCGCACGCTCGGTGTGCCGAAGCAGAGTGGAAAGGCGTAGACTAGAAGCGGAATTGCCGCAGTAGCCACGCAGTTTTCCTCGCAGATACTGACCGCAGGGAAGAGACCTGCCACAGGTGACCTTAGGAAGGCCAACCTGGGATGGAGTTCCAACATGCAAGACATACTCAAGAAAGAAATCGAATTGTACGAGAAGCGGACGCCGAAATCGGCGGAAGCGCACAAGAAGGCGCAGAAGCGGATTCCGCTGGGAGTAGCGAGCAATTACCGGGCGTACGATCCGTATCCGATTTTTGTGGCGGAAGGGCACGGCAGCAAGATCAAGGATATCGACGGAAACGAATATCTGGATCACAACCTGTGTTTTGGGGCGTTGATGGCAGGGCACGGGCACCCGGCAATCGTGAAAGCGATCCAGGCGGTGGTGGATAACGGGACGACATTTGGGATGCCACACGTGATGGAGTACGAACTGGCGGAAGAAATTTGTGCGCGGTACCCGGTGGAGATGGTGCGATTCGGGTCGAGCGGCACGGAAGCCACGATGCATGCTTGCCGGATTGCGCGCGCGGCAACGGGCCGCGACAAGATTTTGCGGTTCGAAGGCGGCTATCACGGGTTGCACGACACGGCGCTGGTGAGCGTCAAGCCGAAACTTGAAGAGACCGGCGACATCAATGCGCCGAATTCGGTGCCGGGTGGCTTGGGCGTCATCAAGGCGGTGTTGGACAACGTGACGGTGGCGACGTTCAACAATCTGCCCAGCGTGGAAAATCGGTTCAAGCAGTTTCCGGGACAGATCGCCGGCGTGATTCTGGAACCAATCATGATGAACGTCGGACTATGTATGCCGCAGCCGGGGTTTCTGGAAGGCTTACGCGAACTTTGCACCAAGAACGGCGCACTGCTGATTTTCGACGAAGTGAAAACGGGAGCGAAACTCGGTTGGGGCGGCGCGAGCGAATATTTTGGCGTGAAGCCGGACATGATCACGCTGGCGAAGTCGATTGGCGGAGGAGTGCCACTAGCGGCGTTTGGCGCGAGCAAAGAAGTGATGGACCTGATCGTGCAGCATAAGGTGTTTCACGGCGGGACCTACAACACCAACCGATTTGCCATGGCTGCGGGGCTGGCAACATTTCGGGAAGTGTTGACGCGCGAGAATTACGCGCACGTCGACAAGTTGAGCAAAAAGTTGACGGAAGGCTATCGCACGATTGTGAAGAAGAGCGGATTGCAGGCATATGTGGTGAGCGCGGGAGTGAATGGCGCGCTGATGCTGTACCCGCAGGAAATTCGCAATTACCGCGACTGGACCAAAATTGATGTGGATCTATGGCGGCAATTCTGGTTTGGGATGGTGAATCGCGGCGTGCTGGCGCAACCGTATTGGTGGGACGAGCAGTGGACGATTTCGGTGCAGCATACGGAAGCGGACATCGACAAGCATTTGGCGGTGTTTGAAGAAGTGGCGCCGGGCTTGGCTGCGACGCAGAAGGAGCGCGGGGCGCAGTTTGTGGGCGCGGCTGGGCATTAAAACGGTAGGTTCGTAGCGAAAATTCGGGGAATTTCTTTGAGTGTAGCAATCGAAGAGAGATTCCTCACTTCGCAGACTCCGTTCGGAATGACGGAGTCGTCGTGTGAGAACGAGAGCCGAGGAGCGAGGCGAGTGAGCAGCGAGGGATCGACAGCACTGGCTTCGGACGCGGTTGGAGACGCGCGGGCGCATCTGAAGCGGGTGCTGGGCAAGCGCGACCTGGTGCTGCTGTTTGTTGTGGCGGTGTTTAACCTGAACGTGCTGCCATCGATTGCCGCGAATGGTGGCGTGACCATCTGGCTGTGGCTCATCTCCTTAATTTTGTTTTTCTGGCCGCAAGGCATTGCGGTGATTGAACTGGCGCATCGTTATCCGGGCGAAGGCGGAGTTTATTTGTGGGCCAAGGAAATTTTTGGAGACTTTCACGGATTTTTGTCGGGGTGGTGCTACTGGACGAACAACATGATGTACGTGCCGACGGTAATGCTGTATTTCGTGGGCGTGTCGGTGTTCGTGCTGGGGCCGGGGCACCAGGCGCTGGCTGACAATCGGATGTTCGCGCTGCTGGCGTCGGTGGTGCTGCTGGCGTTGCTGGTGGTGCTGAACATCATGGGGCTGGGCGTTGGGAAATGGGTGAATAACCTCGGCGGAATTGGGACGTTTGTAGCGGCGTTTGTGTTGATGGGTTTGGGCGCAGTGGTTTATTTGAAATTTGGCACCACCATGCGCTGGGAAGATTTCAAAATTCCGGCCAACCCGCGATTCGTGCTGAATTCGTTTGGAGTGATTTGCTTCGGGCTGGTGGGATTGGAACTGGCGTCGATTATGGGCGACGAGATTGAAGATCCGCAGCGGACCTTGCCGGGAGCAGTGGCGTGGGGCGGCGTGCTTTCGGGTCTGCTGTACATCGGGGCGACGCTGACGCTGTTGGTGGCGGTGAGCAAAGATAGCATCAGCGTGCTGCAGGGCATTGTGCAAGCGGTGACGCACATGGCGGAGCAGGTGGGCGTGTCGTGGATTGTAGCGCCGTTTGCGTTTTTGCTGAGTTTGTCGATTGCGGGAATCGGGTCGGCGTGGTTGGGCGGGTCAGCGCGCATTCCCTTTGTGGCGGGACTTGATTCGTATATGCCGGCGTGGCTGGGTAGGATTCACCCGAAATATGCGACGCCATATGCGGCGCTGATTGTGCATGCCAGCGTGTCGTTGATCTTGGTGATTTTCAATTTTTTGGCGACGGGCGGAGTGCAGGAAAGTTTTCAGTCGCTGCTGTCACTGGCGGTGGTGCTGCAGCTGATCCCGTTTCTGTATATGTTTGCGGGGTTGCTGAAGATTGCGTTTGAGCGGGATTTTGTGCGGGGACACTACACGAAAGGGACGCTGGTGTTCGCGGGAGTGTCCGGGTTGATTACGACGATTTTGGGAATCGCGCTGGCATTTTTCCCGGCGGCACAGATTAAGTCGGTGGCGCGGTATGAGATTTGGATGTTTGGCGGAACTGTGGTGTTCATCGGGCTGGCGGCGTTTTTCTTTTTTGTGTATGGCCGGCGCAAGGCCGAGCGAAAATTGGGTGCGGTGGCGCCGGTAGTTTGAGTTTTGAGTCGAAGAGGTTTGGAGGGCGGTTTATGTCGAGCACGGCGAAGGCGGCGGTTAGAAATTATCAGAATTACGTGAACGGCCAGTGGGTGAGCAGCGCGTCGGGGGTGACGTTTGAGGTGTATGACCCGTCGACGGAAGAAGTGATTGCGCATGTGGCTTCGGCGGGCGCGGCGGATGTCGATGTGGCGGTGAAGGCGGCGCGGGCGGCGTTTGATTCAGGCCCATGGGCGCAAACGACGGCGCAGGACCGCGGGCGAATTTTATTCAAGCTGGCGGAAAAAATTCGGCAGAACACGGCGATGCTGGCGGAATTGGAAGCGCGAAATTGCGGCAAGCCGATTGTGGAAGCGGAATACGACATGGCCGATGTGGCGACGTGTTTTGAGTATTACGGCGGGCTGGCGAATAAAGTGACGGGGCACGTGAACCCGGTGCCGGCCAATGCGTTGAGCTTCACACTGCGGGAACCGGTGGGTGTGGCGGGGCAGATTATCCCGTGGAATTTTCCGTTGCTGATGGCGGCGTGGAAGCTGGCGCCGGCGCTTGCGGCGGGATGCTGTTGCGTGTTGAAACCGGCGGAACAAACGCCGCTGACGGCGATGGAAGTCGCCAACTGGTTTGAAGAAGTAGGGCTGCCGCCGGGCGTGGTGAATGTGGTGAATGGAGTTGGAGAAGTGACCGGCGCGGCGCTGGTGGCGCATCCGGGCGTGGACAAGATTGCGTTTACGGGAAGCGCGGCGGTGGGAAAAATTATTGTGAAGGCTGCGGCGGACACGTTGAAGCGAGTGACGCTGGAGTTGGGCGGAAAATCGCCGAACGTATTTTTCGCGGATGCGGATTGGGAGGCGGCAGTAGATGGAGCGCTGTTTGGGGTGTTCATCAACCAGGGAGAAGTGTGTTCCGCGGGTAGCCGCATCTTGGTGGAGAAGAAGATTTATCCGAAGTTTGTGGAAGCGATGACGGAAAAAGCCAAGCGGATCAAGCTGGGGCCGCCGCTAGAGCGGGACACCAAGATGGGGCCGCTGGTCAGCAAGGAGCAGTACGACCGGGTGACTTCATATCTGGAATTGGGGAAGAAGGAAGCGAAGACAGCGATTGGCGGCGGGCGCCCGAAGGAATTTGGCAAGGGCTACTACGTGGAGCCAACGATTTTTTATGACGTCGATAATACGGCGCGAATTTCCCGCGAGGAAATTTTTGGGCCGGTGGCCAGCGTGATTCCGTTTCAGGATGAAGGCGACGCGATCCGGATTGCCAACGATACGCCGTATGGACTGGCGGGTGCGGTGTGGACGCGAGATATTTACAAGGCGTTTCGCGTGGTGAAATCACTGCGTGCGGGAATTATCTGGGTGAATCACATGCAGCCCACGTATGTGGAAGCGCCGTGGGGCGGGTACAAGCAATCTGGATTCGGGCGAGAGCTGGGACCGTGGGGGCTTGAGGAATATTTAGAGACCAAGCAGGTGTACGTGAACCTGGATGAAACGCCGATTGGCTGGTACTGAGAGTTTGAGATTCGCGCTGATTGAAGCTGATTGAAATTGAAGAAGGAGCAAGGCAATGAAGACGATTCAGATTCGCACTGAGATTCCCGGGCCAAAGTCGCGAGCGCTGCTGGCGCGGCGTGAAGCGGCCATTCCGCGCGGACCGTCGCTGGTGACCTCGATATTCGCGGCAAAGGCGGAAGGCGCGACGATTGAAGATGTGGACGGCAACCGCTATCTGGATTTCGCGGGCGGAATTGGTTGCTTGAATGTGGGACATCGCGCGCCGAAGGTGCAGAAGGCGGTGCAGGAGCAGTTGGACAAGTTTTTGCATCTTTGCTTCGGCGTGACGCCATATGAAGGATATGTGGCGCTGGCGGAGAAGCTCAATGCTTTGGCGCCCATTAGCGGGCCGAAGAAGACGTTCTTCATCAATACTGGAGCCGAGGCGGTAGAGAACGCGGTGAAGATTGCGCGCGCGTACACCAAGCGGCCGGCGGTGATTTGTTTTGAAGATGCGTTTCACGGGCGGACGTTGTTGACGATGACGCTGACCAGCAAGACGTCGTATAAGGCGGGATTCGCGCCGTTTGTGAATGACGTGTACCGGATTCCGTATGCGTATTGCTATCGGTGTTCGTACGGGCTGACGTATCCGTCATGCAAAGTGTCGTGCGCGTCGCATTTGGAGGATGCGTTTAAGAGGCTGGTGCCTGCGGATTCGGTGGCGGCGATCATTGCGGAGTCGGTGCTGGGCGAGGGCGGATTTATTGCGCCGCCGAAGGAATTTTTCCCGATGTTGCGGGAGATCTGCAACAAGTATGGGATTGTGTTCATCGCGGACGAAGTGCAGTCGGGAATCGGGCGCACCGGGAAAATGTTTGCGATCGAGCATTACGGTGTGGAACCAGACTTAATCACCACGGCGAAATCGCTTGGCGGCGGTTTGCCCATTGCGGGCGTAACGGGTCGCGCGAAAATTATGGATGCGCCGCATGTTGGCGGATTGGGAAGCACGTTCGCGGGGAATCCGGCATCGTGTGCGGCCGCGCTGGCAGCGCTGGAGATGATCGAGCAGGAAGGATTGCTAGCGCGGTCCACGGCCATTGGTAAGAAATTCGAGGAACGCGCGAAAGGCTGGCAGAAGAAGTGGCCGCTGATAGGCCAGGTGCGCGGGCTGGGCGGAATGTGCGCGATCGAGATGGTGCGCGACCGCGAGACGAAAGAGCCCGCTGACAAAGAGACCAAAGAACTAGGAAAATATTGCTACGAGCACGGCCTGATCACGATTTCGGCGGGAACGTACAACAACATCATGCGCATTCTGGTGCCGCTGGTGATTACCGACGAGCAGATGGAAGAGGCGTTGGACGTGATGGAAGCGGGAATCGGGCACGTGGTGGAACAGAAGCAGGCGGTAGTTTCGCACGCGTAGAGAAAAATCAGAGATGAGGCGGGTGGCGGCGGAAGTTCGAGCCGCCATTCGCGTTTAAGGATACTTTGTGAGCGGAAAACTGAAGGGGCAAACGGCAATTGTGACCGGAGCGGGAAGCGCGGAAGGCATCGGGTTCGCGATTGCGAAACGACTGCTGCAGGAGGACGCATTCGTGGCCATCACGTCGACCACCGATCGCATTCACGCTCGGGCGAAGGAATTGGATGCGACGGGCGAGAAGGTGTTTTCGTATGTGGCCGATTTGCTGGAGGAGGCGCAGGTGGCGGCGTTTGTGGAGGCGGTGAGGAAGCGCACTGGGCGTATCGAGATTCTGGTGAACAACGCGGGAATGGCGCAGGGTGGGCGGCAGCCGGGCAGTGGCGCGATTGAGACGTTGAGTTTTGCGGACTGGCAAAAGCAATTGGGATTAACGTTGCACACGGCGTTTCTGATGACACGGGCGGTGCTGCCGGTGATGAAGGCGCAAAAGTATGGGCGAATTGTGAATGTGTCCTCGGTGACCGGGCCACTGGTAAGCAATGCGGATTCGGGAGCGTATGGAGCCGCGAAGGGCGCGATGGATGGAATGATGCGCGCGGTGGCGATTGCGAGTGGTGGCGTGGGTGTGACGATTAATGCGGTGGCGCCGGGATGGATCGCAACGGGGTCGTCGACGGCGGAGGAGTTGGAGGCGGGGAAATGCACGCCGGTGGGGAGATCGGGGAAGCCGGAGGAGGTGGCGGCGGCGGTTTGTTTTCTGGCGTCGCCGGAGGCGTCGTATGTGACTGGGCAGGTGTTGGTGGTGGATGGAGGGAATATTCTGCAGGAGACGAAGAAGGGGTAAGGACGAAGAGAAAAGATTTACCACAGAGTGCAGAGAGGTCGGAGCGCAGAGGTCACAGAGGCGCGCCAGGGAACTGTCTCGAGTTCTGCTGCGAATTAATTCCAGCCAAAAATCGAGTTCAGGAGTTGGCGAGACGGTGCTGGGGGCTGTGCTATGATGCGCGGCACTGAGTCCGACTGGCTGGGAGGAAGAATGGTCACGGTGTCAGTGGCGTTGTCGGTGCGAGCGAGTTTACCGTGGTCACAACTGAGCCGGTGGATGAGGTTCCCGCTGCTGGGCTTGTTGGCCTGCCTGCTGTTTTTCCCACGTACGATTCCTGCCGAAGATAAAAATCCATTCGCGGGCGATGCGAAAGCGGCGAAGTTGGGCGAATCGCAATTTCGAATTAATTGCGCGTTTTGCCATGGACTGGGCGCGCGCGGCGGTGGACGAGGGCCAGATTTGACGCGGGCGCAGAAGAAACATGGAAGCAGCGACGAAGAAATTTATCGCACGATTAATGACGGAGTGCCGGGAACAGCGATGCCGGCGAATGGAACGACGAGTCAAGGCGTGGGAATGACCGCGGAAGAAATCTGGGAAGTGGTGACGTACATTCGCAGCGTGGAGAAGAAAGCTGTGTCGACGGGCGATGTGGCGAAAGGCGACGCGCTGTTTCATGGGGCGCCGGGGTGCGCGACGTGCCACATGGTGAATGGCAAGGGCGGGCGGTTGGGACCGGAGCTGACATCGATTGGTGCCGCGCGGTCGATGGATTCGCTGGTGGAATCAGTGCGAAATCCGAACCGGCGGCTGGCGTGGGGGCTGATCGAAAGTACGAAGGAGTTTCCGCAGGAATATTTGAGCGTGAACGTGGAAACGGCGGACGGAAAGAAATATTCGGGCGTGGTACTGAACGAAGACAATTTCAGTTTGCAGATGATGGATATGGGGCAGCAGATTCACGTGTTTGAAAAAGACAAGCTCGAGTCGTGCGAGATTTCGAGAGAGTCGCGCATGCCGGCGTACGATGCCAAGACGCTGAGCGACAAGGAGCTGGAGGATATTGTGGCGTATCTGGTCAGCGTGAGCGCAGGCGCGACTGCGAGTTCGAAATGAAGGCGGTGGCGATGAGACGGCTGTTGGTCGCGTCGAGCATTGTGGCGGTGACGAGTTTGGCATGCTCGACGCTGGGGCGCGCGCAGCAGGTCACGTATGAACGGATTCGCAATGCGGCGCAGGAGCCACAAAACTGGCTAACGTATTCGGGAAGTTACTCGGGCCAACGGCACAGCGGGCTGGATCAGATCAACACCGGAAACGTAAAGAGCCTGGTGCCGAAGTGGGTGTTTCAATCGGGGGCGCTGGGAAAATGGGAGACTACGCCACTGGTGGTGGACGGAATTTTGTATGGAACGGCGCAGGATAATCGGGCGTTTGCGCTCGATGCTAAGAGTGGACGGCCGATCTGGGAGTATCAGTACATTTTCCCTTCGGATATTCGGCCGTGCTGCGGGCGAGTGAATCGCGGCTTCGCGATGCTGGGCGACAAATTATATTTCGCGACACTGGATGCGCACGTGGTGGCGCTGGATGCGCGTACCGGCGCGGTAGTGTGGAATGTGGCGGCGATTGATTATCGCAAGGGCTACAGCTTTACGATGGCGCCGCTGGCGGTAAAGAGCATGATTATTGTCGGCGTTTCCGGTGGCGAATACGGGACGCGCGGATTTGTGGAAGCGTACGACGCGGCGACGGGTGAGCGGAAATGGCGGTTCTATACCACGCCGGGGCCGGGAGAACCGGGGCATGAAACGTGGGAAGGCGACTCGTGGAAAATTGGCGGAGCGCCGGCATGGATTACCGGAGTGTTTGATCCGGCGACGAATCAATTGTTCTGGCCGACGGGAAATCCGGCGCCATCGAATCGCGCGGCGCAACGGGTGGGCGACAATTTGTACAGCAATTGTTTGCTGGCGCTGGATGTGGATACCGGGAAATTGAATTGGTATTTCCAGTATACGAAGCACGATGAGCACGACTGGGACTCGACGCAGGTTCCGGTGATGATTGATATGGACGGGAAGAAATTCATTGCGCACGCGAACCGCAATGGATTTTTTTACTTGATCGACCGGACGAACGGAAAGCTGGTCTTCTCGAAACCGTTCGCGAACGTGACCTGGAGTAAGGAGAAGGATGCGGAGGGGAGGCCGGTGGCGACCAAGGACAGTTCGCCGACGCTGGAAGGGAATCGCGTGTGTCCTGGCGCGGCGGGGTCGACGAACTGGATGTCGCCTTCGTTTGATCCGCAGTCGAAATTGTTTTACGTGAATGCGCGCGAGCAGTGCGACGTGTTCAGCACCGCACCGCAGGAATTTGAAGAGGGGCACGCGTATTACGGGAGCGCGTATTTCCCGTCGGACGAATCGTTGCCGTATTGGGGCGCGTTGCGGGCGATTGATCCGTTGACGGGCGAGCGGAAGTGGGAATTTAAGCATGTTACGCCGAGTTGGTCGGGAGTGTTGACGACGGCGGGAGGATTGGCGTTCACGGGAGATATGGAAGGGAATTTTATTGCGTTGGACGCAGCCACGGGGAAGGCGTTGTGGCATTTCCAGATGGGCGGGGGCGTAGTGGCGGCGCCGATGACGTTTGCGGTGGATGGGAAGCAGTATGTGGCGATTGCGGCGGGGTCGGGATTGTTTGTGTTTGGATTGCCGTAGAGAGAAGTTGAAGAGTTCAAGAGTTGAAGAGTTGAAGAGTTGAAGAGTTGAAGAGTTGAAGAGTTGAAGAGTTGAAGAGTTGAAGAGTTGAAAGATCGAAGAGAGATTCATCACGCAAACTCGCGTGATCGCGCAGACATCCTCAATCTCAGACACCGTTCGGAATGACGCCTGGGAACGGAACAGGCTCCCCTAAAAATGAGATTATTGGTTAGAAGCCGTATTTGGCGACGGTTTTCTTGGTGTGTTTGTCGATGAGGACAAGCGCGGCGCGCTGGGCGGGGAGATGAAGTTTCAGATTGGTGTTGATTGAGTTGTCGTGTATTTGTATGTCGGCGTCTTGATCGGACTCGGATTCCAGCACGTAGAAGACGGCGTCCTGTAAGTCGATGGGGTAGATCAGAGTATCGTCAGGCGGAAAACTGACGCCGGGCATCGGTTGTTGTTTCGAAGAAGTAACAGAAAATGTCGCGGTGGCGTTTATACGACCAGCGATCGCAGGAGCCAAACGCGAAGCGGGACGTCCGAGTATGGCTTCGTAGAGTTTTGCTACGGCACTGTTTTCCTCAGAAAGTTCCACGGGAAAAGCGGCCCAAAAAAGTTTGCCCTTCTCGAGCGGAAGTTCCCGGAGAGTTGAATCTGAATCGAAACGCAAATATTCGAGGGTTTGTTGCGCTGGTTGACTGAAGGAAACAGGAATATCGGCTTGAATGTTGCGGACGTTTTGGGGATCTGTGGAGTCCACGATCAGTGTGGCGTTGTGCATGGTAAGCGGCTCGACGCGACCAGCCACGCCAAGGGGAGTGAGGCGGTCGATGGGGTGCCAGTGTTCATCGCGGGAGACGGGGCCGGTGACTAGGAGGTTGCCGCCGGATTTTACGTAGGTCAGGAGGGCTTGCCAGGCGGATTCGCGAAGGGCTTGGGCGGAGGGAAGGATGACGAGCTTGGGTGAGCCGAGTTTGTCGATTTGATTTTCGGCGAGGATGGAGCAGGGTTGGTGCAGATAGTAGGCGAGGGCGCGGACGGCGTTTTGTTGGGCAGCTAATTGCAGATCGGCCATGACGGAAAATTGAGCAGCTTGCGAAGTGACGACATCGATTTCCGGTGGTTTAGGATTTTTGAGGTAAGGCGAAGCTGCAGCGGCGAACTTGGCCATGTCGCGAAGCACGGTGGCTTCAGGCTTTTCGGTGCCGTCGGCGTGGAGCGCGCCGATGGGCGTCTCGTTGCTTTCAGTCATGTAGGAATTGGAATTCCAAAGCCACTCGATGGCGCCGGAACCTTGCACGAAAGACATGGCGAATTTGCGTTCGAAGAGCGCGGCCTCCTGCTCGGGAGTGCGGCGCGCGATTTCGTCGAGGGTGAGTTCGCGCTGCAAGCCGGTTTCCTGAATGAGCATGGCTTTGCCGGGTTGCTTGGCGACGAGAGAATCCCAGAGAAGAAAATCGTTCTGCCACCAGGAATGATTGGTGGTGAAGTCGATGTACGGGGCGAAGAAAGCGGGCGAGAGGCGATCCTGGTAGCCACCTTCGTCTTGCCCAACGGTGATGAGTTGCGTTGAGCCGGTTTGATGAATGACCTCGCGCAGGTCGCGAACCCAATCAGCGAATTTTTCCTGGGCAAATTCGGTGTAGTCGTAGACGCGAAGCGAATTCACGCCAACGTACATACTGCGGAGGTTGAACTCGTCGTCAGTGGGCAGGGAAATGGTGCCGGCGATGGAATCCGGTGGAACATTCCATGCGGCGGCCAGCGCAGCGCGATCGGGATATTTTTGCGAGAGCCAGGCGTTCCAGGCAGCGAGTTCCATGGGATCGTCGTTAGGCCGCATCTTCCAGAGATGTTTGGAGAAGCTGGGCTCGTTGATGAGATCCCACGCGAGATACGGCACGTCGTGGAAGCGCGCGACGACCGATTGCACGAGATTGTGCTGTTTCTGAATTGCTTGCGGATCGAGGTAGGGATTGGTGCCGCCGAGAACTTCGGGAAGAAAGGCGAAGAAGTTGAATTGAACGGGGAGGCCGTATTTGCGAGCAGTCATTAAGTAGGCTTCGAGAGTGCGCAGGGTGCGTTCGTAGGGGCGGCCGGATTCATCGCAAAGCTTGTCCCACCCAGTCCACCAGCCGGTGCGCAGCATGTTGAGCCCGGCGTCGTGGATGAGCGCGAGGTCGCTGTTCCACACGTAGACGTTCGGATGATCGAAATACAGGCGCTGCACTTCGCTGGACATGTAGGTGGTGCCGACGACGGCGAGGGGTTTTCCATCGATCGTGAAATAGTCAGAATTGACGCCCAGCTTGGGGCCGGAGCGGAGGAACTGCTCATCGCGGATCCAGAAGGCGGAGTGGTAGATGGCGCGGAGCGCGGTGCCTTCCAAGAGACGCGCTTCGATGATGTGCAGGCCTTTGGATTGTGGTGCGGGAAGAAGTGTAGTAGTGGAGGTGGGGAGCGTGAAGGTGGTGGTTTGTTTCTGGTTGGGCTGGGCTTCGGGATACGAGGAGATTTGAACGGTCAGCGGTGCGTCGGGAGAAGCGGTGGTCGCGTTTGCAGCAGAGTGAAAAACGGTTTCGAGTTCGATGGGCTCGCCCGGGAGATAGAGAGGAAGAGTGGGGCGTACCGTAAATTCTTCGGCGCCTCGGAGGGAGCGAGCGGCGAGGGCGCGAAGGAGTTGGGAGGAATCGGCGGAGGAATAAAAGTCTGGCGCGAGCTCAGCGGCGATGAAAATCCAGCGGCCACTGGTGAACGCGCCGGAGATGTGATCGATCTGGACGATGGGCGCGGAGAGTCGGCGTCCGTTGGTTACACCCCAGACGAGAGTGTCGAGACGCGCGTCGAGCGAACCTGCGGAACCGCCGCGATTGTAGAGATCGGTGGAGCTGAGGCGAATGATGGGGCTGAAGGCTTGCCGCCAAGCGAAATGCGGAAGGTGAATGGGAATATCGGGATTCGGTGAAAAGCTTGCGCCGGATGAGCCGGGGGTGGATTGATATTGATCGATGTTGAGAAGCCGCGAGAAGCGCACGCTGTAGTCGCGAAGGTGCCAGCCGGAAGAATCGCGATAGGCGGCGCGAGTGAAGGGGCGTCCACCGAGAACGAGGAGATTGCCGCCGCGTTGCAGGTAAGCCTGAATAGCGGACCATGCGGATTCGGGAACTACGGAACCTTGCCCGAGGACGAACAGATGCGTTTGCGGATCGGCTAGCTGTGTGGGGAGTTGATCGGCGGAGACAAGATGCGCGTCGGGAAAGATGGAACTGAGTTGCGCAGCCGAGGGTGCAGACGAATCGGCGGTGGGAAGCCCGGGCTCCGACCAGATGACGACGGAAGAATATTTTTGCGCACGCAGGGATTGCGGCGTGAGGCCGAAGGTGCAAAGGACAGCGAAAGTGGCTACGTAGACGCGATGCAAAGTGTGCATGGAGACTCTCGATAGCGAGCAGAATAACGATACGGCAATCGTTTATACACCATTCCTCATTCGCACGTTGTGACAAGAAACATTTGCATCGGGTAAGAGGTGTGGCACTATCTCAGCGGAATAGGTGTGCCGCTCAGGATGCGGAGAAACGGAACGCGGAAAAATGGTAAACGTGAGCACAGCGAGTCCCACGAAGGCGGCAACGTCGGGGGAAACGCAGAAATATCCGGCGGCGCTGGCGATGGTGACGGTGCTGTTTTTCTTTTGGGGATTCGTGACGGTGCTGAATGACATTCTGGTGCCGCACCTGAAATCAGTGTTCGATCTTACGTACACTAAGGTGATGTTGATCCAGTTCGCGTTTTTTGCGGCGTATTTTATTTTCTCGATTCCGTCGGCGAAGGTGATTGACGCGATCGGATACAAGAAAACGATGGTGGTAGGACTGCTGACCATGGGGCTGGGCGCGTTTTTGTTTGTGCCCGCGGCGAGTGCGCTGTCGTATCCCTTGTTTCTGTGCGCGTTGATGGTGCTGGCGGCGGGAATTACGGCGCTGCAGGTGGCCGCGAATCCGTATGTAGCGGTGTTGGGTCCCCCGGAAACGGCATCGAGCCGATTGAATTTGACGCAGGCATTCAATTCGCTGGGAACAACGATTGGACCATGGGTGGGCGGATTACTAATTCTGGGAACGGTGGGAGCGGGGGCGGCGGTTTCGAAAATGCAGCAAGCGTCGTCCGTGAAAGTGCCGTACATGATTATTGGGACGGCGTTGATCGTGTTTGCGGTTTTGATTGGACTGTTCAAGCTGCCGACGATTCCGAGTGTGGAGAGGCATAAGGATGGCCGGGACGACGGAAGCATGTGGAAGTACAAACATTTGATTTTGGGCTGCGTGGCGATTTTTACCTATGTGGGAGCCGAAGTGGCGATTGGCAGCTTCCTGATTAACTATTTCAACCAGCCGGAGATTGGAAATTTGCCGGAAGTGGAAGGCGCGAAGCTGGTGGCCTACTACTGGGGCGGTGCGATGGTGGGACGATTTATTGGGTCAGCGATTCTGCAAAAGGTGAAGACGGGAACCGTGTTGGGAATCGCGGCGTTTTGTTCGTGCACCCTGGTGCTGGTGTCGATGCTGACTACCGGGCACATCGCGATGTGGAGCATCATTCTGGTGGGATTTTTTAACTCGATCATGTTCCCCAGTATTTTTACCTTGGGAATCGCGAAGTTGGGGCCGCGGACGGGCGATGGTTCGGGACTGCTGATTATGGCGATCGTGGGCGGCGCGATTATTCCGGTGGTGCAGGGAGCGATTGCGGATCGGTTTGGCGTGCACCACGCGTTTGTGTTGCCGGTGCTTTGTTATTTGTATATTGCGTATTATGCGTTGCGGGGATCGAGGCCGGTGGGCGTGAGCGAGGCGAGTGTCGCTGGGGACTAGGTTGAGATCCTTCGGCGATTCTCGTCGGATCGCCTCAGGATGACAGTTTGAGTTGAACGGTAATTATTGTGCTGACCTGGGGCACAACATGCTGTGCCCCTACGGGTGGCAAGATCACGGAGCACAGGCATTTTGCTGTGCTCTTTTTTATTGTTGGGGCGGAGATTGAGGTGGGGCTTGCGATTGCGAGAGTTCGGAGGCGGTGTGGGCGGCGCCGTAGGCTTGGCTCCCTTGGTGGCTGCGTTGGTATTCGATTTCTGCGTTGAGGCGGGCGAAGGTGGCGCGTTCGCGCTCGGCATCTTCGCGGCGATTGAGTTTGGCGTAGGCTTTGGCGAGATTGAAATGCACTTCCGGGCTGCCGGGATTGAGGCGGGCGGCCGTTTGTAATTCCTGCGAGGCGTCCTGATATTTTCCCGATTCAAGAAGACTGCGGCCGAGGACGTAGTGTGCCTCAGCAGAATCTGGTGCGAGCTGAACGGCACGCTGCGCGGAGGCTAAGGCAGCGGCGGGGCGGCGCGTTTGTAATTCTACGAAGGCGCGCTGCACGTAGGGCAATTCGCTTTGTGGGGAGATGCGGGATTCCTCATTGAATTGGGCTTCGGCATCTTCGTAGCGGGAGAGCGAGGCGAGGCCGAGGCCGTAGACGTAATGAAGCAGCGGGGTGGTGGGATATTTCTGGATGAGCTGCTGGAGTTTGGGAAACGCGGCATCGTACTTGCTTTGGTGCAGGAGCAAGGAAATTTCTCCGGCAGATTGGACGAGCGGCACGTCGGACGTCGGAACCTGTTCGGGCAACATTTTTTTGTGGAGGAGCGCGAGTCCCAAGGCGAATTGAATTTGCGGGGCGAGGGAATTGCCTTCGGCCTCGGGAACAAGGAGCGTGGCCGCTCGATCGAACTGCGCATTGCGTATCAGAAGCAGCGCGAGGCGATAACGGGCGATGCGAACTGATTCGGGCGAGCCGCCAAGGCCTAGGCTGGCACCTTTTTCGAGATGCAGTAGGGCGTTGTCGTAGTCGCGAGTTTCAAATTCGCAGAGACCGAGCATGGCCCAGGCGGTGCCGTCCTGCGTTTTGGTGGCGAGATGGGACTTTAAGAATGGCATTGCATCGATGTAGCGACCTGCGGAGAAGAGTTGCGTGGCTTGCTGCCAGGATTCGGCGGGATCGAGCTTCATGGTGTCGCGTGCGCTGAGAGGAAGGCCCAAGTGGGCGCGACCCAACTCATTGGCGTAGAGAGCGGCGACATTGAGATCGATGGAGGATTGGGAGGATGCAGGCTTGGTGTTTCTTCCGAGCTTAAGTTGGACGAGGGCATCTTCCTGGTGGCCAGCGGCCTCCAGAGCGGCGGCGTATGCGGAATGAAGATAGGGAACATTGGGGTTCTGTCGGACGAGCGTGGCGTAAGAATCGAGCGTCTGCGCTGCGTGACCTTGGGAGACAAGTGCGGAGAGTTGGCCGACGTTTTGGATTAGAGCGTCTTTGGAGGCGTCGACTTCGCTTGGCAAGAGCGGGATGTGGAGTTGCGCTAGACCGAAAGCGAAGGCCACTTGAGAGGGTGGCGCACCCTGCGCAAAATCTTTAGAGAGAACTGCGAGAGCACGTTCGAATTGGGCGGCGCGATTCAGGAGCAGCGCGAGATGATAGGAAACGACGCGAGCGAGTTGCGGATCGTCTTGCGATGACGCGGAGGCGTGACCCTTTTCCAGATCGCGCAGGGCGGAATCGTAGTCGGCGACTTCGAACTCACAGAGGCCCAGAAAATTTTGCGTGTCGGGAACTTGCGGGGCGAGTTCAGCCACCTTTTGGAAGGCGGGGATGGCGTCGCTGAACTGATCGGCGTCATAGAGCAGCGTGCCGAGATACCACCAGCCTTCGACCCAGTCGGGGCGGAGTTGGAGGGCGCGTTGATAGAAGGGGATGGCGTCCGCGGGATGGCCTGCTTCGCGGGCGGCGGTGGCCGAGCGGGAGAGAGAGTCGAAATCATCAGCGGATTGCGTTTGGATCGGGTGCGCGATGGTGCGAGTCGGCGAGAAAAATTGGAGGGCGAGAAAGGTCAGGCCAATAACTCGTAAATGGCGACTCAATGTAGTTTGACGCAGCATTTTTGCGCAAAAGAGAAACTTTCTGAATCGTAGCATAGCCCAGCGATGACTATTGGGAGGCAGAGCAGCAGTTGAGATCCTTCGGCCGCCGAAGGCGCGTCCTCAGGATGACATCTATACGTGGGCGGCGCGCAATGGCCGTGTTGTTTGCGAATGCGGCGAGATACCGAGAACGAAAGTTGGCATGTTATTGTGATTTGCATGGCAAGGAAACGGGGCTGGAGCGAGTTACTGCGCCGGCTGGATGGCGTATCGAGAAGAAAATTCCTGCAAACGCTGCCGATATTTGTTGGAGGCGCAGCGCATTTACTGCACGCCCCGACGCATTTGGGTTTGCCCGGAGCACCGGCGCCTACCTTTGAAGAAATTTCAGCCGCACAAAGTGGAATTCGTTGGAAGCATGTGGCCGGAGTGTCGCCGGAGAAACATTTGCCGGAGACCAGCGGAGCGGGATGCGCGTTTCTGGATTACGACAACGATGGATGGATGGACATTTACCTGGTGAACAGCGGGAAGTGCGACTTCTACGATCCCAAGCCGCCGTTGCGAAATGCGCTGTATCGCAACAATCGCGATGGAACATTCACCGATGTGACGGAGAAAGCAGGCGTGCTGGGCGGCGGGTACGGAATGGGCGTTGCGGTTGGGGATTACGACGGCGATGGGTTCCCTGACATTTATGTGACGCAATACGGACGCAGCATTTTGTATCACAACAATGGAAATGGCACGTTCACGGATGTGACCCAGAAGGCGGGAGTAGCGGCGCCGGGCTGGAATTCAAGCGCAGTGTGGTTTGACTACGACAACGATGGGCGATTGGACCTGTTTGTGTGCGGGTTCGTGGAATTCGATAAGACGATGAGCTGCGGAATCGAGACCAATGGCGTGCAGCATTATTGCATCCCGCGAATTTTCAAGCCGCGGCCAAGCCGGCTGTTTCACAACAATGGAGACGGAACATTTCGCGACGTGAGTGAAGAAACGGGAATCGCCAGCCATCTGGGAAAGGCGTGGGGAGTGGTGGCGACGGACATTAATAATGATGGATGGATGGATTTGTTCGTCTCGAACGATACAGTAGGGAATTTTCTGTGGCAGAACCATGGCGGCAAGTTCGAAGAAATTGGGCTGCCGGCGGATGTGGCGTACAGCTCGGACGGGCGTGCGCGCTCGGGAATGGGCGTGGATTCAGCGGACTTCGATCAAGATGGCTGGATGGATATTTTTGTGGCCAACATCGATCAGGAAATTTTCTCGTTGTACAAAAACAATCGCGATGGGACGTTTGATGATGTGGCGATGAACGCCGGGATCGGGATGGCCACGCGGTGGATGAGCGGCTGGGGATTGAAGTTTCTGGACTACGACAATGATGGGAATCTGGATTTATTTTTGTCGAATGGATTTCCCGATGATCTGGTGGACGAATTTTCG
The DNA here is from genome assembly GCA_963849395.1 of Candidatus Acidiferrales bacterium. Taxonomy (GTDB): domain Bacteria; phylum Acidobacteriota; class Terriglobia; order Acidiferrales; family UBA7541; genus Acidiferrum. The sequence continues at coordinate 124,793 of CAWKHR010000006.1, forward strand.
CAGCAAGTTACGTTTCAGGAGCCGCTGCTGCTGTTTCACAACGAGGGTAAGAGCTTCAAGAATGTGAGTGCGGCGAGCGGGCCGGTGTTTACGAAGAATTTTTCGTCGCGCGGGCTGGCGGTGGGCGACTTTATGAATAACGGCGCGTTGGACGTGTTGATTTCGGTGAATGATGGAGCGCCATTGCTGTTGCGGAATAATGTGGGCGCGCAAAATCATTGGTTGGGAATTCAGTTGGTGGGGAAAAAAGCGAATCGCGATGCGGTGGGGGCGCGAGTGATGTATAAGGCGGGAGATTTGCAGCGCAACCGGATGACAGTAGGTGGCGGAAGTTTCCTGTCGTCGCATGATCCGCGACTGGTGTTGGGGATCGGGAAGCGCACGAAGATGGATTGGGTAGAAGTGAAATGGCCGGGGCCCAGCGGATTAGTGGAGCGGTTTGTGGATTTGCCGATCGACAAGTACGTGACATTCACGGAAGGCAGCGGGCAAAAGCAGGACGCGGGCAAAATTTAATTGGCTTGCAATGAGGCGGCTGGTCAACGAACTTTAGAGGGGAATCGCTATTCCGAATAGGCTTCGCCGGGATGAGTGATTTGGATTTTATGATCGGTGAAGCGATAGTGCATCTCGGGAACCATGACTTTGGGCATGTGGCAGGTTACGCAACCTTTGCTGCCCACTGGACACGAGCGTAACGAAGGATGAGTGGCGGGTTGCTCCGAGCCGGTATTTCCCGCCGTCGCGGCGGCAGTCGCAGCGTGACAACTGAGGCAAACGTGATCGTAATTTTCCGGCACGGAATCCAGTTGATAATGTGGATCGTGGCAGCCCATGCAGGTAAGGCGCGAATCGCCTTTGCCCCAGCACTTGCTAAGTTCCAGGCGGAACGGCTGTGAGCGAGCGTTGGATACACCTTTCATGCCGGAGAGTTTAACGTCCCACCAAGTGGCGTGGCACGCGCCGCAGAAATCCACGGAATTCATAGGATCGAGAGAAGCGGGATTGAGGACATAGGGCGGACCGGAGTAGGACGTGCCAGCGAGTTCGGCAGCTTGCATGATAGCGACGTGTTTTGCGCCCGGACCATGACAGGCCTCGCAGGTCACACCGAGCAAAAGATTTTTTTCGTCGACCTGATTATTCCTTACGGCGGCGGTGGTGTGGCAGCCAAAGCAGCGGGCGACTTCGGATTGGCTGACGGTGCGATACATGGCCTCGTCGATATTCGGGACAGTGGTGAAGGCGCGAGCCGGCGTGAAATGGAGATTATCGAGAGAGGAAAAAAAGGTTACGCGCGCTTCGCGATAACTCTTATCGGGTGCGCGAAAAAGATAAGACTGGCCGACGCGCCCGGTACCGAAGGCCCACTGCAAAGTGGCTGCGAGAGTTTTGTCGGGAGATGTAATGGAGTACGTGGGCTCCGCGCCCTGCCAGGAAATTTCGTAGCGATAGGGCCCGCCTGCGAAATTTAGTTTTGCATGAGCATGAAGGAGAGCGTCACGCTCGGCAAACTGCGCGGTACGCGCCATGGAGGTCTTCGGCTGCGCGGCGAAGATGGTGGGATGGCACGAGGCACAGGCGGACGGGCCGACATATTCATTGCGGGGAAGATCGGGCTTGGTGGGCCAAAAACCGGGGTCGGCGAGATGGTCGGGCGTAGAAAGTTGGGCGCGCAGGGCGAACGGAATGCTAAGACAAAAGAGCAAAAAGTAAACGCGGGCGCGCGGAACTGCCGTCCAGCGTTGCAGAATTCGTATCACGCACCACTCTTCCGGCCTGGCCCGTCTTTGAGTCAGCTCGGGACGTCGTTCTCTAGCCCGAGTGGGTCACCGACCCGTTAGGAGAATAGACGCGAAAAGAGCGGCCTTGGATACCTGGTGGCGCCGATTAAGTGCATCTCGGCGGAGCGGTGGACTTGCGAACGACCAACTCCGGCTCAATGGCGATTTCAGAAACAAAAGAAGCGCGTTCCTCGATGCGGTCGAGCAGCGTTTGCGCGGCAATACGTCCCATTTTCAGCAAAGGCTGGCGCACCGTGGTCAGCGGCGGGATAGAAAATGATGCCAAGGAAATATCATCGAATCCCACGACTGAAATATCGTGAGGAATGTTGAGCCCGGCTTCCTGAAAAGCGCGCATGGCGCCAATCGCGGAAATGTCGTTGTAGGCAAAGAGCGCCGTGAACGGGATCTTGCGTTCAAGAAGCTGTTTGCCGTAGGGATAACCCAGTTCCGGTGTGGAGTCGATACCTTCTAGTCGGACCACCAGTTCGGGTTGAATATGGATTCCGATTTCACGTGCGACTTCTTCGATGGCTTCCCAACGCGCAGTCGAGTCCGAGCTCTTTTCCTGGCCACGGAGAAAAGCGATGCGTTGGTGTCCGAGCTGTTTTAGATGAAGAAGCGCCAATTGCGCCGCGCGGCGGTGGTCCAGAACGATGTTGGTGACATTTTCGACTTTTTCGTGGCCGGCCACAGCGATGGTGGGCAGCAGCGGCTGTTCTGCGACGGAAGTATCGATGGTGATGAAACCTTCAACACCGCGCGCCATCAACATTTCGGAATAGGTCTGCAAGAGCCGTGGATCGTGACGATGCGCGACAGTAAGGAAAAAGAAACCGCGCTCGCTAAGGTATTGTTCGATGCCACTGACGATCATGCCGCCATACGCATCGCCAATTTCTTCGGTGATCACGCCAACGGAAAATGTTCGCTGCACGCGCAGAGACCGGGCGAGAAAGTTCGGGCGGTAGTTCAGCTCGCGAGCTGCGGCGAGGATGCGTTTGCGCGTGTGCTCGGGGATGGAACGCGCGGCGGAGGAATTATTCAGGACCGCCGAGACAGTCCCCGGAGTGAGGCCGAGATGCTTCGCGACTGCTTTTAAGGTGACGGCGCCGCCTTTGGAGTGGGGTGCCTTAGTGGATGTCATGCCGAGTAGACCTGTGAGCGACTTTCCCGCGATGGAACGCGCGCGCCGCATTTTCTGTCTGAGATCTTCGCACCCCAGCGAAGTCGGAAGTCAGATGAACGGTGGGGCATTCTATCGCGCAACGCTTAATATTGCATGGAAAGAATGGAAGAAATGGTGATGGGAACACGACGAGCGATCGCTGCGAGCGGAAAAGTACAATATTAGTATTTGTAACCACGGTCCGTGCGGTAGATGGCCAATCTGGGTATGTCACTGAAAACAGAATGGTAATGGTTTTCTATTAGAATCGGTATGACAAGTGGACCACATACGAAATCGAGGATTTACAAATTCCATTAGAATAACGATATTTTTCGCTTGACATGATTTTCTAGTTGATGCCTAATGCTGACAAATGTGGATCTGCGCGATTTCAGGGGTTGAAATCTGCGAGCCACAGCGTTCCTCGTAACGAGGACGTGTAGCAAGTCGTTGGTCGGTGCATGCAGTAGGGGTGCTTTTCCTAGTTTCCAGTCGAGTAAAAATTGAACTCGAGGTGTCACGAATGTTGAACCGTGCAGGTACGCCAGTCCGTCCGTCCGGCCGATCTTGGCTTGGACTCCTATCGCTCCTCATCCTCGGAATAGTGGTGATGCTAGTCAGCAGCCCTGTCTCCCAGGCGCAAATTTATTACGGCACAATCAATGGAAATGTTACCGACAGCACCGGCGCAGTCGTGTCCGGCGCGACGATTACCGTGAAGAATGTCGGCACGGGCGCAACGTACAATGCCGCGAGCAGCGACGCGGGTAACTTTACCGTTTCGCAGTTGCCGATCGGCACGTATGAAGTGCGCGTGAAGCAGACCGGGTTTAAGGAATTCGTATCCACCGGCGTAGAAGTACACACGTCGACGAACACCGAAGTGAACGCGCAGCTCTCGATTGGTGCTGCCAGCGAAACCGTCACGGTGGAAGCTTCCGACGTGCAAGTGCAGACGACATCCGCAGCGGCTGGCGAAGTTGTGGAAGGCCAGCAAGTGCGCGAACTGCCCTTGAACGGTGAAAATTTTATGGGCTTGGTGACCTTGTCGCCTGGCGTTTCGACCGCGAAAGACTTTAACGGAGTAGGCAAGGGCTTGTCGGGTGGCAGCGATTTCACTGTGAACGGCAATCCTTATACGAACAACTTGTTCCTGGTCGACGGCGTGAACAACAACGACGTTGGCTCGAACCGAACGATCTTGGTTTATCCCTCGACGGATGCCATCGCTGAATTCAAGATGCTGCGTAACTCCTACGGTCCGGAGTATGGACAGGCTTCTGGCGCGATCATCAGCATCACCACGAAAGCTGGCGAAAATCAATTCCATGGTGGCCTCTTCTATGCGGGCCGCAACAACGCCTTGGACGCGAACAACTGGTTTTCGAACGCCAACCAAACCGGAACCACCGAAGAACGCCGCAATGACTGGGGCTATCACATCAGCGGTCCAATCCTGAAGAACAAGCTGTTCTTCTTCTGGAACCAGGAATGGAACCGCGAAATCAGCGGACAGTCGGTGGCAACTTGCGTCCCGACGGCTGCTGAAAAGGCCGGTGATTTCAGTGGTTACGGCGCAGCGACGAAAGATCAGTGCGGCGCAACACTGCCGACGATTCCCACGGCTCTACAAGCTCCAGGCAATCCTCTGAAGTTGGCGAGCGTAGATCCCGCCGGCGCGCTCTTGGCGCAGTTCTATCCAGATCCCAACAAAACGTTGGACAAAAATGGAAACAATTGGGCCAGCGCAGAAAATATCAAGACCAATTGGAGTGAGTGGAACATCCGCGCGGACTATGATGTGACGAAATCGAATCGCATCACCTTCCGTTGGACCAATGATTCTTGGACCAGTCCAGCGCCGAACCCCAACTTGTTCTGGGGAGATACATATTTCCCGACGTTGCAATCGGATTGGAGCCAGCCGTCGAAGAGTGTAATGGCTAAGTTGACCACGCAAATCGGCAATTCCATGGTGAATGACGTGGAATTTGGTTATGGCCACAACGCCATCATTACGTCGCTGACACCATCGTCTGCGTCGTATGTGGCGCAGGTTAACGCTGCGATCCCGACCGCCTGGCCCGCTTCGCTGAAGCAGCCCGGTGCGTTTATCGACGGTGGTGGTGCATGGGGCGGATTGTCACCCTATGGCAGCGGGCAGACGATGTGGACGATTGCTCCTTATGCCAACCACGAAGACCTGTATGCATTGCAGGACAACGTTTCGAAGGTGCAGGGCAACCACGTTTGGAAGTTCGGAGCGTATTGGAGCACCAACGCCAAGGATGAGTTCAACAACGGTGGTAACGACCAGCCGGCTTTCCCGTCAAACCCGTTCACTTGCTCGTCCTCCTCACCTGTGGGCTGCGTATCCGGCGTAAATACCAACAACTCGTTGGGGAATTTTCTGGTGCCAAATAACATCTTCAATTCCAGCGAAAACAGCGTCAACGGTCTTGCTCAGGTAATCTGGCATGATTTCGAATGGTACATTGGCGACACTTGGAAGGTACGACGCAACCTGACGCTCTCGTATGGGTTCCGCTGGTCCTTCTACCGCGAACCGTATTCCCAGACTAACACTTGGGCTAGCTTTAGCTTGGCTGCTTGGAGTCCAACCGAAGCGGCGGCGAACCCGTCTGATGCATGCAACGGCGTCATAATCGTTCCGGGTACCAACCCTTGCGGAGCGGCAGCCTCCCAATTGAGCTCCCTGGGAGTTACGCTACCTCTTTCCTCCGGCACACCTGGGCCAAACCGCTCCTTGGTGAACAACAGCAACCATGACATCGCTCCACGCTTGGGCTTGGCTTGGGACGTGAAGGGTGATGGCAAGACTGCGGTTCGCGTTGGAGTGGGACAATTCTATCAGCGCGAACTAGTGGGCATTGATGAATCACTGGCGCGCACGGCGCCGTTCGTCATCAACGCGACGGATGTGCGTACTTTCTCCACACCATCGCCTTTGTCTAACCCAGCGGTCTCGCCGAACGCTTCAAAGGATCCAGCAGCCGTTACTCCGAATAGCTGGCAGTGGAACGCGTCTGTGGAACGGGAACTTGCCCGCAACACGACGCTGTCTGTCGGCTACGTCGGAAACGCCGGCATCCACCTGACTTCAATGGCCGATTTAAACCGTGTTGCGCAAGCCGATTGGCTGGCGGGAGCGTTCTCGAGCGGCACCGCCCTGAATGCTCTGCGTCCCGCAGACAACTTTGGCACGATTGGGTTGTTTGCGCGAGGCGGCCACGCCAGTTATCACTCGTTGCAAGCGTTGTTTCGAGCGCGGACAGGTAACTACTCCACGTTCCAGGCGGCCTACACCTGGTCCCACTCGATCGGTGACGTCGACTTGGACAATTCGTCTGGCAGCGTGAACGCCCAGGCTTTCATTGACCCTTCGAACACCAGCCTGAGCAAGGGCAATACGAACATTAACCGCCCGCAACATTTTTGTGGCTAACGAAGTGTTCTATCTGCCAAAGCTGGCAAATAAGAGCATGGTTGTTCGCCAAGTGCTTGGCGGCTGGGAAGCCAACAGCATCATCAGCATAAGCTCCGGCTCTTCCTTGACGATATACAGCAACGGTGCAGGCGGAAACAGCTTGACCTATGCATGTCCTCCGGGAAGTACCTGGAGTGCGTGCGCTGGCGACGGAGTAACCTCAGTAGTCGTAGCCAGCCCACTCAACTCGCTGACCGGCACCGGCTTTTCCCAAAACCAACGGCCAAACGCCACCGGGATAGGCTGCAACTCCGGCGAGAACGCCAACCAAATCCTGAATCCCGCGGCGTTTACCGTAGTTGGCTACACGCTCGGGACGATCGGTACCGTCGGCCGGGGAACCTGCTATGGTCCGAACTTCCGCAACATCGATTTCCAGATGGCCAAGAACTGGTACTTCAAGGAACATTACCGCGTCAAGTTCAGCATGGACTTCTTCAACGCATTCAACCATCCGAACTTTACCGGCAACGACCTGCAAGGCGCAGGCTACGGAGCCAACGGCTTGCACTGCAACGACGCAGTGGGACCCTGCGGTTTGACCGTGAACCCAATGACTGGCGTAACGCCCAACTTGTCCAACAACGTTGTTACCAGCCAAAACGCTGGCGGCATCGGCGGCAACTTTGGCAAGACGTTCATCGTGCAGGCTGCGCGCGAACTTCAGTACACACTGAGGTTCTACTTCTAAGCTTCACGAATCGTTCGTAGTTAACTCCTTCAGCGGCGGGACTTGCTATTTCGAGTCCCGCCGCTTATTTTTGAAACTGCTCCATGGGATTTTCTCTTCGTGAATTTCCAGCAAAATGAACAGAGGTTGCGCCGAGCCGGAGTGTGGCGGCGAGGTCTGGCACTCTGCGTTTGCTCATTATTTCTGACAGGGCACGCCTGGGCATTGCCGCAAGCGAGCGCGGTCGGCGCCGAGAAGCACAAGCCTTCGAATTCGGGCGCCGAACAACTCAGTGACGCGGCCGTACAACTCCAGAAACGGCTCGAGCAGGTACAGCGTGCGAAGTCTTCCGGAGAGCCTGCAGCGGTCGCCCATGCAAGCGAGTCGGTGATTGCACTGGCATTGCGTGAACTAGGTCAGGTCAGGTTGCTGGAATCGGCCTACTCACAAGCTTCTGAGCTTTATACACGTTCTTTGGACTTTGAAAGCATTCCAGACACGCGTGTGGATTTGGCGATTGCCAGGCTGCAGGGCGGCCAAGCCGATGAAGCCATTGCAGAGGCCGATCGTGCGCTTCTCGACGATCCCAACAATGTCAGAGCGTTTCAGATACTGGGCCAAGCGTGGACACGCAAGAATGACTATCCACGGGCGGCGCATGCTTTGACGCGCGCGGCAAACATAGCTCCAACTATCGAGAATCTGTATACGCAAGCGATTGCTCTGTTGGCAACCAAGGATGCGGGCGACCGATCTCGGGTCGATCAGGTCTTCGCGCAGATGATTAAGGAAGCCGGTGACTCCGGATCGATCCACGTGATGTTTGGACGAGCGTATCGCGATGCGGGCGATATGCCGGCGGCAATACGCGAATTTGAAACAGCCATTAAGCTGGATACGCGCACGCCGCATGCTCACTATTTTCTGGGACTCGCGCACCTCGCCGGCAATGAATGGGCTGCAACCCCGGAAGTCAGTGCGGAATTCAAGAAGGAATTAGAATTCTATCCTCAAGATTATCTGGCTAACTACATGATGGGTTTCGTGGATTCCGGGGAGCGGAACTACGAGGAGGGCAACAAGTATTTGAAACATGCCGCCACCATAAATCCGGAAGCGCCTGAACCGTGGCTGTATCTTGGGCTGAACGCCTACGCGGTGAACGACATGACTGCGGCGGAGGAGTATTTTCGGAAGGCGATTCTTTATACTGGCGGGGATGAGTCGCGTTCGAACTATCAGATTCGCCGGGCGTACATTGATCTTGGGCGGATCCTGACAGCCTCTGGACGAAAAGAGGAGGGCGAAACGTTTCTGGAAAAAGCTCGCGCGCTGCAAAATAAGGTCCTGCAATCCAGCCAGCAAGGCATGGCCGCGCACTTCGCGGAAGAAGGAGCGAATTCCGCTACGTCTGCCGCGGTGATTCTTCCGCCCACACTCGATGACAAGAAGCAGCCCACGCTAGGGGAAGCTGCAAACACCGATCCCTTTGCCCAAGTTGATCCGGCGGTGCTCGCGCGGGCCAATCTGACGGGAAAACAGAAGCAACAGGCAGACGCACAAGAAAAAGAATTGCGGGCGGTATTGGCGCAAAGCTTCAGCGATCTGGCAACATCGGAAGCGATTCGTAAGAATTACAACGCTGCACTGGGACACTATCAGGAAGCAGAGCAGTGGCAAGCGACGCAGCCGGGTTTGATGCGCAGTTTGGGAACGGCGGCGTTTCGTGCCCAGAACTATCCGGAAGCGGTGCGCGGACTATCCGCAGCATTGGGATCGAATCCCGAAGACGGTGCGGTGCGAGCGATGTTGGGTATGGCGTATTTTGGCGAGGAAAAGTTTGCGGATGCAGCGAAGACATTTAAGCCGCTTGGAGAGCGTGGGATGCAGGATGCCGCAGTTGGCTATGCGTGGGCGAGTGCATTGGCGCACCAGGGAGAACTGAAACCCGCCAGTGAAGTGCTTGCAGAATTTGAGAAGGGTGATCGCTCCAGCGACACGTTGATGTTGGTCGGCCAGGAGTGGATCGAAATCGGAGATTATGCACGAGCGGTGGCAACTCTGCATCGAGTGTCGCAGCTTTCACCGTCGCTACCCAAGGCCCACTATTTTGCGGGACAAGCTTATCTCCGATGGGAACACTGGAACGAAGCGGCGCAAGAATTTCAGGCTGAGCTTGCCCTGAATCCAGCGGATACCGAAGGCAAATACAACCTGGGCTTTGTTTACCTCCAACAGTCGCGTTCGGCCGAAGCGGAAGCGCTGTTTGCGGAAGTTCTGAGCGCCCATCCCGAGCATGCCAACGCGCAATACGAAATGGGTAAGGTTCTTTTAGATCGTAGCCAACTGAAAGATGCGATCAGCCATCTGGAAACGGCGGTGCGGTTAAATCCTGGAGCGGACTATATGCATTACCAACTGCAGGCGGCGTACCGCAAAGATGGACGCGTAGCGGAAGCCGATCACGAATTGGGAATTTACAAAGATTTGAAAGCAAAACAACGCGGCCGAGCAAGCGCAGCAATCCCGCCGCAGAATCCATGAGGATTGAATTGGTGAAAGCGCTTTGAGAAAGCATAAGGTGGTTTGCGCGCTCACTTTGTGGGGGAGCCTGATGGTAAATGTCGCCAGGGTGTTGGCGCAGGGACATCCTGTGCCGCCGCCTCCGCCAGCCGGAGCAAAAGCGACAGAGTGTACCGGGCGCACAATTCCGCAACTGGAAGACGTGACCGCCAAGGCCGGCATCACGTTCCAGCACGTCTCGGATCCATCGAAAAAATATATTGTGGAGTCGATGAGCGGTGGCGTGATTTTGTTTGATTATGACCGGGATGGCTGGCTCGATATTTATTTCACGAATGCGCCGAGCGTAGAGATGGCTTTAAAAGGTGAAAAGAGCCGTGGCGCGCTCTATCACAACAATCATGATGGGACATTTACAGATGTTACCGACAAAGCGGGAATTGGCAGTCCGTGTTTTGCCATGGGCGGCGCAGTGGGAGATTACGACAACGATGGCTGGCCCGATCTGCTGGTTACGTGTTTTGGCGGAAATGTTCTTTATCACAATAATGGCGACGGGACGTTTCGTGATGTAACGGCGAAAGCCGGTGTGGGAGATGGTCGCTGGTCCACGGGAGCAGCGTTTGGAGATTACGATGGAGATGGCTTCCTGGATTTGATGGTGGTGAATTATGTGGACTTCCATTTGAATGATCTGCCAGGTTTCGGCAAGTCGCCGAATTGCAAGTATCGAGGAATTGATGTGCAGTGCGGGCCGCGCGGATTAAAAGGAGCGGGCGACGCGCTATTTCACAACAATGGAGATGGGACGTTCACCGATGTTTCGAAGGATGCGGGAGTCAGCGATCCCAACGGATACTACGGAATGCAAGTGGTATGGGCTGATTTCAATAATGTGGGGCGGCCCGATGCTTACGTGACTAACGACTCTACGCCGAAGTTTCTGTACAAGAACGAAGGCAACGGAAAGTTCTCTGAAATCGGATTGGAATCGGGTACCGCAGTCGACGAGGATGGATCCGAACAGGCGTCGATGGGAATTGCGATTGGGGATTACCTGCACAACGGGAGACCTGCCCTTTTTATTACCAATTTCTCTGACGAATACAATTTGTTGTTTCGTAATGACGGGAATTGGAGTTTTACCGACGTTTCCTACAAGTCGGGGGTCGCGGTTCCATCGCTACCGTTCGTGAAGTGGGGCACGGCCTTCGTGGATCTGGATAATGACGGCTGGCTGGACTTAATCACGGCGACCGGACATGTTTATCCGCAGGTTGATCTTCTTCCGTCGGGAGCGCGTTATCGCGAGCCAAAGCTGCTGCAGATGAACCAGCGAGACGGAACATTCTGCGATGCCAGCAAGCAGGGAGGAAGCGCATTGCAGGAACCGCGTGCGTCGCGTGGCGTTGCGGTCGGAGATTTGTTCAACGATGGAAATATGGATGTGGTGATCAACGATATCGATGGCGCGCCGATGGTTTTGCGCAATCATGGAGTGCCAGGCGCGCATTGGGTGAGCTTTGAACTCGCGGGCACGAAGAGCAACCGTCTTGCGATTGGCGCGAGGTTGAAGCTGGTGGCCGGCGGCATGACCCAGACCGAGCAAATTCACAGTGGCGCCAGCTATCTTTCACAACACGATTTTCGCGTACATTTTGGACTGGGCAAAGCGACAAAAATCGACAGCTTGGAAATTATCTGGCCGTCTGGAAGAGTCGACACCCTGAAAGATTTGGATGCGGACAAGTTCTACAGTGTGCTTGAAGGTGAGGGTATTGTTGCGGCCGAAAAGATTCGGCCTCGAGCAAAATAATCCAAGTTCATTTGGAATGCCGATGGTTTCAGTTTTTGACGGTCCACGGGTTAAAGGCAGAGATAGAATCGCACCGGAGAGAGTCTATGACAAAAACTAAGCGCATTGTCCTGCTGGCGATCGCATGTTTAATGATCAGCGTTGCGGACAACGCAAAAACCGTCGTCAGTAAAAAAGACACGGGAAAATTGCCGAACGGGGCAGCGGTTGATCTCTACACGTTGAAGAACGAGCAACTGGAAGTGCAGGTCATTACCTACGGCGGATATGTGACTGCAGTGAAAGTTCCGGACCGCAACGGCAAAGTGGACGACATCGTGTTGGGTTTCGACGAAGCCAGCGGCTATTACGAGAACAATCATTCGAAAAAAGCGTCTTCGTTCGGCCCAATTATTGGGCGATATGCAAATCGAATCGCGCATGCAAGATTTGTTTTGGTTGGCAAGACCTATAACCTGACGAAAAACGATGGCGACAACACCATTCACGGCGGTCCGAACGGATTCAGCAACCAGATGTGGGAAGGGAAAGAGATCAAGGACGGTGTGGAACTCCGCTATCTCAGCAAAGATGGCGAAGAAGGCTACCCGGGGAATCTGTCGGTCACGGTTCGTTATACGCTTGAGGATGGCGGACTCAAGATTGAATATAGCGCGACGACTGACAAGCCGACGGTACTCAATCTTACCAATCATTCGTATTTCAATTTGTCCGGACAAGGACATGGAAACGTTTTGCACGATCAGTTAAAAGTGAATGCCTCGCGATTCACCCCGGTGGATGAAAATCTGATACCTACCGGCGAATTGAAGGCTGTTGCGGGAACTCCGTTTGATTTCTTGCAGGCTCATCTGATCGGCGAGCGCATTAACGCGGATGACGTGCAGCTTAAACGCGGGAAAGGCTACGATCACAATTTTGTAATCGACGGAGGCGGTGAGAAGAAACTGGTGCAGGCTGGCGAGGTCTACGATCCGGAATCAGGCCGGGTACTAACGGTGCTGACAACCGAGCCGGGAGTGCAACTGTATACTAGCAATCATCTGGATGGCTCGATCATCGGGAAGCAAGGAGCGAGCTACGAAAAAAATGGCGCGGTGTGCCTGGAAACGCAGCATTTCCCGGATTCGCCAAATCATCCTGAATTCCCGACCACGGAGCTGAAGCCTGGTGAAAAGTTTCACTCGGTGACGGTGTATCGGTTTTCCACGCGCTAGGCGCGGCGAAGACGTTCTGGTCTTTGCCGGCGGTAGGAAGTCCTATAAGATGAGCAACAGGGGCTCGTAGCTCAGCGGTTAGAGCAGCGGACTC
>CAWKHR010000007.1:0-29494 GCA_963849395.1 Candidatus Acidiferrales bacterium
GTTCGCCGAAGTGAGAAGCGTGCTGCCCGCCGGAAACCCGGCTTCCGAACCGGTTCCAAACACATTCGTGGCACCGGCCGGGATCTTCACACCTTTGCTCAGGACGGTAATTCCAGCTCCCTCATAGGCTCCCATCAGTGAAGGCTCCTGCAACAACTCCGCCAGGTTTCCATTCACCGTGGTATCCCAACCGACGACTCCTTCGAGCGGCACTCGGTCGACTTGTGGATTGTTAGGACCGCCAGAGAAGTAGTTCCATCCTGTCCCCGGACAGCTCGAAGCTCCGGTGGAGTCGTAGGGATTCGTGCCGGTATTGGCAGTGTACGGTTGCCCATCGACGGACAATCCGAATAAACAATCCACACGACGACGCCACGGATCCAACTTCCCCGCAGGTTGGGTGTTCGCATCAATGACGCTGGAGGCTGCTCCGACACCTTGCAGACGAACCGGCTTCCACATCAACAGCAGTTCCGTGTAGGTACCAGGATTGACGATGATTAAATCGCCTGGAGCCGCCGCATCAATTGCAGTCTGAATACTGCTTCCGCTAAGGACGTGCGTTGGAGTTTTGCCGCCAATCGTGACGGTAACCGTGTCGATCGATTGCTGGCCGGTGCCCGTTGTGATCACCAGTTGGCCGCACTGTGCTCGCGAGCCCTGGTATTGTGCCTGTTGCTGGAGGTCGCAGTCTGACACGCCGCCCGGCACAAGCACGGTGATGGTCGAATCGTTCCAACCGGTTACCTGCGCAATTTTCCCTCCGATCGCCACGCTTCCCGTTCCCTGCGAATTACCGAACCCATAGTGCCGAGAAACCGTCTTCGCGTTGAATGGAGCAGTTGTCGCCGATGGACCTGCGTAACCGTAGTTGTTTACGAGTTGGTCTCCCAGCGCAGTGATCGTAAGTGTGTGGCCTGCTGTGCTAACCCAAGGACCAATGCCGTCGCCATCCACTTCCTTGATAGACGGCGTGAGAGCTGGATAGGCGCAATCCGGATTGTTATAGCCAGCAGAAACGAACGCGGCCGTCGGCACCACCGGAGTATCCATATAATCCGTCGACCCCGGCATGAACGGATTCTCGTAGCAGAACTGGCTGTAGTAAGGATTGAAAAGCGGATCCGTGATCATCTGTCCCAGCGTCGCGCTGCCTGGACGCGTGTCCAGAATTGGCCCCTTGTCGTTCATGCATGTGACCATCATCGTCGGCGAATATCCTGTCGGGTTCGGAGGGTTCACTTCCCAAGTCGAATACGTCATGCCGTTGAACGCGCCCCACTGGTCGGAATACACGCGAGACACTTCGGTGCCAGTCCAGTCTCTGAACGATACTGGCAAGTTCGGCGGCGAGAATTTTTCGCCAAAGGTCGGAGCGAACGGATCAAACTCCGAGGTGAAGTCATCGGTAATAATGCCGCTGAACTTCGCTGCGATGTGCGTTGACGTGTAGATGTAAAACTTCGCGATCGCTCCCGTTTGGTCGCCCAAAGTTAGTTCCTTGCGGTCGCACAAATTGCGCGTTGCGCCTGCGAAGGGCGCGACCTGATGCGATTGCGGGAACAAACTAATATAGTCGGGTACAACCCGCGCCTCGCCGACGCACGGCCAGACCGGTTCAGGAATGAACCCGGGTACGATTCCGTTTTGTGGCTGCGCCCCTAAGCTGTTTGTCGGATTCTGCGCATTATTCGCGTTATATGCGCTCGCCACCGAAGCCTGGTCCGGAACAATGAAGACGTTGCCCAAGGACCCAAACTCCTGCGTCACCGGGGCAATAAAGTTGTCCCCAATCAGGATGTTCTTGTCCTCTTCCTTCACCAGTTCATACCCGGGAGGCAGAACAACTTCGACCACATACTTGCCCACCGGTAGCATCGGCAGCCCGTATCGGTAAGGATCGGTCGCGTCAGGATTTGAGGTGCAGATCGTGCAATTCGTGCCTGCTGGTTTGCCACTTTGCGGATTCAGGCTAGTAACGCTGGGAAACGCGTACATGCCGTCATACGGCGCGGGCTGCAACTGGTTCCAGTTATGCATACCGTCATAGCACTTGAATTGTGAATTATTCGGTAGCGGCGTAATCGGTGAAGCACTGTGCGTGGAGTTGTACGTGTCCAAATAATTTGGCTGGTTATACAACGTGAAATAGAAAATATCGGCCGTCGACTGCCCCGGGCAATTCATATTGGGCACACCATCCGTGCGGAACCCTTGCGCCCAATCATCCCAACTGCTGGTCGTCGTCGTATCCACCAGCGTCAGCGTTGGCGTGACGTTATCGACTGCCACTCCTTCCTTGTAGAGATTGATCGTGACGTTAGGAACCAATGGCTCCCATTGCGTCTGCACTAGCATCTGCGGATCGTCAAACGGTCGGGTGGACGCATAGATCACGTGCCCGTGAATGCCTCCATTCTCTCCAGGCACGTACGGTGTCTTCCCGAATTCGACGAAATTGTTTTGGCCTATGAATCCCTGCCATCCCTCAGCCGCAACCCAAGGAGGATCAATGCGCCCGGTGGATAGATAAGTTGCCCCGCTGGTAGGCTGTGCGCTGCTCCCAGGTCCATTGGCGATTGAGAAGCCAGTGCAGTCCGCATTCGCACAATAAACCGCGCCAGGCACGCGAAGATTCGTAGGTACCGATACCTGTTCTGCCGTGTTTGCCATGAACTTGCCGATCGTGGAATTGCCGCATGGCGGGTAGCCCGCTTGTCCGCAAGCTGGCGATCCGTCAGCGGGTCCGCCTGCGTCGTAGACCGTGTGTATGCCGGTCGTTTTGTAACGAGTGGTGTCTGCTTCAACTACATACCAGTTGAATAGCGGAAACGTTTCGTTGAAATTCCCCACACCGTTGAAATCCGTAACAAGGTTGTTCGCCAAGCTGCCATCACGGAAACGAATCGTGGTGTTAAGAAATGGAATTCCCGCTTCGCTTGACTGCGACACGCCATCCTTGTTGTCGTCCATGAAAGTGCGCGTATACAAGTTTGCTTGCCACTGTTGTTCGGCAATGTCCCCAATATTGATGGCCTTGCCGCCGGACAAGTACACCGGTGTCGACAGGCCATCCACGATCTGATCGTTCCATTGATCGAAGACCGTGATCCGCCAATTCCCATCAGGCAATCCCGTAAGAGTGAAGGTTCCGTCGGCATTGCACTTGGTAAAGACAAAGTCTTCCCCGTCCGGATCTCCAAAGCTTACGTAGCACTGGGTAAAGGAATAAGTATCGTGCGAGCCGCTACTGTAAAGTCTTTCATCAGGCGTTCGACTTAGCCGTTCGCCCGTGATTCTGCCCGTCACGGAGTTCTGACAATTCTTCGCAGTTAGATTTAGGTCTGACCCGTTGCAAACACCGGCATGGCGAGCATTGATAATCGCGGGATTCGCAAACCCAATGGAATCGTGATAACCGGCCGGCCCATATTCTTGGAAGTACGCAGGCTCCCCAATTCGAATAAACGCGTCGTGGGCCTTCTGACCGTCCAGCGTGTTGGTCTGTAGCCATTCTTCACCTCTGGCAATCCGGTCGGCGCCAGGCACAGCGATCACGCTGTAAAATCCGGGCATTAGATTGACGATGACCGCTTGACCAGCAAGTGGGGAAAGAGTCTTGCCGTCCGCTTCATATTTCGGGCAAGTAACGATCATGCCCGTGATGCCCGTCTGGTTTGGATCGTTTACGCCAGTTCGCGAATTCTTCGAAATCGGACACGCATCCAATCCCGTCGCCGCATCAATCTGACCCGCCAAACTGTTCGACAGTGGCTGGTTGAACATGTCATAGGTCATTTGTCCAGTCACGTCACCAAAGCGACCGGCTTGGTCAACGAGAACGAG
Organism: Candidatus Acidiferrales bacterium; assembly: GCA_963849395.1. GTDB lineage: Bacteria > Acidobacteriota > Terriglobia > Acidiferrales > UBA7541 > Acidiferrum. Next base: position 3,847 of record CAWKHR010000007.1, read on the forward strand.
ATTGAAACCCCCGAGGCCCGGTTCGTTCGTCGCCAGAACGTCAATCCCTCCGCCCGAATCCTGCTCGCCGTTCAAAGGAAAGTCATCTTCGAACACCGACACGGAGAGTTTTCCCGGTGGATAGGGACTGGGCTGGACAAATACCGTCGCAGCCAACTGACCGAACGTGATCGGCGCGCCACCCATACCGTGGCCGCAATTCGTAGCACCAGCCACACCGGTGCTGCACGAACTTGAACTGTTTCCGGTGTTGAAAGGTGTCGCCGCGTCGCCCGGCAGAACTGATAGGTAGTAACGCTTGGTTGGGTCGAGAACAACCTGACTTGGAAGAACCGGAGTCATTCCACTTCCAGTGGGATCGGGACGGCAAACACCGTTGCTAACATCGCAGACTACGGGCTGGCCCAGAACGGTTTGCCCTCCCTCGCAAGAAAGCTTTCCTGTGCAGCCTTGTGCCACGAATGGCATGTGGCTTGTGTGAAAATTCACGCCAAATGTTGGAAGGATTGTGTTCCCACCATTGTTTTGCGTCTTAGTGGGATCAACATAGAAGGTCCGATCCTCTTCAATAATCCAACGGTAATCTGTGATCTGGGTTGTTTTGTCCCCTCCGTCCAGAACCGTAACCTGCAGATTGCTGGGTGTTGGGAAGATCAGCGTGACGGTCGCGGTAGCGCTAAGCGTTCCTTGAGAATTCTGCGCTTTGTACGTAAAGCTATAAGTTCCCGCAGACGCTACCGAGGCAGTAAAGCCGCCGTTTGCATCCGGGTAAACAGTCAGTCCCGTCGACGCCACTACGGAAGAGGTGGCCACCTTAAGCGGGAAGCCCATAGCATCTTTATCAACAGACAGCACTCCGGGCGTCTTAATCGCGAGATATGTCGCGGTGTTTGCCGTATACGTCAGATTGTTCACGCTGATACCGGAAGCGTTCTCAATCGCCGCAGGACTGAGCGTCACCGTGGCGGTCAAACCGGAGGAGCACGTCGTTCCCGTGACGGTGCCGTTCGCACAGTAGGTGAAACTGTCCGAGGTAGCGGTCCCGTTCGGAACATAAGTGAATGTTCCGTTCGCACTGAGAGTTACGGTTCCGTTCGCCGGTGGCGCCAGTAGATTCACCCCATTGACGTTCGTGTCGTTGGCGATCACACCTTTGCCCGGATCGGAAACCGTGAACGTTTGGCCTGCAACCAGCGAGTTGTACGTATCTGGACGAGCCACTGCGCCGATAAACGAAGCAGCGGCGGGAAGCGCGGCTCCATTACTCCCGATATATGCCAGCATGCCCGCGTCGCGCGTCACGGCGTTCGCCGAAAGACTTAATTCCCTGTCATACACCGGAAGCGCAGTCGCGCCGCTCGGCGGTACGTTGATCATCACGTCGTATACCTTGCCCGCGGCCATAAAGACTTCGTCCTGCACACGAGGATTGCCCGGCAGCGGATTTCCGTCTTCCGCAATCAACGAGAAGCCACCTAGCGTTGCATTCGATCCGGCCGCTTGAGTTTGCGATCCTACGATCGCAGGCACGTGCATACGCAAGCCAGCGTTTACCAAACGCACCAAAATCGTCCCGGTCGAGCTGACGCCCGTCGACGGGCTCGTCGGGAACATGGACCCTGCTGGATTGTTCTTGTTAAAGGCCACTCCGTTGATCATGAAATAGAGAGGCGTGTAATTTACTGCGGGCGGGTAGCAAGTTTGGTAGGAAGACGAGGTAGGGTTGCCACAGCCTCCGGGCTGGCCGGACCAAACAATAGTTTCACTAAAGCCCACATGGTTGACCGCCGCGCTCACCGCGTTGTTTTGCACCGGATCTATTTCGCTGAAAATTAGCGGAATTTCGGCGCTATAGCTCACATTGGGATAGGCAGTTCCTGGATTTGCGCAATTCGTGGCTCCTGGTGGGCAGGTCACCACCAAGATTCCGTACAAACCCATAGGACCTTGAATCGACGGATGTGTGCCGGATTCGATCAAATATGTGCCTGGCCTAGGCGTAGTCCAAGTCAACGACGTTGTTGCTCCAGCAGCAACTTCGGTTGAGAACGATTGCACGCGCGTCCCCTGCGGCGGTGGCGTAAATCCTGGTCCCGAAGTGCCAACGGTGGACCATGTAACTGTGTCGGATGGGAGCCCCGAGTGACTCGGACTTGGCGTAGCGGTCGCCGTCGATCCGAGTCCGCCGCCAACTTGTCCCACGATCATGATTGAGGTGGGCACGGTGTTCGCCGTCGTACCGCCCGTCGGCGCAAACGATAGATTGTTGGTGAGACTAATCGTCAGACTCTGTCCCGTCGGAACGGTAATGACTACCGGCGACCAACCGCCAGCCGCGTTCGGATTTAGCGCAGCACAAGTCGCGCTTGAACCCGTGACAATCGTGCCGCAACTGTAGCCCCACATTGGGATCGCTGATCCATCAGGCAGCGCTGCGGTGGTTGGTCCAGCAGTCAGATTCACCGCCTGCTGTCCGAAGGTCGCAACTGCGCCGAAGAGCAAAATGCTAGCCGTCCGTACCACGGCTTTTGCAATAGATCTGAAATTATTCATTCGCATCGCAGTCCTCGTCGTCAATTGGATTCGTCGATTACAAATTCCCGGGAATCAACCAGCATCATCATCAGCATCCCGCCGGGGAAAACGTTGTTGGTCGTGATTTCGCGCTCGTTGTGCGAGTGCCACATAAAGGCGAAGCCCCGCTCGTTGGCTGGATTCGCTTGTGTGTTCGAAGGCTGCAGGGACGTGCAGTTTGCGTTTGAATTCGAGGGGCCGGGCGTGGCACAGGTGGGAGCAAATCCCCGCAGGGTCGCGTCCGGACCTAGGTAAGGAGTGCCGCCGTACCAAGCGCCGTTTGTGAAAATGTTTGGATCCGGAAGAGTGGCCGGGCCTCCCGCTGCAACGTCACCTAGCGGAGTCACTTCCAACGGTTTGTTGTGATCTTGACACCACTCGTAATAATTGATCGCCGTCGGTGCACTCGTGTTGTAACCATTCGCATCCGGCGTACAAGGCAAAGTTGCAGATGGATCGCCGAACGCGTCAGCGCCCGCATGGTGGCCATACGGATCCCAATTCAGTCCGCGCCCGGTCCAGTAGAAAATTCCTTCGAACGCTAACCCCGGAGTCGTGTCGGTGTTGAACATCAACAGTCCGGCCAGTGAATTTGGATCGGACTGACTCACAATCAAATTGCCGTCTCGTCCCAGGATGCGGACGTGATTCCCGTGTTCGTGAAACGGATGCTGCCAACGACCCTGGCCGATAGCGCGCACTAAAGTCAGTTCGCCTGGATGCATGTGCGGATTGCCGTTGTACGGTTGGTGCGGATATTCCGGCGCATAGTTGGCATCCATGAGGTCCGGCATTGACCGTCCGTTGATGAGGAAGTACGCAGGATGGTAGGGCTCCGTCGGTACGTTCAGGCTGCATCCCAGAGTTGTCGCTCCCGCCGCACACGCGGCTGTCCGAACCGGATCTGAAACTTGTGCCAGCGCCTGTTTGTGAATGCTGGGATCCATTTCCGCCCACTGAAACAGGTACTCGCGGTCGTAGCATGACTTCGGATGATCGTAAGCAGCAGGCGCAAGGCGGAAATCAGCTTCGTGCCAATGAGCCTCTGCCTGCAGATTCGCAGCAGCTAACCCTGAAGTGCAGTTACTCGGAATGTTGGCGGGAAGTACGATGACCGCCCCGTACAACCCCATCTCGATTTGCAGGTCTCCTTGCGTTCCGCTGTAGTACGCGTGCGTGCCCGGCGTGGTGGCCGTGAACGAATAGCTCACCGCGCCACCCGGAACCGCTTCCGTTGTTAACAATCCAGGTTGGCCGCCCGTTGCCGTCACTTGAAAACCAGGAAACAAAATCGATGTGTTACCTGCTGCGGTGGGAAGACCATTTGAGAGATTGACCGTGACCACCTGGCCTTCGGTGACAATCAACGTCGGGCCGGGCACCTGCATCGTCGGGCATGTTGCCGTTGTAATCGCAGCCGGCGCAAAACCCAGAGGCGCTCCATTACAGCCGTATCCCCACGAATAAACTGCGCTTCCATCCGGTTGGTTTAGAAACGCCTGTTGCGCCGTCAGATTAAAAGTTGGTCCGGTAATTCCGGGAGTCGCAGCGTAAGCCACACCCACAAGCAAGAGCAGCATCAGCGGCGCTACCAGCAATCGCGTGATCGAAATCGAATTTGTCATTTTCATTGCTCTCATTGCCGCTCTCCTATTTGCACACGCCGTTGAGGATGCTTCCGCAGATGTGGACTTCCGTCATGAGTCCGCCAAAGTTTTCTTGGTCGTTCGAAAGGTGATCCAGATTTGGTGTGTACAGATAAAAAACGCTGCCCGCCGGATAGAGACTTGCTGCGCAGCCGCTAAAGCCGCAGCCCGCATCGCTGGCGTCCAAAATCACATCGAGCGACTCGCCACCGCCCAAGGTGATGGAGTTGGTGTAATACTCGAGATTGTTGCCAGCTTGATCGCGCAACAGTTTCGCGTTGAAGCCGATCATCTTCATGCGAATTCCCAATGAGGCCAACGTCTGATACTCAGAGACGTCGAGGTCCGCAATGCGTAGCAGCGCTCTTCCCCCCACCGGTATGTTGATAATCGAGGGTAACGGCTGCGAATAATGCATCCTGCCGTCTGACGATTGTGTAGCCAGCGGACCTGCCTGCACCGTGTCGGGATAGCTGCGGCCATTCAAAAGGAAAAACTTATCCTTCATGTCAACGAAAGCTTCCGGATTAAAAGTCATACCCACGAAGTGGAAGTTGGGATCGAAGCCATGGATCTGCAGCGCATACTCCGTGTCATACGCCGTCGACCCGTCGCCGTCGTTGTATGCGTATTTTTGCGGGTTACTTAGCTTATCCACACCTTGCACAACATTCGTATTGATGGCCGGCAAAGGATTTGCGCACAGAATGTCGGGCGCCGAAGTTACGGCCGGAACGATGCCATCGCCTGGCCTTCGACACGCCGTTCGCAAGTCATTCTGTTGCGCGCTCAACGACGCATAAAGTTGGGTGTTTGCTACAGCGCGGTTCTGTCGTGGCCGGACATAAAGCTGGCCAACCATTCCCATCTGCAAATGTTCTGGTGGCGTGATGTGGCAGTGCCAGAAATACGTGCCGGCATCCGGCGCCAAGTAGTAGTACGTAAAGCTTCCGCCAATGTTGATGGCCACCGATGCGTCTGGCACGCCGTCATAAACTGACGACGCGTTCGGGTATCCGTGAAAGTGAATTGTGTGCTGTTCGAACAGGTCCGGACGCATGATCATGCCAACATTGGTAAGCGTGAGAAACATTTCGTCGTCTTCATCGAATGCAACCAGCGGCGCAGGAATATTTCCGTTCATGACTGCGATGTCCATGATTTGCCGCGGATCCACGTGTCCATCGAGCCCGGTTGAACAGTACGGCGGAGGAGTCGGCAAGGAGCATGCAGGGTCTACGGATTTATCGGCCAGGAGGTCCAGGTCCGGGGCCAAACCGACAGCACCGTTCCAAGAAAACGCCCCGGGCACACCAGGAATGTATTTCGTGCCAGTGTCGCTCACCCCATCCGTCGTCGCGGGATCACCAGGTTGTAGCGTTCCCGGGTATACGGTGTTGAAGACGTTCGGGAACTCGGTGCCCGGCTGACCATTTGCAATGTCGGCAAGCCCTGAAAGCGGTCCGAACGAGAACATGTATGTCTGCGTGCCATTCGCCATCGTCGAATAGCCATCGCCACCCGACACCTGCTGGCATTTGATCGCGCCGTTCACGTTTGCCGTTGGCGCCCAAAATCCCTGCGTGTTCAGCGCAAGCGCCGTTGGGCCGGTGTAGGGGGGTTCAGCGTTGTTGTTGTTGAGGCTCGAAGGGTGCGTGATGGTGCTCGTCGGACATTGAACTCGGAACGACTGAGCATTCGCCGTTATTGCCACAATACAAATCGACATCGCCAAAAAGCAAAGGTGGCCGCCCCTTATACTCGTCATTTCGTTTCCTCTCCTTCTCCGCTAGGACCTTTGATCGCTAACAGTTCCACTTGCCGGCCCTACGTTTCCCCCAAAGAAACTCTTTCGCATCGTGAGCAGGGTCTACGCTTGACCCACGCATCCTCGCCTTGTAAACGTATAAGGTAAGTAGGCATTGGGTTCATTGTCTGGGGTCAGGTCATTCAATAAGACTCGCTTACTTTTTCATTAAGATTTGAGTCAGACAGCGTTAGGGGATTAGTCAGAAGAGTTCGATCAAGAAAAAGACTTTGCAAGTAGCGAACAGATTTGTTCTGGAGAATTTTTGGTAAATCGAATTATCGGCCTGATCAAATAAGGGGAACCGCGTGTTCCGTACCTTCCGCCCTAAGCACATCCGCACACGCTTGACCCTTTGGTACGTCTTCGTATTGGCCAGCGTACTTGCGGTCACTTGGACCTTTACTGCTTTTTTTCTTTTTCTTCAGTTGCGTGACCAACTCACTCACTACGCTGTTCAAGACATCGAAACCGTTGAAGGACTTTTGTATTTCGATCCTGGCGGAAGCCTCACTCTGCGCGAGGACTATCACAAACATCAGGATTCCAAGCGCTTGTTAGAACGGTTCCTGGAAATTCGCTCTCCTGAAGGCGCGCTCCTCTATCGCAACGAGAGACTCGCCAACCGGTCGCTCGGTGGAGACCCTTTTCCCGACGAAGGAAAAGATCAATTTTCTCCGCGCTCCACGCGTCTCGAAGACGGGACGCCAGTCCGGATGGTCAGCCGTCGCTGGCCGTTGGACGGACACACTCTGGTAATTCGCCTGGCCTATAGTGAGGAGCCTCTCAGGGCGCGCGTCAAGGAATTGGCCATGGCCACGGTGTTGGTCTTGCCCATCGCTTTAATCCTTGCGGGTCTGGGAGGTTACCTGCTTACGCAGCGTGCCTTGGGACCATTGCAGGAGATGGCGCGCCGTGCTGACAAAATCACATCGGAGAGGCTCAATGAGCGCCTTCCTAATGAGGAAGTCGGCGATGAACTTGGTCAGCTTGCAAGGGTTTTTAACAATTTGCTGGCACGACTTCAACAATCTTTCGAGCAACTTCGTCGTTTTACTTCCGATGCGTCGCACGAATTGCGTACGCCGTTAGCCTCGCTACGAAGCGTTGGCGAGGTCGCGATCCAGAAAGATGGCAGTCGCGAAGATTACCGCGACGCCATTGGAAGCATGCTCGAGGAAGTCAATCGCCTCACCACTCTGGTCGATAGCCTTCTCGCAATCGCACGGGCAGACGCGGGGTCCATCCAATTGCATCCCACGGTATTTCGAGTCATGGATCTCGCGCGTGAAGCCGCCGGTCTGTTCGATGTGCTGGTGGAAGAGAGAAAACAACGGATCGCCGTCGAAGGTAACGAGGGTGTCACCGTAAAGGGCGATCGCCTGTTCTTGCGACAAGCGCTCGTCAACATCATCGACAATGCCGTTAAATATTCACCCATTGGCGGCACCATTCATGTCCTGGTCTACTCCGAACAGACCGGAACCATTCACCTCGAAGTTGTAGATACCGGTCCGGGTGTAGCACCGGAGCATATCGACAAAATCTTCAACCGTTTTTACCGGGTCGATGATTCTCGCTCCCGCCCGGCAGGTGGAACCGGCCTCGGACTCGCCATCGCTCAGTGGGCCGTCCGTGTCCACGGCGGAGACATTCAATTATTAGCAACACCGATGCAAGGTTGTATGTTCCGCATCTCCCTGCCAGCGGCCAACACCCCCGCTTGACTTCAATAAGTTGCCGTCGGTGATGTCGGTGAACAGCTGTAGGTCAAAAATAATGAGTACGTTTTAGAGTTGCATACCCGACAAGCAGGGACCGATTTTGCGGGCGCCAACCCGTATCTAAGCTGCAGCGTCCGGGCGAGGCAGACGTAAGGAAAGACGATAAGTCAGACCAGCTGTCAGTTTATCGGCTGCTCACAATCAGCGTGGACGCTGATTACTTTCGTTCTGTTGCCGCCCATCTGGTTCCTAACTATCTCGAGGTAGCAGATAGAACTGATTTTGGAGAGCCGGAAGCGAGGAAGCTGTTCACCCAGGTTATTCCGTCCTGTCCCAGCAAAACAAAAATTTCGTGTACCGTTTCGTACTCACGATGTGGCCACCTCGGCCGCGTCCGGCGGGGCATGTATACTGCTCATAGCAGAGGTTATGTGGCTCCCATGCGGAAGTTTTTCCGACTTAAAGCTTTCTACAACTTTGGGTCAAAATTCGATGCGATGATCGTTATCTTCGTGATCGTCCTGTTTCTTTTTTCTGGGTGTGAATCAAAGCGCGCTCCGGATACAACGGCCCCGGCAATTTCCAGCAACCGTCTGGAACTGGTGTTTGCCTACGGTTCCGAAAAAGAAAAATGGATTACGGATGTCACCGACGCTTTCAATCTTTCGGATCACCGCACCAGCCAAGGGGAGCGCATTTACGTGCGCGCGATACCAATGGGTTCCGGTGAGGCCATCAATGAGACGCTCGACGGCCGGCGTCAACCCCATATCATCAGCCCTGCTTCGTCCGCCTTCATCGAAATCGGCAATGCGCGCTCGCGAAGCGAGTATGGCAATGATCTTGTCGGAACTACGCAGAGCCTAGTCCGCTCGCCGGTTGTCATCGCAATGTGGAAGCCGATGGCGGAATCGCTGGGCTGGGGCAAGAATCCGATCGGCTGGTCCGACATCGCAAAAGTAGTTCGCAATCCAAAAGGATGGGGAGCGTATGGCCATCCAGAGTGGGGCAAGTTCAAGTTCGGACACACGCGTCCTCCATACAGCACCAGCGGCCTGGATTCGCTGATTATGGAGGTTTACGCCGCATCCGGTAGAACCTCTAACGTCACATTGGCCGACGTAAACAGCCCTCGAACCACGGATTTCCTGGCCGACATAGAAAAGTCCATTGTTTACTACGGAAGTTCCACGGGATTTTACGGCAGGCTCATATTTTCCGGAGACCCACAAAGTCTTTCAGCCGCGGTTTTATACGAAAACATGGTCATCGAATCATTTTCCGGAGCCAAACTCCCAATTCCCATTGTTGCGATCTATCCGAAGGAAGGCACGTTCTGGAGCGACCACCCGGTCGGTATAGTCGAGCGGAGTTGGGTCACGCCGGAACATCGGGAAGCGGCCAAGGTTTATATCGCCTATTTGCTCGAACGCTCCCAACAGGATAAAGCTATCGCATTCGGCTTCCGTCCCGGAGATATGAATGTGCCGCTTAATTCCCCGATCGATGCCGCTCACGGCGCCAATCCCCTCGAGCCGAAAATCGCCTTGGAACTTCCGTCCGAACCGGTAGTCGAGAAGATACTCGGGTGGTGGGGCCATCAAGAAACCGATACAGAACAACACAAAGGCAGATAGCTCGAGCCTCGTCGGCGGAGATCCCTTGGCGCTCGTGCGGACACGTTGCCCTTATCTAGCCGCGAACGAACGGTGCCACCGTCCGGTCGGACGCCTTCAGCATGGAATCTCTGAGGCGCTTGCGGGTTAACCATTCAGAGTTCGACGGACTGGGTGGGCGTTGAGAAGGTTTCATATGGCCACAACGCAACTATAGGACAAGGAGTCCCGTGCTGCACGAATTCCGTCGCTTTCTGCTGTCGGAACGGCAGTGCTTGGCCGAAACATTGAAAAATAATGCGTGGAACTGAAAAAACCTTCAGATTGCGGTCATTTTTTCACGTTTTCCAACGTTCAAAGGCTTGACGCGTTTCTGCAACATACGTTACAGTCCCGTAACATTCGCATTCGTCATTTTCGTTTTTCTCTCTCTCGTGCGAATCCACAGAAGCTAGGAAGGTCTATGAAACTCGATTTCGGAAGTCCGATGCAGCGCCTACGTGTGTCTTTACTCGTATCGTTTTCACTGCTCGCAAGCTTGGGTACAGCGAGTTTAACCCGCGCGCAGGCAGGCGCCGGAACGGGCCGCATCGAGGGGACGGTGAGCGATTCGTCGGGATCCGTGGTTCCTGGAGCGGAAATCACTGCGACGGAAGAGACCACCAACATTGCGGCTTCTGTCAAAAGCGAATCCGATGGCCATTTTGAGTTGGCTTATGTTGCGCCTGGTGTGTACACCATCGAGATCAAGAAAGATGGCTTTGAGAAAGATGAAATCAAGCATGTGATAGTGCGCGTAGGCAGCACCTCGTCGGTGCAACCGCAGTTAAAGATCGGCAATGTCACCGAAACGATCAGCGTAAATGCCGAAGCGCCACTTGTGGATCCGACCCAATCGGCCATGAGCAGCGTTGTGGATAGAGGGAGCATCGAAAATCTACCACTCAATGGACGGAATTTTACCGATTTCGTTTTACTGACTCCTGGCGCCACCACTGACGGCGACTTTGGCATGGTGAGTTTCAACGGTATGGCGGGCAACTTTAACAACTACATGGTCGATGGCAGCAACAACAACAACGCTTTCTTCGAACAGCAAATCGGCCGTACTAGCATTCCGTTTCAGTTCAGCGAAGATGTGGTCCAGGAATTCCAGGTGTCTAGCACAGGATATGAAGCGGAGTTCGGCCAAGCAGGAGGCGGCATCGTAAATACCGTGACTAAGAGCGGCGCGAATGAGTTCCACGGTGATGGCTACTACTACATCCTCGACTCCGCACTGAATGCCAACGATTCCATAAACAAGCAACAAGGAATTCCCAAGCCCAGCAACCGGAGACAGCAGTTCGGAGGAACCTTTGGTGGCCCAATCATTCACGACCGGCTGTTTTTTCTAGGGAATTACGAAGGACAGGTCCGCAACGAGCCGATTACGGTGAACAACACGCCCGCGTTGGTTGGTCTTGCGGATCCTGCGGCGTTCTTTGCCGCTAACCCGGCGCTTGCTGCCCAGGTGCAAGCGGGCTCAGGTTCGTTTCCGCGAACATTTAACCAAAATACCGGGTTCATAAAAGCCAGCGGTTTGCTGACACCGAGAAATAGTTTCACGGCGACATATAACTATCAACGGTTTCGGAGCCCTCACGGGTATTTCAACACGCCAACCTCCACGGGGGATGGGTTATCTCTTACCGATGGAGCCACTAGTCACTTTGCGCAGTTCACCGTTATCTCGACAATTTCGCCAACGTTCATCAACGAGTTTCGCTTTCACTTTGGCAACGACTATCACTTCGACCTGCCGGATTCCCCAGCCACCAGCCCCTCGGTGGTGATACAAAACCCCGACACCGGATTTGCGTTTGGCGGAAACCGGTTTCAGCTCTCCACGACGGACCGGCGATTCGAGTTCGCAGACAACGTGACACGGCTGCTAGGGAAACACTCCATCCGATTCGGCACGGACATTAACATTAACCATGACCGTGATTACTTTATTTACGGTCCAAAGGGTGAATACCAGTTCGCCAGCTTGAACGACGTCGCGACCGGCAGCTTTCAACTGTATCTCCAATCGTTTGGTCAGACGACGGCCACATTCACTTCGCCGACGTATTCGTTTTATGCGCAGGACGAATATCACGCCACGCGCCGGCTGAATATAAACTACGGGCTTCGTTACGACCTGCAAGTCTTGCCGCAGCCACCGGTATGCAACCCAGCCTTCGCTATGACCTGCAAAATTCCGTATGGCAAGAACAACGTGTCACCGCGGTTTGGTTTTGCGTATTCGCTCGACGAACAGAGCAAGACGGTGGTACGCGGAGGCTTTGGATTGTTTTACATCCAGGAAGATTTGCTTGACGTGTCGCAGGCATTTTTGTCGAATGGCATTTCGCGGCCATTTCTGGCTACGACGGGCCCGGGATTTGGAAATAATTCGCCTATCGTGACGTACCCTACAAGTTTGACGGCATTTCCAACTGGGGTGGGTGGCACGCCTTCGCTCGTCGTATTCGCACCCAACTTTCGCAGTCCCTACGTGGAGCAAGGTAACGTGGCGGTGGAGCGAAGACTCGACGCTCATATGGCGGTGATGGCCGGTTACATCTACAGTCACGGCCTGGCTTTGCTCGGAAATTCTAATGGCGTAACGCGACAAGCCAATGGAAATTTTGGGTTCGACCTTAATCTGGTTCCGCCCAGCCAGCAACCGGCGTTTGGCGGCAATTTCTCGACTGCCACGGTATTGCTGCCTAATGGGAAATCATATGTGGTGCCGGAATATGAGGCGATCGACGGCATCTTGAATCCAAATTTTGGAACGATCAACGCGATCGACAATTCGGGAAACTCGATCTACAACGCGTTCGTGCTCTCGTGGCGTTACACTGGGCCACAATTCAGTGGCGGACTGGCATATACACTCTCGAAAACGACTGACCAAGGGACGGGCTACTACAATCAATTCGATCAAAAGAGCCAGCGAGGGCCGTCGCAATTGGATCAGCCACAGCGGTTTGTCCTGAATGGCGCATGGTCGCCGACGTGGCATCCTCTTAGGAATTTCACGTTCGCGTCGGTGGTGACCTTAGCCAGCGGCAGACCGTACACCGCAGTGTTCGATACTTCGTCGGTGAACTTTTCCATGGTGCCTGGCGAGCCTTTCAATGGATTCAGAGGGCCGGGTCAAGAAGTCGTTGACGCTAGTGTGGCGCGTACGTTCAAGCTTAGCGAACGCTTCACGCTCAAAATTCTGGCTGAAGGATTCGATCTGCTGAACCATGCGAACTTCCAGCAGAATGGCATCAATAATATCCAGTACACTACGACCCAATCGACTGATTCGTCTGGAAACGGGCTGCCCTTTTGGACCGCAGCAGCGAATCCGTCTTTCGGCTCGCCAGTAGCGATGGCGCCCCGCATTGGTTCACGCAGCTTCCAGTTCTCTGGGAGAATTAGTTTCTAAGCGCGTCCTCGACAATCCAGTTCTAGCGCGAGCGTTTGAATTGTGCGATGTACCTTGTAGAGATCCGAGACTTCCGTGTTCCGCTCCCCGCGGCACTTAAACTAGGCGTGCAGACGATGACAACAAATTGATTTCCGCGGATTGCGCGTTCCATGAATGCGGATAACTGGTCACCGGGAACCGCGGATCACCTGTCGATCTCAACGTCAACTCCGTTCGCTCGGAGGCGCTTAGCTAGCACACGAACCCACTCACGACGGGCGTCGTCATCCCAGGAATACAAAATGAACGCTGATCTCATCGCGCTATCTTTACCCGGTTTCTGGGTTACAACTGTATGGACGGCAACCCGAACTTATCAGGAGTTGGCACCGTTCGCGGCTAACGACATGGGATACTTGCGACTGTTCAGTGTGAGGCAGCCGTCATGTCGAGAGAACATTGCAGATGCAGTTTAAGTTACCGAAAGCGGCCCAGGCGTGTAAAATTGCGTCGTCCAGATTAAGGCAGTTACCGAAGAAGTGGAGGCTAATACCCAAGTTACCGGTAAGCCGGCACGACTTTCCAGGCATTTGGAGGCGGCGTCCGTGGCTTTCCATCGGGCAATTGGCGGTATGATGATTTTCTTGTGGAAGGCGGACACATTCGGACGGAAATGCAGAACAATATAGAGCGCGTTGATAGATTCATAGAAGCTTTCGAGAAGATTTACGGAAGGAAGCCCAACGCCGAAGATGCAGACGGCGATTTCAGATTTCAGATTGCCCAGGACATGCAGATGAGCGTCGGAGGCGCACGTTATTACATTCGTTTGGCGTCTGAGCGCAAAGCAAAAGAGAAGTGAGTTCTACTACCAATTTTTTCGATTACCGACGCGTATCGCGCGGAAAACACTGCCCTTCGATGCTATTCTTTTACGTCCGATGGCACAGGAGGATAATTGCGAGTTTCGTTGACAATTTGCATTTTGGTGTTCGGTTTGTTGGCACCAGCGGCGAAGACGCAGGAGAGACTGCCGTTAAAATTAATTGCGAGCACGCCGCTGCCAGGTTTTACTGGTGATTTGGATCATTTTGGCGTAGATCTTCACGGCGGCCGCTTGTTTCTTGCGTCCGAAGATCAAAAAACGGTCGAGGTGTTCGACCTTCGAACGGGAAAGCGGACGCACAGTGTTAAGGGTTTTGGCCAACCGCTTACGATGGCTTATCTAGCTGACTCGGACCGTCTCATCGTCACCGACGGAGGCGGAACCGATGCCGTGGAACTGGTCGATTGCAAAGAATACAAAATTATTAACACTCTTAAACTCGGTCCCGGCGTGGACCACGGCGTATACAACCCCATCGACAAATCCTTTTACGTTGAAAATGGAGGTGGTCTAGGCGCGAAGACCCATATGCTGAGCATTATTGAGACCAATTCCTTTAAACAAGTTGGCGAGATAGCGGGACTTCCTGGAGATTCCAATGAGGGCATGGCCATTGATCACGCGGGGAAAAAACTTTACGTAAACCTGACGGGTTCGGATGAGGTTGGAGTGATCGATCTTGCCACTCGTCAACTAGTCGCCAGATGGCCGCTGCCGGATGCGCACGTAGCTCACGCGATTGCCCTCGACGAACCCAATCATCGACTGTTTATCGCAACCCGCAAGCCCGCAATGTTCATCGTGTTCGACATCGACACCGGAAAAGTCGTGTCCACTCTGCCGTGCGTCGGCGTAAACAGCGACATGTCACTCGATGTCGCTCGTAAACGAATTTATGTCACGGGAAGCGAGACCGCGACCGTAATTGAACAACGCGATGCAGATCACTATGAGCACATTGCCGAGGTTCCGACCGCCTATCGCGCGAAATCTTCGATTTTTGTGCCCGAATTGAAACGCCTGTACGTCGCCGATTCAGGCAAGGGAAAGTCTGACGCGAAATTGGCATTGCAAATCTTCGAAGTCCAATAATCTAGATGCAATCGGTAGGTGTGAATCATGCGCGGTAAGCGCTTCACTAGTTGGGTAACCGGAAAAGTCCAGTACCGAAGATGGTTAAATGTAATCGCAAGGCACGGACCGGCAATCAGTGGTTCACAGGCCGGAACTCTCAGTCGCCGATCAGCCGTTTCATAGAGATAGCACCCTCTGGGCCGAAGACATACACAAAATGTGCCCAATTTTGTGCCACATTCTGCTCACTCCTCGAAACCTGGGACCAACGGATTATGAGTTCTCAAGCGGGCATCTAGGGTAGATTCCTAGCTGAAAAAATGCTCTACAAAAGGAAGGCCTGCGACATCGTCAACCGTCAGGTCAAGGAGTGTCGCCGGGCCGGAGGAGAGTTGAAGTATTACTGGGCGCATTCCCAATATATTTTTCTGCAGGGGTTGTGTCTGTCTAAAATTGCACAGCTCCCGAATCAACGCGGAAATCCGACATCTGCGTACTACAACCAACCTTTCCGATTGATGTCATAACGAGGTCGGCCCCACGACGAGCCGAGTAGACTTACGGTGTTCACCCCGAAGCGCTCGGAACGAAGGAGGCCGAATGCGAATTATAGGATGTGATTTACACGCTCGCCAGCAGTCCGTGGCGATGCTCGACACAGAGACCGGAGAAGTGGTGAATCGTACGCTGATGCACGAAGGCAACGAAGTGCGGGAGTTCTATGCGCAACTCCCGCAGCCGGTGCTGGTAGGCATAGAAGCGATTGGACCCATGCAGTGGTTTTTGCAGCTGCTGGCGGAGTTGGGAATCGAATGCCGGGTGGGAGACGCCGCGAAGATCCGCGCCGCGGAACCGCGCAAGCAGAAACATGATCGCCGCGATGCCGAGTTGATTCTGAAGCTGCTGGTGGAAAAGCGTTTTCCGACGATCTGGATGCCCAGCCAGGAACAGCTCGACCTCCGCGCCTTGTTATTGCACCGTCATCACTGGGTGCGTCTGCGCACGCAGATCCAGAATGCTCTTCAGGCCATCGCGCTCGCCCATGGGTTGCGGCGCGGTCCCAGCCTTTGGAGCTATGACGGGCAAGCGAAGATCGCCTTCTTGCCGTTGCCGCCGCACGCCTCGTATCGACGCAGTATGCTGCAGGCGCTGTATCGGAAGATGGAAGAAGAAATCGAGCAACTGACCGCGCAAGTCGCCGAGCAAGCGGAGCAGCGCTCGGGGGCACGATTGCTGCTGACCCATCCGGGAGTGGGCCCAGTCACAGCGTTAGCCACCGATGTCTTCCTTGGCGATCCGCAACGCTTCGCCGATGGCAAGGCGCTGGCCAGCTACGTGGGACTGATTCCACGCGAATACTCCAGCGGAGCGCACCAACGGCTGGGCGCATTGACCAAACAGGGCAGTCCGTTCCTGCGCTTTCTTTGGAATGAGGCCGGCGCTCATGCGGTACGCCGCGATCCCGAGCTGCAGCGATTCTATCGCCGCAAACTGGTGCAGAAGGGGTTGGGGAAAGCCCGCGTGGCGGCAGCCCGCAAGCTGGGCATTCGTCTGTGGATCATGTTGCGCGATCAGATCGATTACCAAGAATTCTGTCGTCGCGGACAGAAGCAGCCAAGCGGTGATGCCTGTGCGGGGATGCTTGAAGTCGGGAATGGTGCGAACGGTCACCGTCCGGTTGGTTAGGCCACCCGCCTCCCTTCGCGGGAAGGGAGTTCGCATAAGTCATCATGGTCCGTCGTGACCGAAGAGATGGTTGGTGGGCAGCACCGCAACGATGAAGCGACACAGAGCCGAGCGCCAGGGTGAACACAGTGCAGGCTAGCAATCGCAGTGACAATGAATTAGAAAACATCGCACGGGTGTGTCCCGAAGAGGCCAACACCCAAGAAAAAAACTCTTGCAACGGCCGACCTCGTTAGAGATTCCTGACAAACCAGGAGCTAGCGCCGAAACGTGATAAATTCGACATTCAGAATGCTTAGTTTCGACGACAAACGCTGGCTGCTCGCGTTCGCTGCCATCCTGACGTTGTGTTCAATTCCGGTGTCCACGGTTGCATGTTCATCGGCTGGCTGCCTCGATAGGGGAGTCGAACTGCGAAGGAATTTCGTCGTTACAGTCATTCACCAGGACAAACCGCTTCCAGGAGTGAGTGTCCAAGTTTCCGGCAATTCCGACGCGGTCGGCCATCAATCGTTCTCAGAACAAACAGGTGTCGATGGAACTGCTCATTTCGCGAACCTTCCGCCTGGAGACTATTGGATAAAGACGGACCTACTGGGAATAGGAGCGGGGTACGAATGCTTCCACATCAACTCGACTGCATCGAGAAAGGCGAAAAAGAGCAGGCGTTACGAGTGGGGCGACGAGGCGGTTTCAGTGACCCAAGCCGCTGGACGATTGGTCGATTCGCAACCCGGCAAAGGAGGCAATGCCCTACAAAATCTCTTGCATCCGGTAAATGTACCAATAACAGAGGCGAAAATGGAACTGCGCCAACCGATTACGGGTGCGACGTACACCACTGCGTCGGATGCGAACGGCCACTTCGCATTCGACCACGTACCTAACGGGACTTATGTTCTTCACATTGACGCGGGGGTAGCTTCCGGGAACCGACCATTCGATGCAACCGACCTACTGGTACAGTTCAGTGACACCGCCAAACGAAGCACGCTGCTATTATCGCGCAGGGAACCGGGCGGAGGAAGTTGCGGCGGTACGTCGCTAGAAATTGAAAACACGCAAGAGCACTAAGGTACCCACCTTCATGGTAAACGTGCAAAATCGGAAAGTTAGGTACTGGATCGAACTCGTCCGGTTGATGTCATAACGAGGTCGGCCCCACGACGAGCCGAGTAGACTTACGGTGTTCACCCCGAAGCGCTCGGAACGAAGGAGGCCGAATGCGAATTATAGGATGTGATTTACACGCTCGCCAGCAGTCCGTGGCGATGCTCGACACAGAGACCGGAGAAGTGGTGAATCGTACGCTGATGCACGAAGGCAACGAAGTGCGGGAGTTCTATGCGCAACTCCCGCAGCCGGTGCTGGTAGGCATAGAAGCGATTGGACCCATGCAGTGGTTTTTGCAGCTGCTGGCGGAGTTGGGAATCGAATGCCGGGTGGGAGACGCCGCGAAGATCCGCGCCGCGGAACCGCGCAAGCAGAAACATGATCGCCGCGATGCCGAGTTGATTCTGAAGCTGCTGGTGGAAAAGCGTTTTCCGACGATCTGGATGCCCAGCCAGGAACAGCTCGACCTCCGCGCCTTGTTATTGCACCGTCATCACTGGGTGCGTCTGCGCACGCAGATCCAGAATGCTCTTCAGGCCATCGCGCTCGCCCATGGGTTGCGGCGCGGTCCCAGCCTTTGGAGCTATGACGGGCAAGCGAAGATCGCCTTCTTGCCGTTGCCGCCGCACGCCTCGTATCGACGCAGTATGCTGCAGGCGCTGTATCGGAAGATGGAAGAAGAAATCGAGCAACTGACCGCGCAAGTCGCCGAGCAAGCGGAGCAGCGCTCGGGGGCACGATTGCTGCTGACCCATCCGGGAGTGGGCCCAGTCACAGCGTTAGCCACCGATGTCTTCCTTGGCGATCCGCAACGCTTCGCCGATGGCAAGGCGCTGGCCAGCTACGTGGGACTGATTCCACGCGAATACTCCAGCGGAGCGCACCAACGGCTGGGCGCATTGACCAAACAGGGCAGTCCGTTCCTGCGCTTTCTTTGGAATGAGGCCGGCGCTCATGCGGTACGCCGCGATCCCGAGCTGCAGCGATTCTATCGCCGCAAACTGGTGCAGAAGGGGTTGGGGAAAGCCCGCGTGGCGGCAGCCCGCAAGCTGGGCATTCGTCTGTGGATCATGTTGCGCGATCAGATCGATTACCAAGAATTCTGTCGTCGCGGACAGAAGCAGCCAAGCGGTGATGCCTGTGCGGGGATGCTTGAAGTCGGGAATGGTGCGAACGGTCACCGTCCGGTTGGTTAGGCCACCCGCCTCCCTTCGCGGGAAGGGAGTTCGCATAAGTCATCATGGTCCGTCGTGACCGAAGAGATGGTTGGTGGGCAGCACCGCAACGATGAAGCGACACAGAGCCGAGCGCCAGGGTGAACACAGTGCAGGCTAGCAATCGCAGTGACAATGAATTAGAAAACATCGCACGGGTGTGTCCCGAAGAGGCCAACACCCAAGAAAAAAACTCTTGCAACGGCCGACCTCGTTAGAGAAATCCGACTTCCCGGGAGTTGTCATTCATAACGCGACATTTCGTTCTCGAGGTCTGCGAGTAACTGCGGAATTGCTGGCAAAACTGCATCTCCTTCGGGCGTGCGAAAGACACTTGGCTGTATTCCGTCGCTAAGAAGTTTTGGCAACAGTTCATTGATGAGGTCACCAAGTGGGATTTCTGTGGGTTCATATTCATTCCACACCCCTACGGCACAAAGAGAGGCATATTCGCTAGCAGGCCATATCGGGAAGGTGGCCCGTCCCGTTGCGTCAACACCCATGGCCCATCCTTCATTCCAAAGTCCCCAAGTGCGCTTGGCGTCTACGACGCGCTTGATAAAGTGGTCATAGCGTTCGGGACCAGCAAGATTGAGAACCGCAGTAATTTGTTTTTGAGATAAAGACTTTTGAGACATCACTCTCCCGTGGCATCTATAAGGCTCTGCACCAAATCATGCCATTGTTACGCGAGAGTTTCCTAGGGCCTGATTAACGCGGAAACCGTCCAAGTGGCTCATAGTACCCACGGGCATGGTTGGCTTGCCGTTCTTGGTCCCTACAGGCGACCCCGGCGAACAATGTAGTCTATGTGGGGATCATCGATGGATGTGAAGACATAAGGAAACCATGAGTTCGGGCGCGGCAAATTTCCTAAAGCGCGGAATCGCGCACCAGGGCTCAGATAGCCGCCTTCGGAAGAATAGCGCAGCCGAGCGCAAGATCGGCATTGCCAACAGATTTGCCTGACTCTGTTTGACCATCCCGAAAAACTATCCCACTCCCATCCGTAAACATGGCGGCGCGGGGTGCGACAGTAGGAACAGACCAATAACAGAGCTCGCCCCCCGTTTCTTGGAAGCATGCGCCAGACAATACGCAAAACTGTGAAACTCCCGTCAGGTCGCTTCAGTTCTACATGGTTGTGTATCGCGCTAGAGTCGTGCGGATCAATATAGCGAGCCAATCGCACAGCTTCTTTAATTACGCCGTCTCGCTCGTCTTCCCAAACCAACAAGTATGGGATCCTACGTGGATCGTCGAAATTGCTTCGCACAAGCCACGCTGGTATGACCGGCATGTTTTCGCAGTTGAGCCTCGCCCAAGAGCTGATGAAGTGCTGATGCCATCCGCGGCCCTGTTTTCTCTGCTCCACCGTCTAATCCCCGTCGCCGTTCTTTCCAGCAAAATCCCACTTAGAGGGGGCATTTTCAAAGAAAGCGTCAAGGTCTGCACGCCTAAATCTCCACCGTTTTCCGATGATTTTTCCCTTGATTTCGCCGTTTTTTACATACTCTCTCACCGTTCGCGTGCTGAGTCGTAACACTTCCGCCGCCTCACTGAGCGTTAGGAATCGCTCCCCGATTGTTGGAGGGTTAGCATTTCTTAGCTTCTTCATAGAGCCCCGCTTTCCGGTTCAACCGCGACCACAACACCCACTTGGGCAAGCCGGTCTATTAGCTGGGGCAAAGTCCATCCAACCCAACGCCTGGGGTGTGCCAGCGCAATCCTCAACTGTTCTACAGTAGTGCGAGCGAAAAGCGTCGGATCGGTAACTACGGCACACGTCTCAATAGCTGTGGGCGGTGCCTTGAGATTCCAACTAATTAGGCGAATACCCGGGGGCATCGCAGGAATTGTGCGTCTAGCTCTAAGTAATTCCAGTACTTCTTTTCTGTGAGCTCGGAGAAAACTCACCTTTGCAGCAAGTTCATCGCGTGCTTCCGGTTCTGGGAACCAAATGCGAATTTTATCACCCTCTAACCGAAGAGAAGCGCCATCGGCTTCAACTTGGCACACGACATCATCCACTCTCATAGGTATTCTTCGACTCCTGCTTGCTGTGACAAAACGGAATTCGCGTCACGTCCACCGTCACAACAGTCACGACCGTCACTGACATTGGCGCTTGAGACGGTTGGCAATTTTTGCCGCGATGATTGTGACGGTTGTGACGAAGATACGGACATCTTCTCTAAGGCGATTGAGCGCTTTCCTGTACCCGCTTGCCTGGGCAGGAAACTCACCAAGATTCCGATTGCACGAAGGTTTGGGGCCAGTCGGCGCAGAATTCCCGCGAGACCGCGCGCCGACCTAGGCCAGTCTCTGCCTCTAGTGATTTCTTCACCTGACCGTAATACAAGTTCTTGAAGAAGTTCTGAAGCGTTGCCTTCCCACCTCCTTACTTTCTCTGTGATAGCAATGATTGGGGCAACCAGGGGCGATGCTTCGAGAGCCAAACCGTTCGCATCCTTTCGATTTTTGTCGTATGCCTTCAAAAAAGTTCCTGAAGTGAATCCGAGCCCCTGCTCGGCAGAAACAGCCCAATGAGCAAAGTCAGCCATCCGGGGCAATCTAGGGAGGCACGCACTTTCTGCACCGTTGAGCGCTGAGACCATAGCATCTAGCAATGCACCAAAGATCTTTGGCTTTACCCTGTAGAAGGCAGACCAGAAGCGCGTCTCTTCTTGTCTCTGGCTTTCCTTGATTGGTGCGAGGTACACCATGATGCAACGCTCGATGAAATCCCCTCGCGTAGCTACATCCTCGATTCCGTTCATTAGCACTGGTCGCTGGGCATCAAAGATAATCTCATCAGAATCCGAATAAAGTTCTCGGGTGGCTAACCCTCCTCCCGTGGCCAGACGGCACAATGCATCAGACAACCAGGGTTCGAGGCGACTTATATTATCGAGGGCAATAACGTGCGAATTCCTCGCTGCGATCTGAAGGTCCCTCTCATCCTTTGGTGCAGTCCGAAGGGGCGCAGTGAATGGATCAACAAGTGAGCGGAGCACACGCGAGGCTGTGCTCTTCGCAGTTCCCTGTTCGCCGAGAAGGTTCAGAATCGGATATGGGCCGTGGGATCGGAGCGCAGCCATTAGCCACGAATACACCAAAATACGGTCCTCTTCGGAGGAAAGGTTCAGGAACCCGTCGAGTTCTTCAATCTTCCCCCCTTTTAGGGGGTTAGGCAGCGCTAGCATTCCCGGAGACCGTCGAAAGCAAATTTGCGGCTTTTCTATGACCCTCCATCCGTAGATCGTCACCTGCACCGCTTGCCATGCTCGATTTCCCAAATCTATCCAAATGCTCCCTTCGCGCTCCGCTACCCGCAGGGAAACGGTGTCCTCGCGGCCATCAAAACATGCCTTGGCGGAGATGACACCGAGCGCGTCCTGCAGCGACTGGGCGCGAGGTGCCGACTTTTCTGCTTTGTAAAACTCGCGAGAAAGATACTGTCTGAAAGCTCTCGATCTCACCGGCCATGTTTCCAGGTGAGTCTCTACCCCAACGCTCGCGAATGCGGCGCCATCCGGCGAATGGAACAGATCCGCCGTCTCTGCGATCGACACAAGCTTCGTGGCCTGAGACTCATGATGACTTGATTTTGCCTGCTCAGTCATCGCCGCTCTCCTCTTGCGGGAATGGTGTTGCGTTCGATGAATTGCGCGATTGCTTCAGCCGGGATCCGGACGGCCCGCCCGCAGTTCACTCTGGGAAGCTTTCGTCGCAGCAGCCATGCCCTCACTGTGGCGACCTTGATGTTCAGAGCTTCGGCGGTCTCGGCAACAGTTAGTAGATTCTTCATCTGCTCCCTCTGTCGCGCACCATGTGACTTCTCGTGCGCTCAAGGGAGATGATCTGCGACTCTATGTCAGTGCGGGAGATGGAAAAAACGGAGAAAACGGAGAAAACTACTTTTGCTCATTTTCCCCGGTCAGTGACATTCCTTTCCCTGACGGGCTTTTCAAAAGGCTGCGGTACGCTTCCGCGCTCTTATCCTGTCCGGTCTGAGCGTTCACCTTCGCGGCAATATCTTTCCACGATTCACCTTTAGCTTTTAGGTCGCGGACTAACTCGCGCTCCGCATCTTTACGCGGCCTGCCAGTGGACTTGCTAGCCACGCGCACTGCTTTGTCGCTGTTCTCAGCGGGAGTCCGTTCGCTTACGACTTCCGTGTCACTTCTCCCGAAAGCGTCTAGCAGTAGATCGACAGTTTTCGCCGCCCGGTTGCTGTTTGCTCTGAGTCGGCCTGCCGTTTCCGCTTTCGACTGCGTGACCTGCCCATGTGGAGCGCCTTCAAACTGTCCGGGCATGAGGCTAGTCGATCGCGTCTTGGCAGCGGACGTTGACGTCGTGGATTTCGTCTCAATGTCGGCCATGAGCAGTTCCTCGTATTGCGCCCACTCTGGCGATCCTTTCAAACGGCGCTCCATATTGGACTCAATGGAACCGTTCCAGTTACTTATCCAATGCCGATCACAGCCCGGAAATTTGGCGAAGACAATCGTGATGGTGACCCTACGCAAAAATTCTTCGGCCTCGCGCTGGACGCGCTCAAGGGTCCAACCCTTTTCGCTACGAACTGCACACAGTTCTCCAGCGAAGGTCAGGAATATCCACATGATGCATCGGACAGCTACTTCCTGATCTTTGAAGTCGTAAGTACTCGCGGGGAGCAACTCTCTGGAAGCGCGGATTTTCTCTCTCTCGACCCTGTCTCGCGCTTCGGGCGGAAATTCGTGAGGATAGTCCAGAGGTTTCAAGCCGCCCGCCGGCGAAGGCGAAGTTTCCGGACTCAGTCGAATGCCTCCTGACGTGTTGACCGGCCGGATCGGGGCCGGAACTCGCGGCTTGGGTTTGGCGACCTCTTTAGCTGCATCCGGTCTACCGGACGCAACGTCTTGCGGCCTCTGGCCCGTGAATCCCTCAGGGTGGACCGAAACGCCTTTGGATATCTTCCGGTGCGCAAGTGTCCGCGCCTCAATCTCATATCGCTCGACTATCTCTCCCTTGATCTTGTTTATCTCCATAGCCAGATGGTGATTCGCTGGGTAGAGGTCGCTTGATTGAACGGCACCCCTTCCAGCCATCCTTGCAAGCTGCCCTTTGACGGTGGACTCCCTAACGGCAATTAACGTCAGAACCTCAGGTAGCAGAATTTCGCGAACGAAAGCAGGCGTCAGCATTTCTCCTTGGATTTGCCAGACCTCCCGGCCAATCCGGTCCATACCTTCCATCCACTCGCGTAAAACAGCAATCTGACCATCCAGCATCCTCAACCCGACTGATCTTGTTCCCCGAGATTGCGCACCCGCCTGCCGGTTGGCGGCTATAGCTTTTGGCTGCATCTCGCGGGACAGCTCTGACAACTTGAGTGTGAATAATTGCCGGTCAAACCTTCCGCTGGCTTCACCCATTGCCACCTCCGCGTGGCTCCGATTGTGATGTGAGCGGCAGGCACGCCCTTAAAAGCGCGTTCTTCGCTGCGTCCAGCTAGCCGCAGTGCGATTCTAGCATTTTCGCCTTGCTGAAATAACCTAAACAGTTTAGGATATAGACATGAACTATTGCGACCTGAAAAAGTTCACGAGTTGGCTCGGCAAGCGCAGTTACGCGGCTCGCGTGGAACGTTTAGGAATCGAACGAGTTCGTGAAATTGCTCGGGAGAATGGCAAAAAGGGCGGCAGACCACCCAAGAAGGGAGAGTCAAAGTGAGCCTCTACAGGCGTGGAAATGTCTGGTGGTACAAGTTTCGATTCGCTGGGCAGATGATCCGTGAATCCTCTAAGAGTGAAGCCAAGACAATTGCGAAAGATGCGGAGCGAGTCCGTCGCCGTGAACTGGAAGAAAGCTGGAATCAGATCAAACGTCGCAAACTTCCTCCTGCGTTCTCAGTGGCGGCAGACGCTTGGCTCAAGACGCGAACAGGCATTGCACCAGCCACGGAGCGCAGTTACAAGCTCGCGATTTCCCAACTGACGAAGCATTTCGGAAGGCAATTACTCTGCGACATCTGTGGTGATGATTTGGCGGCCTATCAGACCCGTCGCAAACGCGAGGAAGTGAGCAATCGAACGGTGAATCTTGAACTGGGCGTCTTGCGTAGTATTCTCCGGCGCTACCGGATGTGGGAAGCCATCGCACCCGACGTGGACTTCCTCAAAGAGAGTCCTTCGCCAGGTCGGGCACTCTCTGCGGACGAAGAAACGCGGTTGCTCGAAGCATCTTCGAAGAGCCGATGCCGGAGCCTCTATCCTGTTGTAATGCTGGCTCTCAATAGCGGGATGCGTGCTACTGAGATTCGCAACCTCAAGTGGGAACAGGTAGACTTTTTCGCGAAAGCACTTACTGTTGGTAAATCAAAGACCGCAGCAGGTACAGGCCGCATCATCCCTCTCAATCCTCGTGCTGTGACCGTTCTAACGCATTGGCGTGGAGTCTTTCCTGGGGCACAGCCGGACCACTACGTTTTCCCCCATGAGAAGTATGGTCTCGCCGGAAATAATAGGAGATTATGCGCCTACGAGATCAGTCCCACTGAGCCGATGCAACGCTGGAAAGTCGCTTGGGAGAGCGCAAGGAAGAGCGCCAAGGTCAGCTGCCGCTTCCATGATCTCCGCCACACATTCATCTCGCGGCTGGCCGAATCTCAGGCCTCGGATTCGACCGTCATGGCACTCGCTGGACATGTCTCCCGCGCCATGATGGAACGGTACTCACACATCCGCATGGAAGCGAAGCGCCGTGCAGTGGATGATCTCAGCGGAACTGATTTTGAACCGGGTGTGGCACAAAATTGGGCACAGTTCTTTGTGAGCAACAACCCAGAAGGGGCTAACTCATTGAAAAGA
>CAWKHR010000008.1:0-370191 GCA_963849395.1 Candidatus Acidiferrales bacterium
AAGTGGTGAACCGGGGAGGACTCGAACCTCCAACCCGTTGATTAAGAGTCAACTGCTCTACCATTGAGCTACCGGTCCACAGGCAATTCTTTATTTTACACGCAAAACAAATTCTCTGTCGACTTGCTGTACTTGTCTTACTTGGTCACCATAGTCGACACTGTTCTATCAAAATTAGATGCCAGAACTTGGCTTGACTTCGACCCGGCGACGATTAAAGAAGGGTTAGGCCGTCACTTGGCTCGTAATACGGCTGTCAGATCCCGCGCCACTTGCTTGGCGCGCTCCAGGTCCTGCGGATCGAAAGAAATCGCCGAAACGCGCGGATGCCCGCCTCCCCCATATTTCTCCGCCAGGCTGGCCAAATTCTTATCGGCAGTTGCTTGGTTCCATGGATTCGTTCCGAGTGAAACTTTAGCGCGGGTCTCGGAAGCGCTGACACTCACCGAATACACACATTCCGGGTGCAACAGGTACGGCACAAACTTGTTGTACCCTTCCAAGTCCAAATCACTCACATCAAAAAAAATCACACCGTCTTTCGCTTCACACCGCTCTCGCAAAATTTCAATCGACTTCCAATGCCTCTCCAGCAGCGGCCCCAGGTGATTCGCCACAAGCGGCAATTTCACCATTTCCGCCAGGGGCCGATACGCAAGCTCGGTAATAATCTGTGCAGGAATTCCGTTTTCCGGAGCTGCTTCGATCACCAACGCCAACTGTGTCGCGGGCTCCTTCAGCTCGGTAGCCGATTGTGGCGTAGGAAACTGCGCCCCATCAATAATGTCTCCCCAATGAATCAAGTCTTCCAACGGCTTGGTATTGAATCCGAATTCTTCTTTGGCAACGGTGGCAATCAGCTTCGTACAGGACTTGTACTCCGGCTCGTAATACATGTTCTTGCCAGGGAACCTCTTGAAATATTCCGCATCCGCCGGAGTCAAAAATGCGCTCTGATGATGATCGAACCACCAGGTCAACTTTGGCGAATTGGAATATTTGAAATCGACGATAACATTCTCGTCGCCGTCAAATAGATCCTGGCCCCACGGGCTCTTGGCCTTGTGGGTCATCCCTGTAAACTGGAATTCCGCTTTCGCCTCAAATTGCTCGCGATAGAATCGATAAAACAACGCCGCAGACGCGGTGCCATCAAAGCATCGATCATGAAAACAGAGCCGAACCTTGGTCATAGGAAAGTGAGCCTGCTTCCCCTCTCGTCAGTCACATTCGGAAGCAGGAGCAAAGCTTTTAACGATGTACGCACCGGAAAAGAATGTCAAGCAGAAATCTGATCCTGCTGCGCGCCTTGGATCTCTTTAGTCTGGACTTTGCAGCTTCGCTGGAGCCACGGTACCTACCGTTCCTGGTCCTGCAAACAGGGCTTGTACCGGAATCGTCACCGATCCCAGTGCCTCAGAACTGGCATCCCGCACTAACACTCGCAATTCTTCAGCTTCGGGCACAATCGTCAAGTGCCTTCCCAGCACCATCCCAGCCTTCGATAGATACTCGTATTGCTTCTCTTCAAGGCTGATCCCCACACGCTGATTTTCCGCCGCCAGCAGTTCGCCCTTACTGTCGCGCTGCACAAAATACAAATCTACCGCGCCTTTTTCATGATTTTCTGTGTTCTGGAGCACTAATTGTTTCGGATCAAGCCCGACATGCAATTCCACCTTACGCTCAGCTACAGGCCCCGATAGTTTTCCGCTTACAATCATTCCCAAGCCTGTTGCCTCGACTGGACTGAGCGCCGCCTCCTGAATCGCTGCTTTTGCCCTCAACTCACTCCCCGCCTTCTCCGGGTCCGCAAAATAGCCATCCCGGTAACGCAACCGCGCGCCATCCACTTTGACGCTGACCTTTACTCTTCGAAACGCGCCGTTCCATTTTCGGTGATCCGGATAAAATCCGATGGTGTATGCATACCGGCTGTCGTCAAACGCTCGTTGCAGCGCATTCTTGACATCATTCGTTCCGAAAAATGCCACGCCTCCTGTGCCATCCGCCAGCATCTTCGATGTGGCTCGGGTCTCCTGCTCAGTGTTTAGCGTTTCCGTAGTAAACGACTTATCGTTGTCGCGCACTGCCAGCGTTTCAAATCCCCCCTTAACCTCCGGGCCTATCGATGAGTCCACCGCCACTCCATGCGCGTCTACGGGATAAATAGCCACGTTGGCGCGGTTCAATTCCCGCACTGCCGCCTTTACGTCATCGTCAAAGGTCCCGGTCTCATCTTCGGGACAAGCAAGCTGGTTTGTAATGTCCGCACATACAGATGTTCCGCCCTGGTCCGTGCGTTGATTCGTTGCCAGCGACAGATCGGTCGGCCGTCCAATGGTAGGGGTTCCTATCTGAATGGGAAATCCTCCAGACACCCATAACAGGCTCTTACGTCCGGGTATCGCCGCCACGTGTTTAGCAATCGCTTTCAACGCCTCCGTGGTGGTCTCCATTCGCATCTTCAAATATTGATTTGATATTTGCCGGTTCGGCGTTTCCATGGCTTGCCCCAAATTCTGCCAAGGCCCGGTCGCGCCGGTCGACGGTCCTACGAATTGCACTCTCGTAGCGAACGACTGGTCGAACGCCACTAACTCCTTGGGCGCGAATTTGTTCACCGCTTCCACCAGCGCCGAGTCATCTTGCGTGAAATCGTGCAATACCAACAATTGCGTCGTCAGACCATAAATCGCCACGTGATCTTGCGACTTCAGCGTTCGCAGCAGCGACATTACCTGCTTTCGCAAATAATACTGATCCTGTGTCGCGGTATTCTCAGCGTCAAACAGGATGATGATCACCGCTCCCGGATCCTGCCCCTTCAAGTCAAAGCGATTCGTGAACACATTTGCCGGCAATAACGGTTTAGCTGTAGTAGCCGAGACCGGAGCCGGTGCCGCCTCGGTGAAAAACTCGATCTGCTGTGGATTCGACTCATCGACAATCGTAAAGTCATTCTTACTCAGTCCCGTGATCGGCTCGCCCTTCTTATTTGTCACCACCACACTCATCTGCACCAGCCGTGTCGTGGACTTAATCGTCGCAGGCTTCTCGTCGGTGACCACCATCGTAGGCGGATCCACCTTCCCCGTCTCCTGTCCCCAAACCAGCCGCGCCAAGCTCATCACGCATAACATCGGTAGACCGAAGGCCATTAAATGATTTCGCATATTCACCTAGCTCTCGCTCGAATTCATTAAAACCATCTTCCATTCAGCGCGCCCAGGAAGGCACTTGCGCCACAGGAATGTATTCTGGACGAAACCGCAACTGCACTCCTTTATATTTTTCCTGGGCATCTTTCGTCAGCACAACCTTCAACTCGTGCCGCTTGCCGTCAATGCTTGCCGGCGTAAACCCCAATTCATATCGAAAGTGCACTTGCATCAAAATCATTTCAAGGGCAGCCGCATACCCGTCTTCGGCAACGGAAAAGTACTGCCCGCCTGTCTTTGCTGCCATGTAATGAAGTATTTCTCCCTGCTCGTACCTCAACCGCGGCACCTTTGGGGATCGTTTATCCTTAATGCCAAATACAATGCCGGAGGTCTGGAGAAAATCGTCCACCAATTCGTCAAGTTCGCGTGGTGGTTGGCCTGTGTAATCACCGTCCAAGAAAACGACAACCGGAAGGGGTTGTGGGTTCCTGTGCAGAGCGTCCTGGATGATGAGACGAATTGACTTGCGGAAGGCCGCTTCACCTACAAGGTTAGTCACATCCGCGGAATTAAAGCGAATCGGTTTAATCGTTTCCGCTAGGGTACGAATGGCGCTGTCGCGGGATTCCGTAGGCACTAAGTCAATGCCTGTCTCACCGTTGTCGCACCAGTGCGCCACTCCAACAAGATCGCGTTTGTCCATATGATCCAGCCCTGGCCGAAACACAGGTTCCTTTCCCGAGAACTGTGCAGATCCTCCAATCTTTCCTCGCTCATTGCAGATCACTACTAGCCATACAATCACAGGCCGCGTATCGTAGCGGACTCCTGCATCGAAGGTATCGATCGCAACTTCGTGATCGTTGTCCAAAACTCGAAAATCTTCCTTCTTGAGATCGCGCGCCGGCATTCCCGTCCTACTAGACTCACTGATCACGTCGACGAGCACCAGCGACGTTTCCACCCGAATCTTGGCCTCTGGAGAACTCGCGGTTGGATAAGCTTTGCCCACATCATTCATCGCCGGTACCGGTCGCGCAGTATCAGCACGCCCCATCACTATGGGTTGCTCGACGGTTTTACCTGTTACGTGCTCTGTTGTCTTCTGCGACTCAGCAACATTCTTTGACGCTACAAGCAGGGCATTAACCGGTATAGTCACCGAGCCAAGCGCCTCTGACTCAACATCGCGAACCAACACTCGTAATTCAGCCGCTTCTGGCGCGATCGTTACATGGCGTCCCAATACCAGCCCAGTGTTCGACAAATCCGCATATTGCTTCTCTTCCAGATCCAGTCCAACGCGCTGGCTTTCCGCTGCAACTGTTTCACCCTTTGCACCACGTTGCAGGAAATACAAATCGATTCCGCCTCGTCGCCGATTTCCCTTCTCTTCCAATAGCAACTGTTTCGGATCCAGGCCCACGTGTAATTCCACTTTGTGTTCCACGGCAATCCCATCTAAGTTGCCGCTCACGATCATCGCTAGGCCTGTGGCGTCCAACGGACGTATTGCTGCTTCCTGCAAAGCCGCGACGCCTTGCGCCTCACTACTGGCATATTCGCCAGTAGCAAAGTATCCTCGCCGGTATCGAAGTTTCATTCCTTCCTGTCTCAACTTGATGCCTATCTCGCGGAATTTGCCATCCCAAACTGTATTCTCCGGATAGTAGCCGATCGTATACGCAAAGCGCGAGTCTTCAGACGCGCGCACTAGTGCATCATGAATGTCATTGCTCCCGTAAAAGGCCTTGCCTCCCGTCCGCTCGGCTACCACACGGAACGTGTCTCGTATCTCTTGCTCTTCGAACATTCTGGGAGTATCCGTTGCATGATATTTCGCTTGCGGACCACTGCTCACTGGACTAACCCCCGTTTCGATCTCAACGCCGTGAGCATCTACGGGATAAATAGCAACGTTGACGCGGTTTAGTGCTTCGATCGTCGAGGTGATCCAGTCCGCCTCTCGAGGGTCACGGTTCGGTTTTGTGACATTGACGCCCAGTCCAGGAAATCCGCCAGACACCCAAATAAGATTTTTGCGTCCGGGTATCGCGGCCACATGCTCTGCGATCGCCCTCAGCGCTCCGGTGGTTAGTTCTATGCGGTCCTGCATCGCTCTCCCGGCAACATCACCGCTACTCTTTGCTCCAATCGCCGGCCACTCTTGCGGATTGTCGGTCATGTTTAAGATGTTCATAGAATCGACATTGGAAGCATCGAACTCCGCCAGCTCTTTCGGTGTAAATTGGCTCACCGAGCGCACCAACGCCGAAGCGTCTAGCGTGAACTCGTGCAGAGTCATCAGTTGCTTTGTCAGCGCATAGACTGCCACTCGGTCTTGCGGTTTGAGGTCTCGTAGAAACGAAAGAATTTGCTTCCGGATATACATCTGATCGGTCGCAGAAGTGTTCAAGGCATCAAAAAGGATCACTGTCACGGCACCGGGATCCTGCCCCTTCAAATCGAGGCGGTTTGTGAATGCATTGGGTGGCAGAGTGGCTAATGGCGCAGTTGGAGCCCGCAAGCCGGCTGAAAAAAAAGCAATGTCCTGCGGTTTTCCTTCCTCAAAGACCGTGAAGTCTTCTCTGTTTAGCCCGGCAACTGGCTCACCCTTCTTGTCCATTACCACTACGCTCAGCTGCACCAATCGTGTGGTCGAATGGATTTTTGCCGTTGCTGTTTGCTGTATCGCTTTATCTTGTGCTCCGCACAAACTCGCCATAAAGAGGGCTAAGGCGATCAAATGGGTCAGCCTCTGTTGATTATTGTGCACGGCCACCTCACGCATCATTAGCGGCTTGTCAGTGCTAAACCATTGTTTCCGGACCGTAGCAATCAACCATGACTCTAAGAGCGAAAACATAGAGTGGTATTGGCGCCCTCATCTCCGGCTCCAGTTACGATTTCCGTTTCTTATGCCTTACTGCATGAGGAGCGATTATCGTTGTTCTACTTCTATGACGGAATCAGTGCGGTGTAGGTTTCTGTTGTGATGGTCTTTGCTGGTGAAACTTGCTACGGAAGGCACTAGCTGCCCGTTCCGAGCGCCCGGTCTTTCTTTGCTCCGGCGCGTACCGTGTATTTCATTTGAAAAAAGGAAGCCGCGGTCAACACTCTTTGCAGGTCAACGTCATCGGTATACCGCCGCTTGGGAATTCGCCGCGCCACAATCGCAATTTCCAGCGGCTCACGCCGGAACGGATACGGCGTAATCGTAAACTGGTTCTTTCCCACGGTCCGGATTTCTAGATCCGCTTCTTTTCCCTGGTCGTTTACCGGCACGGCTTCAATTGTGGTCTGCTCCAAAGCTCCCATACAGAAGAACAGTGACAACCGATCGAGCGCTTCCAATCGCTGCAAATTCATCTTGATCAAATTGTCTTCCACATAGGATTTCATGGCAGGGTTGTTGCGCAGGTCCACCTTCAGCCGCAGTTGCTGCAAACGCAACCTCTGCACGAAATCATTCGCCAGGTGCTGCTCCTGCGATTTCACGTATTTCGCCGAGTAACCCGGTATGGTGGCCAGCGCCCGGTCGTACAATCCCATGCAATGCATCGCCACCAGTAATCCCGCATACAAATCCGCCTTCACCACTCGATCAATTCCCCGCTGATAGAGCGCGACGTGCTCTTCCGTCGGAACGGTCATAAACGAATAGGGCACAAATGTTTTTGGATCTACGCCTGGGGCCAATTCCCACTCCTGCCACCCGTTGTCGTGTTCTGCAGCCGCAAGACAAAACGAATCAAACGGCTCCGGCCGCACAAATTCCTCGTTTCCCCATTCGCGCGCAAAGAATCCCGAGAGAAACGCGTGGTCCGTCTGCCGGACCGCGATCATCGGATCATTTTGTTGCTGCAGGATCATCTGATCTAACCTCGCACGCTAACACATACCCAGATTAAATCCGGTGCCTATTCCTTTATACCCTTCCAACAGCTGACGCGTCTCTTGGTCTAGCCTGACTCGTTTTGCGTTTCCCTCTAAAAGGCTCGCCCATTATCCTCTGCCGCAACCCCTCTTTCCACCAGATACGGCGCCCTACCTCACCTCCGCCCTGTTCCACCTGCATTCCCCCCAAGATCTTCAATTCCGCATTCACCACCGTTCAGTTTTCAATCGAGGCAACTCGGTAGACGTTCGAGCTTCCTTTTCCGCGCACGCACCACAATTTACAAACTGTTTACAACCTCAATACGTATTAATTGCTTTAGCGCAACAACTGCGTTCCCGACAGCACCTACTGTTGTCGTTACTTCACCCGTTCCCCATCCGGGTGAAAATCTCAATCGCTTCTCAGGAGGGAATTGTGCAATTTTCCGCGCCATCGGCTCCCGTTCCGAGAGAGGCAACAGTTGCGACGCTCACGCACTTGCAGTCCTTCTCTGCTCTGTTCGTATGCCTCACTGTTGGCTTTCTCTCGGCTTTCGTATTCAACGTCACCCATTCCGGCTCGTTCCAGGTTCGGAACGCGAACGCCATGCTGTCCGCTGTTCCCAACACAACCAGCCCCGGTCCCATGAGTCCTGTCTCCAATGGCACTATCACCGGCAAGGTCACTTATGAAGGTACGCCCAAGAAATACAAACCCATCGACATGTCTGCCGAGCCGAATTGTGCCAAATTCTATTCTTCGTCCCCAATGCCTGAGGTTAGCGTTACTGGCCCGCAGAATAGTTTGCAGAACGTGATCGTCTTTATCTCTCAGGGCGCCCCCGACGAAAATCCCTCCAGTCAGTCGCAAGTCATTCACCTTAACCAGCGAGGTTGCCGCTATACGCCGCACGTCACCTCCGTCCAAACCGGCCAGGAAGTCTGGGTGCAAAATGACGATGTGGTCACTCACTCAGTGCATCCGATGGCTCATATGAATGCCGAGTGGAATCGCTCGCAGCCGCCAGGCACTCCCCCCGTCGTGATCCGTTATGACCAGCCAGAATTCATCAAGGTGAAGTGTGAGCTTCATTCCTGGATGCGCGGCGTTCTTGCGGTGTTCAAGAATTCTCATCACTCGGTCACCGACAGCTCCGGCGCGTTTTCGCTGCCAGACTTGCCGCCTGGAAACTACACCGTCACGGCATGGCATGAACTCTATGGTACGCAGTCCAAACAGATCACCAT
The DNA here is from genome assembly GCA_963849395.1 of Candidatus Acidiferrales bacterium. Lineage (GTDB taxonomy): Bacteria > Acidobacteriota > Terriglobia > Acidiferrales > UBA7541 > Acidiferrum. Next base: position 8,292 of record CAWKHR010000008.1, read on the forward strand.
CACTGCCGGCGACAAGAAAGATTTGGACTTCGTGTTTCACGTTACTCCGTACTGACCTCAGAAGCGGCGAACGGGAGTTGATTGGCCAGCTCGGCTCCCGCTCCCGTTTCGTGCAGCTAAAAGTTTCGGTGGGTAGCGCAGGTGATCCAGTCCCGCTGCGGTATTCCCCGAATTGGGCGGGGCCTTGGCACCCTGAACCGGATAAAGTGGCCGTTCTCCCCTGAACGCCGCAAGCCGAGCTCCGCCTTTTTTACGTTTTCGCGTTTTACGGGAATTCCCGACGAATTCAAGAGCCAAGCAAGTTTCGCCGTGCAGCTCACTGCACGTACGATTTGCTTCCGTTTTCGTTTTCAAGATATTTGGTGTGGTGCGGGAGAGAGGATTTGAACCTCCAAGGACGTGAGTCCGGTAGCTCCTAAGGCTACTGCGTCTGCCAGTTCCGCCACTCCCGCATAACAGTGGTCCATTAATTGTAACTCAGACCTTCCGTGGCACTACTTCCGCTCCCTGTCACGTACTTACTTTCCGCACCCCAGGTGAAGCAGATTCCGCCTCTGGCACTCTCCAAGAGTGCTTTCTCTACTTGCGCCTGCCGCTCCTCCTGCAGGAACATACACCACACGCAGTCCTTATATAATATATCGAAATATAAGTCTCGTTCGTTCCCCGGAGTTTCACTTATGCATGACCGCAGTGTCCGCGATGTTTTGAATCTCTACAATCCTGCCGCACCTCTGGAGCGCGCCTTCACCATTCCTGCGCCCTGGTATTTCGATCCTCGCATCGCACAACTCGAGCGTTCCAGCGTCTTTGCGTCCAATTGGCAGGTAGTCGGGCGCCTCGACCAACTTCGCGAACCGGGCCAGTTCTTCACCATCGATGTCAACGAGGAGCCACTGGTCGTGGTCCGCAGTGATGACCAGCAACTCCGCGCGTTCTACAACGTTTGCCGTCATCACGCCGCGGCCGTCGTTCCGCAGCAAAGCGGATGTGCCAGTCAGTTTCGCTGTCCCTATCACGGTTGGACGTATGGAAACGATGGCTCCCTCAAAGGCATGGTGGAGTTTGAAGGCGTGTGCAATTTCGAGCGCGCCGACAATGGTCTGGTTCCTGTTCGTGTCGACACATGGGGAAATTTTGTCTTTGTCAATCTAGATGGAAAGGCTGGGCCGCTCCAGCAATTCCTCGGCAAAGTTCCGGAGTTGGTCGCGCCACTTCGTCTCGCCGAGAATTTCCACTACTTCGATCGGCGCGTCTACACCCTAAATTGCAATTGGAAAGTTTATGTCGACAACTATCTCGACGGCGGCTATCACGTTCCCCACGCGCATAAGGGTCTCAGCAGCGTGGTGGAATACACCAAATATACCATCGAGAATTTCGAGCGCAGTTGCCTGCAATCCAGCCCGCTTGACTCTTCAGGTGCTCTCGAGAATTCCATTGGCAATACGCGCCAGGGCCACGCGTTTTATTTGTGGATTTATCCGAATTTCATGATTAATGCGTACTCCGGGGTGATGGACACCAATCTCGTCTTACCGCTCGGGGTCGACAAATGCGCCGTGATTTTCGATTATTATTTTTCTGACCTGAGCCCTGCGGCCGAGCAGCATCATCGCGAAAGCATCGCGGTCAGCGAAAAAGTACAAGACGAAGATATGGCCATTTGCGATTCCGTGCAGCGAGGACTTTCTTCCCGCGCCTACGTGGCAGGACGCCTATCCGTGCGTCGCGAAGCAGGCGAACACCTCTTCCACCGCCTGCTCCACGCCGATATGACCAATTTCCTGCCAGCTTCCATCGCCGCCGACTAACGGAGTTTTCGTCGTCGCGATCGGATTGGTCGCACCGGTTTCCAACCGGCAACGCAATAAATCCCTACTTTTCGAAAATGCTCGCTTCTCAACGCACTCCCGACGAAAAAAATGTTTCACCCTGCAACACCGCATCCACAGCTTCCAGCAAGACTTTGGCCGCATCGCTCTTGGTAATAAACGCTTGCACCCCCGCCAGTTGTGCCGCTCGGATAATCTCCGAACCACCATGCATCGACAAAATTAAGATGGGAATCCCCGGCTGATGTTTCTTTATCAACTTCGCCGCGGTCAATCCATCCATTCCCGGCATGGTCACATCCAGCACAATCAAATCTGGCTTCAACTGTTGCGCCTGTTTAATCGCGTCTTCCCCATTGGTGGCTTCTGCGCACACCTCGAAGTCTTCACGCGACTCGAGTAACGACGAAACTCCTCGCCGTACGATTTCATGATCATCAGCAACTAGAATTCTTACCGGGTCTTTTTTCATAGGTACGTCAGTATCGGCAATTCAACGGCATCACAAAATACAGCCATCCATGTACGATTCCGCTTTTGCTCTATGCGTGCTGCGTTTCGGTGCATGCTTCAGTGAACATAGTAGCCCGTCTTCGCCAGCACTACGTAATCGTGGCCCTTTTTCCCGTACGGCGGCGCCAATCGCACGTCCAGCTTGTGCGGCTTGCCGGTCGCCGCCGTTGCGTGGGTGTAATAGCCCAACGTGTAGCGCGTTTTAATCCTGGTTATCAGCGCCGCAAATACTGCGTCCAGATGAGTGACATCCTGAACGTCGAAAATTTCTCCACCGGTCTGTTCCGTTACTTTCCGGATATTCACCAACCCCGGCACCATACTTGCGGCAAATAGTGTTCCCGGCGGATTGTATCCAGGGATTTTCAGGTTATACAAAACCGCATCGCACGCAATTGTCTCGGTAACAATGTCGTTCGTTCCTTGTCCACCCGCGCTTGTCCCGACGTCGTCGCTGATTAAAATAATTACGCGTCGCCCCTTCGGCGGTGTGTTCAGCAGATATTTCGCGGCCACGAAGATGCCGTCATTAATATTTGTTGCCCCTCCAACCTTAAAATTGTTGATCTGCTCGGCGATCTTGCTCTTGTCCTTAGTAAATGGCACCCGCAATTCGGCTTCCGTCGAAAACGTAAACAACGCAACCTCGTCGTCCGCTTTCAGGGCCGCCAGCGCCGTATTCGCCGCATCCCTCAACGGCCCCAGAAAGGGACCGATCGAGTCACTCAGATCCAAAACTAAAGCCGCCTCGATGGGCAATTCGTCTCTGCTGAATATTTCGATCTTTTGCGCCACTCCATCTTCGCGCAGCTCGAATGCCTCCTGCTTTAAATCACCCATCGTCTGGCCGGCCTTCGTTTTCACCGTGGCGTCTAGCAAGACCAGATTCACATCCACGCGGATTACGCCCTTGCCTTCCTGATCCTGCGCCAGAACAGGTATGGACGACAAAAACAGAATCAGAGTGCCCGTAATAAAACGTCGAAGAAACCCAATGTGAACCAAAAGCCTCTCCCTATGCCCGAACTTTCTTTCCGGTTGCGGCTACGCGAAAATTATTGTCTTGTTGCCATACAACAAGATCCGGCTCTCAATGTGCCACCGTACTGCATTCGATAGCACCACCTTTTCCAAGTCCCTGCCCTTTTCCACCAAATCCTCAAGCGAATCGCGATGCGAAATTCGCGTTACGCCTTGTTCGATGATCGGTCCATCGTCCAGCACTTCCGTAACATAATGCGCAGTAGCGCCGATCAACTTCACGCCTCGCTGATACGCTTGATGGTGCGGCTTTGCTCCGATAAACGCCGGCAGAAACGAATGGTGAATGTTGATGATCGGCATCGGAAATTGCACGATGAAATCGGTCGACAGCACCTGCATATATCTGGCCAGCACCACCGCATCAATACGATTCTCTTGCAGCAATTCCAGTTGCTTCTCCTCGGCCTGTGCTTTGTTTTCTTTGGTCATGGGAACGTGATGGAACGGGACCCCGTAAAAATCCGCGTGGCGCTGGGCATCCAGATGATTGCTGATCATCAGCGGAAACTCGCAGGCGAGCTCGCCATTGCGTTGCCGATATAGCAGGTCCATCAGGCAGTGATCGTACTTCGAAACAAAAATCGCCACGCGCGGACGATAATCGCTTAACGCGATGCACCAGTTCATTCCAAACTTGTGCGCTACCGGACCAAATGCCGCATCAAAATCTCCTAGGCTCAAACGAAATCCAGCCAGGTCCCATTCCACGCGCGCCAGGTAATATCGTTCCTCACCTGCCTGATGCTGCTCAAAATGCAGAATATTTCCGTCGTAACGATAGATGAATTCCGCAATCGTCGCGTCCAACCCCTTTCGATCTGGACATTGCACCAGCAAAATCGCACTGTTTTTCACACCTAACCTCCTGGCAACGATTCACGTCGTAAAGGAAAGCCAAATCTTCCGATCGCCACCACTTGCGCTGAACGGCCTTCTAACCAATGGATGTTCTACCACAATCTGGCGTGCTTCCCATTCCTGAACTAAGCTATTTCAGAAGGCGCCGTTTTTCATGGCCCGAATCTTCTTGATTCGCAGGAAATCCAAATTGTTGAGGTGAGTAACGTGGCAAATAAAACAGCGAGAGTTGTCCGCTTCCATTCGGTGGGTGGCCCGGAAGTACTCAAAATTGAAGACGAACCTTTACCCGAACCGCAAAAAGGTGAAGTACGACTAGATGTCCAAGCTATTGGGCTAAATCGAGCCGAAGTCATGTTCCGCCAGGGACGATACCTCGAAACTCCCGGCTTGCCCTCGAAGATTGGCTACGAGGCGGCCGGAGTAGTCACTGCGGTCGGCCCCGACGTCGACAAAAGTTGGCTGGGCAAAAAGGCCAGCACGGTTCCCGCGTTCCTTATGACTCAATATGGCGTGTATGGAAATGTAGCCGTCGTTCCCGTTACTGCGCTCGCCGAGTATCCGGCAAGACTCAGCCCGGAAGAGGGCACATCCATCTGGATGCAATATCTGACCGCATATGGCGCGCTGATCGCCCATGCTCAAATCAAAAAGGGCGATGTCGTCATTATTACGGCGGCGAGCAGCAGCGTAGGACTCGCAGCAATAGAAATAGTCAAGGCAGAAGGAGCCACTAGCATCGCCACCACGCGAACTTCAAAGAAGAAATCCATTCTGAAGGAACTGGGAGCTGATCACGTTATTGCCACCGAAGAAGAAGATTTTCTCACCAGCGTGAAGGAAATCACTGCTGATAAAGGGGCTCGCGTGATCTTTGACCCTGTCGCCGGAAAAGGTATCGAATTGCTAGCTCGGGCCGCCGCGTATGGTGGAACCATTTTCGAATACGGTGCACTGGCTCCAGAGCCCACTCCCTTTCCACTATTCACCGCCTTGAGTAAGGCTCTTTCCATCCGCGGCTACACTCTGCGTGAACTTTTTGTCGATCCGAAACTCACGGCCAGGGCGCAAAAATACGTTTTCGATTACGTCGCTGCAGGGGATTTCAAACCGCGCATCGACCGCGTCTTTCCATTTGAACAGATCGTCGAAGCGCACCGCTACATGGAGTCCAACGAACAAATCGGCAAAATTGTGGTGAGCGTCTAGCAACGTAGCGATGTGGTTGTCGCAACGCTATTTTTGTGGGTCTTCATTTCTTAAAGTAGTACGTCCAACTCAGGCTGACGTACGACCGCAATGGCACGCCTACAACGCATTCGATCGGGCATGGCGCCGGCTGCGTCGAAATTGTTTCGGTCGTCTGCCCGGTATATCCGCTGGCAATCAGGAAATTCGCTCCCAACGACATGCGATTCTCGAGAAACGGGCGCAGCACCGCGCCGCGAACTTCCACCACCGGCACACCCACAAACCCGTCGCCTAGTGGTTTCGCTTTTACGAATTCAAACTCGCCCCGCACCTGCAGGCGAAATGGCAGGCGATTTTCCGAGGCAACCGCATCCCAAATAGCCCGCGGCGCCTCTGGCACGGGAAGTCCCGTCTGTGTGTCTCGCGCGTCAGCTTGTGCGTAGGAGACATAGACCGCCCCGTGCGTAAAATTTCTCTGCAAGGAAATGGCTATTACGCGATTGACCGATGGCCCGGTGTTTTCCTGCAAACCCGTATCGGGATCTATCTTGGCCAGCTCTTGGGAGTTGGATGTTCGTCTCAGCGTCAGGTTGATCTGCGTCTCTTTCACGACCTGCGAAATTCGGAGTTGATACGACTTCGATGGGGCGAGCAGCGATGGCTGCCCCGTTCCATTTCCAATACGTGGATCCTCGGTGTGAAAGGCCTCTCCGTAGCTGAACGCCACGGTCGGCAAGTAGGAGCGGTCCCCCGGAAGAATCGTTAGCGTTGCCTTAGGAAGACTCAGCGACGCTAACCTGTTGAACGAATTTTGCGGATTCAGCAAATCCTGATTGTTCATCCACACTTCTTCCTGTCGCACTCCTATGTCGTAGTGAAGGTATTTACCCGCGGTTCCATCCAGCGAAATAAATGGCTCGACAAAGGAAATGGTCAGGTTGTTGCTGGTCACCGGCGCAAAGTTCCCGTTGTTGTCCAAGCGATCCAAATCCAGATTGCGGGGCGCGTCTCTTCGTAGATCAACTCCCGCCAGCAACGATATCCATGGCCGCACGTTTTGGACGTAAGTCGCTTCTCCACCGACTACGTTGCGCGACTCGCTCTGCTGAATCAGGCCATCACCAAAATTTGATCGGAGTTGCAAAGCATAATTCCTAAAGAAGCCCGAGAACGACACTTGCCTTTGCTCGCTCAGCCTCCAGTTGTCCGTCGCCACAACCAAAACATTATGCGTGGTGTCCGATTGACGATTATCAATCGTGTCTCCCGGCACCGCCACGTGAATGGGAATGAGACCTGGAACATACGAGAAGCCATAATAGCCAATCCCAAATAACGTTAACTGGTGATTACCCAACTTAAATTCCCGCGCACCGTTCAGCTTGTATTGCTTCCGGTGCTCCAGTCGCTCCAAAAATCCATTGCCAAACGAAAATTCTCCCGCGATCCATGCATTCGTTTCCGGTTCCTTAGGGCTCCACCCAGCCATCAGATCGATATCGCGATAATCCCCCGTTACCTGCACAAAATCGGTTACCCGCGATCGCGGCACATAGCTGGCAGCAAGATCGACCGAGTGGTTTCCTTCGCGAACATTAAACGCTCCACCATCCACAGTCACGCCTTCGATCACCGGAGCAATCAAAACATTTGGATCCGAATAGCCGTTGCCGTGTGCATTCGCGGGCAGATTATTCGGAAATAGGAAGTTTCCGACTTGAAAGAATTGCGCAATCGGTTCGCCGTGATCTCCCGCCACACCAGGCGCAAAATATTGTGGCGCTTTAATTCCCCCTGACGCCGTTTCAATCGGCAGCCCGGGAATTGAAACCGGCGCTCCTGGTCGCCCCGGATTCGCGTCGAGCACCTGATCGTGAATCACTACCATCTGCGAGGGATCTGGCGTTAATGACGAGGGCGCCGATGCCACCACCGTAATCGCCTGCAGCACGGAAGCCATTTGCTTGAACCGCAGGTCAATTTCTTTCTGCTGCCCGGTCGCCAGGGAAATTTCGACGATTACCGAAACGAACGTTTCAGACTCCGCAGTCAATTTGTACTGACCAGCACTGACAGCTTCCAGCCGGAAGTTTCCTTCCGCATCGCAATCGGTCTCGCGAACTAAACTCCCTGCTACGTTCGTGAGCCTCACATGCGCTCCCGCCACAGGTGCCCCTTGGGGGTCAAAAATCTTCCCAGAAATTGTGCCGGTGCCCTCCGCTGCAAATGTCGGGAATAAAGCCAAAAACAGGAACAGAATCACTCCAGCCGCCGCCCAACACCTCGAAAGTCTAAAATTCAGTAGATGTGAAATGGATATTCTCTTGGACCAGTCGCTACAATCACCCCCATCAAGGTGTCCTTGATGTGAGCGGCGACACTGCACCTTACTATTGTCGCTGATAAGACTCTTCCCCATCGCAGAAGATCAGTCAGAATCACGGGCGAATAAAATACGAATATGATAGGATTTCCTCCCGATGGCACGACGCCCTGCTCATCTTCCCAGCGATTCCATGTCCAAGGCGGAAATGGACGAACTGCAGCGCGGCCTGTCCCTGCTGAGTCCAGACATCGTCAAAGGCCGATACAAGGTTGTGCTGGATCGCTGCCGCTTTCTGGAGTTAGCGACACCGCGCATGATGCAAGAATTGGTCACGCTGTGGAGGGTGCTGTGGAACTGGCGAAAGTAAGAAATGCGTCTGGGTTAAGGCTAATTAGGCACAGCGAAACGCGAAGGGCGAATGGCTCAGCGCTTTCCTTTGCTCTGGCTCTCTGCAACGCGCGCTTTGACCAGTTTCTGGACAAGGGCAGTCGGAATTGGCTTATCTAATGGAAACTGGATGGTCCCCTTGGATATGGTGAAGGCCCTAAGCTCATCTTTTTGCGCCTCGATAATGGAAGCCGTGGGAAATAGGCTGCAATGGTTGGTGAAGCCTGCGAACCATACCAGCACCTTCTTATGCTTAAAAGCAGGAATGCCATAGCTGATCACTTCGGTGGTATCCGCTGGCAGGGCCGAGCGAATTGCAGCGCGCATCTGGTGAAGGGCGCTTCGTACGGGAAGAGGCGCGCTGGCAAGGTATTCGTCCACGCTCTTAGGAGCAGCCTTGCGTTTCGTCTTAGACTTGCGACTGGCAGATTTCCCTTTGTTCACCCGGAAATGCTACAAGAATTCCCTGCCCCAAGTCACCTGAACAGAATCACATAATCAGAAATCTCAGATCTCTCGCGGCTATGCTGCGCCTTATGGATCAAGCGGACTTTGACGGACCGGTGGCGATGAGAAGAGCTGCGTTAGATTGGTGACGCGCAGAAGGTCCAATACACGAGGAGTCATGTTGACGAACTCCAGGATGCAATAGCCTTGGTGAAGCGCGGAAGCCTTGAGGCTCACCAAGGTGCCGAGGCCGGAGCTATCCAAATACTCCAAATCGGTAAGGTCAACCACGATGCGCCCTCCAAGAGAGATAAGTGGCTTGATTTGATCTCTCATCTCGCCCGCCGTATCGGTGATAAGCTTTCCGTGGCATTTGATGGTAGTCACTCGATTTGTACTTTCATCCGAGGATTTCTCAACCTCAAAACGCAAAGCAGGATTTGGTGCCATGACGAGGGTCTCCCTTGGGCCCGATAGGCGGCGAATACTATCACGCCGTTCTTGGCCCCATATTGTTAAATTCTCGTTACGATTGAGACGTGGGGTTCGAGTTATTCACGAGATGGCGGACAGGAAAGCCTAGAAATTAGAAACAATTTCTGAGTAGGCACGTATTTAATGGCAGAGGCCCTGACGCATAGTCAGCTTGGATCGTCAATTAGACCCAGGTGCATTTCATGGATTTAACGACAGCACGACCCAAAATCCCGGTGCTGACCAGCTTGCGGTTTTTTGCCGCGCTACACGTTGTGCTGTTCCACTTCCAAGCTACAAAGATTGCCTTCCTGACCGGGCCCATGAGCGGCATAGCGGGTATCGGCTATACAGGCGTAAGTCTGTTTTTCGTGCTCTCGGGCTTCATTCTCGTTTACACCTACGCCAGCAGAGACACCAGTCCGAAGCAGTTCTACCGCGCTCGATTTGCCCGCGTCTATCCTGCTTATGCCTTTTCCTTGCTGTTAACCCTACCCTTCTTCTACATGGGCATGTACGTCTTCAAAGTGCCCTTTTTAGTGTGGGCGGCTGCTCACCCCTTGCTTGGTTCTTCCTTGGTGATTTTGCTGCTCCAGGCGTGGGTTCCCATGGCTGCACTTACTTGGAATGCCGTGGCTTGGAGCCTTTCCGTTGAATCGTTTTTTTACGCCGTGTTTCCGTTCTTGTTGCCGAAGTTCGAAAAGCGCAACAACGCGCAACTCGTAACCCTGCTCATCGTTTTCTGGCTCGCCGGCCTGTCGATTTCCGTGGCCTACGTGATCTTGAATCCCGATCATCTCGCAATCATGAATTCCGATGTACTGAATGCCACGTGGATGAATGTGGTCAAATTCAATCCGCTCGCGCGCATCCCGGAATTCCTGATTGGTATGACCTGCGGAATGCTGTTTCTGAAAAATCCCGCCAAGAAGACACTTGCCACTCCCATCGTACTTGCGGGACTTGTCGTGTTGGGTGTGGTCATCTACTACTCACCCTCAATTCCCTACCCTATCCTGCATACCGGGTTGCTAGGAATTTTCTTCGCCATGGTGATTTACGGATTGGCTCTTCAGCCCCGCTGGTCCGCGATCCTCGATAACAAAGTTCTTGTGCTCTTCGGAGACGCCAGCTATAGCCTGTACCTTTTGCACCAGGTTGTTATCCCGATGTTTTTCTTTCGCGAAGGTGGGCGCATTGCTCATCCCACAGCGCCATGGATCTTACTATCGACCAGCGTGGCTCTCGGCGTCTCGATTCTCGTCTACCGGTTCATCGAGCAGCCGCTTCGCCGCAAACTAAACCCCCGTCGCACAAAAGCCTCAGCGGCGGTCGCCGAACAACCTGTCTTGGCCTAGCGAGAGCCACACAGGAGGCTTGGCACGCAGAAACGCCCTTTAAATCAATCAAAATCAATGGACTGCGGAAAACATTGAAATACAATTTTTCCTCTTGACATATTCCCATATGGGTATGTATTCTCATCCCATGCCGCGCGCCACCACCACCTCCGACGTCTTCAATGCCGTTGCAGAACCCCGACGCCGCGACATCTTGAACTTTCTGGCCCTACAGGAACGCTCGGTTGGAGACATCGTCGCCACCTTGCAACTCGAGCAGCCTTCCGTTTCCAAGCATTTGCGGGTACTGCGCGACGTGGGGGCGGTGCAAGTACGGAGGGAGGGACGGCAAATGTTATATCGCGTAAATGCCGAGGCGATTCGGCCACTCCATGAGTGGACAAGCACCTTTGAGCGGTTCTGGAAGCACCAATTGCACCGAGTGAAGGAGCGGGCCGAGGAAAAGAGTGCAGCCGCAGTGAAAGATGATCCGAAATAAGGCGAGCCGAAAAAGTTTTGCGCGCGTCTTTCCCAAGAGCTGAACTCAGCCCACGAAACAGTTTCGCAAGGAATGTTAGGAAAAAACTTTCGGTCAAAAAGGAGAAACAGATGAGTTCAACCGCACCCAAGCTGTACAGCACCATTGAAGATCTGACACTGAACATCACGCAGGAAATTCACGTGAAAGCTCCCTTGGAAATAACCTTCGCAGCGTTGCTGGACCAGATCGGCCCGTACAACGAAACGCCGGATGGAAAGCCGATGCCGATGGTATTTGAAGCATGGCCTGGCGGGCGATGGTTCCGCGACTTGGAGAACAACAACGGACACTTCTGGGGAAATGTGCAGGCGATTAAGCGGCCCACATTGCTGGAAATCAGCGGACCCCTGTTTATGTCCTATCCAGCGATATCCAATGTGCAATACCGGCTGAGCGTGGAGGATGGTGGAACGCTGATTAATTTTCATCACACCGCGCTAGGACTGATTATCGACGACCACCGCAAGGGCGTAGTCACAGGTTGGACCCACATCATCGAGAGCGTGCGCAAACGCGCAGAATCGAAGCGTACCCATTAAGCATGGTTACAGCAGGAGGAAGTCTATGTGTCCCGTATGTCTGGCAAGTGGTGCGTTACTGGCGAGTGGAGTGGTTTCGACCGGCGGATTGACGGCGCTGGCCGCGAAGTTGGTACAGGTAAGAACAAAATCCAAAAACGCTAGAAGTATAAAAGCAAAAACAAAGGAGAAGTAACATGGCTACAACGGCGACGAAGGTACAGGGTTCGAAAGTTGTTTCCCATACCGAATGGCTTGCAGCGCGCAAGAAGTTTTTGGCCAGGGAGAAAGAATTAACCCGACTTCGCGACGACATCAGCAAACAGCGTCGCGAACTACCTTGGGAAAAAGTGGACAAGGACTATGTATTCGACGGCCCGAACGGGAAAGAGAGGCTGGCCGATTTGTTTGCTGGAAAAAGCCAGTTGATCGTATACCACTTCATGTTGGGACCGGAGTGGGCGGAAGGGTGCCCGAGTTGTTCCATGCTCGCGGATCATTTCGACGGCAGCATACCCCACTTGAACGAACGCGACGTAACCTTCCTGGCTGTGTCGCGCGCACCGCTGGCACAAATTGATACCTTCAAAAAACGAATGGGCTGGCAATTCAAGTGGGTTTCTTCCAATGGCAACGATTTCAACCGCGACTACCAGGTATCGTTCACGAAGGATGAAATGGCCAAGGGCCCGGTGGAATACAACTACACCAGCCAGCCATTTCCGAGTGAAGAAGCGCCCGGCGCGAGTGTGTTTTTCAAGGATGAAGCCGGCAACATTTATCACACCTATTCCACTTATGGCCGCGGTCTGGATGGCATGCTGAATGTTTACAACTGGCTGGATCTGGCTCCCAAGGGCCGCGATGAAGCTGGATTGTCGTTTTCCATGGCATGGGTGAAACACCACGATAAATACAACGCGAGTGCAGCGAAGAAAGACTCTTCGTGCTGCGAGCACCATTCGTAAATTGAGAATTGATTCGAATCGGGTCAGGCGGCTGTCCGGGCAGAATTTGCAGGCTTAGCTGAACGCAAGCGTTCAGGGACTACACCGGGCAGCCGCAGTCAAATTTTGAGGAGGATTTATGAGCAAGGCTCTTGAACCCATGATGAAAGAGTTGGAGCGGGAGAGCGCCACCACGCGACGGGTGCTTGAACGAATTCCGGAAAACAAACTGGCGTGGAAGCCACATGCAAAATCGATGTCGTTAGGACAGCTTGCTTTGCATATCGCGGCAGTTCCCGGAGCGATTGCGAATCTGGCAAAAAACGATGAGTTTGACCTCTCGCAAGCCAATTTCAATCAGCCCGCAGCAGCAAACAAGGCCGAAATTTTTGTCGCGTTCGATGTCAGCGTAAAAAACGCGGTGGAATACTTGGCAGGCGTGAGTGAATCTTCGGCCTCGGGAAACTGGTGCGCGAAATTCAAAGAAAAAGAATTATTCACCGTGACCCGCGCGGAGTTACTGCGGTCGATCATGCTGAACCACTGGTATCACCACCGGGGACAACTGTCGGTGTACTTGCGAATGCTCGACGTTGACGTACCGTCAATTTATGGCCCGAGCGCAGACGAAAATCCATTTGTGTAAGTGCGTGTCTCCACTGTTCGTAAGCAGCGAGCCGCCGGCTTGCCCAGATAAAATGGGGGAACGCCAGTGCTCCCCCTTAGATTCAATGTCGCCAATCGCGGCGACTATGGCTAGAGCTTCTGGAAGAAATGGGCAACTTTCTTGCTGCCTTCTTCGGTATAGTACACGGTGACCTGACCAGTTTTTGCGGTGCCCTTGCCAAGATCCTTCGCAGCGGCAACAGTATCGTGGCCGGCAACCGTAAACACGTGTTCGGTTCCGTCTGCAGTTTTCACCGTGACGGTCTTGCCGTCTTCTCCGACCTTTGTGACCGTGCCTTCAACCGATTTCACCCCGTCTTTGCCGAGCTTATCGACTTCAGTGGCGGTCTTCTCGGAGCCCTTTTCCGTGTAGTGAACAGCGACTTCCGAACCTTCCTTCAAGCCGTGAAACGTATCCTTGGCGCCGGCTTCCGTGCCCTGCACGACGGTCTTGTCAGCGAAGTGGATGGTATGTTCGGTGCCATCCTTGGTTTTCACAACAATGGTCTTGGTTGCAGCGTCGGCCTTGGTGATCACCCCGTGAACAGCGGTGGCCACATCGTCGGCAGAATATGCAGAGAGCGCAACAAATGCGGCACTCACAACCAGCGTAAACAGCAACTTAGCAAAGCGATTCATCTGGGACATCCTCCAAGCGTGGGATTGAGAATTTGAATCAGCCTATTGGGAGCGTATCGCAAGAGCTGCGAGAGTGGAACGGGAAAACATAAGCGGCTCACGGGGCCGGTTCGTTGACCCTGGAGTGAGGCTCACTTATAATTTGGTATTGCGCTGATTCGAAGGTAGACCGAAGTTGGCCGCAGGGGATGTCCTGAAGATTCCGCAGACAAAGCGGGCAAATAGTAGAAGATCCGGTTGAGCATGCGCGCCGTAGGAAATCTATAGCGATTCTCATTGTTCCGTTGCGAAGAAGTAGATTTTGCGGACATGAGGCGCACTAGCGCTCTGTCGAACGCTATCTTATCTAAGGAACGAGATTTGGAGTAAGGGAGAACAGAAATGACGGAAGCAACTTGCCGGCGAGAGTTAGATTTAGAGATACCGGCTGAGGATGTAACCAAAGAAACCGAAAAAGTGGCGAAAGAGTTTGCGAAGATGGCGCGCGTGCCGGGATTTCGTCCCGGGAAAGCACCGATCGCACTGATCAAGAGAAAGTTTGCAGAAGACATCAAGGGCGAAGTGCTGCAGACGCTGGTGCCCGGCCGTGTAGAGAAGGCGGTCACCGAAGCTAAGTTGACGCCGGTCTCGCAGCCGCAGGTCGACAAACTGGAGTTTAACGAAGGCCAACCGCTGAAGTTTCGAGCATCGTTTGAGGTTTTGCCGGAATTTCAGCTAGGCAACTACAAGAATCTCGAAATCGAGATGCCAGAAATGAATTTGACCGATGAGGATGTCACCAAGACCCTCACGGAGATGCAGCAACGCGCGGCAAACTTCACCCCAGCCGAGGGACGTGCGGTCGAGAATGACGATTTTGTGCAGGTGAAGCTGCTGGGTACGCCAGAAGGCGGAGGCGAGCCGCTACAAGCAGAGAGCGTCCTGTGTCATGTGGGTGCCGAAGAGACCATGGCGCCGTTTAACGAGAACCTGCTCGGGGCAAATGTCGGCGACCACAAAGATTTCGACGTGGTCTATCCGGCGGACTATCCCGACGCCAAGCTGGCCGGCAAGACCTTCCACTATGCCGTGGACGTGCTGGGAATCAAGACCAAGAAGTTGCCGGAGTTGAACGACGAATTTGCTAAGGACGTGAGCGACGCCACTTCGCTGGATGAGTTGAAGAAGAAAATTCAGGAGAGCTTGGAGCACGAACGGGATCACCGGCAAAAGGATTTGCAGCGCGAGAAGGTCATAGGCGAGTTGGTGAAACTGCACGACTTCCCGGTACCGGAATCCCTGGTCGAGCATCAAATGGATGTACGACTTGAGCGGGTAGTGAGGTCGCTGGCGCAGCAGGGTGTGGACCCGCGAGCGGTGAATGTCGACTGGGTCACGCTGCGTAAGAGGCAGGAAGACCGCGCCAAGGAGGATGTCAAAGCAGAATTAGTGATCGACCGCATCGCCACCGAAGAAAAGATTGACTCCACTGACGAAGAATTGCAGCACGAACTGGAGCATATGGGCACGCATAGTGGCGAGTCAGCGGAAGCAATTCGAGCTCGTTTGACAAAGCAGGGGACGCTCGATAGGATGAAAGCGAAGCTGCGAAGTGACAAAACTGTAGATTGGCTGGCGCAAAATGCCAAAGTCAAGACAGTTGCCGCCGCTGCAGCAAGCACCGAAGCGAAGTGAACCCCGCTCCTGCGAGCCAATTTCTCACATGAAAAACTACGACGAACCGTCTTATCGCGCGACCACTCTAGTTCCGATGGTAGTGGAACAAACCAGCCGGGGCGAACGCGCCTACGATATCTATTCGCGCCTGCTGAAAGAACATATCATCTTCATCGGCACGCCCATTGATGATCACGTTGCCAACCTGGCGACTGCGCAGATGCTGTTTCTCCAGGCTGAAGACCCAGAGAAAGACATTCAGCTGTACATCAACTCGCCGGGCGGCTCGATTACTGCCGGCTTTGCTATCTATGACACCATGCAATTCGTGAAGCCAGATGTGGTAACCACCTGTGTCGGCCAAGCCGCGTCGATTGCGGCGGTGTTATTGGCGGGCGGATCGCCAAAGAAGCGCTTTGCCTTACCGAACGCACGGATTCTAATCCACCAGCCATGGATGAGCGGACTGGGCGGCCAAGCGACGGATATCGATCTGCACGCTAAAGAGATTTTGCGGATGCGGACAACCATCAACGGCATTCTGTCCAAGCATTCCGGACAGTCGGTTGAGAAAATTGAGAAAGACGTCGAGCGCGATTACATCATGAATCCCGAACAAGCCAAGGAATATGGGATGATTGATGAAATCATTTACAAGCACCGCTAGGCGAGATGGTAGCGGGTACCGGATTTCCGAGAACGACACTTAGAATTCCACAGGTGAGTTTCTGATTGACAGCACGGCTACGAGATTCTCTTTCGCCCGGAGGAAGAATCGGCCTAGAATGGGAAGCAATGACCTCGGAGAGTAACCGGGGGAGAGGCCTGCCACCACGTGAAAAAATATAGTCCAGATGAACCGTTGCGTTGCTCCTTCTGCCATAAAACGCAAGAGCAGGTGGAGAAGCTGATCAGCTCGCCTTCGGACTACCCGCGGGCCTACATCTGCAACGAGTGCGTCGGCGTTTGCCAGACCATTCTGGAAGACGAAAAGCGGGAACAGGCTACTGCGCCGGCACGGCGATTACCGCGGCCGCCGGAAATCAAGCAATTCCTCGATGGCTATGTCATTGGACAGGATCGTACTAAGAAGAAATTGGCAGTCGCGGTCTACAACCACTACAAGCGGATTTTCCTGAACAAGCAACCGGGCGAAGTTGAGCTCAGCAAGTCCAACATTCTGCTCATCGGACCCACAGGCACCGGCAAAACGCTTCTGGCCCAGACACTTTCGCGCATGCTCGATGTGCCGTTCGCGATTGTCGATGCAACTACGCTGACCGAAGCGGGTTACGTAGGTGAGGACGTTGAAAACATTATCCTGAAGCTGCTGCAGGCGGCAGATGGCGACGTACAAAAGGCGCAGCAAGGCATTATCTATATCGATGAGATCGACAAGATTGCCAAGAAGGATGAGAACCCGTCGATCACCCGCGATGTAAGCGGCGAAGGCGTCCAGCAAGCGCTGCTGAAGATTTTGGAAGGTACGGTGGCGAATGTGCCGCCGCAGGGCGGCCGCAAGCACCCGCACCAGGAATTTACTCCGGTGGATACCACCAACATCCTGTTCATCTGCGGTGGGGCGTTCGTTGGGCTGGAAAAGATTATCGAGAAGCGCGCAGGCCGGCGTTCCCTGGGCTTCCATACCGATGGAGCCGCGGCTACGACCGCACAGCGCCGCAACACCGAATTGCTGGAACAGGTTCAGCCAGGCGATTTGATTCGCTACGGGTTGATTCCAGAATTTGTCGGCCGGTTACCGGTTGCTGGTGTGATGAGCGATTTGGACAAGGCCGCGTTGATGAAGATTTTGACCGAGCCCAAGAATGCGCTGCTCAAGCAATACCAGCGGCTGTTTGAGTTTGAAAATGTGCGCCTGCGGTTTACAGACGACGCCCTGGACACCGTGGCGGAGTTGGCACTTCAGCGCAAAGTTGGCGCGCGCGGCTTGCGAATGATCCTCGAAGACCTCATGCTGGAGTTGATGTACCACCTGCCGATGCAGCGTAAAGTTCGCGACTTCGTCGTTACCGGGGATATGGTGCGCGGCCGCGAGATTAATTGGAGCTTGCTGGAAAAAGCTGGATAAGCAAACACTCGCTTGGCGGCGAGTCGATGGATACATTTCATTTGTTGCTAATGTCGGGGAGAGCCTCACTCCTGAAGGGGTGAGGTAAAGTTCACAAAAAAGGTCTTGGGCGGAAGTTGGTGGTGCTGCCGAAGGTTTAGGAAGTTCAGGGGCCTGCATGTTCAATCGAGAAAAACAAGAAATGAAGCGCGTGCCGATGATGCCTGTGCGGGATATGGTTATTTTCCCGCAGCAGATGACTCCATTCATCGTGGGACGAGAAGCGAGTGTGCGCGCACTGGAAGAGGCGCTGACCGGCGACAAGAAGATTTTCCTGTCTACCCAACACGACGCTTCGATCGACGACCCGAAGCCCGAAGAAATCTATGCCGTCGGAACGCTGGCAAATATCGTACAAAGCGTGAAGCTTCCTGATGGGAACATCAAGGTTCTCGTCGAGGGCGTCGAGCGTGCGCGATCGATTTCGATCGCCACCGACGAAGGATTCTTCCGCGCAACGATCCGTCTGCTGGCGGGCAAGATTGAAAGCACGCCGCAAGTACAAACGCTGGTCGAGAAGGTTACCGGCCTCTACGAACAGTTCATCAAGCTTTCGCAGAGCCTGAATTACGACACCATGATCGCTGCCGCGCGCGTAGATGATCCTTCGCGGCTTTCCGACACGATCGCGGCGAACCTGCAACTGCCCGTGGACGAAAAGCAGGATTTGCTCGAGACCGCGGACCCGCTAGAACGCCTGAACCGTGTTGCGGACATCCTTGAAATCGAACTCGAAAAGTTGAATGTGGATCGCAACATCAATACCCGAGTAAAACGGCAAATGGAGCGGGCGCAAAAAGAGTATTACCTCAACGAAAAATTGAAGGCCATCCAGAAGGAATTGGGCCGCGGCGAAAAGAACGAAGCCGAAGACCTGAAGAAAAAGATTGACGCGGCGGGCATGCCGAAGGAAGTTCACGACAAGGCCACCACGGAATTAAAGCGTCTGGAACTAATGCCGCCCATGTCCGCGGAATCCACGGTGAGCCGCAATTATATTGACTGGCTGCTGGCGGTGCCCTGGAAGAAGCGTTCCAAGGAAATCCGCGATATTAAGGCCGCGGAAGAAATTCTGAACACTGAGCACTATGGCTTGGAAAAGGTCAAGGAACGCATCCTGGAATTCCTGGCCGTTCGTCAACTTGTAAAGAATCCTAAAGGATCGATATTGTGCTTCGTCGGCCCTCCGGGTGTTGGTAAGACCTCGCTGGCTATGTCGATTGGACATGCCACTGGACGTAAATTCGTTCGTGTTTCGCTTGGTGGTGTTCGCGACGAGGCGGAGATTCGCGGACATCGTCGTACCTACATCGGTGCTCTTCCCGGCCAGATTATTCAGATGATGAAGAAGGCGGGGACCACCAACCCGATCTTCGTGCTGGATGAAGTCGATAAGATGTCCACGGACTTCCGTGGCGACCCATCAGCGGCCTTAATGGAAGTGTTGGACCCAGAACTAAATCACGCCTTCACCGACCACTATCTGGACGTGGAATACGACCTGTCCAAGGTGATGTTCGTCTGCACGGCAAACGTGCTGCACACCATTCCTCAGCCTTTGCAAGATCGCATGGAAGTTCTGCGGCTGCCTGGCTACACCGAGCAGGAAAAGCTAGAAATCGCCAAGCGCTTCCTGGTAAAGCGCGCACGCGAAGCGACTGGCCTAACCGAAAAGAATTTGACGCTTACTGACGATGCCTTGCTGCATTTGATCCGGCACTACACACACGAAGCCGGTGTGCGTAACCTGGAACGCGAAATTTCGAATATCGCACGCAAGATGGCGCGCCGCGTGGTCACAGATGGCGCGGCTTCCACCGTGGAAATCACTCCAGCGAATGTCAACGAGTTCCTGGGCGTGCTGAAGTACCGCGAATTCTGGCTGGAAAAGCAAAACGAAGTTGGCCTGACGACCGGTTTAGCTTGGACCGAAGTCGGTGGCTCGGTTCTAGTAACCGAAGCAGCGATCATGGAAGGCAAGGGCCGGCTAACGCCGACCGGCAAACTCGGCGAAGTCATGCAGGAATCGGCGCAAGCCGCAATGAGCTATGTGCGCTCGCGCACCGCGCTATTCGGCCTGCAAAAGGATTTCTACCGCACCGTAGACATCCACGTCCACGTCCCCGAGGGCGCCATTCCGAAGGATGGACCTTCGGCAGGCATCACGATTTGCACCTCGATTGTGAGCGCGCTTACCAGAATTCCCGTGCGCTGCGACGTGGCCATGACCGGCGAAATCACCCTGCGTGGCAAGGTGTTGCCGATCGGTGGTGTAAAAGAGAAACTGCTGGCCGCTCACCGAATGGGCTTGCGTACCATCATCCTTCCGAAGGATAATGAGAAAGACCTTGCAGAAATCCCCCAGGAGATAGCCTCCAGTCTGAAGCTACACTTCGTAGAAACCATGGATGAAGTGCTACAGGTAGCGCTGGAACGGCCAATTGTGCCGCTTGACCATAGTGGGGTTGCGCCTGTCGCGGAGACATTTACCACCGGCGCAGATAAAGACACGGGTTTGACCAACTAAGCAGCAGAATTCAGGCACGGCTCGCCCCTGCGGGCTGAACGTGTAGCAGGCCTGGAACTGCTTCCGGTTGCAGACAGTTTGGTTTGCCCACCCTGGCGGGAAATCCTTTCCGCCGGAAGGTACACCACCACGCAGTCCATCCCGGGAAGATAGGGTCAATTATCCCAATCAAGGACAAATTCATAAAGTCAGGACATATGGCAAAAGAAACGAGTACAGAAGGAAATAATCAGATCAGCATCAGCCTCGCTGAGCTGAAAGAGAAAAATATTACCGATCTCGCCAAGATCGCCAAGGAATTGAACATTCCGGGCGCCAGCGGGATGCGGAAACAGGAGCTGATTTTTCAGATCCTGCGGGCGCAAACGGAGAAGAGCGGCCTGATCTTTTCGGAGGGCGTGCTGGAATGCTTGCCCGACGGCTTTGGCTTTCTTCGCGCCCCGGAATACAACTACCTGCCGGGACCAGACGACATTTACGTGTCGCCATCGCAAATTCGTAAGTTCGATTTGCGCACCGGCGACACCGTCAGCGGCCAAGTTCGGCCACCGAAAGACGGCGAACGCTATTTCGCGTTGATCAAGGTGGAAGCGGTCAACTTTGAAGATCCCGAAGTTGCGCGTAACAAGATTTTCTTCGACAACCTCACCCCGCTGTATCCGCAGGGCCGTTTGAAGATGGAAACGTCCAAGGACAACTTGACCGGACGCGTGCTGGACCTGCTCTGCCCCGTTGGCAAGGGGCAACGCGGCCTGATCGTCGCTCCGCCCCGCACCGGTAAGACCATGATGCTGCAGTCCATCGCGAATTCCATCACCACCAATCATCCGGAAGTGGCGCTGATCGTGTTGCTGATTGACGAACGCCCGGAAGAAGTCACTGACATGCAGCGCACCGTGAAGGGCGAAGTCATCAGTTCGACGTTCGACGAACCGCCCCAACGGCACATCCAAGTGGCGGAAATGGTGTTGGAAAAGGCCAAGCGATTGGTAGAACACAAACGCGATGTAGTAATTCTGCTGGACTCGGTGACGCGTCTGGCGCGCGCCTACAACGCCGTGACACCGCCTTCGGGCAAAGTCCTCTCTGGCGGTATTGACGCGAACGCCTTGCAGAGGCCGCGGCGCTTCTTTGCCGCAGCGCGCCACGTGGAAGAAGGCGGCTCGCTGACGATCATTGCAACGGCCTTGATCGATACCGGGAGCCGCATGGACGACGTTATCTTCGAAGAATTCAAAGGCACCGGTAACATGGAAATTAACCTGGACCGGCGGCTCTCCGACAAGCGCGTGTTCCCGGCCATCGATATTCAGCGCTCCGGCACTCGTAAAGACGAACTGCTTTTGCCACCAGATGAGCTGAGCCGTGTTTGGGTTCTGCGCAAGGTATTGAGCCCGCTTTCGACCGTGGAAGCGATGGAATTGCTGCTGAGCCGCTTGACGAAATCCAAGTCGAATATGGAATTCCTCAGCTCGATGTCCGCTCCGGCATGAGGAAGTCAGCTTAGTCTTTTCCAACCTATACGGCACCTCCCTTCCCCACCGGCAGCGTTAAGCCGCGGGTACCGTGCAGTGAAGCGGCCAAGACACTCGCAGCGAATCGTTCGGTGGTGCTTGCTTGCACGAAAAATTCATCGCACGACAACCGATTTTCGATAAACGCTTACGCGTGTTCGCGTATGAATTGCTCTTTCGCGGCGGTCCGCAAAACGTGTTCTTGCCCAATCCTAACGCCGCATCGAGCGTAATCGCCGACTCCATCACACTATTCGACTTGCAGATGTTGACCGGGAAAGCGCGAGCGTTCGTCAATGTCGACGAACTGGCGTTGCGCCTGGGCGCGCCGCGACTGCTGCCGGCAGACCGCATTGTGGTCGAAATTCTTGAGACAGTGCGCCCTACCGAAGAAATCGTCACCATTTGTCGCGACCTGCGATCCGCCGGCTATCAATTGGCATTGGACGATTTTATCGATGCGCCGGGACTAGAGCCCCTCGTCGATCTCGTACAGTATCTCAAGGTCGATTTCCAGTTGCTTAAGCCCGAAGAGCGCGCCCGTGTGGCAAAGAAATACGCCAGGAACGGGATGTCGCTCCTGGCAGAAAAGGTCGAGACTCGCGAGGATTTGGCGGAAGCCCGGAGCCTGGGATTTTGCTACTTCCAGGGGTATTTTTTCTGCAAGCCGTCAATGCTGGAGACCCGCCAGATTCCCGTAAACCAACTGGTGCAACTACAGTTGTTAAATGCGGTGGCCGCGCCGGAGATTAATTATGGAGTCGTCGAAGCGCTAATGAAGCAGGAGCCCTCGCTGCTGTACCGGCTGCTGCGTTACTTGAACTCGCCTGTGCTGGGTCTGCGCTCGGAAGTGCACAGCGTTCGCCAGGCGCTAACTCTGCTGGGCGAGCAGGAATTCCGCCGATGGGTAGCAGTCTTCGCGATGATTGCCATGAGCCAGGGTAAACCGCCCGAATTAATACGGACTGCGCTTACCCGCGCGTATTTTTGTGAGGAATTTTCCGACGCCGCACAATTGCCGGACAGACGTTCCAGTTTGTTTTTGATGGGGCTTCTCTCAGTCGCGGATGCGTTGCTGGATAAGCCGATGGAGCAAATACTGGCGTCGCTACCGGTAACGCAAGAAGTGAAGACCGCACTCTCCGGCGGCGAGAATCGGCTGCGCGAAGTCTACGAGGCGGTGCTGGTCTGGGAACGCGCGGAATGGCCGCTGTTGCCGGCGGTCGCACAACGCCTTGGATGCGATGAGGAATTGGTGCCCGAAGCATACCGGCTAGCCTTGCAGAAAGCTTCCGCAGTCGGCGTCTAGACCCTGCCAAGCGGAGCGCGCTTGCCCTCAGTTTGCAGACTTCAGGGGTGTTACAGCGAATCGCGCTTTGCCGGCGCGGTGGCTTGCGCGGCCAGCCAGGCATTCATGTGGGCTTCGAGCAGATCCAGCGGAACGGCACCTTGCTCCAGGACCGCGTCGTGAAAAGTGCGGATATCGAAACGGTCGCCCAGAGAGTCTTGTGCCCGGGCTCGCAGTTCCCGGAATTTCAGCTGGCCCAGTTTGTAGGCAAGCGATTGTCCAGGCCACACGATATAACGTTCCACTTCGACGATAATGTCCTGATCCGTCTTGCTGGTATTCTCGCGGAAGTAGTCTATAGCTTGCAGGCGCGTCCAGCCCATCGAATGCATGCCAGTATCGATAACAAGTCGCACCGCGCGCCACATTTCGTACGACAGTTGCCCGAATTTTGAATACGGATCTTTATACAGGCCAAGATCCTCGCCTAACCCTTCGGCGTAGTGCCCCCACCCTTCAACGTATGCAGAGTACGTCAAATTTTTCCTGAACTCAGGTACATCTTCCATCTCCTGGGCTAGAGATATTTGCAGGTGATGACCCGGAACAGATTCGTGCAGCGAGAGAGCCTCCATTTCCCATCTAGGCCGCGCATTCAGCTTGTAGGTATTCACAAAATAGTATCCTGCACGGCCAACCGAAGGCGCTCCCGGCTGATAGTACGCGGTGGTCTGCGAAGGCGCCTTGAAATCGGGAACGGGAATAACGCCGTACGGTAAACGAGGGAGTTTGCCAAATTCATGCGCGAGTTCCGGATCGACCCTCTTGGCGATCACCCGGTACGCATTGACGAGATCGTCTGGCTTCTCGAAATAAAATCGTGGATCGGTGCGAAGAAATTCCGTGAACTCGTGAAAGCTCCCGTTAAATCCGGTGGACCGAATGATCTTCTCCATCTCAGTACGGATACGTTTCACTTCAGAGAGACCGATCTCGTGAATTTGTTGCGGCGTCAGACTCGTCGTCGTTTGCCATCGAACGTGAAAGGCATAAGCCGCGGTGCCGTTCGGTAGCGCGCTAGCGGCAATGTCTTCGCGGCATGCGGGAATATAGGTGGAAACCAAATAGTCGTGGAATTTCTGGTAAACAGGGGTGATTCGCGAAGAATACACCTGTTTCGCGCGATTAGTGAGTAAAGCGCGCTCGGCTTCAGAAATGGCTGGTGGAAATTCGTGAAACGGCTTGAGCAGCGGGCTTTGTATCGCATCGGCGGGAATTGTGTCCACCACTTGCTTGGCCACATCGCGCATGGTGACCTTAGGTGGCGTGTAGCCGCGCTTCACACCTTCTTGAAGATCGGCCATCGTTTGCTCCACCACGGAAGGAAGCGCTTCGAGGCGCGCTAGAATATCTTCATAATCCGCGATTTTCTCGTGCGGCATGGACGCAATCGTGTCGGGTGCCCCGAGCGGTGGCGAATACATTTGATTAACCGGCATCCATCGATTCGACGGCACGACTCCACGAAACGGGAAGGGATCATCGCCGTATTGTAGGCCCTCGACGGAAGTTTCTAAAAGCTCCGTGTAAAGGTCGTAGTTTAATTGCTCGCGCGGAGGCAGCGAGGCCCGATTGATTTGCTTCAGCGCGGCGAGACTTTCGCGAAGATGTTTGACACGACCTTCGAACCCCGAGGTTGATTGATCTGTCCAGCGCCGATTCTCGCCGGGATAGCCGACGCCCGTCGCGGTTTCAGGGTATTCGTGCATCCAGCGTTTCCAATCATCACTAAGAAATGCACGAAATTGGCGAACGGCTTCTGTTTGCGTCGTCGAGACCACATTCGAAGACTGACCGAGCGCAAGCAGAGGCATGGCGAGAAGAACAGAAAAAGCAGCACAGACATTTGCGGCACGGGGAATGAGCATATTCATTTGACTCCGAACAAGGGAGCGGCCGCCGACTAGAACCGGAGTCACGGCTTCTCGCGGGTGCCGCTAACGATCGATTTGAGGATTTCACTTTTGCCGTTGGTGAGCAAGGAAAACGATGAGGCGCGCGGTTTCTTCGGCATCTATCGCGGTATTATCGACCAGCACCGCATCGGCAGCACGTCCAAGCGGAGAGACTTTGCGCTCCCTATCGCGTTTGTCGCGTTCCCGTACCTCGGCAAGCACTTCTTCGATAGTCAGCAACTCGCCTTTTTCCTGATGTTCCATCCAGCGGCGCTCAGCGCGGACGGACGGCGAAGCTTCCAGAAATATTTTTAGCTCCGCGTGTGGAAAAACGACCGTTCCGATATCGCGGCCTTCCATAACTACACCACCTCCCTGCCCTGCGCGTTGCTGTTCGGCCACGAGGACTTGGCGAACTCCAGCGATCGTTGCCAATCGCGAGGCGGCTTGCGCCACTTCAGAGCTGCGGATCTCATGGCTGACCTCCCGGCCGTCGAGAAAAACGCGATTCTTGAGCCCCGCAGTCGCCTGGTCGGGAGTAGGCGCCTTCAGTTCGATGTGTGTTTTGCGCGTTAGGGCTTCGACCGCTGCTTCATCTTCGAGCGAAATGTTCTGTTGGAGCGCTTTGAGCGCCACGGCGCGATACATCGCGCCGCTATCCAGATACAGATAATTGAGCATGGCCGCGACGCGGCGAGCCACAGTGCTTTTGCCAGACCCCGCGGGGCCGTCGATGGCGATGGTGAGTGGGGACTTGGGCTGGTTTTTCAATCGAAGTGGAATGCCTCACTTCGCTCGGATTGACGAGCGCTTTTCACCACCAAATTCCCGATAAACGTCTACTGGCGCGTGCCGTCTAGGCCATCACGTTGAAGCCGCAGTCCACGTAGAGAACCTCGCCAGTAATGCCCGACGCGCCTTCGGAGAGCAGGAATGCGGCAGCAGAGCCAACTTCCGCTGGATCAACATTACGCTTTAGCGGTGCACGATCGGCATGAGCCTTGAGCATCTCGCCAAGTTGCGAGACGCCGCGAGCAGCCAACGTCTTGATCGGCCCGGCCGAAATCGCGTTGACCCGAATATTTTTTGTGCCGAGATCAGCGGCGAGATATCGGACGGTCGCTTCGAGAGCGGCTTTGGCCACGCCCATCACGTTATATTTTGGGACAACTTTTTCGGCCCCGTAGTAGGTCAGGGTAACGATGCCGCCTCCAGCGGGCATGAGCGCTGCCGCGCCACGCGAAACCGCGATCAGCGAATATACGCTGATGTCATGCGCCACGCGAAACCCTTCTCGCGAGGTATTTATGAATTCACCCTTCATGTCTTCGGCAGGAGCGAAAGCCACGCTGTGAACCAGACCGTGAAGGACACCGTACCGGGATTTCAGTTCCTCGAAAAGTTTCGCGATTTGCTCGTCGGAAGTGACGTCGCACATGAATCCTGCCGCGCCAGGAAGATCGGTGATCAGGTCCTTAGCCTCCTGCTCGAGCCGCTCATTTTGATACGTAATGGCCAGGCGCCAGCCCGCTTGATGAAGCTTCTGCGCGATAGCCCAGGCGATGCTGCGCTTGTTGGCCAGGCCAAAGATGACCGCTGTTTTCTGAGTATCGTTCAAGTTCACCTCGGGACGTCTTGTTAATATCGCTTGATGTGAATGGGTATCAGATCACCGATCGGATATCAGGAAGCACCCTGGTTCGAAAACAATGTCCGTACTGCCTCTGTAAGTGGAGCAGAGGAAGTTTATCAGGAGTGCAGCACCGGTCGCTAGTTGTTGGAGCGTATTTCGCCTCGAATCTTCGCGAGACAGGCATCGACCAGATTCGTTTAGGCGACCCACCTCACTTCCTTGTCATCAAGCCAAACCGGGTGCTATCTTGAATGATTCGCTGAGTACTCGCGATTCTTCAGGGGATGTGCTGTATCGGCGCCCTTGCAACTACTTTCGCGGAAACGAGAACATTTTGCTGCGCACGCCCGACATTCGTCCGTATCGCGGTAAGTCTCCGCAGATCGCGGCCTCGGCCTACATCGATCCGGCCGCCGTTATCATCGGCGACGTCACTATCGGCGAAGACTCCAGCGTTTGGCCAATGACCGTGATCCGCGGCGACGTCCACCACGTCCGCATCGGTAATCGCACCAATATTCAAGATGGATGCGTACTTCACGTGATGCGCGACGAATTTCCGCTGACCCTCGGCGACGAAGTTACCGTTGGGCATTCCGTGACGCTGCACGGTTGCGCCATCGAATCGCGGGTCCTGCTGGGTATGGGCTGCATTGTTTTAAACGGCGTCGTTGTGGGCAGTGGCAGCATCATCGCCGCCGGAACACTGATTACCGAGCGTACCGTCATTCCCGCGGGCAGTCTGGTCATGGGTTCACCAGGCAAGGTCAAGCGGCCGCTCACCGCGGCTGATCAGCAATCCATTGCCGCCTATGCCGAACGTTACGTCAGCTACAAAAACACCTATCGCGAGGAATCGGCGGCACACGAATAAAACTCTCTCATGTCGGAAAAACGAAAATTCCAGGCCATCAAGGGTACTCGCGACCTTCTCCCTCCAGAAACTGAATTGTGGAATTGCGTGGAACAGACGGCGCGCCAGGTCTTCGCCACCTATGGCTTCGGCGAAATTCGTCCGCCGATCTTCGAACCCACGGAGCTTTTCGCGCGATCCATCGGACTGGACACTGACGTCGTGTCTAAGGAGATGTACACGTTTTCCGATCGGGATGAAACGTCCGTCAGCCTTCGTCCCGAAGCCACTGCATCCGTTTGTCGCGCCTACATCGAACACGGAATGCATGCTCTGCCCCAGCCGGTCAGGCTTTTCTACACCGGTCCGATGTTCCGCCGCGAACGACCGCAGAAAGGCCGCTATCGCCAGTTCTATCAAATCGGCGCGGAGATACTTGAAGCACTGCAGCAAGGGCAAGGCGGCTCGAAAGACATTCCCAAAGATGCTGCCATCGACGCGGAACTCATCGAGATGCTGATGGCTTTTTTTGCGCGCCTCGAATTGCAAGGCGTGCATCTGGAAATCAATTCCATCGGTGATCGTACTTGTCGGCCGAAATACGTGGAATTTCTGCGCGCCGAATTGCTCAAAGTGAAAGATCAACTCGGCCCGGATAGTCAGCGGCGCATCGACAGCAATCCACTGCGTGTTCTAGATTCCAAACTCGAGTCCGAGCAAGCGATCATAGCCACGTTGCCCCGCATCGGCGATCATCTCTGCGCCGATTGCGCTGCACACTACGCCGAGCTCAAGCGACAACTTGATCTTCGGGGTGTCACCTACAAAGAAAATTGGCGCCTGGTGCGTGGACTCGACTACTACATGCGCACTACGTTCGAAATCACCGCCAAAGGCCTTGGCTCTCAGAATGCAGTCTGCGGCGGCGGGCGGTATGATGGATTAGTTGAGTTGCTTGGCGGCCAGCCAACCAAAGGCATAGGTTTCGCCATTGGCGAAGATCGCTTGATCCTCTCGCTTCAGGAGGCCGGTAAGGCCGACGTGCCAAAGGGGCGCGACGTTTACATTGCCTGGATGGGCACGACTGCGCAGGCAACCGCAATTCGCTTTGCCAAGGTTTTGCGTGAAAACGGGTTTCGTGTGGAACTTCCACCGGTGGAACAGAAATTTGGTAAAGCGCTGGGTCAAGCGGATAAACTCGGTTCGCGTTACGCCTTGATCCTCGGCGAAGATGAAATCGCCAGCGGTCAGTGGACCTTAAAGACCCTGGTGGATGGCTCGCAAACGAAATTTACCGAGCCGCAGCTTCTGGATTTCCTGCGCGGCTAAAGCTAAGGAATTGTTTTTTTCGAGTGGAAAGGAAACTGTCTTGCTCGACTTTCTAGGCAACCTGAAACGCACTCACTACTGCGGCGCGCTCCGTGCTTCCGACGCCGATAAGGACGTCGTTGTTCTCGGCTGGGTCCATCGCCGCCGCGATCTTGGCAATCTCCTCTTCCTCGACGTGCGCGATCGCACTGGCATCGTACAGGTTGTTTTCAACAAGGAGACGCAGCCCGAGGCGCATGCCAAGGCCGAACAGGTGCGCAGCGAATTCGTCGTCGCCGTTGAAGGCAAAGTGATTCAGCGGCAGAAGGCCAATCCGGATCTGCTTACCGGCGAAACAGAAGTCGTCGCCAATAAACTGCACATTCTAAACAACGCCAAAACACCGCCATTTCCTATCGAAGATGAAATCAACGCGGCCGAAGAAACCCGACTCCGTTTTCGCTATCTTGATCTGCGACGTCCCAAACCGCATCGCAATTTGGCTCTGCGCCACAAAATACTTCTCGAGATTCGCAAGACCATGGACGAAATGGGATTCATCGAGGTCGAAACCCCGATGCTCACACGCTCCACGCCTGAAGGTGCGCGCGATTATCTCGTGCCCAGCCGTGTTCATCATGGGCAGTTCTATGCCCTCCCGCAATCACCCCAGATCTTCAAACAAATCCTGATGATTGGCGGGCTCGACCGCTATTTCCAGATTGTGAAGTGCTTCCGCGACGAAGATCTTCGCGCTGATCGTCAACCGGAATTTACGCAACTCGACGTGGAGATGTCTTTCCCACGCCAGGAAGATATTTTCAATGTAATCGAAACCGTGATGGTGCGCGCTTGCGCGGTTGCAGGGATTAAGGCGGAAGCGTCGTTTCCGCATATGCTTTACAAAGATGCGATTCGCAAATACGGTAGCGACAAGCCCGACATGCGTTTCGGCATGGAACTTCACGAAGTCACCAGCAATTTCCCGGACGAAGCCAAACAGAAGCTGCAAATTGAAGGCAACGTCTTTGCGTTTGCAGCGCCGGGTGCGGCCAATTATTCCCGAAAGCAACTCGACGAACTCACCGAAAAGGCAAAATCGCTCGGCGCGCGCGGAGCTTATTTCGTCAAGCTGGCCGCCGAAGGCACAACCTCCACTGTCGAGAAGCTAATTGGACCCGAGAACGTCAAAAAGCTCGCAGATTCCGTGAGCGCTAAAACGGGCGACCTCGTGGTCGCCGTCTCTGCAAAGGAACAAATTAAAGGCACCGAAGCCGCTGCGCTCATCGCCGGTCAGCTCCGCATGCAACTTGGCGAGGCTCTGAATCAGATCGACAGATCGCAATGGAAATTCCTGTGGCTCACCGGCTTCCCCCTGTTTGAGTGGAGCGAATCCGACAAAAGCTGGGTCAGCGCTCAACACCCCTTTACCGGCATTGTCGACGAAGATCTCGATAAGCTGGAAACCGCGCCGTGGGAAGTTCGCTCCAAGGGCTACGATCTCGTCCTCAATGGCGTCGAGCTTGGTTCCGGCAGCATTCGAATCCATCGCCAGGACATTCAGGAGCGCTTGTTCCGCGCTCTCGGGCTCAGCGAAGAGAAACTTCGCCAGCGTTTCGGTTTCTTCTTGGATGCCCTCACCTACGGAACACCACCGCACGGCGGTATCGCCCTGGGTCTTGACCGCGTCGTCATGCTGCTATCCGGCGAAAAATCGATTCGCGAAGTCATCGCCTTCGCCAAAACCACCGCCGCAGTTGATCTCATGGCGGAATCGCCGTCCGAAGTGGACAAGGATCAACTCGACCAACTCGGCATTCAGATTAAATAGGTAAAATCAAATCTGACCTATGAGTCGCATCCGCATACTTCCCGAAGCTGTCGCCAATAAAATCGCCGCAGGCGAAGTCGTGGAACGCCCTGCCTCGGTGGTTAAAGAGCTTCTGGAAAACGCTCTCGATGCCGGCTCCACGTCCATTCGCATTGAAACCGAAATGGGCGGCAAGCGGATGATTCGCGTCATCGACGACGGCCACGGCATGGCTCACGATGACGCTCTTCTCGCGTTCGAACGCCACGCCACGAGCAAACTTCGCACCGCCGACGATCTGCTCTCCATCTCCACGCTGGGTTTCCGCGGAGAAGCGCTTCCCTCCATCGCTGCTGTCTCGCGCCTGCTTCTCGAAACTCGCGACTCCAGCGAACCCGAAGGCACACGCGTGGAATTCGCGGGAGGCAAACTCATCGGTGTTAAACCAGCCGGCCTTGCTCCGGGCACGACCATAGGCGTTGCCGATCTTTTCTACTGCGTCCCAGCGCGGCGTAAATTTCTGAAGTCCGACACCACCGAACTCGGTCACATCGCGTCGCTGGTCACCCATTACGCGCTGGCCAATCCTTCCAAACAGTTCGCGCTTACCACGCCCACGCAGGAAATCGTGAATTGCCCGCCCGCGCAAAATCTATCCGACCGCGTTTACCAGCTCTTTGGCCGCCAGGCTCTCGAAGAATTGGTCGAAATTCCTGTGGTTTCCGGCCCGTTTCGCGGCGCCATCACCGAGCCAGAGATGGATCCAAGCGAAGGTAGCGCCAATCTCACCGTCACTGGTTTCACGTCCCGCCCCGAGGTGCAGCGCCCGAATCGCAACGGCATCTACGTTTTCGTCAATCGTCGCCTGGTGCGCGATCGCTTGATCTTGCACGCCATTCATGAGGCCTATCGCAACATTTTGCCACCTACAGTCTTCCCCGCCACGCTGCTCTTCCTGGAAATGCCCTACGATGAAGTCGACGTCAACGTGCATCCCGCCAAAATCGAAGTACGTTTCCGTCGTTCGCAATTCGTGCACGATTTCACGCGCGACGCGATCCGCCAGGCGTTGATGGGCACTCGACCCGTCCCTAGTTTCGCCATGGCCGCAGGCAGCACAGCCCCGAATCCGCCCGCACCTCCAGGTACGTTCTCTGGCGGATTCACCGAGCCCCACACAAATTCCGGCGTTCCGCGCGCCATCATTCCGCCACTCGAAGAAATCGGCGTCGGCTCCGGCGTTGGTTCTGATTACGCGTCGGGAGGCGCCTACGACCTCGCCTCCGCGCCACAACAACCAATTCCGCAGCGTTTTCCTTTCGGCCCCGGCGACTCCTTTACTCCGGGTGCCATGCCCGGTTCGCCAAATTCGACCATACAATGGGCGGAAAATTTCGCGCGCGCCAACGCGGATTCGCCAGCCACTCTTCCCCGCCCCGATCAGATAGCCGATCTCAAGCCGTTGGGCCAAGTCAGTTCAAGTTTCATCGTGGCAGTAAATGGCGAAGGCCTATGGATTGTCGACCAACACGTCGCGCACGAACGCGTTCTTTTCGAGCAACATCTTGAAGCGCGCCGCGCCGGCAAAGTGGAAGCACAACGCCTGCTCATGCCAATGATTCTCGAGCTCGCGCCGCGCCAACTTGTCATCTACGAGAAAATTGCAGAAGAACTAGCCGCCAATGGTTTCGAAGTCGAGCCTATGGGACCGAAGAGCGTCGCCGTGCAAGCAGTCCCCGCTGGCGTGGCTGCCAACGATGCTGAACATCTGCTAACTGAAATTCTCGATGGCCTCGAGCGCGAAAATGCGGCCATCTCCATCGACACCCTGCAATCCAAAATCGCCGCTTCCACCGCCTGTCACGCAGCAATAAAGGTCAACATGCCTCTCGACCAAATTAAAATGGAATGGCTGCTCGCCGCCCTGGCCAAGACCGATTGCCCGATGAGCTGCCCCCACGGACGCCCCGTCGTCCTGCGCTACTCGGTAAAGGAAATCGAGCGCGCCTTCCATCGCATTTAGAGCGACACCAATTCCGTATAGACGGCCAGCACCTCAACAAAAGAACATATCAAGTATCATTTGGCTTCTGGAACGCCGCAGTGTTTCGGGACAGATGACTTAGTCGATTTGGATGTTGGGACCGGTGCTCGTAGCGGCCACTTCGTCTAGCCGGGCGACAACGGCTTTGGCTACCTTATACAGGCTTTGCGCCGCGGGAGCAGATTCACCTTGCGCAGCCACGGGCTTACCCGTATCGCCACCAAGTCGAATCCGCGGGTCGATTTCAATCTCGCCGAGCACTGGAACTCCGTACGCCACTGCAGTCTTCGTCCCCTCCCCGTGGCCGAAAATATCGATTGGTTTTTTACAATGCGGGCACGTGAACGAACTCATGTTCTCCACGACGCCAAGAATTTCGACATTGACCTGCCGGAACATTTCGATGGCTTTACGGACATCGGCGAGCGCCACGACCGAGGGCGTGGTCACAATCACGGCGCCGCTCACAGCAACAGTTTGTATCAGAGTGAGCTGCACGTCGCCTGTGCCAGGCGGCAGATCGATAATCAGGTAATCGAGCTGGCCCCACTCCACGCTGCGCAGAAATTGCGTGATGACACTGTGCAGCATGGGACCGCGCCAAATCACCGGTTTGTCTCCAGGATTCAACAGTCCCATGGAAATCATCTTGATGCCCTGGGCCTCGACCGGAATAATGCGCTGCTGCGCCGTGGCCATCGGTTCGGCGTTGGAACCAAGCATAATCGGCACGTTTGGACCGTAAACATCGGCATCAAGCAAACCAACTTGGTGCCCCAGTTTCGCCAGAGAGAGAGCGAGATTCACCGCCACGGTGGTCTTACCTACGCCACCCTTGCCGCTGGCAACCGCAACAAGATTTTTAACGCCAGGAATCGGATGGCGTTCGGGCATTTGAGCTGGGCCTGCGCCTGGTGGTGGCATGTTGTCCTCGTTTTATCAGATGTCAGATTGCAGATTATCTAGGCGTTGGCACCGTGGCACTTCTTGTATTTCTTTCCGGAGCCGCAAGGGCATGGATCGTTGCGGCCTACTTTGGCCCCGGTGCGAACCGGCTTTGGAGCTTCGGCTTGCGCAGGCCCCGTCTGATATTGCAGATCGCGCTGCTGGCGTTCCTGTTTGCGTTCCAGGGATCGCGCGAAATCCGGCAAACGCTGCGGAGACGCTGGAATTTCGGAGGCACGAGCCGCAGCGCTGGCCACGGCGGTAGCAGCACCCAGACTGGGTGGCTGGCGGCGCGGCGGTTCGGGCGGAGGCGCAACTTGAGGTGGCGGCGCTTCGTTCTGCTGAATCTGCACATGGAAAAGATACCGTACCGTTTCGTTGTCGATGCGCGCCATCATGTCTTCGAACAGAATGAACGCTTCCTTCTTGAACTCAACGATCGGATCTTTTTGGGCGTAACCGCGGAGGCCGATGCCTTCTTTCAAGTGATCGAGAGAGAGAAGATGGTCTTTCCACTGGGTATCGACGACATCGAGAATGATCCGGCGCTCCAACCATCGGAGAAGATCCGGACTGAACTGCTTTTCCTTTTCGCCGTAGCGCTCTTGGACCGCATCGGCCAGCGCGTCGCCGAGCTGATCGTGATTTAGCGTCGTTGGATCCGCGCCAGCAGCTTTGGCATCGATGCCAAACTGGCTGTTCACTTCAGCGACAAATTGCGTGGTATTCCATTGGCCGGGATGCTGTTCGCGCGGGCAATAGGTATCGACAAGCTCACGGGCGACATCTTCGGCAACGCCGAGAACGTAGTCACGCTGATCTTTGCCTTCCAGCGCGGAGCGCCGAATGGCGTAAATCGTCTCGCGCTGCTTATTCATTACATCGTCGTACTCAAGCAGGTGTTTGCGAGCGTCGAAGTTCTGCGCTTCCACGGATTTCTGCGCATTTTCAATACGACTGGAAATCAGCCGCGATTCGATGGGCACGCCTTCGGTCATACCCAAACGGAACATCAATTGCTTCACGCGCTCGCCGCCGAAAATACGCATCAAGTCGTCTTCGAGTGAGAGAAAGAACCGCGACGAGCCAGGGTCGCCCTGGCGCCCTGCGCGGCCACGCAACTGATTGTCGATGCGGCGAGCCTCGTGCCGTTCTGTGCCGAGAATGTGCAGACCGCCAAGCGCCACGACTTCATCGTGTTCCGCTTTGCACTGCTCCGCGAATTGATCGTAGACCGGTTTCCACTGATCCTGCGGAACCTGGAAAATCTTGCCTTCGTGCTGGAACAGCACCATCTGCACGGCGGGTTGCAGCGCATCTCCGTTGGCCCCATCGATGCCCAGCACCGCCGGAGCGGCAGCGTAAGGGATGGCCATTTTGTTCTTCAGAAAATATTCGCGAGTAAGTGATTCAGGATTCCCACCAAGGAGAATGTCCGTACCGCGGCCGGCCATGTTGGTGGCGACAGTAACAGCGCCTTTGCGACCCGCCTGAGCAACCACGCGCGATTCGCGTTCGTGTTGCTTGGCGTTGAGCACTTGATGTGGAACCCCGGCCCGCTTGAGAATGTCCGCGATCGTTTCCGACTTCTCAATCGAAATGGTGCCCACGAGCACAGGTTGGCCCCGCTCGTGATACTGGCGAATGCCGTTAGCCAACGTGTTGTCTTCCTGCAAAATTCCGTTGACGACCGCTTCGAACTTTTCTTTTTCAGTGCGGTAAACAACGTCCGGATTCTCTTTGCGAATCAGGGCGCGATTCGTAGGAATTACCACGACGTCGAGATTATAAATTTTTCCAAATTCGGCAGCTTCTGTTTCCGCAGTACCGGTCATGCCCGCAAGTTTCTTGTACATGCGGAAATAATTTTGGAAGGTGATGGTAGCGAGGGTCTGATTTTCGCGCTCGATTTTCACCCCCTCCTTGGCTTCCACAGCCTGGTGCAGACCATCAGACCAGCGGCGTCCAGGCATCTGCCGTCCAGTAAACTCGTCTACGATGATGACTTCGCCGTCTTTAATTACGTAGTCGACGTCGTTTTTGT
Source organism: Candidatus Acidiferrales bacterium (assembly GCA_963849395.1). GTDB lineage: Bacteria > Acidobacteriota > Terriglobia > Acidiferrales > UBA7541 > Acidiferrum. The sequence goes on from CAWKHR010000008.1 coordinate 43,723, forward strand.
AAAGAGTGTGCGCGCGAAGAGCCTGATAAACGTGGTGAATCGTCTCCATATGCGCCGGATCGTACAAGTTGCCGAGACTCAGCAGCCGCTCGCACTTGCTGACGCCTTCTTCGGTGAGCGTGGCAGTGCGATGCTTCTCATCCAGCGTGTAGTCAATGTCCTTGATCAGCTTCGGGATGATTTTGTCGATCTTGAAATACTTGTCCGTGGATTCTTCCGAGGGCCCAGAAATAATCAGCGGAGTGCGCGCCTCATCGATCAAGATTGAGTCGACTTCATCGACGATCGCAAACTGGTGGCCTCGCTGCACACAACTGGCCAGATCGTACTTCATATTGTCGCGAAGGTAGTCGAAGCCAAATTCGTTGTTGGTGCCGTAGGTCAGATCGGCGGCATAGGCGGCGCGACGCTGCACATCATCGAGATCGTGAACGATCACACCAACCGTAAGGCCGAGAGCCTTAAACAGCGGGCTCATCCATTCGGCGTCGCGACGAGCCAGGTAGTCGTTTACGGTGACGATGTGCACGCCTCGGCCCGCGAGGGCGTTGAGCGCAGCAGGAAGCGTGGCGACCAGCGTTTTTCCTTCGCCGGTTTTCATTTCGGCGATCTTGCCGCTGTTCAAAACCATGCCACCGATGAGCTGCACATCGAAATGTCGCATTTTTAGAAAGCGGCGGCCAGCTTCGCGAACCAGCGCAAACGCAGGAATGGTGACCGCATCCAACGCAACCTGCAACTGGTCTTTATACGTGTCGTCGGCTGGATCAGCGTCCTTCAGTCGTTCCTGAACCTGAGTCCTCAGAGCCGCAAAACGCTCTTTGAGTTGCTCGTCACTGAGGGCCTGTACCTCAGGTTCCTGGGCATTGATGGCCACCACGATGGGCTGTAATTTTTTGAGGTCGCGCTCGTGCTTGGTGCCGATAAAACGCGCGACAACCGAGTCTAAAATCCTGGCGATATCCATGAAAAGTTAGTGATTCCTCGACGAGCTGAGGCAGTTCCCCGGTGGCTTGATTGGTTCGGGTGAAGTCCTCGCCAACAGTCTATTGTAACTGGTTGGATGCGTTGACGCCAAGAAACACCATTAGGAACCGCGCCATTGGGTTTTCGTGTATGAAGTTCCTCGATGGTGGCTATCCTTTCGAGAGGTAGAGCGGGCATCGGCATCACTTGCTATATGCAAGTAATCTATGGTTAGATTGGGGCACCAGCCACACGAAGTGAATGCCTCTGAGAAATTTCGGACGGCGGCGCAAAATTCCAACTAAAGGTCAGGTAAAGCGATGAGTTCTTTTGAACAATCCCCACGAATTACACCGTTTCTGTGGTTCGACGCGAACGCCGACGAAGCCGTCAATTTTTATCTCAACATATTCAAGAACTCGCGCCGGCTGGATGAGTTGCGGTCGAAAGAGCTCCCGGCTCCGAAGGGCAAACCGCTCACCATCGCGTTTGAACTGGACGGGCAGAGGTTCACAGCGCTAAACGGCGGGCCGATGTTTAAATTCAATGAGGCGGTCTCGTTCGTGGTGCGGTGCGACTCACAGCAAGAAGTGGATGAATATTGGTCAAAGCTTTCCGCTGGAGGAAGCGAGAGTCAATGCGGCTGGCTGAAAGACAAGTTCGGATTGTCGTGGCAGATCGTGCCCACGCGGTTGCCGGAGCTGATCAAAAATCCGAAAGCGATGCAGGCCATGTTGAAAATGAAGAAAATCGACCTCGCAGAACTGGAACGCGCCGCGCAATCGTAAGCGGCCAATCCGTCTCGAAAATCTCACGCCAATCCTGTAGCTAACCCCTTCAGGGGTGAGGCTTTCGGTCGACAACAACAGCCAGCAATCGAAAATGTTTACACGATTTGCACTAGGTCTGGCGGGCAGTCGCGCAGGTTTTCAATGCTGATGGTGCGTTCAGATTGCAACGCCGTGGGCGAAGGAAGCATGCCGTACGCTCGATTGCGCCCTTCACGCTTGGAAAGGTAAAGCGCCTTGTCAGCAAGCTCAATTACATTGTCGATGGAAAGCATCCCTACATCTTCCGGCAGCCACGGGAATGGCGCCCAGCCGATCGAGCAAGTTTTGTGGACTTGCACGCCATTGCCAACGTCGAAGGGCGTGTCACGGATCGCTTCAAGCACACGACTGCAAAGCAGCCCAGCATGTTCGCGGTCCGTAGTGCGGCAGACCAGCAGAAATTCTTCCCCGCCCCAGCGCACCAAATCGTCAGAACGACGCATGACGGACGCGATGCGTTTGGCGACTTCTTGTAGCAAATGATCGCCGGCTGCGTGACCGAGATCATCGTTCACGCGTTTGAAACGATCGATATCGACAAGAACAAAAATCAGTTCCTGGCGTGGTCCTGGAGTTGCCGTGGGATCGAGTGTTTTCAGATGTGACCGCAAAGCTTGCGCAATGTCAGTCGAGATCGTTTCGTAAAAATAACGGCGATTGCGCGTGTTCGTCAGCGGATCTGTCAGGGAAATTTCTTCCAGTTCCTTGTTTTTCTGAAGCAGTTCAGCGCTGCGTTGCGCCACGGCCTGTTCCAGTTCGATCCCGCGGCGGTTCAGACTGCGGGTACGTAGCGACACGAAAGCCCAGATTCCAAGTACAAGCAGAAACACGACAGCAAGTCGAGACCATCCGGATTGCCAGAAATTCGGCAGTACCTGAAAACGAAAACTGGTGCGCGCGGACACCAGTTTGGAAACAGGTTGCTGGCATTGCACCCAGAATTCGTAATTGCCGGGAGGAAGTCCGCCGTATCGAACCTCACGCAAAGAAGTTTCCGAAACCTGCTTTTCCAGGCCATTGAGCTGATACATGCAAGAAATGCGCTCAGGATTATCGAATATCATCGGCGTGAACTGCACGGTAAGACTGCCATCGGCCGACCGGACCTTCGGTATTTCCGATGCGCCGCGTTCCGTGCTGCCCAAAACGACGGATGTTAGTACCGCGCGTGGACGGCTTTCCTGATGCGGGTGCACTCCGGGCTCGTAGCGGGCTAATCCGCGAGATGTGGCGATGACAAAACTGCCGTCCGCTTCTTCCCGCGCACCCCACGGACTGGTGTCATCCCAAAGCAATCCATCAGCATGGGAAAACCGCTGGAGACTTCCATTGGGAGAAAGGACCGCGATGCCGTCGGTGCCATCGAGCCACACTCGGCCCTTGGAGTCTTGCCCAATGATGTTCAAGTCCCATTCATGATTTTCAAAATGTGCGACGCCTCTAGGATCCAGACGAATGTGAGAAACGCTGACGACGTCGTTGTAAGCTATCCAGACGTCATTATCGTTCAGCGAAGCAACGCTGGTAATGGCCTGCCCCTGCAGACCATCCTGCGCTGTGAATTTGCGCCAGGCGTTCCCGTCAAATCGATACAACACACCAGGGCCAGTGCCCCACAAAACACCGGACGGAGAGAACGCAAGATACTCGATGTCGCTGCCTTCGGCAATGGGAACGGGAACATCAATCGGCACAGGCGACGGATTGTGGGCATCAAACCGCACCAGGCGCGCTCGTGTAGTGGCCCAGATGTCACCTTGCGGTGATGCAAGAATGCTAAGAAACGACCGACCGTGAAACGACGGGCAAGCGGTCATCGACAGATTGTTGGGATCAATGCGCACCACCGAACCCGGAGCGGTTAGCGCCCACACCGAGCCGTCGCCCGCTAGCTGAATCTGGCGAACTTCCGAACGAGAGGGACCGCCGAGCGACGAGATGATGTGCCAATGATTGGCGGCAGGATCCCAGATGCCGATGCCATGAACTGTGCTGACCCACAGCCGGCCCTGGTGATCGCGAATCGTCGCCCAAGTCGAGTTGTCAGGTAACCCTTCCGTCGTGGTCCACGCAGACCATTCGTGGATGCCGGGCAGTCGATCCAGACCTGTTCCGGAACCAGCCACCCAGAGCGTGCCTTCGTTATCCTCCAACGCTCCTTGAACGTCATTGCTCGAAAGCCCCTGCTTATCCGTAAGAATGCGCCAGTGGTCGTTGTCCTCCCAATACAAGCCGGAAGACGAGGGAACCAACAGAAACCCATTTTGGTCCAACGATGGCTTCCCTTCTTCTTCATTGGCCGTGCCGATAGGAACAGCATTCAGCGAGATTTTGTGGAGCAGCGGATCGATCCCGGCTAGCTGCGTAGCGGTGCGCAGCCACATTTTCTGTTTGCCATCGAACATTAAAGCGACCACGCGTTCTGAGGGAATTTTTATGGTGGGATCTATTTGCACGTTTCCCGAAAGTGGGTCGATTCGCGCCAGATGAGTACCGAAGGTAAACCAGATGGAATCGTCGGGCCCGCGCACAATCCCAAGCGCCGCCTCGGTTACTCCTTCAGGAGCGCCAAAAACTTTGGTTTGCGAAGGATTATTGGAATCCACGCGCAAAACCCCGCGATCGAATAGCAGAACGAAGACCGTGCCAACGCTATCGACAGCAAATATCTGGCTGCCGCTGGCAAGCGGCATCGCACTAGAGGGAATCGGCAACTTCTGGAATCTGCCGTTTTTGTAGTAAGCCACGCCATGGCTTCCGGCGAACCACGGTGTGCCATCCGGGGCTATAAGCAAGTCCTGCACGTAGTGACCGATGATTGGTTCGACGTCCACCATTTTCGCGGCGCGCGCGCCATCGTAACGATACAAGCCGGTCTGCGTGCCGATCCACAAGAAGCCTTGCGCATCCTGCCCCATGGTCGTGACGGTCACAGCGCCAAGTCCGAATTGCTCCTCCAGGCGTTGTACGGTGAACCGCGGATTTGCCGGAAACCCAACCGGAGAATCTGAGGCCCATGCAGCAGACGCAGAAATAGCGACGGTAAGAAGAAGAAAGAACAATCGAAGTGAGCGACCCTCAGACAAAACAGTCCACCTGCACGAAGGGTATCGATTGAGTATGGGCAACCGCGAGCGTGGTTCTTCGTGTCAGGACCAAGGTTACGGGGAGAAATGCCGCTCGTAAATCCAACCAAAGTACCGAGTTGTAGTACTTGAGACGAGTTACTGGTTGGATACTAGTGGGTGGATATGGCTGAGGGTAGATTCATTCGGAACGGATGTTCACTACGAAACCGAGCCGGTGCACGATTGCCGGGCTAGTTGATTTTAACGGGCGGGAGCGGGCCTTTAGGAACCGCGGACGCGTCTCTGCCAATATTCTCTAGGAGCAGCTTACGATATTTGCTGCGCTCCTCAAGACTCATGTCCACTATTTCAAAGGACATATCCTGCGCACGGTAGTCGCGCATCAGCGCCGTGGCCTGCACATTGCGCAAGCCGACTTGCATCCGCAGGTTAACCTTGGTGCCGGGAGCGAGATGCATATTGGTGGAAGCTAATCCGCCCGTGAGGCTGGCAGTTTTGATTTCCAGCCGGCAGTTTTGCTTCAGATTGGTGCTGACCGCGGAAACAGCTTTCTGCAAACGAACCCGAGGATGGCGTCGTTGCCGCACAAATTTCGAGTTCTGGGGAATCTCGAGTGGGGCGAGATTAAGTTCGTCTCGCTCTATGCCGCTTTTCGGCAAGAAATCGCGAGCCCACGCCGGATCGAGTTTTTCCAGCACCTGCAAAGCGGCAATGCGCAGTTCCTGCGGGTGAACCCAGCCAAACATTTTGCGAGCTTCGGCAATCCGTTTCAAAGTGCTGGCAGCTTCCGCAGAATTCAGGCGGCCCAGTGCTTCAATGGCTTTCACGCGAAGGTAAGGAGCAGCGTCGGTGGGCAAATCGCCATCCGCGATGGTGAGCAGGCGTCCCAGCCCGTCGCGATCGCCAGTAATGCCCAATTCATCGACGACCAGAGGCATAACCAGGGGATCGACATGATCGAGAATTTGCAGCAAGATGCGGCATCGTCCTGGAGAGCCGCTGGCGGAAATCTGGCGAACGATGCGGTCCTGCGAAGTCCTGGGAAAATCTTTCATCCGCGCCGGCAGGAAAACCGCAGCGGCTTGCGGGTCCAGTTTCGCAAGCAAACCCGCCATTTCCACGGCTTCCGACACAGGGCCGCTGCGAAGTGTGCTGCGCAGATACTGCAACGATTCTTCGCCCAGGTCATGAGCAAGGTTGGCGACGTTTTCCAGATCGTCGCGCAACTGGCAGCGATTGAAACGCACCGAAAGCTGCTCCATCGCGGTCTGCGGAAGCTGCCGGAGAACTCCGGTGAGGCCCGCGGCAACCTGGCGAGCGCGAAGTGCTTCTTCCACAAACTCCGGCACGCGCTCTTCAATGCCCATCTTCACGCGCAGGCTTTTGGCTACGCCGGGACGCTGCGACTCCACGCCGGCAAGCAAGTCGAGCGCCTGTTCCATGGCCGGAAAGCAACGTTGTGATGCCGCTTCCTGACTAAGCCGCACGAAGGCGGCGCTCACTAGCGACTGGAGGTCCTGGTCTTGCTCGACGCTCAAGCGAAGTCCGACGTGACGCAACGCTTCGGCAAGCAGCTTGGGATCGGCCTGCGCATAGAGACCAGCGAGCTCAGAAAGGCCAGTGGCGGCGCGTTTGCGCGCGTCGGGCTCCTCGCTGTCTGCGCAGCGCGCATAATTTTGCAAAATGCTGATCGCCTCGGCAACATCGCCCTGCGCGATGAGATCAGCTACGTACGACTGCACGTTCTTTGGAGGGATGCACCACGCTTCTTCAGAAAGCAGAACTTCACGCTTGGCGCTTTCCGGCACCGAAGCCCAGAACTGCCGATCCAGAATTTCCCGGTGCGATTCGACAAGGATCCCAGCATCAGCGAGCTTATCTTCGTGCTGCCCCAGAATTTTGCGCAACCCTTCAATTTCCTGGTTCATGCGATCCAACATCTGCCGGACCGCGTTGACCTTCACTTCGCCCCGTTCGAACTGCTCCAGAGCAAAACGGATCGAGAGGTGCTCGGCGAGTTGCACCAGAACATTTTGATCCAGCTTCTTGTGCCTTCCCTGTTCTGCTATTCCGGCCAGCGCATCACGCAAAACATCTTGCGATTGCGGAGGAAGCTGCGTCACCTCATCCTGAAATTCAACCGCCGCCGACGCAGGGTTCTGCGACGTTCCCATTTTGCCGAACATGGTTAGCGCGCGAAGGATTCGGTAGATTTCCTCGTCGTTGGGACCTGCGTCCGGCGCAACGGAGCTTGCCTTGCCGGTCCATGATGCAGAACCGGGCCCAGCATATCCGCCTACAAGCCCAGCGGTGCCCGCGCCTGAATAGGCCGAAGCTGAAGAATGCGTTGTGCCGTTACCGGATGCACCAGTTGCGTGAACCCCATTCGGCGCCCCCGGAAGAAATACGCCAGGCGTAGCTTCGACCGCGGACCCAGTCGTTGCAAGACCAACGCCTCCAGCACCAATCCCGCCCGCACCATCGCCGGAACCGGCATAGAAGCCGCCCGAAGATGAACCCGAACCTGAACCATCCCCGGAACCGCTGCCACTTTCCGCACCAGCGTGAGAACCCTGCGCCGCCGCAATTAATTCCAAGAGTTTCTGTGGATCGTTCAACATTTTCTTGAACGAATCCTGTTCGTCACCAAGAGACGCCGCCGCGATTTGTGCGGCCATGCTGGCGTCTTTCAGCCGCGAATCCGTGGCCACAAAGCAAATTTCGTTAACGCGAATGCCTCGAGCCCCAGCGATGGCTTCCTTCAGTTGCATCGCAAGTTCGGCAGGCTTGGCTTTCCCAGTTGGAAAGGCGTGCACAAATTTCGCGAGCTCGCCCTCGCTGATCTCGGGAGTAAATTGAACGCTGGCCAGTCCAGCAGCGGACAGCAACTGCGCGAATTGCTTTTCGGCAGGACTTCCTTCGAGCGGAACACCATCCAGCAGCAGTTGGGCCCCAGTGGCGCCCAGCAGCAAACCGCCTTCTGCATCCTCGGGAATTGCGGTGCGCAATTCACTCCAGGCAGTAGCAAGCTGCTCGATCGTACGGGTGTGATCGTACCCATACAGGCGCGCGAACTTCAGCAGAATATTGAGACTTCGTACGAACGCTCTGCCCGCCGCCGTTCTAGGGTCTGTTTTCATCCCGCAACACCCATTTCGGTCGATGGCCCTTCGGTCTAGCTCAATAGGACATCCCTTCTAGTACCGTAGGACCGTTGCAGGATGACCACAATGGTACAGTGGTCCCATGTGACGCGCTTGTTATCGCGACAGGTGGGCAGTAGCGCGACCTGAACGAAAGGACGGTTGTGTGTCGAGGCGGTACAGGTGAGTAGAAAAATGTTTCGCGGCGAACCGCAAGCTACTTCGTCAGCGCGATTCGGCCCTGTCGCCGGCTGCGGTTGGTAACGATTGCCGGTTGCGGAAGGCCGCCAAGTTCCAAAAGAAGTTTACGCATGCGCGATCTTTCATCGAGGTCCATTTCGACAAATTCGAACGCCATCGCTTGCGGACGCGCGCCCCGCACCACAGCCTGAGCGCGAATGCTGCGAACACCATGGGAAAGTTTCAACGATAGAAGCGAGCCTGGCGCCAAATGACGATCCGCCGCACCAAGACCGCCTCCCATATTCAGCTCGGCAACGCTGATGCGCATATTCTCTCTAAGATTAGTAGTCACCGTGGGCACGTGTTTGGTGAGTTTAAGGCGAGCATACCGACGCTGACGAATAACCGGAGCATTAACCTCCGGATCGAGTGGCTCGAGAACTAATTCTTTACGGTCCAACCCGCTGGCGGCAATTTTCTCGATGGCCACACTGGGCTCGATTTTCTGCAATGCTTGCGCGGCCGCGATGCGCAGCTCGCTGTGATAAGCCCACCGCCACACCTGCTTGGCATCCAGAATCTGCTGAAGAAGAGGGCTGGTGGCGCTCGCTCGTAAACGACCCGCAGCCTCAATCGCCTTGATGCGGATAAACGGCGGAGTGCTGTCATCACGAATCAGGTCGACCAGTTTCGGGATGCACTCGGTCCGCCCACTCATGCCCATCTCATCAATGGCCAGCGGACGAATTAATGTATCGATGGAATCGTATAACACCACCAGCAAATTCCCGCGCTGCTCTGCTGGCGCTGAAGACAGTTGCCGAATAGCGCGATCGTGGGAAGCCCGCGGCCATTGCGCCAGTCGTGCCGGCAGAATCTTAACCACAGAATCCGGAGAAATCTGGCTCAGCACGCCAATCACTTCCGTAGCCTCGGTTGCGGGCGAATTCTGCAATGTTTCTACCAGCCGGTGCGTTGCTTCTTCCCCAAGCCCGTGAACAAGTTGCCCCAGCAAATCGCAATCTTCCCGGAATCCGCAATTCGCAAATCGATTGGTCACGTAGTGCAGAGACGCCTTGGGCATCAGCGTCAAAATCTCCAGCATGCCGTCCGCAATCTGTCCCGTCCGCATGGCATCTTCCACAAACTCCGGAATGCGCTCTTCGGTGCCAATTCTCTGACGAAGGTTGTTGGTGCTCCCCGGGCGAAGTGCCTCCACGCTGTCCAACGACGCCAAGGCCTGCTGCATCGCCGGATAAAAGCGTTTCGAACTGGCTTCCTGGCTCATGCGCACAAACCCCGCACCGACCAGGGTCTGCAGATCCGGCTCGCGCTCAATCGCCAATTGATTGCCCAGGCGGCGAATGACGTCGATCAGCGCACTGCCGTCGCCGCTGCCGTAAAACTCGGCCAAGTCCGACAAGCCAATAGCGGTAGTCCGGCGCGCTTCAGGAGCTTCCAGCGCGATACAAGCGGCGTACTTAGTGAGAATTTCATTGACGGTTTTCAGTTCACCACGACGCAACATCTCTTCCAGGAAAGCGCGCACATTGCGCGGAGGAACGCACCATGCCTCGTCGGACGTTAAAACTTCTTTTTTATTTTCTTCGGGAACCTGTTGCCAAAATTCCTGGTCGAGCAGCTCAGTGTAGGCTTGCACCTGCAAACCAGCGCTGGCCATGGCTTCTTCTTGCGAGCCGAGAATTTTCCGCAGTGCTTCGATCTCAGCGTTCATCCGATCCAGCAACTGCTTCACCGCGTTTACGCGCAGTTCGCCGCGTTCGTAGCTGTCCAGAGCAAAGCGAATCGCCACGTGCTCGGCCAGCTTGAGCAACATTGGCTTGTCCGGCTTATCCGTGGGAGCTTGTGCGGCGAGTCCCGCCAAAGCCTGTTGCAAAGTATATTGCGCGCGCACCGGCATGGCCGAGAGTCGTGATTGGAACGTGTTCGTGTCCATGCGGCTATCGGGATCCTTGCGAGACTTCCCAAGCTGCGCGAACAAATTGATCATCGAGCGAATTTGCTCTTCGGCGACGGCGTAGTTGCCACCGCCCCCTTCGCCTAAACCACCGCCTCCGCCAACGCCAACTGCGCCCGGTACTCCGCCAAGAACGCCACCACGGAGCAAAGCAGACGCTGTCACCCACTTGCCCGGTTCTTGACTGGAACCACCGCCTCCGCCAGTCCCTGTTCCACTGCCACCGCTAGTGCCTGTACCCGTGCCACTTCCACCACCAGACCCGCCTGTTCCAAAGCCGCCGCCTGCCCCCGTTCCTGTGCCCGTTCCGCCACCGCCATTACCGGAACCGGAGCCCCCGCTGCCACCCGAACCCGTACCGCCGCCCGAACCTCCAGTACCACTACCCGAGCCTTCTCCGCCTCCAGCGCCTCCGCCTCCACCAGGTGAGGGAACCGGTCCTCCGCCTGACGCAGATGGCTTACCCGCTTCCCAAAGACTGCCACTGGCACTTCCCGCTCCTCCGCTCCAACTGGCGCCGCTGCTACCTCCGCTTCCCGAGCCCCCGCCTCCATCGCCAGCACCCATTCCTGGACCGCCGCCACCGCGACCACTCTCCGCCGCCAGAATGAGCTGCAAAAGTTTATTAGGGTCTTCGAAAATGTCTCGAAGGCGGTCACTCTGCGCGCCCAACGCTTTCGCCGTGAGCTGCGCCGCCATCTTGATTCCCGCCACCGAGCCATCTTCCGCTACGAACCGAATCTCGTTGATGCGGATCGACGTTTCTCCAGCCAGTGCCGTCTTTAGCTGCTCGGCAAGAGCGCTAGGCTTGGATGTGCCCGTAGGAAAAGCACGCACAAAACGCGCGAATTGTCCCTGATTCAAGCTGCGTGCAAAATGAATACTGGCGATACCAGACGTAATGAGCAACTGCGCAAAGCTTCGTTCTGAAGCCGACGCGCCCAGCGGAACGCCATCGAGCAAAATCTGGTTGCCGGATGCACCTAGGAGCAAGCCCGTGTCGCCGCTTTCATCCAGCGCAAGGCGCAGTTCCTTCCACGTCGTTTCAAATTGGCCCATGGTGCGCACATGGCCAAATTCGTACAGCCGCGCAAACTTGAGCAAGATGTTCAAGCTGCGTACGAACGCGCGGGCGGAAGACGATCGAGTGTCGCCACTCATGGCTTGCGAGAACTCCTAAGTACCCCTGATATTACAGTAGTGCGCAATGCGCGTGGAGACAAGCCTGCTTCGCGCCGGTGTCACCATATGACTAACACAACCCAGGTCGCGAATAGTGGCTTTTTGAGCAGAAATCCGCCGCTGTGAGTTGCTGAATTCCCTGCATCATCAGTACAATGCAATTTGACCGGATTCGCCATGTGCTGGTTCTCGCTTCCCTTCCCGGCTCGGTCAACTTAAGTTCAGTTGAATCGTTAATCGCAAATGGCAGACAATCCTTCACCAGTTCGCTTTAAGGCGGAGATGCCGCACATCCCTGGGGTGGCAGATCTACCGCCCAGGCCTCCGCGCCTGAACCCTTTAGTACCGCTGATCATCGGCGTTCTAATTTTAGGAGTGGTTTTCGTCTTCACCAGCCGCTGGATTTCGCGCACTCATCCCGCAGAAGCCACCCGGTCTGAACCTGTGCCGCAAATCGAAGTACCGTCGCCACCGCCCAATCCCGATTCGCTCTTGCCGCATGCAGACGCCTCGAATCCTGTCATCGCTACTGTCGCGCAGTTGGCGAAACCGTGGTCTTCGATTAATTTTTTTGTTAAGAACCCCGTCAATGGTGAAGATATTCCCGCGATCATCGTGCGGCTGCCGACTGGCTCCGCCACCCAGGCCAGTGGTTACTGGGCCTTTTCTCGCAAGGCACCGTACGGTCCCTGCGAACTGGAGTACATCACCAACCTTTCGAACCTGCGCGATGGTTACGGTTATCGCGCTGCAACTCATCCCCTGACCGGCAATCCCTGCAGCCACACTTTGTACGACCCGCTGAAAACAGCGAATCTCCCGGGGAACGTGTGGATCCGCGGAGCCATCGTGCAAGGCAGCGACATTCGCCCACCTTACGGCGTAGAAATTAAAGTTCAGGGCAAGCAAATCCTAGCAGTGCGCTCCGAGTAGCCTTGGATCGCATCGAATTCCGCCCTTTAAATTAATACATGCTGTAGTTTGCAATTTAGAACAAAGGCGAGCAGCTATTAGCGGTACGTCCGAGTAAGGCGAGGCGATAGAGCACAAAGCCCGCGCCATTGCGAACATTCGTAATTTGTTCTTTGCGCGTAAAGAGTCAGAGCTTCAGCCGCCGGCGGTTTGCGACGCGCGTTTCACTTCTTCGCCCATTTTCCCTACTAACATCATCGCCACCATTTTTTGATCCGCCCACCATGACCACAAAGGATGCTCAAACGTAGCAGGCCGGTTGTGCTCAATAAAAAAGTGCGAGATCCACGCCAAGGCGTAGGGAACAACCAAAGCCAACCAAATCCACCACCAATGACGCGTCACAATCGCCGCCACCAGAATCGCCCACCCCAGCAGCGTCCCAGCGCAATGCATGAGCCGCGTGGAGAGTTCGCTATGTGCGCGAACGTAGTTGGGCCAGAACTCAGCGAACCTCGTATCCACGCTCATTCGATGCTCCCCTGGTGTGCAACAAAATACACCTGGTGCAACAGCGAAGAAAGAAAAAAACGCGCAGAGGAAATGATCCTCTGCGCGTCTGTTGAAATAGAAGAAGTGTTAAGTTAGAAAGCAAGTTTCAATCCGAATCGGATGCTGCGACCAACGTTGAGACCCGGGATACCGCCGTTTTGTACATACGGGTTGGCGAATCCGGTGAACTCAGAATTGAGTCCCGCGTCGTCGATGAACGGATCGATGGACTGGTAATTGGGGTGATTGAGTGCATTGATGAAATCCGCGTGGAACTGCACTCTCACCCGTTCCGTGATATTGGTGGTCTTGAAAATGCCGATATTGATCTGGTTGGTGTGAAAGTCGCGCAGAACGTTGCGGCCGACATTGCCAAATGGCGTGCCAAATATACTGTTGGCCATGGCGGTGTTGGCGATGAAGCGCACCTGCGACTTGCTCACTACCTGCGGAGTGTAACTACCAATCGGCTGGCTCGTGGCGTTGATGCCATTCAAGCTAACCAGCGTGGTAGGAGACACTTGGCAGATAGGCTCGGCGCCGGTGACGGCGTAGATACTGCACGCGTCGCCCGCATAGATACCCACAGAACTCGCGGGGGCCGCAGGGTTGCCCCAGTACGGCCGAAGAGCGCCATCGGCACCGACGAAAGCGCCGTTAAACGCGGGGTCGTACGGATTCGAAGAATTCGCAGCTTCGCAAGCGCCGCCGCCGCTGCCGCAGTTCAAGGCGCCCTGAGATGGAGTGTAGGGCTGTCCGGAGGACAGGGTGTAGATCGCGGAAACCGACCAACCACCCAGTGTGTGGCCGACGAAGCCGTGTTGTGAGCGGTACATGGGCAGGTCTTCGATCACTGTCAAAGCCCAGTTGTTCGGGAAGTCCAAACCTGAAATTCCATACTCTTGGCCGGTGTAATTGACCTGGCTTTGCGCGAAGGCATTGGTGCCGCCCGCACCGCCCGTAGCAAAAATTTCACTGGAATTGTCGAGGGTCTTGCTAAAGGTGTAAGCGGACTTCAAGGTTAGTTGGTTCCAAACATGCGTCAGACGCAATTCTGTCTGTAGCGCCTGATAGTTGGAGTAGCCGGTATTGGTGCGTTCACGGACAACCCCAAGGTTGCAGTTCACGCGACCCACCGCTAGGGGAACGGCAGCGTCCGCAGTTGGACAGGGCGTTTCACCCGCAGGAACCAAATTGGGATAGTTAGTGGCCAACCCCAAGATGTACGGATTCCCGTTGATGGACTGGAACAAGTTCGAACCATGATTTCCAACATAGCGAACTTCCAAAACAGAATTCTTAGCGACTTCCTGTTGGACACCCAAAGACCAGGAATGCACCCGGTCCGGACCAAAGTTAGGAGTAATCGAGGTCTCGTTGAATGTTCGCGGATCGAAAATACCGGTGAGCAGAAAAGGTGCTAGGGCAGCCCGCACATTGGGGCCGTGCGGGTCGGCGGGCATCGGGTTCGAAGCGGCGGTCGCGCCCGACAAAGTATTCAACAGAACGTTTGGCGCTGCAGACGAGATATTCAGATAAATGTTATAGAACGGCGGATCGTAAGCGAGACGATAACCACCGCGAATGACCGTCTTCCCCCCACCAGAGCTAAAACGGCTCTTGCCAGGAGACCAAGCGAAGCCAATGTTCGGTCCGAAGCTGTTCTTCGGAGCTGGAATGGAAGGAAAGGTGGTCACGCTTAGAGGCAAGCTTGGATCCCAAAGAGGAGTGCTGCTCTGCTGAGATTTGGTGGTCAAATTGTGAAACAGGTTTGCTGGTTGTCCGTAATAAGACCACGTGAGTCCGGCGTTGATCGTAAGGCTGCTTGTTAATTTTATATCGTCTTGGAAATAGAGAAAGGTGTCCTTCTCGCGGAAGTCCAAATTTGGATTGCCAGAAGCGATGCGGATACGGTTGGGCACGTCGGCTGCCAACTGTCCGTAGTCGCTAAAACGGTACTGCCCGTTAACGTTCGGAAGGAACGCGTTGGGAGACCGTTGGTAGGTAAAGTTAATACCAGCCTTGAAGGAGTTACGACCCTTAAAGTAGGTCCAGTTGTCTTGCCCTTGGTAAGTGTTCACGATGCGTCCCTGCGGCAGATTGGTTAGGGGACCAAAGGTCAGCAACTTGGTGTCGTTGAAAATGATGTTTGCCAAGGCCGATTCGAGGTTAGTCTGGGGAGGAATAGTGTTCCCAAGATTGTTGCTGCCAAAGTCCACGTTAATTCTTCCATAGGAGGCACGGAACTCGTTGGCCATGTGGGAATTGATATTGCGAGTCCAACTGAAACCATAATCCTGGGAGAGGCCCGGCTCGTTATAAGAGTAACCGGCTGCGGCGCCGCCCGAGCCCGGGTCGACGTTGAAGAAATTGGTTTTGCTGTAAATGTAGCGGCCATAGAACTGGTTCTTGGCGGTCTGGAAATCTAGCTTCACAACGAAGTTGTACTGCCGCGAATCGGTGGGAAGGGTGCGCTGAATGCCGTTTTCTTCGACGCCAGTGCAGGTGCCGAGGTCGACAAGTTGAGCAGTACCTTGCTGGGAGGGGTTGCCGCCCTTGATGGACCAAGGACCGTAGTTCTGCAAAGCCGTTACGCCGGGGCTCCCGGGGTAGCAAGCGGCCAAGGTCGCAATGCCTGCGGGGGTGGGAGTTAGAAGTCCCGTGCCGAATACGCTGCCTTGGTTGAGAATCTCGGCGTTATCCCCGCCGAAGAAAAAGAGCTTGTCCTTAATGATTGGACCGCCGACGGTGCCACCCAAGAACAGGTCGTTCACGGTCGGGACTTTGGTCAGACCCTCGTAGGCCTTCTGGTTAGAAGAAAGTGCGTCGAAGCGTTGGTTGCTCTCGGTGCCGTACAGAGACCCATGGAGATTGTTGGAGCCGGACTTGGTGACGATATTGACCACGGAGCCGGAATTGCGGCCGTACTCAGCGCCAAAATTGCTAGTTGTGATCTGATATTCCGACACGAATTCGGGATCGGATACCGCCAAACTGGGACCCGCAACGGAGTTGTCGTTGTTATTCTGGCCGTCGATTTGCTGGTCGTTGCTGCGTCCGCGGAGACCGTTAACGGCGAAGCCTGTGCCATTGGTGTTAGAGAAGCCGAGGTCGCGATTATTGACGACGCCGGGCACGGAGAGCGCCAGGAAGTCGAGGCCCTGATTTTCAAGAATTCCAGGGAAAGTGGTCAGGGTATCGACGCTGATAGCGGTCGTTACCTGAGCCTGGGTGCTCTCGATGAGCGGGGTGCTGGAACTCACTTCTACTGAGGTGGTGATCTCGCCAACCTCTAACTGCAATACTCCCAAGCCTTGGTCGGCACCTACGCTGACGCCGACGTGGTCCAGAATAAGTTTACGAAAGCCAGTTTTTGAAATTTCCAGGTGATAGGTGCCAGAGGGCAGGAGATTGAATCGGAAAAGGCCGCTGGAGTCGGAGGTAGTCTCGTACTCCTTGTTCGTTTCGAGGTCCCTGGCTTTAACATTCGCGTCAACCACGACCCCTTTCTGCGAGTCGACGATCGTGCCAGAGATAGACCCAGAGTTAATCTGTGCCCAGCCTAAGTGCGCAGCAGACAGGCAAAGAATCGAAACCAATGCGCAGGCAGAAAATATACGGAATCGAAGACTTTTATTCATTCTTCCTCCTGAAACTTGTCAAAGTGAAGACCGACGGTTGAGAGTTCAGCACTAGCAGACGTGTTTCTGCGGTCGAGCGAGCGAAGCTCCGGCTTGAACACATCCCCCATGGTTATTGCGCGGATAAAAACCTACAGCTAGTACAAGCAACCGATGATGGGTTTCGTGCAATCTATTCTCCAAACCATGCTTGGGAGCATCATGCGCGGCCTGGTGATAAGGTGCGCATTTTCTTGTTCTTACGATGGAGCTACTTTACAGGATGAATTATCGAAAGACCCATAGATATGCTTCTAGGTAGTACCTATGATTTTTTGCATTAGTTTTGCTCGGGGCATCCCGTATTGGCGTGCCATCCAAAACGAGTCTCTTGGATTTGATTTCGGGGGCTCATGACGCGCAGTATTTGTAAGAGCTTTGAGGCTAGGGAGATGATCATGTTCGGACCAAAATCGGTTCTATCTGCGGTGGCGCTGCTCGGCATCGTTGGGCTGGGTTGCTCGTGCAATAAACTCGGAAAGCCGAACGACGACGCGATCACCACCGCAATTCAAGCCAAAATGTACTCCGAGCCTTTGCTGAAGGCCTCGTCTGTAAACGTTGCGACGAAAGGCGGCATTGTGACCCTTACGGGCCAAGTGCCGGATGACGCCGCGCGACTCGCTGCGGAACGCATCTCCTCGCAGACCGATGGCGTGAAACAGGTGGTCGACTCGACCACCATGGCCCCACAGGCTCCGGCAGCAACCATGTCACAGAACGTTCCTGAGCCTCCTCCGCCGCTTGCCGGGCCTCCAGCCTCTCCTTCGCGCCGAGATCGTCCAAAACGCAACCGCGACGATGAACGCAATCTCGCCGCGGGCCGTGACAACGGAGCTGCCACAAACCCCAACGGTGCGACAGACAGTAGTGCCAATTCTTCTGCAGTGGCCAGCAACACCGCTCAAGTAACGCCAGCGCCCGCTGCACCGGCAATCGCCACGCCGCCGCCACAGCCTGCGGCCCCGCCACCACCACAACCCATCACGGTGACTATTCCCTCAAACACAGTAGTGACCATTCGAACCATCGACACCATCGATTCCAGCACCAACAAGACCGGTCAAACCTTCAACGCCTCGATTGATGAGCCCATCATCGCCAATAGCCGCGTGATCGTACCCAAAGGTTCAAACGCCACCTTGAAACTTGTCAATGCCAATTCCGCGGGAAAGTACAAGGGAACGAGCGAACTCACCGTATCGCTCGACAGCTTCACGTATCAAGGCAAGAGCTACATGGTCTCGACCACGGATGTTCAGGAAAAAGGTAGCTCCCGTGGCAAGCGCTCCGCTGCCGTGATTGGCGGTGGCGCTGTGCTAGGCGCGATCATTGGCGGCATCGCGGGCGGCGGAAAGGGCGCCGCAATTGGCGCAGCAGCGGGCGGCGGTGGCGGAGCCGCAGTTCAGGGCCTTACTAAGGGCCAGCAAATCAAAATTCCCGCAGAGACCAGACTCGACTTCACGCTCCACGATTCCGTAAGTGTCACCTACCTGCCGACAAGAAGACTTCCGAGCACTTCCTCGAATGGTCCCGACGCAGGTGCCGCCAACAATTCCTCATCTTCGAACAGTAACAATAACAGCAGCTCCCAGCCTTCATCGCCGTCGTCTGATCAGGTCCCTCATCCATAGGGAACGCGGTCCATGACCGAAACTCGAATTCGGCGTCAGGCAACTCTTTGCGCGAAGAACTCGACAATCCGTTGCTCCGCCCAGAATCTTTCTTTGCCTTCCCAGCGCGAAATAAAACCGCAGTGTCCTCCATGGGTGGGAGCGACGAACCGCACGCAGGAATTGCTTTGCGCGCCAGCGCGAATAAGAGAACCGTAAGGCACAAAGGGATCATCCTGAGCGGTAATCAGTAGGAGTGGAAGACGGATATCCGCGAGTACCCGCTTCCCTCCCGCGGCCTCGTAATATTCCTCTGCATCGCGATAACCAAAGCACGGCGCGGTGATCGCGTCGTCGAATTCGCGCACCGTGCGGATCGGCCCGAATCCATTTTTCGAATAACGATCAGGAAACAATTCGGCCTTGCGCAGGTACCGAGTCATCAACCCTTTGACGAAGTGTCGCTCATAGAAATAATTCTCCGGCTTTTCCAGGGCGTCCGCGCACGCGGCCAAATCAAGCGCTGGGCAAACGGCGGCCACGGCACGCAATTGTGGCGGCGCATGGCCAGCCCATTCTCCCGCCATCTTCGTAACCAAATTTCCGCCCATGGAATACCCAGCAAAGAAAATATTTTCGAATCCGTCTTGCTCGATTAGCTCCATAAGAACTGCCCTGTAATCGCCGCTCATGCCGCTGTTGTAGAGAGTGGGCGTCAGGCTCTCAGTTCCACCGCAGTTGCGCTGATTCAGTCGAATCGCATGGAAGCCAAGCGCGTAAGCTTTGTCCGCGATTCCCAGCGCGTAATTGGAATCGCAAGAACCCTCCAGACCATGCACGGTGACCACCACCGGGTGCGCACGGCGATTGCTACCCGGCTGCCAGTGGCACATCGCCTTAATCTGACTTTCCGGATCGACGCGAAACAGACGCGGTTCAGCCGGTGGCAGAGAAAACCTGCGTCGCACATAGACCGTCGCCAGCGTTTGTAAGTGTCCGCTACGCAAGAGTGGATGCGGCGCGAATGGCTTGGCCTCGCAGGACGGCGGATTAGCTGCCATGGAGTACAGGAGTGATCGGGAAGCTCGTTACTCTGGTCATCTCTGTTATTGCAGCATTAGTACGAAGCCAGTGCAACTCATCGACCGCACGTCAATTCGCTCTGAAAGCGAACGAGCCAAATTGTCCGCCCGGCGTGCTATCTCTTAAAGCCCATAACTTGACCCATCCTCGCGCGGTCCGTAAAATGAAAGATTAATCGTGATGCAATTTTTTAACCTGTTGAACTTTTCTTACAGCCCAGCGCTCACCTGCTGGGCTGCGCTGTTTCTGGACGGATATCGCTCCGGGCCACACTTCCCCACGAGAGGTTCTCATGATTGAGGGTTCGATTCCCGAAGGGCTTACGTTTGACGACGTCCTGCTGCTACCGGGCAAGTCTTCGGTGTTGCCGACCGATGTCGACACCACCACGCATTTCACGCGAAAGCTCACCATTAATATCCCGCTCGCTTCCGCTGCCATGGACACCGTCACCGAGTCCCGCCTGGCTATCGGAATCGCGCGCCAAGGCGGTATCGGAATCATTCACAGAAATATTCCGATCGACCGGCAGGCCGAAGAAATCGATCGAGTAAAGCGCTCTGAATCGGGAATGATCGTCGATCCGGTCACCATTTCCCCCGACATCACCATCCGCCAAGCTCTGGAAATCATGAATAAGTACCGGATTTCCGGTTTGCCAGTCACACGCGGCACGCGGCTCACGGGCATTCTGACCAACCGCGACTTGCGCTTCGAAAAAAACCATACCCAGTTGGTTGGTCAGGTGATGACCAAAGACAATTTGGTCACAGTACCCGTCGGCACCACCTTGGAAGAAGCCGAAAAAATTCTACAGAAACACCGCATCGAGAAGTTGCTGGTAGTCGATCAGGATTTCAACTTGAAAGGCCTGATCACCGTAAAAGACATTCAGAAAAAACTGGAATATCCGCGATCGTCGAAAGACGATCATGGCCGTCTGTATGTGGGCGCAGCCGTTGGCGCGACCGGCGATTTTCTGGAGCGCGCGGTGGAAATGGCCAAATCGAAAGCCGATGTCCTGGCAATCGACACTGCGCACGGTCATACCGAACGCGTTATGGAGGCCATCCAGGCGATCCGTCATCGCCTCCCCGAAATGCAGTTGATTGCCGGAAATGTTGCCACCTATGAAGGTGCGAAGGATCTGATTGCCTTGGGCATCGATGGACTGAAAGTCGGCATTGGCCCCGGCTCCATTTGCACCACCCGCGTGGTCACCGGCGCCGGCGTCCCGCAACTGACCGCCGTAATGCAGGCAGCGAAAGCAGCCGAAGGAACTGGCGTGCCCATTATCGCCGATGGCGGTATCAAATATTCTGGCGACATCACCAAAGCGATTGCCGCAGGTGCGTCCTGCGTGATGATTGGCAGCCTTTTCGCCGGAACAGAAGAAGCACCGGGCGAAACGATTTTGTTTCAAGGTCGCACTTTTAAGTCCTATCGCGGCATGGGGTCCACCGGCGCGATGGAAGCGGGATCGGCTGATCGCTATTCGCAAGAAGGCGCGGAGCGCGGAAAGTCTGTACCGGAAGGAGTCGAAGGGCGCGTTGCATATAAAGGTCCACTCAGCGGATTAACGGACCAACTCGTCGGCGGATTGAAAAGCGGCATGGGTTATGCCGGGGCGCAAACATTGCGAGAACTTACCGAGAAGAGCCGCTTCATTCGCATCACCGCCGCGGGTCTTCGCGAGAGTCACGTTCACGACGTGGTGATCACCAAGGAAGCTCCGAATTACCGTATGGAGTAAGGCCGGCGCCTGATGCATCATGCGGTTCTTCAATACCCGTTGCGCAAATTGAGCGCGGTTTTTCAGCACATTGTTCACGTTTCATTTACACTGTTAATAGAAAATAGGCCTTAATGTCCACCAGCGAACCTTGGCGTAACCCACCTCCAGCACCACAACTGGACGAACTCCGTTCCCGCATTCCGCCGCATTCCATGTTTCCAGGATGGCTGCATGCCTGGTGGCCCGCGTTGCTATGCGCCATCATGATCTCCGTCCTCTCCACAGACACATTTTCGGCGGAACATACCGGTACCGTCCTGTCGGCCATCCTCCATTGGCTCAAACCGGATATGAATTGGCGGCAATTCGACTTTATTCATCACATCGTCCGGAAAAGTGCGCACTTCATCGAATATTTTATTTTCTATCTGCTGTTGTACCGGGGCATTCGCGGCGCACGCCACGGCTGGCACTGGTCGTGGGCGTTCGCGGCCTGGGGCATCGCGGCCTTCTACTCCATCCTTGATGAAGTTCATCAGATGTTCGTGGCCTCACGCGGGCCCTCGCCATGGGACTCACTGCTGGATTCCACCGGCGCGTTCATCGGCCTGATCGCCCTGTTCCTCTATTTCCGTTATCGCAAAACACCTAAGACCGCGTGAAATATTTCTGAAGCACTAGCCGTTGCGCTTGCCCCAGATGCGCTAGTCGACAATGACGTTATAAAACCGGGCTAAAAACACCTGAACTTTTCACGAAACCTATTTTATTCCCGCGGCACCAAATAAGCAGGAGATAGCCATGAGCACAATTCTGGTTACAGGAGGATCCGGCTTCATCGGGAGTCATTGCATCTTGCAGCTACTGGCCACTGGTCATCAGGTACGTACCACGCTGCGTAGCCTGAAGCGCGAAAATGATGTGCGCTCAATGTTGAAAGAAGGCGGCGCCGGGGCAATCGATCGCCTGTCCTTTATCGCCGTCGATTTGCAGCAAGACGCCGGTTGGCCGGAAGCCGTCGCCGGCTGCGATTACGTGCTGCACGTCGCCTCGCCCTTTCCTGCAAGCGTCCCGAATAATGAGGACGAGCTAATCGTTCCGGCACGTCAGGGAACGCTTCGTGTCCTGCGTGCGGCGCGCGACGCCGGCGTGAAACGCGTGGTACTCACCTCATCTTTCGCCGCCATCGGCTATGGGCAAAAAGAGCAGCAAGCACCATTCAACGAAACCAATTGGACCAATCCCAATGGACAAGACGTGCTTCCCTACGCGAAATCAAAGACCTTGGCGGAACGCGCTGCGTGGGATTTTATTGCTCAGGAAGGTAAAGAGCTCGAATTGTCTGTCGTCAATCCCGTAGGCGTGTTCGGCCCGGTGCTGGGGCCGGATTATTCCACTTCGATCTTGATCGTGCAGCGCATGATGGACGGCGCCATGCCCGGCTGCCCGCGTCTCTGCTTCGGCGCGGTCGATGTGCGCGACGTGGCCGACTTACACATCCGTGCGATGACCCATCCAGCAGCGAAAGGCGAACGTTTTCTCGCCGTCGCCGGTGATTTCCTGTGGATGATCGACATCGCGAAAATGCTGAAGAGCCGCTTGGGCGCGGCCGCCAAGCGAGTGCCGACGCGAGAAATTCCCAACTGGCTGGTACGCCTCGCTTCACTGCGTGATCCCGCGGTGAAGCAAATCTTGCCCGAACTCGGCAAATTCAAAAACGCCACCAACGAAAAAGCAAAGCGCGTTCTCGGCTGGACTCCCCGTTCCAACGAAGAATCCATCGTCGCCACCGCCGAAAGCCTGGTCCGCCTTGGCCTACTGAAAGACAGCCACACCAAGCCTCAACCCCAAACCCGCGCCGCATAGTCCCACTCGCAAGTCTCAACGGATGGGCGAGGCCCCGGACAGACAATGGGTTTGTGTCAAGCTAACCGCGGGTCTTCTAGGATAGAAAAAAACCCGCTCCGGCGTTCGAAGCGGGCTGAAGAAATCTTTGTGTGATAAAGGAGTAAGCGTCTTAGCTTGCGGCCTCGACGGGTTCTTCCTTCTTGGTCTTCTCTTTCTTTTCCTTCTTTTTAAACTCGTATCCCACCAGCTCAAGAATGGCCACCTTGGCGCCGTCTCCAACGCGGTTGCCGCCCTTGATGATCCGGCAGTAGCCGCCAGCGCGATCCGCAAACTTCGGCGCGATCTCGCTGAACAGCTTCTGCGTAATTTCCGGCGTCATCAGATACGAAGCCGCTTGGCGGCGCGACTGCAGAGTGTCGCGCTTACCCAAGGTGATGATCTTTTCCGCCACTGGCCGTGTCGCTTTCGCACGCGTCAATGTGGTAGTGATCCGTCCATGAGTCAACAAATTGGTGACCAGGTTGCGCAGCGTCGCGCGGCGGTGCCACGGATTGCGTCCCAGTTTCGAGCCTGCCTTACCATGTCGCATGTTTCGTCTCTTTTCCTAAGCTCGTCCGTTACAGTGTGACCGATTCATCCGAACTTGGAGGCGCGGTTTGGCTCGGCAGTGGCGGCCAGATAATCCGGCCGTGTTCATCAAACTTCATACCCAAGCTGAGGCCCATCTTCACTAGTATATCTTTGATCTCGTTCAGCGATTTGCGGCCGAAGTTCTTGGTCTTAAGCATTTCGTTTTCGCTCTTCTGCACGAGTTCGCGGATCGACTGAATGTTGGCGTTCTTCAAGCAGTTGTAGCTGCGCACGGAAAGTTCCAGCTCTTCCACGGAGCGATCCAGATGCTCCAGGCGCGGATCGTGCACGATATCCTGCGGCATCTCCACATTTTCCACCGGCTCTTCAAAGTTGATGAAGATGCTCATGTGGTCTTTGACCAGCTTGGCTGCCAGACCGATGGCGTCCTGCGGCGTGATCGCGCCGTTGGTCCACACTTCGATCATCAGCTTTTCGTAGTCGGTCATTTGTCCGAGACGTGCCGCTTCCACCGAGTAGTTCACCTTGCGCACTGGCGAGTGAACGCTATCCACCGGGATGTAGCCGATGGGCAGGTCTTCGTCGTAGTTGCGGTCGGCGGCCACATACCCGCGGCCGTTCTTCACGCGCATTTCGATCTGCAGCTTGCCGCCTTCGCTAACCGTGGCGATGTACACGCTCTTGTCCAGCACCGCGAAGTCAGCGTCTTCCTCGATCTGCGCGCTGGTGACCACACCGGGCTGTTCCACGTTCAGGTAAATCGTCTTCGGCAGGTCGTTGTTCAGCTTGATGGGCACCTGCTTCAAGTTCAGGATAATGTCGGTGGCATCTTCGACTACGCCCGGAATCGAAGAGAATTCGTGCAATACGCCTTCAATCTTCACGGCGGTGATGGCGGCGCCTTCAATCGAACTGAGCAGGGCGCGACGCAGCGCGTTCCCTACCGTGGTGCCCCAGCCACGCTCAAACGGCTGCGCCGAAAACCGACCGTACCGCTCTGTGAGCGATTCAAGTTCAGATGCCAGACGCTTCGGTTTCTGAAATCCCTTCCACATACTGTTCCTTCCTTCTGGCCCACGTTCCGTGGACCCAATCCCTACCGCTTCCCCTAATTAGATGCTGCAGGAACGGTTTGCCTCGGTGCGGCGAACCAGCCATAGCCGGCCCGCCACCCGAGGGCTGAAATTACTTGGAGTACAGTTCCACGATCAACTGTTCGTTAATCGGCGGAGTCTGCACATCTTCACGCTTGGGCAGGGCGACAACCTTGGTCTTGAAGTTCTCGCGGTCCTGCTCCATCCATGGCGCCGAGTTCTGGCTCTGCGCCACGTTGCGCGCTTCAAGGACCATGGCGTTCTGGTGCATCTTGTCCTTGATGGCGATTTCCTCGCCCACGTTCACCTGGTACGACGGGATGTTCACTTTCTTCCCGTTGATCCGCACGTGTCCGTGCAGCACCAGTTGCCGTGCCTGCGCCCTGGAAGAAGCCAAACCCGCCCGACATACCACGTTGTCGAGCCGGCGCTCCAGCATGATGATCAGGTTTTCGCCCGTGGGGCCCTTGGCGCGTTCCGCCTTCTCGAAATAATTGCGGAACTGGCGCTCCAGCAACCCATAGTAGCGCTTCACTTTCTGTTTCTCGCGAAGCTGCAGGCCGTAACCTGCTACTTTCGCGCGCCGCGACTGGCCGTGCTGACCCGGTACAAAGTTGCGCTTCTCAATCGCGCACTTGTCCGTGAAGCACCGCAGTCCCTTTAAAAATAGCTTCTGCCCTTCCCGACGGCACAGGCGGCAGACCGCTTCTCGATGTCTTGCCAACTTCTATTCTCCCTTCCCAAATCTCTTCGAACCAAAAACCAAATCCATATACATCAAACCCGGCGACGCTTTGGCGGACGGCAGCCATTGTGCGGAATCGGCGTGACGTCGCGAATGGCGACGATGTGCAGCCCCGCAGCTGCGAGAGCGCGTACTGCCGACTCGCGGCCAGAGCCGGGACCCTTCACGCGAACTTCCACGCTTTTCATCCCGTATTGGTCACGCGCCGTTCCTGCGGCAGACAATGAAGCCTGTTGCGCAGCGTACGGCGTGCCCTTGCGCGAACCCTTGAACCCAATCGCACCCGACGACGACGAACAGATCACCCGGCCATCCGTATCCGTGATGGTGATCTGCGTGTTGTTGAAGGATGCGGAAACATGCACTAGGCCGTGCGGCACAATGCGACGCTCGCGCTTCTTCTTGAATTCCTTCTTGCGCTTGCTGACTGCCGCGCCACCCTTTGCTCCTGCGGTCGGTTTTCCTCCCGGCTGCACGTCGGGTTGCTGATTTTGTTGCTGCTCTTTAGCCACGTTTCACTCCAATTTTCGAATCGAATCTTCTTCCATCGCCAGCGTCTTACCAGGTCGCGCGATGGATTAACCCTTCTTGCCCTTGATCTGCTTCTTGCCGGCCACTGCTCCCCGGCGCGGACCCTTCCGAGTACGTGCGTTGGTGTGCGTGCGCTGCCCGTGAACCGGCAGGTTGCGGCGGTGACGAATCCCGCGGTACGCCTGGATTTCGATCAGGCGGCGGATGTTCATCTGGATCTCTTTGCGGAGATCGCCTTCCACGCGGCCTTCCTGCTCGATGATCTGGCGCAGACGATTGGTTTCGTCTTCAGTCAGATCGCGAATCTTTTTCGTGAAGTCCACATTCGCTTTTTCAGCGATGCTCTTCGCGCGCACCTGTCCGATGCCATAGATCGAGGTCAACCCGACCCATAGGCGCTTCTGCGGCGGAAGATCAATACCTGCGATACGTGCCATGGTCTCTCCTTGCTCCCTTTATCCCTGACGCTGCTTGTGCTTCGGATTCACGCAAATCACCCGAACCACGCCGCGCCGATGGATAACCTTGCACTTGTCACAAATCTTTTTAACGCTTGCCCGAACTTTCATACTGCTTGCTCCCTCGCTGGCCACCCGAAGATGGCCGCTACCAAATTTGTTGCGCGTCGTCCGCTACTACTTGTAGCGGTACACGATCCGCCCGCGGGTTAAATCGTAAGGCGACAATTCCACTGCCACCTTGTCTCCCGCCAGAATCCGGATGAAATTCTTGCGCATCTTGCCGGAAACGTGCGCCAGTACCTGGTGCTTGTTTTCCAGCTCAACCCGGAACATCGCATTCGGCAACGGCTCAATCACCGTCGCCATTACTTCAATCGCGTCTTCCTTCGAATTCCCGGAGTCGCTCTTCTCTTTTTTCTCGTACGGCTGCTTCGCCATATTCTCCCGTGTTCACTGCTAACTTATGTTCTTACCAAGACGGCCCGGTCATTTCTTTCGGGCGCGTCAAAATCCAGGGCCCATTCGCGGTTACTGCCACCGTGTGCTCGAAATGTGCCGAAGGACTGCCATCGGCTGTTTCCGCCACCCACTCGCCGCGCATTTGCACTTCCGGCCGGCCTGCATTCACCATCGGTTCGACGGCGATGACCATGCCTTCCTGCAAACGAGCACCGCGTCCCGGCTCACCGTAGTTCGGAAGATTGGGCTCATCATGCATCTTGGTGCCGATGCCATGTCCCACAAATTCCCGCACTACCGAATACCCGTGCTGCTCAACCCAACTCTGTACCGCGTGTCCGACATCGCCCAGTCGATTTCCTGGGCGCATTTTGTCGATCGCGCGATCCAGTGATTCCCGGGTCACATCCAGGAGCTTCTGCAACTCCGGACTGATGCGGCCTACCGGCACGGTCACTGCCGAATCTCCGTAGTACCCGTCGACTTCCATGCCAAAGTCGATGGATACGATGTCGCCCTCGACCAACTTCCGCTTCGGCGACGGTATGCCATGCACGATTTCGCTATTCACCGACGTGCACAGCACACAGGGATAACCGCGATATCCCTTGAATGCGGCCTTACCCGGCCTGCCCGCGATGAGCCTTTCGGCAACTTTCTCCAGGTCCATCGTGGTCACTCCCGGCTTTACTTCCGCCCGAAGCGCATTCAACACTTCGTGTACTGCCTGACCCGCGCGATACATCTTCTCGAGTTCAACGCTACTGCGTAATTGAATCGCCATTGCCCTTTACCGCATTCCACGCATGCTGGTCACGAGCTGCTGGATGTCTTGCTTCACTTCCTCCACGCTCTTCCGCGCATCCACATCGTGTAAATACCCGAGCCGCCGGTAGTACGTAACCAGGGGCGCGGTCTGTTTCTCATACGCATGCAATCGCGGCCCAACTACTTCTTCGCGATCGTCGGGGCGATGGATTAACTCGCCACCGTCGTTATCGCAAATCCCTTCTACCTTCGGCGGCCGGTCGTAAATATTATAAATCTCGCCGCACAATTTACAGACCCTTCGTCCGGTCAACCGCCGCATCAGCACGTCAGTGCCGATGATCATGTGAATCACGAACGGGGACTTGAATCCCTGGCGTTTCAGCATTTCACCCAGATACTTGGCCTGAGTGACGGTACGCGGAAAGCCATCAAAAACAAATCCGTTACTGCAATCCGGCCGTTCGATGCGCTCGGCCACCATCCTGAGCACCAGCGAGTCGGGTACCAACTCGCCGCGTTCCATGATCGGCTTTACCTTCAACCCCAGCGGCGTGCCAAGGGCAATGTGCTCCCGTAGCATGTCACCCGTCGAAAGATGCGGCACGCCGTACTTCTTTGCCAGCTCTTTCGCCTGAGTGCCCTTTCCCGAGCCCGGAGGCCCTAGGAAAATCACCGCGCGGTCGAGTTTTCCCACGGGACGCTCTTCCAGCGCCACGTTTCGTCTCCCTTAACGACGGCTACGCAAACGGCCCTTACGCGCGAAACCCTCGTAATTGCGCATGACGAGTTGTGCCTCGAGTTGCTGCACGGTGTCCATCGCCACACCGACCACGATGAGGAGCGAAGTTCCTCCAAAATAAAACGCCACACCGAGACCGTTCAAAATCCACTGCGGAAAGTGACGGTCAAACCAATCGCCGCCCAGCCACACCGGCAAGTGGTTCAAGTGAATACCCGCGATCATCCATTCCGGAAGCAGGCAGACCAGCGCCAGGTACACCGCGCCGATAAACGTCAACCGCTTCAGGATCATGCTCACATATTCCGAGGTGCTGCGGCCCGGACGAATGCCGGGGATGAACCCGCCATTCTTGCGCATGTTGTCCGCAAGCTCCGTCGGATTGAAAACGATGCCGACATAGAAGAAGGCGAACAGAATGATCATCAGGACATAAATCAGCGTGTACAGCGGTTCGCCCCACTTCAGCTTGTCCGCAATGCCTTTTAAGAACGGCCATCGCGCGCCCAGCATCAACGCCGCGGTAGCCGGAAATGCCAGCAACGAACTGGCAAAAATCGGCGGAATTACTCCGCCGGAATTAACGCGCAGCGGCAGATACGTGGACTGGCCACCCATCATGCGCCGCCCGACAACCCGCTTGGCGTATTGCACTGGAATCCGCCGCTGCGCGCCTTCGACGAACACGATGAAAGCCACCACCGCGATCATCAGCGCCACCAGAAGCAAAATCACCAACGGAGTGAATGCGCCCCACGCCTGGGTCTTGGCCTTTTCCCAAAGATCGAAAATCGCTCGCGGCAGGCCCACCACGATACCGACGAAAATGATCAGCGACATGCCATTGCCGATGCCGCGTTCGCTGATCTGCTCACCCAGCCACATGATGAACGCCGAACCGGTGGTCAGCGTCAGCACAGTCATGAGCACGAAACCCAATCCCGGGTGATACACAAGATTGGCTTGCGACTGCAACGTGGACGCGATGGTTGTGCCTTGAATGATGCTCAACGCAATCGTCAAGTACCGCGTGTACTGCGTAATCTTGCGCCGACCCAACTCGCCCTCTTTTTGCAGGCGCTCCAGGTACGGGAACACCACCGTCATCAACTGCAAGATAATTGACGACGTGATGTACGGCATGATGCCCAGCGCGAAGATCGTGACCCGTCGGAAGTTCCCGCCGCTGAACAAGTCGAAGATGCCTAACACGGAACCCGCCGACTTCTCCATCAGGAGCCGCAGCTCTTCAGCGTTGATTCCCGGCGTCGGAATGTGCGCGCCAAGGCGGTAGACCGCGAGCAGCGCCAGCGTGAAGAACAGCCGCTTGCGCAGATCTTCGATCCGGAACAGATTCGCGAATGCTTGTAAGAAACGATTCAACATTACGAGTCCTAGGTCCTATCGATTACGCCACTACCTCAAACGCACCACCCGCCTTGGTAATCTTTTCCTTAGCGGAAGCGCTGAATGCATGGGCATGAATAGTGAGCTTGTTTTTCAGCTCGCCATCGCCCAAAACCTTGATCGGATCCGTGGCGCGGCGAATGAAACCGTGCGCGCGCAGCAGCTCTGGCGTTACCGTCTCGCCTGCGGGGAACACATTTAGTTCCTCCAGGTTGACAACCGAGTACGACACGCCAAACGGA
This sequence comes from Candidatus Acidiferrales bacterium, assembly GCA_963849395.1. Taxonomy (GTDB): domain Bacteria; phylum Acidobacteriota; class Terriglobia; order Acidiferrales; family UBA7541; genus Acidiferrum. The sequence continues at coordinate 73,557 of CAWKHR010000008.1, forward strand.
TTGTGGAACCCGCGCTTCGGAATGCGGCGATGCAACGGCATCTGTCCGCCTTCAAACCCGCGCCGGCGCGAATAACCACGCCGTGATTTCTGTCCCTTGTTGCCAGAACCGGCAGTTTTGCCCAGCTTCGAACCCATGCCGCGGCCGACGCGAACCTTCTTTTTGCGCGAACCCTTCGGCGGGCGCAGCGTCGACAAACTTACCGGCTTGTATGCCTTTTTCTCTTTATCAGCCATGAATTACTCCACCACTTCCACAAGGTGCCGGACCTTATGAATCATGCCGCGCGTTTCCGGCGTGTTCTCGCGCTCTACTACCTGATGCATTCTGCGCAGGCCCAAGCCACGAATCGTGGCGCGCATGTCATCGGTGCTACCGATGAAGCTCTTGACCCACTTCACTTTCACGGTTCCGGCGCTCTTCGCGCCTTTCTTTTCGCCAGCCATGCTTATTCCCCTGCCGCCTTCTCAACGGGCTTTTCCGCAGCTACTGCTACTTTCGGCGGCCTGCCGCTGATTTCTTCAATGGTCTTGGAGCGCGTTTCGGCCACTTGCCCGGCATCCTTCAAGCTGAGCAGAGCTGCGAACGTCGCCTTAATGACGTTATGCGGATTAGATGTGCCCAACGACTTGGTGAGCACATTGGTGATTCCCGCAACCTGCATCACCTTACGAACGGGGCCCCCAGCGATCACGCCGGTGCCTTCCGAAGCCGGCTTCAGCAGCACCTGCGCCGATCCGTACCGTCCCGTAACCTGGTGCGGAATCGTGGTGCCCTTCATATTCAACTTGATCAAGTTCTTCTTCGCCTGCTCAATACCCTTCTTGATGGCCATGGGCACTTCGCGCGCTTTGCCCATTCCAAAACCAGCATGGCCACGGCTATCGCCGACCACCACGAGCGCCGAAAAGCTCAGGTTTTTGCCGCCCTTTACCACCTTGGTGACGCGATTGATAGCGACCACATCATCCTTCAAATCCGAAGGATTGACATCGAGAAGTCGCCGCACCGCTAGACTGTCACGCAAAATTTGCTTCGACATTTAGAACTGTAACCCCGCTTCCCGCGCTGCATCTGCGAGCGCCTTGACGCGGCCGTGATACTTGTACCCGCCGCGGTCGAACACCACCTTGACGACACCGGCTGCCTTGGCGCGCTCGGCAATATACTTGCCAACGGCCTTAGCGGAGGCGATGTTGCCACCACCCTTCAAACTCTTTTTCGTTTCCTTGTCCACCGAACTGGCGGACACCAGCGTGCGCCCGCTGCGATCATCAATGATCTGGGTGTAAATGTGCCCCACCGAGCGATACACGCACAGGCGTGGACGTTCCGGCGTGCCGGAAACCTTGGTGCGCACTCGCGAGTGCACACGTTGCCGGCTCTGATTTTTGGACAGCTTGCTTACTCGTGCCGATGCCACTGTTGTATCTCCTTCAATCCCCTTCTTCAGGCTGCAACTTCCATCCCCGAAGAAAAATCTCCCGACTCAAGTTCTACGCTGCGCCAGCCTTTGCCCCTGCCTTGCCAGCCTTCTTCTTCAAGCGCTCGCCGGTAATGCGAATGCCCTTCTGCTTGTACGGGTCGGGTGGACGCAGTGAACGGAGGTCCGCCGCCACTTGTCCAACCTGCGCTTTATCCGCGCCGCTGACCACGATGTGTGTCTGCTTATCCACCGTAATCTGAATGCCTTCCGGAATCTGAAATTCCACCGGATGCGATTTGCCGAGCGCGAACGCAACTGCCTTGCCCTTTACTTCCGCACGATATCCCACGCCGACGATATCCAGATCCTTCTTGAAGCCCTGGGTCACGCCGTGAACGGCGTTGGCCAGCAGAGCGCGAGCCAGGCCATGCAACGCGCGATCATCTTCATGCTCGCGCACGGCGGTCAGCACGCCATCTTTCTGCTCCAACTTAATCTGCCGCGGCACCAGCACATGCAGTTTCCCCTTGGGACCCTGCACTTCCACTTTGCCGCCACCCACGTTAATCTTCACGCCCGCGGGCACTGGAATCGGTTTGCGACCAATACGTGACATCTTTTCTGTCCTCGTCTCTCGAACTCGTTACTGCCTCTGCGTTCTCGCGAACGCGATTACCAAACTTCGCAAAGAATTTCGCCGCCCAGGTTTGACTTGCGCGCCGTGCGCCCAGTCATCAATCCCTTTGGCGTGGTCAGAATGCTGATTCCCAGTCCACCCACCACCGGCTTGATTTCGCGCGACCCCAGATAATTGCGCTGTCCAGGACGCGAAATGCGCTTCATCCCGGTAATCACGCTGCGCCGGTCCGGGGTGTACTTCAAAAATACCCGCAGCGTCTTGCGCGTCTTGTTTTCGTCCACCATCTTGTAGGTCGAGATGTAGCCCTCTTCCTTCAGAATGCGGGCAATCTCCGTCTTCAACTTCGATACCGGCACATCGACACGCTGGTGCTTGGCGGCAGCCGCGTTGCGAATACGTGTCAAGAAATCAGCTATTGGATCCGTCTGCATAGTCTCTTCTCTCGCTCCTACCAGCTTGCTTTCACAACGCCCGGGATTTCGCCCTTGAGCGCCATGCCGCGGAAACAGATGCGGCACATTTGGAACTTGCGGATATACCCACGCGCGCGGCCGCACACACGGCAACGGTTGCGCACTCTCACCTTAAACTTGGGCTTCTTGAGGCTCTTGGCAATTTTTGCGGTGCGTGCCATTTATTGTGCTACTCCTTTTTCACGCAAGGGGAATCCAAGTCCCTTGAGCAATTCGCGGCCTTCTTCATCGTTGCGCGCCGTGGTGGTTAAAGTAATGTTCATGCCCTTGATCTTGTCCACGCGGGTGTAATCGATTTCCGGGAACACCAACTGATCCTTCAGCCCCAGCGTATAATTGCCGCGGCCATCGAACGCATTCGAAGGCAATCCGCGGAAGTCGCGCACGCGTGGCAGCACCACGTTGCACAGCCGGTCGAGGAATTCGTACATCTTCTCGCCACGTAGCGTCACCGCGCAGCCAATGGGCATGCCTTTGCGAATCTTGAAATTCGCAATGGACTTCTTCGCGCGCGTGATGATTGGTTTCTGCCCGGTGATCTGCCCCAACTCCACCGCTGCGGTGTCCAGCAACTTGGCGTTCTGGCTAGCTTCGCCGAGTCCAATGTTCAACGTAATCTTCTGGAGTTTCGGCACGGCCATAACGTTCTTCCAGCCGAAGCGCTTCATCAGCGCGGGCACCGTCTCCTTACTGTACTTTTCGTGCATTCGAGTCTTCATGCCAGTCGTATTCCTTCCAAAATCTTACTTGTCGAGTGTGGTGCCGCAACGCTTGCACGCGCGCACCTTGGTGCCATCCGTCAAAATGTTGTGGCCGATTCGAGCATGCTTGCCGCAACTGCCGCACACCACCATTATCTTCGAAGCGTTGATGGGCGCTTCCCGTTCCACAATTCCGCCCTTGATGTTCTTCGCCGGATTCGGACGAGTGTGGCGCTTGATGATGTTGGCGTGCTCCACGATCACCGTGTTCTTCCGAGGATTGATCGACAGCACCCGGCCATTCTTGCCGGCGTCGCGCCCGCTCATTACCCGCACGTTATCGCCTTTGCGGATGCTGATCTTGTAGCGCTTCGTGGTTTCTTCTGTGTATCCCATGACCTACCAAACCTCCGGAGCCAGCGAAACAATCTTGGTGAACTTCTTTTCGCGCAGCTCTCTTGCCACCGGGCCAAACACACGCGTCCCGACAGGTTCGCCCGTGTCATTGATCAACACCGCGGCATTATCGTCAAAGCGAATGTACGTGCCGTCTTTCCGCCGATGTTCTTTGCGCATCCGCACAATCACGCACTTCACAACCTTGCCTTCTTTGATCTGGCTTTCCGGCGTCGCTTCTTTCACCGACGCGGTGACAATGTCGCCCAGTCCCGCTTTCAACCCCGCATCGCCACCGATGGGGAGAATGCACATCAACTTCCGTGCTCCGGAATTGTCGGCTACCGTCAGCCAGGTTCGCATCTGAATCATGTGATCTGCTCCCCTGTCCTTTACTTCGCGGACGCTTTATGCGTCAGCACTTGCTTCAATCGCCAGCGCTTCAGCCGCGAAAGCGGCCGCGCGGACACGATGCAAACCGTATCGCCCTGCTTGGCTTCGCGCTTCTCATCATGCGCATAGAATTTCTTCGAAATGCGGACCACGCGGCGGTACTTGGGATGCTGCACCAGTCGCTGCACTTCGACCACAATGGTCTTTTCCATCTTCGCGCTGGTTACCTTGCCAATCAGCTCAGTCTTGTTTCCACGATACGTCGATGGTGCCGTCGGTTGACCCGTCGGGGTCGTTCCTGTTGGTGTCGCTTCTGTCGTCATTACGCCTTACCTGCCTTCGCCGTCTTTGCTCCGGCGGTCAATTCCTGTGCGCGAAGCAATGTCTTCACTCGCGCCAGATCTTTGCGAGCCTCGCGAAGACGCTTCAGCGCTTCCGCTTGCCCGGTGGTCATCTGGAAACGCAGCCGGAAAATCTGTTCTGCCAGATCCTTTTCCCGTGCGCGCAATTCTGTTTCGCCTTCTTCTCTAATCTTTTCAATACGCCGCGCCATTTCTACAACCCTCCTGTGCGCGAAACAAATTTCGTCGGAATTGGCAGCTTGTGCGACGCCAGCCCCATCGCTTGGCGTGCTGTTGCTTCGTCCACGCCCGCCATCTCAAACATGATGCGACCCGGCTTCACCACCGCCACCCACTTTTCCGGTGCGCCTTTGCCCTTACCCATGCGGGTTTCTGCCGGCTTCTTGGTGTACGGCTTGTCCGGAAAAATCCGGATCCACAACTTGCCGCCACGCTTGATGAAGCGCGTAATCGCCACGCGCGAAGCTTCAATCTGACGGTCGGTGATCCATGCATTTTCCATGGCCTTCAAACCGTATTCGCCAAACGCCAGACTTCCGCCGCGCCACGCTTTGCCTTTACGGCGGCCACGCTGCTGCTTTCTGTACTTGACCTTCTTCGGCATCAACATCGGTATATTCTCGCTTCCCTAATTTCTAAAATCGCTGGCTCGTCCGCTACATCAAGCCGCGGCTATGCCAGCCGGCTTGTTATCTTCCCGCTTGACGCGCTTTGGAACGTTCTCGCCCTGATAAATCCAGCACTTCACGCCAATCACGCCATACGTGGTGTTCGCTTCCGCGGTGCCAAAATCAATGTCCGCGCGCAGCGTCTGCAGCGGCAAACGGCCTTGCAGGTACCATTCTTTACGCGCGATTTCTGCCCCGTTCAAACGGCCGGCAACGCGCACCTTAATCCCCTTGCAACCAAAACGCAGCGCCGAATCTACCGCTTTCCGCATTGCGCGGCGGAACGCCACACGCTTTTCCAGTTGCAGCGCAATCGATTCTGCAACCAACGTGGCATCCAGTTCCGGGCGGTGCACTTCTTGAATGTCGATGTGCACTTCCCGCTTGGTGCGCTTCGATACTTCCTGCTTCAGCTTGTCGATTTCCGCACCCTTGCGGCCAATGATGATGCCCGGCCGCGCCGTCGCGATGCGCACAACCAATTTGTTGGCGGCACGTTCGATATCGATGGAGCTGACGCCGGCGCTCTTCAGGCGCTCTTTCAATTCCTTACGCAGCTTCACATCTTCGTGCAGCAAATCGGCGTAATCCCGATCCGCATACCAGCGAGACTTCCAGGGCTTGTTGTAGCCGAGGCGAAATCCGTACGGGTGTGTTTTCTGTCCCATTACTTCTTTCCCTTCTTTCCAGGAGCCTGTTTCCCGGTTAACGCCTTGCGAACGCGCCGTGCTGTTCCGCGTACGCCCTTCTGTGCTTCTGCTTCCGCCTGGTTCGCTGCTACGCGTTCTGCAGCAGCCACGTGGTGCTCGGCAACGCCGACCCAGATGTGCGCAGTGCGCTTCTGGTAACGGAAAGCCCGGCCCATCGGCGCGGGACGCAACCGCTTCCAGCGCGAGCCTTCGTTCACGAAGCACTTGTTCACAAACAACTGATCAACGTCGAGTGGCGTGCCGGAATCGGCAGCCTTCAACTCGGCATTGGCGATCGCGCTGCGAAGCACCTTTTCAATGTGCTTCGCGGCACGCTTTGGCGTATAACGCAGCGTTTGTAACGCCGATTGCGCCTGCTGCCCGCGGATCAAATCAATGACCAGTCGCGCTTTTTGCGGCGACATGCGCACGTGCCTTGCTAGCGCGTGAGCTTCAATCGTTCCTGCTTGTGTCTGTACGTCAGCCATGTCTTATGCCCTCGGCGCTGGTGCTGGTGCTGCGCCGCCTCCTGCAGGAGCCGCGCCCGCCGCCTTCTCGAGCGCCGCTTTTACTGCGTGGCCCTTAAAGGTGCGCGTTGGCGCAAACTCGCCGAGTTTGTGTCCGATCATCTGTTCGGTCACATACACGGGAATAAATTTTCTGCCGTTGTGCACGGCAATCGTGTGCCCGATCATGTCGGGAACGATCGTGGAGCGCCGCGACCACGTCTTCACTACCTTCTTCTCGTTGCGCGTGTTTAGTGCTTCCACTTTGTCGCGCAAGTGGCCATCGACAAACGGCCCTTTTTTCGTTGAACGTGCCATCGCTTCCTTATTCCTCCACGCGGCGCAACCTGCCCCACTGCGCGTGCCGCATCTTTTTGAAACCTCGCACCGGACCAGGTACACGGTGCGACCGGGGACAAAATGGGCAGACAAATCGCGTGCCCAGCGCGTTCGGAATTCGTTCCACAATCACCGCCCAGCCCGGCTTGCACAGCTTGTACAGCACCGGCTCGAGTGGTACGGCCACCACTTTCACTACTTTGGCCGTTGGTTTGGGGGCTACTTTCGGTGCCACCCGTTTTACTGCTCGTTTCACCGGACGTGTCCTGCTGCCGGATCGACGTGTTGTTCGCGTTGCTCGCATGTTTCGCTCTCCCCCGCCGGCTTTTCGCCAACCGGGATCTGCGGTTATTGCTCGTCTAACCTTGGGCGCTCTCGTTCAGGATTACGCCCGGTCCACTTCGTTGACCCACTCGCTGCGGGAACCGGACCCCTGGTCCTTTTCCCGTTTCGCCTTGCCGCTCTCGCCAACATCTCGAGAGTGCCAGGCGGAAACTGTTTACTTACGGCGCTCCACGATCATTCGATCGGTGCGCTTGTTGTGTCGCGTCTTCTTACCCAGTGTTGGGAACGCCCATGGTGTTTGTGGGTGATTGCCCTTCACGCGGCCTTCTCCACCACCGTGTGGGTGATCCACCGGATTCATCGCCACGCCGCGAACGGTGGGCTTGATGCCCTTCCACCGCGTGCGGCCCGCCTTACCATATGTCTCGTTTTCGTGGTCCAGATTTCCAACTTGTCCCACGGTTGCTTTGCAATCCACGGAAAATTTGCGAACTTCGCCGGACGGCATCTTGACCAGCGCCAAGTCGCCTTCTTTGCTCAACAACTGAGCGGAAGCGCCAGCCGTACGAACAGCCTGCCCGCCACGGCCCGGATACAGTTCCAGGTTATGCACCATGGTGCCGGGAGGAATGTGCCGGATCTTCAGAGCGTTGCCCGGAAGAATGTCCGCGCCTTCGCCGGTCGAAACCGTTGCGCCTACTTCCAGACCCACTGGGTGCAGGATGTAGCGCTTGTCGCCATCGGCGTAGTGCAGCAGCGCGATGTTGGCGCTGCGGTTCGGGTCATACTCAATTGACGCGACCACCGCGGGCACGCCTTCTTTGTCGCGACGGAAATCGACCACGCGATACTGCTTCTTGTGGCCACCGCCGCGATGCCAGATGACAATTTCGCCCTGGTTGTTACGCCCGCCCGAGCGCTTCTTCGGTTCAAGCAAGTTCTTCTCCGGCGTATCTTTCGTGATGTGGCTCTTATCGAGCACCGTCATGAAACGCCGTGACGCCGTATATGGATTAAAGCTCTTCAGTCCCATCGCTGCCTCTTACCTTCTAAATCTCTCCGCCAACTTGGCGGCTTGCCCGACCCTGTGTTACAAATTCTCCGCGTACTCGATCATCTTTTCGCCTGCCGCCAGCTTCACGTACGCTTTCTTCCAGTCGCGGCGGTAGCCTTCACTCTGTCCGCGGCGGCGCATTTTCCCGACGAAATTGGCGGTGCGTACATCCGCCACTTTCACCTTGAAAATTTGCTGCACCGCTTCCTTGATTTCCGTCTTGGTGGCGCCCGCGGCAACTTCGAAAACCACGGTGTGGTGCACTTCTTTTACGCCGAGTCCCTTTTCCGTGATGATGGGACGCCGAATAATTTGATAGTGCGGGGCTGCCATAACTTATTCCTTCCCCTTCTTCTTGGCCGGCTTCTTCGCTGCTGCCGGTTTCTTGGCTGCTGCCTTAGGCGCAGCCGCTTTGGGAGCCGCTTCCTTTTTCGCTTTAGGAGCGGGCGCAATATGTTCCACATCCGGCGCGGCGATTGGTTCGGCGTTCGGATCGAGCGAACGAACCAGGCGCGCTACCGCATCCTTCGAAAGAAACACGCGATCGTGACGCAACACATCGTACGGCTGCAGCACATTCGTCGCGCTCAACTTCACGCCTTCCAAGTTGCGGCTGGCGAGTTCCAGGTTGCGGGTATCGCCGTATGCCACAAGCAGTGCGGTCTTTTCGGCATTGAGCTTGTTCAGCGCAATGCGCAACGTCTTGGTCTTGTGCGTATCCAGAGACCACGCATCGATAATCGTGAGCTTCTGCTCCGCCAGCTTCGCCGAGAGTGCCGAGCGCAATGCGCCGACAATCATTTTCTTCGGCAGCGCGTAGGCATAGCTCCGAGGACGAGGCCCGTGCACCGTTCCACCATGCCGCCACAAAGGCGACCGAATGGAGCCAACACGCGCGCGGCCTGTACCCTTTTGCCGCCACAGTTTGCGACCTGCGCCGCTGACTTCGCTCTTGTCCTTGGTCTTGGCGGTGCCGCTGCGCTGCCCACGGAGATACCACCGCGAAGCTTCGTGCAGCAGGTGTTCGTTCACTTCGACGCCGAAGACCGCGTCCGCCAGTTCTACCTGGCCAACGGTCTTGCCATCCAGATTGACTACATCTACGACCGGCATATCTTTTCTCGCTCTCTCAATCTCGTCTGTTTCAGCTTCTACCGAATCACTGTGTTACTTCGCCTTCTGCGCTGCTTTTCTCGACCGGTGGATGAAAATGTACTGACCACTTGGTCCCGGCACCGAGCCCCGCACCAGCAGCAGGTTCTCGTCCGTGTCTACCTTGATCACCTTCAAATTCTTCGCCGTTACCCGCTCATTGCCCATGTGTCCTGGAAAATGTTGATTCTTCCAGACGCGTGATGGGAACGAACTGCCGCCGATGCCGCCCGGTGCGCGATGGAACATCGAACCGTGGGTTGCGTCGCCGCCGGCATAGTGCCAGCGCTTCACGCCGCCCGCGAATCCCTTACCCTTGCTGACGCCGGTGATGTCCACCAACTCGCCCGCTTTGAAAGCTTCCACCAACACGCGATCGCCAACCTTAGTTTCGTCTTTCGACTCTTCCAGACGAACTTCGCGCATGACCTTCATGGGCGCCACGTTGGACTTCTTGAAGTGTCCAGTCAGCGCCTTGTTCACGCGCTGCGGCTTCACGAATTCCACCAGACCCAACTGCGCCGCGTCGTAGCCATCCTTCGCTTTGGTGCGTCGCTGCACCACAACACAAGGACCCGCCTGAAGCACCGTGCAACCTACCAGGTTGCCGTCTTCCGCGAAGATCTGCGTCATGCCCAGCTTGATACCGATAATTCCGTCGACCGCCATTTTCTCGTCTCTCTCTCGCAGCTTGCCTCGATGGGTATTGGCTGCGTATATCGCAGAATCGAAATTCTTGCCTGTGCTTCCGGATATCCGACATCTGATATCCGATATCTTCCTACCCTACTTCCCTGCGTGCCCGAAGGCCTTGATTTCTACGTCGACGCCTGGCGGCAGATCTAACTTCATTAAAGCGTCCACCGTATCCGGTGTCGGCTCCAGAATGTCGATCAATCGCTTGTGCGTGCGCATTTCAAACTGTTCGCGCGACTTTTTGTCTACGTGCGGCGAACGCAACACGGTCCAGCGGTTGATGGTGGTGGGCAGTGGAATCGGTCCGGCAACATCGGCACCAGTCCGCTTCGCGGTTTCCACGATTTCCCGCGTGGATTGGTCCAGAATTCGGTGGTCGTACGCCTTCAGACGAATGCGAATTTTATCTCCTTGTCTCATGGCGTTACTCGATGATCTCCGTAACGGCGCCGGCGCCTACGGTGTGGCCGCCTTCGCGAATCGCGAAGCGCAAGCCCTTCTCGAGTGCTACCGGCGTGATCAGCGTAACTTCGCAGCTCACGTTGTCGCCGGGCATCACCATCTCGACGCCCGTCGGCAACTTCATGTCGCCAGTCACGTCGGTGGTGCGGAAATAAAACTGTGGACGATAGCCGGAGAAAAACGGAGTGTGACGTCCGCCTTCTTCCTTGGTCAACACATACGCTTCGGCCTTGAACTTGGTGTGTGGTGTGATCGAGCCCGGCTTGCAAATTACCTGGCCACGCTCCACATCATCTTTTTCCGTGCCGCGCAGCAGCAAGCCCACGTTGTCGCCGGCGATGCCTTCATCCAGCAGTTTCTTGAACATTTCAATGCCGGTGACGACTTTCTTCTGCGTCGCGCGGAAGCCCACGATTTCCACTTCTTCGCTGACTTTCACTTTGCCGCGTTCCACACGACCGGTAACCACCGTGCCGCGTCCGGAAATCGAGAAGATGTCTTCAATCGGCATGGCGAACGGCTTGTCGACATCGCGCACCGGCAGCGGAACGTTGGCATCGACGGCAGCCATCAGCTCGTCAATTTTCTTTTCCCACTTTTCGTCGCCGTTCAGCGCTTGCAGGGCCGAACCACGAACTACCGGAACGCTGTCGCCCGGGAATTGGTAGCTCTTCAGCAAATCGCGAACTTCGAGTTCCACAAGTTCCAGAAGTTCGGCGTCTTCCACCATGTCGCACTTGTTCAGGAACACCACGATGTACGGCACTCCTACTTGACGCGCGAGCAGAATGTGCTCACGAGTCTGGGGCATCGGTCCATCGGTGGCGGCCACAACCAGAATCGCGCCATCCATCTGTGCCGCGCCGGTGATCATGTTCTTGATGTAGTCGGCGTGGCCCGGGCAATCCATGTGCGCGTAGTGGCGATTCGCGGTTTCATATTCCACGTGCGAAACCGCAATGGTGATACCGCGCTCGCGCTCTTCCGGGGCGTTGTCAATCGAATCGAAGGCCCGGAACGCAACCTTGGGGTTGTGCTTCGACAACACCTTGGTAATCGCGGCGGTCAACGTGGTTTTGCCATGATCGATGTGACCAATCGTCCCAATGTTCACATGCGGCTTAGTGCGCTCAAATTTCTCTTTCGCCATTGCTTCTTCTGCTCCTCAATCGATAATCGTGTAAAAACCTAAACTTATTTACTTTCCCCGCGGTATTTCTTAATCACTTCTTCCGCCAACGCGTTCGGCAGTTCCGCGTAATGCGAGAAATGCATGGTGAACGTGGCGCGCCCCTGGGTGCGGCTGCGCAAATCGGTGGCATAACCGAACATCTGCGCCAGTGGCACTTCCACGCGAATCACGTTGCTCCCCGCACGATTCTCGGTGCCCTGAATCGCGGAACGCCGCGAGTTCAAGTCGCCAAAAACCTGCGCCATATATTCTTCCGGCACCACAACTTCTACCTTCATGATCGGCTCAAGCAACACCGGCTTGGCGCGCGAACAGGCTTCTTTGAAGGCCATGGAGCCCGCGATTTTGAACGCCATTTCGTTGCTGTCCACATCGTGATAGCTGCCATCGACCAGCACCACAGCGACGTCAACCATCGTGAACCCAGCGACTACGCCGTTATCCAGCGCTTCGCGAATACCTGCTTCGATCGGAGGGATGAATTCACGCGGAATCGCCCCGCCGATTACCTTGTCGATGAACAGGAAGCGGTGTTCCTTGTCGAATTTCCACTTGCCAGGAGTCCCGCCAGTGACCGACTTGGCTAATGCGTCCAGATCGTCGACCGACAACTCCTTCATGTTTTCGTGATCGGAGCTTGGCAGCGGATGCAATTCAATCTTGCAATGGCCATACTGACCCTTGCCGCCGGTCTGCTTGATGTACTTACCTTCCGCCAGCGACTTCTTGCGAACCGTTTCGCGATACGCCACCTGCGGCCGGCCCACATTCGCCTGCACGTTATATTCGCGCAGCATGCGGTCCACAATGATTTCCAGGTGCAACTCGCCCATGCCGGAGATCAAAGTCTGGCCAGTGTCGGGCTCGGTAGAAACGCGGAACGTCGGATCTTCTTGCGCCAAACGTTGCAGCGCCACGCCCAGCTTATCCTGGTCGGCCTTCGTTTTGGGCTCAATGGCCACCGAAATAACCGGAGTCGGGAAATCAATGGACTCCAGAATGATCGGCTTGTTCTCGTCGCACAGCGTGTCGCCGGTGTTAACGCTCTTCAATCCAACGCAGGCGCAAATATCGCCAGCGCAGACTTCGTCAATTTCCTCGCGCTTGTTCGCGTGCATTTGCAGCAAGCGCGAAATGCGTTCGCGCGAACCCTTAGCGGCATTCAGCACGTAGCTTCCGGACTTCAACACGCCGGAGTAAACGCGAATGTACGTAACGTGGCCGACGAACGGGTCGGACATAATCTTGAAAGCCAGCGCGGCAAACGGAGCATCATCCGCAGCGCGGCGCAGTTCTACTTCTTCCGTTTCCGGATTGGTGCCCTCGAGTGGCGGCACATCCAGCGGAGAAGGCAAATAATCGATAACCGCATCGAGCAAAGGCTGAATGCCTTTGTTCTTAAACGCCGAACCAGCCAATACCGGAACGATTTTCAGCCCCAGTGTCGATTTACGAATCGACTTGCGCATTTCGTCTACCGTCAACGTGCCTTCGGTCAAGTATTTGTCGAGGACGGAATCATCGTGTTCCGCGATGTATTCCACCGTCTTATTGCGATGCTCATCGTAGAACGCCTTATCGATCGCCGAGCCCTTCAGCGCGGCAGCAACGTCGGGACGCGAATCCACGAACGCCTTATCCCAGAGCTTCTCTACGTCAAAAATCTCGAACTTCGCGCCTAGAGTTTCTTCGAGCCACACAATCACTTTCTGCTCGATGAAATCGATGATACCGATGAAATTGTCTTCGCGGCCCAATGGGAATTGCAGCGGCACCGGATGCGCGCCCAAACGCTGCCGAATGGTGCGGATCACGTGATCAAAGTCCGCGCCCATGCGATCCATCTTGTTCACAAAGCAAATACGTGGCACGCGATACTTATCAGCCTGACGCCACACTGTCTCCGATTGCGGCTGCACGCCAGCAACCGAATCGAATACGCACACCGCGCCGTCCAACACGCGCAGCGAACGCTCCACTTCCACCGTGAAGTCCACGTGGCCCGGTGTATCAATAATGTTGACGCGATACTTCTTGTCGAAACGAGTCCAACTGGCAGTCGTGGCCGCGCTGGTAATCGTGATTCCCCGCTCGCGCTCCTGCTCCATCCAGTCCATCGTGGCGGTTCCTTCGTCTACGGAACCAATCTTGTAAGTCACACCCGTATAGAACAGGATGCGCTCCGTCGACGTGGTTTTCCCCGCATCGATGTGCGCCATAATTCCGATGTTGCGCGTATCTTCGAGTTTGAATACCCGGCTCATAGCTTGAAAAGCTCTCTTCTCCCCTGTGCCTGCTGTTACCGTTTCACTCACAACAACTCCAATTCTTTTCTGTTACCAGCGGTAATGCGCGAACGCCTTGTTCGCTTCCGCCATGCGGTGCACATCTTCCTTCTTCTTCACCGCGCCGCCGCGTGCATTCGCCGCGTCAATCAATTCATCCGCGAGCTTGTCGATCATCGTCTTGCCCGCGCGTTCCCGCGAATACTGCAACAGCCACCGAATCGCCAGCGATTGCCGGCGGAACGGATTTACTTCCACTGGAACCTGGTAGTTCGCGCCACCCACACGCCGCGTCTTCACTTCCACCAGCGGCTTCAAATTCTCGATGGCCTTTTTGAAAATCTTCAGCGCATCATCATTGGTCTTCTTGGCTATTTGATCCATCGCGCCATAGAACACCCGCTGCGCCGTGCTCTTCTTGCCTTCCCACATCATCGAACAGATGAACTTCTCTACCAGATCGCTTCCGTACACCGGATCGGTCGCTTGTACGCGCCGGCTGACTATTCCTTTACGAGGCATTGCTTGTCATCGCTCCTTCGGAAACTTTTACTGCTGAACTCTTACTTGCCTGCCGCGCCAGCCTTCGGACGCTTCGCTCCATACTTCGAGCGGCCCTGCTTGCGATTCTCCACGCCAGCCGCGTCCAATGTGCCGCGCACAATGTGATAACGCACGCCTGGCAGATCCTTCACACGCCCACCGCGCACCAGCACGATGGAGTGTTCCTGCAAATTATGGCCGATGCCGGGAATGTACGTAGTGACTTCCACGGCATTCGTCAGACGCACACGAGCCACTTTGCGCAGTGCCGAGTTCGGTTTCTTCGGCGTCTGGGTGTACACGCGAATGCAAACTCCGCGGCGCTCCGGGCAGCCCATCAATGCGGGCGATTTCGTCTTGGTCTGAATTCCTTCGCGACCCATGCGTACAAGTTGTGAAAACGTCGGCACAGTCTTCCTCTTTTTCCTTCGGCGCTTCTCGCGAACTTCCGCGAACCCGCCGCGCTTCGCGCACACAATTTTTCAGACTCTCGCCTTGCGCGCAAAAATTCCGCGAGAGCACACCATGACGCTGAAAGGTTTACTGCGAATCCGGAGAGACCAGCAAGAGACTCCGCACACAATCCAAGAGACAGCTATCAGCTCTCGGTTTCGAATCGGAGAGGCTTACTCGGCTTTTCGGGGCTGGCGCCCCATTCCGGCCGCTCTTCCGTCCCATTCCATCGTTCTTGTTCCGGGACTGAAGAATTCCTTCCAACCAGCCATCCCCCCACTACCTAGAAACGAGATGGCCGTACTGCTAGGGTGAAATTACCCCTGACAAACAATAGAGTATAGAGAAGATAAATTAGTCTGTCAAATCTGTTTGGACAATAGCCCGAGGAAAATCCTGTGGAAATCGCAGGAGTGGCAGTTGGGCTGCTCACCGACCGTTCCCGCGCCAAAAACCGCCCTCAGTTTCGTCCTAAACTGATTGCTCCAAGCTTCGACAAAAGCGAATAACCCATTCAGTATCAGCTAGTTACCTGCTGTTTTTGGCCCTGCACCCAATTCACCGAAGGGCCAGAGCTTGAACGCATTCAGCATATCGTATTGATCTTTATCCCGCAACATCTTCGCGCTTTTTTCCGCAGGCCATGGACTGGCAAAGCGTTCTGGCCGATCAGCCAGCCAGTACGCCGTAAGCGCCATAATCGTCGCGTTCTGAGCCAAAATGTCCGGCTTCACTTCTTCCAGAGAATCTGCAGCAGAGTGATGTGTGTATTTATAATCCGGAGAATCCTGATCAAGATTGATCCCCGGCAAGCCAGCCAAAATAAACGGTCCGGTGTCCGTGCCGAATTCCAGCTTGTCGTTCACCTTAATTTCACGAATATTCCCAAGAGATTTAGCAAACGGCTCGAGCGATGCCGTCAGATCGTCGCGACCACCAAGCTGAAATTCCTTGATGGCCCCCTGGCCGTTGTCCAAAACCACGTCTCCAATGTGATTTTTCATCTCACTGGCATGCTGTTTGGTGTAAGCCAGCGAACCTAGCAATCCCTGCTCTTCCCCGGTGAACAACACAAAGCGAATCGTCCGGCGCGGGCGTACCCCACTTTTTACAATTGCATCCGCAGCGCCAAGCACACTGGTCGAGCCGGTACCGTTATCCGTTGTGCCTTCACTCAAATCCCACGAATCCAAATGAGCGCCGACTACCACGATTTCTTCCGGATGTTCGCGACCAACAATCTCTCCAACAACATTGGCGCTCTCTACCGGTCCATCCGTGAATTTGTTTTGCACGTTGATGCGCATCCGCACCGGCTTACCCGCCGCCAGAAACCGTTCCAGTTGGCTCTGATCTTCGTTGGTCATATCCACCACGGGAATCGCGAAATCGGCCGCAAAACCAAGGATTCCGGTGTGCGTCAAGTGCATGCCCTCCGCTTTAAATCCGCCCTGACCGCCGATCACCGCAATAGCGCCCGCTTTTTGTAGCGCGTTCAGGAAATCTCCAAATTGCGCGAAGATCAGCCAGAAGCTTTTCTTCGGCGTGCCTTCCGGCTTCATCATCACGATCTTGCCGCGGAAGCGCGATGTGTCTTTCAGTTCATCATCCAGGTTGAACAGATTTGCGGTGACCACTTCGCCCGCTGCACCACCCTCCGCAGTCGACCCCGTCCACCCCATTGCATCCACCGTCAACGTGTGCCGCACCGGCGAGATCAATTCCGCTTCTGCCGTGCCGCGCGTCCAACCCTTCCACATCGTCCATTTCTCAGCTCGAACATTCTGCAGGCCAATGGCCTTCATTTTGCCGACGCCCCAATCCACGGCCTTTTGCGCCGCAGGTGTCCCAGTGACGCGCCCGCCAATTTCATCGCTCAACTCGGTGAGATATTCGAAGGCGTGCGAATCCATCGTGCCTTCCCCAGCAATCTTCACCAGCGCCGCCTTGGTGCCATCTTCCTCCGGCCCCTTAGGCGCCACGTCCGTTTTTGCATTCGCGCAAAAACTCGCCGCCAGTAGCCCCACGCCAGCAATCAACCATCGATTTCTCATCAGCACCCTCGCATCAGTCTTTTACCAACCACCAGCGCAAAGTTTTGACTCTACCATGTTCTTAGACGCGGCTCAGGCTCGGAGAGTATGTTCAAAGAAACTCTTCGCGCGTGATCCCCAAACCACCAAAATGCTTTTAGGCATAGACGGCGATCAATGCTGCGTTGTTGGCCCATTCCAAAACCAGCGCCGTAGGCGCGGCATAAGTTAGCCCAGACCGTAAGGTCTGGGAAACAGTCTGCGATAACCCGAGCGCCGCAAGTGAGCCACTCTCGATGTAAATGAGGCAAAGTCTCAAACATTACTTCAGTTGCCCCGTGTCTCACCCGAAACGCACCACGCATCCTTCCCTTTACGCTATTAGCGGCGCCACCTAAACTGCCAACGTGAGATTTTCTTGCAGAAAACTGCGCCTTCGCCTCTTCGCTTCTCTGCTCCTGTTCGTCACTTGGCCTCTCTTCGCGCAAGAGCCAGCACAAAAGCCCCCAGCCACTCCCCAAGAGAAGCCTGCAACCGGTACTCAGAGCGAAAAAACCACCGATGGTCCGCAACTTCCCTTCCAGATTCAACTTCTGGAGACGCACATCCGCTTTGAAGCCAACGGCGACTCCCGCAAAGAAGTTCATACCATCGTCAAAATCATCAATATCTTAGGCGCTCGCCAATTCTCCCGCGTCGCTTTCGATTACAACCGCGCGTTTCAACAAATCGACATCCCCCTCATCCGCATCAGCCATGCAAATGGCGGCACCTCCGAACTTTTACCCAGTGCCGTCACCGACGCCCCCAATCCCGCCGTAGAAAAATTTCCCGCCTACCAGGACGTCCGCGTCAAATCCGTTCGCATCCTCGGCCTGCAAGAAGGCGACACTCTCGAATATCGCGTCATCACCACCACGACGAAGCATCCTCTAGCTCCGAATTTTTGGCTCGAGCACACCTTCGACCGCTCCGGCCAAGTCCTCGAAGAACACTACGAACTCGATCTGCCCGGCAAGATCAATCCAATAAATTCAATGAAGTCAGCTTGGGCCGGCCAGACAAAAAGTCCTATTGTTTACGTTGGCGTACCTTCCACGGCATATCGAAATTTAGAAGCTCAAGACGGAGTTCGAACTATTTTTCAGTGGAACATAACAGCGCTTACCATCCCTCCGGTCCAGGATGAAGAGGCAAATGCTGTTCCCGATGTTCTCGTCACGAAATACACGGCTTGGTTAAGCCTCGCCGAAGGTCTGGCATCTGCCATCCCACCTTGGTCCGAAGAAGACAAAAAAGCCGGACAATCCAAGCTCGCATCCTTCAATCCTTCTCCAACATCGGTCACGCAAAAATTGCGAGCCCTCTACGACTTTGTATCTCGCGGGATCGCCACCGTCGATCTGCCCCTTGACGCAACTGGATTCCGCGTGCGCCCGGGCAAAGAAATCATCGACGCCGCATACGCAACTCCCGAAGAAAAATGCTATCTGTTAGCTCTACTAGCCAAATCGGCCGGTTTCCCTGCGCAAATTGTTTGGTATGCTCCGCAACTCAACCAACAACAAATGCCGCGCCCCGATTTTCAGCGAGTTTTCGTTCAGATTGTCGATGGCACTGATTCTAGGGCCCTCGATCCCAGTGTCGAAGTCGCTCCCTTTGGGCTGATACCGGCACAATTTCGAGGAAAGCCCGTGATGAGTCTGTCGCTTCGCAGTGGAGGAGAGGAGCCCTCCGTTAACTGGCTCAAATTGCCAGAAACTATCCCGTTTCACGCTCGCCAGCTCGTCGATATTTCTGCCGAACTTTCCAGCGACGGCAAACTCAATGCGAAAGTGAAGTACACGCTGCGTGGTGATAACGAACTGCTATTGCGCGTCGCGTTCCATCAAACTCCCAAAGACAAATGGAAAGATGTTGCCGGCTTGCTCGCCATCTCCGACGGTTTCCGCGGGCAGGTCACCAGTGTGACCGCCTCAGATCCCACCACCACAAAGGATCCTTTCACCGTGGAATACGAGATCATTCAACCTAAATTTGTGGATTGGACCAAGAACCCGGTTCGCATTCCGGCTCTCCTGCCACAAATTGGCGTCCCAGACCCTCCATCGCGTAATGCCAGCGGCCCCAACGCGCCCAAAATCGAACTAGGCACGCCGCTCGACGTGGACACTCACATGACTTTACATTTGCCGGCGGGAACTACCATCGAAGCGCCCGCCGGCACTTCCGTAAAGCGCGATTACGCCACCTTTTCGTCAAACTACTCAGCCAAGTTGAACACCCTGACCGCCACGCGGCACATCAATTTCCTGGCGCGTGAACTTCCCGCCGACCGCGCTGCCGACTACAACGCCTTCTTCCGCACCATCCAAAACGATCAAACCCAACGCTTCACCCTTTTCGCCCCTACGCCTCCTTCAGGCGAGCCACCGAAGTCCCCCGAAAAACAAAAATCCTCCCCGTAAGAGGAGGGTTTTCGATTTTCGATTTTCGATTTTCGATTTTCGATTTTCACGATTTTCGATTTTCGATTTTCGATTTTCGATTTTCTACCGAAACTCCATCACTTCCCGTTCCTTCGCCGCTGCCAAATCCTCAATCTTCTTCGTCTCCGCCTGCGACACTTTCTCCAACTCGTCCAGCGCCCGCTTATGATCGTCCTGGCTGATCTTCTTTTCTTTCTCCAGCTTGTCGATCGCTTCCTTCACATCGCGCCGGATGTTGCGGACCGCGGTACGATGATTCTCCAAAATCTTATGCATATGCTTCACAAGTTCCTTGCGCCGTTCTTCCGTGGGAGCCGGCACCGGAATCCGCACCACCTTGCCATCATTCGTGGGATTCAATCCCAGGTCCGAAGCGCGAATCGCCTTATCAATCAGCGCCACCACGCTCGGGTCCCACGGCGTAATCATCAGCATCGTCGCGTCCGGCACCGTAACGTTGCCCAGTTGATTCACCGGCATCGGCGTGCCGTGATAATCCACCCGCACCTGATCCAGAATCGCCGCGTTGGCCCGGCCGGTCCGCACGCTCGCCAGCTCTTTCCTGAAATCGTCTACTGCCTTTTCCATCCGCGTTTTGGCCGCGGCCATCCCGTCCTTCGTCGTAGCAATCGTTGTCATATCGTCTTCCCTCTATTGTTTTTGCGTGCAGCGGATCCCGCCGCAATGCGCATCCCCTGCTGACAAACTGCAAAACTGACCCGATTCATTTCCGATTTCGCGCCGCGCCGAAGCAACTATAAAACAACTTGCTTCGATGGCAACACCGTGGAGCCCACCGGTTCGCCCAGCACCGCCCGTCGAATGTTCCCCGGTGTGTGCATATTAAAGATCACGATGGGCATGCCATTGTCCATGCACAGCGAAATCGCCGTGGCATCCATCACCTTCAAATTCTGGTGCAACACTTCGCGATAGGTAATCTCCGCAAAAAACTTCGCGTTGCTCACCTTCTCCGGGTCCGCATCGTAAATTCCATCTACCCGAGTAGCCTTCAAAATCACATCCGCCTTGATTTCCATCGCGCGTAGAGCCGCCGCGGTGTCCGTGGAAAAATAAGGATTGCCGGTGCCCGCCGCAAAAATCACCACCCGCCCTTTTTCAATGTGCCGTTGCGCGCGCCTCCGAATGAACGGCTCGCACACCTGGTGCATCTCAATCGCGCTTTGCACCCGGGTGTGCACACCCACCTTCTCCAACGCGTCCTGCATCGCCAGCGCGTTCAAAACCGTCGCCAGCATCCCCATGTAATCGCCGGTGGCGCGATCGATGTCGAATCCCTTTTGCCGCGCGCCGCGAAATATATTTCCGCCACCTACCATGATGGCAATCTGCACGCCCAGTGCGTGAACTTCCTTCAACTCAATAGCAATTTCGTGCAACGTCGCCCCGTCAATCCCGTAGCCCTGTGACCCCTGCAGCGATTCGCCGGAAAGCTTCAGCAAAATCCGTTTGTACGCCGGCCGCTTCTTACCCACTACCACTTTCACTTCGCTGCTCTTCTTTGTCGCTGGCGATTGCCTGGCCATGTGTCTCCGTTCTTTCCGAGCGAAACCAGCCGATTGTAACAAACATCCGCCGGATTGGCCTATGAGCATCAGCACATTATGTAATGGTCAAGGAGTGTCACGGCAGGGTTGCGCTTCGCGCGCACAGGATTTCTGAAGCGATTGCTGCTCTCAAAAGAAAAACGCCCCGGATATCCGAGGCGTTTTTGGTGAGACGGTAGGCCGCAATCTAAGGAGTTGTTGTTAAGCGTTTTCTGGCTTCGCTTCGGCTTCGGGCGCGCCGGAAGAGGCTGAGCCAATGCTGACCTCGCCAACCTTAAACCGCGAAAAACGGCGAATCGTGATGTTCTCGCCCAGCTTGGCGATAGACTGCGCGATCATCTCCCCAATCGTGTGCGTCTCATCCTTGATGAAATGCTGTTCGTACAAACAATTTTCTTCGTAGAACTTTTCCATCTTGCCTTGCACGATTTTCTGAATCACCGGCTCCGGCTTCCCGGTCGCGCGCGCCTGTGCCGTATAGATCTCGCGCTCTTTCTCGAGCATCTCCGGCGTCACATCTTCGCGGCGCACATACTTCGGGTCCACCGCGGCGATATGCATCGCCACGTCATGCGACAACTGCTGAAACGCATCGGTGCGCGCCACGAAATCGCTTTCGCAATTGATTTCTACGATCACGCCAATCTTCCCGCCGGCATGAATGTAGTGGCCGATCAGTCCTTCAGTCGCTTCACGCGTAGCCTTCTTGGCTGCGGCCGCCTGGCCCTTCTTGCGCAACACATCGATCGCCTTCTGAATGTCGCCATTCGCTTCCACCAGCGCGGCGCGGCAATCGCTAAACCCGGCGTTGGTTCTTTCTCTCAGTTCCTTTACGAGCTTGGCTGGGATTTCCATGGTTGGTTTGCTTGTACTCATCCTCTTCTCTTTCTCTCAAACTGCGTCAGCAATAGTTTGTGTGTTTCTAGAAAAATGGCCCGGCGTCGATTTTCGTCGCAGCGCCGGGCCAGCGAAATTTATTACCCTCGCGCGTTGGTTAGCGAATTTCCTCGTCAGGAGGTACGGTCGCACTGGCTGCTTCCAGAAGAGCTTCGGCAGTTTCCGAGCCTTCCACAAAATCGCCTTCCTGCTTCTCGTACTGTTCGTAGGCGCTGGTGTCCACGTAATCGACGCCCGCTTCATGCGCCTGATCCGCCGCCACCTTCTGATCTGCCACCTGCGATTGTTCGTACTGTGTACGGCCTTCCGCTACGGAATCCGCAATCTTCGTCGTGAACAGGCGAATCGCCCGCAGCGCATCATCGTTGCCCGGAATGATCCAGTCCACCATGTCAGGGTCGCAATTCGTATCCACCACCGCGACCACCGGAATGCCCATCCGCCGCGCTTCCTTCACCGCAATTTCTTCGGCGTTGGAATCGATCACGAACATGGCATCCGGCAACTGCGCCATATTTTCAATGCCTTCCAGGTTCTGGAAAAGGTGCTTCATCTCGCGGTCCAACCGCGCGCGCTCTTTCTTCGAGAGCTGTTCCATTCGGCCATCTTCGGTCATGGCCTTCAACAATTTCAGGCGTTTAATCGACTTCTGCAGCGTCGACCAGTTGGTGAGCGTACCGCCCAGCCAGCGGTGATTCACGAAGTACGCACCAGCGCGCTTCGCCTCTTCCGCAATGGCTTCCTGCGCCTGGCGCTTGGTGCCCACGAACAGCACTGTTCTGCCCTGCGCGGAAATTTCGCTCACGAAGCGGCTCGCTTCGCGAAACATTTTCAGCGTCTTCTGCAAATCGATGATGTGGATGCCATTGCGTTCCCCGAAAATGTATTCCTTCATCTTGGGGTTCCAACGGCGCGTCTGGTGACCGAAATGTACGCCAGCCTCCAGCAACTCCTTCATTGTGATTTCTACTGCCACTTTTCCTCCTAGTTAGATAGCTGTTTTTCGCGACGCCTTCGAACCTTGCCGCCGGATTTCTCCAGCGTCTTAGCTCCAACGTCTCGCAACAGCCTCATGCCGGCTTCTTGCCGGCCGTGATCTTGGCGGCGCAACTTGCGCCACGCCGCCAGAGCCCTGTAGCGGCCACCTTTCGGTGGCCACAAGCCTTTACCGCTTGGTGAACTGGAACCGCTTGCGAGCACCCTTCTGCCCGTACTTTTTGCGTTCCTTCATCCGCGAATCGCGCGTCAAAAATCCGTTCTTACGCAGCGCCGGCCGCAGTTCAGGGTTGAAGCGGCTGATCGCCCGCGACAATCCCATGCGTACCGCGCCAGATTGCCCGCCAACTCCGCCACCCTTCGCCGTGCACACCACATCCACCTGATCGGTAAGACTGGTGAACTTCAGCGGCTCGATCGCTTCATGTTCCCAGGCGTGATTCGGAAAATATTCCTTGGGAGTGCGGCCGTTGACCGTAAACTTGCCGGAACCGGGACGCAGAAACACCCGCGCCACAGATTCTTTGCGGCGGCCGGTGCCGTGGAACCAAATTTTTTTGCCCATTGTGGACGTCTCTACAGTACTCAATGCTCCTCCTCGAAAATCTCTTTCAGACGAGACTGGTCCCACGTCTCATCGACTTCACGTCCGGATGGCTCCCTGCTAAAGGCACTTCTTAGAAAGGAACTGCACCTACGTGCGGAACCCCACCACGCGCTCCGAGCCTGTCGGAGCTACCTGACTACACCGCGACTTGCTGCGGCTTCTGTCCTGCGTGCCGCGCCAAACCCGCTGCATCGCGATACACGCGCAACTTCTTCGCGCGCCGCGCCCGCAGCTTATTCTTCGGCAGCATGCCCAAAACTGCTTCGCGAACCATCCACTCCGGCTTCGCTTGACGTACCCGCTTGGCCGGAACTTCTTTCAATCCGCCGGGGTAGCCGCTATGCGAGTAATACACCTTCTGCTCGAGCTTGTTACCGGTCATGCGAATTTTGTCCGCATTAATGACCACCACGTGGTCACCCGAATCGAGATACGGCGTGAAACTGGCCTTGTCTTTCCCGATCAGCATGCGCGCAACCTTGGTCGCCAGGCGTCCCAGCACCACGTCGGTTGCATCCACCACAAACCACTGCGCGCCCACTTTTAGGGCTTCCGCTTCTTCACCCTTCGCTACGTACGTCCTCATTGCAATCAGCCACACCTTTCCCTAAAAAGACAAAATAGAAGTTTAGAGGCTGGCGCACCCTTTGTCAACGCGCCACTTACCTCTGAATCTGTGGAATTCGCGGAGAAACTGCTGCGGGCCTAACGCTTTTCCCTCCCCACCGCCACCCAACCCATCCCGATCCGATTCACCGAGCCCGTCATTCCGAACGGAGTGAGGAATCCCTCTTCGATCACTACCTATCTCCAACTTCCACCCCGTCCCACCTACCCCGACAAATCCCCCGCAAAGACCACATACGACGAATTCCAAATCGCCGGCGGTATCGACCCGTGCGCCTGCGACGTAATAATGATCTTGAACGACTGCGGCTCAGCCGCCAACTGCGTCAGCAATTTCTGCCCGGGATCAGGCAGCAACGGCTCGACAGTAGCAAGGTGCCGCAATATCGGGAAAATATTATCGGCAGCCGGAGCGGCGGGCGCATCCAGATTCACCGTCCGAAACTGCAGCAGCGCATTCCGTTCATAAAATGTCCACGCCAAAGCCGCGCAAAGCGTCACCGCCCGTTCAAAATTTTGCACGGTCGCCTGATCCGCGGCAGGATTCGCCGCATAACTATGCGGATCGAAAACCAGCAGCACGCGGCAATCATCGTCTCGCGCGAACTCCCGCACCATCAACGAACCTGTCCGCGCCGAAGCCTTCCAATGCACGTGCCGCACGCTGTCATTCGGCAAATAACTCCGCAGCGCATACAAATCCTGCCCGCGCCCTTTA
The DNA here is from genome assembly GCA_963849395.1 of Candidatus Acidiferrales bacterium. Lineage (GTDB taxonomy): Bacteria > Acidobacteriota > Terriglobia > Acidiferrales > UBA7541 > Acidiferrum. The sequence goes on from CAWKHR010000008.1 coordinate 98,207, forward strand.
GAGTGGCTTTCCAGCGCGCCCTCAATCCCCGGAAACACATCCAGAAATTCAGGAGTGGCCGCCACCGCCGGGTACACCAGCGCTTCCGTCGCCAGATCCAGCCGCCGCGCCTTCTGCAAAAATCCAAATGGAAAACGCGTCACGATACGAAATGCATCCTGCCGATACAAACCGCGCTTCGGAAACGATAAAGGCACTCGCTGCTTCACCGATTCCTGCCGCGGCAAATAAGGAAAGTACACCGGCGTTTCCAGCAGCGCCGCACTTTGCCGTTTAATAATCCCGGTTCGCGAAACTTTCTTCTCGACACCTTCCACGCGCAACGAAAACGACGGCAGCGTCAGCTTCTGGTTTTGCAGTTCAACAAAAGCCGTGACTGGTTGCCCGGCAAAAATATGTTCAGGCAGGTCCAAACGCAACTCAACGCCCGCCAACGTGATCGAAGACAAAATTCCCGACATCAGAATCGTCGCTATGAGCGTGGCCAGAATCAGAAACAGCAGATTGTTACCGGTATTGATGGCGGCAAGGGCAACTAGAACGATGCCAACAATGTAGATCCAGCCTTCGCGCGAAATCTTATATTCCATGCGGTACGCCAGGAACCTCAGCGGCGTACGTTTCGCCAGCACTGGGACCAGCGTCACTCCCACCCACCCCGCCACCAGCAGCGCCGTAAGCGCCGAAGCGCTAGCGAGCAACAAACTTCCCAGTTGTGCCGCCGCGCCGGAATACAACGCCAGCACCAACGCCACACTTAGCGCTACCATGGACAGAAAAAAAGCGCGAACCCCAGGACGGTCCGCTTTGGCAAATAGTTCAGAAAGAGTGGAGCGGTTCACAGCCATGTGGTGCGTCGCTCAGAGCGGGACGCGCACGGATTCTACAATTTCGCGCAACACGCTTTCCGTGGTTTCCGCCTTCTTCTGCAGCGAAGCGTGACGTGCGCTGGCCACCACGCGGTGCGAGAACACTGCCACCGCCAGTTGCTTGAAGTCGTCCGGCAAACAAAAGTCGCGATTCTCCAGAAAAGCGCGAGCCTGCGCCGCGCGTTGCAGCATCAATGTTCCACGCGGGCTAACACCGAGCGCAAGCTGATCCGAGTGCCGCGTGCGATTCACGATCTCCAGCGCGTAGTCATGCAGACTGGAATCCACTTTCACCCGCGTCACGGATTCCTGCATGCCGAGCACGTCTTCAATCGTCGCGATCGGTTCCAGCGAAGCCACCGGATCGTCCGACGTCCGGCTACGCAGAATTTCCCGCTCCGTTTCGTGCGACGGATACCCCATCTTGATGCGCATCAGGAATCGATCAAGTTGCGATTCCGGCAAAGGATACGTCCCATGGTGCTCCACCGGATTTTGCGTGGCGATCACCAGAAACGGCAGCGGCAGTGCCAGCGTGCGTCCATCCACCGTGACTTGCGCTTCGTTCATCGCTTCCAGCAGCGCTGATTGCGTGCGCGGTGTCGTCCGGTTAATTTCGTCAGCCAGCACCACGTTGGCAAAAATCGGTCCGTGCCGGAATTCGAAGTCGCGCGACTCCGGATTGTAAACGCTAACACCCAGCACATCCGACGGCAGCAAATCCGACGTGAACTGAATCCTCTGAAATGTGCAGTGGAACGACTTCGCCAGCGCCTGCGCTAGTGTGGTTTTCCCAACTCCAGGAACATCCTCAATCAGCAAATGCCCGCGCGCCAGAAGCGTGATTAGCGCGAGCTGAATGACCTCTGCCTTGCCAAATATGGCCCGGGCAATGGAGCGCTGCAACTGCGAGACGATCTGAGAAGTGGCAATCGGCATTGGTTGAAAACCCGAACTCTTCCTGCTACAAATAGATGACAGTTGCTGCGCGCGCGTCGTCGCTCCGCAGTCAAGTCTAACCCGTTCGTAGACGGGCGATTAGCTCAGCGGTTAGAGCGCTCGCCTCACACGCGAGAGGTCAAAGGTTCAAATCCTTTATCGCCCACCACTTCCCGAATTCTCCTATTTTACCGTCAGTTCCCTTCTAAAGTTCCCACTTTCTGTGTTGAAGTTGCTATTTGTTGCTAATCCTGGCACATCAACACGATTTTCCCGCTAACCGACGCATGCTCCAGCAACTCGTGTGCCCGGGCCGCTTCAGGCAAAGGAAGGCGCTCCGCCACCACCGGCCTGATTGATTTGTCTTCGAGCATTTTAAGCAAGCGCGCCAGGTCCTCGCGAAACCACTCGGGATGCTTCTTCTTCTCACCCATGATGTTGTACCAGCGCGCCGATTTTCCCGGCAGCAGGCCTGCAACTCCAAGCCACGCGAAACTTGCTCCTGCGAGAAGCACCTTCCGCCGCCCTCCCTCAATCGCCGCAGACATTCCGTACCCAATAAAGCGTCCACCTTTACCTAGCGCGCTATACGATCGCATCCAGTTGCGGCCTCCAATCGGGTCGAACACTGCCGACACTCCAGCAGCCCGCTGCACAAAATCCTCGCTTCGATAATCAATGGGGATGCCGCCAAGCGATTCCACTAAGTAGTGTTTTGGCTTGGAAGCGGTGCCAAACATTTTCAATCCGGCCAGTGAACCAAGTTGCAGCGCGGCCGTCCCCACGCCGCCTGCCGCTCCATGAATCAGCACGCTTTCACCAGCACGCAACTTCACTATGCGATGGATCAACTGATGCGCCGTGGTGTAGTTCAGAACCAGGCTGACCGCTTCGGCGGGATCAAGCTCCGCGCGAACGCGCACCAACTCCGATTCCGGCAACACGATGAACTGGGAATATCCTCCCGTCTGCGTGATTGCCGCCACCACATCGCCAAACTTGAATTCCGTAACCGCGGCTCCGCAGGATTCAACCGTGCCAACAATGTCGTAGCCGGGAGAATAAGGAAGCGGCGGCACCCCGGAGTAAAGTCCCCGGCGCATCAGCACGTCCGCAAAGGCCACACCGCACGCGAGAATACGGACCCGCACTTCATTCGCCGCAGGCTCGCGAATTTCGTCGTCAATAATCTTCAAAACTTCCGGTCCGCCCAGTGCCGTCAGGACTACGCGGGTATTTCGCATGGCAAGCATCTTAACTGCCCGCGATTGCCCAGACAAAAAAAGCCGCCCGGTGAATCGAGCGGCTTGGATCGGCGCAATTCCGTGCTTAGAAGGCGGGCCCGGCGAGTCGCCGAGTCGCGGTCCAATGGTTAAGGCGCCCAGCACTAAACAGGACTCAGTCGCCTGAATCACCAAGGTGTTTCGCATCGAGAGCCTCTTATCCTAGAGTAGACGCTCCTTTGTTTCACGAACCTCAACCAGTAGTTGTTCAAGGAACCGCATGATCGCCAATACGAAGAAACCAATGATGATCCTCATCGCCGGCCCTTATCGCTCCGGAACGAATGACGATCCCGAATTGATTAAGCGCAATGTCCAGGAAATGGAGTCCTTCGCACTCCCAATTTTCCGCGCCGGCCACATTCCTATACTTGGCGAATGGCTGGCGCTTGCCCCTGATCCAACTTGCTGGCTCCGAAAAATTGGGCGACGAAGCATTTCAGGAGATTTTCCATCCCATCGCCGTGCGACTGTTGGAAAAGTGCGATGCGGTGCTGCGAGTGGGAGGCCCCTCTGCGGGAGCCGACGAAATGGTTCGCGTGGGACGCAGTCTCGGGCTCAAAATCTACAACAGCCTCAAAGAGATAATCGTCTAGGACTTTCTGACGTGGAACACTATTTCACCTGCCCATATTGCGGCGAAGAAATCTCCATGGTTCTGGATTTGTCTGTCCCAGGGCGTCAGACTTACGTCGAAGACTGTGAAGTCTGCTGCAATCCCATTGAAGTTACGTACCGCGCCGAAGAAGATGAATTGGGAAGTTTCACCTCGAAAAAACTCAATTAGCGATCGCATGTTAGTTTTGCTGCGCCCTGCCGCTCTTGTATAGTGGCGGCATGCAGACCATTTTGCGCACCATCGAAGTTTTAACTTTAAGCCTCTGGCTTGGCGCCGATGTATTTCTAAGTTTTGTGGTTGCGCCGGGCGCATTCGCCATTTTAGGCAATCGCGACGCTGCCGGAATGATGGTCGGCTTTGCGCTGGCACGCCTGCATTTCGCCGGAATCATTTTGGGCGTCCTATTCATCGTGGCACGCCTGCTCCGCACTCAAGATTTTGCTAGTGTTACCAGCCCGGTAGCCATGTGCGTGGTCTTGATGGTGCTCCTAACCGCCGCCTCCCAATTCACCGTCAGCAGCCGCATGGAAAGCCTAAAAAAAGACATGGTCTCGGTGCAAAACACTCCCGAGACCGATCCCCGCCGCGTCGAATTCAACAAACTCCATCACCGCTCGGTAATGTTTGAGGGCGCAGTGCTGCTGCTGGGCCTGGCCGGAATGTATCTGCTGGTCCGGGAAATCACCGCAAATTCCTGATCTCTTCCAATTCGCAGACAACTTTTGCACTTTAAACCGCTTCAGAGTATCGTAAGGGCCACCTAAGGTCATCCCGCGAATCGACGGAGAAATCTAGAATCATGAATCTGAGCCTCTGCCCAGGCTGCTGCTGCACACAACAAGCGTTAAGAGTCCGTGCCATCTCACGATTCACCTCGGTACACGTTCCTCAGCATTAATACCCATTGAAAAAGAACCGCCCGCCCGAACGCCCATGACTGGGTGCGTCGACGCGTGTGTTTGCCGCCGGCGCTAGACGCCTGTTCGGAGAATGCCACCTGGTCGTCGTACGCGACTATGCGTGTACAGATTTTTGTTTCGCAAAAAAAAAATAGTAGGCCAAGTAGAAGTGGGGACAAATACATGCTCGTAAAAACTTAAACATCAATCGATGAAAATCGAGGAGGAATTGAAAATTGGTTACCCGCCCCTTATTTCGATTTGTAATTCTGGCACTGCTATTCGCTGGAGGCAGTTTGAACCGTGCGCATGCCCAAATGCCCACAAAAACTTCGCCACAGCCGCAATCCCGCATCGTTTCGCAAATCAAAAATGAAGAACGCATCACCCTTACTGGCACCACTTCGCCTTATGTGCATGTCAGTGTCGACTCCGGACGCCTCCCTGGTGGAAAAAATCTTGGCCGCATGTTGCTCATGCTTACCGCAACGCCCGAGCAAGATCAGGCAGCAGATGAACTGCTCGCAGCGCAACATGATGGCTCATCCTCGCTGTACCACAAGTGGCTCACCCCCGCGCAATACGGCCAGCAATTCGGCGCCACCGCGGAAGACACTGTTAAGGTTCAGCACTGGCTCGAGCAGCAAGGACTCACCGTCCACAGCATCGCTCAAAGCCGCCGCTTCGTCGTCTTCAGCGGAACCGTAGGCCAGGTCGAACAGGCATTCTCCACAGAGATGCACAACTACACGCACAACGGCAAAAGTTTCATCTCCAACTCCACCGACGTGCAGATACCCGCAGCGCTGCAACCCGCAGTGAAGGGCCTCGTTCGTCTGCACAGCGACCCCCGCGCGCAAACCACTTACATGGGCGGCAAAGTTCACTTCAACAAGAAGACCGGACACTTCGAAGGCGGCGACGGCGGACACTACCTGACTCCTGCCGACTTCGCGAAAATCTATAACGTTCAGCCTCTCTATGACGCAGGAATTACCGGAACTGGCCAATCTATTGCCATCGTCGGCCGCAGCAACATCGATGTCCAGAACGTGCGCGATTTCCGTAACCTCCTCGGCCTGGTACCCAATGATCCGCAAATAATCGTGAATGGCGACGACCCCGGACAAATCGGCGATATGACTGAAGCCATGCTCGATGTCACTTGGTCCGGTGCGGTTGCTCCTCAGGCGACCATCTTGTTTGTCGTCTCCCAAAGCAACTTCGCCGACGGCGTGGATATTTCCGCGAGCTACATTGTCGACAACAATCTGGCTCCCGTAATGAGCACCAGTTATGGTTCCTGCGAAGCTTCACTGGGACCCGTAGGGAACGCCTTCTACAAAGCCTTGTGGCAACAAGCCGCAGCGCAGGGAATCACCTCGTTCGTTTCCTCGGGTGATAATGGCGGAGCAGGTTGCGACCCTCCAGGTGGCGGCCTCTATGCCAGCGGTGGCTTGGCCATCAACGGAATCTCCTCCACACCCTACAACGTTTCCGTCGGTGGCTCGCAGTTTGACGACGTAGCCAATCCAACCGCTTTCTGGGCATCTTCCAGCGATCCAACCACCGGTTTGTCCGCACTCGGCTACATCCCCGAAAGAGTCTGGAACGAAAGTTCCAACGATCCCATGCTGGGTGGATTGTGGGCGGGTAGCGGCGGCGTCAGCAGCATCTACGCGAAACCCAACTGGCAGTCCGCCCCGGGAGTTCCCAACGATGGCAAGCGCGACATCCCTGATTTCTCGCTCACCGCCGCGCTTCACGACGGCTACATCGTTTGCCTTTTTAGCAGTTGCAGCTACGGAGACTATTTCTACGTCTTCGGCGGTACCTCTGCCTCGAGTCCGGCAGCAGCGGGAATTATGGCCCTCGTCAATCAGAAAATGGGCGGCCAACCGCAAGGCCTGGCCAATTATGTTTTCTACAAATTGGCCTCAACGACTGGCGTCTATCACGACATCGTCTCGGGCGATAACAAGGTTCCCGATCCACTGGGACAATCTACCGTCGGCTACAGTGCTGGACCTGGCTACGACTTGGCCAGCGGCTTGGGTTCCTTCGATGCCAACGCCCTTGTAAACAATTGGGCCGCCGTGGCAAGCACTGCGGGCTCGACCGCAACCCTCACCTTAGCCAAAGGCCAGGCGGCAACCGTTGTCCACGGTTCACCCGTCGCCTTAGCGGCAGGAGTCACTTGCAGCGGTGCGGGCTGTACCGCACCAACCGGGAGCGTCTCACTCTTAGCCACCGGCGCGACCACCGTTGGACTCGGCGCAGGTTCGCTCACTCCCGCGTCTCCCACCAGTAAAGCAAATCTCTCCACCACGGTCATACCCGGTGGCACCTACGACGTGACCGCGCGCTACAGTGGCGACGGCAAGTATTACGCCAGCACCTCCAGCCCTGTTCAGGTCACCGTCACTCCCGAAGCCAGCAAGACTTATCTCGGCGCACTCGGCGGCGGTTCGTTTACTACCGCTCCTTTGAATGTTGCCTACGGATTGCAGGTCCAGGTCGGCGTCATCGTCACCGGTAACTCCGGTGCAGGTCATCCAACCGGTCAAGTAACACTCCTTGCCGATGGACAACCGGCAACCACCGTCTCGTTTGATCCCGGCACTGGGAATCTCACGCCGAGTACTCTCACCTTGAACTACGGCGAAACTTCCCAACAACTCGTGGCCCCCGGCGTGAACCCTATCGGCCAGTCCAGCACCATCTCATACCTGCAAACGTCTCCGCAGATTTCGGCGGGGGCGCATCAACTGCAAGCCAGTTATCCCGGCGATCCAAGCTTCGATGCCAGTACTTCCAACACCTACACCTTTACCGTCACCAAAGCCGACACGCTGATCGCCGATTTCTATCCCATCGGGACCGCCGTGCCAAACGTGCTCGTCCACCTGGCAGGTCAGATCGCCTTTCAAAACAACGGCTACGCTCCATACAGCGGCACCGTGACCATCACCGATTTGTCTACCGGTTCCCCGGTGGTTATCGGTTCTACTCCTCTCACCGTGCAGTCCTATGGCGCCTACGACGTTCCCGTAACCTTCACCACCGGAGGAACCCATCCACTGGTTGTGAATTACAGTGGAGACAGCAATACCAATTCCTCACTGGGCAAATACTTTTTGCCGATCAGTGCCAACTCGCCTCCCAATGTAACGCTTTCCGCGAACGTCCCGAGCGCCATCGCTGGAACGCCCATCAGCCTCATCGCCCAAGTTAGCTCCGACGTCCGTCAATACGTCGCCACAGGAAAGGTTGTCTTTATCGATGGCGCCACCGCAATTGGCAGCGCCAACCTCGATAGCACCGGCACTGCCACCCTCCCGATCAGCACCTTGGCCGCTGGACTGCACAACATCACCGCCAGTTATGCTGGCGACAACGTCTTAACCTCTTCCGTTTCCAACCCAATCGCCGAAATGATCGCCGACTATCTCTTGCAGCCTCAACCTCCTAACCTAACCGTCAAAGCCGGTCAGACTGGCACCGCTACCATTAACGTGATTCCGCTAGGCGGCTCAACGCAGACCGTTCAATTCTCGTGCGGAACCGTTCCGGCGAACATCACCTGCAGCGTTGCGCAAGCTGCGGTGACTTTGGACGGCATCAATCCAGCCAGCGTGAATGTGACTGTGAACACGAAGGCAGTAACAGCAAACGCGACTCGAGTTGATCCTGGTTGGGCTCTCGCTTCTCCGATCGCGTTCGCTTGCCTGCTTCTGCCGTTTGTTCGGCGCAAACGCTTGAAGACCTTACTGGGCATAGCCGCTCTGCTAGTGCTCGGATTGTACGGCGTTGGCTGTGGCGGCAGTTCGGGAACGCCCACCACACCCACCACTCCGACCACGCCAACTACGCCGCAAAGTGCCACTTACGTGGTAAACGTAAACGCATCTGCGGGAGCAGGCACAACGGCCAAGGTAATTCCGCTGGTCGTCACCATCACCAACTAACTGACTACAAGAAGCGCCGCGACGTCGGTTGTCGCCGCGAAGTGGAAAGCCCCGTCGAAATCGGCGGGGCTTTTCTTTTTCCCAAACTCAGCCAGCTAGTTTCACCCTAACTTCTGGAAGATTTTGCTCGCACTTTATTTAGCTTCGGCTTCCGCAGCACCAGAATTTTCTTCTTATGCTTCTTGCGTGGCTTGCGCGCGCGAATCTTGTTCGTCACTTTGTAGCCTGCACGTTCGAACGCCCTCCACATATACCAACTCGCTACAGTACGATACGGACGCCAGCGCTCCCCGAACTTCAATAATTCTTGCGGTTTTGGCATGTGCTTCTTGCCGTAAACCACCGACCAGCCTTTTTTCACCCCAAGATCGTGTATGGGCAGCACATCCGGCCGGCCCAAACGAAAAATCAGAAACATCTCCACGGTCCACGCGCCGATTCCCCGCACAGATACAAGCCTCTCAACCAGCTCCTGATCAGAGAGCTTCTGCGCTTCGTCCAGCGTCGGCACGATGCCTTCCATCGTTTTCCGTGCCAGGTCTTTCATCGCCGCCACTTTCGCCGCCGACAGGCCCGCCTTCCTCAACTTGGGAGCGGGTAGTTTGACCATCTGTTCTGGGGTGGGCGCGCGTCCGTCCGACCCCAACGCCTTAATCCGGCCAAAAATCGTCGCTGCTGCCTTCCCAGAAATCGACTGGTAAACAATCGATTCCATCAGAATTTCGTAGGGGCTTTCCGTTTCTTCATACTCGATCTTGAACGGCAGCAACTCCTCGATGAGCGCTTTAAGTTGTTCGTCGCGCTCCGAGAGATGGCGTACCGCCTCGGCTAAATCAAAAGCAATGTTTGACGGTGGGACGTTGACGGCCATGGCAAACCAAAAACATAGCACACGCTAAAACAAAGTGGCGAGTTGCACCGATCAAGCTACAAAAATCGTGCCGCCCCCGCCTCAACTCGAGAACCACCGCTCTTTTGTGCGACACTACTCCGCACATGCTTTCTGCTCGCGAACTACTACGTCTCCGCAAAAAGCTTCTCGCCTGGTTTTACCAATTCCAGCGCGAGCTCCCATGGCGCCGCACCAAAGATCCCTACCGTATCTGGCTCTCCGAAATTATGTTGCAGCAAACCCGCGTCGCTGCCGCCATCCCCTACTACAACCGCTTCCTCGAACATTTTCCAACCATCCAGTCCCTCGCCGAAGCGCCTCCCCAAGAAGTTCTCCGCCTCTGGGCCGGCTTGGGCTACTACTCGCGCGCGCGCAACCTCCAGGAAGCTGCCCGGCAAATTGTCGCCAAGCATGCCGGCCACTTCCCTTCCGAGCCCGCCGACGTGCTCGCTCTCTCCGGCATCGGCGATTACACCGCAGCCGCCATCCTCAGCATCGCTTACGGCAAGAGTGTCGCAGTCCTCGATGGCAACGTCGCCCGCGTCATTGCCCGCCTCGGTGCCATCCACGGCGATTTACGTGTCACCGCGACCTGGAAACAATTGCAATCAACCGCCGGCCATTTGCTCGACACCGGCGCGCCCGGCGATTGGAATCAAGCCATGATGGAACTAGGCGCCACCCTCTGCACCCCTCGCTCTCCTCAGTGCCTGCTTTGCCCCATCAGCGAATTCTGTGAGGCGCGCAAGTTGGGCTTAGCCGACGTGATTCCAGAAAAGCGCAAAAAGCGAGACACCGTCAATATCATCCTCGCCTCCGCCGTCTTCCTTGATCCCCAAGGCCGCACTTTTCTGCTTCCCGCTCCCAAAGCTCCCACGAAATCTGCCGCCGCTCGCGCCGACATCTCTCATCTTCTTTCTCGCATGTGGCACTTCACCACCATCCAGGTCCATTCCAATCCCATCGCAGAACTTCGCGCTCACCTACAAAAGCTTCTTCCTCGCCTGCGCCCCGCCTCGCTGCACATCACCCCACTCAAAAAAGCCCGCCACGCCGTCACCTACCGCAACATTTCCATTCACCCTTTCCTGATCAACGTAAAGAAGCTACCTCACCTCCCCGCCGCAGAAATCTTCCCGCTCGCCGATCTCTCTTCCGTCCCCATCTCCAACCTCACCCGCAAAGTAGCCCGCGCCGCCTTGTCTTCGCAGTCGTAACGCTATCCAGTTACTTTTCTCCTGCACCTGACCTTCAGCCCACCTTAAATCCTCGCCTCAAACTGATACTCTAATCACTCCATGGCCTCTGTTATCACAGCACCGCCGCTCCCATTGCCCGCGGACCGCTTTTATCGCACCGCGCTGTTCTTCCTGGTGCTCACCTCCACCCTGGCCATTGTCACCACGGGCAAACTCGATCCCGTCACTACCACCCTCGCCGCCTCCGCCGTCATCTATAAGGGCTTTCGCTGGTGGCGCGGCTATCCCGCGGAACTGCGCCAGACCCTGGCCACACGCCTGGTCGTCGCCTACCTCTTCTTTTTCCCCGTTGACATCATTTTCGTTTCGCGCAATTTCATGGGCACTGCCGCTAACTCCACCCTTTTCTCAGCGCTTCTCGCCTCCGTCCATTTCCTGCTCTTTGTCACCATCGTCCGCCTTTACAGCGCCGTCACCGATCGCGATGCGCTTTTCCTCGCCATGCTCGCCTTCGCCGGCATTCTCGCCTCCGCCGTTTTCACCATCGACACCTACTTCCTCGCGTTTTTCCTGATCTTCCTGCTCTCCGCCGTCGCTGTCTTCCTCGGACTCGAAATTCGCCGCGGCGCTTCCCAGGCCATTTTCCCTCCCGTCGCCGCGCGCTCCGATCGCGAGCGCCGCTTCCATCGCGCCCTCAGCTTGGCCGCCCTCACCGTTGCCGCCGGCGCCGTGCTCTTTGGTTCTATTCTCTTCTTTGTCTTCCCGCGCTTCAGCGCCGGCTACTTCGCCCACTCCAACTCGCAGCCATCCTTCATGAGCGGCTTCTCCGACAATGTCGAACTCGGCCAGATTGGCGAAATCAAAAAGAGCTCCGCAGTCGTGATGCGCGTCCGCACCGGTTCCCCCGTGAACTATCCACTCCTGCGCTGGCGCGGTATCGCCATGACCACTTTCGACGGCCACCGCTGGTCCGCCGACGACCCCCGGCAGCGCAACATCTCTCGCCCCGTCCGAGAAGGTTGGATTCCGCTGGTCGATCCCACCGAACTCGAGGGACGTCCCGCCGTCGAGATTCATTTCACCGTGTGGCTCGAGCCCACCGGCAGCGAAGTTATCTTCGCGCCCTTCCGCCCCATTGCCTTGCGTGGCAATTTCTCAGCGGAAGGTGGCAACTACGATGGAGAGGTGCGCCATAGTTACCTTGCGCACGATTCTTCCGCCTCCATCTTTAACCCTGCTCACAAATATGCCGCCATTCGCTACGACGGCATCTCCGTCCTGCCCGTCGCTCGGCCCATGGACGCGCGCAACGCCGGCACCAACTACCCCACAGATATTCGCGACACTTATCTCCAACTCCCTGCGCCGCTCGATCCGCGCATCTCCCAACTCGCCCGTCAAATCACCGCCTCCGCGAATTCTCCTTTAGACAAATCCATCAAGCTCGAATCCTACCTGCGCAGCAACTTTGCCTACACCTTGAATCTCACTGGCAAGCCTGGCAAAGATCCTCTCGCCCATTTTCTTTTCGACGTGAAAGCCGGCCACTGCGAATATTTCGCCTCGGCCATGGCGGTAATGCTTCGCACGCTCAAAATTCCCGCTCGCGTCGTGAATGGTTTTCTACCAGGTGAGTACAACGACGTTGCCGGTGACTACATCGTTCACGCCAGCGACGCCCATAGTTGGGTCGAAGCCTATTTTCCGGGTTTTGGTTGGCTCGTCTTCGATCCCACTCCGCCCGCCAACGACTCCTCGCTCAGCCTTTTGTCGCGCCTCGGCATGTACATCGATTGGTTTCAACTTAATTGGAACGAGTGGGTCATCAATTATGATTTCACTCACCAACTCGTGCTGGCGCAAAACGTGCGCCGCAATTCCGCCGATTGGACCGAAGCGCTGCGCACCAAGTTCCGCAATCTCGAAGCCCACCTCATGGGCAAGCTCACCACCTGGCAGGGCTCCCACAATAATTTGCGCGTCGTTTTCCCCGCTGCGCTCGTTCTGTTGCTCTTCATTTTTCGCTTCGATTGGATTCGCAAGTTTTTTCTGTGGCTCGCGCTTCAGTGGCAGGTAAACTCTGCAGCCGCCGCCGGCAACAATCCTCAACTTGCTTCCCGCCTGTATTCTGAACTTCTCCGACTGCTCGAAAAACGCGGCTATTCTCGCCCTTCCACGCAAACGCCCCGCGAGTTTGCCGCCTCGTCCGCTCTTCGACCCGAACTCATTCCTGCCGTAAGCGAATTCACCGAGCTTTACGCCCAAGCCCGTTTTGGCGGCAAACCTTGCGATTCCCTGCGTTTACGCTCCCTCCTCGACGAGGTCCGAGCCGCTCCCCGTTCCCGCTAGGCTCCCAACTAAGCATGCTAAAATAGAAGGATTGCGTGAAGGCGCATTTCGCTCCGTATGACTAAAGTTGGTTTTATCTCTCTTGGCTGCCCGAAGAATCTCGTCGATAGCGAGGTCATGATGGGCATTCTCGCGCGCGAAGGCTACGAACTGACCCCTCGCGCCGACGACGCCGAAATCCTCGTTGTGAACACCTGTAGCTTCATCGAAGCCGCGCAGAAAGAATCCGTCGACGCCATTCTCGAAATGGCAGAGCACAAAAAATTTGGCGCAGCGAAAAAACTAATTGTCGCCGGCTGCCTCGTTGAGCGCTATCGCGATCAGATCCTCGAACAGGTTCCCGAAGTCGATGCCGTCGTTGGCACCGGTGAAGTCGAACGCATCATCGAAGCCGTCGAGGGTGACCTTCGCGTCTTGCCCGCTCAGCCCCCGGCGTTTCTCTATCACGATCTTACGCCGCGCATTCTCACCACTCCCAAGCACCAGGCCTACATCAAAATTGCCGAAGGTTGCGATCATCCCTGCACCTTCTGCATCATTCCGCAATTGCGGGGCACCTTCCGCAGCCGCCGCTTCGAATCGGTCGTCCGCGAAGCCGAAAATCTTGCTGCCGCTGGAACGCGCGAAGTCACCCTGATCGGCCAGGACACCACCTCCTACGGCGAAGATCTTGGCCTTCGCGACGGCCTTGCCCAATTGCTTGAAAGACTCTCGCAAGTCGAAGACCTCCTCTGGGTCCGCTTTCTCTACGCGTATCCAAATCGCGTCACGCAAAAACTTCTCGACACAATTGCTGCCCACCCGCGTCTCGCAGAATACGTGGACATGCCGCTGCAACACGCCAGCCGCAATGTTTTAGCCCGCATGAAGCGCGGCTCGCACGGTGACGCATTCTTGAAAATGCTCGAGCGCATGCGCACCACCATTCCCGGCGTCGCGCTGCGTACCAGCTTCATCGTCGGTTTCCCCGGCGAAACCGATGCAGATTTCCAGGAACTCTACGATTTCGTGAAAGCCGCCCAGCTCGATTGGATGGGCGTGTTCGAATATTCCGATGTCGACAATGCCGCCAGTTTTCCCCTCGATGGTAAAGTCGACGCCGAAACCATCGCCGATCGCCGCAATCGCTTAATGTCTCTTCAGAAGAAAATTTCTCGCGAGAAACTCCGTGCCCGCAAAGGTCACACCTTCACTGCTCTCGTCGAAGGCCCCTCCAAAGACAATCCACTGGTCTGGGAAGCGCGCCTCGAATCCATGGCGCCCGACATCGACGGGAAGCTTTACCTCACCGACATCGAACTCCGCTCCGGCCAAATTGCCAGCATGGGCGACATCGTCGATGTACAAATCACCAAGACCGACGCCTACGACCTCATCGGTCGCGTCACAGAAATTTGCACGCCCGCTGCGTCAGACCTTCAGCCGACGGCCAGCATCCCCCCACCGCCCGTCGAGAAGCTCACGCGCATCTCCACCGGCGCAGCGCTCCGCGTTTTAGGATAAAAACCCTTGTTCCTCACCGCCGCATTCCTCTCAGCTTGTCCTCGCTCCCGTCGTGGTGGTAAAACTCTTTCTTTGCCATGAAACACATTTGTCCCATTTGCAAACGTCCCACGGATTCCGACCGCGACGCCGATTTCCCGTTCTGCAGTGAACGCTGCCGCCTCTTGGATCTCGGCGCGTGGGCCTCGGAAAAATACGTAGTCTCGGATCCCATTTTCGACGAAGACGAAGAAAATATTCCGGAACGTGAACGTCAAAACGATCTCGACCGCCACATTCCTCCTGAGGACCAAGACAACGACGATGACACCATCCACTGAGCTGGTCGCGGTCGCATCCACTGCGCCAAAACCTCGCTTGGCCTATGCCATCGCCACCGTCTTCGGCATCGGCTACCTCAAACCCGCGCCCGGCACTTGGGGTTCGCTCGTCGGCCTGATTCTCGCCATCGTTTCGCATCCGCTGAGCTGGTTTATCTTCATCTCCGGCACTCTGCAATTCACTCTCGGCGCCGATTCGCATCTTCTGACCAATCCATACGGCTTGGCATTTCTGCTCATTCCCTCCGTCGCGGTCTGGCTCATCGTCGCAGTTCTAGGCGTGCGCGCCAGCACCGAAGTCTCGCAATACTCCGGCATAAAAGACCCGCAATTCGTGGTCATCGACGAAGTTTCCGGCGTGCATCTCGCCTTAATCCTCGGCTTGGCCCCCATAATGGCTCCGGCCACCTTCCTGCATTCCGCCGACGCCAACACCTTCGCCATTTACACCGGCATGAGCCTGCTGAACTGGAAATATCTGCTGGCCGCGTTTCTGCTCTTCCGCTTCTTCGACATCCTCAAGCCCTTCCCCTGCCGCCGTCTTGAAAAGTTGCCCGGAGGCTGGGGTATCATGGCTGATGACTGGATGGCTGGCGTGTACGCTGCCATTTGCTTGCGTCTCGCGTTACACTTTTACTTGCTATGAAATTCGGTCTCGGCTCCTCAGCAGAGAAGAACGGCATTCCCCATATCGACCGTGTCGCGCCCACCGCCGCGCTTCCCGGTGGTGAAATCACTGTGTACGGCAGCGGCTTCACCTCTCGCCACAATGTGCGCCCGGTTGTCCGCTTCGGCGAAGCAGAGGGTGCCCTCTCGTTGGCCAGCAACAATCGCGTCATCGCCCGCGTTCCCGAAAACGCCACCGGCAACACCGTGCAGATCGCTGTCGCGCAATCCGAAAGCCAGCCCTTCCCGGTTTCTCTCGCATTTCAAGTCGCCGACAATCTGCACCCCATCGCGAATCCCGCCGTCGATGCTCTCGGCAATATTTACGTAACCTTCAGCGGCCCGCGCGGCCAGCGTGTTCCCGTCTCGCTCTACAAAATCACGTCCAATTACAGCGTGAAGCCCTACGTTACCTCGCTTGTAAATCCCTCCGGCCTCGCCGTTGGCCCCGATGGGAACCTCTTCGTCTCCTGTCGCCACGATGGCACCATTCACCGCGTCACTCCCGATGGCCAGTCCGAACAATGGATTGAAGGCATGGGCATCGCCACCGGCCTCGCTTTCGATAAAGTTGGAAATCTCTTTGTCGGCGATCGCAGCGGCACCATTTTCAAAATCAGTCCCGAGCGCGAAATCTTCGTCTTCGCCACTCTCGAGCCTTCCGTCGCCGCCTATCACCTCGCATTTCATCCCAGCGGTGAACTCTACGTCACCGGCCCCACCACCTCCAGTTACGATCGCGTCTACCGCATCACCCAGGGTGGAGAAGTTCACGTTTTCTATCGCGGCCTCGGTCGTCCGCAAGGCGTTGCCTTCGATCGCGACTCCAATCTTTACATTGCTGCTTCTTTCGCCGGTCGCCGCGGCGTCGTACGCATCTCTCCGCAGGGCCACGCCGAGCACGTTCTTAGCGGTTCCGGCATGGTTGGCCTCGCGCTTCTCCCCACCGGGCGCTCCATCCTAGCTACCAACAATGCCCTCTTCACCCTGGACTGGGACGTTCGCGGCCTTCCGCTTTTTGGCTAATCACGAATCCAATTTGGCGTGCAAGGCCGGTCAAACTGGCCAGTACGCTACAATAACTTCTGATATGAAAGCGGAAATCATCGCCGTAGGATCAGAACTGCTCACTCCCGATCGTCTGGATACCAATTCCCTTTTTCTCACCGAAGAACTCAACAAACTTGGCATCGAAGTTCTTCGCAAAACCATCGTGGGTGATAATCGCGAACTTCTCGCCGAAGCGTTTCGCGATGCCCTGAATCGCGTTCCCGTGGTCATCTCCAGCGGCGGCCTCGGTCCAACCGAAGACGATCTCACCCGCGAAACTGTCGCTGAACTTCTCGGCCGCAAACTCCGCCGCGACGATTCTGTTGTCCGCGCCATCGAAGCTCGTTTCCGCAGTTTCAAACGCGAAATGCCCGAAGTAAATCTTCGCCAAGCCATGGTTCCCGAAGGTGCTGAGGTCTTGGAAAATCCACGCGGCACTGCTCCCGGCTTGTGGCTCGAAGATCGCGACCGCATGATCGCTTTACTCCCCGGCCCTCCGCGCGAGTTGAAGCCTTTGTTCATCGAGCAGGTTCTGCCCCGCCTGCAACGCCGCAGCTCAGGCATCCGCATGTTTCATCGCGAACTTCGCGTCACCGGACTTGGCGAATCCCACGTCGAAGAACGCATCCGCCCCATCTACACTCGCTACAAAGATGTGAACACCACGCTGCTCGCGTCGCCCGGCGAGATTCAAGTTCATCTCCGCAAATGGGCCGAAGATCCCGAGCAGGCCAACACCGTCCTCGACGAAATCATTCGCAGCTTCGAACTCGCTCTCGGTGATCGCATCTTCGCGCATTCCGACGCCTCACTGGAAGAAGTTGTAGCCGAACTCCTCGCCACCAATCGCGCCACCATCGCCTCCGCCGAGAGTTGCACTGGCGGCCTGCTTGCCGAACGCCTCACCCGCATCCCCGGCAGCTCCACTTACTTTCTTGGCGGCGCCGTTTGCTACAGCAACGAACTGAAAACCGCTTGGGCGGACGTCCCATCCGAACTCATCGTGGCGAAAGGAGCCGTCAGTAGCGAAGTCGCTATCGCCCTCGCCGAAGGCATTCGTCGTCGCGTTGGAAGCACCTTCGGCGTCGGCATTACCGGCGTCGCTGGCCCCGGTGGTGGCAGCGAAGAAAAGCCCGTTGGCACCGTCCACATCGCGCTGGCCTTTCCCGGCGGCGTCAAAGAGCGCCTCGTCCACCTCGCCGGCGACCGCGAAATGATTCGCTTTCACGCCTCACAGGTAGCTCTCGACATCGTTCGTCTCCACTTCCTCTATAGCGCCAATCCGCAGCCCCGCCGCGTCAGCGGAAATTAGCGCTAAAATTTCAGCGTGCGTCTCTTCGTCGCCATCCAGATCCCTGCGGATATCCGCGCCGCATTTGCCGCCTTCCTCCAAGAGCTTGCCGCCACCGCGCCCCGCGTCAAATGGGTGCGCGCCGAAAATCTCCACGTCACTCTGAAATTCCTGGGAAACACCGACCCGGCCAAGCTCGTACCACTTCAGAAAGTTCTCGCCTCCGTGCATTCGCCCGAACCCGTCACCTTCGATTTCCACGGTCTCGGTTTCTTCCCCAGCGAAAACCGTCCTCGCGTTTTCTGGGCCGCCATGGAATCCTCGCCAAACTTCAAATCCCTGGCGCAAGACGTCGATCGCGCCGTCCACCAACTCGGCTTTCCTCTGGAAGATCGCTCCTTCGCTCCTCACTTGACGCTAGCGCGCTTCAATCCGCCCGGCATGCCGCCGATGCTTTCTACCGTAGCCCACGAAAACGCCGCCCGCAGCTTCGGTTCTTTCACCGCCCGCGAGTTTCATCTCATCGAAAGCAAACTGAAACCAAGCGGAGCGGAGTACACTACTTTGCAATCATTTACGTTCGTGGCGGAGGCCTAGCAGCGCATGCCCGCAGCATCGCCCACAAATTTCCTTCTACTCATCGGCGCGTATCTTCTCGGATCGATTCCCTTCGGCATCATTCTCGCCCGCGTTTTTGCAGGCGCCGACGTGCGCGCCGCCGGCAGCGGCAATATCGGCGCTACCAATGTCGCTCGCGTCGCCGGTCCTCTGCCCGGAATTCTCACCCTTCTTCTCGACGCCCTAAAAGGCGCACTCGCCGTCTACATCGCCGGGCGCGTAACCGATCACAGCTCAACCTGGATGATGCTCGCCGGCGACGTATCTCTTATCGGCCATTGCTACCCAATCTGGCTTCGCTTCAAAGGCGGCAAGGGAGTCGCCACCGCCCTAGGCGTCTTCGCCGTTCTCTGCTTGCCCGCCGCGCTTAGCGCTCTTCTTTTTTTCCTGATCGTCGTCGCCATTTGGCGCTACGTTTCGCTAGGCTCCATCGCCGCTGCCGCCGCGATGCCACTTCTGATTTATTTTCTCTGGGCTCCGCATCATGCTCCGCCGCTCATCGTAAGCTTTGGCACGCTCTTTGCCTCTGGTCTGGTAATCTTCAAACACGACGCCAACATGCAACGTCTCGTAGAAGGCACCGAAAAGCGTTTCATACTCGGCAAATCGAAAGACGATTCGCAATGACCAAAATCGCCATTCTCGGCGGTGGCAGTTGGGGCACCGGCCTGTCCGTCGTTCTCTCGCACAGCCGCCGTCCTCACGAAGTTTGGCTTTGGGCCCGCGACCCGGCCCTGGCGCAAACCGTCTGTGCGACTCATGAGAACAAATCCTATCTACCTGGCATCGTGATTCCGGAAACCGTGCGCGTCACCGCGAATCTCGAAGAAACTTTGCATGGGGCTCCCATCGTCATTGGGGCCCTGCCCTCGCAACATTCCCGCTCCATCTTTACCCAGGCCGTTCCACACATTTCTTCCGAAGCAATTTTGGTCAGTGCCACCAAGGGACTGGAGCCCGCCACGCATTTCCGCAGTTCCGAAGTGATCGACCAGGTCTTCGCTCTCCGCTTTGTTCCTCGCATTGGCGTGCTCTCCGGCCCCTCCTTTGCCCTCGAGGCCGCAGCGGGACAACCCACCGCGGTAGTCATCGCTTCGCAGGATCGTTCCCTCGCAACTTATATTCAGGAAGAATTCGCCGGACCAGGCTTTCGCCTCTATACCAACGACGACGTGCTTGGCGTCGAGCTCGCCGGCGCCATGAAAAACGTTATCGCCATCGCCGCTGGCGCCTGCCAGGGACTTGGCCTTGGCGCCAACACCCTAGCCGCACTCATCACCCGCGGCTTAGCTGAAATGTCCAGGCTTTCAGTGGCCCTTGGCGCAAAACACGAAACTCTAAGTGGCTTGGCCGGCCTGGGTGATCTCGTCCTCACCTGTCACGGCACGCTCAGCCGCAATCGCCGTGTCGGATTCGAACTCGGTCAAGGCCGCTCTCTACCAGACATCCTCGCCGGCATGAAGATGGTCGCTGAAGGCGTAGGCACCACCTCAGCTCTTCTGGCGCTCGCCCGCGACAATCGCATCGATCTGCCCATCACCCAGCAGGTCCACAGCATTCTCCACCTCGGAAATGCCCCTCGCGACGCCATTCGCTCCATCATGGAGCGTCCCCTCCGCCCGGAATAGTACATCCGCCGCCTGCCCCAGTACCTTTGCGCTAGTTGCACTTGCGCGTCGCCTGTACCTTCGGCCAGCCACCCTTTTCACGTCCGCTCTTCTAAAATTTGTATTTGCTATGGCCGTCTCTCTCCCATCCCTGTCGAGGCGCCTTCGCTCCGGTCGAGTGCGCATCCTCTGGCTCGTGCTCGGAGCGTTGCTGCTGGTCAGCGCGCTGCCCATCGGCTTATATCACCGACAAGTTCTGCAACTTAGCCAGGACAAATTAGTTGATACCGAACGCGTGCAGCAGACTGAACTCACCCGCTCGCTTGCGCAAGAAGTTCAATTCTTCGAATCCAATCTCACCCAGCAACTCATCAGTCAGCGCCAGATTCTTACCCTCACCGGACTCATCGACAATGTCGAAGATCCCGTATCCGAACCAAAAGTCACCCGCTTGCTCGAAAATTTCGTCGAGTCCAATCGCAACGCCTTCGTTTATCTGACCGCCGTCGGCCGCTCCGGCAAAGGCACCAGCGCCTCGCAAGGAAATTTCCGTGCCGAGCAGGATCCCTTCGTCGCCAAAGCTTTGCAGCGCGCCTTCGTAAGCTGCACCCAAGCCGTTGAATTTCGCAGCGATCCACTCGCATTAGCGCCAGACAATCGCCCCGCCTTCGTCATCGCCATTCCGCTGAAAGATGTGAATGACAATTTCACCGGCATGCTCGCCGCTGTCGTTTCTCTCGATCCCATTCTGCATCGCTTGCAGGATTCCAGCGTGCGCGGACGCAGCGTCTTCATCGTCGATCACTTCGGCCATATCGTCGCGCATCACGACACCAGGGCCTTCGTCCCTGGCGAAGATCTCAGCGATAAGTCGCATCTCGTCGCGCAAATCAAAGCTCTCCCCAAGGAATTGCGCAACACTGAAACGATGCGCTTCACCGAAAAGGATAAAAATCGCAACGTCGAAATGGTCGGCACCTATAGCACCTTCCCTGAAGTCAATTGGGCCATCATCGCCCAGCGCAGCCTCGACGATGCTCGCAACGATGCTGGCGTCAGCGAACTCAACAAACAAGCTCTCGCCTTCGTTTCCGTCGTCGTTCTCGTCGCCATCCTCTTTGGATATTTCTTTGCCGTCGGCATCAGCCGCCCGATTCGCAGCTTGGCTGCTTCCACCCGCGCCATCAGCCGCGGTGAATTCCATCAACGTACTCCAGTGCGCGGCGCCGCCGAAATCAGCGAACTCGCCGAAAATTTCAACTTGATGGCCAGCGACATCGAAGAGTACATCGAGCGCCTCAAGGAAGCCGCCGAAGAAAATCGTGAACTGTTCATCGGCTCCATTCGCATGCTCGCCGCCGCCATCGACGAAAAGGATCCGTACACCCGTGGTCACTCCGGCCGTGTCGCTAAATATTCCACGCTGATAGCCCAGGAACTTGCCCTCTCTGCCGAAGAATTGGACAAGTTGCGCATCGCCGCTCTGCTTCACGACGTCGGCAAAATTGGTGTCGACGATCGCGTCTTGAAAAAGCCCGGCTCCTTAACCCCAGAAGAATTCGACATCATGAAGACCCACACCACCAAGGGCGCCAACATCATGCGCCCCGTCTCGCAGCTAAAAGAAATGTTGCCCGGGATCGAACTCCACCACGAACATATGGATGGCCGCGGCTATCCCTACGGCCTGAACGGCCCGCAGATTCCACTCATGGCCCGCATCATCGCCGTTGCCGATACCCTCGACGCCATGACCACCAATCGCCCTTATCAGTCCGCCATGGATCTCGACTACGCTCTCGGCCGCATCAAGGCCCTCGCCGGTTCGAAATTCGACCAGGCCGTCGTCTTCGCCCTCGAATCCGCCGTAACCGCCGGCAAAATCCGCCTCTCCGCCGTCGAAGTCCACGTGTAATCGCGCTATTCCTTCCTCATACTTCAAAAATCGCGCCAAGGCGACAGTCCTGCCCATCTGTTACACTTTTCTTTCGTGGCTCAGCACGCTTTCGAACTCATATGATTACTCTGTTTGGCAAACCGGAACCTACTCTCCTCGAACGACTGAAGCAGTCCGTCGGAAAAACCAAAGACGCCCTCGCCGATACTCTCGACACCATCACCCAGGGTGGACGACAGATTGATCCCGCCGTTCTCAAAGAAGTTGAAACCGCGCTTCTTTCCGCCGACCTCGGCGTCAAAACCACCCGCGAAATTCTCGACTCCGTCAAAGAGCAACTCGCCCGCAACGCCCTTTCCAACGGTGATCAACTGAAAGCCGAAATCAAAAAGCACGTCTTTCGCGCTCTCAATGTTTACGGCGCTTCGCCCAAACTCGCTGGCCCCGCCAATGGCAACGATCCGCGCGTGATTTTTATTGTCGGCGTAAACGGCGCCGGCAAAACCACCAGCATCGGCAAGCTCGCCAATCGCTTGCGCCAGGACGGACGCAGCGTTGTCCTCTGTGCCGCAGACACCTTCCGCGCCGCCGCCATCGAACAACTCGAAATCTGGGCGCAGCGCAATGGGGTGGAAGTCATCAAGCAGAAATCCGGCTCCGACCCCGCCGCTGTAGTCTTCGACGCCATGGCCGCAGCCAAAGCGCGTTCCGCCGACGCCGTCATCGTCGACACTGCCGGCCGCCTGCACACCAAATCCAACCTCATGCAGGAACTCGAGAAAATGAAGCGCACCGCCGCCAAAGTTATTCCCGGCGCGCCGCACGATGTTTTATTGGTTCTCGACGCCACCACCGGTCAGAACGGACTAGCCCAGGCCCGCCAATTCACCACCAGCGTCGGCGTCACCGGAATTATTCTCACCAAGCTCGATGGCACCGCCAAAGGTGGCATCGTCGTCGCCATCTCCCGCGAACTCGGTCTCCCCATCCGTTTTGTCGGCACTGGCGAACAGATCAACGATCTCGTTCCCTTCGACGCCCAGACCTACGCCGATTCGCTGTTCAACTAAACCGTGAATCCCCACGATCAGCACTTCATGGAACATGCGCTCGGCCTCGCCCGCCAAGCCGTTGGCTTGGCCAGTCCCAATCCCCCCGTCGGCTGCGTCCTCGTCAAAGATGGCGCCATCGTCGGTGAAGGCTTTCACCTTTACGACCAACTCGATCACGCCGAAATCATCGCGCTCAATCAGGCTGGAACGCGCGCGCGCGGCGCCACCGCCTATGTCACCCTCGAACCCTGCAATCACCAAGGCAGAACTGGCCCCTGCACCGAAGCTCTCATCGCCGCAGGTGTGTCACGCGTAGTCGCCGCCATGGAAGATCCAAATCCCAAGACCACCGGCTCCGGCCTTGCCCGTTTGCGCGCCGCAAAAATCGAACTGGAATCCGGCGTCCTCGAAGAACAAGCGCAAACACTCAACGAAGCCTTCGCCTGCTGGATCACCACCAAAAAACCATTCGTCACCCTGAAATCCGCGCTCACCCTAGACGGTCAACTCGCGTTACCCCGAGACCGCAAAAGCAAAAAACCCGCCTGGATCACCAGCGAAGAATCTCGCGCCGAAGTCCATCGTATGCGCCACGGCTCCGACGCCTTACTCACCGGAATCGGCACCATTCTCGCCGACGATCCACTCCTCACCGATCGCAGCAACCTGCCCCGCCGGCGCAAACTCCTCCGCGTCATCCTCGACACCAAGCTGCGACTTTCTCCGAATTCCCGCGTCGTGCAATCTGCCGATAGCGACGTACTCGTCTACACCGGCGTGCCACTCGACTCTCCAAAAGCGCGCAAGCTGCGAAAAGCCGGCGTCGAATTGCTGCAGGCCAACATCCGCAAAGGCAAGGTCGATCTCGGCCCCCTCCTCAGAGATCTGGGTCGCCGCGATATCCTAAGCGTCCTCCTCGAAGCCGGCCCCAAACTCAACGGCGCAACTCTCTCAGCAGGCCTGGCAAATAAAATGGTTCTCTTCTACGCTCCTCAACTTGCCGGCAATACCGGCGTTCCCTTCGCAAAAGTACCAGATCACAACCTCGCGAAATTCCGCATCCGCTCCACCCAACAATTCGGCCCCGACCTAGCCATCGAACTCCTGCCCCTGTAGCTCACCCCTTTCAGGGGTGAGGCTTTCCCTTAACCCAGCTAAAGCGCGCCTCTGCCCGTCGCATTCGCAATCCTGTCAACGCCTCCCGAAACACCCGTGGCACAGCCATTCCTGGCTGTGCGCCATGCACAACACAATCGAACCACCACAAGCCCACCACCACACACCTCCCCAAAAAATACCTACTTAACTTCCCCATTCTTTGCGAACATTTTCACTACCAACTGCGGCCATTGATCCGCAAGTTCGTCCGTCCCTGAGGTGCATCTCGCATGAACGAAGACCAACGCCCCTGGCGTCTCGGTTTCTGGAGCCTCATCGTCACGCAGTTCCAGGGCGCCTTCAACGACAACGCCCTCAAATACCTCGTCATCTTCCTCATCATCGGCACCAATCTTTCCCCCACCGACGAAGAAAACAAAATTCTGGTCGTCGGCTCGCTCTTCTCTCTCCCCTTCATCATCTTTTCCATGACCGGTGGCTACTTCGCCGACCGTTTCAGCAAGCGCTCCGTCACCATCGGCACCAAAATCTTCGAAATCGCCGCTATGCTTTTCGCCATCGCTGGTTTCGCCATGCAAAGCCTCCCGATGGCCATGACCTCGGTCTTCCTGGCCAGCACCCAAGGCGCGCTTTTCGGCCCCTCCAAATATGGTCTGCTCCCGGAAATCCTTCCCGAGAAACGCCTCTCCTGGGGCAACGGCGTCATTGAACTCTTCACCTTCCTCGCCATCATCACCGGGACCATGATTGGCGCCTACTTCTCCGAAGCGTTCACCGGCCGCCAGTACATTTCCGGTATTGTTTTCTTAGGCTGCTCGGTATTCGGCCTCCTCACCAGCTTCGGCATCAGCAAAGTCCCCGCCGCCGATCCCGCAAGAAAATTCCAAATCAATTTCCTCGGCGACCTCTTCACCCAAGGCAAACTCATCGCTCGCGATCGCACTCTCTGGCTAGCCGTGGCCGGCAACACTTATTTCTTCTGCCTCGGCGCCCTCCTGCAGTTCAACATCGTTTTTTATGGACGCGACATTCTCCACGCATCCAACACCCGCGGCAGTTTCCTGCAAGCCGCCATCGCCATTGGCATCGGTCTGGGCAGCCTTGCCGCCGGCTATCTCTCCGGCGGAAAAATCGAATATGGCCTGATCCCTCTCGGTGCTGCCGGCATCACCATCTTCGGCTTTCTCCTCGCTCTTCCTGGCCTGGCCTTTACCACCGTCCTCGCCTTACTCGCCCTGCTCGGATTTTTTGGCGGCTTCTTCATTGTTCCCGTCAGCGCCCTGATTCAGCATCGCCCCGAAGAACAGCATCGCGGCGGCGTTCTCGCCGCAGCCAACCTGCTTTCCTTTATCGGCATTCTCGGAGCCTCGGGCGCCTTCTATGTCCTGAAGCACTACCTTCAACTCGGCCCACTCGGAATTTTCTTCTGGTCTTCCTTCGCCACGCTCGGAGCGCTGGTGTACGTAGTCTGGCTGCTGCCCGATTCGTTAATCCGCCTGCTCCTCTGGATCGCCGCGCACACCCTCTACCGTCTCGACTTAAAGGGCACCGAAAACATTCCCACCCACGGTGGCGCCCTCCTCACACCCAATCACGCTTCCTGGATTGATGCCGTCCTGCTCGTCACCACCACCGACCGCCCCATTCGCTTCATGATGTTCAAAGGCGTCTACGACCATCCGCTCATCAAGCCCTTCGCCAAAATGTTAAAGATTATTCCCATCGCTTCTGATCAGGGCCCGCGCGAAATGATTCACTCCCTGCGCGAAGCCTCCGAAGCGCTGCGCAACGGCGAACTGGTTTGCATCTTCCCCGAAGGCGAAATTACCCGCATCGGCCAGATGCTTCCGTTCCGTCGCGGTTTCGAACGCATCATCAAAGGCATCGACGTCCCCATCATTCCCGTCAATCTCGACGGCATCTGGGGCTCCATCTTCAGCTTTTCTGGCGGCCACTTTCTCTGGAAATGGCCTCGTCGCATTCCCTATCCAGTGCGCATCACCTTTGGCAATCCCATGCCATCCACGTCAAATGCCAGCGAAGTGCGCCAAGCCGTTCAGCAACTTGGCGTCGACGCCTTCCTGCGACGCCGTCGTTACATGCACACGCTCGCCCGCAGTTTCATCAAAGCCGCCCGCCGCAATCCGCGCCATTTCGCCATGGCCGATGGACGCACCCCGAAACTCACCTTTGGCGATTCCTTGATCAAAACCGTTTTTCTGGCTCGTCGCCTTCGCCCCCTCTGGGCTGATCAGAAAATGGTTGGCATCTTGCTCCCGCCTTCTATTCCCGGCGCTCTCATCAACTGGGCCGCTCTGCTCCTCGGCAAAGTTCCCATCAATCTGAACTACACCTCTTCCAACGAATCGCTGGCCTCCTGCGCCAAACAATGCGATCTCAAAACGGTTGTCACTTCCCGTCAATTTTTAGAAAAAGTTCACATCGAGCCCCCTGGAAAAATAATTTACGCCGAAGATCTGGCGGAAAATCCTCGCCTCGGCGAAAAACTCGCCGCGCTCCTGTCCGCCAAACTATTCCCCGCGCGCCTTCTGGAATTATTTCTAGGCGCTTCGAAACCAGCTTCCCTCGACGACACCGCCACAATTATTTTCTCCAGCGGCTCTACGGGCGAGCCCAAAGGCGTGGTCCTTTCCCACTTCAATCTCGCTTCTAACGTCGAGCAGCTCGAACAAGTCTTCCATCTTCACGATGGCGACCGCATCCTCGGCATTCTTCCTTTCTTCCATTCCTTTGGCTTCACCGGCACGCTCTGTCTTCCTCCGCTCACCGGCATCGGCGTGGTCTTTCACGTCAGTCCGCTCGACGCCCAAGCCATCGGCGCGCTGGTCAGCAAATTTGCCGTCACCATGCTGCTTTCCACTCCAACCTTCCTCAACTCCTACACCCGTCGCTGCCCTCCCGAGGCCTTTGGCAGCCTGCGCATCGTTCTTGCCGGCGCCGAAAAACTTCCCGAACGCATCGCCCAATCCTTTGAAGATCACTTTGGCCTCCGCCCGCTCGAGGGTTACGGCTGCACGGAATGCTCCCCGGTAGTTGCCGTCAACACCTACGACTTCCGCGCCGCCTACTTCCGTCAAATCGGCGCCAAGCGCGGCACCATCGGCCATCCCCTTCCCGGCATTGGCATCCGCATCATCGATCCTGAATCCGGCGAAACCCTTCCCATCGATAAACCCGGTCTTCTCCTAGTGCGTGGTCCCAACGTCATGGTCGGTTACTTGAATCGCCCAGAAAAAACGGCCGAAGTTCTTCGCGACGGTTGGTACAACACCGGCGACATTGCCACCGTCGATGAAGATGGCTTTCTGCGCATCACCGATCGCCTCAGCCGCTTCAGCAAAATTGGCGGCGAAATGGTTCCGCACATTAAGGTCGAAGAAAAACTGCACGAATTGCTGCAAGCCGATGGGCAAGTCCTCGCCGTCACCGCCATTCCTGACGAAAAAAAAGGCGAGCGCCTCGTTGTCATTCACACGTTGTCGGAGGATGTATTGCGAGATGTTCTAGAAAAACTTTCGAAAAGCGATCTCCCCGCTCTCTGGAGACCGCGCCCCGATCAATTCCTTCACACCGAAAAGCTACCGTACCTGGGTACAGGCAAGCTAGATCTACGCCGCCTGCGCGAACTAGCCCAAGAGCAAACTCCCAAGCCAGCTACTCCGTAGGGGCACGATATATCGTGCCCTAGTCCGATCCTGCCAACAGGTTCCGCTGTTATCTCGGCCGCACGTCATCATCAATCTGATCCAAACACCGCTTGTCGCACCACACGTCGCTCTCCGGCCGCAGCGGACACTCCACAACGTCCCAAAGCTTCATGTGGCTCTCTCCGCACTCCCTCTTAAGGGCAGTTACCTTGGTCAGCTTCCAGTGCGTAGAGCAAAAAACCGTCGCAACTCGTGCGCCGCAAACTCCCTGCAGCCCCGCCTCCGAAACATTCGCGTCACGCATCGCACACCTCCGTGCAACCAACCGGCTCGTCTCCATTACATCTCAAATCGAAAAATCCGGATCCCTCAATAAACAAGTCATCGCGCAGTTCACTTCCCCATCCGGCTGCAGCGAGCACTCCACCACCGACCAGTCCGCGTCATCCATTTGCAGCTTGGCCGCCGCTATCTTCGCCACCTTGTCTTTGTTAGGGCACACTACATCACGAAAACGGTAGCTACAGGCTTGCAGGATGCGATCGAGAATTTCCGGGTCGGACATAGCTAACTTACCTCCGTCAGATAAGCGGAATGGCCTGAACTCGTTTTACTGCCCTTCGAAATTCACCAACTGCAGACCACGTACTCCCTCAGCGGCCCTGACCGCCAACTTCTGCTTCCACAAAAATCGTTTCTACGTCTTCTCTCCAACTCGCGCTTGCGACAAGCAATCCATCCCACACTCCACCGCCCCGCCGGGCAGCAACGAACAGTCAATCACCCGCCAATCGCTCCAGCCTTCTTCGCTGAACGGCCAATTCGCGATTACGATCTGCGCTTCACAATTGTGTTGTGTGCAAATTACTTTTTGCGGGTAGGTCTTAAGGCTTTCAGGATGAGGATCGACCAGGTCTGGTTCGAACATAGACCACCTCCGACCAGGAGCGTGGCCTGCCTGCATTTTCCTACCGGGCACCCCGCCCGTCAAGGATTTCAATCACGAAAAGCGCTATCCTGATTGGTCCACGTTCGTCGGCGCAAATCTGATCTACCGGCGGCGCAAGATCACATTATTAGCGAGGTCTCATGTTTACCGGCATCATCGAGCATCTGGGCACCATCGAATCCCTGCAACTCCACTCCGATGGCGGACGCCTCACTGTGCATGCCCCCAGTGTTGCTCCGCATCTCGCCGTCTCCAACAGCATCGCGGTAAACGGTTGCTGCCTCACTATTGTCTCGAAGGATCACGAACACTTCAGCGCCGATCTTTCCGGTGAGACCATCCGCAAAACTTCCTTCGGCGAATTGAAACCCGGCATGCGCATCAATCTCGAACAACCCCTCACCGCCGGTAAAGAATTTGGCGGACACTTTGTCCTGGGACACGTCGACACCGTGGGCCGTGTAACGCGCCTCGAACCTGAAGGTGACAATTGGTGGTACGGAGTGGAAGTTCCTGAGTCTTTCGCGCGTTACATCGTTCCACAAGGCTCCATCACCATCGATGGCATCAGCCTCACCGTCGCTCGCTGGAACAATCGCATCGCCGAAATCGCCATCATCCCTTTCACCTACGAACACACCAACGTCCGCGACAAAAAAATCGGCGACCCCGTCAACCTCGAAGGGGATGTCCTAGGCAAATACGTAGAACGCTACCTTGAAGCCCGCGAAACCATAAAACCAATCTCGACCCTGACGGTTACCGAACTAATCCAACAGGGCTTCTAACCCTGTGTTGCTGTCACCTTGTATCTGTAACTCACCCCTTCACTCCGCTGCCGTCACGCACCCACCCTCTTCGACCTCACCCCACGCCAATACAAAACCAATCCCAACAATATCGACGCCAACGTCCCCAATACCAACTTCACCTCAAACCCAATTTTGTCAGCCGAATCTCCCGGCGGCACCAACGACACCACAATCCCCACCAACACCACCAATATCCCCAAAATTCCGCTAATCCAAATCCCCGCCGCGCCGCCCGGCACCAACACCGCATGCGTATTTTCTTTGCGGTCTTTCCGCCGCCTCAGCTTGATCACCGCCGCAAACATATACAAAAACGGAATGAAATACAGAATGATCGCCGCATCAATCAAAAATTGATAAGCCCCACGCGTCGTCTCATTAATCTGCGACGCCAGCAAAATCGCGCCCGACACTCCAGCCTGCACCAAAATCGAAATATACGGCGTCTTCCAACGGGGATGGATTTTACCGAACGCCGCCGGCAAATACCGATCAATCCCCACCACAAACGGCACTCGCGCGATTCCCGCTACTGTACTGCCCACGCCCCCCGCATTGCCCACGGTTACCAGCATCGCCGCCAGTATGCCTAGAAATCCCACGCGCAACGCAATCGATCCAAACGTAATCGCGTGAAACACGCCGCTCTTCGGATCCAGATCACCCGCGGGCACCAACGTCAAAATCGCAAACGTGCCCGCAATGTAAATCAACGCGATCATCGCCCCGGCTCCAAACACCGCCCGCGGCAATGTCTTCTGCGGATTCCGCACCTCTTCGCTCATCGCCGACACCAATTCCAACCCCGTGAACGCAAACGCAATCTGCGACCAGAAATTCACCGTGTCCCAGTCCCACGTCGGCATCATGTTCGCTCTGGTGAAATGCGTCGCCGACCCGCTGCGGAAATAAACCAGCGCCGCGATCCCCACCAGCATCAGCAGCGGTACGTACGTCCCAACTCCGCCCGCGTTCTGCAGCCACTTTCCGATATTCAGCCCGATGATGTTCAGCAGCACCGCCACAAACAACAAGCCGAGCGACACGCTCAACAAAAACGTCCGGTCTTGCGACAGCGCCGCTCCCTTCTCCCCAATCACGTATGCGCTCATCGATGCGCTGGCGAGCAGCAATCCCGGAAAATAAAACACCGTGTAAATCCAGTACGTCCACCCAGCCACAAATCCGTGAAAATCTCCAAACGCCTCCTTGGCCCACACATACAACCCGCCTTCTTCTGGGAATCTTGAAGAAAGCTCATTAATCACCAGCGCACCCGGCACGAAAAAGAAAACTGCGGCCAGCACCCACAAACTGATCGACGATGTTCCATTGTGTCCTGCCGCTGCCACCCACCGCGGCCCCAGCACCGTGGCGATGTTGAACAGCAACACATCCCAAAAACCCATCGTCTTGCGTAATTGTGATTTTGGATCAGCGGCAACTATCGGAGGCTCGGCAACGCTCACAGCGTCACGTCCAGTTCTGGAATCAGTTCATCCTGCATACGGAAATTCTGGATGAACGGGTCTGGAGAAGTTTCAAATGCCCTCCACGAATCGAACACCTCTGCTTTTCCTTCCTGCAGAAAAACCACCGTGTCGGCCAGCCGCTTCGCCAAATGCGTGTCGTGGGTCACCACCACCGACGTCTTATGAAACGTCTCCTTCAACCGCAAAATCAGGTCTCCCATATGTCCCGCCATGATTGGATCAACCATCGTGGTGGGCTCGTCGTACAGCAGTGCTTCCGGATTCTGCGCCAGTGCTCTCGCAATTGCCACCGCCCGCTTCATCCCGGTCGAAAGTTCGCTGGGCAATTTGTCCAGCACCTCTTCCACCTCCAGCATCTTCGCGAATTTCGTTACGTACGCGTCGATATCTTCGTCGGTCAGTCCAGGTAAGTCTTCCATCGGAAACGCAATATTTTCCGCGACAGTCAACGAATCAAATAGCGCCCCAGACTGAAAGACCATCGTCACTTTCTTTCGAATCGGCCCGAACTCTGCTTCCGTAAAATCCGTTACGTCCTGCCCGTCGATCAAAATCCGCCCCGAGTCCGCTTTCAAAAATCCCAAAATATGCTTCAGCGACACCGACTTCCCAACACCGCTGCGCCCCATGATCACGCACGTGTGCCCGCGCTTCACCGTAAAGCTCACATCATTCAGCACCACTCGCTCGTCAAACGACTTGCACACGTCGCGAAACTCGAAATAATTCTCTGCGGATCCACTCGCGCCAAAGTCTCTACTCATTTTTTCGTCATGCAGGCTCTCGCTCATCGTCCTCGCTCGTCTAAAATCCGTCGTGCTTCTTCAAAATCCGCCGGCGTGTTCATGTTCCAGAAAAGGCGCTGGTCGCTATCAAATCGTTTCCAGACCGCCTCGTCAAGCACTTCCATCGGCAAGCGTTTCATAGCTTCACTCACCTTGCGCACACCCGTATCGAACATCTCATGAATCTCCGGTGCCGCGTCGCTTCGCCAACACGCGCACAGCGGTTCCAGCCCATTCTTCGACTCTGGCACAACCACCTTCGCGCTGCTGCTGAACGCGTGTTCCTTCATCAATCCCAGAAATTCACTGCTCAAAAAAGGCATGTCACAACTAACAATTAGAGTCCACATCGGCTCATTCGCAATTCTTCGCCTCTCCAACAAAGCCGAGATGATTCCTCCCAATGGACCCTCTCCGGGCCACCGGTCTTCGACGATCTCCACCCGACTTTGCGAGTATTTTCCACTAGCGGCAACAATCTTCACTTGCTCGCACACGGACGAAAGCAGCTCCGTCGTCCGCGCCAACATCGTTTTTCCTTGCAACTCCACCAGCGCCTTATCCCGACCGAATCGCGTGCTGCCTCCCCCTGCCTGCACGTAACCGGACAATTTCATTCCTCGTCCTCTACCACATCCAGGCCGGGACGCCGAATCCCCAATTCCCGCAGCTTCTCCTGCAAACTCTGCCGGTGCAGCCCAATCGCCGCCGCCGTACGCGAAATGTTCCAGCGATGCGCCGCAAGTTGCCTCAATAAATACGCAATCTCGAATTTTCTCTTAGCTTCGCGAAAATCCGTCTCGCTCAACCCGTGGTCCACCCCATCTCCTCCGCTCTTCGGAATGACCGGCGAACCCTTCGCCACTTCCTCCGGCAAATCTCCAATCCCAATTTCTTCTCCGCGGCTCAGCACCATGCTGCGTTCCAGCGCATTCTTCAATTCGCGAATATTTCCCGGCCAGTCATACCGCACCAGCGCATCATGCCCTTCCTTGGTAAGCCGCGCCTTCCTCCCTAACCGCGCTCCATGCAACCGCAGAAACGCTTCCACCAGCACCGGAATGTCTTCCTTGTGCCCACGCAGCGGCGGCAATTCAATCGTCACCACCCGCAACCGGTAAAACAAATCTTCTCGAAACTTTCCATCACGTATCGCCAGCGGCAAATTCCGGTGCGTCGCGCTGATCACCCGCGCATCCACCGCAATCGATTGCGTTCCTCCCAGCCGTTCTACGGTACGATTCTCCAGCGCCCGCAACACTTTCGATTGCGTCACCGGATTCATGTCCCCAATCTCATCTAGAAATAACGTCCCGCCCGACGCCTGCTCGAATCGCCCCTTCTTCTGCTGTGCCGCTCCCGTGAACGCGCCCCGTTCATACCCAAACAGTTCCGACTCAATCAGCGTCTCCGGCAGCGCCGCGCAATTCACCGCCACATACGCCCGCCCATTCCGCGGCGATCGCGCGTGAATTTCCTGCGCCAGCAAATCCTTCCCGGTTCCGCTCTCTCCCAGAATCAACACCGTAGAATCCGTCGGTGCCACCCGGTCCGCCATCTCAAATGCCCGCCGCATCGCCGCCGAACGTCCGATCATCTGCCCAAATTGCCCTTCCGTCGCCAGCCGCCGCCGCAGCGATTCATTCTCCCGCTCCAGTCCTTTCACACGTAACAGGTTCTCCACCCGTTGCCGCAACTCCTCCAACTCAAACCCTTTCACCAGATAATCCGCCGCGCCCAGTTGCAGCGCCTCCACCGCCGTTCTCGCCGTGTCCAACGCCGACACCATCAGCACCGGCAAATCATTTCCCTGCTCCCGCAACCACCGCAAAAACGAAATCCCATCCTCGCCAGGCAGTACCACATCCAACAGCAATAACTCCGGAGCTTCCGAGGCCAGCGTAGAACGTGCCGCCGCCGCTGAATCCGCCTCCAAGATCCGATACCGGCTCTCCAACGCCCGCCGCAACGCATACCGCGCCGCCGGCTCGTCATCCACAACCAATATCGTCTTCATCCGGGAATTCCCTTCGATGGGATGGTGATGCGGAATAGCGAACCTCTCGCTTCGCTTACCGGACTCTTCGTTTCGAGGGTGCCACCCACTTCTTCCAGCCGCCTCTGCACAATCGCCAACCCCAGCCCCGTTCCGCGCGGCTTGGTCGTAAAAAATGGCTGGTGAATCTTGCTCCGCACCGCTTCCGGAATCCCCGGCCCGTCGTCAGCAATATCCAGACGCCAGACTCCGTCTTCACTTTGCAGCATTACCCGCACGTGCCCGCCGCGGTCTACTGCCTCAATCGCATTGAGCACCACATTCGACAAAATATCGTTCATCGCTTCAGCACTCGCAGCCACCACGCAGTTCGTCCGCGCGCCCTCCAGTTCCAGCGCCACTCCTTTTTCCTCCGCCTCATGCCGAAACACGCTCACCACCTGCTCCGCCACTTCCCCAACGTCGCACACGCTGCTCCCACCTTTAGTCCGTATTCCCGGACGGCTGAATTGCAGCAGTTGATTCAGCTTCGCAGAGAGCCGCGCGATCTCGTCCAAAACCATCTGCGTTTCCTGTCGCATCGCCGCCGGCAGCTCCGGGCTCTCCATCTGCACCTGCAAAATCGTTTTGATCGAGCCCAGTGGATTTTTCAGATTGTGCGAAATGCTGGCCGCCATCTGCCCCACCAGCGCCAGCCTCTCCCGTTCCGCCAGTTCCCGTTCCAGTTGCAGCTTCTCTTCGATCAATCGGCAAAGATCAAAAGCGGCCGGTAGCTGTTCCGACACCAGTTCCAATCCCGCGTACGTTTCGCCAGAAATCATCGCCCCATGCGGACGCACGCGTAAACGCCCCACATGCTTCAGCCCCCGGCGAACCTCAAAAATCTCGGTGATACCCCCGACCTGCTTTAACGCCGCAGTGCGCAGCGCCGGATTATTTTGATAATCCCCCAGTTCCAGCGTCACTTCCGCCAATTGCAGTTGTTCCGCGATCCACTCCTCGCAATACGCTTGCAGTTTGCCCTGATCGCCCAGCCGCGCCACGTCATTGATCGGCCCCATCAGTTTCTGAGCGCGATCCAGTTCGGTCTGAGCGGTCTGGCGCAGGAGTTTCCGCATCATACGCTGCAGTGGCTCGAGAAAAATCACCGGTAGAAATAACAGCAACGCCGCAGTCGCCTCGGGAGGCAGATACGGGTCCAGCCACAAACTCGCCCGCCGCACCAAACTCAAATACAAAAGCGCCACAAACGTCAAAAACACCGCATAGATCAGATTCCGCTGCCGTCCAATGTCCAGAAAATTAAAACGCTGCACTTCTCGAATCATCGTCACGAACGGCGCCAACACCAGAATCGCCAGCAACCCTTCGAATCCAGACACCGTTCCGCTCCCCACTCGGTGCTGCATATACATAAAAACCGCCAGAAACACCGCCAGCGCCACGAAGTCCCAACGCAGCCCCCGAAAAAGCGACTTCTCTTTCGCGCCGGCTCCTGGCACTTGCGCGAACCTCGTCTGCCAATACGCCGCCACCCCGATAGAAATCACCAGCCACACTTGAAAGCCAACGCCCAGCACATGCGACGGCGCGTCAAAGTCTCTATCCGTCCCCCGCGCGCAGCGCTACCATCAACTGCGGACTCAAAGCCACCGTCGGAACATACGCCGCCGCCAACCACATCCACTTTTCCTTCGCACTTTGCACTAATCCCCGCAGCTCGGCATATTCCACGTGCAGATGCACCAACAACGAAGGTACGAACCACAATCCCAGGCACACACACGCCCACGCAAACATCAGCAACCCACTCGGCGGAGTTCCGTAATAAAGGTGTGCGTTCAGCGCCAGCAACCGACAACCGAAAAAACTCACCAGCGCCAGACACAAAAAGAAGAACACTCGCTCCAGGTTTCTCTGCCGCCGGTGACCCAGAATCACCACCATCCAGAAAAACGCCAGCAGTGTTCCAGCCGTCAAATACACGAGTCGGAGATAGAGAAGTGCGCGCACGTCAGTTTGGCAGCCAGTCTATTCCCACAGCGAAAGCAGGGCAAATACCAAGTGCAAGAAAATTCTTGCATACCCATGCCGTTGATAATAGTAGGCTTACCATCGAAAGCACCTGAGGGTATCTGCGCGTGTCCCACTCAAATCGTAAGGAAAACGCTTGACTGCATGCGATTTCTTGCTATATTAGCAGTCGGCTGCAAGGAGTGCTAACTCGCTTCAGGGCTCTTTCACTCCGCACCATAGCTTTAAGTCTCACCTAGCTGTTAGTTCAACAATGGAGGTTGTTCAAGATGGCAGTCAATCTGACACCGCTCCACGACCGTGTCATCGTGAAGCGTATTGAAGAGAAGGAAACTGTGAAGGGCGGGATCATCATCCCCGACTCCGCGAAAGAAAAGCCTCAAGAGGGTGAAGTCATTGCCGTCGGTGCGGGCAAGCGCGAGAAGGGCGAACGGATTCCTCTAGACGTCAACGTGGGCGACCGCGTGCTCTTCGGCAAGTACAGCGGTTCGGAAATCAACATCCAGGGCGAAGAACTCCTCATCCTCCGCGAAGAAGAAATTCTCGCGAGGATCGGCGGCGCGGCCAAAGCAGCAAAGAAGTAAGCACGGCGGATCTTCAAGCATTGCGATGTAGCTTCCTGAAATCTGGTATCCGATATCTGATATCAGGAAACAAAAACGCCGGCTCCGACGCCGGCAACATTCAAGCAACACTCAAGACTTAGTAGCAAATTCTTAGGAGGAATTAAGCAATGGCGAAGCAGATTGTTACCGGAGAAGCATCGCGCCAGGCTATTTTGCGCGGCGTGAATGCTCTTGCGGATGCAGTTAAGATCACCCTCGGCCCCAAGGGCCGCAATGCGGTTATCGAAAAGAAGTTCGGCGCCCCCATCATCACCAAGGACGGCGTCACCGTAGCAAAAGAAATCGAGCTGCGCGACCCCCTCGAGAACATGGGCGCTCAGATGGTTCGTGAAGTAGCTTCCAAGACCAGCGACGTTGCCGGCGATGGCACCACCACCGCCACCGTTCTGGCTCAGGCCATCTTCCGCGAAGGCGTGAAGACCGTTGCTGCCGGCGCTAGCCCCACCGCTCTCAAGCGCGGCATCGACAAGGCCGTCGAAGTTGCCATCGAAGAAATCAAGAAGCTCCACAAAGACGTCAAGGGCGACATGATTGCCCAGGTTGGTACCATCTCCGCCAACAACGACAAGCAAATCGGCGGCATCATCGCCGAAGCGATGAAGAAGGTCGGCAAAGACGGCGTCATCACCGTGGAAGAATCCCGCACCATGGAAACCACGCTGGAAGTCGTCGAAGGTATGCAGTTCGATCGCGGCTACCTCTCCCCCTACTTCATCACCGATCCCGAGCGCATGGAATGCATCATGGAAAACGCGCTGATCCTCATCCACGAGAAGAAGATCAGCTCCATGAAGGATCTCCTGCCCTTGCTCGAGCAGATCGCTAAGCTCGGCAAGCCCCTCATCATCGTCGCGGAAGACGTCGAAGGCGAAGCCCTCGCCACTCTCGTGGTGAACAAGCTGCGCGGCACCTTGCAGTGCGCTGCTGTCAAGGCTCCTGGCTTTGGCGATCGCCGCAAGGCCATGCTCGAGGACATCGCAGTTTTGACTGGCGGTAAGGCCATCACCGAAGACCTCGGCATCAAGATCGAAAACGTGAAGATCGAAGACCTCGGCAAGGCCAAGAAGGTCACCATCGACAAGGACAACACCACCATCGTCGAAGGTTCCGGTAAGCCCAGCGAAATCGAAGGCCGCGTCAAGCAGATCCGT
Organism: Candidatus Acidiferrales bacterium; assembly: GCA_963849395.1. Classification (GTDB taxonomy): domain Bacteria; phylum Acidobacteriota; class Terriglobia; order Acidiferrales; family UBA7541; genus Acidiferrum. The sequence continues at coordinate 135,861 of CAWKHR010000008.1, forward strand.
CAACAGGTCGAAATGACCACCAGCGACTACGACCGCGAGAAGTTGCAGGAGCGGTTGGCCAAGCTGGTCGGCGGCGTTGCCGTCATTAAAGTCGGCGCAGCCACCGAAACCGAACTCAAAGAAAAGAAAGCTCGCGTCGAAGACGCCATGCACGCCACCCGTGCAGCCGTTGAGGAAGGTATCGTTCCCGGCGGCGGCGCTGCTCTGCTCCGCGCACTTCCCGCCCTCGACAAGATCAAGGCGGAAGGCGATGAGCAAGTCGGCATCGGCATCGTCAAGCGTGCATTGGAAGAGCCTGCTCGTCAGATCGCTCTCAACGCCGGTTTTGAAGGCGCTGTGGTGATCGGCAAGATTCGCGATTCCAAGGACGATCACTTCGGCTTCAACGCGGACACCGGCGAATACGTCGACCTCGTGAAGGCTGGCGTTATTGACCCTGCCAAGGTTACTCGTTTAGCTCTGCAGAACGCGGCTTCCATCGCCGGCCTGATGCTCACCACCGAAGCTCTGGTGGCGGAACTCAAGGAAGACGACAAGAAGTCAGCCGCAGGCGCCGGCGGTCCCGGTGGACCGGGCGGCATGGGCGGCATGTACTAAGTTTTCCAGCAAGCCCAGAATCTCAATCCAACAAAAAGGGCGGCCTCTTCGGCCGCCCTTTTACTCTTCAACTTGCCAAGGCCGCTCGCCACCACGTTTACCAGATTCCGTAGCACAGCACATTCCTGGCTGTGTTCCTGTGTTTCGACGCCATCCTACATCTTCCCAAGAATCCGCCGCGCAAGCTCCGCCCCGCGATTCCTCGCTTCCGGCACATACAAAGTGTTCAGGTAAAGAATGGTATTCCCTTTCACGGCGTAGAACGCATGGCCAAACGTTCCAATCATCGCGTGATCCCCCACACCCTGCACTTCTTCAAAGCCGGGCACCACCGACATGGTGGTTTTCATCGATGTCCAACTTCCACTGTCTGCATTCCGCTCCACCGTGAACGAGAAGACCTGACCGTCTTTTCCGGCCGCCTGCATGCTGAGCGCTTTGATCGCTCCTTCAAGGTCTTTTGTATTCTTCAATAACTCCAGTGGATTGTCTGTTTTCGCCGTTGCGCCCTTCTGGGCGCGGGCCGAATCGCGCTTTGTTTGTTCCGCTGCCATCTTCTGCAGCGTCGCTATCCCTGCCGCATTTGTAAAATACGCGCACCCCGGCTTGTTCTCTTCTTCAATCTCTTCGCTTCGTTCAATCGTCACGCCCAACACCTTCTGCAACTCCGCTGCAGACAACAACGGACAACTATTCCCATGCGCTACTGCCACCTGCTCCCTATTTCCACCACCCCTCACCGCCGCGGAGTAGGTATCCACCTTCTTCTTCGCCCAGTACACTCCATACAAAACCGCTCCAATCCCTAGCGCCGCAACCACGGCAAAAACCAGCACCACTACCAATATGATCGTCCCCAGCCCGCCACTCTTCGCCGCTGGCGGCACCGCACTCACTCCCTGCGCAAGCTGTACGGGCGACGCAGCCGACGAACCGGTGCCCGCCGTAGTCGGTTGCGCCACGTCCTGCGGAGCGTCCGCCGGCTGTCCGCACTTTCCGCAAAATGGTCCCCTAATCGGCGCGCCACAGCTTCCGCAAAATCCCGCCATCGTATCCTCCCGGGGAGACCCTTAAGAATGGCGCCATTGTACCCGCTACACTCCCGCCGCGATATCCACACAAAATAAAAAAGGGCGGCCTGCTCAGCCGCCCCACTTATCTCTACAACTGCTGCGAATCGCGTTTCTCTCCCGAATACCGCAGCGTCTTAGTGCCATACACACCTCTTCGCTATTCCGTGTAGCTCAGCGTTCCCCCTTGCACGTAGTAGCTCGTCACGATGTGCGTCCCGCCGCGTCCCCCGCCGTACGGATGCTGTACCGCAATCACCGTCTCATTCAGCGTTCCCGTGATGATCGTGCCGCTCGGCAACTTTGCGCTGAATGGCCCCGTAAAATCTCCATCAAACCTTCCGGTGCCATTCTTCCCGGTCCAATCCGTCGATGCAAAAACCAGCGCTCCACTGTTGTCGTAGTCATTGATCACGCCGGTAAATGTGCCGTCACTCTTCACGTACGCGTAAAAGACCAGCATTCCTTGCGCTGTCCCCTCCGCATCTCGCAGCGTCAGGTTGTAACAAAGCAGTTCGTTGTTGTAATTCCGATAGGTGTTGCAAGAGAACGGAACCGGCTGGGAGCCGTTGGTCAACGTTGTAGGAGCTTGCGCCTGCACTGCACTTGCGAGCATTGCCACTGCAAACACTGCGATGACTGCCATTCTCATGGAGCGATTCCTCATTTCATTTTTGAATTTATTTCCCCAGGGGTCGGCCCGAAAACTTTTCCCGAAAAAATGCGCCAACAAGCGCTTAACTTCACCAGCACCTCAGCCCGCACCTCGGGCGCACACGGACGCACCGATCGTCACACCACGACCGCGCGGCTCGTTTCTACCGCTACCTCTTGCGATCGGAACCCGTCAGCTATTTCTTCTTGGTTGAAGTTGAATAGGAGTTTCTAAAGGCGGCTTAGCCGCTTAACTTCCCATGTATTGCGCGTGAACGTACTCGCCGGTATTCACGTTATAGACCAGATACCAACCCGGATGATCCGGATCTTCATACACCACAAAATCGTCTCCACAGTTCCAGCACCAATCAGCGGCCACCGGCCAATCCCAATCCGCCACCTGCCAGTAATATCCGCCGGGAAACCAGAACCGGTGATGATCCCGATCAATCCGCTCCACCCCGTAGCGATACTGTTGTCCGTAATGTTCAAAATGCCCATGCTCATAAGGACGCGCCACCCGATACCGCGCATCGTTCTGGTCGTGGCCATACCACTGATCATTATCTACATGCGGCCGTACATTCTCTTGCCGTGTCTCCGCTCCCTGATGGCTCTCAGGTCGATTGTCTTGCCTGTCTACCGGCCGGTTGTTATCTGCGTGGTTTCCTTGCGGCATTTGGCTTCGATTGGCTTGATTATTTTCCGGCTGGCGAGGCGGCTGGCTTTCGCGTTTCTGAGGCGGAGGCGGCACGTGGCCCTGATTCGCTTTAGGCGGCGCCTGCTGGTGCGACGGTGGCGCTTGCGCCGGGTGACTCTCCTGCGATGGATGCTCCTGCTCCGGTCGCTGAGCCAAGCCCGGATACGCCCCACACAAAATCATGGCAAGCATGATCGGCACTTGCTTCTTCAACATTGATATTCCTCCAGGATTCCACTAACGGGGACGGCGGCGTAACCGCAATTTGGCTGGATGTTCTGTAGGGCCCTGGCTGGTTTGACTGAGTGAATTATGCACACTGGCATTCTCACTTCGAATACCGAAGACGCTGCATTCTTCCTAGGTGAATACCCGAGGGGCATGGCACGTCTATACTTTATTGTTAGTTCATTATTTGTTTATTCGCTCTTAACTCTTTGCCCCGCACCTGTACCTCTCCCCTGTACTCTTTTCACGTTGACGCCTCTTTCGCACCCGCATACAGTCCCCAAACTCCCAGCCAGTAAACTAACAACAGCTTTTTCGCGGCTCACGCCTATCTCCCCCCGGGCGCATCCTCGCATCGCTTCCGCGGTGCTCTGTCTTGCGCATGGCATGAACGCAGCTAGGAGGCGCTTGCTCCAGGTGTGTATCAGTTGTCCGTTTTCGTCTCGTTCATTCATGGCTAATTAGGCGAGGAACACGATTCGCGGCCCAGCGTAGTTCCCTGTTCATCCAGGTCCCGTTCGTTTGATCAACTTCATTCAACTGGTCGCTACAGGTGTGTCTGGCGGCTTCCTGCTTCGGCGCAGGCTCAAAAGGAAATCGTATGAAAATGAAAACTCAGGTCATCACTCTTTCCGTCGTTCTTTTTTTCTTGGCGCTCAGCTCATCTTCGCGCCTTGCTGCTCATCAGAGCCCATCCCCTCCAACTCCAAACAACTCCGGCGCAAAAGATCCCGGTGTTCGCGCTGGTAGCGTAAATGCCGGCGCTCCTCTTTCCTCTCTCACGCCTGGCCAGCTTCTTTTCTTCAACGACGGTCAAACTCGCTTCCAGCAAGTCGATCAAGTCGCTACAGGCCTCGGGCCAAGTTTCAATTCCAATAGCTGCAGCAGTTGTCACGCGCAACCCGCCGTTGGTGGCACCAGCCCTGCCCTCGCCGCTTACCCCAATATTGGACCCAACCCCCAGATTGCCGCTGCCACTGCGAGTGGCGCCACCAATTCCATTCCTTCCTTTATCACCGCGGATGGGCCCGTTCGCGAAGCCCGCTTCCCCTTCGTTGTGAATGGCAACAACTCCGTTTCGCGCACTCCCGATGGCGGCGTCCACGCCCTCTTCACCATCGCCGGTCGCTCCGATGCCGGTAGTTGCAAAATGGCTCAACCTAATTTCCAGCAGATGGAGCAACTCAACAATCTCATTTTTCGTATTCCCACTCCGACCTATGGCGCCGGCTTGATCGAAAACATTCCGGACTCCACCATCCTGGCCAACATGCAGGCCAACAGTAACCTCAAACAGCACCTCGGCATCTCCGGACATCCGAACTATAGCGGCAACGATGGCTCCATGACTCGCTTTGGCTGGAAAGCGCAAAATAAATCTCTCGAAATTTTTTCTGGCGAAGCCTACAACGTCGAAATTGGCGTGACCAACGAACTCTTCCCCAACGAACGCTCCGAGCCTCCCGCCAACTGTCTTCTCAACCCTACTCCCGAAGACATCACCAACTTTGATTCCTCCGGCGCACAAATTCCCAGCGACATCGTCGAGTTCTCCCACTTCATGCGTTTCTTGGCCCCTCCCACCCCTTCTTCCGTGGGCATCCCGGGAAATCCGCCAGCCACTTCCATTCAAAATGGACGGGCTCTTTTCAGCCAGATTCATTGCGACACTTGCCACACCACTTCCCTGCAGACCGGTCCATCCAGTCTCACTCCCGGCCTCAGCAATCAGAACGCTGCGCTCTTCTCTGATCTATTGGTTCATCACATGGGACAGGGATTGGCAGACAACATTGCCCAAGGAAACGCTGGTCCAGATGAATTTCGCACTGCTCCGCTTTGGGGAATTGGCCAGCGCGTTTTCTTCCTTCACGATGGACGCTCCACTCCCGCCAACGGTGGTCTCCTTAACGCCATTCAACAGCACGCCAGTCAAGGCTCCGAAGCCAACGGCGTCATTTCTATTTTCCAGGGTTTAAGCCCACAACAGAAACAAGACCTGCTCAACTTCCTCCGCTCGCTCTAACCCATTCTCTAACCCAATGTAGCGGCCACGCTTCAGGTGGCCGCTACAAATCTCGCCTTAACATTGATTCTCAATACCTATACCGCCCGTCCCGCCAGCCACGCCGCCACCAACAAACACACCGTAATCAGCCCAGAAAAAATCACCGGCACCACAAAAAAATTCGTCCAACTCAGAACCGTAATCGCCGCCATACAAATGGCAAATCCCCACCTCACCATCGGCATCGACGCCACCGTCGGCCCTGGCAGACTTCCCAATTGCCACGACACCACGGCCGCAAACACCATAAATATCGACACAAATAGCCCGAATCCCACGTAAAAGTCGTAATACGTCCGGTCGAATCCCTGCGCATTAAAATGCATTTGCTTCAGCGACCCGAGCAATCCGTCCACTCCCCACGTTGGATCCGTCTTCCGAAATCCCATCGTGTGTCCCACCGCAAACAGCACCAGCAAAACCGCCGCAATTCTGTAAAACCACGATGCTTTCATCTCCGCATCTCCTCAATTTCAATTTCAGGCTCATCCAACTCGCGGCAAACTCACCAACCTTCTATTTCTTCACTGCGTCCGCAAAATTGCCCAACACCAACGTCCAGCCTCCAGGCGAATCCACGCCCGCAAATAACTTCTCGTAGCCCACTCCGTGCCGCTCAATGTACCGGTGTTCTAACTCCAATCGCGTTGCCGCAGCGCCCTCCGCCACAAACAACAGCGCCACTTCACTCGCACGCTCCGGATCCGCATCGAATTTCCAATCCGGTTGCAAGTGCCACGAAAGCACCACGCGCCGTGGCGGCTCCCACAACAGCACTCGTCCCCACTCGCATTCCGACCCGTTGCTGTCCCGCTCGTACCACCGCCCGCCCTCTTTCTGCTCCACCACGATCTCGCTGAACGGCTCGACCGCTATGTGGTGCGTCGCTGGCCACCACTGCCCCATCTTCTCCACGAACACGCGAAACGCCTTTTCAATGGGTACGCTTACGTGGATCGTTCGCTTTACCACGGCCATCGGTGCGGCTGCTTCGGGATACATGTTTCTGCTCCTTCCGGTATTCTTCCTCGACAAATTTCTTGAACGCGTTCAACGCCTGGTCCCACAAATTTGCAAAGTGATCGCGCAACAGCGCAATTCCCTCTGGATTCAACTCGTAAATCCGCCGTGTGCCCGCCTTCCGGTCGCGCACCAGCCGCGCCTGTTTCAACACCCGCAAATGTTGCGATACGGCAGGCCGCGAAACCGGTAGCCCCGCCGCCAGTTGGTTCACCGCCTGCGGGTTCTTCGCCAGCGCATGAAAAATCGCCAGCCGGGTCGGATCCCCCAGCGCTCCAAGTCCGGTTTCTACGTAAGTATTCACTTACGGTAAGTTACAGCTTACGGATATGGGTGTCAAGCCCCTTTTCTACCCTTCTGTATTTTCTTTTTATGGTTTTGCGGCGTTCGATTGCTTTTCGTGCGGCTCGCTGCCGCTCATCGCCACTTCGATCTCTTCTGCAGAATACGGCAGCCCCGGCGTCAAAATCTCCGCCCCTTCTTTCGTTATCAGAAACATGTCTTCCAGGTAGTAGCCCTGCCCGCCAATCGACGCAATCGGCTCAAAATCTATAGTCATTCCCGCTCGCATTGCTCCGTCAATGTACCCCGCGTCCAGATTTGTCGTGTGTGCCTGCCAATACGGCACGTTCTTGCGTTCCGACCAGCTCTCAATCGCCTGCTTTGCTAACCCGCTCTTCACCGTGTCGCGGTGCCGCAGCAATTCCGCCTTCCACGCATCAAACACTTGATCTACCGTCGTCCCCTCCCGCAATTTCCCTACGCCCGCACGATACGCCGCCACAAACGCATTCCAGATTTCGCGTTGTTCGTCGCTATAGTGGCCAGACACCGGCACCGTGCGTCCTAAGTCCCCCTGATAATGTTCCCACTCGCAGCCCACATCCAATCGAACCAGATCCCCCGCTTGCATCGCGCTTTCCAGATGGTCGTAACGCGCCATCGACGCAAATGGCTTAGGGAACACGCTATTTTCTCCCGCCATGGCCCACGGCCAGAACGCGCTTCCGTGCGCGCCTTCTTTCCAGCAGGCACTCTCCACCACCGATTCCACGCCGCGTTGCGTCGCACCGGGATGAATGGCGCGCACTCCTGCTATCAAAGCCTTTGTCGTGGCGCCTGCCGCTGCGCGCAAAGCCTTTTGCTCCTCAGCGCTTTGCACATCCATCAGGCTAGACAGCCGCTGCCCGGCCTCTTCAAATCGCAACTCCGGCCATTTTTTCTGCAGTACTTGTATCCATGCAGGCGCGCGATTATCTTTCAATGTCGCCAGATTCGCCGGAAGTTCTGGCGCAGACCGTTCATAGTAAATTTTGTCGCCCGCGCGTGCGCGCTCCGCCAAAAACGATTCGAGCTCTGTCCAGTCCACAACGTGCGCTATTCCCAATTCTTGTTGCGCACCCGGCCCCGCCACGACGTCCGCACCAAATTCCTTGAAGTATTTGTCAGAATTTACGAACAGCCAGCTCTCGCCCTTTTTTCCGTCAATCGCCAACAACGCTCCCGGCAGATTCTCCATTCCGGACAAATAATAAAATGCTCGCTCCACTCGATAGCCATCGCTCGCAGAGTCAATTTCCGACTTGGCATGAAGTAGCAAAACACCATCAGCGAATTGCTTTGCCGCTCGCGTCCGCCGTTGCATCAGTTCATCGCGATCAGCAGCACACGTACCGCTAAACGTACCCGCCTGAATGAAAATCAGAAAAAGAATGCCGCAAACGTATCTCATTGCGGCTCACGCTAACATAATCACCCGATTATCCACAACGAACTTGCGTCCCCGCGCGGATTGCGGCTCGTCTCCCTGCAATTCCGGACGCCTGTCTCCCTATCCCGGTGTTTCCAGATATTTCCTTCTGTCTGCTAAGACCCTCATATATACTCGCCCCCATTCTTCTAGGAGGTCCCCTCACGTGCGTAAATACTTTGCAGAATTCCTTGGCACTTTTGTTTTAGTTTTTGGCGGAGTCGGCAGCGCCGTCCTCGCCGGCAGCCACATCGGTTTTCTTGGCGTAGCCTTCGCTTTCGGCCTCTCCCTCTTAGCTATGGTCTACACCATCGGCCCAATTTCCGGTTGCCACATAAATCCCGCCGTCACGCTCGGGGTGCTCCTCGCAAAACGCATCGGCCCCAAAGATGCCCTCATGTATGTCGTCGCGCAAATTTTCGGCGCGATCCTCGCATCCGCCTTGATCCTCCTCATCGCCAGCGGCACCGACGGTGGCTACAACCTCGCTTCCGGCGGTCTCGGCGCCAACGGCTTCGGCCTTCACTCCCCCGGACATTACTCTCTGATTCCCGCATTCCTCGCCGAAGTCATCCTCACCATGTTTTTGGTCGTCACCGTTCTGGGCGCCACTGACGTCAAAGCCCCGGTCGGCTTTGCAGGCATCGCCATCGGTCTGGTCTTAACCTTGATTCACCTCGTTGGCATTCCCATCACCAACACTTCCGTCAATCCAGCTCGCAGCATTGGACCTGCGCTCTTCGTCCAAGGCTGGGCTCTCGAGCAACTTTGGCTCTTCATCGTCGCGCCACTGATCGGCGCCGCAATCGCCGCCTTCGCCTACGCCGCCATCCGTCTTCCCGACGCCGTCATCACCACGCCGCAAGGTGAACGCGCTCTGGCCAGTGAACAAGCCCAACGCGCGCGCTAAACGCGACCACGATATACCCACACTGCGAATCTGCCGGCCGGCTTCGACTTTTCAATCCTGTTAAGCCGGCCCTGTGACGTCGTTCCTTGCCTCCATTTTCCCCCTTCTATAGACTTCCAATGCCATACCATGCTCCTCAGGGGGGAGCGGGTTACCATGCCTGGATTTCTTCAGCGGTTCATGCCGCATGACGGGGATTTCTTCGTTCTCTTCCGCAGACAAGCGGAGAATATCGTGTCTGGCGCCAACACTTTCACCAGCATGCTCGAGCACTACACCGGTGTCCCCGAGCAGGTGCAACGCGTCAAAGCGATCGAACATGCTGGCGACGAAATCACCCACCAGATTTTCCGCAAGCTCAATCAAACCTTTATCACCCCCTTCGACCGCGAAGACATGCACCAGCTCTGCAGCACCCTCGACGATGTCATCGACTTAATCGACGCCGCCGCCAGTCGTTTCGTCCTTTACCGCGTCGACCACATTCGCGTCGGCACCATCGAACTCGCCAAGGTTCTCGCTGCCGCTACCCGCGAGCTCAAAGACGCCGTCGACACCATGGAATCTCCAGACAAAGCTCTGCAGCACGTTATTGAAATCAACCGCCTCGAAAACGAAAGCGATCGTATCTGCCGCACCTTAATCGCTCAGCTTTTTGAGGAGGAAAAAGACCCTGTCCAGATCATCAAATGGAAAGAGATTTTCGAGGTCATCGAAACTGCTGTCGATAAATGCGAAGACGTCTCCAACGTTATTGAGAGCGTCATCCTAAAGAACGCCTGACACCGTGAGCAGCTTCACTCTCGTTCTCATCACCATCTTCCTCACCCTGGCCTTCGAATTTTCCAATGGCTGGCACGATGCCGCCAACTCCATCGCTACCGTCGTATCCACTCGCGTTCTCACTCCCTTTCGCGCCGTCGTTTGGGCCGCTTTCTGGAACTTCGTCGCCGCCTTCGTCTTCGGCACCGCCGTCGCCAACACCATCGGCAAAGGTCTCGTCCACATCGAAATGGTCGATTCCAGCGTCCTGCTCGCCGGATTGCTGGGCGCTATCATCTGGAATCTCATCACCCTCACGCTTGGTCTGCCCACCAGTTCTTCTCACGCCTTGATGGGCGGCTACGGCGGCGCGGCCGTTGCTCACGCCGGCTTCAAAGCACTGATCCTCAGCGGCTGGAAACTACCCGTACTTTTTATTTTCCTCTCCCCCATCATCGGCATGATCGTCGCCATCCTCGTCACCATCCTCACCACCTGGATTGTCAAAGATCAGCGACCGCGCCGCGTCGATAAATGGTTTCGCCGCCTCCAATTATTTTCCGCCGCAGGCTACAGCCTCGGTCACGGCACCAACGACGCGCAAAAAGGTATGGGCATCATCACTGCCGCTCTCGTTGCCGGCGGCACCATGGCCTCCTACAAAGTTCCTTACTGGGTCATCATCTGCTGCCACCTCGCTATGGCGGGCGGCACCATGGCCGGAGGCTGGCGCATCATCAAAACCATGGGTCAGCGCATCACTAAGCTCACCCCATTCGGCGGATTTGCCGCCGAAACTGCCGGGGCCGTTACACTGATGGCCACTGCCCGCTTCGGCATCCCGGTCAGCACGACACACACCATAACCGGCGCCATCGTCGGCGTTGGCGCGGCTCACCGGCTCACCGCTGTCCGCTGGGGTGTCACGCGCCATATCGTGTGGGCTTGGGTCCTGACCATACCCGGCGCCGCATTACTAGGTGCAGGCCTGTTTCATTTGCTTAAGCCGTTCCTCAGGTAGCGGACAAGCGCATTCACAACATCCGCTACTTCCGGTCGCAATAAAAAAATTGCGCACGGCAGGTACATGATCCCGCCGTGCGCAACTCACCCTACGAAAGTTTTTATCTGCTATCGGGCGCTCGCTTGCTTCGTACCGCTGCCCTTCTCCGCCAGTATCTCCAACTTATTGATCTCCGGCTCTTTTGCAAACAGCTCGCTCGCTTTCGCAAACAGCGCTTTCGCAATCTCGCCATTAATGTGCGCGTCTCTTCCCTTCTCATCGGCGAACGTGTCAAAAATCGCGAATTTCGTAGGTCCGATCTTCGCCCCATACCATGTCAGCGTACCCGGCTCCTTCTCCGCAAGCGGTTGAGCCGACTTCAGAAAGTCTTCCACCTCTCGTTCTTTTCCAGGCTTTGCTTCCAATACCGCATAAAGTGCGAACTTTGCCATAAACAATCCTCCCAACTCCTCTGATGCCTCGCGTCACGCCCTGGTTCCGCCTCCAATATGTAAAATCTTGCCCTGACGCTCACGTCGAACGCCCTCCACCCTCCGGCCCGCGCACCGCCTTGCCGCCCCCTATCGACTTGCGTTTATACTATTTAGAGGCCTATTCCATGACCCAAGTGTCCTCTCCTTTTTGCACCGTAGAAGAAGCCGTAGAAGAAATTCGTCAGGGGCGCATGATCGTCCTCGTCGACGATGAAGATCGCGAGAACGAAGGCGATCTCACCCTGGCTGCCGAAAAAATCACACCCGATGCCATCAACTTTATGGCCAAGTTCGGCCGCGGTCTCATCTGCCTCGCGCTCACCGAGCAGCGCTGCGACGAACTCAATCTCCCCCTGATGTCTCCCATCAACACTTCCGTCCATGGCACCGCTTTCTGTGAAGCCATCGATGCCAAGCTCGGCGTCACTACCGGCATTAGCGCTTCCGATCGCGCCATCACCATCCTCACCGCCATCGACCCGAAAACCCGGCCCCAGGATCTTGCCCGCCCTGGCCACATGTTCCCTCTGCGCGCTCGCAACGGTGGCGTTCTCGTTCGCGCCGGACAGACCGAAGCTTCCGTCGACCTGGCACGCATTGCCGGACTCAATCCTTCCGGCGTCATCTGCGAAATCATGAATGAAGACGGCACCATGTCTCGCGTGCCGCAACTCATCGAGTTTTGCCGCGAACACAACATGAAGATGCTCACGGTAGCCGATCTCATCCGCTACCGCATGCAGCACGAACGCTACGTCCGCCGCGTCGCCGAAACCGTTCTGCCCACTCGCTACGGCGACTTCCGCATGATCGCCTACTGCAGCGATGTCGACCACGATCAACATATCGCGCTGGTTCGTGGCCAACTCGATGGGCCCACTCCGCCACTCGTCCGCGTCCACTCCCACTGCCTCACCGGGGACGTTTTTGGCTCAATTATGTGTGATTGTCCCGACCTGGTGGTTCGTTCGCTGGAGAAAATTGCCGAAGAAGATCGCGGCGTCTTCCTGTATCTACATCATACCGGCCGCGGCTACAGCATCGACGCGCCTGAAACTCCCGGCACCCTGCCTCAAATTCATTTCCATTCGCGCGGCCAGCTCGATCGCGAGCCCGCCCGCCAGCGCATGGTCCAACACGAAAGCGGCATCGGCGCGCAAATCCTGATCGACCTCGGCCTCAAAGATATTCGCGTCGTCACCAACCACCCCAAAAAGGTCGTAGCCCTCGAAGGCTACGGCATCCGAATCGCCGACCAAGTCCCCCTAAACCTAACCCCCCAAAAGCCCACCCACCAACACTTCTAACCGTCCACTCGACCGGGTCAATATCCAACCATCGTAGGCGCACGATACATCGTGCCTCAGTCCTCAACTCTCCGAACCGCGTAAACCAACCACCAATCAATCCGGCAAAGCCGACCACGTCATTCCGAGCGCAGCGAGGTACTCCGCACCATCGCGCGCACTATGCGCGATGAATCCCTCTTGGGTTCACCCTGCACCTCTGCCATCCCCTACGGCTCCTCCTCATCCCTCTCCACCGGCGCACTCTTCTTCACCGTCGTCGCCTTCGTCGCCGTACCATTCGGCGCAGCCGTCTTCCCCTTAGCCGCACCTGCTGTACCCGCCGCACTCCCAGCCTTCTTCGCCGTCGTCGTACTCCCCACCGTCAAATACTTCCGCATCTTGTCCAAACGCTTCTGCCCAATCCCGCGAATTGCCAGCAAATCGTCCACATCCTTAAACGACCCGTACGATTTCCGCGCCTGCAGAATCCTCTCCGCTGTCGAAGGCCCAATCCCGGGCACCAACTCCAACTGCGCAGCATTCGCCGTATTTAAGTTGATCGGATGCAGCGGCGGCTTTTTCTTCGCCAAGCCATCCACTACGCAAATTAGGAAGAGGAGCGACAGCAAACCATAGCGGAGACTCCGCTGCCATCGATGATACATAATAACTTGATAATATCAGCTACAAACGCAACAACGCAATGTCGCGAATCACAAATCGCCGATCAACTCAGGAAATGACTTTGCCCTGGTTGTCGTACACTTCCACATCCCCAAACAATCTTGCCTGCTCTTCAATCTGCGCCCGCTCGCCCACCAAAACAATCTGCATGTTCGCCGAATCAAAATACTTCCGCGCCGTAGCCAGCAGGTCAGCCGGCGTCAATGCCCGAATCTTGTCGCGATACGTTTCCAGATAATCCAGCGGCAACTCACTCAGCTCGACCGACGAGAATTGCGACAGCAATCCCTCCTGCGTCGCCAGCCCCATCGAAAACACGCCGGTCAAATAATTTTGCGCATCCGCAAGTTCCGCTTCCGGCACCGGCACCGACCGCAGCTTATCGATCTCATAAAACATTTCCGTCAACGATGCCGCCACTACATCATTCCGCACCGCCGCCGACACCGAAAAATATCCATGCTCTCGCAGGGGATGCGCCGCGCTTCGCGGACTGTACGTGTAGCCCTTATCTTCGCGAATGTTCATCACCAGCCGCGAATTAAATGCGCCTCCATACAAACTATTTGTCAGCCCCAGCTTGATCCAGTCCGGATGCCGCTTCGTAATCCCCGGGCAGCCCATCAAAATCTGCGTCTGCACAGAACCGGGATTGTGCACCAGGTACACTCGGCGTCCGTGCGGCTTTGGCGGCGCCGCCGATTCCTTCGCCGTCGGCTTCTTTCCTGTCCAGTTGCCAAACGTCGCCTCGATCGTCTTCAACATCGCCTGCGGCTCAAAGTCGCCAACCAGCATCAACAATCCATTCTCCGGCGTGTAAATCTCCTCGTACACCGACACCAGATCCTCGCGCCTGTACGCCGCCACTTGCTCTTCACTCGGAGAAATCTGTGCATACGGATGCGCCCCAAACAGCACCTTCCGCAACCGCTCACTCGCCAGAAATCCCGGAGACGTCCGCTCCAGTTTCACTTCTTCCAGCTTCTGCCGGCATTCCCGCTCAAATTCCGCCTGCGGAAACGCAGCCTCTCGCGACAATTCATTCACTAACTGCAACAGCGGTCCCGCAAACTCACTCAGTCCTGCAAACGAAATCGCGCTCGTGTCTTGTCCCGCGCTCGCTCCCAGGTCCGCTCCCAAACTCCGCAAATCCTCTTCAATCTTCCGGCTGGTACGCTTCGCCGTTCCGGTGCGCACCACCGTCGCCGTCATCTCTGCCAATCCCGGCGCGCGATCCACCACCAGCGCATTCCCCGCGCGAAAAAACAATTCTCCATGAAATTTCGGTATCGAGTGCGCTTCCGCCAGCACCACTTGCAACCCATTCGATAGCGTCGCACGCGTCCGCTTCGGCCAACTCACTTCCCGTTCCGCCGTCAATGCCGGAACCAGCGTCGACACTTCCGTTGCTTGCGTCGCCATTACGCGGCCTCCTTAACATCTTTATTCACTGGCGTGCGAAACACGATCGCGCGATTTTCCGGCTAGCAGATATTTCTTCGCCGCCGCTTGAACCTCTTCCCGCTTCACCGCTAGAAATCCATCCAGAATCGTATTCACCAGTTGCGGCTCGTTATCAAACAGCGTGAAGCACGCCAGCAGGTGCATCAATCCGTACCGCGGCATGTACCCGCCTCGCCCGCCTTCCAGCGTCGAGTAATAATCCGACCGCCATTTCACCCTCAGTTGCTGTAATTCATCTTCGCTGATCCCGTTTTGCTGCACCTCGTGAATCACCGCATCAAACGCCCCCAGCGTCGCCTCCGCCGTATATTCCGGCTTGTGCAGAATCCGCGTAGTCATTTGCGTCGGCCCGTTGTAGCCGAAAATATCGTCGATCCCGCCATCCGCTTCCACCGCAATCTGCTTTTCCAGCACCAGTTCGCGATGCATCCGCCCCGCGCGCCCTCCATGCAGCGCCTGGTCTAGCAGCGCCATCGCGTACCACTCCTTCGTCCGCCGTTGCGGCATCATGTATCCAATCGCCATCGCCGGCAATGTCCCAAATTTTTCCTCCACCTGTCCGCGCCGCTCTTCCTTCTGTGGAGGTTCCGTAGGATCGGCAAAGGGAGGTGCCGCTCCCGCCGGAATCGATCCAAAATATTGCTCTCCCAGCGTCAGCCCTTCCTCCGGCTTCACATCGCCCAGCAACAGCAGCACCGCATTATTCGGCACATAATACGTCCGGAAAAATTTCTGCACGTCCACCAGGTTCGCTGCGTCCAGGTCCGCAAAGTCCCCGTAAAAATTGTGTGCATTCGCCCAGTTGCGAAACGCCACCGGCGGCATATCCAGCCAGGGAAATCCGCCGTACGGCTGGTTCATCACATTCACCCGCACTTCTTCCTTCACCACATCCCGCTGGTTCCGCAAATTCTCATCGTCCACTTTCAACGCGCGCATCCGATCCGCTTCCAGCCACAACACCCGCTCCAGCGCATTTGACGGCACTGCTTCGTAATAATTCGTCACGTCGTACATCGTCGATCCGTTCAGCACGCCGCCGCTCGAATTGATCAGCTTGATGTGCTGCATCTTCGGCGCATGTTCCGAACCCTGAAACATCATGTGTTCGAACAGGTGCGCGAACCCGCTCCGCCCCTGTGGCTCCAGCCGGAATCCAATTTTGTAGTAAACGCCCAGCGTCACCACCGGCGCTGTCGTGTCTGGCACCACCACCACTCGCAATCCGTTTTTGAGCGTCTTGGTATGAATGGGAATTTGAAGTTGACTCACGCTGCTCCCCCTTTGGCATTGCTCGTCACTCGCCCGCCGCTGGAAATAGAAACCTTCTCCAGTTCCTTCAACATCGACGCTGGATCGCGCGACAATACTCGCGCCGCCAGCCGGCTCACTGCCTGATACGCCTCCAGAAATTCTGGTTGAAACTGTTGCAACGCCGCCTCGTGCGACGCCACCACTCCGTAATCCCCGCGCGACAATGGCCCGGTCCACGCCTTCTGCGGCCCCAACTCCTCATAATGATCCAGCACTTGCCTCGTCAACGACAGCAACGCTCGCACCGATTCTCGCCGCTTCATTCCAGACATCATCAGCATCTGCACGCCGGTTTCTTCCATCCCCAATACCAGCCCTGCCGCAAACGCTCCCGCCGCGTGGTACAACGGTTTTTTCTCCGAAGGAATGCTCACCGCCACTCCTCCCAGCGCCCGCGCCATTCGCCGCGCCGCCCGCACCGCCACCACATCGCCTTCAATCGCAAATACTTTTCCTTCCAGCGGTGGCACGTTCACTCCACTA
The DNA here is from genome assembly GCA_963849395.1 of Candidatus Acidiferrales bacterium. Lineage (GTDB taxonomy): Bacteria > Acidobacteriota > Terriglobia > Acidiferrales > UBA7541 > Acidiferrum. Next base: position 152,354 of record CAWKHR010000008.1, read on the forward strand.
AAAGTTTGCAACGGATGAATCGATGCCGCGCTTGCCCCGCAAGTTCGCAACGGCTCCAGAACCCGCGCGTCCAGCGCTCCGCTCGTATGCAGCACCACTTTCCCGGCCAGCTCTTCCCCGCCCACCCGTGCTAACTCGCGCGCCGCTTCCCCAATCGCGTCATCTGGCACGGTCACCAGGATCGTTCGCGCGCTCAGCAACATCCGCGACACGCCTACTAGCGCTTTGCCGCCGCCGATAAATCGCACCGCCTTATGCGCATTCGACTCCGACCGCGCTGCTACTCCGTATATCTCCCATCCCAATTCGCGCAGCCGCCTTCCCAGTGCGCGTCCCACACGGCCGGCCCCCAAAATCGCTAGGCTCTTTGCCATCCATGCTAGGATACCCTGAGGCTGGCTCCCGACTCCAATCTACATGCATCTCTTTGGAATTCTTTTCTTCGCGCTTCTCGCTCTCCTCTGGATTGTCTACGGATTGAAAACCGCGATTGGCGCCGTGCGTTTGCCTTGGCTCAAAGACTTCTCCGCCGCCACTGATCCCGAGTGCCCAAAAATCTCTCTGATCTTCGCCGCGCGTGATGAACAGGAAAAACTTCCCCAAGCTTTAGCCACGCTCCTCGAAATTGACTACCCACAACTGGAAATTATTGCCGTCGACGATCGCTCCACCGACGCCACCCCTCGCATCCTCGACGATTTCGCCGCCACCCACCATCGCCTTCACGTCGTTCACATCCCAGAATTACCCGCGGGCTGGCTAGGCAAGCCGCATGCTCTCCAAAAAGGTTACGAAGCCTCCACCGGCGACTGGCTGCTCTTCACCGACGCCGACGTTAAATTCAAGCCAGACACTTTGCGCCGCACCATCACATTACTCCGCCGCTTCAATTTCGATCACCTCACTCTTTTCGGCGACGTTGAAATGATCGGCTTCTGGGAACGCGCCTTGATTCCCTTCTTTGGCATGTTTTTCCAATTTGCCATTCAGCCTCACAAAGTCAGCAACCCCCGTTCCACCGCCTACGTCGGCGTTGGCGCATTTCAAATGTTGAAGCGCTCCGTCTATGAAGCTTGCGGCACCCATCGCCGTCTCGCCCTGGAAGTTGTTGACGATGTCAAACTAGGAAAAATTGTAAAGATGGGCGCATTCCGTTCCGGCGTCGCCATCGCCCAAGACGCCGTGTCCGTTCGCTGGCACGCCGGGCTCGGCAACCTCATTCGTGGCGTCGAAAAGAATTTCTTCGCCGCCGCTCAATTCAGTCCGCTCGTCGCTCTAGGTCAGTTCCTCGCCCTGCTGGTCTTTAACGTTGTCCCGTTCGCCGGCCTTTTCCTGGGACATGGCTGGGTCCGCATCCTGGCTGCCGTCTGCGCACTCGTTCCGCTTTGCTTCCTGGCCTCGGTCGATTTCGTGATGGGCGTTTCCCCGTTCTACTGCTTCACTCTCCCTCTCGGCGCCGTCATGTTCGCATACATGCTCCTGCGCTCCACCTTCATCACCCTCAAGCAGGGCGGCATCATCTGGCGCGGCACCTTCTACAAACTAGAAGAACTGCGTCGCGGCGTAGTCTAACCGCCAGCCTGATCCGACACATGCGTTGTCGCGCCTCCCTATCCCGGATATCCTTTCCTGCGACTAACTAGATCAGACTTGGTAGCGCCGGCTGCCAGCCGGCAGCAAGATTCCCTCTTCGGCTTCAAAATTTCGCTTCTCCAACAATCCGCCCACCGACCACGTCATTCCGAACGCAGTCCGCGGAGTGAGGATCTCTGCGCCATCGCGCTCGTTCTGCGTGATGAATCCCAATCCTCTCCCCTACGGATAGCTAGATCAGTTTTTGGTAGCGCCGGCTGCTAGCCGTCACAGCAAGTTCCTTCTTCGGCAATTATCATCGCCGCTTCCAACGTATTATCGCTAGAATCATCCAGATAGAGCAAAGCCCGGGTGGTCGCCCGGGCTTTGTCTGGTTCAGGGTTCGGATGCCAGCGCCAGGGAAGGAACGCCGCCTCCGGGGTGGGTCTACAGCAACTGCGGGTTAGTGATGGGTAGGGACTAGAAGATCGTGGTTTTGCGCCTGCTCGCGCCGTATTTCCAATTTTCTTCGCTGCTTGAAAGTGGGACCCATGCCAGCCGCCCCAACCTTGTCTGTCACGGGTCCCCCTTTACTGCTGCATTTTGTCGAAGCATCGAGGTGTCCGGCCATCGATGTTTGCCTTCGACGCTGCCCACTTTGCCCCAACCCCACTTCAACCTCAATGCACGCCCGGTGAAGGTAAGGTGAACCAGAGGTGAACTGCGTGCCTCCACTAACCCACGATGGGTTCGCAACTTACAGCAACAAACTTCAAGTTGCATACCCTAATCTCGCACCTCTGGCTCGCCCCACACGGTCGGGGAAAGTTATTCGCACCGTAGGGCAACTGCGGTATAGTCCCTGCTCCGTGGAGAGCGCAATGTTTGACGCAAGTGGTGGCAAAGCCAAGTTGCGTTTCGGCCCGTTCCTGGCTGACTTGGCTACTCAGGAACTGTTCAAGCGTGGGAAACGCCTTAAGCTCCAGCAGCAACCCATGCAGGTTTTGATGGCTCTGCTCGAACGGCCCCACGTCGTCGTCACTCGAGAGGATTTGCGCACTCGCATCTGGCCGGCAGACACTTTCGTCGATTTTGAACACAGTCTGAACACGGCCATCAAAAAAGTGCGCCAGGCTTTAGGCGATAACGCCAGCCGCCCGCGTTTCATCGAGACTTTGCCGCGTCGTGGCTATCGTTTCCTAAAAGACGTCGAAGCCACCGACGAAGCAATCGCCTCTCGTCATCGCCAAGCGGGGCGCGAAGTCGGTCGCTTATTCGCCGTGCAGAGCGAGGATGCCATGGGCTGCGTTGCTGCACCGGCCGACGAACAAAGTTTCGAAGAGTGGCAAAAGTTGCGCGCGCTTTCAGACGACGTAGGGATCGCCATGATGATCACCAACAAACGCCTCCTGCTCCTACAGTCAGGTATCAGCGTTCGCGTTCTCGCCAAGGCTGGCTCGACCGGTTGGTGGGAAACCAGAATTCTGGATGGTGAACATTTCGGCCTCAAAGCCCTTCTCCCGCGTAAGCAATTGAAATCCGCCCCGGAGCAGGAACAAGCTTAAGCACCTTTTGAGGTAGGAGGATTTACAGTCAGTCCCGATTCACCGCCGCGCTAAAAAAGTTTTGGTTTCCGTCGTCCCCCGCCCAGCAGCTTCACCAGTCTCGTTCCGAACTCTCGCTCAAGGAGAAGCGTCATGGCGAATTCCTTATTTGATTCCGTAAGAGAAATGGTCACGCCCGAGATGAAGCAAACCCTCGCGACGCGCCTCGGAGAATCCCCGCAGACCGTGGATACCGCCTCGAACACCGCCATCGCCGCTGTTTTAAGCGCCATCGCCACACGCGCCGGCGACACCACCTTCCTCAACCAATTTTCAGGTTTCGTGGGTAACGCCAGCAACCAGGATATTCTTGGCAGTATTCCCTCGCTCGCCTCTACTGGTCTCAATGGCGCCGCAGGCGAACTCGTCGACCGTTTCCAGGGTCTCGTCTTCGGCGAACAGAAAGAACAAGCCGCCAACTACGTCGGCCGCCGCGCCGGCATCGGCCAGACTTCCGCCAACTCACTCTTCAGCATGGCCGTAGCTCTCGTCTTGGCCTACTTCAGCAAACAGTACAGCGTCGCCTCGCCCAACATTCTTACTCTCAGTAAGCAGCTACTAGGAGAGCGCGCCGGTCTCGAGCGCTGGGTTCCCGCCAATTATCTGAATCTGCCCGCAAAGCAAATTCACCCTCACGCCAGCTTGGGCACTGTCGAACTCGGCGATGGTCCTGGCCCGGGAAAAGGCGCCATGTGGCTCGTCAGCATCGGCATTGTTTCCGCCATCCTTATGGCTTGGACCGTCTATCGCGCCACCAATACCGCCAACCTGCGCGCTCAACCCGTCACTACCGCCGCCACCACAGCCGCCGTAGACTCCGCCAACGTTGTAGCCGACGCGGTCAATTCCGCCTCGGCCACCGCGGGCGTTCTATCCAAAACCAAGTTGCCCGATGGCACAGAACTCAGCATTCCCAAGCTCGGCCCGGAAGCCCAATTGATCGATCTGCTCAACGACAACAATCGCGCCCCGAACCGCACCACCGCCGTCGATCTTGATCGCGTTATGTTTGATCCCGACAATGCCACTATCCAACCCGACTCCGAGGAACAACTCCACAACGTCGCGGCCATCATGAAGGCTTATCCCAACATGAAGGCTCGCATCGATGGCTACACGGACGACGCTGGCGACAAAAAGTCCAACTTAAAACTCTCCGATCAGCGCGCCAAAGCCGTTGCCGCCGATCTCGAAAAACAAGGTGTCCCCGCCTCCCGAATTTCGGCTAAGGGATATGGCGACGCTCACCCGGAAGAGGAAAACGCCACCGAAGCGGGTCGCCAGAAGAATCGTCGCATCTCTCTGCAGCTGCTCCAGAAATAGCTTCGCCCCAACGACACACAACGAAAAACAAAAAGCCCCATCCGCCATCCTAGCGTTTGGGGCTTTTTCCTTTAAATAGCGGTGCTAGCGTTTACTTCGTCGCGCTTGCCTCACTCAGTTTCAATATCAACACTCGTCCGTCCGAATGAAACGATCCCCCGGTCGCAGTATGGGCTTCCGTCATCGGATTCGTCGGCGTGAAATGCATCACTTCCGCCACATAGCCAGTGCTTGACAGCGTCTTGTCCACATACTCCCGCTCCAGATCAATGTTTGGATCAATCTTGTGGGTAAGCCCGTTGTTGCGCTGGTCGCGTTCGAAACCAATGTCGTGCGTCGCCGCTCCAATCCACGCCATTCTTCCATCCACCGTGAATGGCGCCCTCCAGATCCGCAAATGGTTCCGCGAAGCCACCACCGTAATCGGCTCGGCGTGCGCCCACCCGTAATCTTGATGTCGCCCGAAAAGATACAGCGGGCTCATCGGCATGGTCAGGTACGACTCTTTCGAAAAGCTCGCAATCGCCCCGGCCAGAATCGTGCTCTCCACACTCGCATCCACCGTCACCCAGCCCGCACTCGTAAATACTTGCTTCATCTGGGCTTCATCCCCGAGCACCAGAAAATTCACCATGTCTCCAGGATTCCCCTGTTGATCCGCAATGCGCCTCGGAATCTTCGCGAATAGCGTGTTGTCGATTCCCGGCATCGACGTCACTTCCTTGGCCACTTCCCTGACCGCGTTCCCTTCTCCCGCGAAAATCTCCAGCTTCACCGTGTACGATCCGTCTCCCGTATCCACGCTCGCCTGATTGATTCCCAGAAACAACTTACCGCCCACCGGTGCCACCGCGTCCTTGTGCGCTCCCACTACAAAAGGTTGCGCCGTATCTGGATCCCCGATCCGCGCCAGCAGCGCTCCCCGCCCCGCCGCATTGTCCGGCAAAATTCGTATCAGGTCCTTGAAGTTCCGCGCCAATCCCTCCGGCCCGTTATCTTCCTTCGCATCCGAATAGCGCAGCTTCCCTTCCGCGGTCACCACGATGTGCTGTCCCGGCTCCACCGTCACTCCCGTGTCCGTCCAAATCGTGTCGCCTTTCAACGTCATGCTCTTGCTCGACACTTCCTTCCCATCCGCCGTAGCCGCTGCCGCAGGCGTAGCCGGCTTACTCGCAGTGTCACCCGCAATCTGCTCCAACGCCCGTCCCGGCATCAATGACAACAAAGCCGCCGAAACACCTAGCGCTGGAATGATCAAAAGCGCCCCAACTCGGAATCGCCTAAACCTTTTAATGGTGTTAATGGAGATTGTCATGGTCGTGCCTAACCTTATCCGGGCGGAAAGCCTATTCCTAACAAAACACGCCCGCCGAGGCAAGGTCGCTCTGCTCCCCCTCACCGCCCCAGCCCGCACCTCTTCTAGCCGTACCGAAATCCTATACTCGCTAACTTGAGTCGCCCGATCGGTAGCGCCGGCTGCCAGCCGGCAGCACTCCATTCGCTGCACTGCCGAGTGTTGGCACTTTGTCGTGCTACCCCCCCCCGTATACAATCTCTCGCCTCACTGCAGACAGCGCACGGCTTCCATCCGTCCTCTGCCCTGAGCCCCTCCCCCCAACTCACTGTATTCCCTCACCTTTCCTTGACTCATCCTTTTCCCACCTGTACATTGGCTATGGGCCGCGGCAGTGATTCCTGTATGTCCGTATCCACACGATACCGCCATCCAAGCCTCACAAGCCGCCCGGAAAGTGCGCGCGTTGCTGGTCACCAACTCCGATAACGTTCTACCGCCGCACCGCGCATAACTGAATGATCTCTACGATCGTCGCCAAGCGTTGTGTTTTCCTGCTCGCCCTCGCCGTGTCCCTGTTACTCTCCCTGTCCGCAGCCGCCTTCTCACAAACTGTTCCCCAGCGTCCCCGCATGCAAGCCGCTCCCGTCACCAGCGCCACCGTCGACGGCAACGAAACCATGTTCACCACCATGTGTGCGTTGTACGCCTCCGGCTTCGAAGGCGACGTCAACTCCGACAACTGGAGCACCTTCCGCTCCCAGATCCGCGAACGCACCCGCCACCAGCAAGGCCCCGCCGTCGACGCCATTCGCGCTTTCTATCAGCAGCATCAGTTGCGCGATCCCGGCGAAATGCTTTCCCGCTATGTCTGGTTTGGACTCGTCTCCGGACCCGCGCCCAAGTTTCAGCCATTGCTCCGCCGCGAGGAGTTGCCCCCGGAAGTTCTCGCGCTCGAGGGTTTCAACGAGCTGCTTTCCGCCTATTACAAGGAACAAAAGATCGGTCAGCTCTGGCGCGACGTCCAGCCCGTCTACAATCGCGAAATCGAGCGCCTCCATGATCAAGTAGCTCAGGTCGTCTTGGTGGCCAGCTCCTATCTCCGCGAAGTTCTCAATCCCGCCGAGGATCGCTCCTTCACCATCATCGTCGAGCCCCTCGTCGGCCGCATCACCAACGTCCGCAACTTCGGCGACCGCTACTCCATCATCCTCAGCGGTGGCGATGAAATTCCCGTCGACACCGTGCGTCACGCCTTTCTACACTTTTTGCTCGACACCCTGCCCCTCCGCTACCCTCACGTCGTAGTCGTCAAGCGCCCCATCTACGAAATGGCCGCAAAAGCCCCCCGCCTCGCTCCCGATCTGAAAGATGACTATTTCTCCTGGTTTTCCGAATGCATGGTTCGTGCCGTCGAACTCAAACTAAAACGTAAATCCCCCAGCGAAATCGAAGCCACCCTCGCCTCCGATGATGCCGACGGCTATGTCTTCGTCCGCTCCATCTTCAAACTTCTCCCCGCCTTCGAAAAATCCGAACCCTCCATGAAGAATTATTTTCCGGATCTCGTCCGCGCCATCGACCTCAAAGCCGAATCCGAGCGCGTGGCCTCCATCAAATTTTTGCCCAAGCAGACCGAAAGTGAAGTCGCCACGCAATTCACCAGCGAAGATTTGGCCCGGAAACGCAAAGCCGCCGTCACCACCGTTCCCAGCGATCAAGCTGCCATCGACGAATTGACCGAAGGTGAACGCCGCATCGCCGAACGAAATCCACGCGCCGCCGAGTCCTCCTTCAAAAGCGTACTCGAGAAATATCCCGATCAGATTCGCGCCTGGTACGGCCTCGGCCTCGTCGCCCTTCTCGATCACGATGGCCCCCGCGCCAAGGAAGTCTTTGGCCGACTCACCACCGGAGAGCACGCCGCCACCAGCGACCCCATGGTCATGGCCTGGTCGCATGTCTATCTCGGCAGAATTCTCGAAGACGAAGGTGAACTCGATCGCGCCAAATCGGAATACCAGGCCGCTCTCGTCGTGCAGGGCGCGCCTTCGCAAGCCCAGCAAGCCGCGCAAAAAGGTTTAGGGGATTTGGGCCTTAGAAAACCAGCCGAGCGCCCATGAAGTCAGGAAGGAGAACGACTATGCAAGTGAACGTCAATACCACTCTGCTCGGCTCCCTGATCAGCTCAGTGATCAGCGCCATGCTGTTTCTCGCCAGCCCGGCATCTTTCGCCCAGGCTCCAGGCTCGCCTCAACCGCAACAGCCCGGACAGCAGCAACCCCAGCAGCCCAATCCAGGACAACCGCAAGACCCCAACAAGCCGCCCGCTGCCGCGCCCATCCAGATGGATTCAGCCCCGCCCGTCAACGCCGAAGAGGAAGCCGCCATCAAGCAATTTCGCGAACTTCCCGGTTCCGACGCTGCGAAAAAAGATCAAGCTGGTGAAGAATTCCTGACCAAATATCCCAGCAGCCGCTATCGCCCCGAAGTTTACAACTGGCTGGTCAAAGGCTATCTCAGCACCGGACAAGTCGAAAAAATGGAAGCAGCTGGAGACAAGGAACTCCAGTTGAATCCCAATGATCCGCAAACCCTCGCCATTGTCGGCTCTACTCTTCCCCGCGCTATGAGCGCCAGCATGTCCGATGAAGATAAACAGAAACGTCTCGACAAGGCCGAACAATACAACAAGAAATCCTTGGAGCTTTTGCCCACCTACCCCAAACCGGACAATCTGACCGACGAACAGTTCACTGCCGCCAAAAATCAGATTGCGGCCATGGCCTACGGCGGTCTCGGGCTCGTTGACTTTCGTCGTGGAAAGTTCCAGGAAGCCATTCCGAACCTGCAACAATCCGCAAAACTCGACACCAATCCCGATCCCGTCAATTATTTCCTGCTCGGCGTTTGCAACGAAAAGACTTCCCACTTCGACGACGCAGTAGCCGCCTTCACCAAGTGCGCGGCAATTCCCAGCGGCTTGCAGACCAATTGCAAGAACGGCGTCGACGAAGCTAAGAAATTGGCAACAACCCAGATGAGCGCTCCGAAGTAATTTTCGGCGCCCGCCTGGGGAGTGGCACGACCCGGTATAGCACGAGGCGACGCAACACGGCGAGAGAGAACATGGTCATTCGCGGTGATGACGAGCAACTCCAAATTACGCTCGGCTATCAGTTCCTGAAGCCTGCTTTGCTGGATCGCGCCTTGACGCACAGCTCCGCCATTCCCGAACTCCGCACTGCTCGCGGCGAAGAAATTTCCTTCACCGGCTCCGCCGTGCAAGACAATGAACGTCTAGAATTTCTGGGCGACGCCGTTCTCGAACTCCTCACCAGCGAATATCTCCTAACCAATTTCCCCGACTGGAGCGAAGGCCAGCTCTCCAAAAGCCGCGCCCGCATTGTCAACGCCCACTCCCTCGAAATTGCCGCTCGCGGACTGGGACTCGGCGAGCATCTCCGCCTCGGCCGGGGTGAAGAAAAAACCGGTGGCCGCGACAAGCCCGCCCTTCTCGCCGACGCCTTCGAAGCGGTCGTCGCCGCGATCTACCTCGATGGCGGCCTCGATCCCGTTCGCGGACTCCTGAAACGAACTGTCTTCCTCCAAGCGCTGGAAGATGGCGATCGCATCGCCGATTCCGATCGCAAGAGCGCTCTTCAGGAATTCCTGCAGGGACGCGGTGGACATCCCGCGGAGTACCGCCTCGCTGGCGAAACCGGCCCGGATCATCAAAAAACATTCCTCGTCGAAGTGTGGATCCGCGGCGAATGCATGGCCAGTGCCGAAGGCAGCACTAAAAAAGAAGCGGAGCAGAAGGCCGCGCGCAGCGCCCTCGAAAAGCTCCAGCAACCCGCAACCACTTCTACCGAACAGGTGGGGCCGAATGCCGGATGAAACCGTCTCGACGCAACAACTAGCCGAGCCCGTCGCGCCAGAACCGGTGACCGTAGCCCCGGAAGCCGAAGCGCCGCCCAGAGACATACACACCAATCAAACCACGCTCTCCGAGTATCTTGAATCTCTGCTCGTCACCGTCATCCTCGCCCTCTTCGGCACCAGTTTCGTCGTTCAGGCCTTCAAAATTCCTTCCCAATCCATGGAACGCACCTTACTCGTCGGCGATCACTTGCTCGTCAACAAGTTCATCTTCGGCGGTCGTGGCCAGTGGTACGACAAGTTTCTTCCCTATCGTCGGCTCGAGCGCGGCGACATCATCGTTTTCAAATTCCCTTATCAAGATCACCCGCACTTCGTGAAGCGCGTCATCGGCTTGCCCGGCGATCGCCTCAAAGTCGTCGATCAGCAGGTCTACATCAATGGAAAATTGCTCAACGAGCCTTACGTCATCCACGATCCCGCGTCCGGTTACGATCCTCTGAACTACACATTTCCTCCCGTCTCCAACCAATTCTTCGCTTCGCCCGTCCAGCCCGAATGGGCTCACGATATCCGGCACTACATACAAGGCGACGAACTCGTTGTGCCCCCCGACAAATATTTCGCCATGGGCGATAACCGCGATCACAGCCTCGATAGCCGCTACTGGGGATTCGTTGATCGCGACGCCATCATGGGTCGCCCATTTTTAATCTATTGGTCCGTCGATGCTAACAGTGCCGATTATGGAGAGACGACCTTCGCCCAGCGCGTCATCGGCATCTTCGACACTCTGGTGCACCTCCCTGCACGCACCCGTTGGAGCCGTATGCTCCACACCGTGCATTGAGGCACGTATCCCGGTTAGCTAGTACACTGGTTTGGTTAGTCTGAGAAAAATCCCTTCGTCATGAGTCGCGCCCAGAAATACGTTAGGTCCTTCGCGCTGCTGGTGTTGTCGCTGGCGGCGACCCAGGTGGCTGTCTCGACCTTGGTCAAAACCCACCGCATGCGCGTTTACTTAATTTCCCACCTCGAGCGCGCCTTCGGACGACCCGTCGACGCCGGCAGCTTTTCCTTTCAGGTTCTGCCCATCCCGCAGCTCTTCGTCGACAACGTCACTATTGGCGAAGATCCTTCCTTCGGCCACGAGTATTTTCTTCGCGCGGAAACCATGGCCGCCAGCCTCCGCCTTTCCGGCATTTTCCGCGGACGTTTCGAGTTTGGCACCATGTCTTTCACTCGTCCCAGCCTGATCCTCGTCCGCAATTTCCAAGGCCGCTGGAACCTCGAAGACTGGCTTCCTCCTGCCAACACCTCCCACTACGCAAGCTCCAGTGGTTACGGCCCGCAGCCTTCCCCCGAGTCCACGCACCATCTCCAAAAAATTCAATTCGACGACGGCCGCATCAATTTCAAGCTTGGCGACGAGAAGCGCCCCTTCGCCTTCACCAATGTTTCCGGCGCCGTCGAACAACTCGACGAGGGTCGCTGGCAACTCCAACTGGAAGCCCAGCCCTGGCGCAGCGGCGTAGGCCTTCAATCTGCCGGAATTCTTCAAGTCCGCGGCGATGTCGCCGGCACTTCTTCCCGTCTCCAGCCGGCGCAAATTCAAGTGCACTGGGACAAAGCTTCCTTGGCTGATCTGTTTCGCCTCGCCACCGGCAACGATCCCGGCATCCGCGGTGAACTTTCCCTCGACGGACAAGCCAGCGTCGGCAAGCCTGAACCGGGAGAGCCAGCTGGCCCCGGGCAATGGCGCTTCAACCTCCAAGCGCGCACCACCCAGCTTCACCGCTGGGATCTCACCGAACGCAGTGACAATCCCAACGTCAGTCTCAACGTGAAAGGCATTTGGGATCTGGTCGCCGGTGAAGTCCGCGCCGACACCATCAATCTCGATTCCCCGCATTCCCAACTGCGTGCTTCCGGTCAGATTCAAACCAATGCGCCTGCAGACTGGCGCGTCCGGGTCGGCTCCGCCGCTGTCCAAGCGCAAGATCTCCTCGCCTGGTGCCGCGCCTTCCAGCCCAACGTCGATGAAGATATCTCCGCCGATCAATTCTTCACCGGCTCCGGCGAACTCCACGGCTGGCCCATCCAATGGGACTCCGCCGAAGTCGCTACTCGCGGCGGCATTCTACTGGTCCCCGGTCTCGCCCAGCCCGTTCAGATCGATCCGTTTCGAGGATCGCTCAGTTCTCGCCGTTTCATGTTGCAACCGGTCCGCGTAATACTCGGCTCGCAAACGCCCGCCTCCGCCGCAAAAAATAAATCAGAAAAGGCTTTGCTCGCGAAGACTCGTTCCAGCGCCACTTCCGAAAACACCATTGAATCCGTCTTGCTCGAAGATTTTTCTACCGGCGAAGGTGTACTCCGCCTCTATCTCCGCCTCGCCAACGTAACTCCCGCCTTCAAAATCGCCGCTGCCTTCGGCCATCCCCTCAACCGTGGCTGGGAATTAACGGGCGGCGCCGGTGGTCGCGTCGAACTCGGATGGCAGCGCGGTCTCCACAATCGCCATTGGCGCGGCTCCTTCGATTTATCGAGGGCAGCCCTGCAAGCTGCAGGCTTGAACCTGCCTCTCAAACTGGACGATGTGCATCTGCAAGCCACCGACACCGGCCGCAGCGCCACTCTCACCCACGTCGGTGCCTTCGGTGGCATCTGGTCGGGCTCCATCACTGAAAATACCGAAGAGCCTTCCCCCGACAACGCTCGTTGGCATTTTCAATTGCACTCCGATCTTCTCGATGCTGCTGAACTGGATCGTTGGTTTGGCCCGCGCGCTCGGCCCAGTTGGTTGCAGCGTCTTCTCCCCGCGCTTCTCTCTAAAAGTGATTCCGAAGCGAAGCCCAGCGAACTCATGCGTCGCGTCTCTGCCGAAGGCGAAATCTCCGTCGACACTTTGATCGTCGAAAAAGTGAAGCTCGCCCACGCCAGCGGTAAAGTTGCCCTCCGCGATTTGCATCTCGATGTTCACGATGCCGAAGCCCAGTGGGCTGGCGGCATCGTCATCGGCAACGTGAAAGCCGCGTTTTCTCCCGCCGCTCAATACGATGTAAATGCCGCATTCACCCGCGTCAATCTCGCCCAGCTTCCTTGGACTCCCCGTTGGGCCGAACGTTGGTCCGGTGCGGTAAACGGCCAGGTCCACTTGACCACCGTAGGCGTAGGCCGCGAAGAGCTACTCGAAAAACTTGCCGGTCACGGCGAAATTAAACTCAACGGCGTCGAATTCCGAGGTTGGGATGTTCCCAGCAGCGTCGAGTCCGGCACTCTGCATACCGGCACTTCCCGCTGGACCACCGGTGAAGGCGAAATCACTCTCGCTGGCCGCAATGTCACCCTCGATTCCATCAAGCTCGACACCCCGCGCGGCAAAACCGAACTTACTGGCACCATCGGCTTCGGCCAGGATGGCAAGCTCACCTTTACTCCCGCCGTGCCGGAAACTCGCACTCCTCCTCGCAATCTTCCAGCGCGTCGCACCCTACAAGTCAGCGGCCCCCTCGACACTCCCGTCGTCGTCGTCGAACCAATCTCAATCACTGCCGCTCCAGTGCGATGACCGCGCTATCTTTTGCTTCTGCATCCCGTCCCGATTCGCCAATCGCTATGTGGAAACTCTCGCCACGAACGCTTCGAATTGTAAAACCGTGCTGCCTGCTGGCTACAACGCTGATCCTTCTCTCACCCCCTCGCCTGCAAAGCGATTCTCACGCCGGTTTCATTCCGCACTTCCGCCCCGGGCAAATCCTTCAGTACAAAGTCGTCGCCCGCATCAATCGTCACACCAAGACCGAAAGCAACGTCATATCTCCCTCTCCAACCGACAACGTCGAAAGTCAAATCGCCACCAATATCCAACTCACCGTCCGCGAATCCCACATCGAAAATGGCCGGCCCGTTTTAGCCCTGCACGCCGAACTCGCATCCGAATCTCCGTCAACTCCCGCCGCTCCCAACGCGCCCTCCCCATCCTCACCTCCGGCAAAAGGAAAATTGGATTTCACCGTCAGCAGCAACGGTCGCATCGCCAAGCCCGAAGGTATAGAAGACCTCGATCCCCAACAACGCGTCGCCTGGCAATTCTGGGCCTCTCAATTCGCCTATGCCTGGACGTTGCCGCCCAAAGGTGTCGCCGTCGGCGAAAAATGGAAAACGGAAGAACCCGAAGACACTCCCACCGCCATCGCCAATTTAGTTTGGGAACGCGACACCACTTACGTCCGCAACGATAAATGTCCCATCATCCCCACCGAAACTTGCGCCGTGTTCCTCACCCACGCCAAACTCAAACAGAAATCTTCCGAGGAAGACGCCACCCCCGACACCTATCGCCTCCACAATTTAAAAACATCCGGCACCGCCGCCGGCGCCAATGAAGCCATTCGCTACATCTCCCTCAAAACTCATCTCGTCCTGCGCGCCAAAGAAGACGCCCAGCAATCCATGGACGCCACCGTTGCCAAGACCGATGATTCCAACCAAGTCCGCTACTTCATCTCCAGCAGCAGCCAGTTCGAAACTATGCTGATCCCCGCAGCCGTAAACCCCGCCACGCATTAGCCCGCTCGTCTCTCGCTCAACTCTCGAAATTCACGTTTCCCCCGCCAAATTCACCAATCCACCTCCCGATTTGCCAAGCGCGGTATAATAGAAGTTTCGGCAATGCCTGCCGGACCAGCAGGAGACGCTCTCGATGCCTTTTAAACTCCGCAGCAGTTATCAGCCTCGTGGCGATCAACCCGCCGCTCTCGAACAACTCACTCGCGGTCTCGACGCGGGCGACAAGCATCAAGTTCTCCTCGGCGTCACCGGCTCCGGCAAAACCTTCACCATGGCCAAAGTCATCGAGCAAGCCAATCGCCCCGCGCTGGTCCTCGCCCACAATAAAACGTTGGCTGCTCAGCTCTACCACGAATTCAAAAGTTTCTTCCCCGAAAACGCCGTCGAATATTTCGTCAGCTATTACGACTTCTACCAACCCGAAGCCTACGTGCCTTCCGCAGACATTTACATCGATAAAGAAGCCACCATCAACGATGAACTCGACAAGCTCCGCATGAGCGCCACCCGTTCTCTCTTCGAACGTCGTGACGTCATCATCGTCGCTTCCGTCTCCTGCATCTACGGCATCGGTTCGCCCGAGGCCTACTACGGCATGCTCATCATGCTGGAAAAAGGTATGCAGACCTCCCGCGAAGCCCTCCTCCGCCGTTTCGTCGATGTGCAATACGAGCGCAGTGAAGATTTGCGCCGCGGCACGTTTCGCGTTCGTGGCGACATCATCGAGATCTACCCCACCTACGAAGATCAAGGGTATCGCATCGAAATGTGGGGCGATCAGATCGATAAACTCCGCCAGTTCGATCCGCTCACCGGAGAAATCCGTTCGGGCCAGGAAGACCTTTCCCGCGTTCCCATCTACCCGAAGACGCACTACGTCATGCCCCAGGAACAGCGCGAACGCGCCATCGTCACCATTCAAGAAGAACTGTGGTGGTGGAAGAAAGAACTCGAGAAGCAAAATAAATTCGTCGAGGCCCAGCGCGTCGTCCAGCGCACCATGTTCGATATCGAAATGATGCGCACCATCGGCTATTGCCACGGCGTCGAAAACTATTCCCGCCACTTAAGCGGTCGACTGCCCGGCGAAGCGCCGCCAACTCTACTCGACTATTTTCCACAGGATTATTTGCTCTTCGTCGACGAATCCCACGCCACCATTCCCCAGGTCGGCGGCATGTTTCATGGCGACCGTTCCCGCAAGCAGACCCTGGTCAACTACGGATTCCGCATGCCTTCCGCTATGGATAATCGCCCGCTCACTTTCGAGGAATTCGAACATCGCACCAACCAAATCGTCTACGTTTCCGCAACGCCCGGCCCCTACGAACTCACCAAATCCGGCGGCCAATTCGTCGAACAGGTCATTCGTCCCACCGGCCTGATCGATCCCGAAGTCGAAATCCGCCCCGTCAAAGGCCAGGTCGACGACCTGCTTGAAGAAATTCGCGTTCGCGCCGAAAGGAACGAGCGCGTCCTCGTCACTACTCTTACCAAACGCATGGCCGAAGACTTAGCCGAATATTTCAGCGAAATTGGCGTGAAGTGCCGCTATTTGCATTCCGAAATTGAAACGCTGGATCGCATCAAGATTCTTCGCGATTTGCGTAAAGGCGAATTCGATGTGCTAATCGGCATCAACCTGCTGCGCGAAGGCCTCGACCTGCCTGAAGTCTCCCTCGTCGCCATTCTCGACGCCGATAAAGAAGGTTATCTGCGTAGCGCCACGTCCCTCATCCAGACCATCGGTCGTTGCGCCCGACACGTTGAAGGCCGCGCCATCCTTTACGCCGATCGCCGCACCGGCTCCATGAACGCCGCCATCAGCGAAACCAATCGTCGCCGCACCAAGCAGATTGCCTACAACGTCGAAAACAACATCACCCCCATGTCCATCATCAAGGGCGTCGACATGGAACTCGCCCACATCGTCGAAGCCGACTACGTCACCGTTCCGCTCGATACCGCCGATCTCGATGCCGCGGCCGCCGGCGTCAAAAATGAAAAGCAACTTGCCGACCTGCTGCAGCAACTGGAAACCCAGATGCGCGAAGCCGCCAAGAAATTTGAATTCGAAAAGGCCGCGCAACTGCGCGATCGCATTCGTTCCTTGAAGCAACAGGATTTAGCCGGAGTCTTTGCGAAGGACGCAGACACCGCAGCCCCAGCCTCGGCAGGCTAGCAACAGCCGCACGCCGAGACAGGCCCGCATCTGCGCTTTACGACAATAATTTTCAGTTGGTTGGGGTATTTGGGTTGCCTGCGTCTACGCGAGCAACCTCCGCCAGAGGATACATCTTCTCAAACTCCGGATCGTCATGCAGCAAAGTCAAATCCGGATCACGTCGCGCCCAGGTTGCATCCTTGAATCCCTGTTCCCATGCCTTCCGCAACGTATCCAGCGCTTCCGTCTTCCGGTTCAACATCGCAAATGTGCACGCCGCGTTGTACAAAATCGACGCCTCATTCGCCCGCAGCGTAATCGCCAGATTCAATTCCTTGATCGCGTCGTCTACGCGCCCCTGCTTCGCGTAATCCGCCGCCAGCAAAATTCGCGCTCGCGGATCCTCCGGCACGTGCCGCAAGTGATTCTCCAACGCCACCACGCGCCTCAACAACACATTCCCTCGCAACTCTTCTTTCCCCAGCGCTCCCAGCGCATTGATGATCGGCACGTAAACGTTATAATCCTCGCCGCCCGCCTCCAGCGCAATCTCCACCAGGTCCGCTACTTCCTGATAACGCCCCGCCGAAAATAGCGCCCTACACAACAAGTAATACGCGCCTTCGCAGTCCTTCTTCCGCTCAATCGCCTTCCGCACCATTCGCACCGCTTCGTCGTGCAGTTCCGTCGCGTACAGCACCCACGCCTGGCTCACCTGCACTTCCGGCAAATCCCAACGCAGTGCCACCGCTTTACCCGAAGCATTACGCGCGCGTTCCACCCAAATCGAACTGCGGCTGAAGTTGCAATAAAACATCGCGCACGCATTCGCGCACGCCGCATACGCCAGCGCGAAACTCGGGTCCAGCGCCACCGCATTCTCAAACATCTGCAGCGCGAATTCCAAATCCTGCCGTGTCTGCCGCCGTGCATAGCGCTTCCCGCGCAAATACAAATCGTACGCCTGCAAATTTTCCGTCGGCTTCACCGCCAGCGCTTCCAATTCCTGCGGCGACAATGTCACTCGCAACGCTTCTGCAATTTTCCGCGCAATCTCGTCCTGCACCTCAAAAACGTCTTTCATCTCCCGGTCGTACCGCTCGCTCCACATCGGAAAATCGGTGTTGGTATCGATCAGTTGCGTCGTAATCCGCAACCGCTGCCCCGAACGCCGCAATGTTCCCGTCAACACGTACGCCGCCTTCAATTGCTGCCCAATTTGCCCCGGCGTCACCGACTTATCCCGGAACGCCAGCACCGTCGGCCGCGAAAACGTATTCAAACCGCGAATTTTCGACAACTCCGTGATGATATCTTCCGTAATCCCATCCCGCAGATACTCATCCTCTTTCACGCCGCTTAAATTCTCGAAATACAGCACCGCCACCGACTTCATCGCCGGCCTCACCACTCCCGACTTCGTGTCGCTCAGTTCCGCCGCGCGTTTCGTTCCCGACTCCAAGTCCCGCTTCAGCCGGTTCAAATCCGTTTTCAACTCCGTCGCCGTTTGGCATCGCAACGTGCGATCCTTCTCCAACAGCTTCGACAAAATCCGCCAAAAATCCGCAGGCAAGTTCGGATTAATATCCATCACCGGCGCCGGCTCGCGATTCAAAATCGCATCGAACACCGTCGCCGAAGTTTCACCTCGAAATGGCAACACTCCGCTCGCCAGTTGGTACAACACCGTTCCCAGCGAAAATAAATCCGTTCGTGCATCCACCAACTGTCCGCGCGCCTGCTCCGGCGACATATAAGACACTGTCCCCACCGCGGATCCCGGCGTCGTCAGTTCCCCCACCACCATCGTGTCCATGCTCGACGGGCTCGATCCCACCGACGGCATCTCCGCCCGCTCAATCTTCGCCAGTCCAAAATCCAGCACCTTCACCTGCCCGCGGTCCGTCACAAACAGGTTCGCCGGCTTGATGTCCCGGTGCACAATTCCCTTTGCGTGCGCCGATTCCAACGCGTCCGCAATCTGCACCGCCATCGGCAATAATTTTTCCATTGGGAACGTCTGCCGCTCCACCAACGCTTCCGCCAGCGTCTTCCCTTCCAGCAATTCCATCACAATGAAATGTTGCCTCTCGAATTGTTCAATCGCATGAATCGTGCAGATGTTCGGATGATTCAACGCCGACGCCGCCCGCGCCTCCCGTTGAAACCGCTCGATCAGCTGCGAATCCTGCGCCATTTCCGCCGGCAGGAATTTCACCGCCACCCGCCTCCCCAGCCGCGAGTCTTCCGCCTCGTACACCACACCCATCCCGCCGCTGCCGATTTTCCGTGTGACTTTGTAGTGGGATACCGCTTGCCCGATTAAAGAGGTCGCTTCCGCCATGTGCCAGATGATATTCGCCCCTCTGCCAGCGGTCAAGCAAGCCCCCCAAATGCTCGCTTCCGTACTCATCCGACTTGATTTTTCCCTCAATTTACGTCGATTCAGCACACCTCGGAAATTACCAGCCTCAAATGTGGTAAGATTGTCTTACCATGCGCACCAAGGTTTCTACCAAAGGCCAGATCGTCCTTCCTTTAGCTCTACGCGAAACCCTAGGTCTGCGCCCAGGCGACGAATTGCACGCCGAACTCGAAGGCCAGCGCATCGTCCTCATTCCTCAACAAACTCGCTCAGCCAGAGCTCGCCTCACCACCGACCCACTCACCGGTCTTCCCGCACTCACTTCCGGCAAGCAAGCAGCCCCTCTAACCAGCGAACAGGTCGCGCGCATCCTGGCAGATTTCCCGTGATCTACTTGCTCGACGTCAATGCCCTCGTAGCCCTCGGTTTTCTCGAACACGAATTTCATCACCGCATCGCCCGTTGGATTCTCAAACTCTCCAAAAAAGATGTGCAGCTCGCCACTTGCGCCATCTCCGAACTCGGTTTTCTTCGTGTCCTCTCTCAAGCACCCGCCTACCAAGTAACCGTCGCCCAAGGCAAGCAGCTACTGGCTTCGCTCCAGGCCAGCCAAGCCCCCAAATTTTCCTTCATACCAGATGATGTGCGCGCAGAAGAGCTGCCTCGCTGGGCCAATACTCCTCGTCAACTTACCGACGGTCACTTGATGCAACTTGCCAAAAAGCACGGTGCTACACTAGCAACGCTCGATGAGTCCATCCCCGGCGCCTTCGTCATTCCTCACTAAGCCTCCTCACCAACTCCCGCGCGTTGACACTTCCCCTCCTTCTGCATACTCTTTTCACACCGGGAGTCGCTCATGAAAATTGCCTTCATCCCCCTGATTTTAGCCGTCACTCTTTGCGCCCTCACCTTCTCCGCACAAGAACAGCAGGAACCGCATCATCATCACGAATCTGCCGAAGCCCTCGGCACCATTTCCTTCCCCACCTCCTGCTCCCCCGCTGTACAAGACACCTTCACTCGTGGCGTCGCTCTGCTCTACTCCTTCGAATACGAATCAGCTGCACATGAATTCGACACCGTCTCCCAGCGTGATCCCAAATGCGCCATGGCCTACTGGGGCCAAGGTATGAGCCTTTATCACCAGCTCTGGGATCCTCCTTCCAAAGCCGATCTAAAACGCGGTGCCGAATTCCTCGCCAAAGCGCGACAACTCAATGCGCCCACTCCCCGCGAACGCGATTACATCCAGGCACTCTCCGTTTTCTACGCCGATACGGACAAACTCGATCACTCACATCGTGCCGACGCCTACTCTCAAGCAATGAAAGCTGTCTACGAACGCTATCCCGACGATCGCGAAGCCGCTGTTTTCTACGCGCTCTCTCTCCTCGGCTCTGGCACCGAGAACGATCCCAATCACACCAACGAAAAAACCGCCGTCGCCATTCTCAATAAACTTTTCGACGAGCAGCCCACCCATCCCGGCATCGCTCACTACATCATTCACGCTTGCGACAATCCGCAAATGGCCAGTCTCGCTCTTCCCGCCGCTCGCAAATACGCCAGCATCGCCCCCGCTTCCGCCCACGCTGTTCACATGCCTTCCCACATCTTCGCCCGCCTCGGACTCTGGCAAGACGACATTCAGTCCAATCTCGCCGCCATCAAAGTCGCTGATTCCATGGCCGGCATGCATTTCCACGTCATGCACCACAAAATGCATTCCATGGATTTTCTCGAGTACGCCTACTTACAAATCGGTGATGACGCCAACGCCAAATCCGAAGTCGCTGCGTTCGCGGCGATCAATCGCTCCGAAGTTGAACCCGAGTATCTGGATTTCCTCGAAGTCCGCCAGGCCCGCGCCACCGCTATCTACGCCATCGAGCGTCGTCAATGGAAAGAAGCTCTCGCTCTGCAGCCCATTCCCAACGCCGTTCCCTATGCGCAAAGCGTGGCCTATTGGGGACGCGCCGTTGCCGCCGGCCATCTCCACGATTCGGCCGCTGCCAAAGATGCCCTAAAGCACTACGACAAACTTATGGAAGCCACTCGTAAAGGTCCCAAGCCCTACGTCGTGAATTTCCTCAAAAATGAACATGGTGTCGTGCAAGCCTGGGCCTACTACGCTTCCGGCAAGTCCGATGACGCGCTTCGCCTGCTTCACGAAGTCGCCGACACGCAAGACAAAGTTGGCAAGGGTGAAACCGAATTGCCCGCCCGCGAAATGCTCGCCGATATGCTTCTCGATCTGCAGCGTCCAAAAGAGGCCTTCGAACAATACGAAATTGCTCTGCGCACCGATCCCAAT
The DNA here is from genome assembly GCA_963849395.1 of Candidatus Acidiferrales bacterium. GTDB lineage: Bacteria > Acidobacteriota > Terriglobia > Acidiferrales > UBA7541 > Acidiferrum. Next base: position 173,447 of record CAWKHR010000008.1, read on the forward strand.
CGCTTCAACGGTCTCTACGGTGCCGCCCAAGCCGCCGCGCAAACCCAACAAAAAGAAAAAGCCTCCGCCTACTACGCGCAGCTTCTAAAAAATTGCGAATCCTCCAACTCCGACCGTCCCGAACTCACCCAAGCCAAAACCATAGTCGCCGCCAAATAATCTCGTTTAGGGGCTAGCCTTTAGGCTAGCGCCCGCTCCACTCTAAAGAGTGAAATTCTCATCCGCTCTTTTTGGATTTGTACGGATCTAAGCTGCGCCTCAGCTCAACGACCAACCCACCAAGGTCAGCGTCAACACAATCGCCAGTGCGCCCAAGCTGATTAGCGACAACGTCTTTCCATTTCCCATCAACTTGTCCCGCGTTTCCGGGCGAACACACAAAATAGTCGTCACGATCAGCACCGCGCTCCACGACAATGCGCACGGCACCCCCGGATATTGCCCCAGCGTAGCCAGCGTTTTGTCCGACGGCTGCCCCGCCGGTATCCACCACGGCAAAATCGGCGCAAATCCTGCCGCCAGCACAAACGTCAGGATCTTCCGGCTCACCCAGCCTTTGATCTTTGGCATTGGCTTGCTCTTACGAATCTTCCGCCACACAAAAAATTCCCACGCCAGCAACGCCGCCGCCAGTGGCATCCAGCCGTATCGTGCTCCCTCGACGTCAGCCCACAACCATGCGCGAAAAAACACCCGCGCCGGATGTTCCGCCGCTACTCGTGGCAACAGAAACCATCCCGCCAGCGAATTGCCCACAATCGCCACCAGCAACACCACCAGGCTGATCAATTGCACCCACTGTTTTGTTGGCGCTTTGCCGCACCGGCTGCACGTCGGTCGCTGCGGCATGATTTGTATTCCGCAATGCTCGCAATACACGGCTACTCCGGTAGGGGCACGACACATCGTGCCCCATCTCCATATCAGCGATCTCTTCGAGCGCTCACACCTTATTCCAACATTTCCCGCTCGCCTACTGGTCCAAAGTTCAGCCTCTCCAATCGCCAAGTCAATGACCCACCGTCCGGCTCGCCGCCGCGCCTGCACACATCAAAACTTGTCGTCGTTCACTTCGATCCAATATCCATCCGGATCCTGCAGGTACACCTGCTTCACTCCATCCGGCCGCGACGTTGGCGTGCTGCTATCGCCCTTGAAGCTGCGGTATTTCACTTTTTCCTGATCCAGATGCTGCAAAAATTCCGGCAACGACGCCACTCGAAACGCCATGTGCACCTCAATGTTCTGCGCCGACGGCTCCGTCGCCCCGCTCACCACGTGCAATTGCGCATGCCCGCCTGCGCGAAACCACACGTGCTTCCCATCTTTAAATGGCTCCGGAATCTGCTTCAACTCCATCACCTTCTCGTAAAACTCCACACTCGTCTTTAGATCTCGCACCAGCACCGTCGCATGATCCAGTTCTGGCGATTCACTCGCCGGCCGCGCATGTGTCACCAACCAATATCCCGGCAAAATTCCCAACACCATCAACGCCGCAATCCTCAGCATTCTCATCTTTCGCACACTCCTTTTTCCGCGCCGCAACCTCTCCCCCGCGCAGCGCCTCAGAGATTAGCCCCAACCCGAATTCTAGTAAACACATCAAATCGCCCCACCTGCAGCGCTGTTCTCATCGCCTTTCTCCTCATTCAATGCCCTGTTACCTTTAACCAACTCTTGAATCTAATGGCCAGTGAGGGATTCTCAATGTCGAGCCCTACCATCGGCCGCAACATCGCCTTAGCCATCATTATCCTTTTCCTTGGCTACAACGCTTTCCGCGCTCTCGGTGCTCGTCCTCCCGCCGCGCCTTCCGCTCCCATTCCCAAGCCAGCCATCGACGCTCCTCTCGCCTCCGCAAATTCCACGGAAACGGCCGTCTTCGCTGGCGGTTGTTTTTGGGGAGTGCAAGCCGTCTTCGAACACATCAAGGGCGTCACCGAAGCCACTTCCGGCTATTCCGGCGGCTACCTGAAATCGCCCACTTACGAAACGGTCAGCCTCGGTGTCACCGGCCACGCCGAAAGCGTGCAAGTCGTCTTCGATCCTTCGCAAGTCACCTACGGCCAACTTCTCATGGCCTACTTTTCCGTCGCTCACGATCCCACCCAGTGGAATCGCCAAGGCCCAGACACCGGCTCGCAATATCGCTCCGAGATTTTCTACACGTCCGACCATCAAAAACAAATCGCCGAGTCCTACATCGCCCAACTGACCGCCGCGCAAATCTACAAACGTCCCATCGTCACCAAAGTCGAAAAGCTCGAAGCCTTCTATCCCGCCGAGGGCTATCACCAGGACTACCTCAAAAACAATCCCAACAACTCCTACATCGTAATCAACGATCTCCCCAAGCTAGCCAAGCTCCAGAAAACTTTTCCAACTCTGTACCGCGCCGGCGATTAAAAATTCCATCTCAGACAAAACCGTGGCACAGCGATTCTTCGCTGTGCTCTCCAAATTTCCCCCACTATCCACTTCTCTTCCGTCCTATTAAGTCCCGTCAAGCAACACAACTCGAAAACGCGCCCACCTTCTCAAAGTTAGAATTCCCCACAAATGGACTTGAGGGTGCCCCATCCTTTGCGCCTTTTGCAAAGGGTGGGTCTTCCGATCCAAGGCCGCAATCCTCTTTCTCTGCTCTGCTCTTCCCTTCCGAATCCCCTCAATCTTTCCTTACTCACCAAACGAATGTCGTAACATGATTCCTCGACTCCAAATGTCCTTCCTCCTGGAAATCGCCGTAGAATCCCTACCCGCCGCCCAAGCCGCTCAACGCGCCGGTGCCGATCGCATCGAACTCTGCGCCAACCTTTCCCAAGGCGGCCTCACTCCCACCGCCGAACTCATGCGCCAAGTTCGCGCCTCTCTCCACATCCCCATCTTCGCCATGATCCGCCCGCGCCCCGGCAACTTCCTCTACACCGACCCCGAATTCGCCACCATGCAATCCCAAATCTCCCAAGCCCGCGATCTAGCCATGAATGGCGTCGTCCTGGGTATCCTCACCGCCTCCCACCACATCGACATCCGCCGCACCGCCCAACTCGTCGCACAAGCCCGCCCTCTACCAGTAACCTTCCACCGCGCCTTCGACGAAGCCCTCCGCAACTCCGCGTATCCAGATTTATTCGCAGCCCTCAACGACGTCATCGCCACCGGTGCCACCCGCCTTCTAACTTCCGGCGGCGCCCCAACCGCGCCCGAAGGCGCATCCCAAATCCGCATCAACTCATCCAAGCCGCCATCAACCGCATCATCGTCATGCCCGGCGCCGGCATCCACGCCAACAATTTCCCCGCCCTCCGCCGCACCACCCAAGCCCAAGAATTCCACGCCGGCCTGGGCACCGTTCTCCCCTACAGCTCCTCCGACTGCTCCGCCTTCGAATCCCAAATCCGCCAACTCACCATCCAAAAATCCCACCCCACCTGATCATCGACAACGCCATGTCATCCCGCTTGCCCTGAGCCTCGAAGGGTCCGGAGCACGCTGTTTACCCAGAGCGTCAGCGAAGGGCGTGCGCAGTGGAGGGATCGTAGCTAGATCGCAATAAACCACAGTCGCCGAGACAATCAAAAATTCCGCAATTCGAACGTCGTCATCTCACCCAAAAACCAGCGCCGGAGGCGCGACATAAGTTAGCCCAGCGCGTAAGCGTTGGGTAAACGCAAGGTCCAATCCAAGCGCCGTAGGTGCGACACCTCTGCGTGATCCGCGCCACACGCCCCAATCCGCCCTAGTCTCGCCGCATTTCTCGCCACTTCGCATCCGCCAGCACCACCGATGTCTCCATCTGACGTTCCGGAATCGTCCAATATTTTCTAAGCAACCGGTCCTTCTCCTCGCGCTCGACCATCTGATACCCATGCTTCTCATAAAAGCGAATCGCCCACACCGCATCCACCCACGTTCCAATCAAGACCGGACCATTCGTCAATCCCCGCAAATAAGCCAGCAAAAACCCTCCAACTCCTCGCTTTTGCGCGTCACCGCGAACATACGCATGCCGGATCAGCGTCACATCCTGCACCTCTTGCAACCCCATCACGCCGAGGAGCCCGCTCTCATCTTCAAATCCCCAAAACATCACCCCAGCATCCATTTCCCGCCGCAACTTCTCGCGAGACATATACGGTTGCACCCAACAATCCGCAGGAATAATCCCCCTATAAGCCCGCGCCCCATCATTAATAATTTCCCAAATCTCCTCAAAATCGCCTTCCCCACAACGCCGGATCATAAATCCCTCCTGCTACCCTTTTCACCCCAACTCCAAATAGCAGCACATTCCCATCCACACTAATCCGCGCAACCAACGAAAGAGCCTTCGCCACATTACTTAAATAATGGCAGGGTTTCTGATCCGGGCTGTCACGAGGGCGAAATCTGTCGCGGAAATACCAAACCAAGATGAAATTCGCAACCGCTGTAGATGCATTACCTAAAATGCACGTATAGCGAAGGCTCGACGAAACCACGCCTCCGCCTGATTCCTGTAATGAAGTTCTTCACTTTTTGCCGGAGGGCCCTTCGTTTCTTATCGCCGCCAACCTCGTCTGCGCCAACTTGTACGATGACGACGGAATTTGTTCCACCTTCATTGGCTTCTTCACCTTTTCATAATCGTTCATCGCAAATTGATTTTCCCCGTATTGTTCAGCGATTCGACCGAACGCATACCAGTAGTTGTCGTCCGGCTCGTCCAGCGAGAGTTGGTCCATCGCCTGCACCAACATCTCCCTAGCCTCTTTTGTTTTTCCTACCTCTGCATAGACGCAGCCTAGAGTGTGCAATATTCCTGGAGCTGACTTACTCAATTGCACCGCTTTCGTTGCGGCCTCGACATCTTCCCCATTCGTTTTACCAACAAACAGACTCAACCACGCCACACCGTTATAGTCGATAGCTTCAGCCCGGTTCGTAGCCAATATTTTCTTGGTGATGTCTGATGCCTGCGTATAGTTTCCGGCATCGGTCTCCGCCAATATTTCGGCCCGCAGTCCCGTCAGGTCTGTAGGATCTTTCTTCAGCCATTCGGCCGCGATCGTATTCACTTCCGAAAAACGTCCCAACCCTCTTAGCGCCGACGCACGGTCCTCAAACAATCGCTTGGAATCAGGATTCTTCTTCGCAAGGTCTGTCGCCAACGTATACCTCTTCTGGTAAGCGTCCAGCACTTCATAGGCGTCCAGTAACGCCAGCAAAATATTTAGCTTTTCCGTCTCGTTCGCTACACCTTGCAGCGCCGGTTCTAGAATCGCCACTCCATCCGCCGCCGTTTCCTTCGTCTCGCACAGCAGCGCCGCCGTGGCCATTCGCGCTTGTTGAGCATCTCCCTCTTTCCCTTTGGTCCACATCCGTGGGAACGCCTTGCCGGCCAGCGGATCGTCCCCGCCCTGGACATGTTGTGATTGCCGGATCCAGTCCAACATCACCCTCGCTCCATTTAGGTTTTTCGCGGCGAGACGATCTAAAATCTCAAGCCCGATTGCATTGGGTTTATCGGAAGAGTCCAGCATCTTGTAATGGCCGTTCTCCTTCACTACAAACACGCCGCTGTTTATTTCGCCTGCCTGCACAGACACCTTGTATCCGTTGCTATCATCTCCCTCTGACGATACCTGTAGTGCCTCCATCACCACGTCCATCATGGCGTCGACTGGCAATCCTTGCCTCAAAAACATCGAATGTACAGCCGCTCCTTCATGTAAACTTTTTTTCATATCGTCCGGGTCTTGGCGGCTCATCACTTTTAGCGCATTTTTACTAGCTATATTCATCAGCGTTTCTCGCGTTAGTTTTCCACTCATCGCATCCACAAACATCTTTTCTACTAAGTCGGTGGGGGTGTCTTGGAATTTCATGTCTTCTATCTTCTTCGCTTTGCGTAGCATCGCGGCCAGCGCCATTACATTCCCTGAGTTGCTTCCAGACGCACCCGCTTCCAGCAAATCGCCGGCTTCGGGATAGGCGCGGTATCGCATCGCTACGTCGCCTGCGCTTTTGGCGATCGTTTTCAGTTCGTCATCTCCGCTCGTAATCTTGTGCGCTTCCGCCAATCCGGACTTCGATCCATTCGTGATAGCTTCTTCCGCCACAATCAGAGCTCTCAGTTGCGGGTTCAGTCTTTCCGCTTCCTTTCTCGCCTCTACTAGTTTTCCCGAATAAAACAGCGCAAACGCCAGATTATTCTGCAGTCCTATCTTCACCAGTTGCTCGGGGGTCAGCTTTCGGTACTCCACGAGTGCCTCATCCAGTTTTGCCCCGGTTCCGTATCTTTCGCCCTCCTGGTTGTGCTCCAGCAGCACCGCGAGATTACCGGTGATCTCGTGATCCTCCGGGTCTAACTGCTGAGCCGCGCGAAAAGCCTTGGCCGCCCCTTCATAATCGCTCCCGCGCCGAAACTTTCTTCCTACCAAATCGAACTCCAGAATCTCTGCCAGTGTTTTTTGTGCCAGCGCCGAATTCGGTTCCAATTCCACTGCGTTCTGGCACTCCTCGCGCGCCGCTTTTCCCATTCCCGTTTGCAATAGGTAATTTGCCATCTGTAAGTGATAGACGGCGCTCTTTGGATGTTGCGCTATTAACTCTCGAGCCGCTCGAAACGACTCTTTGACCTTCCCTTCGTTCATCAACGCTTGCGGAATCGGTTCAAACGACAACACAATCGCTTGTCCCTTTTTCATCTCGACAACTTTCTTGCGCATCTCCTCCGCTTCAACAACTGTTAGTTGCCTTTTCACCGTGTCGAATGTCAGTCTTCCGTGGACTACACCCTTCTCATCCACAGAAAATTCTTGTGTGTAGATTCCCGGCCCCATCGCTTCACTTTTCTTCTCGGGCAACGCTTTTGCCTTGAATCCCGCTGGCGGTACAACCACGTATTCCCATTCCGAAAGAAAGGCCTCACCCAGCTGATAGTCCTCTGTTCTTTTCTTTTTCTCCCGCTCCGCTGCTTCTTCTTTGCTCTCTTCTTCCTTCGCTTGCTGTAATTCCGTTGGCAGGTAGTAGAACAGGCTCTCGCGGCGAATCGCTGCCACTCCGCTTCCTAAGTCCGTGAATCCTCGTTTGGCAGGCGCGGCTTCGATGGTTAGTTGAAATGCTTCCGACAAATTCATCGGATCTGTCCGCTCAAATCTCGTCAACTTATCCGCCAGATATTCTGTCTTCACATAATCCGTAAGCTTTTTTCGAGTCTCTTTGTTCTCGGGATCGATGTACGACGCGCGGAATCCGGATTCAAAAGCTCCTTGCGGCCTGGAAATCTCAACCACCCGCCCTGGCCCGTTTTCCGCCAAGTAAAATTCCCGACGCTCGTACAAACGATTCTCTGCCGACGGCGTAATCGGAGTTTCCGACAATTCCTCAGTGTCGTCCTTCGCAATCAGCGCCATTCGCCCCTGATCTCGGCTTGGTAATTGCCCCGATCTTGCATACTGATCGGTCACATCGATCCAATGAGCTGGTGGCCCCGGAACATAGACGATGGCGTGATCGAACATTCCCATGCCCGGCAACGTCGCTTTCACGTCTTCCCTTGTTCCAACTCGCAGCAACGCCACATGTGCTGGAATCTCGACCGCTCGCAACATCGCTACCAGCAATGTCGCCTTATCCTTACAATCTCCGAACTTTTTCTTTAAGGTCTCCGCCGGTACCTGCGGTACGATTCCCGCCTCGTCGAATTCCACCCCGGTATACCGCACTTCCTTACTCAGGTATTGCAGCAGCGCGCCAATTTTCTCCTCTACGGTCTTTTTTCCCTGAGTAAGCTCCTTCGCAACATCCGCCCCGTTTCCTTGCCGGATCTTTTCATCTACCGTCGCCGAATAACTCGACGCAATTGTCTGCCATGAAGCTCCAGTCGAGAAAAACACTCTCGGATAAACTGGCTCTTTACTGGGGAGATACCCCTCGCGGCTTTCTAGCGCTTCCATGATGCCCTGCACAAATTCGATGCGGACCCTTCCGTCCCGTTCAGTGCGCTCTATCTTCACATCTGGCAGCAACTGCTTTTCATACTTCAAAAGAAGCGTCGTCGGTGCGTCCAGAACGAGGCGTGTTTCTTGTACCGGGACCCCTTTGCCAAACGGGCTCCAGCTTGTTACTCCGGCAGTGTAAAGCGGCGCACTTTCCTGAATTACTTGCTCTTCTTCAACAATTGCTCCCGGCCCTACTGCTGGCAGCGGACCTCGCAGGACGCGCTGGTCGCCATACACATCTTCCTCATCATCCGCTGCTGGAGAATCGGTTATCGACTTCTGATCCAACAAATGCGTCGCGCGATCCACGCTGATAACGCGTGCCTGCAGGATTGGCTTCTCTTCATGCCACGGCTCCCACGTTGCCGAGACGTTGTCCCACCCCGCAATTCCATCTTGGGAGAATATTTTGTAAACGCGATAGACAGTATGAGTGGATCTTCCGTCGCCATCGAATTTGTAGGTGTTTTCCTCGTATAGCACGATTACTTCCGTGCCCTTCTTTGGCATAACAGAAGCAGCTGCGTCGTATATGACTTTTGCGTCTGATGAAAAATGCGGCAGGCTCCACGGTTTCGTTTCTTGCGCGGGACTTGCTACGGCTACGAGCACAAAAATACAGAACAGCCGCATCGCGGTTCGGGCGGGATTAAGGGTCATTGTATGGGTCCTTGGATTACTAAGTATCTATGAAGTTACCTTGCTTTCGGACCTTTCGCAAGATTCTCCAGACCCGTCCGTTCTCACTCCGCATCGAGCTTTTTTTATCGTAATGCGTCGGCTAATTCCTTTGATCGTGCCGCGTTCCACAGCGCCGTGTACGGTTTCAGCTCCTCCATCATCTTTGCAAACTGGTTCAAGTCCAGCGATTGCGCCCCATCGCTGATCGCCCGCTCCGGCGCCGGATGCGTCTCAACGATCAACCCATCCGCCCCTACCGCAACTCCCGCTCGCGCCAATGCCGGCACCAAACTCCGTTTCCCGGTTGCGTGACTCGGATCCAGAATCACCGGCAAATGCGTCAATTCATTCAGCACCGGAATCGCCGAAATATCGCACGTGTTCCGCGTCGCCGTCTCGAACGTGCGTATCCCGCGTTCGCACAAAATCACATTCTCGTTTCCGTGCGCCACAATATATTCCGCGCTCATCAGCAATTCCTTAATCGTGCTGCTCAACCCGCGCTTCAACAGCACCGGACGCCCGCATTTTCCCAACGCCTTCAGCAGCATGAAATTCTGCATGTTGCGCGCGCCCACCTGCATCACATCCGCATACTGCGCCACCAGGTCCACATCTTTATCGCCCATCACTTCCGTCACAATTCCCAACCCAGTCGCCTTCTTCGCCTTCACCAGCAATTTCAATCCTTCTTCTTCCATGCCCTGGAAATCATATGGCGACGTGCGCGGCTTGAACGCGCCACCACGCAATAATTTCGCCCCCGTCCTCGCCACCGCTTCCGCCGTACGCATAATTTGTTCTTCGGATTCCACCGAGCACGGCCCGGCAATCACCGCAAACTCGTCCCCGCCAATTTCCGCGCCGCCGTCCACTTTGATCCGCGTCTTCCCCGGACGAAATTCCTTGCTCACAAATTTATACGGTGCCGTGATCCGCACCACTTTTTCCACCTGCGCCATGGCTTCCACAGACTCCATGCACGCGGTCACATCGCCCACGCCCACCACGCCAATCACCACTCGCTCTTCGCCTTCGATCGAGTGCACTTTGTAGCCGTAGTGACTGACAATCGCCGTCACTTCGTCGATTTCTCTTCGCGTCGAATGCAGTTTCATCGAAATAATCATGTCCGTTTCCTTTTGGCTCCGAAGTAAACTCGCCCCGAAAATAAAAAAGCCCACTCAGTGCGAGTGGGCCAAAAATCTTTGTGTTCGCGCAGTCTAGACGATGGCCCCTCGTTGCCGGTTGCTCCGGTACGTAAATCGCCACCAATACGCGTAGACCATCAATTTCATGCCGCCCAGTCTATCCATTCCTGCCGAAAACGCAAGCCTCAATTCCTTATCCCCGCCATTAGCCGCGCGAATGAAGTTAGTCGTTCGCTTGTGCCCAATTGTCCCGGCACGTAGTTGTCAGTTTCAGGAACGGTTAGAACAGCAAAATCGCAATCCGATATCCTGCGAAATCCGATCCTTCCCGCGGCTGACACGCGCCCACCGCGGCCGAGTGAAACTTCCCGCTTTGCACTTGCTGCAGCACTTCGTCCGGCAAACGGCTCAGATCCGAAACCTCGTAGCGCAACACCGCCATCGGACGCTGCGCCACTTGGCGCTCGCGATTGCACGCCTTGTGAGCCTCCGGCGTGACATTCACCGGATTTAATCCCTGCGCCACCAATTGCGCGCCAACCGTATGTTCCTGCTCATCCAGACTCAGCGAAGGCACCGCAAACGCGAAGTCTTCCACCGCGAATAATATGTTCCCGCGCTGCACCACCGCGATTCCCACTGCATTCAAATCCTTGTCCAGCAAGTTGGCGCGATGCGGCGGCGAATTCATCCATTGTGTGTGCAATCCGGCCGCAGTCGGACCTTCCGCAACATTCTCCGCAATCAGGCTGAAGCGCGCGCCAGCTTGCATCGCACGTTCCTGCATCGGCGCTTCGCCAGGAAACTGGTGCGAAAGCGTATTGCGTTGCGCCATCTGTTGCGCGTGCAAGCGAGCAGCGTTCGCCAACGCAGCGTCCCATTGCAACGGCTGCAATCCATGCGCGGCGCGATCGCGGTTCGCTGCGTCGAGCAAGATGCTTTCCGCATTCCCGATTTGCGGATGACCGCTGTTCGCAGCGCCAAATGCGCCAGGCGAAGCGGCGTGCAGAATCGGCGTGACAAACATGGTCAGCAGAGCGAGCACGGCGAGAATGGTGAAGCGTCGCGGCGTGGAAGACATGGCAAAAGCTCCTGCTTCCATTGAACACGACGTTTTGCCAAATTATGCGGCGAGCAAGTACAGGACCGCACAAAAATGAAGCTGGCCCGCTGTACAGGGAGAAGTCTCACAGCAATGAGCGGAGGCTTGAAATATCCGCGAGCCGCGCCTTGGAATTATCCGCGGACGTGGATGGAGCTGAAGCTCAGCACTACGTGGCCGCCAGCGGTGGGGCGACCGAAGCTCAGCATCGGGCGGAAGCGGGAGAACAGCAAAATTTGATAGAGGTGATGGCGCACCTGCGGATTGTCCGGTCCATCAATGATGTTGTAATCCGCCATTTGGCCGCGCTCGTCGACCAACACATCGACCAGCATTTCGTGTTGCACCACCGCATCGGGGTGCTGCAGTTCCGGGACCGCACTCTCCGGATATTCCGCCAGGTTCAAAAGCTGCGCAGGCTGTAATAATCCAGTAGGTATATCGTTGGGATCCGCTTGCACGGTAATTCCCGGCACCATCATGTGAAACACAAACACGAAAATGATAATCGCCGAGAACAGGCCCCCGGTCGCAGGCACGGTCAACGGACGAAACGTGTTGTCCAGCAGAATTTCGGCGCGATCTTTGATGTGCTGCCAACGGCTCGCCCAATCCCTGGTTTCCTGCGCTTGCGCCGCCGCTACCTTAATTTTCACGGCCAAATCCGTTGGTGGCACCGCTCGCGGCATACGCGAAAGCAATACCGAAAGCTTGCGATACCGTTGCAATTCTTCGCGGCACTCCATGCATGCATCCAAATGCTGCCGAATGGCGCTGCGCTCTTCCAAGCGCGACGCCGATGCCAAGGCGTCGTCCAAATATCCGGCCAGCCTGCTTTGAACTTTGTCGCACTTCATGACTGTTCCTCACGCGCCAAAATTGCACGCGATCTTCCTTCAGCCTGCCCAAATGGGCTGCGTACATACGCCGCCGCCAGGCCGACTTGCGATTCCATTGAAGCAATTGCGGATGTCTTTGAAGCGACTTCTAAATTCGTGCGTGCGGTAATCGAGGAGGCCGCCGCGCTCGCCGCCACATTTCCCTCGCCTACGCCGTTGCCACCATGCTGAATCCGTTCAGCAACATTCTCTGTCGCCGCTGGCCGATCGCCCAGAATCGGCTCGAGCATTTCCCGCAGCGCTCGCCGTCCTCGCAAAATGCGAGACTTCACCGTGCCGACGCTGCAATCCAGCACTTCCGCTACTTCCTCGTAGCTCAAACCTTCCAGATCGCGCAGGATCACCGCGCTGCGAAACACATCCGGCACTTGCTGCAGCGCGCCCTGCACCGCCACTTGAATTTCGTGCGCGGCCAGCAAATCAAACGGCGTCGCGCTCAGGTCCTCAATGTCCAGCGGCGCGCAACCTTCGGCAGGCTCCGCATCGAGCGAAATGTTTTTCTGCAGATGGCGTTTGAACCAGCGCCGGTGGTTCAGCGCCTCGCGAATCGCGATGCGATAGAGCCAGGTCTTCAGCGAACTACCCTGGCGAAAGCTGCGTATGCCTTTAAACGCTTTCAAGAAAACTTCCTGAGCGGAATCGGCAGCGTCGGAGGTATCCCCTAGCATGCCGAGGATCAGGTTATAGACGGGTCCGTGGTAATGAGTGACCAGCCAGTCGAAGGCGGTCTCCGAGCCGGCTTGCAGCTCGGTTACAAGCTCAGACTCGTCACGGCCCCAAGATAGGGCACTAGCCCAATCGGACACGGTCTGCCTCGGCTGTTCCGGTTGGGAGCGATCCCCAACCCACGTCCGCTCTTCCTATTAGACACCGCAAGGAGCGTCCGTGTTTCCCACTAAGTGGGAATTGTGGCACCAAGGCTCAGCCAGCGCAATGGGTTGCAGGTCATAGGACGCAGCCATCAGCCCGCCGGGCCCGCCGTGGTTAACGATAATAGCTCCCCACGCCCACCCCTATCTCTGAAGCATTTGAAAACGAACATGTTAGCGAGGCCCATCGTGCAAGTGCGGCAGGCATTAGACTTATCGCGTCTGCAGCACGCAGCTTCACTTGGAATCGCTTTCTTCGCTTTGGGTGCTTGCGGCGGTAACACCTGCCGAGTCTCGATCATCAATCAGTTTGCGCAGACGCTCCCAGCGGGGCCCGCAGCCCGTACGGAATTCTTCCTGGGCCACCATTTGCTCGGAGCGCACCAACATGTGCGCGACTTGCTTCAGCACGGTTGCTCTGCTGGGCTCAACACGACGCGCCCGCTGCCCGCGCTCAATCGCCGAGATAGCGTGCTGAAAATCATTGTCCGTGAATCCCAGTTTCGAGAGCGGCTGCAATTCCCGCAAAAAATTATCGCGCCGCGAAGCCCGTTGGCTCAGCGTGCCGTGATCAAAACAAAGCCCGTCATGATCAGGATGAGCCGCAAGCCGGCACCGCCGCCCATCCGCAAACGTCCGCCGGCATCGCGGATGCTCCGCCGACTCAATCTGCTTGCCACTCATACCTGCAGTATATCATTACGTCAATATACTCGCAAGGAACCAACAACGCCACGGAGTCTCATACAGCCTTCGTAATCGACAATCTCCACGGCTTCACTGGGTGGACATTTGGCGAGGGGGCGAGTAGCCGCGGTGCTCTGTAACCAAGATCTACCGCTATTAGCTTGTAAATTGACTAGAAATGGATATGATTGTGCCCGTTCCCCGGATTTAACTGGCACCTATTTTACTTCAACAGGAATCCCCATGACCCGCCCCACGTGTGTACTAACAGGCCTGGCTCTGCTGTGCGTGTTTATCTCTGGTTGTGGCGGAGGTTCTTCATCTGGAAGCAGCAACCCGCCGCCTACAAACAACCCCACGCCCGCGATTTCGTCCATCAGTCCAACCTCAGTAGTCGCCGGGGCAAATGCAACAACAGTTACGATTTCCGGCTCAGGTTTCATCGCGAGTTCAACTGCGCAGTGGAACGGAGCGGGTCTCACGACGACATATGTCAATTCGACAACCCTGACCTCGACAGTTCCCGCCTCGGATTTGGCGGCCAGTTCAACCGCTCAAGTCACAGTACAAAATCCGGCTCCCGGCGGCGGAACATCACCGACTTCGTCTTTTGTGGTTAATAGCCCGACTCCGGTAATCACTTCGATTTCGCCCCAGGTCGTGCCGCCCGGGGGGGCGGCGACAATCACGATCACCGGAACAGGTTTCGAAGCGAATTCCGTTGCAATGTGGAATGGATCGCCGCGGCCGACTACGGTTGTTAGTACCACGGTGCTGACCGTGAATTTGACGGCGGCAGATCTGCAGAGCCCCAGCACTGGCGCCTTAACCGTGAGCAACCCAGGGCCGTCAGCGGCCACCAGCCCAGCTTCGGCTCTCACCGTATCTTCGCAGCCCGTCATTCAGAGTGTCGTTATTTCCACGGTATCAACGTCAACCCCTGCGAACTGCTCGCAGTTCCAGGTGACAGTAACGGGCACTGGGTTTGATGGCAACGCGCAAATTCTGGCGAACGGAACGCTCTTGCAATCTACCTTCCAAAACTCGGCAACTACTGCCATTGGCTTTCTCCCCCCGGGCTTCCAGAGTGCAACGGGCGGACTCTCGTTTACGGTAAGTAATCTTGATCAGCCAAATATTATTTCCAGCCCGTATGCGTATCCCGCTAGCAATCCGCCTGCATTGGCATTTTGTGTTCCGCCTTCTCCGGCAACTGTCTATCCCAACAGCACATTCTCTTTCAATGTGCAGCCCTCCGAAATCAATTTCAGCGGAAACGGAACTGTGACCCTGGGTACTTTACCAACGGGAATCACGAGCTCGACGAAGAGCGTATCGATGCCCGCGACTGGCGCCTTGCTTTACTTGCAGGCAGCGAGTTCGCTCGCCGCGGGCAACCTAACCATTCCTTTTACCGCTACCATCGGCTCTACTACGTCAAACGGCACATTCCCCATCACGGTTAGCACAGCTACGGCGGCTACATTCAATTTCAACTTCGGGTCGCTGCTACAGGATGCCGTCGGTGTGCCGATCGGTGGCTCCGCAAGCATTAGCTTCTCGACATACGATGGTATCAGCAACGCAGACTATGACATCACGCCCTCCCTGACAGGCTTGCCTCCAGGCGTTACCGCCAGTTTTTCCCCGAATCCCGTGCCCGTGGGACAGAACGTCACGGTGACCCTAACCGCGGCAAATAACGCGCCCGTCACCCAGAACGCCCAAATCACGCTGAGTGGCACCTCGCCTGTGGTCCCGTCGGCAAGCATGAAATTCTTCGCGGACATCACGCAACCGCCCGGCTCGCTTCCAGGAAACCGGACGGACTATATTCCGACCTGGGGCACGCCCTATCAATGTGTGTACGACGCCACGCATAACCTGATTTTCTGTAGCAATCCGAATTGGAATCGCATCGACGTAATTTCCAATGGGACCCATCAATTGGTGAAGCGAATCCCGGTGCTCTCTCCGCGCAGCATTGATATCACGCCAGACAACACAAAGGTTTGGGTACAGACGGCTTCGCAAAATGCCTTCGCCATAGACACTACCTCATTCCACGCGACACACTATGTCGTTCCGAGTGGCATCAGCAGTAGCGGCTTGGGACCGCAATTCAGTTTTGATCGAATATTTGCTTTGGCGGACGGCACGCTTTTCCTCTACTTCGACGACTCAGGTGACGGTGGCGGTGGATATGCTGCGGTATGGAACCCGCAAAGCAACCAGCTTACGGTTGAAGCTAGCGGGGTGATCACCGGTTTTGGAGTACCTGTGAAAAGCGGTGATGGAAAATACGTTTATGCGTCTTATTACTCGCCTTACAAGACGGGAATGGCCTTATATACAACCGCTTCTAAGACTCTCAGCGTCATCAATCAAGGCAACAGTTATCCGACGGTTATGGCCGTGAATCACGATGGTTCGCGCTTAATCCTACTGACTTTCACGAACAGCCTGATCGGATACCAACTTTCTCTCTACGACAATAACTTGAACTCTCTAGGCGTCTTGCCGGGGGGCGTCAGTCCTTTTTTGGGTTATGGCTATTTTCCGGGCGGCGCGGTCTTCAGCCCGGACAACTCCAGAATTTACGAATCCGTTAAATATATCGGCCCGAACATCCTCACTCTCGATAGTTCCAGCTTGGCGATCCTCCGGAGCGCACCTTCGTTCTCCACGAACGGGAGTGCCGGGACCACACCGTTCGCCGTGGACTCCACAGCGATGGTGCTAGGCCTGCAGAATTACGGAGTCGTCTGGGAAGATGCGACCTTCAACCAAAACTACGTTTCGGGCATGCCTACGACCAGCATCGTCTCCGCATTCCAATCTTATGCGGGGCCTCTAACCGGCGGCACGACTTCCTCCCTCTACGCCTTCCCTGCGCTCCAACCTGATGTGTGGTTCGGGCAAACTCGCGGTACAACCAGTATCGCCAACGTGCAACTCGAATTCACTTCACCGCCTGCCACCACTCCGGGACCGGTAAACGTAAAGCTCATTTTCCCGGATGGTGAACAGAGTTTCCTTCCACAACTTTTTTCCTACTCCACTTTCCCGCAATTTGCCTTAACCTCGGGATCGTCTCCAGACGGCGGCGCCGCTGCCAAGGTGCTTGGCTATGGGCTGCCCGAGGATTCAAGTGGCGGCACGGTGAGCGTCGGCGGAAATGCCGCAACCATCACAACCACGAAAGGCCAGTATCCCCCGCTAAGCACGGAACCCATTCCTTCCTCCGTGCTCGCGTACACCTTACCCTCCGGCAAGCCAGGTCTTGCCGACCTGCAGATTACGACTCCGATCGGAACCGGTACGCTGTCCAAAGCCATCTTCTACGCCAAGAGTGTCACGGACTACGGATCGACCGACTCGTTTACCTCTGTCTTGCTCGACACTAAACGAAATCAGTTGTATCTGACTGCAGGTGACCACGTGGACGTCTTCTCACTAAGCAGCAACCAATACTTGTCTCCGCTTAAACCCCAGACCCTGCAAGGCAATGCCCAATTTACAGGATTAGCGCTGACACCAGATGCGAGCAAGCTTATCGTTACCGACTTCTCGGACAACTCGGTATCCGTTATCAATCCGGATTCGCCGAGCAGCAGCTTCGCGATCGCGACCCCGCCGCAACCCAACGTGGCCCCATGCACATTCGGCCCGCTGTATGCCGCTACTACCTCGACGAACAAAGTATTCGTCTCGATGGGAAGCATGCCCACGCAGACGTGTGCGGCAGGAGGCAATCTTTACATTGTGGATCTCACCACCAAGGCCGTGTCCCTTTTCAACAATTCGCCCTGCCCAACATCCGTGTACGGCGGAATTGACGCAACCAACGACGGGAATTACGCGGTCTTTGGACCTCCCATCTGCGTCTTCAACGCTCAAGCTAACACCTACACATTGGCGACTCCACCGGCAGTCCCCTCTCTCTATGGCTCAACCGGAGCGGCAATCTCCAGCGACGCCAATGTCGCTGCATCTGCCACGTCTTTGGTGGACCCCAATGGCTTTGCGCTCGGATCGGTCGCGCAGCCCGTCGCCCTATATCAACTGTCGGCGCTCCTAACAAGTGCAGATGCGCCGCTGCTGCACCCACGAATCAACGCCTCTGGCGGCCTCTATTACACTGCGTACCCGAACTACCTTGAAATCGTAGATATTCCGCACGGCCTACTGCGCATGAGATTTTCGTTGACGCAAACGGTGCAATACGTCCCGACCCCTATGTCCATCGATCCGAATGGCAGATATATTTACCTGATTACCGATCGCGGCTTGACGGTAATTGATCTGGGCCAGGCGCCTCTCGCGATCGGACATTTGAGCGTCACTACCGCCGCTCCGGGCATACCAATCACAGTGCGTGGAAGCGGATTCGATGCGGGAACAACGGCGATCCTCGGAGGACTCGCGGCCACCATAAGCTTCGTCGACGACAACACGCTTACTTTGACCGTACCCGCAGCGGCTGCCGGTCCCGAAGACATCGCCCTGACTCGCACCGATGGCGAAACCTATATTCTGGAGAACGCCATCGTCGTCCAGTAGCACTCTCAACAGGAAGTCCCAACTCGCGACAACCCGAGGACACTGTCCCCGGGTTCCTCGTCAGTTCCACCGAGATTCAAAATTCTGCCTGCGTCTTTCGTATCTTTCACCTTGACATTCACATTACGCTTCGGTACGAGCTTGGCCTCGCGCACAATCGAGTTGTCGCGATTTCCCCCGCCCGAAGTCGCTACAAGTTTCAGTACTTCTCTTGTGCCGCGAAGTACTCGCTGGGTTCCTTAGCTCTCCGCTTGTTCATGTTCGCTTTACTTGGCTGTCAAGCGTCTCACGGGGGTTGGCAACAACTGGGTCTATTCCATTGCCTTTAGTCCCGACGGCCAATTGCTGGCTTCGGCCGTGGACGACAGAACCGTGCGGCTCTGGGACGTTAAAACTGGTCAGGTCGTTCGCGATCTCACTGGCTATCACCGCTCGGTCATCTATATCGCTTTCAGCCCAGACGCTCGCTTGCTGGCGTCTGGCGACGATGAGAAGAACATCACCATTTGGAATGTTTTCACGGGTGTGGCTGTCCGCAAACTTACCGGCCATGCATGGCTGGGGCGTCGAATCGCCGCGATTGACGGTTGATTTTGGCGTCGCTCAAGTTGCCGGGAACGTTGCGCCCGGAATCAACCTGCAGGCACGCCATCAATTTGCCCTGGGCATTACCTACGGCTTCTAACTCGTCCCGCACCCATCTCGCGTCAGCTGCCAGAGACGCACGCGTCGGGTAACTTCGAAACGTCTATTTAGGAGTGCCTTCTGGAAACGGTATGATGGCCCGGGTGTGGCGCGGACTTATTATGGAAGTGTGTTTTTTTGGAAGTGGAGAGAATTGATGATTGGGTCGATTGGATTTGGAGGGTGAGTGTCGAAATTCGGTGGAGGTAGGTCGAGTCGATTTGCGGTGGCGGTGGGTTTCCTTTTGATCCTGGTGATGTTTGTGTCGGCCACGCGAGCACAGGTGGGACCGTCGTCAAGTTCGCAGTCTCGAAAAAGGATGGCGCGGGCCGTAGACAGAACTTTGCAAGAGGGCCTGCATGCCAAGCTGCCGCCGCATATTTCCACGCTGCTGGGCTTATCGCAGGAAGAAGAGTGCCCCGTTCTGCAAGGCGCGGTGCGGACTGGCAAGATAGTGCAAGGTTTTGATGTCTCGATGGTGAACAAGAACGACGTGGTCCTTTTTGTCGCGAATGAGACGACGAACGATCAAACCCTCTATCTGACGTCGAGGGACGGTGTGCTGCGGAAAGTGGTCGCGGTCGCGGCAGGTACCGGCCGGGTTCAAAAGATTACCGGCGAAAACCGAAAAGCATTCGAGAAAGAGAAGCAATTTTGGTTGGATCGGCTAGCCCCAGTCGATGCATCGAAATCGAAATAGCATGATTTTCGTCGTAAACCGATCGGCATACTGTCAAATCGTTTGGTCGCATTGATCTGCGGAGATTGTGAAATCAGATTTGGACCATGCGCGTCGAGATTTTCCGCGAACGCGCAAAAGTGTCTCATCGTATCGCTATCAATAAACCGCCGGTTATGCCCAGCGATTGCTCATGGCCTGGGCCGAAGTTGTACTCGTAGCCGGGCTCGACGTACCACCCGAATCGATGCTTCGCGGAGGGCCAGAACATAAAATCGAGTACGGCTTCGCCGCTGACCGAATTCGTCGTCACGCCAAATTTTTTGGTATGCACCCACTGGGGACCAACACCGACCATGAAGTCCACTTTCTTCGAGAGCGAAAAAGGCTTCTTGAAGAGCAGGTCGATATCCCATTCGGTCGTGTGCCTGCTGAAAAGCGGAGTGACTCCCGCCTCCAGTTCCAGCCACTTGTCTATCGGCGTAACTTCAACCGCTGCGGAAGGGCCAAAGCTTGAGCCGCCGCCTTTGACATTCCAATTCGCCGCTCCACCAAGCTCCACGATGGCGGCTGGCTCCTTCTCGACCGATTGCGCGCGAGCGTTTCCAGTGCAGAGAAACAGAGATACTAGCAACATGGTTTTTGTCGCATTCATTCGATGTCCATTCCACGAACCTGATCGCTTGCCATAGTATCAGTGTGTCGAATTTCTATCTGCGACCCTGTGCGCCAGGAATGCGGCTAGTCCGACGATTGCGGCGACCAGGGCGGAGAGCACCATTGGGGGCAAACCGAAGTAGAGGAAACTGAACACTACGCCTGCTAGCTGGGCCGCAAAGAAAGCCCATCCTAGCGCGCCAATCGAGCCGGGCGCAGAGCGCGCCAAATTTCCGAGGTGCCAGGCGAGAAATGCCGACAAGAGCATCGACACCGTACAAGATAAGCCGAAACCACGATAGAAATCACCATAGCTGAAACTATGACCACCGTCGGAAAAATGCACGGTATTCATCGCGTCGTAGACGGCGCGCGCTTCTGGAGTGGGCGCACGCAAACTTAAGAAGCCATAGGTGTGCCCCACGGCAAACAAAACAAACACAACGGCCGCAATCCGGTATAGCAATGTCGCGCTCATAACCAATTCCTTCCCACGATGGATTTTTGTAACTCGTGCAGTTCGGGGTCAAATTGTGTGGCGTTAACATAGCATGGAGAGCCAGCTCTCGCGGAGATTTCACCTGCAGGGATTGTGCGCTGAGATTGAATTCCACTTGGTGATAAGGCGCGTTTGGGTATTTAATTACGGATTCTTGCGCCGAAGATGGAAAGGGGGGAAAATGCGCACGGTCACCTATGGCGGTGCAGTCAGCTTGGATGGGTTTCTTGCTGGAGTGGATGGTTCGATCGATTGGCTGCACTTCAGCAAGGATGTGCAACAAGTGATGACCGACTATTGGAAGAATGTTGACACCATCCTGATGGGGCGAAAGACTTACGACTTCGCAGCAGCGAACACTCCCAAGAAGAGCGAACCGCGCAAGAGTAAGATTCCGGGAACGCACACTTACGTCTTCTCGCGCATGCTCAAGAGTATCGACGATCCCAACGTCGAACTGGTGACCGGCGACGCCGTGGACTTTGTTCGAACGCTCAAACAGGCGAGCGGAAAAGACATCTGCCTGATGGGCGGTGGCGAATTGGCGCAGTCGCTTTTAGCTGCGGGATTGGTAGATCGCATTGGCCTGAACATTCAGCCCATTCTTCTGGGCGCGGGGATACCCACGTTTCGCGATCCCGGACAGCGCGTGAAACTGAATCTGATTGAGTGCCGACCGCTCGAAGGCGGCTGCATTCTTGCGCAATATGAAGTTTTGCGAGCCGCATCCTGACGTGTTGGGGGATTGGTCGAAGTGATAGCCAAAAATTTGTGAGGCGAGCTGGCGCCAGGCTTAAGCCCGGCCTCTACACAGGGCAGGAGCAAGCCGAGAAAACTGGTGACTCATGAAGAAATATAAATTCAAGGCGAAAATTGAAGCAGGTGATGGCGGCGGAGCCTATGTGCTTTTTCCGTACGACACCGAGAAGGAATTTGGTAGCAAAGGAAGAGTGCCTGTAAAGGCGACGTTCGATGGCGTTCCCTACTCGGGCTCACTGATCAAGTACGGCAATCCCCTTCATATGCTGGGGATGCTTAAAGCGATTCGCACGGAAACTGGGAAAGAGCCGGGCGAC
The DNA here is from genome assembly GCA_963849395.1 of Candidatus Acidiferrales bacterium. GTDB lineage: Bacteria > Acidobacteriota > Terriglobia > Acidiferrales > UBA7541 > Acidiferrum. Next base: position 194,982 of record CAWKHR010000008.1, read on the forward strand.
ACGATTGAAGTCGTGGTTTGGAAAGATGAAGAGGTACGAACCGTCGAAGTGCCAGCTCAATTTAAAAGTTTGATGAAGAAGGGAGGGCTCCTTCCAGTTTTCGAAAAACTGAGCTATACCCATCGCAAGGAATACTGCCGCTGGATTACTGAGGCCAAGAAAGAAGAAACACGAGTGAAGAGATTAGAGAAAGCCATCGAAATGCTCAAAAAAGGCGTAAAAACTCCTGGGTAGAGCAACGCTGTTCAGATGAGTTAGGGTATATACTCTCCACCACGCAGGAGTTATTCCAATGTTAAAAGCGACGATCGCGTTTTTCCTTCTCGTTTGTTTTTCAGTTTCGGCAGGCAATGCCGTTCCACAAATTACCGACAGTCGCAATCTGATGTGGTGCAGCGCGCGTTCAGGAAAGACCTACTATTACAGTGCGTGGTTCCGTTATAGCGAATCAAGAATGGATGCACATAGCGCGAAATTTCAGAAGGACACCTTAGCCAATTATTCGCTGAAGACTCTGGACGCTCCGGTCTGCCACAGCTATTTGGACCAAGAACTTGCTGCACAAGCATTCGATGCCAGTGTGCAGGCGCAAAAGAAGGCCGGATTTAAAATTGTTACCACTGGCTGGATGCCCGAATAAGTCACACCAACACCCAAAGTTCAGAGCACAGCTTCTAACTTCTAACCAAACTTCGAACTTATCTGGTCATCTGCCTGCTTCGTGCCTGGTTAGCGTCGCGACTCTTGTGGGTCAGCGATTAGGAGCAGAGGCGGCCGGTGTAGTCGCAGCCGAAGATGCCGCGGCCTGACCGACGACAAGGTAATCGTAAGATTTACCGTTGACCTTGAACTTCACTTTATTTTTGTCGAGCGTGAACTGGACCGGGGTGTTTATCGGAATAAGGGTCTCATCGGAGGGCTTTTGCTGACGAATGGAGTAGTCGGTGGCGCCAGAGCGGAGGAGATATTGATGGCACAGGATATCGATATCTTTCTTTTTTGACTTCTTCGCGCCACAAGTGACAGAAGTCTGAGAAAGAATGGTGCCGGACTTCGGTGGGGGGCCAGCAAAGATAACGCTTCCACTGAAAATCAAGGTGGCGAAGAGAGTTAGAGACTTTTTCATAGGGACACTCCAGGAAACGGATGGCGTTCCGTACGGGAATGAGTGTACCGCAGATTCGAGCCGCAGGTGTTAGCAGTGTTCGAACCTTCGCCGAGATAGCAGCACTTCAGCCAGCTTACTGGGCTTTATTTTCTGCTAACGCTTTTTGAATCGCTTTCTCTGCCAGGGGCGCCATGATCTTGTAGCCGGTATCGGTGGGGTGCAGCCCATCGTCAGCCAGATTGCGCTTCAGCATGCCTTGCTCGTCTACCAGGGCGCTGAAATAGTCGAGATACACGAAGCGGTTTGTGGCGCAGTAATCTTTCAGCCATTTATTCAGCGCTAAAATTCTCTCGCGCGGCCGCAGCGCAAAAGACTCCTCCGCATCGTGAGTGTAATTGTTCACGGGGAGGACGGACGAGAACACCACTTGAATGTGGTGCGCGCGCGCCAGTTCTGCCATGGAAGCGTAGTTGGCTTCGATGTCCTCGTTACGCGTGGGTCCGGTGACGCCGGCGATGTCGTTGGTACCGGCGAGCACGACGAGCACTTTAGGGTGCAGATCAATTACATCCTGGCGGAAACGCACCAGCATCTCGGGCGTGGTCTGCCCATCGACGCCGCGATTGATATAAGGCTTGCCAGGAAAATAGTCTGGCAACTTCCAGTAGTCGGTGATGGAGTCGCCCAGAAAGACAACTCGGCTTTCGCCAACCGCCGGCGCGGCCAGCGCGGCGTTAGCCTGGCGATAGCGTGCCAGTTGTCCGAAATCGTCGGTGTAGATGGAGAGCCGCGACGCGCGGTACTCATCCAGCCCGGGGAAACCTGTGGAAGGGATAGAAGGAGCGGGTTGTTGGGCTAAGGCTGGAAACGAGAGAAGGATTACAAATAGCGTTTGCGATATTAGGCGGATGATCGGCTGCAGGGTCATGTGCTCCTCGGAAAAAAAGAATAGCCTAGCGAAGTACAACATGTACATCGGGGTTCGCCGGAAGCGCTGCGGACTCTCCGAGGACAAGTTCAAGGAACAACGGACGAACTTTGCAGCGTCCGGAATATAATCTCTGCCGCAGCTCCTTGGTGAAGAGGTATTGATGCTCTCCTCAACAAATTTCTGGATGAGTTTTGCCGGGCTGCTCTATCTTGTCGCTGGGATTTTCCTATCTCGAAAAGAGATCGGCGCGGCTCGCGGCTGGGAAAAGCTAATCACGTTGGGCTCGGTCTTCATCGCCGTTTCACTCGCGGTCTTCGCGCCCGAGCATTTCCACGGCCCCGAGTTCGTACGGAATATGGTGCCTTCGTGGATGCCGGCGCACTGGTTCTGGGTGTATTTTGTCGGATCCGCGCTGCTGGCCGCAGCTACCAGCCTTACGCTGAGAAAGTTCGAACGCTTGTCGTCCACCCTGCTCGGACTGATGTTTTTTCTATTTGTCTGCATGATTTATCTACCGTCTGCGGTCGCGCATCCCACAGATCGTTTCGGGTGGACCTACGCGCTGAGAGATCTCTCGTTTGCCGCAGGCGCGTGGGCTATCGCCGGACTGCATAGTCGCGTCTCGTCTCCGCAACAATCGAAATGGATGATTCTATTTGCGCGCATGGTCATAGCGATTGCTGCGATCTTTTATGGCGTAGAACATTTTCTTCACCCAGAGTTTGCGCCCGGCGTTCCTTTGGAATTGATGACGCCAGCATGGCTTCCCTTCCCCAGTGTATGGGCATACCTCGCAGGAGCAATTTTATTGGCCGCCGGAATCGGCTTGGCACTGAACAAAAAAACTCGGCTCGCCGCAGCGTCGATTGGCGCACTAATGACCGCCCTCACTCTATTTTTATATCTGCCTATTTTGCTCCGCGCCCACGGCGGATCGGAGTTCAATGAAGCGTTGAATTACGTTGCGGACACATTGCTCTACGCAGGAGCTGCCCTCGCAGTAGCATCGGCATTGCCACACGATTCAATTTCTGGTTGAATAGCCCGACTTGGAGTGTTCATGAAAATATACAATTTCACCGGCTATTCGATTATTTTGTGCTACTTGCTGGCTTGTATGTATTTCGCCCCGAGTCATTTGGGGCCGTGGAAGGGGATGTTAATAGGCGGGATTTATTTTGTCTCGTGTTGGTTTCTTGCCGGATTGTATTTGGCCGATGTTCTTCATATGGGAATCGCTCATCGCGCGCTGGACTATAAGGAATGGTTCATAAAAACCGTCACGGTCGTGAATAACACCTTCGGGATCTACGTAGACCCGATCGCCTGGGTGAATCGCCATCGATTGCATCACAAAAATGCGGACCATGAGGGGGATCCTAACAAACTTTCTGACGATGGTTTTTGGCGAACTTTATATCTCTGTGTACTGCCGTATCGATGCAACGACAATCTGGCGCACGACAAGATTTTGAAGTCTCGGACGTTTCGGGTCGTTGCCAGTCCGTTGTTCGCGATAGTTGTACAAGTCTTTAGTTTTTATCTTTTGTGGAAGTTGGTGGGCGATCTGAAATTTACGCTGGTGATGTGGTTTGGAATGCGGATTTTTGCGCTATGGGTAAATATGATTCAAAACTATTGGACCCACACGCGAGACTTTGGATACCGGCGATATGAGGATGACGACAACGCGATGAACATTGGAGAGTGGCTACCGGTAACGGCTACGTTTAGTGCTTGCCTGCAGAATAATCATCACCACTATCCGGGTCTTTTGCGGCTAAGCCACGACGAATCGGAATACGACTTTGGATTTGTAACCGTCAAAGTTATGAAATCTTTGGGGTTGGTCAAGGCGACGGCAAGAGGAGCAGAGATGCCCAAGGACGTTCCCTTAGGCGCACTAAATTTTTAGGGCGTTCTTTTTCTTTTTGTGAATGGTTCGATCGTTTGGCCAAAAAAGTTGGGCGAAATTTCTTCGCCGTCCAGGCCGTAAACTTGCGGCCATTCTTCGGGAAAGTAATACGTTCCGAAAAGTTTATCAATCCACGGAAAATGAATAGCAAAGTTTTTGTCGATGCCCTCTTTTTGCGAAGTATGGTGCCAGTGATGATATCTGGGCATAACCAAATATTTTTCGAGCCATTTCGCATTGGGACCGAAATTGCAGTGCGTCCACGTCGCGTGCAGGGTAACAAAAATCAAATACGCCAGGATGATCGATTGCGAAAATCCAAGCATCAGAGGGACAAGGATAAATCCCCGTACCAGGGTGTCGTCTACAAAATGGGAGCGCGAGCCGGCGATCCAATCCAGCGCCTTCGAAGAATGGTGAACGGCATGGAAACGCCATAGAAACGGCACTTTGTGCAAGGCCAGATGAATAAAATATTCGGCCACGTCCGCTACCACAATGGCAAGAAAAAATTGCAACAACCAGGGCAGTCGCGCGATCAATTGTTGCAGAGCCGGAACTCCCAGATATTTCGTGGCCTGGGTAGCGGGCAGTAACACCAGAAAAGATAAAATCTGCAGCGGCAGATGAGTGGACATGAAATAAACCACGTCCAAAGTCCACTGCTTCCTGAATGTTCCTTGTTTTGGATACTGGGGCCAGAGTCTTTCGAGTGGCACGTAAATAAGCGCCATCAAAAACAAATCGAGCAAAAACCAGTCCAGGCCGATTCCGAGACCGCCCTGCAAATTATCGTTAATCTGTACGCTTGATCCGCCCAAGGCCGTTGCCGCGATGGCCAGCAACATCCCGGTCAATGCCAAAATCTTTTTCTTGCGCAGGATCGAAGAAATAACTCCGAATAAAATTGCCCCCACGATGAGGCCCTGGATTAAAAGGCGCATGGTGTGCATGGGATAGTGTGGACGCAGTTCCGGAGAGCTTAGCAGCTGAGGAAAATGGAGACACAAAACTCCGCCGAAGGAAAGAAACCCAGAAAAGGCGGACAATATCCCACTCCACCAGCCGGTTCCAAAGCCAGTAGACTCGGCACCGCCAAAAAATTCGTTAATTTTCTGCTCAATCACAATGTCTCTTAGTTTACGTTCCTCGACTCATGCAGGCCATTAGAAAGACATCGATATTGTTCAGGAAAGGCTGTTACTCATACAGTAAGCGTTATCTGCTCTATACTTCGTTTGAAGTACCTTCTTCTGTTATGCTCCGACTTAATAAATGTCCCTGAAATCCCACGCGACATGATCCCCGGCTCCGTTCGAGACAAACTCTCCGTTCCATTTTTTGTAGTTTTGACCTTCGCGCTTTCCTGGACATGCTGGTTTTTCGTCCCGCGTTTTACCCATGTCGGCTTAAACATCCAGCTACCGGGCCACTCTCGGCATTTAATTTCGATCCGGGCCGTGCTGATTTGTTTAGCGGGGTTGGTTCCCGGCATATTAGCCATCGTACTCTCCCTCGGGCTCGCAGGTCGCGCGGGACGATTGAACCTTCTGAAGCAGCTCAATCCGTTGCGTGCCCGACCAAGGTGCTACGTATTTGCGATCCTTATGCCGCCCGCGATCCTGTTCGTCGGGGCTTTTCTAAATATATTGGATACTGGAACACCCTTCAGCGTTCCTGCATCATTCTGGCAGTGGCTGAAATGGGCGCTCACAAACTTAGCTCTTTCGCCGCTCTGGGAAGAGTTGGGTTGGCGAGCTTTTCTTCTTCCTCGGCTGCAAACGGCACGCACAAGTTTCCATGCCAGTATGTTGATCACTCTGATTTGGACGATGTGGCATCTTCCATTTAAGTACCTCGACTACGATGAAACAGCACACGGTATTCCGTTCTTGGCTTTCTTCTGCATGTTTTTTGTGTCAGTCTCGGCCTTATCGATTATCCTGACCTGGCTGTATAACATTTCTCAGGGTTCGATTGTTCCATGCATCATTCTGCACGGCGTTTTTAACGCCCTGATTCCCTTTCTCGTCGACGCTCCCGCCGCGCGAGATGGAATAATGCCGATGGTTTGGTCTTCAATAAGCCTTTGCGTCGCGGCAATTTTTCTACTCTTCCTGAACGGGGAAAATCTCGGCAGGCCGAATGCGGACGCGAATATTGTGATGGAGCCCCTGCTCCCCCAGTAAACGGGCAATGTCTACTCCGACTCCTGCTCGCTCGGGGTAGCGGACATCTGTGTGCTAGACTCCGGCGCGGCGTTGCGCCAAAATCAAATTTCTCTGTTCGTCTACCAGGTTTCGGACTCGGTTAATTCTCTTGCGTCCATTGTCCCAAGGAGGTTCCCGTGCTCCCTTCGTTGGTCCTATTCGGATTCGGCCTCGGCGTTCTCGTTCCTCAACCTTTATATGGCCAGGCACACCCATCCCACGCCGAAACTCGATCCAGTCCCGCACTGGAGCAGTTCAAAACGCTCTCGGGTGAATGGGAAGGCAAAGATAGTAACGGAAAGCCGGTCCGTGCGAGTTATGAGGTCCTTGCCTCCGGCCTGGTGATGGAACGGCTTGAACCAGCGGGCCAGCCAGCCATGCTCACCATGTATAGCCTGGATGGCGACCACATCCTCGCCACTCATTTCTGCTCTTCAGGGAACCAGCCGATTTTGAAAACCGGTCCACTCTCCGCGGCCACGGGGAAATACGATTTCGGGGTCGAGCATGTATACGGCATGAACACACCCAATGACCTGCACATGGTCGAGCTGCTGATGACCTTCACGAATAAGGATCACGTCGTCCAAGCTTGGACGAATCTGGATCACGGCAAGCGTTCCACCAATACGATTAGCTTAATTCGCAAAAAATAGAGTCAGCAGGATCTGTGGGCAGCTTGCGACTAAACGGGTAGCCCTTTCGGCCGGTATCCCTTCGGACACCGATTCCAGCCCCCAACAGTGACACCTCATTCTCCGGCCACTAGATTGGAAGTCCCAGCCAGGAGACGGACCCGTGACTACCATTCGCCGACACATTTTGGTTCTGGCTGCGGTTCTTGCCTTTGCCAGCCCGGCCCTTCGCGCTGAGCAGCCACAAAAAGCCTCGCACTCCGCACAGGACGACCGGCTCAAGAAGCTCGAAGAGCGTGCCGATGCCACGGAAAAAGCCGCAAGCAGCGCGGCGATGGAAAAGGATTACATCACGCGCGCCCAGAAGCAGTACGAGTCTTACTACCAAAAAGTCCTGAACACGCAAATGTGGACGCTGGGAATCATGGGAGTAATCCTGGTTGGCGTGTTTGTGCTGGTTGCCAGATTCAGCCTGAAATTGATCGACGAACAGACAAAAACCGCCACGGCGGGAGCCACGGTGCAAATGCGCAACGAATACGCGCGGGCTCTTGCCAAAGACGTCCAGAAATTGTGGGACTCGAATGCGGCCGACATCAAGAAGCTGAAAGAAACACTGACCGCACAGTTCGCTGAACTCGAGCAGAACCTCAGAGATCGCTCCGATTTTCAAGCGCAGTTTGTACAGGCACTTGCCGAAGAGCTGGACGAGAGCCAAGGCGATTCAGTAGTGACGTTTCGCAACGCGCTCCGAACCTACAAGTCCGGCAAAGCCCGAAACCTGATTGAAGCAAAAGTCGGCGCCACCACCGCACGGTCGGTCTTTGAGTCGCTGCGCAGAAAGCATCGGGAAAACTACGTGGATAAAGCACGCGAGGAGCTGGCAGATTCGCTGTACAACGACCTCAAAGAAGAGCTGGCTCTGGCCGCGCTGCAGAGTCCCTGGCTCACGCCGCTGATCAATGAGAGAAATCCACCTCCCCCGGAACCCGCAGCGCCCGAGCCAGCCGCGGAGACGCGCTCCGTAGCAAAGACGATCCCTGAAACCCATCACCCAGTGTCAGATGCAACTTTCGATGAAGAGTCTGACTCCTGCCGCCTGATAACCACCTGAGTTCAGCACGCGCGTCCGCTCACGAAGCATTGCAGCGACCTTTCTTTTCACGGTTTCCGATCAGTGGTCTTCGTCCGTGACGAGTTATATTGAGTGCGGAGATTCTGATGAAACCCGTGATCTTGGTTTTCTCTTTAATCTTTGTTTTCGGCGGTCTGCGCGCGCAGACGCCAGGCTGGCAGCCATCGCCGGGACATACTCAATTGCCGATATGGCCAGGGGCGCCGCCTGACGCGCAACCGGCGTCTGGTGCGGAGGTCGCCGCGACAGCAGAGAATCTGGTTGCCGGAAAGCCATGGGATTACGTGTCCAACGTCTCGCGGCCTACGATGACGGTCTATTCGCCAAGCGGAAAAAATACGGGCGCTGCGGTGGTGGTGTTTCCCGGCGGAGGCTACAAGATTTTGGCCATCGATCTGGAAGGCACGGAGGTGTGCGACTGGCTAACATCCAAGGGAATCACCTGCGTGTTGTTGAAGTATCGCGTGCCGGACTCAGGTATGCACTGGGAAGAGCGCTGCAAGTGCCAGGTCCATCCGAAAGCACCCACGGCACTGGAAGATGCGCAGCGGACCATCGGGCTGCTGCGCCTTCACGCCGCCGAGTGGCACATCGATCCGCACAAAATCGGAGTGCTGGGCTTTTCGGCAGGCGGGCACCTGGTGACTGCGATCAGTACCCATTTCGAGAAGCGTTTGTATCCTTTAATAGACGCGGCGGACAAAGAAAGCTGCCGCCCCGATTTCGCGGTGGCGCTTTATCCCGGGCATCTGTGGATCGACGACGAAAAGTTCGAGTTGAATCCGGATATTCATGTCACGCGCAATACCCCACCCACGTTCCTGGTGCAGGCGGAGAACGATAACGTCGACAGCATCAATAATTCTCTGGTTTACTTCCGCGCGCTGAAGAATGCCGGAGTTCCCGTGGAGATCCATGTGTACGCGCAGGGCGGGCATGCGTTTGGGCTGCGGCGCACCGATCTTCCAATCACGGCATGGCCGCAGTTAGTGGAGACGTGGCTGGCGACGATCGGCATTCTTGCGAAATGATTCGTGTCGCTCATATGGAATTGTGGCATCGTTTTGTTGATCGCCGGATTTTTTGGCATCAATAACACACTCAGGAAATAAGTGTGAGGCGGTAGCGCTTATATGTTTCGTTGGTGCCATACCAGTTGGGAAAATCTTGCAGGAAGACCGCGCCAAACTTGGCGTTTAAGGATTGGCTTGCTCCCGGACGCGCGAAGCCGTAGACGACTTTGTATCCCTTAGCCGCAGCGAGTCCCAGCCAGTGCGCCTTCAGAATCGTTCCCAATCCCTGGTTCTGAAAAACGGGCAGGATGGTGTTGGAGTAGCAATCGATGGCATCCTGCTTTTCGCAGTCGGCTAAATCTGGAAACTCTTCTATCACTAATTCGTCGGAGTTGGAGAGTGGAATTCCATACGACTCGCCTGCAAGTTGCCCATCCACAAACATCCAGACAAAGATCGATCCCGTTTCGTCGAACATTTTCTTCTTTTCAGAAAGATCGAGTTGCAGAGCTGCGGGATAGACCGTCTCAAACGCCATGGTCTCCTCAAGCGGAACGTCGTACACGAATCTGATCACGCCCAAGCCGTACCTCGAGTCGTCGAACTTCGCCCGCGTCTCGATGCAACGACCGTTTTCAAAACACGCCTTCGACGGCGACGATGTCTGCGGTCGACACTTGCTGGCGCAGCGCCTTCAGCGGCTGATATTCAGAATCAAGAAAGAAGGCTTGCGCTGAAGCCAGGTCGGGGAATTTCAATAGAACTAGGCGTGCCGGATTCCACGCGCCTTCCAGTACCACGAGTTTTCCTCCCCGCACCACATACTCCCCGCCATGCTTGCGGATCAGCACGGGAACTTTGTTTTTGTATTCCTCGTAAGCGGCAGCATCCTTCACATCCACTCTGACAATCATGTACGCGCTCATCTGCTTATCTCCTCACACTTCCGCCAATCGAGGTTAAATACGTCGAAGCTTCGTTTTTATCTACTACTGGTTTGAATCAGCAGAACTCCCGCCATCACCACAAACACCAACGCGATGACCACCACCCAGACCAGCGGGGATATAAATCGATGCCCACAAAATGGGCAGGCTCGCACGTTCAAGGCGCTGGCTTGCTGACAGGCAGGGCAGGTCTTCATTACCGCCAATCTATTCTTGCCGTTTCCCCGCTGTCAATGACCCAAGTGGCAAAAGCTCAGACGACCGCGTAACTGCGAGATGCACAGAAGACGTTGAACGAAGGTACCGCGGCGGGCTTGGCGAGGTTATAATCCTGCGCACTTATGCGTTTGGCCGCGGGCACAAAACTGGGGCCCTACGAGATAACGTCGCTGCTCGGTGCTGGGGGAATGGGCGAAGTTTATCTCGCGCATGATGTGCGTCTCGGCCGTTACGTGGCCATTAAAATCCTTCCGGACCAGTTTTCCAGCGACGGCCAGCGCATGGCGCGTTTCGAGCGCGAAGCAAAAGTTCTCGCGTCGCTCAATCATCCGAATATTGCCGCGATCTACGGCCTGGAAGAATCAAACCACGTGCCTGCGCTGGTGATGGAGTTGGTCGATGGGCCCACGCTTGCCGACCGCATCAAACAAGGCGCGCTGCCTCGCGAAGATGCGCTGCCCATCGCCAAACAAATTGCCGAAGCACTGGAATATGCCCACGAGCGCAGCATCATCCACCGCGACCTGAAACCCGCCAATGTAAAAATAACGCCGAATGGCGCCGCAAAAGTGTTGGACTTCGGACTCGCTAAAGCACTCGAAGCCGAATCGAGCGTCACCGACATTTCCACTTCTCCCACGCTGAGTCACGCCGCCACGCAGGCCGGAATGCTGCTGGGTACGGCCGCCTACATGAGCCCGGAACAAGCCCGCGGCAAGAAAGTCGATCGCCGCGCAGACATCTGGTCTTTCGGCGTGGTGCTTTTCGAAATGCTTAGCGGCAAGCCGGCCTTCGCGGGCGAAACAATTTCCGACACGCTGGCCGCGGTGATTCGCGCCGATCCCGAGTGGGGCACTTTACCAAACGACCTGCCTCCCTCCATCACTCGCCTGCTGCATCGCTGCCTTACCAAAGACCCCAACCTGCGCCTGCGCGATGTTGGCGAAGCGCGCATCGCGATCGACAACGCTCTCTCCGCAGCTCCAGAAGAAACTTACGCGCCCCAGGCCGTCATCCAGGAACAGCCGCCGACCTGGCGCCGGGTGTTACCCTGGGCCCTCGCCGCCATTGCGATTTTGCTTGCCGCCACACTGGGCTCCATGTACTGGCACGCGCGTCAAACGGAAACCGAACCGCGTCAGGTAATGCAACTGTCCCTCGCACTCCCCGAGCCTCTAGCTGGTGTCTTCGACCCCAATCCCGGCGCACCGTTCGCAATTTCACCCGACGGCTCGCAACTTGTTTTCGTCGCGTCTCTTACCGGCAAGCCACAGCAACTGTACCTGCGCCCATTCGACCAGCAGACTGGCACGCCGATTCCCGGCACGGAAAATGCAGTGCAGCCCTTCTTTTCGCCTGATGGACAATGGGTCGGCTTCTTTTCTCTGGGCAAAATGCGCAAGGTGTCGCTGCATGGCGGCCCGGTCACCGTCCTCTGCGATGCACCGGTTCCGCATGGAGCCAGTTGGGCCGAAGACGAAATCATCTATGCGCCGAATTTTGGTTCCGGGCTGATGCGCATCTCCGCGGCGGGCGGCACGCCGCAAGTCTTAACCACGCCGAATAGCAAGGACCAAGAAATTAGTCATCGCTGGCCGCAGGTCTTGCCGGGCGGGAAATATGTGTTGTTCACCATTCAAATGGGCTTGGAAGCTTCTTATGACGGCGCGCGCATCGCGGTGCTTTCGGTGCCAACCGGCAAGTGGCGCACGCTCCTCGACGGCGGCTCCTACGCCCGTTATCTGCCTTCCGGTCACATCGTCTACGTGCGCGCTGGATCGCTGATGGGCGTGGCGATTAACTCGGCGCGCATGGAAATCACCGGAGCACCGGTGCCGGTACAGGAAGGCGTGGTCTCCAGCGCTTTGACCAGTGGCGGCGCCGAATATGACGTGATGGCATCGGGCCTGCTCTACGTTCCTGGCAACTTGAGGCCCCCGGTGCGTACCCTGCAGTGGGTTGACCGCACCGGAGTTGCCAAAACGCTTCCCGCTCCGGCCCGGGTCTACGCTTCGCCCGCTTTCTCTCCGGATGGAAAAAAGTTGGCTATACAGATTACCGATGATGGTGCCGCCGCAATTTGGATTTACGAATTGGCGCGGAACACTCTCACCCGGCTTACCTTTGGTCCGGGCAGTCGCACTGCTCCGCTGTGGTCCGGCGATGGTCGCAGTATTATCTACAACGCGCGCTACGCAACTGCCTCTTTCCGCTCCAAGCTGGCCGACGGTAGCGGCGAGGAAGAAATACTTTTCGGTAACGAATCCTATGATCCGGGCGCCGCGCCGCAATCCGCATCGCCCGATGGCAAGACTCTTTTGTTCGGTAGTTATCCTGCCGGAAGACAGGCTATACAGGCACTCTCTTTGGATGGCAGCAATAGCATTCGACCCTATCTGCAAGGTGCGTTCAATTTTTCTTCCGCACACTTTTCACCGGATGGACGATGGGTCGTTTATATGACCGACGAATCCGGACGCAGGCAGATTTATGTACAACCATTTCCAGGACCCGGTGGCAAATGGCTGATCTCCACCGAAGAAGGGCAATATCCCCGCTGGGCCCGCAACGGGCGCGAGATTTTCTTTGTCAGCGGAGATAAGCTGATGAGCGTGGAAGTGGAAACGCAGCCCGCCTTTAAGGCCGGAACGCCGCATCCGCTGTTCTCCACCAGCAGCTACCTGGTCGGTGCGGGCAACTACGACGTGGCGCCCGACGGCCAGCATTTCCTGATGATCAAACAGGAAGAGGCAGCCGCCAGCCCCAAAGAGTTGAACGTCATTCTCAACTGGTCGGAAGAACTCAAACGCCGCGCCCTGCCCGCGAAGAAATAGCAAATCGATGACGGAACTGGGCTGCCTGTATATAGCGGCCATCGTTCCCTAGCCAACCGTCGAAATCATTTACCGTGCCAGACCGCGCTTTCTAAAGTCCTCGTATTTCAGGAAAAATCCCTCGTTTGACAATAAGCTTCTACTTATATAAGCTGTGTCTTATGGGTCAAGCATTCAATCTTGACGCCGCCTTCACCGCCATGGCCGATCCTACTCGCCGCGCGATTCTTGCGCGTCTGGCCAAGGGCGAGGCTACCGTCATGCAATTGACCAAGCCTTTCGAGATGACCCAGCCAGCCATCTCTCAGCACCTCAAGGTGCTCGAAGACGCCGGCCTGATCGCGCAACGGGTCGACGGTACCAAGCGCCCACGGCGACTCGCCAAAGCCGGCATTGACGCGATGGACCAGTGGCTGGGCATGCTGCGAAAAGCTTTGGAGAAAAACTACGACCGCCTGGATGAAGTTCTAGCCGACATGGAGCAAAACAAGAAAGGAGCAAAACGATGAGCAGATTAATACTGAAGACGGAAGGTGACACTCATATCATTGTGACGCGGCGTTTCGCGGCGCCTCCAGAGGCGGTGTTCCGCGCACACACCGATCCCAAACTTATTCAGAAATGGCTGCTTGGCCCGGAGGGTTGGACTATGCCGGTCTGCATCAACGAAGCAAAGCCCGGCGGCAAGTTCCGTTACGAATGGACGAATGGAAAAGGCCAGGGATTCCATATCACCGGCGAATTTTTGGAACTCACGCCGTACAGCCGCATCGTCCACGTCGAGCGCATGCATCTCCCGGATCCAACGCCAGAAAATCATGTCGAAACAAATTTGAGCCAGACGGCACTGGCACCTTGATGACCATGCGCATGACGCTGCCCGACGCAGCCACGCGCGCCGCTATGCTGAAAACAGGGATGGAGCACGGCATGGAAGCCAGCTACGTCCGGCTGGAAGGAATTCTCTAGCCGGACACGATCCCGCTATTCAGACTAGACGCTGCAAACGGAAACCGCAGTCCCTCCACAATTTTTCCCAGCTCCAGATTCCGTAGGCCACTTTGTTCGGGAGCGGGAATCCCAGTTGATGCGCCAGCATGCACACTTGCCCGCGATGGTGCGCTTCGTGCGCCAACATGTAGCACAGCATTTCTATGCCGACCGGCCAAGGTGGCGCCCAACCATCTCGGCGAAACTTCTTGACGCGGCCGCTGCCATCGCCCAGCGCTTCCGCGAGCATCTCTGCGCAGCGAGCGGCGCTCTCGGCCAATCCGGCACGGGCCTGCTGCGGCGTGCAGTGCGCGCGCTGGAGTTGTTGCGACACCTTCAGATGTGGAGCCGTGAGCCTGATCCATTTACAACGCACATTATGCACATGCGTAAAAATCGCCACGATCGGCCGGGACTTTCCGGGCGGCTTCGCTCTCCACGCCGCAGGGTCAAGCTGCTCGATGATCATCTGATTCATGCGCTCATTTGCCGCAAAAATCTGCGCGGCAGTCCGGTCGAGCTTGGTTTGAAGATTTTTCTTGCGCGTCGTCACAATCGCAGTTCCCTACTCGCGGCCTATGATACTTCCAGCCCGCCGATCGTGCGCAAAAGTTTACCTGCCGCCTTGGCAAGATTCATATAAGCTGTCTACCGCCAAATCGATTCGCATCCGAGGAGCATCTTGATGAACAGCTTGTTTCGCGCATCCATTCGCGTAGCCGCCCTTATCTGCGCAACTCTGGTCTGTTTTGTGTCTGCCGCGCTCGCGCAATACACCGACCGGCAGGCCATCGAAGATCTGGGCGGCCCGCAGGAATTTGCGCAAAGACGCAGCGAATTGCTGGCCCAGGCAAAAACCGGCTATACCTTGCTCTTCGCCCGCAATGAAATTCCCGAGGCCGCGCACTATCGCGAGGACAATGACTTTTACTACTACACCGGAGTGCAGGATCCCGGCGCAGTGCTGGCCATGGACAATTCCAACGGGCACATCATTCTTTTTGAGCCGCAGCAGGTAGGGCGCACCGCGCAAGTTTACGGCCCGAATTTATTGTCGCAGCCGGACGAAGCCAAGCGGCTGGGCTTCCCTGCCGTGCAACCGGTCGGCAATCTCGATATCTGGCTCTCGAACGTTCTCAGCGCGCATCCGCAAGTCGACCTGTGGGTGCGGCTCGGTTTTCCCGATAAGGCGGATGGAGCGCGCCCGGAAGTGGGCCGCGATCACGCCTGGAAATTCGCGCATCCTTATCACGAAGATGTGCCAACCGATTTGGCGCCGGCCAAGTTGCTCGCGCAACGCTATTCCATGGCCAAGCTTTGTGACCTCACGCCGATGATCGACGCCATGCGCAATATCAAGCGCCCCAAAGAAATTGAAGTGCTCCGCCGCAATGGAAAAATCAGCGCGGAAGGAAATCGCGACGCCATCGCTCATGCGCGCCCCGGCATGCATCAGTACGAAATCGAAGCGCGCGCTTACGAATATTATTACAATCACGGAGCGCAGGGCGTGGCGTACCTGGCCATCGTCGGCTCCGGCAAAGATATCAACACCTGGCATTACTTCTCGAATCGCGAAGTGATCGAGCCGAATCAGCTAGTCGTGTTTGATTTCGGCGCGTCGCTCGACCATCTCACTATGGACATCACGCGTACCTTCAATATCAGCGGAAAATTCACGCCCGATCAGGCCAAATGGTACGCCGTCGATCTGGAATCGCAGAAGGCCACCATTGCGTTGCTGAAGCCCGGGCACACTTATGAAGAGGCGGAAGCCGCGGGCAAAGCGGTTTTCGAAAAAGCCGGAATCGCCCAGCAATGGTACGGATTCCCCGGCCACTTTGTCGGACTCGCGACACACGACGTATTGCGCCCCAGCGGCCCGATCAAAGCAGGGCAAGTTGTCACTGTCGAGCCCATCGTGGAATTCCCCGACAAACAAATGCACATCCGCGTAGAAGACACCATCCTGATCACCGAGACCGAGCCGGAGGTCCTAAGTTCCGCCATTCCCAAGGAACTTCCCGAAGATTCGTAAAGCGTTCTTCCGTAGTCGCAGCGAAGTATCCGAACGAAACGGAGAAATTTCACATGAACGACTTATTGTCTCTCGCGCTAAGAGCGCACGGCGGTCTCGATCGATGGAAGCGCGTTAAATCAATCCAAGTTGCGGCATCGATTACCGGCGCGATCTGGTATGTCAAAGGGAAAGCAGACTTCCTCAAGAACGTGGTGTTGACCGTAGACACCCGCGATGAGCGTGTCATCATCGACTTTCCAGGACAGAACAAGCGTGCCTATTTCGAGCCGAGCCGGATCGTCATCGAATCCCTCGACGGAACCGTGATCGAAACTCGCGATAATCCGGAAAAGTCTTTTGAAGGTCAGCGGCGGGAAACGCCTTGGGACGATATCCACGTGATTTATTTCGCCAGCGAAGCATTGTGGACTTACCTGAACACGCCGTTCCTCTACACCCGCGACGGATTCGCCTGTGAAGAAATTCCATCGATTCAAGTCGAAAGCGAAACCTGGCGCCGGCTGAAGGTCACTTTCCCGGATAACGTCAAGAGCCATACCAGAGAACAGATCTCTTGCTTTGGGCCTGACGGATTATTGCGCCGCCACGACTACACCGTGGACATTCTCGGCGGAGCCACCGGCCTCAACTATGCTTTGGAAAACCGCAACGTAGGCGGCATCATCGTGCCGAGCAAGCGTCGGGTCTACGCCTACGAAGGCGATTACCAACAGGTGAAAGAGCCCCTGCTCGTCGCCATCGACATGCACGAAATCACTCTGGCCTACGGTCACTCCAGCGCAGGGGTTGCCCACTCCGCCTGAACTCTGCAACTCCGCAAAGACCGCCTGTGGCAATTTCAGTAAACTAAGGATTACCGCCAACAGGTGACCCTTTTGATTGCTGAGATAGTGCCAGAGTGGTATGACGTCGAGGGCAGAAAAGTTTTTCGTCCTGACTCTCGACGAAATAATGAATTCAAACCGACTTTTCCGGCGGGCCGATTCGTTAGTCAACCCTTAAAACAGTGGTGTTCTGATTTTTCGGACCTTCGACGTTTTCTCTCTGGCTGCAAATATGTGTCTGATCAAGAGCAGTTCGGACAACCAGATTACTGGCAGCCTCCCGAACAGTTTGAAGATAGCAAAGAGGGAGACTGCGAGGACTTTGCATTGTGGGCTTGGAGGCAAGTCCTACACCTAAACTACCCAGCCAGATTCACAGTCGGACGCGCAGGCCGATATGGCGAAGGACACGCCTGGGTAACTTTTCAGAAAGATGGGAAGACTTATCTCCTGGAACCGCTCAGTTCGGCCGTAGGACCGAAATTACCCCGCCTGTCCATTGTGAGATATAAGCCAAAATTTTCCATGTCGTGGGATGGAGAAAAAATCTCGTACTACCAGCATGAAGACAGGAAAATCAGTTTCTCCGTGAAGCAGGTTACCTTTGTCCTTGGAGAATGGGTCTTTATCTGGGCTACTTTTTGGGTCAAGTTGGGAATCTCGCTGACTCGCCGCTTGACCAAGCCTTCTGCCTGCTAACTCGAATCTAGAATCCAACAAGCAAAAAACCAACTCCACTTAACGCACTTTTCCTGTTTTCACTTTTCCCGACCCGCGATATACTCGAACGCACTCGACACTCTCGTCGACATCGGCCTTTTTGGCCGAGAAGGAGGTGATCCAGTGAGGTACGGTTTACGTTGATGTTGTAGAGCAGGCGCCCGTGATCTTGCCGAGCGCCTTCTCTTTTTTCCGCCTGTCTCAATTCCCTTCAATTTAAGTTCTTCTTTCAATGCCAATTCCTCTTTAATCCAGTGATAATCTCGCTGGTCATCCCAATCGCGCTAACGCAACGGAGGAACAGCAGTGACCAAAGACGACGCTTGGAAACTGGCCAACCAGTGGGTTGCGGCCTGGAACGCTCACGACCTGGACTCGATCATGTCCCACTATGACGATGCAATCGAGTTGACTTCGCCGGTTGCCGCGCAACTCCTCGGGACTCGCGATGGCAATGTGGTTGGAATGGCCAAGATTAGAGCGTATTTCCAACGAGGACTGGAAGCCTATCCGGAACTGCGTTTCGTTCTCGAAGACGTATTCTTGGGCATAAACAGTGTGATGTTGATCTACAAAAATCAGAAAGGCACACGCACCGCAGAGTTCATGGAGCTGTCGCCGAGCGGAAAAGTGACCCGCGTTGTAGCGAATTATTCTGCGCAGTGAATTTGCCGCTGTTCCCTGACTTCACTTTTAGCGTTAGAGAACTCAGGTTGGTTCCGGCCACTTCGACCAAACTGCCGCCTCAGGTGACTGAGCCGCACGGCGCCGCGGCTCGGAAGCCATGATTCTAGATGGCGAGCGCCGCTGCGCGAGTTGTGCTTTCCTTGATTCCTGCCTCGACACTCAAATTTGTATAAAGCTCGCGCGCCTCTTCCCATAGTGCTCTGGCCTGCTCCCATCGCAGCACCGCGAGACTTCGAATCGCGTTTGCCAAGTCCAGCGACGAATCTTCGGCGTGATTCCGGTAAAGTCCAAGCGCCTCCAGGTAACACGGCTCCGCCAAATCCGGGCGCCCCTGCTCCAGGTACACATCACCCAAATGCCGGATGGTGTGCGCCAGCACCAGCGGTTCGTCAAATTCGCGAAGCAACACCACCGCTTCCTCGTAACACAGCCGGGCCATCGCGCCATCCCGGCGCCGCTCCGACTCCCCGCGTTCTCTGAGTTCCCGCGCCAGCGCCAGCCGATCTGGCTGATTCTCGCTCGAAGCCATGTTTTCCTCCCGCCCTGATTGGCAGCATCCAATTTCCCCGCCATCATGCGCCTATAAAGGTACAGGAAGGAGACAAACACGCAAAACTCATCGCGAAGCAGCCGTTTTCCAGTTTGTCGCGCCGGAATAGGCTGGAGGAAAAGTTAATTCAGATCGTTTTCGTTGATGCCACGCCGAGGCCGCACAAGAGAGTAATGTGGCACAGCCATTCCTGTGCTCTTAGGTTCCACCAATCTCGTTCAAACCACGCTCGCTACTTTCTTTGGTTGGTAAATGAAGTTCCTAAACGCATAAGCCCACGGCACAGCAACGATGGGCAGCAGCACCCACAAGAATTCCGAGGTGATGGCTTCCGCCGGCGAGCCCGCCAACGTGCCCTTGGCCCACAGTGGATAGGCCACCAGAATGAGCCACAGCACTTTGTAGAAAATTTCCAGCAGCACGATTGGCAGCATTTTCACCGGACGGAATATCCCTAAGCCCGCCAACGTCGCAAACGCCGTCCATACACACCACGCCACCGCCTCGGTCGGGTCCCATGGTCCTTGGTGGGTCAGGATGTGCGTCCAGGTCTCTTTGCCCAGCACGAAAAACATCAATATATAAAGGAGCCGCAACAGGTAGATATTGATCCGGGGAACGCCTTCGTGTCGCGGGTCCCCCTGAAAGATGGGTTTAGGGCTGAAGGTCATGGCAGTGTCCTCGACGTGCTGGTTTTCGCGAATTCCCTGCTACCCACTCATACGGTCGCCGACACACAAAGTTTCAGCAACGGCGCGCCTTCCCTTAATTAGCGCGTCTGCCGGACATTATCGTGACCACAGTGGTCTCCGCCCGCCCCATCGGAACCAAATCTAAAACCGTTTACTGGCCAATTGATCGCTGCCCACCTCACCGAGGGGCGACGCGCTCTTTCTGATCCTTCGCTTTGGCCAATTCTTCTTCCGGCTCCACGTGAACCAGGACCTCCGCGATTTGCGGCAACGCTCCTCGAATTTCGTCTTCGACCTTATGCGATAGCCGGTGTCCTTCGCGCACCGTCATCTCTCCGCTCACCACGGTGTGAAGGTCAACGTAGAAACTGAATCCCATTTTGCGAACATAACATTTGTCCAAACCAAGGATGCCCGGCACGCCCATGGCTATCGTTCTGACTTGCGCCTGCAGACTCACGTTTGGCGCGACATCCGCCAGTTCGAGAATCGCTGGTCGCAGTTGCTGCCAAGCGTTATAGAGAATCACCAGCGCAGCACAAAGGGCTGCCCACCCATCCGCCGCTTCCCACGCCGGACCTCCCAGCAACGCGATGGAAATGCCGACGAACGCGAACGCCGATGTGAGCGCGTCACTTCTGTGGTGCCACGCGTCGCTCTTCACCGCGATGCTGCCAATCGATTCGCCCACGGAACCAACGTGCCGAAACAACAGCTCCTTGAGGAGCAACACGCCCGCCAGCACCACCAGTGTGAAAGGCGCGGGTGTTCCGCTCGGCGCGGTTATCTCACGAATGCCTTCGTAAATAATGCCAAATGCAGCCGCCATCAACGCCAGACTGACAACCACTGCGGCCATCGGTTCAGCTTTTCCGTGACCATATGGGTGATCTGCATCCGGCGGCTTGACCGCGATTTTCAGGCCAAAGTAAACCGCCAGTCCGCTGAACACGTCGGTGACGGATTCTAGGCCGTCCGCAACCAGCGCGAAGGAATTCCCCAGGAAACCAGCGGAGCACTTGATCACTGCCAACACCAAATTCACGATGATTCCCAGGATCGTAGATCTCATGCCCCGTTCTGCGGCGCTTTTTGACGGATTGTCGTTGCGGTTTGAACTCACAGGTGGAGTGATTCTACGCTCTGTGCTCTTCGCGCGCCAAACGCAAGCAGACTGGAGACCATGGCGCCACGCTCCCTTCCCCAATTAATGTAGAATTTCTCACGGTGGCCTGGCTCAAGACTTAGTTGGTCATCAAATCGAATCGGTGAGGACCATGTCCCAAGCTACAAATCAAAGCCTGTTTGAGGTTCTGCTCGACTCCTGGGATCGCAACAACGCAATCCTTGTTAACCTGCTCCGCGCTCTTCCGGAGGGTGGGTTGGAGACCAAAGCGACGCAGGACAGCCCATCCATCGCCGAAATGTTCACCCACATCCATTATGTTCGACTCGTATTTCTCGTCCGAAGACGCACCGGAGTTCGCCGGAACTCTGCCCGAGACCGAGTGGCTCGCCGAGCGTGATCCCAATCGCATCGCGCAGATGCTAAATGAAAGCGCCAAGGCGGTCCGCGAAGCGGTTAAGAGCAAGGTGGAAAAAGGTCAAGACATGCAACTTCACTACGATCACCCCATCCTTTTTCTCCAGCACATGATCTGGCACGAGGGCTATCATCACGGTCAAATCAAGCTGGCACTCAAGTTAGCCTGGCGTCCCATAGCCGATGAACAAGCAGGCCCGCTTACCTGGGGCATCTGGATGGACAAGAATTGAGCTTCTTGCGACTTGCAACTTTTGCTCGGCCAACTCGTCTTGTGCTCTAGGAGGTTCCATGCGCCGATTGTTCGGAGTCCTCGTAACTCTTGCCCTGGTTGTTGCCGTCCTCGAATCGAAATCCCCTCGCGTCCAAAACACCGTTCTTGCCGATGTTTCGTCCGCAGGTTCCATCGCTCCCGCGTCGCCCATGCTCGAACCGCGTTCCGGCCACACCGCGACTCTTTTGCAAAATGGAAAAGTTCTTATTGCCGGAGGCATGCGCCGCAATCAGGATTTCTACCGTTCCGCCGAACTATTCGATCCCGCTACCGGAAAATTTCAGGCCACAGGCGCGATGACCGTCGCACGCGTTGGACACGCCGCAGTGCTGCTCAACTCTGGCAAAGTCCTTATTGTCGGCGGGTGGACCGGCCGTGATTGCACCGATTCCGCTGAACTCTACGATCCGGCGACCGGCAAATTCGCCGCAATCTCGAAAATGAATGGCAAACGCGGACAGCCCAGTGCGACGCTGCTCCGCAATGGCGACGTACTCATCACTGGCGGTGCGGATCGTGATACCCCGGGCGGAGTCGCATCCGCGGAGATCTTCCGCAGCGAGCTTTCCAAATTCGAAATTGTCGGCCCGATGCACTTTGCGCGCATTTCGCAAACTTCCACGCTGCTCAACGACGGCCGCGTCCTGATTGCCGGTGGCCGCGGCGATACGGTTACCGCCAGTGCCGAGCTCTACGATCCCACCACAAAACAATTCCTCGCCACCGGCAACCTTCAGACCGCGCGCTACAAACATTCTGCCGGCCTGCTTCCCGATGGCCGGGTGCTCATCGCGGGTGGCTCCGATGATCGCGACTGGCGCGGGAAAATGAACAGTGCAGAAATTTATGATCCACGAACGGGAAAATTTAGCGCTACATCTCCTCTCAATGACAGTCGCTTCAAACTCCCCTCCGAAGCGATTCAATTGAGCTCCGGTCGAATTCTCGTTGCAGGAGGAAGCAAACAGGTCGAAGTGTACGATCCGCCGAGTGGAAAATTCCTGATCGCAACCGGGCAAACCACCGATGCGCGCCATTTCATGACCGAAACCAAGCTACAAGATGGCACCGTCCTGCTCGCCGGCGGATATCCCAACAACGACCAGGGCACCACCGACACCTGGCTCTACCGTCCCGTGCAAAAGCAGCCGTAGGACGCGGGTCTGCCGTCGCCAATTTGCTTCTCTGTGCATCCAAAACAATGCGGGAGGGACGCCAGTGACCCTGCAAATGGTCGCGCTGCTGGTATTCGGCCTGATGTGCGGCAGTGAATTAAATATCGCGCTGTTCGCCCACCCGGTGCTGAAGCGGCTGCCGCGGGAGACTCACATATTGGTTCGCTCCGCGCTCGCTGCGTTGCTCGGGCGCGTCATGCCATTCTGGATGGCCGGCTCGACGCTTCTCAATATCTTGCTGCTACTGCGCTTCGCACATTTAAATGAGTTCGCTTGGCGCTACGCCGCGATCGCCGCTGCTATTCAAGTCCTCGCCGTTTTGTTTTCACTCGTCGCTCCCGTGCCCATCAATAATCGTATTGCTAAATGGACGCCGGCAAGTCTTCCCGTAGACTGGAGTACTCAAGAGCATCGCTGGGATGTCTATCATTTCGTCAGAACGTGCGCGCTGGTTATCGCGTTCCTACTGCTTGCCCTCAGTATTGCCGCGCGTTAGCGATTTTTGCTTGGCCGCAGCTCCCGTTTCAAGCATTTGTCACGCTTAACACATTGCCATCAGGATCTTTAAACCAAGCCACGCGCACCGCTCCCCCCGGTGCAGTCCAGATCCCAAGTTCATCCTGATTAAATTTGGGATAGATATTGAAAGCCACACCATTTCCGCGCAGAGCTTTCACTGTTGCCCCTACATCCGACACGTGAAAGCCGAGTATGGTGTGCTCATGCGGAGTGAAATCGGCTACGACAGAAATACGTAGAGTAACTCCACCAGTGTTGAGAACTGCGGCGAAACCGTCTTCATAAGCCATTGTTAGTCCCAGTGTGTCGCGATAGAAAGCAGTGGCAACAGTACGGTCTCGAGTGCAAATAATAATTACAGGCTTGGCATTCTCCAGAATTCTCACTGTTGCTTCCCTTCTCCGCTTTCGCAAAGCCGTACTGGCCAGTCGTTTTAGTATTCCAACTTAGAAACTAACTCCTCATTTGAGCGCGACTTTTTGCTTGGCCAATTCGGTGCGGAACTCTTGCTCTTTCTCCGCAATGTACTTTTGGTAGCCGCCAGGATCGACAAATGGATTCTCGCCATCCGCTTTCAGGCGAGCGTACTTTTCTTCCATGTCGAAGTAGCCGCCGTGGGCACCGAGAAAAATATCGCACTTTAATAATTTCAGCACACGCCACATGCGCTCGTAATCTTCGGCGATCTGCGGATAAGCCGCGTTGTCCACCAGCTTGTAGCCAGGATTCACATTCGGACTGCCGAGGATCAAAACGTTGTAGGTTTTACCCTGCTCAGTGACCTGCATCGTCCAGGTGGTGCATCCTTTGGTGTGCCCGGGAGTGAGATGCGCGACTAGCACGGCGCCACCAAGTTTCACTTCATCGCCGTCGTGCAACACCCGGTCTACCTTGGCCGGCCGATACAAATATTCAGCGCGATTGCCGTATTGAAAATCGCTTTTGCCGCCCGATTCCACTACCGGCACGTCTGCGTCCATCACCATGTACTTCGCGCCGGTCATCTCCTTGATCGTTGCGCTCCCCGCGTCGTGATCCCAGTGCGCGTGACTGATCAGCAAAATCTTGGTGTCCGCGAACTTGAATCCAAGTTTCTCGATACTGGCCTTGATCAGCGGGACGTTGGCTTCCATATCGCTGTTGATCAGGATGTTTCCTTGCGGCGTGGTGATCAGATAATTCGCCAGCCCCTTACTTCCCACGTAGTACAAATTGCCGGCGATGTGAAACGGTGGAAAAGGTTCAGTCCAGTCGGCATTGTCCTGCGCCAACACACTACTGCCAGCAGCCAACACCACAAACAATACCCAGATAGCATTCCTTATAATCTTTTTTTGCATCGCCGGAGTATAAGCCAAATCAAATTCCAACCAAAGCGCCAACACCCGTCTCACGTTCAGAGTATTCCGGGGGAAAATGGCAGGATCTGTTCTTGGCTCGCTTCTGTTGCCTCGTCGCCTCTTACAGCGCGCGATACATCACCAACGCATCCACGTATCCCAGCCTCGGATGCAGAAATACTTCCGGCAACCGCCCGACAATCTGAAAACCGCAGCTTTGCCACAGCCCCACCGCGTTCGCGTTGGTAGACACCACAAAATTAAATTGCATCCCACGAAACCCGCGTGCTTTCGCGCGTTCCAGCGAATGCTGGCACATCACCCGCGCGATGCCTCGTCCCTGAGCCGTTGCGGCCGTCACATAACCGCAATTCGCCACGTGCGACCCGCCGGCCTTCTGATTCGCCTTCAAAAAATAGGTGCCGACAAGTTCTCCATCTTCTTCCGCGACAAACACTTCGTGCTCGGCTCCCATCCAATAGGCCAGGGCGTCTTCTCGCTTCATTTCCCGTGGCAGCGGGTAAGTTTCTCCGGCTCGCACCATCGGTTCCAAGACCCGCCAGATCCCGTCCCGATCCTCAACCTTCGCCCCTCTCACCATTCTCATGAACCTAATCTATCACCGCTCCGCCTCATCGCAGTTTTGCGTCTGACTCTCGATTTCAATTGCGTGCCAGCGTAGCGGTGACTTGCTTCCGGACGCTATACTTTTGCGGATGCAACCCGACCAACAGGTCATTAATCGATGGACCGGTTCTGCTCAGTTCTGGGAGAAGCACCGCGAAATAATCCGGCAGATGTTCGCCCCGGTTACCGATGCGCTGGTCGCCGACGCGCAAATTGCCAGTCGCCAATCGGTCCTGGATGTTGCCACTGGACCCGGAGAACCCGCGTTGACCATTGCCTCCTTGGTCGGCCCTCAAGGAAAAATTGTTGGAGTTGATCCGATTGACGAGATGGTCGCAGCGGCTCGTCGCGAAGCAAATCGTCTTGAATTAAAAAATGTTCAGTTTGACGTTGCCTTCGCAGACCATCTGCCGTTTCCCAACGATACCTTCGACGCAGTGATCAGTCGTTTCGGCATGATGTTTTTTCCTTCGCCCGTCGAGGGTATTCGCGAGATGCTGCGCGTCCTCAAGCCCGGCCACAAAATGGCGCTGGCAGTGTGGCCCGCCGCCGAAAGAAATCCATTTCACTATTTATTGTCTCGTATCGTCGATCGGTATGTCGCGCCGGCACCGCCTGAACCGGATGCGCGCGATGCCTTCCGATTCGCCACTCCTGGCAAATTGCTAAAAATAGTAAACGAGGCCGGCATCAGCGCTCCCGCCGAGCGTCTGTTTCAATTCACAATGCGCGCGTCCATTTCCGTTGAAGATTTTTTCGCGCTGCGTCTCGAAGTGTCCGAGAAGCTTCGCGAAAAATTCAGCATGCTTTCGCCTCAGCAGAAGTCAGAACTGAAACGTGAAGCGCTCGAATCTATCCGCCAGTACTCCACGGGCACCGAAATTCGTCTTCCCGCTGAAGTTCTTATCGTCAGCGGCTCCAAAGCCCGAGTCTCCTAGCGAATGCCTTCGAGCTCTGCCGACCACCCGGGAACTATCTCTCGTGGCAGCTCAAACCGAGCCGCCCGCGTTTTCCGCTAGAATACTGTCCCGAATGTCGCCTTACTGAGGAGAGCGAGAGCCATGGGGTTACTTGCTTTGATGTTGAGGATCAGTGGTGGAGGTGCCCAACTCGACGGGCTTGCCGTGGGGCGTGCGCCGATAGGCTTCAGCCCACGCTTCTTTGCGCGCCAGCATGGCCGCCGGGTTAGAGAGGTGTTTTGCCGCTGCCAGACGCTCCAAAGCTGCGAGCCAATGGTGGTAGTAGCGCGAGCCATCATCGGGCTCACCGCGATCCGCAGCAGCCTTCAGTTCGTCCGCGAGCGCTGCAGCCCACTCTTTCCAGGTGAAATGCCCTTGCGCGGAAAGGCGGACGGCGAGCGCGAAGGCTTGCGCCTGCCAAGGTTCGGCAAAGACGGGCCCGCCTTCATCGCGAGGGAGACGAGGCAGCGCCGCCAGATCCGCAGGCTGGGAAATTGAATCAAGCTGCTTCAAGGTAGTCATCCCACATATCAATGTAGACAGAATCCTGTGGCGCGGCTTGGTCGCCCCATAGTTCGCGTGCGGTAAAGCGCACCGAGTAAACATGCTGGGGCTTCTCTCCGAGAAACAGCGCATTCGTATCGGGAAACAGAAAAACTCCATGATCCATATGAATCGTGCCGATTTTGCCCCGCGCGTAGCGCACCAAGCGGGTGTGCCCCACGGGATTTATATTGCGCGCGCGGACGCGCTCACCAGCGTGAAACCGTGCCGCCACCGCTACATCCCGACTGGCCGGTACCCCTTTCGTAACCAGGATTTGTGCCTTTTCGGCTGTGAGCGGCGGAGTCAGTTTTGCTGAGCCTGGGTTGGGTTTCCCGCTCTCTAACTCCGCTGGGGTAACCATGCGGTTCTTGAGCATCAACTCGACCAGCGCCACGACCCAGCGCTCGTAGTAGCTCATTCGAAAATAATCTACCGGAGCGATCTGCTCGCGCTGAAACCGGACTGCGTCCAGATTCCACTTGCCCCACGCGCCCATGGCACGCGTAAAGGCAAAGGCTCGACCTTGCCACGGTTCATGAAACACGGGCTCGTTCTTCTCGGCCTGTACTGGGCCCATGTCCTGCATCCCGCCCAGATCATGTACGCCGTTCACGCACGCACTCCTTCTGTTTGTGTGCTGACCTTACCTACTCCCACCATGGAATCCCGAGTCACCAGCGCTGCCAGTTCCTCTTCGCTCATTTTCTCGGTGCCAGCCGGCCGTTCCGGAAGCACGAGGTACCGCAGCTCTGCGGTACTGTCCCAGACACGCACCTCGACATCGTCGCCTAGCTCCAGGCCAAACTCGTGCAACACGCCGCGCGGATCGATCACTGCACGGGAACGGTACGGCGCGGACTTGTACCAAACCGGGGGTAGGCCAAGAACCGGCCACGGATAACACGAGCACAGCGTGCAGACCACGAGGTTGTGTATTTTGGGAGTGTTTTCGACTACGACCATGTGCTCGCCCTGCAATCCTCCATAACCCAGCTCGGCGATCGCAGCGTCCGAATTGGTGAGAAGCCGCTGCTTGTAAGCGGGATCCGTCCATGCACGCGCCACCACTCGGGCGCCATTGCGAGGCCCAACTTTGTGCTCGTAGGTGTCAATCAGCGCATCAAGCGCGGAGCGGTCGACCAGCCCTTTTTCCACCAGAAGAGATTCGAGCGCTTTGACGCGCAGGGCTGGGTCCGAAGGAACAACCTGGTGATCATGGTCATGATCGTGAGCATGATCGTGTTCCTGCACGCGGGCGAGATCTGGTGTTACGGCAGCTCCGGCAGCCGTCACTGCGGCGGTCAGGAAGTCGCGGCGGGTCGTAGTCATTCCACTTACCCCTGCAGGTTGCAAAACAGCGTTCGCCGGGGGAAAAGGCACCTGCTCAGCTGATTATAGTGGCGGTGTCAAGCAAACTACGAAAAGCTAGTCTTCGCCCTGGAAAGGGCTAAGAGCTGCGTCGCGAAAGTCATTTCTGAGGAATTCGCGAACGATCGGCCTGAGGCAAACCGCAAAGCTATCGGAGAGTCTCAGCGCGGCTTGTTGGAGGAGATTCATCCCGAGTGACGGGCCATCCGAAAACAACCGAATTACTTCCGGACTGCCGACAATACGACCACGATCCGGACAGCCCGCAAGTTTCCAGGATCATGCGACCTGCCGGGAAGTTGGCGCATAAAAATCAAGTGGCTGATGCCCACGCGTGTTGGGTTATGGTTCCGGCCTTCCTGAACTCGCGTATACTCACGACAGCCGGTCTCTAGCGAGGGACTGGAAGAGACTTCCCTGCAAGGGATCCAGCTTTACGCACTTTGAGTAAACTTGGTTTGTCTTAATGGGATTCGAATCAGCTAAAACCTTCCGTTGGTCGAGATGCCGCGGACCTTTGTGCTTCATTACGGTTGTACTGGCCTGCGTCGTGGTTCCAGGTTACGAGATGGCAAGATCAGCCAACTGGAACTTAGCGCCGACTGCACAGGCAGAAACAGCACAACAAGCACCGCCGATACCCCCTGCTAGTCCGCTCGCCGATCCTAAGTCCCTAAAACAATTTGGAGTGCCAGTGGAGGCCACACGTGCCGCTGCGCCGCCCGACAATCCACAGACTCCTGAGAAGATCGCTCTTGGTGAAAAGCTTTTCTTTGATGGACGCTTGTCGGTTGATGGAACGGTTGCCTGCAGTACGTGCCACGATCCGGCGCGCGCTTTTTCTGACGGAAGAGTCGTTTCCGTCGGTGTCAAAGGGCGCGCCGGTCAGCGCAACTCTCCGACGATTCTGAACGCGTTGTACAACAAGGCACAGTTCTGGGACGGTCGCGCAAAAACTCTCGAGGAGCAAGCAGGTCTCCCCATCATAAATCCGAGCGAAATGGGCCAGCCTAGCCTGGATGCTGCGGTGGCGCGAATTGCCGCCGTGCCGGAATACGACCAGGCGTTTCGCGTTGTCTTCGGACGTCCGATCAACGCATCCGACCTGGTGCGCGCCATTGCATCCTACGAACGCAGCCAGTTTTCGTTCGATTCTCCTTTCGATCACTTCATCGGTGGAGACAAGAACGCGATCAGCGATTCCGCCAAACGAGGCTGGGAATTATTCAATACCAAAGCCCGGTGTAACAAATGCCATGCCCTGTCGGAACAAAAGCTAGATCCGATCTACTTCATGGACCATGATTTTCACAACATCGGCATAGGGATTATTCGACATAATGTCGTCGCACTGGCGTGCACGGCAGAGCAAGAAATCGACTCGGGCAAGGCGATCGATGTCGATCGTGCTGCAATTCAGAGTGACCTGTCGGTCCTGGGTCGCTTCCTCATCACCAAGAAAGAGGCCGACATCGCGTCTTTCAAGACGCCGGACCTGCACAACGTTCTCATTACCGCGCCCTACTTTCACGACGGCTCGCAAGCCACGCTGTGGGATGTGATGGATCACTACAACAAGGGTGATGGCATAAAAAACCCCTGGCTCGATGAAGATATGCAGCCACTTGCCCTAAGCGAATCAGAGATCGATGACGTGGTTGCCTTCTTGGCCACACTGACGAGCGCCCAATATCAACAGCAAGGTGTCGAGGAACTCGCACGACAACGCGCGCTGTCCCGCACCAGTCGACCGCAGCGAGACACGGCTCGCGCTTTCGGGCCAAAGCCGATTCAGCCAAAGCCGTCCCGCGATTGTGCAAACCTGCAACCAGAGCCAAAACTGCAGTGAGTCTCCAATCTGCGCCGCTTCTGCTGCAACGCCTGATTGTTTCGCAAGCTCACCGATTCTCATGTAAACCTTGAGCTTCATATAATTTGAAGCTTTAGCTTTTGTTCTGGAGGGCTTGATGAGAATCGCCGTCGTTGGAGCCACGGGGATGCTGGGGCAACATGTAGCGCGGCACACGCTTCGCGCCGGACACGAGTTGATCGCGCTGTATCGAAATCCTCGATTGCTGAACTCACTCGCGGATCTGCTCTGCGATGCTCGCCAGGCCGATCTAGATGATGTCGATTCACTGCGTCGCGGACTTCGCGGGGCCGATGCGGTGATCCATTGCGCGGCATATTATCCTGGTGCTCCAAAATCAATCGGCGAAGAGTTGGCAACCGCAGCGAGACTGAGCAACAACTTCTACGAAGCTTGCGCTGGGCAGGAGTTGAAGAAAATCGTGTACGTTGGAGCCGCTATCGCGCTGCCCCGTAGCTCCGACGGAAAGCCCAGTGATGGGTCGCAAAGTTACTCAGAAAGACCGCACGATCAGAACGCATATTTGCAGGTGAAATGGGCACAAGATGCGCTGGCCCTGCAAAAAGCGGCGGAAGGAATGCCGGTGGTCGTCGGTATCCCGTCAATGACGTTCGGCGAGTATGACCCCGGCAACAGTACCGGGAGCTTCGTCATCGAGATGGCGAATCGTACGCTCCCAGGTTACGTCGCCGGAAAGCGGAACGTGGTCTATGCGGGAGATGCTGGACGCGGGCTGGTACGTGTCTGTGAGGATGGGCGTCCCGGTGAGCGCTATCTTATTTGTGGAGAGAATCTGACCATGCAACAGCTCATGGCAAAGATCGCTACGATTACAGAAGCTCCTGAGCCCAAGGAGATTCCTCTGGCCGTAGCCAAGCTGGTTTCCGCATGGCAAATTTTTAAGTACAAGCATTTGCGCGGCCCCGTTCCGAAAGTATCGGCCAGTGCCATTGCGGTGATGTCTTCTGGTCAATACCTGGACGGCTCCAAGGCGACCCGCGAACTGGGATATCAACCCGAAGTCTCTGTGGACGAAGCCCTTCGAAGAGCATTTGAATGGTTTACGTCTCAAGGAAAGGTGAAGACCGGTTCACTGAAGTCCGCGGCAGCGGCTGTACCTTAACGTTAGCGCGTTGCTCCCGGATCACGGACCACCCGGAAGTTAGGGGCAGAGGAATCGCAACTTCAGGATTGCCGACAATCCGGGAACTACTCCATTTAACCGACACAAGCGCGTTTGTCGGTACTAACCTGACCGGCGAGCTGATAACTTCCGGGTTGCCCGTGATACTTCCGCAGTGGGCAACGGCAAACAGAGAAAGGCAAGGAGCGCTGACAGAGAGCCGCACGACTATTGCGGGAGACCCGTTTTATAGAGAATGGCTTTGTGGCGCGGGGGTCAGGGCTGTAGGGGTCGTAAACTGGAGCGCCTTTACATCGATAACTGCTTGCCTTTAACAGTGGAATTATTTCGTCAGCTTGCCTTTTTCATTCTGAGCTGCAAGCCCATATCGTATTGCCGCTTCAAGCGTATCGATGTTTATATCCTTTAGAGCTTTAAACCGAATGCAATATCCGGTCACGCTCGCCTTGCCTAGTTTTTTTCCATACGTTTTGGCTAAGTACGTCTTATCTTTGAGACCAAGAATATAGACAGAGATTCCGGTTTTGTTTCCGCTCACACCAATTTGAAAAAACTCTCTACTTTTTCCATTGGCATATTTTATTGTGTGAAATCCATATCCAATCGTAGGGTTGGAAACAGTATGATTTTTGCTGTCTTTACCATCGAAGAACCATAATTTGCATTCTGGTGACACTTGAAGTGTGAGCCGATGCAACTCTCGCATGTCACTGCGTTTTGGCTCCGGTTGGCTGGTAATATACTTCTTGATTTGTTCTTGTACGTTCATATGTTCTGCTCCCCCGTTGCGCGCACGAGATTATACGACGTTTAATCCTTCTCCCCCCTTTGCAAGGGCGGGCGGCCCTGACCGTTGAGGTAGCTCGACCGCGAGGACGCCCCGCAAGCGGTTGTTGCGTGGGGGCTTTTCAGAATTCCCCAAGGCTTGAAATGTGTGGAGCGCCGAGAAGCGGGCAGAGGGGCTGGAGTACATGCACCCCAAGCCGAGTTCACATTCCGGACGTATTGTCGGCAAGCGTTGCCTTACCTCACTACGGAAGGGTTCTCCGTGATTCGGTCAGAATCGCCGGACATAAGCTAGTCTGACTGTAGGAATCGCCGAGCAGTTATTGTGAACATTTCGCTGTCCTGCTCCGGACGGCACAATGTACAAAAACGACAAAGATCGGGGAACGTTCAGAGTCGGGCGGCTTGGTCTAGGAGCGTTCGACCTTGGGCGTTGACTGAGCTCCCAGCGGTTCGCAGAAAGGATCCATCAGAATAGGCGCGTACTCGACGTCGATGATCTCGAGATGCTCCGTCTTCGCTGGCGCGCGCAGGTCCACGCGGTCGCCGGGGCTCGCCTTTATCAGCGCATTGGCGAGAGGCGAGCGCCAGCTGATGTAGCCACGGTCGAGGTCCACCTCGTCGATGCCGACGATCGAGACGACGTGTTCGAGGCCGGCGGCGTCCTTGTAGGTCACGGTTGCGCCGAAGAAGACGCGCGTAGCGGCCGGCCCCGGCCGGGGAGCGGCGGGATCGACGACCACGGCCGCGTCAATGCGTTTCGTGAGAAAGCGAATCCGCGAATCGATCTGGCCTAACCGTCGCTTGCCGTAGAGGTAGTCGGCGTTTTCACTGCGGTCCCCGTTACTAGCAGCCCACGCTACAACCTCCACCACCGCGGGCCGCTCGCGACTCAATAGGAACCGATGCTCGTCTTTGAGCCGCTGCAACCCGGCGGGCGTGA
The DNA here is from genome assembly GCA_963849395.1 of Candidatus Acidiferrales bacterium. Taxonomy (GTDB): domain Bacteria; phylum Acidobacteriota; class Terriglobia; order Acidiferrales; family UBA7541; genus Acidiferrum. The sequence continues at coordinate 227,527 of CAWKHR010000008.1, forward strand.
TGTAGTTTTTGAGTGTCGGGCCCGCTGGCTCAGGCCGAGGTCCTCGGAGTGGCCGCTTTTCTCGCATTTGCGAATCTGTCATGGGATTTCGTGTACCTGTGGGTGACCCAATCTCGGAAGGTCCGCGCCTTGATCCCGATAATTCCTCGCACGGTGAAGATGACGTAACGCCGGCTAGATATCGAATGATACATCGGTCTTTCCTGTTGCACTCTTAGAAAATGCGGTGACCCCATCCGATTGCACGTCAAGGCGAAGAAGTATGCGGTTCACCTAAGCGATGAGTCGATGAGTTGCCCATTTCCAATGGATTGTTTGTGTTCGACCTGTAGGCTCACAGATTCCAGCGCTCTGTCGGCAATCCGGAAGTAATCTGTCCCGGCTCGGGTATAGTAATGAGAAGTCGGCTTTTCGTCAGGAAATCAAGCACTGACGAGATGCGCGCTTATCGGTACTGATTCACACAACCTTTTGGACACTGGAAAAACGCTGCGAATCCGGCTACCAGGGCCAGGTTGTGCCATCGTAGCTTAGAAATTTCCCCGTCAATTCCATCGGCGGATTGCCATCGAGAACTTTGCGCATTCCTGCAATGCTCTGTTCGGGCGTCAACGCTGCGTTGGGGCCGCCCATATCAGTCTGCACCCACCCCGGGCTGAATATCAGTACGCTGATTCCTTGCGGCTCGACGTCCTTTGCCAGAATCGACATCGCCATGTTCAACGCCGCCTTGCTGGACCTGTACTGGTATGCCGATCCAAATCCGATCGTAGCGCCCAACGTTTGCAGCGAGCCCATCCCCGTGCTGATTGCCACGATCTGTTTTTGTTTGCTTGCCGCTACATTTTCGATCAGCGCCTCCGCAACGCGCATTGCTCCCAGAACGTTGGTTTCAAACGATTCGCGCCAGCCGGAAAAATTCAACTCACCAAATTTGTTTCCGTCGCGCGTAAAGATGGCCGAATTTAAAATCAGCAAATCCACGGGCCTGCCTTTCAGCACTTCCGCCAAATGCTTTACGGAGTCATCGCTGGCTACGTCCAGGGCTTGCAGAGACACGCTTTTACTTTTTGCTAGCCGTTGCAATTCTTCGCTTTGTTTCGGATTTCGCGCAGTGGCGATTACATCCCATCCGTCTGCGGAATATTGCCGGGCAAATTCCAGTCCCAGCCCGCGATTGGCTCCGGTAATCAAAACTGTCGACATGGCTCGTTTCCCCTCTGTTTGCGAAACATCTCGCTGCTGTTTCCTGTGGATATCTCTTTGAACGCTCCCTTCCTAGGATGCCTCCCGCGCCGTTTTGTTATTCACAAACTCTGCCAGCAACGATCCCGTCACCACAGGCACCGCTAATCCGAACCTCTGCTTCTTCGGCCGATTCCGAAGCGTGAAGAAGATGGTGTTGACAAGCGTGAAGCAGACAAGCTGAATCTCAGTTCTTCCCCTCGCTAATAGCGAGCGGAAGGGAACGCGAGGAACACGATGGCCTGGCACGTATTTGCGTGGCCCCGTGCTTACGCTTACGCTTCCATCTCCGCCACGCAACCCGCCCATATCAACGCGAGCATCGCTGCCGTCAGCGCCAGCCACGCCGGTTGCTTGGACTGTTTAAGCAGGCTCGCCGGGAGAAGAACTAATTCATCTTCTTGGCAGGACCCGGGTCGTCTGGCCCAACGAAATTCACCACAAAAGGCGCAATTCCATTCACCTGCAATACGCCGTCACCCTTGCACTGAGCATAGTGCCGCATTTGCGCAGGCGCGGACGCGAAGCCTCCCACGGGGATTTCTTTCATCGTGGCGTCGTCCCACTTCGCGCCCATTCCCAGCAGAAACGTGCCTTTAATCACCGTCACATTTTCCGTCGTCGGATGCCAGTGCGGCGCAATCTTTGTCCCGTCTGTGCAGGAAAGACGAAGCGTGTACGGACGCCCAGCCGTCATCGGGTCGCCCTGTAGGACCGCAATCTTTATCGTTCCGCCCATCTCCACCGACGGCGTCCCTACCAGCGCTGCCGCGGGAATGTCCATCCATTGCTCCGACCCCGGCATCACCAGCGCGCCGCGAGCCGCGCCTCCACTCTTTTTTTCAACGGCCGTCTGCTTCGCGGGTGGCGTCTGCCCCATTCCCGCATCTGCCACCAGCAAGCACACAGCCAGCACACCAATTCGCTGTTTCGTCATGGCTTCATTTCCTCCGTACTTCAATTTCTGACCTTGTATTTTGTAACCGGACCTTGCGCGGTACTTCCGCTGGGCGGAGATTAGCACTAACAGCGTACTACCTTCAATTCCAGGCTCCGGTGCAAGAGTCCACGGCCGGGAAAGAATCATTACTTCAGGATTGCCGACAATTCACGCTGAACAACTGAATCGGGCATGTGGTGCTCGCAACTCTAAGTCGCCCAATTTTCACGAGCACTTCCATCAAGAGAGGTCGACATGGATTGGTTCCCCTCTGTTTGCGAAAGATCTCGCTGGTGTTTCCTGTGGATATCTCTTTGAACGCTCCCTTCCTCGGATGCCTCCGCCGCCGTTTTGTTAATCGCAAACTCTATCAGCAACAATTCCCCTTCACACGCCGAGAAAATACCGCATCGAACCGAACCCAATACCCAGCAAGATCAGCGGAATGATCTTCAGTTTGAATCTCTGGAGCAGGAGAAGCGACAGCCTCACCCAGCCCAGAGACAGTAGATTGATTTGCTTGAGACCCACACCTTCGGATGACAAGATTACCGCTTTCCCTAGAAAAAACGTCAGGTCGAGAATCGCGCCGACCACGACCGCGGTAATCAACTCCAGGACAGCTCCAATCATGGGCTTGTCTTGCGTTCGTTCCACAAGCGACGCACCCACAAAAACAAAGAGGAAGCATGGAAGGAACGTATAAAAGCAGGTTGCCAGCAGACCCAGAGTTCCCATCCACAACGAGCCGTGGAAGTGGTTGTACGCGGCTATGAAGCCGACAAAAGCAACCACAATAACCAAAGGGCCCGGAGTCGTCTCCGCCAGCGCGAAGCCGTCCGTCATTTGGGACTTGTTCAGCCAGTGCAGCTTCGTTACCGCAACCTTCGCTACGTAAGGAATCACCGTGTACGAGCCGCCGATGGTAACGAAGGCAGTCTTGGTGAAGAATAGAACGAGGCCTCGCCAAAAATGGAAGTCGCCGACAAAAATGTAGAAGAACGGCAACGGCACAAGCCAGAGAAAGAGCGCGCTCGCAGCCACCTTTACAGCAGGCTTTAGTAGCGGGGTAGGTTCTGGCGCAATCGAACTGCGGTGGATGTAGTAGCTTTCTTCATCGTCTCGGGCGGCCGCATCCGCAGTGTGGTGGAAAAGCTCAGGCAGCAACGCCCCCAGGACGATTCCAAGAACAATGGCACCAAACATCACCACCAACAGAGAGACACCAAAGAAGTACATTGCCGCAAACACAGCGACCGCAACGGCGCGTTGCACCGGCCCGCGCAGGGCCTTTCTGGCGATTCTTTGCAGAGTGACGATTACCAGAGCGATGACGACGGGCTTTAACCCGTTGAACATCGCGGCAATCCACGGCAGGCTACCGAACCTGACATAGATCACGCTCAGCGCGAGCAGAACAAACATGGAGGGCAGCACGAAGAGCGTTCCGGCAACGATGCCGCCGCGTTTGCCATGAAGTTTCCAGCCGATGTAGATCGCGAGCTGTTGTGCTTCCGGCCCGGGAAGGAGCATGCAATGGCTCAGCGCATGGAGGAACATTCCATTGCTGATCCACCGCTTCTTCTCCACCAACTCATCGTGCATGATGGCGATATGAGCAGCGGTACCGCCGAAACTGATCCACCCCAATTTGAACCAGAAACGTAGCGCTTCCGCGAAAGAAGGGCGCTGCGGCGCCGCGAGCCGCTTAACAGGACGCAATTCAGGGCCGAGGGGCACGGGGTCCATAAAAGAATTCCTCAAAAAACCTGTAACCATCGCGACATTATAACATCATAATGCTGTAAAAAACGCGCATCAAGGTTAGCTCTTTGGTTTCGCGCGTTCATTGGTCAACATGAATAACCAAGGAGCTTTTCGCCTATGAACGAACTTCGCCGATCCTCCGAAAGGGAAAACAGCAGCCGTTTTGCACTCTTACAAGGACCGTTGTTAGCTCGTTGGGCTCCGATTCCGCTGCGGCTGATTGTTGGCTATGGCTTTATGGAGCACGGGTTCGCAAAATTGTCGAAGGGGCCCGAAAACTTCGCCGCCATCCTACATGCGCTGAGCGTCCCGGCGCCTCATTTCATGGCATGGCTTACCATTTTGACCGAGCTCATCGGCGGCCTCGCCGTCTTGCTCGGAGCTTTCGTCCCCCTTGTTAGCCTGCCAATGGCGGTACTTCTCTTCGTAGCAATTTTTACCGTCCACCTGCCTTATGGGTTCAGCTCGATCAAGCTGATGAGTGTGATGGCCGGGCGCGCCCAGTTCGGGCCGCCAGGGTACGAAGTTAGCCTGCTCTATCTTGCTTGCCTTGCGGCGCTGGTCCTCGGTGGTTCTGGCCCGCTGGCGCTCGACGACTATCTCAGGAAGAAGAGATAACGGTTTCGACAAAGCCCGCAGGACAACACGTCAGAACTGGCTCAATGAGAAACTTTTCGGACCAGGCGTGTAACGAACTGGACGAGGTCTCCCCTGTAGTACAGCCTTTCGTAATCCACAGGACGGCTCCCTTTCGAGTAAGAGGTTCGTTCAATCCGAAAGATCGGGCTCCGTACTTTCACTTTCAGTGCCCTCGCGACCTCGGTCTCTGCGGCCACTGCGTCCAACTTGTACTCGGCCTCAATCAGTGGAACGCCGTATTTGCGTTCTAGCAGTGAAAAGATCGGCTCGACCTTCAGGTTGTTGCTGATGATCTTCTTGCCGATCTCCAACGGGAGGTAGGTCTCATCGAAGGAAAGGGGAATGCCATCCGCCAGCCGAACGCGACGAATTCTGACCACGCGCTCACCCTTTGTCAGGGCCAGTTGACTCGCCACATTCGCATCGGCAGTCACAATTTCTTTACTGATCACGCGCGCGGTTGGTTTGCGGCCAAGCGCGTGCATATCCTCCACAAAGCCGCTCAGCTCTCTCAGTTCCTGCGTGATCTTCGGCGCAGCAACGAATGTGCCTTTGCCGCGACGAATCTCCACAAGGCCGCGGCTCACAAGATTCTGAATAGCACGGCGAACGGTAATGCGGCTGACGCCGAATCGCGTAATAAGGCTGTCTTCGGTCGGCAGTTGGTCGCCGATCTTCAGGTCGCCATCGGCGATCTCGCTGGCGAGCACCGTTTCGATGCGCGAATAGAGCAGAGCGTCATGCGTAACTGACATAAGAACATTATAATGTCCTGCCCTCACAAAACCCAGCCGTCGAACCTTAGCTCCCGAGTGACGGGCTATCCGGAAACAACCGAATCACTTCCGGATTGCTGACGATTCACTCTGAACGGCTGAATGGTCGTGTTATGCTCGCAACTCTAAGTCCCCAATTCTCACGAGCACTTCCATTAAGAGAGGTCGACATGAAAGTGAGACGAATCGCCAATGCGTCTTGCCTGCTGTTGTCGCTGGCTGTTTCCTACGTTTCCATTGCTAGAGCGGCACAATCTGCACAGGCGGGCGACCAGCAATCACTTGCTGCGATTCGCGCTTCCTGCGCCGAGGATGCACAAAAGCTGTGCGCGACGGTACCACCCGGCGGGGGCCGAATCATCGCCTGCCTCAAGGAACACAAGGACTCGCTGTCCGACCGCTGCAAGCAAGCCGCGGGGCTGACTGCGAACCCGAACAGTAGTTCTGCGCCCAGCTCTTCGCCTCTATCGCCCGCTTCCGATACCCAGGCTTCTGCCGCCCCGACCGCTCCCACCGACTCGCCCCGCGCCCCCAACGCCGCAGCCACTCCCGCCACAAAGTCGTCCCACGATGCCGATGCTGCGCCGAAAGTGGCAGCGCGCGGCACTGCCTCCAGCTCTTACCTGCGCATGAAACAAGTCCAAGTCATCGCGAATGTCGTCGATCCGGCATTGGGCAATGGCACAGTCGCCGTACCCGCGATGGATCTCTTGATCCCTTCTACCTGGGACTTCAAAGGTAGCGTGGCCGGCAATACCACCGAGGGATGCTTTTCAGATCTTTTCGCAGTGTCGTGGGAAGCCACCAGTGCGGACGGCTCCGTCGCTTTTCAAGGTGCCCCCAACGACAGCTGGCAATATACCGATGATCCAGCAGAGTTGCACAAGTTGACCGATCCCCATCGACGCGCACTCGGCATTCAAGGCAAGCCTTGCCCGCTGAAGAAACCCATGAAAGCTGAAGATTATTTTCGTCAAAACGTCTTCAGCGTGTTCCCTGGCGGCAGTACGGTGGTTTCAGTTGAGCCGTTCCCCGAACTCAACCAGATGGCTCGCAAGCAATTGGGACTGCCGCCAGATGATGCGGGCAACGGCGGTAGCACTCGCACCGACGCCATTCGGGCCCGCGTCGAATTCCAAAAAGATGGCAAGACCTTGGAAGACTGGGTTGCGCTGGTCGTCGTCACACGTATTTTTCGTCAGGGTCGCGGCGCATTTTACGATTGCCACGCGATCGACGTGATGGCATTGCGCGCGCCAAAAGGTCAACTCGATGCCAACGAAAAACTTTTCAAAGTGATGATCAGTTCCGTTCGACCGGAGCCGAAATGGCAGGCTTATTCGAACGGGAACATTGCCAAGCTTTACCAGGCAGAGGCACAAAAGGAAGCCACCATTGACACCATGGTCGCCGAATTTCAAAAGCATGTCGCCGACACCATCATGGGCGTTACCGCCAACGCAGAACGGGGCGCCCAAAACAGCGCTTTCGGTGCGGACCAAAACATACGCGGTGTGCAAACCTTCCGAGATCCCACGACAGGAAGAACTGCGGAACTGAGCAACTTATATGATCACGCCTGGCTGAACGGATCAAACGAATACATCATGAGTGATGATCCAAACTTCAACCCGAACGGCCAACTCTCCGGAAACTGGAATCAACTACAGCCCGTGCGCCCCGCGCCCTAGCCCTCTCCCTCTGCAAATTCACGACGCACTGCGCCGGCTCTGGTTCCCGTGATAGGCAGGCGCAAAGACGTCCTGCACAAATTTTTCGAACGAAGTCGTTGTGGTGTTCTCCCGCGAACGCGGCTCCTGCGCAGCGAGAACTCCGGTGTTGATGGCCTTGAACATCTCGATGTACACCGCGGCTTTCTTCGGCGTCATGCCCATTTGCTCTAACACCTGCTGCACCTGGACGTAAGGAAACTGCTCGTAACGCAGATCCGCTTTGCCAATGCCGCGCGCAATGATCGCGGTGGCTTCCGCCATCGACAGGTCGCGCTCGCCCAGCAGTTCGTATGTTTGTTTGCCGGAAAAATCCAGGTCCAGGAGGCGCTGCGCGGCGTAGTTGCCAACGTCGCGCGTCGCTATCATGGGTAGCTTCAGGTCGGGTAGCAGTGCATGTCCGAAGATTCCCATCTCCTGAATCATGCTGATCGCCGCCAGATTGTTCTCCATGAAATACGCGGCGCGCAGGTGCAGAACGTTTAAACCGCCGACAGCGTTGAGTTTTTGCTCCGAAGAATGCAGCCCCGTGACTGGCCCCGTCCCTTCCGGGACATGAGCGCCGTAGCTGCTCAAGTACACTGCGTAACGCAGGCCGGACTCCGTCACAGCCTTCGCTATCGCATCGCTCTCTCGCTCTTGGTCTTCCCGCGAGGTAATCGGCGGCAGCAGCAAGTATGCTGCGCGCGCGCCTCTGAAGGCTTTGGTGAGCGCAATCGCATCGCTCACTTCGCCCGTGAACGCCTCCGCGCCTTTACTCACAAAGCGCTGCAGTCGTCCTGCGTCGCGACCTACCACGCGCACTTTCTTGCCCTTCGATAGCAAGGAATCGGCAATGATCGAGCCGGTGTTCCCGCTCGCCCCCAAAATCACATACATGGCATCTGTTGAAGCCGCGACTTTGTCTTTAAGACTGTTCACATTCGTTCTCCTTTTTTCAAAGTTCACCGATCCGCGCCGATTGCAACGTCGGCTGGCCGCGCGCTTATATCTGATGATAAGAAGCACATATTGATGGAAAACAAATCAATGGCTCGCTCGACGGATTTCCCCAACTACATCGGCGAGGGTTATTCGATCGAGAGTATTCTCGAAGCTGTTCTGCGCTTTCTTTAGGACCGATGACATGCACCCCTTAATGTTGCGGCTAATCGGGCATCTCTTCTCTACAGGATAGCTATGAATCGCGAATGTCGGTGGTGCCGCGCTGGCCCGATAAATGTCCAAAAGCGTTATTTGTTGAGGAGAACGCGTAAGGGTGCTCGCGCCGTCCTTACCGCGCGTTGTGACGATCAGACCAGCCTTGGAGAGTTTCGAAAGCGATTTCCTCACGAAACTGGGATCTGCATTCACGCTTTCAGCGAGAGTTGCCGAAGAGATCTCCTCGCCACGGAAAGCACCGAGAGCCGCCATGATATGGGCTGCAACCGTGAACTGAACGCTCGTCGCGGACATTGAGCCTCCTGACTGCATATGTGATGTTTAATAGCACAATTTGGATACAAGCTTTTTTTCCATTCGACCGGAAGTGGTCGCGGGCTTTGAGACCTAGTTCACGACATGAGCCATTGCCGACAGCGCGGGACTTGAGGGTCGCTTTCGTTCATTGCTGTATAACTCCCCTCCAATCTACTGTCATTTCTGACAATGGACGTCGCGACCCGGTCCGGTCAACATAGGCAAAACGACCAAGGTAGTAGCTCTCGGCGACTCGTTACGTTCAGTTAAATGGAGAAAGCACTAACAAATGAAAAACCCGAAGACATTACTCTGGGCCGGGGCTGCGTGCGCCCTCGGCCTTTTCCTTGTTGTCGGATGCGGCAAAAACGACGCGATCAACCAGGCTGAGAAGCAGGACGCCATAAACGGCGTCCCCGTACCCAGTCTCGCCGATACGAAATCCATAGCTCAGCAGGGCTTCGTCTTTGCCCTGCCCATCGTGATGTATTACACCTCAGCGTACGAGCTGTTTGTGGATCCAACTTCTTCCCAATATAAGGCGCCTGTCGGCCAGCTTTTCAACGAAGCTCGGGTGTTCACTCCCAAGGACACGGCGGTCGTCACTCCGAATAGCGACACTCCCTATTCCATGATGGAGCTGGACCTGCGCTCCGAACCGACCGTGATCTCCGTTCCCGCGGTTCCGAAGCCTCGCTACTATTCTGTTCAGCTCACCGACGCCAATACTTTTAATTACGGCTACATCCGTAGCAGGACCACTGGCACCGGTCCAGGTGATTACATGATTGTTGGTCCCGATTGGACTGGCCAGACCCCTGCTCACGTCAAGCAGGTCTTCCATTCGACCACATCCCTCTCCGCCGTTATTTTTCGCACTCAGTTATTCAACGCAACGGATATGCCCAATGTCGTGAAGATTCAAGCCGGTTACAAAGTGCAACCGCTCTCCAAATATCTGAAGCAGCCCGCACCGCCCGCGCCTCCGGCGATCACATATCTAAAAGCCGATGCCGAAATCGCGAAAAAACAATTTTGGCAGGTCCTTGATTTTGCCCTGCAATATATTCCGACTAGCCCGGAAGAGGCTGACATCCGCGCCAAACTGGCCAGCATCGGTATCGGTCCCGGTAAGAAATTCGATATGAAAGATCTATCCGCAGAGCACAAGGCCGCCGTGCTGCTGGGCATGAAGGACGGTGACGACGCCGTCGACAAGTACATTGCCACCGGCGGCAAAGTAATCAACGGATGGAATGTGGGCTCGTTCTTTGGCGATCGCGCCTTCTACAACGGCGACTGGCTCAAGCGAGCGGCTGCCGCCAAGGGCGGAATCTTAGGCAACAGCGCCATTGAAGCCATGTATCCCTTAACCCGCGTTCTTCCCAACGGCGAAACCTTGGACGGCAGCAAACACAATTACACTCTCACTTTCGCCAAGGACTCACTTCCCCCCGTCAACGCATTCTGGTCAGTTACCATGTACGATGGCAAAACCCAGTTCCTGATCGACAATCCCGTCCATCGTTATCTGATCAACTCGCCCATGTTGCCGGCCATGACAAAGAATGCGGATGGCTCGCTCACTCTCTACATCCAGAAAGATTCGCCGGGAAAACCGAACGAATCCAATTGGCTGCCAGCCCCCAACGGCCCCATTTATCTGGTCATGCGCTTGTACTGGCCAAAGGAAACACCGCCGTCGATCTTGCCAGCCGGTTCAGGAACGTGGCAACCGCCACCAGTGGTGCTAGCGCAATAATCGCAGGCGCTACCTGTTTATTCTCAGCATGGAATTCACGACGGGAAAACGCCGCTAACGGTTGGCGTTCGAAAGTAGGTCGTTGCCGCTTCAGCCTTTGCTTGGTGAACCGTTGCTAGACGCGCTGTCCAGGTGCCCTAAGCCGAAGTGGCTGCCACAGGCTTGGTTCTATCAGCCAGAAGAGCTATTCGCTCTTCGTGATTCATCGGCTCCCACGGCACAAGCTTCTCGGCCAGCACATCCATGCGGCGCAGCAGCGTCAACTCCACGAACAGGTCAAAAAAATCCAGGTCGCGGAACACCAACGATCCAGACTCTCTCATCTTGTCGCGAATCCGCTCCAGATGCTCCGGCATCTCGCTCCAGTGCAGCCCCGATCGGTGATGATGACAGAGGTGGTATCCCTCGTTCATGAAATTCACTTGATCCAGGATTGTCACCGTATTCACAAAATAATCTTCGGGATCTTCCCGGTCACAAAAAGCGTGCTGCACCCACGACGTAATCGCCATGATGGCATTCATCGCCAGCAGTGGAATTAACACGAACAGGATTCCAATTTTCCAGTCGTAAATAAACACCGCGCCAAAATAAATGAAGTACCGCGCCATTCCCCACGCCATGCGCTTCCGGTTCTTTTCATCGCCTCTCGCCTTGAAGTAGGCGTAGGGCGCGAATCCCGTCGCCGTCCACGTGTTGTCCGCCAGATACCAAAGGAAATCCAGCGGATTCGTTCGATCGTAGCGAAGCGACGACGCGTTATCGTCAAATCCTCCGTTCTCTTTATGGTGCAGCCGCACATGAACGGTGCGACCCAGCTCGGGCAGGTCTCCATACAAATATCCGAGAAAAAATTCCACGTAGCGCCCAAACACCTTCACGTATTTATCCGAGAAGTACCCGTTGGGCCGATGCGCTTCCAGGTGTTTCGCGCTGAACATCCTCACCGAGCGCTGCGCCTTCAGGCCGTACAGCGAAAGATAGAAAGCAATCGCCAGCAGCAGGTGCGGTTTTCCTAACACCAGTTGAATCACGAAAATCGGCACAATGGTTAGCGTGAGCGAAACCATGACTCGCAGCGCCGGCGTGTCTCGCACATCCCGCAGAACTTCTCGCCCCAACCGCTCGATGAACCGGTCATACGCCCGCGACAGATATTGATAACCCTCGCGTAATGGCCGAATCTTTCCGAGCAGTATGGCCACGCCGTAGCATCCGAACGAAATCGTGGCCACGAACGATACCGCAACTATACTTGCCAATGCCCAGATTACTGCCACTGTCCGAACAAGTATTTTGCCTATGGCGGCAGGCCACGCAGGCCAATAGGCCTTCGAACGCGCGCCGTTTTGCACGTCGTTCAAATTTTCTGCACTTAATTTGCCTACAAGTTGAATGCCCATATCTACAATAATCGACAGATTCCGTTCGCTGTGCTACCTGCAAGAATTCTAAGCTCAAGGAGCGCAAAGTTCCAGCGTCGAACGATTGCGCCTGGAAAGCACGGTGTCGTACAGGGGAAGTCCCAGGTGCGCTGCGCCGAACACCCAGCGCTGGACAACCTCCACTGTCAATGTAGAATAGGCTCCTGCCCGAGAATCCCAATCCGAAAGCTTTGCGCAACGCTCGATGAATACCGCTCGCGTCAACGAGAAGCACAAAATTGTCGAACACTACGACGCCATCAGCCCATACTACCAATCCCTGTGGGGCGAACATATACATCATGGCTACTGGATACGTGGCGATGAATCCAAAGAAACCGCACAGATCCAGCTCATCGAGCATCTCGCCCAGCTCGCCAACATAAAAACCGGTTCGCGTATCCTCGATATCGGCTGCGGCTTTGGCGGCACCAGTCTCTATCTCGCCAAAGCGTATGGCGCCCGCACCACCGGCATCACCATTTCTCCCGTGCAAGTGCAAATGGCCCAGCAGTCCGCCGTCAAAATGAATCTCGACTCTAAATTTTTATTGATGGACGCCGAGGATATGCGCTTTGACGAACCGTTCGATTTTCTTTGGTCCGTCGAATCCATTTCTCACTATCACGATCCGCGAAAATTCTTTGCCTCCGCGGCCAACCTTCTAAAACCAGGCGGCTGCTTCGCTCTCACCGACTGGTTCCGTAAAGAAAATCTTTCGCTCGCCGAAAAAAAGAAATTCATCGAGCCTATCGAGAAGGGCATGATGGTCGAACTTCGCGGCATGGATTCCTATCGCGACTTCCTCGTCGCCAGCGGCCTGCAAATCGTCCACCGCGAAGATCTCAACTCCCACTGCGCGAAAAGTTGGGACCTCGCCCTCGACATCATCAAAGACAAAGCCTTCTGGTCCCTGGCCGTAAAACTTGGCTCCGAATTCGTCACCTTCCTCAAAGCCTTCCACGCCATGCGCGCCGGCTTCTCCTCAGGCAATTTCGTCTACGGCCTCTTCGTAGCCCAAAAGCCTGAATCGCCCACCAACCCCGCCTAACCCGGCCCACCATCAAGCAGGCGAAGTACCGAAACTTGGTGGATACGAAACCGTCCTTTTGGCCAGATTGCGACTCCGCCACATTCTTCCACGCGAAGGGTTGCTGAACTCTCAGTTCATTCATAATCAAACGGGAACGTAAGGTAGCCATAGCGTATGCGCACTCTGAAAGCATTCTGTGTCCTCTTCTGTCTCTTTTCACTGGTTTCCGCCCTCACTGGCGTTCGCGCCTTTCATTGGTCAACTTCAGACGGGCTAAATATCACTAGACAGGGTGGCCTCATCAATACTTTGTGGTCGGTTTTCAATGCGCTGCTATTTGCCAGTGCAGCTTATGGTATCGACCGCAGGATACCGGTTGTCTGGAAGCTAGGCTGGGCGGTTCTCACTGTTTTTTTCCTGGAATTCGCTATTGGCGGAGTGTCTTCCGTGCTGAGGCAGCCAGGTGGTTGGATTGGCGCTGCTGGAATTTTAGTAGGAGGAGTATTGGTCGCGGTTTATTGGGGCCGGTGGTGGAACCGGCAAAAAGATTACTTCGACTGCGCCCAAAAAGTCTTAGGCAGCTAGCCATTTTCGACGCGCCCCTTTATATCCGAGTACGCCACGATCGATGAGCCTGCTTAGCGCTGCGGCGCTTGTTGCCGTTCCTGGCCGCCATCTTCACATGACGCATGAACTTGCCGGTGCCTGGCAACAAGCGATCCGGATCAGGCAGCGCTGCGCACCGTGAAAGAACAAGCGACTAAGAGCTCCGACCTATACATTCACACTAATCAGGCATGAGGACTTTGTTGGGGAAATGTCCTGCAATCCGATCAAATAACAAGTCAGTTTGAACTGAGCAAGTCATTAGGCTTCATCGATCGCATCTGAATACACCACGATTCCACCCTTTTTATGAATCGCGCTCTCGTGACAGGCACGCATAGAAGGATCGTCACTATGGAACGGCTCGTCCAACAGTTTCAGCTTTTTGATCTCTGGTTCGCGCCAGCCGTTCGATTGCAGCAGACCATAAACGGTGCTCTGCGCTTCGGACTTCGGCCCACGCACCATCGCAAGGATCGCATACTTTACGTGGGCAACATATTTTGGATTTGATCCGTCAGCACGTCCGGTACACAATGCTGCCCACACAGGCAGCGTCTTGTGGCGAACTTGGAAAAGCTCTTTCCATTTCATAATACGCAATGGTAGCTCACTACAATTTTTGACCCAAACTGACTGAACTCTCGGTGGGTAACTAGGTCAAGAACCGAGGCGACCGCATGCTCACACACTTCCCCCAGGCCGTCCCTGAGATTCCCGTCAGCAACGTTGAGAAAGCCGCCGAGTATTACGTGAATGTGCTCGGATTCCGTTTCGATTGGGGCAATGACGAAGGCGGGATCGGCGGCATTTCGCAAGGCGCTTGCCGGATGTTCCTGACGAACGCCTCGTTCCGCCAAAATTATGCTACCGGCGGCCCGGTTATGATTTGGTTGAATCTGCACAGCAAAGACGAAGTCGACGAACTGTACCGTCGCTGGCAACAAGCCGGCGCAAAGATTGTCTCAGAGCCGGAAGACAAGCCGTGGCGCCTGCGCGAGTTCAGAGTTGCCGATCTGGACGACAACCAGCTACGCGTGTTCTACGACTTTTCGCCGGAGCTGCCGAAGGTAGATGCGTAACTCATCATACGCGGGGTCATTTTCCGAAGTCACTTCTAGACACTTACTGGAGCATGCACAGTCCGAATAGGGCTTGCGGCCGGGTAACCGGGACAGACTACAAGTTCGCGCCGAAGCACAGCAGGCGGCCGTCGCAGTCCTTCACCACAAACTCACGCGAGTTCCATGGCATGTTGGCAAGTCCGCGCGCAAATTCCACGGCTCGAGCTGCATACTCGGCGTACAGCGCGTCCGCATCTTCGATCAATAGGTACGCGTCCAGCAGTTCCTCTGAGTACTTGTCGGGATTGGCTTTGGGAGGTTCGGCACAGCGGAAGTGAATCGCCTGCTGGTCGCGCGCAACGATAGCGTAAACCGGCGGATCCTGCCACGTGCCCAAACACTGGAAGCCAAGCTTAGCTTCGTAATAGGCAAGGGTCCGCGGGATGTCCAGAGTGAAGAACTGAGGCGCGATCCGGCGGATCATGGGCCAAGTCTACTATAGAAAAATGCTAAGTGGCGCCGACCGCGGCTCACTGGCCGTTTCTGGCTTATCGCAGCTAGACCCCAGTCGCGGCCAGCACCGGTTTTTTTGTATGTTGCATTCGCAACACCTCCTATGTTGTAATAGCAACATAGGAGGTAACCCATGAACGAAATCCTGGAAGCGCTCTTTCACAGGCGAGCCGTTAAGGCTTTTGCGCCGATCGAAATCCCACCAGTACTGCGTGAACAAATCCTCGATGCGGCCCGCCATGCTCCCTCCAGTTTCAATATGCAACCATACCGGTTCTTTTGGGTGGAATCATCGTCGAGAAAGGCAACCGCGGCGAAACTCTGCATGGGACAGATGCCTGCGGCAACGGCGTCGGCGCTGGTGGTTGCGGTGGCTGATATCGGGTCGCTGGCAAAGACCTCGCAGGGGCAGTCGGAGTGGATGCGCAGGACCGGCTTCAGCGACGCCAAAGTCCGAGACTACGAGCGGACCGCGAAGATCGGGCGGATCCTGTTCATGCCAGGACCGTTCGGCATTTTTGGCGCGGTCAAGTGGGTGATTTTTCGACTGCTGAATTTGTGGAAGACATTCGGAATGCCACCTGTGTTTCGACAGGACATATTAAAGTGGGCGACCAAGAGTACATCTTTGGCCTGTGAGAATCTGATGATTGCCGCCGAAGCGCTGGGACTCAACACGTGTCCCATGGAAGGATTTGATGGCCGCAGACTCTCCAGATTTCTCGGGCTGTCAACCCGGCATCATGAAATTGTGATGGTGATTGCGATCGGGAAGAAATCGCCTGCGTATGCGGAACCCCCTCAGTGGCGCCGACCTCTCGATGCCACGGTAACCGTCCTATGATCGTCGTTCCAAAAAAGGATATTCCTCAAGACATCCTAAGGGATTCAGTACTTGCCCATATCGCTGCAGCCTATTTTTCCGTCGGGAAGAGGCTCGAACGAAAAACTCGGTGCTCTGCGACTCGTGGCTTCATCCTATCCACACTGCGGGGTGGTGCCGCGCTCAATCAAAATCAAATCGCCACACTTCTCGGTTTCGACCGAACTGTCGTGCACCGAGCCATCAAGTCCATGGTTCAGGAACGGCTTGTGTCGGAGAGAAAAGCAAAAACAGGCAGAGCAATTCTCGTTACGTTGACGCCAAAAGGCCACAAATACAGGAAACGCCTGATCGATGCGCGGATAGCCGCTGACGATAAACTCCGAGAAAAACTGACTCTGGAAGAACGCACAACACTTCTTCGACTCTTGAAACTGATTGCCGAATTAGAGTTCTAAGACTGCGCCCGCAGTCCATTCCGGATGAGCCATAGCCTACGCGCATCCTGAGACGTGGTTCGCGGAGATGAAAACGGAAGCCCCCTTGATGAAAGCCCACTTCCCACATGCCGACTTCTTGCTCGTTTCGCCGAATTCACATTGACGAGAACGGCGTTAATAACTTGGAGCTACGTGGCTCGCGTTGACAGACTCACTGGTCTGGCACAATGCAGCGAGAAAGTTCTAAAACTCCAAGCGCAGTTGATAGGCAATCATGCGCGGGGTGCTGTCGCCTCCAAGGCCGACACCGAGCAAACCTGTGGGGGGTGAAGTCGTATAGGTGAGAGCGCCGAATCCAGTTTGGGTGGAAGGTTTGCCGGGGATTCCGGCTAGGACCATACTGGGAAGCCCAAAATTCGGATGGTTAAAAACATTGAAGAACTGAGTGTCGAAACGCAGCCTTACGCGCTCGGTTAAGGAAAACCACTTCGTCAGATAGAAATCGCTCCAGACAAAATCTGGCCCACGAAGCGCATTGCGGCCGAGATTGCCGAATTGACAGTTCTTGAGACTGTCTCCGCCATTGCATGCGCCCGTGCTGGGATCCGCCGCGGAGACGAACGCATTTGGGTTGAGCCATTGCACAGTACCCGGTTGGGTGCCGCCGGGAATCGCTTGGTGCTCATAGAGCGGTACGCCGGGAATCGCGCTGGCGAATTGCGGCCCGCTGCCGTTGACAATCCCATTGCCATTCGCGGAATACGGCGTACTCAGAACAGAAAAAGGAATCCCGCTGTGCCAAAACACGGTTCCCGACACTTGCCAGCCACTCAGCGCATGGGCTAAGTATCGATTCTTAAACTTCAGGGGGAGCTGATAGACGTATTGCGCGTTGAGATTGTGGCGGATGTCGTAGTCACACGGACCATAGTCGCGCGCTAAGTCTCCGGGGAGCGGCGACAAGATTCCTCCGGCCGAGAACTGCAGAAATCCGCCGTTCGAGACCGTATCCATGCAACGGCTCCAGGTGTAGTTCAGTTGACCCATAAAGCCGTTTCCAAGTCGCTTCATTGCGGTGATCTGCAGCCCGTTGTAATGACTATTCGCGCCTGTCGAAAATTGAGTCACTGCACCGAACCGGGGATCCGTCGGGTGCGCAAAGGGAAACGGTGCAAAGCAACCCTCGCATACCGTTTGGTAGCCATTCACTTGTGTGAGATAAGGCTGGTTGACAGCGCGGGTGCCAACGTATTGCGCATGAATGCTCGCCGTCGATCCAAACTGATGTTCCAGGCCAAGACTCCACTCCATGAAGTAAGGCGCATGAAGTTTTCCATCGGGCACCGCCGTGATTGCGACGGGAGGAAGGCAGGTTGCAGGGTTTGACTGAGTAGACGCGCAGGAAAGCTGGCCCTGCGCAAATCCGGAACTGAACGTTTGATTCGCGGCCACGGTTGCGTCGATCGCACTGCCAGGTACTCCGGGCGCAATAGCTGTCCCACCAACGGTTCCAAGAAGACCGCCCTGGAAAGTTTGAACGTAGGGCGGATTGACGCCAACTACATCGGCGATAGCCCCAGGCATTAGGTCACTGAAGATCCCGAAGCCGGTACGCAGCACGGAGTTCCGTTCAAATTGCCAGGCGATGGCTGTTCTGGGTTGCAGGATCGCGAGCGGTGTCGACGAAAATACATGGCCAAGATTGGTTTGAATGCTCTCGTTCAGCGGCTGATTCGCATCGTGCGGGATGGAGTCGAAGGATCCACTCAAACGTGCAATGTGCTGATGCGGATTCAAAGGATTGGAATTCAATGTGTCTCGTATACCGAACGTCCATGTCAGCGCCTGAGTCACCTTCCAAGTGTCCTGCGCATAGAAATCGAGATTGAGAAAGTTGAAGGGTTCGTTCGCTGAGGTGGGAAAAGTCTTTGCCGCCGTAGAGGCGACTCCATGAATGTATTGCGGCAGCGTCGTGTAGGTCACCGTCGGGACCGAACCCTGGCCGAAGTCATAGTCGTTCAGGCGAAAAATTCGGGTATTGGTTCCAAAGCGGAGTTCGTGCGCGCCTTGACTCCAGGCGAGGTTGTCGTTGATGAAGAACCGGGTGGCGCGTCTCCCCTGGACCCATGTGTTGTCCAGTCCCCCGACCTTCGTGAAAGGGGCATTCGCACCGCTGCCTTCGAGCACAATGGGGAACGCGGCGAGTGTCTTCTGAAGATCACTCGGGCCAAACAGGCTTCCATACCAGGAAAAAGCCGGGTTGAAATAGTTCACAACATTTTGAGAAAACACGTGGGTATATCCTGCTGCAAACGAGTACAGGGGTTGCGGGGACAGCGCGTTGAACAGGGGGTTGATGGGATCGGTGTAGGCGGCCTGGAGCCCGTTGTCCGCCTGAAAGCGGAACCAGGTCGTGTTCTTCTCATTGATGTTGTAATCGATGCGAACAGTCTGGACCTGTTCATGATCGGTGCTCGAATGCGAAATGCTCTGACGGTTCGCACAACCGTTTCCATCATTAGCAATTGCGGGCGCTACTCCTCCGACATCGAACGGGCAGCCAAGTACCGTCAGCGGCGTTCCGTTCGTATCTCCGTAGAGTGAAAACATTTTCTGATAGAACGGCACCGACTGGGGCGAGGGCCGATAAACGGACCCGGTGACGGAATCGGTTCCACCCAAAGGGAGTTGCCGCAAAACGTAATTCTCGAATGCGGGGGTCGGAACGGTAGTAGCCGTGACGATGGGTAGCGCAATCCTCACCCACTCGCTATCGAAGAAGAAAAACAACTTGTCGTGGACAATCGGGCCACCCACACTGCCGCCAAAGTGGTTCACCGTGGAGCGCGGTTTGTGGTTTCCGGGGGTCGCATTCGTAAAGTAGTTGGCGGCGTTGAACCTTGAACCATTCCACAACTCATACAAATTCCCATGAAACTTGTTTGAACCGGACTTTGTAACGTAGTTGACTTGGGACGCTCCATAGCGCCCTTGGTCGACAGCGTAGGAAAGCGTGTTGACTGTCACCTCTGCGATCGAATTCAGGCCGAGCACCAGGTTTGTCGACAGTCCACTGTTCAGATTCGTCAGCGGATCATTCGTTTCCAGGCCATCGACGATATAGCCGTTTGAGAGGGCTGGCAGCCCATTGAATTCAACGTTGCCATACCCATTTGTGCCACCGACGAAATCATTGCCGCTGCCTGCGGTATTGACAAGTGCGCCCGCGGCAAACTGAAGCGGGTAGGTCAAATCACCGCCCGGATTAGGCAGGTTCTCAAGGGCTGAAGCATTCAGATTCGTCGATGTGTTTGCGTTTTCGGAATTGATGAGTGGGGTCTCGCCGCTGACTTCAACCGTCTGCTGGGATTTGGCAACCTTAAGTGTGAAATTGACGGTCTGCTTCTGTCCTAAACCCGAAATGACATTCTCAATCTGTTGTGGATCGAATCCTTCCGCCTCTGCTTTGACCGAATAGGCACCCGGTTTCAGCTGCGGAAAATTGAAGCGCCCCTGCTCATCGGCCGTGGCACGCCGTTGTAGGCCGGTTTCGTGATTGGTGATTCTGATAAGAGCGCGGGGAATCGCGGCACTCGTTGCATCGGTCACTTGGCCGACGATGGCGCTGGTGGTTTCTCCCTGAGAAAAGAGCGCTGCGGGCGCAAAAAGAAGGAAACAGGCCAAAGAGACCATAATTGGGAGCGAACTGCGCAACATGGTCAGAATCC
Source organism: Candidatus Acidiferrales bacterium (assembly GCA_963849395.1). Lineage (GTDB taxonomy): Bacteria > Acidobacteriota > Terriglobia > Acidiferrales > UBA7541 > Acidiferrum. The sequence continues at coordinate 247,475 of CAWKHR010000008.1, forward strand.
ACTCATAATCGAGAGGGGTTAAGCATAGTTAATATTTTGTATTAATGCAAGTGAATATCAGTGATCACGGCTCTTCACACAGCCAACTCCCGAAAAGTCGCGTACTCGGAAAAGTGATGGTTACGGGCCAGAAATGGGGCTCGAGGAGATGACAAGCGATGTCCTCGAAGCGGACTTCTGGCTCGGAATAACTTCCGAATTCCCTGTGATCCGCCAACAATCGGCGGCAAGCCCCAGAAGGAGCGTCTCTCCACAAGGGAGGCCTCGTCGCCAACACGAGAACGGATTCCCCCAAAGTGCGTTGCTCTGCCGCATATTCCGCTCCACTTTGGTTTTGAACGTTGTCCCCTTTCGCACAGATTGTTAGACCCGCTTTTTGGTTAAATGGACATGGAACCTAAGAGCCCCATGAAGTTTCGCGCAATGGATGCAGGGCACTTCGGTGCCGTTCAGGATCGACATGAGTGGGAAAAACTTTCGAGCCGTACAGGCTGACCAACGCACCAACTTCGAAGGGAAACAGATCAGCAACAGGGTGCTCTTGGCAACGCCCAAGGATGAGTACGAGTTGATGCGCCTTGACTTGACGTATATTGACTTGCCGTCTCATCTCAGCCTCCACGAACCGGCACAAAGGATCGAATTCGTCTATTTCCCAAATCGGGGAATGGTTTCTCAAGTTGTGGTGACCAAAGATGGTCGAACCGTGGAAGTGGGCGTAGTAGGGAGCGAGGGATACGTTGGGGCGGGACTGGCAGCCGGCTTAACCAGAAGTTCGGTCCGCGAAATCATCCAAATCGCCGGGGATGGCTTCCGTATCATGGGCAACGCCCTGGAACGCATTCTGCGGTCGGCCCCGCAGCTACAGGTGATATTGAACAGGCACACGGGGCTTCAAGGAATGCAAGTCGCGCAGACCGCGGCATGCAATCGGCTGCACGATATACAACAACGCCTCTCGAGGTGGCTCCTGATGACTCAGGATCGAGTGCATTCCGGAGTACTTCCTATCACCCACGATTTCATTGCCACCATGATGGGTACCGACCGCTCCACCGTGAGCCTGGCAGCGGCCATACTGCAAAAAAAGGGAATCATAGATTACGTGCGTGGCGCAGTGAAGATTGTAAACCGCCGGAAACTCGAAAAATCCGCATGTGAATGCTACGACGTTATTCAACAGTTCGAGAACCACCTCGGATTGAGATAGCAATTCTCGCCAGTGTTGGATATCCCACAGACAACAACCTCTTTCCATCGCTACTGTACGGGAGCTGTGTACTCACACAGGTTTTGACGGGTGTTTAAGAAGCGGTGACACGCGCTAGACCTCCCTCGACGCAATGAAGAGAGCGGTTTTGGCGTCGCGAGGCCGCGGAAGATCAACTCCACACCGTCATTTGCAAGAGCGTTACCACATCGAATTGCGAGGTGGCCATGGGGCCGATGCGTCGCAAACTGGTTTGGGTCGAAAGACCGAAATTTCAGGGATGGGCGTGCACGGAATGCGCATGGGAGTTTCACGCTTCCTGGCCGCTCGTCGGCAATACTATTGATGAGATGAAGACCACGTTTGTAGAGAAACGCGACAAGGAGTTCACCTCTCACGTCTGTTCCGAGCACCCCAGAGCCACGGAAGATCCCCACTAGTCAAATCACTCGCGAGCCGGTTGAGGTCGTTCGGGACTTTCAGATCGCCCACGCCCTCAATCTGAACCTATTTGCAGAGCGCCCGAGCCAAAAGGGCGCTGTTGATCTGGATTCCTCCGTGCGAGTCGAGTGAGCTACGGTATTTGATGAAGCCAATCATTCTAAACTTATTTATAAAAAAGAAGTTCACGCGCGGGCGCGGCGTGCCGATCATCGTGGCCAGTATCCCTTGCGAAATACCGCTAAATCTGCAGCTTGCGCCCATTCCCACTCCCTCAAATTCGTGCAGCTTGTGCTTCGTGAAATTCCCTCCAACAAGGCGCGCACTTTTCTCGGACCGAAACTATGAATCTCGATTTTCTGCCCGTATCACTGGCGAGAAACGGGATTCTGTTCCTTCTTCGATATCCGTGGCAGTCGCCGGCAGTTCGCATTTTTATTAATTTTTTCTCTCCTGTAACATCACACTCGTGAAGCCTTTCGAGTTGCTCGCCCAGACGCTTTCTCCAGACGGCACGGTCATCAAGCTGGTTCGTCGCGACGACGAGTTCATCATCCTTGTCGACGGCGCAATCCTCATGTCCAGCCGCATGCACGGCTCAGAGGATGCGTTGGCCACCTTCACCTGCCAGCGAATACGAACGTTGCAACAGCCCTGCGTTCTTATTGGCGGCCTTGGCATGGGTTTCACATTGCGCGCAACGCTCGACCTTCTTCCACAACATGCCACTGTTCTCGTCGCTGAACTGGTGCCTGCAGTGGTCGAGTGGAATCGTGGGCCGCTCGGACCGTTGGCGAAACACCCTCTGCTGGACAAGCGCGTCCGGGTCGTAACCGAGGACGTCTTCGCCACCCTCAATTCACGTCGCGACCATTTCGATGCCATGCTACTCGACGTGGACAACGGACCCAGCGCATTTACCGCGTCAGACAACGCCGCGCTCTATGACCATCGTGGAATCGCCGCCGCCCACGCGGCTCTCAAGACCGATGGCGTCCTGGCTGTCTGGTCGGCCCACCATGATCGAAAATTCGAACAGCGCTTGCGCGATGCCAGTTTCGACGTGCAAGTGCACCGTTCGCGTGGTCGCCTGAAAAAGGGCGGTCCCCGTCACACGATCTTTCTGAGTCACAAGTCAGCACCTGCCCGCTAACCCGCGTCAGAGTTGGACCGGGCCTTTCTGTTCGGGAGCATAGCGGCGCAGAAGCGTGATGGAAATTACCAGCACCAGAACCATCAGACCCAACAAACCAAGCTCAATCATGGAAGAGCGAAAAATCGCGCTAGAACCCTCGGTCGCCCATGCGCCTTCTTTGGTGAGCGTGGCTGCTTCCAGTGTAATCACCAGGATCCGGCGAATGGAGGCAATCAGTCCGACCACCAGGAAGGGTTCTGTTACCAGCACATGCGAGCGAATCGAGATGCGCACGGTGTGCAGAATCTCTACCAACATCAGCACAATGAGCAGTTGGTTCAACACCCTCAGAGTCTGGGCTGCAACCGTCCAATGACTCAGCCCGGCCCACAGTATTTGGACAGCGGTTGCGATAGTTACAAAAGCGGCGAGCGCCAACAACACTGCCAGAACCGAGTAGATCACGATCTCGGTTTTGCCCAGATAGACGTCAAAATGGTGGCGTAATTTGTCTTCGACCATATCGCACTCAACTTCAAAATCGAAAACGGACAGCATTCTACGCCCGAATTAGCTATTCGTGTTCAAAAGTTTCTAAGCCGAGTCGCGCTTAACTTGGCATATGTAAACCTGCATTTTGTGTTGAAAACTTCACGGCCAAGAGATTACTCCCCGATTTTCGTATTTCAGAAAGATTGGTTTTTTCAACAGCCACAGGTAGTTTTGACGGATAGTCAGCATCCTCGCAGTGCTCTACAAGTGTTGCTGAGAAGCGCTGACTGCAGTCGCAGTGAATGGTGCAGCGGCGCAACTCAAAACACCCCAGAAGACAACCAAAAACAAACAGCATTCAGAAGGAGAAATTAATTATGCCAATTAAGAATCCAAAAGAACTATTTGTGACGATTCTGAGCCAGGTGCGAAACGGCACAGAGCGTTCAGCAGCGACTTACAAGGAACTAGGCGACTTAGCACAGAATCCGGAAATACAGGAAGCCCTCGAGGCACGGGCTTTCGTGTCTCAGCAAACTTTGGCAAAGCTGGACGAGGCTTTCAGAGTCATCGGGGAGAAACCGGTGAGCGTCACCGGACGGCTCCACGATGTCTTTGTCGAGGATTTCCGGAAGGAACTTGCGGAGATACAATCCCCGGAGGCGAGGCGGCTCTTCGTATTGGCAAAGGCCAATCACTTGAACCACATGCGCACGGCAGAATATGTAACGTTGGTCGCGGCTGCCGATGTTTCCGGTCACCACGGCGTCGGTGTGCTGCTCGAGAGCTGCCTCGGCGACCATTTGGCCTTCGTCGAACGAACGAAGCGTCTAATCCACCGCGCCATCGAAGCGAAGATCGCGGCGAGAGCTACAGGCTAGCTGCTCAAATCGTCGACGACGTCATGGAGAGTTCGCATGGTCCTGTTTTTCGCCGAGACAGGGCCATGCGCGTCTCTAGGATTGGAATAGATAGGCGTTTGCACTCGGTTTATGGTTCGGATTAGTCTAAAGGCTGTTCCTGCCCGAGACTCTATTCTCGTCGGGGCACTATGGCAACCTCGTCCACCAGTACAGTGGCCCCCACTGCACAAAAGACTGCGCTCGTAGTTGCTTCCGGCAGCGATAGCGATGACTTGCTTCTGAGTATTTTGACCACCGATGGTTGGAACATTCAACGCGCCGCTGACAATCAAGAAGTCCTCGCTCTCTCAAGGGCAAATCCGTTCGACTTAATTATCACTTCAGGGAAAACTTCTGGTGCCAAAGATGTTGAACTTCTTCGCAAAATCAGAAGCGTTCGTCCTCACGTCCGCCTGATTATTCTCACCGATGAATGGACTCCCGGAGACGTTATGGCTGCCATGCGTGAAGGCGCCTTCAGTTACTTCGCGGCTCCGTTCGAAGCTCCTGCGCTCACCGCATTGCTGCGTGCGGCCATGGACGAGCCCTGTTGGGACGACGGCATTGAAATCCTTTCCGCCACGCCCAACTGGGTTCGATTGACGGCCAGATGTGATCTACTAACCGCAGATCGCCTGGTTCAATTCCTGCAGGGAGTCGGAGACATTCCCAAAGCTGAGAAAGCTGAGGTCATAACCGCATTCCGGGAAATTCTAGTCAACGCCATGGAACATGGCGCAGGTTTCGATCCCAGCCAGCACGTGGAAATCTCCTTCATCCGTTCTCGTCGTGCAATAGCCTGCCGCGTCAAGGATCCCGGCCAGGGCTTCTCGCTCCAAGAGCTTCGCCACGCAGCCAACGTCAACTCACCCGAGGATTTGTTCAGTCACATGGCCGTTCGTGAAGAGAAGGGGTTGCGGCCAGGAGGCTTTGGCATGCTGCTGGCAAAAAAACTCGTTGATGATCTGATCTACAACGAGAAGGGTAACGAGGTGGTCCTCGTCAAATACCTTGATCCAATTGCCTAGTGTTCTGAGCAGGTGGAACTTCGCAGCGACTGTAAATTAGTTCATGCCTCATTGCAGGCATCTGGAATGCGGAGAGAATTCAGTTGACCAGCCTGAGGGATTTGACCTCCAATCGGAACCGCACTAAGCTGCACCGGGCAATCGCAAATGCCGAAGAATCCTCCCACTCGCTACTTCGAAATTGGCTGCCGAATTCCCAAAGAATATTTCTGGGTGATCGGCTGGGGAGACAGCGATGTCGGTATCGAAACCGGATCCTTTGACGCAGCCCTGCACATGGCCGGCATCGAGAATTACAACGTAATGCTGTACACCTCGGTGCTGCCGCCGGAGACAGTCGAGCTTCCGCACTTACCCGACATCCACCATGGGTCCGTACTCGAGGCAATCATCGCGATCCAGCACACCGATAAGCCGGGAACACGAATCACCGCTGGCCTGCTTTTGGCCAAGGTTCATCGCAATTCAGACGGCTCTTATTTGGGCAGTTTTGCCTGCGAATATGCTGGCAACGGATCGGTCGAGGGAGCGGAAGCAAATCTACGCCAAGCGATGCAGCAACTCTTTGCCCGGCGTTACCAGGCCAGGCACTACCAACTTGAGTTTGGCAAATCGGTCGTTCGAACCTTCACGCCGGAAAAATCCTTTGGCACCATTCTTGTCGGCATCGGTTTCGCCAGTTACCTTGTGCCGGTACTAAAGTCCGAAGTAGAGGTAGTTCCTTCGCACAAAGACAAGTCGCACGTCAAATATGTGACCAGATAATTTCTCTACGTTTCTAGCGGAGTTGATTCTTCCCAGCTGGCTGCTCCCGCCGTTAAAAACTTAGCGCCTGGCTCATGCCGTGGAAGCGAATTTCGATAAGCGTTCGCGACCCGTCCCTGTTCTTCTGGTACACGGTTGCGTTCTCATTGTACTGGGCAGGCTGTTTCACCCATTTTCCCTGGAGTGTGACACTCGTGCCTTTATCACTTTCAATTTTCACAACGGCATCAGGGATATACGACTCCCAACTGATCACGCAATTCCCGGCGGGCAAACTTGTGCCACCAACCCTCAGCGCGGCGGGCAACTGGAAATTCCGTGTTCCCCTTTCAAGCGACCGCGGTGTGAAGCCCAGCGACGCCAGATGCTTGTGAACCGCTTCGGCCTCAGCGTCACTAAGATAAGGTCCAACAAGAACCTGATAGGATTTTCCCCGCCAACGATTCTTTTCGATGATCGCTGCTACAAAGCCCAATTGAGATAATTGGCCAGTCGCTTTGTCCGCAAACACTTTTTCTTTGAACTTTCCGACCTCGAGGTATTTCTCGGAATGTGCACCCATTCCTTCCGCTTTGGATTCTACTTTCGAGGGATCAACGTGCACGCCAGGGCGCACTGCCAATTCCACTTCCGGTGCTGGACTCCGCCCCACGCTTGCCTTTGAATCTGAGGCCAGCGCGATCGTGCCAAAACCCAGCGGTGAAAAGCGGCTAGTCGTTGAACTTAACGTCGAAATATCCCATGGCTTTGGCACAATAAACTGTGCCCCTACGGGAGTGGAAGCATCGAGACGGGGACCGTACGGGGAATGAGTGGCAGAATTCGGAGTTTCAGGTTTTACCTCATCGCGCTTGGTAGCCGTTGGCATCGCTGCCGAAAGGAATTCCTCCTGTAGTGGAGTTCCATTCGACGGTTTGTCAACAGCCACGGTCTGTGGCATTGAAGGTGTCGATTCTAATTCTGGCCACAACAGTTTTGGCCCTAGGTCAGCCAATCGCGGGTTCATTGAGCTAGACTGTATTGGCGATGTAGATTGCGCCTGGGTTCTTCCCCCCAATTCTTCTCCAATTTGAATAAGCGAATTGCCTATATCTCGGGTATGGCTCAGCAGCAAAAATACGGCCATAACCAGGGCCGAAGCGACGACCCCTACCGCTAATCCGCTCGAGAATCCCGTCCGCAATCTCGCAAGTCGCAAGTCCTGAATAAAAACTGCAAGTCTTTCTGCAGAGCGACGCGCGGCATCTGTGACCGATCGTTTCACACTTAAGAAAAGCGATTTACCTGATGACGGTATCGCCGCGGCAGGCTTTCCTTTGCTGATTACCGGACTACACTGGCGGATCCAATCGCGAATCTGTTCGCGGTCCGCTGCGGGTAGGTTCGTGAATCTTACCCCTCCCTTTTTCCGTGTCTCGTCTATCCACGCCAGCTCGCTTCCCACTTCAATGAATCGCGAGACTTTTGTTTGCGCCCAATCCGTCCGTTCCATCCCTCCGTTACCGTTAGTTCCGGGGTTGCGGTAGGAAAACCAGAGACGAATCGTCTCCGTACGTTGAACGGGGCCAGGGGATTGAAAGCAAAGGCCTCCCTCGGAGATATCCAGGATGATGCCACCGGTGTTTGGCTCGAGATTTACATAAGCAAGCTCTTTCAGCGTCATCCTCGGACCTCTGCGCCGTTCCGTCGTTACCATTGGCGTCCCTCCCTTGGCACGTGCCGGGTGGTGGTCGGTCCGGACGCCGCCAGTCTGAGCAGCAATGGTCGGGCTACTTACAGTGCGGTTAACAGGGTCAGGGTCGATGGCATACACGACGACGGCCAATCTGGCTGGGTAGCGTTTTTTCCGGGCGGACTGGGAGGTAACTTACCTAACTAACACAAGACCCGGATTAGGTACCAAAGGCATTCCAGTGGGTCAATAGTACGCTGGTACTAAGGGGGTTAGTGGACGTTCAGATCGCGATCGAACTCGGCTCCGCTCATCCAATTTCTATTTACATTCAAACTTATCGGGCGTCTATCAATCAGTTCGCGCCCTCATTTGGTCCAGGACTTGTTGCACGTTGAAGGATGCGGATTTCTGCCGCTGCGGGAATTCTTTGAAGGTCACGAGGAACTGTCCCACGATGGCCTGCGCTGGAACCATGACCCACAGCTTATCGCCATACCAGCGTTCGTACATCTTTGCATCCGGTGTCACTTCGAACGGATCCTCGCGCAGGTTAACGACGAGTGGCACGGTGCGCGGTTTCGCCACATCGGCCCACCAGGAGTCCTTGGTTGCAAACGTAACTTTCCAATCGCCGTATCGAAACGCATTTAAGCTGCCGGAATCGTCGAAGTAGAAAATTTCTTTGCGCTTGCCGGGCCCTCTGCCGGAGAGAAGGTCGGTCATATCGTAGGCGTCGAGATGAACTTTAAAAGTCCTGTCGACGCCTTTATACCCTGTGAGGAGCTGCTCTTTCACGTCTGGCACACCGGCTGCCGCAAGAAAAGTAGGCGTCCAATCCTCGTGCGAGGCGATGTCGTTGATGATGGTGTTTGGCTTGATAACGCCGGGCCAGCGAGCTACACACGGCACACGAAATCCGCCGTCCCAAGTAGTGCCTTTTTCACCGCGGAAAGGCTCGGTACCGCCATCCGGCCACGAGAACTTTTCGGCGCCATTGTCGGAGGTCAGAACAACGATGGTGTTCTTCGCGATGCCCAGGTCATCTAGCTTCTTGAGAAGCTGGCCGACCACCCAATCGAGTTCCATCATTCCGTCGGCGTATAGACCGTATCCGCTCTTGTTTTCCCACTGCGGACTGAGGCGGGTCCAGACGTGCATGCGAGTGGTGTTGTGCCAGATAAAAAATGCCTTTCCACTTTTCGTGGATTTGTCCATGAAGTCCAGCGAGTACTGCAGCAGGTCTTCTTCGACCGTCTCCATGCGCTTGCGCGTGAGCGGACCGGTGTCTTCGCATTTCTGTTTGCCCCAAGCGCCAAAGCGCGGGTCGGCTGCCGCCGGGTTGTCGGAAGTCAGAGCTACGCAACGCAGCACGCCGCGGGGACCGAACCTCTCGTGAAAGGCGGGATCCTTCGGGTAGTCCGGATCTTCCGGCTCTTCCTCGGAGTTCAGATGGTACAGGTTTCCATAAAATTCATCGAAGCCGTGCACAGTGGGAAGAAACTCGTTTCGGTCACCGAGATGGTTCTTACCAACTTGAGCCGTCGCGTATCCCAGCGGCTTCAGCAGATCGGCGATCGTCGGGTCTTCCTTCTGCAATCCGAGTGGTGATCCCGGCATTCCAACCGCCAAGAGACCCGTGCGAAAAGGATGTTGTCCGGTAATGAACGCCGCGCGGCCCGCGGTGCAACTCTGCTGGGCGTAGTAATCGGTAAAGAGTGCTCCCTCGTTGGCAATGCGGTCGATGTTCGGCGTTCGACCGCCCATCATGCCGCGATGGTAGGCGCTGATATTCCACACGCCCACATCATCGGTCATGATCACCAGGATGTTAGGTTTTTTTTCCTGTGCTTGACTCGTTCCTGCTGCCCCAAGAAGCACGGTAGCGGCGGCCACTAGAGTAAGTCCGAATCCACTCAGCTTGCTTCGTCTCATAGTTTTCCTGTCCCTGTTTACATCCTGTTTTCAGCAAACAACCAGACGTACTCGTGCGCATGAGGAATCTATAGGCCTCGCGCTGGACAGGTAATTGTTAGAAGTGACAGTACGAGACGAAACTCATCTGAGCCCTCCGCTGATGGCCTCGCCCCCTCATAGCGTGTCATGTGCAGAAATCCACAGGCCCGATTAACGCTTACCGGAAACTTGGGTACTAGCTGGAGGTGGAGCAAGATGTCGGCCTTCAAAATAATATGTTGGGACCAATGTCAATAAGACCTCTGTTCGCCCGTGGTTGGGAAGTCGCCGAAATGAATGTTCACAAAATTACGCCGCGTTGACTCAGTGCGCGCGCTTGCCGTTGAAGCCACGCTCCCACGGGCCGCCTTTGTAACCGCCATTGAGGGTATCGCCATTGAGGGTGGCATTGTAGTTGACCTTCACGGTCGTGCCATCGTGGGTTTTGCGTTGTTCGGTCCAGGAGATATTGTTTCCGTCAACCGTCGCGTCACAAGTCTGGTCGCCGCGGTGACTCTTGTGGATGACTCTGTATTTGCCACCTTCTTGCGAAATCGTCAGGGTCTCCGTGGCGCCATCTCCCCCTTGGGCCGCCGCTCCCCCACCGGAATTCGCCTCCAGCGTCACTTTCCAAGTGCCGACGAGCTTGTTGTCTTGCGCAGTAGCGCGACTGACGGACATAGAAACCAGGACAGCGAGAATTGTTAGCGCGGATAAAATAAATCTCGATTTATGCATGGTGGATTCTCCTTCTGAGCGTTTCGCGGGCCGCCGCGTGGCTTGTTTTGCAGTGGTCTGCCCATCTCAACACTAGACACCATTTCGGGGAGCGGGGTATTGTCAAAACTAACGATCACAGCCAGCCAGGCTATGCAGAGGCTTTAGTGTGATTCGTAGCAAGAGCTTCCACCGCTCTGCTTTCTGCAGCATGTTTTGGTTGTATGGAAGCAGTCTCAGGGAGTTTTTGGTTGTGGCGATTGCTGTTGCTGTTTTTTCGCCGCAGCTTGCTCGGCATCGGTGATTGCTTTACGAAATTCCTGGACTGCGTTCACATTTGGCGGCCGCAGAGCATTCTTGGCCCGGTATGACCAGAGGGAAGCGGTGTGGGATTTGAAGGTGTCTCCTCCTAAATAAACCTGAAAACTGTCTTCCGATGGACCGACTTCCACGCTTTGTTGCGGCCTGCCGTTGGACGGCGATGAATCTGGATTATAGGAGCCATCCGCTGGTTGTCCCTGTTTTGCGCCCATTCGTATCTGGCTATCAGTTGTTTGAACGGTGACAGGACGATTGTCAACCGGGCCGCCGCCTATCGTGGGAGTGGCGGCTTTTTCCGTTCCCTTTTTCACGACGATCACGATGTCGGCGCTCGATGTTTCTTGTACCAAGCGAAAGCGCCCCCAGCTCATTAGAGCCTTCTCAACATCTTCACGAGCATTGCGATTTGCTGCGGGGTCATTCATCGGCTCGCCCGCGTCAGGCTCAATTATGACGACAACTGTCTGGGCCCTGAGCAAAACTTCCGGCAAAGCAGGTTTCTCTTTTTTCTTGGAGAAAGTCGCAAATGGCAGGAAAAAATAGAGCAACGCCACGAGAATACAAAATTTGCGCGTCACGTGAGTCTCCTATCGGCCGGAGAGCTTGATTATATGCCCATAAACACGGAAAGAGCAGAAGATGGAGCTATTTTTTTGGCGACTCAGTCATCAAAACTTATATGGACTTATATGTTCGCTCTCGGAAGAAGGTGGACTTCCATCGAAGCAACGTCAAGGCGACCACCATCCGGCGGTTACGCATTGTGGGCGGCCCTTCGAGTCACATGTAGCGCTACACGTCGGATTCACATCCGGAAAACTGAATTGTGGAAAGAGGAAGCCAGCCCACCGACTAACCTCCCCTCCTTATCGCAGGTCCTTCTCACGCTGCGATAATGGCATTACACCACCCGGCTGCGGGGCGCTAACTCACTTCCCCGGGCCGTGCAGTAGCGGATATGAAACTGGGCAGCTGGATGAAGGCAAATCAGTTGGGGCGGAGCGCGCCTTCGCTAGCAGCTCCAGCGACTCTTCCAAAGTGAGGCCAGACTCTAGCAAAAGGTGTACGTAGAACGGGTGAAACTCTTCCGCATAGTCTTTGCTTGCGGAAAGGATGCAGTCGAGCGTTCGCGGTTTCACAATCTCACGGATGTCGATCAACTTGTCCAGGCGTTCGGGGACGTACTTTGACACGCCCTCGCGAATCTTGCGGTGTTTCATTTCCTTCTACTCTCTGCGCTCTTTCTGGACGGAGAAGCTCACTTAAATTGCAGCGATATAAGCATCACACGCCTGCTGATTGCCGTCGTTGCCTGCACGCACCCCTGGAATTGCCCTAAAGCAATTTCGCATCTCGGTTGGTTAACAGGCTAGGTTCCGATTAACGCAGCACAAACCCGAAATTTGCACGATTCTCCTAGCCTTAGTTGTTGTGTTTGTTTTCGGGGCTTTGGTACTGCGCTTGATGTTCTTTGCTGGACGCGTTCATATCCACCACTAGCGCGAAATTGGCGCGTCGTGCCTGATAAACGAGGTTTCCGGAGAAGTGGGTACTGGCTAGATTAGTTAGGACTACGCGCATTTGCGCAGCCGACGTTCGCAAATGATCCGAGATGTTTCCCTTACTTGTTCTGTACCTAGCTATGCTGCGTCCTTCCACGCTCGGATTTTCCAGAACGGACACCCGGAGAGAGACGCCGATGCCAGCAAAAAGAGCAGCGCGAGAAGTGTAACTCCTGGGACAATGGGCCAACGGCCTTCTACACAATCCATAACCGCGTCGAGCAATTGCACCATCGCGACTAGCAGCAGAAAGCTGTTCAGTGCCCGTCTTGCGCCCGTAGCAAGGGCGATGAGCAGCGCGATGGCCAACGAAAAATTGCGAGACGCAAGATAGCCAGCGTAGATATGCACCGCGCCATTGATTTCGTCATGGGTCGTAGCTAGCATCGCCGGACGAAAAAGGGCGATGCTAGCCCCTGCCACCAGAAGAATTGCACCGAGAATCGCAGTCGCTTTAGGAAACCAGCGAATCGTGTCGTTCTCGCCGGGGAAGCGAAGTTTTGCTCCAAGCCCTTCCGTGCCCGATTCAAATTCAGACACAGTTATCCTCCGACTCCGCGAGAACGGCGCCCGTCTAATGAAGTGCTCAACTATAGATCAGTACGGAAAATGCCTGGACTAAGTTACGCAGAGCAATCAATTGGTGCTCAAAGCCCCTCAACCACACGATAAATCGGTTTCGTATTGTTTTGCGCCCTTCGCTCATGCGCTTGGCATCGAATCCATCGTAAACTCAACATCACATGGTCATGGACTCTGCCACTCCGGAAGAGCAAGCGACGATCACCGTCCTGCGAACCGCGCCAGACGATGTCCAACAGCGCGAGATTATTGTGAAGCTGGACGGGCAACTCGTCGCTAGGCTGAAGTATGGCGAGAGTATTACGTTTCCGGCGACCCCGGAGCATCACCGGCTGAAGGTGGACAATACCTTTAATTGGAAGACGATTGAGTTGGACCTCGCGCCAGGAGAACATCGCAGATTCTTGACCAAGAGCCGCGCCGGCAGATTCAGTTGGTTTTTGATCGCATTTTTGGGCGCCGGCCCTATCTACGTCTCGATTGAACCCGCAGCAAAATAGAGTCCGTGCTGGATGGGAGTACGCGAGGCAACTAATAGATTACGGGGTCGCTGCAACTTTCGCGGTCGGCGGCTTGGCGTAATAGCCTTTGCGCGCGTAGACCTTTAAGCCTTTCTCGCCCGCGGAAATTTGGATCTTGCGATACTTGCCGTCCCAATTTTTGTTTTCCGGATAGTAGCCCAGGCTATACTGCTGATGCAGTTCATCGGAAATCTCGTCCAACGCATCTTCTAATTTCTCAATGCCACGCACTTCCAACATTCGCCCGCCCGTAGCTTCGGCTAATTTTTTCAGCAAGGGTTCTCCGCTGCTGTCCCGCTGGTAGATGTGCAGAACGTCGCAATTGTCCCGCTTCGAGCCATCGTAAATCTGCAGCACGTACGCGATCACGTCGTTTTCCAGCAAAGCTTCTAGCGCGTCTGCCATCGTGGATTCGCTCTTGGAATCTCCAGAAAGCGCTACCACCACGATCGCTTTGCGTCCCACTTCGCCCGCAAGGTAGCGGTGCGTGGAAACACGGATCGCGTCGTACAGGTGCGATTCGCGGTTCGGGTCGAGCGGGTGCCGCCCATTAATTCCCACGGTTCCGCCACTCCAGACGCCTGGCTCCGCCGCCGGATCTTTTTCTGGCAATCCAATCGCCGCTCCTTTTCCAATGGATTGCGCGGCCTCCCTCAGCAGCACCGCGTCCGACGTCGGCAACTGCACCGTTTCAACCCGCGATCCATAGCTCACCACGAAGCCCAGGTCCGTGGGGCGCACCACTCGCCTGAGGAACATCTCCGAGGCACGCGCCTCTTCGCCCAGAATTTGCGCCATATTCGAGCCGGTATCCAGCAGCACGCCCACGTCGAGCACCACATCACTATGATGAGCAAAGAACTTGATGGCTTGCGGCTGGCCCTCTTCCGTCACACTGAAACTCTCTTGCCCAAGATCGCTGATCAGCCGTTTCTTGTCGTCGCGCACCGTGAAGTACACCGAGACCAGATCCACATCGCTTCGCAACGCGCTTCCCTGAGCGCTTTTCTCCTGCCCCCAAGCCGCTCCAGTCCAACCCAGACCAGCCAACTCCAACAGCAGCACCGCCGCGGACACGCAAGCTCGAATACCCATGAGTGCCCTCCTTGCGCTTACACTGGACGTGACCAGTACGATGCCACCGCCCAGCCTCAGAGTTGCTGCAGTACCATGCATCACTGGCGCGCGGCTCCGCTATACCCCAGTGATGCATTTCCCTGACTGCTTGCGTTTATCTCTATTCAAAACACGCGAATGGAAGTAATGGACCTATAGAACCGCTTGAATTCTCTTAGTGCTTTTCGGGATGTCCTTGCGAAGGCGGCGCGCTTTGGTGTGGCTGTTGATGCGTCTGGACTTTCTCCTGCTGTTGCGCGTGTTTCTGCTCAAGTTGTTGCGTTTGCTGAGCGTGGCGCTGCTCCATCTGCTGCTTTTGCGCCTCGTTCGCATTCTTCTGCGTCAATTGCTGGTGTTCCCGTTCCTGCTGTTGCTGCATCTTCTGGTGTTCCTGATTTTGTTTCGCGGCCAGCTTGTCCTGCTGCTGTTGATACTTTTGGTCCGTAGCTGCATTTCCCGTGCTGTGCGCCGTGTACTGATGCGACTGAACTTCCGTCGCGTGATTGTAGTTGGTCCGAGCTTCTGGTGGACGATTCGCGTTCACGTTGGCCGAACGCTCGGGCGCTTTGTAGGGCGCGCCAGCTTCTCTGGCCGGTACCGCGTTGCCGTGGAAGTCTCCCGGCCTTGCTGTTGCAGCGATCGGCGGCTTGCCGTGATTGGAAGAGGCGCGCAGCTCGGGGTTGGAACGAGCCTGTTGGATATGTTCGTTTTGTGCCGCGACGGGTCCAACATGATGTTCCCGTCCATAGTTTTCTTCTTCTCTCGACGGACGCTCGTTAATTCCCCCGTTTCCGCCGTTGTAGCTGACCCGGTTTACGTTGACGTTTTCAATGCGCGTGTTATAGGTGTTGTGAATGACCGTCTCGTTCACGCGATTCACGTAGGTGTTGTAATAAAAATGATCATGATCCCAGCGGCCGCCTTCGTAGCCGCGCCCCCAGTAGCCAAATCCATAGTTGATGCCGCCATAAAATCCAACGTGCGGGCCCCAATAGCCTTCGTGCCACAAAAACGCCGCGCCGCCCCAACCCCAATATCCAGGAGTCCAAAGGAAGCCGGGCTGAGGAGCCAAGATCCAAGTCCCGGGCACCCAGTAATAATCATCTCCATCCCATGCCCAATAACCGGGCGTCCAGATGTACCCTTCCGCGGGACAGATCGGTTGCTCATACACGGGCAGCGCCGGAGGACCGAACGTTACGGAAATTCCAATTTGCGCGAAGGAAGCAGCAGAAAGCGCCAGCAAGATCACTGCGAATATCAACGACCGAAGTACGACCATAGTCCGCATCGTGTTTCCTTCTGCCTGCTCATCCTTTTTGCCCACGTCAATGCGCCGCTACAGGGCGTGGATTCGAGAGGCTTGTCTGTAATGATTACCGCTCTTGTGACTGAAAGCCTGGCAGGGCGGCATTCAGCGGAGCGAAACGGCCTGACTCATATTAAACGCCCAAATTGAAAACCAAACCCTCAATATCCTGTACGCCGCCTTATTAGATACTGGTATCGACTCACTGTTCTCCTAAGTCCTGCTGGAATAGCTTTAACTCACTTGATTTATGGCCAGCTATCTGCCGCATCAGGGACTAACGGCCTTGTCACGTTTATGGGTATACTAACCCCCATTGTTTTTTTAAATATCGCCCTCAAACCGCTCGGAGGATCCGTGGCCCGAATCTGGTGCTGTGTTCCGTTGTTGATCTTAAGTTTTTTTCTGCCCCAACCCATCACCGCCGAATCCTTCAAATCCGCCAAACTCCTGCCCATCCCCGGCGGCGTTAGTTATGTGCTTTCCGCCGACGTAAATGGGGACGGCAAACTCGACCTCATCTATCTGCCGTCGGTTACCCCCGGCGCAACTACCCTTCCTCCCGAAGTGCTGCTCGGCAACGGTGATGGCACCTTTGCAACCGCGCAAGCCGTGCCGTCGCTTGCCGGTTATGGCTTTGGAAATTTTGCCATCGCCGACGTAAACAAGGACGGGAAGCTCGATCTGATTGTCGTCGTGGGAAATATTTCCACCTATGCAAGTCTCGCAGTGTTTCTCGGCAACGGCGATGGCACGTTTCAGCCGCCGATCGTGTCCACCGGGCCCCCGGGCGCCGCCAACCACCCGGTCCTCGACTCGCAGATGGGAATCGCCGACTTTAACGGTGACGGTGCGGTGGACATCGTCATTTCTGACCAGGCCAACGATACGATTTCTTTTCTTAGCGGCGACAATCAAGGACATTTCACTCTCAAAAGTACCTGGTTGGATGGCAATAACCCGAGCGACATTCATGTTGCTGACCTGAACGGCGACGGGCATCTGGATTTTGTGGCTCATGGCGGCTTGTCAGCGTCAATTTCCGTTTACCTGGGCAACGGCGACGGCACATTTAAGCCCAAAGTCACCTACACCGGACCGCATTATGCCAATTCCGTGGTGCTCAGCGATATCAACCATGATGGCCATCTCGATATGGTGATCTCCAGTTTCTCCGACTTCGTCGACATACTGCTCGGTAATGGTGACGGCACCTTTTCCAATACCTCGGCAGGCGGTTCGTCGTATGCCGGTGTGGCACCTACCGTCATTGCCGTAAACGATTTTGATGGCGACGGCATCCTGGACATTGCCGTCGCTTCACACAACGGTATTGGCATTCTTCGCGGTCTCGGGAATCTTACCTACGGACCTCCATCCGAATTCCCGGCGGCGCCTTTTCCTTACAACCCGGCGATCGGTGATTTCAATTCTGACGGCCACCTGGATTTCGCCGTGGCCACCACCGCAGGAATTGCCCTGCTTTTCGGAAACGCCGACGGCACACTGCGTGCCGCCGATGCATACGACGTTGGTTATCAGGTCACCAGCTTAGCCAGCGGCGACTTTAACGGCGACTCCATTCCTGATCTCGCTGTGGGCATTGACGGCTTCGGCCCCCGTATTCTTCTCGGCAAGGGAGACGGCACTTTCAGCCTCACGCCAGACCAGCACCAGCCCACAAACAACCCTTACTCTACTTCTGCGACTGCCGCCGGCGACTTCAACGGTGATCACAAACTCGATCTACTGAATTCGCAAGGCAATTTCTACCTCGAACTGGGCAATGGTGACGGCACTTTTGGTGCTCCTTCCCCATTCTCCGTTCTGGGAGCTACTACTGGTTCAGTTTTTGTCGCTGATTTTAATAACGATGGCGTGGCCGATCTGGCGACCTTTGGCAATCAAAGCGTCATTTTCCTCACCGCCCAGCCTGATCATACCTACTCTCAATTCACTGCAAATCTGCCCGCTTCTCCCAGTCTTTTGATTGCCAACATGGCTTTCGCCGACTTGAACCACGATGGCAAGATCGATGCCGTCGTCAACAATAGCGATGGAGGCAGCGTCAATATTCTTCTGGGAAATGGCGACGGCACCTTCACCACCGGCCCGGCGTATCCCACCACGTCCTCCGCCACCTCTAACTTCGCAATCGGTGACGTGGATGGCGACGGCAATCCGGACATTATCACCTGTGCGGGCAATAGTTCAGCGAATCCCCTCATTCTGACGGGTCGCACTCTGCAGATTCTCTATGGCAACGGCGATGGCACCTTCCAAAATCCCGTCGCCCTTATAACTCCACATTCCGTCTACTCCATCGCGGCCGGCGATCTCAATCAGGATGGCATCGCCGATCTGGTCCTAAGTGACGGCAACGTCGTCACCGTGATGCACGGCGCACGCAATCGCACCTTCGGTCCTCCCCATGATTATCTGGCCGGCGACTTCCCTATTGATCCGATCCTCATCGATCTCAACGGCGATGGCGGGCTTGATCTGGTTTTTGCGAATTCAGAGACAAACACAGTCTTCACCTCTACTGTCCTACTGAATCTCGGCATCACTCGCGGCACGCTGACTGTCATTCCTTCTCCCGCCGTCTACGGCGAACCGCTGATACTATCCGCTTCCTTCGTCGCCACGGTCGCGGCTGCCGGTCTGCCGACCGGATCGGTTTCTTTTTCTGTCGACAACGCTGCGGCCGGCACCGCTCCTCTCGTGAACGGCACCGCAGCTATAAATGACGCGGCGCTGACGCCTCCCGGCACGCACGCTCTCACCGCCAACTGGCCCGGCGACGACACCTTTAATCCGCACAATCTTTCCGGTCAGTTTGTCATCAACAAGGCCAACACTTCCTCCACTCTTTCCGCCGCTCCCTCTGTCGCGCTTATTGGTCAGAGCGTCAGCCTCACCGCTCACGTCATTCCGCCGTTCCAAGGTGTGCCTACCGGAACCATACAATTTCAGCCCGGCTCTGGCTCGCCTTCTTCCGCTACGCTAGACCCTTCCGGCTCCGCATCCATTTCCGTGGACACTTCCAAGCTCTCCCTCGGCTCCTACTCGTACACCGCCAACTATCTGGGCGATGCTAACTTCAATCCAAGCACCTCTCCCTCCGCGCAATTCAAGGTTACCGATTTTGCCGTGGCCGTCGATCCCGGCTCGCTCACTCTTACTGCCGGTAATTCCGGCAACGCCAACGTGACCGTCAGTTCCCCTTCGGGATACAACGGGACTGTCGATCTCTCCTGCAGCGGTCTTCCCACCAACGCCGCCTGCGGTTTCACTCCCTCCGCGGTCTCGCTGGCCTCTGCTACCTCAGCATCCAGTACGCTGACGTTCACTACCACGCGCTCGGCGATGCTCCCAATGTTTCCGTGGAACCAGCCGGGTCGCTTCGGACGTTATCCACGCGCGACTGTCGTGCTTTTGCTGGCGCTCGTTCTCTTCGTTCTGTTTACCACCCGTCGCCGATTCGTCCGCAATCCGCTAACCTTGGTCGCTGCTCTGTCCCTCGCATTTATTCTCTGCGTCTTCTCTGGATGCGGTGGCAGTGGCGGCAGCGGTGGCGGCGGAACTCCGCACACCACCACGTATACGGTGCAAGTGCTGGCCACGGTGCATGGCAGTAATCCAGCTATTGTGCGCAGTGCCAGCGTTACGCTCGCGATCCAACAATAGCTGCCCGAGAGAAGGTAATCGCGATCGAATGTCTTCGGCGATATCCGTCACCACTTGCTGTTTGCTGTTGTCTCGTTCTCGTGTAGAGTTTTCCGGAACTTAGGAGAGACCCTATGCACCCTCGCGCCTCCAGACGCCCAGTTCCAACGATCTTTGCGGCATGTTGCTTCACGTTAGCATTAACGTTCGCGCTCGCCTTCAGCGCCACCGCCACTCACGCCCAAAACTCCGCGGGCCCGCAGCCTGTGCCGCTACCCGCGCCTGTTCCCGCCCCCGTCGACAAGCCTTTTCCCGGCACGATTTCGCTTAGCGTCGATCTCACCAACGTCAACGACCGGGTGCTCAACGTACACGAAACTATCCCCGTGAAATCCGCTGGCCAGATAACTCTGCTTTATCCTCAGTGGCTCCCCGGCACCCACTCGCCTTCCAATTCAATCGCCAACATGGCCGGCCTGATCGTCACCGCAAATGGCAAACGCGTTTCCTGGCTCCGCGATCGCGTCGACATGTGGGCCTTCCACATCGATGTTCCCACTGGCGCCACCGTGCTGGATCTAACCTTCCAATATTTGCCGCCCATCAACCCGGAACAGGGACGCATCTCCAACAAAATCGCCGATCTCACCTGGAACAGCGTGCTGCTCTATCCCGCAGGATACTTTGCCCGCCGCATTCCATTTGCCTCCGAACTGCGCTTGCCCGAAGGCTGGCACTTCGCCACTTCGCTCGACGTGAAATCACAAAGCGGCAACCTCGTCCAATTCAAAGACACGCCTCTAAACACTTTGATCGATTCGCCGCTCTACGCCGGCATCAACTTTAAGCGCGTCGACCTCTCGACGGGTCCAGACAACCCGGTGTACCTCGACGTTTTCTCCGATAAGCCCGAGCAACTCGAAATTACTCCGGAAGAACTCCAGTTCCACAAAAATCTCGTCGTCCAGGCGCAAAAGCTCTTCAACTCTCGCCACTACGATCGCTACGATTTTCTTTTCTCGCTCAGCGACAGCGTCGGCGGCAAAGGACTCGAACACCATCAGTCCAGCGAAGACGGCACGCGCGCTAACTACTTCACCGATTGGCCCGCAGGCATCGCCGGCCGCGCCCTGTTGCCCCACGAATACACCCACTCCTGGAATGGTAAATATCGTCGCCCCGCCGATTTGTGGACCGCGAATTTCAATGAGCCCATGCAGGACGATCTTCTGTGGGTCTACGAAGGCTTGACCGATTATTACGGCAATGTGCTCACCGCGCGTTCCGGCCTGCGCACTCTCGAGCAGGCTCACGACGACATCGCGCAGATCGCCGCAAATTTCGAAATCAGTCCTGGACGCACCTGGCGCTCCCTGGAAGACACCACCAATCACCCGATCATGTCTTCCCACGGCCTTGCGCCGCAGAGTTGGCCCAGTTGGCAGCGCTCCTTCGACTATTATCCGGAGTCCGACCTGATTTGGCTGGAAGCCGACACCATCATCCGCGAGCGCAGTAATGGTCAGAAGTCTCTCGACGATTTCGCCAAACTTTTCTTCGGCGGCAACAATGGAAGCTACGTCACCGTTACCTACACTCTCGAAGATCTCGTCAAAACTTTAAATACCGTGCAGCCTTACGACTGGGCAGAGTTCTTCCACACCCGCGTCTCTCAAGTCGCCCCGCAGGTTCCGACCAACGGCATCACCCAAGGCGGTTATAAGCTGATCTACAACGACACCGAACCCGACTGGATGAAGCACCTGGCTCCCGCTCGTGGCAGCATCTTCGCTACGTCGCTCGGATTCCTGTTGAAAGGTGACGATAGAACCGCGCCCGCGATCGCCAACGTCTGGTGGGATAGTCCGGCGTTTAAAGCCGGTCTCACTCCCGACATGAAGCTGCAAGGCGTGAACGATCAAGCTTTCAGCGTCGAAACTCTGCGCGCCGCCATCGTCGCCGCAGAAAAAACCACCACCCCAATCAAACTTCTCCTCAAGCGCGACGATGAATTCCTTACTGTGAACATCGATTACCACGGCGGCCTTCGTTATCCGCACCTGGAACGAGTCGACTCCGCCCCCAACCGCCTAGACGCCATCCTCGCTCCAGTTCAATAAACAACCACCCAGCTTGGTCATCCCGACCGAAGGGCCGCGCCTTAGCGGCCCGAAGCGGAGGGATCTCTCTTGCCCTCCTCCGCGCCCTCTGCGCTCCAACCTCTGTGCCCTCTGCGTTAAAGCTCTCTCTTCCTCTGCTGCCACCGCGCCCACTTCGGCTCGGCCTGCCCCTCCGGCTTTTTGTCCGTCACCGTACATAAAACGCAACGTCCTGCGCGATTGGGTGCTATCCTCCTAGCACCTCGGCGACGCAAGACCTTCGCAGCGTCGATCCTCCCCCCGGGCACTGACCGTTCTTCGCTGCTTCACACCCAGCGCACAACCAAGTGGAATCGAGTGGAACATGGATCGTCTCTCGCACGGATTCTTCTCACGCAGCGGTGTCGCCGTCGCACGATCGTTCTTCCCTCTTTTCGCCGTCGCGATCATTGCCGGCGCGATGCTCTGGGGGCCGTGGATCAGCCTGACGGTCACAGTCATCGCCATCGCCGCCGCACTGAGATTGTTGTGAGCGAAGATGCGCGCCAGGCCACTTCGCCCGCGAGGCCTTCGCGCCTTCTCTCACATCCGCAAAATTTCCACTGTGTAATTTTCCACGCGATTTGTCTGGCCGCGTATCCTTGCGCCTTCTGGCTCTATTTACATCCGGCGCTGGCGCACATCACTGGGCCGTGGTCGCGCATTGCGTTCGTAGTGGCTTCGGCCGTGGTGCTTGGTTGGATTTCAGGGATCGATGTCGGCGTCAACTTTCACAATCACTCTCACCGGCCCATCTTCACTTCGCATTTCGTCAATCGCTGGTTCGGGCGCTTCTGGACATTCTCCGGCGGCTGGCCATCATTTTTTTGGGAGTATTGTCACGTCACTGTGCACCACGCCAATCTGCTGAGCGATAACGATTGGACGCTTCCCAAGAAAAACTCCGACGGCTCCTTTGAAAATTTTCAACTGTACCTTTTTACGCATTGGCCGTGGCGGCTTTCTCGGCATCTTTGGAAAGCGCTGACCGCGCGGCAAAACCTCCGTCGCCGAGCGCTCCGCGAAGTGGCCATCTTCCTTGCGCTTTGGTCGATTCCCTTTTTCATCGATCCGATGATGGCCATCTGGCTGTGGGTGCTGCCGCACTGGATCGCCAACGCCTTCGTGATGAACTCGGGAATGTATGTTCAGCATTCGGGATGTGTCGAAAAGACCGCGGTCGATCCGCTAAAACACTCCACAGTGTTTATGTCGAACTTTTTCAATCTGACTATGTTCAACATCGGTTTTCATCTCGAGCATCACGAGCATCCGCGGGTCCATTGGTCGGAACTGCCGCAACTTCATCAGCGTCTCAAGCAGGAGATGCTCGACGACGGCGCACACGTCGTTCCCTACGGCAATTACCACGCCGCCTTCCTGCTCGCCGGCGACGATGACCGCAGAAAGCGCTTCGACGCACAGGATCCCAGATACACACCCTGATCCCCGTCGCCGCGTGCCTCTTCTCTTCCTCCGCGAACTCTGCGCTCCGACCTCTGTGCCCTCTGCGTTAAAGCTTTCTCTTTCCGCACCCAACTCGACCTGCTCATCCTACAGCGCACAACACATAGTACGGAACGCAATGCCCGCAGCGAGAGCCGCGACGATTCCGTTCCGCCTCATGTAAACTGTTTACCACGCAACAGAAAATTTTCACTTCGCATGAATCGCCCAACGTCCGAGGGGAACTACATGACGCCGACGCACCGAGAACTCCTGGAGGAACTCCAAACATTTGCTGCCACCGCCGATACCGCCAAATCCCTCATGGAACGTATCGCCGAGCGCCTGCACGTAAAATTGTCGCGCTATAACTGGGTAGGTTTTTATCTAGTTGATCCGTCAGACCCCAGCTATCTCGTGGTAGGTCCGTTCGCCGGCAGTTTCACTCCCAACGCGCGCATCCCGCTCCACACCGGACTCTGCGGCGCTGCCGCCACCACGGGCCGGGTCGTCGTCGTGCCCGACGTTTCCAAAGATCCGCGTTATCTGGCCGGCTCCTCTTTAGTGAAATCCGAAATCGTCGTCCCCATTTACGTAAACAAAAAGCTCGCCGCCGAACTCGATATCGAAAGCTATTTTGCGGACACGTTCACGAAAGCGGAACAGGAATTCGTAGAAGCTTGTGCCACCATCCTCGCCCAATATCTAGGCAAAAAAGGTTAGCAGCCTCACCTAACGCAGGTCAGCAGTCACGCCGCGCTCCACGCCTCAAGCTTTAGCCGCCACCGTCGAGTTGCCGAAAGATTTGACCGCCGTGGCCTCATCATTCGCGATGTCGAACACCGTATAAAGCTTTGTGATTTGCATCAGGTCGGTCACTTTGTCCGTAAGATTCACGAGCTTCAGCTCTCCCGCCTGCTTCCGCACGCTGGTGAACGCACTGACCAGTGTCCCCAATCCGGTGCTGTCCATATAATGTACATTCGCGAGATTCAGTAAAATCTGCTTGTGCCCCGCGGTCAGCAGGTCGCGAATCGAATCACGCAATGCGGCGCTCTCTCCCCCAAGTTCAATTCGCCCGCTGATGTCCACCACCGTGACCGGGCCTACTTGTCGATTACTCATCGTCATTTTCATTGCCAGCCTCCAAA
Organism: Candidatus Acidiferrales bacterium; assembly: GCA_963849395.1. Classification (GTDB taxonomy): domain Bacteria; phylum Acidobacteriota; class Terriglobia; order Acidiferrales; family UBA7541; genus Acidiferrum. The sequence goes on from CAWKHR010000008.1 coordinate 271,608, forward strand.
CACAGAAACTTTCACACTTATCCGCGCGAAGCTTACACAATCAAAGAAAACCCGCCTGTTCAATAAAGCACACTTCCCCTTCAGAATGCTCACTAAAATCTGCCAATTTGTAAGTGTGCAAAATTGGACAGTAGCCTTACGGAGAACATGGTATTCCTCTCCCGAGGTGTCCAATGCCAACGAAACAGGACTTCGCTTCTCAGGTGCCCAACATCCTGGACGTACTCGCGTCCGCTCCCATCGCTCTCGTTTTGCCCTGGCACAAGGCTTATGGAGAAGCTTTACTCTACGCGGCCTCCGAGAAGGCCGGAACCTTCATAGCCAAGGCCGAACAGGAAATCTGCCTGCGCTACCTGGAACTCTCCGTTTCCTCGATCCAACCCGAAGAGACTCGCGATTTACAGAATGCCGTCGCGGTTCTGGCTGAACTCAAGAAAGACCCACTTGGCCCTGCCGCCAGCCCACTCCCAATCAACTAAGCCTGCGATAGCGTCACGCCCGATAGGTCAGACTGATCGTCTTGTAGGTGGCGGATTTTCCGCAGTTCGGGCACTCAATCATTTGGCCAACGGCAATTTTTGGTTTCAATGGAAATAAATGGTCCACAAGCGTAACGTCCGCAATTTTGGCGTGCGCAAAGCGAATCAGGCACGAGGGGCAGGACAGAACCCACGTAGGCATTTGACACCTCATACTCACCGTACGCGGCGGATCGGCACGTCGATATACCCACAAGCCTCTATTTTCCAGTCGCACAGCGGCTTGCCGGAGCTGACGTCGCGTTCGTCCGGCGAGCACAAACCTACTCGCCGGATCGAACGCGCAATCCACGAATCATTGACCCGCTATTCGCTAATCGCTACGCCGCTAAACGAAGCAACGCCGATCGCGCTCGAGCTCGCCGCAAGCGTCAGGTCGCCATAGGAATCGATGGAGAACACCGCGACGAACGCATCGGTGCCAACCGCGTAAATCACCGCAAGCCATTTGTGATCGGGCGACACGGTAATGTCCGAAGGCGAACCTGGAAGCGGAATGGATTTATAGAAAACGCCACCCTGGCCATCGGTGAAAAAAATAGAGATCGCCTTACCCGGAGAATTGCCGGTATACCAAACGCTTCCTGGTCCTTTAGCCACCCAGCACGGCGCATTGGTCGGGAAGGAAGGACTTGGTCCGGCGATGGGGAAAATGTTGCGCTCCTCGTCGATGATCGCAAAACTGTCGGGGCTGTGCGCCGGTGTAAATCCCAAATTGTTGTGCCAGAACGCGGCGCCAAGCGGCACGCTATTCGCGTTACTCGGTAGCGCGATCGAAGTCTGGGTACCGTTCAGCGCTCCGTCTTCGTGGGTAAGCGGAAGCTGCAGCACCGAACCCGACGATAGCGTGACCGCAGCCCAGGTTCTGCCCACAGCGATTTGTGCCGCGGAAGAATCCGCGAGAGAAACCAACGGGCTATCCAGATTCCCAGATGGCCAGTCGTGACTCTCAGCACAATTCGTGCCGACCACAAACAGGTGCGAGTGCGCGAGCGCCACCGAGTCTGGCTTCACGCAATCCGAAGCAAGCGAAATGGTTCGACCCAGCCCGATGTGATCCTGGTAGCGCACCAACTGGCTCACCGTATTCGAGCCGAAGTTTGCGACCGCTCCAAAATCCTCCTCGAACTGAAGAATTCCCGCGTTCGTGCTGGCGCCGCCCTTGCCGCCGGTGGACAAAGTATTCACCAACGACAGTGAAGGCGTGCCCGACGTATTGAGTTTAAAAACCTCAACGGAATTGCCGCTCGGGTTATTCGTGCTGGTGACCACGAAGATGCCGCGATCTCCCGGTTCTGCCGCGGCAAGCGTTGTGGCAAACAATGCGGCGGCCAGCACCATGCCGGCGCGCCGAAACGTAGACTTCTGGAGCGATACAAACTTCATTCGGTGATCTCCTTGACGTGATCTTGAATCGTGACTTGGTTACAGGGCGTAGCCCGTTGAACAAGGCGGGCATGTTCACGCATGGGTATTCGGTGAGCGGCCGGCAAAAGTTACGGTTGTGCAGCGACCGGAAAGCAAAGTTAAAAGAATTTAAAACTGCGCGGAGTGCGTAACTTTTTGCCGCCCTACATCGAATACATATAGATGGAACAAACATAGAGCCTGTCGGTGTGGCCCAACGGCGAGCACATTTTGCAAGAACACGCTGTTCCTGATAAAAATTACGCGACGAACCTTTCCCTCATGCACCCGGACAGCACTCTGGAGATGCTGATGGCCCGGTATCAAGCCGGCGATTTCGCCGCGGCCACAGCTTTAATCGATCGCATCAGTCCACAGTTGTACCGATTTTTCCTGGGGCAAATTGTCAGCCGCCTTGATGCCGATGACCTGCTGCAGGAAACCTGGCTACGGGTGCACCGCGTGCGGCACACCTACCGGCCGGGCGAGCCGGTGCTGCCGTGGTTTTACGCTATCGCGCGCCACGTGCGCGTGGACCACTACCGAAAAGCCATTCGCACCACCTCGCGCGAGCAGCGCCTGGAAGAAATGTCAGAGCTAGCCGCGACTGCGCCGGAACAAATCGGCAAGAGCGACGATTTGGATGCGCTACTGGCGCCACTCTCCGAGAGTCAACGTGAAGTGCTTCAGATGTTGAAGGTCGCCGGAATGTCGCTCGAGGAAGTAGCGCGCGCCACATCTTCCACCGTGGGATCGGTGAAACAAAAAGTGCACCGCGCCTACGAAAAACTTCGAGAAAGAATGAATGCCATGGGTCTCAGGAAAGGGCCAAGCGAGGAAAAGTCGTGAGAGACGGCGAGATTGACGAAATCTTGAAGAACGCTGCTGATCAGCTGCCGCGGGTGAAACCGGCGTTGCTGAAAGGCGTGGCCGACGCAATCCAGCCGTCGCTGCGACCAGTGCGCCCGCTGCCGCCGACGTGGGTGTTGACGGGCGGCGTGTTCTTGATTTGCGCCGCAGTCGCGTTGGCGGGAGCAGCGCGCGCAGGATTCAACGGCTTCGCGAAGATGGACCTGCTGGAGCGCACCCTGATCTTTTCGACGCTGAGCATTCTGGCTTGGCTGGCCGCTACAGAATTCGTTCATGAAATGATTCCGGGGAGCCGGCGCAGAATTTCCGCGGAAGGAATGTTGGCACTGGGAAGTGTCGCCTTGCTCGCAGTGTTTGCCGCGCTCTTTCACGATTACCACACCGACCATTTCGTTTCGGCCGGCCTGATCTGCCTGGCGATGGGGGTCGTGCACGCAATTCCCGCAGCAATGCTGAGTTGGTGGATCCTTCGCCGTGGTTTTGCCGTGAATCCCCAATCCGCAGGACTGGTCGCAGGCACAATCGGCGGCTTAGCCGGCGTGGCGCTGCTGGAGCTGCATTGCCCAAACTTCCAAGCCATGCACATCCTGATCTGGCACACCGCCGTCCTGGTGGTCAGTGCAGCACTCGGCACCTTAATAGGCAGAGCCCAACAACGCCGCGCAAAACTCTCGCGCCGCGTCACCGCAGAATGAAGCTCACTCTTTCTCTTTTTTTGGCATCGCTTCTCTAGCTTTTTCCAGCTGGTCTTCAAGGGCTGCTGCTTTTTCTACCGCGTCTCGCAGCGCTTTGCGCCATTCGTCCGGAGAGTAGGCAGGATCGCTGCGACCACGACGTCCCGCTTCCACTCCAAACGCAACTCCGGCAGAAAAAATCTCCACAATTTCCGGGTCGGCAATGACCCACGCTTCACTTAGGCGGCCTTCCGCTTTCCAACTCGCGGTCATTTTTGCCTGCTCCGCTTTCATCTCTGCGAAGCTGTGTCTCTGTGCCATTCTCAGGCCTCCTAAGTATCATTCGCAGTGTGAAAGCAATCCCTCGGTGGATTCACGAGAAGAAAGGACAAGCTTGTTCAATCAGTACCGTCTGCAGTAAAAATTCCGATGAGCCGCCTCTCCTCGAAAATTTCGTCCCGTGCCTGGCGTCTCCCGGCGAACTACCTCATGGTTCCCGATTGCCCGCCCTACTCATCAGGATTCAACCCCCAACAATTTGAAAATATAAGTATCCCCCGCCCTATTCAGTACATCTGCATCCTTTAGATAGATATGCATCGTTGATCCGACATCGCTCCCAGCGAGTAGCGGTATCGCTCCAAGCGCGACAGTCGCCAACCTTGATGGATAGGAGAAATGCTACATGAGCAAAATCACCGTAAAAGACGGCACCGAGATTTATTACAAAGATTGGGGATCGGGTCAGCCCATCGTTTTCTCGCACGGCTGGCCGCTCTCGGCCGACGACTGGGACAACCAGATGATCTTCTTCCTGAATCACGGCTATCGCGTCATCGCCCACGATCGCCGAGGCCATGGACGCTCTACCCAAACCAACGCCGGTCACGATATGGATCACTATGCCGACGACCTCGCCGCGCTCACCGCCCACCTCGATCTGAAGAATGCCATTCACGTTGGCCACTCCACCGGCGGCGGTGAAGTCACCCGCTACATCGGACGCCACGGGGAAAGTCGCGTCGCTAAGGCGGTCCTTATTAGTTCCGTGCCACCGCTGATGGTAAAAACTCCAGCAAATCCCGGCGGTCTCCCCAAATCCGTATTCGACGATCTTCAGGCGCAGCTTGCCGCCAACCGGTCGCAGTTTTATGTCGATCTTCCCACCGGACCGTTCTACGGCTACAACCGCCCCGGCGCGAAACCATCCCAAGCCATCATTCAAAATTGGTGGCGCCAGGGAATGATGGGCGGCGCGAAAGCGCACTATGACGGCATCGTGGCGTTCTCTCAGACCGACTTCACCGAAGATCTCAAGAAGTTCACCGTGCCTACGCTGGTCATGCATGGCGACGACGACCAGATCGTTCCGTATGCCGACTCCGCTCCGCTGTCCTCCAAGTTGGTCAAAGGCGCAATCTTAAAAACCTATATAGGTTTCCCGCACGGCATGCCTACCACCAACGCCGACCAGATCAATGCCGATCTGCTGTCGTTCTTCAAAGGCGCCGCCACCGCCGCATCCTCTTGATGCAGCGAATGTAGCAACGGAGTGATCCCAGCTCGGGTGGCCTTTCCTAACGGCGAAGGCCATCCGAGCATCGGCAGAAGGGCAAGAGGGATTCATCGTGCAAAGAGCGCACGATGGTGCAGAGATCCTCACTCCGCGGACTCCGTTCGGAATGACGTGTCGATGGGCGGAGCATTGGGGGAGAGGTCACACCGTCTCCGGCGGTTCCCTTTTAGCCAGCGTTGCGTTGCGCATAACCTGCGCGCCGCGCATTCGTTTGTCAGCGTCCTCGCGCTGCGGTATCCTCCGTTGAGAGCCAGGCTTTGGAGGCACCATGCCACAATCTTCAGCACCCCTCGACTCGCTGCTGGTCACTGTCGTACTCGCCACTCTGGCTCTCGGCCTGCCGATCGTCTTCGTGTTGTCCATCCGCTTTCTGTGGGACCGCAGCTTAAATCTCGGCCGCTCCAAGGAACTCGAAAAGCTCATCTGGCAGCTTCACCGCATCGCCAGCGCCATGGAGCATCAGCTGAATTTGGCGTTTCCTCCCGTTCAGCCCGGCACCGAAGAGCCTCGCGATCTCGCTTATCTTCAGCAGATCGCTTCTCCAGCTCCCGCCACCGCCCCGAGTGCTGCCGCCTCCGCTTCCGTGCCGCCGACTGCCAAGCCGCAACCTGCGCCGCAACATCCGGCCACTCCCGAGCCAGCCGCCCAGGAAAAGCTTCCTCCTCTGGTGCCCCGCGAGCCCACCGCCGAAGTTCCGCGCGCCGGCGTCAACTCCATGTTCGGCCTGTAGCCGCTCGTCTCGCCGACCCGCGGAGAAAGTCCTCGGAATGACGGGCCGTTGGCGGAATGTTGGTCGAGCGGGTTGGAATGGTGCCACGATCCCTCCACTGCGCGTCGCGGACGTCGCGACGCTTCGGTCGGGATGACAGAATCTCCACCCAACAATCCGCTCGCCAACACGTCATTCCGAACGAAGTCCGCGCAGTGAGAAATCCCTCTTGTATTTCTTCTCTCGGTCCAATGAGTGGATTGGGGTTGCTGAGCCGGCAAGCTGCCGGCGCTACAGAGCGAGTTGCGGCGACGTGAGGGTAAGGCAAGAAGGTCACGTCGGGGGCTGAAAATTTTTGTGGAGTTGAGGGTACATATCCCGGGTGTTTTTTGGTAAAGACGCGCAAACGCATTCGATGGAGAGAGATAGAGGGAAAGGCATTTGGTACGAAAGTGGTACGGAAATGGTAAAGGATGGGAGAGTGAGGAGACGAAGTGGAGGTGAGTGCCGAAACGGAACTCAAGTAGAAGTTGAGATGGGAAGGTGGGACGGGAGGAAGGGTGCCGGAAGCGAGGCGAGTTGAAAGTTGAAAGGTTCAAAAGTTCAATTAGATTCAAAGGCTCGTCCTTGTGCCGGTTGCAAACACCGGCGGATGAGTGAAGGAGAAGAAGTGGGTCGGAATGACGGGGTGGATCGTGAAGTGCGGCGCGTCGAGGGGTGACAGATTTTGAATGGTTGAGGGTACGTACCCCAGGTGTTTTTTGGTAAAGACGCGCAAACGTTTTAGATGAAGAGAGATAGAGGGAAAAGGGTCTGGTACGAAAGAGGTACGGAAATGGTAGAGGAGTGGAGAGTGGAGAGATGAAGTAGAGGTGAGAGCCGAAACGGAACTCAAGTAGAAGTTGAGATGGGAAGGTGGGACGGGAGGAAGGGTAGGGAGCGGGAAGACGAGGCTCGAGGAGAGAAGCGATAGAGCTAACTCCCGCGAGTATCACTTGGGGAGTATAGCATGTTATTTATCAACTTTAAACTACTATTTAAATAGTAGTTATGTTCGAACAGGTAGGGGGCGTGGGATACAGCTGCTGTCGTCGGTGCTCAGTTGGTGGAGTTGCACTAAAAAGAAAATTTAACGCAGAGGACATAGAGGTTGGAGCGCAGAGGCCGCGGAGAAAGGCAAGAGGGATCCCTCGCAAAGGCGGCTCGGGATGACGGGTCGGTGGGCGGACCGCCTAATCGAGTTGTGGCAAATTGTTAAGTAGTCGCGTTTCCGCGCGCGCCGTTGAATTCGCAACAACTTTCCTTTCAGCCCGAATAGCCAGACGAAACGCCCAGGTTATATTCATGACCTTCTTTCACAAGAGCGAATCCCTTGTCGTGCAGAAAGTACGTCACGGCGCGCCAAGCGTCCAGTGCAAATTCCCGGCGCTCCTCTGTGAGGCTATATTCCTGTTCAAGATCTTCGAGACCATAAAAGCTTCGATTCGCTGGATCGAAGACTCGGAGACGTTCTTCGTCCGTGGGACTCGAAAACAACGCAAATATTTTTCTCAGATCATCATCGCTAAGTTCCAACTCTAATTTTCTCATTCGTCGGACTCCGGCGCCTCATCCCAATCGAGGCAGGATTCACTACGGATTTCTTGCGCCTTTTTAAAACATTTGCCAGGCACGCCAATCGCAAACGTCCGTTTTACATCCTTGAAATACTGACGATTCGATTCAGCAACCTTGAATGAAATTCCCTCTTCCATTAGACGCCTGCAAAAGGCCACACAATCATTCTGCTCATGCGTTGTATACACGATCCGCAAGTGCTCATCAGCAGCGATTGGTTCTGGTTCCGGCGGGTCAATAGGCAGCTTAGCCACCAGATCTATGTCACAGTCCGTGCATCGAGAAAAACCATCGCGGTATTCCGCTTTGCATTGTGGGCAGAACATATTGAAGAGTCTACTCTAGGACCTCACTATGTCTCAGCGGGTGACGCGCACTTCGATCCGCCTTTTCCTACACTTTCGCCTTTCCAAAACCATCCTCCAACCTGCTGCCGCAAAACGGACAAAACGTAATCTTCGTCCCGCTTCCTGCACTCGGATCGTCCGAATCAGTCTGATAGAGAAGGAGAAATATCGTCCCCCACTTATGGATTACCATTCCGAGCCCCAAACCTTTCCTTTTCGTCCCGGGCTCGATAACTAGCTTTTCCAATTCCGCGCAGCAAGCAACGTAGTTCATCGCATTACCTCCTGGCGGGAGCGCGTTAATACGAGGGTTCAATAAGCACGCGGTGTTGGAGTCGAAGAAGGGACGGCCAATCCATTTTATAAAGTTGCGACTTCAACCAAGATTTCTTCGGGGCGCTCTTCGGGATGATAGCTAAACTTGTGCCCAATTCGAACGAGCGGCAGCTCAAAATATCGCCACGACACCATCGCGATCAACAATGTCAGGGCAAGGGCACCTACAGCGGCGGCAAACTTCCACCAGTTCGTTATAAACGGCGTAGCCCACACCGGCCCCAAAACAAAACCTAAAACAGTCTGGTGAATTAGATATACCCCATAAGCTAGTCCCCCAAGCCAACGCAATCCCCTATTTCGAAAGAGCGCTGCGAGTAAACTCTGTCGGTGTATAAGCACGAACAAGACCACCGTTGCATAAAACAGGGCGACCCACGTGTATCCAATCATTTGCATAACAGTGTCGAACATAAATGAATTGCGCAAAGCTAGATAGGCCATCCCGGGGGAGAGCAACAGAAAGAGAAGCCCAAAGTACAGCTTTCGACGCTTCAATACTTCACAGGCCTTCTCGTCACGGAGTATTAAAGCCACCAGAACACCGAGCAGCAAGGCGTCAGCCCTGCATGGCATTAGAACGTAACACTCCAAGTTGTTGTCCGGAGTAAACACCAAAATCAGAGTACGCAAAATTGGCGCCAAGAATATTCCGGAAACTACAACCGTCATCAGCGCCTTCTTTGTAAGAACGCGAATTAGAATTGGCAGAGTTAAATAGAATTGCTCCTCAATCGCCAGTGACCACGTCATTGCGATTATCATCAATCCCGACAAATTGGTGCGTGCCATCCAGAAGTTTTGCGTGAACGTCCAGTAGGAAAACCAAGGTAATGGGTTCCCGCTCAACCACCTATAATTCTCCAGATGCAAAATCCGCGCCGTCATCGCAAGAGCAGGAATAATCAGCAGCACGGCGGCGTAAACCGGCACGATTCGAAAGAACCGTCGTAGGTAGAAGACCTGGAAATAATTGGGGGCTTTCCGGACGTCCAGTAGAATTCCCCCAATTAGGAATCCCGAAAGAACGAAGAATAAGTCAACACCTGTCCAAGCCAGTCGTAACGGAATGACAGAACGAGAAAATAGAGAATCGGGTACAAGAGGGAACCTGAATAGATGTTCGACGAGAACCATGGCAATGGCGGTGCCGCGAATTCCGTCAAGCTCGGGAATGCGGCCCGTCATCTTAAGCATCGAAACTATTGTGAACCATTCGTCGCCATCTCAACAGTCAACACGCAAACCAAGTGTGATTAAAGCGTCCTGACATGATTCCACGATGGAGAATATCATCGACGGACGTAGCGCTGGAATGAGAAGGCAAAATAGCGGGTGACATACTCTTCGAAAGCTTCGAAGCGCACACTTCTGTAATTGGCGGGTGGCGTATTCTTCTTTTGAGTTCGAAAGCTCATCATCGACAGAGATGGCAGAGCACTGCCAGACGGCAAACAACGGGTGGGCATCTCTACGCAGCGTGTCCGTGAACTACGGGTCTCGGAGAAAGAAGGTAACTCTTCCGTCGGCAGACTTCCTGAGCTTGACGGGCTTGGAGCAGCGCTCAATCGCTATGTGATTTCCGTCCGACAATTGCAAGCTTTTGCGAAGGCCGTTCTTCTCCCAGCCCCCACTGTCGTATTCCACCTTATAAACATTCCCATTCGCATCGGCAACGAAACCACTGGCACAGTAAGTATCCATTCCCCAATCCCTATAGCTAACATAGAAAGGTTTTCCTTCCGTGTGCGTGCGCAATGCGCAGGCTGTGGCGGTTTCAGGTTTTTGGTTTAACCGAACCGCCCCGCAGTCTCTGGCAGTTTCTCCTGCGAGTTGCTGGAGCCTGTTGGTTAATACAAGAAATGGGTCTCTCCTGGGTCCATTTGCGGCTTCGCGCATGGCCGCTATCGTGACCTCCGCGTTGGCATTATCATTTGCGGGGTCACTGCTGTGCTGACAACCAGCGAGCCAGGCGAGCTGGGCGAACAAAAACAACCAGCAGACCAGAGAGACCAGTCTCATCGAGCTGTGGACGGAGGCCATAACTGGGTTATGGCTCCCGGTCCGGAACCTGGTTGAAAATTCTCTGCATACTTTTCGTATCGGCGCATCCGGTCGAACAAATTCATTCGCGCTGCGGCGTCGCGGAGCGAAAACCAGAATTCTCTGCTGACTTCTTGCTTTTCGGCGTAGGCCTCGAGCATGTCACAGGCTAGTTCAAGTTCATTGTGATCCAAAAATTCTTGGTATCGGACTATAGCCTCTTGGCTCGCCGCATGATTTGGCAGGAAGTCCCTCGCCCTCGCAAGATCGGCTCTGATTAATCCCCATAGTTTTGGAAGGTCCATAGGAGCAGACCGATTATATTCCCTGGATCACCGTTGGTCGTTATTTTTCAGGCTTCTCGCATGCTGATGCTCATGGTCATTATAAAGCGCAAACGCGGGCGGGATTATTCCCAGCGGAAGACTTTTGCGGAAAGGGCGGTGAACAGCACGAAGGCTACGGCTAAGGCTGCCAAGTCGCCGAGATGGGCGGACCACGGTTCGCCTACCCACATGCCTTCCAGCAGGGATACCGCGTACGTGGTGGGGAGAACGCGAGAGACGGCGCGCAGGAACGGGGGCAACACCGCAAGCGGGATGAACAATCCGGAAATGGTCAGCATCGGATACAAAATTGCCGCGCCAATCGGTTGCGCAAAGCGCGCCGTGGGCACCATGCTGGCGATCAGAAAGCCGATCGACAAGATGGCGATGGTGCTGATCACCAGCGCGATGGTGAACGAGACAAAATGCAGTTGAACTCCACTGGGGTAGTAGCGTTTGCCGGCCAGCACCATGAGCACCAGGGTGGCCGCGGTGAGCAGCAGCTTGACGATGACATGCGCGGTGAGAATGGTTTGCGGACGCAGCGGCGTGGCGCGCAACCGCTTGAGGATGCCGCCTTCGCGATAAATGGAAATGATGGTGACCAGCGACAGCACCGTGCTGATGACGATGAGCAGCGACACAATCACCGGCCAGCCCACGCGGATAAAACTGCTGCTGGCCAGCGCGGATGGCGGCATGTGCCGGCCCACCACGCGGCCGACTACCAGAAAAATGATTACGGGAAACAGGATGGTGCCAAACGCGCCCATAGGCTCGCGCAGAAATACTTTGATTTCGATCCAGGTCAGTTTCCAGAGTCCACGCATCATGATGTTTCGCCTAGTCGCGTATGGAGTGGCCGGTCAACTTCAAGAACACATCTTCGAGGTTCGGAAGCACGGTACGAAAATCCGACACCGCGATCTGATTCGCCGAGAGGCAACGAATCACTTCGGTTACCAGATTGTCGCCGCAGCCGCGAATGGTCAGGTGCGACTCGTTGCGTAGCACCTCTTGCACGTGCGGTATGGCGCGAAAATGTTCGGCCGCGGATGGATCCTGGGTGGCCAGGACGACGCTGCGCTCCGGGCAGTGGCGCTTCACCAGATTTTCTGGACGGTCGATATCGATGATGCGGCCGTGCTCGATGATCGCTACGCGGTCGCACAGGCGTTCCGCTTCTTCCATGAGGTGGGTGGTCAGGAAAACGGTTTTGCCGCGTTCGCGAATGCCGCGCACCAACTCCCAGATGGCGCGGCGCGCCTGAGGATCGAGGCCGGTGGTCAGTTCGTCGAGGAAGACGACTTCGGGATCGTTAATGAGCGCCAGCGCGATAAATAGCCGCTGCTTCTGGCCGCCGGAAAGATTCATGAACCAGGAGTTGCGCTTTTCGGTAAGCCCGAGCTGGTCGAGCAGCCGGTTCGCGTCTACCGATTTTTTCTTATACAGCGACGCCCAAAGATCCACCGCCTCCCAAACTTTTATACGTTTTTGCAGTTGCGCTTGTTGCAGTTGCACGCCGATGCGATCCTGCAATTGATAAACGTCGCGCACCGGATCCATCCCTAAGACGGAGATCGCGCCGCGGTCCGGCTTGCGCAGGCCCTCGATGCATTCCATGGTGGTGGTTTTGCCGGCGCCGTTTGGGCCGATCAAGCCGAAGATCTCGCCATCGTTAACGTCGAACGAAACGTCGTCCACCGCCACGGTTGTGCCGTAGGTTTTGCGAACGCCGGAAACACGAATGACGGGATGGGTGGCGGTTGGCAAAGGTAAAGTCTCGAATACGGAGAACGAGTCTATACCAGGCGGAGGTGCTGCGTGGTAACAACCATAGCAGTTTGTTGGTGTATGATTCGGTCGCGTTTTTTGGGACATGAAGAGGATGACTGGGTGAGTTGGGTTGGAGTTGGGCAGTGAAATTTGATGTGGTGAGGGAGAAATTATGAAAAGGATTTTAGTAGCAATTTTGTTCGCGTGCGCGTCGGCAGGGTTGGCTCAGGCACAAACGGCGACGGCGCCTTCGTCTGGAGCAGCGTCGGCGAGTTCGCAGAGTGCCGAGCCGGTAAAAAATCCGGTGACTACGGTGTTGCGGACGCTACAGACGAGTCGACAGAAAAACATTTTGGGCGCGATCGACGCGATGCCGGCGGATAAGTTCAGCTACAAGCCAACGCCGGATCAGATTACGTTTGGGCACTTGGTGGTGCACATCACGGAGTCGAATAATGCGATGTGCTCGAAGATCGCGGATGTGCCGGCGCCGAAGGTGGACGAGCTGAAGGAGACAGATCCTAAGGATAAGCTTCAGGCCGCGGCGAAGGCGTCATTCGATTATTGCTCGACGGTGCTGGCGAATGTGGACGATTCGAAGCTGGGAGATCCAATGGATTTCGGGCGGATACAGGGACCGCGGGCCATGGCGGTATTTTTCCTGTCGGGCGGGTGGGCGGACCACTATGGAGCGGCGGCGATGTATTTAAGGTTGAATGGAATTTTGCCGCCGAGTGCGCAGCCGAAGAAGTAGCTGATGTAGTGCGGACCAATTCGTAAGGCAAAACAAGAGTGAGCCAGGAAGGATTTTGACTTGGTTGCCGCGATCCCTCCGCGGCGCGTCGCCCTTCGCGGCTACTCAGGATAAACAAAAGACGCGACGCTCCGGTCCCTTCGAAGCTCAGGGTAAACGGGATGACAGAGTTGCGTGTGGTTGAGAGGGTGCTAGGCGTACGGTAAAAAGGCAGAAGAGACTTTGGCAAGGCGGGCAGAGGATTGTCCGCCTTTTCTTTTTGTTTTGTGGGCGGCTGGATTAGTCGTGGAGGACTACGTTGAGGAGGGAGGCGTTGATCTGGAGGCTACCGTTGTATTTGATGAAGCCCATTTTGCGGAATTTGTTCATGAAGAAATTGACGCGGGAGCGGGTGGTGCCAACCATTTCGGCCAGGATTTCTTGGGACACTTTGGGAATTTCACCATGGGCTTGATCTTCCTTGCCGTAACGGGCAAGAAGGAGAAGGGTGCGGGCGAGGCGCTTTTCGCTGGAATTGAAAAGCTGGTCGATGAGGTCTTCTTCGATGCGGATGTTGCGGGTGAGCATGTGGGTGATGAAAACATCGGAGAGCGCGTGCTGGGTGCGAAGAACGGCCATCATTTCCTTTTTTTCGATGAAGAGTACGGAAGTGGGGAGAATGGCAGTGGCGGTACCGATGCAAAGAGAGTGGCCAGCGAGGCAGCGTTCCCCAAAAAAATCGCCGGGGCCGAGAATGGCGACGACGGCTTCTTTGCCGGAAGTGTTGATGACGGAAAGCTTGACGCCCCCTTTTTGGATGTAGCCGACGCTGCTGGCGGGATCACCCTGCGAATAAATTTTTTGAGACTTTTGGAACTTGACGATGGTGCGAGCCATCCCGGTGCTGTCGAGGAAAGTCTGCAAGTCGAAGAGAAGAGGTTTGGAAGGAGGAGATTTTGACTTCTTGGCTCTGAGTTGAGGCATAGAGACACCTAGAACAAAAGGTCGTGATGCGGAACGCGGCCGAGTGTTCGAGTCTGAAAGAGGAGAATAGCACGATTCGTACGCTAACGGACAGAGTAATTAAGAGAGCGGGATTTCTGAAGCAGGGTGAGGGCGGCAGTACTGTGCAAAAGTGAACAGCGGGGGCAAGGGCGAGGCCATAGGATGGAAGGGTGGACGGCGAGCTCAGCCGACATTGCCAGGTCTGGGCGGGTCTGACACTGTCGGCGGCTCGCCGTTCTTAATTGGTGCGTTCTGCGATGAATAGACAGGTGGCGTCCACATGTCTTCTCTTGATGTAAAACCCAGCAAAATCAGGAAGCAGTGGAAGTATCAGGCCTCAGCCCTGAATGGAAGGTTATGAATACGAGTGTATTTGCGAGCGAGACGGAACGGCTGTCTGAGCTTTACGACTATTTGGTGCTGGATACGGAGGCCGAGCAGAGTTTTGATGATCTGGCAAAGTTGGCAGCGCACATTTGCAGCGCGCCAATTTCGCTGATCTCGCTGGTCGACGCGAACCGGGTGTGGTTCAAGGCGAAAGTGGGGCTGGAGGTGTCGGAAATTCCGCGGATCGATGGATTCTGCGCGAGCGCGATACAAAACGAAACATTGTTTATCGTGGGAGACGCGAAGGCGGATGTGCAATTGCGTGCACACCCGCTGGTGGAATTCGAGCCCAAATTGCGATTTTACGCAGGAGCACCACTGATAACGCCACGAGGACATCGCTTAGGGACGCTGTGCGTAGTGGATACGGTGCCGCGGAAGTTGAGCGAACAGCAAGTTGAGGCGTTGCAAAGCCTGGCACGATCGGTGGTGACGCAACTGGAGATGCGGCGAACGAATCGCAGCTACAAGCGGGCGCAAGAAGAGTTGCTAGGAATTCAGGAGCGAATCACGACGCTGGTGGAGGAGCAAACCAAAGAACTGGCAAAGAACAATATTTCTCTGATGGAATTAACGAGCCAGTTGATCAATGCGCAGGATGATGAACGAAGGCGAATTGCGCGGGAATTACATGACTCGACGGGACAAGTGCTGGTGGCATTGACAATGACATTGAGCCAGATGCAACGCGGATCGCGGCCGACGAACTATGTGACGTTTCAGGAGTGTAAGGATCTGGTGGCACTCGCTACGGAAGAGATGCGAAGCGTGTCGTACCTGCTGCATCCACCGTTGATTGAAGAGATTGGTCTGAGTTCGGCAGTGACGGAGTATACGAAGGGATTCGCCAAACGAAGCGGGTTACAAATTCAGGTGGAAATTGCGGAGGACCTGGGGAGACTGGCGGATAACCGCGAGATCGTGCTGTACCGGATTCTGCAAGAGGGACTGGGTAACATACACCGGCATTCCGGGAGCGATACGGCGAGCGTAAAGATATTGTGCGTGGAAAATAATGTGGTGATGGAGATACGAGACCAAGGTAAAGGATTGTCGGGCGGAGCGGGGAATGGGCATGAGCTAAATTTTGGAGTGGGAATCAAGAGCATGAAGGAACGGCTGCGGCCGTTTGGCGGAAGTCTGCAGATTGAGTCGAATGGAATTGGGACTAGTGTGAGAGCGGTGCTGCCAAGGGGAAAAGCGGCGCTGGCGGCGGTTCAGTTCGCGTAAAACGGTGACGGCAACTTCTAAATGCAAATCGTAGTTCCCTGCTGTCCGGTGCGAGTGTGTCTGCACGATGATGACGGCGGGACAAATCCAAAGATGATTCATGCGAGGGAGCGGAAGATTTGGTGAATCTTCGCGGGAAGCGTGGTGGGCTACTGCTCGTCGACGGTGATGGCAACTTTGTTGCCGGTTTTTTGACTGAAGATGAAGTACTCGCCGGGGTTTGTGGCGCCCAGCTCGGCGATGCGAGCTTGCGCGCTTTCCAGAGTTTCTGCAGGTTCGATCCAAACGGGGGTTCCATCATCAGAAACACGAAAAATATCGAACGGAGGAATCACGAGAAAAACCCCGGGTAAATCATCGTGGTGGCAGGATAACCTGTAACCACAGAGTGCGCAAGCGTACCCAAAGAGTGAGGTGAGGGGCTATCACGGTGTTGTATTTTTGGCGTTAATGAGGCGTTTAGGGTAGAGGAATTCTAAGCTGTTAGAAGTATGTTGGTGGAAGCTAACTTCCGCGGAAGGCGGAGCACGGGAATTTTGAGGGTTAACCAGTGCGAATTTTGATTGCCGACGACCATGAGGTGGTGCGCAAAGGGGTCAGCTCGATTTTGGAATCGCGTAAGGATCTGCAGGTGTGCGATGAGGCGGCGAACGGGCGCGAAGCGGTGCAGAAAACTTTGCAATTGCTGCCAGACCTGGTGGTGCTGGACGTGACCATGCCCGAGATGGACGGATTTACGGCGGCGCGAAAGATTAAGGAAGCGGTGCCTAATGTGCCGGTGCTGATGCTGTCGATGCATGTGGGAGCGGAGATGGTGCGGGCGTCGAAGCGGGTGGGAGCGGACGGATTCGTGACGAAGTCGGAAGTGTCGGAAGTATTGTTGCAGGCGGTGGATACATTGCTGAGTGGACGGACGTTCTTCCCGGATGGAGATTCGCAAGCGCATTAATTCCCTCTCTTTGTTTTTATTCTCATTGCTGGGCTTGATCCAAGAAAACCTAAGAGATTAACGCAGAGGTCGCAGAGACGCAGAGGGCCACGGAGATTTTTGTGGCATACGATCGACTTGAGATTGCGGATTGGTGTGCGCAGTGCAGGTGGTTTGTGGCTTGCTGCAATGTTGCCACGATCCCTCCACTTCGGCCCGCGAGAAACGCGGGCCTGCGGTCGGGATGACAGGGAGCCCGTTGTGAGTGATGTTTGAGAACAGGACTCGGTGAATCGGGTTCCAAATTTTGACCGGAGGAAATAGTTTGGCTAGAAGGCGGAGTGGTGAAATGATGAGCGCGCCTTTCGCGGGGTGAAAATGTTGGGGATGAGGATTGATTTGTCGTTGAGAAGGATGAGATGGCTTGCGCTACTTGTCGTGCTGCTGACAGTGCCGGTGAGGGCGGAGGAACTCTCGCTGCAGGCGGTGGTGACGCCGTCGACGGTGATTGAGAAGAATGGGAAGCCAGTGCGATTTGCGATTCATGGATTTATTGAGTTCAAAACGCTGTCGGAAGTCTTTGCGTACATCGATGGGGAAACGCGGCGCTGGAAAGATGCAGGAGAAGTGGATACACAGCGGCTGGCGCGGGAGTTGCTGCGACGCGGAATTGAGAGTCGCGTGATTTCGAGGGAGGACGAGCGACCGCTGGAAGCGTTGATGACACATACAAGGGAGGAGCTGCAGAGCGCAATTGCTGCGGTGAAAGAGCCGGTTCCGGTGGGCTATGCGGAGGCGTTTGTTGCAGTGCAGGAAAAATGGAAGCATTCGCTGAATTGCTGGAGCGCGTCGCCATCGATTGCGGGGAGAGTGCTGTCGAACTGGTATCCGATTACGGAAGGCATCCGGTTGCACGGAGCTACGTACGATTCGACGGAGCACTTCTGGCAGGCGGTGAAGTATCACCCAGACGTGACGGTCGGGGAGTTGCAGGAATTGCTGGTGGCGTGGGAAGGGCGTGACTGGAGCGCGTGGCTGAAGAGGCTGGATAGCGACGCAAAGATTTATTTGCCGAATGCGTATGCGGTGGAATTCTTGCGGCATAACTTGCAAGTGGAGCGGCTGAAGTGGTTTGGGGAAGAATTGACGCGGCAGGGATTGAAGGCAAGCGATCGGGCGAGATTGGCGCAGCAGCGCGGGGCGACGGCGCTGCGGTTCAGCGGATTTGAGGAAAAAGTGCTGTGGGGAGACCTGGCGGACCTGTTCCACATGGTCTATGCGTTTTCGGCGGCCGACGATCCGTTGCGGAGGATGTTAGCGGAGCATCATTTTGATGGGATTTATTTGGGTGAGCGAAAAATGGGATTCATCAGTGAGGAGTTCCGTTCGCAGATGCTGGAGATCTGGAAGGTTAAATACCTGGAGATCCCGAGATTTCGTGAAGTGATCGCGGGAATTCCGGTGGAAATCCGGCTGGAACACTTTTTGAATGACGGAGATTCGCCGGATATTCCGATACCGGTGTATGTGGGGTATTTGAACGAGATACGGGAGATGGCGCGGGGCAGAGGAAAGGCTCAAGTTGGAGGGGAGAATTTGGTGTTCCCCGGGCCGGCAGGGCAGACGGTTGGAGCGGGAAAATGAGAAATCGCGTGGCAGGAGCGGGGAGGCGATGGAGTAAGCGATTGCGCATGACTGGACTATTCGTACAGTAGGCGGGTACAGGTGGAACTGCTATAAAAGCCTCGAAGGGGGCTTTTCACATGAAGACGATGACAATCCGGTTACTCTTAGCGCTCTCGTTATGTGGAGCCGCGGCGTCGCCGGCGATGTGCTGGTGGCATTGGGGAAAGCCGTCCCATGCGGCAGCAGCGGGCAAACCGAAGAAAGCCAAGAAAGAAAAGAAAGTGAAAGGCGAGAAAGTCGCGAAAGGCGACCGAGCGCCCCTGTATACGGTTCCGAAGAGCCTGTCGAGATGGCATGGGGGCGGACCTGGCCCTGCGGGAGCGGGAGTGAAGTAGAAGGTGGGCCGGATGAGATTTTTGGTAGAGATGCAACGAGCGAGTTGGCTCTGAAGGTTTGTTGAGCCGGCTGGGGTTGTGGTGTTTGGTGGCGGGTTCCAGTGTGTTTCTCTGGTCAGTTAACGTCGGGCGAATGAGGGGTTGGCTGAGATTCCAATCACTACGTCGACGCGATGGGGCCGCTGGTAATTTTTATGAATTCGGGATCATCGTAGAGAATTTGCAGGTCGGGATCCTGTTTGCACCAGTCGGTGTTGGAGTAGCCGGCATCGACGGAGCGTTTAAAAGTTTCGAGGGCTTCTTTTTTCATGCGGAGTAGGCCGTAGGTACAGGCGGCGTTGTAAAGAATGAGGGCGTCGGTGGGGCGCATGGCTACGGCGATTTTCACCTGCATGGAGGCGCCGTCTTTGTCACCCATGTTGGCCAAATCGGCTGCTAAGAGAATTCGCGCGCGGACATCATCGGGAAAATGTTGGAGCTGGTCCTGAAGGACTTCGAGTTCGCGACGGCGCAAACGCTCGGCATCGGCCATGCGGCCAAGTTTTTCGAGTGAGTTGATGAGCGGGATTAACGCGTTGTAATCGTTGCTGACGATTTCGAGAGCGCTCTCGGCGAGACGAGCAGCTTCGTCGTATCTTCCAGAAGAAAAATAAGCGCGGCCAAGAACGTCGTGAGCTCCTTCACATTCCGGCTGTTGAGAAACGGCGCGCAAGGCGAGCTGGATTGCGTCTTCGTAGTGTTGCTGGGCGTAGAGGATGCGGGCGCGCGCGGAAAGCACTTCCGGCAATTCGGGAGCGAGGCTTTCGGCTTTGTCGCTGGCTTCCAAACCTTTCGTTACATATTCCGGACTCTGGCTGCGGAATTCGTGCATGCCGCCCCAAACGTGGGCGATGCCAGCGTAGGCCAAGGCGAAATCTGGATCGAGCTTGACGGCTTCCTGATACATGGCGAGAGCGTATTCGAATTGACGCTGGCGAAGATAATTGCGAGCGCGCAGATAGAAGTCGTAGGCCTGAGGATTGGCGGTGGGCTTCTTGGCGATGACTTTTTCTTCTTGAGGGGAAAGCTTGATTTCGAGCGCTTTGGCGATGCTGAGAGAGATTTCTTCCTGAATGGCAAAGACATCTTCCATCTGGCGATCGTAGCGTTCGGCCCAGACGGAATGGCGGGTTTTGCTTTCGACGAGCTGGGTGGTGATGCGGAGACGATTTCCGGCGCGGCGGATGGAACCTTCGAGAACGTACATGGCGCCGAGTTTTTCGCCGACTTGTGGCGCAGTGACGGGCTTATCGCGAAACTGCAGCATTTCCGAGCGTGGAAAAATTTCGAGGCGGGCGATTTTTGAGAGTTCGGTGACGATATCTTCGGTCATGCCATCGCGAAAATATTCATCTTCCTTGGCGCCACTAAGATTTTCGAAATAGAGCACGGCGACGGTTTTCTTTTTGGAGACTGGCGCGGCGACTGGCGGAGGCGGAGCGGCGGTGAGAGAAGGTTCGACTTTTCTGCTAGAAGAGTCGGAGCGCGGCGAGGTGTCGAGATCGCGCTTCAGACGTTTGAGGTCGGCGCGAAGTTCGGCGGCGGTCTGGCAACGGTAATCGCGATCTTTCTCGAGGGCTTTGCCAACGATGCGGTCCAAATCTGGGGGAAGTTTCGGATTTCGTTTGGAAATGGATTCGGGGGTGGCGTTGAGAATCTGATCGAAAATGATGGCGGTGGTGTGTCCCTGGAATGGCAGGGTGCCGGTGGCCATTTCGTAGAGGACGACGCCGAAGGAGAAAAGATCGGTACGGGCGTCGAGAATTTCGCCGCGCGCTTGTTCGGGAGACATGTAGGCGACGGTGCCGAGGGTGCTGCCAGGGCTGGTTAAATCACCGGCTGAGATACCGGCGGTCAGTTGTGAATTGGGATCGAGCGCGCGCGTAGAGCCGTCGGAAGGACGAAAGGCGGCATCGATTTTGGCGAGACCAAAGTCGAGAATCTTCGCGGTGCCACGGTTGGAGATAAAGATGTTGGCGGGCTTGATGTCGCGATGGACGATGCCTTTGGCGTGGGCGGCGTCGAGTGCATCAGCGATTTCGATGGCGATGGAAAGATGGGTGGAGAGATCGAGAGGACGCTGAGAGATCCGGTGCTTGAGGGTCATGCCGTCGAGATATTCCATGACGAGAAAAGCTTTGCCAGCATCTTCGCCAATGTCGTAGATGGTGCAGATGTTTGGGTGATTTAGCGCTGAGGCGGCTTTGGCTTCACGACGAAAGCGTTCGAGAGCCTGGCGATCCTGAGCTACGTCGAGAGGAAGAAATTTGAGGGCGACGAAACGATCGAGACGAGTGTCTTCGGCTTTGTAGACGACGCCCATGCCACCACCGCCAAGTTTTTCCAGGATGCGGTAGTGGGAAATGGTCTGCCCAAGAAGGGAGTGAGGATCTGGCATGCGGGAGCAATCTTAGATGGGGGCTGCGAGGCAAGTCAATAAAGGTACGGAATCGCGCGCGGGGAAATGTTATTAGCGAGAAGGATTACTTGGGAGCGTAGAAAAGGTAGTCGGCGGAGTAGGGGGAGCGGGTTTCCTGGCCGGCGTGAGTGGAGTCGCAACCGGTGGCGGGCGCTTTGCCACCTTTGGTGTTAAGGCGCTGGATGGTGGTGGCGCGGGAGAGTACGCCGGTACCGTCGTGGCTGACGACGTTGACGAGCAGCCACGCGACGGAATTGGGATCGGGAGAGGGAGCGTTGGCGACGGCTTTACCGGTGACGCGACTGCCGTCGTTGGCTTGCCAGGTGGGGCCGGCGAAATGTTTGCCGAAGGGCTTGTCATCTTTGTCGAAGAGCTGGGCGTCGGGAGCTTTCAGCTCCCAAAGAAACGCTGTGGCGCCTTCTTTGCAGGTGTAGACCTGGTCGCCTTTCGCGTGGAGTTGGAGGAAGAGCTGTTCGTTGGCGGGAGGCTGGAGTTGAGGCGGGACTTGTTGGGCGGCAAGGGGGAGGGAGAGGAGAGGTGCGAGTGCGGCTAGGCGGAGTGCGGTGCGGAGAAGGTTTGGGAATCGCATGGGGAGTGCTCCTGAGTGGAGTTGGGTGGAGGGAAGAATATAGCGCATGGGGAAAGTGGGGACAAATGGGAGTGCAAGGAAAGAGTTCACCACAGAGACCGCAGAGGTCCGCAGAGATCGCGGAGGGGACTGCGAATGTATGGAGATCGAACTGAGGGCTAGAGGGAGCGGGCGGCGGCGGCGGCGGAGGCCCAGGCCCATTGGAAGTTGAAGCCGCCGAGGTGGCCGGTGACGTCGACGACTTCGCCGATGAAGAAGAGTCCGGGGACGTTGCGGGATTCCATGGATTTGCTGGAGAGCTCGCGAGTGTCGACACCGCCTGCTGTGACTTCGGCTTTTTCATAGCCTTCGGTAGTGGCGGGAGTGATGGTCCAGGAATGGAGTTGCTGTTCGAGAGTGGCGAGCGCGGGATTGTTGAAGGTGGGAGGGGCGTGGAATTCGAGCCAGCGGGTGGCAAATCGTTTGGGAAGAAATTCCTGGAGGGCGTTGCGGGCGGCGGCGAGATCGCGATGGGTGGTGGCGCGGAGTGAGGCGGTGACGTCGCGCTCGGGAGCGAGATCGAGTTGGATGGGCTGGCCCTCTTTCCAGTAGGACGAAATTTGAAGAATGGCCGGGCCGCTGAGTCCGCGATGAGTGAAGAGCATTTTTTCGCGGAAAGACTGGTGCGCGGTGGTGGCGACGACGTCGGCGGAAATGCCGGCGAGTTCGGAGTAGCGGTGACTGTCGGGACGCTGGAAGACGAAGGGGACGAGGGCGGGACGGGTGGGGACGAGTTTGTGGCCGAATTGGCGGGCGAGATCATAGCCGAAGGAGGTGGCACCCATTTTGGGGATGGAGAGTCCGCCGGTGGCGACGATGAGAATGGGAGCGCGAAATTCCTGTGAGGCGGAGTTGGAGCGGAGGATGAATTCGGTGGTGCGTTGGACTTCGGTGATGCGGGTGTTGAGGAAAATTTGAACTTGGGCGGCGCGGCATTCGGCTTCGAGCATGTTGGTGATGTCGGAGGCGGAATGGTCGCAGAAGAGTTGGCCCAGCGCTTTTTCGTGGTAGGGGATGCGATGCTTGGCGAGGAGCGCGAGGAAATCGGCGGGAGTGAAGCGGGCCAGGGCGGATTTGGCGAAGTGGGGATTGGTGGAGAGGAAGTTGTCGGGAGTGGTATGAAGATTGGTGAAATTGCAGCGGCCTCCGCCGGAGATGAGAATTTTCTTGCCGATGCGGTCGGCATGTTCGAGGATAGCGACGCGGCGGCCGCGGTTGGCGGCTTCGATGGCGGCGAAGAGGCCGGCGGCACCAGCTCCTAGGATTAGGACGTCGAAGGAATGGGACACGGTGTGATGTTGATTATGAGGCAGGAGGCGAGAAGAGTTAAGAAGATAGAAAGTAGAAAATCGAAAGTGGAAAGTGGAAAGAAAGAAAAAGATAACGCAGAGACGCAGAGACGCTGAGGAAGCGCAGAGAAAAAAGATTGGGAAGAGTGGATTGGAGAAATTGGGAGAGTTCAGCGAGAAATCAAATCGCTGCGCTACGTGGCGGGTTGAGGAAATGAAGAGTTGAAAAGCTGAAACTTCAAGCTAGGAGGTTACGATGACGGCGGAGCAAGAGTTGAAAAGGTTTATGGCGAAGTACGAGCCAGGGATCGCGGCGCAGGCACGGAAAGCGCTGGGGAAGATGCGGAAGATGGTGCCGAATGCGATTGAGATGGTGTACGACAATTTTAATTGGCTGGTGATTGGATTTGTGCCGAATGAGCGGCCGTCGGATGCGGTGTTTTCGATTTTGTTGGCGCCCGATCATGTGACTTTGTGTTTTTTGCAGGGGAGTACGCTGCCGGATCCTGGGAAGAGATTGCAGGGAGGCGGGAAGTTGGTGAGGAATGTGCGGCTGGAGCCGGTGGAGGTGTTGGATGAGCCGGAGATACGGGAATTGATTCAGGTGGCGATGAACCGGGCGCGGGTGGGGTTTGATCCGAAGATGAAGAGGAAGATGGTGGTGCGGGCGGTGTCGAAGAAGCAGAGGCCACGGAGAGTTGTGACAAAGACGGAAAGAACGAAGACTAAGAAGAAAAGATAACGCAGAGACGCAGAGGTCGCTGAGGAAGCGCAGAGAAACTGGAAACTGGGTGGATTGGGAGAGCACAGCGACGAATCGCTGTACTACGGGGCCGATGGCAATGCAGGATTTCAGAATGGGCGCGGGAAGGGCGGACGAGAAAGATGAAAGGCGATGGGGCAATCCGGGGGTAGGGGTTTTCGCGTAGTATGGGTGGCGGTAAATGTGCGGAACTGAGGTGTTGTGAGGCCGGAAGCCGACGCTAGTGGCGTGAACGATTGGTCGTTGCTGGAGAGGATCCAGCAGAAGGATGAGGCGGCGCTGTCTGCGCTGTACGACCGATACAGCGGACTGGTGTATTCGGAGGCGAAGCGGATTCTGCGGGATACGGGAGCGGCAGAAGAAATATTGCAGGATTTGTTTTATCAAGTGTGGCGAACGGCGGAGCGATTTGATGCAGCGCGCGGATCGCTGGCCGGGTGGCTGGTGGTGGCGGCGAGGAACCGAGCGATTTCGAAATTGCGGAAGAAGAGCGGCAAGGCCGAAGAGTTGGAAGAAAACCCCGTGTTCTTAGGACCGAGCCTGGAATCAAGCACGACGCAGAACTTGATGCTGGACAAAGTAAGAGCCGTGCTGGGAAGCCTGCCGGATGGCCAGCGGGAAGCGATGGAGTTCGCGTATTTCGAAGGGATGTCGCACAGCGAAATTGCGGAGCGAACGGGACAACCACTGGGAACGATCAAGACACGAATACGATCGGGAATGGAAGCGTTGAAGAAGGTGCTGAGTTGACGAACGGTAGTCACATTCGAGAAGAGGACCTGGAGCTGTATGCGCTAGGCGCGCTGCCGGAAAATGAGGCAGCGGCAGTTGGGGCGCATGTGGGAGGGTGCAGCGAGTGTGCGCGCAAGCTTGCGGAGGTTCGCGGGCACGTGGCGATGCTGGCGTTTGCGGCGCCACGGGAGAAACCTTCGGGAGTGGTGAAGGAACAGTTGCTTGCGCGGATTGCGGCGGAGCGTGGAGCTGGCGGTGTTGCTGTGGAAGGCGCGGGCGATGAGCGACGGCCGGTGGTGAGAGACGAGCGGAAGGTGGCGACACCGTGGTGGAATTGGGTGATGGTGCCGGCGGCGGTAGCGTTGGCGGCAGTGTGCCTGCTGCTTTCGTGGCAGAACCGGAAACTGGGAGAGCGACTGAAGATTGCGCAGCGTGCCGCGAGCGAATTTGAGAAGGAACGAGAGAAAGTGGAAGAGTTGGTGGGGGTGCTGGCGGCGCCGGACACGATCACGGTGAAGTTGGCGGGTACGAGCGATGCGGCGCAGGTGCAGGGATTGGTGAAGTACAACAAGCGGACGGGAACAATGCTGTATTCGGCGCAGCAATTGCCGCCGCTGCCGGCGCAGAAGGTGTACCAGATGTGGCTGGTGCCAACGAATGGGGCGCCAATCAGCGCGGGGGTGTTTACACGTGAGGAGAGTGGACAGTTGTTGAGTGCGCAGGTGCCGGCGAATACGGAGCCGAAGGCGTTTGCGGTGACGATTGAGCCGGCGGGCGGAGTGGCTGCGCCTACCGGGGCGAAAGTATTGTTGGGGGCGAGTTGAGTTGGACACAGGCTCAGATTGGTTGCGCGAGCCGGGCGTAGTGATGTTTGAATGTGCGGCTATCATGCAAGTCGATCGAGAAACCCGCAAAAACATCCAATCCAGACAGTGATGAGCAGGCGTAATACCAGTGGAACGTCACAGTTCCGCTCAGCTGCTTCCGGCCCGGGAGAGTGAGGAAGGACGCTCCGAACTCTTTCGGGTTTTCTGCGTTTGTAGAGGGAGTGAGAGACTCGGAGTGTACAGCTACAGAGCGATGTGGGGCAGGGATTGTCTTGGGCCGGCAAGCTGCCGGCGCTACCGAGGCGGACTTCAGCTACATGGGGATGGGGTCGTTGGCGTGGCGGGTGACGTACCAGCAAGGATACTGATTGGAGTGGGGGAACAACGAGCGGGCGCAGGGGACGTCTTCTTCCGGCTTCGCGGAATCGATTTCGAAATCATACTTACCGGACTTATTGGGAATAGCGAGCATGCGGGTGCGATGCACGGAGGAAGAGGCGCGTCCGGTTTTAGGGAAGAGCTGGCGAGTGTGGAACAGAAAAAAATCGGTGGTGTAGACGAGGAAAAAGAGAGCGACAAGAGAGACAAGGATGCGGCGAAGAAGCAGGTTGGGACGACGAGCGGAAATTTCGGTGTCGGTCATTGGCGTGTGGGAAGTGCGGGAGAACTGTACAGGAAATGAGGAGAGCAAGCCAGAGGAAGGGTGCAAAGGAGCAGTGTGAGTGGGAAAACGCAGGAAAGCGGGGAAAAGGCGCAAAGCGGTTAGAGAAGCAGACTGGAGCTGGGCGCATCCTATTCAACAAAAGGGGCTTATCGTCGAAACGGTGACGTTCCAAATCGGCGGTCAAGGTGCAGGTAAAGTATGGACCATCTTGGCGTGGGGGCGGTGGTTTTCCTGATGGTGTCCGGTCCCTTCCTGATCGAATGGGCCCCCACGCCAGATAAAAAAGTGAGCAGGAAGGTATGTGTTGATTCTCTGGCGGTGTGGGGACCGCCAGAGTAGAGTAAGTGTGACACCCAAGAATCTCTCGTTTCCCAGGCAAGCCAACGGGAAGCCCGCAACGGGAGGCAAGCGTGAAAATTCTAGTCGCGTACGACGGATCGAGTTCATCGGAAGCGGTGATCCGGGAAGCAGTAGCGCGTCCGTGGCCGGGCGGGTCGGAATTCGCGCTGATCGCGGCGCTGGATCCATTTTTCTTTACGAAGGCACCGCTGCTGCTGGATGAAGCCAAGAGAAGCACGGAACAGGCGTTAGAAGAAGCGGCGAAACCGCTGCAACAAGCCGGCTGGCCAGTGAAAACGCAGATGGTGCTGGAGAATCCACGACACGCGATTACGCGATGCGCCGCGGACTGGAAGGCAGAATTAATTTTGCTGGGTTCGCATGGGAAGAGCGCGTTCAGTAGGCTGCTGCTGGGAAGCACGGCACAGGCGGTGTTAAGGCACGCGACGTGTTCGGTGGAAATTGTGCGAGGTTCGGAAAAGGAAGCGGCGACCGGGCGAGGGATGCACATTTTGGTTCCCACGGATGGATCGGAAGATGCGGAAAACGCGGTGAAGATGGTGGCGACGGTGCCATGGCCGAGCGGAACGGAAGCTCGGGTGATTTCGTGTCCGGAGCTGCCGAATCTGATTGGCGAGTTTCCATATTATTCGCCGGACCAGATCGAGGAACTTTCAAAGAACGGAGAGGCGCACGCGAAAGAAAGTGTAAGGAAAGCGGCGGCGATGCTGGCGAAAACGGCGTTGAAGATATGTACAGAGGTAACGGAGCCAAAGGATTCGCCGGCGCGCGCGATTTTGGAAATGGCCGATGAGTGGAAGGCGGATTTGATAGTGATGGGATCGCACGGGCGGCGGGGATTAGATCGGATAGTGCTGGGGAGTGTTTCGGAAAGTGTAGCGCTGCATGCGCGGTGTTCGGTGGAAGTAGCGAGGTGAAAAGGATTGAGCTGGCAAGTGCGAATGAGATTTATGGGAACGCTTCGCTTCGCGAGGCTGAGGGTAAGCGCATCGCGAACCTCAGGGTAAACCCTTCGCGGAGCTCAGGGTAAAGGAGAAAATCCATGAAGGTGAAAGATGTGATGATGGGGACGCCGTATTTCTGCAATGGGGAAAATAATTTGGGAGTCGCGGCAGAGCTGATGTGGAAAGGTAACTGCGGATTTCTGCCGGTGGTGGATGAGTCGGGGACGGTGTGCGGCGTGGTAACAGATCGAGATATTTGCATTGCGCTTTGCACGCAGAACGCGAGGGCGAGTGAATTGAAGGTGCGCGACGTGACGCATGGCAATTTGCATTTCTGCCATGCGGAGGATGACATTCATGTGGCGCTGCGGTCGATGCGGGAAGGACATGTGCGGCGACTGCCGGTGCTGGATCGGGAACGGAAGTTGACGGGCGTGATTTCGATGGATGACGTGCTGACGCATGCGGAGCCGGCGAGCTTGGGGAAATATCCGGAACTGTCCGCGGATGAGACGGTGCGGACGTATCGGAAGATATTGCAGAAGGATCTGCCGGCGGTGAAGCGGGCGGCGGCTTAGGAAAAAACTAAGAGAAAAGATAACGCAGAGACGCAGAGGAAGCGCGGAGACAACCATGGGTCGGAACGGTTGTGCACCGGTTCCTGAAGAACAAGCGAAACTGGGGCCTGGGGGACGGGCTACAGGGCAACTACTTTGTGGTGCTCGGGAGCGGAAACCTGGGTGAAAGAGCAGTCGACGATCTGGTTGATGGCATAGATGGATTCACGTTCACAGGAACGGCAGCGAAGTACGAAGACGCGGGACACGAGATGAAATTGAGAATCGTCTCCCTGATGCAAACCGTGCATTTCATTTTCTTTTTGGCTGACAATGCGCGGAATGCGAACTGGCTTGCCACAATGGCGGCAAAGAACACCGCGGAAATGCTGACTGATGGGTTCTGCTGACATCGAAAAAACTCCTTAAGAGAATCGCTGAGCTTCGCGGCTTGTGGAGAATACCGAATGGCCGGGGAGTTGTCCACCCGAAGATAGGGGATAGAACGAGGAAAAAATGTGATGAGGGTCACTTGACCTTGTACGGGTTAAGGCATGTTGAATGTGATAGATCGCGGGCGAATGTACGGTGGATGACAGAGCGAATTGGTGGCGAGAGGGAGATCGGTTGTGCAAAACTTTTTTGGAGTTATTGGAGAGATTTAGATATGGAGCATTTGCGGAAATGATGATTCGAACGAAAGAGTGGAACGCTGGGGAAGAAAAGCGGGGTGTGCTAAACTAGTGGCGTGTGACCAACGGTGGGGCCGTGGCGCAGCTGGGAGCGCGCCTCGATGGCATCGAGGAGGTCGTGGGTTCGAACCCCATCGGCTCCACCAATTCAGAAAAAATCCAACCTGAAAACCGCTCGTGGTTGTTCTTCTTGTTTACTCTTCCCTGTTGCTGTGCCTGCCAAATATTCCCGTCTAAATCTCGAGATGGCGGTGAATCTTTTCAGGAGGAACCCGGAAAAGGATAATCCTGGGTTGTTATATGAGTAGAGGCCGGGACGAGCGAACCTTATGAGTGGCGATTCCATTCCCATCGCGTGGCCGCTCTCGAGCCTTGCGCGTGATGGCTGCGAGGTTACCGCCCTGTATCGCGAATTGCGCAAACCTTTGCTGCGGTACCTGATTTGCCTGGGACTCTCGACGGATGAGGCGCAGGATACCGTGCAGGATGCGTTTCTGAGCCTGCACCGGCACCTGAGCTCGGGCGGATCGCAGGAGAACATTCGCAGCTGGGTATTTCGCGTAGCGCATAACCGAGCGCGAAACCGGCAGGGCAGCTATCAGCGGCGTTTCGGCGAGCCACTGGATGACGAGATGGACGGAATGCTGGATCAAACAACGCCGGAGCGGGTGGTGCTGGAGAAGGAAAAGTTCCGGCAACTGGGAAAGGCGATGCGGCAGCTGACGGAGGGCGAGCGTGAGTGTTTGTTGCTACGCGCCGAGGGATTGCGGTACCGAGAGATCGGCGATGTGTTAGGGATGGCAACATCGACAGTGGGCGAGACGGTGAGTCGCGCGATCAAGAAATTAGCGGAGAAATGCAATGTGTGAGCTTTCTGGAAAATTAATGGCTTGGCTGGACCACGAGCTTGAGAGTGATGAGATGGCAGGCGTGGAGCGGCACATTGAGGAGTGTGCTGAGTGTCAGCGGGAAGTTGCGGCGTACCGAGAGGTGAGCGCGACGTTTCATAGTTACTGCGACGCGGTGATGGAATCGAGGCTGCGGCGCCGGTCGTCGCAGTGGGTGCCGGTGCTGTCGGCTGTCGGTGCTGTCGCGTTCACGGTCGTAGCGTTGTTGGTTTTTCAGCACAGGCCAGTCGAACCGCTGGTTCCTGCTCCTGTGGTGAAGACGGTTCCGGCTGCTGCTGCGGCGGCGACTGTCGTCGAGACAACTAACGCTGCGAGCAAGAGCATTCCGCGGCGTCATGCGGCGTCGCAGGCGCGACGGGAAATTGTGAACTGGGCCCCGGCAGAGCCTGCTATCGAGATTGCGATACCAGCGGAATCGATGTTCCCGCCAGGAGCTGTTCCCGAAGGCGTCACTTTCACGGCGGATCTGAGTATCGGGGCGGATGGTTCGGCACAACAAATGCGGCTGCAGCCACGGCTGATTGGATTTGAGAGGAGAGGAACTCAACCATGAAATACGCGCTGGTGTTAATTTTGGCAACGTCGTCGTGCGCCTTTGGGCAGGAAACCATGAGGACGAGTGTCGTGTACCAAGGTGCCGGATCTGTTGTGGCGACCGCGGGGGCGATGGGTAAAGGGATGAGCGCTCCGGTGCAGGGCGCGCCCTATTCCGCGACGATTACGAATGAATCGACGCAAACGCTGACGGACGGGACGCACATCGTGCAAAACAGCACTGGAACAACGGCTCGGGATGCGCAGGGCCGGACACGCCAGGATGCGGCTTTGCCGGCGATCGGAAACTTGTCGGCAGCGGATGCGCCGCACCTGGTGTTCATCATGGACCCGGTGACGCAGACGTCTTATACATTGAATTTGACGGACAAGACGGCACAGAAAATGTCGATGCCGCCGCGAATGCAGCAGGCGGACTCCGGTGCGGGTACGTCTGGCGGAATGAGCTCTGCGGGCGGCGTTTTCTTCACGCGCATGGCGGGGGCCGCGGCGCTGGACCCGGGGATGCCGGGGATGCCGCCGCCAGGGCCAGCAGGGATCGTGATTCACAAGGAACTAATCGGCGATGAATCGGCGCAGGTGAGCACGGAAGACCTGGGAATGCAGACGATGGAAGGTCTGGCGGTGAATGGAGTGCGGACGACGCGGACGATTCCGGAAGGGCAGATTGGCAATGATAAACCGATCAGCATAGTGACTGAGGTGTGGACGTCGCCGGACCTTAAGACGATCGTGTACAGCAAGCGGAGCGACCCACGAATGGGCGAGCAAACGTTCAAGCTGACGAACGTGGTGCGCGCCGAACCTGATGCTTCGCTGTTCACCGTGCCAGCGGATTTCAAGATGATGGACGGGCCGCAAAACGTGATTTATCGATCGAACCGATAGGGAGCGATAATTCTCTTAAGCCAAATCCCAATTTACTTTCTGCGAGGGACAGGCTGGACATAGCAGATATCGGATATCAGATATCAGGAAACGGAGAGGCGGGCATTTTGCTCGCCTTTTTTTTGCGCCTGAACGGCAAAAGGAGGAAGAGAAAGATTTAACACAGAGGGCACAGAGGCCGGAGCGCGGAGGTCACGGAGACGGCGAGTTTGAGGATTTAGTTGCGCTTGACGGGATGTCTGTACCTTGGTACATATATACCATGGTTGACGGGAGGAATTATGATTGAGGTGGAACGGATACAGACTGGGGTACGGATGGAGAAGAGGTTGTTGAAGGTGCTGAAGGCGCTGGCGGAGTTGAAGGATCTGTCTCTGGGAGATTTGTTGGAGGGGATTGTGCTGCATGCGTTCGAGGGGAAGGCGCCGTTTGGGAAAGAGACGCTGGGGCAGATCGGGGAGTTAAAGAAGATTTATGGGATGACGCTGCAGGCGAAGGATAGCCACAAGTTGAAGGAGAAAGCGTCATGAAGATCTGGGCGATGTTTGTGGTTGGAGCGGTGTGCGGCGTTGTTGTGGCTGCGGTGGCGCCGAAGGTGGCGATGCATCTGCACGGTGCGGTGCACGGTGGCCAGAGTGGAGCGGAGATGAGTGGGACGATGCGAGCGCACTCGAAGGAGACGTTTGCGTTCACGGCGAATGGGACGATGGAGGAAGTGGCGCCGCTGTTCGGAGCGGATAAAGAGCGGGTGTGGGCGCCGGACTGGAATCCACAGTTTGTTTATCCGACGCCGGTGAACGATGCGGAAGGGATGGTGTTCAACGTGGCGCATGGACACCGGCGGGCGGTGTGGGTGTGCACGGAATACGATTTGGAAAAAGGGCGAGTGCAGTATGTATATGTGATTCCGGAGGCGTTGCTGACAGTGATTACGTTGAGGATGAAGCCGGAAGGAAAGCAGACTGGCGTCGAGGTGACGTATGAGCGAACGGCGCTGAGTGCGGAGGCGGATGAGCATGTGCGGCACATGGCGGAGGGGGATCGGGGCTCGGGACCGGAGTGGGAGAAGCAGGTGAATGGGTATTTGGAGAGGAAGAGATAGATCAACGCAGAGGGGGAGGGCGCAGAGGAAGTTGGAGAGTGGACGAGAATTGAGTCGAGGGTTGAAAACGAAGAGGGATTTCTCACTGCGCGGACTCCGTTCGGAATGAGGTGGTGCGCTGGACGATGCGCTGTGGTCGAAGTTCGGTCTAAACCCCCACACGCAACCGCGGCGTGTGGGGCACCCTGCGCATGATCGCGACTATTAACGTGAGGTCACAGTGGGAGTGAGGTTGGTCGTGTAGAATGCTGGGCCTATGGCGAAACTAACTTTTTTGGGTGCGGCTGGGTGTGTTACTGGATCGAAATATTTGGTGGAGGCGGCGGGCAAGCGGCTGCTGGTGGATTGCGGGTTGTTTCAGGGTACGGATGATTTGAAACAGCGGAACTGGAATCCGCTGCCGATTGATCCCAAGACATTTGATTTTGCGATATTGACACACGCGCACCTGGACCATACCGGGTGGCTGCCAGTGCTAGTGCGCAGCGGATTCAACAAGCCGATTTTCGCGAATCCGGCGACGATTGAGCTGACCACGCTGCTGCTGAAAGATTCGGGACATCTGCAGGAAGAAGAAGCGGCGGACGCGATGAAGAATAAGTGGAGCAAACACGCGCAGCCGCAGGCGCTGTACAGCGCAGACGACGTCGATCCGGTGCTGCGGTTATTGAAACCCATGCCCCGCAGCGGAGGATTTGATATTTCGCCGGAATTTCACGTGGAGTCATTTGACGCCGGACACATTCTGGGCTCGTCGAGCCTGCGACTGACCATTACCGAGAATGGGAAGAAGACGGTGGTGGTGTTTTCTGGGGATGTGGGGCGATACGACCAGCCGATATTGAATGATCCTGCTTCGCCAGCCGGAGTGGCGATCGATACGTTGCTGTGCGAATCGACCTATGGTGACCGCGATCATGAAACCGGCGATCCTGCGGCGCTACTGGCGGACATTGTAAATCGGGTGGTGAAACGCGGTGGATCGATTGTGATACCGGCGTTTGCGATTGGGCGGACGCAGACATTTATGTATTACCTGCGGGAGTTGGAGGATCAGCAGCGGATTCCGAAGATTGCGGTGTATGTGGATAGTCCGATGGCGCTGAGCGCGACGGATTTGTATTTGAAGCATAAGGAAGATCACGACGCAGACTTTGTGCACGGGGAACAGAATGGCGGCGATCCGCTGAGCGTCCACAATTTTCATTTGACGCGCAGCGTGGAGGAGTCGAAGCAGATCAATAATGTGAAGACGCCGTGCATCATCGTGTCGGCAAGCGGAATGGTGACGGGCGGGCGGGTACTGCACCATCTGGCACAGCGACTGGGAGATGCGCGGAACGCGGTGATCCTGGGCGGGTTTCAGGCGGAGGGAACGCGAGGACGGGCGCTGCAGGAAGGCGCGAAGACGCTGAGTTTGTTTGGAAAACCGGTGCCGGTGCTGGCGGAGATTATCGAGATGGGACAATTTTCGGCGCATGCGGGGAAGAGCGAATTGCTGCGATGGCTGACGGGATTGCAGACGGTGCCAACGCAGACGTGGTTGACGCACGGAGAACCGGCGGCGGCACAAGCATTGCAGCAGGCGATTAGCGAAAAATTTTCGTGGAAGGCGGCGGTGGCGCGGTATCTGGATACGGTAGAGTTGGGATAGCGTGTGGGAAATCTACCAAATTCGGTTAATTGGTTACGGTAATGTGGAGGAAGGGAAAAGAATTCACCGCCTAGTTGCTAAGTGCAGATGGATTCAAGGCTCCCAGAGAAGCGCGGTGCCATCTAACTGAAATGATTAAGGGATTTGGGGGCCTGATGAAAGCGAGCGGACGATTGGGCAAAGACCCTACATGAAAAAAAATCGAAGTTTTGAAGAAACATTTGGGCGGGACCTAACGTCTATATCAGCAAGACCACTCGCGGGGTAGGAGACTACTACCACAGGGCAACCGACCGATAGTCTCCTACCCCTTCTTTCTTACAACTTTTTTACAATGCTTCCTGCTTAAAACCAAGAAAAATCAGTGACTCGCTGTGCGCCATGTCTAAGGACGCCGTGAGAGGCTACTTTGCGGCCAAGAAGGCGCGCTTGGTGGCGGTGTCTCGCGACATCGGCGGAATTTCTTCCAACTGCAATCCAGCGACAAACATGGGAGTGGGGGCGACACGTCCCCAACGATTGAGTTCGTAGCGTGCGCGAAGGAACTGTACATCCGGACGGAGGGAAACGTCTAGAACCAATTTCGTGGAACCGCAATAAAACTGCTGTGGAAATTTGAGGATAGGGCGCTTGCCGAAGTTTTGGCCGTCGGCGGAGCCCCAGATGGAGACGTCTAGGGATTCTTGTTCGATCTGGTCGGAGACGGTGAGGGTGCAGAAAAAGGTGCGGGATTCGGAATCGGCGATGGGGAGTGACGGGCCGTCAGCGGTGGATTCGAGACGAGAGTTGGTGGGGATGAGGGCGAGTTCGAGAGGCAAGTGGTTGGGGCTCCTGATGGGCGGATTTTAGCATGGAGTGGGATAAAGGAGGACGAAGTATGGACAGAGTGGTCAGGTTGAAATCGAAGAGGGATTCCTCACTCCGTTCGGAATGACGTGGGCGGGCACAATATATTGTGCCCCTACAGGGGCGGGGATTGGCGGTTAGGGGTGGAGATTGGCGAAGCGGGACTCTGCGGCGGCTAGGGTTTCTTCTTTTTTGCAGAAAGTGAAGCGGACTTGGGAGGCGCCATCGCGGGAATCGTTGTAGAAACTGGAACCAGGGACGCAGGCGACGCCAATTTCTTCGACGAGATATCTGGCGAAGCTGACATCGGCGGTTTCGGAGGAGTTGCGGAATTTCTGGGGCAGAGTGAGGCGCGAGGTGTCGGTCATGATGTAGTAGGCGCCGCGCGGTTTGTAAACGATGAAGCCGGCTTGCTCGAGAATTTTGAGGAGGCGGGCGCGCTTGGTGGCGTAGGTGGCGGCGAGATTGTCGTAGTAGGTTTGCGGAAGATTGAGGGCGAGGGCGCCCGCTTGTTGCAAAGGAGCGGCGGCGCCGACGGTAAGAAAATCGTGGACCTTGCGAATGGCTTGGGTGGTTTCGGGAGGAGCGATGGCCCAGCCGACGCGCCATCCGGTGACGGAATAGGTTTTGGACATGCCATTGATGACGATGGTGCGATCGCGCATGCCATCGATGCGCGCCATGGTGATGTGTTCGGTGCCGTCGTAGAGAATGTGTTCGTAGATTTCGTCCGTGATGCAGAAAGCGTTCCAGCGAACACACAGATCGCGAATGAACTCGAGTTCAGCGCGAGTGAAAACTTTTCCAGTGGGATTGTTGGGCGTGTTGAGAATGATGGCTTTGGTGTGCGGGCCGAAGGCGGCGGCCAATTCCCTTTCGTCGTAGGTCCAATCGGGCGGCTGAAGTTTAACGAAGCGCGGCGTGGCGCCGGAGAGAATGGCGTCGGGTCCGTAATTTTCGTAAAAGGGTTCGAAGACGACGATTTCATCGCCGGGATTGATGATGGCCATCATGGAAGACATCATGGCTTCGGTGGAGCCGCAGCAGATGGTGATTTCGCGCTCGGGATCGATGGTCAGGCCCTGAGTGCGATGGAATTTTTGGACGATGGCGTCGCGGAGGGGTTTGGCGCCCCAGGTGATGGCGTACTGATTGATGTCGTCGGAAATGGCCTGGCGGGCAGCTTCTTTTATTTCGAGGGGCGCGGCGAAGTCGGGAAAACCTTGTGAGAGATTGACGGCGTTGTGCTTGAGGGCGAGGCGAGTCATTTCGCGGATGACGGATTCTGTGAATTGTTCGGCCTTGGCGGAAAGCATGCGGCGGGCGATGTGGGTGATGTTGGTTTCTGGAGTGGACATGGAGAGGTATTGTAGCGCGAGTCGAGCGGGGGTCAGAAGTGAGGTGTCGGATAGGAGATATCAGATATCGGATATCGGATATCAGGAAGAGGAGTAATTGGCGTACTGATGAGCATTGAGGTTTTGTGTTGCGCGGGAGTGTTGCCACGATCCCTCCACTGCAAGCCGCTAAGAGCGCGGCTTTCCGGTCGGGATGACAGCGGTTTATGATTTGGGGACGAAGCACGCTTATAGCGGACACTAAAAATCGGGAGTCGCTGAGATCATAGCTGTCTGAGAGCTGAGATCCTTCGGCCTAAGAACTGGCCTCAGGATGACATCGTGTTCGATTACACGTTGTAATGACACGAATCAGATGGGTTCGCGGTAGCGGCGGAGGCGGATTGCGGCGGCTAGGAAGATTGCGGCGAGGGCCAGGCCTAGCCAGAGATGAGGGCTGAGTAGGAAGTGGCTGGGAGCGGGATGGGTGAGCGCATCCATCGACATTTTGCCGGCGGTGGAGGTTGGTTCTTCCGGGCCTCCCACGCGAGAGCCAAGCATTCCAGCGAAATGCGAACTGTTGAAGGCGATTTTCTCGAACATGCCGACGACAAGGGGAGGCAAAGCGGCCCAAAGGAAGGGTGCGCGACGGGCCCAGGCGGAGACCATCAGTAGCCAAGCGTAGATTGGGGCGTACCACAAACCGTGAATAGCCAGCACGTGGTAGAAAATCATGAAGAAGGTGTGGACCAGGGTGAGATGGCTCCAGAGCGGGGCGACACTCATACCACTGGCGAGGAGCACTGCACTGTTGATGAGCAGCATGATCCATTGGGTGGCAAAGGTGATGATGAAGGTGAGCAGCGGGAGAACGATGATGGGGATGCTGGCTTTGGAGAGCACCGCGATGACGTCGGAAACGGGCAGTGATTTCCAGAAGAGGATGCTGCGGTCGCGCCGTTCGCCGTAGAGCGCATCGAGACTATAAAAGATGGCCACGAGAAATGTGGTGCCCATCAGGAGAAGCGCGGCGAAATCGTAGGGCTTTTCGATGAATTCTTGTAGCTGCATCGGACCGAGCGCCATGGCGGCACGCATCTTGCTTGGGAGATGAACGGTGCTGATGAGGAATCCAAAAATGATCAGGGCGGCGACGATTAATGGGGCGATATAGATGGAGCGGTACTCCCATAGTTCGCGGCGAACGGACCACAGGAAGACTTGAGTAGGCGGAATGGCGCGCGGAGTTGGCGGCTGCGCGTTGAGCGTAGATTGTGGTGGCATGGCGTTTGGTGGAGTACTCATCGCGCTGCTCCTTGTGTTTGTGCTTGAGCTTGAGAGGCCGGATTGCCCATCACGGCGACGAACAGATCGGCAATGGTCGGAGTGCGGGCATCGCCAAGCGCGGCGAGTTGATGGCGATCGACACCGTCGAAAAGAAGAATGCTGCGGCCGAGGACTTGGCGTTCGTGAATAGGTTTGAGGGCGCGGGCGGCGGCGAGTTTATCGGGAAGCACGGCGACTTCGAGATAGCGGGATTCGAATTCATCCATGGTGCAAGAGAGAACGATGCGGCCGCGATTGATGAACATGAGATCGGTGAGCACGTGTTGAAGTTCGTCGACCTGGTGAGTGGTGACGAGGATGGTGCGGCTGCGATCGAAGTAATCGTTGAGCAGCGAATCGTAGAACTGTTTGCGATAGAGGATGTCGAGGCCAAGAGTCGGCTCGTCGAGGACGAGCAAGCGAGCGTCGATGGCCATGACCAGGGCGAGATGAAGTTGGGTGACCATGCCTTTGGATAATTCGCGGACTTTGCTGGTGGGCTTGATATCGGTCTTGGTGAGAAAGCTTTCGGCTTTGGCGCGATCAAATCGGGGATGCACTCCTTCGACATATTCGAGCGCTTGCGAAACGCGTAGCCAGCGGGGAAGAACGGCGACATCGGCGATGAAGCAAACGTCGCGCATGAGCAACTCGCGCTCGGTCCAGGGTTCGCGGCCGAGAACGCGGAGTTCGCCCTGATATTGAGTGAGGCCGAGGATGGCGTTGAGCGCGGTGCTCTTCCCTGCCCCGTTGGGGCCGATGAGACCAAGGATGCGGCCTTCGTCGACGTGCAAATTGATGCCGTCGACGGCAACGGTTTTGCCGAAGGTCTTGCGGAGTCCGCGAGCTTCGATGACGGTCATGAGTTGGGCTCCTCTTCTTGGTTTGCAGGTTCGTGCGCGGGAGTTGCGGATGGCGGATTTGCGGCCGCGTCTAGGAGTTCTTGCGGGGTGAGACCGAGACGCTGAATGGTTGCGGAAACTTTCGGCCACTCTTCGGCGAGAAATTTCTGGCGTTCGTTTTGCAGCAGCAATTGTCGCGCGCCAGCATTGATAAACATGCCGCGACCTCGTTTGCTTTCGACGAGCTGTTCGTCGACCAATTGTTGATAGGCCTTGAGAACCGTGAGCGGATTAACGCGATATTCGGCGGCGACAGTGCGCACCGAGGGCAATGGATCACCTTCCTTGAGCACATCGTCGAGAATCATGGCCACGACACGATCGCGGATCTGGCGATAAATTGGCTGACTGTCATTCCACTCACGGTCCATTAGGTTTTCCAGTGTGGCCTCACGAGGGATCCTGTTGAGTTATTTCGTGCGCGTCAGGTCGAAGTGTGCGCGCATTGGCTTGTCACCAGGCATCATGTAGGTCCAGTCCTCGGTGTGATGGTTGGCGTCGATGACGGTGAAGACAGCGTGATCCATGTGACCGTGCTCGGTACCACCCGACAGATCGATGAAATCGAATTCGATGGTTTTGCCGTCCGGTGAGGTGCGTGCAACCATGCGGGGGCGATTGCCTGCGTCACAATAATGGGTGAGCAGCAAGCGGTCGTTGTCCAGGTAAAACATGGTAACGGGATGGTCGTATTTGGCCGGATCATCCGGCTGTCCGGCCGCTTTCATTTCGTGCACGAGCGAATTGCCACGGGAGGTGACACGAAGGCTGACCTGCACTTGGGCCATGTTTCCCATCTCTTCCATGGGCGGAGTTGTGGTGACGCGGCCTTCCCAGGTGCCGGCGAGAGCTTTCAGTTGGGTGAAAGATTTCTCGGAGTTCGTGGGAGGTTTCTCGGTATCGGCCTGGGCGAAGGTGAGAGTCGAAACGGAAAGCAGAGCGACGACGGGCAACGTTAGTCGAATGAATTTCATGTTGAATTCTCCTTAAAGATTTCTCGCGTGCGGCGGAACTCTAAGGGAGCGACGCAGCATAGTGTTATACATAACTACAACACTATGACAATTGCAAGAGAATTTTTGGGGATTTTTGAATCCAGTGTATGTTGCTGTTTAGGCGAGACTTACAATAGGAGGTTGAGGCCCGCGCAGGCACGAAGAAGAGCGCACAGCCAGGAATGGCTGTGATACGGGGTCATTTTGGTGGTAGCGAGGGGCGGACGGACTTAGCGAACGCTCGGGCTGGACGGGTTACTGGAGGTGGGGCTGACCGCGGAACACAAGCCAGGAATGCTGGCTGTGCTCTTCCCGTACGCTGTTTCGAGCAATTACCTTCCGCCAACATCCTCCGCCACCTACTGCAACCAAACCGAACACGGCTACAATATCTACATGACTGGACCGGCTTCATCTCAAGACGTCCTTCGCCTCCGCGTCTTAGGCTCCGGCACCTCCATGGGAGTGCCCACACTCGGCTGTCATTGCCCCGTCTGCGAGTCTCGCGACCCACACGACAAGCGCCTTCGTCCTTCCCTCCTTCTGACTCGCGGCGGACACAACGTACTCATCGATACCACGCCGGATTTTCGAACCCAGGCCTTGGCCGTTGGCCTCGACAGCCTCGACGCAGTCGTCCTTACTCATGGCCACGCCGATCACATCCTCGGTTTCGACGATTTGCGCCCCTTCAACATCCGGCAAAAATCGGCCATGCCGGTCTACGGAAACCAGGAAACATTTCGCATCATCAAACGGGTTTTTTCCTACGTCTTTGACAATAAGCCGACGCTCAGCACCGTACCCAGCGTGGCGTTACACGAAGTCAAAGGCCCATTTGAACTGTTGGGCATTCCCTTCATTCCCGTACCGCTACTTCATGGCGAAATGGAAGTCCTGGGATACCGGTTTGGACGTGCTGCCTATATGACCGATTTCAGCCGCTTGCCGGAATCCTCGGTACCGCTGCTGGAAGATCTCGACGATTTGATTCTCGATGCCCTGCGCGACGTTCCTCATCCCATGCATCAGACCGTGGAACAAGCCTTGGCCATCGTCGATCGCCTGAAACCGCGACGCGCCTGGTTCACCCACATCGCCCATGATTTGCCGCATCAAGCCACCAATGAACGTTTGCGTAAAGCTGGATATCCGCAAGTCCACTTGGCCTACGACGGATTGCAGATTGAAGTACAAACGGAATCGCCGGCAGTCGAACGCGCGGCACAAGCGCTGGCCGTGCATGTCCACGTTCCCGTCGGTCACGTCAGCGCCTTCTATGCCGGGGCGGACTGGGCCGCGAAATATGCGCCGACAAAACGCGGCAGTGTAATCGCCATCGGCAATTTCGATGGGATTCATCTCGGCCATCAGCGCGTGTTGGAATACACCATGAATCTGGCCAAAGAGAGCGGCTCGGTAGCCACGGCACTCACCTTCGAACCTCCTCCGCTGAAAGTGCTACGCCCCGAAGTGGCGCCGCTGCGCATTTCCACCAATCAACAGCGCATGGAATGGTTTGGCGCCATCGGCATGGAAGCGGCCGTGGTGCTGCCCTTTACCATGGATCTCGCCAGATGTTCTCCCGAAGAATTTGTGAACGACATACTCGTGGAACAATTAAATGTGCGCGCGGTGGTTGTTGGCGATAACTTTCGCTTCGGATACCGTCAAGCCGGCGACGTGAAATTCCTTCGTGAAATGGGCATGCGTCTTGGATTCGAAGTTGATGTGCACAATCCTGTAGTTGTCGATGGCCAGGTGGTATCGAGCACACTAATCCGCAAGCAAATCGCGGAAGGAAAAGTGACCGAGGCCGGGCGTTTGTTAGGACGGCCGTTTGCCCTGACCGGCACGGTGGTCAGTGGAACTGGGACGGGACGCAAGTTCTTATTTCCGACGCTGAATCTGCAGCCAGAACAGGAATTGCTCCCGGGTCGTGGCGTTTATATCACCCGAACTGTGCTGGAAGGCGAGACCAGTAGCCATCGCAGCGTCACCAACGTGGGCATGCGCCCAACCTTTAATGGCAGCGGACTCACCGTGGAAACGCACCTGCTTGACTACTCTGGGAATTTCGCGCCCAAGTGGATTGAAGTAAAGTTCTGGAAGAAAGTCCGCGACGAAAAGAAGTTCAGCGGCCCGGAAGAACTAAAAGCTCAAATCGCCAAAGACATCCACAAAGCCAACGCCTTCTTCAGCAAATTCCGCCGCTTTCGCAGCGCTAAACTAGCAGTAGAAAGTCGCGACACGTAGCGTCGGCTCAGACCAATCAATGGTTGCCGCGATCCCTCCGCTGCGAACTAGCAGACTGCGACAGTTCTCCGGTCGGGATGACAGAGCTGGCGGCGCGGAACGCGCGTCCTAAGAAATAATTCCGGTTTGGTGTTTGGGTGGCGATTATCTTGAGCCGGCAGGCTGCCGGCGCTACAGATTGGTCCAAGGCGAGATTTCCACACTAAGCCGTCTCTATTTTTTCGAATTCGTATTCCCCGCCGCCAAACAATCGTTACAGATCCCTCCTACTTCCGTCCGCGCCACCGTCACCTGCATCCCCACGTCGTGCGCGATCTGCTCCTTAAGCTGCTCATAAAGCCGCGACTCAAACTCCCGCACCTTCCCGCAGCGCAAGCAAGCCACATGAATATGGTCCCGCGGCCCATGCGTCTCGTAATAGTGCCGATCCCCGCGCAGATGCAGCAGATCCAGCTCGTCAATCAGCCCATGCTTCTTCAGCAAATCAATCGTCCGATACACCGTAACCAGATGCACTCCGGAATCAATTTTCTGCGCCAGCGAAAGTATCTGATCAACGTCCAAATGCTGCTCGGCTGCGTCCATCACCTGCAGGATCACGCGACGCTGCCGCGTCAGTCGAATTCCCTTTTGTCGCAGCGTCTTCTGCAGATGGCCTGGCGGCTCGGGCGTGTTAATTCGTTCGCCGGATGAGACGCGATGTGCTGGTGAAACAGACATGAAGCGTGATCCTTTACTCGGTAAATAAGCGCGCAATGGGCTAATCAGCTCACACGCCAAAGGGTAGAGTAACCCAACACGCAGTCTTATGAAAATTGAATGCCACTAGGTAGATGTAGCGGCCACCTTCAGGTGGCCACATCCATGTCTAAGAATGCGTAGGCAGCATGCGCATCACGTCGTTGTACATAACATAGACGATCAGCACCAGCAGGAAAACCAGTCCCACCTGAATGAAGCGCTCTTTGAACCGCAAACTGAAATCCCGCCGCCGCAGCCCTTCCAGGCTCAAAAGTAGAATATGCCCGCCATCCAGTATTGGTATCGGCAGCAGATTCAAAATTCCCAGGTTCACGCTGATCAACGCCATAAACGTCAGAATCGCGAACCAACCTTCCGCCACAGCCTGCCCCGCAGTGCGCGAAATGCCCACCACGCTCTGCAGTTGCTTCACAGAAATCCGCCCATTCAGCAGCTTGCCAACCACGCCCACCGTCTGCGTAATCAGCGAGCCCGTCTGCAACGTAGCCGTCTTGAACGCCTCGACCGGCCCAACATGCAAGTACGCCAGCGAAAATTGCCGCTGAATCCCCACCTGATAATACTTTTCCGCGCCTTCTGTCACGCCCTGCTTCGGCGTCACAGCCAAAGTCAAGTGCTGACCCTTGCGATCGACATCCAGCTGCAGCGTCTTCCCACCGCAGTTCCGCACCAAATCCACAAACTGATCCCAAAATTGAATCTTCTGTCCGTCGACGGCCGTCACCGTGTCGCCTGCCTGCAACCCCGCGTGATCCGCAGGAGTTCCCAGCGCCACTTGCCCAATCGTTGGCGGAATCGGCGCGTACCCAAACGTCCGGTCATACGGATTATTCGTCGCCGGAACGTCCACTTCGCGCGTAGCGCCATTATTCGCAACTTGCAGCTTCAGCGCGCTCCCCGGAGCCGCCGACATCGCCGCCGCCTGCGCTTGTTCCCACGACGGATTCTGTACTCCATTCACGGAAACAACTTTGTCGCCAACCTCAAGCCCCGCCGGCTTATTCACCTGATCCGCAGGAAGCCCCGCCACCACCACCTGCTTCGACAGGTACATGTCACTCGGCAGCCCGACCGCCGCGTAATAAAAGCCCAGCAGCAGCAAAGGAAAAATCAAATTCACCGCAGGCCCCGCGAACGAAATCAGCGCCCGCTGCCAGCGCGGCTTGCTCATCAACTCGTCGGGAGCTCCAGTTGGCGCCTTCTCGCCGGCGTCCACATCGCTCATGTCTTGCCCAGCCATCCGCACATATCCGCCCAGCGGAAGTGCGCTAACCCGCCAATCCGTGTCGCCGCGCTTCACGCCAAACAGCCGCGGCCCAAAGCCGATCGAAAAGACGTCCACGCGCACCTTGAACATGCGCGCCACGATAAAATGTCCCCATTCGTGAACGAGGATAATGATTCCCAGAACTAAAACGCCCATAAGGATATGCATTTTCTTGCGGTGTGCTCCGTCTATTAGATTCTAGCAGAAATGCAAATGGCACATCTCGGGGAAAGAATGTAGGAAGTCGCGTGAGTGCCAAGAGTTGCCTGGACTTCGCAACGGGATTTCCACCCGCAGTTTTGGCTCTACTGCTAGCAGAAAACGATTAAGCCAGCGCAGGATTAGCCGCGAGGGCCAGCACTTCTTCTTGCGCGATGCGCCGCGCTTCCCCGTCCGCCTGCAGCACATCGTCCATCGACGCGAACCGGGTACGCGGCGTGCGCGCCAGCACCCGCTCAATCACTTCGGCGATCCCCGGAAACGGCAACCGATGCTCCAGGAACGCAGCGACCGCAACTTCATCCGCAGCATTCAGCGCGCAGGGCAACGCCCCACCCTTCTTCATCGCTTCGCGAGCCAACCGCAAGCACGGGAAACGCCGCGTCGACGCCTTCTCGAAATCCAACCTTCGCAGCTTCGACCAGTCCAACTGAATCTCGTTCGCCGGCACACGCGCCGGATACGTCAGCGCATATTGAATCGGCATGCGCATATCCGTTGGCCCCAATTGCGCCAGTACCGACCCATCCACAAATTCCACCATCGAGTGAATCGTCGATTGCGGATGAATCACCACATCAATCTGATCAGGACGCACGTCAAACAGCCACCGCGCCTCAATGACTTCGAAACCTTTGTTCATCATCGTCGCCGAATCAATCGTGATGCGATTCCCCATTTTCCACTTGGGATGCGCCAGCGCCTGATCCGTCGTGACGTGCGCC
The DNA here is from genome assembly GCA_963849395.1 of Candidatus Acidiferrales bacterium. Classification (GTDB taxonomy): domain Bacteria; phylum Acidobacteriota; class Terriglobia; order Acidiferrales; family UBA7541; genus Acidiferrum. The sequence goes on from CAWKHR010000008.1 coordinate 315,788, forward strand.
AGTTGCGCCAGCGGCGTTTTGCGAAATGGCCCGCCCGATGCCGTCAGAACAATCCGTCGCACTTCGCTATGCGTGCCGCCCCGCATACATTGATGAATCGCATTGTGTTCGCTGTCGACCGGCAACAGTTCCCTGCCCACTTTTTTCGCCGCGGCCATCACCAATTCGCCCGCCGCTACCAACACTTCTTTATTCGAAAGCGCAACCATGCGGCCCAGTTTCACCGCTTCGTAGGTAGCTTCCAGCCCAACGACTCCCACCGCAGCCGATACCACGATTTCCGCCGCTGGATGCGTGGCCACCGCAAGCATCCCTTCGCGTCCATGATGAATAGCCGGTAGTGCCTGATTTTTTTCGCGCAGCAGCCGCGCCAGCTCATCCGCAAGTTCCGCCGTAGCCATCGACACAACTTCCGGCCGATGCTTCAGAATTTGCGGCACAAGCTCGTTGAGATTCGACCCTGCAGCCAGCGCCGCAACCTTAAACTGGTCGCCCAGCGCCTCAACCACAGACAAAGTCTGCCGCCCGATAGAACCGGTGGACCCGAGGATCGAAATTGTTCTCATAGAGTGAATTTTCAGTTTAGCGCAATCGACATCAGATATCAGCTATCGCCAGAGAAAAGAAATAACTACCACTGAAGCGGGCCACCGGAAAGGGCTGCTGAGATATACAAACAATACCAAACGACCGGAAAGCACAGTATGAGAGCGTCGATGCGGTCTAGAATGCCGCCGTGTCCAGGCAATAAGGCCCCGGAATCCTTCACTCCCGCCGACCGCTTGTACGCCGATTCGAGAAGATCTCCCATTTGTCCAGCAATGTTGCCGACCGCGGCGAGCAGTAGAAGCTGTCGAATGCTAACTTGCATCCAACCATGCAAAAGATAGCCAGCTAGAAGAGAACCGAACATGCTGGCGATCGAGCCCTCCCAGGTTTTCTTGGGAGAGATGTGAGGGGCGAGTGGATGTTTGCCGATGGCGCGACCCACGAAGTACGCGGTGGTGTCCGCCGCCCAGGTAATGACCAGTGCAAAAAAAAGAAGTTTAGGGCCTAACATGGGAATGCCGTGAATACGAATGGCAAATGAAAGTGGAAAGGCGACCAGCAGAAGTGCACTCGAGGAAATGCCCGCCGCCGGCAGAGATTCAACCAACGGCCTCCGCGTCCAAAGCGTGAGGCAGGTTATGCCAAGAAGAAAAACGACAAAAACCGTCACAGGTGATTCCAAAGCCTGCGGAAAGTAACGTGTGTATGCATTGTTGATAGGACCGAACGGTCCAAACAGTTCTTGGGATCTTGCAGCAATCCACTGCGAACCAACCAATAGTAATGAGCAAAAAATGGTCCACAACCGGTAGGCCCGATGGCCAATCGCGTCACCCAACGCAAAATATTCCCACAGTGCCACCACCGTGATCACCGCGACGGCAATCGCAACGGCCCAAGTGGGAGTGTAGAGAACGATGCCAACTACAAAAGGAATCAGAACGAGTGCAGTAAGGACGCGTTGCCAGGTCATCGAAGAAACGTCCTCGACAACAAGACGCACAATTTATAAGAGATTCGCTGCATGGCCGTTGGAATTATAGCGGGAATGACCGATAAGAAAGAAAGGGATAAGCCTTGGTAGCGCCGGTTTACCCTGAGCATCCGAAGGGCATCTTGCCGGCTCTTGGGTCAAATCTTTTAGCACTCGGTTATCTGGGCTCGCTACCTACCGCGCAGCCGACTGCGGCGCAGAAATCGCTCCGTACCGCCGTTCTCTCTTCTGAAAATCCAGCAGCGCCTCAAACAACCGCGCCCGATTAAAATCCGGCCAAAGCGTTTCCGTAACAAACATCTCGGCATACGCAATCTGCCACAGCAGAAAATTGCTAACCCGCATCTCCCCGCTCGTCCGAATCAGCAAATCCGGATCAGGCAAATCCGCCGTATACAAATGCTGCGAAATCAGCTCTTCAGTGATCGGCCCATGCGGCACAACCGAGGCCCCCGAACCATTCGCGCCACTTGTACGAGCCGCAACAATCCGATTCACTGCATCCACAATCTCCGCCCGTCCACCGTAATTCAGCGCGATCGACAACACCATCCCGGTATTCCGCGCCGTCGCTTCCGCAGCCTCGCGCATATCCTTTTGCACCGCCGCCGGAAGCTCCTCTGGCCTTCCCAGAAAACGCATCCGCACATTGTTCCGCTGGATCAGCGGCATCTCATTGCGAATATATTCGCGCAGCAACTGCATCAAAAATTCGATTTCCGCCTTCGGCCTCCGCCAATTTTCCACAGAGAACGCGTACAGCGTCAGCGCCTCGATATTCAGCCGTGCGCACGTCTCAATCGTAATCCGCGCCGATTGCGTGCCAGACCGGTGGCCCAGCGCGCGAGGCAGGTGGCGCTTCTGGGCCCATCGCCCGTTGCCGTCCATAATCACCGCGATATGCCGCGGAAGCCGCGTCAAATCCAGCTTTTCGAACAGCCGGTTTTCTTCGGCAGTAACCGGGCCGAACGCTTCCGGCACCGCGGAAGTAAGTGAGAGATGTTCTGGAGTAGGAGACAAGGTGATTATCCGGAAATCCTCTTTACGGCGCAAAGTTAACACAGCCGAGTGTAGCCGTGCAACGTGGTGTTGTGGGAAAGCAACGGGGGAAAGCATGTAGCTCACCCCTTCAGAGGTGAGGTTTCCAACACGCCGGCACGATTACGTGATTATTTTCGCCCTGTTCATCCTTCTACGGTGACGTCCCATGCAGCGCCTGCTGGATCGACTGAAACACCAGCACAAACGTCAGGGCAATCATAAAGATGGCCGTCACCCATGCCACGATGTTAAACGCCACCGTATTCGTATGCTCGCCCATCAAATCCTTACGATTCACCAACAACAGAATAAATATGATGACAATCGGCAGCCACACGCCGTTGCCCACCTGCGAGAAAATGAAAATTTTCCACAGCGGCGCGTTGGGCAACAACACGATGCCCGCCCCTACCACGATCAAAATCGTATATAGCCAGTAAAACGCCGGAGCCTCGCGAAATTTATGATCCAGGCCCGCCTCAAAGCCCAGTCCTTCACAAATTACATGCGCGGTAGATAACGGCAGAATCGTCGCCGCGAACAGAGACGCATTCAGCAAGCCGAAAGCGAACGTTAGGCTGGCCCACTTCCCTGCCAGCGGGATCAGCGCTTTGGCCGCCTCCGCAGCATCCGTGATATTCGTAAGTCCCGACGCATGAAGAGTTGCTGCGGTACACAGAATGATGAAGAACACGATAATCATGCAACTGATGCTGCCCAACAAAACATCGAGTCGCGCTTGCGGATATTGCCGCGGCCCAACTTTTTTCTCTACGAATCCCGCCTGCAAGTAAAAAAATTGCCACGGCGCAATCGTGGTGCCGACCAATGCAGTCAGCGTCACCAGATACCCGGTGTCCCAATGAATGCTGGGAACAATCGTCATACGCGCCGCCTGCATCCAGTCCGGATGAGAAAGCAGCGCTGAAAACAGGTACGTCAGATAAAAAACGCACGCGATGAGGAAAACAATCTCCACCTGCCGGTACGTCCCTTTCAACACCAGAATCCACACCAACACCGCGGCAATCGGCACCGAGACGTATTTACTGATGCCGAAAATTTCCATCGACGCGGCTACGCCGGCGAATTCCGCCACCACGTTGGCCAGATCAACCAGAAAGCCGGTAACCATGACAAAAAACGTGGACCGAAACCCGAATTCTTCGCGAATCAAATCAGACAAGCCTTTGCCGGTGATCACTCCCATGCGCGCGCACATTTCCATGGTCACGTACAGCGCAATGGTCATCGGAATCAGCGACCACAGCATCGTGTAGCCATACGCGCTGCCCGCTTGCGTATACGTGGCGATGCCGCCCGCATCGTTATCCACATTGGAAGTGATAATGCCCGGCCCGATTACCGCAAGAAAAAGAGCAATCCGCCGGCGCCAGTTTTTTCCGCTCGAGAAAAAGTCAAACGTCCGCGCCCGCGCGCGATCAATCACCGAATTGATAGTCGTCAGATTCATGAGCGGAGAGAAAACTCAGCAACGCTCTTTGCAGCGCAGGCATTGCTTCCTGATATCCGATATCTGATCTCTGATATCTGCCTCACGCCCGATATCTGCCCCTCAGCAAGGCTCTCCGGAACGCAGGCACCGCTTCCTGATATCTGATAGCCGATATCTGATATCTGAATCACGCCTTCACCAGTCGCGAAACGACATCGTCCACGGTGATCGTCCCAATCGGACGCGTGTCCGCATCGACTACCGTCAGCATGCGCAAATTATATTTATCGAATAGCTCAAACACGTCTTTTTCGCTGGCATCCGCGTTCACGTGAATCAGCGGCTCGGTCTTCAGTTCCAGCATTTGCTGTTCCGGGGCGGCCAGCAGCATTCGCGCCACCGGCACCGTGCCGCAAAAATGCGCGTGCTTATCGATCAGCACAACCGTATCGAGCTGCTCCAGATTGAAATCCTGCTTGCGCATCCATTGCAGAACTTCTTCGCGTGTCGAAAAATCGCTCACGTACGCGAAGTCCGTATTCATCATTCCGCCGGCCGTCGACGGGTCAAACGCCAGCAATTCGCGCACTTCGCTGGCTTCCTGATTCGGCATTTCCTCCAGCAACTCGTCCGAAGTCTCCTTGGGCAAATCGGCCAGAAGGTCGGCGGCAGCGTCGGGGGCCATTTCCTCCAGAATGTCGGCCGCTTTCTCGGGATCAAGTTTCTCGACGATCTGGGTAGTGAGGCGTTCATCAAGTTCTGCCAGCACCGAGGCGGCGGTTTCTTCGTCCAGCGAAGCGATAATTCCCTGCCGTTCTGCAGCAGAAAGCTCTTCCATCATCTCCGCGAGATCGGCGGGGTGCAGATCCTCAAGTTTTTCGTGGGTGATGCGTAGCTTCACCCGCCGCAACGGATCGGGCTCGATCAGATTCACAAACTCCCACCGAATAGACCGCTGCGGAAGTTTGGCCTGCAGCCGTCGCACCAGCGCCGAAGGAGCAACTCCCTGCAATAACCGGCGAACCGCGCCCGGCAAGCCAACATCCACCTGCGTGACCCGCAATTCAATATTGCCGTTGTAGCGCTGCTCGGCCAGATCGACATCATTCACTCGAACCACTTTGCGCCCAGAGGTGTCAATAATCTGCTGGTCCAGCAGATCTTTGCGCACCGCAAGCAGTCCTTCGTTGGGCTGGTAAGCGTCCAGCGCTCGTTCGCTTACATTCAAATCGATCCGGCCCGGCGCGATTTTCGACACCTGGTCATGCCGCGCCATCAGCGGCTGGAATCTTCCTCGCGAGATGAGGAAATGAGAAACGCGATTAGGCTGGTCGGCAGGCTCAATGAAGAACTCGCGCACCCGTCCAACAAAATTGTCTTGGGCATCATAAGCCGAAGCGCCCATCAGTTCGGTAGCGTAGATCATGTCGGTTTGTAATCCTTTCTGGCGTTTTCCGGCCGAATTTCGCGACATAGAAGGCAAAATTCAACTGCTATGAACCTAGAGCGCCCAATGAAACCAAGCGTCACAGGGTTGAACACAAAATCTCGGCACAAAGGTGCGGTTAACGCCGACTAGAAAACCGGGCTAAATAGCACACTGGCGGTGAAGTTGGCGGGACAAAAAAAATCCCGCGAACCGGTTACCGGCTGCGGGCGGAAACACTCCCGAACATGGAACAATAATCAGCCGGTGGTGAATGCTCTCCAGGGCAAAGCAGGTGCATGGTTCCCGCTCTGAAGGAAGTTTCGGTCACTTCGCTCAAAAGGGTCCGAGCCCGCAGTGCTGAACTGCCAAGCGGTCGAGAGGCGGTACCTTCCCCCTAAGCCTCTAGGGTGAGGTTCGAGTTCGCTGGACGCGCTCATCGGTAAACAATTCACTCCGAAATTAGAGATAAGCCCGACGCGTTGCATTGTCAAGAAAAGAATGGCGTTCTTAGAGAACTTTTTGTAAAAAGTTTCAAATTCCTACCCACGCACCACATCTCGAACGCATTCTCCGTGTCTGCGGGTGCCCCAGACGTCGTCTTGACGTCTGGGGGTTTCCATTTTTGTCCTTACCGGCCGCACATATTTTCCAATTCTCCGTGTCCTCTGTGCTCCGACCTCTGTGCCCTCTGTGTTAAATCCTTCTCTTCAGAGCTTAGGGTCCGGCAACAACCTCCGCCGCCGCCCCCGAAAGCTGCAAGATATGCAACCCCGTCCCCGCCCGGTCCACAATGTAGATATACCCCCGGTCATCCACCTCAACATTGTTCGTCTGTATCACCGTTTCGCAGTGCTGATCCGGCGCCGTCCCCGTGCACCGCTTCTCCGTCTTATCCGTTACCGCGGGAATGTAATACCCAATCTCCTTCGGGTGGAATGGGTCCCGGATGTCTACGGCCCGCACCCCAGCATTGAAGTGCGAGAAAAACATCACCTTCTTATAGAACACCGGCGCGAAGCTCTCGTTGGACGAATGCGTCCCAAACCGCCCGCCACGTGTACAAAAATTCCCGCTTGCCTCCGGCACCGTCCAGGTAGCCACGCCAATCGGCGCCGCCTCGTTAGTGATATCCAGGATGTGCACCATCTGTCGCGCCTCCTGGCACTCATTCGCCAGCGATTCCCCAGGCACCACCAGAAAATCGCGCACCTTGCCATTCTTCATCTTGGCAAACTCCGCGATATTCACCCCTATCAGAGGGAACGCCGTGTGCGCCCCCGCGTCCACGGGAAAATTGCTGCGCGCAATCTGCGGGTAGAGCAAATTCTGCTCCGTAGGTTCCTTCGGCCCACTCAGGAGCTTTTCCCGATCCACAATCTGAACGATCCCGGAGCTTCCCGGCCCATACGCAAAATAAATGCGATTCCCCTTCGTCCCAGTCGAGATGGGCCCATGGACATCGCTGGGGACCGCTCCACTCGAACCAGGCTGCTGCCCAGGCAACCCGAAATCCCGCACAAACACCGGCTTCTCCGGATTGCTGAGATCGAAAATCTTCGTCATCCGCCGTGTCCGCCACTGCGGATCGCCCGAAACCAGATACGCGATTCCCGTGTCGCACTCCCACCAGCTCTTATGCGTATCTTTCAGCCCGCTGATCACCACCGTCAGCCGCGTAGGCTTGGCTGGATCGGTCACATCCCAAATTTCATGCGAAGCCCCGCCAAACGTCCGCAGCAGATACACCTTGTGCGGATCGGCGTGTGGCAGCACGTTGCCATCGCACAGCCGGGTCATCTGTGCGCCGCCGGCTTCCGGCTTGCCCGGAGTGCCAACCTCCCCAGGAATGTGTGCCAGATATTTGGTGTGCGCCGGGTCCGTCACATCCACAATCGACGTCCCGTTATTTTCGTGCTGTCCGGTAAGCGAATTCACCGCGGCACCACCGTGATGCCCGATGTAGGCGATGTACCGCTCGCCTTGTTTGTGAATCGACGGCTGATACGCACTGCGCCCTTGCAGGTCATTCGTCCCCAGCAAAGTCATGTTGGAAGACTCATGGGTTTGTTGTGCTTGGCCGGAAGTGGATACAAATGCGAAAACAAGTATGAAAAATAAGGCGCGGGTAGACATGGCGCGGAATTATAGGTGCGAAGCTGACCAGTAGCAATCAGCAGCCTGGCTTATTTCGTAGAGGCAGATCGCTCTGACCACGATGACCGGAACACAGCGAAACGTTGCGCGCTATTTCTTGCGCTTGCCCTTGGCTTTAACAATCGACTTAGGCGATTTCTTATTCCGAGCTGGCGGCGCAACCGGAAACAGCATGTCCGTTGGCTGCTCACCTCGTTGCCGGCAAGCGTCTAAATACAGCACCAGATAATTCTTCGTAACGTAGTCCTTCGGCGAATAGCCCAGTTCCTTCGCGGCTCGATCAATCGCGTCGCCATGCCCTTCGAGCTCCACGAACGTCCCGATCGGCACCTCGTCCACTTCGATCAGCAGTCCCTTAGCCCACTTATGCCGCGCCGGAAGCTGATACGTCGTACGGTATTTTTCGTAACGAAACCACCCGTTGTACCCCAGGCTTTCGAAAATCTTCCGCATCGCCCCAGAGTCCGACAGCACCAGCTCAATCTCCTCGCGAACCTTATACCGCCCATGCGCCGCATGAATATCCGCCGGCGATTCGCCAAACGATGGCTCGTCCGGCGGCCTCTTGAACGTAAGCACAATCCGCTGCGCAAGTTTGCCGCTGCTGGATTTGCCGGTGGGCTCCTGCGTCTCCGTTCGCACTCGCAGCAGTTGCCCGCGCTTCGCCACCGTCCCGTCGGGCGTGTCGAACAGCAGGTTCATTTCGTGCACGCGCCCAGTCCCTGCGAATACCGGCTTGGCCCCCAGCCGTTTGAGCCGCTTCACCAGCGCCGTGGGATTGGGAACAGGTATCTTGATTTCCGTCTCGTTAGCCATCATCGTATCCACAACGATTCTCGCACAATTACGCTTATCCACAGGCAACAGCAGCAAAGCTCAAGACTCAGCATTGCCTACCCTGTCATCCCGTTTACCCTGAGTTCAGGAAGGGTTTACCCTGAGCTTCGAAGGGGCCGGAGGTCCGCGCCGTATGCGGTCCGCAGTGGAGGGATCGCGGCGAGATCCACACGTCGCCGCGCCTCCAAGTAAGGGCTCGCCTTAGCCTAATCCGGCATAAAGCGCGCATCCTATCTTCAACAGGCAAAATTCTATCCGCCTACACATCCTCCATAACTTCCGATAGTATAGCCTTCAGGAATTCCTGCAGAGTTGCAGGCGTCCGATCCTGCTCCGGACACATCGAAACGAAACGGAATTATGGCAACCGAGTACAAATCGGCGGGTACTTCCTTTTCTCCGGAGGAATCCGCAGGCGGCCCAGGCGTAAAGCCGCCCCTCGCTCTCCGCGAGCCCATCGAGCACGTGATCCACGGCGACCGCCGTGTCGACCACTATGCGTGGTTGCGCAAAAAAGATGATCCGCGCGTCATCGCCTATCTCCAAGATGAAAACCGTTACACCGATGCGCGCATGGCCGGCACCGAAGGCCTCCAAGAATCCCTTTACCAGGAAATGCTGGGCAGGATTCAGCAGACCGATTTGAGCGTCCCCTATTCCCTGCGTGGCTATTCCTACTACACCCGCACCGAAGAAGGTAAGCAGTACGCCATTTATTGCCGGAAAAAAGCGCCCACCGCTGAACCTTCACCCGACCCTTCACCCGAAGAAGTCTTGCTCGATTTAAATATCTTGGCAGAGGGACACGCATTTCTAGGTCTCGGTGTATTCGAAGTAAGCGACGATAATTCCTTGCTCGCCTACGCCACCGATATCACCGGCTATCGCCAATACACTCTCCACGTCAAAAATCTCTCCACCGGCGCCCTACTTCCCTTTCGCGCCGAACGCGTAACCAGCGCAGCGTGGGCCAGCGATAACCGTACCCTTTTTTACGCCGTCGAAGATGAAGTCACCAAGAGATCCCACCGCCTGTATCGCCATGTATTCGTAGAAGCAGATTTTCAGCCCGCAGTCGCCAGCGCGCAGCCCGCGAGTCCACCACTCGAACGCAACGACCCACAGCCCGCGCAGAAAAACGACCAGCTTACAAAAAAGCCATCCAAGGGCGGATGGTTGGTGCCCCTCGACGATAGCGCCTCGAAGCCAGCCGACGCGGCCGCAAAGGCTCCAGGAACCGCCGCTCGCGTCATCGGAAAATTTGGAGCCTTCGCCAACATGCTCCGCGGCACCGCTGCTCCCGTGCGCGAAGAGCCTAAGCCTGAAGTAATAAGGCCACAAGAAGTGCAATTGCAGTCCGTCAAACCAGCCGAGCGCCCCGAAGATCCGCTACTTTACGAAGAAAAAGACGAACGCTTCCGCATCGACGTCGAGCGCAGCCGCAGCGGTGCCTATTTATTTCTCGTCACTAATAGCCATACCACCAGTGAAGTTCGCTACCTCCGCGCCGATCAGCCTCTCGCCACATTCCAATTAATCGAACGCCGCGAAGAGAATCACGAATACTACGTCGACCATCATCCCGGAAGCTCCGCAGATCCCGTGGGTGGCGTATTTTTCATCCGCACCAACAGCGGTGGCCGGACCTACCGCCTGATGACCGCCCCGGCCACCAATCCCGTGCGAGAACGCTGGCACGAAGTCATCCCGAACCGCCCCGGCGTGATGCTGGCTGCTTGCGAAGTCTTTCGCACCCATATCGTTTTGTTCGAGCGCGAAGATGGCCTGCCCTATTTGCGCATTATCGACCTCACCACCCAGGCCCCGTCCGCGCTCGAAGCTTCCCGGCGAATTGAATTTGCCGAGCCCGCCTATAACGCAGCCTTTGGCGCGAATCCGGAATTCGACACCGGCCACGTTCGCTATCATTACGAATCGTTCGTCACTCCACGTTCCGTGTTCGACTACGATTTCGCCACCGGCGAACGCATCTTGCGCAAGCAGCAACCGGTGCTCGGCGGATACGAGCCGACCCGCTACAAAAGCGAACGCCTTCACGCCGTCGCCGCCGATGGCACCAGCCTCCCCATCTCGCTGGTCTACCGCCGCGATATTCCCCTGGATGGCACCGCCCCGCTGCTCCTGTATGCCTACGGAAGCTACGGACTCTCCATGCCCGTGGCCTTCAGTTCAAATCGCTTGAGTCTGCTTGAACGCGGCATGATCTACGCCATTGCCCACATTCGCGGCGGCGGCGAACTAGGCAAACCCTGGCACGATGCCGGCCGCATGCATCACAAGATGAACACCTTCACCGATTTTATTTCCAGCGCGGAATATCTGATCGAAAAGCAGTACACCTCGCCCGATCAATTGGTGATTGAAGGCGGCAGCGCCGGCGGCTTGCTGATGGGCGCGGTCACCAATCTGCGCCCGGATTTATTTCGCGTGGTCATCAGCCACGTTCCCTTCGTCGATGTGTTGAACACCATGCTCGATGCATCGCTCCCGCTAACGGTCGGCGAGTATGAAGAGTGGGGCAATCCAGAACTCGCTCCGGACTATTTTTATATGCGCAAGTATTGTCCGTACACCAACCTCGAGCGCAAGAATTATCCAACCATGTTGGTGAAAACCGGATTGAACGACAGCCAGGTGATGTACTGGGAGCCCGCCAAATACGTCGCCAAACTGCGCACGCTAAAAACCGATGCCAACGCGTTGCTGCTAAAAACGAATATGGGCGCAGGACACGGCGGCGCCAGCGGCCGCTACGACTATCTCCGCGAAATAGCTTTCGATTACGCGTTCCTGGTTCGCGAGCTGAACTTACACAGTGAAGAAAAAGGGGCACGCAACTAGACATTCCGAGAGAATTCGCATAAACCTGTCATCCCGTTTACAGTGAGCAGTGAAGGGCCCGGAGATCGTGCGCATTTTGCGAATGGCGAGCAAGCTGTTATCCCGACCGGAGAGCCAGCGTACTTTGCTGGATCGTAGTGGAGGGATCGTGGCAACATCGCTCGCAATCGCCAGAACGCAAACAGGAGAACCTAACCACCTGAGCTACAATCCAACGCAACGGTAAACACGAATTGAATGAGTGAACCCACCACACCCCTGATGCAGCAGTACCACGCGGTGAAATCGCGCTATCCGCAGGCCTTACTCCTTTTCCGCCTCGGCGACTTCTACGAGCTCTTCTACGAAGATGCCATGATTGCCGCGCGCGAACTGCAGATCACACTGACTTCCCGCAATCGTGAAAAAGGTCAGCCCATCCCGATGTGTGGCGTTCCCTATCACGCCGCCGATGGCTACATTGCGCGCTTGATCCGCGCCGGCTTCAAAATCGCCATTTGCGAGCAGATGGAGCAGCCCGGCCCAGGCAAAAAACTGGTTCGCCGGGAAGTGACCCGGGTGATTACGCCGGGAACCGCCACCGATGTCTCGGTGCTCGACGCGCGAGAAAATAATTTTCTGGCTAGCGTCGCGCAGAACGGCACCAAGATCGGTTTGGCCTTGGTCGACCTTTCTACCGGCGAATTTCAAGCCACCGAACTGCAAGGTGCTGGCGCCGAAGATCTGTTACGCGACGAGTTGCAACTGCAGCGGCCGCGCGAAACCCTGCTCCCGCGCCCGCAGCAACTGTTCGAAACCGCCAAGACTTCCCTGCTCGATGGCACCGGCGGCGTCGAAACCCATGTTGAAGATTGGGTGTTTCAGCGCGACTACGCCGAACGCCTCTTGCGCGAACAATTCGGCGTCGCGGAACTGACCGGATTCGGCCTCGATGATCATGTGCAAGCCATGTGTGCCGCAGGTGCGATCGTTCATTACCTGCGGGAAAATGCAGCGCGCAGCGAAGATGGGACCAGCGGTGAAGCTCTTCGCCATGTTGATCAGATCCGCTACTACGAGCAGCACGACACCATGTTGCTCGATCCCGTTTCGGTGCGAAATCTCGAATTGCTCGCGCCAATTTTCACCGAAGAGGCCAAGGCATCCGGACCGTCGACACTCGTAAATGCGCTCGACTCGACGGTCACAGGAATGGGCGCGAGACTGCTTCGTTCATGGGTGCTCCGTCCGCTGATTAATCAGGATGCGATTGAGGCGCGTCTCGGCGCTGTAGCGCATCTCCTTCAGCAGACCGTCGTGCGCGGCGAAATTCGCAAGGAGTTGCGCGGTATTCAAGATCTGGAGCGCCTCACTAGCCGCATTACGCTGGGATTGGCATCCCCTCGCGAATTGCTCGCCTTGCGCAAATCGCTGGCACAGTTACCGGTGCTCAAGAATTTCCTGACGCCACCGCAAACCGGCGGCAGCGACCTTCTGCGCGAATTGCATGAGGAAATCGACGAGCTCACCGATGTACGCGAGCGCCTCGAGAAAGCTCTGGCCGATGAGCCTCCGGTGGTCGCCACCGAGCCCGGAATGATTCGCGCCGGATATAACGGCGAACTCGATGAACTGCGCGACCTTAGCCAGCACAGCAAGCAGATCATCGCTTCGATGGAAGAGCGAGAGCGAAAACGCACCGGAATTAATTCTTTAAAAATCCGCTTCAACAATATTTTTGGCTACTACATGGAAATTTCCAAGCCGAACCTCCATCTGGCCCCGGCAGATTACGAACGAAAACAGACCTTGGTGAATGCCGAACGCTTCACCTGTCCCGAGTTGAAAGAGTACGAACGCAAAATACTGGCGGCCGACGAACGCATTATCGAAATCGAACGCCAACTCTTTGTGGAGTTGCGTTCAGGAATCGCCGCACAAGCCGGGAGATTGCGAAAAACCGCCGCTGCTATCGCCAAACTCGATGTGCTCGCCTCCTTCGCTAAAATCGCCGCGGACCGCAATTATGTTCGCCCGGAATTTAATGGCACCGGCGAACTGCTCATTGTCGGCGGACGCCATCCGGTGATCGAAGAATTATTGCGCCAGAAGGGCGAACGATTCGTACCCAACGATTTGTATTTTGAACCGGGACGCCAGCAATTGTTACTGATTACCGGACCAAACATGGGTGGCAAGTCCACCTACCTGCGCCAGGCGGCACTTATCGTAGTCATGGCGCAAATGGGCTCGTACGTTCCGGCGCGTCAAGCTCGATTGCCCATCACCGATCGCATCTTCACCCGTATCGGAGCCAGCGACAATCTCGCTCGCGGTCGTTCCACATTCTTAGTCGAAATGAGCGAAGTCGCCGCGATTTTGCATCACGCCACCCCGTCCAGCCTGGTGCTGCTCGATGAAGTAGGACGTGGAACGTCGACGTTCGATGGGCTTTCGATTGCCTGGGCGGTAGTCGAGCATCTCCAGAAAAATACTCGCGCACGCACGCTCTTCGCCACGCACTACCACGAATTAACCGAACTGGCTGACTTACTGCCTGCGGTCAAGAACATTCACGTTTCCGTCAAAGAAACGCCAAACGAAATTATCTTCTTGCGCCGCGTGGAACCCGGAAGTGCCGACAAAAGTTACGGTATTGAAGTCGCGCGGCTCGCCGGCTTGCCACGAACTGTAATTGAACGCGCCCGCGAAGTCCTACGCAGACACGAAGCCAGCGAACACGCATTAAGCGAAACTCTTACGCCCGGCACCCATGAAAATGGGAACGGCAATGGAAATCAAAATGTTTTATTTACCGCCCTCGACCGCGCCGTAATTGACCGCCTGAAGGCCGCCGACCTAGACGAGCTGCGCCCCATCGAAGCCCTCAACTTGTTAGCAGAACTGAAAAAGCAGATTGGATGAGCGACCAAGCTGACCATGAAGAAGCGATTTTCCTCTCCTTCATCCTTCCTCAAAGACGTGCAAGATACCTGGCAATACTCGCAAAGCCGAAACGACGCGATGATATCACCGGCACTCTCGCCCACTTTTGGCACCTAGACATGCGCTATGCCGTATCGATACCGCCGAGCCAGCATAATGCCCATGACATACTCCGATTCCTGAAATCCAAAGACGCGCCGGATTTCTGTTATGTGATGTCGGAAAACAGTGATCTGGATGGCAAGCAGATGTCGCTCGAGAAAGCACTGAAAGAAATTGTAGGACGCGGCATCGGGACCTTTGTGTCCTGTATAAAAGGCAAGCTCGGCTATTTCGAAGATGAGGACCAGCGATGGATTTTGGAGAGGAAGACGGAACGTAAAGTAAGACAATGAAGCCATGCTTATTTTGGGACTAATGAGTGGGACGTCGGCGGATGGAATTGATGTCGCCTTAGCCGAAGTGCGTGGCGGTCCACCGCGCTTGCGCTGCCGTTTACTGCATCACACCACCATGCGCATGCAACCAGCCGTCCGAACCGAAGTGCTACGTATTGCCGAAGGTGCAACTTGCACCGCGGGAGAAATCAGCCAACTCAATTTCCGCTTGGGTGGCGCATTTGCGGACGCAGCCATCGCGGCCTGCAAGGAATTTCGCGTAGCACTTTCCCGCGTGAAATTAATTGGTAGCCACGGCCAAACCATATTTCATCAAGGCCGCGCAGTCCCCTTCCTTGGAAAATCAACCGCGTCGACACTGCAAATTGGCGAACCCGCAGTGATTGCGGCACAAACAGGAATCACGACTGTCGGCGATTTTCGCGTTGCCGACATGGCCGTTGGCGGACAAGGCGCGCCGCTGGTCCCGTTCGCCGACTGGATCTTATATCGCGACGAGCAGTTGGGGCGCGTTTCACTGAATCTGGGTGGAATTGGAAATGTCACCGTGCTGCCGGCGGGTGCAAAACCAGCACAAGTGCTGGCCTTCGATACTGGCCCGGGAAATATGTTGATCGATGCGCTGGTGTGGCACTTCACACGCAAGAAACAAAGATTCGATCGCGGTGCGCGACTCGCGCGCCAGGGACAAGTCATCGCTCCACTATTGAAAGCATTGCTGCGCGATCCGTATTTGAAATTAGGTCCGCCGAAATCCACCGGACGAGAATATTACGGGCGCGCCTACTTCCAGGAATTGCTGCGTCTCGGTAAAAAACATCGGGCGGCGCCCAACGATTTGATACGAACCACCACGGAATTCACCGTGGATTCCGTCGTGGACGCGCTGAAACGTTTTGTACTTCGCAAAACAAAGATTTCTCAGCTGATAGTTTCCGGTGGAGGCGCGCGCAATCCCTTGATCCTGGCGCAACTAACGGCGGCATTGACGCCGATGGAAGTGGTGCCATCCTCAAAGCTCGGCGTGCCGGAAGAAGCCAAAGAGGCATACGCATTTGCTTTGATGGCCTACGAAACCTTGCATCGCCGTCCGGGAAATTTGCCCAGCGCCACGGGTGCGGACAAAGAAGCAATCCTGGGAAAGATTTGTTACGCCGGGTGAATGCGAGAACAAAGAGTTCACGCGGAGGACACCGAGGTTGGAACACCGAGGACACGGAGATTGCTAAGCCAAGATCCAACAACAGTGAGCGACAAAAAACGAAGCTGCACGCACTGGCGCGCGTTCTGCCATGCAGCCTGCTTGATGCTGGGATGCGGTTTGTTTTTAGCGGCGTGCTCGCGAGAACGAATATTTGATCCATCACACATTATTTTCGTAATCGAATCTAATCCAGTAAATCTCGATCCGCGCTATGCATCGGATGCGCAATCACAGCGCATTGATAAATTGCTTTTCGATGGCCTCGTGGAACGCGACGCAGAAATGAATCTGCATGGCGATCTCGCGGAATCCTGGGACACGCCGGATGCGTTGACCTATATTTTTCATTTGCGCAAAGGCGTGAACGTTCCATGATAGCCGCGCGCTAACATCCAGAGACGTGAAAGCTACCATGGAATTCATGATGAATGCGACGAACCGTTCTCCAAAACGCGGCGCATTTCGCATGATTAATTCCATCGAAGCGCCCGACGCGCAAACAGTCGTTTTTCATCTCAAAGAACCGGCCGCATCGTTTTTATGGAACATGGAACGCTCCGC
Source organism: Candidatus Acidiferrales bacterium (assembly GCA_963849395.1). Classification (GTDB taxonomy): domain Bacteria; phylum Acidobacteriota; class Terriglobia; order Acidiferrales; family UBA7541; genus Acidiferrum. Next base: position 332,198 of record CAWKHR010000008.1, read on the forward strand.
GGTAGGCATTGCGCCAGCGGATGCAGGTCGCAGACTTTTCGCGCAAGCCAATAGGCAGCGGCCCGTACGGTTTTATAAGCCAATCCCAAGATGATGCTGTGGTGATTGAAAGGAACGCGAATTATTTTCGCGCGAGCGTCGCTGCGGATTTACGAGGAAAACTTAACGCAGAGGCGCAAAGTCCGCAGAGCGCAAAGTCGGCGTCGGCGAAACACTCCAGCTCGGCCAGCGGTGGACGCCGAGATTATTCAACAAAACAAAACGCACATCGAACGCGTGACGTTTCGGATTGTGCCGGACGCGATTGTCAGGGCGCTGGAATTGCGTAAAGGATCGGCGGATATTGAAGTGAGTTCCCTTTCTCCCGACATGATTCCAGTTCTCGCGAAGCAAACAGACTTGACGGTGAGTGAACGGACCGGAACAAACTTCGCGTATCTGGGAATGAATATGCAGGACGCGATTATCGGCAAACGCGAAGTGCGGCAAGCGCTGGCGTATGCGACCGATCGCCAATCGCTGATCAAATATTTGCTGCGCGGCGAAGCGCAACTCGCTAGTGGAATCTTGCCGCCGAATCATTGGGCGTATGACGGAAATGTGAAGAAATATGAATACGATCCGGCAGCGGCGGAGCGATTACTGGATGCGGCAGGATTTCCGCGGAAAGCAGATGGAACGCGGATGCATGTGATCTTGAAAGTTTCGACGGACGAGCAGGCGCGATTGTTAGGCGCGGCGCTGCAGGAACAGTGGCGCGGCGTCGGCGTGGAACTGGAAGTGCGACCGTTGGAGATTGCGACTCTGTTTTCGGATTTAGGTAAGGGCAATTTTCAGATTTCCTATTTGAAGTGGGTCGGCGCGAATAACGACCCGGATGTGTTTGAGTTAGTGTTCAACTCGAAGCGCATTCCGCCGGATGGACCGAATCGCGGGCGTTATAGGAATGCAAAAGTAGATGAGTTGACTGAGAAGATTCGCGTGGAGATGGATCGAGAAAAGCGGAAAGCGCTGTGCAGCGAAGTGCAGAAAATTGTGGCAGCGGACTTGCCGTACGTACCGCTGTGGTATACGGATGTAGTTTCTGTGCACCGCAAAGAACTGGGCGAGGTGAAGTTGACGCCCACGGGAGACTACGATTTTCTGGCCGAGCGGTGATTGGCGTCATCGCAATTTCTAATTCTGAAACATAATACCTCAACTCGATTCGGCCGTGGATGGCGCGATAGGTTTGGTCGATGGCTACGTTGCAGGCCTCAGGTCGTGCCCACAGTGAATGCATTCTTGCGGATGTTAGGTTTGTCTGAGTCGATCGTCAGAGCCAAACTTTTCATTTCACACGCGGGAATAACGCGGAAACTATACGTGTGAGGGAGCCCTCACTCCGCAGGCTGCGTTCGGGATGACGGGTCGGTAAGTGGAGTTGGGTTGCTGTGCCGGCAAGATGCCGGCGCTACTGTGCGAGTTGCGGCGGCGCTGAGGAAGACGGGAATAGGCGAGAGAACCCACACAACCTCTCCACCCCACAATCCGCCCCACCGGCAAGCAGATCCGGCACCATTCCAGGCAAGGGCGAAGGCAAGAGGGATTTCATCCGCGCATGGTGCGCGCGATGGTGCAGAGTTCTCACTCCGCGGACTCTGTTCGGGATGACGGGTCGTCATCATCGATCCATGTGGCAGGCCACCGACAGACGAACTTTCGTCGTGAATTTCAACTTCAAGATAAGGCATGTGCCGCCCGCGGAGGGTTAGTGCATGCTGGTATCAGAGCCTGAACCGGTCATGTTTACTATCGAGCAAATCAACGACGTGCACGCGCGACTCGGTAGCGCGAAGACGTTCGCGGAGTACGTACTGGCGCTTAAGGCGCTAGGCGTCGAACGGTCCGAATCGTACTTAGTCGACGGCCATTCGGAATATTTTGGGCGGGACGGCTACCGCGTCGTCTCACCAGCTGTGCACGAGGTGTTTGCCGTCGCGGAAAGCGGTGAACGCGAGACGTTCCTTGGGCACCTGGGTCGGCATGAGCGGGGCGAGACGACTTACCTGGAGATGTCCAGAGGCTTGGCGCAGAGCGGGATCGAGAAGTGGACAGTCGACACAGGTAGGATGACGATGACGTTTTACGATAAAACCGGGAGAGAGATGCTGGTCGAGCAGATCAAGTAGGCCTTGGTATACGAGAACCCACAAGGCGATCGCGTTCATTGGGACTTAGGCGAATAGTTCCGAGTTGCCGACCACATGGGAAGTGGGCGGACCAGTCAATACAAGCGCGTGTGTCACAGCCCTGCCGCACGCAACCGAAGCACGTGTCATAAACTTAGCTCCCCGTACGTCATACATAATGGATAGAAAATATCGGGAGGAGCAAGGATTCTATGGCAAAATTACGGACACTCGCTCTACTAATTGTCGTCGCACACGGGATCGTCGCAATCTGGCACCTGTTCCTTGCGGCAAAGATTCTTCCACCCCCCAACAACAACGTAAGTTGGTTGGCCATAATTTTGTTGACGTCACTGCATTTGAGCGTAGCAATTGCCTTATGGAAGCTCAGCGCTAAATATACCTGGTTGGTTTCGTTGATTTTCTTTTTGGCTGCTATGGGTGCCGATCTTTATGAGCACTTTCTGCATGCATCTCCAAACAATGTTTTCACGGTAGCGCCTGGTAATTGGACCGCCTGGTTTGACGCAAGTGTCTATGTCCTTCTCGCACTCGAGATTCTGGGATGCTCGCTTGGAATACTGCTTCGAGGCGATGGGGCAAGGAACAACAAGTCAACCCCGGAACTCAATTCAAATCTCGGCAAGCAAGGCACCAGGTCCTCCTCCAGTAAATTCGACGCGGTCACGGCGTGACGGCTTTTGCATGGAACGACCAGAGTGGAATTCCGGAGGTAGGCGTACGCGGCTAAAGGTCGCCGATTCGAGAGCTGGCTTCCTGGCGGATCCAAGTTTCTGTGGATTGATCATCGGGGGATGGCACGATGCCTGGATTCTGCATGATCACGCGAGCACAGGTGTTCCAACGCAGAATGGCGTCGTCGTTTCCTGGCGGACTTAAAGTCGATGCTCTTTCGAAATCGGCCATGGCACCGCGAAGTGCATGGTACGCGGCACCGGATCCTCCAGAGATGCCGTGTCGAATGTGAGCATTTCCTTGGCGCTCCCAAATGATACCGGCGTAGTACGCGCGTTCATAGTCGCCTTTGATTTGTGAGAGGACCTCCAGAGCAGGCTTGGCGTTCATGTTGGAATCGAATTGATCGGTTCGAGCGAGGAGCAGCGAAATCAGGGCCTGTTGATGATCGGGTACGATGGAAAGAATATCGAGGCAAATACTTTCCGCAAGCACCGGCTCATTCAAAAGACGGTAGCGCTCGACCTTAGCAAGCGCTTCTGGAATGCTTTGCACCGAGATCGACTTCAGTTGGAATTGCATAAAAATCTCCTATGTTTCTTTGTTGCGAAATACCCGGAGTAATTTTGTCAGCGGATCGAAAAAGCGATCAACGACGCGTTCCTTAAGCGGGATGATGGCGTTGTCGGTGATAGTGATGCCCTCGGGGCAGACCTTGGTGCAGCATTTGGTGATGTTGCAAAGGCCGATGCCAAATTGTTCCTTCAGTTGAGGAACGCGATCCGCGACGTCCAGCGGATGCATCTCCAGCGCGGCAGTGTATACGAGAAATCGTGGACCGATGAATTGCTCGTGCATGTGGTGGTCACGCAAGACGTGGCACACATCCTGGCAGAGATAGCATTCAATGCATTTACGAAACTCCTGAACCCGGTCGACATCCGCCTGGTCCATTCGCCAGGTGCCATCGGGCGCGTCAGGGGGCCGGGGCGTGAACTTGGGAATCCGGCGTTTAACGGCGTAATTCCAGGAGACATCAGTGACCAGGTCTTTCTGGTTTGGGAAAGCCTTCATGGGCTCGATGATCACTGGTTTATCAAGCGGAAGAGTGTTCAAGCGCGTCATGCACATTAGTTTTGGCATGCCATTTATTTCGGCCGAGCACGAGCCGCATTTCCCTGCCTTGCAGTTCCAACGAACGGCAAGATCGCCAGCGTGTTCGGCTTGTATTTGATGAACAGCATCCAGCACCACCATGCCGTCTTCGATTTGCGTAGTGTAGTCGCGGAAGCTCCCCTGGCCGTGTTCTCCGCGCCAAATACGAAACGTGGTCGTTGTCGGCATCACTTCATCTCCTGAATGACTTGCCGCAGATCCGAACGCATTTCCGGAATGGGTACGCGGGTTAGCCCGACTCTTCCGTCGGCCTGTTTTTTTGCGACGATATTGAATGTGCCGAACTGGGCGTCCTTGTCTGGGAAGTCATCGCGAAAATGGGCGCCGCGACTCTCCTTGCGCTCGAGCGCGGCTAACGTGACAATCTCGGAAACGGTCAAAAGATTACGAAGATCGAGTGCGGTGTGCCAACCTGAATTAAACTCGCGGTGTCCACTGGCGCCGACGCGCTCGCTGGTCGCGGCCAGCCTTTGAATATGGTCGAGCGCCTGCCTCATTTCCTGTTCCTGGCGCACGATCCCGACCAGATCCTGCATGATGCTCTGCAATTCATGCTGAACGCTGTAGGGATTTACGGAACCGTCGCATTCAAAAGGCTGTAAGGCCCTTTTTTCCGCGGAACTGAGTTCGGCGGAATCTATGGCACCTTGGGAATGTTCTTTCGCGAAGTTTGCGGCGTATTGCCCGGCCCGTTTGCCGAAGACCAGGAGATCGGAGAGCGAATTCCCTCCCAATCGGTTGGCACCGTGCAATCCAGCTGCACATTCACCTGCTGCAAAAAGCCCGGGAACGTCTGACATTTGAGAATCGGGATCAACACGAACTCCGCCCATCATGTAGTGGGTCGTAGGACCAACCTCCATCGGCACCTGAGTGATGTCGATATCGGCGAGCTGCTTAAACTGGTGATACATGCTCGGAAGCTTTTTCTTGATATGTTCCGCTGCATGCGGAATCCGCTCCTTAATCCATGCGATATCCAGAAAAACACCGCCGTGAGGACTTCCTCGCCCTTCCTTCACTTCACGACGGATGCAGCGGGCCACATGGTCGCGCGTGAGCAACTCGGGAGGGCGTCTGGCATTCTTGTCACCCTGGGTATACCGCCAGCCCTCTTCTTCTGTATTGGCGGTTTGATCGATGTAGAGCGGCGGAATATCTTTGAACATGAATCTCTCGCCCTTGTTGTTGCGAAGGACTCCTCCCTCGCCGCGCACGCCCTCTGTTACCAAGATTCCACGGACGCTGGGCGGCCAGATCATTCCGGTTGGATGGAATTGCACGAATTCCATGTCCATAAGTGCGGCGCCAGCGTGATAGGCGAGCGCATGTCCGTCCCCTGTATATTCCCAACTGTTGCTGGTGATTTTGTAGGCTCGTCCGATTCCCCCGGTAGCGAGAACAACCGCTTTAGCGCGGAACAAATGGAAGCGACCACGCTCGCGATCGTATCCAAACGCGCCGGTGATGCGTTCACCGTCTTTCAGCAGCGTGACGATCGTGTATTCCATGAAAACATCCAGGCCAAGATGTATTCCGTGATCCTGCAAAGTGCGGATCATTTCAAGCCCAGTTCGATCGCCAACGTGCGCGAGTCGAGGATAGCGATGGCCACCGAAATTTCTCTGCAGGATTCTGCCGTCAGTCGTTCGATCGAAAAGCGCACCCCACGCTTCCAATTCGCGCACGCACGCGGCCGCTTCCTTGGCATGAAGCTCGGCCATGCGCCAGCTATTAAGATATTGTCCACCGCGCATGGTATCGGAAAAGTGAACGCCCCAATTGTCTCGGTCGTCGACATTGCCCATCGCCGCGGCTATGCCACCTTCCGCCATTACGGTATGAGCTTTGCCGAGGAGCGATTTCGTAATCACGGCGACTTTTACACCAGCACTGGAAGCTTCCACAGCCGCTCGCAGACCGGCGCCTCCGGCACCAATGATCAGAACGTCGTGCTCGTGGGTGATGTACTCGGCCACTAGAAGATCCTCCAATCGGTCCATATTCCCATAGAGCACATGCGCACATACAGGTCGCAGAATCCGACCGTAAAAAGACTGCACCAGGCAAAAAGCATGTGGCGTTGATTCAGGCAACTCACACAGTCATAGACCTGCTTGCGTACCGGAGCTCCGGAGAGCCTGTCACGAAGCCCACCGACGAGGTGGCGAAACGAGTGGCAGCCAAAGGTATAGCAACTCAACAGCACGACGTTGGTCAGCAGGACGAGAGAACCGACGCGAACGCCAAAGTGCCCGTCAAACCAGAAAGCTCTCCACGCGTCAAGTGCCAAGAGAACGATAAAGATCAGCGCAAGATACAAAAAATAACGATGGATATTCTGCATCACTAAGGGAAATGTTCGTTCACCGAGGTAGGTCTTTCGCGGTTCACCCACAACACACGATGGCGGGTCTGCCCAAAACGCTTTGTAATACGCGCCGCGATAGTAGTAGCAGGTGAATCGAAAGCCGCCAGGAGCCCATAGAATCAACATCGCCGCCGTAACCCAAACGGGCATCCAACTCGGCTTTGCCCCGAACCACGCATCGGAGGACCCCACCAATTCTGGAGAATAAAATGGCGAAAGATATGGTCCGAACCTGAAGTGTTGCCCTTGCAGGGCAGCCCACGTGGAGTAAACGATGAATGTGGAAAACCCGAGAAAGACCAGCAATGGCTGCACCCACCACTTATCGGTGCGCTGGGTCTGTCCGAAACCAGAGCGTACGAGTGGCACATCAATCTGAGACATCTAACCTCGCTGTTTCTGGTGGAATTTGCTTTACCTTGAGTCCATCGGTTGAAGTGGTCATTAATCTTTGTCAGCTTTGACGAAAAAACTTCGTATGGCAATTTCGATTGCAAAGATTACTCTGTCTGGGTTCGAAGTGCTAGTCCGATTGCGCCTTTGGATGACCGCGCGCGCGATCTGCAACATGCGCTGCGATGGCGGCATGGTAAGATCCTTCGATCGCTAGTTTGAAGGCACTCTGTCACTCTGGACGGAACGTTGATGAGTAAAAAGCGTGAGATTCGCTGCTACGACTACGTTAACCATCCATACGAGCAAGTCCGCGATGCGTTGAGCCAGAACTCACTCACTGTGTTCCAGTCGGCCACCAAGGCTGCTGCTTCCCGAGCGCAATCGATCGCCGCTGAACTGCATGTCGACAGTGGCGGTATTGGGATCAAGACCGATATCAGCATTTCCGTCAAAAACGTCGAGGAGAAAGTCGACGCCATGTCGACGCCCGTCACCCGGTTGCTGCTCGAATGGGAAGCCGCGACCATGCCACGTTTGTTCCCGCTCATGAAGGCTGAGCTTTCTATCTACCCGCTGACCGCTACCGAGACGCAGTTGGACTTTAAGGGCGTATACGAACCACCGTTCGGCGCCGTGGGCAAGGTTATGAACGCGGTCGTGGGCCACCGGATCGCGGAGGTGTCGGTGCATCGCTTCATTAACGACGTGGCAGGATACCTGCGCCATACCCTTGCTTAGTTAGGCGTGTTGGCGCTCGCGTTATGTCTAGCAGGTGCGACGAACCAAGGCGCGGGCCGCCTATCAGGATTTCCTCTCACTCTGGAAAAGACATCGCCATTCCCATCTGAAGAAGCTAATGCCGCATGCGCGAGAATCGCAGTAATCAATGTCGAATTTGCCAAGCAGCTACGCTGGTGCCCGATAAGTTTGAATGTATAGGTCAAGAGGAGCGCTTGGTGTAGAGAAGCTGAACTCGGCGGACGCGGATTCAGAACACTGCGGTTTCTACCCTGAACTCAACCCTACGGTACCACCACACTAGTCTGTGCCGAATACGCGCTCTCTTCGCCGCCTCCAGACAACGACGTCACCACATAATAATAACTGGACCCGCTCGTCACCCCATTATCCGTAAACGTCAACGTAGTTGCTGCCACTGGCGAACCCACCAGTTTCTCATATCCGCTTCCCGACACTGACGACCGGTACACGTTGTACCCCACCACTCCCGTCGATGTACTTGGTACCCAACTCAAATCCACCGCATGCGCCTGGCTGCTAATCCCTGTTCCCGCAATCGGCACCGACACGCTCGGATCACTCGCTGCGTTACTCAAAATCGTAATTGTCCCGCTCGCATTTCCCGTGCTTTTCGGAATAAACTCCGCTTGCAGCGTCGCGCTCTGCCCCGCTCCGATGGTTGTCCCTCCGGTCAATCCGGCCACACTGAATCCCGTCCCGCCGACTCCCACCGATCCAACCAGCACGCTGGAATTACCGGTGTTTTGCACCGTCACGTTCATCGTCGCGATTTGTCCGATGGGCACGCTTCCAAAGCTCACGTTCGTCGGACTAACAGTGACCGTCTGCGATACCGCAATTCCCGTACCCAGCAAGGGAATCAGCAAACTTGAACTGCTTCCGTTCATTTGCAGCGCCACACTCCCGCTGAACGTTCCCGTGCTTGTCGGCGCAAACCCCACAGTGAACATGGCGCTTCCGCCCGCTGCCAGCGTCAGCGGCGCCGTCAATCCCGAAACCGCAAACTGGCTGCCCGTGCTGGAAACGTTCGATATTGTCACGCTCGCGCTGCCGCCATTGGTAATCTGGATTGCTTGCGTGTTATTCGTTCCCACCGGCACATTGCCAAACTGTGCGCTCCCCGGAGTGGCATCCACGCTCGCAGATCCCGCCGGCTTAAACGCTGCTATCCCGGCGGCCCAAGGCTGCGTCCCTGTCAGGGAAACGCTCGCGGTAGCGCTTCCTGCGCTTTGCTGGAGTTGCCCTTCGGTTATCAACTTTGCTGCAGGCTCCGCAGGCACGCTTTCTTCAAGCGTGTATCCAGACCCTGCGGTAAAACTGTCCGCATCGCCGGTCATCACTGCTCCCAGCAGCAGATCTCCGTTCGCTGTAGTCGTAGTCGCGCCGCTGCTCGGGTTTGTGCCGCTACCTTGCGCGCTGGCACTGGCGTCCAACGAGCCTGAAGCCGCCACCCCGGAGTACTCCAGAACCGAGAATCGCAATGTTTGAAAAATCGAATCTGACACCGTAATTGTGTTGGCGCCGCCGGAAATGTTTTCCGCATAGAACAGCGCCAGGCATTCCGCGTGTCCCGTCTGGTTCAGTTGGAAGGCCTTGCGATATACGTTCCCGCGGGAATCGTGAATCGAAAACACTTCATTCATGGCCCCGCCGCGGATCGCCACGCCAATCCAGTTGCCCGCCGTATTCGGGGAGTTGAACGACAGCGACGCCGATGTGCTCATATTCGCGTCTAGACTCGCGTGCTGCACCAGCACGATTCGGCTGGCGCTGGCAACCGTTCCGGCCGGCTTGAACGCTGCCACGCCTGCGGCCCAAGGTTGCGTCCCTGTTAGGGAAACGCCCGCGCCCGTGCTTCCGGCGCTTGCTTGAATCTGGTCTTCCGTTATCAACTTTGCTGCGGGCTCGGCGGGCACACTTTCTTCAAGCGTGTATCCCGACCCCGCGGTAAAACTGTCCGCATCGCCGGTCATCACCACTCCCAGCAACAGATCGCCGTTCGCTGTAGTCGTAGTCGCGCCGCTGCTGGGGGCTGTGCCGCTACCTTGCGCGCTGGCGCTCGCGTCCAACGAGCCTGAAGCCGCCACCCCGGAGTACTCCAGAATCGAGAATCGCAATGTTTGAAAAATCGAATCTGACACCGTAATTGTGTTGGCGCCGCCGGAAATGTTTTCCGCATAGAACAGCGCCAGGCATTCCGCGTGTCCCGTCTGGTTCAGTTGGAAGGCCTTGCGATATACGTTCCCGCGGGAATCGTGAATCGAAAACACTTCATTCATGGCCCCGCCGCGGATCGCCACGCCAATCCAGTTGCCCGCGGCATTTGCCGACTTGAACGACAGCGACGCCGAGGTGCTCATATTCGCGTCCAGACTCGCGTGCTGCACCAGTGTGATTCCTCCCCCGGACTGTGTGCTAGACAGCGCCCCGTGCAGCGGTTCTCGTGCCGCGCACCGGCTAGCGCCGCCGCTCAGTGCCAATCCAGCGGCCATAAGGGAGCACGCCAAAAATCCGTGCGGTGTCGTTCGACCGCAAGCAACTGCGAGAGACGTAGCGCGCCTCAGGAAACTGCAAAGAAACTTGTAGCCAGGCCCGTAATTCATAGCGTCTGTAGTCTGCGGACGCGTCTGCAGCGCCACTACTGGCCCGAAGAAGCAAATGTGAACAGGAGAAAGTCCGAAAGTACTAAAGGTCCCAATACCTGAACAAAGGTGCAGTTAACCACTAACGTATATCATGCTATAATTACCACTAAGTACCCAGCCTCGGCGGCACGTCCGGTGTGGCGCGTCACTCCTGCTCACATCCTGACCCTCGAACGCCTATACCCCAGAGTAAGGTAGAGGGCGTGGTAGCATGGCGTTTTGGTTACGGCCATGATCGGAAGAACGCTCGACCACTACAGAATTCTGGCGCAGATCGGCGAAGGCGGTATGGGTGTGGTGTACCGCGCGCGCGATGAAGTGTTGAATCGTGATGTCGCCTTGAAGCTGCTGGGGCACGGCGCACTGGACCGCGTTGGCCCGGATCATCTGCTTCGCGAGGCGCAGACCGCCTCATCCCTCAGTCATCCCAATATTTGCACCATTCACCAGGTGGGACAGAGCGGCGACGACTTTTATGTAGTGATGGAACTGATTGAGGGGCGCTCGCTCAGCGATCTGATTGTCTCGACCGGGCTGTCGATGGAAACGGTGACGCGCTATGGAACGCAGATCGCGGATGCGTTGGCGCACGCGCACGATCGCGGCATTGTGCATCGCGACCTTAAAGGCTCTAACGTAATGGTGACGCCCGAGGGTCGCGTGAAAGTATTGGATTTCGGGTTGGCCACGCGGATGGAGCGCGAGGAAATCAATGATGTCACGCTTTCTTACTCTTCGCTGGAAAGCAAACTAGTCGGAACATTGCCGTACATGGCGCCGGAAGTTTTGCGCGGGCAGAAGGCGGATCACCTGAGCGATCTGTGGGCGCTCGGTGTACTTCTTTATGAAGCCGCAGCCGGACAGTTGCCGTTTCGCGGGAAAACCGGCTTCGAAGTCACGTCTGCAATTCTGCGCGAACCGCTCCCCGCGCTGCCTGCAACCGTTCCATACGGACTCGCCGCGGTGATTCAGCACTGCTTGATGAAGCAGCCGGTGGAACGTTATCAACGGGCCAGCGAAGTTCGCGCGGCACTGGAAACAGTGCAGGGCGCGACGATGCAGACGCGTCATCCCTCGGAAGAAACGCGCGGCCCGCGGATGCTGGTGCTGCGAGGCATCGAGCACCTTGCGGTGAAGAATAAAGATATTTTGTTGCTGGTGGGTACGAACAAGGGTGCGTTTCTGGTTCGATCGTCGCGAGACCGCACCAAATGGGATGTAGCCGGGCCGTACTTTCATGGGCAGGGCGTGTATGCGATGGCCTACGACGGGCGAAATGGGCGTCACCGTTTGTGGGTATCGGCGAACAACATGATGTGGGGTACGTTTCTGCGGTCGAGCGACGACTTCGGGAAAAGTTGGACGAATCCACTAGAGGCGAGCATCCGTTTTCCCGCCGAGTCGGGCACCGCGCTGAGAAACGTCTGGCAGATTTCGCTGGGCCGGCCGGACGAGCCCGACAAACTTTATTGCGGTGCGGAGCCGGCAGCGCTGTTCGAGTCGCGGGACGAAGGCGATACCTGGTGTCTGGTGCGCGGGCTGTACGATCATCCGCACCGACCACGCTGGATGCCAAGCAACGGCGGGCTGACGCTGCACACAGTTTTGCCGGACCCCACCAATAAGCAAAGAATGTACACCGGGGTGTCGGCAGGCGGCGTTTATCGCACGGACGACGGCGGAATCAGTTGGCAAGCGCGCAACAAGGGAATTCGCGTAACGTTTGCGCCGGAGAAATATCCGGAGTTCGGGCAGTGCGTCCACAAGATCGTGATGCACGAATCGCGGCCGGAGCGGCTGTTCCTGCAAAATCACGGTGGAATGTATCGTTCGGAGAATCACGGCGAGTCATGGCAGGAGATCGGCCATGATCTGCCATCGGATTTTGGATTTGCCATGCTGATGCATCCGCACGATGCGAATTGCGTGTATAGCGTGCCGGTGGAATCCGAGGAATTTCGTTGTACGCCGGAAGGCTGTTTGCGGGTGTATCGCACGCGTAATGCGGGAAGGTCCTGGGAGCCATTGGGCCGCGGCTTGCCGGATAAGGGCGCGTACGAAACGGTGCTGCGAGACGCACTGACGACAGACGCGTTGAACCCAGCGGGAATTTATTTTGGCACGCGCAGCGGGAAGTTGTACGGGTCGCGAGATGAAGGGAAGACTTGGAAGAAAATCGTGGAGGGATTGCCGCAGATTTTGTGTGTCAAAGCTGCGGTCGTGCAGATAGATGGAGTCTCGACAGCGCGAATGACTACGCAGCAGTCCAAGCCGGCGAGAAAGAAGAAGTCGGTGATAAAAAGCGAAAAGCGGAAGAAGTCACGCTGATGCAGATTTCGTTTCATATACCAGCGGCGCTGCGCGAGTTCACCGAGAAGAAGGGCACAGTTCAAGTCGAGGTGGAAGCGGGCGTTTCGCTGCTTGAAGCTTTGCAGGCGTTGTTCGCCGCATACCCGGGACTGCGTGATAGGGTTCTGACCGAGACGGGGGAGACGCGACGGCACGTGAATATTTTTGTGGCAAACGAAAACGTTCGTTACACCGGTGGACTTGCAACGACTGTCGTTCCCGGAATGGAAGTTTCGATTGTGCCGGCGATCAGCGGCGGTTAGACAACACGACTCTCGCATGCTCGTCGTTTGGAGCTTCTGCGTCGGTCGCCAACACCGAGCGAAGCAAGTTTTTGAGCGGTCTATCGAACCATGCATCGCTCCCGTATTGGTAAAGCGTTAGCCACGATTACCAACCCATTTGGTCCATCCGCTTAAGGATAATCGCGCTGTAGTTATTCATGCGTTCGGGTCGTCGCTTCAGCGGAGCAGGCAGAATTGCCGCGAGCCGTGCCGCCTGTTGCCGGCCGATATTCCGCGCAGCGATTTGGTCGTGGTAACGGCACGCCGACTCTGCGCCATAAATACCCGGACCCCATTCGACCACGTTAAGGTAAATCTCGAGGATGCGCTGTTTGCCGAGGACGAATTCGGCCACCGGCACCAGTGTGACCTCCGCGCCCTTGCGGAGAATCGAGCGGCCCGTGCCGAAGAATAAGTTTTTTACCAACTGCTGCGTAATGGTGGAAGCACCGCGGGTGCGCTCGCCTTCCAGATCGTCTTTGGCAGCGATTTGAATCTCGTTCCAATCGAATCCATGGTGCTGATAGAAGTGCGTGTCCTCTGCGGCGACTACCGCGTGCTGCAGATCGGCCGAAATCTGGCTCAGCGGAATAAATTTGTAGTGTTCGCGATACGGCGCGTGATGAATCCAGGCCTGCAAGCGACGCTGCATGTGCACCGCGGTTGTCGATGGGTCGATCCAGCGGAGGGAAACCAAGGTCATCGCGGCAAGCGCCCAAAGGAGGAGCACGACGACGACCAGCCAGCGAAGAAAGGTGCGCGGGAAGCTCGGCCGCAGCGGGGCCTTGTTGTCTGTGTTCGGTATTTCGGTCACATTTCAGAATAACAGTCCGAGCTGCGTGGCCGCTGCGCAAACACGGAGTGCGCAAACGCAACCTGGTGGTTTGTAGGAAGTGAATGTCCGGACGCCAACCGCGGCATCCTGCAAAGAATGAGGATAAACACAGAGGACACAGAGGACACAGAGTTTGGAGCGCGGAGGGCACAGAGAAGGCACGAGATTCCTCACTACGCGAACTCCGTTCGGAATGACGTGGCGGTGGCGAAGTGTGGGTGGAGAGGTGACGGGTTTCGTGGCGGAGTGTGGGTTGCTGTGCCGGCAAGATGCTGGCGCTATGGATCGGGACGCGCCTAGCGGAGGCCGGCTATGGTCACGGTTGGGGGATGCCCCAGTTGGCTTTGTCGTAGAGGAAGTCGACCTTATCGATTACGCGGCGAGCGCCAGGTAGATCGATGACGCAGCTGGAACTGCCGCCTTGGACGACATCGCGAACTTTTATCTGTTCTCGCTGGCCATTGCCGTAACACACTACGATCAGGCTGAAGTGGACACCGGCATTGCCGCGCACGCGAATCTGAATGGTGCGGAAGGTTCCCTGATTGCGGACCTGGATGGTGTCGTGGTCATTTTTGCCGTACACGCGAGTGCTGCCGAGGTCTACCCATTGGCCGGTCTGGGCAAGGACCGAAGTAACTATGCCGATGACGAGGAGCAAAGTTAGAACGCGATGGGTTACGGATCGAGGCATTGGAATTTCTCCATTCGCAACAGACACAAGTCGATTTGTTCGAATCACGCAAACGGCTAAGAATGCTTTTTAAATTGAAGCGCAGCGTCAACTAGCAAATATGCTGACAGAAGGCACGCGTCTGACCATTGGTAGTTCTGACAATTCGGTACGGGCTTGTAACCTGCTGCTGAGTCCAAGTCGATCAAACAGCGGCATGGCTCGGTCCAGTAGAGTTTCTCTTGGTCGTGCGGGCGTTAGGTCTCCGCATTTGTGCCTTTTAGAATACAGGCCCTGAATTCATCGGTCCCAGAGCGCCGCCATCGTTGCTAAGATTCATCAATTCTTCGCAAAGAGGCGGACACCATGAAATTTGTCGGGCTTGTGGCGCTCTCAGCGCTTTTGCTTTCCAGCTTCCCCGCTGCTCAGGAAAAATCCACGAGCGCTGACGAAATTCAAATCAGGCAACTGGAGCGGGCTTGGAATCAAGCCGAAGCCAAACAGGAAGTCAAGGAAGTCTCGGCCCTGCTCGCCGACTCCCTGGTGTACACCGATTACGACGGATCATTCATGAACAAGTCGGAATACATGAGATGGGTTGCCGCGCCGGAGCAAAAGGCGGATCACCTCTACGATGAAGGTCTAACCGTTCAGGTCTACGGTAACGCGGCAGTGGCCACCGGCATCTATCGCGAATCGGGCACGAACAAGGGCAAACCGTACGTCATTCGTTCGCGCTTCACAGACACTTGGATCAAAGGGGACAACGTTTGGCGGTGCGTCGCCAGTCACAGCACGCTGATCCCATCCAAATAATGGCCGAGTTGCGGTGGCGCGGAGAGAGGCAAGAGGGATCCCTCACTGCGTTCGGGATGACGTGTCGGTGGCGGAGTGTGGATTGCTGTGCCGGCAGGATGCCGGCGCTACAGAGCGAGTTGCGCAGAATGGTGCTAGTGGACGGGCGTAAGGAGAGCGAGAGCTAATTTTTTTGGGGCGGGAAGAGGGGGAAAGAAAAGCTCTAACACAGAGGGCACAGAGAGCGGAGCACAGAGGACGCAGAGGTTAGTGTGCCCTTAAGAGTCAGAGCAGAGAGAGCGGCAAAAGGCAAGAAATCTAGGCGGGTTAGAGTCGATGGTCGAAGAAAGGGTCAGTTTTGATCAGGTCCGGACACAGGTCTTGGCCAGTGAAACGAGTTTGTTGGTCCAACCATGGGTGTGCTTCCAGCAGTAGGCATTTCCGGACTGCGCGACACGATGACAAAACTTACCGTCTCTGCCTTTGTGATTGCAAAGAGTCAGTCGAGGGACGGGAGGAGTAACTCTCACGGTTTGCGGAGCGGTGTGCGTTGCCGTTGAGGGCATGTGTGCCTCCTTTTCGAGAGTGGGGTGAGAATAACGAGGATGTGTACGTGCTACAAGCTGTACTAAGGGCGAATATCGTACAGGTTTTAGTACCCGACCAGACGTCAATGCAGCCGCACAAGTAAAGACGGGATAGGGTCTTTCGTTAATTCGTTTGGTTAAATCGGATTTTGACTTAACTAAATTTGCGATGCGCCGAAGAGGTTTAGTGCCAACGAACTTTATTAAGATCGTCGAGGTATTCAGCGTGGGTCACAACTTCGATGGCATTGGTATCTTTGCAAAGAGCGGCAATCTCTTCTGAGTCGACAGGTCCTACCAGCTCCTGGCATCGATTGCGGATTTCCTTGAGTTTTCGCTCGTAGGCGAGATAAGCCTCTTGCGCTTCTCGTAGCAGACAGCGGAGAGTCACGGCGGCCTCAGGCGCGATGACAACCGTTCTCATAAAACGCCTCCTTGGGATGGGGCTCCGACTGAGAACAGTAGCGTACAGTATGTAACGGGGACGTTAAATACGGGACATAGGGCATTTTCAGGAGTGGCGGCGCATCCGGCAAGAAGGAAGAGTGATTGCTGACGGGATGCGACACTTCAGGGGATCTGGACGCCTTGGGATTCTACGTAGAGGGCGTAGAGAGATTGGCTGGCGGTCATGAAGAGGCGATTGCGTTTGGCGCCGCCGAAGCAGAGATTGGCGCAGATTTCTGGAATGTGAATTTTACCGAGCAGGGTGCCGTCGGGCGCGAAGACGTGCACGCCATTGAACGGTTGACCACCCCAACCCGCAGCGGACCAGACGTTGCCATCGAGATCGCAGCGAATACCATCGGATAAGCCGGGCGACATATCGACAAAGACGCGGCCATTTTTCAGACGCACGCCATCTTCGACATCGTAGACGCGAATGGGATGCGGCTTGCCGGAGTTTGGCGGCTCGCCGGTGTCGACGATGTAGAGCTTTTTTTCGTCGGGAGAGAAACAGATACCGTTGGGCTTAACCATGTCACTGACAACGACCGTGGCCTGGCCGGTTTTGGCGTCGAGGCGATAAACGTTGGCGGGAAGTTCGAAGGGAGCTCTGTGCCCTTCGTAGTTAGACATGATGCCGTAGCCCGGATCGGTGAACCAGATGGCACCATCAGAATGGACTGTGAGATCGTTTGGCGCGTTGAGCTTTTTGTCCTGGAAACGATCCAGCAGCACGGTGATGGCACCATCGTACTCGGTGCGGGTGACGCGGCGAGTGTCGTGTTCGCAGGTGAGCAGGTGGCCTTGGCGATCGCGATAATTGCCGTTGCTATAGTTCGAGGGCGCCCGGAACACGCTGACTTCTCCGGTGTCTTCGAGCCAACGCAGCATGCGATTGTTGGGAATGTCGCTGAAAAGAAGATATCGGCCATCGGCGAACCAGACGGGGCCTTCAGCCCAGCGCGCACCGGTGTAGAGGCGTTCAACGGCGGCGTTCCGGGCTACGTATTTTGCAAATCGGGGATCCACAACTTCGATGGTGGGATCGGGATACGGGACTGGGCTTTTGTGATCTTGCTGAGCGAAAAGCGCTGAAGGTTGAAACGCGAGCGCTGTTGCTGCACTGGCCCCGGTATGGATGAAGGTGCGTCTGTGCATCGTGCTCCTCGGGAGGGAAGCTGTTGTTGTGACGCACTGTATCACCATCGTTGTGGTGCCGGCACGAATTCCCCGCCCTGAGGTGGCTTCGCGTTCGAGGCGTGTAGCGAGGCGCTTGCTTGGACATCCGGATCATTTAGCGGTGCAAGCCATTTGAAGAGAGCGCTGACCAATCAGACGGATACACGTTACGAGCGAGAGTGTAGTACTCTGCGGCAGTGAAACTTGAATACTTGCCAGAGGGCACGCCGGAATGCCCTTTAATTCGCCTCTTCGAGTTCAGCCAGGCAGAAGCAAAACAATTCAGCGAGCTTGTAAAATTGCTGGGCGCGGGTAACCGGGAGAAAGTGGTGCTGCACAATGAAACCTGGGTCGTACCGGTCGGCGAATGCTCAGTCAATCTGCGAAGGGGTGAGTGGAATCAAGGAATGCGGCGTGCGCCGTCCGGTACCTTTGAGTGGGTGTTAAGCGCAGAAGGTTGGAGGAACGTAGAAGGTTTGCTTGAACCCTTCTGTGATATCGCACCTACCGGTTTCCAGTGGCTCACGAGCCAAGGCGAGATTGCGGTTCTTATCTCTACGGATGGCCAGTGGTAGCTGTTCGGGAGGCAGAGCGGCGAAACGCTTGCGCGGATGAATTCAGGCAGAGAGTTTCGCCTCCGCATTTTTGCGCTTAACTTGCGTGGATCACGGTGCGCTTAGAGGCAAAACGCACAGTCGATTGTTTTTGAGTGCATGCTTCACTTCACGGTGACGGTGGTGCGCATCCACGGATGGATGCAACATTGAAAGTAATGCTCGCCCTTGGAGAGATCCGATACGCTGAGTTGACTCCCTTGAAGGATGCGGGTCCGGGCCACGGAGACTTTGGAAAAGCCTCCAGAGCACTCGGGAGCGACTTCCTCACCCGGCGCGTTGAGACCGGGTATGAAGCCGCCACCAAACTTTGCGACTTCGGTAAAGGTGTGAGGCTCGCCGCCCTGATTGACGGCGTTAATCGTTGTTCCTTTTTTGACGGTGAACGTGTCGGGCTCGAAATCCCAATTAGGATCGGGATTTTTCGCGGCCGCCTTGGTGAACAATTCGGAAAAGGTAGTGGAGGCGCCGACGGCGACGTTTTTGCAGAACTCGGGGCCTGCCGCGGTCGGAGCATTGAAGGTGGCCGGATCACATTCATCCAAGGCAACAACCTGGGCGGTGCTTGGAGTATTCTCGAATTCCACCCAGCCTGCGAGCAGAAAACAACAGATGACCAAACCGCATTTCATGAGGAGATTCGTCATATCTTTCCCATTTCCTTTCGATTGAAAGATTCGCCCGGGAAACCTACGGCAGCACCGGACTGCTGACGAGTTGGTCTCAAGTGCGATACTGGCGGTGACTCTTACCAGAAGCTGGAA
Organism: Candidatus Acidiferrales bacterium; assembly: GCA_963849395.1. Taxonomy (GTDB): domain Bacteria; phylum Acidobacteriota; class Terriglobia; order Acidiferrales; family UBA7541; genus Acidiferrum. The sequence goes on from CAWKHR010000008.1 coordinate 350,942, forward strand.
TTGGGTCAATCCTCCCGAGTCCAAAGTATCCCCAAAGTTTTCCCCTTTGCTAAAACGTTCAGGACAAAGGCGTTTTTGGCGGAAATGGAGAAGTCTCACGAGCCGAAAATTGTGATAGGCTTGCTGGCCTGCGAGCCACGATATGGCTACTTCCGTACCAGCCGCGCGGCGATTTAGCTTCGAAGATTTCGAATTGGATATTCGCGCGGGCGAACTGCGGAAACGCGGCCGAAAACTCCGGCTACAGGGTCAACCTCTCCAGATACTTGCGACGCTCCTGGACCGTTCAGGCGAAGTAGTGACGCGGGAGCAATTGCGGGCAGAAATCTGGACGGCCGACACCTTCGTCGATTTTGACCATAGCTTACATAACGCCATTGCGCGGTTGCGCGAAGTGCTAGGCGATTCGGCCGACACGCCCCGATACATCGAAACGCTGCCGCGGAGGGGATACCGGTTCATTGCGCCGGTAAAGAGAATCGAAGCTGAACCACAGTCGCCTGTTAGCGAAAATCCCCGAACTGATGGAGTTCCGAGCGTCGTCAGGCCAAGGCGAGTTCGGACGGCGTTGGCGTTTGCGCTGCTGGCGATTCTTGCGGTGGGATCGACTCTATGGCTGGTGCGGACCGCTACCAACAGCGCAAATGCGGCCGGGCGCCTGCGATCCATCGCGGTGCTGCCACTGGATAATTTGTCTGGTGATTCCTCGCAAAATTATCTGGTTGATGGAATGACGGATGAGTTGATCACCGATCTGGCCAAGGTGGACTCGCTGCGGGTGATCTCGCGAACGTCGGTGATGCGGTATCGAGGCACGAAAAAGAGTCTGCCGGAAATCGGCCGGGAATTGAACGTGGACGCGATCGTCGAAGGGTCGGTGCTACGGTCGGGTGGACGGGTGCGAATCACGGCGCAACTGCTGAATGCGACGACCGACCAGCACCTGTGGGCGGAAAGTTACGAGCGCGATCTTGACGATGTGCTTGGCTTGCAGAGTGAAGTGGCTGAGAACATCGCGAGGCAGGTTCGCGCACAGCTAACTCCTGAGTTGCAGGCGCGGCTTCGATCGGTACGACAGGTAAATCCAGAAGCTTACGAGGCATATGTTCGGGGACGTTTTTATCTGACGACGGAATTCACCAAGCCGCAGTCGCTGAGGGCGGCGCAGAGCTTGTTCGAACAATCGATTCGAAAAGATCCCGGCTTCGCGTTGGCTTACTCTGGATTGGCAGATTCTTATGTGTACTTGGGATTTGCACATCAGATTTCGCCAGAAATCGCAGAGCGTTCCGCGGAGGAGGCAGTGCACAAAGCACTGGAACTGGACGATAGTATCGGCGAAGCGCACGACACGCTAGGCCTGCTGAATTGGAACTACAAGGGGCAATTCGATGCGGCGGAACGAGAGTTCAACCGGGCCATTGCGCTATCGCCGAGTTACAGTTGCGCGCATGAAGATCGCGCTATTTACCTCGCATTCCGCGGACGACGCGCCGAGGCCCTGGCAGAAATTGCCAAGAGTAAAGAGCTGGATCTGAGTCCCAGCGCCGCCCTGGCCGAAACCCTGACCTATTCCGAACTGCGGGATTATGAAGGATTGATTGAGGCGAGCCGCAGAGGAATGGCGTTGGATCCGAGCGAATGGCTGCAGCATTATTACCTGGGCGTGGGGTATGAGGGTGAGGGGAAATTGCAGGAAGCTATTTTTGAGTATCAGAAGGCAATTGAAATGTCGGATGGCGACGAGAGCGCAGTGAGTGCGCTAGCGTATGCGTATTCGCGTATTGGGCGAAGGGCCGAAGCTGAGAACATTGCGCGTGACTTAGAGCGAAAATCGAAGAGTGCGTATGTTTCGCCGTATGCCATCGCAACTATATACGCGGGACTCGGCGAGAAGGACAAAGCGTTTGAGTTCCTGGAAAAAGCCTACACGGAGAAATCTTTGGGCCTTTCTACGTCTTTAAAGTCTGACTCGCGGATGGATAGCCTGCGTTCCGACCCGCGGTTCGGAGCGTTGCTTGTCCGTGCCGGCGTTATTGCTTAGACTCGACTCAATGCTTTGCCAAAAACCCCACAGTATCTTGTTTGAAGTTGCGGCCCTGCTGACCAGGATTTGTGATGTGGGCCGCGTGCGTAATGGATTGGTCTTGGGCGTATATCGTGCCGCTACTTTTCAGTCGGGGATGTCGTAGCTATCGGAGTGGGCACGTTTGTTGAAGTGATCTTCCGCGAGCAGAGCTTCGAACAATTTGGCGCAATCCTCGGCGTTGGTCCAAGTGAGGTGAATGCGATTGAAACTGAGGACGAATTGTTCACCGCAAATATCGCAGGTGACGACACCCCACGTCTGGTGACTTGGAGCGTGGAGGTGAGTCTGGTGCATTCGAAGCGCTACGGGACAAAGTGAATCGACCTTCTGGACATACGGATTGTGGCTCACGGCTGACCTCGGGGACGGGGCGAGCGTACACAACTATAGATGATGGGTAAGTGCTCTTGGTCTCAAGGAATTTGGAGAAATTAGAGGTCGAGAAGCACGGGGTAATTCGAGACGGCCCGGGGAGTTGGCCGCCAGCGAAACAACCTATGTTCATCCGATATCTGCGGTTTCCGCGGGGCTGCGGGACGAAGCTTAAATCCTTTTCGCGACGACGAGGACGATAAGGATGACCAGCAGTAAACCTAGGCCGCCGCTGGGATAGTAACCCCAACCGGAACTGTACGGCCAGGTGGGTAACGCGCCGAGCACCAGCAGGACTAGAACGATGAGCAGAATGGTTCGCAGCATGGACGCTCCTTGCGGAAGAGGATATTCGGTGGGCGGTCGGATGGCTATCGAGACAAGGATTGGTGGAGGGTGGAGAGAGGTGGTAGTGCGGGAATAATAGAACTGGGGGAGACTTCGGGATGGCCACTTAAAGGTGGCCACTACAGGGTGCGCTATGGAGGGAGCACAGCCAAGAATGAATGGCTGTGCTACGGGTGGTGGTTAGTAGGTGCGGTGGCCGTGGCCGGCTTTTTGATGTTCTTCTGGGGCGGCGGAGATGCCCATGCGGCGGAGTTCTTCGCTGTAATATTTGCGGAAAAGGACGTCCCACTCTTCGCTGCCTTCGAGAATTTCTTTTTTCTGGGAGGTGATGCGCTTGCGAACTTCCACTTCGACTTTTTCTTCTTCGCGGAGGACGTTGGTCATGGTCTGGACCATGTGCTGTCGAATGGTGTCGCGATCTTCGACAAAGACGACGTCGTTACTTTGTACCAGCAGATCGATGACCTGGTGGGAGATCCGTACAATTTTTTCACGACTCAAGCGCATGCGATGGTTCGCTCTCTTCCCTAGCGCAAAATATATTTCTTGTCGCGGGCAATCTGGCCCTTCACTTTTTTAAACATTTCCTGATAGGAGATGCCGGTGCGACGCATCTCATCCTGATATTGGGTAAGGATATTGCGGACTTCTTCGTTGACTTTGTCTTCAACGGTGATTTCTTCGGTCATGCGGGCGCGGACTTTAGCGATGACCCCATCGAGGTCTTTTTCTTTAATCTCGACCAATTCTTCTTCAATGAGTTTTTTGACGACTTGCGAGGCCATGTGTCCGATGTAGTCGCGATTCAGCAGCATCTCTAGCGATAATCCTTAGTTGGTGTGCGAAACAATGAGTGTAACGGGTGAGTGGAGAATTGGCAAGAAAACGGGAGGAAATGGGGAAATTTGGTGGGTCTTGGGAGGGAAGCCAAGAAGGAGTAAGCCCAGCGGAGCAACCCAAGAAAGAGAGATTCCTCACTGCGTTCGGAATGACGTGAGTGGCGGGTAGAACGGTGGAGGAGGAGTTGCGGTCGGAGGATGTGTCGCTCCTATAGCGCTCTGCAGGCAGGACGATATATCGAGTGAGCCAGAACATTAGGAGCGTTTCTTGTTGCGGAGGCTTGCAGGTCTGGTAGTCTGGCGCGCATGCGAATACAAATTTGGAGTATCGGGTTCGGGCTTGTAAGTGCGCTGGCGGTCGGTAGTTCCCTGCTTGGACAGGATGGGAAATCTGTGGCGGAGCGGGTGGCGGCGCAGAATGCGGTGTTCGAGGAACAGTATGAGTCGGATTTGCGGGAGTTTCCAGAGCGGGCGACGTCGTTCGGGGATTACCGGTACAACGACAAGTTGGCCGAGTATTCACTCGCGGCAATTGCGCGGCGGAACAAAGCGAATCGGGATTTCCTGGGTCGATTGCAGGCCATTGGGACCACAGGATTTTCGGATCAGGATCAACTTTCCCACGACTTACTGATTCGCGTGCTGCAACAACGCATTGCGGATTTCGATTTGAAGGAATATGAGATGCCGATCAACCAGCAGAACGGCATTCACACTTCCCTGGCCGATTTGCCGCTGTCGGTGCCGCTCGATTCGGTGAAACATTACGAGGATTATGTGGCGCGAATGCACCAGATACCGCGGGCGCTGCGGCAGTCGGAAGAAGTGTTGCGCGCGGGTGTGAAAGATAATTTGATGCCGGTGCGCTTTTTGCTGGAGAAGATTCCAGTGCAGTGCCAGGGGATTATTGATTCCGATCCGTTTCTGAATCCGACAAAAAAATATCCCAAGGAGATTGGAGCCGAGGAGCAGACGCGGCTGACGGAGGAAATTACGGCGGCGGTGGAGAAAGATGTGCTGCCGGCGTACAAAGAATTCGCGGAATTTGTGCGAACGGAATATGCGCCGCATGGCAGGACGACGCTGGCAATTACCTCGCTGGCGGATGGCGAGAAGCGGTATCAGAACGATATCTACGCGCGAACGACGACGCGCATGACCGCGGATGAGATTCATCAATTGGGGCTGCGGGAAATCGAGCGCATCGAGGCGGAGATGACGGCGATTGCGAAGAAGCAGGGTTTCGCCGACCTTGCGGCGTTTCGCGAATCTCTGAAAACCAACAACAAGTACATTCCCACTTCGGCGGATCAGATTCTGGACGATTTCCGGAAGTACATTGCGCAGATGGAGCCGAAGCTGCCCGAACTATTCACACTGCTGCCGAAGTCGCCGGTAACGGTGGAGGCAATTCCGGCTTTTCAATCGGCGGCGGCAACGCACTATGTGACCGGAACGCCGGATGGAAAGAGGCCGGGGCGGGTGGTAGTGGCGACCTCGAATTTTGCGGAGAGGTCGCTGGTGGATGACGAGGCGATTGCTTATCACGAAGGCGTGCCGGGACATCATATGCAGCTTTCGGTGCAGCAACAGTTGACGGGACTACCGAAATTCCGGCTGCATGGACTGGGGTTCAACGCGTACATCGAGGGTTGGGCGCTGTATGCAGAACAGCTTGGGAAGGAAGTGGGATTTTATCAGGATCCGGTGTCGGATTATGGAAGACTCTCGTCAGAATTATTTCGCGCGGTGCGATTGGTGGTCGATACCGGGATACATTCGAAGGGATGGACGCGAGAACAGGTAGTGGAGTTCTTTCGGAAGTCGGGCGCGGTGGATGAGCCGACGATTCAGTCGGAAACGGACCGGTACATTTCGTGGCCGGCACAGGCGCTGAGTTACAAGTTGGGGCAGTTGAAGTTTCGGGAGCTGCGCGAGCGGGCGCAGAAGGAGTTGGGGACGAAGTTTGATTTGCGGAAATTTCACGATGAGATGCTGGATGGAGGAACGTTGCCGTTGGACATGTTGGAAGCACGGACGGAGAAGTGGATTGCGGAGGAGAAGGCCGGGAAATAAAGATGGGCTGGATGTCAGAGGTGAATGCCCCGTTGCACCTACGGCGGGGCATCTTTTTTTGGAAAGAAAGAGTTCACCACAGAGGTGCCAGAGGCTCTCAGAGTGAACCGAGAGTGGCTAGGAAATGCTGAGAGTGACACCGTGTGGTTGTGTCTCGAAGAACATGTGTCACCTTGTGCTAGAGCGATTGGAAGGCCCTGCGGTCGTTTCCTACTTTGATTTTCTGGAGGATTTGGTTTTGGATTTTGGCCTGGACCGGGTTTTGGATTTAGAGGCCTTGCCGGTCTTGGCGTTTTTGTCTATGCGGACTTGCCAGGCGGTGCGGAGGGCACCGGAGAGGATATCTCCGGAAGCGGCGGCGAGGCGGATGTGGGTGCTGCCCATGCGTCCCCAGCCTCCGGGAATGGGGAGAAACACTTCGGGAAGGTCAGTGGCGAAGAGTTGTTGTTGCTCAGGAGTGAGCATTAGATTGCCGTAGCCTTGGGATTGCGAAGCCAGCGTGGCGAAGATGCGGCCGCCGACGCGGAAGCCGACGTGCCCCATGTGCGAACCTTCTTCGGCACCGGGAAGGGCGAGGGCAAGTCGTCGAAAATCGTTCGGGGTCATGTGAGGCATTTTAGCAATGTTGTTTGGCGTCGACGCGCAGGGATTTGGTCGGGCAATGTGGCGAATGAGGTCCTTCGAATTGCGTAAGGCGCGAGGTGCGCGGAGTTCAGGTGACTGACGTGTGGGGCGATCACGCCACGATCCCTCCGCTGTGGTCGGGATGACAGCCTAAATGGTGTAGTTGATTTCCCAGCACTTACGCGTTGGGTTAACTTATGTCGCGCCTCCGGCGCTTAGTGCTGGAGCGATTTGGAAGGCGCTGCGTTCATTTCTTGTGACGAGATTTCGTGTCGCGACTAGTCGGATGATTTGTGGGCGTAGTGGTCGCCGAAGAAGTCGGATTTGTTCCAGGCGGGACGGGTGGGCGACTGCGCTACAGAGTAGCCACAGAGGAAGGCCAGGCGCACGAGTTTGACGCCAGCTTCGAAATCCAGACCAGGTTGGTTGATGTCATCTTGCGGTTGGTGGTAACGGGTTTCTTCCCACTTTTGAAAAATGGCGGTTGGATTAGAGTTTGGATCAGAGGACTGGAAGCCGGGTGAAAGCATGACCGAGGGGATGCCCTGTTTCACGAAGGAATATTGATCGCTGCGAATGAAGACCACTTCTTCGGGCATGGGATCCGGGCTTTCGGTCAGATGCAGACGCTCGGTGGCTTTGACGACATCGTTCTGCAGGCTGGAGTGTTCGGCACCGAAGGCGATGACATCTTTCAGCGGCCAGAGCATGAGGATTTCGTCGATGTTGATATCAGCGACGAGAGAATTTTTCGGAAGCGTGGGATAGGTGGCGAAATAATCGGAGCCGAGAAGGCCAGCTTCTTCTCCGGTGACCACGACGAAGAGAATGGAGCGGCGTGGCTTGGGATTCATGCTGCTGAAGGCGCGAGCCAGAGAGAGCAGCGCTGCGGAGCCCGAGGCGTTGTCGAGAGCGCCGTTGTAGATAGTGTCTCCATCGACAGCGGGTCCGATGCCGAGATGATCGAGATGCGCGGTGTAAACGACGTTTTCATTCTTCAAGGCAGGGTCGCTGCCTTGGAGCTGGGCGACGACGTTGGGACTTTGCACATCTTCAGATTTGGTGATGGTTTGAATCTTCACGGTGAATGGAAGCGGAAACGAAGTTAACTTCCCTGCTTTGGCGGCGGCGAAGGCTTCGTCTGCGGACTGCGGAGCACCTTCAAATAATTTTTTTACTTCGGGCAGGCTAACGATGGCATTGCCTTTGAGCTGCGGGAAGTAGTGACTGGGCTGCCCCTGTTTATCTAACCACGTAAATTTAGCGGAACGGGCATCGCGGGCAATTTTGGAGAAGGGATACATCTGCTCGAGGGTGGGGTCGTCGAAGACGATAATGCCGACGGCACCATGGTCCACAGCGATTTTGTTTTTTTCGTCAAAGGAGGAGAAGTGGGCTTTGAGGGAGGATTCAAAGTTGGGAGCGCCGTAGAACATGGCGACGATTTTGCCGCGGACGTCGGCGCCTTTGTAGTCGTCGTAATTCTGTTCGGGGGCGGTCACGCCGTAGCCGACGAAGACGACGGGAGCTTCGATGGAGGATTCGGGACGGCCGGGATCGACTTCACTAAGAAAATCCTGACCGAAGGTGAGAGATTCAGATTTGCCGTTGCGGAGGATGGTGAGCGTTGAGAGCGCGGAGTCGATGTGCATGGAGCGCAGCGGAACGTTTTGGAAGTAGGTGTTGGCATCACCGGCGGGCTGGAGGCCGAGTCCTTCGAATTGCGTGGCCATAAATTTCGCGGCGATCTGATGGCCGCGGGTGGCGGTGCCGCGCCCTTCGAGGGAGTCGTCGGAGAGGAAGCGGATGTCGGCGCGAAGGGCGTCGGGGCGAATCGTGGACATGGCAGTGTCGGCGGGGTCGTCGGTGGAGGCGAGAGTCGAAGGAGTTAGGGAGATGGCGAGGAGCGTGATGGCAACGGAGATGTTGCGAAACTGTGTGGTCATTTTTTTCTCCGGATAGTTCGACGTGCGGGAAATCACGATAGCACAGGTGGTGGGTGGCGGAGAAAGCGCTGCAGTAGGAAAAGAGAGAAGGAAAAAGATAACGCAGAGACGTAGAGAACGCAGAGGTACACGGAGAGTTGAGACACTGGGTTTGTGCAGGTGATTAGCGGGTGCGGGGGGCTTCGATGTAGTAGACGCCGGCTAGGGCGGCTGCTGCGCCTGCTAGTTCGAGGTAGGAGCCGCGTTCGCCTAGGAAGAGGATGCCGAGAGCGGTGGCGGAGACGGGGAGTAGATAGTTGTAGGCGGCGAGTTGGGTGACTTCGAGATAGCGGAGGAGCCAGTAGTACAGAAGGTAGGCGAGCGTGGAGCTGAGCAAGCCCATATAGAGCATGCCGGCCCAGGCGGGCCACGGAATGGCGCGCCAATTTTCGAGCGGTCCGAGGGCGATGGCGCGTTGAATGGCGATGGGTAGGACGAGAAGCGCGCCGAAGACGAAATTGTAGGTGGTCATGGTGAGGGCGTCAACCGGGCAGCGACACGTTTGCCGAGTGCGGCGTAGAGCGCGAAGCCCAGTGAACCGGCGAGTGTGATGGCATCGCCGAGAAGTGTCGGTGAACGGTGCGCGACATTGGGGCCAGCGGCCATGAGGGCGACTCCGCCGAGAGCGATGGACATGCCGAGAACTTTGCGCAGTGTGGCTTTTTCGAGGCGGAAAAGAACGGCGAGGATGAGGGCGTAGATGGGGCCCATGCCGACAATGATGGCGGAGTGGCTGACGGAGGTGTAGCGCAGCCCGACCGTGAAACAAACTTGATTTACGGTGACGCCAAAGAAGGCGAGATAGAGGAAGGTCCAGTAATCGTGGAGGGTGCGTTTTTGTTTGTGGGCAGCGAGCGATTCGGAAAACATGGGCATACGGCGACAAATGGGATAGAGGAGAAGAACGAAGATGCCGGCTACGACGAGACGGAAGGAGGCGAGGGTGAGTGCGGGCATGTAGCGGAGAGCGATTTTGCCGACTAGGAAATTGAAGGCCCAGATGATGAGAAGGATGAAGAGACAGAGCCAGACGGTGCGCCGGGTTGGGGCGTAGCCGTGGGAAGAATCTATGCGCACGGGGAGGGGAGAGACATTGGGGTGATTGAGATTATAGCGGGAGAATTTTTCGGAGAAGAGAAAGATTTAACGCAGAGGGCGCAGAGGTCGGACACAGAAGACCCAGAGAGTAGGAGAAGAAGGGCGAGAAAAAAGAAAGAGGGATTCATCGCGCATGAAGCGCGATGGTGCAGAGGTCCTCGCAAAGTCGGCTCGGAATGACGGGGTCCTTGATGAGTGGTGGGTGGGGTTGTTGAGTAGGGTGCCACGATCCGTCCGCTGCGGGCCAAAAACGGCGCGGCCCTTCGGTCGGGATGACAAATGGCGACGTGGGAAACATTATGCGGACATGGGGCACAACATGTTGTGCCCCTACGGAAGGAGGTGGAAGTGGCCACCTGAAGGTGGCTGCTACAAGTGTTATTTGAGGTGTTGGGTGCGGGTGGTGATTGGGTTGATGGCGTCGAGATTCGGGACGTAGCCTATGCCTGGCGTGGTGGGGACCTGGATTGTGCCTTGGGGGGATACGGTGACTTCGGGGGTGATGATGTCTTGGTGCCAGTAACGCTTGCTGGCGGAGACGTCGCCGGGTAGAGAAAAGTTGGGAAGCGTGGACATGGCGATGTTGTGGGCGCGGCCGATGCCGGCTTCGAGCATGCCGCCACACCAGACGGGAATGCTGTTGCGTTGGCAGAGGTCGTGAATTTTTTTGGCTTGGGTGAAACCGCCGACGCGGCCGAGTTTGATGTTGATAATTTTGCAGGCGCCGAGAGCGATGGCGGCTGCGGCTTGTTCGTAGGTGTGGATGCACTCGTCGAGGCAGATGGGCGTTTGCAGATTTTTTTGGACTTCAACGTGACCGTAGATATCGTCCCAACCGAGTGGTTGCTCAATCATCATCAGATAAAAACTGTCGAGCTGTTTTAGCAGCGGCCAGTCGTCTTGGCGATAGGCGGAGTTGGCATCGACACTGAGCTTGATGCGGGGAAATTCCTGGCGAATGCGCTGGACGGGGATGAGATCTTTGCCGGGCCTAATTTTTAATTTGATGCGTTGATAGCCGGCGGAGAGTTCTTTTTTGACGGTGGCAACGAGTTCGTCTACGGATTCTTTGATACCGATGGAAACGCCGCAGGGAATTTCAGTGCGCTGGCCGCCAATTAATTGATGAAGCGGAATGTTTTTGCTTTTGGCTTCGGCGTCCCAGATGGCGGTCTCGATGGCGGCTTTGGCCATATTGTGTCCGCGAACTTGTTCGAGAAGCGACCAAACATCGGCGGCGGAGCCGAACTCCTTCCCTTTCAGCATGGGCCAGAGGTAATCGTTGATAACGTGCCAAGCGGTTTCGGTGTCTTCGGGAGAGTAGAACGGAGCTTCGCCGGCGGTGCATTCGCCCCAGCCGGCGGTGCCGTCGACATTGGCTTCGACGAGGATGATGCGGCGATGAGTGACGCGGTCCATGCTGGTTTCGAATGGGGCGATGAGTTGCATGTGAATTTCGCGAAGCGTGAGGCTATGGAGGCGCATAGTTGGGTCCCTTTAGATGGTGAAGTGATTCCGTACCGTGCCGATGCTAAAGCAAAGAGAAGAGAGATTCCTCACTACGTTCGGAATGACGGGGTCGGTGGACGGATCGGTGGGGGGACTGGCTGAATGGTTGCTACGATCTCTCCACTGCGAGCCAGCAGAAGGCGCTGGCTCTCCGGTCGAGATGCCAGTTGTGGCGACGCGTGGAGAGAACTTGGCGCAGTTGCGTGAATTATTGACGACGGAACTTTCTGTTGGGAGATGCGGGATCAAAAGTCGCTCCAGGGGGCTAGGCAGTAGTCGACGCCGTGGGTGGTGAAGCGGACGCCAGTGATGGCGTATTGCTTCGCGAACCAGTGCTGAAATTCCTCGCGGATGCGGGACTGGAGTTCGATGAGGCGATCAGTTTGCTGGGTCTTGGACCAGTCTTCGAGTTCGGGAGGGAGATGGATGGTGGCGGGAGCGTCTTCGGGCTCGCGAGTGAGATCACTAATGGCGGCGATGACGCGTTTGGTATCGAGTTGCCATTCGACGAGCAGGCGATCGGTGGGGAGGCCGCGATGAAGCGGACTGGAAGTGACTCCGTAGAAATTGGGAATGATTTTGCGGCAGATGCCGCCGAGCCGATTGAAATTGAAATGTGCGTTGCGGATTTCTAGAGGATCGAAGGTCCATTCGACGAGGCGAATATCGCGGGAAAGAGCTTCGTCACGCTGGAAAAGTTTGAGTAGACGGCCGACGCGCCGATCGCGATGAGAGGCGAGGACGCCAGTCATGTGGGAGTGGAGGTAGGGAGCGGCGCCGTGGAGGCCGACGAGGGACATGGAAAAGCCGACCATGGTGTCGCCATCGAATGCGCCGAGGACCTGGCCGCCGGTTTGATGGGCAACAACGAAAGTGACGTAGGGCTCGGTTTCGAGATCGGATTCGCGCCAGACTTCGCGCTGGATTTCGACGCAGCGGTGGAAGTCGGGGAGGGTGGTGCATTTGCGGATTTGGATGTCGGGGGTCATGGGAGAGTTGAGATTTTACAGTAAGGAGGGAGAAGAAAAAGACTTACCACAGAGGACGCGGAGATCGGAGCGAAGAGGTCGCGGAGATATTGTGATGAGGTGATCACTTGGAGGAGTCCTCGGAGAGTTCGGATTGTTTGGATTCTTCCCAGAGGGATTCCATTTGGGGGCGGGGGACTTTGGAGAAGGTGGTGCCTTGGGCGCGGGCCAGGCGTTCCATTTCGCGGAAGCGGCGAGAAAATTTGCTGCTGGCTTTTTTCATGGCGATTTCGGGATCGACTTTGAGGAAGCGAGCGAGGTTAACGGCTACGAAGAGGATGTCGCCTAATTCGCTTTCGATGCGAGTGGAGTGTTCGGGTGAAGCAGTTCCCTGCCCTGCACGCGTGGGCTTTACTGGACCTGCCTGGCTCGACGAAGAATTTGGAGTGGCGTTGGCGCGGGCCAAGACTTCGCGAAGTTCGCGGGCTTCTTCTTCTAACTTTTCGAAAATGCCGTCGACGTTGTGCCAGTCGAAACCGACGCGCGCGGCTTTGCGGGTGAGTTGATAGCCTTCAAGAAGTGCCGGGAGGGCGCGCGGGACGCCGTCGAGCAGAGATTCGGGCGAGTCTTTTTTTGCGGTGGCGGGAGCCTTCGGAGATTTGGCGCGCTGCTCTTCTTTTTTGATGATTTCCCAGTTGCGAAGAACTTCGGCGGAAGTGTTGGCCCGTTTAGTGCCGAAGACGTGCGGATGGCGGCGAACCATCTTTTCGTAAATTTCGCGGATGACGTCGGTGATGTCGAAACGGTTTTCTTCCTGGGCGATTTGCGAATGGAAAAGGACCTGGAGGAGCAGGTCGCCGAGTTCTTCGGCAAATTTGGCGTTATCGGCGGCTTCGAGAGCATCGAGGACTTCGTAAGCTTCTTCAATCAGGTAGGTGCGGAGAGACGAGTGGGACTGTTCGCGATCCCAGGGGCAGCCGCCGGGAGCGCGGAGGCGGGACATGAGGGCGACAAGTTTCTGAAAGGCGGGGCCAGCGTTGGGAGGATGGGGAAATTTGGATTTAGATTTGCGCGGGGCGCTCGTGGCGGGCTTGGATTTGCGGATAGGCTTGCGGGGCATCTGATTTTGGGACGCTGCTCCTTGTTAGATGAAAAGGCGTTGACGTTGGTGAGTGCAACAAACGTTACACTTTACGGTGGGGAAGAGCTTTTGACAAGGCGTGGAGGCGGCAAGAGATTTAACACAGAGGACACAGAGGTCGGAGCGCGGAGGGCGCGGAGATTTTGTCGTGCGGCGAAAATCGTGCGGACATGGACACAACGTGTTGTGCCCTGCTGGGCCACCTGAAGGTGGCCGCTACAGAGATTGGGTGCTGGTTGGCGTGAGAGAATGGGTGGGACGGACGGGGAGGACGGGGCTTGGGGAAAACTGGAAAAGATGGGGGACGGGGCGCGGGCGGAGGAAGGCATCATTCGCGCGGGCTGGTAATTATTGGCGTGTACAAGATTGTGGAAGGAGTGTTGTTGCTGGCGGTGGGAATTGGCGTGCTGCGACTGCTGCACAAGGATGTGGCGGAAGTGGTGACGCACTGGGTGAATTTCCTGCGCGTCGATCCGGATAATGTGTTTATTCACCGGCTGCTGAAGCGGTTGGCAATTGTGAACGACAAGAGTTTACGAGAATTTGGGATTGGGACATTTATTTATTCGGGGCTGCGGTTTACAGAAGGAATTGGATTGGCGCTGCGGCAGACCTGGGCGGAATATTTCACGGTGATTGTGACGGCGGCTCTGATACCGCTGGAGATTTTTGAGTTAGTGAAGAAGGCGACTCCGGTGAAGGCGGGATTGTTAGTGGTGAATGTGGCGATTGTGGTGTACTTGATTTGGGAGTTGAAAAGAAGCCGGACGAAGTAGTGCGACGGCGTGGCCCAGCCAGGAAGGGCTGTGCTACAGGGATAGTTAACGGGAGTGGGCTATGGCTGCGGAGGCTACACTGGTCTTGGGGGTGTCTGGGTAGAGCTTGCGGTACATGTTGGCGTTGCGGACTACGATCTGGACGTACTCGCGCGTTTCGGTGAAGGGGATAGATTCGACGAGCTCGGGAATTTCGTCGTAGGTGCGTTCGGCCTTCCAAAGGGCGATGCGATCTTCGCCGGCATTGTAGGCGGCGGCTGCGTATTCGGGCGAGCCGGTGGAATGCTCGAGGTCGGAAATGTAGAGCATGCCGAGTTCGATATTGAGAGTGGGATCGAAGAGTGTGGTGCGGGTGTAGCGCAGTTTGCGCTGCTTGGCGAGGATGCGCCCGGTCTTGGGAAGAATTTGCATCAGGCCGATGGCATTGGCGTGAGATACGGCGTCGGCCTGGAAGGTAGATTCCTGGCGAATCAGGCCGGCGGCAAACATAGGATCAAAACCGTTGCGTTCAGCTTCGCGGCGAAGCGTGGCTTCGTAAGGAAGCGGAAACAAAACTTTCCAGACTTGCGGCGGAACTTCAGAAAATTTACGCGAGTCGAAATTGGGAACGGCCTGGCGACCATAGTTCATGCCGGTGGCGAAGTGGCCCTGATCGAAAGCGGCTTGCGCGGCTTCAACGAGGAAACGCGGAGAGGCAGTGGCGGCGTAGGCGGCTTTGAGTTCGAGTTCAGCGGAAGCGTCGAAAGCGATGGTGCGAAGAGCCTGGGCGCGATTCCAACGATCGAGAACGGTGGGCGAAATGAGTTCATCGAACGGGCGCAACGGCGGAGCAGCAGGAAGCTGGGCCAGAAAATCTGGAGCGTCGTCATCGCCGGGTCCTAATTTTTCAAGGTGCAATTCAGCAGCGTCGGCGAAGTAGGTGGTGGGAAAGCGGTCGACCGCTTTTTTGAAGTAGCTGCGGGCGTGGCCAGGGTTGCCGCTGCGTTCGGCATCGCGCCCGAGCCAATAAAGAGCGTTCACGGCTCCGCCGGTATTGGGATATTTGCGCAGGAAATTGGTGATTTTATCGCCGGCGTAGGGCTGACGCTCTAGATAGGCGACCCAGGCAATACGCCATTCCGCGTTATAGGCATTCTTGCCGGAAGGATAGGCGTCGAGCACACGCTGATAAAAGGTGACGGCCTTGGGACGATCGAGCTGCACCCAATAATAATTACCGGCGGACATCAAAGCATCTTCAGCGTAGCGGCTTTGCGGATATTTACCAGCGACCGCTTCGATGGCGGTGAGCATTTCGACTTCATTTTTGGCGGCGCGCCGCGCTTGGGAGAGGGCGTAGAGGCGTTCGGCATCGGCTTCGGGATCGGTAGTTTTGAGCGAAGCGAGGAGACGCGGATCCTGTTTAGGATGCTGGCGAGATTCGGCGGCACGAACGAGAGCGCGCTGGCGCGCAGGATTGGCGGGATCCTTCAGCATGCTGGCCAATTTTTCGTATTCGATGCGAGCTTCGCGATATTTGTGGGCGTCGTAGAAGGCTTGGGCGCGCTGATCCTGCAACTCCGCGGTGGCGTAGGGAAATTCGCTGCGAAGCTGCTTGCTCAGGCGAGTGAGAGCGGTTTGGGCATCACGGGCTTCGTCGGCAAGCGGAAATTTATAGAAGAGCGCTTGATAATCCTTCGCGGCGGGCACGGCTTTGTGAGCGGCTTCATTGGCGCGAGCGCGGGCGAGAAGCAGAACAGGACGGGACGCAACGCCGGCGTAGGTGGCGAGGACGTCGAGAGCTTCCTGCGGGTGACCGGATTCGAGAAGCACGGGAACGTAGGCTTCGAGAAGCTGTTCTTTAAAAGCGATGGCGGGATAGTCCTGCAAAATAGTGGCGAAATCGCGGGCGGAATCGGCGTCGCGATGGAGAACGTGCTCGGCTTGCGCGGTCCAGAACAAGGTGTAGTGGAAGAGCAGCGGATCGGGCTTGGCTTTCTGAAACCAGACCATGGATTGAGGAAAGTGACCCTTGGAATAGTCGTCGTAGCCGAGAGCGAGAGCGGCGCGCTGTCCCCAAACGCTGGAGGAATGTTTATTGGCGAAGGCCGCGACCTTGTCGTAAGAGCCTGGCGTGTTGAGGTGCAGATCACGCGCGAGCGGCGCAAGTTCTTTTTGCGCGGCAGCATCTTCGGGAGTATCGGAGTCGAGCGCGGGCGAAGAAATATCGGGCTTGCAGCCAGCAAGACACGCAGGCGATTTGGGATGAACGGGCTTTTTCTTTTTGTGAGTTTGCGCGGAAGAATCGAGCGCGAACGCGAAGAGCGCGAAGCCGAGGATGAGGGCAAACGCGAGTGTGCGGGAGAATGAGACGCGCGCGTGACGCGAGAAAACGCTAGCGCGATTTACTGGCGATTGCGTAGGGATAATCGCCGAGGGCCGAAACGTCGCCTTCCGCAAGAATTTCGACCATCCAGCGGTAAAAGTAGTCCACTGGGTGGTCCATGATGGGCTTAAATCTACGATCGTATTCTCGATGAGCTTTCTCAATGTCATCTTTCAATCGGATGCAGATATCTTTGTGCTCGCGGCCTTGCTTGACCTGCTCGGGCCGTAACATTTTAATATCCTGCATCGAAACTTTGGCCACGCGATTTGCGCGGCGATGAAGCTCCTGTTCCTCAGGAGT
This sequence comes from Candidatus Acidiferrales bacterium, assembly GCA_963849395.1. Classification (GTDB taxonomy): domain Bacteria; phylum Acidobacteriota; class Terriglobia; order Acidiferrales; family UBA7541; genus Acidiferrum. Next base: position 367,435 of record CAWKHR010000008.1, read on the forward strand.
CAACTGGTTGATATCGAATTCCGAATCGGCGGCGGAACTGAGAGAAGCTTGCGCTGCTTCAGGTTCCGCGGTTACGGAAGATTCTACAACAGGCTCGGGCACGAATGCAGGTGGAGCAGGCGGTGGTGGCGCCACGGCCGCGGGAGCAGGTGCTGGCTTAGCCGCCGGTGTTGGCGTGGCGGTTTGCGCTTGCGGTGCAGGGACGTTGGGCGCGGGCCGCGGCGGAGCAGTCGGCGGTTCCGGAGCGAAGCTCCCAATAGCCTGAGTAATTTTGTCTTCGAGCGGGCTGCGCGGGACGGGCTGCAAAGCCATGGCAATAAAGCGTGACAAGACTTCCAGTGAAGCAGAGAGCGAGGCGGCAGAGGTTTGCGCACGAAGCATGGGAGGAAGCGCGTTAGTGGGGCGAGTGCTGGAGCAGGCAGCAACCACATCGTTGACCGCTTGGGTCAACTCTTCGCTGTTGCGCTGAAGATGCTCGAGATTGTCGCGAAGGGCGCGGGCGACAGCCTGTTCAACCGGGTTGGGTTCAGGTGACATGCGTGTTTTCGGGGGTTTCCGAAGGTTTCTCCCCTTTTGTCATTGTGAGAGGAGCGGGGTGGGGCGTCAACGGTCTGAGGGTACTGGTGTGCCTAATGCGTAGTTAGAGGAGAGGGTGACTTGGCGGGGAGGGGTCTGGAGGAGGTTCCCGGGGCGAGAGTTGGCCACCTAAATGTGGCCGCTACATCTACATAAGGACGATTTAGGATGGCGAGTCGAGGCGCTTGGTCATTAGGTAGCGGTGGTGGTCTTGGAAGTCGCGGCGGCGGTAGAGTTCGATGGCAGGATTGCCGTGGGTGACTTCGAGGTGGAGGTAGTGAGTGGCGTGTTGGCGGGAAGAGGATTCGGCGAGGTCGAGGAGGTGGGTGCCAATTCCCTTTCCGCGATGAGCGGGCAGGACGAAGAGCTCATCGATCCAGGCGCCTTTGCCACGATATTCGAGACTGAAATCGAAGCAGATGACGAGGTAGGCGATGGGCTCGTTTACATCGAGGGCTAAATGGATGACGCCGTAGGTGGGATTGGTAAGGAGTTCGAGAAGATTGTGGCGGACCGCAGTTTCGTGGAAGGGTTCAGACCAGGGATCGTCGACTTGCATTTGCTGCATGAGGAGGAAAATGGAATCGAGATCGGCGAGGGTGGCGGAGCGAAAAGAGATCAGCATGGGAAGCCTTTCGAGTGTGGGAACGAATCGCGGCGCGGGACATTGTAAGCGCGGGAGGAAAAAAACTGCGATGAGAAAGTTGGTGTTCGGGCGCACAGCCAGGGTGACTGTGGCACGGGAACTGAGCCGCGAGGCGCACGGTACCAATGGATGGGCAGCATCCGAAAGACCATGCGAAATTTATACTTGTGGGACGACAGAAGTGTCGGCCGAGAGGAAGGCAGTGTAGGGCGTTCCCCGACTAATGAAAGCATCCGTTCCGTGCTTGAAAATAAAGAAAGGACCGGCAACGGGAATTAGAACCGCAGCGTTGGGAGGTTTGGGCTCGCCTTCGCGCGCCGCAGTGCCGGCGAGCTTGACAGAAACGCCATTGAGATTGAGCGACTGTACCTGAAATGAGAGCAGACCCGGGAGGCCGCCTGCACCGGTTTTATCTACTTGAATGACGATGGCCGAGGCAGGTGCACCTTTCTTTGCCACGAGAACGCCGTGAAAGGAAATATCGTCCGCAAGCTTCAGAGGAATCTGGTCACCGACGGAAGCAGTGCGCGAAGTAACATCGGAATCAAAAACCAGGCGAACGGGAGTGCCCTGTGGGAGGAGAATTTTTCCTGCAGTGAGTACGGGCACTGAAGAAGGCGAGTTGTCGGCGATCGGCGTGGAAGGTGAAGTTGGGAGCGTGTATTTGGCAGTAGCAACGAAACTGCGAGCGAAGGCAGGCACGATGGCAACGGCTTGAAGGGTAGTGGTGGAGTCGATGGGAATGGGGCCCAAATATCGTTGCGAGGCGAAAGTGGGAGTCCAGCCGTCGGTAGTGTAGTAGATGATCGCGCCGCGCGTGGAATCGGTGATGCGCACGGAGGCCGGAGCGGAAAGCTTTCCTGGCTTGAGAGAGAATTTGGGAGTGGCCACGCGGACATACGTGGGCTGGACGGATTGATTGGCGAGATTCATGGAATCCATCGCGGCGCGCTGCGAGGCTTCCATGGCCTGCTGATTGGCCTGCATGGCTTGCTGCATCGCGTCCATGGTTTGCGCGGCTTGCTGAGCCGCTTGCATGCCGGGATCGATCTGGGCGTTCGCAACCGAAACAAAGAGGAACAAAATGAACACGGCGAGAGGGGTTCGCATCGGAGTTCTCCTGTGCATATGGGACGTATCGCGGGGGAGGTGGGTTGCAGGTTGTAGTCCGGCGTGGAAGGGTGGGGCGTGGTAAAATAGGGATCAGGGGGCGACACGGTTTCGACGGAAGCTGTCGCGTCTCGGAGGCATGCCGGGGGCCAACCGCCCGTAACTGGTCGGAAACTAGAACTGCCAATAACAATCTGGCACTTGCAGCTTAATTAATTAAGCGCACGCTTCCCCGGGCTTTGCTCATGGGCCCGGTAAGAAGCGTCAAACAGTGAGCTGGCCTGAGCCTTTCGGTCCGTAGGGCTCGGGCGAGAACCATCGGACTAGCTGGCTGCGTGTCTTGCTCGTTCTAAGCGTGACTGGCGAAACAAACGGAACTGAGATAAGCATGTAGGCTCCGTGGCGTAGCGCTTTTCGGACGGGGG
>CAWKHR010000009.1:0-443560 GCA_963849395.1 Candidatus Acidiferrales bacterium
ACGCAATATAAAAGGGCGCCCTTTATGGAGTAGGGTTTTGAGTGCTAGCTCAACCGCTCCAGAGGAGGAACGCCCTTTATGATCAGTACCAAATATATCGGCATGGACGTGCACAAGGAAAGTATTTCGATTGCGGTGATGAACTCGGCCGGCAAGGTGGTGATGGAATGCGTCATCGAGACAAAGGCCAGCGTGATTCTGCAGTTTTTGAACGGATTGAGCGGAGACTTGCACGTTACGTTTGAGGAAGGAACCGCCGCAGCTTGGCTGTATGATCTGCTGAAGCCGCACGTGGCGCGAGTGGTGGTATGCAATCCACGTCGCAACGCCTTGCTGAAGGTTGGCAACAAGAGTGACCGCATCGACGCCCGGAAATTAGCCGAACTGCTGCGTGGCAACCAACTCCAGCCGGTCTATCACGGTGAGCACGGCCTACGTGCTCTGAAGGAGTTGGTGCGCAGTTATCTGACCATCAGCAAAGATCTCGCCCGGGTGATGACGCGCGTGAAAGCGTTGTACCGAAGTTGGGGCATTCCCTGCAGCGGCACACAAGTTTACTCGCGGTTGTACCGGGCAACTTGGCTCAGCAAGATCACCGAACCAGGAGTTCGGCTGCGGGCAGCGTTTTACTTCCAGCAACTTGATGCGTTGCGGACATTGCGCCAGGAAGTGCGGCAGGAATTGTTGGCGGAGAGCAAGAAGCACAAGGTCTGGAAACGGCTCTGTGAGATTCCCTCGATTGGCCCGATCCGCGCGGCGGTGGCGCTTGGCATTTTGCAGACTCCGCACCGATTTCGCACCAAGCGGCAGTTGTGGAGCATCAGTGGTTTTGCGATCGAGACGCGCAGTAGCGCCGATCACCGCCAGGTCAACGGCCAACTGCAAAAAGTGAAGAAGAGAGTATCGATTCGCGGCTTGAATCAAAATCACAATCACGATCTGAAGAACCTGTTCAAGGGTGCGGCGGTCAGCGCCTCAACGAAGCCTGGCCCGTTCCAAGAGTTTTACGAAGCATTGCTGGCCAAGGGCATGCGGCCGGAGATGGCCCGACTTACCTTGGCAAGAAAGATTGCCACCATCGTGTTGATCGTGTGGAAGAGAGGAGTAAACTTCGACGCTCAATATCTGAAACCACAAACAGTTTGAGTGTCTCTGATCGAGTCCGCTCCATCCCTGGATTTTCTCTGGCGGTGGCCGTCGGTTCTCGAGACACTCGGGTTCGAGAGCGAGTCTCAACCGGTTAGCTAGGCGCAGCGTACCTCGGTCGTGCAGTCTCCCAGTCGACCCTAGGCCCTCTCGGATAACCTGAAAAAGCGATGGGCCACGAGTCCCAAATAGAACCATGGTCGCCAACTTGACCACCGTTCTGCTTTGCTGGTTTCGGAACTGACAGGCTTCGTTGCCAACGAGCATGAAAACCGCTTATAGAGAAAACCCAAACCGTCCGGCCACTGTGCTCTGCCACCGAGCAAATGGTGCGGCTGGTCAGAACAGATCCTGCTCAATCAGTTGGGCTGCGAAGCAAGAAAACGTCCAGCCGTTGGAGAAGTGTTTTTTCTTGACTTCGCCTTTTATAGAGCTAACCGGCAGGATTTTTGGGACCCCATCAAATATATTCGTCTCCGGGCAGGTCAGAATGACTGGTTCCTGTCCATGGGTGGCGAAGCTCGCGAGGTTTGGGAACAGATCGGAAACGACAACTGGGGCCAACAGCCTTTCATGAACGCCTATCTCAATGAACGCTACATGCTTTATTTCGACGTTCATTACGGCAAGCACGTTCGCTCGTTCGTTGAGCTCAAAAGTGGTCTCAATTCTTATCGCATCGGTGGTCCGAGACCGATCGACGAAAAAAAACTCGATTTCCACGCAGCATTCCTCGAAGTCGGAACGGGAGATGAACGCAAATGGATCAAGGTCAGAGCCGGGAGACACGAGCTGGAATATGGCTCTGGGCGCCTGATCGATGTCCGCGAAGGCCCCAACGTACGCTTGAGCTTTGACGGGTTCCACGTCAAGGCCGGTGTCGATTCTTGGCAGATTGATGGCTTCGCTGTGCGCCCAGACCAGGACAAGCCAGGATTTTTTGACAATGCACCCAATCACGCTATCGGATTCTGGGGCGTATACGGCGTCCGACCATTGACGAAGACCATCACGCTGGACGCTTACTACCTCGGACTCGATCGAAAAACTGCTACGTTCAACCGGGGTGTCGGCCACGAAGTGCGGCACAGTATCGGTGCGCGTCTTTCTCGTCCCGTCGCCGAACTGAAGCCCGGCTGGGACTTCGACGATGAAGCGCTTTGGCAATTCGGAACTTTCGGCTCCGCAAACATAAATGCTTGGACAGTGGCATCGGAAACCGGTTACCGGTTGCCAAACGTTCCGCTGAAACCGCGATTCAGCACTAAGGCGGACATCTCGAGCGGCGACGATCCGAGGACGAACACACTCGGAACATTCAATCCGCTATTCCCCAAGGGCAATTATTTTGGCGTTCTCGCCACGACTGGTCCCGGCCCCATCAACTTTATTGACGTACACCCTCGCGTTGAAGCGACGCTGCCGCACAGCGTGACTGTCTCCGTCGATTGGATCTTTCAGTGGCGGGAGAGTCTGCAAGACGGAGTGTATTCTGTTCCTGGATTTCTAATTATTCCGGCAGGAAAGAGCAACGCGCGTTTCGTTGGAAACCGTCCCGGCATTGAGGTGCGCTGGCAGGCGAACCAACATCTATGGTTTCAAGCCGACTACGGTATTTTTTATGCAGGCAAATTTGTCAAAGAAAGTCAGCCAGGCCGCAACCTGAACTACTGGGCCCTGTGGGCTGGTTACAAATTCTAGAGCATCCTGTGTGACTCGACCAATAGTCCTGACACTAACAATCACGGGCATCGGCGCAGACTCTTTCTTCGCGAACGGCAACAACCCTAAATTGGCGAGAAGGGTTGAGTCAATCGTCGCAATGTCTTTGCATGCGTCGTCGGGTACGGTCATCATACGTTGCTCGATCTCAGCAGCCTTGTGGCTTGGGACAGCGATCTCCGCCTTGTCCAGTGCGATGTTGTTTCGCTCATTGGGCGCGTCCGGTCAGCTGGGACGGCAAAACTCGCCTCTCAACTGGGAGATCTACCCGATTTTACAGAGCGCAACAACGGTTCAACCCTTGTGCCACCGGTATAGGGATTGCACCAAAATGCAGCAGTCGACTTCGCAATTGTCACTAAACGCGTTGTAAGCTATTATGAAGTTGGCGGTTATAAACGGAGAGGTGGCAGAGCGGCTGAATGCGGCGGTTTGCTAAACCGTTTTAGGGCATAAACTCCCTAACGGGGGTTCGAATCCCCCCCTCTCCGCCAGTTGTTTGTTTTCAGTGGATTGGACTCCTTCCTAAAACATTTCCTAAGAAATCTCGCAAGTGGGCAGGGCCGCAGTATTGAGAGTATCCCCGCTACGCCCACCAAGATGAGGCGGCAGGGGAATTCTCAGTTCAGACAGGCGTGGTGGCGTTGGACGTCGAAACCGGCACGCTACTATGGCTGCGGTCGATCAGTGAGTCATGGCGTAGACGACATAGTTGACGCCGATACGGATGCCGAGCGCCGAGAAACGCTCCGGGTACGATGGGCGATCGGACCACTCCCACGAATCGCCAAGGTCTGAATTGAAGGAGATGGCCACCATGATGCGGCCTTTGTCGTCATAGATGGCGCGCCAGTGGGCCCCCTTTCCATCATTGGGGCCTTTGGGATAGTCCGGCTCTTTGTAGCCGCGGCGCAGGTGCGCCTGACCAGGAATCTGATAACGGTCGTCGAGATCGAACAAAGTGTGAAATATAGGATCGCCATCCGGGATGTCGACGATCGGACGATCCGGAAAAACCATGCGCATGCGCTCGAGAAACATCTGCCACTCGTACGCGCCGTGAAAATCGTCGGCCATTAGGAAGCCGCCGCGCAACAGATAGTCTCGCAAAACATCCGCCTGGTGCTGCGTGATTCCCCATTCGCCCACCTGGACGGCGTAAAGCCACGGCCAATTGTAGACTTCGTCGCCATCATCGAGATTCACGTCCTGTTCTACAGATCGAGCGTCGATGCGTGTCAGGCGGCGCACGGCAGCGGCCATTGCACGATCGGCCGGAGGCCCATCCTGCGTCCACAATGACATTCCTTGCCGCCAATCGCCGTCGAAACGGCCACGATAACCATCATTAGGACCAGGCGGGTACATAAGCCGCGCAAAAGCCCACTCACCCGGGCGCTGAAAGTCTGAGGGCAGCGGCGTCGATTCACCATATTCCACCGATGGATATTGGCGGAACGGGCGCTGGCCAAACATGGCAACCACAACGCCGAAGCTGCAACACAGCGGCAAAATGAGTTTCGTCAGGAGTCGGTGGGAATGTTTCATGCCCTGGCTCTCTACGGATTCTTACTGAGGCGTTTGTAATATTCGGCGACGGAATCCTGATAGCCCGACGGAACAGCAGACGACTTTCCTGTGCGGGCCTGAGTGGCGGCTGCATCGCGTTGTAGCTGGAGTTCCAGCCTGTCGACCGAGCTCAGCACTTCACGATGCATTTGCTCCAGCATGGCTGGATTGCCCGGAAAGCGGCTTGGATCAAGCAACTGCATCTGGCGCGCTAGTTCCGCCACTTCTTTCGCAGCTTCCGGATTATCCCGGACCATCTGCCGGAGCTGATTCAACGCGCGCATGCTCTGCTGAAAGGTGCGTTCGGTGTCCGCGGGATTGCCGGAGCTGTCCGGGGAAGCAGTTGACTGACCCGGCTGGTCATAGCGATTGTTGCCGGTGTTGATGTTGTTCCACGCGGTGCCATCCGAATTGTGCCCGCCGCCATTTCGGGCATCTCCGCTCTGGCCGGCGCGACTCTGTCCCTGCTGTCCGCCGTCCTGGCCGTCTTGCGACGGGGCCATGGCTTCCAGCTGTTTACGCAAGCCTTCGACCTGATCGAGCGCGGTTGTTTCGCCGTGCTTGTCTGCGCCCCGCTGTGCCGGGTCGCCCTGATCCACCTTTTGCTGTGCCTGCTGGAGCTGCTGGTTTAGTTTCGCGAGGCCCTGCGCGATTTCGCTTTCCGTTCCGTTTGCATTCGGATTGATTCCCCTTCGCAACCAGTCCGCGGTTCTTTGCACGCGATTGTCAAGGTCAGACTCATCCATTTGGGTCAGCGCGTCGCGCAGCTTTTGCGCAACACCTGGTTGAGCCGAAGCCATTTCACGTGCAGCTTCGCGGACGTTTCTCTGCAACTTTGACAGGTCATCAGAGAGTTGCTGCCGGTCCTTCGCCAGCCGATCGCGATCGTGAACGCGTCCCAACATGCCGTCCAGATTCGTCCCATTAGGATCAGGCTGCTGGCCAGCAAACTTGTTGATCCGGTCCGCTTGCGCGCGCTCTTCCTGCGTCAAACGGCCGGCCTCGCGAGAAAGATCGCCTACCTTACCCGAGGCGAGTTGCTGCTGTGTGCCGGCCATCAGACTCGACGCCTTACGCAAATCGTCCGCGGCTTGCTGCGCGGCAGCGCTCTGTTGCGGGTTGCCGTTGCGCTTCATATCGTCGGTGGCTTGTTGCAAACGCTTAAGCGCTTGCTGGATGCGCTGATCCCCGCCAGCGCCTGACGACGATCGGGAAGGTGAGCTACCGGACTGCTGTCGCGATGATTGCGAACCATTCTGCGAAGAGGAATTCTGCTGCTGCGAATCCCGCTCTGATCCGTTAGAGGCCTGCTGTCCGTTTCGCGCCAGCTGTTCCAGTTGGCGCTGCAGCTGTTCCGCTTCGCGCCGCAGCATTTCCTGTTGCCAGCGCTCCTGGAAGCTCTGCTGAGAGTTGTGTTGCTGGTTGGCCAAATCCTCCTGGCGCTTAGCCAGTGCATCGAGTTTTTCGAGCGCGTCCTCTACGTCTTTTTCATGCTGCTGGGCTGGAGAAGTGGTTTGTGCCGTCTCGTACTGATTTTTTTCGGTGTCCAATTCCAGGTCGAAGAGACTCGCCAAGTCGCGCCCCGCGTTGCCGCCGCTTCCTCCTGAGCCTCCCTGTTGACCAAAGGCCACCTCGATTTTCCGGAAAGTCGCCTCGGCTCGGAGCAACGCCTGTAGCGCTTTCTGCTCCAATGGAATCGCATCCTTCCACTTCATGCCCTTCAACTTTTCGGCCGAAGGCGCCATGGCCCCGGCGGCATCCTGCATGTCCTTATCGAAATCAGTGAATTCCTGGTTAGCCTCGGAGATATTGCGACTTTGCATGCGGATCGAGAGCGCCGCGACCTGATCGCGGAGCTTCTGCTGCGCGTCAGAGAGGAACTGTCCGGCTGCCGCCGCGTCTTTGGGAGTGGCACTCTTGTCGTTTTGCTGCTTCCAGGTAGCGGCGATCAGTTCCTTTTCGCGCTTCGAAATTTCCGTCTGGTTGTTCGCTTGCCCGCCTCCACCGGCACCGCCGCCGTTTTGCTGCGACTGCGAAAACTCGCGTTCAAAAGGTTCGACTTGAATGAACGCAATGTCGGTGCGCGCTTCACTGTGGCCGTCCTTGGCAGTGGCGTAGAGGCTTACCAAATCACCGGGCAGCAGCTTGTAGTCCTCGAGCGGCAGCGTGTATGAGCCATCAGCGCTTTTTGCTCCGGGCGTTTTGAGCAAATCCACATCGCGGTTCGGCCCACCATTTACGGAATAATGAAGGTGAACTTCATGCAGGCCGAACTGGTCGGCGGCCTTCACGCCCACCGTGACCTCTTCGATCGGGCTGGCCCGGTAGTCGCCACCAGGACGGTCGATCGAAATCTCCGGCGGCAAGGCCTTCTCTGTTGCGATGAAGTAGTCTTCCGAGAGCCGTACCTTCTGCCCTTCGTCCGTCTGGGCCAAATGGTATGCGCCGTCCTTCTCCAAATGGATTGAGCCCTTGTACGTGTTGCCCGCGCCGCTCGTAAGAGGAATGGCCTGGCCGTTGTCCAAGGTGAATTGGCCATCCCTTAACGGGCGATCCATCGTTACTTCAATGGCGGCATCCGTCCCTTCGATTGCGCGCAAATCGCCGGAATTTTCCTCGGTCTTGGGTTTCATCCCAGTCCACTTCGGATAGTGGTAAGTGACGTGAATGTCCTTAACGGATGGAAGATCCACCACGCGTACTTTGAAGTGCGAAGAGACGAGCGGGCCGGCAGCTACGTAATATTCGACGTTTTCCGGCAATCCTGCGAAAACGAACTGGTAGTTCGCGCCGCCGCCGGAGTCGGGCGCGGCCTGCATTGCAGCGGGTTCCCAAACCTTGGAACTCTGATAACGCGCGAAGACTTGTGCCTTGCCCGGCCGTAAGCGCGTGACATGCGCAGTGATCAACTGATCGCTGTTCCTCCGCACGGTGACGTCCCCCGGAGTGACGGAGATTGCATACAGGGGAGCCACGTTCGCCTTCGTCCAAAGCAGGGAAGCTCCATACCCTAGATAGCCCGGACCAGCGGCGATCATCCACACCAGTACGGCAAGACAAGATAACCCTGCGCCGCCGAGAGCGAAGAGCCGGTTATCCGGAACCAGTGAAGATGGTTGTGTGTCGCGCGTGCGCACCAGCGTATCGGCCGCTAACAGTTCCAGGAATGGATCGTAAGTCTTGCTGGCGCGCTCTTGAAACGTCGTCAGCCGCTGCTCCAGGGCGGGATTCGCGGCTTCGGCGTTGCGCACCGCCCACCCTGTGGTCACCCGAACGAATGGGATGGCGATGCCGAACACCGCGACCGCGGCAAGTGCAACGAAGATGGTCAGTCGTGCCGCTGCGACGCCATGCGCCGGAAAAGCAAAACGGTTGAGCAGCAGCACCAGCAAGACAGTGACAACCAGCGCGGTTCCGGCAAAGATAGCTGCGCCGCGCAGCCACGCGCCCAGCCGCAACCTTTTCTGCAACTTCGCAATATATGAACTGAGCTCGCTGTGGTAGCTCATACTTCCTCCCGCGGCGTGCCCATGTAGCCGCTGGCAAAAACCACCTCTGCTAGCGCGACCAGCAACGCAAGCAGCATTACGTACCACCATAGGCTGATGGCCCGATATGTCGCTTCCACCGGCGCTGCGGAGGCCGTCTGCGATCCGGCGCCTTGGGAACTTCCACTCCAAAGTTGCTGGACATCTTCGGCCAATGGTTCCAGATCCGATTCGCGCCGGTCAGGATTCACGGCGATGACCGCGTCGCGTCCGTTCGCAAAACGAATCTGATAAAATCCCGCGCGTTCCAGGCGGAACGATTGCACCGTTCGCGCTTCGGTCAGCGAAAGCGGCCTTCGACCATCAGGATCAATTACTTCGATGCTCGTTGCTGCACCAACTGGTTCACCGCCAGAACGCAGTTGCACGAACGAATCCACCAGCCTCGATCCACTCAGCCGTTCGCTGCCCGACAGATATCGCGCCGTGCGGTCCACGAAAGCAACAAACACTGGATGAAGAGGCAGGTCATTGGTCAGATTCTCGAGGCCCGACGTGAGCAGCACAACGTGCCCTTCTCCCAATTGCTTGTCGAGCAGAAGAGCTGTGCCGTCCGCGAGCCGTGCTGCCACGCGCGACTGGCCCGCGTCCAACACGGCGGCGTAAAAGACTTTCACGTCCGCCCATCCACCGTTATCGTGCCCCGGTTGCTCTTGCGCAAGCGCGGGATAGCTGAAATCCACCTGGCCAACGCTAGCCGGATTGCCGGTACGCCCGTACTCTCGCACGTCTTTCACAGCGCCGTCCCAGAGCGAAATCCGCGAAGTGTGCGCCGCGGCAGTGCCCAGCGAAATCAGCACGCTGCCGCCCTTCGCTACATACTGTGCAAGCGCGTGTTCGAAAATTGACGGAAGCACGACAGCGTCCGAGAGCACCACGAAGGCGTACTTCGATGGATCGAGATCCGAGGCCTGCTCCGCGGTCACGGATTGCAACACAAACGCGCCCTGCGCCGCTGCTTCCAGCGCCGACCCGAAGTACAGCGCCGAACGCGTCTCACCATTCGTGTGAACGAACAGAACGCGCTCCGGGTCCGAGCGGCGCACCACGAACACGCTGCCGTCATCCGCAGGGAAAGCGTCTCCTCCCTCGATTCGCACCTCGCAGCGGTTGAAGCCGTATTCCACATCGAGCGGTGCAAACTCGACGGTCGCGCGACCGTTCGCCGGCACATTCACCTTGCGCGTGGCAGTGACTCTGCCGTTTACGACCAGCAAGACCATCTTCAAAACTTCCGGAGTGCCGAACCCTGCAACGACTGCTTTTACCCGGGAGCGTTTAGGATCTTTCGGATCGGATAAAATCGCTGGAGCTTCCACGCTCTCCACGGCCCAGTTCGGCGGTGCTGCACCCTTCGCGACAGGTTGCAACACTAGCGTCACGTTGTTTGGTAGCACCATGTCGGCGAAGTTTGCGGGCATCGCCGTGCGTTGCATATCGCTGAACAGGTGAAGTTCGATTGGCCCACGCACCGTCTCCGACAGTTGCCGGATGGCGCGGCCCAGTTCGCCAAAATTCGCCCGCCCGTCTCCCGGCTGTATGCTCTCGAGAGCCGCTTGCAGTTGTGTCTCCTCAGCGATTGCTTGCGTCAACACGCGGAACTCGCTGCCGAGAGTCATGATCTGCGCTTTCTGCGTACGCGGTTTCGCCGCTAGAACGGCCAATGCCTGCTGTTTCGCGTCCGCGAACCGCGTTCCGGCGCGCATGCTGAACGAGTTATCCATTACGATTAAAAGCAGCCGCCCGTTTGCGTCCGCCGACGTCCGACGCACAAAGGGATTGGCGAATGCGAGTACCAGCAGCAGCACCAGCGCAAATCGCAGCGCGAACAAAACCAGATGTTTGAGCCGCCGGTACCGCGTCGAACTCTGCGTGCCTCGTTCGAAAAACATCAGCGAGCCTACAGGCCGCGGCGTGGCTCGGTGGTGTCGCAGCAGGTGCAAAAAGACCGGCACCCCCAGTGCCGCCAGCCCACCCAGAAACCATGGCGCGAGAAAGCCCATTAGTTACCTGCCTGCCGCAGCGAAAGATACTCGCGCAGTGCCCGATCGAGAGGCTGATCGGTAACGAGCAAGTGATAATCCATGCCCGCCCCGTGCGCCAGCGAGCGAAGCCGGTCGACATGCGCGTCGATCTTCGCGCGATAGGTGGTCTTCGTATATTCCGGAATGACTTCGATCCTATGATCGGTTTCGAGATCAACGAGAATCGCCGATCCGTTGAGCACCGGTCGAACCTCTTGCGGGTCCAGAATATGAAACAGCACCACATCATTCCCTCGAAAGCGCATCGGCGCAATGGTATGGATTATGGCTTCAGGGTCCTCGTAGAAATCCGAGATCACCATCGCAATGCCGCGACGGTGCCGAAAACTCTCAAGGTGTTTGAGCGGTTTGGCAAAATTTGTCAATGCGCGCGGCTCGGCTTGCTCCAATCCCGCGAAGAGCCGGACAAGTTGTCCCGGACGCGTGGAAGGCCTGATATATTCGCGGACCTCGTCGTCAAAAACGATCAAGCCTGCCGCATCGCGCTGATTGTGGATGGCCAGATAAAAAAGGGATGCGGCGATGTAGCGTGCATAGTCCATCTTTCTGGGCGGACCGGAGGTGTACTGCATGGAGTTGCTGGCGTCCAGCAGCACCGTGAGTTGGCTGTTGGTTTCTCCGCGATAGCGCTTCAGGTAACAACGTTCCGTGCGCGCGAACAGGTTCCAGTCCACGTGGCGCAGGTCGTCTCCTGGCGTATAGGCCCGATACTCCGCGAATTCCTGACTGAAGCCAAAGTCCGGCGAGCGATGAAGGCCGGCCACAAAGCCATCCACTACCGTCTTCGCCACCAGGTCCAGCGAAGAGATGCCCGCGAGAACTTCGGGATCGAGGAACCGCTGCATCAACTCTCCTTTGGCCGCGGCACATCCAGGATGAGTCTTTTCAGGATTTCGTCTGCGTCGATGCGGTCGGATTCGGCGTGGAAGTTCAGCAGAATGCGATGCCGCAACACTGGCACTACCACCGAGGTGATGTCTTCATAAGCCACGTGATAGCGTTTGTGACAGAGCGCCCGCGCCTTTGCGGCCAGCACCACAAATTGCGCTGCGCGCACACTGGCCCCGTAATTTACATATTTTTTTACGAATTCGGGCGCGTTCTCACTTTTCGGCCGCGTCGAGCGAATCAGGCTCACGACGTATCGCGAAAGTGTTTGCGCGATGGGCACCATACGCACCAGTTGCTGGAAGTCGAGTAAATCTTCAGCCGAAGCAACGGCTTCGATCTTGGTAACTCGCGTCGCCGTCGTCAGGTCGATCACCCTCAACTCATCTTCCGCGCTGAGGTCCTCCAGGATTGCATTGAACAGGAACCGGTCCAGTTGTGCTTCGGGTAGAGGGTATGTTCCTTCCAATTCGATAGGATTCTGAGTGGCCAGTACAAAGAATGGCGCCGGTAACTTGTATATGTGCCCGCGTACGGTGCAGGAATGCTCCTGCATCGCCTCGAGAAGAGCGGACTGGGTCTTCGGCGGGGTGCGGTTGATTTCGTCCGCCAACAGGATGTTGCCGAAGATCGGTCCTTCGACGAAGGTCCACTTGCGATGGCCGGTGGTGAGATCTTCCTCGATGATGTCCGTGCCGGTGATATCGGATGGCATCAAGTCTGGCGTGAACTGGATACGCCGGAACTGCAATCCCAGCGCTTCGGCGATCGTCCGCACCATCAGCGTCTTTGCGGTCCCGGGCATTCCGGTCAGCAGGCAGTGTCCGCCCATGAAGATGCCGATCAATATCTGGTCGATGACTTCCTGCTGGCCCACGATGACTTCGCGCACCTGCTTCAGGATTGCTTCACGCACGGCGTGGAAACGCTCGATGCGTTTCTGGAGAGCAGCTGCGTCTTGATTCAGTCCGGCAATGGAAGCCATCGATTCGTTCCTTTTCAGTTTGATTTTGCGGGCGGCCGTTGCAACTCCAGCAATAGTTTTTGCGCCGGCCGGTAGCCGGGAGCGGTTTCGAGCGCGGCCAGCACGCTTTCCTGTGCTTTGTCCTTTTGTCCAGCGGCAAAATACGCTTGTGCCAGATTGAACTCGGCGCCTGCCTTGTCTACTGGATTAGACGCAATACGAGCATCATATTCACGGATCGCTCCCTCATACTGTTTTTCCGAAAACAGTAGATCGCCTAACCTTCGATGCAAATCCTCATCCTTGACGGGGTAAATGTAATTCACGCGCTCGAGAGTAGCCGCCGCTTCGGCCGGTTTTCCCGCGGCTTCTTCCAACGCAGCCAGACGCTTCAGCACCGCCGGCATCTGTCCGCCTTCATGTTCATACGCCGTGAGAATGACTTCCTCCGATTTGCTATCGCTTCTTGCTTTATCCGCGTCGGCTATTAAGATGTAGACGTTTGCCTCGTCCACATATTCGGGATACATCGCGAGGATTGCCGGGCCCTGCTGCAATATCGCGTCGTACTGCTTCTGTTGCGCCGCGGCAACGAGCGACTTGAGCTTTTGCCGCCACTCGTCGAAGTGCGCAGCCTGCGTCCCGTATTTTTCGCCGATCCACGCGAGATACTGCTTATCGAAATCGTCGGGCGCAGTTCCGAGAATTTGCTGAATCACCTGCGGAGTCGTTTGTAACTTCGCAAACGAGTGGGTCATATCGAGCAATTTTTCTTCGCCCCATTTCTCCTTCACAAAATCGCAGATGCTCCCCGCCTGAAAGTAGGAAACGATCACCTGCGAGGGATACTCCGGCGAGACAAAGCCGCGATCGAGCGTGGCCACCGGCAGCAGCTTTTTGTCGCGAATGGCCAGCAGCACTTCGGGAGTTACGCGGTTCTTCCATTCCGGCGACCGCTCCCCCTCCTCGTGCACAGCCAGCCCTTCGGTGAACCAGCGCGGCACTCGGTGATTCGTGGAAGTCAGAATGAATACGTGACTCATTTCATGCCACAACGTGGCGCCCCAATTGAAATCCCCGGGCTTGCGCGCGGAAGGGCTGTCCATCGCCACCACTTCACCGAATGTAACTCCCAAGGCGCCCAGTCCGGGCATACCCATGGTGCGCACCGCGAAATCCTCGTGATTCGGATACACCTCCACCTGCACGGGGCTGGGAAGCTTCATGCGATATTTTTTCTCGTAGGTGGCAAGAATCGTATGGAGCTCCGCTTGCACATACGGCAGCAGCAGAGCGGCTTCGGTCTTGTTCAACTTCAGGATGGTCGCGTTGTCGCGAAAGGTCTCGAAGTTCTTATAGCTGTCCAACAGCCGCAAGCTGTTCACGGTTGCGGCGTCGCGATAGCCGCTGTTGTAGCTGAGTTCCAGCTCCTTGAACGGCTCTGCTTCCTGGCCCAAGCGCATCAGGTCGATTCCGAGCGCCGAGTGCGCGGCCCACAACCGCGGATCAACCTCAATCGCTTTGCGGTAATAGGTGACAGCGTCCTCGTAACGGTAGTGCAACTCCAGCTGGCGCGCCACGCGAGCATAGGCTTCGCCATATCCCGGATTGACTGCCCGGATTTTTGTAAACCAAGCATCCGGCGAGCGATCCCCAATCAGCTCAATCGCCGCGTGAATCGCCATCGCATCAAGCGCGTCGTTCTCCAGCGCGATAGCTTTGTCGGCCTCCGCCGTGGCCGTGTCACGATCGTCGTTCGCAAGCGCAAGGTCAGCCATGAGTTCATGCGCCGTCGCCAGTTTCGGATCGAGCCGGATGGCCTTCGCCAAATATTCCGCGGTTTTGCCGTCGAATCCGTCCGCGGACACTATGGCCAATCCGAAATATGCGCCGGCATTCGACGGATCCTTTGCCAGCGCTTCACGGAAGAGGCCGGCTGCTTCGGTATCGTTGAAGCGCTCGTGCAGCAACATTCCCCATCGCACCTTATAGAGAGCCTTGCTGCTAGCGGGTTGCGTGGCCAGTCGGAACTGTTCATTCGCCGGGTCCCAAGCTTCCAGGCCCCAGAAACCTTCGGCGCGAAAATACGTATCGCCACTTCGTGTCAGATCCTCGAAACACGTTCGCGCTTCCGCCGAATGCCCGTGCTTGCGCAGATTCCAGCAATCGGCTGGAACAGCCGCCAGCACAGACGCTACGGACGCGAAGAAGAAGACTGCAGCGAGAGCGAGAAGCCTTCTCATTTGTCCAGCTCCTCCTGCACTTTTGCCAATTCCACCAGCGCGCCTGTCAATTGCTTTTTGTAATCATCAGGATCCATGGCCGCTTTTTGGTACTTCAGCATGTCAATTTTTTGTTCCAATTCCTCTTTCTTGTGGAGCAACGCGCGCTTTGCCGGATCGTTTGCCGCTTGCTGGCTTGTGCCCAGGCGCAGCACGGTGAAGCTGGACATGAGCGCGCCCTGGCCGTTGCCGGCTTCGCGTACGGCCTCACCCTTGCCCATATCGTTGAAAACCGCGTGCTCGGTGGCCAGGCGTTTCTGCGAATCATAAAATGCTGCGGTTTTCTTGGCGGCATAAGTAAACGCTTCCATGGCGCTGATAGAGTCGCTCTTGTCCGCATCCGCTGCCGGATCCTGTAGCGCTTCCACCCAATAACGCACAAATACCGTGGCGTTTTTTTCCGTTCCTGATTTGGTTGCGGTGATCACGGCGCGTCCCGGGCGCTCCAGAACCCGCAACGCCCCGCCGCTTGCGCTTGTTGTGTCCACCACCAGCTGACGCTTTGCCGCGATGCGGTCGCACACTGCAGCGATCTGTGCCGCAGTTATATCCGGCCCCACAAGATTGAACTTATATTCAACGCCATCGAACGAACCATGGCCAATCAAGATCAGCGTAAAGTCGTCGTCCGCCTTGGCATCTCGCGCTATTGTGCTCATGGTCTCCGTCAACTGCGTAGCCGTTGCCTGCGACCCGGCTAGCGTATAGACGTGCGCCGTTGGGCCGGCCGCTCTAAAGATTCGGTCCAGATCTTTTGCGGCTGCCATAAAGCGTTGCTCGTAGTCCGCCTCACCACCTAATCCGGCCACGATGACGTAATACGTAGCGGCGCGCGCCTGGATCGCGACAGTGCATGCCATTGCCAGCAGCAAAGCGCGCTTCATATCACGCCCCATTTCCGGCGCAGCAGCCACTCGCCAATCGGCAGCCCAAGCAACAGCAGGAACACGATCGGCATATCCCAGAGTTCCTTCGTGCTGCGAACTGAGATGCCCGCCTCGGAGTAGGAGATATCCCGCGCAAGATTCTTCAAGTCAGAGGATTCCCAGTAACGGCCGCCGGTCTCCGCTGCCAGTTGTTCCAGTAAATGCCGGTTTTGCCCGGTATGAAAATTTTCGGCGACTCCGTCTTCGCGTTGAAACGTCACCACGTCGCGCCCCAGTTCCTGCGGCTGCTTGCCCGGGGATTCCGCTACGACTTCCGCGACGTAGGTGCCCGGCTTCTCGGCGGTCCACTCGGTTTGATACAGGCCCGGCGTTTCTTCGGAGGGCGCGAGATCCACCAGCGCACTGACGCCTTCCGGCCCCAGAATATGAGCGGTGACATGTGCGTTGGCAGCCTGTTGAAACTGCTGGTCGCGTACTTGCGCCGTGAACCGCGCCTGCCCTTCATCCATCAGCAGCCGCTCCGGCATCGAAGCGACAACCGGCCCGGGCGTTTCTGCAACCAGCCAGCGCAATAGCTGTTGCCAGAGAAGATCATGCGATGGATCGCCTAGTGCCTCGCTCATCTGCCACCGCCAGGTGCCGCCAGTTGCCATGATCGCGGTGCGGCCGTGGCCGTAGCTCTCCGTGATCAGTAGAGGTAATTTGCGCCGGCCCGCATTCATATCGGCAAGCACCGTGGCCCCCGGTTTGGGAGCGCCGGCGTCTTCATAGTCGGCCAGATACGTCAGCTTCTTCCAACGCAGCGCATTTTTCTGCGGATCATCCAAAATTTGCGTGATTGGCGACTCCACGCCCTCCGGAGTCAATTCGACCGTGGCCGCATTGCGATGGAAATTATGATTTCCCGCCGGCAAAAAGGTTGGCAGCAAATCGTTCAAGCTCGATGCTGCCCAGCCTCCGTCGCTCAACGAATAGCGCCCACCCAAAAACAAAATCCCGCCGCCGCGGCGATCCACATACTCGCGCAAGAGTTCTTGTTGCAGCGGTGTAAAATAATTCGCATCAACCGAACCAATAATGATGCCCGCATAACCGAATAGATCTTCTGGCCTCGATGGAAAGCCATCCGCCAACTCGCCCGGATCGCGAATACCTTGCCGGTAGATTTTGTTTTCACTGGTACGGAGCATGGAAACGAGCTGGACTGTCGGATCATCTTCTTCCGCCCGTCGAATGAACTTGTATTCCCAGCGCGGCTCGCCCTCGATGTACAGAATTCGTCGCTTCGCATCACTTACGAGGATTGGACGCGTCGCGGAATTGTTCGCCAGGTTTTCCTCACCAGGCAGCGGCTCCACGCTGAATGTCAAACTCTTCGCGCCCGCGGCGCCGATGGGAAAGAAAAGAGATTCAGTCTGGACGTTTCCATTCCCCGGCAAACTGATTTCTCGCTCCGCCAGCGATTTTCCTCCGTCGCGCACGGCGAGCTTCGCCTTCTGCCCCGAATAACCGTGCTGTGTCAGGCTGATGGTGGCAGCAATGCGCGCGTTGGCAGTCGCGGTCGCGGCCACGCTGACGTCCTCAATCTCGATGTCCTGCGCGGATTCCTCTCTGCCGAAGCCCACCGCGTGCACCGGCAGCCGCCGGTTCCGCAGCGCTTGCACAGCATCGAGATTGATGCCCGAACCGCCGGTCCCCGCCGTATTCTGACTGCCATCGCTGAGCAAGAGAACGGCTCCGATCGGCAAATCCGCAGTCTCCGTGGCCAGCCGCTTTAATCCTTCGCCGATATGTGTGGCCGCTTCGACCGGGGCGATTTCCCATAGCCCATCGACCCGGGTGAGTTCGCTACCGAGCCGGTACACTCGTGTCTGGAAACGTTTTTGCAGACCCGCGAGAACGCCATTTTCAAGCGCTGCAATCGCTGCGTCTTCGCGTGTCTTTCCGTTACTGTCTGCGATGCGCATGCTGCGCGAATCGTCCACGACCACAGCGATAATGTTCTGCTGAGAGTTCAACTCGCTCACCAACATTGCCGGTTGCCAAAGCAGCACGAGCACCAATGCGACCAGCGCCGACTGCAATCCCCAAATCACCCACCCGCACCAGCTTCGCAGTTCACGCCCTGCGCTACGCAACCTCCACTGGATCAGCAGAGCCAGTCCCCCGGCAGCGATAAGAATGAAAACTACCAGAGCCCATGCCGGCCAACCACCGAGCAGCACGAACCGGCCCTTCGTGAACACTGGAACCGGGTACTTGAATAGAAATTGGAACATCCACCCTTCTAGTCCTTATCTACCTGCACATTTGTTTTACGATTGCATTTCGTAGTTGTCACTTTGTTTGGCGCAGATCTAGTGCGTCATACCGTACAAGATGTAGTCCAGCCCCACCCGGAACGCCATCGACGCAAACGTCTCCGGATAATTTGGGTCGTCGGCCCACTCCCATGCGTCGCCCAAGTGCATGTTGTGGCAGATGGCGACGATGATGCGGCCCTTGTCGTCGCGAATCGCGCGCCACTTCGGCTGATAACCATCCTTCTCGTACGTGCGGCCAGACCAGACGTACTGCTCTCCGGGTATCTGCATCTTGTCGTCGATGTCATAGAGGGTGTGGAAGATTTCGTCCCCGCTTTGCAAATCCTCGATGGGCCGGTCGGGAAGAACCTGGCGCATCCCATTCATGAAATTCTCCCAATCCTCGGTGCCATGAAAATCGTCGACCATCAGGAAGCCGCCCTTCAACAGGTACTCGCGCAATCGCTTGGCTTCAGAATTACTGAACGTCCAGTTCTGCACCTGGACCGCATAGATCCACGGATAATTAAAGATATCGTTGTTATTGAGCGTAACCACTTGTTCTGTCGGGCGTCCGTCAATGCGCGTCAGCCTATGCATGGCGATCAGAAACTGACGGTCCGCTTTCGGATAGTCACGCGACCAGGATCGATACCATCCGCGTCTCGCATACGCGTTCATGCTGGCCATATTTGAGGAATACGCCAGGCGCGACCAGTAGAACTCCGCTTTCACGTTCGCGGGCGAATCATTATCGCCAAACCCGAAGTCCCCGGTCCGCTGCGCCCACAGTCCCGCACAGCAGACGGCGGCTGTGACACCTGCGAGCGCAACTCGTGAAAACTTCATGCGGAACCTCCGCAGCGGGGCAGTGAAGGGGCGAGAACTGTTAGACGATGCGTATCTACGGTTTGGTTGCAGTCTCACCCATATTGCCACTCACTTGTTCCGCTGCTTTCAGCGTGAGACCATCCAGGAATGTCCAGCCGGAGCTAAAGCGACGATTGTGCACAGGCGCAATTTCCTCCAACTCGGCGGCATGGCCCTGGCCCACGCTGGAATGGCGCGACTTCCCGCCGGAGCGCAGGCCGCATCTTCTCAGAGCCCGACACCCGATAGTAAGGCCGATCATACCCTGCGTATTGGTCCCGTCACCGTGGAGCTGGACCGCTCCCACATTGTCTCGACCATTGGCTATAACAACTCCGCACCCGGGCCCGTGCTTCGCATGCGGGAAGGAAAGCCGGTAACTGTGGACGTGATCAACGATACGGATACGCCCGAACTCGTGCATTGGCACGGCATGCTCATTCCGCCGGAAGTGGATGGCACAGAGGAAGAGGGTTCGCCGCTCGTACCGCCGCGCGGACGGCGCCGGTTTCAATTCGCGCCCCGGCCGGCAGGAAGCCGTTGGTACCACTCGCATGCCATGGCCATGGCGGATCTGCACAAGGGTGCTTACACCGGCCAGTTTGGCTTTGTCTACGTCGAGGGAACCGGCGATCCCGGCCAATACGATCAGGAACTCTTCCTCGCCTTGCGTGACTGGGAGCCGTTCTTCACGGCGACCATGGATGACGAAGACGACGATACCCACGATGGACCGCTGCTCGAAAAACCGGCCATGCTGAACACCGACCCCGACGGCCTCGAGGTTGGTTCGATAATTTATTCGATCAATGACAAAGCGCTCGGTTCCGGTGAACCGATTCGCGTCCGCGAAGGCCAGCGCTTGTTGGTCCATTTCCTCAACGCCAGTGCCATTGAAAACCGCCGCATCGCACTGGCCGGGCACAAGATGAAGGTGATCGCGCTCGACGGCAATCCGGTACCTTCTCCGCGACAACTCGATTCCATCTTTCTCGGTGCGGGTGAGCGCGCGGATGTAGTGATCGAGATGAATCATCCGGGAATCTGGGTTCTCGGTTCGACGGAGAAGATGATCCGCGATTCAGGACTCGGCGCCGTCGTGGAGTACGCCGGGCAGCATCGTCAGCCGCAATGGATCGATCCGCCCAAGTTTGCGTGGGACTATACGATCTTTGGAACTGGTTTCGAAACCGGCAGTCTCGCTTCTCCCCCGCCGCAGCAGGCCATCGAAATGGTCTTTGAAAAGATTCCCAGCGGAGCAGGCAAATTCAATTTGTGGCTGGTCAATGGCAAGCCGTATCCCCACGAGCGCGAGTTCGTACTACAACAAGGAACGCGCTACCGGCTGGTTCTGCGCAACCGTACCGACGACGCTCATCCCATGCATCTTCACCGGCACAGTTTCGAACTGGCTGAGATCAATGGCAAGAAAACCGCCGGAGTTATTAAGGATACGGTTGTGGTTCCCTATTACGGGCGTGCCGTTGTGGACTTTACCGCCGATCAACCCGGCCTCGCTCTGTTTCATTGCCATATTCAACAGCACATGGACTACGGCTTCAAAGCCCTGTTTCATTACGCCTGACACATCCCTCGACTTGGCTTGCAGTCGTCGCAGCGCAGAGCCTGCGCTGCAAAATTCCAGCGCACCACTCTAAACGTGGCCGCTCGCGACGCTCCTGCTCGCAATGGCGCGGAATTACCCAGAACATGTCCACGGAACTGATCCGGCACGTGCGCCCAAGTTGGTTGCGCACAAGGGAGGACGCCTGCGCATTTATGTTCCGTTTAACTGAATCAGAATAACTTGCCTACATTGGGTTCGAATGCGTTACAGTTCCGCTGCGGTTTCCGTGCACCGTGACGAAAAGACCTTTGATGCGCCAAATATCTCCTGCAACTCCCGCCACACAAGGAACCAACCACGATGAAACGAGAAGATAAAATGTCGCGCCGCTCCATTATCAAGAGCACTTTGGCAGCGGGAGCCGCCATTACCGCGACCAAGGCAAACGCCTTTGCAACCGATAGTAACCAGCAGGCCACCACCGCTTTTCCGGATACAAAAGGTCTCACCCAGTATGTTGTCGATTTTGTCCTCAAGACCCACCTCGAAGATATTCCCGCCGATGTTTTGGCGATTGGCAAAAAATCCATCCTCGACGGATTCGGTCTGGCGCTCGCCGGCTCCGTCGCGCAATCCGGTCCAATCAGCCGTCAATACGTGCAGTCCTTGGGAATTTGCGAGGCAAAAGCAACGCTGATCGGCACCGATCTGAAATCCGCCCCGCGCTTTGCCGCATTCGTAAACGGAATTTCCATGCATGCCGACGATTTTGACGACACCCAACTCGCCATTGCGCCCGACCGCGTTTACGGACTTCTGACCCACCCCACGTCCCCGCTGCTGCCCGCAATTTTTGCCACCGCCGAAACGATGAGCATAACCGGAAAGCAACTTCTCGCTGCGTACCACGTCGGCGTAGAAGTAGAAACGAAAATTGCCGAAGCAATTTCGCCGCGGCACTACGGCGATGGGTTTCACTCAACCGGCACCTGTGGCTCTTTTGCATCCACCTCCGGTTGCGCAAAATTAAGAGGATTAACAAACGAGCAAACGCTGTACGCCTTTGGCATCGCGGGCGCGGAAGCAGCGGGTCTGCGCGAAAACTTCGGCACCATGACCAAGCCCTTCCAGGCCGGTCATGCCGCCGAAAATGGAGTCGCCGCCACCGATCTCGCGAAACTTGGCTGGACCGCAGCCCCGCAAATTCTTGAGGCTGGCCGTGGTTTTTTTCACGCCTACGGCGGCTCCTACGATCCCTCGGCAATCATGAACAAACTCGGCAATCCCTGGACTTTCGTTACGCCCGGAGTTTCGATCAAGCCTTATCCCTCCGGATCGCTCACCCATCCCGCCATGACCGCCGCGCTCCGCTTGATCCAGAAATATGACATCAAGCCCGATCAAATCGAAAAAATCGACGTGGGAACGAACCACAATATGCCCAACGCCCTGATCCATCACCAGCCCAAGACCGCTCTCCAGGGCAAATTCAGCATGGAATTCTGCATTGCGCTGCTGGCGTTAACCCGCAAGGCCACCCTCGTTCAGTTTACCGACGCCTACGTCAACCGCCCCGAAGTCCAGGAGATGATCAAAAAAGTGAACTTCTATGTCGACCCGGTCGCGGAACAGGCCGGATTCGATAAGATGACCTCGCTGGTCACCATTCATCTCAAAGATGGACGCACACTGAAAGATCAAGCCGACTTCGCCAAAGGTAGCCCTGCAATTCCGATGACCTTCGACGAAGTAGCCGAGAAATTTCAGGGCTGCGCCGACTTCGCCAATTGGCCGAAAGCCAAGGCCGAAGCCGTTGTCCAATTCGTCGCAACTTTGGAAAACCAGCCGGATTGCCGAAAACTAACTGCCGCGCTCACTAGCGGTGCGGCCTAGCGATAGTTCCGCCACCAAACCGAGCGAGCACTCGGCGTGCTGCGTGGATAAATATCTAGTGGCTAAATTCCTTGCGCCAAACTCCGTTCGCCGTTGAAAAGTTTTAATCGCGAACTCACCACCTGCTTCACCGATTCCACGGCAGCCGGCAGAATCTTATACGGCACCACTTCGTCTGGTTTCTCCGCCAGGCCTTTTTCTAGACCACGTCGCCACGCCACCCGCAATTCTGTATTGATGTGAACAATATCAATTCCCGCCCCAATGGCCTTCCGTAAATCTCCATCATCCGTCCCAGAGCCGCCATGCAGCGTCAAGAAAACTCCAGCTGCCTGCTTGATCGCCGCTATTCTTCCAATATCCAAATGTTTCTTCGTTTCTCCTTCCACCATGCTCTTCAGCATCCCGTGCATGTTTCCCACCGCCGGCGCCAGAATATCCACGCCGGTACCATCCACAAACTGTTTCGCCTCTTCCGGAGTCGACAGTCCCTTCTTCAGGTCCGGAGAAAACTCGTGAATCTCCGAGCCGCTTCCGATGTCCCCAATTTCCCCCTCCACCAGCATTGCGGGATTAATCCCTTTCAGAACTTCCACCGCTTGCCTGGTTTGCCGCACGTTTTCTTCAAAGGGCAGCGCCGACAAATCAAATACAATCGCGTCGAACCCCGCTTTTGCTGCTTCCTCTCCCTTCGCCAGAGAGTGCGTGTGATCTGCATTCAGAAAAATTGGAAAATCGAATTCGTCCCGCAAAGTGCGCACGAAAGCCGCAATCTCGCGCGTTCCCACAAACTCACGCTCGCCTTCCGATAATCCCACCAGCACCGGCACGTTTAGGTCCCACGCCGCGCCAAACACCGCTTTCAATAAAACTAAATCAGAAATGTTGAAATGGCCGATCGCCACCCCGGTATTTTGTGATTTCTTTAAGAGTTCTAGCAACGAGAGCATGTCATTGGCTCCTCTTTGCTTAGATGATGCCAGCCCGATTCTGGTCCTAATCTTTGTTCAACTACTTTCCAGCTTCTGGAAATCAGCGACACGAATCCGCCCAAAAGCATCTAAACTATTGAGCCTCGAAAGGATCTCCGGCCCTCCCACGTGCCAAGAAATCCGGAACCCGCGGACCCTCAACCCGTGTCCACTCCCGACGCGCTCGATCAATTCCATCCCGCCGTCCGCGACTGGTTCACTGCCGTCTTTCCCGCGCCCACGTGCCCGCAAATTCTCGGCTGGCCCGCAATCGCGCGCAGCGACTCAACTCTGATTCTTGCCCCCACCGGCACCGGCAAAACCCTCGCCGCATTTCTCTGGGCCATCAATCGCCTCATGTTTGCTCCCACTCCTCCGGAAACCGAGCGCTGCCGCGTTGTCTACATCTCCCCCATCAAAGCCCTCGCCGTCGATGTCGAACGCAATCTTCGCGCCCCACTTGTCGGCATCGCGCACGCTGCGCAACGCCTCGGCCTCCCTTTTCACGAGCCTTCCATTTCTATTCGCACTGGCGACACTCCTCCTGCCGAACGCGCCCGCTTCCTCCGCCATCCCGCCGACATCCTCATCACCACGCCCGAATCTCTCTACCTGATGCTCACCTCGCAGCCCCGCGAACTCCTTCGCTTCGTCGAAGCCGTAATCGTCGACGAAATTCACGCCATCGTTCCTACCAAGCGCGGCTCGCATCTTGCACTCTCTCTCGAACGCCTCGAGCATCTCGCCGGACGCCGTCTCCAACGCATCGGCCTTTCCGCAACTCAGCGTCCACTCGAGGAAGTCGCACGTTTTCTAGGCGGCGCCGAATCCTCGCCGCAACAGCAACAGCAAATATCCGCCGACGGTACAGACACGACTCACGCTGCGCCCCCAATCCCTGTCGAAGAAAAGCCCCTCGCCGAATTCGAATCCGCCATCATCGCTCCCGTCTACCGCCCCATCACCATCATCGACGCCGGCGAACCCAAGCGCCTCGATCTCCGCGTCGAAGTTCCCGTTGAAGACA
Organism: Candidatus Acidiferrales bacterium; assembly: GCA_963849395.1. Classification (GTDB taxonomy): domain Bacteria; phylum Acidobacteriota; class Terriglobia; order Acidiferrales; family UBA7541; genus Acidiferrum. Next base: position 23,683 of record CAWKHR010000009.1, read on the forward strand.
TGACCCGCCTCGACCAGCTCGATCCTCTTCCCAGCGGCGCCGCCTCGCAAGGTCCCGTTCGCCCCTCCATCTGGTCCGCCATTCATCCCAAACTCCTCGCCCTCATCCGCGAACATCGCTCCACTCTAATCTTCGTCAACAATCGCCGCCTCGCCGAACGCATTTCCGGCGCCATCAATGATCTCGCCGGTGAAACTCTGGTCCGCGCACACCACGGCAGCGTCGCCGTCGCTCAGCGCAAAGACATTGAAGATCGCCTCAAGCTCGGCACTCTTCGCGGAATCGTCGCCACCTCGTCCCTCGAACTTGGCATCGATATGGGCGCCATCGATCTCGTCGTGCAAATCGAATCGCCTCCCTCCGTCGCCAGCGGTATGCAGCGTGTTGGTCGCGCCAGTCACCACGTCGGCGCCGTCAGCAACGCCGTCATTTATCCCAAATACCGCGCCGACCTCGTTGCTTGCGCCGCCATCACCCGCGCCATGTATGAAGGCCAGGTCGAATCTGTTCACTACCCGCGCAATCCCCTCGATGTTCTCGCGCAACAAATTGTCGCCATCGTCGCCTTCGACACTTGGACCGTCGACGAACTCTTCAATCTCATCCGCTCTGCCGCGCCCTACGCTTCACTCACTCGCTCTGTTTTTGAAAGTGTTCTCGACATGCTCGCCGGACGCTATCCCAGCGACGAATTCGCCGAGCTGCGTCCCCGCATCACCTGGGATCGCGTCGCCAATCGCCTCACGCCGCGGCAAAGCGCCCGCCGCGTCGCCGTTATCAATGGCGGTACTATTCCCGATCGCGGGCTCTACGGCGTCTTCCTCGCCGGTGCAGCAAGAGGCGCCCGCGTTGGTGAACTCGACGAAGAAATGGTTTTCGAAAGCCGCACCGGTGACACTATCATCCTCGGCGCCACCACCTGGCGCATCGAAGAAATCACTCACGATCGCGTCGTCGTCTCTCCCGCTCCCGGCGAACCCGGCAAAATGCCTTTCTGGCATGGCGACACCGCCGGCCGTCCCGCCGAATTCGGTCGCCGCATCGGTGAAATGACCCGCGAACTGCTCGCTCTTCCGCGTCCCGCCGCCTTCACCAAACTAGTCGACACTCACAGCCTCGACGCCAATGCCGCCGAAAATCTTCTCCGCTATCTCGAAGAACAGTCCATCGCCACCGGTCGCATCCCCAGCGATCAAGACATCGTCATCGAAACTTGCCGCGACGAACTCGGCGATCGCCGCGTCTGCGTCCTCACTCCCTTCGGCACTCGCGTTCACGCACCATGGTGCATGGCCGTCACCGCCAAACTCCGCGCCGAACGCGGCCTCGAAGTTGAATCCATGTGGTCCGACGATGGCTTTGTCATCCGCATTCCCGACAGCGACGAAGAAATCACTTCCGAACAATTAATTCCTGATCCAGCCGAATTCCAGCAACTGGTCCTCCGCCAACTCGGCTCCACTTCGCTCTTCGCCGCAAAATTTCGCGAAGCCGCCGCCCGCGCTCTCCTCCTTCCTAAGCGCCGCGCCGGAATGCGTGCTCCTCTCTGGCAGCAACGCAAACGCGCCTCCGACCTGCTCGCCGTCGCCTCGCGTTTCTCCTCCTTCCCGATTCTTCTCGAAACCTATCGCGAGTGTATTCGCGATGTCTTCGATCTTCCCGCCACCACAGCTCTGCTCGCCGCCATCCAACGCGGCGCCATTCGCGTCACCAGCCTCACCTCCGAAAAGCCTTCGCCCTTCGCTTCCTCCCTCCTTTTCTCCTACGTCGCCAACTACATCTACGAAGGCGATGCCCCGCTCGCCGAGCGTCGCGCCCAGGCTCTCTCCATCGATCAATCCCAACTCCAGGAAATTTTGGGTGACACCGACCTCCGCGAATTGCTCGATCAAGCCGCCATCGACGAAGTCGAAAGCCGTCTGCAATCCCTCGAACCCGAATACCAGGCTCGTCACGCCGACGGTATCCACGACCTTCTCCTCAAACTCGGCGATCTCTCCGAATCCGAAATCGTCGCTCGCTCTGCCACTCCTGAAATTGCCTCCACCATCAACGGTCTTGTCGACGCCCGCCGCGCCGTCCGCGTTCGCATCGCCGCAGAATTCCGCTTCGTGCCCGTGGAATACTCCTCGCGTTATCGCGACGCCCTCGGCACTCCGCTGCCCCCCGGCCTCCCCGAAGTTTTTCTAGCGTCCACCGACGACCCGCTCAGCGAAATTCTTCGCCGCTACGCCCGCACTCACGGCCCATTCACCACCCAGGAACTTGCCGCACGCTACGCTCTTCAGCCCGCCGCGGTAGACACCGCCCTTCGCGCGCTCCACGGTCGCGGCAAACTTCTCGAAGGCGAATTCCGCCCCCGTGGCCTGCATCAGGAATGGTGCGATCCCGAAATTCTCCAGCAAATTCGCCGCAAAAGCCTCGCTCGTCTTCGCCGTGAAGTCGAACCCGTCGAGCAACGTACCTTCGCCCGATTCACCGCACGTTGGCAAGGTGTCACCGTTCGTCGTCGCGGACTCGACGCGCTCCTCGACGCCGTTGAAAATCTGCAAGGCGCCGCGCTCCTCGCTTCGGAACTCGAACGCGAAATTCTCCCTGCCCGCATCGCCGATTACCGCTCCGGCGATCTCGACACCGTAATGGCCGCCGGAGAAGTTGTCTGGATTGGCCTCGAACAAGTCGGCGATCGTGATGGCCGCGTCGCCCTCTTCCTCACCGAATCGCTTCCTCTTCTTCTCCCGCCGCCCGAATTACAATCCGAAAAGCCGCCGCTCGCCGAAAAAGCCCAGCAAATTCTCACCATCCTCGCCACTCGAGGCGCCTCCTTCTTCGCCAGCATCCATTCCGCTCTCGGTGGCGGATTTCCCGGCGAAACTCGCGCCGCCCTCTGGGAACTCGTCTGGGCCGGACTCATCACCAACGACACTTTCGACCCGCTCCGCGATCTCCTCCGCCCCCGCGATGCAAAACGCGATCGCGCCGCCATTGCCCAAGGCCCTCCGGGCTCTCCCGAATATCTCCGCACCCTCCGCTCGCGCAAATCCGCCGGCGGTCCCGCACAAGGCCGTTGGTCGCTCGTCTCCGCGCACCAAACTACGCCGCTCACCGCCACGCAATGGAGCGCCAACATCGCCCAGCAACTTCTCACGCGCCACGGCATCGTCATGCGCGAAACGGCTATCGCCGAAAATATTCCGCGCGGCTACAACGCCGTCTACCCCGCACTAAAAACTATGGAAGAAAGTGGCTGGATTCGTCGCGGCATGTTCGTAGCCGGGATGGGCGCAGCTCAATTCGCAGCAACCTCTGCCGTCGATATGTTGCGCAGCTTGCGCTCCGAGCCCACTCCGCCCGAAACCGTCGTCCTTGCCGCCAGCGATCCCGCCAATCTCTACGGCACGCTGCTTCCCTGGCCGCGCATCGAAAGCGAAGACGGCGAAGCCACCTCCCACTCCATGTCCCGCACCAGCGGTGCCGGCGTCATTCTTATTAATGGCTCACTCGCCGCATTCCTTCGCCGCCGCAATCCCGCCATGCGCGCCTTTCTCCCCGAAAATGAACCGGAGCGCACCCAGTTCGCTCGCGAACTCGCCAAAAAATTAGCGGAACTCGCCGTCCGCCGCCAAGGTCGCCGCACCGGCCTGCTCATCGGCGAAATCAACAACGCTCCCGCGCGCGAACATTTTCTCGCGCCCTTCCTCGAAGAAGCTGGCTTCGTCAACACCGCCATGGGCTTCCAGATGCGTCGACTCACCCCCATGGTTCCCAGCCGCGATGCAGAAAATTCCCCCGACGACGCCGACGCGGACAACGATCTCTCGGAGACCGGCTAAGTGCCCGAAGGCGACACAATTTTTCGTGCCGCGCGCACTCTCCATCGCGCCCTCGCCGGCCAAACCGTCACCGGCTTCGAAAGCGTTCTTCCCAAACTCGAACGCGTCGAAATAGACTCTCCCATCACTGGTCGCACTGTCGAAAAAGTAGAAGCCATCGGCAAATGGACCCTCATTTATTTCTCCGGCGACTTGATTCTTCTCACCCACATGCTTATGAGCGGCAGTTGGCACATCTACCGCCCGGGCGAAAAGTGGCGTCGCCGTCGCGACGACATGCGCATCGTCATCCACACCGAAAAAATCCTGGCGGTCGCCTTCAAAGTGCCAATCGCCGAATTTCACACTGCCGATTCCCTCCGTCGCCGCCGCGTCTCCAATCAGATCGGGCCCTCCGTCCTTGCCGGCGAATTCAACGATGTCGAAATCCTGCAACGCCTTCGCAGTCAACCCGAAATCACCGTGGGCGAAGCGCTCCTCACCCAATCTTTAATTTCCGGCATCGGCAATGTCTTCAAATCCGAAATTTGCTTCGCCTGTGTCGTGAATCCGTTCCGCACCGTCGCCACACTCAGCATCAGCGAACTTTCCTGCCTCGTTTCTACCGCCCGCAAATTCCTGCTCGCCAATGTCACCAGCACTTCCGGCGATCAAATCGTTACTTACAGCGGCCTTCGTCGCACCACCGGCCGCTCCGACCGCGAAGAAAATCTCTGGGTCTATGCGCGTCGCGGCGAACCTTGCCGCCGTTGCGGCACCGCCATCGAATCCCGCAAGCAAGGCCTCGACGCCCGCATCACCTTTTGGTGCCCGATGTGTCAGCCACTCGAACGCGCCGCCGCGCACCATGCCTCCTAAGCGCGTTGCATACTCCGCAAAATTTTCTAGATTAATTTAGAGCGTAACTGAAAAAACAATGATGAACGTGCCCGTCCGCCTCAGGAAAAATGCCCCGTCGCCCGCCGTTCGTAACTCAGCGCTTCCAATAAATTCTCCACCGAACGCGTATTATCCGCAGGAATCGTCAATCTCTCTTTGATCCGCCGAAACACTTCATCCGCCATCCGCACCCGCACGTCATAGTCCAGCGAAGATCGCCGCGTCAGAAACGACTCAATCAGCGCGCATTCTTCCGGCGTCAGTCGCCCCGCTCCGAGCGGCGCAGCGCTCAATACCACCGGTGCGTTTCCAGCCGCAAACACAACCGGCGCCGTCTGCCACACCGGCTTCAATTCCTGCAACGACGTCTCCCGCACCACCAGCGACCCCACCAGCAAATCGCCCAGCCGTTTATTCCCCTTGGTAAAAAATGCGCTCACAATTCCCACGCCATAAAAAAACGGCATCCAGTCCACAATCCGCATCAAGTTTCGCCCAATCGATTCCGCCGGCGTCAGCGGCCGCCCCGAATCCTTAATCACCCGGATTCCCACTTTTCTTTTTCCCGGCGTTTGCCCGTTCCACCAAATTTCAAAAAACGCGTAATACCCAAAATACAAAAGAAAATAAAACAGAATCAGCACCGCCACGCCCCACATCGCTAATTTTGGCGAGAACGCAGACATTCCCGCCAACGCTATTCCGCCTCCTATTCCAACCACCAGTCCCACCAGAATCTGAATCAGAAAGTCGTACCCAATCGCCAGAAACCTGCTGCCGATTCCAGCAACTGCAAAGTCCAGCGTCGTTTGCTCCGGAGTTTCGATGGTAAGCTTGTCCGCGGATGACTCCAACGGCAAGCTGGTGGTGGGCGGGTTCAGAGACATGATTTCCAATCGTTGGCTCGAAAAACGCAAGCCTTTCTGGGTGCGCCTCGAAGCTTTGGTCGACCGCTCTCGTCGCGGCGTTTCCGCGCTAACCCACAGTGAATTGCAGGAACTCGGCCTATTGTATCGCCAAACTGCTTCCGACCTGGCCGCCGTCCGCGAAGATGCGTCCAACCGTCAACTCGCCACGTATCTCAATCAGCTTCTCGGCCGTTGCCACAACCTGATTTACCTTGGCCACAAGCCCAAAGTTTCCGGCATCGTCCGTTTCTATCGCGACACGTATCCGCAAGTCTTCCGCGAAACTCTTTCGCAAACCATGCTCGCCGTCGCCATCTTCGTCTTCGCCGGCATCATCGCCTGGGTCATCACCATTCACGATCCCGCTTTTTCCTATCGCCTGCTTGGCCCGCAAATGATGGAAACCATCGAGCAGCGCAAAATGTGGACCGAGTCCATCGTCACCGTAAAGCCGCTCGCCTCCTCCGGCATCATGACCAACAATTTAACCGTCTCCTTCACCGCCTTCGCGCTAGGCATCACCGCCGGCATCGGCACCATCTGGATGATCCTGGTGAACGGCCTGCTCATCGGCGTCATCGGCGCCGCCACCTGGAAAGCTGGCATGGCCCTGCAACTCTGGAGCTTCGTCGCACCGCACGGCGTCCTCGAACTTCCTGCCATCTTCATCGCGGGTGGCGCAGGCTTGGAAATTGCCCGAGGCTTGCTTTTCCCTGGCATGCTTCCTCGCAAAGTTTCTCTCGCCCAGGCAGGTGGCCGCGCCGCCAAGCTCGTCCTCGGAACGATTCCGCTCCTGATCGTCGCTGGCCTGATCGAAGGTTTTTTTTCCCCCAGTGGCGCCCCCGTCATCATGAAGTTCGGACTCGCCGCCGTTCTCTTCTGTGCCCTGCTCGTCTATCTCTTCGGCACCGGCCGCACCCGCGCGCCGCTATCCCTCACAGCAAATTCCGCTCCTTAATATCCAGATACTGATTCACGATCGACGACGCCAGCAATCCCGGTATCAGTTCAAACGCAAACACGCCCCGCTGCCGCAATCCTCGCAGCAACACTTCGCGCCGATTCGCAATCTCCAGCGCCGCCGCGTGGCGATACATTTCCTCTTCCGTGCGTGGCGCAGCCTCCGCCAGCATCGTTAAATCCGGCTGGCTTATTGCGGTGAACACCACCAGATGCCGCTGCGTCATCTGCATCGCGTACTCAATCACTTCCGGCGTTGTCGGTGTCTCCGCAAAATCCGTGATCCACACCACCAGGCTTCTTCGGCTCTGTTCCATCAACAACGCCCGCACCGCTCTGGCGTGATTCGCTTCCCCCGCCTCCCCTTTTACCTGCGCCAGCGAATCCACAATGCTTCGCAAATGTGCAGGCCCGCGCCCGGTTCCCAAATTCTGTTGAATGCTTCGTCCATACGCCAGCAATCCCACGCGGTCGCCGCACTGTGTAGCCACCTGCGCCAACGAAAGCGCCGCGTTCACCGCATAATCCAACTTCGCCAGCGGCACATTCTTCGACTTTTCTTGCACCTCGGCCCGCAGCAATCGGCCCGCATCCAGCACAATCCAGACCGCCTGGCTTTTCTCGATCTCAAAAATCCGTGTCGTCAATTGGTGTCGTCGCGCCGTCGCCGTCCAGCAAATATCTCGCAACTCATCGCCCTGACGGTAATCCCGCAAGCTTTCGAACTCCCGCCCCTGCCCGCGTTGCCGTCTCCGCCGTTTTTCCATCTCCACTTGCCGGCTACGAATCAAATACAGCGCCTGCTGTCGCGCTTGTTCCAAATCTGGCAGCACCCGCACCGTCTGCGCGATTTCCACCGCCGCCCAGCGCTCCGCGAATCCCAGCGCGCTTTGATAACGCACAAACGCCCGCCCCAGCCGCACATCCCCCCGTTCTCGCGGAATAATTTGGTACTTAACACGCCCTTCTTGCCGCGCGGGTGCCACCACCGAAAGTGACGGCGGCTCCTTCCGCAGCGATCCGGGCGTCTCGTCCACCACCACGCACCGCGTCCCAACACTTCCAAAATTTCCGATCGTCAGCGTCACTTCACTCTTCGTCGCCAACGATGGCGCGTGCTCCCATCCACGCTTCACTTCCAATTCCGCCGGCCTCGGCAATCGCGCCAGGTCAATCGCAAACGCCACCAACGCGATCAAATCCCACAACATCATCGCCACAACGAATCGTGGCACCCACCACGCCGGCACCAGCCACACAAATCCCAACAGCAGCAGCACGAAAAATCGCGGCCCGAATCCAAATGGGGTTTTCCCCGTACCGTGTCCGCGCGCCGAAATTTCCGGCGGCACCAGTGGTCTCGGCGAATTCAACGGCAACTCCCCATTCTGTCCTTTTACTTCGGCACTTCCACAGCCGCAATCACCTGCGTCACGACCTGATCCGTCGTCAATCCTTCCAGATCCGCTTCCGGCTTCAGCAAAATTCGGTGCCGCAGCACCGGCAATGCCGCCGCCTTGATGTCGTCCGGCAACAAATAATCGCGCCCATCCATTCCCGCCAGCGCCCGCGCCAACACAAACAATCCCACCGCCGCGCGAGGACTCGCTCCCAGCGAAATTGCCGGCCAATCCCGCGTCCGCCGCACCAACGAAATGATGTATGACCGCAGCGCCGGCTCCACGCGCACCTTCTCAATCTCCCGCCGCGCGCTCGCCAAAAGTCCCGGCTCAATCTTCGTCAACATAATTTCGTCCAGCCGTCGCGGATCGAATCCCTTCTCGTACTGCGCCAGAATTTCCGATTCCTCCGCAGCCGAAGGGTACGTCACCCGAATCTTCAGCAAAAATCGATCCAGTTGCGCTTCCGGCAGCGGATACGTCCCTTCAAACTCAATTGGGTTCTGCGTTGCCAACACCGTGAAATTCTCCGGCAGTGGATACCGCGTCCCATCAATCGTCACTTGCCGCTCTTCCATCGCCTCCAGCAGCGCCGCCTGCGTTCGTGGAGAAGTCCGATTGATTTCATCCACCAGCAACAAGTCCGTGAAAATTGGCCCACGATGCAAACTCAAACTGCTGTCCTTCAAATTGAAAATGTTTGTCCCGGTTACGTCGGCCGGCATCAGGTCCGCCGTGCATTGCACCCGCTGAAAATTCAATCCGCAAATACGCGCCAGGCATTTCACCGCCAGCGTCTTGGCCAGTCCCGGCACGCCTTCAATCACCGCGTGGCCGCCGCACACCAGCACCAGCAGCAACTGGTCCACCACTTCTTTCTGCCCGATAATTACTTTCGAAAGCTCACCGCGTACTTGCGTTCCTAAAGCCGAAAGGTGTTCCACAATTAGCTTTTCCCCCGTTGAATTTGAGCGCGAACACTCAGCTTCTCTGCAAACTTCGCTAGTTCCTGAACCATCTTCAGTGCGTCCCTCGAACCAAGTTTCGTCTGATGCGCCGCCGTCCCCGCCCGCCTCAGTGCCTCGCCCAGCCCTGAATCTTTCCAACCCAGCCGTTGCTCCGCCGTATTCGCCAGCTCCGCATCCTTTATATTCGAAGGCAAACTCAGTTGCCGGTTCAGCAATGTCCTCAGCCTCAAATAAGACACCGACACCGCCAGCGAAGCCGCTCCCGCCCGCTCATACAATCCGCCCAGCGTATCGACAAATTCCAACGGCGATAGCCGCGATGTTTCCACCGGCACATAAATCGGACCGCTTCTCCGGCTGAATGTAAACAAAATCGCCAGCGCCAGCACGCCCACCTGAAATGCACTCCACGCCAGCGAGGTCTTCCCCACATAACTCCACAACGAACTTCTCTGCCCGTGAAAATATTCATCCCAATAAATCTGGTACCCGGGCTCGTCCGACCAGTTCCCCACAGAATTCAGAAAAAACGCCAGATTGTCCTCCCGCGTAATCCCCGAATTCGTCAGCGGCGTCGACCCCGCCCACCACAAAATCTCGCCATCTCCCTTTTTCCAACTCACCACCGCCGAAGCTTCCGGCGCACCAAACAACGAAAGCTGCTCCGGCGTCAGTTTTCCCCAATACGCCCGCGGCTGCATCACCACCGTCTTGGCATTCCGCGCCAGCCGGTTCGGCACCATCGCGCCGAACCCTTCAAATTTTGGATCGGCTCGCACCGCCGAAAGCTCCGCGTCCGCGAAATAATCCTTAATGTTCGCCCCAGTAAATAAAACGTGTCCGCCATCCTCCACAAAATTTTCCAGCGCCTGCCGCTCCCCTTTGCTCGGCGCTTGCATCGGCTCCGCCAGAATCAGCAGCGTCGTCTCCGGATCGGCATCCAATTCCGTCGGCGGACTCTCCCACCGCCGCACCGGGTACTTCAAAGTTTTCAAAAGTTGGTACGCCGCTTTTGCCCCGCCAGACTGCGCGGAATACGTCGACGGTATCGGCGAATTAAATTGATCGGTCGGCGGCGTCAGCATCGCAATCCCCGCCAGCATCAACACCAAAATGCTCGCCCCAACCATCAGCAGCTTGCGATCCGACGCCGCTATTCCAGTTGGCATCCCATCGCCTCCAACTGCTGCAGTGTCTGCTGATAGTCTTCCGGCCCCGCTCCTCGATTCGCGTACCAGATTCGTTCCAACCGCTTCGTCAATTCCGTTAGCGGTTCGCGATACATCGGCCGCGCCGTCATCAACTCGCCCGGCGCCGCCGTCACCAGCCGCAAATATTCTCGCGGCGTCTTCGTCCGATCCTTCGGCACCACCCCAGCATCCTCCAGCCGCGCAATTCCTGCCCAGTACGCCGCATGCACCGCCTCACGGAAATCGTTCCGCCCCGCCGCTTCCCGCGCCATTCGTATCCACTCCTGCCACGTTCGCGACGCGTTCACGATCTCGCTTCCCGGCATCGCCTCCATTCGCTCCCGGCTCGCCAGAAAACGAAATACCCACAGCGCAATAAATCCCACTCCGGCCACCACGATCAGCCAGAACAAAATCTCTCCTCCAATCGGATAGCGCGCCATCCCTCCAAACAGTTTTCCCAGCATCCGCAGCATCCACGCCGACAATCGCTGCCGGAACATATCCCACGCGCTCGGCGGATGCACCGCCGCAAATTCCGATCCCCCCAAAATCTTTTCCAACTCCCGATGCGCATCTCCCGTCGTGTTCTTCGCCCGCAGCGCCGCCTCCGAATAACCTCGCGCCTCCCCAATCACATGGTCCACCCACAATTTTGCATCATCACTTTTCCCGCTCAACAATTGCACCTTCAAATATTCGCTGGAAATCGTGTAGCTTCCGTCCTGCGTCTGCACAGTCCAGTACGCTGCCAGCGAATTCCCCAGACTCGCTAACTCTTCACTGGAAAGCTTTTTAGAAAGTATTTCCGACAATCGCTGCTGCTCAGCGATAAATCCTTCTAATTCGTATACGCCTCGTGTTGAATTCTCCGCAACTGGCGCCGGTTCTTGAACCAGTATTTGTGTTTGCGCCCGGGCGCCAACCACCGACAGACCGACCGTAGCCGCAACCGCAAAAAAGTAAGCCCAGGCTCGCTTCATCGGCACCCTTGCCGTTCTCCAATCACCCACTCCATCAACGATCTCTCACTCTTTCGACCACGCGCTTCGCATCAGCTCACGACATCATCGAAGGCACAATCGATCGCGCCGGCGCCGCCACTCCCTCCGGGTTCATCATCATTTGCAGATCAAACGCTTCTTTGCGCACCCGCAAATCGTAATAAAACACCGCTGTCGCGATCAGCAAAAATGGCCCCACCACCACCTGCGCCACAAAACTTCCCACCTGCATCAGCGCCGTCATCACCCACACCATGCTCGGGTCCTTCCCCACCATCACTGCCATCAATATCGCCGACGGGAACGTGAACAGCATCATAATTCCGTACAGCATCGCAAAATACAGCAGGTAAATTACAAACGCGCGTCCCGCATTATCCTTCGTCAACGCAAAGCTGCGTTCCAGTGAATCTCGCGCTCCCAAATCTTCCAGCAACGCCGCAGGCACGCACGTCAGCAGCCGGCACGCCAGATAAATCCCCGGAACAATCAGGAAAATCGTCCCGATCAGCACCACCATCCCATTCAAGAACGAAACCCCAAACAAATTTCCCAGTTGCCCCCACATTTTCTTCAGCGATGCGCTCACCGTCGTCGGCCTTCCCAGGTAAATGTCCGACACCGCGTAAATCGTTCCACCCTGCGCGAACAAATACGCCATCACATACACAACCAATGCCACAATTCCGCCAACGATTCCAAACGCCAGCAATCCGCCGCCCAGCCCGCTCCCCTGCAATTGCTGCGCGTGCGGCCGGGCCACCGCCGGTGTCTTGAGAAACATCAGTTGTGCCAGGTTCAATCCCAATATAAACAGATGCGGAATCGCCGTGATTCCCAGAAACAACAGGAAGTTCTGCCGATACAACGAAAATGTTCGGTCCAGAATTTCGCCCAACGACAATGGTCGCAGTTCCCATTCCGCCATAGAACCTCCGGTTGTATCGTGGAAGTGTTATTTGCGCATCACTCTACCAGAGGTATAACAAAAACACGATCACCGTCTTTTTTCCCGTTTCCCCACCCGCCCTGACCTTCCGGCCAGCCCTCCGCCGAACAGTCCACGATTACGTGTTCCTCCCAATCGCAACCGCACGCGCCATCGTGTTATCGTTCCTCTTTGCCACCCTTATGAGCTCACCATCCTCCGCCAATGTGCCTCCCCAACCTTCCCTTCAGGTGCGCCCCTTCGGCCTCCTCAGTTCCGGCCAAACCGCCGATTTGTACCTCCTCACCAGCGCCGCAGGCATGCAAGTTGCCCTCACCAATTACGGCGCAACGATCGTCAGCCTCAAAGTTCCTGATCGCAGCGGAAATTCCGCCGACGTCGTTCTCGGCTACGACACTCCCAAGGAATACGAAGCCGACAAATCTTATTTCGGCGGCACCATTGGCCGCTACGCCAATCGCATCGCCAACGGCAAATTCTCCATAGGCCCTCAGCACTTCAACCTTGCCAAAAACAACGGCAACAATTCCCTTCACGGCGGCATTCGCGGCTTCAATAAAAGGATGTGGACCGCCAACGAAATCCCAGGCCAACACAACCTTGCCGTGGAATTCACCTATGTCAGCCCCGGCGGCGAAGAAAATTTCCCCGGCACTCTCGCCACCAAGGTTCGTTTCACCTTACCCCACGACAAAAACGAACTCGAGATCGACTACACCGCCATCACCGACCAGCCCACCATCGCCAATCTCACCAATCACAGCTACTTCAATCTCAAAGGCGAAGGCTCCGGCGACATCCTCTCCCACGTTCTTCAACTCCACGCCTCCAGCTTCACTACCATCGACTCCACGCTGATCCCCACTGGTGAAATTCGCCCCGTGCAAGACACGCCTTTCGATTTCACCCAACCGCATCCCATCGGCTCCCGCATCCACCAACCCGACGAGCAACTAAAATTCGCCAAAGGTTACGACCACAATTGGGCGATCAACAAAACTGCCGACGCCTCTGACAACGCCACTCCCCAACTCGCCGCCGTCGCTTCCGACCCGCACTCCGGCCGCATCCTCGAAGTCCTCACCACCGAACCCGGCGTCCAGTTCTACACCGGCAATTTCCTCGACCTCACCATTCGCGGCAAAGCCGGCAAACCCTATCCTTTTCGCTCCGCTTTCTGCCTGGAAACCCAGCACTTCCCAGACTCCCCCAATCACCCAAATTTCCCCTCTACCCTCGTCTCTCCCAACAACCCCCTCCACTCCAAAACAATTTTCCGTTTTTCCGCGAAGTAAGTAGACTGTCGTTGTGCGTCCCTGCTCTGGATTGAATTCTGCAAAAGTGCTAAAAGCAACATCGATGCTCCTACCTCAATTTCTCTTCGCTCTCCCGAGGCCCTCTGAATGCTCCTAGCCCTGGCTCTCCTCGACACCTCTCGCCTCGTTCATCTCTCCACCATCGACTTCTTCATCATCGTTTTTTATTTCGTGCTCGTCCTCGCCATCGGCTTCTACCTTAAAGAGCGCTCCAACACCGGCGAAGACTTCTTCATGGCCGGTCGCGAAATGACCGCATGGATCGCCGGACTCAGTTTCCTCTCCGCCAATCTCGGCGCGCTCGAACTAATGGGATGGGCGGGTGCCGCCTATCAATACGGCATTCTCGCCGCGCACTGGTATTGGATTGGCGCCATCCCCGCCATGCTCTTTCCTCGCGCTGGTCATGATGCCCTTCTACTACATCTCCAAAACTCATTCCGTCCCCGGCTACCTCAAACTTCGTTTCGGTGAAGCCAGCCGCACTCTCTCCTCCGTCAGTTTCGCCTTGATGACCGTCCTGATGAGCGGCATCAACATGTATTCCATGGCCCTGGTCCTCAAAATTGTTCTCGGCTGGAACATCAACTTCAGCATTCTCGTTTCTTCTGCCACCGTCGCCGTCTACGTTTCTCTCGGCGGTCTGCGTTCCGCCATCTTCAACGAAGTTCTCCAATTCATTTTGATCTGGGCTGGCGCGCTACTCATTCCCATCCTCGGACTCATCGATGCCGGCGGTTGGAGCAATCTCAAAACCCGCATCGCCACCAACGCCTCCTCCGAATACACCCATCTCTGGAGCACCCTCGGCAGTTCCGCCAACAATCCCATGGGCATTCATTGGACCGGCATCGTCCTCGGCCTCGGCGCCATCATTTCCTTCGGCTACTGGACCACCGACTTCCTCGTCGTCCAGCGCGTCCTCTCTGCCAAAGATTTGCGCGCCGCAAAAATGGCTCCCATCATCGGCGCCGGTTTCAAAATGATGGTGCCCTTCATCGTCATCTTGCCCGGCTTGCTCGCTCTCGCCGTTCTTCCCATGAAGCTCACCGGCGAAGCCCAAGCCATCGCCACCGGCGGTCACAGCTACAACGAAGTTCTTCCTCTTATGCTCGCCCGCTATTGCGGCCCCGGCCTTCTCGGACTCGGCATCACCGCGCTCATCGCCGGATTCATGTCCGGCATGGCCGGCAACGTCAGCGCCTTCACCACTGTCTGGACTTATGACATTTACCGCGCCCTCATCAAAAAAGATGCCACCGATCAGCACTACGTCAGCATGGGTCGCTGGGCCACCGTAGTCGGCGTCATCATCAGCGTCGGCACCGCCTATCTCGTCATGGATTTCAAAAGCATCATGGATTACGTCCAAGCCCTCTTCAGCTTTTTCATCGCGCCGCTCTTCGGCACCGTGATCCTCGGCATGCTCTGGAAGCGCGCCACCCCCGCCGGCGGCTTCTGGGGATTGCTCGCCGGCACGCTCTCCTCCATCGGCATGTGGGCCTGGGTCAAAATCGATCCATCCGCTCTCCGCTACATTGCTCTCTCGCCAAACGCTCGCGACATGGCGGAAAATATGTACCGCGCTCTCTGGTCCTGGATCGTTTGCGTCCTCGTCACCGTCATCGTCAGTATGCTCACTACACCCAAGTCCGACTCCGAACTAAATGGCTTAGTCTATGGCGTCACCGAAATTCCCACGGAATCCTACGTCACCGTTTTTCATCGCCCTTGGTTCTGGGCCGCACTTGTCGGCGTTCTCTTTGTAGTGGTAAACGTTGTTTTCTGGTGAGGCCTCAATGAAAACAGGTGGCTCCCTTTCAATCTGGTTCTTCATCGGCAACTCGCTGCTGGTGAATGGCCTGCTCATTTGCGGCTCGGGCCTCTACGAATTTTTTCATCCCCCGCAACAACCGGTCGTCCTCTACCACTTGCACGCCAACATCTGGTGGGGCGCCATTCTCGCCGCGATCGGCGCTGCCTACTGCATCTATTTCGCGCCGGGCAAAGGCCGCGTCTAACAGAAAGTGATGGAACGTCGTATGTCTAACAAACGAAAAATGACCATGGGCATCATCGTCGGCAATCGTGGATTCTTTCCCGATCATCTGGCTAAGTCCGGCCGCGACGAAATGATTCAAGCCCTACAAAAAGCCGCCATTGACCCTGTTGTCCTCACGCCCGAACAAAGCAAGCATGGCGCAGTCGAAACCTACGACGACGCCAAACGCTGCGCCGACCTATTCAAATCCAAATACGACACCATTGACGGCGTCATCGTCACTCTTCCCAATTTTGGTGATGAGCGCGCCATTGCCGACACTCTCCGCCTCGCTCGCCTCAACGTCCCGGTCCTTGTCCAGGCCACTCCCGACACTCCGTCGAAAATGGGCATCACCCACCGTCGCGACAGCTTCTGCGGCAAAATGTCCGCCTGCAACAATCTTCGCCAGTATGGTATTCCCTATTCCCTAACCACCCTTCACACCGAATCGCCAGACTCCCCTGAGTTCGCCAAAGATCTCGAATGGTTTTCCGGCATCTGCCGCATCGTGAGAGGTCTTCGTAATCTCCGCATCGGCGCCATTGGCGCACGCCCCGCCGCATTCAACACTGTTCGCTACAGCGAAAAACTCCTCGAAGCCAGCGGCATCTCCGTCGAAACTCTCGATCTTTCCGAAGTAATCGGCCGCATTAGTCGCATGAAAGACACCGACGATCTCGCCGTGCAAAAACTCCAGTCCATCCAGACCTATGTCACCACCGCCGACGTTCCCCAAGCCGCGCTTCTTAAAATGGCCAAGCTAGGCGCCGTCGTCGACGACTGGATGAAAACCGCCAGCGTGCAAGTGAGTGCCGTCCAATGCTGGACTTCTCTCGAAGAAAATCTCGGAGTCGTTCCCTGCACCGTCATGAGCATGATGAGCGATTCCCTGCTCTCCAGCGCTTGCGAAGTCGATGTCTGCGGCGTTCTCGCCATGCACGCCCTGCAACTCGCCTCGGAAACTCCCAGCGCGCTTCTCGATTGGAACAATAATTACGGTAGCGATCCCAACAAAGCGGTCTGCTTCCACTGCAGCAATCTGCCCAAGCATTTTTTCAAAGATGTAAAAATGGATTTTCAGGCCATCATTGCCGGCACCGTTGGCAAAGACAATACCTTCGGCACCTGTGTCGGCCAGGTCAAAGCCGGCGCCATGAGCTTCGCTCGCTTCTCCACCGACGATACCGCCGGAAAAATTCGCGGCTACACCGGCAGCGGCCGATTCACCGACGATCCTCTCGAAACTTTTGGCGGCGCCGGCGTCGTCGAAATTCCCGGCCTGCAAAAACTCCTCCACTACATTTGCGAAAACGGTTTCGAACACCACGTCGCCGCCAATTTCTCCAGCGTCGCCTCCGTCGTCCACGAAGCCGCCACCCGTTATCTGGGCTGGGATATGTACGCCCACTCCGCTTAACGAACAACTTGACCAACTCACATTCGACCCCGGTCCCGCCACACCCGCAGACCTGCCTCTGCCTTTAGCCGCAAAACTGCCCCCACCCCACGCCCATCTTTGCTCCACAGCATGCAAATCAAGAACAATCGCCTTCGCCGTCGTTGACTGCGCCTTGCCCATCGAACAAAATCATCAGATTGCCTGCTCCAGCAGGTAAACAGGCTCGATATCAGGCCTCGACAAGTTCCAACCGGACCGATCGCCGCATCGAATCCTGCGTGACTGGTCCTCGCCCCCGGCATTCGGCGCACGTGTTGCCAAGTTTTTGGAGGTAAGTTGCATGACTCATACCCGACTTTTCGCTGCGGCCTTAGCGCTCCCGCTCTTCTGCGCTTCCTTCGCCTTCGCCCAGGATAAAGCCACCGAATCTCCGTCCACTCCGCCTCACTTGCTCGTTCTCGTACGCCAGGAAGTTCAATACGGCAAAGCCACCTCCCACCAGAAAATTTCCGTCAGCATGGCCAAAGCCTGCAATCGCCTCAATGTTCCCAACGACTGGATTGCCCTCGAGGCCATTACCGGCCAGCCCGAATCTGTTTCCTTCGATCCCTTCGATTCCTACGAACACATCGAGCAGGCCCTGACTGGCTGGAATCAAATCTATTCCGCGCATCCCGAACTCTCCAAAATGCAGGACGAAATTTCCGCTCTGCTCACCAGCCAGCGCACCATCATCGCCGAACGCCGCGATGACCTTGGCTACCGCGCCGATACCATCGACCTCTCCGACGCTCGTTACATGCGTGTCATCGAAATCCATTTCTCTCCCGGCCACGAGAATGACTTCGCTCAGTCCTTCAACATCCTCCATGCCGCCTACGAGAAAACCAAATCCGAATCGCCTTGGGTCGTCTATCAAATCAAAATGGGCTCCGTCTCACCCGGCTTCCTCATCTTCGTCCCCATGACCAATCTCAAACAAAACGACGCCATCCTCTCCTGGACCGAAGGCCTCACCGAATTTGAAGGCGAAGAAGATGCTCAGCAGTTGCAACAAATCGCCCGCGACACTTCCGCCACCTCCGAAAGCAATCTCTACGCCATCGTTCCCGAAATGTCTCACGTCGCCAAAAAATTCGCCGCCGGCGTTACCGAGCGTCCTCGCCATCTCTCCGAAGTCCAACCCGTTGCGCCTTCGTCCCCAGCCCCCTCAGCATCCGCGGAAACCGACACCCCCAAATCCCAGCAACCTGCAGACCCAGGCACAACTCTCCACAACTGACCACCGGCCCGCGCTCGTCACTGAGATTCATCTGTCATCTCGACCAAAGGTCCCCACACTTCACGCGGACCGCAGCGCAGCGATCGTGGCAACAACGAATCGCCAAGCAAATCTAAAGTAGCGGCAGGCAATCGTGGCACAGCCTTCAACCCACTCCTACCGCATCAAACCCACTCCACTCGCACCACCCGTTGTCATCCCGACCGAAGGTCCGCACGCCTCACGCGGACCGCAGCGGAGGGATCGTGGCAACATCAAGCCGCCAAGCAAATCTAAAGTCGCGGCGTGCAATCGTGGCACAGCCTTCAACTTGCTCCCACCGCATCCTTCTTCGATTCAATTTTCAACTGGAATTGTGCTCTTACCTGCGTGAGTAGAACTTCAACCAAACTGTCGCCCGACTCGATCCAAGCCTTCGACTCGTTCCGCACTACGATCCCGCCGCCGAACTCCCGCCAGCCTCCGCTTCCGTCTCCTGCTCCGCCACCGGTTCTTCCGCCGCCGCAACTTGCGCGTTCTTCACACTGACCTGCTTCTTCTTCGCATGCCCCGTAGCCGTCTTTGCACCCGCGGAATTCTGCGCGCTCTGCTTCCCATTAAAATTGCGAATTACCCGCGACACATACGCAATCGTCTCCGGATACGGCGGCACTCCGTGATATTGCTCCACGCGTTCCGGCCCCGCGTTGTACGCCGCCAGCGCCTTCACCAAATCCAAATGATACCGGTCCAGCAATTCCCGAATGTACCGTGTTCCGCCCTCAATATTTTCGACCGGGTTAAACGGATCAGCCACGCCCATTCGCGCCGCCGTCTGTGGCATCAACTGCATTAACCCTTGCGCGCCCTTCGGCGACACCGCATGCGGGTTGAATCCGCTCTCCACCCGAATCATGCTGTTAATCAAATCTGGATTTAAATTGTTACGGCTGCTCGCCGCTTTCACCGCCGCCGCCACATCCACCGCGCCGCTCCCACTCAACGAGCCAGTCATCGGCTCACGCACCGCTGTTGCCGTCACCGGCTCGGGTGGCAGGTGCACTTCCTCGTACCCGACAATCTCCTCCGTCGGTATATCAATATAATTGTCGACTTCGCCCGCCATATACAGCCGCGTCACATCATCGCGCGTCTCATGCCGCGCGTGCCGGATCGTCGAGCCGTTGCGCAAGATCGCCCGCTCGTCAGCAGCCGCCGACAAGCTCATCAACGCCAACAGCCCCGTCATGATCCCTGCTCTGTACATGCCTCGCATTCGTCAACGAATCTCACGAACAGCAACAAAGCAACTGCGTGAACTTGAACTACTACTCACACAACACAATCGGCAAACAAAACCACGTGCGTTGCCAACGCCTCTTCGAAAGCGGAGACCTGTACCGCTCTCGCTCCAGGCATTCCAACGATCAATCTTCCCACTTCGCCCCAGCCCGTCTTTGTTCCGTCTCAAACTTCCAGCAGCTCACTCGTCGTAAGTCGCCGCTGGTCCGCACCGTATCGTCGTACCAAGCTCAATGAGCTCGACGCCGCTATCCAACCATCAAACCTCGTCAGTCCCTCCACTCGCCTCCTAAATTTCCCTTTATGAGACATTTACTTCTTAGCCCCGCAAGCCCTCTGTCTCTGCGCCTCAGTATTTAAGCCCCACTCCCCGCTGTCTTTGCGCCACGTCAAACACACGCCCGTTTCCCTGCGTTATAACGGTTCCCGCGTGTCGTGAAGAGCAACCCGTCGTGGCCCGCAGTTTGCTCTTACCGATTCCCTAAGTTCGCCACTCGCAGTGGCATCCACTGCCGCCTTGCGCATTTCCAAGGCAAGAGTGTTCGAACCAGGCGCATCATCACAGGCTCACAGGAGACGGAGACAGCCCCAATCATGAAACGGTCACGCATCGTGCTGGCTTCTATCCTCTCCATTGCCCTATGCTTCCCGGCTTTCCCCGCCGACGAGGCCAAAGACGCCTTCAAGAGTGGCTCCAAGGCCGAAGCCGCCAATCAATACGAAAAAGCCTTCGACGACTACAAGAAGGCCTACACTCTCAAGCCAACCGAGCCTCGCTACGCCGTAGCCTATTTGCGCATGCGCACTGCTGCTGCCGAAGATCATGTCCACCAGGGACAGCTCCTCCGCGCCAATCTTAAGTTCCAGGAAGCCCTGATCGAATTTCAGCGCGCCGTCGAGATTGACCCCACTAACTTCATTGCCGCTCAGGAATTCCAGGCCACCACCGAAATTCTGAAGAAGCAAGCCGCCCAAGCCGCAGCTCCCCCGGCTCCCGCCCCAGAAACTCTGCTCGGCCGGATGGCCCGCGAAGCCGAAGGCCCCGTGGATCTCGAGCCCACTTCCGACAATCGCCTCACCCTTCGTCTGACCACCACCGCCGACAACGTCTATAAGACCATCGGCAAGCTCGCCGGCATCAACGTTCTTTTCGATCTCGACTACAAGCCTCAGCGCATCAGCATTGAGCTCGACGACGTCCCACTCACCGAAGCCCTTCGCATGGTCGCCATGCAATCCAAGACCTTCTGGCGCCCCGTTTCCTCCAAGGCCATCTTCGTCGCCGCCGAAAGCAAGCGCAAAGAGTACGAAGACAACGTGATGAAGACCTTCTATCTCAAGAATGTCTCCACACCCGCCGACTTGCAGGAAGCCGTCAGCACTCTCAAAGGCATCATGGATGTCAGCCACATTCAGGTGAATGCTTCCCACAATTCCATCACCATGCGCGGCACACTTGACCAGATGGTCGTGGCCGAAAAGCTACTCTCCGATCTCGATAAGCCCAAATCAGAAGTCATGGTCGACATTGTTGTGATGGAAGTTTCCCGCGACCGCTTGCGCACCTTGGGCACCACCGTTCCTACCACCGCGACCATCAGCACTCCGACCGACATAACCTTGCAGAACATTTCCCATCTCACTTCCGCGCAGTTTCCCATCTCCATCCCGGGCGCCTCGGTCACCGCTCTCATGAGCGATAGCCACACCAAGATTCTCCAGAACCCTGAAGTTCGCGTTCTTGATCAGGAAAAGGCCACCTTGAAGATCGGCGATCGCATCCCCATCGCCACCGGTTCTTATTCCACAGGCGCCGTCAGCGGTGGTGGCGTCAGCCCACTGATCAACACCCAATTTCAATATATCGACGTTGGCGTCAATATTGACGTCACTCCTCACGTCCACGCCAACAACGAAGTCACTCTCAAAATGGTTCTCGAGGTTTCCTCAGTTTCCGGTTCCCAGACCATTGGCGGCATCACCCAGCCCACCATCGGTCAGCGTCGCATCGAGCATGAAACCCGCCTAAAAGACGGTGAAGTCAGCCTGGTCGGCGGCATTCTCGAAGATCAGGAAACCCGCTCCCTCAGCGGCTATCCTTGGCTCGCCACTCTTCCCATTCTGAAATACCTCTTTGGCCAGGAAAATGTCACTCGCCAACAAGTAGAGATCGTTTTCGCCATCACTCCTCACGTTGTCCGCACTCAAGAAACGACCGACGAAAATAGCCGCCTGATCGATATCGGCAGCGGCAACACTCTCGGCTTGCGCCATCCAGAGCCCAAGAAAAAGGTCGTCTCTGCTTCGCAGCCAGCCAAGCCCGCCAACCGTGCAGCTACGGCACCACCCCCAACCGTCACGACTCCATCCGCTGGCCCCGGCCACTAAGTCCAAAATGGCGACTTTCCGCCCGCTTTGCTTACCTAATTGGAGCCGTCGCACCCAAATTTTCCCAAAATGGATCGGCGCCCTTATGACTACTCCATTCTCCAAAACGGCACCGAATTTTTTGTCGGCGCCTGTTCACCACAACTCTTTAAGTGATTATTTTTTCAGCGCTTTGCGCCGGCGCAAGCAGGTGGAAAAACTTTTCGTATATTCCCTTGCTTACCTTTCCATTATGCGCAAAACATTTCACCCATGCTTACCCGCCCGGTTTTAAGTGCCCTCTATTCATAGATTTGCGTTTCTTCATAATTGGTACCAGATTTGCTGTACTCATGAACACTGTTGTGTGATGGGTGTCACATAGTCGGTTTCCCAACCAGGCTTTTCTTCCGCTCCGAAGATCAGCCCTCGCTCGCACCCACCATCCACAACAGCAGGCGCTGGAGCAGCGCCACTCGGTACACGGAGGTTACGCCCAGCCAATGTCGACCACCCAGCCGGTGATGACAACAGTTTCATTTAACGTTAGGGTTACCCCCAAACGCACTAGCGTCCAGCCCATCTCTTTCCCCGAGAGTCAGGCCCCGCTATCCCAATTGTTTGTGGACATCCCTCAAGCTGACTACACCAAAATTCTGTCCTTTGGACGTTCCGTCAAAATTGCCCGTCGCCAAACCATGTTCTTCGCCGGCGATGCCGTCAAGGAAGTTCTCCTTCTTACCGAAGGCTGCATGAAGATCACTCTGCTCAGCGAAACCGGAGGTGCCGTTATCCTTCGTCTCGTCGGCCCGGGTGAAGTCATCGGCAGCGTTGGCCATACCGAACAAGCGACTCACTCCTCCTCCGCCGAAGCTCTGGCCTCCAGTCGCGTTGTTGTTTGGAATGGCGCCACCTTCGAACGCCTGCTGATGGAATATCCAACTCTTCGTCGCAACACTTTGCACATCATGGAACGCCGCTTGGCCACTCTGGAAGCCCGTTTCCGTGAAGTCTCCACCCAGCAAGTTGCCCAGCGCGTTGCTCGCCAACTCATTCGCTTGCTTCCCCAGGTCGGCCAGGAAATCAATGGCGCCATCGAGGTCAAGCTCTCTCGTGAGGATCTCGCGCAGATGACGGGCACCACTCTCTTCACCGTCAGCCGCTTGCTCTCCACTTGGGAACAACAAGGTTTAGTCACCTTGCGCCGGCTTACCGTCGTCGTTAGCAATCCTATGGGCCTGCTCAGTCTGTGCGAGTTTCGCTAATCTCGCGCAGCGTCGCCCGTAGCCACTTCTAACTATCACCGCGGTTCGCCACACGATTTTCACGACGCGAGAGGGTTAATGCGTAACATTTTCGTCCTAACTTCGTTCTTTATCTGCACCGCGCTCTTGCTTGCTCAAGTTGCCGCTCCTCCGGCGCTCGCGCAATCTCCCGCTCCACCGTTGGCTCGTCCAGCGCCCGGCCGCCACGCTCCCGACCTTAAGTCTAAACCGGCTCCGGTCGACGTCGCCCCAGCCACGCCTGTGGTTACTCTAACTGGCGTCTGCGACCAGGCTCACGCCGCAGCTGCAAAGACTCCGTGCGTCACCGTCATCACCCGCGGTGAACTCGATCACCTCGTCGCATCCTTGGCTCCCGGTGCCTCTGATGCTACACATCGCCAGCTCGCCGTGAGCTACGCGAGACTCCTCGCAGCATCAACCGCCGCTCACAAGCAGCACCTCGACCAGGATCCTGCCATCGTCAAGGATCTTCAGCCCAGATCCAAATTTGCCCGTATGCAAGTGCTTGCCGATGCCCTTTATCGCAAGCTCCAGGACCAGGCCGATAACGTCGACCCAGCCGAAATTAAAAGGTATTATGCCGATCATCTCGCCGACTTTGAACAGGCCGACGTTTACCGCCTTTATATTCCGATAAATGCTCGCAACACCGCAGGCCAACCCATCAACCCCGCGGCCATCAAAGCAAAAGCCGAAGAGCTGCGCACCGGTGCCGTCGCCGGAGCGGATTTCGACATGCTTCAGAAAATGGCCTATGTCGATCTCAATATCATGGGTGTTCCTCTTCCCACCCATCTCGACTCTTTTCGTCGCGGCAGCGTTACTCCCGCTCAAGCCATCGTCTTCGATATGCAACCGGGCGAAGTTTCTCCGGTCCAGGAATCCTTTACCGGCTTTTTCGTTCTGAAACTCATTTCCAAAACCTCCGTTCCCTTGGAATCGGTTGAGCCGGAAATCCTCTCCGCCATTCGTGAACAAAACATGCTGGATGAACTTCGCGCTGTCGCCGCAGACTTCAAGGTTGATTTCAATTTGCCTTATCTCGGTACCGCCTCGGCGCCTCTCTTGTTTCCACCACCGGCGGTCATGCACGTTCTGACCTCGCCTTCTTACCCGGATTCTCGTACCCGTTCTGCCCTGAGTAAGCGCAAAGCTCCGCTGATTCCAGCCCAGCCTTCGCCTAACCCGGCGCAAATGCCATCAACCGTGCCTGCGGCTGCGCCACCTACACGGTGATTCGAGGAATATGAGTAGCTGTTTTTAAGGTAATGATCTTCAGCAACGGAACGCTTCTTCGGCCAGCTCAGCCTTCGTCTCCGTTCGCTTCAATCGCAGCTTCGTATTCGTGGGGCTCAGTTTCGCTTCTGAGTAGGATGGAGCATCTCAATGGGTAACAAATCCGGGGACTCTCGCAACAATCTCAATCCAAGCCTTGCTCCCCACCACTACTTCCGAAGCTTGTTCATCGCTTGTTCCGCTCTGGCCGCCCTCGGCATTGCCCCGGTCCTCTTCGCCCAACAGCTTCCTGCCACGAATGTTCGAGACACTAAACCAGCCGGTCAGTCGTCCTCCGCGCCGGCAGAAGATTTTGTTCCCGAGCCATCTACTCCCAAGGCTCCCCAAGTCACTTTTCAAGACGACGAGCTCACCATCAACGCGGAAAACTCCAGACTCTCTGATGTTCTCGCTTCAATTCGCCTCTGCACCGGTGCGGATCTCGATATCCCCGTGAGTGCGTCCAACGAACGCGTTTGGGTTCGCCTCGGCCCTGGCCCGGCCCGCAAAATTATCTCCACTTTACTAAGCAACACCAATCTTGATTACGTTATTCAGGCTTCCGATACCGACTCCGAGCAGGTTCGCTCCATTCTGCTCACCCCGAAAACCAAAAATGGTTCAGCCCCGCTAGGCGATCACAACGCTTCTCCTTACACCACCGCCAGCAGAATTCCTAAAGCCAATCAGCCCGCTCAGGATTTGTCTAACGTAGAAATTCCCGCTGTTCCACCAGTCGCCACGGCCTCCGCTGCTCCAACCGGTTCCTCCAGTCCCAGTGCAACACCCGATGCCTCCAGCAATGCTCCGGGCACCGAAATCGCCACCGTTTCTCCTGTCTCAACGGCTGCCGCCGCCACCAGCGACGCTCCTCGCCCAACTCCCTCCAACACCGAGCAAATGATCCAAACCCTAGAAAACATGTACGAACAACGCAAACAAATGCAATCCCAAACAGGCTCCAAGCCCCCCGGCACCAACTAACCCCAACGAACCTGAACCAATCTCACTCCGCTCCAATGCACCGACCACGTCATTCCGAGCGAGGTGAGGAACTCTACCCATCGCACGTTCTCTGTGCGATGAATCGCTCTTGCCTCGCTCTTGTCTTCTCCGCGCCACCTCTGCGCCCTCTGCGCCTCTACGTTATCCTTTTCCTCTCCACGTAATCCAAGTCCGACCCCCGCCTCGCGCAGCCTCGCAAAAATGTCATCCCGACCGAAGTGCTGCTGCCTCCGCAGCACGCAGCGGAGGGATCGTGGCAACATCGATCACCCGCCTCGCTCCGCGCGACCAGCAGACACCCGTCCCTAAATTTTTCCAGGAATCTCAACTGTGAAGGTTTACGCCCTACGACCGCTGATCGATCCCAACATACGACCGCGTATCATGTCCCAGATAAATCTGCCGCGGCCGCGCAATCTTCTGCTCCGCATCCAGCAACATTTCTTCCCACTGTGCCAGCCATCCAGACATCCGCGGGATCGCGAATAGTACCGGGAACATCGTCATCGGGAATCCCATCGACTGGTAAATCAATCCCGTATAGAAATCCACATTGGGATAAAGTTTCCGCCGGATAAAATATTCATCCTCCAACGCGATCCGCTCGCACTCCAGCGCAATCTCCAGCAGCGGATTCTTCCCCATCAAGTCAAACACTTCATACGCAATCCGTTTGATGATCCGCGCCCGCGGATCGTAATTCTTGTAAATCCGGTGACCGAAGCCCATCAGCTTCACTTCGCCTTCCTTCACCCGCTTGATGAACTCCGGCACTTTCTGCACCGAGCCAATTTCCATCAGCATCCGCAATACTTCTTCGTTGGCCCCTCCGTGCAACGGTCCGTACAAAGCCGCAGTCGCCGCTGCAGTCGCGCAATACGGATCGACGTACGAACTGCCCACGCCTCGCACCGTATTCGCCGAACAATTCTGCTCATGGTCCGCATGCAGAATGAACAGCACATCCAACGCATGCTCCAGCGTCGGATTCGGCCGGTACCGCGTCTCACTCGTCCGAAACAGCATATTCAGAAAATTCCCGGGATAACTCAGGTCGTTGTCCGGATACACAAACGGCATGCCCAGCGAATGCCGGTACGAAAACGCTGCGATCGTCGGCATCTTCCCGATCAATCGATACATTTGCTTCCGCCGCGACTCTGCGTTGTGCACATCCTTCGCGTCGGTGAAAAACGTCGATAGCGCCGCCAGCGCGGAAATCAGCATGCCCATCGGATGCGCGTCGTAGTGGAAGCCATCTAACAACTTCTTGAAGCTTTCATGGATGAACGTGTGCTGCGTGATGTGCTGTTGGAAATCTCGAAGTTCGTTCGCCGTAGGCAATTCGCCGTGCAAGAGCAAATACGCCGTTTCCAGGTACGTCGATTTCTCCGCCAGCTCCTCGATCGGGTAGCCGCGATACCGCAAAATCCCTACGTCGCCGTCGATATACGTTATCTTGCTGATGCATGCCGCCGTGTTGTTGAACGCGGGGTCGTAACTCATCATCCCGAAATCCGTCGGGTTCACCTTGATCTGCCGCAGGTCCATCGCCCGTATGGTGTCGTGCGTGATTGGAATCTCGTACGATTTCCCGGTGCGGTTATCAGTAATCGTTACCGTGTCGCGGCGGGTCGAACCAGCCGTCTCGGCTGCGTTTGCTTGCGTCGTAGGTAGAGCAGAGTCCATACGGAAATACCTCGAATTGGGCGCGCTGCGCCTTAGTCCTATCACTTTACACCAAAGCGCCAACCCGTGGAAATTGCCCGCAAGAACGGTAACTCTTCCATCCAGTGCCAAATCCACGTCAGGGCACGGCCTCAAGCCGTGCCGCCACCAAGCGAAACGCATGCGGCTTTAGACGCTGAAGGCGCATCGACTGACAAAGTAGAACGAATCGCCAAATTCTCAGCGACCTCTGTGCTCCGATCTCCGTGACCTCTGCGTTAATTCCTGTCTTTGCTTCTAACTTCAGTCCTCAGAACCACATACCAGCCAGGCGCCTACTTCCAGATACACCTCTTGACAATAGTCGTTATAACGAGTATTATCTCCCTCGAACACTTTCTCTGGAGGCTCCTCAATGATTAACATTCTCAAGAGCGATCAACGCGGCCACGCCGATCACGGCTGGCTCAACACTCGCTTCACCTTTTCGTTTGCCGATTATTTCGATCCCAATCACGTTCAGTTCCGCACCCTGCGCGTCATGAACGACGACCGCGTCGCCGGCGGTGGCGGATTTCCTACGCATCCGCACAAAGACATGGAAATCGTCACTTACGTACTGGAAGGCGCGCTGGAACATCGCGACAGCATGGGAAACGGCTCAGTCATCAAGCCGGGCGACGTGCAATACATGAGCGCGGGAACGGGCGTGGCGCACAGCGAATTTAACGCCTCGGAAAAAGAGCCGGTGCATCTGTATCAGATCTGGATGTTTCCGGATAAGAAGGGCTACAAGCCGACGTACGATCAGAAGCATTTTTCTGAGGACGAAAAGCGCGGCAAGCTGCGCTTGCTGGTTTCGCCCGACGGTCGCGATGGCTCGGTGAAAATCCGGCAGGACAATGAACTCTACGCCACGGTGCTCGACGCCAACGAAGCGGTGCAGCACACGCTGAAACCCGAGCGTCACGCCTATGTTCAGGTCATGCGCGGCAGCGTCACCCTCAACGGCACGCAACTCGAAGCCGGCGACGGCGCCGCCATCTCCGCCGAGAAGAAGCTGGAACTCTCCGGCGTCAAAGACGCCGAAGTCCTCCTCTTCGACCTGCCTTAACGCTACGAGAACGTCAGCATCGGCATCGGCGGCGAAAAGTAGAAAGTCACCACGGCGCTACCGCTCAGCATGGTAGCGCCGGCTGCCAGCCGGCACAGCAAGTTCGCAACCCAGCTCGCACCAAATTTCAAAACCTACGCCGCAGTCTTCGCCTTACTCCACGTCGGCAAGGCAAAGACTACGCCTAGCAGGATTGCTACGCCCAAATCAATGAACGCGCTGGCCATGGTAATCGGCTTCAGCGTCATCAAGTACACGATTCCCAGCGCCAGCATGGCACGCACGCGAATCAGAGTCGGCAACGCCGCATCCTGCAGACTCGTTAATGCTGTTGCGCCCAGCGCGCCACTTCCTTCTGGCAGCGCGGCGCGTATCGCCTTCACTCGCGGCAGAATCAACGAAAATCCGATTCCCAGCGCAATCACAATTCCTACGAACGTCGCCGAAATCCACGGCGCTTTCATCCCGCCCGGCATCTGCGACGCCAGATAGCCGCCAGTCAGAATCAGCAGCAACAGCGCCGGCCCGGAAACCGGTAGCGAGAAGCGATACACGCGCAGCCACGCGCGCGCCTGATCTGCCGTGGTCGCACGACGCAGCAGCGAAGAGACAATCCACTCCAGTCCATAGCCCACGAACAGTCCAGCCATGCTGGCCAAATGCAGAAACAGAACGATGTTGTAAGGTGTCATAGGTCCGCTACTGTACTACTAAAAAGGCCTGCTGCCCGAGTCGATGAGACATGGTGTTGGATCGTAAGACCCACCCTTTGCAAAGTGCGCAAAGGATGGGGCACCCTCAAGTTCAAGTGGTCGTCCGCGTAACTTGCATCGAAGAGGGATTCCTCACTCCGCTCGGAATGACTGCGTAAGGCAAAACGAGCGTAAAATAAACGGCCGCAAGTTACAGAATCCCAACCAACCCCGTCCGATCCGATGCACCGACCACGTCATTCCGAACGGAGTCTGCGGAGTGAGAAATCTCTCTTCGATTTCAACCAATCCCAGACGAAGACCAGAGGGATTCCTCTCTTCGCTCGGAATGACGGCAAAAGCAGTACCCTTACCCCCGCGCCTTCTGAAACTCCTTCATGAAGGCGGTTAGCGCTTCCACGGAATCCTGGCCTACCGCGTTGTACAGTGAGATGCGCATCCCGCCCACGCTGCGATGTCCTGGCGTACCTACCAATCCCGCCGCGCCAGCCTGCTTGCCGAATTCCTTCTCCACCGCTTCATCGCTGCCGGCCACGCGAAACACCACATTCATCAGCGAACGCGACGCCTTCTCCACCGGACACTTATAGAATCCGCCGCTGCCGTCAATCGTGTCGTACAGCAGCTTGGCCTTAGCCTCATTGCGCTTCTGAATCCCCGCCAGCCCGCCTTCCGCCGCGATCCATTCCGTCACCAGCCCCAGCGTGTACACCGCAAACGTCGGCGGCGTGTGATACAGCGACTTCTCCTTGATATGGGTGCGATATTGCAGCAGCGTCGGCAGATTCTTGTCCGCGCGCTCCGCCAGATCCTTGCGCACAATCACCACGGTCACGCCGCTGGGCCCCAGATTCTTTTGCGCGCCGGCAAAAATCAGTCCAAACTTCGCCACATCCACCGGCCGCGAACAAATGTCCGAACTCATGTCGGCCACCAGCGGCGCCGCGCTCCTGGGCAGCTCGTGATACTGCGTGCCTTCAATGGTGTTGTTGGTGCAGAAATAGGTGTACGACGCGTCCGCCGAAAGTTTCAGTTCATCTTGCCGCGGCACGCGCACAAACTTTTCCGACTCGGTCGACGCGGCAATGTTGTGCGGCGTCCCTTTCTTCAACTCGGAGATCGCTTTCGCGGTCCACGCCCCGGTGTGCAACACGTCCACCGGCTTGCCGGCCAGCGCCAGGTTCATCGGCACCATGGTGAACTGCATGCTCCCGCCGCCCTGCACAAAAATCACCGCGTAGTCTTCCGGGATCGCCAGCAGCTTGCGCAGATTCTGTTCCGCGGCATTGTTGATGGCCTCAAACTCGGCCGAGCGGTGCGACAACTCCATCACCGACATGCCGGTGCCGCGATAATCCAGCAACTCTTCGCGCATTTTCTCCAGCACCGGCAACGGCAGCGCCGCCGGTCCCGCATTAAAATTGTGCGCCCGCTTGGCGCGTGTAAGGGCAGATGTGCTCACGGTTGGACAGCCTTTCCCAAGTAAATTTGCAGAACGTCGCGAGGAGCGGCTCCAGCACGACCCGGAGCATTGCGCGACAGACATATAGAATAGCAGAGGGACGGCTGACAGGTCGTTTCCGAGCGGTCGCCCACAATGCCAAATTGGGACGATTGGTCGAGACCATGGCAGGGGGTACCCCGACCTTTTTTCGTATGTGTGGGAAGCAATGAACTTACAGCAGAATGCCTCGTATGTAGGGGAAACTAAACGACTTAACTGTGAAAACGCGGAAAAATGAGGTGAACCGAGGTGAGGATGAGTTCCAAAACGGAACGTGAGGGAGAAGGGCAGAGCGCAGGCGGGAGTTTGTCGACTATTCACATCGAATGATAGCATGAAATAGTTACTTTGTATATACATATTTTAATGTTTAACTGCTTAATATTGCTAGCCATCAGCGGAAAGATAAACTCTAGACTTGATCCCATGTCCCAGCGGGTACTATGAGCCACTTGTACGATTTCCGCGTTAAACAGGACTTGAGTCCGTTTTGCCGTTAGGACCATGCCGCTAAGGAATGAGTCTCGATGAGGAAGGTGATAGACTCCCATCAAATGGCCGCGATGAAACGAAAGTTGCCGAATATTCTCGCATGGGTGATGGCCGTAATTTTTCTGCAACTATCGCTTCTGGTATTTCCAACGTTCTGCATACCTGCACAAGAACCCCCGAACGTTCCATATTGTGAGTTGCTCGCTAGCTCACAGACCTATGAAGGGAAAGCAGTACTTACCACGGCAATCATTGTTCCCAACGAACACGATACGATGGTTTACGATGCCAGTTGCCGGCCAACATCGAATGACAACAGAAGTGCTGACATGCAATTTCCGAGTGATTGGACGACAACCAAACTTGGAAAGAAACTTTCAACGATTCTCCGGCACGATGATTCCGCGAAAGTAACTTTCGTGGCAACATTTTCGCAGAGCGCCCGACAGTATGGGATGCTGGCTGCCAGGTACAGGTTCACATTGATTCGCCTAATTTCTGTTGAGAAGACCCCGCATCAATAGAATCTTCATCCCAAATCACGTACCGTTACGAACTTCTCCGATTTGCGCGTTTACCGGGACCTTAGCTTCAGGCGGTGCTAGAATTTCTGTGGAAACAGACAATGCGTGTCTCTACACTTCCGGATTTCGATGGCGCTCTTGCGCGTTTCCGAACGTTCCTCAAGCAGAACAACTACTCTGAAAATGTAATTTGGGTTATGCCGGAAGACATCCTGCTAACCGGAAAACGCTACCTCTACATTCGTGCGCCAATTCCTGCTGAAAATGAAAAGAGGATTCGTCGTGCGTACGACGACGGCGTAACTCACGGAAGAGGCTTAGTCATGGGCACGGTCTGCAGAATGAATCAATCAACGTATTGCTATCTTTGGTTTCCGAAGTCGGCGGAAGAAATACCACAAGGAATTTGGCCGACAAACGGAGATTTGAAAATGTCCGCGAGTGAAAAGTCTTCGGGTCGTGCAGGCCGACCAATAAGCCACCGGCTCCTCTGGATCGTGCTGAAACTCTGGCATCACAGGAAGCAGTGTTTGAGGGACCTCGTACTTAGCGGCTGACGACAGAGATTTCGGCCGTAGCATCTGTTCCGTTACTCCTGCAAGTCTGAAGTTTACCGGTTACGGCGTTAACCAGGGCTTGAGCGGAGCTTTTGACGAAACGCGCTTCGCCTTGATCGTCAAGATCCGCTATACTCTCCGTCATGAATTCGTTCGAGGATCTCTTGACGCTCAAACTCTCCGTCCAGCGTGCACTGCTCGGAGAGGTGACGGACCGACTCGTTCGCGTCACCTGCGGACTGAAAGACCGACACATTCAAATTCGAGCCCACTTCTCCGGCAGGATTACGGAGGAAGACATCGAACGTATTCAGTGCGTTGGTACGGAAGTCATTGCGGATTTTCCCGAAGGCTACACGATTGATGAGACCGCTGTGTCCGTAGATCACGAAGAACCTGAGATGCTCGACTTCTGGGCATTCATCAGAGCAAAACAGTGAAGCCAAATTCCACTTCTCCGGTTAGTGCGTTTACCAGGAGCTTGCGGACTTCCGTATTCGTGAGAGCGCGGACATTGGTACGATTTCCCAAGGGGTTGCGATGCCACAGTTAGTTTTTGAGTTCTGGTCTCCAGAGATTGAACCGGTCGCTGAAGCTATTGTGCGCGTTCTTGATGGGCGTCCAACAGAGAATGCGGCTGCAACTAATTCTCTGCAATACGAACCTACACAGCAGGGCTTGGACTGGGCTGCGCAGCAGATTTCTAATGGTCAATTGAGTTCGTTCTCGCTTCATCCGCTAGATGGCTCCATCCGATACGCGCTTCTTAGCGGACCGGGAATTGGTGGTGACAAGCAGCGGCCGGGTTATATGGGCACGATTGAATACACTCTGGCGGATTACACTCACATTTGGACCGAACTCTTGAAGGTGAATGGTCTTGGGATGGTCTGCCTAGGGAATGAAGAGGGAGTCGAGTTTACTGACGAGCAGTTCACCCCAGGAGATTTTCCTTGGCGAGACAACTTTTTGGTAATCGGTGCCGTGCGAAGCCCCGTGGGAGATTGGATTCAAAAAACTGGGCCAAATTATTTCACTTCTGTCGATGCATAATCGAGCATCCGAGTTCCATGACGTACTTTACCGGTTGCGCGTTTCCCAGGAGTTGAGAACTGGGACTTCCGGGCAGCTCGCTTAGTCCGAGCGCTAATGCTACCTTTTGAAGCGATGATTGTTGAATCACCGACTATAGAAACCCAGGAAAAAGACGTCCCTCGATGGTTTCAAGTTCCTCTGGGACTGGTTCTTGGCGCGTTTACGCTGCTTTGCGGATTTGCCTCGGTGAACCAGTTGCTCGTTCCAAATAAGAAAAGTCCCATGCTCGGGATTGTCATCGGGTTGTTACTATTGCTCGGATGTCTGTGGGTGCTCGAAAAATGCTTTCGTCTGCTAACGGGCCGCAAGAATCGGAAAGGCCTGATGTCACCGAGCACACTTAGAGTAGTGTCGTTCCTCTTTCTCGTTCTCCCCGTCGTTGGCTTGTTCACTGGCTATTATCGGGAGATGGGTGCGGTAGCTATATTCCAAGCGATGATGTATTTCTCGGCCTTTTTGGGGCTTCGTGCGCTGGCTCGGAACCGAGAGTCTTGTGCAGATTCAGATGAGCAAACCCAAAAGTGATCCTTTCAGAATCACGTCAAGTCCCGATTTGATTGCATAACAATGTCGGCTCCTCGACCCGAGTAAACTTTGGTTGTTTAACGAGCACAGGCTCGGGAGAAAGGAGCCGAACATGTTACTGATAGGCGTAGATTACCACCCGAGCTATCAGACGATTGCATTTTTTGACGAAGAGACAGGTGAGGTGGCGAACAGAAACTGAACCACAGTGATAGACAAGCGGAGAAATTTATCGAGGCGAAGCAGCGAGGAATCTGTGTGCGGATAGGAATGGAGGCTACCGGCTATGCACGCTGGTTCGAGCGGCTACTTGCTGAATTGGGTTTCGAGCTGTGGATCGGCCATCCCGCGGAGATCAAAGCCAAGCGAGTGAAGAAGCTTAAGTACTACCGTGAGGACGCTCGACTCATGCTCAGACTGATGCGGGAGAAC
This sequence comes from Candidatus Acidiferrales bacterium, assembly GCA_963849395.1. Classification (GTDB taxonomy): domain Bacteria; phylum Acidobacteriota; class Terriglobia; order Acidiferrales; family UBA7541; genus Acidiferrum. Next base: position 57,653 of record CAWKHR010000009.1, read on the forward strand.
AACTTTCCTCGGATCTGGGTGCCAGATCCGGAGAATCGGGATCTGCGACAACTGCTGTGGCATCGTCATCGATTGGTGCAGATGCGCACCCGGATCATGAATCAGTTGCAGGCATTGGCGATGAACGAGGGCTATCGCTGGAAGAAAAAACTATTCAGCGAACAAGGGCGGGCGCAGTTAGAAAAGCTCGCGTTAGCTCCTTGGGCCAGTCGACGCCGGCAAGAGTTGTTGGAGTTGTTCGACCGCATGAATCCAACGATTGAGGAGTTGACCGCAGCGGTCGAACGGGAAGCCAGGAAGCGACCCGAGGCGCTGCGACTAATGACCCATCCTGGCGTGGGTCCGATTACGGCACTCGCTTATGTGTTGATCATCGGAACTACGAATCGGTTTCAGCGTGGCAAGCAGGTCGGCACGTATGTGGGCATGATTCCGTGTGAGGACTCCAGTGCTGGCAAGCAGCGACTAGGGCACATCAGTAAGCAAGGTAGTTCGTTGTTGCGCTACTTATTGGTGGAAGCAGCCCAAGCAGCAGCGCGTGTTCATCCTGACTGGCGACGTCGATACATGCACCTGGCGATGCGTCGGCACAGAAGCATTGCTAAAGTAGCGATGGGACGTAGGCTGGCGATTCGGTTGTACTGGATGTGGCGGAATGGTTATGAGTATTCACCATCGTTAGAGTTCGGTTCGTACGCGGGACAGCTCGGCACCCGACATGACGTGAAGTAGAACGTCGTCGATTTGATTGGGCATCCCGCTCCCTGCAAAGGGAGTCTGAAGAAGTAATCGTGGTCGAAGTTTTGATCGAAGAGATGTTTAGGTCGGACTGAAGCCGACCGAAAGATTACGAGCGAGCCGTGGTCGTCGAACCGAAGGTCAAAGAAGAACAAGGAAGACCACTCTTCAGAGTGAACGGAGAAGTACGCTCAAACGGTATTTGACAGGGCCGACATTGTTAGAGATGTCGGGTAACCGGAAAAGTTCGTACTGGAGCCTTGTTAATGGTGCCGTAGGTCCGAAAGACCCGAGAGTATGAAGACCACTCCCACAACAGCGCAAATCGTCCTGCCCAACCATTTGGGCATTGGCTTCTCGTCTGGGCGTGGGCGACGCATGAAGGCCGGATAGAATGCATCTGCAACGAACCCGAATACGATGGCCACGAGTCCCACGAAGATCTGAAAAATCCCTCCTGCCAAGAGTTGCTTCCTCCTCGTCGCCTCTGGGCCTAGTTGCCAGCCGACCCGAATTTATCACGCTTTCTGGAAGTTCCTGATTTGTTGGATAACCGGAAACATAGGTACTAGCAGCCAACTGGGGCTGCAATCTCGGTTTCAGTGGACAATCGTCCACATTGCGACGGTCAAAGCAACAAAGAGCGCATAGGCTGCTACCACTCCTACCCGGTAAACGGCCCTGAGTTTCTCCTTTTTCCCGAAGAACAGTACAACGCAACCGATTGTGCCAAGAACTGGCCAGACTAATAGAGCGGCGGCTTTCCACCGAGGACGATTATGTTGCAGATAGAATCGAGTCCCCGATGGAAGCATGGAGAGCAGACTGAACACAAACGCCCCGAACAGCAGAGCTAATGCATCGACAAAACCTCCACCGAAAACTTCGCTGGGAGTGAGCGGCGGCTGGTTGAACATTGCTTATGGGTCGAGTTTATCTCACTTACCTTGTCCCCGACTTGGGATGAGTCCTGATTTGTTTGAATGAATAGGTCAAGGGAGGAGCACTTGGTGTACAAAAGCTGAACTCAGCGAGCCCGCTGATTCAGAGACACCAAGGAGGCTCCCCATGGGACCTATGTATTACATCGGACTGGATGTACACAAGCTAAAGATCAGTTACTGCGTGAAGGACGTCATCGGCAAAATTCATGCCGAAGGATGGATACCCGCTACGCGTTTTGATCTGGATCGGTGGGTGAAGACGCTCCCACAGCCGTGGAGCGCGGCGATGGAGGCCACTATGTTCACCGGCTGGATCTATGATCACCTGAAACCCCATGCCGCTGTGCTGAAAGTAGCGCATCCCCTGATGCTGCGAGCCATCGCTGCTGCGAAAAAGAAGAACGACCGTATTGATGCGAATAAAATCTGCGACTGTCTGCGCTGCGATTTTCTGCCCGAGTCTTACATGGCTCCGACAGCCATTCGCGAACGGCGTCGCACGCTGCGCTACCGTAACCTGCTCGTGCGTCAGATGGTGCAGATGAAGAACAAAGTTGGCATGCTGCTGATGGAAGCCGGTGTCAGCTACAACAAGCAGAAGCTCCACAAGGCCGGCTATTTCCGTGAACTACTCGCCAGCAACCCAGATATTAATCCGGGGCTGCGCTCGCTGCTGTGCCAGTGCCGCGAGATGGTGGTGCGGCTGGGGAAGATGGAAAGCTGCTCTGATCCGCTCTCTGCAGCAAGATCGCTTGCTGGCCGAACGCGTGGAGCGGTTGATGAGCATCCCGGCGGTCGGGCCGATCACGGCACTGACCTGGGCGCTAGAAGTTGGTGAGGTACAGCGGCTTTCATCGATTAAGAAAGCCATCAGTTATTGCGGGCTGTGCGGCGCGGAGAAAAGTTCCGGCAACACGGTGCAACGCACGCCATTGTCGAAGCAGCGCAACAAGCATCTGCAGACCACGCTGATCGAAGCGGCTAAGATGGCCCCACGCTACAGCCCGACGCTGGCACTGCTGTACGACCGCGAGAAGCAGCGAGGGAACGCTAATCGCGCCACGCTGACGGTGGCCCGAAAACTGGTGGCGTATCTGATGGCCGTGGATCGCGGGCAGACCCATTTTCTGGTGCTGGACCGCGACAGCTGCGCCGCCGCGTAGGCTGGCCGGAGAGAGGACGAAATTTTTCAGCGCGAGGCCTGCCAGGTCTTGCCGTTAACCCGACTGAGCACGAGAACGCAAGCTCTCGATGCTCCCGTTGATTTGTTTTGAGACTGGCAGGAATACACAAACTCAATCTTGCTGGGCAGCCAGACGAGCTGCGCCTGCCAATGGATGTCTGGTTCTATTCACGAATAGAAGCCGCGGCCGAGAGGCCAACACCACGCGCTGAGAAAGGCAGAGAAATTTACACCGGCGCTCCTCCCGAGCACATCAGGAGGATTTTGTGCCTCTTGACAAAGACCTATCATAGAAGTCGACGCAATATAAAAGGGCGCCCTTTATGGAGTAGGGTTTTGAGTGCTAGCTCAACCGCTCCAGAGGAGGAACGCCCTTTATGATCAGTACCAAATATATCGGCATGGACGTGCACAAGGAAAGTATTTCGATTGCGGTGATGAACTCGGCCGGCAAGGTGGTGATGGAATGCGTCATCGAGACAAAGGCCAGCGTGATTCTGCAGTTTTTGAACGGATTGAGCGGAGACTTGCACGTTACGTTTGAGGAAGGAACCGCCGCAGCTTGGCTGTATGATCTGCTGAAGCCGCACGTGGCGCGAGTGGTGGTATGCAATCCACGTCGCAACGCCTTGCTGAAGGTTGGCAACAAGAGTGACCGCATCGACGCCCGGAAATTAGCCGAACTGCTGCGTGGCAACCAACTCCAGCCGGTCTATCACGGTGAGCACGGCCTACGTGCTCTGAAGGAGTTGGTGCGCAGTTATCTGACCATCAGCAAAGATCTCGCCCGGGTGATGACGCGCGTGAAAGCGTTGTACCGAAGTTGGGGCATTCCCTGCAGCGGCACACAAGTTTACTCGCGGTTGTACCGGGCAACTTGGCTCAGCAAGATCACCGAACCAGGAGTTCGGCTGCGGGCAGCGTTTTACTTCCAGCAACTTGATGCGTTGCGGACATTGCGCCAGGAAGTGCGGCAGGAATTGTTGGCGGAGAGCAAGAAGCACAAGGTCTGGAAACGGCTCTGTGAGATTCCCTCGATTGGCCCGATCCGCGCGGCGGTGGCGCTTGGCATTTTGCAGACTCCGCACCGATTTCGCACCAAGCGGCAGTTGTGGAGCATCAGTGGTTTTGCGATCGAGACGCGCAGTAGCGCCGATCACCGCCAGGTCAACGGCCAACTGCAAAAAGTGAAGAAGAGAGTATCGATTCGCGGCTTGAATCAAAATCACAATCACGATCTGAAGAACCTGTTCAAGGGTGCGGCGGTCAGCGCCTCAACGAAGCCTGGCCCGTTCCAAGAGTTTTACGAAGCATTGCTGGCCAAGGGCATGCGGCCGGAGATGGCCCGACTTACCTTGGCAAGAAAGATTGCCACCATCGTGTTGATCGTGTGGAAGAGAGGAGTAAACTTAGACGCTCAATATCTGAAACCACAAACAGTTTGAGTGTCTCTGATCGAGTCCGCTCCATAGCTGAATTTTCTCTGGCGGTGCCGTCGGTTCTCGAGACACTCGGGTTCTGGGAGCGAGTCGCACCGGTTAGCTAGGCGCAACTCCCGGTCGTGAAGTCTCCCAGTCGACCCTAGGCCCTCTCGGATAACCTGAAAAAGCGATGGGCCACGAGTCCCAAATAGAACCATGGTCGCCAACTTGACCACCGTTCTGCTTTGCTGGTTTCGGAACTGACAGGCTTCGTTGCCAACGAGCATGAAAACCGCTTATAGAGAAAACCCAAACCGTCCGGCCACTGTGCTCTGCCACCGAGCAAATGGTGCGGCTGGTCAGAACAGATCCTGCTCAATAAGTTGGGCTGCGAAGCAAGAAAACGTCCAGCCGTTGGAGAAGTGTTTTTTCTTGACTTCGCCTTTTATAGAGCTTACCGGACAAGTTCGTCCCAGTACCTCTATGGACGGCTTGCGCGTTTCCCACGATAAAGAGACTAAAACTGCACCGCTGGCGCTAGGCGACATGCCTTGCCAGCGAAAGCAGATTGCGCGAGTTGCTGGAATTGGTGCTCAATCATTGCAAAGTAATCGGGGATCGCTTCTTGCCTGCCAGCATAGCTTCCAACGGCAAAAACACGCCCCGCCTTCTCAGTTCCGTTGCTGATCAAGATTTGGTGAACTTCCCACTCCTTGTGGCTTGGTTCACCACCGATGAATAGGAAGTTCTTTTCGGGCAGTTCCCAAAAATGCTTACTGGCTATCAAGCTGGCCAATTTTTCGACTTGGTCGTGGTCGATTTTTCCCTTACATGTCGGGAGGTCCGTTGTGGCCATCGGTCGTCCGGGATACCTTTGCAAAATTAGCGAGCCGTTCCCACGGACGAACAACATTTCAAAACCCTGTTGCAATGGCCAGTCGTACATGATCGTCATCTTTTTCAGGGACTCGGAATCGCGCAGCATGGGTTCCAAATCCAGTTGATGTTTCCACGGTTCTGCGGACGGGGCCAGCAAGGATAGCAGCACAATGAGAAGGCCTGTCATGGCAGTTGTTCGTTACGATTCGACATTCAAGGGGCACGTTGTATGGTTTTGCGACGCCAAGAATCTCTTCCGACCCTTTCAGCCAGTCTGGAAAAGAAATTAGGCCTACCGATGGCCGTTAGGGAAGTACAAGCCGCCGGCCAGCAACGCATCTGCCGCGGGGCCCAGCGACTCGGCTAGGTGAAGCTTATTGACGAAGCCCTGCGCGCCGGACGAGCGCGAAAACTCAACGATGTCTGGATCAGGATTGGTGGTAATCATCAAAACCGGCAAGCGTGGCAGCTGCTCCCGGATCTGGCGCAGCGCCCCGAAGCCATCCAGCAGCGGCATAGAAATATCCAGGATCACCAGATCGGGCCGCAGCTCCAGCGCCTTGCGCACCGCGTCTGCCCCGTCGCCCGCCTGGGCACACGTCCACAAGCCATTGTGGGCGCTTAAAATGCCGCAGGCCGCCTGACGAAGGTCGGCATTGTCGTCAACAATAAGAATTCGCACTCAGGTGAACTCCAAGAGCCATCCTGCTACTACCCGATTTTGTCGAAGGCGCCAACCTTGGGGACGAAAGAACCGTCAGCAGCTTGAGCGTAGTATACGCTTGTTGCTGTAACAGTGGTCCACTAAAATACCAGCCCTCCGTAAAGCTACGTAGTGAGATTCCACTTTTTATAAATGCGTTGCAAGGCGCGCGTCCTCTAATCTCCGGTCCGATTTTGCACCATTACGAATTCAGCTTTACGAATTCCCTACGGCATTCCGTGTAGGATGGAAGTGACTGAACGAGAGCATGGCGACGGAGGATTTGGGCTATGGACATATTCAGAGAAGGACGCGGGGGCAACACCGAGTTTATGCTGCGGCCATCGATACCCGGCGGAATTCGCAACATTATCATTGGCGCGGTCGCGCTGGCGTTTGTGCTGTTTCTGCTGTCGTTTGCGGTGCGGGTGACGCGCATCGAGGCCGGGCACGTGGGCGTGGAAATCAACCTGGCGGGACGGCAGCGCGGCGCCTCAGAAATTCCGGTGCGTACCGGTTGGGTGCTGTATTCGCCGCTGACTACGCAGATCATCGAATTTCCCACGTACGTGCAAACCGTGAAGTGGACTCGCGACACCAACGAGGGCCATCCGATTAATGAGGAGATGGGCTTCAACTCCAAAGAAGGCATGGAGATTTTCGTCGATGTGTCGCTGTCGTATGCGATTGATCCTTCGAAAGCGCCGGACTTTTACGTGAAGTATCGCGTGGACGATCTGGACCGCTTTACGCATGGGATTCTGCGAGACATTGTGCGCAATTCGCTGAACGAAGTGGCGTCGACGTATGTGGTCGAAGATATTTACGGCGAGGGCAAGGCGGAATTTCTGCATAAAGTGGAGGCGATGATTCAGTCCAAGGTCACGCCGGTGGGCGTGGGCGTGCAGCAATTTGGATTTATTGGGGCGCCGCGCGTGCCGCAAGTAATTGCCGCGGCGATTACCGCGAAAGCACAGGCCATTCAGCAGGCGGAACGGGCGCGCAACGAGTTGGCGACTACGCAAGCGGAAGCGGCCAAGAAAATTGCCGAGGCGGAAGGCGACGCGAAGTCCTTGGTGACACGAGCGCAGGGTGAGGCGGATGCGAATCGCATCCGGCAAAATTCGCTGACGCCCCAGCTGCTCGATCTGCGCCGCATCGAAAACTCCCGCGCGCTGATCGACAAGTGGAATGGCCAACTGCCCACAGTAGAATCCGGCCAAGGCAGCGGCATGATGCTGCAACTCCCCAAGCCGTAGACAAGCTTTCCGGTGCAAGGCGGTGCGGAGCCACTGTAGCTCACCCCTTCAGGGGTGAGGCTTTCCATGGCTACACCGATGTTCCCGGATGGAACAGCAACCCTCGCCTGTCATCCCGACCGGAGCACGCTGTTTACCCAGAGCGTCAGCGAAGGGCGTGCGTGCGGAGGGATCGCGGCTTGGTCTGCTCGATCTCGCAACGTTCAACTGATTCCCCGCGCTGCCGATAGAAAAGGCATGAGCGGAGCAGCCATGCCCGAGCCCCGGTCGGCGGTGATGATCCTGGTGCAAGCCACCTGGGAAGATCAACACGGCGCGTTGCAAACCGCGCGTGCCTGCATGGAGAATCGTTCGCCGTCGGGCGCGTGCATCCGCGTTCCGGCGCGCATCGCGGCCGGCACAAAATTAAAAATCCAGTGGCGCTGGGAAGAGTTCAACGGCGTCGCGAAATACTGCCGCACCGATGGCCAGGAATATTTAGTCGGCGTTCAGCGGATTGCAGCAGTTGTTCCCCGCGGCGCTGCAGCTACAACGACAAAAACCAAAGCTCCGCCATCGCCTAAGGGCAACCGCGCTGCGGCAAGTAAAATTTCACCAACCGCGCAGCCAACCTCGCTCGTGTCTGCGACACAAACTCAAATCAAGACTCCTGCTATTGCCGCTGAACACGACAAACCGCAAACGCAGATAGCCGCAGAAATTCCCGCGGCACTGAAAAAATCAGAAAACGAAACGCACACACTCCGCACTACTGCGCCCGCAACGCTGGCTGCGACTCCCGCAATGTTGGCTGCTGGCAGCACACCGGACACAAGCAACTTCACCAGACAACACAGCACGCCTCACCACGATTTCGATGCCCTTCCACGAAGCAACGCCGACGCGACACCGCCTCTGACTGGCAAGGGCGCTGGGAAAGAAAGGACAACTATGCGACGCAAATGGCTGGAACTCACACAGTGGGGCAACAAGCAAGACAGTCCGAATGACGCCAACGGACACGCGCCCACGAACCTTACCGCACCGGGACCGAGCAACGGTGCCAACGAGAAAACGAAGCGCACTATGGAAGCGAGGCCAGCAATGGACAAGAGCGATGCAGCCGCCGACGACCGCGCAGCAAACTTCCAGGCCGAATTAATGTGCATGGAAGATATTTATCGCGCCGCCGGCATCATGAGTCCGCGCCGCGGCTACAGCGTAACCAAAGTCGTCGAGATGCTGCACAGCGATCACATGCGCGGGCTCTCCAAAGAAATGAAGCGCGCCGCGGTGCTGATGGCGCTCGACGCAGCGGGCGTTAGCGCCGATGAAGTGTTGCGCGACGCCAAGATTCGCCAGGACGCCATCGACGCCTACGAAGCCGAACAGCGCAAACAGATGGAAGCAGAATGGGCGCGCAAGGCCGAAGAAAATATTCAGCTCCAGGCGGAACTGGAAAGCGTGCGTGCCCACTACATGGAGCGGCTGAAACGCAACCTGGATGGTGTGGCCCGCGAGAAAAGCACCTTTGGCAACTGGCTGACGCTGAAACAGCAGGAAGCGCAGAGCATGCTGGAAGCAGTGGATCTTTGCCTGAAGCCACTGCCAGCAGAGCCGGTTCGCGATTCGCTGGCGGAAGTCAGCCTGGTCGATGCCAGCGCCAAGCCGGTCTGAAGAGCGGGCGGCACATCGCGTCAACTAGGTATAGTGATGGCCGTCAGTAAAGAACGTTTCTCCCTGCAGCACCACATCGACCGCTTTCAGCAGCGTGCCGGCAACATCCGTTTTCGTCACGAACCCTTGCGCCCCCGCCGCTTTGGCCGCGCGCACCATTTCCGGGCCAGCATGCATCGAGAGCATAAGAATTGGAATCGCGGGCAACAACTGTTTGATTTTCCTGGCGGCGGAGAATCCGTCCATCACCGGCATGGTTACATCTAATACCACCAGATCCGGATCAAGCTGTCTGGCAAGTTCGACAGCTTCTTGCCCGTTGGTGGCCTCGCCGCAGACTTTCAAGTCCGCTCGAGACTCCAGCAGGGAGCACACACCTTTTCGAACCACTTCGTGGTCGTCTGCAATTAGGATACGCAAGGGCCCGATTTCCTCTGAACGGGGGCAACCGTCCGCACCGTGGGACAATCGGTGAAGAATGACCGAATTCTATCTTTGCGTTTCAGGGATGTCCACACGAGAGCGATAGTCCAAAAAAAGAATTCAACAAACATTACTTAAAACTTTTAGTGTTGGAAGCCCTGCGAGAAGGAGAACTAGTACGGAACACGGTCAAGGCATCTCCCGCCCAGAGTAGACGCCCTGACCGCATTCGCGCATATCGTTTGTACAGCCAACCCTAATTTCGGTCCATCAGGACTTCGATGTAATTCGCGGTGCGGGAAAACATCAGAATTAACTGGGCGCGTTAACTAAATCTCGTCAGTTAGTCGGCTTCCCAAAATGGGAATCCCAGAACGGTTCACGCCGCCTTCGCCGTGCGCACTGTCGAAGCCCGCATGGGGTCGATGCGCTCCGCACGAACCCGCACGCAATCGTCCAGCTTTCGCGCTGTCATCCCGACCGAAGGGCCGCGTCTTCTGCTGCCCGCAGCGGAGGGATCGTGGCACGATTCCACGTCATTAGGACGACGTGACCAAGGAGAACTCCACTCGCCGCCGCATCGGGTCGATACGTTCCGCACGCACGCGAACGCGATCGCCCAGTTTCCAAACCAACTCCTTGACGGGCTTCTTCGCGCCCCGTCGCCCGCGCCGCCCAGAATCTCCGCCCAGCACCGCCACCATGGCGTGATCGCTTTCGCGAAAGACGACTCGCGCATCCGCCGCCTCTTCCAGCGCGGTAATCGGCAGTAAGCCTTCCACAAACACTTCCAGCAATTCCACAAAGCAGCCAAATTTCTGGACCGAGATGATCAGCGCCTCGTACTCGTCGCCAAGATGGTGCTCCATGAATTGCGCGGTCTTCCAGTCGATCAATTCCCTTTCCGCAGACGTGGCGCGGCGCTCCGTCTCGGAAGTTTCCTGAGCAATTTCTTCCAGGTGATTCTGCGAATACAGCGCGGCTTCCACGCCGACGGTAGGTTTGATGTGCGTAGGCGCCGGCGCATCCGGATGAGCCAGAGCCCACTTCAGATTGCGATGAACAATCAGATCGGCATAGCGCCGAATCGGCGAAGTGAAGTGCGTATATTCATCGAAACCCAGCGCGAAGTGGCCCAGCGGCTCCGCGGCATAGCGCGCCTGCTTCAGCGAACGCAGCATCAAGTACGACACGATGCGCTCTTCCGTCTTGCCCGCTAGTTTCGCCAAAAGCCGCTGATAATGCTGCGGCGTGATTTTCAAATCCGTCGCGGGCAGCGTCACGCGCTGCTGCCGTTCGCGTCCGTGGCCGTAAGAATCGGGACGTCCAGCCTTGGCTGGTGCGGGCGTGCGTCCGTGGCGCACCGCGATTTCCCGTTGATGTAAATCTTCGACGCCCAGCGAATAACCAAAGGCACGCGCCAGCTCTTCAAACTCCAGAACTTTGCGGGCATCCGGCTTTTCGTGCACGCGATGCAGCGACTTCAACCCGCGACTGAACAGGTAATGATCCACGGCGCGATTCGCCGCCAGCATGAATTCTTCAATGATGCGATGAGCGATGTTCCGTTCGCTGCGGGAAATATTGTTAATCTGTTGCTGCTCGTCGAATTCAATGACCGGAGCTGGCAGATCGAAATCAATCGAGCCATTTTCCCGGCGCCGCGCATTCAGCAGCAATGCCAATCCCTTCATAGCGCGGAAATGATGATTCAGATGACTGTACCGCGAGGTCATCTCCGGATCGCCTTCCAGCACCTTGTTCACGTTGGTGTACGTCATGCGCTCCGCAGAACGAATCACCCCCGGCGTCATCCACGCCGTCAACGGACGGCCCGCGGAATCAAACTGCATGATGGCGCTCATCACCAGCCGCTCTTCGCGCGGTTTCAGCGAACACATGCCATTCGAAAGCGATTCCGGCAGCATCGGCACCGCGCGATCGATGAAATACACGGAATTCCCGCGCAGCCGCGCTTCGCGATCCAGCGGCGCTTCGGGCAAAACGTAATGCGCCACGTCGGCGATGTGCACTTGCAGCAGCCAGCCACCATCATCGCGGCGCTCCACGTAAACCGCATCGTCGAAATCACGCGCCGTTTCGCCGTCGATCGTGACAATGGGCAGATCGCGGAAATCTTCTCGCCCCGCGAAATCGTTTGGCGTGACAGGAATCGCCAGCCGCTCCGCCTCTTGCACCACTTCGCGCGCAAACACGTGTGGAAGATGATGCTTGCGGATAATGATTTCCGTGTCGACGCCCAGATCACCTGGCCGGCCAAGAATTTCAATCACCTTTCCCGTAGGAGGCGCGCCACCGCGCGGATAGCGAATCAGTTCCACGTTGACCACCGCACCATCCAGCTTGGCAATATGCGGCAGCCGTTTGCTGCGTGAGCTCTCTTTGCCGCCGGGCAGCAGTTGCTCGCGCAGGCCCGGAGAAAGCTCCTCCCCTGGCAACAATTCGATCTCGTGTTGCACGCGGTGATCGTAAGGGATAACCACCGGCCCGCGCGATGTGTAGCGAAACAGCCCGACGATTGCCGGATGCGCGCGCCCGACGATGCGAACAATGCGTCCCTCCGCGCGCCGCGCTCCAGACATTCCGCTGAGCCGCGCAATCCGCACGATCACGTGGTCGCCGTGCATGGCGTCTTCCACGTAGTCGCGAGGAATGAAAATATCGCCGTCAATGTTGGGAATAGCCACGTCAGGAACCACGAAGCCGTAACCATCGTGATGCAGCACCAGTCGCCCGCGAATCTCGTCGCGCGAAGCCGCTTTGTGCTGCGGAATCGCCTCGACAACCGCGGGCGACGCAGCCGCGGCGGACTTGGCACCTGCAGGGGCATTCTGCGAACGCCGCAGCAGGAAGCGCCCATGGGTCAGTTCTTCCACCAAGCCCTTTTTTTTCAGGCGCAGCAGCATCTGCAGCAGTGAGCGGCGGTGGTCCTTCTTGATGTGCAGCGAGCGCGAAAGGTCCTCAAGGGACACCGGGTCATTTCTAAGCTGTAGAAAACGCAATATGTTATCAGGACTGAGCGGCGACGGGCGAGGCATGTGCCATGGCCTTTCTAGGGAGCGCGAGTACTTCCGGTTTCATTCAGAAAGATTCTGTCACTTTTTTTAAGTTCGCTGTAACTTTTTTCGGCTTTCGACAGTTTCATAGGTAGGCCAACACACGACCGATTAGCCGCCCTCCGTCAGGCTAGTCGGAATTCCCCGAAAGGGGAATAAGGGGAGGCGGGAAGACCTGGCCCGCCTCCTTTCTCTTTTTAGCGAGTCCCTTCCAATCCCATGCAGCGGATATGAGCGCAGAGGCTTCCGCTCCACAAGCAGCGCGGGTTTCAGTGCGATAAGCTACTCTAACTACGAATTCAGAACCCTCGAGACTGTTGGCGCCACAATGCGACGTTGGGGCCAAGGCACCAGATCACCAATCTTTCAGTTATTTACTGGTATACCGAAAATAAGCTAAGCGAACAGTATGCGTTGACGCGGTGATGGGGTTTGAACGGAGCGGCGATTGTTACGCCGGGTAGCTGGCGCGCGTCGCCGGGTCTTGCGGGGCGTAGATTGGTCGTTCAGCGCTTCGGCGGCATGAGCCGCTACATTGGTGAGAACCAGGTCGGCGGCGGCGTTAGCCATAAATACGCGAGCGGGAATTTTGTCGACGGGTGCCTCACTGACCTGATCGAGTGCTGCCATGAGTTCAGAAACACTACTGAAGTGGCGTGTTCGTAACTCAAGAATGTCTGCCGCGATGCCCATTATATTTACCTCGAAGTGAACAGCATATCATCTCTATTATTCAACGCACCTGTACGAAGGGACAGTTGGATTCCCCGAAAGGAGAATAAGCGGAGGCTGCCCGCCTCCTTTCTCTTTTGCCTTATTTACTCCTAATTCCCATCTGTCTCTGTGCTTAGAATAGTTGGATCAACTTTGCCTGGGTGTGCCAGCAAATCCCATTTGGGTGCCAGAAACTGGATGCGCGCTCCACTTCCCATCGGCCGTTTGTCGGTCCTTCCGTTTGCACTTGGGCGGTCGTAATTCTTTACACGGGTATTTTGCGAAAATTCCCGCGGAATCTTTGGGTCAGGAGTGTCTCGGCATTTCTCTCGGTTATCCTCTGTTTCGGTGTCGTCATAACCCAAATCTTGATTTTTGGCGCCATTACGGGTATTCGAGCCGCCACCAGCGACCATGTTGTTCTCTCGATGTTGGTCTTCGAAAATCTAACTTCGCTATATCTCTTGATTTATCGCCTCAAAAATCCGACAAATGTTTCCCCAGGCAGCTCAAAGGTGCCTGTGTCAGAGTGAACGAGGTTTTGAGACGCAAAATATGAAAATGGCAGATTTTTACCGGAAGACTGCGAATTACTGGCAAGCTGTCTGGCGTGTGGGCTTGCCCACAATAGTCATCTACAGAGCCTGCCACTTCTTGTTCTTTTGGCTCGCGGGAGGCAAATCCGCAGGGTTTTCCTATCCTTGGCGCTTTGCGGCAATCCTCGACCCACTCGCAGTTTTCATTGTGGCGAGCGTTTGGTGGAGCGCCGTGCGTTCCGTGTTTGGGAAGGTCAATCCCACCAAAACGGAACCGCCTAACTAGCATCCCGTCCGAAGGCTAGCTGCTCGGTAGTTTGGAAACAGCATGCTCTTCCTGGCCAACTCTTTCCGGCAGTGCTTTGACTTTACCGGTTAATCAGGAACTTGCATTAAATTTGAAAAACCAAAAGTTCGCTGCGTGACGATATGCTGAGACTGGACGAAGCGGTCATCGGCATTGAAGGGATTTCGCAGATGGACGGCACTGAGTTTCAGCTATCTCTGGAGCGGTTGCGGGGATGCATCCATTCTCGTGACAACGACGAGATTGAGAATGTTGTAACGGACCTAGATTTGTTCACGATTGAAGTGGAACGTTGGCCAGACGGCTTCTTCGACGGCTTAGAGGGTCTTATGAGGGACCCGCGCTTTCTCGGCCTGGCGAACTCTTGGAGACTCTTTTACTTCATCGCGAACAACTGGGAGCAGATTTCCGAACGAGAGAAGGAACGGCTACGCGAGCTACTCGGGGAGGCGTTCGACAGCTGTGGAGACTGGATGGGAGCATTCGTTGTTGGCGAAATCCTCGGAGACCACTACGCGGATGAAACAACACTGGCAATTCTGGAACGCCTAGCGAAAACTGCGAATCTCCTTGCCCGGCAACTTCTCTTCTCCCACACGCTCTTGAACACCTCGCGAAAGCAACTGACCGCGAATCGCTTAGGAGCCAGGCCATTCAGCAGCTTCAAAAACTAGGGAAAAGCGACTTCGTAGAAGTCCGGGATGAGGCGTCTATATCGCTAGCGAAGCTTGGCATTAAGGCCGAATGAAATCTGGAACTTTTCCGTATCTAGAACTCCTTGGTCAAAACTGCGCAAGAAAGATTCCCAGTGCCTGGTAAGTCTAAATGTATAGGTCGAGGGAGGCGCGCTTGGTGTAAAAAAGCTGAACTCAGCGGAGGCTGATTCAGAACACTAAAGAGGCTCCCCCATGCAACGTATGTATTAGATTGGACTGGATGTTCACAAGCAGAAGATCAGTTATTGCGTGAAGGTCGTGGTCTTCATGTGCTGGTCTGTGCCCTACTCGGCTCATTAACGGAAATTACATGTCCAGTTAGAGAACTAAGGATAAGGTATCTACCCGGCTGAGATGCTCCTAGCTTTTGCACCTGTTTACGTGCCTCATCTAGGCTTCGCGCAAACGCTATCTTTTGTGGCTTGGAATTCTCTTCAACTTGGAAAATATCAAAGTGGGTATCCATCGGTTTCTCCAGTCGTGAAGTCTGGAATGAAACCGTTCCGACGTGGATCACACTACCGGGAACCAGACGGGGGTTTCTAATTCGATTAACAGATATACGTTGTGAACAGGATTGTCCAGTGAAACAGTGTAAAAAGCGCAGGTATCTGGTAGGACCATATACCTGTGCGTCATCGTAGCCCTTGACTGCCGCTGCCAGTCTATTTCCTGGCAAGAAACGCCGGCTGGAAGCATTTACCGACGTCAAGATTCGTGACAGTGAGACCGTACATTTTGACAGTATCCAGATGAACCACGCTTCGTTATTTTATGCGAACAAAGCTGAAAACCACTCCGGGGACGTCCTTCACTCTGTCGGCGGGCGTCCCACCTATCATAGTTAGGAGGTGGCTTCCGTTCTCGGAGTAGCAAGGTTCGTCGCGGACCCAAGGTAAGGCTCTTATGACTAAAAAGATTGATGTGCTTGAATTAATGAAAAATGGGGACGTCCTGTCGCTTGGGAAGGCAGAAAGCTTTGAAGAAGCGAAACAAGCAGCAACGATTTACATGAACGCGCACGTTGATAGCGGGGTGAAACGGTTCCGAGTGATTCTCACGAGACACCAACTCGCCGCTTTCTTGGACGCTGAGAAGCACAAGCCGAATTAGTTGTTATGAAGCTGCGTTACGAAAAAGGCCCGATGTCGGATTCCGGACCCAGTGCCGAAGAAAAGGGCGAGGATTGCCTCCTTCTTAGCGGGAGCGTCGAGCGCGAACCGCGACCTATAGTTGTCGTTCTGAGTTGGCACAGAGCCTATGGCGAGGCTTTGCTTTATGCCCACTCAGATAGAGCGGCAACACTCTTGTCAAAAGCTGAACATCGCATCTTCGAACGGTATCTGGAAGTGGCCGCTTCCTCATCCTCACTTTCGCCCGAAGAAGACCGAGACTTGTGGAACGCAGTCACGGCACTATCTGAGTTGAAAAAGATGCTGGCTCTCGCGCCCCATCTCCCCATCCATTAGCATCTAGTAGCGTGATCACGAGAGAAGGATTGGTTTCCCAAACCGCAGGAAGGCCGTATTTATGAGTCTCTTTCCAAGAAAAAATCAGCCCGCTGTTTGCCGAAGTTGTGGCAGTGCCATTTATAGGTCCAAAAGAAACGGCTTCGTCGAGTCCTTACTTCATCACATTCTGTTCATTAGTCCATATCGCTGCGTGGGGTGTAACGACCGGCAGCTTCGTTTCCGCCCCGCGAACCATTCGATACCCGGCACTAAGCACGCCGTCTAGCGTTAAAGACTGTCACTGCTGAATAATTTTAGACAGCACATCGTACGCCATATGCTCCATGAACTGCGGCATCGTGAAGATTTTCGTCTTGCACGCGACACAACCGGGACACACGATTCCGCGCCGACCTTGTGCGTACCGAAGATCCCGCCGCGCAAAGACTCACGCGTCCCCAAATCCAGCCAAATTCGCGTTCTTGACTTGAACCAATCGCTGTCGCAGAATCCCGGGCACAGGTTTCCAGGTTCCTCGTTCGCCATTTGTAGGCCCTTTTCGCAGTCGCCATATACGTCCAGCCCGCCCAAAAATTAAGGAGTGAAACTCATGAGTACCGCACCTCGACCCGCACTCGACATGAACAAGCTCAATGCCTTCATCGGACAATTTGTTGGCGACCTCGGCGCCGCGGTCCACGCCGGGATGGTGGTCATCGGCGAAAAGCTGGGACTCTACAAGGCGCTGGCCGCCAGCCCGCAAACTCCCGCGGAGCTTGCCGCCAAAACCAATACCGACGAACGCTACGTCCGCGAATGGCTCTCTTCGCAAGCCGCCGGCGGCTACGTCACCTACGACGAAAAGTCCGGCAAGTTCAGTTTGACCGAAGAACAGTCCTTCGCGCTGGCTCAGGAAGACAGTCCCGCCTATCTTCCCGGCGCCTTCGAACTGGCTCTAGGCTCGCTGGCCGCCGTGCCGCGCATCGCCGAATCGTTTCGTACCGGCGCGGGCATGGGCTGGCACGAGCACGAAGACGGCGTATTTCACGGATGCGAGAAATTCTTTCGTCCCGGTTACGCCGCGAACCTGGTCACTTCCTGGATCCCAGCGCTCGAGGAGGTGAACGAAAAATTGCAAAAAGGCGCGCGCATGGCCGACGTGGGCTGTGGCAAAGGCGCGTCGACCATCCTGATGGCCAAGGCCTATCCCAATAGCCATTTCTTTGGCTTCGATTATCACGACAAATCCATTGAAGGCGCGCGCGAAACGGCCAAGCGGGAAAACGTGGCCGATCGCGTGGAATTTGATGTCGCCAAAGCCAAGGAATTTCCCGGCAAAGATTATGATCTGGTGGCGGTGTTCGATTGCCTGCACGATATGGGCGACCCGGTCGGCGCTGCCAAGCACGTGCTTCAGTCGCTCAGCAAAGATGGCACCTGGATGATCGTGGAGCCCTTTGCCAATAATGAATTGAAAGACAATCTGAATCCGGTGGGCCGCGTTTACTATTCGTTTTCCACGCTGCTTTGCACGCCTTGCTCGCGCTCGCAAGAAGTGGGGCTGTGTCTGGGCGCGCAGGCGGGTGAGACGCGGATTCGCGACGTGGTGACCGCTGCCGGATTCACCCGTTTCCGGCGCGCCACAGAAACGCCGTTTAACATCGTCTACGAAGCACGCCCTTAGAACGGCTTGCCGCTACTCTCTACCGCAGATACGCTTTAGCGAACGAAGCAATCTTGTTGCCCAAACCTTCCGCGTGTTTCCAGCAATAGGCGTAATCGCGTGGCGCGGTGCCATTACAAAATTGCCCCTTCTTTCCCTGATATTTGCATAGCACCTTCTGGGGGGCTGGCGGTGCGGTTTGTGTCACCGTTGCACGTTGTGGCGCGGTGGCCGTTGCTGCCATTCTGGCGTCTCCTGATTTAGATTCACCTCTACTTTACGGAAGAGTGTGAGCCTGCCACAACCTGTACAAAGGGATGAATCTTGTACAGGTCGACTTGTACACCGCGATTGTCAGTTGGGGAGGATTCGGATATCGTGCAGGTTCGGTTCGTGTCCGTCGAGTTCCGGAGGCGCCAGGGTGAGCAGGATTTTGCGGTATTTGAGTGTTTTAGCGATCGCACTGCTGGCAAGCGCCGCGGCCACGCGCGCCCAGATGGGCCCGGAAGAGGCTGGCAGCGAATGGCAAGTTTGGACCGGCGGCGGCCACGGAATTAATGGCAGCACCTCGGGCACTGGAGTTTGGAATGTGGGGCTGCGCTACGGACTGATCTTGACCGCGCCGCATGGACCGGGCTTTTTGCAGGGTCAACTGGAATATGCGCTGGATGCGGTTCCGGTGTGGGTAATTACGCAGCGAACAAATACGGCGTACGGCGCCGGCGTAAATCCATTCGCGTTCAAGTGGATCCTGTCGAAGCCGCAAAAGGTGAAACCGTTCTTCGAAATTGAGGGTGGAACGCTGTTCACCAACACCAAAGTGCCGGAACTGACTTCGCAGGTGAATTTCACCACCAGCGCGGCGCTGGGTATGCATATCCTGGGCGAGAAGCACGATTGGACCGCGGAAGTCCGCTTCATGCACATCTCCAACGCGGGCCTGGCCACGCCGAATCCCGGAATCAATACGATCCAAGTCCGATTAGGATGGGGCGCGTTTCGCAAGTAGCGCTGGCGCAATCGCTGGTTCCTAGCTTTTTGTATTCGTCAGGTAGCGTTTCACTTCGGCGGAGGGTAGCGCGTCCGCCGCGAACGTGAACGTATGTTTGTCTTTTATTTCGCGGGCTGCCCGAACCAGGGCGCCAAGCGCGGCGCGTGCCATTGATCCGCCAACGCTGATGCGCTTCACCCCTGCTTCAGCTAATTCTTCGATCGAGAACCGAGTGCCTGCCAAGCCTGCGAGTACGTTCACCGGCTTGGAAACCGAAGCGCAGACCTTGCGGATGTCATCGAGGCTGCTCAGTCCGGGAGCATAAACAGCGTCGGCGCCAGCATCGGCAAATGCCCGCAGCCTGCGAATGGTGTCGTCCAAGATCGGGCCGGTCGTGCAGATAATTTTCTGCGCGCGCGGTCAGAAAGAAATTTGCCTCGTGCGCCGCTTTGGCCGCGGCGGAAACGCGCTCGACCGCAAGCTGAAATTCGTAGATAGGGTTTGTTGTCGTCCCCGCTGTAATCCTCGATGGAACCGCCCGCAAGCCCCGCGCTCGCGGCCAGGCGAATCGTTTCGGCGCACATTTCAGGAGCATTGCCAAAACCGTTCTGCAGATCGGCGGAGACCGGGATCGTTGTCGCATCGACGATCGATTTTGCGTTCGCCAGGATCAGCTCGCGTGTCATTTCTGGCGCCGAGTCCAGATAGCCCAGCGAGAACGCGCAACCCGCACTGGTGGTAGCCAAGGCTTCGAAGCCCAGCGCCGCCAGAATTTTCGCCGACCCGGCGTCCCACGGATTGGGAATCACAAACGCGCCAGCGCGTTCGTGCAGCGCCCGAAACGTTTTGTACTTTTCCTCGCGGGTTGCCATAACGATCCCCTAAAGTTCGTGATCAGCTATGCGGACGTCGTTAAGCGCGGCAAGAACAGTTTAAAGAATTTGTCCGAGTCGACTTCCACCGCGACCTTTGAATTTGGCTTCAGTTCCCGCGCTCCCTCGCCCTCGCCCGCGTCGGTGGCAGGCAGTCCAGTGTCCATCGGCGGCGAGCGACGCACCGGCGCGCGTTCGTAGCCCACCGATTCGCCGGCCGTGAGTTCGCCCGTAGTTTCGATCTGCACGTAGTAGTCCTTCAGCGTGAGAATCGTCGGATCGATAAGATGCGCGACCGTCAGCGGGTCATGCATCGCCACCACCGTGACGTCGTTTCCTTTGCGCATCCGATTAAACGTGGCGCGCATGATTTTTGCCGCGGCCTGGCTCACCGGATTCTGCGCCGCTTCCAGCGTTTTAATATGCTCTTCGCGCAGCAGAACTTTGTGCGTCACGTCGAGCCCCACCATCGTGACCGGCACGCCTGCATCGAAAACGATCCGCGCCGCCTCGGGATCGACGTAAAAATTAAATTCGGCAGACGGCGTGATGTTGCCGCCGCTCAGCGAACCGCCCATCACCACAATTCCCTTGATCAGCGTGGCCAGCGACGGATCTTCCTTCAAAACCGTGGCGATGTTGGTCAGCGGCCCAACCGCCACGATGGTAATTTCGCCCGGATTCGCGCGCACAATCCGCCGAATCAGCTCCGCAGCACTCGCGGCCACCGGCTGCAGCTTGGGCTCAGGAAATTCCACGCCGCCCAAGCCGTTGTTTCCGTGGACATATTTCGCGGTGATCAGCCGCCGCACCAGCGGAGTCGCAGCGCCCGCCGCCACCGGCACGTCCGCGCGATTGGCAATCTCAATCAGCCGCAGCGCGTTGGGCAGCGTCATCGATAGCGGCACATTCCCCGAGACCGGCGTGATCGCTTCAACCTTCAGCTCCGGCGAACGGAGCGCCAGAAAAATCGCCATGGCGTCGTCCACGCCAGGATCGGTGTCCAAAATGATGCGTTGCGGCTTCGCGGCAGCAGGCGTGTTGAACGAAAGTCGAGACTCGCTGCTGGACGCCAACGAATATTTCGGCAGTGACGTGGCCAGCACCGCCCCCGCGGAATAACCAAGAAATTTACGGCGACTACTGCGTGCAGAATCAGAGCGCATGAAGTTCCTTTGCAAATCAGAATAAAAAATGAAATCAGGCTGCGATTCGCGATTCTACAGCATGCCAGCCCATCGCGAGGAAGTTTCGTAACACCCATTGCGGGGCCGATTTTTAACACATTGGGTTCAGTCCCGGGGGAGCTGGCAGGGTTTATTGGCACTTGATGCGCATAGCCAGCATGGCTATCGCTTTATGTTGTGGCAAAGGCTATTCTTGGCGCGGCATGGTCCAGAAGAAACACTCACGAGTGGTCTTGAAGATTGTCGTTCTGGCCGCCTTGGGAATGACTTCAATCATTTCGCAGCCCATTACAGAAAATTTCCAAACGATAAAAATCGATCCTGCCACCCTTGAGATGAAACTCGAAGGGCCGTTGCCGCTCGTGCCAACGCCTGTCCATGATTTCTACCAGCGTTTTCGAGGCAATACGATCTCAGTGGTCCATTCGGGTCCTGATGGGAGCATGATTGCCTATAACGCATTCGACGTTGATCGCGACGGGAAGTTGATAACTAGAGGTAAAACACAAGTTCTATCGCAAGGTCCCTACGGAACCGTTTTCGCACAATCGACTTACTACTACGCCACGCAATACAATCACGCGCCAACCGATTTTCATGCCGAATTATATTTCAATGAGGGATCCCACGAGCCCGCACAGCAGGTTGAGACGATGAACGAAGTTGGCGCGCTAAGCGCAATCAGTGTTGTTCGCATTTTCAAAGCTGCTCCAGGGTATTTGATCGCGTGTGCCACGTACGACGCTTCCGGCAGACTGCTCGTGCTCAGCATAAACGGCTCCAAGGACGGTAACTGGGTTCACTCCAATAACGTCTTCGCCCTCTATCCGGGCCTCGATTTCGGCACAATATATGAAGATCGACCGAAAACGCGGCAATACTTCGGACTGCCCGAAAGCTTCCCGCTATCCGACTATCTTAAGGCGCCTTACAACGTCGGCGAGAAAACCGACCTAGTAAGCTTCTCTGATACAGTGAACTTCCACTATCAGAGAAATCGTCACGTGCGCCAAGACGTTTTCAGTCCCGACGGTTCACACCAGTCGCACTTTTTGACATACACGATCACCGCCGAGGACCAACAACTCGAACCTATTGACGCTACGATGAAATTTGGTCGATAGCTGATTCGCGAGGCTCGAAAAATATTTCCCGCCCGACAAACTGTTTAGCGACGGGGCAGGCCGTCTGACCTTTGCGGGCTCTATGAGCAATCAGGCATATGCCCGAATCAAACCGACTCCCAGCACGACCACGCTGATCGCCAGCAGCACGGCTCCCGCATACAACGACCAAATCCATTCATTCGGGCGATCCGGCGTGGTCGCCACCGATAGAAAGAACCCCAGCGGAATCAGAATGGCTGCCAGCAGAACACCAATTCGCACCAGCCACGCGATTCCGGGTCCCAGCGCCGCGTACTCCACAAATATTTGGCAGATCAGCGAGAGAATACAGACCAGTTTTTTTCGGGCGGGACATGCGCATGCGGGCGTGCTGGTGATGCGGCGAAGGTTTCATCCCTGGCATTTGCCCGCTAAATAGCCTCAGCAAAAAGTAGCCGCCGTATTGAATCGTCGGCACCGCAACCAAAAGGATCCCAGACATCAGCCTCGCGTCTCGGTTCACTTTTTCCTCCTGCATACTATCAAGTGACGGCTTGCTACACCGGACGATTCGGTCAGAACCAGGAGTCGCCTGTCCGGCGAGAATAATGTGAACTCCATTCATGATAAGCAAATAAATTAAAAACCTTCCCTTTCCCGATCACCGCATTTACCAGGATGTGGCCCGAAACAATTGCTGTGCTGGCTGCCGACTGAAACGCCGCTTCGATTCAGCGAGCCTTACGCCAAACCGGTTTCGCTCCCGAGTATATTAACCAGCAGCCAAGGACAATTATGGCGACCATGGCGACGTACATCCCTCCCTGTTCACCTTCATTCGAGGCTTTCAGCAGATTAGGTGGCGGAGCGATGTGGTTTTTGACCTCAATGATGACGAGCAATGACCCCACAACAATCCTCCACCAGATGGGTTTTTCAGCCTGGGGTTGCATTCGCTTCTCCTTGCGCCAATCATAGCCTACGTCCTCGGTTTGCGTGTTAATCGAGGCTTAGGTCAAAGTTTAGAAATCATAAGATGGGTACTTGCCGAGGTAAACGACGATGAGTTCAGAAGAGCGGGAACTTAATCCCGGTGAACAATATTGGAGCATGGTGGAACCGGTTTGGGATGACATAGAAATTTATCAAGGCCCTGAAGAATTTGTCCGCACTTTTGCCAAAGTTCCCAGACCAGCCGGACTGCTATTCGCGGCACATTTTTGTGAATCAGAAGTGTGTAACGGTGGATTTGATCAGTTCTTCTCAAACTCTACCGGCGTACTTGCGCCGGAGGCTATCGAAGGGTTCAAGGCTATCGGCCAGAATCTCGTCGCTGTGATAATTCAGGAAGCGTGTTGTTTGTTTGGCGAGCCTTTTCCGCGGGAACGTTCGCTTCGGCAGAGCAAATTGAAGGCAATAGATTCGGAGCTCCTCGATTCCCTCGACCAAAAGTTCTATGGAATCGTCCACAGCGAGAATGGCGGATTTGAAGAGGCCGCCGATAATTATGCTGCAACAGTTGGCAAATCGACCCGGAGTTGACTCAGTCTCCGGTCACCCACTGAAAGAAGCGCCTGATTTAGGGCCCGGTTAGTTCTATAAAAGGCGAAGTCAAGAAAAAACACTTCTCCAACGGCTGGACGTTTTCTTGCTTCGCAGCCCAACTGATTGAGCAGGATCTGTTCTGACCAGCCGCACCATTTGCTCGGTGGCAGAGCACAGTGGCCGGACGGTTTGGGTTTTCTCTATAAGCGGTTTTCATGCTCGTTGGCAACGAAGCCTGTCAGTTCCGAAACCAGCAAAGCAGAACGGTGGTCAAGTTGGCGACCATGGTTCTATTTGGGACTCGTGGCCCATCGCTTTTTCAGGTTATCCGAGAGGGCCTAGGGTCGACTGGGAGACTGCACGACCGAGGTACGCTGCGCCTAGCTAACCGGTTGAGACTCGCTCTCGAACCCGAGTGTCTCGAGAACCGACGGCCACCGCCAGAGAAAATCCAGGGATGGAGCGGACTCGATCAGAGACACTCAAACTGTTTGTGGTTTCAGATATTGAGCGTCGAAGTTTACTCCTCTCTTCCACACGATCAACACGATGGTGGCAATCTTTCTTGCCAAGGTAAGTCGGGCCATCTCCGGCCGCATGCCCTTGGCCAGCAATGCTTCGTAAAACTCTTGGAACGGGCCAGGCTTCGTTGAGGCGCTGACCGCCGCACCCTTGAACAGGTTCTTCAGATCGTGATTGTGATTTTGATTCAAGCCGCGAATCGATACTCTCTTCTTCACTTTTTGCAGTTGGCCGTTGACCTGGCGGTGATCGGCGCTACTGCGCGTCTCGATCGCAAAACCACTGATGCTCCACAACTGCCGCTTGGTGCGAAATCGGTGCGGAGTCTGCAAAATGCCAAGCGCCACCGCCGCGCGGATCGGGCCAATCGAGGGAATCTCACAGAGCCGTTTCCAGACCTTGTGCTTCTTGCTCTCCGCCAACAATTCCTGCCGCACTTCCTGGCGCAATGTCCGCAACGCATCAAGTTGCTGGAAGTAAAACGCTGCCCGCAGCCGAACTCCTGGTTCGGTGATCTTGCTGAGCCAAGTTGCCCGGTACAACCGCGAGTAAACTTGTGTGCCGCTGCAGGGAATGCCCCAACTTCGGTACAACGCTTTCACGCGCGTCATCACCCGGGCGAGATCTTTGCTGATGGTCAGATAACTGCGCACCAACTCCTTCAGAGCACGTAGGCCGTGCTCACCGTGATAGACCGGCTGGAGTTGGTTGCCACGCAGCAGTTCGGCTAATTTCCGGGCGTCGATGCGGTCACTCTTGTTGCCAACCTTCAGCAAGGCGTTGCGACGTGGATTGCATACCACCACTCGCGCCACGTGCGGCTTCAGCAGATCATACAGCCAAGCTGCGGCGGTTCCTTCCTCAAACGTAACGTGCAAGTCTCCGCTCAATCCGTTCAAAAACTGCAGAATCACGCTGGCCTTTGTCTCGATGACGCATTCCATCACCACCTTGCCGGCCGAGTTCATCACCGCAATCGAAATACTTTCCTTGTGCACGTCCATGCCGATATATTTGGTACTGATCATAAAGGGCGTTCCTCCTCTGGAGCGGTTGAGCTAGCACTCAAAACCCTACTCCATAAAGGGCGCCCTTTTATATTGCGTCGAGTAATCCGACAAGTGGATTCCAGTGCACAGTTGTCGGATAAGCGCATTACTTCGGACCCAGATGGCCAGTTGACCTGATTGTATAAAGGGTGAGAAGAGAAGAATGGTGCCCGAAAGAGGACTCGAACCTCCACGACCTTGCGGCCACTAGCTCCTGAAGCTAGCGCGTCTGCCAATTCCGCCATTCGGGCACAACTACAGAAGCAAGCACAATTCTGAGGTTCGTACCGGGGTTTGTCAATTGAGCGCCGCTTAGTGAGCGCCGCTAGACCAGACAAGAACCTTAAAGACAAAAATTTGACGCAGAGATCCGAGCACACGGAAAGACCCGATGGACGAAGAGAAGCCACGATCCTTTGTGGCTTCTCTTCCTTCCAATAAGCAGAACGTACCTGAGCACAATTCATGCTCCCGCCGCCAACATAACCTCTCGCGAACTATGCGAGTTGACGGCGCATCAGCAATGCCAAACCAACTAACCCGCAGCCCATCAGCACAAAGGTTCCGGGCTCCGGAACCGCCGTAGTCGAAAACGCGCCGCTATAATCCAGTCCATACGAGCTGCCCGCTTCCTGATACACGGTAAACGAAATGGTGTTCGCGCCATTGCTGTTCAGATACGGCTGCAATTGCGACAACCCGAAAATGCCTTCGGTCGAACTCAGGCACCCTATCGGTTGTGACGAACACGTGGGGTAAGACCCGCCAAGATTGGCGTTGAAAATTGTCGTGCCGTTCACAGCTACCGACGTCGTGTCGTCCGCAAACACATCCAGCGTCGCGCCGGTAAGCGCTCCACTCAAATTGAATGTGTCGGTGAACGTGACGCCGGTGCCATTTGGCACTGTGTAAAAACCTGGATTCGACGTGCTGCCGGTGTTCGCAAACGAAATCCAATTGCTGCCCGCGAGCGGCGAGGACCAGGCGGAATTCGGCGCGATGACTTGTGTAGCACCAGCGTTGGGAATTCCTAAGGTGGAGGAGTTATTGGTGGTGGCAGCAGAGCTGCCAATTGTTGTGAGCGTGTCTGCTTTCGCGATCAGAAAACAACCACTGATCGCTAAAATGCATGCCAATTTTTTGAACATTTACACTCTTTCCATGAAGTAGATGCATTCGGCCACAAGAGGAGCGGATGCGACCCTGCGGGGGATCGTAAATAGAACTGCAGCTACAGTACCAAAGCGAAACTCAATTACTGCCTTGCAATGCGCTGATAATACCCGACTTATCTAACCACACGCCGCGCTCTTCGATATCGTCGTCAAAGCACGGGAAAAGTTTTTCAGATTCGCGGAAAACCGCCATATGATAGCCGTCACGTACCCGTGTGATTATCACTCACGTAACTTCATTTTTTACCAGCACTCCGCGCAGACTCTACGCCAACTTTTCGACCTGTCGCGTTACCGATGCTGCAGCCGCAAACTTTTCCAACTCGCGTCCGTGGTCCAGCCTCCATCCACCGTAAGCGCGTGTCCATTCACGAACGCCGACTGCTGCTCATCCGCCAGAAACGCAATCGCATTGGCAACATCTTCCGGACGCGCAAACCGTGCCATCGGCACTCGCTCGATAATGTCCTGATCGGTGTAATTGCCGCCGGCCTGATCGGCGATATCCATTTCCGTTTTCACCCAGCCGGGGCATACCGCATTCACGCGAATACCGTGCCCGCCCCATTCTGCAGCAAGCGTGCGCGTCAACCCGATCAATCCATGTTTCGAAGCGTTATACGCCGAGCGATCCGCCACCGCCGCAAGCCCGGCAATCGAGGCCACATTCACAATGCTTCCCCGCCGCTGCTGCAACATTATTTTCCCAAACGCCTTGCACAACAGAAACGGTGCCACCAGATTCACTTCCAGCACCCGCCGAAAATCCGCCGCCGACACAGATTCTGCGGGAGCAATAAAACTTATCCCCGCATTATTCACTAGCACATCGACCCGAGCATGCTCCGCCACCACTTCCCCCGCAAAACGCGCCACAAACGCCTCATCCGAAATGTCGCCGCGATGCTCCGACGCCGCAACCCCCAGCGACACCGCCTTGCGGCACACATCCACGCACGAACCCAGATCGTTCAGCGCCAGCGAGTAGCCAAGCTTGGCCAAAGTCAACGCGGTTTGCCGCCCAATTCCCTGCGCGGCCCCGGTGATAATCGCAACGCGGCGTTCCTCAATCATAGTTAGTCCTTTATCCTGCCTACCAACAAGTACTAGGGTCCGGGTAGCGTACCACTGGATTTTACTTTACGGAGTGCTATACTCCGCCCGAAACGCTGCAATTCGCCTTAGGGGGGTGGGTTGTGGTCTTCGGTTCCGGAGGGTCCTATGGAAAATTTGGAATCTCTGCTAACGGGGCCAACGATGTGGCTACTGATTACCTGGGGAGCGGTAACCGCCATCTTTCTGGTCCTGGTAGCATGGCGCAGTCTGCTTTCCAGTCACGAAGACGATCAAATATTTCTGGATGCGGCAGGGGAGCACATGGCCCGGGAGCAAAGAGAATTGGTCGCCAAGATCAATAAACTTTCGCGCCCGATCCTCACCAGTGGCATTACATCTGGTGTGCTATTGCTCTTGATTGCCGGCATCTTTGTCTATCAAGGCCTGAAGAACTTCTAGTCAGGCGCAGTTGACCGCGAAGCTTCCCCAGCTCTTCACGGCTTCGCTGCAGGTGCAGGTGTAGACGGTGCAATAGCGCCGGGAGCCCCCGGCTGCGAGGCCTGTACGAGAGACGTGTGGTTATGGACGATGACCCAGTTGTTGTCCGAACGTTTCTCCAGCACCAACGTCGTTTGCCCCTGCGCCGAGTTTGGATTTCCATCTACAATTGCCGCGAAGTCCCACTGATAACAGGCCCACGCCACATTTCCCGAAGGCGCCACGCGGATCAGTGTGTTCAAGCGATCCAGGCGCACCTGCTGTGCGCGCGCTCGTTGCTGCTGGTAGCCGAGCAGATAATTTGACCAGCCAATTACTGGCGGAGCCCACAACCCGTTCACCACGCTCACGTCGTCGGAATAAGCCTTGTGAAGTTTTTCGACGTCGCCGACCTGCCACGCTCCCAGCATTTCGCTAATCATGTAGTCGATTTTCTGCTCGTCGGGAATGTTTGCCGTCGGCGACGGCTGAGGCGGGGTGTCATCCTTTTTCTTTTTCTTCTGCGCCGAGGCGGTGCTCGCCAGTGCCAGCGCGAAAAGCACGGCCAGGAAAATGGCCAAGCTGCGATGCGCCGTCAGGCGAAGTGAACTATGAGTGGCTCGGACTGCGTGGGTCTTACAGTTCATGCTCGAATAACTCCTGCGGATTTGTGGCGCCCATAAAATTACATAGCTGAGTTGAGGCGCGACCTGCTGATTTCAAAGACCTGATGAGCATAACGCAATGCAGCGCAGCACGCGGCCAAGTGTGCCTAGTTGTTTAGTGTCCCGCGACTCTCCAAGATGCTTGCGCACCGTGGACGCCACCTTCGCCCGAGCTGTCATCTCGACCGGAGAGCCAGCGCAGTATGCTGGCTCGTAGCGGAGAGATCGTGGCAACTACTAATCTCCCAGCACCCAACCCAGGAACAACCCCACTACTTCACTTTCGACGCACTAATCAAATTCACGAACAACCGGTACGCCCCCGGCACTCCCTCCGGCAACTCCCGGAAAAACGCCAGCCCCGTATAAATATAAGTTCCTTTCCCGTACTGCGCATACACCAGCCCGCCATTCAAATCCTTTTCACCCGGATCATGCATCGCCAGCAGCGGCGTGTACTTCGAATCGAACTCGCTCCAGAAATACAGCCCGCGCTCCTGAATCCAATTTTGGAAATCCGCCGCCGTGACTTTGTTGGGCTTGTTCAGCAGCGGATCATCCGGCTTGAGAAATGTTACCGCGGCGTTTTCGTCGGTGATGCGCGGCGTGGGCGTGCCGATCTTCGCCGCATACGGCGCAGGCTGCAGCTTGTCCCACACGTTATCGCGATTGTATTGCACCACCAGTGTGCCGCCATTCTGAACGTAATCGAGCAGCCGTCTGTTGGCGCCGGGCAGCTCCGGGCGAAGTTCATAAGCACGCACGCCCACCACGATCGCGTCGTATTTGGAAAAATTGCCAAACGCCAGTTCCTTGGCGTCGATCAGTTCCACATCAACGCCCAGTCGCCGCAGCGCGTCCGGAATGGGCTCGCCCTCGGCAGAGATGTACCCGACCTGAAGATTCGCAGGCACATTGATGTCGAATGCGTGCACCACGGTTTGCGCCGGCTCCGACCACAACAGCGTCGGCATGGACGGAAGCGGCTCCAGCGAAGTCGCGAATCTCTCGTTGCCGCGCTTGGCATAAGCGCTAACGGTGAAATTTCCTGCCTCGAGCTTGGTCGGCGGAGTCACCGTGAATTTGGCATATTGATCGCCGATTCCCTCGAAGCTCAGCTCCACCGGCGCAGTGGCTGTCAGCCCATCCGGAACGTCGAGACCCACCGAAATTTTCGCGGGCTTCGCCGAATAGGAATGAACCCGCAGATACACGTCGAACGGCTTGTGCGCCGCGTTGAGCACCTCAATAAATTGCACCGGATCGGTAGAAAGCGAATAGGCCGGAACGATGCGCACCGGAACTCGCGTGACCGTAGTCGACGTCGAAGCCGTGTTGGTCACCGGCACAACGCGATACAGCGTGTAGTCCCCAAGCGCGATTTCCTGATTGATCGAGAGCACCGGCGGCGGTTCCGCGCGAAGCTGATCGATCACCGACAAGCTCCGCTGCTCTTTACCGAGCGCCACGGTCCATTTCACATCGCCCGATTTCTCAGCACTCTTTTTCGCGGTATCAATGGCGTAAAAACTGTTGAGATCAGACTTTTCGAACTGACAATGAATCTGTTGACGGCAACGGCTGTGCAGCGCCACCGAGAATTCATCAGCCACCGGGAAATCGGCGCGGTCGGCGTCGGCAATCAATTCGATACCCGCAGCCAACGTGAGCGCGCGATCCACTTTTTGTTTTTCGCGATGTAGCAAATCGAGCTGCGCCGCAAGCGCGGCTGGAATCGGCGAAGGGATCGAAAGCAACAGAGCTTTGTCCACGCCTTTGTCCGCCGAGATCAGTGACGCAACCGCTGCGGGCCAATCGAGATTCAGTGCCGCCCGGCTTGCCCCTTCCAGATCCTTGTCAACCGCCTTCAATTGCTCGTCGCACCCGCAGGGCCCCTTCTTCGCCGCCACACTGGCCAGGCTCTCCGCCAGAGAAGCGGGGTTCAGCTCTTTGCCATCTTCGCGAAACAGCCCGACAGAACGCCGCAGAAACGCGGAATTCAGAAATCCCAAGATGCCTTGCGTGCGGTGATTGCTGAACGCGTCGATGCCAATTTCCCGCCACGTTTTACCCCACAGTGGCGACACTTCGTCCAGCGGCAGCACGTAGCCTTTCGGCGCATCGGAACGATCCAGGTCGAGAACTGGGATGCCCTCGTCTCCCCCATTCCACGGGCGCAAATTTTCCTGCAACAATTCCGGATAAGCCTTTTCATCGCCGGCCAGCTGCACGGCCTTCGGAGTCCACAGTCCTTCGGTCTGATGATGCCCGTGGCCGGTGTGCACACCACCAAAATGGTTGATAACAATGTTCGGGCGGAAATCGCGGATCACCCGGACCATATCTTCGAGCACCTGATCGCCCCAGATTTTTTGCGTTTCTTCGGGAGTTTTCGAGAAGCCAAAATCCCGCGCGCGCGTGAAGTACAGTTTCACCCCATAGCCCCGCGTCGCAGCCAGCAATTCCTGCGTGCGAATCAGGCCGAGCTGCGGCGCTTGTTCCGGGCCCAGGGCGTTTTGCCCACCTTCCCCGCGCGTCAACGAGAGCAGCGCAACTTCGGCGTGCAGTCCGCGGGCCAGATATGTAAGCACGGCGGCGGATTCGTCGTCCGGATGCGCGGTGATGTACAGGATGCGCGTGGTGACGCGGGCGCTGTCGATCGCCTCGATCGTTTCCGGCAGGCCGGGGCCAGTGCCAGGCGCAGGCGGAAATTGCGCGCGTGTGAACGGCGCAAGCGACAGGATCAAAAATAGGAACAGCCAAATGGCAGAAAGACGATGCATCGATTCTCCGGGCGACCTCGTTGAACCACGTCCCGAGGCGGAGTTGACAGTATGCCGGAGGTCGGCAAAATTTGCAGAAAATCGGAAAGAAAAAGATTTAACGCAGAGGACACGGAGGTAAGAGAAGAGAAGGTCACGGAGCCGTGTTGCTAGCCACCGCCGATTCGGGCTCCGCCGGCCCGAACGGCCAATGGTGCATTACTGCCGACCAGATCAGAAACGCCGTCACGCCCAGCGCGATTTCCAGCAATCCCCACTTCCGCGCCGCGCCCGTCTGCCAGAAAAGCCACGCCCATCCAGCGATGGTCAGCACCGCGGGGATAGGATAGAACCACATGCGAAACGGAAATTTGTCTGCTGTCCACCGCCGGTGCAGCAGCAGCAACCCAAAAGTCTGCCCAATGAATTGCACCAGCAGCCGCATCGCCAGAATCCCAGCAATCGCCGTCTCCAGTTTCAATACAATGCTGAACAGAAACGCCAGCGACCCCAGAATCAGCAGCGAGACATACGGAAAATGTTTTGTGGGATGCACCTTGGCAAAAATCGGAAAGAAGTTGCCATCCAGCGCCGCGGAATACGGTACCCGCGAGTAGCCCAGCAGCAAGGAAAATACCGATGCCAGCGCGATCCACAAAACCATCCAGGTAACAAAATGCGCCGCTCCCGTGCCGTACAGCTTCTCCACAAACAGGCTGGCGATAAACGGCGAATTCTGCGCTTCCCGCCACGGCACCACCCCCAGCAAACTGGTCTGCATCGCTAGATATAAAACGGTGATGCCCAGGATCGAAAGAAAAATCCCCCGCGGAATGTTTTTCTGTGGCTCGCGAATTTCGCCGCCCAGATGACAGATGTTGTAGTACCCCCAATAGCTGTAAACCGTATTAACCATCGCCGCGCCCAGCCCCGCAAACCACAGCGACGAAAAATGAAACGCGTTAGGAGGAAAATCGAACGCCAGCTTGGCATCGAAGTGGCGAATCCCGCCCCAAATCAGCCACAGCATCGTGCCCACCACGCCCACCCACAGCAGCACAGAAATTTTCCCGATGGTCTGGATGCGGCGATACAAAAGGACGACCAGCAGCACCACCAGTCCGCCGGAAATCGCTTTGGCTTCAATCGTCGACAACGGCCGCAAATATCCCGCGTAGCGCGCAAATCCAATCGACGCCGACGCCACAGAAAGCGGCGCCTGCACAAATGTCTGCCACACGAACAGGAACGACATCAGCCGTCCCCAGCGCCCCGGCCCATACGCCTCGCGCAGAAAAACGTAGGTGCCACCCGCCTTCGGCATCGCCGCGCCCAACTCCGACCACACAAATCCGTCCAACGTGGCCAGCAGCGCGCCAGCCAGCCAGGCAATCAGCGCCTGCGGTCCGCCCATGGCCTTGATCACCAGCGAACTGACCACGAACGGCCCGATCCCCACGATCTCAATCATGTTCAGCGCGACCGCTTCTTTCAGCCCAAGCCCCCGTTCCAGTTGCGGCTCGGCTGTGGCGTGAGAAAGTTCGGTGCTCGTGAGATGGACCGGCGGCGTTGGCATGCGCAGCGAGGATAGCAAATGCAGATTGCTCTGCCCAATGATGCTCGCCGCGGCGGTTACAAGACCGAAGCTACTGAAGTTGCTTAGCGCACGTGCGACTTGAGGCACAGCCGCGGCCGGCCCTACCCCGAGGGCGGCCTAAGGCATATAATCAAGCCAGGCCCGCGGAACATCCTCTCTAACGCAGGCGTGGCGGCAACCCTCTTGAGACGCGCAAGCAAACGTCTCGCCGCTAGAGTTTCCCTTTTCCAGAAAGAAGTCGCCGAGACACGCGCGTTCGCACCTACGCGCCGCGCCGCATCGCGACCTAACCATATGGCAACTCAAAATCGAGCCACGGATTTTCCTGGCGACTCCAACTTCACCAGTGCCTTACCGCCGACGTCGACGCCAGCAACGACGCCAACGCCAGCCGCGCTTCAGGAAAAAATTGCCACGCTGGAAATGGTCACCAGGACCCTCAACACATTTCTCGAGAGCGGCAACTGTATCGAGGCCAGCAAACATCTGCTCTCGTTTGCCCTTCGTCAGACGCAAAGCACCGCCGGCTTTTTGGGCGTAGTCCTCGAAGGCCCAGTGCTGCGCGTGCTGGTGCACGAGGGCGCGCTGCTATTTAGCCATCGCGACGAATCCGACGACTCCAACAACCACGCACCGGTGCAGCAGCTAGCCCGGCAACCATTTTTTGAAGTTCCACTCGGCTCTAATCTACTGGGTGAAGTGATTGCCCAGCGCAGGGCCCTGATCACCAACGATATCCAAATCCACCGGCTCCCCTCCGGCCATCCGCAGGTCCTGCACCTGCTCGGCGTACCGATTTGTAAAGGATCAGAAACCGTGGCGGTCTTAGCGGTAGCAAATCGCCAAGGCGGCTACACCGCAGCGCAATTGCGCTCCCTCGAAACCGCCTGCCAAGCCACCGGCCTGCTTTACGACAATTACCGGCAAAGCGTGCAGCGCGCCCAACTCGAAGAACAACAAGCCCGCCTCGAAACCGAATTTCGCCAATCGCAAAAAATGGAAATGCTCGGCCAACTCGCCGGCGGCATCGCTCACGATTTCAACAACAGCTTGATGGTCCTTTCCGGCTCAGCCGATCTGCTCGAACGCACTTTACCCGCGAACTCTTCCGCCGGCCCATATCTCGACCAAATCCGCCGCACCACGGAAAAAGCCGCCATGGTCACTAAGCAATTGCTGGCCTTCAGTCGCAAGCAAGTGCTCGACGTCAAGCCCATCGATGTCCACGAAGTGCTCAGCGATTGCGAGTTCATGTTGCCACGCTTGCTGGGCTCCGATGTTGAGCTGGCCTTCCAACCCGAAGCACGCAGTTCCTGGATTTGCGCCGACGCGGCGCAGTTCGAACAAGTTGTCGTGAACCTCGCCGTCAATGCGCGCGATGCTATGCCCATGGGCGGACCACTCAGCATTCGTACCTGGAACGAAGAACGCTTGCCCGGCCCCGTCGAGTGGTCCTTCGGCGCTTCTGAAAGCGCCACCTGGATTGTCCTGGAAGTGAAAGACGCGGGCACTGGCATGGACGAACAGACCCGCGCGCACATCTTCGAACCCTTCTTCACCACCAAGCCCGTCGGCAAAGGCACCGGCCTGGGCCTCTCCACCGTCTACGGCATCGTCACCCAATTTGGCGGGAAAATTGAAGTCCACTCCGAACTGAATGTTGGCACCCGTTTCCTGATCAGTTTTCCCGCAGCAAATTCCCTGATGAACAAAAGGTTTGCCGCGCCACGCACCCCGGAATCGGCATTTACTGCCGTGCCTAGCGAACGACTCACCATCCTGCTGGTCGACGACGAGCCGGCACTCTGCCAAGCCATCGCAGAATGTTTACGCGAAGCCGGTCATTGCGTCTTGGATTAGCAAAATCCCTACGATGCCCTGGAACTCGCCCGCTATCCAGGACGGACCATCGACCTGCTTCTCACCGACATCGTCATGCCCGGCCTACGCGGCACGGAACTGGCCCAACAGGTACGCGCCTTACAGCCTGGCATTCAGTTGATTTATATGTCAGGCTATGCCGAAGGCCTGGCCGACCTGGCGATTCCCGCAGGCGCCGTTTTCCTGCAAAAACCATTCCGATTTGCATCTCTTCTGGAACAGATTACACTCGTCAAACGCAGCGGCACGAAGACTTAATATTATTGTTGGTGACATGCGACGTATTTTTTTGACGATGCTGGCCTTGGCGATTCTTGTCTCGGCCGCACATTCCGCTCCAGCCGCTGCTGCCAGCAAACTCACTCTGCCCGCCAATACGTCCACAATTCTCAATCACATTTATTCCGGCCGCACCGACCTGGCCATCCCGGAAGCGCGTCTTCTTCAGCAGCAAAATCCCAATGATCCACTTGGCTACATTCTCGAAGCGGAAGCCCGCTGGTGGAAAATCTGGTGGGGCAGCGCCGAATTTAAATATGGAATGAGCATGGCGCGCCATCGCGAAAAAATGGCCGCGGATCAGCCCTACCTGGAACTAGCGTCAAAAGCCTACGTCGTGGCCACCACCAACCTCGCTCAGCAGGAAAGCGCCGAAATGCGCTTGTACGCCGGAATGGCCGATGCCCTGGCAGCTCGCCTCTACGGCCTGCGCGGTGAAGGTCGCAACACCGCGAAGGTTGGCGTGCGCGCCCGCGAAAATCTGCAACGCGTCATCGCGCTCGACCCGCAGCTAGCCGACGCCGACTTCGGCCTGGGCCTCTACAACTATTATGTCGACACCCTCTCGGCCATGGCTCGCATGCTGCGCTTCATGATGGGCATTCCCGGCGGCTCGAAAGAACAAGGCATCCGCCAGCTCCACGTCGCCATCGCCGATGGCCAACTTACGCCCGCAGTAGCGCGCTATTACCTGGCCATCAATCTGCACAATTTTGATCAACGCTACGAAGATGCCCTGCTCCTCATTACTCCCCTCGTCGAACAGTATCCCGACAATCCAATCTTCCGCCTGGCGCAAGGTGACCTCTACGCAAAGCTGGGCCGCAAACAATTGGCCTTGGCCGCTTACCATGCCGCCGCCGACTCGAAAATGAACGACGACGAGTCCCGCAACAAACTAGCCAAACTGGTGCAATCCTCCATGGCTGCCATCGGCGGTCCAGAAGCCTCCAAGTGACGCTTGGCCTTTCGCGCACAGCTAAGGGATAATAGGGCAGGCTGGGTTCGTGAGCGTGCAGTTGAGGGGACTTGCGCCAGGCGCGGGTCAACGCGTGAAGCGGTTCTTGCATCTCAACCCAATCAGATGCGCCACTAGGTTCATTTCTGCTTCTGTTTCCATCCTGGATCCAGAGCGGCGCGGCGTGCTTTGTTCACTCTTGAAGGAGAACTAATGAAGCGGTCTTGGACAGCGATGGCCGTCGCCCTATTTGCGCTCGGCACGATTGCCGGATGCGGCGGCACCAACAATTCGATTCAGTACAACACCGGCTCGAGCATTACCAACATCGCGCCCTCTGGCACTGTTTTTGGTTCGGCTAGTTTCACGCTGACGGTCATCGCTAGCCCCGCGAACGGTTTTCAAGCCAACTCGGTCGCCGAATGGAATGGCCAGAAGTTGGCCACCATCGTCGTCGATACCACTACGCTGACCGCCACTGTGCCCGCCGCTTTGGTCGCTAAGCCCGGCACTGCCTACGTCAATACCTTCGCGCCACAATCCGGAACCGGCAACAACGGCTTGTCGAACGCTCTCACCTTTTTAATCTACGGCAATCCCAATCCGGTTCCCGTTCTCTCCTCGATCTCGCCCAACACCGCCAACACCTGCACTTCGAATTGTTCCAACGTGACCATCACTCTCACCGGCTCCAGTTTCCTGCCAACTTCCACCAACGGTGGATCGAAGGTCACCTACACCGGCGCGGCCACCGGCCAGGTCGAAACCGCGATTAACGTAACCAGCGTCAGCGGCACGCAAATTAAAGCGGTGATTCCCGGCACTTACTTGGCCGCAGCCGATACTGCCAAAATTAACGTCATCAATCCTCCCAGCGGCGTATGTGTTGTGAATTGCCCCAATCTGGGCGGTGGCGACACCAACGCGACTGCTCCCATCACCACGCAGACCTTTACCATTGGCGGTGGTGCGGCCCCGGCCAGCACAACCGCAACGGCAGCGACCGCCGAAGAAACTCCCGCCGTCAGCCAGGATGGACGCTACGTCGCATTCACCTCCGCGCAAAATGAGTTGACGCAGATTTTTGTGCGCGACACCTGCGTCGGCGCGCCAAACGGCTGCACGCCAAAGACCCAACTTGTTTCCGCAGCCGCGGATGGGACCGACGGCAACGCCGAGAGCCACACGCCCTCGATGAGCGCGGATGGAAGATACGTCGCGTTCAGTTCAGCAGCGACAAATTTGGTGGAAGGCACGCTGACCAGTAGTGGCAAGCAAATTTATGTGCGTGATACGTGTGAAGGCGCATCGGGCTCCTGCACGCCTACAACGTCGTTGATTTCCACCGATCCCGGCGGCGCGTTAACTGGCACCGAAGCTATTCTGCCGTCGATTAGCGCCAGCGGAAGATTCGTCGCGTTCGTCGCGGTGACAAACAGTCTCGCCGCAAAGAGTGCCGCGACGGCGAGCGCCTCGGGCACGCCTGCCGCAACTCCAAATGCCGTCACCGCCGCAACACCCAACAGCGGCCTGCGCCAAGTCTTCATCCGAGACACCTGCCTAGGCGCAACCAGTTGCACTCCCAAAACCACGCGAATCTCGCTTCAACCCGGAGACGGCGCCAGCACCACGCCAAATCCCGCCGGCCCCGCCCTAAGCGGCTTAGCAAAACAAATCGCCCTGCCAGACGCCAAAACCTCCACCGTCTTCACCACCTCAGTCCCAGTAGACGATCGCGTCTTCCTGGCAATCACCACCAACCCCAAATAATCCACCACCCTGTAGCTCACCCCTTCAGGGGTGAGGCCTTCCCCAACGCCCACCTCAATTTCTGCCCGTGCGCCGAAATCGCCGCCGCCCCGTCATTCCACTTGCCCAGAGCCTCGAAGGGAACGCAGTGAGGACTCTTCTCCATCGCGCGTACTAAGCGCGATGAATCCCTCTTCGATCGTTGAATCTTGCGTTGCCCGCCGCTCAATGCGGCTTTCCAAAAAAATCTCCACCCACTCAAACACACAGCAACCCCCGTCATTCCGAACGAAGTGAGGAATCCCTCTTCGATCGTCGAATCTTGCGTTGCCCTGTTATATCCCCACAGGAGCCTTACTGAATCCCTTCTCCAAACAAAAAACAAAAGGCGCGCCAATTTCAGCGCGCCCCTCGTTGTGTCTGTGCTCTCTCTCTGGTCAACAAATCCAACAAAAATTCCTATCCCAAAAATCCCAAATTCGTCGTCGGAAAATTCTTCAAATTCGGGAATATCGTCGGCAAATCCGCCGCCCCCACCCCGAACCATGATGCCAACGTCGCCCCATATTGATCCAGCGCCGTCGTCGGAATCCATCGCCCATTCTTGTCGGCGTCGTCTGGCCCGCCCAACGCCACCGTCGGGAACGTCCCGTACACCGAGTTTCCTTTCACCGCGCCGCCCAGAATCACTTGATGCGATCCCCAGGCATGGTCCGTGCCGCCATTCGATCCCGGCTCCAGCGTGCGGCTGAATTCCGACAGCGTAAACGTCGTGACCGAATTCGATACGCCCAATTCCAGCGTGGCGTCGTAGAAGGAAGACATTGCCTGGCTCAACTGCGTCATCAATTGCGTTTGCTGCGCCAGTTGATCGCTGTGCGTATCGAATCCTCCATACGCACAGAAGAAAATCTGCCGGCCCATCCCCAGCGCACTTTTCACCGCAATGACTTGCGCCACCTGTTGCAACTGCTGCGCGATGTACGTATCCGGAAACTTGGTCTGCAACGTCGGCGCCGATTTCAGCGCATCCGACAGCACCACGGAATATTGCACCGCTTGTCCCGTCACTTTATTCGCGGCCTGCACCATCGAGAGTCCGCTATCAAACGTTAGCAACTGTTGCGTCGCCAAAAACCGCGCCTGCGAAGCCGCCGAAGTATCGAAGCCCTGCAAGCCGGGAGTCTGCCCGGGATTCATGGTGAACGGGTTGGTCGTATCGCCAGTGCAGAAAATCGCGTTGCCCGAGATCGACAATACCGGCGGAAGGAGTGCGCCAGAATTCAGCGAAGCTTGCACGCTGTCCGCAACCTTACCAGCCCACCCGGCATTCGGTGTGCCCATCAACTGCGCGCTCTGCCACTGGTCCTGTTGATCGGAGTGCGAAAAAAGGTTCTCCGGCAGATTTTGATATTTCTGATACGCCGCCTGTGTCGTTGGCTGCACCAGCGTGCCGACGTTGGCCAGCACCGCAAGATTTTTCTGATTGTTAAAGAAGCCTTGCAGCTCCGGCAAATTCGGATGAAATCCATAAGGAGCTTGATTGCCCATTTGCATCGGCAGCAGCGCGCCCTGCGGAATAGCCAGCGTGGGGCGTGCTTGCTGATATCCCGTATAGCGCGAATCGATCGGCACCACCATGTTGTTTGAATCGTTTCCGCCAAACATGAAAATGCACACCAGCGCCTTGTAGCCCGGCGTTCCTTGCGCCAGCGCGCTTACTAATCCGAATTTGCTTAGCCCGCTGACCATCGATGCGCCCGCCGCCGAGCAGCAGGTCAGCCGCATGAAATCTCTTCGCGTGTGTCGTGACATCTTCCGTCTCTCCCTTAGTGCTGAACCTGGTACATCGAAGACGACGTGACCAGATATATCCCCGCTTTGGCTTGGCCCTTCGTATCGCTGGGGTCTACGGCACTGATCGCGGTGCTGATGGTCTGCGCCATCGAATCTGGCACCGGTCCGTGCAGGAAAAGTGTGCCCAGCCAGGCCAGCATCTGTGTTGGCGTTCCCGCATTCACCACTGGACTGAAATCAAGTTGCGTATTAGAGCCAATCGCGCCGTACACCGTATCGCTGATGAAATTGGCGCGCGCCAAGCTGGTATTGGTATTAAAGATGGCGAATTCCGGACCGTTCAGCGTCGTTCCTGAAATTGGGTTCACCGGCGGAAAGAAATTGAATACCGTCGGCGGAAAGAAAACGTCTTGCGACATCTGGTCGCTCTCGTAAGGCAGACCGGCGCCGTCCGTGCGCGCATGAAACGCCCGCGCGATGCCAATTTCCATCACCAGCGGTTCGCGCAACTTGCCATCCGTCGCCACCACCGTGGCCGCCACG
Source organism: Candidatus Acidiferrales bacterium (assembly GCA_963849395.1). GTDB lineage: Bacteria > Acidobacteriota > Terriglobia > Acidiferrales > UBA7541 > Acidiferrum. The sequence continues at coordinate 97,534 of CAWKHR010000009.1, forward strand.
TCGCCGCGCCGCGCTTCCGGATCCAGCAGAATTGCCGCCACCGTGGCCTGCATGTCGCCACGATTCCCGGATCCATACGTATTAAATTTTCCGGTATTAAACGCTGCCGCCACACGTTGCACGTATCCCGGACTCGGATTACTGGTCACCAACTTTTCAATCAGCTGTTGGCTAACGAACGGCCCGACGTTTGGATGATTGAAAATAATTGTCAGCACTGACGTGAGATCCGCTTCCGCCGTCTGGCCTCCAGGAATGGATTGGCCCAGGAAAGTTTTGGCGCCCATGTCGTGGTTCGATTCCACCGCCACCATCGGCCCGCCGTAGTACGAAGGATTGTGATTCTGCGCGGATTTTCCCGGCTCAACCGGATACGTCCAGCCCGTAAACGCCCGGCCCAGCGCCATCACGTCATCCTGCGTGTACGTAGGAATCGGATTGCCCGTACCGTCGAGTGCTGAAGTGCCATCTGGATTCAGTTGATTGAGCCCCAGGCAGAATAGCTGCATGACTTCGCGCGCGTAATTTTCGTTGGCGTGCTGCCCGGCTGGCGGCGCATCGTTATCCACCATGTCCAGGTAGTGCCCCATCGCCGGAGTCAGCGTAACGTCATTCATCAAGTTGAAATAGTTGCCGAGCGCATCCTTGCTCAACGTATTCAAATAATTGGTGTAGCCCACCGGATCGCTTACCTTGTCGGCGCCCACCACCCACATTTCATTCAGCGCAAACGCCACTCGCTCGCGCAATTGATCGCCGCCCGCAATGTTGTTCAGGAAGAACCGATTCTGCAGATCGTACACCGTGGATTTCTGCAACGGTGGCGTGTACGGCGTGACCGTCGACGCAAACTGGTTCTGCAGATAAAGATCAAAGCCCAGTTGCTGCAATTGATTCAGTGATTCCGGATCAGGTCCAAACGAAGACTGCTCCAAGAAACGCGCAGCCGCTTCTGCTGGAGTCGCCGCACTGCTGCTCAGCACTTGCTCGGAAAGGGAGCCCGATGTTCCGCCCCCGGGCGTCGGGTTGGTGACCACCACCGGAACGTTGGTGCCCGCCTGCGCCGCCGTCACCGTGCCAATCGCCGTAATCATATTCGAAGTTACATATGTAACGCTGAGCGGCTGGCCGCCAAACGTCGCCGTCGACGTGCTCACAAATCCAGTTCCGTACAGTGTCAACTGAAATGGTCCGGCGCCCAGCTGTACCGGCGTGATCGAAGTAAGCACCGGAACAGGATTCTGCAGCGTCACCGCGGCGCTCCCGCTCTTCGCCGGATTCGCCAGGCTGGTCGCCGTAATTGTCACGCTGTTCGGCGTTGGCGTGGCGTACGGCGCGGTGTAAATTCCATTCGAATTGATGTAGCCCAAAGTTTTATTTCCGCCGATCACGCCATTCACTGACCATGTGACATCCAGATCCGTGGTGTTGGTCACCGTGGCAATAAATTGCGCCAGGTTGCCGGCGCCAACCGACGCCGTCGCAGGGGTTACCGTCACCGTCACGTTGGGATTCGGCGTGGAGACTTGCACTGTGAATGGCGCCGACAAAACCGAGCCCGGCGCTGGATTCTGCACCGTAATCGCAATCGGCCCAGCCTGCGCAGGCGTAGCCGTGCCCATAGCCGTAAGCTGCGTCGGCGAAAGCCACGTAGTCGGCAGCGCCGTGTTGCCAAAATTCACCACCGCGCCTTGCGCGAATTGCGTGCCGCTCACCGTCAACGTGAACGTGCCGATATCGATGGGCGCTGGTGTTACCGCGGTGATTTGTGGAACCGGATTTTGCAGCGTCAGGCTGGCCGTCGCCGATTTTGTCGCGTCCGCAACTTCGGCAACCGCAACCGTCACCGGTCCCGTGGCCGGCGGAAATAGTGGAGCAGTATAAAGTCCAGCGGCGCTGATCGTTCCGGTATCTGGATCGCCACCAACAACGCCGTTCACCGCCCAGGTAAACGCAGGCGTGCTGCCATCACTTGTTTTGGCCGCATATTGTTGCGACGAGCCGCCGCGCAGCGTGGACGTCCCGGGCGTAAGTGTCAGCGTAAAAGGTTGCGGCGTGGGAGTGGGAGTCGGCGTGGGCGTCGGCGTTGGTGTAGGAGACTTCAGCGAACTGATATTCGCTTGTGCGCAGCCGCCAAGGACCAGCGCGAACAGGATGAGCAGAGCGAGACTCTGGCGCTTCACAGAATTCCCCCGTAAGGTTCGCCGCGCTCCTGCCATGCCAGCACATACCAATGCAGGCGGGTCAGAAGCCTGGAAAGTGATGCAAAATCTACGGCGGGACTGGTTCAGGAAGGGTATGTGTTACGCCCATGACTAACTACTGTTCAACCGGCCAGAACAAGGCCAACTGTCCCCGCGATGCCTCCTCCTCTTCTTCTCCGCCTATGTAGGGGCCGGGCTTCAGCCCGGCACCACCCCATCTCGTCCCGCTTTAGCCGCTGAACTCGACCCACCCGCGCCTGGTAGCGCCGGCTGCCAGCCGGCCCAAGGTAACTTCCAGCCCTCCTCCGCCGGGTGCCCGCACACGCCGCCTTCACGTGTGGGGCTTTTCTCCCAATCTCAACTCCCCTCACTGTCTTCCACCGCCAACGACACCCGTCATCCCGAGCGCAGTGACCCGGCCTTTTCTTCGCGCCGTCTTTCGGCGCGCCGGGTCACGAAGCCGAGGGATCCCTCTTCGATTTCCCCATGGACTCAGAACGTCACGTACGTCCACACTCCGCTCTTACTTCCACAAATTGACTCTTCTTTTCTCCCCGGAGTATTTTCAACCATGCCCGAACTCCCCGACATCGCCGCCTACCTCACCGCCCTCGAACCACGCATCCTCAACCAGCCTCTCCACCGCGTCCGCGTCGCCGGCCTGCTCCTTCTCCGCACCGCGCAACCGCCCATCACCACCGTCGACGGCCTCACCGTCCGCAAACTCCGCCGCATCGGCAAACGCATCGCCTTCGGCTTCGACCGCGATCTCTGGCTCGTTCTTCATCTGATGATTGCCGGCCGCCTGCACTGGCGCCCGCAAAACGCAAAACTCGCAGGTCGCAACAATCTCGCCGCCTTCGATTTTCCCAACGGCTCGCTGCTCCTCACCGAAGCCGGCACAAAACATCGCGCCTCGCTGCATCTTCTCGTCGGTGAAACGGTCTTCACTCCATCGATCCCGATGGCCTGGAAATTTTCTCCGCCGATCTCGATTCCTTCCACGCCGCACTCACTGCCGAAAATCGCACGCTCAAACGCGCGCTCACCGACCCGCGCATCCTCAGCGGCATCGGCAACGCCTACTCCGACGAAATCCTCCACGCCGCCAAACTTTCTCCCATCGCGCTCACCCACAAATTGCAACCCGCCGAATGGCAAACACTCTTCAATGCCACCCGCGACACCCTCACTCTCTGGATCAACAAACTTCGCGCCGAAGCCGCCACAAATTTCCCGGAAAAGGTTACTGCCTTCCGCCCAGACATGGCCGTTCACGGACGCTATCGCCAGCCCTGCCCCCGTTGCGGCAACGAAATTCAACGCATCCGCTACGCCGACAACGAGACCAACTACTGCCCGCACTGCCAAACCAACGGCAAACTCCTCGCCGACCGCAGCCTCTCCCGTCTTCTCCGCGACGACTGGCCCCGCACCCTGGCCGAACTGGAATCTCTAAAGCGCCGCTAACTCCCGGCGCGTGGCGCCAAAACCGTAGGGGCACGATACATCGTGCCCCCGGTCCGCAAGATCAACCGCAACCGCCGTCCTCTACTTGATATTCGACTACTTGATATTCGCCGGGCAGTTCGGCGGCGCTGTGAGCGCGTCAATCCGCCGCGCCGCACCCGCTGGTATAAGTTGAACCGCGATGTTCGTCGCCGTGACTGTGCCTTCATTCCGAATGATGTGCGTGTGGCTACCGCCGGCATCCACGAACGACATTCCTTGTGTGTATACGTGCGGCTTGCAGTCCGGATCGTCACTCTCGTAGTCCGTAAGCGTTCCCGCCGTCACGATAATCAGGCTGTGTCCAGGATGCGAATGCCACCCGGTACTCCCTCCCGCTGCCCATGTATTGCTCTGCACGTAAAGGTCGGATGATCCCTTCGTCTTTTGCATCGATATCCATACATTCTTGTCCTTGTCCTCGTCCTCATCGGTGGTGGTCGGCGCCAGTATGGCGTGATTAAAAACGTCGAATGAACCCAGTGTGCCCTTGGCCAGCGTTATCGCTGTGAATCCATTCGCCCCTGTCGCCCCGACACTTCTTGCGTAGTGATGCGCCACGACCAACAGCGCTGCTGTGAATATTACGAATAGCGTCAATTTTTTCTTCATGACTGTCTCCTTTTTCGTTTTCGGCGTCGCCGGTTGGAGACGCCCGGTCACCTTCCGCCACCTTGCTACCGGTGGTCAAACTGGAAGGTGCGGTGTCCAGCCTGTTTGCCCTTCGTGCCGTCGAATACCGCCTTTTGCCGTCCCTCAATTGTGGAGTTACAATCGGGCGCCCGGTCGACCGCACCACACCCCGGGCACCTTCAGGAGACCGCGATGGGCGAACCCCCAGCGAGCACACCGCCATCCGTAACACCGCCCGAAGACCGCCTCGACTCCTGGAAGGAAATTGCCACCTACCTCAACCGCGATGTCACCACCGTACAACGGTGGGAAAAGCGCGAGGGAATGCCGGTTCACCGCCACCTTCACGATCGCATGGGCTCCGTCCACGCCTCTCGCACCGAGCTAGATGCCTGGACCCGCAGCCGCAATCTCCCTCCTGCACAAGAAATCGCCAACAATACTCCCGCGTCATTTCCGTCCGCACTTCCGGGCGCAAGTTCTTCCGCTACGCCACAGCCCTCGGCGTCGCCAGCGCTATCGGAATCTCGCACCAACACTAAATGGAAGTGGCTCATGCCGCTGACCGCCGTAGTAGCCGCACTGGCGATTGGCACAATTCTTTGGTTACAGAAGAAGGAATACTTCTGGCGAAACCCAATCGCCGACGCACGCTTCCAACCGGTCACGGATTTCGATGGCACCGCACAAGCCGCGGCCGTCTCTCGCGACGGACATTTCGTTGCGTTTCTCTCGGACCGCGACGGACAAATGGACGTTTGGGTTACTCAGGTCGGTTCCGGACAGTTTCACAATCTCACCCGCGGCAGTGCACCGGAACTCGTCAATCCATCCGTCCGCACTCTGGGCTTCTCGCCCGACGGCTCTCTCGTCACTTTTTGGATTCGCAAGCAAAATGGCTCGAGTGGCAACGGCGGCGACATCAGCATCTGGGCGGTGCCCACGCTTGGCGGCCAGCCAACTCCCTATCTCGAAGGTGTGGCCGAGTTCGATTGGTCGCACGACGGCTCCCGCCTGACGTATCACACTCCCGGACCAGGAGATCCGCTGTTCGTGTCCGATGGCGGCAAGCGCTCGGACGCTCAACCTATCTTCACTGCGCCCGCCGGATTGCACAGTCACTTTCCATCGTGGGCGCCCGACGCAGCATTCATCTACTTCGTTCTGGGTACTCTCCCAGACAAATTGGACATCTGGCGCATCGCGCCAACGGGCGGCACTCCGGAACGGATTACATCCCATTTCGGCCGCGTCACTCATCCTGTGTTTTTGGATCGACGCACCCTGGTGTACCTCGCTAGCGATCCCGACGGTTCCGGACCGTGGCTTTATAGTGAGGACGTCGAGCGCCGCATTCCCCACAAGTTGAGCGCCGGCCCGGGACGGTACACATCGTTAGCTGCAAGTGCCGACGGCCGTCGATTGGTCGCCACCCTCGCGAGTCCGAAAAGAACACTCTGGCGCCTCCAGATCGCAAATTCACCTGTCGAGGCCTCAGCGGTCAATCAAATCTCCCTAACTTCCACGACGGGGTTTTCGCCGCGACTCGGCCCCGACTATCTTCTATATATCTCAGCGACCGGCACCAGCGAGAGCATCTGGAAACTCGTCAACCGAACGGGAACGCAATTGTGGAGCGCTCAAGGAGCGCGTATCTTTGGCGGCCCGGCTATTTCACCCGACGGGCAACGTATCGCGTTCTCGGTTCGACAAAACGGGCAAGCTTTGTTGTACGTCATGCAAGCCGACGGCTCTAAGGCTCGCATTGTTGCCGATTCGCTCGACCTGCAGGGCGGCCCCGCATGGACTTCGGACGGTCTATCGATCACCTCCGCAGCATTGGATCACGGAGTCCCGCATCTTTACCGCGTGCCGCTTGACGGTCGCTCTCCTGCCACTCTTGTCCAGGAATACTCGGTCGATCCCGTTTGGGCCCCCGACGGCCAGTTCGTGGTGTACTCAGGCCCCGACATCGGCACAACATTTCCATTGAAGTCCGTCACCGCCAGCGGCGCTGTGCGTCCCTTGCCAACTCTTACCCTGACTCGGGGCGCTCGCCATCTAGCCATTCTCCCCGGAGGACGCTCCCTCGTGCTCCTGCGCGGCGAGATTCAACACAAAAATCTATGGCGCATCGACCTCGATACCGGTGCCGAAACCCAGTTGACCAATCTTCCCGCCGACTTCGACATTCGCGACTTCGACATTTCCCCAGACGGCCGCGACGTCGTCCTGGAACGCACCCAAGAACATTCCGACATAGTTCAACTCGATCTTCCCTGACCGTTCACCGTCTTCCACCACCAACGCATCCCATTCACCCGCAAAGCAGTGACCCGGCCTTTTCTTCACGACGCAAAGGAAAGGGCGGGAGAGCGCTTCCCCCGCGCGAATCGGATGGATTAGGTTTCACCAAATGGATTGACCGCGAACAGCGGCTCTGATTGTCAGAACCAAGCCCGTCACGATTCCGGCGCTTAGGAAGAACCAGAATGCCACCCAACTTGCCCGATACCAGTGGCTTCCCAAAGGCCAGCCCCCTGGTACAAAGCGGGTAGGAGGTATGATCGCCCTGAGAACGAACGCCAGTACGATGAGAATTGCGGTCACGATGGACAACGCTCTGGCCATAACTTTCCGCTCCTTCGCCTGCTGGGTTAATTGCAAGCAAGCGTTGTCCCCGGATTCCTATGAGGTTCTCTCGGGCAGCATGTCTGGGGACTGGTTAATGCCCAAACTCGGACGTATCATATCCACATGTTGAAGAGAGATCTCCCCGTTACGCATTGCACCCAATGCGGGGGCGCAGGTTACAACAGTAAAGTGACCGACCGTCGTTGTTGTAAAAGCAACGCCGGAGAACGCTGCATCGGCACTAACGCAAGTGCCTCCAACCGTGCCGATTGGGAAGATTGTTCCCATTGTGAAGCGACCGGATATTACCGCAATAAAGACTGCCCGCAATGCCAAGGTGTCGGCTATCTTTTCGTGCGCCCGACAGAAAAACAATCTGTCGCTTAGGCGAAATTCCTCCTGCCAGTACCAAAGTTACCGGTTACCGCTGGAGTTGAGATTCTTTTTAATATTTCGACAGTGTTAGCACCCAACCTGCGAATGCGTGCCACGCGTCAGTCTTGCCGATTGGTATCCGTATCTGTTGGACGAAGATGAGGAACGCCCCTGCGCAGATCGTAGCGCGATGGACTTTGCGGATGGACCAAAGATCGTAGGCAACAAGGATTATCAGGAAAATATAAGACGCTAGCGCTGCCATCATCGGCTTTCTATGAACGATGGTGTACGGCCAGCGCGCGAGTGCCGCAATCAATAGCGCTGTGGTGGCAACAAGGATTAGACGCTTGTGCGCTGCGGGATTTGAGCGGGCACGGAACGCGAAGAAAACGAGCGTCGCAAAAATAAGCATGTCCGTCATGGGAATCACGTAGAAGAATTTTGCGTCAAGCCCCGAAGGACCGGTTCCGCGACCAAGCGAATCCGTTGCTGCCAAAACGCCGAGCATCACCATGAAACACGCCAGAATGAAGCCAGCAATTCCGAGGCGACGATGGATGTTCACGCGGCCAGCGGCGACGAGGGAAGTCTGTGTGACGAGCAAAAGAATCCAGCACGAAAATGCAGCCCCATGCAGGTGAATGATCAGGCTCGGCAACGGCGCACCGAAGATTCCAGCGAGATAATAACTGTGCGCAAAGCCGACGAACACGGTACAAAGCATCAGCAGCGCCACCGACGAAAAGAAAAGATGATCGTAACGACATCTGGGCACGGCGCTCAAAAGCCTCGGCGGAGTGCTTGGACGGGCTACGACTGTGGCCATGGAACCTCGTTGACCGCCCAGTGTTTTGTTCGAGTTTTCTTGCGACTCTCTGGGGAATGGCGCCAGTGTAGGCTAAGTTCATTGCGGATAGCTACCAAATAAGGATTGGCGCTGAACCAATTCATTGTCGCGTAGATACTCATATGGGCGGAAAAGTAGTGAATTCCTAACACGTCTGGTTAGCGGAGATGTGGCTACTATGAGCCATTCTTCCGATTTTCGAAATGCTTCCTAAGGGCGCGGGTAGCCGAACGCTCATACTTAGAGTTAGCGAAGCCTTTGAATCCAGACCTACTGATCGTTTTGATCGTCACCTACCGCGTGCATGGCGTGCCTCGCGACGAAATTCGCCACGTTCCTGCCCAGCGTGTTGCCAAGGTTGCATGAAGTTCGGAAATGAATGCCACCGAAGACGCGGGCGTCGGCAATTTCCGAAACGGCGCTGGGGAAACTGGAGAACGAACGAGTACCCGGACGCGATTCGGATGTAACGGTGAAGGAGGTGTTGTCCCCGAAAATGGAGCCGAGGATGAACGCCGCCGAGCCGCTGATCGAGGCGTGGGCTGAGGGATATTCCGGAAATGCAGGAGTGCCGGGTTTGAAGAAGTCCAGCCAAGGCTCCCATGTGGGGTCGGCGTCGGTCGGAGTAAGGCCTTGCCGGATCGCTGTAATCGGCCGCCAGAAGCTGTACCGGTATTTGGAATCCCAGCAGGCGATCACGGCGTCTGCCATGGTGACATTCAACAAAGCAAACAGGTGGACATTCTCGTGGAATGACAGGCCGCGCTCGATAGAAATCTGAGCGGCGACTCGGTTCCAGGTCAGCGGTGTATTGCTTTGCCAAAAAAGCGCGAGTTCGGACTGATCGGCCGTCCGCGGAGAGTCGGAGAATGCGCCCATAGTTTTCGTTTCGTTCAGGTCCGCCGCGTACTGCGCGCTGTTCAGGAGGTAAGGGGGTGGCAGACGGAACTGCGACGCTCGCAGGAGCACCCAGGGAGTCATTGTTGCGAGCTGAGTCCCGGCTCCCGGTGCATTGAGCGGAGGGGTGGGAAGCCAGTAACCGATGGCGGCGGGAGTTCCGGCGATGGCGAGGACACCTTCAAAGGGCGCAGGAGGCGGCGCGAAACCGTCCGTTTGTCTCCAGACCCAGATGGCATTGGCGACGGTTTGCCCCCAAGCGACGCCGTCTGATATCGATTGCGCGCTTTCGGTTAGAGCAAGCGACGCCAGCGAAGCCTTCACCTGCGTGGCGAGCGCCGAGGCCTGCATCGGGTTCGGGTATGCGTCCGCCAGGATCACATACGCGGCTTCAATGGCTGCCGCCCGTGACGATGCGCCGTCGGGCGCGTTCGGTGGCACATGGATTGGCCGGTAGCGCGGATCAATACCGTTGACGGCATCGAAAACCGAGGCCGATACCATTGCGGCTGTGCGAGAGGTAAAAAACGGGGGAGTACCGGCCGCAAGTGCCGTGTCGTTCATGATCTTGATCCACTCCAACACTGGATCGGGCGAGGCTGCGGCAGATGGGCTAGGCGTCGCCGAAATGCCGGTGAGCAGTAGAGCGCAAACTGAGATAATTCGAGAGAGCTTTTTCATGGGATCCCTCCTTTGGGAGTAGCGCGACTTTTGAGCGGGCGGGCCGAAGAGTCAATGGACTGCGGCTGGACTGTTGCCGGATTTTTGCTGGACAGATAAGCCGTCTCGAGAGAAGAACTTAGAGGAACAATTCACGCTTGGGAGCCGCGAAACGGAATTGCGATGGTTGGGACTAAGCCTTATAGTGCTGCCTACCAACGGAGGCGCATTTGGCAGCGAATGCTCAACCTTCCCACCGCTTGCGTTTCGATGAATTCGAGATCGACTTGCAATCCGCCGAGCTATGGGTGCACGGCAACCGGACTAGGCTCCAGGACCAGCCGTTCCAGGTACTTCGAGTCCTGCTGGAACGGCGCGGCGAAATTGTTACTCGGGAACAACTCAAGCGGAAGCTGTGGCCGGCAGATACGTTCGTGGATTTTGACGACGGGCTGAACACGGCTGTCAGAAAGATCCGCGACGCGCTGGGAGATTCGGCGGAGAAACCTCGCTATATCGAGACCATTCCCAGGCGCGGCTACCGCTTCGTAGGGCGGCTGGCCGATGTTGCGCCCGCGATTCTTCCTTCGCCGGTGGAAGGGTCGAAAGGAAGCGTCGAGCCGGAGAAAACGAATGTAGCTGCTTCTAGCTATGCCGCCGCGGCAAACCAAAAGACTTTCTTTTCAAGGTACCGCAGGGTTTTGCTCGCGGCAGTAGTCGCGTTGGCAGCGATCTCTGTCGCTTTGGCGCTCTACCGCGGCAGTGCCAAGGGCGCAAAGCAACCGCCTATCCGGTCGCTAGCAGTGCTGCCTTTGAAGAACCTCTCTGGCGATCCAACGCAGGAATACCTCGCAGACGGACTGACCGAAGGCCTCATCGGACGTCTCTCTGGAATCCATAACCTGCGCGTCATCTCTCGCACTTCCGTGATGCGCTTAAAGGACACACACTTATCGGTACCGGAGATCGGCAAAACCCTTCAGGTTGACGCCATCGTCGAAGGCTCCGTAATCCGTGACGGCAGCCGCATCCGCGTTCACGCTCAGTTGATTCGCGCCGCAACCGACGAGCACTTCTGGTCGGAGGCTTACGATCGCGAACTGCGCGACGTGCTCAGCCTACAGAGCGATGTTGCGCAATCCATCGCGCGAAAAGTAGAGGTCACGATCACCGGAGAGGAACACGCGAGTCTTAGCTCCGCGCGTACAGTAGACCCGGAAGCGTACGAAGCCTACTTGAAAGGCCGCTATTACTGGAACAAGCGGACCGCCGAGAGTATGCCCAAAGCGGCGCTTTATTTCGAACAAGCAATAAGCAAAGACCCGGGCTACGGCGCCGCTTACTCGGGATTAGCCGATTGCAACAGTGGACTGGCCTGGCATGGGTTTATGTCCCCGGCGGAGGTGCTTCCGGAGGCATACGCAGCAGCTCAAAAGGCGGTTGAAATCGATCCGCAATCTGCTGAGGCTCACGCCTCACTAGCTCTGGTTCTTGATCACAAATGGGATTGGCCTGCAGCGGAGGTTGAGTTCAAGCGCGCATTGGAGTTGAACCCTCAATACGCCAACGCGCACCACTGGTACGGCGATTATCTGTCGATCCAGGGTCGGCATGACGAAGCTCTGGTTGAGGCCAAACGCGCACTCGAACTCGATTCGCTAAATCTCATGATCGGGACTTGGGTCGGTTTGCGCTACTACCTCGCGCGCAAATATGACGGCGCAATCGAGCAAAGCCGGAACACGGTCGACTTAGATCCGAACTTTGCAGCCGCCCACCTCATCCTCGGCGAAAGCTACGTACAGCAGGGGAAGCACAAGGAAGGTCTCGATGAGCTGCAGAAAGCCGCCGATCTGTCCGGAGATAGCCCACTTTACATGGCCCAAGTCGGAGTGAGCCTAGGTCTGGCCGGAGAAAAAAAGGAAGCTCTTCGCGTCATTCGTGAGCTGCAAGTCATTTCTGGCAAACGTTATGTTTCACCTTACGGTGTGGCGCAGATCTACTCCACTCTGAATGATAAAGAGCAGACCTACAAATGGCTTGAGGTTGCCTTTCGTGATCGTGATGTCTGGATGTCGTATCTCGCCGTGGATCCGGTGTTTGATTCGATACGCTCGGAAACCCGCTTCCGGGATTTGCTTCGCCGCGTCGGTTTGCCAAAAGCTGGGAACATCATGGGAACAGTAGCTGCTCCAGCTTTGCAAGCGTCCCCGGTTTCCCCGGGCGCTACAAAGTCGGATAACCGGTAACTTAGCTTGACTTTACCCGTTGCTGCGTTTACTAGGACTTTGTGTCGCAGGAAACTCGGGCGGAAACTCGAGGACACGGGCGTTTTCAATTCTCGAATCTTTATTTTCTATTTTCTATTTTCCATCTTCACTGCCTCACTCAGCGCGCCAACGTCCCAACCCAAACTCATCTGCGCTTGTCGCGCTTTCGGTCTCATCCCTTCCCACGGGCGCGAGCCGAATCCGAATTTCTGCCTGATGCGCAGCACCCGCTCTGACGCCTTCTTCCGATACTCCTCCGGCGGGTAGGCATTCCTCCCGTACCACTCCTCATACTGCTTCGCCAGCTTGGGAAATTTCTCGCGCACAAATGGCAGAAACTGTTTCGCCGACGCCGGCATCAAGAACAACACGCCCGAAAAGAACCACTGCGCCCCAGCTTCCTTCGCCGCAGCAGCCACCGCTTCCAATTCCCCTTCGCCATCCGTAATTCCCGGCACCAGCGGCGACGCCGATACGCCTACATTCAATCCCGCCTCGCGCAATTCCCGCACCGCCTTCAATCGCAAATCCGGACGCGGCGCACGAGGCTCCAGCAATCGCGCCAGTCGCGGCTTCAAAGTAGTAATCGTAATGTTCAGAGACAGCGCCGACTTCCCCGCAATCACCTTTAAAATATCAATGTCGCGCACAATCTGATTCGACTTGGTAATCACCGACACGCTCAGCCCTTCGCGTTTCGCCAGCTCCTCCAAACACGCCCGCGTCACGCCATATTCCTTCTCCGCAGGCTGATACGGATCCGTCGCCGTCCCAATCGCAATATGCTCCGCCTCCTTGTATCCCGACGCCTTCGACTCATACGAATATTTCGCCGACACATCGCGCTGCAGCAGCGCCGCCGCATCCTGCTTCACGAAAATCTTCTTCTCGAATTCTCCGCCGTCAATTTCCATGTACTCGTGGGTGTACCGCGCGTAGCAATATTTGCAGGCGAATTCGCAGCCGCGATACGGATTAACCGTCCACTCAAACGGCACGCGCGCCGAATCGCAGCGGTTCAAGATCGATTTCACCGGCAACAAAAAATACTCTGGCTTTTCTTCCGACTTGCGCTTCGTTTCCGCCGCAGGCGATTTCGCGGCGAGGCGAGCTATGCCCACCAGTGGCGCATGAGGAGTCTGGATCGTGGGCGGGGGGCAATCCGCCGTGGGACTTTCCAGACTTCCCTTGCACCAGCCGGCTTCGCTCTGGGCAAGAGCACCGGCCTCTGGTTTTGGCTCATCAGGGCTAAAAGGTAGGAAAGAAACAGCGGGGCGTCGAACGGGGCGACGGCGCACGGTGAAACGCGACGTCGTAAGGGGTAGAACTGGGGACATAGGTCACCTCGAAGCGTTCTCAGTATTTCGCTTTTTGTTCGCCATGTCAACTATTTTCTCGCGCCCACCTCTTTCTTTTCGCGCCCCTGTCTATCCGTCACATTTAGCGACGCTTCCCCGCATCGCCCCGTCCGCACTTGCGTCCACCGCTTCCCCTCTGTTCTAATTTCGTGCGCACCGCGTGGCTGCTTCTTACCGCAACGCTGCCCAGATCAGCCCGCGCGCATCTCACCTGCTGGAGAAGTCGAAAGTCGTAATCATTCTGAGGACACTCTTCGTGCGCGCTGCTCTTTCAACAATTTTCATCAACTCTCGTAAGCTTCCCCGCCTCAGCAAAATTGCAGCAACCGCAGCCGCATTCGCCTTAGCACTCTCCACCGCAGCCGTAACGACCAGCGTCCTCTTCGCGCAAACGCCGACTCCCGCTCCCGCGCAATCTCCCACGCAAACACAAAAGCCGGCTCCCAAACCCGCCGCGCCCGGGGCCGCCACCACGCCCCAAATCGCCACATCTCCCGAAGTGCAAGCGCCCGCCTCGAAGCATTACCCCATCCTGGTCATCGCCCATGGCACCGAGCCATTCTGGAGTCTGCGCCTCGGCATGAAGGGTCCCGAGCGCCTCGATCGCGTCGGCTATCCGGAAATGGCGCTCGATCCCGCAGACATTATCCCCGACGATTCCGGCGGCGCCTGGACTTACCACGCCAAAGATTCCGCGGCCAACGCCGACGTCACCGTCAAACTCGCGCGCGATCCTTGCTCCGACAACATGTCCGACACCAAGTACACCTTCACCGTAGTTATCGAACATTCTGAGCTCGGCATCCTGAAAGGATGCGGCCAGAGCGAGCCCGACAAGTTCCCCGAATTCCGCAAAAAGAATCGCCTCGACGACACTGAGCCGCTGGACACCACGCCCGCCGGCAAAGACAAAGATAAGGACAAGGACAAAAAGTCCGTCCTCGATCCCATCACCAAATTTTCGCCGCCCGTCGCGGTGGCGTACATTGACGCCACCGGCAAAATCATCGTCAGCCACGGCCAGCTCAAAAAAGTTGCTGCGCCTTCCGGCCAGGAGCCCGCGCTCTCGCACGACGGCAAAAAGCTGCTGTACACCCGCTCTGATTCCAAGACCGGCCCGGAGCGCAGCATCGTCCTCTACGATTTCGATTCCGGCCACTCCCGCGATCTGGTTACCGGCAACGCGCGCCAGGCTTTCTGGTCGCCCGACGATTCCCGCGTCGCCTTCCTGAAATTCGATACCGCCAGCAATCAATGGCAACTCTGGACGCTTCCGCTCAACGCCCCGGAAAAAGCTGCCGCGGTCGCGCCGCAAAATTTCGATGCGCTGCATGGCTGGGTTTCGCCCACCACGTTGCTGGTCACCGACAAGCAAAACGCCTACTGGCTGGGCGACGATGGCAAGCCGCAACAAACCGTGCCGCTCAAAGATATTTACGGCTCCACGTTCGACATCATGAGCAGCGACACGATTCGCAGCCATCCGCTGAATCCCGATTTGCTGCTGGTCTCCGCGTATTACCTCAACACGCCACCCGGCGCGCCCACCGATTCCGTCAGCCTCAACAGCACATTTTTTCTGTACGAAGTGCGTGGCAAGCGCCGCGTCATTCTCGGCCCCACCGACAGCTTCTCGCGCGATGCCGAATGGTCGCGCGACGGCTTGCAGATTTATTTCACGCGCGGCGTCCCCGGCAAAATCCCCCTGGCCATCAATCGCATCTTCTGGGACGGCTCCGTCCTCCGCCGCTACCTCCCCGGCTCCGACCTAGTCGTCGGCAAGTAAGTCCGCACCCGGTACGACTCACAATTCCTCTGTAGCGGCTACCTTCAGGTAGCCACCTCCGGCGCAGAGCCACATTTGCGCCAGCATTCTCCTTCCCTGTCTCTAGCACCGGTGATTTCAACCGGTGCATGCGGGCGCTTTTTGTCCGCATGATAAACGGTTGCCGCGTCTGAAGACTAAGCGTCTCGAAAGAAATAAGGCACGGTCGAGCAGTTCGGAAGCAATTCTCGAAGTTTCGTTCATACGAAGTGGAGGAGATAACGTTATAATGCTATAAATTAACTGTTGCTGAACCACTGCTCCAGGAAATCGGTAAATCTAGCCATGAATGATGCGTTCGGATCGCAATGGAGGAAGTGGGACTTACATGTCCACACGCCAGCCTCTATGTTTCACAACTATCCCGGAGTCGATGATGATGCGAAATGGGAATCGTTCCTAGTCGACCTTGAGTCTCTCCCATCTGAGTTCAAAGTAATCGGCGTGAACGACTATATTTTTATTGAAGGATATAAGCGACTTAAAGAAGAAAAAAGCCGAGGAAGAATACCAAATATTGAGCTGCTCCTGCCAGTGATTGAATTGAGGCTGGACAAATTTGGGGGAACTGCTTCGCACTTTAGCAAAGTAAACTTTCATGTGATCTTTTCCGAAGAAGTCGATGCGGATTTAATCAAAGACCAATTTCTCGCGGGGCTCTGGACTGAATATATCCTAGCGCCGCACTACTTGGAGCTAAAGAAGAGGTGGAAAGCCCATCCGACAAGGGACAGTATTGCTGACCTTGGTAAGCTCATCATTGAGAGCGCTCCAGAGGCTGAGCGCGCAAAATTCAGCTCTGATCTCGAAGAAGGATTTAATAGCCTCACCTTTGCTCAAGACCGAATTGTCGCAGCCTTAGACAAGCCATATTTTGAAGATAAGTATTTATTCGCAGTTGGCAAGACAGAGTGGGCCAATATTAAGTGGAATGACAACTCGATTGCTGACAAGAAGAACGTCATCAACAGCGTTGATATGGTTTTCACTGCGGCAGCGACCCCTGACGGCTGTCAGAGAAGTACCGCCAGCTTGAAGCAGCAAGCGGTCAATTATCGATTGTTTGACTGCAGTGATGCTCATTGGCCCTCGAGCTCGACTGACAAGGACAGAGTGGGGAATTGCTTCACTTGGATCAAAGCTGATCCTACTTTCGCAGGCTTGAAGCACTCGCTCCTCGAGTTTGATGACCGGGTCTTTCTGGGAGAATTGCCTCCCAAACTCAAGGAAGTTCACCAAAACCAAACACACTACATAAAGTCGATTACCTTTAGGAAGCTTGCAGGGTCGCCGCTTGATGAAGCTTGGTTTGAGGGAGAAATACCCATCAACCAAGGCCTAGTAGCAATTATTGGGAACAAGGGTAGTGGCAAAAGCGCTCTTGCCGATACGATTGGGCTTCTTGGGAACTCGCACCAGGACAAGTCTTTTTCATTCCTCAGTGAGGCCCGATTCCGTGACCCCAAGGACAACAAAGCAAGGCAATTCGAAGCATTTCTAACGTGGGAGAGCGGCCCTGGCAAAACAAAGAGCCTAGATGCCCGAGTCGGACAGCAGGAAGTCGAGCTAGTGAAATATATTCCACAAAACTTCCTTGAGCTGATTTGCAATGAGACCGAAACAAAGCGCGAGACCGATTTTGATAAAGAACTTAAGAAAGTGATTTTTTCCCATGTTCCCGAGGAAGAGCGCCTCAGCCAAGACTCCTTAGATTCACTTCTTACTTTCAAGACCGGTGAGACTTACCAATTCATCGAGGCGCTCAGAGACGATCTCCAAAAAATCAACCTGGGAATTGTGCGCCTTGAAGAAACGCAAACGCCTGAGTACCGCCAGCAGATTCAAAACAACCTTGAAACCAAACTAGAGCAACTGAGAGCAAACGAGAGCATAAAACCTGTCCCGGTACCACCTCCTTCCGTCGATGCGAGCGAACAGGCGACCGCTTCGCTTCTAGCAACGATCGATGGCCACAAGAAGACTTTGTCTGAATTGGCGCGCGAACTTCAAAAGGCGAGCACTGAACGCTCTGAGGTTAATAGACTCATTGGTACGGCGAACAGAGTCATCGACCGGATAGAAAACATCCGTAAGGCGATTGAGACTTTTAGGAAAGATTCCGCTGCGGACCTTAATGCGCTCGGGTTTGTGCTTGAGGATGTAGTGCAGGTGCGGGTAGACCCTGCACCTGTAATCGAAAAACGCACCACTCTCCTTGCGGCGAAGACTTCGCTAGATGATCTGCTCAGTCCTTCTAATACGGATGGCCTGCCTACTCTCATGGTCGGACTCGATTCCGCGATTACTTCGCTGCAGTCAAAGCTCGACGAGCCGAGCCAAAGGCATCAAGCTTACCTTAAGCAACTTGAAGAATGGACTTCAAAGCAAGCGGCAATAAGCGGGGATGAGTCTACTCCTGACACTCTCATTTATTTCAGAAATTTACTTGATCAAATTGATGAAATACCACCCAAACTCACAGAGTTAAAATCTGAGAGATTGGCAAAGTCTCGCGAAATATTTCAACGGATTTCTGGCCTCGCTAATACTTACCGAGAGCTATATCGAGCAGTTAAGGAATTCATCCAAAGACATCCCATCGCGAAGGATGAATTGCAGTTAAACTTTGACGTCTCCATTATAGACACTGGTTTCGAAAATAGATTCTTCGATCAAGTGAGTCGCGGCGTTACTGGTTCCTTCTGTGGACTTGATGAGGGCCAAAAAATGCTTCGCGATCTTCTTAAAAAGGTCGATTTTAATAAATGGGAAAACGTAAAGGGTTTCATTGAAGAAATTCTGGATTACCTAGAGTATGACCGGCGGTCCGCCGAAAATGTTCGCGTCAGAATTGAGACACTGCTGCGCAAAGGCTACGGAGTGGCCCAACTCTACGACTACATTTTTTCGTTGGACTACCTTCAACCTAAATACACCCTAAAATTGGGTGATAAAGAGCTCTCTCAACTCTCGCCCGGAGAAAAGGGTGCCCTGCTTCTCATTTTTTATTTCTTGGTAGATCGAGGCCAAATTCCTCTAGTAGTTGACCAGCCAGAAGAAAACTTAGACAACGAAACAATGTTCAAGCTCCTAGTACCCTGCCTGAAAGAAGCCAAGAATAAGCGTCAGGTCATAATCGTGACGCACAATCCAAACCTGGCGGTCGTCTCCGACGCTGAACAAATCATCCACTCCACTTTAGACAAGTCGAATAAGAATCGATTGACGTACACACCAGGGGCGCTTGAAAATCCTGTAATCAATCGGAAGGTGTTGGATGTACTCGAAGGCACAAGGCCGGCCTTTGACAACAGAGCTGGAAAATATTTGGAAGAGTCCGCCTGACTGCACTGTTTAC
This sequence comes from Candidatus Acidiferrales bacterium, assembly GCA_963849395.1. GTDB lineage: Bacteria > Acidobacteriota > Terriglobia > Acidiferrales > UBA7541 > Acidiferrum. The sequence continues at coordinate 116,107 of CAWKHR010000009.1, forward strand.
AGAAATCCAGGTTTCGCTCGAAGGTGCCTATAATCGGCCAGCGTCAACTTTCTGCCCTCTAGTCCAGTATTAATACTATTCCTACTCAGTTAATCTGACATCGACCCGTACAGAGAACGCCACCTTCGCTCTTCCCTTCTCGGGCCACTAAACACGTGTCTCCATTTCCGCCCTCGCTTCTCCTTCATTCTCTAGCCGGTGCTTGCAACCGGCAAGACGAGCTTGTCTCCAATTCTTGAACCTTGAAGTCTCAACTTCCGACCAACGCTAAACCTAGCCCCTGCTTCTCTCTTGCCCCGAGCGCTTTTCGCGAGGGATACATCCACTCCGCTAATTCCTTTCGTTGCCACTCTTACGCCGACCGCTCCCCTAACTCCTTTCCCTGCCACTCTTACGAAAAACCATCGTCGCACTTTTCCATTTTCAATTTTCCATTTTCGACTTTCCCAACTCGCTTTTCCATTTTCGCTTTTCAAAAAGGACTGCAATGAAATTCCTCGACTCCGTTCGTAACTTCGCTTTCCCCCGCTGCGCCCATCTCTCCCCCTCCGGACGCCGCTGCTCCCAACCCGTCTGCTCCTCCAATCCCACTTTCTGTTTCATCCACTCCCCCAAGCCCGACGACGACCCCGCTCCCGACCAAGCCTTCCAGGCAGAACTCGCCCAATCCGCCGCCACTCTCGATTCTCCCGCCGACGTCCGCCGCATCCTCTCCAAACTTTTCGTCGCCGTCCTCGAAGATCGCATCCCCCTCCGCAAAGCCCGTCTCCTCAACGCCATGAGTCACACCCTCCTCCGCGCCCATCGCGAAATCGCCTACCACCAGAAACTCAAGGACCAAAATCCCTACGAAGAACAAGACATCTTCGACGTCCCCCGCCCCATCCGCGACGACCCCGACCCCGTCCCCCCACCGCAACTCCCCGCCACCCAAAGCCACAACTCCACCTCCTCTTACGCCGCCGCCCACAACTCCGCCTCTTCTTCTTCGTTGTCATCCCGACCGGAGCACGCTTCGTGCGCAGCGGAGGGATCGTGGCAAGTTCAATGCCCCACCACGAACCCAAAGAACCAAGCAACGCCTCAATCGTCCTCCACAAAAAAGGACGCTGCCGCATACGCGGCATCCTCAGTCGAGGTTCTTCCGTCCGAACAAGCTCTCAACTCCGGCACCACTGCTGCCAACAACGCGCTCTCTCGCCCCCAAAATCCTTCTTCCACAAAAATTTGCGTCGCCGGAACGGCGGTCTCCTCAGTTGAGCCTTTTCCGTCCGAACCAGCCTGCAGCCCCACCCTCGCCGATCCCTACAAAATTGTTGGCACCCTGCGCATGCCCAATTCTTTTTCCGCCACTCCAATTGCCGTCTCCGAAACCGGCACGTTCAGCGACCCGTCACTTGAGCCATACTCGCCAGCCTCCGCAAAAAGCGAAGCGCCCCAATCCGCTACACGTCGCGAGCCTCCACCAAATCTCTCCCACCTTCGCCACTTTTATCCCTGGGATCCCACTCTTCCTCCAGGCACGCAAGATCCCTGGTCCAACATTCCGCCCGAATACCGCCCCGACAGCCCCCGCAGCCGCCGCAGATTTCGAGGCTCCAACCGATGATCACGGACTCAATTTCGATTATGAATTTCTGCACCACGTTGACACTTGCAGACAAACGTAGAAGCTCGTTTATTGTGCGGACACAAAACGTCCGCACGCACCGGTTGAAATCACCGGTGCTTGAGAAATGTTCTTGGAGATGCGCGGAGGCGAAGATTCTAGGAAAGGAAGATAAGGGGAAATCTTCCTCTGCGCTTCCTCTGCGCTTCCTCTGCGCTTCCTCTGCGTACTCTGCGCCTCTGCGTTATCTTTATTCTCAAAGAGAAGAGGGATCTCTCGCTCCGCTCGGGATGACGGCGTAAAGCGTTAGACCCAAGACCCACACGCAATTACGGCGTGCGGGGCACCCGGCGGAATATTGGTGGGAAATGGCGGTACACTGAAGGCCCCCAGAGAAGTGTTGAGGCGAGGAAAGCTCCCATGGAAAAGCGGAATGTGCGGAATTGGATTTATGACGTGGCGTTGGTTGGTCGGGCGGCGATTCGTAGTGTAACGATTTGTAGTTCGCTGATTTGTGTTGGAGTGATTTTCTTGGCGGGCGCGGGTGGAGTGGTTCGCGCGCAAGAGGCGCCACAGCCGCCGGTGCCTTCGACTCCACCGGTCACGCCGAATCCTGGGCAGACGGCGCCGGAACCTGTGCCGCACCGGGCTGCGCCTTCACCTTCGATTCGGCCGGCTATGGAGTGGAAGCGGTTCGACTACACCTGCGAGGGAGGCACGCCGCTGGCGGTGTATCTGCACAACCAGACGGTGAAGGTGAGCTACAAGGAGAAGCTGTACTTGATGCGCCAGGTGCCTTCGGCGGATGGCGGGCGTTATTCGGACGGGAAAGTGGTGTGGTGGAGCAAAGGCAACGGCGGATTTCTGCAGGCGGATTCGGCGGATGGCGACGGTGCGATGATGGCGAAAGATTGCAAGCTGGACAAGCCGATGAACGCCAGCGAGACACCGGGAACCGTGACTGGCACGGTAACGTACATGGTGCGCATGGCGCTGCCGTCAGAAGCGGCGGTGGATGTGCAACTGCAGGATGTGTCGCGGGCGGATGCCAAGGCGGCGGTGATTGCGGAACAGAAGATTACCGTGGGCGACCGGCAAGTGCCGATTCCGTTTGAGTTGAAGGTCGATCCTGGGAAGATTGAGCCGAGTCATACGTACGCGGTGCGGGCGCAGATTCTGGTGGATGGGCAGATGCGATTTACGAGTCAGCAGGCGTATAACGTGTTGACCAAGGGGAATCCGGCGAAGGTGGAGATTGTGGTGAAGCCGGTGGGCGGGGAGAAGTAAGGAGACCCGGTCGTTGGGTCAGGTGGCGTTTACGTGGCTGTACTTCGCTGTGGTCGTCACTGACATTGCGGGGTTCTATACTTCACCAATGGCGACCCCTTCCAGCCCGGCTCCGCGACAGGTAGGTTTGTTGGTGCTCGAGGACGACCCGCGAAACGCCACAGCGCTGCGGCAGATTCTGGATTCGGAAGGCTGGCGGGTGCGCATCGTGCCCGACCTGCAAATGCTGCATGCGGAATTGAAGACCGCGGAATATTCCCTGCTGATTGCGAATGTCGGATTGATTGGCCTGGATTCGCCGACGTTTCAGGTGATGCGGGAATTGGCATCGGTGCCCGAGGAAGAAGGCGGGCGGCTTCGCGTGCTGTTCGTGCTGCCGGAACTGGGCGCCGGGCAGTTTGCGACGCGGCTGGAGGCGGACCGGTTGCCGTATGTGACGCGGCCGTTTCACCTGCACGATTTTCTGGAGAAGGTCAGCGATTTGCTGGTGGAAGTGAAGGCGATTGAAGGGCCGCTGCGCATGACGCGGTATGAATTTGGCGCGGCGCGCAAAAAGAAGAAAGAAGCGGCGCGGACGACGTCGATGTTTGCTTCGCGGGATTCGTACTCGTACTCGGAAGAAGAAATTGCCGAGTATGAGAAGGCGGAATCGGAGGCGTCGAAATCGCGGAGGAGCAAGCCGCGGACTAACCTGGGCAATCCGCACTGAATCTGGCCCGATTCATTGTTCCTGTGCCGTGCGCGGCGGGAAGCCGGCGCTACAAGGGCGACAATGCCCCTTGAGGATCAGTCAGTCGTCGAATAAAAACCTGAAAATTTAGGCGAATGGAGCTGCAAGAAATTCGGCTGAGGTCGTTCTAACTCCGAAACGTGCGCGCTGCACGTCAGGAGGATGTATGGACCGGTGGATCTTCACGCAGTTTGGTAATTCCCTGCTTGGATTTACGGCAATTGGCATCGCAGCATTGGGATTTGTGTGGCCTGTTGGCGGAGCTTCGACGCCGCCCGCGCCGACGGAAGGCGAATGGCGACTGCTGGAGCCGGTGAGCTACGAAAATTTGACGGTGTTTCCGGTGGTCAGTTCGTCGGGGTACGACACCAGCGCTTTTTTGACGTTGGAGGAGGGATTGTCGCGCGGCGAAGTGGTGGTGCGGGAGCAAGGCGCGGAAGTGCTGGTGCGCAACCGGGGCGAGCGCGATTCGACGGTGCGCAATTATGGCGGGCCTTCCGTGAATCAGTTGGTGCTGATCAATCACAGTAAACGGTCGCTGCTGTTGCTGGCTGGAGAATTGGTGAGCGGCGGGAAACAGGATCGGATTATTGCTAAAGATCGAATTGTGGCGCCGGGATCGGAGCCGCTGCCGTTGGATGTATTTTGCGTGGAGCACGGGCGGTGGTCGTCAGGGATCGCAGTTCAATCAGGCAAAAATAATTGTGCATCCTAGTGTGCGGGAACAGGCGGCGGTGACGAAGAGTCAGACGGAGGTGTGGTCGTCGGTGGCAGGAGGAACAGTAGCGTCGTCGCCTGCGCCAGGGCGTCCGATGACAGCGGCAGAAGCGCCGCGGGTGAGCGCGGATGCGTTGCGCGGTGTGATGTCGTCGGACGCGCCAACGCAATCGTACGCAAAAATTTATGAGTCGAAATACGTAGGAACTTCGGTGGATACGTTGGTGGAGGAGATTCAGCGGCGATTTCAGAGGGAAACACGTGGGTTGAAAGGCGAGCGGGTGGTGGGCGTGGTGGTGGCGTATGGAGGAGAAGTGGCGTGGAGCGACATTTTCGCGTCGAGCGAATTGTTTGACGCGTATTGGGGGAAATTGATTCGCAGTTACGCGGTGGAGGCAGTGGCGCGGCCGACGTTGCGGGAGAAGGCGTCGGTGGAAGATGCGCGGGAGTTTTTGATTCGGGTGGGCGGAAATGAGCAGACGGAGTCGGAGCCGGGAGTGTACCGGTGGAGAGAAACGAAGCGAGGGAGGTTGTCGCAGATTGAGTTGGACGCGTTGGAGCCGAAGGTGATTACGGTGCATCGGTTGGTGTTGCGGAGGACGAGCTGAGGGGGAGATTGAGGTGGGGTTGAGATCGAAGAGGGATCCATTCGACTGCGTTCCCCGGCCGCGCCTAAAGGCGGCGCGGAGGAGAAAGGCCGGGTCACTCCGCTCCCTTCGCGGTCGCTCAGGGCAAGCAGGATGACGGTTTGAGTGATGGGCCGTTGATGTAAATGGGATTTGAATCTAAACCGGCAGAGAGCGGCTGCACCTTTTCTCTCCACGGATTTGCTTCGGGTTTGGTTTAGCGCCACGATCCCTCCGCTGCGGTCCGCATAAGGCGCGGACCTTCGGTCGGGATGACAGCGTGCAGTCGAGAGGCCGGGGATTATTGGGGGAAGTGGTGGGGGTGGACTTGGCTTTGGTCGCCTGTGAGGTTTAGGAGTTGCTTGGCTGGGTGGGGCCAGGTGGGGTGTTGGAGGTTGGGGGCGATTTCGGATAACGGGACCATTACGAAGTTGCGGTGGAGCATGCGGGGGTGCGGGACTTGGAGGTCGGGCGTGTCGATGGTGGCGTCGCCGTAGAGAAGGATGTCGAGATCGATGAGGCGAGGACCTTTGGCGAAGGGCTTTTTGCTGCCCATGTGGGATTCGATGGCGCGCATTTTTGCTAGTAATTCTGCGGCGGGCAATTCCGTTTCAGCGGCGAGGACGGCATTCAGAAACCAGGCTTGATCGAGATAGTCGACGGGTTCGGTTTCGTAGAAGGTGGAGAGTTGTTTGACGTGGACGCCGGCTTCGCCGAGAAGGCGCACGGCTGCATCGAGATTTTTCTCGCGATCGCCAACATTGCTTCCGAGCGCCAGATAGACGGTGGTCATGCTGGCGGTTATTTTACGCCGAATCTTCTGCCGAGCATGGCGAACATGGCTTGGGCTTCGGGCAACTTCATGGCCATGCAAAGTGAGAGGAATACCACTCCGTAGAGACCGAGAACGGCGATAGCAACAAGGATGGGACCACGAGCGCCGACCAGGGCCAACATGCCGCGACCTGCAGCGGCAGCGATCAGCGCGGCAATCCACACGCGGGCAAGAAAATTTAGAGGTACACCAACGTGGCCGATTCTGCCGCGGATGCCGCGCTGTAGAAGCGTGAATTCGACCCAAGACGCGATGCCGGCGGAGATGGTGAGTCCGGCGACACCCCATCGAGGATCAATGCCGAGAAGACGCGGAAGCGGCAGCGCGCCTAAATAGCCAAGCAGAGTGGTGAGAACCACGCGGATGATGGCGAAGCGCAGCGGCGTGCGGGTGTCGCGCAATGCGTAGAAGCCGGAAGAGTAAAGACGGCCGAGAGTGGAAGCGAGCAGGCCGACGGTGGAGCCGGCGAGAATTCCCCAGACGTATAAAACGTCGGCGTGGGTGAAGCGGCCGGATTGGTAGATGGCGGCAACGACGACGTCGCCGAGCGCGAGGAATCCGGCGATGGAAGGAACGACGAGGAAGGTGATTTGCCGCAAGCCTTCGTTGAGGCGGGTGCGCATGATGCTGGCGACTTCTTCGGCGGCGCCGAGCGCGCCACTCATCATGGGCAATTCGGCGGCGGAGACGGACATGCCGAACAGGCTGACGGGCAAGGTGTAGAGGGTTTGCGCGTAGGCCAGAGCGGAGACGGCGCCGGTGGGGAGCCAACTGGCGAGGAAGGCGTCGATGTAAGCGCTGATTTGCACGACGCCGCGACTGATGAAGACGGGAAAGAAATTGCGGATGACGGTGCGGACATGTTCGGCTTGATGCGCGAGGGAGAGTTTTAATCCGCCGAGAAGTTTCAAGACCATGGGCAATTGCACGCCGACTTGAAGCGCGCTGCCAGCTACGGAAGCCCAGGCGGTGATGACTACGAGGGAATTTTGCGGGCGGCCTTTGCCGAAGGCGATCATGCCGGCAATCATGGCGATGTTCCAGAGAACGGGAGCGGTGTAGGAAATGAAAAATTTGCGGTGGCTATTGAGGACGCCGAGGCACCACGCGGAGGCGACGAGCAGACCTGCGCCGGGAAAAAGGATGCGGACGAGGAGGATGGTGAGGTCGCGTTTTTCGCCGTGGAAACCGGCGGCGATAGCGTAGATGAGCCAAGGCGTGGCGAGTACGCCGAAGAGGACGAGGAGCGAGGTGCTGAGCATGAGCAGCGCGGCGACGGCACCGGCAGTTTTGCGTGCTTCCTCTTTGTTGCCGCTGGCGAGCAGGCGAGCGTAGACGGGAATGAAGGAGGCGGAGAGGACACCCTCACCAAAAAGATTTTGCAGGAGATTGGGAATGCGGAAGGCGGCGCGAAAGGCGTCGGCCGCGTCGGAATTGCCGAAGTAGTGAGCGAAGACTCGATCGCGGATCAGGCCAGCAACGCGGCTGAGAAGAATGCCGGTAGCGACGAGGAAGGCGAAACGTTTGGAGCTGGCGGGGAGTGGGGGAGTGGAGGTGGCGGTGGTAGCGGTCACGAGAGAGTCTCAGGCGCGCCGGCAGGTGTGGCGGCGGGTCCGTAGATTAAAGATACATGATGGGGGAAACGGGGAGGATTGGGGAATGTTGGGAGTGTGCGGGGTGGTTACTTTTGGGGAGGGGTGGTGATGGGACTGGTGCGTCGTTTTAGTGATTTTCTTGGCGGATTGTTGTTGCCACGATCCCTCCACTGCGGTCGGGATGACAGCACGGTTTAATGCGGGGGCGGCCGATGTGGGTGGCAAGACGCAAAGAGCGAAGAGGGATCCATTCGACTGCGTTCCCCGGCCGCGCCTAAAGGCGGCGCGGAGGAAAAAGGCCGGGGCACTCCGCTCAGGATGACGGACCTGGGCGAACGGATGCGCTGTTGCTCAAGTTTGACGCGATGGTGCGAGGAAAGGATGAGTGTGAGCTGGGGCACGATGTATCGTGCCCTTACGGTCGGAGTTCAGATGCGGGGGAAGGTGACGATCCAGAAGGTGCTGATTGTCAGGAGGAGGAAGGCGATGGTCAGGACGATGAGGCGCGGGGCGAACATTTCGAAGCGCTGGCCGAGGGCGGTGAGGAGGAGGACGGTGGCGAGGAAGACGGTGATCTTTACGTAGTGATCGCCGTTTTCGCGGGTCGTTACGGCCTTGTCGAAGTAGCTCTTCCCTTCCTCGATGAGCTTTTTGGATTCCTGGGCGCTGGCACTGGAATATTCCGGCATGAAGAGAGGACCGGCGGGGGCGGAAGGATTATTGAGCGGATCGAGTTTCTGCCAGGCGCGAAAGGCGACGGCGTATTCGGGACGGAAACGATGTTCGAAGAGCGCAGTGAGTTTTTTGTTGCCGGCATTTTCGGCCGCGACCCAGCCATTGAAGGTGACGATATCGTAGAGACGGTCCTGTCCGGCGAGTGTGGCTTTTTCTTGAGCGAGGACGTTGGCGCGCGAGGCGAGCGAATAGTTTTCATCGGAGAAGGCGTCCCATTTGGTGGCTTGATAGCCGCTCCAGGCTGTGGCGACGGCCACGATAGCGAGGACCGCGGCTTCGATGAGTTCGACCCAGCGGCGATGGGAAGGGCCGCTGGGGGTGCGGTGATGGCTTTGTTCGTGAATTTTCTGGGCGAATTCGACGTTGGAAGTCTGTTCGGGCATGGTGTGGTGAGAGGCGCGACGGGGCTCTCAGGATGGTGATGATGGCGGTGGCGAGGGGAAAGGGTAATTGGCAAAAGTGACAGGGAGGGCTGTGCGAAGGAGAGCAAAAATACCCATACGCAAAGACGGCGTATGGGCACCCGGCGGGACGGGGTTGAGATCGAAGAGGGATCCATTCGACTGCGTTCCCCGGCCGCGCCGAAAGGCGGCGCGGAAGAAAAAAGCCGGGTCACTCCGCTCCCTTCGCGTTCGCTCAGGGCGAGCAGGATGATGGGTTTGGGTGAACGGATGCGCCGTTGCTAGAGTTTGGCGCGATGGGCTGGAAGGTGCACGGACAACAATGTCTGTGCAACGAAGAGTTGTGCGTTAGAAGAGGCGGGGTTGGCGTTTGGGTGGTTCGCGGTGGAAGTATTCGTAGGCGCGGGGGGTGGCTACGCGGCCGCGGGGAGTGCGATCGAGCATGCCGATTTGCATTAGGTAGGGCTCGTACATTTCTTCGATGGCGTCTTCTTCTTCGCTGAGGGCCGCGGCTAAGGTGCCGACGCCGACGGGGCCTCCGGCATATTTATCGAGCAGGGCAATCATGAGATTGCGGTCGACTTCGTCGAGACCGTGTTCATCGACGCCGAGCATGTGCAGAGATTCCTGGGCGACTTCGCGGGTGATGCGGCGACCGGCGCGGACTTCGGCAAAATCACGAGCGCGGCGAAGCAGGCGATTGGCAACACGCGGTGTGCCGCGGCAACGGCGGGCAATTTCTTCGGCGCCGCCTTCATCCATTTGAATATTCAGGATTTTTGCGGAGCGATTGAGAATGATGAGCAGATCTTCGGGCTCGTAGAAATCGAGCCGGTGGACGATGCCGAAACGCGAGCGGAGCGGGGCGGTGATGAGTCCGGCGCGAGTGGTGGCGCCGATTAGCGTGAAATGATTGAGATGGAATGGATGGATCCGGGCGCCGGGGCCCTGCCCGATGACGAGATCGACGCGAAAATCTTCCATGGCGGGGTAGAGGACTTCTTCGACGGCGGGTTGCAGGCGATGAATTTCGTCGAGAAAGAAAACTTCCTTTTTTTCGAGCGAGGTGAGAATGGCGGTGAGATCGCCTTTGCGTTCGAGGAGCGGGCCGGCACTGGTTTTGATGGGGACGGCGAGTTCATTGGCGATAATTTGCGCGAGAGTGGTTTTGCCCAGGCCGGGAGGGCCGTAGAGAAGCACGTGGTCGAGGGCTTCACCGCGGTTGCGAGCGGCTTCGAGAGCGATGGAGATATTTTCTTTGACACGTTTCTGGCCAATGTATTCGGCGAGGGTTTTGGGGCGGACGCTGGCGTCGAGGCGGGCGTCGTCGTCGAGGGGAGAGCCGGAGACGATGCGTGGTGGGGTGGTCATGGATTTTTTGGGAGTGAAGTTGGTCATTGGGGTGAGCGGGTCGATGGTTGGAGGTGGAGTGTTGATATCAGATATCGGATATCAGATATCAGGAGGCGCCGGATTCGGATTGAGGTTTGCGCGGGCTTCATCGGATCATCTCGTTGGGGCGGTTAGGGTGCCCAGGGCGGAGCGGAGGAGCTTTTCGAAATTGGAGGTGCCGGCTTCACGTTTGCCTTCGGCGACGGCGGCATCGGCGCTGCGGTCATCGTAACCGAGATTGATGAGCGCGGACTTCACATCGGCTTCGACACCGGCGGGGGAGGCGGGCGCGGGCTTTTCGGCTTCGATGGTGACGGCTTCGAGCTTGTCTTTGAGTTCGACGACCATGCGCTCGGCAGTCTTGCGGCCGACACCGGGAATTTTTGTGAGTTTGGCGAGATCGCCGGTGCGAATGGCGGGGACGAGTTCATCGACATTCATGCCGGAAAGAATTTTGAGGGCGAGGCTGGGGCCGACACCAGAAGCGCCGAGGAGAAGTTCGAAGAAATGTTTTTCGCGCTGGGAGAGGAAGCCGTAGAGGGAGAGGGCATCTTCGCGAACGTGGGTGTGAATGAGGAGAGTGACTTCGGCGTGGAGTTCGCCCATGGCGGCAAAGGTGGAGAGCGGAATGGCGACGAGATAGCCAACGCCTCCGACATCGAGGATGACTTGATTGGGGCGCTTTTCGAGGAGGCGGCCGCGGAGAAGTCCGATCATCGAGAGTCAGTATTGCTGTGTTGGGAGGAGGTGTCAACGTGGCGAGGGGAGGGCTGGTCAAAGATGGCGAGGCAGTTTTTCGGCTTTGTTGATTTGCTTCGAGGGCTACCTTGCATCGGCGCGCTCGTGGCGGCCCTCCATCAAGAACATGGCGAAGTCGGTGGCGAGGGGTTCTTTGTGAAGCTGGCGCATTATTACGGCGACTTGACCGCGATGGTAGGTGGAATGGTTGGCCAGATGTTGCATGAGGTGCGCCAGGGTGATTTGGGTGTTGCGAACCGGAAGCATTCTTTGCAGGGATTCGTTGGTTAGGCGATTCACAAAGTTGAGTTGTTCTCTTTCGACTTCCGCCCACTTTAGGTGCACCGCAGGGAGGTCAGGAAAGGCATCGGGGTTGAACAAGGCGTTGTGCCGGGTCCAAAAATCTATGACGAAGGTGGGGCTGGGAGACGGTTCGTTCCAACAGGTTAGCCAACCCTGCTCGCTGCGAATGATGTGCACGAGGGTATCGCGCACAGAACGGAAGCTGCCGCCCAGATCACGCGTGAACTCCTCGGCGCTGAGAGTGGAGGCCGCGTGCAAAACCCTGTGGTTGGCCCAGCGGTCGTATTCGAAGAGTAGCTGGATGTCATCCTTGGTCATGGCGGCGGTCGGCCTCCACAATTCGCTCTCAGTCTAGCTCTTTGGAAGTGACCGGACTAACCTTCAATTTGACTTCGTAAGTTCTCATCTCTTTATCTTTCAGGCGGACTTTTTCGCAGTACGGTGTGAAAGCCATCGCGGTCACAAAGACGTCGTAAAAACCGGGCGGCAGTTCCAAAGAGAAGTGCCCGCTTGAATCAGTTGTTGCGGCAACGTCTCGCTGGATTCCCAGATTTCCTTCAGATAGTTGGAACCACTTCGGTCCCAATGGACAGTCACCTGGGCGTTGGCGATGACCGCACCCTCTGAGTCGCGCACCGTGCCCGAAAGCGTGGAGGCTCTCGTAGAAACAACCGCTAGTAGCAAAAGTGCTGTGAATCGTATGAGCTTCATGGCTGCGAGTATAGCTGAACTCCGCCAAGTCCCGATTAACGCTGCGCCTAGTGAGATGAGGGACTGGGGGGTGGCTGTGCGAACAGCGAGGTGCGGGTCGGTATGATTCCCAACTGTTGCGGGGCAATTGTTTGTGGTAAACCATGGGGTGGTCGGTTGATAGATGACAACGGAAGTCTGGAGGAGAAGAAATGAGCCAAACTGAAAACCCTGACCATCTCCAGTTAACGAGTTTGCTGCAACAGGCGAAGCCGCTGATGGAGCCAATGTATCCTGACCAGAGAAAGAAATGGGTGGCTGACAGTCCACTCGCGCAGGAGATCTCGGCGCTTCTCGCGAAGCACCCTGAGTATTACGACGAGATCAGCGCGCACGTCGGCAGTATTTTTCCCAAACCAAAAAGTTAGACAGGGGGTGGGGAGGCATCGGGCTGCTCGATGGATTGATTCTAGATTGCGAGAGTCTGTCAATGTCGTGCCAGAAATCAATCAGAGAATACGAAAAAGACGCAGAAGGTTGACCGTCACGGCAGAAATTCCAATGCACTCTGCCAAAAGGAAAATCTTGACCGGCCAAGACCTCGCGAGGAATAGACTGACGAGGGTCAATACGATGGGCACCACCGAGTATACAAACCATGCGACAAGCGAAGGCTGGCCATCAGACGGAGTGAGCCCGCCAATCAGGCCAACACCGAAAACAATGGCCGCTAAGAGACCAAGACCCAGCGCGATCATCACAGACCTGGCGATGTCGTTCATTTCTTCAGCTTAATTCAGGCTTGGAATCCCATTGAAAAGATTTGAGGCTGCGGGGCGGCGACGTCATCCCAGGATCGCTTGGGTGATGGTCTGCCACCATGGGGGATTGATTCTCCAGGCGTAGATGGCGAGAGCCTGGACGGCGAGGAACGAGGGTAGCGCATAGAGATAGACTTTGTGGACGCGGTTATCGACCAGCCAATCACGCAGCATGCCGAGAGCGATCAGACAGTCTACGGCGAGGAAGAAGAGGTTGTGGTTGAACATGAAATCGAATCTGCCGATGGCGGCGTCCATCAGTTGGCAACTGGCGATAAAGATCAGCCGGCGGTGGTATTCGGGCTTCTTTCTCCAATAGATGGCGAGCGCGATGCACGAGCCAAAGATGAGCATATCGGCAAACGGAACCGACAAGAAGGCAGCTACATCCTTCTGGTGGAGGACATGGATGTCGAAGCGGCCCATGACCACGGCGATAGCGACGCCCAACACAACCATCAGCGTGGCCAGCGCCGCACCAAACCAGCCGAGCAAGCGATGTACGCTGACTTTTCGCGCGCGGACCAGAGCTGACTGAGCGATAAAGAAGAGTATCCACGTGGAGAAGGCGGCGCCGTGTATCCACAAAAGCAGCGGCCTTGGGGGATTGCCGTGGAACAGGTTGGCGTTGACGGTGCGGCTGAAGCCCAAAATGACGAGGGCGGCCAACAGCAGGGACATGCAGAGATAAAAATAACGGCTTAAGAATGTCTTGAACTGCGTGGTTGTGCTTGCTTGTTGCTCAATACGAGTCGCTATCGCTGGGTTTCCAATGGCCACAGAATTTTGCCCCCTGAGGACACCGCAAATTTGAATCTTTATGCCATTTTGCGAAAAGGGACCGGACTACGAAATGCGGAATGGCGGCACTATAACGGCAGGGTGGGAGGCTGTCAAGAAAGGGCGGGCAAGCCGTGATAAGCGTGGTTCCGAGTCCACCGTGAATCTATTCCGCATTTGTGACACTATCGCGTCGCTCGACGAAGGGAGGAACTCATGAAATCAGGAAAGATCCGGTCCCTTGCCGTTTTGGTCATGTCGGGTTCGGTTCTGTGCGGCACACTTGTTTCAGCGCAAACAAATCAAAGCCGCGAGAATGAAAAACCAACAGATGTAATCGTTCAACCTGACGGTACAGTCGAACTGCCTGCCGAGTCTGTTCCCGTTTCGAAGTTCCTCAGTCCCGAGGCCAAAGCATATCTCATCCAACACCTGCACGACATGCGGGACTCAAACATGACCTATGCCGACAAGGGCGTGCCTCGGTTCATGGCGCCTTACTTGGAACGGCAAAAGACCCTGTTTGCTGTGAATTTGGTGGACACAAAGATTGCAGGCGTACATGCATTCGTTTACAGCCCGAAGGCGGGAATTCAGGACAAGAACAAGGAGCGTGTACTGATCGATCTTCACGGTGGAGGATTCTCTGGATGCTGGCCCGGTTGCGCGGAACTGGAATCGAGGCCGATAGCCGCTTTGTCTGGCATCAAGGTCGTGAGCATCGATTATCGTGAAGGACCCGAGAACAAGTTCCCCGCAGCCAGCGAAGACGTCGCCAGCGTCTACCAAGAGCTTTTGAAAACGCGAAAGCCGGAGAATATCGGTATCTATGGGTGTTCGGCAGGCGGCATGCTTACAACCATGTCCGTCGCCTGGTTCCAGAAGCATAACTTGCCGCGTCCCGGCGCCATCGGTGTCTTCTGCGCATCGGCCGGAGAGTTCGGCGGAGATTCTGCTTACACTTCCACTCCCCTCGGAGAGGCCAGGCTTATGCCAGAAATGCGGGATGGCGGTGTGCGACGACTAGGGTATTTCACCAGTGTCGATCCGAACGATCCGCTTGTTTCGCCCATCAATTCTCCAGAAATACTCGCAAAGTTTCCACCTACTTTGATAATCACGGGCACCCGGGCGTTTGAAATGAGTTCTGCGGTCTACACCCACTCGCGGCTCGTAAAGTTGGGTGTCGATGCGGAATTGCACGTCTGGGAGGGACTTTTCCACGGTTTCTTTTACAATCCCGACGTTCCAGAATCCCGAGACGCTTACGATGTCATCGTGAAGTTCTTCGATCGTCATCTGGGAACAAAGTAGTCGGATGGCAGCTCCGCCTTCTCCTTGCCCTATTTTGCTTTCATGCAGTCGGGCGCAAGGAAGCTTGTTTTTAACGGTGGTGTTTTTGAAGGCGGGGAGACGGTTTGGGCTTTCGGCGGCGCAGAAGAGCGAGGTGTGGCGTCGTTGGAAGGCGGGGTAGACGTTGCATGAGATTGGGCGGCTTTTGGCAGCCGCATAACTCCATTCGTTGTGTGGTGTCGGGTCACGGTGGGATTGCTCCGGGCCAGAACGGTCAATACAAGCGCGCTTGGCAGTACTGATCGCGTACGGTCATCGCTATGGCAGGTACTCGGGGCGTGAATCCACGACCGGGCTGTGTACTGTAGCGTATCGACGGTTTTGTTGGAGCCGCGATATTATTTTTGCCCGCAGAAGTTTGGAGGAGCATGCCCGCCCTCTTCGAGATTTTTTAGAATCGATACCGAAAGACCACTGGTTAGGTGCAGCGCATACCCTTGAGCAAGCCGAAGAGCTTACGAAGAGCCACAGAAGCAGTCCGAAGTGCGAGTTCCGCATAATCGACCAACTAACGGGCGCAAAACATGTTGTCCATACGGAGAAAAGTGGCTTATAGCCAGTTCGGAGTAGAAAAATGAATGCCGAATACAAGATTGCACCGCAAGGCAATCAATTCGAATTGTTCGACGAGGAAAACCATCCGCTTGGTATTTTCGCAACTGTTCGCAAAGCAGAGACCGAAGTCGCTAGACGAAAGCGGGACGACAAAAGGTTTGAAACTGCGCGATTGTTGGTGCAAGCCGCTGTTGAATCGCTGATGAAGGTACACAGAATAAGCGAACTGACGGCGCGATATTGGATAAGAGAGGCGTCGGGATAGATTGCGTTGCGTACTGCTTCTTCGTGCCTGTCGTTCTCGTTTCCTAGCTTCGTGTAGGGGAAAGCCCTAAATCTGTCGGCAACACTTCACCATGGAGGGAGAGGTTTTGATCTCGCCACAATCCCTCCACTGCGAGCCGCCAGATGCGCGGCTCTCCGGTCGGGATGACAGGCCTGGGCTATAAGTTTGAGCGAATAAATTGTACACCTGCAGTAGATGAGTCCATACTCCAGCCAGCGGAAAAGTTGCGAGCTACAACCTCAGGTTCAATTCGATGGTTGTGCAAAGCAATCATGAGACGCGGTGTGGTGAGGTCGTACCTGGTTCCTTCAGCGCGGCCGTTTTGGCCGGGAAAATGGCGCTAATCTTTGTACCCAAAGCATTCGAATCAATGGTCAATTCGCCATGAGACTGGCGGATGCGCTCCCGCATTCCCCGGATGCCGACGCCGACTCCTCGGGATTGAATTTCTGCCAATCGTTCTGGCGAAATGCCCTTACCGTGATCCTGAACCTCGGCATAAATCTTGTCGGGTTCTCGAGTGATACGAATTACGGCAGTTTTGCTCCCGGAATGACGATGGATGTTGGTCAAGCATTCTTGCACGAGACGAAAAATGGCGAGTTCTACCTCCGGGGCAAGCCTTCCAAGGGTGTCGGGAATATTCAGCTCAATGCTAAGCCCGCTGCGCTCTACCAGACCGTCAATGTACCAGCGAAGTGCAGAGGACAGTCCACTTTCGTCAAGCATTGGTGGGTGCAAAAGATAAGACGTGGTGCGTATCTCTTGGGTCAGATCCTGAATTAAATCCCGGGCATCTTTGATGCCTTTGGATAGTTGCGCAGGGTTGCGCTTCGCGAGATCTTCGATTCGCGCCAGACTCATCCCGAGTGCAGCGAGACTCTGGCCAGCGCTGTCGTGCAGTTCACGGGCAATGCGGCGACGTTCCTCGTCCTGGGCAAGCATCAATCTTCCGGAGAGATCTCGAAGCTCGTCGGACTGCTGAACGATTTGAGCGTTTCGCCTCAGCAACTCTTGGGTACGAAATTGCACCTGAGTATCGAGTGCATCAGCGAGTGTGCGAAAACGTTGTTCACTTTCAAACAATTCACGTTCGATGCGCTTACGCCCGGTTATATCGCGCGCTATTTTCGACGCACCGACGATTTTTCCCGCTTCATCTCGAATTGGGGAAACGGTCAGCGATATCTCAATTTTAGAGCCATCTTTTCGCAGGCGAATGGTATCGAAATGATGGATGCGCTCGCCCTGGCTGAGTCGCGCGAGGATTCTTGTTTCCTCGTCGCGGCGATCGTCGGGAATGATCATCCAGATAGACTTCCCTATGGCTTCTTTTGCTGTGTAACCAAAGAGTTGTTCGGCGCCTGCGTTCCAACTGGTAATGACGCCTTCTAGAGTCTTGCTGACGATCGCATCGTCGGAAGAATCTACGATGGAAGCAAGCAGGCCGATGGCCTTATCGGCTTTCAGGCGCAATACGGGAAGCTCGTCCAAAATTGATTGAGTGGTCTGGTCTGCGTTGATTTCCGGGTCAGCAATAATACAACTGGCCAGCGCTTCATGCGTCGCCAGAAGTTGCTTGATGTCGTCCTCAAACTGGATTTCAGGGTGCACCCTGGTCCAATAGTGCGCTGCGCGGACGAACGCCAAGAAAAGCAGGAGATACTGAAAGCGAACGGTGCCTAACAATGGTTCCAGTGTATCAAGGCATTCCGGGGCGTCCGGTGTCTGCAAGAACACATGGCTGGCCAGAGCAAAAAGTCCATCTTCCATCTGGGTGTCTTTTGCCGGCATTTCGACAAGAGGCGCGGGACATTTCGAGAAAAACAAAAGGTGCGACTTTAGTTCAGGCCCGCGCGGAAGTGGCCGCCGCAGCAAACTAACTACATCCACGATGCTTTCAGTGCGGGCATTTTTATCGCCGGCCGGCCAAGTCCAACCAAGAAACCGGTGTGGCGGGCGAGACAGTAGCGGACGGCACAAAAGCGAGAAAGATAGACGAAGAGTCGTTCTTTAAACAGCGAGGGCAAAGGGTTATCGAGATAGGCCGCTTGGGCAAATCCCCACAGGTGTTCGGTGATCTCGGGGGTCTCTGGGGAGAGCTGGAAGAAATTCGGAAGCACGCCAAAGCGCTCATTGACCCGCTGCCGCAGGTCGGATGAATTAACTAATTGATTATCGTATAGCATGAGTCGTCAGCCGCCTCCGTTGATAACAATACGCTGAGAGTGATGCAAATCGGTGGCCTAATTCTGTAGTTAACAGTTCACCATGGGTCGAGAGGTTTTGATCTCGCCCCGATCCCTCCACTGCGAGCCGCCAAATGCGCAGCTCTCCGGTCGGGATGACAACATTACGCTTGGCCAGAATTAGGGCGTTTCTTGCCTTCATATAGGGTTAATGAGCAAGCCATGCAATTGAGGTCGGTCCCAATGTGCGCTTGCCGGCCCTCGTGGGTTGTTACCCAGTGATGATCGGTCCACGGAGGATTGTGGCGAACGAGTTGATGATGACCACACTCAAGTTCAGCGACCCAATCGAGATTTTCGTTAGAATGAAAATCGACGATTTTCCTTGGTATACCCTGGGGTTGTCTTTGCGGCTTCATTACACAGTTCTAGCCTGCGACCTGCCGGAGTATGAAACTCAGTAGGAAATTAAAGCTTCGGAGAATCAGTAGGCCACGGTCTCTGCTGGTTAAAGTATCTACTCATGTTTTGTTGCTGTCCGATTTATCTTTCTCGCCGAAATTCTGGCATCTCATAGTTGGTCGTCATGCGGCCTGTTTACTGTCGCGAATCCTGTTCGGTTAACTCGAACCGCTGGTAGGTCGCCATATGTCCGCACTTCGGACACTTGAAACTGGATCCGCCCACAGGGAAGCTCGGTTTGAGAGGAATTTCCAAGCCCAGGATGCCAGTTTCTTCGATGCCCGAATGTTCGAACTTCGAATGGCATTTCTTGCAGGCCAACACCCAGCAGAGCATTTCTACACCTATTTTGCACAGTAAGCGTTTCCGCGAGCCATATATGTACCGGAAAGCCCTAGTAAGGCTCCTTTTTATGGCCTATAGTCACTTCGACAGTTACCGTACCGACTGCGTACTCCTATGTACAAAAGGACTAACCCCCGCGTTCGTTCCAACCGAGCGCCCATCTCTGGCTCTGTCGCTCCAGTAGAACTTTCCGACGTTCTCATCACTAGCAAGCTATTATCCCGCCGGCGCAGGCCCAATGCAGAAGCGGAGAATCTTGCGCTATACAAGCTGGCACGTGTGATGGCCGAGAATCCGGCCCAGCTGGTTGATAGCCTGCTCAGTGTCGCTCTTGAACTTTGCGACGCTGGTACTGCTGGACTGAGCATTCTCGACACCGATGCTCAACTCTTTCGCTGGACTAACCTGGTGGGAAGTCTTAGTAAGCACGTTGGCGGCACCACACCCAGAGAATTTAGTCTGTGTGGCGTCACCCTCGCATGCAATTCCCCACAACTCTTTCTGTATCCAGGCCGCCGCTTTCATTACCTTCAGAACGTAAAACCATCCATTGCCGAAGCGCTGGTCCTCCCCGTCCGCCTTGATAACAAAATTCCGGCTACGATCTGGATCGTCTCGCACGATCCTCGTGTTCATTTCGATAGCGAAGATGTCCGCATTATGACCGGTCTAGCGAATTTTACCGCCAACGCTCTGCGCCTTTTGCACTCGCGGGACGCGGCATCGCGCGGCCTGGTCGCCGCCGACCAGGCTGTTGCCGCTCACGAAAAAACCGAGGGTGAACTGCACGAAGTGCAAAGCGGCCTGGTGGCCGATCTACTGGATCGCACCGAGCAGCTCGAACATCTCTCGGCTCGACTAATGGCTCATCAGGATGATGAACGGCGGCGCATTGCTCGTGATTTGCACGACAGTGCCGGCCAGTATCTCTCGGCGATTCTGATGAACCTTGACTCGGTTTTGCGCGACGCCGAACCTTCCCCAAGAAAAGCCAAGATCGCAGAGGCGCGGGAAATGGCAGACCGCTGCCTTTCTGAAACCAGAACCATCTCCTACTTGCTGCACCCGCCTTTGCTCGACGTCTTGGGACTTGGCTCGGCCCTCACCACCTACGTCGAGGGTTTTGCCAAACGCAGCGAAATCGCAGTGGAATTAGAGGTTCCCGGTTCGCTTCGTCGTTTCTCCAACGACGTGGAAACCGCGATTTTTCGCGTGGTGCAGCAAAGCTTGTCCAACATTCATCGACACTCTGGAAGTCGCTCGGCGGTGATCTCGCTTTCGGCAAACGCGGATGCCGTTAGTGTGAAAATTTCCGACAAGGGACAAGGCATATCGGCCAAGACCGTGGAGGGCTTCAATTCTGGGAATATCCTGCTGGGGGTTGGTGTGGCTGGAATGCGGGAGCGCATTCGTAATCTGGGCGGCAGCTTCCTGGTGCAGTCCGACGAATCCGGGACCATCGTCACCGCCAGCATCCCGCTCGTTCATCGGAGGCCGAGAATCGTCAAGAAGCCGCTTTCCCTTAACTGAATAACGGCCTGAATCAAGCCTGCCTTGAGATCTCACTTGCCGAACTGCTCAATTTCAGAGAAGCGCTTCAGGCCCTCTTCGTCGGCAGGTCCGGTGGCTTCACTGCCCATCCTGAGACGATGACCGTCTGGGTCTTCTACATTCATCTCTCGCGTGCCCCAAGGCATATTTGTAGGCGTCAGACGGATGATTGCACCGCTCCTTTTGTATTCTTCATGGAGCGCGTCGACATCCTCCGTGAAAATAGACATCCACATGCCTGGTTGGCCTTGCGCGCCTTCACAGAGAAAAATGTTTACCTTGCCCCGTGTGACACAGCCGAACGTGGGTGGGTCGCCCCAATCCCACTTTTTGCGAAAGCCCAGCTTGTTGACGTAGTAGTCCATCGACGCGGCAAAATTCTTAACATTCAAAATCGGAATGACGTTTTCAAATTCATTCATATAGGACTCCAGGCAGAGGCGTGAGGTTTGCAAGTAGTGTCGAACTCTATGGACATGGTTTCGATTAGGGAATTTTTCTTGTTGGAGTCGCGATGAAATAGTATTCGGGGCCGTGGTTCCATTGGTTCTCGTACTCTTCCCGAGTGTAAGGTGGTTTTCGTTTGAGCCATCGCTCCATGGTGGAAAGCTCGTATCCCAGGGTATCGGCCATGAACCGATAAACATCGTCTGGTTTCACTCCGTACTGACCGATCGAATTGCTACCCGATTCGAAAACAATTACCGGCTTGCAGCGCCGGATCGTTTCGATTGCGCCTTGGATGGCATGAAATTCTCCGCCTTCAATATCGAGCTTAATGAAGGCAATGGATTCATTCGCGGGAATAATTTCGTCAAGTGTGACGACGCGAACGGGGATCCGAGTGATCTTGGGATCCGGCCTGTTATAGATCCGGCGACGTAGACCACTGTAGGCTGGGTCATTTTCCACAAATAGAAATTCAGATTCGCCGCTCTTGTCGCCCACTGCAGCCTGATGGACGATGACCTTTGGAAATTTCTCACTGAGCTCTCGCGTAAGGTGTGGGAGCGGTTCGAACGCATAGTGCCTTCCACGGGGAGCGATATTCACCATTTGCCGGAGAACGTCTCCGACATGGGCACCCACGTCAACTCCATTTAAGTTACGGCGCAAAACGCGAAACATCACTTCGACGGTCTGCCTGTCGTAGTTTGCGTTCCGCTCCTCAATGGACAACTGTTTGCCATCGTTGGAGACCTGTGCCCTTGGGGAAGGATGTCTGAAAGCCCAAACCGCGTGGTGAATCCAGGTGCCTCTGAGACTCGACTTAAGTGTTTGGACGACCGTGTTCATAGAAATTCCGGAGCAAACAATTCTAGAGAGTCACAATCAGGCGCAGCATATCATGACCTGACAAATGGCTGGCAAAAGATGGCCGCGAACCGCGACGTTCAGAAAGGGCTCCTGGAAGTTTGGGCGAGACCGCCCCGTTAAAAGGTGACTGGTTGGTGCTTGGAGCTTAGGATGGGGCGGAAGTTGGTGCGGTAAGCTGAGAAGGTTAGGAGCCAGAGGATGGCGGCAAAAACGCCGAGGCCAATTCCCTTCGGATCCATGGTGATGTGGTAGAGGAGGATATTGAACAGGACGGCGGCGAGAAGGGTGAGCGCCAAGGGGACAAAGCGATTGGCGAGCAGGAGCAGACCGGCGATCAGTTGGAGAAGAAAGATCAGCACCATGTAGTGGGACGCGGTGACTACCGTCAGATACTGGAGGGCAAGCGGGTTTGCGGGAGGAGGCATCGGCAGAAAATGGAAAAATCCGTTGAGGCCGATGACGGTAAACAGAAAGCCGAGCAGATAACGAGCAACGAGCGAAACGCGATTCATATAATTTTCCTTTCGTGAGAGAGTGCGGGCACCGAGACGTGGCCCGGTGCACCGGAAAAAGAGTTATCAGAGGACCGAAGTAAGTTGCGCCTCGATCGAATCGAGGTGGGGCTGCAGGAAGGCATTGCGATCGACCTGTCCGAAGCGCAGGGCGGCGGTTCCACCGGCGGCGAGGAAGACAGGATCGGTCACGCCAAGGAAGCCCAACACGGAGCGAAGATAAGGCTCGACATGGTTGAACGATTCCATGGCGGTGCCTCGGTCGTACATGCCACCGGAAGCGAGGAGTACAGTGGCCTTTTTACCTTTTAGGAGGCCGACGGGTCTTCCGTCGATATAGGCGAAGGTTTTGCCGGCGCGGGAAATCTGATCGATCCAAAGCTTCAGGGTGGATGGGATGCTGAAGTTGTGCATGGGAACGCCAAAGACGTATTCATCGGCGGTTTGGAGTTCGGAGACGAGTTGGTCGGATAGGCTGAGAAGCTGCTTTTGTTCGGGAGTGCGAGTGAGCTCGTCGGTGTAAGCTGCAGTGATCCAAGCTGCGTTGACGGGCGGGATATTGGCTTTGGCGAGATCACGGATGATCACGCCGGAAGAGGGATTACGCTCCAGCCATTTTTGGGCGAAGTGTTTGGATAAGGTACGGGATACGGAATAGTCGCCCATGGGGCTGGAATCGAGTTGAAGTAGCATAATTTGGTGTCCTTTCTAGCTTAACGACATTCGCTGTCTAATCAACACTTGTTGATTAATGGCAGCATACACGACATCTGTTGTTTAAGCAACAGAAAAGGATTAGAGTAGGAGTATGAGCATGGAAAGCTTCAATCCGGAGGTTCCTGCGTGTGAGGCGGCACTCGATCCACGGGTGCGTCGATCCCGGCAGATGCTGCACGAGGCGCTGGCTGCGCTGCTGCGGAGGAAAAACTTCGAAGAGATTTCGATTCAGGAGATTGCGGAGGAATCGACGCTGAACCGGGCGACCTTCTATTCGCACTATCCTGATAAGGACACGCTGTTGCAGTGCATGATCGGGGGCCGTTTTCAGGAGTTGATGGAGAAGCGGGGCGTGCGACTGGGAGGCTGCCAGGGAGCGCTGAAGGCATTGGCTTTGGCGACGTGCGATTTTCTGGTGGAGATGCCGGCGACGATGCGCGGTGGGAAGGCCGAGCTTGAGGGTAACGTTCAGATGGCGATTATTGCGGTGCTGCAGGCGATACTGCGAGAAGGCTTGCGGCATCGACCGCTGAATGGAACGGTGCCGGCGGAGTTACTGACGTCGACGGTGGCGTGGGCGATTTTTGGGGCGGCGAATACGTGGGCGCAGGCTGCGGAGAAGGATTCGGCGGAGCAGATGGCGGAAGTGATTGACCGGCTGGTGTCACCGGTGTTGCAGGTGGGGGTTGTGGAGGTTGGTGAAAAGTAGCGTGCGGGACGGAGGGTCGGGCACGATACATCGTGGACATGGTTGGAGAAGGCCTCACCCCTGAAGGGGTGAGCTACAGGGTGGGGGATTTTACTTGGTGTTGCGGGGTGAGGTAAACTCCGCTGCAAATGACGGATACGCCTTCGATTGTTGGCCGGACCATTTCTCATTACAACGTCGTGGAAAAGCTCGGCGGCGGTGGCATGGGTGTGGTCTATAAGGCCAAGGACTCGCGACTGGGCCGCAACGTAGCGCTGAAATTTCTGCCTGACGACATTTCCCAGGATGCGCAGGCCATCGAGCGATTCCGCCGCGAAGCGCGCGCCGCGTCATCTCTAAATCATCCGAATATTTGCACGCTTTACGACGTTGGCGAATTTGAAGCGCGCCCGTTCATCGCCATGGAATTACTCGAGGGGCAAACACTGAAGCACCGCATCTCTGGCAAAACGATCCCGATTGGCGAGCTTCTGGATATAGGGTTACAGATTGCGGAGGGACTGGACGCGGCGCACGCCAAAGGCATCGTGCATCGCGACATCAAGCCCGCGAATATTTTTCTGGTAAATCGCGGCTCGGCGAAAATTCTGGACTTCGGATTGGCCAAGCTGGCTGCGGTGCTTCAGCCGATGAAAGAATCGGTAAGCGAAACTTCGCTACGTACGCAGACGATTATGGACGGGCCGGCACTGCTGACCAGCCCGGGAAGCTCGGTGGGCACGGTGGTGTATATGTCGCCGGAACAGGCGCGTGGAGAAGATTTGGATGCGCGCTCGGACCTGTTTTCGCTTGGGGTAGTGCTGTACGAGATGGCCACGGGCGTGGTGCCTTTCTCAGGATCGACGGTGGCTTTAATTTTCGACGGCATCCTGCATTCTGAGCCGACTCCAGCGACCAAGCTGAATCCGAAATTGCCGCTGGCGCTGGAAAATATCTTTGCCAAAGCGCTGGAGAAAGATTGTGAACTGCGGTACCAGACGGCGGCGGAGCTGCGCGCTGATCTGAAACGGCTTAAGCGTGATCTGGATTCGAACCGGCGGCCAGCGGCGGAGAAAACGGATACGTCGAGTTCGCATACGGCGGCGCCGGCCCACTCCCCAGCAAAGAAATCGGTGGCGGTGCTTTATTTCGAAAACCAAAGCGGCGTGAAGGAAGATGAATATTTGCGGGACGGCATCACCGAAGACATCATCACGGAGCTCTCGAAAATTCGCGGACTGAATACTTTTTCGCGCCCCACCGTGCTGGCGTTTCGCGACAAGCCGGTGACTCCGGCGCAAATTGGCCAGCAACTTGGTGCGGCGTTCGCGCTTACCGGTACTGTTCGCCGAGCTGGCAACCGGCTACGCATCTCCGCGCAGCTAGTGGATACACACACGGATTTTCCGCTGTGGTCGGAGCGCTTCGATCGCGAGATGAAAGATGTTTTTGAAGTACAAGACGAAATGGCGCGCAAGATTGCGGAAGCGCTGCGGGTGACGCTTTCTCCGCAGGAACTGGAAGCTCTGGCCGATAAGCCGACGGAAAATTTACAGGCCTACGACCAGTATCTTCGCGGCAAACGGTATGCGCGACGACTCACACGTCAGGACGTGGAGTTCGCGCTGCAGATGTTCGAAAACGCGGTGGGGCTGGATCCCAGCTTTGCGCTGGCTTACGCTGCGTCCGCAAATGCATGCGCAATGTACTACTCGTTCTTCAGCCGGGACGCGATCTGGGTGGAGCGGGCTCGCGAGGCTTCGGCCAGAGCTGTTGCGCTTCGCTGGGACCTGCCGGAAACGTTTATCAGCCAGGCCTGGGTATTGTATGCCGCGGGTCTTTATGATGAAGCGGTGCGCATGGTGAAAAAAGCAATCGAGCGCAAACGTGACTGCGATGGCGCCTACTATCTGCTGTGTCGCGCGCTTTTTGCGGCTGGCCGCCCGCAGGAAGTGAAGGATATTTCGGAATCGGCGATTGAAGCGAGCGGCGAAGACTACAACGTGTATGTGCCGATCATCAACGGGCTCGGAGCGATGGGAAACGAAGAAGCCAAACTGAATATGACGCGGCGTTTTAGTTTGGCGCTTGAGAATCATTTGCGGCATGTGCCCGAGGATGCGCGGGCGCGCATTTTGCTGGGAGCCAACTACGCTCGATTGCATCGCGAGGGCGATGCGTTGCGCGAACTGAATCTGGCGGTAACGTTGCGCGCCAATGAAGCTTCGATTCTCTACAATGCGGCGTGCGTTTACTGCGGCCTGAATAAGAAGGTTGAAGCGATCGATGCGTTGCGCCGGGCTTGGGAAGCGGGATCGAAGGATGCGGTATGGACGCGTCGCGATCCTGACTTGCTGCCACTTCACGGCGACCCGGAGTTTGAGCGGCTGTATCCTGAGAATCCTTCGACTCCTGCGCCCGCACAATAACAAGAACATTGCGAACGTCCCTGTCAAATCGTGGACATTGTTGGGAACGGCCTCACCCCTGAAAGGGGTGAGCTACGGGATTGTGGCGAGGCGAAGTGGATCAGGTAGTGATGAGTTGGCGTTTGCGAACGGAGAAGAAAGCGAGAAAGAAGAATCCAACGAGTAGTAAAGCAAAAGCGGAGGGTTCTGGAGTGGTGACAAGCGGCCCAACGATAAGGGTACCCTGGCTGTAAGGAGCGCTGGTGCGGTAGGTGCCGGGAGTTTCCACGGCGCCTGCTGGAAGAACGTATGATGTGCTGTAGTTGAGAACATCGTTGAAACCAACGCCGCCCCAACTGGACAAAAACACAGCCGGCACAGTGCTGGATACCTGACAGTTGGTGCAGGAGTCGAGTTGTGAAGCAAACAAAGAAATGACCTCGCCTACAGGGGTTGGAGGTATAAAGCCGGGAGCAGTGTAAGTGAAGGCGACAGACAATTGGTCGTTATTCAGAGAATTGTTGATACCGGTGAAGGTGTAGGTGACACTGTCGGCTTCTGAAACCGGTGCTAGGGCGAGCACGAAAAGAACGGCGACAAAAACAAGAGCAGCGATCGAGATGCGCTCGGTAGACAAGTAATTCCTCCATTAAAAGAGTATGGACAATAGTGAATCGGTTGAAACGTGTCAATGTAACTATTGCTTCCGTACCTCTAGTCGTACTGGAGACCGAACTTTGAGCTGGCAGGAAGCTTTGGGTATACTGCCGCGACTTGATGGGCAAAATTTAGGAATGGGTGAACGACTTATGAGCGCTCAGGCGACACAAACTGTCCCGGCACATGTCGGGATACTGCAAATCATGAATGGAACGCACGTGGCGGGGGCGGTGGCGTGCGTGGCGCAGATGGGAATTCCAGATCTGTTGGAGGGCGGGCCAAAATCGGCGGAGGAGTTGGCGAAGGAACTGGGAGCGGATGCGCAGGCACTGTACCGGTTGATGCGGGCGACGGCGTGCGTTGGGGTGATTGCGGAGGGGCCGGACGGAAAATTTTCGCAAACGCCGATGTCGAAAGTTTTGTGCAGCGATGCGAAGCCCGGCCTGCGGAGCTTCGCCACGATGTACGGAAGAGAGTGGCACACGCGGGGATGGTCTGAGTTGGAATATTGCGTGCGGACGGGAAAGCAGGCGATGGAGAAAATTTACGGCGCGCACATTTTCCAGTTTCTGAAACAGCATCCGGAGGAGGGGCGGACGTTTCACGGCGCGATGACGGAGCTATCGATGATTGATGGCCCGGCAGTGGCGGAAGCGTACAACTTTGAAGGAATTGGTTCGATCGTGGATGTGGGCGGGGGGCACGGATTTTTGCTGGCGACCATCCTGGAGAAGAATCCGCAGATGCGAGGCACGCTGTATGAGATGGCGCACGTTGCGGAGGGAGCCAAGGAAGGGCCGCTGAAGAAAGTGATGGAGCGCTGCACGCTGGCGAGCGGCGACATGTTTGCGTCGGTTCCTGCAGGCGCGGATGCGTACATCATGAAACATATTATTCACGATTGGCCGGACAAGAAGTGTGTGCAGTTGCTGAAGGCTTGCCGAAAGGGAGTGAATGCGGGTGGCAGGCTGCTGGTGGTGGATCACGTGATACAACCGGGGAACGAATTTGATCCGGGCAAGTTTTTGGATTTGCAAATGCTGGTATTCCCCAGTGGGTGCGAGCGAACGGAAAAACAATTTCGCGAATTGTTTACGGCGGCGGGGTGGAAGGTGAGTCGGATGATACCAACCGTTGCGGGGGATTGGATTGTGGAGGGAGTGCCGGCGTAGTTGGCGGACAGTGCGCTGGTGTGCTGCTATTCTTAGTCCATGAATCGCAGACGCATAAAAAGTACGGCGTTACGGACGCTCTTCGCCATTGTGCTGGCCATGCTATTTGTGTCGCTCCTGGTACAGCGATTACTTCATCCACGAATATTCTGAGCCGGATACTCTACCGCAATATTCGTGACGGATTAGTTGCCGGTGGGAATGATGCCGGCGTAATTGGAATGCGAAAACGGTTCGCGAAATGGGCTTAGGTTATCTTGGGCCGGCTGGCAGCCGGCGCTACCAGGTAGGTTTGGCGTGCGCGGCGATGACGGATTAGTTGCCGGTGGGATGATGCCGGCGTTTTCTACCATCAGGACTACGGTGCGCTGCGGGGCGCGAGTGCGGTGCAGGACACCTTTGGGGACGACGAAGCCCTGACGGGGGTCGAGCGAGACCACGCGATCCTGCAAATCAATTAAAAGCTGACCTTCGATGACGTAGAAGAATTCGTCGTCGTTATCGAGCATTTACCTCGCAGAGGGTTTGGTTGTACCAGGGGAATTTGCAGTCGTCGGCGAGTTGTTTTTCTTCGACGATTTCGAGGGGCTGGTAGTAGATATTTAGGCGAGTTTCGTAGGGGAAGGATTGTGAGTCGCTCATGGCGTACCTCCGGTTGGTTACTCGAGTTTTAGAGTACGCGTGGGATGAGGGGAAGGTAGAGGCAAAATGGTCGCCTGGAAGAGAAGAGCAAAGAAGGAAAAGGATAACGCAGAGACGCAGAGTGCGCAGAGAAAGCGCGGAGGAAACGAAGAGGGATTCGGCGCTTGCTTGGAGCTCAGGTTTTCTTGGGCCGGCTGGCAGCCGGCGCTACCAGCCGAGGTTGCTCGGCTGGGTGGCGAAGATGGTGGTGCGCCGAACCCGGATATTAGGCGGACGGATTTTTCAGGATGTCTGCCAGGGCGTGGAGACGCTTGGCGTCTGCTGGAGATTTGGCGGAGGCGGCGCTCTGTTCCAGGGAGGGGGCCATTTTGTTGAGCTTGGCCACTTTGCCTTTGTTCATGTGGGATTTCTCGGCGTTTTGAATGGCCTTCTGGAGATCGGCAATTTGTTTTGCGGGCAGCGCTTGGGAGCGCGACAACTGGTCGACGTAGGCTTTGGCGACGATTAGTTGCGAGGGCCACTCGATTTTTTGCTGATTCTGGACATTGAGTTCGGGAACGTGAACCGCTTTGGCGGCGTCGATTTCGTTTTGGGTGAGGAACTTGGTGGGTGTGAGTTCGAAGACGTCGAGGCCGCGGGCAATTTCCGAAGCATAGATGGTGCCGTTGTACCAGTAGGCCGACCAGTCGCCACCGAGGACCAGCGTCTTGGGATCAATCGGGCCGCGATCGAAGTAGGCAATTTCGAAGGGATGCGTGGGGTCGGTGAAATCGACGACGGAGATTCCGCCCTGATACCAGGCTTGCACTTCGATATCGCGGCCAGGAACGGGAACGAGCGAACCGTTGTGCGCAACGCAATTTTCGGTGTCACTCTGCGCGGCGGGCAACTTGTAATAGCCAGCCATGCTGAGCTTATCGTCTTTCAGATTGAAGATGGCATCCGCGCCCCATTTGTTGGGATCGTTCTGACGGCAACGCGCGCCCAGGCCGCCACCCCACTCGTCGGTGAAGACAACTTTGGTGCCATCGTTGTTGAAGGAAGCCGAGTGCCAGTAGGAATAGTTGGGATCGTTGACGGCATCGAGACGCTTGGGATGAACGGGATCTTTGATGTCGAGGAGAATGCCATTTCCGGAGCAGGCGCCAGCGGCCAGGCCGATTGCGGAGTAGACGGTTATGTCGTGGCACTGGTCGGTGTCTGAGGGCTTCTCGGCACCTTTTTTGCCGTGAGTGCCGCCGTTGTTGAGGCCGTTCATCGCGCCACTGCGGGCATCCATGAAGACGCGCGGACTGGAAACGATTTTCGCATCTTGCGGAGCGGCGACGGGAACTTTAATTACATCGATACGAAACAGCGCGGTGTTGGGATCCTTGTCGGGCTTTTCACCGGAGCAGCCAGCAAGTTCTTCGGGTTGACGCACGAAAGAGGTGCCGGAGACGTAGATGTAGACATTGTCTTTGTCGTTGGGATCGATGACGAGAGTGTGAGTATGGGAGCCGCGGCAGGTTTGGACGGCGGCAACTTGCTTAGGATTTTTGATGTCGGAAATGTCGAAGACGCGGACGCCGCGGAAACGATCTTTTTGGGCGACGGGAAGGCGACGCTTCTTTTCTTCACCGGCTGGCGGCGGAGGCTCTGGAGGAAAGCCCTGGGTGCCGCAATCGATGCGGCCATTAGGCATTTCGACGGACATGAAGAGCAAATTTTTGTAGACGGAGACGTCGCCCTGTCCGCCGGGGCAGACCAGCGTGGTGAGCAGGCTGGCGCTAGCGGGATTGGAGATATCGAAAATATTCACGCCGTAAAAATTTCCCTGGAAGAGGTGGTTGCCCTGAAAAGCAAAATCGGAGTTCGCGAAAGCCAGCTGGGCGATAACCAACTGGAGGGGCTTAGGCAATTTCATACCGCCGCCGATGCCGAGCTGGCCGAGAGTCTTCTGGACTTTGGGATCGTCGGCATCGGTGGTGCCGAGCTGAAAGGCGTCGGGCTTTTTGAGGAGTTGGAGATGCTTGATGCCCATAGAAGTTTCGCCGGCATCGTAAAGGCCGGGAGTGAGCTTGGCGCGGGGATCGGTGGCATCGGAGCCAGTCATGCCCGGAGCGAGCACGGGAGGCGGCTCGGGAGCGAATGGATTTTCATGCTCTTCGGAATCTGGCGTTTTGGCGGGAGGCTCTCCGGCGGGAGGAGTTCCGGGCGTTTGCGCGGGCGGGGCGGTGGGCGTCCGCTCCGTGGGAGCCTGGGCGTGAATGCGGCTCACACCGAAGGATAAGAAAAGCGCAGCAACGACCACACGAAACGCAAGACTGGACAAACGAATCATCGGTTCTCCTCTAGGATTTCTTCTCGAGCATAGTCTGCATAATTTTGATTTCGGCGCGTTGGGTGTTGTCGGCATCGGTGGCGAAGTTGAAGATGTCGGCGTCCTGGCCGGCGCCGGCGGTATCGAATAAGTCCTTGACCATGATTAACGCGCCGTTGTGATGCTGAATCATTCCGGTGAGAAAGAGACGATCGAATTCCGTGCCCTTGGCATTGCGCAGCGCGTCCATTTGTTGCGCGGAAAGCATTCCGGGCATAAGAGGCATGGAGTGGGACATATCCATGCCAGGCATATCGGGCATGGGCATAGTGAGTGATTCGCCGCGAAGGGCCAGCCAACGCTGCATAAACTTGATTTCGTCGGTTTGCGAACTGCTGATGCGCGCGCCCAGGGATTGGAGATCCTTGTTGCCGGTGTGGGAAGGGATCAGCGCGGTCATCTCTACGGCTTGAGAATGGTGCATGATCATGCCCTGCATGAACTCGACGTCGGCCTGGGAACGTGGCGGCAGCGTGGCTTTGGTGGACGGCGGCAACTTTTTGCTGGGCTGACCGGGCGCACCGGGCTGGACGATAACAGGAGCGGAGGAATCATTCTGCTGAGCAGCTACGTGAGCCGAAGAGGAAAAGTAACCGAGGGCGGCAAGAATAAGGATATGCGAGAGCGGCACGTTGGAATTCTAAAGCATTTTGGGGGAAAGGGAGAAATTTGGTCGACGGGCTTGGCGCAAGTGCTAGCAAGCGGGATGGTAAGGGCGGGGGATGGGGAAAGCGATGGCTTGTCACTTTTGCCACTAGCTTGTGCTGCAGAACGGCGTTTAACTCTCACTTCGTCGCGCGGCTGCTATAGCGTGCTGCTTTGTTCGGTGCCAACCGGGAGGCCGGGCTGGCGGAGCACAAAGGAGAGCGTCTTGGAAACGGTGCTGAAAGTAGTCCAAAAGGTCACGGTGTTGGCGCTGGCGGGGATGCTGGGGTTGGTGGTGGTCCTCTCGACGATTCATCTGGGAGTGCTGATCGCGCAGGAAATCTGGGCGCCACCGCGGTTTTTGATAAGAGTGCAAGGCTTGCTGGAGATTTTTGGATATTTCCTTCTGGTGCTGATCGGCGTGGAGCTGCTGGAAACGCTGAAAGCGTACCTAAAGAAAGATGTGATTCATGTGCGGGTGGTGCTGGAAGTGGCGCTTATCGCTATGGCGCGAAAGGTCATTATAGAAGAGCCGAACACGGTGCCGGGACTGACGTTGTTTGGGATCGCGGCGTTGATCCTGGCGTTGGGCATCGCGTTTTATTTCGAGCGACAGGCGCCGAAACACTCGGGGCAACCTGGGAACACCGGCGCTGGTTGAGGTTTAGGGAGTGCTTGGTACGGTGCGCTCGATAACCAGACCGGAGAGCCAGTCGGCTGCCAGAGAGGCAAGTTGATCTCCACCATTAGTTACTTTTGACAATAACGCTGCTTTATCCGACTGACATACTGACGGCTCACCGGGAGCAGTCCGGGCTTCCGCTGTGGAGTCGTGTGACTGCGTTTTATGGGAGAAGAGGGTCGAGGAGGTAATTCATGAAGTGCTGCAGAATAATCGCTATCACTGTTGGGGCGGTCGCGACTTTTGTCGGTGTGGCCGGGGCGCCCGCGTGGGCACAGGAAAAGGAACGGGCCCGGGTGGAGAATGCCGGGCTGGTGATGACGGAGATTTTGAATATTCCGGAGAGCATCCCCAACAATTTATTGCTGAAGGCGCCTTGCGTGGTGATATTTCCTTCGGTACTGAAGCTGGCGTTTATCGGTGGCGGAAGTTTCGGTCGTGGCGTGATGACGTGCCGAACCGGTCAGGATTTTAAAGGGCCATGGGGCGCGCCATCGATGATGGCGCTGGAAGGAGGAAGCTTCGGGTTTCAGGCCGGGGCGCAGGCGACAGACTTTGTTCTGCTGCTGATGAAAAAGCGCGCGGCATCTAGCGTTTTGACCAGCAAAGTGAAGCTAGGCGCGGACGCATCCGCCGCTGCGGGACCTGTGGGCCGGACGGGGGAAGCATCGCTGGACGTGAGCATGCGGACTGAGATTTTGTCGTACTCGCGTTCGCGAGGATTGTTTGCGGGAGTTTCTTTGGGCGGTTCGACGCTGCGACCGGATAACCGGGCGAATCAGAAGCTGTACGGCAAGAAGTTAGGCGCGAAAGACATTGTAATTAAGGAGGAAGTGAATGCACCGCCGTGCGCGGCGAAATTGCTGGCGACGCTGAACAAGGAAACGTCGGTAAAGACGGTGGAGAGCGACAAGGAAAAACAGCAGAAGGAAATTCGTAAGATGGCGCAGGAGACTCTTCAGCAGCTATATAAGGCCGAGCCAGGCGCCGAAGCGGCAGTTAAACATGCGGCTGGTTATGCGGTGTTCAGCGACCGGAGCGTGAAGATACTGCTGGCTGGGTCTGGCAACGGAATGGGACTCGCGGTGAACAATCGGAGTGGACGCGAGACGTTTATGAATATGCTGCAGCTGCAGGCGGGACTGGGAATGGGTGTAGAGAAATTCGACGTGGTGTTTGTGTTTGAGAATGAAAAGGCTTTGGACAGCTTCGTGAATTCTGGTTGGGAATTTGGTGGACAGACCACCGCTGCAGCCAAAGACGGCGACGTGGGTGGGGCGATGACTGGAGCGGTGGCGGTGGCTGATGGGGTGTGGATGTATCAGATGACGGACAAGGGATTAGCGGCGGATATCAGCGCGACGGGGACGAAATATTCGAGAGACGACAGCTTGAATTGAAGGGCGAGTTGCAACGGGCACGTTACGCCGCCACTTCAAAAATAATTTCCAGTTCGACGGGGGTGCCGAGTGGCAGGCTGGCGACGCCATACACCAGGCGGCAGGGTCTTTTGTCTTTTCCAAAGACGTCTTGCAACAGCTCGGAAGCGGCATCGGCGACTTTCGGTTGATCGCGGACGTCTCCGGAAGTAGCCACCGAAACGCCAAGACGGACGACTCGAGCGATTTTGTCGAGCGATCCCAAATGCTGGCGGGCGACAGCGAGAGCGTTGAGGGCAGCGAGTTGAGCGGCCTGGCGCGCTGCTTCGATATCAAGTTCCGCACCGATACGCCCAATGAATTTCGCGCCGTGGCCTTCGGTGGGGAGCATGCCGCTGAGAAAAAGCAGATTGCCGGTCTGCACCGCTTCCACGTAGGTGCCAAAAGGCTCGGGTGGCGCGGGGAGATGGATGCCAAGTTCTTTTAGGCGCTGCTCGGCGCTGGCAGGCCGAGAGCTTTCGCGAGTTACCATTTGCCGGCGTGCACGCCGCCATCCACGTGCAAGATTTCACCAGTGGTGAAGGTAGCGTCTATCAGGAACAATGCGGCATCAACGACTTCCTGGATTTCTCCGATCCTGCCGAAGGGGTTTAACCCTTTCAAAGCCTCATAGGTCTCAGGTCTATGCATGGGAGTCTTGATGACGCCGAGAGCCAAGGTGTTTACGCGAATGCCGTCTTTTGCGTACTCAATGGCGAGTTCGCGAGTAACGGCATGCAAACTACCCTTGGCCAAAACTTGAACTCCCGCCGGCGCGCCGGCCATGGGCTGGTCGACCATGGAGGTGGATATATTGAGGATGCTGCCACTTTTCTGCTTGAGCATTTGTTTCACGGCTAGCTGGGAAATGTAGAGAAATCCGGCAACGGTGGTGGAGATTAGGACGTTGAAATCTTCGGTAGTGTAATCGGGGAAAGGCTTGGAAATATAAATGCCCGCGTTGTTGATGAGGACGTCGATGCGGCCGAAGCGGGATAGGGCGGTGTCTGCAATCTTTGCGGCAGTTTTTGGATCGCCAATGTCTCCATCGACGAGCGCGAGAGCGGGTGAGGCTGGGAACGGATTGACTTTAGTAATGTGCCGCGAATTGGCGACCACGTTGTAATGGCGATCGAGGAAGGCAGTGACAAGAGCGGCGCCAATGCCTTGGGAACTGCCGGTCACGATCGCGGTCTTTGGTAGAGCTGACATCGGAAAGCTCCTTTTATTTGAATGCTGTATTTCTGGACTTGGTTAAGAGTTTTTCTCGAGTGTGGCCATGGCAGGTTTTCTTTTCGGGCGGAATTTGCTCAGCGCAAAGCTGACTTTTGGTTGGATGTGCTGGGAGGAGGAAGGATGGAAGTTTTTTACTGGTGATGAGGTTAGATTCGGAATTGCGCGGGGTGCGGAGTAGTGGAGTTAGGCGCGGATGAGGAAAGGGTAAGTGTTTTTTTTTTGATTAGTGGTTGCGGGATTCGCCGAAGGTGTAGATGGCGGATAGGGTGGAGCGGAGATTGCTTTGGCCGTTGACGGCGACGGCGGGATTGAAGAAGGAGGTGTGGAAGTAATCGGCGCTGAGGCGCATGGAGAGCACGGGGGTGAGGCGGTACTGGAGGGCGGCACCAGCGGCCCAAGCGAATTTGTTGGTGTAGCCAGTGACCATTTGTCCGGTGGTGGTGAAGTTGACACCAGTTTCGCGAGCAGCGCCGGCTAGGGTTTCGATCTGCAGGTTGTAGCGCGGGTGGCGAGCGACGTAGAAAACCGGGCCAGCGAGATAATTCAAGACATCGGCGGAGTGTCCGGTGCCGGCAACGTTGAAGCCGCGTGCGTAACCGGCATCGAGTTTGAGGCCGATCCGATGGGCAAATTCGGCGCTGAAGGTGGCGTCGGCGCCGTAGAGCGGAACTCGACCGGCGCCGGGAATGTCCATGTTGATGTAGGAAGAACCGAGGCCGGCCTCAAGGACCGGACCGCCACCGGCGAAGACGGGGCCCTCCGCGAAGGCGGAATTTTGCGCGCGGACTTGCGGAACGAAAAACAACGGAACGAAAAGAGCGAAGCAGCTCCATACCTTTTTCATTCTTTGTCAAGAAAGCAGCGCTTTCTTGCCTCCGTGCCAGACGGCTTGCCGCAGGGCAAGTCTTAAAGTACTAGTTGTGAAATTCTGAACTGTGGGTTGGGTGGAGAGAAGTATAAGAGTGGGAGAAAAGGGTTCAACTCGAATTTAGGACATTTATAGGCAGGTACGCTGGGGCAGGAGCGAGCCTGTTCGACGCGTATGGAACTGTCATGGCGGACAGTTAGTTTTGTGATTCGTTGCGCGAGTCAATGGACTTGAACGGATGAGTTGCGGAGGTTACGCGGGAACTTCTTGTTGACGAGGAGGCGGCGCGGGGACGGGGGCGAGGAATTGTCGCGCTTGAGGAAACGGAAGAGCGTGGCGTTGGCGAGAATGGTGATGAGTGAAGCGGCCAAGGTGGCGTTGTAGACGTCGGAGCCGATGAGGCCGGAATGCATGGAGACCTGCGCGAGGATAAAGGAAAATTCGCCGATTTGCGTTAGGCCAATGCCAACGCGCAAGGCGGTTTGCGCAGGATAGCCGAAGATGCGGACGATGCCGAACCAGACAGCAAATTTTCCGACGAGAATCAGGACGACCAGGATCGGCAGCAGGCGCCAGTTGGAAAGCCAGGTGCGCGGATCAATGAGCATGCCGATGGAAACGAAGAAGAGGGCGACGAAGGCGTCGCGAATGGGAAGAGTTTGCGCAGCGAGTTTGTGAGCGTATTCGGAGCTGCCGAGGAGGAGGCCGCCGACAAAGGCGCCGAGGGCGAGCGAAAGGCCAACGGCTTCGGTGATGGCGGCGACCACGAGACAGATGGTGAGTGCGAGGAGAAGCGAGACTTCGTCGTCGCAGGTTTTTTGTATTTGGCGGAGGAGCGGTGGAACCAGTTTCCAGCCGGCGAATATGACAGGAATGAGGAGGAGAACGGCTTTGGAGATTCTCCAAGTGATTTGGGCGTAATTGGCATTGCCGGTGGAACCGAGGCTGGGCAGCAGGACGGTGAGAATAACAACGGCGAGATCTTCGACGAGGGTGAGGGAGATCATGACGCGGCCTGCTGGGGAATTGAGTTCGCCGCGATCGATGAGCAGGCGCATGAGCACCATGGTGCTGGCGACGGAGATGATGCAGCCGACGCCGACTCCTTGCGCGAAGGGCCAGCCGAAGA
Source organism: Candidatus Acidiferrales bacterium (assembly GCA_963849395.1). GTDB lineage: Bacteria > Acidobacteriota > Terriglobia > Acidiferrales > UBA7541 > Acidiferrum. The sequence goes on from CAWKHR010000009.1 coordinate 152,563, forward strand.
GGAATCCGGTGAGGACGCCAAGCGCGATGGAGAGCGAAATGCCGAGTGGCGCGCCGAGGAGGGCGATCCATTTCACTTTGAGAAGTTCGGGGATGGAGAATTCGATGCCAATGGAAAACATCAGGAGGATGACACCAACTTCGGCCATGGTTTCGAAAGTGTGGACGTCGTGGACGTGCGGGCCAGGAGTGAATGGGCTGAGAAAGAGGCCAGCGACGACGTAGCCGAGAATGATGGGCTGGCGGAGGCGCCAAAAGAGCAGGCCGATGATGAAGGCACCGGCAAAGACCATGGCGATGTCTTGGAAGATTAAGGAATGATCAGTCACAGGGATGCTCCGGGCGCGAGACGATTGGATGTTTGTGGGGAGAAGAAGTTTGGAAAATGATGGCGCGGGGAAGAGCGAGATGGAGAATAGTGGATTGCTGGGGGCTGGAGGATGAGTTCGGGTGCACGATGATTCGGTAACTGTCTCGCAAGGGGCTTGGGCGGGTCAATGAAGTTCTGAATTACAATGTGGGCTGGTACCTGGCGATGGGTGGTTCGCTTAGTTGGTTGCCGCGATCCCTCCGCTGCGAACTGGCAAACTGCGCCAGTTCTCCGGTCGGGATGACAGGTGGAGGCTTCGAGCCTCTCAGCGACTGAAGTCGGTCGATTAACGCAGAGGGATGTGGAGATGAGATTGAAGAAGCGGCTGTATCGAGGATCTTGGAAGAAATTGACGAGAAGTAGGGCGGCGGCGCTGACGCTGGTGGCGCTGGGCATTTTGTTATGCGTGCCGGCGCTGCGGGCGCATCACGGGCTGGCGGCGTTTGATACGACGCATACGGTGAAGATGCAGGGGACGGTGACGGAATTTCAGTGGATTAATCCGCACGCGTATATTTTTGCGGATTTGACGGACGATAAAGGCAAAGTGGCGAACTGGAAACTGGAGATGGGCAGCTTGGGAATGCTGACAAAGTTTGGCGGATGGACGAAGGACACGGTGAAGCCTGGAGACAAGGTGACGGTGCAGGGATTTCGCGCGAAGGATGGATCGGCGTACATGTCGCTGGGAAAAATTGTGCTGCCGAATGGACAGTCACTGCTGGGGGCTCCATAGACGCGCCGGACATGATTGGAGTGTGCCGGTGGCTGGAGCATACGGCGGTGGGAGCCAGCGTGCGGGAATCGCTGTGGCTATTTCCGGTGATTGAGACGGTGCATCTGCTGGGAATGGCGGCGCTGGTGGGGACGATTGGAGTTTTTGATTTGCGGTTGCTGGGATTGGCGATGAAGCGGGCGCGGGTGGGCGAATTGGGTGCGCGATTGCTGCCGTGGGCTTGGTTGGGATTTGCGGTGCAGGTGGTGACGGGGGCGGTGCTGTTTGCGTCGGAAGCGGTGAAGATTTATGTGAATCCGGCGTTTCGCTTGAAGATTATGTTGATACTTTTTGCGGGAGTGCAGGCGGTAATTTTTCAGTGGATGATGCGGCGCGATGCGACGAAGTGGGACGAGAGTGGCGTGTTGCCAGTGAGCGCGAAGGTGGCGGGTGGGGTTTCGATTTTGTTGTGGGTGGGGATTGTGGCGGCGGGACGGTTTATTGGATTTATATAGCGGTGAAATGCTCTTCTGCAATCCAATCTTACGACTAGCCTAAAAAGTTTTGAGACGCGGGTGGTTCTTCAATGCGCGTGGGAGTGCAACATCACAGGGCTTCAGGTACTGGAACCCACGTGTCCGGTTGATGTCATAACGAGGTCGGCCCCACGACGAGCCGAGTAGACTTACGGTGTTCACCCCGAAGCGCTCGGAACGAAGGAGGCCGAATGCGAATTATAGGATGTGATTTACACGCTCGCCAGCAGTCCGTGGCGATGCTCGACACAGAGACCGGAGAAGTGGTGAATCGTACGCTGATGCACGAAGGCAACGAAGTGCGGGAGTTCTATGCGCAACTCCCGCAGCCGGTGCTGGTAGGCATAGAAGCGATTGGACCCATGCAGTGGTTTTTGCAGCTGCTGGCGGAGTTGGGAATCGAATGCCGGGTGGGAGACGCCGCGAAGATCCGCGCCGCGGAACCGCGCAAGCAGAAACATGATCGCCGCGATGCCGAGTTGATTCTGAAGCTGCTGGTGGAAAAGCGTTTTCCGACGATCTGGATGCCCAGCCAGGAACAGCTCGACCTCCGCGCCTTGTTATTGCACCGTCATCACTGGGTGCGTCTGCGCACGCAGATCCAGAATGCTCTTCAGGCCATCGCGCTCGCCCATGGGTTGCGGCGCGGTCCCAGCCTTTGGAGCTATGACGGGCAAGCGAAGATCGCCTTCTTGCCGTTGCCGCCGCACGCCTCGTATCGACGCAGTATGCTGCAGGCGCTGTATCGGAAGATGGAAGAAGAAATCGAGCAACTGACCGCGCAAGTCGCCGAGCAAGCGGAGCAGCGCTCGGGGGCACGATTGCTGCTGACCCATCCGGGAGTGGGCCCAGTCACAGCGTTAGCCACCGATGTCTTCCTTGGCGATCCGCAACGCTTCGCCGATGGCAAGGCGCTGGCCAGCTACGTGGGACTGATTCCACGCGAATACTCCAGCGGAGCGCACCAACGGCTGGGCGCATTGACCAAACAGGGCAGTCCGTTCCTGCGCTTTCTTTGGAATGAGGCCGGCGCTCATGCGGTACGCCGCGATCCCGAGCTGCAGCGATTCTATCGCCGCAAACTGGTGCAGAAGGGGTTGGGGAAAGCCCGCGTGGCGGCAGCCCGCAAGCTGGGCATTCGTCTGTGGATCATGTTGCGCGATCAGATCGATTACCAAGAATTCTGTCGTCGCGGACAGAAGCAGCCAAGCGGTGATGCCTGTGCGGGGATGCTTGAAGTCGGGAATGGTGCGAACGGTCACCGTCCGGTTGGTTAGGCCACCCGCCTCCCTTCGCGGGAAGGGAGTTCGCATAAGTCATCATGGTCCGTCGTGACCGAAGAGATGGTTGGTGGGCAGCACCGCAACGATGAAGCGACACAGAGCCGAGCGCCAGGGTGAACACAGTGCAGGCTAGCAATCGCAGTGACAATGAATTAGAAAACATCGCACGGGTGTGTCCCGAAGAGGCCAACACCCAAGAAAAAAACTCTTGCAACGGCCGACCTCGTTAGAGAAATCCGACTTCTCTTTTTAGGGAACTTACCAGGAGTTGGCTGTCTGACGCGAAACAACTCGGCACTTCGTGCGTATAGTAGAATGCGGGTATTCGGAAAGAACGTCCTTCATGACCCGCAAGTGGCACGATTCCCCGAAAGGAGTCTCATGAACAAAAGACTCGGTTTTGTGTTTGTTGCATTGATGGCAGTTCCGGTTGTTCTGCTCGGGCAGGAGAAACCACCGGCGTCGTCCGCTCCGCCCGCGAACCCGATTACCGCGAGCGAAAAAGGTTTTTACTCGTATGTAAGTGGCGCGGTCGTCGGTGCGGCGCAGAAAATGCCGGAAGAAAACTACTCCTTCAAGCCGACACCGGAGGTTCGCAGTTTTGGCCAGCTCGTGGGCCATGTGGCCGATGCTTCGTACATGTTCTGCTCGCAAGTCCTAGGTGAAGCAAACCCAGCAAAGGACATCGAAAAAACCAAGACGTCAAAGGCGGACCTCGTGGCTGCGCTCAAGGACGGAGTGGCGTACTGCAACAAGGCATTTGACAGTATGACCGATGCAAAAGGCAGCCAGATGGTGAAATTCTACAACTTCGACATAGCGAAGCTGACGTTGTTCACGATCAATTCGGCGCACACGGATGAGCACTATGGGAACATGGTGACCTATCTGCGACTGAAGGGGATCGTGCCACCGACAAGTGAAAAACAGTCTGCAGAGCCACCAAAGTAAGAGGCTCGAACACCTAACTCAGCTCCGGTTTCCCGACTACACGGGCACTTGAGTGTAGCCAGGTTAAATCCATCATAATTTCTGGCTATGAGTTTGAAGTGGTCACCGTGCCGTCCACCCGCCATCGATCAAAATCGTCTCGCCGGTGATCAACGACGCAGCGGGGGAGGCTAAAAACACCACCGCCCCTGCAACTTCCATCGGCTCACCGATACGGTGCAGCGCGGCGATCCGTTCCAATGTGTCCGCGTGAAATGCCGCATCAGAGAGTGCACTCTCCGTCCCCGGTGTGTGGATGAATGTCGGTGCCACGGCGTTCACGGTGATCCCGTACTTTCCCCATTCCACCGCCAAACATTTAGTCAAATGAGCGATACCTGCCTTTGTCATGCAATAAATCGATTCCGTCGGCAACGCCGCAAAGCCTGCCTGCGAGCTCATGTTGATAATCGTCCCGCTCTTCTGCTGAATCATCAGTCGCCCTACGGCCTGGCTTGCAAAAAAAGTCCCTTTCAAATTCACGGCCAATGTTTCGTCAAAGTCTTCCTCACGTACATTCTCGGCCGGATTTTCCGGTGCGATCCCAGCATTGTTCACCAGGATGTCGATTCGACCGAACTCCTTGGCAGTTTCGTCCACGGCGCGATAAATCTGCTCCAGCCTGCGCATGTCCATCTGAAGCGGCAGAGTTTTTCGCTCCATCTTTCGTATCTCTGCCGCTAAGCCCGAGTCCGCCTTTACATCGCGCAAACCTAGCGCCACATCCGCGCCAGCATGCGCCAAGGCCAGCGAAATTGCCCGTCCCAAACCTCGAGCCGCTCCCGTTACCAATGCTACACGCCCACTCAACCCAAACTGCGGATACTCCATTACCTTGCCTCCAGCACTTACTTATCATCTCCGCTCACCGAGTATAAATGATTCGACGGACAGCATACGCTACGAGATTCCGTCCGCTTTGGTGAACAAAATCAGTACCTATCTTTCGCATTCAGTTCCTTGCCCGTTTAACGTGACGTGAATTGTATAGGTCTTGACCTGATTGCATAACAATGGCTCCTCGACCCGAGTAAACTTTGGTTGCTTAACGACCATAGGCTCGGGAGAAAGGAACCAATCAACCTGTGCACGATTCTGCAGCACCACCAGGTGTAGCGGTTACCCCTCGGCGCGTAATATCCCGTTCACGTCTTGACGGCTTTTTTGTCCTGGCCGTTGTGGCGAAGGGGCGGAGAGGCCGCGCCAGGCGAGGCGGTGGAAGAGGGCGTCCATGGCTTGGGGATCTGGTTGCATGTTTTTGTCGAGCCACCAGTCGAGCAGGGAGAAAAAAGTGCCGGCGAGAGCGTGAGCCAGGGCGGAGCGTTGCAGCGGATCAAGCTTCACGCCGGCGCGCCGCAGCCTTTGCTCGATGGAGCGGGCAAAAAATCCGCGAGCCAGCGCCTGCACATCATGGATTTTGCCGGAGTGAACCAAAGCTGCGTAGAAGTGGCGTACGTCGCGAACATGGGCGAAAAATTCCTGGACTGGGAGAAGGCGTTTGCTGCTGGGGTCCTTACGATCCAGCACGGTGGAGAAGGACTGGAGAAAATCTTCTACATCGCTCAAGAACAAATCTTGTTTGTCGCGATAGTGAACGTAGAAGGTGGAGCGGCCGACTTGGGCGCGATCGAGCACGTCTTGTATGGTGATTTCGTCGAAATTTTTCTCCTGGATGAGTGCGACGAGAGCGTCGCCTAGCGCGTTGCGGGTGCGCAGAATACGGCGATCAGTTTTGGAGCGGGACTCTGCAGACTTTGCTACTTTTGCCGCTTTGGGCGTGGCTTTCACGGACTTCATATTCACTTTTCCTGAACAATTGGAGCGCGTTTGTTCGGTATCGCGGCGTTTCGGGAAATAACACTGTCACAGGAAAGCGATTCGTGTCTAGAGTGGCGACATGACTGACAATCGCAAATCTGGAATTGCTTTAATAGCCGGCTCGCTGGGCGGAATTGTGACAATGGCCATCCATCCTACGGCCGGAGGCGCGCTGACGGCGGAACAAGTGGGGCATCTCGCGGTCGCGTCGGGCGTGGCGCACTCGATTGCCATGGTGAGTGTGCTGGTGCTCTTCCTAGGCGCTTCCGGGCTTACGCAGAGCATCGCCGCGGCGGACCGAATTGCGTTCGCAGCTTTAGTGACTTTTGGATTCGCGTGTGTGGCGGTGTTTATCGCGACGGCAGTGAGCGGATTTATCGTGCCAAGTATTATGAAGCACATGGTGCGTGATGTTGCTGCGGCTGCGTCGCAATGGCAAATCGTCATCGCAGGAATTTTTCAGATCAATCAGGCATTCGCGCGAATTTATTCGGTTGCGGCTTCGGCGGCGATTCTGCTTTGGTCCGTCTCGGCGCTGCGCAACGGCGGATTGGGACGCGGCGCGGCGATTTACGGCTGCGTGATTGCGGCGCTCATTATCGTTGGGGTTGGCGCTGGGCACGTGAGGCTGGATGTGCATGGAATGGCGGCGGTGTGGCTGGGGCAAGCTATCTGGTTCGTCGTGGTTGGGTACCAGCTGTATTCGCGGTCAGTGAACAGCACAGCGACGGTCTAGAAACTCGTTTGCATTTGAGTGACGTTGCAGCGCTGCGCGCGCTAGGCCGACTGAGATTCCCACGGATCGTAGGTGCCAACGTGCCAGATGTGGCCTTCGGGATCGGCGCAGGTGAAGCCTTTGCCGCCGTAATCTTTTTCTTGCAGATCCATGAGAATTTTGGCGCCGGCACGTTTGGCGCGGGCGTAGATGGCGTCGATATCGGAAACGACGAGGTAGGGTGATTGCGTTTCCGCGCCATTGAGTTCATCGGGCTGCTTGAGGAGTTTTGAGCTGGGGGTGTCGTTGGTGACGGAGCCGATCATGATCATGCCGTTGCCCAAGGTGAGTTGGGCGTGCATGACGACGTCGCCTGGTCCGGGATAAACGGCACGCTTTTCGAAAGCAAAGACTTGGCAGAGCCAGTCGATCATGGAATTGGCATTGCGGTAACGGAGACCGGGGATTACGGAGGAATTGGTGTTTTTAGATGTTGTGCTCATGTAGAGATTCTGGCATTGCGCGGAAAATTTGGCTTGGAAAAATCGGAACTGCTAGGGAATGGCAATGTGATTTTGCCAGGCGCCACGGTGGGCGGAGTAGGTGGTAGGGTCGACGCCGGAGAAGGCTTTGAAATCGTTGGCAAAGTGCGATTGGTCATAATAGCCGCTGTCGAGGGCCAGATCGGCCCAACGTACATCTGCGCCACGATAAAGAGTTCGAAGAGCGGACTGAAAACGCTGGAGGCGGCACCAGGCTTTGGGAGCGATGCCGACGGATTCGCGGAAGACGCGAGAGAGCCAGCGTTCACTGATGCCCAGGGATTTCGCGCATTCGCCGACGGTGAAGTTTTCTGTTGTGAAAAGGTGCAGTGTTTGGTCGACGATGGGAGAACGGCGCGCGTTGTCGGGAAGAAGCCGGGCAAGGAGAAGTTCGAGAGTGCGCAGCTTCGTTGCGGGCGAGGGCGCTTCGCGGAGCTGGTCTGCGAGACTCTCGCAAGCCCAGAAATCTTGCAAGGCGGCGGATTGTTCGAATAACAAGTCGGCGCGCTCGCGGAAGAGTGCGGGAAAGCCTCCCGGCTGGAGAATGATGCCGGCGAGCTCGTCCATGTCGGCGGTGTCCACAAGCTCAAAGCGTGCGCGAGCGCCGGTGACGATCGAGCCGGGGATGCGGCGAGTGGTTGCGCCTGTTTCGTCGACGCAGTGGGTCAGGAAATTGCGGTGGAGATTGATGATGATCTGCATGGAGCCATTGGGCAGAACACGTTCGCGGCGGTGGGGCAGTTTGGGCGCGCGGCAATACCAGAGGGATTGAATCCAGGGGCGTAATGGGGGCGCGGGGGATTGTTGCAGGTAGATCATGGATGGCAGCGAGTATTCTAGCGCTGAGCGGCGGGTTCGGCGACAGGTGGGCAGGATTGATGGGAAGCGGGGAGATGTTTGCGCCTCTTGAGAAGTTATTGGCGATTTGAAAGAACACAGCCAGGAATGGCGGTGCTACGGGGATTCGCGTTCCGGTCTATAATTTGCGGTAACTATGCCGCTTGATCCGGGTACTAAGCTTGGTCCTTATGAAATATTAGCGCCGCTCGGCGCAGGTGGAATGGGCGAGGTGTATCGCGCTCGCGATACGCGATTGGAGCGGTTTGTCGCTGTAAAAATTCTGCCGGCACATCTTTCGGCAGATCCGGCGCGGAAGATGCGGTTTGAGCGCGAAGCGAAGACGGTGTCGGCACTGAATCATCCAAACATCTGTTCCCTATTTGATGTGGGCTCGCAAGACGGCATCGATTTCCTGGTGATGGAATGTATCGAGGGCGAGAGCCTGGCGGACCGTCTGGCGAAAGGCCCGCTACCCGTGGAACAGGTTTTGAAAATTGGCACGGAAATCGCGGACGCGCTGGACAAGGCGCACCGGAGCGGCGTGGTGCATCGCGACTTGAAGCCCGGCAACATCATGTTGACGAAGACGGGCGCGAAGCTGTTGGATTTCGGGCTGGCCAAGCCTGCGGCTGCGGCTACGAGCGTGGTGACACTCACAAATGTTGCGGCCCATTCGCCGGTCACTGAGCAGGGCATGATTGTGGGGACGTTTCAGTACATGTCGCCGGAACAGGTGGAAGGCAAGGAACTCGACGGGCGGAGCGATATTTTTTCACTGGGCGCGGTGCTGTATGAAATGCTGACGGGGCAGCGAGCGTTTGCCGGAAAAAGCCAACTGAGCGTGGCTTCGGCGATCCTGGAAAAAGAGCCGGCGCCGATCAGTACGATTAAGCCGCTGACGCCGCGGAATCTGGATCATGTGGTGCGACGTTGTCTGGCGAAGGACCCGGACGACCGGTGGCAATCGGCGCGCGATCTGTCTCTGGAACTGAAGTCTATATCTTCCAGCGATCCTTCGTCGTCGCAAGCGTCGGCGGTGGCGATCCCGGTGACGCGACGAAAGAATCCGCGGGAACTGCTAGCTTGGTCGCTGGCCGGGATCGCTTTGCTGGCCGCGCTCGGAGCATTTTTCGTACGTCGTCCCGAGACTGCGGTGGCCGCGCTGCCAGTTTTTTCGTCGATCATTCCGCCGGTGGGAACCTCGTTTGAAATCGAAGGAGACATGGGGACGCAGCCGGCGCTCTCTCCCGACGGCAGCTCGCTGGTTTTCGGGGCGGGCGGCGAATTGTGGCTTCGATCTCTTCGCACCGGAGCGGAGCGGGTGCTTGGCGGTGCGCACGGCGCGATCAATCCGTTCTGGTCGCCTGACAGCGGGAGTGTCGCCTTTTTCACGGACGGCAAATTGAAAACTCTCGAAGTCAGCACGGGTGTGGTGCGCAGTTTGTGCAATGCGCCGGCGGCGCGCGGCGGAGCGTGGGGCTCCAACGGCGTCATTGTTTTTACACCCGGGCCCCGCGACGTGATCCATCAGGTTGCGGTCTCTGGCGGAGTTTCCACTCCGATCACCAAGCTCGATACCAAACTGCACTCGACGCACCGGTGGCCTTTCTTTCTTCCAGACGGCCAACATTTTCTCTACCTTGCTTCGAATCACTCGTCACCACAGGCGGAGCAAAACGGAATTTATGTGGCATCGCTGGACGGGAAACTGAATCGATTTCTGGTGGCGTCTCTGGCGGGGGCCGCGTACGCGCAGGGAAATTTGTTGTACGTGCGGGAGTCCACGCTGCTTGCGCAACCGTTTGATCTGAATTCGCTTTCGTTATCGGGCGCGCCGCATGCGGTTGCGGATAACGTGGTGTTGGACCTTGGGGTGTGGCACTCGACATTTACGGCTTCGCAAGTTTCGAACACGTTGATATTCCAGACGGGCGCGGCGATGGCGCAATCGCGGCTGGAATGGGTGGATCGCAGCGGCAAACATCTGAGTTTTATTGACGAATCGGGCGTTTACCTGGGCCCGCGGATTTCCAAAGACGGGCAGCATTTTCTGGTGACGAGTGGCGACCCGACGCACGACGTGTGGCTCTACAATTCCGGCGGTCCGCAAAAGACGCGGCTGACGTTTGACGGATTCATTGCGGGTGAACCGGTGTGGTCGCCGGATGGATCGCGGTTCACGGTAACGCTGGGGATGCCGAACAGTATGTTTCGCATCGTGACGCGATCGTCGTCGGGAGCGGGTGAATCTCATACCGTGCAAGAACTGCCGTCGTCGGACACGGCCACAGACTGGTCCCCAGATGGGCGTTATCTGCTGACGGAAAGCGCGAATCTGACCAGCGGGGATTCGGAATTGAGCGTCGTGCCACTGGATGGGAAGGAAAAACCGCGGCTGCTGCCGGTGGCAAATACGGGCACGCAAACCAGCGGACAATTTTCGCCGGACGGCAAGTTTATTGCGTTCACGATGCTGGCGAACGGAACTCCGCAAATTTTTGTGGTGCCGTCCGCGGGAGGAAATGGAATGTGGCAGGCTTCCAGCGATGGCGGACACTGGCCGCGTTGGAGCCGGGATGGCAAGCAACTGTATTTCATTTCGATGCGTAACGAAATGATGAGCGTGAACATTTACGAGAAGACCGACAGTATCGAGGTTGGACATCCGCAGCGACTGTTCGCTTACCGGCCGTCGGTGCGAATCTATCGCACCGGGATGATTAACTACGATGTGAGCCCGGACGGGAAGCGGTTTCTGTTGGTGGTGGCGGCGGACCAGAACAACCGGCCGCTTACGGTTGTGCAGAATTGGACGAATCTGGCGAATCTGGTTTCCGGCAGTCGCTAGCTCAAACCTAAAAGTGACGAAGTGTGCCTACGTTACGGTGAGGTGTGCGCGGGGCTCCTCAATTTCTGGAAAACAGTTTAGCGGGTAAGATCGGTAGCTGGAATCCAAGAGGAGGCCAGAGGCGGCGGGGCTATGGAGGCCCGGAGGGAAGCCAGGCGGGTTTGTTCGAGGTGGTCGCGGTAGAAGAGGTTATAGGTGTCGAAGGGGATGAGGCGGCCATCGGGATGGGCGATGTGGATACAGGTTTTTTTGACAGAGCGGACATCGAAGGAATGGGCGTCGAGGAATTGGACGATGAGGACGCGAAAAATATTTTTGTAGCTGAGATCGGCGGGAGCGGAGATGCGCGGAAGACAGCAGAGGAGTTCGCGAAGGCTGGAGGCGCCGGATTCAGGTGAGTGATTGGTGGAAAAAAGTTTGAAAAGACAATCGCGGACGCCGGGTTCTTCTTCGTAGACGATAGTGTTGCTGGCGGCGTTGATGAGGACATCAGGATCGACGAAGCGGTGAGTGGAACGGTTTTGCAATCGAGCTTGAGAGCATAGGCCATGGCGAGCGCGTCGGGGTGGCAAGGGACGGGGATAACGTCTTCGGGGCGAAAGACGTTGGTCTGCTCGAGAATGTTGCGGCGAACTTCGGTGAGGGTGAGGCGGTCGGTTGACGGGTTGAATTTTTCGAGGCGTCCGGCATCCTGGATGGGTTGCAGAGTAACACCACGGACACAGGGCTGCTGCAAAGCGTAGTCGATGATCTTGCCAATTTCGCGGTCGTTGAGACCTTTGCGAAGAGTGACGACGAGTGTGGTGGAGAGGTCGTGTTTGTTGAGCTGTTCGAGAGCTTTTTCGCGAACGCCACGGAGATCGGCACCACGCAGATCGAGCAGGGCTTCACGTTCGAAGGAATCAAACTGCAAATAAATTTCGGTGTCGGGAGCTTCGGCGGCGATGCGTTTGACGAAGTCGGGCTCCTGGGCAATTTTGAGGCCGTTGGTATTGACCATGATGTGGCGGATCGGGCGGGCTTGCGCGAGTTTGAGAATTTGGAAAAAATCGGGATGAATGGTGGGTTCGCCGCCGGAAATTTGCACGATGTCGGGATGGCCTTCGTTGCGAACTACGGCATCGAGCATTTTTTCGATGAGCGCGAGGGGCCGATGCTGCAGGCGCTCTGGGCCACTGGCGGAATAACAGACGGGGCAACGCAGATTGCAGGTGTCGGTGACTTCGACGAGCGAGACGCAGGAATGCTGCTCGTGGTCGGTGCAGAGCCCACAATCGTAGGGACAACCCCATTTTACGGGCGTGTTGTAGACAACCGGCATTTCGGGACGCTTGATGAAAACTTCGCGGCAGCGGCGGTAATAGTCGACATCATCGGCGAGAAGGACGCGCTCGGCACCGTGATCGGGGCAGCGCTTGAGCATGAAGACTTTGTCGTCTTGGAAAACGATTTTGCCTTCGAGCTTGCGGAAACAGGTGGAGCAGATGGTGAGCGCGACATCGTAAAACATGTAGGGGCGAACCCGTTGGGTCATTGGGGCCTCGACTTCTGAACCAGCCAAACGATGAAGTAGATCGCAGCAAAAAGCAGAGTTAGAAAAAATAGTGCGACAAAAAACAGACCGGCGTAGAGAAGGTAGGGGCCGATACTGTTTGGGGCTTTGCCGAGTTCAAAGCCACCGGCGCAGGTAGTGAGCGCCAGGAGCGCGGTGGCGACCAGAGTGAGGCCGATGGGCTTCCAGATAGAGCGAGGATGTTTTGGTGGAGTGGAACTATTAGGAATCACGGATTGGAGTCCTTACCGGAGATGAAAAAAGCGATGACCGCGCCGATGATAACCCAAGCCGCGGAAACCAGCAGGACGACGCCGGAAAAAATAAAGAGGTCGAGGAAGAAGGTGAACCAGGGCGACGGCGGTGCGGACCGCATGGAAAAGTTGCAGGTGGATAAGGCACCGACGAGGGACCCACCAGAGAGCAGCACGGCGCAGCCAAAGGTGATTGCAGCGGGAACGAGCGAGCCGAGACTCTTAGACCTGGGTGACTTGGGTGGCGGCGGAGGAAGCCAGTTGGCGGGGAGATGGCTCATTCTTAATGTCTGCGAATCGCAACGAAGATAGCCCCGCCGAGTGCGACAAGAATCGTCACAACGAACACCAGAAGGAAAACGTAGCCGAGACTGAACAGGAAACTCGCGAGAGCAGAAAGAAATTTAGACGACGAACGATTCCAATAGCTCGCCAGCACAGAGCCGCCGCCACAGCAAGTCAGCGCCAGGAAAAAAGAGCAAAGAGCCACGATTACGACTGCTTGCCAGGGATCTTTCTGAGGACTTTGTGGGCCGGTAAGCTGGGTCATCGAGCGGTCCCTTGGGGCGCAGCGAGTTCCACGTTTTGACTTGAGGAAGTTTCGACGTGCGCTGGGAATTTCGGTTCATCAACGGTAGCGGCGCGGCGAATCCAGCGAAGGATGTCGGGAGAATAGGAGAGCAGCATGGCGAGGCAAGCCCACTGGATGGAGGAAAGTCCGGCGAAGACGCGGATATCGGGTTTGAGGAAATCGCAGGCCAGGCGGAAGGCGAAGTAGGAAACCATGAAGATTTTGAAAAGATCGCCTTGGCGATGAGGACGGCGGGAGATTTGAAAAATGGCGCAGGCGAGGAGAAGAAGAAAAATAATTTCGTAGAGTTGGGTGGGATGGCGGCGAAGGCCATCGCCGAAGTTGATGCCCCATGGCAACGAGGTGGCGACGCCGACGGTGTGATCTTCGATGCCGGTCAGAAAGCAGCCGATGCGGCCGATAGTGATGCCGATGCAGAGCGGAAGAGCGAAGAGATCGCCAGTGCGCGAAGTTATGCCTAGGAAACGTTTGGCAAATTCAACAGTGAAGAGGCCGCCGATGAGGGCGCCGACGATTGTTTTGCCAGAGAACAGAATTGCGGGCTGCGAGAGATGAAGGCGCGTTTGCTGAGGATCTTCGAGCAGGAAAAGCAGCTTGGCGCCAAGGACTGCACCGATGGCTGCAGCGGCGATGATCCACCAACGATTTGAGTCGTCGAGGCGATCGCCGCGTTGGCGGCGCAATGCGAGGTAAATACGAAATCCAAGGATGTAGGCAGGCGCTTCGAAAAGAAGATGAGGATGAATGGAAATGGGCCCGACATGAAAGTAGAAGGGGAAAGACATTGTTGGTGAAAAGCTACGCCAAGAACGGTGAATCGTCAACGAAGCGGAGACCAAAGAGTCAGGCGGAAGGCAGAAAAGACGCTATGAAAGAGGGGAAGCGCAGGAGTCGCCGCAAATCTACAAATAAATCTGTATAGATGATGCTCGGCAATTGTAAAAACACTTGTGAGTTATCAAGATTAGACTTGACTCGTGCGGAGTTTGGGCTAAAATCCCGGCGCTGTCTGTAAGTTTTTTTCACCACACACACCTCAGTTCAGTTGCAAACAAAGAGATCGTCGAGAGAAAGTCTGGGAGGACTAGTATGTATAGGCTCATTAGGAGGGTTTTGCCATTGTGTGCTCTGGCGATGGCAACCGCGGGAATCGCGTCGGCGCAGGGGATCGCTGCAGACAAGAAACTGCCAGCAAGTATGCTGAAAAAAGTGGCCCCACGAACGGCGAGGAAATCAGACCCGATTTCCGCGTTTGGGGTCAACAAGGCTTACGGGGGAACAGGCAAGTCTTCGGCGGTTACGATTGGAATACCTGGTGTGGATACGCTGGCGAACTGGTCGGACCAATTCGTAACGCCGGGATTTGATCCGGCCGGAAATGCGGAATCGGTGTGGCCGTACACGATGGTGGGAGCGCCGCCAGAATCCGGGCGGGTCACAAATTTCAAGGCGCCAATCATCCCTGTGGACGTGGATTTGCTGGATGTGAACGGGAAAGTGGTGATTACGTTCGCCGGTTCACAGGTAGCGAAGGCTGTGTACAACTCGCCGGTATTCGAATCGTACAGCTACCCGTCGGGATACGGACAGTATGACGACCAGATGATGCGAACGCAGTTTTGGGATCGAATTCACCGCTCGGGGGAAGAGGATTCGGATAACGGGTATCACAACTATTTGAACCCGAGCGTGAAAACCACGCGGCATATGCAGATCCCTAACGCCTTTTGGGCCGTGTTTGTGGATGCCAACGGCAATCCTATCGCGGCCGCCATAGACGAGGTTGAATTCGGAAATCTACTGTTTCCGTCCACGTTCCCGTTTGACAATTCAACGCCGGTCGGAGCCGCCGAGAATTCCGGGGACATCACGACGAAAGATATCTCGACGTTTCTGTTCAACAACGTGTATTTGTACTCTGGGGGAAACCCTAATAACTGCTGCATTCTGGGGTATCACACGTACGATTTTGAGCCGGGAATCCCGAGTAACGGAAATCGGCAGCGGTGGTACGTTCTGAACTATTCGAGCTGGATCTCACCGGGATTGTTCTTTTTCGGATTCGAAGACGTTACCGCGTTGAGCCATGAAATGTCGGAGACGTTTGACGATCCATTTACAAACAACATTACGCCATGGTGGCTGTCGCAGGATCCGTTTACGGGTGGCGCGAATTGCCAGGACGATCTGGAAGTAGGCGACGTGGTGGAAGTGCTGACCACAAATCCGGTGTACGCGGCGGCGGTCGATGGGCGGACGTATCATCTGCAAAACGAGGCGCTGCTGCCGTGGTTTGCGTTCCAATCGCCGTCGCACGCGCGGAATGGAACGTACAGCTTTCCGGATGAGACGACGCTGCTGAGCCTGTCGCCGGGGCCGCTACTGCCCGGCTGTAAGCCAGCACCCTGAGTCAAAGAGAATTGATGGGGTGACGCTGTTCTCAATGCGTGGGTGTATGCGGCCGGACAATCTAATGGCTTGAGTCTGTGAGCCTCCAGGGGCTAAAGCCCCACTTTTTGGCGGCTGTTTACGTGGCGGCTGAAGCCGCCACCTACAAAACCTGGGGTGACGCGGTTTGCAGCCGTGTCACCCCATTTTCATTTACGGTAAAGGTACGTAACGGGAGTTTTTGAGAAGTGGAAGCAACTCTGCGGGACGATGGAGAGTCTGAGGGAGCAGGAGGGGTTATGTTGCGAATTAAAATTTCCTCTTGGAAAAAGTTAGTGGGGGCAGCGGCGGTACTGGCGTGTTCGTTGACGGTTGGGTATGGAGTGGCGCCACGCGGGTGGATGCTGGCGGGTACGGCGCCCGCGGAGTATGAAACAAGAGTGGATACGGATCATGCGTATCAGGGACATCCCAGCGCGCTCTTGAAAAGCAAGCAAGCACGAACGACGGGCTTTGGGACGTTGATGCAGCAGATCAGCGCGGGACAGTATGAAGGCAAGCGGGTGCGGTTGAGTGGCGTGGTGAAGGCGGAAGAGGTTACGGGCTGGGCCGGCTTGTGGATGCGGGTGGATAAAGAAAAGGAAGTGTTGGCGTTCGACAATATGCAGGACCGGGCGATCACCGGGACGGGAGATTGGCAGAGGTACAACGTGGTGCTGGATGTGCCCCGGGATGCGACGGGAATTTCGTTTGGGATGCTGCTGACGGGCGCGGGGGAAGTGTGGCTGAGCGGAATGAAGTTTGAGGTGGTGGGATCGGATGTGCCGACGACGAATATGACGGGGAAGGATGTGCATGCGCCGAGTGAGCCGGTGAATTTGGATTTTACGGAGTAGGGCGGGATTTCGGAAGTGGCGGTGAGGTGGAATTCGAAGAGAGATTCCTCACTCCGCGGACTCCGTTCGGAATGACGGGTCTTGCAGGGTTGTGAGGTGGCAACCTGAACGTGGCCGCTACATCGGTACGTTGGCAGATTACGTGTGAGTAGGTGCAGCAGCGGCGTTCGCGACTACTGAGGCTAGGTAGGCTGATACGTGGGGGTGGTTGCGTTCTTCGGCGATTTGGAGGGCGGTTTTGCCATCGTTACTGCGGGCGTGGACATCGGCACCGTGGGCGATGAGCTGCTTGACGATTTCGCGATGGCCGTTGGCGGCGGCAGCGAGCAACGGGGTGTAGCCGGGTCCGTAGCGGTAATTGACGTTGGCGCCGTTTTCCAAAAGCCATTTCACAATCTCGGTGTGGCCGCCGGTGACGGCGCCGGTGAGCGCATTGTAGCCAGTGCCATTGGTGGCGGCAGCGTTAATGTCCGCACCTTTTTCCGCGAGATACGCGGCAACGTCGAGATGGCCGAAGACGGAAGCGAGAGCTACGACCGGAAAACCGTCTGGAGAAAAGGAATTGGCCAGAGCGGGATTTTTTTCGACGAACTCCTTTACGCGATCGATACTTCCGGTGGCTGCGGCGTCGTGAATCTCGAGTTGGGCACCGTGGAGGATGAGGAGATCACGGATTTCGCGTTGGCCGCGATAGACGGAAGTGAGAACGGCAGAGATGCCGGTATCGTCTTTGGCGGAAGCGAGGTCGGGATCGACTTCGAGAAGAGCTTCGACACGCGAGTAGTCGCCGGTTTTAATGGCGTCGAAGAATCCCGCGGCAGGACTCATGAGATAAAGCCTCCAGAAAGAATAGATGACCAACGAGAGCGCGCGGGTGCGTGTAGCGAAACTGCACGGCAGACGATCAACGCCGTGAACGGTCCTTGCGAACGGCCTCGTCGATGAGCGCGTCGAGCTCGACACGAGACAAGGTAACTTCGTCGGTATCGTTCTCCCCGGTATCGCAGGTTTCGGGGAGCTCTGCGCCACCCCCAGGAGGCGGAGTGACATGATAACGAGCCCGCGCGGCCATCAGCTTGGCGACTTCGCGAGTGGTGAGAAGCTGCGGCTCACCAGCCAAACGCGCCGCCAACATAATTTTAGCGAAATGCTCGAGAGTTTCCATGCGGAAAAAGGCGGTGAGCAGATCGGGGCCGCAGGTGACGGCGCCATGATTGGCAAGGAGCAGCGCATCATAGTGTGACACGTAAGGCTCAAGCACGGCGCCTAGATCCGGAGTACCGGGAGTGGCGTAGCGGACCAGCGGAATTTTGCCGAGGCACACTACGATTTCCGGAAGCAGGGCTTGATCGAGGCCAAGTCCCGCGGCGGCGAAACCGGTAGCAGTGGCGGGATGGCCGTGGCAGACGGCCTGGACATCGGGGCGCATGCGGTAGAAGAGCAGATGCATGCCAGCTTCGGATGAGATTTTGCGATCACCTTGAAGGTGACGGCCGTCCATATCCATGACCACGAGATCCCCGGGCGACATCATGCCCTTGTTCATGCAAGTGGGAGTGGTAAGGATGCGGTCGGCATCGAGCCGAATGGAGAGATTCCCTTCGCCAGCAACGATGAAGCCACGTTCATACATCCAGCGGCCAATCTGGCAAATATCACGGCGGTGCTGTTCTTCAGTTCTTGCAGCAAGCTCGGGCGACGAGTCCGATGGCACGGTACGGACTCCTTCCTCGACCACGCAGTGGTGCGATCTAATCGGGAGCGATCGTTTTGGGTACTGCTGGCAGAAAGAGTACGCTTGGAGACCAAGAAAGCCAAGCGCAAATCACGCGTAAATGCCCCGTAATTTGAGAGCAGTGGCGACACGGTCAATCGACAACATGTACGCGGCTATTCGATTGTTGACGCGATGGGTCTCGGCGTAGCGAACGACCTCGTCGAAGGCGCGGTCCATGATGTCGAAGAGCCGCTCGTTGACCTCGCTTTCGCGCCAGAAGAAGCCTTGGCGGTCTTGAACCCACTCGAAATAGCTGACAGTGACGCCGCCGGCATTACCGAGAATATCGGGCACGGTGAAGATGCCCTCGGCATCGATGATGGCGTCGGCCTGCCAGGTGGTGGGGCCATTTGCGCCTTCGCAAAGGATTTTGGCCTGGACCTGGTGAGCGTTTTGTTCGGTGATCTGATTTTCGATGGCGGCGGGAATGACCACATCGCAAGGCTGGAACAAAATGTCGCGAGCGCTCATCTTGGTGCCACCACCGGGAAATTCCTGGAGCGGCTTCTTCTGGGTGTAGACCCAATCGATGACTTTGGGAACGTCGAATCCTTTTTCATTGTAGAGGCCGCCACCAATATCGGCGAGTCCTACGATGCGGTAACCGGCTTTCTGCATGAGTTCGGCCGCGAGCGAACCAACGTTGCCAAAACCTTGAACGCAGACACGGGTGGTCTCTTTTTTCATGCCGAGCTTGGCGAGAGCTTTGTCGACACAAATCATGACGCCGCGTCCCGTGGCTTCGCGACGGCCACGCGAGCCGCCCAGTTCGATGGGCTTGCCGGTGACTACGGCGGTGGTGGCCTGACGGGCGTGCATGGAATAGGTGTCCATGACCCAAGCCATGGTCTGCTCGTTGGTGCCAACGTCGGGGGCCGGAACATCGCGCTCGGGCCCGAGCCAGTCAGAAAGTTCGGCAGTGTAACGACGGGTGAGGCGTTCGAGTTCGCCACGAGACATTTTGCGGGGATCGCAGATGATGCCGCCTTTGGCGCCACCGAATGGAATGTCGACCACGGCGCACTTCCAGGTCATCCAGGCAGCGAGGGCGCGGACTTCATCGATGCTGACATCGGGAGCGAAACGGATTCCGCCTTTCCCGGGGCCGCGAACGGTGGAATGCAAAACGCGATAGCCGGTGAAAACTTCGAGTTGGCCATTATCCATGCCGACGGGAATGTAGAGAGTAATTTCCTTGTCGGGATATTTGAGATAACGGTAGATGCCCTGCTCGAGACCTAATTTGTTGGCAGCGACTTCAAAACGCGCTTCGGCGTTTTGGTAGACATTCATCTCTTCTGGTGCTGGAGCTAACGTGGACATGCACAAGACTCCTTACAAGTTGCGGCCGTTTGAGGCCACGTACGGCAGAGTTCGGCCTGAAAAAAGTGCAGGCCTGAAAATTAAGTGGGTCAACGAGGTGAACGCGGCAGGCTACCCATCCCACCGGAACGACGGCTAATTGACCGGGGTTTCAGTATACGAAGCGAAATTGAGCACTGCAAGGGAGTGGGAATGGAGTGGTTGCTTGTGGGGAAATGGTGATGCGGGGGCAGATTGCAAGCATGCCGTTCTTGGGCACGATATATCGTGCCCCTACGGGATTACTGGATGCGGAATTGGACGGTGACGGTGAGGTGCATGGAAGTCGGGCTGCCGTCGAGTTGCGCTGGAGAATATTTCCACTGCTTCACGGCTTCGAGAGCGGCTTGATGAAGCACGGGAGAGCCAGAGAGCACTTTCATGGTGGTGACATTGCCCTGGGCATCGATCAAGGCGTCGAGGGTCACGTTGCCAGAAATGTGTTGAGAGCGCGCCATAGAAGGATAGACCGGAGGAACGGATTTGATGAGGCGGGCTTGCTTGACGTCTCCGCCAACGGGAGCGGGGGCGGCGGGCTCTTTACTGTGGCCGCCAGTCAGGCTGGAAAGTGAATCGGCGTTGGGAGCGACTTGCGAACCGACGTTGAGTTCAGCGTCAGAAGAATCGGGTGCGGCGCTGGAAGAGTGGTTCACGACGGGAGTAGCCAGGCGCACATCGCCGAGAGCCGCTTTCTTAGGCGGCGCGACAGCAGGAGTTGGGACTGCGGCAATTGGATTTTCTTTGAGATTTCTTGTTGAGGACGGCGCGGGGACGCTGGAAGTCGTGGAAGCGGCGCTCGATGGTTGCGAAGACGCGGGAGTCGTCGAAGGAGCAGCAGTTTTCGCGGAAATGACCGGAGCGTTAGTTTCGACCGGCGCACTTACGGGCAACGACGAGGAAGTAGGCGCAAAGTTTGTGGGCTGCGATGTGGCAACAGCTTTCGGCGCTTGCGATCCGAGTAAACCGGAGATTGCGTTGCCGGGCTGCCTGGAATACCAGAAACCGCCGGCGGCGAGAGCGATGGTGGCGGCAGCCAAGCCGAGGAACAAACCTTTTTTAGAGCCGGAGGAGGTCGACGCAGATTCCGTAGAAGAGTCGGAAAGCAGCTGGCCGCCGAACATGGCAGGCTGATCATGCTGCGAAGAAGTTTCGGCGAAGCTGGAGGAGGACTCGCTGGAAGCCGAGTCAGAGGTCAATGGAGCGTCGACTACGGGAGTGGATTCGGATTTGGCGGCGGACGATTCGAGCGCGGGCACTTCGGAGTTGCGAGCAAGAGGCGCGAGCCATGAGGGAATTTGAACTTCTTCCTTGTCGAGCGTGCTGAAGGATTTTTGTGGGGGAACCGACACTTTGATTGGGGCCGGGATGATGACTGGCGCTGCTGGAGCAGGCGCCGGTGGCGTGGGAGCGAGATCCAGTTTGGTCAACTCCAAAACTTTTTGCGCGGTGATGTCGGGCTTGGCGATTTCCTGCGGCACGACGCTGGCCGAAGCCGGCGGGGCGGCTGGAGGCTTGGTTGCGGTTTCGGTGAAGAGCATGGCGCTTAGTTGCTCTTGCAGGCGCGCGGCTTGCAGCTTGAGTTCATCGGTGGATTGCTGCTTGGCGGAGGCTTGCGGCGGCGGCTCGGATTTCACGCTTACGGGAGGAGCCACTGGAGCAGGAGGCGCGGATGGTGGAGCGATTGGAGCCTGCGGCACAGAAAAGATCGCGGCAATTTGTTTGGTGTAATCGTGAGCCGGAGCTTGAGGGCCTTCGGGCTTGGCGGTGTGCGTGGTGTGAGGCGCGACTGGCGCGGCGGGAACGGCGGCTACGGGCGGCGTAAGGATCGGTGCTGCTGGGACTGGAGCCGGTGGCGGAACCACGGAAATTGGTGTTGGATGCGACGCGACATTTTCGAAAACAGGAGCAGGAGCCTTGGGCGGTTCCGGCGTGACGATGGCGGCCGGTGGCGGAACGATGAGCGGCTTGGTGACGATCAGCGCGGGCGGAACTGGTGCCGGTGCGGAGACCGGTGGCTTTGCGGCGACTGGTGCTGACGGCGAAATCGTTTGGGGCGCAGCGGGAACTTGGAGAGCAGGTGCTGGCTGCTGCGGAGCAACGGTTGCGGGTGCTACCGGACGAGGCGCCGCGGAAATGGAGGAGGCAGGAGGCGCTGCTGCTGCGGGAAAACGCATGCCCCAGAAACCGGGAGCCGGTTCGGTGAATTCGAGTTCGACGTAGCCGGTGACGGTTCGATAATTTTTCGATTTAACGACCTGGCAGACGACTTCTTTTTTCGTTTTGTCGTTAGTGAGGAAAATCAATTGGCCAGAGGCGAGAGCGGAGGCCAGGCGAATGACAGCGCCATTGTTGAAAACGAGAACAGTTTGGGTGGATTCGGAGAAAGGCTCGCGCTTGTCGGAACCTTCGATGGTGCGGGCACCATTCACACTGACCGGAATCTCGAGAGCGACCGGCTGCGATCGGGAAGGATCGGCGGCAGCTTTGTTGACGGGATTGCCGGAGGCGGGAGAGGTGACCGCGGCATCATTTTCTTTAACAATAGGCGCCATTGGACACTCGCTAAAAAAGGGTTAGGAGCGACAACCCTGCCAAGAGAGGTGAACAGACAGAGGCGCCCCGCGTACCTCTTTATGTTGGGGGCTGGCCGGAAGGGCGACCTATAGTACTGGCGTACTACGATGGAAACACGGGCGCGGCGGTGGGGGCGATAGCGGGCGTGGTGACGGTACGCGGAGAAAGCAGGAGCACCAGGAGCGCGGTATAGCCGAAAGAGTCGGCGGCGATTTCCAGGGAGTGGGCAATGCGCAGGGTCATGGAGAACTGATGCGCTTGCAGCAGACCAAAAAGGCCAACGGTGAACCAGTGGGCGAGGCCCAGAGAGAAAATAAGTGAGCCGCGCTTCTCCTTCCAGAGAATTAGAAACGGCAAAGAGGCAAGAAGGAAGAGGGTGCTGCGGACAAGTTGCACGGGCATGATGATGGAAAGTGGCGGAAGAACCAATCCAGCGATACCTGCGCGGTAGGTCGGAACGACAATGGGCGCGACGATGGCGCCGAAAATAAAATAGACGAGTGGAAACGCGAAGATGGCGGCGGGGATGCGCCACAGCCATGCCACTGGCGATCGCGCAGAGAAAAAACTAACGAGTCGTTGCGAGGCGGTTGGAGCTTGAGCGTTGTCGCGTGGCGCTAAGAAGGACAGGCCAGCTCCCAAAGCGAGCGTGGGGAAAATAAAACTGAGAATGAAGGGTGGCGCGGTGAGGGTAGTGAGCATGGTGGTGAAGATCAAGATTTCGATGGTGGCGTTCAAACCCATACAGACGAAGATGAAGAAGGAAAAGGCGAGGGTGCGCTCGAAGCGCGTGCCGCCGATGTTGCGAGCGAGTGGGGTGAGTGCGAATCCTAAAAGGAGCGAGGCGAAAAAGAAGGCGAGGATGGCTTCGGATTGGGAAACACCGGGAGGCGAAAGATTGGGAATGCCGAGATGGAGCGTGGCACCGAGCGCGCCCATGAACATGGTGGCGATTACGTAAATCAGGCCGCAAAGAAGGGCTTTCACGGCGAGGACGACGGTCGATTTCAAAGTGAGCATGGAAGTAAGTACGCCTGGCGGGAAGGATGCCACTCGGCGTTGGAAGGCGCAAGGACGTGCGTCACGTGGAAATGCGAGAAGCTATTTTTTTGTGTTCAGGGGCGGCTGGAAACGGTCGTCGAGGGCAACTTGATAGCCGGTGACGAGTTTGTTGGTTTCGTTGGCCATGCCGATGACTTGCTGGAGCTCCTTGAACATTTCGGGCGTCATGCCTTTGGAAAAGGCGGAGGCGGTGTGGGAGGCAATGCAGTAGTGGCAATTGTTGGTGACGCTGACGGCGATGTAGAGAAGTTCCTTGGTGAGGGGATCGATAGCGCCGGGAGCCATGATGGATTTGAGGGATTCCCAGGTGCGCTTGAGGAGAATGGGATCGTGAGCGATGGCGCGCCAGAAATTGTTGATGTAGTCGGTTTTGCGGGTGGTGAGGATGTCGTCGTAGATGGCTTTGACTTCGGGGCTGGCGTCTTGGTAGTCGATGAGACCAAAGGTAGACATGAAATTCTCCGTTGATTAGAGGAATGAGTGCGGAAGAAATGTTAGCTGGAATTGAGGTGAGGTGCCAGGAGGGCGGGCTTCACTGTAGGAACGGAGGAAGAAAAGGATAACGCTGAGGCGCTGAGGTGCGCGGAGAAATATAGAGGATGGTGGTGGTCGCGGCAGGCGTGGCAAAAGAATGATCTCGCCACGATCCTTCCTCTGCGCACGCGGCGTGCTCCGCTCGGGATGACATCGTTGATCGGGATGCGTGAAGGATGAGCAGTGCCGTTCGGTATTAAATCGATATAATAGCGCGCATCGGAGGAACTTGCCATGCGCTTCCCTGCCCTGAAGAAGACTTTAAAATTTATTCCACTCATTTTGGCGACAGTGAGTGTAGGCGTTGGAGTTTGCTGCGCGCAGACGATTCGGGTGGATGTTACTGCTGCGCGGGGGATTGCGTTTGATCCTGATAAGGCTATGGGGACGTCGATGGATATTTTGCCGGCGAAGGAGTTTGACACGGTGTATAGCGAGGAGGTGATTAAGGAGTCGCTGTCGGCGGGATGGGGTCCGGTGACGTACCGGCAGAATACGGAATTGACGATTGATGCGTGGCACTGGAATCCGAATGGGACGTGGAGCAACGCGGAAGAAAAGAGCGGCTACTTCACGGGGAGTGCCGAGCCGAAAGATTTTGTGCGGCGGTCGTATGGATATTCGTTGCCGCATCGAGGAACAACGCGGAGCGACGCGGGGGAATTTCAATTTTCGCGGATTACGGACGGAGACGAGGGCAGCTACTGGAAAAGCAATCCTTATTTGACGGAAAAGTTTACGGGCGAGAGCGATGCGCTGCATCCGCAATGGCTGGTAGTGGATTTTGGGACGATGCAGGACATCAGCGCGATACAGATTGTTTGGGCGAATCCGTATGCAAAGAAGTACGTAGTGGAATATTGGAACGGAAAAGAGGATGCGATCACGAAACAGGCGAGCGGGGCTTGGGTGAAATTCGCAAACGGCGAAATGAGCACGGGGAAAGGCGATGCGGACCTGATGCGACTGGCGGAACACCCGGTGGCGACGCGGTTTCTGAGGGTGTGGATGACGGAGTCTTCGAACACGTGCGACACGCACGGAAGCGACGATCCGCGAAACTGCGCGGGTTATGCGATTGGGGAAATCTACGCGGGCAATTTCAATTCGCTGGGCCAGTTTGTGGATTTGATTCATCACACCCCGGGGCAAGCGCAGACGGCGGTGCAGGTTTCGTCGATTGATCCGTGGCACACCGAAGGGGATTTGATCGCAACGCGAGTGCAGACCGGCTTCGATTTATTTTTTAGCAGCGGGATCACCAATCATTTGCCGGCGATGGTGCCGGTAGCGATGGTGTACGCGACGCCCGAGGATAGTGCGGCGGAATTGGCGTACATCGAGAAGCGCGGGTATCCAGTTTCGTACGTGGAGATGGGCGAAGAGCCGGATGGGCAATTCATGCTGCCGGAAGATTATGCAGCGTTGTACCTGCAGTGGGCGACAGCGCTGCATAAGGTGGATCCGAAGTTGAAATTGGGCGGGCCGATTTTTACCGGCGTGAACGAGGATATTAAGGTATGGCCGGATGCGCAGGGGCGGACATCGTGGCTGGGGCGATTTGTGGATTATTTGAAGGCGCATGGACGGATGAGCGATCTGACGTTTATGTCGTTCGAGCATTATCCGTTTCCGCCGTGCGACATTTCGTGGGCGGATTTGTATCGCGAGCCGGAGTTGATGGGGAATATTTTGAAAACGTGGCGCGAGGATGGCGTGCCGGCGGATGTGCCGCTGATGAATACGGAGAGCAATGTGTCGTGGGAGTTGACGGATCCGATGCAGGATGTGTTCGCGGGACTGTGGCTGGCGGATAGTGTGGGCGCGTTTCTGGCCAATGGGGGCGCGGTGTATTACCACTCGCCGATGCAACCGGAGCAACTGCGGCCGGGATGCCATGCGTGGAGCACGTACGGAAATTTTGTGGCCAATGCGAATCTGGAGATTCAGCAGCACACCGCGCAATATTTCGCGAGCCAGTTGTTGAACCTGGATTGGGTGAAGCATGGCGCGGGGGTGCACCAGTTGTATCCGGCGAGCGCGGATTTGCGGGACGAAGCGGGGCATGTGTTGATGACGGCGTACGCGGTGAAGCGGCCGGATGGGAAGTGGTCGCTGCTAGTGATTAATAAGGATGCGAGCAATGCGCATGAGGTGAAGATTGCGTTTGGAGCGGATGGGAAGGATTTGGCGCAGCATTTTGCGGGTGAGGTGGAGACGGTGACGTTTGGGGCGGCGGAATATGTGTGGCATCCGTTTGGGGTGGCGAGTCATGCGGAACCCGCGGGGCCTGCGAAGCGGGGGAAGGTGAAGGAGGAGGAGAAGATTGTGGTCGCGAAGGCGTCGGTTACGGTGATTACGGGGAAGGTGGAGTGAATCATCGAAATGAGGCGGGGAGTGATGGACGACTGATTTAGATTGAGGTTGAAATCGAAGAGGGATCCTCGCAAAAACGGCTCGGGATGACGTGGGTGATTAGCGGATTGATTGAGGATTGAAGGTGAATCTAAACCCCCACCCTTGAAAACCAAGGGTGGGGCACCCGGCGGCGGACGGAGTAGCGGCTTGATTATTTTGGTTGTTGGGGTTGGAAGAGTTGGAGGTTCTCGGCCTTCCAGCGCATGGCGGCGTAGATGCGATTGCGGCCGCTGGGATGATCGAAGAAGATCCATTCTTCGACGGGGCCGGGACTCATTTTGCGATATTCGCCGAGATGGATGGCGGCTTGAGCAAAACCGTCGGGCTGGCGGCTGGCGTTGAGGCCGAACATGTCGGCTTCGGATTCGGTAGTGCGGGTCTGGGTGTTTTGAATCGGAGTAAGCACGAAGAAGAAGAGCGTGCCGAGAAAAAAGACCAGTGGCAAGACGGCAGTATCGCCGATTCCTTGAATTCGCCATTGCGCGCCCCAACGCGCGAGTGCCCAGGCTAAGCCCCAACGCAGGAACGCGAAGAACGCGACAATCACGACGAAAATAAAAAGCATGTCCTTGTAGATGTGGTTGAGGACATAGTGGCCCATTTCGTGGCCCATTACCGACTGAATTTCTTCGGGCGAGCCGCGACGGAGGAGATTGTCGTTCAAAGTGATGCGCATGGTTTTGCCAAAGCCGCTGACGTTGGCGCTCATGCGGGTGGTTTGCCGCGATGCGTCGATCTGGAAAACGTCATGCGCGGGAATGCCATTGGCGCGGGCCATGGACAAGATGGGTTGAGTAATTTTGGGATCGTCAAGGCGGGTGATTTTGTTGAACATCGGCAACAGGTAAACCGGCGCGATCATCACGGTGAAGATGACGAAGAGCATCGCGGCAATGGCGCCCCAGATGTGCCAAGTGTTTGGCAAGCGGCGCACGATGCCGAAGAGAATCATGGCGATGAGGCCGCCGAGAACTACGCCGATGAGCAGACCTTTGAGTTGATCGCCGAGCCAGGGGCCGAAGGTTTGGGTGGCGAGACCGTATTTGTGTTCGCGAATATAGCCTTCATAGATGGCGAGTGGAAATTGGATGAGCGAGGTGATGACCAGGAATTCGACCCAGACGATGAAAGTTTGCAGCGGACGAAAGCGGGTGAGGCGCGCGGCAAAATTGCGCATGTTGGCGGACCAGCCGAAATGTAGGAGGAGCCAGCAGGCAAACAGAGACATCAGGAAATCCCAGAGGATGAGCCAGTAGCCGCCTTCGAAGTAGGCGTCGCTGCGGGCGCGAGCGGTGGCGGGAATTTGCGCGAGGTAGGCGTTGGTTGCGGCTTCGGGATCGAAGTGGGGGGACGGTTGCGCTTCGGGAGGAACGGGGACGACGGAGGGCATTTGGTTAGCGGCGTCTTCGAGCTTGGGCTGCGCGAAGAGTGAGAAGTTCGCGGCGACGAGGGTTAGGAGCAGGAGGGTGCGCGCGAAGAGGGAGAGTGTTTTCATTGGGCCACCGATTTGGATTGGATTGTAGTTTATATACGGATTGGGAGGGGAAAAGTTGCATGGGTGGTGGGGGGTTGGTTCGGAGGGAAGAAGGCAAGAGGGATGACGTGGGTGGTGTCGATTGAAGGTGAATCTAAACCCCCACCCTTGAAAACCAAGGGTGGGGCACCCGTCGGGGAGTGGCCACCTGAAGGTGGCCGCTACAGGGGTGGCGGAATGTGTTAGTGGCGATTGGGGTGGATTAGGAATTGGGCTATTAGGAGTTGGGCGAGGCGTTGGGAGTTGTGGCGGATTACGCCGTGTTCTTCGAGGAGATTATCAAGGAGGAGTTTGACTTTCATTTTGGCGACGTTTTCGACGTCGACGGCGACTTGCGAGGCGCCTTGCGCGCGGTAGCGGCGGGCCACTTCGGGGGAAATGCCGCGACGATTGGCGACAACGTAATCGATGACGCGCTTGCCAACGTGTTTGTGAATGGCGCGAAGATGTTCGCTGAGTGGGTAGTGGGTGGTTTCGCCGGGCTGGGTCATGAGATTGGCGATATAGACGCGGGGCGCTTTGGAGCGCGCGATAGCGTCGGCAATTTCCGGGATGAGTAGATTGGGAATCACGCTGGTATAGAGCGAGCCAGGGCCCATGAGAATGAGATCGGCATTGCGAATGGCTTCGATGGCGGGGGGAAGAGCGCGAACGCGTCGCGGGGCGAGTTCAATTTTCTGGATGGAGACCTTGGCTGCGGGAAATATTGGTTTCGCCGCGAACACGTTTGCCATTGGCGAGCGTGGCGTGCAGATGAACGTTGGAAAGAGTTGAAGGAAAAATGCGGCCGCGAATGGCGAGAACTTTGCTGGAGACGCGGACTGCTTCGGTGAAATCGCCAGTGACGTGAGTGAGAGCGGCGAGAAACAGATTGCCAAAATTGTGGCCGGTGAGGCCGCGTCCCGCTTGAAAACGATATTGGAAGAGGCGGCCCATGAGGGCTTCGTCTTTGGAGAGCGCGACCATGCAGTTGCGAATGTCGCCGGGCGGGAGCATGCGATTTTCGCGGCGCAGGCGGCCGGAGCTGCCGCCGTCATCGGTGACGGTAACGATGGCGGCCAGGTCGGTGATGGGGCGGTCTTTGGTGAGGGCTTGATCGCTCGGGCGAGTTACGTGTTCTTTGAGACCCCGGAGGAGG
Source organism: Candidatus Acidiferrales bacterium (assembly GCA_963849395.1). Classification (GTDB taxonomy): domain Bacteria; phylum Acidobacteriota; class Terriglobia; order Acidiferrales; family UBA7541; genus Acidiferrum. The sequence continues at coordinate 181,300 of CAWKHR010000009.1, forward strand.
GCGGAGAGGCCGGTGCCGCCGCCGAGTGCGACGACTTTCAGGCCGCGGGAAACTGTGTTGCTTTTTTGCTGCGATTTTTTCACGTGAGACTCAGAGGGATTCCTCACTCCGAAGACTCCGTTCGGAATGACGGGCGGACAATTATTGCCGTTGCGTAACGTCGTGCCCTGACGTTGGACTGGAATTAGCCCGAATAGCCGTCTTTTTCAGGATACAGCAATTCGGTGAAGCGAGGGTCTTCCTGGAGGAAGGCAAAATCTTCGTCGTTGCGCGCGTGATAACGATTAGCGGGGCGCAGGTCGATGGCGACTTTGAGATTGGCCATGGCGGAATCGGCTTCGCCGGTGAGGCAATCGAGCGCGGCGAGAGCGTAGTGGACATGATCGGCCTTAGGCGCGAGCTTGCGCGCTTTTTCGAGGCTTTCGCGAGCTTCATCCCAGCGGCCGAGATTCATCATGGCCACGCCGCGTTGATAATGTTCCTCGGGCGACTTGGGATTCTGATCGTGGGACGGCTTCATGCGCTGCTCGGTGATGCGGAGGTGGGTGCGGGCGCGGTCGGCAAGTTCTTTGCTGGGGCCGACCAGAACCTTTTCGAGTTCCTGTTTGGCACGCTGGAATTTTTGCTGGTGGAAGAGGGACATGGCCTCTTCGTAGGTCTTCATTTGAGCTTGAACCAGAGGATCAACCATTTCGACACCACCGCGCTGAGGGGGAGGCGCGGGTAAGTTCCCTTTTTTCTTAGATTTAGGCTGCGGCTTGGAGGAGCCCTTGGACCTGCCGGATGCGCCGGAAGGCTTTTTCTGCACTTTCGCCATGGCGCGAATGCTAACAAAGGCTTTGGCTTACGTCAACGGAAGCGCGGGAGGAGTATTAGCGGGGTGTGGGAAATTTGCGCAGCCAGAAAAGGGTGGTCAGGGCTGCGAATACTGGCGCAACTATGGCAATTTCGAGGAAATCGAAGCCGCGATGCGCGGTGTATAGCAATCCCAGCACTGCGAACACGAGCAGTGCCACGAGGAATATCTTCAGAGCGCGGCGAGTTTGAAACAAAACAGCCTCACATTTTTTAAGGAGCGGACCTAATCTCTACGAACGTGCCGAGTTCGATAGCCTTTACCGACCGGGAGCACGGTTGGAAAATAAAGTACCGCGAATGGCCGCTTGTCCGTGAAACTAATTGTAGTTACGGATATGCATAACTAGCAGGCGAGTTTGGCCGGAGTTGTGCGCGTGTGTTATAAGTTTCAGGTTGTTTTCAGGTCGACGACACAGTGCCATTCATCAATTTTCCTGCGCGCGAAATTAACTGCAAGCTCGTGTACTACGGTCCAGGTTTGGGCGGAAAGACCGCGAACCTGCAATGGATCTACGACAACACCGGGCAAAATCAGAAGGGCAAGATGGTCTCGCTGGCGACGGAGACCGATCGGACGCTGTTCTTTGACTTTTTGCCGTTGGATTTGGGGACGGTGCGCGGGTTCAAGACGCGCTTTCATTTATATACGGTGCCTGGGCAGGTGTTTTACGAGGCCAGCCGGAAGCTGATTTTGAAGGGCGCGGACGGCGTGGTGTTCGTGGCGGATTCGCAGGAAGAACGGCTGGACGCGAATTTTGAAACGCTGGAAAACCTGCAGGAACATTTGAAGGAACACAATCTAAATTTCTCGACGATTCCGTATGTGTTGCAACTGAACAAGCGCGACCTGCCGAATGCGATGACGGTGGAGGAATTGACGAAGCAATTGCAGAAAAAGGGCGAGCCGGTGATTGAAGGCGTGGCGATTAATGGGCAGGGCGTGTTTGACACGCTGAAGGAATTGGCCAAGCTGGTGCTGGCGGAATTGAAGAAGGGCAGCTAGGCTGCCCTAATACAAATGAAATTCAAGTTCGAAATTGACGAGTACGGCGACGGGGTTGCCGTTCGGGCCAATCGCCGGTTTGCACTTCCAAGTTGTCATCGTTTTCAGCACAGACTCATCTAAGCCCATCCCAGGCGACTTCTTGATTCGTATATTTATTATATTCCCTTCGGGCATAATGACCGCTTCAGCGACGACAACGCCTTGAAACCGTGCCTTCTTTGCTTGTTTTGAATAGTGCGGGCTGGGCATAAAGTAACAAGTCGGCATGCCCACGCCGCCTTTGCCGGGAACCGCGTATTTACCGTTTGCTGACGGAAGATTATTCGGGTTCGCGCTGGAGTCGACAGCATTCGGTCGCAGAGATACCTGACTTTCCTGGGGCAGATTTGCGGGCGGAGCTGTCACGAGGGCCTCTTCCGTGGGGCTGACGGATGATACGTCTCTGGCGTTCAGAAGCCGGATCGAAAGCTTCAGCGTGTTGTCAGGTAGTTTGGTGGCGCTCCCAGTGACAACGGCGTTTGCGCCCAGGCCACGCGCGAACTCACGCGCCTCTTCATCGCTCTTGGGCAAAGTGCCAGAGGGCTTGGTGAGAGCAGCGTAAGTCTTTAATAAACCACGGTTGAAAACTTGAACGTCCTTCTGTGAATCAGTGAGTTGTCTCGAAAACTCATCGGCTAACACGCTTCCATAGGCTGGATTGATTCCGTTTGGCATGCCGAAATCTACAACCAGCATCTTGCACGCTTGCGCGAGGCATCCCACTCCTGGCGCGTCTTTGAGAATTTGAGCAGTCAAATCTCGCAGACTTTCATTCTGCGAGATGGTCGAGCCAGCAACATCTTTCGTCTCTTGACCCGTAGCTTGGCAGATACACAGAAATCCAATCCAGAGAAGAACAAACAAGCGGTGAAGTTTCATCGGAGTGAGTTCCACGATTCTAGCATGGGAGGGCGACGCTCGGATTCTTTGGCTGTAAGACTGGGGGTGGGTGTAATTCACCCCAAGAGGGATTCCTCACTGCGCTCGGAATGACGGGTTGAATTTGCTAGCGGAATTGGAGAGTGGCAAGTCGGGCAGGGACCTATTGGTGAAATCTGATATCAAACATCACATATGCGGCTACGGGGATACCATCAGGCCCAGTTGACGGATTGCATTTCCACTTTTTTAGGGTCTTTAAGACAGGCTCTTCTAAACCTAACCCCATTGGCGATTTTTTGATTTTTACATCTGTGATCTTCCCATTCGGCCTGATGACCCCCTCAGCAAATACACTCCCCTCGTACTTCGCCGCTTTTGCTTCCTTTGAATAGGGCGGATTGGGCTTGTAGAAACACGTTGGCACAGTCACGTGGTCTCCCTCGGGGTGATAGATTTTTTGGCCGCTTGCCGTAGAACTATTGGAGCCGGAGTCTGACGTCGCCGGTGGCGCTTGCGCGAGTGATGAAACTGCAAAAAACGCAACACAGAGCGTCAAGGCGCAGAATATTGTTCGCATGACTTAGGCGGAGGCGGAGTGGGGTTGGAAGTTCTTGGCGGCGGCTTCGGATTCGAAGGTAGGGATGGCTTCGACTAGGCGGGTGACGGTGAGGGCGTCGCGGACGCGGCCTTGACCGGTGACGAGGTGGAGGGCTCCACCGAGGCGGGCCAGGGCGATGGAAATTTTCACCAGGACAGAAATACCGGAGCTATCGATTTGCGGGATGTCGTTGAGGTTGACAACCAGTTTGCGGGCGCCTTCATCCATTAATTTTTTGACGAAATCGTTGAGATGCTCGCTGGGCTCGCCAATGGTGAGACGCCCATGCACAACGACGAAGTGAACGCCGTCGGCTTGGCGCACGGAAACTTCCAAAGGCGGGTGCAGGGTCATCGATGTTTCCCTTCCATGGTGAACAGGTAGCTGGGCGGCTGCAAGGCAGTCATCTCAAGTCGCGACCCCAGCATTATACGATGATAACGATGAAGAACAAGACAGCACTGGTGGTGCGGCGGCACCGGTGGAATGTGCTTCCGGCGGGAGCGCGGGCGATTCAAGATGAGCTGCGACAACACTGGATTGGAGAAGACCGGCTACCGGAGATTCACACGGTGGCGGGGCTGGATGCGTCGTTTGTGCTGACAGAGCCGCAGGCGTTTAAAAAGAAACCGAGCCGGTGGAATTCATTGCGGGATGCGAATCAGGCAATTGGGTGCGTGGTGGTGTACCGGTTTCCGGAGATGCAGGAAATCGCGCGAGCGTATGCGGTGCTGGCGCTGAACTTTCCGTATATACCGGGGCTGCTGAGTTTCCGGGAAATTCCGGTGTTGCTGGAGGCTCTGGGGAAGCTGAAAGAGATGCCGGATGTGCTGTTTTGCGATGGACAGGGGATCGCGCATCCGAGGCGTTTTGGGTTGGCGGCGCATCTGGGAGTGGTACTGGACCGGCCGACGATTGGGTGCGCGAAGAGCGTGCTAATCGGAACGCATGGCACGTTGCCGAACGCGGCGGGGAGTTGGGTGCCGCTATGCGATGAAAAAGCCGGTGGCGAATGTATCGGGGCGGCGCTGCGGACGCGGACAGACGTAAATCCTGTGTTTGTGTCGCAGGGCAATCGCGTGAGCCTGGAGACCGCGATTCGCCTGACGCTGGCAGTGAGTGACGGATATCGCATTCCACGGCCGACCCGGGATGCAGACCGGTTTGCGGGCGAAACAAAAAGAAAGCTCTTAGGCGACGGCTCCATCCGAAAAATGAATTGAGTGTAGCGAAATTTCGAACGGCTGGGCGCTGCGCCTCCTGCGTATAATCCGTCTTCACCGTGACATTTCCCCAAGGTTAAAAGAGAGCGAAACTGCACACGCATCTGACAAATTTTTCTTACCGGAGAACTCGATGAAGCGCATGGGAGTAGCCTGTTGCCTCCTACTGACCCTGGTATTGAGCGCTTGTCCCTTGCGCGCCCAGCAGACCACGACTTCGGCCCCCCCTGCCAGTACCTCCTCCGCGGAAGCTTCCCAAGCGATTAACGACAAATTGAGCGACCTGGATAAACGGGTGGCGGCGGCACAGTCTTCGGCGGACAACGCGTGGATGCTGGTGAGCGCGGCGCTGGTATTGATGATGACCGGGCCGGGGCTGGCGCTGTTTTACGGCGGGCTAGTGCGGCATAAAAACGTGCTGGCGATCATGATGCAGAGCTTCGCGTTAATGGGGTGGATTACGGTGCTGTGGGCGCTGGTGGGATACAGCTTGTGCTTTGGCGGAAACGGGCCGGTGATTGGAGATTTCGGACACCTGTTTCTGAAGGGCGTGGGGATCGACGCGAATCCGGACTATGCGGCAACGATTCCGCAGATGACGTTCATGGTGTACCAGTTGATGTTCGCGATTATTACGCCGGCGCTGATCACAGGCGCGACGGCGGAACGGATGAAGTTTTCGGGGACGCTGCTGTTCATGACGCTGTGGTTTTTCCTGGTGTATGCGCCGATGGCCCACATGGTGTGGGGTAAGGGCGGAATTTTGAATGCGTCGCTGGGCGGAAAATTTCCTACGCTGGATTTTGCCGGTGGAACCGTGGTGCACATTACGTCGGGCGTTTCGGCGTTGGTGTGCGCACTGTATCTGGGAAAACGCGTTGGGTATCCGAAGCAGCCAATGCCGCCACATAGTTTGGTGCTGAGTTTTATTGGCGCTTGTTTGTTGTGGGTGGGCTGGTTTGGATTCAACGCCGGAAGCGCACTGTCTTCGGGCGGCTTGGCCACGAGCGCATTTGTGGCCACGCATTTTGGGGCAGCGGCGGCGGCGTGCAGTTGGAGTTTGGCGGAATGGGTTAAGAACGGCAGAGCCAGCGCACTGGGCGCGATTTCCGGAGCGGTGGCGGGGCTGGTGGCGATTACACCGGCGGCCGGTTTCGTGGGTCCCATGCCAGCGCTGGTGATTGGATTCATCGCGGGAATTTTCTGCTACTGGATGGTGGCGAAGTTCAAAGCAATTTTCGGCTACGATGACGCGCTGGATGCGTTTGGCGTTCACGGAGCTGGTGGAACCATTGGCGCGTTGCTGACTGGAATATTCGCGCGGGCGATTTACAATCCAATTTATGGCGCGGGAAAACCGACGGGCGGGCTGGATGGACATTGGGGACAAGTGGGCTACCAGTTGGTGGGCATTGCGTTCGCGTGGGTATTCGCGCTGGTGGGAACGATTGTGATTTTGAAAATTGTGGATGCAGTGACGGGTCTGCGAGTAACGGAAGAGCAGGAAATCGAAGGGCTGGATATCACGCAGCACGGCGAAGAGGCGTATAACCTGGAGTCGTAGAAAAGAAGTAAGAGTACACTCGGGAACACGCAGGGCGGGAGCAGAACTTCGTATGATGAAAATAGAAGCGATCATTCAGCCGTCGCGATTCGAGTCGGTAAAAGAAGCGCTGCTGGAAATTGGGATTGAAGGAATGACGGTGACGGAAGTGCGCGGGCACGGTCGGCAGAAGGGGCACACGGAAGTGTATCGAGGGCGGGAATACACCGTGGATCTGCTGCCGAAGATAAAACTGGAAGTGGTGCTGGCGGATGGATTGGTGAATCGCGCCGTAGAAACCATCCTGAAAAGCGCCAAGACAGGAAAAATCGGAGACGGTAAGATATTTCTAACCCGGATTGATGAAGCGATCCGGATTCGCAACGAGGAACGCGGCGAAAGCGCTCTGTGAGTCCGATGTCCACCCCGCGTCCAGGTCTCGTTTCGAGCTTTCGTCCGACAAAACCAATGGCAGAATCGGTTACTCCGCTGTCTGTGCTTGGCCCACAGTGCGACGCACAGCGTGAGCGCATTCGTAAACTGTTTGAGAACGGCGCGAGCGCGCAAGATACGCTGCGGCAATTGTGTGAGCTTGCGGATAACACGATCCGCAAAGTGTTTGCAGAGTTGTTGCGAGTTCGCAATACAACGTCTTCCGGCTTGTGCTTGCTGGCGCTGGGCGGTTATGGCCGGGAAATGTTGTTCCCCTACTCGGACCTGGATTTACTTTTCCTATTTGGAAATGAAAAAGCGGAGCAGGAATTTCGCCCGCTGATTTCGGAATTCTCGCGAACGCTGTGGGACTTGGGATTTCGCGTCAGTTCCGCGGGACGCACGCTGGAAGAATCGAAGCGGATTGAAGACGGCAACGCGGAGTTTCATCTGGCGATGCTGGACCGGCGATTTTTGGATGGAGATCATCCGCTGTTTGAAAAGCTGGACGCCAAGATTTCTGCGGGCCCGGAAAAGCAATCGCGTACATTTTTGCTTTCGGAAGTGCAGCGACTGACGCGCGAACGGCTGCAGCGCTATGGAAGCACGATTTTTCATCTTGAGCCAAACGTAAAGGAAGCGCCGGGCGGGCTGCGTGATTATCATGCGCGCTTGTGGATGCGGCAATTGGCGGGGGATCGACGCGATCCGCGCATCAGTCCGGTAAATGAAGATGAGCTGACGCGCAACGCGGTGGAATTCCTGAGCGCGATTCGCTGCTTCCTGCATTACAGCAACGGGCGCAACGACAACACGTTGACATATGAATTGCAGGCGGATGCAGCGCAACGTTCGCTGGGCATTGACGACAACTTGAAACGGAATGCGGCGGAGTGGATGCGATTGTATTTCCGCCACGCGCGCACGTTGAACCGGCAGTTGCTGCGGTATATCGAGCAGCGTCCCGCGACGACGCTGTCGTTGCGGCAGCGGCTAGTGAATGCAACATTGGGTGGGCCAAAACCGGAAGGAACTGCGGCCAAGCCCTATATGCTGCGGGACGGTTTGCTGGAACTTACGAATGAGCAGGTATTTTCGGATCGCAGTGCGACGTATGCCTTGCTGACGGAGGCGGCGCGCACCGGTGTGCCGCTGAGCCGCGACGCGGAACGCGGGATTGCGTACATCATGACCCACCCGGAATTGCCGCAGCGAAATTCGCGAATTGCGTGGCCGGTGTTGAGCGAGATTCTGGGCGCGGATTTCCCTGGAATGGCGTTGCGGCCGATGCACCGGCTGGGATTGCTGATCGAGGTGCTGCCAGAATTCCGGACGATCGACTCGCTGGTGGTGCGCGATTTTTATCATCGCTATACGGTGGACGAGCACTCGCTGCGGACGATTGAGCATTTGCAGGAACTTCCCGATCCTCCAGATTCGTTGGGTGCGCACTTCAGTCCGCTGTGGCGCACGGTGGACCGGCGCGACCTGCTGATTCTGGCGCTGTTGCTGCACGATGTGGGCAAGGGCATGCCGGTTGAGAATCATGTGGCGGGCAGTTTGCAGGCTTTGGAAACGGCCGCGGACCGGCTGAAGCTGGATGCGGAAGAAAAAGCCGAAGTGCACTTTTTGATCGAGCACCATTTGGATATGTCGGCGACGGTGCAGCGGCGCGACATTTTCGATCCAGCGACGGTATCAGGATTTGCGATGAATGTGGGAACGCAGGAACGGTTGCAGCGGCTGTGCCTGCTGACGTATGCGGATATTCACGCGGTGAATCCGGAAGCGTTGACGCCGTGGAAGGCAGAAATGTTGTGGCAATTGTTTGTGGCGACTTCGAATCATTTCAGCCGCACGGTGGATCGCGATCGACTGCACGCTTCGGACGAGGCATTGCTGCTGGAGCAGGTACGGCAGCAAGCGGGTGGAGCGTCGAAGGCGGACATCGAGCGGTTCCTGGAAGGATTCCCGCGGCGGTATCTGGCGGTGCACACGCCGGCAGAAATTGCCTCGCACTTCAAGCTGTATACCAAGCTGGGCGTGGAGCCGGTGCAGACGGAAGTGAAGGCCACACACCATGCATTTTCGTTGACTTTATTGTCGGCGGATCGTCCGGCGTTGTTTGCGGCGATTGCGGGTGTGTTGGCAGCGTGGGGAATGAACATCGTGAAGGCGGATGCGTTTGCGAACTCCGCGGGCGTCGTGCTAGACACATTTCACTTTGTGGATTTGCATCGCACGCTGGAACTGAATCCCGATGAATTGCCGCGATTCCAGCAGAGTATCGCTGATGTGGTGAATGGCAAGCAGCCCCTAGAGCCGTTGCTGAAGGGACGGCTGGGAGCGATGGTGGCGCGGCCGGTGAAAGTGGCAGTGGCGACGACCATCAATTTCGACGATGCGTCTTCGGACTTGTGCACACTGATGGAAGTTACCGCGCAAGACCGCCCGGGATTGCTGTATGAAGTGGGATCGGCGTTGGCGCGACTGGCATGTAATATTGAAGTGGCACTGGTCGATACCGAAGGGCAAAAGGCGATCGACGTTTTCTATCTCACCTCGCAAGGCAAGAAACTCAATCCACAAAAGTTGGAACTGCTACGGGAAGTTCTGCAAGCCACACTCGCTTAGAAATTAAATAAAATTCGGCTACCGATGGCGCGCGGTTTATTTGTTTGTGCCGTTGATGAGCTCTCGTACTCGTTCGACGAGAACAGCGGAATCGAAGACCGGTTTTTCCAGGTAGCCGTCGGCGCCGGAACTTTCCAGGAAGCGTTCGCGGTCGCCGCTCATGGCGTGCGCGGTGGCCAGTAAAACCGGGAGGCGCCGTGGAGCGCGCAGCTTTAAAATACGGCATAGTTCAACGCCATCGACGCTCCGTCCTTCCCATTCGGCATTGGTGAGGGAAACATCGAGGAGCACCAGATCGACCAGGCCGCCTTCCACTTCCTCTAGAATTGCGGGGACGTCTTCGGTGACCAAACAGGAATAGCCGCCGCCGCGTTCGAGAGCCATGCGAAAGAATTTGGCGACCAGGGCATTGTCTTCCACGATGATGATGCGCTGTTTTTTCGGGGAGTCTGGGACCGCCATTAGACTTGCACGCTTTCGGAAGTAACTGGAGTTTTGGCAAGCGGCAAAGTGAACCACGCGAGGGAACCGGAGCTGTTCGACCCATTTTCCAGGCCGATTTGGCCGCCCATCATTTCCACTAAGCGTTTGGCGATAGCCAGGCCCAGGCCAACGCCGGGAACGCCGCGCTGCGACTTGGGAGTGTGACGGACGAATTTCTCGAACATAAGATCGCGTTTGTCGATGGGGACGCCGACACCGGTGTCTTCGATTTCAAAACGCAGGTGACCGCCGGAAGGCGAGATGAGCGCGCGCACGCGCACCGAGCCATCGGAAGTGAATTTGACAGCATTCGACAAGAGATTGATGAGGACCTGGCGAAGACGAATTTCGTCGCCGCGAACCACGGGCAGATCTTGCTCGAGGGTCTCGTCGATCAATCGCAAATTTTTCGATGCAGCCTGAACGGCGACCAGCGGCAACGTGGAATCAAAAATGGCGCGGGGATCGAGTTCCTCGAGATTAAGGGAGAGCTTGCCGGCTTCGATGGTGGAAATATCGAGAAGGTCGTTGACCAGGCGGAGAAGAAGCTGGCCGCTGCTGAAGACGTCGCGCAGAACTTCCTTTTCTTCTTCCGGAGTGGTGCAGAGACCATCGAGCACCAGCTTGGTGAAACTGAGGATGGAATTGAGCGGGGTGCGCAGATCGTGAGAAACCTGCGCCAAAAATTCATCCTTGATGGCGTTGGCTTCGGCCAACTGTACGCTGGCCTGTTCGAGTTCCTGATTAAGGGCCTGCAGGTGCGACATGGTGGCGCGAAAATAGGAGCCGCACATCAGATTTAAATCAAGATCGAGAATTTTGCTGAGCGCTTGTGAATAGGCCAGGCGCTCTTCACCCTCAGGAAATTCGTCGAACAGTCTTTGAAGGAGGAAGGCGCGCACCACGCCCATCGCGCAGATGACATATTTCTGGTCGAGCCCGATGCGCACATGACGGAAGCCGATCTGGTAGCGTTCGTCGGCGTAATGCTCGTCGTAGACGCCATTGAACAGGCCGGAGGCCCAGGCTTGCAGGGTCTTTTTCAGACGCTCCACCTGCTCGCCGCCTCCGGTAAAAACACGGCTGGCGCCCGGATGGTGCGGAATTTGGGCATAGAAACGTTCGGCCATTTCCGGAAGGTGGGGAGACATGAGCGGACCCAACTTCCGCAGGAGTTCGCTGTCCCCTTCACGGAAATGGAGGTAGCGCTTCATCTCCTCGACAAAGGTTTCCGGGTGGGAGGGGGCGGGGATGGGAGGGTTCAACATTCGCAGAATAATACCACCTCAAGAAATGTACCGTGAATGCGGCGAAGTGCGCGGCAGCGTACGACCTTGAACCCGGAATCAACGCGACGGTCTCGTGAAGGAAGGGTGAAAACTCGCGATGAGGTGCGCCATCCGCCGCATTTGGCGGAAGAGGCAAATACTTTCCGGAATAAGCTGTCTATTGTCAGCGTGTTGCGGAGGCCAAAGATGGCTAGTGATGTGCATCACGTGTCTCAATCGGCTCGTCACACTTGGGCTGGTAGAAAGCCAATTCATGTTCACAGGAAGTGCGACCGTCAAAGACGACCTGCCCTTGCCCGTCGTCGGATACTCCCGAATCTTGGTCGCCACCGACTTTTCGGAGGGTGCTCGGGCGGCGCTGGAGTGTGCGCTGGCGATGGGTCGCCGCCTGAAAAGCAAAGTTTTTCTGCTGCACGTGATCCCACCGCAATTTCTGGAATACACAGGGCCGGAGCGGTCTGGCGAGACGATCGCGCGTGCCAAGGACCACGCTGCAGCAGAGATGGCAAAGTTGACGGCGAGTGTCGAGTGGGCGGGCGTTTCCTACGAGACGATTTTGCGGGAGGGACGGGTGTGGCCGGTGGTGCGGGATTGCGTCAGTGCGAATCGAATTGAACTTGTCGCGTTTGGAACGTGCGGGAGAGCTGCAAAACAGAAAATGCTGGGGTCTGTTGCGGAGGAGATTTTCCGCATGGCAGATTTTTCGACGTTGACGGTGGCGCCCCACGGGAGGGCGAGTGGGTCTGGAGCAGCGCTGGAATTGAAGCGAATTTTATTTGCGACGAATTTCAAGCCGCATGCGGAACGAGCCGCCCGCGTGGCATATTGCCTGGAATGTCAGCTAGGGACAGCGTTGGCAGCATTGCATGTGGTTGAGGAAGACACGCGAGACAAAGCCAAACCGCACGAAATGGTGAACGAATTCTTGATGAAGCGGCTACGGCGCGGGATTCCAGAAACCTGCGTGAAGCGCTACGAACCGGAACTGCTAATCCGGTTTGGAGATGCTGCGGAAGAGATATTGCGAGCGGTCGTGGATCAGCGATCAGACCTGATGGTGCTGGGATTGCGGACTTCCCGGAAATCCGCGGGGCAACTGCCCTCTCCGACGGCGTATAGACTGGTCTGCCAGTCGCCGTGCGCGGTGCTAACGCATCGCGGCTCCTGAAAAAGTCAATCTAGGCACGATGTTTGTTTTTCGCCGGCGACGCAATTGGCGCGAAATCTCGTGATTTTCCCGGAAATTCAACTTGAGACGTACCGAAGTTGTACCGAAAGGGCTGGGGTGCGCAGATTTTGCAGTCCCTCGCGTGACGTGGCTTTCGCGCGGTCTTTTGTTCTTTCCATCGCGGGCCGGTCTTTCAAATTCCATGAGCGCGGCTACTCGAAATTGAACTGCCCGCTCCATTCCGAAGTCTCCGGCGGCCTTACGAAGGCGATTCGTTCCTTCGCGTTTAGGATTTAGATTGGGCTTTGTCTTGTAGGGCGGCTTGGCGGACCAGGGTAGTGATGGCGGTTTCGAGTTTTACGACGCGGCCGTAGAAATAGAAGGAAGTGCCCAGGAAGCCGAGGATGAAGAGGTACAGAACCAGGTCGGTGCCGCGGCCAATGCCTACGGCGCGGGCGATGATGATGGTGACATCCGGGCGAAGCACGGCGACGGCGGCGGCTAACCACAGAAGCGCGCGAACGCCATCTCGGCCCCAACGTACGCCGCGGGCCATGAGGGCCAGACTGTGCAGGAACAGAAGAGTGAGAATCGGAACGACGATCCATTGAAACGGATTCAACTGATGCAGCATTAATCCAGCCTCCGCCTGAGGAGCAACTCAAATGCGATCTTCACAGCATTCCAGGAACTTTGGCCTTTGCTGATGCTATAGGAAGTGTAACGGATGGTGACGGGAACTTCGCGATAGCGCAAGCCGCTTTGGCGGATTTGATCGAGGATTTCCGAGGCGTGGGCCATGCGATCCATTTGCATGTGGATGTGGGTGGCGGCGCGAGCGGAGAAGGCGCGGAATCCGTTGTGGATGTCAGTAACTTTGATGCGCGAGAAAATCCTGGTAAAGAGAACGCCGCCCTTGAGAACGAACCTGCGGATCATGGGCATGCCTTCGGTGCGGCCCAAGAAGCGGGAACCCAAGGTTACGTCGCACTCGCCGGCAAGGATGGGAGCCACCATTGCGGGAATATCGGTCAAATCGTGCTGGCCGTCGGCGTCGAAGGTGACGATAAGGTTTGCGCCGGATGAAAGGGCAAACTCGATGCCCGTTTGTAGGGCAGCTCCCTGACCGCGGTTGAGGCAATGGCGGAGGAGATAGACTGGCGTATCTTTCAGGACTTCGGAGGTGGCGTCGGTGGAGGCGTCATCGATGACGACGACGTGGGGATAGGAGACGAGCAGGGCATCCACGACGGTGCGAATGGCTTTAGCCTCGTTGTACGCCGCCATCACGATGAAAATTTTGGGGTCCGGCAGCGGGGTCAAGTGACTACCTCATCGAAAATCATTTTCATGTAATTGAGCGAGCCTGCTCTCGCCGTTTCTGGGTCTTGGGCAAGTAGCTGGTGGCGATGCCGCCGATTCGGATATAAGTAAGCATTTTGCGGCTGTCCCGGACATAAACCCATGAGCCTGGGGCACTAACTGAGAGTGGGTAAAAAGTCCCGGTACTCACTCAACTGGAATTGACCTCTCGATTCGAAAGTTACACCTGAGGGGAGCGGGTCGCAATCACAATGTCGCGGGAGGAACGCCACTAAATCTAGCGGTAGGACCACTGCGGAAGTATGCGGCTTCGACACTTACAGCGGGAAAAGTTGGCGGACGTGGAGGGGCGGGTGGTTAAATGTTGTTGGGAATATTTAGTTAGACCAGAGCAAGCCCTCTTTGCATTAGACGGATAAATTCGTAGACGGAATTTCGGAGACTGTTATTGTGATGATGGAGTCTAACTCTGTCGAGGCGTTGTCCGGACAGTCGCAGGAGCGGGGGAGTGTCTGGAGTCACCGGTACTTTTTGATGGCGGTGATTGTGGTCGCGAGCGTGGCGGTACGTTTGGCCGCGTTGGCGTATTGGGGCACTGGCGCAATCGAATCGGAGGGCACGGAGTACGCAACGATCGCGCAGAATTTGCGGAACGGAATCGGATACGTGGGCATGACCAGTCCGGGTTCGCAAATTGTGTTTCCACCGCTATTTCCCGTGCTGATCGCTGCGCTTTCGTTTTTGACGCATGACTACGAATGGGCGGGGCGGATCGTTTCGCTGATTTTCCAATCGCTGGTACCGCTAGCGGTGTTTGGCATTGCGTCGCGTTTATATAACCGCACCACAGGATTAGTAGCTGCCGCGTTGGCGATATTTTCGCCGCTGCTGGTGAACTTGTCATTTCTGGTGTTGTCGGAGGCGGTGTACGTCGCGCTGCTTTTTTGGGGAATATACGCGGTACTGCTGGCGCTGGAGAGGCCCTGGGTCGGCAGATATCTGCTGGTGGGTGGACTGTTCGGGCTCGCGTACTTGACCCGGCAGGAGGCGGTGGCGCCGCTGTTTGTGGCGGTATTTCTCACGGTGTGCTTCGCGGGAGGATCGCTGGTGGCTCGTGGAAAATGGGCGGCTGTGGCGCTAGCGATGTTTGCGATCGTGGCTCTACCGGAAGTCATTCACCTGTACAAAGCGACGGGAGCGATTCGATTAGAAGAGAAGAGTTCGCTTTTTTACGTGGAGCAGGTGCGGACGGCCGTGGCGCAGGAGAATGGCGAGGCACTGCCTGGGGAGTGGGCCGAGCATTCGGTGGACGACAATGCGGAGAGGACCGGGACTTCGAACCGGCCGGAAGTGGAAGTGGTGCGGGAGGCGCACGTTTCACGGCGGCAGTTGATGCACAACCTGAAACTGGGAGTGAAGCGAAATGTGCCAACGCTGCTGCAGCAGCTGACGGCAGCGTGGATGGGAGCCCCATTTTTGCCGGCCCTGGCATTGTTGGGATTCTTTCGGCGGCCGTGGAAACGAGCACTGATTCCCGGCCACATGTATTTTGTGCTGGTACCGCTGACGGCGGTGGTGGCGACGTTTTCGTTCAGCGGATGGACGGCGATTCGATATTACTTTGTATTCATTCCATTTTTGCTGGTCTGGGCAGCGAATGGAGTGGTGGGAATCGGATTGTGGAAGGAAGCAACGCTGGCTGCCACGGGATGGAAATGGATTCCTCCGGCGTTAGCGAAATGGGCGGCTGCCGGGCTGGTGGCGTTGATCGTAACGGTGTATCCTGCCGCGGGCGTGAGATCGCTTTTTTACTGGCAGCAGGATTCGCGGGCGACGACTCAGGCGACCAAGAAATTGGGATTGTGGATTGCGCAGCAGCAAAATCGTCAGGTGAAGATCATGGATCGGTCCACGCCGCTGGCTTTTCACGCGAATGCGAAGTGGGTGTATGCGCCGTACACCATGAATGAGGATGTGGCGCTGAGGTTCCTCGATAAAGAGCAGGTCGACTATGTGATTTTGCGGCAGGGAGAGAAATACACGCCGTACTATCAGG
Source organism: Candidatus Acidiferrales bacterium (assembly GCA_963849395.1). GTDB lineage: Bacteria > Acidobacteriota > Terriglobia > Acidiferrales > UBA7541 > Acidiferrum. The sequence goes on from CAWKHR010000009.1 coordinate 196,834, forward strand.
AATGGTTGGCGAAGGGGATTCCGGATCCGCGGGCAGAAAAGGTGAATGCGGCGAAGGATGCGAACGGGAATGAGATTGAGGTATACAAGTGGAATTGGGAGGGGAAGAAATAGCGGGACGAGAGTCGAAAATTTAAGTTTATTGAGGTTGCTGGATGTGACCGGGATCGAACCGGTGCACGCACGAAGAACAATAACTTACAGGTTGTATGACTAATTGCTACGGATTGCTTCAACCACCACCATTACGAGCACTTAGGATGGCGCGGTAAATCCACGGAACAGCGTTGCGTCCTCCCCGATTAGTTTTCGCTACCGGCGCCGTGTTTCTGTTTGCAGAGCTTGCATTCGGTCGGCGCCTCCGAGTTGTCTACGCGATGCTTCACAGGTTTTGTTGTACGAAGAAAGGCGAAGATCGCCTTGAGGTCGTCATCGGTTAGATTCTTATAAACCATTACGGGCATGATCGGGCTAAGCTTGCGCGCCCCGACCTGCCCGGTGCGCATCACCTTCAAGAAAAGAGCCTCGTCGTAATAGGGAATTCCAGATGAATCCGGCGTGATATTCGCGCTCGCGATGGTACCCCAGGGGCCCGTTAAGGGAAATCCTCCGGCAAAGTCCATACCCGAAACGTTTTGTCCTCGTACTTGAGGTGTATGGCAGTCGGTGCAACCGGCCTGCTCGGCAAGATGGGTCCCGTATTTGAGCTGGTCGGAAGAGACAACGTCGGCGACCGGCGCTGTAATCGGCTCGGGAGCGTTGCGAATCAGGTATTTTACGGGAAAAATTATTTCGGTGGCCGGAAGCTGGTTGTGGACAGCAGGTAAGGACCGCAAGTAGACCACAACGGATGCCAAATCTTCATCTGACATATTGCGGTAGTGTTGGTAGGGCATGATGGGAAAAAGAGCGCGTCCATCGTGGCCGACGCCTTCTCGTATGGCGCGGGCTAGTTGATCATCCGTCCAACTGCCCGCTCCGGTTTCCGGATCGGGCGTAAGGTTCGGGGCCACGACGCGTCCGGGCAGACCGGTGTAGGGCAGTACCTCGCCGGAAGCTTCTTTGCCAGCCACCGTGGGTGTGTCCGGACTAGTCCAGTCATGCGGGCTGTGACAGTAGACGCAACTGCTCAAACCCGTCGCGATATAGCGGCCTCTCTCGAGCCGTTGCGGCGTGCGCTCGAATGTGCGGTTCGTGAGAGCACGCGCCTTGGGGCCGAAAAACGGACTCCACCCGATGGTCAACGTGATGACGATAGCCAACAGGACGACCAACGAACCTAATGCGATGAGAATCCATTTCCCGAATCGTGCCCAAAGAGCTGACGGCGGCATCGCAGCGTTCAAACGGAATGGCCTTTCGCCTTGACGGCCTGCTGAGCAGCCGCGAAAACGTCGCGTGCCGAGGTCTTACCCGCTACGTGCTCCGTACCCGTGATTCCGAGGTCCATCCATCCCGCGTTCACGCCGTCAAACATTTCTTCGGCAGGTCCAGTATGGCCCTTAGGGACGCCGAACTGCTCGAACGCTTCCGCCCATCCTGCGCGCGGAACGGCAAAGGCCTTTACATCGCGTTTTAGAACTTCACCCAATTGTTCCGCCACTTCATCCGCGCTTACCATCGAACCGAGCTCGATAACGCGATGCCCTGACCAAGCCGGCCTGGTCAGAAGCTTTGCTATCTCGGCGCCGATGTCCTCTGTCGCTACCATTGTTGATTTCCGGTTCGTAGGATTGTAGAAGACCGGAAGTGTTCCGCCTTGGGCGGCCTGTAGACCGAAAAGAAAGTTCTCGAAAAAGCCGCCTGCGCGCAAAAATGCGACTGGAGATGGCAGGCTGCGAAAACCTTGCTCCATAAGTGATAAGGCCGTGATCATCCCCAGCCCGCTTGTTCTATCCGCGCCCATCGACGAGAGCGCTACCACGCGAGGCGGCACTACCTTGGTTAGCGCCTCGACATAGTTGGCAATCACGGCTTTTGCTTCTTTGTAATCAGGCGAGGGTGCCCATACGGCCGGCAACATAACAAATGCCCCCTCAACATCTTTGAGCGCGGCCGCTATGGCTGTCGCATCGTTCCAGTCTCCATCCATCAGCTGCACGCCTTGGTCTGCCCACTTCGCCGCTTTCTCGCGATTGCGCACAAGTGCCCGCACCTGTTTGTCTTGCTTCAGCAAATGCCGCGCAGTGGCGCCCCCAACTTTTCCAGTAACACCCATGACTAAATACATATTCGTTTCTCCTTGCTGTTCCCATAATTTTTGCAGCGATACTGTCCCGTGGTGGGTCACGCAACGATAGGGTGCAGTGAATATGATGCGCAACAGTGCGCAAAGGTAGATTCTGAACTGATCGCGCGAAAACTTGCGACCATCCGGCTCTAGCTCCGACTGCCTCTCAGCCCACGACACGCCACAGACTCTGGAAGACTTGCATCAGCACTTCTTCATCGGGCGTATGGACATACGTATGAGTTGGCGCTTTCAGAATGCCGGGAGCACAGCGGAGGAGTATTTCTTCCCCATGTTTACCAAGCTGGAGAATGGTGGACGTGACCGGGATCGAACCGGTGACCCCCTGCTTGCAAAGCAGGTGCTCTCCCAGCTGAGCTACACGCCCACAGAAGTGCTGCATTGATTTTAGAGCATTTCGAGCGGATACGAAAACCCTTCCTTGGATTATTGCGGTGAGTGTCTCGAAACGTCAGATACCTGTGTGCACGCAGGAATTCGCCAGAAGTGTGCGACGCGCGTGCGTTCGTGCGCGCGCTAGAGCCAACCGCCGGAGTTGCTGGGGATGCATCCAAGGTTAGGGAGGTGCTTATGGCGGATTACGAGGCGCTCATCGTAGGGGCTGGGCCTACCGGGTTGAGCATGGCTATTGAGCTGAAGAGAATGGGGATTCCGTTTCGTTTGGTGGAGAAATCGGAGAAGGCGGCGCAGCATTCGCAGGCGCTGGTGGTGCAGGCGCGAACGTTGGAACAATTTGAACGCTACGGGATTGCGGAAACGGCGGTGCAACGGGGCCGGCCGCTGAAACACGCGTCGATCATCAGCGAAGGAAAACAAATTGTTTCGTTCACGCTGGATAAAATTCCCGGACATTATCCATTTGTACTGTTTCTGCCGCAGAACGAAACGGAAGCGTTGCTGATTGAGCATTTGGAAAGCTTGGGCGTAGAAGTGGAGCGGGGTGTGGAATTGAAGTCGATCACGGAAAAGGGCGATGAAGTCGCGGTGGAGCTGCGCAGCGCGGACGGCAAGGTACAAAATGCAACGGCAGCGTGGGTAATGGGCTGCGACGGAGCGCATAGCGCGGTGCGTGATGGAATGAAGATTCCCTTTTCTGGCGAAACGGTGGAACTGAATTTCTTTCTAGGCGATTTCGAACTGGAAGGTCCGCAACTGCCCGGGGACGAGCTGTGCATTTTTCTGCATCGTGGCGACGTGGTGTTCATCGGACGACTGAAAGAAAGATTGTTTCGTGTGATTGTGGCGCTGCATTCGGAGCAAGATGCACCAGAACGCAAGAACGAGCTGACGATTGCCGATTTTCAGAAATACATCGATAACGCAGGAATTCAGCTGCACGTTGTATCTTCGCAATGGATGACGCCATTTCGGGTAAGCGACCGGCGCGCGGAGCACACTCGCCACGGTCGCGTGTTTCTGGCGGGAGATGCATCGCACATTCACTCGCCTGTGGCGGGCCAGGGTATGAACACGGGAATTCAGGATACGGCGAACCTGGCGTGGAAACTTGCGGCGGTGCGCAACGGGGCCGACGCGCGACTGCTGGATAGTTATGACGAAGAGCGCGGGATGGTGAGTGAGGCGCTATTGAAGGCGACGTCGCGCGGGCTGAAAGCGGCAACAGCCAGCAACCGGCTGGTCGAAGAGATACGTGACATTTTTTTGCGTGTGGCTACGCGGATTCCACTGGTGCAGGAGCAGATGGTGGGCTTCGTGTCGGAGACGGCGATTTCCTACCGAGATAGCACGATCGTGGCGGATGCTGGGGGAGGAGGCTCGCTGCGCGCGGGCGATCGCATGCCTAACCCGGAGATATCGTGGAAGGGCCGGGAGATGCGGCTGCTGGACCCGTTGAAGAACGCTCGGCACCTGATTGTGGGATTCAATGTAAGGGATCCAGGCAGAATTCAAGAACGGCTGGCGCAGGCTGAATTTTTGTTAGTGAATTCTGCGGACCTGGTGCGAGGCAAAGAGGAGTTGGAGCATTTGCTAGGCAGTCGCGGGGAGATGGTGGCGATTCGTCCCGACGGGTATATAGGATTTCGCGGGCGAGCTGATCAGGTGGAGGAATTGGTGAAGTACGGCGGGATGGTTGGCTTGGGTCGGCCACGGACGGCAGGTGAACGAGCGCAAAGTGCGCAGGTTTAATGGTTTACTTGGATAGTTAATCCATCGACTGGATTCTGTACGCTACTTGACAATACTGGTAAATCGGCGCAGGATGGAGATGGATCAAGGGTGCCTTCAGGTCTTTTAGACCGCGAGCGGTACCCTGAATTTCCCCCCTTGGCCCTGAACAAGGGAGCCTTATGTTCGTCCGTGGTGACTACCCTTCTCAAGCTCAACTGCATTTCAAAAATCAGTCTAGCGAGAGCGCGTGCGATTTTTTCAAGACACAGAAATGTGTTCCTGCGCCAAGAGTTTTTCGGGAAAGAGGACGGTATGCACCTACTGACATGGATTCTGGTTGGAGCGGCGATTGGCTGGGGAACCGGCAAAGCGATCCACGGTAACGGCTACGGGCCTTTTCGAGACGTGGTGCTGGGGATGGGCGGCGGCGTGGTGGGCGGTTTTCTGATGAACACGCACAGCGTTGGCGGTTATAGCGGAACGATTTTGACAACCATGGTGGCGATGATCGGCGCAGTACTGCTGACCATGCTGGCGGGATTCACCGAGCGGCGGAAAGTTTACGCCCGAGCCATTTAATCGCACGGAAGTGCGAACCGCTGGAGCCATAGTTTTTTGTACTCTGTTTGATCCCGCCCAAGGTCCATTCGAATCGAAGTTCGTCTTGTTGGTGGACTGGACGTGGAATTGTCTCCGGACACGTCGATCCAGTCTCGCCATAGAAAGTTTCAAATGAATACTCTACTGAAAGTCGGAACGGTTTTCGTCCAAGAGGGTGCGGTACTGCCCGTCGGAGTGCCGCTGGAAACAGAAGACTTTTCGCGCAGTTGGAAAGCGGTGAGCAATCTGGATGGGTTTGCGATGGGGCGAAAAATTGAATATGCGAAGTGGCGCTTCTTTTATTTGGCAGGCCAACGCAGCGCAGCGGCGATGGGAGACGAAGGACAACAGGCCACCATCAGCAAAGCAGTAGTTCGCATTATGGGAAGACTGCCAAGGGAAACATACAATTCGCTGGAAGTTACGCAAATCGTGAGCAGGCGATTCCTGGGCATACCGTATGTGCGGGTATTCGCCCACGCCCGGCATATACAGGAAGAAATGCAACTGGTGGCACCGGAAGAGCGATCGGCGCCAGGCGCAAGAACTATGAAATCGACCGGGCCACCTGCGGTATCAGTAAATCCGGCCACGGTAATTGCAGGACATTCGTAGGAATTGGGAGAAATCGATATGAAGACGATACGCAACGCAGTTCTATGTTTGGTAACGCTGATGTTTGTCGTGCCGATACTTGGTGCACAAGAACTTGGGAAATATCGCAACATTTCGCTGGGGACGAGTTTGGCGAAAGTGTTGAAGCAAACGGAGCAAAAGCAAGCTGACGTGAAGACTCTGCACCAGATGCCAGCGCTGCTGCAGGAAGTGACCTGGTGGCCGCCGTTGCTGCCTGGCTCCTCGTATCAAGCGGACAGCGTGCGCCAGGTTTTGTTTTCTTTCTACAATGGCGAGCTTTACAAAATGAACGTGAGCTACGAGCGTAGCGCCGTGGAAGGAATGACGCCCGAGGATATGGTGAAGTCGATTTCCAAGAAATACGGCGCACCGGCACAGACATTTACCGATCCGAGCTCTGCGGCGAATGGCCAACCGGAAGCAGAAAAGAAGCTGATCGCGCGGTGGGAAGATGCGCAGTCTTCCTTCGACCTGGTGAGGTCGTCGTATACCGAAGGGTTCGGGCTGGTGATTTATTCCAAAAGCGCAGACGCGAACGCGGAAGTTGCACTGACCCAGGCGTTAAAGCTTGAGGAAGAGCAAGGCCCGCAGAAGGAAGCGCTCCGGCTGAAGCAGGTTTCCGACGATGCGGAAGTCGCGCGACAGAAAAACCTGAAGAGTTTCCAGCCATAAGGCTGTTACCTGCAGGTTCTCCGCTCCGCGCAGTCAGTCGGGATCAGTGTGTTAAAAATTGATTTGGAAGATAGGATTGGAATGTCGTTACCAAAAATAATGTCGTCGCTGGAAAACTCCTCAACGCAGGTTGCAGACCCAGGCGAAATGATTGCGTTCACGGGTCTAGAAGAAGTCGTGAGTCTAGATCCCATCGTACTTAAGGAAAAGGACGCGATGGTGCGGCCACTGCATCCGCGTCCGGTGTTGCCAAGTAGAGTAGCCATCGTTGGAAATTATTTGCCACGGCAATGTGGAATTGCCACGTTCACGACTGATTTGTGTGACGCGCTGCATTCCGAATACGGCACCACCGAGTTGCTGGCATTACCCGTAAACGACACGCCCGAAGGCTACAGCTATCCGGCGCGAATCCGCTTCGAACTTGCGCAAGACGAACTGGCATCGTACCGGCAAGCCGCCGATTTCCTGAATTTCAGCAACATTGATTTGGTGTGCGTGCAACACGAATACGGAATTTTTGGTGGACCTGCAGGCTCGCATGTTTTGGAACTGTTGAGGCGACTGCACATGCCAGTGGTGACTACACTGCACACGGTGCTGCGCGAGCCAAACGCAGATCAGCGCACGGTGATGAATGAACTCGCGGCGCTCTCAGACCGGTTGATTGTGATGAGCCGGCAATCGTCGGAGATTCTGCAAGAAGTATTTCATGTGCCGGCGGCGAAGATCGATTTGATCCCGCACGGCATACCGGACATGCCGTTTACCGATCCCAATTATTACAAAGATGTATTTGGGACCGAAGGCAAAGATGTTTTGCTGACATTTGGACTGTTGTCGCCGAATAAGGGAATCGAGAACGTCATTCAAGCACTGCCGGGGATACTGGCGCAGCATCCCAACGTGGTGTACATGGTGTCTGGCGTAACGCATCCGCACATTTTGCGACGCGAAGGCGATAAGTACCGGCAATCGCTGCAAAAGTTGGCGCGAGATCTGGGAGTAGAAGCCAGCGTGATTTTTCGCAACCGTTTTGTGAGTCCACAAGAATTGGTGGAGTTGATCGGAGCGGCGGACATTTACATCACGCCGTACAAGAGCAAGGGGCAAGTCGTATCGGGAACGCTGGCGTATGCTCTGAGCGCCGGAAAAGCGATCATTTCGACTCCGTATTTACATGCTATGGAATTGCTGGACGAGCAGCGCGGCGTGCTGGTGCCGTTTGACGATCCGCAAGCGATTGCGGCGAAGACGATTGAGTTGTTGGACAATGCGACGGCGCGTCATGCGATGAGGAAGCGCGCGTATCTATACACGCGAGACATGGTCTGGAATCGAGTGGCACAGCAATATATGGGCAGCTTTGAACGGGTTTACAACGAGCGACTACGGAATCCGCGCGCCACTTTTTCTGCACAACACACGGAAAAGGCGCTGGACCGGCTTCCGGTGGTGAAACTGGATCACCTGCGGCGCATGACCGATGACACAGGGATCGTGGAGCACGCCGTGTTTGTGGTGCCCAATTATCCGGAAGGCTATTCGACCGATGACAACGCCCGAGCGTTAATCGTGGCCGTTCTTCTGGAAGATATTGCCGGCAGCATGCCAACAGGTTCGCCGGATTTCGCAGCGCGCTATTTAGCGTTTCTGTGGCTAGCCTTCGATCCGATCACCAAGCGATTTCGAAATATCCTGAGCTACGAACGACAGTGGCAGGAGCCGGAAGGCTCGGAAGATAGCCACGGCCGCGCGCTGTGGGGACTTGGAACGGTGTTGGGAAGAACGAAGGATGCTGGGTTGCGAGGAGCAGCAGGGCGACTGTTTGAGTTGGCTGTTCCGGCAGCGGTGGAATTTAAGAGTCCGCGCGCGTGTGCATTTGCGTTGCTTGGATTGCAGGAATACCTGGAATCGTTTCCGGGAGATCGCGCCGCGGTGCATGCCTCGGAAACGCTGGCAAATCGGCTGTTGGATGCTTATCGCGGGAATCGTACCGCCGAGTGGATGTGGTTTGAGAATGTGCTGGCATATTCGAACGCGCGATTGCCACAAGCGCTGATTCGTGCAGGAGTGCGCAGCGGCAACGAAGAAATGGTGGCGGCGGGACTGGAATCACTGGATTGGCTGGCAACGGTGCAGCGATGCGACGTGAAAGGTCACTTCGTGCCGGTGGGCTCGCACGGCTTTTATTCGAAGAAAACGGAAAAGGCGCGCTTTGATCAACAACCCGTTGATGCGGGTGCCGCGGTGTCCGCGTATCTGCAGGCGTATGCCGTCACGGGGAAGGCGCGCTGGCGCAAAGAAGCATGGGTGGCGTTCAACTGGTTCTTGGGCGACAACGATTTGCAGGTGGCGCTCTATGATCCGACGACCGGCGGATGCCGCGATGGATTGCATCCCGACCGCGCCAACGAAAACCAGGGAGCGGAATCCACGCTGGCGTTCCTGATGGCGCTTTTGGAAATGCGCAAGCTGGAACAAGCGGACATTACCGATCGCAAAGCTTGATCAGGATACTGTTGGCTAATGCCCTGGCAGGCTACTGACACTTTTAGGTTACGTGAAGATATCTGGAAAGAAGACCTGATGATTATCAATGATCCCTTATTCGTACGGCACGGCGGAAATCCGATCCTAACGGCAGATGATTGGCCGTATCCGATGAACAGCGTGTTTAACGCCGGAGCCACATTGCTGGCGGACGGCACCACACTTCTGCTATGCCGCGTAGAAGATCGGCGTGGGCTGTCGCACCTATGCGTGGCGCGTTCGGCGAATGGAGTAGACGGCTGGAAGATCGACGCGCAACCTTCGCTGTTGCCCGATCCCGAGAATTATCCGGAAGAGTTGTGGGGCATTGAAGATCCGCGCATCACGTATGTGCCGGAACTGAAGCAGTATGCCATCGCGTATACGTCGTATTCGCGCGGCGGTCCCGGCGTTTCACTGGCCCTCACCAAGGATTTTCGCAGCTACGAGCGCCTGGGCGTGGTCATGTCGCCAGACGATAAGGACGCGGCGCTGCTGCCAAGGCGGATTAATGGATTCTGGGCGTTGATTCACCGGCCAATGACTCCATTGGGGGCACACATTTGGATATCGTATTCGCCGGACATGCGCCATTGGGGCAATCACAAATTGATGCTGGAAGCGAGGCGCGGAGCGTGGTGGGATGCGAACAAGATTGGAATGTCTCCACCACCCATCGAGACGTCGCGAGGCTGGCTGATGATTTATCACGGTGTGCGGCGGACGCCATCGAGTTCAATTTACCGGCTTGGGTTGGCGTTATTCGATCTTGACGAACCGGAAAAGTGCCTGGTGCGCGGCGATTCGTGGATGTTTGCACCCGAAGCGGACTACGAACGACGCGGCGATGTGCAGGACGTGGTGTTTCCCTGCGGATACACGATCGCGGCAGACGGCGACAGCATCAATTTGTATTACGGCGCGGCAGATTCAAGCATTGCGCTGGCACGAGGCAGTGTACGCGGTTTGCTGACCTGGCTGGACGCCAATGGACATTCGGAAATAGCCAATGAACGGCGGCAGCGGCACACACCGGTGCTGGTGGGCCCAGTTTCTACGTAGTTTTCTTCGACAATCGAGAGCAAAAACGCCACGGTCTACCCAGTTGGCCGTGGCGGATGGTGCGCTAGTCTCTGCGCCAAAACGCTGGCGATTTGTGTGAATGCAATCTGAAAGAATTTTCAGTCTCAAATTCCTGAAAATATTCGGTGGGATAGGAAAAAGCGGATTCGTGTAGAATCTGGTTGTTCATTTGTCATTTTTGATGGAACGCTACGAAAAAGGACAGCCTCATGCCAAAGAATGCAGCAAAGAAGTTGGGAGTATTCATCGCGGCCACTATGGGCTGCGCGATTGTTACCGGCGTCGCTCTGCGCGCGGGTACACCGAAACCGGCCGGTTCGGGCTACAAAGTTTCGACCAGCATTCCTGTGGCGGGAGAAGGCGGCTGGGATTATCTGGTTGTGGATGGCGACGCGCGGCGACTGTACTTCTCACACGCGACGCACACAGTAGTGTTTGACGCGGATTCCCACGCGGTGGTCGGCGATATTCCCGACACGCAGGGAGTCCACGGAATCGCGCTGGCGCCGGATCTTGGCAAGGGATACACGAGCAACGGGCGCGCTAACAGCGTAACGATTTTCGATTTGAAAACGCTGAAGACCACGGGCACGGTAAAAACGGGGACGAATCCTGACGCGATCATTTACGAGCCAATTACCAAGCGCGTTTTCGCGTTCAATGGGCGGAGCAAAGACGCCACGGTGATTGATGCGAATGATGGCAGCGTGCTGAGCACTTTCCCCGTGGCTGGCAAGCCGGAGTTCGCGGTAATCGATGGCAAGGGGAGTGTGTGGGTCAACGTAGAAGACACTTCGGAGATTTTGCACATAGACGCGAAGGCGATGAAGGTGATGCACCGCTGGCCGCTGGCACCTTGCAAAGAGCCGAGCGGGTTGGCGATCGATGCCAAGAACCGGCGGCTGTTCGCGGTGTGCGACAACACCATGATGGCGGTGGTCGATGCGGATTCCGGCAAAGTGGTGGCGACGCCAAAAACGGGAGAAGGCGCGGACGCTGCGTCGTTCGATCCAGAGACCGGCTATGCGTTTTCTTCGAACGGAGAGTCAGGAACGCTAACGGTGATTCACGAAGATTCGCCGGATAAATATTCAGTAGTGGATAACGTGACGACGAAGAAAGGCGCGCGGACGATGGCGTTGGATCCCAAGACGCACAACCTGTTTCTGCCGGCGGCGGAGATGATTCCTCCCGCGGCGGGACAGAAATGGCCTACCGTGAAGCCTGGGACGTTGGTGTTGCTGTACGTTTCGAAGTAAATGTCGATAAAAGTCCGGATGTCTGTAGCGGCTATTTTCAGGTTTGGCCACCTGAAAGTGGCCGCTACATTTGTTTTGGCGAGAAGTTAATTGAGATTGGATCGAGTGGATCGAGATGAAACGTGACTTGTTCGCCGGGCTGGACCCAGATGGGTGGAGTTATGGAGCCGGCGATGATGATTTGGCCGGCATCTAGAGTTTCGCCAAAGGCGGCGAGCAGGTTGGCGACGTTTTGAACGATAGCGATCAGCTCGCCAGTTAGTGCTTCGAAATCGGTGGTGTCGGCAATTTGCTTTTCGTTGTGCTGCACTTTTGCGCGCAGGCCGGTGAGGACTCCGCGAGCGTATCTGGTGTCCGGAGGCCCGAGCACCAAGTGACGCTGATAAATGTTTCGCGCCAGGGTGCCTTCGACATCTTCGGAAGGATGATCGACGTCGGCGATTTCGATGGCTGGGCCAAGTCCGGCGATTGCGGCCATGGTGGTGTTGCGATCGGCGCCAGCGGCAAGAGTTTTGCCGAGATGAACAGTCAGCTCCGGTTCCGCCGCGGGCTTTTTCCATCCAGGTAACGAAAGCTCTGATTGCGAAGGCACGACGGCGCGATGCAGCAGAAATCCAACCAGCGGGGCGTTGGTTTGCAGCCGGGACATGGCGGCGGGACCGCCGAAGGCCAATTTCCAGCCGAGCGGCTTTTCGCCTAGTTCGAGAAGCTCGCGGCGGCGGCGAAGCTGTTGTCGCATGCCGCTGGCGATGCGCGGATCGTCCCAAGCCGCAATCATGAACGGGAAGCCATGCTGGTTCTAATATCCTTCGGGAGGAATTTCGTAGCCGGCGGCTTCGAGCGATCCGGCGCCGCTCCAACCCCAGACAAGCACAACATCTTCGGTGCCGGTGTTGTCGAAACCGTGCCAGTGTCCGCGCGGTGTGAAGATAACATCGCCCTGTGAAGAAGGCTCGCGGCCGGTGTCGGTGTAAATATAGCCGCTGCCCTTAATTACCACGAAGAATTCGTCAACGTTTGGATGACGATGCTTGTCGTGACGGGCGCCGGGTGGCAGGACCGTCCAGCCTATCAGCAACTTGTCGGAGCCGGCGGTTTTCTGATCGATGAGAAATTGTACCTGCATGTTGATCCAGCCTTCATCTTCGGAAAGGCCGCCAACTTTTGGAACATCGCGCAAATTTGTGCGATACGGTTTCACTTGGACATCCCTCCCAACTTGCGATAAACCTCATAAACAGTGACGAAATCGTGATGATCGAGCCCGAGGCCGCGGCACGCGTTCAACATTTCGTTGGCGGCGGCGCCGAGCGGAACGGGCACACCCATTTTTCTTCCCAAGGTCAGAGCGAGCATCATGTCTTTTTGCTGCAGATTCACGTTGCCATAGGTGGCGTCGGAGATGTGGCCTTCGAGAATCAATGGCGCGCGATAGTTGATTACCGGAGACGCGACGACGCTTTTCAGCATGGCATCGACGGCGACTTCGCGTGGCACGCCTCCTTTTTCTGCGAGCGCCACGCCTTCGCAAAAGCCGATCACTTCAATGACCAGGGTCATGTTGAGGGCAACTTTCAGTTGCACCGCGAGACCTTGTTTGCCGATGTAGGTGACTCGAGGACCGATGGCTTGCAACACCGGCTCGACACGTTCGAAGGCTGCTTTGTCGCCACCAACCATCAACGAGGCTTTGCCTTGCCCCAGGGTCAGCGTGGTACCGGAGATGGGAGCGTCCATCATGGTTAAGCCGGCGTTGGCGAATGCCGCGCCCACTTCCCTGCTGGCTTCGGGATCGATGGTGCTCATGTCGAGATAGATGGCGTCTTTGCGCAGGCCGGAGATGATGCCATTTGCGCCGAGCGCCAACGCTTTGACCGCGTCGGAATCGGTGACGATGGAAAAAACCATTTCGGAGGAAGCCGCGAGCTGGCGAGGCGAATCGGCCCAGAGCATGCCAAGTTTGAACATGGGCTCGGCTTTTTGCTTGGTGCGATTCCATCCGGTGACGGTGTGGCCCGCAGCCATGAGGCGCGGCACGATGGCTTGGCCCATATCTCCCAAGCCTGCAAATCCGATCTGCATGAAACCTCCCTGGCGGTTTCCGGCCGTTTTGAAACTTGCCGAGCCACCATGTGACGTACTGTTGAGTTTATAAGAAAGCGAAGGCGTGGGAGCGCACGCAGCCGAATTCTGAGCTAGCGGAATGTGGTTCTACCATCATACCTTTGCGTGCGTCAAGGCATTTGCGCTAGTATTCGCAGCCGGTAGCCATTGGGCTGTGGTGCCTCGAGATAATGTCTACGCTCGGAGGACAGGAGTTGTTTGTGATTTCAAGAAAAACATTGGCGTTCATTTTAATTGCTTCGGGATGCGCTACAAGCGTTTTCGCACAAACGGCTCCATCAACACCTAAGGCGGCCGCGGCCGAGAAACCGCGCCCGCTGGTACTGACGGAAGCGATTCCGGTCCCGGGAGTACAAGGACGTTTCGACCATTTCGGATTCGATGGGAAAAATCAGGTATTTGTGTCGGCGTTGGGCAACAACACAGTGGAAGTGATCGACGTGAGTGCGCGGGTGCGAGCGCACAGCATTGCGGGAATACCGAATCCGCAAGGCGTGGTGTATGCAGCAGACCAGAAGAAGTTATTCGTGGCGAGCAGCAAGGGCAAATTGCACATTTTCGATGGGACGAGTTTCGAATTGATCCAGGAAATCGACTTTCACGGTGACGTGGATAATCTTCGCTACGATGCCGCCGAGCATCGCGTGTACGTGGGATATGGAGAAGATGAAACTGGCGCGATTGGAATGGTCGACGCGACAAACAATCAGCGACTGCCGGAGGAATACAAGTTGGGGGCGCACCCGGAGTCATTTCAACTGGAAATGAAAGGCTCGCACATTTACGTAAATCTTCCCGATCTGAAACAAATTGCGGCGATTGATCGCAAAACTGGAACGATTGTGCGTTGGCCAATGACCTTGGAGCACAATTTTCCGATGGCGCTGGATGAAGAACATCACCGGGTCTTTGTGGCGACGCACCAACCGGCGCGCTTCGCGGTGTTCGATGCTAATTCGGGACGCCAAATCGCGGCGTTGCCTTGCGTGCAGGATGCGGATGATGTTTATTTCGATTCCGCGCGGAAGCGGATTTACGTTCCAGGGGGAGAAGGGTACATCAGCGTGTTTCAACAAATCGATGCGGACCACTACCGTTTGCTGGCTAAGGTGCCGTCCACTTTGGGTGCCCGGACGGCCGGCTATTTTGGGAAGGGTCGCAAGGGCTTTGACCGATTTTTTCTGGGGGTTCCGGCGCGTGCGGATCATGGTGCGGAAGTTTGGATTTATACGGTACAGGATTGAGATTGTTGTCGGGAGTTTGAGGTTTTGGAGCCGGTCAAGGTACGAAAAAGCACGAATATGGCAGGGTGCTCGACTGGACAAACACCGGTAGAAATAAAGTTGGTACTATTGACAAACTCTACTACCTTTAGTTGCAGCAGTTTCCGGGGAATTTGGGGGTCGATCAGAGGATAGGGAGGATTGTAAGCGCTCGGTCCGAACTGGTCAGTCCAGTATACCAATTTCTGTACAGAAGGCCCGCTATCAGGAATTTTGCTGCTCAGAATGAAGGAAATAGTTGACAAGGGCCTTCGTATGATGGTACAGCGGCTATACCTATTTCGGGGTCTGTTGGGGGGGAAGTAAAAATTTACAGGGGTGTGTGATGCTTAATTCTCGTTCTATTTCGAAACTGATGGGTGTATTTGGCGGCTTAGTCTGCTGCCTGCTGCTGTTGGTTTCGCCGGCGGCATTCTCGCAGGGGGCTCTGGGCCGAATTCTCGGTATAGTCACCGATCAATCCGGCGGATATGTGGCCGGGGCGACCGTAACGGTGACGGACCCAGCGCGTGGCGTGACGCAAACACTGACAACCGACGCGGACGGAGCGTACGTCGCGATCAATCTGATTGCGAGCACTTACACGGTACGCGCCGAACTCAAGGGCTTCAAGGTCTTCGAGCGCAAGAACGTGCAAGTGGAGGTCGGTAAGGATTCGCGCGTGGATGCAGTGCTGCAGACCGGATCGCAGACGGAGACGATCACGATCAGCGAAGATGCTCCGATGATGGATACTACGTCCACGACTCTTGGCGGCACGATCAGCAACCAAACCATCAACGAGATCCCTCTAAACGGCAGAAACTACCAAAACCTGCTGACGCTGCGCCCAGGCACAACGGTTTACCCCGGTGGCGGTCCATGGACGCAAACCACCAACGGCGCGCGACCGGAAGACACCAGCTACATTTTGGACGGCTTGAGCAACGACGAAGCCTTCATGGGCTTCAGCGTGACCAACGCCGCTGCGGTGGCCGGCGACGCGGCGACGATTTTGCCGATCGATGCGATTCAGGAATTCAACACGCAGGTTAACCCCAAGGCGGAATTTGGTTGGAAGCCCGGGGCGATTACCAGCGTCGGATTGAAGTCCGGCACGAATTCGATCCACGGGTCGGCTTATGCTTTTGGCCGCTCGGACTCGTTCGACGCCCGTAACTATTTCAACCAAGTCGGCACGCCCAAGACGCCTGTCGAGTTGGAGCAGTATGGCGCCACTGCAGGCGGAAGGATCATTCCGGACAAGCTTTTCTGGTTTGGTGCGTTTGAGAATCGCAATTACACAGTAGGAAATTCAATTCAAGTCAACGCGCCGACGACCGTGCCGGTTGGCGATCCGTCCGTCAGCGTCCCTGATGCGCTCGCGGGGCTTGCTGCGAATGGTATCCCGTTTAGCGCGCAGAGCCTTTATCTTCTGGGCTGCCCGACAAATATCACAGCGCCATACACCGGATGCACAGGCGGCACCTATGGGCCAAACGCGACCGGCAGCAAGACGATCACTGGTGGCTTTCCCGACGTCGATTCCTCCAGGAACGCTCTCGGTAAAGTGGACTACCACATCAACGACAGACATACCCTAGGCGGGTCGTACTTCTTCGGGAATGACAACATTACCGCGGAAGATGCACCGGAATTGCTACCGGAATATGGCACCGTGATTCATTCGCGGGCGCAAGCGGTTGCAACTCACTACGCCTATACCCCGAACACAGAGTGGGCCAATGACTTCAGATTCGGCTATACGCGGTATCACCTGACGATCATCCCGGCCAACGTGGGCACTGCCTATCAGATCAACACGGGTCTTTCGCCCGACGTTGTGGCGACTGTCGGCGGCCTGCCGAACGTGAGAATCAACGGATTTACTGAGCTTGGCGGTTTTCACAACTTCCCGAAGTTGGTGGGACCCGACAACGTCTATGATTTTGTGGACCAAGTTTCGCATTTGAGCGGCAAGCACGCCTTTAAATTTGGCGCGGAATTCCGCGTCGATAAAGTGAACCAGGGTACCTACCGCGGAGCAAGAGGGCGTCCGGTATTTAAGGGTGGTGACGCATTCTCCGGCTCGACCGCGCTCGAGGACTTCTTAGCTGGTGCAGTACACAACGCCAGCATTCTGGCCGGTGACCCGGTCCGCCACATGACGCAAAATCTGTTCGCTGGATTCGTCCAGGACGATTGGCGCATTTCGAAGCGCGTGACACTGAACTTGGGGTTGCGCTATGAACTGCAGGGCGTTCCGAGCGATAGCAACAACCAGCTAGGAAACTTTGAGCCTTCGGTGGGCCTGGAACAGGTGGGCAAGAATATCGGCTCACTGTATAAGAAAGACTTCACCAATTTCGCGCCGCGCGTTGGCGTGGCGTGGGACGTCTTTGGAGATGGAACCACGGTGGTGCGGGGAGGCGGCAGCATAGTTTACGACCTGCTGTCCATGAGCACTTTTCTTTCGCAGCAGAACACCAACAACACCGTGACGCTCGGAGCCAACGTGGTTCCGACGGGTGCAGCAATTCAAGTCAACGGTGTCACCACACCAGGAATCGGCAACATCGTGGCCTCCGGGATCACGCTGCCCGCCTCGGAACTCAATTGGAATGGGTCTGCAGTGGGTGGTGCAGGAATCTATCCATCGAACCTGGTCTCGCAAGTTTTGTGCGGAGACGGCGTCGGAGCCGACGCTGGCCCATGCGACACCTTCGCCATGTCCCGCAACTACAAGACACCGTTCGTCTCGACTTGGACTGTGGGCATTCAGCACGCGTTCAAGGGGAAAGTCTCTTTGGACGCGGCGTATGTGGGCAACCATGGCTCGAGGCTGACGGGTATTCAGGACATTAACCAGCCAGCGGTTGGTTCGGGTTGGACACCCGCAGCGATTGCTGCTGGGGCTGTTGATGGTGGGGCGGAAGCCGCGGCACGGCCCTATACGTTGAATGGCAAGTTTCCCTACCTGGGATTCATCAATTATTACTCAAACATTTACAGGTCGAATTACAACGGCTTACAGCTCACCGTGACGGCTCGAAATTGGCACGGATTTGATTTCGTGGCCGGCTACACGTACGCGCACGCAATCGATAACCAGTCGTACAACTGGAACCAGTATCTTCCCAAGGACAGCGCAAATCCGCAGGGCGAGTACGGAAACAGCGATTTTGACATCCGGCATCGCTTCACGCTCTCGGCTACCTACACCATCCCGGGCAAGGACGGCTTTGCCCAAATGTTGAAGGGCTGGCAGCTTAATGGAATTCTCACACTGCAGAGCGGCCAACCGTGGCAAGCGTTTGACTCCAGTAACGATTTCAGCGGCACCGGTGAATTGGCGGATCGCTGGGATTTCTTCGGGAGTCCAGGCGATTTCAAATCGCCTGGGCAGAGTTCGATTCCCCTATGTACCGGTCTTACCTCTGATCCCGGTTCCGGTTCGTGCAGCTATGTCAGTCCGGCCGGTACCGTTCAACTCTCCACGGCGCAAACTAATGCCGATTGGGCTGGATGTTTGGCTCACGCAACCCCCGGGATGATTACATCTCTTAACATCGCCATGGCCGGAGGCACCGGGGGCTGCTATGTGAGCAAGAACGGAAAATCGTTCCTTTTGCCGCCAGCGATTGGCACCTTCGGGAATTCTGGTCGCAACATTTTCCGTGATGGTGGATTTCACAACCTGGACTTTTCGGTTTCCAAGAGCTGGAAATTCGGGGAAAGGCTAACGACGCAATTCCGCGCCGAGATGTTTAACATCACCAACCATCCTAACTTCGCGAATCCTTTCGGCGGGGCGACTGGCCAAGGCGTCGGCGCAACAGCTGATCCTTCCGTGGGACCCTTCGGGTGCGGCTGCGCCACGCCTGACACCGCGTCTGTTAACCCGGTGCTGGGCTCCGGCGGAGCTCGCGCCATCCAGTTCGGACTGAAGTTTCTCTTCTAGCTCAGTCATCCAGGTCTAGCTTGGAGAGGGGCCGGGTGAAAATCCGGCCCCTTTTTTTCGGGCATCACTATCGGCGGCAATTTTTATATTTGAGAATCGGTCAGCCAGATTTCGAAATCATAATAGGGGATCCAATCATGATTACTCGTTTGACTCGCAGGCACGCATGGATGTTGGGAATAGCGGTACTTGGCTTCGCACTGCTGGGCTCGGCGGCGTTTGCTGCTGAGAATGATCCGGAAGTAATGAAGATCGATCATCAGTTTATCGCGGCGGCGGCGAGCGGTGATGCGGCTACTACGGCGAAGATGCTGGACAAGGATTTCACGTGGACGGATGCTACAGGCCTGACGCTTTCTGCAACGGAAGTGACGCACGTGCTGCCGAAGCCGGCGCTGGGCGACGAGAGTACCGCGGAGGTGAGCGAGCGGACATATGGCGACGTGGCTGCGATCAACGCGAGCCAGGGCAAAGTGCACGTGCTGCGAATGTGGGTAAAGCGTCCGGATGGATGGAAAGCTTTTGTGTATCACGAAGTGAAGCAGTTAGACCAGCCGTCGACGAGCCCGGGTTCCGGCGTGAAGGAATGCGAGAATCCGTGCAAGACGGTGCCGTTCCAGCCCGCGAACGAATCGGAGAAAGCGATCATCGCGTCGTGGCAGGCACTGGAGACCGGCGTGACGGCCCACGACGCATCAGCGTGGGCTCCGCACATCGCGGATGAATTCGTGCAGATCAGTTCGAACAGCGATCATCCGATTAACAAGAGCGGTCGCATGGAAACCTTGAACAAGCAGAAGACGAGCGGCGTGGGATCCGCGCCAACGCCATTGGTCTCGGCGAAGATGTTTGATTTTGGAGACGCGGTGATTATGACCTGCCTGCATCAGCCTGCGAATGGTGGCAAGCCCATCCATGTAAGCCGGCTGTGGATTAAACGGGATGGAAACTGGGTGATGGTGATCAGCTACCAGACCACGATTCAGGCTGGGGGAGCGGGGCGGCAATAGGTTGCCGCGGAAGTTTAGCGGGTGGGGAGTTCTCATGAAAAATAAAAATATGCTGGCGATCGTTTTGGCGCTATGCGCGTCGGTGACGGTAAATGCCGGCGCGCGCGCTTCCCTACCCTATACCGGGGTGCAGAGCGCTGTGGAAAGCAATTCAGCGAAGACGGCGGATCAAATGTTTCTGCAGGCGGTCGGCAATAAGGACAAGGCGGCGGCTGTTCCGCTGCTGGATACGGATTTTGCGTGGATTGACTCGCATGGCAAACGATTGAACCGCGCTGAATTCCTGGAACAATTTCCAAGCGTGGCGAATGGAGATGTGGCTGCGGAAGAACGGGTGTATGGAAATACCGCGTTGTTGAAGAGCGACCGCGGGCAAGTACATGTGAAACGCGTGTGGGTACGGCGCGGAACGCAGTGGACCCTGCTGCTCTATCAAGAGGTGACGCAGGTGGAGAAGAACGAACAGGCCGACGGGGTAGAGAGTCCCGAGTGCATCAATCCGTGCAAGAGCATTCCGTTTGAGCCGCAGACAGCGAATGAGAAAGCGGCGGTGGCATCGTGGCAAGGAGTGATGAAGGCCATGGCGGAGAATGACGCGGAGCTGTATTCGCCACTGATTGCGGAGGAGTTCACGGCGACAGATACGTTTCATGACCGGGTGTATACGAAGCCGGATCGGCTGGAGCAGATCGCCAAACGGAAGAAGAGCGGGGTGCGGTCGGTTCCGCCGGAAATGGTATCGGCGCAGATGTTTGATTTTGGGGAAACGGTGGTGATGATAGCGCGAGAACAACGGAGACAGGGCAAGCCGTATTTCAATAGCCGGATGTGGGTGAAGCGCGACGGGCGCTGGCAGATGGTGTTCAGTTTTAATACGCGGATCGAGTAAAGCACAGGCGCAGAAGATGAAGTGTGAGGAAAGACGGAGTTGAAAAGAGTGTGGCGCACCTACGGCGCTCTTGATTTCTTCGATTTGTACCCAGCCCTTACGGCTGGGCTAACTTATGCCGCGCCTACGGCGCTGGATGGTGCGAAACACAAGAAAAGGGCGCGACGGTCAGGCGCTTTGGTAGAGCTTGGTCATTACGAATTCGCGGTGGCCTAGCGCTTCGGCGCAGGTTAGGCGGCCGTTGCAGGTGCGGATCAGGATATCGATGAGTTTATCGCCAGCTTCGTCGAGGGTCATTTCGCGACGCAGAATTCCCGAGACATCGAGATCAATGTGTTCGCTCATGGTGCGTGCGGTTTTAGGATTAGCGGTCAGCTTGATGACTGGCTCGATGGGATTGCCGATTACGTTGCCCTGGCCGGTTGGGAAAAGGTGAACGACAAATCCGGCGGCGGCTTGCAGGGTGACACATTCCGCGGCGGCTGAGGAAGTATCCATGTAATAGAGACCCGGGCCTTTTGCCGGCGCTTCGGCAGGCTTGAGCACGTCGATAAACTTTGCCTTTTTGCCAATCTTCTGCAAATTGCCAAAGGCTTTTTCTTCAATGGTGGTGAGGCCGCCGGCGATGTTGCCCTTGGTGGGCTGCGATTCGGAAAGGTCGCTGGTCTTGTGGCGTTCAATCACGTCTTGATAGGCGCGAAAGACCTGCATGAAGCGCTCGCCGACTTCTTTGGTGGCGGCACGGCTGGCACAGACAACTTCCGCGCCAGTCAGCTCGGACGTTTCGCCGAAGCACGTGGTGGCTTTCAGAGGATCGAGCTTGTCGATCAGGTTGCCGACCGTGGGGCAGGAAGCGAGGCCGGAGGTGGTGTCGCTCTCACCGCACTTGGCGGAGATGAAAAGATCCTGAATGGAGCAAACTTCGCGTTGCTTTTCAGTGGCCCACTGTATAAATTCTTTGGCTTTGCGGGACGCCTCGGCAATCGTGGCAATATCGCCTTGACCTTCGATGGCGATACCGACGACAGGCTTGCCAGTCTTCGCGATGCCATCAACGACGCGGCCAGTCCAGCTTGGTTCGATGCCGATGACCACGCAGGCTGCGACGTTGGGATTCGAGCCGGTGCCAATCAGGGTGCGGAAGTGCAATTCCAGATCTTCGCCAAACTGCAAGCGCCCATAGGCATGAGGCAGCGCGAGTGTGCCTTTAATATTGTTGGCGACTGCTTCAGCAGAGGCGTTAGAAAGATCGTCGAGCGGCAAAATCACAACGTGGTTGCGGATTCCGACGCGGCCATTCTCTCTGCGATATCCCAGGAAATCGTAGCGTCCCATCGTTACCACCTCTTCGTTTTCATATTGTGAACATGCACGTGACGGCCTTTAGAGATATCGGCAACGGCGCGGCCGACGTCGTGACCATACTTCAAAACAGTGTCACCATTTTTGATGTCGCCGAGCGCGATCTTGTGGCCCAGCGGCACCGGGTCGAGCGACTTCAACGTGATGGTTTCGTCGGTTTCCATGATCCAGCCAGTCAAGTCCTGGCCAGCTTTCACGTTTTCGTCGACCATGACGCCGACGGTATCGGCCTTGTCGTGCACAATGAAATGGGTTGGCATCAGAGTTCCTCGCTCCATCAAAAATGAAAATGTTCAACTAGCCTTCGGCGCGGCCGCAAGTGCAGTTTCACCGGGCGCGAGCAGGCGTGTTACTTCTAAAGCAGCGCGCAGCACTTCTTCGCGAATGGCGCGTTCGGCAAGTGCGGCGTCGCGCTGCCGAATGGCTTGCAGCATGCCACGTAAACCTTTCATGCTTTCTTTGGAACGCTCCATCGAACGCTGCGGATGGGTGAGGCCCACAGCGCGCCAGCGCCAGATGCGTGTGTGCAACATGCCGATCATCGAAGAAAGCGTGGGGCTGCGGGCGCCTTGGAATAAAACATCGTAGAAGCTATTTTTGGAATCGAGAATGGCTGCGGGATCGCCGTTGTCGTAGGCGTCGGCAACCGACTGCAGCGCGCTTTCGAGGTTTTCGATTTCGGAGTCGGCGGCATTTTCGACGAACAGGCGCGCAGCTAATCCCTCCAGCACGGCGCGAATGGAATATAAGTCGCGAGCTTCGTCGAGGGTCAACGCGCGCACCACCGGTCCTTTGTTGGGGATGATGGCGATGAGACCCTCCGACTCCAACTGGCGCAAGGCTTCGCGAATCACGGTGCGTGATACGCCCATCATGGCGATCAGCTCGCGTTCGATCAGGCGTTCACCCGGATTTAGGCGTCCAGCGATGATGGACTGGCGAAGCTCGTCTAGAACTTGTTGACGCAAAGGAGCCGCGAACTTGCGGATGGGAGTGAGGGCGGCGGGAAGCGGAAAAGAGGTTGACTCGGGCATAGTCTAGTAATACTGTAATACAAGATGATGTGACGTGCAAGCCTCTCTTTGCCGATTCACATCCTTTATTTACTGCTGTCTGCGAGGTCGCTGTGACTGATTCACCGGTACGCGTAGGAATTGTTGGCTTGGGTCGATGGGCAAAGGTGCTTAGCAAGGCCGCAAGTAAATCCGAGAAGATCAAGATTGTGGCGGGATATAGCCGGTCGGAAGAGAAACGGCAGGATTTCCAGAGGGAAACGGGCGTGCCGTCGGCGGCGACGATTGAAGCGTTGCTGGGGGATTCGTCGATCGAAGGTGTGATTTTGACTGTGCCTAACGAGCAGCATCTGCCGATGGCAGCGGCCGTGGCGCGCGCGCGGAAACATGTGTACACGGAGAAGCCCATCGCCAGCACTCTGACAGAGGGATTGGAGATCGAAGCGCTCCAAGCGAAATATGGAATTACCGTTACGGTGGGCCACAGCGCGCGATTGATGGCGGGAATTCGCAAGATTCGCGAAGCCATCGATAATGACGAACTCGGGCGGGTGGCGTTCATCGAAGCAAATTTTTCGAATAATCGCGCGCTGGAACTGACGCCGAAAATGTGGCGTTGGTACAAAGATCGCGCGCCGGGCGGACCGCTATCGCAATTGGCGATTCACCAGTTTGATGTGCTGCACTATTTGGGGGGAGAAGTGGTGGAAGCAAGCGCGATGGCGTCGAAGCTTTCGCCAGTTGGAGCGGAAGTGGACGACCAGTCGATGACGCTGGTGAAATTCGCAGACGGAAAAGTGGGCTACGTGGGAGCGTGCTGGACATCGCCGGGGGTTTTCTCGGTGCGGGTGTTCGGGTCCAAAGGACTGATGCATTACGAAATTGATTTCGATACCTGGGACACGCCGGATCAGTTGCACAAGAAATCGACTTTGTACATTCAGCGCGGTAAAGACGGCTACGCCAAGCGCGAGGAGTTGGTGGTGCCCGAGAGCGATATGTTCCGGGCAGAACTGGAAATGTTCGCGGACAGTTGCCGGACGGGCCAGGCGAATGAATTGAGTGCGCGCAATGCCAATGCGGCGGTGGCGATTGTGTATGCGGCGCTACGTTCCCTGGAGAAAAATGGTAAGGCGGTGCGAATTGAGGACGTGCTGCAAAACGCCTTGAATAAGGCGACGGCGTAAACAGGAGCCAGGATGCTAGCGAGCCGGTATTTTATTGATTTGACGCAGCCGGAAATCGCGGCGCAATTTAAAAAGAATCCGCTGGTGATATTGCCGCAGGGCAGCGTGGAGCAACACGGGCCGCATCTCCCCACCGGCACGGATATTTTCGCGGCGAACATTATTGCGCACGCGGTGGCGGAGCGGATGGACGGGCTGGTGCTTCCGGGCGGACCGTTGGGGGTAACACCGCTGCACATGCCATTTGAAGGGACGATTACGCTTTCGCCGGACACGTATATGCGGCTGGTGATGGAGACATGCGCGTCCACCGCGAAGCATGGCGCGAAATATCTTCTGATTTTGAACTGGCATGAAATGAATATTCCGGCGCTTGGCGTGGCGGCGGACCTATTGCACCGCGAGCACGGCATGACGGTTTTAACGGTGCAGGCATGCTTTGTGGCGGAAGACATGTTTGGCAAGCAGTGCGGCGGGCTAACGCACGGAGGAGAGATCGAAGCGCTCGCGGTGCTGGCGTACCGACCGGAACTGGTGCACCTCGATCGTATTGATTATTCTTCTGACCATTCGCACGGGCACAAGGTGGATGAGTTGCGGCGCACGCGCAGCTACCAGCCGGTGCTGACCGACGTGCGCTCGATCGCTCCGACAGGATGGTATGGCAGCCCGCAGCACGCAACGGTAGAGAAGGCGCAAGAAATGGTAAACACGGTGGCGGATTCGATAGCCAAGCAATCCACAGAGATTTTTAGGCAGCTTGACCGGATTCAGGGCGGCGTGGCTGAACTTCGCCAAGTTGATAAGGTTCGGTAATGGCGCGGCTTTTCACGCAGGCTGGCGCAAAGCGACTGGGATTGCCCGGACGCAGCGCGCTGGAAATTGTTTCTGGGGAAAAAGGTGCGCAAGGTGTGACGCTGCGGTTGGCGGAGATTCCGGTGCCGCAACCCGGAGAAACGCTACGGGCTCCTCACCACCATTCTGATTTTGAAGAATGCATTTACGTTTTATCCGGGCAAGGCACGACTTTTGCGGAAAGTGGCGAATATCCTTTGCGACCTGGCGACACGCTGTTGATGCCGCCGGGCGAAAAGCACGTTACGCGCAACATGGGAAGCGAGCCGCTGTTGCTGCTCTGTTTTTTCCCGGTGGCGGATATTACGGCGGGCACACAGGAACCTGGTGTTTCGTCTCCGAGCAAAGGCAAAACTCCGTGAGCTGCGATGTGCTGTGCCTGCGACCTGAAGAAGATTTTCAGCGGGCGGATTCGATGCCGCCGGCATCGCTCCAAGTAACTTACCGCGCTCCCACGGATCCGGATGTGCCACAACTGATGAAAGAGGCGCGCGCTCTGGTAATTCCTGCGGTGGGGCCGAAGCTTCCGCCAACGTTGTTTGAGGGCGCGTCAGTGCGTTTTGTGCAGGTGACGGGAGCTGGGCTGGATCGGCTGGATTTGGCGCATCTCCGAGCGTTAGGAATTGTAGCGGCAAATGTGCCGGGTGGCAGCAATGCGGCAGTTGCCGAGTATGTAGTGACCGCAGCGAGTTTGCTGTTGAGGAGATTTGTGTGGGCCGACGCAGAAATTCGCGCGGGGCGATATCGCGAATTTCGGTCGCGCATGTTGATCGATAATCTTGCGGGACTGGAAGGCTTGACCGTGGGGATTATCGGGTTTGGCGTGATTGGCCTGGCGGTCGGAGAAGCTTTTCATAAGCGTGGTTGTCAGATTCTGTTTTATGACACGCTGGCGCGCGATCCGCAATTTACGGAATCACTCGGCGCGCAGTCGGTTTCTCTCGAGGAAGTGTTGCGCCTCTCGGATGTCATCACACTTCATGTGCCGCTGCTTCCTGCAACAAAAGGAATGATCGGCGCACGCGAGTTCGCGCTGATGAAATCGGATGCGGTGCTGATCCAGACTTCGCGCGGCGGCATTGTGGACGAAGCGGCGCTAGCGGGCACATTGAATGCCGGGCGGCTTGGCGGCGCTGCTATCGATGTTTATTCCACCGAACCTCCCGACGCGAACAATCCATTGCTGGCGCTGCAACGCGATGCGGCGCGGCGTGTGCTTTTCACTCCACACATCGCCGGCGTCACCCGGCAATCTGCGGCATTTTTGTTTCGATCGGCGTGGCGCAACGTCGCGCGCGTCTTGATTGAAGATCAGCCACCGCTTCACGGCGTCTGTTAAACGCAACTTTCGAAGTTGTTGACGGTAAATCGACCGGCACAGCGAAGCGGAGATAACGAGTGAGCACAGCGACAACGCGGACCATGAAGAAACGTAAGCCATGGTACAGCGTTTTGTATATCCAGGTGCTCATCGCCGTAGTGATCGGCATTTGCGTTGGCCACTTTTATCCCAAGACCGGAATTGCGCTGAAGCCGCTGGGCGATGCGTTCGTCTCCTTGATTCGGATGATGATCGCGCCGGTAATTTTCTGCGTGATTGTGCAAGGCATTGCTTCGATGAGCGACCTGAAGAGCGTCGGGAAAGTGGGCGTGAAGGCGCTGGTCTACTTCGAAATTGTTTCGACGATTGCACTGGTCATCGGGATTGTGGTCGCTCTGCTGTTTCATCCCGGCTCGGGCCTGAATATCGATGCTGCCACGCTCGATCCTAAGGCCGCAGCGCTTTACGTGGGCCGGGCGAAAGAAACGGGGCTGATTCCGTTCCTGCTGGGGTTTATTCCGCAGACGTATGTTGGCGCGCTGGCCGGCGGCGAAGTGCCACAAGTGCTGCTGATATCGATTTTAACGGGCTTCGCGGTCGCGCAAATGGGCGCAAGCGGGCAGAAATTGCTGCGCGGTATTGAAATGCTGAACAAAGTGGTCTTCGGCATAGTGCGCATCGTGGTGCGCGTGGCGCCGCTGGGAGCGCTGGGCGGAATGGCGTTTACGGTGGGAAGTTATGGGATGGCGTCGCTGTCGAATCTGGTGAAGCTGCTGGGTACGTTCTATTTGACGAGCTTCATTTTTGTGGTGTTCGTGTTGGGAATCATCGCGTATCTCGCGGGCTTTTCGATTTTTCGATTTCTCGGGTATATCAAAGATGAATTGCTGATTGTTTTGGGGACGAGTTCGTCGGAAAGCGTTTTGCCGGATATGATGCGCAAGCTGGAGCGGCTGGGCGCGCCTCGCTCGGTGGTTGGCCTGGTGTTTCCGACTGGCTACGTTTTCAATACGGACGGAACAAATATTTACCTGACACTTTCGGCGCTTTTTTTGGCGCAAGCAACGAACACGCATCTTTCGTTTGGGCAAATTGCGGGGATTCTGCTGTTCGCGCTGTTTGCTTCGAAGGGCGGATCCGGCGTAACTGGAACAGGATTTGTGACGCTTGCGGCGATACTCGCGGCGGTGCCCTCGATTCCGGTGCAGTCACTGGCGCTGCTGGTGGGCATCGAAAAATTTATGAGCGAGTGCCGCGCGCTGACGAACGTGGTGGGGAATGGCGTGGCGACGCTGGTGGTCAGCCGCTGGCAGGGTGAATTGGACACCGTCAAGATGAATGAAGTGATGGCCAATCCAGAAGAAAACAGTGAAACCGTTTTGGAGTGAGTGGCGTTACACTCTTGTATTCATAGCGCTCCCAGACCGACTTTAGCATTTACCGCGCTTTGAAATTCATGGAGGCTCTATGTCCACGAAAGGCCTCGATCGACGTTCGTTCCTGCGCGTGTCGGCAGTAGCCGGGGGCGGATTCCTTCTGGCGTATCACGCGCGCCCCGCGGTGCTATCGGCAATCGCCGGAATGTCGCAGGCGCCGGCTGCTCAGCCACCGGCTGCCAATTTCGTACCGGCGGCATTTATTCGCGTGGCGGCGGACAACACTGTCACAATCATGGCAAAAAATCCGGAGATCGGCCAGGGCGTGAAAACGCATCTGCCGATGATTATCGCGGAAGAATTTGATGTGGATTGGAAAGACGTGCACGTCGAGCAGGCGGACTTGGATGAAACCAAGTACGGGCCGCAGCGCGCGGGGGGCAGCACGTCGACCCCGGTGAACTGGGACCCGCTGCGGCGCGTGGGTGCGGCGTGCAGGCAAATGTTTGTTGCAGCGGCGGCACAGACCTGGTCGGTTCCAGAATCGGAGTGCGAGACGTCGTCGGGGTGTGTGATGCAGATCGGCACGAAACGCACGCTGGCGTATGGGGCGTTAGCGGAGAAAGCCGCGAAGATGACGCCGCCTGATTTGAAAACGGTAAAGCTGAAAGATCCGAAGGACTTCAAAGTGGTGGGCAAGCCGACGCGCGGCGTGGATGTTCCTGCGATCGTTGCCGGAAAGCCCATTTACAGTATTGATTTCCGCGTGCCGGGGATGCTTTGGGCAGTGTACGAGAAGTGCCCGGTGTTTGCCGGAAAAGTGGTCAGTGCGAATGTTGACGAGATCAAAGCGCTGCCTGGCGTGAAGCAGGCGTTCGTGATTCAGGGCACCACGGAACTGCTGGGATTGCACGCCGGTGTGGCGATTCTTGCGGACACGTGGTGGCAAGCGAACACCGCGCGCAAAAAATTACAGATCAAGTGGGACGAGGGTGCTACTGCTCAACAAAGCAGCGAAGGATTTCTGCGTCGCGCCGAGGAACTCTCAAAGCAAACGCCAACTGTGGTTCTACGTAAGGACGGCGATGCGGATGCTGCTCTGCACTCGGCGGCGAAGGTGGTGGAAGCAGCCTATGCGTATCCATTTATTGCGCATGCGCCGATGGAGCCGGAAAACTGCCTGGCGCATTTTCACGATGGCAAACTGGAATTCTGGTCGCCAAGCCAAACGCCGGAATCTGGGCGCATGCAAGTTTCCAAGGTGCTTGGCATTCCGCACGACGACATCATTGTGCATATGAAGCGGGCCGGCGGCGGATTTGGGCGCCGGCTAACGAATGATTACATGCTGGAAGCGGCGGCAATCGCCAAGCAGGCTGGCGTGCCGGTGAAACTGCTGTGGACGAGGGAAGACGATTTCCATCACGACCACTATCGGCCCGCGGGCTTCCACTTTTTGAAAGGTGGAATCGATGGAAATGGCAACGCGGTGGCTTGGAAGAATCATTTCGTGACGTTTGGGGAAGGCGAGCAGTTCGCTCCTTCGGCCAATATTCCGGGAAACGAATTCCCCGGAACGTTGGTGCCTAATTTCTTCTTTGGCGCTTCACTGATGCCGCTCGGAGTGCCTACGTATGCGCTGCGGGCACCACGTAGCAACGCGTTTTCTTGGGTGTTCCAGTCGTTTGTGGATGAGATGGCGCATGCGGCGGGAAAAGACCCAGTGCAATTTCGTATGGATATGCTGAGCCTGCCGCGGATTACCACACCGGACGTCAAACCAGATCCTTTTTCGCGCAATTTCGAACCGGCGCGGATGCAAGGTGTGTTGAAGTTGGTTGCAGAAAAGTCGGGTTGGGCAAAATGCAAATCGGGAAATGGCAGTGGCGTTGGCGTTGCATTTCAGTTTTCGCATCTGGGATATTTCGCGGAAGTGGTGGAGCTACACGTCGACACGAAAAATGCCGTGAAGATCAATAAGGTGTGGGTGGTCGGCGATATCGGGAGCCAGGTGATCAATCCAAGTAACGCAGACCAGCAAGTGC
This sequence comes from Candidatus Acidiferrales bacterium, assembly GCA_963849395.1. GTDB lineage: Bacteria > Acidobacteriota > Terriglobia > Acidiferrales > UBA7541 > Acidiferrum. The sequence continues at coordinate 226,401 of CAWKHR010000009.1, forward strand.
GCGGCGCGGTGCTGGAAGGGCTCAGTTCGGTGATGAGCTACGAAATCACGATTGACCACGGACGCGCGATGCAAAGCAATTTCCATGAATACACGCCGATGCGCATGAATCAGCTGCCGGGGGGCATTAAAGTGGAATTCTTGCGCACCGACAATCCGCCTACGGGATTGGGGGAGCCGGCACTGCCACCGGTGTTGCCCGCGGTTTGCAATGCAATTTTTGCCGCGACCGGAAAGCGGATCCGTTCGCTGCCACTGGCGAAGCACGGGTATTCCTGGGCGTAGCGAACGATACGTTATCGAAGTCAGCTTGACTTATCGTTGGCGCAACTTCCATGGTGCGCACCAGCCAGGGAATAATCACTTTGCGGAAAATGACTGGGTCTGGCCAGACCTTTACCTGACGGCCGAGATGGCCGCCCTGCGGATTAATCCACGCTTCTTTTGGCACATCACCGTTGCTCAGCAGTAGATACGCATCAGAGATTGGCACTTGGGTATCGAGCGCGCCGGCGATAATCAACATCGGCGTTGTCGGCTTGCCAAGCAAGCCCTGCGTTACGAGAGAGAGCTTGGGAAGAATATTGCCCAAATCCTGCAACGTGTTGGCGCCTTCGAAAATCGACATAAGCGCTGGTCCAAGGCCAAATAGATATTCGCGGTTGCCCAACGTTTTCTGCATCACGAAATTCTTTTCGAACGTGGCGTCCACCGGCGGAGACTGGGCAACGACGGCTTTCAGACGCGCGTGTTCCACGATTGCAAGCTTAGTGGCCCAGTAGGCGCCGAAGCTCTGGCCATCCACACCGATGCGGGTCTTATCGACTTCCGGCCGCGTCTGCAGATAATCGATCACCTTGGAAAACAGGCGATCGGCGGTTTCGCTGGCCTTGATAGGAGATTGACCAGTGCCGGGCGAGTCGATGCCAATGAATCCGATGCCGTAGGGCACAACCGCGCCAAAATTTTCGCTCAAGTCTTCTTTGCGGCTATCGAGTCCGCTGATGGCGATCACGACCGGGACGGGGCCCTTGGCATTCTTTGGCAGGCGCAAGTAGCCGACGATTTCCGAATTCTCGAAGGGGATGCGCACTACTTCCAGCGGAGGATCCATCGTTTTTGCGTGGGCTAGAAAGGCTTCCAGTGCCTTGGCATAGGCCTGCTTCTTGCCGGGCGAGGAAGGCACGGGCCAACGTCCGAAGGAATAGAGCCGCCACGCGCGAATATAATCGGCGTTAGCCTTGGCGGGATCGCTGCTCTGCAGGGATTTCGCTTCGTTCATGTATTTATCGGCGACGGCACTGAATCCCGCGGCCCACTCATCATCGTTGGTGCTGTTGATGTGCGAGAACGCGTCGCGAACGTCGGCGGGATCAAGGCCGATGAGCGGGTACATGCCATTTTCCGCGCGCTTCATGGCTTCGGTTTTAATTTCGTCGAGGGTGCGTTCTTTCTGCTGAGCGGAGGCGGTCCTTGCAGAAATCACGGTGAAGGCAACGGCACACAGCATCATTATCTTTGGATAGCGCAAATGGATTCTCCTCATCGCGTGCTCCTAGTCTTTGCCAGCGCGGCATCGTAATACGACGGGTCGTAATATTTGTCGGGCGAGGGAGGATGGCCGCCCCACTGCCCTTCTACATCCGCGCGCAACTTCAGAACATTTTTGAACCCGTCCAAATCGAACTGAGCATCTTTGCTGTAGCCGCCGGGTTGCGACATGCTCGTCTCATACGTCTCTGCGGCGATTTCCGGAGTCAGATGATAGTCGCTAACCAGCAGATCGATCACCTGCTGCTTGTTGGCAGGTGCCATCAGCCAGCGCTGCGCTTCGATGCACGCGGCGAGGAACGGCAATACGGTATCGCGATGTCCCTTGGCCCAATCACGCAGGGTGAAAAATCCTGCGGCCTGGTAGGGGCCAATCAGTTTTTGCACCGAACCGAGGCTGACGAAGCCATCATGCTTAGCTACAAGCGAAGTTGGTGGACCTAGCATCGAACCCGCATATTCCTTGTGCTCGCGGAGTGCCACCAGGCGTTGCGGTGTGGCGCCGAACGGCTTGATCTCGTAATCTTTGCCGGGTTGCAAACCGTTCAACGAAAGAATTTTCTTCATCTGCAGAGCGTAGGCGGTGTTAGGCGCATCGACGATCAACGTTTTGCCGCGCAGGTCGGAAATGGACTTGATGTCGGACTGGGCGATCAACTCGTTTTGCGAACCTTCGCCGCCCATCAGGATGACCACATCTACTTTGGCCAATTCCACCATGGCGACGGCGTTGTCTACGGCAAGGTAGGCGAGATCGCCTTTGCCTGCCGCGAGATCGGTGCGCAATTCATCGGAGTTTTTCTTGTTGTCGGTTTCGATCTCGACGCCGTATTTCTTGAAGAATCCCTGTTTATCGGCAATCGTGAATTGAATGGGCCGCCCCAGCAGAGTGAGGACATGAATTTTTTGTGGTGCAGGAGCTTGCGGGTACGCCGGTACAGAAAACGCACTCCACATGAGGGCCAAGCCAAACGCGACACACAGTTTCATTTTCATGCGAATCTCCACGGTGCTACGAACTCATGGTGCTTGTACATTGCGAATTATAAGCGGTCGAAGGCGGCTTCGACCGCAGTAGGCCTGGAATGATCAGGCTGCGCCTTCGTTCAATTTGTCCAGGGACCATTGGGTGACCGGCATCGGATCGAGCATGGGTTTGCCGAGATTCGGGCAGCTTAAGGCATAGAGGCCCGTATCCGTGCCGGCCCAGATAACGTTGCGATCCCACTCGATGAAAACATTATCCACGGTGCGATCGTAGCTGCCGAACTTCTGCAAATCGCCGCCTTGCGGAGGAATGAAGTAGCCCACTTCTTCCGGCTTGGTGAGATCGCCGATATCGTAGCAGCGTAGACCCGCGATGAAATAGGAATAGGCGATAAATTCCTGGCGAGGCTTGCCGGGCGCTTTGAGGTGCGGCGGATTATGCGCACCGAATCTTCCGCGCTTGAAGCAGAAGTCGCGGTACGGTGCATCGGGCGGAGGCACGGGGCGCGGCAACTGTGCAACGGGGACGGGATGAGCTTCGTCGCGAATATCGATGATCCAGTTCGGCAGGTAAATCTGGTTGCAATCGGAATTGGTGGTTTCGCCATTGGTGAGCACGAAGCCGCGATCCAGAATCCCGCAGTAAATGGTGTGGAAAGCGATGCCCATGCCGGAATATTGCGGAGGCGGTTCGAAGCGGCCGATTTCCTTCTGATGTTGCGGATCGGAAAGATCAAGAATGATGAAGCCATTACAACCGAATGCGCCGTAGCCGCGATTTCCGCCATCTTCCAATTTCTTGGGCACGTAGACTGGGCCGTGCAATCCGGCAAACGGAGTCTGATCAGCGACAACTCTAGGCGGCACGAGTTTCGACCACATCCACTTGTTGTATTCCGCTTCTTCGCCCTTGCGCGAACCGGGCACCCACCACATGGAAACTTCTTTCGCGCTGGACGGGTCCGATGCGTCGACAATCATGTTGCCGTTGACGAGCTGGCGGAAATAGGACGGCTGGTGAATAAAAGATTCGTCGGGCGCGGTGTCGAGATAAGCGTATTTGCCGCCGTCGTAATAATTGCGGTGCGTGCCCTGGCCGGTGGCACCGGTGCTGAACTCGGAAAGCTTGACGATCTTGGAAGGATCGGTGACATCGTAAAAGCGCACGCCCCGAAGGCCCTTAAAATTTTTGCGTTTATCGTCCAGATGAGGATCGTCGTACTTGCCCATCGGCGCTTCCGGGGTGGAATCGGTGATGGGCGTCTGCGAACCGGTCATCAGGATCCATTTTTTGAGATCCTTGTTGTAGGCGACTTGCACCTGCGCGCCGTCGAATCCCTTTTTGTTGAAGACGCTTGGCTTGCGCACGTCGCTGATATCGACGACGTCGCCTTGCTGAAACATGTAGCGACGATTGCCAATCGACATCATCTGCATTTTTCCGTGACGGTTATCGCCAGGCAGATGGGCGAGCACTTCCATATTGCGGATGTACATGCGGCGGTCGAGGTAGGAAATGCTGTTCGGGCTGGGATGGCCGTGATGATCGGCCCAAGCCGTGAGCGAGGAAGTTGCCAGGGCGAGGCCGGCACCGGCTGTGGTCTGGATGAATCTCCGGCGGCTTGGACTAAGTGCTTTAGAATCAGTGGGAGTCGATTTTTCGCTGCCACTTTCCGGACTTAACCTTCGCGCACGTGTCTTCCTTTTCATTCGCAAGCTCCTTCGCTGCAAGAGATTAGGCTCGGCCCTCGGTCGAGCTTCGCCGTGTCGCAGCCTGGCGAGAGAGACACGGAAGTGCAATCGTACAATGGTTGGACCCCTGTACCACTGGGAGAGGTAACGTGTCAATATTAAACTTCTATGAATAGGAGATTTCGATGCTTAGACTGTACAGAGGTAGGATGTTCGGGTATAGTGGTCGGACCAAACTGCTTGTAGACTACAGGACGCTTCGACGCCCCGTACCCCGCAGACGCAACAGGAGGAAGTAATGCCAATCGCCACCGTGAATCCTTCCACCGGCGAACTCGTCAAGTCTTTCGAGGCGCTAACCGACAGCCAACTGGAAGCAAAGATCCAAAAAGCCGCCGACACGTTTCTGACCTATCGCAATGTGCCGTTTGCCGAGCGCGCGCGGAAGATGATGAAGGCCGCGGAAGTCATCGAAAGTGAAAAAGAAAATTACGCCCGAGTAATGACCACAGAGATGGGCAAGACGTACCGCTCCGCTGTGGATGAGGCTGCCAAGTGCGCCTGGGTCTGCCGATATTACGCCGAGAATGCAGAAAAATTTCTGGCTGATGAACTGGTGGAGACCAGCGCCAAGCGCAGCTACATTCGTTACCAGCCGCTGGGTCCAATTCTCGCGGTGATGCCGTGGAATTTTCCGTTCTGGCAGGTTTTGCGTTTTGCAGCTCCGGCGCTGATGGCTGGAAACGTTGGCTTGCTGAAGCATGCGTCGATCGTGCCGCAGAGCGCGTTGCTGATTGAAGAAATTTTCCAACGCGCTGGATTTCCCGACGGCGCTTTTCAGACTTTATTAATTGGCTCGGCAAAAGTCGACAAGGTTCTTGGCGATCCCCGCGTGATGGCCGCGACGTTAACAGGCAGTGAACAAGCGGGTATTGAAGTGGGCATCGGCGCTGCGAAGCGCATCAAGAAAGTGGTTTTGGAGCTAGGCGGCAGCGATCCGTTCATCGTGATGCCGACCGCCAATCTGGAAGTCGCCACGTCTACAGCGGTAAAGGCGCGCATCTTCAACAACGGCCAATCGTGCATTGCGGCCAAGCGTTTTATCGTGGCGGAAAGCATTGCCGACAAGTTCGAACAGCTCTTCGCGCAAAAAATGGCGGCGCTGAAAGTGGGCGATCCGTTTGAAGAGAGCACCGAACTTGGGCCGATGTCTACGCCGGATGGTGTGCTCGATCTGGACCGCGATGTTCGTAAATCGGTGGAAGCTGGCGCGAAAGTTTTGACAGGTGGCAAACCGCTGGATCGTCCTGGAAACTTCTATGCGCCCACGGTGCTTGCGAACATTCCGGTTGATTCGCCAGCGTACAAAGAGGAAATGTTTGGGCCGGTGGCCAGCGTGTTTCGCGCCAAGGATGTGGATGACGCGATCCGCATTGCCAACGACAGCCGGTTTGGCCTGGGAGCAAGCGCCTGGACTAATGACGCTACGGAACGCGAGAAATTCATTAATGGACTGGATGCGGGGATGGTGTTCATCAACCGCATGGTGGCCTCGGACCCGCGAATCCCGTTTGGCGGCGTGAAGTGGTCAGGCCATGGCCGTGAACTCGGTGCGGTAGGTATCCGAGAGTTCACGAATATGAAGACAGTGTGGATTGAAGACGGACAGTAAGCAGGGGAAAGCAAGGCGGTTGCGAAGTGGAAGAGGCAGTGGTATAGTGGTCTGACAATTCGACCATACCATACTGGACTCTTGCATGTTTGCTACTCACCATCCCTGCTGCGTCTTCCGCCTGATCTCGGTTGTCGGGTCCGGGAGGTTCTAATGTACAAAATCGTGCGCTCGTCTCGCCTGTATGAACAAATCGTTCAGCAAGTTGAGGAATCCATCCAGAAGGGCCAGCTCAAACCTGGCGATCAACTTCCCCCTGAACGTGAGCTCGCCGAACAATTTGGAGTAAGCCGCACTGCGGTGCGCGAAGCAGTGAAGGCGCTGCGAGAAAAAGGCCTGGTCGAAGCGTATCCCGGCCGCGGAACGTTCATTACCGACGGCACTTCCTACACGATTCGGCAATCGCTGGACCGCATGATGCGCAGCGGCAACGAAGGTTTTGCGTTTCTCGCCGAGGTACGGCAAATTCTGGAACCGGAAATTGCTGCGCTGGCAACCACGCGCGCCGATGACGAAGCGCTGGAAGCAATGCGCAAGCAAGTGGAAATCATGGACACGGCCAAAGAAGATCCGGACGCATTTATCGAAGCGGACTTGGACTTCCATCTGGCGTTAGCCGAGGCTGCCGCAAATCCCATTATTTTGTCGCTCATCGATTCGATTGTCGGACTGCTGCGGGAGCAGCGCATGGGAATTTTCCAGGTAGAAGGCGGCCCCGAGCGCGGGCAATATCATCACAAAAAAATTCTGCAAGCAGTGGAGCACCGCGATGCGGCAGGAGCGCGCGAGGCGATGAAGGCGCACCTTGCGCAGGTGGGCGATGATTCCCGGCACGCGCCAAACGAACGCGAATAGTAGAAACGAGTTTCAATTAAGTCCGGTTCAGGAAGTTTTCTTTTAAGGAAGTTGGTTCGAGGAGGAGAGTGTTCGTGGCTAATCTCGGATTCGTCGGTTTAGGTGTGATGGGCAGCGAAATGGTGAACCGGCTGCTCAGTAAGGGCCACAGCCTCACCGGTTACAATCGCACGAAATCGAAAGCGGATTGGTTGATCAAGAAGGGCATGAAGTGGGGCAATTCGCCGCGCGAAGTGGCGGGTGCGTCGGAAGTCGTGTTCTCGATGGTCACAAATTCCGCCGCGCTCGACGCCATCATGAACGGCCCCGACGGCGTTCTTGCCGGACTCACACCGGGAAAAACGGTAGTGGATATAAGCACGGTGAGCCCTGCGTTCAGCCGCGAAATCGCGAAGAAAGTTCGCGAAAAAGGCTGCGACATGGTGGACGCGCCGGTTTCCGGAAGCGTCATAACATTGCAAGAAGGCAAGCTGAGCGTGATGGTTGGCGGGCGCAAAGAGACGTTTGAAAAAGTGAAGCCGCTGCTGCTGGACATCGGCCCGAAGGTCACCTACGTGGGAGACAACGGGTTGGCGCTGGTGATGAAGATTGGCACGAACCTGAGCCTCGCGGTGCAGATGCTGGCGTTTTGTGAAGGTGTGCTGCTGGCGGAAAAAAGCGGAATAAAGCGCGAAACGGCGGTCGACGTTTTGACGCACAGTGTAATTGCATCGCCGATGGTGCAGTATCGCGGGCCCTTCGTTCTCAAAATGCCGGATGAAGCGTGGTTCAACGTCAACATGATGCAGAAAGATATGCTGCTGGCATTGGAACTGGGGCGGCAACTGGACGTGCCGATGCCGACCACCTCGATCACCAATGAATTTTTGACGGCGGCGCGGGGCATGGGTTTCGTGGAGCAGGATTTCGCAGTGGTGTTCGAAGTGTTGGCACAAATGTCGGGAGTAGAGAAATGAAGACCGAAACGGATCCGGGAAAAACCGAGGCGACTCAAAAGTCAGAGCTGTGGATGCGCTTGTATCGCCAGATGGTGCGGATCCGCCTGTTCGAAGAACAGGTGAACGAGCTCTATACGCGCGCGTTGATGCCCGGGCTGGCGCATCTCTACATCGGCGAAGAAGCGGTGGCAGTCGGAATCTGCGAAGCGCTCACCAATAAGGATTACATCACCAGCACACATCGCGGTCACGGACATTGCCTGGCAAAAGGCGCTTCCCCAGACCGCATGTTCGCGGAATTATTGGGCAAAGAAGCGGGCTATTGCCGCGGCAAGGGTGGATCGATGCACATCGCCGATCCGGCCACGGGAAATTTGGGCGCAAACGCGATCGTGTGTGGCAGTGCGGGAATCGCAACGGGTGCGGCACTGACCGCGAAGAGGTTGAAGACCGATCACGTTTCGATTTGTTTTTTTGGAGAAGGCGCGCTTGGACAGGGAGTGCTGTATGAAGTGATGAATCTGGCCTCGCTATACAAGCTGCCGGTCATTTACGTTTGCGAAAACAATTTGTACACGGAATATACGCATTACACAGAAACGACTGCCGGAGATATTTTGGCGCGTGGCACTGCTTTTGGAGTGCACTCGGAAAGCGTTGATGGGCAAGACGTGCGCGCGGTTTACGAAGCTGCCTCCCGGCTGATAGGGCGCGCGCGGAAGGGCGAGGGCCCGGCATTTCTGGTGTGCGATACGTACCGATACACTGGCCACCACGTTGGGGATATCAATCGTGAGTATTACCGTACGAAGGCGGAAGAGCAGGAATGGAAGACCAAGCGCGATCCTATTCAGAACCATTGCGCGTTTTTGATCGAGCAAAAGATCACGAATGCGGACGCGCTGAAAGCTATTGAAGAAGAAGTGCGTGCCGAGATGCAGACTGCTGTCGACTTTGCCATTGCTGCGCCTTATCCGGGGCTGAACGAAGTGGACCAGGACGTCTATGCTTGAAACCTCTGTTCGAGAATTGACATTTGCACAAGCCATTCGCGAAGCGCTCGCGGAAGAAATGCGGCGCGATCATCGCGTGTGTATTTTTGGCGAAGACGTTGCCGAAGCGGGGACGCCGTTTAAAGTGTTGTCCGGCCTGGTGGAAGAATTTGGCCCGGAACGTGTGCTCGACACTCCCATATCTGAAGCGGGATTCACGGGGATGGGTGTTGGCGCGGCGATGACCGGGCTGCGCCCGGTGGTCGACATTATGTTCGGCGATTTCTTGACGCTGACCATGGACCAGATGGTGAATCAGGCCGCGAAAGCGCATTACATGTCGGGCGGCACGTGGAAAGTGCCGATGGTGTTGCGCACAACGTTGGGTGCGACGCGACGCTCCGCTGCGCAACATTCGCAATCGCTGCACGCATGGCTCAGCCACGTTCCGGGATTGAAAGTGGTGATGCCGTCGACGCCTTATGACGCGAAGGGGCTGCTGAAGACCGCGATTCGCGACGACAATCCGGTAGTCTTTTTCGAAGACAAGATGATGTACAAGCAGAAGGGTCCAGTTCCTACGGAGGAATACACGATTCCGCTGGGCGTGGCGGACATCAAGCGCGCTGGTGACGACATTACGCTGGTAGCGACTAGCAGCATGGTGCAAGTGGCGCTGGGCGCTGCGAAATTGCTGGAAGAGATGGGCATCGACGCCGAAGTAATCGATCCGCGCACGACTTGGCCGTTGGATGAAAAGACGCTAATCGATTCCGTAAAGAAAACTGCGCGTGCGATTGTGATCGACGAGGGCTACGGCCGCTATGGCGTGACCGGGGAAATCGCTTCGGTGATAGCCGAAGGTGCGTTCTTCAACATGGAAGCTCCTGTGAAGCGCATGGGCGCAATGCATGTTCCAATTCCCTTTTCTCCTCCGCTGGAAGATCTGACGGTACCGACGGAACAAACGGTATTCGAGGCGGCGCGCGCGCTGTGCGGCAAAGCCTGACGAACTAAGAATGGGGGCGTAGCGTGGCACTAAAAACACACGGCTCAATGGCAGTAGATTGGGAAAATCGCATTGATTTCGATCGTCTGCGCCGTGAACGGCTGGCGCGGGCCAAGGCTCTGCTGGCGAAATCGGAGATGGGCGCGCTGCTCTGCTTTGACATGAACAACGTGCGTTATTTGACCGCGACGCACATCGGCTCGTGGGCGCAAGACAAAATCAGCCGCTTCGCGTTGCTGCCGCAAAAAGATGAACCGATTTTGTGGGACTTTGGTTCCGCAGCGCGGCACCACCAGCAAAATTGTCCGTGGCTTGGCGATCGCTCGCGTCCGGGAATTCCGTTGTTACGTGGCGCTATGTCGCCGGAAATGGGACGCGCAGAAAATGTGGCGCGCAAGATCAAGATTGAGTTGGAAATGCGCGGGCTGCACAAGGCTCCGCTGGGAATCGACGTTGTTGAGCCTCCAATTCTTTTCGCACTGCAGCGCGAAGGAATTACGGTGGTGGATGGCCAGCAATTGATGTCGGATGCGCGGGTCATCAAGACGCAAGATGAAATTTCGCTACTGAACCATTCCGCAATGATGGTTGACGCCGCTTACGACGAGCTGTATCGCGCCATGAAGCCGGGATTCAGTGAGAATCAAGCGGTAGGACTGGCGAGTAAGGTTTTGTATGACTTGGGTTCGGAATATGTGGAAGCGGTAAACGCGATTTCCGGCGAGCGCTGCAATCCGCACCCGCACGTATTTTCTGATCGCGTGTTGCGTCCCGGCGATCCGGTTTATTACGACATTCTTCACTCGTACATGGGCTATCGCACCTGCTATTACCGGACCTTCACGATTGGCTATGCATCGCACGCGATGAACGATGCGTATAAACGCTGCCGTGAATATCTGGACGCGGCGATCGAGTTGGTACGGCCCGGACGGACAACGGCGGAGATTGCTTCGGTGTGGCCGAAGGCGCAGGAATTTGGTTTCCCTGACGAAGAAGCAGCGTTCGCACTGCAATTTGGGCACGGTATCGGGCTGGCGATCTGGGAAAAGCCGGTAATCAGCCGCATGGTTTCGCTGGAACACTCGCATGAGATCAAGCCGGGCATGGTGTTTGCTCTGGAAACGTTCTGGCCTTCGAAGGATGGCTGGAGCGCGGCACGTATTGAAGAAGAAATTGTGGTGACGGAAACCGGGCACGAAGTGATCACGCGTTTTCCGGCGGATCAATTGATGGTCGCGGGAGCCCACTATCACACGGTGAGCGGCCCGCTGCCGATGTTACGCGAAAACGAACAGGCTCCCAGCAAGCGCGTTAAGGAAATGGTGGAAGCCAGCGCTAAACACGAAGGAGTGGCGGCCACGGACTAACGCGTTCGTTCCTGGCTTCTAAAAAAGACTATGGCTATTAGTGTGGTGATGCCTGCGCTCGAAATGGCGCAGGAAAACGGGAAGTTGCTGGCCTGGCGCAAAAAAGAAGGCGAGTCGGTGCGCAAAGGCGAGCCGTTGTTGGAAATTGAGACAGACAAAGCGGTTGTAGAAATTGAGGCGCCGGGGGACGGCGTGCTTGCCGGAGTTACTGCAGAGGTAGGTGCAGTTGTTCCGGTGGGCGAAACGATTGCGTGGTTGGTGGCGCCGGGAGAAAAACCTCCCGAGAAGTCGGCTATGGCGGCTGCTCCCAGTGCGCGTGCGACGACGGTTGCACCGACTGCGCCTTCGTCGGCCCCCACCCAGGAAAAACCTACTACTGCTGCGGCAGCTCCGGGTGCTACCGCGCAGATTTCGCCGAAGGCGCGGCGTCTTGCGAAGGAACTAGGAGTGGATATCTCGCAGGTGCGCGGCACTGGGCCCGACGGAACGATTACTGCTGAAGATGTGCAAGGTTTTGCGGATGGAAAGTCTGGCGGCTCGGCAACATCGGCAGGCTCCGCAACTACTGCAGCAGCGGGCACGATGGCTGGAGGTAGAGAAGCTCTCAGCCAGATTGCACGGCTCATGGCCGAGCGCACTACTCAGAGTTGGACGACGGTTCCCCACTTTTTCCTGGTGCAGAATGTCGATGCGGGCAAGCTGGTTGAAACCCAGAGAAAACTGGGGGCAGGCGCGGCTGCGGGGACGGCTCCATCCGTTACCGATGTGCTGATTGCGATTGTCGCTCGCGTGCTGGCCAAGCATACACGGATGAATTCCAGTTGGGCGAACGGAACCATTCACGCGAATCCAGACGTGAACATCAGCGTAGCGATGGCGGTGAAAGATGGCGTGGTCGGCGCGGTAATTCCTAAGGCCGATGCGTCGAAGATCGCGGAGATCTCAAAGCTGCGCCGCGAACTAACCGAACGGGCACGCGCTGGCAAACTGCGCCCTGCTGACATTTCTGGTGGAACCTTCACGATCAGCAATCTGGGCATGTACAAAGTGGATGCTTTTACCGCGATTATCACCCCGCCACAGTGCGCGATCCTCGCGGTAGGCGCGATTATCGACACGGTTGTGCCGGTCGATGGCAAGCCGGGTATCCGGCCAGTGATGACTATGACCCTCTCCAGCGATCATCGCGTGATCGATGGCGCGCGTGCCGCGGAGTTTCTTGCGGAACTGGCTAGCGCCATTCGCGATCCGGAAAAATATTTGTAGTGAGATGCAGTTCGCACGAATCTTGTTGAGAGGTGTGTAATTGCCTAGCACTACCGAGCCTTCGGCCCCGATAACGGCGCCCGCCAAAAAGAACCGGCCTTTCTATTTAGATCCCACAGTGCAAGTGCTCTTCGCCATCGTTGCCGCGATTGCGTTGGGGTATCTGCGTCCCGCGACCGCGATGGCCATGAAACCGTTGGGAGACGGCTTCATCCGGCTGATTACGATGATCATCACGCTGATTATTTTCTGCACCGTGGTAACGGGTATCGCCGGCATGGAAGACATGAAAAAAGTAGGGCGCGTCGGCGGGAAAGCGCTCATCTACTTTGAAGTGGTTTCGACGATCGCACTGATCATCGGCTTGATCGTGGGCAACGTGGTGAAACCGGGCGAAGGCTTCAACATAAATCCGGCAACGCTAGACGCGAAGGCAGTTACGGAATACGCGGGGCAGGCGAAAGCACAAAGTGTACCTGATTTCGTGATGCACATTATTCCGACGACGGTGGTGGATGCGTTTGCGAAGGGCGATATCTTGCAGGTACTGCTGATTGCGCTCCTGTTTGGATTCGCGCTTTCGGCAATTGGGCCGCGTTGCAAACCGTTGGTAGAAATCATCGATGCGGTGACTCAGGCGGTCTTCGGCATCGTAAAAATTGTGATGAGGTTGGCACCGCTGGGCGCATTTGGCGCGATGGCGTTCACTGTTGGCAAATTCGGAATCGCGTCGCTGGGGCCGCTGCTGAAGCTGATTGGAACGTTTTATCTCACGTCGATTTTCTTTGTGTTGGTGGTGCTCGGCATCATTGCGCGGCTGGCAGGCTTTGGAATTCTGAAGTTTCTGCGGTATATCCGGGAAGAAATTGTGCTGGTATTGGCAATCAGTTCTTCGGAGCCGGCCATGCCTACGTTGATGGCGAAACTGGAGAAATTGGGATGTTCGAAAGGGCTGGTTGGACTGATTGTTCCGACTGGCTACACCTTCAACACTGATGGCACCGGCGTTTACATGACGTTGGCGGCGCTTTTCGTGGCGCAGGCAACAAACATTCATCTGACCTTGATGCAACAGTTGACCATTCTCGCCGTGGCGATTCTCACTTCGAAGGGCGCGAGTGGCGTGCAAGGCGCTTCGTTCATCGCGTTGGTTGGAACGTTGATGGTGATCCCAACAATTCCGGTGGCGGGCATGGCGTTGATCCTAGGAATCGACCGTTTTATGAGCATGTGCCGCGCGACGGTGAATATGATCGGCAACGGCGTGGCTACGTTGGTGGTGGCGCGTTGGGAAAAAGAAATTGAACCGGCAACGTTGCGGGCGAATTTGGCGGGCGACAGCACCGTCTCGACAATTTGATTGCGTAAGCGATTGTGCGATGTGGTGAGGTTCGCAACACGCGCGCATCTTCGTGGTGAACTAGGGGCAGGCGGAACATGCCAGATCAATTCGATATTGTTGTCGCGGGAGCGGGGCACAATAGTCTGCTCGCGGCAGCTTACCTTGCGAAAGCAGGTTACAAGTGCCTGGTGCTTGAGGGCCGACCGATCGTCGGCGGTGGCGTCAAGTCGGCTCACCTCACACTCGAGGGATTTGTTCATGACGTTTGCTCCTCGGCGCACAACGGAATTCACGGCAATCCGGTGATTCGCGAGAATGAACTGAATCTGAGCGAATACGGCCTGGAATACATTTATCCCGATCCGGTGTTTCACATGCCGTTTCCGGACGGCACATACATTACGCAGTGGCGCGATCTGGATCGCACCTGCGCGGAATTTGGCAAATTTTCCAAAAAAGATGGCGAAGCGTATCGGCGGATGGTCACCGATTACGAAACGGTTAAGCCGCTGCTCAACGCTGTTACGTTTACTCCCATCGGATTCGGCAAGCCTTTGAACGAACGGCTAGCCACACATCCGCAGGGCAAAATCTGGCAGCGGCGGTTGGCGATGTCGGCGTGGGACGTTGTCAGCGAAACGTTTGAAGATGATCGCTGTCGAGCGTTCATGCTGGGATGCCCGTATGCGCTGCAACCGGTGGATGCTCCGATGAGCGCGCGCGCGGCATATATTCCATTACACCAGCAACGCGAAAGCCGTCCGCTGCCCAAGGGCGGTTCGGGCGCATTGACGCAAGCGCTGGCGGCGTTTATCGAAGCGCACCAGGGCGTAATTCTTGCCAACAAATGGATCAAGGCGCTGATCATCGAAAATGGGAAGTGCGTTGGCGTGGAATGCAGTGACGGCACTTCGTATCGCGCGCGAAAAGCGGTGCTGTCTACCATTCACATCAAGCAGTTGGTCGATATGGCGCCGAAAGAGTTGTGGGGCGAAGATTTCCTGTACGGCGTGGACACCTGGGAAGCGGGCCTGACGCTTTTCGCCACGAACTATGCCACAACCGAGCCGCCGATATATACAGTGGCAAGCGGGCAAACTTTGTCGCCGGTGCATTCCGGATTTATGGTCAGCGGCGAGCGCGCTTTAGAAATGAGCTACGACTACGCGTGCGGCAACGTAAATTATAAAAATCCTTCGCTACACGTAATCTGCTGCAGCCTGGCCGATGCGACGCGCGCTCCCAAGGGCATGCACACGATTAAAGTGGTGGCTTACCAGCCTTATAGTCTGCGAGAAGGGCCTGAGCACTGGGACAAAATTAAGCGCGAAGTTTCTGATGCTAATCTCGAATTCGTGCGGCGTTTCTCGCCAAATCTGACGGAGGATAAAATTCTGGCGCGCACCGTCGAAAGTCCTCTCGATTGGGAGCGGATGAATCCGCATAACTGGCACGGCAGTTGTCACGCCGGCGGATCGGAACCTTCGCAAATTGGAGCGCTGCGGCCAATGGCTGGCTGGGCGCAGCATCGCATGCCCATTCCTGGCTTGTATCAGACTGGAGCGACAACCCATCCGGGCGGTTCAGTAACGGGTGGGCCGGGACGCAACGCTGCTACGGTGATGCTCAAGGACTTTGGAACCAGTATTGAAGAAGTGGTGAAGAAAAAATCCTGAACTGGCGCGCGTGATCCGCCCACAACGAGCACACGCCGCGCTTGTTCAATTCGATTTCGCAACTACTCGATTACGGTCTGTTCTCCGAAGGCGATCTGCCAATGCCCGCTGCGCTTGGTGAATACGCGCGTGATGTGCAAGGTTTTACCGTGGTGCGATTTGTGTTCGGAACGCATCACCGCCGCGTCTCCCAAAACCCAAACCTTCATGTTGACGACTTCGGCCGGGATCAGAGTGACGTTCTTGCTCTTGAGATCTTTGATCATCACTACGCGATCCTGTTTGTTGAGTGGCGGGCCGCCGTCCGGAGTAACGAACACAAAATCGTCGGTGAAGTTTGGAATCCAGGCATCGACATCGTTGGTCAACACTGTTTGCTCTACTTTTTGCCACATAGAGGAAACTTCTCCCTCGGCGGCGTTGTCGGGCTTGTAGGGAATGGTCTTGCAAGGATTCTCGCAGGCTACTAGTCCGCCATCGCTGGGCGAACCAAACCCGCTGCGTTTCTCGGGAGTTTTCTCAGCCTTGGTGGTTTCCTGATAGATCAGCAGACGCCAGCCCTGCGGCCGCTCGACCCAGACTCGCACAAAACGCACCGAGGCGTTTTGCGATGGGATGCGGTGGATGCCGCGGAACAGTACAACCTTGCCTTCGTCCATCGAAGCAACGCCGGTGTCGGGATCGGACTGGAATGAGCCCAGGCTCGCCAGAGTTTCGGACTTGCTGCGGGTCTTTCCAGTGCGGTCGGTCCAGCTAAAGTCTGTGTCGGTTAGCTTCTCGGCCGCAGTCGAATCACTCTTGGCAACGGCGTCGGTCCAGGCGCGATCGGCGGCAACGGCACTGGAGCCGTCCGCACGCACCGCAGCGCGAGAGGTCACTAATAAGGATGCAACGAGAACGCCGGACGCGATCAGCACTGAGCGCCAACGGAATAAGGGCATGAAGCCTCCAATGAAGCGAGCTGCAGAATTGGTCCGACCACCACACCGCACTTGACTTGTACGCTTGAGTATCATATTTTTGAATCCCTTGCAATCAGGAAACTGAGGAGCCAGGCGGCACATGTATGGTGGCACGATGACCATACCTGTGGTTTTACCTTCTGCTCAGTTCTCTCTCTGCTGTCGGAACACGGTGGACGGTTCAGTGAGGTTTGGGACTGGAGACGCGAGCGCGTATGGCTGATCAATTCGACATCGTCGTTGCCGGTGCCGGCCACAACAGTCTGATTGCAACCGCGTATCTGGCCAAAGCCGGTTATCGCTGCCTGGTTCTGGAGAGCCGCGCGCTAGTCGGAGGCGGGGTAAAAACCACACAACTCACGCTTCGCGGATTCCATCACGACGTGTGTTCCTCGGCACACGTTTTAATTCAAGACAGCCCAATTCTTCGCGACGATGAATTGCAACTTGGAAAGTACGGGCTCGAATATATTTTTCCTGATCCGGTGGTGCACCTCCCTTTTCCGGATGGAAGTTACCTAACGCAATGGCGCGACCTGGATCGCACTTGCGAAGAATTCGCGAAATTTTCGAAGAAGGATGCGATCGCTTACCGGCGCATGATGACCGAATACGAAGCGATCAAGCCGCTGCTGGCGGCAACGTCGTACACGCCGGTGGGATTTGGCAAGCCGCTGAACGAAAGGCTCTCGGAGCACCCGCAAGGAAAAATCTGGCAGCGGCGCATGGCCATGTCGGCGTGGGAAATTATTCGCGATCAATTTGAAGACGAACACTCGCGCGCGTTCATGGTGTGGATGGCATATCAAACCGTAGAGCCACCGGAAGCGGCAGCGACCGGTCGGCTTGCATATTCCATTTGCGCCGGGCGGCAAAAATGGAGTTGGACCACGCCAAAGGGCGGCTCAGGCACATTGACGCAAGCGCTGGCGAAATTGATTGAAGAACACGGCGGCACGATCCTGACCAACAAGACGATCGAGCGGTTGATCGTCGAAAACGGCAAATGCACCGGAGTGGAATGCACGGATGGAAGTTCTTACCGCGCGCAAAAAGCGGTGCTCTCCACAATCCACATTAAACATCTGGTGGAGATGGCTCCTTACGCAGCGTTTGGCGACGATTTTCTGGCTGGCGTGGAAACATGGAGGGCGGGGATCACGCTGTTCGCAACCCACTACGCGTCAAAGGAACCTCCCAAGTTTCCAGTTGCAGGCGGGACGTTAACTTCGGTGGCCTCAGGGACAATGGCTACGGCGGAACGCGGCATGCGCGTGTCGTACGATTTCGCGCGCGGCGCAGTGAATGTGGAAGATCCACCGCTGCTGATTGTGTGCAGCACGGTCGCGGACCCTTCGCGGGCGCCCGCAGGCATGCACACCATCAAGGTGATCGGCAATCAGCCCTACGAGCTGAAAGAAGGGCCGCAGCACTGGGACAAGATTAAGGATGAAGTTTCGGACGCTAATTTAAAATATCTGCGGAAGTTCGCGCCCAATTTGACGGACGATAAAATCCTTGCACGCATCGTGGAAAGTCCGCTCGACCTGGAGCGTATGAACGCTCACAATTGGCACGGCACCTGCCACGGCGGGGCGCAAGATGCGGCGCAGTCTGGCGGATTGCGACCGGTGCCGGGCTGGGCGCAGCATCGGATGCCGATTGCCGGCTTGTATCAAACGGGTGCGACGACGTATCCGGGCGGTTCGGTTTCGGGTGGTCCGGGGCGGAACGCAGCGACGGTCATGCTAAAAGATTTTGGTTCGAGTTTGGATGAAGTGCTGAAGAAAAAAGCATAAGCGCGCGATGCATGCAGATGGTGGTTGCGGGGTTCGCGTCCGTCGCAGCCGGTAAAGAAAAGTTCAGGGGAGAAGGCGAATGAGCAAATTTACGCGGCGACGATTCGTGAAAGGGGCGGCGATCGCTCCACTCGCGGTAAAACATCTCGCGCTGCAATCGACCACTGGCACATCGGATCGCTTCGACATCGTGGTGGCGGGCGCAGGACACAACAGCCTGATTACTGCGGCCTACCTGGCGAAAGCGGGTTATCGCTGCGTGGTGCTCGAAGGGCGTCCTAAAGTTGGCGGCGGTGTGAAGACCGCGGAGCTCACGCTGCGCGGCTTCAACGACGATTGTTGCTCCACGGCGCATGTGTTTATTCAAGACAATCCCATGCTGAAGAATGACGAACTGAAGCTGGGAGATTACGGGCTGGAATACATCACGCCCGATCCAGTGTTTCATATTCCCTTCCCGGATGGCACGTACCTGACGCAATGGCGCGACCTGGATAGGACGTGCGCGGAATTTGCAAAATTCTCCAAGAAGGATGCGGACGCGTATCGCAAGATGTTGGCGGACTTAGACGCGATCCGGTCGCTGTTGATCGACGCGTCCTTTACTCCCATTGGCTTCGGCAAGCCGCTGAATGATCAGTTGGCGCAACAGCCCAAAGGCAAATTGTGGCAACGGCGGCTGGCCATGTCGGCTTGGGACGTGATTAAGGATACGTTTGAGGATGACCACTCGCGAATTTTCGCGTTGTATATGTCACATCTCGCCGCCGAGCCTCCGGATTCGCCGGTTACTGGCCGACTCGCGTATGGCGCAGCGCGGCAGCAGCATTCGGGACGTCCGCTGCCAAAAGGTGGTTCCGGCGCACTGACAGTGGCATTGGCGCGTTTTATCGAAGCGCACAACGGCGTGATCCTAACCAACAAGTGGGTAAAGAGCCTGATTGTCGAGAATGGAAAATGTGCGGGCGTGGAATGCAGCGACGGGAGTTCTTATCGCGCCAACAAGGCGGTGGTCTCCACGGTGCACATCAAGCATTTGGTGGATATGGCGCCGAAGCAATTGTGGGGCGAGGATTTTCTCTATGGCGTGGATACGTGGCAGGCGGAAAACGCGATGTTCGCGACGCATTATGCAACATCGGAACCGCCGAAATATAAAGTGGATGGCGGGACGCTCTCGCCAGTGGAATCCGGAGTTCTCGCCTCGCCTTACCGGGCGCTGCGATTTGGATTTGACGATATCCGCGGCGCGGTGAACCTGGATGAGCCGCCACTGCAAGTAATCTGCTGCACGATTGCTGACCCTTCGCGCACTCCCAAGGGCATGCACACGTTGAAGGTGCTGAGCTGGCATCCCTACGCCTTGAAGGAAGGTCCGGAGCACTGGGACAAAATCAAGAATGACGTGGCCGACGCGCATTTGAAATATCTGCGCCGCTTTTCGCCAAATTTGACGGACGACAAAATTCTGGCGCGTTTTGTGGAAAGTCCACTTGATCTGGAACGCATGAATCCGCATTTCTGGCACGGCAGCGCGCACGCGGGAGCGCAGAGCGCTTCGCAGACAGGGCCGATGCGGCCGATGCTGGGCTGGGCGCAACATCGCATGCCAATTCCTGGTTTGTATCAGACTGGCGCGACAACGCATCCTGGCGGTTCGGTCACCGGCGGTCCGGGCCGCAACGCCGCCACGGTGATGCTGAAGGATTTCGGCACGAGCATTGAAGAAGTGGTGGCGAAAAAGGCCTGACGCAGGGCGAGGGAACGCGGCAAGAGCAAACTTTTCTGGGTGAGGAGAAATCCCGATGGGTCGGAAGAGCGGAATGAGAGTGGTAGTCGTTTTACAAGCTCTGGCGTTGCTGCTATGCGTCGGCGGCATTGCATCGGCGCAAGATGCGGCGCAGAAAAAAGTAACCGCAAAACCCAAGATGGTCAAAGCGATGGTGCCGGATAATCCCAGCGAGCATCCTGCGCCGGAACAACCGATTCCCTACAGCCACAAACAGCATCTCGCGCTTGGACTTCAGTGCAAAGAATGCCACACGAATCCGGAACCGGGAAAGTTGATGACCTTCCCGTCGGCGGATCGCTGCATGCAATGCCACGTCACCATCGCCAAAGACAAACCGGCGATTCAGAAGCTGGCGCAGTACGCGCAATCGAAGGAAGAGATTCCTTGGGTCCGCGTATACAAGGTGCTACCGGGAGTGCAGTGGTCGCATCAACCGCATCTTGCCACTGGCGTGAAATGCGAAACGTGCCACGGCAATGTTGCGCAGATGGCGACAATGTCGGAAGTCACCAGCGTGACGACGATGTACGCCTGCCTGCATTGTCACGAACTGAATCACGCGAAAAGTGCGTGCGAAACCTGCCACAAGCATTGATTTTCGTGCAGGTGTATCCTGTTTGTGGGAAGGGTCTAGTTTATGGGCCAAACGATTGAATTGGAAATTAACGGGAAGCGTTATCCCGTCCACTATTCTCCCGATACGCCGCTGTTGTACGTGCTTCGCGATGAGCTGGGATTAACCGGGACAAAATACGGTTGCGGCGAAGGGATGTGCGGTGCGTGCACGGTGCTGATCGGTGGGACTGCGCGACGCTCTTGTCAGATTCCAGTAAGCGCGGCAACGGGCAAGCCAATTACCACGATTGAAGGTCTGGAAAAGAATGGCGCGTTGCATCCGGTGCAGCAAGCGTTTCTGGATGAGGGCGCGTTTCAGTGCGCGTATTGCACTTCCGGAATGATCATGAGCAGTGTTTCGCTGCTGCAGGCCAACCATAATCCTACTCAAGAGCAGATTGTTCAGTCGCTGCAGGGGAATCTATGCCGCTGCGGCACTCACCCCAGGATTCTGGCAGCGGTGCGCAAGGCTGCGAGCAAGATGCAGGAGCGCGGGTGATGCGGAAACAGGCTGAAGCGGAAACATTCATCGTTGAACCGGAGCGCTATGAATTTCGCGCGTTGCCGATGCACCACTTCGAACTGGCGCGACGCGACTTCTTCAAAATACTTGGCGCGGGAATTGCGGTATTCGCGGTTGCCAAAGACGTGCTGGCACAGGAAACGGCTCCAGCTACCAAAGGATTTCACACCGAGGAACTACCCAACGAAATTGGTGCCTGGTTACATATCGGAGAAGATGGCACGGTGACGGGCTTTACCGGCAAAGCGGAGATTGGCCAGAACATTCGTACTGAATTGTCGCAAACGATCGCGGACGAATTGGGTGTGCCATTTGAAAATGTGCGCATGGTTACCGCGGATACGATGCTGTGTCCCTTTGATGCGGGGACATTTGGAAGCCGCACGACGCCGACGATGACGCCGCAATTCCGACGCGTCTCGGCGGCAGCGCGAGGGCTATTGCTAGATATGGCGGCCAAGCAGTGGAATTTGTCCGCAGATGCGCTGGTCGCGGCCAACGGAGAGATTACGGACCCTGCTTCGAAGCGCTCGGTGGCATATGGGGAACTGGCAAAGGGAAATTCGCTGGCGCAAACGATTCCAACGCAAATCAAGCCTAAGCCAGCGACCGCGTGGGATGTTGCCGGCAAACCGATTCCCAAGGTGGATGCGCGTGAATTTGTCACAGGCAAGCACCACTACACGACGGATATGCGTCCCGCGGGAATGCTTTATGGCAAGGTGCTGCGGCCGCCGTCGTTTGGCGCGACGCTAACGTCTTATGACGACTCCGCGGCTAAGGGGATGAAGGATGTTGTGATTGTTCACGACGGCGATTTCGTTGCCGCTGCGGCGCCCACTACAGAAGTGGCACAGGCGGCGATTAACGCAATTAAGGTGCAATGGAAAGAAGTGCCACAAATTTCGAATGCTGAGATTTTTTCGTACCTGAAAGAAAAAGCGTTACCTTCGAGCGAAGATCGCTTCCAGCAGCGCAAAGGTTCCATTGCGGATGGACTGGTCGGGGCGGCGAAACGGAGCGAAGGGACGTACCACGTCGAGTATATTGCGCACGCTCCTTTGGAACCGCGGGCGGCTGTGGCGCAGTGGACGGATGGCAAGCTGAATGTTTGGATGGGCACGCAGCGGCCGTTTGCAGTACGCGACGAATTGGCGAATATTTTTCACGTTACGGAAAAAGATGTGCGCGTGATCGTGCCGGACACGGGTTCCGCCTACGGCGGAAAGCACACCAGCGATGCGGGATTGGAAGCAGCGCGATTGGCGAAAGCCACTTCCGGCAAACCCGTGAAGGTGATCTGGACTCGCGAAGAAGAATTCACCTGGGCGTATTTTCGGCCTGCAGGCGTAATCGAAGTGAAAAGTGGAATGACGGCCGACGGCAAAGTGACGGCGTGGGAATTCCACAATTATCATTCCGGAATGTCGGCGATCGAAACGCCGTACGATGTCCCGAACCAATACACCCAGTATCATCAAGTGCCATTGGTTTTGCGCAGCGGTTCGTATCGAGGACTGGCGGCGACAGCAAATCACTTTGCGCGTGAAACGCACATGGACATCCTGGCGCACGAGGCACAAATTGATCCGCTGGAAATTCGACTGAAAAATCTGGCCGAACCGCGCATGAAGGCAGTGCTGGAGACTGCGGCGAAGGCGTTTGGCTGGCCGTGCAAAAAGGCGGCGGAAGGACAAGGTTTCGGCGTGGCTTGCGGCTATGAAAAAGGTAGCTACGTGGCGACGTTTGCGGAACTGGCGGTGGATCGGAAAGCCGGGACGGTTCGCGTGGTGAAACTGGTGGAAGCTTTCGAGTGTGGTGCGATCGTGAATCCGGACGGACTGCGCAACCAGGTGGTCGGCGCGATGATTCAAGGGCTTGGCGGCGCGCTGTTTGAGGTTATTGAATTCGAGAACGGCAAAATCAAGAATCCGCACTTCGCGAGTTATCGCCTGCCGCGATTTAAAGATGTGCCGGAAATTGAAGCCATTCTCATTGATCGCAAGGATCTTCCTTCCGCAGGAGCGGGTGAAACGCCGATCATGGCGGTTGCGCCATCGATTGGAAACGCGTTTTTCGATGCGACGAAAGTGCGGCTGACGAACTTACCGCTGCAACCGGAGCGGTCACTTAACAGCTAGACCACGGTTTTGTTCCATACATCACAGCAAAATGTGATGGACATCACGGTACCAGCGTGCCCGTGAGCGTATTCCTTGTGAGAGGTGACGTGATGTTTTCTCTTACAAATCATGCTGGCGCGCGGACCGCGCTACGGTTGCTAATTTCGGGATCCTTGGCGGCGGCTTTTCTGATGTTTGCGGGCCATGCTTCCGCGCAAGATAAAACGATAAAGAAGGTGCCAATTGGGCAGACCGACGCAAGTTCGGGCAAAGAGATGTTTGCAAGCTACTGCGCGGCATGTCACGGAGCGGATGCCAAGGGCAACGGTCCGGCAGCGAGTTCGTTTAAGGTGCCGCCTGCCGATCTGACGATGCTGGCGAAGAACAATCACGGGGAATTCCCATCGGATCATGTCTGGGCGATCTTGCATTTCGGCACGAAAGCAGCGGCGCACGGTTCAAGCGAGATGCCGGTGTGGGGAAATGTGCTGAGCGGGTTGGAGCCTACCGATACGATCAAACAGGAACAGCGCATCGCGAATCTCGTGAGCTATCTGAAGACACTACAAGCGAAGTAAATGCAGCATTCGGGGGCGGCGGCCGGATGGCCCTGTTTCACTCAGAAGATGCTGTTGGTCTGAGCGGCGGTGGGCGACGGTATCGGATCCTGCTTGGCGGATGCTTCTACTTTCTGCAGCAGTTTTTGCAGGTCTGCGCGAGAAAAGTAGCGTCCATTCATCATGACCGCGGCAATTTTCTGAGTATTGCGGATATCGTCGAGCGGGTTGGCGTCGAGCAGAATCATATCCGCGAGCTTGCCCGTTTCGATGGTGCCAAGCTCACCTTCCATCTGAAAGAAGCGAGCAGGATTTAGTGTGGCGGTTTGCAATGCTTCGAGTGGCGTGAATCCCGCGGCGACGAAGCGTTGCAATTCTTCGTGCAGACTGAACCCGGGGAAAATATAAACGCCCGGTGGAGTGTCGGTACCAGCGAGGAATGGCACACCGGCTTTGTGGAGCATTTGCACGACTTGCAATTCTTTGTCGACGAACTTCTTGCGGGTGTCCAGATCATCGGTGTTGAATTCTTTTTGAACCTCACCTGAAAATTGCTTCCAGGTTTTATCCTTCCAGTACGCCGGAACATATTTCGCCCGTGGATCCTTACTGAAATCGGTGACATCGAGAAGATTGCCGCCGCGTTCCCAGACGAGCGTGGGACATTGCCAGGTCTGACTCTGCGCGAGGGTCTTCGCGAGGACGGAAGCGCGCGCAGGATCGTAGCTGGCGAGAAATTTGGACTCGCTCTTATCACCTTTGAGGAACTGATCTTCGAGCGGTGAGCTACCTTCAAAAATGCCGATAAGATGCTCGAAGCTGTGCATTCCGGCAGCGGACATTTCGCTGGCGCGAACGGAATCAGGAACGTGTCCTTCAAAAGGAATTTCCTGTTTCTTGGCTTCGGCGGCAATGGCGAAGACAGCGTCGCGAGGGATGAGCGATTGCAGCTTGATGAAATCAACGCCACGACGTTTCAGTTCGTCAACGGCGCGGGCACCATCTTCGGGAGTGTTGACGGCGATGGAATCGGGGAAGCGCGGCTTGGGGCCATCGAGCATGGGGCCGGAGGTCAGGATTCGTGGACCGATGAGGCGTCCACCCTCGATTTCGTTGCGCCAGGATTGAATAGTTTCGAGATTGCTGCCCATATCGCGCACGCTGGTGATGCCATTGGCGACGAAAAGAGGCAAGGAAATTTCCTGGGCGAGGGGAAACCAGTCGCCAAAGGTGAGATGGACGTGCATGTCCCAGAGGCCCGGGATGAGGTAGCCGCCTTTGGCGCTGACACTGGGAGCGTTGCGCGGGTAACGAGTGCCTTTGCCGCCGACGGCGTTGATGCGATCGCGCTCAATGATGACGATCTGGTCGCGGCGAATCTCGCCGGTGCGGACGTCGACGACGTTGACGTCGGTGATGACGAGGGTGTCTTCGAGGGACCAATGCTGCTGAACCGAGGAAGTAGAAGGCCAAAGCAGAAGCATCGCGAAAAGAGAGAAGGAAGCGACACGCGGGGCGAGGAAACGGAAAAGGGCGGGCATAAGGCAAGTCTACCGAGGGAAGGCGAGGATTCAACCAGGAAGGCGCTGGGATGATAACGAGGAGATACCCCCACCCCGGGTATTTTATGGATATATGTGGGCCGGGCCGACGTTTCCGACGGTTAGATAGAAACGGGTGCCTGGCTAAAGCCAGGTACCTACATAAGCGTCAGCGCGCCTGCAGGCACCGAGGCGGCGGAGATTCAGTACACCACTGCAGGAAGGAAATTACCTGTAGGACCTGATTCTGTGTGCGCTGGCGAGCCGAGAGCATGGGTGTTTGTTGAACTCACTCTTTGGAGGATGAAATGAAGGCTTTAGTTTATAACGGTCCGCGGGATGTCAGCGTGAAGGATGTTCCGGACGCGAAGATTGAAAAACCCACGGACGTGCTGGTGGAAATCACGACGACCAATATTTGTGGGTCGGATTTGCATATGTATGAAGGCCGGACGAATGTGGAAAAAGGGAAAGTGCTGGGCCACGAAAATCTGGGAAAGGTTGTCGAAGTGGGAGAGGCCGTAGATAGCGTGAAGGCTGGAGATTTTGTTTGTCTGCCGTTTAACATCGGTTGCGGATTTTGCGAGAACTGTGAACGCGGGCTGACAGGCTTTTGTTTGACGACGAATCCGGGGTTTGCGGGCGCGGCGTATGGATTCGCGGGGATGGGTCCCTACAACGGTGGACAAGCGGAGTATTTGCGAGTGCCGTATGGCGATTTCAATTGTTTGAAGCTTCCGGAGGATGCGGAGGACAAGCAGAATGATTACGTGATGCTCTCGGACATTTTCCCGACGGGTTGGCACGCAACGGAATTGGCGGGGATCAAGCCGGGAGATTCGGTGGTGATCTATGGCGCAGGACCGGTGGGATTGATGGCGACCATGTCTGCGGCAATCCGCGGCGCTAGCAGAATTATTGTGGTGGACCAACAGCCAGATCGTTTGAAGCTGGCGAAACAACTTGGGGCGGTGACGATCGATCAGTCTAAGGACGATAACGTGGCTGAGCAGGTGTTGGAGATGACTGACGGGAAAGGCGCGGACTGCGGGTGCGAGGCGGTCGGATATCAGTGCCACGACCATCACGGACATGAAGTGCCGAACCTGACGATGAACAATCTGGTGAAGTCGGTGAAGGCGACCGGTGGAATCGGCGTGGTAGGCGTGTTCATCGCTGAAGATCCTGGAGCGCAAGATAAACTGGCGAAGAAAGGCGAGATCGCCTTTGACTTTGGGAATTTCTGGATGAAGGGACAGAAAGTGGGAACGGGTCAAGCGAATGTGAAGGCGTACAACCGGAAACTGCGAGATTTGATTGCGACGGGGAAAGCCAAGCCGTCGATGATCATTTCGCATGAGCTGGGGTTGGACGAGGCGCCGACGGCTTACGAGAATTTTGATGAGAGGAAGAATGGATGGACGAAGGTGGTGCTGAAGCCGGCTGGAGCGGGACAGAAGCATACGCATAAGAAGGCGGCATCGGCTTCGCCGAAACACTAAGGAGCAGCAAACAAGGAATGTGGGGGTCGGGCCTTCGGGTTCGGCCCCTTTTTATTGAGCGCGCGCGGAGAAGAGAAAGATTTAACGCAGAGGGCGCAGGGATAGGAGCGCAGACGAAACGGAGACACTGTAGCGCGTGAAATCGGCTGGGGCTAGTTTTTGGGTTAATTGGGAGTGTTGCCGGCTAGAAGCTTAGCGGGCCACGAATCGTAGCGATGCCGAATTCATGCAATAACGCAATCCTGTCGGCTTCGGCCCATCCGTAAATACGTGCCCTAGATGCGCGTCACACAACCGGCACGACACGGCATCCCGCGTCAGAAACAAGCTCGAATCCGTCGTCACGTAAACATTTTCTTCGGCAATCGGTTTCCAGAAACTAGGCCAGCCCGTACCCGACTCGAATTTGGTGTCGGAACTGAACAGGGGGTTGTCGCAACAAATGCAGCGATACAGCCCGTCTCGGTGATTCTGGAAATATTCGTTGTGAAAGGCAGGTTCAGTTCCGGCGCGACGCGTCACTTGAAACTGTTGTTCATTTAGTTGCTTCAGCCAGTCCGCATCGCTCTTGACGACCTTGTCCAGCTTGACGGTTCCCGTTCTTTCCCCATCATCCTTGAATTGAACGACGGTAACGGGCCCCGGATTGGTTTCTGCTGCCCGCACCGGCGCTCCCATCAGCGCCCGTCGCATCGTCCAGAACAATCCGTAGCTACCCGCGGCGCTGGCTAGCCCTACAATCAATGCCCGCCGATTTACTTCCACGGTGGTGAAACCTCTACTATTTCGATGCTTTCGCGCTCATTGGCGGTTCAGGCAAAAGCGGCAGACGCTTCGGTTCGCCGCGCGCGCCACGCACTTCAATCTCTTCAAAGAGCAAGGAAGGCGCCACCACAGACGCCGGCAGGCCGCTCTGCGCCGTCCCAAACGCGCCCAACGCGGTACCAGAAACTCCCGCCACCTGGCTCTGCATATAGTTGTAGACGAAGTCGTCGTTGCCGATTCCCGCGATGTTCCGCAAGCTGCGTGGGCTAAATCCGGTAATCCGCGCCCCGCGCACCAATTCCTCGCGGCCATCCTTGGGATATACCTTGTACACGATCAACGGAAGCCGGTCTGTTGCCGCATTTCCACCAAAGCTGGCCAGCAAATCCGTGAAGTCTTCCTGGTGCAGGATGCTCAGCGATGGATTGTCCATCTCTCGCACCACCATGCAGTACTCCAGCTTCTCTTCGCGGCACTCATCCAGGAATTTCTTCTTCAATTCTTCCGGCGATACCGTTTCCGAAGATGAAAAGATCAAATTGCTCATGGTCGGCTTCGCATCACTCAAAAATGCGCTGCGCCCGTGTCCATTGGACTTGTCGAACTCCGGGCCTGGGCGCCGCGACATCAGCAGACTTTTCAGCTTCCCATTCTCAACAATGTCCACTTTTTGTGCTGGAATACCTTCTTGGTCCACCGCATAGCCGCCAATCAGCGGCGTTCCTTTGAAGTCCTTTGCCGTCGGGTCGTCCACCAGTGAAACGGTCGCCGGCAACACGCGGGAATCCAGCTTGCCGCTCCACTCACTTCGCGCACCCAGGCTGCTCATCAATTGATCGACCACCGGTTGAAACGCAACCGGCGGACGCGCGCCGCTGAGCGATGGCCCCAACACTTCCGCAATCAGTGGCGCTGCTGCTCGCGATTCGAACAACACCGGGCCGGTGTAATCCGGCGCCGGTGGAGCGGCGCGCATGGTCATCAACTCTGTGCCCGCCACATTCAATTCTTTACGAACCCGATCCACCGATGGCAGATCCGCCGGACGCGGCGCATACGTCGCGTAATAGTGGTTTACCTGCATCCCATCTTCCGCCAGCGTATTCATGCCCGATTCAATCGCCGCAAAATGATGATTGGCGCGAACCTCTGTGCCTTCGCTGGTCAGCAAATATTCCGTCATGTACACCAGATAGTAGGTAACGCGCCCTTCGTAAATTTGTGGGAACGCGCGCAACGCCGAAGACGTGTCGCGTGCCTCTTGCTCCCAGTTGCGATTGGTCCAGTCTGAGGCCTCCAGTGGTTCGATATGCTGCACCGGTTGCGCCCGCGAGAAATCGTCAATGTCCGATTGCCGCGCCAGGCTGCTCAAATACGCCTGCTTGCGCGAGTATGTCTCTACGGCTTCCTTGAACGCCTGATCCGTGGCAATCCACAAATCCTGCCGCAGCGAATCGTAGTCGCGATCGATGCCCACCGTTCCCGTCGGCCCGATGAAGCCGCGGAATCCCTCGTCGCTAATGAAATTCGAACTGTCCAGCTTGTAGTCGCCCACCCGCGCCGCGACATTCATCACCCGGCTGCGGTTGTGCGTCGAATCGATCAGCGCGCCATATTCCGCCACCACTTGGCGCACATCCAGATCCAGCAACCGGTATTCGATGTAATACGGCTTTACCGGCTTATCCATCTTCAATATCTGGATTTCCAACCGCGTTTTTGCGCGCGCCATTTCATCCCGCATGGCCTGCAACGTGTGATCGTTATCTGCGGGAGCCTGCTGCGCAAACACAGCCGGTGCCGCGCTTACTGCCAGCAACAAAAAAGCAATTAACCGAAAATTCCGCATTACAGAAGGCCTCCCGCTTTCGCGACGCTGTCATGTGCCGGCGCCGGAAGAATGGGCGGTCGGTCCGTCGACGACTGTTTTTTCTGTACTTCCAACTCCGAAGTTAGAATCGCGGGCGATGCGGCCGACACCGGCACCGAGCCTGATTCCGCTCCGCAATATCCGTTGAATACTTCCGGCGTATCGCCCGTGGCCACGATCTTCGTCAATGCCGCCAATGGTGTTCCAACAATGTCCACGCCACGCACTAACTCATCCGGCCGCCCGTCGGCAAACACCTTGTACACCACCAGTGGCTGTACCTGGAACGCTTGCGGTTGTCCGCGCCCTGTAAACGTGAATCCGCCCGCGATGTCGTCGATCAGCAGCCCGTACGGCTTGCCCTGCTGCTTAATCAAGTCAATTAACTTGGCCCGAAGCTGCGCGTTGGTCACCGTCTTGTTGCTTTCCACAATCAAATTGCCCTGCCGCGAAACCGGGCTGGCGCCAATTTGCCGACGCCCATGCCCATTCGAGGCCGGAAAATCCACCAAGGGTGAGCGCGACATTTCGAAATTCTTCAGCACGCCATGGTCGACCAGGACCACGCGCTGCGCCTTCACGCCTTCATCGTCGTATTGGTAGTAGCCCAGCAAATCCTCATTCCCCAGTTTTTTCATCGTGGGGTCATCCACCACGGTCAGGAAATCCGGCAAGATCGGTTCGTTCACTTTCTTGGCGAACGTCTGCCCTTCGTTCACATCTTTTTGCCGGTGGCCTTCCGCGCGATGCCCAAAAACTTCGTGAAAGAAAACAGCCGCGGCGCGTCCGGTCAGCAACGCCGGCCCAACGATCGGATCATTCAGCGGAGAAGCCACCAAACCTTCCATCTCTTTACGAAGCTGTGCCGCCGCCGCGAACACTTGCTTGTCGCTTGGCGCTTCCGCCGTGTTTACCCAATCGAAGTTGTAATACCGGTCGATGTCCATCCCATCCGTGGCCTTACCTTGAATGAAAAGCTCCAGCCGGTAGCGCACCTGCCCGAATTGCAGCTGTGTGCCTTCCGAGCTCAATTGCAAAGTGTTTTCCGCTTGCGCCGTAAACGTAACAATCGAATTGATCACCGCATCCGATTCGCGAAAGTAATGCGTATAGTCGCGCACCTTCTGTTCCCAAGGCTTGCGGTCCAGGGTGAACGAAACCCAGGGTCCGGTAAATGTTTGCGGCTTCTCCTTCGAAAAGTCTGGCGCATTTCCTTCCTGCGTCTGCACTTTCACTTCTTTGCCGGTCTTGATTTTGATCAACGCTTCCGCTGCTGCCCGGTACTGCTTGTCAGTCTCCAGCCAGATGGCTCGCCGCAACACATCCGGATCGTCATCCAGCGGGGCATTCGTTCCCGGCCCCGCCGTGGGCGGCTGCCGCCCATCTACCTTGTGCGTGCTGTCTAGGTTGTAGTTGCCGGTGCGCACCGCCACTTCTAGCCAACGATTTCGGACCTCATCGCTGCTCAGCAACGCTCCGTTCGATCCTGAAACCGTTGCTCGCTGCGAGTCGGTCAGCGTATATCCGATGTAATAGGCTGGCGGATCTTGCGCGCCAAACGTCTTCATCGACCGGTCGAGTTCCGTCTTCATCGCGTCCAGCAGTGGCGAGGGCTTAGCGCCCGAGTCCGCTGGCGTAGCCGGCTTGCCCGGGATCGCGATGAGCAACAGACTCGCCATAAACACACTGCAACGCAGCAACCGGGGAACCCGGCGCGGGGATACTTCCGTTCGATAATTCAAGGGGTGCCTCACTCTGGCTTTATGGGACAAGTATCAAAACTTAAGTGTACGCCACGTATCTGCGGTCCGACAAACTGACCGCCTGCGCCATTGCTGCGCCTGTGGGGTCTTACCTTATGTTGGATGGCTCGGCGCCGAATAGGGTTTCAAGCTTCGATTTTCATCCGCAGGAGCCCACCTGTGTGGGCTTACATCCGGTTGTAACCGGCGTCGGCGTGGTTGTTCCACTGTGGCTTACCACCACTGGAATCACGATGATTGGCACAACCGCAAGGATCCCCAGCGTGATCACCGTTCCTTTGCCAATATGATGAACTTGCACTCCACCACTCGGCCCCTCGATCAGGGTGCTGTTTACCGCGTCCGTGAGCGTGGCTAATGTCGCTTGTTGTGCAGCCGGCGCGGATCCGTCATCTTTTCTAACCGTGGTCATTTGCCCGGCCTTTACTTCCACGCAAACTCCCGCCAGGTTACAAACGCGCACAATCCCTTCGTACACGATCACCGTCATCATGTTGTTCTCGTAGCCGACATAAAAGTCCGTTCCGACCACGCCCGCAACGCCTGCCGGTGTATGTACTTCGAATTTTCCATTGGGCTGCGAAATTTTTTGCGCCTGTGCCCGAATCTTCCCAAACCCAATTTCCAGGTCGGTCTGCTGTGCTCCGGCATCGTGCTTCACCACTGTCAACGTAGACGCCGAACCGACATTCAGCACCGAGCCGTCATCCAGAGACACGCGAGCCCGTCCGCTCGCTTCGGTCTTTACCACGTCCTGCCAGTCCACCACCGTTTTCGCCGAAGCCGACATGTTTTTCGCGCCGCGTGCAATGCTCACTGCGGGAATCACGCGCGAAACTTCGCCTGCTCTGGTCCCGGCACCCGCATCCGGCGCCGCCACTGTTTCCACTGGTAATGAAATTGAAAGCGATAGCGCACAGGCCAACAGCAATGCATACGGGGACTTGGTATTCATCGAGGACTCCTCTTATCGACCTTCTATGCCCTTCTTTGTTACTGGAGAACCTCGTAGCGGTCAATTGAAAAGGGTCGCCCAGTGCCCAGTTGTCCAAGGCGCTGCTGCAAACCGCTTACTTTGCGTTTGCGAACTGGAAAACGGCGGCGGTCATGTCGTCCCATTGCCGGCAGCCAAACGTGAAATCCTGAATCGCGGCGAACACATGCCCCAGCAACTCCACCGCGTGCGCTCCACGATGTCGCTCGCAAACTTCGCGCACCCCATGCAGGTCGAACTCTTTCTCATGCATGTTGCGTGCGTCGGTCAATCCATCCGTGCAGAACAACACCGTATCCCCGGGCTCCAGTCGCAGGGTGTACTCCTCATATTCGATGTTGGGGAAAAGTCCCGGCGGCATCCCGGCTAGTTGCATCGCACGACATTCACGACCGCGCAGGAGAAACGGTCCCGGCATCCCCGCGCTCACAATCTTCATGTCCGCTCGTTCAGGATCAAACAACGCATACTGAATCGCGGTGTGTCGTCCAGGTATGCCTCTCAGCATCAATCTTTCATTCAGAACCGACAGCACGCGATTAGGCTCACGTCCGGTCTTGTGCACGCCCCGCAACGTTCCCACCGCCAAGGCCGCGTATAGCGCCGCTGGTAGACCTTTGCCCGAAACGTCCCCGATATACAGCCCGATGGTCCCGTCAGAAAGCTGGAAGTAGTCCAGGTAATCTCCGCCAACTTCCGCCGCCGGCTGAAACTCGTGTGAAATCGTCACTGTGGGAGTTCGCAAGGGCTGCGCTGGCAGCATCACTCCCTGGATGGTTCGCGCTTCTTCCAGCTCTTGTTCGCGCAATTGTTCGATGGCGTGAATTTCAACGGAAGAAATGGTGGTGGGCATCGCGCTCTCCAGGCGTAGAGTTCGCCGGGAGAGGAGCGGCGTTGATCTCAGGATAACAAGCGCCGCGGCTGAATGACGTCCAAGCCCACAGGACGTTGTCTCTAAAGATACTCTCGCTCCGGAATCGCTTGTTCTGGGCCACCAACGGCGGAAAATAGACTTATGCGCGCCCTTGTTGGTCTACTCGTTTCCGCCGCCGTGCTCTTTGGCATTTACCAGTATTACCTGCGTCAGATGCCGGTCACTGATGCGGGTACCACCCCCACCCAAGCCATTAGCCTCACCGGCGTGCGCAGCGATCTTCTACAGATTGCCCAAGCCGAACGCACCAATATCGCTACCACCAGCACTTGCTCTTCTCTCGATGCCCTGATTTCTTCCGGCGCCCTCAATATGGCGCGCCGTGAGCGCGATGGCTACAGCTACCAGGTCAACTGCTCTGGTTCCGAGTTTCAGGTAGTTGCCCAGCACCCTGCCGCTCCAGAGGGTTCTCCAATTCGCTACCCGACGTTGGCCATCGATTCCAATATGCAAGTCGGCGAAATCAGCCCGCGTTAGCCTCGCCTGGAGCATTTTCCGCCCTCTTTGTAGGAACAATCCCAACTCATCCTGCGTACCTTCTATTGAGACCGCATCGACAGTTTCGCGGTACAGATTCGTAGGAGGACTCAAATGACCGGCGAGTTTATCGGATTAGTGGCCGTAATCCTTACCTTGGGTATCCCTCTGGCCGCGCTCTACACCTATTACCGCGTACGCAAGCTTCGCACCGAAGAGCGCTTGGCTGCGCTTGCACGCGGTGCCGAAATTCCCATGGAGCCTGAACTCTCTCAGTACGCGAAGTCGCGCCGTGCTGGCATTCTCCTGGTCAGCGCTGGCATCGGTTTCATCCTGATGTTTGCCATGATCTCCCGCGCTGTGAATGAACCGGAAACCATGGCAGCTGCCGCTTTTGGCGTTTTGCCTCTCGCGGTAGGCATCGGCTATTTCCTCGATGCCATGCTGATTCGCCGCGATCTAAAGGCTTCCTAACTCCTGTCGCTACTTCCCATCTTCGCGTAATCAGGGCGTGCAAGCCTCCGGCACGCCCTGTTTTTACATCGGCTGGACATGCTTGGGATTGCCTCTCCGCACTCCAGATCTCTTACGCCCGATGCAAGGGGCTGCTCACCTCGTATGCTAGAATCAGCCCCATGCATCACGCCATTGGGCAACTTATGGAGCTGCAACGACTCGATCAGTTGGTCGCCGCGTTCCGCTCCGACCTCGAATCGCTACCTAAAAAAATGCGCGAAGCCGACGCCAAACTGAGTGGCGCGCGCAACGCTGTGACTTCCGCCAAAGAAACGCTTGCGCAGGCTCAGTCGCAACGCCGAAAACTCGAGCTCGACGTTGAGCAGTGGAAGGATCGCTCCAAGAAGTATCGCGCCCAAAGCAGCTCCGTGAAAACCAACGAAGCCTATAAAGCCCTCCAGCACGAAATTGCCAATGCCGACGCGGAAGCCTCCAAATCCGAAGATCTCGTTCTTGACCAGATGATGGGCATTGAAGAAGCCGAACGCCGGGTGAAGCGCGTCGAAGCGGAACTCAAGGAATCCGAGCAAATCATCGCCCTCGAGAAGAAACAGATCGAAGTGCAATACACCGACGAAAAGAAAAAGCTGGAAGCCGCGAATGCGGAGCGACTCCAAGTCTCGGCCAAAGTTCCGGAAGATCTCGCCGAACTCTACAACCGCATTGCCAAAAAGCATCCCGGTTCCGCGCTGGCTGAAGTCCGCAACGATCAGTGCAAAGGTTGTGGCATGCGCGTCTTGCCACACACCATTCAGGTCCTGGCCACTGAAGCCAACGAAGAAGTTTTTCGCTGCGAAACCTGCGGCCGTATCCTCTACACTCTCGAACCAATCCCCCATGCTGCGCCTCCAAAAGCTGCCAACGGGGCCGCGACTTCGTGAACTCTAAACGTCCATCTCCTTCACGCCCGGGTGGCCTGTTTGGCGAATCGGAGCCCGAACGCAAGCCGCTTCCAGCGCACCAAGCCAACGTGGATGGTGGTTCACGTGGTAATCCCGGTCCGGCCGCCTATGGAGTGGTCATACGCGACGGCAAAGGCGAGATTGTCGCTCGCTTGAAGAAATATATTGGGCAGAACACCAATAACGTCGCCGAATATTTTGGGCTGATTGCCGCGCTCGACTATGCTCAGAATCATTCGATTCGCGCCCTTCGCGTCGAAAGCGATTCCGAACTGCTCGTCAAGCAGATGCGCGGGCAATACAAAGTGAAAAGCGAAGATTTACGGCCGCTCTTTGAACGCGCCAAGAAAATGTCGCAGAGTTTCGAATACTTCCGGATCGACCATGTCTATCGCGAACAGAATCGCGATGCCGATGCTTTGGTCAACCAGGCCTTGGACGAGACTTCCCGCGGTAGCTCTAGCCTTAATTCGTCAGTCGCGGCTTCAGCCAAGCAGGCCGCGAAAGATCCCACCATGCGCGTGGTGGCTCGCTACAAAGATGGACAGTTGCAGCCCTATGAGCCGCTGGATTTGCCGGAAGGTACAGAAGTCGAAATTCTTCTTCGTCTGCGGAAATAGCCAGGCGCTTGCTTAGGCCGCCGTCGGTTGTGCGGCCTGCGCTGCTTTCCAAATATACGAACGGTACAGCGTGTCGCGTTGCGCCGGCGTAAATCCAGCTTCCGAAATGATGCGCCGCAATTCTGCTTCGTTGGTCCGGTTTCTTACCCCCGCGGCGTAAACCACATTTTCCTCAATCAAAATGCTGCCCACATCGTCAGCGCCAAACTGCAATCCCACTTGGCAAACCTTGATTCCCGGCGTTAGCCAGCTCGATTGAATGTGATCAATATTGTCGAGATACAGCCGGCTCACCGCGAGTGTCTTCAGGTAATCCACCGCCGTCGTTTCCTGCACTCGTTTTCCCAGTGCCGTGTTTTCCGCCGCGAAAATCCAGGGAATAAACGCCGTGAAGCCGCCGGTGTCTTCTTGAATACGCCGAACCCGCTCCAGGTGATTCACCCGGTGCCGCAATTCTTCTCCACAACCAAACATCATCGTGGCCGTGGTTCGCAGTCCCAGCGCATGCGCCGTGCGGTGCACTTCTTCCCAATCGTCGCTGGTGCACTTCAGCCGCGCTATCTTCCCGCGCACCTCATCATCCAGAATTTCCGCGCCCCCGCCCGGTATCGACTGCAATCCCGCATCCTTCAGTCGTTGTATCGTGTCGCGCAAACTCAATTCGCTTACTTCCGCGATGCACAAAATCTCCGGAGCAGAAAAGCAGTGCAAATGGACTTGCGGGTATCGCGCCTTCAGCGAGCGCAACAAATTCTCGTAATAGCCAATTTGCAAGTCCGGGTGCAGGCCCCCTTGCAGCAACACTCCAGTGCCGCCCAGTTCCAGCATTTCGTCAATTTTTTCGTAAATCGTTTCGAACGGCAGGATGTATCCATCCTTAGCGCCAATCGGCCGGTAAAACGCGCAAAACGAACAATACTCCGTGCAAAAATTGGTGTAGTTGATGTTGCGGTCGATTTGATACGTCACGACGCGCGGATCATTCTTCTTCAGTCGCATCTGGTGCGCGGCCATCCCGATGCCGACCAGGTCCGGCGATTCCAGCATCTCCATCGCTTGCTGCTTTGTGATTGCCACGTTCGCGTCCCTTCCTGAATTCTACGGCTGCCGCACCGATGCCAGTTCCGCTGCCGTCCCAGCCGCCGCGCTATCTTCAGCAAACTCGATTTCGCGCGCCTGCGGAATCAACCCAAGCTCCGCTGACAAATCAAAATATCTTCGCAGCCCTTCCAGATTCTCCGCATCCAGACCGTAATCAATATTCTCCACCAAGTAACGCCGCAGCTTCGTCGACGGCAGTCCCATTTCCTTCGAAGCCTCACCGCAAATTTCGTCCAGATGCTGCATCCCGAACGCCAGCGATTCCCGAAAGTCCTGCGCGATCTCCGCTGTCACCACGCCACGCCGCGCCGCCCACGCCGCCAGCACCGCCGGCAAACTGGTCATCGCCCGCCACTTCTCCACAATGTCGTACACAAACAGATTCGGTAGCTTCTCCAGCCCCACGCTCGTGCCCGCACACGCCAGGTCACCCGAAGCGTTCCGCCGCGCCGATGTTTCCATCGCCAGCGAAACGCGTAGTGCCGGATCGCCAATCAGCAACGCCGCGTCCGCCTCTTCCAGCATTGTCGCCAGATTTGGCTCAGCCTCGAAAAACTCCGGTGTAATGTTCCACCGTTTTGCGCAAAGAATCCGCGTCAAAGACTGGGTGCTCCGCGAACTCTTGTCCAGCGCAATCCGTCCCACTTCGCGAATCGGCTTCTTCGCAATCAGCAGCAAACTGCGCACCGATTTCTTCGACGCAATCGCCAGTCCGGGCAGCAACACTAAATCGTCGATACGCTGATATTCGATCGCCGGAATGATCGCGATGTCCACGGCTCCCGATCGCAGCGCCTCTGCGCATTGCGAGGGCACCGTAAACGAAAGTTCGTACTTGCCCTTCTGCGGTCCGTGTGTAAACCCGCGCACCAGCGGCGCCGTATTCAGATATTCAACAATGGAAATTCGCAAAGACACGCGATTAGGGCCTCATTTCGAATCCACAGTATACCAAACGCGTCTGCGTCTTCGCCTTGAAACGCCACAGAAACTTACCTTTGCACGCTTCAAAACAACCGAAATTCCCGAAAATCCCGCAACACCTTTTCTCGCAACTGGCTTTGCGTTTCGCGTCTCTTCTGCTAATATTAAGGCTTCTGTTTTCTATCCTTTGAATCGCAGGAAGTGTGAAGTCATGGCATTGAAGTGTTCAATTTGCGGCAAGGGCCCGCACTACGGAAACGTGGTTAGCCACGCGAATAATACCCGGCGTCGTCGCTGGAATCCCAATCTGAAGAACGTCCGCGCAGTGGTCAATGGCGCTCGCAAACAGGTTCGTGTTTGCACGGCTTGTATTCGGCTTGGTCGTGTGAAAAAGGCTGCCTGAGCGAAAACCTTGAATTTTCCTCATCGTCCCCTGATCAAAACACGAAGCTATAGCGGCCTTCGCCGCACCGTTAGCCTATTTCCCCTCGCTGCTTTGCTTCTCGGCCTTCTCGCCGGTTGCAAGCAGCAGGAACGCCATGCTGCCGACGTGTGGGCAGTCGTCAACGGCACCGAAATCAAGCGCGACGAAGTCGAAAAGTATTACCACTCTCAGGCTCAGGCCAATCCTGAGTCCCAGGAGCCGTCCCAGGAAGAAGCTCTGTCGCTTAAGCTCAACGTCGTCGAGCAACTCATCAATAACGAAATCCTTCTCGAACGCGCCAAGAAGCTCAACCTTGAAGCCAGCGACGGCGAAGTCGAAGACAAGTTCACCGAGCTCAAGAGCCCCTTCACCGAAGAAGAATTCCAGAAGCAGCTCAAGGCGCGCGGCATGGTGGTCGACGATCTAAAGCGCGACATCCGCCGCCAGTTGTCCATTCAAAAGCTGCTGAATCGCGAAGTGGCCGCCAAGGTCAGCATCTCCGATCAAGACGTCACCGACTTTTACAACACCAATCGCAATCAGTTTAATGTCGCTGAGGCGCAGTTCCGCATCTCCCAAATCGTCATCACGCCCCGCAAAGAGCCGCAAGTTCGCAATCGTAAGAATGACGACGCCACCAACGAAGCGGAAGCGCAGCGCAAAGCCAAGATGCTCATGGACAAACTGAACAGCGGCGCCGATTTTTCTCAGTTGGCTATGGACTACTCGGAAGATCCGAACACCGCGGCCTCTGGCGGTGATCTTGGCTACATTCCGGAATCTTCTTTGAACGCCGCGCAGACCGATCCGATGCTCAAGAAAGCGGTGTTGTCGCTGAAGCCCGGCCAGGTGAGCCAGCCGGTGCAGCTCCGCGATAGCATTCGAATCTTGAAACTCGTCGCCCGGGAAGCTGCCGGCCTTCGTGGAGTCAACGACCCGCAAGTGCAGCAGACCATTCGCGACACGTTGCGCAACCGGAAAGAGCAGCTTTTGCGCAATGCCTATCTCGCCGTTGCTCGCGACGAAGCGCACGTAACCAATTATCTCGCGCAGCAAGTGGTCGAAACCGCGGGAAAACTCCCCGACGCGGCGAAGTCCACGATTCCTAATACCAAGCCAGCGCCTTCACCGGCAGCCACTCAGTAGTAGTCGCGTTTTCGTCACAATTTGATTTAATGTCTACGACGGCGAACGACGATTGCCGTCCGTGGCTTAATCTTTATTCCACCCAGGCGAGAGCTTCTCCGGCATTTACATTCTGCCCTTCGCTTACCAGTACCCGTTCCACTTTCCCTTTTTTCGGCGAACGAATCTCGTTCTGCATCTTCATCGCTTCCACTACCACCATCCCTTGCCCAGCTTCCACTTCGTCGCCTACATTCACCAGCAGCCGAATCACTTTGCCCGGCATCGGCGACATCACTTGCTGGCGCCCCTCCGCCTCCTGCGCTCCATGCTTGCGTCCTCTCCATGCCCGTGGATCTTGAACTTCCGCCGTAAACTCCTCCGGCCCCGTTTGCAGCTTGAGCTTCCCATCGAGCGTCGGCGTGACGTGAATTTCATACGACTTTCCATCCAGCAGGATCGAAATCGTGTTTGGCGCCACCTGCACCACGTCCGCATCAATCAGCTTCCCATCTAGCGTGACGCGGTAGCCGCTCTCCTGCTTCTCGAAGTCCACCGCGTGCGTCTTCGCGCCTACACTTCCTGTCAGATGAACTTCGAATTTCATGGCGTGCGATCCAGTTGTTCCCGGCGGCCTTCCAATCTCCAGCGCGAAGCAGCCGTTTGCGGTACGCTCTCTTCACTACTCTTCGTTTGCGTCGCCTCCCAGAACGCCGCTGCAATGGCCGACGCTTCTTCGATCCCAGATTCCGGCGATGTGGGCGCCGGGCGCGGACGCGCCAGCAAATCATCCAGCCACTTGGTGTGAATCTCCGACCGCAAAAATTCCGGCTCGGTTAAAATTCGCCGGAACAAACTCACATTCGTGCGAATTCCCGTTATCGTGTATTCATCCAGCGCCCGCCGCAGCCGCGCAATCGTTTCCTCGCGACTATTTCCCCAGGCGATCAGCTTACTGAGCAAAGGATCGTATTCCATTGGCACGGTCCAGCCCTCATACACGCCTTCGTCCAGCCGAATCCCAGGCCCTGTTGGTGCATGTCGCGCCACAATCCTACCTGGGCAGGGAAAAAAGTTATTATCCGGATCCTCCGCATACAGTCGAACTTCCATCGCATGCCCGCGTGGTGTAATCGTCTCCCACGCAAACGGCAACCGGTGCCCCGCTGCGATCGCGATTTGCAGTTTTACCAAATCCAGGCCCGTGACCTGTTCCGTCACCGGATGTTCCACCTGCAAACGCGTATTCACTTCCAAAAAATAAAAGTTCAACTGCGCATCGACCAGAAATTCCACCGTGCCCGCGTTCACATATCCGCCAGCGCGCGCCAGTCGCACTGCCGCCTCGCCCATTTTCCGTCGCAAGTCCGGCGTAACCACCGGCGAAGGCGCTTCTTCCACCACTTTTTGATGACGCCGCTGCACAGAACATTCCCGCTCGCCCAGAGACACAACCCGGCCATGCGCGTCCGCGAAAATCTGAATCTCGATGTGTCGCGGTGCTATCAGGTACTTTTCCAGGAACACGCGCGCATCACCAAATGCATTTAACGCTTCCGACGCCGCATCCCGCCAAGCCGCAGTAAAGGCCGCATCGTTCGCCACCACCCGCATTCCTTTGCCGCCGCCGCCCGCCACTGCCTTCAAAACCACCGGGTAGCCCATGCTTCGCGCCAGTGCCTGCACTTCTTCCGGATTTTCTATAGCGATGTCGGTACCCGGCACCGTTGGTACGTCCGCTCGCCGTGCCAATTGCTTGCCCGCCGTCTTCGAGCCCATCGCCTCCATTGCCTCGGCCGATGGTCCGATGAACGTGATCCCCGCGTCTGTGCACGCCCGCGGCAGTTCCGCATTCTCCGCAAGGAATCCGTAGCCAGGATGAATCGCGTCGCAGCCGGCTCGACGCGCCACGTCCATGATCTTGTCGATGCGCAGATAACTCTCGCGAGAGGGAGCGGGGCCGACCGGATACGCCTCGTTCGCCAGGCGCACATGCAGCGAATTGCGATCTACGTCGCTGAACACCGCCACCGTCTTTATTCCCAATTCGTGACATGCGCGCTCGATGCGCACAGCAATCTCGCCACGATTAGCAATCAGGATTTTCTTGAACATAGAGTTTGTAGTCAGCAGGAGTTTAGCATGCGCCTGGAAAGCACCTGCGCGTGGAATCCGATGAAGTATCTAATCGGGCGCTCCACAATCGAGTGCGCAATCGGATGTTCAGAATGCAAAACGCCGCTAAAGTGGAATGTTGCCGTGCTTCTTCTTAGGATTTACGTCGCGCTTATTTTCCAGCGCCCGCAGGGAAGTGATGATTCTCGCTCTCGTTTCCGCAGGTTCAATCACCGAATCCAAATAGCCCCGTTCCGCCGCCACAAATGGATTTGCAAACCGGTCGCGGAACTCCGCCACTTTTTCTTTCCTCAGCTTGGCACGTTCCGACTCTGGCGCATTGCTCAGCTCGCGCTTGTACACGATATCCACCGCGCCTTCCGGCCCCATCACCGCAATTTCCGCCGTCGGCCACGCAAAATTCGCATCCGTACGAATATGCTTCGACGCCATCACGCAATAAGCCCCGCCATACGCCTTCCGCGTAATCACCGTAATCTTCGGTACCGTCGCTTCCGCAAACGCAAACAGCAGCTTCGCCCCATGCTTGATGATGCCGCCATATTCCTGCTGCGTTCCCGGCAAAAATCCCGGCACATCTTCAAACGTAATCAGCGGAATGTTGAACGCATCGCAAAACCTCACAAACCGCGCGCCTTTCACCGACGCGTTGATGTCCAATGTCCCCGCCAGAAACGCCGGTTGATTCGCCACGATTCCCACTGGCCGTCCGTCCAGTCGCGCAAAGCCCACTACAATATTTTTCGCGAAGTGTTCATGCACCTCGAAAAAGTAATTGTCATCCACTATCAGGTGGATCACATCCTTGATGTCGTATGGTTTCTGCGGATCTTCCGGAACAATATTATTCAGCGATTCTTCCCGCCGGTCGGCAGGATCGTGCGCCACCGCCCGCGGCGGGTCTTGCATATTGTTCGACGGCAAGAAACTAAACAGCTCCCGCAGCATCGCGCAGCAATCCGCATCGTCCCGCGAAATAAAATGAGCCACCCCGCTGGTGGCGTTGTGGGTCATCGCCCCGCCCAATTCCTGTTTGGTTACTTCTTCATGCGTAACCGTCTTGATCACATCCGGCCCGGTCACAAACATGTACGACGTTTCGTGCGTCATGAAAATGAAGTCGGTAATCGCCGGTGAATAGACGGCCCCTCCGGCGCAAGGCCCCATAATCGCGCTCAGTTGCGGAATCACTCCGCTGGCCAGCGTGTTTCGCAGAAAAATATCCGCGTATCCCGCCAGCGAGGCCACCCCTTCCTGAATCCGCGCCCCTCCCGAGTCATTCAGCCCAATCACCGGCGCGCCGTTGCGCATCGCCAAATCCATAATTTTGCAAATCTTCAACGCATTGGTTTCCGAGAGCGACCCGCCAAACACCGTGAAGTCTTGCGCGAACACATACACCAATCGCCCGCCAATCCGTCCAAATCCGGTGACGAATCCGTCCCCGGTGGGCCGCATCTCCTCCGACCCAAAATCCACGCAGCGATGCCGAACGAACTTATCCAGTTCCTCAAACGTGCTTTCATCCAACAACAAGTCGATACGCTCACGCGCCGAGAGCTTCCCCGCCTTGTGTTCTCGCTCCCTGCGCTCCGCGCCGCCGCCTGCTTCCGCTTCCGCAGACATCTTGCGCAACTGTTCCACACGATCGGCCTTCGCCGAGGATTGCCACGTCACATTACTCTTCTCAGCCAAGCGGGCCTCCGTTGGTTGGTTCATCCTTTGGCGCAAAAATCAGCACAGCCAGGTGCGTAGCTAGCCATACCGTGCCCAGCAGCAGCACCACGCCCAGCACTACTTCTGCAGCGATCGCTCCGGCTCGTTCCACCGGCGATTTAATCGCAGTCACATACAGCGTTGCACGCACCAGGATTGCCATGGCGCTCAGCGTCATCGCCACAATCATGATCGTCGTTAGAATGGAAGCCAGGAATTGTTTCATGCCAACGCGCTACTTCTGAACCGAAACACGCATCTATTGCGTTTTCAGCCAAGCATAACGCATTCAGTTGGAGTGGGCCAGCTTCGCCAGCTCATAATCAGGAGTTCTTCAGAGACCTTCTAGCGAAGGCCAGACCAGTCGTCCGCTACCAATATCGAATCGCTGGGATTCGATGGGTCATACTTCACGCTCGCCGGCTGTCCCGCTACCAGCCTCTCAAAACGCACCTGGCTCTCCAACCCTGTAATATCCTGCGCCGTTTGATACGTCACGCCGGATATCGCGTAGCTATAAGACACCAGATGCCGTGGCCTCATGTCCGCCAGAGGTTGCGCCTTGCTCCCCAACAGTCCACGCTTCACTTCCGCGGGTTCTGGCGGATGTTCCGCCAACTCCACCACTTGGCCCTCGGCAATCCGGCCAATGTGATTCAGGTGCAGCCGCCGCTTCCGTTCCGATTCCTCCGGATTCACCTTTGGTCGCACGAACGCATACAAAATCATCGCGATTGCAGCGATTCCTCCTCCAGCCACCGCCGCCACCGTTTTCCAATCGCCAACTAAATCTTTCAACGTTCTACCTCTCCCCAACGGGCGCTACTTGAGCGCAGCGTGCCTTCTCTGCACAGTTCTATTCACAGCCCAAATCATTCTACCGAAGCGCAGTCTTTCTGCGTAGTTACGCCTGCGGCGGATGCACCGGATTACGCAACACCCCGATTCCGGCTACCGACACTTCTACCTTATCCCCGCCCACCAGTGGACCCACTCCCGATGGCGTTCCCGTAGCGATTATGTCCCCCGGCAGCAGCGTCATCATCCGCGAAATCCAGCGAATCAAATACACCACGGAAAAAATCATCAGCGTTGTGCTTCCCGATTGACGCCGAGCGCCGTTCACATGCGTCTCAACCAGCACATCCTTAGGATCCAGTTGCGTCTCGATGTGCGGGCCAATCGGACAAAACGTGTCGAAGCCCTTCGCCCTGGCAAATTGCACGTCGCTCTTCTGAATATCCCGCGCCGTTACATCGTTAACGCAGGTATAACCCAGCACATACTTCAGTGGATCTTCTTCATCACTCAAATGCGCGCAAGTTTTACCGATCACTACTCCCAGCTCGCCTTCGTGTTCCACTTTTTGCGAATATTTCGTCAGGACAATCGCGTCTTCCGCTCCGATGATTGATGAGGGCGGCTTCAGGAAAATCAGCGGCTCCTTGGGTGGCTCTCCACCCATTTCCGCCGCGTGTGCTGCGTAATTTCGCCCCACACAAACAATTTTACTTGGATCGACCGGCGCGAGTAGCCGGCATTCGTTCACTGCAAAACTTTTTTCTCCTTGCGACCACTGCCCCCACGGCACTCCTTTGATCTCCCGAATCGTCTCCCCTTCTAGTAATCCGTAACTTCCAGACGCACCTGACACTTTTCCTGAAGCTCCCTGCAGG
The DNA here is from genome assembly GCA_963849395.1 of Candidatus Acidiferrales bacterium. Classification (GTDB taxonomy): domain Bacteria; phylum Acidobacteriota; class Terriglobia; order Acidiferrales; family UBA7541; genus Acidiferrum. The sequence goes on from CAWKHR010000009.1 coordinate 271,107, forward strand.
AATCGACAAAATTTCATTTTTGGCTCGCTTTAATGATTTGTATGAGAAATATGAGACGCGCGTGCTCTCCGTATGATGGTACCAATCCACGCCAGAGTCGCAACTATCAAATAGCAAACGCTTCCGATCACAAATATTTGGAAGGTGCTGTAGCTCTCATCCAGAAGGTCAAACTTGATGCACAGAAGTCGAAAGGTTAACGTCAGCAGCGACCAGCCCAACAGTCCCGAACTTAGCAGCTCGCCAGGGCTGCTGTAAAACCGCATTACCGGCACGCACGCCGCAATGGCCATCAACCCCGCCGCACCCACGTTGCGCGCGAATGCCAGCGGCTCCAGTTCCGGCACACGATTTGCCACTAGCACCCACGTAGCAAAACACACCGACAGAAATACACCGGTATAAATCCCCGTTCGCACCGGGGCGCTGCGTAAAATTCCGATTCTATGATCGCCGTGGGGCGTGCTTAACTCTGGCATGGCGCCGGTCACCAATCCAAAATTTCCCAAGCCTTTTTAACCCAGACTTACGAAGAAGGTTGCTGTGTTTCTACAAGCTCCTGCGCGCTCGGCGCGCTCTCGTTTCCGGCGCGGTCCGCGGCCGTCACCGTATACCAGTACCGCTTGCCGCTTGGCAATCCGGCATCCCGATAAGCGGGCGTTGGCAACAGTTCCGGCGTTAACAGTTGCCCCCTAACCCCTTCTTGTTCGCTCCGATACACCCGGTAACCCGCCAGGTCAGGCTCGATCCCAATCGCCCACGAAAGGTCGACTGTCGTTGTTCGGCTCTCTCCCGGTAAGACTGCAGCTACCAGACCCTGCGGCGCCGCCGGCGGAAATGTATCCTTGGGCGTGATCACGGCAAGCGCCGAATCCCCTGATTCCAGCAGGTTTCCGCCCGCGCTCACCACACTTCTCACCAAGTATCCGTAAGTTTTGCCGTACTCCGCACCGCTATCCAGATACTCGGGCTCCTGAGTTTTGCCAACTAGCGCCAGCGGCACTTTCCATTTGGCATCCCGCGTCTCTTTGACTGCGCTCTCTGTGGAAGCCGGGTCAAGTTCTCCTCGATACACTCGGTACTCAAATATCTTCGCCAGGGGTTCGCCGCCAGACGTTCGTGTCCGCGCGGCCCATTTGAGCTGCACGCCGTTTTCTGTGACCGCCACATTTATGGACGCAATGCGCTCCGGCACCGGGTACAGGTTCAACCTAACATCATTCGAACTTGCTGAAGTTTTCTTGTCGGAAACCCGCGCGCGCACTTCATATACCACGCTTTTTCCCGGGTCCGCCCGAATCAGATCTGGAGCAATCGCATCCCCAAAAATCACCTTATTTTTTTGTTGGTAGCTCGCCAACAGCGATCCCGGAATCGTATCCACCACGCGAAACGATTTAGGATCCACCATTCCGTCCGGCTTCAATCCGCCTCGCAAAACTTCCATGGTTGGCGGCTCTTTAAGCCGTTCGCCCCGCGTGCTCTTACTTGGCGCGCTGAACGACAGTTGCACTGCGTCACCCGTCTGGTGCGCACTCAAGTCGGTAATCGCTTCAGGAATTTGCGGGGAAGGAGGCGTTGGCTCGCCTGGTGCTCCGCATCCCGCAACCGCGAAGCACACCCATACCAGCCACACCGAAAAAATGAATAGCCAGCTTCGTTGTTGGCTTAGGCGTGGTGCGCCGGTAGGGCCCGGGCTGCGCGTTTGCATTGAAGTTGTGAAATTCTCAGAGAATGTAACGGCTCAGGTCTTGGTTCTTCACGATGTCGGCAAGTTGTTTGGTCACGTACGCCGCATCTATTTTCACCGACTTCTTTTTCAGATCCGGCGCCTCAAACGACAATTCGTCCAGCACCTTCTCCAGGATGGTGTGCAGCCGCCGCGCGCCAATATTTTCTGTTTGCTCGTTCACGCTGGTCGCAAACCGCGCAATTGCCTGCACCGCATCCTCGGTGAACAGCAACTTCACGCCTTCCGTTTCCAGCAGCGCTATGTACTGCTTCAGCAGCGCGTTCTTCGGCTCGGTCAAAATCCGCACGAAGTCTTCTTCCTTCAGCGACTGCATCTCGACGCGAATCGGCAAGCGTCCTTGCAATTCTGGTATCAGGTCCGAGGGCTTGGTCACGTGAAACGCGCCTGCCGCCACAAATAAAATATGGTCGGTGCGAATCATGCCGTACCGCGTGTTTACCGTCGTTCCTTCGATAATCGGCAGAATGTCGCGCTGCACGCCTTCCCGCGACACGTCCGGACCATGCCCCGCTTCGCGCCCGGCCACCTTATCGATCTCGTCGATGAAGATAATTCCCATCTGCTCCGCGCGTTCCACCGCGACGCGTGTCACCTGCTCCATATCCAGCAGCTTGTTTTCTTCTTCTTGAATCAAGTATTCAAACGCGTCCGCAATCGACATCTTGCGCTTCTTTTTCTGCTGCCCGAAGAACCCGCTCAGCATGTCCTTGAGGTTCACATCCATCTCTTCGATGCCTTGATTCGAAATGATCTCGAACGACGGCATGGCCCGCTCACGCACTTCCAAGTCCACCATGCGCTGATCCAGCTTTCCTTCCCGCAATTGCGCACGCAACTTTTCCCGTGTACGTTGCGTCTGCTCGCGTTGCGCTGCCAAATCCGCTTCCGAAGTTCCCGGTGCTGCTGGTGGTGGGGCTGGCAACAGCAAATCCAGTACGCGCTCTTCCGCTGCCTGCTCTGCGCGATCCGCCACTTCGTCCAGTTTTTCTTCGCGGACCATGTCGATGGCCGTTTCCACCAGATCGCGCACCATCGATTCCACGTCGCGCCCCACATAGCCAACTTCCGTATACTTCGAAGCCTCAACCTTCACGAAAGGGCAGCCCGCCAAACGCGCCAACCGCCGCGCAATCTCAGTCTTGCCCACGCCGGTCGGCCCAATCATCAAAATATTCTTTGGTAGCACATCTTCGGCAATTTCTGGCGGAAGCTTCTGCCGCCGCACGCGATTCCGCAAAGCTACCGCCACCGCGCGTTTTGCAGCCGCCTGACCCACGATGTACTTGTCCAGTTCCGCCACAATCTCCCGTGGCGTCATGTCGTCCAGCGCGGGTAGCGCCGTTTCCGGGTCGTCTTGCCGGCCGGCCCCATTATTGCCGGGCAGCAGCGTGATCTCTTTTTCACTCTTTGTTGGCATTTAGATTCGCTTCCTTGCCTGTGCCAGAGCCACTCCGCTCCGGCGCCCCTATTAGATTTCTTCTACCGTAAAGTTCGCGTTCGTATAAATACAAATTTCGCTGGCGATTCGCATCGCTTCCATCGCCAATTCTTTCGTGCTCAGCTTCGAATGCTTGATCATCGCGCGTGCCGCCGCCAGCGCATACGTGCCGCCAGATCCAATCGCGCACAGCCCGTCGTCCGGCTCAATTACGTCGCCATTTCCCGACAGCATAAATGTGGCTTTGGCATCCGCCACAATCAGCAATGCTTCCAAATGGCGTAGCGCACGGTCCTTACGCCACTCTTTGGCCAGCTCCACCGAGGCCTTTTGTAGATTCCCGGAATGTTCCTGAAGTTTTCCTTCAAAGCGTTCGAACAGCGAAATCGCGTCCGCCGTGGATCCCGCAAATCCCGCCACCACTTTGTCGTTGTACAGCCGCCGCGTCTTCCGCGCCGTATGCTTCATCACGTGGTCGCCCATCGTCACCTGACCATCCGCGATCAGCACCACCTTATTTTCCTTCCTCACGCACAAGACCGTCGTCCCATGCATCTCCGCAGCTCTAGCCCCATGTCCCATCCCACAAGTATACCGCCTCTCCCGTCTCCGGTCATGGAACTCCGGCATACGCAATCTCGCGACGCGCGCTTCAATTCACAGGAATTTCGCGGAACGACAAAACTTTGTAGGAGAGGGGATAGGTCAACGCGCCGGGTGCTGCGGGCGTGCCGTTTAGCCAGCAGCTGTTGTAATTAATTCCTTTGGCCGAGCCGCTAGAAGTTTCACTGAACGACGCTGCGCCTAAAGAAGACGTAAGATTGGGCGGAGAAAGCAGGTTCCCCGATGCGTCGCGGGTCTTGGCAATGAAGACGGCACCATCGATTCCACCGTTGCCGCCCCTCGTCGAGATGAAATTTCCTTGGCCGATAACCAAAACCAGTCCTTCCCAGTTTGCGTCAGGGTCCCACTTCAAATTGCCGGTCACCAAAAGCAAGCCATAGCCTACCTGGTGCCATGCATTGAAATCCACATCTCCGTTTACCACAATCGTCATCGGATTACTCGGAGTCATACCTAACGGCGTCAGGTTCATATTTGCCGTCACCGGTCCATTCAAGACCACGTCTGCACTTTTCGTTATGTCCTGCACCACAGCATCGAGACCGCTCGGCGTCATCCAGTTGGGCCGCAGCATTGGATTGGCTGGCAATGGGTTGACGGTTCCAACGCCCGGGTTTGTAGGCGGAGAGGGCGAACCCGGACCGCTGGCGGGAAAGCCCAGATAGTTTGCAGCAGGAGTAATCTGTGGCGAGTTAAGCGTAATGTCGTTGCTATTGGTATAGGCAACCGAATAAACAAGGTTGTTGCTAGTGGCACAAGGGTCGTTGCCGTTTATGTAGAAGGTGGATGTACCCGGCCCCGTAAAGTGCACGCCATTGCCGGCAAGTGTAAGCGCTGCTGGAAAGCCTGCGTTTTGCGGTGTTCCGGTCGGAGGCACCGGTGGATTTGAGAATTGAGTCGAAAGTACGAACGGTGCGACCACATACTGGAGCACGCGCTGACTTCCATTTGACATCACTGCTAACGCTGTTAGTTCTAGAGCTTGCACTTGCGTAGGCTGTGGGACCAGTGGTTTCGGGAGCAGTCCCGGCCTTGGATTGTTCGAACTGTCCACATACGCTGGGTCGTACCACAGCATCGTCGCCGTATCCATCGAACCGTCATTGTCCACGTCGAGGTTTAGCGCATGTTCGGTGACCGAATTAATTCTCACCCACTTGTATTGCGGCCCAATTTGGCCTATTGCAGTCCAAACGGAAGGTGTGGTCAACACATTGGTGCCGCTCAGGGACCATCCGAATTCTTGCTGGTATTCTTTGTCCGGATAGTAGTTCGGATTAGAACTCGTAGGGTCAACGGTTTCTCCGCTACCTGGATTTAGGATGTATCGCACGTCTGTCAGTTGGAGCGCTGGCAACACCGTTGATGGCCAAGTTCCGGTTCCCATGGGAATAAAACCTGCATTCGGGCAATTTGGAGCAGTGAGTCGGGACACAAGGCAATTGGGATTTTTCGACATTAATCGTCCGCGCGCTTCTTCCAACCCAGCAACCGCCGCATAGTATCCCGCCGTCGACGTTCGATAATTTCCCGCCAGCGCGCTATCCGTTCCTTGCGACACCACCATCGCGATTGCCACCACGCTGATCAGCAACAGCGCAAAAATTGCGATCAGCAAAGCCGCTCCGCTCTCCCATTGCTTCTTGCTTCGAATGTGATTTCCTCTCTTCATCTATCTGATCAACTCTCAGTTCGCGGGATTAAGCCGATGTCCGCGGCCATTCAGTTCGATCAGCTTAATTTGTTGTGTTTGCGAGTCCGGCTGCTGTGTCATAACGATCAGTGTGATGTCCACATCTCTTACGTTCGCTGGCGAATTGTAAAATCCCGCAGTTGGGCACGCCACCACTCCGCCGCCCGGCGTGTCACACGAATACTGAAATATTGGCACCGGATTCCCCGTCGGGAACATTGAAGGATACGCCGCCGTTATTTGTGCAAATTGAGTGGGCGACGTATTCATGGCGTTATTCATCACGTTTACCAGGAACGGCACCATCACTCCCGCTGTGGATGTCGCGCCGATTGGGTCCGTTCCATTCTTAGCGATTGAGCCGCGGTAAAGCGTCGTTCCGATAAGTTGATACCGAATCCAGCTAACGGTCGTTCCGATCGTGGTCTCTATAATCAAATCAAAGTCACCCGGTGTCGGGCTGCATGTCGACTCGATGGCGCAGGCTACCGTCGGATAGCTCGGCCACCATGCTATTGGGCTTACGGTATATGACGTACTTGCTGGCAATTTCGAAAACATTCCCGCAGAAGGGAATCCCGCGTCATTCACATCCCGTGCAATCTGGTCCATCGCTAGCCGCGCCTCTTGGAACGAACCGGAAAGTTGTGTCTCGCTCGAGTACCGCTGTTGCGATAGTTGCAACAAACTGAACATAGCTCCACAGATGACCAAAAAAACTGCCATCGCCAATAGCAATTCAATCAGCGTAAATCCACACCCGCGCTCGGACGTTCGCTTCACTCTATTTCTCCACCATCGTATCCAGCGTGATGGGAAGCGTGGGAGTTCTCATGCCACGCCGGAAAACACCGAGAATAATCCGCCTTCCCGTTGTTACGTTTTGTGTGTTCGTAAATGTGATCACTGCCCAGCGCACGTCGTAACTGGCCCCAAAAGGGTCATTCGGATCTATGTACGTGAAGCCATAGCCTGGAACCTGTGCTGCAGAAAAGTCGATAATCGGTGTGGCACCGGCAACTACGGGGCTGCCAATTGATTGCAGTGGCTGCGTAGGATCTCCTAATCCACAGTTGGTTGCGGCTGGGCACAACACTCCCAGCGGATCGCTAAACGTAGGAGGCGGCGCCACCGGCACGCCCAGCGGCTGCTCGCGAATAAACTCCAATTCCCTCTGGGCAAACACCAGTGCCGTGCCGTCATTCCGATTGCTCGCGTTGAGTAGCGCCGACGCCGGCACCAGTTGTGCCACTGCGACCAATCCCACCAGCACCACGATCGTGGCAATCATCATCTCAATCAGCGTGAAGCCCTGCTGTTGCTTGTGTTTCTGTTCGGACATGAGCGCTTGCCCCAACTCCTATTCTCAACGTAGCTGCTGCCAGTTCCCCGATCCATCTGAAGTCCAAATCTGTATCGATCCCGCCGGCAGCAAGATCACCGCGCGATATCCCGGGTCCGATGAAGTTGTGTTGGCCAAATAGAGTACGCTTATCACCCCCGCGCTTGGCATCCCTGTCGGAATTACCGCTCCGCGCGCATCGAATGAGATCGTACCGTTGGTCGATGACGGATTTACCGGTGTCGCACCCAAATTTGCCGCTGCTGGCAGCGCGGACGCTCCCGGTACCGCTCCGGCGCTTACCAAATTCCCAGAACTCTGCAATAACGCCGTTTTCTCTCCAGGATCTATGGCGTTATTCTTGTTGGAATCCGCCCATACGTTGGTCATGGTCGAATCCGATGTGGATGTCTGTATCAAACAATTCACCTGCGTATTCAGCCGAATCGCCTCATACCTCGTCAGCCGCAAAATATCTGCTACCTGCTGCGCCGCATTGGTCAACTGATACGTGTGGTACGCCCGCAGAAACGATGGCAACCCAATTCCTGCCAAAATCAAGGCTATCGCCAGCGCCACCACCAGTTCCGTTAGGCTGAACGCAGCTTCTCGTTTACGCACACTTCTCAAGTTAGGGCTGGGCTTCTTACGCAAGCTGTATCCGTAAACCGCGCCGGCACGCGGCCTTTCTGCACCCCCGAGGACGGGGATAAACACGTTATCAGGCTTCGCGCCGCTCACATAGCCGGTTGTTTCCAATGTATATTACCTTTGCGTAATTAAACTTATTCAAAGCCGCGAAGCCAGCATTCCCGCGTTCCGGTGTGCTATCGCTTCAATCGAAATCATCGGGTTCACCCCCGAAGCACTCGGAAAACTCGCCGCGTCCATCACGTACAATCCCTTCGCCTCCCACGTCTCTCCATCCGGATTTGTGGCCGACTCCTTCGGCGAACTCCCCAGTCGCGCCGTCCCCATAATGTGAAACGAGAATAGCGCCAGCCGCCCGTTGTCCCAGCCCGCCGCATCCATTTGCCTCGTAAACGAATCAATCGAAGAGCCGCCACGCCCCGGCTCAAAGCTGCACCACTTCGCATGCGGCGAATAAATTAGCTTCGTCCCCGCCGCTTCCAGAATCCGTGCCGCCCCCACAAACCCCTGCCGCAAATTCGCACGATCAAACGCCGACAACGAATACCGCGCCACCGGATGGCCTTCCTTATCGACTCCCACGTGTCCTCCGTCCCGATCCCGCAGCAACACTCCAATCGCCGTGGTTTGCCTCAGCCTTTCTAGTAAAGACCGGCAATGCGCCGCATCTCGCCACGGCATCGCCGCCACGGCAATCACCGGCTGCAGCGAAGTCGTCTCATACTTCACCCCAAAATTCCCATTCATCTGCCGATGCTGGTCCGAATAAATCGCCTGCATCGTCCCTTCCCATGGCCGAATCTCTTCCTCAAACACGCCACTCACATTCGAAGCCGGATGCAAATGCAGGTGTTGCCCGATATGCGGATTTCGCAAGCCAGACCGCAGCAGCAAAGCCGGCGTGTGGATCGATCCGCACGCCACCACCACGGCTTTGCACTTTACTCGCACGTGATGTCCCCCGCGCGTCCTCGCTTCCACTCCCGCCGCAACGCCGGCCTGCACATTCACTCGTTCCGCTCGCGTCCTTACTATCAATCGCGCGCCGTGCTGTTCCGCATCCGCGAGCCACGTTTTTGCTGTCGATTGCTTCGCTCCGACCGCGCACCCATACCCGCAATACCCGCAAACCCTTTCCGCGTCGCAATGCGTCACATTTCGAGGCATGCGATCCATGTGCCAGCCTAACGCTCGCAGCCCGCGCTCGATTACTTGCTCGCGGCAAGACACCTGGTTGTGTTCCTGATTCACCGACAGCCGCGCGCACACCGCATCCAAACTCTTCGTATATTCCGGTCCTGCGATCCACGGCACGCCCGCCTTTGTCCATTCCGCCCGCACATCGTCGGGCGTTCGAAACGACGTGCAGTAATTCACCACCGTCCCACCGCCCAGACATTCACCCGCTAGCAAGCCCACACTATGATCCGCAGTAGCCAAAAATCCCGTCTCCGCGTACAGCCTCTTAAATCCTCCCAACTCCGCCCCATCAAAATCCACATCGTCGTAGTAACCACCCGCCTCCAACACCACCACATCTTTTCCCGCCGCAGCCAGCACCCCTGCCGCCGTTCCGCCGCCGGCTCCCGATCCGATCACGCACACATCGCACGCAATCTCCATGTCGCCATCAGGTTCGAACGCTCTCAGCGGTCTACTACTGTTCGGCCGTTGCACTCCGATTGGTCCTGGATACCCCAGCTTCTTCCAGACTGCGCTCTCCGTCCCTCCCGCACCGGGCAACATCACGTACAAAAATCCCACTGCTTTTCTCAACGCCTGAAACGCTCCACGTCTTTTTCCCAATGCGCTTTCCGCCCAGTCCAGTAGCACACGATTCCGCGACTCCAAGGGAAGGGAGCTGAAGTTCGTTGGCCGCCCCGCCGTGAGCAAACAGTGCAGCGACGTATCCCAGATATCCAGCAGTTGCAAAAATTCCTTGGGATCCCGCTTTCGCGGATTGAAATCCATCGCCTCCACTAGCGCTTCGGGCACACCCATCTCGCTCGCGGACGGCCATCCGTCCTGTGCCGGCGCAAACGTATCGCAAATTAAACGCAGCGCCTTTTCTTGCCTGGTGGAGAGTTTCATCCGCTTATGTCGATGACGAGTGCAGAGCTAGGAGCGGTTCGCTCGAATTATAGTGGGCGTATTGCTAGGGTGAAAGTCGAATCTAGTCGACGCTGGGCTTCTCTGCGTCTTTGCTGTTCTTGAAACTCTTGGCCGCTTTTCCGCCAACTTCCTTGAAGCGCTTTTCCAGCGCGGCCTTCGTAAAAAAGTCCGCCGGTAAGTCCGGATTTACGTGGCAATTGTCAAAAAACGTTTGCGCCACGCGTCGCCCATCTTTTTCTCGCGTGATCTGCTGCGGCAGTTGCAGTCCTTCTTTTGGCTGGTAATTCGTGTACACCGAAACATCCTCGCTGCGTTCTCGGGTGGTTTCATCGTTGGTGATTACGATGCTCCTCACCAGCAAATGCGACGAACGATCCACCGCCAGACGGAACTTCCGTTCCTCTGCATCGGTAATCTCTACCCAATCCACAAACCGCAGATCTACCACCGACGTTCCCGCATATTGAATCAAAATCCGCTCTTCCTTCAGCCGGTTGCGCAACAGATTATTTACGTCGCGCTTCACACTTTCCTCGTAGTCCGTCACCGATGTCGCCGGCTCTTCCGACACTCCGCCACGATCCAGCGTCCATCCTCCATCAGCGGTGAACATGTCGATGATGTTCCCTTTTTTGCCGTAATCAATCCGCCGCTTATCCGGGAACACCCGGTAATCCTTAAAGTCCACGTACCCCATCATCTGCCCGTTGTGCCCGAATTGTGCCCGGCGCCCGTCGCACTCCTGAGATCGCGCTCCCAGATATGCTTGTCCGCCCAGGGCCTCCACCAATTGCTTCAAAATCTGCTTCCCCTTCGCGGCACTTTGGTCCGGATCCATCGTGTCCGGATTTTGCGCTCGTGCGATTACTCCCGCCAGCAGCGTCAAGCTCAACGCCAGCGTCGCACCGCGCACCATCAGTAGTTCTCTTATCCGCACAGCACCGAGCCCCCATTCACGTTCAGTATTTCTCCAACCATGAAGTTTGAAAGCTCTGACGCCAGAAACAGGATCGGTCCCGCGATTTCCTCCGCCGTCGCTGCCCGCCCCAATGGGATCATTGTCGACGCCATCTTCTGTCCCGCCTTCGATTCCAACACTGCGTTCGACATGTCCGTCGCCACCCAACCCGGTGCCACGCTGTTCACAAGGATCCCGTGTCGCGCCACCTCTGCCGCCAGTCCCTTGGTCAGACTGATAATCCCGCCTTTCGACGCGCCATAGTGCGTGTGCAGCGATTCTCCGCGCTGCCCTGCTGTCGAGCTGATCGGAATGATCTTCCCGCTCTTTTGCTTGATCATCTGCGGTACTGCAAAGTGAATCACCGAATACACGCTCTTCAAATTCACCCGGATCATGTCGTCCCACTGCTTTTCCGTCATCTTCTCGATCGGCAGGTCTTCCGGGTTCCACACGCCCGCGTTGGGCACCAGAATATCCAGCCGCCCGAGCCGCGCGATGCAATGCTCCACCAGTTTCTTGTTGTCCAGATGCTTTCCTGCGTCTGCCTTGAACGCTTCTACCCGCGTTCCGTGCTTTCCCGCTTCTTGCTCCACCTGCTTTGCGGCATCTTTTGCGGAGTTGTAGCTGAACACCACGTCCGCCCCTGCCTGCGCAAACAGTTTTACCGCAGCCGCACCAATGCCGCGCGAACCTCCGGTGATGAGTGCCGCCTTACCCGCCAGTGAAATCATGATTCCCCCAGTTCAGATGAACAAACTCGTTATTTCGGTTGGATCGCGTTTACGCCTTTTCAGCGCCTACACTTCGCGTCGTCTGCGCAGCTTTCACGAAGTCCGCAAACAGCTTCTTTGCCAGCGGATCGCCGTCCATGCGCTCCGGGTGCCATTGCACCCCCACCACCCAGTTTCCTTGGCCCGTCCACTCCACACTCTCCACGATTCCGTCGTTGGCCACGCCCGTCACTTTCAAATCCTTCCCAGGCCTTTCAATCGATTGGTGATGCGAGCTGTTGATCTTGGCTTCCGTCTTGCCCGCCAGTTGCGCCAGCTTGCTTTCTGGTTCGAATCGTACCGGATGCTCCGGATCATTTTTCCGCCGCAGCACAGGCATATCCCTCTTGCGATGCGCCACCTTCGTCCCGGTCGCCGTCTTCAGGTCCTGTATCAGCGTTCCGCCCATATACACGTTCAAAAGCTGGCATCCATAGCAGATCGCCAGCACCGGCTTACCCACCGCAAACGCATGGTCCAGGATCGCCCGGTCGGTACGCTCCCGAGCCACGTCCGCCGGCGCCGACTTGCCCCCATTCACGGTCCCATATTCCTTAGGATCAACGTCTGCCCCGCTTCCCGGCAGCACAAACCCCTGCAACTCGCCCAATTGACTCCTTAACGCGTCCGGAGCGCCTAACGGCAGCACCACCGGCTCGCCGCCAGCCTCCAGCACCGCCTTTTCGTAATTCGTGGGCAGCACCCCCTTGGTCTCGTCTTCAGACGTGCTCCAAGGGATGCCAATCCGTGGCTTGTTCATTCTCTGGGGACTCATTGAAACCCAGCATCCTACCACCCGCCAAACCACCCCGGCAACCCGCTGCAGGTCACCCCTTTCAGGAGTGAGGCTTCCCGCCGGCAAAACAACTCTGATCTTTAGGCAAATAGCCAAAAGACTAATGAACTCACATCTGTGGGGTGTCACGCAGACTGGAGGATTTTCGTCAACTAAATGGCACTACGCCAGACGGACCCTGGATGGCAGTACTCGCCCCGTCTTCCGCCCCCGCTATAGTTCTTACGCCCGCTTCGCCGCCGCTTCGGCCAACGCCTTCTCCAAACAATACTCCGCCCGGCGAAAGAATGCCGGCAACTCAGCCAGTCGCTGCTGCAACTTCTCAAACTTATCCGCCCGCACCGTCACGTGCCCAACCTTCCGCCCCGGCCTCGGCTCTTTACCGTACAGATGCAGGTGGGCATTTGGCACCTTCAACACTTCCGCCGCTTCCGGCATCTCCCCAATCAAATTCACCATAGCCGAATGGCCCATCACCGCCGTCGACCCCAGCGGCAATCCCATCACCGCCCGCAAGTGATTTTCGAACTGGCTGGTCACCGCCCCTTCAATGCTCCAATGCCCCGAATTGTGCACTCGCGGCGCCATCTCGTTCGCCAGCAGCTTCCCACCTACCTGGAAAAATTCGATGCACAGTACGCCGACGTATTCCAACGCCTCCAGCACCTTCCGCGTCGCACTTTCTGCCATCTCTTGCAGCTCTGCCGTGAAGTTCGGCGCCGGCGCAATCGACAACCGCAATATCCCGCCGCGATGATGATTCTCAATCAGCGAGTAAAATGCCATTTCGCCCGTACGTGCCCGCACACCCAGCATCGAAACCTCGCGCGTAAACTCCACAAATTTCTCCAGCACCAATGGCACTCCCGGCAATTCCGTTCGTACTCTTTCTACGTCCGCCGCTGTCCGCAGCACCCACTGGCCTTTGCCGTCGTAGCCCATCCGGCACGTCTTGAGCACCGCTGGCAGCCCAATGCACTTCACCGCCGCATTCAACGCCTCCGCCGATCCAACTTCCGCAAACTCCGCGGTCCCAATTCCCAGCTTTCGAAATAACTGCTTCTCTCGCACCCGGTCTTGCGCTTCCTCCAGCGCGAGTGCAGGCGGATACACGGGTACGCGTTCCGCCAAAAATCGTGCCGCGTCCACCGGCACATTCTCAAACTCGTACGTCACCACTTCCAATCCATTCGCAAATTTCTCCAGCGCCTGCTCATCGTTGTAGTCCGCGGTCACTCGATGTGCGATTCGCCCCACCGGGGCCTCCGGCGAAGGGTCCAAAAATCGGAAGCGCATCCCCAGCGGGTAGCCCGCCAGCGCCAGCATGTATCCCAGTTGCCCGCCGCCTAAAATCCCAATGGTCATTTCCACTTCTTCCGTCCAGCTTGTTTCGTTTTTGGGCCCTTGGCAGCATTCGCACCGATTACGTTACCCACCAGCGTCGCCGGATCGGGCGTGGCCAACACCTTCTCGGTCTGGGTCGCCCGAAACTTTCTCACTGCTTCGCGAATGTCTTTATGTTTCACGCCCAGAATCGCGGCCGCCAGCAGCGCCGCATTAATCGCGCCAGCTTTCCCGATTGCCAATGTTCCCACCGGAATTCCTCCCGGCATCTGCGCAATCGACAACAGCGAATCGAGTCCCTTCAGCGCCTTCGATTCCACCGGCACGCCAAGCACCGGCAGAACCGTCTTCGAAGCCGTCATCCCCGGCAAATGTGCCGCGCCTCCCGCTCCCGCGATAATCACTTCAATCCCGCGTCCCTCCGCCTCCGCTGCATATTCGAACAGCAAATCGGGCGTTCTGTGGGCCGAAACCACTCGCGTTTCAAACGGCACCCCCAGCGCCTCCAGCGTCTTTGCCGCGTGCTCCATCGTTTCCCAATCCGACGTCGACCCCATAATTACGCCAACCAACACGCCAGCCTTCGCCGCACCACTCGCCCCGTCTCTCATAAAACCTCAACTCTCCATTCTCAATCGCTTTCGTTAGCCCGTCTGGTCAGGCAGCGTCGCCTGGGCACGGCTTCAGCCGTGCCGTTAAATCCAACCGACGATTGCGGCTTTAGCCGCTGAGGTGGCCTTCGCCCTCCCGGAAACGTCGACTCGTCTTTGCGCGCCTCAAAAACAGAACGCCGGCCCATCAGGCCGGCTCTCATCACAATTCCCCTATTCTATGTCCGTTTTCACTTCGACGCGACTTTTCTCCGTTCCTTCCACGCGTGCCTCAACTGTCCCACGAGATACAACGACCCAGTGATAAACACTGCGTCCCCGCTCCCCGCTTTCGCCAGCGCCGCCTCCATCGCCTCTTCCGCATCCGCGTGCACCGAATATTTCCCCGCATGATGCCCCGCCATTTCCGCCAACTGTTCTGCGCTGATCGCCCGCGGATTGCGCGGCGCCGTAAACAGCACCTCATACGCGTGCGGGAACAGCATTCCGGTCACTTCATCCACGGCCTTATCCCGCATCGCTCCAAACACCATGAACACCTTGCGCCCCTGAAAATTCTCTTCCAAAAAACGCGCCAACTCCCGCGCCGCTCCCGGATTGTGCGCCCCATCCAGGTAGACGTCCGGCTGCTCCTGCAATCGCTCCAGCCGCCCCGGCCATTCCGCCGTCGCAATCCCGCGATCGATATTCCCGCTGCTCACCTGATACCCGCGATCCTGCAGCACCTGTGCCACGGCCACTGCATTCATCGCGTTCTTCAGTTGAAATTGTCCGCGCAATTGCAGCTTCAACTCATACGTACGCACGCCACCGATTTCACTCATTGTCGCCCGCACGCACCCATCTACCATCCGCTCGTTTTCCACCTGGAACACCGCCGCTGGCTCCGTCACCGGACAATACAGCTCCGCCGCACGCTGCAACAAAATCTCACGCGCTTCGGGATACTGCTCCGCAATCACCGCCGGCACCCCATGCTTCAAAATTCCAGCCTTCTCGCCCGCGATTTCCCGCAGCGAATGCCCCAAAAAGTTCTCGTGATCGAAATCAATCCGCGTCACCACCGACACCACGGGCGAAATAATGTTCGTCGCGTCCAGCCGCCCACCCAGTCCCACCTCAATCACCGCAAAATCGACTCGCTCCCGTGCAAACGCTTCAAACGCCACCGCCGTCACACACTCAAAATACGTCGGGTGCACCCGCAGCTTGCCTTCTGCCAGCAATTCTTCAATCACCGCATGAATGCGCGTGAATGTCTCGGCAAACAATTCGTCAGTGATCTCTTCCCCGCCAATCCGGATCCGCTCATTGATTCGCTCCAGATGTGGCGAAGTGTTCAATCCCGTGCGGAATCCCGCATCACGGAGAATTGACTCGAGAAACGCCGCCGTCGATCCCTTTCCATTCGTGCCGGCGATATGCACCGTCGGAAACGCCCGATCCGGTCTTCCCAGCCGTTCCAGCAACACCGTTATGTTTTCCAGATTGAATTTTGACGCCGCTGCTTGGGTAGGAGCCGCCAATTCACGGCCCAGCGACAGGAGGTACCGTACCGCTTCTTCGTAATTCATTTTACGACTGCAGTAAATCCAGCGTTGTAGAAATGAAGCTCTTCATGTCTTTGCGGTGCACCACCGCGTCCAGAAATCCGTGTTCCAGCAAAAACTCCGACCGCTGAAAGCCTTCCGGCAGCTTTTGCCGGATCGTTTGCTCAATCACTCGCGGCCCGGCGAATCCGATTAACGCGCCCGGCTCGGCAATATTCAAATCGCCCAGCATCGCGAAGCTCGCGGTCACTCCGCCCGTCGTCGGGTCGGTCAGCACCGAAATATATGGCAACTTCTCAGCGTCCAACCGCGCCAGCGCCGCCGACACTTTCGCTAGCTGCATCAAGGCTGATCGTTCCTTCCATCATCCGCGCGCCGCCCGAGCAAGACACCACAATCAACGGTTGCCGGGTGTCCATGGCCATCTCGATCGCGCGTGTCACTTTCTCTCCAACCACCGCGCCCATCGATCCGCCGATAAATCCAAACTCCATCGAGCAGCAGATCACCGGCCGGCCATTCAGTTGCCCCTCGGCCGTAATCACCGCGTCGTTCATCCCCAATTTTTTCTGCGCATCCTTGATTCTTTTCGCATACGGCTTGGTATCCACGAATTTCAGCGGGTCGGTCGAAACCATTCCCGCGTCATGTTCCGTCCAACGCCCGTCCAGCAGCAGTTCCAGCCGCTGTTTCGAATTCATTTTGAAGTGGAACTGGCACTTCGGACACACCAGCAGGTTTTCTTCCAGGTCTTTCCGGAACACGATCGCCCGGCAAGACTCGCACTTCATCCACAGCCCTTCCGTTCGTACCCGCCGCTCTTCCGGCGGTGTAGGCTGGTCAATCGGTTTTTTCTCTCTCTTAAACCACGCCATAGCTTTTTAAAACTTTCCCGTGTAACTTCCCGCTCCTACCTGGGGCAAACTCATCGCACGTCGTTTGTGCGATGAAATCCTTCTTTGTCTTAAACTATTCCCGACGTGAATTTGCCCCCTGATATCTGATAACCGATATCTGATATCAGGCACCACCATCAATAATCTATTCCCCGCTGCGCCAGTATACCCTTCGTATACGGGTGTTTCACTTCTTTCATCTCCGTCACCAGGTCCGCCAGTTCCACAATCAGCGGATGCGCATTTCTTCCCGTGCAGATCACATGCACCTGTTCTGGGCGCCCCTTCAACGCTTCCGCCACTTTCGCCGCGTCCAGCATCTTGTAGCTGATCGTGTAATTGATCTCATCCAAGATCACCAATTCGTACGTCCCGCTGTAAATTGCGGCGCGACCCGTCTCCCAGCACTCTTCCGCCATGCGAATATCTTCTGGATCCGTTTCCGCTCCGCCCACTTTCACAAACCCGCGGCCCATCGGCCGAATTTCAAACTTGTCGTCGCCCAGCATTTTCGCCGCGTCCAGTTCTCCGTAGTGCCACGATCCCTTGATGAACTGCACCATCAACACCCGCAACCCTTGTCCCACCGCGCGGAATGCTGTCCCCAGCGCGCAAGTCGTTTTCCCCTTGCCCGGCCCGGTATAAACAATCAGCAGTCCCTTTTCATTACCCATCCACTATTCCCCACGAAATCCCAAGTCTTTCCCAACCACAAATCCTCACTCACGTATTCGCTTAGCGTACCCGTCATTCCGAGCGCAGCGAGCAACTCCGCCCCATCGCGCCGGTTTCCGCGCGATGAAATCCCTCTTCGATGTCGACCTTCATCGCCACCTGCTCGGCCAGCACCACCTACGCCAACGCCAACCTGTTCACAAACTCCATCGCAATCACCCGTACATGCTCCATCGCCACTTCTCCCAAACTCTGCTTCTGCGGCGCTTTCAAATCATGCAACACAATCCACAATCCTGGCCGGTACACTCCATCATCCGCGGGGCAAATCGCCCCCGTCAGTTGCGCAATTTCAAAATGCGGCATCTCCGTTAGCCCCAGATCCACCAGATGCGTCAAATTCGGCAGCGCCGGCGGATTCGCCATCAAGTCCGTTAATATGCCTCGTGCATCATCTACCAGATCGCGAAATCCTTGCGATACCAGCAGCGCATCAATGTCTCGCGGCGTCGGCTGCTCCAATTGCTCCAAATCATAATCCGGCAGCGGCTTTTCCAGCGGAATCTCGATGGCCACGGACGGCTTGCCTTTATCTGGTGCAATACGCATTGCCATGTTTTTCACCAAGCTTACTTCGGATAGGGACTGCCCGACAAAATCGCAAATGCCCGGTAAATCTGTTCTGCCAGCATCACCCGAGCTAACTCGTGCGAATACGTCATGGCACTCAACGAAAGCTTTTGCTTCACTCGTTCACGAAGCTTTGCGGGAAATCCATCTGCCTCGCCGCACACAAAAAGGATCTCTCGTGTACCGCGATCGCGTTGCTCGCCCAGCCACTTCGCAAACGCCTCTGAATCGTACGCTTTTCCTGCCGCATCCAACAGCACCGCCGTCGCCGCGCGGTCCGCATCCAGTCTCTTCAGCGCCGCATCGCCGTCGCGCACTTCGGTCACTTCAATCGCGCACGATCGCCCGATCCGCTTCACGTACTCGTCCAGCAATGCCGTTAATTCCGCGCGACGCGTTTTTCCCAGCATCAACAAACGAATCTTCATGCCGCGATCTTACTCCGGCCTGCTCTCGCTTTTTGTTTCCGTCGAAATGCGTTGGAGACTACCGGGGCCCCACCGCTCAAGGTTGGAGATAATTTTCCCTGGGCGAATGTCTTGGCTCCGCGCGTTCTGGCTCATCTGGAAGTACCAGCGACGGCGCCGCCCTCCACAACCGCTCCAGATCATAATACTTTCGCGCCTGTTCGCCGAACACGTGCACAATAATCCCGCCAAAATCCAGCAATGCCCATTCCGCCGAGCGTTGCCCTTCGCGGTGAGCCGGCGTGCGCTTCAATTCTTTGTACATCATTTCTTCCACTTCGTTGCAGATTGCCTGCAGTTGCGGCGTGCTGTATCCCGTGCAAATCACGAAATATTGTGTGAACGCAGCAAGCCCGTCCAGGTCCAGCACCGTGATGCCGCCTGCTTTTTTGTTTTGTGCCGCTTCAACCACCAGCTGCACGCCCTTGGGTAAGTTTTCTAGTTTCACCGGTACAACCCTTGTTTCAAGATGTATTCCTCGACTCTTCCTGATACCAATCCGTGTATCGACTGACCGCGATTCGCCTTCCGCCGTATATCCGTCGCACTTACTTCGCTGGCCACATTCTCCAGCAGATAAACCGTTGTCTTGTGTAGCTGCGCCACAATCGGCGATCCGTGAGCGATCGACTCATCTTCTTTCTCCCGCTTTGCATCCGGACGCGCAATCAAATCCGGTGGTATCACCAGCCGCAAAGCTTCCAGTCGTATTCCCGGCCGATTGGCAATGATGAAATCACACAAGCCCATCAGCGCTTCATATTCCTTCCACATCGGGATATCCAGAAACGCGTCCGCGCCAATAATAAAAAATATTCGGTCTCCCGGACCGTTGTACGCGTGCCGGAAATAGCGCACCGTATCCACCGAATAGTGCAGTTGCGTTCCGCTGAAATCTTCACCCGCCTCTGCCAGGGACGGCACAAAGTGCGGATGCTCCGTGCAGGCCAGTGCCACCATCGCAAACCGGTGCGGAAAAGGCGCCAGATGTTGTTTCAGCTTATGTGGAGGACGGCTTGCCGGCACAAAATGCATTTCGTCGAAATTAAATCGCCGGTCTGCCGCTCGTGCTACTGCCAGATGCCCTGCGTGAATAGGATCAAAGGAGCCGCCAAAAAGTGCAATCCGCCTTGGTTGGTGCTTGGCTGCTGTGCGATTCGCTTGCGCTGTCGTCAATCCGCCTCCCGGTAGCTCCCACCCAATTCTCTCACGAAATTCCAGCCCCACTCCCCCGCTTTTTCTACCCGAGCCGTGTAGCACAGCCATTCTTGGCGTGTTCTTGGGGTCCTCGCTCGGTCATTCCTCAGACTCAGAACTCTCTCCGTCCGCGTCCTCTTCCGCCTCATCCTCAGACTCATCCAACAACTCATCCCGAGGATCCCCAGCCTCCACTCCCACCAACTCCGGCTCATCATCCTCGTACGGTTCCTTCGGAATCTTATCCAGCGCGTCCGCCATCCCGCGCACCAGTTCCTTCACTCCCTCACCGGTCGCTGCTGAAATCGCGTGAAACTCCAATCCATTCTCTTTGCAATACGCTTCCAACTCTTCTAATTTCGTTTTATCGGTCGTTGCATCCACCTTCGTCGCCGCCACGATCACTGGCTTATCCACCAGCGCCCCGCTGAACGCCGCCAGTTCGCCTTCGATCACCTCGTACGCCTTCACCGGATCTATCTCGCTGGTGTCGCTGGTATCAATCAGATGCACCAGCAGTCGCGTCCGCTCCACATGCCGCAGGAATCGTATCCCTAGGCCGGCTCCTTCACTCGCGCCCTCTATCAGCCCCGGTAAATCCGCCACTACAAACGTGCGTCCCAACTCTGTTCCGTGCCCGCCTGTTCCGCCATCCGCGTTCACCACGCCCAGGTTCGGTTCCAATGTCGTGAACGGATAATTCGCGATCTTTGGTCGCGCTGCGCTGATCACCGATATCAGCGTAGACTTCCCCGCATTCGGGAATCCGATCAGCCCAACATCCGCCAGCAGTTTCAATTCCAGCCGCAGTCGCCGCTCTGCTCCCGGTTGGCCTTCTTCTTTTTCTCGCGGAGCCTGGTGCCACGGCTTCGCGAAATGCTGATTCCCGCGCCCGCCCTTTCCGCCCTGCGCCACCAGAATCCGTTGCCCCGGCCTCTTCAAATCCGCTAGCAGTTCGCCGCCCTGTTCGTCATACACCAGAGTTCCCACTGGCACCTTCAAAATCATTTCGTCGCCAGACACGCCGGTGCAATTCGAACCCTCGCCATGCCTCCCGCGCTCACCCTTAAATTCCCGGTTATACCGGTAACGCAGGAGCGTGTTGTCGTTGGGATTCGCTTCCAGGTAAACGCTTCCCCCGTGGCCTCCATCGCCTCCCGATGGACCGCCTCGTGGCACGTACTTCTCCCGCCGGAACGCCACACACCCGTTCCCGCCGTCTCCCGCCTTCACATAAATTTTAGCTTCATCAACAAGCATGGCTTTCTTTCAACACACCGTTCTGCTTCCGAAAACGCGCTCGACCGTTGTTCGCCGGTCCGCTTATCCTGGTCCGTCCGCCAAACACGTCATCCCGAGCGCAGCGAGGGATCCCTCTTCGATGTACGCATCTGCACTCGCGTTCCGCCGCAACTCGCCACAAACAAAAAAACGGCCCCGACATGGAATCGGGGCCGCTCCGATCTCAATTCTGTCAGTTCGCGGCCTTGGCCTGCTCCGCTGGCGTCACGCTGATAAACCGTCCCCGGTTCCCCCGGTTGGTAAACTTCACGTAGCCCTTGACCAGTGCGAACAAGGTGTCGTCCTTGCCCTGCGCCACATTCTCGCCGGCCTGATGCCGGGTCCCGCGCTGCCGGATCAAAATCGTTCCGGCGTTCACCAATTCGCCGCCGAATCTCTTTACGCCCAGCCTCTGTCCGTGTGAATCGCGACCGTTTGTAGACGAGCCGCCGCCCTTCTTATGTGCCATGACTCAATCCCTTTCACTGTAATGATCGGTTGTTACGCCGGTCTTAAAGTTTGATCTCGCTGACCTGCACGGCCGTGTAATTCTGCCGGTGGCCTCGCTGAATCTTGTACTGATTGGTCTTCTTAAACTTCAATACGGTGAGCTTTTTCGCACGGCCCTGCTCCACGATCTTGCCCATTACGCTGGCCTCATGCGCGTCACTTCCCGCCAAAACCTTCTTGTCATCAGTGTGCACGGCCAGGACGGTGCCAAATTTCACCTGTTCGCCTACATCACCCTTGACCCGCTCAATGCGGATGGTGTCGCCCGGTGCGACACGATATTGCTTTCCCCCGGTCTTTATCACGGCGTACATCAGTCCTCCAGAAGCTCCAGACAAACCACTATTATAGTGCCCACCTGCCCATATCGTCAACGCACAGAAACGGCTCTTTTTCCGTTTTTCGCTACGCGCCAGAGCCGGCACGCACCGTTAGTTCGTAACTGGAGGCCTTCTCTTTTCCAGATTCCGCGCCTGTTCGAAGGCATACGCCATCTGTAACACGCCCCAATCATCGTGATTCCGGCCCACAATTTGCAATCCGATCGGCAGCCCGCTCTTCGAATCCGCACACGGTACCGAAGCCGCCGGATTCCCAACCGCCGAGATGTAACTAGCCGACTTCATCCACGCCACATAATTCTCCATCTTTACGCCATTAATCTCCGTTGGATAATGCTGCGTCACATCAAACGGCAGCACCTGATTCACCGGCAATACGAAAAACTCGTACTTATCCAGAAACGCCCGCACTCGCTGGTACAGCGCCGAGCGTTTCATCTCCAGTCGCGACAAATACGGTCCCGTCAATTTTCGCCCTTCCTCCACGTGCCAGTGCACATATTCATTCAGCTGGTCGCCCTTCGTCGCTATCAGGTCCCCGAAATTCGCTTCCATAATCCAGTGACGCCAACTCAGGAAACATTCATTCGCGTCTCGAAAATCCGGCTCCGCTTCTTCCACTGTGCAGCCCAGCGACTCGAACACCTTCCCCTGCGCTCGCACCGCCTCTTTCACTTCCGGTTCCCACGGCAATCCCATGTCGCGAAACATCGCCACCCGCGCACCTTTGAAGCTTCGTCCTTCCAATCTCAGCGAAAACAACGATTCCGGCTGCTCGATCGAAATCGGAATGCGCTCATCCGGCCCCGCCAGCACGCTCAAAAAATACGCCAGATCCTTAACATTCCGCGCCACCCCTCCGTTCACCGAAAACGATTGCCATGCCAGTCCTACCGGCGTGTTCGGCACTCGTCCCGGCGAAGGCCGCAATCCCACGCACCGGCAAAAATTTGGTGGATTGCGCAACGACCCTCCATAATCGCTGCCATCCGCCAGCGGCGCCATACCGCAAACCACCGCCACTGCTCCTCCGCCGGTGCTTCCTCCGCACGTCTTGGTCACGTCGTACGGATTTTTCGTTGCGCCAAACACCTTGTTAAACGTTTGTGAGCCCAGCCCGAACTCCGGCACATTTGTTTTTCCGATGACGATTCCGCCGGCTTTCTTTTCCCGCTCTACCAACAGGCAATCTTCCTTCGGTATATCGTCTTTAAACAGCGGCGATCCGTATGTGGTGCGAATCCCTTTCGTCGGATGCAGATCCTTCACCCCGATCGGCATGCCGTGCAGCGGCCCCAGCCAATTCCCCTTGGCCAGCGCATCATCCGCAGCGCGTGCCTGTTCCAGCAGTTGCTCCTCGCCTACCATCGTGACCATGGCATTCACCTTCGGATTCACTCGTTCGATCATCGCCAGGTGTGCCTTCATCACCTCCACGGCCGATGTTTTTTTCCTGCGCAGGTTTTCCACCAGCACCGTCGCGTCCGCAAAACAAATCTCTTCCAAGCCTGCCTTATCTACTCCGACTGTCTCCACGTCAGAACTCTCCTTCGCCTCGCTCTGGGCGCCCCGCACGACGCCGTCGCGTCGGGGTTCGCTTGACCTTAGCGCTGGATGCAGCATCGCCGTCGCCGCCAAGCTCGATCCACCCTGCAGTATCTCCCGCCGCGTGAAACTCTTCATCGCACCCTCTTCACCGCCATTTTTGTCCGCGATCCAGCGCGTTCACAGTAGAGGCACGATACACCAAGCGCGAAAACGCAACACGCACTTTTCTGCCAATTTGGTCATTTAGGCCGTCCAGCACACGCGGTACAGTCACGACGTTCGCGCGACTGTCCAAGAAGGGAAGTATGGGCCCAGTTCCCAATCATCTCGATATTTCCGGACCGATTATGCTGCAAGGCGCCGTCGTCCGCTTGGAACCGCTCCGTCGCGACCATGCTGCCGATTTCTGGAACGTAGCTAAAGATTCTCTCGGCGATATCTTTCGTTGGATTCCGTACCAGGTGCGCACCCGCGACGATTTTGCGCAAATTATCGAGAAGGCTTTCGCCGAACAAGACCGCGGCGATTCCATCGTCTTCGCAACAGTCGAACACAATTCCAACCGTGTCATCGGCAGCACGCGTTTCATGAACATCGACCGCCTCAACCGCCGCGTAGAGATCGGTTCTACCTGGATTGCTCCCGCATGGCACCGCACCGCCATCAATACCGAAGCGAAATTTCTAATGTTGCGTCACGCCTTCGAAATCTGGAAGTGTATCCGCGTGGAACTGAAGACCGATGCACTGAACGAAAAATCTCGCAATGCCATTCTGCGTCTTGGCGCCAAAGAAGAAGGCACTCTCCGCAAACACCTCGTCACCTGGACTGGCCGCGTCCGCGACACCGTCTACTTCAGCATCCTCGATACCGAGTGGCCCGCGGTAAAATCACGCCTCGAATCCAAGCTCCCACGCACCTGACTACTTCGTCTCGATCCGCGCGCCACCACGTCATCCCGAGCGCAGCGAGAGATCCCACTTTGATCTCCACGCTCTCACGCTCTCACGCTCTCACGCCCTCAACCCATCAACCCCGCCGCCTAAAAATCAAACCTATACCCAATAATCGTCTTCGCAATCAAATGGTCCGTCGACGCCGTCAATCCCACTCCCAATCCAAAATTAATTTCCCACTTCGGCGACACGTTCAAATCAATCGCCGGAAAAATCTGTTGCTGTTGTTGCGATATCGGGTAGGCTCCAGTCACGGGTCCCACCGTCCCGTAATATTCGATCCCGCCCGTCACCTTCTTCGTGAAGTCATAACTGATTTTCACATTCGGCGAAAATACGAATCCCTGATTCGCCGTCAATCCATGGATCGATTTATCAAACGTTGGATTGAAAGAGAAATACCACTTTTTAATCTGCTTATCGATAATCGGGCGCAGCTCGTAAGTCCACGTATCCACCGAATACACTCGCCGTTGGTATCCAATTTCCTGTGACAGGCTCAGCCCAACCGGCCATTTCCATTTTTCCGGCACTCGCACTCGTGGCCGGATATGGTCGCCCACCCAGTCCCATCCTTTGCCGTTCTGCGCCGACGTGAAAATGTAAAATCCCACCTCGAACCAGTCGGTAAATCCATGCGTGATCTCGATGGTTTCGTGCTCTTGGTGGTTGGTGGGAAAAGTCCCGTCGGTGGTAGTCTTTGTTCCTTCAATCGTGAAGTTGCTGTGCAACTCCACCATCGTCTTTCCCGGGGACACTGTTTCCGAGCCATACACTTGAATCTCGTAATTGTCCTGCGCGACTGAAGGCTTTCCGGACGCCGCCAGCAAAGCCGCACACACTAACACGTACACCACCATCCACCTTGCGCGCGAACGTATCCCCAATGTTCACCTTCTCCACGTCTTTCTGGTCCTGCGATTGTGCTTTTAGATGGTACACCGAGCCATGCGGGGTGCCTGAAGATGCTTTGGTTTTTTTGTTTTGCTGAACTCGGCTCAAGGTGGGTCAGGCGTGCGGATGCGACTTGTCGTAAATCTCCATCAGGTGCCGTATCGACGCATGCGTGTACTTCTGCGTGGTACTCAGCGATTGATGCCCCAGCAATTCCTGAATCGCCCGCAAATCCGCTCCATCCGCCAGCAGGTGCGTGGCAAACGCGTGTCGCAGCGAATGTGGATGCAAGTCCCAATTAACATTCACTAATTTCGCGTAACTCTTTACAATCCTGCCTACGCTTCGCTGCGTCAGCCGCCGCCCCATGTAATTCAGAAACACCGCGTCTCGCGCAGGTTTCTTTGCGTTCCCGGCATGTTCATCCAGCAAGCGCTCGCGCAGCGGCCAGTAAGCCTCCAAGGCCTTTGCGGCTTGCGCGCCATATGGCACGATGCGTTCCTTGTTCCCCTTACCTCGCACCCGCAGAATCTGATCGCGCTGGTCCATATCCGCCAGATTCAAACCCGTCAATTCGCTCACCCGCAGGCCCGCCGCGTACAGCAATTCCAAAATCGCGCGATCCCGCTTCACAAATAACGATTCATCTGCCACTCCTGGTCCGCTTGCCGCTGCGCTCGTTTGTCCCGCGTCCGCCGTTCGTCGCTTTCCGCCCCGGCCGGCCGTCCTTCTCACTCCGCTCACCTGATCCAGAAATCCGCCCATCTCTTCCGCCGAAAGCACGCTTGGGATCCGCTTCGGCAGCTTTGGCGTCGGCACCAGCCGCGCCGGATTATCTTTCAGAAATCCTTCCCGCACGCAATACTTAAAAAACGACCGCAGCGCCGCCAGTTTTCGCGCAATCGAACTCTTCGCCAAACCTTCTTCGTGCAGGTGGCCCACAAATTCGCGAATCATCTGGTGCGTAACTTGCCCAAGCTCCGGAATTTCCGCTCCCGGCGGGCTCATGTACTCCAAAAATTGCGACAAATCCTTCCCATAATTCGTCACCGTGTGCGGCGAAGAGTTCCTCACCGAACGCAGATACTCCAAAAAACTATCCATGGCCCGTTTCATTTACTTCTCCTTGCTACCGCTACAGGCACACTTCAACACACCGCAAGCGTACGCAATCACTTATTTTCCGCGGGTTTTTCTACTCGTTACTCGGGATCCCAACCAGCCATGCAGGGCGATCCCCGTAATCCGCTGAGTCCGTTATGCCTTGCTGCCCACCGGCGCTTCTTCCTGTTGCGGCGCCGCCGGTTTCTCTTCCGGCGCCAGTTTCTCCCAATCGCACCCTTCCTTCAGGCACGCATGCACCGTCCCAATCTTGGTCTTTTTCTCCACAATGAACGGTGCCCCGCACTTCGGGCATGGTTCCGGGATGGGCATAAACGGCGTCGTGAAATCGCAATCCGGATACCGCGAGCATCCATAAAACACGCGGAATCTTCCGCGTCCGCCCTTGCCCATGCTTCCGCGCTTCACAAATTCGCCTTCCACACACTTCGGGCACTTGATGCCCATGGTGATCGGCCGTGTGTACTTGCACTTGGGATATCCCGTGCAGCCGATGAACGTGCCGAATCGCCCATGCTTCTTCACCAAGCCATTTCCGTCCAGCGGGCACTTTTCATCCAATGGCTCGTCGGGTTGCAGCGCAATTCTCGTGCCTTGCACCATGCGGCGCGTGGTCTTGCAATCGGGATAACCGGTGCACGCCAGGAACGTCCCAAATCGCCCGCGCTTAATCGCCATTTCTTTTCCGCAATTCTCGCAGTACTCCGTCTTGTTCTCGGCGTCTTCCGGCAACTCCTCCGACATGTCTTGAATGAAATCGCAATCCGGATAGCGCGAACATCCCAGGAAAAATCCGTGCCGGCTGATGCGCTCGAGCAGCTCGCCCTCGCCGCACTTCTCACACTTCTTCCCGGTCGGAATTCCCGCTTTGTACGACACCATCTCATCACCGGCCTTATCCAGGTCCACGATGAATTTTTCCCAGAATTCCCGCACCGATTCGCGCCACGGCAGCTTGCCTTCTTCGATCTCGTCCAATTCCTCTTCCAGCCGAGCCGTGAACTTCACGTCAAACACATCTTCAAAGCTCTTGATCAGCAGCACGCACACCCGTTCGCCCAGCATCGTCGGTGTGAATCGTCCTTGATCTTTCTTTACGTATTCGCGTTCCACAATCGTCGAAATAATCGAGGCGTACGTCGACGGCCGCCCGATTCCATCCTCTTCCAACACCTTCACCAGTGTTGCTTCCGTGTAACGTGGCGGCGGCTCCGTGAAGTGCTGCTCGGGCTTGATCGATTCCAGCTTCAACACTTGGCCTTCGGTCACCCGCGGCAGCGCCTTGCCTTCGCCGTCATCATCCTTCTCATCATCCTCGCGGTCCGTGGCCACCGTCGGAATCTGGTAAACCTTCAAATAGCCGTCAAACTTCAGGATCGAACCGTTTGTCCGAAACGTGTAATCGCCCGCTTCAATATCAATCGTTGTCTGGTCATACACCGCCGGCAACATCTGCGACGCCACAAATCTCTGCCAGATCAATTGATACAGCTTGAAAACGTCGTCTTCCAGATACTTCCGCACATCTTCCGGCTTGCGCGCCACATCCGTTGGCCGCACCGCTTCGTGCGCGCCCTGCGCATCTTTCTTCGACTTGTAGAAGTTCGGCTTCTCCGGCAGATAATTGGATCCAAATTGTTGCGGAATGAACTCCCGCACCTGCTCCAGCGCGTCGTTGGAAACTTGCACTGAATCCGTGCGCATGTACGTAATCAACGCAACCGATCCTTCTTCTCCCAACTCCACGCCTTCATACAATCTCTGCGCTAGCCCCATGGTGCGCTTGGCCGTAAATCGCAGCCGGTTATACGCGGCCTGTTGCAGCTTCGATGTCGTGAATGGCGGCGGTGCGTTCCGGCGCTTTTCCTTCAACTGCACGCTGGCCACTTGCCATTTCGCCTTGCTCACCGCGGCCACAATCGAGTCTGCAGCTTCTTGATTGTTAACCTCGATGTCCTCGCCCTTCTTCTTCGTCAGCCGCGCTTCAAATATCGGCGGCTCTCCAGCATCCAGCATCGCGTGGATCGTCCAATACTCCACCGGCACAAACGCGCGAATCTCTTGCTCGCGCTCCACAATCAAGCGCAGCGCCACCGTCTGCACCCGCCCCGCGCTCAATCCTCGCCGCACCTTGTCCCACAGCAGCGGGGAAATCTTGTAGCCCACGATGCGGTCCAGCACCCGGCGTGCCTGCTGCGCATCCACCAAGTCCCCATCCACCTGCCGCGGTTTCTCAAACGCCGCACGAATCGCCTTTGGCGTAATTTCGTTAAACGTCACCCGAAAGATTTTCTTGGGATCAATCGGCTCGATATCGATCTGGTCCTTCGGTTTTTCCTTTTTGCCCTTCTTCCCCTTGGCTCCGTCTTTCCCACTAGCCTCGGCTTCCGCGCCATCCGGTTTGGCCCCGTTCTTCTTACTCTTCGGTTCGTCATCTTCCGGAATCAAAAACTTCGCCGGCTTCGACAACACCATCGCCAGATGCGCGGAGATCGCTTCTCCTTCGCGGTCCGGGTCGCCCGCCAGGTATACCGCATCCGCCGTACTCGCCGACTTCCTCAAATCATTAATGACTTTGCCTTTGCCCGGAATTACTTGCAGCGTTGGCTCGAATATTTTTGGATCGTCCAGCGTCACCGGCTTCCGTGGCGGCTTTGGCGCAGCGGCCTTCGCGCCCTTCTTGCCTTTTTTCTTCTTCCGCTTTTCTTCTTCCTCGGGCAAACGAATCCCGATCGTCTTCGTCGGCAAATCCATTACGTGCCCAATCGAAGCCTTTACGGTGTAATTCTTCCCGAGATATTTATTAATCGTCTTCGCCTTCGCCGGCGACTCGACGATAACTAGTGATCGTGCCATGTTGTCCTTTGTAACCCGGATTCTTCCCCAGGAAGAGTCCGCAGGGCGGGGTGGTGTCCTTCTCGCTACCTTATATATCGCTTTCCGCTCGTACTCTCTCGTCTGTCCAAGATGCTCCGGGTCGGCATTCGGGTGCATTTTGTTTGTACCTGCCGCACTAAGTTCATTCTTTACAACAAAACTTTGCTGAACTGTTTTCCCGGCAATTGCCGGACAATCCCGCGCATCTCCAAGTCAAAGAGGGTAGCCAGAACATCGCTAGAGTTCAAGCCGCTCGTTTCCACGAGGTCGTCAATATGCCGCGATTCTTCCGCGCTCAACAGCTCGTAAAGCTTTTTCGCTGTTGGACTTAGCCCTTCTTCCAATAATAAATTCCGCTGCGCCGATTCCACCACTTCCGCCTGCACCAAAGCCGCCCGCACCGGAGTTGGCAGCTCTTCAATCACATCTTCCGCGTTGGTCACCAGTTTTGCTCCCTGCTTGATCAACTGGTTCGGCGCAAAGCTTACTTCTTGCGTCACGTTCCCCGGCACTCCAAAAACTTCTCGCCCAAATTCCATTGCCAGCCGCGCCGTGATCAGCGACCCGCTATATTGCTTGCCTTCCACAATCACCACGCCCAGCGGCATCCCCGCAATAATCCGGTTGCGCACCGGGAAATTCTCCGGCGCCGGGTGCGAGCCGGTCGGCAGCTCGCTCACGATCGCTCCGCGCTCCAGCACCTTTTCGTATAGCATCTTATTCTCCTTCGGGTACCACACATCAATCCCGGTCCCAATTACGCCAATCGCTCGTCCGCCCACCGCTGTCGCGCCAGTATGTCCAATCGCGTCGATCCCCCGCGCCAGCCCGCTCACAATCGTCAATCCTCGTGAGGCCAAATCGCGGCCCATGCGTTCTGCCATTTGCGAACCATACAGCGTCGGCCGCCGCGTCCCTACAATGCTCAAACTCGGCGAATTCAAGATGCTGGCATCCCCGTGCACATACAACATTACCGGCGGGTCATAAATCTGTAGCAGATTCTGGGGATATTCCGGTTCTTTCCAGTTCACCAGCTTGCACCCGATGCGCCGGATCGCCGCTACTTCCTTTTCTGCTCGCCAGAATGTTTGCTTCTTGAAAATCGCCTGCGCCGCCGGCGCCGGCACGTTGCACGCTTCTAGTCCCGTCAAACTCGCGCGGAATACGCCTTCTGGCGATCCAAATTCCCGCAGCAATCGCGCAGACAGGCGCGCCGCGATGCCCGGCGTCATCGTCATGGCCAGCCACGAGAGGGAAGCTTCTGGCTCCATTCCTTTCGAGCGTAGGTGTACGTAACCACAATGTCAAGTCCACATGGCATTATCAGAACGACTCAGCGGGTCTCAGCCCCCTCTGCGTCTCTGCGTTATCCTTCTTTGCTTTCCTCCCCATTCCAAGAAGAAAAGCCCCCAAGCCACTCTCGCAGCCAGGGGGCCTTCCTTCGTTTTCGACCTCAACGGTTCCTAGTTGTCCCCGCCGCCTTCTCCACCATGATCGCCATGATCAAAGTTGAACAGATCAAACAGGTCGCTGATCGCCGGCGTATTCTCCGGCACATACGGATTGTCGTCATCCACCTTTGGGTTTGGCAGATTGTCGCGGCTGCGTCCGCTGATTGTCGACAGGTTCCAGTTCCGTTCGATGAACTTCAGAATCGAAACGTGGTCCGAGTAGTTGTGCGAAATGTGGCCCGGCTTGGTGTACTTCGAAACCACGATCAGCGGAATGCGCGTCCCGTCTCCAAAAAAGTCCAACGGCTGCACATACCCTGAATCGTAATAGCCTCCACCTTCGTCGGTCGTGACAAAAATCGCGGTGCTCGCCCACAACTCTTTGTTGTCTTGCACCGCATCCACGATCTTCTTCACGAACCCTTCATACAGGTCCCACTTCGACGATGCCGGGTGACCATCCACCCAGCCGCTTGGCTTTACGAACGACACCGCTGGCAAGGTGCCTGCCTTGATGTCTGCGTACAAGTCTGTCGTGTCCAGGATGTGGGTTGTCCGGACCTTATCGTCCGCCATGATCTGCGTCTGGTATTGGAACCCGTTGCAGATATTGCAGTACTGGTCGCTGTTTGCCCCCACCGTTCCGTAGTTCAGTTGATATTTATCTCCAGGGAACCCATGCAGTCCCACATATTGATTCCACTGGTCGTTGTAGCTCTTCCACGATACGCCGCCCGCGATCAGCACGTCCGCGATGCTGTGCTGCGACGTCGGAGGAATCGTAAACGGTGTGTTGTCCGCGTTGTGATCCAGATACGCATCCGACCCATCCCCGAAATATCCCGGGTTGTAGTTGTTCAGCAAGTAGTAGTGGCCTGCATCGCAATTCGGCTTGATCGGGCGAGGCAGCGAAGCGAGGTAGTTCAGAATCGGGCCCACGCCGGGCTGCGACGCATCCGAGCAGTTGCTATAAGATCCGCCGCCATATACTCCCGTCGACGCGCCGTTGTTTCCGAAACCGCCGTATCCATCGTCAATCCACCAGTTGTTCGTGCCCGGTACTGGATTCGGATTTTCGACTTCGTCCACGGGCCCGCCCGCCCAAATCGTCTGATTGTGTGGAGGAACCGTGTTGCCCGCTTCATCCTTGAACCAGATCGCATCGCCAAAGAACAAAATGATGCTGTCTAGTCCTGTGCCACCCATCGCCGGCTGGTGATAGTTGTCGCTGATCGCGTAATGATCCGCCAGATATTTGGTGTACGGCGCATCGCCATTCAGCATATTGTAAAAGCCCATCGTCGTCGCGCCTTCGCCCGTCGTCTTCGCCGTCGGTGAATAATCCGTACTGAAGTTCGCGGGTTGCGTCACGCCGTTCACGTTCGAGCCCACGGTCACTTCCGTCCACGCAAACAAATCCGCCTTGCATCCGCTCGGATTCTTCCTCGTTGCATGCTTCGCGCTGCAATCTTCCTGCTGCCACATCTGGTAGAAGCGGTGCACCGGGCTGGCCGCATACGAATCATTCGTAAACGGATTCTTGCTCTTCGTATCAGTCAGCTGAAATGGCCCCGGAGGCAGCGTCGAATAGGGCGCAGTGTCGTTCACGCCCTCAATCCGGCTGTCCGGCACTTTCCCCGTCAAATTTGTTCCGCCCGTCGTCAAATATCCGTAATAAGTCTTGTCCGGCAAACCGTTCTCGGAATTCTCCGCGTCGGTTAGTGAACAGATTCCATTGTTCTTGCACACATCCGTCGGTCCGCCATTAATCGGAGCCGGTAGCACCGAGAACAAAGTCTTGTTGGTGGGGCTTGGATTGTAGGTTGCATCTCCTGTCACGTCCGCCGAATACTGCCACGCCTTATGAAATTCGGTCCCTGGCGTTCCGTCTTCCTTGATGATCTTTTTCGACAGCAAATTCTCCACATGCTCGCCGTCTTTCGGCTTGTACGTGGCGAAAATGTGGTCGAACGTCCTGTTTTCCCCTACGATCACGATCACGTGCTTGATCGGCGATGCTGTTTTTGCCTGTTCTTGTGCTTGCACTGGGCTGGTCAATGGCCCCAGCAAGCTGAACTGTGCCATAGCCACCGTCGCCAGGCACAGCTTTGCTCCATGCAGCACATGGGCTGCGGATTTTTTCAAGGTCATACTTTTCCTCTCTAATTTTCTTCTGCGAGTACCGACTGGGCAGCGCACACAGTGCCCCGTCAGCATTGCGGAGAGGTTCCTTTTATATAAATTCCTTGTAACACTTAGTGCGACCAGACGCTCACGAGCCCGCAGGACTCGCCACACCAACTGCCACCCTTCGCCAGTACTACAGCCGTTCTGTACCGCCAGCGTTCTGACACCAATTCCCTTAAAAATGAACTTTTGCGCTATTGTCGCGGCGGCTTCCTGCGCCCGGATGATGCCGCAGCTTCGGGGGACTTAGGGTAGGCTTAAGGAATGGTCACGTTCCAGCCCTTGACCGAGATTGTCCAAGAGAAGAGACGGGCAGCGCTGTTGAGCATTGGCTCGGCGGTGTTGCTGCTCTGCCTAAAGACATTTCTGGTGATGCGCACCGGCAGCTTGGGCGTTCTTTCCGAAGCGCTGCATTCCGGGCTAGACCTGGTGGCGGCGGTAATCACGTTTTTGTCGGTGCGAGTTTCAGACCAACCTGCCGACGAGCGGCACCCATACGGGCATGGGAAATTCGAAAATTTTTCGGCGTTTATTGAGACTGGGCTGCTGATTGCCACGGCTTGCTACATCATTTACGAGGCATTTCTGCGCTTGTTCTTTCGCTCGGTGCATATTGAGCCGAGCCTGACAGCCATCGTGATCCTGTTCGTTGCGTTGGCTATCGATATGACGCGGGCCCGCGCGTTAAATAAGGTGGCCAGAAAACATACCAGTGAAGCTTTGGAAGCTGATGCGCTTCATTTCTCGACCGACGTGTGGAGCACGATTGTAGTCATTATCGGGATCGGGCTAGTGTGGGCCGGGAATCGTTGGAACTTGCCGTGGCTGAATTATGCCGATGCGCTGGCCGGACTTGGGGTGGCCGGCGTGATTCTTTGGGTCGGTTCGCAACTTGGACGGCGTACGCTGGACGCTTTGCTGGATGCAGCTCCGGAAGGTTTGCAGACAGAGATCACCAGCGCGGTGGGCAGCATGAACGGAGTGCTGGACGTGGAACGTGTGCGGGTACGGCGCGCCGGCAGTCGACACTTTGTGGACGCGACAGTTTCTGTGCCGCGCACGGCAACGCTGGAGCAGGTTCACACGCTGACGGATGCCATCGAGGAGCGCATTGGAGAGATCGTGCCGGCAGATGTGATTGTACATGCTGAGCCGCGCGCGCCACGGAACGAGCATCTGTTCGAATCGATTCGAGCGGTGGCGCAGAGATTGGGACTGGCGATTCACGATGTAGCCGCATTTCAGCAAGATGGGCAGTTATTCGTGGAATTGCATCTAGAAGTGGACGAAAACCTGAGCCTGGGCGAAGCACATCGCCAGGCGACTGAGCTTGAGGACGGCATCCGCGCGCTGAAGGCCAAGACGGGAACCAAAAATGTGGATGTGAATATACACATTGAGCCGCTGGGGAGGCACATTGCGACGCCCGACACGCGCGTAGGCGAAATGCGCCAGTTGGAAATGACGGTCGAGATGTTTCTGAATGGGCTGCTGAACGAATACGATGAACTGATTAACTGTCATAACGTGCGAGTGCGGCAGGTGGAGCAGCACATTCTAGTGTCTTGCCACTGCACCATGAAAAGCACGTTGCCCATCACGCGAATTCACGATGTGACGGCGGCGTTGGAAGATCGAGTGAAGGAACACTTCCCCCAGATTTTCCGGGTGACGATTCATCCGGAACCTCCCGACGCGCAATAATCCGAACTTTTTTTAGGCCATAGTTGGAGACGAGAGTGCATTTGAAGCGCGCGTAAAGAGTTGTGCGCCCATGGCAAAGAGGGCCGGAAAGCAGACGAGAACGTAACGTGGCTCGGGGGTTTCCAGTGTGGTCAGAAACGCGGTGCGGGCGAGGATGTAGAGCAACATCATCGCTGCGGCTGGCCTGGCGTATGGGCACTTCCACAACTTCCAGGCGCCCAGCAGGCCGAGCGCGACGTAGAGAATATTCAGGAAGAAGTAGCAGACGGTTACGCGCTGATCGACGCGATCTTCTACCCACATATACCGCAGAGGAAAAACGTGCCCGGAGACGGGGATCAGTTCGATTCGCGGAGTAAACCAGATACGAACGGCGCGGCGAAGCGGAATCCAGAGATAGGTACGAAGCGGGTGGCGAGCGGTGCGTTCGCGGGCGAGCTGCGCGAAGACTTGATCTTCCTGCGGGGTCCAGGTGAGTTCCTCGTTGTACGTGTCGAGCACCGCAGCGACTCGCTGTTTTTCTTCGGGAGTATCAAAGGCGGTGGCAGGAATGTCTTCGAGATTGATGGATTCGTCGTTTAGTTTCCAAGGGACGAGATAGCAGTCGCGAAAACGGTAAAGCCAAGTGCGTTCCCAGGCCATGAAACCTTTGGGGTCGACTTCGCCAGGGAGAATGGTGTCTTTTGGCGCTAGGGGCTGGAATTCGTGGAGAGTGACGACATTGCGAATGGTCCAGGGAATGAGGGGGACGACACACGAGGCCCCTAAGACGAACAGCATGGCAATCAGGCGCTTTGTTTGGCGTTGGCGAAGCAGGTAGTAGGCGAGAAGGGCCGAGGTGGTCAGCAGGAGTAGGGGTGCCTCGGGGCGGAACAGCGTGCCGAGGCCAACAGTGAAACCCGCTAGGGCAGCGACCGTCCAAACGTTTTTGGCCCAACGAGGCAGCGGCGGCCAGTCGGGGGCGGCGCCAGTGGCCTGAACAACGACCAAGGATAGGAAACAGAATGCTATGACGGTGAAGAACGTGGCCCAGACCTCAGTGAGGGGTACGGCCACGTAGTTCGCCGTGAACGGGCAGAGGGCCGCCAGCCACACGCCGGCAATGAAGGCACTTTGCCAGTTGGGGCGCTGATCGCAGATGAGGGCTAGCAAAGCGGCCAAGGCACCCACAATCAAGCAGGTCAGCAGATCTACATAAACCTGAGCCACCATCAGCAGGAACCTGGCCTGTTCGCCCACCTTGCCTGACAGCGCGTAAAGGATGGCAAGGAAGGCGGGATAGCCGGGCATGCGGAGGTCGACAGGCGTAGGCTGGCCGGCGATGTCCATGGCAAAGAGGTGGTGGCGAAGCCAATTGGTGGCGATTTGCTCGTAGATGATGGTGTCGCCGGAATTTGCGGGAAATTTCAGGACGAAAAATAAGCGGAGGCAGGCTCCAACAAGGAATGCCACAAGTGCGTGCGAGAAAATTCGCTTCATCTGTGACTTGCATCTTACAATAGTGTGGTTGGCTTCCACTCGACGGAAAGCATCCGGACACCCGGCGCGTCCCATCCTGCACCGGCGGTCGACCAGGTTGAATGAAGGAACGTAAACCAATATTTTACGACGCGGAGAAAGTCCGCTGGAGACGCACGCGTCGTGTGATGGAAATAAGCGGGGTGCTGCTAACACTCCTACTGGTGTATTTCTTCGTGACCATTGCGGGCAGCGTGGAGCTACCGTCTTCGCTGCTTCCGGACACGCACCCTGCCTATCATGCCATTAAGAAAAAATTCCTGAAAACGGTGACGCTGCGCGAAGGACGGCACACACGTATCGCGCACATCGGTCAAGTGCCGGAAACGTACGACCCGCTGCGCGCGGCGTTTTTTGTGAGCTGGGATCCGAACAGTCTGGCATCGCTGAAGAAGCACTACAAAGATATCGACTTGCTTATGCCAGAGCAGTTGCACGCGGTGTCGCCTGACGGCGCGCTTACCGTGGTGGACTACGAACGCGGCCAGACCCTGAAAGCTTCTCCCGAAGAGATCATCTCGCGGCTCAAGCAGGACAAACTGCACCAGTGGATGCGTTCGCTGAATCCGCCACTCGAATTGCCGATGATGGGCTTGCTGAACAATTACGATGGCAAAGTTTGGCGCGTAAAGGAACTTGCTGACCTGCTGGCGAATCAGGCGTCATGCGACCGATTGATCGCGGATGTAGTGCAGTATGCGGTGCAATCACATGAGGTTGGGATCGTGGTGGACTTCGAAGAGATTCCGGAGAAGAGCCAGCCGCGCTTTCGAAAATTCATTGGACAACTGGGGCCAGCGATTCATGCCGTTGGATTGAAAGTGATGATTGCGTTGCCGGCGCGCGATGACGCGTACGATTACGGGTTTTTTGGCCGCGAGACAGACGCCATCATTCTGATGAATTACGATCAGCACTGGGAGACTTCGGAGCCCGGGCCGATCGCCGCGCAGGATTGGTTCGTGGAGAATTTGCGGCAGGTGAAACAAGTGGTGCCCGCGCAGAAAATTGTGGTGGGCATTGCCAATTACGCCTACGACTGGACAGAAACTTCGAAGAAACAAAAGTCGCCTGCGCAGGCGTACAGCAACCAGGAAGCACTGCTGCACGCGCATGAGTCGGAGAGTGAAATCGAGTTCGATTCAGCCTCGCTGAATCCACATTACTCGTATTCCGATGAGCATGATCAAACACACCAGGTATGGATGCTGGACGCTGTAACAGCCTACAACGAATTGCGCGCGAGTGAACGGCTCGGAGTGCAAGGTACCGCACTCTATCGATTTGGTGATTCGGATTCGTCCATCTGGCCCATCTGGGACACGCCTCGTCCGGATGACGCTACTCGGCAGAAGATAACTGACCTGCCGCCTGGGCCCGATTTGATTTTGGAAGGCGATGGCGACATCTGGCACATTGCAGATACGCCGAAACAAGGCCGCCGTAGTTTTACCTACGACCCGGCCACGGATCTGATCACTTCGGAAAAATACGAAGCGATCCCGCTTTCCTACGACATTGATGAATTGGGCGGGGCCAAGAAGAAGCTGGTTCTATCGTTTGATGATGGACCGGACCGGCGTTGGACTCCGAAGATTCTGGACGTTTTAAAAGAGAAACACGTTCCGGGAGTTTTCTTTGTAATTGGCGACGAGGCAAATCGGGCTCCCGACCTGCTGAAACGCGAATACAACGAAGGCCACGAAATCGGCAATCACACGTTTACGCATCCGAAGTTCGATGAGATCTCACGTACCCAGATCAAGTGGGAACTGAATCTTACACAGCGGTTGATTGAGAGCACGCTGGGCGTGAAGTCGATTTTGTTCCGGCCGCCGTATGGCATCGACCACCAGCCGGAATATGCGGAAGAAGTGGCGCAACTTCCCTACCCTCAGGAAATGGGCTACTTGATAGTGGGGCAGCGCATCGATCCTGATGACTGGCGAATGACAGATTCGAAGACGCAACGTCCGGCGCAGGAAATTGCTGACGATGTAATTCGCCAAGCAAACTCTGGGAACATTGTGCTGCTGCACGATGGCGGAGGCGAACGGGCGCAGACGGTGGCGGCGATACCGTTGATCGTCGACCAACTTCGTGCCAAGGGTTACGAGTTCGTGTCGGTGTCCGACTTGATCGGGAAAACGCGAGCGGACGTGATGCTGCCGTTGACCTTCCGCGAGAGACTAGCGGCGCGCGCGGACGGATTCATCTTCAGCATATTTCAGTGGTCGCGTTTCACGATCGCCACGATCTTTATCTTGGGAATTATCCTGGTCAGCGGTCGAGCGATCATCATCGGAATTCTCGCCATCCTGGAAAAAATGCGGCCGGATCATGCCGTGCTGCCTGATCCTCCGCCCGCGGTTACGGTGTTGATCCCGGCGCACAACGAAGAAACCGTAATTGTGCAGACGGTGACGTCGGTGCTGCTGTCGGACTTGACGGACATTCACGTAATTGTGGTGGATGATGGTTCGACTGATCGCACGCTGGAACTGCTGCACGAGAATTTTGGGTCGAACGAGTGCGTGCAGATCATGCACCAAGTGAACCGCGGAAAGGCGGCTGCGTTGAATCACGCACTGCTGGAAGCGAAGACCGAGATTGTGGTGACGATTGATGCGGATACGGAAATTGAGTCGGATGCTATTCGTAAGTTGATCCGCCACTTTTCTGACCCACGCGTCGGCGCGGTTGCTGGAAACGTGAAAGTGGGAAACCGATCGCGCTGGTTGACGCGCTGGCAAGCGCTGGAATACATCACCAGCCAAAACATGGAGAAGCGGGCGTTTGACCTGCTGAATTGCATTACGGTGGTGCCCGGCGCTCTTGGTGCATGGCGGCGGCAAGCCATCGAGTCTGCAGGAGGAATCACGGCGGACACGGTGGCAGAAGATGCGGATCTGACGATTGCGATTCGCCGGCTCGGATGGCGTGTGACGTACGACGAAGAAGCCATCGCGTGGACGGAAGCCCCGGAAAAGCCGGGACAGTTGATTCGTCAGCGGTTTCGCTGGACATTTGGAACGCTGCAATCTTTCTGGAAGCACAGCGACACATTGTTCCGACCGAAATATGGAACGCTGGGCTGGGTGGCCTTGCCTAACATTTTTATTTTTCAGATTGTGCTGCCACTGATTTCGCCAATTATCGATTTGCTGTTCTTTGGGAGCTTGCTGCTCTGGGCGCTGGCGCAGCTTCATATCACGCAGATACCGCAGTTGTGGACAGCGGCAGATGTGCAGCGTTCCGTGGTGTTCTTTCTGGGTTTCTTGATCATTGATGTGTTGACATGCGTGATTGCATTCGCGCTGGAACACAAGGAAGACTGGACCCTGCTGATACCTGTATTGCTGCAACGCTTTTACTATCGGCAACTCATGTACATCGTACTGTTCCGGTCGGTGAAAGAAGCGGTGAGTGGACGACCGGTAGGTTGGCGAGGTGTGGAGCATGAACCGCCACGGCAAACACCAGAGCCTGCAACGTTGTAGCACTCGCCAAGTTATAGCGGGCCGTTTCTAAGTTTGACCAGCTAACCAAAATAACTTAGTCGGATTGTGTAGGTTCGCCGGTGGGTACGACGGTTTTTGGTGGCGGGAGAAAAAACCCTCGGGGAGAAGTCATAAGGCAGTGAAAAAGAGTACGCAAGATTTCCAGATGATCTTGCCGGGAAACATCTTGCGCGCGCAAAGCCAGGCGCAACGCCAAGTAAAAACTGACGCCCAGATTCATGACGAACGTGAAGGCAATCCCGAGGCTCGCGAGGAGCAATGCTCCAGTGCCAACAACTTCTAAACCCAGTGAGGCCGCGCCCAAGGCCAGCGTTCCGCTCGACAAAGTTACGTGACGCACATCGAGCGGCAGGCCGAAGAAGTGGCCCATCACGGGAGTCATGCCCAACATAAAACCGAGCGCGATGGAACCGCCCCAGCCCGCGATATTTTTCGAAAACGTATCGGCGATGCGCGCCACTCTTTCCGGATCGAAAGAACTGCCAAGGCGGTGTTCCGCAATTGCTTTGGGTAATTGGTGATAAACCGCCCAATTTTCAATCCAGCCACCGGCCAAGCTGGAGAGCCACAGGATTACGCCTGTAATCATGGCGTAAAAAATTGTGCCGCTGCGAAATGGAAACAGCGAATGGACGTTGTACCAGGCGGTCTCTTCAGACAGGAAGGGGTAACCAAAAATCGCGCGCCAGATCACGCTAAAGACGACGGCGCCAACACTGACTGCCAGAATGTTTCCGAGCGCGGCTGCCAGTTGAGAACGCACGATTCTCTGCACATAGGTGATCAGTTCATCGCTGCTCGAGGCGTCGCGCGAGTGATGGATGATGCGAGCCAGCGCCGCGCCAGTCATGGACGGCTGCTTGGTGGCCAAGGCGAGATGGAAGTTCTGCATCAGGACAAAGCTGACTCCGTAATTCAAACCGGCCAGGAAACCTTCGACGAAGGGCGGCAAGCCGCGGTGGGTGACGAGCAACTTGATAGCCGCGGTGCCAACAGTGAGAATGCCGCCACCGAGCGCGGCGCGCCACATCTGCGAATACTCTTCGCGGTTGGACGTGATGTAATGCTCACCTGTTTTCCCAGCCCATTCGACAATCTTTTTAGCCAGCAGGCGAAAGCTATTGTGAAACAGATTAACGAGGCTGCTGTCTTCCAGGCGTCCGCGAATGACGTCACGCAGCAGGCGCGTGGTGGTGACTTTCTTCGGCGGCCCCGGCTGAGCCACCAGAACGCCAGCGATAATCTCCATGCGCAGCAAGCTTTTTTCGACGACATCGAGTGCGTAGACGATATCAAGGTTGACACCGCGCGCATCGAGATGGGCCACGATGCGTTCTAGTTCTGCGCGACACTCGCCCACTGTGGCTTTCCAACTTTGCGCGCACGAGGCGACATCCTGCTGGCGGCGCAAGGCGTCGATCAAAGCGTCACCGCTGCGTGTGAGGCGGTAAAAAGCGGATTCCTGCACGGAGCCGGCCTGGCTACGGGTGCGAAGTTTCTCAGAAAGGCCGAGACCCTGAACTCTTGCGCCTAATAACGAAAAGGCGTCGAGCAGGCAACTGACGGGTTTCTCCCATACGCCAGGGTGATGAATAGGAACGGAAAATTCCTCGATTTGATCGAGGAGTTGCCCCGGCATGTTGAAAAATCGTTCGACCTCGCGCTGACTAGGAAATAAGCGCAAGAAGAGCTTCGAAAGGTCAGTCTCCTCGCGAGGGGCGGGGAGAAGAATGTGGAAGAAGCGATCGACAGTCTCGGGAAACAAACCACGGTCGGTGGGCAGGCCGGATTGCGCAAAGAGCGCTATGCCATCGGTTTCTTCGAGGATGGAAACGATGGCCGCATGATAACGGTCGCGCACCTCGTCGGAGGCAGCGAGGATGGAGACCCAGACTCGCTCACGTTTCCACTCGGCACCCATCCACACCGTGGACTCCACGGGCATGGGAAGAGGATCAGAAACTTTAGAATCGGTGCCGCGTAGCCAAGAAAAGAGGTCGACGAAAGCGTCCAGACGCTGATGCAACGTCCCAGCGCGAGTAAACGTTTCCGCCTTGTCGGCAAGTTCCTGGAGCGAGCGGTTGCCCTGTTCGGTAGCCGGAAATAGGGCAAGGATGAGGTTCCGAGTCGAATCCACTGTTATCACCTAGGACGCGCGGCAAGACGCCTGACCCGGGCGGGTTCGCCAGAGGAATGGTAGCAGTTCAAAGCCGGGGATGGCAGTAGCGCTATTTTTGAGAAACGACTAACGTTTTTGTGCGTATTTCCATCTATAGACCGAATTGTTGTACGATACGGTTCCGACCAGAAGGGGGTAGAAATGGCAACGACTTTTACGCTGAATGGTGAAGCGAAGACCGTGGATGTTGACCCGCAAATGCCGCTTCTTTGGGTGCTGCGCGATACACTGAATCTGACCGGCACGAAGTTTGGCTGCGGGATGGCGCTTTGTGGCGCGTGCACGGTGCACATCAATGGCGAAGCGACGCGGTCGTGCATTACCCCAGTCTCCAGCGTAGCTGGGAAAAAAGTAACGACCATTGAAGGGCTGTCGGCGGACGGCTCACATCCGGTGCAAAAAGCCTGGATTGAAGAAGATGTTCCGCAGTGTGGCTACTGCCAGTCTGGACAGATCATGTCAGCCGTGGCATTGTTGTCTAAGAAGGCCAATCCTACCGATGCGGACATTGATGATGCCATGAGTGGCAATATTTGCCGCTGCGGCACCTACCAGCGCATTCGCAAAGCGATTCACCACGCGGCCTCTCTGCAGGCTAAAGCCTAGTTCGCTACGATCCCGCCCTATTCTCCTTTTCCCGAACAGGAGGCGGCTATGAAGTCTTCATCATTTACCCGACGAGACTTTCTGAAAACCGGAACAACGGGCAGCGCTGCGTTGCTGGTCGGATTTCGATTTCCACTGAGCGTGTGGGATGATCCCGCAAAAGGCCAGGAAAAGAAGCCGCCTAACCCCTTCAACGCCTGGGTACGAATCACGCCTGACAACCAAGTAACACTGATCCTGGGAAAATCCGAGATGGGCCAGGGCGTGTTCACATCGCTGCCGATGATTCTGGCGGAAGAATTGTGTGTGGATTGGAAACAGGTGACGGTGCAGCAGGCCGAGACCAACGCGAAAATCTATGATCACGGCACCGGTGGAAGCGGAAGCGTTGCGGGTTCGTGGGTTCCGCTGCGACAAGCAGGTGCTGCCGCGCGAGAGATGCTGATTCTGGCGGCGGCCAAGAAGTGGGAAGTAAGCCCGGATACGTGCAAGGCACAGCGTGGCGCGGTGCTGCACGGGCATCCGGAGAGATCGTTGAGCTATGGCGAGCTGGTGGAAGATGCGGCGAGACTTCCGGTGCCCAACTTCAACGACGTGCCGCTCAAGAATTCGAGTGAGTTCACGATTGTCGGACTGGACAAACGGCGTTTGGATTCTGCGAGCAAGACCAGTGGAGCGGCAAAATTCGGAATTGATTCTCGTGTTCCGGGAATGTTGTATGCGGTCGTGGCCCGATGCCCGGTTTTTGGTGGGAAGGTCGTTTCGTTCGATGGCAAGGCTGCGGGGCGCGTACCGGGAGTGCGCCAGGTGTTTTCGTTCGAAACGGTGGGTCGTGGAGCTTCGACAACCGGAGGTGTGGCCGTTGTCGCGGACAATTCTTGGGCAGCGATGCAAGGCCGCAAAGCGCTAGTGGTGAAATGGGATGAAGGAGCAGCGGCCAAGGAATCGTCGGAAGAGCTCCACAAGCAGTTCATCGAAAACGCA
Source organism: Candidatus Acidiferrales bacterium (assembly GCA_963849395.1). Classification (GTDB taxonomy): domain Bacteria; phylum Acidobacteriota; class Terriglobia; order Acidiferrales; family UBA7541; genus Acidiferrum. The sequence goes on from CAWKHR010000009.1 coordinate 314,299, forward strand.
GCAAAGCCCGGCAAAGTGGTGCGCAATGACGGTGACGCCAACGCCATATTGGCAAGCAGCAGCAAGAAAATTGAAGCGGTGTACGAATTGCCGTTTGCCGCGCATGTTTGTATGGAGCCGATGAATTGCACGGTGAAAATTGACGCGGACCGGGCTGAGGCTTGGGTGCCGACGCAAGCGCCGCAATGGGCGCAATCAGTTATTGCGCAGACGGCGAACCTGCCTGCGGAGAAGGTGGTGGTGCACACCACGATGATGGGCGGAGGATTTGGGCGGCGTTATCAGGCCGATTTCGTGATGGAAGCAGCGCAAATCGCGAAGAAAACTGGAAAACCGATAATGTTGTTGTGGACGCGGGAAGACGACCTGCAGCACGATTTTTACCGGCCTGCTTCGTACCACAAGTTGCAAGGAACCCTGGACGCGAACAACAATTTGACGGCGTGGAAACATTTCCAGACCTCGACATCCATCGCGGCGAAATGGCGGCCAGACGGAGACAAAAAGCCGGAGGCGGGAGAGTTTGGCACGGGAACGACGATCCCTTATACGGCGCCGAATATTCGCATCGAGTACACGCTGGCTCATTCCAGCGCGCCGCGTGCATGGTGGAGATCGGTGGAACATTCCAGCAGCGGATTTGTGGCTGAGAGCTTTATTGATGAATTGGCTCATGAAGCAGGAGAAGATCCGGTCGCGTTTCGCCTGAAACTGATTGGAGCGGGTCGCAAAATTCCGCAATTCGAGGGGGAACCGGATTCCCCGCCGCTCGATACAGCGCGGCTGAAAGCTGTTTTGCGGCTGGCCGCAACGAAGGCGGGGTGGGGTAAGTCGTCGCCGCAGGGCGAAGGGCAAGGGATTGCGGCGTTTTTCTCGTTCGAATCCTACGCGGCGGCGGTGGCTGAAGTTTCCGCAAACGCGAAAGGCATCATCGTGAAGCGCATCGTGTGTGCCGTGGATTGCGGGCGGCCTGTGAATCCAAATGGAATTCGCGCGCAGGTGGAAAGTGCGGCAATCTATGCGCTGACCGCCACCGTAAAGGATGCGATTACCGTGGAAGGCGGGCGTGTAGTGCAGACCAACTTCAACGACTACGACATGATCAGGATGAACGAGGCGCCGGTGGTTGAGGTTCACGTGGTGAATAGCAACGAAGCGCCGACGGGCATAGGCGAACCAACTGTTCCGGTGATTGCGCCTGCCATCTGCAATGCGATTCGGGCCGCTACAGGAAAACGGCTGCGGCGTTTGCCGCTTCGTGCCAGTGATCTGGCATAGCGTTGAAACTCATTTCGCGACAAAATGAGCTGTGTACTCTGCGACACTCCTTCTCGGTATTATTTCCCTGCTTATTTGGGTGGTGCTCACCTTTTTTCGCGGGGGATTTTGGCAACTCACCGCCTTTGATGACGATGTACTTCCTCATAAAGAGTTGACGAGTCCGCCGCGCGTGGTGGCGATCGTGCCGGCACGAAACGAAGCACAGACCATTGCCCGCACTGTGGAATCGATGGCAGGGCAGGACTATCCAGGCGAAGTGCGGATTTATGTTGTGGACGATCACAGTGAGGATGGCACGACGGATGTTGTTCGGATGGTGAACGGCACAATACCGGCCGAGAGGCGCGTCGCCATTCTGCAGGCGGACAGTCTGCCCGCGGGTTGGACTGGAAAGATTTGGGCGCTGCAACAGGGAGTGGCCAAAGCGAACACGGCAGCGCCAGATTATTACTGGTTTACGGATGCGGATATCGTGCACGCGCCGGACACGTTGCAGCGATTGGTTTCGCGGGCTGAGGCGGAGCAACGGGATTTGGTGTCGTTGATGGTGCTGTTACAGGCAAGATCGTTCGCCGAACGGCTGCTGATTCCTGCGTTCCTATATTTTTTTCTCAAGTTGTACGTTCCGAGATGGATTGCGGATCCCAAGTCTCGCACCGCAGGAGCGGCCGGGGGCTGCGTGTTGCTGCGAGAAGCGGCGTTGCAGCATATTGGAGGACTTACTGCTATTCGTGGCGAAGTAATCGACGACTGTGCCCTCGCTCGCGCAGTGAAACGGAGCGGCGGAAAAACCTGGATGGGGCTGACGAGAAAAAGCATGAGCCTGCGAGCTTACACGACGTTCGGAGAAATACGTGACATGATCGCGAGGACGGCTTTCACGCAACTGGACTACTCACCCTTGCTGTTGCTAGGAACGCTGTTGGGCATGCTGCTTACTTATATTGTGCCGGTTGCGCTTGCGTTGCAGTCGCGCCCGCCGGTATGGCAAATCGCGCTTGGTGCGTGGGTGTTGATGACACTGACTTTTCTCCCGACGGTGCGTTTTTATCGACTGTCACCTCTGTGGGCCACCTTCCTACCGGTTGCGGCGGCCTTTTATTCCTATGCCACATGGCTATCTGCTGTGTGCTACTGGCTGGGACGCGGAGGGCAGTGGAAGGGCCGCAGCCAAGCTCCCGCAATGCACTAAAAACGTGAGTCCAATCAGTACATCGAACGGTGACGATTGCGCTTGCGGCAATAACGATACTGCAAGAGGATTCCCAAGAATCGGAGAAACCGGAATGCTTCGTTCAAGAATGCATCTGTTATGTGCCGTTGTTGCGCTTGTGATTTCTAGCGCTGCGCTTGCGAGTGTCGCGACGGCGCAGAATGTGATTCCCACAAACGATCCGCCCTATTACGGGCCGTTCAATGCAAGATTTCTGCCGGACGGCGACGGTCTGAAAAAAGCATTGGTGAAAGAGGATACGGTGCTTCGCAGTGACTCGCCCTGGAGTTTGTACTGCTGGGTGCGGCTGGAAGAAGTGCCCAAGGGTCCTAGCCTGATAGCAGGCGTGGGAAAAACGGATGACGAATATTTCCGGTACCTCGGTGTGAAAGACGGCAAGCTGACACTGCGGATGGGGAAAGATGAAGAGCTGACATCTTCCGCGGCGATAACGCCGGGCAAATGGCAGTTTGTTGCGGCAACGTTCAACGGAAGCGAGTTTCAGGTGTACAACGAAGGAGCGCGCGTTGCCGAGGGCAAACTGGAATTCGGCAGCGTTAGTGGCGTGCTGCAGATGGCGCCCGCCGATTTCCCGTGGCCGAATGGAAAACACTTCGGTGGCAAAATCGTTGGCCTCACATTGCTGCGCCATGCGCTGACGGCGGACGAGGTAAAGGAGTTGGGCGAAAAACGGGAGAACCCTGACGAGACGTTGCTGGAGGATGGTTCGAAGGCGTGGCCAGTGCAGACACGAGGGCAAGCGGGATATCGTGCACCGCAGGATCCAGCCAGCATGCCCCGAAGTTGGGCCGAGCCGCAGCACGGGGTTGCTAAGAATATTCCGGCTACGGCTGCGCTGAAAGAGATCGGCAAGGGCACATGGACGCTAGGAGACTGGAAGCTGCGCCCAGCGCCGGAAGTGAAAGAAGGAGGAGAGGTGATCGCGGTCGCGGGGTTCCCCGCGAAAGACTGGTGGGTCGCGACCGTTCCGGGAACGGTGCTAACGACGATGATCGATCGGGGTGTGTATCCGGATCCCGATTATGGCCTCAATAATTTGGCAATCCCGGAGACGCTGAACAAACAAGATTACTGGTACCGGACGGAATTCACGATGCCAGCTGACGCGAAGAACCGCCGACTGATCCTCACGTTTGAAGGAATCAACTACAAGGCGGACGTGTGGCTGAATGGCAAGCAAGTGGGAGCCATCAAGGGCGCTTTCATTCGTGGCGTGTTTGATGTAACCAGCGTAGTAAGGTCTGGTCAGACCAATGTGCTTGCCGTACGCGTCTCGCCGCCGCCGCATCCGGGAATTCCTCACGAACAGAGCATCAAGGCGGGACCTGGCGAAAACGGCGGAATCATGTGTCTGGATGGGCCGACGTTTGTGGCTACTGAAGGGTGGGACTGGATTCCGGCAATTCGAGACCGCGATACGGGAATCTGGCAACCGGTAACGTTGCGCACGGCGGGAAGCGTGCGCATTGGCGATCCGCAGGTGGTCACCAAGCTGCCTTTGCCGGACACCAGCAGCGCCGCGGTGGAAATCACGGTGCCACTACAAAACGATACGAATGCCGCGGTGCGCGGCACACTGACTGCTTCTTTCGAAGGCGTAAAAGTGACAAAGAGCGTTTCAGCGACGCCGGGAAGAAGTGAAGTAAAGCTGACTGCCTCAGAGTTTGCGCAACTGAACGTAAAGAATCCGCGACTCTGGTGGCCGAATGGATACGGCAAACCCGAACTATACACATTGAAAGTGTCATTCAACGAAGGCGGGCGTGAATCGGATAGCAAAGACGTACGCTTTGGCATTCGCGAAATGACTTACGAAGTGAGCTTGCTCGACGACACTGGCCATTTGCGGCGCGTGGAGTTTTCACCGACGACTGCGCGCGACAAGAATGAGCAAGTTGTGAATGTGACCCATGAAGGAATTCGAAACATTCCCGCGGCCGATCCATTTCCAAAGATTCTTCCCGAAGCGTGGCGAGAAAATTGGAAAGGCTGGGTAGCTTCGCTGTGGCCTGGAGCGGAAAAGTCCGCGGCGATTCAGGTTGTGGACGATGTGCGTGCGGCGCCATACCTGACGATTAAGGTGGATGGAGTGCGCATTGCGGCGCGCGGCGGAAGCTGGGGGATGGACGATTCGCGCAAACGCGTATCGCGAGAAAAGTTGGAGCCGTATTTTCGGCTGCATCGCGAGGCCAACGTCAACATTATCCGCAACTGGGTGGGGCAAAGCACGGAAGAAGTGTTCTTTGATCTGGCCGATGAATACGGGTTACTAGTGTGGAATGATTTCTGGGCCTCCACGCAGGATTACAACGTGGAACCCGAAGATCCTGCGCTGTTTTTGCAAAACGCAAAAGACACCATCGAACGATTCCGGAATCATCCTTCGATCGTGATCTGGTGCGGCCGGAATGAAGGCGTACCGCAGCCGACGCTGAATGAAGGGCTGGAAGAGCTGACCCGGACGCTAGATGGCACGCGCTATTACACGCCTACGTCGAACCAGGTGAATTTGCAGAACAGCGGTCCCTACAAGTACGTGGATTCGAAATTGTATTTCACCATGCTGAATCACGGCTTCTCTGTGGAGACGGGAACGCCGTCGTTTCCAACACTGGATACGTGGCGCGCATGGATCCCCGAAGCCGATCGCTGGCCAATCAGTGATGACTGGGCGTATCACGACTGGCACCAGAGCGGAAATGGAGACATGATGCCCTTCATGGCGGAGTTGGAAAAGGAATTTGGCGCGGCAAGCAGCCTGGAAGATTTTGATCGCAAAGCGCAGATGTTGAACTATATGCAGCATCGGGCGATCTTCGAAGGGATGAACGCGCATCTGTGGGCGCCGAACACCGGCCGTATGCTGTGGATGACGCAACCGGCGTGGCCGAGTTCGACATGGCAGATTTTCAGCTCGGATTACGACACGCAAGCGTCTTATTACGCGGTGAAAAAAGGTAGCGAGCCGCTGCACGTGCAGATGGACCCCAATAATTACATGGTGGAAATTGCGAATTCCCTTCCCGGCGCGGTGAGTGGGCTCACGGTACGAGCGGCGGGCTATTCGTTGGACAATAAAATTCTGGTTCAGCAAGAAGCGAAGAAAGATGCACCGACCGGCGTGACTGAGGCGTTTACATTGGACCTCGCGCCGCATGTGAAAGATGGCGTGGTTCTGGTGAAGCTCGAGCTTCGTGATGCGGCGGGCAAACTGATTTCTGACAACTTCTACTGGGTCAGCGCGGATACGGCTGATTACCGCAGGCTGAATCGATTGGCGGCGGCAAAGCTGGCGATTTCTGCACACACCGCGACTGAGAAAGATGAGGTGCGGATCAAGGTGCGCCTCGAAAATATCGGCCCCACCGCAGCGATCGAGACTAAGTTGACGCTGCTAGCCGGCGATGGCAAGACGCGTGTGTTGCCAGCGTATTACAGTGACAATTACTTTTCATTGCTTCCCGGCGAGAGCAAAGAAATCGAGATAGCTCGCCCCAAATCTGCAACTAATGGCGGGTTAAAGCTGGGTCTGCGCGGCTGGAACGTCATTGAGCAGACAGTGGCCGTCGAGCCGTAACTGAGTGGACGCAAGCACAATGATGTGTATAGATTGGGAGGTGCAGAGGAGCACAAACGGCGGGACAGGGCCCGTCGAGAATCACAAATATTGGTGACCTACATCACAATTTGTTATAGTAAAGGCGTTTGGACGCGGGCTGCATCCCGAGGTTAGGGAGCGGCACCGGAGGCCGACATGAGCATCATCCCGAATGGGGGCACAGAGAAGATTACCGTGCCCGAATTGCTGCAGCGCAAATCCTTTGCTGCAGATTCCTCGAACAGAAAAAAGATTACGTGCCTGACGGCATACGACTATCCGAGCGCGCGCATCGTCGATGAAGCGGGCGTGGATGTGGTGCTGGTGGGGGATTCGGTCAGCATGGTGGTGCTGGGTTATGACAGCACATTGCCGCTGACGCTCGAAGAAGCGCTGCACCACACGAAGGCGGTTCGCCGCGGCGTGCGCCACGCGTTGGTGGTGGCCGACATGCCGTATGGCTCCTATCACGGCGACATGAATGAAGCGCTGAAGAATGCGATGCGTTTTGTGAAGGAAGCAGGGGCGGAAGCGGTGAAGGTGGAGGGCGGCGAGCGCCGGCTGGAACTGATCGCCAAATTGAGCGAGGCCGAAATTCCGGTGATGGGGCATATTGGGTTGACGCCACAATCGGTGAATGCGTTTGGCGGATATCGCTTGCAAGGAAAAACGCCCAGCGCGGCGGAACAGTTGCTGCGGGATGCGCGATCCGTGGAAGCAGCAGGAGCGTTCGCGATTGTGCTGGAAGGAATTCCCCGCGAACTCGCTGCGGAGATTACCCGGTCGGTGCGCATTCCGACGATTGGCATTGGAGCGGGGCCGGATTGCGACGGGCAAATTTTAGTGCTGCACGACATGATCGGACTGACGTTCCAGACGCCACCGAAATTTGCGCGGCGTTACGCCAATGTCGGCGACGTCATCGCTTCGGCCGTGAAAGAATATTGCGCCGATGTGCAGAGCTGTAGCTTCCCTTCGGATGCCGAGTCCTATCATGCGTCCGGCGGAGTTAAAGGACGGAAAACTATCCCGATTGCGCGGTGAGGAGTTGCGAATAATTAGCGATAGGAAAAAGGGGCGCCTTGAGCAGACCGGGGCGCCCCGCGGTTTGTCAGAGAGGAAAGTTCTATGAATCAAACAGACATGCTTCTGCTCTACGAATACAACGCCTGGGCGGATCGCCGTGTGCTGGAGGCTGCTAGTGCGTTGACGCCCGAGCAGTACAACAAGCAGATGGGCTCCAGCTTTTCATCGGTGCGCGACACGTTGTCGCATATTTATGGAGTGGAGTGGCTGTGGCTCGAGCGGTTTCAGGGGCGTTCTCCCTCGGCGATTCCAGACGATGCAACCTATTCGGAAATCAAGAAGCTCAAGCAAAGCTGGGCGGAATTTGAACCCACGTTGCTGAGCTTCGTTCGGGGACTGACGCAAGAGAAGTTGGATACGGTTTTTGAATATAAGACGATGAAGTTTGGCATTTATCGCAATCCTTTGTGGCAATCGATGCAGCACCTGGTGAATCACGGTACGTATCACCGTGGGCAGATTACGACTATGCTGCGGCAATTGGGAGCGCAACCCATCTTGACGGATCTGATGCATTTTTACCGCGAGCACGCCGCGGCTGCGGGAGCCTGAGCGCGGGATGGAGATCATTCGAACAGTCGCCTGGATGAAAGAAAAATCGCGAGGCGCGCGAACGGAACAGCAGATCGTAGGGTTTGTGCCAACGATGGGGGCGCTGCACGCCGGGCACATTGCGTTAGTCGAACGCGCCAGAAAAGCATGTTCGCCGGTTTACGCGTCAATTTTCCTGAATCCTAAACAATTTGGTGCGAATGAGGATCTCGCGAAATATCCACGACCTTTGGAAGCCGACACGGAAAAGCTGACCGCGGCCAATGTAGATGGACTGTTTTTGCCGAGCGCGGTAGAAATTTACCCTTCTGGATTTGCAACGTATGTAGAGGTCGAAGGGCTGAGTAATCGCCTCGAAGGCCAAAGCAGGCCGGGCCATTTTCGGGGCGTTACGACTGTTGTGCTCAAGTTGCTGGAAATCGTACAGCCACAGCTTGCTTATTTTGGCCGGAAAGATGCGCAGCAAGTCCGCATCATTCAGCAGATGGTGCGGGATTTGAATATCGATGCCGAAATTGTGGTCTGTCCCATCATTCGTGAAGAAGATGGTCTGGCGATGAGCTCGCGGAATGCGTACCTCGCAGGGGAACAGAGAACGGCTGCGACCGTTTTATATCGCGCGCTGCAGGAGGCGCAGGCGAAGATTTCCGCCGGAGTACGCGATGCATTGCAACTACAAGAAGCCATGCGAAACGTTTTGCTGAAGGAACCGCTGGCGAAGATCGACTATGCAGAAATTGTGGATGCGGAGACATTCGAGCCGGTCGTTAGGCTAAGCAGGCGAAGCTATGTGCTGCTGGCGGTGCACATCGGGAGAACGAGATTAATCGACAACCTGATGATTGATGTGCAGGGCGACGAAGTCCGTACGGAATTATGAGTGGTGTTGATCAAGGACTGCAGGAAGCTCAGGCTTACCTGGCATTTGAACCCGCAACGAAATGCTAGCTGGCTAATTGGGAAAGTGCTTCGGCCGCATGGCCTTTGGCTTTTACTTCATCCCAGATGTGCTCTATGTTGCCATCGGGTCCGATTAGAAAGGTGCTGCGCACAATCCCTTTGAACGAGCGACCCATAAATTTCTTCATGCGCCAAACGCCATAGGCTTGCAGCATCTTATGCGTTGGATCGCCTAAGAGCGGAAAATTCAGCTTCTGTTTCACTTTAAAATTCTTGAGAGCCTTTTCGGGGTCAGCACTGACGCCAAGAACCACGGTGTCCGCCTTTTCGAACTTCGACCTCAGATCACGAAATTCACAAGCTTCGATGGTGCAACCGGGTGTGCTGGCCTTGGGATAGAAATAAAGAAGCACGTGCTTGCCAGCAAAATCTTCCAGCGAGACATCTTTGCCTTCGTCGGATTTCAGCGTGAAGTCGGGAGCTTTGTCACCAATTTTGAGCATGTTTACGTTCTGTCCATTTGGCCGCGTGAGCGACTAAGAAAGAAGCCTGCGCAAAATGTCGTTTACCGCCTGCGGATTTGCCTGTCCCTTGGTCGCCTTCATCACTTGGCCTTTGAAAAAGTTAAAGACGCCTTCGTTGCCAGCCTTGAATTTAGCAACGTTGTCGGCATTTTTTGCGATTACCTCGCGCGCCGCCTGTTCGATGGCGGCATCGCTCACCTGAGCGCCTAACCCTTCGGCAGCGACAATTTCCGAGGCAGAGCGGCCGGATTCAAACATAGTGGCGAAGACTTTCTTGCCCACGGTGCCGGTAATCTTTGCCGTATCGACAAGCGTAACCAACTCGGCGAGAGCCGCGGCGGGAACCGGACTTGCGGCAATTTCTTTATTCGAGTCATTCAGGCGCCGCAGCAATTCGGTCTGCATCCAATTGGCTGCAGCCTTGCCAGGAGCTCCGGCCTTCACCATGGCTTCGAAGTAATCGGCGAGCGCCTGCGTGTTAGTAAGCACTTCGGCGTCGTATGGTGTAACGCCAAAGGCCGAGACGAAGCGAGCTTGCTTCGCGGCGGGCAATTCCGGCAACGAAGAACGCACTTCCTCACGCCATGCAGCGCTTACGTGCACGGGGAGCAGGTCGGGCTCCGGGAAATAGCGATAATCATGGGCCTTTTCTTTCGAGCGCATGGGCTCAGTACGTCCGGCGGATTGATTCCACAGGCGAGTTTCTTGCGAGATGCGTCCGCCCGATTCGAGCACGCCGATGTGGCGCTCGATTTCGAACTCCAGCGCCTTGGCTAAGTAGCGAAACGAATTAAGATTCTTGACTTCCACTTTGGTGCCAAATTCCGGTGAGCCGCGCCGCCGCACGCTGACGTTGGCATCGCAACGCAGCGAGCCTTCCTCCATGTTGCAATCGCTGACTCCTGTATAGAGCAGGATTTGACGAAGCGTGGTCAGGTAAGCATAAGCTTCATCGGGGGTGCGCATGTCGGGTTCGGACACGATTTCGCTCAGAGGCGTACCGCAACGGTTGTAATCGACATAGGTTTTTTCGGCGGAGTTAGGAAAGCCATCGTGCAATGACTTGCCGGCGTCCTCTTCCAGGTGCAGGCGGGTGATGCCGATGCGCTTCGTCTCGCCATTGTGCACGATGGAGATCCAGCCACCTGTGGCCAGAGGCAGTTCGTACTGCGAAATTTGATAGCCCTTGGGAAGATCCGGATAAAAATAATTCTTGCGCGCGAAACGGGAGTGCTCGTGCACGGTGCAATTCAGAGCAAGCGATGCGCGCATACCCATCTCCACGACGCGCTTGTTCAAAACCGGCAGTGTGCCGGGCAAGCCCAGGCAGACAGGGCAAACGTTGGAATTGGGTTGATCGCCAAAACGAGTGGAGCAGCCACAGAAAATCTTGGTCGCGGTTAGAAGTTGCGCGTGGACTTCCAGACCAATTACCGGCTCATATTTGGCCAGCAGTTCTGGGGATAACGAAGCTTCGGTAGCAAATTTAGTCATGGCCGAAGGAAAAAGTATAGCAGAGGCCGCGGTTCATCCGATGTGCTCAGCCGACCCCTCAAACGGCGACGTATGGGCGGTCTCGTAACGCTGGACTAAGGCGCTCGACAACCGCAAATCCACCAAAGAGAAGAGCAGCGTAAAACGCGTCTCCCAGTAAGGTGTTCCCGAAATATGGGATGCCAGCCACATAGCAGGACACCAGGCCGGCAAAGGTCTTGCGATAGATGGGCATAGTGCTCATCGCCCACATTCCGAAATTGGTGATCAGGAAGAATTGAATGGCGCCAAGAAGGGTGGCAAGCGACAGGGGACCTGCAGTTTGCTTGCAACGGAATGCCCTGCCTATCAGAACGCTTATACAAAAGCTGAAGTACACAATTGGCATGAGCCGGTGGAATCCAACGAACAAGTCTCCCAGGAAAAGGCCAGCGAGAGGATAAAGGAAGGCCTGCCATCCTTTACCGAATTTTGCGCCACCGAAGAGAGCCATCGCGCCAATTGGTGTGAAATTCCAGGGGTGCGGCAGGATGCGCACAATCGCGGCAAAGGTGAGGAAGCCTACAACTAGTAAGCCGCGCAGGAACATGATGCTGCGCTCAGAGTTTTGTGCAGCGAGCATGGCTGGTTTCCTTTCGAGAAGGCAGCAAATCGCAAAATACAAAGGAATCGCGTTCAACAATCTCGCCAGTTTCGAAGGCAATCTGTGTCCGGAATAGGGGGCCGTCGAAAACAAAGGTGTGAAACTCGCCATTTTCACCGCAAGGATCGGCAGTGGCAGGCAATTCGGCAAAGAACTTGGCGTCCAGTTCTCTCCCGGCGAAGCTTTTGTCTAGTTTCTTGGGATCGATACACGCGGTGATCGCGCGGAAACCGTCGCGAACGAACCGTTGTGCCAATTCGTGGGTGTCAACGTCCCACAAAGGAAAGATGGCTTGCGCTTCGACACGCGTCAATTTCTCCTCGCGATAGGCACGCAGGTCGCGTAGGAAAATGTCGCCGAAGCCGAAGTGGCGGACACCTGAATTTCGAAAGTGTAAAACGGCGTCCGCCATCCGCGATTCGTAAATGGAGTTGACGCATTGCGGCGGGATCGGCACTTCGTGCAGAGGCAAGCCAATCGACCGAGCTTGCTGGTGAAGAAGTTCGCGGCGCACCCCGTGCATGCTGATGCGGTCATAGCCCTCAGTGAGCGTGGTTAAGAGAGCTACGACCTCGAACGTCGGATCGGCAAGAAGCGTCTGCAACGCCATGGCGCTGTCTTTGCCTCCGCTCCAGGACAAAACCAACGGATGCCGCATGGACTAGTTCCGGCCCGCGAACTGGTAGCGCACACCCACAATGGCGTCGCGTCCCAAGGCAGGATAGCCAAGTGCGTCTTGATATTGCTTGTCGAGAAGATTAGTGGCGCGGGCGTAGAGAGCCAAGCCGCGTGGAAATTGGTAGCTAGCAGAAGCGTCGAAGCGAGAATATCCGGGGTCGCGCGTGTAGCCCAACCCGAGGAAATCGCTATCAGTACGCTGCCCCATGAAATATCCAGCGAAGGTCGCACTAAAACGGCGGAAGGTTCCTGTCGCGGTAACGGAGCCAGAATTTACGGGACGACGAAGCAATCGATTGCCGGCGATTTCGGCGGGGTCGAAGGAATTGGGAGATTTGATCACCAGGCTGTCGTCGTAGGTGTAGTTGCCGCGAAGAAACAGCCATTTTGTGGCGCGAGCCTCGGCGGCAATATTGGTGCCGCGTGCGCGAGCCAGGTCAGTGTTGAAATAATAGCCGAAGCTGGGGGGCGCGTTGGGAATCGTGATGCCACAGGTATTACCCGTCGCGGATGGCGGCAAGGCTGAGCAAAAGGCAAAGCTGATGATGTCGTAGAAGCGATTGGAGAAATAATCGGCGTTAATTTTCAGTCGATCGCGGAAGAGTTTTTGTTCAATACCGGCGCTCCAAGTTTTGCTAATCTCCGGTTTCAACAACGGATTTCCGATATCGCCGAACTGATCGGAATAGAGTTGATCGAAGCGCGGCTCCTTGATTCCTTCTCCGTAGAAGGCGCGAACAAGGGTGTCGTCTAACGTGCCGCGACTGTAATGAAGAACGTATGAAGCGCCGGCCCTGGGGACGACTCGCGTGCCAAAGTTACTGTTGTCTTCCGCTCGTGCGCCAACATCGATGGTGAGTCGCGGTATCGGGGTATAACGCAAATCGAGAAAGCCGCCTTGATTGTTGCGGCGGACGTGGTTCTGCGCCAGCGAGTAGATGTAGGCATTTTCGACTTCGTATTGGTATCCCAGGGTGAAGGCAAATTTCCTTGCCACATAGGTGGATTGCAGTTGAAAGCCGGCGCGATTGTAGTTGTAGCGCGAGTCGAACGTGAAGTCACAGAATTCAGCAGTCGCAACCGCATTAGGGTTGGACTGTGGACAGAAGGCGAAAGGATCGGTAGCGTAAAAACTCTGCGTTGGATTGAAGCTGTGCTGGCGGATGTACGCCTCGGTGCCCATCAACTGATGATGCCAGTGAGAACCGGTGACAAAGTCCCAGCGTGCATTCGCGCTGAATAGCTCCTGATTGATCCGCTGGTAGAAGCTGGGCGGCTCGAAAATCGTTTGCCCGGGAATGCCGGCTCCAGAATTGTTATTGCGAACGGTGAGGCGGATTTGGTTCGTATCGCTGAAGGCGTAACCAAAGTTTCCCGTCAAAGTGCGATTGAGGAAATCATTGTTCGGCCCCTGACCATCGGTGTGGAAATAAGAAGCTGCCGCGGAATAATCAAACCCGCCCAGCAGGCCGGAGATTTGCGCGCCGGTTCGAACCGTTGCGTAATCGCCGCCTTCTGTGAAGACTGAGAAGGCCGGCACGCCGGTCGTTCCGCGATGCGAGAAGACCTGAATGACACCGGAGACCGCGTCGGTACCGTAAATCGCCGACTCCGCGCCGCGCACCACTTCAAGCTTGTCTACGTTGTCGAGCGTCAAAATTGAAAAGTCGACAGCGCCGCCCGGAGGATTGATTGGCGTTCCGTCGATCAGGACTTTCGTGAAATTGGAATTTCCTCCATTCAGGAAAATTGAAGCAGTGCCTCCATTTGCGCCCGTTCGACCAAAGGTGACGCCCGGAGAATAGGCCAGCACGTCAGGCAGCGTCACGGCCTGCCGATCCATAATTTCCTGCAGCGTGATAACGTCGGTCGGTGCGGTCGTTTGCTGCTCGCGGGTCGGCTCGGTTTGCGCGGTTACGATAACGCTGGAGGATAAGGGCTCAAGATCCATGCGCAGGTTTGAGGTTTTCGATTCACCGGCGCTAAGCGCCGCGACGATTTCACGCTGGGCGAAAGGCTGACGAGAGTAAGTAATGCGATAGCGGCCCTCGGGCAAAGCGAAAGTATAAACACCATCTTCGTTCGAAGTAACACTCAAAATCTTGCCATTGGAATCGGCCTCCGACTGCGCGGTTACCTGCACACCGCTGAGAGGCTTGCCCGATGGATCAGTAAGAACGCCGGTTATGCGTGCATTAGAAGAATTGGATTGCGGATTTGCGAAGACCAGCGAAACTGAAGAAACGAGAAGAAAAACGAAGGCAAGTGCAGAAAGAGTTTTCATGGTTCCTCCGCTCCCTCACGCGCGGGAGAGTAAAGGTTGGCCGGCGCAACGCGAGCGTTACGCGGGCTGCAGACTTCGCCGGTATCCTGGCTTGGCGGCAAATCGGCGTTCCCGAATTTTCGGGTAACGCGCCCGCTACCTTCCCACCGCGATGCCCGAAGAGCGAAAAAGCGGCAGTGGATGCGAGCAAGTGAATCCGCCTTACAGTCGCGCGGCGGCGACGGCTTTGCACCGTCTTCCCGTGCACGAAGTCTGCGATGATTGTGGAGGGGCGTGGCGCCCGCTGTTCGTTAAAAGATCGGTGAAAACGAAATCACCGGGTTAAGGTGAACGAGAAAATCACGTTTTTTCGAAAAGTGTTACGCGGGGACGCCCCGCGGGGGTCATCTCCACGGATAGCGGCGCCTGAAAAACCTGCTCGAGAAGCTCACGCTGAAAAACGGTAGCTGGAGATCCCACGCGCAAGCATTTTCCTTTTTGCAGCAACACAACCTGATCGGCATATTCGCCCGCGAGGTTCAATTCGTGGGTGACAACAACGACGGTGTACCGATTTTCAGCGGCCAGTCGACGCAACGACTCCAGAAGATCAACTTGCGCGCCGATGTCGAGATGCAGGGTAGGCTCGTCGAGCAAGAGTAGTAGCGGTTGTTGAGCCAGTGCGCGTGCCAGGATTACGCGCTGCTTTTCACCGCCGGAGATTTGGTCCATCCAGCGATCGCTGAGATGCTCGGCGCCAACCTGAGCAAGAGCATTCTTAGCGATGGTGATGTCGTGTTCTGTTTCGAAGCGAAGCGTGCGTCCATATGCATGGCGACCTTGCAGCACGAATTCCCACGCGCGCGAAGGAAACAGCAGGCGGCTCTCCTGCTGCACAAGAGCAATACGCTGCGCACGCGTCTTCGGAGGAAGCGCGTGAGTGGCGTATCCGTTCAGGAACACGCGGCCGGAAAGAGGCTCAAGCGCACCAGAAATAAGTTTCAGCAGCGTGGATTTACCGCTGGCATTCGGGCCCAGGATCGCCACGATTTCCCCCGGCTTGGCTTGAAAGCTGAGCGCTTCCAGTGTGAACAGAGGGGCCTGCGAAGGATTCGGCGAGTAGACGTAGCTGGCCTGCTCCACCGTGAGGCGAACGTCTGGATTGGAGCGCGGCTGTTCTCCTGGAGGCATCGGAGTGCGATGTGGGCTGCTCATGCCAGTCTCCGTCGCAGCAAGTAGATAAAGAGCGGCGCGCCGGCCATGGCAGTCATGGCGCCTACTGGCAATTCCGAGGGAGCAACTACGGTGCGCGCCAGCGTGTCGGCGATTACCAGCGCAATCGCCCCGCCCAGCGCGGACGCGGGTATCAGCATACGGTGGTCGGAGCCGAAGATCAGGCGCATGACGTGAGGCACAAGCAAACCTACGTAACCGATCGCACCGCTGACGGAGACTGCGAGGCCGGTTAGAACGGAGGCAGCGAGATAAACGACGATGCGCACGCGCGGAACATCTACGCCAAGGTGCATCGCCTCTTTTTCTCCCGCCAGCAGCAAATTTAAATCGGACGCCGTGGTGTAAATCGCGCCCGCCGCAATAACAAATCCGATGCCCAGAAGATAAAGAAGGCTTTTCGGTTGTGGAGTGGAAAGGTCTCCCATCAGCCAGTAGGATGCGCCGCGAAGATTGCCGCCAGCGAGCGTGGACATTAGGAACATGATGACCGCAGAGAGAAATGATGCGGTGATGATGCCGCCGAGCAGAAGAGTCCCGCTATCGATTTGGCCGTCACGTCGCCCTAGAAAATATACCGCCGCGATGGTGGCAGCTGCTCCGATGAACGCGCCGAGCGGTGTAATTAGTCCGGCAAGTTCGGGGGAAAGCGCCAAGTGGCTCTCGACGATGAGCGCGAGGATCGCTCCAACCGCGGCGCCCGAAGAAACTCCCAGGACATATGGATCAGCGAGAGGATTACGCAGCAGCGCTTGAAAACTGGCACCCGCTACAGAGAGCGACGCGCCAACAACAATACCAAGGAGGATGCGCGGAAGGCGGATGTCCACTACGATCATGCCGTAATCGGTGGAGATGGCCCGGGTCTGGCCGAGAAGGACGCGAATCAAGTCGCGGCCGAGGCCGTACAACGACACCTGCACAGCTCCTAACTTCAGCGCAATCACGACCACCACAAATAAAATCAGCAGCAGTACACCACAGCGTAAGAGCAGCCGGCCAAATGTCAGCGGGCGCATGGGCACTCCTGGTCTGTTGAAAGTGTCATAGCTATATTGCGTGTAATCGTTGGCTTCTGCGGAGGCGCTGGTGGAAGACTGCTAGGAGCAGCGTCTTTTCCCGGAGCGGGCGGTGCCTCGGAAAACGCTTCAGGATGGAGTTGCCGCGCAAGCTCTTCAATCGCAGATACGATTCGCGGTGCGGGACGATTCACCGCTTCGCTGATAACCGCGAAGCGCCGATTGTGCACTGCTTCAAGAATCCGCCAGCCCGGCCTGCTGGCTAACACATCAAAATCTCTCGCAGCACTTTCGGAATGCGAAGCAGCAAACACGAGATACTCAGGCTGCAACCGCACGACTTCTTCCAAATTGGTCTGTGGCCAATCCTTCGCCGAGTCGACGATAGAGATCGCTCCGGCCTTGTGCAGCGCGTCGGCAATAAAAGTGTCTTTCCCAATGGAGATCAACGGCTCCATCCACACAATGAAAAGCACGCGGCTGGGCTGCACGTCCTTGAGTTTCGTCTGAAGGACGGCAAGACGCCGGACCATATCTTCGCCAAGCGACTTTCCGGTGTCTGGCGCGCCGAGAACAATGGCCAGTTTCTCAGTGGAGGAAATAATTTCGTCGACGGTGTGGGGGTCGGTGGCATAACTCGGTATTCCCAAAGTGTCCAGCGCGCGCACCGTATCCAATCGATTGATGCTTTTCGTAACCAAAACAATGTCTGGGTGTAACGCCGCAATTTTTTCGAAATTTGGATTAATCGCGCCGCCCACCTTCGATTTCCGCATCGCATCGGGCGGGTAATCGCAATAATCGGTATCGCCCACCAGCCGATCTTGTAACCCCAGCGCATAAATTGTTTCAGTCAAGCTGGGAGCCAATGACACGATACGCTCGATGGACACTGGCACACGAAGAGTGCGCCCCGTTTCGTCGATGATCTCTCTTGTTTCGACAGCCGGTGGAACGCCCGGAACGGAGGTCTGCGCATGCGCGCGCAATGCAGTCGCGGAAAAAGCAACGCAGGCGACTGCTATCGTCAACGACTTTGGCAATGATTTGCGAATGCTTCGCAGCACGATTTCCCCTGACGGGAGTCCCCAAAATGATGCCGAATAAAAAAGCCCCGCGAGACGGGGCTAGCGCCGGCGGCGTTCTCTCTCGCGAAGGATACGCAGCCATTCCGGCTTGGGAGGGTAGCCTGGCTCACAGCACTTCTGCTGATTACAGTGGCGGGACCGCGGCCGATTTGCACGGCACTTCCCCACTTCCCCGTCCGGTTGAAATGTCGATTCAGTGTACGGTCCACTTGGAGGGGTGTCAATGGAATCAAGGCTATTTTCCTGGCAGGAAAATCAGCGATTCTTCCAATTCGGTTTGCGTTTCTCCACCAGAGCGCGCAAACCTTCCTGGGAATCTTCCAGGCGATACAGTTCATTCAGAAAAATGTCCATGGACTTTTTCAGGCCGTCGCGCAACGACAAGCCCATGCCGCTGAGGATTGCCTTTTTGGCCATCGTCAATACCGGAGCCGAATGCCCAGTGATCCTGGCGATAAGGTCATTCACAGTCGCGTCGAGCTGCGCTTCGGGAACCAGGCGATTCACGAGTCCCAACTCCAAGGCTCTCTCGGCCGTGACTGGTTCGCCGAGGAGCACGATTTCCAGCGCTACTTTTGGCCCAACCAAAAACGGCAGAATGGTTGACGCGAGTGGAGGAAAAACGCCGATAGTGATTTCCGGTTGTGCGAAGCGCGCTTTCGGAGTCGCGATTACCAGGTCGCCGAAGATCGCCAACTCCGCGCCACCACCGATTGCCGGACCGTTCACCACGGTCATCACCGGCTTGGAAGACTCGAGCATGCGTTCGAACACCGAATGGAATGCGTCGAGCATCTGAAACACGCGTTCCGAGGTGTACTCTCCAATATCAATGCCACCACAAAAGACTTTCGCTGCGGAGTCCAGCACGATGAGTTTCACGTCATCGCGATCGCTGATGAGCACGAGCCCATCGACCAGTTCGCGTATCATGCTTTCGTTTAGCAGATTATGCTCGGGGCGATTGAGGGTCATGCGCGCGACGCCAGAATCGATGTGCAACTGAACGTGCTGAAACTCTTCGGGATTGCGGCGCTGGGGCTCGGTGCGTACATCCACGGCGGTACGGCGTTCCATGAGGTCGATCTCCTTCAAAGCGCAAAATGCTGGCCCGAATCGATGCTAGCACGGCAATTACGCAGCATTGATTTCTCGTGGCGAGTTGGTGCGCAAACAGGCTGCTGGCCCGTTTGTCAGGAGAGGCAAACTTTCCGGGGGTGGACGGCGGATAAAGTAGAATGGACAGCCATGAATCAAAGATCCGCACCTGACCAGTCGAAGCTTCCGATCGCAACAGCAATAAAACTTGCAGCGAGTGTCGACTCGGAAGGCTTCCCGAGTGTGCGAGATTGGAAGCGTGCTCCGGCAATTCAATTCGATCACGATTGGCGCGGAGAGAATTCCGATCCCGGACGATCGACAGAAGTTCGAATTCTATGGACTCCGGAGACGTTCTTTTTGCGGTTCCACCAGCGATATCGCACGATCACTGTTTACCCTGACGCCAGACCGGATGGTTGGCGCGATGAATTGTGGGATCGCGATGTGACAGAAGTTTTCCTGCAGCCGGATGCGAGCGACACGCGAAAGTATAAAGAATTTGAAGTCAGCCCAAACGGCTACTGGATCGATCTTGCGATTTCGCACGGCGAAAAAGAGGAACTGCATAGCAACTTGAAGCGTCGCGTGGTATTGGACAAAGAAAACAGCACGTGGACTGCGGAGCTAGCCCTTCCAATGGAGAGCCTCACTTCCCACTTTTCAGCAGACGACGTCTGGCGCGCGAATTTCTATCGCGTGGAAGGTGAACGCGAGCCTCGATTTTACGCGGCCTGGAGTCCCACGTATTCTCCAAAGCCGAATTTCCATGTTCCCGAGGCGTTCGGGAAGTTGATATTTCGTTGAAATTCAGACCACACCGCCACTACTAAGCGGCCAGCCAATTTTCGAATAGCTCCGTAGCCTTTTCGCCTTCCATCCGTCGCCTCACTGCATCCATGACGCGACAACGCAAGCCGCCGTCCGGCCCGTAGAGACCAAGCCAGTACGGCATACTGAATTCGATAGCGGACTTTTGTATTTGTAGGCGCAGGCCTCTTACACGGAAAAATCCCTGCTGAAAAATAATGCGCAGCAACTTCTCGCGCAAAACGATTTCCGCAGCAGTTTCGTCGAGTGAAGGAAGAACGTGATTCCTGCTCTCCACCTGAATCAACTGCTCTTTTGTTGGTTCGCTGGGGAATTCGAAAAGATCGAGCGCTCCTCGCACGCGATCGAGAGCCAACCATCTGGAATGCTGTGTGACGCCGACTTCATATCTAACGTGATACAGGAAAAACGGCACGTACATCAGCGCCAACTTTTGTAGTGGCCCGCGCGCCGCGCGCCAGTACAGTCCCGAAAGGCTCGCATCGCCGAATGCTGCGAGTGCTTCCCGCTGCGAAACGTTGGGCCGAAGCGCAACGATCGACTCAGGCTGGTTGCCGAACGAACTGTCTGTCCGAGAAATCATCGGAAGTGGATCCATAGCCCCACCACGGTCACCAGCAGAAGAATCGTAAACGCCAGATTCAGCTTCCGTTCTCGCGGCGTTTCTCTAGCCAGTTGCGCGGTCCTGACGCCGACCGTTTCGATTTTTTCATCAACGGTGGCAAACGTAAGTCCGGCCAGTTTCTTACGATTAGGTGCGGGAAACATCATGCTGACGCCGATCAGAACAAGCGTACACACCACGAACATGAGAATGGCGTAGTGCAGAAAATTCATGTCGATCATCCAGCGAATGGTGCGCGAGCTGAAATGCCGAGACTTATCCAGTACTTCATAGATGAACCGTGTCGCACCCAAAACGAATCCAACTAACAGAGATGTGATCGCGCCTTGACCATTGAGGCGCGGCCACAAAATTCCGAAGATGAAGCACACGGCAATCGGAGGACTGATGTACGCCTGAACGCTTTGCAGGTAAAGCCACAATTGATTGTTCATCGACTGGATGAACGGCACCCACAGAAGGCCAAGCAACACCATTACTCCGGTCGCAATGCGACCAAACAACACCAGTTGCGCCTCGTTCGCGTTGGGCTGAAACTTTTTGTAAAAATCCAACGTGACCATCGTGGACGCGGAGTTGAAGACGGAACTCATCGCGCCCATTAACGCGGCGAGAAGTGCGGCAATCATCAGTCCAACCAGACCCACGGGCAGCAAATTAACAATGAGCATCGGATAGGCGATGTCGCCGTTGGTAACTTTGCCATCGACCAGAGTGAACATTTGCGGATAGAGCGCGTAGGCGATGAGGCCGGGAAGAACGAGAACGAAGACAGGAAGAACTTTTAAATAGCCGGCAAAAATCGTCCCAGCTTTGGCGTGACCTTCATCCCGCGCGGAAAGGACGCGCTGCACAATGACCTGGTCGGTACACCAATACCAAATTCCTAAAATTGGAGCACCAAAGAAAATGCCGGTCCACGGAAACGCGGGATCGCTCATCGGCTTCATCATGTGAAAGTATTCCGGTGGCACAGCCGCACGCAACCCTGCGAATCCTCCAACTTTATCCAGACCGATAAAAGTGAGTGCGAGTGCGCCAGCCAATAAAATCAGGGTCTGCACCAGGTCGGTGTAGATGACCGCGGCCAGGCCGCCCGCGACCGTGTAGATGCCGGTGGCAACTACGAGAATAACGGCGGCCGTTAACGGACTCCAGC
Source organism: Candidatus Acidiferrales bacterium (assembly GCA_963849395.1). Lineage (GTDB taxonomy): Bacteria > Acidobacteriota > Terriglobia > Acidiferrales > UBA7541 > Acidiferrum. The sequence goes on from CAWKHR010000009.1 coordinate 335,605, forward strand.
CGACTACGCGCTCGAGCACGATTGCAGCCGCATACAGGTGGACGGAAATTTTCGTAAAAATATACGCGATGATCGAAATACTGGCGAGATAGGTTGCACAATTGCGATTAAAACGGCGCTCCAGAAATTCCGGCATAGTAAACACGTTGGAACGCAGATAAAACGGCACGAAGACCCACCCCAGAAGCAGCAGGATCAGGGACGCGAGCCATTCGTAGTGCCCGGGAGCAAGGCCCACAGCGGCGCCGGAACCTGCGAGGCCGATGAAGTGTTCGGTGGAGATGTTTGAAACGAAAAGAGAAGCGCCAATCGCAAACCAGCCGATATTGCGACTGGCTAGAAAATAGTCCTCAGAAGTGCGCTCCTTGCGGGAAAAATAGAAGCCGATTCCAAACACGATCAGGAAGTAAACGGCAATAATGACCAGATCGATGGGCGCTAACGTTCGATGGGTCACCGCCATCCCGGACGCAATGAACAAGCGCACCTCCGTAGTTGGGTCACGCACTTACGTACAAACAGCTGCAACGTCTGGCGCAGTCTATAACAGGCGCATTGGACGCTCAATCCCCTAACGCCAAACGCGTTGAATCGAACGAGAGAAAGGGCATCCTTGCCAGGTGATAGGCAATTTCGCATAGAGTAACGGCCCTTCGCAGAGTTGAACACGGAGAAATAGAGCATTTGAGCGAACATGTCGAAATGTCGCGGAAGAGTGCACTGTCGGGGTAAACTTGCTTTGGTTAAAGACGCGCGGTTGCAGATATTGGAGTGACTGTGAAAAAAGCTCTTATGCTGGTGGCACTCTTGGGGACTTCACTTATGGCTGCGGAAAAGACCATCTACGATTTCACACTAAACACGATCGACGGCCAGTCTGTGCCGCTGTCGTCGTACAAAGGCAAAGTCGCGCTCCTGGTCAATGTCGCCAGCCGTTGCGGCTACACACCGCAGTATTCGGCACTGGAATCGGTGTTTGAAAAGTACAAGGACCGCGGTTTCGTGATCATTGGATTTCCGGCGAACAATTTTGGTGCGCAGGAACCGGGAACGAATCAAGAGATCAAAACGTTTTGCACAGCGAAATATCACGTGACTTTCCCAATGATGGCCAAGGTGTCCGTCAAGGGGAGCGATATTACGCCGCTGTACCAATATTTGACCGACAAGACTGTTCACCCGCAGACCGGGGGCGAAATCGGTTGGAATTTCACGAAATTTCTGATTGGCCCGGACGGGAAAGTCATTGCGCGATTCGATTCCGCCGTCGAGCCCGACTCGCCACAGGTAACTTCCGCAATCGAGAAAGCACTGAGCGGCTTGAAACAGTAATTCGCTCGCGTGTTGAGCCTTTAAACTAACGCAGACGCGCCGGGCCTTCAGGAAGCTACAGAGCTAATGGCAATTCTATCGTTCCACAATGTCAGCAAGGATTACGACGCGACTGACGGCCAGCCGGTTCGCGCATTGCGCACAATTTCTCTGGATGTCGAACCGGGAGAACTGGTCGCACTGGTGGGACGGAGCGGTTGCGGAAAATCCACGCTGTTGCATCTTGCGGGCGCGATGGATTTTCCAACTTCCGGTGAAGTGCTCATCGATGGGCAGCAGACCACCGGGCTCAACGACGCACAGCAAACGAAAATACGGCGCGAAAAAGTTGGATTTGTCTTTCAGTCGTTTCAACTGATTCACACCTTGACGATGCTAGAGAATGTGGAGCTGCCCCTGCTGCTTGCTGGAAGGAGCGATTCGCGTAGAGCTGCATTGCAACGACTAAGCTGGGTGGAGCTGGATGGACTCACCGAGCGATATCCGCACCAATTGTCGGGCGGACAAATGCAACGAGTTGCGATCGCGCGAGCCCTCGCGCACTCACCCAGAATTCTGCTGGCCGACGAACCCACAGGAAATCTGGACACCACCACCGGCGGCCTGATCTTGCAACTGTTGTTGCGGCTCACGCGCGAGCAGAAGACCGCGACTATCATGGCCACGCACAGCATGGAAGCGGCAGGCATCTCCGACAGGCTGGTGAAGTTGCGCGACGGTCAAATCGAAGAAATCACCCGGCGCTAAACATGGTTCGTTTCAAACTTTTTTATCGAATGATTGTGCGGCCATTATTTCGTGAGCCGGTCCGATTGTTACTAACGGTACTCGCGGTGGCACTGGGTGTGGCCGCGGTCCTGGCGATTGACCTTGCAGGCGGTGCCGCGGCCGGTTCATTCCATTCGTCGATGGAAACACTGGCGGGAGATAACGATCTGGAAGTTGTGGCGTCCGGAGGAGTGCCCGAAAAGGCGGTCGGCTTGTTGACTGCCCTCCCGTATGCGCTACGAATCTCGCCGCGCATGGAAGACTACGCCGTTGTCGTGGAATCCAAGGAAACGCTGCCGCTGGTCGGAGTCGATCTTATCGCCGAAGGCAGCCGCTATGTCGCTGCGAAAGAGGACGAAGTTTCCAACGTGCAATCGAAAAGCAAATCAGAAAACGCACTGTCGATGCTATCGGACTCAACCAGCATCTGGATCGGCGAAAGCCTTAAGAAACATCCTGGCGACAAGATTCAACTTTTGATCAACGACCAGACGTATTTGTGCACAGTGCGCGGCGTTTACCCTGATTCCGGCGGAGGCGAAAGCGCGATCGTCATGGATATTGCCGGCGCGCAACGTGCTCTGCATCGCTTCGGCCGCGTCGACCGCATCTTAATCAAGCTACCGCAAGGCTCCGATGTTGCGGAATGGCAGGCACAATTGCGCAGCGCGTTGCCTTCAGGCGTGGACATACGACCGCAAGGCACAGCCACAAACGAAAATCGGAAAATGCTGGCGGCCTTTCGCTGGAATTTGCGATTGCTGAGCTATATCGCCCTGATCGTAGGAGCTTTTCTTATCTACAACACGATTTCGGTCTCGGTGGTGCGTCGCCGCGCGGAAATTGGTATCGTCCGCGCGATCGGCGCCAGTCGCGCCAACGTCCTGATTGCGTTTCTGGGCGAAGCCGCATGCATCGGATTGGCCGGCGCATTGATCGCGTTACCTTTAGGACGTGTAATGGCCAAAGGCGCTGTGAACTTGATGGCGCTGACAGTGGAATCGCTGTATGTGAGCAGTCGCCCGGGGCCCATCGAGCTAAACGTTGACGCGGTGACGATTGCCTTTTTGATCGGGATTGGAGTAGCGGTGGCCGCGGCGTTGGCACCCGCACGAGAAGCGATGACGGTCACGCCGGTCGAAGCGATGGCGCGAGGACGTCGCGAGCATGTGATGCAGACGCACGCAGGACGCGACTTATTGTTCGCTCTTCTGTTTGCAGTAATGGCCGCCGGAACTTCGCTCGCACCTCCAGTCGGGGGTAAGCCTCTATTCGGTTATGTAGCCGCGGTGTTGCTGATACTCGCGGCATCGTTCGCAATTCCCGCATCGGTGAATTTCATCACCATTTCGTCCTCACAAGCGCTGAAAACAATCGTTGGAGTGGAAGGCTTGCTGGCCGCACGAAGTTTAGCGGCTTCGTTGCGGCGGACGTCCGTGCTGGTTGCAGCACTCGCCACCGCCGTGGCCATGATGACATCTGTGGGCATCCTGGTTGGCAGTTTTCGCCAAACCGTAGTGTCGTGGATGAATGACGAACTTCCTGCCGACCTTTACATCAGGCCGGCAGGAGATCCAGCCGCCGATCGTCACCCCACCATCTCGGTAGACCTCGCAGCAAAAATCGCCAAGGTTCCCGGCATCGCGTCTGTCGAGCGGCTCCGTGCGTATGAAATCACTTACGACCAGACGCCCGCAACACTAGCTTCCGTCGATCTGGATCAAGCCGCAGCCAATCAAAAATCCGATTTTCTGTCGGGGCGGCCGACGCAGGAAGTCTTCACCGAGCTTCGCGGAAAAAACGCGGTCATCCTGAGCGAGCCGTTTGCCTACAAGCATCACCTGAAGACAGGTGACACCATCACACTGTCGCTTGGTGAGTCTCGCGCTGATTTTCACGTCGTGGATATCACCTACGATTACGCCAGTGAGCGTGGCTACATTTTCATGGATCGGGAAACGATGCTGCGCTACTTGCCCGATCCCACGCCTTCCAACCTGGCGGTCTTCGTCGCTCCTAAAGCCAATGTTCAAGAGGTCCGGCAGCGCATCCAGAACATCAGTGCAGAGAATCACCTACTGATCTTTTCTGACCGCGATCTGCGGACCGAAGCTATCCGCATCTTCGATCGCACTTTTGCTATTACCTACGCGTTGGAGACTGTTGCTGTAATCGTGGCGGTGATGGGAATTGCTGGGGCACTACTGGCGCTGGTAATTGATCGACGACGGGAACTCGGCCTGCTACGTTTTCTCGGCGCGTCCGCCAGCCAGGTGCGGAAATTGATTCTGGTGGAGGCCGGGCTCGTCGGAATACTCGCCACGCTGGCGGGTTCGATGCTTGGATTTTTCCTGTCGTTGATCCTGGTGTTCGTGATCAACAAGCAGTCGTTCGGCTGGACCATCCACTTCCACTGGCCGGTCGGCGTGATACTAGGAGCGCTTACCGTGGTCTACCTAGCGACGCTAATTTCTGGAATTTACCCGGCGATGCTGGCGGCGAAACTCGATCCGCTGGAGGTCATTCATGAAGAGTAAGTTCGTCGCCGCGATGGGTGCACTTCTAATACTGCAATCGGCGCCGGTCACAACTCCATTTAAGACTGCGCTTCCAGGCTATCGCTACGAATTCCCGCGCGATCACTTTAGTCATCCCGATTTTCAAACCGAATGGTGGTACTACACGGGAAATCTCAAGGCGGAAGATGGTCACCGCTTCGGATTCGAACTCACCTTTTTTCGAGAAGCTGTCGATCGTGATTCCGCGAAAAATGCCACTTGGGATCCCCACGATATTTATCTGGCTCATCTGGCACTCAGTGACCTTGATGGAGTCGCTTTTTATCATTCGGAGCGGACCAATCGCAGCGGACCAGGTATCGCGGGTGTCGACGCATCTGCCCAGCGCATGTGGAACGGTAACTGGAGTTCCGAATGGAGCGGGGACGATCAGAAACTTCAGGCGGTGGATGACCGCTTCACTTTTGCGTTGCGGTTACACCCAGAAAAACCGCCCATCATCCAAGGCGAGAACGGAGTCAGCCAGAAGGCCGCTGGCGTAGGACACGCATCTCACTACATTTCCTTCACGCGTCTGAAGACTTCCGGAAGCATCACGTTGCAAGGCAAGCGCTATAACGTTTCGGGCCTGAGCTGGATGGACCACGAATTTTTTACGCACCAATTGGAAGCGGATCAGGTCGGCTGGGATTGGTTCAGCGTGCAGCTCGATGACGAAACCGAACTAATGCTGTTTCGAATTCGTAGGAAGGACGGGTCGGTTGATCCTTTTTCTGCAGGAACATTCGTTGACAAGCAGGGCAAAACGCAACATTTGCGCGCTTCGGATTTTACACTGACGCCAGAGCAGGAATTTTGGGAGCGCCCCGACCAAACTGCGCGCTATCCGGTTCACTGGAAGATTGCGATTCCAGCGATGGATTTCTCTCTGGACGCAACCACTTTGCTGACATCTCAGGAACTCTCCGGTAATTCCAAGTACACTCCGAATTATTGGGAAGGAGCCATCGTGTTGAAAGGCCAGAAAAAAGTTTTGCCAGTTACTGGGCTAGGTTATCTGGAAATGACGGGATACGGCCGCGCCGTACAACTCGGTCAGTAACGGCGGAAGAGTTCGAACGGCCTTCCTAACAGGTGCAGTTCAGCCCTTTACGATGCTTTCCAGCGCGGCTTTATTCTTGATGATGAGCGTGGAGCCCATGACCTGAAGCAGTTGCTTCTTGCGGAAGTCAGCCAGCAGGCGCGTGACAGTTTCCCGCGAGGATCCAATCATCTGCGCGATTTCTTCATGAGTCAGGGTGAGCTTAATTCTTACTTGACCCTTTTCTTCCGGGTAGTTCGAGGACCATTCCAACAGGAACCGTGCCAATTTTTCGCCAGCCGAATGCGACAGGCCGATCGTCCGCATTTCAGAGATCGCGGCATGGTAGGTCTCGCCAAGCTGCTGCGCCACGCGAAGTGCCGCTTCTCCATTTTCCTTAAGAAAGTTCAGAAAGTCCGTCCGAGAGACAAAATTGGCTTGGGTAGGTTCAATCACATCCGCGGTCAATTCGTAGCAGGTTCCGGTCACGCTGGCGGGCAGTCCCAGCACTTCCCCGGGCTCCGATATCCGCAAAATCAGGGTTTTGCCATCTGCCGATGACGTGGACAGCTTCACCCGGCCACTGCACAAGACAAAGACGCCCCGCGCAGGTTGTCCCTCCACAAACAGCGTGGCTCCTTTAGGATAGGCAGCAGAGGAGGTTATGGCCGCTAAAGCCTTCACGGACGGTTCTGGGAGGTTACAGAACAGCCGCTCCTCGCGATGGGGACACGCTAGGCAATTCTCAATGATTTCCAGGCCGTACGGCGTACGCATATTACTCCCATCGGGGAGCGCACTCCCGTCCAGTTTAGTGACAAACTGAAAGCGATTCCCGTTGCGGATTAAATCGGAGGGCATGCCGTCACCTGTCAATGTGATAGTGATACAGGATGGGAGCGCCGGTACCCGTGACACGTATCACTCTTTGTAGTGACTCTAATCACGGCCTTCTCGTTCCGCCTGTGAGATGAGTATTCTGGGAATTTTCCCATGCAAGACGACCGCGACATCCTCGAACTGCTCAAAGCCGAACTCTCCTTCCTTGAAAAGGGTGGATATCGCAAGGGCCCTCGTTACCCTTGGCGACCCACCTTTATGTTCGAAGACTCGCCGACCTGTATCAATTTTCAGGGGGAGGGACATCCGCGCCCATGCGGAGAATGCGCCCTAATCCAATTTGTTCCTGAAGATCGCAAGAAGTTGCGCTATCCCTGCCGCCACATCCAATTGACCAGCCAGGGCGAATGCGTGAATTCCTTTTATGAGTGGGGCACGCAAGAAGAGTTAGAAATTGCGTTGAAAGCTTGGCTGCAGCGCACCATTCAAGCCATCGAAAACCGAAACAAAAGCAAATCCCAAAGCGCCTGAAAACTAGGCAAACCCCGAAATCAGGTCTAAATTTCCCAGCGTCCCGCGGTCTCTGCAACGGTCGTTTTCTAACAATTGCATCATTGACAAACGGTGGCCCTTTCAGGATAAACTCTAGCCGGTTAGCATATGGACAATCGAAAAAATGCGGCGATTTATGCTTCATTTTTAACGGCTAGCCAAGTAATCTGCCGGTGACTGGCAAACCGCTTTGATGCCATAATAATGGAACCATAATGAAGTGGAGGCTCTCCTGATCGGCCGACCTGGAGTCTGTTTATGAGCACTTTGCCGAACGTGGTCCATTCCCGGCCTCTTCCCGACGGACAATCGGGAGAGTTGCTGCGTTTTTCGCGTGAGAATGTCAACTGGGAATGGATGAGCATGTCGGTGCGTCGTCTCGCTCTCGGGGACACGTACACTGCGCGTACCGACGGCGAGGAAGCTGCTTTCGTTCTCCTTGGCGGCCATTGTGTTGTGGATTGGGGCACCGGCTCGCAGAAGATTGGTGGTCGCGCCAACGTTTTCGATGGTTTGCCCTATTGCGTCTACCTACCGACCGGCAATGCAGTCACTTTCAAAGCGGAGACCGCGTGTGAATTGGCAGAATGCCGCGCGCCCTCCGAAGCCACACTGCAACCGAAGCTGATTACTCCTGACGATGTGGTTAGCAGCCTGCGAGGCGGAGGAAACGCTTCACGGCAGATTGTTGACATCATTCGTCCAGACTTTCCGGCTGACAAGCTGGTGGTCATCGAGGTCTATACGCCGGGGGGAAATTGGTCCAGCTTTCCGCCACACAAGCACGACATTCACAACCCGCCTACTGAAGTCGACCTGGACGAGATTTATTACTATCGAATCGACCGGCCACGCGAAGGCTTCGCGCTGCAACGACTGTATGCGCCAGACAAGTCTCGCGACGTGACGGTGCGCGTCGAAGATGGCGACGCCGTGCTGGTGAGGTCTGGATATCACCCGGTCGTTGCCGGCCCGGGTTACAACGTCTACTACCTCAATTTTCTGGCAGGCACTTCGCGCACTCTTGCGGTTACCGAAGACCCAAATCATGTGTGGCTCAAGTCGACTTGGAAGGATCTTGACCCACGCCTGCCGCTGGTCCGTTAACCTCAGACTTAGGTTGCAGTTCTCGTGCGACAGGATCGAGAGTTCTCAGGAGTCCGGGGAATCACGACCAGTATGATAAGCGCTTAGGAGCTCGCCACGCTTTCCGGTGGCATAGCGCCACTATCTACGGCATGCTATGCGCGATTGTGCCGTTGTTTCGGGGAGTTCAGTTTATGAAACGCCGTCTCACCGTAGCTCAAGCGCTGGTCGCTTTTCTTCATCAGCAATATTCCGCGCGCGATGGCAAAGAGTTCCAGTTTATTCAGGGTTGCTTCGGCATTTTTGGGCACGGCAATGTGGCGGGTATGGGCCAAGCTTTGGAACAGGATCGCGGTCTGCGCTACTACCTGTGTCGCAACGAACAAGCTATGGTGCACACCGCGGCGGCGTTTGCGAAGACCACGTTCCGCATGCAGACCCTGGCCTGCACCACGTCAATCGGACCGGGCGCCACAAATATGGTGACGGGCGCCGCTGCTGCCACGGTGAATCGCCTGCCCGTTTTGCTCCTCCCTGGGGATATTTTTGCGCGCCGCAATGTTGCCCCAGTCTTGCAGCAACTGGAATCGTTGACGTCGCAAGACATTTCGGTAAATGATTGTTTCAAACCGGTGTCGCGCTATTGGGACCGCATACAGCGCCCTGAACAGCTTTTAACCTCGCTGCCTGAAGCGATGCGCGTTCTAACCTCGCCCGCCGACACCGGCGCGGTCACACTTAGTCTGCCGCAGGATGTTCAGGCCGAAGCGTTCGACTTTCCCGAAGAGTTTTTCCAGAAGCGCATTTGGAGTATTCCTCGGAATCGCTGCGATTCCAATCAGTTGAAGCGTGCGATGGAATGGATACGTGCGGCCAAGAAACCTCTGATCGTTGCTGGGGGCGGCGTTTTGTATTCGGAGGCATCCGAAGCGCTCTCGCAGTTTGCCAAGGCCACGGGAATTCCGGTAAGTGAGACGCAAGCCGGCAAAGGCTCGCTTACGTTTGATCATCCACAGGAAGTTGGAGCGGTAGGAGTAACTGGAACTTCCAGCGCAAATATTCTGGCGCGCGAAGCCGATCTGATCATTGGCATTGGCACACGATATAGCGATTTCACTACCGCTTCGAAAACGGCTTTTCAGAATCCTTTGGTGCGATTCATCAACATCAACGTCGCCGAATTCGACGCCTACAAGCATGCGCCTATCCCGCTGGTCGGCGATGCGCGTGTGACTCTCGACGAACTCCGCGCGGCTCTGGCCGGTTATTCCGTAAGCAGTGAGTACGCCGCGAGAATCCAGAAATTCCGTGCCGAGTGGGAAACGGAAGTCGATCGTATTTATTCGATACGAAAGGAGCCACCGGTCAGCCAGGGAGAAGTCATTGGCCTGGTGAACGAACTTTCTGAAACCAACGATGTAATGGTCTGCGCCGCCGGAAGTCTTCCGGGCGACTTGCACAAATTGTGGCGCACGCGAGCGCCTGGCGGGTATCACATGGAGTATGGCTATTCTTGCATGGGTTACGAAATCGCCGGCGGCTTGGGAATCAAGATGGCCAACCCGGAGCGCGAAGTCTACGTTCTAATCGGCGACGGTTCGTATTTGATGATGGCGCAGGAAATCGTCACATCGCTGCAAGAAGGCTGCAAACTGAACATCGTGCTGCTCGACAATCACGGTTTCTCCAGCATCGGCGGTTTGAGCCGTAGTTGCGGCAATGAAGGCATGGGCACCAACTACCGTTTCAGGAGCGGAGAACGTTATGACGGGGAACTCTTATCCGTGGATTTTGCCGCGAATGCTTGCAGCTTAGGCGCACACGCGGTGCGCGCGCGAACCCACGAAGACTTGCGAGACGCTCTGCTGGCTGCGCGGAAAGAAACGCGCACCAATGTAATTGTTATTGAAACCGCATACGATCAATACGTTCCCGGCTACGAATCCTGGTGGGACGTGCCTATTGCCGAAGTTTCCGAGCGCGAGTCAGTGCGAACTGCACATGAGAATTATCAGAATGCACGGAAGAAAGAGCGATTTTTCTTTTAGCGCGATTCGGAACGCCGTCTGAGAAATTGATGGATCCACTGAGAATCAGGGCTCGCAAATAAAGAAAGAGGTCAGGGTGGCAACAACCACAGACGCGGTGCAAACAGCGGCGCCTGCGCAACCTCATCTGAAACGGGTTCTGAGTCTTTGGGACCTCATCTACTACGGTGTGATTCTCACGTCGCCGATTGCCGCGGTGCCACTCTTCGGCGAAGCGCAGGTTCTTTCTCACGGTCACACAGTTCTCACGTTGCTGCTTGCGATGGTCGCCATGTCGGTGACAGCGGTAAGTTTCGGCCGCATGGCGCACGTCTACCCGTCCTCCGGCTCCGTTTACACCTACATCAGCCGCGGATTGAATCCGCATTTGGGATTCGTCGTGGGTTGGGCGATGTTCCTCGAATATTTATTTCAACCCGTGCAGAACGCGTTGTATGCGGTGCTGGCGATTCAGCGGATGGGGCCGAAAATCCCCTTCGCGATCCTTGCGGCACTCACTGTTGGATTCATCACGCTGATGACGGTTCAGGGAATTAAGTTCACCGCGCGAACCAATGAGGTGCTGCTGGGCTTCATGGTGCTGGTTACCGCCGTTTTTCTGGTACAAGCAGTACGCTACATCGTTTTGCATGAACATTTCAGCGGGCTGTTTTCGTTGCAGCCCATCTACAATCCGAAAACATTTCATTTGCGAGGGCTCGCCGCAGGCACGTCGCTCGCAGCGTTGGTCTTTATCGGCTTCGACGGCGTCTCGATCCTGGCAGAAGAAGTAAAGAATCCGAAACGCAACGTTCTCTTGGCATCGGTGCTGGTCTGTGTGTTCACCGGGCTATTCAGCGGGCTACAAGTCTATCTGGCGCAGCGCGTTTGGCCAGACCATACCACTTTCCAGAATCCCGAAACTGCTTTCATGGATGTGGCGCGCGTGGCCAGTGGGCCGGTTCTCTTCGCCGCGTATGGCGTGATGTTGCTCATCTCCAGTATCGCGTGCGGGCTTGCTGGACATGTTGGCGCGGCACGCCTGCTCTACAGCATGGGCCGCGACGACGTTTTACCCAAAAAGATTTTTGGTTATCTCAGCCCGATCAAAAGTAATCCAATTTATAACGTCTGGATCGTGGGCGGACTGGCGTACATCGCCGTGCTCACGATTCCTTGGGAACTTGCCGCAGAAGTGGTGACCTTCGGCGCGCTGATCGCTTTTATGGGCGTTAATCTTTCCGCGTTGCGTCACTTCTGGTTTGCGCCAGAAGCGATTGGCAAGCGCAACTTTTTCGTCGACGCGTTTGTCCCAGGATTTGGAATTGTTTTCTGTTTCGTTTTGCTGATCAGCTTGCAGAGTTGGACGAAACTTGCCGGCCTCCTCTGGCTGGGCGTGGGCGTTGTTTATGTGGCGTATACGACGCGTGGATTTCGCGTGCGCCCCCGCCTATTCGACTTCAGCGAATCCTAGAACCATCAACATTAGCCTGTATGGCTGCTGCGACTTGAAGAATAGCTCGACCTATCGACCGTCGAGCCTTCAGCCTTTTGCGGCAGACCTCAATTGGTTCACTACGCCCTTTAAATATTTCAGACTCGCTTCAACGCTGTCTTTCGGCGGGATTTCCGTGTGCCCGAACTTAACGTCCTGTTCGACCACGGACCAGCCCGAGTATCCATTCTTCAGCAAAGTGCGGAAGAAGGCTGGAAAATCAATATCGCCCTTGCCGATCACCGTGAACACTTTGTGCTCGATCGCCTCTTCGAATGTCCACTTATTGCGCCGCGCCTCTTCCAGCACTTTGTTGTCGCAATCCTTAAGGTGCACGAAACGCAGCTTGTCTTTGTATTTTTCCGCTTCCTTCACCGAATCGCCGTGTCCGTAAACGCAGTGACCAGTGTCCAGGCAGAGCCCCACGTTGGTGTGCGAAGTTGCATCGTAAAAACGCTCACACTCTTCTGGCGTCTCCACATACGTTGCGACGTGCGGATGGAACACGAGATCTAATCCAAACTCGTTCGCCACTTTTTCAGCGTCAGCCACAATTTTGCCGACATGTTTCCACTGCTCAGCGCTGAGCGTGGGGCAGCCCGGATCGTAGACGCAGCCAGAATACGCGTTTCGTTCGTTCGATTGGTCGTCCGCCATTACCAAAAACGGGGCTTTCAGCGTCGCCAGAAGATTTCCGACTTTGCGAATGCGTTCAATGACGGCCGCACCCGCCGAAGGATCAGTCATTTTCACTGGCACGAACGACGCTAGCAATTTCAGTTTTCGTCTCTCAAGTTCCGGTTGCAGAACCTTGGGGTCGGTTGGAAAAAATCCATACGGCCCCAACTCCGTGCCCGTGTAGCCCGCCTCCAGCATCTCATCCATCATCTTTTCGTAGGATTGCTCCCAAGATGGTCCCGGATAATCGAGCACGCCCCAGCTATCCGGTGCCGCCGCAAACAAAAACCGTTCATGCAATCCGCTCATCATGCTCCTCTTTTCAAAAACTATAAAAATTCGAATAAATTGTGCTTCTTACTTCCAGGGCTCCAAAACCACTTTCATGGAATCCGGGTCGATTGCTTTGTGTACTGCCGCTTCCACGTCGCGCAACCCATAACGATGGGAAACAAATTCGCGCAGCGGATAATGCTTCAAGTAGCGCGCCATCTGCCGCATGCTCGGACCGTACGCCGCTGGCTCTTCACCACCGACGCCGAGAATCCGCGCATTCTTGGCGCAAATATGTTTGTGAGGGCTCAGCGAGATTTCGCCAAGATCCGAAAAGTTGCCGGCTTCCACCAAAAGTCCGCTGATTCGCATCATCTCCAGCGCTTCAGGGACGGCTTGCGGCACTCCAGCACACTCAATAACCATGTCCGCGCCACGCCCATTCGTTAAATCTTTAACGAATTGTAGGCGCTCCGCCTTAGTGGTCTTACCTACATTCACCACGTGATCCGCGCCCAGCCGCTTTGCAAAATCCAAGCGATAGTCCGACAAGTCCGTCGCGATTATCGTGCCAGCGCCCAGCATCCGCGCCTTCATCAGAAAGCACATTCCCAGCGGGCCCACGCCAAGAACCACCACCGTGTCGTCAAAGCGAAACGATTCGTTAGGAAACGCGGACATCTGCTTGGCTCTATCAAGGCCTACCGAAACCGCAAAGATCTCCGTCAGCACTGCAACTTCGGACGGCAAATCATCAGGCACCTTCACCAGAAAACTTCCAGGTACGATATACATGTATTGCGACCAGCCACCGAAAAGATGTGGCGGGTTCTTGGCGCTCAAGTTGTTGCCGTAATCCGTCATCTTCTCGCAGCAGTAGTACGGAAAATCGTGCCGACAGTAGTAGCATTCGCCGCAAGCAACGTTCGCTCCAACGACCACTCGGTCGCCTACCTGCAAACTCAGGCCTTCGAAATCGGTGTAGTGTCCGTCGCCGCCAATCGCCGCGACTGTCCCCACATTCTCGTGGCCCTGAATAATTGGGAATTCCAACTTGTGGTCGCCATATTGCGTGGTGTAGCCCTGATAGGTGTGCTTGTCGGTCCCACAAATTCCCGACATTTCCATTCTTATCAGCACACAGCCCGGCGCAGGCTCCGGCAGAGCGTACTCGCGCAATTCGTACTGACCAGGCTTTACCAGTGTTGCCGCTAATACCGTCTCAGAACTCATTCCCGTTTCTTTCTCCCAACTCAGTAGCGAATTGCGATAGAAGTCTGCTTTTTAGCCGCTTCATAAATCGCGGCGATAATCTTCATGTCGCGCAATCCCTGCTCGCCATCCGCTTCAATTCCGCCGCGCTTCTGAATCGCTTCCGCAAATACATCAATTTCCGGCGCGAATTCATCCACCAAACCGAATTTCTTCTCAAGCCAGCGACCTTCGAGCTTGCCAATGAGCCGGCGCTCCTCGTCAAACGGAAATGCCGGCGTGAGGGAAACCCAACCTTTCGATCCTTGAATAAAAACAACGGACGACGGAGCAGCCCCGTAAGTAGAAGTACCTTGCACGATCATCCCACTCGGGAATTGCAGCCGGAACGAAATGCCTTCTTCTACATCACGAAAACGGGTCTTGTCATTGCGCCAAGCTTGAGCTGTCACATCAATCGGGTCTTCTCCCGCCAGCCAGCGCGTGGTATTCACGCAATAAACGCCCAAATCCATCAGCGGCCCGCCACCAGCTGCCCGCGCATCCAGCAGCCAGGGGATCGAAACGCCGGCAACGTGCAATTCGCTGAACGCGGTATGCATCACATCGATGCGCCCAAGCGAGCCGCTCTGAATCAAGTTTTTTATGTACACGCAACTGGGCTCGAAATATTTGCGGTACGCGGTCATCAACAGAACACCGTTCTTACGGCAAGCGTCAACCATGGCGCTCGCTTGTGTCACTGTGGCAGCCAGCGGCTTTTCACAGAGCACATGCTTCCCCGCGTTCGCCGCTTGTATCGTCAGTTCCGTGTGCTCACCGTTCGGAGTGGCAATATAAACTGCGGAAATCTCCGGGTTCGCCAAGCACTTCGCGAACTGATCGTTGCCAAAGAACGATTTCACCTTGAATTTCTTGGCCAGCGGTTGAGCGCTCGTCTGGTCTCGGCCGACCAGCGCGACAAGCTTCGCCTTTTTGCAATTGGCGAACGCCGGCAATACCGAGCTTTTCGCAATGCTGCCCAGACCTACCACCGCAAACCCAATTTTCTTCTGTGGTGCCATGAACAGCCGGTCTCCTGAAGCTCTGTTTCGAAGTTGTGGACGGTTTCTGAAACTTGGATTTGAAAACTTGTGCGATCAGCTCTCGCGATCGGCTCGCCCCAGTTTCTGGTTGCGAATCGCTTTGTGGTCCAAGCCGCGCAGCTCTTCGATATTCTCCAACACCTTATGAATGGCGTCGGCAATCGCATCCACATCTTTTGTGCTGCCCAGGAAAAGCTGGTGCATGAACCAGACTGCTTCGTGATACGCGGCGCGATCGGCTTCTGGGCAAGAATACATATTGCGCAGGTCAAGCGGCTTTTCACGCTCCCAGCTCAAAGCTGGGAAATCCTTGGGGTCGAGTGGGAACAGCGAACTCTTATAGACCGGCTCGTAGAACAGTCCGTCGCACGGTACTCCTTCAAGCTGAAGGGCCGCCACGAATCCCGCTCGGGAAATGTCTTTCGCTTTAGCCGGGAAATATTTCAGGACATAACCATAAGGCGCCAGTTGCGTAATGCGCGGTTCCGGCTTAAGCAGGCCAATCGCCGGAAGGTTCTGTAGCCGCGATTCAAAATACTTCATGTTTTTCTCGCGCGTAGCCGCTTGCTCTGGCAGACGGTCCAATTGCGGTCCGAGAACTGCCGCCTGAAATTCTCCCAGCCGGTAATTGAAGCCGATGATGCGGTGGTGAAACTGGTCGGTAAGACTTGCGCGCCCAGCATTGATGTAACTCTGCACGCGTTCCATGTACTCCAGATTGTTGGTGATCACCGCGCCGCCTTCACCACAAGTGATCAGCTTGCTGGACTGGAAGCTAAACGCGCCAACATCGCCCATCGAGCCGGCGCCCTTCCCTTTCCACATTCCTCCGTGAGCGTGTGCGCAGTCTTCTATGACTTTCAGGTTGTGCTTGGCGGCAATGCGCAGAATCTCGTCCATGTCTGCGAAGCGCATCCCGAGATGCACCGGCAGGATCGCCTTGGTCTTTGGGGTGATAGCCCGTTCGATGAGCTTCGCATCGAGGCAATACGTATCGGGATCGATGTCGACGAACACCGGCACCGCATTCATCAGCAGTACCGGACCAACCGTACCTTCCCAGGTGTACGCCGGCGCAATGACTTCATCCCCGGGCCTGATATCGATCGCCTTCAGTGCCGCTTGAATCGCCACCGTTCCGGTATTTACGCATTGCGCGTACTTCGCGGTATGCGTCTCAGCAAATTTCTTGGCAAAAGCCTCCGCATGCTTCCCGGGAAACGGCTGTCCACCCCATTTCGTGCTGGTCAGCACATCCTGCAGAGCATCAGCCTCCGCCTTGGTCCCCATAGGCCATGCTGTGAACGGGGCCTTCCGCAGAGGATCGCCGCCAGTAATCGCCAGTTTTCCCATGACACAACTCTCCAATCACAGATTAGTTAAAATCGCTTACCCGATTTCAGCGTGCAGGCAACTGCTCGAACGCAAGAACTACCGGGAGGCCTAAATGACCTCCCGGCAGGCTGAGAAATTACGATGGTAGTCCTCCTAGAAATTGAGTTTTAAGGAGAGCTGGCCGATGCGTCCGGGTGTGGTGCCAGGAACCAGCCCCATGTTATTGGGATTCGGCTGTCCTTGTAAGTTATATGTGATGATTCCACTGGGTGTCAGGAATTGCGCATGATTAAAGACATTGTAGAGCTCAGCACGGAATTGCAAGTTCAAGCGCTCGGTAAGCTGCGTGGTTTTCAGTAACGCCATATCCCAGTTATTGATGCCGGGCCCGTGAAAGAATCTGCGATTGGCGTTACCTTCGACCCCAATAGCTGACGCAGCAAATGCCGCCGAGCTAAAATAGATCCCACCGGTTTTGCGTGGATCCGTAATATTTAGCGGGCCCACAAGATTAGGCGTATCTACGCCCAACGTGATCGGGCCGCCAAACGAGGTGCCAAGCAGGGAATGATCGTCGTTTTCGACAATGGTCACTGGCAGACCGGTAGCAAAGCGCGTGATGCCGCTGATCTGCCAACCATTCGTTAATCTCTTCGGTCCTTCCAGCTTGTCAAAGGGCAAATTATAGGAATAGCTCACTACGAAATTGTTTGGACTGTCGAAAGCAGAGAGTCCACGGCTGATGCGTGGGTTGATGGGATTGAACTGCTCGCCATAACCTGAGGAATTATCCAACGACTTACTGAAAGTATAACCGAGCAGCAACTGCGCCCGTGTGCTTGTGTGGCGCCAGTTGATCTGCAGCGAGTTATACGCCGAGTAAGCAGCGGTAACGAAATAAGAGTCGTTCCCGAACGGAACGATCCCCGTCTGACCGGCGGGAAGTACACACCCCGAATTTGGGTTGGATCCGACGACGCAAGCCGGTGCTCCGACGGTCTGGCCAGCCGGCAAAGTCACACCGCCGAAAGGACCGCGTGTTCCCAGGACGAAAGAGCCATCCGGGCGTAAATAGATGTTGTTTTCTCCACCGGGCCCGCAGCCTTGTGCAGCAACCGACAAGCAGAGCGCCGGGTTACCCGGGTTCGCCGATTGAGAAGCCAATAATTTGTGCCCTTGCGTGCCTACGTAGCTTACGGTCAGGAGATCCGAAGGAGTGAGCTGACGTTCGATCGAGAGTTCATAGTTCTCTGCGTAAGGGACCTGATTTTTCGGATACATCGCTGGGGAACTGCCAATCGTCCCGAATGCGCTGAAGAATTCCGCCAAGGTGTCGTAGGGCGGCCCACTGGCCGGGTGCTGCTGCGAAAAGCCTTTGACCGGTGGAGGTGCCGGGAAAAGATTGGTAATGGAATTTCCGCTGGCACGATTGGTGAATGGTGCCGCGAACGTCGAACCAAATTGACCGGAATAATTTCCAAACGGCGCATCTCCAATCTGGTTAAAGTCAGTGGCTCCTTCAAACGTGGTGAAGAACATGCCCCAGCCTGCGCGAATGCTGGTTGTTCCCGGCTTTCCAAGGATACTTCCAAGCACTCCGTCGTGGTCTCCGAACGAATAGGCAAGTCCGAGACGCGGCGCAAACTTATTCCAACGAGTGGGAGCCAACGTAGACGGCACACCAGGATCACCCGGGAAAACCCAGCCTTTCGGCGAGCCTGGGAAGACCACGGACTGTTCCCCTGGGATCAACGTTTGAATCTCGTTGAACTTTTCATGCCATGGGGCACTAACGTCCCACCGCAATCCATAGTTAAATGTCAGGTTCGATTTAATGCGCCAGCTATCCTGACCAAATAATCCAAAATAAAAATTGCGCCCGTAGGATGGATACGACTGTCCCTGAATATAGGAGCTAGGCGCACCCAAGAGGAAATCGACAAAATCGCTGCCGGTTTCGCTATTTCCACCGTTAAGGCCGGTACCGAAGAAAAAGTTTCCGTTCGCGACGTTTGAAAGGTTTTCTTCTAACTGATTGTAGTGGTATTGCCCGCCGAACTTTAGGGTGTGTGTGCCTACAACCTTGCTGTAGTTGTCCAGAACCTGGTAGATGTTCTCCACCAGCTGATTTGGTCGGCTCGGAACGCCAATGGCGAAATTGTTGAAGTCAATTTCGGGAATCCCTTCCACGCTGGGGGTGCCCGGAGCAATGCCCGGCGCGCCGTTGGCTCCCGATGCAAACCCCAAACTGGAGAGCGAAGTTCCTTTGCCACCTAAGGGCTGGTTGAATGTTGCATTTAATCTAAAGTATCCAATGCGGAATTCATTGACCGCCGCTGAACCGAACGTCTTCGTATCTCCGAGGTCAATGGTGTGGGTTTGTCCTTTTCCATCCGCGCTAAAGCCGGGATACAAAGGAGCGTTGGAAGCCCAGTAGGGATCGACGCGGTCGTAACGGTCAAAGTAGTAGTAACCGGAGAGCAGCCCGACTTTACTGTTGGCGTCAAGACGTCCGCTGAACTTATTGTCGGTTAGATTCTGCTTTCCAGAGTTCGTGGAAAACGTGCCCGTCCCGCTGGCAGGATCGATGGCACCGTTGGCCGGCAAAATATACTTCAGAAGATTACTGGAGATCGGCGAGAACGCCGTGGTCGGCAATTGCGCGTTAGGGAACACGCATTGCGCGTAGGTCGTACAAGCTGGAGTGTAGTAGGGCTCACCTGCCGTCACCGTCTGTCCCAGCTGCGACGATAGTTGATTGGCCCAGGCCGTGCCGTTCACCGTGGAACCGACCAGAGTTGAAGCGATGCCGGAAAAATTCCCTTGTTCTGTCGCTGCCGTAGGCGCGCCGTGAATAACCTGCGTCGCAGCTACCGTCTTTCGGTTACCTTGATAATCCGCGAAGAAAAAGATTTTGTCGCGCTTCACGGGACCGCCAAAGGTACCTCCAAACTGATTCTGATGGTAAGCGCCGCGGTGCCCCTGGTCGAAAAAGTTAGCTGCGTCAAGGCTGGTGTTGCGCAGAAATTCAAACGCATTTCCGTGCCAATCATTCGTGCCGGATTTTGTGACCACGTTAATCTGGCCGCCGCTATAATTACCGTATTCGGCGTCGAAGTTATTGGTGAGAATGCGGAACTCAGCAATTGAATCCAGGTTTGGAATCGCACCCGCTCCGGAATAACCGGTTTCTTGTGCAAGGACGCCGTTCAAGATGAAACCGTTGGCGGCTTCGCGCATCCCGTTCACGGATAGTCCGCCCGCGTTTTCGTCACCTGAAACTAACGGAGCAGGAAATCCAGCCGAGATAAATGGTCCAGCAAAGGCGCCAGTCATACCTGATGGCGTGGAAATCACGCCGGGCTGGAGAGCGAGCAGGTCTGTATAGCTGCGAGTAACCAGGGGCACGTCGGTCATTTGCTTGCCCTCGATCACTTCGCCCATTTGCGTGCTGGAAGTTTCGACGTGGAGCGCCGCACTCGAGACTTCAATTTTTTCCGTGGACTGCCCGACCTGCAGGGCTACGTCGACGACCAGCGCCGAGTTGACATCCAGCACCAGGTTGATCTGTTGATATTCCTTGAAGCCCTTCTGCTGCACCGTGATGGTGTATTTCCCGAGGGGCAGAGACTGAAAAGAATAAAACCCCTGACCGTTGGTCTGCTGCGTGGTCGCGACGCTAGTGTCCACGTTCGTCGCGGTCACTGTGGCGCCAACCACGGCAGCGCCACTGGCGTCGGTTACTGTTCCAGAAATGCTCGCTGTTACGCCCGCGTGCAAAACGGTTGCGAAGAGAAAGAGCACCGCCACTGCAGCCGGAAACAGAAGACCAGCGCTGTTGCGCCGCGCGGTGTGAGCATTGCCTTGATTCGCCCTAGGTGCGAGATGTCGTGCGTTCATGCCGAATCTCCTATTTTCAGTATGAGTACGAGTCAAGTCTGGCCCTCGCTGAGCGATGCCCCGATTTACTTCGCACCTCGGGATGGCATCGGCGCCTGCCATTCTTACTTTTTCCGATTTCCGCAGAGTTTAGGTCCGAAACAATTTGCAACGACGACTCCGGAAAGCACCATTCTTGCTAAGCGCTTTTAGTTCAGCAAATCCCTTTTGTCAAGCGCTTTTTGGCCGTCATTAAGTGCGTCGGCAATAGCGGTTTGACAAGACGTCAACATAAAATCGATTTTTTAAATATAGAGCGGAAACGATTTAAATTCTTAGACGGCCCGGCGGCGTTTTGGTCGCCTTACTCTGTTCGTGTGTATTGGCTGTGGGCAGTGACTTCAGACTACTTCGTACCGCTGCGCAATCCGGGCAGTTTAAAACCGCAGGACTCCCGCACTCGTAATTCCGGCAACAACTTGCGCAGCACACTTGGCCCGGTGTTACCCGCGATTCGCTCCAGAAGAAGCTCGGCCGCTTCCATGCCTAACTGGTATTTCGGCAACTCGACTGTCGTCAATCTCGGCTGAAATATGCCCAGCCATGGATAGTCGTCAAAGCTCACCAGGCCGAAGTCTTCGGGGCAACGAAGCCCCATCTCTTCGGCGGCCTTCAGAAATCCGACGGTCATCAGGTAATTGGCGACGTATACGCCGTCAGGCCGGTGTGACAGCAACAGGTTCCCGCCGCGATAGCCGGACTCCGTTCGGTAATCTCCTTCGATGACCAACGCGGGATCGTACTGCAGTCCGTTTTCCTTAAGCGCATCGTGAAAGCCCTCCCAACGTGCTTTCCCGTTGCTCACTTTCATAGGGCCGCCAATTAGTCCGATGCGCTTTCGGCCAGCGCGCGCCAGGTGCGAGACGGCCTCATAAGCGCCCCGGTAATCGTCGGTAATGATTGCGTCTTTTGAAATCTTCGGATACGTGCGCATCACCAGCACGATCGGGATTCTCATTTCTTGAACCATTTGAAGAAGCGACGGACTGATGTCGCAGATCGCTTTGGTCAGCAGAATGCCGTCAACTCGCTTCGAAAGTAACAACTCCAGCGCATTCTCTTCCTTCACCTGCGAGTCATCGCTATTACAGAGCAGCAGATTGTAGCCGTGTTTCTGCGCAGCATCTTCCGCGCCGCGAACCACCAGTGGGAAAAAAGGGTTCGCAATGTCGGGAACAACCATGCCGATGGTGTGGGTCTTTTGCTTTGCCAGGCTGCGCGCTAACAGGTTAGGCCGATAATTCAGCTTGCGAATTGCAGCTTCCACCCGCTCGCGTAGTTTCTTTCCGACGTGCGCCTTGTTATTCACCACCGCAGAGACGGTGAATACCGAGACTCGCGACTCACGAGCCACGTCGTAGATGCTCGCGGCCTTTCCTTTTTTGGCGACACTATTTTTGCGTTTATCAGCCATCGAAGTGTCGTGAGTGTACCGCACCTTCCACGCTTCAGGAAAGGGATGTTGCCTTTCGCTTCCATATATTTTGCTATAAGCGCTTATAGTAGAATGGATAATCGCAGCTTCACCCAAGAGCCCAAAAGAGTGTTAACCCGCTTGCGAAACCAGTCCCCTGTTCGTTGCCCTTTGCCTTCTGAAGGCCCAAAACCACGCACTTGCCGCTATTCTATTAGCATTTTGCACGTTATTTGCACCTACTTCCCTGACTCGAAACGCTAGCGAAAAACACCATGGATCGGCCAAGCACCAAATTCATGGTTGAATTTAACCCTCAAAGCGCTAAGATTCCCGCGGAGGTTTTCATGGCTAAGTTGGGGATTGGTGTTCTAGGTGTGGGTGAGATGGGCAAACGGCACGCGGAAAACCTTCGCTGCCTTGTTCCGGAAGCTCGGTTGATTGCCGTAGCGGATATGGCTGCCACTCGCGCCAAGCAAGTTGCCGACGAATTGGAAATAGAGCACTCCTTTGCCAGCTTGGAAGACATGCTTCAGCCCAAGGATATCGACAGCGTTCTGATCGCAACACCCGACAAATTCCACGCCCAAGCTGTGCGCTTGGCGGCCGCTGCGGGTAAAAACATCCTTTGCGAAAAACCTCTGGCCACCAATCTTGCGGATGCACACGCCGCTCTCGAAGCAGTTAAACGCGCGGGCGTCCGTTTACAAGTTGGATTCATGCGCCGTTACGATCCGGCCTACACCGCGGCCAAGAAAAGAATCGAAGCTGGTGAAATAGGCAAGCCACTGATTTTTAAATCGGTCGGGCGCGATAAAGATGAGCCGCCAATGTCCGCGTATCAGTCCAACGTCAATGGCATGGTGTTTTATAACAATACTATTCACGATTTCGATCTCGCTCGCTGGTTGATGAACGACGAAGTTGTGGAAGTCCAGTCGTATACGACCGTGGCCATCCGCCCAGAAGTTGCCAAGTATGGCGATGTTGTGGCCAGCGTCGTGAATTTGAAGTTCGCCCACGGAGGAATTGGCAACGTGGAATCATACGTTCAGGCTTTATACGGCTACGACGTACGCACCGAGGTCGTCGGATCTAAGGGTTCGCTGTTCGTTGGAACTCTTCACCAGACGCCAGTAACTCTCCTTACCGCGAACGGCAGCAGCGAAATCCTTGCAGACCATTTCCTGGTTCGCTTCGCCGACGCGTATCTGGCGGAAGTCCGCGATTTCGTGCGAATGGTTCTATCCGGCGGCGCGCCTAAAGTGACCGGCGAGGACGGGCTGAGGGCACTTGAAATCGCCGTGGCTGCAGAGAATTCACATCTACAAGCCAATCCCTGCGCCATTTCGCAAGTTGCGGTTGCTCGCTGACAAGACTATCCATCCCTCGGGAGGCAATGATGTCGCAATCTCCTGTTCGCGAAACTTATAAGAGCCCGCTGCACCAGATGACGCAGACCACGCCTACGTGCCTATGGAACGATTCTGCTTCGATCGATGAACTCACCTATTCCATGCAGCACGGCGCTGTGGGCGCAACGTGCAATCCCGTCATTGTTGTCGGCGTACTGAAAAAGGAAATGGCCGCGTGGAGGTCCCGCATTCTTCAAATTATCAAAGAAAAACCGGGAGCTACCGAGGAAGAGGTCGGCTGGCAAGTGGTTCGTGAGATGTCTGCTAAAAGCGCGGCATTGCTCCGCCCGGTGTTCGATCAACATTCCGGCCGCAATGGCAGACTTTCGATACAAACCGACCCACGCCTCTTCGGCAATGCGCGAGCCATCGTCGACCAAGCCGAAGACTTCAATCGCATTGCGCCCAACATGATCGTAAAAATTCCTGCGACCTGCGCAGGTATTGCCGCTGTCGAAGAGGCTACCTACCGCGGGATAAGCATCAACGCAACGGTTTCCTTCACCCTGCCGCAATGCATCGCCGTTGCCGAAGCTGTGGAGCGCGGCCTGAAACGGAGAGAGCGTGAAGGCAAAGAAGTCTCCAGTATGGGTCCGGTCTGCACCATCATGGTTGGCCGACTGGATGATTGGCTGAAAGTCGTCGCCGAGAAAGGAAATGTCACCATCGAGCCCGGGTATCTGGAGTGGGCTGGCGTCGTGGTCTTCAAAAAAGCCTACAAACTTTTCCGCGAACGCGGATATCGCATCCGCTTACTCTCCGCAGCCTTTCGCAACCACATGCATTGGAGCGAATTTATCGGCGGCGACGTCGTAATTTCTCCCCCATACTCCTGGCAGGTTCGGTTTAATGCCAGTGACATTGAAGTTCGCCCTCGGATGGATGATTCCGTCGATCCCAAAATCGTTAGTGAACTCACCCGAAAATTCCCGGAATTTCGACGTGCATCGGAAGAAGGTGGCCTGACTCTGGAAGAATTCGATACCTTTGGCGCGACACGCCGCACGCTGCGTCAATTTATTGCGGCTTGCCACGATCTCGATACCATCGTGCGCGACATCCAAATTCCTAATCCCGACATCGAGTAGCTGATTTCCCGCTGTTAGCAAAATGCTAGCCTCTAACTGCTGCTACGTTTTTCGCATCTCACCGTTTACACTCTGAACAGTAGCTATGAAGCGAAAAATCGCTGTCGTCACTACCTCCCGCGCAGATTACGGTCATTTGTATTGGCCTCTTCGCGATTTATCCGCGCGAAACGATGTCGATTTGCAGCTTGTCGTTCTCGGCGCTCACCTGTCTCCGGAGTTCGGCCAAACCGTCAAAGAAATTGAGCGCGACGGATTCCCAATCGCAGCGCGCATCGAATGCTTGCTTAGTTCTGACACCGACGTGGGCATGGCCAAGACGATTGGCATGGCGACTCTGAGCCTCAGTGATCTTTTTGGCCACATGCGTCCGGATATTTTGCTTCTAATTGCCGATCGCTACGAAATGCTGGCGCCTGCTTCGGTTGCTCTCGCTCTGCGCATTCCCATCGCCCACATCGAGGGTGGAGAAATCAGCGAAGGCGCCATTGACGATGCCGTTCGCAACGCGCTAACCAAGATGAGCCACATTCATTTTACGTCTACAGTTGCGGCGCGGCAGCGCGTGATTGCGTTAGGGGAAGAAGAGTGGCGTGTCCATCGCGCCGGTGCTCCTTCTCTCGATCACCTGCGTCGCCACACTCTTCTGACGCGCGACGAACTTGAAGCGCGATCGCAGCTCAAATTGCAACAACCCACAATCCTCGTGGCATACCATCCGGTAACTCTGGCTCGCGACACCACGCACGAAGCAGATGCCTTGTTCGCCGCGCTGGCTTCCCTTCCTGACCAAATTTTATTCTGTTTTCCAAATGTGGATGCAGGCAGCCGGGAGCTGATCGAACGCACAAAATCATTTCTGGCGAATCGTGGTCAAGGCCGCCTGTTCATCAATCTCGACGTCATAACGTATTTGAGCCTTTTGCGGCAAGTCACGTTGCTGCTTGGCAATTCCAGCAGCGGAATTATGGAGAGCGCTTCATTCGCTCTTCCGACTGTGAACGTCGGACTTCGCCAGCAGGGACGCGAACGTCCGCGAAACGTGCTCGACGCAACGCCAGAAGTCAGTGCGATCCTAGAAGCAATTGTCGCCGCCAAAAGCCCCAGTTTTCTTCGGTCGCTCGAAGGCATGACAAATCCGTATGGAGAAGGCCGCGCATCTGAAAAGATCGTTCAGGTTTTAACCGAAGTTCCTCTCTCCCAGGAACTTCTCCTCAAACGTCACAGCGACTCGGCCGCATCGTCGAAGGTCGCAGTGCCAGCCGTTCTGAAATAACTCTCCACGCTCGCTTCACGGAACGACTGCCCCAGCTTTTTTCAGGGGCCTCGCAATGCCCATACACGTTACCAACATCTGCCCGGCACGGAACGAATGATCAATCCACGTTGAACAAGCTCGGCAAGCAGTCCCTGCACTCCTGGCGAAGTCTCGCGATCACCCGGCACAATCACCGCCCACTCCAGATTTTCCCGAAACGCCTTCGAGCGAATCTCCCACACCGCGAAACACGCGGACTTCGTTTCCCCAATTTGAACTAGAGACCAATGACGCGCCAATGCGACCGCAGAAACGTCATCAGGTGGTGGGCCGGAAAGGATAAAGTGATTGTTGCCGTGAACCAGAATTCCAACCATAAGTTGTTAGGTTAACAAGGCGTGTGGAAAGGTGTTACAGCTATCGAGAAGGAAGTATTAAGCGTCTAGCTGGTCGTAACCGGACGCGCCGGACCACGCTTCTCGCCTATCGACCAGCGGAAAAAACGCAAATCGCATTTCTCACAGCGAAATGGCCGCATAAAAATAGCCGCCAGGCAGATCGATTCCAACAAACCCCTCGTTCGCGACCTGTGCGTGTGAGGACTCCGGCAGTTTGGGCATGCCACAAATTTAATTTTGGTCTGTGCTTCCATGGGAATGGTTTTTACGATTCGACTATCTCGAAGGCTGACAACCGCTAGAAATCTTCCTTCGGCTTGCGCTGCCAAAGTTTTTGCCCGCCCTTGGGTGAACGAGCCTCGCGAAACGTGTCCAGTTCCGCGCTAGTGATTACGTATTGTGTTTCCTCGGGATGATTCGAGTGTGCAGCCAGTTCGGCCTGTAACCTCTCCGCACAAATACCCGGCGCATCTTGATAGCTCGCGCGATGCGAGACGAACGCTTCATTCGCAATATTCAGCGTGTATTCGCGCTCTTCCCCTCCACCCCGCACATTAAATGTGTACTCTCTGGAGAGCGGCTTAGCCTGGAAGCCCAGGTATTGCACGATGACCGCGGTGCTCACTTGGCACCAGGAACGAATCGCGGAGCTGCCAACGTGGGCGCTGGAGCTACCGCCTTAACGCGCTTGGCTCTCCGGCGCTTTGGTGGCACGCCTTCCGCCGCTTCGACTACCATCAAGCTAGTTACAAAGATCTTGATTCCGTGAGCGTCGAAATCAATCGTGGTGCGATCCGACCGGAATTCCGTAATGACACCGCAACCATACTGAAAATGTTTGATGTATTGCCCTGTCGAGAAATTCCCCACAAAAAGCCTCCCTATCCTAAAAGATTCGTTTGTCGGCGAACGTGCTCATTCCACAGCAGAGCCAGACAACTGTGTTGACGCAAAATCCAGCAAACTCCGTCCGGCGATCTTAGTACCGCCCGCGGCCATGCCCGCCGCCGCCTCGATCGTTCGAATATCCACCCCGGCCGCCGCCCCGACCACCGCGATCTCCACCGCCGCCCCGAGATTCCTGCGGACGCGCTTCGTTCACCTGCAATTGCCGCCCGTCGACATCCATTCCGTTGAAATCGCCGATGGCTTTGGTAGCATCGTCGCCGGCACCTAACTCCACAAAGCCGAAGCCCCGCGAGCGGCCGGTTTCCCGGTCGGTAATGATCCGCGCCGAAGCCACTTGGTATCCTTTTCCGATGAAAAGCTGCAGCAAGCTGTCATCTGTCATTCCGAAAGATAGATTCCCAACGTAGAGTTTTGTCATCGGCGTTTCCTTTTCCTACTACCTTCTTCTAATTCCGAGAAATCTAGCTTGCCGTCTTTAGTGTTCAGCGGCTTCGGCACTTATCAAAATCGGGTATGGTGATCTTAGGATGCGACGGCCGCGGCCGCGGCCGTCGCCATCTTGTGAAACGTGGAGTTTGCCACCATATAAGTGTGAATGCGCAGCGCACCTTCGATTACCCCACCAAGCAGCCCGGTGACGTGTCCAAAGTTGGCTTTTTCGTAATTTTCGGCATCCGCGCTGTTTTCCCAGAAACTGAAGGCGTACACTTCCTTGCCGCTTTGGGCAATCAGCGTCATTTCATCCAGGAAGCCGCTCTGCTGGCGTAGCAGGGGGATAATCTCTTGTTCCATTTTGCGAGTAAATTCAGCGGCGCTGTCACCCTTCAAACGCATCGAAACTTTGCGAACAAACATACGCTCTCCTTCACTTGCTGGCCAAGGAAGTCTCCGAATCAGGAGGTCGTCGAGACCTGAAGGCAGCCTTGGGTAACTCCATAAGGATGAACCACTTTACAGTTATTGTCAAGTTTTAAAAGCTGCGCTAAGATCGATTCACCGCTGCAGTTAATCACTTTGGGAGGCATCTTCGTGGACGTCTGTTTCGTCATCCAACAAAGGCTAAAGGAGTTAGGTCTGGAGCAACGCGATCTGGCCACCGCCGCTCAGGTCACTGAGTCCTATATCTCTCAACTGCTTACCCGCAAAAAGTCGCCTCCCGCCGACCACCGTACCGACCTATACGACCGCATGAACGCGTTCTTGAAGCTGCCCGAGGGCCAGCTTGCCGCCATGGTCCGGGAGCAGCGCCGGGAAGAACTAAAGAAGAAGCTCGCTGACCCACCCGCTCCCCTGTTCAAGGAGGTCCGGGAACTGGTTATTCGCAAGTGCGCTTCGTCCACCAGAGTTCAAATCCGCGCCATTTTCGAGAAGCAGGCCTTTGGAGAACTCGAGCGGCTAGTGACTCAGAAGCTTCTTGACGTCGTTAAGGGTATTGCTCGCGATGAGCTCAAAAATGAAAATTGGGTCCGTAGCGTTGCCAAACTGCGCCGGAAGTCTTACGAGGAAATGCGCGCCAGCATACTGGAGTTTTTGGACACGGATGTGTTTAACGTTTCCGTTGATCACTGCGCCGCGTTCTTGGATCCCGTAATCGAGTCTTGGGACATTGACCTGAAGTCCTTTGCGCTGGAGATCCTGCTCAACAGGCAATTCGCGACAAAACACCACAGCATGTTCGAATTCACGCAAACGGCCAGCAACTCCTCCGTAAGAGAGGAGACTGGTTTTAGGGAATTTCTCCGCAATCCCGCAATGAGCGGTGATGCGACCGAAACCGAGATTCAATTCTTGAAGAGCCTGCGCTTCCCAGAAGCGCGCCCCAGCGCTCTTTACTACTATCGCGAGTTGCAGAGTATTCGCGACCCACTGCATTTCAGTCAGCAGCAGCGTATCCCTTCACCAGCATCGAGAAAGAAACGAAGCCACTCAGATGGCGCTCATCTCCCCGGTTCCTTATCCGTTGGGAAGAATCACCGCAAACCGCAACCGCAAAAACAGGGCAAATAACTCAATGGGTCGCAATAGGTGTGGGTCGGACCCCAGCTAGCCCGAGACCCGGCTAGTTACCAAAAAGGTCCTATTCCGAAATGAACCATGTTTATGCGACCAAATCCACAGACCTGTGCTATACTATCGTTGCGCTTAATACCGCGGCTGTGTTGTGCGGCCCCTCTAGTTTGTTATTTGAGAATACCCGCCCTACGTTTCCTCCGTTTGTCTTCAGCGTAATTTAAAACAAGATCTGGCGCGCTCTGGTCGCAGTGTATGCCTTCTCAGTAAGGCAACGCCGCAACTGTTCCCGCCAGTCAAGAAAGCAAAATGCAAAATTTTTCAGAACTTCCGATATCTGTATACCTGAAGGAGCGTCTCGTCTCTGCTCGCTTCTCAGTGCCCACGCCGGTTCAAGCTGCGGCGATACCCCCAGCGCTTGAAGGGAAGGATGTGCTCGCCACGGCGCAAACCGGCACCGGCAAGACCTTGGCGTTCCTCATCCCCGTGATGGAACGGCTCCTGCGTAAAGAGAAGCCCGGCGTTTCCGCCTTGATTCTCGTTCCCACTCGCGAATTAGCGATGCAGGTGGTCGATCAGTACAATGCTCTGCGTGGCAAGCAACTACTGCCAGCGGCTCTGGTTGTCGGCGGACTGGCCGAAGGTCACCAACTCCGGGCCATTCGCAATGGTGCGAACATTATCGTGGCGACCCCTGGCCGCCTCGAAGACTATCTCGACCGCAATCTCGTGAACTTGCGCAATGTGCAAGTGCTGGTGCTAGACGAAGCCGATCGCATGCTCGACATGGGTTTTCTCCCCGCAATTCGCAGAATCGTTGGGATTCTTCCCCGGGAACGCCAGACGATGTGCTTTTCCGCAACGATGGAAGGCGCGATGGCTCGCCTGGTCAAGGAATACACCAAGGATCCAGTTCGCATCACTTTGGGTTCGACGCTTAAGCCAGCGGAAAACGTTCGCCTACAAGCATTTGAAGTTGCCGCGGATGGCAAGCTCGACCTGCTCCGCACTCTTCTCAGCCATAAAGAAAGCAGTCGCTGCCTGGTCTTCTCGCGTACCAAGCGTGGCGCCGATCGTATCGCCAAGGGTTTGAGCCGTGAAGGCATCGCCGCGGCCACCATCCACGGTGATCGCTCGCAATCGCAGCGCACCGCAGCTCTCACTGGATTCCAGCAAGGCCGCTTCCGCGTCCTGGTAGCCACGGATGTGGCTGCTCGCGGCATCCACGTAGAAGAAATCACCCACGTGATTAACTACGATTTGCCGGAAGTGGCAGAAAACTTCATTCACCGCGTTGGCCGCACCGGACGCGCCGGTAAACACGGCCTGGCTTCGACGCTCTTCGTTCGCGAACAGCGTTCCGACGTTTTTCAACTCGAACGCGCACTTGGCCTGCGGATGGAACGGATGCCGGTTAACGGCAATCGCCCAGTCGACAATCACCACCCTGAGAGAAAAGACCGCCTTCAAGACGTGCCTCCTAACAAGGCATCAGCCAACGGGAAATCGACGATGGTGGCCCTCCCGGGTGAAGTGCTCCAAGCTCAGTTTCAGCTTTAAGCCAACAATGGAACGTGCGGGTTCGGAGGCTTCTCCGGGCCCGCAGCTTTTGCCTTGCAGGCTTGCCCGTGCCCTCAAAGTCCGCCCTTGGCGCGCGATATCAGTCCCGAGATACGGTAGGTGGTGATATACTGGGGAAGGTTTGAATCAGCACTGCAAATGCTGCAGTACACGAGGGCATCTGGACACCGGCGTCCGGTCCACACATAGCAGCTTGATGTAGCCTAGGTTGCAATCCACACAGCGCTTTTTCGTCCAGCATTCCGTCTCTGGGTGTTTTTGTTAGTAACCTCAGTGTGAGTTAGGCAGCGCCTGCCATCGTTTGGCAGCGGTAAGGGAGAAGCTATTGTCGCGGGATATTCAGGAAAAAAACGAACAGGTTCGCAACCTCGTCCGCATCGGTAAAGAACAGGGTTATTTGCTCCACGACCAGGTTAACGATCTTCTTGCTGTTGACGAACATACGCCTGAAGAAATCGATACCGTCTTTTCTACATTTGAGAGCGAAGGCATCGACATCTTCGAAGACGCTTCCGTCGCCAAGACGGCGCGCGCCGCCATTGAGGTTGCGGAACAAGTGGGAGTGCGTGAAGCCATCGAGATATCGCCCAGCGAAGATGG
Organism: Candidatus Acidiferrales bacterium; assembly: GCA_963849395.1. Classification (GTDB taxonomy): domain Bacteria; phylum Acidobacteriota; class Terriglobia; order Acidiferrales; family UBA7541; genus Acidiferrum. Next base: position 366,500 of record CAWKHR010000009.1, read on the forward strand.
CGAAATCGATCAAGCCACATTAATACCCGAAAAGACCAGCGATCCCGTACGCGTCTATCTTCGCGAAATGGGTATCGTGCCGCTGCTTACTCGCGAACACGAAGTGGCCCTCGCTAAGCGACTGGAACGCGGCCATCTTCGCGTTCTCAAAACAATTTCACGCTCGCCTCTGATTTTAAAGGAACTGATCTCCGTCGGCGCCGACTTGCGTAGCGGTACCCGTCCCATCAAAGAAATCATTCAGATCGACGAAGAAGAACTTGCCGAAGAAAAAGTGGAAGAGAAAGCGCGCCACACTCTCCGCGTCATCGACAACATTGAGAAGTTGCACGACTTGGCCAACAAGCAACTCGCCAAACTGGAAAGTACCGAAGCTTCCAACAAACGCGCGCATCGTCGCGCGAAATATCGTCTCTCGCGTACTCGCGTGGAGATGTCGTTGCTGGTTCGCTCCCTGGAATTTAAAGAACGTGAGAAGAAACGCCTGATTGAAATACTTCGCCATTCCGTGGAACGCCTTAACGGTTTGGAACGCGAAGCCACTCGGCTCGAACGCCGCGCCGCGACAGCTCGTGGCGAAGCGGCTCAGGAATTGCGGAAGGAACTGAAGATCTGCCGCGCCCGCCTGAAAGAGATCGACGAATCCAGCGAAGTTGGGCGCGCCAATATGAAGCGCGCGCTTACATTGATTCTTCGTGGGGAAGCGGAAGCCCAACAAGCCAAAAGCGAATTGACCGAAGCTAATCTCCGCCTGGTCGTTTCTATCGCCAAGCGCTACACCAATCGCGGTTTGCAATTCCTCGACTTGATTCAGGAAGGCAACATCGGCCTGATGCGCGGCACCGACAAGTTTGAATGGCGCCGCGGTTACAAATTTTCGACCTATGCCACCTGGTGGATTCGTCAGGCCATCACCCGCGCCATCGCTGATCAAGCTCGTACCATTCGCGTGCCGGTCCACATGATCGAAACGATCAACAAGCAGGTTCGCACCAGCCGCCAACTCGTCCAGGAACTAGGTCGCGAACCGACTTCTGAAGAAATCGCCAAGCGCATGGATGTGCCGGTCGATGCCGTCCGCAAGACCAAGAAAATTGCGCAAGTTCCGATGTCCTTTGAAACCCCGATCGGCGAAGAAGGAGACTCGCATCTCGGCGATTTCATCGAAGATAAAGCAGTTTTGTCTCCCTCTGACGCAGCGATCAATCTGAACCTAAAGGATCAGATTGCTTCCATGCTCAGAACTCTCACTCCGCGCGAAGAACGCATCATCAAAATGCGCTTCGGCCTGGATGATGGCAACGAACACACTCTTGAAGAAGTCGGCCAGGTTTTTGCCGTGACCCGCGAACGTATTCGTCAGATCGAGGCGAAAGCGCTGCGCAAGTTGCGCCATCCGTCACGATCAAGCCGCTTCCGCACTTTCGTTCACGGATCATCGTAAAAGGGTTTCTAAGAGTTGCGATGCTGACCGCAGGATCACGCAATACCTTCGGCGGCGCAGAGAGTTGAGGAGAAATAAAGTGAAGAGCTTATTTGTAGGCAATATGAGTTTTCAAACTACCGAAGCAGATTTGCTGGCTCTATTCAATCCATACGGGCAAGTCACCCGCGCTCGCGTGGTGACGGACCGGGAGACGGGCAGAGCTCGCGGATTTGCCTTCGTGGAAATGCCTAACGACGACGAAGCTGACAAGGCTGTCGCCGCTCTGAACGGCAAGGAAATGGGCGGACGCAGCCTGAAGGTCAATGAGGCTCGTCCGAAATCCGCATCGCCAGCACCCCGCGGCGGCAACAGCGGCGGTGGGAATCGCAATGGTGGTGGAAGCCGCGAAAGATTTTCCAACGAAGATTATCGTGAAGCCGCACGGCAGCCGCGCGAACCGCGTTGGTAATTGCCGTCAGTAATCCAAATCGCGATCGTGCCATGTTTAAAGGAGACTAAAAGTGGCCATTACATTTCAAAAGCGTCAAAAAGAGATGAAGAGACAGGAAAAAGCACGCGAAAAAGCTGCGCGCCGCGAGCAAAAGAAACTCGAAAAACGTGACAAGGAAACGGGCGGCGGTCCTCCTATCGAAAGTGTTGATATCGAGTCCTACGGACCACTCAACGACGATTCTTCCGAATCTCCTAATTGACCTGCGTGCCGGGTAAACAAAGTTATGCACGCAAAGTGAAATTATTTACGGCCTCGTTTCAATCTCGACCGGCATCCTGGACCACGTTTAGCGGGCCATCTCCGCATGAGTTAAGACGATCGCGGTGTTGGCTGGGCTCTCTTTGTAGTAGTGAGGAACCGTCGGGTCTCCGTCGCGTCGTACGATTCGAGATTGTGCGCCCAGCGAAACCCGATCGGCTGATACCAGAGTTCCACTCTCACAATGAATACCGCACCAAGTTTCCGGCAGCCATGAAGCTCGGGCTCTTCCCTCAGCATCGCCCACCGCAATTTCTTTCTCCGCACCTTTCTTTCTAAAGCCTGAAAGGGCCACCTGTTTCGATTTAGTTCTTTTTATTCCTTTTTCTTTCGTTTATCAGTACACTCCTGGCGACCATAGAAACCGGACTCTCTGCATGACCTTCGGAACGCCCCTGGAACAGGATGGCATCGGATGCTCAGCTACCACAGGAATTCATCCAATCGTCAAATCAAGTGTTTTACGGTGTGGGCCTTTATTTTCGTGGGCACCCTACTGAACGGCCATCGCGTGTTAGGTCAAGACATAAAGCAAAATCCGGATGCGCAGCCCAAGCAAGAGATCAAATACAGTCAGGACCCGGATGCGGCCAAGCACATGACCTTGCTGCTGAAAGACTTTGATCCAAAACCGATGTTGCACACAGCCGTTCATGAAACTCCGCGCGCCAAGTTTCCGGTGATCGACGTACACAATCATGTGAACGATCCAGGCGGGGTTCACGGCGAAGAGATTGCTCCCGCTGAAGTGGTGCGACGCATGGATCGCGCCAATGTCCAAAAGATCGTGATCCTCACCGGCATGTGGGGAGAGAAGTTACAGAGCGTGTTAGATAAAATGGTGAAGCCCTATCCGGATCGATTCATCGTGTTCGCCCAATACGACTGGAGCAAAATCGACGATCCCAACTTCAGCGCCGAGATGGTGACGCAATTGGATGACGCCGTTCGTCGTGGTGCGCGGGGCCTGAAAGTTCTAAAGGATCTTGGTTTGGGAGTACAAGATCGTTCTGGAAAGCTTATCGCCATTGACGACCCCAGGCTTGATCCCGTTTGGGAAGAGTGTGGGCGCCTTGGCATTCCAGTGGCGATCCACTCCACGGACCCAGAAGCATTCTTCACGCCTATAGACGCACACAACGAACGCTACGAAGAACTGATTTCGAATCCAAGTTGGAGTTTTTACGGGCCGCGGTTTCCTTCCAAAGAAACTTTGCTAGCGGAGCGCAATCATGTGTTCGAAAAACATCCCCACACCACGTTTATTGCATTACACGTAGCGAACTGGCCAGAAAATCTGGACACAGTTTCCGCGTGGCTCGACAAATATCCGAATATGTATGTAGAGCTGGGTGCCCGAGAGGCAGAATTGGGCCGGCAACCGCGGCGTTCGCACAAATTCTTCGAAGAGTATCAAGACCGGATTCTCTTTGGGACCGATAGCGAACCGGAAGAACCCATGTATGCTAATTATTTTCGCTGGCTCGAAACGGCCGACGAATATTTTCCCTACTGGGGCTATCCGGGGCAGGGTCGCTGGGAGATTTACGGCCTGGAACTCCCCGATGCACTGCTCGAGAAGGTCTACCATAAGAACGCCGACAAAGTCTTTGCGCAGTTCAAAGGATCCCACTGAGATGGTTGCAAATCATTCCGGCAGGCAAGGCTCGAAAAAAAACCGACGGCCGATGCAAAGATTGTGGCCCTTCGCCTTGATCGCTGTAGGATGCATGACGATCACCGGCTGCGAGAAAAAGGAAGCAATCAAAGAGACACCCGCGAAACCAGCGCAATCAATTGTCGAGGTGAAAATATCACCGGAAAACATCACCGCACAAACGGCTTCTACTACCTTCCTCCTCATGCCATCGGGAGCGTTGACGGCGTCACGCCGAGTTCAAGATACCGCAACAACGTTGGAGACGCATTCCAACAACCCAGCCCAGCTACTAACTATAGGGAAAAAAGAATACCCGGGCTTGGTTCTCGATTTCTTGCACGCCGAAACGCGTGCGACCACTGGAAAGCTTGGAGCGCTAGGTAAACAAATCGTGGTGAACGGGAAAGTTACCGGTACTTCCCTTGCGGAGACGTTGACGCTGGAAATCTACGACGACTTTCCCAATCTCGCTTTGCTCTCTGTGACTATACGGAACGAAGGAAATTCCGATGTGCCGCTGGATTCCGTAACGCTGCAACGCCACGGTTTCGCAGCACCCGCTATCGATAAAGGCCGGGTACCGTTGTGGACATTTCAGGGTTCCAGCCTCAACTGGGGCAAAGACGAGACCTTCCTGATCCCGGCCAAATTCTTTCAAGAGAATCCGTTTGGAGCGCCAGTGCCGGTGAAGGGTGATTTGGGCGCAGTCGGTGGCGGTATTCCCGTTGTGGCGTTTTGGACTCGCGATGTTGGCGAGGCGATCGGCCACGTGGAAACAGTCCCGTTCACGCTGTCTATTCCGGTGCGAACGACGACCAATGGAGAAGTTGAAGCGGGCGTAAAACTTGCCGCCAACGCCATTCTGAAGCCCGGCGACGTATTTTCCAGTCCGCGTACCTTCCTAACTATTTACACCGGCGATTTCTACGAGCCGCTGAGTTTGTGGTCCAGCGTCGTCGATAAAGAAGGCCTAAAGAAAACTACGGACAACGACGAGGACTATAAAGTGAGCTGGTGCGGCTGGGGCTACGAATTTGGGGTTACACCGAAACAGATGCTCGACACGATCCCAAAGCTGAAAGAATTGGACATTCACTGGGCGACCCTTGATGACGGCTGGTTCAATAACTATGGAGACTGGCAGGGCAACTATCCTGCGTTCGCCGGCGTCGCTATGCAAGACATGGTTCGGGAATTTCACAACCAGGGTATCAAGATGCAACTCTGGTGGCTCCCGCTGGGCGTCGAAGATGGCCACTACGGTTACGGCGGCAGAAAGTATGTGGTATCCGACGTTCTGAAGGAGCATCCGGACTGGCTGATCCTCGACAAACAAGGAAAGCCGGCAAGGATGGCGCGTAACTTAGCAACGCTGTGCCCTGCCGTGCCCGGGGTGCAGGCGTATTACAAGCAACTCACCGAACGGTTCATCCGCGACTGGGGATTTGACGGGCATAAACTGGATAACATCTGGTCCACGCCGCTGTGTTACAACCCAAAACACCATCACAAGTCGCCCTATGATTCCGTGTACGCCATGGCCGACGTGTACAAGATTATTTTCGAGACCACGCGCGCGCTGAAACCGGAAAGCGTCACGCAAAGCTGCCCCTGTGGTACGCCACCAAATCTGGCTTGGCTGCGCTACATGGATCAGGCGGTCACCGCCGATCCGGTCGGCTCGATTCAAGTGCGGCGCCGCGTCAAAATGTACAAAGCGCTGCTCGGCCCTCGCGCTGCGGTTTACGGAGATCACGTGGAACTAACGCGAATTTCTGGCGCATCCAGTGACAATGAGCAGGACACCGGCGATGACTTCGCGTCTACCCTGGGCACTGGCGGAGTCTTAGGTACGAAATTCACGTGGCCGGACTATGGCCCGAAATTCAAGAACGCTTATTTGACCGATGCGAAGAATGCTCATTGGAAAGAGTGGATCAGTCTGTACAACGACAAAATGCTTTCAAAGGGAAATTTTCTCGACCTGTATGTGTACGGCTTTGATGTTCCGGAAGCGTATGCGATTGAGAAGAATGGTGACTATTACTACGCTTTCTATGCGGCTGGCAAAGATAAGGGCGCGAAAACGAATCCAGCAAATCATGCATCGTGGAGCGGCACAGTTGAGTTGCGCGGCCTGCCTGCCAAGACTTTCCGCGTAATCGATTACGTGCACCACAAGGATCTCGGCACTGTGACGGGCCCGACCGGAAAGCTGGACGTATCGTTCAACGACAACCTGTTGATCGAAGCTGATTCTGTTCCTTGATTCAACCTAAGCGTGGCTTCGAAGAAGTGCCCGCGCCTGCAGACCCTATGCCAGCCGCATGTTTACGCAAAAAGGCGTCGCGATGAGCACCGTCGCGAAACGCTTCCGTGCCACCGGCTCGAGTTACCGACAGAGCGCCGGCAATATTGGCAAATTTCAGGCAGTCTTCCAGCTTCGCCCCGCGAATAAATTGGTGAATGAATCCAGCATCGAACGTGTCGCCCGCGCCAACTGGATCTACCACGTCCACCACCGGAGGGAACGCTGTGTATTTATCTTTTCCAGCGCGTACGACTGCTCCCTGTGATCCACGTTTTATGACCACCACGGAAACCTTCTGGGCCAGGACGTCGGCAGCTTTAACGGGGTCATCGGTTTGCGCTAGCTTGCACAATTCCCGTTCGTTGGGAAGAAGAATATCCACGTATCGCAGCAACAATTGAATGTCGCCGCTCCAACGGCCTTCGGGATCGTCGTTGGTGTCAAGCGAAGTGGTGAGCCCGGCGTCTTTTGCTTTGCGAAAAATTTCAATAAAGTGCGGTCGCAATCCTTTTTGCAGGAAATAAGAAGAGACATGCAGATGCTTGGCATTGAAAACGTAACTTAGATCCAATTCACGTTGGGACATGTCGTACATGGTGCCGGGATAAGTGAGGATATAGCGCTCTTTGCGCTGCGGGAGAATGACTGTCAAACCAGTAGTCTTCCCTTTCAGTCTGCGCACATGCGACATGTCGACACCACTCGCGGAGAGTCGTTGCACGCAAATCTCACCAAAAGGGTCATCGCCAATGCACGAACTGAACGCCACTTTATTACCAAGCAGTGCCAGGTTATGCCCGAAAATCGCCGACGAACTTCCCAAGGTAATGCTCAAGTCCTTTGCCAGATGTTCACGCTCCAGCACCAGAGCCTCGGGAAGCCCGTACAAAATCAAATCGAGATTCAGTTCGCCGATCACGCTGACATCAAACGATGCCACAGAGTTCTCCTATCGTTGCTAATCAAGAATCACAACACGGGTAAGATTCTTTGGCTCATCGGGATTCAGTCCCTTGTTCCGGCCGGTGAAAAAACCCAAAAGTTGCGCGGGCACAGTGTAAGGAGCGAGTAAGGCCAGCTCATTCACGGGTAAGTTCATTTCCACCAGTAAATCACTACAACGACGGATGCTGGCGTCCGCGTGGTTGCAAACAGCCACGATGACGCCACCAAGGTCTCTCATCTCCTGCAAGACTTCTTTCTCGGTCTGCTGCGCGGTTTCACTCAGGAAAAACGTAAGGCAGGTTCGCGGACTGACAATGGCTTTCGGACCGTGCCGAAATTCCAGTGCATGGAAAATTTGGCTATACGAACAAGACATTTCCATTACTTTGAGTGCTGCCTCGCGGGCGATGCCGTGGAATGGGCCTTGTCCCAGAAAAATGTAATCGTCAACAATAGTCTTCCGCACAAACGATTCGATTTTTTCCGCCAACGACGGGATATGCTCAGAAAACTGCTCGGCCATTTCTGACAACGATTGCACGAATAAGTCATTTCCGCAGCGACGCGCAGCCAGATATTGCAGACTGAGCAGCATGCTGGTGAACGAACGCGTCATGACCGTGCTTTTTTCATCCGCCGCCCGCAGCACGATAGTCGTATCACACACGGCTTCTAGAGGGCTTCCCTGCGCACAGGTGATTCCAAAAGTCGATATGTGCAAATCATTTTTCAAGGCGGTTGCTGCGCGAACTGCCTCCGAAGTGCGGCCGGAACGCGAGATCACCACAGCATGTACGTCGGCCTCACCCCGGTGACTGAGCGCAGGGTAGAGCAGTATCTCTGAAGCGGGAACGGCGCGAGCCGGTTCGCCAGTCAACAACGTCCACGACGTTGCAGCCGCTTCCGCCAGGTAAAAGCTGGTACCGCAGCCAACAAAAAGCCAAGATCGCGACGTACCGCTGGCTTTCAGAATTCTATCCGGCACCGTGCTCTGCTTTAGTTCGTGCAGAGTCGCTTGCCAAACCTGGCCTTGCGACAGAATTTCATTCCACGTTTCCGACGGCTGCTGGGTTACTTCATTCGTTGACATGAGTATTCTTTCGACCGCTGATTTGCATGGCTTAAACGAGAGTCACTTCGATGTCTGCGTCGCGAAGGGCCTTAAGGTCGCGCTTGGAAATATTCTTATCGGTAATGGCTTCATGGACCGACGAAGCCGGCATGATTAGGGACAGACTCCGGCGGCCAAATTTACTAGAGTCACAAACTACTACAGTGCGACGAGCAGATTCGGCCATCGCCCGGTTCACCCGCGCCTCCAACAAATTAGGAGTAGTCAACCCGTAGCGGACGTCAAAACCGTCGACCCCAAGAAAGAGAAGGTCGGCGCTGAGCTTTCGCAGCGATTCCTCGGCCAGCGGCCCGACCAGCGAATAGGAATTCTGGCGAAGCACTCCGCCGGTGAGAATTACTTCCACAGAAGAATCCGCTAACTCCGCCGCAATATTTGTAGCGTTCGTGATGATCGTAAGATTTTTTATTTTTCTGCAGGATCGCGCGATGGCGGTTGTGGTGGTTCCTGAATCGAGAATAATCACCTGTCCTTTGCGGATTTTTTGGGCAGCCGCGGCGGCAATTCGCATTTTCTCCTGACGGTGCTGGCGAGCTTTTTCTTCGAGCGGACTATCACGGAGCGCGCCCGTTTCCTTTTGAAGCGCGCCACCATGCGTTCTCTCGAGCTGCCCATCATGGTGCAGGTACTCCAAATCTTTGCGAATGGTGATCTGCGAAGTTCGGAAATGCTTGGAGAGTTCACGCACCAACACGCGACCGTCGTTCCGCAACATTTCCAAAATCTCTCGGCGACGCTCTTCACTCAACATTTGCGAAAACTCCTGCCCATTCTCCGCAGCTAATTCAGCACTTCCACGCGAATCTCATGTTTCAATCGCTCTATGTCCATAGCTCGTGCCAGTCCCGGGCCTTCCGCAAGACAATTGGCCGCGCCGCACGCTGCCGCAAGACGCACCGCCTCCATGGGTAGTAATCCGTGTTGGGCCGCAAAGGCGAAGCCCGCCAAAGTCGCATCGCCACTGCCCACCGACGACTTTACTGATAGTTTTGTACCGCTAGCAAAGAAAGTGTCGCGCTCTTGCTTTGATGCGCGGAAAATCAATCCATCCGCACCCAGGCTGAGTGCGCCCGCGCAAGCGCCCGCATCCAGCATGGCGTTCAGCGTGGCGGCGGCGGAACGAGTTCCATCAACGGTATTCCCACTCCAAGACTCGGCTTCTTCCTGATTGGGCTTAACGAATTCAGGTTGCGCTTTCAACGCCATCCTGAAAGCGTCACCACTGCTATCCACGAATGCACGTCCGCCGTATTCGTGTGTCAGTGTTACCAAGCGGCAGTAAAAATTAACTGGAATACCTGGTGGCAGACTTCCCGAGAAGATCACGGTGGACGCCGTTAATTTAGTCAAGAGTTCACGCAACTTGTCTTCGAAGCGCTGCAGCTCAGAGACAGTGACATCAGGCCCCGGTTCGAGAATCTCCGTCACACCTTTATCATCGATAAGTTCCAGATTTGTTCTGGTGTCGCCTCCAATGTTAACCGCTTCAGCGCGAATCGACATTCCGCATAGGCCTTCTAGCAGGGCCGTTCCGCTTGCCCCGCCTGCGAACCCCACCCAGATAGGCTCCGCACCCAACGTGCGCAAAACCATGGCCACGTGTGCTGCCTTACCGCCCGGCGCCGCAATCGATTTCAAAGCACGATTCACACGGCCAAGCTGCAGATCGTGAAGAGTGATCCGTTTATCCACGGCCGGATTGAGACTGACACAAAGGAACATGCCGCGTTCTTACGCTCCTGTTGACTGACCGTGAAACGAAAACCAAGGTGTGGCGCTGCCAAGGCGCTTATTTACGTTCTGAATGTTTTCAATTCCCTGCTCCCCCAGCCAGTCTTGCAAAGCGCTCATGCCGCCATTCACGAACATGGGCACGCCATCTTTCCAGGTGGCTCTTCCGCAAAGCACTCCCGAAAACTTTACTTGGGCTTCGCTGGCAAGCTCCAGTCCGTATTGAAATGTCGCGTTACTCACACCTTCTGATAGATAAATGAACGGCACGCGAGAAAGTTCCGCGGCGCGACAGAAGTGAAGTTTTGCGTCCGCACGTGTATGAAGAAATTCTGCTGCACCAAGCGTTGGCGAGCCTTGAACTAAATTGAGGTTTACGGGCATGCCGACCTTCAGAACATCCACACGATACTGAGGTTTAGAAAACTCTGCAATTCCTGCCGACACTACTTCGGGCTTTACCCGCGCGAATTCGTCACCTTTTTCGTCCAATCCCTCGCGATAACTGACCAGTTCGAGGAAGAAAGGGATGTCGCAAGCAGCGCACTCCGCTCCCACACTTTGCACGAATTGGTATTTCGCGGTGTTAATTTCGGCGGGCGAGACATTGGAATAGTAGAGCAGCAGTTTGACTCCGTTTGCTCCAGCTTCGACGAGGCGCTGCGCAGACCAGCCTTTCAACCGGCGCGGTAATCTGCCCAAAACATTTTTGTCGTATCCGGACTCTTCATACGCCAGTAAAAGTCCAGAGGTTTTCGCACGCCGTTTTGCAGCAGGTAGCCCATATTCGGGATCGAGAAGTATCGAACTGGCGTATGGAGTGAGAACTGAGCTAACCGCCTCTTTAAACAGGATAAGCTTGTCCTGAGGAACTTTGCCCGAATCGACGTTCATGGCACGCGCAAACAAAGCGCGCAGAGCACTGCGCTGATCGATCGCTAGCGCCGCGATAACGCCGCGCGAATCAGCAAGCTGCTGCAATCCCTTTTCTTTTCCGTTTGGAACAGTTGACGTCATCATCATCTAGGTCTCATCGATTGACCCGGGATCCACGCGACCGCTCCTCGTTCGACAGGCGGCAGAACGAATTCCATCCTGTCCCCCTGTTTCGTGCCATGCACGGTCTGGCGTTCACCGAGGAAAGGAAGATACACCAGAACGGCTCCATCAGCTGCAGGAGCACTGATCTTTATTCCGGAAGCTGAAGCCGGAGTAGCATTTGTTCCAGGTACAAGGCCCGCAAAGTTCGCAAGAAAAATCTGCGGTATCCCGTCGACACGAGCAAAGTTGGTGGCGACCGACGTGGGTGCATCAACCAAAATGTTCTGCTCCGGCTTGAGCGCGTTAACAAAAGGCTCCGGCACTTCCCGCGATCCCTGCAAGAAATCGTGCTGCAACCCCGCAAGATAGCTCTTCCCAGGGCAATCGGGCATACGCACAATCTGCCTAACATCGCCAAGCTCGGTCGCATCTTGGCCCGTGATTATCAACTGTCCGCCCTGCTTGTTGAAGCCTTTCAGAGTCTGCTTTTCCGTTGCGGATAATATGCTCACGTTGGGTAACACAAGAATGTGGCCATGAAACTCACCAAGGGTTCTTGGCGTGACGATCTGAAATTCGCGATGTGCTTGCAGTAGCATCACCAGGAGTCCGCGATAGGACGGCAGAAAATTCTGCGCATCGTAATCGCGGCTCTTCGGAGAAAAATAAACGCCGATCGGCTGCATCGGCTCCCTCGAGGAGTAGAGCGTCTTCTGATTCTTTTCGATCCACTGAAAAATCTTGGTTCGCGTGGATTCATCATTTGATCCGGCCATCGAATGGCCCGGCGCGTCCCAGAAGTTCGCACCGGCGATCACCTGCGACATGGCGAGATTTTTCATCGCTTCCCGAGCATCCACATTTTTGTCGCCGTCCCACGAGTAGTTCAGGATCCAGGTCGCTTTGCCCTGCGCGAACGCACGGAAACTCAACATTCCGGCTTGATAAAGGAACCAATCAAGCTGGGTTCGCGACGATGCCATGTGCTCGCCGGACCCAAATTCGTATTCGTGGGCGATTGCGTCGGAGACGCCGTACATCTCATAAACATCCGAGCCGACGCGCGTGGCTTCCTCTTCAATGCCAGGATAAATCTCGGGAATCAGCATGATCTGTGGATTGACAGAGCGAGCATTTTCGCGAACCTCCGCCAAAAAGTCGGTCAGCGTGGTAATTCGAAAGTCGATCCACTTTCTGAAGTTTGTGTCGTGGAAGTCGCCCAGCTTCAAATCTTTGCGCGCATCGAGCCCGGTCTTCTCGCGAAATGCAGCCACGGTCGCGTCATCAAAGCTTGCCCAAGAATTTTCCCATCCGTCGAAATGCGTCATCCAGTAAGGAATGTCCACGTAAATGCCATCAATGCCGGTCGCAGCAATTTGCCGGACACGCTCCATGTAAGTTTTGCGCCACGCTTTTGCGTACGGACTGACCCAGACATCTTCGTCACCAGGACTGATCCAAAACGCCGCTCCCGAAGTGAACACCGCAGGCTCACCGGTAAGTTTCCGTTGAATCCAATCGGGATGATCCTTCAAGACGGAGTGCGGCGATTTATCCGCATTTGCCGTGATGCATTCCGTACCCGCGATATACACAAACGCGCGATTGTGAGCCTGGTGTGCCGCTTCGGCTACGGATTTTATGGCTTTTAGTTTAGCAGTGGGATCGAGGAAACTCTCGTAGCGCCCCGGAATATCATTGTCCACTTCGATTCCAAAAACGTGTGTCTTCGTGGCGTTGCGAACAATGTCCTCGGAATTATCGGATTTCAGGCCGTAAGCTCCGATGCGTACAAAATGTGTCCAATTTTGCACCGGGGCAACCGCTTCATCGAAATGAAGCAACGCTGGGGCGCACAAGATTGCCAACACTGAAACCGCTTTTGTTAAGGTGGTCATAGGTTAGAACTGGAACCGAATCCCGAATTGCGTGTGCCTGGGTGTATTCGCCGTCGAAGTCACCTGGCCGAAACTGGAATTTGGTGTGAGCAAGTCGGACACCGTGGTGTTGGGTGCGGCGAAGCGCGGTGTGTTGGTGAAGTTGAAGAATTCACCGCGTATCTGTATCAACATACCCTCCCGAATCTTGAATTCCTTGCTAAACGAAAGATCGGAATTGCGAATCCCGTCGGTACGTAGTGTGGCGATGTACCGCGGAGCGTCACCGGGCACTTCATCTCCCGGAAAAGCGAAACAATTCGCGTTGAACACAGACTGACCAGTAGCGGCGGCCTGATGATAGCTGATGCCACTCGAGAGCCGGCTACACGTCAGATTCGGCCGCTGGTTGCCATCTATGAATAACCCGTCAAATGTGCCGTTGGTGCTAAATGCCAAGGGCTGGCCGCTCTGAAAGGTCACTACGGTCGAAATACTCCAACCACCCACGAAGCCGTCAAGTACGCGATTCATATCCTTACCGATCCACAGACCGCGGCCAATGGGAACGCTCGCGATAGCCGCGAAAACGAGGCGGTGGGTGGCGTCATTCGCGCTGATCGAATGCTCCAGCTTCAATTGGTCAAGCTGCTGCACGTTTCCCGCATTCAGAGTGCCCACAAACGCATTGAAACCTGCCGAGGAATCATCCGTCGCTTTGGACAGCGTGTAATTCCCCTCGAAGCTCAAGTAATGGTTGGCGCGCTTCTGAAAGCGAATCTGCATAGAGTTGTAAAACGAATTCGCTCCCAGATTGGGCAGCCCGGTGAAACTTCCCGCGAACTGCGGATACGGCCGTAACAAATCAACCAGCGGAATTTGCGCCTGAATATAAAGCGACGATGGCTCGTTGTAAATCGGTGCCGGTTGGCCTTGCACCTGCACGAAAAGCGATTGGAACGGATTGCTCACCAGGGTATTTAGATAATTGGTTACGCAACCGTCTGCGTCACAATTCGGATCTAATGCGTGTTGCGCCGCCGAGACTTCCGCGCGAACCGAGGAGGGTAAGAAGTTTCTGTTTCGCGTGGTGGTGATATTGTCGCCGCCCCAAGGCAGGTGATTGCTGCGATTGGCGGAGTAATCGATGCCGATCGTCACGTCCCAGGGAAACAGATGCTGCACACCAAGATTCCACTGATAAATGTTGGCGTTTCGTGCTTGGTCCGTTCCCAGGTTGTTAGAGTTCGAGAATCCCCAATTCGGATTCGCGCCCTGAGTCTGTCCTTGTGGTAATGGCAGCCCGTTGGGAAACGGGTTTTCCAAGGTTGCTGATCTGCTTTGGAATCCATCCGTAGTGAAAAACACGTTACCCGAACTGCTGAACGCTGTGCCGGTGTACTGATAATTGGTAGCCGGATTTAAACCGTAGTAGATACCGGCCCCGCCACGAACCACCGTATTTGGATTCAACGCATAGGCAAATCCCAAGCGCGGTGCCACATTTCGCCAATCGACCGGCAAATGGCGACCTAATCCTTGTTGACCAACAAAGACGGTCGTGCCCTTCAAATCGGTGGGCGTGCTTACCGAGGTATCTAGCGCATTCGGCAGCGGCACGGTCACGCCGGTGTTCGCCGAGAAGTCGCTGTATTGCTGATGATTAAATCTCTCCGTGTACGGCGTGCTCCACCCGTAGCGCAAGCCAAGATTCAAAGTGAGCTTCGCGCTGACCTTGAAATCGTCTTGCACATAAAAAGCCGTTTCCCAAGACTTGTCGGCGACCGTGGGCTGGATATTGATATAGCTACTGGGGTCGCCGTAGCCCATTAGCAACGCAGCAAACGAATCTCCGGTGCTCGTATCGGTCGGGGAACTGGCGGTAATGGTCTGAGGAAAATAAAAATAACCGGTTGGATAGTTTGGCTGTCCGAAATTGTTTAGAAATTGCCTCTGCTCAAATCCAGTTTTCAGGGTGTGCCGCCCGCGCACGAACGAAACCGCGGAAGAGTACGAAAAGAGCGTGTGCGCAAAGGAGGTATCCGTGCAGCACTGATTGAACAACGACAACTGGTTCGCAGCTCCGCTTGTATCCATCTGAATCGTTGGCATTCGCGTCAAGCCGTTGGCCTGTCCTAGAATTGCTGGCAGACCAACCGAGGCAAAACTGGGACCTACCGAGTGGCCCGGCGAATTGACTCGATCCAACGCAAAGCGGCTGGTCCATAGCGTCGTAGTCGTCAATGTCCAATTGAATTCAAGCCCGGCGTTACTTACCACGGTTTTTCCGGCGAGCCCATCATTAATCGTATTTCCGTTCGCATCAGTGCCATCGCCAACGATGAAGGGTGTGGAGAAATCTGAGTAAAGGTGGCTATAGCGACCGGAGAGATGTATGTTCTCGTTGAAGTGATGGTCTATCTTGACGTCATATTGGTACCCAGAGCTCGCCGCAATCGTCGAGGCCCGATAGTTAAATATATTTCCGCTGGTCACGTTGGGCATCGGATACAAATTAATTATTTTTTGCCCAATGGGATCGATTAGGCTCTGTGGAATTACGTTGGATACTCCTGCTAACGAGTTCCCTTGCGTATCGACATTAGATGCATCGCCAACAAGCGGAGCGCGACTGGTGCATGGGCTGCCTAGGGGAGAGGTACAAGCCAAAGGATTGAAAATCGAAACGCCACTGTTGGAAAAATTCCCAATGCGCTCGTCCGCGGTCGGCACCACACCAGAAATGTTGACGGCGTCTGCTACTTTTACTCGTTCAAAATCCACAAAGAAAAAGGTTTTGTCTTTGCGGATCGGGCCACCCAACGAAAATCCGTATTGATCTCGAGAGTGATCCGGCTTTGGAACTCCCGCTGAATTGTTGAAAAAATCGTTAGCATCAAGCGCCGACCGTTGGCCGAACCACCAACCGCTACCGTGAAACCTGTTACCGCCTTCTTTCAGCACCAGATTCACCACGGTTCCGCCATTGTTTCCGTATTCCGCGGAAAAACTGTTGTTCTCGACTTTGAACTCCTGAACAATTTCCACCGATGGCTGGTAGTAAACGTTCGTCGTGCCGCCCTCCCCCTGCTCAGGGCGCTGGTCAATGCGCCATCCATTCGTACTTCCGCAGTGGCGTTGCGTTGCCCATTCGAAACGAAATTTGTTCCCGAAGGATAAGAATCCTGAATTCCAGAACCGGCCGCCTCGGTCACGCCACCCGCAAGGAACACTAATCCGAAAAAACTACGATCCGGAAGCGGAATGTCACGAACATACTCGTTGGTCACATCTGTGCCAAGCGAAGCGTTGCCGGTATCCAGCAGTGGAGCTTGTTCCGTCACGGTGATGCTTTCCGAGATCGTGCCCGGACTCAGCGTAAAGTCGAGGGTAGCCTGCTGATTCACGGCGAGGACCAGTCCCTTGCGCTCCTGCGTAGCCAAACCACTTGCCTGAACGCGGATCGAGTACGTAGCCGGGCGCACACCTGTAAACACATAGATGCCACGGCTATCCGTCGTGAAATTCAAGGCGACTCCAGTGGCCTCGTCCGTAAGCTCAACCTTCGCACCAGGAATTACCGCGCCAGACGGATCGGAGACCACACCTGTCAACTGCGAAGTGTACGTAGACTGCGCAAATGCGGGCGCAGTTACTGTCAGCGCCAGAACAACAGCGAATAGCACGAGCACAAGAACTTTCGTCTTAAGCTCATCGACTGCCAAACACATGGAACACCCCCTGGGGAGCGGGACGCATATTCGAGGACCAAATCGAACGACTTTCGAAGGCTTTCGCTTTGTTTCTTTTACTTACTTTTTGTTACGAAGTCAACCATTCACTTTTGGTATGCAGGGGCGGACATTTGCTGTAAGGGAGAAGAAGGAAGTCGTGACGTCACGTCACGCTCGTAAAAGTAGTGCGATGCCACACTATAAAACATATCTGGACTGGGCTTGTCGCAGGGGCAGATGGCCCTCCGGGTACGAAAACAGGCGATTTCAATTGTTTAATTGTGGTTATGGTTTCAGCGTAAGCGGTTATAACCGGACTTTATGACGGGCAAGACCATCAGGCAAACTTACCTGCGATCAAACCGGAGAGGCCCTTGTTTCGCAGCAGTCAAACTACCCTCGCAGATTTAATATTTTCTCGCTTACGAAAGCGGCCTGGACCATCTACGGGAATCCCCGAATCCTACCGCCCCCGACCTCCGCAAATTACGCCGCAAATAATTTTTGGCACGAAAAACCATCATCCTCACGGTGGGAAGCCGGGTGTTCAGCGCGCGCGCGATTTCCGAATAACTCATTCCCCGGTAATAGCGCAGCATCAGCGGAACTTTGTATTTCTCCGGCAGGCGAATCAACTGTTCTCTGACGTGGCGCTGCTGGTCTTTGTGTAAAATTTGCGAGAGCGGCGAGGGTGATGACCGGTCCACGATGTTGCTAAGTTCCACTCCCTCCACCGAGGCATTTTTCTCGTTCTTCCGGCGACGAAGCCTATCAATGCAGTGGTGCCATGCCACCTGCGTAAGCCACGGCCGGAAAGGCAGCGTGTCGTTCTTTTGATGCACTACTCTGCAGAGCTTCAAAAACACTTCCGCGGCCGCATCCTCGGCATCTTCCGGTCTACGAAAAAATCGCCGGCAGATCTGCAGAACGTAGTGATGATGATCCCTGTAAAGGTCACTCCACAATTCTTGGCAGATTACTTTAGGCTGGTCCATGGCTGCGTAGATCGGCATCTCTTCCATGATCAACAAAGTCGCTTTGCTTGCCATCACCGGTGTTCTCCTCCGAAATTTAGACACACCAATACCATCGAGCCCGGAGGCACAAATTGCCGAGCCCGTCCTGACACCTGTTCAGCTGTTGTTAGCCAACCGCTTTTCTTTTTCGTCCCTGCCTAGGCCGCCCCGTTAAAGGCAGTCGATCAACAGACGTCGATGAATCTTTGTTACCTGCAGAAGTCTGTTTCGCAGGCGCATGTTCGCGATGACGCACCACCAACAGTGTCAAATCATCAGCCGGCGGGCATGCGTCGGCAAAGTCCAGCACAGCTCCCAGCGTCGAGAAGAGAACCTGATTTGCGCTCGCGCCATTCAGCGCGTTAGCCGCTTTAGACAGCCGTGCCATTTCAAACTCTTCGTCCTGGGAATTCCGCGATTCCGTCAGGCCGTCGGAGTAAGCCAGCAACATATCGCCCGGACTGAGGCACACATGGCCGGAGTTGTAAGCCGCGTCCTTGAGTGCCCCAAGCATCGGGCCGCCCACTTGCAGCCGTTCCACGGACTTGTCACGCCTAACCACAATCGGGTCTGGTAAACCTGCGCTGCAATACGACAGTTCATTTCGTTCGGGATCGAGCCGCGCGAAAAACAGCGCAGTAATCGGCGGTGGTTCACTCTGCTCCCGGCACAATTCACGATTAACCTCGGCGACGACATCGGCCGCCTGCTCGAAGGCGCGCGCAGCACGCTCGACCAAGTGCATCAGATGGGCTTGCCAAATTCCCGCAGTCATTCCTTTGCCCGCGATATCGCCAACCGCCAATCCAAGCACAGGGCCAAGTTCCATCACCTTGAA
The DNA here is from genome assembly GCA_963849395.1 of Candidatus Acidiferrales bacterium. Classification (GTDB taxonomy): domain Bacteria; phylum Acidobacteriota; class Terriglobia; order Acidiferrales; family UBA7541; genus Acidiferrum. Next base: position 384,983 of record CAWKHR010000009.1, read on the forward strand.
AAAATCTCCGGAAAGATGGCGCACTGGGAAAATCTCGCCCGCGACCTCAAAGTCGCCCCAAATCAATTCGCGGGGGGCGCAAAGTCTCCGTTGAATCTGCGCCGCTTCGTAGACCGCTTGCTGCAGCCGGCCATGCGCGCTCTGCAACGCATCCAGTTCCTTCTTCAGCGATACAAAATTCTCCATAACCTTTTCTGACGGACCGGACTCTTCTTGGGTAGCCCAAACTTTCGCCATACCCTCCACCTGGCGCGGGACATGGTTCCCGGGCGACTTTCGTGTGGTGTTCTGTTTTTCTGAAATGCTGGTGATCATGTTCATCTCATCCCACGAATCTGTAACCCACTCCATGCACCGTCAGAAAAAATCGCGGTTGCTCCGGAATTGGTTCCAGTTTCTGTCGAATCCGCACAATGTGGGCATCCACCGTCCGCGTGGTTGGAAAGCTCTCGTAGCCCCACACCTCGTCCAACAATCGGTCACGGCTCAGCGTCTCTCCCGAATGACATAGAAAATGTTTAAGCAGCTCAAACTCCTTACTGGAAAACTCCACCGGTTTGCCCGCGCGCACCACCTGATAGCTGCGCAAATTCACCTCGACATCGCCAAAGGTGTAGCGCTCTTGCTCTTTCGGCACCGCTTGGGCGCGGCGAAGAACAGCCTTCACCCGAGCAAGCAATTCCCGGATGGAGAATGGCTTGGTCACATAATCATCCGCGCCAAGTTCCAGCCCCACAACTTTGTCTACTTCCTGGCCGCGGGCCGTAAGCATAATGATCGGAATGGATGGTCGTTTCGCTTTGAGCTGCTTGCAAACGTCCAAACCGCTCATGCGCGGCATCATCACATCCAAAACAACCAGGTCCGGCGAATCCTTCAGCGCTTTTTCCAGTCCTTCCACGCCATCAAGTGCGGTCATCACTTGAAAGCCTTCATACTCGAAATTGTCACGCAGGCCGGCGACCATGTTCGGCTCATCCTCTACAATCAATATCTTCACGGTCTCCATTGAAGCTCCGTTCTGCTACGGAACATGGCATAGCTCCTCGCGCGATTTGTCGTCATGCGACCGCGCCTCCAGCCTGCACCGCACGAGTCATCGGCAATGCGATCGTAAATTTACTGCCTTTCTCAGGCACGCTCTCCACCAGCACATCTCCACCGTGTGCCCGCGCAATGTGCCGAACCAGCGAGAGCCCCAAACCTGAACCCTTGACGTTGTGAACTAGCGGATCCCCGCAGCGGTAAAACTTTTCGAAGATTTTCTCGTGTTCGTTGGCTGGAATGCCGATACCGTGGTCGCAGACTTCCAAATTCACGCTACCGTTCGAACGATACAAGCGCACGCCAATGTATTTCTGATCCTTCGAGTATTTCAGCGCGTTGTTGACCAGGTTGAGCAGCGAGCGAGCGATTGCTTCGCGGTCGACGGAGAGCGGCGGAATATCCGCACAAATATTCTCTTCGAACGCGAACCCGTGTTGCTGGATTTGGAAACGATAAGACTCGAGCGTCGAACGCACAAGTTCCGCCAGATTCGTTTCTTTGAACTCGTATTCTTTGCGCCCAGCCTCGATTCGCGAAAAGTCCAGGATGTTGTTGATCAGCGCAGTTAGACGTTCGCTCTCCTCGCGAATGATGCGGAAATACTCCTGATACTTTTCTTTTGCAGTAAGCCGCCCGAGCTCCAGCGTCTCTGCATACAGCCGAATCAAGGCCAAAGGTGTTCGCAACTCATGCGAAACGTTGGCCACAAAATCAGACTTCAGCCTTGCAAGTTTCATTTCCCGAGAAATATTGCGATACGTCAGCCAAATTCCTCCCGCCATCAGCAGAGAGAGAGCGGCAAGCACTGTGTAGTTGTACCGGAGGAATCGCGATCCCAGATCCGCCACAGTCGTGCCCTGATATTTGATAGCCAGTGTTAGGTCAGGGAAGACGTAGGAAAAGTTGCGCTCCGCTTCCGGCCTGCCACCATCCCAATTTGCGGAAGTTACCCAGGGGTTGGAATCCTTCGACGGGTGCACCATCATCACTGGCGGATTGGCGTCCGCTCTCAGTAGGTCATTCTTGCTGTGCAATACATCCTTCATCATCATGGGCAAAAAAGTATCGCGGAGGTAATCGTTATTGAAGGCAAGCATCCCGATAGTAACGCGGTCCTTCGGAACTTCGCGAGGAATGAAGTACGCCATATTCCAGTACACATGCTGATTGTCCTGAAGCATCCAACCACCCTCAAATCCCACCGGGTCTTCGTGTTTTTCCGCCATCACGTGGACGCGCTCCACCATGCCAGGTGCTTCGACCGGTAGCCAATTCGAAACCATGCCGATCGATTCTTGAGTTCGCGCGCAGAAAGCCGCGTCACTCTCCAGCCGAGGTTGCTCTTGGCTCAAAAACAAGTGGTTCTTCTTATCGTAGAAAATTGCGTAGGAAAACTCCGGATGTTCCGTGAGGATGCGACGAAGAGCGGCTTGAATTTCTGAACGGCTCTGATCCGGGTTTGGAAACTCTTTTCGGACTGGCGAGATAACCTCATTGGCCGCGTCCCACGTTTTCATTTCCGCAATCTTCAGTACGTGAGCAAAGTCGCGTTGTAACGCCGCCTCAACGGCCTCCGACCGTTGAATGTGCTTCAGGTTCCAAATGCTGAAACCCATCAACGCCGCCGCGGGCAGCACTATCGCCAGCTCCAGCGTTAGCAGCGTTCGCGTCCGATCGGTCAATCGCCATTTCATCAGAGTCTCTACCTCACCAACTCGCTACTCATCATCTAGGCGAAACTATAAGTGGCCTTCTACACCAATGTGTCAAGTGAGAGCAAACGATTGTAAAAAGTTGTAAACGCCCCCTACGGCGTCAGAGATGCAACCCTCTGCATACCAAGGAGTTAACCAAAATTATAGTGCCGGGGCACATTTAACGGGACCAACACAGCGACTATTGGTTGTGCGTGATAGACCTCAGGCTACGAAGTCGCTGGCAACGACGGACCTCTAATTAGTCTTAGCGATTCCTGTGTGAGGAGGGACCTTCAACATTGAACCAGCGACAATCAGGGCGAAATTCTAACCATTAGAGAGAAGCTTTTTCATCAGCCTGGCAGAGGACAACTATTTTGGGTCCGTCGGCTCAGCAGGCTCGACGGGCTTAGCCAGCTTCGGCTTAGCTAAAGGCTCTTCAAATGCCAGTGGTAGTGTCGTCCCACTGGAGCCGACTTGGAGACTCCAGCAGTACTACGCGATTTACCATTCGACGTAACTTCCGACGCCCTTGAAAAACACGAGCTTTCACGGCACTAATTGAGCTTCCTAGAAGCGCAGCGGTTTCGTGGGTAGATCGTTCTTCGATGTCGCGTAGCATGATGGCCTTCCGAATCCTTGGACCCAAGCGATTGATCGCTCCGGCCAAGAGTTCGTTGCGCTCGCGCCGCCAGCAAGCCTCTTCAGGGCTGGGACTCTGGTCAACAAACGGATCCGTGAAGGATTTCACTCCATCTTCGGTATTCTCCGGTAACGCTTCGACAATCCCGCGTCTCCGACGGACTAGCATTAAGGCTTCATTCATGGCGATGCGTATCAACCAGGTCGAGAACTGAGACTTCTCTTGAAACTCCGCGATGTGCAGGAAGACCTTACGAAACGTCTCTTGCACAACATCTTCCGCATCCTCTCGATTGTTCGTGATCCGTTGCGCCACGGAAAAAACCCGCCGCCCGTGAAAAAGAAACAAGTCTTCAAAAGCCCGTGCATCGCCGCGCTTTGCGGCAGTCACCAACGCGCCGTCGGACTCTCGTTGAGTCTCCATTGAACAAAACGTTTCCATGATTTCTTACCCCCAATGCCTTTCTTGGTCGCTGCGCATCGGCAGCTTGAAGTAGCAATTGTTCTGCCATGCATGGACCGTGACGAAAACCATTGGAAGTCCTTGGCAGGGTGGCGGATGCGCCAATTTCCTTAGCGCTTTGCAGCATCCGGTGGTCCGCAAACTGTCGGGGTGTTGACATGCCGTCCATCGAACTGGACGGGGGGGATGTTGAGATGTGCTTGAGAAAGCGAGGCAGCCGGAGCACAACACTTTGTGGTGTTAAAATTTTGATTGGTTGCAGCAACACCTGCAGGGCAGGAGCTGAAGGATGTCCAGGCTCAATCCCCTTCTGTGGCCCAAACCACCTCTGATTTGGAGCTACGGAATTGCTGTTCTATCGGTCGCTGTCGCCCTGACCGTTTCAAGCTTGCCCGCGATTCATTTGCAAGATGCTCCTGTCTCACTTTTTCTTTGCGCCGTCCTATTGAGTGCTTGGTTCGGCGGACTCGGTCCCGGATTCCTCGCGACGGCAGTGTCCGCTCTCGCTTTCAATTATTATTTTCTGCCTCCGACTCATTCGTTGACTCTAAAGCCCGACGAAATACCACGCCTCGTCATCTTCGTCGTGTCGGCTCTGTTCGTCGGCTCGCTGAGCGCTGCCGAAAGGAGCGCCATGGAATCGCTAAGGCGCGCGCGCGATGAACTGGCAGAAAAATTGCAGGAGCTCCAGAGCACGAACGAGGCGCTCCAGGCAGAGAGTCGCGAGCGCAAGTCGGCGGAAGAATCCTTGCGGCGAAGCGAGGGCTACCTGGCGGACGCGCAGAGGCTTAGCCACACCGGCAGTTGGGCATCTGTCGTCGGCGAGATCAGGTACTTGTCCGAAGAATGCTATCGAGTGCTCGGTTTTGATCCGTACGCCGGTCAACCGCTATACGAAACGTTCTTTCAGCGCATCCATCCGGGTGATCAAGCTAAATTCAGGGAAGCGGTCGAGACAGCAGAGCGTAACAAAGCGGATTTCGAGTTGGAGTACCGCTTCGTTCATCCCAGCGGCGAGCTCAGAGACATCCACGTAATAGGCCATCCCGTTGTCAACCCATCCGGTGATCACGTTGAATTCGTTGGTACCGTCATGGACGTGACCGAACGCAAGCGGGCTGAGAAAGAGCGCGAACGATTGCGTCAAGCCCAGGCGGATCTGGCACGCGTCAATCGGATGACCACCATGGGGGAGCTTACCGCCTCACTGTCGCACGAAGTGAATCAACCGATTGCCGCTGCGGTCACGAGCGCAAATAGCTGTATCCGCTGGCTGGACGCGGACGTCCCAAATCTTGAGAAGGCCCGCGCGGCAGCTGCGCGGATCGTGAATGACGGAACGAGGGCGGCAGAGATCATCAGCCGAATTCGCCTCCTCTTCCAAAAAGGCACTCTGCAGTTGGAATTAGTCGATGTAAACGAAGTCATTCAAGAGATGATTTCCCTGCTGCGCGGCGAGGCAATGCGATACGCGATCTCAGTCCACACGGAACTGGCGTCAGATCTTCCGCCAGTCATGGGAGACCGCGTGCAATTGCAACAAGTGGTGATGAACCTGATGATCAACAGCATCGATGCCATGAAGAGCGCAGACGGGACGCGAGAGCTTGCTATCAAGTCGCAGCGAGCCGAAAACGAGCATCTTGTGGTGTCAGTCAGCGATACCGGCGTGGGGCTGCCATCGGGGCAAGCGGACCTGATCTTCAATGCCTTCTTCACCACCAAACCACACGGCACCGGCATGGGACTGCGAATCTGCCGCTCCATCATTGAGTCGCACGGCGGACGTTTGTGGGCTGCCGAAAACTCTCCCCGAGGTGCAAGCTTTTACCTCACCCTGCCCGCCAAATTTGACGCGCGTCGCGAATTCGAGGCACCTGTATGATGGCCGACGACAATCGCATCGTGTTCATTATCGATGACGATGCCTCCGTGCGGGCGTCCATCCAAGACCTGCTGGAGGCAACGGGATTGCGTTCCGAGTCGTTCGGAACCGCCGAAGAGTTCCTACGGTGCAAGCGGCCCGATGGGCCCAGCTGCCTTGTCCTGGATGTGAAACTTCCCGGAGTCAACGGTCTGGACTTTCAGCGCCGGTTGGCTGATGCAGGTCTTCGAATTCCGATCATCTTCATTACCGGTTACGGAGACATTCCGATGACGGTAAAGGCCATGAAATCAGGCGCCGTAGAGTTCCTCACCAAGCCCTTCCAGGAGCGCGATTTACTGGATGCCGTCCAACAGGCGTTAGACCGCGACCGGGCCACGCGCGAAGAGCAAGCTAACCTTGCCGAGTTGCGACAGCGCTACGCAGCGCTGACCGCACGGGAGCGCGAGGTCATGAGCATGGTGGTTTCGGGCATGCTTAATAAGCAAATCGCGGCCGAACTCGGTACCAGCGAAGTCACCGTCAAGATCCAACGCGGCCGCGCGATGAAGAAGATGAAAGCTGGATCTGTGGCGGAACTGGTGAAAATGGCGGGGCTATTGGACGTTCCGTCCGCCGAGAAATAATACCAACGTGTGATTGCGGCGCTTTTGTCGTAGTTGCAGAATTCCAGCTATGAGCACCGATGGGAGGGACAAATTGGTAGCAATCGTCGATGATGATGAGTCGATGCGCGCCGCGGTGCAGGACCTGTTGGAAGCGGTGGGGTTATCGGCGCAAGGCTTTGCATCCGCGGAGGAATTCCTGAGGTCTGGCAAACAGCACGGCACTGCTTGTCTGATCGCGGATATTCGCATGCCGGGAATGTCTGGACTGGAACTGCAGGCGCAGCTGAACGCCGAACGATGCAGGATTCCCATCATTTTCATCACAGCACATGGCGATGAAAAGATGCGTTTACAGGCGCGGAGAGAAGGCGCAGTAGAGTTTCTGTCCAAACCATTCGACAACGAAGTCCTGCTCGAAAATGTGCGAGCGGCTCTGGAGAATTAATCGGAGAAGCACAAGTGCGTGTGGTCCGCAAGGAGATCCTCTTTGGGAGCATTACAACCATTCCGGTCGGATGATCAAGACCGTAACCCGCGCAGATTCGAGCAGATTATAGGCAAAAGTCCCGCGCTCGAAGCGGTGCTCGAACAAGTCGAACGGGTGGCGCCCACGGATTCCACTGTCCTGATCGAAGGAGAAACAGGTACCGGCAAGGAACTCATCGCGCGCGCAGTCCACGACTTGAGTTCGCGCTTCGGGCGTCCTTTCATAAAACTGAATTGCGCTGCCATTCCCTTCGATCTTCTCGAAAGTGAACTCTTTGGTCATGAGAAGGGGGCGTTTACAGGCGCTATTGCGCAAAAGGTCGGCCGTTTCGAACTGGCCGACAAAGGGACGCTCTTTCTGGACGAGATAGGAGATATTCCCCCTGGGCTGCAGCCCAAACTGTTGCGAGTCTTGCAGGAACAGGAGTTCGAGCGCTTGGGCGGCACTCGGACGCACCAAGTGGACGTTCGCCTGGTGGCGGCGACCAACCGAAATCTGGCAGAGATGGTGAAGCGCAACGAATTCCGCAGCGACCTCTTTTACCGGCTGAATGTGTTTCCCATCCCGCTGCCGCCGTTGCGGGCGCGCCGCGAAGACATCCCTTCCTTGGTGGAACATTTTGTGGAGGTGTATGCCCGGCGGATGGGTAAACAAATCGATCAGATTTCCGCGGAAACGATGTCTGAACTGACGTCCTACACTTGGCCAGGGAATATTCGAGAGCTGCAGAATTTCATCGAGCGCAGCGTGATCCTGAGCTCCGAAAAGATCCTGCAATCTCCCCTATCGTCCCTGAAGTCTCCCGCCACCACGGAGACACAGGAACCGGTTACGCTGGAAGAGGCCGAGAGGGAACACATAGTCAAGATTCTCGAGCAAACCCGATGGGTTGTCTCCGGCCCTAATGGGGCTGCGGCCCGTTTGGGAATCAAGAGATCTACTCTTTATTTCCGCATGCAAAAACTTGGGATCTCACGTTCAAACCGGGATTCTCTTCCCGCGTAACAGAGCTGCAACCACACAGTGATCGAAACCTCAAATTGACACTCGCACGCACCCGGAGCCCGCGCGCTTACGACTTGCCTGGAGTTGGATCGCAAACTGTTCAATCTACCATCAGCAAGTAACCACGCTTCACCTGTCGACATAAAGACATACCGTCTAGCAGACTGGCATTCCACGCTGCGCGATATCTTCTGACGAATCCTTATTTTCCGTTACTTACAAGCGGAGATGTTTGGCACCCGTGTTGCCTACTCTCATTGCGTCGCGCGACGCACGGATTCTTTCGTCGCGACAGAAACAGAAAATGAGGAGAAATCACGATGTTCAATGAAACCATCGACAAGCTGCACCCAAGTCAAAACGGGGCAAGAGGGCATATATGGCTGTCGTTGTTCATGGCTTTCCTTTTTGCTCTAACGATGTGCCCGAACAAGGCACACGCGCAAATCATTGGAAATCTGGAAGTCAACATCCCATTTCAGTTCCATGCAGGTGACGCCAAGCTTCCGCCGGGCAAATACATCGTCCACCCCCTAGACGACACAGATCTCACCGTTATGGAAATTACCAACCCGGACGGCTCTATCGCCGCTCTCTTCCAGGTCCATGAGGCGGAGGCCAACTCCGCACCGGCCAAGAGCGAATTGATCTTCAACAAATACGGGACTCGCTATTTCCTTTCAAAGGTATTTGATGAAGGCAACCCAAGCGGCAGCGAGGTGCTCAAGTCGACCTACGAAAAGAAGGTTGGTCAAGCTAACGCGGAAGCTGTCGCCCACGTGCCGGCGCACCACCACGGACAACAAGGAAACTAGCGGCTCGCGGGGTGGCAGTTCGCTGAACAACCGGCAGGCCGCTCCGCCAGGTGAAGTAGTTTATGTCGAGATTCAGAAAAAGGATGATTTATGAAAATTCAAAAAATTGCTTTTGCTTTGATTGGAATACTTTTGCTCGCGGGCGCGGCGTCGGCACAGCAGGTTAAGACCGACTACGATCGCGGGACAAACTTCGCGCAGTACAAGACCTATTCGTGGGAGCACGTAAAGACGAAAGACCAGTTGGATGTCGATCGCATCAAGACTGCTGTGAATGCCGTCTTGGCAACAAAAGGTTGGACACAAGTGGAATCCGGCGGCGACGTATCGATCGTCGCGATGGAGATGACGCAGAACCAGCAGACCTTGAATACCTTCTACGATGGATTTGGAGGAGGATGGGGTTGGCGACGTTTCGGTGGTGGCGGTTTTGGCGAAGCTACAACTACGACCGATACCTATAAGGTAGGCACGGTGGTCGTCGACCTCTTCGATACCAAGACCAAGCAACTAATTTGGAGAGGCAGCTCGAGCGACACACTGTCCAACAACTCTAGCAAAAACATTAAGAATCTGGATAAGGGCGTGGACAAAATGTTCAAGCACTTCCCTCCAGACTCTTCAAAGAAGTAACGGACCATGATTCGCGACTTGTGCATTTGCATTAGTATGGCGCTGGTTACGGCGGCCATTCCTTTACGTGCGGCCAATGGGCCGCACGCGGGAGCGGACAGCCGGACCATAAAGGTTTGGACTAACGACGATCTCGAAAAACTTCACCACGCCGAGCTGATTTCGATCGTTGGTCAGGCCGACGAGGAGAAGTCGGTCTCAGAATCTGCGCCTCCAGCTGATGAGGTAACTCAAAAAACGGAATGGTTCGCCGAGCAGGCAGCAAAGCTGTGCGATGAACTCGAGTACAGGCAGGCTCAGCTTCATGAGTACCAGGAAACGATTGACGATGCTCGAAGTCTCAGGGAAACATCCGGCGGCATAGATCTGGTTGGCGAGGACTTCGCCATTACTCCCGAAGCCGGCGTTGAAATCCTGCAGCGGCGCATCTCGGAAGCGCAAGCGAGACTCGATGACCTGGAAGATCTGGCTCGCCGTAATGACATCGAGCCGGGTGTGCTGCGCGGGCAGTGAGTTCGCGAATCACGCCGACTGAGAAAACTTCGGAGTTGTCCATGCCACGGATTGCAAGCGTTCTACCATTCGCCACTTTCGCCGCTGCGATTGCGGCAGTGGCGGCCTTCTGTATCCTCGAGTTCGGGAGCATGCCGGCTAGTGGGAATTCAAATCCAACTGAGCTTCACGCGAAAAACCATGTGCTTTCGCTGACTCTGCACGCGGGAATCGCAAGTGATGGAAAAAATTCCTTCTACTTTAACGGCCGGCCAAACGCTCCGACTTTGCGGGTATCACCAGGCGACCAACTAAAGATCACTTATGTCAACGATCTTCCCGCCAAGCCAGCGGAAAAGTGCCTGGCTGGTCCTTGCATGGATATGACGAACTTGCATTTCCATGGATTGAGAGTCTCTCCCGATGCGCCGCAGGATGACGTCTTGACCATGCTAGCCATGCCCGGAAAAGCGCTCCACTATACGGTGCAGATTCCAAAAGACCATCCCCCTGGTTTGTATTGGTATCACACGCATCCGCACGGCGAGAGCTACAGGCAAGCGTTAGATGGTATGTCCGGGGCGATCGTGATCGAGGGGATAGAATCGTATTTTCCTGCGCTCGCCGGGCTGCCGGAGCGTGTGTTGGTAGTACGTGGCCGTTCGATCGTGAACGACACACAATCTGCCGAATTGAAGGAGCGAGTGGACCTCAGTTCGAAAGTTTGTGGCAGCGAGCACGAACCGCCAGAAGAGGTCATGACCGTGAACGGCGTGGTACGGCCCCAAATTGCAATCGCGCCAGGCGAACGGCAGTTCTGGCGTATCGTGAACGCTTCGGCCGACCGCTACCTGGACTTGGAACTTGAGGGGCAAACGATTGAAATTGTGGCCATGGATGGAATGCCGATCGCGCAGCACGACCCTAATCATAGATCGCGAACCGCGAATCATGTTTTGTTGCCGCCGGCAGGCAGAATGGAAGCCATTGTTAGCGGTCCAGCAAGCGGTGCGCCTCGTCGCCTGGTCTCGCGTTGTGTAGACACTGGGCCAGACGGCGATCCGAATCCAGCAATGGTCTTGGCGGATATTGTGCCGCGGTCAACGGCAAATGCACCAGCCAAAGCAGCAAAGAGTTCGCTCAAACCTGAATTCAAAACGCTGGACCTTGTGGCGGAAGAAAAAGCACCTCCTCGCTTCACCGTGATATTCACAGAAGACAAGAACGGCTTCTATATCAACGAAAAATTGTTCAAGCCGGACGCGGCTCCGATGGTGCGAACAAAAGTTGGCTCCTTCCAGCATTGGAGGGTCGTCAATGCCACCCGAGAATTGCATCCCATGCATATCCATCAAGTTCATTTCCTGGCGTACGCTAAAGACGATAAACCAATTGCGAATCCAGTGTGGCTGGACACGGTCAATGTGCCGTACGGCAGCACCGTCGATGTCGTTATGGACTTCACCGACCCAGTAATCAAGGGTATGTCCGTCTTTCACTGCCATCTCCTCAATCACGAAGACAAGGGGATGATGGCGAAGATTCTCTTTGAATGAGTGACCTGCTACATCTTGCCGTCCGGGAATCGCAACGGGCGGAACTGCGCGATTTTCGCGAAAACGTTCTGTTCCGGCCACTCCTGAGGAAGAATCTGGCTTCCAATCGGCAGACGTGGCTGCCACTCGTGTTGGTCCTTTTGGCGATTGCCGCGGTCGCCTATGCAGACCATCGCGTGGTTGTGCCCTCGCTGATTTACCTCTACATTCTGCCACTTACCATAAGCGCGGTTTTTTTGCGCAAGGAAATTAACTACGGCCTTGTCGTGGCGTGTATCTTATTCCACTATTTTGATTCACCGCGGCAGATCCCCTTAGGGTTACGCATCTTCCACGATGTTTCCGCACTGATGTGTTTTACTTTTGTTGTTTATGTGATTCAGCGCTATGTCGAGCAACAGGAATCGCTTCTAAAAACCGTGGAGCATCAACGTGATGACCTCCTTAAGGATGTGGAGCTGGCCGGGGAAGTTCAGCGATTGTTTCTTCCCTCGGGCAAACCATCCATCGCCGGACTGCAAATATCCGGGATGATGCATCCCGCGAGGGGAGTGGGAGGCGATTACTACGACTATTTCCCCACCGACTCGCATACCACTCAAGTCGTCATCGCCGACGTATCCGGAAAAGGCGTTCCCGCTGCCCTTTTAATGTCCGCAACGGCGGCAGCCCTGCGGCTTGGGGCCAATCATGATCGCGACATGTTGGCACAAGTGGCAAGGTTGAATACCGAGATCGCCGCGGTCTCGGATTCCGAGCGGTACGTGACGTTATTGGTTGCCGAAATTGACACGCACGAAAGAGTCATCCGCTACGTGAACTGTGGCCACAATCCCGCTCTTCTCTTTCGAGCAAGGACGGGTGAGCTGACGCGGTTGAATGCTTCTTGTCTTCCCATCGGATTATCTACAGAAGAAATCTGTGAGTTGACCTCTGAGGAAGACCTTACGTCCGGTGATATCTTGGTTTTGTATACCGATGGCGTCACGGAAGCCGAGAACAGGCTTGGCGAAGAATTCGGGATGGAGCGCCTTTCCGAGATAGTGCGCCTCGGCTCTTCGCTGTCGGCCGAGGACCTTATGGCCTGTATTTATAACGCTGCGGCAGACTTTTGTGCCGATAGCCTCAACGATGATGTAACCATTCTCGTCGTCAAATGCGATTTCGACGGCTCTTCAAGCGTAAATTCGTAAAACATTGCGCTATCGTCGCGCTTTGAGTGGCTTCCCATCCTGAATGCCAGAGCTGTCGGAGTGTTGACAATCATCCAATGCGCTGGACTGTTGGTTCTTCGGTTCTTGCACCTCATTTTCAGGCCAACCTGATTAAAGGTCATGGTTTCAGCCGCTTCCCGAAACCCCAGCACCTTCCTCGTAGTGGCCTCCGGGCTGCATCTCCTACGATCAGAGGCAAGAAAGCAAAAATTACCCAACGGAGATTACATGCGAAAGTCGCTGACGTGTCTGTGCTCCATTCTAATTGTGACTGCACCGTTGTCGGCTGGGGCAGCAAGTGCTTTGGACCAAACCAAAGATGACGACCGGCTAAGAAGTTGCGGCACGGTCGTGAAAGAGATTCTCGACGTTCCCGATAACATTCCGCAGGACTTGATGGACAAGGCGGATTGCGTCCTTGTCTTCCCGTCATTACTTAAGGCCGCATTCATCGTTGGCGGAAGTTACGGGCGGGGCGCCATGTCGTGCCGCCAGGGTGAAGATTTCCGAGGTCCGTGGGGCGCTCCCACGATGATCGCACTCGAGGGCGGAAGTTTTGGGTTGCAGATTGGCGGAGAGGCCACGGATTTTGTATTGCTGGTGATGAATGAACGCGGTGCAAGGGGCATCCTGGCTAACAAGGTCAAGTTGGGAGCAGATGCTTCCGTGGCCGCAGGCCCTGTCGGTCGCGATTCGTCAGCCGAAACGGATGCGACTTTGCGAGCGGAAATCCTGGGCTACTCACGAGCGCGTGGTCTGTTTGCGGGAGTCTCTCTCGAAGGTTCCACGATCCGCCCGGACAATGACGACAATCGCCGTGTGTACGGCAGGAAGATTCCCGCGAGCGATATTGTTTTGTCTCGAAGGGTCGCGGTACCGCCAGCAGCCGGGCAATGGATCTCCACCCTGGATGCCAAGACCCCGAAGCACCGGCCGTGAGGAAATCTGCCGATGTGGTTCGGGCTGGCCAGGTGGACGATTACCGGGGGTGAATCATGATGTGGATTGTTAGGCTGGCGCTGAAGGAACCGTACACGATTATCGTGCTGGCTATCCTGATCTTCCTCTTTGGCGCGCTGGCTATTGTTCACACGCCCACGGACATTTTTCCGGACATCAACATCCCGGTCGTCAGCATTATCTGGAACTACAACAGTATGGAGCCACAGGACCTGGCCGACAGGATCGTCACCATCACGGAGCGCAACCTGACCACCACCGTCGATAACATCGAGCACATAGAGTCGCAATCGCTTTATGGTATCGCCGTGGTGAAGGTGTTTTTTCAACCCACGGTGAGTATCGACAAGGCCATCGCTCAGATCACCGCAAATTCCCAAACCCAACTCAGACAGTTGCCCGCTGGCACCACGCCGCCTTTGATCATTAGCTACAGTGCCTCGACAGTTCCGATTCTCGAACTCGGGCTCTCCGGCCAAGGCATATCGGAGCAGGCACTCAACGATTATGGTCTCATGACCATCCGCCCCCAGTTGGTCACGGTGCAGGGTGCCGCCGTCCCGTATCCGTACGGGGGCAAGCAGCGCCAGGTACAAGTGGATCTAAATACCCAGGCCTTGCAGGCCAAAGGCCTTGCCCCATTAGACGTAGTGAATGCAATTGCCGCTCAGAACCTGATTCTCCCAACTGGAACGTCAAAAATCGGTTTGAAGGAATATGACGTCGACATCTCCAATGCGGCTCCCCAGACCATCGCTCAACTCAACCGCATCCCTGTAAAGACCATCGGCGACACGACTATCTATATTAGTGACGTCGCTTGGGTGCGCGACGGCTTTCCGCCGCAGACAAACATTGTCCGCGTGAACGGCCAACGCTCCTCCCTCTTGACAGTCCAAAAAAATGGCAATACGTCGACCCTGAGCATCATCGGCGGAATCAAGTCTCTGTTGCCGTATATCGAGACGCTCGTGCCGCAGTCGCTGCAAATTAAACCTTTGGCGGACCAATCGATCTTTGTGAAGGGCGCCATTAAGGGTGTGGTCACCGAAGCGTCCATTGCGGCCTGCCTTACAGGCTTAATGATCCTCGTCTTTCTCGGCAGTTGGCGGAGCACGACCATCATTGTCGTTTCGATTCCTCTCGCCATTCTGACATCGGTCATCACTTTCAGCGCGCTCGGCGAAACCATCAACATCATGACGCTGGGCGGACTGGCCCTGGCCGTCGGCATTCTCGTGGATGACGCTACCGTCGAGATCGAAAACATCAATCGCAACCGTCAGGCCGAACCAGACAAGGACATGGATACAGTTGTCCTGGACAGCGCCGCGCAAATCGCTACGCCGGCCTTTGTGGCCACGATTTCGATCTGCATCGTGTTTACTCCGATGTTCCTTCTCTCTGGGGTCGCGAAATTTCTGTTCGTTCCGCTGGGTGAGGCCGTGATCTTTGCCATGCTGGCCTCCTATCTGCTCTCACGCACCGTTGTTCCGATGATGGCCAAGTATCTCTTGCGCTATGACATCCCGAACACCGCGGAATCCCGCAATCCATTCGTTCGTATGCAGGTGCGCTTTGAGGAAGCGTTTGAGCGTCTCCGCGAGCGTTATCACGGAGTGCTTGAACGTTGCCTTCATCATCGCCGCATTTTCCTTATCGCATTCTTTTCCGCGTGCGTGGGCTCCTTGCTTTTGATCGTTCCCTGGCTGGGGCGAGACTTTTTCCCCACCATCGACAGCGGCTCCTTCAACCTCCATATGCGAGCTCCAACGGGTTTACGAATCGAAGAGACCGCACGCCTCTGTGATCTCGTCGAGCGATCGATCCGGCGACAGCTTCCGCCGGGCGAGATCTCCAATATTATCGATAATATCGGCCTCCCCTACAGCGGCATCAACACGTCCTATCAAAATACCGGAACTGTGGGCACCTCGGATGCGGATATTCTGGTGACCTTCAGCGTCAACCACCACCAGACGGCGAAGTACGTTCACGATCTCCGAATCAGCCTGGCGAAAGAATTTCCGGGTGTGACCTTCTCTTTTCTGCCTTCCGACATGGTCACGCAAATTTTGAATTTTGGCTTGCCGGCTCCCATCGACATTCAAGTGATGGGAAATGATCTAGAGGGGAATCAAGCCTTCGCGAATAACTTGCTCAATCAAGTGAAATACGTATCGGGGATAGCCGACGCGCGCATCCAGCAGCCGTTTGATGAACCCTACATCCATCTTTGGATGGACCGCACCAAGGCGCAAGAGATCGGCTACAATGGCTCAGCTGTCGCGCAAAACGTCTTAATCTCGCTGGGTGGCAGCTTCCAGACCGCGCCAACCTACTGGCTCGACCCGAAGAATCGAAACAGTTACGACATCTCTACTCAGACCCCACAGTATCGCGTCGACACGCTCCAGGATCTCGCGAACATGCCCATCACCGGACCCACACCTGGTGTCCAACCTGCGCTTCTGGCCACACTCGCTTCCATCCAGCGCGGAACCGGCGCCGCGGTGGTCTCTCACTACAACATCATGCCGGTCATCGACATCTTCGGCGCGGTGCAAGGCCGCGATCTCGGCGGCATTGCTGGCGACGTTACACATATCATCGATCAAATGCGGCCGAAGCTGCCCCGCGGCTCGCGAGTCGTCTTGCGCGGCCAAGTTCAAACAATGCGCTCCTCCTATGTCGGTCTTCTAACGGGGCTGGTCCTCGCGATTGTCCTTGTCTACCTCCTCATCGTGGTGAACTTTCAGTCTTGGCTGGACCCTTTCATCATTATTACTGCGCTTCCCGCGGCCCTCGCGGGCATAGCCTGGTTCCTGTTCATCACACACACGACGCTGAGCGTGCCGGCACTCACGGGCACGATCATGTGCATGGGTGTCGCCACCTCCAACAGCATCCTGGTCGTGCAATTCGCGAGGGAACAGATGGCAGAGGGCAAAGACCCCGTGGCCGCGGCTCTTCAGGCTGGGTTCACTCGTTTCCGCCCCGTGATCATGACGGCGCTGGCAATGATCATCGGCATGTTGCCGATGTCGCTCGGACTTGGAGATGGTGGCGAGCAGAATGCTCCCCTGGGCCGCGCCGTAATTGGCGGATTGCTCTTCGCCACGGTGTCCACGTTGTTATTCGTTCCAACGGTGTTCAGCATTCTCCACGGTTTGCGTCATCGCCCCGCTGAGGCTGGTTCTAAATCCTAGGAGCCTATGTAGAAAGAATTTAAAGGTGATAGCAATGCAATCGGAAACGCAGCGACAGGTACACATGCAAGAACTGCACTCGCCGGCCACCACCGGCTCAAAACCGCGGTCGCGACGCGGCTGGATCGTCGCAATTGTGGTTTTCCTCTTGTTCGTTGGGCTTTTGGTTTCCGGGATTCTTGAGCGCATCCAAACCAACGCCAATCTCCGCACGGAAACCGCGGACTTGGCGGTACCCACCGTTTCGGTTGTTGCGCCTAAGCGGGCCGCACCCTCGCAGGAGGTCGTACTGCCGGGAAACGTCCAGCCGTTTATCACCTCCCCGGTTTTCGCGCGCACCAACGGTTATCTGGAACATTGGTATTTCGATATCGGAGCTCACGTAAAAAAAGGCCAGCTTCTGGCGGTAATTTCGTCTCCTGAAGTGGATCAGCAGTTGCAACAAGCGAAGAGCAATCTGTTAACCGCCCAAGCCAATCTCGAACTCGCCGCGATCACCAAAAGCCGATATGAAGGGCTTAAGAAAACCAACGCCGTGTCCCAACAGGACGTCGACAATACCGTAGGCACGTACAATGCGAACAAGGCCATTGTCCAGGCGGATGAAGCAGCCGTACAACAGTACTCGGCACTGGTGTCTTTCGAAAAAGTTTACGCTCCGTTTGACGGCATTATTACCGCGCGAAACACCGACATCGGCGACCTGATCAATTCTGGCAGCAATGCCAATGTGAAAACCGATCTCTTCCACATCGCCCAGCCTGGCATGTTACGCGTTTATGTCAATGTGCCTGAAGAGTTTTCGCAGCAAACCACCCCCGGGCTGACGGCAGAGCTGACACTAGCGGAGTTTCCCGGACGTAAGTTCGCGGGGAAACTGGTGCGCACCGCCGAGTCCATTAACTACACGACGCGCACGCTATTGGTTGAAGTGGACGTGAATAATCCCTCAGGGCAGTTGCTTTCGGGCGCCTATGCGGAAGTCCATTTCAAAGTACCAGGGCAGGTCTCCACCTACATTCTGCCGGTCGACACACTTCTCTTTCGGAAGGAAGGCCTGAACGTCGCGGTTGTCGAGAACGGGAAAGCAAAGCTGGTGCCGGTAACGCCAGGTCACGACTTCGGCGATTCGATCGAAATCGTTTCGGGTCTGCAGGGCAACGAATCCGTCATTATGGGCCCCCCCGATTCCATCGTGACAGGAGAAACAGTGCAGATAGCAGCGCCACAGGCAACAGCACCCTCGACAGCCGCAGGTGCGAAACCAGCCGTAGGAGCGAAGCCGTGAATCCTATCTGCGCCGCACAAATGGAAGCTCGAATCCACAGGCGCATCGCGGGTAGTATCTGTGTGATAAGCATGCTCTTGGTTGCGGGTTGCACCGTTGGGCCGAATTACAAGCGCCCCACCGCGGAAGTTCCTCCGCTGTATAAGGAAGTGGGCGATTGGAAACCGGCCCAACCGAACGATCAGAATCTCAGCGGCAACTGGTGGGAAGTCTTCCAGGACCCGCAACTGAACGCGCTCGAAGGACAAATCAACGTCTCCAACCAAAACCTAAAGGTGGCTGAAGCCCAATACACTCAGGCTCGTGCGTTGGTCCGCTATTACCGCGCCGACTTGTTCCCCACGATTGGCGTCAATCCCTCGGCAACCCGGAACCAATATTCCCAGAATCGCCAACCCAAGAGCACAAATTTCAATGGCGTCAGCTTTACCGACCTACAAATTCCTTTCGAATTGACTTACCAGGTCGACGTCTGGGGGCGCGTACGCCGCAACATCGAATCTTATCGCGCGCAGGCACAGGCCAGCGCAGCCGATCTGGCCGCGGTGAACCTCTCAATGCATGCGCAATTGGCTTTGGACTACTACCAAGCCCGCACGCTGGATGCTGAGGAGAAGCTTTTGAACGATACGGTTACCCAGTATCAACAGGCATTGGACCTGATTGAGAACAGGTTTGCGGGAGGGCTCGCTTCCGATCTCGAGGTTCAACAGGCCAGAACGCAACTGGAGAGCACTGCGGCTCAGGCCATCGACGTGGGCGTTGCCCGCGCCCAATATGAGCACGCAGTGGCCGTTTTAATCGGGAAGCCTCCCGCAGAATTCAGCCTTCCGCCGCTGCCCCTCACCATGCCGCCGCCTCCCATTCCCGCGGGGCTGCCCTCACAATTGCTCGAACGCCGACCAGACATCGCCGCAGCGGAACGCCAAATGGCCGCCGCCAACGCGCAGATCGGCGTGGCCAAGGCCGCCTACTATCCCAGTATCACGCTGGGCGCGATGGGTGGTTTTGAGAGTGGCGTCCTCTCGACGTTGGTATCCGGCCCCAGTATTTTGTGGTCGGTTGGCCCGACTGCATCATGGACCCTCGTCGATTTCGGCCGGCGCCGCGCTGCAGAAGACCAAGCCATCGCTGTTTACGATCAAAACGTGGCCAACTATCGCCAAACCGTGCTGACTGGCTTTCAGCAGGTCGAAGACAATGTGGCAGCACTACGCATCCTCGAACATGAAGCCGATGTTGAAAACAAAGCCGTCGCCGCAGCTCAGAAGTATTTGGAACTTGCGATCACACGCTATAAGGGCGGCGTAACCAGCTATCTCGAGGTGACCACCGCTCAGAGCGCCGCTCTCACCGACGAAGTCACCGCCGTAAATATTCTCGGCCGACGCATGATCGACGCCGTAACCCTCGTTCAAGCCCTCGGCGGCGGCTGGAACAGCTCCGAAATACCCCAGCGCCCCGAATGCTGTGGAAAGCTGGTGAGCAGCTCTAAATGAGAACCAACCCTCTGCGGATGGTCAATGAGATGCCGAAATCTGCGGCGGCTCCCCGGCAAAGCAGCAATTCACCCTTATCCAAAAAATCCGAAGGTTGACATGCAGAATTCAACGCGCTCTTTTGATAGCTGGAACCGTGAATTTTTTTTCAGGGGAGAAATTCCTCCCCTACGCTTCAAGCAGGTTGGCCTAGATCCAGAGCTTTTAACCCAGAGCAAGATTCGCGGTAACGACCGACGTGAGAGCAGCCGCTCCTATCAGGGAGTCGCAATTCTTAATCCTGTGGTCGCATATGCCATCGAGTGTTGCGCCGCCACGGCCAAGAATTCATTTAGTGGGCGGTTGATCCAGCCCTGTTCTTGGGCTATATCCGCCATCACCTGAAGAGAAATTCTCCCGTGCTCGTACTGCGCCAACAGGAAGCGCTCCGCGTCGTCAGGATCCTTAGTCGTCTGCAATAACCAATTAACATCTTCTCTCTTCATGGCATTACTCCTCGCCTCGAACGGTCACAGTAATGAAGGCACGTATGATTCCAACTTCCAGTACCGCACCTAACGGCGGTTGCGCTTCCATCAAAAGGGGTTAGCGGTGAGATGCAGGGAAAGGAGCCAAAACGCGCAAAGCAAAGAGGCCGCTCGCTTCGACACCTTGTCAGAATGCTGGACGGCTTGCAAGGCGGATGGCTGGTCCGGCTGCAAAACCGTATCTTGCAGTCACTGGTAGGCTCTGCGAGGACGATCGGTCGTCAAGACTCTGCATTCGGCCGAATGGAGCGACGCGAGGCATTGGCCAAAGCAAAGAAGGACGGTGCTTCTCATACCGTGATGTAGCTGTAATGACCGTCTATTTGCAGAAGGGCAATCGCTGAAACCATCGATGCAACGACCAGCACATCGGCGAGCGTGTGCGCTAGCATCTCCTTGACAATCTCTTCGGGGTGCTGCGTTAGGTTTTCGTGCGCAATTAGTGCACGCACCTGTTCCTCCAATGCGGTGTGGCAACTCAGCAGTTTCACACCGCGATGCTGCAGCGCCTGAATGCTCGTGTCCTGGTAGATCGAATCTTCGCTGTCCGGGTTTTCGCTGCTGTAGTGAAAAGCTAGCCCTGCTTTGCTCGGATAATAGGGGTTCTTCAGAGCGGGCTGGTTAGTAGATCGATCATTTACCTTTAGCCATGCACCAATTTTCTATTTGTTCCAAATGAAGTCGTCATAGTTCAGCAGGTTCGCGGGCCCATGCAGCGCGGCGACAATTTTGATTTGCTCAGCCGGATGCCAAAACCGAAGTGAAACCCATTCAGTGAGTTCTTGATATTGTTCAGGAATCCGCCATCAGCAATCCGGGCCACGTCGAACACCTGTTTCACTCGTGCCGGGTTCTTCGCCAGCTGATTGAACTCTCTTACGTTCCACTCGGATTGTTTGTAGACCAACTGGCCTTCTGCGTTCACCGTTTCTATCGCCAGCACCGCAGCCCCTGTGGCGACGGTGCCTACAAACGATCTTCGGCTTATCCTGTTCATAATTCCCCTCCGATTTTGTTTCGATGATCTCCGTGTGTCGCGTTCCGCCGTGAACGGCGCGCCATCACGGTCATGCGGGCCGCCTTTGTCCAAGGTAGGATTTGGCTCTAGATGACTTCGAGCTTTTCTGCCGGGATCTTCATAGCCATGGTCTTGTCAATGTTCAGATGCGCCTTTAACATGCCGCTCGGTACGCGCCTGAGCCACTGGTTCAGCGAAACATCCATGAACTCCTCAGAGGCAAACATTTCCAGGAACACCACATCGGTGTCTCCCGTGTTTTCGATGTAGTGTGGCGCGTTCGATGGAACAAACCCTACATCATTGGCGTTGAAGTCCATGGTGCGTGCATTGTCGACCGGGAAGAATACCGTCATACGGCCTTTGCCCGCGATCCAAAACTGCCACTCCGAAGCGTTGGGGTGCCAGTGAAGTTCACGCATGCCCCCCGGCTTGATGGTCACCAGAGCGGCAGCGACGTGCTTCGAAACCGGGAAGTTTCGTGAATCAACAATTCGCACCGAGCCGCCTTTGCCCTGCCGAGTTGGCGTCATCGACTTAAAATGGAAGGTGTACTGGTTTTTGGAGGCAACCGACACGCCGCCGATTTCCGCTTTATCCTGTGCTAAAGAACCAGGAACCGTACCGGGGAAGATATAGAGAGGCGCCCCGGGCGCGTTGTCGAACGTGCTGGCGGCAAGGCCGGTGTTCTTGACGAGAACCTCGGGCGGAGTGTGCGCGACCCACTCCGAGAGAAGCATGGTGCCGTCTTCCGAGAAATTGCCCTGATTGAAAACCAGGAGGAACTCCGTGCCATCCGGTTCGAGGCCCTGAATCGAATGCGGGAAACCGGCAGGAAACATCCAAACATCACCTTCGCTTACGTCGTCGATAAACATTGCGCCATCGGGACTCATTACCGTGACACGCGCATTCCCATAGAGCATATAGGCCCATTCATCCGCAGTATGCCAGTGCAACTCACGGTAGCTTCCAGCAGTCAGGCGCATATTGACGCCCGCGATATCCCGTGAAGAAGGTAATTCACGTTGCGTGACCTCGTGTGTCCAGCCGCCTTCTTCGACACGCTTCTTCACCAGGTCGAAGGAGTACCAGATGGGTACAAGGTCACCGTGGTCGGTAGGCGGAGGGTTGTTCGAGTTTGGGTTCATCGCAAGAAGGCCCCGGTTCTGCTGTCCCGGATCGCTTGACGAATGGTCATGTTCTGCTTTCTGCGTGCTTGCCCTATCCTGAGCATTGACAGCCAAGGAACTCAGCGCTGCCGAAGCTAGTCCTGCGGAACCCACTTCTAAAAATGCACGTCTCGAAAATCCTACTGGCCCAGATTTACCCTGTGGACAGTCACTCTCCCGGCCATCTTCTTCTATGGCGAACTTGTCTTCATCTAACTTGCGCATGGGCACCTCTTTTTCCCTTGTCGTCGTGTTTTCTCGTAGCGTGCGATAGACCACGAAACGTAGCTGTGGCAATTTTTTTGCCAATTCGCACAATGCTCATAACGCGCTCGAAAGAAAGAACCGCGGCCATTTTTGGCTCACGCTTAACGCTACATATCTGACATCAATGTCAGCGCTCTGGACGACGTCGAAAGAGCAACCGTACCCTCCGGAGAAGAAACATCCAATTTCCAACGGACTGACAGTGTCTAAGGGGTTGACAGGCAACTCTTGCGAGATGGGCCTCACGCCTTTTCCGTCTTACTCGTATCGTCCTTGCTGCCCACACCTTGTGGCAATACTCGCTTCACACCGTGAAACGGTACAACACGTGCTTTCGATAAATTTGGAAATTGAAATCGAAATCGCAGTCCATTCCAAGGGCGCTCATCATGAAACCAATTACGCAGGAAAACGATAGGCTCGGATTTATCGGAATCGGTTATATGGGCCGGCCGATCGCGCGAAGGTTGCTTGAATCCGGCTTCAAGCTCACAGCCTACGACCGGGACCACACTAAGGCAGAGGAACTAATTGCATATGGCGGCAAGGTCGCTCGGAACGTTTCGGAACTTTCCTCCAGTTGCAACGTCCTCTTGTCCTGCCTGCCAAGCGATGGATCTGTCCTAGACGTCTATAAAGCATCTGATGGCGTGTTCGCCAATGCACATCGCGGCTCGCTGGTCATCGACCTGAGCACCGTATATCCCGAAACCTCTCAGGAAATCTCGAGACTAGGTGCAAACCGTGGAATTGATGTTTTAGACGTGACCATTTCGGGGAGCACTCCTGCCGCCGAAAAGGGGTTGCTGACTCTGTTTGGAGGCGGAAACAAGGAATGCTTCGACGCCACCGAGCCGATCTTTCGCGTAATCGCGCAAAAATATTTCTACCTTGGGCCGAGCGGTTCCGGAGCAACGATGAAGCTCGTGGTGAACACTTTGCTGGGAATCGGGATGCAGGCGATTGCCGAAGCGGTGGCGCTCGGCGAGAAGGCAGGTCTCGATCGCAAGCGCTTGCTTGACGTGTTGTCTCAGACTGCAGTGGTCGCTCCAGCGCACGTTGGGAAACTACAAAGAGCGTTGAAGCACGACTACAGCCCGCAATTCCCGATTCGCCTGATGAACAAGGATTTCGGGCTGATCCTCAATCTCGCAGCTGCCGTTGGTGCACGCATGCCCGCGGCGGGTGCCGCCTTTGAGATCAACGCCAGGCAATCGGACGAAGGACCCGAGCAAGATTTTTCCGCAGTGATTGTGCAAATGGAAAAGCAAGCTCATTTGGACATGCGGGACGAAAAACAAGCTCGAATTGGTGTCGTTACGGGAAATTCGGTTTAGCGGAGCATACCTATTTCGGTTGCGTGCATTCGAGTTAGGAGCGGGAATGATTCAGTTGAAGGTGAATGGAGTTGACCAGTCTTTCAACGGCGAACCTGAAATGCCGTTGCTCTGGTATCTCCGCGACGTTTTGGGACTCACCGGATCGAAGTTTGGGTGCGGCATTGGACTTTGCGGCGCCTGCACTGTCCACCTGAATGGACAAGCGACGCGATCGTGCGTAACGACCATGGCGACTGTGGCCGGGAAGGAAGTCACTACCATCGAAGGCCTCGAGAAGAACGGTTTGCATCCGCTTCAGAAAGCCTGGATGCAGATTAACGTGCCGCAGTGCGGGTACTGCCAGGTGGGACAGATTATGCAGGCAGCCGCTCTCTTGAATAGCAAAAAGAAACCGACGGATCAGGACATCGATGAGGCCATGGCCGGGAATATTTGCCGTTGCGGAACGTATCAGCGTATTCGCGTAGCGATTAAAACAGCAGCGGAGGAAATGGCATGAGCGTGATTGAGAATGTCAGCCGCCGCAGATTTTTGACCGGAGGCGTTATCGCGGCAGGCGCGCTCGTGCTCGGTGTGCGCTATTACCCCAGGCTGTTGGCGGGCGACAAACTTCCGCATGATACAAATGCGGACCACGCCACCTTACATCCCAGCGTATACCTGGGGATCGACCCCGATGGCACCGTATGGATCGTGGCCAGCCGCTCGGAGATGGGTACGACGAGTCGAACCACTCTGCCGCTCGTTGTCGCGGATGAACTGGACGCGGATTGGAAGCGAGTAAAAATCGAGCAAGCTATTGGTGACAAGCGATATGGTGACCAGAATACCGACGGTTCACACTCGATCCGCTCGTTCTATGACGCCATGCGCCAGGCGGGAGCAACCGCGCGATTCATGCTCATTCAAGCTGCGGCGCAACAGTGGGGCGTCCCGGCAACGGAATGCAAAACCGATTTGCACGTTGTAGTTCATCCCTCGACAAACCGCACGCTAGGTTACGGTGAACTTGCTGGAGCTGCCGCAAAATTTCCGGTCCCCAACAAAGAGGATCTGAAGCTCAAACCAAAGAATGCCTGGCGGTATGTAGGCAAAGGGCAAGTGAGCTACGACCTTGAGGCACTTGTGACCGGGAAGGCCATTTATGGCATGGACGCTCGCATCGATGGCATGGTGTACGCGTCCGTCGAGCGTCCGCCGGTTCTCGGCGGAAAAGTGAAATCGTATGACGACAAGGAAGCTTTGAAGGTCACTGGTGTCCGTCAGATCATTCCCATCGATCCCTACCAGCCTCCGCCAGCATTTCAGCCGCTCGGCGGCATCGCGGTGATCGCGGATAACACCTGGGCTGCGTTTCAAGGCCGCAAGAAACTGAACATTTCCTGGGACAACGGACCCAATGAGAGCTACAACTCGGATTCCTACAAGAATGAATTGCGAGCGACTTCCCACAATCCTTGCAAAGTGGTGCGCAATATTGGTGACGCCGACGCGGCGTTCGCCAAAGGTGGCAAGGTGCACGAGGCGGACTACTACGTTCCGCTGCTCGCGCACGCTTCGATGGAGCCGATGGTCGCACTGGCGGAATTTAAAGATGGCAAAGCGACATTGTGGGCCCCGACGCAGAATCCTCAAGGTGCCCAGGAAACTGTCGCGAAAGAGCTGGGCATCCCGAAAGAAGATGTAATTTGTCATGTAACGCTGCTCGGCGGGGGGTTTGGGCGCAAGTCCAAACCTGACTACGTTGCTGAGGCCGCAGTCTTGTCCAAAAAGACGGGCCGGCCCGTGAAAGTGGTCTGGACCCGAGAAGACGACATCAAGTTCGACTACTACAACGCCGTCTCTTCGATGTATTTGAAGGCGGCGTTGGGCGCGAACGGTAAGCCGACGGCGTGGCTGCAACGGTCGGTTTTCCCTCCCATTCCTTCGATTTTTGACGTGAATGCGGTCTATGGCGATCCGGCCCATCTTCAGCAGGGCTGGACGGACATTCCTTATGATCTCCCAAACCTTCGCGTCGAGAATGGTCCGGCAAAAGCTCACGTGCGTATCGGCTGGTTGCGCTCGGTGGCAAATATCTATCACGGGTTCGCTATTCAATGCTTCACAGATGAATTGGCCCATGCGGCCCAGCGCGACCCGGTTGACTATTTGCTCGATTTGATTGGAGAGCCGCGCACCATCAATTTTAATGGCGTCGAGTACCCGAATTACGGCGCTTCGCTTGAGGCCTATCCTTGGGAGACCGGGCGTCTTCGGCATGTTACCGAGTTGGTCGCGGAAAAATCCGGGTGGGGAAAACGTAAACACAGCAAGGGTTCTGGCGTCGGGATAGCCGCGCATCGTAGTTTTTTGACGTACGTAGCCACGGTCGTTGAGGTCGAGGTCAATGATCAAGGCGCTGTGCGAATCCCCCGAGTGGATATGGCCTTGGATGCGGGGTTGATCGTAAATCCGGAAGCAACTCGCGCCCAGTTCGAGGGCGCCGCGGTGTTCGGTACCAGCGTCGCAAGAACGGGCGAGATTACCGCCACCAAGGGCGCGATCGACCAATCGAATTTTCAGGATTATCCCGTAGCTCGCATTAATGAGGTGCCCCGTCAGACAAACGTCTACATCGTCGATAGCGACGCTCCTCCTGCGGGCGTCGGTGAGCCGGGAGTGCCGCCATTTATTGCGGCGTTCTGCAACGCTATTTTTGCCGCCACCGGCAAGCGAGTGAGAGATCTGCCGATCACGAAGCTTGGCTTGAGTTGACGGTGCTCTGCGTTTTTAGATGGTGAACATTCTGCAGTTGGAATGAGAGATTCACGTAAAGGAAAAGTTATGAAACAAGACAAGACTGAACGCCACGTTATCGTTGCCTCCGCAATGTTGCTGGCGCTTTTCGCTGTTCTCACGTTTTTGGTTGTTTCGATTACCCAGGCAAAACCCGCTCCGGACAATGCGGCCACCAGTGCGACGTTTCGTACGAAATGCGCGATGTGCCACGGTCCAGATGGAGCCGGTTCCACGGTCGGAAAAAGCATGAACGTTCCAGACCTTCGCTCGCCCGAAGTCCAAAAGGTGCCCGATGCGCAACTGGTTCAAATCATTTCCGACGGAAAGGGGGGTATGCCTCCCTTTAAGAGTTCGCTCAGCGACGATCAGATTCACTCGTTGGTTTCCTACGTTCGCTCTCTGCATCAGAAGAAATAACTCGCACTCTGTCCTCTGCGGTAGGCATAACTGGAAAAGGATCTGAGTCCTTCGGGGCGCTTGAAAAAGAGGTTCGTCGTGGATAACAAGAAAAACCAACCCAGCCAAGAGAATTCGCCTGATTCCTATCTCGCGTCGGTTTCCACACATGTCGACGACGGCGGCATTTCGCGTCGCGGATTCCTCGGGTTTGCAGCAGCGTCCATTTTATTTGCGCGAGCCGGTCAGCAGTCGCCGCGATCGGAATCCAAAAATGACATTCCTTATCGAACGTTGGGCCGCAGCGGAGAAAAAGTCTCGCTCATTGGCCTCGGTGGCTATCATCTTGGCAAACAGGCGGATCCCCAGGAAAGCATCCGCATCATTCGCACGGGTCTCGATGAGGGCGTCAATTTTCTCGACAACTGCTGGGATTACAACGGTGGCGAGAGTGAAATTCGCATGGGCAACGCGCTGCGCGATGGTTACCGCCAAAAGGCTTTTCTCATGTCCAAGATCGACGGACGGACCAAGGCCGCCGCCTCGACTCAAATCAACGACTCTCTGCATCGTCTTCAGACTGACAGAATAGATCTCCTCCAGTTCCACGAGGTAATTCGCGACACCGACCCAGACCGCATTTTTGCTACTGGAGGAGCCCTGGAAGCTGTGCTGGACGCGCAAAAGGCAGGCAAGGTCCGCCATATCGGATTCACCGGCCACAAGAATCCGGACATTCATTTACACATGCTGGCCACCGCTGCAAAACACGGCTTCACGTTCGATGCTGTTCAGATGCCCCTCAACGTAATGGACGCGCACTTCGATAGTTTCGAAACGAAAGTTTTGCCCATCTTGCTCAAGAACGATATCGGCGTACTCGCCATGAAGCCCATGGGTGACCACTTTATTCTCGAGAGCAAGACAGCTACTCCCGTGGAGTGCCTCCACTACGCCATGAATTTGCCGACAAGTGTAGTCATTACTGGATGTGATTCGCTTCCCATTCTTCAGCAGGCTCTAGACGCTGCTCGCAGTTTTCAACCGATGAATTCTTCTCAAGTTGCTGCGCTTCTCGCAAAGACGGTAAAGGCCGCCGAAGCCGGTCAGTTCGAACAATATAAAACGACTCATCACTTCGATGGCACCTACGCTAACCCGCAGTGGCTCGGCTAGAAGCACGACGATTTCAAAATGAATAAGGAGATACGGCAACATGCTGGAATACATCAACATCGACGGTACAAATCTTGTTAGCTCCCGAATCGCGCTCGGTACTTGGGCCATCGGCGGCTGGATGTGGGGGGGAAGCGACGAGAAGGAATCCATTCGCACCATTCATGCGGCATTCGATCAGGGCATCAACTTGATCGATACTGCGCCCATCTACGGGCAGGGGCGCTCCGAAGAGATCGTTGGCGAGGCCCTGCGCCAACACGGTCGCAGACAGAACATTCTCGTCGCCACCAAAGTAGGCATCGACTGGACGACGGGCAGAATCGAACGCAACTCCACGAGCAAGCGCATTCTCCAGGAGTTTCACGATTCGCTTCAGCGTCTGCAGACGGACTACGTCGATATCTATCAGGTGCACTGGCCCGACCCCCTCGTCGCCATCGAAGAGACAGCCCTCACACTTGGGGAACTCTACGAACAGGGGAAGATTCGCGCCATCGGAGTCAGCAATTTCTCGCCTGAACAGATGACACGATTCCTGTCTGTGGCGCCTCTCCACACGATTCAGCCACCTTACAATCTCTTCGAACGCGAAATCGAGCGCGACGTCCTGCCGTACGCTCTCAGCCACGGCATCACCGCGCTGACTTATGGCGCACTTTGCCGCGGACTATTAAGCGGCGCCATGAATGCAGATCGGCAGTTTGCGAAAGACGACATGCGCAAGACCAGCGATCCCAAGTTTCAGCAACCGCATTTCGCCGAGTACATCAGGGCAACAGATAGGCTGGATGCCTTCGCCCGCGAACGTTTCGGGAAGCGCGTGATTCATTTGGCAGTCCGTTGGCTTTTGGATCAGCCGGGGGTTGGCGTCGCACTTTGGGGCGCGCGTCGTCCGGAACAACTCACCCCTATCGCGGAAGTGAGCGGATGGTCCCTGAACAAAGACGACTTCGCCGCGATTGACGCCATTCTTCGCGAAAATATTCAGAATCCGGTCGGTCCTGAATTCATGGCGCCTCCGGCTCGGCAAGTCCGCCGCGTGGCGTAGTCTCTTGCGCCCGATGTAATTTCATTGTCGGCTTCTCGGCCTGCAAGTGATTGCTAAGACTGTATATTTTATCGTTTTGGACGGATTCGGTTCGACGGAGTGCCAGCGAATTGGACTGCGGCGTTATCTCGCCGACGACTTGCTTGATAAGCAATAAAACTTAAATATGCTGGGCAGTCGAGCCTAAGGCCACATACCCGAAAAAAGCAAAAACAAGTTGACTCGCTACTTCATCAAAAGGACCAAAAGGCAAAAAGAGCTCGCACGCGGAGGCTGCGGGCCGCGCTTAGATTTCGGGTGAGATTCTTATGGCTCAAGCACGAGGTTTAGCACGATGACTCCGCAGACGATTACCTTCGCTTCGTCGCCGTTTTGGCCGGTCGCGATTGGCTTTTTCGGCCTTGGAACCGGCTACTTCATTTGGGGCGGACAGGCCCTTTTTGGCTATCCCAAAGCCAGTCCCGAAGTGGATCGCACCATGGGGATGTGGGGGTTCTGGATGCCCGGTTTTTGCCAGTTCATCACCGGCGTGTACCTCATGGTGGGATTGACATGGTTCGGCGTTTTCGCAAATGCCGCACCTCTGTATATGGCGGGCTTGGCGTTCACGGTGTACGGAATCCACTGGTTTGCGATGGCCCATCACCGCTACATCGGGTCGAGCGCAGCACCGGACGGATGGATGGCCATCGCATTCTTCTTCGTTTCCGCTCTCGGAACCTATGTGTTTGGCAAGGCCGGAGATTTTCCGGTCATGATTATCTTCATTGGTCTCACGTTGATTTATCTCGTGGAAATACCTACGCGGCTGGCCGGATGGAACGCCGGCTCCCGAATCGTCGCGCTGCTGCAATGCTTAACGGGACTTTGGCTGATGTATTGCACCTGGGCGGTTACCGTCAATCTGGCGCTGGGTTACAAGCTGTGGATCTAAGCCGTCATCCGAGAGGACATCGATGCGTTCTAAAACTGTTTTCCATGCAAGAAACTGTGAGCGACAGCTTCGGCTGTCTCGATGTAAATCCGAGACTTCTTGCATTGCGTCGCATGCGGCAAAGAATGATACTCGCTGCAAAATGGCGGAGAGTGGTTGGAGGCTCGCATGATCAAGGAGCTTCTCTCTCGCTGGCCGCTGATCCAACAGATCCGGTTGGGCGGGGATGGAACCGGCCCGGAAGCCATGAGCGCGCGAACGCGCAATCTTCGCCCGCGAAATGACAACGCAGAAGTCGCTCGCTCAGTCTGTCCGTATTGTGCCGTGGGGTGCGGACAACTCGTCTACCACAAGAATGGAAAATTGATTTCAATCGAGGGAGACCCTGCATCCTTCATATCCCGCGGACGTCTTTGCCCCAAAGGTTCCGACAGTTTCGAACTGCTTACCCACGCCAATCGAGAAACCCGCATAAAATATCGCAGACCGAACTCCACCAAATGGGAAGACCTCGACCTCGAAACCGCGATGGATATGATCGCTGATCGCGTCTGGGATACGCGCGAGCGCACGTTGGTCGAGGAAAAAGACGGAAAAGTCGTGATGCACACGACCGCCATGGCGCACCTGGGCGGAGCCACTCTCGATAACGAAGAGAACTATCTGATCAAGAAGCTATTCGCCGCAGGCTTGGGCATGGTGTGCGTCAGCAACCAGGCCCGTATATGACATAGCTCTACGGTGCCCGGTCTGGGCACATCCTTCGGTCGAGGAGGAGCGACAACTGCGCCAAGTGACCTCATCAATTCCGACGCCATTCTGATCATGGGATCTAACATGGCTGAAAATCATCCCGTCGGTTTCCAGTGGGTCGTTGAAGCGCGGGAGCGAGGAGCACAGGTGATTCACGTTGACCCTCGGTTCAGCCGCACTTCGGCGATGGTCAATATCTGGGCGCCGTTGCGTGCCGGATCGGACATCCTCTTCCTCGGAGGACTCATTCACTACGTTCTCGAAAACGGCAAAGACTTTCGTGAGTATGTTGTGCACTACACCAACGCCTCCTCCATCGTTCCGGAAGATTTCAAGGACACCGAGGATCTCGGAGGCGTATTTTCTGGCTGGGATGCGAAGAACAAAAAATACGATGCCAGCACTTGGTTTTATGAAGGGTGTGTGGAGCGCGACAAAGATGTGCCCTATGATGTCTCGGCGCACTGCGGCCACTGCAAAGAGGGTGGTGGAACCACTGTCGATCTCACCCACTGCGCGTCTGACCATACTCTGACGCATCCACGATGTGTCTACCAACTCCTGAAAAAACACTTTGCGCGCTACACACCGGAAATGGTTGAACGCTATTGTGGCGTTCCCAAAGAACGATTCCTTAAAATTGCTGAAACCGTTTGCGGGGCATCCGGTCCGGAAAAGACTGGTGCGATTTGCTACGCCCTCGGCTGGACACAGCAATCGAAGGGACCGCAGATCATCCGCGCGGCCGCAATTTTGCAGTTGCTGCTCGGCAATATTGGGCGCCCTGGCGGTGGCATCCTGGCGCTTCGCGGGCATGCCTCGATCCAAGGCTCGACCGACATTCCGACTTTGTACGACATCCTGCCTGGCTATTTGCCGATGCCTCAGCTGGGGATCGATTCAGACAATTTAACCGACTACATAGCGAAACATCGCGACCTCACGGGTTGGTGGTGGAACTTCGATAAGTACATGGTGAGTCTGCTCAAGGCTTACTATGGTGACGCAGCGACCCAAGAAAATGATTGGGGATTCGATTGGCTTCCGCGAGTAACCGGTGACCATTCCCACCAGGGCTATTTTCTGGAAATGATGGACGGCAAGATCGAGGGTTTGTTTGTCATGGGACAAAACCCGGCCGTAGCCGGCCCCAATTCGCGCTTCGAACGGAAAGCGCTGTCCAAACTAAAATGGCTCGTCGTGCGCGATATGGTCGAACTCGAGACTGCTTCATTCTGGTACGACTCCCCGGAGGTAGAGCGTGGCGAACTTCGGCCGGAGGAAATTTCCACTGAGGTTTTTCTGTTGCCAGCCGCCGGGCATGCCGAGAAGGATGGCTGCTTCACCAACACCCAGCGGTTGCTGCAGTGGCACCAGAAGGCCGTCGATCCACCGGGCGATGCGCGCAGTGAGACATGGTTCATGTACCACCTGGGCCGCCGCCTAAAGGAAAAAGCGAAGAAGGATCCGCGTCCGCGCAACGCCGGGCTGAATGCGTTGACCTGGGACTATTCTCTCGAAGGCAAGATGCAAGAACCCAAGGTGAAGGAGGTCCTTCAAGAAATCAATGGCTATACGGTGGCGGACCGGAAATTGGTAAGCGGGTTCGGCGAATTGAAAGCCGATGGATCCACCGCATGCGGCTGCTGGATTTACTCTGGCGTATTCCCGCGTCCTGGCGAAAACCGTGCGAACCAGCGTAATTCCCAAGACTATTTGGGACATGGCTGGGGTTTTGCGTGGCCCTTGGACCGTCGCATCATTTATAACCGCGCCTCAGCCGATCCTGCTGGACGTCCATGGAGCGAGCGAAAGAAATTGGTCTGGTGGGATCAGCAGAAAAAGGAATGGACAGGCTTCGACGTTCCGGACTTCACGAAAACCAAACCGCCCGATTACCGCCCTTCTAAGGACGCGGAGGGTGATGACGCTCTCGCAGGCGATAAACCTTTTATCCTGCACGCCGATGGCGTCGGCTGGATCTGGGCCCCCAAGGGATTAGCGGACGGGCCTCTGCCGACCCACTACGAATCCTTGGAGTCTCCGGTTCGCAATCCGCTTTATCCGGACGAACAAGACAATCCAGCTGTCATGAAAGAAGAGCGGCCTCAAAACGAGTACGCAAATTCTCCCGACGCACGGTTCCCATTTGTGATGAGCACCTACCGCTTGACCGAGCACCACACCTCCGGCGCGATGTCGCGCATGCTTCCGCATCTTGCTGAACTCCAGCCTGAGTTCTTCTGCGAAATATCTCCTGAGTTGGCCGAGGAGCGGGGAGTGGAAAACGGCGGCTGGGTGACACTCACGACTCCTCGCGGGTTGGTCGAGGCCAGAGCCCTTGTCACCGCCCGGATGCGCCCGCTGCTCATCAACGGAAAGAATGTGCACCAGGTCGGCGTGCCTTACCACTGGGGATATCGCGGACTCGTCAAAGGAGATTCCGCCAACGATCTGGTCGCCATCTCCGAAGAGCCCAACGTCCGGATTATGGAAGCCAAGGGAATTCTTTGCGATCTCTTGCCTGGGCGCCGCGCACAGGGGAAAGCTGCTCTCGAGCAATTGAGTGCGCACTTGGGAGGCTCTAATGCCCACTAGCGCTTTCCTGACGGATGCGTCGTTATGCATTGGTTGCAAAGCTTGCGAAGTAGCCTGCAAAGAGTGGAACGAAGTTCCCGATGATGGTTTCTCATGGTCGGGTCATTCGTACGACAACACGCGCGCATTGGGGGCTTCCACCTGGCGACATGTACTCTTTCTAGAGCAGCCACAGCCAATGGGTTCGCAGCTAGCGGGTATTAACGAGCCGTTTCGCTGGCAGTTTCTCTCCGATGTTTGCAAGCACTGTGCCAACGCGGGGTGCTTGGAAGCCTGTCCGACGGGCTCGATCGTCCGCACCGAAGTTGGCTCGGTGTTTGTCCAACCCGATATCTGCAATGGCTGCGGATATTGCGTCGTCTCCTGTCCCTTCGGAGTGATTGAAAAGCGCCCTGAGGACGGACGCGCATTTAAGTGCACGTTCTGCTATGACCGCCAGAAAGCGGGGCTAATTCCCGCCTGTGCCAAAGCATGCCCAACAGAATCGATTCAATTTGGCGATCTTGAAGTGCTGAGGTTGCGTGGCAAGAAGCGGGTACAAGACCTGCAAGAGCGCGGATATGCCGACGCGCGTATTTACGACCCGCAAGAGACCAGTGTAGGTGGAATTCATGCCTTCTCGGTCATTTTTGGAGAACCGGAAGCCTACAATCTCCCTCCCGCTCCGGAAGTGCCGACTGTTTATTTGAAGAGCGCCTGGACCTCCGCATTCATTTCGGCTGCGATTATTGTGGCTATTGTTTGTGCCGCTTTTGCCTTTTGATTTCCTATTCGTCGAAGAGAGGTAGCTCCCCAGCGGAAAGGAGCTAAGCAATATGAAAATTGCCGTTAAACCCAAAATGACCGAGGAACGACTCGAGGAAATCCGCAAGGCCGCCGGTGAAACCACCAAAGAAGCCTTGGCCACGCAAGCTTCCACGAGAAAGCCCTCCGCCCAGGGCGAGCAGAGCTACTATGGCCTGCCGGTGCTCAAAGCTCCTGTCTGGACTTGGGAAGTGCCGCTCTATTTTTTCCTGGGCGGCATCGCCGGTCTTTCCGCCTGTGTGGCCTTCGTCGCTCAATCTTTCCGGAGCGACCCAGCACTGATCCGTGTTTCACTCTGGGCCGCGCTCCTCGGAGCCGCAATGTGTCCCGTTCTTCTCATCGCCGATCTTGGCAGACCTACACGCTTCTTGAATATGTTGCGCGTATTCAAGCTTCGCTCCGCCATGTCGCTTGGCGCATGGATTTTGGCGGCCTTTTCGGGTTGCGTATTTCTTGCCGTGCTCTGTTTCGAATTGCTCGCACGAGGCTTCACGAATCCGCTTTGGACTTCGTTGCTTTGGTTGGGTGAAACATCTGCCGCCGCGGTTGGTCTGCTTCTCGCCAGCTATACTGCAGTGCTAATCGGAGCGACAGCCATTCCCGTTTGGTCGGAAAATCGCAAGCTCCTTCCAGTGCATTTTTTAACTTCCGGCCTTGGCTGCTCGGCGGCGATTCTTGAGTTGGCGGGATTTCTGATTCCCGCTACGCAATTCCTGGGATTTGCCGCATCGGGAATTGAGACGTTGATTGAGATCTTTCTGGAAGTGCGCAAGCGGCCGGTCAATGCGCCGCTACACCACGGCAAGTCGGGGACGACGCTACGCATCGCCGGACTTCTCGAAGGGCCCGTCGCACTTTTGCTACGCGTTTTCTGGGGCTCAGTTCCTGCGGGACGCTATGCCGCCGCGGTTTGCTTCCTGCTTGGTGCCCTCCTCAGCCGCTATGCTTGGATCTGGGCAGGCCGCGCTTCTGCCAGCGACCCCAACGTCTTGTTTCATCTCCAGCGCGAAGCCTGAAGAACGAAACAGAAGACAGTTATAACTCGATCAGTATCGGAGAGAGCCAGAAATCGAAGGTTGCAACCCCATGCTGGATAGGTAGTCCCGATAGTATTTGTCGATCTGGGTCACAACCTCGAGCGGCGGCATCTGAGCTTCTTCCAACTTTCCGTCAAACAACGGAACAAATGTTTGCAAGGCACGGGCTGCAACGGGATGCCACTTTTCGATCCAGCCTTGGACAATGCCGCTGTTATGCAAATTGTCCTCAATGACCATCCGTGTCAGGACCTGGCTCCATTCCCGATGCCACCGGCAATCTTCGTTAAGCGAATAAAAAACTTGACCGAGTAAATGGTCACCCTCACGTAATGCAAGCTCGCTAAGGCAGTTCATAAACATCTCGTCCATCAGTGGCTTGAGCACGAGGTTCAGTGCAACGAAAGCTTCCGCCCAGTCGTAACAAATCAGCAATTTCTCAATTGCCATGCGCAAAGGCTGCCAGAGCGTGTCGGTCTGCCAGCGTGCCTTGCTGTCGTCAGCGAAACCACGATAAAGCTGTTGAAGCTGCCGCACTCGGTACGCAATTCGCTGCACGCGCCGCATTTCGTCTCCCGCTTGCAGGGCTGCGGTGATGACAATGCGTCCGCTTGGAGCCATCTGCCCGATATAAGCAGCCACCATCTGCAGGCCGTGTCCCGGATATCGCAAAGGAGCAACCACACGAGAAAGAACATGCAGCCATCGAGGGGAAAGCTGGCCATCGTAGCCGCTCGCTTCGATCTCTTCCAGAATGCCGTCGACGAAAATTTCTTTATCTCTTTGAATCTCGGTGTACTTTGTGTAGGTAGTCTCGCGTGGATCTCGAAATTTTTCCCACGACGTACAGGTGAGAGGCGACTCTTGCTGAAACCGTTTGTACCAGTCCTGCAGTGGCACGTCGAGTTCGAACCTCTTCCCGGTGAAGCCCTCGCCCGTGTAGCAAAGGAGTTTTGAAGTCACAATTTCATATTCGGTTGGCATCCGCTTTTGTTGCAGAAGGTGCCAGTATGTTTTTTGCTGTGCCATAAAAACCCTCTGAAATAGAAACCGAGCCTCCGGTTCAACGCGAAGCTTGCGTTTGCGCGAACCGCCAGGCCGCATCGTCCTGATTCAGCTGAAGCGAACCCTTGAAGGCGGACATGACGGTCTCCAATTCTCCGGGAAAGCGAAACGGGCGACCCAAGTGCGTTTCAATTGCCGAACGAGTGACCACGCAGCATCGCGGAACCAGAACCCTTACGTAGGCGCCTCGGTCCACGACCATGACGTCTTGATTCAGGTCCTTGATCGCAGCAATGATCGAGTTCGCGACGGGCCCCGACTGAAGCACCGGACCTACGCGATCATAGATTTCTGGTGCCTTGACCGTCATCGTTCATCCTCTCTACTGCCGGCAGCGGATTCTGTGGGCCGTTCATCATCCAGATCAAGCAAAATGTCGCGACTCTCGATGCTTACGGGGAATGCCTTCAGGCAAGCATTTTGAGGATTTATGCCGTTCCCCGTGAACACATCGAACTCCCAAAGGTGCCGCGCACAACGGAGAGTCTTTCCAATCAAGCTGCCTTCGCTCAAGCGGCTTTTCTGGTGAGGGCAGACATTCGCATAGGCGTAGACGTGGTCGTCAACATTGACCAGCAGTATGCTGTTCCCGCCCACGTCCAGGCCCATCATTTCACCGCTCCAAAGGTCGTCCAATGATGCGACTTTTCGAAACGTCACAGCTGGCCTCTCCCAACCACCTCAAAGCGGTCCAACGCCTGTAACCCTGCCTGCGCGACTGTCAGTCCAAGCTCGATTGCTTTGCCGTTATAGACGAAGTCGATTTTGTCGTTGCGGGCGACTCGAAGGCTAGCCGCCTCTTGAAGTTTTCGTGCCAAGTCCAGAACGGTTTCGCCCTCCTCAGCCAACACGAGGAGCCCAAGGGTGTCACCTTCCAGGAAGCCATAGAGTGGAATGGCCATACACATCTTTCCAATCTATCCGACTAACGCTGGGCAGAAGAAGCTTTTGAGGCTGCGAGCCAATCATAGGCGCCGTTGTAAACGTCTTTGCCCCAGGTCTCGGGAGTCAGCCGGAAATACTCTGTCAGCAGTTCAGGAAGCTGAGCTGGAGCTTCGCCCGAAAGGACACGCTTTACCAGGTCCTTATGATTGGCATATCTTTCCGGCTCTCGTAAGAAGATCCAGCGACATGGCTCGGAGCAGAATATATATTTGCGCCCATCTTTGGCGAGCACGTTCGCAGTATTCTTGCGCGGAGTGCCGCCGCTTAGCGGGAGCTGACACAAATCGCAAAAAGTTGGCATCGCAGTCCCATGCACCTTCAGCTCATTTGCGGCTCCCGGACCAACCGTTCTCCAACGTTCACTCACCTGCTCCCAAACGGCTTCCATATCGTCCCAATATTTGGGATATTTCTGGCGCAGCCATTTGCGCTCGGCGGGACTTGGTATCACAAAATCGAACCACAAAGTCGCGCGATAGGTATAGGCGCTGGCATAGATCATGTGATGGTAGATATCAAGTTCGTCCTCAAGAATGTGCCAATACCAGGGTTTCTTCAGGCCGAATTCGTCAAGCGTGCGCAGAAACTGATCGATGATCCACTCTTCCATGAATTCTTTGAATGAATAAGGACGTTGATCCAGTGCTGTCAGATAATCCGTGGAGACTCCGGTCAAAATCGAGAACAAGCGCCAACTTCGCCAGAACCACTTGTCGAGGAGGTATTGCACGTACTCGGGATCGTGTTTCATAACCACTTCGATAACAGGGTGTCCAATTTGTGCATGCCGCGCTTCATCGGTTTGAATACTGGTGACCATCCTCTCGAACATGTGGTCGCTGGATTCACGGGCGAGCGACGCCAATCCAACAAATTGCAAATTGGTGAACCCGGTCTCCAGAACGAAATTTGCGCCGATGGCGAACTCAATTGCGCTTTGTCCCAGTATCAATTCATCGAAGAAGTGTCGGGAAGCTACTGCGAACCAGTTATTGGTGTGGTAAAACTTGTGCGCCCAATCGAACTGGGAGTCCCAGCGCACTAACTGGTGGAAGATCAGTAGGGGAATCTGGGTATGGCGATACTCATCCAGCGCCCCAAAAGTCGACATGGTGCGCCAAGCGCTGTCCCGGCCAAACCGCGCACCTCGCAGGCTGCCTATGACGCCAGTGAACTCCGCTAGTGGCAATGCCGCTGCATGCACCTTTAGACTATTCATCCATGGCGCAGCCAACTTCTGAATATTTTCCAGGCGGCCCACGGCATCGCGCACCGCATAGACCGCCATGTCTTTTTCGTATTGGTTGTCGACGTATTCGCGATAGGAGGTCTTAAAGGATTCTTCCCATTCTTTCCACTCTGAGTGAGGAAGCCAGGGATGTCCGCTGATCACCTGTGGGAAGACTTCGTCTTCACGCACATATGTGTAGTCCCAATCCAGTTTACGTGCGAGAGGTAGCCATTCCTCTCTGCTGAGCATGCGCCCTCCTCGAGACTTCTAGGTCGGCGGCCGGGCTGGGTCGGTAGTGACTACAGGGTGTTCCTTGCGTCTGCAAATTGAAAAGGAATCGCAGTATACTCAGCTCCCGGCGATCGCGTCAATACAGCGGCTCACTCTTGAGAGACCTCATTCTCTCAGCTTTGACCTCGGAGCCCGAAGGCCACGGTCAAGAGAAGGCGGCGGCGATGAAACAATCACACCAACCCCTCGAGCAAGGGGCAGCACCCACGCAAATTCCCGCGGGTCCACAAACAACCGAATTTGACTTGGGGAGAGTGATCAATGCGATTCCGGGATTCGTGTGGAGCGCTTTACCGGAAGGCGGCGTCGAATTCTGTAACCAAAGGTGGCTGGACTACACAGGGATGTCCTTAAGCCAGGTCCGAGGCGAAGAATTGGCCACCGTCATACATCCACAAGACAAATCCGATTTTGTGGAGAAATGGCGAGCGGCCTTGACGCAAGGTGCGCCATTTAAAGCGGAAGCACGAGTGCGCCGCGCCGACGGATGCTACCGCTGGTTCTTCATTCGGGCTGTGCCGCAATACGGAGCCAACGGAGAAATCAGCCACTGGTTCGGTAACAACGTCGACATCGAAGATCTGAAACGGGCTCAAGAAGAAATCGCTGAAGGAAAGCGCATTGCAGAACGGCTGCGTGAGAGCGAGGCTCGATTCCAGGAAATGGCCGATACGGCACCGGTGATGATTTGGCTGACCGGAACGGATGGCCTTTGCAATTATTTCAATAAACCGTGGCTCGAGTTCACAGGCCGAAGCATGGAGCAGGAAGTGGGCACAGGATGGATCGAAGGCGTGCATCCAGACGATGTGCAAGGGTGCTTCGATGGCTTCCTGCCCGCATTCCATGCTCGAGAGCCTTTCAGGATGCAGTATCGGCTCAGGCGGGCCGATGGAGAATATCGCTGGCTCATTGAGAGTGGCATTCCGAGATACGCCGGGGGAGAATTCGCCGGCTACATCGGGTCTAACATTGATATCACGGACCTCAAAAGCGCAGAAGCGGAGCGCGAGAGATTGCGGCAGGTACTATCGGAGCTTGCGCATATGAACCGGGTCACAACGATGGGCGAGCTAGCCGCTTCCATAGCGCACGAGATCAAGCAGCCGATCGCGGCAGCGCACACAAGCGCGCAGACTTGTTTGCTATGGCTAGGACGCGATCAGCCTGACATCGAAAAGGCGCAAAAAGCCGTATCGAGAATCATTCAGGATGCAACCCGGGCTTCGGAAATCATCAATCGAATTCGCGTTTTGTTTAAGAAGGAGCTGCCGCAACGAGAGTGGGTCGACGTGAATGAAGTGATTCTGGAAATGATCAGCCTGATGAGCAGCGAGGCTGGACGGCGTGACATTTCCATTCATACCGAACTTGCGCCTGCTCTGCCCAAGGTCAGCGCGGACCGGGTGCAACTCCAGCAGGTCCTCATGAACCTCATGCTTAACGGTATCGAAGCTATCAGTGAAGGGAAGATGGCAGGGCGCCTCACAATCAAATCGCAACAGAATCCTGAAGACCGGGTGTTGATCTCAGTCAGCGATAGCGGCATGGGATTGCCCCCCGAACGTGAGGACAAAGTCTTTGACCCGTTTTTCACCACGAAGCCTCAGGGTACCGGCATGGGCTTGTCCATTAGCCGGTCGATAATCGAGTCGCACGGAGGCCGCTTATGGGCCACCGGAAACCCTGATAAGGGTGCAACCTTTCAGTTCAACTTACCCGTGGCACGTGCCGTGATTGCAACGGCATAAACATTACCTCGGTCCTTCAGTAACCGCCTCAGAAATGCGGTCTTTGCGACGCTGAGAACTGGAGAGCGATGCAAAGAATCGATGAACATCAGGCTTGTTCCTCGGCTCCCGAGTGCCACAGGAGACTCGTGGTGAAGAAAACGGCCGGGAGAAGGTATGCGAACGTCACGAACACCCACATCAAGGCACCTGCACACTCCTGGTCCTGCAAAGCCGTCATGCCGAACCGTCGCTGAACCGAAAGATATTCCGGGTAAACCACGCGATCGCAAAATGC
The DNA here is from genome assembly GCA_963849395.1 of Candidatus Acidiferrales bacterium. Lineage (GTDB taxonomy): Bacteria > Acidobacteriota > Terriglobia > Acidiferrales > UBA7541 > Acidiferrum. The sequence goes on from CAWKHR010000009.1 coordinate 425,897, forward strand.
GAGGTACGCCGAAAGTGCGTCGCACGGCAAGGTGGCCAGGAATAGGTACAAAACGATGGACCATCGCGAATGGCGGGGCACGCTGGGCCATGGCGAGATTACCGGCCACCAGAACAACAGTCCGGCGACTAAGAAGCTTACGTGTTCGACTTCGTGCCAAAGGTGAGATTGCAGGCCTAGCGAGAAGGCGGCTGGAACATGCCATCCGATCAGGACAATGATCGCGGCGAGCCAGCAAAACAGCGGCTCCCGAACGAGGTATCCGATGTGCTCGAGGAAGGATGAGCGAAGAAATGGACCTAAAAAGCTGCGGTTGAAAGCCGACGGCAGGCCGTACAGAAGCAGGAGCGGCGGCGCTCCGAGCAGAATCAGCGGTGGAGCAACGGTCATAAGAAGAAGATGCTGCACCATGTGAACGGAGAGCCACTGCTCATCGAGCGTTCCCAACGGAGAAGCTACGGCGAGCCACACGGAAAATAGTCCGCTAAGAAACGCTGCCATTCGCGAAGTGGGAATAGCGTCTGGCAAAGCACGGCGCAAGTGAAACCAGCCGCGGAGATAAATGAATGCCATAAGGATCAGCGCCACTGTAACGGGAATTGGTAAGGACCAGGAGTCGAGAGCGAATTGAAATGCGGGCTGCACGTTCAACCTTTCAGTGCTTGGCGGAAGAACTCTCGGTAGCGTTCGCGTCGTTGTTCACGCGGGAAGGATCGTAGGCGGGAGGCGCGCCAGGCGGGCGGAGGATGCTGAGGAAGGAGACGAGGGCGGTGGTTTCGGCGGGACTGAGATTTTTGCCGTAAGCGGGCATGTTGCCGCCGCCTTGCAGCACCTGGCGAATCAACTGGTCTCGCGTGAGGCGAGTGGCGACGGAATCGAGAGCGGGACCGCGCTGTCCGCCCTTTCCGGCGAGCGAATGGCAATTGCGGCATTGCTTTTCCTGAAAGACCGCGGCTCCCTTGCGTTCGAGAGCGGTCCTGCCGTGGAGGAAAGTGTCGGGTGTGGACTCACCGCTCCACGCGTCCATTTTGGGGCTCCACGGGCTAAATCCCGCCAGATGCGTGAACATTCCGAGCGTGAGCGCAATGAGGATAACGGAGAGAACTGCAATGGGCCGTCTGCGCCAGTGTTTCTCTCCTTCTCCGGCTACAAAGGGAAGAAGCACGAGCGCAGCGATCGCCACTACCGGCCCGATGAGGAGGGCAGGAGTTTCGAGCGATGGCGGCAAGAGCGCAAGCAGAGCATAAATCCACAAGAAAAAGTAATCGGGCTTCGGTACTGTTTGGATGATGGTAGGGTCAGGCACACCTGTCGGGCCGAAGGGACCGAAGAAAACCGCAAAGAGGGCGAGAGCCAACAGAATGATGGCGGAGAAAATCAGATCCTTCCAGATGCCGTAGGGAACGAAGGGCACGCCGTCTTTCTTGAGCAACTCCTCGTACTGCCTGACATAGGTTTCCTTGCGAACGATACGACCCGGCATCGGCCATTCGTTGATACCCAGCTTCAGCACCAGAAAAAGATGCAGGCTCACAAAGCCAATGAGCAATCCCGGAATCACGAACACGTGCAGTGCGAAGAAGCGCGAGAGAGTCGCGCCACCAATGATCGGTCCGCCGAGGATTAATTTGACGAGAGCTCCGCCCACAATCGGCGTACGGCTGGCGATGGATGCTCCGATACCCAATCCCCAGTAGGCGTCCTGATCGAATCGTAACACCTGGCCACTGAAGGCCATGCCGAGCGTCATCAGTAAAAGGAACACGCCTATGAGCCAAGTGAGTTCACGGGGAAATTTGTAAGCTCCGAAGAGAAACACCTGCGCCATGTGCATGAGCACGATGGCAACCATGAAATTCGAGCCCCATCCGTGCAGTGCGCGGATGAACCAACCTAAAGCAACACCCTGATTTAGGAATTGCAAGCTGTTCCACGCTTCGCTGGCCGAGGGCACATAGATGAGCGCCAGCATGATTCCCGTGACGATTTGCAAAGCAAAAACGGTGAGCGCGGCGCTGCCGAATACGTACCACCAGCTTGCACTTCGGCGCGGCACGGAGTGCTCCGCAATGTCGCGAATCGGCTCGCCCAATTGCAGCCGGCGATCGAGCCATTTTCCGATTTGCTCGATCAGGCGCACGGATTCTTCCTTTCGAGGTTGTGAACGCTGGGAGAACCCGGTGTGGGAAGCACACCCGCCTGGATCTGAACCAGGCCGTTTTCCACTTTGCAGGGGTATGTAAACAGGCCGCGTTCCGGCGGACCTGCCGCGCGCGAGCCGTCTTCGTAATAGACGCCGCCATGACACGGGCACATAAAGAGACCGGATTGCGAAAACCAGCGCACGGGACAGCCGAGGTGCGCGCAATTGATCGCGAATACCTGGAATCGCTCTCCCGAGACGCGGCGCACCCAACAGGATGTGTCCGCCGTTTGACCGTCGGTCGGAGTCACATCGGGATTCCGAAAGGTTGCCAGCCGCGTCTCCCCTTCGGGGAATTGCGTTATCGAGCCGAGGGAAATCCAGGAAAGGTAACCGTTCTTGCGCTCGCGCGTGACCGCGGAAAAAAGATAGCGAATGATGGGGATTGTGAGGGCGGTGGCGATCAGGCCGTTCAGGAGAATTCCTAATTTCACCAGGACGCTGCGCCGCGAAATTGTATTTTGGGCCGGTGTCGTTGTGGGCGGAATTGTGTTTTGGGATCGTGTCGCCATACCTAGCGCCCCCTGCTATCAGCATTGGAATAAGGCTGTCCGGGAAATTGCGTTCTTTTTGCTGCGAGCCACGCCACAACGTCGGAAATTTGTTGCGCGGACATGGGTTGGCCGGGCACATCATTGCGCCAATCCGGTGAGCCGACCGCAGGCCATCCGGCGATCACAATGGTGCGCAATTGTTGATCGCTTATGAGTGCCAGGTAGGTTGCGTCAACAATCGAGCCGGCCTTTTCGCCGCCTTCGCCTTTTGCGCCATGACAAGCCGCGCAAAACGTGGCATACGTTGCTGCGCCACGTTGCGCATCGCCGGGCGGATCTTGTTTGTACGCCGGAAGGTTGACGCCCACCAGATCGTCGGGTTGCGCCCACGCGCGGATTCCGCGGACAATTACGTCGACCTGCTTATCGGTGAGCATTCCACCTGAACTTTGCGCAAAAGGAGTCATTGGCGTGCCGGGTACACCATTCGAGGCAGTGTGGCGAATGACGTTGTCGTCCGCGATCGCGAGGTAGACCGGATTGTGCAATGTGATTGCCGCGCCGCCGTTGCCTTGGGGGCCGTGGCAGCCGGAACAGTTTTGCTTGTAGAGAATATTGAAATCGAGCACCTCGTCAGGGCGAGCGACTTCCGGATTTTTCCCCGGACGGCCAGGAGCGTCGTTGCAGGCGCACAGCGCGACCGCGATGGGAACAACGATGAACCGGAGAACGCGTGAGTGCGAATAACTCATCGCTCGTCATGTCCTCCGTTCTTCTCTCTCATAAGCCCGGGCGCTTCGATTCCAGCGCGCAAAGCAAACGGCAAAAATTGGACAGTGCGTATGCGCGCCTGCCGGACAACGACGAATCCAGCAACCAGCCCAAACCCAATCTGCGAAATCACAAACCATTTCCAGTCGATCAATTTGCTCATCAGGGGATTGATTACGCCGAGGCTGGTGTACAGCAGTCCGGTCCAGATCAGAGGCGCGATGAAGCCTCCAAGCAAGATTGGCCGACGTGGAAACATCGGCAACAGCACGCCATAAAGCAGGCCAACGAGCAGCGAGGCGACTAAATGAATGAGCGTGGCAACGAGCAGGAGCGCGGGGTGGAACGTCAGAAGGTGTTGCATCGGCATATTGAGCGCTTGCGCATAGACGATGGAGGCCAGCAAATTAATCGGATACCAAACGCTGTGGTACGTAATGACGCCAAAGAGCACCGCGAGCACGGCCATCGCTACGCCTCCGGCCAAGCCGCCCTTGATGCCTGCCGTGACCGGATAAACTTCGACGGGAATTCTTGTGCGTTTGATTTCGGGATCGATCTGGATGCGAACTACTTCCGCTTGGCGCGCGACGATGGGGGGGACTCCGGGTTCCACCGGGACCGTTTCGAGACATTCGTGGGGCAGGACGTCGCGGAACCAGCCGACAGCTGCAGGGATAGTGAGAATAGCACCCACAACGCTCACGACGACACTCGTGAGTAGTCCCGCGAACACCAAGGCGAGCCCAAAAGCGAAAACGAAGGGCCAGACAGTCGGCGCTGGGATTTGCGCGGAGATAGGCACGCTGGCCGTTTGGGGGTTGTTTTGATTTGCCATAGTCAGCTCATCGTCCTACCACGTACACGGTCGTGAAAACCACGACCCAAACCACATCGACAAAATGCCAGTACAGCGAGAAAACGTCTACGTGCTCGGCGTGCTCCTGCGTAACTTTTGCCACCAGTGCCAGCAGCATGACGATTGTGAGTCCCAGCAAACCCGCGAGCACGTGGAAGGCGTGCAGGCCGACGAGGGAGTAGTAGGTTGTGCCGAACAGATTTGTAGAAATGGTCAGGCCTGCGTCGTAAATCAGGCGGTGCCATTCGCGACCAGTGCCGAACAAAAAAATTGCTCCGAGCGTCAGAGTTAGGAACCAAAAAAGTTTAAACGTGGCAGTCTTTCCGCGCTGCAATGCCCGCACCGCCAAGTGGATCGTCAAACTGCTCGAGAGCAGACAAACCGTGTTGAAGATGGGGATCTCGAGAACTTGCCGGGGCGTCGGGCCGGTAAGGCTTTTGCCGATGTAGAAAATGTAGGCCACCAGAAAAATCACGAAGACGGCCGATTCGGCTGCAATCAGGCAGAACATTCCCACTCGACGGCGCGAAGGAAGCGTCCACGGCCGTTCGGTTGCTGGAAAAGTTGCTGGCGAAGTGCTCATTGATATTTCCAGTCAGGATCTTCCGGATGCTTTAAATCCCAGAGCGGGCGCGCGCTCCTAACCTCCGGCAGGACTGAGAAGTTGTATTCGGGCGGAGGCGATGCAGTTGCCCATTCGAGGGTCCAGCCGTCCCACGGATCGCGATCGGCTGGCCGTCCTCGAAAGTACGACCACACCAGATTGAAGGCAAAGCACGACAGGCCGAGGACCTGGAACAACGTGCCGACCCCAATCACCACGTTCCAGAATTCCCAGCCGCGTCCGGGCTCGTAGGTATAAATGCGCCGAACCATTCCGAGAATCCCCGCAAAGTGCATGAAATCGAAGGTGAGGTGAAACCCGATCAACAAAAGCCAAAAGTTCCAAAGGCCCAGGGTCTGGTTCAACAATCGTCCGGTCATCTTTGGATACCAGTAGTAGAAGGCGCCTAAAATCGCGAAAAGAATTCCTCCGACGATCACGTAGTGGAAGTGCGCGACAACAAAGTAGGAGTTGTTGAGTTGCCAGTTGAAGGGGGCGGAACCCAGCATGATTCCCGTCAATCCGGCGATCAGGAACTGGAACAGAAACGCCACGCAGAACAACATAGGTAATTCGTAGCGAATTTTTCCGCCCCACATCGTGCCCAGCCAATTAAAAATCTTGATTCCCGTCGGAACAGCAATGGCCATGGTGGTAAGCACAAAGAAGGCGTTCGAGTACGATGCCATTCCCATGGTAAAAATGTGATGAGCCCAGACACTCATGCTGATAAAGCCGATGCCCACGGTCGCTGCGACCATGATTGGGTAGCCAAAAATCGGCTTGCGCGAAAAGACCGGCACTATTTCCGATACGAAACCGAAAGCGGGAAGCACCAACACATAGACCTCGGGATGGCCGAAGATCCAGAAAAAATGCATCCACAACACCGCGGAGCCGCCCGCCTGCGTGTCAAAGAAATGGCCGCCGAGATATCGATCGACCATGAGCATGACTTGTGCCGCGGTGAGCGGAGTAATCGTGAAGAGCAGCAGTGCGGCCATCACCAAGTACAACCAGCAGAGCAATGGCATCCTTGCCAACGTCATTCGCGGACAGCGCATGGAGAGAATGGTGGCAACCAGGTTCACGCCAATGGCAACGGAGCCGAAACCGGAAACGAGAAGCGCAACGGTCCAATAATCGGTGCTATGACCCGGCGAAAAAGCGCGAGAGGTAAGCGGCGCGTAAGCCCACCAACCCACGTCGGGCGCAGTTCCGGCGCCGTACAGTCCATCGCCGCCCACAAAACTGAAATAAAGAAGGAAGCCGCCGAACGTGCTCATCCAGAAGCCCCAGGCGTTCAAGCGAGGAAAAGCCATATCGCGCGCGCCGATCATAAGGGGCACCAGGTAAACTCCAAAACCGAACAAGATCAGCATGACCACAAAAAAGATCATCGTGGTGCCGTGCATCGTGAACATGCGGTTGAACACTTCCGGCGAAACGAACTGCGCATGCGGCACCAGCAACTGGATGCGGATGATGACCGCTTCGAGTCCACCGAGCAGCAGGAAAAATAATCCCGCGACGATATACATGATCCCGAGCTTTTTGTGATCGACGGTAATCACCCATTCGTGGAGGGTCTCGAGCAACCACGCTTCGCCTGAGGTCGGCTTGGCCGAGTCGATCGCATCTGGGATCGGTAAGGAATTTGACGACATAGTCCTCGGTCCTCCAGTAAATTCGCGCCGCTCGCCGTGCGAATCCGCGAACGGCCTGGTCAGTGCAGCGTCAGCAAGTACGCCGTGATCTGATCGAATTCCTTGTCGTTCAAATTCATGGCGGGCATAAGTGCGCCGGGCTTAATGGTGTCGGGGTTCTGGATCCAGGCACGCAAATTCTCGGGAGTATTGGGAGCGGCGCCCGCTGCTAGAGTGTCGCGGCTCATTAAGTGGGTCAGGTCCGGACCAAATCGGCCGGCGGCGATTGTGCCTGCTACCGCGTGGCAGTTGATGCAAGCGGTGCGCTCGAAAACCTTTCGACCTTGTGTTGCCTCTGGGCTCATGCCCGCGTTGAGTTGTACGGCCTGCTGCTGGGCCTTAACCCAATGATCGAAATCGGCGCGCGAATCGACGTAAACGCGCAGAAGCATCTTGGCGTGCTCGGTGCCGCAATACTGGGCACACTGGCCGAGGTAAAGACCCGCTTCGTGGGGGTCGATCCAGGTCGTGTTTGGATGATTGGGGATCAGGTCCGTCTTGCCGGCAAGGCGCGGCACCCAGAAGTCGTGGTCGGTGTCGGCCGAAAGAAGCGTGAGGAACGTTGGTGTTGGATGAATTCGATCACTGACCGGAACATGCAATTCGTTGGCGGTGACAAATCCGTATTGTGAGTAGCGATACTCCCACCAAAATTGGTGTCCCACTACGGTTACTTCATTTGCTCCGTCGGGCTTGCGCGCGTCCTGAATCGCGTGGATCACGCGCGCCGAACTCAGGAACAGCACCATCACGATTAAAACGGGAAGGACCGTCCAAGCCAACTCCAGGTTTACACTGCCGTAAATCTGGAGCGGTTCCGCTTGGTCTCCCTCACGCTTGCGGAACTTCACGGCGGCGTAAACCAGCATGCCAAACACTACGAGGAAAATGGCTCCGGTTACGGCCAACACAAAAAGTGAGAGCCGAAAAATGGAATCGGCGGGGGTCGAGGAAGGGGCAAAAATATTCGTCGGACTCATCTGCGCGGCCAACAATGTCGACGAAAGTTGAGACATAGAGACCACTATCCCCACAGGATCAGCCACATTGCCCGATTCGCTCTGACCGGATCCGCTTCCCAAGTCTGTTCAAGGTTGAACATGACACGGCGGAATTAGCTGCCTGGACGTTCGCCTGCTGAGCTTTCGATGCAATGACGGGTAAGTGTGTTTTAAGAATTTTCTAAACGCTCGTAGGGGCTAAGAGGTTTCCCTAAGGCACGGTTTGATTTCTTCCCTGTCAAGGTAGCGCCTAGGGCTGGAAGAGCTTGGGGACTTCAGATGTATCGTCGAAGCGGGTGAGAGATCCAGTATGACCCGAGGCAATAGTCACCGATCGGACTGGACACAGCGCTTTCGGGCACACTCAGTTGAGGGGCAGCTTCAACGCAAAAAGGAATAGACCCTGACGACTTGACGTTTTGCCCGATTCGGAACGGAGGACAAATCGTCGTGGCTAAGCAATTGAAGAAGAAGGAGAATTTGGCTCCCCGGGCTAGATTCGAACTAGCAACCCTTCGGTTAACAGCCACTTGAGTAACTTAATCACGATTTGCCGGAGCGGGAGTTTCCGAGGAGAATCAGCAAGTTGCGATGAAGCGCGAGAGCCAACTTCTCTTCTCTATTCACCTTTTGCTTGCGGTTTTTCAACGTTTTTCCACGACTACCGTGACAGCGGCGTGACAGCCACCTCTTCACGGTTCTCATGACATCAGCTAGCGCGAGCCTCACGACGGTTTAGGAGCGTAAAGTCACCGTGTTCGTCACGGCTGAGTTCCCTGCTGTCCGACCTCCATGGACTTTCCCGCCGTTAGCGAGACATTCGGTTTGTAATCAAAATATTCAATCGTCAGATCGGTGGTACCGAAAAACCGCGCGTCGGTCTCGCTTTCGGTTGTGAGCGGAAACCAAAACGCGCCACTCTTTTGATACATATGAACGAAATGTACGCTCCTGGTCCAGAACGACAGATTTTTCGCAGGATTACCTTCGGCCCGAATCAAAGCATAGTCTTCGGCATCGACCCAAATCCGCCCGCGGAAGAGATACCTTTCGTGGCGTTTAGGAGTGACGTCAATCACATACGCTATCCGACCGCCTATCTTCTGCTTCCCGACCATTTGAAATTCATAGTTGTCCGCGCTCAGGCGTGTTTTTGACTGCTCTTCCGGCTGGGATGTTTCCGTTTCCGATTCGAGCATCTTTTGCAAGACGTGCTTCTGGGCCGCGTTCCAGCCGTTCTCGGCAACGATTTCGAAATGTTTCGTTCCGTCCGAATCTCCGCTTACATGCACAATCATCTCTGCGCGCTTGTGTACGTGATTGTTCGCCAAAATGTAACGCCGGGTCCCCGCGTATCCCTCAAGCCAGCTTTGCCGCTGCGCGTCGCGGGCGATCATTGTGAAGATAACGTCATCGACGGGTGGCAGTGTGTTGTCTTTTGGCGACGCGAAAACCGCTGTGTTCAACACCAGAACCAGGCTGGTGACCAAGAATTGATTTCGTATGGCAGAACTCCACACCACATTTCCTCCGCTCTTTCCCCTAGCTGTCGTCGTAAGGTCGTTGATTGCACCCCGCTCAGAGCGTTTTGCACATCGCGCTGTAAAAGTGCTTCAACGGGCCAGCCATAATGCGTGCCGAATCGACTGGAAGATCGTGAGGTGATAGTGAGCTCTCAGGATGCAATACCAAGCGAAGAAGTTAGGCGGCTTCATAAGCGCTTCTCCTTTTGTGATCTTTGAAAAAACAACTCATCCAAGCCGGATTCCATCGGCCACCTGACGTCCACGCTGACGCGCTAGCTCATCATTGGGATGCAACATCTTGCGCAATTTCCTGCGCCCGTGAAAAACGCGGCCCTTCACCGCTGGGACAGAGATCCCCAAGGCTCGCGCAGTCTCTTCCAGGGATAACTCGCGAAGTTCTCGCAACTCAATCGCTTCCCGCAGGGCCGGCGTCAGCTCGCTCAGAGCCATCGACAGACTTCTTTCACGCTCTCGTTGCAAACAGGTGACTTCAGGGCTCGGGCCGGCCCGGGTTACCCCGAGTGCGCCTGTTTTCTCCCCTGATGGTTGACTCTTCAACTGGTACCAGAGTCGTGGCACGTTTCTTTCGGAGAATCATCAAGGCGCTGAATTGATGGCGATCCGCGCGAGCCAGTTTGACATTAGACTACCCTCAAAGTCTTTGAGATGGGCGAACGCCTGTACTAATGCGTCTTGTACCGCGTCCTCTGCGTCTTCCCGGGTTTTGGTGATTCTACGCGCGGCACGAAAAAGCTGGTTGGAGTATCGTTCGCAAAGCGTCGCGAAGGCCATTGATTGGCCATCCTTGGCGGCTGACCAATCTTTCATCATCTTAACTCAAAGAGGACTATCCGTTGAAAGTGGCTGCGCATCCTGTTAGAGTGACCGGCGTGATGACGATAGCTGGCATGGCTCGCTCCCGATTTGTTCAACGGCTGCAACACACTGAGGTCATGCAAGTCTGGGGCCATTGACAGTGCTGTGAAAACAAGGACGTACGACGGATAACGATAAACGAAATTTTAAAAGATCCCGAATTTTCAATGGTCGGGTACAGAGAACCTGAAACTTCAGAATATGCCTGCATGTTTAGTCACTTGATTTTCGATCTGGTTTCGAAGACGGAATAATGATTGGAATCGCACTACCAAGCGGCGGAGCGGTTCGTCGACGTGTCACGCTTACGGCCGTGATGTCATCGCGACGATGTTCGCGGCAATGCCACTACGCCTTCTTTCCGATACTTTTCCGGACCATCTGTTTCAGGTTTGCGCGAGCCCTGGCCAGCCGCGCCTTCACAGTGCCGTGCGACACTTCCATCACTTTCGCGGTTTCGCGGATGCTCTAGCCGTTCACTGCGCGAAGCTTGAAAGCTCGCCGCAAAGAGGGTGAAAGCCGCTCCGAACATTCAGCAATGCGCTCCCAAACTCTTCCTGGCGGCAGATCTCCTCCGGATTTAGCCGGTGATCGGAAAGAGTTTCAGACAAGGAGAGATGCGCGCGATCTCCATCTTGCTTCTCGAGGGGAATGTGCAATTGCCGCGGGCGCCGGCGCAGCTTCATCCGCGCCGAGTTGATTACGATCGTGGTCACCCAGGTGGCCATCTGTGCTCGCCCCCTAATTGATCCAGATGCGTGTAAGCGGATAACAATGCGTCCTGCACCGCGTCCTCGGCGTCGGCGACATTCCCCAGCCGGCGCAGCGCTTGCCGATGAAAAGCGGATAAACGGCGCTCGACCACGTCCGTGAATTCCTCAACCCCTGCTCGATAAGAATGGACTGACGGTTCTTGCGTGCAATGGACATTTGCTATTGTGCTTGCCATGACTTCTCTCTCCCGCTTGCCGTGAAGTGCACGTCGCGTTCCAATCTTTCTACGAGAACAAACGCTCGGAAATTCGCTCACAGGCGACCGACGACACCTTTCCTTCGGGGAGCCTTTTGTCAAGCCTCCTGGAGAAGTGCTCTCTTCCATTGGAGTTTGATGGTTCAGACCGCGCTTACGAATCAGAATCGAATCAACAGCGCGCTTCTCCGCCAGTTTCAGTTGCCGCGCGGAACATCGCTCGCCGTTGCGCTTCCCTAGCGAAAAGTGCTTCAACAACGGCCCCCCCGCCAGATAGGAATGGCGATCGCACCTGGATCGGCATGGCCAATCGCAGGATTTCGCAAGTAACTTAATCTCCGTCGCGGATTAGTTCCGCGTCCGCGCGGAACGCAGTTCATCCGACAGACACTAGATCGTGTCGCCGAACCCACCACTGGTCAATTGCTCCAGAACCCGTAGCGCCCCTTGATGCGGCTCGCCGCGAATGCCAGCGTAGCCATCAGCAAAGCCAATCCCGAGAGCAAGTTATTCGAAACCGTCGTGCGCGTCATAAATCCCTTCTTCCTTTTCCCGAACAAGCTGAATTTTGCCGTGTCGGAAATGCGACTGGGCTACAACAATTCACATTCGCCGCATCACGTTTGGGTAATGCATTCTCTTTGCCAACTCCCTGAACGACTCTCCTCGAGATCGAGATCTCGCTCCTTGAATTCGCGGTGTCTATTACGCGAAGCGTTCACTCTTTCGAAGTTAGCGTTGTTCGTGATCGGATCTCCCGCTCAGTTTCGTAAGTCGATTCAGAAGCTTGTCCAACGTGAATCGGTCAGGCTCCCAGAACGCCAGTAAGAATGCTGCAGCGGCCGCCGAGAAAACCGATGAGTCGAATGGCGCCTTGATGCCAACACCTGTGGCCATGCCGATAGCAAATGAACAAAATGAGAAGACCCGAGAGGACGGAGGCCATTCGTATTTTGAAGCCTGCTATAAGCAATATCCCAAAGAGTGTCTCCGCGATGGTAGCCGCCCACGAAAACGACACTGTCAATGAACTGGGGAAGAGAGACGTCACCACGCCCGTGTACTCCACGAAACGAGCGAAATTTCCCCAGGATACGTGCTTTGCTCCATATGGCCCCCACAAGCCAAAACGATCAGCCACAGCGGATAGAAAGGAAGCTCCTAGCGCAAACCGTGCGAACAGACGGACAATCTCTGTCCCATTCTCTCTGAATCTCGCGGCTTTTGAATTCACATGTGCTTCCACGTAAGGGATATTGCCCTCGGCGCGTGAACTGCACCTTCGTAAGCGTTAGGCAATCCCCGAGTCCTTACGGACGAACGCGGATGATCGTCTTTCCCCTGATCCGTTCGGTCCGGTTGAAGGCGGCGACGGCATCGTCGAGGGCAGCCACTTTGCCAATGTTTGTCCGCAGCCGGCCATTCCGGACCCGCTGGACGACCTCACTCAATTGGGCGCGATCGGGTACGACGACAAAGTCGATAGTCAGGCCGCCAGCGGGCCGCGCTTCGGTCGGGCCGGCGATGGTCACCAGCGTCTCCTCGACCCGAATCACCCCCGCAGACCGCTTCGCGATGTCGCCGCCGAGGACGTCGAAAACCAGATCGACCTCGCCAACATGTTCTAGGGCGTCGTTATCGAGGTCGACGAACTCCTGTGCGCCGAAGTCGAGAGCCGTCTGACGGGCGCCAGCGCGCCCCGTGCCGATGACGTACGCGCCGGCCTCACGTGCTGAGCTGGCTCGCCATCGAACCGACTATGCCGGCCGCACCGTGCACGAGGACCCTCTGCCCCGCGTGAAGGCGGCCGTGCTCGAACAGCCCTTGCCACGCGGTCAGGCCCGGCATCACGAGGGCCGCGCCCACGGTGAAGTCAACGTCGCCCGGCAACGGTGTGAGGTTGCACGCCTCGACGGCCACATACTCCGCCAGCGTGCCGTCGCGATACCAGTCCGTGAGGCCGAACACCCGCTGTCCAATCGACAGCCCCGTCGTGCCATAGCCGAGAGCGGTGACCACTCCGGCCAGTTCGTGTCCGGGGATTGAAGGCGTCCGGTCACGGCCGACGCGATCGGTCCATGTCGAGGGCCACGTCAGCTCATCCCCGGTGAATCCCGACGCATGAATCTGAACAACGACGTCGTTTATCGCCGCCTGCGGCTCGGGCTGCTCCATCAACTTCATCCCGGCCGTTCCCGCAGCCTGATTCGTTGCTAAAATCGCCTTCATCGGTCGCCTCCCTGTGTCGAGTTCTTGCCTGTAACGTAGCCGCTCCATCCGTTGTCCCTGGACGGGTTATCGGACAGAAACGGATCGATCAAAATCTTGGCCTCGCCCGCCTCGATGCGAAATGCGGAATGGCCGTGTCATGTCTGGTTCATAGGATTTGTTCGTTCGAATGCCGTTCAGTCGATCTTTGTTTTTAGGAGAGGGTAATATTGAACCCAGACCATGTCCGTTTTGGCGACGAATGCGATGTGGCACGAGGCGCATTCTTTACTGAAACTCTCATTGGCCACTGGTTCGTAGGGCGGGGCGTGGTGGCCGAAGGTGAAGAATCCCCAGTCGTTCGTACCGGCAAAGCGTTTGCTGTCCTTCACCATCACGTCGATACCGCTCAGCGAACCAGGGAAATACCCGCGCCCTGAAGCCGAGTCAATCGATCCGTCGGAATGCCCACCCTCCTGTACCAGCGCCAGTTCCTTGACCATTACAGTCCCTTCCGGAAACTTCCCGTTTTTCTGGTAGTAACGAAAGTTCTCCTTTTCGATATACACGCTGTGGAACTCGGGGAACGGGGCATGGCCGTCATTCAGCCCGTTGGGAGTGATGGGCCCTCCGATAAGACCCATGACCGATACCCCGTTGGTAAGACCAATTGTCCGTCTTTGGTGAACACCGGCCCCTTCTTCTCGTCCGACTGCGGGCTCGCGACCACTGCCGTCAACAAGAATGCGCCGATAATTAACTTGAATCTAAAGCTCATGACTTACCTTCCCTTCGTTCTGACTTCCACTGGGTCGAACATTCTCACTTGCCGCGATGAGACGCTTTAATTCAATTTGTCGCCGCGAAGTATCGGATAGAATTGCACCCAGGTCATGTCAGTCTTGGAAACATTGGCGATGTGGCACCAAGCGCACTCACTAACAGAGGATTCAGCGGCAGTCTGTTCGTATGGCATGGGGTGATGTCCGAATGTGAAAAATCCCCATCCATTGGTCTTAGCAAAGCGCTTGGTATCTTTCACGGTTGCGTCGATACCGTTAAGTTCGCCATTGAAATAGCCTCTTCCAGAAGGTTCTGTTCGAGAACCGTCTGGGAACGTTGGATTTAGCACGCGTGTCAGTTCCTTGATGAAGACTGTGCCTTCAGGAAACGACCCGGTCTTGAGGTACGCGTCTAGATTTTGCTCCTCGACGTACAAGTGATGAAACTCGGGAAAATTGGCTTGTCCGCCGTTGAGGGCATTTGGTGTCAACGGGGCGCCGACAAAAACCCACTTACGAAAATCCTTCGGTAGTATTAGCTTGCCGTCAGTGGTGAACTGCGCGCTGGAGTGACGTGTCTGTGCGGAACCGATTTCGCTGATTGATGCAGCATATCCAGCGATGACAGCGACTCCAATGAGCATAGCAACGTACTTTTTCATTTCTAGTCTCCTTTTGATTTCGAACCTCAGCCCCTTCAAAACAACTCCTACTGCGAACTAAGAACGGGATAACCCTGAATGTAGATCCAATCTGTATCTCTTGCGGGAATATGACAGCCCAAACAGTCTTTCTTGAAGTCGACGGCCACTTGTTTGTCTGGCGCATCGGATTTGTAAAGCGCCCAGCCCCAGCCGTTACCCCAGAGGGGATTGCCCGGGTATCGCCCTTTTTCGTCTTTGACCAGGATGAACCACACTTTTGTTCCCGATGCCCAATGGGCATCGCCGGTAGTCATATGCGGATGTTCGGTCCCGTCGACCTCCTTCACCAAGACGGTACCGTCCGCGAATTTTCTGTCATTGCGGGAGTATTCCGCCGCGCCGGGAGAAGCGTATGTCAGGTGCATTTGATCCCCTTTTGGATCGAGGACTGTGTAGGTTCCGAGCGTTTGATACTTGTTTCGATAGTCTTTGGGCTTCGCGATGTTGCCCGCCTTGTCGACGAGATCGAATCCGTTGAAGGAATCTTGCCTTGCGGTCCCATCTGCGAGTAGGTAGCCAGAGTGACGAGAGTAACTAACGTGAGAACAGAAACCACTGTACGAGAGAAGGTCATGCTATTTCTCCTTTATGCTGCTCCAAAATTTGAATCCCATCCCTGCGATTCAAATACTGGGTCGAGAACTACGTAGGCACCAAGGAACTGCTAGATACCGCGAACGTTCGCCGTCTTGCGAATGTTTCCGCTTTTGTTGACGAGAGCGAATCCATTCGGGCTGTTCTTGGCCTGCAGGCGAACTTCCGCGTATCTAGCCAAGACGCAGACCGAAAAAGCGATTAAGGGTATGCCCAAACGCATAATGGTTCCTCCCGACCGTGGCGCGTAACGCTTTCAACCCAATACCGCATCTTTGCAATCAGTTTGATCTCGATCAGTTGCGTTGGAAGAGCAAGCCGAGGCGTGACCAGAATCGTGCTCGCCACTTGTGGAGCTTGTGACCCATAAGCTTCCTTCCGGACGGGGCCAGCGGCGGCGATGCTTTCTCATGTTTGTGACGTAGAGCACTTCCTCGACCACGTTTTCAAGAGTGACGCCGAACCCACCCAAAACCTTCTTTGCATTGGCGTAACTCTGTCGCATCTGGATTTCCATGTTCGAGTGATTCGTACGTTCCCCGAATCATCCAGCGGAGCGGCGCCGATCATATTGCCTCGGTCGTCATGGCTCAGTTGCCCGGACACATAGATCGTGTCATTGACTTTGACGGCCTGCACGTAGCCGTACTGGCTCTCCCACGGCATGCCCAACGTTTTTACTTCCTTGTGGAGCCTCATCGGGAACATTTCCTTTCCGTCATCCATATCCCGTGCCCGCATATCTACTTGTGCAAAATCACTGTCAATACTTAGGTCGGGTGAAGGCGGCAACCGCATCGTCGATAGTCAGGCCGCCAGTTTGAATCCTGCGGTTTCGACCATCAGCTTCCATAATGCAGACCTCACTGTCCGCCGCAACGTTCCTCAACCTGTGCAAACGCAGGGCCAATGACAGGCCTATTGCTTCTATTGTGAATAATGGGTTTGCCGAAGAACAGTCGGCTCAACACTGCCAGGCAGCGCAAACGCCGGTCGTGTCACCATGCTGGCGCGTTGACACCGGAACGCCTCACGACGAACGCGGCGCGAAATGTGGATTGAAAGCAGCATGCTCCGCTTAGGTCCGCATTCGTTTTACCTGTACTCGGCATGACCCAGAGGTTTCACCGCGCCATCGGAACGTTTTCGCCAGTCAACTCCCGGGAAACAGGGAGTTCTTGAACTCTCGTGAGTTTTTCGTTTTTTCGGTCATTATTTCCAGTGCTTTGCCAATGGCCGCATTCTTGCAGTCCTCTTTTGCGGACCTTGAAGAATGAAGCTCATGAACGACTGTGGGCGAGGAAACTCCTGCGCGGCCCTTCGGACTCGGAGCTTCGATGATCTTCGGCGAGGGTGCAGCATCGGCCAAGTCCGGCTCGACGCGTGACCGTCTATAAATGCCGTAGTTCAGAAACATCAGAAGGGAGATATCCAATGTTAAACAGCAAGACTCCACCGCTCGCTTGCGTGCTCGCCACCCTCCTTGGCGTGGGCGCCACGCTTGGCGTGCAGAATCGATGAGAGCGTAAGGAAGGTCTCCGCGGTCAAGCTTCCAAACGTGCCCGGACAAACTCTGACGGCGGAGGTGGTCGAGTACCCACCCGGCGGAAAATCCAGTGTTCACCATCACGCCGGTAGCGTCTTCGTGTACATATTGACCGGCAGGATCCGTTCGCAAAGTTCCGCAACAGGGCCGGCCAAAATCTATAAAGCGGGTGAGACGTTCTTCGAGCCCCCAGGAAGTGATCATTTGGTCAGCGAGAATGCAAGCGCCAGCGAACCAGCAAGCCTGTTGGCAGTCTTCATCGCCGAAGACGGAGCAGTCCTGACGAAACCCGGCAATGCCAAGTAGCCTGGCGGCATCTCGTCGAGGACTTATCCCAGGCCTCCCGTAGCCCCAATGGCCGCGGTTCAGGCTTCCCCTGCATAAGGCCTGACCTGGCAGTTCAGTCGAGCACGTAAATACTCATTAAAAAGTAGGCGCTTATGAAGGTAATACAGGTAAACAAGGCAAGCACCAGTGCCACCCAGGCAGGTCAGAGAAAACCGCAACCAGGCTTAGGCGAGATATAGAGAAGTGTCAGACCTAAGAGCACGTTTGCGAACCAATTCTCATGCACACACTAACTGACGCTCAGGCTCTCAAGGGCGGCACGATCGTGCACCAATAAGGTGGTACCGACGAGTTCCGCGACTCGCTTTCTTTTGAAGCCGCTGAACGTACGGCTCACCGTCTCGCGCGAGCAGCCGATATGTTGCGCAATTGTTTCGTGTGTCATAACGAGTTTTGTACGAACAATACCTTCAGTCACATACCCATTCGCGCAACAAGAAATGAGGAAGCGCGCGAGCCTCTTCGAAACCGG
>CAWKHR010000010.1:0-58034 GCA_963849395.1 Candidatus Acidiferrales bacterium
TACCGCTGCGAAGAACGACGTGTTGGCTATCCCTGGCGCATTCACCCCGAGCGAAGTGATGGCGGCTATGGAACTCGGCGTCGAGGTCATCAAGATTTTCCCCTGCGGCAGCGGCGGAGGTCCAAGTCACATCAAAGCGCTGCGAGGCCCGTTCCCCGATTGCCGTTTTATTCCCACGGGTGGCGTCAGCCTGAAAAATGCCGAAGAATATTTTTCTGCTGGCGCGTTTGCGCTGGGAATTGGCGCGGAACTCGCCGATCTCGCCGCGCTCCGCAAGAATGAACCGCATAGGATTACCGAAGCCGCCAAATCTCTTACCGCGATCGTTCACAAACACAAAGCAAAACAAGCCGTGCAGGCGTAGTGTTCCGCCTCTGTGAAAGGGGTTTTTGAATGGTTACTTCTTCGTTGATTCCGTTTCCGCGATTCTCCCGCGCAACACAGTCATGGATGCGGCTGGTAGTGTGTACATTGTGTTTTCTCCGCCAGTAATCGTCGAAGTGAGTGCTGGCCCATCGGGGTCCGCGTAGCCATTTCTTCTGGCTGGATGCCATTCGTACTGAGTTTTGCCGAAGGTGATCATCGCCACCGGCCCGGCAAATCCACTCTCTGTTTTGCCTTCCGCATCATCGAACATGATTCGCATGGCATGATCGTGATCGTGGTCCTTATTGATCATTAGAAGCGACCATTGCCCATCTGGGCGCAATACCGCATAGGCCGTCACCAAAACGTGGCCGCTGGAGTCCTTGATGTCTCCCGCTGCCCGGAACAATTTGTGCAAAGCATCTTCGGGCTGCACCCACTCTTTGGTCAGCAATTGCGCAGCAAAATACTGAGACGTCGGCGTCTTAATTTCGTACTTCTCGTCAGTCATGAACATGCGATACGTTCCCCAGCTGTTCTTGCAATTGGGATGTGGCGGAGAATACGGCAGCGCATGATAGTAAAACGTGCCTTTTCCGCCAGCCGTCAGAAATCCCGCAAACGAATCGGCCAGCCACAGCGCGCCAAACACCTCCACAGACGCTTCTCCACCGTGCGCGTTGGTCTCCGTGTCAAACATCGGAATTCCCGGAGGTAATCCATCGTCACGCCACACTTGCATGATGTGGGTGATCAACTGCGGTTCCTGGTACAAGTTCTCCCACGGCGTCTCGCATCCATCGTAGGGATAGTGCTCGAAGGACATGAACGCAAAATCCGAGAGGCGTTGGTGTGATTTCAAGTAAGCGAGAAATCGCCCGAACCACGAATCATGCCCGCGCGCATCTTTCCACACTTTGATGTCTTCCGTGACTCCCTGGAAAACCGGACCGCCCAGTTTCAAATTTGGATCGACGGCATGAAGCGCCTTGGCCCACTGTAAGTACAGCGCGCCGTAGTCCTCGGGAATCGTGTACTGGCCGTCCGCTTCCTCTCCCATTTCCACATAAGAGATTGGATATCCACGCTTCTCCACGTAAGCGATTTCTGCCGCGGAATCTTCCGGCGTGGCATACAGGATGGCTACTGGAATGATGGCGGGCATGCCCCGCGTGATGCCGCTGGTATAAAAGAGATCAAAACCGGGCTGATCCCCAGAGGCCATCTGATCCGGCGCAACGAACAGGTCGCTGGGCTCGTGCCAGGGATCCACGGAGGAACAGTACGTCGCCGACTGTTTTTGGTCTTTCGAGTGCCGCAGGAGGTCCTTGAACTCTCCTTTTTCGTCCAGCGTTCCCAAATACACTTCCTTGATCGCATATCCCACGCAATTGCGCTTGTCGCCAGCTCCGTGCGTATCGCAAGTATTCGACGACTTGCTCATCAGCACACGCACCCACCGCAAGTAAACCTTGGACGGATTTAAACGCAACGTGACGGTCCCGCCTTTTCCATTTTCAATTGCTCCTGCTGCGAATCTCTTCCACTCGCCGGAAGCTTGTTCGTCCATGGCATCGCCCGTCCCCGACCAGTACTGCACTTCATACACCCTGGCGTAAGGTTCGGCCCATGCGATGCGAATCGCATTTACTTTTTGTACGGACTCCAGGTCCGTCACCACCCATTGCGCATGCAGCGCATCGGGTTCACCCGTGAACGCCTCGGTCAGATACGGATTGCTCTTCCAGTAGGTGTTTAGGTCTCCGTCGTTCAATCGCGAGAAAAGCTCATCTTCCAATCCGCCATTCCGCGTGAATCCGCGGTGCTGCAACGCATAGCCATAGGAATGTCGAATCATCTCCGTGGGATTCGCGTCGCCAGTGAAATAGCCTTTGCCTGCCGGATCGCTCCACTTTCCCTTGGGATTCCAGTGCCACGCCTGCACAAACAAATCGGTATTCTGTCGATAGCTGATCGCGCCCCAGCCAGCCGACAAAATTTTCTGGATGGCTTCGGGCTTAAAAAATGGATCGGTGGCATTGCTCGGCACGCGATCGACGGTCGATCCCAGGGCATACGGCGGGCTAAATTCATTCGCGACATGGCTGGGAGTCGCATCCACGTGAATGGTCTGCGCAATACTCACCACGGGCCAGCAAAGCACCACGCCAACTAACAGCACGCACACATTTAGGGTTCTCGTGCACAACAATAGCCAATGGTCTGTGGCTTTGCTCAATAGAACTATCTTTTCCATGTGCCCCCTCGCGATTATTTCCATTCTCTCGAACGGTCAGCCCAAAAAGCACTTCGATCCCACAAAATTCCTTATCAACAGAAGCCAGACGGCTTCGTCCGTCTGCTATGATGTCACGGTTCTGCTGCAGGCTTTTCAAACGTGCACGACGTTTATCGCACAGGAGAGTAACAAATGCGTCTGAGAGTTTTTGACGACAGAGATTCGCTGGGCAAAGCTGCGGCTTCCCAGGCGGCCTCCGCAATTCGTCGTGCCATTGCAGAACAGGGTCGCGCTCGTATCGTCGGTGCGAGCGCCGCGTCGCAATTCGAATTTCTCGACGCTCTTACCGCCACACCGGATATCGACTGGGAAAAAGTTGAGCTCTTCCACCTGGACGAATATATCGGTCTCCCGATGACCCACCCTGCAAGCTTCTGCAAATTTCTTCAGGATCGCTTGATCGCGAAGACCGGCATCCGCAAATATCACCTGCTCGATGGAAGTCAGAGTCCCTCTGAAATAATCTACAGCGTCAGCAGTGCCATCGCCGCTTCGCCAATCGACGTTGCGTTTCTGGGTATCGGCGAAAATGGTCATATCGCGTTCAACGATCCGCCCGCCGATTTCGATACGGAAGAGCCGTACATCACCGTGGGTCTCGACCATGCCTGCCGCATGCAGCAAGTCGCCGAAGGTTGGTTCGAAAATCTCGACGCCGTACCGAAACAAGCGATCTCGATGTCGGTGCGCCAGGTTCTCAAAGCCAAGGAAATTCTGGCTGTGGTTCCCGGACCCCGCAAAGCGCAGGCCATCAAATCCTGCTTCGATGGGCCGATCAGTCCCATGGCGCCCTCTTCCATCTTGCGGAACCATTCCAACGCCACCGTCTATCTCGACCTGCAATCCTCCGCCTTGCTTACGCCGGCAACGCTCACCGCGCTCACGGCTTCGGCCTGATGCAGCCCAGTGATTCTGGCGGGCGCCGCGTTATTCCGCATCTCCGCTGGTGGATCGGCGGCATTCTCTTCGCATCCACGCTGATCAACTACATCGATCGCCAGACACTCTCTCTTCTCGCTCCGTTTCTGAAACGCGACTATCACTGGACGAACACCGACTACGCCGCCATCGTCATTGCCTTTCGTGCTGCGTATTCCATTGGCCAGACTCTTTGCGGCCGCCTGATGGATCGCGTCGGCACCAAACGCGGTTTAACCATCACGGTGGCGTGGTATTCCCTGGTTTCCTTGCTCACGCCGCTGGCGCGCGGCTTTTACTCTTTTCTGGGTTTTCGTTTTTTCTTAGGAGCCGCCGAGTCTGGCAACTGGCCTGCGGCGACAAAAGCGGTATCCGAATGGTTTCCCAAGCACGAGCGCGGATTAGCCACCGCGTTGTTTGACAGTGGCTCTTCGATTGGCGGCGCGATTGCCCCTTTCATCGTTCTCTGGATTTATTTTCGCTTCGGTTGGCAGACCGCTTTTGTCGTCCCTGGCTTGCTCGGCATTCCTTGGTTACTGGCATGGCGTTGGCTTTATTACACGCCGCAGGAACATCCGCGCATCGGCGATGCGGAGCGCTGCATGATCCTTGCCGACACTACCGAGGACAATTCTGAAGGCAAAATTCGGCCGCGCTGGCGAGATCTCCTGAAGTTGCCACAGACCTGGGGCACGATCATCGCGCGATCGTTTACCGATCCCGTTTTCTTTTTCATCGCCGACTGGTTTCCAATCTATCTCGTTGCCAAAGGCATTTCATTGAAGAACGGCTTGATTGCGGTATGGATTCCTTTTGTCGCGGCTGATCTTGGAAATTTTTTTGGCGGAGGAGTTTCTGGTTATCTCATCAAGTGCGGTTGGTCGATTGGTAAAGCGCGCAAGGCTATCGCGGTGTTTGGAGGTCTCGGGGTTACTCTGCTCATCCCCACCATCTTCACCGTGAATCTCGGACTGCTTGCCCTCTTATTTGGCCTGGCTACTTTTTCCTACGCGTCGTTTACCACCATCGCCAACGTGCTGCCTTCCGACCTGTTCTGCAGCGATTCGGTCGCGACCGTCAGCGGATTGAGCGGAACCGGCGCGGCTATCGGCACCATCATCGTGTTTCTTTTGGCGGGCCGGCTTTCCGATGCGCGACTCTCCACCGGCACACATATCTTCGACCCGCTCATGATCATCGCCGGCCTGATTCCATTTACCGGAATGCTGCTGGTGCTGCTGCTGGTTCGCAACACTGAGGCTACCGACCGCGGCCTGGTGCGCAGGATCTGAAACACGGTGAGCGACGACGCAAATTCTTCTAATCTTGGACAATCATTTTCCCTGGAGAGTAAATCGATGAGCCTTTCCGCTTTCCAACTCGACGGCAAAAATGCTTTGGTCACAGGCTCGCACCGAGGTCTCGGCGCGGCTATCGCCCTTGCACTGGCGGAGGCCGGTGCCAATGTCGCCTGCCACGGCCGCGATTCACATCCCGGAGCCACCCCTGCCGCCATACAAGCGCTTGGACGCCGCTCCGCTTATTTCCCCGGCGACATTGCTGACGCCGATGTCTGCTCCACTTTGATCGAGAAAACCGTGGCGGAATTCGGCTCCCTCGATGTTCTCGTCAACAATGCCGGCATCATCCGCCGCGCCCCTGCCACCGAGTATTCTTCCGAGGATTGGGATCAAGTGATCTCCGTCGATCTGACCGCGGTCTTTCGCCTCTCGCAGCTCGCGGCACGCCAGATGTTCAAACAGGCAACTCCCGGAAAGATCGTGAATATTGCCTCAGTTCTTTCGTTCCAGGGGGGGATTCTTGTTCCAGCGTATGCCGCGGCCAAGGGAGGCGTCGTCCAACTGACCCGCGCGTTCGCGAATGAATGGGCTGCCAAGGGAATCAACGTAAACGCCATCGCGCCCGGCTACATGGCCACAGACAACACGACCGCGCTTCGCAATGACGCCGCTCGCAGCCGCCAAATTCTCGAGCGCATTCCCGCTGGCCGCTGGGGCGATCCCGCCGATCTCGCGGGAGCAGCCGTCTTTCTCTGTTCCCGCGCCAGTGACTACGTCCACGGCCACGTCCTGACAGTCGACGGTGGCTGGCTCTCCCGCTGAGCAATTTCTAGTTTCCCAGAAACTTACTGAAGCCGAAGGAACGCCAGAATGAGGGTTTGAGCCAGGCGAGGGCCCTGGCTGGATCGTGTGTCGCCAGATAGTTAGGGACGGGTCCGCACTGGGGGTCGGAAGCAGGTTGCGTGTCGGGGAGAGGCTGCACGCCGGCGAGGGACCCTTGCAGTCCAAAGATTGAGTAGCCAAAGGTTTTGAGGAATTGGTGGGTTGGGGCGGGAAACGGTTTTTCTTCTTCAAACACGATGTCGCGGACAGCCCGGCGTTCCAACAGGCGTGACATTCCTTGGAGCACGCTGAGTTCGTGTCCTTGCACATCCATTTTCACGATGCCGATGGCTTCGCCATTCGGGAAAATGTTGTCGAGCTTTTGCATGGGCACTTCGCAGACTTGCTGGTTCGCGGCGGTTTCTTTCTCCTCAGAAATCCAAGCGGTTCCGCGATTTGTCTTGAACCAGTCATCCGTGCGCAACAGCGCGCTACCGCTCTCGTTACCCAGCGCTGACTGATGCGGGATAAAAACGCCACACCTGGCGTCACGTTTCCAGCGCGTAACATTTTCCGATAACGACTGAAATACTTGAGGGTGCGGTTCGAAAGAATGAACTTGCCCTTTGGGGCCGACCCGGACGCCGAAAATGCTGGTGGTGTAGCCAATGTTCGCGCCGACGTCGATGGCCAAATCGCCTGGGTCCGTTAGCCGCCACAGCGTTTCAGTCACTTCGCGTTCGTAGACTCCCTGGGCGGCGATCTCATGTCCCACGGCTTCTTGCGGGTTGATTTTGATAGGCAGGCCCCAGGGCAGGAGCACCAGCGCTTCCGTCTTCGACCGCCAGAAATACTCGAGACGCAACCTGCGGAAGACCTGCAGAGGTTGAAACAAATAAGGCGGCGTTGCGAGCCGCAAGAGACTCTTCGGCGTCAGCATACGATACACATGTGAGGCAGCGGGGCGCTGCTGGCGCAAGGGACGCGACCCGATCCAATCGAGGATACCGGCACAAAAGTGAGCAGTTGGACTCTGAAGTTCACGCGATTCATCGTCATCCATAACGATGGTAGCGGTCAACTTAGCTCGAGACCCTAAGCGGTTATGTTTTAGCTATCACTGGCCATTGATGGGCGCCCCCGTAGAAGACAAACACCTAGAATGGTTCAAACGGTTATGCCCAAATCCCGGACCATCTATTGGTTTGTAGGAACATGGTTTGCCTTTCTGGTCTTATATGCGGCCCTGTCGCACTATCTCCGACCGGGGATGCCCCTCACGACCTTTGGTGATCTCGCGCAATGTTTCGTGCCCCTGCTGGCGAACGCCGGCCTGCTGATGAATGCGGGCACGCCGCACTGGCGTCGCAATTTATTCTGGATGCTGCTGGCGCTGAGTTGCTCGATGTGGATGTTGGGGCAATTTCAGTGGACCTACTACGAAGTTTACCTGCGCAAAGACATGCCCGGGCTGTTCGCCGGGGACATCATCTTCTTCTTGCGGGGAATACCGCTGATTGCGGCCCTGGCGCTGCGGCCACACCGCCGTAGCGACGAACTGCGCATGGGCCTTGGCTATCTGGACTTTGGACTGCTGCTGACGTGGTGGACGTTCTTGTATGTGTTTGTGGTGCTGCCGTGGATGTACGCCACGCCGACGCAAACCATCTACGACCACAACTACAACATATTGGTGAATGTGCAGTACGGCATCATCATCACTGGCTTTGCGTTGCTGGCGCTGAGGGCGAGCGGAGCGTGGCGCACCGTTTACGCGCATTTGTGTGGAGCATCGGCGCTGTACATGGTGAGCTCACTGACAACCAATCTTGCCGTGTCGCGGAACGAATACTACACAGGAAGTTGGTACGACCTGTCGCTGGTGAGCGTATTTTTCTGGTACGCGCTGGCGGGGATTATCGCCTATCAGAAACGCAAAGAGCTTGATGCACCTTCGGATATCAGGGAGCCATCGGCGAGTGATTGGCCGAGTCTGGACAGTATCTGGGCGACACGTTTCGCGATGGCGGCAGTGTTGTCGCTTCCGCTGTTTGCGTTGTACGCGCTGCGTGTGGAACACGACACTTTGGCGGTGCGCGATTTTCGGTTGACGGCGACGCTGGTGGCGGCGCTGCCGTTGGCCTTACTGGTATTTTTGCGCACGCATCTGGCGGATGCGGATCGCGCCAGGCTGCTGGCCCGGTCCGAGTCTTCGATTGAGAATCTGCAAAGATTGCAGGCGCAGATGGTGCAGTCTGAGAAGCTGGTGTCGTTGGGACAATTGGCGGCTGGCGCAGCGCACGAAATTAACAATCCGCTGACGGCAATTCTGGGATATTCCGATTTGCTTGCGGATGACTCTTCGCTTCCAGAACGGACACGCGCGACCGCCGCGAAAATTCGCGAGCAAGCGCGGCGCACCAGCAACCTGGTGCAGAATCTGCTGAGTTTTGCGAGGCAGGTTCCGGCGGAGAAGACGCTGCTGGATATTAATACCGTGGTGGCCAATGCTGTTCAACTCCGGGCTTTGGATCTGCATAGCGGTGGATCGCGGATTGATTTGCAATTGGAATCGGTGCTGCCAGCGGTGCGCGGCGATAACAATCAGTTGATGCAAGTGTTTTTCAATATTGTGAGTAATGCTCTGGACGCCATGGCGGAAACCGGTGGCGGGGTACTGGTGATCAAAACGCAGCGGGAGCGCGGAAACGTTGTGGTGTTCTTCTCGGATTCCGGTCCGGGCATACGCGAGCCGAATCGAGTGTTCGATCCTTTTTATACCACTAAGCCTGTGGGCAAAGGGACCGGACTGGGCCTGAGTATTTGTTACGGAATTGTGCGCGAGCATGGGGGAAAGATTAACTGCTACAACGGAGCGAACGCCGGTGCGGTGTTTCGCGTGGAGTTGCCGGCAGTGCTCGCGGCGCTACCGACCCGGATGGGAACCGGGCCCGCATCCACACCGATGTCGAGCAAGCTTTCCTGAAGTCTGATTTCCAATTCGCAGTGAAATTTACGGCGCT
The DNA here is from genome assembly GCA_963849395.1 of Candidatus Acidiferrales bacterium. Lineage (GTDB taxonomy): Bacteria > Acidobacteriota > Terriglobia > Acidiferrales > UBA7541 > Acidiferrum. The sequence continues at coordinate 8,730 of CAWKHR010000010.1, forward strand.
GGGGCGCGTAGTAACTCATGGTAGAGTGGCGCCGATGTGTGCGTGTGTGACGTGCCGGTGATGCTCGCGCGAAGCAAGGAACACGATGAGTGACATTGCCATTGCAACGCAACAATTGACGCGAAAGTTCGGATCGCTGACCGCGGTGGATGGCATCGATCTGCGCGTGCAGGCTGGGCAATTCTTTGGATTTCTGGGACCGAACGGCGCCGGAAAATCCACCACCATCAAAATGCTGACTGGGCTTTTGGCGCCGACATCGGGACGGATGGATTTGCTGGGGCTGGATTTTCAGAGCCATCTGGTGGAAGTGAAACGGCAGATCGGGGTGGTGCCGGAAGGAATGGGATTATTCGACCGGCTTACGGGAAAGGAATATCTGCAGTTTGTGGGAAGAATGTACGGACTGGATCGCGCGACGACCAGCAAGCGAGCGGAAGAATTGCTGGAATTTATGCAGCTCGCGGACCGGGAAAAGTCCTTAGTCGCAGACTATTCGCACGGGATGCAAAAGAAATTGGCGCTGGCAGCGGCAGTGATTCATGGGCCGCGCATTTTGTTTCTGGACGAACCGTTTGAGGGAGTGGACGCGCTGGCGGCGGGCGAGCTGAAGAGTTTGTTGGGAAGAATGACGGAACGCGGCGTAACGATTTTCCTGACCTCGCACGTGCTGGAGATTGTGGAACGGTTGTGCAGCCACGTGGCGATCATTCATAAAGGGCGGCTGGTGGCGCAGGGTTCGCTGGAAGAATTGCGTGCGGGAATTCCCAGTGCGGAAGGCGAGAAGAAAACGCTTGAAGAGATTTTCCTGTCGATCGTGGGGCAAAGCGGGGGAGAGCAATCGCGGCTGGAGGAACTGACATGGCTGACCTAGCCGCCGCGCAATTGCCGGGAGTGATCGAGCAAGTAAAGCTGGTAGCGGGCTTGCGTTTGCAGACCATGAAGAACGGTCTGCGGCGAAAAAGCAACCGCTGGGACCTGATCGGAATGATCTGGATCTCGATCTTCAGCTCACTCATGGTGATTGGGCTGGGCGTTGCGTTTTATGTCGGGACGATGACGTTCCTGCGGATGAATCGCGCGGGGTGGATGGGGGTACTTTTCTGGGGATTATTTCTGTGGTGGCAAGTATTTCCGATTTTTGAGGCGGGGTTCGGGGCAAATTTTGAGTTTCGGACGCTGCTGCGCTTCCCGATAAGCCAACGCGCATTTTATTTGCTGGGGCTCAGCTACGGCTTCGGGGATTTTGCGGCAATAGCCGGAACTTGCTGGATCTTGGCAATGCTGCTGGCAACGGCCACAACGCGGCCGGGACTGCTGCCGGCGATGGCGGTGGTAGGCCTGATCTTCATTCTCCTGAATGTGACACTGGAACGTTTGCTGGGCTCGTGGATTGAAAAGATTCTGGCGAGGCGGCGGACGCGGGAACTGTTTCTGGCGATTTTTGTGATGGCGATGGTGTCACTGAATTTTCTGAATCCGGTGCTGCAGCATTACGGGAAGAATGTCGTGCCCAGGGCCATGGAGTTGGTGCGGTATGCGGCGTGGCTACCCGGGTCGCTGGCCGGGCAAGTGATCGGGGGCGTGGCCAAGTCTGATTTTCGTGGGGCGATGGTTGGGACTGCGGGATTGCTGTGCTGGCTCCTGGCCCTGAGTGGACTACTGTGGCAAAGGTTCACAACGCAGTATCGCGGAGAGGAACTGAGCGAGAGCGCCACGCCTGTTGTGGCACGAAAGAAGGAGCGTACCAAGGAAACCGGCGGAGACTTACCGGAGTTATTGCCCGGCTCGATCGCCGGCGTGATGATGAAAGAGTTTCGTTACATGACGCGAAACGGCTTTGCGTTTCTGTCACTGATCTTGCCACCGGTGATGGTGATTTACTTCAGCATCCAATTCGGGGGAAAAGGCTCGATGCTAAAGCAGCACGGACTCTCGCCAGAGATCTTTTTCCCAGCGATCATGGCATACCTGATTTTGATTCTGGTATCGCCCGCATACAATTCGTTCGCGTATGAAGGCAAGGGAATACAAACCTATTTCATGGCACCGGTATCATTTCGCGAGGTGCTGCTGGGGAAAAACCTATTTCTGGTCTCGCTGGTAGTGTTTGAACTTACGTTGGCGTTTGGCTTGCTGATCTGGCGGATGGGTTTGCCTTCGCTGCCGCGCTTTTTTGCGACCATTGGCGCGGCAGTGTTCGCCGTTCTGGGGCAACTGTCGATTGCAAACTGGTCTTCGCTAAGCTTTCCGAAAAAGATGGAGATCGGGAAGATGAAGGGGCAACGGAATTCGGGAATCGCGGTGTGGACGGCGTTCGGCGTACAGATTCTGCTGGGCGGAATATGCACGGTGGTTTTGTTTGCGGGGCAGTGGACGAACAGCCCGTGGCTGCCGGTGATTGCGTTTGCCGGCTTGACGGCGGCGGCGCTGGGCGGTTATTCCGCGTCATTGCGATCGATGGACGCGTTGGCAGAAGCGAAGAAGGAATTGTTGATCGAGACATTGAGCCGGTAGCCTGAGTGCGCGGCAGCACCCCTCCCCCCTGTTTTTGTAAGTGCAGAAAGCAAAGGACTTGAAGTACTTTGTTTGGTATCACTTTTGTAAGTGAGGCATGGAAAGAAGTTAGGAATGGAATTGGGTAAGTGCGGATTCTAAAGAAATTCGCCGCCGTACGCAGCATGGGGCACAGTTAAACGCATCGGTACACTATACTTTTCAGTAGATGCTGTCAAGAGGGATTTTAGAGTTTTTGGGTTGCGCAAACTGACGGAACTAGGGGGACAGATGAGGGCCATGGTGCGGAAGATGTTGGTGGCGGGAAGTATCTTGTGCTGCGCGGCGGGGGCTTGGGGGCAACAGAAAATTTGGGAGACGCCGGCGGTGAGCGGCCACGAGCAGCGGCTTGGCGAGGAGATTAAACGGGAGCTGAACGGGATCGGGCTGTCGCCACAAGTGGACAACATGGGGAATGTGACGGTGACGTGGGGAAGCGGAGCACCGCACCGGCTGATTGTGACGGCGATCGACGAACCGGGGTATGTGGTGAGCGAGATTACCGCGGATGGATATCTGCGGGTGCAGAGGTTGCCCCAAGCGGCACCGAATCCGGTGTTTGATTCGCTGGAATTCACGCAACCGGTGTGGGTGATGACGCGCGGCGGAAAACAGGTGAACGGCGTGTTTGCGGGTTTGAGCGTGCATCTGTCGCCGGGCCGGTTGAATCCGCCGAAGATGAATCACATTGAAGAAATGTACGTGGACATTGGCGCGAAGAGCGCGGAAGAAGTGCGGGCGGCGGGTGTGGATGTTCTGGATCCGGTTGCGTTGCAGCGGAAGCAGTTCACCGTAGGAGATTCCGGGGTGGCCGGACCAGCGGTAGGAGACCGTGTGGAGTGTGAGGTTCTTTTGCATCTTGCGGCACATAGCAAAGAGAGCAAAGCGGGTGGGACGACAACGGTGGCGTTTGTGACTCAGCAATGGATTGGAGGGCGCGGGTTGAACCGATTGCTGACGGAAATGCATCCGGACGAGATGGTGTGGGTGGGGCGCGTGGCGCCGGTTGCTCCTGCGGAAAAGGATGCCAAGGTGGAGGAAGCGAGGCCGGGCAGCGGCGTGTTGCTGGGCGTTATGGCCGATGCAAAGAATGATAGTGCAACATTGGCGTGGCAACTCGGAGCGTTGGCCGAGAAAGAAAAAATCACGGTGCAAGGAATTACGGCCACGCCGCCGAGGATAGTGTCTTACGTAAAAGGATCGGCGTTGCCAGAACGATTTGCGGAATTGGGAGTGCCGCTGCTCTGGCCGGCGACACCGGGGGAAACGACAGCTTGGGCGGATAGCGGAGGATTGGAACGACTGCTTGAGACGTACCTGGGAATCGCAAAGCAAACGGCCGCCGGCGGAGAAGCTGGCAGTGTTGGAGCGGGTACGTCTTTAATTCAGGAGCTTACCGAGGTGTATGGGGCGAGCGGACATGAAGGGAATGTGCGCAAGTTGGTGACGAGACTTTTGCCGGAATGGGCGCAGAAAAAACTAACGACCGATGCGGCGGGCAATCTGGTTCTGCACGTGGGTGATGGGAAGCGGGATGAGAAGAACCCGAGCATCGCGTTTGTGGCGCACATGGATGAAATCGGATACGAGGTGAAGAAGATCGAAGACGACGGAAGGTTGCAGGTGGACGTGCTGGGCGGTGGCTACCCGCAATATTTTCTGGGCCATGTGGTGCTGGTGCATAAGAAGGATGGAAACGCGACAGGCGGAGTGCTGGAGTTGCCTGCTGGGTGGGAGAAGGCGGGATTTGAATGGCCCACAGGTTTCAAGGCGATGGATGAGCCGGCGCGAGTGTACGTGGGAACGAAGACAAAGGCAGAAACGGAAAAGCTGGGAGTCGCGGTGGGCGATTACGTGACGATTCCCAAGGAATATCGCGCATTGCTGGGGACGCGGGCGAACGTACGAAGCTTCGACGACCGCGTGGGATGCGCGGCACTGATTGCAGCGGTGAACGCGATTGGGCCGAACTTGGCGGGGCGCGACGTGACGTTCGTGTGGTCGACGGAAGAGGAAGTGGGATTGAAAGGGGCAGCGGCGTTTGCGGCGCAGGCGGCGAAGGATGGGCGCGAACCGGATTTTGTGTTTGCGATCGACACCTTTGTGAGCGCGGATTCGCCACTGGAATCGAAACGATTTGGTGATGCGGAAATTGGTAAAGGATTCGTGGTGCGGGCGGTGGACAATTCGAATGTGGTGCCGCTGCCGTACGTGGACCGGGTGGTAGAACTGGCAAAACAAAATGGGATTGCGGCGCAGTATGGAGTGACGGGCGGCGGGAACGATGGGTCGGTGTTCACGCGATATGGAGCGGTGGATGTGGCGCTGGGGTGGCCGCTTCGGTATTCGCATTCGCCGGGTGAGGTGATCGATACGAAGGATTTGGATGCGTTGGGGAAGATTGTGGAAGTGTTGGCGAAGAAGTGGTGAGTCAAAAACCGCAAAAAGAAGAAGCTAAAGAAGTTAACCTTGTTCGTTTTGGAAAATGGCCCAAACCGATGCTCATTGAGGCCGCAGCACAATCCAGCTATGAAGAGATGTTTACATTGAGCTGCGGTGGTACTGGTTGTCCGGTACGGATCCTCTGCAGTCGTTCGAGTTGGTTCAAGGTGCGATCGAAGTCGCGCTCGAGGCTTGCACTGTATTTCAGCAGCCGGTCCAATCTCGCAGATTCGGGAACATTGGCAGATGTCCTCTCCAGCCTGTCCCCGTGCACGTTAAAAGATTTAAACTTCTTGTCCATCTCCTCAAAATGACTTATCGACTCCTGAACGAAATCGAGAACCTTCCGAACGCGTTCTTCCTTTGGCAAATCGTGCTCACTACCGATCTCTTTTCTAATCGAGTCATTGGAGCTGCTATAAAAATTATACAAAGCGACTAGTTCAATACTGTCAGGCAGGCCATAACATCTACTTATGATTCCCGAATCCACAACGGGATCGAATCCTCGCAGTTCCATTAGTTTGTAAAGGGTTTTGAGAAGTGCTATGCATCTACTTCGGACTAATGGATTTTCCCATCGCGCCAGCAGACCGAGTTTAGGTGCAACCTCGGACGTCGCGAGAAGCAAGGCTTCCTCTCTATCGCGTTCGTTCGCAGCGGCAAGCCGCGAGCCACTGTATTGCTCGGCCCGAATCTCAGCTCTCTCTGCCACCAGCATTCGTCGATATCGCCATGTCAGAGAAGCTAGCTTCTCGACTAGAATTTCTTCGACGCTTCCTTTCGGCCGCAGATCATTCCGGAATCCTCGGAGTAAAGAATCAAACTGCGCTAATGGTTCATTTTCCAATACGACCACCTTGGCGAAGATTCCATGCTTAACAGCGTTGCGCTTGCTTCGCTCTTTTCCTACCGTTGACGTTGGACCAGTTGACTTCTGATTTCGCAAAGGGAGAATCTCTGAAACGGTGGACGTCTTCACATCAGATCTTTCGTTTCTGGGGGAGGGCTTGCTCTCTGCTACTCTTATTTCCTGAGCATCAGTTATACTTGGGTCTCGCAAAGTTTCCATCTCATACTCCAAAAGAGAAAGGGCAGCCGCTTGGAGCGACTGCCCTTGATATTGTGTTGCCGCCGCTATGGCAGCGTTGCACTGACCCCTTAGCTTATGCCCATGGAGTTTATTTTTCTAGCTGATTAATATCTGTGTGACTTCGGATCACTGAGAGCTATCCCATCTTCGCTTCTCATCGTTCCTTATGAAACTGGTAACAGGGGGCTGACTTTAAACCAATACTCTGGCTCTTGTTTATCGATCGACGCGAAGGCGCTCTCCCGCTTGAGGCTAATCCTACGCAGCTAGCCTTCTTTTTCTCCACTACGGGTTGAGATCAGCATTCTCTGGAGAAACTTCGAACCTTCTTTGTCGTACTCGTCTGCTCCAATCCTGAGAATCATTTCGCAGATTTGCGACAGGCTTCTGGACTCTTGTTTCGCGATTTTCAAGAGCTTCTTCTTTAGATCAGTTTGTATTCGAAAAGCTAGCGGTGCATCTTTTCTCATTTAGGAGCGATTGTATGAGAAAGCCTGAAATGATGCCAACAATTCTCTTGATTTCCGATTTGAAATGTATGAGAATGTATGAGATACTAATACACGAAAGGAGTCGTGAACAGCGATGCGGAACAGGCAGGAAACTGGATATAAGCGCAACCTAGCAATCGCTAGGCGTCTGTGGACGGGGCAAATAGGCCGACAACAGCAAAATTCGTTGAGGTTTCTGCTGGGTAAGTATGGTCTATCGATCGCGGCCGGTGATCTACAGTTACTGGACAGCCGCTGGTACGTAACCCATTCTGGACTTCTCCGTCTAGCTGAACGCAGACACTGTTGCGGAATCGGAGTGACTCTGGTGTCCGAATTCTGCGACCAAACGATGTCTCGGTGGGTGTTCAAAGCGGTCGTATATAAGGCTGACGGCACAAAGGGGTTCGTTGGATACGGCGACGCCGATCCTTCAAATATTTCTTCTATCGTACAAGGCGCCGAACTTCGCGTAGCGGAAACTCGAGCCGTCAATCGAGCCCTTCGGAAAGCTTATGGAATCGGGCTCTGCTCAGTGGAAGAACTCGGTGCATTCTCGAACCCAGCACGACCTTCCCCGATTCCTTCGTCATCAAATGGCTCGTATCCGTCAAACGGCTCCGGGTACGACCAACCTCGGCTTCGGGATCAACTCTGCCTTCTTATCCGCGAATTCAACCTCAATTCGAATCTCGTAAAAGCGTACGCCGCTGACTTCTGCGGTACCGCCACCCTGAGTGGCGCAAGTCGGGAATTAGTCGAGTCGTTCATCTCCCATCTCGCCACCGCCGCCAAGGAAAATCGCGACGCGTTGGTCTGCAAGTTGAATTCCTATTCGCAACCAGTCGAGGCGAGGTCATGAGAAGGCATATCCCTGGACTGCATTCGGGCCATCACGGCATCTCGAGCAATCTCGATGGGATCTTTTTGGTTTGCGTCCAACAGGCATCCTATCGCTGGCATCCGCAAAAGCCATTTCTCGCCCTGCGGTTCGGCATACTGGAGCCAACTACTCACGAGGCCCTCTGCTTTTCGGGGCGACTTTACTGCACAGAACGCGCGCTATGGAAACTCACCTGGTTTCTTCGCGATTTCGGGTATGACCCGGACTTGTTCAATCGAGACCAGATCGATGAGAAAGCCTTCCTGAACCTCCGCGGTATCATTCGAACCTCTTACACGAACCTAAACGGACACTCCTATCAAAATCTCGATGCGTTTGCTCCCGCAACCGAGTGGGAAGCGCTCTCGCGTTCATCGGACGATCAGGTTAAGAGCGGGAATGATCAATGAAATATAGTCACACACAAATTGCTCATTACCTCCGGTGCCCACGAAGTTATCGCCATCGTTATCTGGACGGGTGGCGCGAGAAGGAAACTCGTTCAGCCATGGTCTTCGGACGTTGCTTTGAAAGAGCGCTTGAGTCCTTCTTCCGAAATGAAGACTGCGGTGTGGCTTTTCATCGTGAGTGGGGTGTCTACCGGGATACTCCATTTGAGTACAAAAGGGGGGAGACTTGGGATCGGTTGGTCCACCAAGGTGTGCACCTGCTGGAGCGATTTGTCCAAGATCGGCGGATCCACATTCCCAGTCCGGACGAGAATCTTCAGATCAAGGTAGTACGGAAGCTGCGGAACACCAGCGAGTTTGTTTCTTACATTGATGCCATCGGTGAGCTAGATGGCATTAGGAGTCTTATAGACTGGAAGACGACTTCGAGTCGTTATCCAGATGAACCGACAGGGTTGCTGTCGCTCGACCCACAATTGATCTGCTATTCGTGGATGACCGGAATCTCGGAAGTAGCGCTAGTAGTCTTCGTGCGAAAGCACCATCCTGAGATTCAATACTTAAAGTCATCGATCACGGACGAGCAGCGCGCGGAATTTAGTCGCCTCGTAGCTACCACGATTGGGCAGATTGAGGCAGCCCAATTCCCTTCACACAGTGGTATTCGCTTTCCTCAGAACGGCTGTCTCAGCTGTTCACACCTAGGGCTCTGTCTTAACGACCAAACCCTAATCGATTCGAATCTCATCCGAACCTCAGGAGCGAACGACCTTGCGTGGCTTGACGAGCTTGTGGATTAGCAGAGAACCGATTGTGGCACCGGAAATCAACACTCGGCGCGCGGTGTTCGTCCTCGGGCGAATTGATGAGATCTTGTCGTGGGAAAGATCCAAGGAGCAAGAAAAAGATGTGCGCTTTGTCGAACTGGGTGAATACCTCTGTGAAGTACGTGCCAAACAATACTGGCGCCTGGAACAGCTGAAATCGTTTGACGATTTTCTCGAAAGGCGATTCGCGGAGTCGCGCAGGAAGGCCTACTACCTGATGGCAATCCACGAAAAACTGACACGGGTCCCCAAGCGAGAGCTGCAGCAGATCGGTTGGAGCAAGGCGACGGAACTCGTCAAGGTGGCCCGGAGAGATGGCGAACAGTTCGACTGTGCAACCTGGTTGCACAAAGCCAAGGAGATGCCGAAAGAGGGGTTCAAATGTGCAGTCGAGCGGCATTTAACCGGAAAAGAGACAGAGTCTTGGGAGATCATTTACTTCAAGCTTTATAACAGTCAGTTGCCGATCGTCGAGAAGGCGCTCGAGACAGCAGCGCTAATGCTGGGCAGCGAAAAATCCCGTGGATATTGCCTGGAAATGATCTGCGCGGACTTCCTAGCAGGTGCAAGCCAGCAGGAAGATGCCCACTAAGAGTTTGGAAAATCAGCCAGGCAAATCAAATCGCCCGCTGCTATGAAGAAGCCACGGCAAAAAGTTCCGAGATCGAAGCTCAATAGCGAACAATATCGCCTCCTTCGTGAACAAGTCTTGGAAAGAGACGGATGGAGGTGCCAAATTTGCGGATCTCTTAACAACCTGCACGTACACCATAAGCAATATCGAAGCGCCCTTGGAAATGACAGTACGGACAATTTAATCACCCTATGTGTCCACTGCCACCAGTCTCAGCATCTCCACAGAGACTAACTCGAACCAAGACTGAGAGAACGATTTCGAGACGCGTTACGAGTTGCGTTCGACGGGGAGAAAAGTAGCGACCTGAGGGTGGCCACTACAATTTGGCGTAGAGAGAGGCGATGGCGCGCCACGAGAAATGATGTTGGTAGGCTGCCCGACTGCGTTGCCGGAGAGCGGCATTGTAGGCTGCATCGGAAAGAATTTCGATTAGTGCGGCGCCGAGCTGTTCGGGAACATTTTGCGGAACGAGCACGACACCTGCATCGGTGATGGGTGGCGCGGTCTCAGGTCCGGGATAGGCAATGACTGGAAGGCCGCAGGCGATGCCGGCGATGGCGCTGCCGCGTCCTGAGGAAATGGGGCCGCGAATAAAGAGGAACACGTCGGAAGCAGTTAAGTATTGGACGACGGCTTCCGCGGTGAGCACACCTTCGACGGAAACTTCTACTGGAAGATCCTGCAAACCCTGACGAAGATCGGCTTCGCGAAGTTCCGCGTGGCGGCCGAAGACGGAGAGGCGCACGCGGCCGAGCTTCTGCGCCGCCGCGCGTGCAGCGTCGATGATGACTTTGGTCTCGCGTGCTCCGGCATCGCCTCCGGTAATACTGAAAACTGCGATGGTGGGAATTTCCGTGGTTGGGTGGCGAAGCTCAGAACCGCCGGTTGGAATTGGGAGATTCGGGCCAACAGGAATGAAGATGGCGTTCTGGATATCGGGTGGGAGCCAGGAAATTTTTTCGAGAGGAACGGTGAAGATGGCCTTATCGGCGATGGCGAGGGCGCGGCGCATGGTGCGAGTCTGGGCGTAACGGCGGAGTTTGTCGATGAGGCGTTTGCCGTGGAATGGCTGAACATCGTGGAATACGATAGCGATGCGGGCGCCGGCGGTTTTCAGAATTTCCAGGATACGGAGGAACTTTTGCGGGTAGCCGCGGGCCGACCAGGCTAGCGCGGTGTATTGAACGAAGACCCATTTATCGCGCCACTGGCTGGCGATTAGCGGAAGGGTTTCAAGAGCGGCGGGCCAGCCATGAATTTCCCAGGGCACGCGACGGATTTCCATTTCGATGTCGTGGGTGCGAAGCGCGGCGCTGAGGTAGGTGCAATATTCCTCGACAGCATCGGTGGGCTGATCTTTGCGGCCGAGAAGCGCGATGACGGTTTGCGTCATTTTTCGACGAGGAAGCTGCCGAGCACAAGGGCGTCCATGCCGGAGCTGAAAAAAGTGCGAATGGCGTCGGTGGGGGTGTGCACAATGGCTTCACCACGAAGATTGAAGGATGTGTTCATGACGACGGGAACTCCGGTGCGTTTGCCAAATTCATCGATGAGGCGATAGTAAAGCGGATTGATTTCTTTTTCGACGGTTTGCGGGCGGGCGCTGCCATCGACGTGAGTGACGGAAGGAATCACGCTGCGTTTTTCGGGACGCACCTGCGCGGTGAGAATCATGAAGGGAGAATCGTAAGCCGATTCGAGATATTCGGGCGCGGCTTCTTTTTTGAAGGAAGGAGCAAAGGGGCGCCACCATTCGCGGAATTTGACGGCGTTGTTGACCTTGGCGTTCATCCCCGGATCGCGCGGATCGGCAAGGATAGAGCGGCTGCCGAGTGCGCGCGGGCCAAACTCCATGCGGCCCTGATACCAGCCCAAAATCTTTCCCTGGGAAAGAAGTTCGGCGGCGGTGGCGGCGGGATCGGCGAGGCGCGTGGAACGGATTTTATAGGTGGTTAGAGCGGAGGCGATGGCATCGTCGTCGAAGGATGGGCCTAGGTAGGCGTGGCGCATCGAGTGGAGAGGAAGGCGCTGGCCATTATCGAGAAACGGGACGAGGGCCGCGCCTAGGGCGACGCCATCGTCGGAAGCGGCAGGCTGCACGAAGAGATTATCGAGGAGGCCGGAAGCTACGAGTTTGCCATTGGCTTTGGAATTGAGAGCAACACCGCCGGCGAGGCAAAGATTTTTGCTGCGCGTTTTTTCTATGGCTAGGCGGACGACGTTCATCATGGCTTGTTCGCACATTTCCTGAACGGCATAGGCGATATTTTTGTGGCGATCGTCGATGTCACTTTCGGGAACGCGCGGCGCGCCGAGAGTGGAAGGCCATCCGGAGAAACCGCCAGCGCTGCCGTTGCCAATCAGGAGACGAGTGTTCACTTTGTAGGGAATTTTGCCGAGACCGAGAAAAGGACGAAGGTCGCTGCCGGGTTGTCCATAAGGCGCGAGGCCCATCACTTTCCATTCATCGGCGTTAGGCGTGAAGCCGAGGAATTCGGTGAAGCGCGCGTAGAACAAGCCAAGAGAATCAGGCCAGTTGATGGTTTGGATGTGTTCGACACGACCATTGCTGCCGCGCCAGATGGAGGTGGCTTCCCAAGCTCCGCGGCCGTCCATGACGACGATAGCGGCATCGTCGAATCCGGAATAGGAATAGGCGCTAAGGGCGTGGGCGAGATGGTGATCGACGAAACGGAAGCGCGCTTTGGTGGGAGCGAAGTGGCGGGAAAACGGATTGGAGCCGCCGCGCTGGTGCCACATGCTGGCGAAATGTCGCGTGGAATTGAGGACATTGAGATAGGAGATGGGCCACTGCGCGGTGGCGAAAAGCTTCAGATCGTGACGGTAGGTGGCTGCGGGCGATTGCCAGCCGACGCAGACTTCATCAATTTGATCGGGGCGCAGTTTCGCAAAATCGAGGCAGGCTTGAATGGCGAGATACGGGAAGCGGGCATCGTGTTTGAGGCGGCTGATGCGCTCTTCGGCTACGCCGAAAAGAAGCTGGCCATCGCAAATGAGGCAAGCGGAGGAGTCGTGCATCTGGGAATAGTTGAGACCTAGAACAAACATGCCAGAGGCTTACGCAGCCAGCATCCTTCCACAGACCTGGTGGGTCGAGGCCTGGAACATGAATTGATGTGTAGAGGCAATTCCGATTTTTATTGTACACGGTAAACGCGCTGGCGCTGTTTGGAGAAGACGCGGGCACAACGGGGTCACTCTGCTGGGCGAGCCTGACGCGAGCGAATGGCTAGCTGCAAAATGTGTTCGAGTTGCGGGACGATTTTGTCCCAAGTGTATTTTATGGCCGTGGCTTGGGCAGCGGTTCCCAGGCGTTCGCGGAGTTCGCCCGACGCGATTAGGTCTTCGATAGCGGCGGCTAGCTGCGGCGCGTCTGCGGCAGGAACGAGAAGGCCATTGCGGTTGTGCTCGACGAGGTCGGCCATGCCGCATGTATTGGTGGTGACCACGGGCATGGCTGTAGCCATGGCTTCGATCAGGGTCAAGGGCATGCCCTCCATCAAGGAAGGAAATACGAAAATATCGTGAGAGGAGTAGACCTCGGGCATTTCGGCGCGGCGCAAAAACGGAACGATGTTCAAGCGATCGCGCAAGCTTTGCGGGAAATCGGCCTTCACGTGCTCATCGGATACCAAGCAACCAGCGATAGTGAGCCGAAGGTGCGGGTCGCGCGCGGCGAGCGCGGAAAACGCATCGACAAGATAATAGATACCTTTGCGATCGAGCCAGGTGCCGACGTAGAGAAGTTTGGTGGCAGAGCTTTCGGAAAATGTGCGCGGACGAAAAAATTGCGCGGTAGTGCCGTTGGGCACGTACCAGATGCGACCGGAGGGGTGGCCATACTTTAGCTCGGAGATAATCCAGCCCTCGCGATTCGCGACATTGCCAAAATCGGCTGTAGAGATGGAATAGTTGTACATAGTTTGGTGATACAGGCGGTGCCAGACGCGATTCTTCCAGGAAAAATTGGTGGCGCGGCCTTTGTGGTGTTCGCAGCGCATAGTGGAGACGTAGCGCTCTTCGCTGCCCTGCATGGTGAAGACGTAGGGTGGCGTGGCCTTGGAGGAGAATTTACGCACGAGACCATAGACACAGCCGAAGGGCGCGTGAATATTTAAGACATCGAATTGCGCGGGATTGCTGCGGATGCGGCGGGAGAGGGCGGTGGCGAATTCCAGGGAGCGAAACCGCGCGGGCCAGTGGGGAGTTGGGACTACATCGTCGAAAAACCAAACGTCTACCTGGTGACCAAGCTTTTGCAGTTCTTCGGCATGATGAAAGACGACACCGGCGGCGCCGGCTTCGCGAACGCGGCGGTCTCCACTGGCGATTAGAATGCGCAAAGGATATGCACCCGAGTTGGCATTCTATGCCTCAGCGAGGGGAAAAACGGACGGAGACGAAACATTTCTCATGACCGGGGAGTTCTCCTGAAAGCGATTTGTCCTACTGGCCAGCGCGGCCGAAGAATCTGTCTACTCAGTCTGGAGAGCGAGAGAGACTCAGAACATAATAATCGGTAGCATTAACCCTCCTCCAGCCCATCCGGAGGGACGGGTTAGACACGCCACGAGTCACAAGCGCTTTTGCTCCGGTAGCTGCTAACCAACGTATTGCCTGATTCTTTTCCGTCTCGTTGCTGGACCAGAAGCTCCGAATGTCTTCTTCAGGTATCTCGGCAGATAGTCTTAATCTCGCCAAATGAGCCCATGCGTGATCGGACAGCGCATCTCCCATATAACTGACTTTATCGCCTCTCTCTATTCCCATTTCTCGGAGCACGGTCACAACCTCCCAATCCGGGAATTCGCCCCTGCTGGGAAGCCTCAATATTTGGTGGCCGACGGTAATCGTGATCTGGGAAAGCAGTAGAATCGAGATCGAGACGACAACACCCCTTATCATTTTGGCCGAAAAATTGGCGGCTCCTGCCCCCAGTGAAGTCGCGCAAGCGGTGAACAAGCCAATCGTAAACCCAGCCAGCATTCGCCCCTCCACGCGAACCAAAGCGTAAAGCGCTAAACCTGAAAGAGCCGGAAACCACAGAACTCTGCATTTCAGAAATCGTTGGCCAATTCCTCTAGCGTCTCCACCAATCAAGAGCGCAAGCATTCCAGCGGTTAAGGCACCCAGATCCACAAAATAAAGATCGAAGTAATATCGCAATACCGCATGCACTCGGTTAAGTTGTCGCCTCAGGTCGATTGGAGTAGAAGCCCCATGGTAACCAAAGGAGGGGTCGGCCCAAGGTGGATACGTACCAAGTTTAAGAATCGCCACATAGCTCTGGATGTGCGGGGCTGCCGAAGGGATGGGTAGCTTTGGCGCTGCCTCGCGTAGAAGGCTCGCTCCGTCTTCTCTGTCGAATCCCATAATGTGTCGGTAATTAACTACCCCTGCGTCACCGTACGTAAACCGTCCTTTGCTCTTTGACAACTCGAAAATGAAAGGCAAACAGATCGCCGCGAAAACACTTGCCGACAATAGAATTCCCCGAGCATTTCGCTTCCAGTTTTTGCTCACTAGCGGCACTGCAAGAAAGCTGAAAGCTAACGGAAACATCACCGCCTTTGTTAAATATCCTATCCCTAATACACCGCCAAGCATCACATACCGCCATATTGTGGGTGCACTCATGATTTGCACACACATGCCGGCAGCAATAAGATAAATGGCAAAAACTAGAATATCGGGTTGTTCCAGATACGGCGGCGTAAGAAAAATCGAGACCCAAAAGAACAAGACGTATGCTAGAAGACGAATGGCGTCTTGCGAAGGAAGACAAGTTTCGAAGCTCTCGCTCTTAGTTAGTCTCGCTCGAAAACTCAAAAACATCGACAGGAAGTATTCGAAGGCAATCAGTGCTATCACTAGGCTGGCGACTGCGAATAGATGGACCGCGAGTGGCTCGCGAGAAGGACCTATGTTGAACAACTTGACCCATAATGCAAGTAGGAAGGGATATCCGGGACTCCAGTATCCGTTAACGAGAGAATGCCAATCCCCACCCAAGCATGAATAAGATATATCTAGATAAGAGATCGCATCCGCATCCAAAACATTTCGCGCCGCTATCGCTTGAGCGAGCCACGTGCAGAACATCACCGCCCAAATGAACTTTTTGGATGTGGGAGAAATGCAAAGGTCTTTATTCAACAGCCTGCCTGTGAGTAACAGTTGCGCTGAATTGCAAGCACCATGAGTCAATAAGATACTACAGCTATGGGCAAAATGCGTTCTGCCTTCGGCCGCACCAAGATAAATTGTCTCGACTCGGCCTCTGTTAGGGTTCTAGGGTGTTGTAGACTCTAGGTTGCATCCTGCACTGCAAATTGCACTTAGAAAACAAAACGGAAAAAGCTCGGAATGCCAGACCTGGAATTTACAAACTCACTTTTGAATGAATTGCAGTCCTCCACTCCTGGCACAGATACGGATCTTGAACTTACTGTGTTGATGCCATGTTTAAACGAAAGCGCTTCGATTTCCGTATGCATTCAAAAGGCACTAAAAGCCATGCGCATGAGCGGTATTCGTGGCGAGGTAGTTGTTGCGGACAACGGCAGTACAGACGGCTCACAACAAATTGCACTCGAACAAGGAGCACGCGTGGTTCCCGTCGAGACGCGCGGGTACGGAAGTGCGCTCCGTGGAGGAATTGCCGCCGCACGTGGAAAGTACATCCTAATGGGTGATGCGGACGACACTTACGACTTCTACCAAATTCCAGTATTTGTGAATAAGATAAAAGAGGGTTTCGATCTGGTGATGGGAAACCGGTTTAAGGGTCGTATCCTCCCCGGTGCGATGCCTATTTTGCACCGCTATCTGGGCAATCCGGTTCTCACTGCAATCGGCAGGTTGTTCTTTCAAAGTCCTATTGGAGATTTCCACTGCGGACTGCGAGCCTTCCGAAAAGACACCATCGAAAAACTTCAACTTCGCACGATGGGCATGGAATTCGCGAGCGAGATGGTCGTAAAGGCTTCTATCTTTGGCCTACGGATCGCTGAGATTCCCACTACTCTGGCGCCAGATCGCAGGGATCGTGCGCCTCATCTTCGAACTTGGCGAGATGGGTGGCGTCATTTGAGATTTTTGTTGCTCTACAGTCCACGTTGGCTGTTTCTCTATCCAGGTATCGCGCTGTTTCTCATTGGAAACGGGGTTGGGCTTTGGTTGCTACCAGGCCCGCGCAATATTGGCTTAGTCACAATCGACGTGCATACACTCCTGTTTGCAGCCATGATCGTACTCATTGGTTTTCAATCTATTCTGTTCGCCGTATTTAGCAAGGTCTTCGCAATCACCGAGGGATTACTTCCCAAAGATTCTCGCTTCGACCGCCTATTTACGGTCATTAGTTTGGAGACCGGTATGCTCGTAGGCTTTGTTCTGATTTTAGCTGGAACGGGTGCCTGGATTTGGGGCTTAGAGTTTTGGCGAGCACAGCACTTTGGCGCCTTAAATCCCGGACAGACTCTTCGGATCGCGATACCCGGAGTTCTCTTGTTTACGCTCGGCTTTCAGATTGTTCTTTCCAGTTTTTTCCTAAGCGTGATGGGAATGGCGCGAAAATGAGAGATGCAGGGGATCTTTTTGATAACTACTCCGATTCGTACAATGGAGCGCTGTCCACAGCGCTAGCACCATCAGGTGAAAATCGCGAATATTTTGCCGAAGAACGCATCAAGTGGCTAAAGAAATGCTTGATCGGTCTGAAGGAGAATCCCCGTGCCATCCTCGATTTTGGCTGTGGGGATGGCTCAACAACGCCCTTGCTCCAACAGAATTTGCAGGCCGAGATTGCGGTAGGCGTAGACGTTTCGGTCAAATCTCTGGATTCCGCTCGTAAACATTTTGCGAATTCGAGAATTACCTACACTCCGATTGAAGCATTTGCAGGATTAGAACAAATAGACTTGGCGTACTGCAATGGGGTATTTCACCATATCCCACCACAACAACGGTCTGTTGCTCTGACGCTGATTCACGCCTCGCTTCGCTCGGGGGGGATATTTGCATTCTGGGAGAATAATCCTTGGAATCCCGCAACCCACTATGTGATGTCTCGTTGTGCGTTTGACCGTGATGCTATTATGCTTTCACCGCCTGAGGCTAGAAGACTCTTACGTAAGAGCGGCTTTGAGATCATTCGCACCGACTTCCGTTTTATTTTTCCCCATATCCTTCGAGCCTTTCGCAAACTCGAAGATTTTGTTTTTCCTCTTCCTTTTGGCAGTCAATATCAAATTCTCTGTCGCAAACCGCGCTAATTAAGCCCTGATCTGGATACAAGACTAATTAACTCGATAGATCCGCTGATCTTCGTTGGCAAATACAACAGTTAAACCAGGGAAACGGTCGGGTAAGCTAAAAGATCCGCCTTCTGGTCTTACATCTAACACATGAGTGGGTCGCAAACTTCCGAGTTGAGCCATCACTTGGTCTACATCGGCGACTCCTGGCAGCGTTTGCTCGCCCCACCTGCCGAAAGGTTTCACGTAATCCTTTGCGATGAAGTACGCTGCGACATGAGGATACAAAATTAAGACCCTCTTTACAGAAGGCTCTGTATTGATGAATTCAAAACTCTCTATGTACGGGATTTCTTTGTGTCTGCGTTGCACTTCAAATTCGCTCGATAGCCCAGCGTGCAAGTCTTCCGTTCGTTCGGGAAAAATCATTGTCGCACCGTACGCAACCGAGATAGTAACCAGCAATGCGGCCAAAACTTTCCCATATTTCGTGCCGGACTCTTGAATATATCGCCAGCCAACCGCGCCAAAGATCCCGGCTATTACGTAAACAGGGATCAGATAACGCGACACTTGGGCCGTAGTAAACCAAGCAGCTGTTTCGATCATTGCAAAGACAGCCATTTTTTCCGCAAATTCATTTCGTCTAGTCGCCCAGATGCCAAATGGGCCCAGCGCAAACGGAACCAGGCCGATTCCACCAGCCCCTCGAAAATCTGCCGTATGATAGGTCAAATTAAATGGGAGCAATACGAACTTAGTGAAACTCTTGCCCATGCCTTGTCCCGTATCTGTCACGTTCTTAACAAGCGCTTGCATGACACCTGGTAGCAGTCCCGGAGGCGAAAACAAATGCAGCAAGGATGGAGGTGGCGGGTAAATCGGGCATCCGTACAGAATCCAGTTCCGCAAGTAAAACGGCGATGAGACCACCATTGCGAGAACCGCAGTGATCGTCAGGTACTTCAAAACTTCGGGTACGCGCCGGTGATTTAAACAGATTGCGAACATAACAATAGTAAGAATGAGAAGACCAACGGCCATGATGCCCGTGTACTTTGTTCCCATCGCGAGCCCGCAAAAAACCCCACACACCGCATAATGCCGTGGCTGTTCTGCATCAAAGCCGACTCGCGCCGCCATGATGACGAAGGCCGCAAAAATCGCGTCGATGAATCCCCCATAGATACCCCTATACACTGCTGGCATGGTGGCTAGAAACGCGAGGCTCCACCAAACTCCCCGACGGTCCAATCCCACCCGGCTCGCCAGAGATGCGGCGCTTAACAATAGAGCTAAAAGGCTGACAACAGAAAAGAACCCGGGTCCCCGCTCGCCACCTAGCGAAATCAATGCCGCGTATTCTGCCTCTACGACGACCGGAAAATAAGTTAGCGTTTCGTCTGGAACGGCGCGAATAAGTCCTTGTTTAAGCCACACGGTTGGACCTAAATAATGATAAGCAACCGAATCATTGTTCATGTCGCCGGTCGGCAAGGCGAGGCCGGATACAGCTGTGATGACAAAAACGATCGCAATAATGACAAAAGGTAAAATCGGTGTCGGCCGCAAATCATTGACTAAGGGCTTTATGTTTGTAAGAACCCACCAAATCGGTCGGACACTCAGCATAAGACCAACAGACAAAATCAAAAGAATCGGCCCGAGGGAAAACCAAAACTGTCCGATACAAAACAACAGCGTTCCTAAAATGCCTAATCCAGCCAGCAAAGTTAGGGCAACGCTGTCGATTCGGAAAATTGCAGACCCGCTGCGGTACGAGGCCCGGACAAGGTTGCCAAAACCCACTGCAGAAACCAAAAGAAGGACATTTGCAAAAATCGGAGCCAGGGCAGTCATTATCAGAAATGGCTTCGGAGCCCAAAGAATCTATGCGCCGTCTGTGAACCCATGATTCGAATCACAAAGAATGTAACAATGCACACCAAAAGCCAAACGTCGATCAGCATTGGTATTATCTTGGAGGCTGTGGGGCTTTTTTGTGGATCAGATTCGTTGATTGCCATAATAACCTATGTAATCGTGAAAACCTCGGGATAAGGATTACACGGGATCGATAAGATTCGAAACCCGGAAGGCTTATGCAATGAGCACAAATGTGAATATCACGTGCAGGCACCAAAAACAACTGTGCGGGAAGATTTGGACCAGCGGAGGAATCTTCGTCAGGTAACAGCCGCCATTGTTAGGGCATAGCCCAAATGTACGCGATGCGACGCACATCGAAGACTTCTTCGGCAAGATGGGTGCGGCCAATGTTCGCCGGATTGTGACCCCGGGCGTCTCCGCGAGGACTGACTTTATTAGACCATCGCATCCCTATTGCATCCGGAACTGAATTGTTACATTTCCATCGGCGGGCACGGTTCCGCATCCCGCAGCAGCTGTTTGTACCGATACGTTCAACGCGATTCCCGCAGCGTAGTTCTGCGAAATCACACCGGAATCGTTCGACCCAGCGGCAACGGTTAAATTGACGTTGGTAGTGCCATCGGACAAACGAATAATGGCATTAGGCGAGCAGGCGACCGGAGCAGTTTTCATTGTCACTTGCATGCGCGTAACGGTAATGGCCTTGTCCGGCGTCCAGGTCGTTCCAGTCCAGGTGGAAGTCAGCGCTCCAGGAAAGACTGCATTTTGCAAGCTTCGCGGCGATGCTGTGAACGCTTCGTTATTGATGCGGAACTTCGGCGCAGTGACCGCAGCTGCCGAGAGCGCACTGCTGCCAGCTGTGGTGAGAAACGATTGGCCATTGCCACAGGCAAAGCTGTTAACGTCGTTTACTATTCCACCTCCCGTAGTGAACTGCGGCGAGGCGCAGGTGCCCATCGCTGCCAACACCCCGTCACGATACAGATTCAGTCCAGCGGCTCCGGATGGCAGTGTTGGCAAGGTCACCGCAACCGTTTGATTGCCTGTCGTCGCCGTCGCGCTGGCGGCCACACCGGGCGTTGTCTCTCCGCCATCGAAATCAACCGCGCTGACCTGATAGGTGTGCGCGCCGAGCGGCACAGCGCCACCGCTTTTGACCACTACTGCTGGCGCAGGCGGAGATGACATCTGGTAGAAAATTCGTCCTCCCGAATTCAATGCAATGTGACTATTGGTATAAATGTCAAAGTCACCGGTGTGCTGCATGGAAGTCTGGGTTCCGGTGTAGGCACAGCTCATTCCGTTGAACTGAATCCCGTGATAATTCGGGCCGGAGGCAACTTCAAGAGCTGGTTCCAAACCAGTAGCGCACAGGGCGTTATCGAATCGCAGGGCGCCTACCGTCGCATTGGTTACGTCAATCAGCGGCGAAGACGCGCCACCGTTGTAGTCGGAATAGCTGAGGTTGCGGTAAATAATATCGTAAAACTGGTTGCCACCGGTATTGTAACGCACTGCCGGACCATATGCGCCCTCGATCAGCATTTCGTCAAAGACGGTGTGAACCGGACCGTCGGTGCCCAGAAGGTTCTGGCCGCAGGCGTCCCAAAGAATGCCACCAAAGTTGTAGGTCTTGTCGGTGTACACGATGCCCGGGAGCTGCGACCCGGTCATGCCAATGCCGCAGTTGCCAGTGAACAATGCCGCTGGAGGAGAAGCAAAACTGCCGACCGAAGACGACCATCCACCACGATCCCAGAAGAAACCAAAACCGCCGCGAGCGATATATGCGCTCCCGCCACCGTTCTGCTGGAGGTGAACGTCTTTGTAGCGGATCGAGGTTGCCGCGCTGCTGTCACTTCCTTCGTCCTGTACGATGCAAGGCTGATAGGTTGCCGGGCATTGCAGAAGCAGATTGTCGAGCTCCATTCCGTTTGAAGCTACTTTGAAAAAGACCAAAGGATAGGCGTCCCCTTCGATAAGCGCCAGAGGTCCGAAATAGTAGAACGATGGCGACTGCCCGGTGTTCGCTCCAGCAAGTCCATGAACACGGGAACCGTTGGTCGGAATAATCGAACCATTTGCCCAGACTGGTTGATCGATGTCCAGTTCTCCGCAAACACTCCAAGTAGAAGCAATAGGAAAAAAATAGGCGGATGTGTTTTGTTGTTTAGAAATATAAATCGTTCCGCTACGGTGAGTAGCACCGATAGCCGCGCAAATATGATTAAGCACAGGAGCGTTGTCGTGAACAATTTTGGTACCGGACACGCTAGTGGTCGCGTTGGCTGCCAGAGTGAGCGTTTTAGTTCCAGCGCCGCCGGTAATAGTGGTAGGAAGCCACTGGCTCGTAGCAGACATAGGTGCCGTGGCTGGCGCGTCGCCATTGTTGATGCCGGTTGGCACTGCGCCGAAACCGTAGTCTAAGAAAGAGCTGTCGTCGCCCACCGCCACACCGACCAGGGCATAGTTCCCAGCGTTCGCGGGCAGGGCACAAGAAGCACCGGCGCAGCGATAGATAAGGTGTTTCATAACGAACGCTGAGAGATTGTAGTTCCAACGAACAAGTATGTTCGACGAGGCACGAACCCTACCCCCGAGCGAAGTACCATCAGGAGCGCCGTACTGGTTGTAGGTAAACGTGGTCCCTGATGCCGAGGTGGTAGTGAACGTTCCTTCGAACGCGCTGTTGTTCGTCGAACCACGAGGGATTTCGATCACACCACCACTGATGAGGTTGTGATTCGCTGGCGTGGTGCAGGTGGTGATGCCCGAGACGCGAGCACAACTGGTCAGGGCTTGCGACTGGATCCCAACTGTCGCAGTGGCGTTCAATACACCCCCAGCCGCGCTGCATGCAGTACGGCCATCGGCAAAGTCTTCGTCAGCGACGCAGTAATAGTAGGTCGTCGAGCCCGTTATATTTTGTACCGCTGCGGTCACGCCGCTGGGTGTGCTAAGAGTGGTCGCCAGACCAGCGCCGATCACGAGTACTCCATTGCCGTTTACAAAGTCGAGTGCGGTGGCGAGGGTCAAGGTCGAAGTTCCGGCGGCAATTGAACCGGTGGTCCCGCCGTTATAATAACGACCCGTATAGCCACCCCATCGGTAAACGTCATAACAAAGTGGATTAGATGGCTCTATTGTGGCGTTTGATGGGACGCCTGAGGTGACCACCGGTTGCGGCTCGGGTTCGCACCAGCTTTGCGCGTTTTGTTTGGCTTTGGCGAAAGGAATAAACAACAGCGCGAGGATTACCAGTAATAAATATTTAGCCTTTTCCATTAGATCCTGCCACTCCTGCGAGCGTGTCGTAATACCCACGGCTTCGCGATGCTCGAACAAAACGAGTTGTCGCACTTTTACCTATCGTTCTGCGAAATCCTGAAGTCCGGCGGACTAACGTCATCATTAATACGTTTTACCTAACAAGAACGCAATAACTCAAGTCACTCAAGCACCAGAACTCACTGTGCAAAGACCTTATTTGGATGGTCGAAATTAGCGTAATTTCGGCAGTCATTCGAGATCATTAAAATGAAGGAGATAGGGGAGTTAGACGGGAGGGAAGGTGAAGCTTGTACAAATCGCTTCAGAACTAGTAAGTGAGACGATGGGAATTTTGCGCTTTTTGGCCTTCTTCGTGGGAGAGGCCGCCTTATACCCGACCACGCACCCATTGGCGTGTGGTACCCGCGTCCGATCATGGCCGGATAGTTCTTTTTTGTTCTATGTGCGGCATTTTGGGCGCTTGAAGAAAGCGTTGACGCAGACTCTTGTAAAGGCTGCTTTGGGCCAGCTTGGCTTGCACGCGGTAGAAAACCTTCGGAGGAGTGATCAACGCACCAAATAAAATAATGTGTTTAAACATTCGGTGAGACAAATTTGCCTCAGGATGAAGGATCCGGTAAAGAGTTCGTTCGGTACGTACGGTCTGCCAGGGCCGTCCTCCATCGAGCGTTAGCCGCAGGCGATCGGCACTGGCCTGGGTGTAATCAATAACAGAGTGACGAACAGATGGTTCGAGTTCAAGGTCGGTCATACGTCGCGAGAGAGTGGCAGCCAGCGCTGCTAGCGATGTTTGTTTGCGGCGAAGTTTCTGCCTGTCGTACGTGGTCATTTGGAAACTGTTGCCTTCGTGAAGGCGATAATAGGTGAGCGTATCGGGAAGAACGCGGACGCCCGCCATGACGGCCGCGAGCGTAAAGAGGTACTCGTCGGCCTGGATGACAATTTCAGTGGGAATGGGGCCGATGCGGCATAATAGATCTGCACGAATGGTCATTCGGCTGGTGCCCAGGAACGAGCCGCGACGACGGAATAGAAGCGCACCGGGCACGGTGTTGGCCTGAAAACGAAAGCCATTGCGCGGTGACTCGGCAATATCGCTGCCGTCCATCTGCACATTAATGATGCCGTGGCCAACGATGCCGATGGAAGGATCTTCAGTCATGGCTTCGGCGACGCGGGAAAGTTTTTGCGGCTTCCACCAATCGTCGGCATCGAGGAAGGCGACGACGTCTCCTTTGCAGTGAGGGATGGCGTGATTGAAGGCGCTGGCTTGGCCGCCGTTGGGCTTGCGAAGAATTTGGATTTGCGAGGAAAACGTGGCGAGGATTTCCGGGGTGCGGTCGGTGGAACCGTCGTCGACAACGATAATTTCGCGGAGGTCGGCGGGATAATCCTGGGCGAAGACGCTGTGCAGGGCCTGTTCGATGAAGCGTTCGTGATTGTAAGTGTCGATGAGAACGCTGATGAAAGGCTTTGGCATGCGATTCGAACACATCTTTCAGCCGAGAAGGATAGAACCGGAACCGAGCAGCTAGTCGGGCACCATTATAGAATGAGCGCAGTCTGGGAGACAGATGTGTTCATGTCGGTTTCCTCCCGCATGGTTCCACTAGATGAACTGCTTCGCATCGGGTATGTTTCTTGCCTGAGGTAAGGAATGAGGTTATGGTTGGCGAAGCACGCTCGCCAGCAAGCTGCAGAGATCCAGTTTCAAACAGCGAAACTTTAAGTACCCGGCAAGGAAACAGGCCGAGAGAATCGACGAACATAGCGTGGGAGTGAACAATCCTTGATTTCTGCCGCTGAGGCGCAAGAGAACAAATCGGTAAAGTTCGTCGATCGCGTACAAGAGCCTGCGGTTAAGACCGTCTACTGGACCTTTGCGATTCTGGTGGTTTATGTCATTGCACGATACATACTGGCAGCCGCGCTGAAGCCATTGTGGTTCGATGAAGTGTTGACGTTGGCTGTGGCTTCGCAACCGAGCGCTCGGGACATCTGGCGTGCTTTGGCAAATGCGGTAGATGGGCAGGGGCCGCTGTTTTACTTGCTGGAGAAAGCTTCGCTGGCGGTAACAAGCAACAAACAAATTGCGTTGCGGCTTTTCCCGGTTCTTGGCCTGGCGTGCACGCTAGTCTGTGTGTTCGCGTACATAAAAAGACGGAACAGTGCATACATCGCTTTTATAGGAGCGGCGGTGCTGTTGCTGGCGAGTCTATCGTTTACATTCGCGACGGAAGCGCGGGCGTACAGCATGGTGGTGGCGTGCATCGCGATCGCAGTAATCTGTTATCAACGGGTGCCATCGGTATTGTGGACGGCGCTGTTGGGAGTGGGCCTGGCAGTTGCCGAATCCCTGCATTATTACGCTGTTTTCTGCATGGTCCCGTTTGGCATCGCGGAAATTGTCTACACAGTGCGAGCCCGGCGTGTACGTTGGCTGGTCTGGTTGGCGCTAGGGTTGGGGGCGGCTCCGCTGATCGCGTTTTGGCCGCTGCTTTCTGCGCTAAAAGCGCATTATTCCGCGCACTTGTGGATCCACTACAGCGGGCCTTCCGTTCCTATGACGTATGGTTCGTTTTTCCATGCCGGCGGAGCATTTGGAGTGTCGGTGCTGGCGGTCTGCGCCGTGGGCGTGATTGCGGCACGTTTGTGGCCAAGGGAATTACTCGGCGACCCGCGAGCGGGCGAGAACGATCCGGTGGAAGGAGCGTTGTTGCTAGCCTTGCTGGCGCTGCCGATCAGCACATATATTGCGACCAAAATACTGCATGGAGGGATGCTGGACCGCTACGTAGCGCCAACGATGGTGGGGATCGCGATTTCATTGTGTTGCGCGCTGTCGTTGGCACGACGAGGAGTGGTGGGGCTGTTTGCGCTATTCGTGCTGTTGAGTTTCTCGGTACACGAATTTGGTTTCTGGCGGGGATTACATTCGCTGCAATTCCAGAATCCGGCGGCATCGCTGCAGACATTTGTGCAAAGAGCGGATCACGCGGATTTGCCGGTGGCAATTTCTGACGGGTTGGTCTATTTGCCAACGGCGTATTACGCGTCAGTGGCGTGGGAAAAGCGGTTTGTTTATTTGAACGATAAAAATAAGTCGATTCAGTATGTTGGTACGGACAACGTGGATGAAGGACTGGTTCTGTTGAATGGGATTATGCCCTTACGAGTTGAAGACTATGGTGAGTTTATCGCCCGGCACCCGCGATTCCTTCTTTACGCGGAAGATGGAGGATATGGATTCGACTGGCTGCCGGGGTATCTGCCGGAAGTGGCGTCGGTCGAGGCGTTGGTTGTGGAGCGGAACCGCAAGATTTATCTGGTGACGATGAGAGGACCAGTTGGACACGAGTAGCCATTCGTCGTGGCCAGAAAAGCGGGATCTGCCGTCTCAAAAGATATACCTAGTGCTCTTGAGCGTGCTCGTCTTGTATCTGCTGGTTCGCTGCATCGTTGAGGCTGCTACGCGGCCATTTGTTTTCGACGAATTGCTCACTCTCACCGTAGCTTCGCAATCAGGCCTGAAGGGAATTTGGAATGCGCTCAGCCATGCCGTGGACGGGCAGCCACCATTGTTCTATTGGCTGGAAAGCGTTTCGTTGAAGTTCGTAGGTAATAAACATATAGCGCTGCGGCTGCCATCGATTCTGGCGATGGTTTCCAGCTTGATCCTGCTGTTCGTATATCTGAAAAAGCGAAATGGCGAGCGCATTGCTTTTTTGTGCGCTTCATTCTTGCTCCTAACGTCTCTCTTCCGAGTGTTTGCCACGAACGGAAGACCGTATAGCCTGCTGATGCTTTGCCTGGTATTGACGTTGATTTTTTATCGCAATGCACAGTCGCCAACGTGGACGCTGCTGTTTGGAATCAGTCTGGTGGCGGCTGAGGCGCTGCATTACTACGCCGTCTTCGGGTTCATACCTTTCGGGCTTGCCGAAGCATACAGGCTTTTTCGAACAGGCAAGTTTCGCTGGGGCATTTGGTTCGCGATGGCCTGTGGAACTCTACCGATGATTCTTGGCTGGCCTCTGCTGGCAAACCTGAAGCGGTACTTCGGTTCGAATATTTGGAGCCACTTTGGATTATCTACGGTGGCACAAACCTACGGAATTTACCTGGGTACTGACACAGGATACGGTAGTGCGATAGCAGTAGTTTTGTTTGCGACGGTCTTGGGTTTGCGTGTTTTGCCAGAATGGGGAAGGTCTTCAGAGTTGGAACTTCGCGAGGGCGACTCCGTTGAAGGGATCGTTATATTGGGGCTCGTGGCGTTGCCCCTTATAGATTTTGTGGTGACGGCGATTATGCGCGCGCCAATGAGGGACGCGTACGCATTGGGAGCAGTGATCGGCATTTCTTTAGGTTTCGCATGCGCGCTCACCTACGCCAGGCAGATGGCCGTGACGTTGTTTGCTCTATTTATCTTTTCGGCGATCGGAATCCACGAATTTTCATTCTGGCGAGAAACGCGCTCTCTTCATACCGATACTCCCGCTACATCGGTCGAAACATTCGTCCAAGGTGCAGGTGCTCCAGATCTTCCGGTAGTAATTTCAGGTCTCCCGTACCTGACGGTCAATTACTACGCTTCTCCGGAGTGGGCACAAAGATTCGTTTTCCTTACAGATAGGGATCTGGCCGTGAAATACCTGGGGCACGACAACATGGATAAGGGCCTCCAGGTCCTTCGGCAGTATATGTCCCTGCACTTGAGCGATTTCAATGAGTTCACTTCTGCGCATCCTACATTTCTCTTGTACGCGGAAGAACCTGGGAGCGGATTTGATTGGATTCAGTACCACCTGGCCCGAGGAGCGTGGACATTGCAAGTGCTGGCCACGGGGCCAAATCGAAAACTGTATCTGGTGACGAGGAAGGAGCAATTCGGAGCGCAATAAGGACGCTGGACGCGCGGGGCGAGGCGCGAGAAAACACCGTGTTTTTCTTGCTGAGGTGAGCGAATCAAGGTAAGGTTGAGAAGAATAAATCCAGCCAAAAAGAGTGAAGTTGAAGCAGGAAATCGCCCAAGTAAGGAACGGACGTCGGGGATGAACGTAACGGGAAAAGCGCCGCAGGTGGATGTTTGCGTAGTGGGGGGAGCGGGGCACGTGGGGCTGCCGCTGTCGATTGTATTCGCCAGCAAGAACCAACGAGTGCTGATCTATGACTTGAACCAAGCGAGCATGGACACGATAGCCAGCGGGCGAATGCCCTTCATGGAAATTGGGGCAGAGTCGCTGCTAAAGGAAGTGCTGGCGAAAAATCTGCTGAGCTTTACAACGCGAGCGGAAGACATCGCCAACGCGAAAGTGGTGATCATTACGATTGGAACGCCGGTAGATGAGTTTCTGACGCCGTCGCTTCGGGTGATGACCCGGTGTCTGGACGAACTGCTGCCGTTCCTGTCGGAAGACCAATTGATTGTGATCCGTTCGACGGTGTATCCGGGCGTAACTGAATCGATGGCAAAATACGCGTTGTCGAAAGGTAAGCGACTGCGGTTGGCCTTTTGTCCGGAACGCATCGTGGAAGGCCACGCCATTGAAGAGCTGCAGACGTTACCACAGATTGTGAGCGGCACATCACCTGAAGCGGAAGACGAAGCGGCGGCCTTCTTTTCGCTGATTGCGCCGGAGGTGGTGCGGCTGGCGCCGATCGAAGCGGAATTGGCGAAGGTGTTCACGAATTCCTACCGGTACATTCAGTTCGCTGTGACCAACCAGTTTTACATGATCGCGAGCGCGGCGAATCTGGACTATTACAAGATTCTGGACGGTATGAAGCGCAATTATCCGCGATCCCAACATTTCCCATTGGCGGGCTTTGCGGCGGGGCCGTGCCTTTTCAAAGATACGATGCAACTGGCAAGCTTTTACCGGAACCAGTTTGGGCTGGGCTTTCAAGCCATGCTGGTAAATGAAGGTATGCCGCAGTTTATCGTGGACCGATTGGATGCCGCATATCCGTTGGACACAATGACGGTGGGATTGCTGGGAATGGCCTTCAAGGCGGAAAGCGATGACCCACGTTTTTCGCTGAGCTATAAGCTGAAAAAGATTCTGATGTTTCGGGCGAAGAGTGTGTTGACGACGGACCCGTACGTGAAAAATGATCCGGAGTTGCTGGATGTGAAGGATGTGGTGCGGCGAAGCGACGTGTTGATTCTGTGCGTGCCGCACAAAGCGTATAGCGATTTGGAGTTGGGACAGAAGATTGTGGTGGATATCTGGAACTTCTGGCAGATGGGCAGCATGTTCAACCAGGCCCAATCCTCGGTTGGCTCTGCTCTAAAGTAAGTGAATGCATAGGAGCAACGACACCTTGCAGCGAACAATCGATTTTTGGGTGCCGCAGTTTGGGACGGAAGAGAAGACGCGCCTGGCGGAAGTGATCGACAGCGGGTATTTGAACGACGGCGAAGTAACGACCCAGTTTGAACGGCAAATTGCGGGACTTCTGGGTTGCAAACATGTGGTGGCTACGACCAGTGGGACCTCTGCGATATTTTTGGCGCTAGCTGGGGCTGGGATTAAAGCCGGCGACGAGGTGCTGGTGCCAGATGTTACGTTTATCGCGACGGCGAACGCGGTGTCGCTGGCTGGCGCAACGCCGGTCTTAGTGGATGTCGATCCACGTACGTTGAATATGGATCCGGAGGCCGCCGAGCGTGCGATCACCTCGAAAACAAAGGCGATTGTCCCGGTCCATGTGAGCGGGCGCGCTGCGGACCTGGTGAGCCTTGCGGAAATTGCGAAACGTCATGGATTGGCGCTGATTGAAGATGCGGCGGAGGCGCTGCTTTCGAAATATCGAGGCAAATACCTGGGGACGATTGGGATGGCGGGATGCTTTTCGCTGTCGCCCAATAAGACGATTACTACGGGACAAGGCGGATTGATCGCGACGAATGATGATCGGTTGCACGTACGACTACGTGAGTTGAAGGACCAGGGACGGCCCGTGAAAGGCACCGGAGGCGATGATACACATCAAAGCCTGGGCTTCAATTTCAAGTTCACGAATTTACAGGCGGCGATTGGCTTGGCGCAGCTTAAGGAGTTGCCGCGCCGGGCTGAGCGGATGCGGAGTATTTACAGAGGGTACCGCGATGGTTTGCGAGGCGTGGCGGGAATCAGCGTGATTCCATTTAACGTGGATGAAGGCGAGCTGCCACAATGGACGGACGTTCTGGTTGAGACGCGGGACGCGTTGTACGAACACCTGGCCGTGCGGGGGATGCGTGGACGGCGATTCTGGCATGCGATTCACACGCAGGCTCCGTATTTAAGAAATAGCCAAGATTTTCCGAATAGTGCGAGGCAGGTGCCGCATGCAATGTGGCTTCCCTCGGCGTTCACGCTGTCTGACGAAGACGTTGCGTTGGTGTGCCGGGAGGTTGGAAGTTTCGTGAAGACGCAGCAGGGATTGGGCGGAAGCGGACTCCACACGAAGCAACATGCAATTTCCTGACACATGAAGCCGATCGTCTCACCGAACACGCGAATACGTCATCCAGAGACATTTTATATCGGCGAAGACTCGATTGTGGATGATTACTGTTACTTTTCGACGAAGGTGCGAATCGGGCGGTGCACCCACATCGCGTCGGGATGCAGCGTGGCGGGCGGCGGCGATATGGAGTTCGAAATTGGAGACTTCTGCAGTCTTTCTTCCGGAGTGAAGGTCTGGTGCACGAGCGACGATTTTGTAAACGACCTGGTGACCCTTATACCACCAGGGGTGGAACAGGTGAAGCAGCATTTGATACGGGGCAATGTGAGTTTTGGAAACTACACGGCGGTGGGTTCGAATTCTGTGGTGATGCCAAACAATCAGATTCCAGAAGGAACGGTGTTAGGTGCGCTGAGCTTTGCACCCACGGGCTACGAGTTTAAACCGTGGAGCGTTTACGCGGGCACACCAATTCGTCTGGTCGGCGCCAGGAATCGGAATGCGGTGATGGAACAGGTTGAGAAGCTGACGAAACTGCTGGAGCAGCGAGCGGCTACGCGTGACCACCAATGATCGAACATCATGAAACTGCCGGGAAATCAATCCTTGTTGCGTGGAATCTCGAGCCCCATCTTGCGAATTGAAGAAGGAATGAACACTGCAACCGGCTCGGCGAGCGCACCATTGAACAAGCCCGGCGTGGCTCTTTCAATCTTACTTCCGGTCCGGAATGAAGGTATCAATCTGCGGATCATGGTGAAGTTGTTGAAAGCGGTGGTTGATGTGCCGCATGAAGTGCTTATCGTTTACGACTTCCCGGAAGATGACAGCATCCCGGTGATACGCGCGATGCAAAATGAATATGCGAATCTGCATTTGGTGCACAACCAGCGGGGGCGAGGAGTCGTTAATGCGATTCGATCGGGCGTAGACGCGGCGGTGGGGGAGTATGTGCTGATCTTTGCGGCGGATGAAGTAGGGCCACTGCTGGCGATCGAGGACATGCTGACGCTAATGCGAGAAGGATGCGATTTGGTAAGCTGTTCGCGATACGCGCACGGAGGGCGGAGACTGGGTGGGTCAGTGATTGGAGGCTTCCTGTCGCGGCTGGCAAATCGATTGTTTCACTGGCTAGCGGGTTGCGTGTTGAGCGATGCGACGACGGGTATCAAGCTGTTTCGACGGGCACTGTTTTACGATTTGAATCTGGAAGCGCGGCCGATCGGATGGGCGGTAACATTTGAAATTGCGATGAAAGCACAACTGGCCGGGTGGCGGCTCGGTGAAGTGCCGGTGATTTCGATCGATCGCTTGTACGGTGGAGAATCTACTTTTCGTTTAGGCCCGTGGACGGGCGAATATCTGCGTTGGTTTTTGTGGGGCTGTGAGAATCTTCGACGGGTACCGAAGGCAGAACGACCGGTAGTGCGGGTGCGAGCCGCTTCGGCGTTTCCCAGCACGAGTAAGGACGAATAAACGGGATGACAAAGAGTTACCTGGTTACGGGCGGAACGGGATTTTTGGGAAGCGCGCTGGTGCGGCGGTTGGTGAACGAAGGAAACCGGGTTCGCGCATTTGATAACCAGTCGCGTGGTCACGTGGACCGGCTGAAGGATGTTGCAGGGTCGATCGAATATGTTTCCGGGGATATTCGTGAGCCGGCTGAGGTGGAAAAAGCCGTTGCGGGAATAGATTCAGTCTGCCATCTGGCGTTTGTGAACGGAACCGAGTTTTTTTATAGCAAGCCGGAGTTGGTGTTGGAAGTTGGAGTGAAGGGAATCGTGAATGTGCTGGATGCCTGCCTGCGGCACAGCGTCCCGGAGCTGGTGCTGGCGTCCAGTTCGGAGGTCTACCAGGATCCTGGCAAGATCCCGACCAGCGAAAATGTTTCGCTGACGATTCCGGATCCAATGAATCCGCGCTGGTCGTATTCGGCGGGAAAAATAATCAGCGAAATGATGGCCATTAATTACGGGCGAACGAAATTTCAGCGGGTGCTGATTTTCCGACCGCACAATGTTTACGGCCCGGATATGGGCTGGGAGCACGTAATTCCCCAGTTTGTGCTTCGAATGCACAAATTGGTGTCGGGCCAGGACACAGTGCAATTCCCCATACAAGGAACGGGCACGCAGACGCGATCGTTTGTATATATCGACGATTTCATCGACGGATTAATGACGGTGATTCGCGATGGGAAACACTTGAACATTTATAATATCGGGACGCTGGATGAAATTACGATCGCCGAGCTGGCGCGGATGGTCGGGGAGCAGTTCGGAAAACGCACGGAAGTGGTGGCGGGCCCAGAAGCGGTTGGCGGGACTAACCGCCGATGCCCCGACATTCGCAAGATTGCAGCGCTGGGATATGCGCCGAAGCACACCTTGCGCGAGGGACTGGCGATAACAACAAAGTGGTACCGCGAGAATGCGCACCTGGCTCCAGCAACGAAAGCAGCGGGTAAGGAGACGTAAATGGCAATTGTGGACACAGCGCAAACGGCGGCGGGCACTGGCTCAAGCGTGGTGGTGGAGCGCTGTCAGATTTGTAACTATGCACCGCTACGACAGATTCTGTTTGCCGGCTATCTGCCACCGGTAAATCAGATGAGGAAGATCGGCCAACTTCCCGCGGAGCAGCCCGCGTACCCGGCGCTGTGGCTGGCGTGCCCACAATGCACGCTGGTGCAACTTGGGTTGATTGTGGACAAGCAGATTCTGTTTCCTCCGGAATATCCATATACCAGCGGTACGACGAAAATCCTACGCGAGAATTTTGCGGAGCTGTATACGGAGTCGCAAACAATCGTATCGATGACGCCTGAAGACTTGGCGGTGGACATCGGTTCCAATGACGGAACGCTGCTGAGCAATTTTCAGCGCGGCGGCCATCGCGTGTTCGGCATCGAGCCGAGCCAAGTAGGCAACCTGGCGAATGAACGAGGGATTCCGACGACGATATCGTTCTTCGGGCGTGAGATTGCGGAAAAAACGCGGCGGGAGCAGGGTGCCGCAAAGGTGATCACCGCGACGAATGTCTTCGCGCACATTGAGCATATCCACGAAATCATCGAGAGCATTTTGACGCTACTGGATGAAAATGGCGTTTTCATTTCGGAGTCGCATTACCTGCTGAGCCTGGTAGAGACGTTGCAGTACGACACCATTTATCACGAGCACCTTCGGTATTATTCGGTTCGAAGCCTTCAGTATCTCTTGAAGATGCACGGTCTCGAGGTGATTCACGCCCGCAGGATTCCGACACACGGGGGATCGGTGCGCGTCTACGCAGCGCGAAACGGACGTTTTGCGGTTCGGCCTTCGGTGGCGGATATCTCGGCGGAAGAAGATCGAGCGGGGCTGGATGCCGAGGATTTGCACGGATTCAAAAGCAAAGTGGTGCAATCGAAACTCGACTTATACGGGTTATTGCGCGATATAAAGAGGCAAGGACATCGCGTTTACGGAATAGGTGCGCCGTCGAGAGCCAGCACCCTGATTCAGTACGTGGGACTGGACGATGGAATTCTTGATTGCGTGTTGGAGATCAAGGGATCACTGAAGATTGGCAAGTACATGCCGGGAACGCTGATCCCGGTGCTGGAAGAGTCGGTGCTGTATAAGGAGCAGCCGGAATATGTTTTGCTGCTCTCGTGGCACATCGCGGATGAACTGATTCCGAAATTGCGGGAGAAGGGCTACAAAGGGAAATACATCATCCCGTTGCCAACGCCGAAGATTGTTTAGCAGCACGGACCTGCGTGAGGCAAGTGACCACCGCCGCGGGTCCACGAAAGCACGAGGGGAATTTGATACTCGCGAATGAGCTGGCGAAGGAGGAGGCTCCGACGAGCAGCTCCGAGAAATCCGGTTGGCTATCGCGTAAGACAGTTTATTGGTTGATGGGAGCGCTTATTGCGTATGTGTTAATCCGCACGATTTTAACGACGGCGACAAAAGCTTTCTGGTTCGACGAACTAATTACACTTTCGTTAAGTTCGCTGCCAAATATGAAAGCGGTGTGGCAGGGACTCGCGCGCGCACTTGATGGGACACCTCCTGGCTTCTACGTCATTGAACGACAGTTTGCCGGGTTGTTAGCTGACAAGGAAATTGGGCTGCGGCTGCCTTCGATTCTGGCATTTCCTTGCACATTGCTTTGCGTATTCGTGTATGCCAAAAAGCGCAGCGGCGAAGTGGTTGCCTTCCTTTGTACATTGTTCCTCTTACTGACAAGCTTATTTTTGAAGTATGCGGTTGAGGCGCGGTCCTACAGCTTGCTGATTGCTTGCATAGCGTTCGCGTTAATTTGTTATCAGAGGGTTCCCTCCACGTGGTGGACGGTGTTGCTGGGAATCAGCCTGGCTGCGGCGCAGACGCTGCATCACTACGCTGTCTTCGCCATGGTGCCGTTTGGATTGGCGGAAGCTGTATATTTTGTGCGGGTGCACAAGTTTCGATGGCAGGTCTGGCTGGCTTTATTGGCCGGCGTGGTGCCCTTGTTGTTTTTCTGGCCGCTACTGGTGAACGTCAGAACTGTTTTCGGCGCTCACCTATTCAATAGCTATAGCTTTTCCGCGATACCGGGGACGTACGGGCAATTCTTTTCTACGGATTCGGCGTTCGCGGCGGCGATTGTGGCGGTGTGTATTGCGGGGGTGATTGGACGATATTTGCTGCCACGCGGAGGTGCTGGGGTTGCAGCGTTTCGAGTCAGTGATGCAGATGCGGCGGAGGGGACATTGCTGCTGGCGTTCATTCTGCTGCCGCTGATTACCTTCACGATTGTTCGAGTAATGCACGGCGGCATGCGGGATGCGTACGTGCTGGCGTCGTTGCTGGGAATTACATTGGCGTTAGCGGGAGCGTTTTCGTTGGCGAGGCCAGGAGTCGTGGCGTTGTTTGCGCTGTTCATAATTTTCGGTGTGGCGGTGCGGGAATATAAATTTTGGAGAGCGAAGCCTTCGCTGCATTTCGTGTCTCCGACGACGAGTGTCCAGGAATTTATAGAGGGCAACGGTTATCCGGGGCTGCCGGTCGTTGTGTCGAGCGGAATGAGGTACACGCCGCTGGCGCATTACGCTTCGCCGGCTTTTGCCAAGCGGCTGTTCTACTTGATGGACCCGGAAAAACAGAACAAGTATCAGGGGAACGACACGTTTGATAAGAACGTGATTATTCTTCGGGATTACATGCAACTGCAGGTGGAGGACTTTTCGGAGTTTACGGCGGAGTATCCGGAGTTTTTGTTGTACACGGAAGAACCGGACGATGGCGGAACGTGGTTGCCAATTTATTTGAGCCGGGAGGCGGAGTCGATGCGGACGGTCGTGGTGGAGCCATCGCGGAGGCTGTATCTAGTCAGGATGAAGGGGGCGCCGCGAGGGTGAGGACGGCTACGGGTCGACTATCGCGCGCTGATGGACTGGCGTTATAGAGGCTTGGGCACAATGTATTGTGCCCCTACGGGAGGACTTGGTAGATACGTTGATCTTCGCGCTGGAAGATGACGCGGAGGTTGGGCGGGGGATCCTGGAGGACGAAGTCTTGAACTGGGGATTCTTTGTCGTCGACGCGGACGTCGATAACGTGGGTTATGCCCATAGCGGTGGCGTTTTGCAGCAGTTTTGCGGTGTCGTGGGCGCCGGGGATGGACTGTTCGCCAAAGCGGCCGACGGGCTTTAAGTAGTGTTTGCGCAGATAAAATGTGGGGAAGCGCGGGGCGAGGACCAAAACTTTTTTGACGGCGGGATTTTCGTTCAGATATTCGAAACTGTCGACGTACGGCACTTCATGGGCGATGCGCTGCTGTTCGTAGCGGGGTGAGATGGCGGCGCGCAGATCTTCGACGCGGTAGCCAACAATCATAAACAAGCCGTAGAGCATGGAGAAGGCGACCGCCAGTGCGGAGAGCAGCGGGCCTCCGCGCGGAGCTTTTTCGTTGACATAACGCCAACCAAAAATCGCGAAGACGGCGAGAATCACGTAAACGTGGATGAGGAAGCGGGCTTCTTGCTCGGTGACGAACCAGACGATGGTTTGCAGGAAGACGAAAAGCAGGATTACCCTGGCAAACAGATCTTTGCGAAGCGTCACGATTCCAAAGGGGACGAGCGCGAGGAGATCGACGCCAACGCCGCCGACTCCATTCAAGAAAAGCGCGGGATGATAGGTGAAATGGAACGGGAGAAGTAGAAAATCCCAGAAACTGTGGCCCATGCCGGCGCCGCCGTGGCGCACCCATGCGGCGAGGCTGTCGATGGCTTCGGGCGACATATATTTCGGCGTGAAAAAATGCAGAAGAGCGGGTGGCGGCGGGTAGATGGGCGAGCCAAGGAGCAGCCAGTTGCGCAGATACCACGGGGCGGCGATGACGATGGAGCAGGAAGCGAACAGCGCGAGGCCGGGGATGTGTTTGCGGAGTTCTAGCTTGTTTTTGAGATGCAACGCTAACGCGCAGACGATGGCGAGGAACAAAACGATGATACCGGTGTATTTGGTGCCCATGGCGAAGCCGGAGAAAAGTCCCGCCAAGACATATTCGCGCGGGCTGGCGGCGTCGAGAGCGTAACGCACCGCAAGAAGAAAAAAGCCCGCGAGGATGGCGTCATTGAAACCGGCGAACGAGCCACGGTAAACGACAGGCATGGTGGCGACAAGGGCGGCGGCCCACCAGGCACCTTTTGGATCGAGGCCGATGCGGCGGGCGAGGCCAAAGGCCACCGGCAGAAGAGTGAAAGAAAAAAAGGAGAAGAGTTCAGGGGCACGCGTGCCGCCCAGCGACATGACGGAGGCGTAAAGGACTTCGACGATGGCGGGGAAGGACGTGTGGGTCTCGTCGGGGACGGGGTGGATGGCGGCATCACGCAGCCAGACTTGCGGGCCAAGAAAATGATAGGAAATGTGATCGGCGCGGATATCGCCAACGGGTTGGGCGAAACCGGCGACGAAGGTGAGGAGTACGACGAAGGCAAGCACCGCTGCGGGGAGAATAGGTAAATTGAAATGTGAGGTGGGCGACGACGCGAGTCCTTTGGTTTCTTTGTAAATGAAGGTGAACCCCAGCAATGCGGCGGGGATAAGGGCGGCGAGGATTACCGGCTTTGAAAAGCGGACGAGACCAATTAAGAAAAGGAGAGTGCCCAGCAGACCGAGTCCGCCGAGGATGATGGTCGCGATGCGATCAACTTTCAGGAGGCGGGCTGCAAATAGAGGGCGGAGCAGACCACCCAGTCCAACCGCAGCAAGAAAGAGGAGCAAATTCGCAGCCAACGGTGGAAGGAATCTCATGGTGCGGCGTGAATACCGAAGGCGGAGAGAACGCGGTGGCCTAGCGAAGAGCCGAGGACGCGAACAACGAAAAAGCCTAGAAGCACCGACGCGATCCAGAGGTTTATGAGCCAGGGATAAATGCGCTGGAGTAGCGGCGACTCGGAACGAGGAGTTTGCGAATTCGGCGTCATTTTATTTTGCCAGTGCTGCACACCGAAGGTATCGTACAAAAAAGGGTGTTTTGTTGGCCAGCGGATGAGACGGTGCGAACAGGGTGGGCGGCCGTGAAGTTTGCGGGCCCCAGCTAATTGGAAACCTGCTCGCGGGCTGTCAGGCGATGGGAATGGTCGGCGATGATTTGGCGGAAAATTTCGTCGAGGCCAATGGTGATGGACCAGTTGGGATAGTGCGATTTGAATTTGGCGAGATTGGAGATGTAACAGATGTGGTCGCCTTTGCGATTTTGATCGACATACTGCCAATTGAGCTTTTTGCCGCTGATTTGCTCGATTTTGGCGATGGCTTCGAGCATGGAGACGCTGTTCTCGCGCCCGCCACCCATGTTGTAGACCTCGCCGGGGCGGGGATTGGCGGCAAATTCTTCGATGGCGCGGACGACGTCGTGGCTGTGAATATTGTCGCGAACCTGCTTGGCTTTGTAGCCGAAGACGGAATAGATTCCGCCGGCAAGCGCCACCTTTACGAGATAGGAAAGAAATCCGTGAAGTTCGACGCCGGAGTGGGAAGGCCCAGTAAGACAGCCGCCGCGGAAAATGCCGACATTCATGCCGAAGTAGCGGCCATATTCCTGGGCCATTAAGTCGGCGGAAGCTTTCGAAGCGCCGAAGAGTGAATGAAGAGTGCGATCGATGCGGCAATTTTCGTCGATACCCTGAAAATCTTCGGGACGAGCATAGTCCCAGCGCGTTTCGAGTTCTTTGAGCAGCATTTCGTTGGGAGCGTCGCCGTAAACTTTATTGGTGCTGAGGAAGAGGAAGACCGCGTCTTTGGCGTGGAGACGAGTGCATTCTAAAAGATTGACGGTGCCGAGGGCGTTCACCTCAAAATCGAGAGTCGGAATATCTTTGGCCTTGTCGTGAGAAGGCTGAGCCGCGCAGTGAACGATCAGATCGAAGGGCTGCGCGCGGAAAAGCTGTTCGAGGGCGGCGCGATCGCGAATGTCGATTTCGTGATGGGCGAAGTGGCGGGTGGCCTGGCGAAGACGATTGAGATTCCAGGTGGTGTCGCCCGGATCTCCGAAGAAAACGCGGCGCATGTTGTTGTCGATGCCATGAACGGTGTGGCCCTGACGATCAAAATGTTCGACGGCTTCAGAGCCGATGAGACCGCTGGAACCGGTGACGAGAATGGTTTTTGTTTTCATCAGGAAGCTTCCGCTCACCTTTGCGTCAGGGTTAGATGGCGCGAGCCGAAACCGACAGATCGACCGGATTTTCCTGCCCAAAGCCCAATTTAATGTAGCGAAGCTCTTTGTTACTTTCTAAGTGGGACAATGTTCGCCAGCAGTCGATCACAACGCGCGGTTCTTCCTGAGGGGAACGAACCCAAGCAGATGCAGGCAACTCGCGAAATTCGCGCCATGGAGTTGCGAGAATAACGACATCAGATTGCGCTATACAATCAACGGCAGATGACGCGACCTGAACGTTTTCAGAGCTTCCAAAAGCACGCTCGGAATTGGCAGACGGGTCGTAGACCATGACGGGAAGATTAGATCGAGAAAGTTCCTGGGCGAGAAGCAAGCCGAACGACTCGATAACCACGTCGGTGTCCGGCTTGTAGGTGAGACCCAAAATTCCAATCGAGCGCCGTCCGGAAAAGTGGCTCTTCACAAGTTCCGCAAGGGATTTGATCTGAGCGCGATTAAAAATATCGGTGGCTTCGGCGAGACCAGAGGAAGCGCCAACCCGAGCGGCCAAAGCGGCGAGGGCGCGATTGTCGCGCGGGAAGCAAGGACCGCCATAGCTGACCGCACCTTTCAAATACTTGGGGCCGATGCGAGTGTCCAATCCAAGCGCGTCGGTAACAACGTTGGCATCGGCTTCCGGCAGTTTTTCGCAAAGCCGGGCAAGCATGTTGGCATAACTAATCTTGGTGGTGATGTAGGTGTTTACGGCAAGCTTGGTGATCTCTGCATTGATCCAATTCATCCTGGCGAGGCCGGGTTTATTTTTGCAATTGCGTTTGTAGATGTCCGAAAGAATGTCTCCGGAACGAGGGTCGGACTCGCCAATCAGCAAGAAGTCTGGATTATAAAAATCGCGGATAACGGTGCCAAGAGCGATAAATTCCGGACTGTAACAGAGCCCAAAGTCGACGCCACATCGTTTGCCGGTGGCTCGCTCCAGCGCTGTCTTGATCGCGCCTCCCGTGGAGCCAGGCATGACCGTACTGGTTAGAACTACGACGTGGAACGAGTTTTTACGGGCCAGGGCGCGCCCGATGGCTTCACAGGAAGGCAAGGCATAACGAAGAGAAAAGCCGCCATCCGGCTCGCTGGGTGTGGCCACAACGACGAAGGTTACGTCTGAGGCGAGAACAGCGGCCTCAATGTCTTGTGAGGCGTGAATGCGTTCGCGGGATTCGTGGAGCAGTTCCGCAAGACCAGGCTCGTAAACGGGAGCGAGACCTCGGCCAATCGCTTCAACTTTATTCGTATCGATATCAACAGCGTGAACCTGGAAACCAGAGGCGGCGAAGCAGGCCGCCATGGGCGAACCCAATCTGCCGAGCCCAATCACTGACAAAGACGAAACCATATGTCCCCCTGAATCATTTTAGCGTGGTAACGCACTGGATTACGGATAATAGTGGCCATTTCGAAGCGATCAGGAACTTTGATTCGCCGCGGGTTCCTTCGGTTTTCGTCGAAGTCCGACGGCTTTGCGCAGTCTTCCGGTGCGGTGAACAAAGTTTTCCCAGGCGAACTGCTTGAGCGTAAAAAGAGGTTTGCGAAACAGAACCCGGCGAACCGATCCATCGGAAGTGAGTTTGTGGGTGACGTCCAACAGGGTGTAGGCGTGCTTGACGCCGCCATACAGCTCGAAATTCCGAGCAGCTTCCCGGCCCTGCCACACCTGCTTGAAGCCCCCGGCCACATGATTGTAATCGTGATTTTGATGCAGTACGGGTGCGACCAGGGATACGTCGACGACCGGCAAATTCTGCAGGCGTATCGTCTTGATGAGCCAATGGTCGAACCATAATCGGCCAATCGCAAAATCGGGTATCTGCGGATACATGCCTTTCGAAAAGGCGAAGACAT
This sequence comes from Candidatus Acidiferrales bacterium, assembly GCA_963849395.1. Lineage (GTDB taxonomy): Bacteria > Acidobacteriota > Terriglobia > Acidiferrales > UBA7541 > Acidiferrum. The sequence goes on from CAWKHR010000010.1 coordinate 49,550, forward strand.
CGATGCAGGTGTAGTGGTCGTCTTTTCCGGTGGCGCGGGCACGTTCTTTAATCGAGTGTTCCCAGCCGTCATCGAAATTCAGGTGTTCGGAAACGTCGAAGCTGATGCGCTTGGAGATCACTAGGGATCGGGGGTGTTTTCGCCGCACGAGTTCCAGAGCACGGAGAAACTCACTGGAGAGAATAATGTCGGCGTTGACGTAACACATCGACGGGAAAGAGGCGGCCTGCTCGGCTTGACGGAACATATCGCTGAGCAGCGGAGTTCCATGGTCGCTACGGGCGATGGTTGGCAAATGGAGGAGGCCCAATTCCCTGGCGACATCAGCGGTACCTTCGTCGTCTCCGAGGAGAATAATTTCAGGGCGCGGCCGCAAATGAGTCCAACCCTCGATGGCGTTGCGTTGGATGACACCGATGTGGCCGCGAAACGCTTTGGGAATGGTAAAGATGGTCAGCATGTACGCCCCGGCGAAAGCGCGAAAGCGAGTTGATGGAAAGGCGAGATCATGAGGAATTAAACCGCCTGAGCAGTCAGAAGCAAATGCCATCCAAAGCGACGTTCCAGGAGCCGGAAGACTGGACGAGGCATTAAATCAAAATACCACGATTTAACGTATTGGTATTTGACGTATTCGGAGATGCGATAGGGAAAAATATGTTCAACCTGGACGTCAGTGACACGGAAGCCGTGCTGCTCCAATAAGTCGCGACCTTCCTTGCGGGAGTAGGTATAGGTGACGGGACAACCGGTTTGCGCTTCAGAGTTTTTTGCGACGATGTCTTGAAGTTTCCAGAACTGGCCTTTCCCTTCTGTGGCCAAGAGCCAAGCGACCTTCCAAGACCGGCGATGGTACACCATAATTTTGACGGTGGTGCCGGGTTGGGAATACCGGCGAAGCTGCTCGAGGACCGCGTCAGGGTGGGGCGTATGGTGGATCACGCCAAAGGAGTAGATCAAGTCAAATGTTTGGGCGGGCAAGAAATCACTTAACCGCTCTGCATTGCCCGGGCAGAAACGGATTCGGTTTTCCAGACCAAACATCGCAGCGCGCTTTCGAGCCAGTTCCATCGATCTTTCGGAGAGGTCGACGGTAGTTACCTGGGCGCCTCCGCGTGCAAAGTTGATGGTATCTGTGCCGATACCGCAGCCGATTTCCAGAACCTTTTTTCCTTGCCAGTGGGCAAAATCGGCAAAACCGGGAATATGATACTCCACGAAATATTTGCGGGCTTCGACCTGGTCGAAGTATTCCTGAGTTCCGACCGGAGCGGTGGAATGCCGGATGTTGCAGGGCCGACCATTCCAGTAATCCCTGACACGAGCGATTTCTACATCTCCAAAATTCATTGCAACTATCGCCTCACTGTTGATCTTCGCATCGATCTAAAAATGGAACGACGGATCTCACCTAAAAAGTAGCGGGTCCTGAGCAAACCTGTTGTCCAAGGGTCCGACAATCCGGAAGCCGGTCGAATGGGTTCAGGTGCAAGGACAAAGTTTGGCGCGGAGAGTGGCAGCTTTGAGGCAACCATCATCGTTCGCTCACGTTTGCGTTTGATTGATGGCAAATAAAGGGGATGGCCGGGCAGCTGAGGAAACGTATACACAAAGGGAAAGCCAGACCGGTACAGCATCTTAACGAGGCAAGCCTCGCTCGGATAGAACGCTACAAAATTCAAACCCTGATCTTGCAAGGTGCTCTCGTCGAGCAGCTCCATGATCGGTTCTGGATGGGGACTACACATCCCCTCGACGAAAAGCACTTTGGAAGTGAGTGCGTGCAGATTGCGGATGGCACGAAAGGGATTTTCGAGATGGTAGAGGAGCCCGACACACAAAACCAAGTCACATGGCTCTTGTTGGTCTGAGAGTGCCTCGGCATCTCCGGTGGTAAATGTTATTTGAGGGTAGCGTTTGCGGGCTTCCTGCACATTGTCGTCCCTGGCATCCATCGCAACGACTTCGAAACCGATATCGTGCAAGAATTTCGCGAAATAGCCGACACCACAACCAACGTCCATCGCCGTGCGTAGATTGGCCTGCGATTGAATCTGCGAGAGGAATTCACGAATGAAATCCTGCCTGGCGCGATTGAACTCCAGAGCGCGCGGAGAGTCGAACGGTAAGGCCTGTTCCACGTTTACTTCGCCTCCTGAATGTTGAACCGGGAAGGAATGTTGAGAATTCCATTCCACTCGTCCTTCGCATGCTGGTGCCCTTCGGTAGCAACGATCATTTCCGGCAAGCAGTCCCACGCGTCGACAAGAGATGCCTCGTCATACAGGCTGACATGCCAGGAATAGGGGCCGGGACGGAGCGGGAGCATGGGAAACGTATAGCAGAGTTCCTGCGTGCCTATGGGCAAATGGACATCATCCACGGCCCAAGCCCAGATAAGTTGCTGGTCAAGATTGCGGAGTGCGATGCCGTGGTGAGCTCTATGAATTTCGCGGGTTATCTCAAGAACAAATTTGACGGAAACTGTAGAAAGCGTACTAAGCACGTGCGGATTTTCTTCCCGCGGGACCATGATCTCCCAACTGACAAATCGACCGTTACTCGCAACCTCGCGCCCGTCCTTTGACCGGCTTGCTTCACCGCTGGCCATGGCGGATTCGTAGGCGCTGACTACTTCGGCGGTGGAGCCTGCCTGGCGGAGAATGCCGTTGTCTACCCAGATGGTGCGATGACAGAGGCGGCGGATCTGGTTGAGCTGGTGACTGACCAGGATGATGGTGCGGCCAGCATCAGCAACTTCGCCCATTTTGCCCAGGCACTTTTTCTGGAACTTGATATCGCCGACGGCAAGCACTTCATCGACGAGCAGGATTTCAGGCTCGAGATGCGCGGCGACAGCAAAAGCGAGGCGGACATACATGCCGCTGGAGTAGTGTTTGACAGGAGTGTCGATGAAATTCTCGAGCTCAGCGAAGGCAACGATTTCGTCGAATTTGCGGGTGATTTCGCGCTTGCTCATGCCAAGAATGGCGCCGCTGAGATAGGTATTTTCGCGGCCGGTCAATTCCGAGTGAAAGCCGGTGCCTACTTCCAACAAGCTTCCCACGCGGCCATGAATTTCGGCCCAGCCGGAGGTAGGTTGAGTAATGCGGGAAAGAATTTTCAGGAGGGTGGTCTTCCCGGAGCCGTTGCGGCCGATCAAGCCGAGGACTTCGCCTTCCTGGACCTCGATCGAGACGTCTTTGAGGGCCCAGAAAGTTTCGGTGAGACTGCTGGATCGTTTGAAGGCCTTTTGTGGAGAGCTGAAAGCCCGGGCAAGGACGTCGCGAAGGAGTCCGGTGGATGCGGGCATGCCACGCTTGTAGAGCTTTCCCAGCCCTTCGGATTGGATAACGGGAGCGCTCATACGCGATCGGCGATGCTCCCTTCCATGCGATTGAAGTAGAACAAGCCTCCGAAAAGGGCCACGACGACCATGGCGCTGGAGGCAATCAAGACGGCGCTGGGAGCCTGGCCACGCCCGGTGAGCGCCCAGCGAAAGCCGTCGATCACGCCCGCCATGGGATTCAATCCATACAGCCAACGATAACGCGGGGGCACCATGGAGCTGGGATAGGCAACAGGCGAGGCCAGCATCCAAAACTGGATGATAAAGGGAATGAGATAGCGCACATCGCGATAGAGCGCGTTTAACGCCGAAAGCCACAGGCCGATGCCAAGGACGGTAAGAATTTCCAAAAGTACAAAGAAGGGCAAGAAGAGCGCAGGCCACCCGGGGCGGATTCCGTACGAGAAGATGAAAATGAGCAGAACGATGAAGCCGATGGCGAAATCGACGAGGCCGGAGAGCGTGGCCGATACCGGAAGAACCAGGCGCGGGAAATAGACTTTGGTGATGACCCGCTGATTGTCGACGACGATGTTGGTGACGAGGGCGAGGGAAGCGGCAAAGTACATCCAAGGGACGACAGCTGCGAAATAAAAAACGGGGTACGGGAGGCCGCCGGAAGGAAGCTTGGCGAGGCGTCCAAAGAAGAGAGTGAACACCAGCATGGTGAGAAGGGGCTGGAGAATGACCCAGAGGACGCCAATGGCAGTTTGTTTGTAGCGCACTTTGACGTCGCGCCAGACAAAGAAATAGAGCAGTTCGCGGTAGGCCCAGAGTTCCTTGAGCCTGAGATTGAACCAACCACTGGGCGGCTGGATGCGCACGGTGGGGACCCTGGCGAACGGCTTCGCCAACGGCTCGTCGAGTACCGGCGGATGAGAAGTCACAGATGCCATGAGACGAATGAGCTCTTTGGGACAACGAATCGCATACACCAGAGTAGCAGAAGAGGCGGCACGGATTGAGGAGTGCGAGACGCTAAGCGCGGGGCGGGTGTCATTACGTTAGCGTCAGGACCTAATTCAGGGATCTTCAACTTGCCTCTGTTGCTGCTCTCGATCTTCTTCTTCGAGCTCGTGCATAAGTTCGGAGCGCCTAAGAAAGTAGGATGCCACGTGCGAGGAGAGTTGGCGAGGCACTACGGCAACTTGATTGTAGGCGGCGCGGCGAAACGAGACGGGACCGCGCGCAGGAACCAGGTGCGTGCCCCACTGGTAGATGAGTCCCAGATTCCAAAGCACGAAGCAGGACAGTGCCACGGAAGCCGCGGCTGTGGCGACCCGGGGAGTGCGGAACAGGGCGGCAAAGCGTTCGAGAGTAACCGCGAGACCGAAGATGAAGAATGGAGTGAGAGAGACAAAGAAACGGTTGCCGAAGGAGGAGATGCCGTCCCAATCGGGATAGAGACTGAAGAATAAGTAGAAGCAAATGAGCGCGGCCATAAGAGGCAGGCCAATCCTGGGAAGGCGCCACGAAAAGAGAATCAAGCCGAGGAAGGAAAAAAACAGGAGGGGAGTCCAGGCGAAAAGGCCATGATCGGAGGAGAAGAGCACCTGCAGCATTACCGGCGAGTGCCAGAGAAAGTCGCGAACAGAAAGATAACCGGTTTCGAAAGGTCCGCCATAGACGATGTAACGAGAGAAAAACGTGGGAAGCATGGTGAGGCAGACGACAATTCCGAAGAGAAGATGTCGCACAAGCAACTGAGAAGGACTGGGTGTTTGCCTGGAATCAGCAGAAGGCGGGCGGAGGAAGGAATCGCGATATTGGAACAGGGCTTCGACCAGGAGCACGGAAATGATCATGAGGTTGGCGTAGTAGACGTTTAGCATCAGGCCGACAATCAGGCCGAGGATAAGCCACTGCGCGAGGCTGCGATGCTCGCGGGTGCGCAGCCAATACCAAAGGAAGAGAGAGACGGCAAAAGCGGAGTGGGCGTGGGACCAGGAGGGATTGAAGTACATGTAGACCGGCAAGGAACTGCCCCACCAAATGGCCAGAGTTGCCAGGAAAGCCCACGCGGGACGGACAAAGTTGCGAGTGAGGCGGAAGGAGAGCAAGAGGGCGAGGAAGCCGTAGATGCCGGTTCCCAAGGCCATAGCCCAGCGGTAGGGAGCAGAAAAACCGTCTGCGGGAATCGAGGAGCCGAGGGCTCTGGCCAGGAGCACGCCGAGGTGAGCCGTGATCAGAAAGGGCGACCAGAGAAGGGCCGGGCCAATAGTGAAATGATTCTCGAGGTGCCCGGTGCGCGTGTAGAAAATGGCCTTAGGCATACCGGATTGGTCGAGGCGATCGACGCGGAAACTGTCGTTGGCACGCTGATAATCGCGAGTGAAGTCGAAGTGATGTTCGATAAGCGGCGCGCGTGCGTAGGCGTAATAGCCGACGCCATCGCCACGCACCCAGGGATTCAGGATGGGCAAGGTAAGAAGAAAAATGACGAGCAGGTAGCGCTCGAACCGTCGCGAATTGTGAAGCTCAGCCATCAATTGAGCGCAATATGCCGTGCCGTAGAATGCGATGAGGCACTGGAGTTTTCGAAGATGTAGCGGGTTCGTCTGGAAAGCATGTAGACCTGATGGGTAAAGTTTATAGGAAAGCTGCAGGCGCGTGGCATGAAAAGATTATCGATTCGTCAATTCAAGCAAGAGAACTCTTGGCGGATACCGAAACGGCAGCGGAGCCGGCAGGAGCGCCGGAACCGGTCCGGGAAGTTTCTTTTTGACGAAAGTAGGCAGTCACCCGATCGATGATTTCCGCGAGCGAGGTCTGAGGACGGAAGCCGGTGAGGGAATGCAGTTTCTCGATGGCCGGGACGCGGCGCATCATGTCCTCGAAACCAGGCTCGTAAGCTTTGTCGTAGGGAACGTATTCGATGGAGGAGGAGCTGTTGAGGCGCTTCTTGACGATTTTGGCGAGATCTTCAATGGAGACTTCTTCAGTGTTGCCAATATTGATGACTTCACCGACCGCGCGGTCGAGAGGCATTAAACGCAGCAAAGCTTCGACAGTGTCGCGAACATCGCAAAAGCAGCGGGACTGTTTGCCATCGCCATACACCTGGATTGGTTCATTATCCATAGCGCGCTTTACGAAGTTGGGCAGGACCATGCCGTAACGTCCGGTCTGACGAGGGCCCACGGTGTTGAAGAAACGCGCGACGATGACGGGCTGTTTCCTTTCCTTCCAATAGGAGAGCGCCAGAAATTCATCGAGAGCTTTGGAGGCGGCATAACTCCAGCGGCCCTTGGTGGTGGGGCCGAGAACGAGGTCGGCGTCTTCGTGGAAGGGCACATTGGTGTTTTTGCCGTAAACCTCGGATGTGGAAGCGATCAGAACGAGCTTTTTCTTTTTGCAGGCTGCTTCGAGGATAAGCTGGGTACCGTTTACGTTGGTCTCGATGGTGCGGACCGGGCTCTCTACAATGAGTTTTACGCCTACGGCCGCGGCAAGATGCACGATGACGTCGGCATCGTCTACCAGTTCGGCGAGAAGGTGGCGATTCTCGATTCCGTCGAGATGATATTCGAGATTTTCAGAACCTTTAAGATGCCGGATATTTTCCATACTGCCGGTGGAGAGATTGTCGAGTAGGACGACGCGGTCCTTCTTTTCCAGAAGGCGTTCCGCCAAATGGGAACCGATGAAACCCGCACCGCCAGTAATCAGGTAACGCATTGATGCTCCTCAGAGTTTGTCGGAGTCGTCCATGTCCGACGAATGGGCTGGGACGCGCGCGGGAGAATCCTCTTGCGAGTTTTCGAGGTGTTCCTGCGGGCCGTAGCCATAGGAATAAGGATAGTAGCGGTAGGAATAGTAATAATCCGGAGCGCTGGAATCGACGGCGTTGAGCACCACGCCAAGAAGATGACTCTTGACACTAACCAGCAAGTCGCGAGTACGAGTAAAAGCTTCTTTGGGAGTCTCGCCGCTGCGCACCACAAGAAGGACACCGTCGGTCTGCACGGAGAGGATTACCGCGTCGGTGGCGGCCATGATCGGAGGCGAATCAATGACGATGAACTTGTACTTGGTGCGTAGCTCCGCAATAGCTTCGGTGAGGCGGTGCGAAGACAAAAGGTCGGCGGGATTGGGAGGCAAGGGACCCGTTGGAATCGCCGCGAGATTGGGAATAGCCGGGTGCTGAATAGTGACCAGATCGAGAGTGGAGACGCCAGCGAGGTAGGAACTTAGTCCCGCAAATTTTCCACTGCCAAGATTTAAGAGACGGCCGACACCCGGCTTGCGCAAGTCGGCGTCGACCAAGACAGTTTTATCGCCAAGCTGAGCAAGCGTGACTGCGAGGTTTGCTGCAGCGGTGGTTTTACCTTCGCGGGGCAGAGCGCTGGTGACCAAAATTACTTGCGGCGGGCGATCGGGCTGAGACAAAAGCAGCGCGGTGCGCAATGCGCGGAAGGCCTCGGACATTTGCGATTTAGGAAGATGCTGCGCGACCAATTCGATGCGCTTGTCGTAGCCATTGGTGGAGCCGGACTTGAAGACACCTTTCCGGCCACCGGCATTGGCGACATCGCCGAACATCGGCACAACGGCGAGAGAAGGCAAGCGTGCCAAGGTCTCGATGTCGTCTGGCGTCTTAACCGTGTTATCTAGATATTCGCGAAGGAGTGCGAGGCCAACACCTCCGACGAGGCCGACCAGAAAAGCTAGCGCGATGTTGCGCGTTTTCGCGGGACGAGCGGGAGTCGAAGGAACCATGGCAGGATCGACAACGCGAATGTTCGAAGACTTGAGGCCGACGGAGATGCCGGCTTCTTTGAGCTTAGTCTGCAAACCTTCATAGAGGCTTTTGTTGGCCTCGGCTTCGCGTTTCAAAATGTTGTACTGGACCAACTTCTCGGACATAGCGTTGGTTTCAGTTTTTTGCTGGTCGAGGCGCTGGCTCAGCAAGTCGTAATGAGCTTTGGCTTCGTTGTAGTCACTCTGCAATTGAGCAACGATGCCTTTGCGTTCTTTGGTGATTTGATCGTCGAGCTCTTTAATTTGTGCCTGGATGCGCTGGACCTTGGGGAAATTTGGGCCGTACTGATTCACCGCATCGGTATAGGCCATGGTGAGTTCGCTGCGGCGATGATTCATGTCTTGAATTACGCCATTGTCGCGCAATAGAGGGAC
>CAWKHR010000011.1:0-11936 GCA_963849395.1 Candidatus Acidiferrales bacterium
CCGAGTGGCTCGTTTGTTTACAGCACACGACAGCAAATTCTGAACCCAAATTTCTGCCCCGGATCGGCTTTGCAGGTGTGCTATGGCTCCGGGAATACCTACACGTGGACCACGGCCAATTCGATCTACAATTCCGCGCAAATCACCGTTGAACGCAAAGCTCGTGACGTAACGTTCCTGGCGGCGTACACGTTCGCAAAGGGGTTGGACGATTCTTCGGCTTTCAATGATTTAGTGAATTTCGAGAATCCAAAGATAAGCCGAGGCCTTTCGTCGAGCGACATCCGGCACAATTTCGTGGCTAGTTACGTCTGGGCCATCCCGATTGACCGGGCTTTTCCCAATGCACCGAAGCGCTTGACGCAAGGCTGGCAGATGCAGGGGATTACCCGCTTCTCGACAGGATTTCCGATTCAGCTGAACCAGGCCAACGGCGATTATTCGCTCGCCGGGAGTGCAAATACGGACATGCCAAATCTGATCGGGAAAGTCGTGACCCTGAATCCGCGCAACGCCAATCCTGATTGTCCCACTGCCGACCATACTGGTTGTTACTTCATCCCGCCGCAACCAACCTCGGCGACAAATCCGGACCCATGTGTACCGACCACCGGCGCATTCGTGCAAAACTGCGTTCTCGGAACTTTTGGAACCGCCAACCGGCGCTTCTTCCACGGCCCTGGCTTCAACAACACCGATTTTGGGTTCTTGAAGAGGACGCAAATTCACGAGAATTATGCATTTGATCTGCGCGTCGAATTTTTCAACATCTTCAACCACGCGCAGTTTATGAATCCCACCGGGAACCTCTCCGATTCGAACTTCGGAATTGTCACCAATGCGCGCGACCCGCGCATCGGGCAAGTCAGCGCAAAATTCTACTGGTAATATGTAGGCAGGAGCGCCCCTGGCTTTACTCCGCCGCCGCAGATGAGTCTTTGCGCGGCGGAGGTGTTGCTGGCGCGCGCACCAATCCCGGCAACAGGAAGCAGCCGCAAATTGGTTAAGCGCAATCGCAGGACGAGAAACAACTCTCAGACTTGCGGAATCCTTCTGACTGTTGCCGTAGTAGCGCTGTCGGTGCTCTTTCCAAGCCACTGCCGCGCCCAGACTGCGGAAACTTATCGCAAACAGGCCGTCGAGTATTCCAAGGAAAAATCCTGGGATCAGGCTATCGCGAATTATCGCGAGGCTCTCAAGCTTGAGCCCAACGACGCTGTGACCCACTACGACTTGGCACTTGCGCTGAAATACAGCGGTACGCCAGCGCAGGCCGTGTTGGAGTTTCAGTCTGCCTTAAAACTGAAACCGAAGTGGGCTGAGGCTCACTACGGATTGGGTGCGGCCTATTTCGATTTGCACGATGCGGCGGCGGCGATTAAGGAATTAAAGATTGCAGTGACTCTGGAGCCGGCCAACGTGGAAGCGCATCGGCTTCTGGCGCGAATCTACTCCAAGCAGAATGATGCCCAGGATGCGGTACACGAGTCGCGGAGTGCGCTCGCCGCGAAGCCTTCGGCAGAACTCTACTTGGATTTGGGGCTGGCCGATGCGCAACTGGGAAATGCCGACGCCGCCGCGAGGGAATTCCGCCGCGCACTGCAAATGGATCCGCGTTACGCCAACGCGCACATGATGCTGGGTGTAATTTTGCGCAGGCAGGGGGATCACGCCGGAGCGCTCGCACAGTTTCGAAAAGCGGCGGAACTCGCTCCTGACGATCCTGAAGCGCAATTCAATCTGGGCAAGGAGCTGAAGGCCGATGGCGATAAGACCGGCGCGATCGCGGCCTTCCGGCGCGCCATTGAACTTAAGCCCGATTATGAACAGGCCCATTACAACCTAGGGCTGACCTTGCACGCGCAGGGCGAGAATGCGGAAGCCAAAAAAGAGCTTAACGAAGTGAGCGGCCTGCACGATTACCGCATTCATCTGTCGCAAACCAAACTTCTGATCCTGCAGGGAGTGGATGAGCTCAAGAAGAAAAACGTGGACAAGGCGCTAAGCCTGTTTCAGGAGGCGGCCGAGCGAAGTCCGGAGCTGCCAACCAGCTACTACTACCTGGGAGTCGTGTATGAGCGTAAAGATGACCCAGCGTCCGCAGCTTCTTTCTATGAAAAAGCCATCGCCGTGCAGCCGGATTACGCGCAGGCACACACCAGTTATGGCTCGCTGCTTTGGCGGATGAACGATCGCGAACGTGGTCTTGAGGAGCTGCAGCGCGCGGTCATGTGTGATCCCGATTTGCGGGAAGCGCATTACAATCTCGGACTGGCATTCGCACAATTGCAGCGGACCGACGAGGCGATCCAGGAATTGAAGCAGGCCATTAGCCTCGATCCACAATATGTGGACGCGCGCGTCCAACTGGGGTTGGTTCTCAGCGAGAAGGGTGATTTTGTTGGCGCGGCTAATGTGTATCGAGAACTTTTGCGGCGCGATCCGGCGTTTGCGGAGATTCACAACAATTTAGGTTTGGTGCTGTTGCAGTCTGGAGATGCGAAAGGCGCGCAGGTCGAGTTTCTGGAGGCGGTGCGCCTGAAGCCGCAATACGCGGAAGCTCACTATAATCTCGCCCTCGCGTTGCAGAAGGCGGGAAAAGAGGCCGAAGCCAGCGCTGAATTTGAGAAGGCCTATGAAATCATGCCAGAGCTACGAAATGGAACATCGCGCTAGAACTGCTGTGCTTCTGCTCTGCAGCGAATCGTGCGGCAATTATCGCTTAGTGGGTGGAACGCTTTACGGCGATCAGTGAGAGCTGTTCGAGATCCGGATAATGTCCTTCGTTATCCGCTTTGCGTTCGTCCGGGCTGATTTGCTGAAGGGTGGTTCGCGCGGGCATGACCGGGCCCAGATACTCACCGTAAACGCTGTCGAATTCCTTCGTGTCCGCGAGGTCATCCAGATAGACGGTTGTGGACACCACCTGGCTAAAATCCATTCCCGCTTCTTCCAAATTATCCAGTTGGTTGCGCATGGTTTGGCGAAGCTGGGTGGCCGTGGTGGGGGCGTATACGCCGCCGTGTGGTCCCGGAATAAAGCCGCTCTTGGCTGAACAATATAAGGTTTCGCCGGCGAATACGCAGGGACTGGCGGTCGGACTGGGCGGCATGTTCTTGGGACGCACCGCCTTTCGGGCTTGAAGATCGCGCACCGCCACGCCGGTGTATTCGATGTGCGCGCCACCCGGCAAGCTGGAAACTTCGATGGTTGCACGCGCGGGCGTGTTGCCGAATTCAAAGCGGCGCGCGTAATGCTCATTCATCACCCGCGTCGGAATCTCTTTTGTCAGGTACGGGTTGACGAAAACTACGTGGCTTAATTCCAGGCCAGCAGCCTTGACGACAGCTTTCATTCCATCCAGCGCCAGATCGACTTGCGCCGCCGGATCATCGGGAATTTTGCCACTCGCAGGGTCGACGCCCGCCATGCTGGAAATAAAGAGCCGGTCGTGTGTCAGGATTCCGGGGGAGAACGCATCGCTGTGCGGATAGTTCGCAGGGAAAACGGCGCGCCGGCCTTGCAGATCGCGGACCACCACCGCATTTATCTGGATCGCGGGATCAGGCAGGTTGGCGACTCCCAACATGGCTCGGGCTGGAGGAACCTTGGGAAAGTACTCTGCATAAACGCGGTCCACTTCCTGCGCTTTGCTCACGTCGGTCAGATAGACTTGTGTGTACACCACATTGTCCATCGTCAAGCCAGCCGCCACAACAATTGCCTTGATGTTGTCGAGGGCTTGTCGCGTTTGCGCAGCAAAGGTTGATGACAAACTCCCGTCAGCGCTTCGCGGTCCTTGCCCAGAAACATAAACGTAGTCGCCGGCATCAACGGCTGGGGACACGAATTGCTTTGGGGAACTCTGCGGCGGCACCACGGCGCGCACTCGTTCTTGCGCAATAAGCGCTGAACAAAGCACCAAACCGTGCATCACAAACAATACTCGTGCCGCATGCGATGTTCGTGTTAAGAGCACGGCCATATCCTCCTGGGCACTTGCTTCCCACTTGCCCGTTATCAGCTATGTTTTTTCTGGGCCGCGCCCAAAATCGACCGCAGTCTTTCTCCTACGATTATTTCTTCGCCGGGTTGGATGGTCATGGAAATCAGCTCGATATGATCGGGGGCTTTGCGCTCTTTTCGATTCGGATTGGGATTGCCCTCGCGCACTGCTGTGACCAGGCTGGGATTATCGGTGCCAAGCACTTCGATACAGGGGTCGCCCGCCCGCAAATCGCGAACGCAATCGGCAATGGTGTATCCCCAGGCTTGCATATTCCAAGATACTTTCAAGGTTGGGTAGCGGTTTCCATCGTCGGGGACATAGGTACTCGTTTTGACGCCGGGAACTGTTTCGATAAGCGTCCGGATTCGGTCTAATCGGGCATTCCATTCCGCATATAGTTTCTTTTCGTCTGTTTTCAGCCACGTTTCCAGCGCAGTGAGGCAGCCGATGACCTCTTCTTTGCCAACCTTCATTGGACGGCACACCGCACCTTCGCGAGGACTGCTGTTCAGCAATGCCGCCTCGATAAGATCCTTTTTTCCGAAGAGCAAACCACTGCACTGCGGCCCGCGAAGCCCCTTGCCTCCCGAGAAGCAATACATATCGATGCCCATCTGGGCGTAGAGTTTGGCGTTATCGACCGGAGGAATACCCGCAGCATCGTCCAGCAACATAGGAATCTTCCGGTCTTTCGCTACTTTCAACTGTTGCTGCAGTTTCTCTCCCAGATCGGTGGTGTAGATCATCGCGGTGTTGTCGTTGATTGCCTTGGAGAGTTCTTCCGGGGAATACGCCAGAACCAGCTTGGCCCCGGTCAGGCGGATGGCGCTGTCAAAGGCGCTGCGGCCTCCCATCATGATCACTTCGTGTTTCATCCCCGTGGTGTCCGGAAGTTGCCAGATTTTCCGGTCGTCGGTGCCTGCCAAGCATCCTGCGGTTGCCGCGGCCATGGCGCCAGCGGAGCCAGAGGTCACGATTCCGGATTCGGCGCCCGTTAATTCTGCCAGGCGGCGCCCAACGCCCCGCTGCAATTCGAGCATGTTGACGAAATATTTGGAGGCTTCGTCTTGCGCCTGGCGAACCTCGGGAAATTCCAGCGAACCGCTCAAAAAGGTCCAAGTTCCGCGACAATTGATGACCGTTTTCACGCCCAGTCGCGTGTATACGTTCTGCGCCAGGTCCACACCGACTGCGGAAGCCGCGTGCGCATAAAGGCCGCGCGCCGCGATCTGGCTTAGCAGCGGCACAGCCGCTAACCGTTTGACGAATGATCGCCGACTGGAATTCTTACTGGACATTGGCCTGCCTCCTGTGGATTGTTGCCTGGCTTCCTGCTTGCCGTCTTAATAAAAAGGAATTCACCTGGTCGAGACGCCAGTCGAAGCGATTCTTAAGAATTTCCCTGGCGCAATGCGATTTTCCGTCACAAAATGGCAGACTCGATTTAACATAGAAAAAGCCTTAACACCAACGCTTTTCTTTCGTTTTATATCGAATTCTTTCGTTTTCGCACCGTGAAATAGTCGTCTCATTATCGCTGGCAAAGTGTGCTTTGGGGATTCTACCACTAGGAAGGCAGGAATATGGATTTTCACCGTCGGCTGGGCGTAGGGGAGAGGCTCTTTCTGCTTTGCTGCGTGGCGGCCACTCTGGGTGTCTGCTCGGCCCTTGGCCAGGAAGCGGGGCCAGCCAAGGCCACCTGCCGCGTGGAACCGGTGGACTACTATGGCTGGTCTGCACAGCAGATTTCCAATGAATATGTGCGGCTCACCGTGGTGCCGCAGAATGGCGGCCGGCTGATGCAGGTCACTTTTGCCGGACACGACTATCTCTTCGTCAATCCAGAACTCCGCGGGAAATATCTTCCTCCGACCTCGGCGCAATGGTTCAACTATGGCGGAGACAAATTGTGGCTTCTGCCGGAAGGGACTCAGGACGAGCAGCAGTGGCCGGGTAACTCCGACCTGATCGACGATGGCCCGTACACTTTCAAAAAGCTCGCGGAAGGGCCGCGGTGCGAAATCGAACTCGTGAGTCCAGCCGACCCGCAGACTGGCATCCAATTTGCTCGCACTATTGGCCTCGACGCGGATTCTCCGCGAATCCAATTTCGCGCGAGGATGAAGAACATTAGCGGGCACACCCTGGAGTGGTCGATGCAATCCGTCTCGCAGTACAACACCGGCATGCCGGGAGTTCCCGCGAAGCGAAATCCCGACATTTGGGGATTCACGCCCACCAATCCCTCCGGTGGATATCTCAATCATTATCACGTGCGCTTCGGGCCGGCGGAAAATCCCGCCGCCTCGGTGCGAGACGATGGATTCTTTTCCGTGCATTACTCGCATTGGGCTGCCGAATTGTGGATCGATTCCGTGGCCGGGTGGCTGGCGGTGGTGGACGGCACCAGCCGGTTCGCGATGGTGGAGAAATTTCAGTACGAAGCAAACAAAACCTATCCGGGGCGGGCTTCAGTGATTTTCTGGACCAACGGCCCAGAGATGCGGTTTAACGGTGAAGGCGAAGCCACCTTCGGAGGCACTAGAGAATCGCCCTACTACATGGAGGCCGAGCTCAACAGCCCGATGTGCCGCTTGAATCCCGGCGAGGAATGCCGCTTTGACACCGATTGGTTTCCAACTCGCACGGAAAGCGAATTCCATGGAGTTACCGACGCGGGGATTTTGGTACATCCTCTTCGCGCATCGCGACTCGATGGCGGCAAAGTCCGGCTCTCCGGTTCGTTCGGCGTGTTTTATGCCGGCCGGCTCATTGCCCACTTCTACGACGAGCGAGGCTCCGCCCTCAACGCGACCCAAGTCGCGGAGGTTGTGCCGGTGGACCTGGCCACGTTGCAGAGGGAGGTCGTACCGAGCGGAAAAGCTGCACGAGTCTCGTTGCACCTGGTGGATCGGAACGGAGTGGATCGAGGAGCGCTTCAAGAAGTGCGCATTGGCGCGCAAGATGACCACTAACGTGAAATCGCGCGCCAGAAAACAGCTCGTTTTCATGTTCATTGCCATGTGCTGTGGGAGCTTGGCGTTCGGCCAACAGGCCAGTTCTTCGGTTAGCGGGTCTCAGCGCGTTACTGTCGAAGATCTGGTTGCGCAGCCGGTCGGCGACAACTGGACTTCGTATAACGGCGACTACACGGGACGCCGCTACAGCAGCCTGCAACAGATTAATGCGTCGAACGTCGCCCAGCTGACGACTTCGTGGGTATTCCATCCCGGCAATACTCATAACCTGGAAGTCACTCCGGTGGTGGTTCGCGGGCTGATGTTCATCACTGCTTCGAACGACGTATTTGCCCTGGATGCGCGAACCGGCAGGGAGATTTGGCACTACCACCGGCCGGTCAGCTCCGGACTTTTGGACGATGCCGCTGCGCACAAAAATCGCGGCGTAGCCGTCTGGCAGAATTTCGTGTTCGTAGAAACCGATGACGCTCATTTGCTCAAGCTGGATGCGCGCTCTGGAAATCTGCTATGGGACGTGGCCTACGCGGATAAAATCAAACACTACGGCGCGACCAGTGCCCCGTTGGTGGTAAAGGATACCGTCATCGTCGGCACTTCCGGAGGAGATTCGGGTGTCCGCGGACTTGTAGCGGCCTATGATGCGGCCACCGGAAAACGTAAATGGCGTTTCTGGACAATTCCGGGGCCTGGTGAATTTGGTTCCTCCAGTTGGCCGGGAGACTTGTATCTGCATGGAGGCGGCACCACCTGGATGCCGGGCACCTACGATCCGCAGCTCAACACGCTGTATTGGACCACCAGCAACGCGGCTCCTGACTTCCTGGGAGATTCGCGACCAGGTGACGACCTCTATACGGCTTGTGTCCTGGCCCTCGATCCGGATACCGGCAAACTGAAATGGTATTTTCAATTTACACCGCACGATCTCTACGACTTCGACGCCACCGAAACTCCGGTGCTGCTGGATACGGAAGAGAATGGAACAGTGCGGCACCTTCTGGTCCAGGCCAATCGCAACGGTTTTTTCTATGTGCTCGACAGAACCAATGGCAAGTTTCTTCGAGCAACTCCGTTCGTGGAAAAATTGAACTGGGCTACGGGAATCGACGCGGCCGGCCGGCCGGTGCTCACTGGTCGAATTCCTACCGCGGAAGGTACCAACATCTGTCCAGGCATCGACGGGGCCACGAACTGGTTTTCGCCATCGTATAACCCGGACACCGGGCTCTTCTACGTGATGGCCCTGGAAAGTTGCAATTTGTTTCTCGCCAAACCCAAAGATTTTGTGAAGGGCGAGACCTTTTACAATACCGGAACGACGCTTCCCCCGGGTGAGCGTATGCAGAAAGTTTTATTGGCGCTCTCGGTGGCGGATGGGAAACCGGTCTGGAGCTATACGCAAACAGGTTCGGGGAATTCCTGGGGCGGCACCATGACCACCGCTGGCGGCCTGGTCTTCTTCGGAGACGATGCGAACTTTTTCGAAGCAGTGGACGCCAAGACCGGCCGTGCCTTGTGGCATTTCAATACCGGCCAAAGCATGAAAGCTTCGCCGATGAGCTACGCGGTCGCCGGAGTTCAATACGTGGTCATCGCCGCTGGCAGCGACATCTTCTGTTTCTCACTGCCGGAACGGCGCTGAACATACAAATTTGCATCAGACATTCGTTGCCGCAAAGTAACAAGTGATTTCTATTGGCGGTGGATTTGGTAGCGCGGCGGTGAATCGAGCTCGCTATCCAATCAAATCTGGTCTTCCGAAGTACACCGCGTTATATCTGCTACAGAAGACTGCCGACGTTCGACGCTAACTCGGCATATTTTGTGGGGACATCTAAAGTTGCACGTTTATAACGGGAAAACGTGCTGTGGCGGAGGAGGAGGGATTTTCGTCCCATTTGTTTCGAGGAGACTGCCGTTGGTAGTCGTTGGTATGCGGCTTGTTTTCAATGCGTGCTTTGATTTGAAAGAATCGGCTATATTTTGGCGGGTTCTGGATCCGATCAAATCGGGCATAAGTAGTAGCAACGTTAGTAGCAAAAACCAATCACCGGCTAAAGCCTCCTGTCACAACCCAATCGTCGCCGTCTCTTTGCGCCCAATAGTTCGATACCTGCCACGATAGTTAGACAGTGGAGCGTTCCCGCCAGCGCTCGTACCCAGCCACCGCGGGATTCGTCCTCAAGCGAAAGCACAACCAATTCCAGCTTGTACTGATCTTCGCCCGCGTCAAGTGCCATGTCCCAGTGGTTTGTTAGCGCGGCAAGCTCCAAACTCTGCCGGGACAAGGCATCTACCTGCACGCACTAGGCCCGGTCTACTATGTCCGTACTGCTTCCTGTATTTTGCTGAGCGCCGCCATTAAAATCAAAAGTCCGCTCTTCCACGCCAGCTTCGCCATCTACGCCACCGCCTACGAAATTGCCCTGATTCTCAAGTACTACATGACCCTGGGCTGACCCATCATCATGTTAATCGTTCTTGTGCGCATGGCGCATCAGTCCTCATTGGCCCCGTGGAGTGGTACATTAATTGCAATCCAGTCGTAACGAACTGAAGGCTCTTTTGGGAGAGATGATTCATGATGAGGTTCCCGCTCTTTGCGGTCGGGCTGCTGGTCTTTTTATTTTTGCCACTAGCTGCACAGGAAGTTCCATCAACTATAAAATTCTCGATCATCCACAACGGACACACTAAGCCCGTTCCCGAAGTCATTGTGTTGACTATGGACGGTCATACTTCAAATCTGCTGGTCCAGGGAGACACTCTTCGCGTCCCTGTTGAATTCGCACATGCTCCCAGTTTTTCTCTGGTCACCGTCATCGATCGTGAACAAGTCCATATTCCTGACTTGTCAGTTCGCGAACTTCAGTACGAGAGCTGGACAATATTCCTCGCGGACCACCAATACGACCAAGAGCACCAAGCCTTGGTTCCCAAAGGAGAAGACGTCCGCACCTCCTGCATTCTCGCTCTCGCGTCAACGACGACAGCCGCCACACCGCCTATTTTTGTGCCTTACTGCCGGATCAAGCGGGCGGCTCCCACTACACGTCGTCCGTCAGAAGTGCCCATTAGTCATTAAAGATTCGAGGGAGCCACCTACCAGGGAAAAAAGTTGGTCTTCACGCTTGCTGTGCTCATCGCTACCACCGCGCTTGCCGAAAGGATCCTCGCGCCCAAAATGGACCCAGACAAAATCCGCGGTCACGTCAAATATCTCTCCAGCAACGAGCTCGAAGGTCGCGGCATGAACCAGAAGGGCAGCGAGCTCGCCGCCGGTTACATCGCCAAGCAGTTCAAGAGCTACGGTCTTAAGCCCGCTGGCGAACACGGAACGTACTTCCAGCCCGTTCCCATGGTCAGCGTCAAAACTCTCCCCGAGACCATCTTCTCGTTGATCCCTGCAAACGGTGCGCTCCCGCCGCTCAAGGCCAAACCGCTCGTCGCGGTGCCGTAGTCACGCTCATCATTCACCGCACCGATTTGGCGAGTTATGGTTGGGAAGTGGTTCGCAATTCCTAATGAATGGGTCATCTATCTGGGCGATTAGCGCTTTAATTCTCGCTGCTCCGGCCACAGTTGGTCACGCTGCTTAGCGAGAAAAAAGAAAGAGAGATAGTCAAGGCCTAAATATGTACGCGTTTAAAGGTGTGCGTTCGGACTCACCCTTTACAAAACGTTCCGGAGACATGGTTTACAACTCCTGGCTGGACTAGTCCAGCCAGGAGTTGCCAATGCCATGGAAGGAACGGTCGATCGTGGAAGAACGCATGCGATTTGTATTGAGGCTCAAGGACGGGGAGAGCATGTCCTCGCTATGCCGCGAGTTCGGCATCTCCCGGGTGACCGGTTACAAAGTTTATGAACGCTATAAAGAGTGCGGGCTGGAAGGTCTGACGCATCGGGCGCGAACTCCTTACCGTTACGCCAACAAGCTTCCCGCCCAGCTCGAAGCCATGATCGTCACCTTGCGGCGGGAAAAGCCTACTTGGGGCGCTCGCAAGCTCCGGGAACGCTTGTTGCGCAAATTGCCCAACGATGTTCGCGTGCCGGCCTGCAGCACCATTCACGCCATCCTGGACCGCCATGGACTGGTGACTTGACAAAGGCATTCCCGCACGAAAACCGAAGGTACTCCTCTGTCCCAAGGAAGCGCTCCGAATGCTCTGTGGTGCACCGACTACAAGGGCGAGTTCATGCTGGGAGATAAAAGATATTGCTACCCCCTGACCGTTTCCGATCATGCCAGCCGTTACCTCTTGCTGTGCGAGGCCATGGAATCCATCAAAGAACAAGGAGCCTTTACCGCCTTTGAGCGCTTGTTCAAGGAACGCGGTCTGCCCCAAGCCATTCGTTCCGACAATGGCGTGCCCTTTGCCTCTCCGAATGGCCTCTTCAACTTGAGTCGACTCGCCGTTTGGTGGCTGCGCCTGGGCATCGAGCGCATCCAGCCTGGTTATCCGCAACAGAACGGCCGCCATGAACGCATGCATCGAACCTTAAAAATCGAAGCTACGCGCCCGGCCGGTTCCAACTTCCTTCAACAACAAGCCAAGTTCGACGATTTCGTTCGCGAGTTTAACAACGAGCGTCCCCATGAAGCTCTCGATATGCAATGTCCCGCGGAAGTCTATAAGCCCTCCACCCGGCCCTATCGGGGCATCGGAGAACTTTCTTACCACAGCTCTGGTTACCTACTGCGGAAGGATCTGCATTTTCAAAAAGAAAATAAATCTCAGCACTTCTCTGGCGGGTCAAGCCGTCGGTATCAAGGAGGTTGATGATGGCATCTGGCTGGTGACTTTCCTGCACTACGATCTCGGGTATACGATCTGGAGCAAAAAACCCTGCAGCCCTTAAACAACCCTTTTGGCCCCTAATGTGTAAACTATGTCTTCGGAACGTTCTGTGAAGGATGTCTTCGGACCATACAAAGGGAAAAA
>CAWKHR010000012.1:0-502890 GCA_963849395.1 Candidatus Acidiferrales bacterium
GGAGTTGCTGGTAGTCTGCGTC
This sequence comes from Candidatus Acidiferrales bacterium, assembly GCA_963849395.1. Lineage (GTDB taxonomy): Bacteria > Acidobacteriota > Terriglobia > Acidiferrales > UBA7541 > Acidiferrum. The sequence goes on from CAWKHR010000012.1 coordinate 23, forward strand.
GCCTTTAAACTCGATAAGACTGATGAGCAAGAACAGCTGCGCGATTGGTATCGATTTTGGCACGACGAATAGCTCGATTGCGCGTGTCAATGACACGGGCGAGGTTCAACTCGTGTACTTTCCCTACTTGGGCGAACAGACTGCCTCGTATCGCTCGCTTCTCTATCTCGAGCAAGTGAGGGACCACGGCGTCAACGCACTGAAATCCTGGAGCGGCCCGGAAGGTATCGAGCATTACCTCGCTGCGGATCACAAAGGGCGGCTGATCCAGTCGCTGAAGTCTTTTCTGAGCAATCGCAACCTGCAAACCACCGACGTTTTTGGCCGCAAATATACGCTGGAAGATTTGATCGCGCGGATCCTGCGAGACCTCCGGGAAAAAGCTTCGTCGCAATTCGGTGCCCCCATTTCCAATGCAGTGGTCGGACGGCCGGTGCGATTTGTTGGAGCGGAAAGCAACCAGGAAGATTCCTACGCCGAACATCGGCTCAGAAATGCCTTCAGACTTGCGGGATACGATTCCGTACATTTTGAATTTGAGCCCGTTGCCGCGGCGCACTATTACGAATCAACGCTGGACCACGACGAACTGATCCTGATTGGAGACTTCGGCGGCGGCACCAGCGATTTTTCTCTGGTACGCGTGGGGCCAACGGTCCGACATCGCGGGCGCAGTGCTGCAGATCTGCTCGGCAATGCGGGTGTTGGTGTTGCGGGTGATTCGTTCGATGCCAAACTCATACGCCATCTGATGTCTCCCGCGCTGGGGGCTGGCACGGACGTGCGCTCGATGAAACGCCTTCTGCCGGTTCCTGCCTGGATTTACGGCAAGTTGGAGCGCTGGCATCATCTGTCGTTTCTGCGCGCGAAAGAAGTGATGGATCAGCTGAACCGAATCAAGGCGGACGCCGTAGAGCCGGAGAAAATCGCAGCGCTGCTACACCTGATAAAAGAAGATCTTGGCTATCAACTGCACCAGTCGGTACAGGCTGTGAAATACGAGTTATCCAACAATGCGGAGGCAACGTTTCGTTTTTATGATGGTGCAATCGATGTTACGGCGAAGGTGAAACGCTCTTCGTTCGAAGCGTGGATCGCTGAGGAACTCCGCCAGATCGAATCCTGTTTGGACTCGCTACTCAAGAGCAGTCGGGTCCACGCTAAAGATGTGGATGCAGTATTTCTTACAGGCGGATCGTCGTTTGTGCCGGCAGTCCGAAAAATATTTGCCAAGCGTTTCGGCGAGCCGCGCATCAGAACCGGCAACCAATTTACGTCGGTAGCCTGGGGACTGGCTCTCAAGGCCTCGAACTTGGTGAGCGTAGTCGGCTCTGATTAAGGCTGACTTCCGCGCTGCGCTACAGATTATCCAGAAAGAATTTCGTCACGCGGTTCCACAACACGCGTTGCGCCGGAACATCGCTGGCACCATGCCCGCGCCCGGGGAACGTCATCACCTCTACGTACTTCCCGGCTTTGATGAAATCATCAATGAGGGCCAGCGTGTTGGAGCTATGTACGTTGTCATCTCCGGTGCCATACGCGATCAGCAACTTCCCTTTCAACTTTTCTGCATTTTTGATCGGCGACGATTCCTGATAGCTTTCCTCGTGCAGCGGTAACAAACCGATGTATCGCTCGGTGTAAATCGTGTCGTAGAAATGCCAGTCGGTCACCGGGCTGCCAGCGAAACCCACTTTGAAAACCTGCGGAGCTTCGAAGATGGCGTGCAGCGTCATGTGTCCGCCGTAACTCCATCCATGAATTCCGATACGATCCGGATCGACATAGGGCTGCGATTTAAGCCAGACACCGCCATCACGCTGATCGGAAAGTTCCTGGGCGCCGAAACGGTAATGAATGGGCTCTTCGAACACGTGCCCGCGTCCCGCCGAGCCGCGATTATCGAGCGAAAAAATGATGTAGCCCTTTTGCGCCATCATCTGATGCCACAGATATTGGTGGTCCATCCACTCATTCACGACCACTTGGGCATGTGGTCCACCATAAGTGTAAACAAGCACCGGATATTTCTTGCTCGGATCAAAATTCGGCGGCTTGATCATCGAACAGTTCAGTGACATGCCGTCGTGCGCCTTAATCGAGAAAAACTCCACCGGCGACAGGTGGTAGTCGGCTAGCTCCGCTACTTTGTTCTCGTTCACTGTGGCAAGCTTGCTGCCGTCTGTTCGGTAAAAGTCCTGACGTGGGGGCGTGCTCGAATTGGAGTATGTATCGAGATACTCCGTTGCGTCGGGCGCAATATTCACCGCATGGGTGCCATCTTCTTTGGTAATGCGCGTGAAACCGCTGCCATCCAGTCCAACGCGATACAGGTGGCTCTCCATCGGGGATTTTTCTTTTGCGGTGAAATATACGGCGCCATTCCTTTCGTCGACGCGCTCAAGTTGGCTGACTTCCCAATCGCCTTTCGTCAGCTGCAACGGCTTTGCCGCGGAAAAATCGTAGAGATAAAGATGCCGGTAGCCGGTGCGCTCACTAGACCACAGGAATCGCTTGCCATCTTTGAAGAAGTACAAATCATTGCTGACATTGATCCAGTACGCGTCTTTCTCCGAGAGAATCGTCGACGACTTCCCTGTCGCAGCATCGGAAAGCAGCACATCAAGAATTGTCTGGGCGCGGTTCAATCGCTGAATGGCCAGGTGCTTGGAATCCGGCAGCCACTTCACCCGCAGTATGTAGATATCAGTCTCCGCACCTACATCCATGACGCGATCCTTGCTATTGCCTGCGACTTGCCCAACAACCACGCGCACCCCCGGATTTAGACCACCCGGCACGGGGTACCTTTGGAGTTCTGCTTCTCCAATGGGCGATTCGAAATCCACCAGCGGAAATTGCGTAACCTTTCGTTCGTCCATCTCCAGATAAGCAATTGCCGAGGAATCCGGCGCCCACCAGTACGCCGTGAAAAGTTCGAGTTCCTCGGGATACACCCAGTCCAGTTCGCCTTTTCGCACTTCTTCCGTGCCACCAGTAGTCAGCGCCCGTTCTTTTCCATTTGCCGTGCCGACCAGCCACAAATTGTGATTACGGATGAAGCTCACAAACTTTCCGTCGGGTGAAATCTTCGCATCGCTCAGATCTTCTTCGCCGCTCGCGAGCACACGCGTCTGCTGGGTTTGTAAGTCGAACCACGCTAATGCGTGCGGGCCCACGAAGAGCAGAGCATTGCCGCCGGGGGCCCACAGATATTGCGATGGTGGACGGCGCCCCGCGCCCGTCGCTTGCGAATCCTTTGTCTTCGTAGATGGCAACACATTTTCCAGTTTGTCTGCGGATACCAGCAGCGCACGTTCGCCTGTCGAAGGATCCATCGTCCAGAGCTCCGGCTTCGCATCCTTGCCAGTCTGTTTTGGTTGCAAAAAGCTGACTTGATTCTTGCCGGGCACCCAGGCCACTCCGCCCGTTAAGTGTCCGCTCAAACTCGGTTGCGAAAAAATGCGATCAACGGTGAGTTCGCCGGGATTTGCGGCGGCCGTTGCCTTTTGTTGGGCCGCAACACGCTCAAGGCCGCCAGACAACGTGAACAACACCAGGCAACTAAAGAGCGCACTACGCAGCACAGGGCGGAGAAACATTCAGCCTCCTAGAAGTAATATCTAGCTTAGCCTTAGAGCCGCAAAGAGCAAAGTTGACTCGGAATATTCGACTCAGGGAGGCGCACGGACTCGGCTTCGACGAAATGACTTGGACGCCGCAGTGAGGCGGCGCATTGGATTGGTTAGCTGAGATCTCAGATCGCGAAGATTCGCTATTCCGGCTACGGGTGGTAGCCGATTCGGCCGTTCTTTTCTCCGGCGGCTAAATCGCGTATGCATAATTGCGTGAGGTCTGCCGCGTCGCACTGATAAATCTGCTTCATTGGCAAATCTTCCGGGCGCACCTGGTGTCGTCCCCATTGCCAATCTTCGCTTTCATCCTGGGAAGTCGTCACGACGCGATTGCCCAGCGCAACCCGCACGCGAAACTCGCGTGTAGATGGCTCGTAATTCGAGTACATAAAACAATGTCCCACGCACGCACGGTCGACGGCGTGAATGAACATCCCCCGGTAACGAGGTTTTTCGTAGATGGTTGCCGAGACTCGCGTGCCAAACGGAAGTTGTTCGGTAATCCTATCGGCGTTGGCCTCTAGCCGGTTCAAGTAGGCCATCTCTTGATAAGTGAAAGCGAAAAACACTGAGGACGCCACTGCATAACTTGCTAAATGCCAGATTCGCGGCTGCAGTGAAGCCAGCCAGCACATTGCGAAAATCGCATTGATGATCGTAAGCCGGGTTACGATCACGCCAATCCAGCCCGCCGTCGGGTCCAGCTTCAAATCTTGCGGGAGCAACGCGGTCATCCAAAACGCGGCAAGATACAGCTCGACAATCAACTGGCGTTTTTTCCAATATTCCAGAGAGCGGCCATGCTGCACCGCGTCGACCACGATACAAATCAACGCGAAGACAAACAGCACCACCGAAAGAATAACGTATCGGTTCCCAAACACCGACAACTGATCAAAACCGTTTCGCAGAATGATGTGACTTTGCAGAAAGTCCCATTGGTATTCCGGGTGATGCCGGATAAAGACGTGCACGCCAATCGCCAGTAGCAGCGTACCCAGCGGTAAAATCAGCCGCGTTCTTACCGGCAAGTTCAGCCATAACAGCCGGTAGGCCGCCGTCCCGAGGAGCCACAAGGCTCCCAATGGGTGTGCCAAGTAGATAATGGGAAACAAGATCGCAGCCCGCAGTACATCCCGCTTCCCGCCCGGCCACAGTAAAGCGAGAGCCATGGCAGCCAGTCCCACTGACAAGTAATAGTTGATGAAGCCCATGTAGAAAACGTAGCCATAGGTAAACATCGCGATTAATGGCGCGAGGAACCATGGCGGCCTACCTGCGACCGCAGCGACCAAGGCAAAGACGCCCCAAAAGAAAATCAGCACACACAACGACATTGCAATTTTTTCTGCGGTCGGCAGTCCGAAGATTTTTGCCAAATAGAACAGCATCAGGTCAAAAAGGATATTCTTCGACTGCCACACAATGTAGATGCCCGGGGCTTTCTCTTCGTGCACCAACTGCGCCAGCCACGCGTTGTAAACGTGACTCCCCAGATCGCCCGCTTCAATTTTTCGCTGCCACACACACGGAATCGCGACGAGTGCACTGAGCAACCCGGCTATAGCGCCATGTTTCGAGAAAAACGAACGAATGCTGTTATCTTCCGTTGCCGACGGGAGCAAGTCTATTCACCATTTATCATTCGGGTGTTGGACCGGGAACTTCGCCATCCTATCTGAAATGTTCAGAGACAAACTGCCCGTGGAACCTTAGGAACGCCCGCAAAATGTTACGGAACCAAAAAATAAATACCGTAAGTCTGGTAGAAATAAGGATCCCCTCTATGGGGCGTACTGGTTTCAGCGGAAGCTAACAACCTTTTTGAGGCCTGATTCGGGCGATGGATCTGCACACAGCTTCATCACAAGCAGAGCGAACCGCTCCTCCCGCTTCGCCTGCGGGAAATTCTCCTCTTTCTGACAATCAATAAGCCGGGGACGCCGGCACGTTTACCGGACGTTTTCGTTTCCACTCATGTTCCCGGCGCAACAGGGATTGATGCTTCTTGACTTGCAGCTCAATTTCGCCAAACGCTTTCTTGCAGCCCGCCAATACATTGGGGCCGCTTCCCGTAGCATGCAGCGTCCCGGACGGCAGCGACAACGTCAGCACACACGATTTCTCTTCCGTTCTCTGGTTATGGGAAAACACACCCTTAAGCTTCACCAGGTCCGGCTCGTAATTCTTCAATAGCCGGCCCAGCTTGTCTAAACGGCGGGTAACTTCCAGCGCTACGGCTTGTTGCGAATCAACGTGCTTATAGCTAATCGAAATGTTCATAGTTGCACCTGTAGAGTCTGTGAGGGCTTCTGGCAGGAAAGCGACGCAGTTACGTTGCTGCACCGCATAGCGAGGCCAGCATAACTCCGGGTAGAGGCCAGCGCAATGGGCTGCGCATTGACAGTCACCTGGCAACTTTCTAGTCTAACCACGGGGGTTGCGCGCTTCGTTTGGTGCGCAGAAAAAACGGCTAATGGTGAACGATTCCTCCGGAAACTCGAAACCTCGATCGCGGCCACAGTTGCGCATCGGGCCCGCGGGCTGGTCCTATGCGGACTGGTCTGGGTACGTTTACCCAACACCGCGGCCCAAAGGGTTTCACGAGGCTGCGTTTCTTTCTCAATATTTCGACACTATCGAAATCAATACGTCGTTCTACCAGCCGCTGCGTCCCGATCACGCTGCTCTATGGCTGGAAAAAGTAGCCGCGAATCCAGCCTTTATTTTCACCGCTAAGCTGTGGCAGAAATTCACTCATGACCCTTCGGCCTCTCGCGAGGATGAGCGCGCCGTTCGCGCCGGTTTCGACGTTCTGCGCAAGGCCAACAAACTGGGCGCCGTTCTGCTGCAGTTCCCTTTCTCCTTCCACAACACAAGGGAAACCCTGGTGTATCTCACCGTGGCCCTGCAGCGCTTTGCCGATTATCCGCTGGTCGTGGAGCTCCGTCACAGTTCCTGGAACACGCCAGACACGCTGAAACTCCTACAGGATCACCAGGCAGGTTTCTGTAATATCGATCAGCCAATCATCGGCAGATCGCTGGAACCCACCGCCGAAGTCACTTCGCCCATCGGCTATGTCCGCCTGCATGGCCGTCGCTACGACACCTGGTTCAGCGACGATCCCGCTACGCCGCCCCACGAGCGCTACAACTATCTCTATTCTCAGGAAGAATTGGATCCCTGGATTGCGCGCATCCGCAGCATCAAGCAAAAGACGAGCCAGACTTATGTCATCTCTAATAATCACTATCAGGGGAAAGCGGTGATGAACGCGCTGCAGATCATCAACAGTGTGACCGGGAAAAAGGTGAAAATTCCCGAACCATTACGCGCACGTTATCCGGAGTTGGAAAAAATTGCCAGTGAGATGCCGGCAGAGCCTACGCTATTCCCGCTCGGTGTGCCCGCGGCGAAGACCAACCAATCTACTTCTTAAATAAATTCTCGAACGCTTGCCGCGCATCCATCGGCCGCGATGGCGAAGGCGCTTCTACCGGCACTTGCGCCGGCTGCATGTAGGAAGTGGGCGCGGTGTCCTTCTCAACCGTGGTACGAAATTCGTACAAAGTGCAATTATTCTTCGCGTCTTTCGGAGTCACACGCGCCGGAATGTTCTGTGTACATTCGAATTGCGCGCCAGAATCAAAGTAACGGCACTGCTTGCAGCAATGCAATTCGAATCCGCACTTCGGACACTTCTCATTGGGATCAAATCCCGCTACCAGTACCGCGCCGCAATTCGAACAACGCGCCCGGGTGACTGTTCCCACCATCCGCGGCGTTCGCGGCCCCAGATGATCCGTTGCGCCTCTTGGGCCGCCCGCCGGCGGCTTGCGATCATGCTTATCTTTTTTCTCGTGCTTTTCGTTTCGCTCCGCGTCACGATACCCGCGGTGGCCATACTTACGATCCACAAACGCCTCCGTCCGTCAGTCTCAACGGACTGCCACTACTACTTGCTACACCACAGCACTACTCAGTTACTCTTCTCGTTGTATATCCAACTCGGATTGCTACAGCGCCCGGCACACCAGCCTTCCCCGATTGAAGTTTTCTGGAGTGCTGTTCAGCGAGAGCAGAAGATGGGACCTCTATGTTTGTAATCCTATGGGAGTATGAAGTCAAGCTAGGTTGCGAAGAAAGCTTTGAAAGAGTCTATGGCGCCCAGGGTTCCTGGGCTCAACTCTTCCGCCGCGATCCAGCCTACATCTCAACACAACTCCTGCGGGACCCACTTCGCTGCTCTTTTTATTTCACCTTGGACTGCTGGAACTCCGATCAGGCCTTCGACAACTTCAAACTTTCGTACCGGGTTGACTATGAGTCGTTGGACTTCGCCACTCAGTCGCTTACCGTGCAGGAGCGTCTCATAGGATCATTTACGCCGTTGCGCACGCCCGTGCTTTGATCTTAGACAAACAATTTCACGAATCCATCAGGTGGTAAATCCGCTTGCAGAAATTTCTTTGCAGCTCCAGCAGACCTCGTTACCGCTTCGGCGGCTAAATAGCCGCTGCGAACTGCTCCCTCCATCGTTGCGGGCCATCCCGTCCTGGTCCAATCTCCCGCAAGGAACATTCGCCCTATCCTGGTCTGCTGTATTGGACGCCAACGGTCCACGCCTGGTTGCGGGGAAAATGTTGCCGCGGCTTCTTTTATGACGGTAGCCTTCAGCAATTTCGCTTCTCGGGCCGCGGGCAACGCCTGGCGCACCTCTTTTAGACAGATATCAATGATCTCCTGACGCGACTTCCGTAAAAGCTCGTACGACGCGCTGATCACCAATTGGAGATACTGGCTCTTGTCACCTTGGTTGGCGTTGCGAACGGCAGCACCGTTTTCCGCGCCGTACAATAAGGTCTTGTTGAAGATCCATTGCGTCGTGGTCTCCAGCAAGGTCACGAAGGGCTCGTGCATGACTTCGCGATCGAACCAGAAATGCACTCCGGTGATTGGCGCCGCTTGGATATTCGCTATTTGCTTGCGCAATTCCGCGGCCTCTGTCGAATCCGCCGGCAACAACTCTGCTAATTCCGCGTGCGGCATGGCAAAAACGTAAACGTCCGCCGTTTCGCTGCGTCCGCCATCAAACTCCAGATTCTCTACCGCGCCATCCCTTATGTGAATCGCCCGCAGTGGCGCACGTAAATTCACTTCTCCGCCGCGCTTCTCAATTTCCGCTTTGCACCCATCATATAGTTCCGCCAGCGGCACTGAAGGCACGCCCATGCGATATCCACGGCGATTCGACAGGAACGCCTTCCAGAAAACATCCACGCCGAATCGCGCATCGGTCCTATCTAGTTCCTCGTCCAACGCGCTCACCAACACCACGCGCCAAAATCGCTCGATGGCTGCGGGTGTCTGCTTGCGTCGCTTCAGCCATTCCAGCATAGAGATTCCGTTGGGCTCATCCAGGTCGGCCGTATGGCCTTTGCCCCGCAGGATATCGAGCATCGCTCGCGCAATCGACCGCTTATCCGCGAACGTTAAAGGAGCAAACGTCGCAAACGATCCGGTCATGTGGAAGGGCGCCGGCAAAAATCCCGCCTGAATCACACCAGTTCTTCCTTGCGGATCCTGAAACAATAATCGGTCAAAGAACCTTATTTTCCCTGCGGACCCAACCCGGCGATAGAAATCTTCCAAGTTTGTGCAACACCCCAGAGTCACGTGCTGGCAATTGTCCACGTGCTCGCCATCCGGCAATACGTAGGACGTTGCCCGGCCGCCGAGAAATGGCCGCTGTTCAAACAACCGCACCCGCCAGCCTGACTCAGCCAGCGCGACGCCCGCCGACAGCCCCGCCAGTCCTCCGCCGATCACGATCACGTTTTGCAAGGATATTCTCTTCCGTGTGGCGCCCGAACCGCGCCTTGGCAATCAACATCATCTTCTCCGCCTTCGGGAGCCGCACACGCTCGCCGAACACGGCAAAATCCACCGACTCAATACGCGCCAGCAACCCGCTGTAGGTATGCACTAGCAACCACAACGTTCCGCGGCTGTCCTCGTCAATCAGCTCAACCAGTCGCGAACCTTCTTCGTACAACTTCCAAGCACGATCGGCCTCAAAGCGCAGCAACTCCCGCATCCCCAGCGTCGCTTCGCCGCGTCCAAAATCTTCTTTGGCGACGCCGTAGCGCAGTAAATCTTCATCCGGCAGATACACGCGGCCCAATCCATAATCTTCATGCACATCGCGAATAATATTGGTCAGTTGAAACGCCAGACCCAGCTTTTCCGCCAGCTCCAACGCCTTCGCATCACGGAATCCAAATATGTGCGTGCAGGTAAGCCCCACCGTTCCGGCGACGCGATAACAATATTCCTTCAGCCGCTCGAAGGACGGATACACTTGAATCGTCAAATCCATTTCCGCACCGCTGATCAGGTCGTGCAAGTAACGACTCGGCATTTTGTAACGCTGAATCGTATCCACCAGCGCGGGCAGCACTTCATCCGCTCCCGCCAAAGTTTCCTTGGGCGAAATCATCGCCGCGTTGCCATCGAACACCTGTTCTTCGCCGGTGATCGCCTGATCCAAAGCAGCTCGCCACTTTGCTAAGCCACGCTGCTTCTCTGCCAGGTCGGCGCCTTCATCCGACACGTCGTCAATCAGCCGCATGAAGGCATACAGCGCCACAATGCCATCGCGCTTGGGCTTAGGCAGCAGGAAAAACGCCGGATAGAAATTGCTATGCGCCTCTCGCGCAATGCGATGACACTCTTCGTACGATGCCGCTACGTCCAAAGCTGGCCGTTGCACCGCCGCAACCCGGTTTGCTCCACCAGTCGCACGAGTAATCGGCGTTACTTTGGCCTTCCTGACGCGCACTTGCGAAAGCAGTGCTCGTCCCAACATGCGCGCCTGTTTCCCTTTGCTCACCGAAGGCCGCTCGTGCAGCGTGTCATAACCCTGCCGCTCGATCGCATCGAGCACGGCAATGCCGCCACGGCTGAACATCTCCAGATCCACACTGAGCTTGCCTTCCACCATCTTCGCTAACGGCCGGCCCTCTGCGAACAGCTCTCGCGTGCGCGCAATCAACTCTTTCATCAGCGTCACGTAGCGCTGGTCAAACTTCCGCTTAACGATTTCCTGTTCTGTTAGCCCGTGAGCCGCAGCCCGGTCCAGTGGAATATAAATCCGTCCAATCTCCAAGTCGCGCGAAACGTCTTGCCAGAAGTTAGCCAACTGCAGCGCTGTGCACGTCGCATCCGACAACGCTTGTCTTTCCGCATCGCGATATCCGCACAAATACAGCACCAGACGTCCAACGGGATTCGCCGAGTACACGCAGTAGTCCAGCACCGACGCCCAATCCGGATAACGCTTCACCGCCTGATCCTGCCGAAACGCTTTCAGCAAATCCGCGAACGGTTTCTGTGGCACGTCTTTGGCGAGAATCGTTTCCCGCAACGCCACAAACACGGGATGCTCCGGGCGCCCCTCGTAACAAGCATTCAGCTCGCTTTCCCACCAATCCAGAAGCTCCAGGGCACGCTCTTTGGAGGGAATCTCGTCGCCCAAGTCATCAGCCCATCGGCAATACGCATATAAATTGTAGAAGTGCTGGTGCAGGTCTTTAGGCAGCAGCCACGACGCCACGTTGAAATTTTCGTAATGATGCGTGGCCAGCCAGCGGGTGTATTGCTGCGCCGATTCTGCGCTGCAACCATTGGGCGGCAACTTCTCGGCAATCTTCAGTTCGCCGGGGCGCAGCATTTAGTATTCGGATTCCTCGATCATTGGGTTTGGCAAAGTTTCGAGCAATTGCAAAAGCGGCAGCAGAAACAACGAAAAGGAGAATTTGTTTTTCTGACGCGATCCGGTGAGGATCGCAGAAGCGAGTCACCAGTCACCCGCCAATATTACGGCCTGACAGCCAGCTTGATTTCTCCGCTGCGCGACTTCATCCGCTCAAAAGCCTGCGGCAAGTCGGCCAGGCGGATTTCTTCGGTCACAATTTCCTGCGCCGAAATGTCCCCGCGGCGAATCGCTTCCAGGGCTTCGCGAATAAATCGCGGCGTATGATGGAAAGGCGAAATAATCTTGATCTCGGAATAGTGAATGGCCGCCGGCTCGATTTCGACCCGCGTACCGGTTGGCAGTCCGCTGAAGAAATTCACCACGCCACCGCGGCGCACCATCGCCAACGCCTGCTCCCACGTCGCAGGATTTCCCGCGGCTTCGACAACCGAGTCCGGTCCGCGCTGGTCTTCCGTCAGAGCTCGCACAGCCGCCACAACGTCTGGCACTTCCGTCACATTAATGGTCACCGAAGCTCCCAGCTTGCGAGCCACAGCCAGCGGAGCATCCCGCCGCGCCAGTGCAATCACCCGCACGCCACGCCGCGAAAGCATCCGAACGTACTTCAATCCTATTGGTCCGCAGCCAATGACCGCCGCGGTATCTCCGGTACGCACTTCCATTTCGTGGATTCCGCGCAACACGCACGCCAACGGTTCCACTAACGCCGCGCTGTGATCATCCACGGAGTGTGGCACTTCCAAGGTATTTTCCTGCACGATGCGGCCCGGTATGCGCATGTACTCCGCATACGCGCCATTGTTAAACAGCAAATCGTCGCAAAGATTTTCCTGCCCACGTCGACAGTGATAGCAACGGAAACATGGTGCAGAGTTGGCCGCAATCACGCGCGTGCCCAGCCGCCATTTCGCGTCCACGCGCTTGCCCATAGCCACAATTTCGCCTACCACTTCATGCCCAAACACCGCGGGAGGCTGAATCATCTTGGCGTGATAGCCACGCTTCCACACCTTCAGGTCGGTCCCATCCGTAAGCGCCAAGCGCACCCGCAACAGCACTTCGTCCACAGCAAGGGCTGGCACATCAATCTGCTCCACGCGCAGGTCCTCGCTTCCGTACAACACGGCAGCCGTCATCTTCGAGGGCACAACAATACGCGCTGGGGCCAGCACTTCTTCCACCCCAATTTCGGTCTTCTTTGTGGAGGCTGTTCTCATTCGTGTGTAATCAGAATCTTCAGCGAGTCCTCGGTGGGCCGAACCGCCAAATCCAAGCCTTCTTGAATTCTAGCCAAAGGGAACCTATGCGTGACGATTTCCATTACCGGCAGTTTCTTCTGTAACACCAGTGCTGCCGCACTATCCTGGATATCAACCGCTGCACTATAGCTACCCAAAATTTCTTTTTCGTCGATCCCCACCGCTGCTGCAGGAAACTCTATCTTGGTGACCGGGTCATTCGCGGCAAACAACAGCACTCTGCCCCCTGGTCTGGCCGCTGCCAACGCTTCCACCACCACTGCCGGATGCGCTACAGCTACTAGAACCGCGTCCGCCCCGCGCCCTTCTGTCCGGGCCTGTATTTCGCCCACAAGCTTACCACTTATGGGGTCAAAAGAGTCGATAGCACCGAGCGTGACACTTTTTGCCCGCCGCGTCGCTACCGGGTCACTGGTATAGATGCGCCCACCTGCGGATTTCGTTACCATCAACAACTGCAAGCCGATCGGCCCACAACCGATGATTAGTACCGTCTCCCCTGGTTCGACTCGCGCCTTTTGTACCGCCTTTACAATCGTATTGATGGGCTCGATGAAGGTGGCTTCCTCGAAGCTTACGTTGTCGGGCAACGCCACAATACCGCGCTCCGCTACCCACGGCATAGCCTTGACGTATTCTCCGAAGCCGCCGCCATTGGGGGTAAAGCCGCCAGTCAATCCGGTGCTCTTGTATTGCTTGCATTGCGAAAAGGATCGTTTTTGGCAGAAGAAGCACTTGCCGCAGGGCGTGTGGTGAAAACTCATTACCCGGTCGCCGAGCTTCCATTTGGTTACGCCCGCACCAATGGCCACGACTGTCCCCGCCACTTCATGCCCTAGAATCTGGGGAGGCTCCACGTAACGTTGGTAAATCTTCTTGATGTCAGTTCCGCAGATGCCGCAGGCGGCCACCTTAATGAGCACTTCGCCTTGGCCCACCTCGGGCACCGGTACCTCCTCGACGCGGACGATTCCCTTTTCGCGATACACCCCGGCACGCATGGTCTTGGGTATCGGCCCAAGAGTTCGCACTTGCGGCGCCGTCCGTGTTTCACTCATCGAGCGGCAGCCTCCGCTCGCGAAATAGCCAGGGACTGAATGTCAGGAACCTTCGAAACGTACTTGTCGAGGTACTTCGCCAAGCCCTCGGCGGCCTTCCGGCTCTGCTTCCCAAACCGCAGAAGTGCTGGAAGTACCAACGGATTCTTTACCAATTGCAGAACGACCTTGGCCACGCTAACTTGAGAATCCTTCGAAAGCGTGCGATTGAAGTCGATTGGCAGGTCTTCGTCAAACGCGTCACTGACTGCCCTGATAACCACGCTGCGCGCTCCCCACGCACATGCCTCTTTTACAATTTCAAAACTCTCCATGTCCACGGATTGCGCCTTTGACGAGCACTCCTGCTTTTCTTTGGCCTTAAGCAGTACCCGGTCCGTAGTGAACAAACAGTCGGTGCACTTCGCTCCCTGCTCAAACCCCAATTTGTGCAAGTCTTGGTCGACCGCTATAGAGTCGGATTGCACATCTGCGTGTTGAAACTCGGCACGAACTGTGCGCGGAGCGATAATGTCTCCTGGTACCAGCGATGGGTGAAGCGCTCCTGCAAGTCCGCTCGAAATGCACACGTCGAAGTACTTGTCCTCGTCCGCCATTTTCATCATCAGATCCATGGCACGCGCCGCCGCCTGGTTTCCCATGCCGGTGAGCAGCACCGTGATTTCACTGTCTGCAATCTTCGTGCGGTAGAGCCGCAGATCTTCATAGTCGATCCGGTTAAATTTCCGCAACTTCCGCCACGGCGCAAATTCCGCTTCCACCGCAAATGTCACCAGAATCCGCATTGCTCACCCTTGGCTAGAAGCAGGACCAGTTGGGATATGTTCTTCGCTTCCTGATATCCGATTTCTGATATCTGATCTCTGATCTCAGAAACTCACGCTTGGCTGGAAGCACGAACGAGATGCTCTTCGCTTCCTGATATCTGATGTCCGATATCTGATATCAGATACCCACTCCCACGTCCCATCACGCCGCTGCCAACCTCATCTTCTTTGCCCGGCCGGCCTTCACGTACCCGTTTGCTTGATACCAGCGCACCGCGCGTTCCAACGCCGCCGGCACCGACCCCGGACGGAATCCCAATTCCCTTTGCGCTCGCGATGCATCGACAAACATCACGTGCTGCGCGATGCGCACGCCTTCCACGGGGATCCCCGGCTCTTTCCCAATTAGTCGCGAGAACGCGCTTTCCACGTAGGCTACACCCAACGCCAGCCCATGCGGGATTTTCATCGTGGGTGCCGCCAGTCCCGTAATCTTCGCCAGCATGTCTAGCAATTGCTTCAACGTGAGATTCTCTCCGCCTAACAAATATCGTTCACCGATCTGGCCGCGCTCCGCAACCAGCAAATGGCCCGCAGCGCATTCTTCCACGCCCACGAAATTCAGCCCGGTCTCCACGTAGCCGGGCATTTTGCCATTCAGGAAATCCAGCACGATCTTGCCCGTCGGCGTCGGCTTCCAATCCCATGGGCCAACCGGTGTGGTCGGCATCGCTACGATCGCCGGCAGTCCAGCCCGTGCGGCCTGCAAGACTTCCTGCTCCGCCATCCATTTCGAACGCTTGTAATGCCCGACCATCTCCTCCAACTTTGAATCCGTAGACTCGTTGGGCAATTCCGGCCGGTCAACCGCAATCGTCGCCACCGTGCTGGTGTAAATCAGTTGCTCCACGCCCGCAGACTTCGCCGCGCTCAACAGATTCTTGGTGCCACCCACATTCGAATCGTAAATATCTTGCGGATGCTTGGCCCACAACCGGTAATCCGCCGCAACATGAAATACCCGCTGAACACCGGACATCGCGCGCTCCAACGAACCTACATCGCGCAAATCGCCAGTCACATACTCTAGTGACAAATCGCTGATCGCCCGGTTGCTGCTCGACGCCCGCATCAGCACGCGCACGTTCTCCCCTCGCGCCACCAACTGCCGCGCCACGTGGCTCCCCAAAAATCCCGCCGCTCCCGTCACCAGCGTCAACATGCTCTCAGATCTCTCCGCGACCTCTGCGTTCCGACCTCTGTGTCCTCTGTGTTAAAGCTTTTCTCTTAAGCCTTCATGTCCGCTTCTCGCCCAAATTCCCGCGAAACTGCCAAGCCAGCATCTTCCAGGTATCGCCAGCTTTTGCATTCGACCCGATGATCGCCGCCGTCTCGTAGCCCGACTCGCACATGCACGTCTCGCAATCTGGATTCATACCGCGTCCATAATTTTCCCAAATCGTATTTTCCAGCAACTCGCGGTAACTCGCTTCATGCCCCTGCTTCAACACTGAACACGGTGCCGCCCAGCCTTGCGGCCCATAAATCGGACTTCCCCAAGTGCAGCAATCCAGTTCGCGTTCTCCCCGCAAATATTCCAGGTAAATCGGCGAATTGATCAGGTTGTACCCATCTAATGTTTCACTCAGTTCCGCAAATCGCTCGCGCATCTGCGCGTGGAACTCCGCGCTCTTCTTCTGGCACACTTTCTTCACTCGAGAAGCCGGCGTCACGCTGTATCCATCTACGTGCTCGGCGTGCAGTTGGCCATAAAGCGCAGCAAAATCCTTCACATCGGTGTCGGGATAAATCGTCGTGGTTACCACCACATAAAATCCAGCATTCTTGGCCGACCTGATTCCGTCGAGAGCCTCCGCGAATAATCCATCGCGCCCGGTCAGCCGGTCATGTACCGCTTGCGTTCCGTCCAGCTTCACGTTCCAGAAGAAATTCGTCACCGGAGGAATCATGTGCAGCCGCCGGCGTATCAACGTCCCATCCGTGCAAAGAAATAGATGCTTGCCTCGCCCCAGAATTTCTCGCGCCAAACCACCGATCTCCGGATACTCCAACGGCTCGCCGCCTCGTATCCGCACAATCGGCGCGTCACATTGCGCCAACGCGTCCAGGCACTGTTCGACGCTGAGCGTCGGCCGAGCTTCCACCAACGAGTTTCCATTCGTCGCAGCAATGTCCGCACTCAGCTGCCCACACGAACTTCCGCCTCCCAGCGGATCCAACGTAAGCACCAGTGCAAACTTGCGATGTCCGTGCAATTTGCGCGCAGCCAAATGTTTTGCTGAGTCGTAAACCAGTCTGAAGGGGTACCGCATGCGCCTGCTAGGAAGCGCGCCGCTCGCGCGCTGTGTAGATTCCGCTGCGTAGCCGGAATTCGCTGGGGTTAAATTTGGCCGCGCAATATTCTTCCGCCGGCTTCACCTGCTTGCGATATCGCGCCAGCGCATACACCGGAAAAGAGTTTTTGTAGAGGTGATATTTTAAATAAAACACGCCGGGAAATCCGGTGCCCGTGAAGTCGTCTTCACTCCACGACCCGTTGGCATTCTGTTGCTGCACCAGGTACGACGCCGCGCGCCCGATCGCCGGATCATTCGGATCCGCGCCCGCCAGCAATCCGATCAAGCCCCAAGCCGTCTGCGAAGGTGTGCTATTCCCCTGCCCTTTGCTCGACGAAACTTCGTAGCTGTTCAGCGATTCACCAAAACTTCCGTCAGCCTTCTGCACTTGCCGCAGCCAACCCACCGCACGCAAGCAATAGTCTTGCGCCGTCAGCGAAACTGTTTCCAGCGCCCGCAACACGCCGCTGGTCCCGTAGACGTAATTCACGCCCCAACGTCCGAACCACGAACCATCCTTACTCTGATCCTTCATCAGAAAGCCCACCGCTTTGCGCACCACTGGATGTGCCGCGGTCCAGCCAAAACGCCCAAGGCATTCCAGCACGCGGGCCGTCACATCGGCAGTAGAGGGGTCAATCATGGCATTATGATCCGCGAACGGAATGTTGCACAGCAGTTTGCGATCATTGTCGCGATCGAACGCGCCCCAACCGCCATCGCGATTCTGCATGCTCAGAAGCCACTGGATGCCGCGGCGCATCGCGCCTTCCATGCGCTTCTCGTCGGGAAATTTCACGCGCTGCAGCGCCATCAACACGAACGCGGTGTCGTCCACATCGGGGTAAAAATCATTTCTAAACTCAAACGCCCAGCCACCCGGCTCCGCGTCTTTATTCTTAATCTGCCAGTCGCCGCCGCCCAGAATCTGCTTGGTCAGCAGCCAGTCCGCTGCCTTCACCAACGCCGGATGATCCGCAGGCAATCCCGCCTCTTCCAGCGCCACCATGGCTATGCAAGTGTCCCACACCGGTGAAACACACGGCTGCAATCGAATCGTGTCGCCTTCCTCAATTTCAAAGCGCGAAAATTCCTTGATCTCGCGATGGGTCAGCGGATCTTCCGGCCCATGTCCCAGCGCCATCAAGGCAAAAATCGAATTCATCATCGAGGGATAAATCGCCGCCAGCCCCTCGGTGCGCTCCATATGCTCCAGCATCCACTGCTTGCCTTCGCGAATCGCTTTTTGCCGCAGCGGCTTCCACGGCAATTTTTCGTACAGCTTCAAACCGCGATCCAGCGCCAGAAAAAGATT
Organism: Candidatus Acidiferrales bacterium; assembly: GCA_963849395.1. Classification (GTDB taxonomy): domain Bacteria; phylum Acidobacteriota; class Terriglobia; order Acidiferrales; family UBA7541; genus Acidiferrum. The sequence goes on from CAWKHR010000012.1 coordinate 18,197, forward strand.
CTTCCAAGAGAGCCGCTGCTTGCTCCAATTAAATGCCGCAGTCTTCTGCGAAGGATCCTTGAACAATTCATCGACGCGCGCATGCTCAGGCAAACGAAATTCCGGCCGCAGCGACGACAGAATCGCCATGGGAATTACGATTCCGCGCGTCCACGACGACATTTCGTAAATATTGAAGTAGAACCAGTTGGGCAGCAGCATCAACTCCGGCGGAATGGCCGGCACCAGTTCCCAGCCCACTGCCCCCACCAGCGCCAGATAAAATCGCACGTAGGAATTGGTGTGTTCCAAGCCACCCAAGCGGTGTACCGTCTCGCGAGCCTTGGTCATGTGCGCAGCATCCGGCACGTCGCCAGCCAACTTCAGCGCAAAATATGCCTTGCTCGTCGCATTTAGTTCGGAAGGTCCACCGGGGTAGATCGGCCAGCCGCCGTCGCTCAATTGTTTGCGGCGTACATAATTCGCCAGCTTGGCAATGCGCTCGGGTTCAGCCTTGCCCAGAACGTGCAGGTAGTAAATGTAATCAGATTCCAGAGTGGTATCGGCCTCGAGCTCGCCGTGCCAATAGCCCTCTTCGGCCTGGATGGAGAGAAGATAATCCGCGCCCTTCTTGACGGCGGTTTCTACTTGCTCGGCCCACTGCTCTTGTCGCCAAGGTGTCGGCGCCGGCGCGACCGGCAGTTCCTCTCCGACTCTGACAAATGACGCCATTTTTGCTCCCCCGAGCAAATCCAGCAGGTGATCCGTTCGTCCAGATACACCCGAATCCCCCGACGCTATAATCTCTCTTAACTTCCCTATTGCGTTACACTTCCAACCGGAAGCGTGTCCAGACCATCACCACGTCCACCTAGTACTTTTATTATCGCCGCCCAAAACGGCGTGGTCAACGGCTAAGATGCCAGCAGCGAAACCCTGAGTTGTCAGGCCTTTATACCTGCACTGTTGCAGGCTGCTCCAGCATTCGATGTACCAACGCCCACAAAGGTTCCGGCAGCGGTTCGCCCTCGTTTTGCAGGACGGAGGGCTTTTCCTGCAGTAACTTCGACGGCAGCTTCATCCACAAAGGCGCTGGTGGTGCGTCGCCCTCCACCTTTCCCCGCAGCACCAAAGCCTGGGCCCGATCTAACGCGAGTTGCGCTGATTCCTTGAAATCTTCGCGGCCGGGGTCGATGACCGCGAAATACAGCGACGGTTTCAGAAATTGCATCAGTGAATTGCTTTCCACAATGAGTGCGGCATTCTCTGCGAACGGCTCTTGCGCCACGTCAGTGAGCGCTTGGCGCAAATCCGGCAGGCCCTCTGCAAGGAATCCTTGCTTGGTTCGCAGCCAGAAAGAACGCTTTGCTCCGGCCGCCAAGAACCGCGCGCTGTCTGTTCCGGTGTCTGCCTGCGACTCCCAATCCAAAGCGCAAATGTGTTCGTCAGGCGCGCAATCACAATTCTCGCCGTTCTGCGCACAGACGCCGTGACCATACTGCGTGATCTTTCCCGCTATCCAATCGGTCCTTGGGAATGCTTTGATTACGTCGCACACCAATTGCGTTTTCCCAATGCTCCGCGTATGCCCGCCGATAACAATCACCCGCCACCGCGCCGCCGTCTTCGTCTGTACTGTCGCCATATTCCCTATCTTAGATGCGCAAGCATCCCGAATCACCGCACTGTAAAGGGTGTATTCAGTTGCCTCCGCGCTCTCTGTGTTCCGACCTCTGTGCCCTCTGTGTTAAATCTTTTCTCCTGCCTTGGTCTGCTCCTCCAATTTCTTCACCCGCGCCCCCAATTCCGGCAATCGCGCAAACCACACATAAGCCTCCTTGAACTTATCCAACGGCCGCGCCGGCGTTCCCCATACCGTTTGCCCACTGCGAATCGTCTTCCCAGTAGGTATTCCCGCCTGTGCGCCCGCGATCGATCCATCCTGCAGCGTGCAATGGTCTGCAATCCCCACTTGCCCCCCAACCACCACGTGATGTCCCAGCGTACTCGAACCCGATATTCCCGTTTGCGCCGCAACCACCGTATGCGCGCCAATCTGTACGTTATGTCCCACATGCACCAGGTTGTCGAGCTTCACGCCTTCCCCAATTCGCGTATCATCCAGCGAGCCGCGATCCACTGTCGAATTCGCGCCGATCTCCACGTCGTCGCCAACCTCCACAATTCCCGCCTGCGGAAATTTCCAATACCGCGTGCCATCAAACGCATACCCGAATCCATCCGCTCCCAGCACCGCACCGGCGTGAATCTCCACTCGATTTCCAAGCCGCACTCCCGAATACAGCGTCACGCGTGGGTGCAGGCGGCAGTTCTCTCCAATCCAGCAACTCGCTCCAATGACGCTGTGCGCGCCAATCTGCGTTCCGTCACCAACGTGAGTATCTTCACCGATCACCGCGTACGGCCCCAGACTCACATTCGTTCCGATGCGTGCCAGTGGAGCAACAATCGCGGTGGAATGAATTCCGGTCGCGATCGGTGCTCGATCCAGCAGCATCGCCGCCGCTTTCGCAAACGCAACCTTCGGCTTGCCGCTGCGCAGCACAGTTTTCCCGGGCAACGCAATGCCTTCCGGCGCCACAACGCACAGCGCATCCGAAGCGAGAGCCCGCTCTGCGTGCTTCGCGGCTTCCACGTAAATCAAATGTTTGGCGCCAGCCCGCTCGGGAGCCGCCACACCGACTAACTCCAGCGCGGCATCGCCCTCGAGTTTCGCTCCAACAGCATCCGCAACCTGCTTCGCGGTGTAGTTCATCTCTACCTCGCTTGTCCGACTAAATTCGCATCACCCAGATAAACTATCTTCGCATTTTGCTTAGCTTCCGTAGCAATGGGTTGCGCTCAAAGCGTATTCACCAAACAGTTGTACAATTTCAAATGCCGCGTGGATCAAAAAACGAAATTCTTCTTGTCGCCCGAGGACCTAGCTTGTGAGCTTACTACCCGTCGACGTCAATCAAACCATAGAAAACGGCTGGCAGCGTGCCCGACTCATTCCCGGATTTCTGCATGAAAACGAAGCGCGCTTCCTGGGCACACTGGCGGCGTGCACTCCCGCGCAAGGCGCGATCGTCGAAATCGGCAGTTTTAAAGGTAAATCGACGGTGATGCTGGCTACCGTCGCGGCGCGATATAACCTGGGCTCCGTTGTAGCCATCGACCCTCACGCCGGGCTCTCCTATCTCGGCACGCCGACGCCTCATCAAGATCCCACATTTGATGAATTCCTTGCTTCCATCAAATCTTCCGGCGTTTCGGAAGATGTAGAGATCCACCGTTCTTTTTCCCGCGACGTGGCCAAGGATTGGAATCGCCCGATTCGTCTGCTGTGGATCGACGGCGACCATTCTTATCGCGGCTGCAAGGAAGACTTCAACCTGTTCTCGCCGTTTCTTGCCGAGGGCGCAGTCGTCGCGTTCCACGACAGTCTCAATGCGTTTGAAGGCCCGATTCGCGTGTTTGTGGAGGAAATTCTGCGCTCCGACCACTTTGGTCCATGCGGATTTGTTCACTCTATCGCTTGGAGCCAGTTCCGTCCTTCGGACGGCGTGGCATTTCGCGAAGCTCGTAAGAAATTAGAGCGGCGCGCGGTGAGACTCTTGCCGTTTGTGGCGAACGATGCGACGCCAACCGGTTTTCGGAGAACAGCCTACAAACTCAACCGTTCGCTGGTTCCTCGCAAACATATTTCTTCTGCGCAATGGGTCGAACTTCTGTCACCAACCGTTTCGACATAGCACCACTCGAGCGCAATCGTTTCTCAGAGAAAATCGTACAGGGGGGCTTCGCCCTTCGGCCGTGTCTTCCATCGGCCGTGAATCCACACCCACTGCTCCGGATGCTTCCTGACAATTTCCTCGATTACCTTTGCGAATCGCTGCGTATTCTCGAAAACATCCTGTTCTGTATTCCCTGTCCGTATCAGCTCCACCGGCGGCTCAAAACGCAAACGGTACTTCCGCAAATTCTCGTCCCAATACGCGTAGCCCGGCACGACCGCCGCATCGGTATGTAACGCGACACGCGCAATTCCCGTGGTGGTGCATGCCGTTTTGCCAAAAAAATCGACGAACACTCCCTCGCCAGGCATGGTGTTCTGGTCAGCAAGGATGCCAACCGTGCCGGCATCCTTCAGTACGCGCAGCATGGTTCGTGCCGATTCATTTTTGAAAATTGGTTTGTTCCCAGAAAGCCCGCGATAGTGATTCACCATCGCATCCAGCCGCATGTTGTCCAGCGGTCGCGCCATGTAGTGCAGCGGATAACCATACAGGGCGTGCGCAAACGACGATAATTCCCAGGCGCCGATGTGCCCCGTCAAATACAAGACGCCCTTTCCTCGATCGTGGCCCGCCAGAAAATTTTCGTGGCCATCGAGAATCAGTACGTCTTCAATATTTTCTCGGTTGTACTTTGGGAAACGGGCAAATTCCGCGGCCATCCAACCCAGGCTCCGCGTCATTTTTTTCCCCAGCGCGCGCCGTTGCTGCTCTGAATACTCTGGAAACGCCAGACGAAGATTAAACTCCGCCGTCTTGCGCAACTTCGGAAGCAGCAACAACAGCAGCCGTGTTCCAGTTGCCGCTACGCCGCGCGCGACCGGACGTGGCAGGGCCCCAAGAAACTTTACCGCCGTCCACGCAATCGCATATTGCAGCCATTCCTTCATCTCCGCGGGATTGCTCGTCCTTTCCTGATTGCTGTTTGCCTTTCCAATCTGAATCGAAAAACTAGTTGCCGAGGTCAGGGCATGGCTTCAGCCATGCCGATTCAACGCGAATCTTGCCTGCTTTAGCCGCTGAGGGAATTCGCCCGGGCACCTCACAAACCCTTCACGCGCGGCTTCTTCCATCGTTCCAAGATACACTGAGAATGCTAGACTCATCCTTCCGTGACACAAACTGACAACCCTGCCTCCGCCACCCAGCCTTTATCCACGACCGCTCGTCTTTTGTGGTTCATCCTGATCGTGGCCACGCTCTATCTTTGCTATTTCCAAAACTTGGGTGCCATCGGCTTCATGGGCCCTGACGAGCCAAGATACGCGTGGATCGCCCGCGATATGGTGGAGTCCGGCGATTGGGTCACACCGCGCCTGTACGGCCAACCGTGGTTTGAGAAACCAGTCCTCTACTACTGGGGTGCGGCACTCAGCTTCAAATTATTTGGAGTCAGCGAAGCCGCTGCACGATTGCCTGGCGCGATCTCCGCACTGCTCGCCACGCTCGCGATGGCCTGGCTAGCTTGGCGCGCCTACAGTGTCGAGACTTCTCGATGGTTGTTGCTTTTGCTGCCCACCACCGTCGGCATGATTGGATTCTCGCACGCTGCCGCCACCGATATGCCCTTCGCCGGGATGCTTTCCATTGCAATGGTGTTCGCGGCGATACTATTGGGGCTCACGCGCAATCCTTATTTACCTATCGTTCCAGGCACGCCGTGGCGGGTGCTCATCTCGTTTGGATTTTTCCTCGGACTCGCGGTTCTCGCCAAAGGTCCCGCGGCGATTATCCTCGCGGGCGGAGCTGTAGTTCTTTGGGCGGCATTCACAAAACGCTGGAGAGACGCACTTCAGTGCTTACATCCGGCAGCAATCGTCAGTTTCTGCGTCACCGCGCTACCCTGGTACATCATTTGTTCGCGCCGTAACCCTGATTTCTTTCGTATCTTCATCATCGAACATAATTTCAAGCGCTACCTGACTCCGGAATTCCAACACATTCAACCGTTCTGGTATTACATCCCAATTCTCCTGATCGCCTTTGCTCCCTGGACTCTTGCCCTGGTGTGGTCCATAGTCTATGGCGCGCTTCGCGTTCTTCCCGCACGCCGGCCATCCGCAATGACGCTGCTGCTCCTTTGCTGGTCAGCTTTCTGTATCATTTTCTTTTCAATCTCCAAATCGAAGCTACCCGGCTACATTCTTCCAGCCATTCCTGCGATTGGGCTACTGCTTGCCCATGCCTGCGGTGCACTCGTACCGATTGCCGAAAAGTCTTTTCGTTGGCTTCATTTCGTGTTTGGCTTCGCAAGCATTCCAGCAGGACTCGTGTTGCTCGGAATGCATAGTTCGATACGGGGAATTCTGACCGCTATTGGGTGGGTACTTCTCGCCTTCGGTCTCGCTAATTTGCTACTTACGTTTCGAGGTACGCTGAACATTTATGCCATCAGCATGAATTCCTTGTGCGTGGTGCCAATACTGGCGCTTCTCGTATTCTTTCCCAAACTTTCTTCGCCATGGTTTCACTATGATCGATCCGGAAAGACGCTTGCTCGAGAACTCGCGGAAAAGCAAATTCCACTCGACCAACTTTACATTACGAGAATGAATCGCGGGCAGGAATACAGTCTGAATTTCTATACGCACCATGAACTGCAAAACTGGGAAAAGGAAAATCCGAAGAGCGGGTACCTGCTCATTTCATCGAGGGCGTGCAGCTTTTTCGTAAGCTCGCCTTTTGTTTGTTCGGAGAAGCCGACTGAGACATTGCCGAGTGGATGGTCGGTGTACCGGGTGGAGCGCAGAAAGGACTAGTGGGTGAGCCTGGCGGACTTCGTCGCAGCGGCAGCCGCAGGTGCGGGAGTGCTTGCCGCGGTGATCGGCAAGCGCGTCAGGAAAAATGTAACTATGCGATTTTCGTAAGTTCTCTTTTCGTCGTCAGGCAAATTAACAAAATTTCCGTGGGCTACGATGGCTTGTTCGCGGGGTTCCTGCGCCCGCAAAAACATGGTGCGCGTGATTCCCGACAATTCCGGATCGTCGGCCGCCTGAATAAACAAAATGGGAACACTTTTCAAACTCTTTAGGTGCGACGAGAGTGGCGGATCGTTTTTGTACGCGTAATTCATCCACTCGAACCCTGTTTGCGCAGACCTCACCATCAGCGGAAATCCGCCGACCCCGGTTCGCTCCACGCCGATCTTCACCATTTGTTTCGGCTCGTCGTAAACCGAATCGAGCACCAGAGCTTGCACCCGAGGATCTTTTTCCGCATCGCGCAGCGCGGCGTACGCTCCCAAGTTGTATCCCCACAAACCAAAACGAGTTGGGTCGACATCGGTGCGCTGCGCCAACGTATCAATGGCCGCACGCACTTCATCCGATTCGCGATATCCAAAGGTTGTAAATCCGGCGTTAGAACCATGCGCCGCAAAATCAAACACAAACACGTTGTATTGGTGATCCTGAAGCGCCGAAACCAGCGTCAACAATTCGCCGCGGCTGGATTCGTAGCCGTGGCACAAAATGATCGTGGGTGCGCCACGCAACCCTGGGAAAAACCACCCTTTACGCTGCCCCAATCCTGCTACCGAGAAATCCACTTCATCGGGGCGCCCCGGAAAACTCTCCATATTGATTTCAGAACTGGTGCGCTGCGGCTTGATAATCCAATAGGTCAAAATGCCGGAAATCGCCACGGTGGCCAGCACGGTAAAAAACACCAGCGCCAACACCACGGTCAGCAGCTTGAAGTACCACTTGGTGGGATACCGCAGTTCGTAAAGAATGGATGTAGCCATAAGTATGAGTGCCTAAAATGACCCCGAGAACAGCGGGATTTGCCGCCTTTTTCCAAGGCAAACCCTATTCGGATGCTAGCACGGGGCCTCGCACAGCCAGCCAGCGTTCTCGCGGGCATGTGCCCGATTTGTATAGGTCCGGATCGTGGATTTGGCGAGTTTTGTGGGGAATCGGCTATCATGGCAGATGCGCAGGGGTTACGTGCTTTCGTCCATGAACATTATCGATCTTCGTCAAACTACAGTTCGCCAGTTGGAACCACTGCTGCAAGAAGAGGCACGCCACTGGCGCGAGGAATTGCATTGGGATTATCGCGGCGCGCTGGACCTGATTAAGCGGTTTCTGGACGCGCATGCGCTGTCGGGCTGCGTGGCGTTCGAGGGAAATGCAGCGATTGGCTACGCGTTTTATGTGCTTGAGGATCACAAAGGTCTGATTGGCGGATTGTATGTGGCGCCGCACCAGCAGCAGGAACCGATTGGGCGGCGATTACTGGACGAAATGCTGTTCTCGATGCGCGCGCTTCCGCAGTTGCAGCGGATTGAGGCGCAGTTGATGCCGTTTGGCGGACCTGTGGATACCGCGCTGCGGGAGCAGGGATTCCGGTTGTACACGCGGCAGTTCATGCTGCTGGACCTGCACAAAAAAGCTGGCGAAGTGCAGAGCATTAATTCCGGATTGCGACTGGATCGCTGGAACGATCGCTACATGGAAGCGTGCGCGAAACTCATTTATCTGGCGTACGCGAACCACGTGGATGGCGACATTAATGATCAGTATCGTTCGCGGAGTGGCGCGCTGCGCTTTCTGAAAAATATAATTCTGCTGCCCGGTTGCGGGCAATTTGTGCCGGGCGCATCGTTTGTTTTGCGACATCCGGGAAGCGAAGATCTTGTGGGCGCGGTACTCACCAGTGAAGTTTCGCCCGGCGTGGGCCACACTACGCAGCTTTGCGTGCAGCCGGGATTCCAGGGGCATGGACTGGGACGCATTCTCATGCAGACTTCGGCTGAAGCGTTGCGGCTGCAAAAGTTCAACGAATTGACGCTCACGGTTACTTCCGAGAATCGCACTGCGGTCAGTCTCTACGAAAAGCTCGGATTTACGACGATTAAGTCGTTCACTGCTGGCGTCTGGCCGCGGTAGTTCAGATATCAGATATCAGATATCAGTTATCAGATATCGGATATCGGATATCAGGAAGCTTCGGGAATCCTCGCCTTCGCAGAAAATTCCATTTTAGCCTCGAAAAATGTTGAGTCTCAAAAATGCGGTCTGAGACTCACTCGCTATTCTCTTCAAGGATCCAGTCTACTCACCTCGATTTGCCTGCTTGGAGTTTCTTTTGGGCGGCTTCGAATTCGTCGCCGGGGAGCCAGTTAATTTCTCCAGGCTGGACTGCGGCGGCGTGGCCTAGGGCGTAGCCGAAGCTGGCCATTTTGGCTAAGCCGGAGAAGTCCCAGTCGGAGCGGAATTCGTCCGCGGGCTTGTGGTAGTGATTATCGACGTAATCTTTGGCTTGCGCTTCGCCCCACGCGAGATCGTGTCCTTTGAATTTCATGCCTTCGCTGATGGAAAAGGCGGGAATGCCGACGCGGCCCAGGCTGAAATGATCGGAGCGATAGTAGTGACCCGCTTCGGGGCGGGCGTCGGGGCGAATGGCGAGATCATATTTTTTCGCAAGCTGCTCGACAGTGGGATAGAAGGTGGTGCGCTCGGCACCACTGACTTCCACTTCTTCGGGAATGCCGATCGGACCGAGAGCGTCGTAGTTCAAATCGAGCATAGGCTCGACCGGTAGCTGGGCGGTGTGCTTGCCCAGGTATTCGGATCCGAGCAGGCCCTGTTCTTCCGCGGTCACGGCGGCGAAAAGAACGGAGCGCGGAGGAGTTGGCCGTGTGCCAGCCCAGGCGCGAGCGAGTTCCAGAAGAATGCCGCAGCCGGTCGCATTGTCGATGGCGCCATGATAGATGTTGTTGCCGGGAAGTTTTATGTCGATTCCGAAATGATCGTAGTGGGCGGTATAAAGAACGGCTTCGCTTTTCTTCTTTGCGTCGGAACCTTCGAGCATGGCCAGGACGTTGCGTGAAGTGAATGGCTTCACTTCGCTGACGACATGGGCTTTCAGGTGAACTGGCAATTCGATGGGCTTGAAATCGCGAGACTGGGCTTGCTGAAAGAGCTTGTCGAGATCCTGACCGCCCAGCTCAGCTAGTTTTTTCGCGACATCGAGATGAATCCAAGAAGCAGCTTCGAGCTTCGGCGTGCCATCGAGTCTCAGGTAGGACTTCCCAGCTCCCCAAGAATTGCGAACAACTTCCCAACCGTAACTGGCGAGATCGGTGCGGTGAATGATCAGCGTGGCGACAGCACCACGGCGAGCGGTCTCTTCAAACTTGTAGGTCCAGCGACCGTAATAGGTGAGAGCTTTGCCTTTGAAGAATTTGGGATCGTCGGAGGTGGGTTCGGCGACAAAGAGAAGAGCGACTTTGCCTTTGAGGTCGTAGCCTTTGTAGTCGTCCCACTGGTATTCCGGGGCGGTGATGCCAAAACCGACGAAGACGATGGGAGCGTCAATGTCGGCAGATTCGGTTTGGCTTTCGTTGTTGGTGACGTAATCGTCGTTGGCCTTGAGAGGCAGGGGCGCACCGTTTGCAGGCATAAACGAGAAGGTGGTGTCGGGGAGAGTCTTGACGCTGACCATGGGAACGGGCTGGAAGTAGGTGCCGTTTTCGCCGGCGGGCTTGAGTCCGTAGCTCTTGAACTGATTGGCAATGTAATCGGCGGCGAGATCACTGCCCTTCTGGTTCATGCCGCGGCCTTCGAGCTCATTGCTGGAGAGGTATTTGACGTGATCGCGGATTTTGTCTGGATCCATTTTGGGCGCGAGGATCTTTTCGGCAAGCGCGGTGGTAGCGATGAGCACAGCACAAACGAGAATGAAAGGCGTCTTCATGTCAGGCGGTTCCCCTGGAAAAGTTTGGCGCAGGAAGAATGTACCAGAAGTGGGAGGCTTGATGGTGGGAGCGGGCCTTGCGGACACGGGCGCGACGGTACAGATGGTTTGTAGTGTTGCTGCAATGTTGCCACGATCCACTGCGGTCGGGGTGACAGCGCGGATTGGGTCGGGGACAAGGTTGAGATCGAAGAGAGATCCATTCGACTGCGTTCCCCGGCCGCGCCCAAAGGCGGCGCGGAGGAGAAAGGCCGGGTCACTCCGGTCAGGATGACGGGCCCGGGTGCAGTGCGGAGTTTGGAGCGAGCAGAAATCGAGGCCAGAGTACGTACCCCGGGTGTTTTTTGGTAAAGAGGTGCAAGTGATTTAGATGAAGCGAGATAGGGCGAAAATGATTTGGTACGAGAGTGGCACGGCGCTGTACGAAAGTGGGACGGAATTGGTAGAGGAGTGGAGAGTGGCGACGCGATGTGGTGGTGAGAGCCGAAACGGAACTCAAGTAAAGGTTGAGGTGGGAAAGTGGGGCGCGAAGAGTGTTCGAACGAGGATCGAAGGTACATAAGGCAGTATATAATAGTTAGTACCTAATGTCAAGTAGTAAGTACGGTCTTTGTCCCAGATTTGAGGAAAGATTTACCACAGAGGGAGCTGAGGTAGCGCAGAGGTCACAGAGAAAGAAAGAGGAATTCCTCAACTACGCAGACTCCGTTCGGAATGACAGGTGAGGTGGATCGGATACGGAAGAGGGTTGACTACCGAGTTGGGGAGTGGCGCGTCTATACTGGGCGAGGGTGTGTGCGCGGTGCGATTTTGCTGCGGGGTTATAGCTAAGAGAAAAGATTTAACGCAGAGGGCACAGAGGTCGGAACACAGAGGTCACGGAGACATCGGGGGGATTTTTTGGCGGAGTTTGAGTTGGGAATGCGAGTTGAGTTTAGGAGACTGCGAATGAGGATTGGGCGGATGTCGACGGGGGTGTTGGCGGTTGGATTGATTTTGGGGTGGAGCGCGGCGCGAGGACAGGATGCGCCGAAGGCGGGGGCGGCGCAGAAGGATGCGGGAGCCGAGTCGCACGGGATCGCAGTGCAGAATATTGACCGGTCAGTGAAGCCGGGAGACAACTTTTATTTGTATGCGAATGGGGAGTGGATCAAGAAAACGGAGATTCCTGCGGACCGCGCGAGCATTGGGGTATTCTCCGCGCTGGATACGATCAGTAACAAACGAACGGCGGATTTGATTGAGGAAGCGGCTAAGGGCACAGCGCCGGCGGGATCGAGCACGCGGAAGATTGCCGATCTATTCAACTCGTACATGGACGAAGCGGGGATTGAAGCGAAAGGGTTGACGCCACTGAAGCCGCACCTGGATGCGATTGCCGGGATTCACGACAAAAAGGAGTTGGCGCACGCGCTGGGTGAGACGTTGCGGTCGGACGTGGACGCGCTGAACAACACGAATTTTCATACGCCGAATTTGTTTGGGTTGTGGGTAGCGCCAGGATTCAACGATTCCGAACACTACACCGCGTATTTGCTGCAGGGCGGAGTGCAATTGCCGGACCGCGAGTATTACCTGGCGGACAGCGAGCACATGAAGAAGGTGCGCAGCGAGTATGAGACGCACGTGGCGGCGATGCTGAAGCTGGCAGGTTTTACGGATGCGGAGGCGCGGGCGAAGCGAATTGTGGAACTGGAGCACGCGATTGCGGAAAAGCATTTGAGCCTGGCGGATAACGAAGATGTCCACAAAGCGAATAACACCTGGAGCCAAGCCGATTTTGCGACCAAGGCGCCGGGATTGGACTGGGCAGAATATTTCCGGGGAGCGGGACTGACCAAGCAGGCCAGCTTTATTGTGTGGCAGCCAAGCGCGTTTACCGGCGAGTCTGCGTTGGTGGGTTCGGTGGCGCTGGATACCTGGAAGGACTGGCTGGCGTATCACGAAATCGAAGCGGCGGCAGGCGTGCTGCCGAAAGCGTTTGCGGACGAGCGGTTCGCGTTTTTCGGGAAGGAATTGACGGGCGCACAGCAGCAGCGACCAAGGTGGCAACGCGGCGTGTTTGTAGTGAATGGATTTTTGGGCGACGCGGTGGGGCAGATTTATGCGCAGCGTTATTTCCCACCAGAGGCGAAAGCGCGTGCGGAAGCAATGGTGGCGAATCTGATCGCGGCGTTTCGGAAGCGGATTGAAGCGCTGAGCTGGATGGATCCAGCAACGAAGGCGGAGGCACAGGCAAAGCTGACCACGTTGTATGTGGGAGTCGGCTATCCGGAAACGTGGAAGGACTATTCGAAATACGAAGTGAAGGCCGACGACATTTTCGGAAATGTGTGGCGCGGACGAATGTTCGATTATCAGCAGGATATTGCGCGGTTGGGAAAGCCGGTGGACCGGCACGAATGGACGATGGAGCCGCAGACAGTGAATGCGGTGAATCTACCTTTGTACAATGCGCTGAGTTTTCCGGCGGCGATTCTGCAGCCGCCATTTTTTGATGCGCAGGCGCCGGATGCCGCGAATTACGGGGCGATTGGAACGGTTATCGGACATGAAATCAGCCACACGTTTGATACCGAGGGCAGCGCGTTTGATTCGAAAGGGCGAGTGCGGAACTGGTGGACTCCGGCGGACCTGAAACATTTCGAGGAAGCGACAGCCAAGCTGGCGGCGCAGTACGACACGTACAAACCATTTCCGGATCTGGCGGTGAATGGAAAGCAGACGCTGGGGGAAAATATTGCGGACGTGGCGGGGATTTCGGCGGCGTATGACGGATATCATGCGGCGTTGGGAGGCAAGGCGGCACCGGTGCAGGATGGGTTCAGCGGAGATCAGCAATTCTTTATCGCGTTTGGGCAGAACTGGGGATCGAAAACGCGGGAGGCAGGGTTGCGGCAGCAGGTGATGACGGATCCACATGCGCCGGCGGAATATCGGGCGGATACGGTGAGGAACATTGATGCGTGGTATGGAGCGTTCGCGGTGGGAGAGGGAGAGAAGTTGTATTTGGGGCCTGGGGAGCGGGTAAGGATTTGGTAGAAGGGAAAAGGCGGGGAAAAAGATTTACCACAGAGGGCACAGAGGTAGCGCAGAGTTAACGGAGAATGTGGTGGAAAGACGCTATGAGCGAAGAGGAAGAGGGATTTCTCGCTGCGCTCGGAATGACGGAGTGAGTTGACGATTAGCTGCCGGGAATGACTTGACGAGCCTTCAGCTCAAGAACACGGTAAAGCCACAGGACTAGCCCGGACATTAGGAATGCACCCAGGGCAAAGCCTGCAAAAAGCTGAAGGGCGCCACGGTATCCCCGCAAGTCAAGAGAGACTGGACCAGGATAGCGTGCGGAAAGAGTGTAATAGCGTGCGGAGAGAGTGAAAGAGTAGGCGAGAATTACGAGAACGAAAAATCCAGTACCTAAAAGCATTCCTTTAAAAAAGATTGCCACAGTAACCTCCTGCTTAAGTAACCGCTTATGGGCGGCTAGTCTAGCATTTCGAGGAGAAATTGGTATTGCAGAAAAATCACTTTTTGATGGCGCGGTCTTTTAGGAGATTTTTTAGTTCGGACATGAATTCCTGGACGTCTTTGAAATCCATGTAAACGCTGGCGAAGCGGACGTAGGCCACTTTGTCGAGCTTCTTGAGGCGATGCATGATCATCTCGCCGATTTCGGTGGTGGTCAGTTCGCGTTCGGTGGCTTCGTGGACGACTCCTTCGATTTCGTCGACGATGGATTCGAGTTTCGGAGTCGGGACTGGACGTTTTTCGCAGGCCTTCAGTAAACCTTGCAGGATTTTCTGGCGCTCAAAGCGTTCGCGGCGGCCATCCTTTTTGATGACCATGTAGGGAATTTCGTCGATGCGTTCATAGGTGGTGAAGCGGCGAGAGCATTTGAGGCATTCGCGCCGACGGCGAATGGTGTCGCCGGTGCGACCTTCACGGGAGTCGATGACTTTGTCGTCCAGATGGGCGCAAAAAGGGCACTTCACTCGAGACGTTCTCCTGGTGCAGTTGGTGCGAACTGCGACGTAACGCAAGAAAAGGCAAAATAGAAAAATATTGGCGATCTTGCGGACATGAGGCACAACATGTTGTGCCCCTACGAGATCGCGGCCTGCGTACAAATTCTAAGAAAAGTGTATCAGGTTGTTTCTTTGACGGACATTTCGGCGTCGAGTTCCTCGTCTTCGTGGGCGCGCATACTGCGCAGCTCGCCGAGCGAGAGACCTTCTCTGATGAGAAGCGGGACACCTGCAAGGGAGCACGAAGCGAAGGTAATCAGCCAAAGCATGATCGCCGCGGCCACTGCAGGTTCCTTCTCGATTCCGAAGACGGAAGTATACGCCAGAATGGTGAGCGCCTGGGAACCTCCGCCAACGCCGGGAAGCTGGACGGCGGAACCGACGAGGGTGAAGACCAGAACGATTATGGCGTCCTGAAAGGTGAGTGGGAGGAATTGTCCACCTAAGGCCAGCGGGATGAGGTAGTAAATGGCGGCGACGAGCAGCCAATGTGCAGCGGAAACGAGCAGGGCGAAGAAAAGATCGCCCAAGGTGCGAATGGATTGTACGCCGCGGACGAGACCGAGAAGGATGCGAGCAACGCTAGCGCGCCAGCCGTGCGCTGCGAGCCAATGTTGAAGGCGGCGCTCGAGGACGGCGGAACCGTGGAGTCGTAGGTAGATGAGTACGGCGATGGCGAAGAGTACGCCGATGCAGAGGAAGGTGGCGCCGGTTTTGGCGGCGGTTTCAAAGGCGGTGGAGACTTCGCCGGGATGAGACTGGCGGCGGGCGGAAAAGATAATCAGACCGGCAGCGGCGAGGGCGGCAGCGGAAGCGGTGTCGAGGAGGCGTTCTAGGGCGTAGATGCCGAAAATGTCAGCGAGGGGAATTTTACTTTTCCGGGACAGTAGAAGGGGACGAATAGGTTCACCGGCGCGGCCGAGGAGGAAAACGGCGGAGAAGCCGGCGAGGGTCATGGCGTAGATCGAGCCAAGGGAGGCGGGGCCCACGTTCTTCTGGAGATTGCGCCACCGGATGGAGCGGAGGAAGTAGCAGAGGTAGATCAGGACAATGGAGAGCAGGAGCAGGGGCACATTGGCGTTGCGAATGGCGGCCCAGAGCTTCTCTCCACTGAAATCTGCAAAATTGAGCAGGTGGCGCGAGCGGTAAAGAAGAAACGCGATAAGCGCACCGACCAGACCTAGAAGTAGCCACTTCCTCGACTTAGGACCCATGGGGTCAGCGTACTGGTGGGCAAGGGGCAGCGTCAAGCAGGCTAAACATTTAGATTCCAATACCTTGTGTAGGGGTAGCGGTATGAGTAAGATGCGGCAGACGGGTGGATCCCACCAACGGAAGGCAAGGGAACATAATTGAGGCATTTTGCGTTCCATAGTATGCAAGCCGGGGTAGAAGGCTTGCGGGTCCTGCCTGAGCAGGTATCTGAGATTCAGGACTGAGGAAGCTTGGAGCAGGATGCCCAACTGGTCCAGCAATGCCTCCAGGGCGACGGTGCGGCCTGGGAGGAACTTGTGCGTCGGCATTCGCGGCGAATATTTAATGTGTGCTACCGATTTGTGGGCAACCGGACAGAGGCGGAAGATTTATCGCAGGAAGTGTTTTTGCGAGTGTACCGGACGTTGGGAAGTTATCGCAGCGCGCACGGCGGATTTGCAACGTGGATGACGAGCGTGTCGAGAAACTTGCTGATTGATCATTACCGAAGGACCAAGCGGGACCGGATGACGGACTCGCTGGACGATGCGATGCCGGTGGTGGAGAACAAAGAGTCGATGGGACGGCGGCCGGACGAGCAGGCGCTGTTAGGAGAGTTAAGTGGACAGGTGCAATCGGCGTTGACGCGATTGTCGCCGGAGTTGCGCGAGGCGGTTATACTGCGGGACTTACAGCAATTGGAGTATGCGGAAATTCAGCAGGTGTTGAGCGTGCCGGAAGGAACGGTAAAGTCGCGAATCAACCGGGGAAGAATTGAGCTGGCGCGGATATTGCAGCAAATGGGAGTACGGCCGGCATGAGAGTTTTGGAAGTTATGAATGGTGGGGATAGTGCGGAAGTTGATGTTATGGAATACGGCAGTGCGGAGTTAGTGGGAAAGTGGAATGGTTCGGGAAGATGTATGTTGGTAGTGGGGAGTAGGTTATGACCTGGACGTGCGATCAAGTTGAAGCGCGACTGAGCGATTATCTGGATGGCTTGCTGCAGGAGCCGGAGCGTGCGGAGTTTGACACGCACGTGAAGAGCTGCGCGGAGTGTGGGCCGCTGCTGGCGAGTGTGCGCGATTTAGTGACGGAGTTGCATGGACTGGAGCCGGTGGAAGCCTCGCCACGGCTGGTGTACTCGATTTTGGATAAGACGCTGGGCCCGCGGGAGAGCGTGACGGGTTGGCAAGGATTTTGGAATTTTGTGCGGGGCATGGGGTCGCCGAAGTTTGCGTATGGAGCAGCGAGCGTGATGGCGACATTCGTGATTCTGGTGGGAGCTTCGGGAGTTTCGTTTAAGAAGCCGAAGCTGGCGGATTTGCGTCCGGCTACGGTGGTGCGGAATTTGGACCGGCAAGGACATCTGGCGTATGCGCACGCGGTCAAATCGGTGAGCGATTGGCGCGTAGTGTATGAGATTCAATCGCGGTTGCGGCAGGATCCGAATCTGTTGCAGTCGACGCCAGACCAGTCGCTGCCGAAGACGGGGCCAGAGAAGGATCCCGGGCAGACGGACGAGCACAAGCCGGGGCAACCGCGTCAGCAGAATCGGGCGAATGACGTTGCGAGGCAATTAGAAGTGATGGCGGCATGGTTTCCTGCAATGCACGAGAGGAGCCTTCGATGAAATGTGCGGTGCATCCGGAAGTGGACGCAACAGGCTATTGCCGCAACTGCGGCAAGCCGATGTGTCCGGCTTGTGTGCGCCCAGTGCGAGATGTGCTGTACTGCGAAGATTGCCTGGCGAATGTGATGGGAATACCGGTGAGTGCGCCGGTAAGTACGGGAAGTGTGGTGAATCCTAGTGTGGGAGTTGCGCCAGGTAACGTGGCCGCGCAGGTGACGGCGGTGCCTCCTGTGGCGGGAAGCGCGTCGAGAAACGCGAACCCGGGATTGGCGTTTTTATTGGGATTGGTGCCGGGATTAGGGGCGATTTATAACGGGGAATACAACAAGGCGCTAGTTCACGTCGTAATATTTGCGGCGATTATTTTTGGATTGAGCAGCGATCTTGGTGACGGGATGACCGGGCTCCTGGTGTTTGCGGTGTCGGTGTTCCCGCTCTATATGGCGATTGATGCGATGCGCGTGGCGAAATCGCGGCAGACCGGAGAAGTGCTACAGGATCCGTTTGAAAACTGGAGCAAGAATCGGCCGCTGGGACCAATCATTCTGATTGCGGTGGGCGCGCTGTTCCTGCTGAACAATTTTGGATTTTTCGATTTTTTTCGGGTGCGACAGATTTTTTGGCCGCTGGTGCTCATCGGAGTAGGCGCGTTCATGTTGCGGAACCGGGTTAGTGGACATAGTTAGAGGAGGAGCGATGGCGAGCCAGGTACGATGCCATTGTCAGAGTTGCACGATACGGAGCCTTACGGGGCCAGCGGTGGTGATCACGATTGGCGTGTTGTTTCTGCTGCACCAATTGCGCGGCGGTGAATTTTATTTTGGGCATACGTGGCCGGTAATTCTGGTGGTGATCGGGCTCGTTCAGCTAGCAGCGGCAACGGCATCGCGGGAAGGGCACGTGGAGCCGGTACAATTTGTGCCCGTACCGGGAGTCCCGCCCGCTCCGCCTAATCCAGGAGTTCCGCCGGTGCCGCCTCCGGCAGGAACGTCGCAGCCTCCGTACACGACGTCCGGACAATAACCGCCAATGGCTACTACCCAGTCGCGCAGCAGCGGTCTTTTCTCTGGATTTGTTCTTCTCTCGGTTGGTCTCTTACTTCTCCTGCACAATTACGGGCATTTGGATTTGCACCAACTGTTCACGCGTTGGTGGCCGCTGCTGATTATTTTCTGGGGCGCGGTGAAGCTGTATGAGCGCACGGCGGGTAGGCGTTTTGGTGGAGAAGGCGGAGGAATCACATCGGGTGAAGTGATGCTGGTGGTAGGAATGCTGGCGCTGCTGGGTGTAGTGGTGGCAGTGGACTTTACGAAGGAAAAAGTTGGCGGGATTTTCGAGGAAGCGAATGGGGAGAGCTACACGTTTGATATTGACTTGCCGGAGCAGACCATTCCGCCTAATGCTCATGTGGTGGTGAAACTGGGACGCGGAGACATCAGCGTGCGACCCTCGGAGGGCGCGCAGTTGCGCGTGTCTGGCAAGAAAAACATACGGACGTGGGGCGAGTCCGAAGCGGACCGCCTGGCGAAGCCGGTAGAAGTAAAAATCGTGAAGAATGGCGACGCTTATGAAATACAGCCATCTGGATACGATTTAAAGGATTCGCGAATTGCCACGGATTTGGAAATTGCGGTGCCGAAGAAGTCGTCGCTGACGTTGCGTACGGAAAAGGGCGACGTGACCGTTACGGAAATGGGCGCGGATGTCGGCGTAACCGATCAGTATGGCGATGTGGAAGTGCGCGGGACTGCGGGCGATGTGTCGATTGAGATGCGCAAAGGCGACGTGAAAGTTTCGGGCACCAAGGGTGACGCAAAGATTTCCGGCAAAGGCGGGGAGATTGAAGTGGTGGACTCCGCTGGTAGCCTGACGGTGGATGGAGATTTTTACGGTCCGGTGCGCGCGGATAAAGTGGCGAAGGGCGTGCGGATGATTTCGCCGAAGACGGATTTGACGGTGTCGGCGCTGGCGGGGCACTTGGAAGCGGGCTCGGGGAACATGGACATTATTGATGTGCCGGGAAATTTGACGCTGCGCACGCGCGATGCGGAAATCAATGTGGAGAATCCGGGCGGGAAGGTGAGTCTGGATAATCGGAATGCAGAGATCAATGTGAGGTATGGGGCGCCGCCTAAGGACGATGCGACGATCACGAATTCATCGTCGGGAATTTCGGTGACGGTGCCCGGGAGTTCGAATTTTGATGTGGAAGCGGACTGCCACAATTGCGATATCAGTTCGGAGTTTCCGGGGTTGACGCCGACGAAGTCCGAGGCGGGAGATTCGCGTCTGGTGGGAAAATATGGGTCGGGGCGGGGGCCTAAATTAATTTTGAAGACTAGCTACGGGAATATCTCTCTACGGCGAACCGCGATTTCATTGCCTGGTAAGCCACCCAAGGTGCCCGCGCCGCCAGCGCCAGTGCCGCCGGCTCAAGACCAGTAGTTTGGCTGATATCTGATATCGGATATCAGGAAGCTTCCGGCTTCGCGAGTATTTTAGGGCGCCACTTGGCTAATAAGCGGGGTGGATGAGATAACATCAGCCTAGCGCCACCCGCTGTCACCATCGCCTGAGCTTAACGGATCAGGCTCCGCTGTTCCGAACAGATATCTGATACTGATATCCGATATCGAGCACACTTCGGCCTCACCTATTCCATTCAACTTATAAGATAGATTAGTATACTTATAAGGTATGTTACACGCCTGTTACGGAGGCTAGATTCTGTGCTGACACATCCCCAAACTGTCCATGACCTTAAAATTTGGCAGAAATCTATCGAACTAGTTGAGCGATGTTATCGCCTATCTACTATGCTGCCGCTGGACGAACGTTTTGCATTAACGTCGCAAATTCGTCGCGCAGCAACTTCTGTCCCTGCAAATATCGCGGAGGCCTTTGGCCGATGGAATTCGCGTGACTTTGCTCGTTTCTTGGCCATCGCCAGCGGATCCTTGCGCGAACTCGAAACTCACCTGGTGATCGTTCGTCGTCTTGGTTTGGTCCCTGGCGCAAAGGTCGACGAAGTTCTCCCACTCTGCGACGAGTTGGCAAAAATGCTTTTCAAAATGCGCCAGCGCGTCTTAACAAACGGAAATCGAGCTGAACAAGTTGGGAACCAAACACCCAGTTCGTAATCCCTGTTACCTCGTTAACCTCTGGTTTTCTGATAGCTGATAACGGATATCTGATATCGAACAGATTGCGAAACGGATGCCTGGCTGAAGCCAGGCCCCTACATGAGGCGGCGGATCGTATAGGCCGGCAATTTAGGTCTAGGTGTGGGTGGGAGTTAGGGCGATGTTTACTGGGGATTTTTCTATTTGAGTTACTTGGAACATGGGGCGGGGTTGTAAGTGCATGGGGGAGGCTAGCCAGGTGTCGGGGACTTGCTGGATGCGGGTATTGAAGATGTTGATGGCGTCGTTGTAGAACTCGCGACGATCGGCGATTTGGCTTTCGAGTTCGGAAATGCGTTTCTGGAGAGCCAGGAACGAGACGTTGGCTTTCAGGTCTGGATAATTTTCCGCAACCGCAAAAAGTTTTTGGACGGAGGCGGTGAGGGTGCCGCTGGCGGAGGCTTTTTGATCGACGGTGGAAGCTAAGGCGTATTTGGTGCGAGCTTCGGTGAGGGTCTGCAAGGTTTCACGCTCGTATTGCATGTAGCCCTTGCAAACGTCGACGAGGCGCGGAAGTTCATCGTGGCGCTGCTTCAGGAGAACATCGATATTGGCCCAGGCTTTGTCGATATCGTTGCGTAGGCCGACGAGACCGTTATAAATCGTGACGATATAGATGAGCAGCCCGAGTGCGGCGAAGGTGAGAATCAGAGAAGGAATCAGACCCATGCAGGCTCCTTTGCCTTAAAGCGAAACCGAATCCCACAAAACAAGCAAAAGATAAAGAGAAGCGATGGCGAGTATGGGGCCGCCCCAGATGCACAGGGTGGATTTCCAAGCCAGAGACGCGGCGACTTCTTTTTGGCTGTGCCAGGAAATGGTGAAGGGCTGGCCATGCTCGCCTTTGCTGATGGCGGCGCTGGGATGGGGTTCGAACGCTGGCTCGGACGGGCTTGCGCTTGCAGGCGACGAAGGTTGAGTCGCGGTGTCTGGGCGGCGCAAGGCGGCGAGAGAATTACCGGCGACGGCGGTGCGCGTTGCGGAGGGACTCGCTGAACTCTGCGCAGCGCGCGGCGGGGTGGTTGAAGAGAAAGTGGGTGAACTGCGCGGAGTGAGATCCAGCGGATGTGGTGCGGTCTTCGGGTTAGCAGCGGTGAAGCTAAAACTCAGGCCCGGGCCGCTACTGAAGTTGAACCCAAACTTTGAGGCGGAAATGCCGGAATGATGCGTCTGCGGTGCCCACAAGCCGGAGGAGGGATTCTCGCCGAGTGTGCCGAAGACAAAAAGTGGGAAACCGGGTTGAATGATGCGCTCTTCGATCTTAATTTTTTCGTAAGGAACGAGGCCACGAAGCGCCAGGAAATTGCGGACATTGGGAGGAACGAGGTCGCGGGTATTGAAGAACGAGGCTTCGATTTGATCGGAGAAGTTGCGATGGACGTCCATTTCGGCGCCTTGCGAATCGATGAGCACGCGGCCGGTGCTGTCTTGAAGAAAGAACGGGATGTAGGAGCTTTCGTCGAGGACGGATTTCCAAACGTGGGATTTGCCGTTGTCGGTCTCGGTCCATTGCCAGGCTTGCACACGGTAGTAAAAGCAGGGATCGCCAGTGACGGGAGCGGCGAGAGTGTGCGGGCCGATGGGAGTACCCATGACTTCAACGAGGCCGATGGAGGCGCTGTGAATTTTGGAGAGTGGGGTGTCGAGGATAGGCGTTTATAGCGGAGCATGCGGAAACCATTGAGGAAAAGAAACAGACCTAGGGCGATGCCGGCTATGGAGAAGAGCAGGAAGCCGCCGCTGTTTGAGGAATAGAGGATGAGAATGCCGGCAGCCATGGATTAGGGCCTCCGCGCCCCTTATGGTAGGTGTTGTTGTAAGTGTACGATGCGGGGATTTTGGAAAGGCGGGGAGTTGGGCGGGGTTTGGTCAAAGAAGAACGTGGCGGGATGGGATCGAAAGGCAGGTTCTGGAATGGGCGGGTGCCTGGCTAAAGCCAGGTCCCTACATAGGCGAGGCGACACATAGGCCGTCGGGAAATTAGGCTAAGCGCCCAAGCGGCGGAGTTCTTGGAAGAAGGTGGGGTAGGAGACGGCGGCGCAGTCGGCATCGCGGATTACGGTGTCGCCCTCGGCGGCTAGCGCGGCTACGGCGAAAGCCATGGCGATGCGGTGGTCGCCGTGCGGTTCAATTTCTGCGCCGTGCAATTTTCCGGCGCTGCGACCTTCGACGCGGAGACCGTCGGGACGCTCTTCGACCGTGGCGCCGAGGCGCTGGAGATTTTTGACGAGAGCGGCGATACGGTCGCTTTCTTTTACGCGTAATTCAGCAGCATCGCGAATCTCAATTCCCTGCTCGGTGTAAGGACCGAGAGCGGCGAGCATGGGAAGTTCGTCGATGAGCAGAGGAACCTGATCGCCGGAGATGAGGCCTCCCTTGAGAGTAGTGCCCTTCACGGAGATATCGCCGACGACTTCGCCTTGCTGGGCGTTCAGGCTGGTGACGGAGATTTCGGCGCCCATCTGAATGAAGAAATCGAGAATGGCAGAGCGAGTGGGATTGAGGCCGACGTTACTGATGAAAATGTTGGAGTCGGGCAAAAGCGAGGCGGCCGCGATGAAAAAAACGGCAGAGGATAAATCGCCGGGCACGTCGAGAGATTGGGGCTTGAGCGACGCGGAGGAAGAGACCCCGTTGGGGGTGGTCATGCCGTGAATGATGACGGTGCGGCCGCGTTTCTCGATCGGCGCGCCAAAAAGTTCGAGAGCGAGTTCGGTGTGATCGCGAGTGCGGGCAGGCTCGATGACTTGCGTGGTGCCATCGGCGTAGAGGCCGGCGAGGAGCACTGCGGATTTTACCTGAGCACTGGCCATGGGCATTTCGTATTGAATGGCGCGGAGGTTACCGCCGTGAATTTCAAGAGGCGGAAAATTATCTTCGCGAGGGCGAATATCTGCGCCCATCAGCTTGAGCGGAGTAACGACGCGCTTCATGGGGCGTTTCTGGAGGGATTCGTCGCCAGTAATTTTGGCGGTGAATTGCTGACCGCTGAGAATGCCGGAGAGCAGGCGAATGGTGGTGCCGGAATTTTCTGCGTCGAGGGTGCGGCGAGGGACCTTGAGTCCGCGGAGGCCGTGACCGGTGATTTTTACGGTGGTGCCATCAACGGCGACGTCGGCGCCGAGAGCCTTCATGCAGCCGAGAGTGCTATGGCAATCGCGAGCAGCGGCGAAATGACGAAATTCGCTGGTGCCTTCGGCAAGAGCGGCGAGCATGGCATAGCGATGCGAAATGGACTTGTCGCCGGGCAGTTGTAGCGCGCCGGTAAGAGCTTTTACCGGGTGAATCGTTTCCTTTTTCACGGTGGTTTCCTGGAAAGAGTTTAGCATGCGCGAATGCGAGGTCGAGTTCGGGTGGGATCAGGAATTTTTGAGCAACGAAAGAGTGTGACGGCATAGGCGAAGTTTAGGACTAGCGTTGGAGGACGGAGTTGTAGCGCAAAGGACACTGAAAGATCGGGGAAAGTGCTGTACCTGGGGACAGTTTGTATGGCGCAAACTGCGGAGAATCTGGTGAAACACATGACTATGGCGCTGCGTATCATTAAATGTAGACGGGACGAGGTAAGCCTGTAAGGAGAAGAGATGTCTGCGCGTCGTACAGTGATGCAGTTGGTGACCCATGCCGCGATAGGCTTTGGGGCTTTATTTCTGGTAGGAGTTTTGCTTGCGGCGATTCCGAATCATCGGACGCCTGCGGTTTCGTCGGCCGCGGAAACGGCTGCGATGCAAGAGCAACAGGCGGGGCAGGACCATGCCAACATGCCGGGCATGAACATGGATGCAGACAAGTCCAACGAGATGGGAGCCATGCATGACATGGCGCACATGGGGCACGGCGATTCGGTGCACATGCACATGACCGCGCCTCGACCACAAGGGCCGGGAGATTTGCAGCGGGCGAACGAGATTGTGCAGCAACTGCGGGTGGGGATTGAGAAATATCGGGACTACCATGTGGCGTTGAATGAGGGATTCACGATTTTCCATCCGGAACTTCCCCAAGAGGAATACCACTTTACGAGCCACGCGAATGGATTTTTGGAGGCGTTCACGTTTGACGCGTCGCGCCCGACATCGCTGTTGTACAAGAAGACGGGTAACGGGTATGAGCTGGTTGGGGCGATGTACACGATGCCAAAGCGCGCGACGGAAGACCAGTTGAACGAGCGCGTGCCGCTGAGTATTGCGACGTGGCATCTACACACGAATCTTTGCATGCCGCCGAAGGGCGAGCGGCTGACGGCGGATTATTCGAAGTTTGGGCTACGCGGGTCGATCGCTACGCAGGAAGCGTGCGACGCGGCGGGCGGCGTGTTTCATCCGGTGATATTTGGATGGATGGTGCATGTGTATCCGTATGAGGATTCGACGGAAAAGATATTCGCGATGCATCATCACGATTAGTTGGTTTGCTCCAAGATCAGTCCACAGCCAGGAATGGCTGTGCTACAAGAGCCGTGCTACAGAGCTACTGCTCTTTGAGTTTGAGGCGGTGCTTGTTGTCTTCGAGGAAGGCGCGGAGATCGGGGACGGCGTCGAGCAAGCGGGTCCACTGTTCGTAGTAGAGGGTGACGGGGAATCGGCCGAGACCGTAGACGCTGACGCCACCTTTTTCACCAACGCGAAATTCGAGAGTTCCCTTCTTGCGGCCTTCGGCCTTCTTTTCAAGCTCGGCAATTTTGGCGAGTAATTCTTCTTTCGTAGGTTCGGTCATGCTGCCTCCTATCGTGTCTGAGTAACATCTTTCCACACAACCAATGAAGGCGCCACCTCATCAGTTCTAGGACGTCCATAGCTTTCGGACTAGCCGGGCCACGCTGCTAGTTCGATTGCCTCGGTATAGCCTACCCGGTATCATGCTCACTCCACTTTCGGGGGTTCTGTCAATCCATCATGGCTCGCCTGCTGCAGCGTTTTGCTCTTATCGTAATTTTTGTGATTGGGTTGCTGGGAAGTGCCCTGCCTAGTTCGGCGGCGGCGCCGGAATCCAACGAGATTATTCCGGTGTCGCAAGTGCGGCCGGGAATGCAGGGGTACGCGTACACGATTTTTGAAGGCGACCAGGTGGAGAAGTTTGATCTGGAAGTGATTGGGGTGCTGCCGAATTTTCTGGGGCCGAAACAATCGATCATTCTGGTGCAGTTGAAGGGCCCGAAGGTGGAGCACACCGGCGTGGTGGCGGGAATGAGCGGAAGCCCCGTGTACCTGGAGGGAAAGCTAGCGGGGGCGCTGTCGCTGAAGTTGGGAATCTTCACTAAAGAAGCAATTGCGGGAGTCACTCCCATTGAAGATGTGTTGCGGCCGCCAACGCAAGTGGCGGGCTGGCAACAAGGAGCGCAGCAATTCGCTTTGCCCAGCGATGCGCTGGCGCGGAACACGCTGCCGGGCGGATCGGCGTTGGAGCCCATTGAGACGCCTTTGATATTTTCAGGATTCCAGCCGGGATCGCTGCAGCCCTTTGCTGGGCAACTGCAGAGTTTTGGATTCGTGGCGGCGCAAGGTGGAATGACGGAGGCGCGGCCGGACGATGGGCATCTTGCAGCGGGCGACATGGCGGGCATGGTGCTGGTGCAGGGAGACGCGTCGATTAATTCGGCGTGCACGGTGACGGCAGTGCAGGGCGATCGCGTGTTTTTGTGCGGACATCCGTTCTTGAATTTCGGAGATGTGCAGATCCCGATGGCGCGGAGTCGGGTGGTGACGACGTTATCTTCGGCGCTGGCGTCGACGAAGATTGTGAATGTGGGCGGCTCGATTGGAACGATTACCGGCGACCATCTGACGGCGGTGACGGGAAAGCTGGGAGCAGCACCGGCAATGATTCCGGTAGACCTAGATTTTGTGTCGGATGGCGTCGAAAAGAAATTGCACTTCGAGATTGTGAATCATCCGAAGTTGACGCCGTTGCTGGTGGCGCTGACCACCTTTAATGGCGTGAATCAGAACGCGCTGTATGGAGAAGGACGGACGCTGCACTTGACGGGCGAAGTGAAGTTGCAGGGGCACGTGCCGGTACAGATTGGGAGCACGGTGGCGCCGGGAGATTCGATGGCGCCGGACAGCATGCCGATTGCGCTGGCGGTGCAGAGCGCGTTTGGAAGATTGTTCACGAATAATTTCGAGGTGCCCAAGGTGGAGAAGGTGACCTTGCGCGTGGACAGCGTGCCAGGGCGGAATTCGTTCACGATTGACAGCGCGTGGCTGGAGAAGGGCGAAGCGGCGCCGGGTGAGGATGTGAAGGTGCGCGTATCGCTGCGGCCGTATCGTGGACCTTCGCGAATTGAAGAAACGACAGTGCATGTGCCGGATCAGATTGTTCGCGGGACGACATTGCGGGTGCTGGTGTGCGACTCGGAAATGCTGAACCGCTCTTCGCGGGGATTCAATTTTCAGGGGAGCGGTGTCGGAAGCGCGGCGGGTCCGGCGGGACTGGATCAACTGATCGCGCTTATGAATCGGGAACGTCACAACGATCGACTGTATGTTGGACTCTTTGTGCCAGCACCGACGTTGGTGTGGGACGACAAAGAAATGCCCAACGTGCCGCTGTCGCAAATCAACATGATTGATGGACGGCCGACACCCGGAAGCGTGCAGGTGCTGCGGGAATCGCTGGCGAGTGAAGCTACCGTGCCGCTGGGTGGGCCAGTAGCAGGCGTAATTTCGTTGAATCTCCAAATCCGGTGAGCCACTTGATGACGAATGCGAAGAAGAAATTGCAGGTGTGGTTGAACTCGCGGGGCGCGGCGCGACGATTGGTGTCGGCTGGGTGCGCGGCGGCGATGGTGCTGGGATGCTGCGTGATGGCTTCGGCAGATCACACGCGGCGGTGGAGACAGTCGACGTACGAAGAATTTTTGAAAGGCACGGCGAAGGGCGTAGCGGTGCGCAGCGACGGGCATCTGGAGTTGGCACCGAAATTCACGCTGATTTCGGATGCGGACGCTTCGTATTTGTGGGCGCTGCGAACCGATGCGGCCGGAGTGTTATATGCGGGCGGCGGATCGCCGGCGAAAGTGTTCCGTTTCGAGGGCAATGGAAAGCCGAAGGTTGTATTTGACTCGACGGACTTACTGGCGCAATCGATCGCGTTTGATGCGAAGGGGACGCTGTATGTAGGAACTTCGCCGGACGGCAAGGTGTACAAGGTCTCGGGAAACGGCGAAAAGAGCGTGTTTTTCGATCCCAAGACAAAATACATCTGGGACCTGGCATTCGCGCCGGATGGAACGCTGTTTGTTGCCACGGGAGATAAAGGGCAGGTTTTTCGCGTGACGCCGGATGGAAAAGGCGAACTGTATTACGCAAGCGACGAAGCACACATTAAGATTTTGGGATTCGACGGTAAGGGAAATTTGCTGGCGGGGACGGAACCGAATGGCCGGATGCTGCGGATTACAGCGGGCACGGGCGGTAACAAGAAATCGGCGAACGGTGGGACCGCAGATGGATTTGTGTTGTATGAGACAGCGAAACGCGAGGTGACTTCGCTGGCGGTGACCACGGATGGCACGATTTATGTGGCGGCGATTGGTGAGAAGCCGCGGATCATTGCACCGGCACCTTCGGCGGTAATCACGACTTCGCAAGGAACGACAACGATCACGAACGCGACGCCAACGCCGATAGGTCAGAGCGGGGCGCCGTTTGTAGCGTTTCCACAGGCGATTTCGAGCAGCATTTATAGGATTGCGAGCGATGGAGCGCCGGAAGAAATCTGGAGTTCGCGCGACGATGTGGTGTATTCGCTGGGACTGAATTCGGATGGACGGTTATTGGCGGGCACCGGGAATACAGGTTCACTGCTGGTGATTGATGGGCGCGGTGTGTACGCGCAATTGGCAAAATCAGGATCGGCGCAGATCACGGGAATTTCGCGGGCGGCGGGCGGAAAAGTTTATCTGTGCACGGCGAATCCGGGGAAAGTGTTCTCGCTTGGACCGGAGTACGAAGAGGAAGGAACGTTCGAATCGCAATCGTATGACGCGAAGTTGTTTTCACAGTGGGGACGGATGGAATGGTGGGGTCCTCCAGCAACAGTTGAGCCGGTAAAAAAAGGTAAAGAGAGCAAAGAGCCACGGCTGGAATTTTTTGTGCGCAGCGGAAACACAGAAGATCCGGGAAAAGAATGGTCGCGCTGGTTTGGCCCCTACGCGACAGCCGGAACGCCAGTAGAAGCGCCGGCAGCGCGATTCGTGCAGTGGAAAGCGGTGATCCACGATGGGCGCACCGGCGATGGAATCGATTGGGTGAATGTGGTGTACCAGCCGAAGAATGTGGCTCCGGTGATTGATGGAATCGCGGTGCAGGAACCAGGAGTACGAGCGCAGGCACAGATGGGGATCACGGGCCAACCCGCAAATGTGGTGTTGAAAATGCCGGCGGGGCCGAACCCGAGTGGCGTGATGATTACCACGACGCAGACGAAATTCGAACAGCCGCCGCAGGGAACGATACAGAAGGGTTACCAATCCGTGTTGTGGGCCACGCATGACGACAACGACGATGAACTGCAATACGCGGTGTATTTCCGGGGCGAAAATGAGCACGACTGGAAATTGCTGAAGGATAAAGTGGAGCAGAAGTTTTATTCGTGGGATACAACCACGATGCCGGATGGCGCGTATTACGTGAAGATTGTGGCGACGGACGCGCCATCGAATCCGCCAGCGCTAGCCTTGAAGACGGAGCGCGAGAGCGAGCGGTTTGAAGTGGACAACACGCCGCCGGCAATTTCGAAGGTGGAGGCCAGCGCGACGGGCATGAATGCGGATCGTTCGCAGGGCGTGTCGTACGATTTCCGTTTTACGGCGACGGACCCGACGAGCAGCATTGAGCGGGCGCAATACAGCGTGGATGGCGGGGATTGGTTGTTATTGGCGCCGGCGAAAGGGATCAGCGATAACAGGACGGAGTCGTACGAGTTTACTGTGAAGCACCTAAGCGCCGGGGAGCATACGGTGGCGGTGCGCGCGTACGACCGGTTTGAGAATGTGGGAGCGGGGAAGACGGTGGTGACGGTGAAGTAGTGGTCCTGGCGCGGGGTGGTTGCGCCGTTAGAAGAGTAGTTGCTAGTAGGGCTGACTAGGGCTTGGGGATGTTGCGGTGGAGGCTGGAGGGGATGGCGACGTTGGATCTCACGGACTCGGCGCGCTGCGCTTTTGGCTTCTCTGGCTCGATGAAGGATTCAATTTCTGCACCATAACCCATACGGCCATCGCTGAACGCATCGGCTTTGGCGTGGACGACGCGCGCGCGGCAATGGGTCTCGCCTGGCTTATCTCCCGTGATTTCAACCGGCATGCGAATAGTGGCTTCGATGGGCATGCCCACTTGCAGGGCTGCTGAAGTCACGAAGAAAAAGCCGCCGCGGGAAATATTGGTAGCCTCGGTGAAGTGGTCGGTACGGTCAGCGGCCAAGCCAATAGGGCGAAAACGCAGCGGAACCCGCATACTAAAGCGCTCAAGTTGTCGGCGTTCGGAAGAGGCCATGAATCGCTCCGCTGGCAACGAGGGGGGCTGGCCGACCCACACATCGACAGGTACGGATAGCGTAACAGAGGACTGGGAGAGGTCAAGGTCTGAAGGTGGGGGGAGCGGTTAAACTTTGGCTCTGGGAGTACCAGTAGGCTAGACTTTTGGCATGTCGACTACAAGCCCGAAGGGCCCAAGATTCTGAGGTTAACCTGAACAAAATGAGCGTGAACTGGAACGTAATTGTGGCAGCGCACGAGCGGATTGCGCCGCGAATCCACCGCACGCCGGTACTAACCAGCGCGTCGTTGAATGCGATGGCCGGAGCGGAGCTGTACTTCAAGTGCGACAACCTGCAGAAAACGGGATCGTTCAAGATACGGGGCGCTACCAATGCAATTTTCTCGCTGAGCGAAGCGGAGGCGGCGCACGGGGTGGTGGCTCCTTCGAGCGGCAACCATGCAGCAGCGGTGGCGTGCGCGGCGGGATGGAGGGGCATACCGGCGTGGATAGTAATGCCGAAGAATGCGCCTGCGGTGAAATGCCGGGCGGTGGAAGCGTACGGCGGGAAGATTACCTTTTGCGAGCCGAAAGTTTCGGCGCGGGCGGAGACCGCGGCACGGGTGCAAGCTGAAACCGGAGCGGCGCTGATCCATCCGTATGACGATGATCGGATCATCGCGGGACAGGCGACCGCGGCTAAAGAGCTACTCGAAGAGGTAAGCGATTTGGATGCGGTGCTAACGCCGGTGAGCGGCGGGGGATTGCTGAGCGGAACGAGCATTGCGGCAAAGACGATGCGTCCGGCGATAAAGGTGTTTGGGTGCGAGCCGGAACGAGCGGACGATGCCTACCGGTCGCTGAGCAGCAAGGTGCTGCAAAGTTTGGAGTCGAGCGACACGATGGCGGACGGGCTGCGTGCTTCCCTTTCCCCTCGGACATTCGCAATTCTGCAAAAGAATGTGGATGGAATTTTGCTGGTGAGCGAAGAGGAAATCGCGTCGACGATGCACCTGGTTTGGGAGCGGATGAAAATCGTGATTGAGCCGTCGAGCGCGGTGGCGCTGGCTCCGCTGCTGCGGAAAGAAGGCGCGGCGGTGCTGGGATTGGCAACCGGCGGCGAAGGAAAGAGGAAAAAGATTGGCGTGATTTTTTCTGGCGGAAATGTGGAATTGAAGTAGCCGAGAATTTTTAGAAATTGCAAGTCGTGAAATGAACAACGCGCGGCCGGATGGAGAACGGATTGGCAAAAATTGTAAGCGCTTCGATCAAAGAGAACGCCGGTCAATTGCTGTTCGTTGCGGACATGGCTGGAACATTGCTATTTGGGCTGGAAGGGGCGCTGGCGGGAATCCGCGGAAATCTGGATTTGATTGGGGTGATGGTGCTGGCGTTTGCCACGGCGCTGGGCGGCGGAATTATTCGCGACTTATTGATTGGAGCTATTCCACCGGCGTCACTTCGAGATTGGAGATATGCAGCGCTGGCGTTTGGCGGGGGAACGATTGCTTTTTTTCTGTACAACGTGGTGCAAGGCATTCCTGGCAATCTGATGATGGTGCTAGACGCGGGTGGACTGGCACTGTTTGCGATCGCGGGAACAGAGAAAGCTCTGGAGCACAAGATGAGCGGGTTCATCGCAGTGCTCTTGGGAACAATCACCGGAGTGGGCGGAGGCGCGGTGCGCGACGTGTTATTGGCGCAGGTGCCGCGTGTTTTGCGCGCAGAGGTGTACGCGACAGCGGCGATCGTGGGATCGGTGTGCATGGTGAGTTGCCGAAAATTGAAGGTATCGCCAACGGTGTCGGCAATTCTAGGCGGAGCGGTGTGCTTTTTGCTGCGCGTGGTTAGCGTGTGGAGACATTGGAACCTGCCGACGGGGCTGCCAAGATAAAGCAAAAATCAGGATTTCGAGAGGGGGGTGTGGAGGCGGGTCGAATCGCCTCCACCGTGCGACGCTTTGGGGTGTGAAGTGGTCAGGGTATTGCTAGCGTTGGCGAAGTTCGTTGGCGGCCGATTGTGCGGCCGAGACGAGGGACGACGAAGTTCTTCGGAATGCGGCTGACGATCCTGGACGATCGTGACGCGCAAACGCTCGTACTCCTCGCCCTTGGAATTTTTATTTTCTGAATTTCTATTTTCTGAATTGTCCCTGTGGAGTGCGATGAGGACAAAACCGCAAAACATGCCGATGGCGCCGAACGCCGGAGATAGCGGCAGAGGATTGCGATCTTCGATGCCGTCCATGCCCGCGCTAGGGTGATCGACGATGAAGGCAATGCCCTGATGGGCTAGCGCCGTGAATCCCGCAATCATCAGAAGAAAGCCAAGCAGAGTGCGATTCTTCATAGACACCCCTGACGCGAGCGAGACGAACGCCCGAGAAAAGTCAAACGACTTGTAACTATGTTTGGGTGCGGCGAGCGACATGGCCCAGAAGTGCTGAGAAAAAGAGAAGAAGGAACAAGAAGAAGAGAATTCTGGCAATGCCTGCGCCTGCCACCGCGACGCCACTAAATCCGAGAACTGCAACGAAGATCGCGATAAGAAAAAAGGCGAGAGCCCAGCGCAACATGGTTGGTGCCCTTTCGAATTGCGTACCGTATAACCTTCGTGCAGGAACCCGTTTGCGAACAATGTGATAAGGGCAAGTAAACTTCCAAAGATAGTCAATGGGTAGAACGACTGGAGTGGCGGTAGAGACTGCGAATTGGGGCCGGATTTAGCCCTTTGTTTGCTGCGAGTTACAGATGACAAGACCGGATTGTGGATTCCAGGATTGGGAGGGCAAAGAGGTTAGTCGAATGGAGAATGCTCGGGTGGAGCGAGGAATGGCAGTCGAAAACTCTGAGTACGGTGTAAGAAAGCCGGAATATCTAAGTGGAATGCTGTAAGCGAGTTGGGGTGCGCAGTGGGAGGAAACCCAAGAGGATTCCTCGCTTCGCTCGGAATAACGGGGCTAAGTTCGATGAGGTGGCTCGATTCGCGATGGGCTGTCTGGGTTCGTTCAGTTGGGGTGGTGGGAATGTGCTCGCTGAGAATGATTGGTGACACTCGAAGAGTGTCTGGACTGGATGAGCGGGATCTAAGAAAGGCAAAGTGTCACTAATCGACTGGACGAGTACGGGGAATTGTAAGGGAGGAGAGTGGCGTGTAAAATGGCTGCGGGTAAGTTCCTCGTAATTACTTTCGCATCGAACCCGTACTGAGCAAACCGCATGGGCCCGTCCCGCCCGGCGAGCGGCAGTGCAGGAAACAGCGGGATCGCAAAAGGTGGGCAGCGTTGTCGCTCCAGCGGCTGGGAGTTCCTTGTGTACTTCTGTGGGCATTGTGGCAAACAGCGGGAGGAACCGCGCTTGCTCAGACCGAAGCACGCCTGCATGGACCGATTGATGACGCGCAGATCGTGCGCATTGAACACTCCACACATCCTCTAGCGCAAACATCACAGGAAATCGGGCGCGTCGAAGCAGATAAGAAACTGGATCGCATGATCCTGGTGCTTCGGCCATCGGTAATTCAGGAACAAGAACTGAAGACGCTGATGGGAGAGCTGCACAATCCAAAATCCGGAAATTATCATCACTGGTTGACGGCGGCGGAATATGGCGCGCGCTTTGGCGTGGCCGATGCGGATTTGGAAAAAGTGCGGGAATGGCTGGAGCGAAGCGGATTTCAGGTGACGAAGATCGGGCTGGGCAAGCGCAGCGTGGAGTTCGGCGGAACTTCGGCGCAGGTTGAGAACGCGTTTCATACTGAGCTTCACTACTACCTGGTGGATGGGAAAAAGCATTTAGCAAATTCGGGGGATATCGCGCTGCCTGCGGAATTAGCGAACGTGTCGCCGGGCGTGGCGTCGTTAAATAATTTCAAGAAGATTACGCCGAGGAAGATTGTTGGCGGGCAGGCCGGGCGAAATGCGCAAGGGCAGAAAGTGGTGACGACGCTGACGCCGAGCCTGACTGCGGCGGGAGCGAATAGTACGTTCACCTATTATTTGGCACCGGGGGACTTCGCGGCGATTTACAACACGAGCACTTTGTTGAGCGCGGGATTGGATGGAACGGGAGTTTCGATAGCGGTGGTGGCGCAATCGAATATTGAACTGACGGACGTGCAAATGTTTCGGCAGATTTTTGGATTGAAGAGTAACGATCCAAATATTTTGCTGAGCGGACCGGACCCGGGACTCGCGGACCCGTCGGACGCGAACGAAGCGATGCTGGACACGGAGTGGGCTGGCGCTGTGGCACCTGGGGCGACGATTGACTTGGTGATAGCGGGGAGCACGGCGACCACCAATGGAGTGGATCTGGCGGCCGCGTACGCGATTGAGAATCAGGTTGCACCCATTCTGACGTACTCGTATGGGGCATGCGAACAAGCGCTAGGAACGGCGGGGAATGCGTTCTACAACAATTTGTGGCAGCAAGCGGCGGCGCAAGGAATAACGGTGCTGGTGGCGACGGGAGATAACGGCGCGGCAGGATGCGACAACCCGAATGCGGGCATGCCAGCGACGCAAGGATTGGCGGTGAGCGGGACGGCGTCGACACCGTATAACGTGGCGGTGGGGGGGACGGAATTTGCCGAAGGCACGAGCGCGGCGACGTATTGGAGCGCGACGAACAGCGCGAGTTTTGCGTCGGCGATTGGCTACATTCCGGAAGCGAGTTGGAATGAGAGCTGCGATCCCGGGCAGCCGACTTCAGCTACGAATTGCGAGGAAGGTACAGGGAGTTTCAGTTTGCTGGCGGGCGGAGGAGGAACGAGCACAGTTTACGCCAAGCCTTCGTGGCAGGCGGGAAACGGAGTTCCGGCGGATGGGCAGCGCGACGTGCCGGATGTGGCGTTAGCAGCGGCAGCGGATCACGACGACATTGTGTATTGCACCAGCTTGGGCGGCGCCGCGTGCCAAGTGAATGGTCAGGAAGTGACGGGACTGACGTTGGTGGGTGGAACGTCGGCGGCGGCGCCGGCAATGGCGGGGATTCTGGCGTTGGTGGAGCAGAAGAACGGCGAATACCAGGGACAAATTAACAACGTGCTGTACAAATTGGCGCAGAGCAACAGTTGTGATGCTTCGAAACAGACCAACCCGACTGCGCAGAGTGCGTGCATTTTTTATGACGTGACGACGGGTGGGAACGCGGTGCCGTGCGCGGGAGGCTCGCCGGGATGCAGCTCGACCGTGATGGGAGTGAATGGAATTTTGAACGGGCAGACTGCGGGTCCTGGCTACGACCTGGTGACGGGATTGGGATCGGTGAATGCGGCGAACTTGGCAAATAACTGGAAGACCGCAACCCTGGCAATTTCGCAGACGTCGCTGACGATGACGGGGACGAGTTTTGTGCACGGGACGGCTGCGAACTTGAGCGGCATTGTGGCGCCAGGATCAGGAACGGGAACGCCGTCGGGAAATGTACTGCTGAGGACGGATTCACACGGGAATATGCCGGACACCATAACGCTGACGAGCGGCGCGTTTACGGCGGCGATCAGCGACTTGCCTGGCGGACAATACAATTTGTCGGCACACTACGATGGAGACGAAACATTTGCGGCCAGCGACTCGGCAAGTGTGTCGTTGAGTGTGACGGCGGAGGCAAGTACGACGACATTGTCGTTAAACGGATTGCAGAACGGCAACGCGGGCTACGGTTCGCCGGTTACGGTGGCGGTGAAGGTGGCGGGACTATCGGGCAACGGAGTGGCAACGGGAACGATTAGCTTGCTGGACGGAGTGAATCCGGTCGGGACGTATCCACTGGCGTCGGA
This sequence comes from Candidatus Acidiferrales bacterium, assembly GCA_963849395.1. Classification (GTDB taxonomy): domain Bacteria; phylum Acidobacteriota; class Terriglobia; order Acidiferrales; family UBA7541; genus Acidiferrum. Next base: position 53,968 of record CAWKHR010000012.1, read on the forward strand.
TGGGGGAGTGAGCATTCCCACTGGCGGAGGGGGCAGCTACGCGTTTGCGCCGGGGATGCACGCGCTGACGGCGACGTACGTTGGAGACAATAGTTTCTCGCCGAGCACATCGAGCGCCATGAATTTCAGCGTTACGCAAGGCACACCGTTCGTGGTGGTCGGCGTGAACACGAATACAGCCACCGTGGGACAAACGATCGGAGTGCACGCGGTGGTTTCCGGATTCGGCAGCGTGCCGGCTACCGGAGCGGTGCAATTTACAGACAATGGGGTGCCAGTAGGAAGCACCTTGCCGCTGCAGACCGGTGGATTTTTTGGGACGCAGGGGCAAGCGGCAACGCTATTGATGAATTTGACGGCGGGGCAACACGTAATCGGCGCGAATTATTTGGCGAACGGCGACGTGAACTACACGAACGTGGTGAGCGGCGATCCTAAGAACGAGCTGACACAAACGGTGGCGGTAACGGCGAGCAGCGGACCGAAGAGCACCACGACAACGTTGATGGCGACAACGCTTCCGGTAAATCTGGGAGATACAGCTTCGTTTGCGGTGGCGGTAAAGCCGACCACGGCGACGGGAACGGTGACACTGTGGGATGCAGTGGGACCGCGCAGCGCGGCAGCGGCGATTTCGACTGGTAGCGCGACGATTTCGGTGCCATGGCCGCAGGGTGGAACGACCGCGGTGTACGCGATTTATTCGGGTGATACAGCGAACGCGAGTTCGACGAGCACGCCGGTGTCGTTCACGGTAAAGACCGGCGTTCCGAATGTAATTTTGACTGCGCCGGGAACAGCGACCACAACGCAGCAGGTAAGTCTGAACGCGAGCGTGAGCGGCAGCCCGGCGAATACGGCGTTAGCGTATCCGACAGGCTTGATCGAGTTCTGGGATTCAGTGAATGGAGCGGCAGCGCAGATTCTGAGTGTGCAGAGTCTGACGGTGGGCGCGGGAAACATTGCGGTGTATGCGTCGCGGGTCAAGTTTGCGGCCGGGACGCATGTTCTGCATGCGCATTATCGCGGCGACAACAACTGGCAAGCGGCGGATTCGCCGAGTGTGACAGTAACTGCGTCGGTGACTGGAGCGGACTTCACAGTCGGGTTGCTACCCAATCCACTGGCATTCATGGCCGGCACTGCGGGAAGCTCGATTGTGACGATCACACCGGTGAATGGATTTACCGGAGCGGTGAATCTGACGTGCGGCACTGGGGGAACGTTTGCGCCGACGGGATACACCTGCGGATTGGCGTCGAGCGTGACGTTAAGTGGCGGGGCAGCGACGACGCCATTGAATTTGACGCCGAGTGCTACGGCAGCGAGCGCGGTGAAAGTAGCTGCGAATAGCGAAGCGGCGCCGCATTGGTGGGCAGTCAGTTTTGCGGGCGGAGTGTTGCTGTTGAGTTTGGCGTTTTGTGGGTTAAGCGACACGCAAAAAGCACGCAACTTTGCTTGCGTGGCGGGGTTAGGACTGTGCGTGTCGAGCCTCGTGTTGGGCTGCGGAGGCAGTAGTGGAAGCAGCGGGGGCGGTGGAGGTGGTGGCCCGGTAGCGACGACTACAACATTGACCAGCACAGCTTTGAAGGTGGGATTCAGCACGCCAATTCAGTTCAACGTGACCGTGAATGCCAGCGTTACGCCTACAGGAAACGTGCAGCTTTTCGACAACGGTCAAACGTTCGGAAGCGCTGTGCCAGTCAATTCTGGAATCGCCACGTTTGCGACCGGGAACCTCCCGGTGGGAGTGCATGTGATCACAGCGCAGTACCTTGGAAGCACGAATACACTGGCATCGAGTTCCGCGCCAATCACCCAAGTGATTACAGGGCCGATACAGTTGCAGATTACGGCGGCCTCGGGCAGTGGCATTTCGCACACAGCGAATCTGACGGTGATAGTCAACTGAAGTCGATACGTTTATAAAAGAGTACGGGCAAACGGTGAGGAAACCTGCCGGGTGCTGACAGCATCTCTCCTTCCAGCACGAACCGTAGCCACACTGTGGGGGCTGAGGCACGTGATTCCTGCCTGACGAAGATAGCTGCACGACTCAAGCACGTTGGAGCCAATAAAAATGAAGACCTGGCAAAGAATCGGTTGGAGCGTATTGTCTGCGGCGGTGGTGCTACTGGCGGGGAATGGCAAGGCTTTGGCGCAAGGTACGCCGAACACGCGTGTAGTGCAGCAAGTGGATGATCAGAAGACGGTGCGGCTGCAAGGAAACGTACACCCATTAACGCGGACACAGAATGACGCTGGCGCGGTGGCGGATGCGCAGCCGATGCAAAGGATGCTGTTGCTGCTGCAACGAAGCGCGGCGCAGGAAACGGCTTTGCGGCAATTGTTGGACGCGCAGCAGACCAAGAGTTCGGGAAGTTATCACAGCTGGCTGACACCGCAACAATTCGGGACGCAGTTTGGACCATCGGACGCGGACGTGCAGGCGGTGACGGACTGGCTGACGCGGCAGGGATTTCAAGTGGCGAAAGTGGCCGCGGGACGCACGGCGATTGAGTTCAGCGGAAATGTGGGGCAAGTGCGGAACGCGTTCCACACCGAGATCCACCGGTTCGCGGCAAATGGCGAAGAACATTTTGCGAATGTGAGCGATCCAGCGATACCGGAAGCGCTGGCGCCTGTGGTGTCGGGAGTGGTGGCGCTGAATAATTATCCGAAGCAATCGCACGCAAAGGTGGTAGGAGCGTTTCAGCGTGATCTGGCGACCGGGCAAGTGCGGCCAGTGAAGCCGCTGTTTACGTACACCGATTCAAACGGGACATTTTATGGGTTGGGACCAGCGGACTTCGCGAAGATTTATAACATTCCGGCGGGCGCGACGGGAGCAGGGCAATCGATCGCGATCGTCGGGCAATCGAATATCAATATTCAGGATGTGCGAGATTTTCGTTCTCTCTTTGGGTTGCCTGCAAACGATCCGCAAATTATTGTGAATGGACCGGACCCGGGACTGGTGTCTGGAGATGAAGGCGAATCGGATTTGGACGTGGAGTGGTCGGGAGCAGTGGCGCCAGCGGCGCAGATTTTTTTTGTGACGTCGCAATCGACGCAATCGAATCCGACGCAGGTGACGGCGGGCATTGATCTGTCGGCGTTGTACATTATCGACAATAACGTGGCTCCGGTGATGAGCGAGAGTTACGGATCGTGCGAAGCTTCGCTGGGTGCGACGGGTAATGCGTTTTATAACGCGATGTGGCAACAGGCGGCAGCTCAGGGAATTACTGTGGCCATTTCTTCAGGGGATACAGGATCAGCAGCGTGCGATCCAGGGTTACCGCCGGCAAATCAGAACGCGGCTGCGCTGGGCATCGCGGTGAATGGCATCGGGTCTACTCCATACAATGTCATCGTCGGGGGAACAGACTTCAATCAGACGCCGTCGACACTGAGCACCTATTGGAATTCGACGAACGCGGCTACAACGCAGCTTTCCGCGCTAGGCTACATTCCGGAAACGGTGTGGAACGATTCGGCGTGCGCGGCGATGACACCTGCGCCTACGACTTGCGCGAGCGTGGACCCGAACCAGGGCGATATCAGCGCCGGTGGCGGAGGGCCGAGCAACTGCGCGACGGGAAGCGGGACGAGTTGTGTGGGATACCCGAAACCGGCGTTTCAAACGGGAATCACACCGGCAGACTCAGTGCGCGATGTGCCGGACGTTTCGTTCTTTGCGAGCAACGGGCAGAATTTTAGTTTTTACATCGTGTGCCAATCGGACCAAAACCCCAATAACGCGCCGTGTGATTTAACGACCAGCCCAACTTCCGGGACGCATAACTTTTTGGGAGTCGGAGGAACGTCGGGATCGACGCCCTCATTTGCGGGAATCATGGCGCTGGTGAATCAGTCTGAGGTAACCGCAGGAAGATCAGGGCGGCAAGGTAACGCGAACTTTGTGTTGTACGCCTTGGCGGCAAAAGAAACGTTTGCAAGTTGCAATTCGAGCAATTTCACGCCGCCGGGGACGCCGATTCCAGCTTCATGCGTGTTTAACGACATCACCAAGGGAAACAACGCGGTAGCGTGTGTGGCGGGAACACCCAATTGCAGCAATACGACGAGTAGTGGTTTCGGGTTGCTGGTTTCGACGGTTGCAGTAGACCACGGCAATCCGGCATTTAATGCTAGCCCTGGCCCTGGCTACGATCTTGCGACGGGGCTGGGATCGATTAACGTAGCGAATCTGTTGACCCTGTGGGGAACTGCCGGACGAACTGCTACAACAACCACTCTAGGAACTCCGAGTGCGACGTCAGTCACATCTGGACAGAATTTCAATATCGGTATGACGGTGACATCGTCGTCAGGAACGCCGACTGGAGCTGTCTCCTTGACAGCACTAGCGAGTGACAAAGCTACGATTCTAGGGTCAGTGGGGCCTTTCACGCTGTCTGGCTCAGGCACGGTCACGGCGAGCACAAGTCTGCTGCCACCCACTACCGCGTTTATTGAAGGTTATTACGGGGGCGATGTAACACATGCGACGAGCACGTCTGTCCCTTTGGCGGTGGCGGTGGCGGGAAGCGGACAAGCGAGCACAGTCACGCTGAGCTTTGTGACCTTCGATACGAACAATAATCCGGTGCTGAGCACGGCTTCGCAAAATGTGAGTTATGGGAGTCCCTATATTTTGCAGATTGCGGTGACGCATGGTGCGACGGCGTGCACAAGTAACGGCACGCTGACAACGCCAGGAACGCCGTGCCCGACTGGAACGGTGTCCTTAACAGACAATGGCAATCCCTTGATGGACTATCCGAATGGACCGACATCAAATGCCTCCGCCACCGCGAAGCTGAACAATCAAGGAATTGCGGAGGATCAGCCAATCCAGTTGGCGCCAGGGAGCCACAGCATAAAAGCAAGCTACATCGGGGATCCGAATTACACGGCGAACACTAGCAACACGCTTGCGGTGACGATCACGAAGGCTCCGACGACGACGGCGGTGGGAAGCAGCCTGACTTCGATCACTGCAGGGACGATGGTGAAGCTGACGGCGTATGAAGTGACGACCAGCAACGGGGCGGGACCAACGGGAACGATCCAGTTCTCGAATGGGAGTACGAGTCTAGGAGCAGCCGTTACGTGCGCACCAACATCGGGCGCGGCGAATACCTCTCCGCCTGCGGGCACGACAATACAGTTGGGTTCGGCATACTGCGTGGCAACGCTGACGACAGCGATTTCGGCCCTTTATCCGCCACCAACGGCTAAGCCGGGGACACCGTGGATGCCTGCAGTGCCACTGGCGATTGTGGCGTTGTGCGCAGCGTTGTATCTGGTGGGATTGCGCTGGATGGCGGAACAGCGGCGACGAGCGTATGCGTATGCGGGTTTGGTTGCGTTCGCATTGCTGGCAGTTGGAATCGCGGGCTGCGGCGGAAGTTCGAGCACCAGCGGTGGTGGAGGCGGCAGCGGAAGCGGTCCGGGTACACGAACGATCAACGCGGTGTACAGCGGCGACGCGAACTACGCGGCGTCCAACGGAACCGTTTCGATCACCATCACTAAATAAGTGCAAAGCAGAGCAGGCAAAGGGCGCTCCTTTACGGGGCGCCTTTTTTTTGTTCAGTGCTGTAGCGGAAGACTGTTCGCGCTGCGAGCAGCGATCGTTGGTGGGAAGAGCTGGTTTGTGCCCTCTTCGCTTAGGCGGTGGCTGGGGGGAAGAAGATGTTCCAGAACTGCGGCGATGGGGCAATGAACTCGACGGGGACCAGGGAGCCTTCGGAGTTCATCTGAGGAGGACGGACGACGTGAGCCTCGACCTTTTTTTGCGTCTTGGTATTTTCGATGACGAGCTTGGTGCCCTGGGAAAGGCCTTCGGGCAAGATGATCATGGCACCGCTGGCACTTACGGTGTGGGTGAAGCCGTGCAGCGGGTTGGCCTTGCCAGGCAAGTGAACCAATACCGGCATCTTTAAGAGCACACGCTGAGCGCGGCGGCGTTCTTCGTTGGTCTGCGGGCGAACGGCCGTGGCGCTACGCTTGACCTGCGCCGGATTGGCGGCAGCAATTCCCGGCTTCTGCGGGAGGACGGGCTTTTGTGGAGGGTTCACAGTTCTAATCCCCAGAAATCCATATCTGGCGCGACAAGTTCGACGCCGTATTCCCAACCGTCGGACTGCGGGTTCCCTTTCCAGACGATGACCGCGGCATTGCTGGTTTGTGTAGCGAGATTAGTGAGGGCGAGGCGCTGGTCGAGTTCAAGATTGTTGGAAAGGATGACCATGCAGCCGTAAGGATTGACGACGCGGGTGTGAGCCTCTTCAGAGAGGCGCTTGGAGCCGGCATTTTCCCACTCTAAACGAATGTGGACGCGGGAGTTCATGCGGCGACCGCGACGCTTGTCGCTATAGCGTGAACCTATTTCCTTCAATTCGCGAAGGTTAACGGGCATTCTGACCTCACATGGGCATGCTAGAGTTAGGATGCAAAAACGGTCAATGGTACGAATGCGACGTAGCAGGCGAAAGAGTAGCTGTCCCGAGGGACAGGCGGAAGCGGAATGTGAAGAATCTCATCGTAAATGCGGATGATTTGGGCTGGACGGCGGGGGTAACGCGAGGGATCGCAGAAGCCCATCGCAAGGGATTGGTAACGAGTACTTCCCTGCTGGCGAATGGGCGTGCGTTCGAAGAGGCGCTGCAAGTGGCGCGGGACAATCCCGAGTTGGGAGTTGGCGTACACCTGAATTTGAGTGATGGGAAGCCGACGGCGAAGGCAGATGATGTGCGCGGGGTGACCAACCAGAAGGGCGAGTTTGAGGGGGGGCCGGAGAGCCTGTTGATGCGGCTGGCGCGGCGGAACTTGCCATTGCGAGAAGTGGAAAAGGAGTGGGACGCGCAGATACGGAAGGTGAAGGAGGCGGGGATCGCGCCGACGCACCTGGACGGGCACAAGCATGTGCAGATGCTGCCCGGTTTATTTGACATAGCGCTAAGACTGGCGAAGAAACATGGGATACGTTCCATCCGAGTGGCGCATGAAGAATCGACATTGCGAGCGGCGCTCTCGACGGGAGGCGAGCAGCAAAGCGGCGTAATGCTGAAGCAGGGGGTGCAGGCGCGAGGATTGAAGATGCTGGCGCGGGACGCGAAGGAGATGGCGGAGCGCTGCGGCATTGCGACGGCAGACTATTTCTGCGGGATTGCGCAGACCGGGGTGATGACGCGTGAGGGAGTGGAGTGTCTGCTGGAAAAGCTGCCGGATGGGACGACGGAGTTGATGTGCCACCCGGGGTATGTAGACGAGGAGCTGAAGAAGTCGGCGACGCGGCTACAGGATTCACGGCAGATGGAACTGGCGATACTGACGGACGAACGGGTTAGAAAAGTAGTCGCCACTCGAGGGATTCGCCTGATAAACTACAGGCTTATGGGGGAAGGCGCGTAAGGCGGGCGTTCGCGGGCCGCGAATTGCGCATCTTAAGTAAGGCCAGGTCAGGTTGGCGAACGAGCGGGGCGCCACGAGAGCGCCAAGTTGGAAATCCAGAAAGGCAGTAAAGTTTCGTATGCGAAGTGAGACGCCTATTCACTATTCGATTGTGGTCCCGTTCTATAACGAACAGGAAAACATCCCCACGTTGTACATGAAGATTACGGAAGTGATGGACTCGATTGGCGAGCCATACGAGATGGTGTTTGTAGATGATGGAAGCAAAGACAACACCTACAAAGTGCTTTCGGAAATTTATGAACACGACCGGCGCGTGAATGTGGTGCGGCTGCGGCGGAATTTTGGGCAGACCCCGGCGTTGAAGGCGGCCTTTGACTTTGCGCGTGGCGAAATTGTGATTTCCATGGATGGAGATTTGCAGCACGATCCGGAAGAAATTCCGCTGTTCATCGAGAAAATTGAAGAAGGCTACGATTTGGTGAGCGGGTGGCGATACCAGAGAAAAGATCACTGGTTGATGCGGCAGGTGCCGAGCCGGATTGCCAACTGGATGATGGCCAAGCTTTCGGGAATTGATCTGCACGATTTTGGTACGACGTTCAAGGCGTACCGGCGGGAAATTCTGCAGGAAATCCAGTTGTATGGCGAGTTGCACCGGTTCATTCCGGCGCTGGCCAGTTCCACCGGTGCGCGGATTGCGGAAGTGCCGATATCGAATCCAGAGCGCAAGAGCGGGCAATCGAATTACGGGATTGGGCGCAGCGTTCGGGTGTTCTTTGATCTGATTATCGTGAAGTTCCTGCTGGATTATTCGACGCGACCGTTGCAGTTTTTCGGGATGCTGGGACTTGCGGGCGCGGGAGCCGGAACGTTACTTGGTACAATCCTGCTGGCGCAGAAAATTTTCTGGCATCAGAACCTGATGACCGAGCACGGTCCGCTGCTACTACTGTCGATAGCACTTTTCGTGAGCGGCATTCAGTTTGTGTCGATGGGCTTGCTGGGCGAAATCAGTGCGCGTACTTATTATGAATCGCAGAACAAGCCGATTTATGCGCTGCGCGAAGTGAAGAGCCATCGTAAAGAGCTGGGCGATTCGGCGGAATCCACGCGGCCTAGCGGGAATTCCGAGCGCTAAGTTTCCTGCAAACCACGATAGTGGCCGCGGTAGTAGAGCAGTGGTTCACCTTCCGTTGAATCAAGACTTTCCACTTCCCCAATGAAGATAGTGTGATCACCCGCCTTGTGTTCGGCGACGACGTTGCACGCGATTTGTGCCAGGGTGTCTGCGAGAAGCGGAATACCGCTGGAAGACCATTCGAAGCGGACGCCGAGCTGTTCTTCCATGGCAGGATCCTGCTGCGGCTTGGCGAAATATTCAGAGATTGGCCGCTGCGTGGATTGCAAAATGTTGACGGCGAAACGACGCTGGGTTTTGAGATAGGAAAGCAGGCGGGCGTTGTGATCCACGCAGATGAGCACCAGCAAGGGATCGAGCGAGACGGAGGTGAAGGAGTTGGCGGTCATGCCGTGAACCTGGCCAGGTTCGCGTTCGACGGTGATGACAGTTATACCGGTAGCAAAGCTGCCCATGACTCGACGAAAATGTTGGGGCGTCAACGAAGAAGTGGCCATAGAGAACTTTCACGAAGATAGCACAGGGGCAGGCGAGGAGCGAAAGCGGGAAAAGAAAAGGCGCCAACCGTGTGGCTGGCGCCAGATAGTTTCTGACCGATCGGAAACAGCTTATTTGTGAGGCTTGTCCTCTCCCTTGGGCTTGGATTGCTGAGCTGGAGGAGGAGTCTTGGCGTGCTCGGTCTGTTGCTTCTGCTGGAGCACTTCGCGCTGCTGCTCGTGTTTCTGCTGCAGCTGTTGGAGTTGTTCTTGCTGCTTTTGCTGAGCTTGCTGCTGCTTCACTTCGTCGGCATGTTGCTGTTGCAGCTTTTGCTGCTCCGCATTGTGCTGTTGTTGCAGCTTCTGATATTCAGAATCCTGCTTCTGCTGGAGCTGCTGGATTTGGTCGGTGTGTTTCTGCTCCATTTGCGGATTGTTGTTGACCTGACGCGCATTGGGAGGCCGGTCGTTCAAATTGCGGGCGTTCGCCGGCGGGTTGCTTGGATTGGTATTTTGCGGGCGGTTGGGATTATTGGGAACCGCAGCGTTGGTATTGCCACCAGGATTGTTGGGACGATTGTTGTTGGGTTGCACCTGGGTGTTGGTGGCTTGAGGGAAGTTGCGATTGTTGTTGCCGTTTGCAACGGCGTGAGTAGCCGGAGGAGCGATGCGAACTGGGGCCACATTGGCGTGAGTTACTTCTGGTTGTAGCTGATGCGCCTGCGCCATGGAGATGGGCCGACCCTGATTGGCTTGAATCGCAGCTTGCTGCTTGGCAAAGGTTGGCGGCGGTGGAGGCGGCGTGGCTTTGGCAACGACAGCGCGTGTCGCAAAGGAAGCAGGCGGACGCACGTTGGTGGCAGCCCCACTGCCAAGTACCGCTTGCTTGGGAGGCGCAACTGCCGGTGCGGCGACGCCGACTGGTGCAGAGGCAACTTCACGCTGATTGACCGTGACCATATTGCGAGCCACAGGCTGAGCAGAAGAAAAATTCTGTCCGGAGGTTGCGGTGACGGCACCGGGCACGCCCTGGTTCACGTACTTCACGTTATTCACGGTGACGTTTTTGTTGACGACCGTCGTGTTGTAATAATTGTTGACCACAGTTTGATTGACGGTGGTGTTCGAGATGTTGACGTTGTTGACGTAAGTGCGGCTGACTGGATACGAAGGCACATACACTTCACGCGGACCCAGCGGGAACCAACCGACGTTCACGCCAGCGGCAAATCCGCCACCGACACCAACGCCGACGGCGAAGTGCGGTCCACCCACCCACGCGACAAGTGCGGGCGCATAGACAGGACGCACATAAGCGACGGCGACAACGGGAGGCGGGCAAGGCACCCAGCCCCACGCGCCGCCAGCAACGACCCAGCGGCCATAGTGGAAGGGAGCAAAGCCCCAAGGCGCATCGTCAACCCAAGTCCATCCCCAAGGCGCGATATACGCCCAGTGTCCGTAGCGATACGGAGCCCAGCCAACCACGGAAACATGAGGGAACCAAACGGTGCCGTATTCGGGAACGGGACGCCATCCGCCGTAGTCGTCAAGATCTTCGTAGCCGATTACATCTTCGGAAACGTAGCGGCGTGCGACAGCGTGGTCTTCGCGAAGATCGCGTTGGTCGGACCAGCGATCGAAGTCGTCATCATCGGGCATAGTTTGAATGTTGGAATTCAGAGAGTCGGTGCCAGTGAAGATGCCCTGTTCACCTGGATGCACAGTGAAAGCCGCGCCGCCGCCGGTGACTTCCCCTTCGCCGTCGCGAACGGTAACCATCGTAGTGTCGCCTTCTTCATTGACGTTGATGCGATAGAGGCCGGGACGAAGAATGGAAAATGCCAAATTGGGAGTATCGACTTCAATCGCTTCGTCTCCACCCAGACGGCGCACACGAATGTTGGTGGTGCCTTCGGTGAGGCGAAGCTGCATCATACGGTCGGTGAGATTTAGAAATGAAAAGCCAGTCGTGGAGCCAAGACGAACAGCGGCGGACCCGACATGAAGTTCCGCGCGGCCATCTTGATCGGTCCAGAGTTTATCGCCGGTGGTCATGGGGCGATTGACGACGGCACCTACCCAGTCGTCGGTTCCTGCAGGGTTAAAGGAAACCTGACCTTTAATGAAGCTGAGGCGGGCGACGCGGCCTGGTGGGTCGTCATCATCGGCTGAGGCGGGCCGCGGAGCTGATAGCAGGGCGGCAACTAGTAGGGCCGCCAAAGTCACCCAGTGAAGTGCTCGTATTCTCATGGATCTCATCTCTCCTGACGCACTCGTCGTCGAAACTTCGTTTCAAATTAGCTGGGTGAGGAATGATTTAGAGACGGAGCTGGGCTGCTCTCCTCACACAGATGCGGAGGGATTGTTAGGAACTGGGAATGAAGGCTGAATCCTCCGCGTCACTATGTGTAACACAGCGGAGACAAAAGAGTTGTGGCCGAAGGTGCAGGAGGCGCGAAAAATACACGGCTGTTCGTTAAAATTGGATGCGACGGAAAAGAGAAGGCCCGCCTTGGCGAAGACGGCCTGAGCAAAGCAAAGATCTTAGTGATGTCCACCGCCGCCACCACCACCGTGGCCGCCACCGCCTCCGTGGGATCCGCCACCACCACCGCCGTGCGAGCCACCTCCGCCGCCACTGTGGGAAGAACCTCCTCCGCCAGTGTAGCCGCGAGAGCCACCACCACCGCTATAGCCACGCGAACCACCGCCGCCATAGCTGGGAGCGGAGTAACCACGCGGTGCAGACGAATAGTTACGAGGAGCAGAATAGCTGCGGTTGCCACCATAAGAAGGTGAAGAGTAAGAACGAGGCGACGAAGAATAGCCACGGTTGCCGGAAGAGGGAGGCGTGTAGGAACGATTACCGCCACCCATGGAACTCGGCGGACGATTCGAAGTGTAGCGAGCAGAGCCGCCGTTATAGGAGCTTGTCGAGCGATTGTTGACGGTGCCAGCCCCCGGCGGGCGATTGGCTGCATTTGGAGAATTACCGCCAGTGGTTGCAGGCCGATTGGTATTCGACGAGCCAAAGCCCTGCGGCGCACGGCCAGAGGTTGTAGTGTTGCCTTGAGCGCTCCAAGAGCGGTTACCGTTGGTATTCGAAGTTGCCGAGCCACCCTGACGTGCACCCATCGAAGCTGAAGGCGGACGATTCGTGGAAAGCTGCGATTGACGGTTTGCAGTCATGCCTTGCTGCGAACCAGTAGGCCGCGACGAATTTATAGGAACATTCCCGTGACCCGCGCCCATAGCCGACGTATTGGTACGACCCTGCGAATTCAAACGGCTCTGCACGTTAGACGATGGAGTTGAGACGTGGCCGTTGGAATTCGCGGCGCCAAGATAGCTGGCGTGGGTGGGAGTTGCGCCGATTCCACCGTGGCTAACCTGCGCTCCGCGCAGCGACGCAGCCGTGAGATGCGTAGCGCCGCGATTGACAGCTTGGCCGCTACTGAAGCCGCTGCGGGACATGGCGCTAACCGCCGCGGGATTGTGCGCATAGCGATAATTATTGAAGTTATGGAAATTGTTCACGTTCACGCGATTTACGTTGTTGAAGTGCGCGTTGTAGACGTTGACGTTGTGGAAGTAGCCCGGGCCGCAATGATACCAAGGATGGAACGGTTCACCCCAGCCTAACGGAAACCAGCCGACGCCGAAGCCAGCACCGAAGCCCACGCCAAATCCGAAACCGCCGCCGAGGAAGCCAACAAACGCTGGCCCATAAAAGGCGCCACCGATCGGGCCTGGGCACCAACCCCAATATCCGCCAAAGTAATTCCAGCGACCGTAGTGGAAAGGAGCAAAACCCCAAGGAGCATAGTCAACGTAAGTCCAGCCCCAAGGTCCAACGTAGTTCCAGTAGCCGTTGCTATAAGGAGCCCAGCCGGGAGAAACATTATTAGGAACCCAGACGGAACCATATTCGGGTTCTTCTTTCCAGGTGCCGTAATCGTCGAGATCACTATAGCCGACCACGTCGCGGGAAACGTGTTGCGCGGAAGCAGAATGATCTTCCCGGACATCGCGTTCCTGCGCCCAACGGTCTAGGGCGTCGGGCTCGGTGGCGGCTCCTGCAGCGTATTGAACGTTGGCATCGGTGCCGTTGATGTCGGCGCGCTCGCCGGCGTGAAGCGTATAAATTTGGCCACCCGCAGCAACTTCACCTTGCCCGCGAATTACGGTAACGCTCGAGAAATCTCCATTTTCATTTACGTCGATGCGGAAGGCACCGGCTTCGCGAACCGTGAAAGCAAGATTTGGCGTGTCGACTTCAAAATTTTCGCCTTGGCGAATTTCACGGACGCGGAAGTTGAGCTTGCCTTCAGCGAGGCGCATTTGGGTGACATTTTGATCGAGATTGAGAAACGAGAGCGCGGTCATATCGCCAAGGTGAATGGCTACCTGACCTGCTTGCAATTCTGCCCGGGAATCACGATCGGTCCAGAGTTTGTCGCCGATGGTCATCGGGCGATTCTTTGCAGCGTTGCCCCAATCACCAGTGCCGCCGGGCTGCAGGGAGACGGAACCTTCGAGGAAACTGATGCGCGCAACGCGAGAGGGAGGATTGCGGCTGTCGTCGGGATCAATGAGACCAGAGTCATCTTGAGGACCGTTGCCGATGTTGTCTTGCGCCTGCATGTTGGCCACGCTCTCTGGAACTTGAGAGCTGCGATTGGTGTTGATATTGGCGATGTTGTCTTGAGCTTGTGCACGCACAACCGGCGAGGCGAGGAAAAGAGTTCCCGTGACGAACAGCAATAAAGCGATAAGGCCTATCGAATTAATTTTAGGCTTCATAAGGGTTCCCCTAAGCAAGCCCGCTAACGGGATACGGGCATGGTAGGCGGTGTCTTAGCAAAGAGCAAACCGCTTACAAACAGGTAGAACCCGGAAGTGGAAAAGAAGTTGCATTGGGATGGGCGCCGGAGAGGCAGTACTAGGACTAACGGTAACTTGGCCGCAATCTGTCCTTTGGAACAGGACCGGATTCGGCAGACTTTCCCTAGACTAACTGGGACTACTTGCGACTTGTGGGCGCATCTGCGCTTTGGGAGAATGACGACGATGAAGAAATTTCTAGTTGTTTTAACGGCTATCGCAGCTACCTGTGTAGTCTCTGCCCAGGCGCAGACATGGAAACAGGTGGGACCTCCGGGCGGCACAGTGATTTCGCTGGCTGCCGATCCAAACAACATCAACCAAATGTATCTGGGCACGGCCGACGGGCACGTGTTCGCGTCGAGCGATGAAGGCGGGCACTGGCAGTTGGTGAGCCGCATCGGAACGGGACAAGATGACGTGGTCACGCACATCATCGTGGATCCACGAGACGCGAAGCGTTTGTATGCCAGCACCTGGACGCTGTATTCGGGTGGCGGCGGCGTGTATCGCAGCGATGACGCGGGCCGCACGTGGAACATTATTGGCTTGGCACACGAAACGGTGCGAGCGTTGGCGCAATCACCGACCGATCCGAAGTTGCTGCTCGCCGGTGCATTGAGCGGCGTGTATCGCTCGACGGACGAAGGTGCCAGCTGGACGCGGATCACTCCGGAAAACAATTCGGACCTGAGCCGCTTTGACTCAGTGGCGTTCGACCCGAAGGATAACAACACGATTTATGCGGGAACGTATCACTTGCCATGGAAGACTTCGAACGGCGGCAAGGATTGGTTCCCGGTGGTGAAGGGCATGATTGATGACTCGGACGTGATGAGCATCATCGTTGACCCAGCGAATTCGGACAACGTGCACGCAACAGCGTGCTCGGGCATTTACCACAGCGTGAACGGCGGACAGCAGTGGATCAAGTATCAAGGAATTCCCAATGTGTTTCGCCGCACCCAATTGATCCGCATGGATCCCTCGAACCCGACCACTTTGTATGCCGGCACGACCAGCGGTTTGTGGAAGACAGTAAACGACAAAGACTTTAAGCGGGTGACGCCGGGCGACTGGATTATTAACGCGCTGGTGATCGATCCGAAGAATCCGCAGAAGTTGATCATCGGGACGGAACGCGAAGGCGTGCAGATCAGCACCGATGGCGGCTCAACCTTTACGTCGGCAAATAATGGCTTCCAGCATCAGCATCTGGCTGATGTGGCCATGGATCGCGAACATCCAGAACGCGCGTTGGTCGTTTTGACGTTTGATAACGATGCGTTTATGGCGACGCGCGATGGCGGAACTTCCTGGACCACACTTGGACCTGGACTGAAGCGCACCGAAATGCGGCACGTGTATGCGTCGCCGACCGGATGGTGGGCAACGTTAACCAAGGGTGGTTGGATGAAGTACGACGATACGACGCGCAAGTGGGTGCATGCGGGATTGTTTGTTCCTGACCCGGTCACCGCGGCGGCAGCTACTACTTCAACGAAGAGCAAGAAGGGCGCAGCGCCGGCAAAGCGTCCGGTGACCAAGCAAGCAGCGCCACAACTTGCAGCGTTCCTGGTGAACGATATGACGTTTGCGGACGATGCGTGGTTTGCGGCGACCGCCGGCGGAGTGCTGAGTTCGAAAGATCATGGCGCGACGTGGAAATCTGCCAGCAAGGATCCGCTGGTGCGCAAGCCCTCGCAGTCTGTGGAAGTTTCCGCAGACGGCAACCAGATCTGGGCGCTTGCTGAGCGGAACTTGATGTACTCGAGCGATCGTGGCGAAACTTGGGATGCCAAGGAACTTTCGTTCGCGACGGCTGGCAATTTGAAACTGCATCGTGTGGACGACACCACACTCTTCATCACCACGAATATGGGCCTGTATGGCTCGCGTGATGCGGGACGGACATGGAACCGCAGCGAAGTGCGTGACCTCTCTTTCCAGGCAGTCGCTGGAAACGGAAACGCGCTGGTTGTGGCGCTGCAAAAGCATGGATTGCTGGCGTCGTTTGACGGCGGCAAGACGTGGCAGCACATGGACGATCCGTTGGCACAAGGCTATTTCCCGGTGATTCGTACGCGTCGCGACGGATCGCTGGTGGCGGTATCGGCAACCGAAGGAATGCTCAGCCTGGATCCGAACGCGCGGTCCGCAAATGCGGCCAGCGGTTCGGGCATGCGCTAAGCCAAACAGTTCCCTTCTGCAGAAGAGGCGTCCAAGATGGCTTGGGCGCCTTTTCTTATTTGTGGTGGAGTTCTGGAGTTAACCGAGTTGATTATCGCGGCCGATTTGATAGCCGACACCGCGAATGGTTCGGATCAAGGGACGGTCTGAGCCGGTGTCGAGTTTGCGACGGAGATAGTTGATGTAGACGTCGACGACGTTAGTGATGACAACAAAAAATAAGGTCCATGCCCTTCATAAACAGCATGCGCGAGTCATCATTCAGATTTAGCCGGCTAAAGGTGATGCGGGTCTTCACTTCATCGCGTACCTTCAACTTGTTGCCTTCCGCAGGTACGAAATACTTTCGCTTGAACATTTCCGGAGTATTCCGCAAAGCGTAATCTCCGTAGACGCCCGCCTTTGCCACCTCAATGGAACGATCATTCAAGTCGGTAGCATGAATCTCGATGGTCCAGTCCTTTAGCAGCTTTTCCTTTTCTTCCAGGAAAAACATGGCGAGCGTGTAAGGTTCCTCACCTGTGGAACAGCCGGCGCTCCATATTTTCAGTTTCTTCTGGCCGATTTTCACGCGTTCCAGAGAAATTTCCGGCACGATGATGTTATGCACCGCATTCAACTGCGGCTGGCTGCGAAACAGGCAAGTCTCTCCGATGGTGATCTCATTCAAAAGGGCCCGAGTTTCCGCTTCCCGAAGGGCCACGTTCGTCAATATGTCCATGTATTGTCGAGCGGTGCTTGCGCCATCGTTGCGATTGGTGATGCGGCGTTTACAGGCAGAAATCAGCAGGTACAGTTTCTCATCGGAATGATAAATGCCGCAGGTCTGGTAAACGAGGTCGCGTATGCGCAGGTAGACGGGATCCTGCGCATCATCTTTCCCTCGTGCGGGCGCTGGATTCGCTGTTGCGAGTTCGATGGTCATGTGGTTGTTCGCGCGCTCATGAACTTGGCTTGTGGTACGACGAAACAGTGTGAGCTTCTCGATGGCTCTCCACCTGCTTCTGACCACTATCCGCTCGAACGATATTGGAGTGTCCTATTTCACCCCAAACTCGCTTCAACTCCGTACGTCTGGAAATTTCCTTCGGAATCGCGTCGAGAGGAAGGATCGCCTCGGATAGCCCCGCGGCTACTACTTGACCGGGCATCCCCCACACCACGGAAGTTGCTTCGTCTTGCACCAACACTTGGCCGCCAGCTTCACGGATAGATTGTGAACCGCGCTGACCGTCCGATCCCATGCCAGTTAAAATCACGGCAAGGCTGTTCGCGCCGTACGCTTCGGCCACCGAACGAAATAGCACGTCAACGGCAGGACGGCAGGAATTTTCCGCGGGTTGGCGGTTCATTGCGAGCCGGACGCCATTCGGATCACGGCGCAAGGTCATGTGAAAGTCACCGGGAGCGATCCAAGCCGTGCCCGGCGTCAGCAGCGCTCCTTCTTCACCTTCGCGTACGGCGATCCGCGAAATTTTATTGAGGCGTTCCGCCAGCAGTCTGGTGAAGAGTGGTGGCATGTGCTGCACAATCACGACCGGGACCGGAAGGTCCATTGGCAACGAGGGCAGCAGCGCGGCCAGAGCATTTGGCCCGCCTGTGGAGGTCCCAATGGCGACTACGTCAACGCGGCCGGCTCGTGATTGTCGAATATCGATTCCACTTCGGTGCGCCCTGCTGACGACAAGCGGTACGGACAGAGGCTGTGTTACTAAATCACGACACTTACAAAGCGCTTTCACTTTAGGAATGAGTTCCTGCTGGATGCGGGAACGGGTCTCTTCCAAACTGCCGGTGTTACTCGGTTTTGTAACGTAGTCACTAGCCCCAAGTGAGAGGGCTTCCAACGTGGATGTGGCGCCGCGTTCGGTAAGAGTGCTGAACATAATTACGGGGAGATGCGGATGAAGCTTGCGAATGGCGGCAACGGTTTCGAGCCCGGACATTCCCGGCATCTCGATGTCGAGCGTAACTAGGTCCGGTTTAAGCAGCGAAATTTTGCTGAGCGCGATAGTTCCATCGGCGGCACTACCGACAACTTCGATGGCCGAATCGCGCGCGAGTGCATCAGCGAGCACGCGGCGTATCACTGAGGAATCATCAACAATCAAAATCCGAATGGCCGGCATTCGTTCGTTGCCTCAACATTTACTGTGCAGAGCCTTCGTTCGAGTGCTTCGACGCGACAGCTGAATGAAACGGCGTATTGGCAAAGCACCTAGAGTTACTAAGCAGATTGAGCACCAGAGCCTTGCAATAATCGAATGCCTTGCTCACTCTAGAAACGCGGGCATTCCATCCCCTTTATTTTCATTTCATAGCGCCGCTTCTAGCGTTGTTCAGATGGAACCTAGCGGCGTAAAGTGCCGAGCCGGTAAAGCTCTTCCAAGTCGGCGCTTGGTTTCATTTCGAAACGTTTTCTAATCTTCTGTTTTGTAGTTGTTATGAACTTAGTAGACGCCAGGGCGAATGGTTTGAGATCCGATGGCTAGAAAAGCCCAGGCGTGTCAAACGGGAGACCAACGTAGTTCTCGGCCAGGGCCATGGATGCAGCGCGTGAACCGGTCAGATAATCCAACTCCGCGAGATGAATTCGATGTGAGAATCCATCTTCATTAGGGAATCGGTGCAGCATGGAGGTCATCCACCAGGAAAACCGCTGTCCGCGCCAGACACGACTCAAACAACGGTCTGTGTAGTGCGTCAATCCGTCTCGGTCATGATGCTTGTAAAAATCAACCAGAGCACGAGTAAGCACGCGGACATCCGCGATCGCCAGATTAAGGCCTTTCGCTCCCGTGGGGGGAACGATGTGAGCCGCGTCACCCAGCAGAAAGAGCTTTCCGAATTGCATGGGCTCGGCGACAAAACTTCTCATCGGAGTGATGCCCTTTGCAGAGATGGGGCCATCGTTTAGGGTGAAGCCGTCCCGCGTAGCCATTCGGGCGCGAAGCTCTTGCCAGATCCGGTCGTCGGACCAGTTCATCAAGTCCTCATCTGGATCGCATTGCAAGTAGAGACGCGAAATCTCGGGGGAGCGCATGCTCATCAACGCAAATCCACGTTCGTGGTAGGTGTAAATAAGCTCGTCGGAAGCCGGGGGAACACGCGCTAGAATGCCCAGCCACGCAAAGGGATAACGCTTTTCGTGAAAACGCAATCTGCCCGAAGGCACGGCAGGCCGGCAAATTCCGTGGAATCCGTCGCAGCCGGCGATAAAATCGCAGGCAATTACATTTTCGCCGTCATCTTTCAGATAACAAATTTGCGGTTGCGCATCGATATCCTGCAAACACATCGCCTCCGCTTCGAAAAAGATGGGTGCGCCATAACCCAGGCGGGCGGCAATCAAGTCCTTCAGAACCTCCTGTTGAGCGTAGACGGTAATGCTCTTCCCAACCAACTCCTGAAAGTTGATGCGGTGTCCGTGGCCATCGAAGCGTAACTCGATGCCGTGATGTTGCAGTCCCTCGCGCTGCATTCTTGCGCCTACGCCGGAATGGCGCAACATGTCGACTGTGCCTTGTTCCAAGACACCCGCGCGCACGCGATTCTCGACATGGTCGCGAGTATGACTCTCGATCACGACTGACTCAATTCCTTGCAAGTGCAGCAGATGAGCCAGCATCAGACCAGCAGGACCAGCTCCTATGATTCCGACTTGTGTGCGAATCGTGCCCATTTCTTGCTCGTGCGAAAAACCCTACGCAAACTTCTCCATCACCTCTTTGGGAATTGGCTGACTTTTGGCTTTAGTTGGCTCACCCGCCGGTCGCACCGTCCATACGCGCTTTTCGAATCCTTCCACGGCCAAGGTTTCGCCACGGAACAACTTGTGCTCCACAGAGAAACTGGAAGTACCCCACCGGACGACGCTGGACTCTACCATCACGATATCGCCAAAACTGGAAGGCACAAAAAAGTTGGCACTGGTTTGCACCATGGGAATTCCAGCGATTTGAAAGCGCCGGAGCATCTCCACCTTGGGATAGCCCAGTGCGCGGTGGAACAGGGCGTTTGTGCAGGCATCGAAATATTCGAAGTATCGAGGATAGAAGACGATGCCAAATGGATCGCAGTCTCCCCATTCTATTTGGATCTCTTTTTTGTGGATGAGCATGATCGATGGTCGAAACCTGTTTGCTAAAGTGGCTCCGCAAAGTCTATCCCAGACTGGCTCTCGCATGCCATTTGGGTTTATGCCACGTCTTTACGGTAGACTATTCGTGAGGCCAAATTCCCAATCATGATCAATGCCTTTATCTGTGATGCGATTCGCACGCCCATAGGGCGATATGGTGGCGCCCTGGCGGGAGTGCGCACCGATGATCTGGCTGCCGTTCCAATTCGCGCGGTGATTGAACGCAATCCGACGGTGGATTGGAATGCGCTTGACGATGTTATTTACGGTTGCGCGAACCAAGCCGGCGAAGACAACCGAAATGTGGGTCGCATGGCGCTTCTTTTGGCGGGCCTCGCGAAAGAGGTTCCGGGCGCTACGGTAAACCGTCTGTGCGGTTCGAGCATGGACGCGATCTCGATAGCCGCTCGTGCGATCAAAAGTGGCGAAGTGGATCTGCTAATCGCCGGTGGCGTGGAAAGCATGTCGCGGGCTCCATTCGTCTTGGGAAAGGCTGATGCTGCATTTTCGCGAGGCATGAAATTGGAAGATACAACCATCGGATGGCGATTCATAAATCCGGCGATGAAGGCAAAATACGGAACGGATTCGATGCCGGAAACCGGCGAGATTGTGGCTGAGGAGTATCACATTTCACGCGCAGATCAGGACGCGTTCGCGCTTCGTAGTCAGCAACGCGCCGCCGTGGCTGCGAGCGCGGGCCACCTTGCTGAAGAAATTGTGCCTGTTGCCATTCCACAAAAAAAGGGCGATCCAGTTCAGGTGAAAGTGGATGAACATCCGCGGCCAGAGACGACGCTGGAAGCGCTTTCGAAGCTTAAAGGCGTGGTCAAGCCGGAAGGAACCGTCACCGCAGGGAATGCGTCTGGCGTAAACGATGGAGCCTGTGCGCTGTTGTTGGCTTCTGAAGAAGCGGTCAAGCGGTATCAGCTTTCGCCAAAAGCTCGTGTAGTGGCTTCCGCTGTTGCCGGTGTTGCGCCACGGATCATGGGGATGGGGCCAGTTCCCGCCACGCGCAAACTACTTGCGAAAGCGAATCGCAAGGTTTCCGAGATGGACGTCATTGAGTTAAATGAAGCATTCGCATCGCAAAGTCTCGCGGTATTGCGGGAACTCGGCATCAAGGACGACGCGCCAAATGTTAACGCCAATGGCGGTGCGATCGCGATTGGACATCCTTTGGGTGCCAGCGGTGCGCGCCTGGTGACCACGGCGACTTATCAACTGCAACGTACGAAAGGGCGATACGCGCTCTGCACCATGTGCATCGGTGTGGGACAAGGGATTGCGTTGCTGCTCGAACGCGTCTAGCGTCGAGAACAGTGCCGATTGGGTCGACTGTGCCGCGACTCTCCCACCTATGCTGGTGGCACTCGCACTGCGACGATTCAGGTATCGGGCTAAGATGAACAATCAATTGCAAGGCGTCGCTAGACACTGTATTTTCTGAATGCTGCAGCAGCACCGCAAGGAACACCAACCTGATGAGCCTCTACGACGCTCTATTTCGCTACGCTGAGCTTGACGCGGTGTTTTCCGATCGTTCGACCATGCAGCGAATGCTCGATTTCGAAGGTGCGTTAGCTCGCGCGGAAGCAGCCGTCGGCGTTATTCCTGCTGGCAGCGCAAATATCATAAGCTCACGATGCCGCGTAGATGATTTCGACTCCGCGGAACTTGCGCAGCACGCTGCCAATGCGGGCAATATTGCTATACCGCTGATCAAGAAATTAACGGAACGCGTAGCAAGTGAGAGTAAGGATGCAGCGCGCTTTGTTCACTGGGGCGCCACCAGCCAGGATGTAATCGATACGGCAGCAGTGCTGCAGATTGGTGAGGCTTTCGAATTCATCAGCCGCGACCTTGATGGCTTGATTACGACTCTCGCATCTCTCGCCGAGCAACATCAATCGACTCCGATTGCAGCGCGCACCTGGATGCAACAGGCACTTCCCACTACCTTCGGATTTATCGTTGCCGGGTGGCTCGATGCGCTTTTGCGTCATCGCCAACGACTGGGCGAGATTCGTCCACGGGTGCTTGCACTGCAATTTGGCGGCGCGGTGGGCACGTTGGCGGCGCTGGGGCAACGGGGTCCCACTGTGGCCAATGCACTCGCCAAAGAACTGGGACTCAGTCTTCCTTCCCTGTCATGGCACACGCATCGCGATCGGATAGCGGAAGTCGCGTGTTTCTGTGCTCTTTTAGCCGGGACGTTGGGCAAGATCGCGCGCGATATTTCCTTACATGCACAAACGGAAATTGCAGAATTGTCCGAACCGGTGGAGGAAGGGCGCGGAGGTTCTTCCAGTTTGCCGCACAAGCGCAACCCAATCACCTGTGCGGCCGTTCTGTCTGCGGCACAACGCGTGCCAGGCTTAGTAGGTACACTGCTGTCGTCGCTGCCCCAGGAGCAGCAGCGAGGACTTGGCGGGTGGCACGCGGAATGGGAGACGTTACCTGAAATCATAAAATTGACCGGCGGTTCTCTGCACCATTTGGCAAACATGGTTCCTGGCTTGGTCGTTGATGTCGACCGGATGCGACGAAACCTTGAGATCACCAACGGTTTAATCTTTGCCGAGGCGGTAAGCATGGCACTCGCAGACCGCATGGGCAAAATGCCGGCGCACCTGCTGGTAGAAGCGGCCGCGAAGAAATCTCTCGCGGAGCATCGTCACCTGAAGGACGTTTTCTTGGATGAGCCGGGAATACGCGGTTACCTGACACCTGCTGATTTGGCGAGTTTATTTGCTGCGGAAAATTACTTGGGAAGCGCCAAGGAATTTGTAGCCAACGTCTTGAATGAAGTTAGCAGCTCGGCTGCTCGCTAAAAGGAATACTATGCCGCTTGCAAACCTCGAAGGAGTGGCAATCCATTACGAGTGGATTGGAAAAGAAGCCGCTCCCGTTCTGCTGCTGTCTAATTCGCTGGGAACGAACTATCGCATGTGGGAGCCGCAGTTCGAATGTTTCAGCAAACACTTTCGCTTGCTGTGTTATGACACGCGTGGACATGGTGCATCCGCGGTACCGGCCGGACCTTATACGATCGGGCAGTTAGGCAACGACGTTATTCACCTTCTGAATTACCTGCAACTTGATCGGGTTCTGTTCTGTGGGCTCTCGATGGGGGGAACGACCGGAATGTATCTCGGCGCAAATTATCCGAATCGTTTTCACAAACTGGTACTTTGCAACACGGGCACGAAACTGGGAACGCTGGATTCGTGGAACGCGCGTATCGATGCGGTGCGAAAAGGCGGTATGAGGACGGTGTCGCAATTGCTGATGGAACGCTGGTTTACCTTCGACTTTCGCTCTTCGCACGAATCAGAAGTCGCAGAGATTCAAGAAATGTTTGAAGCAACGGACCCGGAAGGATATATCGCCAATTGCGCCGCCGTTCGCGACGCAGACATGCGCGAGGCGGTTTGCAAAATCACCCTGCCCACTCTCATCGTTTCAGGGAAGCACGATCCGGTTGCAACCCAGGCGGACGCGCAAGCGATTATCAAATCTATCGCTGGCTCCAAGATGGTGGAGTTGTCTGCGGCCCACCTTTCCAACGTCGAGGCTCATGAGGATTTCAATCGCGAAGTAGCCGCATTTTTGCAGGCGTAAAGGAGATTCGATGGATGACCATGAGCGCCATGAGCAGGGCATGAAGATGCGCCGGGCGGTACTGGGTGATGTGCACGTCGATCGCTCAAAGGCCAACGAAACTGAACTCAACGCCGACTTTCAAGACTTGCTAACTCGCTATGCCTGGGGCGAGATCTGGACGAGACCAGGGCTTCCGCCTAAAACTCGCAGTTTAATCACGATCGCCATGCTGGTGGCGCTTAATCGCACGGAGGAGTTGCGTCTGCACTTGCGAGGGGCCGTAAACAACGGCGTGTCTGCCCAAGAAATCAAGGAAGTGTTACTGCAAGCCGCGATCTATTGTGGGGTGCCCGCGGCCAACACCGCGTTCCACCTGGCCGCCGAAGTTTTTACAGAAAAGCAAACTTAGCTTACTCGACGAGAACCGGCGCGTCGGTGAGCACGTCGGCCACCCACTGCACGGCACGCAGGTAAAGATCGGGCAGAAAATTCTCGTGCAGCCCGATGTGGCGCGCCGAGTGCGCAAGCTGTTCCCATGTTCCGGACTCATAATCAAGCACCACTTCGAAAATCGGCCGGTAGCGGCTGTCTCTTCCCGTCAACGCATTTTTGATGTCATCGTCCACCGGAATCTGTGCCAGAACCTCGGGCATCGGTACATTCAAGAGCGCATCCATGACGGATAATAGGCCCACAAGAAACAATTCGTTGCAATCGTGGATCATACCGACCTTTTTTCCGATTAATTCGCAAAACATAGCTCGCAGCAACGGAAGCCGCAACAAATCATCCGCGACCGAATCTCCAAGGGCCGCTACGCTCACCAGGGAAATCCATTTCCGGAGCGCACGCTCGCCCAGCAGCGTTAAAGCATGGGGAATCGAATGTATCTCGGTATGGAAAGCAAACACCGCAGAATTGAGGTACCGCAGCAACCGGTAGCTTAACGATACGTCGCGTTTGAACAATTTCCCAATTTTCTGGAGACTGAATTCCTGTTCGTTGGCGGCTTGCAGAAGTTGGAGATAGATGCCTTTGTTGGCGGGAACGCTGCGCCGTCCCAGGATTTGTGGCCGGCAGAAAAAGTAGCCTTGAAAATAATCGTAACCAAGTTCCAAGCAACGATGGAATTGCTCGTCGGTTTCCACCTTCTCAGCGATTACCGGAAGGCCCTGATCGTGACAGAGATGGACAACGCGCTCTTGCTCGGTGAAATTGGTGAGCAGAACATCGATCTTGACGAAGTCCGCGAAGGGCAGTAACACTCGCGCCTCTGGAAGATCACAGTAATCGTCGAGAGCTAGCCGATAGCCCTGGTCTTTCATTCGCCGGCACGCGGAAATAACTTCCTTATCGGGTGGAACGGTTTCCAGAATTTCTCCCACCACTAAATCACGCGGCAGCAGAGTTAGATAGTCACTCAACACGAACTCGCGCGTACAGTTCAGAAAGGCCGGCAGGCCTTCGGTCATCGTGCGAATGCCCATCAGGAACAACTCGTCCATAGCATTTACGTGAATCTGGCTGCCAGACTTTGGCGCACAGTAGTTCTCGGGGCCATAACGCGACAAGATTTCGTAACCAAATAGTTTTCGTTGTGGAGTAAGGATTGGTTGGCGCGCCAAAAACCGGTTCAGACTTCGCGGTGTGGACATGGTTTAGTTCGCTGTGTACCGAGTCAATGCCGAGACATCTGAGTGCAAGCGACATGCCATGGGCCTGGTGGTTTGCGGCTCGTCGGGATGTGAAGGAAATCGCAAGCGTTATGCCATGACTTGTCAGTCGTTGCAGCCATTGGCGACGCGGAGTCCGTCGGCAGTCGCACTGAGGTTGGGTCTTTTCGGGGGAGTTGTCCGCATTTGAAACATGCCTGCCAGCCGGTGCTGCTTCTTTGAGTCGGTTACTCTGGCACATCCCGTGCACAGCTTTCTTGGGAAGCAGTTCTACCTGGAGCGGCTCACATCGGGGGAAACTTCCACGGGCAGTATGTTCTGGTCGCACAGAGGCCAACCGTGAATCCAGCCACGCACGAATTGTTATCTCAGCGCATCAAGCTGCTGGGAAATCTTCCAGCTATGCCTTCTATTCTCAGTGTTCTCTCAGATGAGCTAAGCATTCGAGCAAGTCAAATCAATGTAGATCGCGTCGTAAACACCATTTCGTATGACAAGTCTCTGACGGCGCAATGCTTGCGTTTGGCCAACTCGGCATTATTTCGTCAGCGCGGCGACGTGGCGACTGTGCGGGAGGCGGTATTCGCCTTGGGTCTTTGGCGCATTCGCGACCTGGCATTCTCGTGCAGCTTACCGTTGATGTTCACGAACGTCTGCAAAGGCGTCCGCCGCGAAGTGTTTTGGCGGCACTCGTTAGGTACAGCGCTGATCGCGCAAACACTAGAGCAGAAGCTTTGCGAAACGCACACCAATCAAGCGTATTTGTGTGGCTTGCTGCACGACATCGGAGTTCTGGTGAATGGCGTGCTATTCCCAGAAGAATTTCGCGACGTGTTGGAAGAGGCCGTTCGGGAAAAGGCTCGGATCCCTGCGATTGAGCAGCGTATCCTCGGGTTTACCCATGAAGAGAGCGGGAGAATACTCGCGGATCTGTGGCGGTTGCCGATGGAAGTTTCCGAGGTGATGGAATACCACCATCAGCCCGGCAAAAACGATTTGACGTTCTTGGTCTCGGTTGCGGATGAGATCTGTCTGAAATACGGACTCGGATATGGTTATGAAATTGAGATCGACCCGGTTCTCGCGCTGCCGGAATTATGGGCCTCACTCAGTGCACGTTTTCCGAAAGGGGCAGACTATTCCGCTGAGGATTCTGAATCGCTTATCGAGAGCGCCGTAGCTTCGGCGATTAGTCTTGCCGACCATGTCTTCTCGCCGGTATCGACGGCTGCAGTGGAGACATCCCAAAAGGGCTAGATCATCAGTCCAGCAAAATTCCTGCTAGTCGTTGAATACGTTGGCGCGCATGGTGTACGAGCTCAGCACCTTCATATAGTTTCCGCGCTCAAACGCAGTAGGATCTTGCACGGCGCCGTGACTCATACTGCCGCACATTTGCTGTATGGAACTATATTCATGCTCGTCCAGCCAGCGTTTCACCTCTGCCAAAACGTAGGCCGCGTGGTGCACGCCATTCCGCAAAAGCGCGGAAGTCATAAATGCAACCTTGGCGCCAGCCAGTATGCATTTAATCACATCACGTGAACTGTGTACGCCTCCAGTGATCCCAAGATCGGCGCGCACATGGCCAGACAAGATTGCAGTCCAATGCAACCGCAGCAGCAATTCTTCAGGCCTGCTTAGGGTCAGGCTCGGCGTAACTTCCAATTGTTCGACATCAAAGTCCGGCTGATAAAACCGGTTAAACAACACCAATGCATCCGCATGAGCTTCGTCAAGACGAACGCCCACGTTGGCCGGCGCACTGAAAAACGGAGAAAGTTTTACGGCTAATGGGATGCGAACACTGTGTTTCACGTGCCGCACTAAGTCGATATAACCGCGTTCTACGTCGGCAGCGCTAATCGCAGGATCCGTGGAAATGGAATAAATGTTCAGTTCAATGGCGTCAGCGCCCGCCTCTTCCATCAGCTTGGCAAACTGGATCCATCCGCCATCCGTGATGCCGTTAAGGCTGGCAATGATGGGAATGTTGACAGCCTCTTTGGCATGGCGTATCAGCTCTAAATATCCATCCGGCCCCATGTTGTAAGTTTGCAGATCGGGTAAGAAACTTGCAGATTCCGGAAAGCTGTCGGAGCCGCGGGCCAGATCGGAATCGACGGAAAGGCTTTCCAGTTCGAGTTGCTCTTCAAACAGCGAGGGTAAGACCACGCCGCCAATCCCTTGATCTTCGAGCCGGCGGATATTGTCTACCGATTCGCAAAGAGGCGAGGCCGAAGCGAGCAAGGGACATTTCAGATTCAGTCCCAGATATTTTGTGCTTAGGTCGCTCATTCGTTGTCTCCTCCTTTCTTAGCCGGAATAGCCGCTTCCTCTGGTTCTTCTGGTGCGATATGCGGGGTGTCCGCACGGCCAGCCATCGCGGCGCGGTTGGTGTACACACGCCACTGACGTTCCACGTCGTCTTGCGCGATTTTCAGCAATTCCTTGGCCGCCGCGGGATCGCTGCGAACCAGCATGGTATAGCGCGCTTCCTGATAAGCATATTGTTTCAAAGGAATGCTCGGGGCCTTCGAATCCAGTTGGAATGGATTCTTCCCTTGCAGTCGCAGTCCAGGGTTGTAGCGCATTAGCGGCCAGTAACCAGAGAGCACCGCTTTCTTTTGCTGATCCAGCCCTTGCGACATGTCGTAGCCGTGCGCAATGCAATGGCTGTATGCGATGATCAGCGACGGTCCATCGTGAGCTTCCGCTTCAACCAGCGCCTTCACTGTGTGCGTATCGTTTGCGCCCATCGCCACGCGCGCCACGTAGACGGAGCCATAACTCACCGCTTCCATGGCCAAATCTTTCTTCCCAGTGCGTTTGCCACCCGTCGCAAATTTCGCGACGGCGCCACGCGGAGTCGCCTTGCTCATTTGACCGCCTGTGTTGGAATAGACCTCCGTGTCGAGCACCAGAACATTTACGTTGCGCCCGGAACCAAGCACGTGGTCCAGGCCTCCAAAGCCGATGTCATAGGCCCAACCATCTCCACCAAGCAGCCAGACGCTCTTGCGCACCAGGCAATCGGCGAGCGTTAGGAGAGCGAGAGCTTCGGGAGTATTCAACGTAATAAGCTTTTTCTTTAGCTCAATCACACGCTTCCGCTGCGCGCCAATTCCCTCTTCTTTGCTTTGATCTGTTTCGAGCAGTTCTTTGACGAGCACTTCGCCAATGCTGCCGTTGCAGCGCGTTAATAATTCGCGGGCGTACTGCGTTTGCTGGTCCACCGCGAGGCGCATGCCCAAGCCGAACTCTGCATTGTCTTCAAACAGTGAGTTCGACCATGTTGGCCCACGCCCATCTCGATTCTTGGTGTACGGCGTGGTCGGCAGATTCCCGCCATAAATGGAGGAACAACCGGTCGCATTCGCGATCAGCAAGCGGTCGCCGAATAACTGCGTGAGCAGCTTGATGTACGGAGTTTCGCCGCAACCCGAGCACGCGCCAGAAAACTCAAACAGCGGTTCGAGCAGTTGCGAGTCTTTCACCTGGCTATGCGACAGTCGGTCACGGTCAATTTCAGGAAGCGACAGAAAGAAATCCCAATTCAGACTTTCAGGTTCTCGCAGGGGCGCCTGCTCCACCATGTTGATGGCCTTGTGTTTGACTTCAGATTTACTCTTCGCCGGGCAAATTTCGACGCACAGCCGGCAGCCAGTGCAATCTTCCGGTGAAACCTGCAACGAGTAGCGCAGCGTTTCGAACTCGCGCCAGCGTGGCTTCGACGACTTGAAGGTTGCCGGAGCCTTATCGAGCAGAGTTGAATCGTAGACCTTGGCGCGAATCACGGCATGCGGGCATACCAGAACGCATTTGCCGCATTGAATGCAAAGTTCCTCGTCCCACACCGGAATTTCTTTAGCGATATTGCGCTTTTCCCACATGGCCGTCCCAGTGGGGAAAGTGCCATCGATGGGCATTGCGCTGACCGGCAGCAAATCGCCGTTTCCAGTAATCAAGGTGCCGAGGACATTCTTCACAAATTCTGGAGCTCGCGGAGAAACTGCCGGCAACATCTCGAATGTTGCGCTGACGTGATCCGGCACTTTCACTTCATGCAGGTGTGCCAAAGCTTGATCAACGGCAGCGTAATTCTTTTGTACGACGGCGTCGCCGCGTTTCCCGTAGGTATCGTGAATAGCCTTCTTGATAGCCAAGATTGCCTCTTCGCGCGGCAATACCCCGCTAATCGCAAAGAAGCATGTCTGCATAATAGTGTTGATGCGGCTACCCATTCCTGCATCGCGAGCCACTGCATAGCCATCAATCACGAAGAATTTTAATTTCTTGCCCAGGATTGTTTCCTGGACCTGCCGTGGCAAATGATTCCAAATCTGGTCCGGCCCAAAAGGAGTATTCAGTAGAAATGTTGCGCCAGGCTCCGCGGCAGCAAGCACATCGATACGGTCCAGAAACTGAATTTGATGACAGGCAACAAAGTTCGCCTTGCTGATGAGATACGTAGAACGGATGGGATCTGGCCCAAACCGCAAATGCGAAACGGTTATCGCCCCGGATTTTTTGGAGTCGTATACAAAGTACCCTTGGGCAAAATTGTCTGTTCCCTTCCCAATGATCTTGATGGAATTCTTGTTTGCGCCAACCGTGCCGTCAGAACCCAAACCATAAAACAGCGCACGGACTGTCCTGGGATCCTCGGTCGAGAATTCAGGATCGTATGGAAGGCTGGTGTGCGTGACATCGTCCAGAATGCCAACCGTGAAGTGGTTTTTCGGCGCGTCGGTCAGTAATTCGTCGAAAACCGTCTTGACCATTGCCGGGGTGAATTCCTTCGACGACAACCCGTACCTTCCACCAATAATTCTCGGAATCGCCACGGAGCTATTTGCTGCGTGCCGTTCCATGTAAGCCGTGAGCACGTCTTGGTACATCGGCTCGCCCAAACTTCCAGGCTCTTTGGTGCGGTCGAGCACTGCAATCGAGCGCACACTCTTCGGGATTGCTGCCAGGAAAGCTTCTGCGGCAAAGGGCCGGAACAGGTGGACTTTCAACAATCCGACTCTCTGTCCCGACTTTTGCAAAGCGTCTACTGCCTCTTCCGCTGCACCCGCGCCCGACCCCATGAGAATGATCAACCGCTCGGCATCTGCCGGACCGTAATAGTCGAACAGACGGTATTGCCTGCCGGTCTGGCGCGCGAAACGGTCCATCACCTCTTGCACAATCGTTGGGCACGCGAGATAGAACGGATTGCATGCTTCGCGAGCTTGAAAAAAAACATCCGGATTTTGCGCCGTTCCCCGCATGATCGGATGATCTGGCGAAAGGGCGCGTTCGCGATGCTGACGTACAAATTTTTCGTCAACCAGCGCTCGCAGGTCGTCATCGCTAATTGGCGTGATCATGTTTACTTCATGCGATGTGCGGAAGCCGTCGAAAAAGTGTAGAAACGGCACGCGAGCTTCGAGCGTCGCCGCATGAGCAATCGCCGCGAAATCGCTAGCCTCTTGGACGGAGTTCGAGGCAAGCAGCGCAAATCCGGTGGCGCGTGTGGCCATCACATCGCTATGATCGCCAAAAATCGACAGTGCATGCGTGGCCAGCGTGCGCGCCGCCACATGGATCACCGCAGCGGTCAGTTCGCCGGCGATCTTGTACATATTGGGGATCATCAACAGCAGGCCCTGCGAGGCGGTAAACGTCGTGCTGAGCGCACCTGCCTGCAACGCACCGTGAAGAGCGCCAGCCGCGCCACCTTCACTTTGCATTTCGATCACATCGGGAATCGCGCCCCAGATGTTCTTCTTTTTTTCGGAGTTCCACTGGTCAGACCATTCGCCCATGGGCGAAGAAGGGGTGATGGGGTAAATCGCGATTACTTCACTCAGGCGGTATGCTACGGATGCGGCGGCTTCGTTGCCGTCGACAATTGACATGCGACGTGTCATGGGACCTCTCCGGAGCGATACAAAAATGGTAGGTCGCGGAGAGAGTGAATGCAATGGAAGATACACCAACTACGACTGTTGCGGTCGCAGTACTTTCCAGCGTGACGCCTGTCACTGCGTCTTGTTCGCCGTTTATGTGACTTCTTCCCACTCCGCATCAGCGGCTGGCAAGCGGTCCGTATCGCGGGCAAAGGTGACGTACAGTGTGGGTAGCAGGTAGACGCTCAACAGTAACGCCGCTACTAGCCCGCCTACGATTACGATGGCAAATGGTCTCTGCGAATCGGATCCGATACCGCGTGACAACGCGGCAGGCAGCAATCCCAGTGTGGCTACCAGCATGGTCATCATGATTGGGCGTAAGCGGAGTACCGCACCTTCCACCGCCGCGTCTTCAATGGAATACCCCTGGGCACGCAGATGATTGATGTACTCGATCATGATCACACCGGTCTGCACGGACACTCCGAAAAGAGCAAGGAAACCTACGCCGCTCGAAACGCTGAAATGCGTTCCGGTGATAAGCAGCGCTAGAAATCCCCCGATAGGCGCCATGGCTACGTTGCCAAGAACAAGTAACGCCCATTTGGGAGAGCCAAACATGGAATACAGAATCACGTAAATCAGTAAAAGTGTAATGGGCAAAACGAGAAGCAGGCGTCGTTCGGAACGCTTCTGGCTCTCGTATTCACCGGCCCAATCCAGATGGTAACCAGTGGGCAGCTTCACCTGGCGCTGCACCTTGCCCATAGCCTCTTCCACGGTGCTCCCTAGGTCGCGTCCGCGAACGCTGTATTTGATCGCGACATAACGTGAATTCGCCTCTCGGTAAATTTCTGAGGCTCCGTCGATAGTCTCTACATAGGTGATCTGACCGAGCGAAACGCGTTCGCCGGTGGGTGCCACAATACGAATGTTCTCAATGGCCTCTTTAGAGTCGCGAAACGGCTTCAAGTAGCGAACCGTAAGATCGAAGCGCTGTTCACCTTGAAGTACCTGCGTAACCGCTTTGCCTCCGATTGCAGTTTCTACCGCATCTTGAATATCTGATACGTTCAAACCATAGCGGGCGGCGGCTTGCCGATCGACCTTCAAATTCAAGTTGGGTTGGCCCAGCACACGGAATAGTCCGAGGTCTTCAATTCCCTGGACCGAGCGCATCACTCCAACGATTTCATCCGCTTTCGATTCCAATGTCTTCAGGTCGTCGCCGTACATCTTCACGGCCAATTCGCCCTTTACACCACTCACCGCTTCTTCCACGTTATCCGAAATGGGCTGCGAAAAATTCCAAAGCACCCCAGGAATTTTATTTACCTCTCGATCCATCGCATCGATTAGCGCATCTTTGTCTTCGTGAAATACCGGGCGCCATTGTTCTTTCGGCTTCAGATCGACAAAGTATTCGGTATTAAAAAAGCCCGTGGTGTCGGTGCCGTCGTCGGGTCGCCCCACTTGAGACACAACTTGAATCACTTCTGGAAAGGACGAAAACATTATGCGCGCCTGATTCATCACCCGCGCGCCCTCCGTAGGACCCGTGCTTGGTGCCAGCGTCCCGCGAGCCCAGATCGCACCCTCATCCAAGTGAGGTAAAAACTCCGAACCGATCACGCCGCTGTAAAGAATACCGAAAGCAATCAGCGGGATACATACGCCTATCGTCAAGGTGATGCGGCGATGCTCAATGGCAGCGCGCAGCGAAGACTTGTAGCGCGCGCGCAGAAATATCATTGCGGGGTTATGCCATTCCTTCACACCTTTGCGGAAGAACACCTCGGCCAGCACTGGCGCGATGGTCATGGAAAAAATTAAAGCGCCAAGGAGAGCGAAGGCCACTGTCCAGGCCATCGGCCGGAAGAGCTTTCCCTCCACACTCTGTAGCGTGTAAATAGGCATGTAGGCGGTAATGATGATGGCGATGGCGTAAAAGACTGGGCGCTGGATCTCATGAGCGGCGTCGCGTATTTTCTCAATTGGCGTCTTCTGAGCTGAACTGGCCAGGCCGAAGTGGCGGACGATATTCTCAATCACTACCACAGCACCGTCGACCACCATACCGAAATCGAGCGCGCCCAACGACAAAAGATTCGCCGGGATTTTATTGAGATCAAGGCAAATCGAGGCAAATAGCAATGAGAATGGAATTGTTAAGGCGACGATCAGCGCGCCACGAATGTTTCCCAGAAAAAAGAACAGAATAATCGATACCAGAATTACGCCTTCGGTAAGATTGTGCAGTACCGTATGGGTTGTGTAGTGAACAAGGTCGCTGCGATCCAGAAACGGGACAATCTGCACGCCCTTAGGCAATATCTGCTCATTGAGTTCTTTGACTTTGGCGTGGATACCCACCAGTGTAGCGTCGGATTCCGCGCCCTTCTGCAGCAACACGATTCCTTCCACCACGTCATCGTCATCGACGATGGTTCCGTCATCTCTACGGATGGCTTTGCCGATCTGACCAAGTCGAATCTTCGGGCCCTGGGTCACCACTCCGATGTCCTTAACTCGAATCGGCGTTCCGCTCTGCGTCTTCAAAACGGTCTGCTCGATTTCCTGGGTGTTGTTAAACAGTCCGACTTCGCGCACGTTGATCTGCTGTAACCCCGCCTCGATGAAACTGCCGCCGGCGTTCACGTTGTTGTTGATCAGTTGCTGTTCGATTTGCGCGATATTCAGACCATAGGAAACAAGTTTGGCCGGATCGACTCGAACTTGATATTCGCGCGTGGTCCCGCCAAAACTCGATACATCCACCACGTTAGGCACGGATTTAAATTGTTTTTCCAACACCCAGTCTTCGAGCGCCTTCAATTCCATCAAGTCGTATTTCGGATTGGTGCTCTTCAGCGTGTACCAATAAATCTGCCCAACCGGGCTGTAATCCGTGCCCATTTGCGGCTGCAGGTTAGCAGGCAACGTGACTAGCGATAGTCTTTCCAAAACTTTCTGCCGGTTCCAATCGTTACTCGAGTCATCATCAAAAATCAGCATTAGGCTCGACAGGCCGAACAACGATGTGGAGCGCAAATGAGCCAAATGCGGCAGTCCGTTCATCTGGATCTCGATGGGAATGGTGACTTGTTGTTCGACTTCTTCCGCGGCACGCCCGGGCCATTGCGTGATGATCTGTACGTAGTTGTTGGCGACGTCTGGATAGGCTTCAACGGGCAAATTGTGAAAGGAAATGGCGCCCCAAATGAGCAACAGCAGTGCCATGATCAGCACGATGAGCCGGTTGTCTATGGCAAAATCGACGATCTTCCGAATCATCCGCTAGTCCTCGCGCGATCTGGATGTGGATTGCCCAACTTCACGGACGCTCATTGCTCCACCGTGCTCTGCATGACCAAACCATTCTTCACGACCTCCTGCCCCGCGCTGATTCCAGAAATGATTTCTTGCATGTTGTCGGGCAGGTTCACGCCAGCTTTCACCTCCACGCGTCGAAATTTCCCATTGCCCGCGGGCACGTAAACCCAATCTCTATCATGCAAGTGAAGAATGGCCGAAGCTGGCACGGCGGCACGAATCTCCTTGGTATGGCCATGAAACGTAGCGGTTACAAACATGCCAACGCGCATCAGTAAATTGGGATTTGGAACTTCAATTCGTACCTTCGCTGTTCGGACGTTTGGATCAAGGATCGGCCCGACGTTGCTAATGGTGCCCGTGATGACTTTGTCGGGATACGCGTTCAGCCGAATATCCGCATTTTCACCGACACGGACATTCGACAAATCATTTTCGTAAACATCGCAGAGAATCCACACCGTGGTGAGATCCGAAATTGTGAAGGGGCTACCGCCGGACAACCCTTGTACCCCGGCCGCATTCGTCACTTGTTGATCGGTGATGATGCCCGACACTGGAGCCTTAATATCAACCACTCCACTGGGATGATCTCTATCGACGCCCAGCACATGTAAATGCTCAAGCGTGGTTTCAACATCAACTTTGGCTTTGTCGTCCGTGTCTTGCGCCACCTGAAAATCATTAAGAGAAATTGCTCCTCGATCATAGAGAAGCTTGGCGCGTTCCAGTTGCTTGCTCGTCAGCGCTTCGTCCGCCACAGCTTTCCGATAGTCCGAAAACGCGCCGGCAATATCTGGGCTCTGTACCCTCAGCAGCACTTGGCCCTTCTTAACGCTGTCACCGAGTCTGGCCCGAATTTCGACTACGCGGCCAGTCGCCAGAGTCACCACAGGTATGGTGCGGTTTATCGCAGGGCTAACAACTCCAGTCGCCATCAGTGTCGGCGCCGCCCTGTATTCCACCGCTTTTACCAGCGGAAATAGTTCCGGATGATCAACCTGCAACAGGTTTACGTCCTGTTCTTTTTCCACTTTTGCTGGCGGGGGAGCTCCCGCGCCGGGCTCCGGTTTGCCGCCGCAACCCATAAGCGTTGCGAAGAAGGCGACCGCGAAAACCATCTGGCTGGTAGACCTACGCATCATTGGATGACCTCACGTCCCACGGCTAGATTGAGTTGACCGGCTGCATCCAAATACGCGGCGACCAGGTTCAGATAGCTGACTTCCACGCTGCGGTATTCCGCTTGCGCATCCAAAAAATCCAGCAGCGACGCCGCACCGTGTTCATATGAAAACCGGATGGTGTCGCGCACTCGGGAAGCTTGTTCCAGATACCGATCCTTGTAGGGTTGCAGGAGAATCAGCGTGCTATTCAACGTTGCATGAGCGGAATCCACATCATTGAAAACCTGTGCTCGCGCGGCATCCAACAATTTGTCGCTACGGTCGATGTCCAGTTGCGTGCGCAATTTTTCACCCTGATTCCGATCAAAGATGCGGAGAGGAATATTGACGCTCGCTCCAACCGTTTGGTGTGCGTATGGATTGTTGAACGACGGATTGTAGGTCCACCAACCGCTGATGGTGGGATCGGTGGAACCATTCGCAACAGCCAGTTGGTGATCCGTCTTGGCCTTGTCAACTGTTTCAAGCGCCGCCTTCAAATCGGGGCGATTTTCCAGGGCGATTTGTCGGACTTCGTCGAGCGGAGCCAATTGGTTGTTGAAATCGAATTTCCCGGTAACGTCGAACTGATCTACCGGCGTTCGATCATTCAGCAGCGCTAACAATTGAATTTTTGCCGTGCGTAACGCGACGTCGGCGCTTTGCAGGTCAGATTCATATTGCACGCGTTGCAGTTCCAACCGGTCCAAATCAATCCGTGCAATGCTCCCAACTCTGTACCGATCGCGATTTACGTCCAGGACGTGGTCGTAATATTCCAAATTCTGCTTCGCCAGCTCCAGAATCGCTTTTTGTTGCAGGGTCTGTACGAAGGCGGTGCGCAACGTATATATCAGCGTTCTATCAAGATCGCTCTGACTCGAAACCGCAATGCCTGTGGCCTTCTGCTGGCTCTCCAAACGCAGTTCCCTTTTGTGCTGGCGTTCATGGAGATAACTCAGGGCGGCTTGAGCGTCAGTCCCGGCGAAAGGGCGCCAGACTCCATGATACGGAGCTATCTGCGTGCCATCTGTCGTCAAGGTCAACTGGGGATTTGGGCGAAGATACGCCGTGGTCTCTTGCGCTTTCGATTCATCGACGCCGATTTGCCCGGCGCGCAAGGATGGATTGTTGAGCTCGAAGCGCTGGCGCACCTCATCCCACGTCAATGATTTCTGAGCTTGTGCTCGACCGACCCATCCCGCAGAAAGAACGACCACCAGACAGACACTCCTCACGAAACGCTGCATGCCTCTACCCTCACATCGTCAAAACATTACTGAAAATCCGCGATTTTCCGGGGCGCCGAAGATTGAGACACTTCTTCGCAAACTCAATGGAAACCAAGTGCTCGCCTGTACCTGCAACGATATCGGCGTGAATCTAAGCAAAACATTACAAATGCATGAAGGAATGATTACGCAGGCAGAAACACAGGTGGCGGGGAACGTCCAAGATAGATACAAAATTCTCGAGAACAGGGGCGGGCTCCGGCACCAGGGACGATCGAACCCTCTGGATTCACGTTCTGCGCAGCCGCATGCGACTTTGCTTCTTCGCCCGATGGGAATTGTTCAGGAACTAGTGCGGTAAGCTCGGTGTGCCATTCCGTTTGCGCATGAAAAAAGGCACCCACATTTGCGGTCACCTTGGGAAATGCTTCGGGCCAAGCCAATGAGAAGTTACCGTGGCCATCATTCACAAGTAGAGCCACTACTTTCGAGTCCAACGCGGTGCTGACCACCAGATCAAGCATCGAATCGCCGTTCACATCGCGTGGCGACAGGTCCAAGCCGCCGGACGACGCCGTCAAAGCAATACTGGTTCCAGCTGTGGCACTGAAACGAAACCGAATGGAATAGTCCGTGCTATGGAGATTGGTTTGCTCTACCGACACCGTCGCCAGATCGGGTCGTTGATCGCCGTCGAAGTCCGCAATTGCCAGCGGCACGCCAAACGTACTGCGCCCATCCCCAACCCGTTCGCCTGTGGAAGACGAGACTTGGCTGGCATATGGAAAGAGCAGGGCAAGCAAAAACAAGGCCATAAAGAGACCGGCCGTGGCTCCTTGTCGGTTCAGCCCCTTTTTTTCTGCTGATGTCATCCTTATATATATCCCGCCACTCGGGGCTAGGATTTCTGCCAAAATGCCACTTTGGCACCCTCAAAGGATACCATTCGGCTCGATATTGCCAAACCGCATCGAATGCGAAGTTTTAGAGGTATTAAGCCCGACGGTCGGCCTTAGTGACATTTGTCACTCTCACTTGTGACGGGTAGCGCCGCGCCCTGTGTCTGTCCCACGTATGCTTCTTTCATACTCATTACTCTCGTTCGCCATCTATTTCTCGTTGGCAGCGAATCAGGAGCTTCACCTCCATGGCCAGCCATTCCACCGCATCGCCCGCGGCCACCCATTTCGGCGTAACCACGCAACATGTGTATATTCTGGCCGGCGCATGCCTCCTTGTTGGCCTGTTCCTGGGTTATTTCCTGCTTGGGAGACATGCGGCTCCCACTGTGGGCGGCGCGCAGACGACTCAAACTTCCAAGCCGTCTATGGGCGGGCACCCCAAGCTGACCCTGGAACAGATGAAGCAAATGGCGGATGTGCAAGCTTCGGCACTGATTGAGAAGTCCAAGACTGATCCGAAGAATGCCACCTTACTGGTGCAAATCGCGGGCATCTACCAATCAACACACCAATTCAAAGAAGCTGCGGGCTATTTCGACAAGGCACTGAAAATTAACCCAAAGGATGTGTCGGCGCGTACCGCGATGGCGTCTTGTCTCTACTATTCGGGTGACGTAGATGGGGCTGTGAGCCAATTGAATCAATCGCTGAAGTACAACCCGAAGGATGCGAATTCCCTGTTCAATCTGGGAATGATCAAGTATCAGGGGAAAAAGGATCCGGCCGGCGCCATTGCCACGTGGGAACAGCTCCTTAGGCTGAATCCGAATCTCGATCGTAAACCTATCGTGGAACAAATGATCGCGGAAGCCAGGACTAGCACGAATAAGAAAACGGGCTCCGCCCCCGTCAAGAATTAAGCGCCGCACCCATCCTGCAATGGAGGCTATGCAAACGTGAGCGAACTCAAAGCAACGATGAGCACTTTCTGGAGTTGGCGGCAGGCCCTATCCCTTGCGGTTGTGGCCCTGTTGCTCGGTATGTGTGGAGGCTGGCTGGTCCGTAGATCTTTCGCAGCAACGCCGGCAGCCCGTGTCATCGTCAGTGCAGGCACTGAGAATGCGGCCAATCAGTCTGCCGTGTCCGCACAGCCCGCGCCCCCTACCAACTTTGGCCTGCAGGGTGAACTGCCCTCAGATCAAGCACTGAAGCAAGCCGCCGACACGCAAGCCGCATCCTTGCTGGAACAACTTAAAGCAGCGCCTACGAATGCGGGCTTGCTAGCGCAAATCGGGAACATCTATTACGACGCTAAGCAGTACACCACCGCCATTGACTACTACGATCGTTCTTTGAATGCTCAACCGGGCGATAATTCCGTTCGCACCGACCTCGGCACCGCGTATTGGTACACCGGAGACGCGAATGCCGCGATCGCCCAGTTCCAAAAAGTTTTGGCGTCAGAGCCCACCAAGCCAGACACACTCTTCAATCTCGGCATCGTGACTTGGCAAGGCAAGCACGATGGTCCAGCCGCCGTCGCCGTATGGCAAAAGCTGCTGGACACCAACCCCAGCTACCAGAACAAAGAAAAAGTCCTCCAACTGATCGCTCAGGCGCAGGGCCGTTGAGGCCCGAGGTTACGTCTTGGCAATCCAAGTCACTCCCCGCTACGACGCTCGCGAAGCCGACGAGATTCTGTCGGCGACCTCGGCCGTAGAACAAAGGCCGCAGTTTCGTTCTCGATGGCAATTTTGGATT
Source organism: Candidatus Acidiferrales bacterium (assembly GCA_963849395.1). Lineage (GTDB taxonomy): Bacteria > Acidobacteriota > Terriglobia > Acidiferrales > UBA7541 > Acidiferrum. The sequence goes on from CAWKHR010000012.1 coordinate 93,801, forward strand.
CCTCGCCTGGCTGCCGCAATTCTCATTCCCGTTATGCTGTTGGCGCTCACAGAAGGCGCGCTTCGTTTGTTCCATGTTGGCTATTCCACAAGCTTGATGGAACCCTGCGTTGTTCATGGACAACCGACTTCCTGTTACAACTTGTTCTTTGCCGCTCCCTTTTTCCCACCGGGGATCATCAAGACTCCGCAGTTCTTCTCCATGTCTCCACAAAAGCCCCCAGGCACCTACCGGATTGTGGTCCTTGGTGAGTCCGCGGCAATGGGCGATCCCGATCCCGCCTACGGCTTCAGCCGCTACCTGGAAGTCATGCTGCGCCAACGCTTCCCCTCCACAAAGTTCGAAGTCATCAACACCAGCATGGTCGCCATCAACTCCCACGTTCTGCTGCCCATCGCCCGCGAATTGGCCAGTTACCGACCCGATCTTTACATCATTTACGGTGGAAGCAATGAGGTGGTTGGCCCTTATGGGCCCGGCACCGTCTTGACTGCCTCTTCCATGAGCATGCCTGTTATTCGTAGCAGCATCTTTGTGCGTTCCTCGCGCCTCGGACAGTTGCTGACGAGTGTCGGCAGTTCGCGATCTGAATGGCGAGGCATGGAGATGTTCCTCAATAAAGAAGTATCCGCCGACTCGCCTCGGCTGAGGCCGGCATATCGGAACTTCCAGATCAACCTGCGCGACATGGTGGAGGCCGCACACGTCGCAGGTGCACGGGTCATTCTTAGTACCGTCGCAACCAACCTCCGCGATTGCGCGCCCTTCGCATCACTCCACCGGACGGAGCTAAGCACCGACGCGCTGCATAACTGGTCCTCCCTGCTGCAACAAGGCGTCGCTTTTGAAAATGCCGGTTCGTTCGAGGAAGCTCTAAAGCTCTATAGTTCCGCAAGTGCGATTGATGATCAGTTTGCCGAACTGCAGTTTCGCATCGGACACTGCTATTGGAGCCTGGGCAACTTTCGTGCCGCAAATGAGCACTACGTACGAGCGAGAGATCTAGACGCGCTGCGTTTCCGCGCTGATTCTCACATCAATGATGAAATTCGGTCGGTCGGAACATCGTTTGGGGCGAGAGTCGATCTACTTGATGCCGATTCTCTGTTCGCGTCAGAGAGTCATAACAACGTAACCGGGAGCGAATTTTTCTATGACCACGCACATTTCACACCTGCCGGCAACTACCTGCTCGCGAAAGCCATCTTCGAACGCGTCGCTAACGCCTCCTCTTTCGCCATAAACAGTGGCTCGAAAGGAACTGCACCGCCATCCGAACTCGAATGTGAACGGATGCTTGCGCTAACTGGAAGGGATCGATCTCGTGTGGCCGCCGAAATGGTCAATCGGTTGCAACGACCACCTTTTACGACCCAACTCAACCATGTGGAGCAGATTCAGAGTTTCTTGTTTCGATCAGCTGGCATGATGGAGAGTGTTCAAGATACAGTGTCCCAATATCAATGGGCTCTTTCTCAATTCCCCGATGATCTTATACTTCATCACAAATTCGGCTTATTTATGTTCAATTACGATCGCGACGCTGCGGCAGAGCAGCTAATGCTTGGTCGTCCTACAGACGACTTTCCCATCTTCATGCCGGACGGTTCGCCGATCCAGTAACTGACTGGAGTGTAGTGCCAGAATTTAGAGCGAAAGTATTACTTAGCGCATCAGCGCTCTCAGCCTCCCGAAACAGGTTCTTCTTCTAAAATTGTGAATAAATGAATTCCGTGTTATTCGAATCGAACAGCATGAACAAAAGCAGTCCAAAGAGATAGGCTAACGGACGACCAATAATCCGAAAAACAGACGAGCCATTCGCGCCCGCATGCTCATCAACCGTACTTAGACCTTCATACAGCCTCGGTTCAACAACACAGAACAACACAACAACCACCGTGAAAATGTAAAAAAGGGAGCTGTATGAATGAACCATCGCGAAGTGGAAAAACATTGCCGACAAGATTGACCCAGCCTTGGTCAAACTTGCCGCACGGAACGGGACCCACGCGACAGTGACGGCCACAAGTGTGATCACCCGCCACGTTGCCGCCGAGAATCGCGATTTGGACCAGCGGCCTGCTCCCAAACTGAATGTTTCATAGATTCGATAAGTTACAAGAAAAAATCCGTGGAGCAACCCCCAAACTACAAAATTCCATCCGGCACCATGCCACAAGCCAACTAGTCCCATAACCCCAATGAGACTCAAATACAAAGGTAAGGGCGCGCCCTTCCACTTCGCATTAATCGGAAAAAAAAGGTAGTCACGGATCCACCGCGACAGTGTCATATGCCACCGAGCCCAAAACTCCACGGGCGTCGCCGCATGATACGGCTGCCTGAAATTCTCAGGCAAAACCACCCCAAGCAATCGCGCGGTGCCAATCGCAATATTTGTGTAGCCAGCAAAATCGAAGTAAATCTGCAGAGCAAAAGCTATAGCAAGAAACCATCCGTCAATTGTGGACGGCATTCCGGCAGCACTCGGCGCGAATCCCCTGTCTACCCAAATACCAAGCACGTTGGCAACTACACTTTTTTGCACCAGACCCCAGATCACGCGATCGAATCCCTCGAACATAAACTTCGGCTCAAAGCGTTTGCGAAAATCGAGTTGCGGCATCAGTTCCCGAGCACGCACTATTGGCCCGGACAAGATATTTGGCCAGAACATGAAAAAGAGACATAGGTCTGTAAATTTCGGCATTTTCGAACGGCCTTGCCGAACATCAATTAGGTAGCCAATCGCCTCGAGCGTGTAGAAGGAAATCCCAACCGGAAAACCAATCGTCGCCGCAGTTGAAAGGCGACGAAATGCAAAGAAGTTCTTGAAAACGGTGAAATCGATAGCAAGGGTGTTGCGGTATTTTAAAGCAATCAGCAATGACAACAACACAATTATGCCTGAGCGGATCCAAAACCTACTGTTTGATCCACCTTTCTCAACACGCTTGCCAACACAAAAGACGATTGCTGCAACGAAGAACGGGACGCCAACAATAACGATGCTCCATGAGGCGTAGAATGCCACGCTCGCGAGCAGCACGAACCATCGCCTGGCGGCAGCAGGCAGCAACCAATAGACGAGTACCGTCGCCGCAAGAAAGACCAGGTAAGGAAGAGAGTTGAATGTCATAGTTCATTTCTTCCAGCGACCGCGCTTATCGGACCGGTTTCGAAACTCGCTCAATCGTTTCGACGATCAGGTCAACGTCATCAAAATCTTCAGGCTGTAGAGTTTCCGGGGAAATTGTGACATTAAGCTTTTTTTCCAAAACCGAAATCAGTTTCAGAACTGATAGTGAATCGATAAGACCGGAACTGACCAACTTCTGCCCGTCTTTGATTGCGCGACCCGCTACTTGTGAAGCGGCCTCACGTGCTACCTCGCGAATTGTGTTGCTATCGGGCATCCCTGGTCACCTCTGTTTCAGCGATCAAAAGGCTTTCCGCGAGGAAGCGCTCGCGAGTATCGCGGCGCGATAGTTTCCCGGCGGTGCTTTTCACAATCCATCTGTGGGGCACGACGGCTACGTACCGCGGTGCAGTTCCAATGATCGTCAGCACCGATTTCCGAATCGCGGCCTCCAGGTCGGATGCAATATCTTTATCGAACTCTCCGTCCATTTCGGCGACAACGGCCAAGCTTTGCGTTCCGTACTCCCTGTCCTCAACACCAAACGCCACAACGCGACCAGCCCGAATGCCGGAAACTTCGTTGAGAAGCGCTTCCACATCCTCAGGGAAAATGTTGTTGCCTCCGACGATCACAATGTCTTTGACCCGTCCAATGACGAACAGTTCACCGTTCGAGAGGAATCCCCAATCGCCGGTGGCATGCCATCCATCTTTCAAGGAATGCGTCTGAAATCCTTCGGCACCCCAATACCCGGAGAACAAGCAAGGCGTCCGTACATGAATCTCCCCTGCGACTTCTTGGGCACAAATTGATCCATCTCCCGCGGTAATCCTGACTTCTGTGTGTGGCAGAGGCTTGCCAGAAGAGACATAAACATCTTCGGGGAGCGAGAAGTTTAGCGAGGACTCACCTTGACATACGAAGTCTCGCGGAATGGTGGCTGGGAGCTTGCCCACGGCTGATTGAGTGATAGCAAAAACAGTCTCTGCCATGGCGTAGCAACTCTGTACTTTATCCCTTGTCACACCCATTTTCGCAAAGGCGGCTAAGAATTCCGAAGACGACTTGGCGCGAACGGGTTCCGAACAGTTAATCCAAGCACGCATACTATCCAACGAATAGTCATACCTGAAATACTCACGTCTCTGTGCCATATAAGAAAAAGAGAAATTCGGCAGCCAACAAAATGTCGCCTGATACTGGGAAATATATTTGAGCAACAACTCCGGATTGATGACCCAGTCGTTAGCGGCCATGTGCAACGAGGCTGCGCCATGAAACAGCGGCATCCAGTAACAGGCGATTAGCCCCATATCGTGATAAAGAGGGAGCCACGATACAACTGCGTCGTCGCCTGTAAAATCCAGCGTCTTCGCAAGCTGATTCAGTTGCCCCACCAACATTTCTACCGTCACCACGATTGCTTTTTGCGTTCCGGTTGTGCCCCCGGAAAATTGTAGGAACAGAGCGTTTGGATCGGGAAAAGTTTGCCGGATAGAGGTTTGATGGTTCTTCTCTAGTGCGTTGCTTACAGCACCTGTTGGAAACAGTTTTTCGTAACTTGCTCTGTACTCAAGCGGCACGCCCGTAACCGGGTAAGGTAGACTCGCTCCCAGGTTTTCAGCCAATCCCGGCAGAGTTATCAATCGGCTAGCTGGCAAGTAACTTAGTTGATGAATCAGATTGCGCTGATACTTTTCGGGATCGACTCGCGTCGTGGGCCAACTAAGAATCCCTGGGATGTATCCTTGCAACACCAATCCGAGCTGCAAAAGAAAAAGTTCCGGAGAATGAGGCAGTAGAAGTAGAACTACATGTTCCTCTGCAGACAATGCAAGGGAAGAGACCAACTGTTCGGCGCGGCTTACTATCTGACTACCGGTAAACTCCACTGGGCACTCGAAGTGCGGCGCAACGACGACACGAAGCAGCACCTTTTCTGCACGCGCCAGTAATCGTTCCCGCAAATCGCCTCCGAATTCTCCCCGTGTGATCAATTGCCAAATCCTCGTCGTTCGCTTCAGTGTGCGGTCCCCGCTTGCAATGCTGCTATGTCAGTTCCGGGGCACAGGTCTGCCGCAATCGCCTCCGCCGCCAACCGGTGCCCCGTCTCGTTCCAGTGGCCGGTGCCAAAGCTCTTGCTATTAAAACCATTGAGGTAAACGTTGTGTGTTTCCGCATAGGATGACAGAGACGATGAAAGGTTGGTGACCAGAATGCCTTCCTCTAAGGCGAATGCTGTGAGGCGATTCTCAGCGTACGACAAATCTGTTACTCCGAGCTTTTGCACTAACTCCCTGCGCCTGGCAGAATCAGGAATTAGTTGCGGGCGGGTGGGTAAGATGACGATACGCAGTGCAGCTGCATGAGCTCTCACTTCATTCCTAATCGCTACGAGCAAGCCTTCCGTCACAGACCACGCCACTTGCATATCTGGCTGTTTGGGTTCCGCGTAAATGGCGTATTCCAGATTGTCGAACCCCGATATTGCGGCTCTGTCTTTCGCAATGGACATAGCAAGCCGCATCTTGCCAGTCCTCTGCAAGGCGCTAATCGCCTGCAAAAGTCGCACGTGTGAATTGACGTCATAGCTGAGTTTCTGCAAAGAAATGTGGTGAGGGCGAAGGGCTGGCGTGAGCCGAAAAGAGTCATCGAGAATAAGCGCTGTCCCCTGGTAAACAAAATAAGGCGACTGCTCGGGATTCGCGGCGTTATTTAGTTCCTTTACATTGTTGACGATGTCGCGCGCCGGATATAACGCAACAAGTATTTCGTCAGGCTGATATTTCCAAACCTCCTGTTGCAAAGTAAGCAGTTCCTGCCCAGTTGAATAACCTGCTACCCCGAAATTGAGAACCTCCACTCGTTTTCCCAAATAACAGCCGCTGTCGTTCAACTTCCGCTCTAATTCCGAGCTATAGGTTTTCTCCAGCGGCACCTGCAATGCTTCTGTCCACGAATTGCCGAGAACCGCGATACGGACGGTATCCGCCGGCTTTTCGTAAGAACGTTCCTGATCGCGAAATCCGTGAAGATTGATATGGACGAACTGTTTATTCTCGCCGGCGATCTCGCCCTCGGCGCCTGGACGCAGACTCCAACCTCGATCCACATTTGCTATATACAATTGTGGCTCGAAGTGGACGCGGGCTAGTCGCAATGCCAGCTCAGTGAGCAATGGAACCGTCAGCAGCACTAAGAAAGCGAGAGCTAATTCTTTCTTGGTGGGCGGCATATCTTAGCAGGCGCGGAAATAAAGAACGGCTTTTTGCAACGTGGTCGGATACGTCTCAGGGTCGGCCGCCGACATGAGTCCAAGTGCATAAATTATGCCAACTAACAAAAACAAGACGCACATAGGTAGCACCCACCACAATCGATGCTTCCACAGAAAGCCAACGACTCCGCTAGTAGGTAAAGCTTCTATTGGTCCCTGCCAGTCACTCATACTCTATCTCCAAGTACCTTAGGCGTTGCGCCCCCGAAGCGTCCCTTTCATCAAGGCGCCCAGCACTATTTACGAATGATCAATGCCTGCGGCAACACGGCACCGTTGACCGAGACGCTGCCGTCCGCATTGTGTGTGGCGTTGTGACAGACCAGCGTGCAGGTATTCGTCGCCCGATTGTAAGAGATTGGTGCTGCCGCATTTTGTCCGACCACGCTGATATCGAAATTAATGAGTCGCTCGCCCGACACGCTGCCGCTGCTGGCGCCCATACCGTGCGCTGTGTGGCACACTGAGCAGGAAAATCCATCTTGCGACACGTGTCTGCTGTGTTGCGTCCAACTCATATTCGACAAAATATTGGTCAAGTCATGGCACTTCGCGCACATCGCGTACGGACCCTGCGGACTCACATCGGGATTTGGGAACGTGTTCGTTACCGTTCCACCGGGCGTGGCGGCTTGGCTGAACTGGTAATTTCGCTCGAGAATGTGCGGGTAAGTTGATCCGTGTGGTCCATTCGGTCCCGTGCCGCCAAACTCGCGGTTATCATCGCTGCTATGGCAATCGGTGCAGAAAATCCGCGTACCCATGGACCGTGCTGAGGCGGTGCCGTTCTGATTTAACATATTATTCAAGAGGCTGGGCTGTGGCAGGGGGCTGGTGCGATCATGCACCACCGGATGGCTCGAGGTCGCGTTCGGGCTAAATTGAGGAACCAGGTTCAACGGATCGCCAACAAATACTAGCCTGGTCGGCAAATATCCGTACTTGATCAGAACCTGCTTGCCCACGCTCAATCCATGACACCGCAAACAATTTTCGTACTGATTTATCGCGGGTGTTAGCACCGTAACGCCATCCAGTCCGCTGATGCCAGTTACTCCGGCTTGCGGCGGCCGCAACGTTGGCGGCGCAGAAAATACCGCGAGTGGATTCGAAGCGTGCGCGCTATGGCAATCAACGCAAGTCGAGTGGCGATTATTGTTCAGGATCGCCGTCTCAGCAGCATCGTGCCCGTTGGTTCCCGCCGGAAATGGATGCGAAATTTTCGCGAACTCGCCGTAGACGTTCGGCGCTGCCGGCGAAACGTTGCTTCCGCCCGCATGACATGTCACACAATCCTGCGTAGTCGCATCAACTCCAGGCGCCGCGGGAGTCGCCGGCCGTAGCAGCCGCGCAGATCCCGCCGACGGATTGTGCTCCAGGTGGCACGACGTGCAAGCATTCACCGCCACAGTCGCATACGATCCCACATGCGCTGTGTTCACAACTTGATTCGTCGCGACTGCATGAATGCTGCCAGTCCAGCCGCTCAGCGGATTCGCTACGCCCGTCGTTACACGATTCGGATCATGACACGCAAGGCACATTTGCCCATTCGAACTGTCACGCACCAGGAAATTCTGAGCAACAGTATCGATGCCCTGCGTATGCGGATTGTGGCAGCTGGTGCACTCCACATTCCCCGCGATTAGCTTGATAGCTTGCGTAGGATCAGCGGTCACCCCTGACGACGCCAGAGAAGCCACCAAATCCGGCGCATCCTTTATAGGCAGCACCAGGCTGAACGGATGCGACCCACTCAAATTTGTGCCCAGCACATCCTGATTATTCATCGAGCCATTCACCGGGACTTTTCCGTACGCCGCGGTCTGGCCCACCGCAACAGTTCCGTCGTGGCAACTCAGGCAGAGGCTTGTCGCCTTGCCCAGCACCGGCAGCGCGCTTCCCTGCTGCTTATAGGTCGTGCTCGTATACGGCGTATACGTCTGACTCGAAAGCGTCTGATTCCACAGTGGGGTGTTACCGCCAACTCCGCTATGCGGCGCGTGGCAAAATGTGCAGCCCAAACTTCCCTGCGTCGTCACCGGTGAGCCGCTCGCCGCAGTCAAATTGTGCATCCCCAACGTGTCCGCCTGTACAGGAGGTGGCGTCTGCGCATGGCCCAGAAGCGCCGCCAGCATCGCTGCGAACGCCAGCAGTACCGAGATCCACAGTCCGCGCTTCACTGTGGCTTCCCTGCGCTCTGCCCAGCACTCGCACCGTCGCTCACCGCAGCCGCAGCGCCTGCACCGACTGCTGCCGCACCAATTCCCGCCGTCTTCGCCCCATAATAGTGATACACCTGCACGCGCCGGTTAAACGAATCCACCACGTAGATCCGGTCCTGTGCATCAATCCGCAATCCCGTTGGCAACTGGAACGCTCCCGGCGCATTTCCCATTTGCCCGAAGTAATACAGCAGTTGCCCTTCGCGGTTGAACACCTGCACCACGCTCCACATCCCGTCGACAACATACAAATGTCCTTCCGAATCGAAGCTCACGCCCTTCGGCCGGAACATCGCCCCCACGTCATCGCCGGTCTTCCCAATCGAGTACAAAAACTCGCCATCCTTATTCAGCACCTGCACCCGAAAATTCATGGCGTCGACCACCGCCATAGTGTCGCCCTGCAGCCGCAACTCCGTGGGAAAATTAAACTCGCCATCCCCGGTGCCTGGCTTGCCGATGCGCTTCAGCACGCTGCCTTTCATATCCATCACGAAAATCTGATTGCGCAGCGTGTCGGTCACGTAGATGCGTTGCGCCGCTGAATCCACCGCAATGCCGGTGGGCCGCTTGAAGTAGCCTTCGCCGTATTTCAAGCTGCCAATGGTGTGTTCGAACTTGCCATTCGCGCCAAACACAAAAATCTTGCCCGAATCCGAATCGGTCACGTAGATATTGTCTTGCGCATCCACGGTCACGCATTGCGGCGCCACCAGCGGATCTTTTCCCGTGTCGATGCGCGACAGAAACTTGTACTTCTGCTTTTCGAAATCGAAAATGTGCACGCCGCGCGCGCCCGGGTCGCTCACGATGATGCGCCCCTTCGAATCCGTGGTGATGCTGTACGGCCGCACCATGTTGTGGAAGTCCGGCTCGCCAATCGCGATGTCCACAATCTTGGTAAAGAAGCCGCGCTTCGGTTTCACTTCGTGTTCGTTGCTGAACACCCGCTCGAAGCTCAGCTTCCGCCCGCCATCCATCAGTACGTCCGGCACGGCAATCGGCGCTAGCTCCTTCTTCTTATCCTTGTTCCCCAGCGTCGGACTCACCACCAGCGCCCCCGCCACACACCCCGCCACCAGCTTCCCCCAAAGCCTCGCCCCGCCAAGCCGAGTTAGAAGAAGTTGAAGTATCGCGTTGCTCCAATGAAGAAGGAATACTGATTGCCCGGCGAAGCGCCATTTGCCCCGCTGATCGCTTGCCCAAATTTGGTGTAGCCACCCAGCAGACTGATCTTTCTCAGCCTGTATTGAAACTGTCCGTAAAAAATGTCTGTCCGATTGTTCGAAAGAATTGTGCTGCTGGTCGTGTCGCTAGTTGCATGGGAATAGGTTCCCGAAATGTACAGCCGTGGAATCGGCGTAATTGTAATTCCAGCACCATAGCTTTGCCCGTTGTAGACGATCAAGCCTTCCGGCGGAAGCCCCGGCGTGGTTATTGGCTGAATCCCCGTACTAGTTAGCAGAGCTTGTCCCCGCGACTGAATGTAATTCGCATTGAAGTCAATCCGTCGCAATGACAGGCTCGTGGAAGCACCCTCGCTACTATTCACGGTGCCAGCATACTGACTAAACCCGGTGTGCGTACCATTCACCACACCAGTCCACTGCATTCCTCTTCCCAGCCGACGGTGAAGATTCGCGTTGTAGTTGTAATAGGAGGTTGAATACGTCACCAGGAGTGTCTGCACGTTCTGCGCGTAGCTGAAACCTCCTGCAAGCTGCCACAATCCGAAACGCCGGAAGGCATTCAAATTCGCGATAAAACCGAGGGAATTGCTTGCAAACTGATTAGAACTCTCGATCACTGTGACAGATGTGGTAAACGTATCCAGAATTCGTTTGTTGTATCCGACTGTGCCCGTCAGATAGGAGCCCTGGTAGTTCTTGCCGAAATACGATTGATCGAAATACGTAATCTGCGCCTGACCGTAAAGATTCTTCGTAAAGGTATAATTTGCTCCCGCGCTCAATGTGGAAGAATTCGCCGTGGAGTCCAGTTGAATCAGTGGAACGCCACCGCCATTATTGGCCACGGTCTGATAGAGAAACCCGTTGAGGTTATTGGTGTACGCTTGATCAACGAAAAGACCTAACTTGACGGTCGGGTGGAAGCTAACGTTCGTGGTCTCGGTATTGGTCGTGTAATTGGTGACGCCAGTGCTCTGATCCAAACTTGAGCGGTAATCTCCGGAGTAACTTGCCCGGTTAAGAGTAATCGCGACCGAACCATGCCACGGCAGCCGATGTATGGCGTCAATTCCAAAATCATTTCCGTTTGAATCCGAAAAGTTGTTCCCTGTTTCTCCGCTTAGAAAGGAAGGAATACTCGAATGGATGTTCAGGTGTGTGTACAGCGCGCTCAAACGCCACCCGGCGACCTCGTAGGTCGACCTCATATTGAGAGTTTTTGTCGACGAATTCGACTCCTCGGTCGTTCCGTAAATGGTGCCCGTGCCGTCTCCCTGCGAATAGCTTACAGAAAAGGTTGGCCAGTTCGGTAGTAGCGCACTCCATCCGATTCCGAATCCTTGGCTCTTCCCCACCGTTGTGAAGTTTGGACCGCCGGTCAGCCCGAAGGTCCCGGTGCTGTTATCCGCATATTGGTAGCTTGCGTACCCTGGGAATCGGCTACCCGTAAACAAATTGGCATTAGCATTCACGCCGCTGCTTCCGGTGAGAGACTGGTAACTCGAATTTGCCCGCGATTGGTCGTAGTACGGAGTAACAGAAAAGTTCAGAAAATTGGGAGTGTAATACGAACCGCTCAACGTCGCGTTCCCGCCAGCGTCCAGACTGTGGTTCGATTGAACCTGGTCGCCATAAGCACCGGTGTAGCCTGCCGTGATGACTCCATTCAGGTTCATCCGCAGGTCATCGCCCACCTGCACTTGCGCGCGGGCGCCTTTTGCCAGCGCCAGAACGAGCAGCCAACCCGCGTATCGTACGAGCCGTTTCACCACTCAGCCTCTCTCAAACATCCGGAAAACGCCTTCAGATTGGAACTGCTACGCATTTGTGACTGCACAAACATTGCCAAGTGCCCTTTGTCACCACACTCATCAAACTCCTTTGTTTCCAATCGCTTGCCCTTTGCGCTCGACAGCGTTTTTTCCGGCAACTAGCCTCGCTGCGACATCTCACCCACTTCAAAGTGCTGAATTCCTCAGCACACAGTTCAACCACATCCCCGTCATTCCGAGCGGAGAGAGGAATCCCTCCGAAGATTTTGTAGCTGACTGAAATGGAATGAGCTTTCTCTTTGCGGATCGAAGAGGGATTCCTCGCATGAGCTCGGAACGACGGATAGGATTTTTGCTGACTAAGTACTGTCACGCTGCGCTGCGTGCCTGCGACGTGCGACCGGAAGAGGAGGCCCGTGTTCATCGCAACCGCTCTTACAACACTTCCACCTTAGCGTTGGCCCGTAGCCGTTTATCCAGGCCGGCACGCAGTTTTTCGTATTTGTCTTTCTTCATCTCGGTGCGGAGGCTGCTCTTCACTTCTTCAAAGGTTTGCTTCTTAGCGAGCGTATGCGTGTTCAACCGGATGATCGTGTATGCCTGCTCGATCTGAATTACGTCGCTCACTTGGCCGGGCTTCATCGTGGACAACGCCTTCGCCACTTGCGGAGGCAACTTGTCTGTCTCCACGGTTTTGTGGTCGCCCATGTTCACGCGAAAATCGTCTTCCGATATTTTTTCCGCGAGCAATCCAAATTCTTGTGATGTTTTTGTGGCCTTAGCCTGAATCAATGCGTCGTTGGCCCGCTTCAGTCCTTCGTTTTGTTGCGCGGCGCTCGCCTTTTGTGGCGGCATGATGGAAATGGATTGAAAGGTAAACGATTCTCCCACCCGGAACTTCGCCGGATTCTTGTCGTAATAAGCCCGCAGTTCGGTCAGCGTTACAGTGTCCTTGTCCTGCACGTCGCTCTTCAGCACCTGTTCAATCAATAGCGAGCGCTTGATCTTTTCCGCGACCCGCTGTTCCGAGCTGCCCATTTCGGCTTTCAAATATTTTTGATATTCAGCGGGCGAAGAAAATTGCTTCTGGAACGCCACTTCCGCTTCTTTCACTTGAGACGCCGGAACGGTCAGCTTGCGTCGTTGCGCCTCCTGATACACCAATTCCTCGAAGATGATCATCTGCAAGGCGCCCTGGCGGATAGTGGCTTCTTGTTCCTTAGGGAATCCGTTGTGCTGGTTGGCGTAGGGAAAAATCTGCATCATTTCGCGCAGCAGATCGCGATCCGTGAGGACTGCGCCGTTAACGCGAGCTACGGCTTTGTCGCTGATCTGAAAAGGCGAGCCAGTCTGTGCTGAGGCGGGGGCTTTTGCTGCTCCGGTCGGAGCATGAGAAGAAACTTGCGCGCTTGCGTTGACTGGCGCTCCTAGTAGTAGAGCGAAAACTACCAGTGACTTCATGAAATCCTCCTACTGCACTCATCTCTAAGAAAAAGAGGGGAGAGAGTTTCCTCTCTCCCCCAGTAGTTCCGTTATTTCTACTGGAATACGGTTGGGATGTTGTTGGTGTTGTTGGCTTCGTTCGATTCACCGAAGTGGCACTGACGGCAGAATTGCGTCGTCGAGGGAGCGTTGGTGTTGGTTACGTTGTTGATGTTTGGGTTGTACGGTCCGTTCACGAAGAAGTACGTTGCATAATACTTTCCGCCGCCGTCTCCCGCGATCTGGCTAGCTGCACTCGAAGTGTACACAGTCATAACATGTTGGTTGTGGCAAGTAGTGCAGAGCACATACGGTGCGCCGGCGGCGGTCACGGCGAATGGGTTGCTCCACTTTCCAGGAGCTAGTGCTGGCCAGCCGTAGTTAGCTACGAACTGAGCGTAGGGTGTGCCGGGGGTTACGGTGAAGCTGCCGCCGCCCTTCCCACCTGCGGTAAATACGAGACCGCTGCCACTAGAGATCGTCGCCATTTGTCCCACTGGGTGATCGTTCGTGTAGTTGCCTGCCGTTGTTCCATCATTGCCGAGAAGGGTTGGGATCTTTCCCGCGCCGTACGAAGTATTCGTCAGCAATCCAATTCTCCGCTCGTACGAGTCATTAACCATCATGTTTGCCGCTGTGACGTTTCCATCATGGCAGCTAAGGCACAGGAGAATCCCGCCAACTTCTTGCGAGCCACCGGTGATCGTTGCCGGCATAACTTCCGTGTATTTACCTGCATCGCCAAACGCAATCGTCTTTCCGTACAGTGGGCTGGCATCTTGTCCCCACAATGCATAGCTGCCGGTATCTGCTGCGCCTGCATGACCGGATCCAAACGACCCGCTGTGCGGTGAGTGACAACCTGCGCAACCGCGGCCGTTGTTGTTGTGCGCGCCGAGGACGTCGACAGGGGATGTCCAACCCTGACCCAACGCCAATCCGGCGCTGGCTAATGCGAAGACTGCTACTAGAATCGCTCTCTTCATAACCTTGTAATACCTCCGTGTGTGTTGCAACACTCCACTTCGAAAATTAGCCAGTGCCCTGAGCGTGGGCTGGCGTGCAGTGTCCCAAAGTGCACCCCACGTGCCGAACCGGTGCAGATTTGAATTTTTCAACACGACTGTCCAAATCCCCTCTTTTGTTACACCTGTCACTCGTCATGTGATTCCGCTCACGTCGTCGGACAGCTGTCCTTCGTCGAAAGTTGCGTGAAAAGGCCCAATTGTGATGCGAAATCACACATCTAGTACTATGAAAATAAACGTGTTAGCCGTCACATGGGTCAGGGTTAAACGAACATTAGGAGGCCTTCAGGTTTCGCTTGCCACAACCGCAAAGCGATGTTTTTCGCTTCAGCAAAATGCAAGCGCAGATTGATTTTTAGGCCGAATTGTCTTCAACCGTTGAACAAATCAACAAGTGGGAAAACGAAGCTGGTCTGACTTTTTACCGTTGCCGGCAAGATGCCGGCGCTACGAATATATCTTCCTGATATCTGATATCCGATATCTGCTATCTGAACTAATCTCAGTTCGGTTTTGCGGGCGCTGGGGCTATTGGAGTCGCTGCAACTGGCGAGCTCTGCATCGGGCTAGCCGTGCCACTCCGATCAGCGATCGCCTTCTGCCGTTCCTCCGCACGCTTCTGGCGCAGCATGTCGGCTTCAGAATCCGTGACGTATTGAAACTGCTGCGCTCGACCCGGAAAGATCTCAGTGGTAAAGACACGATTGCGCTTGTCGATAGCGATACTCACTAAGCCCTGGAACTGCCCTGGCAACAGGCCGTGACCACCTAAGGAAATCAGCAACTGCCCCTCTTTGCTGAATACTTGTACGCGATCTTGCATTCCATCCGCTACCCAGATGTGACCATCTCCATCGATCGCGACACCCTTCGGTCGCGAAAAATACCCTGGGCCATCACCCGACTTGCCGAAACTGCTCACAAACTGCCCGTCGGCGTCGAAAATTTCAATGCGGTTGTTCATCGTGTCCGCAACGTACAAATTGCCTTCGGGATCCACCGCAACACCGGTTGGTTTCGAAAAGTCTCCTGGCGTAGTGAGCTCGTGCTTATGCCCGGTCGTGCCCATCTTGCGGATCGGCTTTAGGGTGTCGGCGTCGTACACCAGAATCTGATCGAGCTCGACATCCGCAACGTAGAGCAACCGATTGCGGTTATCGACGGCCAAACCGCCGGGCTCCGCCATACCATCAGTGATCACATCTTCAGCCTTATGGTCCTTATTGAACACCAAGACATGCTTCAGTCCCGGATCGGACACGAAGAGACGGTCGCTATCGTCCATGGCTAAACCAATAATCCGACCAAAGTGTGCATGAACACTGTTTTTAATCAACTCGACTTGTTTTGTCTCGTCTGTCGTAAAAATGAAAATGGCACCGACCTTTTGATCCGCCACATACAGCTTCCCTTGCGAATCGACGGCGATGCCATAAGGCTGAACCAATTGAAACGGCATGGCGTTTACTTCTTCAGTGGATTGCGTGCCAGCCAATCGGTCCATCCATGCCGACTTCTTCTGCTTTTCTCCTTGCGCGTTCCGGGCTTCTTTGTCGGATGCGTACCACCGTGTGTACTTAACCCTCGCAATCGCTGGAGGGTTGGGCCAGACAATGTTCGAATAATCGATAGCCTTGATTTTCGCGTCGATGTCGGCTTTTGCGTCCGCTTTCTTTTTTTTGTCGGCCTGCAAACCCAACGGAGAAACCAAGGCCAGCGTCGCCAATATGGCAAGCGCACCCAATTTGCGTCCGAAACCGCTCCAGTTTCCGCCAGTTCTCCGCATAGCGACTCTCCTAAGCCTTGTTACCGCTTGGTCAAATCCTTATGGCACGTGGCGCAAAATGCCCCGTTGTTCTGTTGATCTTTCACCAATAAATCCGCATGCGTGGACGAATGCGGCTGGTGACACGTCAAACAGCTCATCTTTGTCATGATCTTGGTCACGTCCGTAGGATCCGTGACGTCCGACACCGGATGCCCAGCCAACGGATGGCCCTTGCCATACTTCAGCGGCAGCACCACCACCTTATTCTTCTTGTAGTAGTCGTCCTGCAGCCACACTTTGCCATCGAAAATCTTCACCACGCCCGCGGTCTTATCTTCCACCGGAGACGCATCCGGCCCGTGACACTCCAGGCACAGCGCATTTCCCTGCGCCCGCAGCAGTTTGTCGCGGCTTCCGCCATGCGGCTCATGACACGTTCCACAGCCCTGGCTAAACGCCGGCTGGTGGTGGACTTCCTTCTTGCCCAGCTCCGCGATGTCCGCGTGGCAGGTCAGGCAAATCTCCACGCCATTGGTCTTGGGCAGGCCGGGGAATTTGCTGGCATGCGGATTGTGGCAGTCCGTGCAGTCTCCCGCCGCGCCCGGATGCTGCACCTTGGCGGTCTCGATCAGCTTGGCCTGCGTGTCGTGGCACATCACGCAGAGATCCTTCACGTTGGCCTGTGTCAGCACCACTTTCCCGTCTTTCGCCGGCGCGTGGCACACTTCGCACTGCTTATCCGCGAACGGCGGATGCGTGAACTTGGCCAGCAGCTTGGGCGCCGCCGATTGGTGTGGATCGTGGCACTGCACGCAATTCGCGGTGGCAAACGGCTGATTCTGGTGCGACTTCTGCAAATCGGCGCTCTTCGGGTCGTGGCAGTCGATGCACAACGCCGGTGGCGCCTTGGTCAGGTGATAATCAAACTCGATCTTGCCCGCTTCGCCGGTCTTGTGCGTGACGTGGCACGTCTCGCAGCCCATATCCAGGGCCACGTGCCGGCTGCCCTTCGGCGGCGTGTTCAATCCAATAGTGTGGCACGAGAGGCAAAGATTTTCTTTCTGGTCTCCCGAGCTGGCCTTAATCAGCTGAAATTTGTTATCGCTCTGATGAGGATCGTGACACTTCAAACAGTCGCGCTTGGCGGGATTGTGGACCGTGCCCTTGATGTCTGCAGGATTCTTGTCGGCGTGGCAGGTGAAGCACAGCGCGGATGCTGTGGTGGTAATCAGCTTGACGCGCGTCACATCCTTATTAACACGAATTTCGTGGCAGCTGGTGCAGCCCGTGGCTACCGCGGTGTGGACGTTCTTCCCTTTGGCTTTATCCGCGTGGCATTCCAGGCAGGTTGCCGAGTCGGCGTTCTTCTCAAGTGGAACCGGGTGAATGTCCGCGTAGGCAGGCGCAATAGCAAGCAGAAACATCAGAACCGCTAAACAGTTCAGCGCCAGGTTTGCAGGACGCGCGTGCTGGGCTAGGCCGCCGCGCATCTCCCGGCCCCCTTGTAGATTTCGGAACTGAATGTCTTGTGGAGGTTGGGCGCGCAGACGTTTTTCTTTTGGCCGTCGGAGGCGTTGCGTTCGCCTGCCAAGACCAGCGCCGTGGTAAGAGCCACCGCCAGCGCAAGTAACACCACCATGTAAGTCGTTCGGTGGGAGCGAGTTGTTTTGTTCACCGTCATGCTCGTTTCCTGTCCATGCAAAGTTTGTTCGGCGATTCCGGTCGTAGTGCGCAACCAACTGTCGATGTAAGGGCCAGTGCCTTTATCGGTTGACCATGTGACATTCAGCGGTTACAGGACACCTGACCAGGATGACCGCGCTGATTCACTGGCCCCTAGAACAGTGTCCCTAAATGCATCTGCTGTGCCGAACCCGGCCCAAATTTGCAGGAACCGGCTAAGCCGCTCATTTCTCGTTCGTTACAATTGGTTTCAAGAGTGATAGCGGTCACATTTGCTTCGCAACTTCAGGCAACCCTGGGTTATATGGCCCATTTGTGAGGGTAAATCACACAAGCTGGCGCTGAGAATCTCCACATTCGAATGCATGGCCAGCTTTCGCCCGTGGACCTCTTATAAGATGTTCTTTTTAGAGGATGTGCCCACCAACTCGTTCGAGTTACGTGAGCCTCACGCAGCTTCGCGACTGAACAGTCAATCTATTTATTCTTTAGGAGAGATACCTCAGGTGTGCGCAGGAAAGGTGGGAGTCGATCAACCCAGCGAGCAATTTCCTCCGCACACCAAAAGTAGGCGGCCAACACACGTGTTTCACTTACGATACCCCATTCACATGCCCATGAAAAGGCTTTAGAAAACGGCCCGAACCTGCGATCACATCGCTCTATCCGAACGCTCTGCCCTAGAACTAGATTGTCGAGGACGGGCTTAGAAAGTAATTCTCCCAGAGAACTTGAAGCTGGTGAACCAATGCGTGGCGCCCTCGCTCCTGGCGCACCGCCGCTGCAGTCCAGAGAGCAGGTTCAGTTCTCTATAAGCACTGATGTGTGATACAAGGTGTCTCATTCGGGAGGACTCATCTGTGGCTACCCGCAACAAGAATTGCATCAATCGTCGTAATTTCCTGAAAAGTGCCGCCGTCGGCGCCGCGGCAATTAGCGCCGTTCCCGGATCTGCTGCTTCGGCAGCCTCGGCTACTCCCAAGATACCTGCCGCAATTCCGATCTCTCCCGAAGCCGAACTTCCCTCTTCACCCGCAGAAATTCTCACCACCGATCGCAGTGGCTCTGATTTCATGGTCGACGTCATCAAGTCTCTGGGTATCGAGTACGTTTGCGCCAATCCCGGTTCCAGTTTTCGTGGATTGCACGAATCCATCATCAATTACGGCGGCAATCGTTCGCCCGAGTTCATCACCTGCTGTCACGAAGAATCATCCGTCGGCATGGCGCACGGCTACGCCAAGATCGAAGGCAAACCTCTGCTGGTCATGGCGCACGGCACAGTGGGGCTGCAGCACGCAGCCATGGCCGTCTACAACGCCTACTGCGATCGTGTCCCGGTCATGATCATCGGCGGCAATCTGATCGACGCTACCAGCCGCATTTCCCAAGTGGAATGGGCTCACAGCGTTCAAGACGCGGCCTCCATCCTGCGGGATTACGTTAAATGGGATGATCTCCCGGTTTCTTTAACGCACTTTGCTGAATCCACTGTTCGCGCCTACAAAATGGCCATGGCTCCGCCGATGCTGCCAGTGCTCCTGATTGTCGATGGCGAACTGCAAGAGAATCCTATTCGCGCTGACGCATCCTTAAAGGTGCCGAGGCTCACGCCGACGGCGCCTCCGGTAGGCGACTCGGGTGCCATCGAAGAAGCCGCGAAACTTCTCGTGTCCGCGCAAAATCCGGTTCTCATCGCGGGCCGGTCCGCGCGTACGCCTGCGGGCATCACCTATCTCGTAGAGCTTGCCGAGACCTTACAAGTTCCCGTTATCGATCAGATGGATCGCATGAACTTCCCCACGCGCCACCCCCTCAACCAGACCGAGCGCAGCCGCGAACTCATCTCCTCCGCTGATGTGATTGTCGGTCTTGAGGTCAACGACTTCTGGGGCGCGGTTCATTCTTTCCGCGATCAGATGGAACGAACATCTCGCCCGATCGCGCGTTCCGACGCCAAAACGATCAGCATCAACTCCGCCAATCTTTTCGTGAAAAGTAATTATCAGAATTTCCAGCGCTATGCCGAAGTGGATATCGACATCCCTGCGGATACCGAAGCCACTCTGCCTGCGCTCACCGAAGCGGTGAAACGCAATCTAGACGCCAGTCGCAAATCGGTTCTGAGTGAGCGGCGCGCCAAACTCGCCGCTGCCCATGATGAGACGCTTCAGCACACCCGCGATGCTGCCGCATATGCGTGGGACGCCAGCCCGGTCAGCACCGCCCGCCTTTCTGCAGAGCTCTGGAATCAGATTAAAGATGAAGACTGGTCACTCGTCTCCACGGTTGGCTTCCTCAGCCGCTGGCCACTTCGCTTGTGGGATTTCGAAAAGTCTTATCACTACATCGGCGGCGCAGGGGGCTACGGCATCGGCTACAATGCTCCCGCCTCGGTCGGCGCAGCCCTGGCCAATCGTAAGTACGGCCGCCTCACCCTGAATATTCAATGCGACGGCGACCTGATGTACGCCCCTGGAGTTCTGTGGACCGCCGCGCATCATCGCATTCCGCTGCTCACCGTGATGCATAACAATCGCGGCTATCACCAGGAAGTTATGCAGGTGCAGATCATGGCCGACCGGCATAGTCGCGGCATTGATCGCGCCAAGATTGGCACCACGCTCACCGATCCTCACATCGATTTCGCCAAGCTCGCGCAGAGTATGGGCGTGTACTCTGAAGGGCCAATCGCTGATCCCAAAGAATTAGCGCCGGCGATCACCCGCGCCGTCCAAGTGGTGAAACGAGGCGAGCCCGCGCTTCTCGATGTCGTCACCCAGCCACGTTAACGAGAACCCATGACCACTTCTATTCCGATCGCCGCGAAAAAAGTAAAATTGGCAGCATTCGCGCTCTTGCTAGTCTTTACGTGTTCCCCGGGCTTGCAAGCGCGATCTCCGGCGGATCCGCAGAATGGCAAAACGGTTTTCGAAAAGCTGGGCTGCTTCCGTTGTCACGGCAGCGCGGGTGAAGGCATGTCGCAACCATCCTCGACAGGCAAGGATTCCGGGCCTCCAAAAATTGCGTCTACACATTTGTCGCTTCAGGATTTCGTCCACACTGTTCGCGAACCGAAAGGCCAGATGCCTCCATTTGGGCCAAAGCAAGTGTCGGACGCAGAACTCGCGGACGTCTACGCATTCCTGCAATCGGCCTCTTTGCAACCGAAGATCGAGTTGCCTTCCACCGCCAATTCTCAAAATGGCGAGCATTTTTACACCGCGTTTGGTTGCTACGAATGCCACGGATATCAGGGGCAAGGTTCGGTACAAACCGGAGGCTCACGGCTCGGTCCACCACAGATTCCGTTCTCCGGCTTTGTCTCCTATGTCCGCCAACCTGCCGGACAAATGCCGCCGTATACAGCCAAGGCTGTCTCCGATGCGCAACTTGCCGATATCTACAGTTTCTTGCAATCCCGGCCAGCGGCCCCGCCGTCTAAATCCATTCCGCTTCTAAATAAATAGAAGTTGGCTTTCGAGACATTCCTGCTCACTTCGAGCATCTGGAAAATGCGTGGTCTTTGACGTAGTGCACTGGAACGCGTCACTAGCCATCCTTGCTTTCCGTCAGGCGACACCCTAACCTAGACTGCTTATGCCCAACTTCTCTCCCGAGATGCTCACCATCGGCTTCATTTCCTATGTAGTCTTCCTCTTCTCCACCACATGTCATGAAGCAGCTCACGCTCTGGTCGCCAAACTCGGAGGCGATAATACCGCCGCACTCGGCGGCCAAGTCTCTCTCAATCCCATACCGCATATTCGCCGCTCCCCGTATGGCATGGTGATTTTTCCTCTGCTCAGTTTTTTCTTGCTGGGTGGCAGCATGATCGGCTTCGCGAGTGCTCCATACGATCCAGATTGGGAGCGCCGACACCCGCATCGCTCCGCATGGATGGCCCTTGCCGGCCCGGCAACCAATTTTCTTCTTATGTTGCTTGCTGTTGTGGCGCTCCGCGTTGGCATTTCTCTTCATCTTTTTGAACAGCAGGGATTCGTAGGCATCTCTCTGTACATATTGTTTTCTTTGAATCTATTGCTAGGGATTTTTAATTTGCTTCCTGCGCCACCGCTCGATGGAAGCACCGCTATCATGCTCTTCATGAGTGAAAATCAGGCTCAGCGTTATCTCAACTTTATTCGCGGCGGGAATTTCGCGCTGCCTGGACTGCTGGTCAGCCTGGTCCTATTTCGCTATATTTTCCCCGATGTGCAGCGCTTTGCGATGCGCCTGTTTTTCTAGACTCCAAGCCCAACCTCGGTTTCAGATTGGCACTTATCCTTCATTCTCGCGCAAATTTCGAACACAGCCGCGCGCCGAGCATCCGCAACTCATTATGTTGCAACGCGATTCTTCCTTAGTCTTGGCCGCTCAACTGCTCCTCCCTTGCTTGGAGGTCCTCATGAGCCTGACCGAAGCCCTGCCCCTCACCGCCGCCACCCTCGTTGAAGTTTCAGGGTGGGATGAAGATGAGTTGTTCTTCGTGGAAAAATCTGCAATGTCCACTGACGAATTCGAAAGCAGCTATATTTCTCTTCGTCATCATCTATCTGAAGGCGCCATCGTTTTTGTCAGAACGATTCAGTCTGCTTACCTCCACCGCCCCAATCCTATCGCCTTCGAGGTCGAGTCCCTTGGCTATGATGCGGATGGTCAGCAGCAATTTCGTCTAAGTGCCGCACAGCCTCGGCACGCGCAGACGCGCTACTCTGTCAACTGATTCCCTTCCTTTTTGACACAACGCCCCTTTTCGACATTTCGTTCTGAGTAATTTCCATTTCATCTGCAAGGGCACTGTTTCATTTGTGGCTCGTGGCTCAATTCCACGATTCGCTATTTACAACAAATTCCGTAGTTTGCAGGCTGTAGGCAGAGCCTCCGGCCTGCGCGCCACGCTATCACCACGTCGAAACACTGTTCGGCCGGTTTGGCACAGTTGTTGCCTTTATATTTTCCATGTCACTCACAACCTACAAAACCGTTGAAGTCACCACCCTTCACAGCAACCTCACCCCATGCATTCTGGACGATGATCCCAGCGAACGCGATTCGCTAACCTCGCTTATTTCCGATATGGGCTACGAAGCAATTCCGACCGGTGATACCGAAGAAGCGCTCCGTCTAATTCGCTCCGGGCATTGCCGGCTGGTCCTCGCTATCATTCATCTGGAAGGCCCGGAACCGTACGACTTTTTGGATCGCGCGTTGCGATGCGATCCTGGCGCTCATGTAATTATTATGACCGCGCAATACACGCTGGATGCCGTGCTGGAGGCTATTCGACGTGGCGCCGCTGATTTTCTGCCCAAGCCCGTCGACCATACCCGGTTGAAACGCACGCTCGACGAGGTGGCCGCACTTTATGATCAGCGCCGGCGCGTACGTGCATTGGAAGAACAGCTTCTTAAAGATCTCGAGTTCCACGGAATCATTGGTAAAAGTCCGGCCATGCTGGAAGTCTTTGATTTTGCCCGCAAAGTCGCGCGGCACTACACCAACGTACTGATTGTCGGTCCTACGGGATCAGGTAAAGAGCTCGTCGCGCGCGCCATCCACCAGATCAGCCCGGTCAGCCAACAGCGACTGGCGGTGTGCAATTGCTCCGCCATGGTCGACACGCTATTAGAGAGCCAGCTTTTCGGTCACGTGCGTGGCTCTTTCACGGGAGCGACCGACACCCGCCCGGGACTTTTCGAATATGCCAATAACGGCACAGTTTTTTTGGATGAAGTCGGAGAGACTTCTCTCGCCATGCAGGCCAAGCTTTTACGCGTGATTCAGAATCGCGAAATCCAGCGCGTTGGTTCACCCGAGGTCAAACAGGTGAATGTGCGCATGATTGCGGCTACCAATCGCGACCTTCGCGCAGAAGTCCTTACCGGGCGTTTCCGGGAAGACCTTTTCTATCGCTTGAGCTCGATCCAGATTCGCATCCCGTCGCTCGCCGAGCGTCTTGAGGATATTCCGTTGCTGGTTCAGTTTTTTCTGAAGAAATATAACGATTCTTACGGCAAAACCATTGCCGGGCTGACCCGTCGCGCGCAGACTATCCTGCTTCAGCATTCATGGCCGGGCAACGTCCGCGAACTCGAAAATGTAATTTCCACGGCGTGCATCACCGCGACCGGCGATTTCATCGACATCAGCGATCTTCCAGAACATTTGCAGCATCGCACGTCGCAACTGGCGAGCGACGCTGACTGGCGTCCGCTTTCTCTTGACGAAATGCGCAAGCACCACATCCAGAAGGTTCTGCAGATGTGTAACGGCAATCGCCTGCGTGCCGCACAAATTCTCGGCATCGGCCGCACTAGCTTGTACCGCTACCTCAAGCGTGATGGTTTCGACGTGCATCTGCATCACCACAGCGCCGGAGCCGCAGCCTGAGTTCACTAAGCGCCGCGGTGATCGGCGTTCAAGATCATTAACCTGGCGGGCAACAATTCCTCGGAGTCTTGAGTTATTCTTGAAAACCACTTGCCATGTTCATTGGCCACTTTGCCGTCGGTTTCGCTTCGAAGAAATTTGCGCCGCGCGCCTCCATGGCGGTGTTGCTTGCCGCGCCTTTGCTGAGCGATCTGCTCTGGCCGATTTTCCTGCTGCTGGGCTGGGAACATGTGCGCATCGATCCTGGCAACACGCGCTTTACCCCGTTGGATCTTTACGACTTTCCCTGGTCGCATAGCCTGGTAACCAACATAGTCTGGGCTACCGCATTCGCATTGATTTATCGGATCTGGAAACGCGATACAACCGGCGCTTGGGTGGTGTGGATTGGCGTGCTCAGCCACTGGGTTCTCGACTGGATCACCCATCGTCCAGACATGCCGCTGTATCCCGGCGGTCATCAACGCTACGGTCTCGGCTTATGGAATTCCGTCGCGGGCACTATGCTCGTCGAGCTCCTTATGTTCGCCCTCGGTGTGTGGCTGTACATACGCGCTACCAGGCCGCACGACCGCATTGGCCGTTACGCGTTCTGGGCGTATGTGCTCTTACTTCTCGCAGCGTACATTGGTGATCGTTTCAGCGCGCCGCCGGAAAGCCCGAATGAAATTGCCTGGAGCGGAGTTGTGGCGACGCTGATTCTTCTACCATGGGCTTGGTGGTTTGATCATCATCGGATCGCCATCGAAACGGCGCCGGCGAGCACGACTAGTTAGGTTAGGATCAGCCTTTGCACTCAGAAGCTTCAATTTTCTCAGCCATCACGAGCATTTTAGTAACGCTGTTCCAATTGCGCCCCGTAGCCGGCGTTTGCAGAATCTTGTCGAGCGCGGCCCAGGAAAATTTCGGCCGCCCCATACCATTCGGGAAATAAATGTACATTTCTCGCCCATCGATCTTGATTTCCTCGACTTCACTCTGAAACGCTCGAACCTTGCCGCGGACATTTTCGCCGGGATCGCGAGCCAGGAAGTTCACCAGCAGCTTGTTAGGCTCAATTCCCTTCCGTTTAGCGAACGGATTTCTGCGGATCACGTCACGCAGTTCCTCGGCAGTCCTTAAAATAATTTGCGGCTGAAAGCCAAAGCTACGCCCAAACTCGGAATCGATTTTCTTTCGGATGGTCTCCGGGTTCTTTTCGGCAGTTGCAAAGATTACGTTGCCGCTCTGCACGTAGGTTTGCGGATTGCGAAACTTCAGTGCGGCGCACAGGTCGCGCAGCGCTTCCATTTTCACCATGTTGCGGCCACCAACATTGACGCCGCGCAGCATGCAGATAATTGCTTGCATCGACTGAAGTTTACCGCGGGACAAGTTTCCACGCATCACACTTCAAGAGTTCGCGGCCGTGAATTCCAAAACGAAAAGCCCCGAAGGCTCCACAAATCCTTCGGGGCTTTCAAACGGTCTACTGAGTAAGTTTTTACTTGGGCATCACTTCATGCGCTAAATTGCTGGCAACCACTTCGCGAAACTCCGTTCGTTTCTTGCCGGCCTCAATCATGGCTTCTCGCGAGCCATAGTGTTTCGCAGAAACGGTCGCCGCTTTAGCGTCGAGCTGGTCCAGTGCGGCCCAGTTGGGATACATCAAACCAACCGCAACGTCCCAATCGTTCGAACCGTTGGTCGTGACGTTGGTCCAAACTTTGTAATCGCTGATCCAGCCTTCTTTTTTCACTGCCTCATAAACCGGCT
This sequence comes from Candidatus Acidiferrales bacterium, assembly GCA_963849395.1. Classification (GTDB taxonomy): domain Bacteria; phylum Acidobacteriota; class Terriglobia; order Acidiferrales; family UBA7541; genus Acidiferrum. Next base: position 119,519 of record CAWKHR010000012.1, read on the forward strand.
TCAGATTTTCACGAAAATCCTTCCAGAACGCCTCTCCCATACCTGGCTTGATGTGATAGTAGGTAACCCGCCAAACCGGCCCAACCTCGTAGTTGGGATTCTGTGCAAACGTCGGAAGCGCCGAGAGCAACATGGTGATGAACAGACTGGCCCAAAGAAGTTTCCTCATTTCGTCTTTCCTCCGTAATTCTCAAATGGATAGAACAGGCCTAGGTCCAGACTCCAACAGCTTGCGCGGAGTCTATCACCAAGAGCAGAAGGGTCAAGCCTCTACTCTCTTATGTTTGTTCGCACTTCAGCTTAAAACCAAAGGAGTGAGTATCAGGCGCGATAGGTAAGGTCTGTCCGCTGATAAGTCGCTTTGCGGCCGCAGTTCGGACACTCCAGTTCCGCGCCCGCCGGTGGAAACTCCGGTTTGGCCGGAAACATATAACTCAGCATCTTCATATCGTCGATGAGCGAGTGCGTGAATTCTGATTTGCAATGAATGCACTGTAGAACCCAGCTTGGCATCGGACCCCTTAGTTCTCCGGACAATCTGACGGTACCGCCCACTGGTGGACCTGAGAAATACAGGGAACTCCCAAATTGCGGTGTTAGATATAGGGAGAAACGCGGGTAAGCGCTTGAAACGCGAAGATCTTAAGCGGTGTCTTACGCCGGGCGGGCTTCATGTGCGCCCTGGAATTTTGTTCTGAGGCCAACGCGCGTCGATGCGGCGCATAAGTTCTTCTGCCAGGTGGATGCTGTCGCGAAACGCCATTTCGCGAGCGGGGGAGGGTTTAGCTTCCAGAGCGGCAAGCTTGCGACAAGCAAAGATGGCGGCGACCACCGCAAGGGTACGTTTCCGAGCTTCGTCCATGAGAGGACATTATCAGTTTCGCTTTATCTTCGCCACTGGAATTTATCCGAGCTTCGCGATGGAAATTCTTGAAATCGTCCTCAGTTTCGCGAAGAGCTCGCCAACTTCCCTCTCCATAGATTGATGCTTCCATCTTCACTACCAGAGGCGATCCAGTTTCCACCCGGTCCAAATGCGATGGAGTAAATCGAACGAGAATGGCTCGCCAAGGTTTCAAGTTCACGCCCGGATTCCACGTCCCAAATTTTAATGGTGCGATCCCAACTGCCGGAAGCCAGCCACCGGCCGTCCGGACTAAACGCCAGCGTAGTAACAAGCCCATCGTGCCCCGTTAACGTGTGAACTTCCTGTTCCGTGTCGAGATCCCAAATCTTGAGGGTTTTGTCTCCGCTTGCGGAAGCCAGCCATTGTCCGGTCGGACTAAACGCTACCGCGTAAATTGTCTTCTTATGTCCCGTAAGCTTGCGGGCCAGTTTGCCACTTTCAACATCCCAAATAAGGATAGTTTTGTCGTTGCCGCCGGTAGCCAGCCACCGCCCATCAGGACTGAAAGCAACATAAATTACCGAGCGCTTGTTCGCCGTAAAGTCGTGGAGAGGTTGGCCAGACTTGACGTCCCAAATGCGAACGGTTTTGTCGTCCAAGCCCGACGCCAGGAATCGCCCGTCAGGACTGAACGCAATCGAATACACCCAGTTGTTTCCGGCCCCGTGGACTTTTCTGTCGGTCGGCAGGGTGTGAACCGGCTGTCCCGTCGCGGTATCCCAAATCGTGACCGAATCTGCGGAATTCTCTGCGGCAATCCATCGCCCATCGCGGCTGGACGCCAGTGCCTGTACATAGTGAATGTTATTGCTCACCATGCCCGCGGGGAGTCCGGTGGACACATCCCACATTTTCACCGTTTGGTCCCAACTGCCCGAGACGAGCCGCCTTCCATCAGGCGTGAACGCTAAGCCGGTTACCCAGCCCGAGTGTCCTTGCAGTGTGTGATCAAGCACGAAGTTCGGCGGAGCTGTGCTCGTCGATCTCGGAACGATGGGCGCCGTTATAGTCGTGGTCGTAGTCCGCCTGGGATCCTCATCTTTGGTGGCCGGTACAAGTGATGAAGTCGTGAGCTTCCCAATTGCAAGAAGAGGAAGCGAAGCATCAGTGCGCACTAAGTCGCGGATCTTCTCGGAAGTGGACTCAGAGGAACGCGCTTCCAGGGTTTCCGCGGACTCGTCATCCTTTGCTACCTGAGAGGACGTCACCCCTGACGATACTGGAGTCGGCGCGGCGTTCTGTTCGTCAGCTCTGCTGCGCGCTCCAAACGTGGCTTGGGTCAGAGTGGCTGGTTGATTTTGATGGTCAGTTGGCGACACGGATTCTGTCTGAATCGAGGCGTTGTGAATCTGCGGAGAACTTCTGACAACCGAAGCGCTCGCGCCGTTACTTCCCACCGGCCGCGTAGTTAATGGCCCGGCATGCGTCACCAGGTAAAGAATAGCGACCAGGCCTGCGGTGACGGCGCCGAGAATTAAGGTCCGGCCTAGTGTCGTCCTCAGAAGAGACCCGCGCGGAGCGAATGCAAATCCACGCTTTCGAAGCGAAGGCGCGACAAATTCGGAAAGTTCTACCGGGACTGGCTCCGGTTCTCGAGCGCGCATCCCTTCGTCATTATCTTTCAACGTTTCAGTGGATTCGGCTATCTCTTCAGCTTCACCGTCGTTGACGACGGCCGTCCCTGCTGAAATTCCTCGAAATGGTGCACGCGCGAACGACGCGGGTGGTTCGTCCGACCCTGAATTCGCCGCACGCGTCGACTCTGAAGCCAAAACCGGGGCCAACAATTCGCCAATTTCCTGCAGCGCTGCGACATGGGCACCGTGGAAAACCGATGGTATCGAGGAAAACAGTTCAATCACGCCCAGAATCGAATTTCGAAAATGTACCGGCACCGCTATGGCAGAACGTACATGGAGCAGTTCCGCAACCTCCGGACGGATTCGCACATCTTCCCGAGCGTCGTCGCAAAGCGTTACGCCGCCCGTATCCATGCACTCCCTCGTAAATTCGGAATTCAGCTGAAACTCAGCGACGCCAGCAGGCACGGTGCCGGCACAGGCCACGTAGCGCAAACCAACTGCATCGCGTACGCCGAGGATGGCGCAACTCGCTCCCAAAGCAGAACGTATCTGCTCAATCGCGGTAAGGATCAGGCCAACGCTGGGCTGCTGAGGTACTTCGGGGACTTCAATGTCAGAAGCGGCCATTTGCTCGGCATTCCTTTGCGTCTCAGGCGTGTTGGGTGCACCTGAACAAATGGGCTGAGCAATGAGAAGTGGGGCGCGTGCGCTACTCCGGGGCATGCACTCCCTAACACAATTGCACCATACATGTTGCGCAAGACCTATCAGTAGAGTCCGGTACTCCCGAAACGCATTCGAAAAAACATGGAGTTGTCCGCAGGCGGGGTTAGCCAGGGTCCCTGAAGCCAGGTGACATTACGTAGTTCAGTTGCAACACGACGATAGCGGCGATACTCCAGTAAGTGCTGAAGACACAGAGAGCCGCCCCGCAAGCATACAGGGCCTGCGCGATCAAAATGCGATTGCAAATTGCCGACGTGGTGGCGAGTGGAAGGTCATCCTTAATAAGGTGCGTGCGGGTGGCGTACGCCCAACTGATATATAGCATCAGTCCTAGAACCACGATATTGAGCCAGTAGGCAAGCAGCGCCGTCCGATAACGAACGAACTCCGCCAGGAATTTGGTGGACAGCGGCATGAGGGTAACCGCGAAAAGAAGGATCAGATGTATCCAGGTCAGACGCACATTCGATCGTTTGAGATGATTCAGTTGCGATTGCTGCCCAACCCAGAATATACCCAACGTCAGAAAACTCATCAGGTAGATCAGCACTTGCGGGGCGATCAGCCGCAACGCATGAAGCAGGTCGTGTTCATTATGAATAAATTCGGCGGCAGGCAGGCGCAAATCAATCGCGAGCAGCGTCATGCCGACCGCAAAGATTCCGTCGCTTAGAGCCGCAAGGCGTTCCACGCTTTGCCCCGCGACCCGATTATAGAGAGTGTTCATCTCTGCGGAGAGATAGTGTCACAAACTATACTTGGTCTGAAAGAAGAGGAGAGACCCAAGAACGACTGGATTCCGCTGGGTAAGACGCCCTCCGAGGGGCTCGGAGGGCGCTAGGGGTTGGACTACCTGCGGAAATGCGTACCGTTAAACTAGCGAGAGAGCCACAAACAGTTGTCAGAAAATCGTCACGGGAATGTCATGTTTTTGCCATCCACCAACTGCAAAAATTCATGGGCCTGTAATGTTCCTGGAAATGAAAATGCCCCGTGGATGACCTCCACGGGGCACCGATGGGAAGTTAGGCAGCCGAGTCTTAGAACTGGTTCCAGAGGAACTGGTTGTAAACCTCGTGGTGGTATTGGACTTCCGGCGCCTTCACGAACGTGCCCAATAGCCGCGCGCAGCGATCCGCGGAGGCCTGCTTCAGTTCCGCATAGCGTTCTTTGACGTCAGCACCGAGCAGCTTGGTGGTCCAATCCGCCTTGCGAAAATCAGCCAGCGCCGTATAGATGTTGTCCGGCAAGTAGCGCTCCGCTTGACGCAGATTCTTAACCTTTGAAATATCGCCCTCGATTCCAGTTTTGAAAATCGAGTACAGCACAAGGTACGGATTAGCATCAGGCGCGACGGAACGAACTTCAACGCGCATGCTCTTCTCATTGCCGATGGGGATGCGAATCATCGAACCGCGATCCACCGGCGACGCCTTAATCTGGTTCGGCGCTTCGAAATGCGGGTCGAGACGGCGATACGCATTGACGCTGGGATTCAGCAGCAAGCAGAGGTCGTTGCCGTGAGTAAGGATCTTGTCGACAAACAACCAACCTGACTTGCTCAGCTTTTCTTCGCCCTTCGGATCCCAGAACGTGTTCTTGTCCTCCTTACTGATCGACACGTTAGTGTGCATGCCGCTGCCGTTGACGCCGACGACTGGTTTCGGCAGGAACGATGCGGTCAATCCCATCTTGTTGGCGACCTGGCGACAGATTAATTTGTAGAGCTGAATCTGGTCAGCTGCCGCCACCACTTCGCCGTAGCTGTAGTTGATTTCGAATTGCGACGGCGCCACTTCCGGGTGGTCCTTCTCGTTTTGAAAACCCATGGCGCGCTGCACTTCGGCGGTCGTATCGATAAAAGTGCGCAGCGGATCCCCTGGCAACGAGTGATAGTAGCCACCCGTGTTGACGTATTCGAACTTGCCATTCTCGGTGTAATGGCGTTCCGCATCGGCGCCCTTAAAAAGGAAGCCCTCGATTTCGTTGGCCGCGTTCAGCGTGAAGCCTTCTTTTTTAAACATGCCTTCCGCGAAACCTTTGAGCACCCCGCGAATATCGGCGCTGTAGGGCGAGCCGTCTTTATCGATGACCTCGCCGAAGACCAGGACTTTGCCAGAACCAAAATAATCCGCCGGCGCCCAGTAAAATGCCGACCAATCCATGGCCAGACGAAGGTCGCTTTCGCGCTGCGCAGTGAAGCCGCGAATGGAAGAACCATCGAACGTCAGGTTGTCCCAACTCTTGATAAGGAATTTCTTGTCGTAATCGAGCATATGCAGGCGGCCTTCCAGGTCGCTGAACAGAACCGTGACCGCCTTGATGTGCTTTTCGTCGGTGAGGTATTTAATGCGCTGCTCTTGAATCTTGTGAATCGGAGTGCGGCTCTTGCGTTGTTCCTTGGCCTTTAAATTCAGTTCTTCGAGCTCCTCGTAGCTGAGGGCTAGAAAGTTACGCAGTTCGTTCGACATGAATCTCCTTGGGTGGAGCGATACAGAGTCTTCGCAAAGTTCGGAATGGACTTACCTGAGCCTACGATTGTTAAGGTAGCGCGAGGGTCTTTGAAGCGTCAAATGGAAAAGCGCCAACGAACAAAAGGAAAAACGAATAGAAAGAATTCGAAAAGTGGATAGAGAGATTGGGTCAAAAAACATCGAGAGTTTTGCAATGAGCAGAAGGCGGCGTTCGCAGCCGTCGTTCCAGTTTGAAACTGCGATTCCCTTACGGAGACGCCCTCACCTGCCAACCTTGGGTTAAGCCCCGTATTTACAGCCTGAATTGTTCACGTGGTTTGGCACGCTCGATGCAATTACTCAACCCGAAGACAGTCGCCGGCCAGAAGCACCAAGGTCAACCCGAGGTTGGGCGCGATTGGATTCTGTTTCGATCTTCCCCAAGGATTGTCCTGCGGATTTGCCTGCCAGAACCCTCAGGGCGCCGCGTGCCTCCCTGAACGACATACGGCGCCCCTCCTCCCTCGCTTTTTACGCGAAGCTCTCACTCACCGCTCGAATTCATCGATCTCTTAGCGCCATTACTGCGCGACGGCTCCGGACGTCTGAGCGCTCGCGGCTATCGACGGCACCGTAATGGTGTTGTCCATGCGAACTAGCATCCCCGTTTGCGGCGGCATATCAATTTCCTTGCCCTTGCGCGCGACGACGTAGATGGCACCGCCAGCCATGCCGATACCAAATCCGCGTGCGACATTACTGAAGATCAGTCCGACCAGCGAACCACCTCCACCACCGACGGCCATACCGATCACGTCACCCTTGATATCGTGCTTCTCCTGGAGGATCTCGCCTTCAGTAATCTTCATGTCACTGCGGCGCTTGCTATAACCCTCCACGCCGCGCGGTCCGCCAATACCGAGGATGCTCATCTGAATGGGAATCAAACGGCTATCCACTTCCATGGTCTTGAAAGATATGTTCATGTACGCTTGACCGCGAAAAAGCGAGAAATTCTTAGCTTTTTGAATGGTCGTAATGACACCGTGCACTCGAGTCCCCGCGGGAATTACGATTAAGCTTCCCACTACGACTGGTGCCGAAACTACTGCAACAAACGGATCACCTTCCCGAGCATTTGCGGAGTTTATCGCCTCAAGCAGGGTGAGATGGATTTCCGTCCCTTGCAGAACCTGACGTGGTTCCGCGTAGATCGGCGGCGCCGTCGAACACACCAGTACAACAACCAAAATAAGCGACACAATAATTTTCATAATGATTCCTCCTACCTGCAGCATTTGTGCAGGCGCGAGCTCCGTAACGTGGAGCAGTCCCTCAGGGGGACACAGCGCTGGCGCGCGGACCACGTTTCTGCTGCGAGCAAAAACACGGTGGTTGGGGAGGAACTCCAACCGGACTTAGTCTAAACCACGAACGGCCAAGCGAAGCAACATGTTTTGCTGATGTGTTGAGATGAACAAGCGGGAACGTCGTGGGTCGGCATCGATGAACGACAGCTCGATCTTCACCGCGCTGCGGGAATGGGCGCAACCTCCAGTCCTTCCACGCCGCTCGTTGCAGTGGCAGCCTCATTTAACAATGGCTGCTTGGCAGGACCGAGGAGGCTCACCACAGCAACCACCGCGAAATTGCAGCACAATGCCACGAATCCCGCGTTCAGCCCCATGATCGGATCGCGCTTCAGCAGCACCAGGGGAACAAAGATGCAAACTCCGGTAACGATGCCGGAAAACACGCCTGCCATGGTCACTCGTTTGGAATACAATCCCAACACTACCCCCGGAAAGAACTGCCCCACTCCTCCATAGCCCATTAGCAGCAAATAGACTAGTGTCGTCGAACTGTAGATCGCCGAACACAATGCCGCGACGGTGATCACCAGCACCGTGATTTTCGCCAATTTTCCGACCTGCTGATCGCTCATCCCCGGGAACAGGATCGGCCGGCACATGTTCTTTGCAAACAGGGTCGCAGCAGTCAGAATCATCACGCCCGCCGGAACCATCGCCGTCAAAGCGCCCGCTCCGCCGATCACTCCCAAAAACCACGGGGGAAATGTCTTGCGCACCATGCTCAATAGCGCTAGATCCCCGTTCGCGAGTCCCGGCAGAACGAGAGTCGCGGCGAGTCCGACGAAAAACATGAGCGGCATGGTGATGCTGTAGAAAGGCATGACCACCGCGTTACGTCGCAGCGTGTCGCTGCTCTTGGCCGAGAAGCTAGCGCCAAAAAATTGCGGCCACATGTAAAAGCCTACCGACACCAGCACCACTGTGGAGATGTACCAGGAATGTCCCAGATTGCTGGTGGCGCCCGGCATCACCAGATGCGAAGGGTTGCTGCGCGCCAACGCCGCGAACATTCTGCCGATGCCGCCAAAATAAATGTAAGGAATCGCAATGCCCACAAAAACCGCTGCAAACAAGAGCAGGAGATCCTTCAGCACACTCACCCATGCCACGCCGCGGATTCCACTAGTGAGCACGAACGCCGCCACAATTACAAAAGCAAGGATCATCGCGGGCGTCCTGTGGATCACTCCGTAGCTCGCCACTTCCACAATCATCCCCAGTCCGGTGAGTTGCAATTGCAGGTACGGAATGATGCAAACCACGCCGACCAGCGCAACAAAGGCCGCCAGATATTTATTGTTGTAACGGACGTGGAAAAAATCTGCCTGGGTCTGCAAGCGATGTTTTCTTCCGACTTCCCATACCTGCGGCAGAATGAAGAACGCCACCACGTTCATCAACGGTTGGTAGGCCAGGATATAAAGAACCGGACCGCCCTTGGAATACGCCCAGCCGCTGGCCCCAAGGAACGTGAACGTCGTGTAAATCTCGCCGGCAGTCAGCAGCCAAACCAGCAGCATTCCAAAGCCGCGGTCGCCAACGATCCACTGCTCGAGATCCATTTTGCGGCGTGAACCAGCATAGAACCCTATGAATGAACCGATGCCCACGATTCCAGAAATGAAGGTCAGTGCGATAACGCTTGCGCTCATTGTTTACCGCCATCGTGCCGCTGCAGTTCCGAGGCTCGTTTCGATTCCGCGCGATAAGCGCCCCAAAGACAGGCTGGAGTGAGGAGCAACCAGGAAATCAGCCAGAAAAAGTTGAAGGGCACTCCAAACACCATGGGGTAGATGCGGTCCCACAGGGGCACGGAAAAGCAAATAGTCGTAAATGGAATGAGCGCGAAGAGGATCGCGCCAAGGGATGGCTTGCGCACAGGTGCTCCTTTACCAAGTAAGGCGACGAGTGAACGAATGAATGATTGGCGCGCGAAACCGCCTGGGGCCCGCAAATGGCGCTGATTCTGCTTCAGAAATTGCGAGAGAGCAAGCGCTAAGATTTGTGACGAGGCTGCGCGAGTGGCATCGTTCGGAAGCGGGTGTGTTAAGATTTTAGAGTAGTCGCACACGCAGCGACTGCCAGATCGTGGAACTTCGGGCTCTGTGCAACGAGGTCCCGCGAACCCCGCCAGGCCCGGAAGGGAGCAACGGTACCGGGTCAACCGAGTGTGCCGCGGAGATCCCGAAGTTCCTCGATTTGGATGAAGAAGATATCCGCAATCAGATATCAGAGATCAGCAATCAGATATCAGCGTTCAGTTAGCTCCTCCGCTAGACTCAAATATCGGTTTGACGTGAAATCCCTAAATTAAAAATTCATCACCGTCTCATATTAGTTTTGCCTCCTTCCGCGCGTCACAAAAATTCAACACGGAGTATTCAGAGAGCTTTTGACTTTTCCGTTGCACGCGCCGAAAATGCAATACACCTATGGCCTATCAAGTCATCGCACGAAAATGGCGTCCGCAAACTTTTGCTGACCTTGTGGGACAAGCCCACGTAACGGAAACTCTGGCCAACGCGATCAAGAATGATCGTGTCGCTCACGCCTACATCTTCTCTGGCGCACGCGGCGTGGGAAAAACGACCGCCGCGCGCATTTTGGCGAAGGCATTGAACTGCGTTAACGGACCGACGGCCACTCCCTGCGGAGAGTGCGATGCCTGTAAAGAAATCGCCGCAGGAACTTCGCTCGACGTTATCGAAATCGACGCGGCATCTAATCGCGGCATCGATCAGATTCGCGAACTGCGCGAGATGGTCCGCTATGCGCCGGCGGCTTCGCGCAGCAAAGTGGTCATCCTCGACGAAGCCCACATGCTGACCGGCGAAGCTTCGAATGCGCTGCTGAAGACGCTCGAAGAACCGCCGGACCGCGTCATCTTCGTCATGGCCACGACTGAACCAGAGAACCTTGTCGACACGATTCGGTCGCGTTCCCAGCATTTTCATTTTCGCGCACTGACCTTCAATGAGATCACCAGCCGGCTGAAATACATCGCGGATCAAGAAAACCTCAAAATTGAAGACGGTGCGCTCTCGGTGCTGGCGCGCATGGCAGAAGGCAGCATGCGTGATGCCCTTTCCCTTCTGGAGCAGGCTCGCGCCTATTGCGGCGATGACATTCGCGACAAAGATGTGCGCGAACTGTTAGGCGTAGTGCCAGACGATGCGTTGCACGAGTTGGTGCAAGCGATTGCGGAACAGTCCGCCGAACGCGCACTCGGACTTGTTCATACCTTCCAGAAAGAAGGCCGCAATCTGCAGCATTTTTGCCGTGAAGCCATCCGGCACATGCGCAACCTTTTGATCGCGCGGGTATGCGGCGCGGATTCGGATCTCCTGGCAGCCACCCCTGATCAACGACCCGGCCTCGCAAAGGCAGCAGAACTGTTCAGTGAAGAGGATCTGACTCGATTTTTTCAAATCCTACTGCAGACCGATGATGACTTGAGGCGCAAACCAGATCCGCGCGTCCATTTGGAAATGGGATTGTTGCGACTGGTGAATGCGGCGCGACTGGCTCCACTGGAAGAAGTATTGGCGGAAGCGCGAAGCCGCAAAGATGGCGGCTCTGGTGGTGGCTCGGCAAAGAGCGCGGTGGCCACCGCTTCGGCACCATCGATTCCTGCGCGTTCCTTGGCTTCCGCTCAACCCGTTAGCAACCCAACGTTCGCACGCAACGCGCCAATAATTTCCGATGGGTCTCCAACTCCGTTTGCCAACACGCCGTCAAGCTTCACAGCAAAGCCCGCAGCAACGAGCGCAAGCGCCTTCGGAGGGAGTGGGGCAGCAAGTGCCGCAGCTCCGGCAATGAATTCGCCCGAACAGCCCCCATCAGTCACGAAGCAAATCAAATCGGAAGTCGCCGTAGCAGGAATTGATGCGGACCAAGTCAGCGCAATCAAGTCGGCAATTCAATCTCAGCAGAAATTCATCGGCGAATTGCTGGAGCAGACATCGCGCTGGGAGCTGGACGGAAGCGAATTGCGCATTTATTTTTCATCTGAGAAGAGCGCCTTCGCGGGATTAATCGAAGGACGTGACACGATGGAAAAGATTCGTAATACTTCGAGCAAGGTACTAGGGCGACCGGTGCGCGTCTGTGCTAGACTCGAAACTGGAGCGACAAATGCCGAAGACGCGGCACGCGCCGCCTCCACAACGCAGGAAATGCGTGCGCAGTTTGAGAACGACCCGATGGTGAAGTCCATGCTGCAGCGCTTCGGGGGAAGAATTTCCGAAGTGCGGCGGCAGAGTGAGGAGTAAGTCGCACTGGAAAGTGGGGCTTTCGATGAACATGGAAGTCAGCGCACTCCAACAAATGTTATCGAGGCTGCGGCAGGTGCAGGAAGATCTGCAGCGCCAGGTGAACTCCGTGGCCGTGGAAGCATCCGCTGGTGGCGGAATGGTAACCGTAAAGATGAACGGCCAGAAGCAGGTTCTCGACGTGAAGATCGAGCCGGAAGTCTTCGCCGGAAAAGATCAGGAAATGTTGCAGGATTTAATTCGCGCCGCGGTCAACGAAGCGTCGCGCCGCGTGGACGATGAGCTCGCGAGCCAGATGAAGAATCTCGCCGGCGCTATTCCGGGCATCCCCGGATTGAAGATCCCCGGTTTGTTCTAGTTCAAATTCCCTTCCGAAATTCTCCTCGCTGCAGCGGCGCCAATAGCTGGGGGTGTATCACAAGCTCCGCCGCCGTCAGCCAGGTAAGAACGCAGCCCATCCCGAGAAAGTGCAATGTCATCTGTCGGTGTAACTAACGCAAAATCCAACAATCCGCGCAGCGGTTCACTTCAACTCAAACGATTGTGTAAGGCTCCCAACGTGAACATCGAAAATACCCGGTTCCACAATGCGCTTGTTGTCTGCACCGATGAAAGAAAGATCATCCCGCCCAAGTTCGAAGCTGAAGCGGTGAACTTCGCCCGGCTGCAAGCTCGCTTTCGCAAAACGTTTCAGGCGTCTTAATGGTGGTGTGACGCTGGCGTAGCGTTCGTTGACGTACACCTGCACAACTTCTTTCCCCGCGCGATCCCCGGTATTTTTCACCGATACGGCGACTTCAATCTTCTGTCCGTCCTTTGCTGTTACCTGCAAATCCGAATAGGTGAAATTTGTATAGCTTAGCCCGTAGCCGAATTCGAACTGCGGCGCGTCTTCAGAATCGCCTACCGGCCCATCTTCACCTTCGAACACTTTGTGATCGTAAGTGAATAGCCGGTTTGGGTAGCGCGGATAAGTAATCGGCAGCTTGCCGCTAGGATTCGCATCGCCAAACAGCACGTCGGCAATCGCCTGTCCACCTTCGTTTCCCGGATTGTATGCCAACAGGATGGCGCTAGACGGTTTAACGATTGGGCGAATGATACGAGGGCGCCCTTCCGTCAAAACAAGAATCACCGGCTTTTTGGCACCAAGCATTTTCTCCGCGAGTTGAATCTGTTCTTCAGGTAGAGACAAGTCGCGAATGTTGCCGGGAGTTTCCGCGTAGGCCCATTCACCCAAGCAGAGCACGATGCCATCGGCATTTGCTGCGGCTGCGGAGGCTTTCGAGAAGCCCCCATCCTTATCGGTCGATGCAAACGGAACATAGGTAACATTTGCAGCGCCGATTTTCTCTTCGATCGCTTTTCGAATCGTTAGATAATCCGTCGGATAGAAGGATGCCTTGTTGCCTTGCCATGTGTAACTCCAACCGTTGTTGAGCGGAATCAGCGAATCGGCATTCGGTCCAGTAACAAGAACATGAGCTGTCTTCGCCAGCGGCAGCGTGCGATTGTCGTTCTTTAAAAGCGTAATCGATTCGTGAGCCGCTTCCAGCGCCGCTTTGCGCGATTCGGGAGACGCGAGCACCGTCTTGGAATTCACTCCACGCAGCGGCTCGTCAAACAAACCCAACTCGTACTTCAGCGTCAGGATGCGTCGCACCGCTTCGTCAATTCGCGCCACGGGCACCTTGCCCTCGTTGACCAACTGCAGAAGCGCATCGCTGAACCGGTAGTCTTCCGGCACCATGCTCATGTCAACTCCGGCAAGTATGCTGATGCGTGTCGCTTCTTTTTCATTTGCTGCCACGTGGTGCTCGGAAACCAGTTTCTCGATGTCCCTCCAATCGGAAACCACAACACCCTCAAATCCCAGCTCATCGCGCAGAACATTTTTCAGCAAATACGAATTGACGTGCCCCGGAATGCCATTCACTTCGCTCGAATTGACCATCACCGTGTGCGCGCCAGCTTTTACCGCGGCCGCAAACGCCGGAAGAAAATATTCGCGCAGAGTGATCTCCGGAATCAGTGCGGGGCTTCGATCGCCGCCAGTACTCGGAAAGCTGTATCCAACGTAGTGTTTCAAGGAAGCAGCAACGTGAAAGGGACTCGAAATGTCCGAGCCTTCATATCCACGCACCGTGGCTACACCCATCACGCTGGCAAGATAAGTGTCTTCCCCAAACGTTTCCCACAAGCGCGGCCAAAGAGGTTGCCTTCCGGAATCGAGCACCGGCGAGAACGTCCAGGGGATGCCAGCCTTGCGCGTTTCCGCGGCGGCAATTTCGCTTCCCCTCAACATCAACTCGGGATTCCACGTCGCGGCCATCCCCAGAGGTTGCGGGAAAAGTGTGCCACCCTCCACATAGTTCGTGCCATGAATGGTATCAATGCCATACAGCACGGGAATTTGCAGATGCGATTTTTTCGCCTCGGCCTGAATCGCTCCTATAATCTCGTGCCAGTGTTCCGGGGTAAGCGCCTGTTCCTTGACGTTCAGGATCGATCCGGCACCGTACTCCGCAATCGCCTTGTGCAACTTGTCCGGATTGATCCGTATATCTTTATCTTTGCCGTCAGTAATCATGCCGATGCCTAGCTGCGTCATCTGACCGACCTTTTCCTTCAGCGACATCTGCGAGAGCAGGTTGTCTACCGACCCAGCAAGCTTACTGGCGTCCGGGACAGTCGGAGGAGCGATGGAGGCTAGAAAGAAAGCCTGACTATCTACGATCTCAGGGGCGTTATCGGCGGCAAGAGGCCTGCAAGACAGCGAGACAGCTAACAGAGCAATAACGATTATGTAGAGGCTAAAATGCGATTTTGGCACGGATGTCTCCTGCTTCGGATGGTACATCCTAAGAACGCAAAATTCCAACTTATCTAATCGTAAATTTTAATGCTAGGCACCTACCACGGCGGCTGGTAAACGGGTTGGTAAACGCTGAGAGTGGTTTAGCGGGAACGAAACGGGATGGGAGTCTTGGCACGAGAGCTAGCTGCTTTAACCGGCGCAGCGAGTTGCAGGTGCGACCGCAATTTTTCAAGCGCGGCGCCTGCTGTGAGTCCGTATTTCGCGCGCAGATCATCGGGCTTGCCATGCTCGATGAACTGGTCGGGCCACCCGATTCTTTCGACCGGTGTAGCGATTCGTAGATTACTGAGTTCTTCCAACACCGCACTGCCGAACCCGCCCATCAACGCGTGGTCTTCAAGGGTGAGCAGCACGTCCACTTTGCCGGCAAAGTATTCGATCATGGCTGAATCAAGCGGCTTGGCGAACCGCGCATTAATGACCGCCGCACCGATGCCTTCTTTTTCCAATTCCTCTGCGATTTCGTTCGCCATCGGAAGCATCGCACCCAAAGAAAAAATGGCCACGCGATCGTTCTCGGAACGCTGCAAAATTTCGGCCTTTCCGATGGGAAGAACTGCCGGCGTCGCTTTGATCGGCACTCCCCGAACTGCACCGCGCGGATAACGAATCGCAATCGGTCCATCGTGCAGCATCGCCGTGTACAGCATGTCCGCTAACTCGTCTTCATCCTTGGGAACCATGTGCACGATGTTCGGAATCCCGCGCAGGTAGCTGATGTCGAACAGCCCGTGATGCGTCGGACCATCGTCGCCAGACAGGCTGCCGCGATCCATGCAGAAAACTACCGGCAAATTCTGAAGACACACGTCATGAACAACCGGATCAAAAGCACGTTGCAGAAACGTGGAATAAATGGCGACAAACGGTTTCATTCCCTTGGCAGCCAGGCCCGCAGCGAAGAGCACCGCGTGTTCTTCCGCAATCCCCACATCGAAATACTTGTCTGGATGCTTCTCCTGAAACCGATCCAGCCCCGTGCCATTGGGCATCGCCGCCGTAATCGTAACAATGTTCGAATTGTCGTTGGCCAGCTTCGTTAAAGTGTCCGCGAAAACTTCCGAATACGTGGCCTGCCCCGCTGGTCGCGTCTCGCCCGTCTCCGGGTCGTACGGCCCAAGCCCGTGAAACTTTTTCTGCCTCTGCAGCGCCGGCTCAAATCCTTTGCCTTTGGTGGTGAGCACATGCAGAAGCAAAGGCCGATCCTGACGCTTCAGAAATTCCAGCGTGTGAATCAGGGTGGGAATATCGTGGCCATCCACAGGCCCGAAATACTTCAGACCCAACTCTTCGAAAATCAGGCTTGGCCACAAAATGCCCTTGGCAGAAGCTTCTGCCCGCTGGGCCATGCGAAACGCGCTGGACCCGGCAAGCTTCTTAACTAATTTCCCAGCACGTTCGTGGAGTGAATCGAAGTTTGGATTGGTAACCAGCTTGTTAAAATACGTAGCGATCGCCCCGACGTTCTTGTCGATGGACCATTCGTTGTCATTCAGAATGACCAGCAGTTTCTTGGTGTGATGCGCAACGTTATTCAGCGCTTCGAAGGTAATCCCGCAGGTGAACGCCGCATCTCCTGCTAGCGCGACCACGTGTTCGCGGCCACCCTGCTTGTCCCGGGCCACCGCCATCCCCAGCGCCGCGGAAAGCGCCGTGCCCGCGTGTCCCGCGCCATAGCAATCGTGTTCGCTCTCGGTGCGCAACATGAATCCATTCAAACCGCCCGGCGTACGGATGGTATGAAATAAATCGCGACGTCCGGTAAGAAGTTTGTGTACGTACGCTTGATGACTGACGTCGAAAAGGAAATGATCTTCCGGCGTGTTGAAGACGTAGTGCATCGCGATGGTCAGCTCCACCACGCCAAGATTCGGCCCCAAATGGCCGCCGGTTTTCGCCAGCACCGTAATGAGCTCTTCGCGAATCTCCGCAGCGAGCTGTTCCAGTTGCGGCAACGTGAGCTGCTTCACGTCCGCAGGAGAACGGATACCATCAAGAAGATGAGCCATAATATTGGTTACGCTTCGGGCTAGCAACTTAGATGACAACGTGCCGCGAAAGGATATCTGAGGATCGAGTGGACCTTTTGCCCGCGAACGTACACGGATCCGCGAAATTAACGAACCTTTCGAACCATCTGCAAGGGCGTGCCATCACCTGAATTCTCCACACTCTCACTACACAGAAACTGACTAGATTCGCCGGCGTGTTTGCGTGCACGAGCGAGCTTGTGCTACACAAGGGGCATGCCTGATTTTGCTGCTCCTGTTGAACGATTAATCGATGCGTTGAAGCACTTGCCCGGTATCGGCCAGAAAACCGCACAGCGTTTAGCGTTTCACTTGCTGCGCATACCAGCCCAGGATGCCCTCGCCTTAGCGGAGGCGATTCGCGACGCCAAGGAAAAAGTTCGCACCTGCACAACCTGCCACAACATCACCGACACTGACCCGTGTCTCTATTGCGTGGGACCAACCCGCACCAGGAACATCATATGTGTTGTAGAAGAGCCGCATAACATCATGGCCATCGAAAAGACCCGCACGTACAGCGGCATGTATCACGTGCTAGGCGGTTCCCTCTCGCCACTGCAAGGCCGCGGGCCAGATCAGTTGCACATTAAAACCTTGATTGAACGGCTCAAAGGCGGCGGTGTTGAAGAAATCATCATCGCCACGAATCCAACTGCCGAAGGCGAAGCCACAGCTGTCTACATGTCGAAGCTTTTAAAACCGCTGGGAGTACGCGTGACCCGCATTGGCGTAGGTATTCCGGTCGGAGCCGACTTGGAATATGCCGATGAAGTCACCATGCTGAAAGCCATGGAAGGCCGCCGCGACTTGTAGGAAAGGCGCTGGAAACCGAGAGAATCTGGCTGGTACCGAGCGCGATACTAGGCCCATAGTTCCAGCTTTTTCGCACTTTGTTGAAAAACTGAGGATAGAACTTGGAAAACTAACGCGCTAGTACGTACAGAATGTTTGTCCTCTAGGCAAGCTGAAAAAATCAGTATAAAGTCCGCTAGTCACGGTTGAGGTCCCCGCCAATTCTGCAGGTTCCACCTAGGAACGAGAGCAGGAGAACAGCTATGCCCGGGTTAGAGCGCTACATGGCTCAGTATGACCACGAACACAGTTCCGGGTGGAATAAGCTGCTCCACGGGATCGGAATTCCACTGATTTTCGCCGGTCTGATTTTGTTCGTTTTTCTTCGATGGAAATGGGGCGCAATCTGCTTCATTTCAGGATGGATTCTTCTGTTTTTGGGCCACCGTATTGAGGGCAATAACCCAGCCTTTTTCCAAGGCCCGGTGTACTTGTTGGTCGGGCCTATTTGGGTCGCCAAAGAGTTTTGGGAATTTCTGACCGGTGCTCATAAGCCGGCAAGCCACGAAAGCGCAGCCGCAAAGAAGCCGTAGCTCATCGAGATTGCTGGAAAGCGAGTCAGGTCGAATATGAACGACGAACCGGGCCCGGAGATCGCGCCCAACTTATCGGACGAAATGGCGGATATGCCCAACGAAGGCGCAGTGAACGCGAACACCGAATTACGCAAGCGGCGCAGCACCAGAATCGTGCAGGCGGTGCCTCTCGTCGTTACCGGTGTGGACGCGCTGGGCCGCCCTTTTGCGGAACGTACCTCCACGCTGATTATTAACTGCCATGGCTGCCGCTATCAGTCCAAGCATTACGTCCTCAAAAACATGTGGGTGAATCTGGAAGTTCCCCACCCAGAGCCGGGCCACCCGCCACGGCGTGTGCGCGGCAAAGTTGCCTGGATTCAACGCCCCCGCACGGTTCGCCAGCTTTTCCAAGTCGCGCTGGAATTGGAAGTCCCTGGTAATGTCTGGGGCATCGCTTTCCCTCCGGACGACTGGTTTGCGTTCCCAGAAGATCAGCCACTCCTTTCCCACGCTGCCGCAGCCGGCGCTGAAGTTACGCCCGGCATGTCCATGGCGGCCACAGCCAGCGAAATGCCTCTGCCACTGATCGAGGCCGAACCCGGCGTGGCTGGACCCGACAATTTGCGCGTCTTCCCTGCCCCCGCCAGTGCGACCGATGCGTCCCTGCAACTGGCCCGGCAAGTGGCGCGGTTGCTCGCCGAAGCCAAGCAACAGATTCAAGCAGCAGCGCGCGAAGCTGCCGTGCAAGCGGTTGCCGCCGAACGCAGGCAGGCTTTCGAACAGTGGGATCACAAATATACCGAGCTTCGCGAAGAGGTCTCCCGCGAAACCGCGCACGCCGTCGGCGTGATCCAGGAAGAATCCGAAACTCGAGCGCGTACCGCGCAGGCTGCTGCGGCCGAATCTCTGAAGAACGATTTACCCCGCTGGCTTGCCCCGCAACTCGAGCAGCTCACCCATGAACTGACGGCGGCCTTGGCTCGCGAAGGTGCGGTGCAACGCGAGCAACAAGAAAAGCAACTTTCCAGCGCTCAAGACGCGTTGCAAACGTTGTGCGCGCAAGCCGAAGAAGCGTCAGCAAAATTGCGCACCCAAGCCGAACAGATGGAGTCGGAACTTGCCGCGCGCTTGCGCGAGGCTGCCCAGAAAGCAGAAGAGGAAGTTCGTCAACGAGAGGCCGCTACTGGCAGCCAGCAAGACACCCTGAATGCCGCCGTGCAAGACCTGCAATCGAAAATCGCAGCGACACAGGCGGAAGCACAACGAGTATTAGAGGAGCAATTAGCTCGCGCAACGGAAGCGGCCGCCAGCGCTCGCGCCCAAGCCGAGCAGTTAGAAACGCAGATTAATGCGCGCCTGGAAGAGGCCGCCAGGAAAGCCGAGGAAGAAGCGCGGCAACGCGAAGAAATTCTCGCCCAGCAGAAACTCGCTCTCGGCGCCACCGCGGACGACATCCACGGACGCGTGGCGGCAGCACATGCCGAGTCGCAAAAAGTATTAGACGAGCAATTGGTTCGCGCAACCGAAGCGGCCGCCAGCGCTCGCGTTCAAGCGGAGCAGTTGGAAACTCAGATCAATGCTCGCCTGCAAGAAGCAGCCAGGAAAGCCGAAGAAGATGCGCGCCAGCGAGAAGAGATCTTAACCCAACAGAAACTAGCCCTGGGCGCAACCGCCGAGGATATCAACGGACGCGTCGCGGCTGCACAGGCCGAAGCGCAGAATTCCCTGCGTGAACAGCTCGCGCGCGAAGTAGAATCCGCGCAAGGCCGTTTGCAGAATGCCTTGGAATGCGCGCTGCAAGCTGTCGAAGAGCGCGCTGCGGGCAAGCTCAAAGAGCAGACCAACGAACTGCGCACGGAACTACGCGAAGAAGGCGCCAAGCAGAGTTCCGCCGTACGCGAATCCCTCGAATCGCACACCAAGCACATTGAAGAGACGGTTGCCCGCGCCAATCAGGCCGCCGAGCGCTTGGAACAATTTGCCGCGCGCATCGAAACGGTTCAGCAACAGGCCATTGGCGGCTTCCAATCGCAACTCGACGATGTCCTCACTCTTCATCGCAACGAGTTGCATCGCCGCTCTGAAACCCTGTTCGAAGAGATTCATTCCCGAATTCGCGGCAGCTTCGAAACGGCAAACAGTGACGCGCTGGAAAAATTCGAGCAGCACGTTCAATCCATGGTCGTGCCACACATCACCCAGGCTGAAGAAGCAGTTCACCGTCTGGCTGGCGGACGCTCTCTATTGGATGCCGCACTGACGATGCAACAGGACCGCATTCGAAACTCGGCAGACGAGGCTTTCGCCGAAGCACTGGGCCGGTTCCGCGAAAACCTTGGCACCGTGGAACAGGTGCTGAACGATTCCGCGCACACCATCACCACGCGAAATCTCGACGAACTGGAAGGCAAAGCCGCCGATCTAAAGCACCACGCTCTTGAAGAAATGCTAAAGTCCGCGGAGTGGTACGAGAAAAAAGCACAATCTCAAATGCAACATCAGGCCGAAAAGGTTGTGGAGCAGGCCAGCACTCAGCTTCGCGAAAAAGCCGGCGAAGTTTCCAGCCTGTTTACGAACGAACTGAGCCACGCCAGCAACAGCTACTTGACGCAGGCTCACCAGCAACTCGAAGAAACCGTGCGCGATTCTTTCGAACGCGTCCGCATGCTCTTCACCGAAGCGGCGGATACCACTTCCGCAGCGTTTACCGATGAAATCCAACGAAACGCCCGTCAAGAACTGGATGGATTCACAGAGTTGATGAATAAATCTGTCGAAGAATCCCGCGAACGTCTGGACGCGGCACGAGAACTCGTCGGCCATCAGGTTTCTTCCGAACAAGCTGAATTTCTACGCCGCTTCCAGAAAACCATGGGCGAAACCATGGAGCAAAGCTTGCACGAGGCGAACGGCAAAGTACAAGCTACCTTTAGTTCCCTTCTCGAAACTTGGAAGTCCGAGAGTGATGCGAAGCACGCGGAACTGCGCAGCGGCTTCGCCAGCATCAGCAACGAAGCGGCAGAGCAATATCGCGGGCGGTTGGAAAACATTACAAACTCCTGGATGGTGGCTACCGTGTCGACACTCAATCATCAATCCCGTGATGTGATCGCCAAGATTGCTGCAACTGCGGAAGAGCGCTTGCGCGAGGCTTCCACCGAAGTCTTCGCCAAGTTCGGCGACACCCTGCGCGAACGGCTGCAGCAGATCGCCAGCGGATTCGACAACTTGTCGCAGCCTCCTAAGAGCTAACCGGCTCTGCGCCTCAGTCGTAAGCCAACTCCTACCTAGCTGATTGGGGAGTCGCGGCAATCCCGCCAGCCCTGTATACTTCTGCAGTTCATCTATGGCTAACCGGGCTTACCTTCGCGTGTGGACACGCGACTTCTCGCAGCAAACCAGGATCGCGGAATTTGCGCGCTTCCTCACCGCTGCTCCGGTCACGGAAACGGGACTCGGCTTCCAGCAAATGATTGTTCAACCTGTCGATACCACCGAAACTCCCGTTGTTGAATGGGACTTCAAAGAGGGAAAGTTTGGCCCCGCAGAAATCGCCGCCCTGGCTGCGCAGCATTTGGATCCAGACACGGCTTACATCGTCAATGCAACATGGGATCTATGGAACTTCGACGTTGAGACTCTGAAGTGGACCCAGAGTCCGCAGCCCCTGGAAATCCAGTGCCTGGGTCCCGCCTATGACGACGGAATTGCCGCCAGTGCCGGACACTTTATTGCGGATCTGGGTTTCGAACATTTGTTCACCGGCCACGCCGGGCTGCTCGCCCCTGGTGCCGCCTCAAATCCGTTCGACAGCTCGGATCATCCGATGGAGCGAATGTTTCGCAATTGGATGAGCAGCAGCGAGAATCTGAAGGAATATCACCGCAAAACGCGAGAGAACATTCAGAAGTTGTTCGCGTGGGTCGAGGCAGTGGAAGCGGCGCTGCCTGTTCAGCGAAGCGAATTGTCGAGCGAAGGCGAAGAAAATTTCGAGGCGCGGCTGGATGCGATCCTGGGTCAGAAATAGCGCAGCGCTGGCGTCAACGGTCGGTTTGGCGTTCGCTGCGGCGGCGATGCTTAGTGCCCAGACCTCGACGCCTGCTACAAAAAAGGCCGGCGCGCATCGAATGAATGAGTTGACCTTGGCGGGGTTGCGGCCGGGGCAAGATACCCGAGGTAAGGCCATTCAGCTATACCGGAAACCAATCGCATCAACAGATAGCCAGAACACTCAACTCTCTTGGGCCAGCGGCTGCAACTTACAGACACTGACCATGGATGTCGACACCGACGGCAAAATTCAAGTAATTCGCGCGACCGCCGTCGATACCAAGGGGGCGATGCTGGATTGTAAAAGTGTGCAGCCCACATCCTGGAGAACCGGAAACGGTTTACGGGTCGGGGACGCTGCCAGCAAGGTGGCTGAACTTTATGGACAGCCGGACTCGCGGAGTCCTAGCACGAAGGACGGCCAACCGTTAGAATTGTGGTATTACGCGTTTGATTGGGCGGGCGCCGACGTGCCTCAAGTTATGGAAGTTTTGTGCACCGTCGAGAAGAATGGCAGCCCCGGGCGAGTGGTCGAAATCACGCTCGCGGCGCCAAGTCTATGAGCGGGCACCCGGCCGCCAGCCAACCAGATTTCGGGTTACGCCCAGACTTTCCGCGCGTCTATTTCAGAAAGGATTCGAATGCTTCGCTCCCTGTACGAAGTTCTTCACCAGAAGCGCTGGAAAAGTAGCCTGGCGTTCTGCCTTTCAACCTTGGCAGTTGGACTCGCACTCACTTCCTGCGACAGCAATTCGCCCAAGGCCGCCGCTGATGCCGAAAAGAAGGCCGTTCCTCCAACGGCGCCCGCGATTCCCGATGAATATCAAGACGCTGCCAAAACCATGTTGGGCAGCGACAGTGAAGTTCTCTTGTTTGGCGACTTGGCCAAGAACGGCAAGCAGGAGGTTCTGGCTGCAAACGTGGTACCCAACACGCCGAAGAGCGTTGTCGCCGGCACTGTGGTGACTCGTGCCGTTATCGCCGAAAAATCTGAAGACGGGAAATGGACCGAAGTGCTCCGAGCGGACGAGCACTTGAAAAATCAAAAAGGTTTTCTGGGGCTTACCCCGCTGCAAGCGGTAACCGGCTGGAAATTGCAATACGAACAAAGCCCTGAAAAGGGTCTTACTTTGTATTTCACGCCGCTTAAATCCGGCTCCAGCGAACGCACCTTGCCCATCGCCGTAGGTATCAATCCGAAAACGAATCGGTATCAGTCCATGGACCCTTCCTACCAGCACTTTTTATCCGAGGCATCCACCCTGGATAATCCGAGGTCAACGGTGCGATGAGCACATCGGCAGCAGCCCTGCGCGCTAGTGGACCCGCGAATTCCTCGTGGAAGAACTTGCGCGGATTGCTGCCCTATTTAGCCAAATATAAAGGCGCCATTGCTCTCGGCATGATCACTCTTGCGGTGATGGGATTGATCGGAAATCTCGTACCGCTCACCGCCGGTATCATTACCGACACTCTGGCCGGAAGCGCGCGCCCCTTCGAACGCACCACCCATGGCGCGCAAGACGTTTCCATTTTCAATTGGCTCAGCAAGCTGGTGCCGTATTACGAACCACACAGCCGCCACACCCTCGGAATCTACTGCCTGATCCTCGTGGTGTGCATCGGGCTGAAAGGCATTTTGTCGTTTATTACCCGCTGGGTGCTGATTGGAATTTCGCGCGATATCGAATTCGACATCCGCAGCGATCTTTTAAATAAACTGCTGGTGATGGAGCCGGAATTTTACGTGCGCAATCGCACCGGCGAATTGATGTCTCGCGCCACTAACGATTTGAATGCAGTGCGCATGGTCTTGGGCCCGGGAATCATGTACAGCGGCACCACCATCGTCACCATGGTTTTGGCCATCGGCGTGATGGCTATTCTCTCCCCGTCGCTCACACTATGGGTGCTTTTGCCGGTGCCGGTGGTCGCGCTCGCTGTTCGCCACTTCGGTAAAGTGATCCACGAACTCTACGAAAAAATCCAAGCAGCACTGGCCACCTTGTCGGCGAAAGTTCAAGAGAACCTTTCTGGCGTCCGAGTGATTCGCGCCTACGCTCAGGAAGAAGCCGAAATCCGCAGTTTCGACGAGCCCAATCGCGAATACGTCGCCAAGAACGTACTCCTGATTCGCATGTGGAGCATGTTCATGCCGTCGCTTTCTTCGCTGATCGGCACCACATTTCTAATCGTGTTGTTTGCTGGCGGCTATCGCGTGCTGCACGGCCGCATGTCGCTGGGTGCGCTGATTACTTTCAACACTTACCTGAATCAGCTGGTCTGGCCGATGATCGCACTCGGATGGGTCACCAATATTTTCCAGCGTGGCGCCGCTTCCATGGGTCGCTTGAACTACATTCTGCAAGCCACACCGCAGATCGATGACCGCTTCGCAAAATTGCCCAAAGGCGCGCCGGTCTCTGGCGAAATTGAGTTTCGCAATCTTACCTTTACGTACCCGACGGCCAACATGCATTCCGGATCAAACGGCACCGCCGCGAGTATCGCCAAGCCGGTATTGAAAAATATCAATCTCAAAATTCCCGCCGGCTCCACATTGGCAATTGTCGGGCCCACGGGGTCCGGCAAAACCACTCTGGCCGCCTTGATCGCCCGCTTGTGGGAAGCGCCCGAAGGGGAAATTCTGATTGATGGCCGCAGCATCCGCGAATGGCCTCTTGAGACTTTGCGGCGCGCTATCGGATTCGTCCCGCAAGATACTTATCTCTTTACCGAAACCGTAGGCGGCAATATTGCTTTCGGCGTGGAGAAACACGACCCAGAAGAAGTGTGCCGCGCCGCGGAAATTGCCAACCTTGATGGCGACGTGACCGACTTCGCCAATCAATACGAAACTGTTGTTGGAGAACGCGGCATTACCCTCTCCGGCGGGCAGAAGCAGCGTTCCGCAATCGCTCGCGCTGTCGTTCGTGATCCGCGAATTCTGGTTCTTGACGATTCCCTGTCCGCCGTAGACACCCAGACCGAAGAAAAAATCCTGAGCCGGCTGCGCGATGTAATGCGCGGCAGAACCACCATCCTGATTGCTCATAGAACATCTACCGTGCGCGACGCCGACCAGATCGTGGTGCTCAAGGATGGGCAAATTCTCGAGCACGGCACGCATGATGATTTGCTGGCGCGTGGTGGCTATTACGCGGACTTGTACCAGAAACAATTGTTGGAAGAAGAGCTAGAACAGGCATGAGCAACATCCACGAAGAAGAGGCGTTAGGTAAGGCATACGACTCGCACCTAATGAGGCGGCTGCTGGAGTACATGCGCCCGTACCGGTGGCGGGTGGCGTTTGCATTGGCCCTAGTTGCAGTAGTCACGCCGCTCGAACTCGCACCGCCGCTTCTCTTTCAACGAACCATCGACAAATATCTCGTACCTGGAATGAACCAGCTCATTCCGCTATCCGAAGCATGGCGCGGCGTAATTTTTGTTAGCGTGGTTTACCTGGCCGTGCTGATTTTTGACTTCCTCGCGCAATACGTGCAGATCCGCATCATGCAGCGCGTCGGACAGCAGACCATGTACGACATGCGCACCGAAATTTTCGGCCACCTGCAGCGCCTGCCGATGAGCTACTTCGATCGCAACCCGGTTGGGCGATTGATGACCCGCGTGACTACCGACGTCGATGCCCTGAATGACTTATTCGCCGCTGGCGTTGTCACCATGATCAACGATTTTTTCCTCCTCGTCGTCATGGCCGGTCTGCTCTTTAAGATCGACAGCAAACTAGCGGTAGACGCGCTTGCGGTGCTCCCTTTCATCCTGCTCGTGACTATGGTCTTCCGCAAATTTGTGCGCGACGCCAATCGCCGCATTCGTACTGCCATCGCCCGTATAAATTCCTTCCTCCAGGAATACATCTCCGGCATGGCAGTCGTTCAGCTCTTCAACCGTGAACAGAAAGCGCGCGAAGAGTTTTCCCGCCGCAACAAAGACAACATGCTGGCATGGCGCGACGCCATCCTCGCGTACGCCTTGTTTTATCCCGCCGTCGAATTCCTAAGCTTCGCCACCATTGCCCTTATCTACTGGGCTGGCGGCAACCGCGTGCTCTCCGGCAGCATTACTCTCGGCGTACTGATCGCCTTCACCATGTTCGCGCAGCGTTTCTTCCGCCCCATCCAGGACTTGAGCGAAAAATTTAACATTCTCCAGTCCGCCATGGCCGCTTCCGAACGCATTTTCAAGCTGCTCGATGAGCCCTTCAGCATCGAGAGCGGCCCCAATGCCATTAAGCTGGACTCGCCACGCGGCGAAATCGAATTCCGTAATGTCTGGTTCAGCTATCGCAACGTCGAAGAACCGAACGACGAAGATTGGGTTTTACGCGATGTGTCCTTCCGCATCCGGCCCGGCCAATCGTTCGCAATTGTGGGTCACACTGGCGCGGGCAAGACCACTTTGATCTCCCTTTTGCTACGTTTCTACGACATCCAGCGCGGCCAAATCCTCCTCGATGGCACCGACATCCGCCTCCTTGATCTGCAGGACCTTCGAAAACAGTTTGGCATCGTGCTGCAAGATCCGTTCCTCTTCACCGGCAGCATCGAATCCAATGTGCGCCTCGGCACTACGGGAATCTCCCGCGAAGAAGTGGAACGCGCCCTCGATCAGATCGGCCTGGGCGATTACGTCCAATCGCTTCCAGAAGGCGTGCAAACCGAAGTCAACGAACGCGGCTCAACTTTATCCGTAGGCCAGCGCCAACTCATCAGCTTCGCTCGTGCTCTGGCTCACAATCCGCGTTTCCTCATCCTGGATGAAGCGACTTCCAGCGTCGACACCAAGACCGAACTGCTGATTCGCGATGCCGTCGAACGTCTCCTCTCCGGCAGAACGGCCCTGGTCATTGCGCACCGCCTGAGCACCGTGCAACACGCCGACCGCATCCTCGTCTTCCACAAGGGCCGTTTGCGCGAGCAAGGCGCTCATCAGGAACTTTTGGCGCAGCGCGGAATTTACTATCGTCTCTATCAGTTGCAATATAAAGAACAGGAACTCGGCGAGACTCTTCCAGCGGACCGCCCCTCGGGCGCTCCCCCTTTCTCGGCTCCGCTGCCGGCGAGCGATTAATCTTCGATCACTGATGCCACCGATCTCGATCCTTCTATCCGCCGGCGAAGCGTCTGGCGACATGTATGCCGCGCACCTCGCCAAGGCGCTGCATGAACGCCTCGACGTGCAGATCTTTGGCATGGGTGGCCCGCAAATGCGAGCCGCAGGCGTTGAAATCATCACGGACTATTCCGAAGTCGCCGTCGTCGGGATCACCGAAATTTTGAAGCATCTTCCCTCTCTGCGTCGTGCCATGGAACGTATGGTGAGCGAAGCTGAAAAACGCCAACCCGCACTGGCGATCCTCACCGATTTTCCAGGCTTCCATCTACGTTTGGCGCGCAAGTTGAAGCCACGTGGAATTCGAAATGTCTATTACATCTGTCCCCAGTTTTGGGCCTGGCGTCCCTGGCGCGCTAATCTAGTGCGTCGCCGCTTTGTGAAAGCCTTGTGCATCTTTCCCTTTGAGGAAGATTTTTTTCGCAACGCGGGAGTGCCAACTACTTTCATCGGCCATCCCCTGGTGGGAGCAGTCAAGGCGACGCAGGATCGCCAACAGTTTTGTGCCGCGCACGGGCTGGACGCAACCCGCCCGATCGTCACCGTGCTTCCCGGGAGTCGCGCCGGCGAAATCGCGCATCACTTGCCAGTGCTGCAAGAAGCGGCTGTCCGCATTCACGCAAAAAAACCCGTACAGTTCGTGATAGCGGCCGCGCACGGCAGCGATGTAGCGGCGCTGCGCGACGGCTGGTCAAATCGGCTGACTCTGCGAATTGTCGAAGGTGAGACTTACGACGCGCTGGCGGCCGCCGATGCAGCGATAGTTTCCAGCGGCACCGCAACCGTCGAAGCTGCCTTGCTCGATGTACCCATGGTCGTGGTCTACCGTGTCTCCCCGATGACCGCCACCCTCGCCAAGCCCTTAGTTCGCACACCATTCTTCGCCATGGTCAACCTGATTGCGGGCAGAGAAGTCGTTCCCGAGTTAGTGCAAGACAATTTCACGCCCGACAAGGTCGCCAGTAAGACCCTTCTTCTGCTCAACGATCCCAACGAACGTGACCTCCTCCGTAAAGGCCTACGTGAGATTCGCGAAAAGCTGGGTCCCCCGGGGGCCGTGGAGCGTGCTGCCGACCAGATAACCGTCCTCCTTGCCCAAGTCGCTGGCAACGCTTCATAAGGCATTGTTATCCTATATGTAGCTCACGGTGCGTTCTCTGAAAGGGCTTCAATGACGCGACGTTTCCATACCCCAGGTTTCTCCGCCATCGCCATGTTGTTTCTCTTGGCCGCTTGGTGCGCACCCCAGCTCCAGGCACAGGCGCAGCGTCCGCCCAGCTTCCTCGCCGAAAAGTACGACGTTTCTGCCTACTTGGACACTGCCGGGCAATCCATCAACGCCATCGCCAAAATCGAGTTTCGAGCTCAGGAAGTTTCCACCAATGTGCGAGTCGAGTTGCACCAAAATTTAGATGTACGTGAGGTGAAAGGCGCCGACGGCCGCGCCCTCAATTTTCAGCGCGATAATGACAATCCCCTCTTTATCACCGTCACTTTACCCCAGCCTGTTGCCCAGGGAAAAAGCATCACACTGACGTTTGCCTATGGCGGTCTTCTCGCCAACGAGGAAAATAGCCCCGTCCCCAATGTCCGCTTGGCCTCCATCAACAAGGATTGGGCCTATCTTCTACTCCCTGCTCGATGGTTCCCACTCACCAATTTCCCCGCGAATCGTTACACCGGCACGTTTCGCCTGAATGTTCCCGATTCCATGGCCGTCGCTGGAACCGGCAAAGCGGAAGCGCCGCAGCCACTGTCCGCCCGTGCTGCCGCGGAAGGCAATCGCCTGATGTACACCTTCCATTGCGACAAGCCCGAGCCGCATGGCTCCTTCGTGGCGGGTCCATTGCAGCTGAATCCCAAACAAGCTGAAGGCATCAGCGTTTCCGTCTATGCCCCTCGTGCAGAATCCGGCAAGGCACAAGAGTTCGCCAACATCGTCGCGCACCAGGAAATTATCTTTTCCGACATGTTTGGCCCGCTGCAGGATCCTGACATCACCGTAGTGCAACTGCCCGAAGGCACGGTGCGCGACTTTGCAGCGCCCGGCGTCGTGATGCTCAGCCATCGTGCATGGGATCCGAAGTCGAGCGATCGAACCCTCAGCCGCCTTGTCGCGTCGCAATGGTGGGGCAATGAAGTTCTGCCCGCAACGCTTGGCGATGTGTGGATCAGCGATGGCTTGGCGCGCTATTCCGAAGAACTATACGCGGAACAAAATTTCGGCAAAGAGGCTGGCCTGCGAGCGATCGACGAATTCGCCGTTGGCGCGCTGATGTACGACAATTCGGCTCCCGTCGCGCAATCGGCTCGATTGGTTCCCTACTCCAGCGAATATCGCTCCGTGGTCATGAACAAAGGCGCGATGCTGTTTCACATGCTGCGCGTGCAGATGAGTGACGTAGCCTTCAGGTCGCTCCTCCATTCCTTCTACACAAAATATGAAGGCAAGACTGCGCGTATTGAAGATTTCGAAGGCATGGCCATCGCCGCGGCGAATGCGAGCGCAAAGCCCGGTGAAGAAGCTCCTAACCTCCAGGGCTACTTTACCCAGTGGCTTAATTCCACCGGTATTCCAGAATTCACGGTGGAATATGTCACCTATCGCACCAGGAAAGGTTTTCGCATCGTTGGCAAAGTTAAGCAGCCGCTCGATACCTTCAGCATGCCAGTGCAGTTGCGCATCGATACCGAAGGAAATCCCGAGACCAAGACCATCTACGTCACCGGACTCGATTCGGAGTTCATGGAAGAAACATTTGGCCGCCCTAAACCCGGCGGCATCAAGATCGATCCGAACAACATGATTCTGAAGAGCACGCCGAATCTACGCGCTCGCGCGGCCATCGCTCGCGGCGAGGAACTCGCGGAAGTGGGCAAATACTTCGATGCGGTCCAACAATATCAAAAAGCTTTGAGCATTCAACCCAACCGTTCGCTGGCGAATTTCCGCATGGGCGAAGCCTTCTTCTACCAAAAGAATTATCAAGCTTCCGCGAACGCCTTCCGCGAAGCTCTGCAAACCGTCCCAGAACCGTCCGAAAAGTGGACCGAAGTTTGGAGCCACATTTATCTAGGCAAGGTTTTCGATCTGCTCGGCCAGCGTGAGCGCGCCCTGAATGAATACAGCAAGGCGCGGCAGACCAACGACAACACCGGCGGCGCGCAAGAGTACGTGGAAGCCCTGGTCAAGAAACCTTACACGGAAGGTGCTATTGTCGCAGTGAGCCCGGCAACGGAAGGAACTCCCGCCACCAACCCGAAGGGCAAACAAGCAGATATAGCCGCGCCATCATCGGGCGAGAAGCCGACCATGAAGAGGCCTTCCCCGCTGCTAAGTCCCACCAGCTATCATTGATTTAATGGAATTGGCCGCAGGTTTAGAAGCCAGCCAAGCCGGAGAGCTTTGCGTCTGGCACTCCTTTTTGTTGCACCAGCACCTGAAAACGCTCGCCCATTCCCTCCGGATAAATTAGTGTCTTCAGGTGCAGGCGCGCGCGGACCCGTTCCACTTCGCTCATCCCTTCGGTATACAAATCGGCGAATTCATTCTTCTGCCCCAGCGCCAATAAAAAGCCCGTCTGCGATACCAAGCCCAAAGTTTCCAGGTCGTTGCGTTTTCCCCATAACTGCAACGCCGTAAAGTTCACATGTGCCGTCAGGTCTTGCTCACCTGGCGCAGCGTAAAAGTCTTCGTTGGTCTGATGATTCCGATACCCAATCACTGTGCCGCCCATATGGTGCTCGTCGAAGAGATCCGCAGCCAAGTGCCCGTAATCGATACTCAAAACAAACCCTCGCTGCAGGCGTCGAGCGATCTCCATAATCCAATCGCAGCACTCCAGAGACGCTTCAGCGTGTTGCCCTTCCTGAAGCGTGATTTGTTGCGTCGCAAAATATTCTCCCAGCGCGCAGGTGGAAACAGACGCGACCATTTCGCCGAAAGAGTTGCCCTCAGCCGTGACGAAGATTTCCTGAAGTTTGCCTTCTTGCTGCATCACACGATGCACCGGCAGCGCATCGAGCAGTTCGTTCGAAAACACGCATCCCGCATTCACACGCCCGGGAATCTCCACCGATGCCTGGCACTTCCCTTCCCGCACAAATTCCTGAAGATTCGTGGCGATCTGATCGCACCTGCCCGGGGAGCGCTCCACCGCCACGTAGCGCACCGCACCATAAAATTCAGGCAGCGTCGTTCGAGAAAATTCTAAAATTTGCCGCGCCAACCGTCCTGTCCCCGCTCCTACTTCGGCCAGCACAAATTCCGCAGGGCGATCCATCTGCTCCCACATCTCCGCAAATTGTCGCGCCAATAAGCGCCCGAAAATCGGGTGAACATCCACGCTGGTGTAGTAGTCCGCAAAACGCCGCGCTTCTGGCTGGCTATAGTAACCATGCACCGGATGGTAGAGACACTCCCGCATATATTCCGCAAAGGTGATCGGACCGAAGCGGTGAATGCGTTCCGCAATGAGCGACGCGAGCGGATTCAAGCGGACGCTGCTCCCGTTGGCAATTCTTTCTGAAGTTCGTGCCAAATGCGTTGAAAGGTTTCGAATGCGGCGGTATCGAACAGAACGAAGTACACCGTTTCGAGCGAAGTTTCCCCTCTCAGGTGTTGCACCACTTCGTTCAACATGATTTGCGCGCACTCTTCCATAGGGAATCCAGAAACGCCAGTGCCGATCGCAGGAAACGCAATGGATTTCAGCCCACGTTCCGCAGCCAAACGAAGCGAATGCGCTGTCGAAGTTCGCAGTGACTTCGCGGTGGTTCGAACGCCTCCCAATCCCATACTCGCAGCGTGAATCACATGCCGCGTTTTCAGTTTTCCCGCACCCGTGATTGCCGCATAACCAACCGGGATACTTCCAATCTCGTTACACTGCCGCTGTATCTCGTCTCCACCTTTGCGATGAATCGCGCCCGCAACTCCCGCGCCAAGCATCAGATCATTGTTCGCGGCATTTACGATCGCGTCCATATCCATTTCCGTAATGTCGCCCTGCTGAATCACAATCCGTTCAGAAAGAGAAGTCATGCAGAATCCTGTAGCTCAGGCCTTCAGGCCTGAGGATTTTCCATAACGCCCGCACACTCTTTACTTGGGAGAAGATCCCACCCAGACCTCCGCGTACTCGCAGTTAACACTTATTTCTCGCTCTTCGTGTAGTCATAAACCCCGCGTCCCGACTTCCTCCCCAGACGCCCTTCTTGCACATATTGCCGCAGCAAAGAACTAGGCCGATATTTCTCGCCCAATGTCGAATGCAGATACTCAAGAATCTTCAGCCGCACATCCAACCCCACCAAATCCACCATCTCAAACGGGCCCATCGGATGATTCAGCCCCAACTTAATGGCCTTATCGATATCCTCCGCCGACGCGATTCCAGCCTCCAGCATCGCGAATGCCTCATTACCAATCAGCGCGTTGATGCGCGACGTGATAAATCCCGGAGCTTCCTGCACCACCACGAATTCCTTCTCCATGCGTTGCGCAACCGCGCAACAGGTGGCTAGAGTTTCGTCCGACGTGTACGCAGTGCGCACGATCTCCACCAAACGCATCTTTGGCACTGGATTAAAAAAGTGCATCCCAATACAACGATCCCGATGCAAAACAATGTCGCTGAAATCGCTGATGGATAAAGAGGAAGTATTGCTGGCAAAAATCGCATTCGGCTTGGCAAACTTATCGAAGATCGTGAACAGCTCCAGCTTCATTTCCAGTTCTTCCGGAACCGCCTCAATAATCAGCTCAGCATCGCGGATCGCTTCATCAACTACATGGGAAATCGAGATGCGCTCTCAGAGCAGCATCGCGCGCCGCACCCTCCACCTTCCCTCGCTTCACCCCTTCTTCGAAAGTGCCGCGTATCCAGCCCATAGCGCTGTCCAAAATAGAGACGGACACATCTTCAAGCACGGTTTGGAAGCCGCCCAGCGCGGATGCGTACGCGATACCGCGGCCCATAGTTCCCGCACCGATCACCGCGATCGTCTTCACTTCCATTCATTTCTCCTGGGGAATCGTCGGCTATTTCGCGAGTTTGCGGTACGCAGCTTCATCAAAACCGATAATTATCTGCGGGCCATTCACCAATAACGGCCGGCGGATCAAATTTGGCTCTTTGGCCATCAACTTCACCGCTTCAACGCGGGTGGGCGGATGCTCGGCCATGTTCCGCGTCCGATACAGCTCATTCCGCGCATTCAGAAAATCTTTGTAATCGCGCTTCCCGATAAGCTGTTCCAGTTCGCTCTCAGACAAGCGTTTCTTATCCAGATCACGCGATGTAAATTCAACTCCAAGTTCGAGCAAGAGACCTCTCGCTTTGCGGCAGGTGCTTCAAGTGGGCTTCTGGTAGTACACAATTTTGTTCGCGACCATTTTCTCCTCTTCGCCAACTAAATTAGTAGCGCGGAACTTTTGGGTCGATTTCCGTGGACCAGCGATCAATGCCACCAGCCATCGATTTCGCTGACGAAACACCCTGGCTGCGCAACCAGTTCGCCACATCCAGGCTGCGCATTCCGTGATGACAATAGCAGATCACGTCTTCCTCGGTATCGAGTTGCTGCAGATTGGCCGGAATGGTCCCCATGGGGATCAGTGTCGCGCCCTCGATACGGCATTGCGCATGTTCCCAGGGCTCGCGCACATCCACAATCAATAGCTTTTCACCGCGGTCCAGCCGGTCTTTTACGTCCCGAGGAGTAATTTCCAGATCGTTCATTTATGCTCCGATAGAACTATTGGTCCCGGTGAATCAGTCCGCTGATGACCGCGAACATCATAAAAATCATGACGGCAACCACGATGACTCCGAAGAGGATGCCGAACAATTTTCCTGCACTGAGTTTCGGCACGATCGAATCCTCGTCGCACAGCGCAGCAATCCACCCGGTTCCGCCACAATGGAGCGTGGCAACATCAACAACGGGCGGTCGCACTATTACAGTGTACGCGACTACTGGATTAAGCCTTTCGGAGAGATCCACTGTTTCTCAACGGCCTGAATCTCGTTGACTAGCGCCACATCCTCAGGCTGCGGCAGCATTTCCCGCAGATGCTCCTGATAAGCCTTCTCACTCAACAATTCCCCGGTCACGCTGTATGGCTGCCGCGCATTTTCCCCAATGAAACGATAGAATTTCGCGTCGGGAACGTATAATTCCGCCTGCCCGGGCACCACATTTTTATTAATCATCTCCACCAGCTTCAAACATTCCTGCCGGTAAAGTTCCCGGCTGTGCTCATTAATCTTTTCCAGGTTCGCTTCCGTCCGAGCCGTGGGTTCGTCATAGCGCCCCTTCAATCCCCACACATAGAACCAGTGCGCAGAGCTCGACCGATCTACACCAAACAAATCCAGGCTCACCGGAATCCACTTGTTGATGTACTTCTGAATGATCTGGTTCGGAATCACGCCAGCCTTCACAATCCGCTTGATCCCGTCCTGTCCAGTTCCCAGGTGAAACGACTCTTCCTTGAGCATCGGAATCATCGATTGTGCCAGCGGGGAAAAGCCAGAATAGCTCAGCATAGTGAGCTGATATTTCCCGTCACGATCCACAAAATCCGTATACACAAAAAAATCCAGCCAGTTATTTACGTCTTGATTGAAAGCCCCCAGCAGCCGCTTTTGATCGAACGCCCGCCGCTCCAGCATTTTCTGCGCTTCCACGCGTCCGCTGTACCCAAAATGATTCATCAACAAATGGCACATCTGCCAGCCATGACGCATTTCTTCCGTAACCACCCGGCAAAGCGATTGACGATCGTGTTCGCTCGGAGCCGTTTCAAATAACCGCCGCTGTTGTTCTACCGATGCGAATTCCGTATCGCCCTGGTAAACGATCAAGTTCAACAAAGCATCGCGCATGCGCTGATCCGGAATCTGCACCACGCGATCCCACTTATTACGCCCCTTGTACGCGCCGAACTCCACTTCATTCGACCGCGTCGGCCCAAATTTTGCTTCGAATTTGTAATCAGTGACTTCCGGGTAGTCCACACCAATATCTTTTTGCCACACTCGAAAAAGGTCGACCCAATCATCAAACGTTGAAAGACGTGTTGCCGGCATGAGCGTTTGCCTCCCCTCAAATTTCGCAAAACCTTACAAGCTGAGATCGTTTGGCCATCCAGACATTCGTCAATGGCCCGTAAAATTTGGCGCGCGCTTTTCTAGAAACGCGCGAATCCCTTCTCGGCAATCAGACGAGTGGAAACACTTCAATTGACGTTCGACTTCCCGGTCCAAACTCTCGATCAGCGCGTCCTGATCGCGAGCAAAAATCGCTTGTTTCGTAGCGCGAATTGCCATCTGCGGCCCATCGGCGATTTTCCGTGCTAGATCACGCACCGCGGCGGCAAATTGATCCGCAGGTACGACGTGGTTCACGAGACCAAGCCGGTGGGCCGTCTTCGCATCAATCATTTCGCCCGTGTAAAAAAGTTCCGCCGCAATCGCCG
Organism: Candidatus Acidiferrales bacterium; assembly: GCA_963849395.1. GTDB lineage: Bacteria > Acidobacteriota > Terriglobia > Acidiferrales > UBA7541 > Acidiferrum. The sequence goes on from CAWKHR010000012.1 coordinate 154,787, forward strand.
GGCCAACGAGTTGTGGTAGAAAGAACGTCCCGCCATAATCAGGGAAAAGTCCCACCTTTGCGAAGTTTTGCCCAAACATCGCATCTTCCGTGCATATTCGAATGTCTGCGGCAAGCGCCAGATTCATCCCCGCCCCGGCTGCGGGCCCGTTTACGGCTGCAATCACCGGCTGCGGCATCGTGCGCATCTTCAAAACCGCCTGCATCCCTGATCTCAGAATCGGCCCCAACTCGCCCGCATCTTCTTTCTCGCGACCTTGCCCAATCACGGAAAGATCGCCGCCCGCACAAAACGCCCGACCCGCACCGGTAAGAATCACCACGTTCGCCGTGGTATCCGCGGCCACCCGCGTCAACGCCTCGTTCAAGGCTACCGGCAAACGGTTATCCAGCGCGTTCAGTTTCTCGGGCCGATTCAGCGTCAACGTAATAACGGACGATTCCCGAGACTCCAGCAGCACCGGCGAACTGTGTGACGAATGACTAGCTCGACTCATGGCTTCTGCATCCTGTACCTACGCCCGAGATGTATCCCGCTCTCTCTCGGTGCGCACGATCAATTGTGCCAGCTTGCGAAAATGTTTCATCAACTCGGTCTTCCCTTTTGCCGCCTGCGCTCCTGTCGATGGCAACACGAACACCTGCGCCCCATACAACAATTCCTTCTGCAATCCATACGCGCATTTTCGTTGCGCAAAACTTTCATACGTTTGCTTGCCGTGAAACGCCACGACCCGCGGCGCAAACTCCTCGAGCTTTTGCGACAATACGATGCGCCCTTCTGCAAAGTCTTCCCGCGTCAACTCTTCCACCAGCTTGGTCGGCCGCTTCACCAGATCGGTCAGCCCAATTCCAAATTCGATAATCCGCCGGTCATCCGGATAATCGAACGGCTCCGGCACCACTCCGCTTTCGTGCAACGTCGGCCAAAATTGATTCCCACGGCCTGCATAATAGTGACCGGCGCGAACGGAAGATTCCGTGGGATTACATCCGACGATCACCAGCTTCATTCCCTTGCGAAGATAATCAGGCAGTGTTTTCATTCGGTCAGTATTCTCTCCTATTACCTAGAGAGTTTACTTGCCTTTGAAATTTGCGGCACGCTTTTCCACGTAGGCCGCCAACCCTTCCTTAGCATCCTCACTGGTGAACAGTAGCTGCTGGAGTTCGCGTTCCAGACCCAGCGCTTCGGCAAACGGAATCTCCGACCCCGTAACGACCGACCGCTTAATCCGCCCAACCGCCCGCGACGCCTTGTTCGGCGGGCAGAACTGCTTGGCGTAGGCCAGCACATCCTCCCAGAACGTCTCCTTCTCGTAGATGTACTGGATCAACCCCATCTCCAACGCCTCTTCGAAACTGAATGTCCGCCCCGTCGCCATCAATTCCAGCGAACGGGCGCGTCCCACGGCTCGAGAAAACCGTTGCGTGCCTCCGGTACCAGGCAGCACGCCGAGGTTAACTTCTGGCAGCCCAATCTTGCCGCCTTCTTTCTTCGCAATTCGGATGTCGCAGGCCAAAGCGATCTCCAAGCCTCCGCCAACCGTGTGTCCGTTAAGCGCCGCAATCACCAATTTCGGCGTCTGCTCCAGGCGCGACAACGTTTCGTTGGCATGCAGGCAAAAATAGTATTTGAACTGTGGGTCGGCCTTGGTGAGCATCGGAATACTCGCTCCCGCCGAGAAGAATTTCTCGCCCGCGCCGCGGATCACGATCACGTGCGCTGATTCGTCCATGCGCGCCTTCAAGATCGCCGCGTCAATCTGCAGCATCATTTCGTAGGTGTAGGTATTCGCCGGTGGGTCGTCCAGTTCGAAAATCGCAATTCCGTCCTCAACTCGATATTTCACCAACTCCTTCGCAGGCACGCTTGTCGTTGTCGCCATTTCTCCCCTCCCAGATACTGCATTTGAGTTTTTTTATTTCTGTAGCTTAGGTCTCCGCGCTGATCACCGGCGTTGTAGTCAATTCGAGAGCATCTTTACCCTCGCTTGGTCGCGGCAACACGCCATACAAAAACAGGCCGACAATCGCCTCGGTTAGTTCCGTCGCATCAGGATCTACCTTGGCGTTATGCCACTTATAGACCCAGTTCATCATCCCGAAGAGACTCAATACCGCCAGACGGGGATTTACACCCGGAGCTAACCCGTCAGCCGCCAAAGCGTCGAAGATCTCTCGCGCCAGCGCATAGTAGCGCCGCTTAATGGCCGCCACCTTCTCGTAGTAAGGCTCTTCCAGCGCTTCGTCCTCGTGCGAGAGCACCTTCATCTCATGCGGATGCGACAGGAAGTACTCAACGTGGTTTTGCACCAGCACCCGAAGACGGGCAATCGGCTCGTGGAGTCCGCTCAACCGTACCCGCACCGAATCCAGCACCCGGGAAAATGTCGCATTTTGTATGAGATAGAGAAGTTCTTGCTTGCTGTCGAAGTAATAATACAGGCCCGCAAGCGAAACGCCCGACGCCCGGCTAATATCCCGAATCGAGGCCCCCTCGAACCCGCGCTCAGCAAAAATCTGCGCCGCATGCCGGAGGATATGCTCCAGCTTAGCCTCAGAATCGCGGGGAGTGGGTAGCGAGGTAGACATAAAGCCTTCTCGAACGTTCGTTCGAGACGAATGTAAAGTGATGGGGGAAAAGAGTCAAGGCCAGAATCGCTGAAAGACTCAGCGAGTCTGGCCTCGGGGCACAGCGGCCTTTATGAATCCTACTGGGTCTGATACGGCAAGTAGCGCCACAAATCGTTTAGGTAGCCGTTCCCAGTTGTGCTGGTGGAATCGTAGCCTTCGCCACCGAAGAGAAACAGTTGGTTCTGCTTATCGACCCATGAAGTGGCGTTGCTGCGACCGCCAGGAGTCCAGTTTTCGTAGGTCCTGTAGTACCACAATTCATCGCCGTACACGCCATTCGGACTGCCGGTATTGGAGCCCTTAACCCAAGTCCAAGAGCCAGGTTGTGTGGGCGTGGTGGCGTTCGGAACGTATACCCAAAAATCATTCAGCGCACCGTTGCCGTTAGTTGCGGTGGAATCCAAGCCCCATCCACCGAAGAGCCACAGGTCTCCACCTGCATCGATCCACGCCGACGCACCCCAGCGCGAGCCCGGCAAGGTAGTGGAAGCCGCCGTCGGCAGACCTACATTTCCTGCCGCACCGATTGTGTTGGTAGGACCGACAAACGGCTGCGTGCCGTAAACACCGGTTTGGTTCGCCATATTGGAGCCGCTCACAAACGTCCATTGGTTTCCGGCTATGTTGTAGATCCAAAGATCGTTGAGGATACCGTTAGCAGTGCCAACAGAGTCCAGGCCTTCTCCGCCAAACAGCCAGAGATTGCCGTTTGTATCGGCCCAGCCAACCGCTTCCTGACGTCCCCCCGGCATGGCCGAGCCGCTGTAGATGCCGTTCTGGTTAGCCATACTCGTAAGGCCTCCGGAAACGAAGGTCCACTTGCCAGTTGACGTGGAGTACATCCAAAGGTCGTTCAGGTAACCGAGAGTTGCTGGACTTCCGCCGTCATATCCATAGCCACCGAAGAGCCAAAGATTGCCGGAAGCATCCGTCCAGGTGACGGGGTTGGTGCGCGACCCGGGGAATAACGTTCCAGAGGTGTAGTTGCCGGGCTGGTCTATGGAGTTGCCCGTTTGACCCTTGAGACTCCACTGCCCCTCGCTGCCGGTGTAGGCACCTGGGCTTAGAGCGGAGTGATTGTACATCCACAAGTCATTGAAAAAATTTGCGTTATCTGAACCGCCAAACAGCCAGAAATTGCCGGCGCTGTCGGTCCAGGCTGCTGCTCCTAAGCGACGAAATGGTGTCTGACCGTACCCCCCACCCCCCTGGATCTGCGCATTCGCAATGATTTGTGCGCCAATCGTACTGGCTTTTCCGCCCACCGTAACCGGGGTCGGGTCATAACCACCAACCAATTGCCACTGGCAAGAGTCTGGAAGGAAGTGCTTAGTATCCATATCGCAGACCCATAGGTCGTTCAGAGGTGCGCTCTGCAGGTTCGCAAAGGGCCCCCCACTCAACTGCCAACCGTTGCCACCAAACAAAAACAGACTCCCATAGCTGTCGGTCCAACCGGCAGCACCGTATCGTGCACCGGGTGTGTTGGTAAGAGGATCAGGGTAAGTCGTAGGCAGGGTCGAAGCAAACGTTCCTTGTATCGCCTTTATAGGAACATCGTATCCCGCTGCGTTCCCACCGCCGACCCAAGTCCAGTCGTTATGTCCGCAGTCGACAATGATGCTGGTGACGCTTGCAGTTACCACACCCTTGTAATTCCACAGAGTGCAACCCTGATTTTGCGTGCTTGGCGCATGAAACTGGGAAATCTCGTATTGATCATTCAAGGTCTCAGGCGTGGCAAACTGGAACGGCCCGTTTTGCGGCACGACCAGCGTATTGCCCAACACGTTCTGCAGTATGAAGCTGCCGTCGGTTATCGGGCCATTGTTAGGAGTGATGCCCTGGAGCCCAACTACCGTTCCTCCAACACTGAACGTTACGGCTGGGCATGTAATCGACACAGTAGTCACATTCGCGGTGGCGATTCCGGTGCCGGTGCCTGGACTGACTACGCAGGTCTGGCCGGGGCTAGTGGGCTGCGCGAAGACGGTCACGTTATACGTGCTTCCCGTGGGAACCAGACTCTTGAAAGCGAAGGCTTGATTTCCATTGGCCGCACTAACGGGAAGCTGCTCGAGAATGTTGCCATCAGAATCTTGCAACACTAATCCACTTCCAGTCACACCGGTAACAGTCCCGCCGATCGTATAGCTCAGCACGCACGAAACCGCCACATTGGTCACGTTCGCGGAAGCCGTGCCACTGCCGCTGGCGACGGAACAAATCTGGTTCGGGGTTGTGGGCTGAGTAAGAACTGTTACTGCATACGCGTCAGTCGGCCCAGTCACCGGCGTCTTGAAGGTAAACGCTCCGTTCGCCGTAAGCGTCAGGCTATCTCCGCCGTTGTCCTGCAAAATCACGCTGGAACTGGCTGCTAGGCCGGTAATGTTGCCGCCAATCGTGGCAGTCACCGCGTTCGTGGTGCAAGCAACCGTGACTGACGTAACGTTCGCCGAAGCCGTGCCCGTCCCACTAGTCACGGTGCAAGTCTGCGCCGGGCTGCTGGGCTGCGTCAAAACCGTAACCTTGTACGCCCCTCCGCTGGCAACCGACGTCACGAACGTAAATTTCGTCGCGGCCGCGGCAACCGTCAAGTTGTCCCCGGCGTTGTCCTGCAAAACCAATCCAGTGCCGGTGAGCCCGCTAATTGTTCCACCGATGGTGAAAGATCCGCTTCCGGTACCGGTGCCACCACCGGTCGTCGTGCCACCCTTCACGCCGCTACAGGCCGACATAAAAATTGCCAGACATGCGATGCTGGCGAGAGACAAAATCTTCGGGCTGGGCTTCATGGTCTTTCAGCTCCTTTACTGCTTAAGGCATGGCTCTGGCAGGAATGTTGTACTTCGCGAGCTATTTATCCCCGTCCGCCGTTGCGCTCGCCGGTTGAGGTTGCGTTGGCATTCTTGCCTGCGCGAAGTCGTCCTCAGATCCGGCAGAATTCGGAATCGCTGTTTTGAGAATAGGGAAAAACTGTAGAGGCTAGTACTAGAATCTATAGAACCTGTGTTTACTTGTGTACGATATTCTTGAGAAACACGCAGATTTCACGGCTGTTAGAAGATGCCCTAAGAGTTATCGCTTTGAGCTGCTGCAGCGCCGAAGGAGTCGCGATTGCGAGCCCTCGGGATTCAGCCCATCGAGCTAAAGAATGGTAACTCGCGCCCCATTCCTTGTTCCTTTGCCATGCCATAAACCCTAATTGCCACCGCCAGATCCCAAGAAGCGATCCCGTTCGATTTGAATAGCGTGGTCTGCGAATCGCTGCTTCGCCCAGGCACTTTGCCTGCCACCAACTCGGCAAGTTCGTGCACCTGTTGCCACTTCTGCGGCTCGCGTTCGAACGGAAGGATCAGATCGCCAGCCTCTTGCCTCGACTGTGCCAGCGAATCCACAAATATAAGATTTGCTTTCGCAATGGCAGCATCGTCCAGCTCGCGTTTGTGCGCGTGATTGGCTCCAATCGCATTGATGTGCACCCCGGGCAGCAAGTCTTCTCCATGCAACACCGGATGCGCAGACGTCGTCGCCGTCGAGATCACGTCCGCGCTTCCAACCGCCGCTGCCGCTGATTCCATCGGGTACACCGAAATGCCAAGCCGCTCCGACATTTCGTCACAAAACTTATTCCGCCGCTGCGGATCGCGTCCATACACATAGGCGGACTCGAGCAGTCGAACCGTGTTGATTGCCTCGAGTTGCGTCTTAGCCTGGCCGCCCGTTCCCAATATTCCTGCCACGCGCGCCGTTTTCTTCGCCAGATATTTCGTGGCCACGCCGCTCGCCGCTCCGGTGCGCTGCTGCCCCATGTAGTCGGCCTCAATTTGCGCAACCAAATTCCCGGTTGCAATCTCGTACAGCGGCACCAGGAAGCAAAGCTTCCCCTTCACGTACGTATACTGCTTCATCCCCACATAGCCGGCGTCCGTATCCATTGCCGCCATGTAGTGAAAGAATCCTCCACCCGGCAATTCGAACCGCCGCCGCGGATGAACCACCACGCTGCCTTCCGCCTGCTTGCGTGAAATCTCCTCCACCGCCGCAACCGCCATCGGCATGGTCAGCAACTGCCGGACTTCCGCCTCATTTATGTGCAAGGTCATATGACCACCAATCGACAGCAGTTCTTTCTAATCAGGATTAAACTTAAACAAGCGGAATCATCACTACTCTCAACTGGTAACGCGACAGTTCTGGTTAGCGCTTTCCTTTTTTCGCGCTGTGCCCGGCGACTATCACCGCCCGATCATCGCGGATGCGACGAACGACAGTCTGGATCAGCCGGTAAACACGCTCGTCCTTGGCGTCGTCCATCATGTGAAATCGAAACTCGGGCTCGCCTTTTGCACTCTTACCTACTCGAATCGGCAGCGCCCCGCAAAGATCATTCTCAATGAACGCCGTCTCGTACCGCGACTTCTTCGGATTCCAGGTGAAAACCCGCTGCGTCGTGAAATCGCAAGCTTGCCCTTCAGGCCCCTTCGTTCCTACCACCAGATACTGAGGATGTTCGCCAGAGGAATCACTCACCCGGTTCAATTCGAACCAGGCGATGGGGCGAATGTTCGCAGCACTCGTTCCTTCGCGCACCGGATCCGGCACATCCAAAGAAATAAACCGCGACACTACCCATCCTGCAATAGGAATCGATTGATCCCCCGGCTGCGTGGTATTCATCACCGCCGAATTTCGCACCGTGCCATCTCCCGGTGGTCGCGAAGCAATTCCACGAACCAAAAACCAATCTTCCTTTTTGCTCTCCGCCGGAGCCGCGGCAGACTCTTTTTCATCCGTCACTTGCACCCAGTCCGCAGTCGTACGCGCCAGAATCTCCACCGGCGTGCCGCGGTTGAATTGATAAAGCCGCGCCTCTTTGCGTCCGGGCTGCACGCGCAAATTCGCAGGCACTTTCGTCCTACCGCGCGCCTGCACCGTCATCGTCTTGGCCTGCTCCAGCAACTTGGCGCTGCGCTGCCACAGCTCCGGATCCATCAGGTAGCGCCCATCGATCCAGCCAACCACCCCATTCGTGGTCCGGACTTTTACATTGTCATTACGTTTCGCCAGCACGTCGACATGGTCGCCATAGAGAAGCACACCAATTTCCTCGCGGACCTGCGCCGCGCTACTCCACATCGTTACGCTTCTTTCGCTGATGTACGCTTCACCGATGGATTCGTGCTTGGGCCGGAAAAACCATGCCAGCAACGCCACCAGGCACAGTAGTGGCACTGCGATCAGAAGCTTTCGCTTCATGCTCCGCCGTCTCCAAATGTCGCGCCCACGGCGCGCGCGGCGTGAACGATCTCGCTGCAGGGATCGATGTACTTCATTTTTTCTAGAGCCTCATCCAAAGACACGTTCTCCATTTTGCCAGCTTTCAGGCAGACCATGCGGCCGAATTGTTGCTTAGCGACCAAGTCGGTAGCAGCCACGCCAAACCGCGTACCCAAAATCCGGTCGAAGGGTGTAGGCGAACCTCCGCGCTGTACGTGGCCCAGCACCGTCACGCGAATCTCTTTGTGCAGCATCTCGCGAAGCGTAAACGCAATCGTATTCGCCACATTCCCTGGCCCTGCAGGCGGCACCGGTTTTCCATTAGGATCGACTGCCGGTAACTTCACGCCCTCGGCCACCACAATCAGGCTGAATCGCTTCCCACGCAGTTCTCGCGCACGAATCGCGTCAGAAACACACTCAAACTTAAACGGAATTTCTGGCACCAGAATAATGTGCGCTCCTCCCGCGATTCCCGCATGCAGGGCGATCCATCCCGCGTCCCGTCCCATCACTTCGATCAGCATCACGCGGTGATGACTTTCCGCCGTCGTGTGCAGCCGATCCACCGACTCCGTCGCAACCACCAGTGCCGTGTCAAATCCAAACGTAACTTCCGTGGCATCAAGGTCGTTATCAATGGTCTTCGGAACTCCCACAAGGTTCACGCCTTTACGCCAGAAATCCCGCGCGATGTGCTGGGTGCCATCTCCGCCAATCACGATGATTGCGTCAATCCCCAATCGCCGCGCATTTTCCATGCACAACGAAGAGTAGTCGTGCACCACTTCCTTGCCGTCTTCTGTCGCCACATACGCAAACGGATTGCCCCGATTTGTCGTCCCCAAAATCGTTCCGCCGCGTGGCAAAATTCCGCTCACGCTATCTTCGGTCATTTCCTTTGCGCCTTCAGGCCAGATCAGCCCGTCGAATCCGTTGCGGATTCCGATAACACGCATCCCGTGTTCATAAATCGCCGATCGTACGATGGCGCGGATCACCGGGTTCAACCCGGGCGCATCGCCACCACCATTCACGATGCCTATTGTGCGTATGGGTTTCATGTGTCCTCGATACAAGCCACCAAATTGTACCTGAAGACACTAGGCACCTACCGTGACTAACCTCACTCCAATTTCTTTGGAATCACGCCTCACCACAGGTATTGTGTCTACAACGAGGAGGAGACCAGTGAAATTCCTGAATCGGCTCCAGCCCATGGGATTACTGGCACTGCGTGTAGCGCTAGCAATCGTCTTTGTCTATCACGGCTATCCCAAATTGGTTCACTCCAATCCCGAAATGCAACAATTCTTCATCGATCACGGTCTTCCCGGCTATTTCGTAGCCGTCGCGGGAGTTCTGGAGACCTTTGGCGGCCTTCTTTTCCTGATCGGCCTATTCACCCGCCCAGTCGCATTGCTGCTAGCCGCAGAAATGGTCGTCGCCATTTGGAAGGTGAAAGGTGTTCACGGCGCGCTGGTTGTCCGCGACTTTGAATTTGAGATGACTCTGTGCGCCGCCTGCATCGCCTTAGCCACCGTTGGAGCCGGGCTTGCCTCCATCGACGGCGCAGTCCTACGCGAAGGCGGACGAAAACGCCGCACGAGCGACTAGCCATAAGCAGGAACGATCCGTAGCGCCGGCTTCCAGCCGGCAACACGCAGCACTAATCTCCAACGCTAACTTTTAGACGTGTGCAGTAGGAGCTGGCGCCGAAACCGAATACGCCGGCACTGCCGGCGCAACAGGCAACGCAATCCACAAAATTATATAGATCAGCAATCCCGTTCCGCCGAAGAAGATCGCCAGCAGCCACACCACGCGAACGATCGTCGGATCCAGATCGAAGTAATCCGCCAATCCCCCGCAAACGCCGGCAATCTTCTTGTCCGTGCTGGAACGCATCAACCGTTTCGGCGGAGGAGCCACGGGCGCCGTAGCTCCGGGCACGCCGCCCACCAGAGTTTGCTGCGCGCCACAGTTGTAGCAGAATTTCGAGCCGTCCGCGATTTCCTTCTGACAATTTGGGCAAAACATGGTGTCCTCCCGCAGAGCTACGTCATCGCGATTCTAAACTGATGTACGTGCAAAGGAGAAGAAAAGTTTCCTCTACCGAGGGTTGGGGCTAGTACTCCAGGAGCTGCTTGACCGCCGCTGTGATATGGCTGGTCTGCGGAAGAATTACATCTTCCAATGCCGGCTGGTACGCGCAAAATGTGTCCATGGCCGCCACTCGTTTTACGGGCGCATCCAACTCTTCGAACAATTCTTCCGCGATGCGCGCTGCAATCTCCGCTCCGTAGCCCCAGCTCAGCATGTCTTCATAGGCCACGATCACCCGATGCGTCTTCCGCACCGTGGCCGCAATCGCTTCCCAATCGTACGGCGACAACGAACGCAAATCGATAATCTCCACCGAAATGCCTTCGCGTTCCAACGCCGCCGCGGCAACCTCCGCCCGATGCACCAGCGCGCCATACGTGACGATGCTGACTTGCGAGCCTTCCTTCACTACCCGCGCCTTACCAAACGGAATCGTGAAATCCGGTCCCGGATATTCAGATCGGTTGTAAGGCTGACGGTAGAGATGCTTATGCTCAAGGAACATCACAGGATCATCGCTTCGGATCGCCGTACGCAACAGTCCCGCCACATCGAGCGCCGTCGATGGCATCACCACCCGCAATCCCGGACAATGCGTAAAAATCGATTCGCCGCTCTGGCTGTGATACACCGCGCCACCCGTAAGGTAACCGCCAATCGCCACGCGAATTACGGCAGGCGACTTGAAGTTCCCATTCGAACGCCAGCGCAACACGCAGAGCTCGTCGCGAATCTGCATCATCGCCGGCCAGATATAATCAAAAAACTGAATCTCCGCTACCGGCTTCAGTCCGCGCGTGGCCATTCCAATTGCGCGTCCCACAATACTGGCTTCCGCCAACGGTGTGTTGAATACGCGATCAGCTCCGTATTTGCGTTGCAACCCAGCCGTCGCCTTGAAAACGCCGCCCTTCCCTTTCACATCCTTCAACGTTTCTTCGCGGCTCACGTCGGCTACGTCTTCGCCAAACACGGTAATCCGTTCGTCGCGAGACATTTCGTCCAGCAACGTTGCCGCCACCATCTCCACCATGGTCTTCGGCGCGCCCTGCAACTTTGCCTCTGCCGCAAACGACGAAGACGTGGGATCGATGTCCGGCGAGTAAATGTTCTGCGGGATCGATGAAACCTCGGGAGCCTCGGCGCCCAGCGCTTGGTCCCCTGCCTCGCGCACTTCGCGATCAACATCCGCCTCCAGCGCCTCGATTTCCTTCTGATCCAAAATTCCTTCGCGAATCAAAAACAGCGAAAACTTCGAAAGCGGATCACGCCGCGCTTCCGCTTCCCGTTCTTCCGGCAGTTTGTACAGCTTCTCGTCATCCGAAAGTGAATGTGAATACGGGCGTGTTACGTGAGCGTGCACCAATGCTGGCCCGCGCCGCTCGCGCACGTACGAAATCGCCTCTTTACATACCGCGTAGCTTTCGAGCGGATCGGTGCCATCACAAGTGGCCGTGTGCAATCCAGGAAAGCCCTTCACCAGTCTCGAGATACTTCCGCCCGCCGTTTGCACTTCAATCGGCACGGAAATCGCGTACCCGTTATCTTCGACCAGATAAAACACCGGCAGTTTCTTAGCACACGCGACATTCAGCGATTCCCAAAATTCTCCCTCGCTCGTCGCCCCATCGCCCGAAGAGACATACACAATTTCTTCCGGCGAGTACCGCACATTCTGCCCCAGCGGTCCCTTCTTCGCCTGCGCCAAGGCCTTGGGATGACGTTCGTAGTAAAGGCTCGCCTCTGCCGCGCCGATCGCTTGCACATACTGCGTGCCTGTGCACGAAGACTTGCTGACAATATTCCACTTCGCGTGTCCCCAATGTGATGGCATCTGCCGGCCACCGGAGCTTGGGTCATCCTTCGCGCCCACCGCCTGCAACAAAGTCTCCAATGGAGTTACGCCTAACCCGAGGCACAGCGCCCGGTCCCGATAATACGGATAAATCCAGTCCACGCCAGGGCGCAACAGCAATGCTGCGGCGGCCGTTACCGCCTCATGCCCCGCACTCGAAATTTGGAAGTAGATTTTATTCTGGCGTTTGAGCTGAATTTCGCGGTCATCCAGGCGGCGCGAGAGAAACATCGTGCGGTACAACTGGATCAGCGTGTCCCGGTCCAATCCTTGGTACTTTGGAGCTTCCAACCTGGCCACTTTTACGCGAGTTTGAACAGCCATTCGTTCGGACCTCGTGTTGGAGTTGGGAATCTTCTACGCGCGAGACTCAATTATACCTTCGCGGCTATCCACGCCAATACGCAACCACAGGTAGGCTGTGTAAAAACCAATGTATCACCCCAAATCCTCGAACTGCTTTTCAGTCTCGGCATACTTCGCATCGTTCGCTTTGATAATCGCCGGAGATGCCGCCTGAAACGGTTCTTCCGTCGGGATTCGATCAATCCACCGCTGCTCGGAAAGTTTTTCGTGGCCGGAAAAAGCCAGGCGCACCAGCAGCTTCACCGGCGCCTTCACCACTTCCTCTTCCTTGGCAGCTTTGCTTCTTCGACTTGCTGGAACCCTTGGTTTTTGCGGGCTTTTCTTCCACTTCTTCGGTTTCTTCGTCATCCGTAGGGCGATCAAATTTATACAAAAGCTTTTTGTCCAGTCGAAATGCCTGCTTCCACACTTCCAGCTTATGTCGCGCTTGCTGCGCCTTCTCTTCGTCTTCCGCAAAATCGAAAAGCATATAGATGTGAGCCATAGTAGAAGTGTGCGATGGCGGACGGAAACAAGTCAAGAAACCCACCACGGATTAAGATACCAATTTGGCGCGAACGCCCTGCCTGGAGGCCTCCTGACTTGCCCCTTTGTTACGGACGGCCCCATGCGGTATGCTCCTCTTCATCCAAATGCGTGGCTCGCTCCGACCTCCTATCGCTCCGGGCAGGGTATTTGCCGGATGGGTGTGTCTGCTTGCTGCCTTGCTCCTCTGGACGCCCATGTGGGCCTCCGCTTGGCAGGCCAATGCCATGGCGTGTTGCAACGGGAAGCAATGCGCCGCTCACGGCCATTCCCCCAATAGCCACAAGGCTTCAGCCTCGACGAAAGCAAACGACGATGAGCCATCCATGCAGTGCCATCCCTCAGGCGCTAGCCTGATGCCCTGCTCCATGGCCTGCTGCCAAAGCCCCGAGCACGTCTTTGCCGCATCCATTCTCTTTGTCTTGCCTGCACCCGCAACATTTGGTGCACCTATGCAATCGTTGCCCGCAGCTTCGGGTTTAGAAACTACAAAAATTCTCACGGCCTTCGCACCTCCGTCTCCTCCTCCGAAACGTACCCCCCTGAGTCTTTAGCGCTTTCCCCTCAATCCAATAATTGACGATAGAGCCGTTGTGGCTCTTTCGCCTGGCGCTACACGCGAGAGACCGGAGATCCTATGTTGCGACACAGTCTGTTTTTATGCTTTCTGTTTTATTTCTTGGCCTACTCTGCCAACGCCACTGCCGTTGGCACCGTCCGCGGTATCGTGCACGACTCACAGCACCGGCCCGTCCCTGATATTCAAGTGGTGTTGAAAGCAGAAAATTCGGACTATTCCCAAACGATGCAGACCAACGCCGATGGCGATTTCCTTTTCGATTCCGTGCCCATAGGCGATTACAAAGTTACCGTTTCGAAGCCGGGATTTACCTCGCAGGAACTAAAAATCACCGTGCTCTCCGGCACGGCTCCGATCTTGCATATTGAGTTGCAGCTCGCCACCCAAGCGCAGTCCATCACCGTCACATCGGAAGCGCCACCAGCCCAGGCAGAGTCAGTTACGCCTACCAGCTTGATTACCCGCGAGCAAATCGCCGTCACTCCTGGAGCGGGCTTAACCAACAGCCTCTCGATGATCACTAACTATGTGCCCGGCTCCTACTACACCCACGATCAATTGCACGTGCGGGGCGGTCACCAAGTCAGTTGGCTGATCGACGGTGTCTCCATCCCGAACACAAACATAGCGAGCAATCTCGGTCCGCAGATCGATCCCAAAGACATCGACAATCTGGAAGCGCAGCGGGGCAGCTATTCCGCAGATTACGGCGATCGCACCTACGGCATCTTTCAATGTGGCTCCGCGCACCGGCTTTGAACGAAACAATGAAGCCGAACTAGTTCTCAGTGCCGGCAATTTCTACCAGACCGATGATCAACTCAATTTTGGCGGCCACACCAATCGCTTCGCCTACTACGCCAGCGTCAACGGCAATCGCAGCGACCTTGGGTTGCAAACGCCGACTAGCGCCGTGATTCACGATCAAGCCAACGGCTACGGTGGATTTACTTCCCTCACCTACAATTTGGATTCCAGCGATCAACTAAGATTAGTTGCGCAGTTGCGCCAGGATTATTATCAGGTTCCCTTCGATCCCAACGATCCCAACACCGCGGGCCAATTTCTCAGCGACTCCAACAAAGAAAAAGACGGCTTCGTACTTTTCTCTTGGGTGCGCACCTTCAGCCCCGGACTGGTCCTTACCGTAGCCCCGTTCTATCACTACAACAGCGCCAGTTACGAAAGCAGTCCATTCGATCTGCCGAGTTCCGCCACAGAAACCGTCTCCTCCAACTATGAAGGCGGCCAGGCTAGTCTCTCCTGGATCAAACAACGCAATAGTTTGCGCACCGGAGTCTACGGTTTTGCGCAGGAATCCAGTCAATTATTCGGCTTGCTGTGCAATCAACCCGGCCAGTGCGAGAACGTAAATCCTCCAGTAAAAGCCAGCCCCGACGGTGGCTTGGCCGCCGTTTATCTCGAAGACCAATTCAAACTGACCTCCTGGCTCTCGCTCGACGCCGGCATCCGCCAAACTCACTACTCTGGGCCGGTGGTCGAAAATGCCACCAGTCCGCGCATCGGTGGCTCCTTGCGCATCCCAAAACTCAATTGGGTGTTCCGCGCCTTTTACGGTCACTTCTATCAAGCCCCGCCCTTGCTTACGGTCTCCGGGCCGCTCCTCGATGCCGCCAACAACCAGAATCTAGGATTTATTCCGCTGCACGGCGAACGCGATGAAGAGCACCAATACGGTGTCACCATCCCTCTCCGTGGCTGGACGATCGATGCCGACACCTTTCTGACGCGCGCCAAAAACTACTTCGATCATAATAATTTCAACAACTCCAACCTGTTCTTCCCCATCACCATCCAAGGCGCACGCATCAATGGCTGGGAGCTGACGCTACATTCGCCGCAGCTTTACAAACGTGGCCAACTTTACCTGACCTACTCCAATCAACTTGCCCTCGGCTATGGCGGCATTAATGGCGGATTAACCGATTTTTCCTTCGGCAATGGCTTCGGGCTGTTGGACCACGATCAGCGCAACACCCTGCACCTCGGTGGTCAGTGGGCGCTCCCCTGGAAAAGCTTTGTCTCCACGGACGTGTACTACGCCTCTGGATTCACCAACGGCAACTCTCCACCAGATCCCAACAGCCATCTACAGCCGCACACTACGTTCGACATGACGCTCAGCAAAGCGTTTGGAGACAACTTCTCACTCTCGCTCACCGGTCTCAATGTCGCCAACCGCCGCGTGCTGCTCGACAACTCCTTCACCTTCGGCGGCACCCACTACAACAACCCGCGCGAAATATTCGTGCAGATGCGTTATCGTTTTCACTATTGAGGATTGAGGCCGGATGAAATACTTCTTCTCCATTTTTGTTCTTGCCGTCGTTGCCTTCAGCGTTGCCTGCCAGCCACCTCCGCCCGCCAAGCACTATCCGGTGCAAGCGGAGGTAATCGCCGTCGACGCTCCAAAAAAGCTGATCACCGTGAAACATGGAGATATCCCCGGCCTCATGCCTGCCATGACCATGCAATATATGGTTGCCGAACCGAAACAAATCGCCACCCTGCAACCCGGCGACAAAATCACCGCCGACCTCGTAGTCTCCGAAGGCCGCGGCCAACTCGAACAAATCGTTCTGGTCACCAAAGCTGACGCCAAGCAGTAGCGCGTCATTCACCGCAGGCGATAACTTTTTGACTCGCTTGCCCTTGCGTCCTGCGCAATCCGCACGGTAAGCTTTTCTCGAAATTCAATGGCGATGGAGTTCGCCACAACCGTCGCGGCCGCTTCTGCCGAGGCTGATGACTCCTGGCTGCCGCGCGGCTCCAGGAGTTTTTTTATAGCCGCCGGGCCAGCAGATCGGAGAGATCTTGCGACTTTTCTTGATTGCCACCTTCGGCGCCATCGGCACGCTCGCCCGTTACGGCCTGCAAGGCTTGTTACAAATCCGGATGGGCAGTACCTTCCCCTACGGGACACTCTTCATCAATCTCACCGGATGTTTTTTCCTGGGGCTCCTCGGGCAAACCATGCTTAATCGCATGATTATTTCGCCGGAGTGGCGCGTCGCCATTACTGTCGGCTTTTTTGGCGGCTACACCACCTTCTCCAGTTTTGGCTGGGAGACCGCAAAAATGATGGAGGGCGGCGAATGGCTTCGCGCCACCACCTACGTAGCGGCTAGCGTAATATTTGGATTGCTGCTCTCAGTCGCGGGTATCCGCCTGGCCAATCGCTTTTAGGAGTTCGCCATGACCCACGAAAAATTCGAAGGCGAGCGCACTTTGATGCGCATCCACATCGGTGAATCCGACAAGTGGCATGGAAAACCGCTGTACGAAGCCATCGTCGAAATTTTGCGTAAGGAGAAATTTTCCGGCGTCACGGTACTCCGCGGCGTCGCCGGCTATGGCTCTTCGAGCGTCTATCACACCGACAAGTTACTCCGCCTGTCTCAAGATTTGCCCATCATTCTGGAAGTGATTGAGTCGCAAGAACGCGTTGAGCAAATCCTGCCATGCCTGGATGAAATGGTGGATGGCGGCCTGATCACATTAGAAAAAGTTCGTGTAATCCTTTATCGACCGGCCAAGCGCTGAGCCCCTACCGTTCCACATCTCTCCCCGAACGAATCCGTCGCTGCACTTCCGCCTGCAAATATCTCCTTAAATTTTCGGGGATGATGCCTGGTGCCGTCAGTTCCCGCAAATCGGAAACCGTAAGTTGAGGCAGAAAACCCAGCACAATCGCCAGCGGCGCCGTCGGGGTTCGCACCAACGCCAGTCGCACGTTGTAACTCTGCGACCACTTCGGATGGTTCGCTATCGCTTGCGCCACCGGTGTAGGCACTTTCTCGCGTGCCAGCGCTTTCAAAATTTGCGACTCCGACAAAAACGGATTGTTCAGCGCCAGCGGCAGCACTTGCGCATGCCCTTGCACCAGCAAGGCCCCCGCCACACGCCCCGGCCCGCGACGCGCCAGCGTGATTCTCTGGCCCAACGGCAATTGTGGCAGCCGCGCAATCAATTGTTCTTCTGCCAACCGCCGCAACTCCATCGAAACCGCTGGCGACAATGCCAGTTGCACCAAATCCATCACGTAGAGTTCACGAATTAGCCGCAACCCAATTAACCGCGGCGTACGCGGATGAAATATCAGCCCGCGTTTCGCGGCGTAGCTTTTCAGCAACGATTTGCGCGAGGCTACTTCCTCCAGCATTTCTGCGGGAAGGTCCTTGCGTGCCAGCAAAAGCGTTAGTTTCGATTCATCAAACGCCGGATTCTTCAGCAGCGCGGACAGCACTTCCTTTGACGTGTGGTATAGAAGCGCCTGCAGTTCCTCTCCCACCGCTGTCAGGGCACGTTCAATCTCGTGCTCCGTTCCCGCCATGCTAGTTTCCCGCCTCGTTCAGCGCCGGTAATAGTCGCAGCGCAATCCGCGCCGCCGCCTCCGCCGGTGGCAACGCTAATCCAGCAAACTCACCATGCGGCGCCACTTCGCGCAGGCACGCATCCACTTGCTGGTCGAAGTAAGAGGACCGTCCCACCATGCCGCCGCTTCTCACAATAGAAAAACGCTGCTCGGTGAATTGCAGACGTTGCACTAGATCCCGCACCAACATGGCCAGTTCCTTGGCCGCAGCCTGTAAAATCTGCCGCGCTGCACTATCCCCGGTTTCCGCCGCAGCCGCCACCACCGAAAAAATTCGCGGAAACACATCGTCGGGAATGGCATTCGCGCGCGATAGAAATTCCGGCCAGTCCGCTACGCCCATCTCCCTCAGCATCCTCGTTCCCAGTGCCGAGTTGGCCTGCGTCCGGTCAAACTCCCGCATTGCCTGCATCGCCGCGATTCTGCCGATATCGTACGCGCTACCCTCATCACTCAGCAGCGGCCCGTGCCCCCCAACTCGCAATATCTTCCCATTTCCATCCCGGCCCACAGCTCCGGACCCGGTGCCCATGATCAGCACAACCGTTGGGCCGTCCCCGGCCGCCTCCAGCGTCAAATCAAGGTCCGTGCAAACGTGCACTGCGCTCGCTGGAAATTCCTGCAACAAAAGCTTCTGCATCTTCATTTCCGATTCGGGGTGGCTGGCCCCCGCAAGCCCCGTGCACAACACCGCGATTTGCGCTGTCGTTAAATTGGCCGCACGAATCGCCGCCCGTCCCGCCTCGCAAACCGACGCCAGCGCTCCACCAAATCCCACCCTCATCGGATTCGACGGCCCACCACGCGCCCTCGCCAGGATTTGCTGATTCTCATCCATCAATACGCAATCCGTTTTTGTTCCCCCGCCATCGAACCCGAGCACAAATCTCATGAAAACAGAATACGCGACGCCGCCCATTTCTGCCCGTTCCCAATGGCCGTAGTGCTGTAAAGGTGGTGTCCACGGCAATAACTCCACCTCGCTCCTTGACCCTCCCTCTCGGCGCCACTATTCTCGTCACGCCTTTGCCGCACGCCGATTCCCGGTTTGCGCACGGCGCAAACTTAATGCGCATCCACCCCATCGACTTAGCCATCATCATCGCGTATCTACTCGGCATCACGCTTCTAGGCCTGCGATTCCGTCGTGGCCAGCGCAATGTCTCCGACTACTTTCTGGGCGGCCGTACAACTCCCTGGTGGGCCTTGGCGTTTTCCATCGTCGCCACCGAGACCTCCACGCTCACCATCATCGGCACTCCCGCCATCGCGTTCGCCGGCAACCTCACCTTCCTGCAACTAGTCTTCGGCTATCTCGTAGGAAGAATCCTCGTCACGCTTTTTTTTCTGCCAGGATATTTTCGTGGTGAATTCCTTACTGCGTACGCCGTCATCGAAAAGCGTTTTGGCCCGCGAATGCGCGCGGTCGCCGCAATCACATTCCTCGGAACTCGCACCTTGGCGGAAGGTGTACGCGTCGCTGCCATCGCCCTGGTGGTCAGCGTCGCACTCGGCACTTCCGAGCGCATCGCGGTAGTTCTCGTCATTGTTCTCACCGTTTTCTACACCTTCGAAGGCGGCATGAAGGCCGTCATCTGGACCGACGTCGCGCAATTCCTCCTCTACCTCTTCGGCAGCCTCATCACGCTTGTCTTGCTTCTTCATCGCATCCCCGGCGGCTGGCACGAAGTCGTTCAGGTTGCTGCGACCCACGGTAACAAGTTGCAGCTCCTCGACTTTTCTCGCAATCTCGCCACCAAGTACACCTTCTGGTCCGGCGTCATCGGCGGCACCTTCCTCACCATGGCCAGCCATGGTACCGATCAAACCATCGTGCAGCGGCTCCTCGCTGCTCGAAATCAGCGCGACAGCGGCCGCGCCCTGATCGCCAGCGGCTTCATCGTTCTGTTCCAATTCACCGTGTTTCTGCTGATTGGCGTCATGCTCTTCGTCTTCTCCCAGCACGCTCCCTCGCTAGCCCCCGGCGAACGCGCTGATCGCATTCTTCCTCTCTTTTTAGTTCGCGAAGCACCCATCGGCCTTGCCGGTTTGCTGCTCGCCTCCATCCTCGCTGTGGCCATGTCCAACGCCAGCGGTGCGCTCAACTCTCTCGCGGCTTCCAGCGTCGTGGATCTCGCCGCCCTGCGCGGCACCTCCAAAAATCCCGCCGACGTCTTAAAACTCTCGCGCCGCATGACCCTGGTCTGGGGACTCGTACTGATTTTTTTTGGCCTCATGAAGTGGGGACCATTGCTCGAGACCGGCTTGACGGTCGCATCCTTCCCCTTCGGCAGCCTGCTTGGCCTATTTCTACTCGGCACCTTCGATTCGCGCGCCAATTCCCGTGGCGCCCTAGCCGGCATGTTTGCGGGCCTGATTTCCGTTCTGCTCGTTTTTCGTTACACCCGCATCGCTTTCACCTGGTACGTCCTGGTCGGCGCCTGTGTAACCTTCGCCGTCGGTGCCATCCTCAGCAGAATTCTCGCGTCTAACAAAAAGAATCCTCAACAACCGGAAGCGCCTGATACGGTACACTCTGTTCGCAATTAATTGACCGGCTTCAAAAGGATCAGCTTCTGCCTGCCTCGACCTCTCATGGAACGGACGCGACCACACTCCCGCAAGGCGCGGTGAGCGAAAAGCGGCTCGAACTCGTCCGCGGGCTCGGCCCCTGGTCATCCGCCGCCATCGTGGTCGGCACCATGATCGGCACTGGCATTTTCTTGAAGCCCGCGGAAATGGCGCGCGAAGGCCGCTTCGTCTCCATCGTCTTCGCCGCGTGGATCGTGGGCGCGCTCTTTTCTATCTTCGGTGCTCTCTCCTTCGCCGAATTGGGCGCCGCCATCCCAGAAGCGGGTGGGGAGTACGCCTACCTCCGTCGCGCCTTCGGTCCCGTCTATGGCTTCCTGTTCGGCTGGATGCACTCCATTGTTGGTCGTCCTTCTTCCGCAGCCTCCATCGCCGCGGGCATGATGCGCTTCCTGGCCTTTTTTCTTCCCGGCGTGGCAGCGCCGATTTTCACGGTGCACATTGCTCTGCCCGGCCTCACCAACTGGATTAAGCCTTACGACTTCGTTTTCACGTGGGCGCAGCCACTCGCCGTCTTCTGGCTCCTGAGCATGACCGGTGTGAATTATTTGGGCGTACGTTTAGGTGGCGGAGTTCAGGTTCTACTCACAGCCATCAAAATCGCCAGCGTTATCGCGGTCATTGGAATTGCCTTCCTTCTTCCGTCGGGCGCAGCGACTCATGGCGATCCGGTGTGGCCTTCTGCTGCCACTACCGGCCTGCTAGGCGCGTTTCTTGCCGCTCTGGCCGCCGCACTGTGGGCCTACGATGGTTGGGAAGATTTGAATCTGGTCGGCTCCGAAGTTCAGAATCCCCAGCGCAATTTCCCGCTCGCCTTGGTCGGGGGAGTTTCTCTCGTCGCTGTCATTTACCTGGTCTTCAGCGCCGCCTGCTTGCACGTGTTGCCCTTCGAAAGTGTAGCGAACTCCAAACACGTCGCTTCGGATGCCGTCGAGCGTGTCCTCGGACATGGAACCGCCACCTGGGTTACTCTCGCCATGGTGATCTCCGCTCTAGGCTCCCTGAATTCTTCCATCCTCAGCGGTGCGCGCGTTCCCTACGCCATGGCTCGCGATGGCATCTTTTTTCGCGTTGCCGACGGCATTCACCCAAAATATCGCACTCCGGGCCGCGCTCTGATTTTTCAAGGTGTATTGGCCAGCATCTTGGCGTTAACCGGAACATTTGAAGAACTCACCAATCTTTTCATTTTCGTCGGCTCGATATTCTACGGCGCCGCGGTCCTCGCGCTCTTCCGCTTGCGCAAGACGGAGCCCGCGATGCCTCGCCCCTATCGTTGCTGGGGTTATCCGTGGGTTCCCGGTTTGTTTGTGCTGGCTGTACTCGCATTAACAACCAATCTCTGGCTGCAACGTCCCGGCCGCTCCACCATCGGCCTCATCATCATCGCCGCAGGCTTGCCCTCTTATCGCTGGTGGACCAAACACCCGGCGCACACCACGGCCTGATGCCGCTCTCTTAAGTTTCAACTTGGTGGGAACGTAACCGAACAAACCAGATCTACGAAGCAGTTGCCGACCGGAAGCTGTGTCTGCTGTCGATTGTTAACGAAGCGGCCACCGCTTTTTCCGGCACTCGCGCGCTAGGATGCAAAATTTTCAGTATCGACTCAATGCCCGTCACCAAGCGTGGTCCCGGTCGAGACACAAAGCTATTCGCGTCCAGCGCATATACTCGCCCACTGCGCACCGCTGGAATCTCTTGCCAACCTTCCGGAAAGCTCATCGATAAATACTCGTCACGCGCCTGTTCCTTCGTGTAACCACACGGCGCTATCAGCAATACTTCCGGTGCCGCCTCAATCACTTCTTCCGGCCTGATGCGGTACGAAGGTGTCCTCACCTTCCCCAGCAGATCCCGTCCACCAGCGCGCTGGATTAACTCCGGAACCCAATGCCCGCCAATATAAAACGGCTGCAGCCATTCCAGAAGAACAACGCCAGGCCGTTCTGCAACAGCTTTCACGGCGAATTCCGCTTCCGCTAGCCGCACGCCAATTTTTTCCACCAGCGCCTGGGCTCGTTCCTCTTTCCCGGTGGCTTCCCCAACCCACAAAACATCGCGCCAGACATCTCCCAAATCCTGCGGATTTAAACACAGCACTTCAGGCCGCCGCCGAAAGCGCGACAACGCCGTCGCCAAATCATCCGGCGAAGCGGCGCAAACCTGGCACAAATCCTGCGTCACAATTAAATTTGGCGCGAGCTCTTCAATCAGGTCCGCATCCACCGAATATAAGCTCTCTCCGCGCCCAATATATTCCCGCACCAAACGGTCCAGTTCATCCGGAGCCGCATCTTTCGGCAGACGTGATTGGATCACCACCGTCTTCGTTTTTGCGCGGGGAGGAAAGTCGCACTCGTGGCTCACACCTACGATCTCGTGGTCAAACCCGAGCGCGAAAAGTATCTCAGTAGCCGAGGGGAGTAGTGACACGATACGCATGTTGCGGACTCTAACACAGTTTTATGCCAATCAGCACTCCAGGCCGCGCGCGAAGCGGGCCGCCTACTTGTAAATAAAATATCGGCGCCGTACTGCGTCAAACTCCGCCAGGCTCTTCGACCAACTCGCTACAATCTGCTCCGGAGCAGTTCCCTCTTCGAGTTGCTGGATCGTTTCATCGTTTCCGACCAGAAACAATAGTTTAGCCACCTCGAAGTGTTCTGGATATTTCTTGTGCAGCAGCGCCGCAATCTCCAGACCAATGCGCATCGATCGCACCGCGCCACGATCCGTCACTCGTATTCCCACGCCCCCGCACCGCTGCCCCGCGTACAGGCCACTCACCGGAATGAATGGCTGGTTCACGAAGTGCACGCCTGCAAGGTTCTTCGTATTCAATTCCGCCGAAACTTCGTCGCCATTTATCCACGGTGCTCCAAATTCCTCGAATGGCGATTCCGTCCCTCGCCCCACCGACACCCCGGCGTTCTGCAAAATTTCCAGCCCAGGATAAAGAATTGCTCCTTTTAGCGTGCGCAAGTTTGGCGAAGGCGGAAGCCAGCGAAGACCGGTACTCTCAAAAAAATAATTGCGATGCCAGTTCCGCATGGCAATCACATGCAGTTGGCAGTTGATGTGATTTTCCGTGTTGTAAAACTGCGCCAGCTCTCCGATCGTCAATCCATAACGAACCGGAACCGGAAAATACGCCACGAAGCTGGTCTTCTCCGGATCCAGCATTGGTCCTTCTACAATTTCCCCGTTCAAAGGGTTCGGCCGGTCCAGCACATAAAACGCGATGCCCCGCTTTGCCGCTTCTTCCATGCAATAGCCCATCGTGGTTGTGTATGTGTAAAAGCGCACGCCTGCGTCCTGCACATCGAATACCAGCGCATCAATGCCCTGCAGCATCTCGTCCGTTGGCCGCAAGTGTTCGCCATACAGGCTATAGATCGGCAGGCCGGTCGACGCATCTTGTGACTTCGGAAGTTTTTCATCAGCGTGCCCTGCGATTCCGTGCTCCGGACTGAACAGCGCCACCAGTTGCACTCCGCTCGCATGGGCCAGCAAGTTCACCGTCGAGCGTTCCTGAAAATCCATTCCCGTATGATTGGTTATTAGCCCCACATGCTTGCCGCGCAGCGCTGCAAATTTTTCCGCCTCCAACACGTCGATTCCCGTTTGCACCCGGCCCACGCGGCTGTGTGCTGGTCGCCCGTGCCGTTGTACATCAACCGCAGGCCACGCTGCCTCGCCTGGACTGCACAGCAACGCAACGGCCATAGCAAAACAAAGAATTCGCAAAACTCCCGGACGCAGCAAAGGTTTCATAGTTCCCAATGATATTCTGGAACGCGTCGTCTGCACCTTGATTGTGAGCCTGAAGTGCGCGTGCTATATACAGTTGAGGCACAGGCGCAGCGGCCGGGGGAAATTTCCAAATATGACGAGGCGTAGCGCCGGAATATTGCTTCTACCTTTTTTGCTTTTGTCCCTTATGACGCCACGAACCCTTAGCCGCAATCGTCCCAGCAAATCTGCGAAGAAATCTTCCACCGCCCAGCAAGCACCAAAGCCCGCGGATGCAACGGCTGGCCTGACTGCGGACCAGAAAAAATGGGTCGACGCCACTTTGCGTCAGATGACCATGGAAGAAAAAGTCGGCCAACTCCTTTTCGCCACTTATCACGGCAGCTTCACCTCCACAGATTCCCCTGCTTACGCGCAAATGATGCACGACGTAAATGATCTGCATGTCGGCGGGTTTATCACCATCACCCACGGCTCGCCTCTCGGCATCGTCAAGAGTCAGGCCTATCCCACCGCCGTCCTCACGAATCAGCTTCAAGCGAAATCCAAACTTCCTTTGTTAATTGGCGCCGATTTCGAACGCGGCACCGCGATGCGTCTCGACGAAGGCACATCGTTCCCCACCGCCATGGCCGTTGCCGCTGCGGGCGAACCCAAAGATGCCTACACCATGGGCAAGGTCACTGCGCTCGAGGCGCGTGCGGTCGGCGTGCACTGGATTTACGCACCAGACGCCGATGTAAATAACAATCCCGCAAACCCCATTATCAACACGCGTTCCTTCGGCGAAAATCCCGAACGCGTCTCCGCCTTCGTCACCGAATTCATTCGCGGTGTTCAGGAAAATGGTGGACTGGCCACCGCCAAGCATTTCCCCGGTCATGGCGACACCGCCGCCGACTCTCACATCGATTTGCCTGTAATCCAAGTCGACCGCGATCGCCTCGAACATCTCGAACTGGTTCCCTTTCGCGCGGCCATTGCAGCAGGTGTTGGCAGCATCATGACCGCGCACTTAAATGTCCCGGCACTTGAACCCGACCCGAACACGCCAGCAACGCTTTCCTCTAACGTGCTCACCGGCCTGCTGCGCCAGCAACTAGGTTTCGAAGGTTTGGTCGTCACCGACGCGATGGATATGGGCGGAATCACGGTTCGCTTCGCCCCAGGCGATGCCGCCGTTCGCGCCTTCCTGGCTGGCGCCGATGCTCTGCTGATGCCGCCGGTTCCTGACGCCGCCTACGACGCGCTCCTCGAAGCCGCCAAGTCCGGCCAAATCTCGCAGGCACGCCTCGATGCATCCGTTCGCAGAATTCTCTTGGCCAAAGCCAAGCTTGGCCTCAACAAAGAGCGCCTTGTTGATCTGAATGCTCTGAACGAAAAATTTGGTCGCGCCGCTTGGCAAGATGAAGCTCAAGAAATTTCCGATCGTGGCATCACTCTTCTGCGCGACACTCCGAAGCGCCTGCCGCTCGATGGCACCAAACCAACTCGTGCGCTGCTAGTCTCCCTCTACGCAGACCCCGAGCCTTACCCCGGTCAGGATCTCGAGCGCGAACTCAGATCGCGTTTTGATTCCCTCGTCGCCCTGCGTGCCGACACAAAATTCGTAAAAGCTGACACGTTGAAGTTGCCTTCTCCCGACTCCTACGACATCGCGATTCTCGCCTTATTCGTTCGCGTCAGTGATCGCAAGGGTGACGTCGATATTCCCGCTGATCAACTCCCGTTGATCGACCAGATCTACAAAGCAGGTAAGCCCGTGGTCACCGTCGGACTTGGAAGCCCTTATTTGATTGAACGCCTGCCGCAAGCGGAAACCTGGCTCTCGGCCTTCGGTATCAGCGATGTTGCGCAAATCTCCATCGCCCGTGCGCTCTTCGGACAAATTCCCATTCGCGGCCACCTGCCCGTAACCATTCCTGGCCTCGATTTGAAGGCTGGCTTTGGCATGGACGTTCCCGCGAACCCCATGACCCTCCAGCCCATGGATGTGCGCAGCGAGGCGCAATTGCAACCCGCCTTCGACGTAGTCGAACGGGCCATAGCAGAGAAAGCATTTCCCGGCGCAACACTGGCCGTTGGCTATCGCGGAAAAGTCTCGCTCCACGCCTTTGGCAAGCTCAGCTACGACGCCAAGTCTTCCTCCACCAAGATTTCTACGATGTACGATATCGCCTCACTCACCAAAGTTGTCGTCACCACCACGCTCGTGGAAAAACTTGTCGAGGGCGATTTCCCTTCGCCTCTCGATCTTGATGCTCCCATCTCCCGCTATCTGCCAGAATGGCCACGCGGCCCGCAGCCCGAATGGCGCCAGAAAGTCACCGTTCGCAACTTGATGACCCACACTTCCGGCCTCCCGCCCTTCAAAGAATATTGGCGGACCTCCACCGGCAAGGCCGACACATTGCAAAGAATTTTTGCCGAGCCGCTCGAATATGAGCCTGGCACCAAGGTGGTCTATTCGGATCTGGGAATTATTCTGATGGCGGAAATTATTCAGCGCCTGACCGGCAAATCCCTCGACGAACTCGCCAATGCTTACATCTTTCATCCGCTCAGCATGAAAGACTCCATGTACCTTCCGCCGAAATCTTTGTGGCCGCAGATTGCCCCCACGGAAATCGACAATCAACTGCGCCATCGCCTGATACAAGGCGAGGTACACGACGAAAATGCGTTCGCCATCGGCGGCGTTTCCGGACATGCCGGAGTCTTTAGCACTTCTCCCGACCTCGCGGCATTTTGCCAGATGCTGTTAAATGGCGGCGTTTATGCCCACAAACGTATTTTGAAACGCTCCACGATCGCCGAATTCACCATGCCGCAGCCGCTAGCCAAAAACACCCGCACGCTCGGCTGGGTTGTTCCCACCGAAGGCAGTTCCAGCGGCCATTACTTTTCCTCGCATAGTTACGGCCACACCGGTTTTACCGGCACGACAATTTGGATCGACCCTGACCGTCAGGTATTTGTTGTGCTGCTGACCAATCGCGTGAATCCCACGCGCGAAAATCACAAAATTGCCGAAGTTCGCCCAGCCGTTCATGATGCAATTATGAAAGCGTTGGGATTTGCTACGGAACCAGCACACTAACTCTCTATTTCCTGAACGCGCCCTACGACACAATGCCTTGCTTTACGTCTTCTGCCGCTTGCTCCAGATCATGCAACTTTCCTAAATCTCGCCAATAGTATTCATCGGCGCGGAATCCTTGAATACGTTCACCGTCTCCCGCCAATCGCAGATACGACGCAATGATGGAGAAGGCTCCGTCCTCACTGATCTTGTCTAGCAGCCGCGGTGAGATTACATGAATCCCGGAAAACGCCAGCGGCTGCAAATGTCCCGACGAGCGAACAATCTCGACTTCCTTGTCACGGCCGGCTTTGCGGCCGCACAACTCTAACTCCTCGTTAAATAGCAAATATCGCGAAGTTTCTCGCTTCTGGGTAGCCAGTGTCGCCAGCGCATCATTCTCCCGATGGACATTCACCATCCGGCTCAAATCGATCGTGCTGATCACATCAACGTTGTGCAACAGAAACGGTTCGTCTCGCCCCGCACCATCCCGCAGAAACCACCCGGCCTTCTTCACTCCTCCTCCGGTATCCAGCAATTCCTCTTCACGCGAAATCTCAATATGCATCCCAAAATTGTTGTGCGCCTTCAGGTAGGAGACCACTTGGTCCGCAAAGTGATGCACATTCACGATCACCTCGCGGACGCCAACCGTACTTAGTCGCGTCAGCGTTATCTCCAGCAGCGTTCGTCCGGCCACTTCCACCAGCGCCTTCGGCCGGTCGTTCGTCAGCGGCCTCAAGCGCGTCCCCAGTCCCGCGGCCAGGATCATCGCCTTCATTTGCCCATCTTTTCCAGCTCAAGATGGCGCACTACAACTTCCAACCCATTCCTGGCCCGCAGCCGCTTCGCCAACTGCTCCGCAAGAAATACCGACCGGTGTTGCCCACCGGTACATCCAAACGAAATCATCAGATTCTTAAATCCGCGCTGCTGATAGCTGCCCACACTGGCATCCACCAACGACAGCACCGCCGCGATAAACTGGTGCACACTCTCCTGCTGATTTAGATACTCAATCACCGGCGCATCTTTACCCGTCAGCGCCTTGAACCGTTCTTCGCGCCCAGGATTGGGCAAACTCCGCGCATCGAACACGAAGCCCCCACCATTCCCGCTTTCGTCCTGCGGCATTCCCTTGTGAAACGAAAAACTAAAAACCCGCACCTTCAGATTCTCGGTATCCGCGGCCAGGTTATTTAATTTTTCAGAAGCCAGCATGCCCTGAAACGCCTGCATCAACATCGGCAACTCAACGGGCAGCGTCACGTTGTGCAGCAGCCAGCGCAGATTCTTCAGCGCAAACGGCACGCTCTGCAGAAAATGTGTCTTGCGCTCGTAAAATCCTCGAAATCCATACGCGCCTAGCGCCTGCATCAGGCGCACGTAAACATACGCGTAGTAGTACCGAAGAAATTCCTCGCGGTCGAAGCTGAGAACGTTACTAAGCGCGCGAAGATATTCCTCCCGAAGTTCCTGTCGTACTTCCGGCGGCAAGTCCGCCTTGGCATCAAACAACAGCGACGCAATGTCGTACTGCAACGCACCCTTCCGTCCACCCTGGTAATCCACAAAAAACGGCTCGCCATTTCGCAACATGACGTTTCGCGACTGAAAATCGCGATAAAGAAAAAAATCCTGCGGCGCACTCAACACAAAATCTGTCAGTCTGCTGAAATCCCTTTCCAACGCCTGCTCATTAAACGGAACTGCCGCCAACCGCAAGAAATAATATTTGAAGTAGTTCAAGTCCCACGTGATCGATTGCCGGTCAAAACTCGCGCACGGATACGAAACCGCATAATTCACATCGCGCCCGGCTTCGACCTGGAATCGCGGCAAAATCCCCACTACTTTCCGGTAAACATCAATCACTGGCTGCGCGATTTGCGCTCCATCGCGATTCTTTGTCAGAAACTCAAATAGCGTTGTGTCGCCCAGGTCTTCTTCCAGGTACGCGCCCTGACTCAGGTCTTCCCCATAAATCTCCGGCACCGGCAATCCGTGTTTCCGGAAGTGTCGCGAGAATTCCAAAAACGCCACATTTTCTTCACGCACTCCATACAAAACGCCGATCGCACTGACCGCGTCATTCCCCAGACGAATGATCTTCCGTCCCGATCCGCCCAGCTCTCCTTGCACCGCCTGAATGCGCGTAGGCGCGGAATGGAAGCGCTGTTCAAACAGCCTTTTCAAAACGTCCATGAAGGAATTGTCCCGTAATTTCGTGGTGAAGACCGTACTTTCCTATCATAGATGATTATCCAGCCCACTTTCGGCGCTCGCCCAAAATGATGTCGTTCGCGTCAATTCGCTTTACGTCAATTCGCCGCGGTGCACACCAAGTTCGAATGGAACTCACACGACAAAGGGTAACGATCTCGCCGCATCTGACGTGAGCCGGCAGCCACAATCTCCAAATGCCACTCACTCCGCAGATATAATTCCAGTATGCCCACCAAGGGACGAAAATCCACAAATCTCAACCGGCGTCCGACAGAACAGCGCAACGCCGCGTCCCGCAATCTCGACCGGATGGACACGCTCAAGATTCTTGAATTGATGAACCGCGAAGACCGCAAAGTCGCCGCACGTGTCGCACGCGAAATCCCATCCATTGCTCGCGCCGTTGACGCCATCGTCGCCAGGCTACAACGTGGCGGCCGCCTGATCTACATTGGCGCCGGTACCAGCGGACGTCTCGCCGTTCTCGACGCCGCGGAATGTCCTCCAACTTTCGGTGTGCCCAGTACCCAAGTCCGCGCCCTCATCGCTGGCGGCAACAAAGCTCTGACCAAAGCGGTCGAAGGCGCGGAAGATTCCGCAATAAACGCCGCTCGCGATCTGCGCAACATAGGCCTATCCACCAACGATGCCGTAGTCGGTGTGGCAGCCAGCGGCTCTACTCCCTATGTCATGGCCGCAATCAAATTCGCCAAGAAACGCCGCGCCCTCACCATTGGTGTCGCCTCCAACAGAAACTGCCCCCTTCGCCGCGCCGCCGATATCGCCATCACTCCCGAAGTCGGCCCCGAAATAATCGCCGGCTCCACGCGCCTAAAAGCCGGCACCGCCGAAAAGCTGGTCCTCAACATGCTCTCTACCTCCGTCATGGTGCGACTCGGTCACGTCTACGACAACCTGATGATCGACATGGCGCTCACAAATCAAAAGCTTAGCGAGCGCAGCACCAGAATCCTGATGGAGGCCAGCGGCAAGCCACTGTCTGCGGTCCAACACGCTTTGCGGCTTAGCAGACACGACCTGCGCACTGCTCTGGTAATGTTGAAGCACTCGCTAAGCGCCCCCGCCGCGCGCCAACGCCTCGTCCAATCCAAAGGAAATCTGCGACAGGCCCTCGGAGAATAGAGAAGCATGGACAAATTTCGAATTCGCGGCGGCAAACCTCTCTACGGCACAGTGGCCATCAGCGGCGCAAAAAATTCCGCGCTCCCGGCCATGGCCGCAGCCTTGCTCACCGCTGAGCCTGTCACTCTGCACCGCCTTCCGATGGTCCGCGACATCATCACCATGGCCAAGCTTCTCGCCTTCATGTCCGCCACTGTCTCCACCTCCGAGATTCCCGCAGCCAACTACACCATTCAAGCCACCACGCTCAATGACGCCATCGCCCCCTACGAACTCGTCAAAACCATGCGGGCTTCCATCCTGATTCTCGGCCCCGCCATCGCCCGCTCCGGCGTAGCTCATGTTTCCCTTCCCGGCGGCTGCGCTATTGGCGCTCGCCCAGTCGATCTCCATCTCTCCGCCCTCGAAAAGATGGGCGCGCAGATCACTACCGAACACGGTTACATCCAGGCAAAAGTTTCGAATGGCGGACGTCTCCACGGCGCGCACATCGTCTTCGACAAAATTACCGTCACCGGCACCGAAAATATTCTGATGGCCGCCACACTCGCCAACGGTGAAACCATCCTCGAAAATTGCGCCCGCGAACCAGAAATCACCGACCTCATCCATCTTCTCCGCAAAATGGGCGCCGACATTCAGGGTGACGAAACCTCTACGCTTCGCATTCGCGGCGTACCCAAGCTTCATGGCGCCACCCATGCCGTCATCCCCGATCGCATCGAAGCCGGCACGTTCCTCGTCGCAGGCGCCATCACCAACGGCGATCTTGACCATCACCGACTGTGCCCCTGCCCACTTGGGTGCCATCATCGACAAACTAGAAAAAGCCGGAGTTCCCATCCGGGCGATCGACTCCACTACGCTTAACGTCCGTGGTGCTAAAAAACTGCTAGCCTCCGACGTGACCACCGAGGAGTATCCCGGCTTTGCCACCGATATGCAGGCTCAATACATGGCCCTCGCCACCCAAGCCGAGGGCACCTCCATCGTCACCGAAACTATCTTCGAAAATCGTTTCCTTCACGCCAGCGAGATGATCCGCATGGGCGCCAATATCTCGATCGACGCTCGCCGCGCTGTTGTCCGTGGGCCTGCCAAGCTCTCTGGCACCACCGTCCAAGCCTCCGATCTACGCGCCAGCGCCGGCCTGGTCATCGCCGGACTCGTAGCGTCCGGCGAAACGATGATCGAGCGCGTTTACCACATCGATCGCGGTTATGAAGGTATCGTCGAGAAACTACAGGCTTTAGGCGCCGATATCGAGCGCATCCACACTCCCGCCGTCTGAAAAATTGTCAGAAGCATCGGCTCCAAATCCCGTCAACTCTGTTACAATCCCAAAACTGCAATTGCCTCAACAACACTTGCAGTGTTTCCAGTATCTGGGACTAGGGGGGACCGATCATGCGGAACAGTAAATTGTTAGCCGACATTGACTGCGCCATCGCCGAGAAGAGCCTTCTCAAGCACCCTTTTTATCAGGATTGGCAGATGGGCAAGCTCAGCCGCGAATCGCTGCAGCTCTACGCCGCTCAGTATTATCGCCACGTCGAAGCCTTTCCAAAGCATTTGCGGGTACTGGCGGCGCGCACCGAAGGTCCCATCCGCGAAATCGTTCTCGAAAATCTTGCTGAAGAAGAAAATCCCGCGCGCCCTCACCCCAAACTGTGGCGCGATTTCGCCGCAACTCTAGGCGTGAGCGAAGATGACATTACCTGCTGCCCCTCCCTCCCTGGCACCCAAGCCGTTGTAGCGACCTTCCGCGAAATTGTCGGCGACCGTTCGGTGGCAGAGGCAGTTGCGGCGCTCTACGCCTACGAAGCGCAGGTACCGGAAATTGCCACTACCAAGATTGATGGTCTGAAGAAGTTCTACGGCGTCACCGAGCCCAAGGGCCTCGCCTATTTCGCGGTTCACGAAGAAGCCGACAAGACCCACCGCGAAGCCTGGCGCGGCTGGCTCGAGAATCACTCCGACGGCAGCGAAGAAGAAATCCTAGCCACTACCAACGACGCCCTAGACGCCCTCTGGGGCGCCCTAGACGCCGTCCACATGGCTCACGTCTAACAGATACACCTTGTAGCGGCCACCTCTTGTCCTGAGCAACGCGATGGATCAGGTGGCCACCACTGCAACAAAAAAGTCGTGTACAAAAGGAAAAGGCCCCCAAAACTTTTGGGGGCCTTTTCCTTTATTCCGCGGTGCTTATTTATTCCGCGTCTGGCGCGCCGGTGGGTACCCCACTGGCAACTTCCTTCTTCGCCTGTTTCTCACGCGCTTCCTTGATCAGCGCCTTGCGCGACAACCGAATCTTGTTGCCTTCGATTGCCAGCACCTTCACCAGCACCTGATCGCCCAGCTTCAACTCGTCGCGCACGTCGCGAATCCGATGCTCCGAAATTTCGCTGATGTGCAGCAAGCCATCCGTTCCCGGGAAGAGTTCCACGAAGGCGCCAAATTCCGCCAAGCGTACGACCTTACCCAGATACGTCTTGCCGATTTCCGCGCTCGCGGTAACGTCGCGCACCATCTGAAGTGCCTGGTCGCCTCCCGCGCCGCTCGTCGAGAAGATATGCACCGTGCCGTCTTCCAGTACGTCAATCTTCACGCCGGTCTGCTCGATAATCGACTTGATCTTCTTGCCGCCCGGACCGATCAAATCGCGGATCTTGTCCGTCGGGATGCTCAACTTGTACAAACGCGGTGCATACGCCGAAATCGTTTCGCGATGCGCGCTCAGAGTGCCTTCCATGATGTCCAGAATGTGGAACCGTGCCTTCTTGGCCTGCGCCAGCGCTTCGCGCATCATCGGAATGCTGATGCTGGTCACCTTGATGTCCATTTGCAACGCGGTGATACCTTCGCGCGTGCCAGCCACCTTGAAGTCCATATCGCCGTAGTGATCTTCCGCGCCGGCGATATCCGTCAAAATCGAGTACGTGCCGTCATCGCCCACCACCAACCCCATGGCGATTCCCGCGCACGGTGCCTTCATCGGCACGCCCGCATCCATCAGCGCCAGAGAAGCGCCGCAGACCGTAGCCATTGAAGACGAACCATTCGATTCCAGAATGTCGCTGACCACCCGCATTGCGTACGGGAATTCAACTTCGGGCGGCAACAAATTGGCCAGCGCGCGTTCTGCCAGTGCGCCGTGACCGATTTCGCGGCGGCCTGCGCCACGCAACGGCTTCACTTCGCCTACGCTGAACGGTGGAAAATTGTAATGCAACATGAAGCGCTTAAATGTGTCCTGCTCAAACAGCAGGTCCAGCCGCTGCATGTCTTCCTTGGTTCCCAAGGTCAGTGTCGCCAAGGCTTGCGTTTCGCCGCGGGTGAACAGCGCCGAACCGTGCACGCGTGGCAGCAACGTCACCTCGCAGCTGATCTTGCGAACCTGATCGAACGCGCGTCCATCCGGACGGCGCTTGGCCTTCAACACCTCGGCGCGGAAAATGTCTTCGCGCAGACGCTCAAACGCTCGCTTGGTCAGCGCGCGCTTCTCTTCATCATCCTCGGGGACCTTGCTCAGGATTTCTTCCTGCAATGCATCTACCAGGTGATAGCTTTCCTTCTTCGGATGCTTCTCGGTGTTCACCGCATCCTGCAGCTTCGCCCCGTAGGTCTTCTTCATGCCGTCGTAAATGCCCTGATCGAACGGTAGCGGCGCCACCACCACCTTCGTCGGCTTAATCTGCGCATGCAATTCCTTGATGCCAGCCACAATCTTCTTGATCTGTTCGTGACCGAATTCCAGCGCTTCCACAACCTTCTCTTCAGGAACTTCGAACGCGCCGGATTCCACCATCACGATGCCGTTCGCTGTAGCTGCCACCACGATGTTGAACTTGCTGACCTTCTGCTCCGCCACAGTCGGGTTTGCGACCAATTTTCCATCAAGCAATCCCACGCGAACCGCCGCGATTGGATCCGTAAATGGCAGGTCCGAGCAATACGCCGCTGCCGAAGCTGCGGTCACCGCGATTACGTCCGGATCGTTGTCGCTATCCGCAGACAGCACCATGGCAATAATTTGTGTCTCATTCCGCCATGAATCCGGGAACAAGGGGCGCATCGGCCGATCAATCAGCCGCGACACCAGAATTTCTTTTTCCGTGGGACGGCCTTCACGCTTAAAGAACCCGCCCGGAATCTTACCCGCCGAGTAGGTGTTTTCCCGATAGTCCACAGTCAGTGGCAAAAAGTCGCGATCGTTTGGCTTGTTGTTCATGCAAGCTGACACCAAAACGACGGTGTCTCCATAGCGCGCGGTCACCGCGCCATTGGCCTGGCGGGCAATCTTGCCCATTTCCAGAATGAGCGGGCGTCCGCCTACGTCGATTGACACCTGATGCGGTGCCGGTACGTGATTATTTTCAGACATATGTGTCTTCCTTTGGCTCCTCGTGCGAGGAGCTCCTACGCAGGTTCATCCTGCGCTGAGCTGGAAGAAAAGGTTGGTTATTCCTGGGAAAGAAAGCTGCTTGCCGAATCTAAGTCCGCCAAAATGAGATCCTTACCTGCAAATACACCACGACGCTCACGCGCAGCCGATTATTTGGCTCGCAGACGCTACTCTCTTAAAGTTTGTACGTTCGTGAATTTGCAAGTATTGCCGGTTTTGACCCGGCACTCCGCTACTTGCGCAGGCTAAGACGTTCCACAATCTGGTGATACCGATCCGGATCCCGGCGATTCAGATAGTCCAGCAGACGCCGCCGTTTATTCACCATCATGATGAGTCCCCGGCGTGATGCATGGTCCTTCACGTGCGACTTGAGATGCGACGTCAAATAGTTGATCCGTTCGCTCAGCAGTGCGATTTGCACTTCGGGCGATCCCGTATCCTTTACATGCGTCCGGAATTGTTCGATCAACATTACTTTGGTGTCGCTCAAGTGCCCCTCACCGTCATCCCTTGAATTTTCCTCTTTTCTTCGACCTTTCTAAACTAACACATGTGTGTTCTAAGTGTAAAGCTCCTGAAATCTTGGCACTCCGCCGATTTTCTCTATCGCTTGCAACCGTTTCCCATTTCCTGTTCAATGCCTACGTAAGGTAGCTTCCGCTTTTCCTTACATGTCGTTCATCGAAAAAATAGATGTCTCAGGAGAACACGATGCGTTTCGCACCTAAGAGTTTTGCAGGTCTGTGTATGGCTCTGACACTCACTATGCTCGCCGTTGCATGTCACGCCCAACAGCAGGATAAGTCCAAGCGCCCCAGCCCACCCGCCTCGGCCACCTTCGATCTCGGTGGTGGCAAAGCCGTTACCGTTGATTACTCCAGTCCACGCGCCAAGGGCCGCAAGATTTTCGGCGATGTCGTTCCCCTGGGCCAGGTCTGGCGCACCGGCGCTAATGAATCCACCACCTTTGTCACCACCGGCGACATTATGGTCGGCGGCACTCATGTGCCCGCGGGAAGCTACACCATCTTCACCATTCCCAATAAAGACAAGTGGACCCTCATCATCAGCAAGAAGACTGGTGAATGGGGCACAGATTATCCCGGCCCTTCGAACGATCTCGCCCGCGTCGACATGAAGGTCTCTACCCTTCCCTCGCCGGTTGAGAATTTCACCATTTCTTTCGACAAAGCTGGGAATATGAACATCGAGTGGGAAACTACCCGCGCTTCCGTCTCCGTTACAAAAATGTAATTGGGACTACGCTCGTATCGGGTTCAGTCCCCTACGCAATCGGGTTCGGGGCTGAACCCTTTCCTAGCTTTCCAATGTGCGCTCCGCTGTCATCCTGTGGCCTCATTCCCGCTCCGGCCGCGTAAATCACCGATTCATTGATTCCGTCAATTCCCAGGATTTTTTCCCACTTCGTATCAGCTCAACGCGATGGTACAGAATGGCGCCAGACCCAGCCACGTTGCCGTCAAGCAGAACGTCTGACACAAGTGCCCCGCTTCCAGTAGCACTGCGCGATAGACCCGGGGAAAGTCATACTTCCACTGCGTACGGCCAAACACCGCTGTCATCATGATCAGAAATGCTGTATTCGCGAACCAATGCTGGTGCCCAAGAAGTTTCTGCAACTCAACTCGCGTCACTCCACCGCCGATACGATCCAGTTCATGCTTCTCCGCATTGTAGTGATACACGCCATCCTTAATCCTCTTACTCGCCGTGCAATCACATACGCCTCAATCGGGTGCAAGCTGCCGCCCGATGGCGAAGTCTTCATCGCCGCTTTGCCTAATCCCGGAACATCCGCCCAACTTTGAATCCCGAAGGTAAGCTGCAGAGTCGCAGCAAGGTCCTTCAATTCCACTGGCTCCTCAGAATATTTTCGCCATGTCCGCCGCTGTTGCAGCACCCGAGGAAACTCTGAATCCCGCTCCATCCGTTCCAGTTTTATGTGAGCCGACTTTGCGTATCTTTTCACCGGCAACGGCATAGGGTCGGTCTTCGCCCGTTCTTGCAACTCCCTCATCGGAGCCCACGGATCCTCCGCAAACTCCGCATCCTTGGTCGAAAAATGGAAAAATCCCGCCGCCGGATTCCAGTCTCGCCAAGCCTCCATCGCCACTTCGCGAGGGTCGCGCTTCCGGCCACTCCGCTCCAGCAGCCCGTGCGCACACAGCTCTTCCAACGTGCGCCGCACTGAATCTTTATCGTATTGCTTCAGGTGTAATTGAACTTCCGCGAGGGAACGGCCTTCGCCGCAAAACTCCAGCATCGAACAAACAAAGGGCTCGGCAGTAATTCGCGAGCCCACCGCAAAATTGTGAAAGACTAATCGACCATTCTGCCAGTAAATAACCACGGACGCGCAACGCCGGTAACGTGCACTCTTCTTTTCGTGACGCCGCTTTGCTCTACCCTTCGCACCGCTCACGAAGCTCTCACGTTTCAAAAGCTCATGGCACTCGATGATTTATGGCCGCGCTATGCCGGTATGGCGGAAAGATGCCGGCACGCTTTCAACACGCATTCTTTAATCTCAGTCAATTCCTTAATCTTTGCGTCCAGCAACGGTCTGTCTTCCGGATCCACGGATTTCTTGGCAGCCTTCAGCTTCTTGTTCACGTCATCAATCGCCTTCACCACTCCCTTGAGCGACACCTGTTTGGTTTTCTTTGTTGGCATGACGTTCCCTCTTTCCTCATCCGCGGACTGGCCCTTCACCAAAAACAGCCCAGATTACGCTCTCTCCGCGCTGAGCTTGCGCAGTCTAGTTCAGCCCCTTTGCCTTCGTCAAGAACACAACTTCAGTCGCCAGTTTCACCGCACATCCCTTAATTCCTCTGCTTCAGTTGCTGCACAATCTTCTGAAACCGCGGCTCATCGTGCAGCGACACAAACTGCGGATGCATGGCCAGATTCGCCACCCGTCCACTCCGCTCTTCATACGCCTTTTCCAACCAATCCAGCGCCAGTTTCTTCTCCCCCAGACCCACGTAAACCTTCGCCCAGTCATACGGCGAAATGTACATTTCGTTCCGCCTCGCCTGAAATTCCGCCAGTATCTCCTCCGCTGCTTTCTTCTTTCCAGCCTTGGCGTACGCATTCGCAAGCTCCGCTTTTCGCGCTAAATCGCCCGGTTCCAGCGACACAAACCGCCGGAACGCCTCAATGGCTTCGTCATACTGCCCCTTCTCCAAATAGGCCTGCCCCAAATATCCGTACGCAATGCCAAACCCCGGATCCATCTGCAAAGTCACTTTTTCCGCCTCGATCGCACGGTCATAGTCTCGTCCCAGGTAATAACACCACCCCACATTCGCGTTGATGATTGAAGACTTGGGATCGATATCCCGCGCCAGCCGGATCTCCGTAATCGCGTCCTCCTTGCGCCCCTGCGCCGCTAGAAACAGTGCGTACCAGTGCAGCCCTTGCGCGAACCCGGGGTTCAACGCGATCGCCCTTCGAAACTCGCTCTCCACTCCCTCCGTCTCCAGCGAATAAAACCGTATCGCCGCCAGCGATGTATGCGCCTCCGCCAGATGTTCATCCAACTGCAGCGCCTTCGCGGCCGCCGCCTTGGCCTTCGGAATCATCTCCAGCGGCGAACGCATATCATCGTTGCTCATCTGCAAATACGCTTCCGCCAAGCCCGCATACGCCGCCGCAAACGTCTCGTCTTGATCAATCGCCGTCTGGAAGTAGTTCGCCGCAGACAAAAATCCTTCACTGGTCCGCTTGGCCAGCTCGAAGCGCCCTTTCAAGTACGCCTCATACGCTCCCGGCACGATCGCCCGGCTCCGCGCCAGTTGATTCTGCTCCGCGCTGGAAAGCTCCACCTGGATTCGCCGCGTAATGGCGCTCGCCACATCACTCTGCAAAGCCAGCACGTCCGTGTAATCGCGTTCGAAATTGTCGGCCCACAGCGTGCCTTCCACATTCGTCTGAATCAGCTTCGCGGTAATACGCACCCGGTTACCGGCGCGCATTACCGAACCCTCCACCACCGCATCTACATTCAACTCCTGCGCAATCTCCTGAATCGGCTTACGCGTCTGCTTGTACTGCATCACCGATGTTCGCGAAATCACCCGCAGCTTCTTGATCTGCGACAGTTCCGTGATAAGCGCATCGGTCATTCCATCTGCGAAATAATCCTGCGAACTATCCCCCGACAGATTTTCCAGCGGCAGCACCGCAATCGATTGAATCGCACCCGGCGTCGCCGTCGCCGGCTTCCAAATCTTTTTCTTATTCGCCCAATAGGCGCCCAGCACCGCCAACACCGCAAGAAAACAAAGAAACGCCACGTTCCGGCTGGTCAAGAATCGCTTCGGCACTTGCCTCTGCGAAGTCGTCAGCAGGTAATCATTCGTTCGCGAAATCGTCCCCGCTGTCTCGAGAGCCGCGCGCACTTCCCCTGCCTGCTGATATCGTTGCCCCGGATCCTTGTCCAAGCACTTATCAATCACCGCCCGCAATACCGGCGGCAGCGGTTGCGTAATCGCCGGCGCTGGCTCACGCAGAATCGCCGCACTCAGTTCGTAAGCAGTCGCTCCTCGAAATGGCCTTATGCCCGCCGACATTTCATACAGCAAAACTCCCAATGACCAAATGTCGCTGCGCTCATCCGCCTCCTGCCCCTTCAACACCTCCGGCGCAATGTACGGCAGTGTCCCCGTAAACGTGTGCTGCGCTTCCCACGATTGATCGAAGCGCGTCGTGTCATTTCCGCCGCCCGGCTCGATCCTGCGCGCAATCCCAAAATCCAGCACCTTCAGTCGCCCGCTCGGCGTCACCATCACGTTTCCCGATTTCAAGTCGCGATGAATCACCCCGCGGCTGTGCGCATGCGCCAGCGCATCCGCCAACTGCATTCCATACCGTTCTACCTGCGCCTGCGAAAGCCCAGTCGACGGGATCTCAAACGTCAGCGGCCGCCCCTCTACAAATTCCATCGCAATGTAGGGGTGCCCATCGCACTCCCCCACTTCATACACCGTGCAAATGTTTGGATGATTCAGCGCCGAAATGGCTCGCGCTTCTTGCAGGACATCTTCGTGGCTCGCCGATCCAGTGATCGCCGGAATTCCCAGAAACTTCAATGCCACGGCACGCTGCAGCTTCTCGTCGCGGGCGCGATACACCACGCCCATCCCACCTTCGCCGAGCTTCTGTTCAATCAGGTAGTGGCCGATTCTCTGCCCTAGCATGGCTGTGTGCTACCAACGCAGTTCACCACACCCACAGGCCCGGAGCAAGCACAGACTCCCGCGAGCCACCGATTTGATGAGATTTCAAGCCAGATGATGCAATTTGTTGGTGCCGCGATCCACCAGCACCACCGCGCCAACCACCATTGCCGTGGCGATTCCAACTTGCAGTGTAATTTGCTCGCCACCATACGCCCAACCCAACAGCACCGCCACGATAGGATTCACGTAGGTGTGTGTCGCCACCAGCGTCGGCGAAAAATGCTCCAGCAACCAGTTGTAAGCGGTGAACGCGATCACCGAACCAAAAATTATCAGATACGCCAACGCCGCCCAAGACCGTGGTGTCACCTGCGCAATCGAAAAACCTTTCGCCTCACCGGCTAGCGTACCAACAGTCAGCAGCATCACCGCACCCGACAGTAGCGAAAGAGCCGACAACAGCAGCGGACTGCCAGAAAGCTTCGATTTCCGCGAGTAAATAATCCCGATCGACCAGGCTAGTGCGCCCACCAAAACCATGATCGCACCGAACGTCGACCCGCGCGCCCCGTGCGTTCCGGTCCCCATCACCAGAAATCCCACTCCCGCCAATCCCAGCAGAATTCCCGCCAGCAGCATCCCGTTCAACTTCCAGGTCCGCGCCGCCGCCGAAGACAACAGAAAAACCATAATCGGCTCTACCGCGATCAACAGCGCGGCCAATCCGCTCGGAACAACCGTTTCCGCCCAGTGCAGCGAGCCGTGTCCCAGCAGAAAAAAGAAAAAACCGATCACTACGCTGGCCCGTATCTGCGCCCACGTCGGTCGCAACCCCTTCACGAAGCACCATGCCAACAGAATCGTCCCGGCCGTCAGATGCCGGAACCCCGCGGTATACAGTGGTGGAATAGTCTCCACGGCGTACCGTATCGCTAGGTACGTCGATCCCCAGATCACGTAAATCGCAAAAAACGCCAGAATCACCCGGAGCCGGAAACTCTTCCGCGCTGCTACCGTGGCGCTATCCGCAATCGGTCTGGCCTGCGCAATGGCTTGCGTTGTGTCGCTCATAGGTCCCTGTTTTTGTGTAACGACATAACCGTGCTAATATCATGTCACACGCTACGCGAGATTGCTGTAACGTGTCAACAGATTTTATCTCATTACGCAAAAATGCCCCCTACTCCAAACTCGTTTGTCGATCGTGGCTTCGGCGGCCACGCACCGTGGCTCGATCTCGTCAACAGCAGCCTGCTCGACGGCTTTGGCAATCCCACCGAATGCCTTGACGATCCAATATGGGTACGCACCTTCCTTCATCATTGGAAGCTTCGCGCCTCCTTCCAGGAACCATCAGCCCAAAAGGCGCTTCGTTCGCTCCGTTCCCTGCTCCGCCGGCTAGTCGAAAAGAGTTCCACGCAAGGTTCCCTCA
The DNA here is from genome assembly GCA_963849395.1 of Candidatus Acidiferrales bacterium. GTDB lineage: Bacteria > Acidobacteriota > Terriglobia > Acidiferrales > UBA7541 > Acidiferrum. The sequence continues at coordinate 196,377 of CAWKHR010000012.1, forward strand.
CTTCAGACGCTGTCGCACAACTGAATTCCTGGTTGAAAATACCTGTCTATCCGCATGTAATGGAGAACCAAAATGGGTTTGAACTGGCACTACAGCCCGCTCAAATTGGATGGGACGCGGACTTGGCAAAAGTGGCTCGCTCCTTCGCGGAATCGCTAATCAAGGAGTCCCACGGCCGCCTCAAGATCTGCGCCAACACCGACTGTCTGTGGGTCTTCGTGGATCGCACCAAAGGCAATGTCCGCCGCTGGTGCGATGACGCAACCTGCGGCAACCGCGATCGCGTCCGCCGTTCTCGCGCACGCCGCCGCTAAATCACTCAAAATTGTTTAGAGAAATATTTCCAACTAACGACCACGCGATCGCTAGCACCGGCTTCCCGCCGGCAAGGCGTCAACCATCAACTGAGGTTCGAGTTCGAGCGAACCAGCGAGAGAAACTCGTCGCGCGTCTGTTTATTGTGACGGAACGATCCCAGCATCGCGCTGGTCACCGCCTGCCCGTGCTGTTTTTCCACGCCCCGCATCTGCATGCACAAATGCCGTGCCTCAATAATTACGCCCACGCCCTCCGGGCTGATCTTCTCCTGAATCGATTCCGCAATCTGACTGGTCATGCGCTCTTGAATCTGCAATCGCCGCGCAAACATATTCACCAGCCGCGCAATCTTGCTCAAGCCCAAGACTCGCTTGCTAGGAAGATACGCCACATGCGCCTTCCCAAAAAATGGCAGCAAGTGATGCTCGCAAAGGCTGAAAAACTCGATGTCCTTCACCACCACCATCTCATCGTAATGCACGCTGAACGTCGCCCCGTTCAGCACTGAATCCACATTCTGCAGGTATCCGCCGGTCAAAAATTTAAAAGCCTTTTCAAAACGTTCCGGCGTCTTTCTCAATCCTTCGCGATTCGGATCTTCGCCCACCAGTTGAATCATCTTCCGAACGAGGTCCGCGATGCTCTCTTTCGGCATCTCCAGTTTGTTTTCGTGCAGCACAATTTCCGTTGGTTTCGACATTGGCCTTCCCCTTGTCAGACCGCCGCGCGGCCCTAAATTTCTTCCCCGGCGTACTCAAACGCGTTGTTGGACGTCTCTTCCACCCGCACGCGTTCAAGCTTTGCTTTCGGGAAGCGTTTCAGGCGCTGGTAAATTTCCTTGCAAACATTCTCCGTGGTTGGAACCACCTCGCGAAACGCCGGAACATCCTCGTTGAACGATTTGTGATCGAACGCTTCGATCACTTCCCGCTCCACGTATCCGTCCAGGTCGGCCAGATTCACGATCATGCCCGTAGCCGGGTCCACCGTTCCTGACACGGCGACCTCCACCACGTAGTTATGCCCGTGTCCATGCGGGTTATTGCATTTCCCGTAGACCCGGCAATTCTCTTCTTCGCTGAGCTGCGCGTTATGCAACCGGTGCGACGCGGCAAATTTATACCGCCGCCCCAACTCGATTTTTAGCTCGCTGCTCATCCGCGCGTCGCTCCGTTGCGGTAACACTCCGCGAACAAATCCGGCGTTTCATACAGCCTCACTTTGTGCAGTCGTCCCTGCTGTATTTTCGGCTCCAGCAGGTTCCAAATCACCCGCACGATGTTTTCGCATGTGGGAATCTGATCCTTCAACTCCGCCACCTCGTAATTCAAAAACCGGTGGTCCATCCGCTGCGTCACTTCGCGCTCCAGAATCTCTTTTAATTCCTTTAGGTCCAGCACCATTCCGGTTACTGGATCGGGCTCGCCCGCCACCGTCACTTCCAGCGTGTAGTTGTGCCCGTGGCCATGCGGATTATTGCATTTCCCAAATATCCGCTTGTTCTCTTCCGCGCTTAGCGCCGGATTGTTATACAGGTGCGACGCCGAAAACTCGATTTTGCGTGTCAGGTAGACCATGGTTATCTGCTCATTTTGATGCATCCGGGGTAGCTACTGGATACTCCCTATCCTTCCACTGCAGCTTACCCTTCCGGTAGCCTCGATACGATGCCCACAGCACTGCGGCGAACAAAATTCTGCCCGTTATCCCGTACACCGCCAGACTCGCCGGATACGAATTGCGCTTAAGTTCCCGGGCGTACGCCAACTGAATTGCTACGATGCCCACAGGCCAGCGCGCCCAATGTGGCTAAAATTGACCTTCGTGAACCCCGCCACAGCGATGGCCGTGACCAACATCCCAAGCACTGGGAACAATGCGGCCCCTAATTCCCTACGAAACGCCACCGGACCTCTGCCAATCAGTTGATACAGATTCTTCTTCCATCCGTGCCACATCGAACGAAACGTCCGATACATTCGTACCCGCACAATCCCTCGCCCACTCCCGAACCACAATCGATATCCAGCCTGCTTGACTCGCCATGGCCAGCGCCACATCTTCCAGAATCTCTCCTGCCACGCTCGCATGCCCGCCCACCGCCTCATACGCATCGCGCCGAATCATCACAAATTGCCCATTCGCCGCCGCGGCACTTTTCTGCGGATCGTTTACATCGTTATAGGAAAACAATCGTGCCAGCCTGCAATATACATACGGGATCAGCGCCTTCTCGTACCACGTCTCCATCACCTGTTCCGGCGAGAAACGACACTAATGCCGCGTCGTATTCCCTCGCAATCTCCAGCGCTCTCCTCGCCGACTTCGCACTGTGTATCGCATCCGCATCCGTAAACAGTAACCAATCGCCCGTTGCGGCCTGCGCTCCCATCCACACCGCGTTGTTCTTGCCAACCCAACCTGCCGGCGGACTCCTCCGTCTTCAGCAAACGCACCTGCGGATTCTTCGCCATCAATCCTGCGACGATCTTCGCCGTCCGATCCGAAGACTGGTCATCCACAACAATCACCTCAAAAATCTCTTCCTGTTGTGTCAGTGACGCCACGCACACCGCAATCACTTCTTCTTCATTTCGCGCCGGCACAATCGCAGAGATTCGGGGTGAGATAAAAGCAACTGGTGCCATCAATTTGGTGTGTTTCTAGGCTTTTCGTCGGGGTTTCTGTGCGTTATTATAGCGTTATATGAGCAATGTTCTCCGAAAATTATTCGCTTGGGGCAGCATGGGTTTTGCTGCAGCTGTTCTGGCCTTTTTCACTCTTCCGCACTATCGTCAGGGCGAATCCTCCATCGCCGGCAAAACCGCAGAAAATTTCCCTATGGAGTTAAACGGCAAACCCGCTCATCTCTCCGACCTGCACAACAAGGTTGTCGTCTTGAATTTTTGGGCTAGCTGGTGCCCGCCGTGCGTCGAAGAAACTCCCGGCCTGATTCAACTCCAGCAGCGCATCGCCTCGCGTAATGGAGTCGTGCTCGGCGTCAGCATCGACGAAGATCCCGCCGCCTACGAAAAGTTCATCGCCGAGAAACATCTCAACTTCCCCACCTACCGCGATCCTTCGAAAAAGATTGCCACCGATTACGGCACTTCCGTGTGGCCGGAAACCTACATCATCGATCGCAAGGGCGTCATTCTCCGCAAAATCATCGGCCCGCAAGACTGGAATTCTCCAGACATGTTGGCCTATTTCGACGCCATCCTCGGCCAGTCTTAATCGCTTCAGCCCCGATTCTCCGGCGCACCTCTGTTACACAGCCTTTTCTTTTGCGGTTCCCAGCGATTGCTCTGACGAGACTATCTTCGCGCCAGCGCTCCTCAATTCCTCAAGAATTTTCGCTGTTTCCTTCGGTTCCACCGCGCGCACCAGGTCGCTAATCACCAATGTTTCGAAGCCTTCCTTCAACGCATCCAACGCCGTGGCCCGCACGCAATATTCGGTCGCAATTCCGCTCACGTAAACGCGCTCAACTCCCGATTTCCGCAACTGCTGCGCGAGTCCAGTCTCTTCAAAGCCCGAATACCCCGCACCGTCAACTCCCACTCCTTTGTGCACAGTGATGTCGCTCGCCTCGGCCCGCAGCGGTTCCATCAATTCCGCCCCCGCCGTTCCGCCCACGCAGTGAACCGGCCATGGCCCGCCATTCACACGGAAAGAACCATGCTGCGCAGGGTGCCAATCTTGCGTGTAAACAATCGCCGCTCCACCACGTCGCGCTGCTTCAATATTTTTCTTCAAAGGTTCTAGTAGTGACAGTGTGTCCGCCGCCGCAAGCGCACCGCCTTCGCAGAAATCGCGCTGTACATCCACCACAATCAACGCACTTTTCGCCATCCTTGCAGCCTCTTCGCTAACTCTCGTGGTAATCCATCAAAATCAGTCCAATTATTACGAAGCATACCGGCCATACCCACGCCAAATACTTCCGCGTCTTATTTTCTTCCGGCAATCGCAATTCCAGCCATCGCGACCATCCCGCCACCACCGCGAACAGCGCCAGCGGCGTGTGGCTCAGTTCCACCAACATCGCGTCCTTCACATTGCTGAGCTGATGCGTGTGCGTCAGCAAAACGATCCCACCTACCGCGCATACTCCTGGAAACACCAGTGCCGCCGCATGCGATTTCACGCGTCCCGTCTCCACACCATACTGAAAAATCGCGAACACAATAATCAACACCACAGCCGCACGATGCTGCAACACGTCGCTTACCGCGAAGCTCTCCCAAAATCCATTCGGCCCCAGCGGCCAATTCTCCGGATCAGCCCGCAAAAATAGAAACACCGCCAGCCCCAGAAATATCAGCGGCCATGCTTTGGCCCACGAAAAATACCGGCTCCGCGAAAGCACCGCCAAAATCCCCATCAGAAATACAATCAGTCCTGCCCAGTTGTGGTTGTATTCCGACCAGGCAATGTCCGCAGGCGTCGTCGTCTCCGCCGCAAATTGTCCCGGCACAAATGCCGACGGTAACGTCCGGCCCTGTACCGCCGCTTGTTTGTACGTTTCCTTCGTCGATGCCGACAGTTCCTTCACGTTCGGGCTCGCGAAACGCGGCATGCGCGGCTCGTAACGCATAGCGACTTCATGCAGTGTCACGCGATCGTCCGGCAAATCCGCGCCCGGCGGCTGGGAGGTCAGTGAAGCCGCCGCCAAAATCACCGTAAGCCCAATTCCAATCTCCACTTCTCCAAAACGCAGCAGGCTCTTTGCGCCGTCGGGCTGCCCATGTTTCATCCCGCGCACGATATAGAAGTTCGCCGCACCCAGCAGCAGCAAACACCCGAAAAGTGCAATCTTCGTCGACACCATGATGCCGTACGATGTTCCCCACAGCGCAGCCCACGATCCCACGTACACCCAACTCATCGCCAGCCCCGCGCCAAACAACACTGCCACGCTGATCTGCGCGAGCCGCGAAAAATTTCCCGCGATTTCTGACTTAGCCGGCCCGTCCGTCACCCGTCGCATCGCCACCAACAAATAAGGCAGTCCGCCAATCCACGTAGCCGTCGCCAAGTAATGCAACAACGTGAATCCCACCAGATAAACGCGGCCTTCCATGCGCGATGCCGAGTGGCTCGTCAACACCGACGCAGCGATCATCAGCCCCGCCGGCACCAGCACCACTGGATTCACTGTGCGCTGCAAGCTCCGCGGCCAAAAGAAAATCACCACCCCGGCGACAATTGCCAACGCTCCCGCAAGGACGAAGTTCGCACCCACCACATCACGCAACGGAATCTCCGCCGAGGAGGTAAGTACCAGCGAATTCGTGATCACGAAAAATAATTGCGAAAGCGCCAGTCCCAATGCGCTCCAGCGAATCAACTTCCAGCTCCCCTGCAACAATCCTTCCGGCCGCAGCTCTTCCTTTCGCGCCGCTAGCAACAAAAACGAAATTCCACCCATCGTCACTGTCTGGCAAATCAGTATCGCCGCGCGCAGCAACACCACAAGAAATCCGAATATGCCCAGCAGTTGATATATGTTGAACATCTTCTATCGGCTTACGAACCGCTCACGCTGAACGGAATTTCTCCCCGCGTGATGTGCCCATCCGGCGCCAGCACCTGCCAGCGAATCCGGTACGCCCCGGGCTTGAGCCCCGTCGCCTTCGCCGACATCACATCCGGCGCACTCTGTTTCTCCATCGTCAAATCCATATTCGAATTGTCGGGAAGCAACAGTTGCAGCTTGGAACGCGTCGCATCCACGCGCACGTTGTAACGCAACCTGATTGGAATATCCGGCCCCTTGACCGTACTGTTCGCAACCGGCGAACTCTCCTTGAGAATGGCGTGCGCTTGCGCAATGCGGACCACCACAAAAAATAGCAAGCTGGCCGCTACAATTCCCGCTCCAACCCGAATTCGTCTCTGTCTCATTCCATTCATCAATCTCTCTCCCACAAATCTTCGCGATGGGAGCGCATCACGCCATTCCAATATAGCAGGCGCCCAGCACACCCCAAACCTGCTTCTCGACAAATCTGAAAAAAGCTTTGATGCAACGCACCGCAGCCCGTCAGCGGTTCGATGAGAACTCAGGAGAGATAGTCACAAGCAACAAACGTTATTGAATTGGATTTTATTGAACTGTATTGAAAATCGTCAGAAAGAGCGCTCGACGAGAAGCCTCGTCACAGCCAAACATTATTCGTATCGCAGCGCTTCCACCGGATCCAGCTTAGCCGCCTGCATCGCCGGCACCCATCCGCTGATCACTCCCACAACAATCAGAATGATCGTCGACAAAAATAATGTCGCCACCGACAGCGTCAGGTGAATGTCCACCTTACCGCTCTCATCTTCATACGCAGGTCCCAAAAACGGCAGCGTCCCGATTGCCGATGTCAACGCGTACGACAGCAGCATCCCGATCGCCCCCGCTGCCAACGTCAGCACCAAAGCCTCCAACAAAAATTGCCAGCGAATATGTGCCTTGCGTGCGCCCAGCGCTCGCCGCAATCCGATCTCGCGCACGCGCTCTTCCACAGACACCAGCATGATATTCATCACGCCCACGCCGCCAATTCCCAGCGTCATCGCCCCAATCAGAAATAGCAGTCCTTCGATTCCCAACGTAATCCCCTCATAAATCGGCTTGAACTCTTGTCGACCAAACATCGTAATCGCCCGCTTGTCCCCAGCAGAGAAGTGTTGCCGGTTCGCCACTGCGGTTCGCATTTGCGTCATCGCCACTGGCTCAAACTCCGGCGCTACCGGCTCAAAAATCATCACGCTTGCATAACGCGCGTCCCACAAATCCGACGCCGAGGGATACGGGATGAACGCCGACTCGTCATCACAGTTGAAATAGCAGCTGTCCGAAAACTTCATGTCCATGGTGCCAATCACGGTAAATCGCACCCCACTGATCCGCACCGTCTCTCCCACCGCAGGCGTTCCGCTGAACAATTTTTTCTTCAGCCGCGCTCCCAGAAACACCACGCGCCGCCGCTCGGCCACGTCTTCCGCCGTAATCCATCGTCCTTCGGATGGCACTTCATTCCGCATTTCCCCATATTCCGGATACACGCCGCGAATCGCCGAATCCGAAAGCCGCTCATCATGCGAAATCCCTTTGAACTGCACCGTTTCCAGCGTCACCCGCTTGATCAACGGCGATTGTGCCTTCACCCATTCCGCATCTTCCTGATCGAATCGCACCGGCTTGCCCGCGCGTTCGCCGCCCGCCTGTTCGCTCGTTGTTCCCGGCCAGCAAATGACTGCCGCTTTTCCAAACGTTTCGAACGTATACATCAGCACGCTGCGAAATCCCGATCCGTAACTCAGCAGCAACGTCACCGCCACAATTCCCCACGCGATACCAGTCATCGTCAGCAAACTGCGCACCCGGTTCCGTCCCAGCGCCGACCAAGCCTCTTTGAACACTTCAATCAGCATTACCCACCCGCCTCAAACCGCAGCGCTTCAATCGGGTCCACCGAAGCCGCTCGATTCGCTGGATACAAAGCAGCCAGCACCGCGATAATTCCCAGCAAACTCACCGTCAGTGCCGCTAACTGCCAACTGGCTCGCAGCCCATCAAAATACGGAATCGGCGGCAGCAGATTCACCAGTGCGCAGAATCCATAAGACAAAAACAGTCCGCTGCCTCCGCTGATCAGTACCACAATGATCGTTTCCAGAAAAAACTGCCGCAGGATCGATTCGCGTGTCGCTCCCAGCGCTTTTCGCACTCCAATTTCCCGCGTCCGCTCGCGCACCGACACCAGCATCACGTTCATCACCCCAAGCCCGCCCAGAAAAATCGTTGCCACGCCCACCGCGCCCATGAAAATTTCCATGCCCACAAAAATCATCCGGTTTGCTTGCGCATTTTTTACCGTGTCCCAGATGCTCGCCGCTTCTTCATCCCGCGGATCGAAATTGTGCAGCCTCGCTAATGTCCTTCGCACTTGCTTCACGCAATCCTTGTGCGTTTCCAAGGACCAAGGTGCCACCAGAAGCCGATCCACGGTATGCTCCACCGCCGGCGGCTTATTCGGGAAATCCCGCCGCATCGCATTGAACGGCACGAAAATTTTCCGCGTATCAAATCCGTCGTAGCTCGAGTTCTGCTCCTTCGCCTTCATCACCCCAATCACCGTGTACGGAATTCCGTTCATCTCAATGGTTTGCCCAATCGCCTCGCGCTCCGCGAACAACTGCTTCTTCGCATCGCTTCCCAGAAACGCCACCCGCCGCACTTCTTGATTGTCTTCGTCGTTATAAAAGCGGCCCTCCGCCACGGTAATGCTGCGGATCACCGTGAACGGCGGCAGCGAGCCCACCGTATTAATGTTTCCGCTGTTGAACGCGCTGTGCACTTGGATCTCATTCCCCAGTTCCGGCATCACGTATTTGCATGCCGGGCTTTCCGCCGCCACTTGCACGTAATCCTCTTCCATCCAGTGCAATGCCCGGCCCGATCGCGTTCCTCCCGCCTGCATACTTGTCCGGCCCGAGAACACAATCATCACGTCTTTACCAAAGTTTTCTTGTTGTTTCTGGATTCCGCGGCCCAGACCTTCTCCCGCCGCCACCATCAGTGTGATCGAAATGATTCCCCACGCGATGCCAAACATGGTCAGCATCGTGCGCCGTTTATGCGCCCAGAGCGTCGCTAGCGTGTCCCGCAGCAGATCACGAAATGTCATGCTGGGCTCCCGCTACTGCAGAATGACTTGCTGCTTCTCGTCCAGCCCCGACGCGATTTCCGTCTTCACGCCATTCGAGATTCCCAGCTTGACCGGAATCTTTTTCTTGCCGTTGGCTGCCTTGGCATCCGGCAATTCCACCGACGCATTGCGATCCTTGTCGTAAATCAGCGACGCTTCCGGCACCATCAACACGTTCTTCTTCTCTTCCAGCAGAATCTCTGCGTTCGCCGTCATGTTGGCCTTCAACTCGCCCGTTGGATTCGAAATCGATACGCGCACTTCAAACGTGGTGACGTTGTCCTTCTCTTTTCCGAACGGCGAAATCCGCGTCACTTTCCCCACGAATTTCTTATCTTTAAACGATTCCACCACAATGCGCGCCGGCTGGCCCAGATACACTTTGCCGATGTCCGCCTCGTCCACCTTGCCTTGCACGTACACTTCACTCGTATCCCCCAGCGTCATCACCAACGTCGCTTGCGAGCCTAAAATCAATATCGAACTCACGCCGTCTCCCACGCTCACATCGCGCGAAAGCACCAATCCATCAATCGGGCTCACAATCGTCGAATTCCTTAAATCTTCTTCGGCATTCTCCAGCGACGCCTTTGCCTGCGCCACTTGCGCGTCCGCTTTCGCGATTTCCGCTCGCGACACCATCAAATTCCGCTGCGCGCTCATCTGTTTGTTCAACGCCAACTGGTAATTCTTTTCCGCATCTTCCACGTAGCTCTTGGACATCACGCCTTCTTTCAACATCTGTTCGGCGCGTTCCATATTCAGCTTCAAAAACGGAACATCCGGTCCCTCGGCATCCACCTTGTTGCGTTCCAGTGCGGCTGTCGCGGAATCCCGGGCCGCCTGAGCTGCCTGATAATTCGCCTGCGCCTCGCGCACGATGGCTTGGAGCTGTACTTTGTCCAACTCGGCCAGCACCTGCCCCTGCTTCACCTTGTCGTCGTAATCCACTAGCAACTGCTTCACCATGCCGCTGGCCTTCGATTTAATCTCCACCTTCGAGCGCGGCTGAATTTTTCCCGTGGCCACCACCACCCGTGCCAGATCGCCGCGTTCCACCGCCGCTAACTTCGAAGGATCAATGTCGTGACTCGGCTTCAGCGCCGCATACACCCCATATCCGCCGCCAATCAGCACCAGCCCCACAATCGAAGCAATAATGATGCGCCGCCGGCGCTTCTTCGACGCCTTGCCATTCGTCAAACTATTGCCATTGCTGGACATACAAGACCCCCCGGTGACCAGCCCTCTTCGGCTACCTATCCCTTTATACGAACACCACTCCAAAATGTTCCGTTCCTGAAGCTATAGACGACACAAAACCCAGTTGGTCAGGTCATAGTTGCGCAGCTCTTCCGGTGGAGTCGTTCGTGCGCTCCAACCCGTGTTGTCTTGTGGGCACGGCAATACCGCACTCTCGAGCATGACACCCCTGCCGCAATTACAATGTTAGTGTTCTCGCCAGACGACTCGACCGGCGTGGTCGGCGAGGTCCAAAGAACTGAGACCAAAACTATGTCTAAGCTCTGGAAAGCGCTCGCAACCCTGGGAGTCCTCGTATTCTTGTTTCTTTCCCTCGTCCAGCGCGTCTTACCCAGAATTGTCTGGGCAGTCCTCTTCCTCGCCGTCTTGACTCATGGAATTTTCCTGATATTCAACGCTCGGATCCCCGCGCTCCGCCGCTGGGGGATTTCCTATCTGGCGCTTACAGGCCTCACCTATTTCTTCGCGGGGCTGTTCGGGCTGCTTCCGAGTTGGGGTCTGATTGAGTCATCGATGTGGGCTTCCCTGGTCAGCCCTTACCCTTCGTTGACCCTCCTCACCAACGGTATTCCTCGTTCCCCGCATGACCCGAAATGGGAGCAAATCTACGACCTGCCAGTGGGTGATGACCACCTTCTGTTTTCAGCCACGGTGGTTGCGATTAGCTTACTCGCAATAGCTGCGGCGTTTGCCATGGCATGGGAAAAACGAGCGGCATACTGGTTCTGGCTTGCTCTTATAGTGTCATTCATTTTATCCACGGTCGGCTACGCAGTCGCTAGCGTGGCGGGCTGGGGTCTGAAGGAATTGGTGCTGCCTGTATGTTGGACGGCATCCTACGCAACCGCCTATGGGATGGTCCGAACGAAGCCCCAAACGAGCATGTCTGCTTGCGATTAGATCCGCCATAGCGGTTACTCGATCGCACTTCGCCTCAATCGCAACGCATTCGCAATCACCGAAACGCTGCTGAAACTCATCGCTGCACTCGCGATCATCGGGTTCAGCAGCCAGTGGAACAATGGATAAAACACTCCCGCTGCAATCGGTATACCCAGAACGTTGTACAGAAAAGCGAAGCCCAAATTTTGTTTGATATTCGCGACCGTATTCAACGCCAATTTCCGTGCCCGCACGATTCCACGCAGGTCGCCTTTGACTAATGTGATCCCCGCACTCTCGATGGCCACGTCCGTCCCAGTGCCCATGGCAATTCCTACGTCCGCAAACGCCAGCGCCGGCGCATCATTTATCCCGTCGCCCGCCATTGCCACCACTCTTCCCTCTTGGCGAAGTTTCTGAATGAACTCGGCTTTCTGCGTTGGAAGCACCTCTGCGCGCACCTCATCCAACCCCAACTGTTCGGCAACGGCCCGTGCCGCTTCTTCGTGATCACCGGTCAGCATGATTACTCGCAGTCCTTGCTGCTTCAGGGCTTTCACTGCATCTTTAGCCGATGACTTAATCGCATCACCTAACGACACAAGCCCTACTGCCTTGCCATCCACCGCCACATAAATCTGCGTTGTTCCGGCTCCATTCCTGTTCGAATCCGCAGCCACGACCGGAATGGAAATCCCAGCCGCAGTGAGGAACTTCTTCGTCCCCGCAACTACCAGTTTATTCAGCACCCGGCCCTTCACTCCGCCGCCCGCCGTCGCCCGAAACTCAGTAACCGGCCCCAGCGGCAGCTTCCGCTCTTCTGCCACCCGCACGATGGCACGCGCTAACGGATGTTCGCTCGCGCGCTCTACGCTAGCCACCAGCGACAGCAGCGCATTCTCCTGCATTCCCGCACTTAGCAGTACGTCGATCCCCCGCACCTGCGGCTTGCCTTCCGTGAGCGTTCCTGTCTTGTCCACCACCAGCGTGTCCACCTGTGCCAACGTTTCCAGCGCCTCCGCGTTGCGCACCAGAATTCCTGCCTGCGCTCCGCGACCGACCGCCACCATGATCGACATCGGCGTCGCCAGACCCAGCGCGCACGGGCACGCGATAATTAGCACTGATACCGCCGCCACCAGCGCATGCGCCAGGCGTGGCTCCGGTCCAAATAGCGCCCAGCCGGCAAAGGCCAAAACCGCCACAATCACCACCGCAGGTACAAAGTAACCCGCCACGCGATCCGCCAGCCTCTGCATCGGCGCCCGGCTGCGTTGCGCCTCGCTCACCGTCTTCACAATTTGCGCCAGCAGCGTCTCGCTGCCCACCCGCTCCGCAACCATCACGAAACTTCCGCTGGAGTTCAGCGTCCCCGCATTCACCTTGTCGCCCGCCGCCTTCTCCACGGGCAACGGCTCACCGGTAATCATCGATTCATCCACTGCACTCGCGCCTTCGCGAATCGTTCCATCCACGGGAATTCGTTCGCCCGGGCGCACCCGCAACAGACTTCCCCGCACTACAGCATCGAGCGACACGTCCCGTTCCGAATTTTCGTCGACAAGGTGTGCACTCTGCGGCGTCAGATTCAGCAGTTGACGAATCGCCCCGCTGGTCTGCCGTCGCGCTCGCAATTCCAGCACTTGTCCAAGCAACACCAGCGTAGTGATCACCGCGGCCGCTTCGAAATACACCGCAACTCCGCCGTGCATGTCGCGAAACGATGCTGGAAACCATTGGGGCAGCAATGTAGCCGCCACACTGTACAAATACGCTGCGCCAGTTCCCAATCCGATCAGCGTGAACATGTTCGGACTACGTTGCACCAGCGAACTCCAAAACCGCTGGAAAAATGGCCAGCCTCCCCACAGCACCACCGGCGTCGCCAGCAACAACTCGATCCAATTTTTGGTGCTTGGCTCCAACCGCAGCCCAACCAAGTCGCCGATCATCGCCAGCAGCAACAGCGGCACCGAAAGCGCCGTGCCCACCCACAAACGCTTCCGCATCGACTCATACTCGGGGTCCGCCTGTTCCTCTCCTCCAGCCACGAAATCCATCGGCTCCAGCGCCATTCCACACTTCGGGCAAGCCCCCGGCCCAATCTGCACAATTTCCGGATGCATCGGGCACGTGTACCGAATTCCCTTCGCATCTGCTCTTGTGCTCGCGCTAGCTCCAGCGTTCACACGCTCCATACCCACCGTGCCCGGAGCCGCAAGGTATTTCTCCGGCGCAGCTCGGAAACGTTCTCCACATCGCGCAGAACAGAAGTAATACGTTTTGCCGTTGTGCTCAACGCTCGCCGCTGCTTTTTTCGGATCCACCGTCATTCCGCAAACCGGATCTCTTTCCCGTGCCTCTTCCCCAAAAACAGGCAAAACCGCCACTCCCGCCGTTGTTCCCGCAGTTGCCGACGCGGCTGCTATCGATGAACCCGATTCCAATCCCTTAGTAGTGACAGTGGACAAATACTTCTCAGGATTCTCCGCAAACCGCCGCGCACACCCAGCACCGCAGAAATAATATGTATGCCCTGCGTGCTCCACTTTCGCCGCAGCCTTCTCCGGATCAACGTTCATTCCGCAAACCCGGTCTCGTTCCATCGTCAATTTCTCTTTTCCGTCCATACGTCCCCATTCACTTCAAATCAAATCACCGCAAATGCGAGTAGATCAATTCCAATAATTCGTCGTACATCGCTTCCGTCTGTTTCGGTTTCCCACTGGCCAGCGCCTTCGCCGCACAATGATGCAAGTGATTCTTCATCAGGTTTCGCGCCACGCCGCGCAGCGCTTCCTGCACCGAGGCGATCTGCACAATGATGTCTGCGCAATAGCGATCCTCCTCCACCATCTTCTGCAAACCGCGTATCTGTCCCTCGATTCTCCGCAGCCGGTTGCGGTTCGCATCCTTCAACTCCTGGTCAACCCCCGCAGCCTTCCGCCCCTCGCCCGTCAGCCCGCACGCACAGCCACCCATCGCCACGTCGCCCGTCCGGCTCTTCCCTTTCAACATAACCCAATATACCCCCACCCCCTATATATACTCCTCGCCCCTCTGGCTGTCAATTTCAGCTCTTGGCCGCGCAACCGGCCAATCCACACCCGTCCGCATCGCTAATATCAATGGCAACGAAAGGTCGAATTTCTAGGCGACAACCTGGTTTAGCTAACAGCTCTCGACTGGCGACTGTCGGCTTACCGTGGTTTCTCCGCCCGCATACTCTCCGGTAACCGAGACAAATTTCCGAATGCAGTGAGGCCTCGCTACTCGCCGAGCGATTGCGCGAGATGTTCGCCTTAGCTAATAGCTGTCGACTAGCGGCTGTCAGCTGCCTTTACCCTGCTATACTTTCCCCATGACACTCGTCGAGATCACCTACGAACTTCAATCGCCTCTCAGCCTCGAACAGCTCGGACGCCTCGGTGAATTTGCCAACACCTACGGCCTGCGCCGCTTCCGCGTCGACGAAAAGAAAAATCATCTCACCTTCGAATACGACGCCTCCCGCCTGCGCCAGACCCAAGTCGCCCACGTCCTGGCCCAAGCCAGCATCCCCGTCGTCGGAATCGTCAACTAGCCCGCCGAAGCCGACCTGAAAGAGACACCATCTGTCCGTCCCAGTTTGATGACAATCTCCACACAATTTCTGTAACCGGACTTCGCACGACTTGGAATTGATTTAATTTTTATTTTGGTTTCCTGTGAATTGACAAGTTCCAGACGACCCAATCCCTTCGATCGCCGTTCACTCTAACTTTGCGCAAAACGGCTGCCGCGATCTCCAAAAGAGCTCCATGCAGAAAAAAGGAGCTCCTGATCGAAATCAGGAGCTCCAGAAGGCGCGCTCCAAGGCCGGCGTCGTTTTCACACCGGCGCGTGGGGTCATCCATCCTAGCTTCCCTCTCAGAGGCTGGTGGTAACGCATCACCAGAATTCGCAAGCAAGCCCCTTCCCCCTCGCTTGCCATCCTGTTAACGCGTCTTTGAAACGCGCCCACGCCTTCCCTTCTTGCACGATCCTCGCCATCTTCCTAACTTACAAATTGCTCATAATCATCAACAAACACACGCTTTAGCTCACCATTCCTGCCCACAATCCACACCATTTCGGCACTCCAAATTCCTTTTGGAATCGTTTGCCCGCTACACTTTGCCCACCCGAAGCAACCCGGTCCCAGTACCCGGGTAACAAAAATCTTTGTGTCCCCAGAGCTACTGGTTTTTTTTCCAATCAGCGCGAGACTTGCCCTTCATGACGAACTACTCCCTTCGCAATCGTCTCTACCGCGTCGCCGCCTGGCTCGTTCTCGACCTGCTTCTCGCCGCTGGCCTGCTCGTCATCACCGCCTGGGCCGATAGCTCGTCCCGCGTTCGTCAATCCAGTGTCGATGGCTGCTATTGTGGATGTGCCCACTCGAAGACCGCCGTGGGCTGCGGCAAAATGTGTGAACTTCCCAAGTACGCGTCGCGTTGGTGGGCCGTCACCTGCGCCAAACCTCGCGCCAGCGCTCATCCCGAATCGCCTGAAGCCCGCCCACGCCTCGCTCATCCAGCTCGCCCAGAACGAGCCAGCAACTAACCAATCGCCTCGCCTCTAAACCCTTCCAACCGACGACGAAACCTCGTGTGTCACTCCCAATCCATCTCCAACTCGTGCATCCAATAACTTCGCCAGTATCTCCGGGATCTCAAAAATCGCCTCATTCTTCAATCCGGCCACATTCCGCTGATACGTGGCCAGCGCTCCCGGCTCCAACAACGCCTTCACCCCAGTCACAATTTCCCCGAAGTTATGCAATACAATTCCCACCTGTTTTTCCCGCACCCACTCCGTGTTGTACCGCTCCTGCGGCAGGGTCCACGCATTGCATTCCAGAATCACCGGCAGCTTCCGCACCATTGCCTCGGCGATACTTCCCGGTCCCGGCTTGCCAATCAGGAAATCCGCCGCACGCATCAACCGGTGCACTTCCTTCGTAAATCCCACCACATGCATCGGCATCTTCCACGATCTTGTTCGAAACTTTTCCGCCAGCTTCTCATTGCGCCCGCAAATCACGATCAACTGTAGTGGCAAATCCGCCGCATCTAGTTTCTCAGCAATCTCGTACATCGCCTTCGAACCAAATCCCCCAAACAACAGCATTCCCGTCGTCAAGCCTTCGCGCAGCCCCAGCTCTTTGCGCAATGCCACCGGATCGGTGTTGTCCGGAACATAAAAGTCCGGACGCAAAATCATTCCAGACGTGGCAAAAATGTGCGCATCATCCTTCCCCAGCGCACGCGCCTGTTCCACCGCCCGCTCCGTCCCGCAGATCACATATTGTTCTTTATCTTTTTCAATCCAGAAGTGGGGTGGGTAATCAGCCAAATCGGTAATCAGAGTTACAAACGGCCGCCCCGGGCACGCCGCTTTCCACGCCTCATTTATCTCCCGATTAAAATGTGGAATGATTGAAACCAACAGGTCGGCCGGATGCTCGCGAAAGTACTTCGTCAGCAGCTTCACCATCGGCCCATGAAACACCCGGATCGTCGCCTGCAGCACCTTCAGCAACTGTGCCGACCCCAGCGTCCATCCATTCCGTAACAAAACGTTGTACTGCTCTTGGATCTGGATGCCGGTCAGCTTTCTCAGCACATCCAACTGGTCGGTAAGCTCTTGAAACTGCACCAGCTCTACCTGCCACGGTCTCTTTTGTTGCGCAATTACGGTTTGTAATGCTACAGCCGCGTTACGGTGCCCACCGCCAGCATCGTGGAACAGCAGGTGTATTTTCTGCATCGACCCGCATTGTTACATAACCTTTTACATTTGCAACAAGAGCACTCACCATGCCATGTGGATAACTTACGAAGTCTTTTGTGTTCAATTAGTTGCATGCAACCTTTCATGCACATTTCGCGGTCTCTTCATGGACTGTTCATATCTCAGGCCTACGATTTATCCATGCGCTGCGACCTTCATGTACACTCCACCGGCTCCGGCAGGTGCAGCACGCCAGGTCTGGGCCGACTTTGTAAAGAGTCGTATAACGAACCCGCTGACGTTTACGCCCGCTGCAAACATCTGGGCATGTCCATCGTCACCATCACTGACCACGATTCCATCGAAGCCGCGGAAGCCCTCCGCAAATATCCCGACTTCTTTCTTAGCGAAGAAGTTACCGTCACCATGCCCACCGGCACCGAAATGCATCTCGGCGTCTATGGCATCACGGAGCGTGATCATCTCGAAATTCAGCGCCGTCGCAGCGATTTTATAGCGCTCCTTATGTTCCTCACCGAGCGTAAACTTTTCTTCAGCGTCAACCATGTCTTCTCTGGTTTGACCGGCCGCCGCGTCGAAGACGATTTCACCTGGTTCGCCTCCTACGTCCCGGCCTACGAAGTCCGCAATGGCCAGATGTGGATGGAGTCCAACGTGTCCGCCGATCGCCTTGCCCGCAAACTCAATAAAGTCGGTATCGCCGGCAGCGACTCGCACACCCTCTCTGGTGTGGCCCTCACCTTCACCGAGGTTCCGGGCGCTCGCAACGTCGCCGATTTTTTCGCAGGCCTGCGCGCCGGACGCGGCGTCATCCATGGCCAGCACGGCAACTACCTCAAGCTCACCAAAGACATCTATGCCTTTGCGGGTAGCTTGCTGCGCGAAAAGCCCTGGGCGGCGGTCATTCTGCCCTTCAGCATTCTTGTCCCAGCCATTACCGCTGCCCACTGGCTGAACGAAATCCGCTTTTGCAAGCAGTGGACCGCAAAGCTGGAAGCCGAACAGCGCGCTCCGCGCATGCTTTGGGATTTGGATTCGAGATTCGAGGCCAACTGGGCGAGTTGAGGTGACGCCATGACCGTGGCGAAGACCGTCTGGGATTTCATCGAGAACCGCGACCACCGCGTTATGCGGCGGATGAATCGCTGGCGCGCCCCGCGTTGGATTCGCTTTTGGATGCTGGCTGCCACCCGCATGGGCGATGGCTGGTTGTGGTACAGCCTGGCTTTCATTCTTCTTTTCATCGGCGGCCCGCAGCGCTTTGCCGCCGTCGGTTCAGCCGGTTGCGCCGCTCTTGCAGGAGTCGCCGTTTTCAAAATTCTCAAAGCACTAAGCCGCCGCCAGCGTCCCTGCCAATACGAGCCGCATTGCTGGTCCAAGGTGCTGCCGCCCGATCAATTTTCGTTTCCCTCCGGCCACACCATGACCGCCTTCTCCATCGCCCTGGTCGTCAGCTACTTTTATCCTTCCCTCGAAGGCACCATGTACTTCCTGGCCATCAGCATTGGCGTTTCCCGCATCGTCCTGGGCATGCACTTCCTCAGCGACGTTCTCGCCGGCATCGTCCTCGGCTCCGCCCTGGGCATAGCCTCCCTAGTAGCCTTCGCCGTCTACGGCCTCGCTTAATCAGCCTCGCAACTAATCACTCAACGAATCGCGGCCACCAAACGTACCTCGTCATTCCGAACGAAGTGAGGAATCTCTCTTGGATTTTTTCGATATTCAACACAATTAATCACTGCAACACCGACTTCGGATGCGCAGCCAACGCTTCACGAAAAACCGCCAAATTGCTCGCATCGATTACCGCGGTTCCCGTATCCACCCACGTCGGTAGCGGCCCCGTTGGCGCCGATTTCCAATCCTTAAATTCATGCACCACGTTATGGTGCAAATCATCCGCAAATCGCACCCCATAAAAACTCATAATGTACGGCTTCTGCACCACTGTCGCCGTAATCGCTCCTCGTTGAATCCAGTCCAGCGTTTCCGGATCCTTATCGAACGCCACAATCTTCACCTTCCCGGTCATGTCCAACCGGTTCAGCACGTCCGCCGCACCAGCCCCGCCCGAAGCCTCCAGTCCAATAATTCCATCAATCTTTTCTTTGCTCTTCAGCAATGTCGACAGCGCATCGTACGCATTTCGCGCGTCGCCTTTGTCGTCGATGGTCTGCACCACCTTAATCCCAGGAAATTTCTTCAGCGCTTCATTCACACCGCGCACCCGCTCCTCCACATTCAACTGTCCATTCAGCGTCACGATCGCAATGCTTCCCTGCCCCTTCAACAAATCGCCCATGCGCTTGCCGCTTTCCTGTCCCGCGCGGAAATTGTCCGTCCCCACAAACAGCACCCGCTTCGAATCCGGCGCGTCCGCATCCACGCACACCACCGGTATTCCCTGCGCCACCGCTCCATCAATCGCATCTTTAAACAATTGCGGATTGCTTACCGACACCAGAATTCCCGCAGGATGTTGCCCCACTGCCTGCTGAAATGCCGTCAACTCTTCATTCGGCGAGTACGATGCCGGCCCCGTCAACTCCACCTTCACTCCCATCAACTTGCCCACATCCACCAACCCAGCTTGTGCTTCCTGCCAGTACGGCAGGTTCACGTTCGTCGTCACCAAAATATAGCGCTCGTCCTGCTGGTGATACGGCGTCGCGCAGCCGCCTAGCGTAATCGTCACCACCGCAAAACTCAAAATTGTTTTCACTGGATTGCATCGCATAGCGGATCTCCTTCGCAGAAGCATTCCGGGGTAGGCGCAGAGCTGTCGAGAGAGCAAGCTGTTAGCGAGCAAAGCCTATCACAATTTATCCTCAATGGTCTGGCACACGCCAACCAATCCCTGTAGCTCAGGCCTTCAGGCCTGAGGGTTCCCTAACCACACCACGGTGTCCTATGTTGTCTTCGTCTTTTTCGAGGTCTTGATCGAATTTATCGTGGCGAACCTACCCGTCCGCCTTCCCACGTGCGCCACCCGCGCATCTCTACCGCGTCGGCTGCACCGGCACCTTGTGAATTTCCTTCACGTCCGGCTGCGCATAATATCCCTGACTCGTCCTCGCACTCAGCTTCGAATCCGCCACTTTAACTTCCAACTGGTGGTATTCGTCTCGTTTCGTCTCCACCGGAGGATCGAACGAGATCTCGTAGTACGCTTCCGTATCGGCCACGCACTCCCTCAGCATCGAGGCGATATCGTTGTTAATCGTGAGCGCCAGACCTCCGCTATGAACTGCCAATACCTGCAGCGCTAGATCTCCAATGTCCGTCTGGTTTGGCCCACGCACCCCTTTCAGGAACGACTGGTAGTAAAACGCCCGCGTTCCGAAATCAGAAGTCCCCAGCGGATCGACGCTATACAACGTAATTCGCGCCTGCAGCAGCTTCGTCGACATGCTCACAATATTTTCGAAAAATTCCTGGCGCTGCTTTCCGTCGAGTTGTACTTCCGGACCCGACAGCAATGGCCATCCTGGTGAAACCCAAACAATCAGTTTGCGTCCCGGCCTCGTGGCCTCACGATCCACAAGTTGGTTCAGCGCAGCTAGCGACATAGAAAAGCGGTCGCCTGCTCCGTAAAAACCGGCTGATCGGCGAATGGTTCGGAGTCCAATCACCTCTTTTTCGAGCGACGCGCTCAGTGCGTTGCCATCTTGCGTAAAGCCTTCTTGCAACTGCATGCCTTGATCGGTGAAAACGGCGAGTGTTGTGGGACGCGCCAGGCGGCCACCATCGGCTCGTAGAAATTTGTCAATTTCGGTTCTCTCATACGCCACGCTCTGAAACGTCGTATTCACCGCATCAACCACCATGATGATCTCCACCGGTTCCTGTGTGGGCGCAACCGCGCGGAAAGACGCGATCGCCTGCGGTGCCTTGTTATCCAGCAGCGCAAAGTCTTGCTCCTTCAATCCAGCAACCGGCGGCCCGGACTTTGCCGTCACCACCACGTCCAGGCGAATCCGGCCGTTAGGTGCTTGGTTTGCTGAATTGTTTTGCTGAGATAGAACCGCAGATCCGAGCAGCAGCGATGCAAGTAAGCTTGACGCCAGGCGTACGTTGACAGACATGAGCCTTCTCCTAATTCCGTCTAACCTGGAGAACTCACCCGCCACGTCCTTCGTCTACTCTATAAGATGTAATTCAGCCTAACCGAGATGTAACATCTTCGCCGCACAAAAAACCCCGGGGCACGGACTGGGGTGCCCCGGGGTCAACAACAAACTTAAAAATTAGACGACTCAGGCCTTCTGTGCCTGCCTCCGCAAGAACGTCGGCACATCCAAATCATCCTTGGAAGGTTCCGGCGCTACGTCCCGCACCACTTCCCGCGCGTGCTGCGAGTGAACAATGTTGGGCTGCTGCTGCGGAGCCGGCGCCGGGGTAGATTGTTGAACAGGCGCCTGCTGGGGCATTTCCTCCTGCACCGGCACGTCCCGTCCCGCCTTCCACGTCTTTGGCAGAAACGACGGCTTCTGCTGCGCTCCCTTTTTTCCAGAATCCTTAAATCCCGCCGCGATCACGGTAATCTTCACGGCGTCTTTCATGTTTTCATCCATCACCGCGCCGAAAATAATATTTGCATTTTCGTGCGCAGCCTTCTGAATCACCGACGACGCCTCATGCACCTCATGCAGCGACAGCGACGAACTCCCGCAAATATTAATCAGGATGCCCTGCGCGCCTTGAATCGAATTGTCTTCCAGCAGCGGACTGGCAATCGCCCGATTCGCCGCATCCACCGCACGGCTCGCTCCGTTCGCCACCGCCGTGCCCATCACCGCATAACCTTGCCCGTGCATGATAGCTTTCACGTCCGCGAAGTCGCGGTTAATAATTCCCGGCACCGTAATAATGTCCGAAATTCCCTGCACCGCTTGCCGCAAAATATCGTCCGCAATGCGAAACGCGTCAAAGAAGCTCGTTCCCCGCTCCACCGTCTCCATCAATCGCTCGTTGGGAATCACGATGACCGTATCGACCACGCTCACCAACTCCTGCAGCGCTTGTTCCGCCTGCAGCATCCGGCGCTTGCCTTCGAACGCAAACGGCTTGGTCACCACCGCCACGCTCAACGCGCCCAGTTCGCTGGCCAACGACGCCACCACCGGCGCCGCTCCGCTTCCCGTGCCTCCGCCCAAGCCCGACGTGATGAAAATCATGTCCGAGCCTTCGAGCGCTTCAATAATTTTGTCTGTATCTTCGAGCGCCGCTTTGCGCCCCACCTCGGGATTCGCTCCCGCGCCCAATCCCTTCGTCAATTTCGCGCCCAACTGCAACTTCACTGGCGCTTGCGACATTTTCAGCGCCTGCAGGTCGGTGTTCGCCGTGATGAACTCGACGCCCTCAAGCTTCGCGCGGATCATGCGATTGACCGCATTGCATCCGCCACCGCCCACACCAATTACCTTAATCTTTGCCGGCTGCAACTCTTCGCTGAAACTCATCCGGATCCCTGCGTCTTTCGCTGTCATGCTTTCCCCCTGTCCGGCTGGTGAAATTCTTTTATAAATCTCGCATTACCACCGCGCTACAATCAGTTTTAGGAGCCTGTGGAAAACGGGCCTCACGCCTGCATTTTTCCCCTCGGCACTCCATCCCACCTTCGTTTTAGCCGCTCGCTGGCGGCCGCTTTATTTGGCCGGTCGCATCCCCCTGGAGACTTCCGGCGCTACTTGGTTCGTCAGGCCCCAGCAAACATGGCTTTCAGTTTCGAAACCAGATTGTTGGAGCGCTGTGGGGCCGCGCGTCTCGCTTTTGCGGCACAGAGCACTAACCCTACAGCTGTGGCATATTCCGGCTGGGCCACCTGTTCGGGCAGATCGAGGATGCCTCTCGGCTCCCCCATCCGCACCGGCAAATGGAAATCCTGTTCGGCGAGTTCGGCCAGCCCGTTCAACCGGGCGCCTCCTCCCGCAAAAATAAATCCGGCTGGAATCTGTTTGTCCAGTCCAGAACGTCGCAGGTCATCGCCAATCAACGCCAACAATTCCTGTGCGCGTGGCTCGATAATGTCGGTAATCATCCGCGCAAACACCGTCCGCGGCGGACGGTCGCCCACGCTGGCGATCTCAATCGCCCCATCGTCATGCAGAAAATGTGCCGCCGCGCAGCCATGCCGGTGTTTGATCTTTTCCGCCTCCGGAATCGGTGTACGCAGTCCCACCGCAAGATCATTCGTGAAGTGGTCTCCGCCAATCGCCACGGCCCCGGTGTGCCGCACCACTCCCCCGCCATACACAATCATTTCCGTCGTGCCGCCGCCAATATCCAGCAAACAGCAGCCCAAATCGCGTTCATCCTGCGTCAAGCAAGCTTCTGCCGAAGCCAGCGGCTCCAGCACCGTATCATTGATCAAAATTCCGGCCTTGTTCGCCGCCGTCACCAAATTCTGTGTAGCCGCAATCGACGACGTCACGATGTGAACATTCGCTTCCAACCGCTGCCCCACCATCCCAATCGGGTCGCGAATCCCGTCCTGCGCGTCCACAATAAATTCGTGCGGCAACACATGCAGCACTTCGCGATCCTGCGGCAGCGCCACATTTCGCGCCGCATCAATCGCCCTCCGCACATCTTCGCGCTCAATGTCTCGCGAACGCTGACCGAGCGGCACTCCGCCTCGGCTGTTAATCCCACGCACATGCCCGCCCGCCACGCCAATCGTGGCCGACTCCACCGGCACATTCGCCACGCCTTCCGCTTCTTCCACGGCGCGCCGGATCGAACTCACTGTCGAATCCAGATTGACGATCAGCCCCTTGCGCAACCCCTTCGACTCCGCCGCGCCCAGCGCCAGGAAGCGCACCTGGTCTCCATCCATCTCCGCCAATAGCACGCACGTCTTGGTGCTGCCGATATCCAGCCCGACGAGATATTTGTCTTTCTTCGCCAAAACTATCTCCTTCGCGCTACCGTTTCGCCCCGCGGCGCTGGTCCATCAGTGTCGGGGTTCACTACCACTTGCCGCGAGTATTGCAAATCTATCGACTGCACGCGACCGGCATTTGCCTGCCACTGTGCAAAATTATCCACAAGCGTCTTGTATTTCCCAGTAAAGTCGTTCTGCCCGAAGTGAACCGTCACTGCTTGCGCCTTATCCGCCTGCGCCAACCCCACCATCACCGCTTTCAAGTCGCGTGGATTGCTCAAATCCAATTCGCTCACGTTGTCCGACGAGCCCGGCTTCACCAGGTCCACATCCTTCATAAACTCGATGTACGTCTGCATCCGCTTTTCACGTTCTTCGCGCGCCATGTTCTCCGAAAGCCCGGTAATAATCGGGAAATGGAAATCTTCGCCTTCGGGACGGTCCAGCAAAACTCCATGCGCATCCACCAACGTCAATTCCGTTCCGTTCCTGAAAAACGCGATGGGCGTGCGCTCCGTCAGCTCCACTCGCAGCCGATTCGGCAAAATTCGCTGCACGCTTACTTCTTCCACCCACGATAATTCCTGTAACTGCGCCCGCCGCATATCCAGCGGAATTTGCAGCACGCTGCGGTTTCGATCGTGCACAAACAGTTTCAGCACATCTTCGCGCTGCACGATGTGGTTCCCGCTCACTTCAATCTGGTCCGGCTTCAACAACAGCATTTGCGGCGAATACAACACATACCGCACCGCCAGCGTTCCCACCGCGGCCAACGAAGCTCCCACCACCGTCCACACAAACACTCGCCGGTAAAACGGCCACGCCTTGCCGCTCAGCTTCTTCCGGCGAATCTCCACCGGCTTCTGCCGCCGCAAATAGCGCGGCTCTTCGTCGGCAATCAACTCCGGCCGATAGGCTTCCTGGTCCGCTGCGGCTCCTGCCGCATTTCGCTGGATGGGCTTCACGCGTTCCAAACTACCACCTCGTTATCCAGAGTGATACCGTAAGCTTGCTGCACCCGCTCGCGTACATTGGAAATTAACGTCAGCATGTCGCTGGCCGAGGCTTGTCCCGCATTCACAAAGAAATTGGCGTGCCGGTCGCTGACCCGCGCATCCCCCACCGAGGTTCCCTTCAGCCCCAACTCATCAATCATTCGACCTGCCGACCCCCCTTGCGGGTTCTTGAAGATGCATCCCGCGCTCTTCTGCCCCAACGGCTGGCTGGCACGACGCTTTTCATTGCAGAGACGGATACCTTGTAGGATTTCTTGATACGGTTTGGAGGGAAGTTCTAGCTTCACTGCGAGCATCATATCATCCGGTGCAAATGATGTGTGCCGGTATTCGAACGAAATCTGATCGCCGCGCAAAATTTCTATCTTTCTTTCCCCGGCGCGATACAGTTTCACCTCTCGCACGTACGATCCGATCTGCGTGCCATACGCGCCGGCGTTCATTCGCAGCGCCCCGCCCACCGTGCCGGGTACCCCGATCAGTCCTTCCATCCCGCCCAGATTGTTCTTCGCGCAGTACGTCACCATTCGTCCCAGGTCTGCCGCCGCATCCACGCTCGCCACATTCCCTTCAATCACCACATCCGGGGTTGGTTTGGCCAGTTGCACCACCACAAACGGCAGCTCCCCGTCCATCACCAGCAGGTTCGACCCGCCTCCCAGAAATTTGTGCGGGATTCCATCGCGATCCAGCGTGTTCAGCAACTCCGGAATCGCTTCGTGCCTGGTGATTCGCAATAAATCCGTACTGCCGCCAATTCCCAAATACGTCAACTCGGTCATCAAGGCGCCATGCTCCACCTCAACGCCCAGCCCGGCAAACGCCGCCAGCAATTTGGAATCGTTAATGCGCATCCTTTACCTTGTCCACTCCATCGTTCAGCCGCAATTCCGTTCCCAGCAGCACCATCAACTCGTTGCTTGCCCGGCTCACATTTCCCGCGCCGATGGTCATAATCGCGTCGCCCGGCTTGGCCTCGCGCAGCAAAAACTCAATCGCATCCTGCATCGACCGGTAATACTGCACATTCTTGTGCCCAGCCTCACGAATCCCGTTTGCCAGTGCCTCGCTGGTGATTCCCGGAATCGGCGCTTCGCTGGCTCCATAGATGTCCAGTAAAGTCAGAACATCGGCTTGGTTGAACGCTTTGCAGAAATCGTCCCAAAGATGTTGCGTCCGCGAATACCGGTGCGGCTGGAAAAGCACCAGCAGCCGGTTGAACTTGCATCCTCGCGCTGCTTCAAGCGTTGCGCGTATTTCGGCCGGATGATGGCCATAGTCGTCCACCACCACGATGTCGTTCACCACGCCCTTTACGTCGAAGCGCCGTCCCACGCCCGCAAATTTTGCCAGGCCCTCGCGAATCAGATCCGACGCAACATTCAAGTACAGCGCCACCGCTGCGGCCGCCGCGGCATTCCTCACATTGTGAATCCCGGGCGGGTGCGGCAACTCGAATTTCCCCAGATCCTCGCCCTTGTACGTCAGCCGGAACTCGCTGCCCAGTCCCTTCAATTCCACATCACTAATTACCAAGTCTGCCTGCGTCGATGTTCCATACGTAATGATCGGCCTTTTTACATTTGGAATGATGGCCTGCACATTTGGCTCGTCCAGGCACAAAATCGCCGCACCGTAAAACGGCACACGGTTCACGAACTGCAAAAACGCGTCCTGAATATCTTCCAGCGAGGAATATTGATCCAGATGTTCCCGGTCGATCGTCGTCACCACCGCCACCACCGGCGCGAACATCAGGAAACTTCGGTCGCTCTCGTCCGCTTCCACCACAAAATAATCGCCGCGGCCCACGCGCGCCGTGGTTCCCGCCTGATTTACTTTCCCGCCTACTACAAAGGTAGGGTCCAGGTGCGCTGCCGCCAGAATCGACGCCACGATCGAAGTTGTGGTCGTCTTTCCGTGCGCTCCGCCCACCGCGATCCCGTATTTCAGCCGCATCAGTTCCGCAAGCATTTCTGCTCGTGGAATCACCGGGATCTTCCGCTTGTGCGCTTCCACAACTTCCGGATTGTCCGCCTTCACTGCGGACGACGTGACGACCACATGTGCGTTACCTACATTTTCCGCTTTGTGCCCCTCATAAATCGTCGCGCCCAGATCTTGCAGCCGCTCCGTGATCGTGGAAGGCTTCGTATCGCTGCCTGAAACGGAATACCCCAGCGTAAGCAGCACCTCGGCGATTCCGCTCATCCCGATCCCGCCAATGCCCACCATATGAATGCTCTGAAAATTGCGAAACGATACCATCATGACTTTGGAATCTCTTTCTGGCTTGCCCCGATCTGCGAGGGGCGAGCGCCGCGCCGCGCGGCCTCTTCAATCAAATCCACGATGTCGCGTGCTGCCTCTCGGCGGGCTAGCTTGCGCGCCGTCGTTGACAACGTTTCAATCTCCTGCGGCTGGTCGAGGAGGGAGAAAATTTCCTTGCTCAAACGTTCTGCCGTGAGTTCCGACTCCGGGATTACTCGTCCCGCGCCGGCGTTGGCCATTTCCTGCGCATTTCGCAACTGGTGGCTATCCGTTGCCCGCCCAAACGGAATAAAAATTGCCGCCCGTCCCGCTGCCGCTACTTCTGCCGCGGTAATTGCCCCGGCCCGGCACACAATAAAATCGGCCCACGCAAACCGCTCCGCCATATTCGTCAGAAAAGGCACAACCTCTGCGGGAATCTCGCGCCGCGCGTACGCGGTCCTGACTGCATTATAATCGCGTTCCCCGGTCTGATGCACAATCTGCAATTCCTGCTTGCGCGTCGCCAATAAATCCATCGCATCCACAAACGTCCGGTTAATCGGCAGCGCTCCCTGGCTTCCCCCGGTCACCAGCATTCGCAACGGCACCGTCGGAGTTCGAGTCGAAATCTGAAAAAAATCGCTGCGCACCGGACACCCGGTCACCTTTGCTTTTTCTCCCCACGCACGAGCCGAAACTTCGTACCCCGTCGCGATTCGTTTCGCGAATCGGGCCAGCACCTTGTTCGTAAATCCTGGCTCCGCGTTTGGCTCGAAGATCACGTTGGGAATTCCATGCAACCACGTGGCCAGCAACATCGGCCCCGCCGCATAGCCGCCGACGCCAAACGCTACCGCCGGTTTGTGCTTCCGCAACACGCCATAAGCGTCCGACAATCCCGACCCCAGCATCGCCAGATTCTTGATCAGCGTCGTGCCGCCTTTGCCTTTCAATCCCGCCACGCGGATTGTCTCCAATGGCAGCCCTGCTTTCGGCACCAGCTTCACTTCGATTCCGCGTTGTGTTCCTACCAGCACCACTTCTCGATCTGCTCCTCGCGACTTCCACTCTTGTGCAATGGCGATAGCCGGAAAAACGTGCCCGCCCGTCCCGCCTCCTGCAATCAACAGTTTCACGCCCGCAAGCCTGCCTGATTTCCCGACTGTTGCGACACGTTCAGCAGCACACCCGTAGCCAGCAACATCACCAGCAAACTCGATCCGCCGTAGCTCACGAACGGCAGCGGAATTCCTTTTGTCGGCATCATGCCCAGCACCACCGCGAAATTAATCAGCGACTGGAACAGCACCATCGCCGTCACTCCCAGCGCCAGCATCCTGCCAAATCCGTCTGGCGCGTTGAACGCCGCTCGCAATCCTCTCCACGCATACACGGCGAACAACGTAATCACCACCACCGCGCCAATGAATCCCAACTCTTCGCAAATCACCGCATAGATAAAATCCGTGTGCGCTTCCGGCAGATAAAATAATTTTTGTTTGCTTTCCATCAACCCTACGCCAGTGAATCCGCCCGAACCCACCGCGATCAGCGATTGCAGCAACTGAAATCCCGCTCCCTTGGGATCCGAATCCGGATTCAGAAAGGCCATCACGCGGGCTTGCCGGTACGACACATGCGAAATCAGCAGGAACAGTGCCGGCATCGCCGCCGCGGCTCCCACTGCCAACCATTTCCACGACAACCCGGCCACAAACAAAATCGCCGCCATTATCAATACAATATCTACCGACGTGCCCAGATCGGGTTGCGCCACAATCAACGCCACGCACGCCAGCACTGGCGCCACACACGGTAAAATCGTGTGCAACAAATCCTGCTTATTGAATTCCATGCTGGTCGCGCTGCGCCGCCGCATATCCAGGAACCACGCTAGATATAAAATCACCGCCAGCTTGGCCAACTCCGACGGCTGAATTCCTATCGGACCCAGCTTGATCCAGCGATGCGTTGCATGC
This sequence comes from Candidatus Acidiferrales bacterium, assembly GCA_963849395.1. GTDB lineage: Bacteria > Acidobacteriota > Terriglobia > Acidiferrales > UBA7541 > Acidiferrum. The sequence goes on from CAWKHR010000012.1 coordinate 225,460, forward strand.
GACTTGTCCAGAAAAAATGTTCCCACCAGCATCACCAGCACGAGGCACACCGACGTGTACACCACCGCCGGTTCTTTCAGCCGGTGATAGTCCAACTTCATCAGCGCGAACATCCCTCCGAGTCCCGCCAGTAGCCACACCACTTGCCGCAACACGAAAATGTACGAGTGCCCGTACTGCTGCTGCGCCGTGACCGCCGATGCGCTGAAAATCATCACCGCGCCCATCAGGCACAGGATCAACGTCACCGCAAATAGCCACCGGTCAGTTTCCGAACGTCTTGCCACGGCTTATCCCTTCCCCGAAAACGTTTGCGAAGCTTTGCGCTCCAGGCCGCGTACCAAGTCCTTAAACACCCGCCCGCGCTGCTCGTAATTCACAAATTGATCGAAGCTCGCGCAAGCTGGCGCCAGCAGCACCACATCCCTCGCCTGTGCCGCTTGCGCAGCCAGCTCCACCGCGCGTTCCATCGTCCCCGCGCGTTCCATCGCCACGCTTCCCGCAATCTGCGATTCAATCTTGTCGGCAGCAGCGCCAATCAGCAGCGCCAGAATCGCTTTCTCCCGCAGCGGCTTCTGCAACACCGTGTAGTCGCTTCCTTTATCTTTTCCACCCAGGATGACCAGAATTCGTCCCGGAAACGCGTCCAACGCCTTCAGCGTGGCATCGACGTTCGTGGCCTTGGAATCGTTGTAATAACGCACGCCGCCAATTTCCGTCACAAATTCCAGCCGATGCTCCACTCCCGCAAAACTCCGCACGCCTCGCGCGATACTTTCCGGGTCTGTTCCCGCCAATCGCGTCACCGTCACTGCTGCCAACACGTTTTCCAGATTGTGCGCGCCCGGCAGCGGAATCTCGCTGGCCTTCATCACCACGTCCTCTTTGCCGTGATGCATCACCACAATTTCCTCGCCGCGCAAACACGCTCCCTGCTTCACCGATTGTTTCCGGCTGAACCAGAACAGTTGCGACTTCTTCGGCGCGTACTTCACCGTTGCTGCATCGTCTTGGTTCAACACGGCCGCGTCCAGTTCCGTCTGCTTCTCGAAAATTCGTGCCTTCGCTCCCGCATAGACCTCCATCGTCTTGTGCCGGTCCAGATGATCCGGCGTAAGATTCAGCAGCACCGCAATGTCCGGCCTAAACGTGTCCGTCAACTCCAGTTGAAAGCTGCTCAATTCCGCGACGGTAACTGTTCCTCCGTTCATCGCCTCCACACACGAAATCAGCGGCGTTCCCACGTTCCCCGCCAGAATCGCGTCCACTCCCGCGTTCCGCAAAATGTGGTGCACCAGCGTGGTGGTCGTCGTCTTTCCATTCGATCCGGTGATCCCGATTAGTTTTCCTTCCATGAACCGGTATGCCAACTCAATCTCGCTCCACACCGTAATTCCCTTGGCCCGCGCCATCACCAAAAACGGATCGTCCGCCGGCACTCCCGGACTAGGGATGATCAAGTCCTGCGCCAAAAACGTTTTCTCCGTGTGCCCGCCCAGTTCCAGCGTCACACCTGCTTCGCGCAATCGCGCCGGCGCTTCTCCCAACTCGGTCTCCGTTCGCGTTTCCGTCGCTGTCACCGCCGCATTGTGTCCCGCGCAAAATAATGCCGTCGCCACTCCCGTTCGCGCCAGTCCCACCACCAGCACCCGCTTCTTCCGCAACTCAATCGATCCCGGCATTCTGCTCCCAACTCCACCTACTGCTTCAAGACTTCTTCAAGAGGCCCATCGTTTACCGTCCCGTCATTCCGAGGGCGGCTTTTGCCCGAGAAATCCCTCTTCGATTGCTCCATTCCAAGCGCAAAGCCTTTTAATCCGCTTTCTTACTTCCGCCTACCTCAACTTCAACGTCGTCAGCGCAAACAACGCAAACACCAGCGCCACAATCCAGAACCGCACAATCACTTTGCTCTCGCTCCAGCCCAACAATTCAAAGTGATGATGAATCGGCGCCATCCGAAATATCCGTTTCCCGCGCAACTTGAACGACCCCACCTGCAAAATCACCGACATCGCTTCCACTACGAAAATTCCGCCCACAAACACCAGCAGCACTTCCTGCTTGATAATCACCGCAATCGTTCCCAGCGCTCCGCCCAACGCCAGCGAACCAACATCGCCCATAAACACTTCCGCCGGATGCGCGTTGTACCAGAGAAATCCCAGCGACGCTCCCACCAGCGCCCCGCAAAATACCGTCAACTCTCCCACGCGCGGGATGTACTGAATCTCCAGATAATTGGCCCAGCGAAAATTGCTGCTCACATACGTCAACACCGTCAGCGCGCCCGCCGCAATCACCGTGCACCCGATCGCCAGTCCGTCCAGCCCGTCGGTCAGATTCACTGCGTTCGAACTTCCGGTAATCACCAGCGCCACAAACACCAGAAACGGCACAAACGCCAGCGGCCACAAATGTCCCGCATTCAGCAGTGAATGAATCACCAAATCCGGCCGCAGCCGTTTCAAAAATGGCAGCACCAGTTGCGTTGAATACGCGCTGTACGTCGACAGCACCAGCAGCACAATCCCCACAAACACGCTGATCAACATCTGCAGCGTCAGCTTCCGCTTCCCGGTCAACCCCAAATTCTGCCGCTTCGCCACCTTCGCGTAATCGTCCACAAATCCAATCGCCGCAAATCCCAGCAGTGCAAATAACGCCAGCAGCACAAACGGATTCGACAGGTCCGCCCACAACAAAGTCGGCACCGCCGTCGACAGCACAATCAACACGCCACCCATCGTCGGCGTGCCCGCTTTTTTCTTGTGCTCCTGCGGCCCTTCTTCGCGAATGTATTGCCCAATCTGCAATTCGCGCAGCTTGCGTATCAGCCATGGCCCAAACACCAGCGTCAGAAACATCGCCGTCAAACTCGCATACACGGTGCGCACCGTGATGTACCGAAACACATTCAGCGGGCTGAAATATTTCTGCAGTACGTGGTACAACAGGTAGTAGAGCATCTAGTGTTCTACTCCCGCATTCGCCCGCGCATCTTCCGGCGCGAATCGCCCCAGCAGCGCTTCCACAATTCGTTCCATCTTCACGCTGCGCGAGCCTTTCACCAGCAGCAAATCGCCCGGCTTTACGAACTCCACCAAAAACTGTGCCGCCTCCTGCGGCGTCTGAAAAAATTTCGTCGCGCTCCTCGCCACTCCCGCGCTCACCGCACCTTCCACCACCTGCTGCGCATCCCCCTGCACCCCAATCACGAAATCAATCTTCCCGGTCTTCCCCGCAAACTCTCCACCTTCGCGATGCAGCGCCTCCGAACTCGGCCCCAACTCCCGCATCTCGCCCGCCGCCAGAATCCTGCGCCGAAATCCCGGAGTGGCCGCCAGCAAACTCGTCATCGCCTGCAGCGCTGCCGGGCTCGAATTGTAAGAATCATTAATCAGCGCAAATCCATTCGTGAACCGAATCAGCTCCCCGCGCATCGATGGCGTCCGTAAAGTGGGAAAAACGCTTTGCGCTTCCGCCACGCCAATCCCCCACTCGCTCGCCGCCGCAATCGCCGCCACCGCGTTCAGCACCACATGCCGCCCCGGCAACGACATCTCAATCCGCGACCGCTTCCCCTGATGCACCAGCGTGAACGCCGACCCCAGCGCCCCGCGATCCTCAATCTCTTCCGCCTTGTACTCCGCATCCTTCTCCACGCCGTAATAAATCACCCGTCCCGGCGCGAATCGAGCCATCGCCGCCACCCGCGCATCATCCGCATTCAACACCGCCAGCGAATTCGCCCCATTCAATCCTTCCACCAACTCCCGCTTCGCCAGCGCGATTTCTTCCACCGAAGAAAAATTCAGCAAGTGTGCCGGCGTCACCCGCAACTCAATCGCAACATCCGGCAACGCAATCGCCGCCAGTCGCCGCAACTCCCCAGGAAACGACATGCCCATCTCGAGCACTGCCGCCTCATCCGTTTCTTCCAGTCGAAACAGCGTCAACGGCAATCCGTACTCGTTATTAAAATTTCCTTCGGTTTTCAGGACCCGTAACTTCGTGCCCAGCAATGCCGCCAGGATCTCTTTGGTAGTGGTTTTCCCGACGGACCCCGTGATCCCGCAAATTTTCCGCCCCCATGCTTTGCGTACGGCTCGCGCCAGGTCGTGCAATGCGCCGAGGGTATCTCCAACCGTGATGCACCGGTCCTGAATCCACCCCGGATAGCGCGATACGAGCGGCCCGGCCACCACAGCCGCTGCGGCGCCCTTCTCCAAAACATCAGCCACATAATCGTGTCCGTCGTGACTCGGCCCGTGTATCGCCACGAACAGTTCTCCGGCACGTACTGTGCGAGAATCAATCGAGACGCCGGCCACCCGGGCCAGGGCGTCAAGTCCGCTCCCTTTTTTGCCCGCCACCGCGTCAGCCACTTGTGTAAGCGTCCACCGCATAGTTGCCTCAATACGTTGGCCTTCTTCTCGTCCCGCGCGATCTCTCCGCCTCGTTCCCACCACTCTGCGTTCTGTGTTCTCACCGGTTGAGGGCTCCTCCTTATTCGCGAGTCACATTCTGGCCCGCCAGCCCTCGTCCTTTTCCTGCAAACGAGAGCGCGTTACGTGCCAAACCCGGGTCCGCCTGACGGTTCTCCGTAACCTTGATCGCGCAACACCTTTCGCGCAACCTCGCGGTCATCAAAATGAATCGTGCGGTCGGCAAAAATCTGATAATCCTCGTGGCCTTTTCCGGCCAGTAACACCATATCTCCAGCGCCCGCTTCCGTGATCGCCAGTTGAATCGCTTTCGCGCGATCCGCTTCAATCACGTACTTACCACCGGACTTCTGCGTGCCCACCACAATGTCGCTGATAATTTTCAACGGATCTTCCTGACGCGGATTGTCGCTGGTCAAAATTGAAAGATCGCTCAACCGTCCCGAGGTCTCGCCCATAATCGGCCGCTTGGTCCGGTCGCGCGATCCGCCGCAGCCAAACACCGTAATAATCCGCCCCTTGGGATTTAATTCCCTCGCGGTGCGAATTAAGTTTTCCAACGCATCATCGGTGTGCGCGTAGTCCACCACCACCAGAAACGGTTGCCCCTGATCGATTCGCTGAAAGCGTCCGGCTACCGCCTCCAGATTTCGTATTCCCGCTTCAATCACTTCATTCGAAATTCCCAACCCGATCCCCGCGCCAATCGCCGCCAGAATGTTGTACACATTGATGCGCCCCACCAGGTGCGATTGCGCCTGAATTTTTCCATTGGGCGTCTGCGCGGTAAAATCCAACCCTTTAAAGCTCAACTGGAACTTTTTCACGATCAGATCCGAGCCATTCGTCAGCCCGTACGTCAGTGTCTTTTTGCTGAGCTTTGCCAGCTTCTTGCCCCACTCATCGTCGGTATTCACCACCGACACATCCGGGGCGCCCGCTCCCGTTCCTTCGAACAAGTGCTTCTTCGCCGCGAAATAGCTTTCAAACGTCTTGTGAAAATCGATGTGGTCGCGCGTCAGGTTCGTAAACACCGCCGCCGCAAAGTGGCAGCCCCACAAGCGGTCCAGCGCCAGCGCATGCGAACTTGCTTCCATCACCGCATACTTTCCCTGCCCGTCGCGAATCTCCGCAAAAAAGCTCTGCAGGTCCACGGATTCCGGCGTGGTGTTCGGCGCCGGATATTCTCCGCGCGGCGTGCGGTAGCCAATCGTCCCGAATAATCCCGTCTTCGCTCCACTCGCTCGCACGATCGAATCGATCAGCGACGTGGTTGTCGTCTTCCCGTTCGTTCCGGTTACGCCCACCAGCCGCAACGCCAGTGCCGGCCGGCCAAAAAAGTTCGCCGCCGTTATTGCCAGCGCCTTTCGCGGCTCCTTCACTTGCACCCAAGCCACATTGCTCGGCCAGTCCGCAGGCCTGCTGCTCGCGCTGGCAATGGCTACGGCTCCGCGCTCCACTGCATCTTTGGCGTACTTGTTTCCGTCGGCGGCTACACCTTCGATCGCCACAAACAACGCGCCCCGCTCCACCTTCCGCGAGTCGCACGCCACTTGCCGGATTTTCACCTCGCCTGCATACCCCTCCGAGCGCACCTCCACCCCCTCCAGAAGAGTGCGCAGGGTTAGCCCCGTTGGCTGTCTCTCGGTGGCCACAGTCTGTTGACGCTCGTCTTCGCCCCGTTTTGCCAAAATTCTTTCGGTTTCTTCCGTGGTACTCGGTCCCTTGGTCATTCGCTTCCTAAGCCCATTTTCTACCGTGCTTTGCCCGCTCGCACGGCGCTGCCGCCAAATTGCACGGTAATCTTTGCGCCGCGGCGTACTTTGGCCTCCGCTGCCGGCGATTGTTGTGTTGCAAGACCGCTGCCAAGCACCACCGGGTTCAACCCCAGCCGCAGGCACGTCTCCGTTACTTCCCGCATCGTCTTTCCCGCAAAATCCGGGACCGGAATGTCCCCTCCCTCATCCACGGCCATGGTTACTGCCGCAATCTTTTGCTCCGGCTGTTTTGGCAAGTCTGCCTTCGGCGAATCTTCCTGAGGCTCGGTCTGCGCGGAAAAATCTACTGGAGTGAAATCCTCTAACGAGGCGCTGTCGTCGCTCTCGGCCTCTCGCCTATACGCGGTCTGTACCAGCTGCGGGCTCAATGGCACATCACGCGGCACATCCAGATACGCCAGCACCTGCTCTGCGATCCTCTTGAACACCGGCGCCGCCACGCTTCCTCCGTCATGCGGCCACCCACCCGGCGAATCCAGCGAAACCAGAATCGTCACACTCGGATCGTTGATTGGCGCAAACCCCGTGAACGACGCAATCACGTTGTGTGCCGAATAACGTCCGGTGGCCGGATCAATCTTCTGTGCCGTTCCGGTCTTCCCTGCGGCCGTCCAGCCATCGAGCCTTGCTTTTTTACCCGTACCTTTCAAAATCACGCCTTCCATCAATCGTCGCAGCGTCGCCGCCGTTTCGGGGCGTATCACGCGTCTCGGCTCCGCGCTGGTCCCCGCGGCTGGCGCATCCACCGGCAACACCTGTTCACCGCGCCTCATTTCCTGCACCACATGCGGCTTGTACGCCAATCCGCCATTCGCGATCGACGAGACGGCATTCACCATCTGCAGTGGTGTTACACCCACTTCCTGTCCCATCGAGACCGATGCGATCGAATATCCTCCCCAATGTTCCAGCCTGCGCAGCAGCCCGCGGCTCTCGCCTGGCAGGTCCACCCCCGTCGGATTTCCAAATCCAAAAGCCCGGATGTACTCATAAAATTTCGGCTCGCCCAATCGCAGCGCAATCTTGATCGCTCCCACATCGCTCGAGTTCGCCAGAATGTCCGCCACCGTCAACATCCCGTACTTCTTGTGGTCGTGTATCAAGTGGCCCGCCACCACCACCGACCCGTTCTCGCAATTAAATACTTCCTCCGGCCGAATCTTGTTCTGGTCGAAGGCCGCCGCCAGGGTCACCAGCTTGAACGTCGATCCCGGTTCATAGATCGCGCTCACCGCTCTGTCCATTCTCGACTCTGCCGGGGCATCCGTCGCTGCATTTGGATTGTATTTTGGCCAATTCGCCAACGCCAAAATGGCGCCAGAGTTTGGATCCTCGACAATCACCGAGCCGGCCACCGCGTGGCTGGTCTCAATCGCCGCTGCCAGCTCCCGTTCCGCGATGTATTGAATCTTTTCGTCCAGCGTCAGAATTACGCTTGCCCCGCGATCCCGTTGCGCCTCGCCGCCGTCAAACCAGCGTTGCCGTGCGTCCGCCATCACGATAATTTTTTCCGCTTTGCCGCGAATCGTTTCGTCGTATTGGTGCTCAACTCCTCCCAGCCCCTTTTCATCAACATCCACGAATCCCAGAACGTGCGCGGCCATGTCCCGCTTCGGGTAATACCGCTTGTACTCTTCCTGGAAATAGACTCCCTTCAGGTTCAGCGACTGGATTGCTTCCACCTTCTCCGGAGGAAGCTTTCTCTGGATCCACACAAACGACCCGCTGCCTTCCAGTTTCTCGCGGAGCACTTCCTGTGGCGTACCCAACACGCCGGCGAGCAGCCGCGTGGCCATCGCCGCATCTTTGATTTCTGCGGGAACCGCAAACGCTGATTGCACCGGCACACTCATTGCCAGTGGATGCATGTTCCGGTCGTAAATCGATCCGCGTTTTGGTGTGATTTCGATGGTGCGACGCTGCTGCCGCGCCGCTCGCATCATGTAGTCGCTGTGTCGGAAAAGTTGCAGGTAGGTAAGTCGTCCAAAAACCGCCGTCGTCCAGAACAACGCCACGCCAGCAAGGATCAATAAACGGACGTGGACTTTTTGTTGCTCCATGGCTTCCTGGCCGTCAGCGCTGCTAAAAACTTACAGACGTAATCTTTTTAGACCACCCGTCATTCCGAACTCAAATCTCAACGAGGGCCCGTCATTCCGAACGAAGTGAGGAATCTCTCTTCGATCTTTGCGTCTTGGCAACCACTGACTCAAGGAACCCGGTTCGTCTTCACAAACTGCGCCGCCGCCACTTGCGATCCGTCAAAACCCGCATATTCCCGCACCTGCGTCGGCTCTGGCCTCTTCAACCCCAGCTCATGCTGGGCAATCACATCGATCCGGTGCGGATCCCGCAGCGCAGACATCTCCAGCCGCAGTTCGCCATTCAGCGCTGCCGCCTGCTCTTGTTTTCCCTTCAAATCTTCCAGTTGAAAACTCAAATCGATGCAGCGGAAATGTTGGTAGATGTACAGCATGCAAAACATCGCCATAATTCCGCCCAGCACCACGGTCTTGTACAGATTCCGCATCTTCACCGGTTCTACATGCCGCACCAGCCGCGAGTTGTCGATGCGCTTCACCGTGCAGAATTCCACCGTTTCCGGCCGGTGCTTGCCTGCGTTGGCGATCCGTCGCTCTGCCGCCTGTGCTTTCAGCTTTACCAGGCTCGGACGCAAAACTCTTCCGGCGTCTTCCCCGCCCTTGCCGGGAAAACGTTGCGGAAGTTCTTCACCCATCATTCCATCCAGTTTGTACGCCGTCGCCATGTCACACCTTCTCCGCACACCGAAGCTTCGCACTGCGCGACCTCGGATTCGCTGCCTGCTCTGCATCGCTGGGCACGATCACGTGTTTGGTGAGCACCCTCAGCGTTCCCTCTCGCTCGCCTTCCTGGAACGCGTGCTTCACCGGCCGGTCTTCTCGCGAGTGGTAACTCATCACCACCCATCGGCCTCCTGAATTTAATGTGGCAGGGGTCCGGGAAAGAAACTGCCCGAGTTCCTCCATCTCTCGATTCACCGCTATCCGCAGCGCCAGAAACGTTTTTGTTGCGGGATGCAGTCTCTGCCTTCCCCACTGCTTCCGGGCGCCTGCCACAACCGTTGCCAGGTGCGCTGTGTCCCGTATCGGACGCGCTTTCACAATCGACCTGGCGATTCTTCTGGAATCGTGCTCTTCCGCTTCCTTGTAGAGCAGGTCGGCTATCTCTTTCTCCGACCACCGATTCACAATTTCGTCTGCGGTGAGCTCATCTTCGGCCACTTCCCCGCTGCTCATCCGCATATCTAATGGCCCCGCCTCGCGAAACGAAAATCCCCGTTCCGGGCGGTCAAGTTGCATGCTCGAAACTCCCAAGTCGGCCAAGACCCCGTCCACCTTCGCTATCCCCAACCCTTGCACGGCCTCCGCAATCTTCGAGAACGGCGAGTGGACCAAATTCACGAAACTCCCAAAATCCTTGAGTCGCTCCTCCGCGATCCGCAGCGCCTGTGCGTCCCGGTCCAGGCTGATCAGTCGCCCGGTAAGCTTCCCCGTACCGGCCAACTCCAACATTCTTGCGGCTATTCCCGCCGAGTGCCCCCCGGCTCCCAGCGTGGCGTCTACGTAAATCCCGTCTGGCCTTAGATCCAGCCATTCCAACACCTCGTCCAACAGTACCGGCGTATGTGGTGCACCCAAATTCTTTGCCTAGCCCGCCCCGTCCCCTTCACCGCGTGCTACTTAAATCCCCAAATCGCCCAATTCCTTGGCGTCTTCATCCGTGAACGGATCCTTCTCCATCTCATCCACGGCCCGCGCGTCGCTGATTACTTCCAGGTAATCCAGCGTCCCCAAAACGGCCACATCGCCCTTGGTTTGCGCCTTTTCCCTCAGCACCGACGGCAACAGCACTCGCCCCTGCCCATCCAGCTCCACCGACTGCCCGAAATAGCTCGTTCTCATCAAAAACTTGCGTTTTGCCTTGTTTGTCGTGGGCAGCTTTGCTAGCTTGTCCTCAATCTCGCTCCAGACTTTCATTGGGTATATGCGAGCCGAATCTCCCGTTGGGCTGGTGATATAAAATTGATCGCCGTACTCCTTCAGCGCCTCAAGAAACACTACCGGTATTTTCAGACGACCCTTCTCGTCGACCTTCGCCGGATAGTTTCCCCTCAATTTCATATGACCCAGTTTGCCGGAGGACCGATTTGCCCACTTCGCCCACTGCCGTCTAGCCCGACCTACTCTCTCCTACCACTTCCCACTTCGCCCCACTTTTTGCCACTATAAGCGCTGGCGAAATCTTGTCAAGGGAATTCCGTACAAAGTGTGTAAAAAGTGTGGGAATTTATTTTCTACTTCAAATTCAATTTTCCATACGACTAACTGTATTTCCGGCCTGCGCCCTCATCTATATGTTGGGGTACATTTCCAAAGCTAATTTTGCGTCCCGAAACTTGCCTGGTAGCGCCGACTGCTAGCCGGCAACACTCCCACTTTCTCTCAACCGTCAGATCACGACCGCATGTCTGTCTCCTACACTGTCACCCACTCGCTAGTTCGGAAGTGGCCTTTTCCCCTCCAACTACTCAATTCGAACATTGCGCCCCAGCATTCACTTTTGTCCGCGGCTGTGATACCTTCTCAAAGTTCCCGGCATCTTACTTTCTGAAACCGTACAAGGAGCTGCTCACCATGGAATGGACCACCCCTCAGCACGAAGAAATCGATCTGAACTGCGAAGTCAGCTCGTACGCCAACGCTGAACTCTAGTATTTAGCCGCAAAGCCCGCCTTTCGTCTCCTGCGAGACTTGTGGCGGGCTGTTTCGTGTCCGCGCAACTTGTTCCAACCACGTACTTTGCCGTAAGCTAGCTTCCCAGCTATCAAGGCCGACTTCATGCAAATCAAAATTCTCGGCTCCGCTGCGGGCGGCGGCTTTCCCCAATGGAACTGTGTCTGTCACAATTGCGCCGGCTTGCGCGCCGGAACCTTGCAGTCTCGTCCGCGCACCCAAACGCAAATCGCCTTCAACCCTGATGGCGAGCACTGGTTCCTGGTCGGTGCCTCCCCGGACCTCCGCTCTCAAATCGTCGCAACTCCGGAATTAACACCCGATCCCCAACACCCCGGCCATTCCCCCATCGCCGGCGTTTTTCTTCCTTCCGCCGATGTGGATTCCGTGATGGGGCTGCTGCATTTGCGAGAATTTCAATCCTTCTTTGTGTTTTCGACATTGGGCGTGCAGAAAATTCTGAAAAACGAGAATCGTATTTTCAAAGTGCTGGATCGCGCCGATCCGCCTGTTCAGTGGCAGACTATTTCTGCCAAAGGGCGTTTGGGTTGTCACCTTTCCGACAGTCCCGGCGAATCGCCCACCTTCGTCTGCAATACCATCGCCCTCGGCGGCCACTATCCCGACTTCGTGAGTGACGAACTACGCCGGAACGCCTCGGCAGAGGATACTTGCGTCGGCTTCCTCTTCGAGCGTGCGGGCAAAAAAGTGTTCATCGCTCCTTCCCTTTCCGGTCGCAACTCTGAATGGACAAAACTTGCAGCTTCCGCCGACTTGGTGCTCATCGACGGAACATTTTGGTGCGACAACGAACTTCGCGAGACCGGGCGCAGCGATAACTCCGCGCGCGAAATCGGCCACCTTCCGCTTTCCGGTCCGGGTGGCCTGCTGGAGCAATATCCAAAAGACGCCGTCGGCCGCAAAATCCTGATTCACATCAACAACACCAATCCCATCCTCGACGAACAATCTGCCGAGCACCATGCCGTGCTGGATGCCGGATTTGAAATCGCCTACGATGGCATTACCATCGACTTATGACCATCGTTGCCACCGAACGACCTCTGCTCAGCGAAGCCGAATTCATTGCGGGGTTCGAGGCTATCGGCGCGGAGCGCTATCACCACAAGCACCCCTTCCATCTGCTGATGCACGACGGCAGACTCACTCACAGCCAACTACAAGCGTGGGCTTTAAATCGCTACTATTACCAGGAACACATTCCGATCAAAGACGCCGCCATTCTGGCGCGCAGCGAAGATCCCGCGTTTCGTCTCGCGTGGCGCAAACGCATCCTCGATCACGATGGCGATGGCACCAAACCGGGCGGCATCGAAAAGTGGCTGAAGCTGGTTGAAGCCACCGGTTTGCCGCGGGAAAAAGCAATTCGCGGCGAGGGCATACTTCCGGCAACGCGCTTCGCCGTGCAGGCCTACGTTCAGCTTGTTTCCACGCGCTCGCATCTCGAAGCCGTCGCTTCGTCGCTCACCGAACTTTTTTCGCACAAACTTATCGCGCTGCGCATGGATCGCATGCGCCAGCACTATCCATGGCTGGTGCCGGCGCTCGATTATTTTCAAGGCCGCCTGACGCAAGCTCCCGAAGATGCGGAATTCGCCCTGGCTTATTGCGTGAAGCATGCGCGCACCCGCGAGCAGCAAGACCTGGCTCATGCCGCTCTCCGCGCCAAGTGCGATATTTTGTGGGCGCAGCTCGACGCTCTTTATTTTTCGTACGTGAATCCCGGCTGGCCTCCTCCCGGCGCCTTCCAGCCCGCCAAGAGCAATGACGAGTAGACAGCTTCGTTTCCTGGCTTTGCTCGCACTTGCGCTCACCGGATGTGGCGACAATCACCGCAATTTTTCGTCCCTTGGAGAGGTTTCGATGATTAAGATCCGAGGAAGCGAAATCTCGGACCGCGAATCAATTCGACGCATAGTTGCGTTTGTGGATGCCAACAAGGAAGGATGGAGCGTGCCGTGGTACGGTGTACCGGTTCCTACGACTACCGTCGAGTTCTACGATGGAAAGACTTTTAAGGGGAGCTTTGGCGTTGGCAAGAATTTCTTCGAGATGCAGCGAGATGGTGGTTTCTGGTCCAAGGACGCTAAGTCGGATGAAGTTGGACGATTTCTAGATGTAGTGGGAAAATTGAAAGAGAGCCCTCATCGATGAAGCCTGAACTTTCCGGTAAGCCGCGGCTTGCTGCTGGAGTGCGACTCAACGAAAGCAACCAGCAACAACGTATGCTGCTGATGCCGGAGCGCGCGCTGCGGCTGAATGGACCGAGCCTGGAGATTGTGCAGCGCTGCGACGGCCAGCATACCGTGCAGCAAATTGCCGAAGACTTGCACAAACTTTATTCCAAGGCCGAACCGCAACGCATCACCGACGATCTGCTCGGCTATCTGGCGCTTCTTCATGATCAGCGCGCCATCGACTTTTGATTTTTGATCTCGTTGAGTTCGCGATCATTGAAGCACCCGTCATTCCGAGCGAAGCGAGGAATCTCTCTTCGATGTATGAACCACCGCGCATCTAATTCACAGTGACCACCAATCCCACACCACTCGCACTCGTCGCCGAACTCACGCATCGCTGCCCGCTGCACTGCGTTTACTGCTCGAATCCGATCGAACTCGCAAATCGCTCGACGGAACTCTCCACGGATAGTTGGACTCGGGTTTTCAAGGAAGCTGCGACGCTTGGCGTACTGCAAGCTGATTTCACCGGCGGCGAACCGCTGGCGCGGCCCGACATTGTGGAATTGGTGCGCGCTGCTCGCGCCGCTTCCCTGTACGTGAGCCTGATTACCAGCGGCCTTCCGCTCGACGAAGCAAAACTTGCGGCACTGGTCAACGCTGGCCTCGATCATTTTCAACTTAGCTTCCAAGGCGCGCGCGAAGATACTGCCGCGGATATTTCCGGCACGCGCACGCACGTGCAAAAACTTCGCGTACTGGAATGGCTCAAGAAACATCGCATCGGGGTCACGCTGAATTTTGTAATTCATCGGCAGAATATTCATGAACTGGAAGAAATGCTGGCGCTCGTCGACGAGTACAAACCGGGTTGCGTGGAATTTGCCAGTGTGCAGTATTACGGCTACGCGCTCACCAATCGCGACAATCTTCTGCCCACGCGCGAGCAACTCGATCACTGCGTCACAATCTTGAAAGCTGCCGAGGAGCGATTGAAAGGCACTACGCGCGTTGTTTTCGTGGTTCCCGATTATTATGCGCGTTACCCAAAACCCTGCGTCGGAGGTTGGGGACGCAAACTGATGCTGGTCGCTCCGAATGGCGCGGCGCTTCCCTGCCACGCAGCGAACGTAATTCCCGGCATGCAATTTGAAAACGTGAAAGAAAAAAGCCTGGAAGAAATCTGGAAGAATTCCGCGGCGTTTCAAGCGTTTCGTGGAGAAGAGTGGATGCAGGAGCCTTGCAAATCCTGCGACCGCCGCGCAATTGATTTTGGCGGCTGCCGCTGCCAGGCATTGCTGCTCACCGGCGACGCAAACGCAACGGATCCGGTGTGTTCACTGGCACCGACGCGACCGAACGTTGATGCGACTCTAGAAGCCATTAACTCGCCAGCCGTCCCGCAACCGCAAATTGAAAAATCGCCCTGGGTTTACCGTCCAAATCCTACGTAACAGTAGCTCACCCCTTCAGGGGTGAGGATTTTCGTCAACACAAGCAATCAAGCATGTATTAGTGGAAATCCTCAGGCCTGAAAGGCCTGAGCTACAGGAATGTCGGCAAAATTGTCGGCATGCCGACCGTTTCCACAGACCGCATCGTATCAATTTGACAATCACTTCAGAACGCAGCGTTTATTTGTGCAGAAGTGTTCGAACGCAATCATCACAGTAGCGGTTCTGCAACAATTGCAAGGCTGAAGATTTTAGTCGGCATGTGCAATCAACGCCCGCGGATGGGAAAACCTCAGGCCTGAAGGCCTGAGCTACAGGAATGTCGGCAACAAGAAATTGTCGGCATGCCGACAGTTTCCACAGACCGCATCGTATCAATTTGATAATTACTTCAGAACGCAGCGTTTATTTGTGTAGAAGTGTTCGAACGCAATGATCACAGTGGCGGTTCCGCGACAATTGCCGGCGTGGCGCTCTCGGAATTAGTGAATTTTGTGGCGACGAAATAAATGAACGCGATGCAACCTGCCAACACAATGCTTCCCAGCAGTAACAGGGCATCTGGAGTGCCAATGCGCTTCGCCACGCCACCCGCTAACAATGCGCCGATGGGCTGCACGCCCATGAACATCGTCGCGTACACCGCCATTAAGCGGCTGCGCAATTCTTCGGGCACGCGTTCTTGAATAATGGTATTCGTCGCGGCCATTTGCGACGTGGCCGCAAATCCCACCACGAACAAAACTGCCGCGCACAACCAGAACGACGTGGCGTGCGACATGACGATCAAACCGATAGCGCAGGTCGTGCACGTGGTAGCAATCCACTTTGCCAATCCTTTGTAATGGGTGCGTGCCGCAAATTGCAGCGCGCCCAACACCGCGCCCACTCCTGCCGCGCTCATCAGCAAGCCCAACGCCTTCGCGCCACCATGCAAAATGTCGTGTGCATAAATCGGCAGGAACACCGCGTACTGCAAGCCGAACAGGCTCAGCAGGCTTAGCATCAACAATGCCGAACGAATCGGCACGTCTTTCATCGCAAATTGAAAGCCTTGCACAAAACTGCGCAGTGGCGATTGATCTTTCGGCCGCGATTTTCTCGGCTCGATGCGCATCATGAGCAACGCCACCAGCACGGCGATGAAGCTGAGACCATTCAGAAAGAAGCACCAGCCTTCGCCGACCAGCACAATGGCAAAGCCGGCAATCGCCGGACCCACCACGCGCGCTCCATTAAAAATCGAAGAGTTCAGCGCGATGGCGTTCGGCAAGTCCTCTTTGCCTACCATATGCACAAAAAATGCCTGGCGAATCGGCACGTCGAAGGCATTTACAATGCCGACCAGAAACGCGATCAGGATCAGGTGCCATTCGCGGATAGTGTGGGTCAGCGTCAACGCGGCGAGCACAAAGGCCAGCACCATGGAACACGATTGGGTAACAATCACGCCGCGATGCCGGTTGTAGCGATCGCCGACGTAACCGCCCATCCACGCCAACAACAGCATTGGCACCTGGCTAGCAAATCCAAACACACCAAGCAGAGCTACGGACCCGGTCAGTTTGTAGACGAGCCACTGCTGCGCGGTGGTCTGCATCCACGTGCCAATCAGCGAAATTAATTGTCCAATGATGAAGAGTTGGAAGTTGCGGTGTTTCAGCGCGCGGAATCTTGCCGGCAATTCTGGAATCGGAGTCTCCCTACAATTTGATGCTGCTTACCGCAACAAGTCACCATGCCGCGAGTGTTTGCGTCTTGTCAACGCACCAAATTGTCACACGAGGTTCGCGCGAGCACGTTGATGTTTCGAACGACGCCATTCCTATAAAATGTCGGCTCCTGACGGAGGCGCTGAATGATTAAAACTGCAATCCCGCTCTTGCATGTAGCCAGTTCGCTTTCAGCCGAAGATTTTTATTGCAACAAGCTTGGCTTCCGAAAGGAATTTGCCTATCGATCGAACGACACGAACGCCGATCCATGTTACATGGGCATTTCGCGCGATGGTGTGTGGTTGCACGTATCCTCGTTTCCAGGTGACGGAGTTTCGGGGAACGCCGCGAATTTAATTGTCGATGATGTGGATGCGCTGCATGCGGAGTTCGCGGCGAAGGGCGTGGGCATTGATCTCGAACCATTCGATCAGACGTGGGGCAACCGGGAAATGTATGTGCGAGATGCAGATGGCAATTGTTTGCGGTTCATTCAATACGGACGGTGAGCTCATAGAAGCGAGTAAGGAAGGGACAAGCTAAAGAGGAGCGTGCCGCACCCTTCGACAGGCTCAGAGCAAAAGGCGCTTCCCCGACTTGGGACCCAGGATGGCCACCTGGAAGGTGGCCGCTACAGGCGAGCCTAAAGGCTCGCCGCTACATTGAGAAGGCTTACTGGTCGGCGGCGACGTCGGGGGGACCGCCGACGTGCAGGTGGCTGAGGTCGTGCAACGTGGATTTCTCTTCGTCGCTCATGCCACGAGTGAAGTTGGGATCATTCAAGCGCTGATTGCGCGCGGATTCCGGCATGTTCTGCAACACGCCCAGCTTCTGCTTCATCACTTGTTGACGATCCCAGGGCATCTGCCGCCAGCGAGGCAGCACATCATTCTTGATGTGGTCGCGCTGCTCGGGCGTCAATTGCCGCCAGGTATTTTCGTTGGCGCGCAAACTCGCCTGCTGCTGCGGCGTCATGTGGTCCCACTGATTAAATTGCTGCTTAATCTTGTTTTGCTTGTCAGGTGACAGATTCTGAAATGCGCGGCTGTTCTGCATGACGCGATCGCGTTGCTGCGGCGAAAGTTCGCGCATCTTGTCGACCCACGGACGAGCCGCTCCTACGCCGACCTGTTGCCGCGGCGAAAAGACCGCGCCGGTTCCGTTGTGTGCGCCATTCTGATTATTAAAATTGTTTCCGCCCTGCTGCCCCTGCGGCGGTCTCGCCACATTGGGATTTCCAGGTGGCCGATTCGCATTGGAATTATTAGGATTCTGGGCGTGCGGAGGTGTCGCCGTATGCGTCTGGGCCTGAGGAGGCCGCGCCGCTGGCGGACGGTCTGGATGCGGATTCTGCTTTTGTGCCCAGCCAAACGTGGGTAGCAGCGCGGCGCTTACCAGCGCCAGCACTGCAATCCCGAGTTTGTTTGCAATTCGCCGCATACTCTTTTTCGTTACTTCTCCGCGCTTTTGTTATGTCCGCCTTGTCCGCCGAAGAGGGACTTCTCGCTTCGCTCGGAATGACGGGTTCAACTTAATGTCACGCTTACATCGGCTGTTGCGCATTCTCCGAATTGTCTTCAACCGGCGGAGGCAATTCTTTTAACGGCTCGAAGTTCGACAGCACATCGTGATCTTCCAGCACCGGCAGATCCTGCATCAATTGCGCATCGTCTACTTGCACCGGCAGCACTGGCTGTCGCGTGGAATATCCCATCCACAACGCCGCAAAGAGCAAAGCCGTTGCGGCAAAGGCAACACGCGGCGAAACTTTCAGCCACGCCCACCAGCTCACCTTTTCCGGTTCCGCAGCGACCAGCGCATGCACGCGCGCGTCGAACGCCGGCGATGGTTCAATCACCGGCAATTCGTCCAGCAGCCCAGACACCGCGCGGAATTCATTCACGCGCAGATGGCACGCCGAACACGCTGCCAGATGCTTTTCAACATCCAGCCGCTCGCTTTCTTTCAGCCGCCCATCCACATATCCGAGGATCCGGCTTTCCATTCGTTCACAACTCATGCTTCCTTCTTTCCCTACCCTAGTGCTTAGTCTGAAGCGCCACGAGCGGGGCTAGTTCCACTCGCAACGACTCATACGCCCGGAACAGCAACGACTTCAATGCGCTTTCCGAACAGTTCAGTATCTTCGAAATCTCTGCATAGTCCAGTTCTTCATATTTGTGCAGCAGCACAGCGGCCCGCTGCTTTTCCGGCAACTTATCGATGGCATGCCGGATCATCTTCTTGCGAACATCCTCGACCAGATGTTGCTCGATGTTCGGATGCTTTTCCGGAACATCCATGGGCCGCTCGTCGCCGTCTTCGGCGTCAACTGTGGTCGGCGCGTCCATCGATATCTCTAACTTCTGATAGCGATTGTCGCGGACCGAATTGAGCGCCAGATTGGTGGCAATACGAAACAGCCACGTGGTGAACTTCGCGCTCGGCACGTAGTCTTCGCGTGCCCGGTAGACGCGGAGAAACACCTCTTGCGCCAAGTCTTCCGCCTGCTCGCGATTGCGAACCATGCGGTATAAGAAGTTGACGAGTGGCGTGCGATAGCGCTGCAACAGAAGCTCAAACGAAGCTTCGTCGCCGGCCTTCACATCCAACATCAGTTGGACGTCGGTTCTAACCATAGCCGCCACACTGTAGCAAACACTTGCGTTCTCAAAAAGTTGCAGATGAAGCACCTAGAACGAGGAAGGTACCCGCGGGTGTGCCGTGAGTATGGGCACCGGACTAAACCTTGAATAAAGTGTGTAGAATCAACAAACTAGCTACCCCAATGAAAACCAGCAAAGCCATGCGCCAATTGGGCTCCTTGTTCACCTCGGGGAGCAGGTCGGTGGCTGCCACGTAGAGTGTTACTCCCCCTGAGAGAGGCAATGCGTACTTCAGTTGGCCTTGCAGTTCGCTGGTCAGGAGCACACCGGCCAGTGTGGCTGCTCCTAGTAACCCGGCGGCACGCACGGCGTTGCGCTTTCCCTGGCCGCTGGCGAGCACCACGGAGGCTACGGTGAAACCCTCGGGAAGTTTGTGCAGGAACACGGCGAAAAAGATGATGGCGCCTAGCCAGGTGGAGACCAGAAATCCAGAGGCGATGGCCACGCCGTCGAAGAAGGTGTGGATCACCAGACCGATTAAGACGCTGCGCTGCGCGTGGCCGTGCTGCATCTCGGCGGTATGCGTTTCTTCGCCGAAGTGGAAATGGGGAGCGAGGGTGTGTTCGAAAAGATGGACCAGGAAGAAGCCGATCAGGACATAGATCAGCGCGTTTTCGCCGGAGAGGCGGACCGATTCGGGGATCACTTCGACGAAGGCGACCGACAACATGTATCCGGCGCCGAGTGCCACGAAATATTGCAGGTATTGCCGCGGCCAGTCGCGGCGGACCACGAAGTAGCCACCGAGCAGATTTCCGCCGCCCGCAACTAATCCCAATATCGCGGCGAGGGCAACACGGAATGAGAGTTCGTGGGTCATGAATGTGTGTGGAGACCGCGCGGCTAAGAAATGCTGATCGCGGCGACCGCTTTGAGGCGGCGCTGTGTGTGACCTAGCCGCTGTGGCGGAAGAGAATCACATCTCCTTCTTGGACGATGTACTCTTTCCCTTCCAGGCGGACTTGCGCCTTTTCCTTGGCAGCCGCGATGCTGCCCGCTGCCAGCAAATCTTCGCAACGCACTACTTCGGCGCGGATGAAACCCTTCTCGATGTCGCTATGAATTTCTCCGGCGGCTTTCACGGCGGTGGAACCTTTGCGAATGGTCCAGGCGCGTACTTCGGGTTCGCCGGCGGTGAAGAAGGCGTAAAGGCCAACGAGATCGTAGGTGGCGCGAATCAGGCGGTTCAGACCAGGCTCTTTCAGGCCGTAGGAGGCCAGCAACTCTGCGGCCTCCTTTTCTTCCATCTCGGCGAGTTCCGCTTCCAGACGGCCGCAGACGGCGACTACGGCGGTATTCGGACGACCTTGGAGCGCGGACAATTTGTGCTTCTCGACAGCTTTGTCCAGGTCCGCGGCTTCATCGTCGCCCAGATTCAGCACGTACAGCATGGGGCGGGCTGACAAAAACAGAAAGCCACCAATGGGCTTACGTTCTTCTGCGGTGAGTTCCAATTCGCGCAGAGGTTTTTCGGCTTCGAGGTGGGCCTTGCACTTTTCCAGTACGGATTTTTCCAATTCGAGGAGCGGATCCTTTTTCTTCTTTAGGTCTTTGTCGACGCGCTCGAGGCGTTTGGAGATTTGGTCATGGTCCGACAGGATTAATTCGAGATCGAGGTTGGTCGCGTCGCGCAGCGGATCGATGCTGCCTTCGGAGTGCGGCACGCTGGGATCGTCGAACACGCGGATGACGTGAGCGATGGCGTCGACGTCGCGCAGGGTGGCGAGACTCTCACGCATGCGTTCCTTCTGCACGCCGGGCAGGTCAACGTACTGCACGGTGGCGTAGGTAATCTTCTTCGGGTTGTACAGCTTGGCCAGTTCGACCAGGCGCGGCTCTGGCACTTTGGCCACGCCTACATGGGTGGCTTGGCCGCCCTTAGCCTCGACGTTCGCTTTGGTGAGGATGCGAAAGAGAGTGGTTTTTCCTACTTGTGGTAGTCCAATAATTCCAGTCTGCATAAACTCGAAATTTTAACACATTCGCGATGTTTCACTGGAGGCATCTGACGGGGACCGATTGGCTTCGCGATGATCGGTCGGACTTGTACGGAAAGACCTCACCCCTGAAAGGGGTGAGCTACAGTTGAGGCTGCGCGTTTAGAGCTTGCGAATTGGCTCTGGTAGTGAGGGATTTAGTGAATAGGCGCCCGGGCCGGTGAAGAGGAAGGCTATGGCGATAAGGAATTGTGTCAATGCGTATTCAAAGCCGCCTTTGCCGACGTCGAATCCGTGGGGAAGGTGAACCATGAAGATTGCCCCCAGCATAACGATGATGATGCACAGCGCCCCAATGCGAAACAAAACACCAGTGAGAATCGCCAACCCGCCAGCGATCTGTGCCAGACCAACCAAGTAGGCTGCGACAAGCGGCATGTGTGTAAAGTTCGAAAATCCCTGAGGGCCAGGCCCGCCAAACGCCCCAAAAAGAATGGCACTGCCGTGATAAAGAAACGCGATCCCACTGGCGATTCGCAGGATCAACAACGCCGCGTTCACACCAGCAGAGTGCTGGGATTCCCCAACTGAGTTCGAGCTCATGCCGCACCTCTGGAAGAAGGAGATGATACAGGATGGAAGGAGATACCAACAACACTTCCAAATGAGGAGGCGTACTGATGTGGTGAACCGATTCGCGAGCGTTTTCCCGGTTGCCAGTGGCGTTGCGCTTCATTAAGATAGCGGCAGTTTCTCGCGGGGTCTCCGTCCAAGTCCTCGCAGCCGCCTCGAAATTTGTCGCCCCGCATAAGGAGCCCTCGATGTCGTACTCGCGTTTCCTGCGAATCACGGTAGCTGTACTTTCGTTCGCACTTCTAGCTTCTCTATCTTTCGCACAAACCACTGCGCCGGCGGCGCCGGCGGCCACAGCTGCACCTGCGACGGCCACGCCCGCCACGCCGGAAGGTCCAAAGAAACTGGTTACGGTGATGAATTTTGATTACGGAACAGTGCGCACTTACGTGTCGCAGATTTTCGGTTCCGATCAGGATATTGGCAAGGGTATTTCTGACATGCTGGTCGAAAAATTGTTAAAGGACGGCAAATACCGGCTGATCGAGCGCTCGGCACTCGACAAGATTCTTTCCGAGCAAAATTTTTCGAACAGCGATCGCGCGGATTCCAACACCGCCGCGAAAATCGGCAAAGTTCTCGGCGTGGATGCCATCATCATCGGCTCGATCACCCAGTTTGGCCGCGATGACCAGCACACCAACGTAGGTGGTGGCGGCTACGGGCTGGGACGTTTTGGCCTCGGCGGTGTAGGCACCAGCAAGGCAAAGGCGGTGGTGGGCATCACGGCGCGTGTCATCAACGTGTCTACTGGTGAAATTCTGGCGTCTGCCAGCGGTATGGGCGAATCGACGCGCTCCGGTACTTCCCTGCTTGGCGGAGGCGGCGGATGGACTGGCGGTGGCGGTGGTAGCCTGGACATGGGTAGCAGCAACTTCGCGAATACGATTTTGGGCGAAGCGACACGCAAGGCTGTGGACGATACCGGCACGAAGCTGGACGACGCAGCGGAAAAAATTCCCACCAACAAGATCTCGGTCAGCGGATTGGTTGCGGACGTGACCGGCAACACGCTGATCATCAACGTGGGTAAGAAAGGCGGCGTGAAAGTTGGCGACAAACTCGACGTCAGTCGCCCGGTGCGTACCGTGAAGGATCCCGCTACCGGCAAAGTGATCAAGGCGGTTGTCGACAAGATCGGCGACGCCACGGTGACGGAAGTTGACGACGATTCCGCAACGGCGACCTTTACCGGCGCTGGCGGAGCGAAGATCGGCGACATGGTGAAAACGCCGTAGTTTAGGCAGCAATCCATTTTGCATTCTCCGCGGGCCTGCGACTTCCGGCGTCGAGGCTCAGCGGACTATACTTTTATTTCGATTCAACGCCGCCTCGCCCACCCCTAATCCGTTTTGGAGGTTACATGACAGCCGAATTTTCTACCGGACAACACATCGGTGATTACGAGATTCTTTCCATCCTGGGACTCGGCGGCATGGGCAAGGTGTATAAGGTGCGGAACGTGATTTCGGACCGCATCGAGGCCATGAAGATACTGCTTCCGGATTTGACCTCGAATCAGGGGCTCGCCGACCGTTTTCTGCGGGAAATTCGCCTGCTGGCGACGCTGAATCATCCTAACATCGCGGCATTGCGTACCGCGCTGACGTACGAGAACCAGTTGGTGATGATCATGGAATTCGTGGAAGGCGAGACGCTGGCCAATCGTCTGGCACGCGCGCCAATTTCCACGGCGGAAGCTCTCGATTTTTCGGATCAGTGCTTGTCGGCACTGAGTTACGCGCATAAGCAAAACATCATTCATCGCGATATCAAGCCGGCCAACATGATGCTGACGCCGCAAGGGATCGTGAAGCTGATGGACTTTGGCATCGCGCGATCATCGACCGATGGCGCGCTGACGTCAACAGGAACAACTCTAGGTTCGCTGAACTACATGCCGCCGGAACAAGTTCGCGGCGAAACGGCCGACGCGCGGTCGGACATTTATTCATTTGGCGTTTCGTTGTACGAGATGCTGACAGGTAAATTGCCGTTCCATGGGGATTCCCAATATTCGTTAATGACCGCGCATCTCAACCAGCAACCCACCCGCGCCCATCACGCTGCGCAGCGATCTTCCGACTTCGCTGAACGAAATTATTATGATGGCCATGGCCAAAGATCCGGCTGATCGCTTTCAATCGGCCGAAGCGTTTCGCAATGCGTTGAAGAGCTGTACCAGTGTTGCCAGCGCCTATTGCGAGCACGACGGTAACACCGACTCCCAAGCCGAAGCCGGTGTCTTCGGCAACGACGCTGGTGGAAACGCCACTGCCGCCACGCGCGTCGACTTCGGCAATGCCGGCGCCAACTCCGACGCCTACGCCAGCACCACGAGCTACTCCTACACCTACGCCCGGCGCGGCGCAGGCTTTGCCGCCCACGGTGCCGCAGCCGCTTCCGGTGCCACCTTCGGCTCGCTCGGGTTCATCGAGCCGCGGATTGTGGCTGGCGCTGGGTTCGTTGGTGGGCGTTGGAGTGTTGCTGGCTGCGGGAATCTATATTCCACGGCACCTGCGAACCCATGCCGATCCTGACAAGGCGATGTTCCCGTCGAATTCGAATAGGTCGACGGCTACTACCACCACGGCCCCGGCAGGTACCTCTGGCAGCTCTTCGGCACCGGTCACACCTCCGGCGGCTCCAGGGCTTGGCGGGCCGGGCGGCATCAACGTGGATGCCAACGGCAATGTTTCCATTCACAGCCCGAAAGGCGATGTGCAGATCGGCGCAGACACGGGGTCCGTCGCGGTCCACAGCCCAAAGGGCGATGTTCAAATTGGTGGATCAAATGGGTCCGTCGGAGTTACTACTCCGGATGGTGGGTCGGTTAATGTCGGCGGCAAGGCCGGTGCGAAATCATCGCAGCCAAGCTCGAACAGTGGGAATCCAAAGCCGTGGCGCGATTCCAATGCTCAGGGGAACAATGCCGCGCCGCCACCCGCACCTGCTGGGCCTTCGCCAGAAGAACTGGCGCGTCTGGACGATGATGCGGATAAATTGAATATCCGCGAAGCTACAGTGAGCCGCAGTCTAGACACGCTACGGCAGCAACAAGAGCGTTCGGGCTATGGCCTTCGTGCGGATATGGCTTCAGCGCAAGAGCGAGCCAAGGCTTATCTGGCCAAAGGAGACAGTGCGTTGAAATCCGGCGACACGGTGAACGCGCAGAAGTACTTCGATTTAGCGGACACAGAAATCTCCAAGCTGGAGAAGTTTCTGGGCCACTGAGTTGGCTCATCATGCGCATTCGACAGCTTTCAGCTAGCACGTTAAAACCTACAAAGCGTGTCTCGACGCAACATTCGTGAGAAGTGCCCCATTTTGTGGGTGGAATGCCGCTGCTGCATATTTCATCTTCGTTTCATGATTTGCTAACTCCTTACCTCTCAAACATCGCCGGGCCCGCCGGGCATCTTCCCTTGGTGCAGGTCGTGCTCTTTCACTGTGAGGGTCTTCTTGCTTGTTTAGCGGGAGTAAGGAGGCGGTATGATCCTCTCCAACCTGTTCCTTGCGGCGATTGTGCTGCTGATCGGGGGCACGGTTATTTTTGCGGTCGTTTCGGCGGTTCGCACTTACCTGACGAATCTCGGCTCCCGGCTAGTGACTTGCCCGGAGACAAAAAGCCCCGCGGCGGTGCAATTGAATGCGGCGCGAGCGGCGCGCGATGCGGTGTTCGGCAAACCCCAGCTTCACTTGGAACAGTGTTCCCACTGGCCTGAGCGGAAAAACTGCGGCCAGGAATGCCTGGCGGAAATTCATTTGGATCCCGCGCAATGCCTGGTGGGAAACATGGTGAAGGAGTGGTACCGGGGCAAGTCTTGCGCGTATTGTCAGCGACCGTTTGGCGAAATTCATTGGCACGACCGGCAACCTGCGCTGCTCGCGCCAGATCGCACCTCCGTGCAATGGAATGAAGTGCCGACGCAGAAACTGCCGGAAGTGTTTGCCACGCATTTACCGATTTGCTGGAATTGCCATATTGCGGAGACGTTTCGGCGACAGCATCCGGAGATGGTTACGGAGCGGCGATGGGAGCGCAATGCGAGCGGGGCGTACGTGCCTAAGGACGTACCGGTGCTGCCGGTGCCCAAACAGACACCGCGAAATTGAGGCGCCGGACCGGCCAGTACGGCGGACTCAGTGACAAAATTCGCAGGCGCGGCCGACTGTACCAAGACTTAGCAATTCCACCTGCGGCGCCAAATAGTGAGAGCACGGCTTTTCTTCCAGCATCAACGCGGTGCTGAGATATTTCTTGTTGTCATCGCAGAAAATGGTGACCACCGGAACATCTGCGCCAAGCTTCTCTTGGGCCTGGAGCGCGGCAAGAAAATTACAGCCAGAAGAAATGCCAACGGCCAGGCCCAGCGTGGAGGCAAGTTTCTGTGCCATCAAAATCGCGTCGCCATCGCAGATGGAAATCACTTCATCCAAATCGGATAACTTCACGAGATCGGGAATGAATTCGTCGGAAATACCTTGAATGCGGTGATTGCCCACTTTGCAGCCAGTGGTAAGTGTGGGTGACTCCGCCGGTTCGACGGGATGAACCTTGATTGTGGGATCGCGCTGGCGCAGGAATTTGCCGACACCCATGACCGTGCCTCCGGTGCCGACTCCAGCAACGAAGGCGTGGGGACGGCGGCCGACCGAAGACATCTGCGACCAAATTTCCGGCGCGGTACTTTCTTCGTGAGCCTGAACATTGGCCGGATTGGAAAACTGGCGAGGCAGGAAAACGTCTTTGCGCGAGGCGGCGAACTCTTCGCACATACGAATGCTGCCGAGGAAGCCACCCTCTTCACTGCTGACCGAAATAATTTCCGCGCCATAGCTGCGAATCAAGTGGATACGTTCCTTGCTCATCCAATCGGGCATGAAGATTTTGACCGGATGGCCCAGCATGCGGCCGAGGGCGGCAAAAGAGATGCCGGTATTGCCGCTGGTAGCTTCGGCGATGGTGTAGCCGGGCGCAATTTTCTCTTCGGCGTAGGCTTTTTGCAGAATGCCGAGGGCCATACGATCCTTGATGCTCCCTGTAAGGCTGAGGTATTCGGCCTTGGCGTAGAGGATGCGGTGACGACCTTTGTAACGAAAATGAATGGTGAGAAGCGGGGTGTTGCCGACCAGGCGCCCCAGCGCGTGAAACTTGGAGATAGGAGATTCGATGGTAGTGCTCATGATGGAAATCTTTCACGTTTTGCGGGGATACGCAAGGTCGCGGCGCACAGCGGAGTCAGGAGCAAACTGGCAGGAAGGATTGGACCCCGGGGAGGGTGGGGTGGAAGTCGATAGGGCTACCATCGCAGACTGCGGAAACGGGTAATGGGTCAGATTCCGGTAAGCCGGGTGGATTCAATCGGTGGACGCAACACCGACTCGAAGTCTAAGTGCGGGAATTTCAAAGCCTAAGTCCGTTCGCAGGACTTAATTCAAAGAAAAGACTGCCCTGCTTAGGTGTAATTGAATACAGCCCTGGAGACGGGTCCTTCTGAAAAGCTTTAGGGAACCAAACGACTAGAGGGGTGTTGCATCGACCGTGTGAGCCGGCAGCCGAAACAGGAAATGTCGGTTTTGTTACGATTACCCAACTCAAAGCGGTCGAATTTTAGTCTAGACTCACTGCATGGAATTTATGGGCGCTCCAATTACCAAAGAACTGAGAGTGCGAAGAGGAAGGTCCGGAACACTTTTTGCGAGTTGCACGATCGAGCAACCTGAATAATCGGCTCTTGGACTCCGCCTCTCGAATGGACAACTCCTGGTTAACGCGGTAACCGGAAACGGACCCAATACCCGGGAACGGAATTACTTGATGCGCTGTTCGTCGCCTTGCTTATGCGTTTCCCAGGTGGTGCCGTCGGCGGAGCTTTGAAGTTCGAAATGGATTTTATCGGGACCTGAGAAGGTGTTCACGTTACGCCAAAAAACTTTCTTGCCGGTTTCGGTGGAATCCCAGGTGTAGAACCACTTATCACCTTCGATCATAAGGTCGTGCCAATCGCCCGAGGGCTTAGCGTCTGGGGTGAGTACATGAGTGCGATACTCCTCGCCGCCGGTCTTGGTCTTGGCCATCGGCAGAAAGACTACCAGAGCTGCCGTTTTGCCATCGACAATTTGTTCACAGGAATAGAACACGCCGGTCTGTGCGCAGTGATTCTCAACGTTGGTGGGAGTTTTTTGATCGCCGGAAATGACTTGCCATTTGCCGTTGTAGAGGCGCAGCGGAGCATACGGATCGTCTGCAACGGTGGCGGCATGGCCGCACACGTTCCAAGGTTGTAGAAACGAGAACAAAACTGCGAAGAAAGCGGCTGCTCTATGAAATGGTTTCATTTAGTTGAGTCTCGTTCGGACCAGTTGAATGAATCGCGTACGTGACGTTTTATCACAGAGCAGCGACGGAGGGTACCACTGCGTCGATATTTTGGGCGGTCGACTGGCGGCGTTTAGTGGCCGGAGTCCGCGGCCTTCTTGGCGGCATCGGCGGTCCAGGGGGGAACGATGCCGTTCATGCGAGCGTAGGCGATAGCTTGACCGAGCATTTCGTGGCCGTGGACCACGAGAATGTAGACTACGTCGCCATCGTTCGCGTCAGGGCCCAGCTTTTTGTCGGCCTTGGCGAAGTCTGCGTTGCTCATGGATTGAACAGAAGCAATGGCGGCTTCGAAGGATTTATTCAATTCCGCGATGACTTTGGCCTTATCGGTGGTGGACTTCTCGTAATTTTTGCGATCGAAGCCGGAAGGTAGCGCCACACCCATCATGTTGGGGATGCCGTAGTTCGCGGAAGAAACGTGCAAAAACAATTCGCTTACGGAGCGGGAGCCGTCGGAGGCGGGCCGCCAGGAGAACTTATCAGCGGGAAACGCTTCGGCGAGACTGGTGAACTTCTTCTGCATAGTCTGGAGGTCGAGCACAGATTGAGGCTTCATGTCGTAGCTGGGCGGAGTCTTGTCGGCGGACTGGGCCGAAGCTTGAGGCGGAGCGGCAGAAGGTGAGTTTTGCGAGGCGGCGGCTGCGGAAAAAGCGGCCAGTGACAGAAATAGGCCCAGGGTTACGGTAGGACGTAGCGATCGTGAGTTCATGGAATCCTCCTGACGAGAGCGAGCTTGGCCTGCGGCGTAGTCGAGCAGATTCGATTGGATGGCCGCCACCCCGGAGGCACTGTGGGTTTAGACGTTGAACGTAGAAAAAGTATTCGCGGGCGCGGCAAAGAAAAATGCCACGCAGATAAGCGTGGCAAACCGGGCCTAACTGGCACCGAGCGCCGACAAGCGACATCCCAGGCTGCTACAATGATTTAGTTGCGGGATTTCTGGCGGGTGATTCGTGATTCATCGATACATTTTTCATAACGAAGAAGTGCGGCCGGTGGAGAAGACCCGGTGGTCGCCCGGTCAAGCGGGCTTGGTGTGCGGTTGGGGGCTGTTCACCACGGTACGCATCGTGGAGGGTGAAGCGTTCGCGTATGAGCGGCACTGGCGCCGCTTGGAGAAGGATGCGGCGACGACACGGCTGCCGATGAACTATTCGGGCGCGAAGGTGCGCGTGCAACTGCAGGAAGTGATCCGTGCCAACAAGGTGAAAGAAGGCTGCGCGCGGATTTATCTGGTATGGAATTCGGTGGGATTCTGGAAGAGCGACGAAAAGATGCCGGAAGTGGATTTGGTAATTACGTCGGCGGATTTGCCGCATTATCCGGATTCGATGCGGCTTACGGTGCGGGAGCAGGGGCGGCATGCCGCTTCGCCATTGGCGGGCGTGAAAACAATTTCGTGGCTGAACAGCGTGTGGGCGGTGGCTGAGGCACAACGCGAAGGATTCGATGAAGTGGTGCTGCTGAATGAGCGCGGCGAGGTCAGCGAATGTACGGCGGCCAATATTTTCGCGGTGAAGAAGGATAAGGTGGTGACGCCACCGCTGAATTCAGGATGCCTGGAAGGCGTGACGCGGGGCGTGTTGATGGAGATTGCTTCGGACGCGGGGACGTCGGTGGTGGAGCAGACTTTGCGGTTGGAGGATTTATATGCGGCGGATGAGGTGTTTGTGACTTCGACGAATCGCAACGTGATTGGCGTAAGCGAGATTGCTGGGCACAAGATTGGGACGGGGACGATCGGGCCCGTGACCAAGCGGCTTGATGATGTGTTCGAGGCGTACGTGGGAGACTACATTCACCGGCGGATGGCGGCGAATCGCTAGTCGACGGGAAAAGCAAAGAAAAAAGATAACGCAGAGACGCTGAGCGCGCTGAGTTGCGCAGAGATTTGGTGGCGGCGAGCAACTTGGCGGATCTGTTTTTTCTTAATGCGAAGTTGAGGAGACTGGTTCGGCTGACGGAGTGGGGCTCGGGTTTGGGCCCATGGTGGCGCGCAGCATGATTGGCGCGAGAACTGTGGTGACCATCACCAGAAGAACGACCGCCGAGAATAAGCCTTCGTCGACCACACCAATCGCTTTACCAATTCCTGCAAAAATCAGGCCGACTTCGCCACGCGGCATCATGCCAAATCCGACGGCCAGACGATTCATGGTCGGCGGGCAGCCCCAGCCTGCGGCTACTTTGCCAATAATGGCCACAACCGTAAGCGCGAGTCCGGCGAACAGCACATCTTTGTTGGCCATGGTTTCCACTTTGACCTGAATTCCCATCCACACGAAAAAGAGCGGTACGACAAGCGATTCCAGGGGTGACAGGAGTTCGTGGAGTGAGGCGCCTTCGACTTCGCGATCGAAGAAACTGTTGAGCACCATGCCGGCAGCAAACGCGCCGACGATAGTCGCCAATTCGGCGACGTTGGCTAGCCAGGCCAGCAAAAATGCGAAGCTGATGCCGAAGAGCAGTTTGAGATTGTGCACGCGCAGAACGGCGAGGCGGCGCACTAGCTTCGGCGTCAGCCAAATGCCGACTCCGAGTGAGGCCACAAGGAAGAACGCGGCTTTTCCAGTAGTAATAGCGATGGAAGCAAAACTGATCGTTCCGGTAACGGCGAGGCCGCTGACGACGGCGAGCACGATGAGACACAGCACGTCGTCGATGACCGCAGCGCCAAGGATGATGCGCGCTTCGGGGGTGGTATCGCGGCCAAGATCGCGCAAAACGCGCGCGGTGATGCCCACGCTGGTGGCGGTGAGAATGCCGCCAATGAACAGGTCAGCAGCCAGGGTTCCTTGCGGATGAAGAAGTTTCATCGTGCCCATTCCCAACGCCATGGGAAGAACAATGCCGATGATGGCGACGTAGGTGGCGGATTTGCCGACGCGCCGCATTTCGACCAGGCTGATTTCCAGGCCAACGAGGAAGAGGAGGATCAGGATGGCGAGCCGGGAGATGATGTCCACAAAGGTGTACACGGTGATGTAGGTCTGACCTTGCGGACCGGAAAGAAGTGCGGCGATACGGTCGGAATGTTCCCCGGGCGGCAGAATCTGCAGAGCCGCCTGACCCAGGCTCGCAGAAGTAGTCAGCGCAATATGGCTGATCCTCGAGAGAGTATCGCCCTCGCGTAGAACCGTTAGGGTGGGATTGCCAAAGTAGTAGCCAAGATTGCCGGCAAGCAGGCCGACCAGAAGCTCACCGAGGACCGCGGGCTGCTTGATCCAGCGCATAAGAACGCCGCCAAGGGCCGCGCCAAGGGTGATGAAAATGGAGGCGATAAGGATGGGTACCACCGGGTCGGCATGGGACAAGTCGCTGTCGGCGAAAAGCGCGGCGAGCGGCACGGCCAGCGCTAACGCTTTGAATAGACCCATGGACCAGAGCATTCGCAGATCCCTCGAAAAAAGCAGGCAAAAACAGTGACGAGCACAAGCAGTCCGTGTATTGTGGCGGGTAAGTCTATGGGAAGCAAGGAAGAAGCGAAGGCACGGAGGTGCGTGTTACAATGCGCGGTTTAGAAAGCGGAGCGGGGATGACGGAAGCGTTAGCACAGAGTGAAGCGGTGCTGGAGGTGATTTCGCCGGATGGCGCGCGGAAGTATGTGCGCGTGACGCAGACGCCATTTTTGATTGGACGCGGCGCGGAAACCGGAAACCACTTGCAACTGACCGACCGGCGCATCTCGCGAAATTGCGGCGCGATTGTGATCGAGGCGAATCGCTATTACCTGGAAGACCGTGGGCAGCGCCGCGGGATGTTTGTAAACGGCGAAAAAGTAGAGAGCCGGGTGCTGAACGATGGCGACGTAATCACGTTTGGCCTGGAAGATTCGTATCAGGTGGTGTTTCGCTCGGCTACCGGAACGTCCGATGAATCAATACCGCAGCTGTTGACCCGCATCGACCACATGACCAGTTCGGAATCTACCGGCGGTGGGCTGCGTAAATTGAATTTGCTGCTGGAGGCGACTTCCCTGCTGCACTCGCAGTTGCCGCTGGATTCGGTGCTGGCCAAGATGATCGACCACGCCATTGCGGTTACAGACGCGGATCGCGGCTTGTTGGTGGAGGCGGAAGAAGGCCAAGCCGACAAAATGCACGTGCGTTTGGCGAGACGGACGGGCGGGCAGCGCTTGCCGCCGGAGAGTTTGACGCCAAGCCAAACGGCGATTCAGTTGGCGATGAAGCAGCATTCGCCGGTGATCACCGAAGATCTGGCTCAGGCGGAAATGAATTTGCAGGCGGCGGCTAGCATCGTGGCGCAAGGATTGCGCGCGGTGGTGGTGATTCCGCTGTATGCCAGTTCGAGGGCGAGCAGCGAATCGGCAACCAGCGTGGCCCGCGGCACGTTTCTGGGCGTGTTGTACATGGATTCGAAACGGCCGACGGCGTTCTCTAAGCTGGACCGGCAAATCCTGGATGCGCTGGCAGCCGACGCGGCTAGCATTCTGGACAACGCGCGACTCGTGGAACGCGAGCGCGAACGGCAAAGACTGGAGCAGGAAATTGGCATCGCGCGCGACATTCAACAAGCGCTGCTGCCCAAGAATTTTCGCGACTATCCGCACCTGGCGGTTTGCGGCATCAATTTCCCTTGCTTGTCGGTGGGAGGAGATTACTTCGACGTGTTTCCTCTCGATGATAAGCGGACGGCCTTTCTGCTGGCGGACGTGAGCGGAAAAGGATTGGGCGCGGCGCTGCTGACCACGATGTTGCAGGGCGCACTGTCTGGTATGACGCTGGGAACCGATCCGGCACGCGTGTTTAACCACGTGAATCAATTTTTGTGCGATCACGCGGAAGTGGGCCGCTACGCCACGATGTTTTTTGGCATTTTAGGGGAATCCGGCCACTTGGAATTTATCAACGCGGGGCACCCCTCGCCGATTTTGATTCGACAGGGGACGGCAGAAGAAGCGTTTACCGAAGGATCTTTTCCCGTTGGGCTGGTGCCGGAGGCGCAGTTTACAACTTCCACGCTGCAATTGGAGCCGAACGACACAATGGTGCTGTTCAGCGACGGTGTGACCGAAGCTATGGACCCGGAAGAGAATCTGTACGGCGTGGCTCGACTCAGGACGTGTTTGCAGGGAAGAACGGACGAGCCGCTGGATGAGATTCAAAAGAGCGTGCTGGAATCGGTGGAGAATTTCGCTCGCGGGGCGCGGCAGGCGGATGATTTGACGATGTTGTTGGTGCGCTTTCGCGGCGTCGCAGCGGGTGTGACCGATACGGATGTATCCGCGACAAAAAGCGCGGCGGCGAACGACTGAGGACCGCTGCTGGCTGCTGCCGGCAAATTGCTGGCTCTACGTAATTCACATTTCAAAATAGTTCGCCTACAGACAGGAGCTTCCGATGAAAGTATCGGTGTTTGTTGGGATCAGCGTCGATGGTTTCATGGCGCGGCGCGACGGCAGTTTCGGCTTTCTTCCTGATGACGCGGAGCCGCACGGGTACGACGAATTCATCGCCAGTGTCGACACGCTGGTGATTGGCCGCAACACATTTGAAGTGGTGCTGAAATTTCCGGAGTGGCCGTATGGTAAGAAGCGGGTGGTGGTGTTGAGCAGCCAGCCAGTGGATCTCTCGGGCGTGCGTGGCGGCGTTGTGGAGCAGATGGGGGGAGCGCCAGCGGAAATTGTTTCGCGACTCGCGGCGAGTGGCACCAAGCATGTTTACCTGGATGGCGGAATCACGATCCAGGAGTTCCTGCGCGCCGGACTGGTGCAGAGTCTGACGATTACGCGCGTGCCCGTGCTGATTGGCGAAGGCATTCCTCTATTTGGGAGCTTGCCGCACGACGTGAAACTGCGGCACATCGCTACGCAGCAATATGCGGGTGGATTGGTGAAGAGCGAGTACGAAGTTGTCACTGCGGCGGCTTGATTCCAGCTTCGCCGTCTGCAATTTTACGGAGTGCAAGACAGAGTTGAATTCCGCGGTGGCGCGTATTGCAGTGGCGGAAGCTTCTGCGCTGCCAGAAGCGCGTTGAGAGACGCGAGGGCGTCGGAATTCAGTTTTTCAGACGCTGTAACATTTTTAAGATAAAGATTGCAGCTGGCGACTACAGCGTTGCTGGCTGATTCAGCCGGACGAATATCAGCGCTCTGCACCATCACCAAATCACGGCCAAGATCTCGGTTGATGGGTCCGAACCCAGGTGCGTCGTTCGTTCCATCTTCCAGGGCACTCAGTTGTTTCTCGAGAGCGGCGAGCGCGTCAAGAAGTTCCTTTGGCGGAGTGGTGGGCAACGCCGTTTTGCGCGCGTCGAATTCTCTGTGCAGGGAAACTACCGCGTTGAACGATCGCGCATCGCTTTCCATCAAATCACATATTTTGCGGGAGAGGTCGAGCTGCGCTGCATAAGAGGCCGAGTCGATGTGCACGCGTGGATCGGGAACGACTTGTAATTTCTGCTGATATTTCTTGCCGTCTGCGGTGAGTACGAGCACATACGTGCCAGGCGCAACGAGTGGACCGGGAGGCTGGAAGCGCGGCGTCTCTCCGGGCACGGCGTGGTCGGGCAAAGTGTATTCCGTGTATTTCAGGCGCTCGCCGAAATAACCGTAGGGCAGCGCAGTGGGATGCGCGTAACGCAGATCCCAGACGAAGCGGTGCAGTCCCGGGGTATTCGACAGGCGCGGCACAGGAGAAAACCAAAACTCGGGCACGTTGGGCGGCGCAATCGTTTCATCGGAAGGATTGCTGGAATAGTGGCGAACGAGTTTGCCACCGTCATCCAGAACATCGAGCGTTATTTCGGCCTTGGGAGTTCCCTTCAAGTAGTAATCGACGGTGGCACCATCCGGAGGATTGATTGAGGCTGGCGTGCCCGGCTGCAGCGGAGTGTCGGGATAATTATCCCAATGGATGCGCGTGGCGGTTTCCGGCAAAAAAAACCGCACGGTAGATGCGGAAAGATCCGGAGTCCATTGGCGCAGCGGAGAAATATTGTCGAGAATCCAGAGGCCACGACCAAACGTGGCAAGAACGAGGTCTGCGCCAGTAATGGTCAGATCGCGAACGGAAGCAGCCGGAAGATTGAGCTGCAGCGGCTGCCAGTGATCCCCGGAATCATAGGAAAAATAAACGGCCGTTTCGGTGCCAGCGAAAAGCAAACCTTTGCGGCCCGGATCTTCGCGAACGACACGAGCAATTCCCATGTCTGGCAAGCCGGTGGTTATTTTCTCCCAAGTTTTCCCGGCATCGCAGGTGCGGTAGAAGTACGGATGAAAATCGCGGCGGGCAAAAATCGCGGCGAACGCGGTGTTCGGATCGTGGGGAGACGCTTCGATACTGTTGATATAGGCGTGTTGCGGCAAGCCGGTAGGAGTTACATCGGACCAGGTGGCGCCGTCATGCGTGACGTGAATAAGTCCGGTGGTGGAACCAACCCAAATGATATTGGAATCGAGTGGTGAAGGCGCAAGCGCTTGAATAGCGCCGTGGCCGGGTTGCTGCATCAGCAGATCGTCGTCATCATCGGACGACTCGGCATCTTCTTTGGTAGGAACGTGGCCACCACCGGCCGAGGTCTTGGGAGTCGCGGGAGTTTCAGGAGCTTTGGTGGTGAGGTCGCCGCTGATTTCTTTCCAGTTCAGTCCGTGGTCGCTGGTCTTCAACACGTATTGCGCGGCATAGAGTAGCGTCTGGGGATCGCGCGACGGGAAGACCAGCGGCGTTTCCCACACGGTTCGATAGTTGGCGGGCGGAACAAATGTGGTGGCGACCTGGCCTGTGCTGCGGTCCAGGCGAATCACCGTGCCATACCAGCCGATGGAATAAACGAAATTTGCGTCGCGCGGATCGGGCGCGATGAAACCACTTTCGAACGCGCCGGTGGGAAACCAATCGCGATAGGTGATGAAGCCAAAATCAGAGCGGCTGACTACGGACACGGAGCCGGAGTCTTGCTGCGCGGCATAAAGACGATATGGAAAGGAGCGATCGGTGGAGACTCGGTAAAACTGCCCGGTCGGCTGGTTGTACCAAGTGCTCCAAATTCTGCCGTCATCCAAAGTGATGACCGCGCCTTGATCAGTGCCCATGAAAATGCGGTTGGGATCTTCCGGCGCAAACCATAAGACGTGATCGTCTTCACCGCTGGGAGTCCCCTTCCAAGCGGAAAATGTCTGGCCACCATCGGTCGAGCGATATGTGGAGGTCTGCATCACGTAGACGACGTCGACATTGTGCGGATCGGAATAGACGCGGCCGAAATAACTGCTGCCAAGAACGCGAGTATCGGTGGTGATCTTGCGCCAGTTGTCGCCACCGTCGTCGGATCGAAACAGGCCCTGATTCATTAGCGCGAATAGGCGTTTGCCGGACAGGCCAAAGGCCACCGCGAGGCCGACACGTCCACGATGGTCGGCAGGCAGACCTTTGTCGCTGAGAAGATTCCAGGTTTCGCCGGAATCTGTGGATTTCATGATCACGGTGTCAAGACCTTCCGGAGGTTTCTGGCCTGGCTCGAGGGGAATTACCTGGCGTACGGAAGCGTAAATGATGTGCGTATCGCTGGGATCGAAACAAAGTTCGGCGGGGCTGGTGTGATCATCTTTATAGAAGACTTTGCGCCACGAATTGCCGCCATCGGAAGATTTATAGATGCCGCGGGAATCGTTGGGAGTGGATTCGCCGAACGCGGCGACGTAGACAAGATTGGCGTCATGCGGATCGACGAGCAACGAGGGTATGATCTTCGCATCGCGGATGCCGATGTTGGTCCAGGTTGCGCCAGCGTCGGTAGACTTCCAAACTCCATTGCCGGGCGATTGTTCGCCGGTGGCGACGTAGATGATGTTTGGATTGGATGGCGCGACGACGAGATCACCGATGGACGCGACATGCGCACTATCAAAGATCGGAAGCCAGGTGACGCCGGCGTCGGTAGTTTTCCAAACGCCACCGCCCGGTGTGCCCATATAGTAGGTTTTGGGATCGCCCCCGATTCCAGAGACGGCGGTGACACGCCCTCCGCGAAAGGGGCCGACCAGCCGCCAGGAAAGACCGGAAGCAAAATCCACAGGCGACGCGGGTTGAGCCTTCGCGAGCGCGGCACCGAGAAAAGCAGCGGATAGACAGCAAGTCAGCGCGCTGATAATGCAGCG
Organism: Candidatus Acidiferrales bacterium; assembly: GCA_963849395.1. Lineage (GTDB taxonomy): Bacteria > Acidobacteriota > Terriglobia > Acidiferrales > UBA7541 > Acidiferrum. Next base: position 262,570 of record CAWKHR010000012.1, read on the forward strand.
GCGTAGTTTGCTTTGAAACGAACGAGACATGGGCTCTCCCTGGAAAAGTGTGAGTGTAACATGCGTGGGAATGTGTGACGACGAGGCGAGAAGGAGCGGCGATGGATATTGAAGAGGTGTATCGATTCATGAGTGGTGAGCGATTCGCGGTGCTTTCGACATTAGGGCCGGATGAGCAACCGGAAGCGGCGCTGGTCGGTTTCGCGGTGACGCCGGAACTGGAACTGATATTCGATACGGTGAAGGAGTCGCGCAAATACCCCAATTTAAAAAAGAATCCGCGGATGGCATGGGTGATTGGATGCACGACCGAAGTGAGCGTGCAGTATGAAGGAGTGGCGGAGGAGTTGGATGGCGAGGAGTTGGCAAAGTATAAGAAAACGTATTTTGCAAAGTTTTTGGATGGGCCGGCGCGGGAAAGCTGGCCAGGGATTACCTATTTTGTGGTGCGGCCGACGTGGGTGAGGTTTTGCGATTACAATCCCGCAACGCGCCGAATTGAAGAGATGCGATTCTAAGGTGGATTGCACTTTCGCGACAGCGCGACACTCCATTCGCCGCTCGCTGAGAAGAAATAGCACTATAACGCTAGCGTGGACAGTTTAGAGTTCGCGAAGAGCTACGGCTACTGGACGAACTGCCGCACGCACTGCTGGCAGCAGGCCGCCGAGCACACCCATCACCAAGGCGAACAACACTCCCATCAGCAGCAGGTCGAAAGTGATCTTGAAGGCGAAGGCCAAGTTTGAAAAAGTCTGAAAATTCATGGTGCTGGTGGTGAAGCCGTTTAGCGGAAGCACTACGAGACATCCGAGAAGGCCACCCGCAAAGGAAATCAACAGAGCTTCGAACAAGAACGAGAGCAACACGTTCCAGGTGCCAAATCCGAGCGCACGCATGGTGGCGATTTCGCGGCCGCGTTCGGCCACTGCGGAATACATGGTGTTCAGCGCGCCAAAAACCGCGCCGATGGCCATGATCACCGCTACAAGGCCGCCCAGCACGGTGATGAGCCTGGTCATGGTAGTGGACTGTTTCGCGTAATAGTCGATCTCGCGCACCGCATCAACATTCAAGCGTGGATCCTTCGTTACGGAATCCTTGAACTCCTGGAAAGCGGCAGGCGAAGTCAGATGGATGGTAGAAGACTGGAAAATATTGGCGGGTCGCTGGAGCACCTGATTAAGAATTTTCGCATCGGCCCACACTTCGGAATCAAACGAGGAGCCACCGGCGTCGAAGATGCCCACGATCTGCCAATGTCCGCCGCCAAATTCAGGAGTGTCGCCAAGCTTCAATCCGGCGTACGTTTTGGTAGCGTTCTTGCCGACGACCAGTTGAGTCAAGCCGGGTTGAAACATTTGTCCCTGGGCCATTTTCACGAAGGTACGAATCTGCATGACATTGGGAGAGACACCACGAATCTGCACGTTGGCATCGGTGCCGGTGCTGATCAGCGGAAAGGGCGCTACACCCACGACTTCCTGGGTGATCAAGGGTGCGCCAGAAGAGTCACGAGCTACGCCCGGCGCATCTTGCAACACTTTGATGGAATCGAGCGTGATGCCACCCATCATTTCAGAAGAAGAGCCAGCACGCATGACCAGCGCATTGCCGGGCGAACCGGACGCTACTAGCGTGGCACGGAAACCGCGAGCAAGGGAAAGCATAGCGACGAAAACGCCGACGGTACCGGCTATGCCTAGAACCGCGACGATCGTGGAAGTCCAGCGTTCGCGAATGCTACGGAAGTTGTAGGAGATCGGAACGTTGCCAAGAAACGGCGCGAGCAAGCCCGCGACGATTCCGCCAACGACCACAATCACCAGGCAGAGAGCAGCGATGGCGGCAACGGTGAGAATGAGACCGCCGAACAGTTTAGCGACCATGTTCAAACTCTCCTAAGTGCGGTGACTACGCGCATGTGCATGGCGTTAAGCCCGGGCAGAAGTCCGCTGGCAAGTCCTACAAGCACGGCAGTGATTAATCCGAAGAGGAGCATGGCGGGTGATAGAACCATGCTTGGCAACAAGCCGCTCATGGCTTTGCCAAGAACCGGAATCAGCAGGATTGCCGAGAGCATTCCCAGAACTCCGCCGAAGAGGGCGATGACCAGGGATTCGGCGAGAACGAAAAAGAGAATAGCGCGATCGGAATAGCCAATCGCTTTGAAGACGGCGAGTTCCGAAGTGCGTTCGCGAACAGAAATCGCCATGGTGTTGCCGGTGACCAGAAGCAGCGTGAAGAAGACGACCGCGCCGATGGACACAATCAGGAATTGGATATTGCCAAACTGCTTTACCCAATTGGCGGCGAAGGCGGATTCCGTCTGAGTTTTTGTTTCGTTTGGAGAATTGGCGAACTCGTCGTCGATGGTCTTGGCAATGCGCGGCGAGTCGTCTGGATTGTCGACGCGCAAAACATACCAGCCGATTTGCCCCTTGATGGCCTGAGGAATTTTTTCCTCGAAATAGTCCCACTGGAACCAGAACTGCGTTTCGTCGTCTTGCGGTCGCTTGCCATGGTAAATGCCGACCAGATTGAATTCCCAGGAGCCGCCGCCATAGAGAGTGGTCTTGATGGGAATGCGGTCGCCAATCTTCCAGTGGAAACGCTCCGCGGTGGCGGCACCGGCGATGGCTCCTTGACGATCTTTCACGAAGGCAGCCCACTGATCCTCGGGAACAATCAGTTCAGGAAAGACCTGGCGCTGATTATCGGGATCAATAACAAACTGCGGGAAGAAATTTTTCTCGTCCTGGTAGATGCCGCCGAACCAATTGTTGTGAGTGACGTATTTCACGCCGGGGATGCGCAGGATTTTATCGCGATAAGAAAGTGGAATGAGGTTAATGATGGAGGTGCGATTGATGATCACCAAGCGGTCTGCGCCAGCTACGTCGGCTCCGCGACCAAAGGCATCACGCACCACGGCAAGAAACACGAAGAGGAACAAAGCCACGGCGAAGGAACCAATGGTCAGCAGCAGGCGAACCTTAGTACGAAACAGGTTGGCGAAGATGATGCGGGAAAATTTCATGCAACACCCCCCGCTATGGACGTGACTTGCGAGCGCCTGCCCTCAACCAAAACGCCCTTGTCGAGGTGAAGCGTAGTGTGAGCGCGCTCAGCAACAATAGCGTCGTGGGTAACCATCAGCACGGTTTTGTGATACTTGTTAACGAGTTCTTCAATTAGTGCCATGACATCGTCAGCAGCTTTGCGGTCGAGGTCGCCGGTAGGCTCGTCGCAGAGGAGAAAAGTAGGATCGGACACAATGGCGCGAGCAATGGTGACGCGCTGTTCCTGACCGCCAGAGAGCTGCCGCGGGAAATGCTTCATGCGGTCAGACAGCCCGACAACGGAGAGCGCTGTTTCGACGTGGGAACGACGCTCAGCCTTGGAAAGCTTGGTGAGCAAAAGCGGAAGTTCGACGTTTTGAAACGCGTTGAGCACCGGAATCAAGTTATACATCTGAAAAATAAAGCCGACGTGGCGCGCGCGCCATGAAGTGAGATTGCCCGCGGACATATTGGTGATTTCGTCGCCATCCACGGTGATGCTGCCGCGCGTGGGCACATCGAGACCGCCGAGCAAGTTAAGCAGCGTAGTTTTGCCAGAGCCGCTGGGGCCCATGAAAGCCACGAATTCGCCTTTGCCCACATTCAAGTTGAGGCCTTGAAGAACGTGAATTTCTTCGCCGCCGCGCTTGTAGGTTTTATCGAGGTCGCGTACTTGGATCAGGCTTCGTTCGTCTGCAATTCCATCGACTCGTACCATGGGTGCTCCTATTGTTTAACTTGGACGGACTGACCGTCGCGAAGAGAATCGGGACCTTTTACCACTACGGAAACATCGGCAGGAATGCCGGCGACGATTTCCACGTCGGAGCCACGTGTGGCCCCGAGGGAAACGGCGCGGCGTTCCAGCGTATCGCCCTTCACCACGAAAACGTATTTGGAGGTGGCGTCGCTGCGTACCGCATTTTGCGGGATCAACGCAACGGCCGGCGATTTCACTTCCTTGGTTTTCGCCGGATTCTCTTCCTCGAGAAAAGTGACCTTCACGCCCATATCCGGAAGAATACGCGGATCGGCGGCAGGATCGGCAAGCTTGACGTGACCGGCATCGGTGAACGACGCGCGAACTTTCACTGTGGCTTTCTGGCGGTCGGCCGTAGGAATCACTGTGCGAACCTTGGCCGGAAATTCCACGTCGGGATAGGCATCGAGTACCGCTTTAACCGGCTGGTTGGGCTGAACCTTGGCGATGTAGGCCTCGCTGACATCCACTTCTATCTCGTTGGAATGCAGATCGACCAGTGTGGCGATACCCGTTCGCGTGAAACCGCCTCCCGCAGAAACCGGGGAGACCATTTCACCGACCTGCGCGTCTTTGGAAACGGCGATGCCCGCAAACGGCGCGCGAATGGTGCAATTGGCGACGTTCTGCTCTTGTTCACGAATGCGCGCGTCGGCGCCAATTACTTGTTGTTTGGCTAAGGCGATCTTGGCGCGCAGGCTGTCCGCGGCGGTGAGTGCGGCGTCGAGAGCTTGCTGCGTCTGAACGCCGGCTTTCTGCAATTCTTCAGCGCGACGCAGTTCGATTTGCGCGTTGCGCAACTGAACTTCTAAATCGGCGATGCCGGCTTGAGTTGAGTCGCGATCGGCTTTCGCAGAATCCAGACCGCGGCGCGCATCGGAATCGTCTAAGGTGGCGAGGAGCTGGCCTTCTTTAACGCGTGTGCCCTCGTCAAAAAATACGCCAGTGACACGGCCGGTAATTTTGGCAGCGATGGTGGCGCGACGGCGTGGGGTAATGTAGCCGCTTGCGTTTAAAACCCCAGCAGGGCCGGTGGCAGGTTTACGCGCGACCGCAACTTCTACTTCGGGCTTGCGATTGAGATAAGCCGAGGCGGCAACCGAAAGGCACGCCAGCGCGACGAGGGCTACGATGATCCAGACCCAGCGTTTACTTGAGCGCGGCTTGCCACGCTTGGTGTCATGAATGCGAAGTGAGCCTAGGTCTGGCTTCACACTGGGTGTTGTCGCCATGAGGGCGGCAGCTCCTTAGGAAAGGTTCCGTCTGTGGATACGCACCGGTGGTCTGGAAGTTTCGATGAATCTTCGAGCCAACCTGGTACCGAGGCTATTTTAGCGGGAAGAGAGGATTTAGGGGAAAGTAATCGGTGAGTGCCGACAAGTACCGGAGGCGCAGAAGAAATTCTTGTTAAAGCCCAGAGAATAAGCAGGATGCAGCGCGAGTCGACGAAGGAGATGAAGGAGCTTACGAAACGTCTTCAGCGGACTTTTCTCCGAGGTTAATGTGCGGTGAAGGACTGCTTCGCAGTGTGTTGCGAAGACTGTTGACTGCTCCCTGTGCAAAATGAACTTGCTTCTGAATGCCCTGGGCACACTCGCGGTCCTCTGGCGATAGCGAGTGGATGTCTGCCAGCAACTCGGAATAGCCAAGTATGGCGGTCAATGGATTGCTGATTTCGTGCGTAGCTCCTGCCGCGAGACGTCCGAGCGCCGAAAGTTTTTCCGAATGAGCTACTCGATCCTGGACCGCCTTCAGATTTTCGATCGAGTTGCGGGTCAATTGAACAAGCTCGATGAGTTGCCGGGAAAGCAGGTGCAGCTTCCAAAACAGGAGAGCGGCCAGGCAAAACATGGCACCAAAGATCAAGCGCAGACGGAAGATGCTGATCGCCTGGATGACATGCTGTTTGGAATAGCCGATGAGCGCCAGCACCGGCAAGGAAAGAATAGCAAACATGGCGACGCGCGCCGTCCAGATGCCCTGATTTACTTCGCGATTGGGCCGCGTGTCTTCGCGAGCTTCCAGAGTGGAACCGAGCGAGGCGATGTACGACAACCAGTAAAGAGCGAGGAAAAACGGCGTGTCAAAGAAACCCCCTGCGTAGTAGTAACCGCGGTCGATCGCCACACTGAGCAGGAAATTGCCACTGCCAATCAGAACAAATGCAATGAGCAGGTGGGTATAAAACACGCGCCAAGGGCCGGCATTTCGCTGCCGCAAAGCGGCCAAGGAGGCGACGATCACTACGTGCAAGATAAGCGCCAGGAGATAGTAACCGGGATTATATTTATGGAAATCCTGAATGATGCTTTGCCACGGGTAGCAGAAATATCCGTAAAGGGTAAACCACCAGCAGGTGAGCAGCGCAAAATCGAGCCAACGTAAATGAAGGTTGCGGCCCGCCGCGGCGGATTGCGGCCTGAGCGCCAACGCGAACAGAAAGAAAATATGCCCGAGCAGGAACAGAGAGTCTCCGGGCACCGGAGTGGGAGAAGAGAAGCGGCGAAGGGAATCGTAATAAAGCCAATAGGATTCCGACAGAAACAGCAAGAACAGGCCGGTAGTCATCAACTTCCAAAACAGCGGCAAGATGCCGGAGCCTTCACGGGTATTTTCCAGGAAGCCAAGGATCGCGAGGATCAAAAAGAAGCAGGAAAGCGCGTCGCCGAAAATGGTCAGGGCGAATGAGGATTTAAGCGTGGCGGCAAGGACCAGATGTAGAAGTAAAACTGCTCCGCCCAGCAGCAGAAAAAATCGGTGACGCGGATTGGCCCTCATCGCGCGCCCTCTACTACCGCGGAGGAAACATCTTTCGTGGCGACTTCGGGAGAAATGACCGCTGGGAGGATGACCGTGAAAAGCGCGCCTCCCTCAGCACGGTTGCGGCAAAGAATTTCGCCTTGATGCTGCTGGAGAATCCCGTAGCAGGTGCTCAAGCCCAGGCCAGTTCCCTTGCCTACCGGCTTGGTGGTGTAAAACGGTTCGAACACGCGCTCGGGATGCTGTAAGCCGGGACCGGAATCGGCAAACTGAATGTGAACCTGGTTGCTGACGGCGTGAATGGAAATACGGAATTCGCCTTTTTCGACTTGCTCCAAGGCGTCGGCAGCATTGGCAATCAACTGCAAAAAGACATGCAAAAGTTGGCTGGAATCGCCGCAAACGTTGGGGCACGCGCCCTCTTGCGAGAGACTGACTTGTAAGTTTGGCAGCGAACCGATGCGGCTCAATTGCAGGGCACTTTCCAACAATGGCTTGATTTCCACGGAAGTGAGTTGCAGCGGCGTTTCCTGGGCGAAGCGCAACATATTTTCTACCAGGGAATCCGTTCGTCTGGCGTATTGGGTGATTTTTCCGGCCATGGCGTGAATGCGTGGCTCGGTTGAGGGATGAGCAACAATGCAGGCGGACAACTCAAGAATGCGGGTCATTGCAGATTTGATCTGGTTCGCGACGTGAGCGACTAGTTCTCCCAACGAGGCAAGTTTTCCACCTTGGATCAGATGATTTTTTAGCCGGTCGATGCTGGAGTAGGTGTCGGAAAGGCGTTTAAGGGAAATCACCAAACTGGTGGTGAGTAAATCCTCTTTAATGGAAAGAAGCAGCAACAGCAAGAAAATCGTGAGAAATGTAATTTCCAGTCGAAAATTGAAGAGCGGCGATGTCCCTGGATCCCCCGATAAAAGCCAAAGCCCGAGGACTGGGATACACAGCGTGACCAGCATGGCCGAGTGTGAAGACAGAAAAACGTCTCTCTTCTCAGGTGCAACGTTGGTCTCTAGCGCAGCATCGGCGGCAACGGCAGGTTCTTGGTCCTGATGGATGGCTCGGCCCAGAACCGCAACGCAGAGCAACGCCGCGGAAGAGGCAGACAAGGGCACGTCATATAGACTTCCGCTGTAATAACGATTGAGGTCGATGGCCACGTTGCAAAGGTCGGAGCCCACGGTGTAAAACGCAGCGGCTAAGAAGTAGGCCCAGAAAAGATAGCGCCACGAACCGCGCACCCGGAGCAACGCAAAGGCGGCCGCCAAGATGAAGACCTGGTGACCAATGGCATCGGCAATATTGAATTGGAAATTGTAGAGATCACGTCCATCGGGAAGCAGATGATAGGCGTAAACGAAATACGCGTAGAGGTACAGCGAGAAGAGCATCAAGATAGTGACATCGAGAATTCCGAAAGCGCGAAAGCGTGCGTCCTGGCGTTTCTTTGGTTGCAACGCGACAGCGGCAGTGAAGGGCACAAGCTTGAGGAACAACAGCATGTCGGAGAACGGAATTTCCGGGACGGGACTTTGCAGCACGATTTCGTAGACCGCCCACAAGAGCAAGCTGGCGACCCACATGCTGGAACCCACCAAGATGGCAAACCAGAGTCCGCGAGCATAGGATTGGCTGCATCTACAGTTTTGCAATGCGATTACGGCCGCGGCGGTGACTATGGCCACCTGAAGTAGGTCGGCAAAGGTTGCGAGCCAGTATCCCTGGGCGAAAAGCAGCGAGGCAGCCAGAGAGAGCAGCACGATTCCTGCGAACAGAAAAAAGCACAGGCGCAGTGCTTGGCGCGAGTGCACGCCAAAACTGGCCGGAGTGGCAGCGAAATTTTCCGCAGCTTCCATGGGGGCGAAGACAGTTAACCCTTATTACAGATGAGCAATAGAAATGCAGTGCGACGGCAAACGCAGGGATTGCTCGCCGTGCGACGCTGCTACGACCCTTATCTAATCTATTGTTGGGCACATACGGCGATAAGCGCGGGGAAATTGCGCGAGGTGTGCGGCGAACGTTACGCGCAGGGGTGTGTTCAATCGGTGCTGGAGTCTGTGTCGGATGACCTTGCTAAGAGATTGCGGCCTAAGGGAACCTAAGATGTTGCAGGTCTCGCTCCCCTGACGCAAAGATTCACGAAGTTGCATGCATCTGCATGAAGTAACTAGGGGGCTCTCCATGGGGTACCAAACGCCACAGGAACAATACGTGTCGAAACTTACCACGCCTGAAAAAGCCGTGGCCAACGTCGCGAATGGAAGCATTCTGTGCCTGGCCTTGGGCATGGGCATGCCATCGGGATTGGCGCGTGCCGTGGCTAATCGCGTACAGACCGGCGGGTTGAAGGACCTGAACCTTTATTACCAACACTCGATGAAGTACAGCGCGGAGACGCTGATTCAACTGGAGCATTTGTGCGCCATGGATGCGCGCTGTTTCTTCCTGGGCGATCCAGACCGCAAAGTGATCCAGCAGGGTATAGCGGCAGGACGAAAATATTTGAGTTACGTGCCATGTAACTTCTCGCAGATTCCACGAGCACTTACGGAGCACATGCGCGTGAACACGTTTGTGGTTACCGTCTCTCCCATGGATGCGTCCGGGCATTTCAGTCTGGGTACGAATAATGATTATGCGTCGACGGTCATTCGCAACTGCGATCGCGCCATCGTGGAAGTGAACCGGAACATGCCCCGGGTATTTGGAGACTCGCTGGTGCACATATCCGAAGTACAAGCGGTGGTGGTGAACCATGTGCCGCTTCCGGAAGTGCCTTATCACGCGCCCGACGAAGAGGCCATGAAGATCGGGAAACTGATCGCCGAACAAATTCCCGACGGGGCCACGTTGCAACTGGGGATTGGGAATCTACCCAACGCGGTAGCGCTTCACTTGGCAAAGCACAACGATATGGGTATCCATTCGGAGTTGTTCAGCCACGCCTTCGCGGAGTTGGTAAAGAGCGGCGTGGCCAATGGCCGGAAGAAGACGCTGCACCCGCGCAAGCATGTGTTTACATTTGCGCTTGGCGATGCGGAGATGTGCGCCTTCATCAACGACAATCCGTCGATGGAAAGCTACTCCTCCGCGTACGTGAACGACATTCGCGTCATCGCGCAACACGACAACCTGATAAGTGTGAATACCGCGATTGAGGTCGACCTGTATGGGCAGGTGAACGCCGAGTTCATCAACGGGCACCAGTACAGCGGATCCGGCGGGCAATTCGACTTCGTAAAGGGCGCTTCCCTCTCCAAGGGCGGAAAATCATTTATCGGGCTGAAATCGGCGGCAAAGGGCGGGACCATTTCATGCGTCGTGCCCCACGTGCAAATGGCCACCGATACCCGTATGGACGTGGAACACATCGTGACGGAACAGGGGATGGTAAACCTGCGGGGCAAATCGACTCGGGAGCGGGCGCTGGCGCTGATCAGCATCGCCCATCCCGCTTTTCGTGACGAGCTCACCAAGCACGCCAAGTGCATTAACTTGATCTAAATTCCTAGCAACCTTCGCGTTGCTGGAGCATCTCATTTTTGTCAGGGCGAACTTCAGGGTTTCGCATCTCCGGTGAAATGTGGATGTCTGTTCAGGGGCTGCGCTTCCACTTGACAGAATTCGCAGGAAAGAATAATAAGTAACCACCGCGCAAGACAAGCCGTCTGATTGCAGGAGGATCTTTTGGATTCTTCACGCCGTGATTTTTTGAAGCTTGCGACTATAGGCGGCACTGCTGCAGCGGTCTTTGGCTTTGATTTACAACCTGCCTACGCTCAACTTAAACGACTAAAAATTGCTCGGGCTAGCGAGACGCGCTCGACATGTCCTTACTGCTCGGTGAGCTGCGGGGTCATCATTTACACGATTGGTGATCGCGCCAAGAACGTAACGGCCCAAGTCGTCCACGTAGAAGGGGATCCGGATCACCCCATCAATCGCGGGACGCTTTGCCCTAAGGGTTCTTCCCTAGAGCAAGACATCTTGAACGAGCGGCGAATAATTAAACCGCAGGTGCGGCGGCCAGGTGGCACGCAGTGGGAAGACATTTCCTGGGAGGATGCGCTCTCGGAAATTGCGGTAAAGGTGAAGAAAACGCGCGACGACACCTTCATCGAGACTGACAAAGATGGGCACCGCGTGAATCGCTGCGAATCGATTGCCTGGACCGGCGGGTGCACCGACACCAACGAATTTAACTATCTAGTTGTGAAGTCCATGCGCGCCCTGGGGGTCGTGCACCTGGAAAACCAGGCTAGAGTTTGACACGGCCCCACGGTCTCAAGTTTGGGACCAACATTCGGACGCGGGGCAATGACCAACGGTTGGGTGGACATTAAGAACACCGACATGATGCTGGTCATGGGCGGAAATCCGGCGGAGAACCATCCTTGCGGCTTCAAGTGGGCCATTGAAGCCAAACGCAATCGCAATGCGAAATTGATTGTGGTGGATCCGCGCTATACGCGCACCGCGTCGGTCTCTGACCTTTTCCTGCAGATCCGTGCGGGGGCCGACATCGCCTTCCTGGGCGGGATGATTCGTTACGCGCTCGAGAACAACCGGATCGCAAAAGAATACCTGCTGAACTTCACGAATGCTGCTTTCATCGTGAATGATCAGTTTAAGTTGCCTGAGGACGATGGACTCTTTTCAGGCTTCAACGCTCAGACGCAAACCTACGACAAAGCTACATGGAATTATGCAGGACACGGCGGTGGGGGGGGAAGTAATGCGGCACCAGGATATACGATGGGTCAAGCTGCACATCCACCGAGTGGAGGTGCGCCGACACCGCCGCCGTTACCCGCGACCGTCGATTTCGACTTGTCTCTGCAGAATCCACGATGCGTTTACCAGCTCCTGAAGAAGCATTACTCGCGGTACACGCCGGAAATCGTGGAGCGTATCACCGGCATACCGAAGGATCAGTTTGTGAAGGCTGCGGACCTGTTCACGTCGGTGCGTAAGGATGGAGACACGAAGAAGGTAGCGACGATTATTTATGCGGTCGGATGGACGCATCACAGCTTCGGCACGCAAATCATCCGTACTGCAGCCATATTGCAACTGCTGATGGGCAACGTGGGGCGAGCTGGCGGCGGCGTGAACGCGTTGCGCGGGCATTCAAACATTCAAGGCGCAACGGATATGGCGGGTATCTTCGACAACCTGCCGGGCTATTTAAAGGTGCCCATTCCAGCCGATAAAACATTGGCCGACTGGGTGAAGCGGATTACGCCCACGCCGTCGAAGCCAGATCAATGGCAATCGTTCAACTACTGGAGCAACACTTCGAAGTTTGGCGTGAGCTTTTTGAAGGCGATGTACGGCGACGCCGCAACGAAGCAGAACGATTTTGCGTTTGAGTATCTGCCCAAGGTGGATCGCAATTACTCATGGACCTACCTTTGGGACAACATGTACAACGGCGTGGTCAAAGGGCTGTTTGCATTCGGAATGAACGGCGTAGCCATCGGACCCGACTCCAAGAAAAACATTGACGCGTTGAAGAAAGCGGATTGGCTGGTGGTCGGCGAGATTTATCCCGATGAGACCAGCGAGTTCTGGAAGTCGCCGGGAATTTCGACCGACGAGATGAAGCAGATTCAGACCACGGTGTATCGCTTGCCCTGCGCCGGCTTCGCGGAAAAGGATGGCACGTTTACAAATTCCGCGCGTTGGTTGCAGTGGAAGAATCCGGCACTGCCGCTACCGGGTGACTGCCGGTACGATCAAGCGATCGTGGCGCAAATCTTCTTGCGCGTGCGCGCGCTGTATCAAGCGCAAAACGGCGGGGGCAAGTTCCCGGATCCAATTCTGAAGCTCACCTGGAACTATACGGATCCTACGAATCCTTCTCTTGCCGAAGTGCTGAAGGAAATCAACGGCAAGACGTTCGTGGACGTCGAAGATCCCGTTACCAAGCAGCAGTTGAAAGCGGGGCAACAAGTACCCGGATTTACGTGGCTTAAGGATGACGGCTCGACGGCCTGCGGCAACTGGATTTATTCCGGTGCGTACACCGAGGCGGGAAATCTAACTGCGCGGCGCGATCCCAGCGACCCATCGGGAATGGGCGTGCACCAGAATTGGGCATGGTCCTGGCCAGCCAACCGGCGCGTGCTTTACAACCGGGCGTCCTGCAACGTCGATGGCAAGCCCTGGGATCCTTCACGCCGGCAAGTCTGGTGGAGTGAATCCACGCAAAAGTGGGTGGGCAACGATGTGCCGGATTTCAAGCCGGATTCGAAGCCTTCCGACCACATGGGCCCGTTCATCATGAATCCGGAGGGAGTCGGGCGCATATTCGCACCGCTGGGCGCGTTTGCGGAAGGGCCTTTGCCGGAGTTTTATGAACCGACGGAAAGCCCGGTGGATAATATTCTCCATCCGCAACAGAGCCGCAATCCGGTCATTAAGCGCTTCAAAACTCCGGACGATAAATACAGCACGCCACAGGATGGCTACACGGTGGTGTGCACGACGTATCGCATGACTGAGCATTATCACTACTGGACGAAAAACAATCCGATGAACGTGCAGCTTGTGCCTGAACCGTTCGTTGAGATTCCGGAAGAATTGGCACACGACATCGGAGTACAAGGCGGCGACAAAATAAAAGTGTCGAGTATTCGCGGTGAGTATGTAGCCAAGGCCATGGTCACCAAGCGAATCAAACCGATGCTGATCGATGGAAAGAAAACGTATCAGGTGGGATTCCCAATTCACTGGGGCTATCGCGGGATCTCGGAAGATGAAGGGAAAACCGCAAAAACACTGGCGAATCTGGTGACGCCGACAGTGGTAGATCCCAACGCGTACACACCCGAATTCAAGGGTTTTCTGGTGAAGGTCGAGAAGGCGTAGGAGAGCAGCGATGAGCCAAGCCACACTACGCATCCAAAAAATTTCGGCGCACTCCGGAACCGTTCCTGGCCAGGATACGCAACGCGAAGAGATCGTCTGCAAATTGATCGACACCACCACCTGCATCGGCTGCCGGGCTTGCGAAGTGGCCTGCATGGAATGGAACGACCTGCCATTCGGGCCCACGGTGTTCGAAAACAATTACCAGACCATGCCGGATACGCGGTGGAATTATTGGAACTTGATTCTCTTCAATGAGCACGAACGTGAAGATGGATCGTTGCAGTGGCTGATGCGCAAACACCAGTGCATGCATTGCGCCGAGCCCGGTTGCCTGGAAGCGTGTCCGGCCGATGGCGCGATTGTGCAGTACACCAATGGTGTGGTGGATTTTCAGCAGGATCATTGCATTGGCTGCGGCTATTGCATTTCCGGCTGTCCGTTTAATATTCCAAAGCTCAACAGCGTCACGAAACGGGTTTACAAGTGCACGCTTTGCACCGATCGCGTTAGCGAAGGACTGGAGCCGGCTTGCATCAAGTCGTGCCCCACGGGCTGCTTGCACTTCGGCACCAAAGATGACATGCGCGACCTGGCGCAAGCCCGCGCAACGCAGTTGAAGGATCACTACGGAATGCCGAATGCTGGTGTGTACGATCCTCCCGGCGTCGGCGGCACTGGCGTTATTTATGTTTTGCATGATGCCACCAAGCCGGAGCTCTACGGTGGCCTGCCGAGCAATCCTACGATTCCGCTGGCTGTAAAATTGTGGAAGCATCCGCTGAAATGGCTGGGAAATCTGGCGCTGGTCGGCGGACTGGTGGGACTGTTCATCCACTATTTGCGATTCGGCCCGAAGTCGCGTGAAGAAGAAGATCTGGTTCCCCACGAAGGAGCAGAGCCGTGAGCCACCAGGAACAACTCATCCCGCATGGCCATATCCTGCGCTACACGTTTAAAGAGCGTCTGAATCATTGGGTGGCGGCCGGATCGTACATCTATGCGATGGTGACAGGACTGGCGTTCTGGACGCCGGCACTTTATTGGATCGCGGCCATGACTGGTGGCGGGCCGCTCGCGCGCTTTTTGCATCCTTGGTCTGGCCTGATTTTTACTGTATCGGTTTGCTACATGTTTGTGCTGTGGTCCAGCCAAATGCATTTCACTGATGTCGACCGGCAATGGTGGAATTCGCTGCACTACTACATTACGAATCAGGACGAGAAGATGCCGCCGGCCGGGCGCTACAACGCCGGGCAGAAGTTGCTGTTCTGGAGTTTTTTCTACGGCGCGCTGGTATTGCTGCTCTCCGGGCTGGTTCTGTGGTTCACGGATTACATTCCGTGGAGTTTGCGTTGGCTGCGATACATTGCGGTGCTGCTGCACCCCATCGCAGCGCTGATGACCATCGCCAATTTCATGATCCATGTTTACATGGGCGTGTTCGCGGAACGCGGCGCATTTGGTTCCGTGATTCGCGGAGACGTCTCGCTGGCCTTTGCGAAACGCTACCATCCCGGATGGTACGCTGAAATCGTCGGAAACTCGCAGCGGAAATGACCTTTCTATCCTCCGGGAAGGTAAACTATCGCGCACGAATTGATCGCGCGGACTTTCTGGCTAAGGAATATCCATTCGCAAACGAGGTCCTGCAATTCTACTCGGGTCTCGCTAAATTTCAGCAACGACTCTATGAGCACCTGCCCAAGGAATGGGGCAAACAGGCCGTTGCACCTGCTAATGGCGAACTGCGATCAGAATTAAACCTGCCGGTGCTACTCCCTCACTTCAAAGATTTTCTTTCATTGATTGCAGCGAGCGCGCCGGGGCCACTTGCAGCAGAGGCCAAACTATTGGAGTCGCAGGGCATGACGGCTTGGGGCGAACTTCTGGAAGCGTATTGGCGAGACGGGCTGCATGAAGCGCCGAGGGACGGCAGCGTCGATCCAGAAACGGATACGACTGCGCCTCTGAAGGAATTTTTGAGCCGCGCTTTTCTTCAGCCTTATGCGGAATTCGTAGTGAGCTCAATGCTTCCGCCAGCTTTGTCGATGGTGGTATGCCGCTGCCCGCGGTGCAATTCGCTTCCCCTGCTAGGCCTTTTGCGGCCGGAGGGAGATGGTGGCAAGCGATTTTTGCAGTGTTCGTTCTGCTCGCAAGAGTGGGAATTCCGGCGAATCTTTTGCGCATTTTGTGGAGAAGAACGGGAAGACAAGTTGCCCGTGTATGTCGCGGAAGAGTTTGCCCACGTGCGGGTCGAAGCGTGCGATACCTGCAAACATTTTTTGCGCACGATTGATCTGACCAAGGATGGCCACGCCGTTCCGCTTGTGGATGATCTGGCGGCTATGCCGCTAAGTTTCTGGACGGAAGAACACGGATACGCAAGAATTCAAGCCAACCTGCTGGGCACGTAAGCGCTAGCGATAAAAAATTAAATGGGGCTGTGGGAGGGTGTGAAATGAGGACTTTTACGGGATGGTGTGCTGCGTTTCTGTTTTGCGCCGTGGGATTGCAGGCCCAGACCGCGGCGCCTGCGACTGCGACACCGCTGACGGTGATTCGCGCCGGCGTGCTGATCGATGGCCAAAATGAAACGCCCAAAAAGAATCAACTAATCTTCGTTCGAGGTCAGCATATCGAGAAGATCGCGGATGGCTCATCGGCCATTCCTTCTGATGCCAAAGTCATCGACCTGCGCAACGCTACCGTACTTCCCGGATTGATTGATTCCCACACGCATATTTTTCTGTGGGGCGAAGATCCCGCCAAGGGTGGTTACGACGCGAATCTTCTGACTGCCGGTATCGCGCTGCGAGCTGCGCGGGCAACTTATGCAGCGCGGCGTGCCTTGGAACAAGGGTTCACGACGATTCGCGATGTGGAAACGGAAGGAGCGGGCTACGGCGACATCGAAATCAAACAGGCCATTGAAGAAGGCACGATTCCCGGGCCGCGGATATTTGGTGCGACGCGCGGGATTTCCTCGACTGGCGGCTACAACCTGGAAGGTTATGCGCCGGAAATTACGGTTCCTAAGGGCGTGCAGATTATTGACGGGCCGATCGAAGCGCGGAAGGCTGCGCGGGAACAACTGGACCACGGTGCGGATTGGTTGAAGGTGTACATGACGCACCGCTCGTGGGTCGATGCGCAGGGCAAACTGGTGTCGCAGCCCACGCTGACGGTGGAAGAGCTGAGAGCGATTGTGGACGAGGCACATGGCTGGGGAAAGAAAGTGGCCTGCCACGCGTACAACGGCGTTGGACTGCAGCGCGGGTTAGATGGCGGGTGCGATTCGATCGAGCACGGATTAGATATCACCGATGCGCAGATCGAGCAGATGGCCAAGCAGGGCACGTGGTATTGCCCGACCCTCGCGGTGTACTACACAGATTGGGCGGATGAAGATACGTTGGCGGGAAAACGTGATCGCGCCCGGGCACAGTTGCACGAAGTAAGCTTTCGAAAAGCGCTGAAGGCGCACCTGAAAATCGTGTACGGCACGGACATGGGTGGAATTCCGTGGCAGGAACCCCAGGCGCAGGAATTCAGGCGCATGGTGGCCTTTGGGATGGCGCCAACGGACGCAATTCAGTCGGCAACGTCGCGCCCTGCCGAGATGCTGGAAAGCAAGGGAAGCATTGGAGTGATTGCGCCGGGAGCGTACGCAGACATTATCGCGGTGGGCGGTGATCCGGTGAAGGATATTACGGAGCTAGAGCGAGTGAAATTTGTAATGAAGGATGGCGCGACGTTCAAGAATGCGTTTTAGTGCTTTGCGGAGATCGCCAGCCACGCCTTGCGCAGAAGTTCTTCAAAGGCGCCGTGCGCGCCGGCTGCCGAGTTGAGGGACGAATCGGCGTTCTTCGTGACCACGGAGGAAAGACCTGGCGAACTCATACGTGCAAAGCTGCGAGCGTTTTCGTTGGTTCCATACATGATCCTGGCAAAACTTACGTTGGACACAGCGTTCTCCTGCCCCCACTACGGGATTCGTTGATTGTGCGCCGATTTCGTGAAAAGGGAAGAGGGGGGCACTGCAGAGTCGCCGGTTAATCACTGTACCAGCGGGCAGGTCTGTTAAAATTCGTGGCCATAGAGAGACGGAGGAGGCGACAGTGGCGGAACAGAATTTTGCGAATCATACCAAGTTGGTGCCGGCGTTTCACTTCTTTGTCGTGCCGATGCTGACGTTCAATTTTGTGTGGTCCATCTTTCGTTGGAAGAACGCGCACTTTTCGTTCGATGGCTTCGTTACCGTGCTAACGGCTGCGGCGCTGGTGGTGCTGGCGTTCCTGGCGCGGATTTTTGCATTGCGTGTGCAGGACCGTGTGATTCGCCTTGAGGAGCGCCTCCGGATGCAACGGATTCTTCCCGTGGATTTGCAGGCGCGCATCGGAGAGTTTGCACCTGGTCAGCTGGTTGCGCTGCGTTTCGCCAGCGATTCGGAATTGCCGGGACTGGCGCGCAAGGTGCTGGACGACAAAGTCGCCGGGGGCAAAGCGATCAAGCAGATGGTGAAGAACTGGCGCGCCGACTATCTGCGAGCCTAGGCTTGCTGGCGACGACCGCTTCGAGCAAACGCAATTCCCAGACAAACGCGGGGCGTTTAATTCAGAGTTAGAAGATGCTGCGAACCACTCCACCTTCGGCGGGCACAGCGGCGCCATTAATTGCTGCTGATTGCGTGCTGGCAACAAATGCTACGACCGCCGCGATTTCTTCCGGGGTCTGAAACCTCTTCAGCAATGAGCTGGGCCTGCCCGTCGTGAAAAACTGCTTTTCGACCTCGTCGGGAGTAACGCCCTGTTGCTTGGCAATACTTTTCAGGAAGTCGCCGACACCTTCGGATTCGGTGGGTCCCACCAGCACCGAGTTCACCGTGACGCCGCTGGCTGGAAAGGACTCGGCGATGCCTCGAGCGACGGCTACCTGTGCGGTTTTGGTCATGCCGTAATGCACCATTTCCGCGGGAATCTGTTGCCCGGACTCGCTGGAAATGAAAATCACGCGGCCCCATTTCTTGCGCAGCATGCCGGGAAGAAAGTGGCGAGTAAGGCGGACTCCACTCAACACGTTGACCTCGAAGAAACGGAACCAGTCGGCGTCGGGAATCTCGAGGAACGGTTTAATCTCGAAAATTCCGAGATTGTTGACCAGGATGTCGGCTTCCGGAACCTGCTTCACAAAAGTGGCAATTCCTGTAGATGTTCCTAAGTCTGCGGCCACGCCCTGTACGTTCGCGTTCTTGTTGGTTTGGCGAATGCGATCGACGGCTGAAGTTACTCGCGCTTCGGTGCGGCCATTTACGACGACGTGTGCACCTTCCGCGGCAAGCGTATTCGCAATAGCAAAACCAATTCCGGCGGTAGAGCCGGACACGACGGCCCGTTTACCTTGTAAGCCGAGTTCCATGGCAGCTCCTGTCTACATTGGAATTAAAAGTTACGGATGAATAGTTGATGCGGCCCCACCAAATGTGATTTTGCGCGCCCGCGGACGAGATCGAAGCGAGCGCGAATAGTTTTTGGATGTCAGAAGAGCGGGAATGGTTAAGGAGAATTACTGCGCCAGGAAGGCGGCATCGAGTGAAACGGTTTCGCCATCCGGATTGCTAATCACCAGTTGTTGCGGCCCTGCAGGCAGTGACGGAATTACGAGGGTCAGCGTGTTCTGATCTTTGAAGGTTACTTTTGCCGGTTTGCCACCAAGAGTGACCGTCGTTGCAGACTGAAAGCCGCTACCACGGATTGTGGCGTTTATTCCGCCTGCAGATGGGCCCGCTGCTGGAGTTAGCGCGCCAATGCCAAGGGGAACGCTGGCGAGTTGCACGATGGTGAGACCCGAAGTTGTCAGCGCAAAGAGTCGCTGGCCGTTT
Organism: Candidatus Acidiferrales bacterium; assembly: GCA_963849395.1. Classification (GTDB taxonomy): domain Bacteria; phylum Acidobacteriota; class Terriglobia; order Acidiferrales; family UBA7541; genus Acidiferrum. The sequence goes on from CAWKHR010000012.1 coordinate 281,915, forward strand.
TCGTCGATGGCTAGGAAGCCGCCGTGTAGGCCGTCGATGTCTGTGGAGAGCATGGCTAAGGGTTCCGGCAAGTAGACGCGCAGTCGAAGGCGACCATTGTGTGCGTCGCGAATGTCGATACCACCGTGGATGCCGGTTGCTGGCGTCAGACCAGGCGCCGGGCCATCAAGAAACGGCTCATAGAGGAGGGCGCCGGAAGGATGCAAGGCTGAGCCGGGAACGGCGGTGCGGCCGGAAATATTTTCAAGTTCAGCTGTGGTCGGCGTAGCGTATAAGTTTAAATCCGAGCCGCGAATTTCAGTGGTGCTGCCAGAGCGCACCGCGAATACGTTACCGTCAGGTGAGGTCGACAGATCAGAGACGTTGCTCTTGGCCGTAGATACGGTAAACGCGTTAGGAGTGGCGGCATTCCACAGCGCGACTGGACCGCCGGTGGAATTGCCAAACGAGAGATAAACCGTGCCGCCGCTCGCATCCGCTTGCATCAGCGGCGCGCCCATTACCGAGGTGACTTCTGGCTGCGGCGCGGGCTCATACGTGGACGTAGTTGCGGTCATGTTCAATTGCCCAAGGCAACCGCTGCATACGCCAGAAGAGCTGCCTTCCCCGCTAAGTCCTACGAACACGGTGGAGGCATTTGTAGCCGTGACGCGGGCAGGTCCGGAGCTGGCAAATCCCGCCACGCCCCCGACGGCAATTTTCGTTCCCGGAGTTGCAGGCTGGTTAGGATCGGCGAGATAGATGCTCTGGCCGCCAAAATCCGCGACGATCAACTGCGAGTTGTCAGGCGTAAGCGTAAGGCCGCGAAGACCGGCATTCGGTGGAGGACCTCCAGGGAACAGTGCGAGTGGAGTGCTGAAGCTTTGTGAAGCCAGATCGAACAAATCAACTTGCGCGGTGCTGCTAAGGTACAGCCTTTGCCGCAATTGGTCGTACAAAATGAATTTGTGCAGAGCGGGGGCGATGAAGGTCTGACTGGAAGTTACATATTGAAAGCTCTTGGGAGCTGCCGTTGTTCCGCTGGCGGCAGAAATTGAGACATCTGCTTTACCTGCAGTGCCGGGAGGCGTCGTGACTGTGATGCGTTCCATGGAAAACGGAAAAGTCGAGTCGAGCGCCAGGGCCTTCGCAAAAGCAGCGACCGATTCGACTCTCTGCACGGTGGCGGATTGCCCTCCGATGCTTACGGTCACGCTGCCCGAGGATGCGCCGAAGCCGTAACCAAGAATCGTGATGGTGTCGCCACCTGCGGCAGACCCGGTATTCGGCAGGATTCGAATGATTTTGGGGCCGAAACTGAAGGCGTTCGGGGCCAGCGCCAGCCAACCGTTCGAAAAGTAGGCGGTTAAATTTGTTGGCCCACTCGCCGCGTTAGCAAGGGTGGTCGCTTGTAACTGGCTGGTGCTAGCGGCTGTGGAGTCGATTGGATTCTGTGACCCGAGGCGCAATTTTGGATTCGACGTGAAATTTGTCCCCACCACAGTGATCGAAGTGCCACCGGAGTTCGGGCCTTCGGAAGGCTGCGCGACCGGCACACTAGCAAAAGTCGGGGCGTTTTGCGGCAGGGACTGCACCGTGGCAGCAGCATCCAGAAAACTGATTCCTCGATTCGCCAGAGCGCAGAGAAGGTTCGATGCGTCGGTATCCTCTATGAACGAAGGGATACCTTGAATCGGGATGTCAGGAGACTGGCCTAACTTCGAAAGGTTCGTAGCGGAAAGCGATGTGATGACTGAGGCGTTGCCGAGGAACTCGCCAACGAAGAGAGTCTGCCCGTCGCGGGAAAACACCAAACTGGTCGCCGCATTCGAAACGTATGAGCCCGCAGGATTCAAGCTGGTATCGAGTAATACGACTTGCGACGCGTTCGACGAAGACAACACAATGGCAAAGCGGCTACCATCCGGGCTTGCGGCAGCATAGGAGATGTGGCCGGAACCTGCGGCTTGGGGGCCTACAAGAAGTTTGCCGTTGTAATCCAGCTCCGCGACCTGGCCGCTGCTATCGTTTGCGGCCAGCAGGATACGCGAGCGATCGCCGGTGCGCGCCATGACGCCCAGCCCCGCCTGAAATACTCCGGGAGCCGCGGAGGTCAGATCGGTGAAACTGCCCGCCACCGGATCCCAAAGAGCGAGTAACGATTCGCTGGCCATGGGCTGTCGCAATCGAACGAACAGTTTCCCACCAGCGAGCGCCACAACTTCAGTTGGGCGAATGAAAGATATGTTGGGAATAGGTGTCAGCGCGGAAACCGGGTATCGCGACGTTACCTGCAAAGAAGCGGTATTGATGGCAAGTATCTGCTCCGTGGCTGTGCCCACCCACAGCGTGGCGCCATCGGCGCTGAGATCGACACTGGAAGCTGCGGGCGCATCAATCGTAGTCTGCAGCGTCGGATTCAAGGCGGAGTAAACTTCAACGCGGTTCATCGCCTGATTCGCAACGAAGAATCGCTGCCCTGCGGGATCGTAAACAATGTGGCGGCAATGCGGCTCCGATGAGGGATTATCGAGCGAAGCCACCGAGTCGTTTTCTATAAAGGCAGTACGCGGGGAATTTTGCAGAACGCCTGCCTGCACAGTGATCCCCAGACTGGCGGAATGGTTCAAGGAACCGCTGACGCCCGAAGCGACTACAGAGAACTGTCCCGCAGCGCTGGAGGAATCGGCACCAAACAAAACGTTCGCAGACTGGCCGGCGGCAACGGAAAACGCACCGCTTGGATTTGCAGTAACGCCTGCAGGAACGCCGGACAGAGTGACCTGCACACTGCCGGTGAATCCATTTTGCGAAGTGATAGAAATCGTGACAGGAGCGCTGGTCGCGCCTTGTAAAACACTGAGCGACGCCGGTGAAATACTGATCGAGAAATCGGCCACGGGAGGAAGAGGCTGGGCCCCACCCTCGCCTCCTCCCCCACAGCCGACAGTGAAGCTCGCTAAAACGGCCAAGCAAAAAACACACGCACAGCGAATGCCAGCCAACATGGCGCAACTCCCGGTGATAACCCAGCTGGGACGAGCGCGGGATGCGGGAGCGCGCGAAAACCTGGCAGCGCCGCTGGAAGTGAAATTTCAACTTAACTATATGCTATGTACTTGTCAATATAATAAACGTTCAAAATTTACGGGATGGAAAAGAAAACGGCGCTCCGATTCCTCGGAACGCCGCTTCGGAACATTTGCCGATGTTTCGACGCTTAGATCGTCTTGGTTCCGGCGCCAGCCGCAGCCGGAGAAGCCGTACGCGAAAACGCGCTTGCGCCCGATTCCTTCTCGGCGGACTTATCAATTTCGATCGAACCTTTGAAGTAGGCGCCGTCTTCAATCATGATGCGGGCGGTGGTGAGATCGCCGTTGACGGAGCCATCCTTCTTGATTTCAATCCGGTCTTTCGCGCGCAGGTTGCCCTTCACGCTTCCGTACACAACAACTTCGCGGGCGATAATGTCGGCGGTCAACTTAGCGGTGGCGCCCACGGTCAGTTTGCGCTCGTCAAGTTGCACGAGACCTTCTACCGATCCTTCGATCAGCAGGTCTTCGTTGCCCGAAATTTCCCCCTTTACATGCAGGCTCGGACCGAGACGCGCGCTTGCGCGGTCTGCAGTCGCACCCATCGGTCTCATGGCGTCAGTACTCATTGCGGTTGTTCCCTCCCAGGTTGCCGCAGAAGGTTTCGGCGGCGGATTCATCGGCAAATTTTTTATTTCCGGTTGCGCCGGCTGAGGCGTTTCCGGTTTCTTGTTGTTACCCCACATCGGACCTCCCAAGGGACAGCACACCCCACGCAGATTTCCGGCCCGGGGTAAGCAAACAATAGTCCGTGGGGAGGACTGTCGCAAATAGAGTATGCCAGCGGGGTTCCTGAAAGTAACTAGACTTTAGAACAGGGTCCGGGGTGTCCGGGGACCAACAGAACGAAGGGCGAAAGCGTATAGGCGTACATTGGCGGCTCCGCTTCTACGAAGTAGGCTTGTCGGGAATCGGCGCCTTGGCCAGAAAATCGGACTCGAAACGCTGCGAGTAGGAAGTGAGAAGAGACTCAATGCGCTGCGGCTCGGAAGATTTCAGTACGAACCCTGCGTGGTGGTATTTCGCGATGCGATAGACGATCTCTGAATCGGTATACCGGGACGTATCGGGGCGCTCCTGTCGAGCCAGCGACAAGATGACTCCTGCGTAGTCGTTGCGTGCTTGCGGGAGTTGATAAGGCTGCTTCCCTGCCCCGACTTCGAGGCGCGCCCACTCACGCCACAAATTGATTCCGGTCGCGGCTTCGATGACGTCGGAAATGTATGCGCCACCAACACGCGCGGCAATTTCGATAAAGTAAAAGCGATTGTCGTGGCGGGCTTTCAGAAACTCCGAGTGGGTGACGCCGCGGACCAGACCTAAGCCGTCCACAAGTTGTTGATGGATCTGTTTCAGTTCATGCGTATCGGCAGAATCGCGCGGTAAGGTTCGCGTTGTGAAAACCCCACCGTGATGCGAAGTGTCCAACGGCGGAGCGCCGTACGCGTGAGCTTCGGCGAATTGCACTTTACTTTCGGAAACAATTCCATCGACGTGATAAACACTGCCGGGAATGAATCGCTCCAGAAGATATTCCGATTGATGATCGTCAAGCTGATCGAGCCACGGCCACAATTGCTCTGGCTGCTCAATCTTTTTCATACCGATGCCGGAAGCTTGCGAGCGCGGCTTCAGAAGCCAAGGACCCCGCACATGCTTCATGAATTCGCTGAGATCCTCGTGGTTCAGGACGTGGATGAATTCTGGAACCAGGATACCCACTTCGCGAGCCCGCGCACGCATGGCCAGCTTGTCGCGAAAATAGCGAATGGTAGTGAGACCGATGCCGGGCAGGCGCAGGTGTTCGCGCAGTGCGGCAACATTTTCCATGTCGAATTCGTCGAGGGCCACAATGCGATCGATGTGGCGGGTGCGTGCGGCATAACTGACTGCATTAATCAGACCTTGCAGCGGCAGTTCTTCCGGCATGAAGAACATTTCATCGATGGAATCGCGCGGCCAGTCGGCGTCGCGCAGCTTTTCGACGGTAAGTAGATACACGGTGCAGCCAATTCGCTTGCACGTCCGTAGAAATTCCTGCCCCTTTTCGTATGAACTTACGCAGAGGATGGTGATCGGTCTGTCCGCGGACATTCACCGGCCATTTCGTGGCCCGGAAACTTGCGAGGTAGAGCGCCGGACCGTGAGTGAGATGGGCGGATTATACCCGTCTTTAGCGGGCGGGAAACAAAAATTGGAGAAACGGGCCGACGCGCTGCGCCCAGGCATTCTCGTTGTGCTCGCCGCCTTCGATGCGCTGGTATTGCAGGTCGCGGCCGAGCTGCCAGCCCTTGCCGAGCAGAATGTCGCGGAACCGCTCCACATCGTCGACAATTCGCGGACCTTCGCGGGTGCCAATGTCCAACCACACGCGCGGGAGAGGACGAACTGGAGCTGCGGCGGCGAAGCGTAGGATGACGCGCTCGTTCCACCACACCGATGGCGAGAGTGCGGCAATTCTTCCAAATATTTTGGGCTTGCGAAGACCTAGATAAAGAGAAACCAATCCACCAAGAGACGAGCCGCCAATGCCGGTGTTCTCTGGCCCTTCGAGAATGCGATAAGTGTTACGAAGGAAGGGGCGAACTTCCTCGAGCAGAAATTTTGCGTAACGATTGGCGCTGCCACCGCCCAGCCGCGGAGCGCGCGTCGGTGTGTATTCGCGCAGGCGTTCTTTACCGGTGTTGTAGATGCCCACAATGACCAGCGGTTCGACCTGCCTCTGATAAATGAAGTGATCCGCAGTCTGCCCCACGTGCCAGTCGGTGCCGCCGAATGCGGTGCTGCCATCGAAAAGATTCTGTCCATCATGGAGATAAAGAACGGGGAACGCGCGATGCGGCTGCTCGTCGTAGCCGGGCGGGAGATAAACAATCAAATCGCGCTGATTACGCAGGTGGCGCGAGAAAAATTGCTCGTGCTTGATAAGGTGCGGGCCGCTCACGGAACGATGGTGACCAAGAGATCTTTGGCCTCGACGTGCTGGCCCGATGTGACCAGCAGCTTGGTGATTTTTCCGGAAATGGGTGCGTAAATGTTGGATTGCATCTTCATGGCTTCCAGTGTCAGCAGTTTAGCACCCCGCTCTACCGGATGATTGGCTTGCACCGCGATACTGCTGATCAGGCCGGCGGTCGGCGCTCCCACGTGGCCGGGATCCTCGGCGTTCGCTTTGGGGTGGCTGCGTTCCACCACGCGCAATGCACGGTCGCGCACGGTCACCTCGCGAGGTTGGCCGTTCAGTTCGAAGAACAGCGTACGCGTGCCGTCAGGATGAGGATCGCTCACCGTCAGGAATTTGACGATCATTGTCTTGCCCGACTCGATTTCGATAGTGATTTCTTCGGCTGGCTTTAACCCGTAGAAAAACGCTGGCGTAGGCAGCACACTTACGTCGGCATATGTTTGGCGGAACTTGTCATACTTCAAAAAGACATCCGGATATAACAGGTAGCTCAGCAGGGCGTCGGGCTGAATCGGGTGGCCGACTTTTTTCTCGAGTTGAACCTGCTCGGCTTCGAAATCCGCGGGTGCAAGGCTCGCGCTCGGCCGGCCTTTCAGCGGCGCTTGTCCACGTAGGATTATTTTTTGCAGCTTCTTGGGCCAACCACCCGGAGGAAACCCGAGCGCTCCAGAAAACATTTCCACCACGGAATTTGGCAAAGAAACATCGTGATTCTCCGGAAGATTCAGCAGGTCGGCCGGCTTCATTTCGTTGGCCAACAAGAAAAGCGCCATGTCGCCAACGACTTTACTGGAGGGCGTAACCTTAACAATGTCACCAAAGAGTTGGTTTACTTCGGCATACGTTTTTTCCGCTTCGCGCCAGCGATGACCAAGCCCCATGGCGACGGCCTGCTCGCGAAGATTGGTGAATTGGCCGCCTGGGATTTCGTGTTCGTAAAGACGCGCCGATCCTGATTTCGGTCCGGAATCGAAGGGAAGATAATAAGTGCGGACGGTCTCCCAATAATCCGAGCATTCATTCAGGGCCTCGAGATCGAGCTTGGTATTGCGCGAAGTATGCTGCAGCGCCGCCACCACGGAATTGAGATTGGGCTGGCTGGTGCCGCCGCTCATCGACGCAATCGCCGCATCCGCTACATCTACGCCCGCATCCGCTGCTTTGAGAAGCGATGCCGCATTCAGGCCGCTAGTGTCGTGGGTATGAAAATGGATGGGGATATCGATCTCTTCGCGCAACGCTTTGACCAGCGCGTGTGCAGCGTACGGCTTGCAGAGTCCCGCCATATCTTTGATGGCCAGAAAGTGCGCGCCGAGCTTTTCCAGGGTTTTGGCCATGGTCACGTAATACTTCAGCGAGTACTTGGGGCGCGCGTCATCCAGAATGTCGCCGGTGTAGCAGATGGCCGGCTCGCAGATGCCGCCAGTGTCGAGGACGGCATCGATTGCCACGCGCATGTTGTCAATGGAATTCAGCGAGTCGAAAATGCGAAAAATGTCGATGCCCTGGAGATACGATTCCTGAACGAACCTCTTAATAACGTTATCCGGGTAAGACGTGTACCCCACCGCATTCGCACCACGCAACAGCATCTGAAAACAAATATTGGGAACGCAGGTGCGCAACTCGCGCAGGCGCTGCCAGGGATCTTCGTGCAGGAAGCGCATCGAGGTGTCGAACGTTGCGCCGCCCCACATCTCCAGGCTGAAAAGGTCCGGCAGACGCTGCGACACCGCGCTCGCCGTTGCCAACAGGTCGTGCGTGCGCACCCGCGTGGCCATTAGCGATTGGTGGGCATCGCGAAAGGTGGTGTCGGTCAGCAGCAGGCGCTTTTCTTTGCGCGCCCACGCCGCGAATTTCTTTGGGCCTAGTTTTTGCAGAAGCTGGCGGGTGCCCGGCGGCGGCGTGATACCGGGCGTAGCGGGCAGCGGCGCTTTCTCGATATGCTCGGGCGGCTTCTTCCCTTTTACCTCGGGATTGCCATTCAGGATTACGTCGCCAAGATACGAAAGCAGCTTGGTAGCGCGGTCCGCGCGGCTGCTGAAACGGAATAGCTCGGGCGAATCGTCGAGAAACGAGGTGGTCACTTCGCCGGCGCGAAAACGCGGGTGGTTCACGACATTTTCGAGGAAGGGAATATTTGTTTTCACGCCACGAATTCGGAATTCCCGCAGAGCGCGATCCATCCGCTGGCAGCCTTCGGTAAGCGTGGTGCCCCAGGCAGTGACTTTCACCAGCAGCGAATCGTAATACGCCGCGAGCAGTGCGCCGGAATACGCGGTGCCGCCGTCGAGGCGAATTCCGAATCCGGCAGGCGAACGATACGTAGAGATGCGTCCGTAGTCTGGAGCGAAATGCTTCTCAGGATCTTCGGTCGTTACGCGGCATTGCAGAGCAGAGCCGTAAAGCGGAATTTTATCTTGCGCGGGAAGTGACAGGGGCTCTTCATGTAGCTTGTGCCCTTGGGCCACGAGAATCTGCGCATGCACAAGGTCGATGCCAGTGACCATCTCGGTCACGGTATGTTCCACCTGAATGCGGGGATTCACTTCGATGAAGTACCACTTCTGCGAGTCAACATCGTATAAGAATTCCACCGTCCCCGCATTGCGATAATTCGCTTTGCGCGCGATCTGCAGCGCTGCCTGGCAAAGCTGCTCGCGAATTTTTGCCGGCAGGTTTGGAGCGGGAGCTACTTCGACGACTTTCTGGTGGCGCCGCTGCACGGAGCAGTCGCGCTCATAAAGATGCAGCAGGTTGCCGTGTTCGTCGGCGAGAATTTGCACTTCAATGTGGCGCGCGCGCGGCAAATACTTTTCGAGAAAAACGGAAGCATCGCCAAACGCCGACTTCGCCTCTCCCTGCGCTTCTTCGAGCCGAGCGTTCAATTCGTCGGCATCGTGAACGACGCGCATACCGCGACCGCCGCCGCCCATCGAGGCTTTGACGATCACGGGATAGCCGATTTCCGAGGCAATTTTTTGCGCCTCGGCAGGGGAAGTAACGGCTCGTTCCGTGCCCGGCAGAACGGGAACGCCAGCAGAAATCGCCAGCCGTCGCGCGGCAGTTTTGTCTCCCAGAAGTTCCAGGAGCTCGGGGGTTGGCCCTACAAATTTAATTTCCGCCTTTGCGCACGCGCGGGCCAGCGCCGGATTTTCTGACAGGAAGCCATAGCCGGGATGGATGGCGTCAACATCATGCGCCTTGGCAACGGCAATGATGCCGGGGATATCGAGATACGCCTCGACCGGGCCCTTGCCAACGCCAACCTGATAGGCTTCATCAGCCTTGAAGCGATGGAGCGCCAGCCGATCTTCCTGCGAATAGATAGCCACAGTGCGCAGGCCGAGTTCGTTGGCCGCGCGGAAAATGCGGATGGCGATTTCACTGCGATTGGCCGCGAGCAATTTGCGAATTGGTTTCGTCTTGGTCATGAACGGGCGTCTAGCCACTTTTTCGGGTGGTGCGAAATTCTACATTGTTTCATGAGTTGGGCACACGTCCATCAAAGAATTTCTGATACGGTGAACGAGAAAAATTCATGGATGAATGGCGTCAATTTATAGCAGCAATGCGCAACGCAAAATTTTGCCGATATAAATCGTATGATCCCGAGCGATCAATGCTTCAAAAGCGGCGTGGCATAGCGAATCGGAATGCCAAAGTTGGAGCCACCGAATCCGCGCACGATGGCATACGTGACTCCAATGACCCCGCCATTATTCACCAGTAGAGGCCCTCCGGAACCACCCGACGTGGTCTGCGCATCGTAGACAATTTTATCCGGCAGCACGTCGCCTATGTGTCCCTGGGTTACCAACGGCCGAATCAATTTCCGCTTGGCAAGTTCCGCCAAGATCAATTTCGGCTCACCGGCACTGACTTTTACGATTTGCTTCACGGTTTCATCGCCGGCGCGCGCCAAGATCGCATCCAGTCCGGTAGCGTAGCCAACACTGATCAGCGGTTCTCCGCTAACTGCGGCCTCTTTGCGGCTGTCGAGCTTCAAGATCGGCCGCTGCAATTCGGAGAGATCCCCGTGGACCAGCGCCAAGTCCGCTTCCTGCGAAATCTGCGAGATGCCCAAGGAGATGCCATTCTCCGCGCCGGGAAAATAGGCAGTCATCTCGGCAATCACTGGTTCGAGCCCCTGTTGTGTAGCGGTCGCCAGTTCTTCGTTCTGCCACCACGGCTGCACCACGTGATGATTGGTGATGATTTTCCCTTCACCAACGATGAAGCCCGTGCCAAAGAAATCAGCGCGTACTTCCGGCGACCGTCCCTCAGTAGTGTAGACCGGATTTCCTTCACTATCTTTTAGCGGCGAACCATCGCTATCGGTGCCGCCGTAACGAACACGCTTCCCGGAATCCTTTTCGTTGAATGCCACAGAAACGTGCAACAGGCAGACACTGGGCGCAAAATTGCGGATGACGCCTTCCGCAGCCTGCGACTTCCCTTCGATTTCACTCAGCCGGCTGGTGGTCTGCGTAAGCTGTCGGCGTAGTTCGTTAACGTCGCCACCGTTCGGCGCAGAAAGCTTCTGCTTCAAAGCTTCGGTTTGCGCCTGAAGCTGTTCTTTCTGCTGTAACAGGTCGGTATTATTCGGATCTTCGCGCAGGCGCCGTGCGGACTCCAGAAGCTGCTCTTCGTTTTTGACGCCGCGTTCAAGCTGGGCTATTACGCTATACGCCCGGCGAGTTTCCTTTTCCGCTTTGCGAGAAAAGAGGAAGAAAATGCCGGCGATGACCAGGGCTATCGAAAACAGAGAGACGACGCCAATTTTCAGAATGCGCTCCAGCGAAAACGCATCGCGGGTCATTTTTTCCGTAACGGCCAATGCCTGGAAGGCAGTTTGCGCCACCTGATAACTTTCTTCAGCATTGTGCACTTTCAGTGCGAGTTGTTCCGTGGCGCGTTTATGGCGAAGCTGGGTGCGCACTCGCGCCAACAATTCCGCTTCATCCCAGGGAGCGCTGACCACGTCGTCCGCGCCCGTCTGCAACGCGCGGGCACGTTCCGCGGGACCGCCAGTGGTCAAAACGATCACGTGAACTTGCGACGTGGCGCTGAGTTCCTTGATCTCCGAAATGGCATTGGTGGCGCGAGAATCATCCAGGCTGGTGGAAAGAATGAATACGTCGGGCGGCTGGCTAAGCACTGCACGAAATCCTTCTTCCGGAGTGGCGGCGGGTCGAACGTCATAGCCGGCTTCCTGAAGAATTTGGTAAAGGCGATCGCGAGTAGCAGAATCAGCTTCGACAATAACGACGGTTTCGAGCGGCGAGGCCACCAGGGTTCCTGTTCCGGTTGTCCAACAACCATGCAAAAGAAAGGATGATTAGTTTACCTTAGAGAGACGGTTGTTTCACTCTCGGCAGGTACGTAGTCTGCCGCTTTGGCCGGGGGGTGATCTTGAGGAATTTGGTATTGGCGAAGTTGTTCGAGCTCTGCCGGAACTCGCACCCAGAGTTTCTCTTCCTTCTTAAGGTTGGAGGGCAGACCAGGAGTAGACAGATAGGTCAGCAGGTCAGCGCGAATTTCTTTGGTAATTCCCTGAAAATTTTTCTTAGCCAGTTCGTCCAGCAGTCGCGCCCGGGCATTGTCGGCCATCCAGTATTTTCCAGGAGGCAACTCCTGGCCCACGTCGAGATTGGTGTTGGGCAGGCTCAGATCGCTCGTCGCTAGTTCGGTCAACATTCCGCGATAGATGTCCAAAGCGCCGTTGAAACTGGCTTCAAAAAGCTTTTCCGTATCTGGAGTAGGCAGCTTTAATTGCAAAACGCGAAGTGGCCCGACCTTGGGCAGCAATTTGTACAAGAACGCCAGAAATTTGTCGTTGAATGACGGCTTCGCATAATCCTTACCCCATTCCTTCTGATAATCGGCGCGCGAAAGGTTGTAGATGAATTTCCTGTGCGTGGCTCCGGGCTCAGCCTTTTGAATTTCCTCACCTTTGAGGCTCCAGGCGATGCGGGTGGCTTTCGGGATCAGCTTGCTGACATCATAGCGGTAGGAGTTGAGTGCTTTGTCTTCGTCCGACAGGACATCCTTCAACTGCAGCCCGTACGTTTCCTGAAAAGCCTGGTCCAGAAGTGGCTGCGAAACTTCAAACCCGATGAAGTCGTGGAAATCCTGCGAGGCATAATGGCCGCGCGCGACTTGCAACACATCAAAGCCAAATTCGGTCTTGGCGTGCGCCAGCGGATCATCTTCGTAAGTTATTTCCTTGCCAAATTTCTTTTCGAGCTTCGGATACAGTAATGGGACGGCACGATTGGTGGCGATGTGATGGCCATCAATGTCGGTGGCGTAGTGTGCCAACGCGCCCAACGCAAACGCGTAGTCGTAGATGTCGTGGGAATTGCGGAACATCGACACCACAAAGTCACCGCTGCGTACGTAATGCGTCAGATCGCTGAACAGCGTGCTGCCGTGCGGATAATAGCCCAGGTCTTGAATGATGGACCCGCCATAGGCATAAGCCTCGGCGGAATTCAGTTCATCTTCGGTAGCATGGGGAAATTTCTTGCGAAGCAGTGGCTTGAGCTGCGATTCCCACACCACGTCGACGATGGCTTGATGAGCGAGAATGGCGTAGCTAAACGTCTGAATGGGATAAGACAGAAGAAGAATTGCGGCCAAGAAAATACACGCGCACCGAATACTCATCGCACGTCTACGCGTGGAACGGCGCTTTGTGATGTTCAACGAGTCGAAACCTTTACCAGGGCAGGATCACTAATCATTGAGTACTAAAAGGAAGTTTATCGTGAATCGCCCGGAAAGTCTCGTTGGACCAAGAACTAATATTTTCGCAGGACTCCGATAACGCGGCCTTGAATCTTAACGTCGGACGCCGGCACAAAGATAGGCGCCATTTCGGAATTCGCAGGCTGCAAGCGCACTTTACCGGGTCCTTCGCGGTAAAAGCGCTTCAACGTTGCTTCCTCTCCACCGATCAACGCCACTACAATATCTCCGGCATTGGCCACCTGGGTTTGCTCGCAGACCACAAAGTCTCCATCCATAATGTGGTCTTCAATCATGGAACTGCCCTTCACTTGCAGGACAAAGGAGCTTCCGCCGCGCGCAAAATCGCCCAGCGAAATCGTCTCGCGCTCTTCAACAGCTTCCAACGGGCGACCAGCAGCAATGCGACCGACGAGAGGAAGTTCTTGAATGCGTCGCTCGATAACTTGTTCTTTGACCGTCTTCGGCAGTTGCACAATCTCGATGGAGCGGCTCTGGTTATAACCTCGGCGGATGAAGCCCTTTTTCTCCAGAGTGCTGATGTGCTTGTGCACCGTGGCCAGTGACGTCAGCTTCATTCCTTTGCCAATTTCTTCGAAGCTAGGTGAGTATCCATGTTTGGTTTCGAACGACACCAGATAATCGAGAACTTCTTTTTGCCGTTTTGTCAGAGCCATCACAGCCTCCAGAGTACTTCCGGCGATCCAGCGACCTCGCCAGCGCACGGGCTGTGTGATACAGCGTCACAGCCGACCGCTCCACTCTAGGCGAAAAGAAAGCGAACGTCAAGTTGGTTTTAGCGCACTCCCCTGCCGCTCGTACTATTCGCTTCTCGGCGCTTTGCTGCCATGGTGGATTCGTATGGAGCCCGACAAGATCCGCTCTGCTGGCATCACCGCCGCCGCCACACTGGCGATTCTGGAAAGCGTCACCATTCTTCTGGTGTGGTTGTTTTTCTTTATCTCGTTAGTCAATTTGCCGGCCGACCACTCGGGAAAACATCTGTACCAGATTTTTCCCGCCACCTTTCTAATGATGGCCATCGTGCCTCCGCTGATTTCCGCGGTAGGCATACGTACCGGAGTCGGGCTATTTCAATTGAAGACCTGGGCGCGCAAAGCCGCTCTGCTTTGGGCCACCATCGCGCTGGCATTCTGCCTGGCGATCATCGCGATGCGTCCCTTTGAGACGTTCGTCATTCCGCAGCAATTCGTTACCGACGTGGAATCGCTGAAACAATTGTTGGTAATTTCGGTTCTGGTGTTGCTGCTTCCGATCAGCATTTGGTGGCTCTTCTATTTTCGTATGGTTAGCGTCAAGGCTCAGTTTCAACAACAACCAGCCGTGCAAGCTTCGCAGCAATCCGCATAGGACGTCGACTGCGAGCGTACCGATTGCTGAACTGGCGCGCATCGCAAATCAGTTACACACTACGTAAGTCCTCCGTATTCCCTTTGCAGTTACCCCGTGTGTTATCCTTAACCAGTCGGCACTCGGCGGTCCCGCGCGCAAATTCAAAAAGCACACTGAACCGCCCATTCGGACGTCGCTCTCCGCCCGCTCCGGCAGGAGAGTGAAACAAACGGGGGCGAGCGGATGTCAATCGTAACGGAAGTACCCTCAAGCAAACTCAGGCGTGAAGTTATCGAGCAGGCGGTGATCCGCTTCGCCGGCGATTCGGGCGACGGCATGCAAATCACCGGCAGCCAGTTCACCAACACGGTTGCGCTCTACGGCAACGACATCGCCACTTTTCCCGACTATCCGGCGGAAATTCGCGCGCCTGCGGGCACCGAGCCGGGCGTCAGCGGATTCCAACTGAACTTTTCTTCGGGCGAGATTCACACGCCGGGTGATGCCGTAGACGTGCTGATTGCCATGAACCCGGCCGCCTTGAAAGTAAACGTGGCCGATTTGAAGGCCAACGGGATTCTGATCGTCAACTCGGACAGCTTCGAAGAAACCGATCTACGCAAGGCGCGGTTGACCGTTAATCCGCTCGAAGATCACTCGCTCGACAAGTTTCGCGTTTTTCCTGTCGGGTTGCAGCGCTTGACGCGCTCCTCCCTGCAGCACCTGGGCCTGGATGCCAAGGCCATGGATCGCTGCAAGAACTTCTTCGCGCTGGGCATGTGCTACTGGCTCTACAACCGCTCCATGGAGCCCACGGTTCGCTGGATCGACTCGAAATTTAAAGGTAAACCGCTGCTCGCCGAAGCCAACAAGTTGGCGCTGAAAGCGGGCTATTCCTACTGCGAAGCTACCGAAGCGTTTCAGGTCAGCTACGAAATACCTCCCGCGCAGCTTTCTCCCGGTGTGTATCGCAACTTGAGCGGTAACCAGGCGCTGGCCATGGGCTTCGTCGTTGCGGCGCAAAAAGCCGGCTTGAAATTGTTCCTGGGCAGTTACCCGATTACTCCGGCGTCCGACATTCTGCACGAACTGTCGCAATACAAAGATTTTGGCGTGATGACTTTTCAAGCCGAAGATGAAATTGCGGCGATCACCTCGGCGATTGGCGCGTCCTACTCCGGCGCATTGGCGATGACCACCACGTCAGGTCCCGGCATGGCGTTGAAGACCGAAGCCATGGGTCTGGCCATCATGACCGAACTGCCGCTGGTGATTGTCGACGTGCAGCGCGGCGGCCCGTCAACCGGACTGCCTACCAAGACCGAACAAGCGGACTTGTTGCAAGCGCTCTTCGGACGCAATTCCGAAGCGCCGATTCCGGTGCTCGCGCCCGCTACTCCGGGTGATTGCTTCTGGATCGCCGTGGAAGCAGCACGCATCGCCTTGAAATATATGGTGCCGGTCATCGTGCTGTCGGACGGCTATTTGGCCAACGGCGCAGAACCGTGGCGCATTCCCACCCTCGATGAATTGCCATCGATACCCGTGAAGTATGCCACCGACCCCGAGGGCTTCATGCCCTACAAACGCGACCCAGACACATTGGCGCGCCCCTGGGCGATTCCCGGCACGCCTGGGTTGGAGCACCGTATCGGCGGACTTGAGAAGCAGGACGTGACCGGCAACATCAATTACGAACCGCTTAACCACGAAAACATGGTGCGCATCCGCGCCGCAAAGGTCGCGGCAGTAGTGCAAGACATTCCCAACGTTTTGCCGGCGGGCGATGCGGACGGCGATCTGCTGATCGTTTCTTGGGGTTCCACCTTTGGCGCCATTACCCAAGCGGTGAAATCGCAGCGTGAAAAGGGCCGCAAGATAGGCCACCTACACTTGCGGTATTTGAATCCGCTGCCTAACAACGTTGGCGACATTCTGAAACGCTACAAGAAGGTTCTGGTTCCGGAACTTAACATGGGCCAGCTTTCCTGGATTCTGCGCGCGAAATTCCTGGTGGACGCCATCGGCCTGAACAAGATTCAGGGCCGCCCCTTCAAGCAAAACGAATTGGAATTGAAAATCGAGGAAATGCTAGGACTTTAGGAGATTGAAATGACCACTGCCGCTCTTCCTCCATTGACGAAAAAGGATTTTCAGACTGACCAGGAAGTACGCTGGTGCCCGGGTTGCGGCGACTACGCCATCCTTGCGGCGGTGCAAGCGGTTTTCCCGGAACTGGGCATCAAGCGCGAAAATTTCGTGGTGGTTTCCGGTATCGGCTGTTCTAGCCGCTTCCCCTATTACATGAACACCTACGGCTTCCACACGATTCATGGACGCGCGCCTGCTGTCGCGACTGGGATCAAGGTCAATCATCCGGAATTGGAAGTTTGGGTGGCCACCGGAGACGGCGATGCCTTGGCCATTGGTGGGAATCACACCATCCACATGCTGCGCCGCAACGTGGGCATCAAGGTGCTGCTCTTCAACAACAAAATTTACGGGCTGACCAAGGGCCAGTATTCGCCGACATCAGAATTCCAGAAGGTCACGAAGTCCACGCCGTTTGGCTCGCCCGACCGGCCGTTCAATCCGGTTTCGCTGGCGATTGGCGCGGAAGCTACCTTCGTGGCGCGTTCGGTGGACGTCTTCCAAGGTCATCTGAAAGAAACACTGAAGGCTGCGGCGGCACACAAGGGCTCGGCGTTCGTGGAGATTCTGCAGAACTGCAACATCTTCAACGATGGTGCGTGGTTCAACTTGACGGAAAAAGAAGCGCGCAGCGAACACGTTATTCAACTCGAGCATGGCAAACCGCTGATTTTTGGCAAGAACAAAGATAAGGGGATCCGCCGCAAGCCGGATGGTGACATCGAAGTTGTGCCGCTGGGCAACGGCATCAGCGAGTCTGACCTAATCGTGCATGACGCGCATCATCCGCGCCCGTCTTATGCGTTCCTGCTGTCGCACATGGAGCATCGTCCCGGCTTCCCCACACCACTGGGTGTTTTCCGGGCATGGGACGATTTGCCGCGCTATGAAGACGTGATGAACGAGCAGATCCAAGCGGTCATAGCCAAAAAGGGCCGCGGCGACTTGAACAAATTGCTGCGTGCCGGCGATACATGGGAAGTGAAGTAGTCGAGCCAATCGGGACTCGCGACCATTTCTAACGTATAGTAGTTCCATTACCTCTGATGCGGAAAATCGCGCTTCGCTGAGTCTTCTCGCAGACGATTAAACAAACAAATCGTGCTAAGGAGCGGAGCGTGATCTAGTGCGCTTTTATTGCCACGTCCAGCATTTCTAAATCAGCAGCAAAATTCTGATTCGTAATGACTTAGTTGGCGTGACTTCGCTCATTCGCACTCGCCGTACGGCACGTGTCCTCGGATATTTTGGAACGCTTATTGCACGTTAAAGGCTAGCGAGCTTTGCGACGGGCCTTTTCCAAAATGGGAAATCAGAAAATTCGACATCTCACCTCTCCCGCGGTGAAATGGGTATCTGCGTTTGCCTTGGGTCTTGCGATATTGCCACTCATCATTTTTCTGTTGCTGCCACATAAGAATGCTGCAGGGGTCCGTTTGGTGGCGACTGCAGAAATAGAAACGTCTGGAACCGATGCGCAGTCGAGCCTCAATTCAATTTCTGCGTTTGATCTTGCAAGAGTCTCCGCCTCGTGGCCACCTGAAGGTGGCCGCTACACGCCGGTGCTCCCCTACTCCGTTATTCCCGGAGGAGTGAATAGCGGCAACGAACTGCGCGCGGCGCTGCAAAATGATCCGCTGGGAGCCAAGCATTATGCGACGTTCAACGTGAGTTCCTCGCATGTGGCGCGGCTGGCGCGTGACCATCGCGCGTATGTTTCCTACCGGCTTGACGATCACATTTACTGGACTTCGCATCAGGTGACACTGCACGCGGGCGAAGCGCTTTTGACCGACGGCGTGCATTTGGCGCGCACGCGCTGCGGGAATCGAATTTCCGATTCGCCAGAAACGCCGACGCATCCCTCCGAACCTGCTGAATCGCTGCTGAACTCGCCCATCGCGCCCATACTCCCTGAGATGGTCATTGAGCCTTTGGGCGTCGGTCCATCCTTTCGCGATGGTCCTCTAGCGCTCGCGCTCCTCACTGCAAGTCGGATAGTTCCGCCACTCTCACCTTCACCCTCTCCAACGCCGGGCTTCATCCCTCCTTACGCGCCGATCAATTGCTGCGCAAGTCCGAAAGGTTCGACTGGCACGCCCTCAGTTCCATCTGCTCCAATTATTCCGCCTGCGCAGCCTGCTCCGGTGAGCACGCCCGAACCCGCAACAGGCGTCCTTCTTGCCGTTGCTTTGCTAGGTTTTTGTATCTTTGTGAGAAAATGCCTCCAGGCTGCCTGAATAAATCGTCGTTCGTCCCCCAAAATTGGCTTCTATCCATAACATTCGACATGTAATTATTTACGTGTCGATGAAACCAACTTTGCATAACCACATCTAACCGTTAGCAGTTAGAATTCCACCATGGATCAGGCTTCCAAAGTGACTCCCTTCTCTGTTTTAGGAGAGCCGGACCGCGGGCTCGGCAGCGTTTTGGTGCCGAAGCCGCAACAGGCCGAGACGCTGGCGCTGCTCTACGACGTCAGCCACGAACTGACTTCCATCCTCGACCGCGAGGAATTGCTTCGTCGCATAGCGGAGCGCGTCAAGAAATTGGTGAATTACCACGCGTTCACGGTGATGCTCTGGAGCGAAGAAGCTCAGGACTTGGAGAGCGTCTTCTCCATGCGCTACGAAGATAAGGTTCCTGCGCGTGGGCGCATCCCCTTCAATCAGGGCATTACCGGGGCCGCTGCAGCGGAACGCCGCATCATTCGCGTCGACGATGTGCGGCTGGATTCGCGCTATTTGGCTTGCGGCACCGAGATGCGCGTCCGCTCCGAGCTGGTTGTGCCGCTTTTGCTGCACGACCGCTTGATTGGCGTGCTGGATTTGGAGAGCACCGAGCTTAAGGCCTTCACGCCCGAGCACGAACGTTTGCTAAATATCCTCGGTTCGTACATCGCCGTTGCTCTTGAGAATTCGCGGCTGTTTGAAGAATCGCGGCAAACGCAGTCTCGCATGCAGGAAGACCTGGAGACTGCGCGGGAAATTCAGCGCCAGCTTCTGCCCACCGGCGCGCGTGAAGTGCCCGGATTGGATTTAGCCACCGCCTATATTCCGGCGCGTGAACTGGGCGGCGATTTCTACGACCTGCTTCCCTACGGAATCGGGCGGCTGGCGCTGGCGAATGGCGACGTTTCGGGCAAAGGCACCGCGGCGGCGCTTTACGGCTCTCTGGCGATTGGCGTGTTACGGGAAGTGGCGAACGATCAGCAAGGTTCGCCGTCAGAAATCTTACGCGTACTGAATGAGCGTCTGCTCGCGGCTCGGCTGGATGCGCGTTTCATCGCCATGCATTTTGCGGTCTACGATGCGGCGCTTCGGGAATTGACCATCAGCAATGCCGGGGGCACGCTGCCGCTGCTGGTGCGCAACGGTGAAGTCAGCGAAATTCAAGTACGCGGCATCCCTTTGGGCATGCTGCCCGACGTCGAATACGACGAACTGACCATAAATCTGGAAGCAGGGGATGTGGTGGTCTTCGCTTCTGATGGCATTCACGAATCGACCAATCGCGATGATGAAGAATTTGGCGTGGATCGACTGAAGGCGCTGCTTTCTACCGTGAAGGTTACCGATCCCGGATACACCATTGCGCAACGCATCGTGAAGGCGACCGATGAACATGCTGGCATCGGGCGCCCGCCGCACGACGATCGCACCCTGCTGATCCTGCGGTTTATGGAAGAAGCCACGGCAGACTTCAGCAAAATGCCTATCATTTACTGAGTATCGGCTTCGAAATCCCTCCAAAAACATCAGCGAACGCTGAACCAGGACGCGACAATTGCTCCCAAAGCAGTATTCCATTTCTTTTATGTAAAAGTGCGCTATCATTTGCAAGCCTTATAGCGCCCAGCCATGGTTAACCAACTCTTTCCCGCCGCTCCCTTTCAACGGAAGCCCCGTTCGCGCTTTCTGCTGTTTGATCGCGCCGTGTTGATCATTGTGCGCCGACTGGTGACACCCTTTTTGCTTTTCCTGATTTTCGTTTTGGGCTGCGTGTTCACCTATATGCGCCTGGAACGCCTGAGCTTTGCGGATGCATTGTTCTGGGTGGGCCACTCGCATGCCATCGAATATCACCAGGTTCGCGCGATCACGAAATATTTTTCGTTGTTCGTGGCGGCGGGGATTTTTGCGTTCGAAATCTGGTTTGCGGAACGAATTTTGCTAACGTTCATCGGCCATCAGGGCCGGGAGGTCTGGAAATCCATGTTGAACGAAATGAATCTGGAACGAGTGCGAGACCATTTCATTATTTGTGGATACGGACAGGTGGGGCGCACGGTGATCGAGCAACTGAATGCCGCACACATTCCTTACGTGCTGGTTGAGACCAACGAGGGACTGTATCGCCAATTGCTGCAGGAAGGCGCTCTGGTGATTCAAGGTGACGCCAAGCGGCACAGCGTGCTGCAGGAAGCGGGCATCGCGCGGGCGCGTGGTTTGTGCGTGGTGATTGATAATGACGCGGACAATTTGTATATCACCGTGACCGCGAAAGCGCTGAATCCCAAGCTGAAGGTGATTACGCGAGCCGGGCAAGAGCGTTATGCGGAGGCGATGCGCACTTCCGGTGCGGATGAAGTGGTCATCCCTGAGTACGAAGGCGGGCGGCTGGCAGGCCAATTAATTCAAAAATACGCCAACAGCACGCGTTGAGCTGGTTCAAATCATTTGAACTTAGTGGGATTTGACGACGAGGCTTGTGGCATATCACCCAACCGGTCCTCCCGCTCACAGCTAAGTCGTTTGTCTTCAATTTAAAAATCGGCTCTTCCCTGGAATGGTGCGTGCTCATTCATTCCAGTGGAGTTCCTATGACGCTCACTATTCATGCCGAAGTTCATACCCACAAACAATTCGAGCAGCCCGACTATTCGACCTGCCACACATGTCACCGCACATTTCACGGCAAGAGCGAAGATCAGATTTCTTTGCAGCTCTGCGATGAATGCCTGGAAGCTGTGCAATCTGGTATGGAGCCGACCCCTTGCGTGCACGTAAAGGCGCGTCCGTACCACCAGATCAAGCGATAATGGATAGCCTCATTCACTAAGCCGGCCTTACCTGTCGTGATTCGTTGATTCCGAAATCAATCTAAAGCGCTGCGATTAGTGAACGGGTGAAGTGGTAGGCAATAAGGCGATATTATCGACGCTGATTGCACTGCGGTGTGTGTGAATCCAGTTTGTTAATTGCCAGACGCGATGGGCGCCACGACGGTCATCTTGGCTGGATCGCCAAAGTAATTCTGTTCACGCAACCTGCGGTAAATATTGCCGGCAACCTGTGCCGCGGTTGGACCCTTCACGCGCCGCGTATTTCCACGAAGCAGAACAGCCAGTGCAATCTTGGGATGCGCTTCGTTGGCGTAAGCGTAAGTCACAAACCAGCCAATGCGCGACGGATTGGTGTGGTCATCGCAGGTACCAGTCTTGCCGAATGGCGTTTCGTCTCCACCGGCGTCATAGCTCAGGCGACCCGTGCCGTAGAGCACCGCTGCCAGCATGCCTTCGCGCACCTGCGGCAGCACATCCGCAATGTTCAAATCACGCTTCACGCGGGGCTGGAACGCGCTGACTTCTTCCGCCGAGTGAGGATACTGCAAGTAATAAAGGGTGCCGCCATTCGCAAACGCGCCAGCAAGCGCTGCGAGTTGCAGCGGCGTCATCTGGATGCCTTCACCGAAGCTGGACATCCTGGCTACACCGCCAAATGCCGGAGCTTGCGTTGGGAACGAGCCCGGATGCTCGTCCGGCAGGTTGTAGCCGGCTAGTTCACCAAGGCCCAACAGGCGGCCATACTTCGAAACGGTCTCAAAGCCCATGCGGCGGCCAAGCTCTTCGAAAAATGTGTTGTTGGAATGCGCCAGAGCTTCCGTCAAATTCATGTATTTGCGACGGCCCACTTTCAGCATGGTGTCGCGGGTGATGACGTTTTCTTCCAGAGCGGCAATTGCAATGGTCGGCTTGATCGTCGAGCAAGGAATGTAACCGTCACCAAAAGCAAGTTTCTGATTCACCACCGCCAGAATGCGACCCGTGTTCGGGTCGACTGCGACCACCGAACCGTTATAGCGGCCCAAGCCATCCACGGCAGCTTTGCGAACTATCGGATCGTCGAATTGCGGATCATCGGTGCTGGTGGAGTCGGCATACGTTGGCACACCGCGATAGCGCGCAATCGCTCGATGCAAACGGGAAGTTTTTTTGGAAGAAGCAGCGGCGCCTGCTTTCGCGGAAGCTTCCGCGGCAGGCAGTGGCATCGCCAGGTTCGCAACCACACAGCCGGTGAGAATAATTCTAGCTAGGTTCTTGATCATTCGTCCTTTGGGCCCACTGCGAATTTTTTAAACTCAACTTGGACTGTGTCGCTGGCTTTAGTAAATCGATAAACCGGTTCGACCTTGCCGGCTTTGTAGCATTCGACGTACCAGAGCGTACGACAACTCATTACAAACCACTTACACCGACAGAAGGTTCTCGTCTCGGCCGCAAACCTAGTGGAGTTTGCAGTTATGAGACGTAGTCTACCGATGCTCGAGCTACATTGACAATAGCGAAGTTGGCCCAGTACGAGTTATGTGCTTTAGTTTGAACGCTGAACCGAAGTGCAGCCCTTTTCTGGCGGACTGTCCACTCGGTCTACGATATTGACATGACGGCCACGCGACGATTTGCCGCCGTCGCATTTTGAAACGCGCATTAAAAAAGGCGAGATGTGCACTCGCACACCTCGCCTGATTGACCTGCGTTTTGCTTGATTTGTCGCGCTCTAGCGCGTGGGACGAGCTTTTGCCGCTTCCGCACCAGCCGCCGCCGCTACTTTCATAGGTGGTTTTTCCGGTGCAACGTTCCCGTTCGCGTTCCCATTGGTGTTCGCTGGAGCTGCGTTCTGCCCTGAGCCGGGAACTTCCATTTTCTTGCGGAGGCTGGTTTCCAATTTGTCGCGAATGTCCTTATTTTCCTTCAGGAAAATGCGAGCATTCTCGCGACCCTGACCCATTCTTTCGCCACCATAGCTCAGCCACGTTCCCGCCTTTTCGATCAAGCCCTTGTCGACGCCCAGATCGATCAAATCACCTTCGCGGGAAATGCCTTCGCCATAAACGATGTCGAACTCGGCTTCACGGAACGGCGCGGCCACCTTGTTCTTGACCACCTTTGCGCGGGTGCGCGAACCAACCACGCGATCGCCTTCCTTAATGGCCTGAATACGTCGGATATCCACGCGCATCGATGCATAGAACTTCAAAGCGCGGCCACCGGTGGTGGTTTCCGGATTGCCAAACATCACGCCAATTTTTTCCCGAATCTGGTTGATGAAGATAAGTGAAGTCTTGGACTTCGAAACGATGGCGGTGAGCTTCCGCAGCGCTTGCGACATCAAACGAGCCTGCAAACCCATTTGCGGATCGCCCATTTCGCCCTCTAATTCCGCCTTGGGAACGAGAGCGGCAACGGAATCAACCACGACGATATCCACGCCGCCAGAGCGGATCAGCGTTTCGGCAATTTCCAGCGCCTGTTCGCCATGATCCGGCTGCGATACCAGAAGATTGTCTACATCGACGCCGAGCTTACGTGCATACGATGGATCGAGCGCGTGTTCCGCGTCGATGAACGCCGCCTGGCCACCCAACTTCTGCGCTTCGGCAATGACGTGCAGCGTCAACGTGGTCTTACCACCGGACTCCGGGCCATAAATCTCAATGACGCGGCCGCGCGGGAATCCGCCCACGCCGAGTGCCGCGTCGAGCGATAGACATCCAGAAGGAATTACGTTTACCGGCACGAGCACATCTTTGTTGCCCAAGCGCATGATCGAGCCCTTGCCGTACGACTTTTCGATCTGCGATATCGCTGCTTCCAGCAATTTTGCTTTATCGTCTGCCATCTGACACCTCGGTCGAGGAAATTAGAAACCTCAGGAAACTAGATCGGTTCCGTTACTTGAAGCAGCACGACGCGGGAACACCGCACCACCTCATTTATTTATAATGCGTATACGTTACCACTTTATATTCAGCAGGGCTACCTCTACTTGGCGCTCGCCGCCGGTTCTTACCTTGTTCACCGATTACAGTCATGCTCCAGATCGTGATCCGCCAGCCGCGCCACCGCAGACCGCTCACGCCGATCCCATTCCGCACGTTCTTCCCGGGAGAGTGCCCGCAACCGCGTCAGATACCGCCCGCGCGTGCGAACCTCCAGCAACTCGAATTCGAGTCTCTCACGATCGATACAGCTTAGAACATTGCGAAGCAGAAGAGGCATGGGCGACCTGTTGAAAACGTCGAGTCCCAGCATGCCCCAGTAGCGAACAAAAAGCAAACACTATTTTCGCCTATGTTTCGCCATGAAGCACTGCCCGCTCGGCTCGCTCAGGTGTACGTGTAGAAGCCACGACCGGACTTGCGGCCTAGCCAGCCGGCGGCTACGTATTTTTTCAGGAGGGGGCAGGCGCGGTATTTGGGGTCGCCCAGGCCTTCTTGCAAGACATGGAGGATGTCGACGCAGACGTCCAAGCCGATGAAGTCGGCAAGTTCGAGCGGGCCCATCGGATGGTTCATGCCGAGCTTCATGACGGCGTCGACGGCATCCGGAGTGGCCACGCCTTCCATTACCGCGTAGGCCGCTTCGTTAATCAGGGGCATCAGCACGCGATTCGAGACGAAACCTGGCGCGTCATTCACGGCGACCGGGGTCTTCCCTAGCCTTTTGGCGAGTTCCATCGTCGTGGTGAACGCAGATTCGCTCGTTTGCAACGCGCGAATCACTTCGACTAAGACCATCACTGGGACTGGGTTCATGAAGTGCATGCCCACGAAGCGATCTGGACGCGACGTCAGTGCAGCAAGCGTGGTCATGGAAATAGAAGACGTATTGCTCGCGATGATCACTTCTGGGCGAAGCACCCGGTCTGCTTCCGTGAGGACCGACCTCTTAATCTCCAGCTTTTCAGGCACCGCCTCGACAACAAAGTCCGCGCCGCCGATTGTAGCAAAATCAGTAACGGCTTTTAAGCGTGCCAAGACTTGGGGCTTTTCGGCTTCCGGCAACTTCCCTTTTTTAACTTCGCGGTCCAGATTCTTGCCAATCGTTTCCAGCCCGCGTTGCAAGAAGCGTTCTTCAATGTCGCGCAAAATCACGTTATAGCCGGCGCGCGCGAAGACATGCGCAATACCGTTGCCCATGGTTCCCGCGCCAAGTACCGCGACGGTCTTAATCTCGTCCACTGTCGTCATGCATTCCCCCATAAAGACCGCTGCGCGGAAACAATGCATCATTGCTGGCGTTTTGCTTATCGTCCTCATCATTATCCTGCGGCCGACCCTGCAATTTCTTTTCGAGTGGCATTTCGAGTAGCTTGCGGAGTTCCGGACGATTCTCTTCCGTCGGATGCATGGCGTTGTCAGCGTCTTCCGCATTCCCGTACGCGGCGGCAACCGCTGCTTCAGCGCGCTCGAAGAGTGAGAATGGCACGGCCACGCGAAAAACCGGAAATCGGGTTCTGTTGAACAAGTGATCCTGCCATTCCAAAGTGCGGTACGGAATGCCAGCCTCCGCCAGAACATCGCACAGTTCTCCGCGCACCCGCGCATCATCTCCCTTCCAGAATTCGCAGAAGGGATCTTCGTCTGGATCGCCAGCCGCAGCATTGCCT
The DNA here is from genome assembly GCA_963849395.1 of Candidatus Acidiferrales bacterium. Lineage (GTDB taxonomy): Bacteria > Acidobacteriota > Terriglobia > Acidiferrales > UBA7541 > Acidiferrum. Next base: position 307,882 of record CAWKHR010000012.1, read on the forward strand.
TGGCCTGATGCGACCATCGTCCCAGGCAACACGTCCACTAGATCCACGTCGCAATCGGCGCAGCGCGTGAAACCCGGCCGATATTCCGCTTTGCATTGCGGGCAAATCATACCTATGCAGTGTATATTCCCTTGCCTAGCCAGGTCGAGCCTCCAGCGACGCCGCTAAGTATATGCTGCCACGCCGGTTAGCGACGGCTACCCGCGTGCGTCTTTCCGCGCCTTTGATTCGTATTCAAGGTAGTATGAGCGCACAGGCATTCACTCTCACAGCGAGGCAGTCTCCCGTTTTTTTTGCGGGCTTAATGAGCGTCGACACTCAAGCGATCGCCAATGGTTTGCGGCAACGCGACCCGGAACTGTTGGACCTGCTGATCGAGCAATTCCAGCACCGGCTGTTCCGTTATTTGGTTTTTCTGACGGGCGATCAGGCGCTGTCTGAAGACCTGTTTCAAGAAACGTGGATACGCGTGATGGAGCGCGGCCATCAGTACAATGCTAAATCCAAGTTTGAATCGTGGCTTTTTGCGATTGCTCGCAATCTGGTGATTGATGTGTCGCGGCGCAAGAAAATGCGCAGCCTGGAAGAGTTGGCGGATCCCGATTCCAACCTGCCATTCGAGCCGCCCGATCTGCAAGGCGTATCCGCGTTGCAGATGCTGGTCGCTCGCGAAAACGAGCAAGCCATTCAGCTTTCTTTGTTGAAGATTCCCGCGTATTACCGCGAAGTGCTGCTGCTGCGCTTTCACGAAGAGTTGGGACTGGAGGAAATCGCGGCGGTACTGGCGACGCCAATCTCGACGGTCAAATCGCGTCTGTATCGTGGACTGACTGCGTTAAAGAACGCGCTGCCAGAAAGCGCGCCGCGAGGTGCCGCATGAGCGACAACCTGCATACACGTGCGCAGCAACTGTTGGCGCAATCGCTGATTGAAGGAATCGCGCCGGCGGATGATGCATGGTTGCGCAAGCATCTTGAAGATTGCCCCGAGTGCCGTGAACATGCGGCCGCAACAAATGATTTGTTGCGAGCGCTACGTGCTGTGCCTATCGACGTCCCACGCGATTTGGCCTCGCGTACACAAATGCGGGTTCGTCTTCGAGCACAAGAGACCGCAGGAGCGTCGCGAAGCGGCCTGGTCCTGTGGTCACTGACGGCGATGAGCTGGCTGCTGGGCGTGATGAGCGCACCGCTAGTGTGGCGTGCGTTCGCGTGGATCGGCGAAGAGTTTCGTGTACCCAAGCTCGCTCTGGAAATGGGATTTGTCCTGTGGTGGACGATTCCGGCGCTGTTTGCCGTGGCCGCCGTGCTTCACCAACGAGGAGTCGCCAGCAACGCGAAGAGATTTTAAGCGATGAGAATTACCAGTTCACATTTCATGGAAGTGCAGGGGAATAAAAACATGTCCGACTCATTCAATGAACGGCTACGACTCATTCGCTTTCGGCGGAAGCGCGAACGCACCAAATTCCGCGAAGAGCTGAAGCTGATTCCGGGCTGGCTGGTGTGGACGTGCATCACGTTGTGGGTAGCGGCGATGGGAATCGGCATCCCCGTAAACCTGCAGCTTTCGCCCAACGAACGATTCGCGCCGGAGATGACCAATCCGGTACTGCAATCGTTTGCGCTGGCGGGTGTGATCACGGTGGGCGCGATCTTTCTGTCGATTTGGCTATTTATGGTCGGCTACGTTTATCGCGATGCGAAACGACGTGGCATGCATCCGGCACTCTGGGCACTGCTAGTGCTGATTCTCTCGCCGGGCTACATTTTCATTGGCTTGATTATTTATTTGCTGGTGCGTGAGCCGTTGCCGTACACCTGTCCGCAATGCAGCGCTACGGTAAACGCGCGATTTAATTTCTGTCCCAGTTGCAAATACAATTTGCATCCAGCCTGCCCGCAATGTCAGCGGGAAGTTTCGGACCACGACAAGTTCTGTCCTTATTGCGCGACGGAGCTTCACCACTCGCCAACGGCAGCTGCACCCATTGCAGCGTCGACCGGAGGCAAGCCGTAACTTACACAGCGGAGCTCGAATAAAGTTAACCAATTACGAAAATTGCTTGAAACGCTGTTGAAAGCGCTAAAGATATTTTTTGCTGTAAATACTGTATGGAGCCCACCCTTGCATTCGGCCACCGTGGAAGGGTATGCGGTAGCTGTTCTGAGGGAAATAATGTGAGGGCCCATGATCAAAAAAGTAGCAGGTGGCTACAAAGTCGTTTCCGAGAACGGCAAGAAAAATCTCGGCGGTCCCTATAAAACAAAAAAGGAAGCCGAGAAGCGTTTGCAGCAGGTGGAATACTTCAAGCACAACAAATGAACATGTAAGCCGCGATCGGCCTGCAGCAAACGACCAGTTGATCTTCCCCCGACCACCAAACCTTTGGTGGGCACCTGACCAGAAGAGCCGGCGGCTGGGGCGTCTGCTCTTCACTTTTTCCGTTTCAAATCCACGGATCTGCCAGGGCTCTGGTAAGGCTTAAGTCTGTTTGTTCTCCGGGTCCGATAAGCTTCTATCGAGACTCCCTGCCAGGTTTGGCTAGCGCAACTCTTCTCCGACAACTTCGTGCATTCCGAACGACCGGCGTTCCATAATTCTTTCAGTCTTCAGGCGACGGTGATCGCTTGCCACGATTGGAAAGGTTTTGCGCCGAATGACGGAACGCATGCGTGTCGGGCTATTACTGGCGATCTCGCTACTCGTCTACGGAAACACGCTGGCAAACGCCTTTACCCTGGATGACTCGATGTACATCCTGAATAACCCTCGTGTCACTCATTTCACGGTAAAGGGGTTATTTGACGCTGGGCAAGCCAATGGCTCGCCGCGCTATTTCCGGCCAGTAACTTTCGCCACCTTCGCAGGAAATTGGGCGATCGGCGCCGGCCACGCCTTTGGATATCACCTGATGAATTTGCTTTTGCACGCCGCGGTCACACTGCTGCTGTACCTAGTGCTGAGAAAGATTCTTGAGAGCTTCGCATCAGGAACGATCGTCGCGTGGACGGCGGCTTTACTCTTCGCGGTACATCCTATTCACACCGAAGCCGTAGCTTCCATCGTTGGCCGCTCCGAATTGTTAGCAGCGGGCTTCTTGCTGGCGGCTTGGCTTTTGCACCTCGACGATCACCCTGTCCCAGCAATGCTCTGTTTTGCACTTGCGCTGCTGTCCAAGGAATCAGCCATTGCGTTCGTGCCACTGGTGTTTGCAGGCGATTACGTCCGTGGACAATTCAAGCCAATAAGTCGCTACGCATCGATCTTTGGGGTCGCGGCGCTCTACGTGGGCGTGCTTTGGAGAGTACAAGGCGGGCAACTGGGCGTGGCGCGGGTCAGTTTTCTGGATAATCCGTTGGCCAAGGTTCCTGCAAACATCAGAATTCTGAATGCGCTGCGTATCGCCTGGAAATATGTAGCGCTGCAAATCTATCCAGCCACGCTCTCCTCGGACTACTCTTACAACGCGATTCGTTTGTATGCCAATTGGCGGCCAGCCCTACTCGCGCTCACTGGCGCTCTGCTGATGCTGGCGCTGTGGATTGGCGCGCTTTGGATGACGCGGAAGGAATGGTTTCTAGCCGGAGCGATTTATCTGTCAGGATTCGCAGTCACGGCGAATCTGCTGCTGCCAACCGGAACGATCATGGGTGAACGGCTAGCGTATCTGCCGTCTGCTGGTTTTTGTTTGGTCGTTGCACTCCTTTGGGTGCGCTTGGAAAAGACTCAACAGAAGCTGGCTTGGGCGATGCTGGCAACGGTTGTGATTGCGCTGGGCGTGCGCACCATCGTGCGTAATCGCGACTGGCGAGACAATTTCTCTCTGTTCTCGGCCGACGTTCAAGCTGTCCCGGGAAGTGCCAAGATGCACTTCGGGCTTGGCGAGGAGTATTTCAATCGCGGCGAGTTGCAAGAAGCTCGCGTCCAAATGCAGACCGGCTTTTCCATTTTTCCCGACGATCCCGATGCTGTCGAAACCAGTGGACTCATCGAGGGTCGACTGGGAAACGACCAGGAAGCAAGCCGCTTATTGCAACAGGCATTGGCCATGGCTCGCCAGACTCATCCTCACCGCGATTTCATGGTGACGAATTTGGCGGCACAATTGATGAAAATGGGAGAGAAAGACGAGGCGTTGCGGATGCTGGATCGCGAGATCGCTAAGTCGCCTGCAAACTCGAGCCTGCGGTCTAATCGCGCTGTGGTCCATTATTTTCGAGGCGAAACAGAAGCTGCGCGCAACGATGCACAGACCGCTCTGCAATTGGATCCCGCGAATCAGCAAGCAGCGAGCCTTCTCAACCAATTAAATACCTCGCGAGCGGCGCCAGTTCCCCCAATTTCGCCAGTCAAGTAATTCACGCGTGGTGAGAACGGTCGCAGCGAGGAGACTCTATGCGCGTTCGACGGCTAAGGCTACTGCGTTACCGCCTCCGAGGCACAGGGCGGCGATGCCGCGCTTGAGGTTGCGGCGTTGTAGTTCGTAAAGCAACGTGACCAGAATGCGAGCGCCCGAGGCGCCGATAGGATGGCCCAAGGCTACGGCGCCGCCGTTTACGTTGACCTTTTCTGGATTCAGCCGCAACTGGCGCGTCACGGCAATCGCGGCCACAGAAAACGCTTCGTTCAGTTCGATCAGGTCGACATCTTTGTCGCGATCCCAACCTGTCTTTGTCAGCAGCTTTTCTACCGCTTCGACCGGTGCCATCATCACCCATTTGGGTTCCACGCCGCTCACCGCTTGGGCCACAATGCGGGCAATTGGTTGTTTGCCGAGCCGCTGCGCGTTGCGCTCGCTAGTTACAATCAGTGCTGCAGCGCCGTCGTTCGTTCCAGGTGCGTTACCCGCGGTAACCGTGCCATCTTTCTTGAAGGCCGGCTTTAGTTTGGCCAGCGCTTCAAGCGTGGTGTCTTCGCGGGGCGATTCATCGTACTTGATCACTACGGGCTCGCCTTTTTTCTGCGGCACTTCGATCGGAAGAATCTGCGCTTCAAAGAAGCAGGATTTGCGCGCGCGAATCGCTTTCTGGTGACTCTCAAACGCAAATTTGTCCTGTTCTTCGCGGGTGATTCCGTATTTTTCGGCCACCAGTTCGCCAGTATTGCCCATGTGGAAGTCTTCGAAGGCGTCCCACAGTCCATCGCGAATCATTGAATCGACGACTTTCTGATCGCCGATGCGATATCCGGTGCGCGCCTGCGGCAAAAGGTAGGGGCAATTGGACATGGACTCCATCCCACCGGCGGCCACGATTTCACTCTCGCCAAGTTGCACCGCCTGCGCGGCCAGAGCTACGGCTTTCAGCCCAGAGCCACAAACTTTGTTGATGGTCATCGCGGCAACTCGTGGATCACAACCACCTTTGAGCGCCGCCTGACGCGCGGGGTTCTGGCCAAGCCCGGCTTGCACCACGTTGCCGAGAATCGCCTCGTCGACTTGTTTCGCATCGATGCCGGCGCGGCGAATCGCTTCAGCAACGACTTTGCTTCCGAGCTCGGGCGCGGTGAAACCGGCCAGTCCACCTTGAAATTTTCCAATGGGGGTGCGCACAGCAGAAAGGATGACGGGAGTTTCCATGGAGTTCCTCCGGGAGGGCGAACTTTAATTATACCGGGAAGCGCGGCGAGGAGGAATTCGTGCAGGGGCGGCCGAAACCGCCCCGCAGAAACTGAACCTAATTTAATCAGCAGCGGAAGCCTTTGCAGCGGGAGGAGTCGCTTCGTCGGCGCTCGGCCCATACAAGCCGGGAACCGGAATATCCAGCGAACGGAAGTACATGGTCAATTGAGCCCGATGGTGAATCAGGTGATTCAGAACCATGCCACGAATGCAGGCCACACGCGGCATGGTGAAGATGGTTTGGCCACCCGCGAGAAGCGTCCACGGTTTCATGATGTCTTCGTCGCTGACGTCCGCAAGGGCTTTACGAGTGTCGGCGACGTTCTTATCAAATTGGGTGAGCAGTTCCTTTTGATTGGTGATTTTCGGAGGCTCATATCCCGGCCCGTCGACGGGGGCATAGTCGAGATGGTCGGTGTGAATCGTCATGGCGGCCCAGCTCGGAAGATTCGCTACGTGCGAAGCCATCCAACCCATGGTGCCGGACTTCTCATGCGGCTTCCAATCCCACTTGTCGTCGGGAACGCGCTCCAGCACTTTGCGGGTGCCCTGCATTTCCTGATCGAACTCGCCCAACATCATTTGCCCGATGGTCATAGATTTTCTCCTAGCGTAAGGTACGGCTGTCCCATTGGACGTAGCCTATAAGAAAACGGCAGGGGCGGACATTAACACGGAGGCGAACAAAAAGCAAAGACTATTTTCCCTGCCCAATAGCCACCGCCGCTTGCTTTGATTTCTGCTTCGCCGCACAATTCTGCCATGGCGCACCAATTTACAACTTCTCACCTGAAAGACTCCATCGATTTGTTCCAGTACTACAAGAAACTGGCGGAACGCGCGATGGAACAGTGCTCGGAGGAGCAGCTGTTCGCGACTCTGGACGGCGAATCAAATTCCATCGCTGTGGTGGTCAAACACATGGCGGGGAATATGCGTTCGCGCTTTACGGATTTTCTAACCACGGATGGAGAGAAGCCGGACCGCCATCGCGACTCCGAGTTTGAAGAACCGGCAAAGTCGCGAGAAGAGCTGATGGCGCAGTGGGAGAGTGGCTGGGCCTGTGTTTTCGGCGCGCTGGAACCGCTGAGTGACGGTGATCTGACACGCACCGTGATGATTCGGACCGAGGCGCATTCGGTGATGCAGGCTATCACCCGGCAAATCGCTCACTACACCTATCACATCGGCCAAATCACCTTCCTGGCAAAACATTTCGCGGCGGAGAAAGGCGACTGGAAGGCGCTCACCATCCCGCGGAAGCAATCTGCGGAGTTCAACGCCAGAGTCGCGTCAGGCGAAGCGTCGCAGCGTTAAGCTTGTCTTCGCATTCTATGTAAGTGAGATCATTTGCCGCTCACAGGGTCAACCCCGAACGGAACATTGAAAACGTGAACACATTATTTGACTTGGGAAAGCCGGAGGCGCCTAGCGGGCTTCAGGTTAATGAGGCGCAACGGCGGGCGATTACGCATCGAGATGGGCCGCTACTGGTGATTGCGGGGGCCGGCACCGGGAAAACGCGAGTAATCACCGAGCGGATCCGGCATTTGCTGGAATCAGACAGTTCGCTGCTGGGCGAGAATATCCTTGGATTGACGTTTACCAAGAAGGCCGCGGGCGAGATGAAGACGCGGGTAGTTAAGGCGGTGGGTGAACGCGGCAAAGACGTCGTGCTCTCGACGTTCCATTCGTTCTGCGAAACAATTTTGAAGGAAGTGGACCCGAACCGCATGGCGCTGGAGCAGGTGGACCACTGGATCTTGCTGCGACGCAACCTGGGCCGGCTGAAGCTGGAAAAATATCGCAGGCTGGCGGAGCCTGGGCAATTCCTCAGCGACTTCATCACGTTTTTCTCGCGGTGTCAGGATGAACTGGTGTCCAGCGAAGAATATCAACACTTTGCGGACACGCTGGCTGCGGAATTGGAAGCCGAAAAGCACACGCTGGATGAGGACACAATCAAAGAGCGCGCCGAGCAGGTGGCCCTGCAACAAGAAATCGCGCGGGCGTACCGCGCAAGCGAAGAACTGCTAAGTGAGAAGCGCTACATCGCCCTGAATGGATTGATCGCGGAAGCGGTAACGCTGTTGAAAAGTGACAGCAAGCGCCGGCGTATTCTGCAGGAGCGCTATAAACATATCCTGGTCGACGAATTTCAGGACACCAACATCGCGCAACTTGAGCTTCTTCATCTGCTGAGCCCGGAATCGCGCAACATCGTGGTGGTCGGCGACAACGATCAAGCCATCTACCGCTTCCGCGGCGCCTCGTTTGGCAGCTTCAAACTGTTTTTGCAGCGCTTTACTGGATGGAAAGAGGGGCAGGATTCCACGCCCTATCGCGTGGCGCTGACGGAAAATTACCGCTCCACGCCGAATATCCTGCGGGTGGCCACTCAAGTCATATCGATGAACGAGGTGAGCCCGGAATTTCCCAAGAAGGTGCTGCAAGCCAACAAAAAGGACGGCGAGAAGATTCGCATCGTGGAACTCGAGGCGCCGGAGGAAGAGGCTGCGTGGGTGGCTGACGAATTGGAGCGGCTGCACAAAGCGGGCCGGCGTTGGCGGGACTTTGCGGTGTTGTATCGCCAGCACGCGCATCGCGACCAGTTAGTCGAAGAGCTCTCGCAGCGCAAAGTGCCCTTTGTCATTAGTAAGTTGTCGATTCTGGAGCATCCGCTGGTCCGCGATGTGCTTGCGTACCTGCAGCTCATTGCCAAGCCGTACGACGACATCGCGTGCGCTCGGGTCCTATCGGCTCCGGCGTGGCATTTGACGGCAGACGGACTGGTCCGACTTGCCGAGCGAGCGGCGAAGAAGCGCGGCACCGCCTTGTACGACGTGCTGCAAACACCGCAGACCCATTTGCCCTTCGATCCGTCGCACTCAGCGATCGATACTTTACTGGCCTATCTCGGCGAGCAGCGCAAAACCATGCGGCGGCGCAATGCGCGCGACATTCTTGGCGACGTGATCGAGTGGCTGGAAATTCCGCAACGAGCCAGCGTGCAAGACCGCAAGTACGTCAACCAACTGGCAAGCTTCATTAAGGATTGGGAACCGAAAAGCGAGACCATGCGTCTGCCGGAGTTTCTGGAGTATCTGGATTACTTCCAGCAGGCGGGCGGCACTCTCAGCCTGGAAGATGATTCGCCGGGAGACGCGGTGCAGTTGATGACCGTGCACGGGGCGAAAGGACTGGAGTTTCCGCATGTATTCCTGTTGCGCGTGAATTCGAACGCATTCCCGGCGCGCAACCGCTCGCCGCTATTCGAGTTTCCAGATCGCCTGATGAAAGAGGAGTTGCCCGAGGGCGACTTCCACATTCAGGAGGAACGGCGACTGTTTTACGTGGCGCTGACCCGCGCCGAGGACCGGCTGACCATAACCACCGTAACGGAGAAAAAAGGCAAAGTTCCGGTGTTCGTGGAAGACATCGTGATGGATCCCACGGTGAAACGGAAAGATGTGCTGCAACTGGCGCCCAAACGGCGAGCAGACCGCGCGGAGAAGACTCCATCTGGTGATGTGGTGACTCCGGAGCTTTTTCCGGCAAGCGAAGAGCCGCCAAAGATTTTCACGCGGATCGCCAAGTGGGCTGAGGAGTTCTATCCACCTTCGCCGGAGCCGTTGAAGCTGAGCGCATCGGCGGTGGAGAACTACCGCAAATGCCCGCAGCAATACCTGTTCAGCTATCTGTGGTCGCTGAAGGAAGGACCACGCGCGGCGTTAAGCTTTGGCAGCGTGATTCACACCACCATTAAACGGTTCGTAGACCAGCTGAAGAAAGGCGTGAAACTGCCTTTTGACGAAGTGCAGCGCATCTACGAGACGGAATGGTCCAGCGCCGGCTACGAGGACGATTATCAGGAAGAGGAATACAAGAAGGATGGGCTGGAGCAACTGCGGGTCTTCCATGCGGGCATGATTCAGGCTCCGCCAGAAATCATGGAGCAGGAAAAAGGCTTTGAGCTGCCACTGGAAAACGATGTGATCCTGACCGGGCGGCTGGATCAGGTGAACAGCCTTGGCGGTTTCGACGTGGAAATTGTGGATTACAAAACGGGAAAGCCCAGAAAAGATGCGGATGCGCGCAAGGCGCTGCAGCTGAGCATTTATGCGCTGGCGGCGCGAGAGATTTTCGAGTGGAACCCGGTGCGGCTGGTATTTCACTACCTGCAGAACAATCAGATGCAGGTGACCACGCGCGATGCCAAACAAATCGACGAAGCGGAGCGCATCATCCAGGAAACCGCCGCAGACATCCGCGCTCGCGAGTTCAAGGCGTGCCCCGGGTTCGCGTGCCGCAGTTGCGCCTACAAACCAATCTGCCCGGCGCATGAAGAATCGCTGACACCCTCGCTATAAACAGAAGAGGCGCCCGGTGAAAGGCGCCTCTTCAAGCAAGTCGCAAAAACCGATTACTTACTTCTTCTTTGCTGGTTTTTTTGCGGCCTTCTTTGCTGGTTTCTTTGCCATTCGGAATCTCCTTCTATCCTCAGTGACACTGGATGCTGGGCTCGAAGGCTTGCAACCGCCACTCTACCCGTTCTCCATATACGAGTGCATCGCACGAGAGTCAAGAGAATTCGTTGCGGGCGAGAAAAATTTCTGGTTCAGCGCGGCGGTTCGGCGAAGGTGCCGCCGTAATATCCCTGACGCGTTTTGATGGTGAGCCCTTCACGACGCACGCGCACTTCGATGTTGTGGTAATCCACTTTGCGATCGCCCATCGGAGAGAAGGTGAGCGTGTACTGGTTGCGCGCCTGTTCGGTGATGCGTGAATAGAAATCTTCGAAGGTGTTGCTCTTGACGCCGAAATAGGCTTCGCCGCCGGTGTCGTTCGCGTAGCTCACCAGGCGGTTGAACTTGCGCTCCAGGTACGAGCTGCCCACCGCCACGGAGTAAACGATGATTCCCTGGCGAAACAGCTCGGAGCGCACTTCTTCATACTTGTGGGTGTTGAATTTCGCGCCATTCTCGCCATCGGAGATGAGCAAGATGATCTTGCGGCGGTGCTCACTGGAACGCTCCTTGAGTATTTGCGTGGCGGAAAAGACTGCGTCGTCCAGCGCCTTTGTGGACTGCCCCTTGATGAGCCGCACACCGGGATCGGTGTTGATGGGATTGACGCCAGGCGCGGGGGCATTGTTGATGGTTGGTCCGCTAAACGGGTCGCCGGGAGCCGGGGCGCCGTTTTTCGCGGAGGCGGCAACATCTTTGGATACGCGGTTCAGCTGGGTTAAGAGTTTGTCCTGATCCCTGGTAAAACCGTCGCCTTCGTGAAAATTCTGGTCGAAGCGGCACACCGTGGCTTCGTCGTTGGTGCTCATGCCCCCGACGATGGCGCGAAGGCTGGGTTCGACCTGGTCGGCGTCCTTTTGCTTGAGGTCGTTATCAATGAGGACGACGATGGAAAGGGGGTAGGCCTCTGCGGTAAAGGAGAAGACCTGCTGCTCAACGCCATCTTCGAAGATGCGAAATTCATCTTTTTTCAGGTCAGGGACCAGGTTGCCGGAACGATCTTTCACCGTGACAGGAAGGACCACTAGAGTCGTGACCGTGACGATTTTGCCGGGGGACGGGACTTGAATGCCGGACTTTGGAGTTTGGGTGTCGGGCGGCGTTTTAGGAGTCGGCGCGGAGGGAACGGGCTGCTGCGCTTTGCTTGGGGCGGCAGCGAAAAGAGAAAAGCAGGTGGCCAAGGTGAGGAGCGCGATATTCCGTGGACATTTCAGGGTCATGGGGCCAAACTTTCCGAGCTAGATTAGAATGATTGTATGTACCGGCTTGCTCGTAAGACGCATCCCGCAAGCTGGCTGGTTGCATCGTATAGCCAGCCACCCCCCGACATGGGAGTAGGGACGAACGACGCAACCTGCCGGGTTCGAAACACCATTAAGGATACCGAGAAACAGTGAAAACCGGGAATGGGAAGATTGCAGTCTGGAATCGCACGCTGATGTGCTGCCTGGCGTGGAGTGCGTCGCTGGCCCTGGCGATGCCCGCGTTGCCGCAGAGCCAGAGCCAAAGTCAGGGCCAAGCTCCGGTCATCAAGGCGGAAGTAAGCCTGGTGAACCTGTTTGCCACGGTTCGCGACAAAAACAAGCGCATCGTTACCGACCTGAAGCAGGATGATTTCAAGATTTTTGAGGACAATCACGAAGAGAAAATTTCGTTCTTCTCCAAGGAAATGGCGCTGCCCATTACTTTGGGATTGCTGCTGGACACATCGGGGAGCGAACAGTACATGCTGGGGGCGATTCAGGACGCGGGAAGCCGGTTTATGCATCGCGTGCTGCGCAAGGGCGATGAGGCCATGGTGATCTCGTTCGATTCGGATGTGGACCTTCTCTCTGATTTTACCGACGACCGGACGATCATCGATCGTGCGATTAACAAGGCACGGATCAATATTCCAAGCGGCGGCATGATTGCTGGAAATCCGGGGCCGGTGGGCTCACGGCAGATTACAGGTACGGCGCTGTACGACGCGATCTATCTCGCGTGTGGGGACAAGCTGAACGGAGAAGCGGGTCGCAAAGCGATCATTATTGTGACCGACGCGCAGGACGAGGGCAGCAAAGTGAAGTTGGAAGAGGCGATCGAGGCCGCGCAAAGAACGGACACGGTGATTCACGTTTTGTTGGTTGCGGATCCTCATTTTGGCGGGAATGCCAGCGTGGCGCATCGACTGGCAGAAGATACCGGCGGGCGCATGATCGCGGTAAGTTCGGAAAAGCGGTTGGAAGAAGCGTTCGACCAGATTTCCGAAGAGCTGCGCAGCCAGTACACGCTGGGCTACTATCCGACGAATACGACAAAGGATGGAAAGTTTCGGAAGATTAAAGTGGATATGAACAATCACGATTTGAAAGTGCTGGCCAGGAGAGGCTACTACGCGCCGAAAGGTTAAGGAGCTTCTGGGAAGTCATCTCAGGCGGATTAGCGACTTCGACAGCGAGTACGACACAATATAGGCAGAACACGGGCGCCAAACGAGGGCGCCCTTTTTCTTTTACGGTTGGTAATCGATTGACCCACGGATAGGCGTTGGCTAGTATCGCTAGACGCCTGGCAAGTCTGGGCGCTCGTCCCCAATGATCAACGAAACATTCGCCCACTATCGCATCCTCCGGCAACTTGGTCGCGGAGGCATGGGACTGGTGTATGAAGCGGAAGACACCAAGTTGGGCCGGCGGGTGGCTTTGAAATTCCTGCAGGATGCCGGACGTCGCGATCCGATGGCCATGGAACGCTTTTTGCGGGAAGCGCGCGCGGCTTCGGCGCTGAATCATCCGGGAATATGCACGATTTACGCCATTGAAGAGCATGCCGGGCAGACGTTTATCGCCATGGAGCTGCTGGAAGGCGAATCGCTGGACAAGGCCATGGCGCGTGGCGCACTTTCGGTGGCGCGTTGCGTGGATATCGGAGTGGAACTGGCGGATGCACTGGACGCGGCGCACAAGAAAGGAATCGTTCACCGGGATATCAAGCCAGCAAATATTTTTCTGACGGAACGTGGGACTACGAAGATTTTGGATTTTGGTCTAGCCAAATTGCTCGAAGCGGAAAGCGGCATTGAGGGCGAGACCATCGGTGAGCAAGAGACGGCGTTTCAGACCACCGCTGGAACAACGGTGGGAACCGTGGCATATATGTCGCCGGAGCAAGCGCGAGGCGAAACGCTGGATGCACGCACGGATTTGTTTTCGCTGGGATCGGTTTTATACGAGATGGTGACCGGGAAGCACCCGTTTCCGGGAGGGACCAGCGCCATCATCTTTGGGAGCATTCTGCACAGCGACCCGGCTTCTCCGATACAACTGAACAATCTGATTCCCGCGGAATTCGAACGCATTCTGAATAAATTGTTGGAGAAGGATCGCGATCTTCGGTTTCAATTCGCAGCGGAATTGCGTGCTGACCTGAAGCGACTGCGTCGCGAATTGGAGCCAGGCCGACCTGTTTCCGATTCGAGTGTAATGGCGAGTCGCGGGAGCGGCAGCGTGGCCGCAGTGGCACCAAGTTCACCTTCCAAAGGGAAAGCATCGAGCGGATCGGTAATTGCGGAAGCTGCGCAGAAAAACAAAGTCGGTACCGGCGCGTTACTGGCGCTGGGCTTGCTTGTGGTTGCCGCGGCTGGCTATGGGATTTATTCGCTGGTACACAAGCCTTTGGCGACGAAGAGCGCACCGTTTGAAAAGTTCACCATTGAAAATGTGTCGAACAACGGACACATCATGCAGGCGGCGATTTCACCTGATGGAAAATACCTGCTGCAGGCGCTGGAAGAAAATGGTTTGCAATCGCTGTGGTTGCGGCATATTGCTACGGCGACGAACAAGCAGGTGGTATCGCCGGCAACGACGCGCTACGACGGGCTGACCTTTTCGCCGGACGGAAATTACATTTACTTCGTGCGTCGCGAAGAGAACGAAGAAGAGTCAGAACTTTTCCAGGCCAGCGTGCTGGGGGGCGAGCCGCACGTAATCGTCAAGGACGTGGACAGTCCCATTTCGTTTTCGCCAGATGGATCGCACTTTGTATTTTTGCGGGAGCTGCATAGCGCTCCGACCTGGGATTTGTTGCTGGCGAAAAGCGATGGAACGATCGAGAAGAAGATTTTCAGCAATCATCCGCTGCAGACGGATAGTCACGTTCCCGCGTGGTCGCCGGATGGTAAGACCATCGTGATTCCGATGGTCCAGCCCACCAGGGAGGCGCTCGGCGGGTTTTTGGCAGTGGATGTGGCGACGGTAAAGAGCAAGTGGCGGGCATGTCGCCGGATCGTATTTTCTATGGACCAGCGTGGATGCCGGACGGAACGGCACTGATCGCCAGCGCCTCGCAGTTAGAGGCAATGCACATGCAGGCACAGATTGGTTACATAAATTATCCCGGCGGAGAATATCGCGCACTGACGGCCGATACAAATAACTATGGGACGCTGGGTGTGTCCAAAGACGGAAAGACGATCGTCTCTACACAGAATCGAATTCGATTTTCGATAAGTATTGCTCCGGCGGGCGAGCCCGACAAGCTGCAGACCGTGCCTTTACAATCGCAACTTCCTCCGTGGCGGTGGAATTGGATGCCGGACGGACGCTTGCTGGTGCCGCAGGCTGGAAATCTGGAAGCTGTTGCTGCCAACGGGGAAGAAACAACTCTGTACTCCGACACGAAACATATCCCGGACCAGGCCACGGTGTGCGGGAATGGGCAATACATCGTATTCCGGCAGATTGGTCGAGCCGGGGGCACTTTGGCAAATCTGTGGCGCATGGATTTGAATGGCACAAATCAAAAGCAACTTACGAGCGGCATGAATGATCAGGAACCGGCGTGTGCCAAGGATGGGAACTGGGTGTATTTCGTGGACAACGTCGACAATCGCTTCGTGAAACGAGTGTCGATTGACGGGGGTTCGCCGGAAACGGTGGTGAAGTATTCGGTTGGGTCGTTTGCACTTTCGCCGGATGGAAAAGAGATCGCATCGTTCGAGTTGCGGGAACTGGATCATAGGTTGATGCTGCGAATCGACAATGTGGAAACGCGTCAAATGACTTACGCGGACATCGATTCACGAGCGTTGCCGGACGAATTGGCCTATGCGCCAGATGGAAAAGAAATTGTGTATCTGGTGCGCGAAAAGGGCGTCGACAATTTGTGGCTGCAGCCGCTGGATGGTAAGGCGCGGCGGCAATTGACACATTTCAAGAAAGACAAGACCTTTCGTTTCGAGTTTTCGCCGGATGGGTCGAAGATCGCGATGGAATGCGGCGAAGTGGAATCCGATGCAGTGCTTCTGCACGACGACAGCAAATAAGCATTCAAATCTTGCAACGAGATTACTTCACGGTTCCTGCTGGTTTTGGGCCCAGATCGTTGTTGGAACGGGCGTAGTAGCCGCGGCGGGCGCGGGCCTGATAGCCCTTGCGATCGGGCATTTCGATTTTAATTTTGTGGTATTTGCCGTCGATGCCGTGGTTCGAGGGATTGTAGGCCAGTGAATACTGGTTGCGAAGTTCCTCGCCAATGTCCTGGAAAGACTGGTCAAGATCGTCGACGTGATAGGGATAGAAGGAACGGCCGCCAGTTTCCTCTGCTAGAGTCTGCAAAATTTTATCGCCGTCGGTGAAATGATATTTGCGATTGCCGGATTGTTCCTTCTTAGGATCGTCGAGCGTAACCCACTGGGTGCTGGTGCTGATGGTGTAGATGACTACGCTAGTCCGTTGCGCCATTTCGATGGCTTCGGCGCGGGTGTGGGTGGAGAGATTGTCTTCACCATCGCTAATTAGAATCATCACGCGGCGGACGACGTCGGGCTGATCGCCCGGTGGCCGCGGCGGGTGGCTTAATTCCTTGAAGCACGCTTCATAAATCGCATCGTAAACCGCTGTGCCGCCACCTGCGCGGGTACGAAGAATCTGGTCGCGCAACATGCCGGTGTCGCCGGTAAACCCTTGAAGCATTTGCGGCTCATCATCAAAGGTCATCAGGAAAGCTTCATCTTTATTGCGGCGCAGTACGCTGAAAAGAAAATTGTTGGCGGCATCTTGCTCGAATTTGATGCGATCACGAATGCTGTTGGAGGTGTCCAGGAGCATGCCGATGCGCAAGGGGAGATCGTTTTGCCTGCTGAAGTAGCGGATGTCTTGCGGGACGTTATCGTCGAAAACTTTGAAGTCGGGCTTGTCGAGATCGGAAACAAGTTTGTTACGGCGATTGAGGACGGTGAAGAGCACGTCGACAAGGTTGACCTGCACGGGAATGGTGGTCTGACTTCTTTGCGGGGCTTCTTGGGCCTGGGAGTTCGCAGGAGGAGCGGGAGGCGGAGTGGGAGAAGGCTGCTGTTGTTGTGCGTCGACAAGAACGGTGCCAAGAAGTACGGCTAGTAACAACAAGACCAGGGATCGGTATCGCATGTCGCTAGATTATAGGTACCCCTGGAGTGCAGCGTCAATTCGCGCGGAATCATCGCCGGCGGCGCGGGCCAATTCCTGCAGATAATTTCTTAGTTCGGGAGGCAGGGGCGCGGTGAGTTGAATGCGCTGGCCGGATCGCGGCTGCGCGAAGGTGATTCGGGCGGCATGCAGAAAATTCCGACCGAGTGCTGGCAGCGTCGTGTGGCCGACTTGCAAGTGGCTGGCAGCGCCGTAGAGAGTGTCGCCAACTACGGGATGACGGAGCGATGAGAAGTGTACGCGGATCTGGTGGGTGCGTCCGGTGTGAAGCTGAATCTCGAGCAGGGATGTGGGAGCGATGCGGGCTAAGACCCGCCAGTCGGTGCGGGCCGGGCGGGAATCCGGGAGCGAAGATGCGTGTTTGGTGGTCATGCGCGTGCGGCGATTTGGATCGCGGGCGATGGGCAGTTCGATACGGCCGCGGTCTTCGTCCATTTTGCCTTGTACTAACGCGATGTAAATTTTTTGGATAGTGCGATCGCGGAAAGCGTCGCCGAGTTTCGCGTGCGCGTAATCGTTTTTGGCGACCAGCAAGATACCGGAAGTTTCTTTGTCGAGGCGGTGGACGATTCCTGGGCGAATGGGATCGCTGGACTGGGCTAGGGCTTGTCCGCGGCCGAGTAACGCATTGACCAGTGTGCCGTTGAGATTTCCTGCGCCGGCGTGAACGGTCATGCCAGCGGCTTTGTTGACAGCAATGACGTCGTCGTCTTCATAAAGAATGTCGAGAGGAATGGATTCGGGTTCGGCGCGCATCGGCGGGCGCGGTTGCGGGGACACGGAGACGAGGTCGCCGGCTTTTACTTTGTGGGAGCCTTTGGTTGCGGCTTTGCCGTTGAGTAAAACCAGGCCGCCTTCGATCAGTTCCTGTACGCGGGTGCGGGAAAGCTCCAGGAAATGCTTGGCGATGACGAGGTCGAGGCGTTGGCCAGCTTCTTCCGGAGAGGCGGAAAATTCCTGAGCCTGGGTTGAAACGGTGGAATCCACAGCAAGAGTGTAGCAGCGAAGCGGGAGAAAAGGAGTTGGGGGAGTAGGGATGGAATGTCGGCATGCCGACGGTTTCGAACGCGTGAAACGTTCCGTTTCGGGACTAGATGGAGTGGTGGAGCGGGTTTGGTTGGACTGGGGCACGATATATCGTGCCCTACGGGAGTACGCGGGATTGGACGCTGCGGATTACGTTAGATTGCCGGTGGCGGTTAGTTTGGCGTACCAGTGACCGGAATTTTTGATGATGCGGCGCTGGTCGCGGAAGTCGACCCAAACGAGGCCGAAACGCTGCGTGTAGCCTTCGGCCCATTCGAAATTGTCGAGCAGGCTCCAGTGGTGGTAGGCACGGATGTTGGCGCCATCTTTAATTGCACGCCCTAGTGCGCTGAGATGACCGCGGGTGTAGGTAATTTTGCGATCGTCGGTGACGACGCCGTGGACGTCGGGATCATCGACGTAGGAGGCGCCGTTTTCGGTAATTTCCATCACCGGTTTTTTATATTCGGAATTAATGCGCATCAGCAATTCGTAGAAGCTGTCGGGCCACACTTCCCAGGCGAAGTCGGTGAGCGGACCCTGCGTGGCATCGAAGGTGTATACGCCTGCGGAGGCTTCGCCGGTGCTTGGTGGAATGGCGGAGACCAACTGGCGGCGATAGTAATTGATGCCGAGAAAATCGAGCGGCGCTTTGACCAATTCCATGTCGCCTGATTTGACGCCCATCATGTCGTAGGGATTTTCGCCGAGGAATCCTTTGGGATATTCGCCCTTGAGCGCGGGATTGACGAACCAGACGTTGCCCACGGCGTGGGCACGATCGGCGGCGGCTTTGTCTTCGGGACTGGACGTGGCGGGCTCGCAATTGGACATGCTGAAGGCAGTGCCCACTTCAAATTTGGAGTTGACAGCTTTGATGGCGCGGAAGGCTTGGCCTTGCGCAATGTTAACGACGTGGGTGGCGCGCATGCAGGCGGGAAAATCTTTGAGCGCGGGGGCGTGAACTCCACGGGAGTAACCGAGGAATGTGAAGACCCACGGTTCATTGAAAATCGCCCAGTGATTGACGCGGTCGCCTAGAGCGCGGGTTACGATTTCGGAATATTCGGTGAAGCGTCCGACGATATCGCGATTGGGCCAGCCACCGGCGTCTTGAAGCGCTTGGGGCAAATCCCAGTGATACAAAGTGACGAGCGGGCGAATATTAGCGGCGTGCAGGGTGTCGGTGACGCGCTTGTAGTAGTCCAAACCTTTTTGATTGGGCTTGCCGGTGCCGTTGGGCTGAATACGCGGCCAGGAAATGGAGATGCGATAGCTTTTGAGATTCAGTTTCTTGGCGAGTTCGATGTCTTCTTTGTAGCGGTGATAGGAATCACAGGCAACGTCGCCGGTGTCGCCGCCTTTCACTTTACCGACGGTATGCGAGAAGCGATCCCAGATGGATTCACCTTTGCCATCCTCGTTCCAGGCGCCTTCGACTTGATAGGAAGCGGTGGCCGCGCCCCAGAGAAAAGTTTTGGGAAATTGAAATGGAACGAAGACGTTGGGAGAGGGTGGAGCGGCCCCGAGGAAATGAGTGGGTAGTGTGGATATGGCGGCTGCACCGAGCAGGCCGCCCATAAAATCGCGACGCGAAAAACCGGGCAAACGAGGAGCCATGTTTGCTGCCTCCCTGAACGTAGATAAACGTTTTTCTAATGCGTTGGACGATGTTGCTGGGCGAATAATACATCAAAAACAATCAGGACAGCACCTATGGTGACGGCGGCGTCGGCAACATTGAAGGTGGGCCAAGGATTGAAGATGTGCCAGGGGAGGAAACGTACCCAGACTTCCAGGAAGTCGGTAACTGCGCCGTGAATGATGCGGTCGGTGATATTTCCCGCAGCGCCGCCGAGCAAAAGGGCCAGGCCTGCCGCGTTTAACGCGCTGGAGCTGCGGCTGGCGACGAGGAGCCAAGCGATGACGCCGATGATGAGGATGGAACTGACGATCAGGAAAATGCGGGTGAAGGCGGAGGAGGAATCGGCGAGGAAGCTGAAGGCGATGCCGGGATTGCGGGAATAGATGATGTTGAAGATGTTGGGAATCACGACGTGGGGAAAGTAGGAGGGCGGGCGCGATTCGATCCAGGCTTTGGTGGCGCGGTCGAGGAAGACGACTAGGAGGGTGAGACCGAGCCAGCGGATTCGGCGAGGGAGTATCATGCGGGGTGGGTTAGGAACGCGGTAAGGTTGAGATCGAAGAGGAATTCCTCACTCCGTTCGGAATGACGTGGTGCGGTGGGGGATGCGTTGTGGTTGGAGTTGGGTCTAAACCCCCACACGCAAGTACGGTGTGTGGGGCGCCCGGGTGCAAAACAGGAAGCGGCTGGGGCGGAAGGCGGCATCAGGCTTTTACTTCTGCTGGAGCTGCTTCGATTTCGGCTATGGCTTCGCTGCAGCGTTCGCAGATTGTTGGGTAGCGCGAGTTCTCGCCAACGTGCGTGGAATAGTTCCAGCAGCGGTCGCACTTTTTGCCTTCGGCGCGTTGGATGGTGACTTCGAGGCTGGGCACGAGATCGGAGCGGTAGTCGCCCGAGCCCGCGTTGATGAGGTCGACCTGCGAGACGATGAAGAGGCCGGGCAGGAGCGGCAGATAGTGTTTGAGCTTGGCTTTCAATTCCAGGTCGGCGTTGAGCAGAGACTTTGGATTCGAGGCCGGAGTTGATGAGCTTCTTTTCGTTGCGAGCGACTTCGAGGGCTTTTAAAACTTCGGCGCGAACTTTGGCGAGGAGCTCCCACGTGTTGGCCTTATCGGGTGCGATTCCGGTGCGCAGTTCCGCTTCGTCTGGGAACAACGCGATGTGCACGCTTTCCGGATCACCGGCGGCTTTGGGCAAATATTTCCAGAGTTCCTCGGCAGTGAAAACAAGAATGGGCGTGGCGAGGCGGACTAGTGCGCTGGTGATTTTCCAGATGGCGGTCTGCGCGGAACGGCGCGAATTGCTGCGTGGAGCTTTGGTGTAGAGACGATCTTTCAGCACGTCGTAATAGAAGGCGCTGAGATCGACTACGCAGTAGTCGTGAATGGCGTGGTAGATGCGGTGGAATTCGTAGGTGGAATACCACTCGCGGCACCGCTTGACGAGATCGGCGGTGCGCTCAAGCATCCAGCGATCCATCTCTTCGAGTTGGTCGTTGGGCAGAGCGTCGCGAGCCGGATCGAAATCGTTGAGGTTGCCGAGCGCGAAGCGGAACGTGTTGCGGATTTTCCGGTAGGCCTCGCTGAGCTGAGTCATCACACGGTCGCTCATCTTGACGTCGGCCTGATACTCCTGCGAGCCGACCCAGAGACGAAGCAAGTCCGCGCCCCACTTGTCGCAAATTTCTGTGGGCAGCACGATGTTGCCCAAAGATTTGGACATGGGACGGCCTTGCTCGTCGAGCGTCCAGCCGTGGGTAACGACGCCGCGATACGGCGCCTTGTCGCGAACACCTACACCAATCAGCAAAGAGCTGTGGAACCAGCCACGATATTGGTCGGGGCCTTCAAGGTAAATGTCGGCAGGCCATTCTTTGCCATGCAGCACGGCGAGATGCGAGGAACCGGAATCGAACCAGACATCGAGAATG
The DNA here is from genome assembly GCA_963849395.1 of Candidatus Acidiferrales bacterium. GTDB lineage: Bacteria > Acidobacteriota > Terriglobia > Acidiferrales > UBA7541 > Acidiferrum. The sequence goes on from CAWKHR010000012.1 coordinate 329,081, forward strand.
TCGTTTTCCTTGCGCCACTTCCCTGGTGCGCCGCACGAGCACTTGGTGCCCGGAGGTAAAAGTTCTTCGGCGGAATGCGTGTACCAGGCATCGGCGCCTTCTTTCTGAAACCATTTCACGACGTTCCGCAGCGCGTTGAAATCTTCGAGGCGCTTGCCGCAGGCATCGCAGTAGAAAACGATGATCGGCGTGCCCCAGAAGCGCTGGCGCGAGACACACCAGTCAGGGCGATGCTCGATCATTTCGTACATGCGATCTTCGCCCCAGGCTGGAATCCACTTCACGGATTTGATCTGGCCAAGCGCTTCCTGACGGAATGTTTCGGATTTTCCGTGAGCGGCCTGATCCATTTTGATGAACCACTGTTCGGTGGCGCGAAAGATGACCGGATTATGGCAGCGCCAGCAATGCGGGTAACTGTGCTTATAAGGATGATGGCCCAGCAGTGCGCCACGATCGGCGAGAAGCTTGACGATGATGGGATTGGCTGCAAAGACGTCTTTGCCTTTGTATTCGGGCAAGCCTTCGGTGTACACGCCGCGATCATCGAGTGGCGCGTAAATTTCGAGGTTGTAGCGTTGGCCGGTGACGAAGTCGTCGGCGCCGTGACCGGGAGCGGTATGCACGATGCCGCTGCCCTGATCGAGGGTGACGTAGTCGGCGAGGACGCCGGGCACTTGAATGGGCAAGAAAGGATGTTGAAACTTCATGCCGTCGAATTCGCGGCCTTTGAAGGCGGCGATAACTTCCGCTTCGGCGATGCCGCAATCTGCCTGCAACGCAGCGATGCGATCGGCGGCCAGCAGGAGGCGGCCTTTTTCCGTTTGCACGACGGCGTAGTCGAAATCCGGATGGAAGGCTAGCGCGCGATTGTGCGGAATGGTCCAGGGAGTGGTGGTCCAGATTACGGCCGAAACGTCGGAGCCAACTTTGGCATTGCCATCGGCGACCTTGAAGGTGACCCAGATGGAGGGACTGGTGTGATCTTCGTATTCGACTTCGGCTTCGGCCAGGGCGGTGTTGTCGTAGATGCACCAATAGACCGGTTTGCGTCCACGATAGACGTAGCCCTTTTCCATGAAATCGAGGAAGGCGCTGGCGATGGTGGCCTCGTACTCGTGGCTCATGGTGAGGTAGGGATCATTCCAGCGGCCGAAGACACCGAGGCGCTTGAAATCGCGCTTGTGCTGCTCGACGTAACGGGTGGCATAGTCGCGGCAACGCTGGCGAAACTCTGAGGGAGAGACTTTACCCTTGCCGCCGAGCTCCTTTTCAACCTGAGTTTCGATCGGCAGACCGTGGCAATCCCAGCCAGGCACGTACGGTGCGTAATGGCCCGCCATGCTTTTGGACTTGACGATCATGTCTTTGAGAATCTTGTTGAGGCCGGTACCCAAGTGAATGGTGCCGGTGGGATAGGGAGGCCCATCGTGGAGAACGAAGAGCGGCTTTCCCTCGCGAGCGGCCAAGATGCGTTCGTAGAGGCCGGACTGCTGCCAAGCCTCGAGCATTTTGGGCTCATTCTGAGGCAGGCTGGCTTTCATGGGAAAGTCGGTCTTGGGAAGATTGAGAGTTTTCTTGAGTTCCAGTGATTCGGCCATGGGTACAGTGTGCGGAATTCCCTTCTACGCCGCCAATTTCTGGGTGACCTGAAATGGTCAACAGCCTAGGTTGCACGGCGGGAAACAACGGAAAGCAGTGTAAGCACGTATGTTACAATATCGCCGTGGTTGTGTCAGCCGTAGGGGAGGCGCAACCTTTCCCAGTTTGTTGGAATCCTAAAGGGCTAGCGAACCATTTAAGGGCAGCCTGCGTCCTAGTCTACTAGAGGGAAAAACGGTGCCAGGTTTTCAAAACCTTCTTCCAGATGAACTAAGCAAGCCGAAGCGCACCGGCCCGGAAGAAGTGATTCCGGTTGCGGAAGGGGCGCTGCCGGATTTTGGGCGTCCTGAGATGCTGATGCCCGATGATTTCTGGTCCAACCTGAAACAATTCCTGTTTGAACGGCCGATTAGAGTGACCGAGCGCGACGATGCGCCGTTCACCAAGAGCACGTTTGGATCTGGGCTAAAAGAGAATTTCAAGTTTTTCCTGTCAGCACCTTCGATTTCGAAAGCGCCTGTCAATAAGCGATTGGAAGTGGATTGGGGTGGGACGTTTGGCGGATTTCGCGAACGGTTGAAAGAATTTTTCTCGCCCACACCACCGGCGCCACTGCCTGCGGGCATCAAGCCGATTAAGGTAAAAGATATTTGGTCGAAGGATGAGGACGCGGGGTGGACGCGGGCGATTGCGTTCGCGGTTCACGTGGGAATTGTGGCGCTGCTGGTGGTACCGTTCGCGTGGAACAACATGAAGCACGTCCAAGCCAAGAATAATAAGGTGGACGTGACGGGAATCGACATTTCTCCGTACATTTCGAAACTGCCCGCGGGAAACAACAAGGCGGGTGGTGGCGGTGGTGGAGGCGATCGTTCGCCAACGCCGGCGACTAAGGGCCGTGCGCCCAAGTTTGCGATGACGCAGTTTACGCCGCCTTCGGCGACGATCAAGAATCCAAATCCGAAGCTGCCGATGGATCCAAGTCTGCTGGGGCCACCGGATTTGAAAGTGGCGAATAATAACTTGAACAATTTTGGCGATCCGCTGGCGTCGACCGTGAATATGTCGAACGGCCCTGGAGGCGGTGGCGGGATCGGCTCTGGTGAAGGCGGCGGAATTGGTAGCGGCACCGGCGGTGGTTTGGGACCTGGTGAAGGTGGCGGCACGGGCGGCGGGGTGTTTCGTGCGGGCGTGAATGGCGTTGGCTCGCCGACATGTTTCTATATGCCGAATCCTCCGTATTCGGAAGAAGCGCGGAAGGCGAAGTATTCAGGCGTGGTTAACGTGGAAGCGGTTATTACGGTGGACGGCCACGTGACGAATATGCGCGTGGAGAAGAGCCCGGGATTGGGCTTGGATGAAACTACGGTGCAGACGATGCGGACATGGCGCTGCAAGCCTGCAGTGGGACCTGGTGGACGCCCGGTGGCGACGCTGGTGCAGTTTGAAGTGAACTTCCGACTGTACTAATTACAGACAACCTCCCTCCTTAAGACAATTCATTGGACAACTGCAGGTGGGATGAGGCTTCCCTGCCTAGCGAATCTTGCTAGGATGAAGCACATGCGACAAATTTTTCGAGGTTTTGGAGTTTTCTGCGCGGCGTGTTTGTTGGGCGGCATCGTGGCTGCGCAGACGGGGAGGGCGTCCCTCGAACTGACGGCGCGGATTACGCCTACGGGAGGACGACCGGAACCGGTGCGTGAGTTTACGCTGTATGTGCTGACGAAGAGCTACCCGGACATCATCAAGGAAGTCGAAGCTGGGGACGTGATTCCGACGCGCGACGAGTTCCTGTCGAAGATGAAAGCTTCGCCGGAATTGCGAGACTGGATGAAGGCGCACGACGTGATGGATCTGACGTCGCCGGACGTCGATACGCTGATTACGCCGGAAAATGTGATGGACGTACCGGAATTTTTTGCGGCATACATCCGGTCAAATAGCGGTGGAGTAACCAACGGATTGCCGATGCCCAAGTTTCGTGAAACAGAGAAGGAAACCAACCCAGCGAAATACGAAAAACTCCACAGCCAGTATCTAACGGAGCTGAAGAAATTTGTGCAAACGCATCCGGCGACCATTTCCGGGATTGAGTTGGAACTTGGCGGCGTGAATCCGAAAAATGAATGGGACAAGATTCATGCGGACCATCGAAATAAGGTGGCCCAACTGGCGCCTGATACAGCGCAGACGAAATACCTGGCGGCTAAGGGCGAGACCGATCTGCAAGGACACGCGGTTGTTGCCGGACTGGCGCCGGGAAATTACTGGGTGAGTTCGCTGGGACTGGATGCATCTTCGGGCGACCGCCGGCTGCGGTGGGATGTGCCGGTAACGGTTCAGGCAGGCCAGCCTACGCGACTGGACTTAACAAATCTAAACGCTTCCGACGCGCATAAGTCGATGACTCCGTAGGGACTCACCGCGATATACGCTATTCTTTTTAAATGGGCACGGCTCTACTGTGGGTGGGGTTCAACGCTTTTGTTCTAGTCGCGGTAGCCCTGGACCTGGGTGTCTTCCACCGAAAAGCGCACGCCGTCGGAATTCGCGAATCCATATTCTGGAGCGCGCTGTGGATCAGTCTTGCGCTGATATTCGGGTTTTTTGTCTGGCACTGGTATGGCGCGCAACGAGGGCTGGAATATCTCACCGGCTATGTAATCGAGAAATCGCTGAGTATCGACAATCTGTTTGTATTCCTGGTGATTTTTCGCAGCTTCCAGGTGGAAGAGCGGGTGCAACACCGAGTGCTGGCCTGGGGAATTTTGGGCGCGCTGGTCATGCGCGGCATCATGATCGCTGCGGGATCCGTGCTCATTTCACGATTTCACTGGATACTGCCGGCTTTTGGAGTGTTCTTGATTCTCGCTGGGCTGCATATGCTGTTGCGGCGGAAAAAGGAAGTGCACTACGAGAGGAATCCGATCTTCCGATTTGCCAGCAAACATCTGCAAGTTACGAAGAAATACGACGGGGAGAGCTTCTTCGTGCGGGAGAACGGGAAACTTCTGGCGACGCCATTGTTTCTGGTGCTGCTGATCGTGGAGATCTCGGACGTGACGTTTGCCGTTGATTCGATACCGGCGATATTCGGAATTACGCGTGATCCGTTCATTGTGTATACGTCGAACGTTTCCGCGATACTGGGATTGCGGGCGCTTTATTTCCTGCTGGCTAATGTCTTGGATTATTTCCGGTATCTCACGGTGGGACTGGCGCTGGTTTTGACGTTCATTGGGATAAAGATGGTGGTGGAGCCGTGGTGGCGGATGTCGACGATTGTGTCGCTGTTGGCGGTTGGCGGGATTCTGTTGCTCACGGTGCTGTTGTCGCTGTGGGCGGGGCCAAAAGCGGTCCGCAACGATGGAAACAGAGCGTAGTGTTGCTTCTGGACTGAGGTCGCGCTTGCGATAGAATGCGTGTGCCCATGAAGGAACTACTGCAAAAAGCAATTACCGGAATGAGTTCCAGCGATTCCGAAACGCGCATGGTATCGGCTACAGAAATCTACCGGTCGGGGCGCGCCATGGCCGACCACGCGGTGTATCCGTGGTGGGCGGAGCAGGAATTTTCAGAGTTATTGGATGGCGCGAATGCGTTCGCGACAATCGGCATTGCGGTGACGCCACAGCGATTCGAACAAATTCGCGAGGCGTGGGGATCGCCGCGACTGGCGGATGTGCCTCCGGACCAGGATGCTCAGGAATACGAACTCCATTTGCCGGGTGGGTTGTCGGTGGATGTGCTGACCAGCAAAGAGCCCAATGGCGATGGGGCCATTGCTAAATACTTACGGAAGATTGGCGAAGGAATTCAGCAGATTGAGTTTCGCTGCAAAATGTGGATCGCGCGACGAAGCTACTGAACGAAAAATTTGGTGTCCAAGCGATTTATCCTGAGACGCGCGGCGGGGCTGACGGAACGCGGGTGAATTTCTTTTTGGTCCCTGCGCCTGGAGCGGGCAAAGTGCTGATTGAATTGTACGAACCGGCGCAGCGACTGGACTAAGGCTGGTTGCTCATCCCGCCGTGGTGTGCGTTAAAAGTATCGCGACCCGTTTACACCGACTGTTCATTTATCGCGCCGATCGATGGCGCCGAGTTTTTGCCAGGCGCGAAAGAGTTCGGCGACGCTCCAGGCTTGTGCGATGCAACCGCCTGGTGGAAATGGCGGATCGCCACCGCAAACCTCACCAATGGTGCCAAGCCCCGCGGTGTAGATGGTCCTGCCGAGCGGCTCCAGGAAACTCTGGGCAGTGGCCCGATCTGCGTAGACGCGAAAATGAGCGAGCGCGAAAGAGCCCAAAAGCCAAGGCCAGACGGTGCCCTGATGATAGGCAGAGTCGCGTTCACGCGGGCCACCGGCAAATATTCCTTTGTAAGCAGGATCGGACGGGGCCAGAGTGCGCAGGCCATGCGAGGTGAGAAGATATTGAGCGACGGCGTCGACAACGGATTTTTGCTGGCGATTGGTGAGCGGACTGACCGGCAGGGAAACCGCGAAGATTTGATTGGGGCGAAGCGCTGGGTCGTTTCCCGAGCCGGGGATTTCGATGACATCGAAGCAGCAATCGCGCTGCGGGTTCCAGAATTTCTGGAAATTCTTGGTGGCCTTCTCGGCAAGCTTGGTGTAGCCGTCGCTGGGCCGCACCAGTTGGCGCGAGAACTCGGACATGGTGCTGAGGGCGTTGATCCAAAGCGCGTTGATTTCGACGGCTTTGCCGGTGCGCGGCGTGACGACCCAATCGCCAATTTTGGCGTCCATCCAAGTGAGCTGAACCTCGGGGCTACCAGCAAATAACAAGGCGTCGTTGGGGTCCACTTTGATGTTGAAGCGGGTGCCGCGAACGTGGGCGTCGACGATGGTGGCGAGCACCGGAAACAATTCGCCTACGAAATTCAGATCTTGGGTGGCTTCAAAGTATTGGCGCGCGGCCTCGAAAAACCACAAAGCGGCGTCGACAGAATTGTATTGCGGGGCGCTGCCGTCGTCGGGAAAGTTATTGGGAATCATGCCGCCATCGACATAAGCGGCGGAAGAACGGAGAATTTCGCGAGCGATGTCTGGGCGGCCGAGAGCGAGTGTGAGGCCAGGCAAAGCGATCATGGCGTCGCGGCCCCAATCGGCGAACCAGTGATAGCCGGCAAGAATGGTGCGGCCATCGGGATTTTTGGGGGTGGCGCGTTTCACGATGAATTGATCGGCGGCGAGAACTAGTTGCCAGAGCCAACTGGGTTCATCTTCCGCCGGCGATTTGCAAATTGCGGCGTGCCTGGATTGCCAGGATTTGTAGAGCTTCCATTCGTGGTTGGATTGATCGGTGCGAGCCTGATCAGCATCGAGTGATGCGTTTGATTCCGTGGAGAAAACGAGGGTGACACTTTGCCCAACGAGCAAATGGGCACGAAAGGTAGCGGCGTAGAGGCGATCTTCGTGGTCATCGAGGCCACGTTGGCGTTCCGCCGGTAGAAAATGGTCGCGATACCATTCGTGATTTGGCTGGCAGGAGGCTGAGTCACTTTTGAGGTAATACGGCACGGCGCCATCGAAGGCCGTGACTTTCAAGCCTTTCTCGACTGGATCGATCTGCATGTGCCAACCATCGGCATGGGCGGTGGAATGAAAATCGCGATAGCTGACGAGGACTTTACATTCGAGATCGACCGGCGCGTTGCCGCGTACCAGTGTGTATTGCGCGTAGGTTGTGTTTTCACCCTGCTTCATCCAGATGCGTTTTTCGAGAATGGCGTCGGCGAAGGCGTAACGCCAGACGGGCTTCATGCCTTCAAGATGAAAACTTTCGATCTGCAGAAAGCCGCTGGGCGAAAGGAAGCCGCTCATCCAACGGTTGGTGGCGAGGGAATAGGAATTGTCGAGATAGCGAGCACTTTCGTCGAGGGCAGCGACAAGCAGAGTGCGCCCGACCGGCGGCTTTAACGCGGCAAACAGAAGTCCGTGATAGCGGCGCGTGGCGGTGCCAGCCGCGGAGCCGGAAGCAAAGCCACCCAAGCCGTTGGTGACCAGCCATTCGCGCTGCTCGGCAGCGTCAAGATCGCCGCAGATTTCCCTGCCAAATTGAACTTCGCCGAGGAGCGACACGCTATTCTCCGCTCTGATCGAGCAGCTTGGCGACCAGGCCGGTCCATCCGGTTTGGTGGCTGGCGCCGAGACCGGCACCATTGTCTCCGTGGAAATACTCGTAGAAGAGAATCAGATCACGCCAGTTGGGATCTTTGTTGAAGATGTCTTCGCCACCGGCAAAGGGACGGCGGCCATCTTTATCGCGCAGAAAAATGCGAGTGAGACGGCGGGAAAGTTCGGCGGCAATTTGCCAGAGATCGGCATCTTTTTTGGAGTTGGTGGGGAATTCGACCTTAAAGTCTTCGCCATAGTAGTAGTGAAACTTCTGCAGCGATTCGATGAGCAGATAATTCACCGGGAACCAGATGGGGCCGCGCCAGTTGGAATTACCGCCAAAGACGCCGGTGCTGGATTCCGCGGGCTCGTAGGCAACGCGGCTCATGAATCCATCCATGCGGAATTCGTAGGGATGGTCGAGGTGATAGCGAGACAGGGCGCGAATGCCGTGAGGAGAAAGAAACTCGGATTCGTCGAGCATGCGACTCAAGACGCGGCGAAGTTGGTTGCGATTCACCAGCGATAGAAGGTAGCGCACGCCGCGGGAAGAGCGTTCAGACATTTCAATGTGCTCGGGCGCATCGGCGTGATTGTCGATGAACCATTGCATGCGTCGTTTGAAGCCTGGCAAGCGGTTGACGATTTCAGGCTCGAGAGTTTCGACAGCAAAAAGTGGAATCAGACCGACCATGGAACGAATTCTTAGAGAGTATTCCTTCCCATCGGGGAGATGCAGCAGGTCGTAGTAGAAACCATCTTCCGGGTCCCACAGCGATTTGCTTTCCTCGCCAATGTCGTTCATGGCGTGAGCAATGTTGACGAAGTGTTCAAAGAACTTGCTGGCAACGTCTTCGTAGGCAAGATCGTCTTTAGCCAGCTCCAGTGCGATGGCCAGCATGTTGAGGCAATACATGCCCATCCAACTGGTGCCGTCGGACTGTTCGAGGTGGCCGCCGGTTGGCAAGGGCGCGGAACGGTCAAAGACTCCGATATTGTCGAGACCGAGAAAGCCGCCCTGAAAGATATTGTGGCCCTCGGGATCTTTGCGGTTTACCCACCAAGTGAAATTCAACAAAAGTTTGTGAAAGACTTTTTCTAGAAAGGCGCGATCGCCGACGCCACGGATCCTACGATCGATTTTGTAAACGCGCCAGGCGGCCCAGGCATGCACGGGAGGATTCACGTCGCCAAGAGCCCACTCGTAGGCAGGAAGCTGTCCGTTGGGGTGCATGTACCATTCGCGGAGCAGCAGGATGAGCTGATCTTTGGCGAAATCGGAGTCCACGATCGCTAGAGGAATGCAATGGAAGGCCAAGTCCCACGCGGCGTACCAGGGATATTCCCAATTGTCTGGCATGGAGAGAATGTCTTCGTTGTAAAGGTGAGTCCATTCCTTATTGCGGCCGTGCAGGCGTTCTTTGGGAGGAGTCGGCTCGGAAGGATCGCCATCGAGCCAGCGACGTACGTCGTAGTGATAGAACTGCTTGCACCAGAGCATGCCGGCGTAGGCCTGACGCATGACACTAAGCGCATCGTCAGAAAGTCTTTTGGGTAGGCGCTCGGCGTAGAACTCGTCTGCTTCTTTTTGCCGCTGCGCAAACAGGGCGTCGAAGCCGGCACCAAAATCGGCGGAAGCGGGAACTCCTTGGGGGCGTTCGGCGTGACCTGGACCAGTGATCGTTCCGACCATGGGGGAGTCGTACTCGAGATCGGCGAGTGGCTCCCTATCGGTGAAACGCAATTTGACGACAACCGTTTCGCCCGGATCGAGCCGAAAATCGTAATGGGCGGCGGTCTTGGTGCCGGTATTTTGCGGATTGATGGCGGCAGTGTTACCGCGGATCAAATATTCGTGGAAGCCATCTTTCACGTAGGGAGTGCGATTATTGTAGCGAAATAGCTTTGCAAAGTTGGTTTCATTTTCGGTGAAGAGGAGTTTGGGTTGACCAGAAGCGACGAGCCAGCGTTTGCCATATTCCCAATGCTCGACTTCGGCGCAAACGGCGTCGGGCACGTTGGGCGCTTGACGAGCGACCGGGCGACGTGGATCGCCGCCCCAAGACCAGGTGTTGCGAAAGAGCAGTGTGGGCAGAAGATGAAGGGGAGCGCGCTCAGGGCCGCGATTGGTGGCGCTAATTTTGATGAGCATGTCTTCGACGTCGCCCTTGGCATATTCGATGAGCACGTCGAAATAGCGGCTCTCGGCAAATACGCCGGTATCGAGCAGCTCAAATTCGGGAGCGCCGCGCCCACGTTTGGCATTTTCTTCGACGAGCCACTGATACGGGAATTCGGCCTGAGGATATTTGTAGAGCATGCGCATGTAGCTGTGGGTCGGCGTGGAATCGAGATAAAAATAATATTCTTTTACGTCTTCGCCATGATTGCCTTGCGTGCCGGAGAGGCCAAAGAGGCGCTCTTTCAGGATGGGATCGCGTCCATTCCAGAGAGCTAGGGAGAAACAGATCATTTGATGGCGATCGCAAATGCCGCCGATGCCGTCTTCACCCCAGCGATAGGCGCGCGAACTGGAATGGTCGAAGGGAAAGTAGTCCCAGGCGGTGCCATAGGCGCTGTAATCTTCGCGGACGGTGCCCCACTGGCGGTCGGAGAGATAGGGACCCCAGCGCTTCCAGTGTTTGGTGCGCAGTCGAGATTCTTCCAGGCGCCGGTCTTCGGCAGTTTGTAATCGAGTCATAGTGGCCAAAGCGTTGGATGCTGGTGGCAGTTAATGGTCGCATGATTGGTGGAAAGAAAGGTTCGCGCGGCAGATGGAGGGTGCCCGGTTCAGCAAGTCGCCGCCAACGGTTTTCCGGTCCGCTGAAAAGCTAGGCTTTCGGATCAGTGAAAGGTGCTGATTCCCCAGCAATTTCCGCTGATGGAAAGGCTCTGCGGGATAAACCAGACGCGATGCCAGCGTTTTGACCGGGACATTTTCCATCCCAGGAAGTTGACGCCAGTAGCTACGGCAAAACCAGCAGCGTAATAGGCGGGTGAAGGCAAGTGAATGAACGGTTTCGCCAATGGGTCATACTCGCGAAAAGGGTGGCTGTAACAGAGTGGGCAGGTGCGATCAATCTGGACGCGGGTGTATGTGGTGTGCATGTCGAGGCCAGCAGCAGCATAGGTCAAGCCGCTCATAAGTAGCACGAGCTTCAGAGACGTTTTGCGCCCCGGGGCCGGTTGAGCTTCGATGGCTAGCGGCTTGGTGGGCTTGACCGGCTGGACATGGTAGCTTGACGCGTTGAAGGCGCTTATTTCCTGTTCTACAGCTTGGGGCAAATTAATCAGGGATTGCGCTGCGATAAATTTCGGAGCAAGGGTTACGGCGAAGAGCAAGAACAGTGCGCGAGACATGATGTACGGCGACCTCTCTGCTGCCTGAGGAGCGGGCTGATTGGGAGGAGCAGGAGAGGGCTGCTCGATTGGAATGGATCTGGTCGGAAAGGAGACAGCGAGAACGCTGCGACGCTCAATAGGTCACGTCTTGTTTTTTGAATTTCATGACTTTTCCGTACATCACTTCGGCCATGTTTCCGGTGCCTTTCCAATAGACGAAAGCACGAACGTCGTGAAATCCGGCATTGAGCGCCATCTGCGGAACGTCTTTGACGTCGGAGAGGGGCATGGTGTCTTCGAGGATGACGATAATTTCGGAGTCGGCGGTAGCGGAGAGGCGCATTTCGCCCAGTTCGTAATTCAGTTCGGAGGCTCGGAACTCGTTACGACCTTGTTCGAACAACGGGACGCCGTTGACTCTCCTGGCAAAGATAACGATCTGCTTTTTGGTTTCGCGCGCGTCTTTTTTCTTGGGAGCTGCCGAACAATAGAGATAAGGACCCAAAGAGAATGCCGCTAGCAACACGCCGAGAAAGATGGGAAACCTTTTCATGGGCCTCTCCTTGATACTCCGGAACGAAATGAATGACCTGGCAAACATGTTCAGGCGTCCTCAACGAAGAGCGGCGTTGTGAGACGCGACGGAAGTGTGGAGCATGGTTAGGCACCACATGGAAATAAAGGCTGGAAAACCGCGGCCCTGGCGCTTTTCTTTTGCGTAGAAGAAAATTACGCCGGCATTGATGGGCATGGAAACGCCATACATCAGGGCTCGAGACGGATTTTTGCCAAAGAGGGGATTGCCCTCGGAGCAGGTGTGCGCGGTGATGCATGAGTTGGTGGTTTCAACGTCGGCTACGGTGGAAGCTATCAAGAGGCCTGCGCCGATGAGCATGCCGGGAGTCAGCATGGCTTGGCGCCAGGTGCGATCGTGACGAGCCAAGCCCCATGCATCGGGGTAATAGCGGCGTCCACCAATCAGGGCGCAGGGTTTGCCGGCGCCTTCGGGGCAGGCGCTGACTTCGTCGACGTTCAGCTTGGGCTTTGGACTCTCGATGAGGGAGAACACGGATGTTCTGCCTGCGCGGATTGGTGGCTGAGGTTCCACGGCTGGCTTGGAAGTGGCATTATCTGAAGCGGCGTTCTCCTGGGATTGGATACAAAGAGGAAGTACGAGCAGGAGTGCAAACAGAATTGTGAAACGTTTCATAATCTCCACCTTGGTGCGTGACAACTCAGCACGGATAGATGAAGCAATTGGAAAACCAACGGGGATGAGAATATTCCCATCAAAATCAAGCTGTGCGGGGGGCGAGCGGAGTGAAGTTTTCAAGGCGGAACAGCGACGATCTACCAGCTTCGTTAGAGCCGTTAGAAATGGAACATAGTGCTGTTAATTGAAACAGCATCGCTGACGTGAGAGATACTTTGCCCTGTGGCGTGGATTCCAGTATCGTTCTTGCGAACAGAGGCAGTCTGGCTTCCGACGTGTGTGTTCGGAGTGGGGCCCCGCAGAAAGTGACCCGCCGCCCATTTCGTAATGGCCCGAAGTGTATGCCATGTCTCTGGAGACCTTTGGTTCCCTGCGCTGAGGAGGCGTTATGAATAGAACTTATCGTGCACTGGGGTTGGCAGCGTGTTTTGTGCTGTGCTTCTCATTCCTTGTTGGGTGCGGAGGCGGCAATGGTGTGACGCTGACGGGTGTAGCGGTTACGCCGGCCTCGGCGTCGATCGCCGCGGGTGCGACTCAGCAATTTACGGCGACGGGGATGTATTCGGATAACAGCACGAAGGATCTGACGAGTTCGGCGACGTGGGCCTCGGCGACCACCAGCGTGGCAACGATTTCGGGGAGTGGGTTAGCCACGGCGGTGGCGACGGGAAGTACGAACATAACCGCGACGGCCGCGGGTAAAACATCTGCTCCGGCTACGTTGACAGTAACGGCACCGACGGTGGTTAGCATTGCGGTTACACCGGCGACGGCCTCGATTGTGGTTGGGAACACACAACAGTTCACTGCGACGGCAACTTATTCGGATAAGTCGACGAAGGATATTACGAGCACAGCTACGTGGAGTTCGGGCACGACTGGGGTAGCGACGATTTCCGCGGCGGGATTGGCGACGGGCGCTGGGGCAGGCACGAGCGCAATTACGGCGGCTTCTGGTGGGGTGACGTCTTCTCCGGCGGCTACATTGACGGTTACGGCGACCGCGGTGCCGCAGTCTCTCGTGATTCAAGACGTTGGTGCATCAACGCCAACGGCGCCTAGCGTTTCAGTTGGCTCGACAGTGCCATTCACGGCATTGGAGAAGTATAACGATGGATCCATCCACCCCTTGTCCGCTCCGGCGACTCTCGCGTGGAGTTCGGGGACAACGGGCACGGCCACAATTGGTGGTGCGAATGGTATCGCCATCGCGGTTGCGACGGGCTCGTCGGTAATTACGGCGACGGAGACGCCTGCGTCGGGCAATTTAACGGGCAACGCGACTTTGACGGTTGTGGCGGCTGCGGCGCGATTCGCATTCAACGCGGACTTCAACAGCACCTTGACGGAATGGTCGGTGGCGCCTCCCAGCGCTACGTTTACGGCGGTTACACCTGGAGCGGCGACCAACTCGTCCCAACAAGTGCTGGTGCATCCTTCGGGGCATTACGTGTACACCGTGGACTACAACGGGGACTTGGTGCTGTCGACTATAAATTCGACGACGGGTATCGTGACACCGGTTACGAACGGGACGTTTACGGGCGGAGGGACGCCTGGAACAGGGAAAGCCGCGATCGACCCAACGGGAAGATTCCTGTACGAGGTTTTTTACGTCACCTCCTCAAGTACAGCTGCAATCTACAGTTTCTCGATTAATCAGGCCAACGGCGCGCTCACTCTTTTGACTGCGCCAACAACTACTTTCACGAGTCCGAGCGACATCCTGATCGATAATACGGGAAACTTTGCATACGTCATCGATAGCGGTAGTTTCGCAACGCCAACTAACGGGACAGTGTTTGCGTTCAAGATCGATCAGACTTCTGGGGCTTTGACAACATTGGCAGCAATGCCATCGATTACAACGGGCGATTTAACGCCGTTCTTCGGCGCGATTGGTCCTAACGAAAATCTCTATATAGCGAATCAGACGTCGATTTCAATTTTTGCGATCGCGGCGAATGGCGTGTTGTCGACGACCGCACCAACCAAGATCGGGCCCGCCAGCAGTCTCGAGAGCCTCGCGATCACTCCTTCTGGGAAATTCCTTTATGTTAGCGATACAGGTTCGAACGCAACCCAGGGCTTGGGGTTTGGGACGGTCTTTGGGTTAACCCTTAACACTGACGGAAGCATTGCCAACGCTGGCACTCCTGTGTCTTATCCTGTCGGCCCAGGAATCCCGGCTGGAACTGCTCCAGTCCCCATGGGAGTTTCGATTGATCCGACGAGCACTCTGGTGACAGTGGACATCAATTTCGGATCTACGCTGGCGGTGTTCAATATAAATGCCGACGGGTCGCTGACGACGGATACGGCAGTTCCCATTAACGTGCCTGTGAGTTCTACGGGTGGCTCGATTTCAACGTTCCTGACGTTCTACACGGCTGCGGCAGGACAGTAAGCCTGACGCAGGCTTTTAGCTCGGAGCGCTCGGCATTTTGCTTGGCGTTTCGGGCACAAAGTTCACGGGGATGACTTCGGTCATCCCCGTTTTTATTTGCGGTCCTTCAGGTCAATCGCGAGACGAGTTAGATTGAAGGCGACGAAATTCCGGTTAGAACGAGCGCGGCCGTCGGAAATTGGTGTTACGTGCCTGGTGCTTTGAGTGGTTTATTCGCCGTAGGGGACCCAGATGTTTTTTACTTGATGGGCGTGATCTAGGTACCAGCGGCCTTCGCCTTGTTGGGCTTGGAAGAAATTGAGGTCGCGGCCCTCGTTGGTCCAGACTTGCTTCAGGTTGCCAATGGAGAGGGCTTTGGCGGTGGCGCAAAGGTGATCGTCGCCGTAGCACCAGAGCGCATCGAGATCATCATGTTCGGCGAGGACTTTTAGGAACTCGGTGACGCGTCCGGGCACCAGATTGACGACGCCACCCGGCAGATCACTGGTTTCGAATACTTGATATAAGTCGGCGGCGATCAGTGGGTACTTCTCTGATGGAACAGCAACGACGGTGTTTCCAGAGCAGATCAGCGGCAAAACCAGCGAGAAAAATCCTAGCAGCGGGGTGTCTGCCGGGCAGATCACGCCGACGGTTCCCAGCGGTTCATTCATAGCGATGGCGATGTTACGCAGCGGCGGATTGTGGACCGCGCCGTCGTATTTGTCGGTCCATGCGGCATAGGAGAAGAGTCGTTCCACGCTGAGACGCACTTCTTCGGCGGCTTGTTTGTGGCCTACGGCGAGAGCGAGCCTGCCAGTAATTTCATTGGCGCGCTGCGAAAGATTTTCCGCGATGTAGAAGAGCACCTGAGCGCGATTGTGCGCGGTGGTTTTGGCCCAGGTTTCGGCCTTGCGAGCGGCTTCGACGGCGTTGCGAACATCTTTTCGATTGCCGAGTGGAGATTCGCCGAGCAATTCGCCTTTTAATCCGCGGACTTCGGCGCTGTAGCCAGAGTCTGGGCGGGCTTGCTTACCACCGATATAGAGTTTCACGGTGCGATCGATTGACGGGCTGGCGACTTCCACATCGCCGTTCGGCTGAGCCTTCGCAGATTGCAGAGCCGGAGCTTTGCGAAACCACGCTGGCTCCAAATATTCGAGCAGACCTTCTTTGCCGCCTTCTCGTCCGTAACCGCTTTCGCGATAGCCGCCAAAGCCACAAGCGGCGTCGAAGAGGTTGGTGCTGTTCACCCAGACCACGCCCGCTTTGATTTGTGCGGCGACATGCAACGCGACGTTGATGCTTTCACTCCAGACACTGGAGGCCAGCCCATAGACGGTGTTATTGGCGAGCTCGACGGCCTCGCGGGGCATGCGAAATGTCATTGCCGTAAGGACGGGGCCGAAAATTTCCTGCTGCGCGACGACGGAAGTGGGATGAACGTTGCTGAGGAGGGTTGGCTTGAAGTAGAGGCCGCGGGAGGGCATGAGCATTTCCGGTTGCCAGCACGTTGCGCCCTCAGCGATTCCCTGCTGCACGAGACGCTCGATGCGTTCGAGTTGCACGCGGGCGACGATCGCACCAATGTCGATGGCTTTGTCCAGAGGAGAGCCGACACGCAGGGCGCTCATACGCGTTTGTAGCTTGCGGGTCAGCTTGTCGGCGATGCTCTCCTGCATCAGCAGGCGCGATCCGGCGCAGCAGACCTGGCCTTGGTTGAACCAGATGCCATCGACCAAACCTTCTACGGCGCTGTCGAGATCGGCATCTTCGAAAACGATGAAAGGCGATTTGCCGCCCAGTTCGAGTGAAAGGCGTTTGTGGGACTTGGCGGTGGCGCGACGGATGGCGCGGCCAACTTCGGTAGAGCCTGTGAAGGCGATTTTGTCTACATCGGGATGCTTGACGAGCGCTTCACCAGCGGAGCCATCTCCGGTGACGATATTGACCACGCCGGCGGGCAAGCCAACTTCATTGCAAATTTCTGCGAACGCGAGGGCAGTAAGCGGCGTATATTCGGCCGGTTTCAAGACGACGGTGTTTCCGGTGGCCAGTGCAGGAGCGATTTTCCAGGCCAACATCAGCAGCGGAAAATTCCAGGGAATGATTTGGCCGATCACGCCGCACGCTGTGTAGCCGGGGAATTCCTGATCGAGAAGTTGTGCCCATCCTGCATGGTAATAGAAGTGACGTGCGACGAGAGGGATATCGATGTCGCGGCTCTCGCGAATTGGTTTGCCGTTGTCGAGCGTCTCGAGGACGGCTAAGCGCCGCGAGTGTTTTTGAACCTGGCGAGCAAGGGCATATAAGAAGCGTGCGCGTACGTGGGGCGTAAGTGCCTGCCAAGCGGGGAGAGCGGTGCGCGCCGCTTTCACGGCGGCGTCTACATCGGCGGAGCTACCTTGCGCGACTTCGGCAATTTTTTCGCCGGTAGAAGGATCAGTGGTCTCGAAATATTTGCCTTCGACGGGAGCATGCCAGGCGCCATTGATGAAGTGGCCGAAGCGGCGCTGGTAACGATCGAGCCACAGCAGGGATTCCTTGGGGTCCTCGGGCGCAGGCCCATACTCCATGGTGCCGAATTTTTCGATTACGCTCATCGTTTCTCGCTTAGGCTAATGGGTGGCGGTATTCCGCGGAATATCGCCCGGTAACATGAAATTCCAACTGGCGCTCAATGTCGGCGAGCATGCCGCTGGCGCCGAATCGAAACAAATGCGGACTGAGCCAATCATTGCCTAACTCTTCCTTCATCAACGACAACCATTCCAGCGACTGCTTGGCGGTGCGGATGCCACCAGCGGGTTTGAAGCCTACGGCCATGCCGGTTTCTTCGGCGTATTCCCGAATGGCGCGGGTCATGACCAGGCCAACTGGCAGAATGGCGTTGACAGTTTCCTTGCCGGTGGATGTCTTGATGAAATCGGCTCCGGCCATCATGGCCACAAAGCTGGCGCGCGCGACATTTCGCAGGGTCAGCAAATCGCCGGTGCCGAGGATTACTTTCAGATGGGCAGGACCGCAAGCATCTTTGAAGGCAACAATTTCGTCGTACAGCTTTTGCCATTGCGCGCCGAAAACGTGAGCGCGAGTAATTACCACGTCGATTTCCTGGGCGCCTGCGTCAACGGAGCGCCGGATCTCTGCGATTCGTTCTTCGATGGGAGATAAGCCAGCGGGAAAGCCTGTCGAAACGGCGGCGACCGGAATTTTTGTGCCTTCGAGGGCTTTACGCGCGGTTTCTACAAAGAGGTGGTAGACGCAGACAGCACCGACCTGAATGTTGAGCTTCTGGATGCCCAATTTCTCGACGATTTCATGCTGGATTGGTTGACGGGCCTTGGCGCAGAGGCGGCGGACACGCTCGTCGGTGTCGTCGCCAGAAAGGGTGGTCAAATCCATACAAGTAATGGCGCGCAGAAGCCAGGCGATCTGCCAGTCTTTTTTCACGGTGCGGCGGGTCACGAGGGTGGCGGCGCGGCGCTCGACGGCACTGGTGTTGACGCGGACGTTTTCGACCCAGTCAAGATTCAGGGAAGTTCCACGGTTAGGAATGAGTTTTTTGCCATTCAGTGTGGCGATGGCATGAGATGCCAAGCTTGTGCCAGAGCTAACGGCCCGCTGCACCTGGCGGTCGGTAATTTCCAGGCGATGTTCCTTGTCGCTACTCATAATGCTTTCCTCGAACATCCAGTTTACAGCGAAGATGAGGCCTGAGCATACCACTGGAGTGGGCGGTCTGGTATCTCCTTGGCAGCGACTATCGTTGGCATATATTTACGCCGCGCCTGCATCTGAGTAGAGACTCTACTTCGCGAGGATGACCTGATGAAGCGTATGGCACGGCTGGGCGGTACGGTATTTATCCTTTTCTTCCTCTTCGCAGCTCTCTCCACAAGAGCGCAAACTATTCCGCCAATCAATTCCAAGACGCTGAACGATACGCAGATTACGCTTCCGAATTCCGGGACGTCGCAACCCCTGATTCTAGTCGTGGGCTTCTCGCATAAAAGTTCGGAATCGTGCGGGCCTTGGGGCAAGCGACTGGCGGCAGACTTTCATGCGAATCCTAAGATTGCTTATTATCAGATCCCGGTGCTGCAAGATGCGCCGTCGTTCGTGAGGGGATTTATCTTGCGTGGTATGCGCAAGGATGTGCCGGCGGCAGAGCAGTCGCATTATATTCCGGTCTACGATCACGAAGCCGATTGGAAGAAACTAGTGGGATTTTCGGGACCGGACGAGGCGTATGTGATGGTCGCGGACCCGCAAGGACATGTTGTCTGGCAGACGCATGGAGCAATGAACGATACGTCGTATGGCGAAATGAAAGCAGCGGTGGATAAGGTATTGGCTAGCTCAGCTGCGGGTGCTCCAGACTCCGCTAAACCGTAAGGCAAATTTCAGTGCGCTGGAGCGTTGGTCGTCGGGGTATTCACTTTCGCGCCGGGAGTGGGCCGGGAGAGCAAGTCAGTGTATAGCTTGTAAAACTTTGGCTTGTCTAGATCGTCTTGCACTTCTGCTAAAACTTCGCCGAGGCCTGGCTGTTGTCCCGGTTCCCAGACCAGCGTATTGCCGTAACCTGCGCCACGATCCGTGTTCACGTCCACGTAGAGCTTGCGAGATTTGGTGATGATGGTTGGGTCGAGCCAAGCTACGGCTGCGAGTTCGTCCCAAAGGTAGTTGGCTTCGGCATATTTCGCGACGTATTGGGCCGAAGGCGTGGGGCTCTTGCGAACCTGCTCGATCAGGTCTTTCTCCATGCGGGTCTTCACAGAAATATCCACGGTAGTTAGCACCACGCGCGGCCAGCGGGCATGCAGAACGGCGTGGGAGGCTTCGGGATCCATCCAGAAATTAAATTCGCGGGTGGGCGTGAGCGAAAATTCGGGATCATCCGTTTTTGGATTGATGCTGCCGCCCATGACGATTAATTCTTTGCTGAGTTCGGCGAATTGCGGATCGAGCGCGATGGCGAGCGCGAGGTCGGTCATGGGACCGGCGGCATACACAGTGACTTGGTGGGGATGTTCGTGGACGATTCGTACGAGGAAATGCGCGGCGTCTTCAGTTGAGGCTTTGGTGGTGGGCTTACCTTCTGGCAGTGGCGGAATTTCGGTCGGCCCATGAACGGCGTAACCCTTGGCGTAGTTCCACGCGCCTTGATAGACGATCTTGCCGTAGAGCGTCTCCCACTTTGCGATGTACTCTCTGCTGTTCACCAAAGGAAAGGCCGCACCGGGAACTACGGGGATATCGGTGCGTCCGATGATTTCGAGCAGCCGGAGGGTGTGCAGCACTTCCTCATCGCGCCAGGCGTCGCCAGTCAGAACAGTAATGCCCAGCACATCGGTGTCGGGCGAATTGATCAGACAAAGGATTGCCTGCATGTCTGTGCCGCCGGGTCCGGCAGCGTCTTGATCAATGACGACGAGGCGCTTGCCTTGCGCCGCGGCATTTGAGGAGCAAGCGGCGGTAATGACTACGAAGGCGCACACGCGCAGAATCGATTTCATTCGAACACTCCTTGTAAACTTTCCATTTGTTTCGCCGGTTCAATACATGATGGTCTGCGTTAAATGATGTGGCCAGGTGGTGGTGTGATAGTGGGTCCAGATGCGCGCATCGATTTGGGGAATGATGACTTGCAGATTGGCTGGTCGGAGTTTGTTGACCTCTTCCGACAAAAGTGCGGTGGCATATAGGCAATGAGCGCGAATTTCGATTTCCCGGCGAGAGTCGCGGGGAATGAGCTGGTAGGAGTTGATGGCGTTTTCCAGTTCCTTGGAGTAACTGGTGATGCCCATCAACCGCAGGCCTACAGGAACGATGTAGTCCGCGAAGGCGGTCATTTTTTGCGGATCATCGAGGCGAAACTTTTTCTCTTTGTGGAGCGTGGAGTAGAGCATCCAGATGCCGAGCTGCGGCAGCTTGTAGAATTTGATTTCATGGCCATCGAGCATGGAAACGTCGTTAAAGCGTGGAAACTCTTTTACCATGCGCTCGATCAGGCCGTTGCCGTCGTCGTAGAGCCTCGGCGAGCAGGAAGCCACGAAGTTATGGAAATGGCCGTCGTATTTTTCGGCGAGGACTTTGCCGACATCGTGGAGCACGGCGAGTTTCTCATCGAGCATGGGCATTTCGATATTGCCTTTGAAGATTTCGTTCAGCTCGGCGCGGCTAATTTTGGCGAGGTACTTGCCGTCCAGAATGGGTTTGCCATTGTCGAGGGCACGTTTTAAGCAGGCGAATTCGGCCTCCGAGTCGGACCAGTGCTGGCCATCGTAGTCGACCTGAAATTTTTCGTGTTTAGCGAAGTCGGTGAAGGCGGTGTCAATGGAATCCGCGACCAAGACGAAATCGATGGCCTGATTGGTGTCGCCCTGCCCGACGCCAAAGGGCAGTGTAAATTCCGGCATGGGTAGTTCTTCATAGCCCATCCAGGAAGCGACTTCGACGATCTTGTCATAGTTGGTGGTCACATCGCGGTAACATTCAATGGCGTAGTGCAGGCTATCGAGTACGGGACTTCCGATTGGTTTTGGCCAGTGCATAGGCTCCGAAGAAGCCGGCTCGATGAGCGTGCGAGCGGCCGGAAGAAAAGATTTTTCAGGAAGTGCGAAAGCTGCGGTCGCTCCACTTATTGTCGTCAAGAAGCGGCGTCGCTCTATTTTTGGTTGACCCATCCGAATCGAAGCGGAGTCTAGCACTTGCGTCGAATGACGCGCAACCCGCTTACGCGCGACGCACTTGTCTGGAAGCTACTTGTTTTTGCATGATGAGCGCAAACTTGACGCTCTGTGGTCCCGGTGCTAAATTTTCGCTTTCGTCAGGAATAACGGGGGATATTGCGCTGAGTAGACGCCGGAAGCACCGTTTGTCTGTCGATCTCAGCAGACGCGAATTTCTCCAAAGCCTTGGTCAAAGCGCGGCATGCTCATTCCTCCCTGCAGGATTAGCATTTCTACCGTTCTCCGAAACGTTTCAAATTAGAAGCTCCAGTCCTTCAGCAGCCGAGTTTCACGTTCATCCGCATTATCGGGCACCGCGTGAATTGGAGAATCTGTTTAAGCAGGTCCAGGCCGGATCTGACGCGTTTGTTACCGAGAAATATCAGGACGCGGTGGCCGGTATTTTGGCGGGGTGGAGTGCGCAACTTCTGGAAACACCACAGGCGACCGGCAAAATTGCCAGGGCGATGAGCGAGAAGTTTGCGGGAGCGCGCGCGAAAGCCACGCAATCGCGGCCCGCACGTGCAGATTCGGAGACGTTGAAGGTTTGGCGATTGCAGTTCGGGAACGATTCCCTGCTGCCACAAGCAGCTTTCCTGGAAGAGTGGCGCTCTTCGATGAGTGGGTTTTCGAAACTACTGACTGCGGAATTTCAAGTGACGAGTATCAGAGCAGGGGCTGAGACGAATTCCACCTCGGGTGGGGCCGCTTCTTTAGAGACGCGGGTGCGATTTGAATTCGTGGGGACGGGAGCCGGATTTTTCCGTGAACAGCGTGTGGGACATTGGGCGCTCGATTGGCAGATGAACGGGTCGGGTGAACCGCGTCTTACAAAATGGCTGATGCTGGAGGAAACGCGTAGCCGTTCGCTCTCGCCGGTTTTTGTTGACATCGCTGCGCAGGCATTCAATGGTGTCGCTTCTTTCGAAAAGCAACTGACTCCGGGGGTGGATCACTGGCGAACGGTGCTCGACGGCGCGTGTGGAATTGATATTTACGGCCATAACGGGGTTTCAGTGGGAGACATCGATGGTGATGGGTTCGATGATCTTTATGTGTGCCAACCCGCCGGGCTGCCCAATCGGTTGTATCGGAATCGCGGTGACGGAACATTTGAAGATATCACCGAAGGTTCTGGAGTTGGGATTCTAGAGAACACGGCATGCGCGCTTTTTGCGGACATTGATAATGATGGCCGTCAAGATTTGATAGTAGTGCGCGCGAATGGGCCGTTGCTGTTCATGAACGAAGGCAGTGGAAAGTTTCGAGAGAAGCCCAACGCATTTCAATTCGCTGTACCGCCGCAAGGCACGTTCACGGGAGCTGCGATAGCAGACTACGATCGAGACGGCTGGCTGGATATTTATTTTTCTTTGTATGTGTACTACCAAGGAGCGGACCAGTATCGGTATCCGTGTCCTTATTTCGATGCAGACAATGGACCGCCGAACTTTTTGATGCGCAACGAGCGTAATGGAACGTTTCGCGACGTCACGCGCGACACAAAACTGGACGTGAACAATACGCGCTTTAGCTTTTGCTGCGGGTGGGGCGATTATAACGGCGACGGGTGGCCGGACCTTTACGTGGTGAACGATTTCGGGCGGAAGAATCTGTATCGCAACAATGGAAATGGCACGTTCACCGATGTTGCGGAAGAGAGCGGGGTCGCTGATGTGGGCGCGGGGATGAGTGTTTCCTGGCTGGACTACGACAACGACGGGAAACCGGATTTATATGTAGGAAATATGTGGACGGCGGCGGGTAATCGAGTTACGGAACAGAGCATTTTTCAGAAGAATGCTGGCGAGAAGGCGCGGACACTGTATCGCAAGCATGCCATGGGCAATTCGCTGTACCGGA
Organism: Candidatus Acidiferrales bacterium; assembly: GCA_963849395.1. Classification (GTDB taxonomy): domain Bacteria; phylum Acidobacteriota; class Terriglobia; order Acidiferrales; family UBA7541; genus Acidiferrum. Next base: position 352,362 of record CAWKHR010000012.1, read on the forward strand.
ATATGGGAACGCGAGGATTTGAGGATGACACATCTGGTGCGAATGCAGGCATGGGCCGGTGGTCGTGGTCGAGTGACTCGTGGGATTTCGATCAAGATGGCTTCCCGGATTTGTATATTGCAAATGGGATGATTTCGGGGCCGAACCGAGACGATCTGAATAGTTTTTTCTGGCGACAAGTGGTGGCCAATTCTCCACAGGATGCAAAACCCAGTCGCGAGTACGAACTTGGCTGGAACGCGATTAATGAACTGATTCGAGCGGGTGGGACGTGGAGTGGTTACGAACGAAACGTGTTTTATGTGAATAACCGTGACGGAACATTTTCCGATGTTTCTGGAGTGGTGGGCCTGGACTTCATCGAAGACAGCAGAACATTTGCATTGGCTGATTTCGATCACGACGGGCGGGTGGAAGTGCTGCTCAAGAACCGGAGCGGGCCGCAGGTTCGACTGTTGAAGAATGCCATGCCTGGAGCCGGTGGGGTGATTGCGTTTCGATTGCAGGGAAAGAAGAGCAATCGTGACGCGATTGGAGCGGCTGTTACTGTCGAAACGGCAGCAGGCAAGCAAACAAAGTTTGTGCAAGCGGGATCTGGGTTTTTGGCGCAACACAGCAAGGAATTGTTTTTTGGTTTGGGAGAACAGAAGGAAGCTGTGAAGGCGTCGATTCGCTGGCCTAGCGGACTGGTGGAGAATTTGGACGGGTTGCCGATCGGGCAAAGAATCCTGGTGCAAGAAGGCGTAGCGCCCAAGTTTGAGTCTTTTCGGGCGGCGCCACTTGGTTCGGCGGCCCCGACGGCTTCCAAGATAGGTGGGGTCGAGCTTCCCGAATCTATTGCCACGTGGCTACTCGCGCCAGTGGCGGCACCGGAGTTTTCTATTTCAGACCTTAGCGGGAAAACGCAGACTCTCGGTGCAGTGCGTGGGAAGCCTGTGCTCCTGTACTTCTGGACGACGGCTTCTCCGTCTTGCCAGAAAGACTTGCAGACTTTCGAGCGAGTCTATGCGAGGTGGAAGAACCAAGGGCTACAAGTGCTGGCAATGAATGTGGATGACAGTGGCAACTCCGAACCGACGGCGAACCTTGACAGCTTCCGCTCGCTATCTTTTCCGGTTCTGCGGTCAACACCAGACGTCACTGCCATCTACAACATTTTGTTTCGGTCGTTGTTTGATCGGCATCGCGACATGCCACTTCCCTGCTCTTTTCTGCTGGATGCGCATGGGACTATCGCCAAGATTTACCAGGGGCCGATTTCTTTGCAACAGATCGAGACGGATGCACGCAGCATTCCGCAAACAGCGGCTGAACGTATGGCGAAGGCTCTGCCGTTTTCCGGCGTGATGGGCAATTATGAATTTGGCCGCAATTATCTGTCGTATGGCTCGGTGTATTTTGAGCGTGGATATCTGGAACCGGCCGAGGCTTTTTTTGAACTTGCGCAGGGCGATGACCCGTCGGCATCCGAAGCGTACTACGGTTTAGGTAGCGTGTATTTGCAGCAGCAGAAATCTAGCGAAGCGCGACAAAGTTTTCAGCGCGCGGTGGAGCTGAAGTCGAATTATCCGGGGACGCTGCAAAGGGCCTGGAACAATCTGGGGATATTGGCGGCACGCGAAGGTAAAACGGCGGAGGCCATCGACGATTTCCAGCAATCATTGAAGATTGATGCAAGCTATATCGTGGCGCTCGATAATTTAGGGAACGCGTATCGGCAAGGAAAACAGTGGGAAAAGGCGAAAGAGGCGTTTGGCCGGGCACTTGAATTGAATCCTGATGATCCCGAAGCCAATTACGGCCTCGGACTGATCGCAGCACAAACCGACCAGCCCGAGATTGCGGAGCAATTATTTCACAAGGCGCTGGCGGCAAGGCCCGTTTATCCTGAGGCGCTCAATAATTTAGGAGTGCTTTATTTGCGGACCCGAAGGCCTGAGCGAGCGGAGAAGAGTTTTCAAGAGTCGATACGTGTGGCACCGGAGTTTGAGCAGTCGTATTTGAATCTCGCGCGGCTCTACGCGATTGAAGGAGATACGGCGAAAGCGCGCGCGGTGCTGGTCGATCTCCTTAAACGACACCCTGGTTTCCCGCCAGCCGAGCAAGAACTGTCGCAGCTGCCGCAGTAATTCTGTCTCACCCTGGTCGAATCTGGCTTCATTGCGCAGGATGAAGTGCAACGCTAGAATCATCCTCGATGCATATATCAGACACCATTTATTGTCGTGCTTTTGGCGTGGTGCTTTTGTTTTCTTGCTCGGCTGGATGGGCATTGAGAAGTGACTCTAAACCAATTGGATATTGGGCCAATAAGGAGCCGAAGCTTCAAAACACAACACAGCAAACTCAAGAACCGAAACCCCAGCCTAATCATGAAAATAGAGAAAATGCCTCGGAAGCGAATCGTGGCTATCACGCGATTCGGGTAACGATAGTAGATTCGGAAAACCATCCTCTCGCGAACGTGGGCTTGTCTCTAACTAATCCGTACACTGGCGAAATTCTCACCGGCCGCACCGAGATTGACGGAAACTGTGAATTCGGAAGTCTTCGAGACTACAACTACACGATTGAGGCGCAACTGGACGGATGGCACGAGTCGAAAGATAACGGTTGGCCTAAGTTCGGAGAACGCAGCGCTTGGAATAGGATGATGTTTGTGAAACTTCACATGGAGCGAGATGACAATTCTTCAGCAGGGAAGGCGCAGCATGTGGAGTTTTCAGACGCTCCAACATTCACCGTGGCGGGAGTTACGGACCCCACAAATCTTGGGGGGCACGGATCTGATGTCGTGCTGAGAACGAAAGAATCGCTGGCCAAAGCGACTGTCTCTTTGAATGCTGGAAATATCGAGGAGGAGAAACAGCGGGTTCTGGTATTGCGAACTGGCCCGGACAGTGCGGAACTTCACGAGCTGGGCGGTGATATTGCGGAGAGCGAAGGGCGGCCGCTGGAAGCGGTGCGCGAGTATCAGCGTGCGGCGGAGATGGAGCCGTCTGAGGCGAATCTTTTTGCGTGGGGGGCGGAGCTACTGTTGCATCGGGCATTTGATCCGGCGTCGGAGGTATTCACGAAGGCGCATCAACTGTTTCCGGGATCAGCACGCGCGTTGGTGGGACTTGGCGTTACTTCGTACGCTCGTGGGCGGACGCAAGAGTCGGCGCAACAGCTTGCTGCTGCTTGCGACCTGAATCCTGCGGATGCGATGCCTTATTTATTTTTAGGCAAGCTGCAGGCTGCTGAGAAGACGGAGCCTGAGGGCTGGACGGAACGGCTGAAGCGATTTACGGAAGTTGCGCCTCAGAATGACTTGGCGCATTACTACTACGCCGTGGCGCTGACCAAAGATGCGAGCAGAGCGGAAAATGACAAAGCGATTGAGTCGTCTTTGCTGAAGGCGATTGCGATCGATCCGCATCTTGGCGAGGCGTATCTGCAGCTCGGCATTCTTTACGCGAAGCAGAAGGATTTCGCGAAGGCAATCTCTGCATATCAGAAAGCGATCGAATTCACTGCGTTGCCTGACGAGGCGCATTTTCGATTGGCGGAGGCGTATCGACTGACTGGAGAGCGGACGAAAGCTCACGAAGAGATCGTGCTATACGAACAAATCTCCACGCAAAAGACGCAAGAGAATGAACGGGAACGTCACGAAGTTCAACAATTTGTGTACACGTTGCGAGGGCAAACGAAATCCGGTTCATCGCCACAGAGTGCGCCACCACCGCAACCGCGTCAGTGAGCAGACTGTTCTGCAGGCGGAGTAAGCGCGCGCATCAAATCCACAAACATGCGATTGAATCGCGGATTATCGAGATCGACCTGAATCTCGACCTTCTGTAGAGGATATTTGGGCTTGGCTTTTTCGGACCACGTGAGCGTGTTGCCATAGCCCGCACCGTGATCGACGTCGACGTCCATATACAGTGTTTCACTTTTAGTGATGAGGCTGGGATCGAGCCAAGCCGCAGCGGCGAGTTCATCCCACATATAGTCGGCACCAATGCCGGGGTGGAAAAAACGGGCCACATACTTGGCCAGGGGCGTGCCGCTTGCGTCAATTTCTTTTACCATTTCTGGAGTGAGCTTGGTCTTGACAGAAATGTCGGTGGGCGTGCAGGTGATTTTCTTCCATGGAGCACGAAGAACAGCGCTGGCGGCTTCAGGATCCATCCAGAAATTAAATTCGTGGCGGGGATTATTGGCGAATTCGGGATTGTCGGTTTGCGGACTAAGACTTCCGCCCATGAACACAAGTTCCTGCGCGAGTTCCGGAAATTGCGGATCGATGGAAATGGCTTGGGCGAGATTGGTCATGGGGCCGCCTTCGTAGATGGTCACTTCGTGGGGATATTTGCGAACCATGCGGAGAAGAAAGTGCGCGGCATCTTCGGTGGAAGGCTTGGTGGTGGGATTGCCTTCGGCAAATTGCGGGATGACGAAGGGCTCGTGATACCAGCGCGGATCCCAGGCACCGGCAAAGGCGACTTTTCCGTAGCGATCCTGCCAGAGGGCGGCTTCGGCTTGGGTGCGGACGAGGGGAAACACGGCACCCGGTACAACGGGGATATCAGTGCGACCCATGATCTCGAGCAAACGAAGGGCTCGAGCAACCTCGTCATCGCGCCACTGGTTACCGGTGACGACGGTAATTCCCAAGACTTCGGCCTTCGGCGATTGTATTAACAGGGCGAGTGTTTGGATATTGCTGCCTGCGGGGCCCTGACTATCTTGATCGATGATTATTTTGCGGCGAGGCTGGGCGAGGCTTGAGGAGCACGCCAAAGCTGCAAGGCACAAGGCAAAGCAAAGTCTTCTCATTGTGGATGATCCTTCTCTGCAAAATTGTAAATGAAACGGTTGGCGGTTGCGGCGCGTCGTCTACTTTTTTCCAACCGGCCGCGTCATCAGCTCGATGTAGAGCTTGTAGAACTTCTCGGCGTCGATATCGAATTGAACGGTGGCGAGATGGAGATACGGCGGAACCGTGGCCGAAGAGTCCCAGAACAGTGTTTTGCCGTAGCTGGCGCCGTGGTCGATATCGATGTCCATGTAGAGTTGTTTTTGGCCGGTGATGATGGAGGGATCGATGAGCGCCGCGCCGGCGATTTCGTCCCACATGTAGCCGGTTAACGAATATTTGCCCAGATATTCGGTGACGGGAGTTTTTACTTTGGTGATTGCGCCTTGAATTTCCGGGGTGAGACGCGTTTTCACGGAAATATCAATCGGAGTGATGGTGAGCTTTTTCCACGGGGCACGCAAAACGATGCGAGCCGCCTCGGGATCGAACCACCAGTTGAACTCGCGCCGCGCGTCAATGGCACCCTGATCGATGGCGCCCTTGTCGGCGTATAGACCGCCGCCCATCAGTACAAAGGCTTTGGCCAGCGTGGTAACTTCAGGATCAAGCTTGAGCGCGAGCGCGTAGTTGGTGAGAGGCCCGCCAGCCCACAGAACTACTTGGCCGGGATACTTGTGAACCATTTGCACGATGAACTCGGCGGCGGTACCGGGTTGCGCTTTGATATGTGGCTCGCCTTCGCGCATTGGTGGCACGACGTCGGGGGCATGATACGGTTCTTCGTAAATGGTGGAGCGCTGGGCTTCGAACTTGTCAGTCCAGCAGCCTTTGTATTCGAACTTGCCGTAGAGGGCTTCCCAACGCTCGGTTTCTTCTTTGGAATTCAGAAGTGGAAATTCGGCGCCGGCATAAACCGGAACATCGGTGCGTTGGGCAATTTCAAGGAGACGCAAGACGTGCTGGGTTTCTTCTTTAACCCACTGATCGCCGCTGACGGTGGTGATGCCAAGAACATCGAATTTTTCAGACTGCAGAAAAACGAGGATGGCTTGCTGATCGCTGGTGCCTGGGCCACGGGCGTCTTGATCGACGATGACTTTGATTTTTTCCTGCGCGGGCGCAGGGAGCGAGGTCAGAGCCAGAAGGGCGGCGAGGGTAAACCCAAAAAACGACCGACCCACCGAGGATGCGGTGAGTCGGCCAAGGAAACAGTGAACGAGTTTTGCCACGCGTCGGCCTAGAAGGTGAGCTTCAGACCGAACTGAACGAGACGCGGGTTGTTGACGGTGGAAGAGATGGAGCCGAAGTTCGGCGTGTTGATGTCGGCATAGCCGGTTGAGCCGGTATTGGGCAGGCCAAACTGCGCGTGGTTGAAGAGGTTGAAGAATTCCGCGCGGAAGTTCAGGCCCATGTTTTCCCAAGGCAACTGGAATTGTTTGATGAGTGAAAAGTCGGTGTTGACGAAAGCGGGGCCGCTGAGCGGGGTACGTGAAGCGTTACCAAGTTGGCCGGCTGCAGGCATCGTAAAGGCACAAGGATTAAACCATGCAGAAATGACTCCCACCTTGGTCGGAGCAATGCAACTGGGGTTTGCAGCTACAGTACCCGGCAGGTTGGGGTTCGCGACTTGATTGGGGCGAACCAAGCTGTTGCCATTGTTTGAGAAGTTGACGCCGGATCCGTTGAGGCTGTCGACGACGAACACTGGAAATCCGGTCGTGACTTTTTGTATGACCGTGACCTGCCAATTGCCGATCAGGGTATTCACCGGCGTGCTCCAACTGCTGCCGAAGTGTTTACCTTTGCCGAAGGGCAGATCGTAGATGACGCTGGCGGTGAGATTGCTGTTCAGGTTGATCTGGGAGAGCGCCCAGTCGAGCTTGGACCAATTGGGCAACGGATAATACGTGGCGCCGATGGAGGAGCCCAATCCATCGGAATAGCCGTTGTCGTAAGCACGAGCATAGGTGTAACCGATGAGGGCGTAAATACCGTAACGCGAGCTTTTGGTTTCGGCTTTCAGTTGCAAGGCGTTATAGTGAGCGGCGCCCTGGTCGGTGATGTTGGCGATGGTGGAGAAGAAGAAGGGATTAGCAGGATTCACCTGGTACGGCGAGGTGACGAAGGAACCTCCCGGCCCGCAGCCAAGCGTATAGCCAGGCACGGTTCCGCAGGCACCCGGCGTGTTGACGTTCAGGTTGTTGCCATCGATCAGAATGTGTGAGGCGCGCGAGCCCACGTAACCGGCAGTGAGCACGATCTGGCCGGGGATTTGCTGCTCGATGTTAACGTTAAATTGCTGCACCATCCCCAACTTGAAATTGGGATTTTGGGATTGGATTGTTCCGGTGAAAGTATCCGGAGCCGGTGGCGCGGTAAAGAGTGGGAAGCCATTGGACAGACTGTTTGCACCGGGAGTTTTCCCATAGATTGTGGCGCACGCCGCGGTAGCGAAGGTGCAGCCAGGGGTAAAGTTGAAGCTGTCGGATTCCGCGTAATACGGCGGATTCTGCCACAAGCCCTGCGCACCCTGGTTCCAGGACGAATCGTGATAGATGGAGTAGCCGGCACGAGCGACGGTTTTGTCGCTGCCCAGGACCTTGTAGGCTAGACCAATGCGGGGCTCAAGGGCGCTCTTATCATATTGGATGCCCACCCACTTGTCGGAACCCTGGCCAGCAATCGCAAACTGACCCGTAGCGAAATTGAAGTTGGCCTGGCGGTTGTCCGCTTCGGAAATGGGAGTAACGAGAGCCCAGGCTAAGCCGATGTTGACGGTCAAGTCCTTGGTGACGCGCCAGTCGTCCTGCACATAGGGCCGGAAGTTCTTCCAGCGACGGCCGCGGGTAACGCCATTAAATGTTTGATCGTGGATGGCCAAGCTGGGCAATCCGAGTAGGAAGTCCGCCTGAGGCTCTCCGGTCCAAGCGCCGGTCAAAATCCAATAACCGTCGCCGAAGCCTTCGGTCAAGACATTCATCTGCATGGCGCGAATGCCTACGCCAACCTTGATGTCGTGCTTTCCGCGGATCAAATCCAGCGAATCGTTAAAGGAGAATACGTTGGTGCCGCCCTGGAAAGGAGAGAAGCCGCGATCGCCGAGCGAGAAATAACCACCATCCATTTGTGTGGAAGTCAGACCGCAACTGACGCCGCCCGGAACGCAGGTACCGCCCGAACCGGTGCAGTTCAGGTTCGCTCCAGGAATACCGACGGCAGTTGCTTCGCAACTACCGGTGCCTTGGGAGGTGATGTAGTTGAAGATACGATTATAGCCAAAGTTAAATTGGTTAACCGTTGTAGGAGTGAAGATGTGTGTTTCACCAATAGCAGCATTTCGACCGTGGTTGAGGATGCCCTGGTTGCTGGCGAAAGGTGAAGCCTCAGCGAATCCGGGCGCACCGCCGGGAACGTAGGAACCCGCCTGATCGTAGCTGAAGCGGGCAAAAAGAGTGTCTTTTGCGGATAGGTTGTGGTCGACCCGCACGTCGAACTTGGTTTCGTCGAGTTTGCGCACCGGTTCGTTGACGTAATTGATGCCAAGCGCAGGATTGTTGGCGTTGGGCAGCGGATACAAATTGATCATTTTTGCCGCGATCGGATTTATTAGGCCCGCAGGAATCTTGTTGCAGGGGGTGCCGGCCGGTTGGCTGCCATCCGCAGCAGCTGGCAGCGGATTGCCAGAAGCGTCGCACTGAAAATTCGTGTTTGGCGCACCGGTTACGTTTGGGTTGGTCAATAAGGTGGTACGAGGATTGCCGAAAGCGTCGTCCGTGAAATCGCCAGTGCGCATAGCTGCGGTGGGAACCAGTCCCGTAAAGGTAATGCCGCGGCGCTGATACTTTTGCTCGCCATCAAGGAAAAAGAAGGTTTTGTTCTTGCGAATGGGACCGCCGAGAGAGCCACCAAACTGATTAAGGTTGAACTTTTCCGTGGACGTGGCAAAGAAGCTTTTGGCGTCGAGAGAAGTGTTGCGCAGGAATTCGTACAGCGAGCCGTGCAACTGATTGGTGCCGGACTTGGTGGTGACCAGCACGGTTGGTCCCGCGCGAGTGCCGTATTCCGCCGAGTAATTGTAGGTGAGCACTTTGAATTCCTGGATGGAATCAATGTTGGACAAAATGGCGATACCGCCCGCGGTCAATTCATTGTTATCCACGCCATCGAGCAGCCAGTCGGTGCTATTGGGACGCGAACCGCCAACGGACAACGAGAAAGAGCCGCGCGCGGAGACTTCGCTACTGGGGCCGCCGTTGAAGAAGCTGTTGGGATTGGTTTCCTGGGTGGTGCCCGGCGTGAGCGTAGCGAGTTGGACGAAATCACGGCCGTTCAAGGGCAGTTGTGCGACTTCTTGCGAGTTGATGACCTGTCCGAGTGACGGATTGGAAGTCTCCACCGCGACCGCTGCAGCCGATACTTCGACGGTGGAAGAAACCGACGAAACGGAAAGCGTGAAGTCTAATTCGCGGGCTTCATCCACCTGCAACTTCAGGTCTTTGCTTTCGCCAGCCTGAAAGGCCTTGAACTCCGCGCGGATGGTATAAACGCCGATAGGCAGCAGCGGAATTGAATAGTGGCCGGATTCGTCCGTTTGCGCCTGACGCGCAACGCCCGTGCCTTGCGATGTCGCCGTGACGGTGGCGCCGGCGATAGGCGCGCCAGTCTTGTCGGTCACGTTGCCGGAGAAACTGCCGGTTGCCTGGCCAAAGACGGCAGGTGCGAGGCCGAGGACAGCCATGAATGCGATTACCGCAAAGAATGATCTACACCTCATGAGCAAAGCTCCTTTCGAGAACAAAACCGTAAACCCCATAGCGAACACCCCTCTGGATTATTTCCCCTGTATCCTAGACACAAATAAATTCAGAAATTTGTCAGCATCCACTTCGGTGCAAACCTTAGCGTTCGGCTCCACTTTGTCTAAGCCTTCGATCACGTAGCGGTCGCCGTCTGGAAAATGGTGCAAGACGTTGCGCTCAATGGCGCCGTGCCGGTTGGCCACCGTTTCCCCTCGGGTGAACTCTCCCCGCGTCTCGACATCGACGTGCATCAGAGGCGCTTTAACGATGCTGCTATCAATGGCCACACCGACAGCGAGTGGATCATACATCGGCGATCCGGTATCACCGAATTTTTCGCTAAGCTCAACCAGAAATTTCGCGACACCATAGATGAAGTCGTTGACCGGGCCATGGGTCTTGCCCAACTGTTCCAGGCGCTGGCGCGAGAAAAGAGTTTTGTCGCCAACATCGAGACCCACCATGGTCAATGGCCAGCCAGCCTGAAAGACCATCTGTGCGGCTTCGGGATCGTTGTAGATGTTGGCTTCAGCAGCCGCGTTGACGTTGCCGCCGGAAATGGAGCCACCCATCAGGATCACTTCTTTGACTAGCGGCACGATGGAGGGATCTTTTGCGAGGGCCAGAGCGATATTTGTTAACGGCCCAACGGGGACCAAGGTGATTTCGTGCGGCGACGCGTGGACCATCTGGATGATCAGGTCGGGAGCCCAACGCGAATCGACTTTGCACTTGCTGGGAGGAAGTTCAATGTTGGCAAGGCCGTTCTTGCCGTGCCAAAACTCCGCGGTGATGAGCTTTTGGAAAAGCGGATGTTTTGCGCCCCCGGCGATGGCGATATCGCAGCGGTTGGCGAGTGAAGCCATGCGCAGGGCGTTGTCGAGTCCCTGTTCTGCGGTTACGTTTCCAGGAACCACGGTGAACGCGCGAACATCAAGCTCCGGAGAATTCAAGGCCAACATGATGGCCATGGCGTCGTCGGTGCCAGGATCAGTGTCGATGATAATTTTTCGTGGCGAGGCATTTAGCGTTGTGGCGAGGAAAAGACAAATCGCTAAGGCTGCGACGAACGGTAGCGTGGAGATGTTGAAATAGACCGCGCGTGCTAAGCGCTTCGGCGAACACAATTGTAGGAGCAAACGCAGTGTGCGAGCTGGCAAGGACAATGGGTCCGAATAGAGAAACGGCGGTAGCTGGGCGCTCTTCAGAGTTTAAACCCCACCAACAAAAGTGAAGGTAGGTTAGTGGTCCGTTTGCGGGAGTGTCAAGGTAAAAGTAAGGTTGTAAGCTGAAGCTGTGGAAGAATATACGGAATTCGGTAGCATCTGTGTCGTCGCAAACGCGCCGCTACGAGGCATCAAATCAAAATTATCGTTTGCCATGATTTGTGCCGCGAGAAACTGCCTTGTGAAAGCTGCACAATTCTTCCTGATCTTGCGGAGTCAGCCTGACCTTTTGAGGTTTTAGGGTTTCAGGCGCGCGAGGATGATGAGCACAATTCCGGCAAGAAAGCACGCAAACATCGAGCCGATAAGTTTATTTGTGCCCGCGGGAGCGCTGCGAAATTCCTTCCAGATGAATACGCCCCAGAATGCGGCGATCATGGTTGCGCCCTGCCCGAGGCCATAGGAAATTGCGAACCCGGCTCTTCCTGAAGCGATGATGTTGAAGGACATGCCGATGCCCCAGATAATCCCTCCGAGCACTCCAGTTAGATGGGTGCGGAAGTCTCCTTTGAAATAGTCGGAGAAGGATACAGGCTGTCCGACAAAGGGCTTTTTCATGACCATGGTGTTCAAAACAAAATTACTCAGGAAAATGCCGACAGCAAAAACGAATACAGCTGCGTACGGCCCCAACTTGCCCGGCAGGGGCAAAGTGAAATCCGGATACATGGAGGCGGCCACGAAGCGGTAGAAGAAGCCCATGAGCAAGCCGCACGCCACCGACAGCACCAGGCCCTTGGTGCTAACCCCGGCGGCACCTCCCGGAATTTTGCGATAGGCGGTGGCGTCGAGAATGATGGCCATCACGACCAGGGCGACTCCACCGAAGAGCAGCGCGGGGTTGCCTATGGGGTCGGCCACATAATTCACGACGACGCCCAGGACGAGCGCAAGTCCGATGCCGACCGGAAAGGCGACGGCCATGCCGGCGATATCGATAGCGGCGACGAGAAGAATATTAGCGGCGTTAAAAATCGCACCGCCTAGAAGCGCGGAGAGGATGCTGGAGGATGAAGCCTGTTGAAGATCAGCGAGAAACGGGCGTCCTGCAGTTCCATCGCTGCCGAGCGTCAAACCCAAAATTAAAGTCAACAGCAGAACGCCGATGGTGTAGTCCCAGTAAAAAAGTTCGAAGCGCCAGCCTTTGCGAGCCAATTTCTGGGTGTTGGCCCACGAACCCCAGCACAGCATGGTGATCACACAGAAGACAACTGCCCATGGATAACTTTGCAAAACGAACATTACGGCTCCTTTAGTGGCCTTGCGTATCTGCCGAAGTGCAGTCTGTTACGGTTTTCCGCCGCGCTTGGTCCATTCGGCTTCAAATTGGGCGCGAGTGGGAAAAGATTTTTGGGTGCCGACGCCAGTGGTGGAGAGAGCGGCGTAAAGATTGGCTCGCGTTAGTGCATCGCGTTCAGACAAGCCTTCGGCGAGAAACACAGCAAAGCTGCCGATGAAGGCGTCGCCCGCTCCGGTGGTGTCGACGGGCGTAACGGCGAATGGGGCGAACAGTTCGGATGAATCGTGTGCAGCGAAGAGAGAGCCGCGACTACCGAGCGTGAGAATCACGTTGTTGAAGCCTTTTTGTAGCAATGCGGCGACGCATTTCTTGGCTTCTTCGACGGAGTGGACGGGAATCCCGGTAATCGTTTCGGCTTCGCTTTCATTGGGAATGAAGTAGCTGGCGGCAGAAAGATCGGCGAGACTGGCGGGAAGAGCTGGCGCGGGATTCACGATGCAGCGAATTTTGTGTTTTTTGGCGAAGCTAACGGCGTAGTAGATGGTATCGAGTGGAATCTCGAACTGCAGCACGATAGTGTCGACAGTTTTCAGGGCATCGGCGGCCGCGTCGATATCCGCGGGCTTTAGGGTGTCGTTGGCGCCCTTCACCACGATGATGCGATTCTGTCCGTTTGGTTCTACGAAAATTGGCGCGACGCCGCTGGAAACGCCGTCGACGATACGCACGTGGGTAGTGTCAATGCCCAGCGAGTTGAAATTTTTGATGGTGGCTTCGCCGAATAAATCGTTGCCCAACTTTGCAACCATCAAGACGTCAGCGCCGCATAGCCGCGCCGCAACTGCCTGATTCGCGCCCTTGCCGCCGAATCCCAGGTCAAATCGCTGGCCGAAAATTGTTTCGCCGGGACGCGGGAACGTGTCGCTAAACGTAGTGAGATCCACATTCGCACTGCCGATCACGGCAATGCGCGGTAACTTGGTCATTGGTTTCCCCTGGTGAGCGTACGCGCGAAAGTATACTACCTGCCGGAAATCGGCAAGCCCGTAACGATGCGGTCCACGAATCAAGCGACAACTGACGTAACGTCGCAGTTGCGTTGACGAGTCTACAAGCCGATGTTAGGCTCGCACTTCCTTTTCACTGGCATGCGCGCCGTCGACCTCATTCGAACAAAACGCGATTCCGGGGAACACTCCCGCGAAGAAATCGACTATCTGATTTCGGCGTACACCCGCGGCGACATTCCTGATTATCAGATGGCGGCGTGGCTGATGGCAGTGTGGATTCGCGGACTGAGTGCGATGGAATCCGCGGCTCTTACCGAGGCGATGCTACATTCCGGCGAGGTTGTGGATCATTCCTACTTGCCGATGAAAAAAGTGGACAAGCACTCGACGGGCGGAGTTGGGGACAAGACTTCGTTAATTCTCGCGCCGATCGTGGCGGCGGGCGGACTTGCGGTGCCGATGATCAGCGGAAGAGGGTTGGGGCACACCGGCGGGACTCTCGACAAGTTGGAAGCGATTCCGGGATTCAATACGTTTTTGACCCTGGCGGAATTTCGCCGAGTGCTGACCGAATGCGGGATGGGGTTGATTGGGCAGACAGTGGAAATCGCTCCGGCGGATAAGAAAATTTATGCACTGCGCGATGCAACGTCGACGGTGGAAAATATTGGATTGATTTGCGCGTCGATCATGAGCAAGAAATTGGCGGAAGGAATTGATGCGCTGGTGCTGGACGTGAAGACTGGATCGGGCGCGTTCATGAGCAATGAGGAAGACGCGGTGCGCCTTGCGGAAGTGATGGTGGATACCGCGCGGCGCATGGGCAAGAAGGCGGTGGCGCTGATTACGGATATGAACCAGCCGCTTGGCCGGATGGCGGGACATTCGAACGAAGTGATCGAGTCGATTGAAGTGCTGCGCGGCGGCGGGCCGGCGGATCTGCGGGATCTCAGCGTGGAGCTGTCGGCTTGGATGTTTTATCTAGGCGAACGCAGCAAATCTGTAGACGAAGGTCGCGTCCTGGCAAAGGAAATGATTCAGTTCTGGCAAGGCGCTGAAAAAGTTTCGCGATTGCATTCGCTTGCAGGGAGGCGACGCGCGCATTGTTGACGATGCTTCCCTGTTGCCGAGCGCGAAGTTTGTGGAAGAAATTACCAGCAGCAAGTCTGGCTACGTTGAAGCGACACGATGCAGAGATTTTGGAACGGCGCTGGCGATGCTGGAGGGTGGGCGCGGCAAGAAAGAAGACAAAATCGATCATGGAGTGGGGCTGGAATTCCACAAACGCATCGGCGATCGCGTAGAAACTGGCGAAAAGCTGGTCACAATCCGCTACAATTCCGAGGCAAAACTGGGTGACGCCAGAAATCTCATCGCCAGCGGCTTTCAGATCGGCGCTACACAGCCGCTTGCACCTCCGCTTATTCGCCGCATTCTGGGCGCCCGGGAGCATTCTGTTTAAGCTACAGAAACTCGTCTTCGCTCGCACGTTGTAAAGGAGACTGAATGGCAAGATTCGCCGGTGTGCTTGGCATGGCAGTACTGCTTGGGCTGGCGTACCTGTTCTCTACAGCTCGCAAAGCGATTCAACTGAAGACAGTTTTGTGGGGACTGGGACTGCAGTTGGCATTCGGCGTGTTCGTGCTGAAATTTGGAATTGGAAGACGGCTGTTTGAATTTCTCGGCGACATTGTGAACAAATTGCTGAGCTTCGCGTTTGCGGGTTCGGAATTTGTGTTCGGGCAATTGGGAGTGAAGGGCTCGTCGTTCGGATTCATTTTTGCGTTTCAAGTGTTGCCGACGATTATTTTTATCGCGGCGGTGTTTGCGTTTCTATATCACATTGGCGTGATGCAAGTTTTCATCCGCGCATTCGCGTGGGTGATGACACGGGTGATGGGCGCCAGTGGCGCCGAGTCGCTGGACATTGCGGCGAGCATTTTCATGGGGCAGACCGAAGCACCGCTGACGATTCGGCCGTTTCTTAATAGGCTGACCAAATCCGAATTGATGTGCGTAATGACGTGCGGGATGGCCCACGTGTCGGGCGGAATTATGGCCGCGTATATTGCGTCGGGGGTTGAGGCGAAACATTTGCTGACGGCAGTGATCATGACCGCCCCGGGGACTCTATTGATGGCAAAAATGCTGGTGCCGGAGACGGAGCAACCGCTCACCGCGGGGCGCGTGCAGATGCCGGAGATGGAAAAAGAGGCGAATTTCCTCGGGGCGATTTCGCGCGGAACTTCGGATGGCTTGCAATTGGCAATCAACGTTGGGGCAATGCTGATTTCGTTTATTGCGCTGCTGGCGTTGCTGGATTACATGGTGGGCGGCACACACAATTGGCTGGCGGCGCATCATGTGCCGTGGTTTCCTACAAGCCTGGAACAATTCTTTGGTTGGATATTTGCGCCGGTGGCGTGGATGATCGGGATTCCGTGGAAAGACGCAGGAACGATCGGGTATTTGCTGGGAACGCGCATGTCGATCAATGAAGTGGTGGCGTTTGCAAAGCTGGGCCAACTGAAGGGAATCATTGGATCCACGTTCGTTCACGATCGCTACGTTCGCATTGTGCGGGTTCGCGAATTTCAGTTCTATCGGGATTCAGATCGGTGGGATTGGCGCGCTGGCACCAGAGCAACGCGGGCAATTGGCGCGATTTGGAATTCGGGCGATGTTGGCGGGAACCATGGCGAATTTGATGTCGGCCTGCATCGTGGGAATTTTGACATGAGGTATGACGGAGCAAAGACTGATGAACAAGACGCGTGCGTCCTTCGACTGAGTTCGTGCAAGCCGAAGTTGCCGCCAATTTCATCCGGCAGAAGACGAAATTGCGTCCGAAGATTGCTTTGGTGCTTGGGTCGGGGCTGGGCGCGTTTGCGGATGAATTCAAGAATTCGAGAAAAATTCCGTATGCGAAGATTCCGCATTTTCCGCAGCGCGACCGCAATCGGCCATGCTGGGCAACTGGTCATTGGCGAAGTGGAAGGTGTGGCGGTTGCTGGCATGCAGGGACGCGTGCATCTTTACGAAGGGTACTCCGCTAAGGCTGTGGCGTTTCCGATTCGCGTGTTCGCCCGGATGGGCGTGCAGGCCGTCATTCTGACCAACGCTGCGGGCGGTATTAAGACGGAACTTACGCAGGGGCGTTTGGTGGTTATCAGCGATCACATCAATCTGCAAGGAGTGAATCCACTTTGCGGGGCGAACGACGAGAATTTTGGTCCGCGGTTCCCGGACATGAGCATGGCATACGACAAACAGTTTCGAGACGATCGACATTGGCGCAAGGCCGCAAGCTTAGGATTGATCTGGGAGAAGGAGTTTATGCGGCGCTGGAAGGGCCGAGCTACGAAACTCCAGCGGAGATTCGGTATCTTCGTGCGATTGGTGCGGATCTGGTAGGAATGTCGACGGTGCCGGAGGTAATCGCCGCGCGGCACAGTGGCATGCGGGTGCTGGGAATTTCTTGCGTAACCAATGCGGCGGCTGGGGTGCTGGATCAGCCGTTGGATCATAATGAAGTGCTGCAAACGGCGGAGCGGGTGAAGGCGCAGTTTATTTCGTTGTTGCGCGGCGTGATTCGCGAAATCAGTTCTGCCCTATAACCGT
Source organism: Candidatus Acidiferrales bacterium (assembly GCA_963849395.1). Classification (GTDB taxonomy): domain Bacteria; phylum Acidobacteriota; class Terriglobia; order Acidiferrales; family UBA7541; genus Acidiferrum. Next base: position 369,065 of record CAWKHR010000012.1, read on the forward strand.
TGAGCGAGAGTATTCGCACCGTTTTGCATGGAGGAAATGCATGTCTGAGTATGAAGGGTTGATTGCTGCGGCAAAGAAAGCGCGAGAGAACGCGCACGCGAAATTTTCGAATTTTCTAGTGGGTGCGGCGTTGCGCACAAAGTCGGGGAAAATTTATGGTGGTTGCAACGTGGAAAATGCGACGTATGGTCTGACGATTTGCGCGGAACGCGTAGCGATTTTCAAGGCGATCAGCGAGGGTGAACGGCAGTTTGACGCTATTGCTGTGGCAACGGATACGGCACTCTTACACCACCGTGTGGTGCTTGCCGCCAATTGATCTGGGAATTTTGTGGCGATGTTCCGGTAATTTTGTCGAACTTGGCGGGCAAGTCTGAAAGTATGCGCATGAGTACACTGTTTCCCAAGCCATTCGACGCAAGCAATCTTTAACAAATCGGAAAGGTATCGTTATGATTCGGCGTTATTCAATGTTCTTCCGATTTTTCGCCATGGCGCTGTTGGTGTCGTCGGTGAGCGTAGTTGGCTGCATACTCCTCCGCGCGCAAACACCTGCGAAGGAAGCGGTCGCCGTGGACCTGCTGATTAATGGCGGGACGATCGTCACGATGGATGGCGATCGCACCATTCACGAGAATGGGTATATCGCAATCAAGGACGACACGATCGTCTCCATCGGTCTCAGCTCCACTTCCGCTTACCCGAAGGGACTTACCGCGAAAGCAAACTATCGACGCTAAAGGAAAGTTGATTTTGCCCGGGCTTCATCAATGGCCATACGCATGTTCCAATGACGCTACTGCGCGGACTAAAGGATGACGTGACGCTCGACGACTGGCTGCGGAAATTTATTTTCCCGGCGGAAGCGAAGAACGTGACCGAGGATTTCGTGCGCTGGGGCACGCGACTGGCGATGGCGGAGATGATTCGCGGCGGCACTACGACTTTTGCGGATATGTACTATTTCGAGGATGCGGTCGCGGAAGAAACCAAGGCCGCGGGCCTACGCGGGTTTGTTGGGGAAACGTGGATTGACTTCCCTGCCCCGGACAATAAGAGCGAAGAGGAAATGGCGGCGTACACCGAGAAATTCCTGAAGAAATGGCAGGGTGATGCGCTGATTCACGCGTCGGTTGCGCCGCATTCCATCTACACCTGCTCGGAGAAGACGCTAAAGGATTCCGCGGCGCTGGCGCGGAAATACCACGCACCGATACTGATCCACGTAGCAGAAATGAAGAAGGAACTGGACGACAGCCGCGAGAAGAATGGCACCACTCCGGTGCAATATCTGGAACGAATCGGGGTGTTGGGACCGGACGTGGTCGCCGCTCACTGCATCTGGGTGGATGATGCGGACATGAAAATTCTGGCGCAGCGGGAAGTGGGATGCGTACACAATCCTTCGAGCAACATGATGCTGGCCAGCGGAATTGCGCCGGTGGTGGACGAACGCGCGGCAGGAATGCGGGTCGGACTTGGGTACCGACGGTCCCGCGGGCAGCAACAACGATCTGGACATGATGGAAGAAATGGATCTGGCGTCGAAGCTGCAAAAAACGGCGAGAGTTGATCCCGCGGGCGCTGGGGGCAAAAGGCGCACTGGAGATGGCGACTATCGAAGGAGCACGCGCGCTGCACATGGAAAAGGAAATCGGCTCGCTGGAGCAGGGGAAGAAAGCCGACCTCATCTTGCTGAATCTCAACGTGCCGAACGCCGTGCCCATGTACGAGGTTTATTCGGCAATCGTGTATGCACTGAAATCGAGTGAAGTGGAAACGGTGATTGTTGGCGGGAAAATTCTGATGAAGGACGGCAAGTTGCAGACGGTGGATGAAGCGGCGGCAATGGCGAAGGCCAAGGAATACGCGAGGAAGGTGGCAGCTTCGTTGAAACCGTAAGTCTCACTGCGCGAGTCCCTGAAACGCCTATTTACGCTGGCCACGTTCGACGAGTAACGAGCGAGTGCCGCGCTTTGAAATATAGTTTGCGGACTCGGGCAGGCTAGCGCGTGGCGAGCGCAACAAGTACAAGAGATCTCCGGACCACAGAAGAATGTCGAGCAGTCGCGAGCGATCCTGATTGGTAAGCGGCGAATATTGCAAACTGACCGCCAAAGTGCGGTTTGAACATTCCTCGGCGAGAGCTCGAAGCGCAAGTTCTTCGGAAGATCCCAGCTGACCTTCGCTTGATGCGGAATTCCAGCTCTTCCAGTTGCTGATAACACCACTCGAAATAATGTTGCAGACAGAGGGTTCGCCCGGCTACCAAAACTGCTGAGGGCTGGACACACGAATTCGAAGTGCAACTCTGCATTGCGCTGGGTTCCATTGTCGCTGGGTCCTTGTGCCCTGGAGGTGTGATCGATTGCAAATTATTTGCGTACATAGTGCTGTTGAGCCTTATCTCCGGACATTCGGGTAATTGATTTCGTGAGCAACTCGCCCTTACTTCTCTGGTGGAAAAAAGTTCAGCGGCGCACGCCGACGGTAAATTCCTGCATGCCTTTTAACGAGGTTATTTGAGTCTGCGTGCGTAGCCAGCGATCGACATAGGGAGTGAGCAGGTGTTTCACCCACTTGGCATTTTCGCGACATTGCTTCAGGCCTTCACTGCCGCTCCAAAGCGTAATGACGGTGACGAGCCGCGCTTCCTGGTCGGAAACCAGCACCATGCAACCCTTGTAACCGTCGAGCACTTGAAGAGCAGCTTCAAGATCTGCAGGAATGACGCCGCGAACGCGCTTGGCTTCGCTGGGCACGGCCACAAACTCGACACTCAGTGCGGTCAGAGCGGGAGTTGCAGTCGCTGCGTCAGTAGTCCGGTGATTCGCTTCGAGAAGATTTTCGTTTGGATTTAATTTCTTGTCGGCAGCGAGTGGCCACTTCCGCTTGGCGTCCACGGAAAAGGAAGAAGCGGCGTCTTCGGAATTTTCGACAGCACAAACTTGATTCACTGTGTCTCCTCCACTCCCGTATTCCCCCGAAGGGGAGGAAGGGCGCACCCTGGGGTGGTCAGGGAGTGCCAAGATGCGCCCGAGGGGCCATGGGGAAGGTGACCATTCCCCACGCATTAGGGATGCCCTAGGGTCTCTAGGGCCCTTATTGCTAAGTAGTGTCGTGGGACGGCGAATCGTTTCATTCCAGGAAAAGAAAGCGTGATTGCCCCTGAACTGAGCCAAGGCTATACTCCCGTCACTGCTGACGAGGGGCCTGTTGGAGCTTTATTTATTTGATAAGGAGTACGTCGACCGTCTGCGTGGTGGGGACCCGGCGACCGAGCAGCATTTCGTCTCCTATTTTGGACAGATATTGGGGATCATGCTGCGCGCGCGGAGACTCCCTCCGGAGAGGGTGGATGACGTACGCCAAGAGACATTCGTGAGGGTGCTGGTGACGCTGCGCCGGGATGGCGTTCGGCAGCCAGAGCGCTTTGGAGCCTTCGTTAACTCCATTTGTAAGAACGTCTTACACGAGAACATTCGGGAATCCTACAAAAGTCAGCCGCTGGAAACAGGGCATCTGGAACCGGCCGATAAGATTATCGATCTGGAGCGTTCCTTAATCTCAAGCCAGACGAAGGACCAGGTTCGGACCATTCTGGACGAGCTGGGCCAGCGGGATCGCGAGCTGCTGCGGGCAATTTTCCTGGAAGAAGGGGATAAGGACGAGGTTTGCCGGCGGTTTGGGGTGGATAGGGATTATTTACGGGTGCGGCTACACCGGGCTAAAGAGCGTTTTCGGTTGCTGTATCAAAAGGACTTACCGAAGGCGTCGCCAAGTTCAGCGGCGAAGGCGGTCTAGTGAAACGATTTGGCAGTTTGACGCACTACTCTTAGGAACATGCATATGGATCATCTCGACGCGAAACGTCTACAAGCTGCGGAAAAATATGTGTTAGGCGAGCTGCCACCGGAGCTTCGCGACGAGTATGAAGAGCATTATTTCGATTGCGCGGATTGTGCGGAAGACATCAAAGCGGCGAGCGCGTTCGTTGGTGCCAGTAAAGAAATTTTTCGGGAGGAGCCTGAGCCAGTCCTGCGCGTGCCAGCAGCAAAGCCAGCGCCGGGTGGCTTCTCAGGTTGGTTTGCATGGCTCAGACCCGCAATCGCCGTGCCGGTGATGGCTGCGCTTGTGGCAATCATCGCATTTCAAGCAGTCACCGGGCGCAGCGAGAAGGATCGGTCGGCTGTTAGCGAAGCGCAGGCATTCCAATCATCGTTCCGCGTGCAGGGTACAACGCGCGGTGCGGACGAGATTGCAAAGATTTCTGTGGGACCGAAGGAGGCGTTTGGCGTGGATTTCGACTTCACGCCATCGAGCGTGTCTCCTTCTTATGAAGGGCGCATTCTGGATGAATCCGGCAAGAGCCTTTTGACGATTTCACTCCCGGGCGATCTGGCCAACAAAGAAGTGCACTTGGCGATTCCCGGTGGTCTGTTAAGTCCCGGGCAATATACGCTTGTTGTTGATAAGAACGATACATCAACAAAAAGTGAAGGTAGTAAGGAAGTGCAGCGGTTTCGCTTTGCTATAGAATTCCACGAGTAACTTGGGCATACGCAGTTAAATTCTAGTAGCCGGAGAATCCCCAATGGCTGCATACGAGCATCCCTCTTTTCATTACCACGGTGAAGGCCACGCATTTAGTGGCTCGTTCACGCGACCTGTCGAGCACCAGATTCAAGCAGTTGCAGGAGCATCCTTGCCGTTGTCCGGAGGCCACGGACAGGCACAGTCCGAGGGCTTTCAAATCGATCAGCTTATTTCGGTGAAGAAGGCGTATTCGAGCGTCTCGGGCAGCGCGGATGGAGGCGGAAAACACCATTCGCACTCGCTCACGGTGATCGAGGGGCTGAACATTCTGGATGTGGTGACCGCAGATCGCGTGGTGGCGCGACTAACATCCGAGCACGAACCCAAGAAAAAAGAGGGTCACATCATCGCGCTGGGCACCAGATTCGAAAACCTGCGCGTCTCCGGCTGTCCGGTAGAAGTCGAATTCGACCACGAATTGTTTCTGAACAGCAAAGACTACGCGGCGCTTAGCAAACAACTTGCGGCGCTGAAAAAATCAGGGAGAATGGCAGAAGAGTCCAACGGGGTCATTCTTTGTTCTCTGGTAAAAACCATCAAAGTCGATTGCCCGGGTGTGGACGTGCAAGGGCACGTGCTGACCGTCGAACATTTTGGGAAGATTTACATTGGCGAAGTGCTGGCCGAGCCTGGGTTCAAAAGATTGTCAATGTTACGGCTGGAGTTGGGTTCGCCCTACGCCGGATTGCTCAACGCCGCCGAAGTCAGCCTCAACGGCACGCACTGGCCATAGAAAGATGGCTGCTCTGCATTGCGCTAGCAGCGGGCACGTGTGCCTGCCGCCGACCATCGCAAGCATCGGCTGAAGGCGCTTATTCGCGGTCCGTCCGAGACCTCAGGAGTGGAGATCTCAACTCCGCTCTAAGTGACGCAGATTCTGCCCTCACCACGTACTCCGATCCCACTTCCGAATGGCACTGGAGATTCACCAATCTAAAGGCCGAAGTGTTAATGCGGAAGGGCCTGTACACAGACTCGCTCGCTGTTTTGCAGAGCCCGATACCCTCCGGACTAGTGTCCAGCGATATTGCGATCTGGCGAGAACTTACCCTCGGCGCTGACTACTGCTATCGAGAGGATTTCGCAAAGGCTGAAGCGGAACTCACTCAGGCAGAGACTCTCGCGAACGCGGGCCATCCCGAATTGCTGGGGGAAGTCTCGCTGCGTAAAGGTACGCTCGCGGACCTGGCCGGTGACAGGCAATCTGCGATCAGTCTGTATCGTCAAGCTCTTGAAAGCGCGCGGGTCTACAACGATTCCTATCTGGAAGCGTCAGCACTCGGCAACTTAGGAATGGTCAGCATGGAGCAAGAACATTTTGACGAGTCGATCAATTGGGACAGTCAAACTTTGCGGGTTTCCGAAACAGTCGGCGATCGACGTTCCGTCGCGAAGACGCTGGTCAATATGAGTTGGGGTTATGTCGAGATGGGAGACTATGAAAGAGCGCTGGACATGTTCCAACAGGCGGAAGAGTCTTCCCGCAAAACTGGGTTAGTCCACGAGCAAATTATTTGCCGCATGAATCGCGGCGCCGTGTATTACTACCAGCGGGATTATGAAACGGCGAATCAAGAGTCGCTCACCGCTCTGGGTCTGGCCCGCGAGCGCGACGAGAAATTACTAATCGTAGAAAGCCTCAACAATCTTTCCGACATCGCACTTGCGAAACTGCAGCCCGACCTTGCGGAACGTTACAATCACGAGGCACAGGAGCTGTCTCGCTCGCTCAGCGAACATCCGGAGATGCCTTCCGAACTGATCGCCACTCGAATCGATATTGCGCGTAAACATTTCCGCAAGGCAGAAGGTGGTCTCTCTAAAGTGATCAAAGACCCGGCGGCGAGCGCGGCGCTGCGCTGGGAGGCAGAAGCGCGGCTGGCTAAGGTGTACGACGAAGAGAATCGGCCGAAAAAAGCGGAGCAGGAATACAAGCGCTCGATTACCACGATTCAAACTGCGCGGCGATCCATTCAGGAAGACGAGTTGCGACTGGCTTTTCTTTCCAGCGCGATCGACTTCTACGATGATTACGTCGATTTTCTGATTCAGCATCATCGCGTTGAAGATGCGCTGCGTGTTGCTGACCTGACTCGCTCGCAAACTTTGGTTGAGGGCCTCTTCTCTTCTAACGGGAAGCCTCGCTCTGTAACGCTGGGGAAGCAGTCGCCGCTCGAGCTTGCGCGCAAACTTCATGCTACCCTGCTCATCTACTGGCTCGGCCAGAATCACTCGTATCTGTGGGTCGTGACGCCCGCAAAGCTATCTTATTTTCCGCTCCCGCCAAAATCACAAATCGAGCCGGTAGTGAAAGCATACCGGCAGCGTATTCTGGAAGGCCGCGACGTGTTGAGCGCAGATAACGAAGCGGGCGAGCAACTCTACGCCACGCTGGTGGCGCCCGCGCAAAAGCTGATCCCGCAAGATTCGCGCGTGATTCTCTTTCCTGCGGAGAGCCTGTATGGGCTGAACTTTGAAACGCTGATCGTGCCTGGCGCGTCGCCGCATTTCTGGATTGAAGATGTCACGCTATCAACCGCGAGCGCGTTGGCGATGCCTCCATCCGCATCGCAACAAATGCCGGGCAAACAAAAGAGTCTGCTACTGGTGGGTAATCCGGAACCGGCTAGCCCAGATTTTCCGCGTCTTGCGCAAGCTCCCGCGGAAATGCAAAAAATCTCTAGTCATTTCTCACAAGCCAACCGCGACGTACTGGAAGGAACACACGCCACGCCCGGCTCTTACCTGTCCAGCAATCCCGGACAGTTTTCCTACTTACACTTTGTAACGCACGGGACGGCCAGCCACACGCGGCCGCTGGAATCGGCGGTCATTCTAAGCAGGGAAGGCGATTCGTACAAATTGTACGCACGCGATATCGTGCAACATCCGCTCAAAGCGGAGCTGGTGACGATTTCGGCGTGTAACGGCGCGGGCACACGAGCCTATGCAGGAGAAGGACTAGTTGGGCTTTCGTGGGCGTTTCTTCGCGCTGGAGCACACAACGTGATTGGCGCGCTTTGGGAAGTGAGCGACGCGTCGTCCACGCCGCAATTGATGGATGCAATGTACGCGGGCATCGACAAAGGGCAAGATCCCGCGACCGCGTTGCGCAACGCCAAACTTGCGATTCTCCACGCAAGTGCATCATCGGTCTTCAAAAAGCCCTTCTATTGGGCGCCATTTCAGCTGTACACGGGTTCGTAAGGCGTAAAGCCATATAGCCAGTCTGGTAGGTTCGCCCGGGCTCTCAGGAGCTATCGATTTGTCAGGAAAGTTGGCTGGGAGACCTGGACTCGAACCAGGATAGCCAGCTCCAGAGGCTGGTGTCCTACCAATTGGACGATCTCCCAACAAGAAACAAGAAGCCTGCGCGACAAGAAGATTCACGGTGTTGCTTCAACCTTTCTAGAATAAACGGGAGTTCGCCTGCCCGTCAACCCAGCTACTTTTCAGGCGAGAACTCCGTTGCGTAGAAGCAGTTGCCGCTGTACTTGGGCCGTGTTACTTTCTCTAAACTTTCGATTCACTGTTACCCGTTCATCGCGCCGTGAGCACGCATTTGCACGTTGCTGATCGACGGAAGGCAACCGTAAAGAAGCGGATTGCGTTGGCGGCCGTCCAAGGGGCGGCTCGCGAATGGGGGACGTATGAAGCTGGATGTTACGAGCCTTCGCGCGTATTTACGGAAGACAACCGAATGCGTCCTTTGCGGCACGCTTTTGAGTTTTGGTGCGGTCCGCGCACAGCAGCCCGCAGGAGCAGGAGCCAATTCGCGGCCTCTACCGGATACGCCTCAAGCAAAACAAGATTCGGGAACGAATGCCAACGGTAACGGTTCGGCCAGATTCGTTGGCTACATAACCAAGCGCTCACTATTCTTCCCGGATATCGCCGCGAGCCCGGGGCCGCTGAGTACCTGGCAAAAGTTTCAACTCTTCGGTAATCAGGCGATCTCACCTGAAACAATTCTCACCTCGGCGATCAGTGCCGGGGTCAGCCAAGCCCGAGATGTTCCTTATGCGTATGGCGAAGGTGGCGAAGCTTATGGAAAGCGGTTCGGCGCTTCGATGGCGCGCGGCGCCTCGAACAATTTTTTTGGGACATTCGTTTTAGGATCCGCATTGCATCAGGACCCGCGATTTTTCCCGCGCAGTAACCCAAGACTCTGGAGCACAGTCCGTTATGCGGCGCGCCGCTTGGTGATCACGCGGAGCGATTCGGGCAACGAGGTGTTCAACACTTCTGGACTGATTGGTCCTATGGCAGGCGAGGCTTTGGCCAATGCGTATCTCCCGGCATCGGAGCAGACGGCGGGAAGAACATTTACGCGAGTGGGAAGTGATTATGCGTGGCGATTTGTTGGCTACGTGCTGAAAGAATATTGGCCGAGTTTATTTCACAGTTTAGGCTTGCAGCGTTTAAAGGTATTGCCGGAGCCTGAACTCGTGCCTGAATCGGGCGTTGGCAACCCACAACCGTGATCGATCCGGCTTGGGGCGGCGTTTGATGTTATTCGTTTTCCAGCATTTTGCGAGCTTTCTCTAGCTCTTTCCTCTCGGCTGGGCTCACTTTTGGATATTCGAGATGCAAACTTTCCAAGGCGTCGTTGATTACCGCCACCACCAATAGCCGGCTGAACCACTTGTTGTCTGCGGGCACTACGAACCAAGGAGCATGGGGTGTAGCGGTGTTGCGAATCATTTTTTCGTAGGAATTTTGATAATCGTCCCAATACTTGCGTTCTTGCACGTCTGCCGCAGAAAACTTCCAATTTTTTTCCGGCTCTTCTAACCTGGCCAAAAAGCGCCGCTTTTGCTCGGCTCTTGAGATGTGCAGAAAGAATTTGCGGATGGCGATTCCATTGCGGGTCAAATAGCGCTCGAAGGCGTTGATGTCTTCGTAGCGATGCTTCCAGAAATGCTTGCCGCGCAAATCATCGGGGATTCGCTGCTTGTCGATCAGTTCGGGATGAACGCGTGCGACAAGCACTTCTTCATAGTAGGAGCGATTGAAGATTCCAATTTTTCCACGAGCCGGCAAGCACCGGTTGGCGCGCCACAAATAGTCATGCGCCAATTCTTCCGAAGAGGGAACTTTGAAGGGATACACGTCGACACCCAGCGGATTTACGCCCGACGTCACATGCTTGATGGTGCTGTCTTTGCCTGCCGCATCCATTGCTTGGAGAACAACCAGGAGTGCCCAAGTTCCCTGCGCGTACAGAACGTCTTGAAGCTTACTTAATTCCTTTACGCCCTCTTCGAGCTGCTCTTTCGCTTCCGGCTTATCTTCTGACTTTAAGTCATGGGTATCGGCCGGATCATAGTCTTTGAGGCGGAAGCCTTTGCCCGATTCCACGATATAAGGCTTGATGAACTTGTGAGGCTTCATGATGACTCCTGGTAATGCGCTGAGTAAATTCGGCCGGTTCGTAAAGAATCGTCGGAGCAATCAGTCAGATTTTGCCAACGCGTTCTTCACTTCGGTCATTTGACCTTCGCGGATTTGAAATTCGGAACCACCCCAGATCACTCGATTCGAGCCAAAACCTCCAAGCCAGACAATGAAATGAATAGCGTCGCGCAGGGGCACAAGCCAGAGTTTGCGGCGAAGAACATCGTCGCGCACGCCCCAGACGCCGACAACCCACGCCATCATGAGGCGCAGGAATAAATACGCTAGCAAATACGTCACAGCGATAGATATGGTCGGGGCCACGAAGGCGGCCAGCACGGCCCAAGGCAATCCTTGAGTGAATAACAAACCGAAGAACGAGGCGGGACGTACCAGCCTGACGGTTCGCGCCCATCGGACTTGATGGTCCCAAAAACTTTTCACGGTTTGGGCGGGGTACATGGTCCATACGGCTTCTCGGGAGAGGAGGACCTTGCCGCCCGCTTTGTGCACGCGATTTCCCAATTCGTAGTCATCGGCCAGGAGATTGGTGAGGGCCTCGTAACCGCCAATTTTTGCCAGCCAACTCTTGGTGGTCGCCACGGACGCGCCGAGCGCAAAGGTGATTCCCTCCATCCATTCGGCGACCAGGGCGCCGGCGAAGAAATCGCTCGCGGCCCCGACGGCCTCGAGTTCCGCGCCGAGATTGGGTTCGGCGATTCCGCGGTAGAAACAACTGCCGACGCCAACGGCCTTGTCGGTAAAGGGTGCAACCATCTCGCGCAGGTAGTTCGGTCCCACGCGGACGTCGCCGTCACTTTGGATTAAGAATTCGTGTTGCGCCTCGCGGGCCATCAAGGCCAGATTATTCACTTTCCGGTTGCTGCCAAGCTGGTCTGCGCCGGATAGCAGGCGAATTTTTCTGTGTGGATATTCGAGGCAGAGCTTCTGGATCACGGGCACAGCTGCGTCGGTCAGATCATTCACGCAGAAAATAATTTCGTAGTCGGGATAGTCCTGCCGGCAAAAGCTGGCAAAGTTTTCGAACGTGGCAAAATCCAGTCCGCGAACTGGCTTCAGGATGCTAACCGCAGGAGTGAAATCGGGAAGGGGGCGGGCTCGTTCGCGGCGAAAAAAGCGGATGGCGGCCAGGCAGGCAATGGCGTAATAGGCGAGCGGCGCCAACGCCAGTAGTAATATCGCCGCGCGCCAAATGGAGAAGTGGGCTAGCATTCCAAGGAAATTGTACGGTGCCGGCTGCGAGGTCTGGCGGGAAAAACGTTCACTTCATCCCTCGCGTGGGGGTCTCCGCGATCTTGCGCATCACGATTTTCTCGCCTTTCAATTCGTACTTGGTATCTCGCCAGACAACGGTGGGACTGGTGTAGCTGGCTACCCAAACGATGAAGCCGAGGAGATCGCGAATCGGATACAGCCAAAATTGTTTCAGAGCAACGGGATCTCGCACGGTGCCCCAGCCTACTACCCAGGATTCAACGATGCGGTTGATAATGGCGGCGGCAAGCAGGGCAACACCCAAGAGTGGCCTGCCCATTAATGATGCAGTGGCAAGACCGAGCAGACCAAAAGGTATGGCATAGATCAGGCCGCTGCCCAAGTGACCCTTCGGCCGGGAAAAGCGCGTGGATTTGGCCCACCGCAACTGGTTGTCCCACATTTTCTCGAAGGACTTTTGACTGACGATGTGTTTGATGGCGTGATGAGACAAGACGACGCGATAACCGGCTTGGTCGATCAATTGGCCAATCACGAAGTCGTTGGCGAAATATTCGGCAGCCACTTGGTAACCGCCGATTCGTTTCAAGGCTTGTTTCTTCACGGCGATGGTTGGACCCAAACCAAATTTAATGCCCTCGAGCAGATTCACCACGAGAACACCTGCAGTCATCTCTACAGACATGCCAATGGCGGTTAGGCTGCTCCAGAATCCGGCTGCGTTCTTTCCGCGGTAGACACAGGTAACCATTCCGACCTTAGGATCTAACAGCGGGGCGACGACTTCTCGCAAATAATTTGGGGTGACTTCCACATCGCTATCGCTAGTGACCAGGATTTCGTACTGAGCGAGATCGGCTAAGAGGTGAAAAGAGTAAGCGGGGGGATTTGGCCATGGCGGTATCCCTGTGAGGAGTATCCGGCAGGAAATATCTGGATATCGCGCGCTCACTTCACGGATGACGGACAATGCTTCGTCTTCGGGGTCCTCGGCAGCGAACAGGATTTCATATTGGGGATAGTCCTGACGAAAAAAACTCTCGATGTTTTCTTTGAGTTGAGCTTCGAGGCCGTGGACCGGCTTCAGTAAGGAGACTGGGGGAAACTCGGGAATCGCAGATTCGATGCGCTTCGCCTGACGCTTCTGCCACAAGAAACGGCAAAAACCTAGAATCGTCAGAAGTAAAAATATAGTGGATGTCAGCGTTCCAAATAAAGCCACACCCAGAAGCAAATCAAGAATCAGCACGGTATCCCCTGCATCGGGGCGTCTCGTTCTCCGCCTCGTACGGCCCTGTGGACACATAGAATAGCATGTACACTTGCGCGCTAATACAATCCCGGATCGTTATAGGAACTTTGTGTCGGGCAAGCGGGAGGAGGAACGGCAGAGAATAATTTGCGCATGCTAGACTAAATTGTTGGCTCACTCACACAGTGCGCTACCGCACTGTTCGCTCCGGGGCTCTCGCGCTCGCATGAATCGCTCGCTCGTTCAGAGGTTTTGGCCTGCTGTCCTGATTCTTTCCTTCTTTTGGCTTTGCGTTTACGGGCCTGGACTATTTCACCCTTTTCTTTTCGATGATGCGGATGGATCGCATGCGGAAGCGGGGCGCGAGATTCTGGTTCGCCACGATTGGGTTACGCTGCATCAGGACGGAATCCGATATCTGGAAAAGGCGCCTCTTCCCTACTGGGGCATGGCCGCCGCCTTTAAAATCTTCGGCGTCAGTGAGTGGACCGCCCGCATCGCGCTGCATTTGAGTGTGCTCTTTCTGGCGATCTTTCTCTATCAATTCGGCCGGCGTTTTCTGACGCCACTAGCCGGGTTTTGGGCTGCTGTTGTGTTCCTGACCTCGTGCGGATCTTACATTTTCACGCGCATACTTATTCCCGACGTTGCGGTGGGATTGTGGATTGGGTTGGGACTTTATTTTTTCCTTGATGGCTGGCAATCAGGGAATCCATCGCTGCTTAGTTGTTGGGGACTGGCAGCTACGATCGCACTTAACGTCCTGACCAAGAGTCTGATTGGCATTGTTTTCCCCTGCGCGATTATTTTTGCTTTTCTTTTGCTGGTTGGCGATCTTCGCCACATTTTCAAGATGCGGCTCGTTTCCAGCACGATCGTGTTGCTAGTGATTGCCGCTCCGTGGCACGTGCTTGCCGCAATTCGCAACCCGCCAGCAGGAGCTGCCAAAGGTTTTCTGTGGTTTTATTTCGTGAATGAGCAACTTCTCCGCTATTTAGGCAAGCGGTACCCGGCCGATTACGGAACCGTGGCCATTGTTCTGTTCTATGGATTGTTATTTATCTGGTTTTTGCCGTGGAGTTCGTTTCTACCGCAAGCCCTGGCGCAAGTTCGGATTCGCCTTCCCAGAGTTGCCAGCGTAGAGCAATCCCAAGAAGCTGTTCTTCTTTTGCCGTTCTGCTGGGCAGCGGTGATTTTGCTGTTTTTCAGTTTCTCGACGCGTCAGGAATATTATCTGGCTCCGACGCTGCCGGCGTTCGCGCTGCTGCTGGGTAATTGGCTCGCATGTGAAGCCGAGGCTCCGATCGGTTCGCCTGTTGCCCGCAGCGGACGCATCTCGGCCACAGTGCTGTTGGCTGTTGGACTGGTTGCCGCAGTTGCTGCAATTACTTTTGCACTTATTTCACACGCGCCATCGCCGGGTGTAGAACTAGCCGACCTGCTGAATAGCAACGCAGCAGATTCTGACGTTTACAAACTTTCCATGGGACATTTTCTGGACCTGACGGGAAACGCCATGAGTCTATTCCGCGTGCCGCTTATCGGCACCGCACTGGCCTTTTCTGTTGGGCCACTGCTCAATTGGCTGTTTCGTCGGCGCGGCAAGACGCAGGCTGCGAACTGGGTTCTGGTGGGCATGATTGTGGTTTTTCTTGAGTGCGTACACATTTCTATCGGCGTGTTTGCGCCGGTACTTGGGTCGAAGCCGTTGGCCGTTGCCATCGAGCGTCAACTACAGCCCGGCGAACAAATTATTTGTGATGGAGAATATGCGAACGCATCTTCTGTAAATTTCTATACACGGCAACAAATGTATATTTTGAATGGCCGTATCAATGGCTTGTGGTATGGATCGTTGTTTCCCGATGCGCCGCAGATCTTTTTAGATAATAAGCAGTTTGCGCAGATGTGGACAGGGCCTGGCCGCGTTTACTTCGTGACTGGAGATGAAAAAAAGAAGGGGTACCTGGAGAAGCTAGGCGCGTTTTATCCGTTGGCAAAGGCGGGTGGCAAATTTGTGTTTAGCAACCGGCCTAGCAACGCAAACCTGGAACCAGAGCGGCAAAACTCGGCTAGCCGGTGATCAGCACTAAAGTTACGCCCGCGCAGACCATCAGAACACCGACCCAGCGCTTGATGGTCACGTCTTCCCGCAGCAGATATTTCGCACCGAATGTGCCTACTACGTAGTTAAAGGCGGATGCCGGAATCACCAGGCTGATTGGCGCCCAGGAAAGCAAAATCAGAAGCGAATAGAAGGATGCGGCCATTAGCGGGACCGCTATCCAGATCCACCCGTTGCACGCAGCCTTAGCTAGGAATCGCAGTAATTCGCGGGGACGGAATCTCTCTGGCTCGCCGACCTGCTTCATTCCATAGGTCATGGTGATTTCGCCGCCGGTGCTGCAGCAGATGAAAAAGATCAGCATCAACAAAATGCGGATCATGGAGTCACCGTCTTCACGTTGGTGGTGGTGCTGGGCTTGGTCTGACCAACCAGGAGCACGCCGACACAAATCAGAACCACGCCTACCCAACGTTTGGCATTCACCGCTTCGTGGAGGATCAGGACGGCGAGCAACGTCTGGACGGCATAGCCGAAGGCACCGGCCGGCATAACGTAGCTGTAATCGGCCCAGCTGACAGCAGTCATGTAGCTGAGCGTGAATCCTAGCAGGAAGATAATGCCCAGCCAGATGGTTCCATTGGAGATTGTTGCGAGCAGGGCTTGCCACAGTCCGTTGAGCGAGACATGGACTGCCCCAATTTGCAGCATGCCGCGTTTCAGCATCAGGTCGCCGACGTTGGCGCACACCACCATGAGCAAGACCATGACTAAGGTCTTGAGCCTGACTCTATGCTCGCGCTGCATTTTTGCGCTGGTTAGTCGTTGCCGCTTGCGGACGGCATTTCAGGAACGGACACTACGCGGCTCGGGGTATCGCCGCCTTCGCGAGCCCATTTGAGCCGCTCGGCCCGCAACTTCAGGAAGTCGGTAGCCTCGTGATACAGGCGCTTGCGCTCGTGACTGTCCCATAGCGCTTCCTTCACAATGCGCCACACGACCTTGGGACGGAAATAATAGTCGTCGTAAAAGCGGGTAACGCCGGCCATCATCTCGGCCTTAGAGAGATGGGGGAACTCGATGTGCGGCAACTGGTGACCGCCCTTGTCGGCGAGAGCTTCTACGCGGAGGAAACCCTGCTTGGCCATCTGATCGTGCAACTCCGTACCCGGCATAGCGTGGGCGAGGGAAACCTGAATGGTTTCGCAATCGAGTTCCTTGGCGAAATCGATGGTTTTGTTGATGGTTTCCTTGGTTTCGCCCGGCAGCCCGATAATGAAGTCGCCGTGGACCTTGATGCCAACCTTGCGGCAGTTCTTCATGAACTCGCGGGCCATTTCGACGGTGGCGCCCTTTTTGATGTTCTTCAGAATTTGCGGATCGCCCGATTCAAAGCCGACGATAAACAAACGTGCGCCGCCATCGGCCATGGCTTTCAGCTCTTCATACTTGCTATGGCAACGAGCGGTGCAAGACCACTGAAACTTCAGTGGCTTGAACTTCTGGCTCATTTCGATGGCCCGATCCTTACGTATGTTGAAGGTATCGTCGTCGAAGAAAATTTCTTTCATCTGCGGGAAGTATTCGATGGCGTTTTTTACTTCCTGCACGACGTTGTCAACCGAACGCACACGCCATGCATGTCCAGAGACGGTTTGCGGCCACATACAGAAGGTGCACAGTGCAGGACAGCCACGCGAACTATAGAAGGAGACGAAGGGATTCAGGAGGAAAGGCACATTGTAGCGCTCGATCTGCAAATCTCGCTTGTAGATGTCGGTCGCGAACGGCAGGGCGTCCAGTTCTTCGGTATGCAATTGAGTCCGAGGCGCGTTGTGAACGATCTTGCCATCTTTGCGGTAGCTCACGCCCAAGATAGATTCGAGCGGACGGCCATGCGCGAATTCAGTAACGGAGTGGTCAAACTCACCGCGAGTGACAAAATCGATGTCGGCACTGGAGTTCAACGTTTCATCGGGCTTGATATGTCCATGCGGGCCGACGAAGGCGACTTTCAAGGATGGGTTTACTTCTTTAATCTTACGGAGGAGCTTTACGTCGCTTTCGAATCCAACGGTCGACGTGTAGAGCACGAGGAATTCGTAGTCCTTACAGATTTCGACTGTCTGTTGCCAGTTCACCTTATGCGGTGAGGCGTCGAGCAAGCGACTACCCGGGATCATACCCGCGGGATAGGTCAGCCAAACAGGATACCAATAGGACTCAATCTCGCGTGTCGCGGGCCACCGCGAACTTGCGCCACCGTCGAAGTTTTCGAAACTTGGCGGATTCAACAGCAAAGTCTTCATTACATCCGGCATTCGTCACCCTCAGCTAAATTGGACATCTGTGCTGCGCTGGCTATCGAGCCACACACCTAGCCGATGTATTGGATTGCATATCCCCAGCTAGTGTAGATAACAGTTTACCCGAGTTGGTTGCATACCGGGATGGGTTTCTGCCAATGGAGCGTAAGCTGCATCCAAGTGTTAAATACAGCATTGAGTGGGACTTGCGTGAGGGACGCGATTTCTAATCAGCGCTTGGAATTGTGGGGTGGGCAAGTGGTCAGGACGTCAGCGCGTCATTGGTGGCGTCATTCAGGGCCTGCCAAATCTTCGGGAGCCAATCCAAATGCTCAGGTTTCATCAGCACCGAGCGTAAACAAGTAAGTGCTTGCTGGTCTTTCTTCCTCTTCATTCTTCCAAGATTGGCCGCGAAGAATTCGATAGGCAAAGTGGCTAGAGCCAGATGCAGGTTTCTGGACGCAGCCGCTGCAAAGATCTTTCGCGCCAGCGCAGAGGATTCGCCCACGCTTCCGGCTCGCGGAGCGAATACGACAATATCTAGCTCGGGTTCAAAGGCGGTCGCAAAGCGGGGGTCGCCCTTCAGTCGGTGGTACAAATCCAAAGCTGCCGCTCGGGAGGCTTCTAGACCTTGTGCGAATTCTCCGTGCTTCTCGAGTGGCAAGAGTTGTTGCGTTGCCCAGAGGGCGACGGCTGCGGCTCCGGGGCGTGAGCACTCCAAGCTGATCTCTCCCAAATGGAGTTGGTTCGAGCTGAAGTAGGTGTAAGGCGACTCGTGCTGGTAGAGCCTGCCAACGGCCGGATCGCGGAACAATACGCAGCCACATCCGTAGGGCTGTAACCCGTGCTTGTGGGGATCAATGACGATAGAGTCGGCGTGTCCCATGTGGTCGAAGGCACGGGCGGCTTCGCTGCGAAGATTGCTTGCGAGGACAAAATATCCGCCATAGGCAGCGTCGACGTGAATTCGAAACTTGAATTTTTCGCGCAGCTCGAGGATCTTCGTGAGTGGATCCACGGATCCGGTTGCGGTTGTCCCGAGAGTGGCAACCACGGTGCCGATATTGCCTCGTTCCAAGCGCCTCTGGAACGCTGCCAGGTCCATTCTTCCCTGCGCATCGCAGGCTACTGTTTCGAAGGGAAGGTTCAACACGCCACTGATTCGCTGGTGGGTGTAGTGGGCCTGTTCGCTGGCCAGGATGGTCTTCCCGGGCGCTAATTGTCCCGCGACCCACAGCGCCTCGAGATTTGCCATGGTGCCGCCACCACACAAATGCCCGAGGTGCACATCCCAGCCAAACATTCTTGCCAGGTGCGCGACGGCTTCTTTTTCCATCTGGGAAGAAGCGCGCCCGCCATCCAGTGCGTGATTATTTGGATTGATCCATTGCGCCAGGGCGTAGGCCAGGCGGGCAACCGGATGCGGAGGCTTCAGCATCTGTCCGGCATACATGGGATGAAAATAAGGGTAGTTGTCGTGGAGTCGTTCCGCGGTCGCCGCCAAGACATCGGCCATGCGCTCGGCGCCAGGCAGCCGGACATCGTTTGCGGGAAGCGACGCGAATCCCGCTTCGAGTTTGTTCAATGCGTCGCGAAGTAATTTCAGGCTATCTTTTTCTAGCATACTTCGATGAATGGCTCCGCGCGAACGCAAATTGAAGTATCTGATCGCTTCACTGTAATACGCGATCTAGTTGCCCGGCGGTCCTCAGTAACTCCAACTGGGCTTGTTGCCGTTGAAAATTGGCATCCAAATAAGTCATCCACTTTTCATTTTCATCGAGACGGGCACGTTCGACATCGCGCAAATTGAGCTTCCCTTCCGAAAATTGCGATTGGACAACCGCCAGGTTCTGTTGCGAGAGTTGCAGTTCGAGACGGGCTACTTCTTTCGCCGCATCCGCGCCTTGCACCCTTCGGGATTTCTGGCGTACTTCGGCGCTAACCTGAGTGCGCTGACTGGCGAGATTAATTTTGGCCGCTTCAAGATTGGCTTTAGCGAGCTCTACGTTGGCGCGCGTTTTCGCGCTGAAGATGGGCATCTGGACGTTCACGCCGGCATTCAAATTGTTGTAGCGGAAGTCTGCAGGATTCCTTAGATACTGATCGTAATTATTAAATTTCGCTAGCACCTGATACAGCGAAACGAGCTCGAGGGTGGGCCAATAGCCGCGCTTTTCACCTATCAGTCGGAATTCTTTACCTTTCACCTGGGACTCCGCGAGCAGGATACTCGGGCTGGTCTGGGAGGCCATGGCAATCAGGTTTGCGCCTTCTTGTTCTGCCGAGCCCGGCAAGTCTTCCGGGGTAACATCGATGGATTGTTCTGCTGCGAGTCCCAATTGACTGCGCAGATAAACTTCCAGCTCATCCTGGCGTCCCTCGAGCTGGAAAATGCGTTGCACCACCTGGGCGCGGGTCAGTTGCGCCTTGGTAACTTCCTGCGGCAACTCGTATCCTTCGCCTTGCCGCTGCTGGGTCACTTCTACGATTTTGTCGGCGCTCTGCTTTTCTTTCTGAAGCAGATCCAGAACGTGGCGTACTTTCACTAATTCCAGGTAGGCGCTGGCCACCCGAGCCATTACCAACTCGCGCGTTTGTTCCAGCAGTAAGCGCTGAGCTTGGGCCTGCTCTAGCTGCTCTCTTCGCACGCCGCGGAGAGGCTCATTCAGTACTTGCTGAGTGTAGGTGACATTAAAGATGGAAGGCGCTTGGCCGCCGGGTGTGGATGGAATGCCATAGGTGTAGCCCGCGCCAGAGCCAACATAAAGGTTGGGCCTGAATTCGGAGCCGGTAACCAACGCTGTATCATCGGTCACGCGGACCTGAAGCTTCGCCAGTTGGATATCCTTGCTGTTTTGCAGCGCCAATTCGATTGCCCGTTTGAGGGTGAGTGAAAAGGGCGCACTGCCAGAGGTAGGCGGCGACGTTTCCGGCTGCTGGGCTCTCACCACACAGGCGGTTCCTGCCAAACACAAAAGGCCGCACGCCATCCAATGTTTCCAGGCACTCATGGTTCCTCCAACTTTGTCCCAGATTTCAGATCCGTGGCTCGTGCAATGTTATTCGTAACGCAGCGATTCGATTGGCTCCAGCCGAGCCGCCTGATTGGCGGGGAGCCAGCCAAAGAAAAGCCCGGTCAGACATGAGACCAGAAACGCCAGAATCACACTCATCGAGGAGATCGGTACGCGTAGATTGCCCGGCAGCAACTGTTGGACTAGAACGGGAATCGCTACGCCAATTAAAATCCCGACTACGGCGCCGCCACCGCTGATTAGAAAGGCTTCAATCAGGAATTGCCACAAAATTTCCTTGCGGGCTGCGCCAATGGCTTTGCGAATGCCAATCTCGCGGGTACGTTCGCGAACGGTAACCAGCATGATGTTCATAATTCCCACGCCACTGATCAGCAGCGCAATCGCGGCAATCACGACCAGAACTACGGTTAGCGCGAGGGAAATGGTGTGCGCCGCATTCAGAATCGCGGTTAAGGTTTGCACGTGGTATTCCGCTTCGACCGGGTGACGGCTTTTCAGCAACCGCTCCATGCGCCGTTCCACGCTTTCGACTTGGTCCGGCGTTGCGGCTTGCGCATAAATGGACTGCAGGACGTCGCTGCCAGTGTAGTACCGCATCAATGCGAGTGGGATCAGCACCGATTCTTCCTGCAATTCGGTCAGGCCGTAGGTGGCAGAGCGCTCGCGAAAAACTCCAATTACAGTGAAGGTCAATTCCTCCATGCGAATCGGACGGCCAATTGGATTTTCCGATCCAAATACGCGTTGCGCCAATTTGTCGGTGATCAGGCAAACCTTGGCGTGGGTTTCGGAGTCTCCGCCGTCAAAATAGCGACCCTTCAATACGATTAAGCGGCGGATCTGCTGGTAGCCGTCGGTCACGCCGATCAAACTGACAGGACGTGTGCGGCCGCCCACAACAACAGTCATCGGCACGTCGGTGTAGCCTGCGGAGGTAACCACGCCGGGCACGGTATTTTTTACCGCGGCCATATCTTCAAGTGTTAAGCGATGGCTCAACGGCTGAACTTTGTCTGGCGTCTTGACCATTTCTGCCCAGACCAGGTTCGAGCCCACCGCTTCAATTTGCGAGATCACGTATTTCCTGCTGGTCAAGGCGACGGTAACAACCAGCACGATGGAAGCGCTCCCGATAATCACGCCAATGGAAGTCAGCACCGCGCGCACTTTATTTGCTCGCAATGCATCCACGGCCACGGCGAGCGCTTCGTTGATATGCATAGTCTATGAATTCCCGAGCCGCTTCAGACCTTCCTGAGCGGGTTTGTATTTGCCGTCTAATTTCAACGCGGCTTCATATTCGGCGCGTGCAGCGCTCATATTTTTATCTGCTTCGTAGCCTCGACCCAGCCAATAGTGAGCATTGGCTGGCGGCGGATCGCCGGGGTGCTTTGGCGCGTCCTGTAAATATTGCTTCAGCAGCTTTTCCGCGTCGGCGAGTTTTTCCTTCTTCAAAATGAATGCTACGGCATGATAAAAATTGACGCGCGGATCTTGCGGTGCTTGTGCCTGTGCACCTTCTACAACCGCCAAGACTCTTTCACCCTGGCCGCGCTGCGCAAAATAATCGGCAATGTCATACACGCGGTCCAAGGATTCCAGTTTGTTTTCGAGTGCCTTGGCGAACTCGGAATCTGCCGCGGCATAATCTTTTTTTACGGCTTTGCAATTTCCCGCCGCATAGTGACCTTCGGCGACGTCAAGGGTCATTAGCTTTTGAATAATCGGCTGGGCTTTTTCTTCGCCGCCGTTTACGACGGAAGGAGCAGTGCAGTCATACTCCACCAGGTCCTGGGCAGCATCGAAATTGTGTTCGTCCAGTTGTACCGCGGTATCGAATTCTTTTTGCGTCTTGCGGGCAAGACCGTAGGCGCTGAACATCGAGGCATGATCGGCCTTCTCGCCGTAGGCTTCGCCCAACCAGCGGTGGAACTCGGAATTTTTGGGATTAATGGCCACGGCTTTTTCGCCACTGCTTACGGCCGCGTCAGTCTGTTTGAGTTGAAGGTAGCACTTGGTCAGTAAGAGTTCGACATCACCGTTGCTGGCATCTTTTCCGGCAGTGGATTTGAGCAGATCCACGGCCTTGGAACATTCACCAGCCTGGTAATACTTCTCGGCTTCCGCCACGAGCGTGCTTTGCGATTGAGCCCAGGCGCAGACGGGCAATACCAAGCAGAGCGCCAGCAATCGCCACAATTTATAGTCCAGCTGCATCCTTCCCGCTCCCCTGGTTGGATGTATCCATATTTACTACTTTCACTTTCATGCCGTCGCGCAAGTCTACATCGCCCGGTAGAGCCACGACTTCTTTCTCGCGCAATCCACTAATGACCTCATAACTGGTTGCGTCGGCGATGCCAACCTGGATCGGACGTTTTTCGAGAGTGCTGCCATCCTTAACGACAAAGACAAATCGCTGCCCATTCTCCGATTCGACCGCGCCTCGCGAGACGGCCACAACGTTGGGGCGCTCTTTTGCATTGATGCGCACGTTCACATTGGTGTTAGGCAGCAATTCGAGCTTGCTGTTTTCTACCGAACAGAGCAATTCGCCGACACTGCGGGTACCTCGCGGCACGACCTGCTTGGGAATAATCTCCGTCTTCCCCTGCCACATGCGGTTTGGCAGGGCGTCCCAGGTAATCTTGACCGGTTCGCCGACTTCCAAGCCGCCCATTTCCGGTTCGTCAATAAATGCACGCACACGGACCTTATGCAGGTCCGCCATCTCTGCGAGCAGATCTCCCACCTTCACAAAATCGCCAGCCTTCACCGGCAGCGCGTACAAGGTGCCATCCACCGGGGCGGTAATTCTTCCCTGACGAACTTTATCTTCAAGAGCGGCAACTTCACTTTGAGCTTGTTCCACTACGAGCGCGGCGTGCGATGCGTCCAGATTCAAACTGCGATCGTACTCCTGTTTGACGCCGGTCAAACGATTCACTTCGGATTGCGCCTTGGATAGGGCCAATTCATTGGCCGCTACTTCGTCCTTTGTCGCCGCGCCCTGAGCAGCCAAACGCTGCAGCGCGTCACGATTATGCTTTTCGCGTTCCAATTCTGCGTGGGCATTCGCCAAATCGCCAGTTACTCTTGCCGCTTCTCCGGCACGTCCACCAGCCTTGGCAGCGCGCAGTTCGTCTTGCGCACGCAAAAGGCGCGAGCGTGCCGCTGCGAGTTGCGCTGCTGCATCCTTAACATTTAATTGCAACAGCAATTGGCCTTTTTTTACGTTTTCGCCTTCAGAGGCGCCGACCTTCTCGACAAATGTGTCTAACTGCGCGCGAATCGGATACGGTGTAATCGGCTCGACTTTGCCATTGCTGGTAATCGACGAGACGATCGTCTGCCGCACCGGCGTGGTGGCGGAAATCTTCGCTACCGGCTGCCTGCCGCTGACCTTCACCAACACAAAGGCGATGATGGCTGCCAGACCCAGCAGTATCAGCACCCGGTTTCGAAGCATCTTCTCCATAGATCCTTTAAATTCTCTACTTGGGCCACGACGAACTTGGTTTTCTGCTCACACCCGAAGGAATGCTGCTAGACAAATGGTACGTCTGTTTCGCTTTGGACGTGCTGGCCGAATCGAGGGCGGTTGACTGCTGCCTGCGATTTTATCAGCAGGCTTAGCAATTTCTCCACTCACATTCACCCGGAAGGTCTGTCGTCCACTGAGATGCTGGTGGATTACCGGGAGGATGCCGAAGACCGGCTCCAGACGGCGTGCTAGAATCGCACGGTGAACGAAACCCCGAAGCCTACACAGCCAGTTCCCCTGAATTCTGCAAACTCGGCGGATTCGACCGCCCCGGGGTTCCTGCACCGGGTGTGCATCCAGTGCAACAATATGTTCCGCGTGCCCTCCGACAAGTTTGATGCAAAATACTGTGCAAACTGTCACAAAGGGTAAGAGGGCAACTACTTCGATACTCGGACTTTAACTCAGAGTAGCGTCTGGACAGGTAATCTTTTGACAGTCGGGCGCGTATTGATTCGCAGCGCGGTTCGCCCCTTTCTTTTCCCAATCCGGGAGGTTTCTGGTGATCGAAACTCGAGGTCTGACGAAAACCTTCAACGATAAAAAACGTGGGAAGGTGAAGGCCGTAGACAGTGTGAGCTTAGTCTGCAATCCCGGCCAGATTTATGGACTGCTAGGAGCCAACGGGGCAGGAAAAACCACAACGTTGCGTATGCTGGCCACCATTCTTGAGCCTTCTGACGGTACCGCCATCGTTGCCGGTCACGATGTCGTCGATGCGCCGGAGAAAGTTCGCGCGAATGTTGGTTTTCTTTCTACGGCGACTGCTCTTTATCCGCGGCTCACGTCGCAGGAAATGGTGGAGTATTTTGGCCGCTTGAACGGACTGGATGAGGCGGCGCTGAAAAAACGCCTGGACGAGATCTTCGAACGCCTGGACATGAATTCCTTTCGCGATCGGCGCTGCGACAAGCTTTCTACCGGTATGAAACAGAAAACGTCCATCGCGCGCACGCTCATCCATGATCCGCAAGTGATGATTTTCGATGAGCCTACCAGCGGACTGGACGTCATGACCGCGCGTACCATCATTGGCTTCATTCGCGAATGCCGGGATCGTGGCAAAACGGTGATTTTCTCTACTCATGTGATGAGCGAAGTGGAGAAGCTTTGCGACGTGATCGGCATCATTCAATCGGGCAAGCTTCTGGCGGAAGGCTCGCTGGCGGAATTGCGCGATCGTTACCACAAGCAGGATCTGGAAGACATTTTCGTAGAAATTGTTGCGCCACTCTATGTTCCCGAGGAGGGCAACTGAAATGTCGCTTCGGAACGTTGGCATTGTGTACCGCAAAGAATTGACGGAGGCGCTGCGCGACCGGCGGACGCTGATTTCCACGCTCTTGGTTCCATTGCTGCTGTTTCCCGTGTTGACGGCGGGTCTCGGCGCCGCGATTGCGTCGCTCATTGGCAAGGCGAAAGAAGAAATCCCTGAGGTGATGATAATCGGGGGGAGCGATTCGCCGGAAGTCGTCGCGGGCCTGCAAAAGCTGAGCAAAATCAAGATTGTTCCGACAACGCCGAATTACAAGGAACAGATCGCGAATAAAGAGGTCCGGGCTGCGGTCGATATTCCGCTCAACTTTCAGAGTGACCTTGCCGCGCAAAAAGCGGCGACGGTCAAAATTTATATCTACGGCGGGGAAATGAAGTCGGCATTTGCGGCCGATCGCATCGAGGAATATCTAAAGAATTTTCGGGATGGCGTGGTGAAGGACCGGCTGGCGGCTAAGAATTTGCCCACGACCGTGCTTACGCCCTTCGATATCAAGCAACAGAATGTGGCGCCACCGGAAAAAGTGGGAGCGACGGCATTTGGCGGGGTAATCGGGTATATGGTGATTCTCCTTTGTTTTACAGGCGGTATGTATCCGGGAATCGACTTGACTGCGGGGGAGAAAGAACGCGGGACCATGGAGACGATTCTTTCCAGCCCGATTTCGCGGATGCATCTGGTGCTGGGGAAATTCTTACTGGTGCTCACCGCTTCGCTAGTGACCGCGGCGCTTTCCGTTACCTCTATGGGGATTTCCTTCGCGGTGCTTGGACACTTGCACGCATTTGATCAGGCTGGCAACGACGCGGCGCAACTGCAGATGCACATTGGATTGGCTACGGTGCTCTCGGTGTTTGTGATGGTTCTGCCGCTGGCGGTGCTTTTTTCGGCGCTGATTATGACGATCGCGCTGTTCGCGAAGAGCTACAAGGAAGCGCAGAGCTACATCACGCCGATTATGATGTTGGTGATTATTCCAGCGGTCGCCGCGATGCTGCCTGTGGATTTAAATGCGAAACTCGCGTTGGTGCCGATCTTGAATGCGAGTTTGCTCTGCAAGGAGCTGGTTACGGGGACGTATCACTGGAATTACATTGCCATCATCTTCTTCTCCACTTGCGTCTATGCTGCTGCGGCGCTGTTTCTGGCGGTAAAGATGTTCCAGCGGGAGGAAGTGCTGTTCCGCAGCTAGTCGACTAGCTCGCTCCGTTGAACTTTCAACTGGTGGCTCGCGTATCTCTAATACGAGGCCGATATCCTTATGCGCCCAATGAGTCGACGCCTGATTCGTATTGTCCTAATCCTTGTGCTATTCCCACCTTTGCTGGCGGCTGTAGCCGGGTGGTTCGTGGCCCCGACGTATCTGCATCCACCACGCCGGCAACTTACGGCTGACCTGATCAAAGAGGCGGACGTCTCGTTCGAACAGACCAAGTCGCGACGCGAGGACTTCTCGGTTCGCGCTCTAGATGGCGCTGTGCTGCATGGCTGGAAAGTACGTTCGCCGCATCCTAACGGTGCATGGGTGTTGCTGTTTCACGGAGTCGCCGACAATCGCGTCGGTGTAGTCAGCCATTCCGAATTTTTGCTGCGAGCAGGATATAACGTGACGCTTATGGATGCGCGCGCACACGGCGATAGCGAAGGCTCGATGGCGACATATGGCTGGCTGGAGCGGGGTGACACTTCCGCGATTCTGGATGGGCTGGTCGCTTCCGAACATCCCACGCACATTTTTGCTCTTGGTGAATCGATGGGCGCGGGACTGGCGTTGCAGTCTGCCGGAGCTGATCCTCGAATCGAGGCTGTCGTCGCCGAGGCGTCTTTCGCTAATCTTATGGAGGCTGGCTACGACTACGCAGGACTGCGCCGTTCGCCCCTTCTGGGCAGAACGCTGCTCGCTCCGTTCGCGTGGGTTCTCGTTTACCGTGGCCAGTCGCTGGCCGGTTTCTCCGCGAATGGAGCTTCTCCCGAACGGGCGGTGGCCGCACGGCCGTTTCCCGTGCTCCTTATATGCGATGCGGCGGACGACGCGCTGCCCTGCCGGCACTCGGAACGTATCTATGCAGCAGCCAGCGGGCCCAAATCTTTGTGGGTGGTTCCTGGCGCATTCCATACTGCGGCACTGGGCGTTCAGCCGGTAGAATTTCGTCGTCGCGTTCTGGATTTTTACGCTAATCCCGCGAGCATTGGGACGGAGGGTGCCAGCGCGGTTGCCTCAAGCCCTGCAGTTTCTTCGCACACTTCAGCGGCTCACTAATTTTCATCTGATTCGATGATCAATTCTCGCTTGGGGATTTTCTAGGAGTCACGTCGCTTTTTTGTGCTTCCCAAATCTCGCCCAGAAACCGCACTGTTTCTCTCATCCGGACGGCCAGGGTTGCGATCGTTTCCAGTCGCTGCTGC
The DNA here is from genome assembly GCA_963849395.1 of Candidatus Acidiferrales bacterium. Lineage (GTDB taxonomy): Bacteria > Acidobacteriota > Terriglobia > Acidiferrales > UBA7541 > Acidiferrum. The sequence continues at coordinate 396,184 of CAWKHR010000012.1, forward strand.
ACATGGACTGGCAATTCAATTTTATTACGCCGCAGTTCTCCCAAGAGCAGCTCCGCATTGCCCAAAATGCCGGTAAGAGGATTATTTAGTTCGTGGCGCAGTAATCCGCCAAAATCACTGGCGGTCTCTTCCTGCGGCGGTACTGCGGGACACGGATCATCGGCCAACTGTCGCCGGTCGCCGGCCTCGGATTCATTTGGGCCGACTTGTTTCACATCTTCCATAGCTTCACCCGTTCTCGATTGCACCAACATTCCCGCTCTCCAATCCCGCCTGCACCTGAGGGCTTTTGGCCCGCAACATCCGGTCGACTGCCTGGGTCAGTTCTGCCATACGAAACGGCTTGGCCAGGCAGACAGCATGATTTTTTCGCAAGAATTCCTGTTTGTCGGCGGCCTGCGGGTCGCCAGTGATAAAGAGGATGCGCTCGCAAAGGGGATTTCCGGACTCTTGCAACGCTGCAAGAAAGTTCCGCCCGTTCAGACCGGGCATTTGTAAATCGCAAATCACCATGTCAAAGGTTTCCTGCTGCGCATGCAGCAAGCCGGCGCAAGCGCTCGAGGCGATTTTTGCCAACATTCCCGCGCTGCGCAGCATGTCCGCGATGAGGCTGGCTACGACCAGTTCATCTTCCACGACCAAGATCCGAGGTGCTCGTGGTTTCACTCCGATTGCATTGGCTATACACTCATCCGTTTTATTCGCGTTCGCAGCCGAACCACACAACTTCTATTGCATCGAGTGGGCCAAAGTTATTTCGCCTTATGTAGCAGGAAGGATTTAACTTAGCTTCGGACCGCAACTACCAATTCGGCAGGATCAGGCACGGGAGTCCCAGAACTGACATCTTCTGATTAGATTTGCTCGTTTTTGTAACAACGTGAGAAAACGTGTACAGTCTGGCGAATTATCACAAAGTCGCCTATCTCTCCTAGGCATCAGTGCGTTCAATCTGGTATTGCTTCAATTTGCGGTAGAGGGTGGTTTTGCCAATTCCCAGTGTGCGGGCGGTGGCTTGCTTGTCGCCATTGGTCTGGCGCAGCGTGCTTAGGATGGCGCGCCGTTCTAATTCCTGGAGCGGCAATATCTCTTCTTTGCTGGGGGTGCGTTCGGAAGTTGGATAATGCAAACTGCTCGGGAGGTCGTGGACGCTAATGAACGGTCCCGAGCCCAGGGCTACGGCTCGCTCGATGGCGTTTTCCAGCTCGCGAACGTTCCCGGGCCAGTCGTAGGCCATCAATCTATGCATGGCGTCTTCGGTTAATTCGCGTGGGGCGCCACCTTCATCACTAAAGCGCTCGAGAAACGCCGTGACAAGCAGCGCGATGTCACTCTTCCTTTCGCGCAAAGGCGGCAACTTCACCTGCACGACATTCAAGCGGAAATACAAATCTTGCCGAAAGGTTCCGTTTTTGATGCCTAATTCCAAATCTCTATTTGTTGCGGCAACTACCCGGACGTTGATCGACTTCAACTCCGTAGACCCGACCGGCTTGATTTCATGCTGCTGGAGGGCCCGCAGCAACTTTGTTTGCATTTCCAGCGGCATATCGCCAATTTCATCCAGGAAGAGCGTGCCACCATTTGCGGCTTCGATCAGTCCCTGCTTGGTCTGCATTGCGCCGGTAAACGCGCCTTTGGTGTAGCCAAACAATTCCGACTCGATCAGAGTTGGGACCAATGAGGAACAGTCCACTGGGACGAAAGGCTTGTTCTTGCGCGGACCTGAAAAGTGAATACTGCGTGCGACCAACTCTTTGCCGGTGCCGCTTTCGCCGAGAATCAGCACGGGGTGTTCACGGAGACTTACCTTTTCGATCATCTTGTAGACGCGTTGCATGCGCGCGGACATGCCAATCATTCCACCGAAACCTGGAGCGGTGCGCACTTGTTCCCGCAGAATGTGGTTTTCTCGCTTGAGTTCTACGTTATGAGTGACCTGCTCGAGGCGAGCGCGCAATTCTTCGACGCGAAACGGCTTGGTGACATAGTCGGCGGCGCCTAAGCGGGTCGCTTCGACAGCCGAGTCAATCGTTCCATATTGGGTCAGCATGACAACGGCGATGTCTGGATGGGTCACGGTCACTTTGCGCAGCAGGTCCAGACCGCTCGTGCCCGGCAAGCGCAAATCGGTTAGAAGAATATCTACACAGGAGATTTCCATCACTTCGAGTGCTTCTTCACCGGTGCCCACATCGACGACCTTTAGTCCGCACTCTTCCGCGACGGCGCGGCATACTTCGCGAACCTGTTCATCGTCATCAACGACTAACAGATGCACGGGCGAGAGTGCTCTTTGCGCTCGCAAATTCTCGGCAAGTTCAAAGATTTGTGGAGTTCCTTGAAAGTGGGCGCCGAACACTCGGCTGGTCTGGGTGTCTGCCATGGTCGCAATTTCCTTGCACGGTAGTTTTGACAGCGGAAGAAAGGTCGGAAGCGCGAGAGATCTGCCGTGTCATTCCGGGAATGTAGCTACTCCCGTTTTAGTGCAATACTTATGTATTGTCAAGTAGGTAATTATAGGAAAAGACTACGATGGGCCGTGCCAGAATGAACCGCAGGACTCTGAGCATTGTTCCGCGGCGTTTTATTTTTGTGCTATGGAGCGAGCGTGAGGCGCAACAGGCCCTCGCTTTGCGATCCCGCTATTATCTTGCCAAGGCCGACCTCTGCCAAACCTGTGAAGTGACTCCGTTCGGCATCACGATCGACGCGCTGCCAGGTGCCGCCTTGATCCCGCGAAACATAAACTCCGCCGTCGCCCAGCGTGGCCACGAACAATCCGGTCGCGTTTAGAAATCCCTCGATGTTACCTGTCGGCAGCCCGCTGCCTTGCCTTTGCCAACTACTCCCATCGTCCCTTGAGGCGAACAGCCCACGGTCTGTGGCTAGAAGAATGGAGCGCTGGTGTTGGTCAGCAAAAATGTTATTCACATTTTGGACCGCGCCGGGCAAGTCCCGCCAGACGGCTGTTTCGCCCGAGTCCATCGAAATGCCGAGTTTGCCTCCAACGGGTACGTAAATGGTTGCTCCTCCATTGGCCACCAGCAGCGCAGTCACTCCAGTGACATGCTCAAAGGCTGGCAGGCGAGCACAACTCGCTCCTGGGACGCATCTCACTATGCTTCCCTTCACCGTTGCCCAAAGATTGTTGGTTTCGAACGCAATCGGGCCGTTGTCCACACGTATTGCAGTTGCCTTGGCTATTGCGCCCGCGGCCCTTGCTGTCGGCCCGAGGGTTCGTTTTGCCGACGGCAGCAGAAATCTCCATTCTGTCCAGCGATCCGTGCTGTCTTGCTGCGCCCAAATCCGGCCATCATGGGAGCGCAGCAACCAACCCCATGGACTTCCGTAGAGCTGAGAGACTTCCGCAAGGCTCAACTCCTTATCTTTTCCTTTGCCAGCAGCAATGAGTATGTGGAGCGGTGTCCAAGTCGCGCCGGCATCTCGGCTCTCCAAAATTTCTTGACCATTTCTCTCCAGGACCATGACCAGATGGTTGGGTTTGTCGCGGGCTGATACCAACTGTTTTACGACGGTGTGGGTGAACCCTTCATTAGCTGGCATGAAACTTGCTGCTTCATCGTTGCTGACTAGTACTCCCTGAGATTCCGTTCCAATCACCAGCAAACTGTGTTTTCCGGGCGCATTGGGGAGAACAACTACGGCATTCACTACCCAAGCTTGGGGCGAAGTCAATTTCCAATTCTCACCGCCGTCGTTGGTCATCCAGAGTCCTTCAGTGGTTGCGGCGTAGAAAGTCTTCGGTACGCTCGGGTCTTGGACGATGGCTTGGGTTCGGCGAGCGGCGTAAGGAATGCCCTGCAATTTGGTCCAGGCCTCTCCATGATTCTCGCTGCGATAAATGCCGGAACAAGCACTTAAGTACACGCGCGCGGGATCAGTGGCATCCACCCGCAAACTCATAATGTCTGAATCGTCGATGAGGCCGGCCACCACAGGCTTCCACGATTTGCCGCCATCCACTGTTTTCCAGGGCAAATGATAGGTTCCGGCATAAATGGTGTTTGGATCTTTAGGGTCAACGGCGACGGAATCGAGATTGCGGATTTCCTGATCGCCCGAGGGAGAAATTCTCTCCCAGTTTTTTCCAGCGTCCAGTGATCGAAACACGCCGGTTCGCGTTCCGGCAATAAATTCGTCAGGTCGGCTCGGTGCAGCCTCGAGTGCGCGGACCGCTTCTCCTTGTAAGCCAATCAGCTTCCAAGTTCTTGCGCCATCTTCACTGCGAAACACTCCGCCTCCCGCTTGCGGCTGCTGATACCAGACTGCGGCGTAGACATTCGTCGCGTCTCCCGGAAGAGTGAGCAGCCGGGTAATGACCCCATCAGTTCGTGTCCCGACGCGTCCACGCAACTCCCACTTTGCGGCGCCACGTTCTTTGACAAACACGTGGCCGTCCGCCGTTCCTAGAAATAGCGTTCCGCCCGAATTTGATCCCAGCGAAATAACCAGTCCACCTTCCGGCCCCAGGCGCTCCCAAGTCTGGGCTGGCGCCTTCCCCGTCAGGGCCGCCAGCAAAAATATCCAGAGGTGCAGTCTTCGTCGCAAAAGCTATTTCTCCCGTCGCGTTACTACAAAAAATCGGGCTCCCCGAGTTATCCCGGAGAGCCCGACGGTTATTTTAGTGCGCGTTTCGTCACGAGCTGCAAGCAACTCGCGGCGATCACGGTTTTTAGTAAGTCGCGCCTTCAGGTACCAGCACGAAGTCAACGCGACGGTTTTCCTTCTCTTGGCCCTTCTCCGCCGACGCTTCGCCAACGCGGGTGCTGATGCGGGAAGCATCGATGCCCTTCTCGCCCAGGTACTTCTTGGCAAGTTCGGCACGTTGCTCCGCTAGCTTCGCGGCCTTTGGTTCCTTCTTGTCTGCGAACCCGACGATAACCAGCTTGGCGTTCGGGTCGCTCTTTAGGCGTAGAGCCACGTCATCGCCCACGCGCTTGCAAGCGTTGTCGAAGCGAGCTGCACCAGGCTTGGTGTAGCCGCAATCGCCAACCTTCGCTGCTTGTGGAGGCGGTGCCGGCTGCTGCACGTCAACCGTGGTGGTGGCGCTGGTGCGGCCGCCCTGTCCATCGTCTGCGGTGCAAGTAACCGTGTAGCTGCCTGCCGAGAGTCCGGTGGAGTCAAACTGCGCGGTTTGGGTGGTGCCAGAGACCTGGCCGCCAGTCGCTGCGTAGCTGTAGGTAATCGGATCGCCATCCGGATCGCTGGCGGTCGAGTTGATTGCGACGCGCTCGCCGGCAATGATCGGGTTGCGTTCGGGTGCGCAGGAAATCGTCGGTGGACGGTTCGGACGCTTTGCCACGGCCACATCAGCCGCGCAGGTTGCAGTACCGCCCTTGCCATCGTCAACCTTGGCGTTCACGGTGTAGGTACCAATCGCGAGGCCGGAGGGATTGAAGCGTGCGTCGGGGCCGGAGCCTTCGACGGTGCCGCCGGTTGCCGTGTAGCTGTAGGTCAATGGATCGTTGTCAGCGTCGCTGGCGTTCACGTGGATAGTGACCGGATCAGTCGAACCCTGATAGACCGACGGCTTATCCGCGGCGCAAGCTGCGACCGGAGGATGATTGGGCTTCGGCGGGATCGGAGGGTAGCCCCAACGCAGGACAAGTCCCGAGCCAATCTTGAAATTGTTCTGGCGACCAGTAGCATTCAAAAAGGGGCCATTGAAATTGGTCATCAGGTAGTCGGCTTCCACGAAGCGCCACGCCAGGTTCTTCATGAGGATGACGTCGATGCCGCCGCCACCTTCGAGAGCGAAAGTGCTCTTCCCGACGTCACCAGTAAGTTGCGAGCCACCATGTGCGCCACCTGCCATGAATTCAACGAAGGGCACAAAATGGTCGAACTTGCGGAAGTTGATGCGCGGACCAAACAGGTAGGTCTGCCATCCTCCGCTTATGCTGAGATTCGTAAACGACCCGCCGCTCGACTGCAAAATCTGACGGCTGAAATGATAGCCGCCAATTTCAGCAACAAGACCCAACCAGCTGTTCGGATTGAAGGCAAACGATCCGGTAGCGCCTTGATTGTTAAAGTTGTTGAAGCCATCGCCTGGATTGAAATTCACATAGCTGTACATACCCGCGATTTCCCACCGCGGTGTCAGCCGTCCCCATGCATGGCGATTCCATGCATTGTTAGCCCAGTCCGAAAAAATATCCGCTGGCATAGGAGCTGCAGCGGCAGGCATCGCGAAGAGAGTACGCGAGGCCGGGGCGACATTGTAGTCGCCTGTTGTGGCTGGGGCTTTAGAGCTGGATACTGCCGAGTCGTTATCATTATTGGCTGCACTCGCATCTTTTTGCTGAGCACAGAGTGGCAGGGCCAACAACGCTCCCAAAACCACCGTTACACACCACCTACGCATAGTTTCCTCCCCTAACACTTCCTAGGATTCCCCTGATTTGCTGCGTGTGTTCCCTTCGAGCCCGCCTGCTGTGATGGACGGCTGCCGGTGTATTCACGCAGCATTCAGCTTGTTTCGTAAACTTTTCTTGGGCGGATATGCAACCGATTTACTCGCGTTGAGCGAGGACACGGATGGAAACAAGTCGCTGTCCGCACAAAGCATATTCCATAACTTCATCAATCTGCAAGCAATTCCTTAGGTCGTACCAGCCCCCTTCGAGTTCGCTGCTCATACAGATGCACAGGCGTCTGCCTCGGATTCAATTATTGTGAATGAGACTTCGCGGAACGATTTTGCGTTACACTCCTTTTTCTATGACTCCTACTATCGCCTTGGATTTGAATTGGGCAGGACATGCTCGCTCTATTGCCTCGGGTCTTCTGCGCGCTGGTGACACCGCAGTCCTGATTGACCCTGGCCCGTCATCCACTCTCTCGAGCCTTCGGGACCAACTGGCGGTTCAAGGATTAACGGTCAAAGATCTTCACGCGATTCTGCTGACCCATATTCACCTGGATCACGCCGGCGCCACGGGTTCGCTGGTACAGGAAAACCCGCAGCTTCGCGTCTATGTACACACGCGTGGGTTGCCGCACATGGTCGATCCGTCAAAGTTGCTGAACAGCGCAGGGCGGCTTTACGGCGGGGATATGCAAACGTTGTTCGGTGATTTTCTGCCTGTTCCCGCGGCGAATCTTCTGGCCCTTAACGGAGGCGAAACAATTACGGTGGGATCACGAACCCTTCAGGTCCTATATACGCCGGGGCACGCATCGCACCACGTAACCTATTTTGACCTGTCCGAACAGTTGGCCTTTGTCGGCGACACGGCAGGCATCTGCATACAGGGTCATCCCTTTGTGCTTCCGGCTACTCCTCCGCCGGACATAGACATTGAGCTCTGGGACAATTCACTGGACGCGATCGGCAATCTGCATCCGCAGCGGCTGTTTTTGACGCACTTTGGATATTCGGACGATCCCGCGCGGCACATCGCCAATTATCGCGAGCGTCTCCACCATTGGAGTGATTTCACGGCGCGGATACTAGGCGCGAAGATGGACGAAGAGGGGGCTATGCATGCTTTTGGACAGGAAGTTGCCGCCGATGCGGCGCAATCGCTGCCACCGGACGAGATTGCGCACTATAATTTTACGGGTTCGTTTCACTTATCGTGGCTGGGGCTGGCGCGTTATCACCGTAAACGGGCGACAGTTAGTACATGAGATTTAGAGGATCTGTAATCCTGCCCGAGAATGCGTTTTATTTCTCACCGCTCTCGCGAGAACTTTCGTTCGTACAGGAACGAGACAATCACCAGCACGATACCCAGCAGCAAGAACGATAAAACCCTGTAGAACTTTTCCAGATACGAAATGTCGTAGAAAAGGACTTTCACTACTACCACGCCGAGTAGCACCAGCGCTTGCCAGCGCAGCCATGCATTCTGTTTTTTAACTCCAACCGCAAATAATCCGCCCGCATAGGTCGTCCATAGAACCGTGAGCGCCAAGTGTTGCGCCAGGCTCGATTGGTGGAATCCGCCGGGGCCATTGGCAAACAAGTTCCACACTTCTATGGAGAGCGCGTAGATGGCGTACAAATGGATCAAGACGGAAAACAGCGTCACAATCTTAGTTTCGCCATCTCCGAGGTTTTCGCGTTTCTGAAAACCGAGCCACAACACTACGGCGAGCGAACCGACCAGAATCATGTAGGTGAGAAAGCGTTGGTTCAGAAATGGACTTAGCGTGTGAGAATTGGTTTCAAACAATGGCAGCAAAAATGTGGCGAAAAATACAAAGGCAAACAACACCAAACCTTGCCACCGGAGCAGCGGCGATTTCCTTTCGGCTCCAAACGCAAACAGGGCTGCGGCGTATATGCTCCAGATGCCTATCAGCCATAAGCCCTGGAAATAGTCTCCGCGGACATTATCGGTAACTTCGAACGAAATTGCCGCCAAGGCATAAACATTCGCCGTGATGCTCAGCAGCGAGATGAGCGGACCTTCCCAGTCCAAGAACGCTTCGCCAAACTTTTTGCCAGCGTAAGCGGCGACGGCAAGACACGCCACGACGATCAGGTAGGTCAGGAATCGTTCATTCAGGAAAAGAGTGCCGCCGCGTGGTGGGACCGCCAGATTGCGGGCGACCGTTGCTGCAAAGAGAGCGTAGCCATAGGCGCGCAGCAATTTTTTGTCGCGCTGAAAACCGGCCCAAAGCAGCGTCGCGGCTTCTATTGCAAAGGCAATGGCGATCCAGTTGCCGGAAAGCTTGATGGGTATGGTGGCAGTTGCGAACAGGATGGCGAGTCCGAAGTAGGCGGTGCGCAGTTCGAATGTCTCTTCCTTCGCATCGCGAGCAACGAGCCATGCGAGGCCCAGATGGACCGCCGCCAACAATAAAGTCAAAAATGTGAGCAGATCGCGGTCGCTTTTCCACAACATCGAAAAGAGCGAACCGAAATAAAACAACGAAGCGCCAAAAAGCAGCAGGTAGTCTTCTTCCAGAACTTTTTTCCAAATTCGGACGCGGGCCGGCGGGACAGCGGTGTACACCACAAAGAACAGGGTCGAGAAAAACAGCGTGGTGCCCATTTCCATCGGCCGGTAATAGGTGATGTACCAACCCCAAAAGTACAGTTGGGTGAGAATCAGGCTGACGGCACCCAACCCCTTCCATTCTTTGCTTACGGCCATCCAAAGAAGTCCGGCATCGAGGACAGAAAGATAGCTGAAGAGCGCTCCTTCACTGTTCGTGCCATTGCTTAGCAAGATCGGCGTGAGGAACCCGCCCACCAGGCAGAGCATCGCCAGCCTTAGTGAGTCGCGCCGCAAGGAAATGAATGCCAGCAGCGCAGTGACGGCAATCATGGCGATGAACGCCAGTTCCCGCGTAAACAGCGCGTAGTAATGCCAACCGGCCCAGATCGAGAGGTATAAGGTGGCCGCCCCAAGTCCCGCGATTCCTTCGGAAAAGTAGGTGTAGCCCTTCTTGCGCAGGTAGTCGCTCCAGGGCAGCAGCGCGATGCCAATCAGGATGCCGATGGTGATTCGCCCAGCCGGACCGATCCAGTTATTGTCGAAAGCCAGTTTCAGAAAAAACGACACACCGAAGATCAAGAGGATGATGCCGACACGGTTTGCGAGACGGCCACCAATGCGCGATTCCAGATCAGCGTTGGGCGGGGTATGAGCAAAGGTCAGTGGTGGCGGAGCATTATGCGCTAGGGGAGTGGAATGGGCTGCGGGCGCAGGGCCAGGTAAGCGTGGAACGCGTGGCGCGAGGTACGCCGGAACTGTTGGTGGCTGCATGGGCTCGTGAGGCTTGCTTTCGGGAGGACCGGGGGCAGGTTCGGGGGACGCTTTCGGCTTGTCGGACGTAAAGGTCGATTTGGGTGGCGGCGGTACGGTGGCTGAAGTGCCGGGAGTTTCGGACTTACTGAGATGTTCGGTAGCGCGAGCCGTGGTCAGCTCTTCGACCTTTTTTTCTAGGGAGTATACCCGGCGGGTCAGTTCGGCTACTAAGTTCGACAACTCAGGAGTTGCCGCTCCCTTCCTCTTTTCCCGCCGTAGTGCCTGGGCTTCGTTCCAAGCCAACAGGGCCAGGACGAACGCAGCGACCGCAATTAGAGGCCAGAGGGCGGGAAACAAGGGTCAACCTCCATCTACTCTTAAGCAAGACGATAGCTGAGCAACCGGTCCGTGAAAAGAGGCGGAACCTGTACCTCAACCCTTGTGGTTACTGGCATTAGGAGTGTTTGTGGGACCTGTACTGAAGGACAGGTTCGGAACGGGACTGGAGGGCGAAGAAAAGGCACATTTCCTCAGGGCATTTTAATGATTTATAAACGCTGTGTAATGAGCGCACTAAACAGTGTTAAGTGCAGCCATGCGGGTACTAGGAAAGTCGTTTACCCTGAACTTTGATGCTTCTGTACCATGGCCATTCCCTGCCCTCTGCTGTTCAATAGGACAGGTCAGATGCTTCCGCCCTTCGGTCAGGGTCAAGCATCCAAGGACTGAGTCCAGCAAGGCATTTAGGTCGATTCTAGTAGCAAGAGCCAGCAAGTTATTCGGGCCCAACCGGTTCACCAGCCATGGACCAGGTCCTCAGGGAGAGGGAGCATTCAGGCGATGAGCAAGAGCAAGAAAGACGTCAACCGTAAGTGGTTGTGGTATTTTCTGGGAGCCATTGCAGCGTTCCAGTTGTACTTTGTTCGGGAGCTGTTGGCTGCCTTTGCGTTGTTCATCCTGGTGTTCGCCGCTTTTGGCTCGGTGATCGCGACCGTTTACATGTTCCACAAAATTTGGGAAGCAGGCGTATTGAGGTTGGTGAAGAGTCGCCATCCTTGGCTCATTACGGTCCGCCGTACGGTTTCTTCCATCGAAGATTTTGCTCGCCGGCCACTGCGGCGTCCCGGTTCACAGCCTACGAGCGCATAACGATTTTCTGCTTCGTTAACGGGCAGAGCACGCAGAATCAAGCTGCACGATATCCGTCCCGTGAACCTTGATTCTGATTGGAAACGAAAGCCAGTTGGGCCAGCCGTCCTGAGAGAGCGGCTGGCCTTTTTCTTTTGGGATGCGCGCTTCGCGGATAAGCTTCCTGACTGCTGCCATTATCTTCCGTGCTTTTTAAATTCCCTTAGCTTTGTTACGCTGTGCCGCTTCCTGGAGGCCTCATGAAAAGAACGCGGCGCATCGCTAGCAAATTTGCCACCCTTGCTCTATTCCTATTGCAGTTGGTGTCGAGCGCTCGAGCGCAGCAGCAATCTTCTGCGCCGCCTCCCAAGCGTCTGGCCATTCGCGCTGGTCGCCTGATTGACGGGAAGAGCGACACGCCCATCGCGAACGCAATCATCCTGATTGAAGGCGACAAAATTGTGAGCGTCACGGCGGGCGGGTCGGCGCCGGCTGGAGTCGAGTTTATCGATCTGTCCAGGGCTACCGTGCTGCCCGGCTTTGTCGACGCGCACACGCACGTGTTGCTGCAAGGCGACATTACGGACACCGATTACGATGAGCAGTTGCTGAAACAATCCATCCCGTATCGCGCGATTCTGGCGGCTCGCAATGCGCAGATTGCGCTCTCGCACGGCTTCACTGCCATTCGCGATGTGGAAACCGAGGGAGCGATGTATGCGGACGTCGACGTGAAAACCGCGATTAACAAAGGCGAGATTCCCGGGCCGCATATGCAGGTCTCCACGCGCGCCATGGCGCCCACCGGCGCTTATCCCCTGATGGGTTATTCGTGGGAACTGAAAGTTCCGAAAGGCGTGCAGATAGTCGATGGTGTCGAAGATGCGCGGAAAGCCGTTCGTGAACAAATCAGCTTCGGCGCGGATTGGATCAAGTATTACTCGGATCACGGATATTTCTACGGACCGGACGGGGTGCTGCATAGTCACGTGAATTTTTCCGACGAAGAAGCGAAAGCGATCGTGGATGAAACGCATCGGCTGGGACACAAAGTTGCGGCGCATGCGATTGGAAGCGACGGCATCGCTGCCGCATTAAAAGCGGGAGTCGACTCGATCGAACATGGTGACGGTCTGACCGAAGCGGAAATTGACGAAATGGTGCGGCGAAATATTTATTGGGTGCCAACGATTATGGTTGGCGCTTACGTCGCTCCGGGCAGGCAGGGGAATTGGCCCAAGATGGTCGCTACGGAAAAAGCGGCGTTTCAATTGGCACTGAAAAAGGGTGTGAAGATCGTTCTAGGCACCGATGCGGGAGGATTTGACTGGAAGGAATTGAATGAAGCAAAGGAGTTCGAATACTACGTTGAGTACGGCATGACTCCGATGCAAGCCATACACACAGGCACTACTACTGCCGCGGAACTGCTGGGCTGGTCGGACAAAATGGGGACGATCGAAGCCGGCAAGTGGGCGGATATGGTTGCTGTACAGGGCGATCCACTCAAGGACATTACGGAACTCGAGCGCGTCAAGTTTGTAATGAAGTCCGGCGCGGTGATTAAGAACGAATCGCATTGAAAGAGTTGAGCCGGATGATCTCGAAGAAATGATTACCGGCGTCTGGCCCATCTCTCGTAGACTCTGCAAACTTCATCTCGGGACAGTTCAAACCAGCTGGACCAGGTGCGAGGTGCCCACCAAATTCCGTTGCAAACTTCATTGAAACAGTTATTTATCGCCCTAGAATCCCCTGATTCAGGTTGCTCATCAATTTGTGGCCACCGCTTAACGATTGACTTCAGCGCATTTCTGGTAATTCCGAGGCGCGTGTAGAACTCCCAATCCTCAATCTCGTCGCCATCTGCAATTGCCGTTAGGCATTGCAACACGACTTTCTTTTCTGCCTCTGATAGGTCCGCGAGTGACATCAGTAAAAGGCGGCGCCACCGTCGACGTTGATTGACTGGCCTACCATGGCGCTGGACATTTCGGAGCACATGAAGAGTGCGGCCTGAGCGATCTCCATGGCTGTTTGACTGCGTCCTTGCAGCAAAGTATTCAGGAATCCCTTTAGTTGTTCTTCCGGACTGACACCCAATCTTTCGGCCAGCTCGTTGCCTAGTTGTTTGGACATGATGGTTTCCGTGACGGGCCCGGGGCAGATCGCGTTTACGCGCACGCCTTGCCGCGCAGCTTCAGCGGCCATTACACGCGTCAGACCGAGCAATCCAGCTTTCGCGGCGGCATACGCAGAGCCCAAGCCAAAGGCGGATTTAGCCGACAAGCTGGAAATATTCAGAATCACGCCAGACTGGCGCGCATACATTTCGGGGAGCACCAGTTTGCTGAGGATAAAGGCAGCGCGAAGGTGCACAGAGACGACCTTGTCGAAGTCGGCCAGCGGATACTCTTCCACCGGCGCGACTGGGCCGTAGTTGCCGGCGTTGTTGACCAGAATATCGACGCGGCCAAACGCCGCACGGGCGGCTTGCACGATGCGCTGGCAATCGCCTTCACGCATCAGATTTGCGGTGACGAATTCAGCCTTGCCGCCTGCCGAGGTGATTGCTTCCGCGGTCAATTGCAACTCGGTCTCGCTTCGCGCGGTCAGGAAAACGCTGGCGCCCTGCTGGGCAAACAATTTTGCCATTGCGGCACCGATGCCGCGTCCGCTGCCGGTGATGACTGCGACTTTATCTTTGAGGAGGAGCATAGCCTCCACACAATACCAGCAGGGAGGCGCGGGCTCCAAGCCACGGAGATTGTTATGCAAGGAAAATTCAAACCGGCGCCGGAGGATGAACCTTGCGGACATGGGGCACAACATGTTGTGCCCCTACGAAGACGAGAAGCAACGGCAAGGAAAAGAGAAAGCAATCGCGAAGACGAGCGAAAATCTTGGGCGAAAAAACGAAAATCCGGGATCGGCCGTCTCCTCGACCTGTCCCGGAGATACATTTCTGAATTCACTGCGTTGTGGCGAGTCGTCGCTTATCGGCTGAGCGCCTTCTTTCCTATGTTTTCAGGCCCTTCAGCAAATGCTTCACCGCTTCGTCTGCCTGATAAGGGGAAATTTGCGGCTTGTTCAACTCTCTTTGGCTGATGGCGCGGTACGCCAACTTTTTTGGTTCGCGTAAGGAGATGTCCAACACGAAGGTGCCTTCATGCCAACGCACATTCTGGTAAGCGACTTCCGGCGGTCCCCAGCCCCAACCGGACCAGCATCCATAGGGTCCGCACATCACGCCGGGATATCCACCTGGATAGACTGTTTGGACGGTGGCGCGTTGGGTCTTGACCGCGACGTGATAGTCCACCAGAAAGTCCGCGGTAGCTGGGTCCGCCACCTTGGTCAACCCTTTCGAGGCCAGTCCCCTTTCAATTGCGGCCTGCAATTTTTGGCGATTTTCTTCGGTGTTCCAGTCGCGATTGCTTTCGAGGCGCTGTGTCGGTTGCTGGGTAATTACGTCCCGGGAAGTCACCGGCCTTCCGTCCGCGTCCCTCTTGGCGGCTGGAGCTACCGGCGGTGGGCCAATCGGGCGCCACGCCCAGGTCATACCCTTTGCCACTTTGATCTGCGGGTCGCGAATGACTTCGACATTGTCATCGCAGCCCACCAAGGCCAGTCCCCCCACCAACACGGCCGACATCAACACTGCGGTTCCCATTCTTCCCATCAAGTTCACGAGACGTACCTCCACGCTCTATGAAACACAACCGGGACAAAAAAGTTGGCTGGCGGGCTGCAGGCACTGACTATTTCTTCCCGGTCGACTCTGCCCAGTCTGCCGGCGGGAAAACGATCGGCCAGAAATTACCGGCTGGCCGGTCGAATTCGAAAGCGACGTTGTAGAACTCCATGCCCGCCTCTTCGGTGCGCACTACGCGGCAGCTCATCTCTTGGCCGCTTTTTGGGTTGTTAAGCAAGAATGACTGGCCCACATGCAGATGCATTTTTAGGCGGATTAGTCCGCCATGGGCATTTACGACCTGGGTTTGTGTTTCCTCGCGCACCTCGCGCCGCTCCTCGTTTTCGGCAACCACCAGCACCGTCATGCGCAGCAAGACGCGCTCACTTCTCCGTCGATTCTCCGGCTTATCCATAGGGGGGACTCCCTTGTGGCGGTATTGTACTTAAATACGGAGTGGTGCGGATGTACTTCCCCTGGCCGATGTAGGGAACGTGGTGCGCGTGGGATGGAGAAAACCGTCACCCCTGAAGAGGTGAGCTACAGGGCGCAGATGGCTGGAAAACGGAAGAGTGGCGTGTTTGCGACCTATCCCCAACTTTCAGGATTCAGACACTTTATCGGTGAATGCGCGGCCATTCCGGTTTTGATATGATAGACTTTTGTAAATCCAGCATCTTAGGATCATGATGGCTATTCAAACTGAGGCAAAAATCTTACTTCGCGTGCGTCCCCGGGGCTTCTGCGCCGGCGTGGTACGCGCGGTAGACATCGTCGAACTGGCGCTGGAAGCATATGGCGCTCCGGTTTACGTGCATCACGAAATCGTTCACAACACCTACGTCGTGGAGCAGCTTCGGCGGCGCGGCGCGATTTTTGTGGAAACCATCGAAGAGGTTCCCCACGGCGCAGTGTTGGTTTTCAGCGCGCATGGCGTGCCTCCTACGGTGCGTCAGGAAGCTAAAGATCGCGCCTTGCGAGTGATTGACGCCACTTGCCCGCTGGTTACCAAGGTGCATTTGGAAGCGCTGAAATTTGCTCGCGAAAAGCGCACCATCATTCTAATTGGCCACAAAGATCATCAGGAAATTGTTGGCACTTCCGGTGAAGCACCGGATCGGACCTTAGTGGTCGATTCCATAGCAGCGGTTGACGCATTGGAAGTGGAAGATCCTGAGAAGCTGGCGTTTTTGACGCAGACGACGCTGAGCTTGTACGACACGCAGGAAATCGTGGCGCGGTTGCGTCAGAAATTTCCCAAAATTATTGGGCCAGCCAGCGATGATATTTGCTACGCCACGCAAAATCGCCAGGAGGCTGTCGAGCAAGTGGCGAAAGATGTTGACCTAATTCTGGTGGTGGGATCGCAAAACAGCTCGAATTCGAATCGACTGGTGGAACTGGCGCAGCGTTTGAGCGTCAAGAGCAAACTGATCGATTCCGCGGAAGATATCGACGCTTCGTGGCTGGAAGGTGTGCGCCGCGTCGGGCTCACTGCTGGCGCATCGGCTCCCGAAGTCTTAGTCGAACAGGTGAGCGAACGGCTGGCGCAATTTGGTTTCACCGACCAGCGCGATTTGGATTTGATCCGCGAAGATGTGCGCTTCACACTTCCCGCGGAATTGGCAACAATCGCCGCAGCTCCGCGGCGTTAGATTTTTGGGGCATTATGCGGGAGGGCACGACTTAGCCGTTCGCGAGTCGAGCCGCAGTGGCCTCTTTAACATACGAGAGGCGCCCGATTAGTGAGTTGTGTTTTCACGCTGTGCCGGGCAGGGGAACTTCCGGCGCGTCTTGCCGGTACCCGGCTTTAGCGGATTCATATAAGGAGCGTACTTTGGCGGTCAAAATCGTCCGTCAACCAAACAAGATTGCCTTGATTGGTGCACCTTCCAGCGCCGCGGCTTTCGGTCCCGGCAGCGAGAAAGCCCCCGCAGCGTTGCGTGCTGCAGGACTCGTAGAAAAACTTCAGTCGGTAGGCTTTGAGGTTACGGATCTTGGCGACTGTGCTCCGCGCATGTTCGCCGATGATGAAGAACATAGGCGGGCACGGAATCTTCCGGAGATTGTTGCCGGGCTCAATGATTTGAAGCCACGGGCGGAACAAGCCATCAAGTCTGGCGCACTCGTGCTGGTGCTGGGTGGGGATTGCGCGCAAGTCATCGGATTAATCACCGGGGCGCGCCGCTATTACAAACACATCAATTTGCTGTGGTTCGACCGCGACGCCGATCTTAATACGCCGGCGAGTACGCCATCTGGCCGCATTGATGGCATGGTGCTTGCGGGTATTATTGGCCGCGGTTCACCGGAGTTGGTGCGTTTTTGGGGCGAACCTCCGCTGGTTCGCGAACCGGACACTGTTATCTTTGGTCTGGAGCGGGTGGACCAGCCCGAGCAGGATTTCCTAACGCGAACTCCGATGCGCCACGTGTATTCCGCCGATATTCAACTGAAAGGCGCCAGCAAGTCTGCGCAGAACGCGCTGACGCTTCTTCATTCGGATTCACGGGAATTCATGGTGCATCTCGATATCGATGTCGTTGCCGCAGAGGAATTGCCGGCCACAAACGTACCGGGAAACGGTGGCTTGTCGCTTGCTGAGGTGCAATCGGCGCTGAGCGAGTTTGCTTCGCAGAAGAATCTTCTTGGCCTTGATATCGCGCAATACAATCCGGACAAAGATTCGAACGGCTCGTCGGCGAAAAAGATTGTGGATCTTCTCGCACAGGCATTAGCTGCGAGGCTGGCCGCTCTGGCCCCGCCTTCAACTCCGACCACGCCTGTGACTGAAGCCGCGCAGACATCCGCGGCATCAAGTTCTTCCGCTAGTCCGGCCCATTCTGCTTCCGTCACGGAAGTTGCAGGTGAATCTGAGTCTGCCAAGTCCGCGGAGGCTTCCGCTCCGGCATCAACTCCTGAGCCTGCTACTCATCCTGTGGATTCCGTGCCACCCTCGACGAGCTCTGCGACCGAAACAGAATCTGCCGCTAGCTCTGCACGTACCGCGAACGCCGAAACTGCCACGAGTTCTCTGGGCTCTGCAGCGCCTGGTTCGTTGTCCGAAGAGCATCCAGATAATGTCCCGGCCTCGGGTATTCAACCGAACTCTGAAACTAATTCCGGAACCTCCATCCCGGAATCGCATTCCACAACAACCGATACCGACTAGCGATTTTTCTAGCTGACCCGTCCTAGAATATTCGTAGCCCACCTTTAACGTGCGACTATTCGCCGATTTATTTTTGGTCCGCTATAACTCTGCATCGATTTTCATCCAAACCACAAATAGTTGATGCGTTAGCTCTAGCAAGGACTCGGCCCGAAAAGAAAAGGCCGAGACGAGTTTGTGTCGGCGCGCGGAAAAGCGCGCTTTCCAAAATGTTCCTTGGGATAACAATCAGGGAAGAGGCCTGCTGCCTGTAATCCCAACCAGAAATTTCTACTCGCGCAAGTTTTGTGAAGAGACTCTAATCTCGTCTCACTCGTGAGATGGGCACTCTACGAGCCAGGTTTCGCCGCCCCAACTCTCTTATGGAGGAACTAATGTCTCGCACAAAAATTAATCGCGTGGTCGCAATGCTCGTATTTTGCAGTGCAATCCTAGTGTTTTCGCACCCGAGCTCCGTTGTTTCCAACTCTAGGTCCACATCGAACGCTCTCAAGTCTTCCGCTGCTCTTGACCATACCCTATCGACCGAAGGGACTGCTCCACCGCCAGTAACCAAGCCGATCAAGCCTTCAACACTGGGGTAGTGTGATGCGTCAAACCGGGGGAAGAATCTAACCAATTCTTCCTCTTCTACATGCTACGATTCTTGTCGCTGAGAAGCAGGTCGCGACGAGCATGTTGATTTTTTGCATCTGGTGGGCCGGCATTATCTTGGAATTTGTCCTTCTCCTGCGAGGAGTTCAGGGCAGATTGCTTCGGCGTTTTCCGTTTTTTTTCTCTTATATCCTTTTCGTTTTTTTACAGACAATTCTGCTGTATTGCGTACATCACTGGAGTCCAGCTAGCTACCGGGGCGTTTATTGGACTTGTCAATATATTGCTCTCTTGGTTGGGTCGCTCATCGTTTTTGAAATATACCGTTTGGCGCTTCATTCTTACCCGGGGACCTCGAGGATGGCGCGCAACGCGCTCCTATTTATCTTTGCGCTGGCCGTCGCCAAGGTATTCGTATATCAATCGAACGGTACACTTTCGTGGCTAGCTCACGCACCTCCTGAACTGGAACGGAATGTTCGAGTTGTTCAGGCATTTTCTATTCTGGCGATTGTTTGCGTTTTGCTTATTTATGCGATTCCCTGCAGTCGGCATTTAAAGGGCATTTTGGCTGGCTATGGGCTCATGGTGGCCACCAGCGTTTTCGATCTTTCCTTGCTCTCGCATTTTGGTGATTCCTTCAAAAAGATTTGGGTGTTCGCTCAAATCAGTTCTTACTTATTTTTTCTGATGATCTGGCTTTATGCCATGTGGTCTCCGGCACCTGAGCCGGTTCATCAGCCCGAACCGCCGCCAGAGGATTACTCGCGGCTCGCGGCCGACACGCACCAGGAACTTGCCAAACTCCGCGTCGGTTTCCGGAAGGCGGAGCGCTGATGTTGATTCTGATCCTATGCATAATTGCCGCGCTCGCGTTGGTTCTGGCGTTAATTGCCTTTTCTCGTTCACGCAATACAACGGATTGGACATCCGTGTCGCAGGGCAATTCAACGGTGCGGCAACTGCCTCGATCGTCATTCGCTAACGGGTCCGCCATTCAGGAAGCAATTTTCTCTCGTGAAGATTGGGAATTTATCAAGCGAGAAGGATGTCCCGCTCTGGAAGAACTTTTTCTCTCAGAGCGCAAAGCCGTGGCGTGCTACTGGCTCACGGTTACCTCGTCACGCATCTCCGCCATACGCCACAATCACTTACAGAATTCGCGGCTAGCCCACAATTTGTCGCCAGGTCAGGAACTCCGGCTCCTGGGGCGATTCCTTTACTTGTCGCTGGTATGTCGTGTGGGACTACTGGTCATTAAACTCGGCGGCCCGCTTGCTCCCGCAAACTTGACGGCTCATATTCAGCGGATTGCGGATGGTTTGCCTGTAGCCCGTGAAAATTCCTTCGCTCCCTTGCGGGAAAATTAGCGTTTGCGGCCTGGTGAACGATGGAACTTCGCCACCCCACTCCGCCAACGGACCCGCCGCACATGAGTTCCAGGCTGCTGCACGCTGATGCGCGTAAGGCGTATGACGACCTCTGGCAACGTACACTAGCCAAAATCAATGGCGACTTGAATCGCCTGATCTACCTGGCGTCGACGCGCGATTACAATTCGGGCAGATATCACCACGCCGGGCTAGAAACACACTTCGGCGCGGAAGCGGTCCGAGAAGCGCTGGAAACGGCGCACCGTGAACTCTTCGAAAGACTCACGCTGTGTTCTCTTGAGGAATTGGTGATTCAACTGGCGCTCTATGTGCAGTGTTCGAGGGAAACGCCGGAGGAATTGCTTAGGACGTGGCGCACGCTACAGCCGTACCGGGTGGCGATTCCGCTGGATGTGGAGCCACTCACCGTCCATTTGTTTCTGTCGAACCTCAAACTCGCTTTGGAAGTGCTCCAGCAACGTCAGTCCCGCCTCCCGGACCATCGGTAATTCGCATAGCGACGGCGGTCACTTGCCCCACAATTTCCGCGTCGCTCCCATAGTCGAGGCTTCGCACGTTACACGGGGACAGTGGATGCGGGATCATCAGCAACTTGCCTTCTTGCAACTCGCACCAGGAGCACGCATAGCCGTCGCGCAGTTCGATGAAATAAATTGGGCGATCATATTCCGTACGCCATCTGCGCGGCTGAATCTTCGTTACGCGCTGGTCCACTTGTACGAATGAACCCGGCCGGATCAACGGATAAAGCGTGAAATCCTGCAGGCCGATGTACCCATACTGGCTGTGACGGATGTCGAGATGCTGGATCAAGGCAATCGGAATTTCGCCCCACACTTCCACCATGCGTGAGAGTAAGTTGGTGTTGTCGATATCGAAGCCGCGATCGAATCGGACGGGAAACGATACCGTTCTCTCTTCATCGTCAATTTCCAGCGTAGTCAGATGGGTGTTGTCTAGAGGAGAAGCAAGCTGATGTTCGTGCAAGTGGTCCAGCTCCACACCGAAGAGCGAAAGCAATTCCGTGAACTTGATGCGGTAAATCGCACTCAAACTGTACAGCTTGAAAATGCTCGGCACCGAATCGGAGTTTTCGATCTGCGTCAGCCACGCATTCGAAATCGTGAATTCCGAATTGCCCTCGCGCTCGGCGATTTTTTGGCTTAAGTCAGCTACTTCCCGAGTCGTGATTCCCAGGCGTGTTCGCAAATCTTTTAGTCGTTGGCTAGGCCGCAAAGAGGGTCCTCCTCGTAGTCGCACAGCAACTACGCGCAATGTTCGCCATAAATCTCCTCCGCAAGTTCCGCTCGATAGAGCGCTTGCGACTTCCTGCCTATTTGGCACCCAGTCGCAGTGCTTTGGATTCCAAGCAACAAGCTGTGCTGTTGTCCGTTTCCAAATTCTGCGTCACGTAACGAGATTGCAATCTACCCACATCTCCAAGGCAAAAACTGCGTTGAAATCCGGTTTGGGCGCTGGTCACCCCCGTCTCTCTAAACTGGGGCTTTCGACGAATCTAACCGCATATCTTCTTTAGGCCCTGACCTGTGACCTAGATGTGTATCATATCTCGTTCGCGGCAGGCCCTTCTTTCATGTTTTTAGTATTCGCGGCCTGCTCTACCCGCTACTACCGGAAAATTTCTTCCTATGTCGTGGACACTGCTGTTTTCAGCATTGCCAGTCACGCTCGGTAACCAAAGCATTGTCTGATCTTCACCATCGCCGAGGGTTTTGTGCCTCACTATTATGCCGGAATGTTTCTCCGCCCTCACTCTCTTTTGTTGTTGTGTCTGTCGTCCCCCGCGCGGTCCCCGCTCTCCCTGTTTCTTCGGGAGAGCGGTTTTTCTGCTGATGGTCATGAGTCTTTCTCATTCATCCAGCAGGGAGTTTATCCAGGCGGTGTTCTGTGAAACGATTTTCGCTTCGCCCACGAATATCTCGTTTGGCCCGCGAACTTCCGCGCGTTGCCGCCGTTGTCACGGAAGCCGATCCACGCAATCGTCGTCGCAGTGAACGCGTCCTTCTGCAAGTCCCAGTGTTACTCGAAATTCCTCAGTCAGATGGCAGATCACTTCACGGAGATGCCTACACGCTTTGCGTGAATGCGCATGGAGGGCTGCTTGAAATGGGTACGCGGGTCCTGCAAAGTCAGAAATTGGTGCTCTCCAATCCCGGTACCGGGGCATCGCAACGTTGCCATGTCATCCGCTGCGACAAATCCATTAACGGGTATTTCGCCGTTGCGTTCGAATTCGATGATCCTTCGCCCAACTTCTGGCCACTCGTTTTCCCTCCAACCGACTGGCGCCTGGTCGACAAAGAATAATTGTAGCTGCCCTGCTTCTCCGCCAATCCGCCGCTTCTCCAGATGGAGCTTTCTAGGCCCGCCCTCAATTTTTTTACAGATTTGACGCGCAAGCCGATCCAGGTTGCGAAGCTTCGAACCGACACGCACTCTCGGCTACAATCTGACGCGGAGGATTCATGTCTAATTCCCGTAGAGAGTTCCTGAGCAAAACTTCTTTAGGCCTGCTGGCCACTGCGGCCGCCCCGCACCTCAAAGGCACCGATATCGCTGGGAGTATGGCGGACGTTGGAGCACAAGATCCCACCCAACAGCTTCCTGCAGGAGCTCCTCCGGCCTACGGCACAGGCCCGGCTGTCGGCCCTGAAGTTTCCGTCGCCACATTTTCTGAAGCTGAGAAAGTGGTGCGCGTTGAACTCACTTCCCCCGACCTAGCGCAAGCCGCGAGCACTTGGCGCGTCAATATGGCCGCCCTCTATGAACGCCGCACTGGTCCGCGGGCCGTTCCACTCGAACCCACACTCGCGCCATTTTCCCGCTACATCTCTGCCATGCCCGATTCGCCCGTACCTCCGCAGCGGGACCGTTTCGTTCGTTCTCATGCCGATCCCGGACCGCTCCCCACGAACGATGAAGACATCGCCTATTCCACCGTTTCGCAGCTCTCGCGGTGGATCGAGCGTCGCCAACTAACCTCTGAGCGGCTCACGAACATTTATCTTCGACGCATCGAGCAGTTCGATCCAAAATTGCGCTGCGTCATTACGGTTACTCGCGACCTGGCACTGGCCGACGCCAAGCAAGCGGACGGCGAAATCGCTAAAGGAAAATATCGTGGCCCGCTTCATGGAATTCCCTTCGGCGTGAAAGATCTTCTGGACACCGCCAATATTCCCACTACATACGGTGCTGAACCATTTCGCAATCGCATTCCTAAAGAGGATTCCGCTGTGGTGGCACGTCTGCACAAAGCGGGTGCTGTCCTGATTGCCAAGCTTAGTCTCGGAGCGCTTGCGCTGAATGACATTTGGTTTGGAGGCCAGACGGTGAATCCGTGGCTTCTTGAAGAAGGAGCTTCCGGCTCTAGCGCAGGACCCGGCGCAGCCACCGCTGCGGCCTTGGTCGCGTTCTCCATAGGCAGCGAAACCGGAGGCAGTATCGTCAGTCCCAGCATGCGGTGCGGCGTCACCGGCCTGCGTCCTACCTACGGTCGCGTCCCGCGTACCGGTGCCATGACGCTTTGCTGGTCGCTCGACAAACTGGGCCCGATGACGCGTTCAGTGGAAGACGCGATGCTCGTGCTGCAAGCCATCTCTGGTCCCGATCCTGGCGATCTCTCCAGCGTCCTCAGCCATCTCGATTTCGACGCCAACGCATCGGTCAAGGGACTGCGTGTCGGCTATTTTCCGGAGTGGATGAAACAGAATCCCGCCACGGATGTCGATCGCGAGGCTCTCGCCGCGCTCCCCAAACTGGGCATGGTTCCGGTGGAAGTTTCCCTTCCCAACTGGCCTTACGATTCGCTTAACCTAATTCTCTTTGCGGAAGGTGCTGCTGCTTTCGAAGAGCTCACGCTGTCTCATGGTGTCGATCAACTGAAAATGCAGGTGCTCGACGCTTGGCCGAATCTCTTTCGTCAAGCGCGTTTTCTATCTGCCGTTGATTTCGTCCAGACCGACCGGTTCCGCCGCAAAGTCTGCGAAGAAATGGCGCGTATCTTTTCGCAAGTCGATGTGCTGCTGGTCCCGTCGCTGCGCGATGAAATGCTGGCGATCAGCAACAACACCGGCCATCCATCGATCACGCTCCGCACCGGCTTCGTTCAGGTTAGCCAATCACGTTCGGACTGGGCGCCTGATCCCAAGAATCCTCTTCCCAAATTTTCTACGCCGCGCCGGGTTCCCCATGGCGTAACCCTGATAGGCCGCCTCTTCGAGGAAGGCACCACGGCTCAAGCCGCTTTGAGTCTGGAGCATCACTTCAACGTAGCCTCGCAGCGTCCGCCTGGATTCTGATTGTGTTTATTCGACGATTTAGGACTTGGGCGCGACAGGTGGGTGATCGAGATACTTGACGAGGATCGCTTCGTTGCCTTGTTCGTTGAAGAGCAGTTCGTCAACCAACTGTTTGGCCATCAGGATACCGAAGCCACCAGGACGAAGCCCGCGAGATTCGCGCTCGGCCACGTGACGAAAAGGGTCCTCGGGAGGATTAGAAACAGCAGCGTGTTTCAGTTCATCCTGAGAGAAACCCTTGCCCGGATCCTTGACTCGGCAAATTACGGCGCGCTTGGTCCGGACGTAACCGACTTCCACATATTGCGAAGGATCGAATTTGCCGCCATGCTCCATGGCGTTGAGCAGAATCTCGCGGAACGCGGTGGCGACTTCCTCGGTTTCCGCATCGGGAAGCTGAGATGCTTCGCGGAAAAATTGGAGAAGACGATTGGCGGTGAGGACATCGCAGCGAACGGATAAGCGAATCCAGTTTGGAGCGACAGATAAGATCTCGATGCCATCATCCCAGCAAGGCTCAGAGACGGCGATATGGATGAATTCCGCAAGTTTCTCGGTGGAGAAAGGGCGCGAGAAGTAGCTAAAAGCGCGCTCGCGGATAGAGGCGATAACGTCGCCGGGGGTAAATTCATCGGTGAGGATGATGAGGCGAGTGTGAGGACGAACTAGGCGAAGACGGCGAAGGAGGTCGATGTCTTCCTGGCCGGTGGTGCGAACGCCGGTGATGATAAGGTCGAAGGGCTCAGCCTGGGCTAGTTGCAACGCTTCGCTGTTATCGGAGGCAAAGCGAAAAGACCATTCCTGAGGGTCGAAGAGATTGGAGAGCAGCCGGTTGACCTCGGGGCTCGAATCAACGATGAGTGCGCGATGCTGAGGAGCCGGCGTAGACAAGGGAACCTCTGCTCTGGAGCGTCTGTACTAGAGGACCGAGAGGAACGAGTAAGGATAGAGCGACGCGGGCTTCGCGTCCACAAACTTTCCCAGTGAACTGGGGCAGTTCGCTGGGGGGCGAGAGCCGGCACGGCACGCCAGCGTTCGTTGAGCCTTGAGCATAGACTAAAATCGGCGAATCAGTTTAATTCGCTGGTCATGAGGAAGAGTGGCTTCATTTCGAAGCTTTGATAGACCGGGCGAAGCCGTTGGGTATTGTAGTGTTCCTTGACGCTGACGACTTTCTTGGTGGAGGTCACGGTATCAATCGGCATGTTGTCGTAGCGTCCGTTTTTCAGGACGACCAGACGGCCATGGATGCGATTGAGGATCAGGTCGAGAGCAAGGTTGCCGTAAGCCATGGGTACGATGGAATCGATCGCGTCCGGATCGCCGCAACGGACGAGGTAGCCAAGCTTCTGGTTGATGCATTCGATCTTTTTGCCATTGTTGAATTTGGGCGAGATTTCCGTGATTTCTTCGGAGACCAGATCGCCAATGCCGCCGAGTTTCTTGTGGCCAAAGGCATCCGCGGCGCTCTTCTGAAAAATCATTTCGCCGCCTTCAAACATCGCACCTTCCGACACCAGGACGATGGAATAGCGACTGGGATTGCGACGGCGATCGTGGCTGAGTAGTTCGGTGAGCTGTTCGATATTGAATTTGTGTTCGGGAATGACGCAACGATTGGCGGCGCCAGCCATAGTGGGCAGCATAGCGGTGAAACCGGCGTAGCGGCCGAAGACTTCGAGGACCATGAAACGCTCG
Organism: Candidatus Acidiferrales bacterium; assembly: GCA_963849395.1. Classification (GTDB taxonomy): domain Bacteria; phylum Acidobacteriota; class Terriglobia; order Acidiferrales; family UBA7541; genus Acidiferrum. The sequence continues at coordinate 421,917 of CAWKHR010000012.1, forward strand.
TGAGAACCGGCCGAGGTGCGGAGAGCGTTGGTCATCTGGATGGTGCGTGTCACGCAGGTGCTGAAGCCGATGCAGTAGTCGGTGCCGGGGACGTCGTTGTCCATGGTCTTGGGAATAGCGACGACGCGCACACCTTCCTGGTAGAGGCGGACACCATAGCTGAGCGTGTCGTCACCGCCAATGGGAATCATGTATTCGATACCGAGCCAGGCCAGGGTCTTTAGAACTTCGGGCGTGAGGTCGTTCTTTTCCTCTTTGAATTGATCTTTCAGGTGATCGGGAACGCTGTTTTTGCTGACGCGGCCGGGATTGGTGCGGGAGGAATGTAGAAAGGTGCCTCCGGTGCGACCGGCGCGATTCACAACATCTTCGGTGAGGCGCTGAAAATTGTTGGAGTTATCGTATTTTTCGTCGCGGACCACGTCGACGAGACCGCCCCAGCCGCGGCGAATGCCAATCACTTCATAGCCTTCGCGGAGCGCGCGGAAGGTAACAGCACGAATGGCCGGATTCAGGCCGGGGACGTCGCCTCCGCCTGTGAGAATGCCGATGACACCCTTCTTAACGTTGATATTAGCCATGTAGCACGAGTCGCCTTAATGTGGAGTAACGAACAAATGATTATCTACTTGCCGGCGAAATTTAGAAAGAGCCCAGAAGTAAAATCCTCCGGGGAAAATTGAATGGCTAAAACACTAGAGTTAATACGCAGAGATGTGCGAGTACCCGATCAGCGAAACATGTGCAACGCGCACAGCAAACTGCTACTTACAACTCGATACGGGTGCCAAGGACGGACAGGAATTTTGCTAGCCAAGCGGGGTGAGCAGGCCAAGCTGGACCAGTAACGAGATTGCCGTCAACCACGGCTTCGGTCATGGGGACGTCCACAAACGTTCCTCCTGCGAGGGTGACTTCGGGAGAGCATGCGGGATAGCAACTGCATTTCTTACCGTGCAGAACACCCGCGGCGGCCAAGATCTGCGCGCCGTGGCAGAGAGCAGCAATCGGCTTTTTGGCGGTCGCGAAATGGCGAACGATTTCGAGGACGCGCGGATTCAGGCGGAGATATTCAGGAGCGCGACCACCGGGGATGACAAGAGCGTCGTAGTCTTCTGCTTTGGTGCCTTCAAACGTGGCGTTCAGGGAAAAATTGTGGCCACGCTTTTCGGAGTAGGTTTGATCGCCTTCGAAATCGTGAATCGCGGTGCGAACGGATTCACCGGATTTCTTGCCGGGACAGATGGCGTGAACGGTATGACCAACCATCAGGAGAGCCTGGAACGGGACCATCACTTCGTAGTCTTCAACGTAATCGCCAACGAGCATGAGAATGTTTTTGCGGGACACGAGAACCTCCTAGAAGAGATCAAGGATAGCAGAGAGCAATGAGCTGATTGCGAAGGGGAGTTTCACGAAAAAAAGAAAGGCCGCCCTTAAAACGAGCGGCTCTTTTATGGAGATCGATTATTGCGGCTGCGCGACGACGGGAACGGTAACTGTGGAGTCGTCGATGGTGAGCATATCGGTGCGCATTTTGTCCCACTCACGAAGGGTAAGACCGCGCTGGGCGAAGAAGCGGCGGATCTTGAGTGAGTCCCAACGCAGAACTTCCTCGAGTACGGGGACTAGAAAGCTCATCGCGTTTTCAGAAAGCACGGTGCGGCGCGCGACGCGGGAAATCAGTTTGGTTTCGGACACGGCGATGGTCAGACCGTCGTATTGGTTGACATGCATCATCACCGGCAAATCGGAACTGCCGTCGCCCATGTAAATGATGTGATCGTGGCTGACGCCGACGGTGGCGCGAATCTCTTCGAGCGCCGTGACCTTGCCCCAACCCGCGGTGGCACGCACGATGGAATCGACTTCGCCAGTGGTCTCATTGAAATTAAAACGAGTACCGATTATGTGATCGGGCGGCACGATGCCTTCGAGTGCGGACTGGATAATCTCCCGCGGCGAAGCGGAGATCACGTAGAACGAAAACTTGTAGCCATCGGTCAGGTTTTCCAGTGAACGCGCGAAGAGGCTGACGTCGTGCTTCAGGCGAATGCGCTTGCCGGTCTCGATCAGATGTTCGCGGCGCACGCGACGGAAATCCGGGTCATGAAGAATCAGGTAAGAAAGCTCGGCACCCTGCTGGACGAGATGGATATCGGACAGGCCTTTCACCTTCTCGTGAAAGCCCTTAAAGCCAATAAGCTCGCTGAGAACGACGCCAGAGTCGTTGAAGCTAAGGGTCTGGTCAAAATCGCTGGCCAGAAGATACTGCTGCACCATAGTGTGTTACTCCTTTTTTTTCTGCCCGCTTCGGTGGCCGGGCCAAAAAACGCCCGAAAATCGCTCGCACATCAACGGTAACCCCTCGTAGGGGAAGTGCCGCACTCATAATTTTGATGGGTGCTATGCGTGGAAATCGTGAACGAATGATTAGGTATGTGTGAGATGCGGCGAAAGGGTAACCGGTTGCAGGGAAAGGGGTTAGATTCTAGAAACGCTTTGGAATGAGTGATTTGTGGCCAGGACGACGCGAAACAATTCATGCGAAGAAAAAGCGATAGGAACGCTGCGACCTAGGGGATAGAGCCAAAATACGTAACTTGGGGGTTACGAGGTGGACACACGGGGTGAATGGAGACGTGGCAGGCTAAGGCAGGGTTACTTGCTTCGTGCCAAGTGAAGGGTCCGCGCATGGTTAAAATGTTGCCGCGATCCCTCCACTGCGAGCCGCAAAAGGCGCGGCTCTCCGGTCGGGATGACAGATCGATGACGGATCAAGGATGGCTGGAGGAAGCGGAGTAAGGGCGCCCCACGATTTCGTCGGTGACGGAATAGAGGTGGCCGTTGCGGAGGTAGAGGCGCTGCGTTTCGGTGTGATTGAGAGGACGGGCGCCGCGACGACCAAAGACGGCGAGCTGGTTGCCGGATTCGTCGACGGCACGGTCGCGATCTATGCCTTTGGAGATGGCTAAGGCTGGACCGTTGGTGCGAGCGGTGGCGATGAGCTTGGGAGTGGGGCGCGGACTGAATCCGGAGAAGTGCGCGGGGTCGTCCCATGGAGAAAGTATTTGCAGCACTCGGAGGCCGTTTTTGCCATCGGCAACGAAGGCGAAGGCGGTGGCGGCGACCATACCAACTTTGACGTCGTTGACGTCGTTGAGTTGGCCATCCGCGGTGAAAAACTGGTCGAGCTTGGGTGCGGCGGGATTTTCCACGTCGATGAGAGCGAGTCCCTGCTTTCCGGCGGAAACGTAGGCGTAAGTGCGAGCGACATAAATGTTGCGGCCGTCTGTAAGAGGAATCAGGGCATTTGCGACGGGCTTGGGATGAGCGAGATCAGTGACGTCGAGAACCTTCATTCCGTCGTGGTCGACAAGGAAGGCATAACGGAACTGAATTGCGATGGCGCGCGGTCCACTAAGGAAGGGTGCGGAGAGGGTGGCGGTGATTTTGGGAGCGAGAGGATTATCGAGATCGACGACGACGAGGGACTTGCCGGTGAGGACGTAGGCGTAATTGCCAGCGATGGTGACGCGGTGCGCACCGGTGAGAGCGCCGTCGGGATTGAAGGCGAGAGCGCGCTTCAGAAAATTGTTGCCGGGGTTGCCGTCGAGCAGTGTGCCAACGCCGGGGCTTTTTGATTTCAGGTCGGGATTGCCGACGATGACGAGTCCTTCTTCCTGGTCGGCGACATAGAGAAAACCATAGAGAAGATGAATGGACTGCTCTTCGTTTTCTGGGAGACGGGTGCGCATCGGGTCGACGGCGAGAGTGGAAGGAGAACCAACGGCGAGCGCGTTTTTGGTGGGCAGATAAAAACGCTGGCCGAGAGGCGAGACGGGAGCGGTGGTAACGTGCTCGGAGAAATTCTTATTGTCGATGTTGGCGATGTCGTAGATGCGGAGGCCGCCGTGGCCGGTGGCAGCGTAGGCATATTCGCCGCGTGCCTGGATGTCGAGGACATCCCCTTCGTGAGAAGCGACTGCGTGAAGCTGACGATTGTGTGCGACAAAACTCTTGAAGTTATCGGGATAGGCGACACGTTGAAGATCGCTGCCGAAAATGGCTTCAGGCTCGTCGTGTTCGGCGACAGCAATGGCTTCAAACCCCTTGTTACCAGTGGCGACGTAAACGTAGCGGCCGAGGAAATTCATGAAGTTGGTGCCTTGGAGGAGAAGTTGCGCCATCCAGGCATTGTTGTCGTTGGCGGCGGACACGTGACAGTCGCTGCACTGCTTGGTTTCTTTGGCACGGACGGTATGGGGGACGAAGGTGCTGAAGGCCTGTCCGGAGAAACCTTCAGCGGAAATGGTTTGTTGCTCATAGTAGAGCCAATCGCGATTGGCGTTTTGCGAACTGACGAGTACGGCGCAGGAAGATCGGGCCGGGGCGATGCGGTGTCCGGTGACGGTGCCATCGACGCCGAGGAAGTAGGCGTCGTCGCGGAGGACTTGAAAATTGTAGCTGGTGTAATTGCGCGTGGTGAGCCCTTCATTGTGGAGCATGGGACGGCGGACGTTGGCGGTCATTTGCAGATGGCAGCCGAAACAGGTGGGAGTCCAGGAGGAGTGGCAGGCGTAACAGGTCATGGACGAATTCGCATGGGCGAGTTGGGTATCGTCACTCGGGATCTGCGAGAGCGCGACGCCGTCTTTGTTCATTAATTTGGCGCGGAAGGACTTCAGGCTGAAATGCGCGTTGCCGGGAGTGACGGTGTCTTTGGTCTGAACGATTTCCCATTCGAGGTTAGGATCAGTCATGGAGCGCTGGAAAAGATTGTCGGCGCGCCATTCGAAACGACGAAGGCCGGCGGGAGTGCGCAGCGTTTCGAGATGACGTCCGCGAGGTTCGCCGGGGCGGGTGGGCTCGGGAGCGGCGGGACCTGAGGTGATCAGTGTGGCCTTCTGCTGAATAGTGCCGTGGCAATCGACGCAATCGATTTCGACGGCGGCGCGAGGTTCTCCGTAAATTTTTCCGTTGCCATGATTATCCTGGGCGAAATGGCAATCGGCGCACTGCATCCCTTTTTCGAGATGGATATCGGCAAGGTGGACGGCCTTCTGAAGGCGCTGCGGATCATCGAAAGCGATGGGCGCGCCATCTTTGTCGAGCCAGTTCCCTTTTCGGTCGTGATTGAAGACCGAGCGGAAAACCCAGCCATGGCCGTGGAAATCAGCGAACTGGGTGGATTTGAGCTGTTTGTTGAATTCGGGTGAGCCAGTCTGGTTGAGGAACTTTTCGTCACCCCAATTGCCACGAGCGGCGGCGGCTTCGGGATTGCGCAGCGCGGATTGATAACGCTCATCTTCGGTAGGGTTGTGCTGCGCAGGTGGATACATTTTGTCGGAATCGATTTCGTTGTCCCACCAGGTGAGGCCGAAATAGGTGGTGACCATGTTGGTGCCGGGATGGACATGGCAGATCATGCACTGGCTGGAGGGAATGGCGCGGGTGAAAGTGTGCTTGATGGGATGGCCGGACTCGTTTTTGGGAATGGCGGGATCGGAGGAGGCGCTATGGGCAAGATTGCCGAAGGAGGCGTACGAGGCTGAGTGAGATGGATCGCGATCGTTGGCGTAAATGACGTGGCAAGCAGAGCAACCGCTGGAGCGGAAGTCGCCAGGATGATCGTTGGTGCCGGGGAAGGAGAGAACGGGATCGAGCAGTCGTGTTTTCTGGAGCCCGAGGAAGACCGGGTCGGTGCGCAGTTCGGTGCCGAAGCCGCGATCGCTGAGCTTGTCGTCGGGCTTGCCGGGGATTTCTTCGCGCGAAGGATTGCCGAGTTCGGATTTTTTCTCGCCGCCGCGTTCAAACACGCGGAGAACGTTGCCGGGCTGAGAAATTTCCCAACGGTAGAGAGGTGTGAGTTCAGGAAGAATGTCCTTGGTGCGAGTGTCTTCGGAAGTCGGCGGGGGAAAGGTCTTGAGGGACTGCGGAAGGTCGTTGCGGTCGTAGCTTTCGCCGAAGCGAGTGTTTTTGTAGGGAATGCCGCCATTGTTGTAGAGGGCGGCGCCCCAGAGGAAACCGGAGTGGGTCATCATGTTGTTGGAGACAGCGCGTGTCTCGTTGGGATGACAGCCGGAAGTGCCGCAGGTTTCGGGAGCGACGCGAAGATCGCCGGGATTGATGAACTTGACGTACTCGGGAGATTCACGCAGCCAGGTGGTGTAGAGACGCTGCGGGCGGCCGGAACGATTCTTGAGCGAGGGATCGCGCGGTTGGACGTGGGCTTTTTCTTTGGCGGCGAGATATTCGACAGCTGTGGATGCGGTGCCGGGAGCGATGGCGATTGAGGAGTTGCCGCCGTGGCAATCGGTGCAGGCAAGGTGGACGGCCTTGGAGGGATGCATGGAAGGTTCGTCGGTGGCGGTATGACAAGAGACGCAGCCGGAGGATTTGCGATCGACGTCTTGTTGAGATTGGCCCGACAGGGTGTTTTGCGGAGCTTGCGCGGAGGCTTGCGAGCGGAACGAGCGTGTGTTGGCGACGAGAAGGCCGAAAGAAATTGCGAAGAAAAGAAGGATTGGCAAGCGCGCGGAGCCGCGTTGCGCAGCGTTCGCCCAGTGTGGACTTACTCGTGGTGCCTTTGGTTTGCGTTTTGAAGAGTAATTCATTCACACGCCTTAGAAAGTGAACTTGGCGATGCCAAAGACGGAAAATTGTGTGCGCCCGGTGTAGATGTCGCGAAAACCCTGGCCGGGTTGGAGCACGGAAGCGCCGCCGGTGAGCACGATGTTTTCCGAGAGTGGCGGACGGTAACGAACGCCGAAACCGAGATCTTCGCCGATGGTGTGGCGAATCGGCGATTGAAATAAAACATATTCCAGCGGTTCGGTGCGCATGAAGCGCAGAAAATTAAAGTTGGCGAAGCCTTTGAGCTTGGGGGTGATGTCGAAATCGGCGCCGGCGTTGACAAGAAAAATCCCGGGATTGACAAAATTGGCCTGCCCTTCTTCCTTGCTGGAACGCATGTTGGGCAGGAGACTCCCGTCGGTGGTGAGCGCGACGCCGGAACCGGTGAGGCGAATCGCTTCACGATTCCAGAAGCTGAAAAGGCCGCCGGCAAAATTGGGCAGGTCGTCGATGGAATCGAAGCCGCGCGCGCGGCCATCCCGCGGATTAGCGTCGCCGGAAGTATAGAACGTGGAGACGCGATAACGAATCCAATCGCGATCCAGAGAAATTTCCGCAGCAGCCATCTGCGCGTTCACGGTAACCGGGCGCCCGGCGATGGGGTTGAAGGTGTCTTCTCCGACTGCTTGGTAAAAGGCGTGGGTAAGGTTGAGACGCTTGATGTGGCCGCTGCCAAGCCAGCCTAGATAACCGACACGAATGCCGTGCGGTATGGGTCCGACGCCTTGGACGACGACGTTGCCGACGGGAGCAGGCCGGACGAGGAAGCCGTTATCGTCGTAGTGGATGCTGGGATCGTCCTTGTTGAATGCGCCGATGAATTCCGCGGTGTAGCCAGGAAAGAAAAAGTCCTGGATATAAAGGTTACCGAGGATGACTTGCTGATTACGGCGCGCGAAACTATTGAGGCCACTGTTGGTATTTTTCTCGAGCAGGTTGAAGTAGGCGGCGTTGTATTCGAAACGATTGCTGCGAAGATCGCCAAAGACGCGAACGGCGGGCTGTTCATCGACGAATAGAAAGCCGCGAAAGTCAGCGTTGAACTCCTGGATTCCGGCACGCACGGAAACGAAATCGTAATTGGGGCTCAGGTCGTGAAGTTTTACTTCGACGAAGGCTTCTTGCAGGCCGATGTGGCTATCAAGGCGAGTGGTGCCGGCGCGGACGTCGGGACTGACTACACCAAGTTCGCGAACGTCGAGGTAATTGAGGCTGACTTCCGGGGTGACGCGAATGCGCCAGTCGACCGGCTTGAAGGATGCGTCGCCATGAAAAAGATCGAAGGAGAAGCGGAAGGTTTGATCGAGAAAAAATTGTTGGCCGTTGCCGAAGAAGGCGGCACGGCCGGGCTGAGCGGGACTGGCGGCGGTGGGAGTGGGAACGCGACGGCCGTCGACATAGGTTTCGGCCGATCCGGTGAAATTGAAGAAAACCTGCTGGCCGAGGAGTTGCGGCCAAATGGGCACATCACCTTTAAGGCGGTTGCGATTGAAAGGATCGTACCAGTGCGGTTTGGAGTAGATATAGTCGCCGGAGGTAGCGTAGCGCCGATAGTCAGGTTGTTCTAGAGTCCAGCGATTGGGGACTGTATTGAAGACATCCGCGACCGGCGGAAGAACATCGGGAGCAAGTTCCGCGATGTAATTGGGATCGGAGTCGAGACGATGCCGGAATTCGCGATAGGTGCCGAGATTGACCACTGCTTCAGCGGCGACGGGAGGACCCAGATCGGGCTGACGTGGCAAGCGCGAGGAGAGTGTGGTGTTTGGCGTGGCGACAAGAAAGATTTCAAGCGTGACGACTTCGTTCGCATTCAGCGTGAGTGAATCGAGTTGAAACGGCGAGTAATTTTCGGCCTGCACCTGAAGCAGGTAATTGCCAGGCTCGAGGGGAACAATGCGGAAGACACCTTCTGCCGACGTGACCGCGGAAATGTGTTGGCCGGTCTGAAGTTGCGTGAGAGAAATGTTGGCCGCAGCAATGGAGCGTGTTGGAGCGCCAGCGATCTGTTCGCGAATGACCCCTTCGAGAGCGGCAGTGGTTAGGGCCTGCTGACGCGGAATGCGCTTGGTCGGACCTGCTTCCTGGGAGACTTGTGGTGCAGGAGCGGGTTGCTGAGCGCGCAAACACGGAAGGAAAAAGCTCGCAACGCCGACTAGGAATGCCGGGAAACACAGGGTGGCGAAGAATGAGATTTTGGCAGACGGCGAACGTCGGCGGCGCGATGATGCCCGAACAGAATTGGCAAGGAAGCAGGTGCGCGATTTCTGGGGGAAATCAAGATGCATGCGAATTGTTCAGCCGGACTTAGTAAGCCGAGAAGCTTGCATCACTAGACAAGATTTTAGGGAGCACGGCAACCTTTTTTGGTGAGCAGTGCGAATAGTCGATAACGTGGTGCAGTGTTGGGTGCGGGAGTACCGATTCGCACCGGGAAAAGAGATGCGCGTTGTGAGCGCGGAAGAGCGTGTGTTACCAAAGAATGTACCCAGCATGGAACATACTCTGCGAAAACCGGTGGGATCCTCGCGACGCGCCTATAACCAAAGGCGGAAGACGATTGTGTTTGGAATGATTTTGGCGCTGGTGCTGGCGTCGGCGCTGGTGGTGTTGCTGGTGGGATGTGGGGGAAGCGCGGGTGCGAGTACGAGCATCAGTGGCGGGACATCTTCAGTGGCGACTACGTCGGCTTTGAGCGCGAGCGACGTGCAAAACGTGGTGCAGGCGGCGGCGGAGGCGGTGGATTCGAACAGTATGGTGATTGCCGTCGTGGACCGCGGCGGGGCGGTGCTCGCGGTGTACCGTAAACCGGGAGCTGGAGCGACCGACATAGGAAACTTTGACGCGACTGCGGATGTGAATGATTTGGCGGTGGCATTAGCACGTACCGCGGCGTATTTCAGCAACGATCAGGCGCCGCTGTCGACGAGGACGGTGCGATTCATCAGCGGCATTCATTTTCCGCCAGGCGTAAGCGACGCTCCTCCCGCGGATTTATACGGAATCGAAAATACGAATCGCGGGTGCACTCTGACCGCGAATTATTTGTTGGGACAAGCGATTCAGCCTTCGCTGTCGTTGTCGGGGGGATTCGGATTAGGAATCATTACGGGGAAAGCGGATGTAAATGACAGCAACCCGAACGCATTGAGTCCGGGAGGTGTTCCGCTCTTTCGAAACGGAGTGGTTGTAGGTGGAGTGGGTGTCGCAGGAGTTGCCGAAGATATTGCGGAATATGCGGCGTATGCAGCTGCGACTTCGAATGGTTTTGGGCCGACACCGGCGCCTCCGGAAGTGGTCTTTCTGGGAGGAATCGCGCTGCCGTTTGTGAATCAGACGACGCGGCCCTCGGCGACAAATGCCGGAACATTCGCGGGAAGTTTCCTGATCGGGCCGACGGCGAGCGCAGGCCAGCCCGCCGAAGGCGATTTGATTGCTCCGACTGCAGGCCCGCTGGGAGGCCTGAGCACCGCCGACGTGCAACAGATCTTGAATAATGCAGAAGCCACGGCGAATCAGACGCGCGCAGCGATCCGGTTGCCGCTTGGCTCTAAAACGAAAATGGCGATTGCGGTGGCCGATCTGGATGGAACCTTGATTGGTTTGCGGCGGATGGCGGATTCCACGGTATTTAGCATTGATGTCGCTGCGACAAAAGCGCGGAACATGGTGTATTTCAACAGCGCGGCAAGGATCGCGGCAGATTTGAGCCAGGTGCCGACGGGCACCGCGGTTACGAACCGCACGATCAGTTTCGGGGCGCAGCCGTTATTTCCGCCGGGAGTGGATGGAAGTGGGCCGGGACCTTTTTACAATTTATATGTTCAGGATCTGGCAAATCCGTGCACGCAGGGATACCAGGCGGGCGCGGCCAACGTGAACAAAAGCGGGATCGTGTTTTTTCCCGGCAGTGTGGGACTGTACCGCAACGGCGCCCTGGTGGGTGGACTGGGCGTGAGCGGAGACGGCGTGGATCAGGACGACTACGTGACGGCTGGTGGCGCGGCGGGATTCGAGGCGCCGGCACAGATTCGTGCGGACCAGGTTTTGATTAGTGGAGTGCGACTGCCTTACCTGTTATTTCCTCGAAATCCGACAAACTAAACATAAAATTCCTAAGAAATTCTGGTGAACGCTCATTTCTTGCGGGTTGCCGTAAGAGCCGCAAGCGAACGTGTATATTCCTTCACGGTTTTGGCATTGATGCGGCTGTAGACGAACTGGCCTTCCCGCTGACAAGTGATCAATCCCGCATCGGCGAGAACCTTCATGTGGTGAGAAACCGTGGCGGGTGTGACTCCGCGAAGATTGACGATCTGGCTGCAGTTGATCTCGGGTTTGGCGCTGATGGCCTCGAAGATCAGCAGGCGCGTTTCGTCGGCTAACGCCTTGGAAACCCTTTCAATTTGAGCGCGGTCCATAGAATACCTTCCAAAAACCAGTGTAACGAAGGTCGTTGACAAGCGCCATGAGGAGGCGCGGGAGCTAAAACCGGTGTAACCCTTTACTTAGACGTTCATCTAAATGTAGAAGCGCTAGGTACTCAAGATAAAGATTGAAATTGAGAGGAGACATGCGATGAAACGACTGGAAGGCAAAGTAGCGGTAGTCACTGGAGGTAACAGCGGTATTGGTCTGGCCACGGCGCAAAGATTTCTGGAAGAGGGAGCGAAGGTGGCGATTTCCGGGCGAAACCAGAAGACGCTGGAAGAAGCGGCGAAATCGCTGGGAGACGGCGTGTTAGTCTTGCAAGCAGATACGGCAAACCTAAAGGAAACCGAGAAGTTTCTGGCGGCGGTAGAAAAGAAATTCGGCAAGATCGATGTGCTTTTCGTGAACGCTGGGGTGGCGAAGTTTGCGCCTATTGCGGAAACCAGCGAAGGGCTGTTTGACGAACAGTTCGACATCAATATTAAGGGAGCGTATTTCACGATTCAAAAAGCGCTGCCGCATTTGAACGATGGGGCTTCCATCATTCTGAATACCAGCGTAGTCAGTTCGACGGGTGTCGCGGGAGCGAGCGCGTATTCTGCAACGAAGGCAGCATTGCGATCGGTAGCAAGAACGGCCGCCGCAGAACTGGTTGGCCGGGGAATTCGGGTCAACGCGGTAGCACCGGGACCGATCGTCACACCGATTTTTGGGCGAACTGGATTGCCACAGGAAGCGTTGGACAGTTTCTCGAAGGAACTGATCGAGACGGTGCCGATGAAGCGCTTCGGGCAGCCGGAAGAGGTGGCAGGCGCCGTAGCGTTTCTGGCTTCACAAGACGCGTCGTACATTACGGGAGTGGAACTGAATGTGGATGGCGGAATAGGCCAGATTTAATAAGAAAAACACTAATAGGTGGCGGATCGAAGGATGGGGCGGCCTAGAGGTCGCCCTATTTTCTTGGTGCGGAGGGATTCCAGGAGCTAGCGACGTTGACGTCGAGGAACCAGCGATGCGAACTGTCGGCAGGCGCATAGCAATTGCCGTCAGGCGCGTAGCCGGGGCAGTGGCGCGCAAATTGTTTTTCACGGGGAGAGCGCACGAACTGCCAGACGGTGGCAAAAGGAGTGCCGCTTTGCGAAGGAGTGGGAAGGTTCGATAGCGAGGTGCAGCCTGGAGACGGCGGGCAGGCATCGTTGTAGACCCAATAGAGTAAATCGCGTGTGCCCATATGGGCGTGAATGTCATCGGCAGTGACGATGGGTACGCCAGCGCCTTCGTCGACGGGGATTCCCGAGCAGTAGACGCCGGCGTGGAAGCCAACTTTCGCCAGCGCGTCATACCAAGATTGAAGATAGGTGTGGTAGAGGTCGGGGAGACGGCCGCCCTCTTCAACGTCGAGAAAAATTACGGTGCCTTCTGGGAAGCCCTCCTGCCTGGCAGTTTTGGCAGCGGTTTTGGCCTGAGAGGTGCCGAAGCGAACGGCGTCTTGAGCGGACTTGATCTCGCGCGATTCTTTGGCATTGAAGAGCACCACGAAGCCAAACCCTTGCGATTGAAGGAGAGCACGTTTGCCAAGCCAAGTGCTTTGCGTTTCGCCTGGTGGCGGACTCAGCCAATAGCTGGTGAAAGAATAGCTTCTGCGAAGGGTCAGGAGGGCATCGTCGCCGGGATAGTCATTCCGATCGAAACCGAGAAACGTGTTTCTCGGGAGCGCTGCGGCGGCAAGGAGCGCAAGAACTAATATTTGGCCAGGCAAGCGCACGCAAAGACTGTAGCAAAATCGCAGAGGGAGTTGTTACGCATCCATGTAGTGGGCAGCACCGTTGCCAAACGACCAGTTTTCCCAAGCGACTTCGACGAGATTGACGACCACGTCTTCGGGACGCAAACCGGGCGACGCGGAGAGCAGTTCGACGATGCGTTTGTAGAGTCTACGTTTTTGCTGCGGCTTCCGCCCAGAGCTCAAAGTGATTTGAATGAACACGACTTTGTCAGAGCGCTGGACGCCAAGATACTGGGGGTCGTAGATGAGGTCGGTGGGCGAGTGTTCGGCGATGACTTGAAAACGATCGTCAGGCGGAATGGCCAGGGCGTCGATCATGGCTTGGTGAACGGCGTCGCCGATGGATTTGCGGTATTGCGGAGACGTTCCGGCGCGGAGATCAATGCGAACGAGAGGCATGGAAGAAGCTCCTTGTAGGTAGTTCGATGCAGCGAAAAACCTTGCCGGCACAAGAGAAGCGACGCGGTCAGCCTTCGCGGAGTTTGTGGCCAGAAAGATTGCCGAGACCGTCGTAGGCGGCGTATTTGTAGGTTTCGCTGAGCGTCGGATAATTGAAGACTTGTTCGATGAATTCGTCGATGGCCAAGCCATTGTCGAGGACCATCATGCCAATATGGATGAGCTCGGTAGCGGATTCACCGATGAGGCTGACGCCCAGAAGTTTCCGATCAGCGCGGGCAAAGATGAGTTTGAGCATGCCTGCGGTATCACCAGTAATGTGCCCGCGGGCGTTGTTTTCATAGAGAGCGCGGCCTACGCAGTAGTCAATTCCCTTCTCTTCGCAGGATTGTTCGGTTTCGCCAGCGGCGGAAATCTCCGGGATGGTGTAAATACCCATAGGCAAGAGCGAGGCGACACGCTGTTTGTATTTCAGGCCGAAAGCGTGGCAGGCAGCGACGCGACCTTGCTCCATAGACGTGGAGGCCAGTGCGGGAAAGCCGATGACATCGCCCGCAGCGTAGATGTACGGGACGTTGGTGCGATAGTTTTCGTCGACGGCCATATAGCCCTTGTCGTTGATGGCCAACCCGGCCTTTTCGAGAGCGAGGCCATCGACCGCGGCGCGACGCCCGGCTGCGAAAAGGACGGCTTCGGTTTCGAGTTTCTTGCCGCTCTTCATGGAAAGACACGCAACGGTGGGAAAGTTCTCGACCTTGACGGGGCGTTCGTTGAACCAGAGATGCATGCCCATAACGAGAAAACGATCGCGAAGGCGATCGGAAATTTCGGAATCGAGAAACGGGAGAAGCCGATCTCGACCATCGACGAGCGTGACATCCACACCAAGGGCCGCGAAGATGGAAGCATATTCGCAGCCGATGACACCACCGCCAATGACGGCCAGGCTTTTGGGAATGCGATCCATGTGAAGAAAGGTATCGGAATCGAAGGTGTGTATGTCGTCGAAAGCGATTTCCGCTGGGCGATTTGGCTTGGAACCGGTGGAAATTAAGATGACTTCACCGTGCAAGCGCCGTATGCCATGGGGGCTGTTGACAAGCAGCGTGTGCGCGTCTTCGAACGCAGCCTGGCCACGGATTAATTCAATTTTGTGAAGCGCGAGATTTTTCAGGATGCGCTGGCGTTCCATCTCGACGACTGCACGTTCGCGGTGCATGAAATCGTGGACAGTGAGATTTTCTTTCAGCGAGTAGTCAATGCCGTAGAGGCCGCGCTGCTTCAGGCCGGAAAAGTAGAGGGCAGATTCGCGTAGAGTTTTGCTGGGGACGGTGCCGGTGTTGATACAGCTTCCGCCAACGCTGGACGAGCGTTCGATGACGGCGACGCGTTTACCAAAATACGCGGCCTGGGCGCCGGCCTTTTCACCGGCGGGCCCGCAACCGATAACGACAAGATCGAACGAATCGGGAGAAGTCACAATCAACCTCCGGGCGCACGCGAATTCGGCTGTGCGGCTATGGCGTGAGGTTGATTCTAGAAGAAGCGAAGAAGGGGAGACGAGAATAGTCGCGCGGGTGTGCCGAATTGTATCTTGCGGGCTGATCGAGAATGTCAATGACATGGATCACTTGCGCGCGACGCGGGTCTCTGATGAGATACAGCCATGAACTTGCCCCCTATTGTGCGGTGGGCGACGGGGATTCGCTGGCAGTGGAAAGTTTTCATACCGATTATCGGGGTGCTGTTATTGAGCCTCGTAGCGGTCGCCGCCCTGCTGCGCTCGCTGCAGATACCCGAGGTGGAATGGATCCTGATGGCGGGAGCGGCCTGCGCCATGCTGCTCTGCTTTGTATTGCTGTCGGTATTGCTGGTCTTGGTGGAGCAGCCGCTGGAAGAGTTAATGGATACGATTGCGCGGGTGCGACGCGGCGACCTGTCGGCACGAGTGGCCTTTGCAAAACGCGACGATGATATAGGACAACTGGGACGCCAATTTAACGAGATGATCGAACGGCTGGAGATGAACCGGGGAGAGATTGAGGAGTTGCACCGTCGGGAGATGGCCCGAGCCGAACATCTTGCATCGTTAGGGGAGCTGGCCGCGGGATTGGCGCACGAAATCCGTAATCCACTGGCGGGAATAGCGGGCGTAGTGGATGTAATGGGCAAAGAGCTACCGGCAAGCAGTCCCAGCCGAGCGGTAATGGGTGATGTGCAGAATGAGATTTTGCACATTCAGGCCATTCTGAACGATCTACTGTCGTATGCTAGGCCGCGACCACCTGCATTTCACGCTGCGGACATAAACCTGACGCTAGAGCAAGCGGTTTTGCTGGCGCGGCAGCAAGTTATGACCAAGCCGGTGAAAGTATTGTTCGACTCCAACGCATCGCTGCCGATGGTGGTTCATGACCCAACGCTGATCCAACAGGTGGTGCTGAATATTGTATTGAACGGAATCCAAGCCATTGCGAAAGAAGGTAGTGTGAAGGTGGGAGTGCATCGCGAAGACGAGAATGTGGCGATAGAAATTTCGGATACCGGCAAAGGAATCGCGGAGGAATCGCTGCCGCGCATTTTCAAACCATTTTTCACCACACGAAACGAAGGCACGGGGCTGGGATTGTCTCTGGCCAACGGAATTGTGCAAGCCCACGGCGGCCGGATAGAAGTGAAAAGTGCCCAGGGGAAAGGTTCGCAATTCAAAATACTGTTGCCGATCGAGCGTCCGCAGAAGAATACGCGCAAGGCGGCAGCTCAATGATAAAGTGAATGCATGGCGCAAAAGAAGATTCTGATTGTCGATGATGAGAAATTGGTGCGTTGGGCGCTTACGCAGAAGTGCGGCGAATTTGGATATCAAACCCTGGAGGCCGAGTCTGGCGAGGAAGCCCTGAAGGCGCTGCAATCGGACACGGCCGATCTGGTGCTGCTCGACGTGCATCTACCGGATTTGAGCGGCATCGAAGTGCTGGAGAAGCTGAAGGCATCCGGCGAGACGCGCAACATCATCATGATGACCGCAGACCCGCAATTGGACGATGTAAAAGCGGCGCTGCGCCTTGGCGCGTATGACTTCATCAGCAAGCCAATTAATTTTGAAGAATTAGACGTCACGCTGCAAAACGCGCTGGAGGCCGGCGCGCTGCGTACGGAAGTGGAATCGCTGCGAGGAGAGGTACGTAGGCGGGCGGGATATCACGATGTGATCGGCGTATCGCGGAAAATCACAGAGTTAATGAAATTTGTGTACAAGGTGGCGGCCAGCGAGGCTACGACCATCCTGATTCAGGGCGAGAGTGGTACCGGTAAGGATCTGGTGGCCAAGGCCATTCACTATCGAAGCTCGCGGGGAGAGCGGCCGTTTGTGGCCATCAACTGTTCGGCGATTCCGGAGACATTGATAGAAGCGGAGCTCCTGGGTCACGAAAAGGGCGCATTCACGGACGCCAAGGCTCTGAAGAAGGGACTGTTTGAAGTGGCGGACGGAGGGACGCTGTTTTTAGACGAAATTGGGGAATTGTCGCCACTTCTGCAAGCCAAATTATTGCGCGTCTTGGAAGATCAGGTCATTCGGCGAGTCGGAGGCGTGCGGGACATCCAGGTGGATGTGCGAGTAATCGCGGCATCCAACCGGGACCTGGAACGGGAAGTCCGGGAGGGACGATTCCGGCAGGACCTGTATTACAGGTTGGCGATCATTTCCATCTTTCTGCCGGCGTTGCGCGAGAGGAAAGAGGATATCTTGCCGTTGGTGGACTTCTTCCTGGCTCATTACAACAAGAAGTTCAGGAAGTCGGTGCAGGGATTGAACGAAGAGACCCGGCGGTTATTGATGAACTACGACTGGCCGGGAAACGTCCGCGAGCTGAAGAACGCACTGGAACGGGCAATGATATTGGAGGAAGGAAATCAGTTGAAGGCTGACGATTTGCCTTTCTCTGTAGCCAGCGGGCGAAGCGGGACAGTGAACGCTGAAAATCAGGCATCCAGTGCGACCATAAACGCGACGCCAGCGGATGGCAAACGTCGGCTTCCACCCCTATCGATTCCTGAGGGGGGAACATCGCTGGAGGACGTCGAGCACGCATTGGTGGAATTGGCGTTGCAGCAGTCGCACGGGAACCAAATCCGAGCGGCAAAGTTATTGAACATCAGTCGCGACGCATTGCGATACAAGATGAAGAAATTTGGACTGTCCCATGCTGAAGAAGAACCTGCTGAATCGGCCTCCTAGTCAGTCATTAGCTCCTGCAAACGCATCGTCACAGCAAACAATCCATGGATCACGTGGAGGTGCGTGAGAAAACACGCGCCGGAGAGTGAAATTCCGCAGAGCGGTGGGGCGGTCCGAAACGGGACTACCAGAAGTCCTGTATTTGCAGACAGTTGCGTTTTCCTCAAGACAACGCCAAACGGAGACAAAGATGCATTTAGGTACGGCGTTCAGCAATTAGGCAATGGAGCGATTGTCGAAAAGCTGATCAGTGGGCGTTCCTTTTCCGACGGTCGGGCTCGCGGTGAAGGCTCGAAAGGATACGTCGTGATAAGGGACGCCCGCATAAAAAGTTTGGCAGCGGCCAGCGAAGTACAGAGCAAATTGTCGGAATGCTCGACCGCGAAACCCCAATGAGGGGCAAATAAATTAGCTGGCCGCTGTCTTTATTTTGGGAGCCTTTTTCCCGAGTTGAATATTCGCGCTGATGCCCCGCCTGTTGTACTTGCCCCACATCTTTAGGTGATTCGACGCAGATTCTGCGGCAGTTTGCTCAGAAAACGAGCCGGGCTGCAAAAAAGCCTGCTAAGGCCCCTGTTTCCAAGCAATAAGCAGTGTGCTTGTTGGTACGGAACGTGCAGCCTATCCATTGAACAAGACGATGAAACGAGCGTAGCGGGGGAAATGAAGTTTGAGGAGGGAATATGTTGAAAACTTTGGAGCCGCAAAAGACCAAAGCGGACGTAAACAGACGAGTGTCGTTGACGAAGATTCTGGTGACCACTGATTTCTCGGAAGTGTCAGATCGTGCGTTGGATTACGCGCTGTCGCTGGCGAGGCGCTACGATGCGCGCATTTATCTGGCACACGTGATCACGCCGGATCCCTTTCAATTCGCGGAGCCGCAACTGGCACAAGCGACCTATGAAAAAGTGCGACAAGCGGCGGAAGAGGGGATCACAGACATTTTGATATCGGGAAAACTCCGTGGAGTTCCGCACGAAGTTTTGATGGACGAAGGAAACGTTTGGCCAACGCTGGAAAAGATGATGGTAGAGCACGAGATCGACTTGGTGGTCACTGGAACGCATGGGCGAGGCAAAGTGCAGAAGCTGCTCATCGGTTCCGTAGCCGAGGAGATTTTCCGGCAGGCGGATTGCGCCGTGTTGACGGTGGGGCCAGCGGTGAAGGCTGACACGACCAAAGAGATCGAACTGAGTAACATTCTGTTTGCGACGGACTTTGGACCGGGCGCGGAAAAGGCTGCAGCCTATGCATTTTCCCTGGCGCAAGAGCATGGCGCACGCTTAACTTTGCTTCATGTCATTGAGAGCGCCGCGGCGTATACCGAAGAGAGCGTCGCGCGTCAGAAGGAAATCAACATCGTTCGAATGAAGCAGTTGATGCCGGCAGGCAGCGAGAATTGGTGCAAGGCGGAATTCCGCGTGACGTTTGGGTCTGCAGTGGAAGAAATCCTGATTGCTGCCAAAGAATGCAATGCGGGCCTGTTGGTGATGGGGGCAAAGCCGCGGAAGAGTCTGGCAGGGCATGTTCCTCTAACGATTGCTTATAACGTGGTGACCAAGGCCACTTGCCCGGTCTTGACCACGCGCGGATGAATTTAGCCAAGGAGCGGAATCCGGTCAGCCGAGATCCGCATCCTCACTGATGAAGGCGGTGCTGAGTCCTCCCCAGCCAACCGGCACCGCCTTTTTTTTGCTGGTACTTCGCGAAGCGAAACCCTCTCTGTCTCTCCATCAATTCGAAAACAAGTGCTTTGCAGCTCTCACGAGCTCGCGCGAGGCGAGAATTCTGCTAGCTTATGCTGCTTGTTGCCTAGACGGTCTGTTTAAGGCATGGGATGCGCGGCGGAATCGGCCTGTGGAACCAGATGTTCGTAGGTGGTAGTGGAGATTCGTGATTGCCAGTGACTCGTCAGCCTGGCGACGCTAACAGCGCCCAAAAACAGGAAGGCAATCGCCGCAGCCATGGCCCAGGCAGGAATTTCTTTACGGGCTGGTTTGAGCCCTCGGAGACTGGGGAGACTCATGGCGAGGGCACCTTCGGCTGGGCAGGCGGCAACACATTCGACGCAGCCAGTGCATTCGATGGAACGAATCGTTATGAGTTTATCGACTGGGAGGTTAGCAGGACAGGCTTTGGCGCACTTCGCACAATCGATGCAGGGTTCCGGGGAGCGGCGGATGCGGGCCGGGCTGAAGAAAGCGGCGAGTCCTAAAAGAGCGCCATAGGGGCACAGGAAGCGGCACCAGAAATTTTGGATGAAGAGTGAGGCGATCGCAAAGGATCCGAGAACGAGTAGGCCGGTCTCACCGATGTGACGGAAGAAGTTAAGCATTTTGACGTCGGCGATCAAGCCGTACGGGCTCGCCATAAAGTCGCGGATACCTGCAGGCGACATGCTGTAAACGGCCCAAGCAAAGAACGCCAGTAAGAGATACTTCAGACTACGCAGTGGGAGGTCAATCCAGCGCGACAGATGAAAATTGCGGTGAAACAATTTTCGGCCGAGAAGCCACAAGTATTCGGAAACAGTGCCGACTGGGCAAAGCCAACTGCAGAAGGATTTGCGGAGTAGAAAAGCCATGGCGAGGAAAGACAATAAAAGAAACATGGCAGCGGGGTGCACTTCAGGGATATGACCGGTCGCCAGCCAATACTTCAGGTTCATGAGACCGGCAATGGGGAGCCAGCCCTCTACACCTGCCGGTCGGTCCAGGGAGTAAGCGGCAGAGCCAGATTCGAATTGGCGCACCCAGAAGTAGAAGGTAGTACCGAGTACAAGATTGAGAGCTAAGAACGAAGCTTGAAAGACGCGCCGGTAGAATTGGGAATGATCCTGGTGAAGGCGACGGAGCAGCTTTTTCTTTGGGGTCGGGGAATTGACCGAGGGGCCGGAATAACGAGGCTTGTGGTTGCCGTCGGTTCCAACGTGAGAAGAATGATGCATAGGATTGGCCGATTACAGGCTAAGGCTAGGCGTCACAAAACGATGTGACTTAAGTCACGCGGCAATTAGCTACGGAGCGGAAGTCACTTATGGCGAGATGGAGGAGGATTTTGAGTAGTCGACTGCGCCTGTGACATTGAGGCGCGGGGATACGGACTCGACAGCTAACCTGACGAGCGTCAGGCCGGAAAGGATGGGGAATGGCGAGCAAGACGATTACGATTGTTCTTGAAGAGAAGGTGCAAGGGGCGGTGGGCAGGATGGAACATTTGGTTTCGCTAGTTCCTGCCGATCGGCTGAATTGGCGACCCGATCCTGCCAACGAAGAAATTCGCGAAGTGATTGATCTTGGACACTTGCTTGGGCACTTACTGGATTGCATGGCTGGCTTTTGTGCGGCGTTTCTAGCAGCGTATCCGGAAGAGCTCGCTGAGTTTGTGAGGCTCAAATCGGCGCGGGTAAATCACTTCTGCACACCGGGCGAGTGGAAAGAAAGAATTTGTATCTATAAAGAAGGAATCGCGAAGGGCTTTCAGCAATGCACCGATGAAGATTTGAAGAGGCCTATCGCGACGATCTTTATGCCAGAAGGAGAAGTGTTGGGAAGCATTTTGCTGAACAATCTGGAGCACTTAGTGAATCACAAATATCAATTGTTTTTTTATTTGCGGCTGCTGGGACTAGTTGTGGGAACGGAAGACCTCTACGATCTGAAAAAAGACCCCCGGTGAAGAGCCGCTAAGATTGACGCGAACACAGTGACATCACAATTTGCGTTAATCCGTAGACGGTTCGGCCCAGCCGTTACGAGGTCAAAAAATGGTGCCCGGGGTGGGAGTCGAACCCACATGAGGAAAAATCCCCGGAGGATTTTAAGTCCTCAGCGTCTGCCATTCCGCCACCCGGGCAGGTGTAGGCACTTACAAATCTAACGAAGAGAGAAAGTTACTGCAACTGTGGGGAATATTGGATGCGGATGCATCCTTAGTATAAGTCCGCAGTTGGAGTCTGCGCCGACAAGCCTTTCCACGGCTGCTTACGTTTGCGTAAGTCGAATTTGGGAGTAAAAAGTTGAGAGCAAGCGGAAATGAAGAGAATTGAAGTACAATTTGGCGAACTTCTCTGCAGGTGGTGCATCTAACCCCTGAACCCCACTAAGCGGGTATCCTCTGACCCGTGAGGGAGACATCGTGAGCCAGCAGAAAATGGTAACGGAACAAACATTGGAAAAACATCCCAGTCTCGAAACGCTGTGCATCAATACGATTCGAACCCTGGCGATTGACGCAGTACAAAAGGCGAATTCCGGACACCCCGGCGCGCCCATGGGCCTGGCACCGGTAATGTTTTCGCTGTGGCAATATTTTCTGAAATATGATCCTGCCGATCCGAAGTGGCTAAACCGCGACCGCTTCGTGCTTTCCGCAGGACACGCTTCCATGCTGTTATATGCCACGCTGCACTTGGCGGGAGTGAAAGACGTGGACAAAAAGGGCAACGTTCTGCAGCCCCCAGCCGTTTCGATGGAGGACATTAAGAAATTTCGTCAACTGGACAGTAAGACTCCGGGTCATCCGGAATCGCACATGACCACTGGCGTGGAGACTACAACTGGTCCACTTGGACAAGGCATCGGCAACAGCGTGGGAATGGCCATTGCGGGCAAGTGGCTGGCGGCGAATTTTAATCGTCCGGGCTTTGAGATTTTCGATTTCCGCGTGTACTCGATTTGCGGCGACGGCGACATTATGGAAGGTGTGGGTGCAGAAGCGGCCTCGCTCGCCGGACATTTGCGGCTTTCGAACTTGTGTTGGATTTACGACAACAATCGCGTGACGCTGGACGGGCCGGCCAGTTGGTCGTTTGACGAAGATGTGATGACCCGTTTCGTGGGCTATGGATGGAACGTGCATCGGGTGGCGGATGCGAACGATCTGATGATGTTGTCCCGCGGGTATAAGAAATTCCAGCAGACCAACGATGCGCCTACATTACTGGTTGTCGACAGCCATATCGGGTATGGCTCGCCGCACAAACAGGACTCCTATGAAGCACATGGTGAGCCCTTGGGTGAAGAAGAAGTCAAACTGGTCAAGAAGGAATACGGCTGGCCCGAGGATTCGCAGTTTTATGTGCCGGATGGTGTCTATCAAGCCTTTCAAGACGGCGTTGGAAGCCGTGGAGCGAATGAACGCGGCAAATGGCTGATACTTTTTGCGGAGTACGGCAAGCAATTCCCGGAATTGGTCGAAGAATTGAAACTGATGCAAAAGTACCAGCTTCCTAAGGATTGGGATAAGAAGTTCCCGACGTTCCCGGCCGATGCGAAAGGAATGGCCACCCGGGAAAGCTCCGGGAAAGTATTGAATGCACTGGCCGAGGCAGTGCCTTGGGTAGTGGGCGGGTCGGCGGACTTGGCGAAGTCCAATAAGACGAATTTGACATTTAAAGGCGCTGGCGATTTTTTCCCCAACGAATATCAGGGACGCAACATTCATTTTGGTGTACGCGAACATGCGATGGGCGCGGCGGTGAATGGCTTGACGCTGACGGGATTGCGGGCGTTTGGCGCCACATTTTTTAATTTCAGCGACTACATGCGGGCCAGTATTCGACTTGCTGCGTTGATGGAGGTGCCGTCGCTGTTCGTCTTTACACACGACTCTATTGGCGTGGGGGAGGATGGACCGACGCACCAACCCGTCGAGCAGCTTGCCTCTCTGCGCGCAATGCCAAATCTGCTGCTGATCAGACCCGGCGACGCCAACGAAGTGACGGAAGCGTACAAAGTGATCGCGCAACACACCGGCGGACCAGCGTGCCTGGTGCTTAGCCGGCAGGCCATGCCAACGTTGGACCGCACGAAATATGCATCGGCGGAGGGAGTGGCCAAAGGCGGGTACATTTTGCTGGATGCGGAAGGTGGCAAGCCGGACGTCATCCTGATGGCCAGCGGAAGTGAAGTACAACATTGCGTGGCGGCAGCGGGAACATTGAAGACGGAGGCGATTAAGGTGCGCATCGTGAGCATGCCTTCGTGGGGTCTGTTCGAGCTACAGGATGCGAAATACAGAGAAAGCGTTCTGCCGGCAAGCGTGACGGCGCGCGTCTCCATTGAGATGGCGGCAACTTTGGGCTGGGATCGATATGTGGGCCCCAAAGGTAAAATTATCGGTATGCATAGCTTTGGCTCTTCAGCGCCGCTCAAGGACCTGTTGAAGAAATTCGGTTTTGGACCGGAGCAGGTAGTGGCTGCCGCGAAAGAAGTCCTGGGAAAGTGAAACGCTTATGAAACTCGTAATTGGGTCGGATCATGCGGGATTTCGGTTGAAGAACGCCATGGGAGACTTGCTGCGCTCGCTGAAACAAGAGGTATTGGATGTGGGCGCATTCAACGAAAATCCATCGGACTATCCGGACTTCGCGGAGGCGGTGGGACAAGCAGTGCTCGATGGTCGCGCGGAACGCGGTGTGCTGATTTGCGGGAGCGGTGTGGGCGCCAGCGTCGCAGCGAACAAATTGATCGGGATACGGGCGGGGATGTGTCACGACACGTATTCGGCGCATCAAGGCGTGGAGCACGACAATATAAATGTGTTGGTGCTAGGTTCGCGCGTCATTGGGGAAAAGCTGGCGGAGGACTTGGTGAAAGCGTTCCTGGGCGCGAAGTTCACCAATGAGGAGCGCCATGTGCGGCGGCTGGCGAAAGTCCATGCGATTGAGCTAAGAATGTTAAAAAGCTGAAATGTGAATTTGGGCCTATTAGGGCGAGGCGTACAATTGAGATTCCGCCCTCTTTGAAGCAAAGGAGAAGTGTCATGACCACCTCAGTAACCATTCCGAATGTTGCCGGCAAAAATCCTCTGAAAGGTCTTCTAGATTATGGGCAATCGCCCTGGATGGATTACATCCGCCGAGACCTGCTGACCGGCGGCGGTCTGAAGAAGATGATTGATGAAGATGGATTGCGCGGGCAGACCTCCAATCCCACGATTTTCGAAAAGGCCATAACGGGAAGCGACCTTTATAAGGACATCCTGGAATCGCCGGACGCGAAGAAGTTGAATGCCAAGGGCATCTACGAAAAGATTGCGATTCGCGATGTGCAGAATGCCTGCGACATCTTTAAACCGGTGTACCAGGAAACGAAGCGGCGCGATGGCTACGTGAGCCTCGAAGTGTCGCCTTATCTGGGAAACGATACACAGGGGACGTTGGAAGAAGCTCGGAGGCTATGGAAGGCAGTGGGACGCGAGAACCTGATGGTGAAAGTTCCTGCGACTCCGGAGGGCATTCCTGCAATCCGGCAATTGCTGGAAGAAGGGATCAACATCAACATCACCTTGCTATTTGCGCAGTCTGCTTATGAAAGAGTTGCTGAAGCTTACCTGGCGGCGCTGGAAGCGCGTGCGGCCAAGGGACAAGATGTCAGCCACATGGCGAGCGTTGCGAGTTTCTTTGTCAGCCGCATCGATACGCTGATCGATTCCATCATTGAAGAGAAATTGAAGAGCGCGACAGGTGAAAATCGCGCACTTCTGGAAAGTATTGAAGGCAAAGTAGCGATTGCTAACGCGAAGCTTACCTACCAGAAGTATCAGGAACTGTTTGGCGGAGCGCGCTGGAAGGCACTTGCCGACAAGGGCGCACAGACGCAGCGATTGCTATGGGCCAGCACGAGCACAAAGAACAAGAAGTATCGTGACGTTTTGTATGTCGAAGAGTTGATCGGCAAGGATACGGTGGATACGATTCCGCCGGCGACATTTGATGCGTTTCGTGATCACGGAAAACTGCGCAACAGCCTGACCGAAGATGTTCCGGGCGCGGCGAAGACCATGGAAAACCTGCAGAAGGCCGGCATCTCCATGAAAGAAGTGACCGAAAAGCTGGTAGTAGACGGCGTTAAGCTTTTTGCGGATGCGTTTACGCAGTTGCTGGCGGCTACGGGCAAGAGCGCGGGAGCACGCGCGTGAGTTTAAACAAACTCTCGTACAAACTGCCGGCTGATTTGGCGGCAGGAGTAAAAGCGTCGCTGGAGGATTGGAAGAAGAACGACAAGGTTGCACGAGTGTGGAGAAAAGACGCCTCGCTGTGGACCAATCAGGATGAAGGCCAATGGCTTGGATGGCTTACCATTACTGACGAGCAACTGAAGAGCGTCGGCGAGTTAAAAAAACTGGCGGAAGAAATCAAGAAAGCAAAGTTTAAGCACGCGGTGTTGTTGGGCATGGGCGGATCGAGCCTGTGTCCGGAAGTATTGCGATTGACCTTCGGCAAGATTGCCGGCTTCCCGGAAATGCACGTATTGGACTCCACCGATCCGGCGCAAATCAAGGCGCTCGAGAAGAAGTTGGATTTGCAGAAGACCATTTGCATCGTTTCCAGCAAATCAGGCAGCACGCTGGAGCCAAACATCTTCAAGCAATACTTCTTTGAGCGTGTGAAATCGAAGGTTGGTGAGAAAGAAGTTGGCAATCGCTTCATGGCGGTAACCGATCCGGGCTCGAAAATGCAACAGGTGGCCGAGGCCGATCACTTCCGCCACATTTTCTTCGGTGTGCCGAGCATAGGAGGTCGTTATTCGGCGTTGTCGCACTTTGGCACAACACCAGCGGCAACAATGGGGCTCAACGTTGAGAAATTCCTGAAGATTACGTCGGAAATGGTGAAGGCCTGCGGCGCGAAATCGCCTGCCGATAAAAATCCTGGCGTGCTTCTGGGCACGATACTTGGAGTGGCTGCGAATCAGGGCCGCGACAAGATCACTATTGTCACCTCCAAGGGTATTTTCGACCTTGGTGCGTGGCTTGAACAGTTGATTGCCGAATCGACTGGGAAGTTGGGCAAGGGCATCATCCCTGTTGATCGCGAAAAACTTGGAAGACCGGCGGTGTATGGCAAGGATCGAGTCTTCGCGTATTTGCGACTCGCCAATGAGTCCAACGCGGGCACCGAGAAGGCTCTCGACGCGCTGGAAAAAGCGGGACATCCAGTCGTACGCGTAGTGCTCGCGGATAAGTACAATCTGGGCCAGGAATTTTTCAGGTGGGAGATTGCGACCGCGGTGGCAGGGTCGATCATAGGAATAAACGCGTTCAACCAACCTGATGTGGAAGCCAGCAAGATTGAGACAAAGAAGCTTACCTCGGAATATGAAAGCACCGGTAAACTTCCCGACGAAGCGCCGTTTTTTGAGGATGGCGGAATCAAGCTGTTTGCCGACGCGAAGAATGCGGAAGCGTTGAAGAATGGTTCGAAGCTCTCGGATGTGCTACGGACGCATTTAACGGGCTTGGGTTCTGGCGATTATTTCGCATTACTCGCTTATGTAGCGATGAATGACGAACATGCAGAAATTTTGCAAGGCATGCGGCACGAAGTTCGCGATTCGAAAAAGGTGGCGACGTGTCTGGGTTTTGGTCCGCGCTTTTTGCATTCTACCGGGCAGGCTTACAAAGGCGGCCCAAATTCAGGCGTCTTCCTGCAGATTACTTGCGATGACACGGCAGACATCCCGGTACCGGGACAGAAATATACGTTTGGGGTGGTGAAGGCTGCGCAAGCTCGCGGAGATTTTGCTGTGCTTGCGGAACGCGGCCGCCGCGCGTTGCGTGTGCACCTGGGAAATAATGTAAAAAGCGATTTGGGGAAAGTGGCGAAGGCCATCCATCAAGCATTGTCGTAGCGAAACTCACACCAACTGAAGTGAGGAAGAGGGGCAGAGAATGCAACTGGGGATGATAGGTCTCGGCAGGATGGGTGCCAACATGGTTCGCCGTCTGCTGAAGGGCGGCCACCAATGCGTCGCGTATGACCGCAGCGCAGATTCTGTTAAACAGCTTTCCGGCGACGGAGCGACCGGGACAACCTCGTTGGATGATTTTGTGGCGAAATTGCAGAAGCCGAGAGCGATCTGGCTGATGGTTCCTGCGGCGGTTGTCGATGCGACCATCGCGAATCTGGTGCCCAAGCTGGAGAAAGACGACATCCTGATTGATGGCGGAAATTCTTATTACATCGACGACATCCGGCGTGCCAAAGAACTCTCTGCGAAAGGGCTTCACTATGTAGATGTAGGAACGAGCGGCGGCGTTTGGGGACTGGAACGAGGCTATTGCCAGATGATTGGCGGTGAAAACGGCGTGGTGAAACATCTTGATCCCATCTTCAAGACGTTGGCTCCCGGCCGCGGCGATATTCCACGCACTCCTGGCCGCGAAAAAGCCAGCGGGACGTCCGAAGAGGGTTATTTACATTGTGGACCGTGCGGCGCAGGGCACTTTGTGAAAATGGTGCACAACGGAATTGAATATGGGCTGATGGCGGCGTATGCCGAGGGATTCAACATTTTGAAGCACGCCAACGCGGGAAAAACACAGCGCGAAGATGATGCGGAAACCACGCCGCTGCGCTCCCCGGATCATTACCAATACGATTTCAACCTGGCGGATGTCGCAGAAGTTTGGCGCCGCGGAAGTGTCGTAGCATCGTGGTTGCTGGATTTAACGGCAATATCACTGTTTGAACAACCGACACTGGAGAAATTCTCGGGACGGGTATCGGACTCGGGCGAAGGGCGTTGGACGATCCTGGCGGCGATTGAGTCCACAACTCCTGCGCCAGTGCTCACTTCTGCGCTGTACGAACGCTTCTCATCGCGAGGCGAAGATGAATTTGCGGCCAAGCTGCTTTCGGCGATGCGATTTCAGTTTGGTGGACACGTCGAAAAGAAGTCCGGACACTAACGAAGAGTCAGAGTGAATTGCTGACGTAAGACAGGAAAACAATGGTGGAGACCTTAACCGGATCAGCGGCTCGTCCCTGTGTGATGGTAATTTTCGGGGCAACTGGCGACCTAACGAAACGCAAACTGATTCCTGCGTTGATTAACCTGGCGCAAGAAAACGTCCTGCCGAAACAATTCGCGATCGTTGGATTCGCCAGCAACGATTACACCACGGAAACCTTTCGCAAAACGCTGGGTGAAGAGGTTCCTCGCGTGGCGCCGGACCCGATAGATTTAAAGATGTGGGAATGGCTATCGGAAAGAATTTATTACGTCAAAGGGGATTTCCAAGATCCGGAAGCGTACAAGCGCTTGAAACAGCAGATTGAAGAGACGGACAAGCTGCACAGTACCCAGGGAAATAAATTTTTCTACCTCGCGGTGTCGCCTCGCTTCTTTGGACCCATTGTTCAGCAATTGGGCGCGGCTGGTTTAACGAAAGAAGAAAACGACAAGTGGGCGCGAGTGATTGTGGAGAAGCCGTTCGGACACGATCTGGACTCCGCAAAACAGCTAAACGCAGAGTTAAAGAAAGTTTTGAACGAAGGACAGATCTACCGCATTGACCATTATTTGGGCAAGGAAACGGTGCAGAACGTTTTGGTGTTTCGGTTCACAAACAACATTATCGAACCGCTGTGGAATCGCAATTACGTCGACCACGTACAGATAACCGCAGCAGAGACTGTGGGAGTGGAGCATCGGGGCGGATTTTACGAAACGGCCGGCGCACTGCGGGACATGGTGCCAAATCATTTGTTCCAGTTACTCACGATGACAGCGATGGAACCACCGATTTCCTTCGATGCGGATGAGGTGCGTAATAAGCAGGCGGAAGTGCTGCATGCGGTTCAGCCACTGAATCCTGAAGAAGTGTTGACCAACACGGTGCGCGGCCAGTACGGAGAAGGTGTGGTGGAGAACGAACACGTGCCTGCTTACCGCAGCGAACCTGATGTCGCGCCGGATTCACAGACCGAGACGTTTGTGGCGTTGAAGCTGCTGATCGACAATTGGCGGTGGGCGGGAGTTCCCTTTTATCTGCGGACGGGCAAGCGATTGGCTATGCGTGCCACGGAAATCGTAATCCAGTTTCGGCGGACGCCATTCGTTCTGTTTCGCAATACAACGGTAAAAAATATCGAAACGAATCGACTGGTCATCGAAATCCAACCGAATGAAGGAATTTCTTTGAGCTTCGGCGCTAAGGTGCCGGGCTCGACGATGAAGCTCGGCTTGGTCAACATGGATTTCGATTACAAAACATATTTCGGCATTGAGCACGGCACAGGCTACGAACGGTTGTTGCGCGATTGCATGGCCGGCGATGCAACATTATTCCAGAGAGCGGACATGGTGGAGGCTGGCTGGCGAGTGATCCAGCCGATTCTGGATGTCTGGCACGCGTTGCCACCGCGCGGGTTTCCCAATTACGCGGCGGGTTCGTGGGGACCTGCCGAAGCGGAAGAACTGTTGCGCCGCGATGGGCGTTCATGGCGACGCATTGAGGAAGAAGATTTAGAGCAGCGAAGCCGTCCTGCACCGGCAAGCAAGGTGGGCATTGTCTGATGGGTGCTGAAAGTCAACGCGAAGTGCGCATCCTACCCGACGGAAAAGCGATAACGGCGAGGGCGGCGAATGAATTCGCGAAACTCGCGCGGGAAGGCGTAGATAAGAACGGATCGTTTACGGTGGCGTTGTCGGGCGGTTCGACGCCGAAAGCGTTGTACGCAATGCTCGCGGAAGATCCAGGACTTCGCGCGGCCGTACCCTGGGGCAAGATCCATTTCTTTTTTGGCGACGAGCGCCACGTGCCTCCCGATCGTGCGGACAGCAATTTCCGTATGGCGAATGAGGCCATGTTTTCGAAGGTTCCGGTGCCGGAAGCGCAGATTACGCGAATCCGTGGCGAATACCCCGATACGGAAAAGGCAGCACTGGAATATGAAGAGGCTCTTCGCGCATACTTTAAGGTGAGCGATGGCGAGTATCCTCGCTTCGATTTAGTGCTCCTCGGAATGGGGGAGGAAGGTCACACCGCTTCCCTATTTCCCGGCACTAAAGCGTTACACGCCGCCAATCGAATTGTGGTTCGCAATTGGGTCGGGAAACTGTATACGGAACGCATCACGCTCACAGCTCCAGCGATAAATGAAGCGAACCAAGTGATTTTCTTAGTAACCCGCGCAGACAAGGCTCCGGCCTTAAAAGCGGTACTGGAAGGGCCCTATGAGCCCGAACAACTTCCAGCGCAACTCATTCAGCCAATCGCCGGTAAGGTGCTTTGGCTGGTGGACGAGGCCGCGGGGAGCATGCTCACAACGGGAATTCGCGAATAATTAGGAGAAACCATGGCAACCGCAACGACAAGTTCCATCGAACAACTCTTGGGAGCAAAAGCGGAAACGCTGCTAGGCTTCAAGAATCCAAAAATCTCCAAGGAACGGCTGCACGTTCCAGGACCGGACTTCATTGATCAAATTTATGCGGTGACTGATCGTAATTTGCGCGTGCTAAACAATCTTCACAGATTGTTTCATCACGGGCGCCTGAACGGCACTGGGTATCTGTCGATTCTGCCGGTGGATCAGGGAATCGAGCACTCCGCAGGCGCGAGCTTTGCGAAAAATCCGGATTACTTCGACGGCGAGAATATCGTAAAGCTGGCGATTGAGGGAGGATGCAACGCGGTTGCTTCGACCTTTGGCGTGCTGGGTTCGGTGGCGCGCAAATACGCACACAAAATTCCGTTCATCGTAAAGATCAATCACAACGAATTGTTGACGTATCCGAATCGATTCGACCAAGTTCTGTTCGGCACCGTGGAGCAGGCTTACGACATGGGAGCTGCCGCAGTGGGGGCCACAATTTATTTCGGCTCTGACAACAGCACGCGGCAAATCGTGGAGATTAGCCAGGCATTTGCCAAAGCACATGAACTGGGAATGGCGACGGTGTTGTGGTGCTATCTGCGGAATCCGGCGTTCAAGAAGGACAAGGATTATCACGTATCGGCGGATCTTACCGGGCAGGCGAATCATCTCGGTGTAACGATCCAGGCCGATATCATCAAGCAGAAATTGCCCGAAAACAATGGTGGCTATCAGGCACTGAACATGGGCGATTCGAGTTATGGAAAATTCGACAAGCGTATATATACGGATCTTTCGAGCGACCATCCAATCGATCTCTGCCGCTACCAAGTGGCAAACTGCTACATGGGCCGCGCCGGACTAATCAATAGTGGTGGAGCTTCGGGAGCAAATGATTTCGAAGAAGCGGTGGTAACCGCAGTGATCAATAAAAGGGCGGGCGGCACCGGCTTGATCAGCGGACGCAAGGCGTTCCAAAGACCGATGCCCGAGGGAGTCAAACTGCTAAATACAATTCAAGACGTTTACCTGAGCAAGGAAGTCACCGTAG
Source organism: Candidatus Acidiferrales bacterium (assembly GCA_963849395.1). Lineage (GTDB taxonomy): Bacteria > Acidobacteriota > Terriglobia > Acidiferrales > UBA7541 > Acidiferrum. The sequence continues at coordinate 453,571 of CAWKHR010000012.1, forward strand.
CATAGTCGAATCTTACTTATCGAGGAAGGCCGCCCGCATAAATGCGAGCGGCCTTCTCTCTTTTTATACGCGAGTAAAATTTCCTAGACGACGCTAATAGCACCCCGCTGAGAGAAAATGTCTAATCCCCAGAAATCATAGGAATTCCCAAATTTCGGAGAAACTTCCAGGGTCGCAAATTTTACGAGTTTTAAGTTACAGATTTACAAAGGCTTGAGATGGCCAAGATGGTATTTGCCGTGCATTAAAGCCCGCCAGCAGTTTCCTGAGGCCCCTGAGTGGAGGCGGCCCAATTCGTCCGAACTTTATTTAGTGAGGACGTTCCCAGGTTAGGGTGAGTGGTTCGAAGTCGGTAGCAGGCAGGCGGAAAATTCTTTTTTCGCTGAAATGCTCGGTGGTTGAGGTGTGCCCCAACGGTCACAGGTGGTGGTCCAAGATTTCTTGCATGAGAAAGCCGTTCACTATCGATTGAAAGAGGAAGAAAGAAAATGATGATAAAGAAGGTAGGAAATATTGTCCTGATCAGTTGCATTGCAGTCCTGTTTTTCGCAGCAGGATTGTCGGCGCAGACCATCGTTACCGGGGGCTTCAGTGGCACGATCACGGATCCTACAGGAGCCACCGTCGCCGGAGCGGCTTTGTCGCTGGTCAGCCGCGCCACAGGAAGCACGGCTAGCACAGTATCAGGCGCTAACGGTGAATATACATTCTCACTGCTAAAGCCAGACGAATATAGTTTGACTGTGACCAAAGATGGCTTCAAGACCTACACGCGGGCCGTTCCGGTGCTTCTAGGTCAAAACCTGGCGGTGAACATAGCGCTTGAGTTGGGAGCGGGAACAACGACCGTAGAAGTAAGCGAAGCACCCGCGCTGCTGCAAACCGAAAACGCGAATATCTCCACCACGTTTGATACGCGTACCGTGCAGAACATCCCGAATCCGGGCAACGATGTGACATATATCGCGCAGACGGCGCCTGGTATATCCATGAATACTTCAAGCGGGAATGGATACGGGAACTTCAGCGCGTTTGGATTGCCTGGCACCTCGAACCTATTCACCATCAACGGCAATGACTACAACGATCCCTTTCTAAACCTGAACAATTCAGGTGCCAGCAACCTGCTGCTGGGCGGAAATGATGTGCAGGAAGTGGCGGTGGTCAGCAACGGCTATACGGGACAGTACGGTCGTCAAGCGGGAGCCCAAGTTGACTATTCAACAAGGTCGGGCACCAACGCGTTTCACGGAGACGCAAATTACTACTACACGGGCAGCACGCTGAATGCTGAAGATTATTTCTTGAAAGCCAGCCAGCAGCCCAAGCCGTTTCAGAACAATAACCAGTGGGCCGCGGACATCGGTGGTCCCATAAAGAAAGATAAAGCGTATTTCTTCGTGGATACGGAAGGATTACGGTACGTATTTGCGACAGCGACACAATCATTCTTGCCAACGCCGGAGTTCCAGAGCTACGTACTGTCCACGGTTCCGGCAACAGCGACGAGCTTTTACCAGCAGGCATTTTCTCTTTATAACAATGCAAAAGGCGCGGGTGGCGCAGTGCCAACGGCTGACACTTGCGGTGGGAATGCCGCAAACGCGCATGCGGGCGGCATTTTCGCGGGGCCTGGCGGAACATACGGTTTGCCAAGTGGCTCTACATCCTGCTTAGGAGCGGTCACTCTTGCGGGCTCAAGCGGCAACCAGGAATGGCTATTGATCGGACGCGTGGATTACAACTTCAACGACAATAATAGAGTGTTTGGTCGCGTGAAGTTCGACCGTGGGACCCAGCCAACGTATGCGGACCCGATAAATCCGGCATTCAATGCGATCAGCCATCAGCCTCAAGATGAGGGACAACTCAACTACACGCACATATTCAGCCCGACCATCGCGAACAACTTCATTTTCTCTGACCTTTATTACTCTGCGATTTTCCAATCCACGAATGTGGCGGCGGCAAATGCGGTGTTCCCGGAAATCTTGTGCTCCGCGGACACAACGATGTCGTGCCTAGGAGCGGTGGGAGGAGACTTCCCATTTAACTTCTACTTTCCACAAGGCCGAAATGTCGAGCAATGGCAACTGGTGGACGACCTGTCGATCACCAAAGGCCGCAACAGTTTCAAAGTCGGCGCGAACTTCCGTCGTGACGACGTAAGTGACTTCCGCGCCTCGGAACTGACCAACCCACCAGGCGTTCTAACATCGCTGGCCGGATTCGCCACGGATACGGTGGACACCAGCACCACGCTGAACTTTGCGCTGCGATCGCCTCAGCCACTTGCGATCTACAGTCTCGGCGTGTACTTCCAAGACGAATTGCGCGTGAACCAAAAGCTCAAGCTCACTATGGCGTTGCGCGTCGATCGCAATTCTGGCGGGGTCTGCCAAACGAATTGCGCTTCCCTTCCTACACAGCCGTTTCAAGATTTGACTCACGATGCCACGGTTCCGTTTAACCAAATGGTTACCGGGAACCAAAGCAATATCCTGCGCGACGTAGAGAGCGTCGTGGTTGAACCGCGCCTCGGTTTTGCGTGGAGCCCAAATCAAAAGACCGTGGTGCGCGGTGGCGGCGGCCTCTTTACGGACCTGTATCCGGGGACAATTCTGGACAACTTCACAACGAACTTTCCGCAAGTTGTCAGCTTTTCAACTCCCGGAGGAACCGTCGACCCAACCGAAGCGGGCAGCGGTGTGAGCCTGGTGCAAAGCTGCAACTCGGCATTCCAAACCGCGTACAACTCTGGCCAGAACCTGGCGCAATATCAAGCAGCAGGTCCGGGCTGCGGAGTACCCCCGCTGTTCGATCAGACCAGAAAAATCACCAATCCAAAGTTCGTCGAATGGAACCTGGAAGTTCAACAAACGCTGGGGAAGAACACGTTGTTCTCGGCGAACTATGTTGGCAACCACGGGTATGACATTCTGCTCATCAACCCATATTTGAATGCATTCTGCACAACGACCGTTTGCGGCGGTGGTTTCACGCAGCTACCGTTCGGAGCTGCGCCAGATGCGCGCGTGGCGGCCGTTCAACAATTGACGAACAATGGGTTCTCTAATTACCACGGGCTGACCACTTCGATTCAGCAGAACTTGTGGCATGGTTTGACGGCACGTTTGAATTACACGTTCAGCCATGCGACAGACAACGTTTCGAACGGCGGTATTTTGCCGTATAGCTCTTTCAACAGCATATTGGGGCAAATAGACCCAACCAACCCGAATGCATCGTATGCATCCGCCGACTACGATGTGCGGCACAACCTTACCGCGAATTATGTATGGGACCTGCCAATCAAGACTTCTCACCACCTGGTAAATACGCTGGTCGGAGGATGGCAGATTGCTGGAACATTTTTCTGGCGGACTGGCTTCCCTTTCAGCATCGTCAATGGAGCACAGAGCGTAGCATTCGCGGCCAACAATTTGACTGTTAATGGTGCATTGCTTGCCAACGTGCTTTACGAACCGCAACGGGGTACGCCAACGGTCTTTGGCAGCAACTGCGCAACCACGGCCTGCTTCACTACTGCGAGTTTCACGACACCGACCAGCTTTGACGCAAATGCCCGTAACGCCTTCCGCGGACCGGGATATTTCAATACCGACCTGAATTTGAAGAAGACGTTTGCGGTGACCGAACGCTTCAAAATGGCGATCGGCGCTAACTTCTTCAACCTGCTCAACCATCCAAATTTCCAGAATCCGCAAGCCAATACCAATAGCAGCGCGTTCGGCAGTATAACGGCGTTAGCCGTTTCTCCGACCACTCCTTACGGAGCGTTTGCTTCAGCGGCGGAAGGAATGCGGATTGTGCAGGTATTTGCCAAGGTGAACTTCTAACACAAGCCAAGAACCTCCAGCAGGGCGGGGAGCAGAAATGCTCTCCGCCCTTTTTTTATTTTTCCTTCGCAGCGGGCATCAAGCAGAAGGGGCGTACCCACACCAGACCAGAAACATCCGACGTCTGAGCTCATTCATTGAAATTTTTTCTAGCTCAAATGCAAGGTTTGCGGTGTGCAAAACGGCACTCGGAGTGCGATCCGTCACGCACAACGTCCGCAAAACACGTTAAGATATTTGTGCAGTAAAAAGGAGAAAGAGAATGCAGAAAACGAGGGAAACTTCCTCGCTGAAGTCAAAGAAAGCGCGGACAACGAAAAAAGGCCCTACCCATGAGGAGATCGCGTTGCGCGCTTATCACATCTATCTGGAACGTGGGTGCGCATCGGGAAACCCGCTTGAAGATTGGACTCGCGCCGAACGCGAACTGGTTGAAAAGCCAAACAAGGCTCGCCGCAAAGCGACCGTAACGTCAATCGCGGCATAGAAAATTTTCGAGCTCGATTGTTGGATGGCGGCTCACCTTCAAGCCGGATACTAGTCTGTGCGACAATTTAGCTAATTTTCTGGTTAAAGGATGCAATTTACGAGCGAGATCAGGCTCGTGAGAGTGTAGCTGCCCGGGCCATTTCCAGTAGCTGCCTGGCGTTAGTCTTCGGGTCACCGTGGCCAAAGACCGCGTTGCCCGCGACCAGCACTTCGGCGCCAGCTTTGACGACATCGCTCACAGTGCTGAGATCGATGCCTCCATCGACTTCGATACGAAACTCAAGCTTCCGCTCCGCGCGCATTCGCGCCAACGAAGCGATCTTGTTCAGGGAGTTGGGAATAAACTTCTGCCCACCGAAGCCTGGGTTCACACTCATCACCAGGACGTGGTGGACCAGATCCAGAACTTCGGTCAGCATCTCGACCGGGGTAGCGGGGTTAATGACTACGCCTGGCTTGCAACCATGCGCGGCGATCAAGTGCAGAGTCCGATCGAGATGGACGCAAGTCTCCTGGTGTACGGAAATCCAGTCCGCACCCGCTTCGGCAAAGTCCGGAATAAAAAGGTCGGGATTTTCGATCATTAAATGGCAATCGAGGGGCACTTGCGTCACCTTGCGCAGACTGCGAACGACAGGAGGGCCAAGAGTCAGATTGGGCACGAAGTGGCCGTCCATGACGTCGACATGCAAAATTGATCCGCCCCCTTCGATCGCTGCATGAACTTCAGTGCCCAACTGCGCGAAATTCGAGGAGAGAATTGACGGTGCCAGTTCAATCTTCATGGGCAGGTTGCACTCCTTATCCCTGGTTCGATTATACGACGTGAAGGGCTGCGGACTGCGAACTAGGCGTCAACGCGAACGTCGCGCCACCGGACTGAGCACCCGGAACGGCTACTTTCCTGAGCAAGTTCCAGCGCCACCATCACGTCCACACACTGTTGGGGAGTGACGACCAGTTTTTCCTTGCCAAGCATGGCGTCCCGTACGTTGGCGTAGAAGTCGCGCCAATCCCCGTGAGAAGGGACCGTACTCTTCAAGGCGTTTCCTTCATGGATGATCGTAAGTTCGCCCCAGTTCTCTTCTTTCTCCAAGGCCCAGGACTCACCCGGCGGGATAATGCCGTTGCGTAAGGCGTTTTCCAAGGGATCGAATTCTTTTTTTACAAACGTTCCCTTGTTGCCGAGCACGACGAACCGCGGGCGGGGGGTTGCGCACATCATGGTGGCTTTCAGGTTCGCTCGGACGCCGTTGGGATAAACAAAATACAGGTCGAACGCGTCATCGGTGGAAAGAGATGGCCGCTCGGTACGCGCATCGGCGCTGATCGCAAGAGGAGTGCCCAGAATAGTGAGCGCATGATCGATCAAGTGTGGTGCGAGGTCGAAAAGCACTCCACTTCCTGGCCCGGGTTTCTCTCGCCAGGCACCGGCTTTCGGATTTGGACGAAAGCGATCGTAATGACTCTCGAAACGAATGATATTGCCCAGTTCGCCAGAGCTCACAACATCCCGCAGAGCGTGGAAATCCGCATCAAATCGACGGTTGTGATAAACGGTCAAGAGCCGGCCATGTGCGCGTGCAATGCGGACCAGATCAACGGCTTCCTGAACGGTGGTGGTGAACGGCTTATCAACAATCACATCGCGCCCAGCCTCTAAACATTGCTGGGCGACTGGGAAGTGCGTTTGATTCGGGGTGGCGACGACGATCAGGCGAATGCTATTCATTGCGAGAAGCTCGTCGAGCGTTCGCACGATTTTCGCATCTGGATAGGCACGCGCCGCTTCATCGCCGGAACGCTGCAAGATGGCGGCCATGCGCAGACCAGGCACGGCCTGAATTACAGGGGCATGTAAATATCGGCCTGCCAGACCAAATCCAATAAGTCCGACGTCGATCATTTTGCGATCCTGATACCTCGACAGTGGTGAGCTTTGAATCGCAAAAAGTGTATCACCTAACGATAAGCGGTTGTGTCCGACGAACGTCAGGGCTCAAAAGTTGGCGGCGCTGCCCGGGCGTTATATCCTTTTCGCGTGGACAATACAGAAGGCGCGCACAAAGGACCAACAAGTGGACTCTATCTCGGCTTGGCTATCACGATTCTCGCCGTGCTTGCCTATGCGGGCTATATCACGTTGCAGTTTTCCGGTATTCACAAGTTGCAAAACAATCTGGTCGACCGCAACCGGCGGGATTCGCTGCAACTTCTCCGCATCCAAAATGACTTGAACTCAGTGGGACTTGCCATGCGCGACATGCTGGACCCGGGTGAACCATATCCGCTTCCTGCCTGGACTGCGCAATTTGATCGCATACGCAAGGATCTGGAAGATGCGTTGGAACAGGAAGCGCCACTCGCAGAGGCGACCAGAACCAGCGATCAACGTCGCTATCTGAATCAGGCACTCACACAGTTTTGGGATGCGACAGATCGCATGTTCGCAATTGCGGATCAAGGATTCGAGGACGTCGCTCGCGAGCAAATCCGCGACACGTTACAGCCACGACAGGCGGCGTTGAGTTCGGCAGTGTCCCGCCTGCTGGTTCAAAATAATGAGGGCGAAGAGCAGGCTGCCGGGCGAATCACCGAAATCTATGATCGCGTTCAGCGCCAATTATATTTTTTCCTGGCAGGCATTCTGCTTGCGATCGTCGTGACTAGTTTGTATTTGATTCGTAATAATCGCAGGCTATTCAGCCAGGTTGCAGAGCTATCGTCGCAGCGAAGTGAACTCGCCCAGAAATTGATTGCCACACAGGAATCGACGCTGCGCCACATTTCGCGCGAGCTTCATGACGAATTTGGCCAAGTGCTGACGGCGATCGGCTCACTGATTCATCGCGCCGATAAGGATGTGCCCGCAGGCTCACCTCTTCATGAAGATTTGCAGGAAGTGCGAGAGATAGCACAGAACACGCTGAACAATATTCGCAGTCTGTCGCAAGCGCTGCATCCCGTCCTTCTTGAGGAAGCGGGATTGGAAAGTACGCTGGATTGGTACGTTCCGACGGTGGAGAGGCAAGCGGGACTGGTGCTTCATTACGAAAAGTCAGGCGAGAGTTTTCCCGTTGAAACCAATGCGGGAGTGCAGATTTATCGCGTCGTGCAGGAAGCGCTGAATAATGTGAGCCGCCATTCTGGCGCGAAAGAAGCGTGGATTCGTCTGCGTTTTAAAGAGGATGGCCTCGAATTGGAAGTGGAAGATCATGGCCAGGGCTTTGCTCCCCTGCCGGGCCAGACGGGAATCGGCTTAGTGGCGATGCGGGAGCGAGCGGAAATCTTGAATGGTACGTTGCTGGTTTCATCGTTGCCGACAGGCGGTACACTGGTTCAGTTACGAATCCCTCGCGAGAAGGCGTACGCTCATGCCGAATAAGATAACCATCCTGCTGGTAGACGACCATGCACTGGTGCGGCGAGGATTTCGCCGAATGTTGGAAGATGAGGCTTCGTTTCAGGTGGTGGGCGAAGCGAGCGACGGACTGGAAGCGGTGAAGCGCGCGGAAGAGCTAAAACCCAACGTCATCGTGATGGATTGTGCGTTGCCGCAGATTAACGGCATTGAAGCGTCGAGACGAATCCTTCAGAAGCTGCCAGAAACTTCCATTCTGATGCTGAGCATGCATTCCGAGGACACACTTGTCCGGCAGGCGATGGAAGCGGGCGCTCGCGGGTATATTTTGAAGAACGCGATGGACCTGGATCTGGTGAGCGCGATTAAGAAAGTGGCAGAGGGCAAAACGGTTCTTGATCCCCAAATTACGCGAGGCGGTACGCTAAAAGGCGAGCGAGACACGGGATTAACGCCTAGAGAGTTGGAAATTCTGCAGCATATAGTCGCCGGCAAATCGAATAAAGAAATTGCGGCAGACTTGAGTCTGAGCGTCAACACTGTATCTGTCCATCGTGCCAACATTATGGACGCTTTGGGAATTCACAAAACCGCGGAGCTGGTGGTGTACGCGATTCGCAATGGGCTGGTAAACCTGCCGTGAAGAGGCGCGATTTCGTCAGGCAGGCCATCGGCGCAGGAATTGTTTCGAGGATCCCGGCCAGTCCTTTCCCGAATAATGTCCCTGGATTTCGATTGGTGGATGTAACTGCCTTCGCCGGCCTGACATTCCAGCACAACAGCGGGGCCTACGGAGGAAAATTACTTCCGGAAACGCTTGGATCCGGTTGTGCCTTCTTGGATTACGATGCGGATGGCTGGCAAGACATCTTGCTTGTGAATGCGATGGACTGGCCAGGTCACAAGCGGCAACGCACTACATTGAAACTCTATCGCAACAATCGGAACGGCACGTTCGCCGACGTTACAAAATCTGCCGGGCTCGATGTAGAGATTTACGGGTTGGGTGTCGCTGTCGGCGACTACAACAACGACGGGTTCCCAGATATTTTCATTTCCTGCGTCGGGCAGAGCCACCTATTCCGCAATACCGGGAAAGGAAATTTCGTTGACGAAACGAAGGCCAGCGGTTTGCTTGGGCGACAAGGGTTAAGCACCTCGGCAATCTGGATTGATTATGACCGCGACGGATTGCTGGATCTCTTTGTGTGCAACTATGTGCACTGGTCGGCGGACCACGACGTGTTCTGCAGTCTGGATGGCAAGAATAAATCGTATTGCACGCCGGAAGCATATCGTGGCGATACGTGCTGGCTGTTTCACAATCGCGGCGACGGAACGTTTGAGGACGTAACTGCGAAGAGCGGGATTTTCGACAGCAGTTCGAAGTCGCTCGGTGTGGCGATGCTGGACTACGACCAGGACGGCTGGCCCGATCTGCTGGTTGCGAACGACACGCAACCCAACAAGCTCTATCGCAATCAGCGGAATGGAAAATTTAAGGACGTCGCGGTAGAGGCTGGTTTGGCCTTCAGCAACGAAGGAAAGGCGCGTGCTGGAATGGGCGTAGATGTCGCCGACTTCGATAACTCGGGCAAATCTGGAATCGTCATCACCAACTTCGACAATGAAATGATTGGACTTTATCGAGCGAGCACCAAAGGGTACGACGACATCGCAATGCAAACAGGGCTTGGCAACGCGTCACGCAACACTTTGGGATTTGGCTGCGTGTTCTTCGATGCAGACCTGGACGGGTTGCTCGATATTGCGATCGCCAACGGGCACATCGACGAAACAGTTCGCAACATTCGCGGGAATGTTGGCTATGCGCAACCAGCGCAACTCTTCCAAAATTTGGGTAAAGGACAATTTCGAGACGTCGCGACGGAAGTTGGGGGAGGATTCGATCAACCGAAAGTGGGTCGCGGACTGGCCGTTGGAGATTTCGATCGCGACGGTGATCTCGATCTGCTGCTGACCACGAACCACGGTCCTGCGTACCTCTATCGCAACGACAAACTGAATTTGAACCACAGCATTCGTTTTCGTTTAGTGGGGACGAAATCGAATCGCGATGCAATTGGCTCTACCGTGCGAATCTTTAATCAAGGACAAGTGCAAACAAGAATCGTGAGAAGTGGCTCGAGCTATTTGTCGCAATCAGAATTGCCGGTTACGTTCGGGGTTGGCAAAGAGGATCAGATCGAACGAGTGGAGATTATTTGGCCGAGTGGTGCAACACAGGAACATACCAAGTTGACAAGTAGAAAATCCTATCAAGTCATTGAAAATAAGGGCATTATCGAAGATCTGCAGCGATAGTGCTTTCGCATTATTGTCATCAATTCGCCGTGCCCTTATAAAGGAAGCACTTTAGCAGTCGCTTCCAAATCAGGCTTTGCCTTCGCCGACACAGGAAGCACCCCAACAAACTCTGCGGCCGGGTCCACGACCCCCGGCCGCATTTCTAATTTAGGGGCAGATGTGATTTGATGAGGAGATTGGGGGAAGGAATGAAACGCTGGCGCTCCACAAGCGTGTTCGTCCTGGTTCTTTCGGCCATTTATCTCTATGCATTCCCCTCCGCGTCACTTTTTTATTTTGGCATCGTCGTTCTGCATTCTGGCGTTGGAATTTTATTTTCTGCTGGCCTGCTGCTCTATCTCTTCCGTGGAATTGCTAAAGAATCTCGGATCGCACGAATTGGCTGGATCGCGCTCGCGGCTGGAACGGTGCTTGGTCTTCTACTCATTTATCTCGGCACTCCGCATCGACTGAAGAATTGGCTTTATGCTCACATCGCGCTTTGCACGCTGGGTGTCCTTCTCCTGGTGTTGGCGTGGCTGACGGAACGCGGGCGACTTGGCCAAGGAATTCCACAAAAACTCCTGGCATTCGCAGTCTTAGTGGTGGTTACGGCGGGAGTCGCCGCGGGTTCGTGGTGGTTGCGGGAGGTATCCTGGAAGAATCGCTATCGCGTAGAGAATCCACGCATTTCTCCTCTAGCCATGGAACAAGAGGGCGACGGCCCGCAAGGCAAGTTTTTTCCCAGCTCGGCTCAGACAACGGATGGAAACTACATCCCGTCGAACTATTTCCTGCAATCCAAAGCATGCGAGCGCTGCCACTCGGATATTTACAAACAGTGGCAAAGTTCCGCGCATCATTTTTCGTCGTTCAATAATCAGTGGTATCGGAAAAGCATTGAGTACATGCAAGACGTCGCTGGTGTGAAACCTTCGAAATGGTGCGCCGGCTGCCACGATCCGGCGCTGCTGTTCAGCGGAATGATGGACCATCCCATCAAAGAAAATGTGAATACGCCCGAAGCACAAGCAGGATTGAGCTGCATGATGTGCCACAGCATTGTGCAAGTGAAGAGCACCATGGGTCAGGGTGATTTCCTGCTGGAATATCCGAAGTTGCATGAGTTGGCTGCGAGCGAGAACCCCTTGGTCCGGGGTCTACACGATTTCATGGTGCGCTTAAATCCTGAACCGCATCGTCGCGTGTTTCTGAAACCGTTCATGCGGGAACAGGTGCCAGAATTCTGTTCGGGTTGCCACAAAGTCCATTTGGATGTTCCGGTAAACCACTATCGGTGGATTCGTGGGCTGAACGAATACGACAATTGGCAAGCGAGCGGCGTCTCCGGGCAAGGTGCGCGCTCGTTCTACTATCCGTCGACTGCCATGATGTGCGCCGATTGCCACATGCCTATGGTGGCTTCGAAGGATGAGGGAAACATCAACGGATATGTCCACTCGCATAGATTTCCAGGAGCGAATACGGCGATCCCGACTGCCAACGAAGATGCGGCGCAACTCGAAGCCAGCACCAAGTTTCTGCAGGATAAGCAACTCAGCGTAGACATTTTTGCGATTTCTCCTGCTCCGAAAAAAGAAACCAGCGCGGGCCCGGCAGGCTACCCAAAGCCGGAACTGTCCACTACGTTCGCGGTAGGAGAAGAGGCCGACACAACACTGCCAAAAGGCGAGATTGGCGAGGCAAGGCCAGTGTCTGCGCCGTTAGAGCGGGCGAATGCAGCGGTGCGACGCGGAGACGATGAACTGGTCGATGTTGTGGTGCGAACGAAAAAGGTGGGGCATTTTTTCCCAGGTGGCACCATCGATGCGTTTGACGTCTGGCTCGAATTGCAAGCAACTGACGACAAGGGCCAGGTAATTTTCTGGAGCGGCAAGGTGGAAGACGGCGGCAGGGGTCCCGTGGAAAAGGGCGCCCACTTTTACAAATCCTTATTAATCGACGAGCATGGAAATCCAATCAACAAGCGGAACGCGTGGGCCGCACGCGCAACGGTTTACGTTCACCTGATCCCACCGGGAGCCGCGGATACGGCGCATTTTCGAATGCACATTCCTGAAAGCGCCGGAGAACGTATCCAGTTGCATGCAAAACTGAACTACCGAAAATTCCAATGGTGGAACACACAGTTTGCCTTTGCTGGGAAGCAGGATCCCGCTACTCCCGGATCGGAAGTCAGTCCCGACTATGACGATCGCCGTGTAGCGTTCACAGGCGATTTGTCGCAAGTTTCAGCTAAAAAGAAAGAAATTCCGGAACTACCAATCATTACCGTAGCGGAGGATACGAAATCGATTCGCGTTTTGCCACATTCCGCGCCACAACCTGCGCCCGAGGTTGTTCGTAATAAAGAAGACTGGACACGTTGGAACGATTACGGGATCGGACTGTTCTTACAGGGGGACCTGCTAGGCGCGGAACAAGCTTTCTTGCGAGTAACTGAGATCGATCCTCAGAATGCCGACGGTTGGACCAATGTTGGCCGAGTACGGGTGCAGGAAGGTAGCACCGAGACAGCTAAAGTGGTTTTGCAAAAAGCGCTAGCGCTGAAACCGGATCTTGCTCGTGCTAATTTCTTCTATGCACGCGTGTTGAAGGAAGAAGGAAGGTACGACGAGGCCGCGAAGACGCTGCAGGCTGTACTGGCGCAATATCCACGCGATCGCGTGGTGCACAATGAACTGGGCCGTGTGCTGTTTCTGCAGAAACGCTATGCCGATGCGGTCAAGGAATTTCAGGAGACGTTGACCATTGATCCTGAAGATCTGCAGGCTAATTACAACCTGATGCTCTGCTACACGGGCCTCGGCAACGAAACCGCTGCGAACGAGCACAAAGAGCGCTATATGCGTTTCAAGGCGGATGAAGCTGCCCAGGCACTCACCGGTGCGTATCGTCAGTTGCATCCTGAGGACAATAACGAGCGCCAGCCTGTCCACGAACATGTCTCAGTAGAGCTGACCCCGGCTGCGCCGGCGAGCAAAGCAAAAAAGGCCAGTCCCGCAGCGCATGCTTCGCAGGCCAATAAAGCTGTTGGCGGAGCGGGCCGGTAAGCACGTCGGAAGCAAAAACAAATGCAAAGGAATCAAACATGACCTGGATCAAGACTGTTCGCATGGAAGATGATGAGCAAGTGCGCAACGCCATGATGGAGCAGCGCAAACTCTATCCCCTGGAATACGCGACACCCGTGCCCATCGTCGATCACGGAGTCGAAAACTCGATCGTCGGCTCGCACAGCTTGTTTCCGGATGTGATGTTCCACGCGTTCAGCACTTTTGGCGCGCTGATGTCGCCAGACCTGCCATTGCAGCGCGAACAGCACGAGATGATCGCCACTATGGTGTCGGTGACCAATCGATGTTTTTATTGAATCGAATCACACGCAGAGTTTCTGCGTCGGGTTACGTTGAACGAAGAAATGGTCGAAGCGCTCCGGAGAGATTATCGTCGAGCCCCGATCAGTGAGCAGAACAAAATAATGCTGGATTACGTTGTGAAACTCACCAGGGACGCGACACAGTGCAGCCCCGAAGATCACCAACGGTTGCGTGCCGCAGGTTTCGATGACCGGGGCATTCTGCAAATTACTTTGATTGCTTCCTGGTTTAATTACATTAACCGCGTTGCCGATGCACTCGGCGTCGGGCGGAACATTGCGGTGGAGACGAAGTGAAGAGGCTTCTGACGATTATTCTGGCGTGCGTGTTGGTGCAGGGAACCATCGCTTACGGTCAGCAGAACCCGGCCAACAATCCAGGCATAACATTCCGCGATATAACGCAAAAAGCCGGAATCCGTTTTGTGCATAACAACGCGGCGTTCGGCAAAAAATACTTGCCGGAAACTATGGGGCCCGGGGTTGCGTTCATCGACTACGACAATGATGGATGGCCAGATATTTTTCTGGTGAACGGCATGGACTGGCCGTGGCACAGCGGAAAGCACAGCACACCGAAGCTGTACCATAACAATCATGACGGTACGTTTACGGATGTGACGCACAAAGCTGGACTGGACATCGAGATCTTTGGGATGGGCGTGGCAGTCGGCGATTACGATAACGATGGTTATGACGATTTGTTCGTTACCGCGATGGGACAAAGCCGTCTTTTTCACAATAATGGGAACGGCACTTTCACAGACGTAACACAAAAAGCCGGACTGATAGGCCCCAATGAGTTCAGCACCAGCGCGGCTTGGGTGGACTACGACAAGGATGGCAAGCTCGATCTGGTCGTCGCCAATTACGTGCAATGGACAATGCAGGGCGATCTGTATTGCACGCTGGATGGCAAGAGCAAGTCGTACTGCACACCGGAATCGTACAAGGGCACTTCGGTTAGACTCTGGCACAACCGGGGCGATGGCACATTCGAGGACGCCACCAAAAAAGCTGGCCTGAACGAACCGACTTCGAAGACGTTAGGAATTGCAGTGCTCGATTACGACGGCGATGGCTGGCCGGATCTTCTTTTTTCCAACGACACGCAACCGAACAAACTGTATCGCAATAACGGGAATGGCACGTTCACCGAAAAGGCTGTTGTGGCAGGTATAGCCTTCAGCGAAGACGGGGTAGCGCGCGCGGGCATGGGCGTCGATGCGTTTGATTACGACCATTCCGGCGCAACCAGCATCCTGATCACAAATTTTTCGAACCAGATGCTTTCGCTGTACCACAACGAAGGAAGAGGGCTTTTTGTAGATGAGGCACCGCGATCGGAAGTGGGCCGCGCGTCGCTGCTGACACTGGGATTTGGCTGCTTTTTCTTTGATTACGATTTGGATGGTTGGCCCGACATTCTGATTGCCAATGGGCACATCGACAGCGACATTCAGCGCGTGCAATCGAATGTGAAGTACGCAATGCCACCGCATCTGTTTCGCAATGTGGGCAAGGGTGAATTCAAGGAAGTAACGAAGACTCTGGGCTCTGCGTTTAACTCGCCGAGGGTCGGGCGAGGCGCCGCTTACGCAGATATCAATAATGACGGGCGGCTGGACTTGCTCCTCTCGACAAATGGAGGGCCAGCATATCTCTT
The DNA here is from genome assembly GCA_963849395.1 of Candidatus Acidiferrales bacterium. Taxonomy (GTDB): domain Bacteria; phylum Acidobacteriota; class Terriglobia; order Acidiferrales; family UBA7541; genus Acidiferrum. Next base: position 468,654 of record CAWKHR010000012.1, read on the forward strand.
TCAGAACGAACTGAATGCTGGAAGTCCAGCGAATAAAGGCCTGCGGGTAAAACTGGTGGGGACAAAGTCTAATCGCGACGGAATTGGCACTGTCGTGAAATTGTCGTTGGGCGGCGACACGCAAACGCAGATGCTACGCAGTGGCTCGAGTTATCTGTCGTCCAGCGAGTTGGTGCTCACGTTTGGATTGGCGCAGCGCGATCAGGCAGACTCGATCGAGATCCGTTGGCCCAGTGGGCAGATAGACAAGCTTACAGCGGTGCCAGCGGGGCAAACGATCACGGTAACGGAAGGAAAGGGCGTCACGGCAAGCCGCAAATACGGGGCGCGTTAACTGTTGCTGAGACTCTGCAGATGAACGCGATGCGAAGCCACGAGGGCTTGACCGAGACTAATACCGCCATCCCCGGTCGGAACTTCGGAGTGATAGTAAACCTCGAACCCTTTCTGTCGCAGTAATCCGTAGAGAGCTTCAAACAGAAGCGCGTTCTGAAAACAGCCGCCACTCAGACAGACGCGATTCAGAGCGGATGAACCCCGAATAGTTTCGGCAGCTTCCGCAAAGATTGCGGCCAAGCCATTGTGGAAGCGACGGCTCATATCGCTTGCGTGCACTTGATTTCGCATATCCTGAAGAATGGATTCAAACAAGCTACGGGTGCCGATCTCCCAGCCGGATTCTTTCTGCAACAAATCGAACGCATACGAACCTTGGTCGGTCGAATCGCGTGCGGCCATTTCCAACTCTATCGCCGCTTGCGCTTCGTAATTAACCGTTGAGCGAATTCCAATCAGCGCGGCAACTGCGTCGAAGAGACGCCCGCAACTCGAGGTCAATGGCGTGTTCACGCTGCGCTCGATCATTTGCAGGACGACGCTTCGTTTGCGCGGCTCGATATCGGCGGAAAGAAGCGACTCCGCAAGGGGAAGTTGGTTGCCAAAATCTCGGCACAGAAGACCAAGAGCGATTCGCCACGGCTCATGAATCGCTGCGGCGCCACCCGGCAAGGGAAAATATTGCAAATGGGCAGCACGCTCGAAATTCAGATAATCGGCGAGCAACACCTCCCCGCCCCAGATAGCGCCGTCAGTCCCGTAGCCAGTGCCGTCCAAGGCGATGCCAATCACTCTGCCATCCAGATGATTCTCCACCATACACGCAGCAATATGCGCGTGGTGATGCTGCACACCAATGAGTAGTACATCCTGTCTCTCGAGTGCCCAGCGAGTGGAGAAATAATCTGGATGAAGATCATAGGCAATAATTTTCGGCTCTACTTCCAGAATGCGTTGAAGATGTTCCACAGCTTCCTGAAAAAATCCGTAGCTTTCCAGGTTTTCTAGATCGCCCACATGCTGGCTGAGGAAAGCTTCTCTTCCGCGAATAACGCAAACGGTGTTTTTGAGCTCACCGCCAACTGCGAGGATCGGCTGCGATTCCTGTTCGATGGCAACGGGAACGGGCACAAATCCGCGCGAGCGACGCAATTTTTGTGAGAGGCCCATTTCGACGCGCACTACGGAATCGTCACACCGGCGGAGGATTTCCCGGTTGTGAACCAGAAACGCGTCGGCAATACCACTCAAACGCTGCACCGCTTCTTCGTTCTGAATGGCTATTGGCTCTTCGCTGAGATTGCCACTGGTCATGACCAAGGCATCAAACTTACCGCTGGACAATAAAAGATGATGTAGCGGCGTGTACGGCAGGAAAACTCCAAGAAATCGGTTGCGAGGCGCAACACCCGTCGCAACATTTCCTTCCATACGTCTGGGAAGCAGGACGATCGGCCGTTGGACGGACAACAGTTCTCGCCGGGCGGCGGCCTCGACGATACATAGGCGCTCAGCATCTTCAATTCGTCGCACCATCACAGCGAATGGTTTTTCCACGCGTCGCTTGCGCGATCGCAAACGGTCGACAGCTACTTCACTTTTTGCGTCGCAGGCAAGGTGAAATCCACCCAGACCTTTTATAGCGACGGCACTTCCCTGCTCGATCAGGCGGGCAGCTTCGCGGATCGGCTCTGCTACATCCAGCCATTCGCCCTCTGCAGAAAGAAGGCGCACTTGCGGGCCGCAATCCCAGCAGGCATTCGGTTGCGCGTGGAAACGTCGATTCGCGGGATCATCGTACTCGGCCTGGCATGCGGCGCACATGCGAAAACTGGCCATAGAGGTACGGGCGCGATCGTAGGGAATGTCGCGAATGATCGTGAAGCGCGGACCGCAATTTGTGCAGTTAATGAAGGGATAGCGAAAGCGCCGGTCGCGTGGATTCATCAACTCCCGCAGACAATCTTCGCAAACAGCGGCGTCGGGAGAAATAAGAGCGCCAGGTGGCTGATCGAAGCGGTTCGCCAAAATACGGAAACTGGTATCGGCTTGGGGTTCTGCATCGTGGGGAGTGAGCAAAATAATTTTAGCGAGCGGAGGAACTTCCTGCGGAAGACGGGTTAGAAAGCTTTCGACCGCGGCAGCGGAGCCTTGCACTTCGATGCTAACTCCAGCGGGCGTATTCGCGATGCACCCTACCAAATTACATTCATTGGCGAGACGGTAGACGAAGGGGCGAAAACCAACGCCCTGCACAAATCCGGTGACATTAATGGATTTCCGAACTACACCATTCCCAGACGCGTCTGCCGCCATAGAACGATTGTAAACCGCTCAGGCTACAGTTGCGGCAGCTTCCTGCTGAACTTTCTGGTGGAGAGCATTAAGCCAGCCCAACCACTGAACGAAGCCTTCGCCAGTGCGAGAAGAAACCGCAATGTAGTCGATCTCTGGATGAATCTTTCGCGCATTCTCAAGCGCCAGCGCTGGGTCAAAATCGAGGTGAGGGAGCAGGTCGGTCTTAGTGAGAAGCATGAGGGAAGAACGGTGGAAAATGCCAGGATATTTCAGTGGCTTGTCTTCGCCCTCGGTAACGCTCAGCAAGACAATCTTTGCCGCCTCGCCAAGGTCGTAGCTGGACGGGCAAACGAGATTGCCAACATTTTCTACCAGCAGCAGACCGGGCCCGCGAAATCCCATTTCGTCGAGATGCTTCTCGACCATTCGGGCGTCGAGATGGCAGGTTCCTCCGGTAACAATCTGCCGCACAGGAAAACCGTAACGCGCCAGGCGGCGAGCATCGTTGTCAGTTTGCAGATCGCCGGTAAGCACCGCGACCAAAGCATCTTTGGAAAAACTGGCTAGCGTTTTTTCAAGCAGAGCGGTTTTGCCGGAACCGGGAGAGCTTATGAAGTTCACGCAAAGAATGTTTTCGTCGCGATAGCGTTGGCGAAGTACGGCGGCCAAACGATCATTCTCGCTGAGCACTTTTTTCTCTACGATTTCACGCATAGCTCCTCCACTTCCAGATACGCGATATCCAATTCCGTGCCGCCGGTGCAAGTTGTGCGGGAGTCTCCGCACTTGGGGCAGTTCAGGTCGAGATCTTTTACAGCGAATTCTTCGCTGCAACCGAGACACTTCTGACGTCGCGGCAACCACTCGATTTCGATCCGCACTCTCTCCAGTGGCGTGTCACGCGTTAATGCCTCAAAAGCGAAGGCCAGCGCATCTTTATCGATGGCCGAGAGTTCCCCGATGCGGACGCCAACAGCGCAAATCGTGACTTCCGGACGGCGCCGAGCTTCCGCTTCGACGCAGCTCAAAATCGAGGATGCAATGCCAATTTCGTGCAAGGAACGGTCCTCTCTAACAAATCCTGGGCAACTGATCACCGGAAAGCATATCCACGATGCGTGTGGTGCCGAGCGCCGTGCGCAGCACTACCATTTTCGGGTGCTCTGCCGTGACGCGACCAATGATGCGCGCATCTTTTCCGAGCGGGTGACTGTGCAGCGCTTGTAGCGCCAAGTCCGCATACTCTGGCGATACGATGGCGACGAGTTTGCCCTCGTTGGCGACATACAGCGGATCGAGGCCAAGCATTTCGCAGGCGCCGCGAACATCTTCACGCACGGGAATTGCCGTTTCTTCCAGTTCCATCCCGACATGAGACCTGGCTGCGATTTCATTGAGCGTACTGGAAAGACCGCCGCGCGTGGGATCGCGCATGCAGCGTACTTCCTGCGCAGCATCCAAAAGGCAGGCCACCAGCGTGTGCAACGCTGCAGAATCGCTTTGAATTTCCGTTTCGAACTGCAACCCTTCGCGCTCTGCGAGGATGGCGATACCATGATCTCCCAACATGCCGCTGACGAGGATGACGTCCCCCGCGCGCGCTTGTTCCGCGGAAAGAAAAAGGCCTTCTGGCACTAATCCGATTCCCGTGGTGTTGATGAAAACGCCGTCTGCGCTTCCCTTCTCGACGACCTTGGTGTCTCCGGTAATGATGGGAACGCCGGCGTTGCCAGCAGCCTGTTGCATCGAGGAAGCAATTCGGCGAACCGTTTCGATAGGCAAACCTTCTTCCAGTATGAAAGCAGCGGTCAGCCACAAGGGCTTGGCACCGCCCATGGCGAGGTCGTTGATGGTGCCGTGAACTGCAAGTGAGCCGATATCGCCGCCCTTAAAAAAGAGCGGCTTGACGACGAAGGAATCAGTGGTGACCGCCAGGCGCGAGTCCTTGAGGTGAACAATGGCCTGATCTTCGAGACGATTCAGAACTGGATTACCAAGAGCAGGTAGAAAGATTTGCCTTATGAGTTCGGCGCTCAATTTACCGCCACTGCCATGACCAAGCAAAATGCGGTTGCCCGCAGGGAGCGGCAGAGGGCAGGCAAAGCCCGGCGCCTCAGTCGAAAGGTTCGGCGTCAACGGTTCAGAGAGTAACGAGGTGGCGTCTGTATTGATAATAGGCGGCACAAGCACCTTCCGAAGAAACCATGGGCGCACCTAACGGACGCTCTTGCGTGCAGCGCGTCCCGAAGGCCGGGCATTCCGTGGGTTTCTTCAATCCAAGCAACACTTCCGCGCTGATACATTCTGAGGGCTCTTCCGCGCGGATCATTTCCAGATCAAACTGTTTTTCAGCGTCGAATAACGCGTAGGAATCTTTCAGGCACAATCCGCTGGCCGGTATGGGACCGATACCGCGCCATTTGCGATTGGTAATTTCGAACACGCGGGCTACAGCTTCCTGAGCGGGCTTATTGCCTTCATATTGCACCGAGCGTGAATATTGATTTTCCAGCTCGATACGCCCCTCTTCCAATTGCGCTACGAGCATGCGAATGGCTTCGAGCAGGTCGAGTGGTTCGAAACCTCCAACGACAATCGGCACTCTGAATTCGTTGACCAGTTGTTCGTAATCCTTACAACCCACCACTGCGCAGACATGGCCCGGTGCAATAAAACCTTGAACGCGGTTTTTCGGTGAACTCAGAAGGGTGCGGATCGCCGGCGGCACCAGAACGTGCGAGACCAGGAGACTGAAATTGCGCAGGCCAAGGCGTTCTGCTTGCAACACGGCCATGGCGTGAGCCGGAGCGGTAGTTTCGAAGCCAATCGCGAAGAACACGACTTTGCGGTCGGGGCGCGAGCGCGCCAATTGAACCGCATCGGTCGGCGAATATACAACGCGAACGTCTCCGCCTTCGGCCTTTACATGGAACAGGTCGGTGTCGGAGCCGGGCACGCGTAACATATCGCCATAGGAAACGAGAGTGACGTCCGGCATTCGTGCCAAAGCAATTGCGCGATCGATGGTCTCGATGGGAGTAACGCAGACCGGACAGCCTGGCCCGTGCACAAGTTGAACACTGCCGCCGAGCAAGTCGTCGATGCCGTAACGCATCAGGGTGTGCGTCTGGCCGCCACAAATTTCCATGAGCACCCAGGGACACGTGGAGCGGCGGCGAATCTCCGCGGCGATACCGTGAGCAATCTTCGCGTCGCGATATTCATCCAGGTATCTCATGAGCCAGAGGGACCCCCCGGATCGAGAGCCAGTTCTTCGGAAAGCACGCCCATACTCTCGAGCAGAGCGTAGGTGCGCTCGGCGTCTTCCTTGTCGACGACACTGATGGCGAAGCCTACGTGAACGAGCACGTAGTCGCCTATCTTGGCTTCAGGGACAAAGTCCAGGCAGCTTTGGCGCGCGATGCCGCCAAACAAGATGCGGCCAGAACGAATGCCGTCGGATTCCGTGATGTGAGTGATTTTACCTGGTATCGCAAGGCACATACTGTTCCCCCGTGAGCGTGTCAGAGGATGCTGGAACTTCCCACCAGATGGATGGAACGGCGGGCTGGCTGCGTAGTAAGGGTTCAATTCCGAGACGACGAAGTTCTTCGAGCACCGCCTCCAAGGCGGGTTCCACAGCCTGCCGCACTTTCGTGCTCAGACTGCAACTGAGTTCCGAGTTCTCTGGCACAACTCCAACTAACAAGACTTCCGATGGACAGCTTCCGCTCAACTCGGAGAAGAGCAGAGCTTCAACCAACGCAGGATCATGAGGACTGACGCGAGGTTGAATGCGCAGGTGAATGAGCTCGTCTTTACGATAGAGCTTCACGTCTCCGGGCTGGCCAGTGGCGCTGACTGCATCGATCAGGATGATGGCGTCGAAATCAGAAAAGAAGGGCGTGATGCCCAGGCCTGGCGTTCCGAGATCCTCAAGAGCAACATGGCGGGGGAAGTCGAAACGCGCCTCCAACATTTTAACCACAAAGGGCCCAATGCCATCGTCGCCCATCAGCACGTTGCCGACGCCGAGAACGCCGATGCGGCGGATGGCGGTCACTGCTTGCCTTCCTTGGTGTGCAGGTAATCGCCGAAGGCGGAGTCTTCCGTGGCGATGTGAGTCAGCAGCCACTCGCGAAGCTCTTCGATGAGTTGCAGGCTGGGTTGCTTCTCGCCGCGAAAAACATTTTCCCGAATGTCCCGAACCTTTTTCATGAGGCGAGTGTGTTCTTCCAGATGCGGTTCGTACCCGGGATAACTGTGCAGTCGCATCACTAATTGCTCGGAGAGGAAATGCATATCGGAAAATTCGATGAATTGCTCCAAAACATATTTTGCCGGAGCAAAGTCGCCGCCCTTTTGCAGCGTTTGGCAAAGGGAATCTAGCATCTGCATTTGCAGATCGTGTTCGGTGTCGATGATCTTGTCGCCAACTCTAACCGGCGAAGTGTGAGCGGTTTCGTTCATGGTTTCCTCGTTTACGACAGGCCGATGACTTCTTTTCCTTCGGGATCAAAGGTGTGGATGGCGCAGGCCAGGCACGGATCGAAGGAATGAATGGTGCGAAGGACCTCAAGTGGCCGCTGCGCGTCGGCAACTGGATTTCCAAGCAGCGACGCTTCGTACGGTCCATGGGAGCCGTGTTCATCGCGTGGGCCGGCGTTCCAAGTGGTAGGAACAACGGCTTGATAATTCGCGATTTGACCGTCCTTGATAACTACCCAGTGTGACAACGTACCTCGGGGTGCTTCGTGGAATCCGACACCGTGCAGTTCCTTGTCGCCGAATTGCGGCTTCACATAAATCTTGGCGTCACCCGAGGCAATGTTCTTTACCAGTAGGTTCCAGTGCTTATCGGCAAGTTCGGTCAACATGGCCGCGCGGATTGCACGAGCCGCGATGCGTCCGAGCGTCGACTGCAACATCACTGGAGTGACCTGCTTCTTCGAAACGGCGGAGACCGTGTTGATTGCTTCGCCGGCCCATTTTTGCGTGAGCTTGTGCCCCTGCGCGTAGCCGACAAGAACTTGCGCCAGTGGGCCAACCTGCATCGGCTTGCCTTCGAAGCGTGGCGACTTAACCCAGGTATATTTGCCGTCGTCGTGGAAACCGGTGTAATGAGGATTGGTTTCACCCTTCCAAGGATGCAGGGTCTTTTCGCCTTCGTACCAAGCATGCGAGACGTTTTCCGTTACGCCATTCACCAGGCGAGGATCAGTGTGGCTCTTGATGGGATAAACTCCGCTCAACTTGCCCTCGAAGATGATGCCGCCGGGCAGATCGAACTGAGTCATAGCGCTGTCCAGAGGAAGATCCGGGACCGCCAGATAATTGGTCACGCCAGCGCCGTATTCAAACCAATCCGGATACATCGCGGCAACTGCGCAGGCATCGACAAAGTAAACTTTCTGCACGAAGGTAATCAGATCGTCGAAGAGGCTCTTGATGGTGTACAGCTTTTCCATGTTCAGAGTGGCTTCGTTATCGAGGTTAATCGCGTTTGCCACTCCGCCGACGGCCAGGTTCTGAATATTCGGAGTTTTGGCTCCCAAAATCGCCACGATCTGGTTGGCGAGGCGCTGGTATTCCAGAGCCTGCAGGTAGTGCGCAACAGCCAAGAGATTTACTTCCGGGGAGAGGCGCATTGCCGGATGGCCCCAATAGCCGTTCGCAAAAATACCGAGTTGACCGTTTTCGACGAACCCCTTAACGCGATCCTGAACCTGCTTGAAATCCTGGTACCCATTGCGCGGCCAAGGGGAAAGACTACCAGCTAGAGCCGCGGTCTTCGATGGGTCAGCTTTCAGAGCGGAAACGACATCCACCCAGTCGAGTGCGCACAGATGATAGAAGTGGACGATGTGATCTTGCAGCGCATGGGCGATGAGGATGAGGTTGCGGATGTACTGCGCATTGGGCGGCACCTGAATCCCGGCCGCATTTTCAACCGCGCGCACCGAAGCAATCCCATGCACCGTAGTGCAGACTCCGCAGAAACGCTGCGCGAAGAGCCACGCTTCGCGGGGGTCGCGTCCCTGCAGTATGGCCTCGACGCCCCGGAACATCGTGCCAGAGGCCCAGGAATCATTCACTTTTCCGCCGTCGACTTGCACATCAATTCGCAGATGGCCTTCGATTCGGGTAATTGGATCAATCGTGATGCGATTGCTCATCGCGCGCTCCCACTAGAGAGTATCGAACGGCTGCAAAGCCGTCTCTGCGGCAACTTTGCTGGCCGAAGCCGGCAAAATCGCGTACTTCTTTACGGCGTACAAAAAGACAGCGACTCCGAGCGAGGTAAAGCCCACGCTCATAAGAATTTCTGCGACTGAAGGAAAATAGCGATAATCGCCCAAGGGGAAGAACGCCAGAGTTGTCGGGGTGAAGCGGTAAAGCGATCCACCGATGGCCACCAGTAAGCACAGCTGAAACAGCACGCCAGGCCGTGTCCGGATCGGCTTCAGCAACAACAACAAAGCAGGCACAAGCAGCAGCAGCGTTTCCGCCAGAAACACCAGACTGTAGCGATCGAAAGTAAAGATCAGACCCTGCACGCCACGGCGGCCGATGTCGACAAAGCGGACAACCGTCCAAAGCACAACCATCCAAGACATGATGACCGCCAAGCGCCCGAGTATTTCCTGGTCCCAACCCAAGTCCCACGTTAGGCTGCTCAACATCAGCACCAGCAAGACACATGCGAAGCCCAGAATGTAGGCCATCAACAAGTACAGAAGAGGCAGCAACGCGGTCTGCCACAGAGGGTGAACGCGAGACCCGGCCAGATACATAAGTTGCCCGAGCGAGGCCTGGTGCATGGAAGGCAGGACGAAGGCCAAGGCGATGCCGAACGGAAACGTCTTGTGCATGAAGTTGAAAATCTTCATCGCCCATTCTTTTTTCTTGGGATCACCGCCGCGGTACATGCGCTCAAGGAAGGGCGGCATATTTTCCACATCGAGAGCAAGCATGAAATACGCGGTCATGCAAACGGCAACTTCCAACAGCACCGAGTGCTGATTCCATGTCAGTGGGTTGGCGATCCAAATGAAGTTCCAGGGCCGGCCGACGTCAATACCCAGCGCCAACATGCCGGTGCCGTATCCCACCAGGCTAGTCAGTACCGCGGTGCGCAGAATTTTATGGAATTGCTTGACGTTGAAAATCCAGGCGAAGACCGCCACGGCGTAACCGCCGGAGCCCAAGGCCGTAAGTGTTGTTACATTCCAGTTTTTGAACAGGCCCCAGGAGTAGCCGTCATTTAGTCCGGTAACGTATCCGAGACCGGTGAGCTCTCGATATAAGGCCAGCAAAAAGGAGAGCGCAGCTAGGCCCGCGAACAGCAGAAAAGGCTTCGTCAGCAGCGGCTCCTTCAACCGAATGCACTTTTCCCAATGTGCGGTCATACCTTTTTGCCCTCCGCCCCCGTTTGTTCGTGCGCCTCATGCTCGTGCTCCGACAAGTGCCCCTTCCAGCGGCTGCGCATGATAGTTGCAACACCGCCGTAAACCACTAGCGGCGTCAAAAGGCCTTGATAGATGAAGTCGCTGACCTTGCGGACTTGCGCCGGCGCGGACTCCTTGTCCAACTTTGGCAGCCCGACTTTGGTGAAATCGACGTGAGAGAGCACCAGGCATTGCGTTCCGCCAGCTTCGAATTCGCCGTAGACGCGATCCTCAAAATAGAAACCCGGTTGTGCCTTAATGCGGCGATGCGCTTCCGCAAGCAGGTCCGCGCGCTTGCCATACACGACCGCATGAGTGGGGCAAACTTTGGTGCAGGCCGGCTCAGACTGCGTCTTGCCTACCAAGTGGTCGCACAGCTCGCACTTCACGATCTTTGGATTGACCTTGTCCCATTCGAACTTGGGAATATTGAACGGGCAAGCCACCTGGCAGTAGCGGCAACCAATGCACAGATAAGAGGTCCAGGCCACGACCCCCAGTCCTTCCTTGTGCAGCGCCTTCATGGGGCAACCAGAAACGCAGGCGGGATCAACGCAATGCATGCACTGCTGCTTGATAAAGGAGCGCTCGTGGCCGTCGTCCGCTACATATAACTTGATCAGGTTTTTGGTGTGAGAGTTGAGGGTATCAGGCTGCTGGTAGAGACCGCCTGAGCCGCCCGTATCTGGCTTCAGTCCGTTGGCGTTTTGGCATGCTGGCATGCATGCGCGACACCCAATGCACTTCGTCGCGTCGTACAGCAATCCAACCGCGTCGACTTCCGGTTCAACGGCCTTTTCGCTGGCCGTGGCTACTGGCACCGCGCTCGAAGCGATGGCCGCAAACGCAGAACCCCCGAACAGTGCCTTCAACGCATCTCTGCGATTTACGTCCATGACTTATTCCTTCCCCGAAGGTCCGGAGTTTTCCTTGCGGGCTGGCGGAGAAGGCGGTTCGGTTTCGACCTTGTCACCCAATTTACGCGACGCCAACCAGCCTGCTCCAACAATCGCCCCGCCGATAAGTCCACCGATACCGGTGGCGACCGGACTGATGAATCCCTGAGGCGCCGTAACGGGCGCGTAGGTGGCTGGCGGTGTGGGCCGAACGATTTCCGCGGGTTTCAGCATGGGCACGCGGAAGGCAACCGATTCTTCAGTGCATCCGAAACATGGATGACCGAGTCCGATCGGCCACGCGTCAACCACTTCGCAGAAGTGCAAGACGGAGCAGCTCGCGTGCGTCGAGGGGCCTTTGCAACCCAGTTTGTAGAGGCAATAACCGAGTCGATGCCCCTCATCGCCAAATTCTTCGGCGAATCGTCCGGCGTCGAAATGTGCACGCCGTGGGCAATGCTCGTGAATCACCCGGCCATAGGCAAACTTGGGGCGGCCAAGTTCATCCAGTTCCGGCAATTTTCCGAGTGCCACATATTGCAGCAAGGTTCCGAGAAGAATATAAGGATTCGCGGGGCATCCCGGCAGTGTAACAATTGTTTTTCCTTCCAAAATCTTGCCGACGCCCGTCGAGCCTGTCGGGTTTGGATCCGCGGATGGCATTCCACCCCACGACGCACATGAACCGATCGCCACAATCGCTCCGGCGGAAGCAGCAGCGTGTTTGGCAATGTCAATGGCGGTTTTGCCTCCGACCTGACAGTAAATCCCGTTTTCTTTGGTAGGAATCGCGCCTTCCAGGACCAGCACGTACTTTCCAGCATTCTTCTTGATAGCCGCTTCGAATACTTCTTCGGCCTGGTGTCCGGCAGCGGCCATCAGCGTTTCGTGATAGTCGAGAGAGATGAGATCGAGAATTACATCGGCCAATCCGGGGTGGGAGGTGCGCAGCAGCGACTCAGTACAACCGGTGCACTCCTGAAAGTGCAGCCAAATGACCGACGGTTTGGTTCCCTTTTCGACTGCCGCCGCCACTTTCGCGGCCAGCGTGCTGCTCAATCCGATCGCGGCGCTTGCTTGCGCCACTACCTTCAAGAAAGTGCGACGGTCTACGCCACTACGAACCCACGTCGGAATTGGAAGTGAATTATCATCACGCACGATTGGAGCCTCCATCAGATAGGAGCCTTAAGTTGCTGAGCGCTGAAGAAATCGCGGAAATCGTACTCGGCACTTGACTCCCAGGTCGCCCTGATCCCACAAATGACCTGAAAGTTCACTGCGGTTACCAGGTTTCCCGGGACAGTTTTCCCCCGACCGATTGCCCGCTTTGATGGAAGTAGGGCATGCAGAGTACCAATTCGAACAGTTGTTCGATGAATCTGATGTAGTTGAAAAATAGCGCGGTTAGTCCGAAAAGAGTTCGGGATGGGAGTTTTTCGTACAGCTAGTGAGTGATTGCACACACTGATCGATGTGATTTTCATCTACGCCTGGGTAAATCTCCGCAGCTGACCTTTTTGCACTTTCATACGAGACTGCTTTAGTCCTCTATGACTTTTATCACTTGCGACCATCAATTGTTTTTTTCGTGAAGCGTTGTGCCCCTGTGAGCTACGTCATAGCTGAAGGTGACTTGCTATGACACGGTAGATGGTGGCTCTTGCCGAGCCGCAACAGGACCCCAAAGATGCCTACACTCACAAAAAAACCTGCACTTCCCTCTGAAGATAAGCGCTGGCGCATCGTTAATGGCACCATGCGGCGTCACGATTATGCGCGCGACGCGCTTATCGAGACTCTGCATACCGTTCAAGAGTCTTTCGGCTATTTGGATAAGCCGGCGTTGCGATTCGTGGCAGATTCCCTTCATGTTCCACTAAGCCAAGCGTACGGCGTTGCCACTTTCTACCACTATTTCACGCTGAAGCCGCCCGGCGCTCACACTTGCATGATCTGTATGGGCACGGCTTGTTACATCAAGGGCGCAGGCGCGCTGCTCGCCGAAGCGGAAGGTGCTGTAGGCGTATCGGCTGGTAATACTTCGCCCGACGGGCAAGTCTCGCTACTAACGGCGCGCTGCATCGGTTCCTGCAGCCTGGCTCCGGCAGCCGTGTTTGACGGGGAAACCGTTGGCGCAGTAGAAGGCAAGATTCTTCGCGAAAAGCTGGAAGGGTGGAAAGCTTCATGACCATTGAGGAACTGGAACTAATCGCTAGCGGCGTACGCGAAAACCGCCAGGCAGTTCCACGCGAACTAAACGTATGCCTTGCGGCAGGCTGCCTTTCGCTGCATGGGGACAAATTGAAGAGCGCGCTTGAGGAAGAAGTCAAGAGGGCCGGCGCCGCTTGCCGCGTGCGCAGCACGGGTTGCATGGGTCTTTGCTCGCAAGGTCCGCTGGTAGCTAGCGAACCGGGTGCAGTTCTTTATAAGAAAGTTGTCGCGACGGACGCACCAGAAATCGTGAAGAGTCTAGACGGCTCTCCGGTGAAACATCTGGTTTGTTCGCGTCAGCAGCCCTTCTTTGAGCGCCAGACAAATGTGGTGCTGGAAAATTCGGGAAAGATTGATCCGCAAAAAATCGAGGAATATATCGCCGCGGATGGGTATCTCGCTCTGGTCCGTGCCATGGCCGAGAAGACTCCTGCAGAGATCGTGCAGGAAGTTTCCAAAAGTGGATTGCGCGGACGCGGTGGCGCAGGATATCCGACGGGATTGAAGTGGAGCACGGTAGCGAAGACCGGCGCAACTTCGAAATACGTCATATGCAATGCCGACGAAGGCGACCCGGGCGCTTTTATGGATCGCAGCGTCTTGGAAAGCGATCCACATCGCGTCATTGAAGGCATGATCATCGCCGCTTTCGCAGTGGGCGCGAATCGCGGCTACATCTATGTCCGCGCCGAATATCCCTTGGCCGTGAAACGCCTGCAACTCGCCATTCGCGATGCGCGACGTCTGGGCTTTCTGGGTAGCCAGATTTGCAATACGAAATTTGATTTCGATCTTGAAGTGCGCATCGGTGGCGGCGCCTTCGTTTGCGGGGAGGAAACTGCGCTGATCGCGTCCATTGAAGGTGGACGCGGCACTCCACGCCCTCGCCCGCCGTATCCCGCGCAATCGGGCCTGTGGGGCACGCCCACACTGATTAATAACGTGGAAACGTATGCCAGCATTCCCGCAATTCTTCGTCATGGCGGCGATTGGTACGCCTCCATTGGCACAAAGAAGAGTAAGGGCACCAAGGTCTTTGCGCTTACCGGGAAAGTTCAAAATGTCGGCCTGATTGAAGTGCCCATGGGCATGACCCTGCGACAAATCATTTTCGAGATTGGCGGCGGCGTCCCAGACGGCCGCAAATTCAAAGCAGTCCAGACCGGTGGACCTTCCGGAGGCTGTATTCCTGAGCAGTTTCTGGACTTGCCAGTTGATTACGAATCCTTGAAGGAAGTTGGCTCCATCATGGGCTCCGGCGGAATGATCGTGATGGACGACGGCGCCTGCATGGTAAACGTCGCGCACTACTTCATGGAATTCTGCATGTCTGAATCGTGTGGCAAATGCATTCCATGCCGCGCCGGCACGGCGCAGATGTACGAACTGCTTACGCGCATGACCAAAGGCACCGCCACACTTCACGACTTGGAACTTCTGGAAGAACTTTGTGACATGGTGGCTAACACTAGTCTGTGCGGCCTGGGGCAGAGTGCACCGAATCCGGTACTCAGCACGTTGCGTTACTTTCGCCACGAATACCTTGAACATATCGAAGAAAAACGTTGCTGCGCAGGCGTCTGCCCATGCCGTTCCGATGTAGAGGTGCTGGCATGAATCCCACACCCGCCGTCAAAACACTGGTCATTAATGGTACTGACATCAGCGCGCGCGCCGACCAAACCATTCTCGATGCTGCCCGCGAGCATGGCGTCAACATTCCCACGCTGTGCCACTTGGACGGACTCTCCGAAGCTGGTGCGTGCCGCCTTTGCCTGGTCGAACTGAAAGGGTCACCTCGATTGTTTCCCGCGTGCGTGACACTGGTCGAGGAAGGCATGGACGTAACCACTGAATCGCCACGTTTGAAAAGGTATCGCCGCCTAACACTCGAACTGCTCTTCGCCGAACGCAATCATGTTTGTTCGGTGTGCGTTTCCAACGGCATGTGCGAACTGCAAAATATGGCCAGCGAACTGGGCGTCACGCAAGTCCGTCTGCCCTATCGCTACCCGCGCCTGGCCGTAGACACGTCACATGAACGATTCACGATGGACCACAACCGCTGCATCGTCTGCACGCGATGCATTCGTGTGTGCAGCGAAATCGAGGGCGCTCATACATGGGATGTGCTTGGCCGAGGCGTCGAATCGCGGCTAATCACCGATCTCGAACAGCCCTGGGGAACTTCGGGCACCTGCACGAGTTGCGGCAAATGCGTGCAAGTCTGCCCCACCGGCGCACTCTTCGAAAAAAGTAAGGTCGGTATGCAGATCCAGAAAAAACGCGATTTTCTTCCTTATTTGAATGTAATGCGTGAGGGCCAGCATGAGTAAACCCACAGTGGCGACGATTTGGTTGGATGGATGTTCCGGTTGCCACATGTCCTTTCTGGACTTGGATGAACGGCTGATCGAATTAAGCGCGCATTTCGATCTGGTGTATTCGCCTTTGGTCGACCTGAAAGTTTTGCCTTCGCATGTGGACATCGCGCTGGTGGAAGGCTCGGTCAGCAACGAAGATGACGAGCGCAAAATTAAACTCGTGCGCTCTCGCGTTCAAACCTTGATATCGCTCGGAGATTGCGCCGTGACTGGGAATGTGCCGGCGATGCGCAACCCCTTTTCCGTCGATTCTCTTTTCGATCGCGCTTACCTGGAGAATGCCACGCTGCAGCAACAGCGACCCACCACTCGCGTGCCCGCTTTGCTTGCGCGAGTGCGGCCCATTCACGAAGTGGTGCCGGTGGACATTTGCGTGCCGGGTTGCCCACCGTCGGCGGACACCATTTATACGATTCTGACCGAATTGCTGGCTGGCCGCGTTCCAGACATCGCCGCGCTGTCGCGCTTTGGAGCCTAGGGAAGGACCATGGGAAAAACGATCACAATTGACCCCGTCACGCGAATCGAGGGGCACGCCAAAATCACCTTGGAAACCGACAATCAAGGCGAAGTGTCAGCTGCCTATTTCCACGTGACGCAATTCCGCGGATTCGAAAAGTTCTGCGAGGGCCGACCGTTTTACGAAATGCCCTACATTATGGAACGCACCTGTGGCATCTGCCCGGTTAGCCATCTTCTGGCAGCAGCCAAGGCCTGCGACGCGCTGCTGGCGGTTCGAGTTCCCCCAGCCGCGGCAAAACTCCGTCGCATCTTAAATCTCGCGCAGATTATTCAGTCGCACGCACTCAGCTTTTTTTATCTGTCTTCACCAGATTTGCTGTTGGGCATGGATTCCGACCCGAAAGACCGCAACATTTTTGGCGTGATGAAATCGAAGCCGGAGCTCGGACGTGGTGGAGTTCATCTTCGTAAATTCGGGCAGCGCGTAATTGAGACACTTGCAGGCAAACGCATTCACCCAGGTTGGGTTGTGCCCGGCGGCGTGAATGCACCTTTGACCCAGGAAAAGCGTGATCTGATTCTTTCGTGGGTTCCCGAGGTGCTGGAAGTCACCCTTAAATCATTGCACTGGTTCAAGCAAAACCTGGAGAATTACCGCGAAGAAATTCGCACCTTCGCGAATTTTCCAAGTCTGTTCATGGGACTGGTTACGCCGGACGAGCGCGTCGGCTACTACGATGGGAAGATTCGCTTCACGGATTCGCTCGGGAATATCGTGGCAGACAATCTCGATCCCGCAAATTATCCGGAATTTCTAGGCGAGGCCGTTGAGCCCTATACGTTCACGAAGTTTCCTTATTACAAGCCGATGGGCTATCCGGAAGGGATGTATCGCGTCGGGCCGCTGGCACGGCTCAACCTTGTCGACCATTGCGGAACGCCTCTTGCCCAACAGGAATGGGTAGAGTTCCGCTCGCTGGAACGCAATGCCGTGCTGAGTTCATTTCATTACCACTACGCGCGGCTCATCGAAATTCTGTTTTGTATTGAGCACATTGAGGAATTCCTGAACGATCCAGATATTCTCAGTACGCATGTTCGTTCCACCGCCTCCCTGAACAATCTGGAGGGTGTGGGCGCGGCGGAAGCCCCCAGAGGCACGCTGATTCATCACTACCGTGTGGATGAGCAGGGCCTGGTGATCTGGGCGAATCTGATTATCGCCACCGGGCACAACAATCTCGCTATGAATCGCGGCATTCTCCAAGCTGCACGGCAGTTTGTTCGCAGCGAGAAGCTTACCGAAGGCATGCTCAATCGCGTCGAAGCAGTGATTCGCGCATTCGACCCGTGCCTCAGTTGCTCAACCCATGCGTATGGCGAAATGCCGCTGCAGATTCAATTGCGCGCTGCCGACGGCGCACTCTTGGACGAAATCGCGCGTACCCCATGATCCGCGCTCTGATACTTACGTGTGGCAACCCGTTACGAGGAGACGATGGGATTGGTTTGCAGATCGCGCACTCCATGGCAGTCGGGATTTGCGATCCAGACACCGAAATTTATTCGCAACAGCAGTGGACACCTGAACTCGCCGAAGCCATCAGCCGGGCAGACCTGGTTATCTTCGTCGACGCGTCGGTAGCAGTGGCACCCGGCAAAGTGCGCGCCCAGCCCATTTCTCCCGATTCCTCCGCGACCGATAGCGGTATGACGCACACCTGCAGCCCAAGCGGCCTGCTCGCCCTCGCGCAGCTGCTTTATGGAAGAACGCCGGATCGCAGCTACCTGGTCACGATTGGCGGACAATCGTTCGAACATTCCGATTGGCTTTCTGACGTTGTAAAGCGCGCCGTTCCCCTCGCTATCGAACGAATCAGAGCGCTTCTCGCTGGCGTGTCTTATCCGCAAACTCAGGTCAACTCCTGGACAGCTTGTATTTAAGCGGCGTTCCACATAAATACCGTTCGCCTAATGGCACCCGGGTTCTTTGGCCCGCACGTCTCGTGCTATCGTCGTTGCCGCTCATGTTTTCGCAGCGGACCAACTGGAAATTGACTCCCAATCGGCTCACGCAGGCCGTGGATCACCTTCGTTCTTCCGGAACGCATCTTCTCGACCTGACAATCTCAAATCCCACGCACTGCGGATTCGCGTACGATTCCGCCGCAATTATCAAATCGTTTCAGTCGCCGCAGATGCTCGATTACGACCCGCAAGCTAAGGGCCTGCTCTCCGCGCGTCAGGCCGTAGCGCACTATTACGCGCAGGACCATGCCACGAGAGTCGATCCGGAATCAATTTGTCTAACCACCAGCACCAGTGAGGGCTATTCGTTCGTCTTTCGGCTGCTGTGCAATCCGGGTGACGAAATTCTGGTGCCCAAGCCCAGCTATCCACTATTTGAGTTTCTGGCCGATCTGCAGGACGTCAAACTTGTACCGTATTCGCTGGCATACGCGCAGGGCTGGTTCGTCGATTTTCAAACTATCGAACAAGCGCTGACTCCGCGGACGCGCGCGATCATGATGGTCCATCCAAATAATCCAACCGGGTCTTACCTACGCAACGAGGAAGTGCAGAAGCTGAATCAGATTTGCAGCAAACGGGAACTGGCGCTCATCGCCGATGAAGTGTTTCTCGATTATTCCTTTACCGACGAAAGCCACGCGACGCTTGCCGACAATCGAGGCTGCCTGACGTTTACGCTCAGCGGCCTTTCGAAAATCGCTGCACTTCCCCAGATGAAAGTGGCGTGGGTCCTAACCAGCGGGCCGGAACGACTCGCAAACCAAGCCACGGAACGACTCGAGGTAATTGCTGACACTTATTTGTCGGTCAACGCCCCAACGCAACTCGCGTTCCCTGCTCTGTTCGAGCAGCGGCGCTCTCTGCGATTACAGATTCTCCCGCGTGTTCTCGAAAATCGCTCGGCACTTCAGTCACAACTCGCAAACCAAAGCGCTTGTGAGTTGCTCCACGCAGACGGTGGCTGGTACGCGGTTCTCCGCGTCCCTTTAAGCCGTTCCGACGAAGAAATCGCCATCCAACTCCTTCAGCAACACCAAACCCTCGTACATCCGGGCCATTTCTACGATTTTCCCGGCCAGAATCATCTCGTGCTAAGCCTGATCACACCCGAACAGGACTTCCGCGCAGGTGTGCAAAATCTGTTGCGCATGCTTCAATAAAAGACGCTTAGTGCATGCGGCCTTCAGAAACTTGCAATAGCGGCGGCTTCCGTCGAGGAGGTTTCGAACATCGGTTGCAGTCGCGCGATTTCCAGTGCCTGTCTCAGCTTCGGGCCGAGATTACAGAGCACCAGCCGTCCGCCTTTTGCTCTGGTCTTGCGATGCATTTCGATGAGAGCACCGAGGCCCGCGCTGTCCACGTAATTCACGCGCTCAAGGTTGATGACAATCCGGGTGGCGCCGGCTGCCAAAAGATCGTCAATCATTGCCCGTAGTCCAGTGCTCTCCTTGCCGAGTACAAGACGACCGTCGAGCGCAAGGAGGTAAATTCCATTCATCTCGCGCTGAACGACTTCCAAAGGCATCATTACCTCCTGAATCAATGAGGAGCACGGTCTTCCGGTTTGGTAGCGATACCGGGATTCGAACCCGGGTTTCCGCCGTGAGAGGGCGGCGTCCTAGACCCCTAGACGATATCGCCAATGGGAAGGCGCGGCAGTGCCGCTGACATCCGACCAACAACTCTTTATCTTCCCATGCTCAGCCCACGCTCGCAAGCGCTCGCCTGATGCGATCGTCATTTTTTCGCGTGCCCAACGAGTGCTCTGATAGACTGTTGCCCATTTTCCAGCCTTCACGAATCTCCAGGAGATCGATGACGGACACTCCCGCTTCTCTGTCGCGTAGAAATTTTGTTTCGCAAGTAGGCGGTTTGGGGGCCTTTTGGGTACTTGGCGCCAAGATTCCCTTCCCTGCGTTCACAGAATCCCTCGCAGATGACCCACGCATTTCGCAAACGCCAGTGGTCGACGCAGGTTTCGCCTCGGTGCGCAAAATCGGCGAGGGCACATACGCAACGATATCCGATCCCAGCAAAGGCTTCGCCACGATTTGCAACGGCGGATTTCTGGTCGGAAAAGATTCCGCACTCCTTATAGAAGGATTTGGCAGTCCTGCTGGCGCCGCGTTTCAAATGGAGACGCTTCGCAAAGTCTCGCAAGTTCCGGTGATGGCGGCGCTCGACACGCACTACCATTACGATCACACCTTCGGAAACACATTCTACGGAGCAAATGGAATTTCGCTATGGGGACACGCTGCGGCCAGCAAGCGCATGTTCGACAGTTACATTGCCATGCAAGGCGCTGACCGGTCCACGGTTCTCGCCCCGTTCGAAAAGCGTGTCCGCGAATCGAAGGGCGACATTGAAAAACAACATGCGCAGACCGATCTAATCGCGTTCGGAATTATCTACGACATGGCCAACAAGGTTTCCATCGCGGGACCCAATCATCCGTTGGATCCTGCCAAACTTCCCATGGCCGTTGATCTTGGTAATCTGAAACTCAGCATCGAAACCTATCCCGGCCATTCTGGTACGGACCTCGTCGTCCGCGTGCCTGACCAGAAAGTCGTCTACACCGGCGATTTGATTTTCAATGGAGCATACCCCGCCTGCTTCGATGATCAGGCCACGATCTCCGGCTGGCGCTCTACGCTTAAGACCTTCGCCTCGTGGGACAAAGATACCCTTTTCGTGCCCGGGCACGGCCCGATTTGTGGGCAAGAAGGCGTCCAGAAGCTGCGCGAGGTGTTTGACGATATCGCCGAACAGGCCGAAAAGATGTACAAGGCCGGGGTACCGGTATCTGAAGCGTCGGACCGTTATGTGGTACCCGAAAGGTTCCAAAATCTGGCCATGTGGGCCTGGGGACTAACGGTGGGTCAGGCGGTCACCAAACTGTACCGGGAATACCTCTCCTTGGGCAACAAGTAGCCCGGTCTAGAATCCTTAGCCTGCCACCAAAAAGCACCACGGTGTACACCGTCCGCCACAGTGCTCAAGTAATTTGATTTGATGCATGCGTTTTTCGCAGGAACGGTCAGCAACGCTTGGGTGTACATTTGCCGCGTCGGGCTTCCACTTTGTGTCCCGACTAAACCATCGCCCCATCACGCGGGCGTTGCAAGGAGTCCATCATGCTTACGCCAAAAAGCCGCGGACGAATCATAGTGGTCATCCTCACCTTGGTTGCGGCCGCAACCATTCTTGGGACTGCAGCGGCGCAGAAGGCTTCCGTCCCCAAGCCGCAAGACAAACTGGCTATGGGTGAAGGCGAAGTCAAGCAGCTGCTGCTCCTTATGAAAACCGACAGCAATGGCCAGGTCTCCAAACAGGAGTATATGAAGTTTATGGAGGCGGAATTCGAACACTTGGACAAGAACAAGACAGGCGAGCTAAACGTCAAGGAATTGACGAAATCGGATCTGACTGCAAGCCGCTTCGTCGGCAAGTAGCGGAAATCTCGATCGCTAGCTATCCCTAGAGTCCTGCGCGTGAACTCGGGCAAATGAAACGCATGTCTCTTTCATCTGCCCAGCACGCAGTACAGCCCACTGTCAACAGGACCGAGTGGTGATATTGAACGCCGTTAGAACTTCACAAGAATCGACATATCGATAAACGATTCGTCTTTGCGAAGGTCTGGGAACCAAACGCTGCTAAGTCCCCCACCGCAAGCCGTTTCCGCCGCGGCAAGGCTGGTTTGCCCTGACGTTCCGCCACCGCTACACGTGAAGAACTGCGGATTGCCATTGTTACCGCCCGGAGGCGTGATGCCGCCACGACCCGTCCAATATGGCACGTTGGCATGGCGATAGTCATATTCCCAGCGGAACGTGATGTATTGCTTGGGCATATAGTCAAACGTGATTGAAGAATCCCACGCCTTGAAGGGATCTCCTGGATTCCCTGTGAAGTACGGCGAATTTGTAGCCGCCGTGATTGCGCTCTCCCCATTGATTGGCGGAATCAGTACTAGATAGCGCCCGGGGTTATTGATCTTGCCGCCGCCAACGGTCAGCCCGAAGATATCCCGGTGAAACCAGAACCGGTTATAGAACATGAAGCCGACAAAACTCTGTTTCGGTCCGCCCTTCTTATCGCCATAGCAACTGACGCCCGACCCATATTCACAACCCAAGTCACCCGTCAACGAAAATGCCATCTTGTCGAGAGTCTCCTCGGGCTTGTCGTAGTACTTAATCTCGATGCTGTCGTCGGTATGGATGCGGCTACGGCCTTTGATGAACAGGTCGTCCTCGCCCAATCCGTAGTTATTCGAAATGATGTTCATCCAGGGTTTCGGTGTCCACTTAATCTGCCCACCGACGCCCGGCTTGTGATTCGCTGAAGCGTACGACTGCCATCCGTTGATGAACCAAGGTTCAATCTTCAGGTGGGCTGTAGGGAATATCTGTACGCGCACGCCGTTGAAGAACCACGGAGTGTTCGAAGAGACATAGGAAGGCTGGTAGGCCCAATTGTCGAAATTGTAGTAGCTGAACAAGCCGATGTACGACATGAAGATTCCCGCGTCAACGTTGATTCCGTGCAACGCGTTGATGTGATATCCGCCGTAGGCCTCGGATATATAACGGTACGCCGTTGGCAGGTCCCACTGGCCGTGCCCCGGACTTGGGTCATTGCGTGGTGTGGTTGCGGAATACATCCCGAACTGCGTCATCAACCTGGCACGAACATTGTCGTAGTGGAAATCGCCGCCCACCCCCAGTTGTTCCAGCTGAACTTCGTTCGACCGAAACAACTCGCTCGAGCCCCCAATGGAATGGTCTGTCGGGTGGTTGAAATCAAGGACGTAGTGCGTATCCGCCCTAATTTCCGGAGTGAAGAACTTCGTATCCCAGAATATTTCCTTTGTGCGGGCGTTGCCGTTCAGCCATGTCCAGTCCGCATCGGAAAAGGGTTCGACATACCCCGGCTTTCCGCTGCTCGCAGCCGCGGTTGCCGGCGTAGTTTGATCCTGCCTTGGCTTACCGACAGGTGGAGCGACCGCCCCGATAGTGGCGGGGTCCTTCGGCGACATGTTCGCTTCCGGCGAATTCGATTTCGTATTCGCTAGAGAATTGCTGCCTGGAGCGCCAGCCGCCACATTCGTCGCTCCGGTGGCGGTCGGCTGGGCAACCGTTGCCGCAGCGCCGGGCTGTTTGGCTTCCAGTTCTTCGACTCGCTTTTCGAGTTGCTCGACGCGGTCTAGGAGCATGCGTTCACGATCTGTCAAGCCAGGTTCACTCTTCGGAGTCGCCAACGTCTTTGGTGCCGGCGTAGAAATAGCTTCGCTAGTCTTCTTGTTATCATCATCGGCCCGCACGGCACCACAGGTGCCCAGCACGAGAGCACACACCGCCCCGAAGCAAAGTAGATGCTTATGATCCAGCACATTGCGCATGGTTTTTCCCCTCACTCATTTGCCGCAACGATATTTTTGGAATTAGCGGACCGAGTCGCACTTCGAGGAATTCAGTCACGAGATGTCGTTGCCTGAAAAGATTAGCTCCGGGGACATAAGAATTCCGTGAAGACCCAATCAGCCTTCCGTTAGACCTCAGACACCGGTCTATAGCACCATTTTGATGAGGTTACATAATTCGAGGATTCAGGAAAATTAGGACTATCTAAAATTAGGACTACCTAGGGAAGCGAGAGGGTTTTCCGCGACGCGATCTCCGAGGCTAGTTGCAGCATTTCGTCGTGAACAAGCCCATTCGTCGCTAGAATGGAGGCCCCACCTAGCTGGTATGGTTTCCCATCCAGATCGGTGATCTTGCCACCTGCTTCCTCGACCAAAATCACGCCCGCCGCGGTATCCCAGGGCTTAAGCCCAAACTCCCAGAAGCCTTCGAACCGTCCTGCGGCCACGTAAGCCAAGTCCAGCGCGGCGGAACCATCACGCCGCACGCCATGCGACTTGAGCGTGAAATCCCAATAATAGTGGATATTCGGATTGGCCAGCCTCTTGTGATTGGGAAAGCCGGTGCAAAGCAAACTCTTGTTCAGAGTGGAAATCTTCGAAGCGTGAATGCGCTTCCCGTTGAAAGAAGCTCCTTCGCCACGCGCTGCCACAAAAATTTCTTCAAAGATGGGATTGTAGATAACCCCGAGTATCACTTCATTTTTCTTGGCGAGTGCCATGGACACGCAAAAGAACGGGTACCCATGCGCAAAATTCGTGGTTCCGTCGAGAGGATCAACGTGCCAGCGGAATTCAGATGTTGTCTCTTTACCGGTTCCTTCCTCGGCGGCAACAGCATGGTCGGGAAAATACTTCTGCAACTTTTCAACGATCAAGCGCTCAGACCGGCGGTCCGCCTGCGTGACCAGGTCGAATTCTCCTTTGTAGGCAATGTCGGGCGGATGTGTGGCTTCTTCGCGTAGGATGGCTCCCGCTTCACGAGCGATCTCAACGGCGGCTTCCAAATAGGTCTTCGTCATTCGGCGTTCTCTGATCTCCGCGGCCAACTATTGCTGGCCGGTCAAATACGTGGTGCGATGCCTTGCCGTGTAACCGGGCAAAACTTTCACTTCAATTGTACGGTAAGTATTGGCGGGGCCGCGCGGATTCGGATAGTACGCGAGGCGGTATTGAGTGCGAAGTTCGTTGTCGATACGGTCAAAAATGGTACTGAGTTCCTGAGGCGAATCCGGGTAAAACATCGCACCGCCAGTGGTCTCCGTTATCGTTTGGAGTGCGTGTTCCCCGGCAGTGTTCCTGCCGTTCTCATTCTTCACGGGACGAATCACGATGGTGTAGAGCAAAACTTCGCCGCGAAGCGCGGCCTTTCGTGCTGCTTCAAAATCGGCTCGACTGGTTGTCTCTCCCGCATCGGTGACCATGATAATCACGCGCCTGCGCTCGCCCGGACGTTTCTGAAGCGCCTGCGATCCGAGCAGCAGGGCATCGTAGATCGACGTGCCAGCTCCGTCGGGAATTCTGCGCACCGCTTCTTGTAAGACGCCGACGTTACTCGAAAAAGGAGAAATCAGCGTCACCGTCTCATCAAACGCGTACACCGCCAGGCGATCTTCCGGTCGCAAAATCTGTTTGATGAAGTGGGTAGCGGCATCCCGCTCGAAGGAAATCTCCTTGTGGGCACTCAAACTGGAATCGATCATTAGAGCCAAGTCGAGTGGAAGCTTTGTCTCGGACTCAAATACGTCGACTTTTTGCGGTACCCCTTCTTCAAAGATCTGGAACGCTTCAATCGGCAGATCAGGCGCGGGGCGGTTGTGCTCGTCCAGCACACTTACCAGCACATTCACCAAGTTGACGTTCACCTTGATCGTGCCGCGCTGCGAACTCTGATCTGATTTTTTCTCTTTGGATTGCGGTTCCGTAGACTCTTCCTGGCTGGAGGTGGAGGGCTGCGCCCAAGGTGGCCGGTCGGGCTTGTCTTGCGCGAATAGGGCACAGGCAGACGCCAGCAGCACAAACCCAGCGATTGTATTAGAGCAGGCTCTTCGAGGCGGTCTGTTCATCTATTATTAGGATGCACTTTTTGAAGTGCGCGGTGCCGGAGGCAGTTCCCCATCCGCCCACACCGCACCATCTGCAAAATACTCTTTTTTCCAGATGGGCACAGTCTTTTTCAGCGTATCGATCGCATACCGGCAGGCGTCGAATGCAGCCGCACGGTGAGGAGCGCTGACAGCGATAAAGACGCTCGTCTCGCCGATTTCGAGTCTGCCCAATCGGTGCACGATCGCAACGCGGTGAATCGCGAATTGGTCATGAAGATACGCCGCGATTTCCTCCATTTTTGCTACGGCCATCGCTTCGTAGGCTTCGTACTCCAGATATTCGGTGGTGCGTCCGTGCGATTCATTCCGTACAAAGCCGTCGAAGGTGACAATCGCACCATCTTTCTCGGCGCGCACGAAGCGCACTAGTCCATCGAAATCGATCGGCGAATTGACCAGCTCTAGCCTGTCGTTTATTGGATTGTCGGGCATGAGTCGTTGCTCTACCCGCCACTGACCGGCGGCAGGAACGCAATTTCGTCTCCCGGCTTCAACTGCGTGTCCCAAGCTGCAAATTCCTGGTTACGCGAAGCCACCAGCGAGCCGCGGAACTCCGCTAGCTTGGGAAAGCGCCTCGTATAAGAAGCGAATAAATCCGCGAGGGTTGCGTCCACAGGAATCTCCTGCGGCTCCTCGCGAACCCCAGCTAGCTCGCGAATGCGTCCGAAAAATAGGACGTTCACCCGTATCGTCGGTGAGACGGAGGTCATACAAAAATTGTACCCTGTGAGCAGGCGCCCTGCCAGCAGGCCATCCGCACGCCTGCGTTATGCAGCCGTACCACGTTAGGAGAGGACGAAATGAAGATTCTGGTGACGGGCTCCTCGGGCCTCGTCGGTACCGCCTTAGTTGCAGATATGCAACGCGCCGGTCACACCGTCTGCCGGCTGGTCCGGCCCGGACAAAACGCCGGCTCGGCGCCAACCCACGGTTTCGATGTGAACTGGAACCCGGCGACCGGCGAGTTGGGAGGCGCTGCCGTGGGCGCCGACGCGGTCGTGAACCTTGCCGGCGCTCCCATTGCCAACGGCCGCTGGACCGAGTCTCGTAAACAACTGCTGGTAAGCAGCCGCATCGACACGACCCGCTCATTGGTGAACGCGTTGGCTCGCATGGCCGCCCGCCCTCGCGTGCTCATTTCAGCTTCCGCCATCGGCTATTACGGAAATCGCGGCGACGAAATCCTCACGGAAGGCAGCCCACCTGGCCCGGATTTTCTTAGTGAAATCGCCATAGCTTGGGAAGCCGAAGCCATGAAGGCTGAGGCTTTAGGCATCCGGGTGGTGCTCGCACGCTTCGGCATTGTTCTGGCAAAAGGCGGTGGGGCATTCCCAAAGATGCTGAAGCCTTTCCGGCTGGGCCTAGGCGGCAAATTCGGCAGCGGACAACAGTGGATGAGCTGGATCATGGTGGAAGACGTTGTGAATATTCTGCGCCTTGCTATTGAGAATGGCGCGGTCCGCGGGCCAATCAATGTCGTTGCCCCGCAACCAGTCCGCAACGTTGAATTCACCGCTGCACTTGCGGGCGCTGTGCATCGCCCCGCACTCTTCGTCGCGCCAGCTTTCGCACTACGCCTCGCCATGGGAGAAATGGCCGACGCCCTGCTGCTGGCAAGCCAGCGCGTCGTTCCCGATCAGCTACAGCGTCTAAATTTCAGATTCGCATTTCCATATCTGGCTACCGCGCTAGGCGAACTTGTTTCCTAACGGCGAGCTTCTACTTCACAACGTTCATGGTCACTGAAATGGTCAGGATTCTTCCGCTCAGCGGATCTGCGGCTTGGGTGGTCTGAACGGTCTGACCATCTTTCATCGTCAAGGTGAGTTCCGTCTTGAATTGACGAATGATAGGCTCTTTGAACGGACCTGAGGTCGATTCCCCAGCCGAAGTGTTCTGCTTTTCCAGAGGCATGAGCACGTCGCCCTCGACCCAGGAGCGCTCCAGGCTAAGATTGATATCGAATCGTCCGTCGTCCGTCGCCAGCCCTCGCGCATCGATATTCGTTCCTACGTCAATGTATTGCATTCCATCTTTTCCGGCATAGACAGGGACACGGCTGCCCATGCGTAGTCTAGTGGAGGGAGACCGTGGTCCAGCTTCAGCGGCATTCAAAAAAAACGTGTACGGTAGATTAGCCAATTTTTTCTCACCGTCGCGCTCGGAGAAGACTACTTGCAACTTTAAGGTCGTAACGGGTGGTTTGTTGTCGGACTTTGGCTTATCTTGCGCTCGCGTATGCGGCGCGAATGCGTAAAGAGCCATGAACAGAAACACCAGTGCCATAGGTTTGGTTCTCATGATTTCCTCCCGAGTCTGCTTGCGTATTTCAAGAACGATCGGTGCTAGTCGCTCGGCATACCTTCTAGAGGCTTTACTTCCAACTCCGAGATCCGTAGTAAGGCGAACTCCACAGGACCGTCGGTCGAAGCCGGGGCGGGCCGCGTCAACGCCACGGCGACGTTTGTTTCCCTGGGAAGTGCGGTAACAAATTTGGTAAAGGCCTCGCGCTCTTCTGCGAGTACGATCACTTCCGGCTCAACAGTTCCGGTCTTAATTTGTAGAGCACGAGCATGGGTCGACCTACAATTGAGGACGGCGGCCGTTGCTGTCTTCTCGAGTGGGGGCGCCAGCGTCTTACTCGAAGTAACTATGGACACAGAAGCGTCAGGCCGCTCCGCGTTCTCTAACTTGACGAGATTTCCCCGGCCGTACAGGAAGAGTGTCAGACAGACCGATAGCACTGTGGCGGCGGCGAACAATGCTGCATCCCAGGAGGGAGTCCAGAAAAGCGCCTCGGGCGTCTCGCTCGAAAGGCCAACTCTCACTCTATGCATCAAAGAACCTGGGATTTCCTGATTCACCAGTGATTGCATTCCAAGATCGATTGCTCCGAACAAGGTCACTTGCTTCCGGTAAGACTCGCGACAAGACGAGCACGCCTGGCAGTGAAGGGCAGCCTCCGGCGGCAGATTCTCGCCCGCCGCTGCGAGCACGTTCAGCATCGCGGTTTGGCACTCTTGGCAATTCACAGCAATTTCTCCCCTAAGAACTTTCTTGCCCTGAACAAACGGGATTTGACCGTTCCCGGCGATATCGCAAGCAGTTCCGCGACTTCCCCTACCGTGTGCCCCTCGATTGCGTTGAGGATCACGACCAGCCGAAGGCGCCGCGGCAATTCCTCTAGTGCGCGATCCAGCCGCTCTTGAAATTCTCGAGACGCAGCGAGTTCCTCAGCTGACTGGAGCGGTGGGCGAAAATTCGGCTCTGCCCAGGACGTCTCGCGCGCCTCACGTCGGCGAGCGGATCGTTTGCGATCCAGTGCGAAGCGAAATGTCATTCGAACCAGCCAGCTTCTGAATTGCTGCGCATCTCGCAGGTGATGGAACTTTCGGTAGGCCATCAGCAAAGAGTCTTGCGCGACGTCTTGAGCCTCCGGATGGTTGCGCACAACACTGAGGGCGACGCGGTAGGCCAGGGACGGTCGCGCTCTCCGGCGCAATCGCCCTCCGAAAACCCTGTTCCGATTGAGCAAGAACGAAGTCTGCCATACCTTCCTTTGGCCGGGATTCCTTCCCGTCATTCCCCACTTAGACTAGACGCCACGGTCTCGGTTTCGGTTCATTTCGACGGCTCTAAATATTGAGTTGCTGCAGGAAGCCCTCCAGATTGCTCTCATCCACCAAGAGTGTCACTCCGCCAACCGCGGGAGCCGCGAGTGGCACTAATCCTTCGTCGAAGGCTTCCAAAAGCCGCATCTTCGCTACCGCATATTCTTCGCTGCTCGTCAGTGCTCGCCCATTTGCCTTGGCCCAAGCCGCAAGCGCAGACTCAAACACTAAAATGCGAACCGGAAACGCGTTAGACCGGTCCGCTGAAATCGCATAAACGAATTCGACTGCCGCGTTTCCCTCGTGAAGCACGCGGTTCACTTCATAAAAATGATATTGGTAGACGTAGCCGTTCGCCGCTGAATAGCTCTTTGCGCGCCGAGCAGCATCAGGTCGTGGCATGCGCGGATTATTGAAGTCGCAGTCGCGAATGTCAATTGTTCTCGGATGAAATTTCCCGAATCGGGCTAACTCCAAAAATTCATTTCGATTCGGGAGTCGCGGCAAGCACGGAGTGTCGCCTTGTAATTCGGACGTGCGTCGCGAGTGAAGCCGGTCTTCGTGCGCAACTAAGCGTATCTACAGGTCTTAACGGCACCACAAAGCGAATCAGGCGCTGCAACGGCGCCGCAGTTTGTCCGAAGTAGCACTGGCACTCCGCCTGCAATCTCCATTGGCATGCGGCCCCTTCCGCAACGACGAACTTCAAAAAGTTCTCATCAACAAGAGAACGCGATGCTTCCACGACGGATACTTCTTTTTGTTCTCCTCACGACGGGTGCGTGGACTCTGGGCTGCGGCGGGGGAGGCGCAGGCTCTGTAGCGCAACCGACGCCACCACCTCCCTCCATTCAAATCGAAGTCTCGCCCCAATCAGGAACAGTGTTGCTTGGTGAAACACTGCGGCTTGCTGCGACCGTAAGCAATTCCACAAATACTGGAGTGAGTTGGAGCGTCGAAGGAATTTCTGGAGGTTCTCCTCAAGTCGGATTGATTTCTGTCGATGGAGTGTATACGGCGCCTGCGGATCTTCCCCAGGGCGGGACGGTACAAGTGATAGCCACTAGTAACGCCGACTCCTCCAAGTTCGCCACCGTCAGCATAAGCATAACCAGCGACATTTCTGTGTCGTTGATGCCTGGAAGTGTAAGCATTTCCTTGGGCGGCGCCCAATCGTTCCGGGCGTCGGTGTCCAGCAACGGACATCCGGACAATACTGTTCGTTGGAGCGTGTCCGGCTTATCTTGCCCATCCGCGTGCGGCTCGATCGACAGCAACGGCAATTACACCGCACCATCCATTTTGCCGAATCCCCCGCTGGTCACAATTACCGCGACGAGTGTTGCCGATAGCGCAAAGCAAGCCAGTGCCGCAATTTCCGTCGCCAGCAATTTCAACCTGCAGTTAACCGGACCTAGCACGCTGCAATCTGGCGTTACTGCCGCCTTGATCGCCACTCTGACTCCAACTGCAAATTCGAAACCCAGTGGTGTACTTTCCTGGTCATCGTCGGGACCCGGATGCTCCGCCGGTGCATGCGGCATTCTGAAGGTGGTCACCACTGAATCCTCGGGTACAGCCGAGGTAAATGATACGGCGAGCTATACCGCTCCTTCTTCGGTACCACAACCCAACTCGGTCACGATAACTGTAACTCCTCTTGCCGATCCCTCGAAGAAGGCTCAGGCCGTTATCCTGATTCAATCAGCCGCGGCGGGCGCGCTGAATCTTTCGCCGGATGTAACCACTCTCGCGGCAAATCACCGCGCCACTCTTATAGTAACTGGAAGCGGGAGCTCCGGCGGCACATTCAACTGGAGCGTCAACGGAATTTCCGGCGGCAACGCTTCTACGGGGACAATCTGTGTACATAGCTCTAACACGTGTCAAGCGCTCGTTTCCGGTACAGCCACGTTGGCCGATTTCCTCGCACCTGGTGCCATCCCATCGTCCAATCCCGTCTCCATCTCCGTTATTAATTCGTCGAGTCCTGGCCTAACTGCGTCCACGCAAATCACCGTCATGAACCACATTTTGGTCAGCGTGACACCGAACAATCTCACATTGTTGCCTCTCGCCACCCAGAACCTCACTGCCAGCGTACTCGGCTCCGATGACCAAAACGTGATCTGGCAGATTCAAGGATCCGGTTGTTCGCTAAGCGGCGCATGTGGCTCCATCGATTCCTTCGGTACGTACCGGGCACCCGCAGCACCACCCAGCCCAGCCTCTTTTCAGATTGTCGCGGTAAGTGAGGATGATTCTTCACAATCAGGAGTTGCGGCTGTCAGTATCTCGAACGCCCTAAACATAGCCACGATGCGACCATCCAGTGTGTATGCCGGTGCGGCCAATGGCTTCACGCTGCTTGTCAACGGCAGTGGATTTGTTCCTTCCAATCCTGGTCCGGGTTCCACTCTCGTCGTTGGTGGCGCCGCGCGGTTCACGACCTGCACCTCGGCGAACACTTGCTCGGCACCTTTAAGTAGTGCAGATGTAGCGGCCGCAGGAAACGTCAGCGCTCAAATTGAGAATCCCGACAAAACCCTTTCAAATATTGTGCAACTGAAGGTAGTGGCACCCAGTAGCACCGAAAGTGTCATCACTCTGACCAGCGGATCTCCAGCGTCCAAGGGCAACGACATCACGGTCGTAGACCTCACCACCGCTGGCATCGATGCCTCGGAGGCTAACTTCGATCTTGACGTGGCGGCGATCGGAGCCTTCGTCACTTCCACGAACAGTTGCAGTCTCGCT
Source organism: Candidatus Acidiferrales bacterium (assembly GCA_963849395.1). GTDB lineage: Bacteria > Acidobacteriota > Terriglobia > Acidiferrales > UBA7541 > Acidiferrum. The sequence goes on from CAWKHR010000012.1 coordinate 500,630, forward strand.
GGCAATCCAATCCCCCTGCAGCGGCCCTCTACAGGAACTACCGCCGCTGACGTCTGTCTCTTCTCATCGGCAGGTTTCGATACCAGCATGAGTTATATCGTCTCTGGCCCAGGCGATGTCACCGTAATTTCTAAGCAGCCCGCAGGGCTCGGCATCATCCACCTGACGCTGCAAATTCCAGCCAGTGCGGCGCCGGGTTCACGAACGCTTTTCATTCAGAACGCAAATTTGGATCGCACGGCGGCGACCGGCGTTCTGGAAGTGCGTTGAACTAGGAGAACCTGATGAGCTATTTACAGCGCCGGCGATTTCTCTGGATTCTGTTTCTGATTGGATTGGCATTGGTTGCCGTGGCGGCGCGCGCTACCACCCTGGTTCGCCTGCGTTTCCCTGAGCTGGTGCGTTATTCCTCGGCCATAGGCCGCGTGCACTGCATAGGAGCCGAAGTCCACTACGACAAGGGCGAGATTTGGACCGACACCAGCTTCGAAGTCATCGAACGTGAAAAGGGCTATCTCCCGGCCTACATCGTGGTCCGCCAGCCGGGTGGGAAACTCAATCATTTGCAATCGCACGTAGAAGGCGCACCCGAGTTCCGTCCTGGCGAAGAACTCATTCTTTTTTTGTGGGGCACTCCCGGAAAACCCTATAGCGTCCTAGGCTGGTCGCAGGGGACATTTCGCATTCGCAGAAACGTTCGCACCGGATCGGAAACGATTACCCAAGACTCTTCGGAGATACCGGTATTCGATCCCGAAGCAAATGGATTCACGAAAGCGGGCATCCGCAATGTCCGCATCGAAATATTCGAAGAGAAGATGCACAAGGAGATAAACCGTCAACTTCAGTGATACCGCAATCGAACGGGCTGCTCACGCCCGTTCCAAGAAGAAGTTCGAATTCCTCTTCGAGCAACACGAAAGGTTGGGCAGAGAACAGCCATGCGCGACATATTGCGAAGGATTGGAGCATCTGGCGTTGCCGTTCTCTACGGACTTTGGTGCGTCCTGCCCGTTCACGGCTACGCGTTCAACGAAGTCGTGCCCGACATTCGCCAGCCCGCAAACATCTCTGGAGGCTCGGCCTGCCCGGTGCGTGCCCATCAATTGACCAGCACAGGAAGTATCTCTTTTCGCTGGAGCACCGCGCTCAGCACCTCGCCGGTCACCATCGTCACCCAAGATAAATCGGCTGCCGGGCGGCTGAATGAAATCGAATCGGCGATTCAGCAATCTTTTTCGACATGGACCAGCGTCAGTGGAACCACGCTGACTGCCAACTCCTTTACCCCGCTTACGCGCGTTGCCGCGCCCAATGCCTGCGGCTCCGATGGGATTAATTCGATTTGTCTGGCGCAACCCGATATGGCTTTTACGCCTGGCGTACTCGCCTTCACTCGCGTGATTACCGCCGATCGAATTGGCATTCAGATTGGGAACGGCGCACCTTCTACCGAAGTTGGCCAGATTCTCGACGCCGACATTTATTTCAATCCTAGCGACTCACTTACAAGCTTCGCCACACCTGTCGCGTTAAGCGCAAATCCAAAGTCCTACGATTTCCAATCGATTTTGACTCACGAAATGGGACACGCTTTCGGCTTCAGTCATTCCGCGGTCTGGAGTGCCATGATGTTTCCCTTTGCGCCAGCTCCCGGAACGTACTCTGGTGCGCGCCCGACTCTCCAGCAACCGGACGCTCCTTTGAGTGACGATGATCGAACCGGTTTGCGGGTTCTCTATCACGACCCTGCGGACACTCAGTTCATAGGCTCGATTCAGGGCCACATCGTGCCCGCAAACCTAATCTCGTTGCCTACGGCACCTCCCGGCGTTACTGGCGTCTTCGGGGCGCACGTTGTGGCCATCGATGCTTCCAGCGGTAGCGTCATCGCCGGCACCATCGGTGGATGGAGCTGTGTTGCGCCTGGCCCAGTACAATTCGATGGAAACTATGAGATTGACGGCCTGAGCGTTGGACGCAGCTACAAGGTATACGCGGAACCGCTGGACGGCGCAGTATCCCCGTCCGAAGTAACCAACGCGTTAGTCACGCTGTGCCGCAACTCCACTACCGATGCCGGATGGCCGCCCGCACAGGGTTGTGTGGTGCCGCCGGTTGCCACGGAATTCGCGGTTCGAACGCTGCCCTAACTTTCTGACCTGCAATGTCGCACCGGGAGCGATTAGTAGATACGTTTGGGAAAAACCCGCACGTAAGGGCGACGTGTGAGGCACCTAGCTCAGAAGAGAGAGCGGGCT
>CAWKHR010000013.1:0-30509 GCA_963849395.1 Candidatus Acidiferrales bacterium
CTGGCCCGACGATGATTGTCACGGAAGGACAGGAGTCACTGTCAACCTGCTCAATGGTCTGCCTGCGGCGGCTGGCAACACCTCGATTCTTTTTCCCGGCTTTCAGTCTGTGTCGGAACCCTCGCCACGGCGACTCGCCCTGTACACCGAGTGCACCGCGGGAGCAATGGCGTGACCGGCCTGCTGACGCAAGAGGCGGCACCCGGCGGCACGGTGACCTATACGTTCGTTGCTTCGTCGCCGGGCACGCACGCCTATTACAGCGGAACCCAAGGCGACCTGCAGGTCGAGATGGGCCTGTATGGCGCCGTCGTTGTGCTTCCCGCCAGCGTTCCCGCCGCCTGCACCACGCGGGCTTGCCGCCGCAAACCTGCTGCGTGAAAAGCGGCCTGGGGCGAAACGGATTTCCGGCTCTGCGCACAGCTGCCTACGATCATCCCAAGTCCTGCTACGACCGGGAATACCTGTTCCAGTGGGCGGAGATGGATCCCAGGATTCACAATGCGGCGCTGGCGCAGGTCACGGCTCTGGCCGGTTGCACTGCCGGAGCTCCGGGATGCAGTCTCGAAGTCCCGACCGAGCCGTACCATCCGGCCTACTTCCTGATCAACGGCCGCTCCATGCCCGACCTGATGGACGCCAACTTTGCGCCCGAGTATCCGCACCAGCCCTATAACGGCAATCCGCACATGCATCCCGGCGAGATGACCCTGATCCGCTCCATCGGCCAGGGCCGGTGGCAGCATCCCTTCCACGAGCACGCCAACCACGTGCGCATTCTGGCGCGTGACGGAAACATGCATCTCAGCTCGAATCAGCACCGCCGACCTCGCGGGACTCTTGATGTTCAACACCGACACGACTCCGGGCGAGGCGTTCGACGGGATCTTCTACTTTACCGGCAGAGGGTTGAACTGGGATCCGTACGGCCATCATCCCGGTGATACGGGCGACCCGAACGCCTCGCTGCCCTGTACTCCGGATGCCAACGGCTACAACACCGTGAACAGCACTCCCCGCGCCACAGCGATCAACTACTTCGAGTGGTGCCAGGACCACAACAAGCCGCTCGAAGTTGCTCCCATCGGCGATGTTGCCGCCGGCGGTCCGGCGACTCTGCCGAATCCCAACATCTTCACCAACGGCGCCTGGTACGGCGGCACTCCGTATCTAGGACCGGATGCGACCCTGCGCGGCGGCGGGACGCAGGCCTGCGTCAGCCCACGGGCATTACCGCGGCCAATCAAGCCTCCCCTTGCAGCACTCTGCAGCCCTCCAATATCCAGGCGAACCCAGCCAACGAACGCGGCTGGGCTTACATGTGGCACTCGCACAACGAGCGCGAGATCACCACCAACAACGTATTCCCCGGCGGAATGCTGATGATGATGCTGGTTGATTCCCGCGAATTCGTGATCGACGAATCCAAGTAAGGCAAGGAGAACAGAAATGCGAATCGAACGATCTCAAAGCGATTTTGAAGACAGCGGTACTGGGAGCGACTGTTCTCCTTCTTGGAGCGGCGTGGCCGCGGCAGCGCAGGTCAATCTGACTGCCGCGCCGACCACCGTCACCATGCCGGACGGCTCCGCGGTGCCGATGTGGGGCTACATCTGCGGCACGGCGTGACGGCTCGACCGCGACGTGCGCTGCGTTGAATCCGACGCTGGCGACACAGCGGACCTGGTCGCCGGTCGTGATTACCGTTCCCTACACGGGCGCAACCGGCGGCCTGACCATCAACCTCACCAACCTGCTCTCCTTTACGCCACCGGCAACTCACGATGCCCACCTCGATCATGATCGTGGGACAGGTGGGCGGCGGCCTGGGATCGGCGACGCACGACGTTGCACCGCGGCTCACGCACCGGCAGTCGACCTGCACGCCGAGCCCGGATCACTCCAGTCCCAACAGGTCACGTGGCCCACGGCGAACACCGGCGCGACCAACGTGCCTCCGCCGCAAGGGCCGCGCGTGCAGTCGTTCGCCACCGAAGTGGCTGCCGGAGCGACGACAACGCGCGCTGACTTGGTCATTCCTCAAGCCAGGCACGTATCTGCTGGAGTCCGGCACGCACCCGTCGATCCAGGTTCCCATGGGTCTGTACGGAATCCTGGTGGTCACCGCTGCGCCTACGGCACACGACCGCGCCGGCTACGAGACCGCGCCGGGCTGCGCCTATCCGGCCGCTAGCCGCTACGGCTACCTGCGCGGTTCCCGTACGATGCCGAAATTCCGCTGGAGCTCGAGTGAAATCGACCCGGTGCAGAACAACGACCGTCAGCGCCGCGGTCAACACCGCCGGATTCAGCGAGACCGACGGTGTGGTCCGGCCAGCCCGGAGGATGCGGCAATCCCAGCTTCAGGCGCTGCCATATCTGCAAACCTGCTATCCGCCGGCGGTGAACTACACGCCCCTGTATTACATGATCAACGGCGTGGCGTTCAATAAGACGAATGCCGCGGCTTCGCTCTTCCCGATTACACCGGCGACGATTGCGCCGGCTGCGGGCACCGGGACGGTGTTGGTGCGCCTGGTCAACGCCGGCTTGCGGATGCACGTTCCTTCGATCGTCGGATCGCAGGTGGCGGGCGCAACGGGAGGCACAAATCCCATGGTTACCGGTTTCAAGGTCATCGCCGAAGACGGCAATCCTCTTCCCGGCATTCCCAAGATCAAGAGCGAAGTGTTCATGGCCGCCGGCAAGACCTATGACGTCATGATCAATGGGCAGACGACGTCCGGCACCAACGATCGCGCCGTACCCGTACGCACTGCCGGTCTTCGACCGCGAGTTGAGCCTGTCGGGGAATGCGACCGAGCGCGACGCCGGCATGCTGGCCTACATCGGCATCAATGGCAGCTGCACTGCCGGTAGCCCGGCGCCGGTGCCTTGCGCCCGCGGTGGCCCGCGCCGATACCTACAACGCCCTGGTTGCCGGGCATGACGCTCAACAGTGTCGGATCCATCGAAAGGCGTGATCGCCAACGATACCAACGTCTATGGCGTTCAATCTCCTGCGCAGCCGGCGCAGCCAACGGAACGGTGACGCTCAATGCGAACGGGACATTCACCTATGTTCCGACCGGAACCGCGACATCCGACTCGTTCACCTATTGCGCGAACGGCACCGTGACTGGGACGACCTGCTCCTCCGGTATCACCGCCACGGTGACACTGGCGGCATCGAACATCGTGGACACTGCCGGCGTCACCTGTACCGCCACCACGTTTACTTCGAACATGGCCACGTACCTGGCCATCAAGACCCCCGGCGTTCTGGCGGGTTGCAAGGACGGGGCGAACCTGCCTCTGACCGTTGTCACGTCGACGGTCACCGCTTCACGGCGATTGACGGTTCATGCCGGACGCGAACGGCGGGTTCACTGCCGAATCGCCTGCACCGCCGCGGCCGGTGTACCTATAACTTCACCTTCCAGGCGCAGAACTCTCACGGAACGCTCAGCGCGGCCACGACCGTGACGGTCACCTTCCCCGCGGGGAGCGGCCTGGCGGTCAACGTGCTGGACGGACAGGACAAGACAACCACCATCACTGACTATCGGTGGATCATCGAGGAAGACCGGACCTTCTATATCAACCCGAACTGCACGGCGAATCCTCCGCCGGCGGGCTGCCCGACTCACGGTCTGGGAATCGTTCCGACCCTGGGGACCAATTTCCACACCAGCTATATGCCATATGTGGCGCAGGGCTGCACCGGGCCGCTGTCCTGCGAAGCCGGCCAGACGGCCGTCGATCCAGCCACCGGAGTTCACAGTCCGGTGGTGTGCGATATTGGCAATGGCGTTTGCCGGCCCGATACGACAGGAACTGGCATGACGGCTGGTACTCCCCGGCCAGGTCGCGCTGGATCCGACCAAGCGCTACTACATTTCCATTTTGCCGGGCGACGCGGCCAATCCGTTTACCTATGGATACTCGGGTGGGGGTTGCCAGAATGGAGCCGCCAACTCTCCTGCCGGCGCTACTTGCGGCCACGGCATGGGCGGCGCTCCGATCTGCAGCGCCGTGGGCACAGGCACCGCGCCGTTACGGTGCATCACGCAACCCTCGCCCTACCCGCCGGGCAAACTCTCCGTGTTTGTCTTCGAAGATGACTTCCCGCTCAACGGCGAGCAGGATGGCGGTGGCGGCGTCGACGTGTTGTCGCCGAACGAGCCCGGACTGGGCGGCTTCCAGATTCATCTCTGGGACGCCATGGGCGGCAACGGCGATTTCACCGGACAGATGACCTACGACATGTTCAACCAGCCGCTGACCAACAGCCTGGCGGGAACAAAAGACCCGAACAACGGGAACGACGCGTGCCCGATCGGCACGAACGAACTCCGCGCGACCACGGCGGAACGGCGACCTGTCGACCGATCCAACCGCGACCGGCATCACCGGCATGATCGTGACCTGCCCGAAGTACGAGTCCGACGGCAAGACGCTGTCCCCGCTCGCGGGCCAGGCGGTCATCGCCAACCTGATGCCCGGACGATGGGGCGTAATTGCCACCCCGGGCGCTGACCGCATTGCCCGAGGGGAAGAGTGGCTCCAGACCAACACCCTGGACGGCCAGAAGGCGCACGACGTCTTCACGCGAATCGGCGAGCCCAGCTACTTCCAGGAGTTCGGACCGGCGTCGTACCACGTCAGCATTGGTTTTGCCAACCCGGCGATCATCAACGCCCGCAAACCGTACGTTTGCAACGGCACGGACCCCAATCCTCCGCCTCCAACGGGTGGGTACGTCTGCAACAACACGATCACCGGCAAAGTCACCGGCGAGCGGCTGAGCCGCACGCCGGACGAGAGACTGTACAGCAGCGGTTCGCACGATACCTACTACTGGTCCCAGTGCTATGTGAGCTTTGGAGACCCGGACGGCGAAGACTTCGCATTCACCAAGTGCAACGGCGACGGCACGTTCACGCTGACGGGCCTTCCTGCCGGCGATTGGAGAGTCACGGTTTTCGACCAGTGGAACGATCTGCTGGTGGACGGCCTTTCGACGCCAGTGCGGAATCACTGGCGGCGGAACAAACCGTCAACATGGGAGACATCGCGTCGACCCAGTGGCAAGCCAACCTCTACACCCGGACGTTCATCGACGACAACAAGGATGGCATCTCGCAGGTCGACCGAGGCGGGAATTCCATTCGCCAACGTCGCGGTGCGGTTGCGCGACGGCAGCTTGGAGAACCTGCTGGTCACGGACTTCACCGGCACCGCCAATTTCAACGAGACGTTCCCGTTGTTCAGCTGGTACACGGTGGAAACCGACGTGACCCGTTACAAGAACACCGGCACGCACGTCGTGTATGACGTTGGCGGACCCGCCGATGGCTCTGCGTCCTGCGGACGACCGGCTATCCGCCGTGCGGCACCTCCACCATCGGCAAGTACCTGGCCAACACCGCGGAAATCATCTCCGTGCCGACGAATCTGCGCATACCGGGCGCGGTCTATTGCGGTCACCGCAGCGGACTGCACCGGCAAATCGATTCAAAACGGCTCGGGCACCAGCGATCCGCCCAGCGTTTGCACGACCTCCACCGCTAATCCCCCGATGACCACCTGCTCGACCCAGCTTTCCTCGGGCCGCATCGATCCTCCATGGGCGGAGGAGTCGAGGGCTGGCAGGGATTCCCTGGCCAGAACAATTTCCTCGAATTCGGCAAGGAGCCGTACATCGCCGGAGAGAACGGCGGAATCAAGGGGCATGTCATCTATGCTTCGACCCGGCCGTTCGACGACCCGATGATGCTCGTTCAGACGCAGTGGGAGCCGCTGGTTCCACACGTCACCATCAATCTCTATCAGGAGGGCTTGGCGTCGGACGGTGTAACGCCGACTCTGACCTTGGTGGACACACACCCAGACCAGCAGCTGGGACGATTACGCGCAAGGCTTCCGCGCCGATGGCGTAGATGCCCAACATGAGCTGCCCGGGCCAAGGCGCGAACTCCGGGTGCAATTCCAGACCTGTTCTACTTCTCGCTGTTCAATCAGCCAAATTACCTGAACTTCTACAACTCGCAGCACGGCGGACCAGCAATAACCGCCGCTGCCGGACAATTCCCAGTTCAAGTGCTATGACGGCATGCACAACTGGAATCAGATCCAGCCGGCGCCCTACGACGGCATGTACAAGTTCCCCAGCGTGACGGCCATGGATGCGACACGGTAAGCCGACACGGCACGAATTGCACGATTTGCAGCCCCGACCCGCGTTCCGGCACCAGATCTGTACGCCGGCCTCCCACATGCTGCCTGCCGGCAAGTACGTGGTGGAAGTTGTTCTGCCCCCGGGCTATGAACTGGTCAAGGAAGAGGATAAGAACATCCTCATCGGCGACAACTTCATCGCTCCGGTGACCCAGGAATTCGGCGGGTTGGGCAACATCTTCATCATTCCCGACCAGGCCTCGGTGGCTTCTTCTCAGCAATACCCTGGCCCTGGTTACAACGCCAATAACGCCCAGAATCCCACGCACGAGCTTGGGAACCACGCCGCAGCGAAGACATCGTGCCTGGGTTTATTCCTGAGCCGGTATGGCCGTGCGTCGGCGAAGCGCGCATCGTGCCCGACTACATCAGCTTGTACCCGCAATCCAAGCAGGTGGCGCCTTTCGCCGGAGCTACCCGCACCTCTTTGCGATCGCAAGGAAGTAACGCTGGGCGACCAGATGGGTGCGATCGCCAAGTTCTACATCTACACCTCGACGCATATCGCTTCCAAGTTCACCGGCGGCATCACCGATGACTACACGTCGGAGTTCGATCCCTTCTCTCCGCAGTTCGGCGAGAAATTCTCGCCGCCAAACCTGCCTGTGTCCGTCAAGGATTGGGCCGGAAACGAAATTTCCCGCGTGTATGCCGACCACTGGGGAAGCTACGACGGCATGACCTACTCGACTTGGGAAGTGAACCCGCCGAACCCGACCGGGTATTCACCCGACGATGATGGTGTTCTGTATGAACGACCCCGGACCGATCCCTGGCCCCGGCGGAACGATGATTACCGACCCACTGTATACCCCCGGCTACAGCCAGTTCTGCTATGAACTGCCGTTCATGCCCGGGACCACGCAATATCTCGATACGCCTGTGGTGCCGACCTCGGCCTTCGCGGGCGCAGGGTACAACAACGTCGACTGCGCCTATCCGGCCCTAACGCCAGCCATCGCGAAGTCGATGGCGACGCGATCGGACCTTGGGTAAGCGCTGCAGGAAACACCCTCACGATCACGGCTCTGGGCGACCAGACCGTGCCGAACTACGCCTACTCTGGGCCTTCGGCTACGACCGCTCCATTCAACCAGAAAGACCATCACTCGCCACTATGGCTTTGGCGCGACGCAGGGAACCGGAAGTGTAACCATCGGTGGAGTTAATGCGCCTGTAACAGGCTGGAATGACACCACGATCACGGTTACCGTTCCTCCCGACGTGCCGAACTGTATGGTGCAACAGCAAGCGCAATACGGCGGGTCGTCGGCATAGTGCGGCCAGCTGGTCATCACGGCCGGCAACGGCAAGCAATCGGTTGATGCCGTCAATGTCACCGTTGGAGGTTCAAACCCGAAGCACGTTTTGGCCTCGGGGACTATCCAGGCCGCGATCGATGCCGCCAACCCTGGCGACTTGATCATCGTGGACCCGACTGGTCCACGGCTACTGCTCGGCGTGCATGTTCGACCCCGGCGTAACGAAAACACCGTCCATAACGAGTGGTTGTGATGTGGAAGCCCGTCCGGCTGCAAGGAGTGGGCTCAGCCAGCAGCATAATCAACGCGAATACTCACCCAGCTGGCAAGCTGGACGCATGGCGTCAGCGGGTTAATTGCCTATTCGGTTTGAGTCTCAATGGTACGCCGACTAGCACCACTAATCCGTTTGATCCAAGCGGAGCGACGAGTTGCCCGGGCACTGGCTGGAATAATTTCGTGGTAACTCCAACCAATCCTCAGGTCGATCCGCTGCCGTTCGAAGCCATCATCGGATGGGATGCCTCGCAGAACGGGAACCTGGCTCAGTTGTTGCAGGAGCCATCTCTGATGGGTGCACTCGAAGGAGCCGGAATCACGGTACTCGGAAAGGGCGTCAATCTCCCCACCGCCATTACCGCGAGTCTTGAAGGAGGCTTCCCGACCGGCACGACTTTGCTGACCGGCCCGGTGTCCGCCAGTGGCGTGTTTATGACTGGCGACAACAATGCGCTTTGTCACACGGGCAGGAACAATACGACCAACCCGTTCCCGAGCAACTTCATGTGCAATCCGTCGAGCATTGACGGGCTGGCTATCACCGACAGCTCGCAGGGCGGCGGCGGCATCTTTGTCCATGGATGGGGCCATAACCTGCAGATCGCCAACAACCATATCTATAGCAACGCCGGCACACTCTCTGGCGGCATTGATCTGGGTCAGGGCGAATTTGCTCCGAGCTATATTCAGAGCACCACGGCCACCACGACCAACGCGCCCCCAGGCTCGTGCGTTACCTCTGGAGTTGCGAACAACGCTCAGTTGCCGTATTGCAACAACCTGAGCGTCAACATCCACAACAACAACATCTCGTTGAACTCTTCCACCGGTGACGAATTGTTCTCTGGCACACCGGCAGGAGCGGGCGGCGTCAGCATCTGCACCGGCGCCGACTACTACAAGTTCAACTACAACTGGATCTGCGGCAATCTAAGCAGCGGGGACGGCGGCGGTGTCGGTCAACTGGGATTCAGCTATGACGGCGACATCGAGCACAACTCGATCCTGTTTAACCAGAGCCTTAACCCGACTATCCCAGCGAACGGCGGTGGACTGGTGGTCATGGGCACTCCCGATGCGGATCCAACCTGTGGCGCGACCACGGACCAGGATTGCGTGTCGGCCCCTGGCGCACTTACCCCGAGCGATGGCGTAGGTCCGGGATTGGTGATCAATGCCAACCTGATCATGGGCAACGCGGCAGAAGCCGGAAGCGGCGGCGGCCTGCGTCTCCAGAACGTGAACGGGTCAGACGTACTCGCATTCCCGACAACGCCTCAGCAATGGTATTCCCCGACGATCACGAACAACATCATCGCGGACAACGTTGCGGGCTGGGATGGAGCGGGTATCTCGATGGTGGACGCGTTGAATGTAAACATCATCAACAACACGGTTGTTTCCAACTCAACGACGGCATCGGCTGGGATTCTATTCACTACGATTGGGTACCCCTTGGCCAGTTCCGAGGGAACCAATTGCATCATTGGGACGGAGACCTCATGTCCGCAAGTCGCGGGACTTGTGAGTATCCAGAACAGCTCGGTACTGGTGGCCAACCTTCCTGCAACCGTTACATGCCCTTCGAACCATTACCAGGGCACAACACAAGTCAATGGAACGTGCAGGACGTATTCCTATCCGTTGCTGGAAAACAATATCTTCTGGCAGAACAGCGCGTACTACATCGGCGTGGGTGCGCTTAGCGCGCAATACCAGCAGAACGTAGTCTCGCTGTACAACGCGTTCACTAGCAACCTGGCTCCGACTCAGCCACAAGCTGCCGCCTCCACCAAAAATGGCAACGGAGCAACGATCACGGGCGGCACGGGCGCCTGCGTTGCGGCCAACTACTGGGACATCGGCGTGCGCGGCGACACCGGGCCAACAAATCACGGATCCGGTGTAACGCTCAACCCAATCTACTCGGTGATAACCAGCACTGCCGGCTATGCTGCCAGCAACACTACAAATAACCCGAACTTTGCCAGCCAGTATTGCGACGGCTCGCGCACGCCTCCGGAATTTGGAGCGTCGGGCTGGGCGGTGCCTCCGGGTATTGCGGATGCCACTGTACCCAATCCGATCTTCAACCTGACGGCGGTTGCGACGGTCGACGAGGGCAATAACTGGATCAACATGCGGTGGGGTCCGTTGTCCTTACTGAACCCGGTAACCAATACCGTGCTCGGTAACTATTCGCTGACAGCGGGATCGCCAATCATTGACTCCATTCCGACGTCCGAACCGAATTTCAATCTCGTGCCGAACACCGATTTCTTCGGTAATGCGAGACCGGAACCCGGGACGCCCAGGGACACGAAGTTTGATCCAGGCGCCGTCGAGTTCGGCTCTATCTTGCCTACGGCAATACTCAACGTAACGGGTGGGCCGCTGGCGTTCGGCAACGCCGCCGTGGGCTTCCCCAGTGCAGCACGAACCTTGACGCTGCATAACACCGGTACGGCAGCGGGAATAGACATCACGTTGGTCTTCTCGTCGACTGTCTTCTCGCATCCGGCGGGGGCAGCAGGCGGAACTTGCGGGGCAACCTTAGCTGCGGGCGCAACCTGCACCATTAACGTGGTGTTCACGCCAACGGCATTAGGTGCGGCCTCCGGAACGTTGACCATCTTTGCCAACGTACCGGTCACTGGTTCTCCAGTGGCGCTCAGCGGTACGGGCGTTGCTCCGGTAATCAGCGCAACTCTGACTCCTGCGTTGTGGACTGTAAGCCACGCTCGGAACTGCCCCGGCTCGATACTAGCTTGCATGTTTGACCCGGCCCAGGCGTTCACCTTGACAAACACCGGCAACGTGCCACTAACCAATATCCTCCAGGGAGTACTCGGTGGAACTCTAGCGAACGATGCCAACTACGCGGTTGTACGCCTCTTCTCAACCTGTGGTCCGGCGGGCGGTGGCCAGTTGGTGACCACGACCACCTTGGCTGTCGGCGGAACCTGCAATATTGAGGTTCAGTTCAAGCCGCTGACGGCCCAGGGTACTGGCCTTAAACCGGCGACCATCTCGGTAACCGACGCAGCCGGTACTCAAACGTCAACCCTGAATGGTACGGCACAATAGCAACCAGGCAGGCACAACATGATTTAAGATCGATACTGCTCGCGGGAGTCACTCGCGAGCAGTATGGTTTTCTGAAGCAGTTCAGGAACAGTAATCATTCAAGGAAGAAGCGCGGCCAACGGAAGTTCGCCGAGGCCGTCAAAGCAATAGGAGGAAACAGCTATGAAGATCCCAGCGATGCTTTGTTTAAGTGCTCTTGCCCTGGCGCCACTGGCGCTGGCGAAACTCACCATGACCCCGCAGTCTCTGGGTCAGGTGGAAGCTACGCTGAAGTTCTGCAGCGGCGTGAACCCGAAGGCGGAAGCGAAGTACAAGGAATTTGGAAAGATGTTAGTGAAGGAAGCCACCGAGGAAGAATTGAAGAAAGTCCGCGCGTCCAGTGAATACAAAGATTCTTACGATTCCATTACCGAGGAACTTGCCAAAGTTCCGAAGGACAAGGCCGTCGAATCGTGCACCTCGTTTCTGGGCAAGGAATAGAGCCTCCCGATTGGAATGAGAAGAGGACCGAGCAATGATGAATAGCCATAACGGAATTCGCAGGACCGGAATATTGCTGCTGGCAGGAATTCTGGGTAGCACGCCTTTGGCGTCGCGCGTTGGAGCGCAATCCACTAGCCCGGCCCAAGCTTCGTCAACGCCAGCTACTTCAGCCGCAAAGCCGGCCGCTGCCGGGGAACCTTACCACAATCAGCCTGATCGCATCGCGAAACGGGCCGCGGCGTATTACGAAGCTGTATGGGGAATCGAGGCCCCGAGCGTAAAAGCAGTTGAGTCAGGAGTCATTCTTCGGTTCAGCTACCATGTTTTAGACCCGGAAAAGGCCAAGCCGCTGAACGACAAAAAAATCGAACCTATGTTGATCTGCCCCCAGAAGGGTTTGAAACTGGAAATCCCGTCGATGGAAAAAGTTGGGAAATTGCGCCAGACCAGCGCTCCGGAAGCGGGGAAGTCTTACTGGATGGCGTTTTCGAACAGTGGCCGGCTGTTGAAGCCCGGAGATCGCGTGGATATTGTGATTGGAAATTTTCATGCACAGGGATTGCTGATCGAATAGCGTTGCACTCTGGGGTTTCAGAAGGAACAGGTTGGGTTGGCGAGTCGAAAAATATTTGTGTTCCACCGAGAGAGGCTTATGAACAAGCATCAATTTTGGAGACCAATAGCTATCGCGCCTTTGTTCTTTTTAATGTGTGCAGCACCAGGTCTGACTCAGTCGCCGAACACTGCTCCCACGCCGGCTCAGACGCCCCAAGCAGCGTCGGTTGCGGCTCATCCCAAGAGAGAAGCTACTCCGCCAAACGATTTTGCCGGATTGGACTTCACGGATGAACAAAAGGCAGAAATTGAGAGCATTCGTAAGGACATAATGTCGCGCAAGGAGACGGTCGCAAAGGACCAGAAGTTAACCGGGGACCAAAAGGATGCCATGCTGCTTGGGTACACCCGTATGGAGTACGGGATGATTTATAGGGTGCTGAGCCCCGAACAGAAAAGAGAGGTCAGCCAGAGGATCCGTGCCCGTAAAGCGGCCGATCAAGCGGCGCAAAAGATGCAGCCGCCCGCGAAATAAAAATATACTTACACTGTAGTAATCCCCAGGGAATTATACGGTCTACCTTTCGCGAGCAGCCCATGTTTCGCTTGAACCCCCGGCTGGGCGAAAGGGATCGGTTGGAGTTTGGCTGAAAACAAAGAGAGTTAGCGCCATTTACCTCGAAATAGGGTTAGTTGGAGTTTGACGGAGCGCAAAGTCTGCTAGTCGCCCTGGGTTTATGCTGATCTCAGACTGAGTCTCGAATCTTCAAACGAGGGCGCAAAGATGTTAAGAAAGCCACTAGCCATTTGTATTCCGGTAATGCTTGCCATCGCGCTGGCCGCGACGGCGAATACGCCTCCAGCTGCACCCACGCCTTCCGCGGCCGAAATCGTGGAAAAGAACGTGGCGGCCCGTGGCGGACTGCAGGCCTGGCGTTCAGTGCAGACGATGTCGATGACGGGGAAGATGGGTGTCGGCGGGAACCAGAGGTCGACTCTGCCCGTTGAGAGCCCAATCCCGGGCCACAAGATTAATCCGCAGATGCTTCCGGCGCGGCCATCCGAAGAGGTGCAGTTGCCGTTTTTGATGGAATTGGCGCGCATCCGGAAGACCCGCATTGAGCTTCAGTTCAGGGGACAGACCGCGCTTCAGGTTTACGATGGTTCCAACGGTTGGAAAGTGCGGCCATTCCTCAATCGCCTTGACGTTGAACCTTTCACTGCGGATGAACTGAAAAAAGCATCGAATCAGGCAGACCTGGATGGCCCGCTGGTTGATTACGCGGCCAAGGGTACGCGGGTTGAACTCGAGGGCACGGAGAAGGTCGAAGACCGCGACGCCTATAAGCTGAAGCTTACCCCGAAATCCGGGGAACCGTTTCATGTCTGGGTTGACGCGAAAACATTCCTGGAAATCAAAATCGAAGGTCAGCCGCGTCAATTGGATGGGGTGTTGCATTCGGTGGAAGTTTATTACCGCGACTACCGGGCAGTGGGTGGCCTGCAGGTACCGTTTGTTCTTGAGACGAAGGTTCTGCCGGTGACCCCAAGGATGGCCACTTCCTATCCAACAGAGAAAATCGTAATCGAGAAGGTGGTCGTGAATCCGAAGCTCGACGCCTCGCTTTTTGCCAAGCCGCAAGCTGTGCCAGTGCCAACGGCGCCGGCGCCGAAGGTCGTGAAGTAGCTTGTAGAGTAGACGGAGCGATATTTCGTTGGGCATGTAGTGGCAGGTTGCTAAGCATTTTATGTAATTAAGCTTGTTCGCTGCGAGAGCAGAACGTCCGCCCACGTTTCTGCTCTCGCAGTTCCTTTTTAGGGTCTCCCGCCCGTAGTTTTTTTGAGTGACCACCTCACGGTTGATTGCCCTTCATCTTCATTCGACCTCACCGATAGGCCCTGAATGTTGAAGAAGTAGGCGTTTCTGGAAACCGTGAGTGCTGCGGCAACGGCGGAGTCTTGGGTTTGTGTGGGATGAACGAATTGCTCGATAATTGAGATGTAGGATTGATTCGGCGGACGCGCGGTCACGGGCAGTGTATGGATTTGTGATGTAATCAGCGATCGCTTCTTGCGCGTGCGCTTCGCTTCGAGGCATAGAGAAATTGCCAGGTTGCCGCTAAGGCAGCTGACGCCGTCTAGTTGTGACGCGCCCGGGCTATTTCCACGAAACATGAAGAATGAGGAGATGAGCCGGCGTTGGTGCTGCCGGGAACTGGGGCTATGGGTAAAACTTCGCGAGGGATATCAGAGATTGCCGGGGAACTGAAAATTCCGGAGAAATATTTCGAACAGATTGGGAAGTATGGCGGGAAAATCCGGCCGGAACTGGCGCAGGATTCGGCATTTCCGCGGCGCGGGAAACTGATTTTGGTAACGGCAACGACGCCAACGGTTAGCGGAGAAGGGAAAACGGTAACGGCGATTGGATTGACGCAGGCACTGGTGCGAATCGGGAAGAGTGCGATTATCACATCGCGGGAGCCGTCGTTGGGGCCGGTGTTTGGGATGAAAGGCGGTGCGGCAGGAGGCGGAGCGTCGACGATTGAGCCGAGCACGAAGATTAATTTACATTTTCACGGGGATTTCCATGCGATTGCTGCAGCACACAATTTGCTGGCGGCGCTGATCGAGGCGCATATGTTTCACGGGAACGCGTTAGGGCTTGATCCGGAGCGGATTAGCTGGCAGCGCACACTGGATATGAATGACCGGGCGCTGCGGAAGATCGCGGTGAGCTTGGGAAGCAAGCGAGAAGGATCCGGAAGGCACACCGGATTCGTGATTACCGCGGCATCGGAAATCATGGCGATTATGGCATTGGCGAAGGATCGCGGGGATTTGCGGGCGCGATTGAACAGGATTTTTATTGGGGTGACCAAGAGGGGGAAACCGGTGTTTGCGGAGGAGTTGAAAGCGACGGGCAGCTTGATGGCGCTGCTGTATGAGGCGCTGCAGCCGAATTTGGTGCAAACGAGTGAGGGTACGCCGGCACTGGTGCATACCGGACCGTTTGGAAATATTGCGCATGGAACGAGCAGCGTGATCTCGCAGGATCTGGGGTTGCGGCTGGCGGACTATGTGGTGAATGAGGCGGGGTTCGCGGCGGACCTTGGCGCGGAAAAGTACGTGGATATCGTGACGCAGGTGGCGGATGTGTATCCGTCCGCGGCGGCATTGGTGACGACGGTACAGAGTTTGCGGAATCAGGGCGGTGGGGAACTGAAAAAGGGAATTGCCAACCTGAAGCAACACTTAAAGATTGTGCGAACGTTTGGAATTCCTGTGGTGGTGGCAATCAACCGGTTTCCTAAGGACGCGGATGAAGATTTGCGGTGGCTGGCGGAGTTTTGCGAGCAGGAAGGCGTGAGTAGCGCGCAGAGTACCGCATTTGCGCAAGGTGGAGTGGGTGCGGAAGACTTGGCCAGGCTCGTGGTGGAATTGGTGGAACGCAATGGGAATGCGAAACCGAAGCCTGTGTATGGTTTGGGAGATTCGCTGGAAGAGAAAGTTCGAAAAGTAGCTCGCGAGATTTATGGAGCTAGCGGAGTGCAGTTGAGCGAAAAGGCGAAGGGCAAACTGAAAGAATTTACAGAATGGGGATTTGGAGGATTGCCGATTTGCGTGGCGAAGACGCAATACTCGCTGTCGGATGATGCAAAGGCGTTGGGAGCACCCACGGGATGGGAACTGCATGTAACGGATGCGATGCTGTCATCTGGAGCGGGCTTCGTGGCGGTGGTTGCGGGGAATATGATGCTGATGCCGGGATTGCCGAAGGCGCCGCGAGCGTTAGAGATTGATGTGAACGATGAGGGGGAGATTGTTGGGGTGTAGGGGCGTGTCGTCCGTTTGCATAAGGGGAAATATCTGTAACGATTGGCTTTGGAAAAAGCGTCTAACTAAGGGCATTTGGGTTCGGTGGTGAAGTACGCACCGGAATCGTACAGGTCGATCAAAAAAACGCATGTGGGACAGTGACAGGAGCGGTAGTGGTGAGAAAAGGCTCTGGATGTAAGAGACTTGTCGGCTACGGAACCTTGTGCCTCAGTTTGTTGGCTGGATTAGGGGCGTGGCCATCGTTGGGTAACGCGCAGGATGCTGGTCAAGCGGCGGGTGCGCCTAAAGCGCCGCCAGCGGTTGGGACGATTAAGACCATCAGAGGAAATGCACTTACTCTGAGTACGGACAGCGGCAGCGAAGTGAAGGTGACAATCGCTGCGGACGCGAAACTGGTGCGCGTGCCACCCGGATCGAAAGATTTGAAAGAGGCGGTGGCGATAACTCTGGCGGATTTGCAGCAAGGCGATCGTATTTTGGTGCGAGGAAAGCCGGGCGATGCGGGAGCGATGGTGGCGTCGACGGTAATCGCGATGAAAAAGGGCGACATCGCGGAGAAACAGAGCCACGAGCGGGAGGAATGGCAGAAGCACGGAATCGGCGGGCTGGTAAAGAGTGTGGATGCGGGCGCAGGAACAGTCACCATTGGAACGATGACGGCGGCGGGGAATAAGGATGTGGCCGTGCATCTGAGCAAGAACACGATTTTGCGTCGCTACGCTCCCGACTCCATCAAGTTTGATGATGCGAAGCCAAGTACGGTGGACGAGATTAAGGCCGGGGATCAACTGAGGGCGCGCGGGATGCGTAGCGCGGATGGCGGGGAATTTACCGCGGACGAGATTGTGACTGGAGCATTTCGGAATATTTCGGGGACGATTGCTTCGGTGAATCCTAGCGCCGGAACGGTCACGTTGACGGATTTGGTTACGAAGAAGCCGGTGGAAGTGAAGGTGACCGCAGATTCGCAGGTACGGAAATTGCCGGCGCCGATTGCACAACGGATCGCAATGAGATTGAAGGGCGGCGCCCCGGACGGAAGCGCCAGCAATGCGGCTACGGCCGGAGGTGGAGCGAACGGAGCGGCGGCCGCGCAGACACCATCACCAGCGCAGGGAACTGGGAATTCCGGTGCCGCCGGCAGGGCTAGCGGAGGACCGAGTGGCTCTGGAGGGCCGGGCGGCGGTGCGCGGGGCGCAGGAGGCGACTTGCAGCAGATGTTGGCCAGGCTACCGGCGAACACGCTGGTGGATTTTCAGAAGGGCGATGCGGTGATGATTGTGGCGACTTCGGGTCAGAAAGAATCTCAGGCCACGGCGATTACGATGTTGGGTGGGGTTGAACCAATTTTGCAGGCTTCTCCACAAGGAGCCTCTATTTTGACGCCGTGGAGTTTGAATAACGGCGGCGGAGCAGACGCAGGCACACCTTAAGCGCACGGACGCGTCCAATATAAAT
Organism: Candidatus Acidiferrales bacterium; assembly: GCA_963849395.1. Classification (GTDB taxonomy): domain Bacteria; phylum Acidobacteriota; class Terriglobia; order Acidiferrales; family UBA7541; genus Acidiferrum. The sequence continues at coordinate 17,205 of CAWKHR010000013.1, forward strand.
CAAACCAGACAGGACTAAAGGAAGAGAATGCAACAGAGAGCCAGCAGGGAAATGATGCGGAAGACGTGTATGGCATGCCTGGTGATGTTATTGGTTTCGTTGATAGCTGTGGGCAGCGTGGCGGCGCAGTCGAACACGGGAATTATTCGTGGGCAGGTGACGGACCCTTCGGGGGCAACGGTGGTGGGAGCCACGGTTTTGCTGACGACACCGAGCGGCGGTTCGATGGACACCACGACAAATAAAGAAGGAATTTACGAGTTTAAAGAACTGCCGCCTGGAAAATATGAAGTGAAAGTGATGGCTACGGGCTTTGGACAATTCGACAAGCCTGGGGTTGCGGTGACTCCGGGGCAAACGGCGCGGGTGGATGCTGCGCTGGCGATCCAGGTTCAGCAGCAAACGGTGGAAGTGACGGGGTCGACCGCGCAAGTGGATGTGAACCCGGCGAACAATGCGAACGCGATTGTGATTCAAGGCAAGGATCTGGATGCGCTTTCGGACGATCCGGATGAACTGGAATCGCAACTTCAGGCGCTGGCGGGACCATCGGCGGGCCCGAACGGCGGACAGATTTATATTGATGGATTTACGGCTGGCCAGTTGCCACCGAAGGCGTCGATTCGGGAAATTCGTATTAACCAGAATCCATTCTCGGCGGAATACGACAAGCTGGGTTATGGGCGCATTGAAATTTTGACCAAGCCGGGTACGGATCAGTTGCACGGACAACTTATGCTGAGCGGAAACTCGTCGGCATTTAACGCACGAAACCCGTTTGAGCGGATTCCGGAAGGCACATCGCCACCGGATTATCACTCGACGCTGTTCAGCGGAAATATCGGCGGACCGATTAATAAGAAGGCGTCGTTCTTCTTAAATCTGGAGCAGCGGAACATTGGGAATTTGAATGTGGTGAGCGCGACGGTTCTGGATCCCAATTTCAATATCGTGCCTTACAGCGCGGCGCTTGCAAACCCGCAGACGCGAACGAATCTGAGTTCGCGAATCGATTATCAGCTGACGCCGAGCAACACATTGACGGCGCGATACCAATATTGGCGGGATTCTGAAAACGGTAACGGGACGGGGGGATTCAGTCTTTTAGAAACTGGATCGAACGAACTGACCGTGGAGCACACGGTACAGATCACGGACACGGACATGCTAAGTCCGAGCACGATCAATGAGCTGCGCTTCCAGTATGTTCATTCGAGTAACGACACCATACCGCTGAACAGCACCCCGGAAGTTTCGGTTGGCGGAGCGTTCAACGGGAATGGCAGCGGCGGATTTAACGTTTCGGATTTGCAAAATCGTTATGAAGTGCAGGAAATGGTGTTCAAGAATTTTGGCAAGCACGCAATGAAGATAGGCGGGCGGCTGCGCGCCACGAACGATGTGAACACCGCGACGGAATATTTCACAGGGCAATTCACGTTTGGATCGCGAACGATACCGGGATGCGTGGTTACGCCAACGAACAACTGCCTGATTACGCCGATTGGGGCGTATCAAATTACGGAGCAGGGATTGGCGAATGGACTGACGATTCCGCAAATTCAGGCGCTGGGCGGAGGAGCAAGCTTCTACACGCAAAACGTGGGCGTGCCGACATCGACGGTGACGCTGATCGATGTGGGATTGTGGGTGCAGGACGATTGGAAGGTGCGGCAAAACGTAACGATCAGCTATGGTTTGCGTTTTGAGGGGCAGAATAATCTGGCGAACAAAGCCGACTTCGCGCCACGACTCGGAATCGCGTGGGGTATTGGCGGAAACGCAAAAAACCCGCCGAAGACGGTGTTGCGTGGCGGGTTCGGCATGTTCTATGACCGGTTCACATACGACTTGGTGTTGCAGGACGTGCGCTTCAACGGAGTAACGCAGCGACAATTCCTGGTGCAAAACCCGACCTTCTTTTTAGGGAATATTCCTACGACGGGGCCTTTGCCGGTTAGTACATCGCCCACTCAGTATGTGCAGAATCCTAGTTTGCATGCGCCATATACGATTCAGGCTGGAGTAACGCTGGAACGGCAGTTGAGCAAGGCCGCTAATGTTGCGTTCACGTATTTGCAATCGCGCGGAGATCGCCAGCTTTATATCAACAATTTGAATCCGGCTGATCCGGTGACAGGACTTCGTCCGAATGTGGACGCTGGCAACTTGTTTCAATACCAGTCGGAGGGCACGTTTAAGCAGAAGCAATTCATCGTGAACGGAAGCGTTCGTTTGGGCGCGAAACTGTCGCTGTTTGGCTATTACGTGTTGAATTATTCGAACAGCGATACGGCGGGAGCATCGACGTTTGCTTCGAATCCGTTCGATTTGCGGCAGGATTACGGGCGTTCCGCGTTCGACATTCGGAACCGGGTGTTTATGGGTGGCACGATGGGGCTGCCGCGTGGGTTTCGTTTGAGTCCGTTTATGATTGTGAGTTCTGGGATTCCGTTCAACATTACGACCGGACAAGATTTGTATCAGGATAATGTTTTCAATACTCGGCCGGCGTTCGCGACCTGCGCGCCGGCAACGCAGACGAAATTTGGATGCTTCGATGCGACGCCCTCGGCAGGGTACACGCCAATTCCCATTAATTATGGTGAGGGGCCTGGCCGATTTACGTTGAACGTGCGAGTGAGCAAGACATTTGGATTTGGTCCCGTGTTGGAAAATGCGTCGAGTGCCGGCGGGCAAGGCAGCGGTGGAATGGGTGGAGGAACGTTTGGTCGTGGCCCGGGAGGCGGTGGCGGCGGGCGTGGTGGCGGAGGCGGCGGTGGCGGTGGACGAGGGATGGACGCAGGCGCGACGAATAAGCGGTACGCGCTGACGCTAAGTGCGAGCGTGCGGAATATTTTCAATAATGTGAACCTGGCTGCCCCGATTGGAAATTTAGGTTCACCATCGTTTGGAGAATCGAATCAGTTGGCGGGGCGGCCGTATGGGGATAACACGGCGAATCGCCGGATCGATCTGCAGCTGAACTTCACGTTTTAGCGCTTGAAGCGTTAGATTCCAGAAAGTTAGAGATTGTGAGTTATGGCGTGTTGTTGCGGTGCGACAACGTGCTGAAGGAAACGTGCGCGCCTAGACTTCAAGTTGGTGAGCTGAATCCGGCGTAACCAGTTCTCCTTCCCACCGTGCGATGACCGCGCTGGCGAGACAATTTCCAATTACGTTGACGGCGGTGCGTGCCATATCGATGAGCGCGTCGACGCCAAGGATGATGAAGATCGGCTCAGTGGGCAGATGAAACGTGGCGGAAGTGGCGAGCAAAACCACGAGCACCGCGCGCGGAACTCCGGCAACACCTTTGCTGGTGAGCATCAGAGTGAAAACCATGAGCAGTTGCTGCGACCAGGACATGGGGATACCGGCGGCTTGCGCGACGAAAATAGAAGCCATAGCGAGGTAGAGCGTAGAGCCATCGAGATTGAAGCTGTAGCCTGCGGGAATCACGAAAGCCACGATGCGACGCGGAACGCCGAATGCTTCCATACACTCCATGGCGCGGGGAAGCGCGGCTTCGGAAGTGCTGGTGGCGAAGGCGATGGTGGCGGGTTCGGCGATGGCCTCGAGAAAACGGCGAAGCGGTAGTTTGACGAAGAAGGCAATCGGAAGCAAAACGAAAAGTAAGAAGAAAAGCAGCGCGGCATAGGCGGTGAGAAGCAGTTTGCCAAGAGGAAGGAGCACACTGATGCCCATGTGCCCGACGGTGTAGGCCATGGCGGCGCCGACGCCGATGGGGGCGTAATACATTACAAGATTGGTGAAGCGGAACATGGTTTGGGTGAGGGATTCAGCGAGGGACAGAATGGGCTGGCGGGTTGGTTCGGGGACGCGCGTGAGAGCGATGCCGAAGAGAACGGCGAAAACGGCGACCTGGAGAATTTGATTATCGCCCATGGCCTTCACGATATTTTCCGGGAAGATGTGGAGCAGAAAATCGTCCCAATGAAGTGGAGCGGGGGACTGAGGTATTTGTTCGGTAGCAGCGGCGGGCGGCAAGACGAGACCTTGGCCAGCTCGTGAAATATTAATTGCGAAAATGCCAATGAAAAGCGCGATGGTGGTGACGGCCTCGAAATAGAGGAAGCTTTTGAGGCCGATGCGCCCTACTTTTCGAAGGTCGCCGTGACCGGCGATGCCGGTGATGAGCGTGCCAAGAATGAGCGGGGCAATGATGAGTTTAATGAGGCGGAGGAAAATGTCGCTGAGGATGCGCAGGTGGGCGGCAAATTGCGGATGATCGAGGCCGATTTCGAGACCCACCAGCATGGAAAAGAAGATCCAAAAGGTGAGGGAGCGTTTAGGAATTCCGGCGATGGCGAGAAGGGTGAGAGCGAGCCAGCGGAGCCAGAGGGAGAATGTGTTGCCGGGGGAGAGGCTCAGTAGCGCGGCGCCTGCTGTAAATAAAAACAGGCCAGAGAATATCAAAAGCGCGAAGGGAATCCTGAAAGTTTTGGGCAAAGGCAAAGGTGATCCTCACGCAAGATTCTGCGCAGTGGAGACGCGACATCATAGCGTGGGATTGATGAGTGACGAAGGCTAATATTTTGCGTAAAGCTCGCGAGGATTTACAGCGCATAAGAAAAGGCCTCCGTTCGAAACGAGCGGAGGCCCGAGAAACTAATTGCTAGTTGCTAGCGACCAGGGGTGGAGCCTGCAGCGTTCTGTCCACCAGTGAGATCGTATTCCTTGCCACCAGTGATAATGGAGATCAGAGACTTGGAGCCATCGGCTTCCGTCTTGCTGCCATAACCATCGTGCACCTTCGCGACGTCAGCGGTGACATGAGCAGGAACGGTGACGATTGTATCCTTGCCCTGGGTGATGTTGAGCTTCAAGTCGGAGCCGGCGCCATCGAATACGACGTTATAGTCGCCAGGCTTCAACTGCTTGCCTTCCACGGTAACGATTTCTGCGAGATGAAGTTTGCCTTTCGGGGTGTTGCCAGCAAATGCGGCGGAAGAAAGCAAAAAGGATGCACCGAGAACGGCGAGAGAAAACTTCGAGAGTTTCATGCAATACTCCTTTGATTTAATTCCCCAAGTAAAGCGGACTACAAATGCGCTTGGCACCTGAAGAAAACTCGACTGATTGTTCGTCAATAATTAGACGAGATCTGGGAAGGCGGCGATACATCTGTAGGCCGGTTTTTGTAAGGAAAAAATCAATTGGAGATAGCGAATCTTTGCATGTTAAAAGTTGGTGAAAACGATATTTCGGTGCAACTTTTCCGATACTCGTACGTTGGGATAAGCTCTTGAGGTCGTTTCTGGAGGTTGTAGCGGAGCATTCAGATAGGGAGCCAGGGGAGCAGAGTGAAAAACGATAAGACGAATCGTGAATTAGGTATGAGGCGGAAGATCAAGAGACGCGACTTTTTGAATGGAATGAGCGTGACGATTGGCGGATCGCTGGCGATGCCGGGAACGTTTTGGGAGCAAGCGCTGCAGGATGCGGATTCTTCCTACGCACCGGAGAAGGCGCATGGCTATTATCCACCGGCAAAAACGGGAATGCGCGGTTCGCACGATGGATCGTGGGAAGTGGCGCATGCCATGCGCGATGGAAAGAAATGGCCGGAGGCGACGCGCGACACGGAGACGTACGACTTGATCGTGGTGGGTGGGGGAATCAGCGGACTTTCGGCGGCATATTTTTACCGACAAGCGGCTAGTTCGAAGGCGCGGATCCTGGTGCTGGAAAATCACGATGATTTTGGGGGCCACGCCAAGCGCAACGAATTTCAGACTTCAAGCCGCTTGCTGATTGGATACGGCGGGTCGCAGACGATTACGGCGCCCAATTTGTATAGCGCGCAGGGTAAGCAGTTATTTCAGGAACTTGGCATTGAGGTGAAGCGATTCGAAACGTATTACGATCGCAAGTTTTATTCTTCGCGTGGCATGACGCAGGGAGTCTTCTTCGACAAGGAAACATTTGGCGCGGATAAGCTGGTGCCGGGCTTGCAGCAAACGCCGTGGCCAGAATTCCTGCCGAAGACGCCACTGTCTGCGGCAGCGCAGAAGGATTTGTTGCGGTTGTACACGGAGAAGGTGGATTACCTGGCCCCGCGGAGTGCGACGGAGAAAAAGGAGTATCTCGCGAAGACAAGTTATAGGGATTATCTGTTGAAGGATGTGAAGGTAAGCCCGGATGTGATTCCGTTTTTTCAAACTTCCATGTATGGGCTTTATGGTGTGGGAATCGATGCGGTGCCGGCTGGGGACATGGCGGGGCTGGGCTATTTGCCGGGGTTCGCGGGTCTGGGAATCACCGATGAAGATGGGCCGGGCATTGGGATGGAAGTTACGCACCGTGACGATGAGCCATACATTTATCATTTTCCCGATGGAATTGCGTCGGTGCCGCGCTTGCTCGTGCGTTCGCTGATTCCGGGAATTGCGCCGGGCCACACGATGGAAGACGTGGTGCTGGCGAAATTTGATTATTCGAAGCTCGATGATGAAAAGTCGCCAGTGCGGATCAGGCTGAATTCGACTGTGGTGCATGTGGCGAATCTGGGATACACGGCTAAGGAAAAGGGAGTGGCGGTGACGTATGTGCGCGGAGGCAAAGCGCGAATCGCGCAGGGTGCCACGTGTGTTTTGGCCTGCTGGAACATGCTGATTCCTTATATTTGTCCGGAAATGCCGGAGGCGCAGAAAAAAGGGTTGGCGTATAACGTGAAGGTACCGCTGGCATATACCAATGTTCAGTTGAAAAATTGGAAGGCTTTCGAAAAGCTGAAGATTCATGGAGCGCAGTGTCCAGGTAGTTTCTTTAGCGGAGTGGAATTGGATTTCCCGGTGAGCATGGGCGGCTACCAGTTTCCGCAGAAGTCGGATGAGCCTTGTTTGCTGCACATGCAATATGTGCCGGTGGGGATTGGCCGAACGGCGCGAGAAATGCAGCGTACGGGACGGGCGCAGATGTTGGCGACGAATTTCGAAACCTTTGAGCGGAATATTCGTTCGCAGTTAGGGCGCATGCTGAGCGGCGGTGGATTTGACCCGGCGCGGGACATTGAGGCGATTACGGTGAATCGTTGGCCGCATGGATACGCGTACGAATACAATTCGCTGTACGATCCGGTCTGGCCGGCAGGGCAAGCACCGAATGAAATTGGTCGCAAACCGTTCGGAAAAATTCACATTGCGAATTCGGATGCCGGGGCATTTGCGTATACCAGTGAAGCGATTGACCAGGGCTGGCGGGCAGTGCAGGAAATCGTGACGGAGAAGAGTTGAGATGGCGCGTGCACGTAAAAAGAAATTTGAGAAGGGAACAGAGGCGCGAAGAAGAGCGCGGAACTCAGGACTGAAACCTGCGACCACGAAAGTGGTGGCGGATAAGCGGAAGAAACCGCCAAAGCACAAACCGGACCTGTTGCAGGAAGCGGAGTAGCGTCTGCGATTAGCACAGGTCCCGACCGGGACCTAGTTTTTCGAGCCTCAGCCAGGTTTGTATGCGGGGATCACTTCGTCTGGGCGGAAAAGCGGCGCGGGAGCCGACTTGCGATTCTGCGCGAATTCTGTGGCGATGGCTTCAAGATCGGCTTTACTGAAACCGGCGCCACTGAGCTTGATGGTGCCGTCGGGAGCAATCAGGAAAAGAGTGGGAACGTTAGTCAGGCCGTAGGCGTTGGAAACGGGATAGCCAGCGTCGTCGAGCAGCGTTGGGAATTGCAGGCCATATTCGTGATTGAAGTCTTTGGTGCTGCGCGTGTCATCCTGCGAAATGCCGACTATCGCGGCGCCATTACCGGCGTAGCGCTCTGCGATGCGTTGCAAAAAGGGCACCGTAAATTGGCAAACGGGGCAAGAAATTTTGAAGAAGGCCAGGGCGACTGGGCCTTTCGCGAGCAGTTGCTTAAGCGAAACTTGCTGGCCATCGAGAGACTTCAGAGAAAAGTCTGGAGCGGGTTGACCGGCTTCTATGTGAGACAACGGCGCCTCCCATCCTAATCGGCGTAAAAGCCTGTGGCGTAGTGACATGTTGTGTCTAAAACAAGTATAAGAAAAAACGCATGCGCTAGTGAATGGTCTTGGTCTTCCGTTGCATGTAATCCATGAGCAAATATTGGCCCAAGTTATACGGTGTGGTGAAGTAGGCCTTGCCTTTGCACATTTGGGTAATTTTCTGGACGAACTGAACCAGACTGTAATCAGTGGCCAGCATGAAGGTATTGATCATGATGCCCGCGCGCTTGCACTTGTTCACTTCTTCAAGAGTCTCGCCAACGACGAAGGGATCGAGGCCAAAAGCATTTTTGTAGATGCGGCCATCTTCGAGAGTGAGGGCGGAAGGCTTGCCGTCGGTGATCATGACGATTTGGCGCATGTCTTTGCGCTGCCGGAGCAAAATGCGCTGAGCCATGCGCAGACCTTCGCGGGTATTGGTGTAATAAGGACCAACTTGTACGCGGGCGAGTTCGCCAAGGGGAACTTCTTCGGCCGAATCGTGGAAGAGAACGAGGCTCAAGTGTGTCTCCCGGATATTGCGTGCGGATCAGATGCGAAAGGGCCATGGCGACGCGCTTGGCAGGGGTGAAGCGGTCTTCGCCATAAAGAATCATGCTGTGGCTGCAATCGAGGAGGACGACAGTGGCGCAGGAAGATTGATACTCGCACTGGTGAACCATGAGATCGCGATACTGCATGTCGATGGGAACTTTAGCGCCCTCGCGGCGAATGGCGTTGGAAAGTGTGGCGCTGATATCGAGATTCAAGACATCGCCGAATTCGTAGGAGCGAGAAACACCGCCGGACTCGACTCCGGTCGAAAGATCGCGAGTATCGTGGCGGCCGAAACTGCTGCGGCCCAGTGAGCCTAGCAGGTCCTGCAAAGTCTTGAAGCCAAGAAAATCGATGGCCTTGTCGGTGATTTCGAAACGAGCTTCGGCTTCGCGAGGCTGGCCAATCTGGCCGCGAGCCGAAGTTTGGGGAGGCGGCGTGACTTGCGGCGGTTGTTGAGGATTGATGAAGCCTTCCTGGGAAAGGCGCTCCATCAGTTTCTCGACCAGGTCGCGAACTTCCTGATTGTTGAGGGCACCGGGATCCTGCAGCATTTTGCGCAGTTCCTCGCTCATCTGATCTTCGGGAAGCAGATCGCCTTCCTGAAGAGCGCGCAGAATGGCATCGCGAAGAGCTTCCATGGAACGAGAGGCGTCAAACTCGGAAAGGCCGTAATACTGGGATTCAAAGCCGCTTTGCAGCAGGAAATCGCCGAGGCGCTTGACGAGTTCGTCGAGATCGACGGCGTCGGCGGGCTCTCCGGTATATTTTCCGTATTTGATGACTTTCATTTCAGGGCCTCGTTCACTCACAGCAACTGCAACCGCAAATCGACTGCAATCCGCGTCCGCTAGTTGAAACTGCGGCGCGGGGGACGATTGGGATTCTCGCGCTCGCGCGGTTCGGGGGTGCGCTGCTTCTCGGCGTAAAAGCCGCGTTCTTCGCTGCGACCGATGCGGCGATGGGCCCACAAGCCCTCAAGAATCATTTCGGCAGCCGCGGCGGCGTGTGGTTCGTCTTTATGATTGGTGACGCCAAGCTTGCCAAGGTGATCCATGAGGTTCTGGATTTTGGAAAGCTGCTGATAGCGCTGGCCGGTGGACATGCCGTCGGGAATTTTTAATTCACCACCAAGTTCGAACCACTGAATCACCGGTTGGAAATTGGTTTCGCCAAAGCGCTTGCTGAACACGCGACCAATGGCAGTGCGGATCAGTTCACGGGCGATAACTTCCGCGCCTTTCAGTTCGCCTTCATATTCGAGTTCCATTTTTCCGGTGATGGCCGGCATGGCGGAGTAGACATCAGCGACGCGGGCGACCGCATGATTCTCGCGAGTGCGAGCAGCGCGCTGTTCGGCAGAGCTGACGACGCTTTCCAGAGTAGTGATCGGCAGGCGCTGGCTGACGCCCGAACGGCGGTCGACGCGCTTGTCTTCCCGAGCCTGGAAAGCAATTTCTTCGATGACTTCGCGAAGGTAATCGGGGACTTCCAGCTTTATGCCGGAGGTTCGATCCACCCAGGCTTCCTGGCGAGTGATGGTCATACCTTCCTGGATGGTGGTCGGGTAGTGGGTGCGGATTTCCGCGCCGATGCGGTCCTTGAGCGGTGTAATAATTTTGCCGCGCGCGGTGTAGTCTTCGGGATTGGCGGTGAACACGAGAAGAACATCGAGCGGCAGACGCAAGGGGTAACCCTTAATCTGAATGTCGCCTTCCTGCATGATATTGAACAGGCCGACCTGAATTTTCCCGGCCAGGTCGGGCAGTTCGTTGATGGCGAAGATGCCGCGATTGGCGCGGGGCAGCAGGCCGTAGTGAATGGTCAGCTCGTCCGAAAGGTCGCGGCCACCACGCGCGGCGCGGATGGGATCGACGTCGCCAATGATGTCGGCAATGGTGACATCAGGAGTGGCGAGTTTTTCGACATAGCGCTGGTCGCGAGACATCCAGGCGATGGGCGTATTGTCGCCTTCGGCGGCGACGAGTTCGCGGCACGCGCGGCAGATCGGTTGCAGCGGATTATCGTTAATTTCGCAGCCGACGATTACGGGAATTTCGGGATCGAGAAGTTGAATGAGCCCGCGCAAGATGCGGCTTTTTGCCTGGCCACGCAGACCCAGCAAAATGAAATTGTGGCGCGACAGCAGCGCATTGACGATTTGGGGAATGACGCTGTCTTCGTAGCCGTGAACACCGGGGAAGAGCGTTTCCCCACGCTCGATGCCGCGCAAGAGATTACGGCGCATTTCATCTTTTACCGAGATTGCGGTAGTTCGCGCGTCAAAATCCGGGATCCGCTTGAGCTCGCCGAGAGTGCGAGGCTTGGGATGTCCGGAAGAAGGATGAGAAGTAGCTGTCATTAAGGCCCCTATCCGCAGGCGAAGGCAACCGCCTTACGTACCACTAGTTAGTTCAAACCGTGTCCATTGCCCCCGGCGCGGTGCTTGAGGGTCGTCTTAAGTTGTAGATGCGGCGCCCAGTCCTGGAGATACCTAACCAGACGGAGCTGGCGCTCGGCTTCGGAACGCAGCTCGAGGATCTGCTGTTTCCAGAGGAGATCAATGGGAAGTGCGGCGGCGATGGCGTAGGAAAGCAAGTGCTTCGGGGCGTCGGAGAAGTCCTGGGGAACTTCGGCGAAGAGCAAGGTGTGGCAGGTTTCGTAAAGATCGATAAGTTGCTCTCGTTTTGGGGGATCGGGGACGAAATCGTGGTCTTCGAGGAAATCGATGGAGCCCTCGAGCAGCGGATCCTCGGAAAAGAGCTCTACAACGCGGAAAGGGGTGCGGCCGACGGTGACGATGTCCATGCGTCCGTCTTCAAACTGCTTGATGACTTCGAGGATTTCAGCGGTACAGCCAACGCGGACGACACCGTCTTGCATGGCGAGGAGCATGCCAAAGGGCGATTTGGTATCGAGGCATTCGCGAACCATGCGGCGATAGCGCGGTTCGAAAATGTGCAGGGGAAGTTGTTCGCCGGGGAAAAGAACGACGTTCAGGGGAAAGAGCGGTATGCGATCCGGCCGCATGGGTTACAAGGCCGATGATAGCAGAGAGGAGAGAAGAATGCTTTAACGCCGGATTGTAGGCTCGCTGGACAACCGTTGTAGCGGCTACCTTCAGGTAGCCAGTTTTGTCTGTCCAATAGTTCGAATGTCCGCCAAACGTTAGTCGGGCATGTGTTAAGGCTGGAGTCCATCCCATGACCAGTGCGGGATGCTGAGGCCATCAGGCACATAGTCGGCGGACTGGTGGTAGCGAGACATTGTTGTCGTGGTCGCCCAAGCGAAATAATCGTGGAGAACTTGTCGCAGCGCGCCGTCTTCGGCTAGTCCGAGATCTGCAAGAGCCTGGTCGAAGCAGGCAATCGCACGGCGATCCATTTCGTCGTGCTCCCCGTTGCCGCTGTGCATCTTGACGACGGTGGTCTCGTCACCATAGGAGTCGGAATACGCGCTAGGTCCACCGAGTGCCTCGGCCCAGTAAGCGGCGAGATGCTCGACATGCTGTGGGTGAAAGCCGTGGCTGAACGCATGCCCGACGACTTCGTCGGCTATCACTCGACGATGCCAGGCGGCGGCAAGACGGCAAAGGCCGTCCATTCCACCCGCTGCCTCGAAGACAGTTTGCATTCCCCCATAATGACCATCGTCCCGTGTCTGCGCAAGACCGTGGCCGCGGTGGAACAATTTCGCAAGGCAGTAAAGGAGTCAGAGAAAGAAGCAATTCAGAAGCAGCAATAACAACAGCTGCAGAAGAAAAATCCGTGACACGGGACCAACTCCCGATAAGTCGACGCACCGGAGAAAGCAAAGTTCTAGGACTTCAAATGAAGCTGCCAGCTACCTGATTCCCTCTATTGCATTTCTTCGCGCATCGGTTCGAGGTACTTTGTGTGTTGGTGATCAGGATATTAGAAGGAGGTCACTGAAAAATGTCTACACGACCTGTTAGAACTCAGGAGTTAAACACTGCTTATGTTCGCGAGATTTTCAAAAACCTGGAATCTGGTGATGGCAAAGAGTTCTTCGACCATGTTGCAGACGACGTGGATTGGATTGTCGAGGGAACACATCCTCTTGCCGGTCACTATCACAGCAAGGCCGAGTTCCTCGCACATACATTTGAAAAGTTGGCAAAGGTTCTACCGAAAGGTGCGGAACTGCATGTGGAACATGCGCTCGTAAGTGGCGACTGGGCGGTGGTCGAATTGCATTCCGACGCCACCGCCAAAAACGGTTTCAGGTTCGATAATCGGTATTGCTGGGTATGTCGATTTGTGAATGGCACGATCGTTGAGGTCCGAGCGTATCTCGATTCCGTCCTCGTTGCTCGTCTTTTCGAGGAGAATCCGATTTAGCAGGAATAGAATTTCTGCGACAACTCGGCCGCGAGGTGTCATCAAAGCCGACGCTGGCTGCGCGGAGCGCGGCCTGGGGCGAGGTTGACCACTCGAAAGGAAATTCTCTCCGATGCGTGTGCCGATCCCATGGCACGTCTGCATGAAGCGCTAATGACGAACCTGTTTTCTTGCTCGGCGGAGGTTCTTACCGTCGATCAATGGATTGCTTCGCTTCCGGCAAGGGGATAGCGGAAGCGTTGTCGCCACGGTCGAGAAGACAGGGATGAAGCGTCCAACACTGCGGTGACCGTGATCAAAAATGGTACAGAATCGCAGAGTTACGTGATCTTCTCCGAAATCCTCTGTGACGAATTGCGGCTGAAGGTGCCAGTCAACGATGAATGATTTGAATCCGGCTAATCTACCGGGTCAAGCTT
>CAWKHR010000014.1:0-27391 GCA_963849395.1 Candidatus Acidiferrales bacterium
GTCTCGCCTTTCACGAATTCTTGGGGTTTCGATAGGAATATGCTGCAGCTTTCCAACGCCATGACGTAGAAAAGTCCGGTGTCGGGACTATAAGAAGGCGAAAACCAATTGGTGGCGCCGTCGATGCCGGGACAAATCTTCGTGCCGTCCGCCGTGGGAATTAGTCCAGAAAGAATCGGCCGGCCGGCCGCATCCACGCCGCTAGCCCAGGTTAATTTCTCGACGAACGAAGTGGCGCGCAGGAACTTGCCATCGGACCTGTCGAGCACATAAAAAAAACCGTTGCGGTTCGCCTGAACTAGGAGATGGCGAGGTTTTCCGTTTTCCTGCGAATCGAGGAGCACGGGAGTTTCCGTGGCGTCGTAGTCCCACAAATCGTGCGGCGTGAATTGGAAATACCACTTCAACTTGCCATTGTCTGGATCGATAGCCATGACACACGCGGTGTAGAGATCATCGCCCGGGCGAGAGTCTCCCAAAAAATCCGGCGCCGCGTTGCTGGTGGTCCAATACAAGGTGTTTAGCTCGGGATCATAGGTGCCGGGCATCCAGGTGGTGCCGCCGCCGTGAAGGTAGGAATCGCCGGGCCAACTGGAGGAACCGAATTCACCGGGTCCTGGAATCGTCCAGAATTGCCACTTTTTCTTTCCGGTGGCAGCGTCAAAAGCTGCGAGAAAACCGCGGACGCCGGAATCTCCTCCAGAAGTGCCGACGACGACAGAATCTTTCACCACTAAGGGAGCACTTGTCGCTCCATAGTGTTTCGCTTTGTCGGCGTACTGCACGTCCCAGAGCAAACCTCCGGAACGAGCATCCAGACTGAGCAAATGGGCATCGTCAGTTTCGACGAATACGGAATTGCCCCACACGGCGACGCCACGATTTTTGTGTGCGGCGGCATCATCCAAGAGGCCTTCACTGACCGGACGATGGTAGTGCCACAGTTGTCTGCCAGTTCGCGCGTCGAGAGCAAACACGTCGTTCGAGGAGGTGATGTACATCAAGCCGCGGATGACGACGGGAGTTACTTCGAGATTTTGGGAGTTGCCTGGATGGAAAACCCAGGCGGCGGTCAGTTGCGCGACGTTGGACGCATTGATTTGCTTCAGGCTGCTGTAGCGGCGTCCGGAATAGTCACCGTTGTAGGATGTCCAGTTTTCGGCGACAGGCTGCGCGCGGAGGTCATCGGCATTGACTCGTGGCATGACCGAAATTGGAGCGGGAGGCATTGGCGATGTCGCGGTCTGTTGTGCGAACAAAAATGCTGGGCAGCATGAGGCTAAGAATAGGAGGCCGCAGACTTTCGGTGCAAGCCGGGACTTCATATTAATGATCGTCTCGGTTGTCGATGGGAACTTCCTGTAGCGAGCCACGATCGAGGCCGGTGTTGTCGACCAGATGCAGCGAGACGCGCGCAGCCTTTCCGTTGGGAGTGATTTCCTTTGCTAGATCGACGAGTTCGGATGGGGTGACCTCGGCGACTTGAATCGTCGCAAGGCTTGAGCCGCGTTCGTCGTAGAAGTGTGCGATGAGCCGGCCGTCATAGAACACGCCAAACGAACCGGAAAGCCGGACTTTGTCGGGATCAACGCGGACGCCGCGGAGGGGGCGCACGAGTATGCCTGCGTCGGTCACTCCGTGAATGTCGACATAGCAGCTCGGGTCGGAAACCAATCCGTGTTGAATTGGCAGGAATCTTCCGGATTCAGACGACACATCGGGCTGTTGAGTTCGGCTTCCATGTAGTAAGGCGATTCTTTTGTGCCGCCAAAGGTCGCCTCGCCATTGCCATTCATTCTGAGCTCGGGCCCGTTGGTCCAAAAGATCACGGAGGCCCGTCCGGGATAGGTCTTCTTATCTTCGTACTGAAATTTTTCTACCATGGCAAACTTGCTGCTGCCGTCGACCACCGCCAGCCAGCCGGCGACGGAATCAATCCACAGTTCAGCGGCCAGATGCACGTAATGAACGGAAAACAACCCATTATCTTTGACGACTGCGGCGGGATTTTCCGCCGGCCCGAACCGCACATGATATTTGTTGAGGTAGAGGCTGGATGGGTTGGCTGGAGTGAATCCCCAAATCTGCGTATTCATCTTTGAGGGATCGCCGGAAACGCTGGTGGAGTATTGAGAAACGGATTGCATGGACCATTCCAGCGTGTGGCCGGAAACATTTTTCATGGAAGCGCGAAATCGAATTCGCGAAGAGTCCGAGTCCAGCCGGATCGTGCGGGTGAACTGGATGCCAGTTTGAGGATCGGCCGGACTGACGAGTTCAATTTCGCAGTGTTGCCCCTCGGATAGCTTGCGAAAGGAATATGGTCCGTCATCGAGGATGTCCGAGTTGCCTGGCCAGTGCTGCTCATCTTCGTCCCCTCCGGCAAAAGCCATAATTTATCGCCGCCATAGTTAAACCACTTGGCCGCGGTTGGAGGAAAATATTTGCCGCTCAACTCAGGGTTCACGAAAAGATAGTCGTGGCCGGAAAAGGTGACTTGCATGAGTCGGCCGCCATTCTGAGGAACGACGATGAGGTGGACCTACTGGTTGGAGAGCTGTTGCGCAGACCAACCCTTGTAGTCGATCGGCTCGACGCGGCAGGTGGCCTTGGCTGGCCCCGCTTCCTGGCCAAGGGCCGAGCAGACACCCAGAGTGGCCGCCACGCAGCAAAGCAGAAAGAGCCTCTCCCCTACGCCCAGCCGACGGTGAAAATCCATATTCCTGCCTTCCTAGTGGTAGAATCCCCAAAGCACACTTTGCCAGCGATAATGAGACGACTATTTCACGGTGCGAAAACGAAAGAATTCGATATAAAACGAAAGAAAAGCGTTGGTGTTAAGGCTTTTTCTATGTTAAATCGAGTCTGCCATTTTGTGACGGAAAATCGCATTGCGCCAGGGAAATTCTTAAGAATCGCTTCGACTGGCGTCTCGACCAGGTGAATTCCTTTTTATTAAGACGGCAAGCAGGAAGCCAGGCAACAATCCACAGGAGGCAGGCCAATGTCCAGTAAGAATTCCAGTCGGCGATCATTCGTCAAACGGTTAGCGGCTGTGCCGCTGCTAAGCCAGATCGCGGCGCGCGGCCTTTATGCGCACGCGGCTTCCGCAGTCGGTGTGGACCTGGCGCAGAACGTATACACGCGACTGGGCGTGAAAACGGTCATCAATTGTCGCGGAACTTGGACCTTTTTGAGCGGTTCGCTGGAATTTCCCGAGGTTCGCCAGGCGCAAGACGAAGCCTCCAAATATTTCGTCAACATGCTCGAATTGCAGCGGGGCGTTGGGCGCCGCCTGGCAGAATTAACGGGCGCCGAATCCGGAATCGTGACCTCTGGCTCCGCTGGCGCCATGGCCGCGGCAACCGCAGGATGCTTGGCAGGCACCGACGACCGGAAAATCTGGCAACTTCCGGACACCACGGGGATGAAACACGAAGTGATCATGATGGGAGGCCGCAGCGCCTTTGACAGCGCCATCCGCCTGACCGGGGCCAAGCTGGTTCTGGCGTATTCCCCGGAAGAACTCTCCAAGGCAATCAACGACAACACCGCGATGATCTACACCACCGATCTGGGAGAGAAACTGCAGCAACAGTTGAAAGTAGCGAAAGACCGGAAGATTCCTATGTTGCTGGACGATGCTGCGGGTATTCCTCCGGTCGATAACGCCAAACTCTACGCCCAGATGGGCATCGATATGTATTGCTTCTCGGGAGGCAAGGGGCTTCGCGGGCCGCAGTGCAGTGGTTTGCTCTTCGGAAAAAAGGATCTTATCGAGGCGGCATTGCTGAACAGCAGTCCTCGCGAAGGTGCGGTGTGCCGTCCAATGAAGGTTGGCAAAGAAGAGGTCATCGGCTGCCTCACTGCGCTGGAAACGTGGCTGAAAACAGACGAAAAGAAACTATATGCGGAATGGAATGCCCGATTAGACCGAATCCGGACGCTTATCGAAACAGTTCCCGGCGTCAAAACGAGTACCTATGTCCCCGACGATGGAAACCGCTACCCAACCTTGAAAGTATCTTGGAATATGCAAGCCTGGGGATACACCATTGCCGATTGCGTTCGCGATTTGCGGGCGGGCGACCCCTGTATCGAAGTGCTTGGCACCGATAATCCCAGCCTGGTCACAGCAGTGCGCGAGGGCAATCCCAATCCGAATCGAAAAGAGCGCAAAGCCCCCGATCATATCGAGCTGATTTCCATGACCATCCAACCCGGCGAAGAAATAATCGTAGGAGAAAGACTGCGGTCGATTTTGGGCGCGGCCCAGAAAAAACATAGCTGATAACGGGCAAGTGGGAAGCAAGTGCCCAGGAGGATATGGCCGTGCTCTTAACACGAACATCGCATGCGGCACGAGTATTGTTTGTGATGCACGGTTTGGTGCTTTGTTCAGCGCTTATTGCGCAAGAACGAGTGCGCGCCGTGGTGCCGCCGCAGAGTTCCCCAAAGCAATTCGTGTCCCCAGCCGTTGATGCCGGCGACTACGTTTATGTTTCTGGGCAAGGACCGCGAAGCGCTGACGGGAGTTTGTCATCAACCTTTGCTGCGCAAACGCGACAAGCCCTCGACAACATCAAGGCAATTGTTGTGGCGGCTGGCTTGACGATGGACAATGTGGTGTACACACAAGTCTATCTGACCGACGTGAGCAAAGCGCAGGAAGTGGACCGCGTTTATGCAGAGTACTTTCCCAAGGTTCCTCCAGCCCGAGCCATGTTGGGAGTCGCCAACCTGCCTGATCCCGCGATCCAGATAAATGCGGTGGTGGTCCGCGATCTGCAAGGCCGGCGCGCCGTTTTCCCTGCGAACTATCCGCACAGCGATGCGTTCTCCCCCGGAATCCTGACACACGACCGGCTCTTTATTTCCAGCATGGCGGGCGTCGACCCTGCGAGTGGCAAAATTCCCGATGATCCGGCGGCGCAAGTCGATCTGGCGCTGGATGGAATGAAAGCTGTCGTCAAGGCTGCTGGCCTGGAATTAAGCCACGTAGTTTTCGTCAACCCGTACCTGACAAAAGAGATTCCGACGCGGGTGATGAATGAGCATTACGCGCGCCGCTTTGAATTCGGCAACACGCCCGCGCGTGCAACCATCGAAGTTTCCAGCTTGCCGGGTGGCGCGCACATCGAATACACCGGCGTGGCGGTGCGCGATCTTCAAGCCCGAAAGGCGGTGCGTCCCAAGAACATGCCGCCCAGTCCGACCGCCAGTCCCTGCGTATTCGCCGGCGAAACCTTATATTGTTCAGCCAAGAGCGGCTTTATTCCGGGACCACACGGCGGCGTATACGCCCCCACCACGGCCACCCAGCTTCGCCAAACCATGCGCAACCAACTGGATAATTTGGAAGAAGCGGGAATGGATTTTAGCCAGGTGGTGTCCACAACCGTCTATCTGGATGACCTCGCGGACACGAAGGAATTCGACAGCGTTTACGGTGAGTATCTGGGCCCGGTCATGCCCGCGCGAACCACCCTTCAGCAAATCAGCCCGGACGAACGCAAAGCGGATAACGAAGGACATTATCCGGATCTCGAACAGCTCTCACTGATCGCCGTAAAGCGTTCCACCCACTAAGCGATAATTGCCGCACGATTCGCTGCAGAGCAGAAGCACAGCAGTTCTAGCGCGATGTTCCATTTCGTAGCTCTGGCATGATTTCATAGGCCTTCTCAAATTCAGCGCTGGCTTCGGCCTCTTTTCCCGCCTTCTGCAACGCGAGGGCGAGATTATAGTGAGCTTCCGCGTATTGCGGCTTCAGGCGCACCGCCTCCAGAAACTCGACCTGCGCGCCTTTCGCATCTCCAGACTGCAACAGCACCAAACCTAAATTGTTGTGAATCTCCGCAAACGCCGGATCGCGCCGCAAAAGTTCTCGATACACATTAGCCGCGCCAACAAAATCACCCTTCTCGCTGAGAACCAACCCCAGTTGGACGCGCGCGTCCACATATTGTGGATCGAGGCTAATGGCCTGCTTCAATTCCTGGATCGCCTCGTCGGTCCGCTGCAATTGTGCGAATGCCAGTCCGAGATTGTAATGCGCTTCCCGCAAATCGGGATCACACATGACCGCGCGCTGCAGCTCCTCAAGACCACGTTCGCGATCGTTCATCCGCCAAAGCAGCGAGCCATAACTGGTGTGTGCCTGCGCGTAATCCGGCTGCACGGCGATGGCTTTTTCATAGAAAGAAGCTGCGGACGCTGGGTCATCTTTACGCTCATACACGACTCCCAGGTAGTAGTAGCTGGTTGGCAGCTCCGGACTTCGCTCGGCCGCCTCCTGAAACAGGCTTAGCGCCTTGTCCACGTTTTTCTTCTTGAGCTCATCCACTCCCTGCAGGATCAGAAGTTTGGTTTGCGACAGATGAATGCGGTAATCGTGCAGGCCGCTCACTTCGTTAAGCTCTTTTTTGGCTTCCGCATTCTCGCCCTGCGCGTGCAAGGTCAGCCCTAGGTTGTAATGGGCCTGTTCATAATCGGGCTTAAGTTCAATGGCGCGCCGGAAGGCCGCGATCGCGCCGGTCTTATCGCCATCGGCCTTCAGCTCCTTGCCCAGATTGAATTGCGCTTCAGGATCGTCAGGAGCGAGTTCCGCCGCTTTTCGAAACTGTGCGAGCGCTCCGGCGTGATCCCCCTGCCTGCGCAAAATTACACCCAGCATCATGTGCGCGTTGGCGTAACGCGGATCCATTTGCAGTGCGCGGCGGAATTCCCTCGCGGCGGCGTCGGCATTTCCCAGTTGCGCATCGGCCAGCCCCAAATCCAAGTAGAGTTCTGCCGAAGGCTTCGCGGCGAGCGCACTCCGCGACTCGTGTACCGCATCCTGGGCATCATTCTGCTTGGAGTAGATTCGCGCCAGAAGCCGATGCGCTTCCACGTTGGCCGGCTCCAGAGTCACTGCAATCTTTAATTCCTTAATCGCCGCCGCCGCATCGTGCAAATCGAAATAGGCCGCACCCAATCCGTAGTGAGCCTCAGCCCACTTCGGTTTCAGTTTTAAGGCAGACTGAAACTCCAACACGGCCTGCGCTGGCGTACCGCTGTATTTCAGCGCAAGTGCCAAGTCGTAGTGGGTCACAGCGTCGTTGGGCTCAAGCTTGAGAGCCTCGCGATAATTCGCGATAGCCTGATCCCAGGATTTTTCCTTGGAATACTCGACGGCCTGTTTGCGATAAGTTTCCGCAGTCTGGGCGCGGCAGTGGCTTGGAAAGAGCACCGACAGCGCTACTACGGCAACAGTCAGAAGGATTCCGCAAGTCTGAGAGTTGTTTCTCGTCCTGCGATTGCGCTTAACCAATTTGCGGCTGCTTCCTGTTGCCGGGATTGGTGCGCGCGCCAGCAACACCTCCGCCGCGCAAAGACTCATCTGCGGCGGCGGAGTAAAGCCAGGGGCGCTCCTGCCTACATATTACCAGTAGAATTTTGCGCTGACTTGCCCGATGCGCGGGTCGCGCGCATTGGTGACAATTCCGAAGTTCGAATCGGAGAGGTTCCCGGTGGGATTCATAAACTGCGCGTGGTTGAAGATGTTGAAAAATTCGACGCGCAGATCAAATGCATAATTCTCGTGAATTTGCGTCCTCTTCAAGAACCCAAAATCGGTGTTGTTGAAGCCAGGGCCGTGGAAGAAGCGCCGGTTGGCGGTTCCAAAAGTTCCGAGAACGCAGTTTTGCACGAATGCGCCGGTGGTCGGTACACATGGGTCCGGATTTGTCGCCGAGGTTGGTTGCGGCGGGATGAAGTAACAACCAGTATGGTCGGCAGTGGGACAATCAGGATTGGCGTTGCGCGGATTCAGGGTCACGACTTTCCCGATCAGATTTGGCATGTCCGTATTTGCACTCCCGGCGAGCGAATAATCGCCGTTGGCCTGGTTCAGCTGAATCGGAAATCCTGTCGAGAAGCGGGTAATCCCCTGCATCTGCCAGCCTTGCGTCAAGCGCTTCGGTGCATTGGGAAAAGCCCGGTCAATCGGGATGGCCCAGACGTAACTAGCCACGAAATTGTGCCGGATGTCGCTCGACGAAAGGCCTCGGCTTATCTTTGGATTCTCGAAATTCACTAAATCATTGAAAGCCGAAGAATCGTCCAACCCCTTTGCGAACGTGTACGCCGCCAGGAACGTTACGTCACGAGCTTTGCGTTCAACGGTGATTTGCGCGGAATTGTAGATCGAATTGGCCGTGGTCCACGTGTAGGTATTCCCGGAGCCATAGCACACCTGCAAAGCCGATCCGGGGCAGAAATTTGGGTTCAGAATTTGCTGTCGTGTGCTGTAAACAAACGAGCCACTCGGCAACTGGAAAACGTCGTTCTCATTTCCCGGTCCGCAACCGGGGGTCCCTGCGGTCGTGTCAGTCACGCCTGGCGTCGCGTTCAACTGCATGCACAATGAGGCGCTGCCTGGGTTCGATTCTCGTTGGGTAATCAGGTGGTGACCCTCAGTTCCGACATAGGCCAGCGTCAGCACCGTTGATTTCGTAAGCTCTCGCTGGATGGAGAGGTTGAAGTGCTCCGCGTACGGCAGCCGGTTGTGAATGCCGTAGCCCGGAAAAAAGTTGAACGGCTCGTAAACTGAAAAGTCCAATGTCTTGTTTGATGCGGCGCCCGGAGTTGGCGCGGTGAACGGAAACCGTTGTCCCAAAGACTGCCCGGTGGCTCGAACCAGGAACGGTTCGTCGAACATTACCGATACCGGTGAGGTCCAATACAACCCAAACGGCGCATCGGCTACTTCGTAAAACAGGTTCAGATCTTCTACGGACGTGTAGTAAAGGCCATAGGCAGCACGAATACTGGTCTTGCCCGGCCCGCCAAATACCTTGCCCAATATTCCGTCCGAAAACCCTGGTGAATACGCCAGGCCCAAGCGTGGACCGAAGTTATTGTAGGTCGTGTGCGCGAGAGTCTTGGGAATGCCAGCGTCGCCCGGAAACACCAGGCCTGTGGGCGCCAGTGGAAACACCGTGGACTGTTGCCCAGGATTGAAGGTCTGAATCTTTCCTTGAGTGTCGTACCACGGCATGCTCACTTCCCAGCGCAATCCCAGATTTAACGTGAGATTGGGTTTTACCTTCCAGGAATCTTGAACGAAGGCCCCGCCATACCGTGTGCGCGAATCAAGGAACTGTTCGGCGGCCTGCGTGTAAGGCGCGTTGGTCGTCGAGGTCGCGCCGAGCAGGTAGTCCGCAAAATCCGCCCCAGTCACCGTACCATCAAAGGTAAAGCCCCCATTTGGGTTGGCGAAATTGCGCTCGTTCACTTGCAGATAGCGAAATTCACCACCAACCTTCCACGTATGTCTGCCCTGCGTTTTCGAAAATACGTCACTCGCCATATAGGTAGTATTAGGCTGAAACGTATTCAATGTGGGCACGCCAAGGTTCAAGCCCAGATTAGGAAACATGGTCTGCGGTACATACTCCGGATATCCGGCAAGCGGCACAATGCCCAAAGTGTTGGCACCGGTGACGAACCCGAGCGACGACAAGCTAGCGAAACTCCCAGCCGGGTTGTCCTTGTGGATTGCGACTCGGAAGAAGCTTATCCGCGCTTCGTTCACTGCCGTGGTGCCGATCGTCTTGGTGTTGCTCATCACGAACTCTTGGCCGCGCGAAGGCGTAGTTGTTGGAAAGCCCGGCACACTTGAAAAGGCACCGGTCGACTGGTTAACGTTGGCGCTCTCAACGTTGGAATTGTCAAAATGATAATACCAGGACCAGTTGCCGGTCTTTTGGTTATTGAAGTCCACCCGCTCCCCGATTTTGTCGTCGTTGGCGATGTTTCTCTGGCTGTTATTCGAGTATGTCGTACCTCCCGGAAGATTCGGCGCTGGAATATAGGGCAGAATCGCTTTGGACGGCGCGGACCACGCTGACTGTGGAATGTTCGCAAGGCCCGTTGTCGGGTCGACTGGGAACACGCATTGCGCGGTTGAGTTGCAAGCTGGAGTGATTACGTTGCCGCTTGGGTCTGTGACTGCAGGAAAACTGTACTGCTCGCCTGGCGTCACGGCGTAGCCCAGCCGCTGCGAAAGCACTTGCGCCCAGTACGGACCATCAATCGTGTTGGTCAAGAGAGACGGATCAAAGTTGCCTAGGCGCTGATCGGCCGTCGGCACCGTCACCACTCCCGTTTCCGCTCCTTGCACCTGCCTCGTGCCTTGATAATCCGAGAACCAGAAAAGTTTGTTCTTCCAGAATGGCCCGCCTGCCGCATAGCCGAACTGATTGCGTCGCAACTCCGACTTCGAAGGCGCAAAGTAGTTCCGGGCATCCATTGCGTCGTTACGAAGGAACTCAAAGGCGTCACCGTGAAAGCCGTTGGTGCCAGATTTGGTGATGGCGTTCATCACCGCGCCGCTGAATTTTCCATATTCGGCGTCGAAGCTGTTAGTGATAAGACGGAATTCTTCCACCGAGTCCAGATTCGGCACCAAACCTGCCCCGAGGTTGCGTCCCTCACTGACGTCCCCGCCGTTCACCAGAAAGGCGTTGGCCGTTTCGCGCTGGCCATTCACCGAAATGTTGCCGGAATTTAAAGTGCCTGACACGGGGCGGTCCTGCTGAATCGTGGCAGCGGTGCCAGGCGCAACGCCGGCTTGCAATCCCAAGAGGTCGATGTAGCTGCGGCCATTCAGCGGAAGCGCCAGCATCTTCTTGGAATCGATCACGTCGCCCAATTGGGTGTTCTGCGTATCAACCTGCACCGCATTGGCCGCGACGATTACCTCTTC
The DNA here is from genome assembly GCA_963849395.1 of Candidatus Acidiferrales bacterium. Lineage (GTDB taxonomy): Bacteria > Acidobacteriota > Terriglobia > Acidiferrales > UBA7541 > Acidiferrum. The sequence goes on from CAWKHR010000014.1 coordinate 10,751, forward strand.
CGTGACGCTGCCCACTTTCATGGCGATGTCGATGCGCAGCTGATCGTTCACTTTCACCACGATGTCCGTCGCGACGTACTGCCGGAAGCCCGGCCCGGTGGCCTTTAACCTGTAGGTGCCGGCGGCCAACGCCAAAAAGTGATACGTGCCGTCGGCGGCGGAGACGGTTTCCTGCGTAAGATTGGTTTCGGTGTTCGTGATACTGATATGCACGCCTGCAATGGCCTTGTCGGAGGGATCATGTACCTCGCCCAATATCGAGCCAGTCACATCGGCACGGGCGATCCCGGCATCAAAAATCAATGCGGCGGCCAAAAACAAACACACAGCGAAGAAAAAGTTACACTTTCTCATTCACCCACCCCCGGTGCGGATAATCCGTATCTATGAATTCGCGTAGCGAAAACTGGATCCCGATTGCCGTCTTCAACCGCTCAACAGGCGTCTTGCCCCTTCGAGAAGGCATTTCACCCTGTCGGACGACACTCCCATGGGGCGAAAACATATTCCACACAGTGGAACCTGTCAAGCACTGAATAATTTATCGACAACCTGAAGTGCTCACCCGCAACTACAGTTCACTTCCCGTTACGATGCATTTCGTTCACTAAGTACGGCACAAAACCACGCGTGCTGGTCTTCAGGCGATACACACTGGTTGTAGCAGTGATGTACAGCGTACTTAGATCCGCATCACCCCACGCCAGATTCGCGGGCTGCTCTGGCGTAAGAATCGTGCCCAAGTGGTGTCCGCTTGCGTCCCAAACCCAAATTCCTCCGGGTCCGGTGACGAACACATTGCCAGCCACATCCACCTTCATTCCATCCGGAACTCCTTCGCCTTTGCTTCCGGGCTCTTCTCCAAATAGGCGCCCGTTCGCAAGCGTTCCTCCCGGCCGAAAATCGTAGACACGAATATTCCGCTTCTCACTGTCATCCACGTAGAACTTGGTTCCGTCTGGAGAAAATGCCAGCCCATTCGGCTGCGAGAGCTCTGAAGTCAGCAATGTTACCTGGCCCTTCGAGTCCAGCCGGTAAACACCTTGATACGGAAGTTCCTTTTTCTCGCCGGCCTGTAAATCCAAGGTCGGGTCGGTAAAATAAATCGCTCCGTCTGGTCCCGTGACCACATCGTTGGGGCTGTTGAAGCGCTTGCCTTCAAACTTGTCCGCAAGCACTTCATATTTTCCTTTAGCGTCGATGCGAATAATCGCTCGCAGGTAACTGGCACAATCCAGCAGCTGATGCTTGCTGTCGTAGGTATTGCCATCCGGATCGCCCAGAGAAATCAGCTCTTCCTTGCGGCCGTCGCCATAAATGCGAAAGATCTTGTTCAGCTCCTCGTCGCTCACGTACAGAAATCCCTTTGGATCCCAGACCGGCCCCTCGGTAAATCCCAGTCCGCTTGCCAGCGTTCCCAGCGTGGCGTCGTGCGCGATCAATTTCCAAAATTGCGGCGATTCCGCCTTTAACTCGAACTTACGTGGCTCGGTTCGCGGAGTTGCAGCCCACAATTCCGCCGCGACCAGAGTGACAAAAGCAATCGCCAAAGAGCGCTTTGCCGCACGTTTAAAATGTTTTTCTCGCGACAGAACCCGCTCCTCTAGTTTAAAAACTCTTCTTCGCGCTTCTGCTTGCTGTGGGCGATTCCGGCCAGATACGCCGCCACTGCATCCAACTCCGCGGCGTTCAACTTCGAGCCGTAGTCGCTGGGCATCAGTGACTCCTGCCGGTAATTAAACTGGGCCAAATCCGACTTTGAAAAAAGATGGAAGTCGCCGTCCAAAGACTGCAATTGCAGGGAGAAATTGTCCTCGTTTCGCACTACACCGGAATAGACTTTGCCGTCTTTCGTGGTCACTTCGGCGCCTCGTCCACGCGGCCCTGTCGTCTTTTGCGGCCCCACGATTGCCACGCGAATTTCGACGAAGGAATGGCTTTCGCCGTAATTCGAAAGATCGCGACCCAGAAATCCACCGACGCCGTTCACCATGTGACAGCCCGAGCAACCGGCTTTGCCAAAATAGAGGTCCTTTCCCAATTCCGTATTCCCAACAATCGCCATTCCCGTGCTCTTCCCCTGCAAGGTTCGTATGTAGGTAAGCAGAGCGGAAAGCTTGGCGGATCCAAGTCTCGCAAAGGGCGGCATGCCTTTTTCCGGAATACCTGTGCGAAGAACTCTCAAGAGGTCGTCGTCGGAAAGCCGCGTGATTTCAGGCCTGGTTGCGATGTCTGGCGCGCGTTCACCGCCTCTTCCATCTAATCCGTGGCAGGATGCACAGACGGAAGCGAATATCTGTTCGCCGGACGCCGAAGCGGCCGCTGCCGCGCGTTTCGCTCCTGCGTGCTGCGCTTCCTGTAACGCCGCGGCATGAAGAGCAAGCGCTGCGAACGCAGCTACGGCTGCCGCTCCGATCATCGGCATTCTCATTTAGACAGAGCCACACTGATCACTTCGAATCCCGCACCCCACAAACTTGCCAAACCAAACTGACACTCGGAAGTCCTCAGACCCATTAATCCCCGGACGGATGACGACGAGGCCGCCCCAAGTATCAATACAACTCTTCCAAGATCTGTACCCATGATTTTCAACTGGTGAAATCTCTACTCTAGTGATAAAAACTCACTGATGCGTAAGCAAATAGCCCACCCGCGAGGAATGTGTCAACCATTTTCTTTGAAACGACTGTATTGAGATTTTTGCAGCATGCAACTGCCCTCCGACTCGGCGAACAATTTGCCTCATTCGGGGGCGTTGCTACATCGCAAGGCGTTTTACAAAGGAAGGAACCGTGAAATCGTTCTTTAATCTTCGGCAACCCGCTAGCCGAGTAGTTCTATTTCTTTCACTCACACTGCTCTTTGCGATCTGCGCAACCTTTTTGAGTAAAAGGCTGCGAGCCGAGGCCACTCAAGGGACTTCCAATAAGGATGACGCCACCCTGCTGGAATCGTTTCGCCACGTTGAGGTTGCTTCCGTCTCCGACGCTTTAGAACAGCTCGTCGGCAAGAAACTTTACATGACCCATCGAATGCGCCCCATTTTCCGTAGCAAATTCGCGGGTTTCGCCCTGACCGTCCATCTGAAAAAAGAAGAGAATGATGACCCCACGGCGCTGAACGGCATGCTCACCGCCATTGATGAGGGGTCTAGAAATTCCGTATACGTAATGCAAGTGGACGAGGGCGGCGACATTGCGGGCATGGGCGGACTGATGGGAACGGCAATGTCTGCTCGCAATTTCTCCGGGGCGGTAATCGATGGCGGGGTACGAGATGTGGCCTATCTGGAAAAAATCGGCTTCCCGGTATTCGCCACGGGCATTGTCCCGTCGACGTCAGTGCACCACTATCGTTTTGCGGGAGCCAACGTACCTATTCAGTGCGATGGGGTCCCGGTCAGAGCTGGCGACATCGTCGTAGCTGATTCAGATGGTGTGGCCGTTGTCCCACGGGAACTTGCGGACAAAGTGCTTGCCCTCGCCCAGCAGTTAGATTTCAAGGAGCACTCCATGTACGCAATCATCGAGAAAGCGCGATCAATTGTGGAGGGTGTAAAGCAGTTCGGCCGCCTGTAGCCTCCTAATTCAATTCCGCCCGCCCGGAATTGATGCTGGATTCTCATTCGGCCATGTAGTATATGTTTTCATGTGATGAATTCAATTTTCATTTTCGTCAGATTTGGTACTTTTTCATGAGTGCCCAGAAGCGAGAATACAACATCGCCTCATTGCAGCGCGGCCTGCGTATGCTGCAACTCATCGGCCAGGCCGGGCGAGGCGTCCCTGCCTCGGAGATCGCCAAGCTTTCCGGCTTACCCGTGAGCACCGTTCACCGCTTTCTGGTCAATTTGGAAGCAGGAGGATTTCTTACCAAGGACGAACACAGCAATTATCACCTTGGGGTGGCTTGTGTTTCTCTGGGTCAAGCCGCCCGGGAACAGTTGGATGTTCGAAAAGTGAGCCTGCCTCACCTCGAGCAGTTGAATCACAGCACTCGCGAAACCGTTCATCTTACTGTCCGCCACAAACTCACAGCCGTGTATATCGAAAAGTTAGATTCCCCGGAACCCTTGCGGATTCACTCGCGAATTGGAGCCAGTGTTCCGCTCTATTGCACCGGGGTAGGCAAGGTGATGCTGGCGTATCTGAGCGACGAAGAGTTGGAAATGGTTGTAAATGAATTGGAGCTGCGACGCTTCACGGAGAATACCGTGGGCAGCATTCAGGAATTGCAAACCCAACTCGCGCGAGTAAGAAAAGATGGCTTTGCCTGCGATATGGAGGAACACGAACCACATATCCGCTGCATTGCGGCGCCCATCTGGGACCACGTTGGCGCGGTAAACGCCAGCCTCAGCGTGACCGGTCCGGCCGTGCGCATGTCCACAGCTCGACTTCGGGAAATTGCGCCACTGGTGCGTGACGCGGGTCTAAAAATCTCCCGCGATCTCGGATTCGGTGCGACGTCGATTCGCTCAGCTTCTGCGGCCCGAACAACAGTACCGCGTGGATCGACAGCGCGAACCGCCGGTCCCGCGTTGCGCGGCAAGATCGCCGCAAAATAATTAGTTTTTTTTGGATAGCAAGACGCCCGAACTACACACAAGGAGATGTGAGGCGCTCATGGGTCGGAGAGGGCACTTGTTTGCACAGGCGATCTTGTTTGGGTGCTTGATATTGCCGGGAAGCCTTGCTCCATCCCAGCAAAATTCGCTAGCCGTCAATCTTGATGTCCAGCCGGAAAAATTGTTGGTCCAGCCACCCGCCGCGAATTGGCTCTCGTACAACGGAGATTACACCGGTCGGCGCTTCAGTTCCTTGAATCAGATCAACAAGAGCAATGTGGGCCAGTTGCGCGCGAGTTGGGTGTTTCATGCGCCGAATTCGAGCGCACTGGAAGTCACTCCTGTCGTCTACGAAGGAATGATGTTCGTTACGTCGGCAAACGACGCATATGCCCTGGACGCTGAGGTGGGACGCGTCGTGTGGCACTATGCGCGTCCCGTCACCCAGGACTTGATTGACGACGCGGCAGAACATCACAACCGTGGAGTCGCCCTTTGGCACTCGCGTGTATACATGGAAACCGACAATGCCCATCTGCTGTGCCTCGATGCCCGTTCCGGAAATTTGCTTTGGGATGTTGCCTACACGGATGGCAACAAAAATTACGGCGCCACTAGCGCCCCCTTGTTGGTGAAAGACAAAGTCATCGTGGGGACCTCCGGCGGCGATGACGGCGTTCGCGGATTTGTGTCCGCCTACGATGCCGAGTCAGGAAAGCTGGCTTGGCGTTTTTGGACCATCCCCGGTCCCGGCGAGCCCGGCTCGGAAAGTTGGCCTGGTACCGCTTACATCCATGGTGGCGGCACCACCTGGATGCCTGGCACATTCGACCCTGAATTGAACACTCTCTACTGGGGAACCAGCAATCCCGCCCCAGACTTCGACGGAGACACTCGACCGGGCGATGATCTCTACACCGATTGCGTTCTGGCTTTAGATCCGGATACCGGGAAATTGAAGTGGTATTTCCAATTCACGCCACACGATCTCTACGACTACGACGCCACCGAAACTCCCGTCCTCGTCGATGCCGATTTCCAGGGGCAGCCACGCAAATTGCTGGCCGAGGCCAATCGCAATGGCTTTTTTTATGTTCTCGACCGTGTCGACGGAAAATTTCTCTCGGCTGTACCTTTTGTGGAGAAATTGAATTGGGCGAAAGAAATCGATGCGCACGGCCGGCCGGTCGTTACGGGAGTTGTGCCCACAGAGAAAGGGACTCGCGTCTGCCCAGGCTTTTCCGGCGCGACCAATTGGTATGCGCCTTCCTACAATCCATCCACCCACCTTTTTTATTTTCTGGCCTCGGAGAACTGCAGCATTTATTTTCGTGGCGCTGAAAAATTCGTTCCAGGACGTACGTTCTATGCCACCGGCGCGAAACGAAGCCCCGGCGACAACGGCAAAAAAATTCTTCTAGCGTATGACCTGTCCGGCTCTCAGCCCGCCTGGAAATATCCGCAAGTGGGCGCTGGGCACTCCAGCGCAGGCACGATGACCACGGCTGGCGGCTTGGTCTTTTTCGGAGACGACGCCGAATCCTTCGAAGCGGTGGATGCCGGCACCGGCGCTCCCCTCTGGCATTTTCATACCGGCCAAAGTATCAGCGCCTCGCCCATGAGTTTCTCGGTGAATGGAAATCAGCACGTCGCCATCGCCGCAGGAAGTGACGTTTACTGTTTTCGTTTGTGAATTGAAGTCATTCTCAACAGAGGAGGCTACCTTGTCTTCATCACTTAGCACTCGCAGAGGATTCGCGGGAAAGTTCGCATCCTTACTGGCGGGCACCGGCTTTGCCGGATTGTTCGCAGGCTCTGCTCCGGCCGCAGCGCAATCGACAGGCGGCGTTCAGAAACTGAACTATGAAGGGAAACCAGCCGGGACGGGATTCATCACGCCGCTCATCATTCACAACGGCGTGATCTACATTGCCGGTCAGGGGGCGCATTCGCATGATCCAGAAGGCAAATTCGCTTCTGATATTGAGACCCACACGCAAAAAGTGATGGAAAACGTGAAAACCCTGGTGGAAACCGGCGGCGGCGCGATGGACAGTATTCTGCAGCTCACCGTTTACCTGACCAAGATCGACGACTACGACGGCATGAACAAAGTCTTTAAGACCTACTTCCCGAACGGTGGCCCCGCCAGAACCACGGTGGCCGTCGCCGCGTTACCCGGTCAATCGCTGGTGGAAATCAACTGCACCGCCGCAGTCGTTCGCAAATAAATATCGGCAAAGGAGAACCTATGAACTTCAGCGCGAAATGGACACGACGTGGCTTCATGACCGGCATCAGCTCCTTGAGTGCACTTGTTCTCGGCTCAAGAAAGCTGGCCGCTAGCACTCCACCTGGTTCCACCGGAGCCATCACCGGGTTTGGTCAATCCGGTAACGTATATGAAGAACTTGGCGTAACCACCGTGATCAACGGCCAGGGAACCATGACGGTGCTCGGCGGATCCTTGATGCGGCCAGAAGTGGAATCGGTGATGGCCCTGGCCGGCCAACATTTCGTCAGCGTTCCAGATTTAGAAGTCGCTGCCGGAAAGCGTATCGCCGAAATGTTGAAGCTGCCTCCGGACTATTTCGCGCTGGTTACTTCAGGAGCCGCGGCCGCGATGCTTTCCGGGCTGGCGGGAATTCTCACCAAAGACAATCCTCAGTTCATCAAGCAACTCCCCGATCTCACCGGGATGAAGTCGGAAGTCATCATCCAAAAATCGCACCGCAATCCTTTTGACCACCAACTGCGTGCCACAGGAATCCGCCTGGTCGAAGTGGTGGACCGCAGCGATTTGCAAAAGGCCATCAACGAAAAAACGGCGATGATGCACTTCAGCAATTTTGCCAATGCTGCCGGGCAGATCAAGGTGGACGAGTGGGCAAAATTGGGCAAAGAGCACAACGTTCCCACCTTTATCGATGCCGCGGCGGACGCCCCTCCCGTTTCGCATCTTTGGGACTACGCTTACATGGGTTACGACCTGATCGCCTTCAGCGGAGGCAAGGCTCTTCGTGGGCCGCAGTGCGCCGGACTATTGCTAGGCCGCAAGGATCTGGTCAGCTACGCGCTCTTGAACAACAGCCCGCATGAAGACACCATCGGCCGCAGTCAAAAAGTTGGCAAAGAAGAAATCGTTGGCATGGTCAAAGCGGTGGAGTGCTATCTGCAGGAAGATCACGATGCACTCAACAAGGAATGGCAGCATCGTCTGGAGCTCATTTCCGCCGAGGTCTCGAAAGTTCCCGGCGTCACCACCAAGTTCTTCGTGCCCGATATCGCTAATCACGTTCCCCACATGCAAATTCTCTGGGATAAACGAATTTCCGCAACTCCCAGGGAGATCAACGCTGCCTTGCGAAAAGGGAAACCGGCGATTGTCTTGAGCACTGGAGAAGAAGGTGAAGCCCTTTCGTTGAATTCGTTCATGCTGCAACCCGGCGAAGGCCAGATTATAGCCGACGCCGTCGTGGCGGTTCTGAAAGCTCACGCGTCTTAGCCAATGAAACTTTTCAGGCAGACGAGGATTTTCTAATGTCTCGCAGACGTGGCCAGCTCCGCGCCTTTGCCGAGGCATTCTCGTGACTGGCTCTGGAGCGACTCGCATTCGGTGGCTGCTGATCTTCTGGCTGTTTGTGCTCAGCGCAATTTCCTTTCTCGACCGGGTGAATATTTCCATTGCCGGGAGTTCTTTGGCGGAAGAGTATCACCTCAGCCAAGTGCGACTGGGGTGGGTGTTCAGCGCCTTTCTGCTAGGCTACGCGTTGTTTCAAACGCCCGGCGGGTGGCTAGTCGACCGGTTCGGTCCGCGGCGCGTGCTTACCGTTGCTGTTGTCTGGTGGGGAATTTTCACGGCGCTGACCGCATCGTTGCCGACCAATGTCGCGGGCGCGGTGTTCTTCTTCGTCCTGGTGCGTTTTCTGCTAGGCGCTGGAGAGGCCATCATCTATCCCTCTTCGAACCAATTTGTGTCGCAGTGGATCCCCTCGCAGGAACGCGGCATCGCTAACGGCATGATTTTCGCGGGCGTTGGCGCGGGCGCAGGCATAGCTCCAACGTTTGTCACCTACGTGATGATTCACTACGGTTGGCGCTCGTCGTTCTGGGTGAGCGCGCTCATCGGATTGTGCGCGGGGCTCGTCTGGTATCTCATCGCCAGAGACAAGCCCGAACAACATCCGTCGATAAACTCGGCGGAACTCTCTTTGATCCAGAAATTTCGCACGCCCGTCCCTGACGTGGGCTCGTGCATGGAAAATTCTCCGCAGCACAACGGGGCTTCCCCTGTGCGTAAAGTCCCGTGGCGCAGCATTCTCACCAGCAAGAGCATTCTGGCAGTCACGGCAAGCTACTTTTGTTTCGGTTACGTAGCCTGGATTTTTTTTAGCTGGTTCTATATTTATCTGGCCAAAGTGCGCGGGATGGATTTGAAAGCCAGCGCTCTGTATAGCACCCTACCTCCGCTCGCCATCGTTGCTTGCAGTTTGTCTGGAGGCGCAATCAACGATGCGCTTTCACGTTCTTACGGTAAACGGGTCGGGCGCTGCGGAGTCGCCTTTCTGGGATTGCTTCTCGCCGCGGTGTTTTTGGTGATAGGTTCTCACGCGGCAAGCCCTGCTGTCGCCAGCATTGTCCTTTCTGGCGGAGCCGGCGCTCTCTATCTTTCGCAAAGCTCGTATTGGTCAGTCACCGCCGATATTGCCGGCGATTGCGCAGGGTCGGCGTCCGGCTTCATGAACATGGGCGCACAATTCGGCGGCGCCTTGACCGCGTCGCTTACTCCTGCGATTGCGCAGCGCTATGGTTGGACATCGTCTTTCCTTGTCGCCGCTGTACTAAGTGTTGCGGGAGGGTTGGCCTGGCTATTGATTGATCCTGAGCGCCCGTTAATCCCAATCGCGAAGGTGGCTTCCTGATGCGAGGTCAGATAGCAGCATGAAGATTAAATCAAAGGATGGCTGCCGTTGGGACCTGGTGAGCCTGGGCGAAGTGATGTTGCGGCTCGATCCAGGCGACACGCGGATTTCTACGGCGCGCGAATTTCGGGCCTGGGAAGGTGGCGGCGAATATAACGTCGCCCGCGGCTTGCGGCGCTGCTTCGGGATGGAGACTGCGATCGTTACCGCGCTGGCTGACAATCCCATCGGCCGCTTGCTCGAAGATCTCATGTTGCAGGGAGGCGTAAGCCTGGAACATTTGCGCTGGGTGAAGTACGACGGCGTAGGTAGGACGGTGCGCAACGGATTAAACTTCACTGAGCGAGGGTTTGGTCTGCGGGCGGCTCTCGGCTGCTCCGACCGTGGACACACCGCGGTCTCGCAGTTGAAGCCTGGAGAAATAAACTGGACGAAGATCTTTTCAGAGCAGGGTGCGCGTTGGTTTCACACTGGCGGGATTTTTTGCGCTCTTTCGGAGTCCACGCCCGAAGTTGCCCGTGAAGCAATGGAAGCGGCGAAGAGCGCCGGAACGATCATCTCCTACGATCTGAACTATCGCGCGTCTTTGTGGTCGTCCATCGGAGGTAAGGAAGAAGCACAGTCCGTTAACCGGGCGCTGGTGCCACTTGTGGACGTGTTGTTCGGAAACGAAGAAGATTTTACGGCCGCGCTCGGCTACGAAGTGGAAGGAGTCGACGAGGCCCATTCCAATCTCGATCGCAAATTTTTCCAGAAGATGATCGAAAAGGTGAAACGCGATTTTCCCAGTCTGTTGGTGGTGGCCACAACGCTGCGCAACGCGAAAACGGCGACTCGCAATGATTGGGGGGCAATTGCCTACATGGATGGAAAGTTTCATCGAGCGGTAGATCGCGAGAATCTGGAGATATTCGATCGTGTGGGAGGCGGCGACTCCTTCGCTTCCGGCCTGATCTACGGGCTATTGTCCGGGAAAGATATCTCGTGGGCACTCGAGTGCGGCGCAGTTCATGGAGCGCTCGCAATGACCACACCCGGCGATACTTCGATGGCTAGTTTGCAAGAGATTTTACAGGTTATGAAAAACGGAACGGCGCGCATTTCCCGCTAATATGGAGACCGGAAAATCGACTGCGGAGCAATCCATGCATGTGGAAACAATAATTCGCCGAATCGGCGAGATCGGCATCATGCCGGTGATTCGCGCTGCCAACTCGCTCGAGGCGTTACGCGCGGTGGAAGCAATCTGCGCCGGCGGAATCTCTATCGTGGAAATTACCATGACCGTGCCAGATGCGCCGCGAGTGTTGCGCGAAGTCGCCCGGGCCAACAGTGAATTTTTGGTTGGGGCGGGAACCGTCTTGAACTCCGAGCAAGCGAAAATCTGCATTGACGCCGGCGCGCGCTTCTTGATCAGCCCCGGGTTGGCTCCTGAGGTAATTCGTACCGCTGCGAAGAACGACGTGTTGGCTATCCCTGGCGCATTCACCCCGAGCGAAGTGATGGCGGCTATGGAACTCGGCGTCGAGGTCATCAAGATTTTCCCCTGCGGCAGCGGCGGAGGTCCAAGTCACATCAAAGCGCTGCGAGGCCCGTTCCCCGATTGCCGTTTTATTCCCACGGGTGGCGTCAGCCTGAAAAATGCCGAAGAATATTTTTCTGCTGGCGCGTTTGCGCTGGGAATTGGCGCGGAACTCGCCGATCTCGCCGCGCTCCGCAAGAATGAACCGCATAGGATTACCGAAGCCGCCAAATCTCTTACCGCGATCGTTCACAAACACAAAGCAAAACAAGCCGTGCAGGCGTAGTGTTCCGCCTCTGTGAAAGGGGTTTTTGAATGGTTACTTCTTCGTTGATTCCGTTTCCGCGATTCTCCCGCGCAACACAGTCATGGATGCGGCTGGTAGTGTGTACATTGTGTTTTCTCCGCCAGTAATCGTCGAAGTGAGTGCTGGCCCATCGGGGTCCGCGTAGCCATTTCTTCTGGCTGGATGCCATTCGTACTGAGTTTTGCCGAAGGTGATCATCGCCACCGGCCCGGCAAATCCACTCTCTGTTTTGCCTTCCGCATCATCGAACATGATTCGCATGGCATGATCGTGATCGTGGTCCTTATTGATCATTAGAAGCGACCATTGCCCATCTGGGCGCAATACCGCATAGGCCGTCACCAAAACGTGGCCGCTGGAGTCCTTGATGTCTCCCGCTGCCCGGAACAATTTGTGCAAAGCATCTTCGGGCTGCACCCACTCTTTGGTCAGCAATTGCGCAGCAAAATACTGAGACGTCGGCGTCTTAATTTCGTACTTCTCGTCAGTCATGAACATGCGATACGTTCCCCAGCTGTTCTTGCAATTGGGATGTGGCGGAGAATACGGCAGCGCATGATAGTAAAACGTGCCTTTTCCGCCAGCCGTCAGAAATCCCGCAAACGAATCGGCCAGCCACAGCGCGCCAAACACCTCCACAGACGCTTCTCCACCGTGCGCGTTGGTCTCCGTGTCAAACATCGGAATTCCCGGAGGTAATCCATCGTCACGCCACACTTGCATGATGTGGGTGATCAACTGCGGTTCCTGGTACAAGTTCTCCCACGGCGTCTCGCATCCATCGTAGGGATAGTGCTCGAAGGACATGAACGCAAAATCCGAGAGGCGTTGGTGTGATTTCAAGTAAGCGAGAAATCGCCCGAACCACGAATCATGCCCGCGCGCATCTTTCCACACTTTGATGTCTTCCGTGACTCCCTGGAAAACCGGACCGCCCAGTTTCAAATTTGGATCGACGGCATGAAGCGCCTTGGCCCACTGTAAGTACAGCGCGCCGTAGTCCTCGGGAATCGTGTACTGGCCGTCCGCTTCCTCTCCCATTTCCACATAAGAGATTGGATATCCACGCTTCTCCACGTAAGCGATTTCTGCCGCGGAATCTTCCGGCGTGGCATACAGGATGGCTACTGGAATGATGGCGGGCATGCCCCGCGTGATGCCGCTGGTATAAAAGAGATCAAAACCGGGCTGATCCCCAGAGGCCATCTGATCCGGCGCAACGAACAGGTCGCTGGGCTCGTGCCAGGGATCCACGGAGGAACAGTACGTCGCCGACTGTTTTTGGTCTTTCGAGTGCCGCAGGAGGTCCTTGAACTCTCCTTTTTCGTCCAGCGTTCCCAAATACACTTCCTTGATCGCATATCCCACGCAATTGCGCTTGTCGCCAGCTCCGTGCGTATCGCAAGTATTCGACGACTTGCTCATCAGCACACGCACCCACCGCAAGTAAACCTTGGACGGATTTAAACGCAACGTGACGGTCCCGCCTTTTCCATTTTCAATTGCTCCTGCTGCGAATCTCTTCCACTCGCCGGAAGCTTGTTCGTCCATGGCATCGCCCGTCCCCGACCAGTACTGCACTTCATACACCCTGGCGTAAGGTTCGGCCCATGCGATGCGAATCGCATTTACTTTTTGTACGGACTCCAGGTCCGTCACCACCCATTGCGCATGCAGCGCATCGGGTTCACCCGTGAACGCCTCGGTCAGATACGGATTGCTCTTCCAGTAGGTGTTTAGGTCTCCGTCGTTCAATCGCGAGAAAAGCTCATCTTCCAATCCGCCATTCCGCGTGAATCCGCGGTGCTGCAACGCATAGCCATAGGAATGTCGAATCATCTCCGTGGGATTCGCGTCGCCAGTGAAATAGCCTTTGCCTGCCGGATCGCTCCACTTTCCCTTGGGATTCCAGTGCCACGCCTGCACAAACAAATCGGTATTCTGTCGATAGCTGATCGCGCCCCAGCCAGCCGACAAAATTTTCTGGATGGCTTCGGGCTTAAAAAATGGATCGGTGGCATTGCTCGGCACGCGATCGACGGTCGATCCCAGGGCATACGGCGGGCTAAATTCATTCGCGACATGGCTGGGAGTCGCATCCACGTGAATGGTCTGCGCAATACTCACCACGGGCCAGCAAAGCACCACGCCAACTAACAGCACGCACACATTTAGGGTTCTCGTGCACAACAATAGCCAATGGTCTGTGGCTTTGCTCAATAGAACTATCTTTTCCATGTGCCCCCTCGCGATTATTTCCATTCTCTCGAACGGTCAGCCCAAAAAGCACTTCGATCCCACAAAATTCCTTATCAACAGAAGCCAGACGGCTTCGTCCGTCTGCTATGATGTCACGGTTCTGCTGCAGGCTTTTCAAACGTGCACGACGTTTATCGCACAGGAGAGTAACAAATGCGTCTGAGAGTTTTTGACGACAGAGATTCGCTGGGCAAAGCTGCGGCTTCCCAGGCGGCCTCCGCAATTCGTCGTGCCATTGCAGAACAGGGTCGCGCTCGTATCGTCGGTGCGAGCGCCGCGTCGCAATTCGAATTTCTCGACGCTCTTACCGCCACACCGGATATCGACTGGGAAAAAGTTGAGCTCTTCCACCTGGACGAATATATCGGTCTCCCGATGACCCACCCTGCAAGCTTCTGCAAATTTCTTCAGGATCGCTTGATCGCGAAGACCGGCATCCGCAAATATCACCTGCTCGATGGAAGTCAGAGTCCCTCTGAAATAATCTACAGCGTCAGCAGTGCCATCGCCGCTTCGCCAATCGACGTTGCGTTTCTGGGTATCGGCGAAAATGGTCATATCGCGTTCAACGATCCGCCCGCCGATTTCGATACGGAAGAGCCGTACATCACCGTGGGTCTCGACCATGCCTGCCGCATGCAGCAAGTCGCCGAAGGTTGGTTCGAAAATCTCGACGCCGTACCGAAACAAGCGATCTCGATGTCGGTGCGCCAGGTTCTCAAAGCCAAGGAAATTCTGGCTGTGGTTCCCGGACCCCGCAAAGCGCAGGCCATCAAATCCTGCTTCGATGGGCCGATCAGTCCCATGGCGCCCTCTTCCATCTTGCGGAACCATTCCAACGCCACCGTCTATCTCGACCTGCAATCCTCCGCCTTGCTTACGCCGGCAACGCTCACCGCGCTCACGGCTTCGGCCTGATGCAGCCCAGTGATTCTGGCGGGCGCCGCGTTATTCCGCATCTCCGCTGGTGGATCGGCGGCATTCTCTTCGCATCCACGCTGATCAACTACATCGATCGCCAGACACTCTCTCTTCTCGCTCCGTTTCTGAAACGCGACTATCACTGGACGAACACCGACTACGCCGCCATCGTCATTGCCTTTCGTGCTGCGTATTCCATTGGCCAGACTCTTTGCGGCCGCCTGATGGATCGCGTCGGCACCAAACGCGGTTTAACCATCACGGTGGCGTGGTATTCCCTGGTTTCCTTGCTCACGCCGCTGGCGCGCGGCTTTTACTCTTTTCTGGGTTTTCGTTTTTTCTTAGGAGCCGCCGAGTCTGGCAACTGGCCTGCGGCGACAAAAGCGGTATCCGAATGGTTTCCCAAGCACGAGCGCGGATTAGCCACCGCGTTGTTTGACAGTGGCTCTTCGATTGGCGGCGCGATTGCCCCTTTCATCGTTCTCTGGATTTATTTTCGCTTCGGTTGGCAGACCGCTTTTGTCGTCCCTGGCTTGCTCGGCATTCCTTGGTTACTGGCATGGCGTTGGCTTTATTACACGCCGCAGGAACATCCGCGCATCGGCGATGCGGAGCGCTGCATGATCCTTGCCGACACTACCGAGGACAATTCTGAAGGCAAAATTCGGCCGCGCTGGCGAGATCTCCTGAAGTTGCCACAGACCTGGGGCACGATCATCGCGCGATCGTTTACCGATCCCGTTTTCTTTTTCATCGCCGACTGGTTTCCAATCTATCTCGTTGCCAAAGGCATTTCATTGAAGAACGGCTTGATTGCGGTATGGATTCCTTTTGTCGCGGCTGATCTTGGAAATTTTTTTGGCGGAGGAGTTTCTGGTTATCTCATCAAGTGCGGTTGGTCGATTGGTAAAGCGCGCAAGGCTATCGCGGTGTTTGGAGGTCTCGGGGTTACTCTGCTCATCCCCACCATCTTCACCGTGAATCTCGGACTGCTTGCCCTCTTATTTGGCCTGGCTACTTTTTCCTACGCGTCGTTTACCACCATCGCCAACGTGCTGCCTTCCGACCTGTTCTGCAGCGATTCGGTCGCGACCGTCAGCGGATTGAGCGGAACCGGCGCGGCTATCGGCACCATCATCGTGTTTCTTTTGGCGGGCCGGCTTTCCGATGCGCGACTCTCCACCGGCACACATATCTTCGACCCGCTCATGATCATCGCCGGCCTGATTCCATTTACCGGAATGCTGCTGGTGCTGCTGCTGGTTCGCAACACTGAGGCTACCGACCGCGGCCTGGTGCGCAGGATCTGAAACACGGTGAGCGACGACGCAAATTCTTCTAATCTTGGACAATCATTTTCCCTGGAGAGTAAATCGATGAGCCTTTCCGCTTTCCAACTCGACGGCAAAAATGCTTTGGTCACAGGCTCGCACCGAGGTCTCGGCGCGGCTATCGCCCTTGCACTGGCGGAGGCCGGTGCCAATGTCGCCTGCCACGGCCGCGATTCACATCCCGGAGCCACCCCTGCCGCCATACAAGCGCTTGGACGCCGCTCCGCTTATTTCCCCGGCGACATTGCTGACGCCGATGTCTGCTCCACTTTGATCGAGAAAACCGTGGCGGAATTCGGCTCCCTCGATGTTCTCGTCAACAATGCCGGCATCATCCGCCGCGCCCCTGCCACCGAGTATTCTTCCGAGGATTGGGATCAAGTGATCTCCGTCGATCTGACCGCGGTCTTTCGCCTCTCGCAGCTCGCGGCACGCCAGATGTTCAAACAGGCAACTCCCGGAAAGATCGTGAATATTGCCTCAGTTCTTTCGTTCCAGGGGGGGATTCTTGTTCCAGCGTATGCCGCGGCCAAGGGAGGCGTCGTCCAACTGACCCGCGCGTTCGCGAATGAATGGGCTGCCAAGGGAATCAACGTAAACGCCATCGCGCCCGGCTACATGGCCACAGACAACACGACCGCGCTTCGCAATGACGCCGCTCGCAGCCGCCAAATTCTCGAGCGCATTCCCGCTGGCCGCTGGGGCGATCCCGCCGATCTCGCGGGAGCAGCCGTCTTTCTCTGTTCCCGCGCCAGTGACTACGTCCACGGCCACGTCCTGACAGTCGACGGTGGCTGGCTCTCCCGCTG
>CAWKHR010000015.1:0-274255 GCA_963849395.1 Candidatus Acidiferrales bacterium
CGCATCCATTTCGCCGGACTGAGCATATTCATAGAGAGCGCGCTTTTTCAGGGCGTCGGTTTCCGCATCAGTAAGCTGATGATTCAAATCCGCGAGGCGTTGGGTGGTGATGTTGGACTTGTCGTCGAGAGTCCAAATCTGATTCTGGCGCTCGTAGGCAATGCGGGCATCTTCGGATTGGCGCATTCTGACGCGCAATTCGGATAGTTCGCCCTCGAGCCAGCGGGAAGCCTCCATGGTGGCGTCGTATTTGCTTTTGTAATTCTGCTCGATGAAGTTGTCGAGGTGCGCATTCAGGATCTTGGCAGCGAGTTGCGGATCCGTCGATTCGAAACTAACTTCCATCAGGCGGCTGTTGGGAATGCGGCGAACGCCGAGGCTGCCGAGGAATGCACCGATTTCAGGCGGGCGCTTTTGATTCTTAAGACTACCGGTGGCGATGGCGTCGGAGATCCCATTGCTGCCGGAGCCATCGGGATGGTTGGCCAAGCCGCTGTTGCGAATGGTGAGCAGGGCCAGGGTTTCACTGGTCAGAATCTTGGATTGCGTTTCGATGTAATTCTCTTCATCCATTTCGAAGCCGTAGGGATCGGCTCCCTGGAATGGAAGAATGTTCGAACTTTCACGATCGATTTCGATTTTGGCGGTGGCGACGTACACCGGAAGCATGCGGAAAGTGGCAATACTGACGATAGTTACGACAGTAAGTAAAAATGACAAAATCAGCCACTGATGCTTCCTGAGAATCAGCAGGTAGTCATAAAGGTGCGGTTCACGCGGCGAAAGATCGATCGCGGGCAGAGCCGTGTCGTTCGGGATCAGGTCGACAGTCCGGCTAGTTACTGGACCTCGTGGAGTTATTTGTGAGTCTTCTGACATGTCCCTCTTCTCACTGATAAGCGAGGCGGTAAAGCGCCACGGCCGTGCCGACGGCCAATCCAATCTCAGCAGCGCGGAATAAGAACCTGCTTGGTGCGGCTATCGGGCACGTACAAAATGTCGCTGGGTCGCAATTGCAAATCTTCGGATTCGCGATGGAGGATTTTCTTCAGGTCTACTTCAGTTTCAGATTGTTTACCCTGGTCATCCTTGCGAATGATTACCGCGTGATCCAACTTGGCGATCGGAGTTGTACCGCCCGCTAGAGAAAGTATTTTCAAAGTGGTGAGCTGACCGCGATCATTGGCCAGCACAAATCCGCCGGGGCGAGCCACTGCACCAAGGACGTAAATGATGCCGGCATGTGGCACGGTTACAACATCGCCGGCTTGCAGCGGAATGTTGTTGCTCATATCACCGGTTTCGAGAAGCTCATGGAGATTGACGGTGATGGGCCCACCGGAATTAGGAAGCGGCGAACCGGAGTCAGCCGAAGAAGTAGCCGGGGTTGTTGCTGGCGGTCCCGCGACGGGAGGCGGGAAGGCGTTGGTGCTGCTGGGCGGTGTGGTTTGTGGCTGTGCCGGTGTGGGGTGCGTTTCCGGAGTATCAAGAGCAGGAGGCTCGCCAGTGCCGGGAGCGGGATCGGTAGACGGCGAAGGAGTGGCACCTAGCTCAACAAATGTTGCAGCGGCGTGCTGGCGGGTGACGAGAATCGTGTCGCCCGCGTCGCAGCAACACCACCGGCCTCGGCAAGCGCCTCGAGCAAGGTGACCTGGCGGTCCGCTTCATAAACCATAGGACGCCCGACGGCACCGACGATCGTGATGGGTTTGCTCTTGTGCTCGCGGACGATTACAGCAACTTCCGGATGAGAGACTAAGCCATTCGCTTCCAAGACTTCGCCAATTTTTTGTTCTGCTTGCAGCTCGGTAAGCCCGGCAACTCGTATGCGTACCGGAACCAGGGGAATGCTGATCATGCCGGTCTGAGAGACGCGGATGGAACGGGTCAGCTCGGGTACATCAAACACCGAAATCTCGAGGAGATCGCCATTGCCAATGATGTAGTCGTGCGGGATGTTCTTTATACCTGAGGAAAGGTTGCGGATCCGCTCGTTGGTCTGTTGAGGCGTTTCACCGACGGTAACATCTTGTGCGCGCAAAGCCGGGGCGAAAATGAACAGTCCAGCTAGTATACCGGCGCGAACGAAAACACCACGCCCCCAGGTTGAGGCTAAAACCATAAAACGAGACGACCCCCTGCGATTAGTATACCGTTTGTAAGATGCAGCCAGATTATTGTTTTCGCCTTCGCTTTCGAGATGATGAAGCCCCCGCCATGCCCGGGGCCGCGGTTTGGAAGCGGGCAGTGGCCATAAAGGCGGCAACGAAAAACAACAATGCATTCGCTGGGATATGCAGGTTGAAGTCTACCAAACTATGTACCAAAAGTCCGCTGCACCCGACCAATCCGGAGAGATTCAGGGCCGCTGCAAAGGAGCCGCCGAGGTCCGCCATTCCGCGCAGAGCCTGAATGAAAAGCACGCCCAGGAACCAGGCGCAGCAGAGTCCGCCAAGGATGCCGGTGTCGGAGAGAGTTTCGAGGTAATCGTTGTGGCTGTGATTGACGAATTTAGCGTCGTATAGCGAGTCGTAAGCGGGAAAGACCAGCGGCAGGGTACCTAGGCCGGTGCCGAGGACAGGATGCTCGAGGAAAATGCGATACGTATCGCGGCGCATGGAGGCGCGCTTATCGGTGGAGACGTCACTGGTGCGCATGGCGGAAAAGCGTTGTAGCACTTCTTGCACCCCGATCCAGGAGACCACCATGACGGCGGTCAGGACGATCAGACCACCCATTAAGACATATCTGCTGCGGATACGGCGGACCATCAGCAGAAGAAACAAGATGGTCATTTCAACAGCGAAGCTGACGATGCCGCCACGGGAGGCGGAAAGCATCAGTGCGACGGAAGGGACGAGGGCAAACAATCCGACC
Organism: Candidatus Acidiferrales bacterium; assembly: GCA_963849395.1. Classification (GTDB taxonomy): domain Bacteria; phylum Acidobacteriota; class Terriglobia; order Acidiferrales; family UBA7541; genus Acidiferrum. The sequence continues at coordinate 2,878 of CAWKHR010000015.1, forward strand.
AGAACAAGGCGCTCACGGCGCACTTTGCCCAATACCAGCGGCACCAAGGCGATGGGGATCAGCACTTCGGCGAAGCCGGCGAAGTGGTTGCGGTTGACGTAAGGGCCGAAGGGATAGCCACCGTAATGCATGGTGCGGGCCCAATAGAGTTTCCCGTTAAAGGTCAGATGCTGGAGAATTCCGAAAATCGAGACAAAGAAACCCATCGACATCAAGAACCAGATGAGGTTCTTCCACTCGCTGGCGCGCTGGTAGGCTTGGGAGAGCAGGAAAATTAGGATGAGGTAGGTAAGGAGCAGTTGCAGTTGGACGCGAGTGTCGTAGACGGAAAAGGTTTTGTGCAGCGCGAGTTGTATGGTGACCAGAACCGCGAAAGCGCCGAGCGGAAGGAGTAGTGGCGAAAAGAAGACCTGATCGCGTTTCTGCGCATAGGTGTAAACGGCAAAATATACGAGGAGCAGCGCGGTGCCAATCTCGATTAGAGCTTGGGCCCACTCTTCGACGGCACCAAACGCCAAGACACTGAAGGCGAGCAAGACGCAAATTCCAACGCGGACCACGCTCATAGTTTGCGCGGCTCCGCGGCGGTAGCATCAGGCACGAGATTTACATCGTCTACCCAGACATCACCGGAAATGCGGACGTCGGGATTGTCGCTGGGGTCACGACTGATGCAAATACCGGCGCCGTGGACGTCATTGCCTGCGGTCCAAGTGGCGTCGACGAAGGTCCAGGGAAGCGAGCCATGAAATTCCTTTGTGGCTACGGGTGAGGCGTCTTTGCCTACGGAAGCACCGATGCGTAGATGCACGCCCTGTTCGGTGGTGATATCGCGGGCTTTGATCCAGGCGGTGAGGTGATAGGACGTGCCGGGAGTGACGATGGCCGAGGTGCAGGCCAAGTCCAGGCCGGGATTGTGTTTTCCGTCGAAGGAAAGCCGCAGCGACTGAATGCCGGAAAGTTTCTCGCTGGAATCGAGACTGACGCGCACGCCCTGATCCAAAGGTTTGTAGTGCCAGGCGAAGGTGGAACCTTCAATGCCGGACTCGAAGCTCGGATCCCACACTACCGAGCCTTGCGGCTGAAAGAGCGGCGGGAGATTCATGGTGGAAGTGCCCTGGTCCCACACGCGGCGCGCCTGAACATATTCCTTGTCGCTGGCAAGTGCATAGACAAGCGGATCGAATTCACCGACGTGCAGGCGCGGTTTAAGAGCGAGCAAGCGCTGCCAAACTATCTGAGCAAAAGCCAAACGCTGGGAGGCGGTAGCTTCGCTAATCACGTCCACATAGACGCTGGGAATCGGCGGGATCACCTTTTCCAGAATTTCATCGAGGTTGGGATCGGCGCGATAAGCGCGGGTAAAAGCGGCTGCGGCGCGATGCGGATCGCCTTGAATGGCGCGGTGAAGTTCGCTAAACGCAGCGGACAGGTCGCCAGTTCTTAGCAAGAAATTGGCGTAGCGCCACGCTACTTCTGCGGAGTTGGGATAGCTGCGCTCGGCGCGCAAATAGGCATCCTGGGCGCGCTGGGTGTCTCCTTCCAATTCCAGCGAGGTCGCTAAGTCGAGCCAGGCGTCGGTGTATTGCGGGTTGAGCTGCACAGCTTTCTGAAAGGAGGCGGTGGCGCCAACAGGATCGGGGTCTTCAAGATTGAATTCCTGAAAATGGCCGAGGCGGTACCAATATTCTGAATTGCGCGGCTCCCAGCGGGTGGCGGCACTCAAGGAGCCGGTGTTCTCGCGCTGCGTAGCGATTGAGCCTAACGCCATGCGAACGGCGAAATAGCAGATGGCAGCGGCGAGAAAAACCGCGGCAATCACACCCAGCGCTCTGGAGATGGAGTCCGATAGGCGCAGAATCATCAAAGGTTAATGTGCCTAGAGCGGCGCGGGTATGCAAGAAAAATTGCGGGAGTGAGCGGGGAGACGCTGCGCGAGTGCCAAATTGGGACGCGCCGCCCTACTTGCCGAAGGACGTGGCGTGCGCTTCTTCAGCGCGGCCGCGACGGCGCACATCGATGCCGAGGCGTTTAATTTTCTGATTCAATGTGGAGAGCGGGATAAGGAAACGCTCCGCAGCTTCGGTCTGATTCCAGCCGGTGCGCTCCAGCATGTCCACAATAATGCGGCGCTCGACCTCGTCGATGATTTGGAAGAGCGACGGATTTGGATGATCGGCAGCGGTGCGCGAACCCGCTTCGCCGGGAAGCGGCGGCAGGAATTCGGAAAGCTGCAAGCGTACGCCGCGGACGATTTCCTTGCTACGAACGGAGTCGGGCAAGAGATCGACGTCGACGCGTTCTTGAGTGGAAAGCACGACGGCACGCTCCACAACATTCTCGAGTTCGCGAACGTTGCCGGGCCAATCGTAGTCCATGAGCAACTTCATCGCGGCTGGCGTAAAGTTCCGCAGCGGCTTGGTGTTTTCCTTGCAGAAGTAATCCAGGAAATGGTGCAGCAGCAGCGGAATATCCTCGCGACGATCGCGCAGCGGAGGCAAATGAAGATGGATCACGTTGAGGCGGTGATACAAGTCTTCGCGGAAACGGCCTTCTTTCACGAGGGAAAGCAAATCGACGTTCGAGGCCGCGACGATGCGCACATCGACTTTAATTTGTTCGGTGCCGCCCAGGCGCATGAATTCGCGTTCCTGAATGACGCGCAACAACTTCGCCTGCGTCTCGGGACTGACGGTGGCAATTTCGTCGAAGAAGATGGTGCCCTGATCGGCGACTTCGAAAAGTCCTTTTTTCGAGGAAACCGCGCTGGTAAAGGCGCCGCGGACGTGCCCGAACAGTTGCGATTCGAGCAAATCAACAGGAATGGAGCCGGTGTTCACCGGGACAAATGCTTTATCGACCCGTGGAGATGCGGAATGAATGGCCTTGGCAATCAGCTCTTTACCGGTGCCGCTTTCTCCGCTGATTAGAACGGTGGAGCGCGACGGGGCGACCTGTGTGATGAGGTCGAAAAGCGTGAGCATCTTGTCGCTCTTGCCGATAATATTAGGAAAATTGAAACGCTGTTTGAGAGCGCGCTTGAGCTGAACGTTTTCCTCGCGCAACTTTCGAGCTTCAACCGCTTGCGCAACTTGCGCCAGAAGTTCGTCGTTCGACCACGGCTTGGTGATGTAATCCATCGCGCCGCTTTTGAATGCCGCGCGCGCCATTTCGATGGAGCCGTAGGCGGTGATCAAAACGATGGGAAGATGTGGATCGTGAAGGCGGATATCCTTCAACATTTCGATCCCGTTGCGATCAGGGAGGCTGACGTCGAGCAGAAGCAGGTCGTACGGACGCTCTCCTAGCCGCGAGAGTCCGGACTGGCCGGTGTCCGCCATAGCGACTTGATAGCCTTCGGTCTTCAGCAAGAGCTCTAGGCCCTCGCGGATTTCCGATTCGTCGTCGACAACTAGAATTGAACCCTTAGACATGGACTGCTTTCCTGACTGCAGGGAACTCAACATGGAACGAAGTGCCGCGACCCGGCGTCGAGCGAACGTCCACCTTGCCCGCGTGTTCCTTAATGATTCCGTAGCTCACAGAGAGACCGAGACCGGTGCCGCGTCCACCCGGCTTTGTGGTGAAGAATGGATCGAAAATCTTATGGATGTGCTCGCGAGGTATTCCGTTGCCCGTATCGACGACTTCCACTTCGACGCTGCCGTTGTGCGCTGCGGTGCGCACTTCCAACATTCCGCCAGAGGGCATGGCGTCGCGCGCGTTCAAGAAGAGATTCAAGAACACTTGCTGCAATTTATTTTCTGAACCACGCACCGCAGGGATGCCACTGGTGAGTTGCTTGACCACTTGAATCTGCGAGGTCTTCAACGGATGGGCGACGAGCGAAAGCGTTTCCTCGACTAAACGGTTGAGATCGACATCGGCCAGCGCGCTGGGGCCGGTACGCGAAAAGTTCAGGAGATTGTTGACGATTTCACTGGCGCGGAACGTCTGCTTCACGATTTTCTCGATAATGGCGTGACGCGGGTCATCTTCGGGCATTTGCTTGGCCAGCATTTGAATGTAATTGGAGATCACGGCGAGCGGCGTGTTCACTTCATGGGCAACGCCCGCAGCGAGCAGGCCGAGTGAAGTGAGTTTCTCGGTCTGAGACATTTGCTCTTCCATGCGCTCGCGCTGGGTCACATCGTCGAAGAGAAGCAGACGGCCGATGCGCTCGCCCGCTTTGCCGACCAGCGGGGTAATGGAAACATTGATGACTTGCGAGCGGCCCTCGTGAAGTAGGCGATGCTTATAGATACCGGTGATTTGCTCTTCGTCGCGGCGCACCGCGATTTCCTGATAAAGCTCGGGAGGGAGCAGGCGGCTTAGCGGCTGGCCGACGGCATCGGCGCGAGCAACGCCGAAAACTTGCTCCATGCGGGTGTTCCAGGCTTCCACGGTGCCATCGAGATCGACGGCGAGCACGCCCACGTTGAGCGATTCGACGATGTTTTCGCTGAAGTCTTTGAGGCGCGCCACTTGCAAAGCTTTTTGCTCGAGCGAAGTGTAGAGCTGCGAGTTGTCGAGCGCGATGGCGACATAGCCGGCGATGGTTTGCACCAGTTCGACGTCGTCGCTGGAGAGGTAATCGCCATCGACGGTTTTACCCAATCCCAGGACGGCGACGGTATGTTCTCGAATACGGCACGGAATGAAATAGTTCAGATCTAGCTGCTCGAGCGTGTGACGCACGGAATCCGAAACATCTCGGGCGGCGCGTGGCGATTCGAAGAACACGGGCCGCGCGCGAATTCGGGGCGAGTGGGCTCGATGAAACTGAGGTCAAGATGTTCGGTCAAGCGTACACCCATGGAGCGCGCGAGGCGCATTTCGCCGGGACGTTGCGCATCTTCGACGAAGATGGCCAGGCGATCGACTAGCAGGGTTTGCGAGACGCGATCCATCACCGAACCCAGCATAGGCTCGAGGCGCACTTCGTTGGTGAGAGTGCGGCCGAATTCGATCAAAGTGCGGCGATAGTTCAAGCGGTCGCGATAGAAGAAACGATCGAGGCGCGCCTGGATACCTTCGCGAAAGGGTTGAAAGAGGAACGCAGCGATGACGATGGCGATCATGCCGGCGACGGGGCCGCTGGTTTGGGTATGGAAAATTTCAGCGATGAGTGCGACTAACGCGAAATAGATAGCGGCAACGGCCGCAGTGGCGGCGGTGTAGGCCAAGCCGCGCTTGAAGATGATATCTACGTCCATCAAGCGGTAGCGGATGATGGCGTAGCCGAAGCAAAGTGGAATGAGCACCAGGCTAAGCGAGGAGAACTGCATCCAGGCTTGCGAGGCAGCGTCGAAGATGTACGGCAGAATATAAAAGACAGCGAACGGCAAACTGCCCGCCAGAGTTCCGCCAGTGAGCCACTTCAATTGCTGGCGCAACACGCCAGAACGTGTGCGGCGATAGCTGAGATAAAAGGTGATTCCGGCCGCCAAGAAATAGGCCCCGAGGAAACCAAGTTCCAGTTGGTCAAGAGCAACACGCGAGCGAGTGGTGGGCACGAAGCCGAGGGCATTGATGGCAACCAGCACGTGAACAAGAAGCAATGCAAACGCAGGCGCATAGACGGCCGCGAATTTCAGCAATGATTTGCGAGCGGATTCGGTGCGCTCCGGAAAGACCAGCGCGAAGTGCAGGAGCAGCGCGGGAGCAAGCAATCGCGCCACAACGCTAGACCAATAGACTTCCAAATCGAAAGTGTCCAGCTTGCCGCTGTAGTGAAACGAATACAGGATGAACGAGACCAGGCAGAAGACGTAAAAGTGCACCGCGCGTGGCGCGTTCCACCTGCGAATAAAGATAAAGAGCCCGATGAAGAGATAGAGCAAACCGACGACGCGGAGGTACATCTCGACAGTGACCGGTTTGTGCGGCGGGGTGGTAATCAGGCGAGTTTCAAACTCTTCGCCATTGCGGGAGAGCTTGTAGCGTAGCTGGGTCCAGAGACCGGCACGATACAGTCGCCGAGCGACATTGGCGGCGCTTGGGACTGGGGCGTCGTTGATGGCGATGAGGATATCGCCTGCGTGGATTCCGGCGGCATAGGCGGGGGAATCGGGAGCGACTTTCCAGGCTTCAATGCCATTGGCATTGTCGGACCAGGCCACGCCGTCATCCACCAAGTCAAAGCGGGAGCGTTGGCCGAAATTCAGCCAAGCAAAGGTGACCGCCGCCAGCGTCGCCAGCGCCAGTACCACCGCTCCTACACTAACCCGCAGAGTCTCCTTCATGAACGTGGTTGGGACAGTCCCATTCCTTTGGGTAAAGTGCAGCAACTACCCTTCCAATCTTTAGTATATGCCTGACGCATTAAGTCTAACGAAATCATGGCAGTAGAGGACTCAAGCAAATGGGGCGGACACTACTTCCAGTTTCTGGTAGGTAAACTACAGCTTTCCAGAATCTCTTTACACTCTAGAATTGCAGACTCAACCCACCCCGGAAGCTGCGGAAGGAGGGCACCAGGTAGACTTGGCCTTCCCGGGTGCTCATGGGCACGTAGCCTTGGGCGAGAAGATTGTCGCATTCGGCGTTGGCTTCCCAATGGCCGAGAGCAAATCTTGGCAGTGCCTGGCGAACCCCGACGTGGAGGAAGGGGTTCATGGCGAAAGCGCTTTCGCCATAGGGATCGACGCGAGACAGGGTCGTGCCATCCACCCACTTATAGCCAACGGTGACTCTGGTTTTTACCTTCGGAAGCTTGGTAGCCACGCTGGCGGCAATCGATTGTCGGCCCGCGGACTGCAACGCATCACGCAACGCGCTTTCGGTGAGATTAGCGGTGGGAACAAGCGCACCGGAGAAGGCGTAAATCGCGGTAAGTTCCAGATCGTCGCCAATTTTCTCACGAAGCGCTGCGCGTGCGCCCCAATCGCTCAATACACCACCATCAAACGCAAAACCGTTAGTGTACATGTCAGGGAAATATTCGCCGCCGATGGGCAGATCGGTGCCGCGACCGAAAAGCGCGACGTGGGTGCTGTCGTCGTGGAAGGTGGCGAACTGCACCAGGCCGCGCGAACCGAGGCGGCGCTCGACGGCAATTTCTTCGTGGCGACCATTTTCCAGGACGGGCTTTCCGGCGTGCCAAAGTAAGGCGGGAAAATCGTCGAGTTGATCCAGCGCATTACTGAGCACGCTGGGCGTGGCGAAGCCAGACTTCTCGGAGACGAGGCTGTCGTCCATGGCGGCACCAATAGGCAGGGACGCGTAGATCACGTCCAGATACCAATTTTGGCTGAGCTTATTTTCCAACTTCAGCCGCGGGCGAAGGCTCCAGGCGGAAGAACGCGCGCCAAGCAAAATGTATTCGCCACCAACATGGAGCAAGGAACGATCGCCAAACGTGAGCGTGCCTTCTTGGTCGAGACGCACGCCACGAAACACCGTGCCATTGGGACTGATCTTCGCTTCGCGGAGGACGATGGTGCTCCTCGGTCCATTTTCGAGTGAACCGGTTGGCAACCAAGTAGCCGCGAGACCGCCGGCAGGACTGTCGCCGTCGTAGCTCATTTGACCAGCAAAAACGAGGTGATTCGAATGATCGATGCGCAGGTCGTAGGCGAAGGCGGTAGCTGGCGCGCTGCCCAGATTGGAGACGGAACCAGGACGACGCGCGCCGTCCGTCAACTCGAGTCTGCCGAGTGGACGCGGGTTTGGCGTGTCGATAACGAGAGATGAAGCGGTGTCGGTTTCGTCTTCGTGCCACTGAAGAACGGGGCGCAAACCAGAACCGGAGCGAAGCACCCACTTCCAGTCGTCAGGCTCAGCCACGCCCGCAGTGGGCGGACGCCGCAACTGTTCGAGAGAAGCAAACACCGATTCCATCTGAATTCGAATTACGGTGGTGAGGTTCGAAGAGATGCGAACGTGACGCTCCACGGTAGGAAGGAATCCAGCCAACGTCACTTGCACAGTGTACAGACCGGGCTGCAATTTATCGCCGCGGAAAAGACCTTGCGTGTTGGTGAGGAATTGATGAGCGATCAGCATGCCCGGAGTTTCCGAAGAAACTTCCACGGTGGCGCCGAGCTGCGGAATGCCAGCGGTGTCGCGAACCAGTCCGGAGAGAATGCCGGAAGTATTTTTCTGCTGAGATTGAGCGGCGACGGGCGCAGAAGTGGTAAGAACGCCCAGACTGGTAGCGAACAAAAATCCGAAGCACAAAATGCCGCCGTGCTTCACGCTCGCTTACCTCCCCGGAGTAGCAATAGCTGCGGCTGATTTCTGTTCCACCGCAGTCTTAATCGAAAACTCGGCCGACCGGGATATGGTCGCCTTGGACAAGATGTCCGTGGCGCTAACCTCGAGAGTATACTTCCCCGGTTCAAGAGTAGCTAGAGGCAAAAGGCGCTCGATGGTGACCTGATCGCCGGTCTGCTTCATTTCGGCGGTGGTTTCCTTGAACTGCATGATCTGCTTGTCGCCCTTTTTCACGGTGTAGACGAAGGTGGCGTCGGACTTGTGGGTCTTGTCGTCGGGCTTGAGGTTGTAGACCTGCAGGTAGATGCCTAGCTTGTCTGCCGTGGTGAAGTCAGCCAGTAACCGCGGGCGGACTTTCGAGGAACCCAGAACGAACTGGCCGGTGCCAATCTGCTTGGCAGGAACGTGTTCGATCTGGTCGGCAAGAATCAAGGAGCTGGCTTCCAACTTATCTTCGTCGTAGCGGGGCACAGCAAGCCTGGTATTGATGGCGCCCACGTTGCCACTCTCCACATCTTTAATGACGATATCGAGACGGTACAGGCCGGGACGCAGCGGCAACGCCTTCTGGTAAAGAGAAGACTGTTTGCGCGCCAACTGGAAAAGCGTGTCGGGGAAATCTTTGGCGACTGGATCTTCGAAGGTCTGCACGACGCGGCCAGTCAGAGTAGTTACGCGGCCAAAGATGTTCAACGATGCAGATTGCACGCCATCTTTGCCCTTGAAGGTGAGCTGATCGTTGGGAATCTGAACGCTAATGGGGACAAGAACAGTGTCGCTGGTGACCTTCAGGAAGTCAGTACGGTAGGTGAAATGCACCTGATCGCGCACCATGCGCGACGTGACCAGCGCTTCCAAATCTTTATATTTCACTTCGGGAGGACGCTGCACCTTGGCGTAAAGTTCGAGGCGCGTGAATTCGTTCATGCTGGCTGGCGTTCCGCCCATAGCGGTCGGCAGGTTGGTGCCGTCGGAGCGGGTGAAGCGGTCGGTCTTCGAAGCCATGCCCATGGATTCCAGCAAACTCAAACCGGCGCCAGGCACGTGAAGCAAGGCGTCTTTTTCGGAAGGATCCATGGTCAAGTGGTATTCACCCGAACCGCTGGGATCGACGAACTCAAGAATTACGTTCTCTTGGATGCCTTCCAGGTAGCGGTACCGCCACGTTTCCCAAGGATAGGTGGTGGTGGAGCCGCCGCCTTCTTCCATCGGACGGTCATAGGTGCCGCCGGTCGGATGGGATTCGATCTCGTCGGGCTTACCCCAAATAATGTAGATACGGCCGCGATCGGTTTTCCAGCCAGGTATGCCGGAAGCGAAGTGCTCGTTGGCATAGGCGATGCGGCGATAGTGCTCTTCTTTAAAGTCGTTGTCGGGAAGATCGGGATTGCTGCTGCGGCGGAGCCAGAACTGCTCGATGAACTGCTCGCGTTCTTCGTTGGTCTCGAGCTGCAGGAAGGCGCTTCGCTCTTCAGGAGAAATGATGTAGGTGACGTCTTCGTTGAGCCAAGTGCGGTAGGGAGTGTCGAGTTCCTTAAGGGTCTTACGAATCTTCTGCTTCTGTTCCTTGGTGAGCTTTTGATTTTGCGGAGGAGGCTGCTGCGTGCCGGAATCGGGCGCACCGGGAGGAGGGGCTTGCTGGGCAAGGACCGGCAGCGAGAACAACGTCAGCGCCGCGAAATAAGCTGGAAAAGCTCGAGAAATCATGGGCATGGAGACACCTTTACGACGTATGGATTCTAATCCGGCGCACCCACCCCGTCAATTCCGGAATCCTGCCGTAGCAGGGCACTTAGAGCCGCTGGTCGGTTAGACGTGAAAAAGGAGTTCGAACGTTGCCTGAGAAATGGAGTTGCGGGAGTGGGCAATTGCAGGCGTTGAGAGTAGAGAGTCAGGGGAGAGGCGAGACGACTTATCTAAGCTTACTGGACCCTGCGGTTTTGCCCTTCGGAGCCAACTAAGGTGTCGAAGATTGCTAACACGTGGCGACGATATTCCACCATGCGGGAAAAGATGTCGCGGAGTTGGGGCTCGCGTTCGGCTTCACGATGCCACTTGGCCAAAACCGCAGGTGGGACCTCTATATCGCGGCGCAGTGCCTCAGGCGAATGGCCGCGCAGGAACAGGCCGTAGAAGAACGCGGCTTCGCGCTGCGGAAATTCGAGATCCGCGATCACCTCTGCCGGCATGAATTGGACGATCGTAGCCATAGCGAAATTGGCAGTTTACCGAAAACTTTCTCCGCGTCAAGTAGGACATCGGTCCTGGTGAGGCTTGGAGGTCACTACGAGTCACTACCGTACGGAAGACCGGGCTATACAACCTAACTTATCTTGACCGGTTCCAATCGCCATAGGATGCTTAACGCTATGGCTAGGTTACCCAAATCGGTTGCCAGGCGAACGGTAGGCAAATTTCTGCGGTTCGGCGTGCTGCGCGGGTTGCGCACCGTGGAAATTGATCCAGATGACTTCCGCACGTATCTTTCCGAGAAGCACGGCTTGTGGATACCGCATTTTGGCCGCATGCGCGATGTGCCGATTGAGAAGCTGGATGCGATCGCAGCGCGATTGATCCATGACGCGCAACGACTGGCGGCGGCGCAAGGAGCCGGATTTGGATTAGGCGGGGTGATTACGATTTTGCCGGATGCCAGCCTGCTGACAGTGATTACGCTGCGGTTGATCCAACGGCTATGCCTGCTTTATGGATTCGAGGAGAAGGGCGAGCGGCGATTGCAATTGTGGATGGCAGCGGCCGGAGCTGCTGGTATTGACATGACCAAAGATTTGGCCGAAAAGCAAATGGTTGAACGGCTGGCGCCCCGGCTGGCGGGACGGCTGGCGCTTCGCATTGGAGAAGAAAGCGCCGAAAAATGGGTAGGGCGGCTGGTGCCGCTGGCCAGTTCGGCGATTGGCGGGGCTCTGAACTACACGTTCGTAAAGGGTTGGGGCACACGCGTGAAGCGCCATCTGCGCGAAAAACATTTGGCAGAGCGCGCCGAGTCGGCCGCTTATCCCTACCAGCCCGCTGCCGCACACTGAGCTGTAAATTGTGGAGGCTGCGATGTTGCCCACCACTGCAAGTCCATTCGTACTTGGCGTAAATTATCCCTGGATTCATTACGGGCAGGATTTTGGACAGACGGCGACGGAGCATACCGGCGTCAGCATTCTCGCTACTCGACAAATTGTGGCGGAAGATTTCGCGCGGATTCGCGAGTGTGGCGCGACGGTGGTGCGGTGGTTTGTGTTTGGTGATGGCCGCGCCGGATTTCTTTGCGACGATGGAATTCCGCAGCGGCCCGATTCCTTCCTGATTCCGGATTTAGCGGCGGCGCTGGAAGTGGCGGCGCAATGCGAATTGAAAATTTGTTTTTCGCTGATGGATTATTTGTGGTTGCAAGATCGTGGTCCATATGAGGGCGAGCCGGACAATCACAAGGTGCTGCAGTTTGCAGCAGGCCGCGAAGCGTTTCTCGAGAATGTGCTGCTGCCGGTTTTTCGGGACTTCCGTGGGCATCCGGGACTTTTTGCGTGGGAAATTGCCAACGAGCCAGAATGGGCGATACGCGAATTCCATCCTATCCCCGAAGCGAAAATGCATATCGCGGATTTTCGCGCATTCGCCACGGAAATTGCGCGAGCCGTTCATGAGTTTGGCAATGTGCCGGTAACGCTAGGTTCTGCGCGTCTACTGTGGACGCCAGCGTGGCGCGAGGTAGGGCTGGATTTTTACCAGGCGCACTTTTATCCCGGCTCGGAAACAGAGGGCGGCGACATCGGGGTGCAACTGGCGACGATCGCCAAGCTGGATAAGCCGCTGTGGGTGGGAGAATTGCCGGCTTCTGACTCCGCGACCGCGGCATATTCGCTTTTCTCCGCGTTGGATGCTTGCCGGGAAGCGGAGCTGCACGGAGCCGCGGTGTGGCGCTGGCGCAAACCGGAGCCTAGCGGCACCGACCTGGCGGTTGGGTGTGTGGATGCGGCCGCATTGAAGGCTTGGAATAAATCTGAGCGGGCACACGTGCGGCGCGCCGAAGCATGAAGAACATTGTTCTCGCGACAACAGCATCGATATCTCGAAAAGTAAGATTGTTGGGTTTGGCGTCGGCGGTGGCGCTTTTGGCAGCCGCGGCAACCGCTGGGCAAGAGCCCGACGAAACGCGGGGTGCGCCAGCGGAACCTGCGGACGCGGCGGAAATCCGCGCGCAAATGGCGATTGCGGAAAGCCTGATCAGCAAGACTCACGATCGCGGGGCAGTTTTATATTTTTTAGCGGTTTCGCATGCACTGCTGCACGAGACACTTCCGGCTATCCAACAATTGAAGGAGTGTCTTGCGCTGCGGGAAGGCTTCGATCCTACCAATGAGAATGCGTTCGCGGGATTGAAAGCGTCGAGCGAATTCAAACCGTTGCTGGAGCAAGTGCACAAAGATTTTCCCGCGGTCAAAGAGTCGCACGTGGCGTTCACCACCACGGAGAAGGATTTGTTTCCGGAAGGGCTGGCGTACGACCCCGGAAACGATTCGCTGTATCTCAGCAGCATGTACCGCCGGAAAATTGTGACGATCTCGCGTGACGGGAAGGTGGAGGATTTTGTCGCTGCGGACCGCTACAACTTATTGCCAGTGCAAGGAATTCGGATTGATCCGAGCGACCAAACGATCTGGAGCGCTTCGTCGCGTGACGACTTGGGGAAGTCGGAGCTTTTGCATTTCGATCGCGCGGGCGTGCTGCTGGGACGCTATCCGGCGACGGATGAAGGGAAACACGATTTCAACGATTTGGTGGTGTTGCGGAATGGAAGCGTTTTGCTGACGGACACGTTGGCAGATCGCGTCTATCGATTTGACGCGAAATCTGGCGCGTTCACGCCGGTGCGTTTGACGCGGCAGGTGTTATTTCCAAACGGCATCGCGGTCACCGACGATGAGAAGTTCGTGTATGTGGCGGACCAGCTTGGGGTGATGCGAATTGATTTGCGGAGTGGAGAAAGCGCGGAAGTGGATCCGGGGCCGCGCAACACCTTGGCGGGGATCGATGGCTTGTATTGGCACAAAGGGAGTCTGGTGGCGGTACAGAACGGAATCGGCACGCCACGGGTTGCGATGTTCCGATTGTCGCCGGACGGTCTTCGGGTGGGGAAAGCGGTGGTGCTGGAGAATGGTTTGGCAACTCCGACGACCGGTGCGCTGCGCGGAGATGATTTTTATTTCATTGTGAACAGCGAGATCGACAATTTGAATGGAGAACATATTTTGGATATGACCAGGCTCAAACCGGTGCGCATCGCGGTGGTGCATCTGCCATGAGTGAAACAAAGCGGTCTGCGGCCTAACTAGGCACTCCACGAAAGATTTGATTTGAGAGTACTGAACGGGTCATGCAACTGGAAATTGGACGGCAGAGCACGTTAAAGTGGAAAGATATTCATCCAGCCGGAGAGAGGTTCGCATGAAACGTTTTGGGAAATTCCTAACCTGCGGCGCACTGCTGCTCACTGGCGTGGCGATTCTGTTGCTGCCGCAATTCGCGGCTTCGCAGGCGCAACAAATGCCGGGAATGAACCACGACGCGGCGGCGAACGAGCCGACTCCGGCGTTTCACGCGCAACCGGCGAAAGACGCGCTGCCGCCGACAATGGACCCTGCGCAATTCACCGACCCGCTGATCTTCAACTCGTACACAGTGGCCGGGCGGGTGAAAAAAGTGTTGTACCAGCAGCCATGCTACTGCCACTGCGACCGCAGCCAGGGACACGGCAGTTTATTGGATTGCTTCGTGAGCCATCACGGGGCAGGCTGCGACATTTGCCAGCGCGAGGCGTTTTATTCCTACGAGCAAACGCGCAAGGGAAAAACTCCCACACAAATTCGTGAAGGCATCATGCAGGGCGAATGGCAAAAAGTGGATATCGCCAAGTATCAGGCAGCAAATCTGCCGGCGGCGAAATAACTCTACAAGACTCGGATAGCTGATTCATGACGCGCAAGGAGCACATTTCGGAAACTCCGGCGACGGCATTTCTCCGTGAACACAACGTAACGTTCAGTGAGCATCCTTACGAATATGTGGAGCATGGAGGAACGTCCGTGTCCGCGCAGAAGCTGGGAGTGGATGAGCACGCGGTGGTGAAGACGCTGGTGATGCAGGATCAGGACGCCAAGCCACTGATCGTGTTGATGCACGGAGACCGGCAAGTCAGCCTGAAGAATCTGGCGCGGCAAATTGGCGCGAAGAAAGTGGAACCGTGCAAGCCGGAAGTAGCGCAACGGCACAGCGGTTATCAGGTGGGTGGCACGTCGCCGTTTGGATTGCGGAAGGAGATGCCGATTTTTGTGGAGCGGACGGTATTGGCGTTACCACTGATTTATATCAATGGCGGGCGGCGGGGGTATTTGGTGGGCATTGAACCACGGGTGCTCACGGACGTGCTTAAGGCGCAGCCCGTGGATTGCGCGGCGGCGGAATAGAAATTGCGTCGCCAAGGTGGAAAACTTGCCGAGGGGGGGCACACGTTTTCGTTTGTTCTGCTAGACTTTGTTTCTGCTAATGACTGAATTCCATTTTTACAGGAGTGGGATATGAATCTTCGCCGTGTCGTTGTGGTGCTGTGCTTTTGCTGCTTGCTGGGCGTTTCTGCGGCGTTAATTCTGTCGGCAGGCTTAACCGCAAAAGCTGCGGGAGACACGGCCTCGTGGGGTTTCTCGCTGAAGAATCTGGATACCACCTGCAAGCCCTGCGATGACTTTTATCAATACGCAATGGGCGGCTGGATGAAGAGCAATCCGATTCCACCGGAGTATCCGAGTTGGGGAACGTTCACGGAGCTGCGCGACAAGAATTTGACGGCGATGCGAACCATTCTGGATAGCTCGACGAAGGCGCACGCCGCGGCAGGCTCGAACGAGCAGAAAATTGGCGATTTTTATGCCACGTGCATGGATACATCGGCGATTGATGCAGCGAAACTGACGCCGTTGAAGCCGGAGCTTGCCAAGATCGACGCTATCCAGAACACGAATGACTTGCAGGCGGCCATTGCGAACGCGCATCGCCTGGAAATAAATTCGGGCTTTGAGTTTGGATCTTCGCCGGATTTTAAAGACAGCACCCACATGATTGCCGAGGCGGACCAGGGTGGTTTGGGCATGCCGGATCGTGATTACTATCTGCGCGACGATGAAAAATCAAAAAAGCTGCGCGAGGAGTACGTCCAGCACGTTTCGAAAATGTTTGAGCTGGCCGGGGACGCGCCTGACAAAGCGGCCAGCGAAGCGAAAACAGTGATGACGCTGGAAACAACACTGGCCAAAGCGTCGCGAACCAACGTGGAGCTGCGCGATCCCGAAAAGAACTACAACAAAATGACGCTGGCGCAGATGAAGACGCTGACGCCGACGTGGTCTTGGGAAGGCTACTTCAAGAATGTGGGCGCACCCGCGGTGGACGAAGCGAATATCGGCCAGCCGGACTTTTTCAGGGAATTGGATCGCCAGTTAACCGCAACTTCGCTGCCGGATTGGAAGATTTATTTAAAGTGGCACCTGCTACATTCGGCCGCGCCAGTGCTTTCCGACGACTTCGTGCAGGAAAATTTCAATTTTTATGGGAAGAAGCTGGCCGGCACCAAGGAAATCACGCCGCGTTGGAAACGCTGTGTGCAGCAGACTGACCATTATCTGGGCGAAGCGCTGGGTGAAGTGTATGTGAAGACCTACTTCACGGCGGAAGCGAAGGCACATGCCAAGGAAATGGTAAACAACCTGATCGCGGCGCTGCGCGCGGATATTCCGACGTTGACGTGGATGGGCCCGGAGACCAAGAAGCAAGCGCTGGCGAAGATGGAAGCGTTCACAGTGAAAATCGGGTACCCGGATAAGTGGCGGGATTATTCGTCGTTGAGTGTGGATCGCAGTTCGTATCTGGCCAACGTGCAACGTGGCGCTTCGTTTGATCAGGCGCGAGAACTGGGCAAAATCGGCAAGCCGGTGGATCGTGGCGAATGGGGCATGACGCCGCCAACCGTGAACGCCTACTACAATCCAACTTTTAACGAGATCGTTTTCCCGGCGGGTATTCTGCAGCCGCCATTTTACGATCCGAAGGCAGATGATGCCGTGAATTACGGCGGCATGGGCGCGGTGATCGGCCACGAAATCAGCCACGGCTTCGACGACGAAGGTTCGAAGTTTGATGGGCAAGGCAATCTGCGCGAATGGTGGACGGCGGATGATCGGAAGAATTTTGATGAGCACGCCGATTGCGTGGTGAAGCAGTTTGACGGGTACGAAGTGGAACCGGGGCTGCACCAGAATGGCAAGTTGGTTCTGGGAGAAAGTATTGGGGATCTAGGCGGCATAACGATTGCCTACGCGGCATACGAAAAATCCATCGAGGGTAAGCGGCCGAAGGATGTGGATGGCTTCACGCCCGAACAGCGGTTCTTCTTAGGCTGGGCACAAGTATGGGGAACAAATATGCGCCCGGAATTCGCGCGGTTGCAAACGAACACCAATCCTCACCCGTTGCCGCATTTCCGCGGGAATGGCCCGCTTTCGAACATGCCGGAGTTTGCCAAGGCGTTTGGCTGCAAAAAGGGCGAAGCGATGGTGCGCGCGCAAGCCTGCAAGATCTGGTAGCTGGATCATCGAAATTCTATAAGCAAGAACCGGAGCGCTCGGAGCTTCACTGGTGTTATTCGCCGAACCTTAGTTGCGCGAATAGCTCTGTGGTATATTTCCGGACGTTGCGGGACCCTGCTGCTCACCTTCTTTCTTCAAATTCGTGTAAGATTCCCGCTCGCCCGACCATCTGAGGAGCGTGCTATGAGTTTTCGTCGCATGTATGTTTTAGGCTGCGGTGCATTGCTGTGTGTGTCGCTGGTTTTGCTCTTCGCGATGGGCATTACCGCGAAGTCTGACGCGAATAGTTCTTCGTGGGGCTTCTCCCTGACCAACATGGACAAGACCTGCAAGCCTTGCGACGACTTCTACCAATTTGCGATGGGCGGGTGGATGAAGAGCAATCCGATACCTCCCGAGTATCCGAGCTGGGGCACGTTCACCGAACTGCGCGACAAAAACTTATCGGCGATGCGCTCGATTCTGGAAGATGCGGCCAAAGCCAACGCGCCTGCCGGCAGCAATAAACAAAAAATTGGCGATTATTACGCGAGCTGCATGGACACGGCAGCGATCGAATCGGCGGGAATCAAACCGATTGCCCCGGACCTGGCAGCCATCGACGGCATAAGCGATCGGAAATCGCTGGACACGGAAATCGCGAAACTGCACCGCGAAGGATCGAACGCGGTGTTTCGCTTCACCTCCGGCCAAGACTACAAAGACAGTACGCGGGTAATTGCGCAGGTCAGCCAGGGCGGATTGGGCATGCCGGACCGCGATTATTATTTGCGCGACGATGAGAAATCGAAGCAACTTCGCGCCGATTACGTTCAACATGTGACCAACATGTTTAAGCTGGCGGGAGACTCGCCGGAAAAAGCAGCGGCGGAAGCCAAGACCGTTGTGGAAATTGAAACTTCGCTGGCCAAGGCTTCGAAGACCCGCGTAGAGCTGCGCGACCCAGAGAAAAACTACAATCTGATGACGCTGGCGGAGATGAAGTCGCTCACGCCGGATTGGTCTTGGGATACTTTTCTGCATCAGGTGGGCGCGCCGATACTGGAGCAGGCCAATATTCGACAGCCGGACTTCTTCAAGGAAGTGAATCACGAACTGGACACCGTGCCGCTGCCAGACTGGAAAGTTTATCTGCGCTGGCATGTGCTGCACGCCGCCGCGCCTTCCCTATCGGATGCGTTTGTGCTTGAGAATTTCGATTTCTATGGCAAGAAACTGTCGGGAACAAAAGAGATTCTGCCGCGATGGAAGCGCTGCGTGCAATCCGTGGATCAAGGCTTGGGCGAAGCGCTGGGACAGGTTTACGTAGATGAATATTTTCCGCCGGCGGCGAAGGCACACGCGAAAGAAATGGTGAACAACCTGATTGCGGCGCTGCGCGCGGACATTCCGACGCTGGACTGGATGGGACCGGAAACCAAGAAGGAAGCGTTGGCCAAGATGGAGGCGTTTACCGTCAAAATCGGGTACACCGACAAGTGGCGGGACTATTCGAAGCTGACCGTGGTGCGCACTTCGTATGTGGAGAATGTGCGGCATAGCATCGAATTCGAAACAGCGCGGCAACTTGCCAAAATTGGGCAGCCGCTGGATCGCACCGAGTGGGGCATGACGCCGCCGACCGTGAATGCTTATTACAATTCCGGGATGAACGAAATTGTATTTCCGGCTGGCATTTTGCAGCCGCCGTTTTATAGTCCGAACGCGGACGACGCGGTGAACTATGGCGGAATCGGCGCGGTGATTGGGCATGAAATCAGTCACGGCTTCGACGATCAGGGTTCGAAGTTCGACGGCAAAGGCAATCTGCACATGTGGTGGACGCCGGAAGATCGCAAAAATTTCACGGCGCGCGGCGACTGCGTGGTGAATCAGTTCAATGGCTACGAAGTTGAACCTGGCTTACATCAGAATGGCAAATTAGTGCTTGGCGAAAGCATCGGCGATCTGGGCGGTCTGGCGATTGCTTATGCGGCTTACGAAAAATCGATTGAAGGCAAGCGGCCCAAGGATATCGATGGATTTACGCCGGAGCAGCGATTCTTTCTAGGTTGGGCGCAGGTTTGGGGCACGAATCAGAGAGCGGAATATTCGCGGCTGCAAGCCAACACCGATCCGCATCCGCTGCCGCATTATCGCGGCAATGGGCCGCTTTCGAACATGGCGGCATTCGCGAAGGCGTTTGGCTGCAAAAAGGGCGACCCGATGGTGCGGGAAGAGTCCTGCAAAATCTGGTGAGCCTTCCGAACCGCGTTCTGCTTGGCCTAGTTTTGGTGTTACTCCCCGGCGCAGCGGGCGCCCAACCGAAGTGGAAATATTTTCGAACGGGAAGCGAAACGGACATCGTGGTGAAACCGCGCGCCGGATTCGCTTTGATGGGCGGAGGCGCGAAGCAGGATGCGGCGTTTCAGTTTCTGTGCGAACGGACCAATGGCGGCGATTTTCTAGTTTTGCGTGCCAACACCGAAGAAGACTACGCGACAAAAGTGAATGAGGAGATCAGCGCAGTTTGCCCGTTGAATTCGGTGGCAACCATAGTTTTTAGCGAACGCGAAGACTCGGACGATGCCAAGGTGGTGCAAATCATCGATCAGGCAGAAGCCATTTTCATAGCCGGTGGCGATCAGTCGAACTACGTGCGCTTTTGGCAAGATACACCGGTGCAGGAGGCGCTAAATCGCCACATCCTGGAGGGTAAGCCAATCGGAGGGTCGAGCGCAGGCTTGGCGGTACTCGGTGAATATTCGTTCGCTTCGATCGTCGATACGATTCATTCGCCGGAAGCGCTGGCGAATCCATACGGAAACAAAGTGACATTGTCTCGCGACTTTTTAAAGATTCCATTGCTTGCGGGTACGATCACCGATACACACTTCGTGAAGGGCGACCGGCTTGGCCGCTTGTTGGTGTTCATGGCGCGGATTTCGCAGGACGGATGGAGAAAACGCGTTCGCGCGATTGGTGTGGATGAAAATGCAGCGGTGCTGGTGAAATCAGATGGCTCGGCGCAGGTGGTTGGTGAAAGACCAGCGTACTTTCTGGAATCGATGGCTGCGCCTTCGACTTGTTCCTACCGCCAACCGCTGACGTTCAAGGACATCAAGGTGCAACGAATCGCCGTTGGGAAGAACTTCCAACTCACGACCTGGAAGGGTGATGGAGAGGCGTATTCCTTGTCGGTGGTGAACGGCGTGGTAACCAGCACGCAAGGTTCACACAGCTTGTATTGAGTATGCCGTCTGCTCGTTGCGCTACTTCTTCATGGGAACGTCGTGGCGAAGATAATCGTCCGTTTTATTGAGCCAGTCTTCGCGGGGCGGGGTGAATACGTCGAGATCGACGGTATCTTCCAGCGCCCAGGCTTCGTGCGGCATGTGTGGCGGAATGCAGAGAACCTCGCCGGAACGCAACACTACTTCTTTGCCATCGATGGCAAATTTCAGAGCGCCTTCAAGGATGTACGTCACCTGTTCGTTGTGGTGATGATGTAGCGGAACGTGCGCGCCCTTCTTCATCAGCACGCGAGCCAGCATAACTTTCTCTCCGTGTAACATTTCGCGGTCGATGTTGTCGTTGAGATGCTCGCGCTCCACGGTCTTCCAGGGAATATATTTGAATTCAGATTTAGCGGTCATTTCTTATCTCCATAGAGCCGGGCGGCATTGTCGTGCAGATAATTGTGCGCCAATTCCATTGCTTTCGCTTCGTTGAAGGCACCCTCTTCAACGAGTTCGGCGAGCGCGGCAGCCAAAGCTTCACGGGTGGTGCGAGCGGCAAGCCAGAAACTTTCCTCGGCGCCGAGAGCTTCGTTAAAGGGGAATGCGTCGGAGCCGTACATCATTTTGTCAGGATAAAGGGTGAGCATTTGTTTTACGACTTCTTTGAATTGCGAAGGATAGAGCATCTCGGTCTGGAAGGAAGTGTCGAGGTAGACATTCTTCACCGCGGTCATTAAGGCCGCTTCGCGTTCGTACGGCCAGCCACCGTGAATGAGGACGAAGGTTACATTCTTGTAGCGCGCGTCTCGCACGACATTTTCCAGATTCAGCACATTGCCGTTGTGCAGGCTGAAATAATCTCCGATGCCTACGCAGGAGTGAAAGTGCATCGGTAAGTGTAATTTGCCGGCTTGCTGGACCATCACGCGGAAAATGTAGTCTTGAAACTGGCGGTACTCTTCCGCCGTGGGCACGCCACCGGCGTGATATTTGTTGTAGAGCGCCTCAGCCTTTTCCCGTGGAGGATCGGAAAAGTGCAGCGAACGAAAATAGGCGGCTTCGAATTTAATGGCCACCCCACCTTTTTTCTGATTGTCTTCCATGGTGCGCCGCACTAAATCTTCGTAGCCGGCGAGATCGGTCGGCAAGCCTTCGACGCCTTCCTGCTTCTTCCAACGCGAAAGCATTTTTTCTTGCAGAGGCACATAGACACCCATGTCAGGCGTGCTGGCGGTTTGATCGCGATTGTCGAAGGGGAAAAAGAACGAGTCGCCGAAGAAAACCCAGTGAAAGCGCTTAGGATCGAGATACGTGGGCATCATGGCGCGATTGGCCAGGCAAATGTCGACGTTCAATTTATCGAGAATCGAGTTGAAATATTCCGTGCCGCCCTTGGCTTCGGCAGCTTTCTTTTTATCGGCCAGCCATTTGGCATGCTCCGGCTTGAAATCGTCGTAAGGGTAGCTAAACATCGCCTTGGCAGCGGCTACGAATTCCTGATTGTCGTCGCGCAGCCGCAGCGTGGCGCTTTCATCGGGGGGAGAGGCCATGGCATCGACGTCGGAATCATCAGCAAAGCCGGGGTGGGAGTGGTTGTCGTACATGGGAATGGCATCGATCTGCTTGAGGAATCGTTCGTAGGTCTTTTTGACGTCTCCGGCGGGATAGGGCCGGGCTTGCGCCGCAGCGAATTGCGGAGCGGCGGAGAAAATTACGAGCGCGAAACTCATCTGCAGCAAATGTTTCATTTTCACGTGGCTCCAGGACAGATGTTGTTTACAGATGTCGAGTGTTGCAAAGTGCTGCTATCGGGAAACGGTGGATCGCCAACGCAGCGAGACTCGTTCCATGCGATCCAAAGCTTCTTCTAACAAGTGCGCCGCGCTGACCAGCGAGAAGCGGAGATAATTTTTGCCTTCGGCGCCGAACGCGGCCCCGGCAATTCCGGCCACGCCCACTTCTTCAAGCAGAAGTTTCTGCACCTCTTCCGCGGACATGCCGGTGTCTTCAATATTCACCCAAGCGTAAAAGGCGCCGTCGGGAGTCTGGCAGCGGAATCCGGGAATGGTGTTCAAGCGCTTCACGAAGATATCGCGGCGCTTGCGATATTCCTCGACCATGGCGGGGACCGCATTTGTTGAATCGTTGAGGGCCTCGACGGCGGCGACCTGGGTAAATTCCGCGGTACAAGTGAAGGTGTTGAGCACCAGCATGTCTAGGGCGTCGATTACGTGTTTCTGCGCGACGGCATAACCCAGGCGCCATCCGGTCATGGCGAAGGACTTCGAAAAGCCGTCGATGATTACGGTGCGCTCGGGCATGCCGGGCAGAGCCCAAATGGATTTGTATTCACCCTGGAAAAGAATGCGGGCATAAATTTCGTCGGCGATAACCCACAAGTCGTGGCGGCGCGCCAGGTCGGCAATTTCTTTAACGACGGATTCGCTGAAGACCGTGCCGGTAGGATTATTCGGCGAATTGAAGATCAACATCCGAGTCTTCGGCGTAATTTTGGCAGCGATTTCGGCGAGGTCGGGCTGAAACTGATTCTGTTCGAAGAGGCGATACGGAACGGCGGTCGCGCTGAGTCCCCGGGTGAAGGATGGATAGATGGGGAAACTTGGATCGGGATAAAGAACTTCGTCGCCGGGTTCGATCAGCGCCATCATTGTTAACGAAAGCGCCATTTTGCAGCCGGGAGCGACCAAGACCTGTTCCGCGGCGACGTCCAGCTTGCGGGTGCGTTTCAAATAATCCGCGATAGCAGAACGCAGTGCGGGAATGCCGCGCGTGGCCACGTAGCGGTCACGGCCATTCGCGACCGCCGCGCGCACCGCGTCGACAACCGGCGCGGCGGGATGAAAATCAGGCTCACCCAATTCCAGATGGATGATGGAGCGGCCTTCTTTTTCAAGTTCCTTGGCCCGGGAATAAACGGCGAGAGCGCCTTCGCCCGTCAATTGTGAAACACGCGTTGCAATTTTTGGCATAGCCGGAAAATCATATCACTCTTCGCGGAAGAAATTCCTCACTGCAGGTGACAAAAAAAGGAGCGCCGCAAAAACGCTGCGCCCCTTTTTGAAAGTAAGTTAAATCGGCGGCTAGAAGGAATACCGCAGCGAGAACTGAATCAAGCGCGGCACACCCTTCGTGCTGGTGATGACACCAAAATTAGCCGGGCTTTCCACGTCTGTGGATACGGGATTGGCAAAGTTGGTGTGGTTAAACAAGTTGAAGAAGTCCGCGGTGAAGCGGATGTTCTGGTGCTCGAGGAAGCGGATATTCTTGATGAGCGAGAAATCCCAGTTCTGCTGGTGCGGGCCACGATAAATATTTCTGCCGAGATTGCCGAAGCCGGTCACGCAGTAGTTGGTATCGCCTGCGCCACCGTTGCAGATGGCCTGGTTCGCGGCGATCACCGGAACTGGTGTGAAGTTGGCAATGTTCACGTAGCCGTTCAAGCGCTGGTGAATGCCGCCGCTGGTATAGCCGCTGGAAATGCTGGCACCCGGAGCAAGTTCCGCGCCCAAGAGCGGCGTGCTGCCTGCGCCAAGAAATGCGGTGGCCGCACCGGAGTCAAAGATGGAGAAGGGAGTTCCCGATTGGAAAATGGTGACGCCGCTAACTTCCCAACCGCCGAAGACCGCCTTCTTCACACCTTCGCTGTGCTGAAAGAGGGGCAACGAGTAAACATAACTGGCAACGAAGCGATGCGGACGATCGAAGTCCGACAATCCTCGCGAGGCATTGATGTTGCTCTGGTCGTTGTAAGCAGTGTTGAACGCGGTGTTGCCGGTTGACGTTGCGTCGGTGGATTTTGAGTAGGTATACGCGGCCTGGAGGTAGCCAGCGCCCCAGCGGCGGCTCAACGTTGCCTGAAGCGAATGGTAGTGCGAGTAGGCATCGTTGGCGAAAATCTGATAGCCGGCGTAGCCGTTTAGTCCCGGGGTCGGGGTGCGCGCGATGGCATTGGAAAAGGTATTCGCGGTGATTTGGTATTTCACTCCGTTCACGTCAGTGACGGTAACCGGATTCGTAGGACTGGCGTCAAGCGACTGAATACCATCGCGCGTTTCGCGCAGATGGACGGCGTGGGTGCCGACGTAGCCCACTTCCAGGATGAATTGTTTGCCGAGATCTCGTTGTATGGTGAGATTCCACTGTTGAGTATTCGGCACTTTGAAGTTGCGCGGCACTTCCAAGGCAAAATCGTTTACGGAAGGAAGGCTGCCGGTGCAACCAGCCTGATTGGCGTAGACCGGAGTTTGCGTGGAGTCCGCGGTGGGAGTGGAGGTGCCATTGGTCACAAAGCCCTGCAACACAGACAAGCAGGGGAGGAACGCCGGGCTGAGCACTCCGGCCGGAGGCAAAGCATTGGGATTTGGGCCGCCTGGGCCATTGGCACCAGTGACTGGATCGCAATAGGGACTATACGGTTTCGGATTGGAAGCGGCGCAAGGGGCGAAAAAGTTGGTCAGGCCACCGGGCGCGCTGCCAGCAAAAACGATGGGGAGAAACGGGGTCTGAAAAGAGAGTTGGTCCACTGCGCCCACATCTTCGCGAACGTAGTAGATGCCGTAACCAGCGCGAATGGTGGTGCTGTGCTTGCCGAATAGATCGTAGGCCAGGCCAATGCGTGGGCCGAGGCCAGTGGAGTATTGATTGTTGAAAGTGGTTGCTTGCGCGTTACCGGTGAAGCCGGAGACGCCCAAATTATTGACGCAGCCGGGATACACGAATGGATTTTCACCCTGCAGGGTCAGGCTGGATTGCACGTTGCCGATGTGGCAGGCGCCATCGATCCATGCGCCCATCAATTCAGTGCGCAGGCCCAAGTTCAGGGTCAGATTTTTCGTGGCCTTCCAGTCATCCTGGAAAAACACCGCGAAGTCGTTTTGTTTGTATTTGTGGTTGTAGACGCCGCCACCACCAAAGCTGAATTGCGGCGCACCGACCAGAAAGTTTTGAAAGTCGGTGGTATTGAAAGGCAAAGGCGAAGTGGTCGACGCCGGGGTATTGGTGAAGAAAATCTGGCCGTTAAACGTTTGCGGGAAGAGTTTATCAAGATTGACGAAATCCATTTCGCCGCCGAAACGGAAAACGTGCGCGCCGTGCACCCACGAGACAGTGTCGACGGCGGTGTAGTTATTTTGCAGGTTGGAGGTGTCGGCCTGCGGCGTGGGGCCGATCTGAAAGCCGGAACTGCCAAAGCTAAATTTGTAAATGCTGTTGGTGATGTTGCTCATCGGACGATTGATGCCCAGGTCCGCATAAGTGACCGGGGGATCGTTAATGGCGGCATTGTTGATGTGCACGAAGCCGAAGCGCACTTCGTTGACGATTGCGGGAGAAAACAGGTGGGTCTCAGTCAGTCCGAAGAATCGATCGCGAACCGGCAGCGTGTAGGGAAAATTCAGGTCGGATGCAGCGATGCTGCCGCCGAGAGAGGCCTGCAATCCTCCAGCGCCAAAAGGTTCAAAGGTTGAAAAGTTGGAATAAAAGAAGCGAGCAGAGACTTTGTCGTTGCCACCGTGAAATTCCTTGTCCCAATTGGTGGTGAACTGATCATCCGTAAATTTTCCCGGAGTGCTGTAAGAGAAAATTCCCGAGCCATTACCGCTGTCGGTCACGCTGGGAATCAGGTAGCCGTTCGTCAATCCGCCAAACTGGTTGCTCTTGAACTGCAACAGGGCGACTGCTACGGGATCCAGCGTCACACCGGCAGGCAGACCTTGCGGAAAAAATGCCTGGGTGAGCGACGCTACGGAGCGATCGGCCGGAATAGCGGGAAGGATGGTGCTGATGAATGTACCCGGAGATAATCCGCTGCGTTGCCGCGTGCCTTGGTAGTTCACGAAAAAAAAGCCGAGTTTCTCGCTGCCTACCGGTCCGCCCAAACTGCCGCCGAAAATATTCTGCTTCAGCACCGGACGGCTCTGGCCGCTAGCGTTCAAGAAATAGTCGTTGGCATTCAAGACGTTGTTGCGGAAAAACTCGTACGCGTCGCCGTGGAACTGGCGAGTGCCGGTCTTCAGAATGGCGTTGATGTTGCCGCCACCGTTGCGTCCCTGTGTCGCATCGTAGAGGGAGGTCTGCACCCTGAATTCCTGGATCACGTCGGCATTGGGGAGCGGCGTGTTGGTTAGTTCCGCAACGTTGTAGTCGGTGGCGCTGATGCCTTCGATCAGGTAGTTGTTGTTGTCTTCCCGCTGGCCGTTGACGATGATGCGGACATCGCCGCGACCCAATTGTGTGGAATTGTTGAGGTCGCTTTGAGCGCCGGCGGAGAGCGTCAACAATTGTTGAAAGTTTTGTGTGGCGAGCGGGAGATTGCGAACGGTGCTGGCGCCAATGGACTGCCCGGTGGTGGCATTGGTGGTTTCAACGCTGGTGACCTGCGCGGAAATTTCCACCTTTTCGGAGACGGTACCAGGCTTCAAAGCGATGTTTAGCCGGGTGGTTTCCGTAACGCGGACTTCAATGTTGCTGGCTTTTGCTTCCGAGAAGCCGGATTTGTTGACCACTACGTAATACGTTCCCGGTGGAAGCAAAGTGGCTACGAACGATCCCTCCGGTCCGGTGCTGAACCTGCGGACCAGTTGATCTGTAGAAGTGCTGATGATTTGGATGTCTGCATCGGCTACGGAGCCACCGTTTACGTCGAGCACCGTGCCATTAATCGCGCCGGTGGCTCCGCCTTGTGCGAAAGCTCCCGGGACGACTGCAACTGCTAGAATGAAAAGAGAGAATAAAGCGCGGACATAACCCCTCATGACATACCCCCTATAAAAATGTACCCACTACCCCGCATTGGCGGGCGACCACTACCCCTCCGACGTTCAGACGGCTTTCTCGAAGCTTTGGCGAGAAAGAATCTACTGGTGGAAGAAGTTACACATGTAGGACCTAGAGGAACAGAAAATAGCCTGCAAGCCTCGAAGAGTCAAGAAGATGCCGATGAAAATTTCTTATGGTGTCCATCAGTCAATCGAATTTCCGTGCAGACTCGAACAAAGCAGCCTTGCGTGGACGGCGGAGTTTGGCGGCTGAAACACGAAATTCAGGGTGCGACTGGCGGGTGGCGACTGGCTGGCCGGACCCCGATTTATTTACAACGCAACCCGCGGAACTGCGTTATCGTCTAAGCTTGCAGACGGGTCCTCGAGGTACTGCCATGAAACGCTCCACGGTTGTCCCTGCACTTATCGCTCTCTTTTTCTTCCTCACAATTTTGCCATCCCCGGCCGCGGCGGATTCCAGCCATGCGCGAATCGTTCGATTGAGTTTGATCCAAGGGGATGTGCGCTTCGCGCGGGAGTTCCACGACGATCCCTTGACGGATACCAAGGCCGTGTGGGAAACCGCGCCGCTGAATCTGCCGATTCGCGAAGGCTACGTGGTGGCCACCGGAAACGGACGCGCGGAAGTGGAATTCGAAAATGGGGCGATGGCGTTTATAGGCGCCAATTCGATGGTGGAGTTTTACGATCTTTCGCTGCATGACGGCGGCAGAATTTCGCGGCTGGTGCTGCGCCAAGGCAGCGGCAGTTTTTATGTGAACCCGGCGATGGGCGATTATTTCAGCGTCACTGGCGGCGATTTCACGGTGGAAGCGAACGGGCGCACCACGTTCCGCGTGGATAATTTTGATGACGGCAGCACGGTGAATGTAGAACGTGGACGAGTGGCGGTCTTGCACAAAGACGATTCGACGCCTCTGGGAAAAGGGCAGTCGCTTTCCGTGCATGTGAATGACGACGGAAAACAAGAGATCGGGCGGGCTGCGGACCTGGATGATTTTGATCATTGGGTATCTGGGCGCATCGATAGCGTGGTGACCGCGACGAATAACTCGGCGCAATATGTGAATTCGCCGAACTACACAGCAGGTTTTTCTGATTTGTATACGTACGGCTCGTGGTATTCCGTGGCGGGATATGGTTACGGATGGCGGCCGTTTGGCGTTGGACTGGGTTGGTCCCCGTTTGATTACGGAAACTTTTATTTTGACCAGGGGCTCGGTGGATGGGGATTTATGGGCTCGGCACCGTGGGGATGGCTGCCGTATCACTATGGCGGATGGACTTTCGCGCCGGCGTACGGCTGGGTTTGGCTGCCCACCGGATTTGCCGGTGGAGGGCCACTTCGCTATCAGCCGGTGACAGCAGTATGGGTACGCTCTGGAACGACGCTGGGATTGGTACCCGCAAGTCCTGCGGACTCGCACGGAAAAACAGCGGCCAATCTGGCGCAAGGGATATATCCGGTGCAGGGGAATACGGTTGGCAAGAGCCTGGTTGCTGCCAGCGGAACAGAAAAGTGGAGCGTGGTGAAGCAAGTGCCGCGCGATACTTTGGCCGGTGCGAGCCTGACTCCCAGCGCTGCTCCAACCGGCGTGTCTCGGACCATTGCGACGACGGTCAACACAGTTCGCCCGGTGACGGCGACGCGGCAATCTTCGATCGTTTACGATCCGACGGAGCATCGCTTTGTTAATTCAAACAGCGCGCCCAATGGAGTAGCCACGACATCCGTTGCTAATTCTCTGCGACAGGTAAACGAAGCGGGACATCCAGGGGTGACACCGGCGAACGCAGTGAATGGCAATTCTGTGGCGCACAATACGACGGTGACATCTGTTTCACGCGGAGCGGTGACTCCGCCGCGGCCAGCAATGACGCCTGCTCCTGCGCGAACTGGCGGAAGCAGCGGTTCGTCGTCTGGCGCTTGGAATTCGTCCGTGTGGGGCATGCCCGGGTCTAGCGCCGGAACGAGCACTTCGCGAGGGAGTTCAGGTAGCTCTCATCCTTCGGGCGGCGGTCGCGTCCACTAAGAGTCGCTCAATATATTTGGGAAATCACGGGCTCGCGAGAATTCGCGGGCCCGTGTTATTGGGCGGAAGTTTTAGGAACGCTGGAGATTAATAGAAAATCATTCCTGCGTAACCGACCACCGCGCTGCGATCTGCCGAAACGTCGCCGGAAGTGGCGTAGCGCACGACTTGCGCGTTCTGAACGCCGAGCGTTTTCAAGGCGCTGAGCATGACCACGGCAGGCCCTAGCCCACACATGGAAATGCGTTCCTCAGTGCAGGTCTGATAAAGCTTTCTGGCATCGAGTTGCAGCAAGCGTTCCATGGCCATGTGGTCTTTCCAGCGGGTAGTCTCATCATCCTCGTAGTGATTCATGTCGGACGAGGTTACCAACAGAACATCTTCTCGGACGTCCAAAAGCGCGCGGCCGATTTCGCGCCCGGTTTTTTCCAGTTCTTCGAAACGCAGGTGTCCAATGGCAATGGGCACAAACGAAAAGGCCGGGTCCAGTTCCTGCAAAAAAGGAAGTTCCACTTCGAGGGAATGCTCGCGGCTATGCGCGACGGAGTCTTCACGGAGTGACGGACACGCGTTACGCAAGCGCAGCGCGAGATCGGTGTCTATCGGCGCATCGCCAAGCGGGGTGCGCCATGCGCCTTCGGAAAGGATCGCCAGTGGTTCGCCATGCGGTTGATGCCGCACGCCGAGAATGATCACGCGTTTGGGCAAAATGATGCGAGCAAACACAGCGCCCGCAACGTGCCCGGAATAAACATAACCGGCGTGAGGCACCAGGCAAGCACGCACCCGCTGGCGCGGTTCGTGTTTCGCCGTATATTTTCGAATGAGAGCGGAAAGTTCCGCAGGAGCGGCAGGATAAAATTGTCCAGCAACAGCAGGTAAGCGAAGCATAGCGCCCTCCTCTACTAGAGGGGTCGCGAGGGTTTCCCCTTAAACTTCACGGCCTGAAAAGACTGCGGGTCGTAGAAAACGGTAATCTTGTCGCCGTATTGGTAGCCGCCATTATCGACAATCTGCTGCATTTTGGCCGCGGCGTTCTGGCTCAAAGAAAAAGTCTGGATAGCCATGTCGTTGCCCTTAGCTTTGACGGTTACCTGGGCAACATTGGCGTGCATGACGAAACCCTGAAACTTCACCAGCCCAACATTCTTTGGCTTGGGCTTCACGGCATTTACGACGATAGGAACAGCGGTATCGACGATGATGGGAGTCAGGATAGGATCCTGAGCCACTGCTCGAGACGCACCAAGCGTGCTGAGCAGAAACAATGCCAGCAGGGCACCCCCCGAGATTTGCAGCAACTTCTTCATTCGCCATCGTCCGTGGCAATGCGCAAAGACTTCAAAAATCGTACGTCCTGAGGAGTCATCGACAGCCGCGTGGTGGGCCGCTTCTCGATGGAGGTTTCCTGGTCGAAGGATTCCTGATCGACCTGAATACGGAGCGACTCGAGGAAGCGGCGATCCTGGGTGGTCATGCGCGGGCCGTCGGTGTTGGAGCCGTCCCGTTTTGCCAGTCCAATGGTCGCATCCAATTTCAACACGATGTCGTAACCATGCGCGCGGACTCCGGCAATGGCGCCGGTAATGCGCTCGGATTCCGAGACAGTGTCGTTGATGGCATGACCAAGTTCGCGCAGCAAGTTTTTTAGGTGATCGTCTAGTTGCAAGGCGTCTCCCCAGTACCTCAGCACTGATTCTAGGCCTACAGTAAATTCGATACAAGATGACCTTTGAGCGTTGTCTTCAATCTATCTATAGGCATGTACCTGTACTTCGGTACGGGATCACGGCTGCTGGTTCGCTGCGCAAAGTTGCAGAAGCTGCGCTAAACTGCTGGTATGTCCACGGTTGCAGGCAGAGTGCTGCAAACACCGGAACCTCGCGGATTCGCGCGGCTTTGGCGGGTGCTGAAGCAGCTATTTCACGAGGCGGTTGGCGCGGCGTTTGTGGTGCTGGCACTAGGATGGCTGAATTCCGCGCTGCGGGCCTGGACGCGCGACGTTGCCCACTGGCTGATTGCTGTTTCCATTGTGGTTGGATTGCTGTTCGTGGCATTTGCGGTGAGTTCGTTTCGCCGCGCCCGGCAATTGTGAGGGTGGAGAGTCGGTGGCACGCTTCTGTGGTGAGTCACTTGAAAAAAATCGCGACAAGTTTCGCTCCGGATTAGGTTCCTTTCATGTCTGATACCAAAGTCACTCCTTCTGTGCCGGAAGAACGCAAACCGCACTTCACCACGCTTTCCGGGCTGCCGCTGGAGCGGCTGTACACCGCTGAATCTTTGAATGGCGAGAAGCCGGACGAGGCGCTGGGCTATCCCGGCGAATTTCCGTATACGCGCGGGATTTATCCCACGATGTATCGCGGACGCTTCTGGACCATGCGGCAGTACGCGGGATTTGGCAGCGCGGCGGAGTCTAATCAGCGGTACCGCTATTTGCTGAGTAAAGGCCAGAAAGGCTTGTCGGTGGCGTTCGATCTGCCAACTCAGATTGGGATGGACTCAGATCATCCGCTGGCGCTGGGCGAAGTGGGAAAAGTGGGCGTGGCCATCGATTCGCTCGAAGATATGGAAACGCTCTTCGACCAGATTCCACTGGAAAAAGTTTCGACTTCGATGACCATCAACGCGACGGCAGCGATTCTTCTGTGCCTTTACGTTGCGGTGGCGAAAAAACAAGGCGCCAGCCTCAGCAAACTTTCCGGGACCACCCAGAACGATATTCTTAAGGAATACATTGCGCGCGGGACGTATATCTATCCGGTGCGGCCGGCAATGCGAATTGTCACCGATATTTTTGCGTGGTGCCGCGACGCGGTGCCCAAGTGGAATACAATTTCGATTTCCGGGTATCACATACGCGAAGCTGGATCGACCGCGGTGCAGGAAGTGGCCTTCACGCTAGCCGACGGCATTGCGTATGTGGACGCAGCGCTGGCCGCGGGACTGCACATCGATGAATTCGCGCCGCAGTTGTCGTTTTTCTTCAATGCGCACAATGATCTCCTCGAAGAAGTGGCGAAGTTTCGCGCAGCACGGCGATTGTGGGCGAAGATTATGCGCGATCGATTCGCGGCCAAGGATCCGCGTTCGCTGCTGTTGCGTTTCCACGCACAAACGGCGGGCTCCTCGCTGACCGCGCAGCAGC
Organism: Candidatus Acidiferrales bacterium; assembly: GCA_963849395.1. GTDB lineage: Bacteria > Acidobacteriota > Terriglobia > Acidiferrales > UBA7541 > Acidiferrum. The sequence continues at coordinate 34,942 of CAWKHR010000015.1, forward strand.
CGGAAAACAATATTGTGCGTGTGGCCATTCAAGCGCTGGCCGCGGTGCTAGGCGGCTGCCAGTCGTTGCATACCAATTCGATGGACGAAGCGCTGGCGTTACCCACGGAAGAATCGGCGCTGGTCGCATTACGGACGCAGCAAATCATTGCCAACGAAACCGGCGTGACGAATACGATTGACCCGGTTGCCGGTTCGTACGCGATTGAAGCGTTGACGAATGAAGTGGAAGCGCGAGCTGAGGAATATCTGGCCAGAATCGATACGATGGGCGGCATGATCAAAGCCATCGAGGCGGGCTTTGTACAAACGGAAATTCAGCGCGCCGCATACGATTTCCAGCGCAGTGTGGAGACCAAAGATCAGATCGTTGTGGGCGTGAACGATTTTGTGGCGCACCAGGAACATCAAATACCCACGCTGCGCATTGATCCTGCAATTGAGTTGGCACAGGTGGAACGCCTGAAGGCGCTACGTACGAAACGCGATAATGCGAAGACCAGCGCTGCGCTCCGCGAACTGGAACGCCGCGCAAAGACTTCCGAGAATTTACTTCCGGCGATTCTCACCGCGGTGGAAGCTTACGCAACGGTCGGCGAAATCTCGGACGCGATGCGGCACGTCTACGGCGAATATCAGGAATCCGTGGTCATCTAAGATTGGCCCGTGGCCCAGTCGCAGTCACGCGTGCGAGAAACCGTCGTAAGAAATTCCCCTTAGGCTACTGCACCTTGGGCACAGCTGTTTCTGGTGTGCGGCTGTAGTATCCTCTCCACTGGCCAACCTCGATGAAGTTGATTCTCGCTTCCACCTCGCCACGCCGTGCACAAATTCTCAAAGAGGCGGGTCTCACGTTTTCGGTGCTCTCCTCGGCGGTGGACGAGACTCCGCTGCCGGAAGAAACCCCACAACAATTGGTGCAACGGTTAGCTGATGCGAAAGCGGAGCTGGTAGCAGCGCGGACCATCGGGCCTGCGATTGTAATCGCCGCGGATACCGTTGTTACGCTCGACGGAAATCTTCTAGGCAAACCAAAGTCGACGGAAGATGCGCGTCGCATGCTGGAGCAGCTGTCGGGTCGTACCCACGCTGTGCTCACCGGAGTTTCAGTCATCCGGCTGCCGGATATGGAGAGACGCCAGTTCGTGGAGAGCACGCTGGTCCACTTTGACCAAATATTGGGTGAAGAAATTCTCCGCTACCTGGCGACGGAAGAGCCGTACGACAAGGCTGGTGCCTACGCGATACAAGGACGGGCGGGACGATACATCCCGCGCATCGAGGGCTGCTATTTCAACGTGGTGGGCTTACCGCTTTCGCGAGTTTTTACCGCTATACAGGAACTGGGCTGGACGGAAGAGGCGTTCACCTCGTAGGTCGCTGTCGATTACGCGAAAAAAAGGCGCCCCGAAAGTCTCGAGGCACCCGATTTCGAAACGTCAGCTTGAATGAAAGTTACTTCTTCGCTCCCGGCTGGGTGTTGGCGTTGTGCTTTTTGTTGTAGATGTTCTTCGACGCGCCGTTTTGTTCCTTGTTGACCTGCTGCTTTTCAGCGGCAGTCAGCTTGCCACCATTCGCAGAGCGATCCGCCTTCACCTGCTGATTGATGCCCTTTTGCTGATTCTCGAGCTTCGCGGTTTCGCCAGCGGTCAGTTGCCCGCTCTTGATGCCCTGGGCAATGCGGTCTTGCTGGTTCTCGCGGCGCTGTCCGACCGCGTTATTGCCGTATTGCGCGGTGTTGGCGTTGTGCTTGTCCTGATAGATCTGCTTGGAGAGCTGATTCTGCTGGCCGTTGACCTGCTGCTTTTCGGCGGCAGTCAATTTGCCACCATTGGCAGCGCGATCGGCGCGCGTTTCGCCATTGATAGCTGCTTCCTTGGTTTCCAGATTGGCCGTTTCACCTGCGGTGAGCTGGCCGCTCTTTACGCCATTGGCGATGCGATCCTGCTGATTCTCTTTGCGCTGCGCCACGGTTGGATCCGGTGCCGGGGTGGAACTGCTGGGGGCCGGTTGCTGTGCCAAAGCTGCCGTGCCTAAGAGCAGGACCGCTCCGGGCACAAAAATCCACTTCGAGAATTTCGAGCTCATAACCTTTCTCCTTTTAGCTTTCCTCGACGACTTGCTGGTATCCGGTTATACCCAAGTCTGCGAAAAAAGTTGCGGCGGGACTACTGGTCGGAGGTACGGCTGTTTCATCAAAAGAAGAACAGTACCGAGGAATATATATCACTAGAGTGTTATCATAGGTGAAACTTAATGATCATCAAAGGCGTGGGCTGTGCGTTTCAAAACAAAAAGGGCAGCCGCAGTGGGCCGCCCTTCAACAATTCCTAGACTCGCGATACGCGCTTACTTCTTCTCTTCGACCTCGGCGGTCTTTTCGGCGGTAGTGGCCTGCGCTGGTGGGGGAGGAGGCGTGGGTGTATTTACCCCGCTCATACCGTCTTTAAAGCTGCGAATGCCTTCACCTAGGCCCTTCATGACCTCGGGGATGCGACGGCCTCCGAAGAAAATCAGCACGATCGCCAATACGACCAACCAGTGGAAAATACTAAACTCACCCATAACTGCCTCCACACAAAAAACTATGTCTAGGCGCTACCTTCACCCTAGCGCAGGGGTCTTAAGCCAGCAAGTGTTTACGACACTTCCAGCTTATAGGATAACACGCTCGTCCCCTGTGCGGCGCGTCACACGTTGGCGATCCAGGTACTCAAGGAGCGGAATGGCGTATTTCCGGGAGATGCCAGCTAACTCCTTGAAAGCAGGTACGCCTATGCGCTCGCTTTTGGATTGTTTATAGGTTTTGAGGAGGGGGGGCAACCGGCCGAGGGCAGTGGCATGGAAGATCAGGTCCGGTGAGACGCGGATGACGACCTTGTCGCGCAGCAGGATTTGCAGGATCTTCTCGCCGCGGCGGGGCTCGATGGCCAGTTGGGCCAGCACCTCCTTTACGGAGGGCACCTCCAAACCGGCTTTGGCGAAGGCCTGCTCGATCTGCTGTTTGGCTCGAAGCTCCTCTGGGGTGAGAGTGATTTCGGCTCCGGGGGTTTTTACAAACTCACCCTGCACGCTGAGTTTTTGCTGCTGCACCAATTCGTCGAGCGCACTTCGAAATGTCTCTGGCCGGACGCGACGGCCGAGGCTGACGCGTAGGTCTTCCCGAAGCATTCCGGGCGAGAGCGGATTTTCTTTGTGAAATTTTTCGACGCGGGCACGCAATTTCTCGCTGATTTCTTGAAATAATTTTCCGGCGAGAAGAATCAACGGCTCACTGGAGACAATTTTTATGCCGGTTTGCGGAGACAGGCTCGCCGCGGCGGCGCGCAGCTCGGCATCGAGCCAACCGGTTCGCGCGATGACATCTTCCGCGGTAACGCCAAGGATGTTGCGTTCGGCCATGGCTTGCAGGATTTCTTGCGTTGAGTTCTTTTCCAAAACTTCGAGGAATTGCGGCCGGCTGGCGTCTCTCTTTGTGGAACGGCGAGCCAAAGGATCGAGCACGACTCCGCCACCAACGGTTACGACGGGTGAGAATTGGCGGACGATGAAGCGGTCGCCACGCAAAGTCACCACTTCGTTCTGCAGTCGAATCTGAGCCAGAGAACTTTGTCCCGGCGGCAACTCGGTCTTCTCGTAGAGAAATACCTCGCCCACCGTTTCGGAAGTGCCTACGTGAAAATGCACGTGGGAACGGTGTTTCAGTTTTGGCGATGAGGGTAGCAGTTCCAGTTGAACATCGATACCTCGCGTAGCTCGCAGACGACCGGGCGAGGCAATGACCATGCCGCGGGTGATCGCTGTGTGTTCCACGCCGGCAAGATTCACTGCGGTGCGTTGGCCGGCATCGGCGCGATCTACCTTGTGCCCACCGGTCTGCAAACCGCGGACGCGAAGCCGATTGCCATGTGGTAAGAGCTCCACTTCGTCTTCCGTGGCAACGTGACCGGAAATCAGCGTACCAGTCACCACTGTGCCGAATCCCTTGACGGCGAAGGAACGGTCGATGGGCAAACGAAAATACCGGCCCGCGTCTTTCTGCGCGATGCGTGTGGCTTCGCCGTGAAGCGCCTGCTTCAATTCGGCGAGGCCGGAGCCGGTTTTCGCGCTTACCGCCAAAATCGGCGCGTCGGCCAGAAATGTGTCCTGCACAAATTCTTCAACTTCCAATTTCACCAAGCCAAGCGTGTCCGGATCTACCAAATCGCTTTTTGTTAAGGCAATCACGCCGCGTTTTACGCCGAGTAGCCGGCAAATATCGAAGTGCTCGCGGGTCTGCGGCCGAATAGCCTCGTCGGCCGCGATCACCAGTAACACCAGATCGACGCCAGAAGCGCCTGCGAGCATGTTTTTCACGAAGCGCTCGTGACCGGGCACATCGACAAAGCCGAACCGTACTCCGTTTCCTTCCAGGAACGCGAAGCCAAGATCAATGGTGATGCCGCGACGCTTTTCTTCCTCGAGGCGATCCGGATGCGTGCCAGTCAACGCCTCGATGAGCGTCGATTTCCCGTGATCGATGTGGCCGGCGGTCCCGACGATGATGCTCTTGGAGTTGGTAGCCATAGGGAGAGAAGAACGATTCGATGTTACGAGAGAGGTGAATCCGAGGTCAAACGCGCAGCGATTCTGTGGGCTGTGTCTACTTGTCTATTTTGCAGCAGCGATTTCTTCGACGATTTGTTGCGCTGCGGCGCGCGGATCGGCGGCAGTTAGAATCGGGCGGCCCACTACGATGTAATCGGACCCAGCCTTGATGGCTTCGAAGGGCGTTGCGGTGCGGGCCTGATCATCCTTCTTCGATTCAGCTTTCGCATCTTTAGGACGCACACCAGGCGTGACGATTAGAAACTCGCGACCGCACGCTTTGCGAATCGCCTTGGCCTCTTGCACACTGGCGACCACGCCATCGACTCCCGCAGCTTGCGCCAACTTGGCAAGCTTCACGACGCGCGATTGCGCCGGCCCGCCAATACCCACGTCGCGCATCGATTTCTGGTCCATGCTAGTAAGAATGGTCACGGCAAGCAGTCGCGTGCGGTCTGCGCCCATGGGAACGCCTGCGCTGACCGCCTGAGTTGCGGCTTGCATCATTTGCGTACCACCCAGCGCGTGAACGTTTACAAGTTGCACGCCAGGCAACGCTGCGGCGGCAAGAACGGCTCCCGCTACGGTGTTGGGAATATCATGAAATTTGAGGTCAAGAAAAATGTCGGTGCCGAGCTGCGACACCTGGCGAACCGCTTCGGGTCCAGCCGAGGTAAACAGTTGGCTCCCAATCTTGAACATACCAACAAGATCGGCGACTTGTTTCGCAAAACTCAGAGCTGTTTTTAATGAATCAAAATCCAGAGCTACGATCAGACTGCTGCGTGGATGGGCGTCAAAGGGGCTCAAGGTTTCGCGGACGCCTGCGAAGTTTTAGTCGGAGCCTTCTTCGCTTCGAGTGCGCCTCGGCGGCAGTTGCATCAACTCCAGCCGCACCTGGCTGACACCCGAATGAATCAGCCCCAGCTTGCGGGCGACACGATAGGATACATCAATTTCGCGTCCTTCTTGATAGGGACCGCGGTCATTGATGCGTACAACTTCAAATTTGCCGTTGCGAGGGTTCACCACACGCACCCAGGAACCAAAAGGAAGGCTCGGGTGAGCGGCGGTCAGACTTTCGGCATTGAAGCGCTCGCCGTTGGCGGTGACTTTGCCGTCAAAGTCGGGTCCATACCAACTGGCGTTGCCGACCCAGCTCTTGATCGGCTTGACGGGCTCGCTCAAATGAGCGACCAGGGGCGCCTCCATTCCCGGAGCAATCAGGAACATCAGCGGCACCCAACGAATAGCAGCCCAAATGATAAATAGTGGTCGTCGCATAGTGTGTGTTCTTTTAGCTACGATTATTCTAGAAAGTGTAGCAGAAATACCGCATTATGTCAACTGTTTTGGGCGAGAAATTTATCTTTCAACTGACTGATACTGCGTAGGTTAACCCTATTTAGATGATGCTCTAAACCCTCGACAACTCCCTCACTGGCCTTCGGGTCAGAGAAGCTGGCCGTCCCAACCTGTACGGCTGTCGCGCCAACTGCCATATATTCGAGCACGTCTTCTACCGACTCGACGCCTCCCAAGGCTAAAATGGGCGTGTCTACAGCTTTTCTAATCTCCCAAACGAGCCGGAGAGTAATGGGTTTGATCGCGGGTCCCGACAAGCCACCGGTGAGATTGCCGAGCCGTGAGCGGCCAGTAGTAAAGTCAATGGCCATAGCGGGATAGGTGTTCGCGACGGTGAGCGCGTCGGCGCCGGAGTCGCATGCCGCTCTGGCGATGGCGGCGATGTCTGTTACCAGCGGCATGAGCTTCACCCATAAAGGACGCTTCGCGGCAGCCTTTTTGGCGGCGGCTACGACCTCGGCTACCAGGTTCGGGCTGCTACCGAACTGCATGCCCCCCTTTTTTACATTTGGACAGGAAATATTTAGCTCGTAAGCGGCGATCCCTTCCACATCTTCGAGCCGCCGGATGACCTCGACATACTCGTCGGAGGAGCAGCCAAAGACGTTGACGATGACGGGAGTGTTGTATTTCCGCAACAGTGGCAGCTTGTCAGTGATGAAGGCTTGGACGCCGACGTTCTGCAGGCCGACCGCATTGAGCATTCCCGAGGCGGTTTCGCAGAGACGAGGAGCCGGAGCTCCCTCGATTGGCTCTAGGGAGATACCCTTGGTTACGAAGCCCCCGAGGCGATCGAGATCTATCAGGTGGGCAAATTCCAGCCCGTACCCGAAGGTGCCGCTTGCGGCGATGATAGGATTTCGGAGGCGCAGGGCGCCAACCTGCACACTAAGGTCAACGCGTTCCGTAGGATTCACTCTGGAAAAGGAGGATAACACGGGACGGAGTGAGCCGGCCCGCAAAATCCAGCCGTCGCTAACAGCTTCAACAGCGTGCTCATCGCTCGGGGCGCTTTTGCAGCATCTCTTCCAGGACGCGCCCATCGCGAGTGGACAGGGTCACACCGGTAAGCGCTGCAAAAGTGGGCGCAATATCTGCAGGAGTGATCGAGCCGAAGTATTCACCGGGCTGAATGCCAAAACCCATAAAGAGGATGGGCACATGTTGATCATAGTAGTAGGGAGTGCCGTGGCCTGTGCCGGTGTAACGTTTCGAACCTTCCGCTGAGCTGTCGGTCAGCCAGTAGGGCTTCTGCAGCACGAACAAGTCTCCACTGCGGCCAGCGTGATAGCTCAAAGCAAAGGCCGTGCGCGTTTGAGAGAGAGATTTGCTCGCATCGGCCAAATCCTCTTGTCTGTAAACCGACTCGACTCCGGGCATGACCAAAGCGGCAGCAATCACAGCGCCCATCGCGGCAGGATTTTCGCGCAGCTTTTGGTATGCGCCCGGGGAGAAATAAACGTCGTTACCCGCAATCCGTGCAATCGCCGGAGCCGGGAGACCAAAAGGTTGCAGAGCTTTCTCCATACGCTCTTTCAGTTCGGGCAGGCTGAGCACGGCCGCGCTGAGACCAGTGCTTGCCATATCTTCGGGAATGGGCGCGACGCCATGATCCGCGGTGAGCGCCACGATGTAATTGCCCCGTCCCACTTTTTGATCGAGATGCGTGAAAAGTTCACCGAGATCTTTATCGAGTTTCACCAGGATGTCTTGAATCTCCCAGCTGCGCGGCCCGAAGATGTGACCTACGTAGTCCACGGAGGAGTAGCTGATGCCGAGGTAATCGGTGCCGGTGCTCTTGCCAAGGCTGAGTGAATCGACCGCGGACTCCGCAAGCCTGGTTAGCGCCGTGTCGGCGAAGGGGCTGACCGTCCATTCTTCAAGAAAAGATTCGTCAGGAGCGGTGGCTCCTTCTTTTCCCCGCATCGGATGGGGAAAGGAGGTCGCCCAACCAGTCACCGTGGTTATGCCGATAGCTTTTTCATCGTAGAGATATGACTCCGCCGGCAGCGATAGCGCCCACGTCTTGCCGTAGTCTTCGGGGGCCGAATGTTTCTTTGCGAACTCTTCAACGAAGGGCACAGTGCCATAGGCGGAAGACGTGACCCACGCTCCGGTGCTGGTATCGAACCAGGTGGCAGAATCAGCTTTGTGCCCCGCCATGGTGATTGCGGCGCGCGCTTTCAAGGAAAGCGTGACGACCCGGGTAGCTCGACCGGTTTGAAATTTCAGTTCCTCGGCATAAGCGGGAGCTAACATGGAAACAGCAGAGTCGCCGCCTTTCGTGCTCTTGCCAGCGTATGCGATGTTTTTCACGGTAGGATCGCTGGTGCAGGTCACCATTTTCTGTTGCTCGCGGTCCCACCAGGCATTCGCCACCATGCCGTGCGTCGCGGGAAATGCACCCGTGGATACCGTGGCGTGACCTACGCAGGTTTCGGTTGCGGCATAGGGATAGGCCGCCTCGCGAAACCAAGCTCCCTCGTCCAGCAACCTCTTCAGCCCTGCTGTCCATTGTGGGCGAAACTTGTCGACGTAATCTGCGCGCATCTGGTCCACCACAATCATCACCACCAGCTTAGGTCTCGGCGCGGCGGTTCGAGCGGACGCTGGCGCCGCAGTACGCTTCGCGGTCTGCGCGTGCAGGTTGGAAGTTGTCGTAAGACAGAGGCACGCCAACAAAAACACGCAGGCTTGATTCACTTTCCGCTTCCCGATGACCATAAACAGTCCCTTCGGCAGTTAAATTTCTTCGGCGCGAAAGTCTACCATGCGGACACCGGCGCCGCGTGAATCCGAATTTCGATTCGTGCGGTGTATCACAGTTTTCTGTACCCCAAGTTATGCTAGGATTACGCGACCATGCGCCTCGTTGAAAAAAGCCAATTGATGTCTGCCGCGGAAATCGACCGCACTTTGCAGCGCCTCGCTCATCAAATTGTGGAAAAGAGCGGAGGCACTCGCCATCTCGCGCTGATTGGAATTCGCCGGCGCGGCGTGCCGCTGGCCGAACGCATTGCGCAGAGAATGCGCGGCATCGATGGCGTCGAAGTTCCGGTGGGCACGCTGGACATCACCCTGTATCGCGACGACCTCTCGAAAGTGGCGCCGCAAGCGGTGCTGCAATCTTCGGACATCTCGTTTGGCGTGGACAGCATGGATCTGGTGCTGGTGGACGACGTCCTTTATACCGGGCGCACCATTCGCGCCGCGATGAACGGTTTGTTTGATCTGGGGCGGCCGAAGCGCGTGTCGCTCTGCGTGCTGATTGATCGCGGTCATCGCGAGATGCCGATTGAAGCGCAATATGTGGGGCGCAATATTCAGACCAGCGACACCGAAATTATCGAAGTTCGTTTGCAAGAAATCGATAACGAAGAGCGCGTGGTGCTGGTGGATCGCCTGCCGGACGCCTGAAATTTGCAGTTGCCTTTGCGTCTCGCGTGCGGCCCAAGTAGAATGAAGCGCAGCAGAGGCTGCAGTTCTCAACGCTCGGAGGCCTGCCTCGCGCGCACCTGAGTGAAAATGTGACTTACCGCTTTCGGGATTTACTGGCGCTTGAGCCGCTCACCGCGGACGAGCTCTCATTCATTCTCGATCAATCAAAACCGTTTCAGGAGATCCAGCGGAATCCGCTCAAGAAGCTTGCCACCTTGCGGGGCAAAACCGTCGCGCTGGCCTTTTTCGAGAATTCCACGCGCACGCGTTTGAGCTTTGCGACCGCGGCATCCCGCCTTGGCGCCGACACCATGAACTTGCAAGCGGAAGCCTCCAGCCTGAAAAAAGGCGAAACGCTGCTCGATACCGCGAACAATTTGAACGCCATGAAGCCGGATATTTTCGTGATGCGCCATGCATCATCGGGCGCAGCCGATTTTGTGGCACGCCATCTGGAAATTCCGGTGGTGAACGCGGGCGATGGCACGCACGAGCACCCGTCGCAGGGACTGCTGGATGCGCTGACGATTCGCGACCGCAAAGGAACCCTGAACAATTTGAATGTGACGATCCTGGGCGACATTGCGCATTCGCGGGTGGCGCGTTCGAACATTCATTTACTCGGAAAATTTGGCTGCCGCTTCACGCTGTGTGGTCCAGCCATGTGGGTCCCGCGCGAACTCGAAAAAATTGGACCGCCGGGGACGCCTATACGGTGCGTGTACCGAGTGGAAGAGGCGCTGGATGGCGCCGACGTGATTATCGTGTTGCGAGTGCAAACCGAGCGACTGCACGAGCCGTCGCTCTCGCACAATGATTATCTGCTCTTGTACCAGTTGCATGCCGAACGCATGAAGCTCGCCAAGTCTGATGCTCTGATTCTGCATCCCGGTCCCATTAATCGCGGCACGGAAATTACCCCGGAAGTTGCGGATGGGCCGCAATCCGCCGTACTTGAACAAGTGACCAACGGAGTGGCGGTGCGCATGGCCATTCTGTACTTACTGATGATCGGCGCAACGGAAGGCCCGCATCCCGCGCTCGAAGGCAAAAGCGAAAACAAGCCAAAGGAATCCGCGCATGTTTCTGATTAAGAATGGCCGCGTCCTCGATCCCGCATCCAAATCAGATTCTGCACGAGACATTCTGCTGGATGGCGAGCGCATCGCGGAGATTGCCGCGCCGGGGAAAATTTCCAACGCGAATGGAGCGGAAGTTTTCGATGCGGCCGGGTTGATTGTCGCGCCCGGCTTCATTGATATGCACGTTCACCTGCGCGAGCCGGGGCAGGAGAATTCCGAAACGATTGAGACCGGCACGAAGGCGGCGGCGCGCGGCGGATTCACCGCGGTTTGCTGCATGCCCAACACCAAGCCGGTGAACGACAATGCCTCGATTACGCGTTTTATTGTCGATCGCGCCAAGGTGCAGGGACACGTCCGCGTGTGGCCCATCGGTGCGGCAAGCGTTGGAAGCAAAGGCGAAGCGATTTCCGACATCGCGGCGATGCAAGAAGCCGGCATCGTCGCGGTTTCAGATGATGGCAAGCCCATCGCCTCGGCAAAACTGGCACGGCAGATTATGGATTATTGCCGCTCGCTAGATATTCCGGTGATCGAGCACGCGGAAGATGTTTCGCTGGCCGCCGGCGCGGTGATGCGCGAAGGGGTAGCCTCCACGCGTCTCGGGCTGCCGGGAATGCCGGCTGCGGCTGAATCTGTTTGCGTCGCGCGTGATGTGCAGGTTGCAGAGTTAACAGGCGCGCGTTTGCATATTGCGCATCTCTCCGCGAAGGCGTCTCTCGAACAAGTGCGTTTCGCCAAGCAGAATGGCCTGCGCGTGACCTGCGAAGTGACGCCACACCACTTCACGCTAATCGATGAAGATGTCACCTACGATTCGCGATACAAAATGAATCCGCCGCTGGCTGCGCGGGAAGATCGCCAAGCGCTGCTTGAAGGATTGGCCGACGGGACTGTAGATGCCATCGCGACCGATCACGCCCCGCACGAGCCGGCGCTAAAAGATGTTGAGTTCGATAAAGCGCCCTTCGGCATTCTCGGCTTTGATACGGCACTGGCGTTGGCTCTGGAACAACTAGTGCACTCCGGACGCATCTCGCTGATGCGCATGGTGGAACTCTTCACGACTGGGCCCGCCCGTGTGTTAGGCAAAGAACGCAAACTCGCCATTGGCGAACCGGGCGATCTGACTATTTTCTCGGTGGATCGCCCCTGGACCTACAACGTAAAAGAATCGGCCAGCAAGTCCCGCAACTCGCCCTTCGACGGACGCAATTTCAAAGGTGGGCCGGTCGCGACAATCGTCGGCGGCAAACTCGTCCACAAAAATTAGCCGAGTTTAACCCGCATCCTTAAACGTAAGACCTCTCCCGACGCAAGCACGCTCGGAGTTCGGCCACTCGAAATGTGGCCAATTGCCAAATAACCAGCTAGCGGCACGCGCCATGTGCTCCGGCCGCTCCTCGCTATGCTAGTGGTAACGACGAGCACTCATGTTTACGCGCTGGCAAATTCGGACCGTATTTCTAACGCTGGTTTTCGCAGTGGCGAGTTTGTGTGCCTACGCGAATTCCACGCCAACCGAGCGGATACTCGACTTTCACAGTGATATCACGCTGCAGGACGACTCGTCGCTGCTGGTCACGGAAATGATTACCGTGTACGCCAGCGGAAATAAAATTCAACACGGCATCTTCCGGGACGTCCCCACGCGCTACAAGGACCCCTACAACAATAACTACGTCGTAGGCTTCCAGATGCAAGCGGCCACCCTGGATTCCTTCGAGGAACCGTTTCGCGTTGAAGCCATTGGAAACGGCAAACGCGTGTATCTCGGCAGTCCCAAATTCGTGGTGCAAAAGGGACAGCACACCTACACGATCACGTATATCACCACACGCCAACTGGGCTTCTACAAGGATCACGATGAACTTTTCTGGAATGTGACCGGTAACGGCTGGGATTTCCTGATTGATCATGCCTGGGCAACGGTTCATCTCCCTTCACGGGTCCCCGTCGACCAGGTAACACTTGCAGGCTTCACGGGTCCGCAAGGCTCTCGCGAGACGGATCTGACTTCGTCACGGGAAGTGGCTTCGTTCGAATTTGCCGCTAGCCGGCGGCTCGGCCGGCACGAAGGGCTGAGCGTGCTCTTGATGTGGCCGAAGGGCTACGTGACGCCGCCAACTTTTTCAGAAAAGGTACATTTCTTCTTTCTGGATAACGCTGATACCTTCGTCCTGGCCGGCGGCTTTGTTGCTATTTTTCTTTACTACCTGATTGCCTGGATGGCCGTGGGACGCGATCCGGCTCGCGGCGTGATCATGCCGCGGTACGAGCCCCCGCCAAATCTTTCGCCGGCGGCGATGCGCTATCTCGTGCACATGGGTTACGACAACAAGACATTTGCCGCAGCAATTCTGGATATGGGTGCTCGCGGCTATCTGACAATCAAGGAGCAAGCGGGTTCATACACGCTGTACTCCACCGGGAAAGACGATCGCGTGCTCTCGCCGGATGAAAAGCAGATTGCCAGCGAAATATTTGATGGGCGCACGGCCCTATGGATGCACCAGGAAAATCACGCCATCATGCAGGCTGCGCAACAAGCGCTGAAGAAGTGGCTCAAGAGTGACGAACAAAAAGTGTATTTCGTCACCAACTCGCGTTATCTCATTTTTCCTGTGCTGCTTTCGTTCGCGATCATGGTCGTTTACCTGCTGACCTTCGGCATGCCCCAAGTGGTGATGGGCGCCTTCCTATGTTTCTGGTTAACTTTCTGGACGTTGGGCTGCGCTGGCCTGATTCTTACCGTCGTCAAAAACTGGAAAGCAGTGCTCCGTGGGCAAAAGGCGCCGGTCGGAAATATCGGTATGACGATATTTTTAACGCTGTTCTGCATCCCGTTTGTCGGCTTCGAAGTGATGGCCTTGGGATTCATGGCCAAGCTCGCCTCTATTTCGTTAGTGGTTTTCCTGGTAGCTGCGGTTCTCCTTCACTTCTTGTATGCCTTCCTCTTGAAGGCTCCGACGATTGCCGGGCGTCAACTGTTGGATCAAGTGGAAGGCTTCAAATTGTTTCTAGGCAAAGTGGATGGCGACCGTTTGAATCGAGCGAACCCACCGGAACAAACTCCTGAAACGTTCGAAAAGTTTTTGCCCTGTGCGCTGGCCCTGGATGTTGAACAGGACTGGGCAGAGAAATTCTCTGGCGCTTTGGCTATGGCGGGAGCCGCTTCCGGAGACAGCAACGTTGCGTACACGCCTTCGTTCTATTCTGCTGCGTACGGCAACGCGTTTACGGGCTCGGGGTTTTCCTCTTCGTTCACAGACTCGTTTACCAGCGCTATTTCTTCGTCGAGCGGCACCGGGCTCGGGCGGCGGCGGTGGAGGTGGCGGTTCCGGTGGCGGGGGCGGAGGAGGAGGGGGAGGGGGCTGGTGAGCGAGCCGATACGAGTTTTGTCTGGCTGGCTTGCGGATCCACCGCCTTCAGCCTTGGCATTTCTGCTTTGGCTAACGGGTAGCAATCCGCTGGATGCGAAACGGATCGCCGCGTGGCCACATCACTTTATTTTTGGATTTACAGTAAGGGCAGACCGCAACTTTTTCGACATCTTTGGCTAGCCCGGTTGAGCCAACCACCCGCATGCCTCGCTGACATCTTCTACAGCGGAAGACTTTCTGCATTTTCCCTCCTTGCTAGGGGATTTAACTCGGAGGTCGATCCTTCGAAAACTTGTTGCCAGCAAATATCAGTGAGCGGCAGGCTCCGCGGCTGGGTGCAATCCGTGCTGGGGAACTTCGTGAGTTCCACGGGCCATGGGCTCAATCTTCATGCGATAGAAGTGATCCAGCGGCACATTGCCTTTGCCTACGGAATAGGCCTTCTCGATCGCTTTCACCACGTAGGCTTTCGCCAGCATGGTGGATTCCAGCAAGGACCGGCCGGCCGCAAGCTGCGCGGTAATCGCTGAAGCAAAGGTACAGCCCGCTCCGTGAGTCTGCTCCAACTTGATCTTGTCGCCACTCAGTTGATGCATTTCCACGCCATCAAAGAGGACGTCCACGGCCTTATCCATGTGACCGCCCTTGACGATGACCGAGTGCGCGCCCATTTCAACGATTTTCCGGGCGGCCGCTTCCATGTCATTGACGTCCTTGATGGACATGCCGGTCAAGGTCTCGGCCTCTAACACATTGGGCATGATCACCGTGGAGCGCCGCAAAAGCTCGGCCGCCATATATTTGATACCGCCGGCGTCTAGCAATTCCGAATTGCTGGAGGAGTGCATAACGGGATCGTGAACCACGTGCGCGAATTTGTGGGCGTCGAGAAATTCCGCAACGACCACGGCATTCCCGCGATTGCCCAGCATGCCGATCTTCACGGCGGCGATGTCGCAGTCTTTCTCCAGAACGTCTAACTGGGCGCGCAATTCCGCGCTGGGCGTGTTGTGAACCGCTTCGACACCCTGCGTGTTCTGTATAGTGATGGAAGTAATTGCCGCAACGCCGTAGCAACCATAGGCCGCAAAAGTTTTTAGATCCGCGGCGACGCCCGCTCCGCAGCTTGGGTCAAATCCAGAAATGGTCAGAAGAATGGGTGGAGTAACAACGGTCTGCGTGTGGAGAGTCGTCATGATCGGTGGCGCGTTACCTCGTTCGGTGAAGAAAATAGCCGGACACGTTTTTTAGTTCGTGAACTCTTCTGCTGGTTCACGACGGAAAACGGCCGGCATCTGCGAATGTACGCGCCCTGAATTTTGTGTGCAAGGAAATTTTCTTAGAAAAGACTGTAGCGATTGTCAGGAATTCCCCGAAGTCGAGGAATTGGAGCTGAATTTTGTTGCGTTGCTCTTCGCGAAGCTACTCTGGGCGCGAAGTTTCAGTGCATCACGGGAAGAGACCACGCACCAGCGTCGCTTCGGCTACGCGGCCAACGGCGAGCGCCATGGCGGCGGCGCGCGGTGGCACGTGATGTTTGCGCATCATCTCGATCATGTCGTGAAACGCCCGGACCATGATCTTCTGCAGCCGGACGTTCACTTCCTCAGAATCCCACAGCAGGCCTTCCTGATTCTGCACCCACTCGAAGTAGCTAACGGTGACGCCGCCGGCATTCGCCAGAATGTCCGGAAGCACGGTAATTCCGCGGCGCGCCAGAATTTCATCCGCGTGCGGAGTAGTCGGCCCGTTGGCGGCTTCGGCCACGATGCGCGCCTTGACCGCTTCGGCATTCTGGAGAGTAATCATGTTTTCTAACGCCGCGGGAATCAGAATGTCGCACTTCATGGTCAGCAGGTCTTCGTTCGAGATACGCGACGCGCCAGGCATACCAACGACGGTGCCGGAACGCTCTTTATAGCGAATAGCTTTCATGGGATCGATGCCGCGAGAATTGGTGACGCCACCACGCGTATCGCTGAGCGCAATGATCTTGGCTTTCTTGTCGAACAGCAGGCGCGCCGCGGTGGCACCCGCGTTGCCGAAGCCCTGCACTGCCACGGTGGCTCCGCGCAGCGAGATCTTCTTCATCTTGCAGGCCTCTTCGACGACGTAAACAAGACCTTGTGCTGTTGCTTCCGCGCGGCCCACGGAGCCGCCAATGGAGATGGGCTTTCCGGTCACCACGCCGGGCACGGTGTGGCCAGCCATCATGGAATAGGTATCCATGATCCACGCCATGGTTTGTGAATCGGTGTACACATCGGGCGCGGGAATATCCTGATCCGGTCCGATCAGCGGAAGAATCTCACTGGCGAAACGTCGGGTCAGCCTTTCCAGCTCGCTCTTCGACATTCTTTTGGGATCGCAAATGACGCCGCCCTTGGCGCCACCAAACGGCACGTTGACCACGGCGGTCTTCCAAGTCATCCAGGCAGCCAGCGCTTTCACTTCATCCAACGTGACATTGGGATGAAAACGAATCCCGCCTTTGCCCGGGCCGCGCGCGATATTGTGCTGGACGCGGAAGCCGGTCAGAACTTTCAACTGGCCATTGTCCATCTTGGTCGGCAGCGAAACTTCCAGGATGCGCTTCGGGGTGCGCAAGACCTGGCGCAGTCCGGGATCAAGCTTCAGCGTTTCTGCCGCCATATCAAACTGAATCTGGGCGATGCGGAATGGATTGAGTTCTTCGCGTGGAGCGATGCGCGGCACCATCGGGGGCATCCCCGTGGGGCGATTAGGTACTGGAGGTTTTGTGACCGTGGCCATCAGCTTCGGTCCTTTCGGTTGCGCTGGATTCCTTCTGCTACACTACGAACGACTGAATTCGACAGCGATAAATTTTCGATTACGCGTTGGCGGCTAATTTTTGCGATTTACTCAGATAGCGATCGCGGCATTCCGCCGAACAAAAGTGAAGAACCTCTGAACCCTGCTTAACGGGCAGCGCCAAGCCTTCGGCGATATGCATACCGCACATCGGATCGCGTACCAGTTTGCGTGAAACCGCATCGGACGGAATGTCCATAGGCGAATTTTTCGCAGACCCCGGCCCAGCACCGCGGCCCATGTTCCTGACAATGCGACGCAGAATCGCGACGCTCCAGGAAACAATGAGCATCCAGAAAACGAACCGAAAAATGCGTGCAAGAAAGGCCATGAGGAATTTAACGCTTTCGATAGATGGTACGTTTCTACCGAATTATGGCGTTGAGCCGAGTGTATGCAGGGCCCCACAGGGAGTCAAACGAAAAGCTGTGAATTCAAGGGGTTGCGCGACCTATTGATTTGGTCGCGGGCAGCTCGGCAGATGGGTGCGATCACAGCTATCTCGCTTTGTTTCTTGTAGATATGGGCGGACTATGGCTTATGCGCCGTGTGGCGCGAAACGGCAGCTCAGGGAGCCGGGATCCGGTCAATTCCCATGTAGGGGCGTAGAACCTCGGGAATCACAATGGAGCCGTCAGCCTGCTGGTAGTTTTCCACGACCGCGATCCAAGTGCGGCCGACGGCCAACCCCGAGCCGTTTAGCGTGTGAACAAACTCGCTTTTTCCGCCAGCCTTGGGCTTATAGCGAATACCGGCGCGACGGGCCTGAAATGCTTCGCAGTTTGAACAGGAAGAAATCTCGCGAAACTCATTGCTGGAAGGCAGCCAAACTTCCAGGTCATACGTTTTCGCGGAAGCGAAGCCCATATCCCCTGTGCAGAGCAGCATGGTGCGATAGTGTAAGCCGAGTTTCTCGAGAATAGTCTCTGCGTTTCGCACCAAAGCTTCGTGTTCATGGTAACTTTTGTCGGGCTGCGTGAACTTGAACAATTCCACCTTTTGAAACTGGTGCTGGCGCAGAATGCCGCGGGTATCTTTTCCGGCGGCGCCGGCTTCCGAGCGGAAACATGCCGTCCACGCGGTGACGAGAATCGGCAATTGATCCTCGGTGAGCGTGGTATCGCGATACAAATTGTGAAGTTCCACTTCCGACGTGGGCGTTAGCCAGAAATCGGTGTCTTGAATCTTGAAAAGGTCGGCGGCAAATTTCGGAAGTTGCCCGGCACCCATCAACGACGCGGTATTCACCAGGAATGGCGGCAGGATTTCCGTGTAGCCGTGTTCTCGCGTGTGGACATCCAGGAAAAAATTAGCCAGCGCCCGCTCCAGCCGTGCTCCCCAGCCCTTGTAGACCGCGAAACGCGCGCCAGTGATCTTGGCAGCAGCATCCAGGTCGAGGATTCCCGCTCGTTCGCCGACTTCCCAATGAGGCTTGGGCTGAAAATCCATTTTAGGAGGCTCGCCGCAGCGGCGAACTTCCTGATTGTCTTCCGCTCCTTTGCCCACTGGAACGCTGACATCGGGAATGTTAGGCAAGGTCAGCAAGAGATCGCGCTGCCTTGCGTCGAGCTCTGTTATGCGCTCGTCCGCCTGCTTAATGCGCTCGGAAACCAGTTTCATCTCCGCCAGGATCGCGTCGGCGCTTTGCTTTTCTTTCTTCAGGCGGACGATCTCATCGCTGGCTTTGTTGCGCTGCGCTTTACGCTGTTCGTTTTCAGTGATGAGTTCGCGGCGCTCCTTGTCGAGGTCGCGGAAACCATCGAGGTCCAGGGTGGTGTTGCGCTTCTTCGCCATTTCGGCGAAGACGTCGAGATGCTCACGGAAATAACTCAGATCATGCATGGTCTTAGAAGAATAACTTAGCCGAGTGGGGAGTGACCAGTGACGAGCGGCACGGAATTTCCGACTGTGCGGCGGTACTAGCAAGGAGGAGTACCAAAGGTGCTAGCGCGAAGTACCGGTGCGAATGTGCCCTGGGTTCTAGTGACGCGCGCAGGCCCTACAGGCAGAATCGTTTACGTGATCGGGAGTTGAGTTCGGCTCCTGGAGAGAGCGGAATGGTAATCGGCATCTTGCTCCTGTGTGTCGTTCTGCTGCTCGCGAGCGCAGTCGAACGGCCTGCTCCTCCAGAAAATTCAAAGACGAACTGAGCTTCAGGCACAGTACCCTCCATCCCCCACGCCAAGGGCGGCCGGCACCCCCACCGGCCGCTCACTTTTTTTCACCCCATCAAATTCGGACGACAAGGCGCGCAATTCGTAGCGTCGAGGAGTCCAG
Source organism: Candidatus Acidiferrales bacterium (assembly GCA_963849395.1). Classification (GTDB taxonomy): domain Bacteria; phylum Acidobacteriota; class Terriglobia; order Acidiferrales; family UBA7541; genus Acidiferrum. Next base: position 53,905 of record CAWKHR010000015.1, read on the forward strand.
GAACCATTCTGTGAGTTTGCGGAAAGATAGAGTGTGGACGAAAAAAAAAGGGGGCCGGTGCAAGCCCCCTTATAATCGGATTCGACCCCCCAATAACCGGATACTCAGTCGAGGTTAAGTTCCGGCCACCCCGGGAAGCCAATCTCATGAATTAATTCGATAGAATGCACGCGCTTTGCCACTCCTCCATCGCGGCGGATGTGAACGAATTTTCATTGAACCAGAAAGACTTAGCTAATTGCGAGCGACTCGCTGATCCCTTCGCGCTTCCGCCAATCTACCAAATCCCACAGACTAACCATCGCGTCCTACAGTCTTTTGGAAGTTGTCGTCAGGAGTTTGCCTAAACAACTGAATTGACACTGTTTGCAATAACGTTATTGCAGCTCGACACTGCGCGCGCCAGTGCTTTTTCGAACGACACGTCGACTGGAGGACCTCAGGCGCCGATGGCGGTGCGCAGAGCGGAGGCTATGGATTGAGAGAAACGCTGGACGTCGGCATCGTGTTCGGCTTCGACCATGACTCGGGCGAGCGGCTCGGTGCCGGAGTAGCGAAGCACGACGCGCCCATTTTCTCCGAGTATGGATTGGGCCTTGGCAAGCGCATCGGCGACTTCCGGCAAGGTCTCCAGGGCCGGCTTGGACTTCACCTTTACGTTTACGATGACTTGAGGATAGTCCTTCAGCCCCTCCACCAGTTTTTCGAGCGGCCCATGCATGGAAACCAGCGAAGCGATCTTGACGGCAGTCAGCAGCCCATCACCTGCGGGGCTATCGTCCAGAAAAATAATGTGGCCAGACTGCTCGCCGCCGAGATTATTTCCGGACTTGACCATTTCTTCGAGCACGTAGCGGTCACCGACGGCCGCTCGCGCCAGGGAAATGCCTTCGCGAGCGAGGACGCGTTCCAGGCCAAGATTGGACATGGAGGTGGCGACCACGCGAGCGCTCTTCAAAAGATTCTGGGATTTCAGGTAACGAGCAACGGCCAACAACACGCCGTCACCATTGACGATGCGCCCGCTTCCGCACACGAAGAGCGCGCGATCCGCGTCGCCATCGAAAGCAACGCCTAGCGCGGCACCTTCTGCGACTACGCGCTTTTGCAGACCCTCAAGATGTAACGACCCGCAACCCGCATTGATGTTGCGCCCGTCGGGATGAGTGCCCATGGCGACCACTTCTGCTCCGAACGACCGGAACAATTCCGGGCCGAGCTGATAAGCGGCGCCATTGGCGCAATCCAGAACCACCCGAAATCCGCGCAGCGCGGCGCCGGGAAGGATTTTCGAACGCAGAAAGTCCAGATACTCCACATGCAGGGCATCGTCAGCGACCAGCGCCGGCCGCGAAGAAATTGCGGGCGGCTCTTCATGGCGCAGCCGCAGAATTTCAGCTTCGATCTTTTCTTCTTCCGCGTCGGGAAATTTCATGCCGGCATGAGAGAAGAGCTTCACGCCATTGTCGTGGTAAGGATTGTGCGACGCCGAAATCACCACGCCTGCTTGGTAGTCGTTCTGGCGCACCAGGCACGCGACGCCCGGAGTAGTCAAGATGCCAGCGAACGAAACCTTGCCGCCTGCCTTCTGAATTCCCGCAGCGAGCAGCGAAGCAATATGCGGCCCCGACTCGCGGGTATCCATGCCAATCATCACGTGACCCGCACCGTGATCACGTTGGAGAAAGGAACCCAGGGCGCGGCCCAGGGCGTACAGGGTCTTATCGTCGAGAGGAGGTGTTCCAGGAATGCCGCGAATACCGTCGGTACCGAAGAGCTCTTTGGCCATGTTTATAGTGGCTCGCGCGGATGGGTTAGCGGCCTCAAGGCAGTCTAGCATAGGGACTCCTCCGGCCTGATTGTGAAGCGGTGCGGCGTTGCGAGAAGTGCACGCGGGCTCGAGCGACGACCGCGGAACGCCCCTCTCCACTTGTTAATCTTGTGTGACACTCGCTGCGGGTAGCGGCTGCGAACGAGTCTGAGTGTGTTACCGTGATGGACGAAAGGGGTGTTGGGTGTCCACCACGGAAACTCCGCCGACGGTCTTCCGCGTATCTGGTTCCACGTTTAGCCTGCGGATAATTGCGGCCGCCATCATCCTTTTGTTCTTCTACTACGCCGCCGGCGTGGTCATCACGCTGCTGCTTTCCGTGCTCATTGCCTACTTCCTCGATCCTGCCGTGGAATTCCTGGAGCGTTTCCGCATCCCGCGTACGATTGGCGCGCTGATCATGGTGTTGATCATGATCCTGGTGATCGTGGCTGTGGGTTACGGTTTGTGGCAGCGCACCTCGGATTTCGCGGCTAATTGGCCGAAGTATCGAGACGTTCTGCGCGACGCCACCGGCTCGGTGCAGGGAAAACTGCGCGGATTTGAAGGCGGCGTCAATGAACTTACGACCACTGAAGGGTCACCGAAGCCCGCCAATGTGAATTCTGACAGTGGTGCGATTCACAACTTAGTGGTGCGGAGTATCGGTTCGCTTTACGCGCTCATTCTGGAAGGCACGTTCGTGCCCTTCCTGGTCTTCTTCATGCTGGCGGGAAAACGCGAGGTGTGGCACGGCACGCTACAACTGTTTCCCGTGGGTCGCCGCACGCAAGTGAAGGAGACGCTGGAAGATTTGCGCGACGTGCTGCGCGACTATCTGATCGGCATGACCGTGCTAACGCTGGTGGTAATCGCCTGCAGCGGTCTTTTCTTTTGGGCGCTGGGCCTGGATTATCCCGGTCTGATCGGCATTGTATCGGGCTTATTCAATATGGTGCCCTATATCGGCGCCGTGCTGGCGTGGTTGCCGGCATTCTTGCTGGCGATTATCAAGTATAAGACGGTGAGCAATTTCGCTTTGATTGCCGTGGTGCTTACTAGTTTTCACGTGATTGCGCAGAATTTGATTGCACCGCAACTGGTCGGCCGCCAGGTGCAGCTGAACGCTGTGGCCATCACCATTTCGCTTCTTTTCTGGGGATGGGTGTGGGGCGGCATGGGATTGATTCTGGCAATTCCCATCACCGCGGCGCTGCGCGTGATTTGCGACCACACCGAATCGTGGAAACCCGTGGCACGCTGGCTTAGTGCTTGACGGGCGAAGACAAATCTTCAAATAAATCGGAGACTATGCAATGAATCGTATCCCCATCGTACGTGCCGTGCTGCTGTGCTGCCTCTTCACGCTGCTCCTCGGAAGTTCGGTGGTGCGCGCGTGGGGTTGTAAAGGCCACCAGACGGTGGCGTTGATTGCCGAAAAGCATTTGAGCCCCGAGGCGCGCCAACTGATCGAAAAGCTTCTAAACGAAAATCCGGTGGACCCGCAACTCAAGCGCTACTGTGGGAATGCTTCACGCGATATTCTTGCCGACGTTTCGACCTGGCCCGACGACGTTCGCAATGACAGGAAAAACGGCCCGTGGCATTACATTGACATTCCGCGCGGAGTGGCTCGCGGCAAATCGATCGAGGAATACTGCGGCACAGAGGGTTGCGTGACGCGAGCGATCGCCGAGCAAGTGGCCATCTTCAAGGATAAGACCGCTGATCCGCACAAACGCGCCGATGCGGTGCGCTACATCATTCACTTTGTCGGCGATCTTCACATGCCGCTGCACGCTACCACCAACGACGACGAAGGTGGCAACTGCGTGCCAGTCCGCTATTTCCGGCGGCGTCCGCACGAACACGGTCACTCGTATTCTCCGAACCTGCATTCGCTTTGGGATACTGCGATAGTCGAACGCGATATGGAAGGCGCGGAGCCTCCGGAATATTCCGAGTACCTGGAACAAATTTTCAGCGGCGATGTGGAGCGCTGGCAAAAGGCCGGTATTCACGTGGACGATTGGGCGTGGGAAAGCCACAACCTCGCGGAATCGTACGTGTATGGCGAGCTCGTCCCAGCGATGGCGATCGAGCCGCCCGTCGTGGTGCACAGTTGCACCGATGATAACAACATTGGCGAGCGCATGCTGCAGATGCACTTTTACGCCGGGCAGAACTATCAGGAAATTGCCGGGCCGGTGGTCGAAGAACGATTGGCGCTGGCCGGCGTGCGTTTGGCGATGATCCTCAACGACGCTGTGAAGTCGCTGCAGCCCTGAGTTAATTGTTTTGGTGCGCGGGCGCTGGGACGCCGCCCGGTTCTGTTCCCAGCGACTTGATGAAACTTACCAATTGCCATCGCTGTGGCTCTGGAAGCTTTGACCAGACCGGCATGCGTTTCCGCACAATTCCATTGGAGAGAATCCAGTAAATTGCTCCTGGCGGCGCGTTCTGCACTTCCGGAGCACGCAGGCTGGGCGCACGTTTCGTTCCCAGCGCATCGTCTCCATGGCATTCGCCGCAATGTTCTTCAAAGAGCACTTTGCCGGCCGTCGCGGCCTGCGGATCATTCGCCAGCGGATTGGGTTTGCTAAGAAATTTATTCGGAGCTTTGCTGAGTTCGGTGTAGTCGTAGTTGCCGTTGCTGTTCTTGCTCGCGACAGATTTTTGTTGGCTGGCCGCCACAGCCACCAGGAAACATACCAGCATCGATGCGAGCGCAAAGTGTTGAACTTTCATTTACGGCCGCCCCTGAAACAGGCTGGCGACCATTCGCCCGAACCCTGAAACTTCGTAGGACACTCCCCAGCGCAGCAGCAATTGATGGCTGTTCCCATTCAAGCCAAAGCTGGGAGCCAGCCGCAACGTCCACCCCGACGGCAGGTTCCACGCGACCTCGGGAGCCAGGTAATGCGAAGTGTTGTGCAGCCCGAAGCTGTATCGATCGCCAAGCCCTCCGTACATTTCAACTCCGGCCACAAACCGTTGCGCGCACAAAGTGCACTTGTGCGTCGCGCCTTTCAATGCCAGCGGGCGGCTGGCGCCCATTGCGTAGCCGAATTCCCACGGCTGGTTGGAGAGGTTCTTGGTGGCAATGGTGTTTTCCGTGAAGTTCCAGCCCTTGTAGTTGCTCGACAAAATCAGCTTGAGCTCCAGTTCGCGGACTGTTTCCTTCCGCAGCACCGAGTTTGGTTCCGCATAGTCCGATTCCACGTCGTGCCCCTCCACTTCCTTAAGGATCTTGTCGGCGCCATTAATGTTTTCGTACTCCACGTAGAGCACCGGATTGATGAAGTGTTCATTCTTTAGCGGGCGAATGCGGTTTTCCCAACGGTAGCCGGTGAACAGGGTGCTGTCGCCATAGGTGGTCTGGCCGTCTAAATAAACTTCAGTCGTCCACCATGCGGTCGCTCCGTATTCGAACTCGCCCCAGAAGGCGTGGAAGTTGGGAGCGCCACGCTGGGTGCCGAAGGTCGAGAAGTATTCGATTTCCAGGCTGCCTGGCTCTTCCAGATTGTGGTCGTAAGCAACAATGTACGGGTTTTCCTGGGCGTGGTAGTGGGCGAGCCGCAGGTAAGGAGCAAGGCAGGCAAAAAGGGCCCAAAGGAACGCGGAGTCGAAAGGCGTGAAGGAGCGAGAGTTAAGAGAGTGAAGAATGTGAAATGAGCATGAAATAAGACTAGCTTAGTCCTATATCAGATGCAACTAGGTTGCAACTGGCATTGCCCGTATTTATCAACCCTGTCGACAGATTTGCGAACAACTGGAGAGCCTGGTGGCTGACGACCTCCTCGTGCGCGGACGAACTAAGGTAGTTTCGCGATATCCTGACCGCCTTGCGGAGGGAATTATGAACACTGATGCATTGCTCATGGCCCTGATCGAAGAGGGTTACTCGAAGAAAACGTGGCACGGTCCAAATTTGCTCCAATCGATCAAAGGGATAAGCGCGGAGCAGGCAGCGTGGCGGCCGGCTGCGGAGGGCCACAACATCTGGGAGCTGACGGTGCACGCGGCTTATTGGAAATATGCGGTTCGCCGGAAAATTGAGGGTGGCAAGCGCGGGTCGTTCGTTCTGAAGGGCAGCAATTTTTTCGCCCGCCCGGAAGAAGGTAAGGCAACGGAAGCCGCGTGGAAGGCCGACCGCGATCTGCTTGAAAAGGAACACCAAGCACTAGTGAGCTCGATTCGCAAAGTCGTTGGCACGGCACGCGCCAAGAAACTATTGCCCACACTCTACGGAGTTGCTTTCCACGACGTTTACCATGCGGGCCAGATTCGGCTGTTGCGCAGACTGATGGACGACGACAAATAGTCACGTCCCAATCCGGTGCGGAAGGAGCACGGCAAAGGTGGCGCTAGGCTGGGTTAATTAGATTGCGGAGGAGGAACGCGCACAGCAGTGGCGTTCGCTGGGCGGGAATTGAAGAAGCCAAAGGCCACGAAAATGTCCAGCACGCCGATGCCGCTGACCATTCCGCGAAACGAGGGATGCAAAACAATAGGCGCCAGGGTCGGGAAGTGGTGCAGGAAATAGTTCTGCTCCCAGAGCATGGACCACGGCAGGTATAGCAGCAGAGCCCCCATCTCAAACAACAACACCACCATCATTGCGCGCAACACCCGGTTCATTTCAGAAGGATCGACCTTTGTTCGAGAATGGGCTAATCGTCAGCGCGCTGGTTTCTGCAGCGAGGCGATGCGCTCTGCCACATCGCGATAATCAATGTTGACGGCATAGACCTGCGAGAAACTCTTCAGTGCTGCATCCATATCGCCAGCCGATTCCTGAGCCACTCCCAAATCATACCGCAACGCGAGTTTACTTTCCGAGTCGATGCCGGGGGTCAGCAGCGCGCGCTCGTACCAGATAGCAGCGATGCTGGGCTGGCCCTTTTCCATGAACGCCAGTCCGAGCAGTGTGCTGCATTGCATGGCGTAGCGAAACGCCTTGCCACGGTCGCTGGCTTTGGCGACTTTCTGGAACTCGCCAATGGCCTCTTCGAGCAAACCCATTTCGCGGAAGGCCACGCCCAGGTTGTAGTGGGTTTCCAGATCTTCGTCTTCGGCACCCATTTCGCCAAGTTCGGCGCGGAACTCTTCGAACACTTCGCGCAACGGTCCAGGTTCACCAGCGGCTTCCTTAGCCTTGTTGGCAACCGCTTGTTCGTCAGCCAGATGTTCTGGCGCGCGATCCGGAGGCGGAGTCAGCTCGCCCATGCCGAGATGGTCGATCTCGGCGGCAAGGTCGGAAAGAAATTGGTCGGAAGAGAAAGTGTGGCCATTGGCCGGCTTTCCCACTTTTTCGGGCTCGTCTTTGGCCGCCGGAATGGGCGGAGGAGCCGACGCCATCATTTCGTGGAGCGGAACAACTGGCTCGGGCTCCAGCACCAGTTCGAAGTCCTGCTCAACTTCAAATTCGGGCTCTGGCGCGGGCTTTTCTGGAATCGCAGCTTGCGGAACTTCCAGCGCAGGCTCGGCGCCCTCTGCGGCAACTTCCGCATGAGGTGGAACCGGAAGCGCGGTGAGTTCTTCATCCGGCAGTAACTGCTCTTCCGCGTGGGAGGCGATTTCGTCTTCCGCGGTATGCGATTCGATGGAAGGAATCTCCGCGGAAATTTCAGCAAAGGGATTGAAGCCTTCGTCCTCGACAGGCGCGGCCGCGGCGGGAACTTGTAGCTCTTGTGCTGCTGGCTGCTGTTCAGCGTGTGGTGCAGCGTGCGTTGGCTCGGATGCGGCAGCCGCAGGCTCTTCGATGCTGAACTCAGGCAAATCAAATTCTTCGACAGGTGCTTGCGGCGGTGCAGACCTCGCAGCCGGGGGAGCAACGGCCGGAACAGGTGGCGCAGGTTTTGCTTCCACGTGTGGTGCGGGCTGTTTGGTTTCTTCGAGCAGCGTGGCCCATTCCGAGGAGAGGTCAACTTCTTCTTCCTGCGCTGCGGCGACCGGCTCGTCTTCGATAATTTCGATTTCTGCGGCAGCAGGCTCTTCTACCGGGCTGGCTTCCACAGCGGCCATCGGAATCTCGGGAAGTTCCGCAACCGCTTCCGGCGCCTCTTCGACGGGCACAGTTTCGACGGGCTGCGGCATGGCTGCCGCCACGGCTGCGAAAATTTCGTCGTCGGTCAAACCTGCGGCACGCTGGAATCTGCGGCGCAATTCGCCAAAACGTTCGCTGCTGCGGGTGTCGCCACGCTGGCTATGAATATGTTCGAGCTGCGCAGCCAGTTCCGCGGTGCGGCGGTCATCGCCTGCGCCCAAAACGAAGTCCAAAAGCTTTTCGAGCGTCGGAGTGTGCGTTGGAGCGCGGCGCAAAATCGCTTCGAGCAGACCGATGGCTTTCTGAGTCAGGCCGTAGCTGGCAAAGAGATCGACGTCGGTCAGCGACTGGGCAATAAACTTCTGTGTCTCCTCGTCAAGCTCAGGCCCGTTGGACGCTGCGGCAGTCGATTCTGTGACGACTTGCGTCGGAGGCTCGTCCAGACCGGGGCGTAGCTTCGGTGCTGCAGCTTGCTGAAGTTCTGCTTGAAGCGTTTCGCCGGGCGCGGGTGGTTGCGGAACAGCGGCAACGGCTTCGCCCTCCACCAATCCCAACTTCAAAAGAACGTCATGCAGTTTGCGCTTCGCGGAATCGCTTTCGGGCTCGCGATCGACCAACTGCTGGAAAATTTCGCGGGCACGCTCAGTCTTCCCGCTGGCGACCAGGCATCGCCCAGTTGCGCCAAGGCGTCTGGCAAGCGGAACGAGTCGCTGGTACGGCCGTAGGTGTCCACCAGCCATTCGAGTGGCTCCAGACGGCCCGGAAGCCGCGTAGCCAGGTCATTGAGCAGGTGCACCACACCTTCGTGCTCTCCCGCATCAATCATCGGAATACGAATGCGCGACAGAACCGACATGGCGCGCTCGCCTTGCCCCGATTCCAGCAGCGCTTGTGTCAGCTTTTGCGTGGCGCCAAAATTCTTTCTCGTCGGAGGCAAAAATCTTCAGGGCAAAGGCAGTAGCTTCATCCCACTTGGCATTCTTCAGGTACAAATCCAGAAGAAGCTCTGCGGATTCGCCGCCCTTTTCGAGGTCGGGGACGCGCTCGAGGATTTCCGCGGCTTTATTTACGTTGCCCGCAGAGGAATAGGCGCGGGCTTTCACAATCATCGCGTCGAGATGTTTTGGGTTGATCTGCAGAGCCTTGTCGGCCAGCTTCTCGCATTCCGCTTGATCGCCGCGGGCCAGGGCTCGCTGCGCCGCAGAGACATAAGTCTCGAGCGCTTCGCCAGACTGCCCCATGGCCTGATACAAATCGGCAAGTCGAATCTGGATGCGCAGATTGTCGGGCTCGGCCGCCAACAACTTCTTCAGCAGCGCGATCGCCTCGGCTTGCTTGCCATTTTTCAGGTGAAGCTCGGCGAGTTGCAGGAACAGCGGCCGCGCCTCGCTCATCACACCTTGCTGAACGTAGAGGTCAGCCAATTTCTCGAGTGGACGAATCTCTTCCGGGGCCAGCTTGGCGATGCGCTTATATACGGCAATCGCTTTGGTCAGGAAACCGTCGCTGACGAACAGTTGCGCCAGCCGTTCAAAATAATCGATGGCCTGGAAGGTTTCGCCCTGGCGAATGTAAAGTTCCCCGATGGTCATCAGGGTGACCTGATCGCGCGGTTCGTATTTCAGGATCTGCTGATATTCGGCGATGGCTTGCGCCACTTTGCCCTGGTTCAGCAGCTTTTGTGCGGCTTCGACAAATTTGCTCTTGTTGTAGGCCATGCGCGAAAAGGGACGGCTTCACCCACGAAAGCCATCCGCGACTTTCTCCTCAGTGGTGTTGCAGACGCTGGGGCGTCGCAACTCTCCTTTTTCAAGCTACCCTTGGGTGACGGGGGCGTCAACGAAAGCGGTTCTCATTGTGAGCAGGCAGTTATCCCCGTAGCAGATACGAAACGTTGGGGCGAATAAAGAGAAAAAGGGTTTTTAGTTCTCGCGAGGCCAAATATCCAGGGGCAATGTTTCTTGGACTGCTCCAACCGCCCAGCAGCCGGACTCGCGTACAGGAGCAAACGAATGGCGGTGCAGCGGCGAAGGGCCATGCACTCGCAACGCCTCCAAGTGCTCCGGCGTGGCGTAGCCCTTGTGCTGGGCCAAGCCGTATTGCGGGTAAACGGCGTGCCACTCTTCCATGCGCGCATCGCGATGCGTCTTGGCCAGGATGGAAGCGGCGGCGATGGAGACGCTGCGCATGTCGCCCTTGATGAGGGATTTTTGCTCGATCATCACGTCGAGCACCATGGCGTCGATCAGCAGGTAATCCGGGACCACGGTCAATTGCTGAAGTGCGGCGGTCATGGCCTGGCGGCTGGCTTGATAAATATTCCAGGCATCGATGCGCTGGGCATCCATTTCGGCGACGGCCCAGGCGATGGCGTGTTCGCGGATGCGTACGGCAAGCTCCACGCGATATTCAGGAACTAATCTTTTGGAGTCGTCCAAGCCGCAGATGCGCCGCTTGGGATTCAGAATGACGGCGGCGGCGACAACGGGGCCAAACAGCGCGCCACGCCCGGCTTCGTCGAGACCCGCAATACGAGTCCAGCCAAGTTTGCGCGCCGCTCGCTCAAAACGAGAAGAGCAAAGTCGGCTCATGCAGTAAGTGGGATGCCCCGGCGGCAATTCTAACACGCGAGTGGAGCAGCCGCGACGCGATCAATGTTGGAAATAACAAAACCATTGGCGGGCAGAAAAAAAAGGACAGGCGAAGTGCCTGTCCCCGGAAAATTGTGATTTGTGGTGATTACGCCTTGGCGGCGGTTGCGGGGGCGGGCACTTCTTCGCGGGCGGCGCGCTTGATGCGGGCGGCCTTGCCACGAAGATTGCGGAGGTAATAGAGACGGGCGCGGCGAACACTGCCCTTGCCAACCACGTCAATCGAAGCGATGGAGGGCGAGTGCAGCGGGAAGATCCGCTCCACGCCGGTGCCGAAGCTGACGCGGCGCACGGTGAACGTGGCGCTGCTGGCGCGGCCCTTCTTCGAAATCACCACGCCTTCGAACGACTGAATTCGTTCCTTGGCCTTTTCGCCTTCACCTTCAAACAGGCGAACGTTAACCTTCACAGTATCCCCGGCGCGAAACTCGGGCAGGTCTTTACGCAATTGTGCTTCATGCAACTTACGAATTACCGGATTCATTTTCTGTATTCCCTGCAGACCCACTCAGGCGGGGCCAGCACTTCTAAGGCAAACAACAATTATAGACAAGTAGCCGCGATTTGCCTAGCCGTTTTCCACCAGTAGATCCGGGCGGTTGCGCCTGGTCTTTTCTAATGCCTTGAGCCGGCGCCACTTGGCTACTTCGGCGTGGTTGCCGCCAATCAGGATTTCCGGGACGCTCCAGCCGCGATATTCGGCGGGCCGCGTATAGTGGGGATAGTCCAGCAACAGGTAACCTGACTCGCGTGCTGGTTGTTTCGCTATGCTGCGCTCACCATCTTGTTGTTCGCTGAAGGATTCGTTCTGCGTTGACGCTTCGTTGCCCAGCGCGCCGGGCAACAGCCGCGTGACAGCATCGACGACGATAACTGCGGGAAGTTCGCCGCCGCTCAGCACATAATCGCCAACGGAAACTTCTTCGGTAGCAAGATGTTCCGCGATGCGCTCGTCAACACCTTCGTAGCGCCCGCAAATCAAAATGATGCGATCGAGCTTGGCGTAGCGGCGTGCCGTCTCTTGTGTGAATAATCGGCCCGCGGCAGACATCAGAATAATCGCAGTGCCCGGCTGTGGTGCAATGCGATTTGTCGCGTCACCCACGGCATGGCCTAACAACTTCTCGACCGCTTCGAATAGCGGTTCTGGCTTCAGCACCATGCCCTCGCCACCGCCGAAGGGACGATCGTCTACGGTGCGGTGACGGTCCTTGGTGAACTCGCGCAAATCTTGCACGTTAATTTCGGCGATGCCGGCTTCCTTGGCGCGCCGCACAATTCCATGGTCCAGCGGGCCTACAAAGAATTCAGGAAAAATGGTGATGAGGTCAAATCGCATGCAGGGCAAGTCTAACCAAGCCGCAGGGCAAAAGTCATGTATGACGGGAAGGTAGAAACCAGCGGGGAACTGCGCGGCAATAATTACTGTACTGCTCACCGAACTGCCGTCGCAGCGTCGGCTCCTCGTAAAACAGAACGAATAGATTAAACAAGGTGACTACGACACACAGGTACAAGGCGATCGCGATGGAGCCACGGTAAATCGCCTGGCCGGCGATCATGGCAGCTACACCGACATACATCGGATTGCGCGTGTAACGATATAGGCCTTGGACGACAAGATTTTTTGGCGCGTCGATAGGCGCCGGCGTGCCTAAACCCTTCACCGCAAAATCCCATGCGCACCACAAATAAATGCTCGCACCAACCAGCAGCAAAAGGCCGCCGACAGCGTGCTGCGCCAGTGGAACGACAATTCTATCTTTAGCGGAACTTCGCAGCGAATAGGGGATTAACAGCCCAACGGTGCCGGGCGCTACCACAGAGAATATTGCAGTTTTGAGGAGCCGCCACCACACAGAAGTTACTCCGGGGCATTCAGGTCTCTAAGACCCTCCGGAAGCCTAACATCAATGCGCCGCGCAGCTACATCGATTCGCGTGCAGATATCTTCGGCGAGAGGAACCAGCAATTCACCGTGAGCTGTGGCGATCTCCAGCAGCGGAGTTCCAGCGACGGCACCTTCGCCAGTAAGATTCACGTCGCGGACAGTTCCGAGGACCCGCGGTGCGCTCTCGGCATCGCAAGCCGGCGACGCCAATTTGGTCGCGGTGTCAGCCACTTCGAAAACCGTACAGCCGATCAGATCCGTGACGAAATATTTTCCAGCTGGCAGCTCGACGCGCTGTTCGAAAGGCAAAAACACATCGTATTCGCGCAGGGTTTCCGCGTCGGAAATGCTCGATGAATTCTCGAAGTGGAAAATTCCCTGACCAGGGTGGTTGCGGTCGATCCAGAAACGTTGCAAGCCGCGAGGCTGTGGTTCGCCGCCCAGTTTCGCTAAGTAAACTTGCTTCAGGGAAGAAAAGCGCTCAGGAAAATCAGTCAGGAGTTCACCGACGACTTCGCCTTTGTTGCCGCGAGGCCGCCAAACATGTGCGACTTGCACCCAGCGTCGTTTGTTGTCGGGAATGCTGCTCAATCTTCCAGAATCTCTAACGTGAAGCGCTTGTGTAGTTTCATGCCGGCCGCTCCCAACAAGGTCCGAATCGCCTTTGCCGTGCGCCCCTGCCTGCCAATCACTTTGCCGAGATCCTCCGGGTGCACCCGTAGCTCCAGGACCGTCACTTGGGTCCCCTCGACGGCTTTCACCTGCACGCCTTCCGGATGATCCACGAGCGCTCTTGCTATCTCCTCCACCAGTTCCTTCATCGGAGTCCCCCGCGCGAGCGTCAAACTTCCCGAGCAACTTCACGCAACCTTTCTCTGTAAAAGAAAAGGTGCGTCACACCTTACGCTGGGCTTGAGCATGAACGAAGAGAGCAAGAGCTGTGAGACGTAGCGTAAACTACGATATTTTCTGAAGCTTGATGAAGCTGCGGACGGTATCACTGGGTTGTGCCCCCACACCCAGCCAATACTTGATGCGTTCGGAATCCAACTTAATTTCCGCCGGCTTCTTCAGTGGGTCGTAGGTTCCTACCGCCTCGCGTACGCGACCATCGCGCGCTCTTGTGCGCTCTATCACCACTACCCGATAGAAAGGCTTCTTCTTCTTGCCTATCCTGGCTAAACGAATCGTCAACACTAAGTACGTCCTCCTAGAGGTCTTTCATTCTACGTGACTATGCTCTCACGGGCAAACCCGTTTACCAATCGGGGATTCCCCGATGGCGGGATACTACATAAGTAGTTTACTGGTGCGGAAATGCCATTGCGCCGCCCAATGGTTCGCTTCTGGTGATTTCGGTCAGTGGTTCAGGCGCCGCCTCACTGGCTTACCACCACTGGCAACTCCACGAAGCTGGCGTTGGCAGGGCTGTGATACACGCGTTGCTCCGCCTTTTTGTAGTCCTCAGGCTTGGACCAGAATATGTTGGGAACGTAGGTCTGAGGGTTGCGGTCGTACAAGGGGAACCAGCTCGATTGCACCTGGACCATGATGCGATGGCCGGGGAGAAACACGTGATTGGCCGTCGGCAATGCGAATTTGTAGAGTAACGGCTTGTCGCTGGGGATGGCTTTGGGGTTTTCCAGGCTTTCGTGGTAACGCCCTCGGAAAATGTCGGCGGCCACCATCAACTGATAGCCACCCATGTCTGGTTGCCCAGCCACTTCGTCGGGATAAACGTCAATGAGCTTTACCACCCAGTCGGAGTCCGTGCCGCTGGTGGACGCAATCAGATTAGCAATGGGTTGGCCGCTGATTTTTTGCGGCGTGCGCAACACATCGGAGACGTAGACCAGAACATCCGGGCGTCCCGACGCTTCTCGCTGATCATCCACGAGCCATTGCGTCCACGTAAATCGACCGCCGTAGCCGACGGGCTGAATGGGACGAGCACGAAATGGCACGGGCTTGGCTGGGTCCGATGTGTATTGGTCGAAGTCCGCGTCGCCAGACTTCGGTGCGGTCGTGCTTAGTTTCAGACCTGCGGTCAAATACATTGGCGTGGGACGGATGATGCAGCCGCTGGTGCAGCCCGCGGGCCACGCAGGGAGACGGCGCCAAACGTTGCTGCCCGTTTCGTAGATATTTACTTTGGCTGTGTCGCTTTTCGGCGCGCCGTCTTTCAGATACTCGGCGAGAAAGGGTCTGAGAATTTCCTGGCGGAAATACAATGCTGTATCGCTGCCAAACTTAATCGCTCCCAGGGAGCTGCCTTCTTCGATCTGCTGGCCATGAAACCACGGACCGATGGAGAGAAAAACTTTATCGTTACTGGTGTCTTTGGCCTTTAGGGCGCGGTAAACGGCTGGCGCGCCGTAGATGTCTTCCTGATCCCACAGTCCGCCAACAATCATGGTGGGAACTTTCACTGGTTGCGCGCCGAGTATTTGATCCATGGCTTGCTGCTGCCAGAAAGAATCATAGCTGGGATGCTCGAGGATCTTGCGCCAGAAACCCACTTGCTCCAGCCCGTGCTCACGTCCCAGTTCTCCTGCTGAGCCGGCGTGCATGTAAACGTCATAGTCGTCGAAAGCGCTGGTCCACCACTTCGCCTCATTGTTGCGAGTGGCTTCTTGTTCGTAGATGTACGGCATATTCTGCTGGCGGAATGCGCCATTGTGAAACCAGTCGTCGCCCTTCCACCCGTCGACCATGGGATTCATTGGCACGGCGACTCTTAGGGCAGGGTGAGGATTTACCAGCGCCATCAACGGCAAAAAGCCGTCGTACGAAATCCCCAGGATTCCAACCTTGCCATTCGTCTCTGGAATATTTTTGACCAGCCAGTCGATGGTGTCGTACGTATCGGTGGAATGATCGACTGACGTTGGATTCATCGGCCCATGCAGCGGACGGGTCATGACATAGTCGCCTTCGGAGCCGTATTTGCCACGGATATCCTGGATGACGCGGATGTATCCATCTTCGACAATCACGTCGGTCACGTTGTCGTAGCCGTAGAGACTGGGGCCAAGATGTGAACTGTTAGAGCGGCTGGCTTGCTCGGATGCGTTGTAAGGAGTACGCGTGAGGAGGATCGGTGCGCCTTTGGCGCCTTGCGGAACGAGAATGACGGTATGCAGTTTCACGCCGTCGCGCATGGGAATCATCACCTCGCGCTTTTCGTAGTCGAATCCGGAATACACGGGGACAAGCTTTGCGGGCGTCTCGCTGGGGAGCGTTTTTTCTGCCGTCTGTGCGAGAGCGGTTTTTGCGAACGGCGATAGAACAAGCAAGGATGCGAGCACAAGCAAACGTACAAACCATCTGGTCAGTGTCATTAAATTTCCTTTGAGAGGCGGGCCAAAGCCCCTGTAAATATATTTCTGAGTCGGCGCGCCGCGCGATTATATGCCGCGCTGCCGTCACGCGCCAATGCGGCATGCGATGGAGTGAGATTTCTTGCACGCAAGCAGCGAATTTAGCTTAGCCGGTTCAG
Source organism: Candidatus Acidiferrales bacterium (assembly GCA_963849395.1). Lineage (GTDB taxonomy): Bacteria > Acidobacteriota > Terriglobia > Acidiferrales > UBA7541 > Acidiferrum. Next base: position 69,805 of record CAWKHR010000015.1, read on the forward strand.
GCCGTTGAAGGCGGCTGCTTTGTAGCATTCCGCCAGCGTTGGATAGTTGAAAACGGTGTGGATGAAGTAGGTGATTTTTCCTTTGAGGAGCAGAACGGCTTGGCCGATGTGGAGAAGTTCGGCGGCATCTTCGCCGAAGATGTGAACGCCGAGCAGGTCCAGTGTTTCACGGTGGAAGAGAAGTTTCAGCCGGCCGTCGGTGTGACCGGAGATTTGCCCGCGGGCGATTTCGCGGTAATACGCGACGCCCACTTCGTAAGGCACATCTTCCTGGGTAAGTTGCTCTTCGGTTTTCCCGATGAACGAGATTTGCGGAATGGTGTAAATGCCGTACGGGTAACCAGCCGGATCGGTCTCCACGTGCAGTCCGAAGGCCCGCGCGGCGGCGATGCGCCCTTGTTCCATGGAAACGGAAGCCAGACTGGGAAAGCCAATGACGTCGCCCACGGCAAAAATATGGGGCTGCGCAGTGCGATAATCGGCATCAACTTTAATGCGGCCACGATCATCGGCTTCCACGCCGGCAGCTTTCAGATTAAGGCGGTCAATGTTTCCCTGTCGGCCAACAGCATAGAGAAGGGCGTCGCCAATGATGCGTTTTTTGCTGACCAGATTCGCGGCAACTTTTCCGTCGGGTAATTCTTCGACGCTTTCTACTTCTTCATTCAGCCGCATGGTGGCACGACGATCGCGCATTTGGTAGCTGAGCGCTTCGACAACTTCCGAGTCGGCAAATTCCAATAAGCGCGGCCGCTTCTCGACCAGAATCACGCGCACACCAAGGGTGGCAAACATGCAGGCGTATTCCACGCCGATAACGCCACCGCCCACAACAATCAGAGTTTTGGGCACCACGGGAATGCCGAGAATCTGGTCGCTACTGACGATGTTGCGGCCATTCACCGGGACTTTCGGATTGTCGGCCGGCTTGGTTCCCGTCGCGATTACCACGAATTGCGCTTCGAGTTCGTTGAAGCCCGTGGTGTTTTCCACGCGAATGTGGTGCGCGTCGGTGAAGCTGCCAATGCCGTGATACAGGTCCACGCCATTGCGCTTGAACTGATCCTGCAAAACGTTGGACTCATTCTCAATCACGCGGTTCACGCGAAAATTGAGGTCATTCATGGTGACGTTTTCTTTCACGGTGTGATTTGCGCCGTAGAACGCTTGATCGTAGAAGCCGGAGAGATGAAGCACGGCCTCGCGCATCGTTTTGCTGGGAATGGTGCCAGTGTTGAAGCAGACGCCGCCCAGCATGGTGAGCTTTTCGACGACGGCCGCGCGCTTGCCGGCTTTCGCGGCTTGGATCGCGGCACGCTGCCCGCCAGGGCCGGAGCCAATCACTACCAGGTCATACGGTTGCATTCGAGGAGTCCTGCTCTTCCAGATCGGCCACTTCCGAGGTGTGGATTGTAGTGGCGGCTGGTCGGCCGTTGGTGTGAGCCAGTTGCGTTTGCCGCTCTTTCAACTCGGCCGCGCGATGCGCATCGGTATGGGCCAAAGCCATCAGATGGTCTTGCACAGAAAAGCCTTTCTTGCCGCGCTCGCGGTGAAGATGAGTATACAGGCCGTGTGGGCCTAACACCCGTGCCTTGCGATTGTCGGCCAGATACGACGGCAGAATTTCTTTGCAAACACGCTCTTTCAGGTCTTTATCCTTCAGCGGAAACAAAACCTCGACGCGTTCATAAAGATTGCGCGGCATCCAATCGGCACTGCCAAGGTAAATTTCAGGGTCTTCCCCGTTTTGGAAATAGAAGATGCGACTGTGTTCCAAAAAGCGCCCCACAATGCTGCGTACCCGAATACGACTGCTAATTCCTCGCAATCCGGGTACCAATGTGCACTGCCCGCGCACGATTAGATCGACCTCGACTCCGGCTTGCGAAGCGCGGTAGAGGGCACGAATGACCGGCGGATCGACCACAGCGTTGCATTTCGCAATGATGCGCGCGGGCCGCCCACGACGGGCGTTGCGCGCTTCGCGATCGATCAGCGCGATACAGGTCTTGGCCATGTCTTTGGGCGCAACGAGCAGCGGCTTGTAGTGCGACTTTTCCGCGTAGGCCGTCAAGTAGTTGAACACGTCGTTGACCGCGGACGTAATGTGTTCGTCGCTGGTGAACAAACTGAGGTCCGTGTAAAAGCGTGCAGTAGAGGGATTGTAGTTTCCCGTGCCGAGATGAGCATAGCGGCGAATCTTTCCATCGGGATCCTGGCGCACGACCATGGCCAGCTTCGCATGAGTTTTCAAGTTTACTAAGCCGTGGAAGACCTGCACGCCCGCATCTTCGAAACTGCGCGCCCAGCGAATGTTAGTGGCCTCGTCGAAACTGGCTTTCAACTCCACCACCACCGTGACTTCTTTCTTGCCGGCAGCTTCAAGTAATGCGCGCGCGATTGGCGAATCAGAATTGGTGCGATAGAGGGTCTGTTTGATGGAGAGCACGCGCGGATCGTGAGCGGCCGTCTGGAGGAAGTTCACCACAGGATCGTAGGAATCGTAAGGATGGTGCAGCAAGACGTCCTGACGGCGCAATGTCTCGAAGAAGGAATCGGCGTCGTGCCCGATGTGCACCTGGCGCGGAACGAATTTAGAATATTTCAGATCGGGGCGCGGCGTTTCCTCATATAAGTGAAACAAACGCTGCAGATTCACCGGACCTGGCACGCGAAACACGAGACACTCATCTAATTCAAAAGTCGAAACGAGATGGTCGACAATTTCGGGATGCGCGCCGGCGGCAATTTCCAAACGGACGGCGTGGCCTTTGCGGCGCTGCGCCACTTGCAAGTCGACCGCTTCCAACAGAGTGCGCGCTTCTTCTTCTTCGAGATACAAATTGCTATTGCGCGTTATCCGGAATGGAGCGGACGCGAGAATTTCGTATCCGCGATACAACTTGTCGGCATAGCTGGAGATCAGGTCCTGCAAGAACACGTTGTGAATTCCGCCGTTACCGGAAGGCACCCGCAACAAGCGAGGCAGCGCGCGGGGCACGGTGACCACGCCAAAAACTGGCTTCGAATTGGAATTCCGGCGGCGACGCAGGAGAAACGCGATACACAATGCTTTATTCAGCACATGGGGGAAAGGATGCGTGGGATCGACGGTCACGGGCGTCAACATCGGATAAACGCGACGCTCATAGAACTGTTTGGCCATTTGTCCGGCTTTCGCGTCGAGTTGCTCGACCGACAGGATGCGGATATTGTGGCGGGCGAGGAGCGGCAGAAGCTCATCGTTCCAACATTTGTATTGGGCACGCACGGCGCGCTGCATGGCCGAGGAAACAGCTTCAAGCTCTTCCGCGGGAGTCAGGCCATCCGCGCTGATGTCGCGCGAGCCATGCTCAATTTTCTGCAGGAAACTGGATACCCGAATTTCCACGAATTCATCAAGATTGTTGGCGGTGATGGCCAGGAACTTCACCCGCTCCAGCAGGGGATTGGAAGGATCACGCGCCTCTTCCAGCACGCGTTCGTTGAAGGCCAGCCACTGCAAATGGCGGTTAAGGTAGAAGCGGGGTTCATCGAGTTTTATGCGTGTCATAAAGTTCCTGGCGAGAGGAGAGAACTATCTTACCCGTGTTACGCGCTGATGAACAAAGGACGGGAGTGGTATGCTGCCAACGTTTCCAAGGTGACTATGAGGCTTAGGAATTGGGTGGCTGGACTGCTAGGTTTGGTGCTCGCGGCTTTCGTGTATGCCCCCGGAACTCGCGCGAGCGACGATTTGCAAAACAAAATTGAGGTGCTGCTGTCTTCCGTGACGAAGCCCGGCGCGCCGGGACTGGCCGTCGTAGTGAAACAGCAGGGCAAAGTGGTCTTCGCAAAAGGGTATGGTGTGCGCTCTTCACGCGGCGGCGCGAAAATCGATGCCGATACAAATTTCCGGTTGGCATCGGTCACGAAACAATTCACTGCGATGGCGGTGATGCTGCTGGTGCACGACAAAAAGCTGAATTACGAACAGCGACTGACCGACATTTTCCCGGATTTCCCTTCGTATGGAAGAAATATCACGGTGCGCAATTTGCTGAACCACACCTCCGGGCTTCCCGACTACGAAGATCTGATGGAAAAGGAAGAGAAGGCGCACGGACCGCGATGGTCCGCCGGCCACCAGATCCAGGACGCCGAAGTTCTCGCGTTGCTGAAGAAGGCGCCTTCTGGAAAATTCGCGCCCGGGACCAGTTGGGCCTACAGCAATTCGGGCTACGTCGCACTTGGGCTGATTGTGGCAAAAGTTTCCGGCGAGCCGTACGGCGATTTTCTGCAGCAAAGAATATTCGCGCCACTGCACATGAAGCATTCGCTGGTGTACGTAAAAGGAAAGAACGAAGTTCCCGCGCGTGCGTACGGCTATTCCGTCGAGCATGGCCAACTTCGCGAAACCGACCAGAGTTCCACTTCAGCGACTTTGGGAGACGGAGGCATTTATTCCAACGTGAACGACATGGCGAAATGGGACGAGGCGCTGGAAAAACACACGCTGCTCACTGAAGAAGAAATGCAGCCCGCCTTAACGCCGGTGAGACTGGCAAACGGTTCCGAGCCACACTGGCCGGAGCAGCCGGACGACGATAACCTCGCTCCCGGCAAACCGGTGGCCTATGGCTTCGGCTGGTTCCTCAATCCCTACGAAGGCCACACGCGCATGTGGCACAGCGGCAGCACCATGGGCTTTCGCACCGTGATTCAGCGTTTCCCAAACGACGACGTCTCGATCGTGATCCTCTGCAACCGCACTGATCTAAATCCACAATCACTGGCGGAAAGCATCGCAACTCTCGCTCTTCAACCAATTGCGCACTAGCCTGCGTCAGCGTTTAAGAGTCGCGTAATGCGCGGAGCGTATCGCGATATTTCCGCATGAGCTTGCAGCCGATTTTGGTTTGTTTTTCCACTTCAACATCGTAAGGCGTGAGTAAGTAGCCTTCCGGCGTTTCCACTAGGAAGACGTGGTCACCTTTTTGGACCTTGAGCCGATTCAGAAATTCTTTGGGCATGACGGCTCCGGTAAAGGTTCCGACCGACCGCAGCTTGAGCTTCATGCCAGACGCTCCAAATATGACGCACGGATCTGAGCTAGCCAGGCTCTAGCCGAGGCCGGCGAGTTTGCCCAGGCCCTTCATTTTTGCGCGGGACGCCATGGCGCCGTATTGCTTCATCATGGTGCGCATCTGCATGTATTGCTTGATGACCTGATTCACTTCCTGCACGGTGGTGCCGCTACCGGCAGCGATCCGCTTGCGGCGCTTGCCGTCGATGACGTTATGGTCGCGCCGCTCCTGATTGGTCATGGAATTGATGATCGCTTCGACTTGCTTCAGCTTCTTCTCGTCGACCTGCGCGTCCTTGGGCAAATTTTGCAGCGGGCCGATCTTCGGCAGCATGTCGACCAATTGTTCGAGCGGGCCCATCTTGCGAATCTGCTTCAACTGATCGCGAAAATCTTCCAGCGTGAACTGTTCCTTGCGCAGCTTGCGTTCGAGCTCGATGGCCGCTTTCTTGTCCAGCGAAGTTTCGGCGCGTTCGATCAGCGACATAATGTCGCCCATTCCCAACACGCGCGAAACGATGCGTTCCGGGTAGAAACCCTCGAGCGCATCATACTTTTCGCCGAGGCCCACAAACTTCACCGGCGCTCCGGTTACTTTGCCGATAGAAAGCGCCGCGCCGCCGCGTGCATCACCATCAAGCTTGGTCAGAATCACGCCAGTTAAGCCGAGGCGCTTGTGAAATTCACCCGCAGAGCGCACCGCGTCTTGCCCCACCATGGCGTCCGCGATGAACAGCATTTCAGCGGGCTGCAATTCCTTCTTCAGTGTCGAAAGCTCGTTCATCAGCTCATCGTCAATATGCAAACGGCCCGCAGTGTCGACCAGAATCACGTCGCTGGCAGAAAGCTTCGCTTCCTTGATCGCTCCGCGCACGATTTCCAGCGGCTTGTCGGTTCCCGTTCCCGGCCACACCGGAACGCCGATCGCTTTGGCGACCTGAGACAACTGTTCGCGCGCCGCGGGGCGGTACACGTCGGTGGACACCACAATTGGCCGGTGACCATGCTGCGTAAGCCATTTGGAAAGTTTGCCGGTAGTGGTGGTTTTGCCGGAGCCCTGCAGGCCGACAATCATCCAGACCGATGGGGGGCGTGATGCGAACAGCGGCTTGGCGTGTTTGCCCAGAAGATTCAGCAATTCGTCGCGCACGATTTTGACGACTTGCTGGTCCGGGGAGAGCTGCAGCATCACTTCGGTGCCAAGCGCTCTGGAGCGGATGTTGGCCAGCAGCTCATCGGCGACAGTTACGTTGACGTCACCTTCCAGAAGAGCTTCGCGAATTTCTGCCAGCGCCGCGTCGAGATGCTCTTCGCTCAGCTTGCCTTGGCCGCGCAGGTTCTTAAAAGATCGTTGCAGTTTTTCTGTGAGATTCTCAAACATAGTCCAGTTTCTCTCTCGCTTCTCTTCCTATTGTACAGACTGCGGAGGCGAGGCGCAGCCCAGCATTGCCAGAAGGTTCAAAACGTCAGTTTTACGCCGAGTTGCGCGGCGAACGGTATGCCAACGGTGGTGCCGGGACCAAAAAAATCGCCCAACGCGCCGGCGGGAAAGCGAAGCTGATTCAGACTGGTGATGGGCTGCGCCTGGGTGCAGGCTGCATTCAGACAAAACGCGGTGGCGTTGCTAAGACTATTCACAGGAGTCGGCAGAGACGCCAGGCTGGCGACGTAGAACGCGCCGGGATTGTTGCGATCGAACAAGTTAAAGAATTCGGCAAACGGCGTGAGCGTCCAGCCCTCGCGAATTCGAAAGGGCCGGCTGACTCGCAAGTCCTCCTGGATATACGGCGAGCCGCGAAATTCGTCCAAGGTGGTTTTCACTCCATTGATAACCGCACGATCGCCGTCAGGAGTTGTCATCGTGAAGGGCCGCGCACTCTCTGCCTGGAACAACGTGGAAACCTGAAAGCTGCCGGGCAGTTGAAAAGTTCCCACCAGCACGAACCGGTGACGCACGTCTTCGCCAGACGGGCCATAATCGCCCGGCGCGAAGGGGTGATACGGATCGCAGACTCCATTCACATAATCGAAGAGCTCGCCGAGCACGCAGCCCCAGGTTTGCGCCTTGGCGAGCGTGTAATGAGCGACGAGATGCGCGCGGCGCGCCACGTTTCCTTGCACGCGAAACGAAACGCCGTCGTAACTGGAGCGATTGTCGGAGCGAAACACTTGCGCAGTGGGAAATGGGTAACTGCGGTAGCCGTGCATTCCCGTTTCGTGCGTGTAGTCGGCGCTCAGCAACCAGTTCGCCGAAAGCGCGTGCTGTACTCCGGCGGTGGCATGAAGCGCGTAAGGCGTGTGGTAGTTGGGATCGATTAAGGAAGGCGGCACAGCAGCGTCCTGCAAATTTCCAGCGTTCACAGACTGGAAGGCGCGAACCCAGCCAGTTTGTGCCAGGTCGTCGAAATAGAGCCCCACGCCGGCGCGGATCACAGTTTTTTGCGAGGTCCCAAGCGCCTGCGCAATGCCGAGGCGCGGCGCAAACGCTTTACGGTAATCATGCGGGACGCCAGTGATCAGGCCCGTGCTCATGGCCGGATTGAAACGTTGGTCGCGGCCGGAGGCGATGAAGAGACCAATCGTGGTGTCGTAGCGCAATCCGTAATTGATTGTCAGATTTGAAGACACGCGCCACGAATCTTCTGCGTAAAGTCCGAGGCGCTGCACATTTTGCGAAAAGCTCCCGTCACTGGCGGGAGTGAACACACTGCCAGCAGCGTAATCGACGGAAAACTGGGCAGGATTCACCAGGTAATAGGTGGGATCGTGCGGAAGCGTGACTAAATTTTCGGCATTCGATGCGAGCGCGCCGCTCAGTACCGGCTCGTGAATGAAATTGATGCCAAACCGAGGGACGTGCCGACCAGAGACATGCGTGACGTCGTAGCGCGCTTGATATTTCTGCTGGTTGCGAAGAATCGGAAAATTCGCGACACCGGTGACGAATTGATTGTCGCCATAAGTTTCGAATCCGGTGATGACGCTGGACGTAGTGGTGAACGGAAACGCGAGCGCGAAGCCAAGATCCGAATTTCGCGTTTGCGTAAGGTGCAAGCCACTGAAACTCAGCACCAACGAACCGAACCACGATGGGGAAAACGTAAATTGATTGCCAACCACGGTGCTGATGTAGTTGTTGTGTGAAGTTGCGCCTGTGGACGGCAACGCCCCTTGCTGCACCAGCGCGTTATGCGTCGTATACGTGTCGATTGCTCCGCGTAGAAACCAGCGGGAGCGTTCGGACTGTGCCCAGTCGAGACGCACGGTCGCCAGATAGTCACGAAACGGCACCGCAACATTATTCGGCGCCGCGATGGAAGTGACGCCGGGAATCAGGCCCATGGACGCGAGTTGCGCGAGTGCGTTGAACTGCGCCGTGCTCGCGGGGCTGTAGGCGATGCTGGCATTTTCGTGAACGTATTCCAGGGAAGTGAAGAACCACAGTTTGTCTTTGACTATCGGACCGCCGAGCGTGCCCACATAATTCTGTCGAGCGAAAGGCTGCTTGGGATTCGGCGCTGGATTGTCGATAGGAAAGCGTGCATTCAGTGCCGCAGCTCGTTCGTAAAAGGCCAGGTCGCTGTGCCAACTGTTGGTGCCGATGCGCGTGGTGATGACTACCGAGCCTGCGGTGGTCCGCCCGGTGTCTGCGTCGGCTTGCGCGGTGCGAAACGCAAACTCCTGAATGGCGTCGGGCGAAAAATTCTGCAGGAAGCCGCCAATGTAGTCGTCGGAATTATCGCCACCATCCACGGAAATTTCGTTGTTCAACCCGGAACTGCCGCCCGTGGCCACCGCGGTGATGCGCGCTTTTGTGGGATCGGAAGGCTCAACGGGCTCAGTGCCAGGCGCGAGATAAGCAATATTCGCGAAGCTGCGGGCCGCCAGCGGAATGGTCTCGAGATCCTGCCGGTAGATGACGGCCTCGTGAACCGCACTGCTGGTATCGAGATTCTCGGTGGTGATGGATTGCGTTGGAGCGGTTACAAGAACTTTCTCGGCGAGCGCCTTGGGTTGAAGAGAAACATTTATTTCTCGCACCGAACTGGTCGAAATGGTGACCTCGGCACGCGCCTGGGCAAACAGGTTCGCATCCACGGTGACTACGTAGGAAGCGGGAGGGAGATCTTCGATACGGAATTCGCCACGCGCATCGGATTGGGTTTCGCGAGTCAGGGCCAGCTCCGCGTTGCGCAGCGTGATCTTTGCTCCGGGAACGCGTGCGCCACTTGCATCCTGAATGGTGCCGCGCAGCGCGCCTCGCGGATTTTGCGCGCACGCGGACGAACAGGCGCATATCCATATTAGGAATACACAGGCGACGCGAAATGGGCTGGCCAGCTTGGTCATCTGAGTTCTTCTCAATTTCGGAAAGAGGTCAGTATACCGCCTGTTTAACCGGAAGAAGCATAGCGCTCGGACGTTGGCGCTCGGCAGACCAGGTGAACAACAGTGTCTATTTCAGATACTCATCAAACCACGCGGTGGCGCGAACAACCACGTCGCGCTGATGCTCGGGATTGACGAACATGTGGCCTTCCCGCTCGTAAACGACCAATTCCGTTTTTACTCCCAGGGTTTTAAGCGCGTGCCAGAATTCGTAAGACTGCGGCGTGGGACACTCTCCATCGCTGTCGCCAACAATTATCAGGGTCGGCGTCTTCACATTCTTGATAAAGGTAAGCGGGGCGCTGCGCGCGTAAACCTGCGGATCGTCGTAAACGGACTTGCCGAAGAAGGGAATCATCCACTGATCGATTTTATTTTCGCCATAATAGCTGGACCAGTTCGCGATTCCCGCGCCAGCCACGGCAGCCTTGAAGCGATTCGTCTGCGTGACACCCCACATGGTCATATAGCCGCCATAACTCCAACCAGTAAGGCCCAGGCGGTTGGGATCAACAGGCGCGGCTCGAATCACTTCATCGACGCCAGCTAGAATGTCTCGCCAATCGCCGTAGCCGAAATCCTTCACGTTGGCGCGAGTGAAGGCTTCGCCTGTTCCAAAGCTGCCGCGTGGATTCGGCTGAAAAAGAAAATAGCCGCGCGAAGGCAGGGCCATCTCGTAGGACAAAGCACCGGGCCAACCGGGCTGCACGCCGGCCCCGGGACCGCCGTGAACCGCAACGACCATCGGATATTTTTTCGCCGGGTCAAAATCCTTGGGATAGATCAGCCATCCTTGCACGTCGAAGCCGTCACTTTTCCAGTGCAAGCTTTTGGCCTCGCCCCACGCAGGTTTCAGTGCCGCGTTCCGTTGTGTGACTTGTTTCCATTTGCCAAAGGGACCCGCGAAGATTTCGGGTGGATCGTTGAACGAAGTGCGTACGAAGGCTACCGTGGCTCCATCGCGCGTGAGAGACAAACTAGTGGACCAAAATCCGCTGGTCAGCAATTGTGGCGCGCGGTAAAGGCCTTCGATATGTCCGTTCGTCATATCGATGCGAGCGATGCTGGACTCGCCGTCTATATTTTCCATGTCGATGAGCTTGCCATCGCTGGTCCAAGCCAGGAGTGAAGCGGAAGCTTTGCGGTCCGGCGTTAGGTTGCGAGGAGCGCCGCCGTTTCGCGGGATGACGAACACATCGCCGCCTACGGAACTTTCATCACTCATCAACCCTTCGATGAACGCGACGCTATTGCCGTTGGGCGAAACGACCGGGCGGGCGATTTGCAATTTCGGCTTGTACAGCGACTTCATGCTGGCTGAGGCAACATCAACCGCAAATAATTCCGCAATGTACCAATTGCTGTCGCCATTGCCCTTTGCCGCGGTCAGCACAATGCTTTTCGAATCGGGCGCCCAATCGTATTCGTAGATGTACGTATCATCGGGAGTGATGGAGCGCAGTGAGCCACCTGCTGCGTCTACCACGGCCAGGCGCTGTTCGAAGAAGGCGTCCTTGATTACTCCGGTTTCCGGAGTTTCGGCGACCAGCGGTCCGGCGTCTCGCGTGGCATTTTCCGTGTACAGCACAGCAATACTTTTCCCATCGGGCGACCACGCTGGAGTGCTAAGCAATCCGGTTGACGTTGTGAGCTTCTTGATGGAACCGCCGTCGACCGAGTAGGCGTACAACTGGAGCTGCGCTTTTTTCTCTGCGTCGGAAAGGAACGCCAGCTTTTTGCTGTCGGGCGACCAAGCCAATCCAAGTTCGTTGAAGTGTGCGCCGTGCGCGCCCGCCGTGATGCGCACTGGCTTTTGGTCCTTCGTATATTCAGAGATGTAGATGTCGTGGTTTCCAGTCTGCGCGCCATTCTCGTCGATTTGCGTTTCGACCCAGGCTACTTTTTTGCCGTCGGGAGAAATATCAACTTCATCGAATTGCTGAACGAAGAATAAAGAGCGGAGCGGGTCGTTGATCGACGAAGCGGCGGGAGCGGCGGCATTGGGCGACGGCGTCTGGTGATCCGCGGAACCCTGCGCGAAGGCAAAGGTGGCAAGCAGGCCCAAGGCTATTAACGGGATGAGTGAGCGAGAAATTCTCGGCATGCGATTCTCCAGAACCGTTTCGTCGATTTCGGTAGCATTGTCACGATATTCGGTTTTGTTCTGAACCGCAATCTCGCGGCAGCATTTCCTGCCACCGCTTTTGGCAATTCAAGTTAGAATTCGCTCGCCAAAGAAATAGGTGGTTAAATTCCAGTTTCACGTGGTGTTCGAGGAGAATCGTCTTTGGGGTCGTTGCTTCCTTCTAAGTACCGCCGCGTTTTTCTGGCGCTGATTTTTATTTCGCTAACTTCCGTAGCGGCGCATGCGCAGGACATCTACACGCGATTTGAGTTGGGCGCGCAGTTTTCCACGATTCAGCAGGCACCGCCCGGCGGAGGCAGCAAGAGTTATCCCGGATTTGGAGGACGCTTCGACTGGAATCTGAACCGGCGGCTGGCGATCGAATCGCAGATCGACTTTTTTCCAGAACATGCGGCTCCGCTTCTGTACAGACAGGGCGGTCAGTCGCTGCAGGCTGTGGTCGGCATACGCGCAAAGGTGGTGCAGACGCGGCGATTCGCGGTGTTTGGATTGGTGCGGCCGGGAGTGCTGCACTTCAGCGATGTTTTGTATCTGAACGGCGATCCCAGCACGCTGTACGGCTCGAAGTCGGTCAACTACTTCGTTCTGAATCTCGGTGGCGGCTTTGAATATTACGTGACGCACCGTTGGGCGTTGCGCGCGGACATTGAAGGCAATCCGTACCGGGTGCCGAACGCCACGATACCGCCCGGACCAGAGTCGGCCGGCGGAACAGCGCAAGGAAGAATCGGCGATACCACGCGGCTGAGTTTTGGAGTGGCGTACCGACCCGGCGGTTGGATTGAAAATGAGCCGGAGCGCGCGGTCTCGGGACGATGGGAAGTTGGCCCGGTATTCAGCACCATGATTATTACCCGGGAAGGCGCGACCGACGGTACGCGCACCGATCCGGGATTTGGCGGCTACGCGTCTTACAAGCTGTATCGCGTTTTTTATCTGGATGGCGATTTGTTGTATTACCCCCGCAGCACCAACAGTTCTGGGCCGCACGACGGCGGAGAGATTTTGCAGGGCTTGTTTGGCGTAAAGGGCGGAATCCGCCGCAATCACTTTGGATTTTTCGGGAAAGTGCGTCCGGGATTCAACAGCTATTCCAAGGCGCTCGCCGGAGTTACCTTGACGCAGACTGCGGATAGCGTGACGTACAGTTACGAGCGGGCCACCAGCTTCGCGATTGATTTGGGCGGGATCATCGAATTTTATCCGGCGGAACGAAGCACGTTGCGGCTGGAAGTGGGCGACACGCATGTGCTGTTTGGCGTGCGCAACGTGAATGACAACGGCGTCAACGCTCCTGTGCCGGGCGGCGATTTGCGACACACGATTCAATTCGCGTTTGGCTATGGGTGGAGATTTTAACTTGGGATCGTTAGCGAGGAGTGAAGCGTCATGACACAAGAAGTGTGGGCAGCAGTGGATGATTATCTTGGCGGGTTGTTGGCTCCGGCCGATCGGGCGTTGGAACACGCCTTGCGCACCAGCGCGGAAGCAGGTTTGCCGCCGATCAACGTGTCTGCGACGCAAGGTAAGCTGCTGCAGATCCTGGCGCGAAGCATCGGCGCGCGGAACATTCTGGAGATTGGCACGCTCGGCGCGTACAGCACGATTTGGATGGCGCGGGCGCTTCCGGCTGGCGGAAAAGTGATCACGCTCGAAGCGGATGCCAAGCACGCGGATATCGCGCGTAAGAATATCGCGTTCGCGGGACTGAACGAGTTGATCGATTTGCGGTTTGGTCCCGCGTTGGAGACTCTGCCCAAGATTGCCGCAGAGAAACTGCCACCGTTCGATTTGGTCTTCATCGACGCAAACAAATCGCAAATGCCGGAGTATTTTGCGTGGGCTCTGAAGCTCACGCGCCGCGGCAGCCTGATCTTCGCGGACAACGTGGTGCGCAGCGGCAAAGTCGTCGACGCGAACAGCGACAATGCCGACATTCAGGGAATTCGCCGCTTCCTGGAAATAGCGTCTCGCGAGCCGCGGGTCAGTGCCACTGCGATGCAAATCGTAGGAGGCAAGAGCTACGACGGGTTCGCGCTGTTGTACGTGAACGGAGACAAATAGCGGGCACGTCAAGACGCTGCGAACGAGTTCCAAAACGGGCCGCGCTAGGGGGGAGAGCGAGACTTGGGCGGCCCAATAGAGGGGGTACCCCCCACCTTTTTGCGTAAGTGTTGAAGGGAAAGGACTTGCGGGAGAATGGCCTGTATGTAGGGGGAGCAAAGGACCTAGGGGAATTTGGGAGCTGGACAGAGAAGTGTGGGTGCCGACCCTTCGCGAAAAGCGCTCAGGGTGAACCGAAATGGAAACACATCGGCGTCCTTCGAGCATTACAGGGCAAGTATAGCATCTTGTTTACTATAAATATATATAAATCTATGGATATCGTGGGCCGGGGGTTCCAACGAAAAACTCTGTCCCATAGCTTCAGCTCGGATTTTCACTCGTTCGACCAATATTCTCGTACCTTTCTTCTTGGCAACTTGTATCGAATATGACGTCGAAACCAGCCAATGGAGCCAACGATAATTCGCCCCACAGTATCCGACACAGCAACCGTGGTAAGGGCCAATCCGAAAACAAATATGAAAGGATGATCGAAGTGGAGAGTCCGCATTCCCGCTAAGAGATAGGAGGCTTCGTTTGGGGCACCCAAAGAATGCAGGGCAAAACACGCTAAAACCATAAAAAGTAAACCGAGAGTGATTCGGACGACTCGGTCATACGCGGCCCTCTCGTATGCCGGTTTGATTTCAAACCAGCTATCTATCCAATGACGTATGTGGACCTGTAGTCCCACTTCAACTCCTTCCTATGGTTTGCGTTAAGAGGAGGGTAGCTTCGGCTGAAGTTGGGTGCGTGGAGCTCTTATTTTGGAGGTTTAGCGTATAACTCTTTCTCAAGTTCTGCGATTCGCTGCTCAAGCTTCCGCATTTCTTCGCCCTGTTGCACTCGTTTCCAATCCGCCAGGATCTGATTTTCATTCATTGCACCCACGCGTGAGTCCTGATTCCTGAGTTCACGATACAGATTGCCTTGATAGCTTAAGAGGCTGAGCGTTAGGCTAAAGAAGGCAATGAGTATTCCAATACCAATAGCGCGCCAAGTTTTGACCTCATTGGACAACTGAACAAGTGAGCTAACGACGTCCCAGTCAGGAAGATGTTCCAAGGCTGGGTAAGGCTTCTGCCTGAAAAGAAGATACCTATTTCCGGAGGAAACTATCTCGTCAAGTTTTTCTACATCAATGCTGCGAGTAATTTTTCCAGCTATCGTTTGCCAGTCGAGCTCTCCGGGACAAAAATCAGATGTTCTCTCGAAGTCGATTGTCGCAAATTCTTCCCTTAAAGTTATTTTGAGGGCTCGATCTGTTAGATTAAATAATGGGCAAGAGAGTAGCCCCTTGTATCCGGGCTCTACTTGGGGGCCAGTTCCCAAGAGTATGCCGCGATACACCCACTTCACACGTAGGTTGAAGCGCGCAACGATATAATACGGTAGGTCGAGGGACTCAAGTGTGCTCACATATGCAATTGAATTCGGCTCGAGATAAAATGAAGGTTCTGCTTCTGTTAGCCGGCCTTTCTTGCCTCGACTATCCACATAGTCTATGCCAATTCTCAGTGTATAGGCCGCGGGTCTCAGATGCCGTATGTCGTATTCGTCGTCGATCAAGAGACGTTCGTTACAGAATCTCTCTATTTCGTTCGACAATAAGAGGCCTTTTCTACTTATCTCCTCGTTGGGATCCTTATACTTCCATTGAATTTTTTTGGGTATGAGGGGATAGGGCCCCGAGTTGTTAAGATGCTTGGGTTCCGGGAGTGCCACGGGTTCCTCCTATTGACCGTCGGCATGCAGTGAGATCTTTCGAAACACGATTCAATAGGACAACAAAGTCTCTAACGGATGTTCGGAGCTTCGACGCTCCGGTAAGACCAAACTGTATTCAAGTTTGGGACTTGTACTTAGATATACAGCTGGAACTCCGAGTCGTTCGTGAATTTCCCAGAGAAACTTTCTCGCTCGATCCGTGAGGCGTGAAGGATCGGACTGTTCGAAATTTTTATAGTCTATATAATCAAGACCGGTTATACCGAGTTTTGTTGGGCGATTCATTGCAATCGCTTGTGCTGCGAGTTCCCAATCAAAACGTGCTACGCGGCGGATTTTATGCGTAACAGTGGTCCATTCCTCAATTGGATGAGGATATCCACTCTCGTGCTGGACTTTTTCCCACGTGGTTTCTTCTTTCATTGGCCCGGCTTGTTCTCCAGCTACCCTAATCGGAAATGTGCGGAAGACCACTACGATTTCTGTGACACGGCGCGGACTAACGCCGACTTCGCTGAGGAATCCAGCGGCGGTCGTGTCACGAGATGTTGTTCGCGGATAATTTGGAGAGTGGTAGAGAGAAAGACCGAATCCTTGCGTGCCCTCAATCAAGACTTTCTTTTCGAGGTCAAGCGCGCTGTTTACCTCGTCGGTAACTTCCGTAAGGTATCGGCTTAACCAGGGATGAGAACTTCCTACATCTCGCGCAAGCTTGACGTCACCACCACGCAAAATCCGCCTTGATTGGGCGGCACCAACTCCGGATAGAGTTGAACTGAGCCTTTCATGCAGCTGTAGCTTTTGTTCTTCTTTTCGATCTCTCTCTTCGATTACGAGGCACTTATGGTCAATTCCAACCCGATCAGGGTTGAGCCCTAGTGATTCTATTTCCTGTTTGACTATCTCAGGCTCGATCAGAGCGCCCGCAGGAATAAGCAAACGGGTTCGCGGATTGATAAACCCAGTTGAAAGCTGTCGAAGAACTACGGATTTGCCTTGTTCGTCGACGAAAGAGTGCCCCGAGTTAGGTCCACCGCAGCGGACGCAAATATCAATGTTTTCCTGCTTGGTTATGAAGGCTGAAACTTTTCCTTTACCTTCCGAACCATACTGACCACCAACTACTATCCATAGACTCATGAACTACCCTCTTTCCGGAAACGGGAAACTGTTTCATCCACGACAGCGTAGAGATGTTCCAATGAGCCATCATTTTCGATCACAAGCGCGGCGTGGGTACGAAGCGAATCAATCTGCTGTTCAACAGGGTGAGAATCCGCAGCCTGAAATGAAGCCAAGTCTGCATATTTACCCTTGGTTCGTAGCCGTTCGAATCGCAACTGCGAGGGACTATCCACGAACAGAAGATAGAACGAGGAGGAGTATAAGTCTCGCAGAGTATCGTAATCGAGAGGGTGACGCAGTCCATCCGCAGCGACGTCGCGCTCGGGCAAAATTTGCGAAATCAAACGGCGATCGAGCTCGGCTTGCATTCCGGAGGCCATAACCTCCCATCCTACCTGTTGTAGGTGTGACTTACTCTCGGGATCCTGAGCCAGCCAATCGGCAAGCACTGCGCTGTACCGCAAATATTGGAATCCGTGTCTCGATTCCAGATACTTACCAATGGTGGTCTTACCAGAGCCGATTCGTCCGGTGATTCCAACGACGAGCCGCTTACCCAACGATGGCTGAGAGTGGCTGGCCATGAAGGGGGGATTCTATCCTAGTGGGGCTGTCGGGTACATCGTCGAGTCCAGTGGCCGAAAGGATTTGTGCCAACTTCGCATAGTTGAATTTTGGCGACCGCGGTACGATCAGATAATCCTCTGCTGTGGTACCAAGCGCGATGTATTCGTCGGCGAGATAGAACAATCCAACCAGGGCAGAAGTGATCGCGTCGATTTCATCGTGCGTTACATGAGCGGTGACAAAGTCTCCAGCAATACCCGCGCGGAAGAGACCACGCTTCAGTTCCTCAAGGCTCGCCTTTTTTCGAGGAATGCCGAGAACGTCTTGTGCGGCACCTGGATAACTCTCGATCACCTTGCAACCGGCTTTACGCAGCTCATCTGCGAGACGAATGCCGCGACGAGTGAGCATTTGCATACTCGGAAGAAGGCACCAAAAGACGGAGATCCCCATCCTCTTTAGCGCCAGCTCGCATTTCCGATAAATTGGAACGCCCGGTGCGCCGTATCCTTCGGGCAGTGAAAGCGGGGAATCAATCGAGACCAGATCCGGTTTGGCAGCAATGGTTTCTGTAATAAGTTCTTCGTCCGAGCGAATGCTCTTTGTTGTGGCTGAGGCACCATCCATGAGTGCCCACCCGGTTGCTCTTTTCTCGCTCCCGGTTAGGTCAATGCCGACGATTCGCGGGCTGGACCCGCCTGTAGAAGACTTCTGGAGGAGGCGAGAAACAATGTCGGTTGCGTCAGACTGGCATGAAACTCGTCTAAGCACCGCCCGTTTGTTGGACCTGGGAAGTGGTGCAAGACCCGTGAAAATGGATGCCACCGTACTCTTCCAAGAAGACACTGTGTCTTTGGTCAAACGGTCATAAGCAATCTCCATGATTGCCTTCAGGTGGACAACGTCTTCCGTGTTGTAACGGATCAACTGCTCCAAGGCAGTTTTGTCCCCACGCAGATGCTTTGCCCAAAGAACGGTGGCGTCAAAACCAGTCAAGTCTTGAATGGACTCATCCCGTTTGAGTCCTAGCTTTTCTTCCACGAACTTCAGACCACCTTTGATACCGAGGCGGCGCGTAACCCAGCGAAGGTCAATGTGGATAGGTGGAATAACAATGTTCGGGAACGCAAGTCTGAGAAAGCGCAAATCAAAGCCGGCTCCGTTGAATGTCACGACGACCGAATAGTTCTTTAGCTGGGCTGGCAGTTCGCTGAGATTCTCTCCCTCGACAAAAACCTTATATCTGCGCCCGTCGTAAAGGCCGACCATCGTGACGCTATCGAACACGGACGACAGGCCAGTGGTCTCGATGTCGAGATAAACGCAATCGTTGGCAAACTCTGGATAGATGCGCCACGCTTCGCCCAAAGCTGATAGCCGTTCGAAGAACTTTGCGTCTCTGCAACGAATTGCCTCGCGAGAACGCGGAATGTAGTCATCGAGTTTTTGATGGAGACGTGCGCCAACAGCTCCGAAGCGCTTTGCAAAACAATCGGCGTCATCCCAACAGCGAATGCCTTGCTTCCAGAGCTCTCGCTCCGTTTCCTTGCCGATACCCGGGATGTGGATGAAGGTTTGTTGCAGCATACGATCGACGCTCTCTGAGACAGTTGTGGTCTCCACGTCTTGACCTCTACATATTGTATGGTAATTGACGGTAGCACTCAATCTAAAATGTGAAGAATATGGCTGTTTTACACAGATATGCTGAACCCTATAAATGGTAAATGAAGGTAGCACAAATGAAGATACTAGCTTAATTAAAGTCCCTTTTGACCGGGACCGCATAAGGTTGCCTATTCAGATTGTTGAACGTGCGAAACACCCTCATTTTACCGGTACGTCCATGAAATGCTGGCTGCTGGTCGTCACTCCGGGAAGGTATCGCCTGCTTATGCAGCCAAAGGAAGCACCAAAAGGCGCACTTGCCAAGATCCTTCAAGAAATTGACGAGGTAGAAGAGTTTGGAGATGTTCTCGATCGCACTGAGAACAATGCCAGAGATGCAATTGCAACGAGGTTGATTCCGTGCGCGGTCTCATTGACACCAAGGGTCGGCTGGCGCGTCAACTTTCCCAAGGCGGCTAAGGACCTACTCTCGGAAAAAGAAGAACGCGCGTTTGTGTTTGTGTGGATTGTAGCGGGCTACGTTGAGATCTGGTTTCCAGGTACTCTCCGACGTGCCTTGTCCTCACCACTTTCAGAACTCACTTAGGGAGGGTGCATACTCGCGTTTCTTGGCCCTGTTGGCGGGCAAGTACACTAAAGAATTCCAGAAGCTGCCGTGGAAGCGGCGGTTACCCGCCTAGGCGCTGAGGTCAAAGAATTACACTGTCAATTGAGCGCCGGGGGCTGGCGTTTGCAGTCCATTTCGGATAACCCATATAAAAGACGAAGGTCGGCTGCCACGTGGAATCCCCCAAGACTTCGGCAAGCAGGCTCGCCCGCAGCGCCGGTTTTCCCAGCGCCTTTTCATGATCGATCATCTCCACCGACTCATTGCAGGGGCGCCCAGCTAGGCCGCGAGCGGTTGCCAGCAAATGCGCCCGCTGCCAAATCCTCCCTGCGCGTAGACAGTGTTCCCGGTCGTAGCGGTCGTGCACCGCAATGATGCCGATCAGGGGCGCAGACAGCATCAAGTTCGAATAGCCATTTGCCTCGCTTCGTGATGCGACGCGTTTCAACAGCCACAGAGGCATCATCTTGGCCACTCCTGTGGTGGTTGGAGGCAGCCCGAAGGCATCAATCGAAAGGCCGTCGCGGAATTTCTGGACCTCACCCCAGTTGGTCCGAATCCATCGATCACTACCACGCTGTACTTCCGGGTCCGAATAGATTTCGGCGTTCGCCGCGGAACTGATTTCTACGATCTTTTTCCGGTCGGCCTCTGCTATGAAGAGAAAGAGTTTGACGTCTGGCTCCGCGCTGGCCAAGCGGCTTAGATTTTCGACGAGCTGGGCCGGAATCGGTTGGTGAGGGTTGTATGCACTGCGATTCGTATGGCGGCGTGGGATTGCGTCGTACAAGTCGGATTCTTCGTGTTTACCCGAAACTAGATCTACACGCGCCAAAAGCGTCGGTTCGGAATCGACGGGAATCGGCGCAAGCTTGCCCGGACAAAGCGTCGCGCTAGCCTGGTAGCCATGAGCAGCTGCAGCCAGCATCAGGTTCTCGAGAGCACAGCCCATCCCGATGTGCTCTTCCCGCAGGAAAGGATCGAGCGCCCCGACGTTTCTGTTCGTATCGATATACAACTCAATCGAGGAATTCGTCACCTTGAAAAGCCAAGGCTGTGTGTTGTGCGGGCTCGCGGCTAAAATGGCGGCGCGCACCAATGCGAGGGGTCCTTCGTCGGAATTGTTACGCCAGTCTTTCCAGGGTTCGTAGGCCGGTCCTTGACCGACGCTGAAGACGCCCTGGTCGTAGGCGCGCCAGACTCCGCCGCCCACGACGGCGACAGTCACCACTCCCGCCCCCTTCAGAAATGATCTGCGTTGCACGAGGCACCTCTCATCTGCCCGTAGTTCTGCGCAATCGCTTATGGCCACCACAACAATGACATGAGCCTCTCGTTCGCGGTGCTGCGTGCAGATCTGCCGGCGATTCGGCGAACGGTTTGTCTTAATTCGGGTACGTTTTTAGCCGCAGGAAAGTTGCAATCGGCGGCAATGCGGCCCTATATAGGCCGCGGTCTGGACGGGTAGTTTATGTCTCGCGCGGGAACAACAAAATGGACGTGTCGCTGAAGAGAGACCCACCCTTCGTGCGAGACAAAACCATGTGAGACAAAACCACAAAGGGTAGGCCACCCGGAAGTCTGGACGAAAGGTGCGCCAAGCGCCCGGCAGTAAGCGGATGTGCGATTGTAATGAGGTCGTCAGGTAATCCGAGGTCGTGAGCGACTAGGTTCGTCTTATGGCAAAAAGGATGATAAAGGCAGAAAGGCCGATCCCGAGCAAAAAGATTGTTCCTGGCTCTGATACCGGGGTACTCACCAACACGGGTACGTTGTTGATTTCGAATTCGTCGCCGCCTTGGGTATGCCACGTGGGATTCAAGGCAGGTGTAATAACTGAAGGTAAGGTGAAGGAATACGTGTCTGCCTCGCCGTAGAACGTGAAGACGTCTGCGCAGCATAATGAGGAAGCAGAAATGTTCAATGACTCAGATGAAGCCGGGTAGTTATAGTTGCCGGGAATAAAAGTAATCTGACCGCCAGAAGCGCTAAAGGGCTCAACCAAGGGATTTGCAATCCAATACACAAATTCGTTGGAAAGACCGTTAAGGGCATATGCTAGAGAGATACGACCAAACCCGTCACCTCCCGGCATGGACGCATCCTCAACAGGCGTTATCGCGACCGTGGCATTCACAATGCCAAGTGGTTGGACGGCAAGATTTAGGCCGTCCGCTTTGCCCAGTGGGGCTAGCGCGATCAAAAACAACAGCAAGACAAGCAGCTTGTTCGAGTTCACTTTTCCTCCAAGCGAAACGCTCTTGGGTTCCGAATTGGTTTAGATGAGCATGCCTGGCGCCAAAGTCAGCCAAGTGCTTTATATTGCTGGTCCTAAGACCTTAGCCGAATATGAGAAATTAGCGAGAGAAAACTTTACACTTTTGCTGTAGTTTTTCTTTGTTTATCCTGTAGAAGTAAATTCGCTGCATTTGGCGCGGGTGTATCATTTTTCGCCGCCCTTGTAACTCTACCTAGGATTCTTGACCCTGTTGGCGGGGGGCAAGTACACTAAAGAATTCCAGAAGCTGCCGTGGAAGCGGCGGTTAGGCTCGACTGCGAGAGCCGCAATGCAATGCTTACGTCGTGTGCGGCATCATTACAGTGCTGCTGCGCGTGGTGAGCGTGCGGGCACTTGCGGTCTGCAAGACCGGGAAGCGGAAACTTGGGGTCGAATACCCCGAGCCTCCCGGAGGAGTGTGGTTACGGTCCTGCCCAGAAGGGTTTACGAAGACCTAAGCTCCTGAAGAGTAAGATTTAACTCTGCCGCAACGTATTCACTTAGGGGGATTGCTTTGCCGAAGCGCACATATCAACCGCGGAAACGTCGCCGCGCCAAGACACACGGATTTCGCGTTCGCATGAAGACTAAGGGTGGGCGCAAAGTACTTGCAGCTCGCCGCAAGAAGGGACGTCATCGCCTTACTCCCGAGTAAAGGCGAGGCCGCGCCGGATCAGCCGGTGAGCGAGAGCTACACATTTCCACGCGAAGCGCGGTTGGTGCGAAAAAGTGAGTTCGATGCCGTATACCGCGCGGGAAAGCGCCGGTCGAATTCTCATTACACGATTTTCGTGCGCGCCAATCAACTGCCGGTCAGCCGCTTTGGGTTCAGCATCAAAAAGGCGTTGGGTGGGGCGGTGCTGCGCAATCGCATCCGGCGGCGTTTGCGTGAAATCGTGAGAGGCCACCGCCGGGAGATGCCCGCAGGATGGGACATCGTGGTACACCCGAAGGGCTCGGTGGCGACTGCACCGTTTGCCGCGTTAACCAGCGACCTGCTGCGTTTAGTGAAGAATCTGTGAACCTGTGAATTCAGATCACATGCCATCGCCATCGCAAGAAAAGACCAGTGCGACCCCGCTTGCGCCAAGAAGCATGGGTGTGCGCGCGGCGCTATTCGCGTTGAACTTTTATAAGGCGCACCTCTCGGTGCTGTTTGCGGGAGCTTGCCGGTATCAGCCGACGTGTTCCCGATACGCATACGAGGCCATTGAACGATATGGCGTGGCGCGCGGAGTGTGGCTGGGAATGAAGCGTTTGGCGCGGTGCCATCCACTGTCGCGAAAGTTTGGGTACGACCCGGTTCCGGAGAAATGGGAAAACATGCAATCGAATTCGACGCTGCCAGGTAGCACGCACGAGGTTCGCTCGTGAGCACCCCGATGAATCAATTGCCGCCGCTGGGGCCGAAGGATAAGTTCACGCCGGAGATGCGGATCCTGGTGGCATCGCTGCTGTCGATGGCGGTGATTATTTTGTACATGAAATTTTTTGGGCCGAAGCCACCGGTCAATCCGCCGCAGCAGAATCAGGCTGCGCAGACTGCTCCCGCTACGCCAGGTGCGAATCCGACTCCTGCTCCTTCCACTGGTAGCTCTGCTACTCCCGCTTCTGTTGCGCCATCAACGCCATCGACGGTTTCCGCTGCAACTGTGAATCCCGTGGGCGATTCGCAGGAACGCACGATTGTGGTGGAAAACGCGTTGTATCGCGTGGAATTTTCCAACCGGGGCGCGGTGGTGAAGAGTTGGCAGCTTAAGAAATATAAGGATGATTCGAAGCCACAAAAGACGTTGGACCTGGTGCACGCAAAAGCTTCGCAAGAAACTGGCGGTTGGCCATTTTCCGTGGTGATCGACGATCCAAACATGGAAAAGGCGGCGAACACTGGCTTGTACAAAGTGTCCACCGATTCGTCTTCGCTGGAAGCGCCTGCGGATGTGACGTTCACGTGGAGCGACGGGCATCTGGAAGTGACTAAGAAATTTCACTTCGACCATTCGTATACGGTGACCGTGGAGACCACGACCACAAATAATGGCGCCCGCGTGCAGTCTGGATTGGCGTGGCGTGGCGGATTTGGCGATCCTACGGTGACCGATCCCGCGCCACTGGTAGCGGTGATGACGTTTTATGGAGACAACGGCAAGCTCTCCACGACTGCTATCAAGAAATTAGAAGGGCCGGAGAAGTGGATCGGAGTTTGGCAGGGCGGGAAGAATTTCAGCGGAATCGAAGACCGCTATTTCACCGCGGCGTTTTTGCCTCCGTTGGAGTCTTTGAATACGCCGCTGGAAACGCGCTACTGGAAATCGTTTCACACCATTCAGGTGGACGGGAAGGATCAGGCCGAGCCCATTGCTGAAGTTGCGACCGCGACGACTGCGCAGTCCATGGCCATGCGCGTTTATGTTGGCCCTAAAGACTACGACGATTTGAAGGCGATGAAACCGCAGCTGAATTCGCTGGTGCAATTCGGCTGGTTGGAATTTGTGGCTGATCCGCTGTTCCACGCATTGAAGTGGGTGCACAAATACGTACCGAACTGGGGTTGGGCGATTGTGGTGCTAACCCTGGTGATCAATATGGTCTTGTTCCCGCTGCGCATTTCAACTTATAAGAGCACGCTGAAAATGCAGCGCGTGGCGCCGGAAATCAAACAGATTCAGGAGAAATATAAGAAGTACAAGCTGAATGATCCGCGCAAAGCGGAGATGAATAAAGAAGTGATGGCGGTGTATTCGCGCGAAGGAATTAATCCGGTGGGCGGATGCATTCCGATGTTGCTGCAAATGCCGCTATGGATTGGGTTGAATTCGGCGCTGCGCGGAACGATTGAGCTGCGGCACGCCAGTTGGATATGGGTTACGGACCTTGCGTCTAAAGATCCTTATTATATTTTGCCGATTACCGTGGGCATTTCGATGTATTTGGTTTCGAAAATGACGCCGGTGACAACGACGGATGCGCAACAGGCTCAAATGATGAAGATCATGCCACTTACCATGGCGGGTATGTTTGTAATTTTCCCGTTTTCGAGCGGCTTGGCGTTGTATATTCTCACCAGCAGTCTGGTGGGTATCGTACAGCAATGGTACCTGAACCGGACACACCCCCTACCAGCCCCGGCAAAGCTAGTGCGCACCAAAAAGTAAGCGCAGACGCGTCTGCTGCGGGAGCCCTATCGGAGTCCTCGGGAGCGGTATGACCAAAGAGTTGGTTCGCGATGGCAAGTTGGACCGCGAGGCGGTGGCGGAAGCACTGCGGGAATTTCTGCAGAAGATCGTGAAGGCCGGGAAGTTTGAGTTAAACGTGAAAGTGCGAACGGCGGAAGTGACTGCGGGTTCAGAAGGCGACGCGGAAGTCTTTGCGGACCTGGACGGCAAGGATCGCGAGATTTTGTTGGCACGCGGAGCTGAGCTTTTGAAGGCGTTGGAGCATATGGCATTTCGGGCGCTGCGGCTGGAGCCGGCGTTCCACGAAAAAATTCATTTGGACTGTGGTGGCTATCGCGCATTGCGGTTTGAAGAGTTGAAGATGACCGCACGGGTGGCAGCGGAACGTGTGCAAACTTCGAAGCAGCCGTTTCAATTGAATCCTATGTCTTCGCGAGAGCGGCGCATCGTGCATCTGGCGCTGAAAGACATGCCGGGAGTGCGCACCGAGAGCGTGGGCATGGGCGAAGAGCGCCAAGTGGTGATCCATCCGGTTAAGAGTGAGTCTGGAGCGAGGCGGTAGATCGCGGGTCGCGAACGCCAGCTCACAAACGCACCTCAATTTCCTTCCGCAACATTCCTAATTTAATTGTGGACTTAGTTGCGAACCCAGCCTTGCGAGATGACGTTGCTATTGGCATCGAAGCGCACGCGATAGGTGAAGGAGGCAGGGCGGTCGCGGCGGATTTGCGGAAAGCGCAGATCCAGGAACTCGACTACCGCTTCATTTCCTTCTTTGTGAAAGCGGGTGACGGGGAACCGCGCGAACCATAGCACTTCCTGAACATCTGGCAGTTGCCGAGCCTTCTCGATGTACGGATTTGGTGGCGCATCTGGATAGTAGGTACGCTCGATGGCATCGCCATGCTTTGTATCTGCGGCGTTGGCATCACTGCGGAAAAAGTCGTTGCTCACATCCATGCGCGTTTCGTAGACGCCGCGAGGCGCGCGGACGAGACCGTCCCAATGCCACAGCGAAGGAGGAAGCGGGAGAGCACCGATGGCTTCAACCTGCAGATTTTGACTGGCGGCAAATTTCTCAACGCGCACGAACGCCAAGTGATGTGCATAGGTGGCGAGCAAGAGATAAGCGATCGTGAGCGCTAATCCTGCGCGATTCCAAGTCAAGTAAGGAACGCGTTGCCCCCAACCGGTGGCGCTGACGGCTGGCAAAAGAAACAAAAGTGCGACCAGCAGAGTGTCGGCGATAATGGCAATCCCCGAAATGGGCGTACCAACTTGGTCGGCAATCTTCGCAACGATGAACGGCAGCGGCGTAAAAATCAGCCACATGATGAGCCCGCGGCGCACCATGCGCTTCGGATCTGCGAATGTCCACGCGAGCCACTGCGGAACTAAGAGGATCGCGGTGAATGCGAAATCGATGATGAAGAGAATGTCCCAGGCGGGTCGCGACCATTTCAATGGAGACCAAATCATGGTGCCGAAGGTGGTAACCAGATCGAGAAAAATGTGGCTGAGAATACCGATGCCCCACAAGGCACACAGTGCAGCAAAGGAGGGCGACTCCCATTTGCGCCAGCGCGCCACGGCACGGGTGAGTGCGGCGAGCAGGATGGCCCAGATGGGCAGGCACACCAAGGAATGGGTGATGCTGCGATGCCAGGTGATGATCAGCATCGGATTATCTGAAAAAAAATCGCGCAGCACATCGCTGTCGGGAAACATTGCGCCTAACGTGACCACCCAAGTGATGAGCCGGCGTTTGTTCATCGAAGTGGCGGGAAGAAGATCGTGGCCGCCCAAGGCGGCTTTGCTCAGCAATGCGCCGGCAATTCCGTGAGTGATGGTGTCCATGAACGGTGCGAAATACCTTAGATGACTTTCAAGAGCGAGGTGGTTTTGGGGCGAACGGTGCCAATTTTTGCAGCCGCCACGCCATTTTCTTGCAGAGCTTTCAGCGCCTGATCTGCGGCGGATGGATCGATCGCGATTAGCAAGCCGCCGGAGGTCTGTGGATCATACAGCAGAGCGCGGCTTTCTTCGGGCACTCGGGCGTCAAACGTGACGCATTCGCCCAGGAAATCGCGGTTATTTTTCAGGCCGCCGGGAATCATGCCGGCTCGAATGGCTTCCATCGCGCCTGGCAACGCTGCGATCAACGTATGATCGAATTCCAGTGAAACGGCCGGAACATCCGGCGTGCCATCGCCTAAAGCCATCTCGCGAGCATGACCGAGCAGGCCAAATCCAGTCACATCGGTGACGGCGTGAATTGGACGCTGCTTCGCGTCAAACTGCGATTCCAGTTTGGTGAGGGCTTCAGCGGAGGCACGGTTCAGCGTGGTCATCGAACGGATCGAAGCATCGAGCGCTTCCTTAGTGACACGATCATTCTTCAGAGCCGTGGAAATGACGCCGGTGCCTAGAGGCTTGGTCAGCAACAAAACGTCACTTGCCTGCACGCCGACATTGCGCCAGATTTTCTGAGGATGAATCAGACCGGTTACCGCATAGCCAAATTGGATATCGTCGTTGCGAATGGAATGTCCGCCGACCACGGAACACTTTGCTTCATTCATCTTATCCAGGCCGCCACGAATGATTTGTTCGAGAATGGCGGGGTCGCCCTTTTCAGGAAAGCCCACAATCGAGAGCGCGGAAATTGGCTTTCCGCCCATGGCATAGACATCGCTGAGTGAATTGGTGGCGGCGATTTGGCCAAAGGTAAAAGGATCGTCGACGATTGGCGTGAAGAAGTCGACGGTTTGCACAATCGCGAGCCCGTCAGCGAGCAGATACACCCCTGCGTCGTCGTTGGTGCTGAATCCAACGAGCACGTTCGGATCAGTCGGCTGCGGCAGGCGCCGTAAGATAGAGTCCAGAGTCCCGGGACTCAGCTTGGCTGCTCAACCCGCTGCCTTGACCATTGCCGTGAGCTTCACGGAATCGGTCAAGCCACACCTCGCTGTACAGCGCCAATGATTATAACGGGGCCGCGGCTTTCCTGCTTACTGCGGGGGATGAACAGGACCAGCAATCAGGAAACGGTGGTGAGACCAGAGCTTGCGCCGGCTGGCAGGAAAGTGTTCTTATCGGCGGATGCCTTGGGATTTCTGGCTGATCTTTGTGTTTCTCGGCGTGGTTGTGCCCTGGCGGGGACACGTGCGACTGAAGCGGCTGCTGGCAAAACCTCGCATTACGACTGTTGAGAAGGTGACTTTGTATGGTGCGACCATCGCGTTTCAGTGGGTCGCCGTGGCGGTTGTGGCTTGGCGCGCTGTAATGCGGGGACTGACGGCGGAGCAACTCGGACTGGCGTCGCACGACACTCGCAAAATAATTTTTGTGACGCTGGTCGGCGCGGTCGTCTTGGGGATTTTGCATTGGTTCAACTTGCGTCGCGTCGGCAAAGTGCAAGCGCCTCAGGTAGAGCTGATGCGCAAAATCGCGGCGCGCATATTACCGCAATCGCTGCTGGAGCTGCTGCCGTACTCGGCGCTGGCGGTAACCGCCGGTATTTGCGAGGAATTTCTGTATCGCGGATTTGCCATGGGAGCGCTCACTCGGGTAGGACTGAATGTCTGGGTTGTGGTGATTGTCACGTCGCTTTTGTTCGGATTGGCGCATGCTTATCAAGGCCGGGGCGGAATTATTGGGACGATGTTACTGGGATTTCTGTTTGCGGGAATGCGACTGGCGTACGATAGCTTGATTCCGGTGATGATGTGGCACGCAGTGGTGGATTTGGTGGCAGGTCTGGCGGGACCGCGTTTCCTGCTGCGGGCCGAGGACCTTGAAACGTAGCAAGCACTTTAGAATGAATGGATTACGGAGATAGTTACTTAAATGTCAACAACGGTTGAGAAGCCTCTATCCGACGATGTAATTCGCCGGGCTTTGAGCGAGTTCAATGTCTCCGTAAGTCCTGACCAAGTGGCTTGTATTCAATCGTTTATACGCCTATTGCGGCAGTGGAATGAGAAGCTGAATCTGACGGCAATTCGCGACCCTCTAGAGATACTACATCGTCACTTCTGCGAGTCCATGTTTGCGGCGACGGCAATTCCCCTGTCGTCTGGTCGGCTTGCCGACATTGGATCGGGTCCAGGCTTTCCAGGGCTAGCACTGAAGATAATTCAGCCGGAATTAGACGTGTTTTTGGTTGAATCGAACATTAAAAAGGGTACGTTTATCGCTGAGGTGATCCGGGAGCTCGGCCTGAACGGGGCGAGAGTCTTAATTAGTCGGTATGAAGAGCTCGGAGAAGAAGTCGCCCCTTTGGATTATGTTTGCTCGCGCGCGCTGGGAGAATTTGAATCATTTTTGAACTGGGCAGGATCGGACCGTGTCGCGGCTGGAAGAGTGATTCTCTGGGTCGGGGGACGCGATTTGGAAGATGTGCGGAAGTCGGCGCTCTGGGATTGGCAAGAACCGATCGCGATTCCAAATTCACTGCGACGATTTCTCTTAGTTGGGACCAAGAAACCGCAATTGTCGGCGTAGCGACCTTCGAGGGCTTCAGAAGGCGTCGATCTCAGACGATTCGAAGCTGTCTCTGTTCCACGTGGAACAATTTCCATGAGCTGATTTTATAAGAGCGCGGCGTAGTGTTCCACGTGGAACCGCAAGGCACATCATTCACATCATGGCGAGCTAGTGATCGTTCCACGTGAAACATCTCCCCTCAGGGGCTAAAGCCGCGCCCTGGTAAGGCAGTGATTTGAGGTCATGCTTCTAAGAAAAAGGCCTGCGGTTTCTCAACAGTTCCTAACTCTCCTGAGTGTTCCACGTGAAACATGTTCCATGCGTTGCGGCCATTGCGTTTCACACGGAGCCGTAAGGCGCATCAAATGGCCGAGTAGTGTGTTCCACGTGAAACATCAAGCCCTCAGCGGCTAAAGCCGCAGTCTGGTTGCATCGTTATCGGCACGGCTAAAGCCGTGCCCTACAAACACAGAGCTAGATTTAGATCGGGACAGACATAGCTAGGCTTAGATCGCCGCGCTCTGAAAAGCCTCGGAGCCTACAAACATCGGGCTAGAGCTAGACTTCCAAGAGTATTTAGGATGTTTTCAACAAGGCTTGGAATTTTCCTGGGGTGTTCCACGTGAAACAACTTGCACGGCATTGTGGCGTCTGTTATTTTCGGCTCACTTAGGGAGATTACTTGGCGCGCGTTATCGCGATTGCAAATCAGAAGGGTGGGGTCGGCAAGACGACCACAGCGGTCAATTTGGCAGCATGTTTGGCTGCTGCAGACCAACCAACCCTACTAGTCGACTGTGATTCCCAGGCAAATTCCACTGCGGCGATCGGTTTTCCCAAGGATCCTTCGCGTCGAACCCTCTATCACGCATTGATCTTGGAGGAACCTTCGGACCGTATCATTCTGAAATCCCAAGTCGACGGACTGGATGTCGTTCCTGCAGACAAAAACCTAGCAGGCGCAGCAGTAGAACTGGTTACCGCGGAGAGCCGCGAATATAAACTGCAAGGATTTTTGCAGCCACTTCGTGAGAAATACAAATTTGTCATCCTGGATTGCCCACCGGCGCTGGATTTGCTCACTTTGAACGCATTGGTATCCGCCGACGCCGTCCTTGTGCCAATTCAGTGCGAATATCTGGCCCTCGAGGGCGTTTCAGAGCTGTTAGATACGTTAATGCGCATTCGGCGCACGCTGAATCCCAGCCTGGAAATCGAAGGAATTCTGCTCACGATGTACGATGAGCGCACAACACTATCGAGACAGGTAGCGACGGATTTGCGCAGTTTCTTTGGTGCGCAGGTATTCCAAAGCTTGATTCCACGTAACGTGCGGCTTGCCGAAGCCCCAAGTTTCGGTAAGCCTATTATTTTCTATGATATACACAGCAAGGGCGCTGAGGGATACACACAGCTTGCACAGGAGGTAATTGCCAATGCCGAGAAACGCGCTGGGTCGGGGGCTCGGAGCGCTCATACGGGAGCCTGAACCACCGGCCGCCCCTGCGGCTCCTGAAGTTCAAAATCAGAGTATCGCAGTAACCGGTTCGGGTGCCGCAGTGGCCACAGCACCAGCGCTCACCACTTCCTCGCACAGCTCGGGCGGTCCGATCGAGATCGATATCGATCTAATTGAGCCTAGCCCCTATCAACCGCGCACTCGTTTTCGTGAAGAAGCGCTGGATGAACTGGCACGCTCCATCCAGGCCAGCGGCATTATCCAGCCAATCGTGGTGCGCGCGATCGGTCACCGATATCAGTTGATTGCCGGAGAACGTCGCTGGCGAGCAGCACAGCGCATTGGATTAAACAAAGTTTCTGCGATTGTGCGGCAGGTTCCGGATGAGTTAGCTCTGGAAATGACGCTGGTTGAAAATATTCAGCGCGAAGATCTCAACGCGATTGAGCAGGCGCGCGCGTTCGAACGGCTGATGGACGAATTTCAAACAACGCAAGAAGCGGTGGCGGAACGAACCGGCAAGGACCGCACCACGGTTGCAAATGCTATTCGACTGCTGAAACTGGAGTCAACGATTCAGGATTGGATTGAAGAAGGAAAGCTGAGCGCCGGCCATGGGCGCGCGCTGCTGGCTGTTCCCGATTCGCAATTGCGGATGCGTTACGCACAGCGCGCAGCACGCGGCGGATTGACGGTGCGACAGATTGAACGATTGGCGGCGCGACGCGTGCGTGGAGCTCGTGCAGCCCTCGTCGACGTGCAGATGGATCCAAACATCAAAGAAGCACTCGACGAGTTGCAGCGACATTTGGGAACAAAAGTAATTCTTCGGCAGAAAACAAAAATGCGTCCAGGCCAATTGGTGCTGGAATATTATGACGACGCTCAGTTGATGGGAATTTACGACCGCCTGCTAAAATAGAGCGCGGAATTCGCGCGTTACGAGTACTGCTCCTTCGTTCAGTGATTGCATTCGACAACGCCTGTGAAGACGTTCGTTGACTTCTCTCCGCGCACAGCTAAATTTGTTCCAGCGGATTTGCTGCAGTCGATACTGGGGGGAAATTCAATGGCATGGAAGTGGCCCGGCACGTCGAAGAATGGTGTGAGCGAAGAGTGGACAGGATTCATTGATCAAGGTGTGTCGCTGGAAGGCACGTTGACGGTAAGCGGAACGTTTCGCATCGACGGACACATCAAGGGAAATATTATTTCCGAGCAGACGGTGATTCTCGGCGAGAACGCGAAGGTCGAAGGGCAGATCGAAGGAAATCGAGTGGTGATTGCGGGAAGATTTGACGGAGTTATTTTTGCCAAGGGCCGCGTGGAAATTGAGCCGAAGGGCGTGGTCACTGGAGAAGTTCATGCGCCATGCATGGTGATTGATCCGGGCGGAATCTTTGATGGTCGCTGCCACATGTTGGCGTCATCAGAAGCTGCTGCCGGCGTGACGATCCCAATTCGGGCGATGGGAAGCGCGTAAATAGTCGCTTGACGAGGCATCGCTTGCCTAACCGTTAATTATATCAATAATGGTTAGCTGAGATTCTAAAGTTTTACTTCTTACCCGGACCGGTGATGCCAGCCGCTAAGGCCGATTCAGCATTTCCAATTCCGGTTTGGATGTTGGCCTCCCAGTCAAGATGTGGAACTTGGGAATCGGCAGCGGCTTTGTAATTTTTAAGAGCATCTTCCGGGCGATTGAGCTTCTTCAAACAGAGGCGACCAGCGGCGAGCAGTGCGAGAATGGATTGCTTCTCGGCGGAATGCACGTCGGCCAAGCGCTCGTATTCAGAGACGGCGCGGGTGAAATCTTCTCGCGATTCGAAAATGCGAGCGAGCTCAAGCCAGGTAGACGCAGGCATGGCGGCACCGCCGGAATTGACGTACTCCTCAAAATCTTGCAAGGCAGCGTCTGGATTGTGTGCTTTCAGTTGCAACTGGCAACGCTTGACGGTACTCGCCTGAAATCCAGGAATGTCGTTCTTCCGCCAATAAATTTGCGGAAGAAGCGAATAGGCTTCAAGAGAGTCAGGTGCGGTAGCGAGATAGGTCTGCAGAGTAGCCAGAGACTCATCGAGCTTCCCTAGTTCCATCTGCTCGGTGGCTGCAACGATGGCGGGTTCTGCCGTCCAAGTAACTTTCGCTTCAATCGCTGTGCTGGCACGATGTTCCAAACCTGAATAGCGAAGACCGACGGCCACGGCAGCGCCAAAGAGGAAGCCTCCGACGTGAGCCCAATGAGCCACCCCGGAGGAAGAACCGTACGCTGCTCCGGAAAAGACTTCCATCAGCAGCCAAAGAGGAAGAAGCCAGTAAGCGGCGGCTTTAAAGCGGATGCCGTTGCCCATCGCAAGGTTGGTGAGGCTGCGCAGGCCGAAGACGACGGCGACTTCAATTTTGGTGGTCGGGAATCGGAAAAGGAATGCGCCCATTAAGGCGGCAACCGCCCCGGAAGCACCAATAGCAGGGGTAAGGCTGTCAGGATTCAGCCATGCATAAAACTGCAAGGCGGCTGCTCCCGCAGAGAGATAGAACAGGGGATAAATCACGCGGCCCCAGGTGTCTTCGAGTATGGCGCCGGCGAGCCAGAGGAACCACATGTTGCCGATGAGGTGCAGCCAGCCACCGTGAAGAAAATTGGCGGTGATGTAGCTGATGGCAGTGGGGTGAGCTGGAACGAAGGCATACTGATCGAGAAGCGAGTTTTGATTCAGTGCGGAAAACTGCTCCGTGAGGGAATCCATTTCCTTCTGGAGATCCGCGGGTTCTTCGACCATACGCATCTTGGCGTCCCAAGCATCCGCGACTTCGCGATTTTCAGACTTAATCTCATTCCATAAACCGGGATTCTTTTTCTGAAAACTGACGACAAAAGCTTGCGCGTCGGGGGGCATGGTGAGTTCGGGGTGCATGGCCGCGAGAATGACCAGATGATTGCGCACTTCGGCGCGCTGGGGAGAATCTTGCTCGAGCCGCCAGTGTGTGCCCAGGAAAACCACGAGATTCAGGACGACCAGGGCAATGGAGATGATTGGCCAGCGGCGTCCCTGGTTGTTTTCATGCTGCAGGGGAATAAACATAAACTCTCCTGAATAAAATGGAGTAGACGAGCGGGCCGTTTCATCCAGCGTAGGGGAAGTGATGAAAATGAGCGCAAATAATAAAGGACAGGTGAGTGTAATTGATTATGTTGATAACAAGGGCAACAAGCGGCGAGGCTTGTTTTGTGAGCCGATGAAGTGGCTTACGTGGCGTTCGATTGACACGATGGGGACGCCAGCTTATCGTTGCGAAAGTTACCTCGAGAGGCGTTCGAATGAAGGTTTTGGTGATTGGTGGAGGCGGGCGGGAGCATGCTTTGGTTTGGAAGCTGAAGCAAAGCGCGTCCGTGAAGAAGATATGGTGTGTGCCCGGGAATGGGGGGATCGCGGCGGAAGCGGAGTGCGTGGCGGGTGACCCTGGCAATGTGAAAGAGATGGAGGCGCTGGCGGAAGGGCTTTCGCCGGACCTTACAGTGGTGGGACCGGAGCTGCCGCTGGTGAATGGATTGGTAGATACGTTTCTCGAGCGCGGGTGGCCGGTCGTTGGGCCTACGCAAAAGGCTGCGCAATTAGAAGGCAGCAAGATTTTCGCCAAGGAATTTCTGCAGCGGCACAATATCCCGACCGCGGAAATGTATGGAGCTTACGATTCGCCGGGAGGCGCTTATGGCGCCCTGTGCGCCGTGGACTGGCCAGTGGTGATGAAAGCGGATGGTTTGTGCGCGGGGAAAGGCGTGTTTCTTGCGCCGGATCCGGATGCGGCGACGGACTTCATTGAGCGGGTGATGGAGAAAAATGAGTTGGGCGAAGGCGGCAAGCGGGTGCTGCTGGAAGAAACGCTGGAGGGCGACGAACTATCGTTCATATTGCTGACGGATGGCGAGCGGTACGCGCCTTTGGTGCCGACGCGAGATCACAAGCGAGTGTTCGACAATAACCAGGGGCCAAATACCGGCGGGATGGGGGCATATTCGTCGGATGAGCTGTTGTCGGATGCGCTGCGCGCGACGATTCTGTCGACGATTGTGGAGCCTACGTTGAAAGGACTGGTGGCGGATGGCATCCACTATCAGGGATTTTTGTATGTGGGAATTATGCTGACGAAGAACGGTCCCAAAGTTTTGGAATTTAATTGCCGGCTGGGTGATCCGGAAACGCAGGCCATCGTGGCGCGTATGGATTTCGATTTGGCGGATGTTCTTGCCGATGTTGCCGCGGGAAATTTACAACCGGAGAAGCTGAAATGGAAAGCGGGCGCCAGTGCTTGTGTGGTGTTGGCTTCTGGTGGATACCCCGGCAAATTTGAAACTGGGAAGGCAATTCGCGGCCTAGTAGATGCGGAAAAAATTGAGAGCGTGAAAGTGTTACATGCGGGAACAAAGCGCGAGGGCTCTGAAATCGTGACGAATGGCGGCCGCGTGCTGAGCGTAACGGCGACAGGAGATTCGCTGGCGCAGGCTCTAGACCGAGCCTATGAAGCGGCAGAGA
Source organism: Candidatus Acidiferrales bacterium (assembly GCA_963849395.1). GTDB lineage: Bacteria > Acidobacteriota > Terriglobia > Acidiferrales > UBA7541 > Acidiferrum. Next base: position 105,100 of record CAWKHR010000015.1, read on the forward strand.
AAATCAATTTCGAAGGAATGCATTACCGGCGAGACATTGGACGCCACGCGCAGTCGATTTCGACCGCAGGAGCGAATCGTGGCTAGAGTTTTGCATCTATTTCGCGCACCGAAACGGCGAGCGCCGATGGAGGAATTGCAGGCTGCCGAGATCGTGGAGAACGCGGGATTGGCGGGATGTGCGCACGCGCGGCCGAATGGGAAACGGCAAGTGCTTTTGATGGACGTGGAAACGCTACGTTCAATGAGCTTGGAACCAGGAATCATCCGGGAAAACATTACGACGGAAGGGTTGGAAGTAAATGCGCTGCAGACTGGGCAGAGGTTGAACGTAGGCGCTGTGGAGTTGGTGGTCAGCGCGGTGTGTGAGCCTTGCGAGTTGATGGACGAGATTCGGCCTGGCTTGCAAGAAGAGTTGGTGGGGCGGCGTGGAATGCTGTGCCGCGTGGTGCGCGGAGGCACAGTGCGACCGGGCGATGAAATAAGCGCCGAAAGCGTTTCCGTGGCGGCAAATTAAGGCTTAGGTTCGCTTTTGTGGCGCAAAGTGGGCGCGTCCGGCGGACGATTCTTGTCTTTAGCTTGTTCTTCTTTATCGACTGGTTCTTCTGGCGGAACGATCCACTGCATAGTGCCACTCTCGCCCATCGTTCCTAAGACAAATGGCGAATTGTTGGCGATGAGCGGCAGAGCGGCGCGGAGAAAGTCCGAAGCGTCGGCGGTGATGGCTTTCTGTGCCTGGCCGTGGTCAATTAGCTCGGCAACCTTGGCAAAGCGTTGGTCAGAAGAGCGCAAGTGGGCGATGCGCGGATCGTTCTGCTGAATCAAACCTTGCAGAGGAACGTCCGGAAGATCCTCGGGAAAGCGGACTTCGATCAGCGTGCGCGGTGCGTGTTTTTCGGGCGGATATAGCTGCGTGAATCGCGGACGCAGGATTTTGGTTTGCCAGTAATCTTCCGTGGCCGAGACGGATTGCTGCTCGACGCGATACTCCATCAGCCAAATTTCCGGGCCATAATCCTTGGGTGCGTAACCAATCAGCACGATGGCAAACAGAGGCTCGTCGGGCTTGAGTTCAATCTTGTGGTGAAGTTGGGCAACGAGTGGGCGGAGTTTTTCGAGAAACGTGACGCCGATCTGCTCCAAGTCGACTTCGGCGCCTCCGGGAATTTGGTAACGCGGGTCGGGAGTGCCGGCGCGTTCGATGTCGCGATCCAGGCGAATGGGTTTGGGCTGGGCAGGAATTTGCCATTCGGAAGCGCCAAAGAAAATGCCGAGGTGAGAACGGTCCACATTAGCGAAGCGGGGAGGCACGGCCTTGGATTCAAGGGGGTGTTCGATGGCACTGAAAACGATGGCGTCTCTGGTGACTTGAATGATGACGCGACCGCCGGCGAGGTTGGCAACGATTTCGTCTTCCTGCGCGGCTGCACGGCGGGGAGCGAGGGAAAGGCTCGCTACAAGAAACAAAGACAGTACCGTGGGAGAGCGCCAGTTTTGATGCATAGAGAGCTCGCTACGCGCAGACTAGCATACTCTTCGGATGCGACCAGAGCACTCTGACGTAACTTGCAGCGGGTCGGCTTGACGTGGATTGTCTAGTTCGCGAGATATAAGTTCCTGTAAAATACAAGGTTGAGGCCACATCACGAGAATGGACTATGGGACTACGAAAACTGAAAAGCGTTAAGCACAACGGTAAGAGCCTGGCACAAATCCTGGAAGCACACGAAATATTTTACCGGGGCAAAGATGGTGGGGCCCGTGCGGATTTGACGGGAGCGGATTTGTCTCGCGCCGATCTGCGCGGCGTTAATTTCGCGGGAGCGATTCTGCGCAACGCCAACCTGGAAGAGAGCGACCTGCGCGGCGCGCGATTGCCGGGCGCGGACCTGTCTGGGGCGCGGCTGCGCAAAGCGGATTTGCGGAATACGGATATGACCGAAGCGGTTTTGCCCGGAGCCGACCTCACGGAAGCGCAGGCGAGCGGCGTGGAATTTTTTCGTTGCGATATGACCAATGTGAATTTTCAGAAGGCGCTGCTGCGCAATGCCAACTTTCGCGATGCACAGATTGCCGGAGCGAAGTTCAGGGGCGCGGACATGGGCATCACGATTCTGCGCGAAACGGATTTGAGCCAGGCGGATTTGTCGGGCGTGGATTTGTCGACGACACTGATGCCGCCGGGATATGCGGCGAAGAAGCAAGGCGCGGCGTAAATTCGAAAAGCCGTGAGCGCGTAGTCGTTACAGTTAGAACGAGCGCGTTACTTGATGACGGTATCTCACACGCAACAAGAATGCCTGTTAACGTTAGCGCCTTCGAAAACGTGGTAAAACGCCCTCGTGCGTGCTAGCGTCAAGCAAGTCTGGAAGTAGGGAATAACTTGGCGACAACCTCTCCACAGCTCGATCTCCCCGGCGTTCGTGCGCGTGTGCTGGGCATTGTGCGGGCGCTGCTGGAAGAACTCGGTAGCCACGGAGCTATCGGCGACCTCAGTATTCATTCCAATTTAGATCGTGATTTGGGGATGGGCAGCCTGGAGCGTGTCGAACTGCTGGGACGTCTCGAGGAAGCATTTGGCGTGCGCCTGCCAGATACGATCGCGGCCGAAGCGAGCACACCTGAAGATTTGACGCGGGCGATTTTGTCGGCGCCGGGCATGCCGCTGCAGGATGAAGCGGAGATTGCCGATCTGCGCGAGCCGGCTGATGGGAAAATGCGAAGCGGGCGCGCGGACTCGATCGTTGAGAGCGCACAGACGCTCCTGGAAGTGATCCGTTATCGTGGCATACACGATGCGAATCGCGTGCATCTGGTGCTTACAGATGAAGAAGGGGATAGTGAACGCGCGGAGCAACTGACGTTTGGACAGTTGTACACGGCAGCGCAGAAATGCGCGGAGGAACTGGCGCGGCGTGGCGTTCCCGCGGGCGGACGCGTTTCATTGATGCTGCCAACTTCGCGAGAATTTTTTATCTGCTATGCGGGAGTTCTGCTGGCGGGGGCCATCCCGGTGCCGATCTACCCGCCATTTCGCGCCGACCGGATTGAAGAGTACGCGGAGCGCCAGTCAGACATTCTGAACAATGCGGAAGTGTGTTTGCTGCTGACGTTCCATCGCGCCGAAGCGGTGGCGCATCTGTTGAAGCCGCGGGTGAAGTCACTGCTGGCGGTGGCCGACGCTAGCAAACTTATCGAGACCGCAGAAAAGGCGCCGCCGCCAGCGCCGGGTGCGCTACCCACATTTTTGACTGGTAGTCGCAGGCGCAAGGGTGGCGACACCGCGCTGCTGCAATACACATCGGGCTCTACGGGCGACCCCAAGGGGGTGGTGCTGACGCATGCGAATTTGCTGGCGAACATGCGCGCCATCGCTGAGGCACTGGAGATGGGGCCGAGCGATGTGGGGATAAGTTGGCTGCCGCTGTATCACGACATGGGATTGATCGGCGCGTGGCTGACGCTGATGATGCAGGGAATTCCGCTGGTGGTCATGTCGCCACTGACGTTCTTGACGCGCCCGGAACGCTGGCTGCAGGCGGTTCACAAGTACAAAGGAACCATCGCGGCGGCGCCAAATTTTGCATACGAACTGTGCGTGCGAAAAATTTCTGATAAGGCGATCGAGGGAATCGATCTGAGTTCGTGGCGGGCGGCGCTGAATGGCGCGGAGCCGGTGAATCCGGAAACGTTGGAGCGGTTCATCGACCGTTTTTCGAAGTATGGATTCCGCCGCGGCACGATGCTGCCTGTTTACGGGCTGGCGGAAGCGTCACTGGCGGTGACGATGCCACCTTTGTATCGCGGCCCTTTGGTGGATCGTGTGGAGCGAGAAACATTTGAGACGCAGGGACGAGCGATTCCGGCCGGGGCGCAGAGTGAAAATGCGATTGCGTTTGTTTCGTCCGGCCCCGCGGTACAGCTGCATGAAGTGAAAATAGTGGATCAGAACGGGAATGAAGTAGTGGATCGGACGGAAGGGTTTCTGTGGTTTCGCGGCCCTTCCGCCACACGCGGTTATTTCAAAAATGAAGCAGCAACAAAAGCGCTACTGCCGGAAGGCTTGGCTTTGAAGGATGGCGAATACGCGTGGGTGAATTCGGGAGATCGGGCGTATCGCGCCGACGGAGAGATCTACGTTACTGGGCGAGTGAAAGACATCATCATCAAAAGCGGAAGAAACTTATACCCGCATGAGGTGGAGGAATTCGCAGCACGGGTGGATGGAATTCGCAAAGGTTGCGTGGTGGCGTTTGGGGTCAAAGATGAACAGTCGGGAACGGAGAAACTGATTATTGTTGCCGAGTCGCGCGAGGTACAGGCGGCACGACGTTCGGAAATCGCGTCGGCGATTAATGCGCAGGTGTCGCGAGGATTAGGATTGCCGCCGGATCGCGTGGAACTAGTGGCGCTGGGGAGCATCCCAAAGACCTCGAGCGGTAAGCTGCGGCGTGAGGAAACGAAGCGGTTATATGTGGCAGGAAAACTGAACACGTCGCGAGCACCTGCATGGATGCAGTTCGCCAGGTTGGGATCCGTGGCGTATGCAAAGTCTGCGGCCCAAGCGGTGTGGGGCGCGCTACGCACGGCTTTGCAGCGGGTGTACGGCGTGTATTTTTGTGTCGTGTTCATTTTGTGGATCGTGCCAACCTGGCTGGTGGTGCGCACGTTCAAAGACCATAAAGCAGCGGGACGATTTACTTCGGCGGCGCTGAAGGTGCTGTTCGCGCTGGCTCGCATACCGGTCACCGTCGTCGGAAAAGAATACATGGATACGCCCGGAGCGAAGGTGTACGTCGCAAACCATGCAAGTTATTTCGATGTGCTCCCGCTAATGCTGGGCTTGGGCGTGTCCTATCGGTTTGTGGCCAAGGGCGAAGTGAACACGATGCCGTTCATCGGAACATTTTTGAGCCAGATGGGACACTTGTCGTTCAACCGCCACGATGCGAGTTCGCGCTTGAAGCAGGTGGACGAGATTGAAGAATGCTTGAGGCAAGGCGATTCGGTGTTCGTTTTTCCGGAGGGCACGTTTACGCCCGAGGCGGGAGTTCGACCATTTCAGTTGGGAGCGTTTCGCGCGGCGGTCGCGACGGGTGCGCCGGTTCTCCCTGTATCGCTGGCGGGCACCCGCACGTTTCTGCGTGATAGAACGTTTCTGCCGCGTCCCACGCGCGTCACCATCACGCTGTCTGCACCAATTTACCCCTCCAGTGCCAGGGTAAGTGGCGATCCGCAGGCGTTGCCGGAGATCGTGCGGCTGCGCGATGAAGCACGCGAAGCGATCGGACGATACACTGGCGAGCCAATCACGTAAAACTGTCACGAACAAAGAGAGAGAGATTCCTCGGGTGAAACCCACCCTCGGAATGACGGGCTGGGGATATCTCGAGTCTCAGAGTGGCCGGGCCTGCGCTATTGCGTGTTCAGCGAATAGATCACGGTGATGTGGGTGTCGACTTCTACGGCTTGGCCGTTGAGGATGGTTGGGCGGTAGCGCCATTCGCGCACGGCTTGCAAGGCGGACTGGATGAGTAGCGGATGGCCAGAGATAACCTCGAGGGACTGGATGGAGCCGTCGGTCGAAATGATGGCGTGTAGTTCCACGCGACCCTCGAGACGAATTTGCCTGGCAAGTGCGGGATAGATGGGTTCGACGCGGCGGATCAGAGAGGCGGCCAAAAGCGGTTCGCTGATTTTGCGCCTGACCACGGCAGGCTTGACGTCTTCGGTGTTCGGCTTGACGGGACCTCGGTCTGATGTAGAGCCGAAGAGTCCATTCGGTTTACCGTTGGAGTCACCATATCGCGACAGTTCGGAGTCATCCACTGTCTCGTCGACGGTGTTATTAGCTGGTGTGGGATCGTGCGTCACGATGGCGTGATTGTAATGGTGAGGCACGCAGAAACTGCAAGCTTGCGAAATTGGGCGTTGGCGGTGATTGATGTTTTGGTGGCGATCGCCGTGAAACGGGGCATAGGGGGGAACGGGAGTCATATCTTTCAGCGAGATGCGCTCGCCCTTGCCGAGTAGCGGATACAGGATAAGAGCGGCGAGGAGAGCGACTTGGAACAGGATGGAAAAGGCGAGTGCCCGGCGTTTTATTTTGCGGGCGCGGCGCTCTTGAGCGGGATCGCCTTCGACCAGGCAGCTCTTCAGGAAACCGGGAGTTTCGGGCACACGTGGGGCTTCGAGATTCATCACACACCTCCATCAAAGTGGCCTGCGAGTTGAAAGAGTATTTTGCGGCACCAGCCTCCTGAGGTTGCATTCAGGAGGCCGGCACCGCTCTCGCAGGGATTTGAGGTGCGCGCGTCCTCACAGCGTTTGACACCGAGGAACTTGACAAGTTCCCTGGCGCCTGGAGGGCTTGGCGCGGTGAGAGGTTCCGGGAGAATGAATCGTTCAATCCCTCTGGAGGAAAGATTAGAGGGCAGTTAGTGAACGATAGTGGAAAAACACTATGAAAACCGCGGAAACACGGGGTGTTTCGTGCATCTTGGCGGGAAAGTGCCGCATCTAAATTTTCGGACGAGGATCCAGGAGGAAGACATGGAGAGGCGTATTCGAGAAGTAGTCGGTGTACGCCGCACGGGCTGGGCAGCTTTGGACCGCGATCCGCAGCAGGACTTAATAGATTATGTTTGTCCCCATTGCGGAGCGGCGAGCCAGAAGAAGGCGCGGCACGAGCGGGCAGAATATCGGTTCACGGATGGTTTCATGCAGGACTTGCAGGGCGAAGGCGTACAATGCCATTTTTGCAAACAGTCGTTGCGAGTTGTTCCAGTAGTACTTGTGCACGATCAGGAAGAAAAGCGGCGGTTCGAAGCAATGTTTGCGTCGGAAGAAGTTGCTGAACCAGAACCAGAGGTAGCGGTGACGGTTCCAACGAAGTAATTTCAATTCATAGAGTGAAGTAAGAAGGGGCGCCTCGAACCAGTGGAGGCGCCCCTTTTCGTTACGAGAGAAGTTGGCAGTTAGCGGCGGTCATAGCGATCGTCAAAACGACGATCCCGGTCGCGATCGCGGTCATGGTGTTCGCGCCACTCTTCACGAGCATGTTCGCGGCGTTCGAAAGCCTCATGGCGTTCATAAGCCCGTTGATGTTCCATGTATTCGTGATAACGCCAGTCAGAATAGGCCGGACGGCGATGATAGTCATCCCAATCGTTGGCCTTGGCGCCTGGAGCACCGCCAAGCACGAGAAAACCCCCGAGAACGGCAGAAGCAATGGCCGCCTTACTAAAGATGGAGCGAAACAGGTTCAAATGAATTTTCATACGAACCTCCTTAGGGGGCGTGGCCCGGACCGGTTTCGGGATGACGTCCTGAGGAATCAAACACCTGTTTGGCGGGAAGGTTGCGACCGAACAATTCGCGATGATTTAGGCTGGCTGGGCGAGACGGTGTGTTCGCCTAAAAAAAGGGCGCCTCTTGTTTGGAGACGCCCTTCGTTCTTCCGTGTGTAGGGGGAAACTTATCAGTGGTGATCATGGTCGTGATCGTGGTCGTGGTCATCCCAGTCACGATCAGTGTGCCAGCGATGGTCATCTTCGCTCCACCAGCGATGGCTATGCTGCCAGCAATATTCGCGGGCTTCGTGAAGTTCACTACGGTATTTGGCGGCTTCTGGGCTGTCCCAGCCGTGGTGTTCCACGGCTTCATGAAGCCGGTGGTCGGCCCGTGCGATACGCTTTTGGCAGTCATCGTCGTCGGCACGAAGAGCCGGCGTGCCAAAGGCGAAGAGAAATGCGCCAAAGGTTGCACCCGCCAGCAAACGTCGAGTCGACTTCCAAGCAAAACGATAATTGGTAATCATGTTCTCTCCAAAATTGATTTGAATGCGACGCCGGGCGAGACGCGCCAAGTCAATGCCGGGGCTCATGACATATCTCAAGGTAGAGCAGTTGCTATGCCGAGCTGATGCCATTGATAATGTGGGACTTACGCGAAGTTTTAGAACCCCAAAACTTCAATAGGCCTGTAAGAAAGGGTCGACCTGCATATGGTATTTTTCGAGGCCGGTGTGGATAACGTCGAAGGCTTCATCGGGCGTGTCGGCAAACTTCAGTAGCTTGTATTCGTTCTGATTGATCATGCCCCAGCGCACCATGGCTTTGAGATTCAACACTTCGCTCCAGTATTTGCGCCCGTAAATCAGGATTAGAGTGTTTTTAGCCATCTTGCCGGTTTGCGAGAGCGTCATCATTTCCCACAATTCGTCCATGGTGCCGAAACCGCCGGGAAAAACGATGAGAGCCTTGGCGATTTGCGCGAACCACAATTTGCGCATGAAAAAATAGTGGAAGTTGAAGCTCAGCTCCGGGCTGATATACGGATTGGCAAATTGCTCGTGCGGGAGCTCAATCGAAAGGCCGATGGATTTGCCTCCGGCTTCATACGCGCCACGATTGGCGGCCTCCATGATGCCGGGACCACCTCCGGAGCAAATCACGAAGCGACGAGGCTTGGGGCCTAGCGATAGCGCCCATGTGGTGATTTTGTGGGAAAGTTGGCGCGCTTCTTCGTAATAGCGAGACATTTCGTGGGCGCTTTTCGCTTCGCGCAGGGCTTCGCGGTGATTCTTCAGCCGTCGCGGGCTCCAGTTGGTGGTGTTGGCAGCTCTCAGTTTGGTCAAGCGAGCGGCGGACTTTTCTCGAGAATCGATACGCGCCGAACCGAACATGACAATGGTGTCGCCGATGCCTTCCTTTTTCAGTTGGGCGAGTGGGTGAAGGTATTCCGCCAAAATGCGGATGGGCCGGGCCGGAGTGCTGGACAAAAACTTGGGGTCTTCGTGAGGAGCTTTGGGGGCGTGCTGCGGCTTGGGCCTTTTGACTTCGAGCATGAGCTTCTCCAATTAGAGCGAGCTACGATTGTAGGCAGTGGATGAGGGCGGCGGCAACGCCTTTGGGGCGGGTTGCGTCGAAAGGAACACACAGAGTGCTAGAACTGAGCACATCGCGGCCTGGGATGTTTGGAGGAAGGATGCGCGGCAATCTCATGCGGCATCCAAAGTAACAACATGCGTCATCGTGTAGCCATCGCGGTTCTGAGCTTGGCAGTCACGTCGCTGCTGGCGGCGGGAACGCGCGCGCAGGCTCCGGAAGGGCCGATCACGCCGCAGCCGGGCACGGTAATTCAACAAGCACCGACAATCAAAATACGAAGCCTGCTGGTGAACGCGCCGGTGACGGTGCGCGACGCAAAAGGCGAAATGGTGAATACGCTGGAAGCGCGAAATTTTCGCGTTACGGATAATGGCGTGCCGCAGACCATTTCGCATTTCGATCTGGGCGGCGACGCAGTGTCGATGGTTGTGGCGGTGGAAACAAGCTCGCGAGTGGAGCCTCTGCTGCCGGAAGTGCGGAGGAGCGGAATTCTGCTGACGCAGACGGTGATGGGGCCAAATGGAGACGGCGCCGTCGTTGGGTTCAACGATTCGGTCGACAAGCTGCAGGATTTCACGTCGAGCGCCGACACTATCGAAAAGACAATCTCCCGTTTGCGCGAGGGAACTTCGGGATCGAAATTGTATGACGCGATGGCGCTGGGCGTAGAAATGCTGAGCGGCCGGCCGGAAGGCACCACGGGCGAACCGGGCCGGCGCCGGGTGCTGCTGGTGATCGCGGAGTCTGACGATAAAGGAAGCGATGCAAAACTGGGAGCCGTTTTGCGGCAGGCACAACTGCAAAACGTGACGATCTATAGTGTGGGACTTTCCTCGACACGCGCTGAGCTGCAAAAGACGCCGGCGTACAAGCGGCCGCCAAACCCTGCACCTGATGGCACGTTTGGATTGCCGCCGGTTCCTGGTTCGGTGCAAACGCCGTCCACGGAAAACGCGCGCTATGGAAATGTTGATTTGATGGCGTTGGCGGCGTGGGCGGTGTCGCACATCAAAGACCAGATTGCGGGCAGCGGCTTACAGGTAGCGGCTGCGGCAACCGGCGGGGCCCATATGGCTACGTGGAAAGATCGTTCGGTGGAAAGCGCGATTGACGAGATTGGCGCGGAACTTCATTCGCAGTATGTGCTGACGTATACGCCGACCGGAACGGATGTAGGCGGGTATCATGAGATCAAGGTGGACGTGGATCAGCCTGGTTTGAAAGTACGATCGCGGCCTGGATATTACCTAGCTGAACCAGAAAGTTGATTCTGCCGACTCTCCTTGTGTTTCTGTGCGACGGTGTTTGGTAGAGTGTGGCATGGCCGAGGCCCCGCGAAGCACATTCCATATACGGCTTGCTGTTCCCAGTGACATTCCGGCATTGCAGGCGCTGATCAACGAGTCTGTACGGGAGTTGCAACGCGCGGATTATTCGGCGGAGCGACTGGACGCGGCTTTAGGAACAGCTTACGGTGTAGACACGCAGTTGATTGCCGACCGAACCTACTACGTGGTGGAGGCCGCTGGGCTTGCGCCTGAACAGAGACAGACAGTTATGGCGGCATGTGGCGGCTGGAGCATGCGCAAGACGCTGTATGGCAGCGACCACGGACCGTTTCGAGACAGCGGATTGTTGGATCCGGCGCACGAAGCGGCGAAGATCCGTGCTTTTTTTGTGCATCCCGATTGGGTACGTCGCGGAATCGCCAGCCTGATTTTGAAAACTTGCGAGGACGCGGCGTATGCGCGGGGCTTCCGTCGATTTGAGATGGGCGCGACGCTCACGGGCATACCGATGTACGCGGCGCGCGGATACGTGACCGGCGAACGCATCGAAGTGCCGCTGCCCAACGGGCTTTCTCTCACTGTGGTCAGGATGTCAAAAACCCTTGAATAATTTTCAAGTCGGGATGAATGGATTGCGCTCGCTGTTTGCGACTAGCGAATCAGAACGGCGATTAGGCGATCTGTTGGTAGAAAGCAGATTCGCGCCCAGCGAGTAGAGCGTCTTTGCGCGCGTTCCAGCGGAGAAAATGTGGCGTTTTGGTATGCGCGGTATGATGCTCGCGAGTTTCCCAAACTTCGTGAAACAGAAATGTGCCGGGATTGTCGGCGCCGCGATGCAGATCGTACTGCAGGCAACCTTCTTCCTTGCGGGTGGGATTCACCAACGCACGCAGCTCCGCTTCGAGCAGAAGCGCCTGACCATCTTTGGCGCGAAGAAAGACGACGTAGGTCAGCGCGCCTTTCGGAAGCTTAGTGATCTTTGCACCATTGGATTTGCGGGTGCGCGGCCGCTTCTTGGCAGCCCGTTTCACTTTTCGTCTGGTCATAATGGCGGCGATTGTACTCCAAACCGGATGAATGGCAAGAATATCCCGGATTATTGGTCGCTATCTTTGCGACCCACGTTCAAACTGTCGAAATTCATCAAGGTATTCAGCACCAGGGAATAGGTGTTTTCGGTCTCGCCGCGATAAATCGGATTGATGGAAAACAAGACCACGTGTCCTGCACCTGAGGGCACGTCCACGACCGCGGGATGCTGGGCGATGTCGTTGCCGTTTTCGACCAAGCCGGAAATCAGCAGGTCTTTGGAATCGGCGTAGCGCAGAATCACGCGGGCTCGCTGCGCGGCTGGAATGACGCGAGGATTATTGTTGCGCTGCTCGTCGGTCGTCTGCGGCGTCTCCCAGAGTTCACGTTCGGGCTCGTCGGGAACTTCGGTAGCGGGGCGCCCGACGACGTAGTCCGGATCGTCTTTGGTGCCGCGGCCGGTGGGGCGAGAATTCATTTCTGGGCCGAGACGGCGGCGGCGCGAGCCAAGAATGCTAGTCACGGAATAGATTGCTCCGTTGTCGCAATACGCGGATACCTTTTCGTCGTAGCCATAGGCGATGGGACTTACGGAGTCGACGAGGCGCGTACCAACGATGGCGCCGACAATTTTCATTTTTTCGGAGTTGCTGGCGCTAACACCGTTGGTTAGCCCAATGGAAATCGCAAATTGCGAAGTGTCGGTTGCGGTGAGGAGCACACCGCCGTTTTGGACGAAGGATTGCAGCTTGGCTACACCTTCCCAGCCAAGACCGGGGCGCATGTCGGGAGTCGAATCGTTCTTGCCAACGAGATTGGGAGTTTCGGGCGTGTTTTGCCAGGGTAAGGGATTGCCCCACGAAGTCGGCAAGCCTTGTACGACGGTGTTTGCATTGTAGCCCCAGCCGATGGGAGGAAAGAGAATCACGTCGTATTTGGCGTTGAGATCCGGGATTTTGGCGATGGCTTGGGTGCTGATGTAGTCGTAGGGAATCTGCAGTTTGTCGAGAGCGAGACGCCACCAGCCTTCCGCCTGGGTGCTGATCCAGGTGTGAACATAAGCGATGCGAGCGGCGCGTACGGGATGGGTTTTAACGCTGGGAGCGGCAGTGAGGGCCACGGCGCGCAAGCCCAGAGCTTTCGTGGCAGCGTCGAGATCGGCGCGACTTGTGGCGCGAATCAGAAAGGTGCCGCGAGCGAACTTGTGTTCACCGGATTGGAAAGAGTCTTCCGTGGCTTCGATGTTGGCGTCTTTCAGGCGATAGCGAAGTGTAGCGAGATTTGGCTCGGCGTGATTATCGATGGCGAAAACGGTGCCTTCACCTTGAACGCCACCAGAGGGCGGCAATTCGGCGAGCCGCTCCATGGGGACGGACAAAACTTTCGGGTCGACCACACGGGTGACTTGCACTCCGAAAAGTTCACCAAAGGTCCAGGCGGTATCGTCGTACGGAGTAGTTTGCGGATCTTCCGGGCTCCAGTATTGATAATCCAGAAGCGCATCGGCTACGCGGGAATAGGGCTGATCCATGCGAATGATGTAACTGCCAGCGGGAAAATCGCGGGTTGTGGGAGCGGGAGGCTTGGGCTTTTCGTCCTTGGGCTTTTCCTCTGCGGCGTCCGGCTTGGCAGGCTTCTTTTCTTTTTTGACCGGCAGACTCACCTGAAACGAACCGGTGGAGCGGGAAATCTCGACGTGCTGTTTCAGCAGCACTCGCAACAAATCGGCTTGTACGCTGGCGCGGGGATCATTCGCGGGCAAGACATAAGCGGCTGGACCCTCGGCGGAGGGCTTTTGGATGGAGCGCTTCCCTTTCATATAAAAATTCTTGAGGAACAGGCGTTTGTTCTCGTTGAAATAGTGAAGTGAGGTAAGCAAGCCGGTTTGTTCGTAGTTGTTGTTGTTACGCTGCGACCAGAGCGCCTTAGGAAGCGGCGGATTGGGGCGATACCAGGTGCGGGAGTATTCGTCCTGCTGCAGCGTGCGCTCGCGAGTGTCAGCACCACCGTTGCCAAACGTTTCATAGAGCCGGCTAATGCCGTTGTGCATTGCGGCTATAAACATCAAATAGCCGGGAGACCAGGTGTCGAAATCTCCGTGGGTGAAGACGCCGGGCATGCCGAACCTCGTCAGGTCGGCTACGTTGCGCGCGCCAATCATTTGCCATTCATCGACGAGAATCGGATCAACCCAGGCATTGTACGGGCCGTCGCCAACTGTGTTGTCGTAGAGATACGGGACGGACTCGTGCAGGTCGTGAAGAACCTGGGCGTCCCAGGCGGTGTAGGTGTTCAGAATATTTTCCGTGAGCTTCAGTGTCACGCCCATAGCATCGCGGTTGTTGTCGTGAGCCACGTACTTGCCCCAATAAATCAGCGGCGGATAAATATCCTTGGGGTGGGCGAGATGCCATTTGTAGATGTCGACCATACGATCGCGGCCATCGACTTCTACGACTGGCGTAATCAGGGTGATGACCCCGTCGCGAATTTCGCGAATGTAGGGGCTATCGTCGACAGCGAGGCGGTAGGCAAGTTCCATGAGCGCTGTGGGCGCGCCAGTTTCGGGCGAATGAATAGTGCCGGTGATGTAATAGACCGGAACAGCTTGCGCGACAAGTTTGTCCGCTTCGGCGTCATCGAGTTTGATGGTGCGCGGATCTGCGAGTTTTGCGAGGCGTTCGTGATTCTGCTCAAGATTTTTGAGGTTGGCTTCCGAGGAGACGGCGACGGCAATCATTTCGCGGCCTTCTTCTGTGGTGCCGATGGAGAAGACTTTCACGCGCGGGGTGGCTTTTTCGAGCAGGCGCATGTATTTGTAGACGTCTTCGGCGTACGGAAGAACGCCGGGCGCGCCGGCCACGTCACCCAGGACAACTTCCGGCGTGGGAACGGTTTTGCTGGCGGGAAGATAGTCGACGAGTGGCGAAGAAAAGTAAGGCTGGGTGGTGTATTTGTGAATCTTCGCGGTGTAGGCCTCATCGATGGGCTGTTTGGGATCGCGTGCCGGCACGGTTTCACCGTCGGCGAAGGCGTGGCTGGCAGTACAAAGTGCGATGACACTAAACAGGATAAATGCAGACGAGAAGCGATGGCCCATGAAGTCTCCCGGGATAAATAAGCGAACGCGGATTCTATCCTAGTTTGCCGCGCCATCAAAAATGTCTAGGTAGATTTATTGAGCTGGGTAGAAAACGAGACAAACGGGCGAAGGTACGTGAGCGACTTCGGTGGGTTGGGTGAGTTGGCCGGAATTCTGGTCTATGTGAAATTCAACGATGGAGTCGGAGTTCTGATTTTCGGCGAGCAGATACTGGCCGGTGGGATCGATGGCGAAGTGGCGCGGCTCCTTGCCGCCGGAAGGAACGTCGGCTAGCAAGGCGAGTTTGCCCGTGGTTTGATCGACGGAAAAAACGGCGATGCTATCGTGCCCGCGGTTCGAGGTGTATAGCCACTTGCCGCTGGGGTGGAGAGCAATTTCGGCCGCATCGTTGCGTCCTGAAAAGTCGGGCGGCAACGCGGAAATTTCCTGGATGGAGCGGAACGATTCGCGGGCTTCGTTGGAAAGAACAGTCACGTTAGATTTCATTTCGCCGAGGACGTACAAGAAATTGCCATCGCGAGAGAACGCGGCGTGGCGCGGGCCTGTTCCTGGCGCCAGTACCGCAGTGAAGGCATCGGAGGTAACGCTTTTCGCCGAGCCAGCCTTCGTGGTGGCCGAAGAAGTATCACCTGGTGTCAGGGAGCCTTTCGCTTCATCAAACTTGTAAATCAAAATGCTATCAAGGCCGAGATCGGCCACGTAAGCGTAGTGATTGTGCTCGGAAACTTGCACCCAATGGGCGTGCGGCCCGTCTTGGCGCTTTTTGTCGGGACCTCTCGGACCCGTGTCTTTGACCATGTCAACGTCTTCGCCAAGCTTGCCATCGGGAAGAATGGGAAAAGCCGCGACGGTGCCGGAGGTGTAGTTTGCGACGAGGAGATAATCGCCGCGTTTATCGAAAGCCAAATAGCAGGGATCTTCACCTAGAGAGGGAATGTCGTTTAGCAATTTGAGCTTGCCGGTTTGCGCATCGAGTGAAAATGCGCTGATGGTGCTCTTCTTACCAGCTTCGTTGGCTGCGTACGCAAATTTTCCGTTGGGATGGATGATGACCCAGGATGGATCGGGCGTTTCGGCGGCAATCCCCTTGTCGGTCAGTTTGCCGGTTTCTGGATCGAAGTCGTAGGCGTAAATACCCTTGCTCTGCGTTTTCGTGGTGTAGGTGCCGACGAGCGCGAGGTAATGCGGGTGGGCTGCCGCGCGTGGCGTGGCGCTCCTGGCGAGAGAGAAAACAAAAATTGGCGCAGCAACGACGGCCAAAGCGAAAATGCGTCGAGTGATTTTCATGGGCATTTAGTGTATCGCAGGAGCGGCAAAAAAAGGGGCACGACGATGCGTGCCCCCGTTGGCCTGTTTGTTCTGGCGCAAACTACTTCTTTTCCTCTTCGTCTTCTTCCTGGAGAACCGCTGCCGCTGCTACCGAATCGTCGTCGTCCAGCTTGAGCAGGCGAACACCTTGCGTGGAGCGGCCCGCCTCGCGAATTTCGTTGGCGTGGACGCGGATGACCTTGCCATGTTCGGTGATGATCATGGTGTCGGACTCCTCGGTAACCTGCAGGGTGGCAACGACGGAGCCGTTGCGATCGGTGGTCTTCATGTTGACGACGCCCTTGCCGCCGCGCGAGGTGATGCGATATTCGGCGAGAGCGGTGCGCTTGCCATAACCCTTTTCGGAAATGGTGAGCATCAGCGTGGTGAGTGAGTCCTTGATGTCTTCATTCTCGAGCTCTTCGAGATTCTGGGTGGTCTTGTTGCGTTCCTTGGCGATGATTACGAAGTCGGGCTGGACCGCGTCCATGCTCACGACGTAATCGTCCTTGTCCAGGTCCATACCGTTTACGCCGCCGGCATTGCGTCCCATAGGACGCACTTCGGTTTCGCGGAACAGAATGGCTTGGCCCTCGTGGCTGGCGAGGAAGATCATCTTCTTGGCGTCGGTTAATTTGGCGCCGATGAGTTCATCTTGCGCGTCAAGATTGATGGCGATGATGCCGGTGGAGCGCGGATTGGAGAATTCGTTCAAGGTGGATTTCTTCACCGTGCCGGCTTTGGTGGCCATGAAGACGAACTGGCCTTCTTCTTCGAGGTTTTTGGCGGCGACGAGAGCGGTGAGCTTCTCGTCTTCCTGGAATTTCACCAGGCTGGCGATGGCTTTCCCACGCGTGGCGGCAGCGGCTTCGGGTAATTCGTAGACTTTCAGCCAGTAAACGCGGCCCTTCGACGTGAATAGCAGGATGTAGCTGTGCGCCGAGGCGATGAAGAGATGCTCGACGAAGTCTTCTTCCTTGGTGCGCGCGCCAATACGTCCCTTGCCGCCGCGCGACTGGTGGCGGTACGTCTCGACCGGGGTGCGCTTGATGTATCCGGCATGGCTCACGGTGATGAGCATGTCGGTGTCGGCGATCAGGTCTTCGAGCTTGATCTCGTCAACCTTGTCGACGATTTGCGTGCGGCGGTCGTCGCCGTAGGCTTTGTGGACTTCGCGCAATTCGCCGGTGATGACCTGCTTGAGTTTCTTGTCGCTGGAGAGAATCTCGCGGAGTTCGGCGATCAGCTCGCGAATGGACTTTAACTCCTTCAAAATTTCGTCGATGGAGAGTTGCGTGAGGCGATGCAATTGCAGTTCGAGAATGGCGTCGATTTGCGTGTAGGACAGAGTAAGAGCATTGCCACGGCCTGCAGCTTCGATTTCCGAAGCGCCCACGAAGCGGTATTTGCGGCCGTCGAGCTTCACACCTTCGAGCTTGCGGGACTTGCCGTTTTCCGTGATGGTGACATCCTGCTCGCTGAAATACTTGAACAGGTTTTCTTTGGCCTCGGCGCGGCTGCTGCTGCCACGAATGACGCGAATGACGTTGTCCAGATGATCTAAGGCGATCTGGTAACCGATTAAAATGTGTTCGCGCTCTTCGGCTTTGCGCAGCTCGAAGATGGTGCGACGGCGAACCACTTCCATGCGGTGTTCGATGAAGAGCTTGATCAGCGGAATGATGCCGAGTTCGCGGGGCTGGCCGCCAACGATGGCCAGCAGAATCATGCCAAACGATTCCTGCATCTGGGTGTGCTTGAAGAGATTATTGAGAATGAGCTGCGATTCTTCGCCACGCTTCAATTCGACAACGATGCGCATGCCTTCGCGGGACGATTCGTCGCGCACATCGGAGATGCCTTCGATTTTCTTGGTTTGTACCAGTTCGGCGATGCGTTCGATTAGCCGGGCTTTGTTGACCTGGTAAGGAATTTCAGTGATGACGATATTTTCGCGATCCTTACCGTTATCTTCGATGGCGGCCTTGGCGCGCATGATGAAACTGCCGCGGCCGGTTTTGTAGGCGGCTTCGATGCCTTCGCGCCCCGCGATGTACGCCCCGGTCGGGAAGTCCGGGCCGGGCACGATTTTCATGATTTCTTTCAGTGAGGTGTCGGGCTTCTCGATCAGCAGGATGGCCGCATCCACAATTTCACGAAGATTGTGGGGCGGGATGTTGGTGGCCATGCCGACGGCAATGCCGCTGGCTCCGTTGACGAGAAGATTCGGGATGCGTGAAGGCAGGACGACCGGCTCTTCGCGGGTTTGATCGAAGTTGGGGATGAAGTCGACGGTTTCTTTTTCGAGGTCGGCGAGAATGTCTTCGCTGATTTTAGCGAGGCGGGCTTCGGTATACCGCATGGCCGCCGGTGGGTCGCCATCGACGGAGCCGAAATTTCCTTGGCCATCAATCAGCGGATAACGCATGTTGAAGTCTTGGGCGAGGCGAACTAGAGCGGGATAGATGACTGCTTCACCGTGCGGATGATAGTTGCCGGACGTGTCGCCGCAAATCTTGGCGCATTTGCGGTAGCCGCGATTGGAGGCCAGACCGAGGTCGTTCATGGCGACGAGAATGCGGCGCTGAACGGGCTTGAGGCCGTCGCGTACATCGGGGAGAGCGCGGGCGATGATGACGCTCATCGCGTAGTCGAGATACGACTTGCGCATTTCGGCTTCGATGTCGATGGGAAGGAGTACTGATGTGTTCTTTTCGTCTGCCATGTGTCCTCAGCCTTCGCTGTATTTCGTAGTACAAAAATTCAGCACAAATTATGACGCGGCGCGTTCGAGTACGTATGCCTTTACGGTATCGAAGGCATCGGCTGCGTTGGTGAAACGGCGCGGTGCGAAATATTCCTCGGCCTTCGATAAAAACTCGTCTCGCTGCGATTCGTCGGCAAAACTTATTGCTACGCCTTTGACGTTGTCTGGTGCGTTCGTGGGAGTGGCACGAAACTCGCTGACGCTTAAACCACGCAACCCAGGTAACGTCGTCCAACCTAGTTGATACATCATCCCGTTCAGTCACCGTGCATCGCCGAATTCGCAGCATTCGGCGCCCGAGGCCTGCGATTAAATATCCAGGTTCACTACTTCGAGGGCGTTCTCTTCGATGAATTTGCGACGGGCTTCCACGTTTTCGCCCATCAACGTGGTGAAAATATCTTCGGCAGCTACGGCGTCTTCCAATTTCACCTGCAAGAGCGTGCGGGTATCCGCGTTCATAGTGGTTTCCCACAACTGCACGGCGTTCATTTCGCCCAAGCCTTTGAATCGAGTGATGGTGAAATCTTTTTTGGCGTCTTCCATGACGTAATTGAGAACGTCGGTGGCTTTTTCCTTAGACACCTTGGTGCCATTACGCGAGATGGTGAACGGTGGGTGGTTGAATTCTTCAATCTGCTTCGCAAGCCCGCGCAGGCGTTTGTATTCCGCGGTTGAGGCAACTGCCCAATTGATCTTCTGATTGTGCGGCGCGCCAAACTGAATTTCGTAGAGGCTATGTTCTTCGTCGAAGTTAAGCTTCCCTTCGAGTTTCAGCTTGGACTTCTCGATTTCCTTCAGTAGCTTCTCGAGTGGCTTCTTGTCTTCGAAGTCGGTTTTCTTTTCCAGGCCGCTAGCGACCATCAATTCTACGAGTCCGATTTCGCGCAAGCGGCGTCCCAACTTCTGCGCCGCAGCTTCATATTCCTGGACATTCAATAGGAAGGAGGTAAGGTGGGCGCCTTCCAGATTGACGCCTTCTTTGGCCTTAACGATGTGATCTTCGGTAGCGCGCTTCATCAATTCGCGCGCGAAATCGCGGTCATCGCGAATGTAGCGCTCGGTCTTGCCGCGCTTGACGCGATACAGAGGTGGTTGCGCGATGTATACGTGGCCGCGTTCGATTAATTCCTTCATGTGGCGAAAGAAGAAAGTGAGCAAAAGAGTGCGGATGTGCGAACCGTCGACGTCCGCGTCGGTCATGAGAATAATTTTGTGATAGCGCAGCTTGCCGGCGTCGAAATCGTCTTTGCCGATGCCGGTGCCGAGCGCGGTGATGATGGCGCGAATTTCCTCGTGGCCAAGCATTTTGTCGTAACGCGCTTTCTCGACGTTTAAGATTTTGCCTTTGAGCGGCAGAATCGCTTGATACTTGCGATCGCGGCCCATTTTTGCGGAGCCGCCTGCGGATTCGCCCTCGACCACAAACAGTTCGCAGCGGGAAGGATCGCGCTCCTGGCAGTCTGCGAGCTTGCCGGGCAGGCCACTGGAATCCATGGCTGACTTGCGACGAGTAAGTTCGCGAGCCTTACGGGCGGCTTCGCGGGCACGAGCGGCGTCGATGCACTTGCCGATGATGCGGCGCGCGACAGTGGAGTGCTTGTCGAACCATTCGCCAAGCTTTTCGTTTACGAGCTGTTCGACGTCGCCCTTGATGTCGCTGTTGAGCTTGCCCTTGGTCTGCCCTTCGAATTGCGGCTGCGGCAAACGTACGCTGACCACGGCAACGAGTCCCTCGCGAACGTCATCGCCAGAAATGCTAACTTCGTCCTTTTGTTCCTTGAGCATTCCCGCATTGGAAGCAAAGTTGTTGATGGTGCGTGTGAGGCCGGAGCGGAAACCGGAAAGGTGGGTGCCGCCATCAACGGTGTTGATGGTGTTGGCGAAGGCAAACACGTTCTCGCCATAAGTGTCGTTGTACTGGAGAGCGATTTCCATCTCCACGCTGCCCTTCTTGCCTTCCATGTAGATGGGCGAATCGTGAAGGGTGGTCTTGCCGCGATTGAGGTGCTTCACAAATTCGGCGATGCCACCAGTGAATCGAAATTCGGCGCTCTTCTCGGCGCGCTCGTCGTTCAGCGTGACTTTGAGACCCTTGTTGAGAAAGGCGTACTCGCGCAAGCGGGTGGCGAGCGTGTCGTAGCTGAATACGGTCTTTTCGAAAATGGATGGATCGGGGTGGAATGTAACTTTTGTGCCGGTTTTGCGGGTTTTACCGGTTTGTTTCAGCTTTGATGTGGGCTTGCCCTTTTCATAAGTCTGTTCCCACACCGCGCCGTCGCGCTGAATTTCCAGTTCCAGCCAATCGGAGAGCGCGTTGACGACGGAAACGCCGACGCCGTGCAAGCCTCCAGAAACTTTATATGTTTCGCTATCGAACTTTCCGCCAGCGTGCAAAACAGTGAGCACCACTTCCGCGGCGGGACGCTTTTCGGTGGCGTGCATATCGACCGGAATGCCGCGGCCATTGTCGATTACAGTTACGGAATTATCGGCGTGAACAGTGACGTTAACTTCATCGGCGTAGCCACCCATCGCTTCGTCAACAGAGTTGTCGACGACTTCCCAAACCAGGTGATGCAAACCCATTTCGCCGGTGGAACCGATGTACATTGCTGGGCGGAGGCGCACAGCTTCCAGGCCGCCGAGAACTTTGATCGACTTGGCATCGTATTGATGACCGGTCTTCACCGGAACTGTTTCTTTATCGCCCATTTGTTCTCCCTTGCCCTGTGCCCGCGCTGCGGGTTGCAGGGTACAGACCTACGGCTATCGCACCATGCGGAACAATCCTCGACGCGTTCGAGGCTACCGGCGATGCGGCTTAACTGAATTTTTGCGAAGCTAGGAAAGGCGTGATTGATTCCCCATTCGTCGCCTCACCCTTTGGCCGCGATCGTTATGCTGATCGAAACTCGTAGGGTTCCCGCTTCATCCCATCCCGCGATCCGGGACATGGCGAAGACTTATGTTCTCCAGCGCTTGCTAACCCGCCCCTGGCGCAGGGCAAAACGGGTATCACAGATGCTGGCGGACGTGCCGATTTGGAGGAACTTAAAGCGAATCGGCAACACATTAATTGTACGGGAAATGGGGTATTTTCTCAAGGCCGAGAAGTCGAGTTGTGGATAAATAAGCCATTTATTTTAAATAGGTTATCAGGGAGTTCGGGCAGTGGCCGAGGAATGAAAGCCGATCTGCCGCTTAGCCGAAATCGGAGTCTCCAACATCTGCCGCAACGTGGCAAAAACGGCGTGGAATTTTGCGTCATAACGGCTCTCCATTTCGGTGATTTTTCGCCGCAGGTCTTCGTGAGTTGCGAGCATGGACCGGAGCTGGACGAACGCGCGCATGATAGCGATGTTGACCTGCACGGCGCGCTCGCTGCGAAGAACGCTGGAAAGCATCGCGACGCCTTGTTCGGTGAACGCGTAGGGCAGGGAGCGCGCACCACCCCAATCCTGTGTCGCTCGGAGGCGCGGAGTTGGAACATGAAATCGGAGGGAAAGCGAGTCTTGTTGCGTTTGACGGCCTGAACCAGAGCGCGAACGGGAACGCGGTATAAGAGGGCTAAGTCGGGGCTCAAGACGACAGTTTGCCCGCGGAGAATATATATTTTGTTTCCGATGCTTGCGGGAACGATGGCTTGTTTATTGGATGTGTTATTCACACTCTGATAATACCCTGCAGAACTTGAAATCACAAATTGTGATTTCAAGTGGAAGGGCGATCAGATGCGCATGGGCATGATGATGTAGCGATAACGATAACTGTCGTCGGCAAGGGGCCGCATCTGGCCTGCGGATTGTTCATCTTTTAGCTCGATGCTGATCGGGCCGTCGGCGGCTGCGGCGAGAAAATCCAGCATGTAACTGGAATTAAATCCTATCGAAATAGGATCGCCTTTGTAATCTTTATCGATATTTTCTTTCGCTTCACCGTATTCCGGACTGGAGGCGGAAATTTCCACGCCCTCGGTGGAGACGGCCAGCTTAACCGCGTGGGAGCGTTGATCGGCCAATTGCGAAACGCGGCGTACCGCATCGCTTAATTCAGCGCGCTCGAGCACCACGGTTTTATTGTTTTCACGCGGCAACACTGCTTCGTAGTTGGGGAATTGCCCGGTGAGAATTCGTGAAATCAGCAAGCGATGGCCAACTTGAAAAAACAAATGGCTTTCGTCTTTCGCAAATTCGAGGCTGGCGTCCGCGCCGGCAGCGGCGGAAAGTTTTTCAACTTCGTCCATGGCTTTTTTGGGAATGAGAACGCGAACTTCGCCATTGAGGCCGGCTAGTTTCTGATCGGTCTCGGCAAGCGCCAGGCGATGGCCATCGGTCGCAACCATCGAGAGTGTGTCGGGTTTCAAGATCAACAACCCGCCGTTCAGCGTGTAGCGCGACTCTTCCATGGAAATAGCGAATTTTGTCTTAGAAATCAGGCTTTCGAGAACGGAGGCGGAGATCTTGACCAAGATGTGCGGCATGGCCGGCAGCGCAGGAAAGTTTTCTTTGGCCATGCCAACGAGCTTGTACTTCTTTTTGTCGCTGACGATCTCGACCCAATGATTTTCCAGAAGCTTAAATTTGATTTCACCTTCGGGAAGCAAGCGGACCAATTCAAGAAGTTTCTTGGCGGGAATAGTGCCCGCGCCCTCTTTCTTGACTTTGGCTTCGCAAGAGGTGCGAATGCTGAGCTCCAGGTCGGTCGCGGTGATAGTCAGACGGCTGCCCTTAGCCTCGACCAAAAGATTGGAGAGGATGGGAATGGTCGTCTTGCGTTCCACGACACCCTGGGTGGTGGTGAGCTCATTGAGGAGCGCCGATTTAGTTACGCTGAATTCCATCGTCTGATGTTCCTCGCGTGCGGTTCCCGGTGCGGTCATTATTCCCCCGTGTAGTTTACCCGCTAGCGTACTGTACTCGTTTTTGCGCCCAGAGAAAAGTGCGGAAGGTGCGAAACAGCTGTGGAAATAGGTTGGACGGTGCAAAAAGACGCGCTGCGCTGTGGCGCGACGCGGTGGTTATGATATTCACAAGAACTATCAACATCACAAGGATTCAATCCATAAAAAATTAGAAAAGTCCCTTGTTGTTGTGATGAGCGCTGTGCATCCGTGGAAAAGTGTCGTGAGTGAGTCTCTGCCTGCGTTTTTGGCGACACGTGTTCAGAGGATTTTCTTGCGCGCCTTCGGAATTTGAGGCGCGAGGCGCTTTGGACCCGGGGTGGCACACATTCGTCAACAATTCGTCCGCAGTATTCCCACGACTTCTTCACACTTTCCCCACATGGCTTGCAGGTGTCCCACGCGTAGCTCACACGGCAGGAAAGTAGGGGAAGAAGTATTGATGTTTCCTTTCGTCTGCCATGCGTCCTCACTGGGTGGCCGTATGCGGGCCGAAAATCAAATGGCTTGATCAGTGAACCTTCAGGGGCTAAAGCCCCGTGTTTGCCGGCTCTTTACGTGGCGGCTGAAGCCGCCACCTACAAACCCTCAGCGAGCGCCACCTACAAACCGCTCAGCCATAAACCGCCCACCTGCAAATCGCCGCGAATCACCAGCCACAAACCCTCGAATTGCGGCCTGCAAAACTGGTGGGTAATCTCTTGCGCGCAAAAAAAAGACCCACGATGTGCTCGTGGGCCGCGAAAACTTGATGTCGTTAGCTAAGAGTTTTGAAAACTTTACTGCAGCGCGTCCATTAGGCGGGTGATGGTGCGATTCAATTCCTTGTCGGAGCGGCGCAACTCTTCAATCTTGTTGATGGAGTGAAGCACGGTGGTGTGATGCTTTCCGCCAAACTGCCTGCCAATCTCTGGAAGCGAGGCGGTGGTGAGCTGCTTCACGATGTACATGGCCACTTGCCGCGGGAAAGCGATCGCGCGGGTGTTGCTGCGGATCTTCAGGTCTTGCTCACGCAGATTGAAATGCTCGCTGACGCGTTTCTGGATGAGATCGATGGTAACGCGCTTTTCCTGCGACGCGATGATGTTGCGAAGCACTTGCTGAGCGGTCGCCAGAGACACTACGGTGCCCGTGAGCGAGGCGTAAGCCATCAGACGGGTCAAAGCGCCTTCCAACTCACGAACGTTGGACTTGATGGCTCGTGCGATGTATTCGGCTACCTCGTCGGGAAGATGGAAGCGATCGTTTTCCGCCTTCTTTTGGAGAATGGCGATTTTGGTTTCGAGATCCGGCGGTTGAATGTCGGCAATCAGGCCCCACTCGAAACGCGAACGCAGCCGTTCCTCGATGGAGTTGATGTCTTTGGGGAGGCAATCGGACGAAATGACGATTTGTTTTTGCTGTTCGTACAGAGCGTTAAAGGTGTGGAAGAACTCTTCCTGAGTGCGTTCCTTGCCGGCGATGAACTGGATGTCGTCAACCAGTAGAACGTCGACGGTATGGAAACGGTCGCGGAAGGTAATCATGCGATCGAAGCGGAGCGAATTGATGACTTCGATCGTGAACTTCTCCGCGCTGACATAGCTGAGCCGCGTGGCTGGGTTGCGCTTCTTGATCAGGTGACCGATGGCATGCATCAAGTGGGTCTTGCCCATGCCCACGCCGCCATACAGGAAGAGCGGGTTGTAAGACTTCGAAGGCTGTTCGGCTACGGCCCGCGAAGCAGCGTGAGCAAACTCGTTGGACTTGCCGACCACGAAGCTTTCGAAGGTGTAACGCGGATTCAGTTGGTGGTCAGAGCTTTCGAAGTCCAGCTTGGACTGCTTAACGCTGGAAATGGCGGGAGCAGCCTGAACAGGCTCTTCCTCGGTGCAAACGTATTGCACTTTGGTGTTGGGCGTTCCCATCTGATGGAAGACGGCCTTTACGATTTCGCCGTAGGTGCGGGTCAGAACCTGGCGAAACACGGTGCTGGGAATCTGAACGTAGAGAAGATCGCCTTCAGCCCGATTGAGGCGGGTGGGCTGAAACCAAGTGGAGTAGGTATTGATGCTGACTCTGGATTTGATCAAGTCCAGGAACCGGTCCCAGACATTTTGCGTTTCGCTCTCGCGAATAACTTGAGTTGCAGTTGTCATCGTAATGGAAAGCCAAATCCTATGCTATTTCCACAGGTGTGGATAAACTGTGGAAAGCGAATGATTGCTAAAGCTTCACGCTTTGTAGTTCTTGCCCGCGCTGGAACGAAAAGTTTTGTGCCCCTGTGGTTCCGCGCGGTCCGTTATGATTTGTAGACCACGTTCCACTGCCTCAAAACTGGATGGATTCTCCCGCACTGTCCCCGATGGAGCAAGCGAAAAGTGTGCGAAGGGGTATAGCGCAGTTCACATGCCATGCACAACTTTTCCACAAGCACGGAAATTGTGCAAGTGAGAAGAAAAGCGAAAGAATATCTAGTGATTTGTGTTAATTTTTTGTGACGATTTACCCGAGTGCACCAAATCGGTGCACGGCTGCCTGAGGAAATCTCAAACTACTTTTCAGTGATTTCGGTCGGGGCGAAGAAATTCGTACACGCCGAGCGGGTCGGAACCGATGAGGAGGCGATTTTCTTCGACGAGAATCACGTTCGCTTCGAGGCGCACGCCCTCTTTGGTATAGATCTGATACTCGGAACGGCGGTTGCCATCCTTATCAAAATGCAGCAGCGTGTTGTGTAGCGCCATCCAAACGTCGCCGTTCACGGGATCGACACCAAATGCGGTGAGCACCGGATGAAATGAAGGCGCGTCTTCGCGCTTTTCCTGGCGCACAATTTCACGTCGCAACGCTTGCGCTTCCGGATAAGCGTCCAGGCCGGTGAATTCAAAATCGACACCACCGTAGCCAAAGCGATCGTATTGCCGCACCAGCGGCTCGGGAAGGTAGGTGTAGCCGTAATAGATGTGGCCTTGCGGGTCGGACATGATGTGGCCGAGATTCAGATAGCGATTCAGATCCTCGCGGGTGGCGAGTTCTTCCTTGGTGCCAAATTCCCGGGTAATGCGACCGTCCGCAGCGAATACCGTAACCAATTGGGTCTGACGAAAGGTGGTGACGGCCACTTCGCCCTCGGGGAGAGCGGCAACGGAAATGGGGCTGTTGACGGCGATGGAGCGGAGTAACTTCCCTTCGGGCGAGAGAATGTTGATAATGTTTGAGCCGCGGTCCGCTACATAGATATTGCCTTGCTTGTCGACGTCACAATCCTCGCCAAAGGTGATGGCTGGGTGGAGTGGCGCTGCTTTGCTCGCGGCTGAAGCATCAGCAGGTGCGGCACCAATCACAGTTAGTAGTTTGCCGGCGGGATCGAAAACGGCGACGCCTACGTTTGGTGACGCCAGGACGTAATACTTGCCGTCAGCGCCTTTTTTCACCGCGCGCAAGCCTGGGCCGATACCCGGAAACACACGACGCTGGGCCATCAGGTCATCATCGACGGGAGCAGGCCTGGCGATGATGGCGAAGGCGCCCAGGCACAAGACGAGTGCCCCCCCGATAAAGGTTCTAAGCTGTATTCGCATGGTCAGTCTGATTGTAGAGGGGGCGTCCAGGTTGCCCTCCAGAAGTTGAGTGTGTAAGCAATGCACCATGAGTTCGTGTGAGAGGGTTGTTGGTGCTAACAACCTGGATTGCCTGAAGAGAAGTTCCCCTTGGATTGGCAAGAAGTTCCCGGTTCTACTCGGCGCGGAGACGCAGACGCTCGATGCTGCGAGCGCGCAACCGGCCCGCGTCATTGCGAGACGAGGGGTCTCCTGTGTCGATCAGCACGGCGTTCATCTGGACATCGCCGGTGGCCACTTCAAAGCGAGCGGGCAGGCCATCTAGAAACTTTTTGATGATGCCTTGGCGGTCCATGCCGATTACACCGTCGTGCGGGCCGCTCATGCCAACGTCGGTTATGTAGGCGGTACCATTTGGCAGGACGTGTTCATCGGCGGTGGTGACGTGGGTGTGGGTACCGACAACGGCGGTGACGCGGCCATCGAGATACCAGCCCAGGGCAATTTTTTCGCTGGTGGTTTCGGCGTGAATGTCCACCAGGACAAAATCGATGTCGGGCGGAACTTTGGTTAGTTCGGCATCGGCCTTTTTGAAGGGATCATCATTCGAAGCCAGGAAAACGCGTCCCTGCAGGTTTAAAACGGCGAACTTCACTCCACTTTTGGAGCTGCCGAAGTACAGCCCGCTGCCTGGCGTGTTGTCAGCGAAATTCGCGGGGCGCAGGAGCCGCGGCTGATGCGGCATATACTCCATGATTTCTTTGCGATCCCAACTGTGATTGCCGCCGGTGAGTACTTCGATGCCCAGGTCAAAAAGTTCTTCGGCGATACGAGGGGTGATGCCGAAGCCGGAAGCGGAGTTCTCGCCATTGGCGATGACCAGGTCGATTTGGCGTTGCTGGACAAGGTCGCGCAGACGCTCTTCCACGATGCGCCGCCCGGGCGAACCTACAATGTCACCAATGAAAAGCGCGCGCATGTGTGTCTTTGGGTTACCTGTTTAAAGAAATGGAGCGGACTGCTCAGCCGTGGGAAGCTAGGCCGTGAACCTCTGAAATAGGTGGGCACCACGAGCCAGCTATTAGGCTTTCCTAACCCGTTGGCGAGTCTTGCGACCCGCCAACGGGTCAGGCCATGCACACAAGCTAACTATCCGCAGCACCCCAGAGATTCGTTACGGTTCAAACGGCTTTCGCTACCACACCTGCCTCGAAGTACCGCTCCGGTAGGTATTATCGCCTGAGTTGCAGGCGGCGTCCATTCGGCGCGGCCAAAAGCAGGCTTGAAGTGCCATTCGAGAAACACTCTCAGGGAGTGGAGGCGAAATCAGCAACACTGTTATTGATGGAATCCTGTCACAGAGTTTGTTATGCTCGGCTTCTACGCGCCGTGCGCAACCTATACACGAAAACAATTTAAGATTTTGGGGTGATTGTTATGTCGTATGAGGAAGCGTTGCAGTTGGCGAGCACGGATGAGCGTTTCAGGGCTACCGTGTACGCCATGAACTCCCTGTTGATTCACAAGGGCATTTACACACAAGAAGAATTCCAAACGCTCTTCACAGAGTGGATGCGCAAGCAAGAGAAGCGGAAGCCTAGAAAATCCGTTACGACTTCCCACGCCTCGGTTTAGTTCCCGTCTGTTTATTTAAATCGCCCCAATTACATCCCCTGTCTTTCCGGGCGCAATGGTCGCCGATATCACACTGCGCACAAAGACAATCGCAACTCGGCGCCGGCGGCAATGCAACTTCCCTCTTCTTACCGAACATAACCACTCCGTCTGGGCTACGGCCCTGCAAATCCATAAATCTCTTAAACGGGAGAGCAAACAAGGTAGGCTTCGTAGGAGCGGAAGCCTTGGGCTTATTATTCTCCTAGCTGATAAAAAGCATAGCACGCGGGATGGAAAAACAAGACTGTGGAGAACTCGGGAACCGAGGAAAACTGTGAATCAAGGCATCGGCACAAGAAGACGATGTGGAACAACTTCGGGCATATTTGCGCAAGAGGAAGTTAACGGCATAACTGTGGCGAAAGGTTAGAAATGGAAGCCGAGTTCGCCGGTGAAGGTGCGCGGAGGCACGAAGTGAGTGCCGCTAAAGGTGGAAAGGAAATTGTAGAGGGCGTCCTGGTTGGTGAGATTCGAAACGGTGAGTTTCGCGCTCCACTTGTAGCGGTCGCCGTTGAAGATGTTGTCCATACCCACCCCCAGATCGACCATGTTGCGCGCAGCGACGCGCGGAGGGTGGGTGTCTGGGTTGTAGGTGCCCGGCGCGGGAATGGTGACGCGGGTGGCGCCTTGCGAAAGACCGGGAGCACAACTGCGTAGCGGAGCAGTAAACGTGGCGAAGGTGTTGCCGCAGAAAAGTCCGATGGCCGCTTGCTCATCACCGGTGAAGGTAAGTGCCGTCGCATAATCGGGCACGGCGCCAGCGACTTGGCCGCTGTCATATCGCCAGGTTGCGCCGACCCAGGGAGAGCGCTTGAACGGTTGATACTGCAGGTGCGTGGTCTGCTGGAAAGCCTGGTCGTGGTCGATGCGGAAGACGCTGACGTCGACAGGCGAATTGAAAATGATTCCACCGGTTTCCGGTCCAAAGAATCGAGCGCGAGTGTGACCGAGAACGCTATAGGCGCTGAGGCCGTGCCAGTCCGGCATAGTGACGCGTATGCCAAAGCCATCGATTTTGGATTTACGCCATTGAATGGGAAAGGCGAGCGGAGTATTAAAGAGCACATCGAAGTCGTAGGCGTTGTTGGTGTACTTCCAGAAGTATTGGCCGTCGACCACTAAATATCTGCCGAGTGCCTGCTGAAAGCCGACGGTGTATTCATTGCGCTTTCCCGGCTGGATTGGAGCTTCACCAAAGGCGCCGGTGGTAAGACCACCTGCACCCGTGGAGCTCGAGAGAATCAAATTTTCGTTGTAGGGCGTTTCGAAAAAGCGGCCGTAGCCGAGACGCAACACGGTGTGGGTCTTCTTGATGTTATAGGAAGCGCCAAGACGTGGCTCGAGGTCTTCGCCGGTGGAGATGCCGCGATACAGGTCTCCGCGAACACCGAGGCTGAGAGACCAGTTCCCTAGTGTGATCTCGTCTTGCGCATAGAGTGCGCCTTCGTTGATGCCATGCGTTCCGTTGAAATGGAAAAGCGTACCGCCGCGAGTCAGGTCGTACGGTAGCAGCCCGGAGGAAAAGCTCGGATTGGGAATTAGCGGATTGGTGGGTGTGCCGGCGGCGGCGCATAAGGCTGGGTCCGTTGGTGTTAGTCCGGCGTACGGTGTGCCGTCGATAGCATTCTGGCAAATGGCGTTGTATGTCGGACTGGTAATGCCGAAGGCAAATTCCTCGGACAAGGCCCAGTAGCCATATTCGACGCCGAGCTTGGCGTTGTGGTGGCCCTTGGCGTAGGAATAGTCCACGTGGGCGCCGGTGGCGGTCAGGCGGCGCGACTGCTGCAGCGTGGCGGGTTGATCGTCGAATGGATTAGCGCTGGGATAATAGTTCACGCGATCCTGGCGCACGTAAGCGCTGACGTTCAAGAGCTTGGCCGGGCTGATGGTGCGGGTCCAGCTAGGAGCAAAGTTAAAGGTGCGCATGAACTGCCGCTGATCCTGCGCCGTCAATTGCTGATCGATGGTGTTCGGAATTTGAAACCAGGAGCGGGTGTAGCCAAGATTCAGATGCCACGTGTCACGCGGATTGGCCTGGAAGTCGAAGCGATCGAAGACGCTCTCGGCGTTGCCCCGGTCGTGGATGGGAAAGAACTCTGGCGAGTCGAGGAAGCGGCCACTCTGCAGACCGTTAACAGCGAGGAAGTCTCCCCACTTGTCGCCACCAAAGGCAACATTGGCGTCGGCGGTTGCGGTGCCGAAGGAACCGTAATCGAATGTCACGCTGCCGGTGGGTTTGGTAACACCGAGACCGGAACGCGTGGTGACACGGACGACCAAGCTGGTCTTGTCGCCGAATTCCGCGGGCGCCACTCCGGAGATTGCTTCCATGGATTGCACGGCATCGACTGGCAATTGATTCGCGAATGTTTTGCTCTGCTGGTCGGTGATGGATTGGCCGTCAACACTGTAACTTACGTCGGCGTGCTCGCCCAGCGGGTGAAACGAACCATTCGAATCCGCGACGACCGCGGGTGAAGACTGCTCAATTACCAGGCTCAAGCCGCTGGAGGATCCTTCCGTCGGCATTTTTTCGATCAGTTCGCGACCAACGTCGACGTGCGAACTCGAAGAGGTCTCCAGCAGTTCGCCGGCTCCCGCTTCGACCGTAACCGTCTCTGCGACGGCGGTTACTTTCAGGTTGATCTCCAGACTGGCGCCGACTTGCGACTTTACGTCGACTTCCTGGGAATAATCGCTGAAGCCCTTGGCTTTGACGATCAGGTGATAGGGGTCGAAAGGAATGTTGGTAAATTTGAATTTGCCGTTGGTATCGGTTTGGGCTTTCTGCGAGAAACGGCTGACCGCATTGTGAATTTCAACTGAGGCGCCCGAGACACTGCTTCCGGAAGGGTCGAGAACAGTGCCTTCGACCGTGGCGTTGGATTGGGCCATGGCCGCACTGCACACAGCGAGTAAAGTGACGACAACCAGCAGCGCATTTCTGCGCCAGCACTTCAACATTGCGACCTCACCGATCTATGGTCGAGATACCCGTCTTAAGAGCGCGTTCATCGGAATGCACACCGACTTCGCCCAGCGCAGATACCAAGAAGGCAAATCTGTTAAACGAGGAGCTGTTCGCCGAGTCGCCGAGCCGAGGACGCTAGCAGGGCAAATCGCTGCCAACACAGCACTCTTTAGCTTACACAAAAGCCTGCTAGTTAGAGGCAGAAGAAGCGAGATTAGTTGTGCCACGGGTACTACCGTCCTCCGGCGCTATACGGTCGACTATCCGTAATACTGGAAATCGCTCCAAAAGTCTGGCCAGGACTTTTTCGGGCCGCGGCATAGGTAGATGTCGGGGTGGTCACGAGTTTCCTCGTTGACGATGCCAAAACTGTTCCACGTGTGGGCTACGAGTTGGCATGAGGTGAAGTTTTCGTCCAGAAACTGGCGGGACATACCCACGACGATCAAGATTTGCGGAGGCGGATCGCCATAACCCCTAGCCCAGAATGAATTGATCCCGCTGATGGTTGGCGGCAAGTGGAGACTTGGCCCGTAAAGATTGAGGGCGCCTGCCTCGCCGTAATTTCCCGCGAGCACCGCGAGATGATCGCGATCGGCTGGCGGCAAGGAATCGCGGATTTGCGCGACGGTGCCGACCAGGTCTTGCCAGCCAACTTCTTCCTGAAGGTCGTCGTTTAGCTTGTCAGCCCACAGCCAGCCAGGCGAGCCTACAGGAAAGACGCGCAAGGTGACTGCGGAAGCTACCGTTGCATCCAGGAGCAGCGCGGCCCAAACTGTCACTCGCAAGGCATTCGCAAGGCCGCGGCGGAGTGTGGCAAGCCACTGCTGGAGGCAAACGCTGCCTGCCGCATACAACATCGGGTAGCCAGCTCCCATGTAGTAGCCGCGACCCTTCGCGAAAACAAAAATAACGAAAGGCACCAAGTACATCCAGCCCAGCAGGCGGTAGCGTTTTCCGGCCGGAGCGAGCAGATAGAAATAAAGACCGGTAACTGCCAATGGAAATCCAAACATGGTCAGTTTCAACTGGTCGGGCAGAAAATTCTTGGTGCGTCCCCAGCGGACATCGCGGGCGTGAATGTTTTTAAGGAAATCGAGTGTGATGAAGTGGTGTTGTGCCAGCCAAAGCAGATTCGGCACGAAAATCACGAGGGCAACGAGTGCGCCATACCAAAACCACTTGGTCTTTAGATGGCGGCGAGCATCGCTAGCGAGTAGTCCCACAATTACGCCAGCGACAAGAAATGCCATGGAGTATTTCGACATCGCGCCGAGCCCTACTGAGGCTCCGATCGCCAGCCACCAGCGCGGGTCCTCGCTTTTTAGCAGGCGAAGAACACAATAGGCGGTCAGCACCCAGAACAAATAATCAAACGAGACATACTGCATGACTGCGCCGCCGCCTAGACAGAAAGGCATGCCCGCCGTGACGGCCAGTAGTTGCGCTCCGCGCTTTCCGCCAAGTTCTTTGGCTATCAGTCCGGTGAGGAAAAGCGCGATGGCTTGCGCGACGCTGGCAAAAAAACGAAAGCCTGCGAGCGAGGTGCCAAAGAGAGTGAGAGATACGCGTCCAAAGAATGGCGTGATGGGTGGATAGGCGACGTATCCCCAGGCGAGATGGCGTGCGTCGTCGAGTGTAGCCAATTCGTCGCGATGGAATCCGTAGCGGGCATTGGTGAAGGCGTGGATGATTACCGTGAGCGTCGCGATGTAAAACAAAACGGCTTCGTCACTGAGCCAAGCCTGCTTAGGCGACGAAGCAGGAACCGTGTCGCGAGTTGCATCCGCGTGAAACTTTTCTGCCAGAGAATCTTTCGCCACTTTTCTGATCACCTCGCACGCGGCAATGTTTCGTCAGTGTGCTACGTCCAGGCTGAAGAGAGTTGATTGACGGCTCTTTGCGCTTCCAGGATGGAATAGCGATGGTCCATCGCGCCGGCGAGATCCGTGTTGGCAAATGCGATTCGACCAAAGGGCGCGCTGCGCAGAGTTTCGCGCGGAGCGGGCTTACCATCCTTGCCAAAAAAGAAGCCGGGCTGCGGACTGAGATAGGCGTGTCCCCAGCGATTCAGAATGATGCCGGCGATGTCACGCTTGGCGTCAAATCCGGAACTCGCGAACATCAACGTAAATTGTTCGCGAATGCGGCGTTCGTAATCGCGGAAGGACGTACTCATCATTTCGCCGCGGCCACGATGGCCCTGATCTTCGGTCGAGTATCCAGGATAGGAATACAAAACCTTCAGCGACAGAACGATCGGTGAATCTGGGCTGATGGTGGGTTCATCCATACCGGTGAGAGCGAGTTTGCGCACTTCCATATAGTTGCCAGCGCCGTCGAACCAGCGGCACCCGCTCAAGCCTTTGTTATAGAGGAATCGCCAATTGCGCACTGCAACATTTGCCATCATGCAGGGAGAGCGGTAGAACGTTGCGTACGCACGGCTATATGCTTCCGGAAGATCCTTTACGATGTGTTTTGAAGTCCAACTACCGCCGGCCATCACTGCGGATCGCGCCTTCACGCGATACAGCTTGTCGTCCTTCGAGTAAATGATCGAGACAGTTTTCGCGTTTGCGGAATCACCGTCGTGCTGCACGGACGTCGCCGTCGCTGATAAGCGAACGCGAATCGGGGCATCGGTTGCATCGAGCGCAGAGAAATTTACGTTATTTCGAGTCACGCCTTCGACGCTGTGCGGCCCTGGAATCGCGGAGGGAAGCAGACTCTTCACCATCAGCCGCGCTATGGTCGTGTTGCCGCCGGGAAACATTTGATCCATATCGCCGGTTTCATCGGCGATGGGATGGAGCATCTCGAAGGCGTAATCGGAGTAGGCCGAGAGGGCGTCGGGACCGAGGCCGGAGCCGCCACCTTCCACGGGAGATAGAAATGTTCGAACAGTCTCCTGGCTGAGACCGAATCGTTCCATGAAATGTTGCTCGAGGGTAATGGAATCGAGATAGCGGGAAACTGCGTCGCCCTCCACTTTCGGGGGCTCGAACTTTTTTGCGGTAACGCTCGTGCCGGTGAGGAAACGTAGCCATTCGGTGCGAGCGGCGTCGGAAATCGGAGCGCCTTCGAGTTTCTTGCGAACTGGGTCCATCAGCCACAAGCCCTCTTTGTGGCCGAATTTCGCGCCAAACCAAAAACCGTATTGACCGTGCTCCAGTCCCACCGCTTCGTAGGGTGTGCGGCACAGCGGCATCTCGGGTTGGGGGCCGCTCCAAGTTTGATAAGTAAGCTTCGGAGTCTTCAGGCCAATCGAATCGTAAAAGTGTGCAAGGAAAGTCTGCGGTTCGTGAAGTTGATAAATTGCGGAGCCTTGGTGAGCAACCAGGCGCTTGCCATCCACCAAAAACTCATTTTGTTTGGCTTCGCCGCCGAAGATTGGATGATTTTCAAGGACCAAACATTTGGCGTTGGGCTTCGCCTGTCGCTGGAAGAAAAGCGCGGCAGCCAAGCCGCTGATGCCGCCTCCAACAATTATGCAATCGTAAGTCTCGCCGGTACCGATTACCTCTCGCGGCGCCGCATTGGCGACAGCATCGCGAATTTTGTGTCCTGCTTGGACTACTTGCCAGGTGTTTCCGTTGGAGTTTTTGTATTCACCAACTCCACCGTATCCGGTGAACTCGTCGGACTGCGCGAGCAACTCGGCGGGAGTGAGCGATTCGAGCAGGAGTGCGCCCGAAGCCAGAAGCGTCGAGCCCAGGAAATCGCGGCGTGTGATGGAGTCCTGCATCCCCAGAACTTTGTCGCTGCTGACGTCAGACTTCCGTTTAGTCATTTGTAGCTCTCTCGCGTGCTGGTATGGTCGTGACCGGGCATTATATGTCAGCCCGCCGGTCGGAATTGAATGGGGATGCGGTGGTTCATGGAAACTGGGCAACTCCGCTACAATGAGGACGCTGTTTTCTGCTCAGGAGAGCTATCTGATGAATTATCGGCGCTTTGGACGCACGGGATGGCAGGTCAGCGAAATTGGTTACGGCATGTGGGGCCTGGCGGGATGGACCGGTTCGGACGATAACGAAACCTTGGCATCGTTGCGCCGCGCCGTCGAGCTTGGTTGTAATTTCTTCGATACAGCTTGGGCGTACGGCGATGGCAAAAGCGAAGGAATTCTCGGCAAGATTCTCAGCGAATACAAAAATAACCCCAGTGTTGGCGGCCCTGATCGGCATCTCTACGCCGCGACGAAAATTCCTCCGAAGAATCGCCAGTGGCCCAGCCGGCGCGATTTCACGTTGGATGATTGCTATCCGCCGGATTACGTGAAGGAATACATCGACAAGAGTTTGAAGAATCTGGGCGTCGACACGATTGACCTGATGCAGTTTCATACCTGGGAAGACCGCTGGCTGACCGACGAACGTTTGCCGCGCATGGTTGAAGACATGAAGAAGAGCGGGAAGGTGCGCGCGTTTGGACCCAGCGTGAATCGTTGGGAACCTTACAATGGAATTCGCGCCGTGCTCGAGGGGCATGCGGAGGCGGTGCAAGTGATTTACAACATCTTCGACCAGAACCCCGAGGATGCGCTGTTTCCGGTCTGCAAGATGAAAGATGCGGCGGTGATTGCGCGTGTTCCGTTCGATGAGGGCACGTTGACCGGAACGCTGACGCTGGATTCCACATGGCCGGCGGGCGATTGGCGTAATACCTACTTTGTTCCCGAGAATCTGAAGTCGAGCATTGCGCATGCGAAGGCGTTGCGGCCATTGATTCCTGCGGGCAGCACCATGGCTGAAGTGGCGCTAAGGTTCATATTGAATGAGCCCGCGGTCAGCACGATTATTCCGGGTATGCGCAAAATTAAGAATGTCGAAGCAAATACCGGCGCAAGCGCTGCTGGGCCGCTTGCTGCCGAGCTGCACAACAAATTACGCGCACATCGTTGGGATCGCAACCCGACGACGTGGTCACAATAGAGGGGGCTGGCGATGAGTCCGAGCGTGAAAGTACACATTTTCAATCAGACCTACGCCATCGGCGGGGAATTAGGCGAAGCCTATGTGCAACAGCTTGCTGCTTACGTGGACGAAAAAATGCGGGCTATTGCGGATGCTACTTCAACGGTGGACACGCAAAAGGTGGCAACATTCGCGGCCCTGGCGATCGCCGATGAGTTGCACGCTTTGCGCAAGGAACGCGGCGAGCAGAACGAACTGATGAAGGAGCAGGCGGAACGGTGCTTGACTTTGGTGGAACGCGCTCTGAAGCAGACGGAATGAGGAGTTGCATTTGGGTTGTTGGTGATTAGTTGGCACGCAAGGAAGCGCCCAGCTCTTTTTCGAGAGCAGCGACGATGCGCGTAGAAAGTTCGTTAATCTGAGATTCGGTGAATGTCGACTCGCGACTCTGGAACGTGACGCGAATCAGTAGAGAATATTTTCCCGCCGGGACATTTTTTCCACGGAACAAATCGACTGCTTGAATCGAAGTAATTTCGCGAATGTTGAGTGCGTCGATGGTCTTCTTCACCTGCGCAAAAGTTACGCCATCTGCGAGAAATAACGAAAAGTCGCGCTCTACACCGGGGAAACGAGGCAGGGGTTCGAAGCGGCGCTGATTTTTGACGCCGTAAAACATGCAGTACAGAGGCCCTAACTCGATTTCCGCGAGGTGCACGTCCTGGCGGAATTTCAGATTGTCGGCAATGCGTTTTGCTAGCTGGCCGGCGGCGCCGAGTGGCTGATTGCTTTCCTTGCCGAGGTAAATCTGTCCGCGTTTGGTGGCGTGCAGCCAATCTGGGCCGCCCTGTTCCCAACGCCACCCACCGGCGAGTGCGCCAATGGCATCGAGATCGCCTTTTATGTCTCCGAAGATGTAATCGCGCGGCGCATCGTATAGGCCCTGCTGGCGAGCTAAGCCTGTGGCTCCAATCGTGAGGATGCGAGACTCGACCGGCTTGCCATCGACGAAACGATATTGACGGCCAATTTCGAACAGCCGCGCATCGCGTTGACCGTGATTGAGATTCCACTCGATGGCGGCCGCCATGGTTACGGCGCCTGTGGACTTCAACACGCCCGCTTCTTCGGAAAGAGGATTCGACAGTTTTGCGGGAATGCTATCTGAGGGACGAAACAATTCGTTGCGTTCTTCGGCTACGTGCGGGATGGTGACGATCTCGTGATAGCCCAGCCCGATGAGCCGTTCGCGTACTCGCGTTTCGGCTTCGTGATGAGGCAGGCGAGCTGCGCCAATGCGAGCCGCCGGCAAGCGTGGCGGAAATTTATCCAGTCCGTGGATGCGCGCCACTTCTTCGATGAGATCGATTTCCCGTTCAACATCGGCACGCCATGAAGGCTGGGTACATTCCCATGCAGCCAGCAGTGAGTTGGCGGCACCACGTGTTTGATCAACGCGAATCGGAGCGAAACCCAGCGCGCCCAGGATCGCCTCGATGTCTTTGTCGGGGACATCTGCGCCCATGATGCGCAACAGTTCAGCGCGGGTCAGTTCGATCTTTTTTGGTGGGCGTTTTCCGGGGTAGACATCCACAACGCCTGCGAGCAGCTCGCCGCCAGCAAGTTGCAGAATCAGCTCCGCAGCGCGCCGCGAAGCGACTTCGGCCATCTCGGGATCCGCGCCACGGCCGAAACGGGTGCTGGCTTCGGTGTGCAACTTCAGTGAGCGTGCCGCGCGGCGCACGGCAATGGGATTGAACCACGCGCACTCGATCAGGACATTTTTCGTGGAGAATGAAATTTCTGTGTCGGCACCGCCCATAATGCCGCCGATGCCTATGGCGCGGGAGCCGTCGCCATCGCAAACGACCGAAATGTCTGGGTCTAAAACGCGCTCGACGCCATCCAGCGTTCTGATTTTTTCCTTGGCCTTGGCGGATCGCACCACAAGGCTATGCGCCTGCACGCGATCATAGTCGAAGGTGTGCAGCGGGTGGCCAAGCTCGAGCATCGCGTAGTTGGAAATGTCCACCACGTTGCTGATACTGGCGACTCCGGCTGCCTCTAGGCGATCCTTTAGCCATGCAGGCGAGGGCTGAATCTTTACGCCGCTAATGATCCTTGCGGTGAAGCGTCCGCAAAGTTCCGGCGCGTCAATTTTTACGCGGAGTGCGTCGCTGGCTTTTGTGGCAGGGCTTTCGGGAGGTTTTGGCGCCGGCGATTTCAGCGGTAGACGATAGATAGCAGCGACTTCGCGCGCAACGCCCAGCATGCCCAGGCAGTCAGGTCGGTTGGAGGTAACCTCAGCGTCCATGACCGCG
The DNA here is from genome assembly GCA_963849395.1 of Candidatus Acidiferrales bacterium. GTDB lineage: Bacteria > Acidobacteriota > Terriglobia > Acidiferrales > UBA7541 > Acidiferrum. The sequence goes on from CAWKHR010000015.1 coordinate 143,819, forward strand.
CCGTGCGGTCCGTTTTCGACACTGGCGATGTTTGTGCCGGCAAGCGCCAGGCGCGAGGCTAGTTCGTCCGGCGTTACCGGCAGGTCGACAAATTCCTTCAGCCAGTTGTAAGAAACCTTCATCGCTTGTTCCCGCCGAGCTTGCCAAAGTAGACGCGCGCGAAATATTCCATGCGAACAGAACCGTTTTGCTGATAAGCATCGAAAATTCTTTGTAGTTCCGCCATCATCGGTGCGTAATTCTCGTGTTTTTGCGTTGGGGCATACGAACTGCTGCTAAGCCGCCCGCGCAAACCATCCCAGTCGAGAATCTGTTGATTAGGCAGATCGCGCGATTGGAATGTGCCTGGGTCGAAGAAATGCCGGATCTTGTTGGCCTCGGGATACGCGTCCTTAACTTTTTTGTAGTCGACGCCAAAGCGCTCCAGTAAGTGTTCGTATTCTCGCGCAAACGGAGTCTCTTCCATGCGGCGATCCTGCCAAACCACAACCACCCAGCCGCCCGGTTTCAAAATGCGGCGAAATTCGCGATTGGCCTTTTCTACATCGAACCAGTGAAACGCTTGTCCCGCCGTGATGAAGTCCGCGGAAGCGTCAGGTAGCCCGGAGGCTTCCGCCGAGCCGTTAACGCTGGTGAAATTCTGGTACTCCAGCAAAAACTCTTCACCAGCCGCGCGCATTTCCGCGTTGGGTTCCACGCCGTAGAGGCGATTGCCATGGTCGAGAAATAATTTGCTCAGCAAGCCGGTGCCGGAACCGATATCCGCGATGGTGTGTGATGGACGCAAACCACACTCCTTCGCCAGTAGATCCAGCAAGGCAGACGGATAGCTGGGGCGATAGCGGACGTAATCCGCCACGCGATTCGAGAAGCGCTGTTTGGCGTCGGCGAATGTCATCTAGGGAAACTGCCGGAGAAAGCGCACATCGTTTTGAAAAAAAACCTGAATATCGTCGATGCCGTATTTCAACATGGCCAGGCGATCGATCCCTATGCCGAACGCGAAGCCGCTCACTTTTTTCGGATCGTAATTCACGAACCCGTAAACCGCGGGGTCGACCATTCCGGCACCAAACAACTCAATCCACCCAGAGCCTTTACATTTGCCACAGGTGCCGCCGGATTTGGCGCTGCCGGTGCCACCACAAAAAACGCACGACGCGTCGAACTCGACGGAGGGCTCGGTGAATGGAAAATAACTGGGGCGAAAACGCGTCTTCACACTCTCGCCAAAAAACTGTTTCACGAAGTAATCGATGGTACCGGTGAAATCGCAGAAAGTGATGTCGGTATCCACTGCCAATCCTTCGATCTGATGAAACATAAAGGAGTGCGTGGCGTCAGGATTGTCGCGGCGGTAGACCTTGCCGGGCACAATCACGCGCACGGGAGGCTGGCGTTTCTCCATGGTGCGAATCTGAACGGGCGAGGTGTGGGTGCGGAGCAGCAGCGGGCCGGGAGCGCCTTTGGGCAGATCCAGGTAGAAGGTGTCCATATCGTCGCGAACCGGATGGTGCTCTGGAATATTGAGTGCCTCAAAATTGTAGTAAGGCGTTTCGATTTCCGGGCCTTCGACGACAGAAAAACCAATGGAGAAAAATATGTCTTCAATTTCCTGGAACACCTGACGAATCAGGTGATGCGTGCCGATGGGGCGAATCACTCCAGGTAAGGAAAGGTCAATGCGATCTTTGACCTTGGCTGCAGATTCTCCGCCGGCTTCAGCGGCCAGGCGCCGCGCCTCAATCTGGGCATCGACGTGAGCGCGCAGTTCGTTGAGGGAAGCGCCGACGGCGCGTTTCAAGTCTGGCGTCGCCGGCTTCAGCCAGTTGTCGGTTACCAGGGTCAACACCCCGGACTTGCGTGCGAGCCAGGTGTCGCGAAACGTCTTCCATGAAGTTTCATCCGTGACCGCTGCGGCTTCGCTATCGAAACGGGTCCGCACTTCGGCGAAAAGAGCTTGAACCTGCTCGGCGGTAGTGACCCCGAGGGTAGCAAGCGTTTGCGAGAGTTTCGTTTCTGAAGTCGCCATTTTGATGGAGATAAGAATACATCGTAAGGGCACATTCCTCGTGCCCCTACGACAAGATCAACAGCAGCCGACCGAACGAGGAGTGCGCGGCGGACGAAAGATTCTCAACCGCCTACTCCCCAAAGGACGACGATTTGAAAACTACTCTTTTTTAGCTGCGGCCTTAGGCTTGGGCGCAAAGGCTTTGGCCTTCTCGGCGATTTGCGCAAAGCTGGCGGGTTCGCGAACGGCGATGTCGGCAAGCACTTTGCGGTCGAGATCAATGCCTGCGGCCTTCAACCCGTGAACCAACTGCCCATAAGTGATGCCGTTGAGACGAGCTGCGGCACCGATGCGCTGGATCCACAAACGACGGTACTGGCGTTTCTTCACACGACGATCGCGTTTTGCATAACGATCGGCGCGATTCGCCGCTTCCTGTGCGGATTGGTACAGCTTGCTCTTGGTGAGGAAAAAGCCTTTGGTGCGCTTGAGATACTTCTTACGCCGAGCTCGGCGTTTTGTGCCGCGTTTTACGCGAGGCATGGGTTTGTCTCCTTCAATTTGGGGAAACAAAACAGGTTGCAGGCAAACGCAAAAACGCACGCGTCTGCTGCAACGGGTTTGTTTCCGGTGTGTTTTGTAGCGCCTTGCGGCGACGCGGCGTGTACCTTCGCTTGCGCTCAGGAAGATCCGCTGCTACAGCGGTTGGGCTAGGCCCAACCAGTGCCCCGCGAACGGGGCGAACGGCCGGCAGGCACCCGTGAAGCGCTGCCTGGCACGTTACTGCGGACGAAACGTCCGCATCTTGCATGAGCCGAGCGAACCCGGCCCTTACAAAAATCGTTTCTCGGGATGAAGAATACTCTCCGAGACGGGCTCAATCTAAAAAGTGAACGAGCCCAATACCAAAAAACTTAGAAGCTGTACGGCATCATTTGACGCACGGCCAAGACGTCGGTCTTGTCGACCTTGGTCAGCTTCTTGAGCTTGCGCATGCGCTTGGCGGCTTTGGTGCCGAGCAAGTGGCGCTTGCCGGAATGCATGCGGATAATCTTGCCCGTCGCGGTGATCTTGAAACGCTTCTTGGCGCCGCGATGGGTCTTGAGCTTCAGCTTAGGTTTCGTTGAATTGCGTGGCATTGCGTAAATCCTCTCCTACGTTGGTGGCGTGCGCCTTGTAATCTAAATTCGCACAAGTGCTTTGCCACACTTCTAAACTTGCCGGTTTCTAAACGATGCCGGCGAACTATTTCGCGTGCTAAGCGTTGGGCTGAGCCTGCGAGGTGCTGCGAACCGGAGCGCCGGCACCCTTTTTCGGTGCCAGCAGAGCGACAAGAACGTTACCTTCCATGCGCGGCGAGGTTTCGATCTGGCCTTGCTCGCCGATTTCACCCAGCAGGCGCGTCATCTTGGCGCGACCCACTTCCTGGTGTGCCATTTCGCGACCGCGATGGAAAATCATGGCGCGAACTTTGTGGCCTTCACCCAAAAATCGAAGAATCTGATTTTTGCGCACCTGAAAATCGTGTTCCGCCGTGTTAGGGCGAAACTTTACTTCCTTCAACTGCGAGCCACGACTGCTTTTGCGTTGTTCATGTGCTCTTTTGTTGAGCTGATACTGAAACTTGCCGTAATCCGTTATTTTGCAAACCGGTGGGTCCGCCGTCGGCGAGATTTCCACCAAATCCAATCCACGTTCACGAGCCAAGCGCAGCGCTTCGAATGGCTGCATCACACCCAACTGCCCGCCTTCTTCATCAATCACCCGAATTTCGCGAGCGCGAATTCGCTCGTTGATACGGGTACGGTCGGCCTGCCGGAAATTCCGATCTGCGATAAATCCCCCTAAGATAAAAAAGGCACCCGGCGCGCCGGGTCACACCCCAATTTCACAACCGTTCCTCACGGCACGTCCGGCGCGTGAGGCAGGTCTTAAAGTATAGCACGCGAAGAGGATGGGGCAAGAGCTAGAGACGCAGAGGGGAAGATTTTACGGTTGCCGCTTGCTCCAGGCTTCGGACGGAATGGATTTTGTGGTCAGCTCAAATTCGCCGAAGCGGCCAGCGATGAAAACGTGAAGCTGGGCTGGGCGATTCGGCATTAATTTGCGTTCAAAGCCTGGACCTGGCGGCGGGAATTCAATCTCTTGGCCGGTGTGGAACATGCGGCTAAATGCGCAGCCACCGGGAGCGTCGGTCGCGGGATGAGCCGAGTCTTCGGCCCACTCGATGTGGAACGGGAGTATTCCGGATTTGTCGTCTTCCAGAAGTAAGGTCTTCCACTTGAATGTTTGACCGTTTGGTGTGGTGCGGGTTCCAGGCGTTGGCCCGATGCAAGCGACGCCTTTGGCGCGAAGACGTGTCGCGTAGCCGTCGATATCCTTAACGGCGACGGCCCAGCCTACGAGAAGAGGTTCATCAAGTGTGAGGAGCTCCTGGTGCCACGTAAGCTGAGGCTGATCGGGATCGGGCGCAATGATTTCCAGATAGGAGCGTTCGCCCATCTTAAGAATGGCGTTTCGCGTACCCCTCCCCGGATGCGAACCACCTATCGCTGCGCGGTAGCCACAGAGTTTTTCGGCATAGGCAATGCCTTGGTCTAAGTTCTTGCAACCAAGAAGGACATGATCAGGTTGAATGGGTTCCCCGGCCATCAGGCTCGACTCCAACAAAAGGCTCGCCGATAAGGCACCGGCAGACGCGCGCAGGAACGAACGGCGAGTTAGGCTGCTCATTCGAAAGCTCCGTGAATGCGAGGCAGCGCCAACCGGTGACATGAAAATTACTGGATGGTGCGCGAGGAAATTTCCTCTTGCAGCGCCGTGATCAGATCGGGTACCGGGCGAGGGCCCAGATCACCCTTGCTGCGATGGCGGACGCTCACGGTGCCGGCTTCGGCTTCTTTCGGTCCCACCACAAGCATGTACGGAATTTTTTGCATCTGCGCGTCACGGATCTTCGCAGGCAATTTTTCGTTGCGATCGTCGAGATGCACGCGAATGCCGTGCCCCTTCAGTGTTTCGTAGATGTGTTTCGCGTAGTCTGCCACTTTTTCGCTGACTGGGCAGATTTCCACTTGTACTGGGGCGAGCCACAGCGGAAATGCTCCGGCATAGTGCTCGATCAGAATTCCAAAGAAGCGTTCTACCGAACCGAGCAGAGCGCGGTGCACCATCAGCGGTTGATGGCGCGCACCATCTTCGCCGACATATTCGAGTCCGAAGCGCGCGGGAAGATTGAAGTCAAACTGTACGGTGGTTAGTTGCCACGATCTTCCGATGGCATCGATAAGCTTGACGTCAATTTTGGGACCGTAGAAAGCCGCTTCGCCTTCCATGCGTTTGAAGGGGATATTCATGCGCGACATGGTGGCGGCGAGTGCGTTGGTGGCGCTGTGCCAGTCTTCCGGCTTGCCCGCGTAATTCTCCGGATGCTTGGCGTCCCAATCGGAGAGCTCGACTTCAAACTTTTCGAAGCCAAAATTTTTCATCACGGCATAGGCGAAATCGACGCAAGCTTCGACTTCCGCTTCGATTTGCGATGGCATGCAGAAGATGTGCGCGTCGTCCTGGGTGAATCCGCGAACGCGCAGCAAACCGTGGAGTACACCGCTGCGTTCGTAGCGATAGACGGTGCCAAGTTCGGCCAGGCGCACCGGCAAATCGCGGTAGCTGCGCAACTTCGATTTGTAGATCAAGATGTGGCCGGGGCAATTCATGGGCTTCAGTTGGTAGTCGGCTTTCTCGACTTCCACGGCGCCGAACATATTGTCTCGATAAAAACTGGCGTGGCCTGAAGTCTTCCAAAGATCGAGGCGCATGATATGCGGAGTGAAAACCATATCGTAGCCACGCTTTTGCAGTTCGTCGCGCAGCCAATTTTCCATCAGTGTGCGGATCAGGCCGCCTTTGGGATGCCAGAAAATCAGGCCGGGACCGGCTTCTTCCTGAATACTGAAAAGGTCGAGCTCGGTGCCGAGTTTACGGTGATCGCGGCGCTTGGCTTCTTCCACGCGGTGGAGATATGCCTCAAGTTCCTTTTGGTTGAAGAAGGCAATCGCATAAATACGTTGAAGTTGCGGATTACCTTCCTGGCCCTTCCAGTAGGCTCCGGCGACATTGGTCAGCTTGAACGCCTGAATGCGTTTGGTGGAAGGAATGTGCGGGCCGCGGCAGAAATCGATGAATTTGCCGGTGGTGTAGAAGGACACCATGGGCTCATCGGCTTTTTCTTCGATCAGCTCACATTTAAAAAGCTGCTTGGAGTCTTGATAGAGCTTCAATGCCTCGGGCTTTGGCAGGAGCTTGCGCTCGTTTTGCAAATCCTGCGCCGCCAACTCATGCATTTTCTTCTCAATTTTTTCCAAATCCTCTGGAGTAAAAGGATCGAAGCGCTGAAATTCGTAGAAGAAGCCATTCTCAATCGGAGGGCCGATGCCCAGTTTCACATCCGGATACAGCTCCATCACTGCAGCTGCGAGGAGATGCGCGGCGGAATGGCGGAACACGTATAGTGCATCCGGATCTTTCTCGGTAAGGATCTGGAGGTTTACATCTTGCTCCAGTGGGCGCCGCAAATCATAAAGCAGGCTGCCATCTTCCGCGGGATCGACAGAGTTTGAAAAAATGCCAGTCTTGGCGTTGGCACCATCGCCATTCGTTGCGCGCACCTTGGCGACCAGGGCCGCATCGGCGAGACGTGGAGAGATTGACCTGGCAATTTCAACGGGCGTGGTTCCCTTGGGGAAATCTTTGACACTACCGTCGGGTAGGGTTACGTGAATCTGATCCATAAGAGTTATCCTGACTCGAGCAGAAAAACTGCCGCTACATTAGTTAATTAGAGTATCGGCGGGAGTCACGGGGGTCAAGGCGCGGCTCCTTTACAATATGATCACGACAATATGGTCACGCCGGGCAGGTCTGCGAAGTGCGCGTCGAAAGTAATCAGCGGTGCACTGTGGGAGAGCGCTGTCGCATAGATTATTGAGTCGGCCATCGCGAGCTTATGTATTACGCTTAAATCTGCGGCCTTCAGAGCCAGCATTTCTTCCAAAGGAACAATAACGCGCTTGAAGACTTCAGAGATAAAGATGTCGCCTAGAGTCTTTGACCGGCGCGTCAAAAGCACTTTGCGAACTTCGTATACAACGAGCACCGGCACAAGCACCGTGATTTGCTCTTCCAGATAAGGAACGACAAGGTCCGCCTTTGAGTCGTCGGTCAAGTATTCCAGCCAAATGGACGAATCCAGCACGACGGCGTCAGAAGCGGTCGTTGCGGTCACGATAATCGTCCTTCCATTCCATACCCTTGGCGATGCCCCTTAGCTCCTTGATCGAGCGTGGCCTGTGCAGCCTGATTGAACGGTCAATCAAATAGATCTGCAACTCTTCACCAGGCTTGAGTCCCAGTTCTTCTCTGAGTTTCTTGGGTATGACGACCTGGAATTTCGGGGAAACCTTAACGGTGTCCATGGTGTGACTCCCGAGTAAGTTTATCGATTCACGGATGATATGTCAATATCAGCATCGATTGCCGACTGGTATGTCATTGGTATTACGCGAGGCCATTAACTGTTGAAACCATCAAGTCTCGTGAACTTGGGATGCGATATACAATGTGCGATTCCTTCGCTGGCAAAGATCATAACGAGGTTAAGAATGAGCCGAAATCGTTTGGGAATAGTTGGCCTGCTACTTACGGCGCTTCTGATGGTTCTAATGGCCTGTCAAACACGCGCGCAAACTCCCGTTGTGATTCGTGGGGCTGACGAGCGGTACAAAGTGGATATTCTGGTGGTGGTGGCGCATCCCGATGATGAAGCGGGATTTACGCCGTACCTTGCACGGGCTATTTACGACCTGCACAAACGAGTGGCTGTGGTGTTCGGCACGCACGGCGGGAGTGGCGGAAATAATATTGGGCGGGAGCACGGTGCCGCTCTTGCGAATATCCGCGAGATTGAAGCGCGGCAGGCGTGCGCGAAATTGGGGATCACGAATGTGTGGTTTCTCGATGGCAAAGATACTGCTTCGCAAGATGTGCTGAATTCCCTGGCGAGTTGGGGACACGGCGAGAATCTGGAAAAACTCGTGGGACTTATTCGCCTGACGCGGCCGGAAGTACTGATGACTAATCTTCCCAGCGTGTTCATCGGGGAAAATCATGGGGACCATCAGGCCGCCGGCGTTTTGACGACCGAAGCATTCGATCTGGCAGGCAATCCAGTCGCGTTTCCGGCGCAGCTTGCAGGAGATATGCGGCGCAACGAGATGTTTCTGGAAAATTTGCAGCCGTGGCAACCGAAGAAACTTTATTATTCCGACGACACACCGGATTCCGAAAAATTCCCGATCACGGGCCCTTCCTACTCGGTGAAAGAAGTTTCACCGTCGCAAAAGAAGCCGTACTGGCGCATCGCTCTGGAAGCAGCCATGCCGCATCTCACGCAGTTTCCCGAGGAGATCCAGAGAATATCTAAAATGGACGATGCTGAGATCGAGAAACTGATGAGCGACCCGCATGCGGCCTGGTGGGCGGAGCCGTTCACATTTATTTTGGGCAAATCTGTTGTTTCAGGAAAGCCTACCGATGATGTATTCGCGCACGTCGACGAAGCACCCATCGAGTCGGCTACGATAGCTCACCAATCGTGTGAAGGGTCGGCATCAACGAACACGGTACTGCCGCACATCGAATTAGGCGGGCCGTGGCTGTATTTTCGGGAGTTCCGCGATGCGCATGGCTTGTGCACGATTCCCGTCGCGCAGGTCCCGGAGATTGGCATAAAAACAGGCTCGACAGTTTCTGTGCCGATCACTGTTTTTCACGATCCGTCGAAAAGCCTCGAACTGCTGGTTAGTGCGAAGGTGCCGGATGGATGGAAGGTTAAAAGTGGGGCGGGAAAACTGAGCCTGCCCGGGGAAAGCATTACAAACTTGCGTGTGGACATCGACACGCCGACGCTCAGGGGGGAGGAGCTGAAAAATACCAAGCTGCAAGACGTCATGGTCGAAGTTCAAGCAGACGGAAAAACGATCGGCGAATTGACGCTGAGAGTTAAGCTGGGCGCTACTGGCTTGCCGCAGTAGCGTTCATTTTGTTTGCGGACCGGGTTCAACTACTTCTTCGGCCGCGCTGCCTCTAATTGGTCCCACACGCCGTCCGGCAACATGCCCAGATCATTAAACTCGCCGGCGCCGCGGAGCCATTGGCCGCCGTCAATCACCACGCATTCCCCATTGATATATTCCGCCATGTCGCTCAACAGGAACGCAGCAAGGTTGGTTAGCTCTTCATGCCGGCCGAAGCGTTTCATTGGGTGCTTGCTGATAGCGTGCTCCTCAAATTGTTTCGAGGGCATGAGCCGGGACCACGCACCTTCCGTGGGAAATGGTCCGGGCGCGATGGCATTCAGGCGAATGTGATATTTGGCCCACTCGACAGCGAGAGAAGTGGTCATGGCCAGCACGCCAGCCTTGGCACATGCGGACGGCACAACATAGCCGGACCCCGAATTCGCCGCCGCATACGTGGTAGTGATATTTAAAATGTTGCCGCCCAACTTTTTGGCAATGCGCTGTTTCGCGAATGCCTGCGTACAGTGAAACGTGCCGTTCAACACAATGCTGACCACCGCATTGAACGCGTTGGGGGAAAGTTTTTCCGTGCGCGCCATGAAATTTCCCGCAGCGTTGTTCACCAGGCTGTCGACTTCGCCGAAGTGATTCTCCGCGGATGCGAAGGCGCTCTCGACGGCGGGATAATCCCGCACGTCGCAGGTTGCGTACGCTGCGGCTCCGCCCTGCCGGTGGATCTCGTCGCAAGTCTCACGCAAAGGTTCCTCGCGCCGGCCAATCACAAACATGCGCGCGCCGAGATGCGCGAAGGAAATGGCCATCGCGCGACCCAGCCCGGTACCGCCTCCGGTCAGGAAAATGGAACGACCCTTCAACAAGTCGGGTTGAAACATGAGCGCTCCTTAGCAGAATGCCAAGGAGATTGTAGCAGCGGGAAACTGTGATACGGAGCAGTGGAGAAAAGAACGGCGAGATGGGGACCTGGGCCCACCTCGCCGCGGGCGCAGTAGCGATCAAGCAGCTACGCGCAACTTACTCAGTAGGAATCAATGCCGTGCCAGCGTTCTCAGGGAAGCGCTTTCAGCAATGTTTCGACTGCATTCATCAAATCTTTCCAGGCACTCTCAACATCGCCTTGAAAGTGGTCGAGTTGGTCGCTTTCCGCATCTTCCAACGCTGAAACGCGCCGCCGAAACTCCGCAAACGTCGTGCGCACATACTCCAATTCCCAATAGTGCTGGAGCTTTACGTTTACCTTTTGCTTGGCGAAACGCCCCTTGAGCAATGCGACCCTGGCGGCCAAATCCTCGACTTCCCCAACAACTTGGTCCAAATACGCTTCCCTGCGTAACATCACTGCCTCACTCTCGATATGCGCTGGAGCGGACAGCACAACGATCACCGTTGCAGGGGTTGTAGCAGCTACTGCACCAAACTGAGGCATTCGTAAGTTATTGAAAAAGCGCATATTGCCTAGGTGTTTTACCGGAATGCAAGCAGTGTTGTTGTGTGGGAAAGCGCAGCCACTAAAAATAGTTCGAGGGAAATGACCCAGTTCGGAACTCGCAATAGCACCCGCCACTACGTGTTCGCCCAGGGTTCCTGTGCTGATAAATCTTGCGAATCGGCTGATGAATCAAGTTAGTGCTGAACTTCGCATCGATATATTCGATGCTTAGAAAGTTCTCAGTTCGCGGGACCTATGGTCGAGGGGATGAGTTCGCCGCGGGCTTTCGCGTATTCTGCGATGTAAACAGCATTGCCCGGGAATTCTTCGGTAAGCGCCTTCAAGAGCCTTTGCGCATTTTCATCTTGCTTTTCGCGGCGACAAGAGAGAGCCAGCAGAATTTGCCCGAAGGGCTTTAGATAATGGCCATTGTCCGCAGTCTTTTGGACTTGCTCCATGCCCAATTTCTTGTCGCCATGAATTCCACCAAACCACAACACCATCCGCGCGCCCGAGGAAAGTGAGCCGATAACGTAGTTGGCCACGCCGAGCGCGACGTAGGCGTCATAGGCGTCGGGATGATCGGCAAGCAGCATTTCGGCATTGGCGTTGGCTTCTTTCAGGCGCTTCAACGCGTCCACATGTTTTTTCAGCAGCATGCTATCCGCGTCGGATTCCATCCCTGCGACGAGCGTCAAGACGTAGAGCCCTTCAGGATCGCGTGGATGGACTTTCAAGAGCTGGAAGGCCTGGATGCGCGCCTTGCCAGCGGATTCCTGGAAATTTTTGATGCGAGCCGGATCAGGCGTTCCGGTGATGCCGCCAGTGAATCGTTTATCGTCGAGAAAATAATCGCTGGTTAAAACGTGTTGCAAATAGAACTCTTCGAAAAGGTAGCTCGCCGCCAGGCATACTCCGCCGAAGGGTTCTGTAGGATGCTGGTCGGTCCATTGTTGAAAGGTGGTGCGTGCTTCAGAAAATTTCTGTTCGTAGAGATCGCGAAAGCCAGCTTCTAATTGCGGGTCCGAGGAAAATGCCGGAGAATTTGGCGTGATAGGGGTGGCTGCCGCGTTCTTGGATGGCTTCTTCTGCGCGCTGGCTGAAACACAAAAAAAACTGAATTGCAGCGCGATGAGGAGGAGAGCTGTGAGCGAGCGAAGCATGATTGATGGTCGTCTGGATTTTAGAACAGTCCGGGGACAAATCGCGGTTTGCCGGACATCGCCGCGCTGTACTGCGGGTTGGAAAAAAGAACGCGTTCCTCGGTGGCTAGTCGCTGCGACAATACCAAGGCGTGTGCCAATGTTCCAGCTATGGCGGTGATCCAGGCGCAATGAATCAGTGGTAGCGCCAGCATTTCTACGAACACCGCCGCGTAATTCGGGTGGCGGACATAGCGGAAGGGCCCCGAAGTCACCACACCCATGCCGGTGGAGTTCATTACCTGCACGTTCCAGTGCTCGCCGAGCGTGCGGATCACCCACCAGCGCACCACGTTGGCGGCCAAAAAGATGGAAAACCAAAAAGCGGCAAAAATTGGATAGAAGGGGCGATGCAGAAAAACAACCTCGACCGCGCAGCCAATCAAGACGCTGGTGTGTAGCAGCACCATCCAGCGGAAACGCGGGTCCTCTACTTTCGAGGCACCGTGGGCCACCATCTCTCGCTGGTGCCGCCGCGAAATCTGCAGTTCGTATATTCGCAGCGCCGCTACGACCAGCAACAATCCGAGATACGCAATTACGTTTAATTCCATTGAAGCAGGAGAAACTCCGCACTAAAGCCTGGCCCAAAAGCTGCCGCCAGGGCGTGTTCGCCCGCTTTCAGCGGCCGCTTCTCCAACCACTCCTGAAGAATGAACAGGATGGTGGCGCTGGACAGATTGCCGACGTTGCTCAGAACATCCCAAGAAGGCTGCGTATCGCATTTGCATAGGCCCAATTGTTGTTCGATGTTGCCAAGCAACCGCGCGCCGCCTGGATGAAGGATCCAGCCCTTGATATCTGCCCGCGTTTTACCTTGGCGCTCCAGAAAACCATGTACCAAATCTTTGATTTTCGCGCCAATCATTTCCGGCACATCCTTGGACAACAAGATGTGGAACCCGGAGTCGCGCAGGTCGAAGCCCATGGCGCCCAGGGAATCCGGGAAAGTATAAGTCTCCGTCACCAAGATGCGTGGTCCCGGTTTTGCTTGCCCGGTAACAACAACCGCGGCCGCGCCGTCTCCAAACAGAATGGAGGAAATAAGGTTAGCCTGCGAAATGTCTTTGCGCTGAAAGGTAAGCGAGGGCAATTCGACGGAGATGATCAGTACGTTAGCGTCCGGATGAGACACCAGAAAATCTGCTGCACGTGATAGCGCCATGGCTCCGGCCGCGCATCCCAGTTCGGTGAACGGCATACGCCGTATGTTCGAACGAAATCCCATCAACTGAATCAGATGGGCATCAAGCGAGGGAATCATGAAGCCGGTGCACGACACGGTGATAATCAGATCGATCTCATCGGGGCGCAAACCAGCCCGCGACAAGCACTTCTCCGAAGCTTCACGCCCCAACTTGATGGCATGCTCCATATATTCATTGTTCGTTTGCGACAGCGCGCGGGGCTCGATTGTATAGTCGATGGGGAAAATGGAGTGCCGCTGATGCACAGCAGCGTTGTCTACAATCGACATCATGGCTTCGATGCGCCGTTCAGGAACTTCAAATACGCGCCCAAAGTAATACTTCACGTCTTCGCGGGTGATCAGGTGGGGAGGTACGGCAGTAGCGGTAGCGGCGATAGTTGCGTAGCGGGGATGACCGTTGCTTGAGACCGAATTTGTTTGACTCACATACACCGTCCGATGTTCATAATATACAACGACCACACCAACACGTACACGCGGGCCAGGAAGATATGCAAACGTGTCCAGGAACTTGGTGGGGCTTACTGTACAACAAGTAACGCCCCAGGGGAAACGCCAAGGACAAGGACTTTGCCGGCTAGACAGTAACTAATCAACGGGTCGGGAGAAACGAATGATCGAGCGAATAATCGGAACATCAGCCCGCATGATATTGGGAGCCCTACTGTTAGTGCTAAATGTTTGGCCGGTTTCCGCACAAGAAAAGGCTGATCCTCTACTGGTCCTTATCTCTGTCGACGGGCTCCGACCTGACTATGTTACCGCAGCCGATGCCCATGGAGCAAAGGCGCCCAACCTGCGCCGGATTATGAAAGAAGGTACATACGCGGATGGTGTAACGGGCGTGGTGCCTACGGTGACGTATCCCAGCCACACCACGCTGGTTACCGGCGTCTGGCCCGCGACGCACGGAATCTTCGCGAATACTACGTTCGACCCGCTACAGAAAAACTATCAAGGGTGGTACTGGTATGCGGAAGACATGCGCGTTCCGACACTTTGGGATGCGGAAAGTAAGGCGGGGCGAACTACTGCCAGTATCCAATGGCCGGTGACTGTTGGGGCGAAAATCACTTGGAATATTCCGGAGATCTGGCGAGCCGGCACTCCGGAAGACGCTAAGTTGACTCGCGTATTGTCGACGCCCGGATTGCTGGACGAGGCGCGCGCGCAAATCGGTGAGTACCGCGGCGGGATTGATACTTCGGTGCCGGCTGATGAAATGCGGGGCGCGTACGCTGACTGGATATTGGAGAAAAAGCGTCCGGGGCTGCTGACGCTGCACTTAACTGCGTTAGATCATATTCAGCATGAGACTGGGGTGTTCAGCACCGAGGCGATTCAGGTGCTCGAGGCGCTCGACGCGGTCATCGGCAAAGTTCGCGAAGAGGCCGAGCGTATCGCTCCTGGGCGAGCGTACGTAGCGGTCGTGTCGGACCATGGGTTTGCCAACTATAATCAGCAGCTGAATTTATTTCCGGCATTCATTGGGGCCAAGCTCATCACGCTTGACGATAAGGGAAGGATCATAGATTGGAAGGCTACTCCGTGGGAGACGGGTGGATCGGCAGCAATTGTGTTGAAGGATCCTCAGGATCAGGCCACCGCCGGTATCGTGCGCGATCTCCTAAAAACTCTGGCTGCTGATCCGGCCAATGGCATTGACCGTGTTCTGGACGCGGATGAACTGCACAAGCGGGGCGGATATCCCACGGCCTCTTTCTTTGTAAGCTTGAAACCAGGATGGCGAACTGGCGCGGCACTGACTGGCCCGGTGGTCGTCAAGATCAAGCCTGGCGGCACGCACGGAGAATTGCCTGATGTGCCGGATCTTCGCGCCTCGTTCTTCCTGGTCGGCCCCGGAGTGCCAGCGGGCAAGGATTTGGGGCTGATTGATATGCGCGACATTGCGGTGACATTGGCCAAGGAGGTCGGTCTCTCGTTACCCAGCGCAGAGGGTAAGCCGTTGCTGCCCTAGAAGTTGCGTGGAATTTCGGACAGAACGGAGTCCATCATCCTGGTCATTTGTGGGCTCCGTAGTCGCGTCCTTTGTATTAACTTTTTTGTACGAACCGCCGCGAATTTCCGCTAGATCACCGCATTCCTCCTTATATTTGATGGCACGAAGTAGGGCCCTCACTCAGATTCCTAAGGCATCCCACTGCTGGTTGGCAGCGAACGAATGCTGGGGATTGCCTGCTCGCACAGGAGAAGTTATGAACTCGAAGAAACGTTCAGACGCGCAAAAGACGGCAGAAGGACGCATAAATCTCCGGGACCGGCGCCGCTTCCTGAAGGAATCAGCCGTTACCGGCTTGGCGGCCCTGACCGCACCTCACTTGCTGATGGGCAAGTCTCCGCGCAGCAGCGGGCGCGTTTTGAAGATCGGATTTGTCGCGCCCACCACCGGAGCGCTCGAACGCTTTGGCGAGGGCAATCAGTTCATCGTGTCGCATATCCGCAAAATTGTTGCCGACGGCTTGACGATTAATGGCGTGAACCATCCGGTGCAAATTTTGGAAGCAGACAGCCAGTCGCGCCGCGAGCGTGGCAGCGAAGTGGCTCTCGCACTTATCAAGTCCGAACACGTTGACCTGATGCTTGCCTCCAGCACCGGCGAGACCGTAATTCCGGTCAGTGATGTTTGTGAAGCCCAAGGCGTGCCCTGCATCACGACGGATTGCCCCTGGCAGTCTTATTTCTACGGTCGCGGCGGAAAAGCGGACAAGCCATTTCAGTGGACCTATCACTTCTTTTGGGGACTCGAGGATCTGATCTCGGTTTTCAGCAACATGTGGATCGGCACGCCCACCAACAAAGTTGTGGGGGCGCTGTGGCCTAATGATGCGGAAGGTGTGGCGTACTCTGACGCGAAATTTGGATTCCCTGGCGCGTTGCAATCGAAGGGATTCAAGCTGGTTGATCCGGGGCGGTTCGAGCTCGCGGCACGTGATTTCTCGCAGCAGATTCAGAAGTTCAAAGACGAGAAGGTCGAGATTCTTACCGGCGTGATGCCGCCGCCGGCGTTCGCCGCGTTTTGGAAACAAGCTGGCGACATGAAATTTACTCCGAAAATTGCCACCGTGGCGAAAGCTATTCTGTTTCCGACTGCGGTCGAAGCTCTTGGTGAGCGCGGCGCGGATTTGACCACTGAGATCTGGTGGTCGCCAAGCTTCCCGTTCAAATCGAATTTGACGCAGCAGAATGCGGCGGAACTTTGTGCTGCTTACGAAGATGAAACCAAGAAGCAGTGGACTCAGCCTCTCGGTTTCCATCATGCATTGTTTGAAGTGGCGCTCGATGTTCTGAAACGCACCAAGGATGTCGAATCGCCTGCATCCATTCGCGACGCTATTCGCGCAACTAAATACGATTCGATCGTCGGCCCCATCAACTGGGAAGGCAAACCGGTTCCGAATGTCACCAAGACCACGCTGGTCGGCGGCCAGTGGATTCCCGGCTATAAGTTCGACAAATGGCTGGCGGGTCAGAAGTTCAAATACGACCTGGTGATTGTGAACAACGCCAACGATGAAATGATTGGCGTGCAGCGCAAGCTCGAGCCGCTCTCCGCATAGCTCGGACATTGCCCAGTAACGGTTGAGTTGTTTTCTGCGTCAGCCCGCCGCTTCTTGCGAAGCGCGGATTTCCTGCCAGCGGCGTGGACGCTTGTTGGCCTGCAGAATTTTCTTGCGCAGGCGGATGGACTTCGGGGTAATTTCCACAAATTCGTCGTCAGCGATGAACTCAATCGCTTGTTCGAGGCTGAGTTGACGATGCGGAATCAGACGGATGGCTTCGTCAGCGGAAGAAGAGCGCATGTTGGTGAGCTTCTTTTCTTTGGTGACGTTCACTTCCATGTCTTGCTCGCGCGAATTTTCACCGACGACCATACCTTCGTATACTTCGATGGTCGGCCCGATGAAGAGCTCGCCGCGCTCCTGCAATCCCCACAGCGCGTAAGCCGTGGATGCTCCCGCACGATCAGCAACAAGCGCGCCGGTCGGGCGCAGCGCCATCTCGCCGCCGTATTCCATCCAGCCTTCGAAGATCGAATGAATCAGCGCCGTGCCTCGGGTGTCGGTCAGCAGTTGGCTTCGTAATCCGATCAATCCGCGCGAGGGAATCTTGAAATCGAGACGCACGCGGCCGGAGCCATGGTTGCTCATCTTCAGCATTTCGCCGCGACGGCTGCCAATCGTTTCCATGATGATGCCGATGAAGTTTTCCGGAATGTCGATCACCAGGCGTTCGACTGGCTCGAGTTTCTTGCCATTTTCCGAGCGCACCACGATTTCCGGCTTGCCCACCATCAGTTCGAAGCCTTCGCGACGCATGGTTTCAATCAAAATCGCGAGTTGCAATTCCCCGCGCCCCAGCACGCGGAAGGATTCCGGCGTGTCCGTATCTTCGACGCGGATACTTACGTTGGTTAGAAGCTCTTTCGCCAAGCGATCGCGAAGATCGCGTGACGTCAGGTAACTGCCTTCGCGACCAGACAGAGGACTGGAGTTGACGCTAAAGATCATGGCCAACGTGGGCTCGTCGATGGTCAGCGGCTCGAGCGGCATGGGATTCAACAGGTCAGTGATACTTTCGCCGATCTGAATGCCTTCCACACCGGCGATGGCTACGATGTCGCCCGCATATACGGTGTCGGCTTCGTCGCGATCCAAGCCGCGAAACGTAAACAGCTTGGTGATCTTCGTCGGTGCTAGTTTCCCATCCAACTTACTGATGCCAACTTCGTCTCCACGCTTCAACGTTCCATTAAACACGCGGCAAATCGCGATGCGCCCCAGGAATTCCGAATAGTCCAGGTTGGTCACTTGAAGTTGCAGCACACCTGCGGGATCGCCGGTAGGGCGAGCAATCTTGTTTACGATGGCTTCGAAGAGCGGCAGAAGATCTTTGGAATCGTCGCCAATTTTTCGATGAGCCACGCCTTCGCGGGCGTTGGTGTAAACGACGGGGAAATCGAGCTGATCCTCGGTGGCGTCCAGGTCGATAAAGAGATCGTAAATTTCGTTTAGAACTTCTTCCGCGCGTGCGTCGGAGCGGTCGATTTTATTCAGCACCACAACCGGGGGTAGCTTCGAGGCCAAAGCCTTCTGCAGCACGTAGCGAGTCTGCGGCAGTGGGCCTTCGCTGGCGTCTACCAGCAGCACTACACCATCGACCATGCGCAGCGCGCGCTCTACTTCCCCGCCGAAGTCGCTGTGGCCCGGAGTATCGACGATATTAATCTTGGTGTCGTGGAAAAAAAGAGCCGTATTCTTGGCAAGAATGGTGATGCCGCGCTCGCGCTCCAAATCGTTGGAGTCCATCACGCGTTCGGCAACTTCCTGGTTAGCGCGAAAAATGCCGCTCTGCTTGAGCATGGCGTCCACCAGCGTGGTTTTGCCGTGGTCGACGTGAGCGATGATAGCGATATTGCGAATGTCTTGAGTCATATAGGTTAAATCGTGTTCAGACAAAAATAGCTGCTGAGACACCAGCAGCCCGGAACAACCTTCTCCTTCGTTTTCAGGTGCGGCTTATGAAGCTCTAGTTTACCAGAGGTTTGTGCCTGTGGGCCACCACGCGTTTGCGCTCGATTGTGGCAGTACGAGCGCTCTCGTGTAGTATGTTTTCGGAGTTTTCGTTGGGGACTCGAGGTCATAAATGCGCAAAATGAAGTGGATTAGCGTCGCACTTCTGTTCGTCGTCACGTTCGCAGTGGCCACGCCGGCACAGGAGGAGCAAAGTTCCGCGCGTCCGAACCTGCTTGAGCTGTTCGAAAAGAAAGAAGTGATGATCCCGATGCGAGATGGCGTGAAACTGCACACCGAGATCTACACGCCTCGCTCCTCGCACGGCGCGTTGCCCATTTTTATCGAACGCACTCCGTACGGCGTGGCTGATGCCGAAAAGGGGCATAGTCCTTTGCTTAATCGTTATTCCGAGATGTTTGCCGACGGCTACATTTTCGCGTTTCAAGACATCCGCGGACGCTACGGCTCGCAAGGTAAATTCGAAATGAACCGCCCGGTCCACGATCCCAGCGATGCCAAGGGAATCGACGAAAGTACGGACACTTACGACACCATCGAGTGGATGGTGAAGAATATTCCCAACAACAATGGTCGCGCTGGGATTGCCGGTATTTCCTACGGCGGATTCTTGGCCGCGATGGCGCTGATTCATCCGCATCCCGCGCTGAAAGCAGTTTCTGAACAGGCGTGTATGGGCGATGCGTGGATGGGTGACGATTTCTTTCACAATGGCGCGTTCCGCTTGAGTTATGGCTTCGAATACTCGGCGCTCATGGAGTCGTCCAACGAAAACTACAGTTTCCAATTTGATCGGTTCGACCTTTTTGATTGGTATTACCGGCTGGGGCCGCTCTCCAATGTGAATGAGCGATATTTCCACGGCAAGATTCCGACCTGGAATAATTTCACTGCGCATCCGACGTATGACAAATTCTGGAAGGAGCATGCAATTGAGACTGCTCTCAAGGAAGCGACGGTGCCGAACCTTAATGTGGCCGGGTGGTGGGACCAGGAAGATTTCTACGGCCCGATGCGCACCTATGCCAGTTTAGAAAAACAAGATGCGAAACACATGAACTATTTGGTGGTGGGTCCGTGGAATCACGGCGGCTGGGCGCATGGCAAGGGTAATACTCTTGGCGAAATTCCGTTCAACGCGGATACCGCTTTGTATTTTCGCCGCAAGATTGAAGCGCCTTGGTTTGCCTATTGGTTGCACGACAAAGGAACTCTTCCTTTGAAAGAAGCGATGCTTTTTCAGACTGGCAGTGACTCCTGGACCAGCTTCGAAGCGTGGCCGCCGCAAGAAGCGCAGAAGAAGAATTTATATTTCCACGATGGCGGGAAACTTTCTTTCGGTCCGCCTGGCGCCAGCGCAAGCGAGGCGTTTGACTCCTACATCAGTGATCCCGTTCATCCGGTGCCCTATCGCCATCGGCCCGTGGATATGACCTATCCGCCAGACCATCCGGGAAGTTGGTACACCTGGCTGGTTCAAGATCAGCGATTCGTGGAGTACCGGCCCGACGTGCTCACATGGGAATCCGATGAGCTCACCGACGATGTGACGCTCGCTGGACAGGTTACGGCCAAACTTTTTGCCTCGACTACCGGGACCGATAGCGACTGGGTTGTGAAACTGATCGACGAGTATCCTCAGGAGGTGAAGAAGGATTGGAAACTTTCCGGCTACGAATTGATGATTGCCGACGAAATTTTTCGCGGGCGTTATCGCAATTCGTACGAGAAGCCTGAACCCATTGAAGCCGGAGAGGTCACGCCGTATACCATCGACTTACACACGGCCGACCATGTTTTCAAGAAGGGGCACCGCATCATGGTTCAGGTGCAAAGTACCTGGTTCCCGCTTTACGACCGCAATCCGCAGAAATTTGTGCCCAACATTTTCGAGGCGAAAGCGTCTGACTACCAGATCGCGACGCAGAAAATCTACCGCTCGAAGGAATTTCCATCTTCGGTAGAAATTTCTGTGGTGCCGAATGGCGACGGTGCGATGCCGTCAGTTAGTTCTGGCGTTAACTGAAGTCGCCGTGCCCACGGATGGACGTAGATTCAGCACTACTTGAAACCACCAATTCGGCTGATAGCGGATTTGCACAGGTACGCCGCGCCACTTTCCTTCTGTGCCTTCGATGATTGAGAAGTACACCTTCTTGCCGGTCAACTTGTGAGTAGAGACGAAATCCAACTGAAGTAAATGGCTGTAGGAAGAATCCAGCAGCGTGACATTATTGGGCCCGTGCAACTGCACTGGAAGCGTCGCCAGCGGCCAGACATTTTCCAGCGTCAGATTATTTTCCTGCGCGTCGTATACATAGCAGCGAGAACTGGGAGCGGGCTGGCCCTCCAGCGCGGCGTCCATAAGTTCCGCAACGGTTGCCAGAAATTCTTTCGCGCGCGGGCAGCGCTGTTGCTCTTGCAAGGTCCGCAGTGGACGCACCGAACTGGAAATCTTCTCAAGCATCAGCGGCTGCGCCACATCATATTGATGCAGCGTGTAATCCGTGTCGGACTGCAGCGGCACCACCAAAGAAATCGCCTCCAACGGCTCGACGCGGCTGAGTATGCCGGTGAACGAATGCTCTCCTTGATCCTTTTCTTTTCGCAGTTCTTCCTGCATCTCGGCCACTGACTTGCCGCGCGATGACTTCATGAACCCAAAGAAAGCACTCGCTGTGACGTCATCTTGTTTTGCAGTTGGCGTCACTGGCTCCTGATGCTGTGAAACTTCAGTACCGGCGCCCCAGCGGTTGATCCCGCGCGGCGCTTTGGCCGGATCGCTGCCAAACAAAACCTGAAAAAATTCTTCACGTGGATTTTCCGACGAGACTCCACGGCGGATGTAACCGCCACCTACATCGTCTTTGCCCGCCCAGAAGAACAGGAGGCGCACGCGCGCGGTCATGATGTAGTCGTACTGCACGATGCCCTGAGGCGCAGTGCGAATCCACTGCAAGGCTTCATGGATTGGTTGGCGATCAGAGGTGGCGCTGGTGTCGCAGGTGGCGCTGAAAACAACGACGATCAGAAGGAAAACGGTGGAGAGGATGGGGCCCTTGTTCATGCTACCCCGTATCCTGGCGGTTGTTGCCAAGCGTTCAGGTCACATGTCATGGGCCAAGTCTACCAGCGGTTTGTTACAACTGTTTGACCCAAATTTGAAATAATAAAAATGTTCACGTAACAACCCATTACCCGCACTCCCCGCATAGTGGCATTCAAGCATCGCGTTGCCTGTCAACTTGAAATCGTAAGCGTATCGCCGAGTCGAAATCCTGAAAGAGGTCTTTGATGGATGAACGCCCGCGCCGAGAGTCCGCTGAAACCGCGCCAACGCCTGCCGGATCCAAGCTCACCTTAAAAGCCGCTCTTGCCCGCCTCTTTCTCCAACCCCGAATTTATCTTTTGCAGCGGTGGAACTGGAAGTCCGCCGTTACCAGCTCCGCCTTCCGCGCCGTCCTTTTCTTCTGCGTGAATCTTTCTGGCGGGTTTCACGCTGCGCGCGCAGCTTTTATGACCGAACTGGTGTTTCGCGGTTTCACATCGGGCTTCTACGGAGCACTTACCGAATCGTTTCGAGAGGTCGAACCGCCTCTCGCGGGTGCCCTGGCGGTGATGCTGATGCTGCCCGTCGCCAATCATTCTCTGGAATTTCTGGTGCACTGGATGCGCGGGACACAAAAGCTTGGCGCCAGCATCATCGCCAGTATGATTTTCACAGCGTTTTCCACGCTGTTCAACTGGTATGCCATGCGCCGCGGAGCATTCATCGTTGGATCGGGGAAGGCTTCTCTGGGCGCGGATTTAGTGCGCATTCCGCAATTGCTCATGGATTTTGTCAGCCACGTGCCGCGATTTATTGCGTCTCGGATTCCGCGGCGTGAATCTTCTACGGTCACGGCTCCAGAGCGTTCGGTATGACGGACGCGAATTGTGGTGTGTCGAATCTGTTACGGCAGACGGGACGAACTTTGATATGCGAGTCATCGATTGGTAACACGACCTACTTACTGTGAATTTAAATAGCATGCTGCCTGCCGTCAGCCATACGGTGAAGGGAGCAATTGATGAACGGTTGCCAGACGCGCGTTTATAAATTTGAAAAGCATCCCGATGATTTTTCCCGATTTCGATGTGGTGTGTCGTTGCACAGCCACACCATGCATTCCAGGGAATACTTAGGCCGCTTACCTACGTACATCGCCAAGTTTCCCATCGGCTCGTACATTCTCGAGCGAGAAATTGGCCGCCTGCATTTGTACGAAGGGCGTATTTTCGATTTCAAGAAAGTGTATTGGACTCCGCCGCTATCTCCACGGGAAGCTCACGAACTGGAAAAACAGCAGATTAAGAAAAAGCTGGGCTTGCGCGCGTTAGTTTCGCTTTCCGATCACGACAATATTGAGGCAGGACTTCATCTGCGGATGCTAGCTGGCACCTCTCGGGCTCCAGTTTCCGTAGAGTGGACTATTCCTTTTGAGCAAACAGTGTTTCACCTGGGCGTCCATAATCTGGCGGCGGATCGCGCCAACGCTTGGATGCAAGAATTTGCGGCATTCACCGCAAATCGTGAACCCGCAACGCTCCGTTTCCTTCTCGAGGAGCTGAACGCCGACCCATCTGTACTTGTGATTCTCAATCATCCTTACTGGGACGCGGAAAGCGTTGGGCCAGCAGCTCATCGGGCCTCGCTCAAGAGTTTCCTTAGTCAATTCCAGCAGTTGATTCACGCGCTGGAACTCAATGGCATGCGCTCGCGTCGCGAGAACCGCGAAGTCTTGAAGCTTGGCGAGCAAATCGGCTTGCCGGTCGTATCGGGAGGAGATCGCCACGGCTGCGAACCGAATGCCACGTTGAATGTCACCACGGCGGCAAACTTCGACGAGTTTGTGGATGACATCCGCCAAGGCCATCACAGCGAAATTGTTTTGATGCCACAGTTTTTCGAGCCCTTGCAGCTGCGCCTACTCGAAAATGCATGGCATGCCATGGCCGATGCTCCTGGAGAATTCGGCCGGCGTCACTGGATGACCAGAGTTTTTATTGAAGAAGAAGGCGGTACCAAAGCGCTCTCGCAATATACCGGCACACGATTTCATCGGGTGATCGATAAATTTCGCTGGGTGATGGGGCTGGTGGCCAATCCAGTATTGCGTCCCGCGTTGAAATTACCTTTTCGGGGGAACGAAGAAGGAGGCTTATGACCTCCACACCGCGCGTGGCACTCTTCTGCGAGACATTTCACGAAATTAATGGCGTGGCTCTTACCGCGCGGCAACTGGTGGACTTCGCGAAGCGCCACGAACTGCCCTTACTCGCCGTTCATGGAGGGCGCACCTGGCAGCGTGTTCAGGAAGGAAGCGTCACTCGGCTGGAGCTAACCCGCGGCTGGGCCAGTGTCGGAATCGAAAGCGACCTCGAATACGATTTTCTGTTGTGCCGCTATCTGCCGCAGATTCGCAAAGAATTAACGGCTTTCCGGCCTGACGTTATCCACGTCACCAGTCCTGGAGAATTGGGCCAGCTCGGTGTTTACCTCTCGCGCAAACTGAAGGTTCCGCTAGTTGCTTCATGGCACACCAATTTTCACCAGTTCGCTGCACGCCGCTTGCAGAAATTGCTCAGCTTTTTGCCTGACAACATCGCGAATCCGGCTGTGGCGTGGTTGCAACGCCAAGGCCTGCGATTGCTTCTGTGGTTTTACGGGCTGGCGGACACCACGCTCGCGCCCACCGTGCCGGAAGTTCAGTGGCTTGAGGAAATACTCAAGAAGCCGTGTTTTCTGATGCCGCGCGGTGTGGACGGCGAGCTATTTAACAGCAAGCATCGCACGGTGAGTGATGAGACGCTGCGGCTGGGTTTTGTCGGCCGCGTCACGCCGGAAAAGGGTGTGCGTCTTCTGGCTGAGATTGAAAACGCGTTAGTGGCCGCTGGATTGCACGACTTTCGCATCATCGTGGTTGGCGATGGCAGCGAAATGCGATGGCTTAAGTCGCATCTCAAGCGTGGCGAATTTGCCGGCGTATTGCATGGCCAAGCGCTTGCGAACGCCTACGCGAATATGGACCTGTTCGTCTTTCCGTCACGCACCGATACTTTTGGGAATGTTATTCAGGAGGCGGGTGCCTCCAGCGTGCCTGCGGTGGTCACGGATGAAGGCGGACCCAAGCAACTGGTGGTGCCCAGCGTCACGGGGCTTGTTGCGCACGCCAATGCAGATTTCGTTGCAGCCGTCTTGGAACTCGCGCGCGATCGCGAACGCTTACGCCGGTTGGGCGCCGCGGCGCGCGAAAAGGTCGCAGGCTCGTCCTGGGATGCAGCTTTCGAGATGACCTACAAGGCGTACCGCTATTGCGTGTCCGACGAAGCCACAACGGCTCAAGCAAAAAAAGTTTCGGTGGCTAAGCGGCAACAAACATCGCTTTTGTACTAACTGCGCAGCAAAACTTAATCGGCGTGGCGATTTTATCTAGACGTCGCAGGAATTTCCCCGGCGCGAAATTCCGTCCAAGGACCGGCTTTCATGTCGCGAAGATACGGTTCTTGCCACGCATAATCGGGATGCGCCGCGAGGAACGGCTTGGCAATGAAGTCTTCTCCGCACGGATGACCCATCCGCGCTACCAACCGCATCTGCTTGGCCATGTTGGAATCAGCCGCTTTGCCCTGCACCGCACCGCCCGGATAATTTGGACCCCAGGCCCAGATGGCTACGCCGCGTTCGGATGTATCCACATGCCCGCACAGGACGCGTTCGTTGGCCTCTGATTTTTTCTGAAATGAATCGACGTGATCGCCGAGCATTTGCTGCGCAAGCGTCACATCGATCTTTCCTTTGTTCTGATCAAGCAGCTCTTCCCATCGCGCGCGTCGCGCATTTGGCGAAGTTTCCATATTTTTCGGATCGAATTCGTGGACGTCTTCCTTAATCACCTTCGGGTCGCGGGCCCAATTTGATCCGGCGAACACGCCGTCTTTCGTGCGCCACAATTTATAAGCTTTCAGTCCAAGCTCGAGTTGCGCAATCTCGCCGGTCTTGCGATCGCCCAAAAGCCAATCGTTGGCATAGCCGCCATTGTTACCGTCCAGCATGATTTTGGCGTATTCATCGATCGTTCCTGCGTACTGCAGTGCTTTGCGGGCGCGAACGAATTCCGCTATGCCGTTTGGATCCCAGCCTTCGAATTGGGTGATGGTTGTTTCCGTCACCATCAAGCCGTCGCTGTTGATCCCAAAATCGTCGTCGCTCACGATCACGCCAGGAAATCCGTCCATCAACATGCGAAAGCCTTTCGCCGGCTTAATGTCGAAAATGATGCGCCAGCGCTCGCCATTCATGTAACTTGTCCAATTGTTGTGCGCGATCACGATCTGGCCGTCTTTGGTCCAGCTTCCCGTGGCCACAAACGCGCTACAGTTGCCGGGACTTTTCAGGTTCGGCGCGTTCGATGCTTTTTCGTGCTTGTTCAACCACGGCACGTAATAATCCGGCAATTCTTCGAAGGCGTTGAAAGCCACAATGTCGTATACATCCAGATTCGACCCGGTCCTCATATTCAGGCCTGCGGCGATTCCTTGCAGCTCTTGCTGATATTCCGGATCGATTTTGGGCCAGAGCATGGTTCGCGCGGCTTCGCGAAAGAAGGGCCAATCGCGCTTGGTGGAATGAATCATGCCGTTGGTCACTGCCGGGAAAGCGTCTTCAATTTCCGGGGCTAACAAATATCCGTGCTGGAAACCGATTTCGGCGGGATCGCCTTCCAAGTGCACGTAGACCCACCCGCCGCGTTCAATGCGATAGCTGCCTTTCAGGCGAGGATCGCGATCGTGGGCCTGCTCCAGCACGGCGTCTCGTTCGTTTTTGGCAGCGGCCGCGTCTCCAGTCGAGCGCCCCGCAAGCCACAGCAAGACCGCGCCTGCAACTACACTCAGTACAGCGGCAAATCTGCGTACACTGGCGGACATTAGTTTAATCCTCCGTGGCTGGGGCCACTGGCCATTCGATGGAAAATCATACCTTGTGTGCGACCGGCATCGAGAACAAATGTATTCGGGGCGCCCGTGGAGTCGTGCTGGAATCGCACGGTCAGTCCTTCGTCCGGGATTTCGAATGTATCCTTCGCTACTGGCACAAGTATTTTTCCTTGCAGCTCGCTGGAGCGCCGAAACGAACCAGCGCTAAAGATGCCAGCAATCTGCAGCTTCTCCCCAGTCATGCTGAAGCGGTAAGAAACTCCTAACTCGTCGCTCCAGTAGTCGGCCGCGTACGGTTGTAACTCCGATGCGCTCACTAGAATTTGCGGTCGATGCTTGGGACTTTCATCGGGGTCAGCATCTTTCCCTTTCGCCTGCTTCGGTTGCAGCAGAGGCGCTAAATAAATATCCGCTACTTGATCCGCACGCTTTTCCGGATTGGAGTCGGACCGGTTACACAGGCACACCACCGAAAAATGCTGCTCGGGAAAACGCAAAAGCTCCGCGCGATAGCCACCCCAGGAGCCGCCGTGGCGAACTGTGGGCAAGCCGCGATACTTCGCGATAAATAGTCCTTTCGCATAGGTAAGCACCTTGCCCGAATTCAGCGAGCCCGGTTGCTGAATTTCCTGCAGGAATGCCTTGCCGCCCACTTGTGCCGAATAGAAATTTTCATCCCACTTCAACAGGTCACCGACGGTGGTATGAACTGCGCCGTCGCCGGCTTGCTCAAAATACGAAACGTCCAGAGTGAAGCCCGCGTTATGTTCGATGGGATCGTAGGCCATGGCGCGGCTGGGGATTAGCAGCGTGTGCGAATCGCGATACTGCGTGTGGCTCATGCCCAGAGGATTAAAAATGTTCTCTGCCGCGAAATCACGAAGGGTCTGGCCGCTTACGCGCTTAACGATTACCGAAAGTAAAAAAAATCCCGTGTTGCTGTAGAGCCAGTCGGAACCAGGGTCAAAATCCAGCGCTTTTTGGTGAGTGATCAGCGCCAGCGCTTCATCATCGGTGGTGACACTGTCTGTGTTGACGCCGGAGAGCTGGAAAAGTTCGAGATAATCGCGGAGGCCGCTGGTGTGATTTAACAGGTTCAGAATAGTGATCTTTTTACCGTAGTCCGGTAGCTCCGGAATGTATTGGCGGATGTCATCGTTGACGGACAGTTTCCCCTGTTTTTCCAGGAGCAGAATACTGGCGGAAGAGAATTGTTTGGATGTGGAGCCGATGTCGAAAACGGAATCCGGCGTAAGCGGCAAAGTCTGCTCTAAATTCGCCAGGCCGTAGCCGCGCGTATAAACCAGTTTTCCGTTACGCGCTATGGCCACCGTGCAACCTGGCGTTCCTCCCTTACTGAAATCGGCGAACACTTCGTCGACGGCCGACGCCAACGAATCGTGCTTCTCCTGTGCGTAACAAGTGCTGCGGGAAACAGTCAGAACGAACAAAACACAAGTAAGGCGCGGTGCAGCGCGAAATAGGTTCATGGTAAACCTCGGAATGACGCACGAGTCTACTCACATTCGAGCAAGCGCTCAACTATTCCAAATTGAATGGCCGCTCGGCGCAGCAGCATGCATGCAAGCGGGGCGCATCTCTGATACATTCACAAAATGCTGACTGCTATCACTCGTTCGGTAAGCCCGGCTCTCGCTGAGTGCGAATTGAGTTTCATTCCGCGCCAACCAATCGATATGGAAAAGGCGCGCGCACAGCATCATGCCTACGAAGAAGCCCTGGCCAAATTGGGAGCCCGGGTCATCTCGTTGCCCGCAGAACCGGAGCTTCCCGATTCCATGTTCGTGGAAGATCCTGCGATTGTTCTGGAAGATGTGGCCATCATTTGCCCGTTGGGCACTGAAACGCGACGCAAAGAAGCCCCGTCGCTGGCAAGCGCGCTGGAGAAATTTCGCAAACTCGCGTACGTGAAATTACCCGGATTGCTTGAAGGGGGAGACGTGCTGCGGGTCGGGAGACATTTGTATCCGGGGATTACCCAGCGCACGAATCCTGAAGGTATACGACAGCTTGCGGTCATCGCGGAGCATCACGGCTACGATGTGACAGCAATTCCGGTGATGGGCTGCCTGCACCTGAAATCTGCGGTGACCTACCTGGGCAAAAATACCCTGCTCGCCAATCGTGCGTGGTTCGACTGGAAAAGGCTTGAGGGCTTTGAGTGGATTGATGTTGATCCCGCGGAACCGCACGGCGGCAATGCTTTGGCGATTGGCGACACCGTCATCTTCCCGGCTTCGTTCCCGCGCACCAAAGAACGCATCGAGGCCAAGGGCTTTAAAGTATTGTCGCTGGATATTGCGGAGCTGCAGAAAGCAGAATCCGGATTGACGTGTTCGAGTCTTATTTTTGAAGCGGCACAGTAAGAGCCAACCTCACCAAGAACTCTTAGTCGAAACAAAGCGGCCGCGCTCGTTTTGAGAGTGTCAACGGATTTACAGCAACTTGGAACCGCGGTTGGCTGCGGAGCTTAAGGGTAAACATATCAATCAGATAGCGATTTGTTTTTAGCCCCATAACGTGGGGCGCTTGAGAGCTGCGCGCTGGGTCCTGTTTCCCGCCTCGACACACGCAAAATCGCCGCGCCAAGTTTTCTGCCAGAAATCGAGGTCCCTGTGCTATGTTATTTGCGTATGTTGGCTACCGCCACGAAGCGAATGCTTTCTATCTCGACGGGGTCGAAGTCTGTCACGACGACGACCACTACGACTAAGTCTATTAAGACCACGACTAAGTCGACTACCACCGCTTCGGGCTTCGGGAGAAACAGCTAGCCAGCTAGAAAGTTTCCAACCCACCGCCAGAAGCGAAACTGGCGGTGGGTTTCTTCTTCAAGCCCCCGCCAGAGACGCTCCAGCGGAAATCTAAGGAGCGGCCCTCACATGAGTCCGGAACATCAGGAAGTGAATCTGGAGTCAGAAACAGAAGGTGACTTATCGCCTTATCTGCTTGAAGCGCGAAGCGCGGGAGCGGAATCCGCGTCCGGCACCGATCTTGCGCGCAAGAAGATCGTGGCATTTAAGTTTGGCGGAAGTTCGCTTTTAGGTTCGGATCGTTTGTTGCACTCCGCACACATCGTGAAAAATACCGCTGAAACTTCTTCGGTAATCGTCACCGTTTCCGCCATGAAGGGCGTCACCGATCGCTTGTTGCGCGTCGCACAACAGATTGCCAATGGTGAATGGGAAAAGGCCGCGCGTGAAGCGGAGCACATCGTGCAACTGCATCTCGATACTCTGCACGATCTGCATTTGCCGCAGGAAGATCGCGATCGCGTCGCGTATGAACTGAAACTCTTGAGCCGCGACCTGCTTCACGAAACGCAAAAGCGCGGGCACAAGGCGTGCGATACGGTGGCCATGGATCGTATTGCCTCTTTTGGTGAACGGTTTACCTCCCGTCTATTTGCGGCCGCGCTCGAGAAATTGGATTGTCTCGCGGTGCCTGTAGCTTCTTCAGACTTCGTGTTAACCTGCGACCACTTCCAGAATGCCAAGCCGCATATGGAGCAGACCAAGTGGCGCGGGCGCGACGTTTTGTTGCCACTTCTGGATGCGGGGATCGTTCCCGTCGTGACTGGTTTCATTGGCGCTACGCACGATGGGCGCATCACCACTTTGGGCCGAAACAGTTCGGACTATTCGGGAGCGATTGTTGCCCACGTGGTAGACGCGGCGGAACTGGTAATCTGGACGGATGTCGATGGCATTTACACGGGCAATCCGCACGTTTCCGGGGACGCAAAGTTGCTCCACGATATGACCTACGACGAAGCGCACGCCTTG
Source organism: Candidatus Acidiferrales bacterium (assembly GCA_963849395.1). Lineage (GTDB taxonomy): Bacteria > Acidobacteriota > Terriglobia > Acidiferrales > UBA7541 > Acidiferrum. The sequence continues at coordinate 174,106 of CAWKHR010000015.1, forward strand.
GCTCTTGGCGGCGCGAAAGTTTTGCACCCGCAAGTTCTGCCGCTGGCTGCGGAAACGGGCATGACTGTCTGGGTGCGCAATACATTTAAGCCGCAACAGCGTGGCACGCGGATTGCCGCGAAGTCTAAGGGAGGTGTAGCGTGAGCGCTCGACATAGCGGAAAGAAATGGCGTGCTGGAGTTCTCGGCGCTACGGGTATGGTGGGCCAGCGCATCGTCAAGCTGCTTGCGGATCATCCTTGGTTCGATCTCACCGCCGTGGCTGCGTCCGAACGCTCCATGGGCAAGAAATATGTCGAGGCCACGCGCTGGCATTTGGAAGGGCCGGTCCCCGAAGAAGCCGCCGACCTTGTGGTGAAAGATCTAGAGCCCACGCTTGATTGCGATTTTGTGTTCTCGGCGCTCGACTCTTCCGTGGCGGGAACGGCGGAAGAGCAGTTTGCCAAAGCCGGCTATCCGGTGGTCAGCAATTCCAAGAATCACCGTATGGATGTGGATGTTCCGCTGCTCATTCCTGAAGTGAATGCGTCGCATCTTGCCGCAATTGCCGTGCAACAGAAAAATCGTGGCTACGATACTGGATTCATCGTCACTAATCCAAATTGCTCCACCGCGGGTCTGGTTTTGGTTTTGAAGCCGCTTGCCGATGCGTTTGGCTTGGAGAAGATTTTTGTTGTGACTATGCAAGCTGTGTCGGGCGCGGGTTATCCTGGAGTTCCATCCCTCGACATTCTCGGCAACGTTGTGCCTTTCATCAGCGGCGAAGAAGAAAAGATGGAAGCGGAGCCGCAGAAACTTCTTGGCAAATGGGATGGAGCGCGCTTTATTGGCGCCGGTCTAGGAATCAGCGCGCACTGCAATCGTGTGCCGGTGATTGATGGGCACATGGAATGCGTATCACTGCGTCTGAAGAAAACGGCTACGCTGGATGAGGTTGCTGAAGCGTTGCGCAACTTTGAGGTTGCTCCGGAACTAGCCGCGCTGCCGACGGCGGTGAAGCATCCTGTGGTCGTTTCGAGTCTCGACGATCGGCCGCAACCTCGCAAGGATGTAAACGAAGGCCATGGTATGGCCGCCGTGGTTGGTCGCGTGCGGGAGTGTCCGCTGCTCGACGTAAAGCTGACGCTGCTATCTCACAATTTGTTGCGTGGCGCGGCTGGAGCAGCTTTGCTCAATGCGGAATTACTGGCAGCTCAGGGCTACTTAAAATCGCGCAAAGTTGCGGCCACGCAAATCGAAGAGCCCGTGTCGCGATAGCTGAATTTTTGACGCGAGACATTCGCTCATCAAGAAACAACTACACATTGCACTTCGGTGCCTGAGGCGTATTGCTGGAGAAGAGCGGACATCCGCTCGCAATTGCTCTGAAGTGCATCGCTGCCACCAAACGAAACGATGATGGCGACGATTCCGGTGGTTGCCGGCGTTACCATGGTGCGTTCCGAATCGCTGGTGGGACTTCCGTGTGGCCCAAGTTCATCGCAGAACACCGGCAGGCCTTCCAGATTCAAATCGTATTTGCCAATTCCTTTGTATGTCTCGCCGGCACGCCCCGCTCGAAACAGGATGTCGCCCTGTATATGCGCGCTATCGTACAGACCAACGGGTAACCGACTCTCTACGGAAGCCAGATTAATGATGTCGACCACGGAATTTATTTGTGGGAAGTTCTTGCCGCTCAAGATGCGGCGCAGCAACGCTTCAGCCGAACCGCGATACCTCGCCGGATCTTTTCCCAGCGCCTTGTATCCCGCTCGCGTCGATAAAATTGCCGGTGCTTCCAGCACCGCACGCGGCTCGGGCAGGGAAAGTATTTTCGTTTCGCGCGCACGCATATCTTCCAGCAAAGCGGGTGGTGAATCTCCGGTTTGCACGTGAGCCGACACACAGCCCAACGCCGCGCGTGGACATTTCTTTTTTAGCTCTTCATCGATCGAAATGTTCATGCTTTAGGCCTTCAGGGGTTTCAGCCGCGCGGTAAAGTGCCGGAGAAACGGTGCTTGATGCACCAGTTCATATCCCACGATTTTGTCGCGCCTCCGCCAAACATCCAAAATCACTTCCACCACATATTCAATGTGGCTCTGAGTGTAAACGCGTCGCGGAATTGCCAATCGCACCAGATCCATCCGCGCGTGTTCTCCAAACATCAGCGAACCAATTTCCACTGAGCGGATTCCGCCCTCGATATAAAGCTCTACCGCCAGCGCAATGCCCGGAAATTGGGAGGTCGGAATATGCGGCAGAAAGGCCCGTGCATCGATATAGATCGCATGGCCGCCTGGCGGTTGTACAATCGGAACGCCCTCACTGGCTATGTGATTTCCCAAAAATGCTGTCGATGCGATGCGGTACTTTAAATATTCCTCTTCCAACGCTTCATTCAGACCAACGGCGACTGCTTCCAGATCACGACCAGCCAATCCGCCATACGTCGGGAAACCTTCTGTCAAAATCAGCAGATCCTTTTCCTGCTGGGCCAGGAGGTCGTCGTTGGTGCAAAGGAAGCCGCCGATATTTGCCAAGCCATCTTTTTTCGCGGACATGGTGCAGCCATCCGCATACGAAAACATTTCACAGGCAATCTCGCGCGGCGATTTATTCGCGTATCCCGCCTCACGCAGCTTAATAAAGTAGGCGTTCTCGGCGAACCGGCAGGCATCGATGTACAGGGGAATTGTGTGCTGCTTGCAAATTTCCTTTACCGCGCGAATGTTAGCCATCGAAACTGGCTGCCCGCCACCGGAATTGTTGGTCACCGTGAGCATCACCAGCGGAATCTTCGCCCGACCCTCCCGCTCGATCACTTCCAACAGTGCTGCCGTATCCATATTCCCTTTGAAGGGATGCAGCTTCGCCGGTTCTTTCGCTTCGGCGATAGGCAAATCCAGCGCTTGCGCTCCTACGAACTCGCAATTGGCGCGGGTGGTATCGAAATGCGTGTTATTGGGAACGATGTCGCCCTTTTTGCACATCACGTTGAAAAGGATTCGTTCCGCCGCGCGCCCTTGATGCGTTGGTATGACGTGCTGAAATCCCATGATGGCCTGGACCGAATCGCGAAAGCGCGCGAAGCTTGGCGAACCGGCGTACGACTCGTCGCCGCGCATCATGGCGGCCCACTGCTCGGTGGACATCGCCGACGTTCCCGAATCCGTCAGCAAATCGATCAGGATTGCTTCCGAAGCCACCAAAAATAAGTTGTAGCCAGCCTTTTCGATCAGTTCTTGGCGCTGCGCGCGGGTAGTCTCGCGAATGGGTTCAACGCTCTTGATGCGAAACGGTTCAATGATGGGGCGTACTGCCATAGAAGGTCCACACTCCCTTTACAGAGAGACACTACCACATCTTGTTTGGAGTGTTTTTGCTGCAGTAGCGCAGTGCTTTGCAACATTGGGCTCGTTGCGTTGTTAGTTGTATCGGTTTGGAGACAAGAACGAATCAACATCTCCAGCTCGAGAACCAAATTCTCAGTCGTCGCCGTGAGCGGGCGCTGGTTCGACTACGGCTTCATCGGAATTTTCGTCCTTGGGCGTCTCTACCAAACCCTCACGCACCAATTGGCGGTAGTACGCAGGCCGCGTGTGGCGGTAATGATCCGCCGAGATTTTCCCATCCAGCCAGGCCGTATCCATTGGATAGACCATGGGATCGAAAATCACCAGGTAGAAGTGCCAGATCAGAATGGAGAACGTGGCCAGCAGAGCCTCATACCAGTGCACTGCGGTGGCCGCATCGGATACCCACTTCGGGAAATGCCGCAGCGAGAAATTGTTGAACCACAGCAAAAATCCCGAAAGTGCCATGACTACCGTGCCCCACATGAAGGCCCAGTATTCCATTTTCTCGGCGTAATTAAATTTCGCGAATGTCGGCTCTTTTTTCGTGAAGCCCAGGTTGTAGGCAAACACGTGAACCATGTCGGTCGCGTCCTTGATTCCAGGCAGCATCGCCCACACGAACGCGCGGTCTTTCTTCTTCATCGCTAGATGAATGAAGTGATAGGCCGTAGCCAGCAGCATCACAATCGCGGCCACGCGATGTAGCCCGCCGCGCACACCGGCATTAGACTCCCACATCAGAAGCGGCCGAGCCCACCAACTGTCCGGATATTTCAACGCGAAGCCAGTCACCACCAGCGTTGGGAAACTGGCCATGATGCCCCAGTGCGCGATGCGGAACTGCAAATTCATGCGCAGCGCCACTTCGCTGCTTTCGTGTCGTGGCCGCCGGCGAATTAACTTCGTCAGCAGGTCCAGCAAATTGTGGAGCAGCATGAATCCAAGCGTCATGGGGATCAGCACCCAGTACGTCCAGCGGATCCATTTGACGACCGGGTGATTTGGCCCGGCACCAGTCTGCACGTGTATCGGGCCGATGGCATATCGCGCCTCATCCGCGCCTTTGTGACATTGCCCACACGTTTTCCCCAAGTTCGCGGTGTTGACGGTCGATCGCGGATCGGCTGACCTGAAGATATTGTGAATGCCGTGGCACGAGGCGCAATTCGCCGCCGTCATCTTCCCGCCCTTCAACGCCAAGCCGTGATAACTGTCAGCATATGACGGCACTCGATCCGTCGGCAGATCGTAGAGCTTGGCCATTCGCGCACTGGCATGGCACCGCCCGCAGGTCTCCGCCGAAACATTGGCCGCATTCACGGGCGAGGCGGGATTCTTCGGCCCCAGAATTAAATGTTCGCCGTGACAATCGGTACAAACCGGGGCGTCCTTCACTCCGGATTTCACCGCAACGCCGTGAATGCTCTCCTCGTAGGTCTTTGCAATCTCTTTGTGGCACTGCGCGCAGGTTTGCGACACGCGCCAGTGATTTACGCGAGATTCCGCCTCTCGCGCCGGTTGAATGTCGTGATTTCCGTGACAATTATTGCAATTTGCCGCCTTACCGCTTCCCGCGGCAATCGCGCGACCATGTACGCTCTGCTCATACGATTCCACCGGGTGCGCCACAGGTATCTGGTGACGCGACAAGAATCCCGCGTCGCTATGACATTTCGCGCAGGTCTGCGCCAGGTTTTTTGCAGCGACCGCCGAGTCAGCCTCACTCGCCGCTTTCACTCCATGGACAACGCCATGACAGGATTCACACTTAGGTGCATCTGGATCTCCGCGTTTTGCCGCGGCGCCATGAATACTCCCGTCAAATTCCTTAACTTCCGCAGCGTGACATTCCACGCACTTTGCCGGCATCACTTTTTCGGCTGTGGTTAGTTCATGAGCGCTGCCGTGACACGAAGCACACGCGCTATCGCCCAGCAAGGAATGGGCGCTGCTGCCAAATGCCTTCACTTCATCGGCATGGCAAGTAACGCATTCCACCTTGGCGATCTTCGCTGGATGAGGAAAATCTTTGATGGACGTGTGGCAATCGCTGCATCCCAGAATCGCATGCGCGCTAGCGCTATGCTTCGCGGGATCGACTGAGATATTTTTGCCCTTATCGGATTTCATGCCGGCTGTGCCATGGCACGCCAGGCACGCCTCATCCGGTTTCGAGGCTGGAGCATTTTTTGTATTTGCGGTAGCGCGAGTGGGAGCGAGCACCCACGCAAGCGCAATCAGCAACCCGCCGACTAACTTCACGCGGCGTTGCCTATTGGCTCGTTTGGAGCTCATAAGGCACTACCTCCGGGCCGCAATGGCCCACGAATTGTCCCTACTTCAAGCCAAGATCGGTGAGTATCTTGGGATTTTCCTCCTGGACCGCCAGCAGGTTGTGGCAAGCGGTGCAATCGTTGGAAATTGTTTGGCCATCCGCGCTGGTATGCGAACCATCGTGGCAGCGGAAGCAGCCCGGAAAATCGTTGTGCCCCAAATTGTTCGGGTGCACTCCCCAATTTACATTCATCTCCGGGAAAATATTGCGGAGGTAAATTTTGGCCACGTTATCGGCGGATTGTTCCACCAGCGCCCGCTTGGTGTTGTAAATTTCCGGATAGCTCGTCTTATAAAAACTCGTAATGCCTTCCACAATTTGTTTCTGCGCGGTATCGCGATCCGGATATGTAACTTTCAACAATTCGACCGCTTTTTTGCGGATGAATGGCAAGTCCGGGCTAACCAGTCCACGGGACATGCGGTTGTCCACCGCATTTTCGGGCAGTTCGAACGCATGCGTTGGGCGGTTGTGGCAATCGATGCAATCCATGGAGCGTTTTTCGGCTTTTTCCAGTTGCTCTTTTGTCGTCTTAATATCGGTCGACACGAACTCGATGGTCTTTCCTTTGTCGTCGGTGTAATACACCACCGGGATGACCTGCCGGTGTTCATCCGTGGAGATGTAATGAATGCGTGCGCCATCGTCGAGGTGACGCCCGTGAATTCCTACCGAGCCTTGCCAGGTCCGGCCACCCACTTTTACTAACAGTGCGGTGGTTAGCGGGGTGTTTTTCTCATCTTCCTTATAATTCGTTTTCACGATGAAATTGTCGCCGGTAAAACGCTGTGGCCAGTGGCAGTGTTCGCAGGTCTCCCGCGCGGGGCGTAAATATTTGACCGGGGAGGGGATCGGGCGCGAATACGTCTTGAACGTCACCGCAAATACTTGCCGCAACCCAGACAACTTGGAACGCACAAACCACCCGGCGCCGGGGCCGATATGGCATTCAACGCAATCCACGCGAGCGTGCGGAGAATTCTGATACGCGGAAAATTCCGGCTGCATCACGGTATGGCACGTTTGGCCGCAAAACGTGGTGGTGTCCATGTACGACACGCCGCGATACGACGCGAACCCGAATATCAGCACATTCATGAACGTGGCGATGCCGATCAAGATAATCGCGTGGCGCACCACCGGCATCTTCAGATCAACGGCGGGATAAAGGTCCGGCAGTTCGCCAGCCGTGCGCAGCTCCCGGCGACGCAGCGCAATGCCCGCTGGAATCAGCAGTAGCCCTAATATAAAAATTCCCGGGAGAATCAGGAAAATCAGGATACCGACGTAGGGATGGGGAGGTCCCGGAAGTATAAAATCGTAAATCCAAAATCCGATCAGCGTTATGGCACTGCTGGTGGTGAGCACCGCACCAATCAAACTCAACGTGTTCTGGCCGAGATAATAAGCGGGCCGGGCCCACTCGCGTAACTGGTTTCCCAAACTCATGGTATGAAAACTCCGGCGCTTCCGCGCCTTACTTCTCTGTGATTCATAAGCCCCAGCGAAGGATCCGCCAGGGCCTATGTGTTGGCTTCCTTGTTGTGCGCCCCGAACGGCAGGCACACCGGCAAACTTACTTTACGAGGCTCCGCATATAAGCCACGACGTCTTTCACTTCCGCGTCAGTGAGCTTCTTGTCGTAGCTCGGCATCTTGTTCTTGCCCTTCACAACGATGTCTGTCCACTCTGCGTCTGTTTCTTTCTTCACTTCGGGCGACGCGAGATCGCGAGCCTTAGTGGCCTTTCCAGCGGCGGTTTCACCCTTGCCATCTGGACCATGGCAACTGGCGCACTTCGCTTTGTACACCTTCTCGCCGTTTGCCACGTCTTGCGAACGTGCCACACTGCCTAAGAGACACAGCACTCCTACGATTGCGATTGCTGTTACCAACTTCTTCATCACTTCCTCCTGTTTGTTTAATTGCATGGAGCACGTAGGAGCGATCGTGCTCCATGCCTGAACTTGTGCGTTGGTGCCGTTCGAACTTACTTCTTCAGCGAACGGATGTACGTCACCAGATCCTTCACCTGGTCCGGCGTCAATGTTCCGTATGCGGGCATCTTTCCCTTGCCCTTGGTAATGATTGTGGTCAGGTCCGCGTCGGTCTGCTTCTGCACGTCGGCTGATCCCAAATCGCGCGTCTTCATCATTTCTTTTCCTTTGCCATCCGCGCCGTGACATGCAGCACACTTGGCCTTAAATGTTGCTTCCGCGGAAGCGACATCGGCCTTGGCCGACGAGCTCAAGATACTGCTGCCCGCTACCAGTGCGATCGCCACACCCAACATTCCGATCTTCTTCGTTGCTGTCCCCATGTTCCGTTGCTCTCCTTCATTTGGATTTGGCGCGGAGATCTTGCCGTCCCGTGCCCTCTAAATTCAAGCGCATCGTACCGGACTTTTCAGGTATTGCGCCTAAAATCTTTGCAGCCAACTGTCCACACACGCGCGCAGACTTACGCGTCAGGAGCGATTTGCGTGCTGCGATATAAATCAGGCTCTATGAATTTCAGGCATCTTTATATGGAATCTGAGAATGGGAGATTCCGCCCGAGCTAGCAAAAGATGTCAGGGGAAGGTCGAAAGGATACCTAATCGTTGCAATATTCAACAGAGCTGTCAACGGCAATCTGGTACGGTACCCGTTTTGAAACAGATCCCGCCCGGTTGGGTCGCACATCACTGAATTCGCTACAGCGTTTTCCCACAGTGAACCCGGTGGGCCCACACGTTTTGCGCCTCGAAAGACCTCCGACGATGATCTTCCTATTCTTTGGTCAGTCGGCCTGCCTTGCATTTTATTCGCTTTCTCAACACAATCGCAGCCCGTGGCTCTCGCTCCTACTCCGGCGCGCCTTTCGCCAACGCTCCGTTACGTCATCGCACTTCTGGCTGTCTCGGTCTTCATTAATTACATTGACCGTAGCAATCTTTCCATTGCCGCACCTCTTTTGAAGGATGAACTCGGGCTCTCCGCCTCGCGTCTGGGCATTCTGCTTTCTGCATTTTTCTGGACGTATGCAGGATGTCAACTTCTAGCGGGATGGCTGGTCGATCGTTTTGATGTGAAGTACGTTTTCGCCATTGGATTTCTTCTGTGGTCGCTAGCCACTGCCGCCACGGGATTGCTGCACGGTTTCGGGGCACTTGTCGCGGTGCGTGTGCTACTTGGAGCCGGCGAATCGGTAGCCTATCCTTCGTATTCGAAGATAATTGCCACGCATCTTCCTGAACAGCGTCGCGGCATCGCCAATGCGTTCATCGCTTCTGGCCTGTCACTGGGTCCGGCTGTTGGCCTGCTATTTGGCGCGGCTCTCATTTCCAAATTTGGATGGCGTCCCTTCTTCGTCGGACTCGGCTTGATGAGCCTGGTGTGGCTGCTTCCGTGGTTTGCGTGGATGCCCACGGCGCCTGCGAAGGCCACGTCGAAGCTTCAGCAGGGTTTCACGGCAATCCTGAAACAGCGATCCGCTTGGGGCACCTGCTTCGGACTCTTCTGCGCCAACTATTTTCTATATTTCATTCTCACCTGGCTGCCGTTCTATCTGGTTCGCGAGCGGGGATTTTCTCTTCAACAGATGGCTCGCGTCGGAGGCGGCTTCTTTGTGGTCAGTGCGATTTCGTCCACGCTGGGAGGTTGGCTCTCCGATCGCTGGATCGAATCGGGTGCGTCTCACACGCGAGTACGCAAAGGTCTGACGATCGCGGCGGCCTTCTTCTGCGGTCTCTTCCTGGCATGTTCTGTTGTAGCCCCAGACTTGGGGTGCATTGTCTGCCTTCTGCTCACAGCCGCCGCATTCGGCGTCGGTGCCGCGAATTTGTGGGCTATCACCCAGCGTCTGGCGGGTGCGCAGGCCGTTGGCCGCTGGTGCGGCATGCAATTATTCGTGGGCAATCTCTCTGGGGTAGTGGCTCCGGCTCTCACCGGGTTTCTTGTAGATCGCACCGCCCACTTTTTTTGGCCCTTCCTGGTCACGTCCGCAATCCTTTGGATTGGCGCCCTAAGCTGGTTGTTCGTCGTTGGTCCCATCGAACCTGTCTGCTGGCCTGCAATCGCAGCGGACTTGACGTTATCTTCGAAAACAGAGCTCGCGCCACGCGGCATATAGCTTACTTATGCGAGATCGATTTGCGAATGAAGTTTACGGATTCACTTGGTAAGCTGTGCGCGCAACCAGTTCATTACTAATTTTCCAGCTTCTGGTCCGCCCATGTGCCCGGCGTCGGGATAAACTCGGGCAGACTTTGCCGCGCCGCCTTCCAGTAACAGGTACAAATCCTGAATCGTGATCCACGGATCCTTCGCGCCGTTCACTACCAACATTGGCGCGCACGGTTTATCCAGCCATCCTTCTGTCTTCAACGACATGGCCGGTGCTTGGGCTCGCAACTCCTCCACATTCTTTACGTGGTGCGCATACACCATCGAGTCTTCGAAGGGCCACAAATACAATTTGTCTTCTTCCAGGTGTTGCAGCCACGGCTCCTGGAACGTGTAGTGAATTGGCCCGCCCCACGCCACCGCCGCGCGAATCCGGTTGCTCTCCACGTACGCCATTTTGCCGCCCCAGTATCCACCGTAACTGCGCCCTACAATTCCCAGGCGTTCGCCATCCAAATCTTGGCGCTTCGTCAGATAATCGATGACCGCCGTGTAGAAACGATCCGCGTCGGGCGTGTACCAGATGGGACATTCGCCATTGCCCGGCATATCCGTTGAAAACGCCGCTAGTCCCACGTCCAGGAGATCCGAGGTTTCCCGTTCTTCCTTATATACGTCGATTCCACCTGTCGCGATCACTACCGGAGGCCGCGTCACACCTTTTGGCTTACGCAAATAAGCAATGATTTCTTTTTCTTCGAACGGAATCGTTACGCGCTCCAGTGGAGGATCAAAATATCGCGCTGCTTTCAAATACGTTTCCACGCATTTTTTATATGCCGCTTGCTTCGCCGGATGATTGATTACCGGAAATTTTGCGATGCCGTAATACATCGACGCTTTCTGATAAGCCGCTTTCGCGTCCTGATCTTTTCCCTGAGCCGCAAATTCGGCGCCCTGCTTTTCGCAGGGTTCCGCCAGATGCGTCCAGGCGTCGACCCACCGCTGCGGCTCCAAATCGGTCAAGCGCTTGAAAATGGCTTCGGCATCCTTGGCATCGGCTCCGCGCTGAATAAATTGTCCCATCCGGAACTTTGCACCCACGGCATACTTTGGATTGGTCAGCAGATTGCCGGCTGCGCCCGGAGTCTCATCGATTTCGGGGCGCGAAGTGGGCAGTTGCGTCGAACCGTTCGCCAGACCGGGCAACGCCATGCTTGCCGCGCCAGCGATGGCAATTTCTGTCGCTCCTCCTACCACCTGCCTACAAAATTCACGCCGTGTCCCTTTGTTGGTCATAGAAGATGAGTCCCCGTAGGTGCAAGATTAAAGCGTTACCACCTTAAACCGAAATGCGGTGCCCAATTTTAGAACAGCCCGGACCGATTGCCGCTTAAAACAAATCTCCTGCAGCCGCTCCTGGAATTCGCATGAACTTGGCCGATAGTCGCAGCTGCAAAATAGCCTGCTGTGATATAAACAGCGTTTTATTGCTTTACTATCGCTGCTCGTTCATCAGGTGAAGGAGTTCATCCATGATTTTTCCGCTCTCATTTTGCCAAGTACGTACTTTTTCTCTGGCGCAATGTAAACTCCGGAGAAACTGCAGTAGCACAAAGAAGAGATCCATTGCAGCGCGACTCCTCATTCTGGTATCGAGTTTGGTTGTCACCTGCGCCTCGGCAGCCACGCCGAACCAAGACGGCTCGATCGCCGGACTTCACGCAAAATTCATCGACGTAAAAGGCGTTAAAACCCGCTACTACGAAATGGGAGAGGGTGAGCCACTTGTGCTGGTTCATGGGGAAGGTTGGTCCGGCCACTCCAGCGCCAACACCTGGTCCAAAAACTTGCCGGGTCTCTCGAAACGCTTCCACGTTTTTGCGCCCGACAAACTGGCTTCCGGTATGACCGGCAATCCGCTCGACGATAAGGATTACAACATTCAAGGCGAAGTCGAGCACATGTACCAGTTTATTCAGACCATGAAACTCGGGAAGGTACACTTGGTTGGCCAGTCGCGCGGCGGAGGCTGCGTCTTTTTCCTTGCCATTGCGCATCCGGAGATCGTGCGAACGCTGGTCATCATCGACAGTCTCACCGCCTCTCCGGAAGGCGCCAACACGCGTCAGGAAACTCTCGCTAAATGTCCGAAGGAACCCGACGCGGTCGAATGGGAATGCCGCCTGAAGTCCATTTCCTTCAAGCCGGAAGTGGCTTTCGACGAGGAGTTCTTTGCTGCCGGAAAATATATGGCCAGTCTTCCTAAATCTCAGGAAACAGTCGCGAAGATGAAGGCCGGTGCCGGCGAGCCGCTGGCTTCGCAATTCAACGATTGGAAAAAAACTGTGCTGCAGCGCGTTAAAGATGAAGGCATTCTGCAGATGCCGGTGCTGCTTTACTGGGGTTACAACGATCCGTCCGCGGTCCTCTCTCGCGGATTAGATCTTTTCGCAGTGATCTCCGAGAAAAATCCGCGCACCCGCATGTACATCGTCAACAAGGCCGGCCATTTCCACTACCGGGAATATCCCGACGAATTCAATCACAACATCATCGACTTCATCGAATATTGGGAAAAGCAGTAAACGGTTACAGGACCGGGCGCACTGACGTTTGTCGAATTACTCTCGACAGCGTGTGGTAAACTCCTGCTCGTTAATTAAGTGTGCCGAACGCACAGGCGTTCCCATCCCGTTGTCGCCCGTTTCTGAAAATTGTTTGCCGGAGGTTCTATGGCCGCAAAATTCCGTAAGTCTGCTATCTCCTCCCTTGCCTCGGCCTTACTGACTATTCTCTTTGGCATTCTTACCGTGTTGCCGTTACACGCACAATCCTCCAATCAATATCCGTTGTTCCGCAAGCCGACTATCAGCAAGACGCAAATTGCCTTCAGCTACGGCGGAGATTTGTGGATCGTCGAGCGCAGTGGCGGCGATGCTCGCCGTCTTACCAGCGATATCGGCATCGAAATCGACCCGATTTTTTCTCCTGACGGCACGCAGATCGCCTTCACTGGCGAATATGACGGTAACGAAGACGTCTACGTCATTCCCGCGGCAGGTGGCGTTCCGAAGCGTCTCACTTCGCATCCTGGTGCCGATCAAGTTGTTGGCTGGACTCGCGATGGCAAGCGCATCCTGTTCCGTTCCGCCCGCGATAGTTATTCCGGATTCACGCAGCTCTACACCGTGGGACTTTCCGGCGGCTTGCCGGAAGTTCTCCCGCTGCCTATGGCCGTCGAAGGCTCGTACTCGCTCGATAATTCGCGTCTCGCTTACGTTCCGTTCACGAATTTTCGGGAGTCGTGGCAATTTCAGCGCGGACTGAAGCACTATCGCGGCGGCACCGCATCGCCAATCTGGGTCGCCAAGCTCTCTGATTCAAGCGTTGAAAAAGTTCCGCGAAAAGATTCCAACGATTCTTCGCCGATGTGGATCGGCGACAAAGTTTATTTCCTTTCGGACCGCGACGGCCCGGTGAACCTGTATGTCTACGACTCCGCTAGCAAGCAAGTAAAAGAAGCGCTGCCCAGTAATGGTGTGGATATCAAATCCGCCTCCGCAGGGCTCGACGCCATCGTTTATGAACAGTTCGGCTCGATTCACGTGTTCGATCCGTCCACTGGCAAACAGAATGTCGTCAACATTCACGTCACCGGCGATTTTCCTGCCGTACGCCCGCACTACGTAAATGCTGCCGAGCAGATTGAGAAGGCGGAAATATCGCCCACTGGCGCGCGTGCCGTCTTTGAAGCGCATGGTGAAATCCTCACCGCGCCCGTCGAGCATGGCGACATTCGAAATCTGACCAACACCGCCGGCGTGGCAGAGCGCGATCCAGCCTGGTCTCCCGACGGAAAATGGATCGCCTATTTTTCCGACGAATCTGGAGAATATGCGTTGCATCTCCGCATGCAAGACGGTTTGGGTGAAGTGCGCAAAATCAGTCTCGGCGATACGCCATCCTTCTATTACTCGCCCACCTGGTCGCCCGACAGTAAGAAAATCGCGTACATCGACAAGCGCCTGAACCTTTGGTATGTCGAGGTGAATGCGGGGAAACCAACCGTAGTCGACACCAATCCCTACGACGGTGATCCTGGCTCAGGATTTAACCCGGTATGGTCTCCGGATAGCCGTTGGATCGCGTATACACGCCAACTCGATAGCTCGCTGCGCGCGGTGTTCGTCTACGGCCTCGAAGAAAGGAAGCCGCACCAGTTGACGGACGGTCTCAGCGACGCCGCTTCGGTCGCCTTTGATAAAAACGGAAAGTACCTTTATTTCTTTGCCAGCACGGACAACGGGCCCGCGCTTGCGGCGAGCATGGGCGCGTTCAAAGTCCCAGTCACCCGAAGTGCTTATGTCATTGTGCTGCGCAGCGATTTGAAGTCTCCGCTAGCTCCGCAGAGTGACGAAGAGAAACTCACCTCTGGCAATTCGAAGAATCCTGCCGAGGCCGATGAGTGCAAAGCGGAAGGTGAGTCCAAGGCCGGCGCGGCGAACACTTCAGAAGCTGCCGCGAAGGGCGAAGACAAAAAGTCTGGCGACAAGGACGCTACGAAAGACGCCAAAGAGCCCAAGGACTCCTCCAAAGAATCTCAAGACGTAAAGATCGATTTCGAGAATATCAATCAGCGGATACTCGCCCTACCTATTCCCGCCCGAAATTACGATCGCCTCGTGCCGGGGAAGACTCACATCCTGTATTTACTCGAGGGACCTGCCGTCGACGACGGCACACCAAGTGGCCACATCGTTCACAAGTTCGATGTGTGCACCCGGAAAACCGACAAGCTGCTCGACAATATTGGGGGCTTCATTATTTCCGCAAATCGCGAGAAGGCACTCTACGAGCAACTGCCGCCAAAAAATCCTCTCGTGCCCCCAGGCGGGCCGGTTCATGGCGCTTGGAACATTAAGCCGGTTGACGTTCTGGGTAAGCCGGCCGAGCCAGGCAAACCCGATGGAACGTTGCATCTCGACTCCATGAAGATTTATGTCGATCCGCGCGCTGAGTGGCAGCAGATGTTCCGCGAAGTGGGCCGCATCGAGCGCGATTTCTTCTACGATCCGAATCTACATGGTGTTGATCTCAAAGCGCTGATGGCCATGTACCAGCCGTATGTTGACAATGCCATGAGCCGCGCCGATCTGAATTACATCCTGGCCGACATGCTCGGCGAAATCACCGCGCAACACATTTACATCTTCGGCGGCGATCGCCCCGAAGTGAAGCAAGTAAATGTGGGACTGCTTGGCGCAGACTACACCATCGATCACGACCGCTATCGCTTTGCCAAAGTGTACTTCGGCGAAAATTGGAATCCTGGCGTGCGGGCGCCGCTCACTGAGCCCGGGGTCAATGTCCGCCAGGGCGAATATCTACTGGCGGTCGATGGTCGTGAAGTGCATGGCAGCGACGAAGTCTACAGTTTCTTCATCGAACGCGCCGGCAAGTCCGTGCAACTGAAAGTTGGCCCCAATCCGGATGGGAAAGATGCACGGACCGTTACTGTTGTGCCCATTCCCAGCGAACGATCGCTGCGCATGCGCGATTGGATGGACACCAACCGCCGCAAAGTCGATCAACTGAGCGAAGGCCAACTGGCGTATGTCTATCTACCTGACACGGCGATCAACGGCTTCACCAATTTCAATCGCTACTACTTCGCGCAAAATCCTAAAAAAGGCGCGGTGATCGACGAGCGCTTCAACGGTGGCGGCTGGATCGCTGATTACATCGTCGACTGGCTGAATCGTCCATTGCTGATGGCCGCCATGACTCGCGAAGGAAAAGACAATTACATTCCGCAAGTCATCTTTGGTCCGAAAGTTATGTTGATTAATCAGTTCGCCGGCTCTGGTGGAGACGCGCTGCCTTGGATGTTTCGCGAACTTGGCATCGGTCCGCTGATCGGCACGCGCACCTGGGGCGGCCTCATCGGTATTGGCGGCTATCCACCTCTAATGGATGGCGGTGCGATCACCGCTCCGCGCTGGGGCCTCTTCAATCCGAAGACGGGCGAATTCGACGTGGAAAATAAAGGTGTCTCCCCAGATATCGAGGTCGACTACGATCCCGCGCTCTGGCGCCAGGGCCACGATCCGCAATTAGAGAAGGCCGTTTCCGTTTCGCTCGCGGCGTTGAAGGAACATCCCGGCACGCCCGTGAAGCGCCCCAAATATCCCATCTACAATTGGCAAAAAATGCGCTCCACCGCCGCCGCCTCCAACGCCAACAAGCCCGACGCCGCTTCCGGCCAAAATCAGTAGGCGGCAATACCGTTCGCTATCGTCCTGCGCCGGGCCCACACTAGTGCTCAAGGCACATGCGGCGTCGCAATATCTAGTCACTCTCTTTACTAAATATTCGCTTTACACGTCTTTGGCGCAGGTGTAACTTCCCGACGCCCCAGGCCCTCAAGTTACCCTTCCGAGCGAACGCAAGGAGGCGTTTCCATGAAACACAAACCGTTGCTCATTTCTCTCGGTGCGATGGTTCTCTTCGGAACAATGGTCCAAGCGGCATACGGCCAGGAACAAGCAGTCAAGAAAGCAGACCCTACAAATGCAGCATCGGCAATCCGTAGCGAATCAAAACCAGATGGAAGAATTGCAACCCCCATACACCCTCTCTTCATTGACGTCATGAAAGCGCGAGGTTTGAAGCCGGCGGGCAGTAATCTAGCGGCTACAAATCCTTCCAAAACGATGGCAACTCCTGGGGAGTTCGCAGGCGGTAGTTCCCAGCCAACCTCTGGTTCATCCAGGTTTGCCCCATCCGCTTTTGACTCACAGGATCGCAATGACGAAAACGGCGTAGGACCAACGCTTCCCTTGTGGACCTTCCGAGTGCACTCATCGCGAGACGGTAACCACTACTCCGGAGCCATGGTGGGGAAAAACCCGTTTCGAGATCCCGGAAAGACCAAGGTCCCGACGAAAGTCATCCCGCTCATCATCAAGACGCAGTTAGTCGCAACAAGTTTTGATCCAAAAACGGCGAACCTCGGCACCGCGCCCGGCAACACCACATTTGATCCGACCATTCCCGATTCGACTAATGCCTGCTTGTCTGCTCCTAATAACGTAGCCACGCACCTGGTAAGCCAGTCGCCCATCTTTACGCCAACTAAGTTTGTCTTTGGTGGTACCGATGTTGGCACTACCACGTATAACGATGCGTTCCAGCGCGCCAACTTTTGGAATATTCTTGGCGAAGACCGCGATTCTTATCACGTTCTTCTCGACCCTGTGCAAGTCCTCGACCCCATCACTCTTGAAGTTCCCGACGTTTACGGGGTGGCTATCGCAAACCTGTTGCTGCTTGGCCCGCCAGCCTTTTGTGCGCCGTTGGGAATTGTTGACATCAATTGGTTCGACACCTACCTCACTGGCACGGTAGTTCCGGCATTGGCCAGGGAAAATAATCTTGACCCGACCAACCTGCCAATATTTCTGGTGTACAACGTGGTGTGGGCCAGCCCGGCCAACAGCTTGGCAGGCTGTTGCATTCTCGGCTATCACGGCACCACTGGCTTCCCAATTCCTACACAAACCTATTCGCCCGCGGAATTCGACACAACGGGCGTATTCACTTTGGATGGTTCCATCCTGGACACTGAGGTTCTTTCCCACGAAATCGATGAATGGATGGACGATCCAATGATCTCGAATCCAACGTCTCCTTGGGGACATACTGGGCAAGTGGGAGGCTGCCAAGCTAACCTGGAGGTCGGCGACCCGCTGAGCGGCACCGATATGCCGCTCGTAACCATGCCAAACGGGTTCAAATATCACCTGCAGGAACTGGCGTTCTTCTCGTGGTTCTTCGGCGCTCCTTCTATCGGCGTCAACGGTTGGTACTCCGACAACGGAACCTTCCTGACCGACGCGGGCGCACCTTGCCACTAAGTCGCAGCGCCACAGGAAAGGGGCAAGCCTGCGCGTGTCGCCGCTTGCCCTTTTCCCAATTCCAATCCGCAATCGCTCTCCTCAATTACGCGGCTCTCCTCAATATAAATCTCTCCGCGCAAGCTTTACGGCAGCAGTACACCGTTTTCCAACGTATACACTTCTCCGTCGCTTCGTGTGAGCACGATATCCTGCGGACCCGAAGTCGCAGCCGGAATGGTTAGCGTCAGTGTATTTTCATCTGTGAAACTCACCGTGGCTGCCACGCCGCCAACTTTGGCCGTAGTGCCGGAGTCGAAACCGCTTCCCCGCACAACCACTTGCGTGCCAGGCCCCGTAGTCTGCGGCGTGAGATGTCCAATGGAGAGCGGGGCAGCGCCAAGGTCCACCACAGTTAATCCTTTATCCGTGATCAGGTAAACAAAGCGCCCACCTGAATCGATGGCCAGAGGCGAACCGGTGTCCTGGATTGTTTCCGTCAACGCGAAACGCATCCGCAAAATTCCGTGTGGCACGTCGATAATCTCGAAATAATTCGGGTAAGCGAAATAATACAAACTGCCCGAAGCATTCAGCCTTGGCCGCAGCAAAGAAAATGGCGGATTTGTGCTCGAGTTTACGGGGCCATATAAGGGAATAGGGTAACCGATGGAACCGTGCAGCGTAGCCGTCACGTCGCCTATATCAAAAGTGGATGCAACCACATTCCCATCGGCAGAAACGGCAATACCCAGTTCGGGCAGCGCGCCATTCCAAAAAGGTTCCGGGTGATACGTAGAGCTTTGCGCCGAATAAACGCACGCGAAGCCCCCGATTGCTACAAACTGCCCATCCGCAGTAGCGTCTACCGAGTTTCCCACCGTACCGCATGCAGAAATCGCCGGGGGTTGAGTAACTGTATGCGACTGGAGATTGGCGATGTATGTATTTCCATAGGGTGGACAGCTCGGTACGGGCAAACTGCCCAGAGTTACAAACGCTTGGTTCGTGGAGGTCGCAGCAACGTAAAGCGGGCCGACTGGGCAACCATTGAGTTGAGTCACGGGTGCAATGGCGATTGCGAATGTGTTCGACGGTGCGTCCGGATTGATGACCCCCAAGGAACCGTCCAGGAGGTCGGTAGCTAGCAACTGGCTCCCGTCAGGCGTGAGCGTCAGTCCGTTAAATTGTTTTTGCGAGCCCTGGGCGGCTGGGTAAAGAGGGGTACCGAACTGGTTCGAGACGGTAGAGAAGACGTCAACATGATCGCCCGCCGCCAAGTAGAGTTGCTTCCGTTTAGCGTCAAAAAGCACTGCCGTGAACGTATCGGTTGAAGAATAGTCGATCACGCTTCTGGCATAGAATACAGATTTGGGAAGACTGCCCGTGCCAATCGGAGTGGTAATTTGAACGTCCGCCCACCCTGGCGTTCCTTGTGGCAAGGTATAGGCAAGTATCGTCGAGGGGTAAGGCTCGCCACTAAGCGGTGGATATTGCCCCGCAGTGGTCGTGATGGTCGCCGTGTTCCCTCCCACGGACATCGAGCCGCCGCTCACATCCTGTGGCAGTCCATATCCCAGGATTTTCGCTGGTGCTCCACCACTGGGCGAAGATCCTGACGTCAGTGCGTATTGTGGGAACGTCGAGTAAGAGAAAAGTTGCGGATAGTAAGCCTGCTGACCATCCGGAAAGATGAACTTGACGTTGACAGGCCCGGGTGTAGTGCTCGGTGGAGATGTGAATTGCAATGTGCCCTGGGAATTATTCGTAGTTCCTCGGGTTTGACCAAACCACACATCCGGCGTGAGGGAAGAATAATCGTTTATGGTAGAAACTGTTCCGCCCGGCAGTGGCCCAGCAAAGGTCGCGATGTATTCTGAAGCAGCGTGGGATGGCTGACTGCCCACATAGTTCTGATAGAACGTGGAGTCTTCAAAAGCAATGCCATAATTTTGCAATGCTAGAAGCATGCCGGTCGAATCGACAGCAAATGGCGTTGAAGTCCCGGCGTACCCGCTAGTTCCAACTGGGTCCGTGACCGCGGATGGTGCTATTCCCAGCACCTTAAGGGTTGAGGAGTCGATGGTAAAAATACCTGCAACATTATTGGAAACTCCACCAGAATCTCCAATCTCGTAAAGTTTCTTGTTATCCGGACTGAACAATATGCCGCCCAGAAGCGGCAAAATTCCGCCAGATCCGGGTACCCCTGGCACAGTTCCTAATAGGTTAAGACTGCTGTCGTATAATTCCATGCTGCTGTTGTTACTCAGGATTAGTTCCGACCCGTCGCGGTTTACCGCCACTACCGCCGGGTAACCCGTTCCCGATCCTAGCTTATTTAGTTTTTGCAAACCGACGTCATAGACTTCCATTCCGGTATCGTAAGGGGGGTAGTTTGACGCGTATACGTGCGTGCCGTCTCCGCTTCGCGCTGGGAATCCCCACCCCGTAAGCAAGCCGCTGCTTAACACATTCAGTTGGTTTGTTGTCGGATTCCAGACCCCTGCCAGCCCTCCGCCACCGCCGCCGGAATCGTCGAAGTAGGCAAACAGTGTTCCGTCGGAAAGCGCCAAGATCGTGTCTCTTGCGAACTGTACGGACAAGCCTGAGCTTCCAAAGGACGTGTTGGGCAAATTGTAATGCTTCGCCTGCAACGAGACCGTGTCTATCGAATAGATATTCAATGAAGCCGTTTGCACCCACACGTGCGCATTATCCTGCGTAATGTCTAATCCACGCGGGGACAGCACTGGGACGCTCTTCACGATCTTGTGGGTCGCATTCGAAATGACATCGACCCGATTCCAATCCGGATTACAGGAGAAGATCAGGTTATGTGTCGGGTCATAAACGGCCGCATACGGCGTGCCTGCTGTGGGCACAAAATCAGTGCGGTTTCCCGGTAGCGAACCTGGTGGTTGCGTGACATCTGCGAAGAAATTGGCGGTCGCCGCTGTAGTCGAGGCCGAAGGTGTTCCGGTAAGCGTTACGGTCGCGTTTTGAGTTACGGGAGCATTGCTGCCCGCGTTCAGCGTCACTTTGACGTTTTGTCCAACCGAAAATACGCTCGGTGAAAACGTCGCGGTTGTTCCGACAGGCAAGCCGCTCACCGACGGCGTAATGTCGTAATCGACACTGCTAGTCGTTCCTACCGCGGTCAAAAACTGAATACTACCGGAGCCGCCGATTGGCACTCCGACCTCGGTTAAAATTGGTGAAACGAAACTGAAACCTGGAACCGTCCCGGCACTCACGGTGAAATTGAAGTCGCCTTTGGCCGTTGCTGTTCCCGCAGTGCCGTTAAGTGCCAAGTCATACCCGCCGGCCACGGTGGAACTCGCAGCCTGCAGATGCAGCGTCGTTCCAGTCGGTGGCAAAGCCACGCTGCCATTCGCTGAAGTTACACCCGCAGGCAGGCTTCCCAGAGTCAGCGTCACGTTTCCGATGATATTCACCTCGGATGGCTGCACCATTATGGAAAAACTGCTTGGGGCGTATACCGTTGTTGGAGATGGACTGACGCACAAGGTTAGCGTTGGCGCGCTTGTTGCCGGATATGCAAATGGTGCGGAAACAATCGGTGCGACGTCCGGGTTTATAACTGTAAAAGTTAGGGCTCCCGGTGCACTAACAAAGCCGATTGGTAAAAAGGTCAGCAAAGTCGTGCCGTTACCCTGTGAAGTGAAGTTTGGAACCGAAACAGCATTGGCTTGAATCACCGCATTGGGGGCGAAGTTTTGACCTGTAATCGTCACCTGCAATTGTGGGCAAGCCCCAAATAATATGGAGCCGGTCCCTATGCTCACGCTCTGAATCACCGGAATGGGCTGAGCTGTAACCGTGAGCTGCGATGCAGCGCTGGTCGCTGCAGCCGGCCCCGGATTACTTACCGTCAACGACCCCGTTCCTTGGCTTTGCAAATCGGCTGCGCTCAAGACCACCTGCAGCACCGTAGGACTCACCACTGTAGTCGGCCGTGCAGACCCATTCCACAACGCCACTGAGTTTGCCTCGAATCCAGTTCCGGTAATGGTGATTGTGGCGGCACTGCCCGGCGCGACATACCGCGGTGTTATCGACGCGATCACCGGCGTTGGGCTATTCACGGTGAACGTAACGGCCGCCGATGTTCCCCCTCCCGGCGCCGGATTCTGCGCGGTCATTGCACTTGCCGAACTCCCTGCAAGGTCGGCCGCAGGCACGGTAGCCTTCACCTCCGTTTCACTCACAAAGGTGGTCGAAAGGGCGGTGCCGTTCCATGCAACCACGGTCGAGGCTAGAAACCCAGACCCGCTAACATCCAGCGAAGTGTCGCCCGTCCCGGCAACGACAGCAGCAGGACTGATTTTGGCGATGGCTGGCGCCGGATTTGAAGCCGGTGGCGGCGGGGTCGTGGTTGAAGCCGTGCCTCCTCCTCCTCCGCAGCCTGAAATCAGCACCATTCCGAAGATGAGGGCTGGCAAAGCCTGTGTTGGAAAGTTCCGTTTCATTCTGCGCTCCATTAATGGGCAAGCTTTTGGCCTAAGCTGCGGCACAGGCGGTCGCTTCTTCACAACTCAAAGAGTGCTTTTGCACGCTTCCAAATTTGAACTCTTAATCCGGTAGTTGGCGGAGCTCTGAATGAGGAGCGCGGAGAAATCCGCCAAAGTTGGCGTCATTTTATGTTGCACTTCAAGGTAAGTCAATCGAGAGGAACCATCGAGGCGAAGTGTGTTCACCTTAGGTAACCGGCGCAACCTGGATCACCGGGCCTTCGCCAGTTTCACTGGATTCTGGAGAGTCAGGAGACGGGTCCGCGCACGTCCACGTCGTTCTTAAGGCAATGTGTGCGTGTGCAGGGAAAACTTAAGGCGAGCTATTTTCGCTCACGAATACTGCTTTGATAGGCGCGTGCTATCGACAAAAATTCATCGCGGCCCTCCTTCGAAGGTAGCCACTGATTCTCAATTACATCCCAGCGGTAGGCCTGTTTTTCGCTAGGACGCCACTTGACTCGCTGACCGCGAAGCAGATCGGTGGTTGTCCAACCATCCTGCTCATAAGTACAACCCGCGCTCTCAAAAGGTCCTGCGAAAAGAGCGAATGCCATTCCCAGCCCTCCGATTCCAGCCTTAATTTATTCTAAGTGGGAACCGCCTGTATCGTGCAAGTTTTCGATTCGCTACATGACCTATTTGCATAAAGGAGGTAGGGCGGCTAACAGAGCTGTCCCTCAACACGCTGAGCACGGTCAGTTCCCGTCGATTGCGATGCCCTTCATGGAAGTCTTCAACAACCAACGCCTACACGAAGCCCTGGAAATGAAATGCCCGGCGGAAGTCTATGAGCCATCCACCCGTCCCTATGCCGGGCTTCCGGGTATTGACTATCCCTTCCATGACAAGACCATCGTGGTCACCCGATGCGGACGCATCTGTCTCGGACGCAAGGGAATCAATTTCAGCCAGGTTTTCGTCGGTCAGCCCGTGGGCATCAAAGAAGTCCACGACGACATCTGGCTGGTCAGCTTTATGGATTATGATCTGGGATGCTTCGATCTGGAGACCCGGGTGTTAGAACCGCTGGAAAATCCCTTCGGCCCAAAAGTGTTACCTATGTAGCCGGTACATTCTGCTACCCATGTCTCCGGGCTGGACCCTGAAAACGATGGTAGGCCCGTGGGGACTCGAACCCCAGACCTCTACCGTGTCAAGGTAGCGCTCTAACCAACTGAGCTACGGGCCTGCAATCCCTCAAGAATATCACGCCTCGGCTTGCGAGAGAATTTCGCTGACTGCCTGGACTTCCTGCTCCGACTCCGGTTGCCACGCGCTTCCCAAATGGCGCAATGCCGCTTGCCATTCGCCCAAAGATTTTCCCTCAAGCGCCGCCTGAAATTTCTTCCACTCTTCCTTCAACTCCAATATTTGATCGCCGCTTGCATCGGCTAAAAACGCCTTCACCGCGTCTGGCGCAGAGCCGTACTCCTCATAAAAATCCTGATGCAAATACGCTGGCGCGAACTCAAGCAATGCCGGGTAATCCGCCTTGTCGAACGCTTTCTTCCCGCTTTTTTCCTCGTGCGTCATTCGCGTGTCTCCGGATAAGAAGTCAAGACGTAATAGCTGTCTGGGCCATCTGCGCGCAACACGATCACCGCCTCCGTCGCATCCACCGGCCGGTCCTCGCCTCGCCGCAGACTACGCCCAATCTCGCGGTGAGCATCGTAATGCAGCGCCAGGTTTGCGCGAGGATATCCGCGTCGCATCCAATTCTCAATCCGTCCGCGCTCTGCCCGCAACGCTTCGCCCACCACTTCCTCCGCGGTGTCACGATCTGTCCACGTGGATGCGGCACTTATTCGCCGTTCTCGCTGCAGGCGATCGCGTAATTGTTCGTCCGTCTGACCCACATGCTTCGAAAGCGTGTGCCCGCCGCGCGCTTCGTCGCGCTCCAGATCATACCGTTCGCTATTCGCATTCGAACGCGGACTCTCGCGAGCACTGCTTACTTCGCGATTGCGGTACGCGCTCTGCCGGGGTTCGGGCGAAGTTGCGACCTGCCCGCAGGCAAAGAGTTGCGCAACACCGATGGCAATCAGCCCGGCGCTCGTCAACAATCTCGAAACCAACTTCATTTTCAAATTCGAACACTCCTTCCCGGAATAACAAATTCTTCGCGGCGAGCCAGAGTATATGAGAACTGCGGTACTTCCGTCGTACTGCTTACGTTTTGTCTTCGCCAGACCCGATGCTATTCTCAATTCCATGGCGGATACCGCTAATCTTCCGCAAGCGCATATTCCTGAGCCGGCTTCCCCCCTCGAACATTCCGGCCGGCAATTTGAAGCGCTCCTCAAGGTAACGGAGGCTATCGCGCAACAGCGCGACCTACAAGCCCTTTTCCGTGAACTCGCGGAACGCCTCCACGTTGTTTTGCACTTCGATTTTCTTGCCCTCGTCCTTCATGACCCTGCCAAAAACACCATGAAGCTTCACACCCTGCAAACGCGCGAACCTCAGCTCGTTGCGCCCAGCAAAGAATATGATGTCGGAGACACGCCTTCGGGATGGGTCTGGCAAAATCAAGAATCATTTATCGCGCTCGACACCTCCAACGATTCTCGCTACCCAAATTTCATGCAGACGTTGCAACGTGAAGGCGTACACTCCATCGCCATTGTCCCGCTGACTACAGCTCAACACCGTTTGGGCGCCATCGGTTTCGGGCGATACTCCCCGCAAGGCATGACCGAAGCGGAGATCGAATTCATGAAACGCGTTGCGGCACAGGTTGCTGTGGCCGTCGATAATGCCATCAATTTCGAAGCGGCCCAGGTCTATCAAAAGCAACTCGCGCGCGAACGCGATCGCCTGAAGGTCTTGCTGGAGATTAACAACCTTCTCGTGAGCACCCGCGACGTCACTGCGCTTTTCCGCGGTATTGTCTCTTCGCTGAAAAGCGTCGTCCAGCATGATTACACCAGCCTTGCGCTTCTCGATCAGGGCACGCGCCTGCTCAAAATTCATGCGCTCGATGTCCCGGTCCCGTCCGCTGCGCCCAAAACGGAATTGGCCGTACCGCTCGAAGGGTCTCCGGCCGGTCAAGCCATCGCTCGTGGTGATGTTCTGATTGCGCGCACAACAGAACTCGATAATTTTCAACCTGACGTCACGCGCTTTCTTCGCGATCAAGGCGTACAAGTGATTTGCTGTGTTCCGCTGACGACTCACACGCGAACGTTCGGCACCATCAATTTTGCCAGTCGCGATCCTCAAGCCTTTTCTACCCCTGACGTTGAACTCCTCCGGCAAGTCGCCGCGCAAGTCGCCATCGCGCTCGAAAACGCATTAGCGTTCAAGGAAATCGATGCGCTGAAAGACAAGCTGGCCGTCGAGAAACTTTATCTGGAAGAGGAAATTCGCAGCGAGTTTAATTTCGAAGAAATCATTGGCGATAGCCCGCTATTACGCCGCACTCTGGCCCAGGTCGAGCTGGCTGCGCCTGCCGGAACCACCGTCCTGATTCTAGGCGAGACCGGTACTGGCAAGGAACTCATCGCCCGCGCGATTCACAATCTCAGTCCGCGCCGCGAACGTACCTTCGTTAAGGTGAATTGCGCTGCTATCCCCTCTGGTCTTCTCGAATCCGAATTGTTTGGCCACGAACGTGGCGCCTTCACCGGTGCGCTCGCCCAGAAAATCGGTCGCTTCGAATTTGCCGATCGCGGCACTTTGTTTCTCGACGAAGTTGGCGACCTGCCGCTGGAGCTTCAACCAAAACTTCTGCGTGTCTTGCAGGAACAGGAATTCGAACGTCTCGGTGGCAATCGCACCCAGCATGTCGATGTGCGCGTCGTCGCCGCCACCAACACCGACCTTGCGCAACTGGTTGCCGAGAAGAAGTTCCGCAGCGATTTATATTACCGTCTCAACGTTTTCCCCATTCAGCTTCCTGCACTGCGCGAACGTCCTGAAGATGTTCCACTGCTGGTTCGTTACTTCGTCCAGAAATTCAGCCGCCGCCAGAACAAAACCGTCGAGTACGTTCCGGCCGATGTCATGGACGCCTTGATTCACTATCCCTGGCCCGGCAACGTTCGCGAGTTGGAAAATATGATCGAGCGCGCCGTGCTGCTATCGCCAGGCCGTGAACTCCGCGTACCGATCGCCGAGCTGAAAGCACTGTCGCCGTCCAACTCGGCCTCCTCCACCGGCGACTCCGTGCTCCCCAGCGCGCTGCTGCAAGGTGTGTCAGTGCCACCAAGCAACATCGTCAGCCTCGAAGAAGCCGAACGCCAACACATCCTCCGCGCGCTTCGTCAAACCGAGTGGCGCATCGCCGGTCCTCGAGGCGCCGCCAGCCTGTTGGGCATGAAACGCACCACCCTGCAGGCCCGCATGCGCAAACTCAACATCAAACGTCCCATCTAGCCACTGTCAACACAACGAAAAACCTTACTCTTTGTCTTTCCGGCAACGCTGTGCTTTCCTTATTAAGGACGCCATGCCACTCAATGATTCATTCCGCAGACGCTTTTACGCCGGCCTCGGCATCGGATTGCTGGCCGCGTTAGGATTCGCCGTTACTCCCGTACAAGCCCAAGTACAGTTGCCCACCATCAAGTTTGTTCGCGACCCTGATCTCGCGCCTGACTTCAAACTGAAGAATCTCGACGGAAAAGATTTGAGTCTGGCCGACTCGCGCGGTAAAGTTGTTCTCCTCAATTTCTGGGCTACCTGGTGCGGGCCTTGCCGTGCCGAAATTCCTAGCCTGATCGAACTTCAGAAGCGCTACGCCGATCGCCTGCAAATCATCGGCTTGGATGTGGATGATGATGACGAAGGCATGGTTCGCCAGGTCGTCGTCTCGGAAGGTATCAATTACCCTGTAGCGCTCGCTAGCACCGAAGTGCGCATTGCGTATGGCGGAATCGGCGCGCTTCCCACGGTCTTTGTGCTAAACGCCGACGGTCGCGTGGTGCAAAAGCATGTTGGCCTATTCAATCCGGCTCTGTATGAAACCGAAGTGCGCGCTCTTTTGAATCTTCCCGTCGCCGCACGCGTGGTTACGTTCGAAGATACTGGCGAAGTTTTCCTGAAACATGCCGACCGCGCCACCGATCTGCCCGGCGTGAATCTCTCCAAACTTTCTCCGCAGCAACGCATCGTTGCGCTACACAAGTTCAACGCCGAAGAATGTACTTGCGGCTGCAAAATGACCTTGGCGCAATGCCGCATCTACGATGCTGGTTGCAAACTCAGCGCCGATCGCACCGCCCAGATTGTGAAGGGAATTTACGCCGCGGGAGAAACGGAAAAGGCCGCCTTGCCGGAGCCAGCTCCCGCGCCCTCGCAACCCGAAACTGCAACTCCGCCCGCAGATCCAGCTAGTGCGCCGATTGCTCATCCCGCGAACGCGAAGCCGGCTACGCCGCCACAACCTGCTCCGCCAGAATCAGCCAAGCCTTGAACTTAAACCATCGCAAGCCGCGTGTATCCACATAAAGTAAGCGTTCTACTTCTTCAGCAAATCCATGACTGCGCTGGTCATCGCCCGCACGCCCGTCCGAATTGCTGGCTCCGCGTCAGGAGCGAATTCACTGGAATGCAAACTCGGCAAGCGCGTCCCGTGCTCCTGGGCGTCCTTTATCTTTGCCGGATCCACAGCTCCTAGCCAAAACATGGTGATTGGCGGCTTTGGATCCTGCAACGCATATAAGCTGAAATCCTCGCTGGCCATAATCGGTTTGCCCTGCACGACGTTTTCGTTTCCCAGTTCCTTCTGCATCGCTGCCGTTACACGCCGCGTCAGAGCCGGATCGTTAATCGTCGCCGGCACGTTGTCCTTCGAAAACTCAATGATTGCTGCGCGCTCCGCCGGGATTCCCGCCGCTGCCACGATCCCATTCGTCGCCCGCGTGATCGCCGCCAGCGTTTTCTCTCGTTGCTCCGGCGTCATGGTCCGCACCGTCAACTGCAAATGCGCCTCGTCGGGAATAATGTTGTGCTTCGTTCCCGCGTGAAATGAACCCACGGTAATCACCGTCGGCTGCAGCGGATCTTCTTCGCGGCTTACAATCGTCTGCAGAAACACCACCAATTCCGACGCCACCACAATCGGATCTTTGCCCATGTTTGGCGCCGCGCCGTGCCCTCCGAAGCCGCGAATCGTGATGTCCACCGAATCGGCGCCCGCCAGCATTGGTCCCTCGCGATACGCTACTTGGCCCACTGGCAGCAACGGAAAATCGTGTAATGCCAAAACGTAATCAGGCTTGGGAAATTTCGTGTACAGTCCCGCGCGGAGCATCGCTTCCGCGCCGCCCACCGTTTCTTCTGCTGGCTGACCGATCATCACCACCGTACCGCTCCACTGGCCCTTACTTTCCGCCAGCATTTTCGCCGTTCCCAAAAACACCGTCATGTGCAAGTCGTGTCCGCACGCATGCATCACGCCTACTTCGCCACTGCCGCGTTTCACCTTCACATGGCTCGCATACGCTACTCCAGTGTTTTCCACAATGGGCAGCGCATCCAACTCCGTGCGCACATACACCGTCGGCCCTGCGCCGTTTTTCAGCACTCCCACAATTCCGTATGCCGTCAGATCCGGTGCCTCGTACTTCCCGAAGTGATCGGTCACCTCGAATCCATATTTTTTCAGTGCACCCGCAATGAATGCCGAGGTTTCTTTTTCCTGTGTCGACAGCTCCGGATTCTCATGCAAATGCTTGTACGTTCCCAGCAGGTCCGACACGTTGCGATCAATCTTGTCGTCTAATTCGCTCTGGGCTGCCGCCGGCAATCCCATTGCAAGTACAAACACTGCAACCCCGATCCACTTCGCCCAACTCTGGCTCATGTGTCCTCCTGATTTGCCCATGAATCTTATATTGCAATTACGCCTGGCGAGCAAAAAACTCATCAGTTGAAAGGAGAGCGCTGATTTCGCCTAGCGTTAGCCTTTCTCCTTGCCACATAAAAGTTTGCGGACTACACTGCGCCCACAATCTGCGTTCTCGCAAATTATCTTGGTGGAGGTTTTAGAATGAATCGACGCGTTTTACTTCTCTTGCTGGTTCTCGCTGTCACCGGCGTTATCACTGTTCGCGGTGCCCTTTCGCAAGGCGACATGCAATCCAAGCGGCGCGCCATCAATCTGCCAGACCGCTCTCCGCAGGCACCCTTCAGTAGCGCGATTCTGACTGGCGACACGCTCTACATCGCGGGAAACATCGGTCTCGATAAGACCGGCAAAGCCCCCGAAAAAATCGAAGACGAAATCAAAAATCTTCTCGAAGCCTACAAAACGCTTCTCGCTCAGGCCGGCTTCACCATGGACGATCTGGTCTACGTCCAAATCTCCTGCACTGATCTCTCCTACTACGACAAATTCAACGCCGCTTACAAAACGTACTTCACGAAAGATCTGCCTGCTCGGCAGTTTGTTGGAGTAGCCAGTCTGCTGCGCGGCGGACACTTCGAAATGCAAGCCATCGCCGTGCGCCACTGATCTTGATAGCGATCTTCAGTCGCCCCCTAATTGTCCACTGCAAAACTAGCCCGCGGCCTTGACTCCAATTCCGCTCGTCTTGACAAAACGCTTACGGTAACTTAACATCGTTAAGTAAATTATGGGCCTTAAAGAGCGCAAACTTCGTCAGAAAAAATTCCTCCGCCAGGAAATCCTCGACGCTGCCAGCGAGCTATTCGTTAAAGAAGGCTACGAAAATGTCTCGATGCGCCGGATTGCCGACAAAATCGAATATTCTCCCACGACCATTTATCTCTACTTCAAAGATAAAGCTGAGCTGCTAGAACAAGTCTGCGTTGAAACCTTTTCCCGCCTCAATGCGCACCTCACACGGATCTTGGAGCAGCCGGGAGATCCAATCGAACGCCTGAAACGCGGCCTGCTCGCGTATGTCAATTTCGGCCTCGAGAATCCGCACCATTATCGCGCGGTCTTCATGATGCCCATCCCGGACGGTTTCGATCAAGCCCGTATGGCCAAGCCCGATGCGCCCGGCATGCAAGCCTTCGACTTCCTTCGCCGTTCTGTCTACGACTGCATCGCCGCAGGCAAGTTTCCGCAAACCGTCGATCCCGAGACGGTCAGCCAGACTCTGTGGGCAGGCGTTCACGGCGTAACTTCCCTTCTGATCACCTGCGATAAGGGCTTTCCGTTCGTAAACCGCGATCAACTCATTCATTCTGTCGTCAACACTTTGGTCGCGGGGGCCTCCGAGAGCGTTTAAAGAGAAAATTTTTTCCGCAGGTACTTAACACTGTTCATCTAAATCTTTATGTTATTTGTTTCGCCGATCTTCGTATCTACTTCAGAGGTGCCAAATGGCCCAGCGTGACAAGTGTGCTGTAATATGGGCATTTCTTTGCGAGGCATTCCATGGACAAATGCCCAAATAAGGTCCAACTGCCAGGCCTAAACGGCAGCAATTCTTGGTGAAATTTATGAAAAGGAAAGACTTAAATATTAATCGTCCTGTAACGCTTCTGGACCGCCATGTGCAGCACTTCGACGTGGGTGTCAGTCTAAATCTAAATATGTTTCGAATCACCACCGAGAATAAACGCGGCAAGATCATCTTGAGCGTCGAGGGACGCCTCGTGGGCGCCGCCGTCCAAACGCTTGAACAGTGCTGGCGCGAGCTTTCTAACGCCACGCCCAAGCCCAAATTTCACGTCAATCTCTGTGGCGCCAGCTTCATCGACAACGCCGGAAAGATTTTGCTTAAAGAGATGCACCAGCAAGGTGCCGCCCTCATCGCCGAGGGCTGCCTAAACCAAGCCATCGTTAGGGAAATCGTCGGCAGCAAAGGCCGCAGTTCCGAGAGTGATGAAAAAGAGAAGGAATCCACTAAGAAACCTTCGAACATCATTTTTTATCTTCTCTTCCTCAGCCTCTTCGGCTCAGCTCACTTCGTCCGCGCTCAAGAGCCGGTGTCATCGGCCCCCGCATCTCGCTCCGAGTCGGCGCGCCCTGCACAGCAGACCGCTCAAAACGCCGACGTGCTGCGCCTTAGTCTGGAACAAGCCGTGGCGCTCGCGGTCAAACAGAATCCGACGCAGCTCATTGGCGTGCTCAATGCCGCCGAAAGTGTTCAGGATCGCAATATCAGCCTCTCCAACCTTTTGCCGCAAGCGAACCTGCGCGTCGCTGATTCCGACAATCGCGTTAACATTCAAGCGCAGTTCGGTGGACAGAGAATTCCCGGCCTGCCGCAACACCTTGGCCCGTATCAAATTTTCTCCGCCGGGCCGTCCTTCAGCACGCCGATCTTCGATTTTTCTCTTTGGAAGGAATATCAAGCGTCCCGTAGTTCCGTGGACGCCGCCAAGGCCGGGAGCCTCTCCACTCGCGAACAAGTCATTCTCCTAGTCGTCTCGCAATACATCGGCACGCTGAGTGATGTTGCCAACGTCGAAGCTTCCCGCTCGCGGGTTGAGCTTGCCCAGGCACTTTACGATCAAGCCGCCGATCTGCAAAAAGAGGGAGTCGGCACCGGCATCGACACTCTGCGCGCCAATGTCGAACTGCAAAACGAAAAGCAGCGGCTCATCGAGGCAGAAAATCTACGCGACTCGTCACTCTTCGGGCTGAGCAAGCTACTCAATATCGATCCACGCCAGAAAATCGCTCTTGCCGACTCGCTCAGCTACTTCGAAACGCCGCAGCCCGATGTGGAAGCCAGCATTGATCTCGCCGTGGCAGATCGCCCCGAATGGAAGCAACTGCAGGCCCAAGAGAAATTCGCCAAGTACGAGAAACAGTCCATCGAGTATTCTCGTCTACCTTCTGTGCGCTTCGACGGCAACTGGAACTATTTCGGCTCCACCATCACCACCGGTATTCCCACGTACATGTACGAAGGCTCGCTGAACATGCCCATCTTTACCAGCGGCCGCATTAAGGCCGAAGTTGTCCGTGCCGGACTTGAAATACAGAAGGTTCAGCAGCAGAAGATCGACCTCCGCAATCAGATTGCGCTCGATGTGAAAACGTCTTTGCTCAATCTGCAGTCGGCTCGCAGCGAAGTGCAGGTTGCCAACCTCGGCATCCAGTTGGCCAAGCAGGAAGTTGATCAAGCAGGCGACCGCTTCCGCGCCGGCGTTGCTAACAATATTGAAGTTATTTCCGCGCAGGATTCACTTTCGCGCGCTAACGACAACCAGATTGCTGCTCTTTACCGTTTTAATCAGGCACGAGCCGACTTCGCGCGTGCCATTGGACAGATGGAAAAGACCTACGCGAAGTGAGGATCCGAACCGATGAGTGTTGAAATCGAAGTTGGGCTCGAAAACGCCGCGAATATGCGGACTTCCAAGCCGGAAGCACAGAAGCTCGACCTTTCCACGAGCGGAGGCTTTCTAAGCCCCAAGGTCCGCGCTCGCCTGATCATTGGCGCCGTCGTTCTTCTTGCTGCCATCGTGGGCCTGTATCTTTATTTTCATAATCGCGAAAGCACCGACGACGCGCAGGTCGACGCGCACATCACACCCATCGCCGCCAAAATTTATGGCCGCGTCTCCAGAGTTCTCGTCAAAGACAATCAGCCAGTCAAAGCGGGCGATATTCTGGTGCAAATTGACGCCGCCGATTATCAATCCGCCGCCGACCAGGCCCAAGCCGCTCTGGCGCTGGCGGAAAGTGAAGCGCGTTCCGCCGGTGTAGACGTTCCGCGAACCAGCGAATCCGCGGCCAGCGATACGACCAGCGCCAACGCGCAATTAGCAGGGGCGAAAGCGGACTTGATGCGCGCGCAGTCCGCCTACGAACAAGCTCAGACCGCAGATCTTGCGTTTGCTCAAGCGAATATCGAAAAGAGCAAAGCCAATGCCGAACTCGCCAAGGCCGATCTGGCTCGCTACTTGCCTCTCATGCAGAAAGGCGAAATCTCCAAGCAGCAATACGACGCCGCGAAAGCCAATGCCGATGCCACCGCCAGCGCTCTTGTAGCTGACGAGCAGCGCCTCGATCAAGCGAAGCGCAACGTCGATGTTTCTCGCGCGCAGTTGGAAGCCGCAAAAGCGCGTGTCGATCAAGCCGACGCTGGCGTCGTCAGTGCGCACGCCGATCTCAGGCGCGTTGCCATGCGTTCCGCAGACGAACAGGGCAAACTCGCCAAAGTCGATCAATCCCGCGCCGCTTTGGCCGCGGCTGAACTCAATCTCAGTTACTGCAACATCACTGCGCCCGTCGATGGCGTGGTCACTCACAAACAAGTGGAAGTTGGCCAGATCATTCAGCAGGGACAAGGACTCATGGTCGTCGTTCCTCTACAAGATGTCTGGGTTACCGCTAACTTCAAAGAAACGCAGCTTCGCGATATGCGCGCGGGGCAGAAGGCCTACGTGAAAAGCGATACTTACGGCAAAACGTTTACTGGCCATCTCGATTCCATCTCCGGTGCGACCGGTGCGGTCATCAGTTTGCTCCCGCCGGAAAATGCTACCGGAAACTACGTAAAGATCGTTCAGCGCATCCCGGTAAAAATTATTCTCGATCCCATTTCTCCAGACGTCGCAATTCTGCGTCCCGGAATGAACGTGGACGTGACAGTCATAACGCAGTAACAAGGGCTAGCGAGACTCGGACGCTCATGCCAGAGAGACTCATATCGAAGTTGCGGATGCCAGACGGTTCGATCAACCCCTGGGTGATCGCAGTTACCGTCACGCTCGCCACGTTCATGGAAGTTCTGGACACTTCCATCGCCAATGTGGCCTTGCCGCACATCGCCGGAAATCTCTCGGCCGGGCAGGACGAGTCCACCTGGGTGCTCACGTCCTATCTCGTTTCCAATGCCATCGTTCTTCCGCTGTCTGGCTGGTTTTCTTCCATCATCGGCCGCAAGCGTTTCTATATGGGCTGCGTCGCGATCTTTACCATCAGCTCGTTTCTCTGCGGCCTCGCGCCCAGCCTCGGTATGCTGGTTTTCTTTCGCATTCTGCAAGGTGCGGGTGGCGGCGGTTTGCAGCCCAGCGAACAAGCCATCCTCAACGACACATTTCCTCTGGCAAAACGCGGCATGGCCTTCGCCGTCTACGGTATCGCCGTGGTCGTCGCGCCCACCATCGGCCCATGGCTCGGCGGCTACATCACCGACAATTTTTCGTGGCGCTGGATTTTCTACATCAACATTCCTGTCGGCATCATTTCTCTCGTTCTCACCTATTTCCTTGTGTCCGATCCGCCGTACATGAAGCGGAGCAGCCTCAAAGAAGGCTTCCGCATCGACTACATCGGCATCGGCCTGATCAGCCTCGGCCTCGGCAGCATGCAA
This sequence comes from Candidatus Acidiferrales bacterium, assembly GCA_963849395.1. Taxonomy (GTDB): domain Bacteria; phylum Acidobacteriota; class Terriglobia; order Acidiferrales; family UBA7541; genus Acidiferrum. Next base: position 208,573 of record CAWKHR010000015.1, read on the forward strand.
ATCATTCTCGACAAGGGGCAGCGCGAAGATTGGCTTTCCTCCAACTTCATTCGCGTTTTCGCCGTCCTTATGCTAATCGGAATCGTTGCCGGCATCATTTGGGAACTTCGCGAAAAGCATCCAGTCGTCGATTTGAAAATGCTGAAAGATCGCAACTTCGCTATCGCCACCACTGCGATGTTTTTCCTGGGCTTCGTGCTTTATTCCAGCACTGTGTTGATTCCGCAATTGCTCCAACAACTTCTGGGCTACTCCGCGGAAATGGCTGGTCTCGCACTTTCGCCGGGTGGCGCGGTCATCATGTGCATGATGCCGGTAGTGGGTGTTCTCGTATCTAAATTAGACGCCCGCATTCTCATCACCTTTGGCTGCACCGTTTCCGCGCTTGCTTTATTCGTCATGGCTGGTTGGAACCTGAATCTCGACTATAAACACGCTGTCTACGGCCGCATGCTGCAAAGCTTCGGCCTGGCGTTTCTCTTCATCCCGATCAACGTTGCCGCCTTTGCCTTCGTGCCTAAGGAAAAGACCAACATGGGTACCGGCATTATCAACCTTGCTCGCAATATTGGTGCCAGCGTCGGCATCGCCACCGTCACCACCATGCTCGAGCGCCGCACCCAATTCCACATGGCGCAGCTCATGGACCACATCAACAATATGAACGCCGCCTTTCGTAACAACCTGGCCGGTTTCACCACCATTTTTGTTTCCGGCGGGTCCAGCACCACCGATGCCACCAGCCGTGCTTACGGAATGATCTATGGCATCGTCCAAAAGCAGGCAGCCATGCTGGCCTTTCTAGACAATTTCAAAATGCTGGGGGTCGTCTTTTTCCTGGTGATTCCTATCATGTTGACCTTGAAGAGGCCCAAAGGCCACCGGGGAGACGTACCAGTACATTAACGAGGTTTGTAACTTTTCTGCGTTTCGTGACTCTAGTGAGGATACATGGGGGAGCAAATGGCTACGCAAGCGATTGTAACAACCGCTACACAACTCAGTGATCAGAAAGCCACTGAGCAGAAGCTAATTCGAGCGGGTCAACGGGGAGACGCCCAGGCGATCGAAACCTTATTTCGCCGCTACCAGCGCCCGCTCTTTCAAACCGCACTTCGCGTCCTTGGCAACGCTGAAGACGCCGAAGATGCTTTGCAGGATGGACTGCTTTCGGCTTACCGCAATTTGAAGCGTTTCGAAGGCCGCTCGCAGTTTTCCACCTGGCTCACGCGCATCGTGATTAACGCCGCTTTGATGAAGCGCCGCAGCGCCAAGGCTCGGCCCGCGCTTTCGCTCGACGAAACTCTCAATGAGGACGACATTCCGGCCTCCGAGCGTTTTGCCGACGACGGCCCGAATCCCGAGCAGGTCTACGTGGGGACAGAGATCCGCGAGATTATCAACGAAAATCTCGATGAACTCTCGCCGCTTCTTCGCACCGCGTTCGTCCTGCGCGAAGTGGAAGGCTATTCCACGGGCGAAGCCGCCAAGAAACTTGGCGTCACCGAGAATACGCTAAAGGCTCGCCTGTGGCGCGCCCGTCACCAGCTCGCCGAGCGCCTCGGCCACCGCCTCCGCCGCATGAAGGACGGTATGAGTGGCAACATGTCTGGCGACGAAGCCTGCAGCTACTGCTGATTCACGAAAACGCAGCGCATCAAGAGAGGCCGCCTTTCAAGGCGGCCTTCTCTTTTTGCCGTTATCTCTGGTCTGCTTTACAGTTGTGCGTGGCTGAGATCGAAGATGATCCCCCAGTTGCGTGCTGGAATAAGGCGCCAGCACTCCCGTCGGGATGACGGATTGCCGAGGCCGATCGGTGGTGAGTCAATTCGGCGCATTGTAACCATCACTCCACTCTCCACGGCGACCGCTCCGGCCAATGCCGCATCACGTCCGCCGCCCAGACCGTGGTCTTATCTGCATGGCAGGTCGTACACGGATTCGGAATCTTATATTTGTCCGTCATCTCCGGTGTCACAAACGCAAATGTATGCGAGCGCACTTTCACATCCGCAATTTCCGTCGCTGTCTTCGGCATGTGGCACGCGATGCAACTGCTGCCCGTCGATCCCTTCAGGTGGTGCGTATGCTCCTCAATTGTTCCTGTGCGCGGCCCATTCACGGACTGTGGCCCGTGGCAATCCAGGCAAATCGCATCTCCGGGTTTCCGCAACTGCGCGTAATTCTCCGTCCCGTGCACATCGTGACAGCTTGAGCAGGTGACTCCCCGCCGGTACATCAGGCTTTGCACAAAATCATTTCCCTGCATCCGATTCTTGTGTGCGCTGCCATCCGCGTAATGCGTGAAGGTCGTCTCTCCCAGCGTGTGCTGCTCCAGTTGCCAGAAATCCCGCAGCTTTAATCCCACGCGATATCCAACCGGCCAATCAAAATACTTTCCCTCGATAGGATTGGTCAGCGGCCGTCCCTGGGAATGACACTGAATGCAACTATCGTTGGCCCGCACATAATCCATGCCGGATGAATTCAAAATGTTTCCGCGCGTTGGGTGCGCCACGTGCTCGCTGCCTGGCCCATGGCACTTTTCGCAGCCCACATTCCACTCTGCCACCTGCTTGGTGTGTATGTTGTAGTCCACCGAATGGCAGCCATCGCAGGTCGGCCCTGTCGGCCTCTGCATGTTGTCCGGCGGATATAACGTCGCCCACCAATCCGTTCCATTCGCCACGAAATATGGCCGCCACACTCGATTCTTGACGTCCCACTGCGCCGGCTGCGGAAAATAATCGTCGCCAATTTTCGTGAAGTAGCGTTGCTTCCAGACGCTGCCATACACAAACGCGACATCCTCTTTTTTGAAATGCGCAATCAGGTCGGACGTCAAATCCGGAATGATCGCTTCGGGATGCTCGCGGGGATCACGCACTACATTGGCCATTGGCGTTTTTCGCCAGTGCTCGTAGATTTCGCGATGGCACTTTTCGCATTGCGCCGATCCCACATAGCGTGCTGCGTCAATCGTCGTGAACTGCTGAGACTGCTCGTCACCCCTCAAGCCTTGCAAGCTGCGGATGTACACCACCAATTTCCAACTGTCATCGCTCTGCTCGTCATGCGGCCGCGCCCACCCGGACATGCCCGTCAGTCGCACTCCATTTCGAATGATGTAGCGGATCTCTCCGTCCGTAAGCCGCTGCGTGTCCCTCGCTCGCAAATCCGGCACTTTTGGGTAAAGGTTTTGTCCTACGTCCGTGCGTCCCGTGCCATCGAATCCGTGACACACGGCGCAACGGTTCACGAAGTGCTCTCGCGCTTCTTTCAGTACATCCGGGGTTGCTTTAAACGGATTTTCTTCCAGGTGGGCCTTGTGTGGTATCGACAAATTACGCACTGCTCGCGCTAATGTTCGCTCCAAATAGGATGGCTGGTCTGCTGTACTGAAGCCGCGCCAAATCAATCGCGCACCGTAATACCCCAGTGCCGCCAAAACCATCACCATCACAACCAGCAATACACGAAGCCTCGACGCTCGCATCAGAGTGAGATTACAGCGAAGCTTAGTCGGTTAGGTAAATAATTTCAGTCCTTGAGAATTGCCTTAATTCTTGCGCAACGTGTCAGTGTTAGTTTCTATTTTCTTTGCCAGCTAGCTGTCACTGAACTCCTGGCGCTGGCGTCGGCCGCGTGCCAATCGCAATCTGCATCGCCGTATTCCTCGGGAACACCAATTCCTGCCCTCGCGCGATGAAATGCGAGTATACCGACATGCTTGCGCCGTACGCGCCCATCGCCATGCCCAACGGCTGCGAGTGGATGAACACGCCCATCGCCATGCCCACCAGCTTGAATCCTCCAATTCCTCCCGCGGCACGCGCGCCGGTGCTTCCGCTCACATCTCCAGGACGTGCATCTGCATCCGTGTGAGCCGATGCCAGTGCCAACATCACCGAGACTCCCGTCGCCAGGTAGCGCGTCTTCGGCGTGTTCGCTTCTGCTCCACCTTCCGCGTCCAGCTTCACATCCTGCCCTTTGCCTGCCTGCACGCCTTCGAGGCTCGTCTCCACTTTTTCTTCAACGCCATCCGGAAGCACCAATTCGTGAAACACCATTCGCAATTGTCCATTGCGGCTCAGCGAACGCGCTGGTTGCACTTGAACTACCGTGCCTTTCAGCCGGCTTCCCTGCGGAAGGATTAGCTTCGGCCCGTCAAACAATGGCTGCGACAGTACCGCCTCCACATCCTGCCCTTTCTGTGCTGTCGCCGAACTCAGTTCCGTCGTCAGCCGGACTCGCACCGAACTTCCCGGCGGCGGTGGCGTATCAATCGACGCCGCGGTTTCCACCGTTAGCGGTTCAGTCCCAAAATCCAGCGGCTTCTCCAGCTCAGCGAAATACACTGTCCCCGCATTGATGTACTGTGGATGCACCGGAAGCTGGGACACCGCATACTTCTTGATGCGCTCGATTTTTCCCGGCCGGTGCACTACCTTCATCGCGTTGTCCCATTCCTGCTTGGCCTGCTGCTTTGCTTGGTCCGCCTTGTCAGTCGCCGCTCCCTTCACACCCTTCTTTTTTTCTGCGTCTGCCGCGGTAATGAACTGAATCACTTGCCCTGATCCCGGCGTCACGCTGGTGCTGATCGGAATTTTCCGCCCATCCACCAGCTTCAACTCGTTAAACTCAATTTGCACTTTGCGTGCTGGCGTGAATTCTGCATTCAGCGCATCCAGGGTGCGGCGGCCTCCGGAAACTCCCTCCAGTTCCGTGATCGTCCCCGCAACTTCCGAGCCGACCGGCACCACCAGCTTGTCGAAGGCGTACACCGGCTCGGCCACGCGCCCGTGCACCGGTTGCCCCACCTTCTTTATTTTCACGTCCTTATCCAAGACAACCTGCACCGGGGTCCCGCGCGGCACCGTCAGCGCGATTGTCTCGTTGGCTGATCCACCTGACCCGCTTGGCCGCTCCAAACGCTTTTCCGTCGAAGCTTTCGCCGCAACGGTCGAAGCCAGCTCCTGAGCCGTCGCCGCGGTTACCCATGCACAGGTCAAAATCGCAGCCGAAAGTAAGCGTCCTGTTGTCATATTTTCACCCTTACTGGCTCGCAACCCGTTTTGGAATTCCGCTAATCCGCAGAGTCTGCTGATTACCTGCGAAGACACTTCGACTCGCAGATTTTTATGACTGGGCAACAATTAGATTAGGATGCGCGAAACGCGCCAAGAGTCTGCGGCAATTCCTCTTGTTAAAGAAAGGACACACTCCGAGGCTGGACTACAGCATGTCCCCGAGCCAGCCCTGATCACAACACGCATTCAAGTTTCAATGTTCCGGGCGTTTCACTTCGAGGTTGTCGGTAATGGCGGGCGTTTTGGAATAACAAAGGGTGAAAATTCTAGACGCCTCTCATTTCAAAGAAGATCGCGCGGCCGTATACTGGCCCAACACGCGCAGCTCGCTCGTGGCCGCGCGTACTTCATGCAGCGCCGTTTCCATGTTCTCCGACTTCTCTGCCTCTACATCAATATAAAACTGATACTCCCACGGTCGTCCGTGAATTGGCCGGCTCTCAATTTTCAGTAAATTCACCCCATGCTTCGCAAACGGCTCCAGCGATGCCAGCAGCGCTCCTGGTTTGTGCGCCAGCCGCATCGCTAGCGAAATTTTTCGCGCATCGGCAGTTCTGTACCTCTTCGCCTCCGCCGGCTGCAGCAACAAAACAAACCGCGTGAAATTCTCAGCGTTATCTTGAATGGCTTCCTGCAAAATCACCGCGCCATAATGGGTCGAGGCCCTTCGCCCCGCAATCGACGCTCCCGACCTGTCCCCACGCTCCATCATCTCTCGTACGCTGCCGGCCGTATCTTCCGCAGGCACGCGCTTTAAAGTCGCATGCGTCGCGAAAAATCTTTCGCACTGCGCAAGCGCCATCGGGTGCGACGCCACCGAACGGATTTCCTCCAGCTTCGACCCCGGACATCCCACTAGATGATGTTCAATCGGCAGAATTGTTTCGCCGCAAATTTCTAATGGACTATCCAGCAACAAGTCGTACACCCGCACCACCGATCCCGCCAACGTATTCTCCACCGGCACCAGCAGCGCGTCCGCCGGTCCTTCGGTAATCGCGCGAAACGTCGCGTCGAATGTCCCGCGCGGCACCGTCTGAATTTCTTCTCCCAGCAACTGCACCGCTGCCGCTTCGCTAAAGGCCCCACGCTCGCCCTGGAACGCTACCCGCATCTTCTTGAAGTTCAATTCGCCCATTCCGCTTCCATTTTTCCGGATTCTCCGCCTGCCACCCCCGCGCTATAATTCCAACTTGGCCGCATCCTCGGAGGCATTCGCATGATGACACAAAATGTTCCGATCACGGGCGATTACGCCCCTTCCTATGCCAAGTACATTGAGTTGGTGCCGGATGGAGATTTGGTCGAGACTCTGGAATCCCAACTTCGCGACTATCACCGGCTCTTGTCGCCGATTCCCGAAGAATCCGAGGACTTCCGCTACGCGCCGGACAAGTGGTCCATCAAAGAATCGTTAGGCCATGTCAATGATGCCGAGCGCATTTTCGCGTACCGCATGCTGCGCTTCGCCCGCGCAGACCAAACTCCGCTGGCCAGTTTTGAGCAAGACGACTACGTTCGCTCGGGCAACTTTGCCGCGCGGAAACTTCCTGAATTGTTAGATGAATTTGCGGCCATTCGCCGCGCCACACTTGCCTTACTTCGCTCACTCGACAATGCGGCGTGGCTCCGCCGCGGTGTGGCCAGCGGCAAGGAAGTCTCGGTGCTCGCGCTAGCTTTCATTATCGTCGGCCATGCACGCCACCATCAACTCATCTTCGAAGAGCGCTATCTTCCAGCCATGGAGAGCGCCAAGTAGTCTTCAGGAAGGGTCTCGCGTCCAAGACGTGCTCTTACATCGGTCCCGGTAAATTCCTTTTGTGCTGCAACGCGTGCGTCGCGTTTATCCGCGTCTGTATCGCGCTCCCAAAGTTGGTCAGAGGCACTTCTGCCCGTTTCGCCCGGTTCCCGCCACGCCGATTCTCCCGGATTCGCGCCAATGCCCGCCGCCGCATGGGCTGCGCCAGATAAAACAACAATATCAACGCCAAGGCCAGCATCGCCGCAGCCGCAAGCACGGCAGTTTGATTCGCTTCCAGCGGACTGGCAATCGCGTTAATCAGTAAATACGCCCCGCAAAACAGCAGTCCCACTTCCAGGAATGCTCCCAATCCCAGAAATGTCCGCGGTAAACTCGCCCGTATCACCAGTGGTGTCTGCTCATGCTCCGTCTTCGTCACTACCGTTACCACGCCCATGACCGTTCACTCCTCTTCTCCCTTACCATCGGCGCGGAGCGAATCATCGCCGCGTAAAAAATCGAAATAGCTCATCACCGGCGCCATGGGGGATCGCCGCATCGTCGATCCGCATACGCAACGTGGCGCTGCTTCCTCCACGTTAATCGACATCACTGCGGACCAGCCGCATTCCTGATTGAGGCAATGCCACTGCGTATCTTCGGTTTTTCCCATGGCTCTTGCCCTGTCTATTACTCCGATGTAAAAGCCGCTGGCAGGTACTTGCGAGGTACTTAGCTGCGTTTCCTTTTTATAAAGCAGGGTGCGACGTTTATCAATAGTAAAATTACTATCGCTATAACTTTTCTCGCAGAAATCGCGCCGCTCTTCGTCGTCTCTTCGCTTTTCGCTCCAATCGCTGTTCCAAATCGGAATCCTTTCGCTTTCCACCTTCCGCTTTGCCCTCTGCGTTGCGACTCCCATTCACCCGCTGCTACAATCTATTGTTTGCCGGGTTCCGATTGGCCTTACAGGTCTGCGCACTGCAATCCAACCCGGCTCTCATCACTTTCCAGTCGCTGTGACTTCGGTGGCTTCGCAATCATCACACCAGTGCGGCTTGGGTTCCTCTTGAAGGGAGATTACGCGTGGCAAAGTATGATGTCGCAATCATTGGCAGTGGACCTGGGGGTTACGTCGCCGCAATCCGTGCTGGTGAACTCGGTCTGAAAACTGTCGTGGTCGAAAAAGATCCGTACCTGGGCGGCACTTGTCTTCACGTCGGCTGCATTCCCACCAAGGTTCTTCTGCACCACGCCGATGTTTATGAGCACATCAAAAATGGCGCCGAACTTGGTTTCGAAATCGCCGGCGTGAAAGTTAATTGGGCCAACGTCATGGCTCGTAAATCCAAAATTGTCACCAAGCATGCCAAGGGCATTGAGTTCCTCTTCAAGAAAAATAAAGTGGAGTGGGTGCAGGGCTGGGGCAAATACGATGGTCCCGGACGCGTCGCGGTCGAAAAAGACGGCAAGCGCTCGATCATCGAAGCCAACAACGTCCTGCTGGTTAGCGGCTCTGAAGCCAAGTCGCTGCCCGGCATCGAGCCCGACCACAAGACCATTCTTACCAACCGCTCCATTCTGGAACTTCCCGACATCCCGAAAACTCTAATCGTCGTTGGTGCCGGCGCGGTCGGCGTCGAGTTTGCCTCCATCTACAATTCGTTTGGCACGCAGGTCACCATTCTCGAAGCTCTTCCGCGCGTCGTTCCCGTCGAAGACGAAGAAATTTCTGCTGAACTCGAGAAGACCTACAAAAAGAAGGGCATCAACATTTTTACCGGCTGCGCTGTCGATGGCGTCAAAAAAGACGCAAAGGGCGTCACCGTTTCTTTCAAGGATAAGGACGGTAAAGCACAAACCCTGCAAGCCGAGAAATTGCTGCTCGCCGTTGGTCGCAAAGCCATGACCGACAATTGCGGTCTGGAAAAATCCAAAGCCAAGGTCGAACGCGGTTTTGTTCACGTCAACGAGGTCATGGAAACCGATGAGCCCGGGCTCTTCGCCATCGGCGATATCGTTGCCGGTCTGCCGCAACTCGCGCACGCTGCCATGATGGAAGGCATCGTTGCCGTCACCCACATTGCCGGCAAGCCCACGCACCGCATTCTAAAAACTCGCATTCCAAATGCCACCTACTGCGAACCGCAGATCGGTTCGATTGGCCTGACCGAAAAACAGGCGCGCGATGCGGGTCATCAGGTCAAGATTGGCAAGTTCCCGTTCCTTGGCAACAGCAAAGCCACTATCCTCGGCAATCACGGCGGCTTCATCAAAGTTGTTTCCGACGAAAAATATGGCGAAGTGCTGGGCATCCATATCATCGGCCCGCTCGCCACAGAAATTCTTTCTGAAGCCGCCACCGTTCTGAATCTCGAGGGTACCGTCGACGATATGATGAACATGATGCATGCCCATCCCACGGTCTGGGAAGGCATGGGCGACGCTTTCGCCTCTGTCCGCGGCCTCCAGATCAACGTCTAGCGGGGGACTTGTTCGTGCAATGGTTTGCAGTGCAGATGATTCTGCAAATTTCTAGACCGGCAGTTCGAGTCATTAGCTGCCGGCTGTCGACTAACAGCTGGTAACTTCTCTCTGTGCGCTCGCTACTCACCATCGACCTCGGCCTGATCTCTTACGCCGACGCCTTTGCCTTGCAAGAGCGTATCGTCGCCGCGCGTAAACTCGACGCCATCGACGATGTCCTTCTTTTCTGCACGCATCCCCACGTCATCACTCTCGGCCGCAACGGCAATCGCGCTAATCTTCTGGCCAGCGAACACGTACTTCGCCAGAAAGGCGTTGAACTCCACGAAACCAATCGCGGCGGCGACATCACTTACCACGGTCCCGGCCAGATCGTTGGCTATCCCATCGTCAATCTCGACCGCATTCGCCGCGATGTTCACTGGTATGTTCGCTCGCTTGAAGAATCGATGATTCGCGCCACTGCCGACTTCGGCATTTCCCCGTTTCCGGTCACCGGCAAAACTGGCATCTGGGTTAAATCAGCTCAGGGCGATCAGGAAGAAAAACTTGCCGCGATCGGTGTCCATCTCAGCCGGTGGATTACTTCGCACGGCTTCGCCTATAACGTCGCTACCGATCTCCGCTACTTCGACCTCATCGTTCCTTGTGGCATCGCCGACCGCAAAGCCACCTCTCTCGAAAAATTATTATCGCGCAGCATCGCGCCCAGCGAAGTCCAGCCGCACCTTATTCACCATTTCTCCGAAGTTTTCTCCTTCGCTCCGCAACCGACCACCCACGAAGCGCTTATATCGCTTCTCGCTGCCGTTCATCACCCTTTAGCCACACCGTAATATTCCGCAATTTGCGGCCTGTGCCAACCAATGGGACAATAGCTGCATGCGACGAAACCATTCATTCTCAGCTGTAACCGTCTGTGCGGCAGCGCTGTTCTTGGCCGGCACTTGCTTGGCCCACCAGACTCCCGCCTCTAACGCGCCCCAAGCTCCTGCCGCTGGTTCCACGGCAACGCCTGCGGCGAAAACTACCCAAAAAACTCCCGCCGCCAAGCCGGGAACAACCACTTCCAAGACTGCTGCTCCTTTGGCTCTCAAGACCAATAAGGACAAGGTCAGCTACGCCATCGGTATGAACATTGGCAAGAGCATGAAGAAGGATTCCGTCGAGGTTGATCCGGCCATTGTCTACCGCGGACTCAAAGACGGACTTTCTGGCGCCACGCCATTGCTTTCCGATAAGGAAGCGCAAGACGCTATCGTCGCCCTCCAGACCGACATGAAAAAGAAGGCCGAAGAAGTGCGCGTGCAAGCTGGTACCGCCAATAAGGCCGCCGGGGATGCGTTTCTCGCCGCCAACAAGTCCAAGCAAGGCGTAGTCACCACCGCCGATGGCTTGCAGTACAAAGTCATCAAACCAGGCACTGGGCCCAAGCCGACCGCCGCTGACACAGTCACCGTGCAATACAAAGGCACGCTGATCGATGGCAAGGAATTCGATAGCTCCTACAAGCGTGGTCAGCCTGCCACTTTCCCGGTTGGCCAGATCATCAAGGGTTGGACCGAAGCGCTTCAACTCATGCCCGTCGGCTCCAAGTGGGAACTCTACATTCCTCCCGACCTCGGCTATGGCGATCGCGGTGCCGGTCCAGACATTGGCCCCAACTCCACGCTCGTTTTCGAAGTCGAGCTGATCTCCATTGCTCCCAAGACGGAAGGCCAGCCTGCGGGTCAGCCCCAAGCTCAGCCTCAGGGCCAACCTCAATCGCAACAGGCGGCGCCACCGCAGCCCCAGGCTGCTCCACAAGCCAAACCCTAAGTTCAGCACCGATTCCTAAATACAGCGGGGTTGAAGATCTGATGATCCGCAACCCCGTCTCCTTTGTAACAGTCGCCCCAGAACTCTTCGCGATCTCCGTGTCTCCTTCGCTGCCGAATAAGTTCGCTACGTCATCCAGGGACACCTCAAAATTCCGTGTTATCTTCAGCCATCTGTAGTCACTTCGAGGGACCTCTTGTCTACACGTCGATTGGTAATTATTCTGTTGGCCTCCTTCTCTTCCATAGGTCAACAAGCCGCTGGCCAGACTTCGCATTCTTCTAAGACTTCGCAACAACAATTTGCCAACCTTGGTGAGTTCAAGCTGCAAAGCGGCGCAGTTCTCCACGATCTCCGTCTCGGCTATCGTACTCTCGGCAAGTTGAACGCCGGAAGGTCCAACGCGATTCTTTGGCCCACCTGGCTCGGCGCACGATCCGAAGATCTACTTCCCTTCATTGGTCCCGGCAGCGTTGTAGATACCAACAAATATTTCGTCATTCTGGTTGATTCCCTCGGTAACGGAATTTCCTCATCCCCATCCAATAGCAGGGTGCAGCCGCTCATAAAATTCCCGAAATTCACGATTCGCGACATGGTGGAATCCGAGCATCAGCTGACCACAAAAATATTCCAACTTTCCCATCTTCACGCGGTAATGGGACTTTCCATGGGTGGCATGCAGGCCTTCGAATGGGCCATCGTCTTTCCAGAGTTCATGGATCTCGCAATTCCGATGAACGGTTCGCCGCAGTCGACTGCCTCCGATAAATTACTGTGGACCTCCGAGATCGATGCCATTGAGCTCGATCCTGCATGGAACAATGGGAATCCCAAAGGTCCGCTTATGCGTGGCATCGCTCTTGCGGCGGAAATCGGCGAAATGAACGCCACCTCTCCCACGTACGTCACGGGACACACCGACACCGCCGATTTTGAAAGCTTTCTCGCTGCGCTCAGGAAAAGCGCGATAAACGACGCTGGGGGCGCCTGGGATCAAATTCGCCAGCGTGAAGCTATCCTGACTCTCGACATCCGTCATGAACTGGGCGTTTCGCTTGACCAGGTGGCCAAACGCGTTCGCTCTAAGATGCTCGTAATCGTTTCCACTCAGGATCACGTTGTGAATCCTGATCCAGCCATTCGCTTTGCCAAGGCAATCGCCGCCCCCATCATCTACTTGGACTCGCCCTGCGGCCACCGCAGCCTTTCCTGCATCTCCGTCGGCCCTACCGTCGCTCAGTTCCTGGCAGATCCATCTTCCGTTCACACCCAAACGCTGCGAGACCCTTAACGCATTGAGTGCCTTAATAGCGAGGTAACCGTTCAAAACATCCCACCCCGATTAGGACCACGCCCCACCTTCGTTTTAAGATAGAGAACCGGACGCACCTTCGGAGACTTTCGAATCATGCCTGCCACTGAAACCCGCAGCAAAGCAAAACTCTCACGCCAGCAATATCTCGACCTTTACTACTTCATGCGCCTCAATCGCGAGGTCGAAGAAACCATGACAAAGCTCTTCCGCCAAAACAAAATCGTCGGCGGCCTCTATTCCAGCCTTGGTCAAGAAGCTATCTCCGTGGGTACTGCCTACGCCCTCGAAAAACGCGACTGGCTCGCCCCCATGATTCGCAATATCGGCGCGCTTCTCGTCAAAGGGGTTCCTCCGCGCGACATCTTCACTCAGCACATGGCCAAGTTCACCTCGCCTACTCAAGGCAAAGATGGCACCAGCCACTTCGGCGATCTCGAGAATCTTCACATCGTTTCACCGATCTCCATGCTTGGCGACCTCATCCCAGTGATGGCCGGCGTCGCCATGGCCGGGCGATACCTTGGACAGAAAATCGTCGCCCTCACCTGGATTGGCGATGGCGGCAGCTCCACCGGCGTTTTCCACGAAGGCCTGAATTTCGCCGCGGTACAAAAAGCCGCGCTCGTCCTCATCCTCGAAAATAATCAGTGGGCCTATTCCACCCCGGTTCGCCGCCAGGTGCCCATTGAAAATCTTGCCGATCGCGCCAAGGCCTACGGCATAGCCAGTTACATCGTCGATGGCAACGATGTCGTCGCCGTCTACACCGCAGCCAAAGAAGCTGTCGATAGCGCGCGTGCCGGCAACGGTCCCGTGCTTATCGAGGTCAAGACATTTCGCCGACGCGGTCATGCGCAGCACGATCCCGCCGAATATGTTCCCGCCAACGAACGCGAATACTGGGAGAAGCGTGACCCCATCACGCTTTACGAGAAATTTCTGACTGACGAAAAGCTGCTCGACGCCAAATCCAAAAAAGAAATCGAAACAAAAATTGCCACCCTTCTCGAGAAGGAACGCGAGTTTGCGGAAAACTCTCCGATGCCGCCACCAGAACTTGCCGCCAAGGGTGTCTACTGTACTGGTCCCGAGTGCCACGATCTTCAGCCCAAGTGGGAGCGCCCCATCGCTGAATTGCAGCCGCCAAAATCCAGCACCAAGAATTCCTGGCCCCCCTACGTTCCGAAAGCCGACTTCGGCATGCCTGCTTTGCCTATTCAATTCATTCCGGCCGAAATCCGCGCCTCCTCAAACGGTGCGAAAGCTACCACCGCTTCAGCTGTCTCCGCCAAAGTGGTCGCGAAGCCACCAATGAAACAGCTTAAAAAATCTCCAGCGAATTCCGCCGCGCCCTCCAAAAAGCCGGTTAAAAGGGGAGCACGCTAATCATGGCTCCGATCACCTTTCTTGAAGCCATTCGCCAAGCGCTGTTCGAAGAAATGGCCGCCGATCCCCGCGTGGTCGTCATTGGCGAAGACGTCAGCGTCTACGGCGGCGCTTTCAAAGTGACCGAAGGCCTGCTCGAAAAGTTTGGCTGGGAACGCGTCATCGATACGCCGATCAGCGAAAGCGCCATCATTGGCGCCGCCTGCGGCATGAGTTACCTTGGCCTGCGTCCCGTCGCCGAAATGCAGTTCATCGATTTCATTGCCTGCTGCTTCAATCAACTCACCAACTTCGTCGCCAAAGGGCACTATCTCTGGAATGCTCCCGCGCCCATGGTGGTGCGCGGTCCCTCCGGCGGTGGAGTGCATGGTGGTCCGTTCCACTCCGCCAATCCGGAAATGTATTTCCTGCACACGCCCGGCCTGAAAATTGTCTACCCATCCACGCCCTACGATGCCAAGGGCCTGATGAAAGCCAGCATTCGCGATAATAATCCGGTCCTCTTCTTCGAACACAAATTTCTCTACCGCCGGATCAAGGAAGAAATTCCCGCAGACGATTACATCGTGCCCCTCGGCAAAGCGGTCGTCCGTCGCGAAGGTAATCACCTCACTATTCTTTCTTACGCCGCCATGATGCATACGTCTCTCGAAGCCGCTGACGCTCTGGCCAAAGAAGGCATCGACGCCGAAGTCATCGATCTGCGCACCCTTCTTCCGCTCGACGAAGAAACCATTCTCCAGTCCGTGAAGAAAACCAATAAATGCCTGGTTGTTCACGAAGACACCAAAACCGGCGGCATCGCCGGTGAAATCGCGGCCATTCTGAGCGAAAAAGCCTTCCACGATCTCGATGGTCCTCTTGTCCGGGTCACTTCCCTCGACACTCCGGTGCCTTACGCGCCCACCCTCGAAGAGGCTTTTTTGCCCAATGCTCAAAAAGTTTTTACTGCCGCCAAGGAGCTTGCTCACTTCTAAGGCACCGGACCCAAGTCGTCAGTGCCTCATTGAACGCAGCCGCCCATTTTTCCTTACCTCCGGCTGCGGCTCCTCCTAGAATCACATATTGGTAATCACCTGCGCGGGCTTACGAACCTGGATACTGCTTACGTTAACCGCGCCGCTCCGTTCTGCCAGGTTTGTTTCGGTTGTCGGTCCCTTGCAAGGAGGAACGATGGGGATGCGATTCGCAAACCTTTCCGCCGCCGTTCTTTTATTCTCCTTAGTTTTTTCCACTTCTACCGTGGCCGGCCCAGTGGGCGCCTCGATCTCGGGAAAAGTTACCCTCAACGGAGCTCCCCCTAAACCCAAGCCGCTGGATCTCTCCAAAGAGCCGGACTGCGTCAAGATGCATGCCTCGCAGCCGCTCTTTCCGGAAAATGTTGTCGTGGGTTCAGATAACGGCCTGCGCAATGCCGTTGTCTATGTCTCTGCCGGTGCGCCCTCCTCCGGTTCGCTTCCGCTGGCTCCCGCAATTTTCGACCAGCAAGGGTGCCACTACACCACTCACGTCCTCGCCTTTCGCGTCGGCCAGGAAGTCAGCATCTCGAATAGTGATCACTTCTCGCACAACATCCATCCGCTGGCTAAAATCAATCGCGAGTGGAATA
Source organism: Candidatus Acidiferrales bacterium (assembly GCA_963849395.1). GTDB lineage: Bacteria > Acidobacteriota > Terriglobia > Acidiferrales > UBA7541 > Acidiferrum. The sequence goes on from CAWKHR010000015.1 coordinate 224,022, forward strand.
AGATTCAGCCGCCCGGCACCCCGCCGTTTTCTTATGCCTATGATCAGGAAGAATTCATCCCAGTGAAGTGCAACATCCATCCATGGATGCAGGGCTATTTCGCTGTTCTCAAAACTGGATTTTTTGCCGTGACCGACCAGGATGGCAGCTTCACCCTTCCCGAATTGCCACCCGGCCATTACACCCTGACCGCCTGGCACGAAAGCTACGGCACCCGCACGCAGGAAATTAATGTCACCGGTTCCCAAGCGCAGACCGTCAATTTCTCATTCACCGCCAAGCCTTAAAATTTCCCCCTCATACCGCTTGTGGTACGCTTCCTGCGCCTCGCACTTTCCGTCTCCCGGCGTTTCCCTGTAAACTAGTGTGGTTAGCTTCCATCCGCCGAGCGGCCCTGAGTGCCTCGGATCCCGGAAGTTCCACAGCGCAAGGAGAACACTCTCATGGCAGTTGATGTCGTCATGCCCCAGATGGGCGAAAGCATTTTCGAAGGCACCATTACCAAGTGGCTCAAAAAACCCGGCGACAAAGTCGAGCGCGACGAGCCGCTGTTTGAAATCTCCACCGATAAAGTCGACGCCGAAATTCCTTCTCCCTCTGCCGGCGTCTTGAAAGAAATCAAAATTGCCGAAGGCCAGACCGTTCCCATTCAAACCATTGTCGCGGTCATTGATGGCGCCGGATCTCCGGCTGCTTCCGCTTCGGCTCCTGCTCCCGCCGCGCCTGCCCCGGCGAAGCCCGCCGCTGCAGTGCCCCCTCCCAACGCACAGCCACCCGCGCCAGCCAAAGCCGCCGCGCCTCCTCCACCGTCAGCACAAAGCGCTCCTGCTCCCGCCGCTTCAGCATCCAGTTCTTCCGGCACCGAACGCATCCATTCCTCTCCGCTGGTCCGTCGCCTCGCCAAAGAACACGGCGTCGACCTCGGTTCCATCGAGGGCACCGGTGCGGGCGGCCGCATCACCAAACAGGACATCGAATCTGTCATCGCGGGAGGCTCCCCGCAACCGCAAGCCGATGGCGCTCCCGCGTCCGCCGCGGCGCCATCCGCTCCGGTTGCAGCCCGTCCCACGCCGCCAGCTCCGGCTCCCGTTGCGGCTTCTGGCGCTGCTGCCGCCCACGGCACCCAGTACGTTCCGGCGCTGCAGCTCGGTGTTCCGCGCGAACGCATTTACTTTGGCAATTACGAAGTGCAGCCGCTCAGTGTCATGCGCCAGAAAATCGCCGAGCACATGGTCGCCTCCAAGCACGTTTCGCCGCACGTTTACTCCGTCGACGAAATCGATATGACCAAAATCGCCGGGATTCGCGGTAAGGCCAAAGACGAATTCGAAAAGCGCTACGAGACCAAGCTCACCTACATGCCCTTCTTTGTGAAGGCCGCGGTCGCGGGTCTGCGTGCCTATCCGACGCTCAATGCGTCGCTTGACGGCACCAACATCGTCTTCCACAAGGAAATCAACATCGGCATGGCCGTGGCTCTCGATTGGGGTCTGATCGTTCCGGTCATCAAGAATGCCGACGAAAAAAATCTGCTCGGCATCCAGCGCAACCTAAATGACCTTGCCGAACGTGCTCGCAGCAAAAAGCTAAAGCCGGAAGAAGTTCAGGAGGGCACCTTCTCCATCACCAATCCCGGCGTTTTCGGCGGCCTTTTCGGTCTCCCGGTCATCAGCCAGCCCAATGTCGGCATTCTCGGACTTGGCGCCATCGAAAAGCGTCCGGTGGTTATCAACGATTCCATCGCCATTCGCTCCATGTGCTACGTCACCCTCAGCTACGATCATCGTGTGGTCGACGGCGCCGTCGCGCACCAGTTCCTCCACAAAGTAAAAGAAACCCTGGAGAACTGGTCCGAACCACTGGTCTAATCCGGCTCCACAACATTTCGAACACAATGAGGCGCCTCTTTCTGCGCCTCATGTTTTTTATGTCACTTCGCGCCGCGCCATAACAGACAGAGCAGAGTTTCTTGTTGTACGATGTCGCTCTTAGATGAGAACTCGACGCACCCCAATTCCATGATCAGTCGCCGAGAAATTCTTCGAACCGGACTATTGGCCGCAGGTGCAATCAGCTACCCGGCGAGTTTCGCCTTTTCTCGTTCCATGGATTCCGCCTCCGCCGATTCGCGCATCGACGTTCTTCTCGACGAGCCCTTGGGCGCCATCTCCCGCAACATCTACGGGCATTTCACCGAACATCTGGGCGGTCTCATTTACGACGGAGTGTGGGTTGGTGAAAATTCCCGCGTGCAAAACATCGATGGCATTCGCCGCCGCCTGGTCGAGGAGCTTCGCAAAATCAAAGCGCCGGTGCTCCGCTATCCGGGCGGATGCTTCGCCGACAGCTACAATTGGCAAGACGGCGTCGGTCCTGCCGACAAACGTCCCCGGCGCACCAATTTCTGGAGCGATGCGGAATCGAAAGCCGCGCCCGACAATCACAAGTTCGAATCTAACCGTTTCGGCACCAACGAATTCCTGCACTTCGCCAAACTGGCCGGCGCCACGCCGTACCTCGCTGCAAATCTCCGCAGCCAGACTCCCGAATCGTTTTATCGCTGGGTGGAATACTGCAATTCTCCCGCGGGCAGCACCACGCTGGCCGAAATGCGTGCGGCTTCCGGCGCTCGCGATCCGTTTAACGTCCGTTTCTGGGGAATTGGCAACGAGTCCTGGGTTGCGGCGGCAACTTCACTCCGCAGGAATACGCCGCGGAGTTCCGCAGGTTCGCCGCCTGGGTGCCACATTACGGCCAGGAGTTGTCGCTGATCGCATCCGGTCCCAACGTCGACGACTGGGACTGGACGCGCGGATTCTTCGAGGAATTACTGCGCAAAGGAAAGGATCAACTGCGCTCCGTGTACGGTTTGTCGCTGCATCATTACGCCTGGAATCTCAGCCGCGGCCGCACTAATGATTGGGAGCAGGGCAAGGGGAGCGCCTTGCTATTCGATCCGGTTGATTGGTACGAACTGCTGCGCGAAGGCGATCGCATCGAAACGCTGATCGACAAACTCTGGCAGATTATGGGCGAATTCGACACCGCGCATGGCGTCAAACTGATCGTCGACGAGTGGGGCCCGTGGTACCGCCTCGGCTCGGAAGCCACTCCCGGCGACCTCCTCGAACAGATGCCCACGCTGCGCGATGCCGTTTTCTCCGGGATGACGCTCGATCTTTTCAATCGCCATCCGGAGAAGGTGGCTATGGCCAATTGCGCACAGCTCATCAACTGCCTCAACAGTCTTTACCTCGCTCACGAAGACAAATTCTGCGTCACACCGGTTGGCCATGTTTTCGCCATGTACGCCGCCCATCAAGATGGCCAGGGAATCCGTGCCGTCTTCTCCGCGCCTGACGTTCACTATGATCGCGACGGCCAGCCCGCTTCGTTCTGGGGACTGCGCGGTTCCGCGTCTCTGTCGGCCAGGGAGCTTACACTTACGGTGGTAAATCCTCACGTCAGTGAGCCGCGCGAAACCCGCATCAGCTTACGCGGGGGCCGCGGCTCGATAGTGTCCGCAACCACATTGACCAACCAGGACATCCACGCCCACAACACTTTCGATCAGCCCGACACGCTGGCACCGCAAACGAAAAGTTTGCAGGCTACCGACCCGGCTCTGACTTATACCTTTCCGCCTGCCTCTGTCACCAAACTGTCGTTTTCCTTAATGTGACGATCGTTCGGCCAACCAAGTACCGACGTAGGCCATCAGCATTTATATGGAGATTTATCCCTTCAAAATTTGTGACTTCGGACGCTCTAGCCGTTTCTAGCCGCTTCGTCACCTATCGTGACGGCGTTGCGTTGGCGCCCCTCGAATCCGCTGATACTCTCGCCATCGATCAAGCGGGGTAACAAACACTCGGTCCCAAATAAAATTGGGTTTATCGTCTATTTAGGAGTGGGTCCATAATCTCCAAGCGCTCATAGTTCAGTCTTGGAGAATCCATGATTCGATCCAGAAAAACACTTTGGTTGCTGGCCGTAGCCGTAATGTTGGTTGCGGCAGACGCGCCACGCTCGCAGCAGCCTGGCTTTCATCTTGAGGAAGCGACGATCGACGACCTGCATCGCTCCATCCGCAGTGGCCAGATTACCTGCAGGGGACTGATCCAACTCTATATCGACCGAGCCAAAGCGTATAACGGCGTGAGCAATATGCTGGTCACCGCCGACGGAAAACCGATTCCACCGGCACCGGGTGTAGTTCGCGCAGGCGCGCCGCTAAAATTTCCTACTCAGACGGTAGCGATATCCACTCTGCTGCCGAATTTCGATCAGTATGCTGGCCCGCCGATTGAATTTGGCCGGATGGAATCGACCGCGTCTGATCCAACGGTGCAGCAACAATTCGGCATGACGGTCGGCATTCCCAACGCAGGCCAGCTCAACGCACTGGGCACCATCAATATTCGCGGCGAGCGCTCGGTAACCTGCAAAGGTGATCGCGATCGGCGTCCATCCGATGGGCCGCAGACGCCCGGCTCGCCGGCCGTCTGCGAAGAATTCAGAAAACAACCAGATGCCCTCGAACGCGCCGCCGAACTCGATGCCCAATACGGCACAGATCCTGACTTAGCGAAAATGCCGATGTACTGCGTGGCCTTCACATTCAAAGACTCGTACGACACCAAGGACATGCGCAGCACCGGCGCTGCGGACGCGAACTACGATATCGACTTTCCGGCGCGAGACCAGACCCTGGTCGCACAGCTTCGGCAAAAAGGCGCGATCATCTATGCCAAGACCGTGAACACCGAATACAACGGCCGTCCGGTTCCCGCTATTCGTGGCGCCACTGGCGGAGAGCGCGGCGCCAACCGGCCCACAAAAGTTTTTGTGTCGGTACAGGGATATCAACGCAGCACTTGGTCGGGAAATCCAAGTGACGTCTATGACACCACGCGTGCGGCTTCTTTGGGGTCAAGCTCGGGCTCCGGCGTCTCGGTAAGCGCGAACCTTACCACCTGCAGCATCTGTGAAGAAACCAGTATGTCTTGCCGCGGTCCGTCTAATCACAATTCGGTGGGGCTGATCTTGCCTCACAAATCACTAATTTCTTATCTCGGCGGCTCCATCGGCGCGGATATTTATCTCGATCGGGCCGGCATCATATGCCGCAATGTAAAGGACGCTGCAAAAGTTTTGGATGCGCTGAAGGATCCGTCCGAGGGCTACTACGATCGGCGCGACATCTTCACCACCGTCCCCAGAACAAGTGTTTTGGATAAGCCTTACTCCGACAGCGTGGTTTCGTCGGGCGCACGAGGCTCGCTGCGCGGCATGCGTATCGGGATTGTTCGTGAATCGATGGTGACTTTCCCGGGCGTCATGGCCGATGAGCCGATTTCCCAAGCCGCGTCTAAAGAAATTCGCGCCGTTCTGGGCGACTACCTTGGTGCGACTCTGGTTGAATCGGTGGATCCTCTGTGGCCCGATGATCCCAGCATCGAAAACATGTCGCCTTCCTACACTCAGGCTCTGGCGCAATTCGTACCGGTGTTTTTTCCTGATATTTTCTATCGCTTGCGAGCCGACGGTCAGCCTCAATTCCCTGAGTTCGTCGCGAAAATAAAGCCGACGGAGTTTGCGCCGGGTAAGACCTTCGGGACCGGCACCATGAAGCCAATCGATTACTTCGTGGCGCTGGCCGAAGGACGCGTACCAGTTCCCAAAAATCTGAATATTCGGGCGATTGAAGAGGTTGTGGAGTCCAATGCGTTCACATTTCACTTTAATCAATACGCTTCACGCCGAGCCGCCGATTGGAAGGAGCGCGGCTTCACCGAGACTTTGACCGATTTCGCTGCGCTCAATGCGCGCTCGAAATTCTGGGGTGATGATCAACGCGCGGCATTCAAGAATTGGGAAGAAATGGATGACATGCGCAATGCTCTCGGCGAACGGCAGGGAATTGATGAGCACATTATGATGCGGGAATTACTGCGGCGCGTGGAGATGAAAGTCATTTTGGAGAATCACCTCGACGCCGTCGTGCGGCTCCACTATTCCTTGCCACCCGGAAAGATTGGCCTGGCTCCGCAACCGGAACCTCGCGACGATATTCGCGGGGAACTCCGCATGGGACCGTTCGCCGGTGTCACCGAAGTTCTAATTCCTGCCGGATATGTGCAAACGGTTTACGATCCGGTTTTTGTATTGAGCCCCGACAAGAAGCGCTACATTCCGACCAACAACAACACGCCTACGACTCTGCCGCCACCCGGTCTGCCGTTCTCGCTGGTCTTCCGCGCTGAACCTGGCAAAGAAGATGTGATTTTGAAAATAGCTTCAGCCTATGAAGCGGCTTCCAAACGCCGCATCCCTCCACCTCAGTTTGGGCCCGTGCCAGGCGAGCCATAAAAAGCGCAATCGAGGTCAGCCTGATCATTGGCGCTTCAGCGCATGGAGGGAGGGACTTACTGCAGACGAGCCACAAACCGATCTAAAAACTCGGTCTGCCCTTTCAAAATGCGCTTACGGGCATCGCCCAGCGTAAACCAGTCGGCCTGATCTACCTCGGGAAACTCTTGTTGCTGTCCCGACTTCGGAGGCCATTCCATCGTGAAGGTATTACTTCGTATTTTTTCGGGCGAACAATCTCCTTCGAACGCCCATACTGTAATTATCTTTCCGCTCGGTTGCTTGATCGTGCCGAGTTCTATGAATTCTCCGCCCGGCGTGAATCCTGTCTCCTCTTCGAATTCTCGCTTAGCTGCACCCAGCGGTTCTTCGCCTTCCGCATATTCACCCTTGGGAATCGACCAAGCCCCTTCATCCTTCTTCTTCCAAAAAGGTCCTCCTGGATGGACCAGAAACACTTGCACCTCATCGTTGCTCTTTCTGAACATCAACAACCCTGCAGACAGTTTCACGATTTCACGTTTCCCGTGCGATTTGGATAAGTCCAACCGAAAATTTGCGAGGAACTAAGCGGGCTGAGCCTTTGAGTTGAAGCCGATTAGACTTCCGTCGACGATCGGCACGGCGCGCTTTAGGCCACATAATAGCTGCACTCTGCGGAGTCTGTTAGTTGAAGCGGACGCGGACATCGGGGCGCTTTTCCAGGTGGACGGAATCGATGAAGCGGACCTGGCGATCGTCGAGAGTCAGAATCATCGACGAGGTGCGGACGCCTTCGCCAAAAAAGCGGACTCCTTTAAGGAGATTGCCGTCGGTCACGCCGGTGCAGGCAAAAATCATTTTTTTGCCTGGAGCGAGATCGGCGGTGTCGTAAATGCGCTTGGGATCTTTGACGCCCATTTTTTCCAGGCGGGCTTGATGTTCCGGCTTGCTGACCACGAGCCGCGCGAGAATTTGGCCGTTGAGACAGCGTAGTGCGGCAGCAGTGAGGACGCCTTCCGGCGCGCCGCCTGTGCCCATAACCATGTGGACGCCGGTGCCGATCACGGCCGCGGAAATGCCGGCGGAAAGGTCGCCATCACCAATCAGGCGAATACGCGCGCCCGCGGTGCGAATGTCTTCGATTAGCTTTTCGTGGCGGGGACGGTCGAGAACGATGACGACTAGATCTTCAACGTCGCGATCGAGGCGTTTGGCTACGGATTTAAGATTGTCGGCAACCGGAGCATCGAGATCGACAGCGCCTTTACATGAAGGACCAACAACGATTTTTTCCATGTACAGGTCGGGGGCATGCAGCAGGCCACCCTTTTCACTGACGGCGAGAACGGCGATGGAATTGGGAGCGCCGGTGGCGCAGAGGTTGGTGCCTTCGAGCGGATCGACAGCAATATCGACGGCGGGAAAAAGAGCCTTGGGCGCGTGCGTGGCGAGTCCGACTTTTTCACCGATGTACAGCATGGGCGCTTCGTCGCGTTCGCCTTCACCGATGACGATGGTGCCGTCCATCTCGACCTGATCCATTGTTTTGCGCATGGCTTCGACCGCGACTTCGTCGGCTTTGTGGCGATCGCCGAAACCCATGGTGCGAGCGGCGGCGATGGCGGCATTTTCGACGACCCGCAAAAATTCCAAACTGAGCTGTTCTTCCATAGAAGCGCCTCCGCGGGCGGGTAAGTCAGATCAAAATGCTATTGAAATTCGAGTGAGCGGGAACCCTGTGAAGCGAAACTCTAATCTAACCACGGAAAAGTCCAAGATACAGAAAAATCTTGTTCACCGCGGCGCGACTACTTGGAGCCCGCAGGTTGCACCGTGACATTGATGAGATTCGGATCGGTGAACTCGGTCGTTTCGCCAGCGTGCTTGCCAGCGACAGGAAGCAGTCGCGCGCTGAGCGGCTTGTTCCACTTCACAGAAAGCGTAGCGACATCGCTGATGATGCGAGTGAGTTCGTCGACGGATGTATCGCCGGGAAGCGGGATGGTGTCGAGGCCAGTACCGCAAACGGCGGAATAACTGAGCAGCGTGTCCATCGAAACCAAGCCGGCATTCCAGCGTTCGGCGATGCGGGAGTCTTCCATGACGGGAAGCATCAGACCGGAGTAGCCAATTTTGCGTACGCCAATTTCCTTGAGCGCAGAAGTGATGAGACCAACGGTGGTGAGTGTGCCGCTGCTGCCCAGAGGCTTCTTGGTGAGAGATTCGATAGCAGCACCGATGGAGACTTCCCGCATCGGTGCTGGAGAAAGATCGATGCCGAGGTAGGTCCAACCTTGTTCGTGATCGGAGCGTTGCGCGAGGGCCTCGGCCGCGGAAGTCTGTTCGAACAGAAGATCAAAAAGGCGGCGTTTGGCGGTTTGATAATCGGGCGCGTCCTGGAAGGCGACCGCAACGGTGTTGGCCGATTCCAGGCCGATGGTGAATTGATGTCCCGCGCCTGTGTGATATGCAGCGGGGAAAAATGGAGAGTATGGCGGCACGCTGGCGATCGCCGCGAAGTGGAAATTGCCTTCACTGTGCTCGGTGGTTTCTGAAAGTTTTTTGATGACCCGAGCAGCGGCAGAGACAGCCGGCCAATTGATGGAGTCGTCCTTGGTGACGTTGACGGTACCGAAGAGTGACTCTGTGTTGCTGAGGATTTCGGCAAGGAGATCGGCTTGCGCGTCGCCATCATTGCCAGCGAGAAAGGCCGGACCGATCGCGATCACGATATGTTCCTGCTGCGCGATGCCGTCGAGGTTCTTGAAGAATTGGATGGCCTCTTCGCGCGAGAGGCCCTTGGTGTATTCAGGAAAAGGCTGGGTGGCGATGCGCAGCGTCTGAACGGTGTAGCCGCGAGATTCGAAGACGGTGCGCGCGTACTTCAGAAATTTTATGGTGTCGGAGATATCGATCTGGTAGCGCGAGCGATCGATATTGATGAACGCGGTGATGGCGCGAACTTTTGGTTGGGCTGGATTGGCAGCAGCTTTATCTGCGGCTTTATTTTGTGCGAAGCATGGGGAGAAAAACAGCAACGCAAGGAGCGTGGCAGCTGCGATCGAGCAAAAAAAGAAATGCGAGAGTGAGCGCGCATAGGTTTGTTTTACATGAAAGCAGAGATGCCGGTGATTTTTTCTCCGATGATGAGTTTGTGGATGTCGTTGGTGCCCTCGTAAGTGTAGACACTTTCGAGGTTGTTCATGTGGCGCATGATGCAGTAGTCGTCGACGATGCCGTTGGCGCCGAGTATGTCGCGAGCTTTGCGTGCGGTTTCGAGGGCGATCGCGACGTTATTCATTTTCAGCATGGAAATGTGCGAGGGATCGGCTTTGCCCTGATCCTTGCGGCGGCCGATGTGTAGCGCGAGAAGTTGACCCTTTGTGATTTCGGTGATCATCCAGGCAAGTTTTTCCTGAACAAGTTGATGCGACGCAATGGGCTTGCCCGCGAATTGCTTGCGCGTTTTGGCGTATTGCAGGGCGGTGTCGTAACAGGCCATCGCGGCGCCAATGGCTCCCCAGCCGATACCGTAGCGCGCTTGATTCAGGCAACTGAGCGGGCCGCGTAAACCGGTGACTCCGGGAAGAAGATTTGCTTCAGGGATTTCGCAATCGGTGAAGGCCAGGCCGGAGGTGACGGAAGCGCGCAGCGACCATTTGCCGTGAACGTCCCAGGCTTTGAAGCCGGGCGTACCTTTTTCGACCAGGAAGCCGCGTATCTTTTCGTCTTCACATTTAGCCCAAACAACGGCGACATCGGCGAGCGAGCCGCTGGTGATCCACATTTTCTCGCCATTAAGAATGTAGCTGCCACCCTTTTTGACGGCGCGGGTCAGCATGCCGCCGGGATTAGAGCCGAATTGGGGTTCGGTGAGGCCGAAGCAGCCGATGGCTTTGCCTTGCTGCAGAAGCGGAAGCCACTTTTCTTTTTGCGCGTCGCTGCCAAAGGTATAAATGGGATACATCACCAACGCGCCTTGCACCGAAACGAAGCTACGCAGCCCGGAATCGCCTCGTTCCAGCTCCTGAGTCATCAAACCGTAAGCGACATTGGACATACCGGCGCAACCGTAGCCGTGAAGATTGGCGCCGAAGAATCCGAGTTCGCCAAGTTGTGGAACCAGGTGAATCGGAAACGTCCCCTCACGGCTGTGGTTTTCGATGATGGGGATAACTTCATTTTCGACGAATTGGCGGGCGGTCTGGCGCACTAATTGTTCTTCATCGTTAAGCTGCGAATCGAAATCGATGAAGTCGACACCGGCGAAAGAAGGCATGAAGTGCTCCGAGCGTTGACTGTAGCAAAGGGGTGGCGAGGGCGGCAAGACAGGCGGGTGCAGTTGCGGAGTTGTTCGCGAGACTTGCCGGAAGTGCGTGAGATCAGGTGCGAAGTGTCTGGATGTTTTTGATCAAGACGTCGCAGATTGAGAGGAAGTTGCGTCGAACGTCATTGTGGGCCAGCTCTACGCCCGGGACGGTGAGAAGCGACGCCGCTCCGTGAGCCAGAAGAAAAAAAGCATAGAAGGCCTGGGAGTAGTCGTCCGGGCTGCCACCAAAACGGTGAGCGAGTTGAGAAATAAACCACAAATAGCCCGGGCGCGGGCGATCTGAACCGAGGGCACTCATCCAACTTCTCCACAAGAGTTGATACTCCTGTGGGTTGTCTTCCGCATATTGAACATACTTCGCAAAAACCTCTTCGATACTGGCTACGCCGAATAGAGTTTCGTTGAGCCGATCGCGAAAACTTTCGGAAAGGGCGAAGAGGATGGCTTCTTTGTTGCGGAAGCGCTTGTAAACGGTGGGTGTGCTGGTGCCGGCCTCGCGAGCGATGGCGCGAAGCGTGAGGCCGTGTTCGCCACGGGTGTGCCAGAGCTGTTGAGCAGCCTTCAGGATGCGGCCTTCAAGATGGGCGTCGAGCTTCGGTGGCATTGGCGAGCCTCTATGAGCCTTATACATTGTATAAGTTTAAAAGGCAAGGGCCGCGCGCTAGGGCAGTAGGGTTAACTCTAATCCCTGCAGTGCAATATGACGCGATAACTTGAGTATTAAACCGATTCGGTGAGAATTGTGTGGCCGGTTAGATGCAGGATCCAAGTTAATGGTTGACAGCGTATAAGTAACGCTGTATAAATAATGGGTCCAATTTGAACATGTGAACCGCTGTGCGGTGAGCGATAGGAGTAGATGTGTGTTACCCGAAGTATGCAAGTGACGGAAATCTCGCTGAGGAAATGAGGGCACAAGGCAGCAGCGAAGACGAGCAGCAGAAGCCAGGGCGGACGGAGCCGAAAAGCGGCTCGGAGATGCCCGGGGAAGACGTAAAGCAGGGCACGGAGAGCGAGAACGGCTCGAAGCGTCCGCTAGCATTGGGAAGCAAAACTGCTGGGTCGCCGGTGCTGTCGATTCGAGAGCGGCTACAGGGCAAGAGTTTCGCCAGCAGAACCGTACCCGAGCAAAACGGACTGACGGAACTGCAGGTAAGCGGTGCCGTCGCTGGCTTCGCGAAGTACTTGCGCGAGCAGCGAGAGCTCTACTATCCGCATGGGCGTCGGTTGAAGGACGAGACCAAGAAGGATCTGCGACGGTTTTTTCCACTGGCCTTGTTAGAGGAAGTGCGAATTGTGGCGCTATCGGGACAGCGCGTAGAGAATCCGCATTTTTACGAGAAAGCCCGGGAGCTGGGTTTTACGAACCTTCCAGACATTGCGCACCGGGATTCGGTCACGTTCCTGGATGCGTTGGTGTTCAACGAACGGATGACTGAGCGTAATTTGTTTCACGCGCTGGTGCATGCCACGCAGGTGCGGACTCTGGGAATTTACTTGTTTGCCGACCTGTTTGTGCGAGGATTTCTGCGGACGAAATCGTATTCGATGGTGCCGCTGAAGGCGCAGGCGTTTGAGCTGGATCTGCGATTTGCTGCGAATAAGGAAGCCAGTTTTGCCGTGGAAGAAGAAGTGTTTCGCTGGCTTATGGAGAAACGGTTTTAGGATTTAAGATGAGGTTATGAAGTGAACGAGCCGCTCCCTGGATCAGGTCTAGGGAGCGGTTTTGTTTTTGAGTTCGCGAAATTCCCACACCCGCTAAAGCGGCGGACGATTGCGCGTTGTCGGCACGCGGAATCCGTGGTCTGACGAATGGGGAGTACACTGTTGCGAAATGGAAATGTGGAAAGGATCGGACCTTGAGCATAGCGGAGCGGCGCAGGAACGGTGGGAATAAGACAAAGAGTGAAAACAAGTTAGATCCGGCGATATTAATTTTTGACGTGGATGGTGTGCTGGTGGATGTAAAGGAGACTTATTGGCGATCGGGGCTGCAGACGATAGAAAAGCTGACCGGCAAACGCGCGACGTGGGCGGAGTTTTACAAATGGAAAGAACAGCCAGGAAACAATGATGACTGGCAGTTGGTGTCGCGCTGGGCGACGGCGCGTGGTGTACCCACGAGTTACGAGCAGGCGCGGATGGCGTTCCAGCCATTTTATTGGGGCAGCGACGGGAAGCCGGGAAACGTGGCGCGGGAGAAATTGCTGATTACGCCGCGATTGATTGATAAGTGGGCGACGCGGCGGGAGTTGAACTTGTTTACCGGGAGAACGCGGCAGGAATTTGCGTATACGTTTAATAAGTGGGCGGCGGCGAAGCGATTTCGTACGGTGATTACCATGGATGACGCGAAGAAGAAACCAAATCCGGAAGGCTTAAAACTGATTTTGAAGGGCCGGGACGCGAAGAGCGCGCTCTATCTCGGGGACAATATTGATGATGCGTTGGCGGCGGCGGCGGCGGGAGTGCTGTTCATGGCGATATTGCCGAAGGACGCGTATGACTATCGAGGACGGGCGAAGAAGTTTCGGGAACTGGGCGCGTTGCGACTGCTAGAGCGAGCGCGGGATTTGGGAAAATGGCTGGAGGGGGAAAGTCGATAGCTGCCAGCCGACAGTCTACAGCAGGAGCCAAGAACTAAGCTGCAAGTTGTAGGTGGGATTGCAACGTAACGGAGGCGCGGAGAGCAGCCTTTGGGCGTTTGGGGGAATCCTAGGGAGTGATGGGTACCGGCATAGGAACCTTTTGCGAGCCGAATGGGAAAACTCAGGGGCGGTTTACGTTCGAGTTGAAGCGCTTCGAGATGGGGCGAAGGCAAAATGAAACAAATAAAGGGAATGCTGATCGTTAGCGGAATGTGTCTAGCGTATGTGGGCATATGCTCGGCGCAGGCTCCTCCGGGGCCAATCGAACCGAAGGCGGGAACGATTCCTGCGGATAGCGCACCGCCGCCGGCAGCAGAAAAGAAGCCGCAGGCGAAGCCGCGAAATAATATTTTGGGCGATTGGACGCTGAATCACGAGCAGAGCGACGATCCGCACGAAAAGTTGCAACAAGCGCGGGAGAACAGCGGAAACAATGGTGGCGGAAATCGCGGAGGGGGCATGGGCGGTCCGCGAATTGGATTTCCTGGCGGCGGAATGGGTGGACCGGGAATGGGCGGCGGACAGGGTCAAGGGCAAAGCGGTGCCGATATGGATAGCATTCAGGAGAAAATCAACCCTCCGCTGCAGATGAATTTGTCGCAGAAGACTTCTCGAGATCCGGAAGTGGATTTGACCGATGAGCAGAGTCACAAACAGATCTTTTACACAGATGGACGGAAAGTGCAGAAGTCGTCTAAGGACAGCACATCCGAGGAAATTGCCGCGAAGTGGGAAGGCTCGCGGCTGGTGACCGACGAGAAAAGCGGACGCGGTTCAAAGCTAAGCAGGACGTATGAATTGTCGCCAGATGGGCTGCAGTTGTGGGAATCGATCAAGGTGAATACCGGGCACGGAAGTTATCCGGTGACGATTCGATATGTGTATGACGCGGTGGATTTGCCGGGGAAGCCGGCGGCAAATCAGGCGGCGAGCCAGAAGCCCCGTTCTTCGTAGGGATTCCAAAACAGCCGAAGTGTTCGGTGGAAAAGCGGCGAAGTGTCGCCACGAAATGTTGCGAAGAAGTCGCACATACGGTGCTTGATCCTCAAAATAATCCTGTAGCAGGTCTCCCAAAAGACTGAGACGCGAAAAATTCTGCTCGTGTAGATCGAGAAGTCGAGGCACGAGGCTTTGGCATGTTTAGGCGCGGAGCCTTGGCAACGCTTGGTCGAGGTCGGCGATTAGGTCGGAGGTGGATTCCAGGCCGATGTTGAGGCGGACAATGCGATGGTCGTAGGGTGGGCGGCCGGGAATGCGGCCGACGTCGTAAGAGACGGCGAGGCTGGTGACACCGGCCCAACTGTAGCCGATTTTGAAAAGTTGAAGAGCGTCAACGAAGGCTTGCACTTGCTGTTGCGACGGGCCGGGTTTGAAGACGATGGAGAACACGCCGGAAGAGCCGAGGAAATCGCGCTTCCAGAATTCGTGACCAGGACAGGAGGGAAGCGCCGGATGTAGAACCGTTTCGACTTCAGGACGGGCGGCAAGCCACGTGGCCACGGCGAGTGCGGATGTTTCGATGGCGGAAAGGCGCACGGCCATGGTCTGCAAGCCGCGGAGTGCGAGGCTGCAATCATCGGGCGAGACGGCGAAGCCAAGATTTTGTTGGGCGGAACCGAGACGCTCGTAGAGTGCGGGATCACGAACAGTGACCGAACCAAGAAGAAGATCGCTATGCCCGCCGATGTATTTGGTGACGGCCTGCATAGTGATATCAACGCCATGAGCGAAGGCGTCGAGGAGCACGCCAGCCGCCCAGGTGTTGTCGAGAACCACGCGAATGTTGCGCGCGTGAGCGACCGCGACGATGGCAGGAAGGTCTTGAACTTCCATGGTGATGGAGCCGGGACTCTCGCACCAGACTAGGCGCGTGTTTTCCTGAATCAATGAGGAAATATTGGCGCCGATCGTGGGTTCGTAGAACGAGGCGGTCACGCCAAAGCGGTTGAGCAGGGTGGTGGCGAGTTTGCGATTGGGGAAGTAGACGCTTGCTGGGATCAGAATGTGGTCGCCGGCTTTGAGGAAGGCAAGATTGATGAGGGAAATGGCAGCCTGGCCACCGGGAGTAAGGATGGTGCGAGCGCCGGATTCGAGTTCGCAAATGCGCGCGGCCAGTTCGAGAGCGGTGGGAGTACCGTAAAGGCCGTAGGTATAGCCGACGCGATGTTGGTCCCAAGTGTCGCGCACGGCGGCAGCGGATGGGAAGACGGTGGTCGAACCGCGATAAACCGGGGTGGTGAGGGAGTGATAGCCTTGGGGGATTTTGGCGTCGGAATGAATCAGCTTGGTTTGCCAGGTTTTGGCCATGATGCCTCACGGTGCGGCAAAACGTTGAAATATATCAGCGCACCATCGCGGTCGAGTCGGCGATTAGTATAGCGAGGATTGGACAAAACTCGCGTTGGTACGGTGGCGGTTGCGTTGACGGAGAGTCGCGGCGGGTGCTATAAATAATAATTCTGTAGGCAGCTACAGGCCCACCGTATGCTCCTATCGGGTCGGGGAACGGCGCGGCTGCCAACCTGAAATTTTTAGGCGAAACAATTAATGCCAAGTCTGGTTCACCAAATCGGCGAACTGTTCCTCCGCGCTGTGCCTGTAGCAGTGATCGTCCTGATTTTTTACATAATACTCAAAACTCTTTTCTTCAAGCCGCTGCTGAAAGTAATGGCCGAGCGCGAAGCGCGCACGATTGGCGCACAGAAGGAAGCGGAAGCGGCGCAAGCAAAAGCAGCGGAAAAAGTGCGGCAGTACGAAGAGGCGCTGCGTCACGCTAAGGCCAAGGTTTATGCGGAGCAGGAAGCGGCGCGCAAGAAATTCATGGATGAACGCGCGGCGATTCTGAAGGATGCACGGGCTAAGTCCAGCGAAGGAGTGGCATCGGCAAAGGCGCGGATACACGCCGAATTTGAAGCGGCGAAGCACGAAATCGAGGCGAGCGTACCACAACTGGCCGCGGAAATTGCGGGGCGCGTGTTGCATGCGCCGGAGATGCCGAGTAGTCCTAGAGAGGCGCGATGAGCCGCAACTTGAAAATCGTTGGACGGATAGCAGTATCGGCAATGGTGTGCATGGCAGTGGCGGCGATGGCGCTGGCGGCGGAAGAAGGCGGAAACGCGGCGGAAGGCCCGGTCGGGAACATCTTCAAGTGGATTCACTTCGTGATTTTGGCGGCGTTGTTGTATTGGGTGTTCGGGAAATTGCTGCCGCCGTGGTTTCGTGGGAACGCCGAGCGAATCAGTTCCGCTATCACCAAGGCCAATGCAGCGAAGGAAGAAGCTGAACGGAAATTGCAAGAAGTTGAGCGGAAGCTGGCGAATCTGGAAAAGGAAATCGCGGAATTTCGCGCGGCAGCGGAACGCGAAGGCGCGGCAGAGATCGAGCGACTGAGAGTGCTGACGAATTCGGATGTGGAAAAGATCCGAGCAGCGGCCGGAGCGGAAGTGGAAGCGGCGGCGCGAGCGGCGCGTGTGGAATTGAAAGCGCTGGCCGCTAAGCTGGCGGTGGATGGAGCGGAAAAGCAAGTTGCCAACCAGATGACGCCGGCGATTCAGGAAGCGATGATCGACAATTTTGTGCAGAGTCTGCAGGGGAGGCCGAATTGAAATCGGCGAGCCTGCAATACGCCAATGCGCTGGCGGATATCGCGCTGCAACAGGGCGCGGCAGAACCGGCCACGAACCAGTTGGCGGATCTGGTTGCGGCGTTTGAGAAGTCCGCGGAGCTTCGGAATTTCATGGCCAGCCCGGCATTGTCGAGAGAAGCGAAGCACGGGGTGATAGAGAAGCTGGTGGCGCGGGCGGGCGCAAGCAAGATTATTCGAAACTTTTTGTTTGTGGTGGCGGATCACGGGCGAACATTGCAATTGCCAGAGATCCTGAAGTCGTTTCAAGAAGTCGTGCGGCAAAGGCAGGGAATCGCGGAAGCAGAAGTGGTGTCGGCCACGGAGTTGACCCAGAAGCAGAAGGAACAGTTGCTGCAAACGCTGGGGCGCAACACAGGTAAAAAGATTCAAGCGAGATATTCGCTGGAGCCGGAGCTCTTAGGTGGCGCGACGGTACGCATTGGGGACACGGTGTACGACGGATCGGTGCGCACACAGTTGAACAACATGCGCGAGCGACTGTCGGCCGAGTAAAGATTCTAAAACGGAGTGGGCATGGCGAAGATCAAGGCAGACGAAATCAGCAAAATTCTGCGTGAGCAGATCGCGAATTACGAGCAAACCGTCTCAGTGGATGAGGTGGGCTCAGTAATCAGCGTGGGCGATGGCATTGCGCGCATTCACGGCCTGGAAAAAGCGATGGCCGGAGAGATGCTGGCGTTTCCGCACGACCTGTTTGGAATCGCTCTGAACCTAGAAGAGGAAGAAGTCGGTGCGGTGCTGCTGGGCGAGTCTTCGGAATTGAAAGAGGGAGACACGGTTCGGCGCACAAACACGATTATGTCGGTGCCGGTGGGCGATGAGCTGATCGGCCGCGTGGTAAATCCGCTGGGCGAGCCGGAAGACGGCAAGGGGCCGATCGCGACGAAATTGCGGAATCCGCTGGAGCGCATGGCTCCTGGCGTGTTGGATCGCCAGCCAGTACGCGAACCGTTGCAGACCGGTATCAAGGCCATCGACGCGATGATTCCGATTGGCCGCGGCCAGCGCGAGCTGATCATTGGAGACCGGCAGACGGGTAAGACCGCGGTGATTCTGGATACGATTATCAACCAGAAGGGCAGCGGCGTAATTTGCATTTACTGCGCGATCGGTCAGAAGCGCTCGACGATTGCCCAGGTGATGAAGGTGCTGACCGACGCGGGAGCGATGGACTACACGATTATCGTGGCGTCTTCGGCGGCGGAGCCGGCTTCGCTGCAATACATTGCGCCGTATGCTGCGTGCGCGATGGGCGAATATTTCCGCGACAACAAGCGACATGCGGTGACGTTCTACGACGACTTGTCGAAGCACGCGCAAGCATATCGCGAAATTTCGTTGCTGTTGCGGCGACCACCGGGGCGCGAGGCGTTTCCTGGCGACGTTTTCTATCTACACTCGCGCTTGTTGGAACGGGCAGCGAAGTTGAGCGACAAATTGGGAGGAGGATCGCTGACGTCCCTGCCGGTAATTGAGACGCAGGCTGGCGACGTGTCGGCATACATCCCGACCAACGTAATTTCGATTACCGACGGGCAGATTTATCTTGAATCGGATTTGTTCAACGCTGGCATCCGCCCCGCGATTAACGTGGGTATTTCGGTGAGCCGCGTAGGCGGCAACGCGCAGATCAAGGCGATGCGGCAAGTGGCGGGCACGCTGCGATTGGACATGGCGCAATATCGCGAGCTGGCGGCATTCGCGCAGTTTGGTTCGGATCAATTGGATAAGGCAACGCAAGCACAGTTGGCACGCGGGCAACGGTTGACGGAAGTGTTGAAGCAGGATCAGTACGAACCGTTGACGGTCGAGAAGCAAGTGTTGGAATTGTATGTGGCAACCAGCGGACCGCTGGACAGCGTTCCGGTGGACCAAGTGCGGCGGTTCCTGAAGGAACTTGTGCAATTCGTGGAAACGAATCATCCCAACATCCTGAAAGACATCGCGACGAAGAAGGCGCTGGACGACGCGATTAAGGCGAACATCAAGACCGCGTTGGATGCATTCAAGGATCGATTCACGGCTGCGGTTGAAGCGGGAGCGGCGGCGAAGTAAAAAGGCGCTACAGCGTATATGCCTACACTTCTCGATTTCCGGCGCCGTATCCGTTCAGTGAAGAGCTCACAGCAAATCACGCGAGCGATGAAGTTCGTTGCGGCGGCACGTTTGCGGCGCGCACAGGAAGCGGCGCTGGCAGCGCGGCCGTATGCGAACGAACTGGCGCGCGTGTTGCGGTCGACGATGGAGCGCATTGAATCGCCGGAACATCCGTTGCTGGCGAAGAGGCCGGAAGAACGCATCCTGGTGATTGTGATGTCTGGAGAGCGCGGGCTGGCCGGTGCGTTCAATTCGAACATTCTGAGAAAGGCGTACGAACTGATTCGCAGCAAGCAAGGCAAGAAGGTGGTGGTGCTGCCGGTCGGAAAGAAGGGACGAGACTCGCTACGTCGCGCGGGATTTGAGTTTGTAGGGGAATTCGTGAATGTGCTGGCGCGCGTTGATTATGGAGTGGCGCGCGATATTGCGAATTTGGTGGCGGGGCTGTACATCAAGGACGAGATTGACGCCGTGTACATGGTGTTCAGCGAATTCAAGAGCGTGGTGGCGCCGGTGTTGGCGGTAGAAAAGCTGCTGCCGGTTGAAAAAATTGTGGAAGAGGGCGAAGAGAAGAAAGAAAAAGATGAGTCAGTAAAGATCGACTACATCTACGAGCAGCCGGAACAACAGATTTTGAGTCGCTTGTTGCCGCGGTATGTAGAGACGCAAATTTTGCGGGCGATGTTGGAGTCGAGCGCGGCGGAGTATGCGGCTCGTATGACCGCTATGGAAGCAGCGACGAAAAATGCGGGAGAAGTAATCGAGGCGTTGACGCTGCACATGAACAAGGTGCGGCAGGCAGCGATTACCAAGGAAATTATTGAGATTGTGAGTGGAGCAAATTACGCGGGGTAGAGGCGGCGTGAGTTTTTCTGCAAGACACTAGTCACGAATCACCAGTCACTAGTCACGGAATTTAGAGGAGTCGAAGATGGCGGAACAGTACGCAGCGGTGGGACACGTGGTGCAGGTCATCGGACCGGTGCTAGACATTCAGTTTGAGTCCGGACATTTGCCGGCAATTTACAACGCGGTACGGATAACCAGCGAAGGATTTTCAGTGCCGGAACCGCTGGACGTGACGGCGGAAGTGCAACAGCACCTCGGCGAAGGACGCGTGCGCGCGGTGGCGATGGAGCCGACCGAAGGAATGGTGCGTGGGATGAAGGCGTTCGATACCGGACACCCAATTGAAGTTCCGGTAGGACGCGCGACGCTGGGGCGCGTGATGAATGTGCTAGGAAAACCCGTCGATCAGCTTGGACCCATCGTTACGAATACGTATTACCCGATTCACCGGCCGGCTCCGGCGTTGGAGGATCAATCGACCGCGCTGGAAATGTTCGAAACTGGGATCAAAGTCGTGGACTTGATGGAGCCTTATGTAAAGGGCGGCAAGATCGGACTATTCGGCGGCGCGGGCGTAGGCAAAACGGTTTTGATTTTGGAATTGATTCACAACGTGGCCATGCAACACGGCGGCTTGTCGGTCTTCGCGGGAGTGGGCGAGAGAACGCGCGAAGGTAACGACTTGTGGCTGGAAATGTCGGAATCGCACGTGATTGAGCCGGGCAATTCGGACAAGTCGCGCGCGGCGCTTATTTATGGACAGATGACCGAGCCGCCTGGAGCGCGTTTGCGCGTCGGCTTGACAGGATTGACGGTGGCGGAATATTTCCGCGATCAGGAACATTTGGACGTGCTGCTGTTCATCGACAATATTTTCCGATTTGTGCAGGCGGGATCGGAAGTATCGGCGCTGCTGGGCCGCATGCCTTCCGCCGTGGGATACCAGCCGAACCTGAACACGGAAATCGGCGAATTGCAGGAACGGATTACATCGACCAAGAGCGGGTCGATCACTTCGGTGCAAGCGATTTATGTGCCTGCCGACGACTACACGGACCCCGCGCCAGCCGCGACGTTTGCGCACCTGGATGCGACAACCAACCTGAGCCGGCAGATTGTGGAACGTGGGATTTATCCTGCAGTCGATCCGCTGGCCAGCTTCTCGCGTATTTTGGATCCGCGCGTGGTGGGACAAGAACACTATGCGGTGGCGCGCTCGGTGAAATCGGTGCTGCAGCGCTACAAGGATCTGCAGGACATCATCGCGATTCTGGGTATTGAAGAATTGTCGGATGAAGACAAGCGGACCGTGGCGCGGGCGCGACGCATTGAGAAGTTCCTGTCGCAGCCGATGTTCGTGGCGGCGCAATTTACGGGCTTGGAAGGCAAGTACGTGAAGATTGAAGACACGGTGCGCAGCTTCAAGGAAATCGTTGAAGGCAAGTACGACGACATTCCGGAGCAGGCGTTCTACATGGTGGGAACGATTGATGAAGTGCACGAAAAGGCCGAGAAGATGAAGGCGGGTAAGTAAGGAAGAAAATGCTTCCCGAAGCCATCGAACTGATTGTGGTCACGCCCGAACGGCAACTGCTGAAGGAAACCGTCGTGGAAGTGACCATTCCCGGGCTGGACGGCGAGTTGGGAGTATTGCCGGGGCACGCACCGTTGATGACGGAACTGGGCGTTGGCGAGTTGAGATATAAAACGGCGGCGAATTCTGGGCAGGCGACGGCACTAGCGATCATTCAGGGATTCGCGGAAGTGCTGCCGGACCGAGTGACGGTGTTGGCGGAAACCGCGGAACGCGCGGAAGAAATTGATCTGAGTCGCGCGGAGAGAGCGTTGGAGCGGGCGCAGAAGCGTATTGCTCAGCCTGCTCCGGAGGTCGATTGGGCCCGCGCAGAGTTTGCGTTGCGGCGCGCGCTGATTCGCGTTCAACTTGCAAGAAAATACCGCGGAGAACCGGCGGAGGTTCGTTAGATCCCTGCCAAAAGCACTCGGTTACTTATTTGGCGCCCATTAGAATTTTAGGAGCAGCAAGTGGAAGAGATCACGATTTACAGCACGGGATGGTGTCCGGACTGCCGGCGCGTGAAGACATTTTTAAAGGATCGTGGACTGGCGTTTCGCGAAATCAATATTGAGGAAGATGCAGGCGCCGAGGAAATTGTCTTGCGCGAGAATGACGGTAGGCGGCGAGTGCCTACGTTGAAGGTGGAAGGGCGATATTTTGCGTGCAGCCCGTTTAATGCCCAGCAATTGGCGAATGAGCTGAAGATTCCGCTGAATTCGTAGACGTTAAATCCTTCCGTAGTAAGTCCAGAAAAACAAATCGAGGCTGCGCTTTGTTCAGTCGAGCTGCGGAGTGGTTCGGTGTTGCCACGATCCCTCCACTACGAGTCGGCAAAGTGCGCCGCCTCTCCGGTCGGGATGACAATGCGGCAAGAGGCGAGTCGACTTGGGATCACAGCAGCGGGTACCCGTGGCGTCAGCGGATTGATTGTAGTGCAGAGTTCAGTTGGGGAAGCCGCGGGTCCAGGTTTGGATTACGTTTAGGGATTCGTCTAGGAGCAGGATGTCGGCGTCGGCGCCGGTGCGGAGTGAGCCTTTTTTGAACTCGATGCCGAGGAGAGTGGCGGGATCCAGGGTGAGCATGCGCAGCGCATCGGGAAGCGGGATGCCGAGGTTGACGATGTTGCGGAGTGCGCGGTCGAGGGTCAGCGTGCTGCCAGCCAGTTTTCCTTCGGCGTTGCGGCAAACTCCGCCCGCGACGGTTACTTCGAAGGTGCCGAGGGTATACTTGCCGTCGGGCATGCCCGTCGCAGAAATTCCATCACTAATCAGGATCACGCCAGCCGCGCCTTTGGCTTGAAGAAGAATCCGCATTGCGGTTTCGTCGACATGCACACCATCCGCGATAAGTTCGGCGGTGACGTCGGGCGACGTGAGCACAGCCCCAATGACGCCGGAATCGCGGTGAGTGAACGGGCGCATGGCATTGTAGACATGCACGGCGTGACGCGCACCGTGAGCGATGGCGGCGCGGGCCTGTTCGTAGGTGGCGTCGGTATGTCCCATAGCGACGACAAGACCAGCTTTGCGGGCAGCATCAATGCACTGCATAGCACCCAGCAACTCTGGAGCGATGGTCAGGATTTGGGCGTAGCCACCGGCTGCTTCGGTGAATCGTTGAAGAAGGGCAGCGGAGGGAAGAGTGATCCATTCCGTGGGATGCACGCCGCGGCGTACTGGACTGATGAAGGGACCTTCGAAATGCACCCCTAGGACTTGTGCGCGATTATCTTCGGTTTGCTGCTGCAAGGTGATATAGCGCGCGATGCCTTCTGCGGCGGCGCAAATCGCCTCTGGACTGGCCGTCACCGTGGTGGCGACGAAAGAAGTAGTGCCGTGCGCGGCCAGGGTGCGAGCGACCGTGGAAAGCGCCTCTTCAGTGCCCTCCATTACGTCATGGCCCCCAGCCCCATGAATGTGCACGTCAATAAAGCCCGGAACGGCGATCTTGCCGGACGCCTGGATTTCTTGGGCGCCTTGGGGAACCATGAGATCATCGCGAGGGCCGATCGCTTCGATCACACCATCGCGAATGAGAATGCCAGCGTCGTGAATTTCAGTGATGGGAGTAAAGGCGCGCGTTACATGAAGAAGTGTTGTCGTCATGGGGAAAAACTATCGTAACGAAAATTGAGGCCGCCGTAAATAAAACGGGCAGGACCGAAGCCCTGCCCGAGATGAAAACGAAGTGTAAAGGAGCTTACTTGGCCATGCTGATGTCGGCCAGCTTGAGGCTGTCGCCGTCGACGCTGCCCTTCACAGTGACGTGATGGCCAGCATGAGCGGCAACTTTATCCTGATCATCAATGGCGTAGACTTTCTTGTCTGCGTCATTGACGAACACATACTTAGCGCCGTGTTCTTTCACGCACTTGGCGGCACAGGCGGCGTGCTTTTCATTCGCACCCTTCGCGCCACATTCGCTGTCGGAGATGTACCCGGTCCAGGTGCCATCCGCGGCGAGTGTGAATGCTGCCGAACTTAGTGCTAGAGCTGCGATTGCTGCGAAACGGTATTTCATGTTCCTTCCCCTCCTGTTGTTACGAGCGAAACAAACAAATCATGGCCGATTCTGGGCGCCCCATAGAGTGGCATAGCCAAATGCGGGTGTCCAGCAAGACTCAAAAGGAGTACGCGCGTTGGCAGGGAATTGGATGAAAGAAAAGGGAGGATTCTCTGGATCCTCCCTTGGGTACTCTCAAGGTGATCTAGACGGAACAAACGGCAATCCGGGTTACTGGGCCGGGGTATTGCTTGCCGCCGTAGTGCCGCCAGCCGTTTTCGGGGTCGATAGGTAACCAGTGATCTGGTTCTTGCCTACGTCGAAGACCACGATTTCGTAGGGAGACATGCGAGCCGCGCCCTTGATGTAGAACTGAACGGGTTCGCCAGCGGTCTTATCTTTCTTTTCGATGGATTTGTCGTCGGCCAGAACGGTCATGGTGTACTTGGAGTGCTTCTGGTCGGCCTTGTTCAGGCTCATTTGGACCGGTCCGACGCGCTGTGGAGTCTTGGACTTCTGGACGGTGAATTCGTAGTAGTTGCGGTCGCCGCGGCGCTTGAGTTCTTCGACATCGTCGTGATTGCGGGCGATTAAGCCGCTCATCACGCCCATGTCGCCAGTGGCACGTTCCAGCTTGTTCTTGGTGTCGTCGAGGTCATTGCGAACGCCGGAAACGTCGCCATTGAGTTTGCTGACGTCTTCGGTGCTAGCCTTGGTGGCGAGTTCCGTTTTCACGTTGGATTCCAAGCCGTTCAGCTTCTTGTCGTAAGCCACGACGGCGGCCTTGGACTGCTTGCGCGCGCTGATTAATTGTTCCTGAGTCAGATTCAGCTTATCGGTAACGACTTTTAGGTCGCTCTGCAGTTGTTGATTCTGATCGTCCGTTTTCGCCAGGCGCTGCGACAAGGTGTCGTTCTGCTGCTTCAAAGCTGCTTGGACGGACTGCTCGGCAGATTTAGACTGATTTAATGCGCTCCAGCCTAGACCCAAGCCTCCCAAAGAAATCACCCCAAGGCCTGCGATTGCCAAGCCAACCCAACGAGGTGTGGCCGCAGTCGTCAAAACCGTAGAATCCTGAAACTCGCTCATGGACTTCATCTCCTCCGGCATTTCGCCGCGTGCTGTGGAAAAGGGCACTCTCGGAGCCAAAGAGCATGTGCCGAAGGAGGGGAAGCTAAGTTGCCTTCTGGCAGGTTGTTAGAAGGCAAGAAGGCGTTTGGAAAGTGACGTGTAGTTGGTACTAGTACCAGTAAAGATTACAGGAGACGGCGAGTATACGTAATTTTTTCAAGGCTTTACTGTAGGATAGGCTACATTTAAAATGCAGTTAAAGGAGCGGACGGCACAAAGGGTTGAGCGAACACACAATTGGCGGGTGTGAAATAACTGCAGCGAAACGAGATGATTACAAAGACTTGATCAGGCGGCCTGCGAATCGGCAGAAACTTTAGGAGCCCCGAAGTAGCGATCAAGAGTGGTCGTAGCCGCATTCAAAACGAGTCTGCAATCCGGGCAAGAACCGAGATGCCGCTCGATTTCCGACTGCACGCTGGGCGACAATTTTCCTTCTAAATACATGCAAATCAGATGGATGGTATCCCTACAACTCATACTAACTCTCCCCCAGCCCCAACGTGGGTGGCACGTTCGGCTGCCCGAGATTAGTGCATTTGTTACGCCAAAAGAAACAGATTTTTACAGTGGTGCAAAGTCGCTGAAACTAAAGAGCTTGATTTTTAAACAGTAACTACCGGCGTGGGCGCAGGGAAAGTCAGTGGAAAACTTTACCAAACCGCGGGACAGATAGACCATTTACCAAGGCGAGCTGACCCGATGATGTTGAGCATTAGCGAATTGGCGTGATTACCATCTGCTTCAAGGCGGCAATCCGATCTTCGAGCGGTGGGTGGGTGCTGAACAGGCTGGAGAGCGTGCCGCTACCGAAGAAAGGCTTCACGATGCAGAGAGCCGAGGTCGAAGGAGAAATCGCCGAAGTGGGGATGCGCTTGTTGTAGGCCCCCAGCTTCTCGAGAGCGCTAATCAATCCGTATTGCTGACCGACCATGTTCACGCCGGTTTCGTCGGCAGCGTATTCGCGGGTGCGAGACAAGAAGAGCTGCAGAAGGAGCGCGGCGAAAGGAGCCAGAAAGATCATCAAAAGTGCGGAGAAGCCGCCACCTTCGCGATCGTTATCGCGATTGCCGCCATAGCCGCCAAAGATCATGGCCCAGCGGCCCATTTGAGCCATATACGTAATAGCGCCAGCGATAGTGGCGGCGATGGAGCTGGTCAGGATGTCGTAATTGCGGACGTGGGAAAGCTCGTGGGCGATTACGCCTTCGAGTTCGTCGTCATTCATGACTTGCAGCAAGCCCTCGGTAACGGCGACCGAGGCGTGCTTGGGGCTGCGACCAGTGGCAAAGGCGTTAGGCGCGGCGTCGGGCACGACATAAAGCGCGGGAACGGGAATATTGGCTTTCGCGGCGAGGCGTTCCATTACCTGATAGAGGCGGGGCAGTTGCTCGCGCGTGACGGGTTGAGCGCCGCTGGACCGCAGCGCGATTTTGTCTGAGAAGAAGTAGGAAACGAAATTCATGACTACGGCGATGACAAGCGCGATCTGCAGGCCGCCGCGTCCGCCGATGGCGCCTCCGACGATGACCAGGAGGACACTCATGACGATGAGCAGTGCGCCGGTGCGAAGAACTTTCATAGGGAAACCTCTCTGGCGGCAGAAAAATTCAGTCTAAAAGTTGGTACAGAGAGCGTCAAGCCGCTGCGCTCTCTGTATACGTTGTGGAGCAGGCAGTTATTTCGTGGCCGCGGCTGCAGGCTTCTTAGCGGTGACGCGCTCGAAGCGCATCTGGTCTTTCTGGCCATCGCGATCGACGCGGATCTGGTCGCCCGGCAGAATCGCGCCTTCGAGGATCTGCATAGCCAAAGGATCTTGAATCAGGCGTTGAATGGTGCGACGAAGCGGACGCGCGCCGTAGGCTGGATCGTAACCTTCGCGCAGAAGCAGTTGCTTGGCTGCGGGAGAAAGTTCCAGCGTGATCTGGCGTCCAGCGAGCAGCTTGTCGACACTCTTGAGCATGAGATCGACAATGCGTTCCAATTGCTCTTTGCCGAGCGGATTGAAGATAACGATTTCGTCGATGCGGTTGATGAACTCGGGCCGGAATGAGGCACGAAGCGCATCCATAGCTTCTTTGCGGGCCTTTTCCGGATCTTTTGTGTAGAGCTCGGAAATGGCGTGCGAGCCGACGTTGGAGGTCATGATCAAAACCGTGTTGCGAAAATCGACGGTACGACCTTGCCCATCGGTTAGGCGGCCGTCTTCGAGAATTTGCAAGAGCACGTTGAAGACATCAGGATGCGCTTTTTCGATTTCGTCGAAGAGCACGACGGAATAAGGATGACGACGCACCTGTTCGGTGAGTTGGCCGCCTTCTTCATAGCCAACATAGCCTGGAGGCGCGCCGATGAGCCGCGACACGCTGTGCTTCTCCATGTATTCAGACATGTCGATGCGAATCATTAACTTTTCGTCGTCGAATAGAAATTCGGCGAGCGCGCGAGCAAGCTCGGTTTTGCCAACGCCTGTTGGGCCGAGGAAAATGAATGAGCCGATGGGGCGCTTGGAATCGGAAAGACCGGCACGACTGCGACGGACGGCGTTGGCTACACGAGATAGAGCTTCATCCTGGCCGACGACGCGCTGACGAAGACGCTCTTCCATGTGAACGAGTTTCTGGACTTCGCCTTCGAGCAAGCGACCGACAGGAATGCCGGTCCATTTGGCGACCAGCTTGGCGATATCTTCTTCGTCGACTTCTTCCTTAAGCATGCGAGCGCCTTTCTGTAATTCGGCAAAGCGCGCCTGGGCTTCCTGCAGCTCTTTCTCGGCCTGAGCAATTTTTCCGTAGCGGATTTCCGCGACTTTGGCCAAATCGCCGGAACGTTCGTAGCGATCGGCCTCCGCCTTAAGAGCCTCAATTTGTTCTTTCAGCTTGCGGGTTTTGGATATGGCTTGCTTCTCGGATTGCCAGCGAGCTTTCCGGCCACTGGAGTCTTCGCGGAGTTTGGCGAGTTCCTTTTCAATCTGATTGCGGCGCTCAATGGAGTGGGGATCGGTTTCCTTGAGGAGCGCTTGGCGTTCGATTTCGAGCTGCAGAATACGACGTTCGATTTCGTCAATTTCCGTAGGTAGAGAATCGATCTGCATACGCAGACTGGCGGCTGCTTCGTCGATCAAGTCGATCGCTTTGTCGGGCAGGAAGCGATCGGAGATATAACGATGCGAAAGCGTGGCTGCGGCGATGATGGCCGAGTCTTTGATGCGTACACCGTGGTGCACTTCGTAACGATCTTTCAAGCCGCGAAGAATAGCGATGGTGTCCTCGACAGTGGGCTCGTTGACGAGGACGGGCTGGAAGCGACGTTCGAGCGCGGGATCTTTTTCGATGTGCTTTTTGTATTCGTCGAGAGTAGTGGCACCGATGGCACGCAATTCGCCGCGGGCGAGGGCGGGCTTCAACATATTGGAAGCATCCATGGCGCCTTCGGCAGCACCGGCACCGACCAGGGTGTGCAACTCGTCGATGAACAGAATGATCTGGCCTTCGGCGTCGGTGATTTCTTTGAGCACGGCTTTTAGGCGATCTTCGAATTCACCGCGATACTTGGCGCCAGCGACGAGAGCAGCGAGATCGAGCGCGACAAGTTTTTTAGTTTTGAGAACGTCGGGAACGTCGCCAGAAATGATGCGCTGCGCGAGGCCTTCGACGATGGCGGTTTTGCCGACTCCGGGTTCGCCAATCAGAACAGGATTATTTTTGGTGCGACGCGCGAGAATCTGCATAACGCGGCGAATTTCTTCATCGCGACCGATGACCGGATCGAGTTTAGAGCGGCGCGCCAGATCGGTGAGATCGCGGGCGTACTTCTCGAGTGAGGCATAGGTGCTTTCGGGATTCTGCGAAGTGACGCGCTGACTGCCGCGCACTCCGGCAAGGGCCTGAAGAATAGCTTCGTGCGAGGCGCCATTTTTCTGGAGGAGTTTGCCCGCAGGATCGCGATCTTCGCCGGCGATGGCCAGGAACAGGTGCTCCGTGGAGACATATTCATCTTTGAATTTGGTGGCTTCGTCGAAGGAGCGCTCTAAGACCTGGTTCAGTGCGCGGCTCATGTGTTGCTGGCCGTATCCTTGAACTTTGGGGAGGCGATTGATTTCGCGCTCCACTTCCTGAGAAAGCATTTCACTGCGAATGCCCAGGCGGGCGAGTAGCGGCGACACCACGCCATCCTGTTGCTGGATGAGCGTGGCGAGCAGATGCAACGGCTCGATAGCCTGATTTTCGTGGGCTGCGGCAACTTCCTGAGCCTTGGCGATGGCCTCTTGGGCCTTTACGGTCATTTTGTCGAAACTCAACATAGTTCCCTCACATCGTTGAACTGCAAAAGAAAAGGGGCCGGTTGGAAGTCCCGGCCCCATCATGCTATCGCACTGTCGTTGCGCAAGAGATTAATTTGCGAATTACCTGCCTGCGGCGGCTGCGGCGACTGCCGGTGTTTCCACGTTTACTTTGATCTGCTTCGGTTTTGCTTCCTCGCGCTTCGGAATGGTCAGAGTCAGCACACCGTTTTTATAATCCGCTTTGATGGCCTCACTATTCACGGTGTTCACGAGAGAGAAACTGCGGCTGAAGGAGCCATAGGTACGCTCCACGCGCAAATAATTTTTCTCGTCGACCTTCTTCTCGAACTTGCGATCGCCGCGAATGGTCAGGATATTGTTTTCGACGCGAATGTCGAGATCTTCGGGACGAACATCCGGAAGATCGGCCTTCACGACGAGTTCGTGCTCCGTCTCGTAAATATCGACAGCCGGAGCCCAAGTAGTGATGCTGGCTTCGTCGGAAGAGTTCCCGAAAGCCTGATTCAAAAGGCGATTCACCTGGTCTTGCAGCGTAGAAGCGCCGGAGTAAGGTTC
The DNA here is from genome assembly GCA_963849395.1 of Candidatus Acidiferrales bacterium. GTDB lineage: Bacteria > Acidobacteriota > Terriglobia > Acidiferrales > UBA7541 > Acidiferrum. The sequence continues at coordinate 254,016 of CAWKHR010000015.1, forward strand.
AAACCGACTGATAGTAGTTCTCATAGTAGTGTCCTCCATAAGTTATGGTAAACACATAATATAATATGAGCGCCGCATTGTCAAGTATCTTGCAGTCGTCCACGACGCGCTATGTAAGTTAATGTAAATGAGCATCTTATGACGGATTCTGAGGGCATTCTGTAAGGACAGGACATGCCGTTAATTAGAGATCGGAAGAGTGTTGCTGCGTCTTCTCTGGCTGTCCTTGTTATAGTTATGGCCATGCGTGTGGATGATTTCGATTATGAGTTGCCTGCAGAGCGAATAGCGCAGCATCCAGCCGAGAAACGAGACGAATCGCGGATGCTGGTTGTTGATCGCGCGAGCGGTGCCTTTTGTGATGATGAATTTCGAGCGTTACCTGAGTTGCTGCGCGGTGATGAGCTAGTGGTCTTCAACAATGTGCGGGTAATTCCGGCGCGGCTCTTTGGGCACCGCTTAGGAGTGCACGCGCAGCCTCCATCGAAGAGATCGAAGCGAGAACACTTGACGAGCGAAGTGGAAGTTTTTCTGACGCGGAAGATCGATGCGGAAGTTTGGGAGGCGCTGGTGCGGCCCGGGCGAAAACTTCCGGTCGGAGAGCGCGTGGCGTTTGGCGAAGGAGAACTGGAAGCAGAAATACTGACGCGGGGAGAGTTGGGTTTGCGTACGGTGCGTTTTCACGCTAGAGACGGAAGACGGACGGAAGAGCACTTGGAAAGATTGGGGCACGTGCCGTTGCCTCCATACATAGCGCGTACGGATGAGAGCTCGGACAAAGAACGGTATCAAACGGTTTTCGCGCGGAAGCCAGGAGCCGTTGCTGCACCGACGGCGGGCCTGCACTTCACGCCGGAAATTCTCGAGCGAATCCGCGCGCGCGGCTCCGAGATGTGCGAGATCACACTGAATGTAGGTCTAGGAACATTTCAGCCGGTCCATACGGAAATGCTAGAAGAACACAAAATTCATGCCGAAGCGTACGAAATTGGCGAGGAAGCCGCAGAGAAGATTAATGCTGCAAAGAAAGTGCGGCGGCCGATTTTGGCCGTGGGAACGACAGTGGTGCGAGCGCTGGAAGATGCGGCATTGCGAGTGAACTCCGCTGGAGAATGTGTGGTGGCAGGAACGGCAGAGGCCAGAATATTTATATTGCCCGGGCATGAATTTCGGGTAGTGGACGCGCTGCTAACGAATTTCCATTTACCGAAATCGACTCTGCTGGCGCTGGTTTCGGCGTTTGCAGGCCGGGGAAAAATACTTGCAGCATACTGGCACGCGGTAGAAGCGAAGTATCGCTTTTACAGCTACGGGGATTGCATGTTGATTCGCTAAGGCCGGCTAGCGAAGTGGTTCGAGAGGAAGTGAGCGAAGAAACACAGTGAGCCGCACGAAATTTTCGCTGACTGCCAAAACAGGATTTTGCCAAGTCAAAAGTTCGCGAGAGAAAAGGAAGAGGAGGGAAGCCGCTAACGGGAACAGCTTCCCTCGTGACGAATCCGAAGAGTTCACAAGGGACCTCTTATTGGGTAATGACGAAGGCGCTCTTCTGCCCTTCGAAGCGGAGTTCGATTACGCGACCATCACCATCAGCAACGATTGCGGTGTAGGGAGACTTGGTGTCGCGATCTTCCCAACGCCCTTCGGCCTCTGCGACGGTCTTCTTGCCATTGACGAGGGTCAAGTGATTACCATCAATCATGGCGCGATAATCGCCGACCTTCACATCGGATTTACCAACATGAACGGGATGAGTCACGGAAAGGCTCTTGGCCATGGGCTTCGCGACGAGTGCGGTAGAAAATGCGAGAACCGAAGCGAGAGCCAGAGTCTTCAATGCGGAATGCGTTTTCATTGTGTCAACCTTTCAATAGAGCGAGTCAGCCGGAACCACGAAAGCTGCAGAGAAAGTTGACACACAGACAGGGGAAGAGTAGCCTCACATCGAAGGCACCTCTTCTTCCTGGTTCACAAGCCCGGAAAGACTGCGTGTCAAAGGCCCCGCGGCTGCCACCGCGGGGTTAATTCTGCTCGATAGCTAAACCATCCCGAACAGCTTCCTAAAGCCAGCTGCACTCGTATAGACGAAAACAACTATGCGGATGTTTCGCGGGATTGCAAAAATAATTCGTAACATTTTTACATACTGAGCACAGAACAATATGAGACAGGAGCGGCCTTTGGCTTGTGCAGTACGAGTCGGCTTCATCTATACTCTTGAGACGGCTCGGAAGCCTTGATGCGAACCCTAGTTCTTAGCGATCTCCACGCCAATTTGACAGCATTGCAAGCCGCACTGAACGCGGCCGATGGCCACTGGGACCGCGTGGTGTGTTTAGGCGATGTGGTGGGGTACGGGCCGGATCCCAACGAGGTGGCAACCACGATACGCGAGATGGGCGCCACTACGATTCGCGGGAATCATGACAAAGCGGTTGCAGACCTGATGCCGACGGACGATTTCAATCCAGTGGCGAAAATGGCGGTGAACTGGACGCGTTCGCAACTTTCGAACGGAAATCTGGATTGGCTGGCTTCGCTTCCACACGGACCGCTGGAAGCGGAAGGACTGGTGCTGGTGCATGGCGCGTTTCAGGACGAAGATGAATATGTGTTCACGCCAGCGCAGGCATTGGAAGGATTGTTGGATGCGGCATTGCCGCTGACCTTCTACGGGCACACGCATCATCAAGGCGGATTTTCGTATCAGGATTCGGAATTGGAAGTGTTGCAGTTGCATCCGCGTTCGAACGAGACGCGATGTGCGTTGCGCGTGGAAGAGCAGAAACGATATCTGCTGAATCCGGGATCGATTGGTCAGCCTCGCGACGGAGATCCACGATGCGGATTCGCGATTGCGGACCTGTCAAATCATGTCGTGGAGTTTTGGCGTGTGCCTTACGATGTTGGTGTTGTGCAAGAACGGATGCGAGCGGCGCGTTTACCTGAACCGCTGGCGCATCGACTATCTGTAGGACGTTAGACACTGCGGGAGTTTGTGCGCGGGCAACAAGGATGCCACCAGAGACATTGCAAAATCCGGACGCTGAAAAGAGCTCGAAATTTTCTCCGGTTACGATCCTGATCGGAGCCATCGTGGTGGTGGCGATCGCATTGAGTGTGTGGTTCCTGCTGAAGCCTCCGGCCGATCCGGGCGCAATCGTGGTGCAAACCACAGTGCCACTGAAGATGGGCACGGCCGAAGTGGAATATGCCCAAAACATCAAAGTGGAAAATCTGGCGCTGAGCCGGGCAGAAAATTTTCTGCATCAGGAAGTGACCACATTGGCCGGGGAAGTGGTGAACGGCGGATCGCAGTCGCTGCTTGGCGTGATGCTGACAATTGAGTTTCACGACAGCATGGATCAAATTGTCCTCCGCGAGACGCGGAGCGTGCTGGGAGTGCGCGCCACGGCACTGGCGCCTGGCGAGCGCCGGCCATTTGAAATCGCCTTCGACAACATTCCCGCCTCGTGGAATATGCAAAAACCGACGTTGCGAGTAGCGCGCCTGCAGCTTCCCAGTACAAAATAACGACGGTAACTAGCTAGTTAGTTTAGAATATGGATATGGAACTAGCTCAGGAGCTGCGTGCCAGCCTCGAGGAATTCCTTGCGCAGGGCAGCATCGAGATCCGGGAAACGGGCAGCCGGATTTCGCCTGCGGGAGCACTGTCGTGGGAAGTGCGGGGAGCAGATAGGAAGCCGCTACTGCATCTGTGGGCCGAGAACTGCAACGTAACGAGAAGAGTGCTGGCGATTGCAGATCAGTCGCCGGATTGTCTAGCGCTGGCGGTGGAGCGATTTGGCAGAACGAAACCGGATCGCTTGGTCATAGTGCGGACGGACTACACGCGGAGCCCGCGCGAGCTCTCGCGTGCCGAATTTTGCGCGCAATTGCGGCGGATTCTGGCCGAGCAGTTTCCCGACGAGACACTCGAGAAAATTTCTATCAACGCGGATTTAGAGCACAGTCTGTCGCGCGTGTATGCGCGGGGAGTGTCGAGGCGGGGCAGTGCCAGCTTCGCGTTTATGGCGGTGCGGGACGGTGAGGCGCCTGATGCGATTGAGAGCAGTCTGACCTATGCGCTGCTGTGGTTAGACCGCGCGAGGCAAAGTGCAGGGGGAAGCCGAATATCGGCGTTGCGAGTGATTGTGCCAAAGGGCACATCGGCAGTGTTGGCGTACCGGTTGGGAGCGTTGGATCCGCGGGTCGCGATTCAGATGTATGAACTGGATGCATTGAGCGAGACGTTGGAGAGAGTGAATCCGAGCGCAGAAGGAAATGTGTCTACGTGGTTGGTACCGCACCGGGAATCGCAATTGCTGTTGGATCGAGCCAAGGAAGCTTTGGCGCCGATCATTGCATTGGCGCCGCGTGAGATTCGAACGCATGCTTCGCTGCAAAACCAGGAAGTGCATTTGCGATTTCTGGGACTTGGATTCGCGCGTTGGCACGAAGGGCGCGTGGAATTCGGCGTTGACGGTATCTGGAAGGAATTAACGAAAAGCACGGAGCGCGTGCTGCAACAGTTGGTGATAAAGCTGAAGACGTACCGAAGTTCGCTGGCGAGTGATTTGCGGCACGGATTGTATCGGGCGCAGGCGGAGCGGTGGATGCAAGCAATGATTTTAGAGGACGTGACGAGGATTGATGTGACGCTGGATCCGGCGCACGTGTACGAACAGGTGTTTGCGCATGGCGCGGGACAGCATGGAATCATAGATCTCCTATGCGTAACGCGATCGCGCAGATTGGCAGTTCTGGAGTTGAAGGCTACGGAAAATGTAAATTTGCCGCTGCAGGCTGCTGACTACTATTCGCGAATTCGCGCTCATGTTGCGCACGGCGACCTGGGGCGTTACGGATACTTTCACGGCCTAGAATTGCAGCAGGCACCTCCGATTGTGTATCTGGTCGGGCCGGCGCTGCGCTTTCATCCGAGTACCGACAGTTTGTTGCGGTATCTGAATCCACAGATAGAAGTGATTCGCATTGGGCTCTCAGAGAACTGGCGCCGTGGCCTGCGCGTGATGATGCGCCAGTAGATTTCGAGGCCGGGCTTTTCATCGGCAACATTCATTTGCATGTTGGTTGAACTGCGGTAGAATCTCCACCCTCCGCAAGAGGAAGCAGGAAAAGTGAACTTTTCGTTGACCATTCGGCAAGCTAACAAAATTTCGCTGGTCGAAGTGACCGGGCGTTTGACGTCGTTTGAAGCGACCGCATTTCGTAATGCGATCCACCAATTGCTGAGCAAGGGCCATACCAGCATTTTGTTGAACCTAACGGGACTGGAATATCTGGATAGCTCGGGAGTGGGAGAGCTGGTTCGCAATTATCTGTCGGTAGTGAAAAAAGGCGGCACCATGAAGGTGGTGGGGCTAGCGCCAAAAGTGGAAGAAATATTAAAGGTCACTCAGTTGTACCAAGTCTTCCCGGAATTCCCAGATGAAGCGTCGGCGCTGCAGAGCTTCCCAAGCAAGGTGTAGAGCGATCCACCTGAAACCATCTTTCTGAGCCAATTAACGAGTTTGAAAAAAAGGGGCTGTAAAAGGAGAGAAGCAGCTAGGGGGTTGCCCTAACTGCTTCCCGGGGTGTGTCCTCGAAGTGGTATTACAGAGTTAGATGGTAGGCTGGTGGAAAAGGTTTCCAGAATCTTCTGTAAAGCGATTATCTACGCAGTCGAGAAACGCAGTGCGGTAAGCTTCAATAAAACAAGTACTTACGCCAGCGTTCGTCACGGTGACCAATCAAGCGCATCAGTTGCCGCGAGGTATGCAGAGTGAAGGGCCGTGGCTTGCGGGCAAGTTTCAGGCCAGCTTCCTCGGGAGTGCGGTCGCCCTTGGTGTTGTTGCAGCGATAGCAGCAGGCCACCAAGTTCTCCCAGGAAGAACGACCGCCCCGCGAACGAGGCATGACGTGGTCGAGAGTAAGTTCTGAACTGGGGAAAATCTTGCCGCAGAACTGGCAGGTGTTGCGATCGCGAAGCAAAATGTTTTTGCGCGAAAGCGCGCGGCTCTGTTGCGGGATGTGGCGATAAGCAAGAAGCCGGATAACGGATGGCACTCGGTGAGAGTTAGCCGCGGAATGAACTTCCGCGCTATGCATTTCCTCGGCTTGAGCCACGCCTTTTAGAAGGAGCACCATAGCGCGGCGTACCGCGGTGACGTTAATGGGTTCGTACGTGGCGTTGAGAACCAGGACTGGCTCTTGCATCAGGGAAGCGCGGCGGGGTGGGGCAAGCGGAACGTGGCGTCCAAGAGTCCCCGAAGCGCCGGGCGCAAGCACCCCACCCGCTTCGGGGGTATATCGCCCCCGGGGATCGACCGCCTCTGGTCGTCTTGCGCTCATCGCGCACCCCTACAGGTTATCGCTCTCCGCTGCGAAGCTAATCGGACGCACGGCGCGGGCAATAGTAAGACCCACAACCGAAACAGCTCCAGCTTCGCGTAGTGCACGGGAGCAGGCATCTAACGTTGCTCCCGTAGTCATAACATCATCTAAAAGCAAGACCCGCAAATTGTCAACTCGCAGGCCCTTTTGTATAGCAAAAGCGCCACGTACCGCTTCCCAGCGCTCGTCGTTGCGAAGCAAATGCTGTTCGGGGCGGGGTCGCTCGCGGACCAGCAAAACTGGGCGATACGGAACCCTGAGTAGACGGGCGAGTGGGCGGCCGAAGAGGTCAACCTGATTGAAGCCACGTTCCTTTTGTCGGAAGCGATGCAGGGGGACGGGGACAATTACGTCGGCATTGAGGAGGCCGGGCTCGGTGTTGATGAGTTCCGCCAGGCGTTTGGCGAACCAGTTGCCAAGAGGCTCGACGCGCTCGTACTTCAGAAGCAGGATGGCGCGGACCAGGACGTCGCGATAGACGCCGAAGCTGCGGGCCACGCTGAAGGCGTAGCGGTGCTCCTGGCAGTCGCGGCAAAGATCGGATTCTTCGCCAAGCATTTCGCCCGGCGCGAGAGCTTGTCCGCAGAGAGGGCAAAGCTCTGCAGTGAGGCGCTTAAATGACGAGAGGCAGAGATCGCAGACCGCTAGCCTGGAGGCGTTCAGAAGAAGCCTATCGCACAACCGGCAGCCAGCGGGAAACGCCACGCTAAGCAGAGAACTAGCTAAATAGCCAAACCGCCGCGAGAAGGTGGCGCGTGACAACCGGGTCATAGCTCAAGAGCAATCATTTCTTCAGCGCTCTTGAGCTATTATAGACCTATAATGTACTTATTCAGTAAAAAAACTGTGATACGTACTTGGCGAGCGACGACTGGTGGCTAGAGCAGGCCTTGTTCCATCTTTTCTTGACAGGTGATGCAGTGCTTAGCCCAGGGAACGGCTTCCAGCCGTTTTTGCTGCATTTCTTCCTGGCAGTTGGCGCACGTGCCGTATTCCTCGCTGCGAATGCGCTTCAGAGCCTCGTCGATCATGTTCAGGATGGTGCGGTCGGTATTGGTCTGCCCAAAGAGAAATTCCTTGGTATAGGAATTTGCCGCTTTGTCGGCGAGATCGACCGTTGGATCGTCGTCAGCCTGCCGCCCTTCTTCTTCAGTGCGCGTGATGGTTTTCACCAGTTCGTCGCGGCGGTTCAACAATTTCTTTTTGTAATATTCCAAACGCTTCTTGTCCATTTCCTTTTACCCTCCCCCAGATGGCTCCAGGGGGCCACCTAAAAACTACATAGTGTAGCGTGCAGACGTGGAGGTGTCAAGGAAGTTTGGGAGGCGAAAGGTCGTCGACGGGGTTGAGGTGATGAAAGGAAATAATGTCGGGTGAGTTGGCGGGCGCTAGACTTAAGCATTCTCCAATCCCAGAAAGGAAGCACGGCCCGCATCTGGTTGTGCTCCCTTGTTTATGGACGGAAGAGGGACCGAGAAAACTATGAAGAGAGCGCTAATCGGGCTTTTGTCGATGCTAATAGCGGCGTGGTACTCGGGCGCGCAACAAGTCGGTAGTGAAGATCGCGACGTGGAAGGCAATGTTGTTCGATCTTTCAGCGAGAACTTAGCAGCACAAGCGAATTTGTTCAATCTTTACTCCGCGAGCGATACGAGTGCGCGCGGCGGCAAAAAGGAGAGTGAGACGCCTCAGAGGTTGTGTCCAGAAGGTGTGCCTGCAGATGTGCTGCCACCGTGCCGGTGGCAATTGGGCGTGGGCGTAGAGTTCTTGCGGTTCCGTTCCGATTTGTTCAGTTCTAGCGTGGCGGGACTGCACACATCGTTAACGTACTTTACGAATGACTGGTATGGGCTTGAGGGGAATATTGCGACAGGAATTGGGCCGACCATCTACGACCATGAACACGTAAAATATTTCGCCTATCAGGTGGGAATTCACGTGGGCTCGCGGAGCTCGCGATGGGTACCTTGGGGACATTTGCTGGTCGGTGGCGCTCATCTGCTGCCGCAGACCGCGGGTAATAATCAGAATGCATTCCAACTGACGGCGGGCGGCGGTTGGGACTACCGGGTGCATGCCCTAATTTCGTTGCGGACAGAGGTGGACTATGTGTTCACCCATTTCTTTGAAGAAACGCAAAACAATTTTCAGGGGACGGTTGGCATAGTGATCCACTTCTAACCGAATTTCTGCGCGGAAGTTTTGAGAGCCAAAAATATCGAGAAGAGAGTAAAATGTTGAGCCTAGAGTGCGCGCAGAATTGATGCTTTTGTTGAGGATAAGCTAGTTTGACACTTTCGTTTGCGGTCCGCTAGACTTCGAAGGTACGTACTGACCCTGCCTTGCGGATCCCCGGTAGCTCAATGGTAGAGCATTCGGCTGTTAACCGAAGGGTTGCTAGTTCGAATCTAGCCCGGGGAGCCAAATTCTCCTTCTTTTTCAATTGGTTACAAAACGTCATTCTCACGTTTCAGCTTTGAAAATCGCAGTGTCATGTAGGTGTCATGTAAAACGCTCACTGAATGGTGACGCGCTCGCCGTAGACCCTCTCATTTGCTCTTTCCATCGCTTCACGTACTTGCTCGACCATGCCGAGTTGATACTGGCGCTTCGTCTCGGGGCTTGTGTGCCGCATCGCCCGTTGGATCACAGCGTCAGGAGCTACCCAGCTTAGCCGCGTACAGAATGCATGCCGCAGGTTGTAGATCGGAAAGTGCGGCACGCCTGCTCGTTTCAACGTAGCCTTCCAAGCGGTCTTCACACTGCGGATTGGCTGGCCCGGTTTGCGTGGGCTTGGAAAGATAAACGGCGAATCAGGGTTCGATTCTTCTTTCCACTTGCGCAGTACGCGGTACGCCAGATCCGAAAGCGGAAGAGGCTCGGAGGAACCCGCCGTTTTCACGTCGCTGCCCCAGCGGATCAGTTTATGCTCCCAATCCACTTGGTCCCAACGCAGACGGAATCCTTCGCTATAGGTCCTCCCTCCCGTTTGCACGAGCAGGATAATGCCAACGCGAAGATGGGGAGATGCCTCGCTCAAGATGCGGTTCTCCTGGTCCAGCGTGAGCATTTGCTTGTACGGACGGTCTCGCAGTTCGTTGAAATGTTTCACTGCGCGAGCGGGATTTTCGGGGATGTATTGCCTGCGAACAGCGAGGTCGAGCGTGCATGTAAGGCATTCGAGTTCGCGATTGACGGTCGCACCTTTGATGGTGCGGCCCTTATAGCGAATCGAGGGCTGCTGCCGGCGATGGTCGCGATACTCTTCGACCAACCTTGCGGTGATGTTTGTCAGCACAAGTCCCAAGAAGAATGCCCTCAAGTGTTTGAGATAGGCTCGGTAGCCTTTGATCGTGTTCTCGGAAATCCCTGCGAAGTGTGACCGCTCAAACTCGTCGCAAAGTTCTTCAAACTTGATCCGCTTGCCAGGCCAGCCAACTTTGAACTTCCCCAAGGCGATCTCGGATTCGCGTGCCTTCCAAATCCGGACTGCAACCTGTCTTGAGGATGATCTGGTTGATTCCCAAATCTGCTCGCCGTCCACCATGTATGACATCCACCAGTACGGCGACTTACTTTTCCTAAAGAGTCCCACTGACGCTCCTCTCAGTTGCCGGAGCCGAGCGCCGGCGTGATTATACCTCGAGCGCGTGAGCACTGAGCGGGACGAATCTGTTGATTTTTAAATTTATCTAGGGTGGAGCGCCTGTATTCGAGTCGACCTCCCAGTTTTCGAGCCTCAATTCTTTTCTGACACGCATAGCGATATAAGGTGCTTATCGAGACGCCTAGGAATTTCGCCGCTTCGACATGAGGCAACCAGGTATCCGAGGGCTCGGGTCCCAGGAAACGGACGGGTTTTGCGAGGGCGTTGAGATCTTGGGACACGTGTGAATTCGTCGCTAGGTTGCAGAGGAGGCCAGCGAGAACTTCGGCATCTTCGGGTAGAAGTAGAACAAATGCTACAAGACGCGGACCGTCGCCATTCGCACTGTGTTGTTGCGTGAGCTTTTGATTTTGACCTTCATTTTCGAGTCCCTGCGAATGGATTTCTGTTGTGCGATTCATCGTTCCTCCAGCTCGTAGAGCAAGGAGTTTTCCCGAGCGTGGTTTCTTTTGACCGTTGGCGCGATCCTCGGTCTGGGCTTGCCCCGGTCTCGTCCAATGCACGGACTCGAAAGACAGAAGACCCGCGTGTTTCCAAGTCGACCTCAGCATACTATACATATAGCACCATTGGAAGTGTTTTTCTGAAAAAAGGACTTATCGCATTGTAGTTTGGCTGTGTTTTGACTTTCTCGGGCGCAATCGCACTGGTGGTGCGTCATTCATCGGCTACCATCTCCCTCAGAGTGTCTCTGTTTTTGTTCGAGAGCTCTTTCGCCGCAGCGCGGATCAGCTTGTCGTAGCGCAACCTGGCGCGAACGCGCGCCGCAGGGAGCGCATCTTCCGGGGGTTCCACAACGCAGGTAATGACGTACTTCAGGAGCACGTCCGTTATGGCGACCTGCGCCTCTACGAGCGTTTGAAGATGTTGCCCCTGCTTCGCCAGGTTCGTGAGTGTGGCTGCGATGCGCGCCTCAAACTGCGTTACGGATTCGGTGTCATCACCCCTGCGAATCTCGCGTTCGCAAGCGGTGAGGATAAATGCCTGTTCGGATCGAAAGCCCCGGTCCTTCGACGCTTTCCGCACTCGCTCTCGGAATTCCTTGTTCGGAAACAATAAACTCCGCTCAATTCTCGGCTTTGCCATATATTTCCTTCCATTTGGACTGTCGAAGAGTCGAGAAACGTGGAAGAATCTGCGGTGGCACATTTGTGCCACATTTAGAGCAAGAGCCGCCACATCCCTTCCCTCTGAAAAATAAGAACTTGCCTGTAGAAACACGCGCAGCGTCGCCACAACCCTTTATGTTCCAATACGTGTGTTTCCCCCAATGATCCGCCTGCATCCCCTGCGTGACGCTCCTATTCCTGTTGAAAGAGTGTCTACTTCTGTTGACAACTGATGACTTTTGTCGATTTCTGCCGACTTTTGTTGATTTTTTGACGATTTTTGTCGACTTCAGTTGATTTCTGTCGACTCCTGTCGATTTCTGCCGACGTAGCTGAGACTCTTGCTTTACACTAGAATGCCATAGTGCTATACGTATAGCAGCATCAGAGCACATGTCAAATGGAACATTTCCGTCAGTGCCTGAACAAACTAGCCGCCACTCCACCCGGGATAAAAGCTGCGCTCATTCGATCTCTTCTTCCGGGGATCGAGGCGGCGCTGAGGTCCGGGCATGGCTTTAAAGAGATTTGGATAGCTCTGGAAGGTGAAGGGCTACAGATGAGCTATCGCGTTTTTCACAAGACCGTCTCACGCAGCAGAAACGCAAAGAAGCCAACCGCCGCCAGCAACTGGGGAAAACAGGATAAACCTCTCGATCCTCAAGAGCCGCAGGGAACAAAAGTGGAGGCAGTTGAAGAGCGGGACCCATTTGCGAATCTAAGACGACTGGAACCTGAAAATAGGCCTGGCTTCCACTGGCGGGGTACACGGAATGTGAAAACGCTGGTGCAAGGAACTGAGGACTCGAATGACAAGAACAATCGGTAAACCTCGCTGGTGTTTTCAATAATTGGGAGGAAAGAAATCACGGATGGTTGCGGGATCGACGCCGGGAATCTTTCTCCTCGGAAGCGGCGGGACGGGAGTGTGATTGTAACGTTCATTCCATTTGGCCCAGGAGCTTGGGTCGAAAATCCCGGGGGCGGGGTCATCCAGTGTGGCCTTGAAATCATCGTCGGTGCAATATTTCCTGAGAATTTCAATATCCTCGTGCGATGCGTATGTCATGGCGTAGGTAAGAAAGCGCTTAGGAAATTCAAGGGCTTCTTCTGGAGTTCCAAACCACAAGATGCGCTTTGCGACAGCCAGAAGGTCGTCGGAGTAGATCATCGCTCCTTACCTTGTGAGGCCAAGGCCTGATTCGCGATTAGCATGGTGAACTTAATTGGTCTTGCGCCTGGCGCCGGGTTCCGAATGCATTTTGCGCCAAGGTGGCAGTTTGCGCAGGTCACGATTCGACATTTGCACCACCTTGCAGATTGAGGGCGGCTTGAATGAGCTGTGAGGGTGGTGTATATATCTGCATGTACGGGCTGTGACGTATTTTCAGTTGCGGCAACCCCCATCCTGAAGACAGTAGGGAATCGTGCCCAAGCGGCGAAGCGCTAATTTCGGAGTCTACAACGTCCGGCTCTTGAGTTCCCTCGACAAACTCCTGCGGGACAAACCGAGATTTATGGGAGAACTGTCGACTTCGATCAATGATGCGCTTCTGGCAGTCGACCTGAATACTGTCGAGCTCGTGACTCTTCAATCCAGGCAGAAACAAACCGGGAGAGAAACGCAAGTCGTCATCTTGAATCGCCTTCGTAAGCGCATTCATGACGTAGCTAAGAAGCGGAATTGTTCGATGAATCAGCTAGTGAATAGCGCTCTTCTGGTTTTCTACGCAAAGGGCGGAGAATCCAAACTCAAGAAACCAGCCCAGGGACGGGGTTCGTCCGTGCATTTGTACGACACGATGTCAGAGGCCGAACGTCGCGAGCTTCATCAGATGCTTGCGGAGCTTTCGGCAATGCAATCCGTTCCCTTCGAGGCGGAGGAGCCGAACGGGTCATATTACGAGTACGATCGGAACCTGAAAGCGACAGTGAAGGTAACGCCTGACGGAGAGCGAACCCCCGTTGAGAAATTAGAGACAGGCTTTGAGCCCGCTCGCGGGAAGGCTCCGCGCAAAATTGCACGCGAGGAAATCACAACCTGAGCCAGCAAAAGCCAGCATTGTTCATAATCGCGGGACCAGTGGGCGCCGGTAAGACAACTTTCTATGAAGCCTACTTGAATGAGCCATTCCCAACACTTGTTCCCGCGCTGCGACACCAGCAACAACCGTTTCTTGAGGAGCGGCGTTCTTTTGCCGTCGAAGACATTCACGTGGACACACAACTGCTCGACCAGGCTAAGGCAGCAGGGTTTTTGACGAAGGTTCTTTTTATTTCTACGGAAGACGCAAATTTGAATGTGGGGCGGGTGTTGGTGCGCATGAGTCGAGGCGGGCAAGCCGTGCCCATGTCCAGCGTGATTGACTCCTATCGACAGTCAACGAAGAATCTCTCCGAAGTCCCCAAACATGCCGATGAATTGCTCGTGTACGACAACACAGCGCATCGCCGCGGCTTTCGCGTAGTGGCGCACTTCATCGGCGGCAAATTGAGTAAGACCGCACAGACGATACCGGATTGGGCAGCTAGAGTGTTTGGCAAGGAATTACACCCCGCAAAGCAACACGAGAAGTCCCGGCGCGGACGCTAACTTTTTTCTTCCTGTAATTCATTGTGTGAAGTCCAATCTTGCAATTTGTTCGCCTGGGTGGAAACAGAGGTGTCTTCCTGATTATTTATGGGAGAGAAGATTTTCTGCCTTCGACTTGGATTGTTGTTGGTTCCGGCACAGCGTTGCAGCGCAGAAGAAGCGAATGCCCTTCCTGGAGGGCCCGCGGCGGCTAGCCGTCCGCGCTGTCAAGGCCGCGGGGTTGGCGTTCATCGGAGCGAAGTGGAGAGCCTTGATAGGTGAAGCGGACGGTTTAGGCGCAGGGTTTGGACAGGAAGGGCGGGCAAACGAGATTTCTGAACAGATCAGCTACGGATTTCGCAATTCCATCGATCGGAATGCCTTCGTTAAGAAGATTTCTTGGATCGCACCAAGAATTCGGCGACGTTCTGTGCTTTCCAGAGCAGCGCCGGATGAAGCCGGATGCGTTCCGCGATTTCCATGTTTTCCGGAAAGAGAAGTTCGGGCTCGTATTTTCCAGCCGCGATGGCGGCCAGATAGGCTTCCTCACGTTTGTGGTCCAGAACCCCTTCCAGAAGTGGTCTTGCTGCGGTGAGCATCTCGGCGAGCTGGGGCCGGTCATCAGCCTTGAGCAGCGGATACAGCAGGGTGTCGATTTGTTTTGTGTCCACGTTGGATGCGCGCTCCATTGTGTACGTCCGGAAGTCACTGTCCATGGTGCTGCCGAAGAGGACGGCCAGTTTGCGAAGGATTTCGGGGTCGTACTTGAGATCCGAGTTCGCAAAGCGAAAAAGATCGTACAGGTCGCGCGCGTGGTGGCGGTCAATCATGGCTTTAATTTTCCCGCCAAACACTTCCTCCGTTGCCAAAACGGGGAACTCACACGGTTGCGAGTCGAGGAGGGACGTAGCCGGGAGCGTGCGTGGCGCGAGCGCACAGGCACGCATCAGAAAATTGATCTCCACTTGAAGTCGGTCCTGCGCTCCGGCGTGGTTGAAGTAGCCGAGATACCATTCGCGCAGGGCGTGATCATCGATGCCGTTTTGAAGTTGGTAGCCGAGGCCGGTAGCGATTTGTTCCACGGCCTTGATGATGTCCGGGCGTTCGGCGAGCATTCCGTCGCGATCAACGTGGCCGATGTAGTTCAGATCGATGTCCACCGAAAGCCGCTTCAAACCCAGGTAGAACAAGTTGAGGGCAGTGCCGCCCTTGAGAGCGAGTTTCCCACGCAGGAAGGAATGCCTCTGAAACTCGTTCAAGAGTTCCCGAAGACGAAGAACCTTCTCGAGGTTGTCGGCCTGAAAGCCGGTTGCTTTTGCCGTTGCTGTGAAACGCGAGCGGTCGAATTTCATGTCGGTATCTTGGAGTTTCCTGTTGGCGCGAGCGTGTCCGGCACCATGAGCCTCCAGGTGGGCATCCAACGATTTCCCGGCTGCTTGGTTCCGAGGTACGCCACGCCCGGCGGGAGTTTGCGCAGAAAACGGTCGCGCGCTTCGCCGCGAAAAAAAAGTTTGTCCGCGTGGCGATCCAGCAGAAAACCCAACCGCGAGTATAGCCACGGTTTGCGCAGGAGTTTCAGATATTTGAGTACCGTGTCAAAATCGAACGAGGGGAACATCGCGAGTGATTTGTCGAGTTCTTCGACACCGCCACTGTAATCGAGAAACATCAGGCAATCGACGAAGGAACGTTCCCTGTCGGTTACGAGGACCTGATCGGCTCCCAATTGTACCTGGAAGAGTTTGTGCCGCTCGTCATGGAGTGCGTGCGGCGGAGCGACACGGTGGTAGGTGACGTTATCGTAGACTACGTCTTTGCGCGGACGCGCGGAGAAATAGTAGACGCTCTGGAAGACCTGATTTGCGATGCCGTGCCATTCGAGCGCGGAATGAAACGCAACGACAGCATCGTCGCGAAGCGCGGAGGGAACGAGATAACGATTCGGCGGCGCGGAAGCGAGGGTTCCGGAGTAAACGCCATGCGCAAGTTGCCGAACGCGGCCCTGACGTTTCAAGCGATGCAGCATGTTCAGGATGGAGCGGCTGTGCTCATCTTTCGCGTAGCCGTGGCGCGCTTGTTTGAGCGTAAAGAGGGGTGTCGATTGCGCGAAGTGGGTGAAGGAAACTTGTGGATTCACGATATTCTCACGTAAGCTGTAAAAGACATACTCACAGTGTGTCTCTCACGGTCTATATGAGAATTACAGTCATCGTTATTCTCATACAAGCGTATTATAGCATACTAACAGTATGTCAATCTATTGTTATATGAGAATTATTCAACAAGTCAAAACTTCGAAATCCGGCCGCATCTTAATATAGCGCTCAGTTGGCCCCGGTTTCCTCTGCCCGAGCCCGCGAACAGTCCTCTATTTCTTCTGAACGGATTTGATGTCATGAAGATGTCATCTAAAGTGCTTACTGAATGGCGACATGTTCGGTCGCAGATTATATTCTTTGGTTGTTGAACACGTAATCTCGGGGCCGCGCCTGCCAAGCAGGTGTGCTATTTGCAACCTCTTGTAAACATCTCTTCTGAGTGAATCGACCGATCGCACTCAGATTCAATGCGTAACAACCGTTCTGCTCGGCGGCGGTTTGGAAAGCCGCCGCCATCCGCGCCAAATGCCGTGCTCATTGCCATAACTGGTCCTCCAACGAACGATTTGAGTGTGGCTACGTGATTAACTGGAAGGGTCGAGTGGGGAGTTGGGTGGAGGTCGAGTCGCTGAAGTATCGCGTGGGCTTGCTCGCGTGAAATACTGAATTCCCCCGCGAAAGTTCGAGCTGCACAGAGAGGTAGTTCATGGAGTTCTGTTTAATCGGTTTGAACGCGCCCTGATAAAGGACGAGGTCAGTGGTTCACGCCCACGTGTCCACCATCTATTTCCAGTTGGTTAGTGAGAGTTGTTCCAAAAAAGCTCAACCCACAATCCAACCCACATTTACCGGAGTTCACCGCACCCACGGCGTAGAAGCGAATCACCGGTCGGCTCGAGGCGCAGATTGTTTTGGTGATCCTCTGCGCCATCGCCGAAGACTGGCGGCGGTTTGCTAACTCATCCTGCCCTGTTTGTACTCACACCCTTTCATTTGTTTTGAGTCACTTACGGCGCTCTGATTTGCACGAGATCGTCTCATTTGCAGGCCAGAGTGCACCAAGAGTGCACCAAATTTTCTAGGCTTTGGGCCCAAAGCGCTCACGATATTCTTTGGGACTCATTTTCAGTTGGTCTTCAAATGCTCGACGCAACGCCTGATCGTCGCGAAAACCTGTGATGCGCGCAACTTCTTTAAGAGATAGATTGCGCGATTCCAGGTGTTGCCGCGCGGCTTCCACTCGAAGAGAGCGTACCCATCTTGCAGGAGTTGTTTTGAAGTTCGCTTCGAATTGACGCGCGAATGTCCGCGGACTCATTGCAACAAATGCTGCCAATTCGCTTACGTCGAGCTTTCTCGTGAGATGCGATTCAACGTGAGCTGGAAGACCACGCATGCGTACGTCACTTAACGTTGCCTGCTGTGCAAGCAAGGCGCTGTATTGGGCTTGACTGCCGGGTCGACGCAAGAAGAGCACGAGTTCGCGAGCAACGGTCGCTGCCACTTCATGCCCCAGGTCTTCTTCAACGAACGCCAGGGCCAAATCAACGCCGGCGCTGACTCCCGCCGTCGTGTAGAACTTCCCATCCTTGATAAAAATGGGGTCACGTTCCACTTTCAGATTCTTGTAGCGCTCGATCAGAAGGTCGATGTATCGCCAGTGCGTTGTTACTCTTCGCCCGTCAAGCAATCCTGTGGCAGCGAGGATGAAAGCTCCTGTACAAACAGAGGCAACTCGCCGGATGTGCGCCGATCGGCGGCGCAGCCATTGCAGCAACTCTGGTGATTGATGCTCAAGAGAGCCCTCTCCTCCGATAATGATCAACGTGTCGATCGGACCGGTGTACTGGGAAAACTTGCGAGCGTTGCCAATCGTAACGCCGCCCGTGCTGTGAACGGAGTTCCCGTTTGTTGTCGACAACATTTGCAGCGAGTATTTGCCCTTGCCTATTGCTGCGGGAACGGAAAAGACATCTGCTGGACCCGTCAGATCGAGGAGTTGGAACGGCGATGCCAGGAGAAACGCGATAACACGAGGAGGCCTCGGCATGATTGCGCAAGTATGGCAGAAACTGTCTTGAGTGTCTCAATCCTGCCGCCTTCGCAACCGCCGATACCAGATCAGCTTGGAGGGCTCCAACCACCACCGAACGAGCGGTAGACGAGAACAGCAGCTCGGGCCGCGTCGGCTCGATTAGCGTCAAGCCGGTCCTGTGCGGCCAACAATTCACGATCCGCATCGAGTACGTCTGTGAGTGTGATCGATCCCGCGCGATAGGCTTCCTGCGATAAATCCCGCGCACGCGTGAGAGATTTCACTTCACCCTGAACCTCTATGATGTAGGCTTGAGTCTCAGTTAAGGTTGCAAGAGCGTTTTCGACGTCCTCTGCAGCTTTCAGAACGGACTGGCGATAATCAATCAACGCTTCGGCATTTGCCGCGCGAGCCTGTTTGACCTCGGCGTCGACTCGGCCGAAATCAAACAGCCGCCACCGCAGACCAGCTACGGCGGCAGGTTGAAACGCGCCACCAGTCCACAAGGTCCGCGAGTTTAGACTGTCGAGACCAAGCAGTCCTGACAATGAGATTTTTGGATAGTATTCGGCCATCGCTATGCCGATTCTTTCGTTCGCGGCGGCGAGCCGCCGCTCGGCCGCGATGATGTCCGGACGGCGACGCAGGACCTCGGTCGGCTCCTGGCTACCGATGCTTGGAATGGAAGGTATCTGGGTAACGGCGTCAAGTTCCCGCGCATAGGTACCCGGTTGCACTCCCATCAATACGTCGAGGCGATTCAGCTGCTTCTCTAGCGATAGCTTGAGCAACGGAATCGTTGAGCGAGCCTGCTGCAACAATGCTTCTGCTTGGGAAATCTCTCGTCTTGATGCAGCGCCGGCATCGTAGCGATTTTGAACCAGCTTCAGCAGGTGTTCATCGGTCTCGATTTGGCTCTTGGCAACGGCAATCCGCGCTTGATATCCGCGAATCTGCAGATAGGCGTCGGCTGCATCGGCCGCCACGATGATGCGAGTGCCCGTATGACCTGCCTCGGCTGCCTGGACTTCATCTCGCGCCGCCGAGGCGTTGTGTCGAATTCCCCCGGCAACATCGATTTCCCAGCTTGCAGCTGTTCCGAGTACATACTCGTGAATGTCGCGGCGGAAGCCTGGGGAACTGCTGGAGATCGCGCCGAGATTTCCTTGCAAGCTTTGGCGCTCGGCCGTCGCGGAGGCGTCGAATTCACCTGAGGGATAGAGTCTCGCCTTAGCTCCGAAAGCGACGGCGCGGGCTTCGTTGACTCGCTCAAGTGACGCCGCGAGGTCGAGGTTTTGTTCCAAGGCGCGTTGTACAAGCATTACCAACTCAGGATCGTTGAAACCTTTCCACCACTGATCGAGGGACGGGACTGGATTGCTTGCTGGACCTTCCACTTTGTTGTGGAATGCGGACAGACTTGCAGTCGGAGCTTTATATTTCGGTCCAACAGAGCACCCTTGCGACAAGAGCGCGAGCATCAGGACGCCAACGGCTGTTTTAACAGCCAGGGCAGATGTGCGCGGTGCACTGCTCCGATCACCTTTTCGAACGAGCGCGTAAAAGGCTGGCGTGAACAGCAAGCCGAAGATGGTTACACCGAGCATACCGAAGAACACCGTGGTTCCCAGTGACTGGCGCATCTCTGAGCCCGCCCCATGCGCGACTACAAGAGGGGCCACGCCCGCGATGAACGCAAAGGAAGTCATCAAGATTGGGCGAAGACGTACGTGGGCAGAATGAACGGCGGCATCTTCCGCATTTGCACCTTCATGATCCTGTCGTTGTTTCGCAAACTCCACGATGAGGATTGCGTTTTTGGCAGCGAGTCCCAAGAGCACAACAAAGCCGATCTGCGCCAGAATGTCGATTGGCATCGTCCGAATGTTCAGCCCCGTAGTTGCCGCGAGCAAACACATCGGCACGATCAACACGATCGCCAATGGAATCTTCCAGCTTTCGTACTGCGCCGCGAGGACCAGGAAGACGAACAGTGCAGACGCGGCAAAGATCGCTACCGTGGGAATGCCCTTTTTGGCCTGCTGGTAGGCAAGGTCCGTCCATTCGAAAGTGATGCCTGGAGGGAGATTTTCGGTGGCGAGCTGAGCGATACGATCCAGCGCGGCTCCTGATGAAATACCGGGCGCCGCTTCACCCATCACTTCCGAAGCGGGATAGAGGTTGTAACGTGGCACTCGGTACGGCGCTGTCTTGTTTTTGAAGGATGCAACCGCACCTATCGGCACCATTTCGCCGGTCGCGTTGCGAACCTTGAGCCGAGCCATTTCGTCGGAGGTTTGACGGAATTCCTGATCTCCCTGTGCGAACACCGGATACGTCCGCCCCAAAAAGTTGAAATCGT
>CAWKHR010000016.1:0-253387 GCA_963849395.1 Candidatus Acidiferrales bacterium
GTGCATATCCAGCAAAAAGCCGCACTTTCATTGGCTTTTTTGCTTGCCGGTCGCAACCCATTCCATGATTCGCAGTAGCGGTTTGCCGTCCACATTCTCTAACGGAAAATAGACCAGATGGGTTTTTGGGTCAACGGACACAGTATGTCCGTGCGGCAAATGAATGGTTCCTTCGGGTTCCAAGGTGCGATTTACCTCGTGAAAGATGCGCACATCGCCCGACTCGGCGGCTACGTATAGGCGCTTGGGGCCGGGGTCGAAGGCTAGAACGTCCGGATCTTTGCCGGTAGGGATGGCCGGGCCGCCCTTCATGGTTTTTAGGTCCACAGAGACGATTTTGTTGTTCCCTTCCGCGGCGACAAAGGCAACCCGAGTCTCCACATCAATGGCAACGCCGTGCGGATCTTCCAAGCCGATGATCGGGGTTCGGGCGGTGATTTTCAGTTTTAACGGATCGATCGTTACCAGCTCGTTTTTGTCGTGAACCGCGACCAGAACTTTGTCGGCTTTGCTGTCATAGACCGTGTTGCCGGCTCCGCCGCCGAGCTTGATGGCGGTTAGCAGCGCGTTGTTCGTGGTGTCGATCACGGCATCGGCGTTTCCGTGTTCGTCGGAAACGAAAATGCGTTTGACTGTGGAGACGTAGGCGAGTCCGTCAGGATATTTAATCTCTCCGACACGGGTGAGTGTTTTCAGATTGGCGCTATCGATGACCGCGACCTGGTGATCGCCGGTGACGGATGCGTAGACTCGGCCGAGCTCAGGCACCGCGATCACTCCGTGTACCCGATGGAAACCGTCCAGATTCGCGACGACTTCACGCTTGTTGATATCGAACACCACCAACTGATCGGCGTTCATGTGGGCGATGTACAGCCGGCCGTTGGACACATCCAGGCTTTGATAATCGAAGCGCACGGCTGGGCCCGGAAGTGGCACGTCGGCAACGACGCGCAAGGTTCCCTGATTGTTTGTATCGGCGGAGGCAAAAGAGTTGAAACGAACGCGCAGCAGTGCGCCCACGAAAAAGATAAGTCCGAAGAGGAGAAGTTTGTGACGAGTACCCAAGGAAAGCCTCAATTGCTTGCCCCTTAAACTACCAGCTTCATCGACTACGTTCTAGCAGAACAGCAGGCCGTGGCGAAAACACTTTGACCAGAGAATGGGATTGCTAATCATTCGGTTGTAAACCACCCGACTGTCTCGAATTTGTTTTCTTTAGCACCACATTTTCTGAAAAACAAATTACGGCTTCGCGACAACGTGGTGACAATCAATGCTTCCTTCCCCACTACTCTCGGCAGCGTGGACGATCATTTCGTGCAGAAACTGCGCAGGGATCGTAAGCCAAATTTTTCGTAAGGAGACTTCGATGACACCGATAAATCCGCAGCTTCCAGTACGTAAAGCCTCCGACCGCCGCTCTTTCCTGAAAAAGGGAGCCGCGGCCGCAGGCGCCGCAACCGTTAGTGTGGCGTTGCTAGGTGAAAACATTCCGGGATTTGCTCAGGGAAGTGGCTCGAATGGTGGACTGACCAAGGGCGACGTTGCAATTCTTCGTTTCCTGCAGGTTTTGGAAACAATCGAGGCAGACCTGTGGCGGCAATACGCGGAGCTGGGTGGAGCTGGGCCCGGGCATCATGGCGTTTCGCCGATCGATCTGCCCTTCCCGAATGGATTGGCGGAGCTTTATATCACCGGGCTGTTGCAACTCGACGGGGATATGCCGCAATACATTTCGGACAACACCGACGATGAATTCAGTCACGAGGCGTTTCTGAAGGCGTATCTGCAATCCAAAGGCGCCGACTCCGTGGATCTGAGCAAGTTTGCCAGCCTGAAACCCAGCCAAGTTACCGGCGTACCTGCGGTCGGACGGCTCACGAATCTTACCCAGCTTACGGTGGATACCAGTTGGTGGACACGTTATCGCAGTGCGACGATGAATCCGGATTTGGGCGATACGTTTCCCAATGCAATTCCGACGCTAGCCGCGGGGCAACACACGGCAATTCCGCGGACCAATGCGGACCTGGTTGCCGATCCTTCCAAGCCCACGGGGCTTTCCGACCATACGCAGGCGATCGCGAATACCGCGGGCTTTCACTTTGCCTTCATCGAGCAAGGCGGGAGCAGCCTGTATCCATCATTGGCACAGAGAGTGACGAATGTGGAAGTTTTGCGGGTGCTGCTGAGCATTGGGCCGACGGAGACTGCGCATTTCCAGACTTGGCACGATAAAGCTGGCAACGCCATTCTGCTGACGGACGTCGACAAGGGATTCCCGGGCTCGACAGGCGCGACAGTGACATTTCCAAATTTAAATGATCCCAACGCCACACCAGCACAGGCGGACTCACTGCAAACGAACCTGATCATGCCGGAGCCTACTTTTTTCTTGAGCAAGAAATTGCCGGCGGTGTCCATCATTCGTCCCACCGAAACGAAAGGTGCGGCCATGGGTGCGGTGCAATCGCTAATCGATGATGGCCTGTTCATCGGGCATACATCGAAGAATGGAAAGTCTGATGGTTTCGTGGAATTGCTGCGCGACCTGGCAGAAGCGGCAGATGATGCGCAACGCGAACTTGACTAGACGGCCAGGTTGCTGAGCCTGCCGGCGGTCAAGCGGCGAGTGGGTTGAAAGGGCGCACGCCCACTCGCCGCTCCAAATATAAGTGAAGACGAAAAGCAGGTTCGGGCCTTGCAGCCTGAACCTGCTTTTGTTTGGAGGCGCGACTCGCCATTCGAGATTCTTAAGAAGACCAGTGCTGCGAGGAACTAAACAGCTTGCGCCTTTTTCGCTTCGGCCGAATCGTAGCTCTCGCCATAAATTGCCGGAACTTTTCCGCCCATGGCGCGCAAGTAAGCGCTCAGCTGGCCGCGATGATGAATGCTGTGCCGCTGCGCGAATCCGATGAAGGCGACGGCGGGTAGTTGAAACATGCCGCGGAAATCGACGATTTTGACGGCCTGCTCATCGGAGAGCTTTGATAGCTTGTCGAAATTTTCTTTGAACGATTCGACGTACCAAGCTGCAATCTGCGCAGGGGTTTGCAATTCGGCGGGCCGGGTCATAGGTGTGAAATCGAAACCGCCGGCAGCGACGCCAGTTAACAGGCGCTTTTCTGTGGCCACAATATGCCAGGCGAGTTCGAGAGCGGACTTGGAAATGAGATCGGGGCGGTAATCACTGCGATCGGCCGGAATCGCTTCGATCACGCGCCGCGTGGTGCCGTGCTCATTTTTCAGAACCGCAATTTCGTTCTGCAGCAGAAATGCGCCTTGGTCGGGCTGCATGGTTGTCATTGTTGATTGGCCTCCGGTGGCCCGCAGTATACCGCAGAGCTTGGGGATCTGGGCGGATGGCTCCGGTGGGCAGCGAGCAGGCTCGCGTTCTAACGTGGACGCGTAAAGAATCTAAAATTCCGCTGCGGAATTTCAAATTTTAGATGCTGCGAGGATGGCTCGGGGGCGGCGCGGCGAGTAGGAGGGGATGGAAGCAGCAGAGGAGCGATCCCTGCCGAATATAAGTGCGGGTCGAAGCTTACTTGGCCTGCAAAGTTTCGATATAGGTGACGAGATTTGCGATGCGCTGCTGCACGATGGCGTCGTGATACTTGTCGAGTGACTGGAGCAATGGACCCCATACAGGCATATCGGACGAACCGTGCGATGCAGGGCCTGAGCCGAACTTCAGAACGCTGGACACGGCATTGCTGGGGTACTTGCCATCGTGTTTCTTGGCGAGTTGCGTCAAGTCTGTCGGTGCGGTCTTCATAGCGGCGGCGGCGGGGCCATTCCCTTTTCCGTCGGTGCCGTGGCACGACGCACAATATTGCGTGAACATTTCTTTACCGGATGCGGGGCTGGTTTCCTTGATCGCGGTCTTTACCACCACGGGCTTGGTATCTGTCTTTTCTTGAGCCAGGCAAATGCTGAATGAAGCAAGCAAAGTGCCTAGCAGAATCATGCCATTCTTCAACATGATTTCCTCCTCTCTCTCGGGATAGATGTGCGGTGAACGAGCGGTCCTCTACCCACTTTTTTCCTCGGGCAAACGATAGCACCGGGAGGGGGGCGGGGCTGTGACGCCTAACCTAGGCGATTTTGGACGTTCCACGGAATACAACAGAGGAAAGCTGGCGATTCCCCACCAGTGGGAAGGCTCTGATTAGGGTTCTGGATTTTAGAGCAGCAGTACGGCGTTAGAAGTGGATGACGACGCCAGCGGTTCCTTGAAAGCAGTTTTGCGTTTGGCTGAAGAAATGGGTGTAGACGTAATCGGCTTCGGCACGCAGAGAGAGCCGGGCGTAAACGCGGTAGTCGACGCCGCCACCCGCGGTGATCTCGAATGAATTTTTGCTGTTGCCTGCGGTTTGCGGAAGCAGGTGACCTCCACCGAACAGGGCATGGCCCCAAGGTTCCCAACGAGCACGGCGCGAGCCCACGTGGACGCCGCCGGCGTAGCCAAGATATTTGACGTGTTCATTGTCGTAGATGGTGGGAGCAAAACCGGTAGCAACGTTGCCTTCGAAGCCGAACCAATCATTGGTGAAATAGGTGATGGAAGTGTTGAGTCCGACCATGCTGGCGCTGAACACATTGGATTGGAAACGCAAGAATTCGACGCTGAGGGCCAATTGCCAGCGGTAGTCATCACGATCGCCAAACAGAATCCGGGGCGTGGGAGCCGGAGCAGCCGGGGCTGGAGCCGAGGGCAGCGCACTGGGCACAGCGGGATCGGCAAAACTGCGAACCGTGGTGGTGTCGTTGGCGAGCGACGAATCAAATAGATTTACGCGCGCAGCCGAGGTCTCGTTAAAAGCAACGGCGACGTTGGCCGGATCAGACTGCGTTTGCAGAGAATTTTGTGGGGCGCCGAACTCTTGAGCAGCGAGGCTCCAGGCGGCTGCCAGCAACACCAGTATTCCCATCAGCGGCTTCTTCATACACTTCCCCTCTGGCTGTTCTGCCAGCGAATCCCCTCTCGCCAGCGCCGTACATAACCTATAGCCTTTACCCGTCTGCAGGAACCAAGGTTCCAGAAGCAGTGCTGAGGCGGATAAGCGGCGCGGACAGGGCGCCACAACTATATCGCATCGAGGGCTAGATGGAACAAAAGAACGAAGTGGAAATTTAAGGGAGGACGGGCAGAGGGTAAATAGGAACCTGTAGGAAGAGGATGCACCGTGGGTTGAGGTGCGACGATTCCCTTTGAGAGCGCAATGCAAGTGCGGAAACCAACGTCGGAAGGCGTTAGGTCCGAATTTTTATGGCACGAGGCGATAGTTGTGAACGCCCGCGGCGAGCGAGAAGCTGGCCCCCCCAACTTGGGGGATCCACCAGAAGCGGCGGAGCAGCGGGTGATTGCTGGTCATCATGCGATGGCCAATGTAATCCATGACGGCGGGACTAACTTGTGTGGCGGCGTAGAGCGCATTGGAATGGGCGAAGGGACGGAGGAACGGATCGGTTTCTGTGCCATAGCCAGTGGAGACGGCGCGACGTGTGGAGTAGGCATCGAAGGCGGCAGCGCTGTGACTTGCGGCAACGAGTCCATACCAAATCTTGCGCTCACGAGCGGTTTCGTACGAGCCGCGCATTACTGGCTTTGCGGAACCGTTGATGAACGGCTCAGGCAAAGACGGCTCGATGGCAGTGGAGGAGGATTCGGACTTGGGAAGGGGCACATCGGGCAACGCGGCTGGGGAAGGCTTGGCGTCGGAACGAGAATCGGCAATGCTTTCGGCGGAGGGGGGAGTAAAGGAGACAGGAGTCGCCGATGAATCTGCGGACAAAGCGGAACAGCAGAAAAGAGCGATGGCGGAAAGCAACAAGACTCACCTCAGTGTCGCGGTCAGAGAGTGGGATCTGATGGGAGCGACACTGAGGACTCTACTGTACCAAGGAACAGGGGTCACTGGACCTTTGGTCACATTTTGAATGGTACTTTAGGGCAAAAAGCGGGCAGCAGGTGGGGCTACCCCCCTCCCCCCAGTTTTTGGTAAGTGTTGCAAACAATAGGGTTAAGGTTGTTTAGAATCAACACTTAGGGAAGTGGTGATTCCAAAGAACATAGAGCATGGCCAGGGCATACATTCCGATGAGATTTCGGCGCGCAGTTGGCCACCTGGCGACCAGGGTATCTAACTATTATTATAAAGTCAATACTAATTGTGATTATCACCGGATGGATTTGGGCCGGGAATGATTCGCAGACGGGAGGTCGCCTGGATGTTCTAGTTTTTAGGACGTCCCGGGGAGGGTGTTGGCGATTCGTGGTGAGAGAACTGCTATAATCGCGCGCATCAAACCGTCGCGCTAGCGACGTGGGGGAAAATGGCAGCCTCGGACTCCTCATCAGCCAAACGGGCGCGCAGCCCACAAGCCGGATCGCATCCACCGCGATTTATTGTTGTCGAAGGACCGCTACGCGTGGGCAAATCCACGCTGGCGCGAATCCTGGCGGAACGCCTGCATGCGCGGCGAGTGTTTGATTGCGAAGACAATCCGTTCCTGGGGAGCTTTTACGAAGGAAAGCCAGGAGCTGCGTTCCGCGCCCAAATGTACTTTTTGATGGAGCGGCAGAAGCGGCTGCGCGAAGGATTGGCGGGAGACGCGCCGGGGCCGGTGGTTTGCGATTTCCTAATGGAGAAGGACAGGATTTTCGCGAACCTGAACCTGGATGATGAAGAGCTGAAATTGTATGAGCGGTATTACGAGGCGGTGACGGCGGATATGCCGCAACCGGACCTGGTGATTTACCTGCAGGCGAAACCGGACGTGCTGCGCGACCGCATTGCCAAGAAGAAAGCGCAGGAAGAGCGGCGAATTGCGCGGCAATATATTGAAGAGGTAGCGCGAGCGTACGAACATTTCTTTTTCCGCTATGAAGGCGCGGACCTGCTGGTGATCGAGACTTCGGAGATCGATTTCGTGGAGCGCAGCGCCGATCTGCAGCAACTTTTGGAACGATTGAAAGACCCAGTCAAAGGCACGCAATATTTTCTACCGCTGGGCGGCGGGGCGGAATAGAGCACGTACCTGCTGCTTTAAGTTTCTTTTCCCAGACAATTCAAATACAGTGCAACGCGGTACGCGATTCGGACCGTGGAGGATGGACTATGGACCGCTGGACACGACGCAAGTTTTTTGTGACGTCATTGGCAGGGAGCGCGCTTGCGGGTGCGGGGAAGCTGTTTGGAAAAACTGTGGAACCCGAGGCGAAGGCCAGCGTCGCCACGAGCGGGACAGGTGCTCTGCCCAGCGGGAAAGTGCCGGTGATGATTTCGGCGGCGAACGGAGTAAATGCGCTGCCCAAAGGAATGGAGATTCTAAAGAACGGCGGGGACACGCTGGATGCGGTGATAGCTGCGGTGACTGTTGTGGAGGACGATCCCAACGACGATTCGGTGGGCTACGGCGGATTGCCAAACGAAGAAGGCGAAGTGGAGCTGGACGCCAGCGTGATGCATGGACCGACACGACGGGCTGGTTCGGTAGCCAGCGTGCGGCGAATCAAGAATGTGGCGAAGTTGGCGAAAACGGTGATGGAACGCACCAATCACGTGATGATTGTGGGCGATGGGGCGCGACGTTTTGGAGTGGCGGAAGGTTTTGAAGAAATGAACCTGTTGACCGATCATTCGCGCAAGATTTGGCTGGCGTGGAAGGCCAAGACCAGTTTTAACTGGCGGCCGGGAACGGATAGCCCGGAATGGAACGATCATATGGCGTCGCTCTTCGATCATGACGCGGAGAAAATCGCGTACGCGGAGCGAGTGATTTCGCGGCCACCCACGGGCACGATCAATTGCCTGGCAGTGAATGCGAAGGGTGATGTGAGCGGCACGACAACGACATCGGGACTGGCCTGGAAAATTCCAGGACGGATTGGGGATTCGCCGATTATTGGCGCCGGCTTGTATGTGGATGGCGATGTGGGCGGAGCGGGGTCGACGGGCAAGGGCGAAGAAAATATCAAAGTGTGCGGCGGGCACACTATTGTGGAGATGATGCGCAAGGGCATGAAGCCTACGGAAGCGTGCATGGAAGCGATGGGCCGGGTGGTGAGGAATTACAACAACGATAAGAAAAAGCTGGGCACGTTTCATTTGTACTTTTACGCGTTGGATAAGGATGGGGAATACGGCAGTGTGTCGCTGTGGAAGAACGGGTACGAAGAGTCGAAGACGGCGATGTTTGCGGTGCATGATGGAACGCAATCGAAGCTGGCGCCCTGCAAACCGTTCTTTGACGAAATCGGCCACGAAGCATAGAGACGCGGGCCGCGAGTGATATTCTGAACGGTTATGGATGAGACAAATATCCTGATCATAGGTGGGGGCGTGGTGGGCTGCGCAATTGCGGCCGCGCTTTCCGCGGAGTGGCAGGATATTTTTTTGGTGGAGCAGTACCCCAAGCTGGGAATGGCGACGAGCACGCGGAACAGCGGCGTGATTCATTCAGGCATTTACTACCCCAAAAATTCGTTGAAGGCACGGCATTGCGTAGCGGGAAACGTAATGACTAAGGCGTTCTGCGCGAAACACAGCGTGCCGCATCGCACCACGGGAAAAATCGTGGTGGCAAAGGATGCCAGCGAGGAACCGGCGCTGCTGGCGCTGAAGAAGAAAGGCGAAGACAACGGAGTGGAAGGGCTGAGGATTATCGACGCGGCGGGGATTCGGAAGCGCGAGCCACACGTGCGCGGATATAGGGCGCTGGAAGTGCCTTCGACGGGGATATGCATTGCGGAAGATTTGGTGCACGCGTTCGCGCGGGTGGCGGAGGCGCAGGGCGCGAACCTGGTGCGGCATGCCAAAGTGATGTCGCTGACGCCGAATAAAAATACAGTGAAGGTGGAGCTGCGCATCGGAGACGAAGAGCAATCGGAAACGGAAACGATTGAGGCGCGCTGCGTGATTAATGCGGCGGGATTGTATGCCGACGATGTGGCGCAAATGCTGGGACCAAGGCCGTGGAAGATTTATCCGGTGCGTGGAGAATATTGCGAGATTCGGGGGAAGCGGTCGGAGTTGGTGCGGGATCTGGTTTACCCCATGCCGCATACGGGTGCGTTGACGCTGGGACTGCATTTCACAAAGACGTTGTGGGGCACGACGTTGCTGGGGCCGACGGCAACGTACGTGGAGGGCAAGGACAATTACGAGCGCGGGAGGATGAGCGTGGGGGAGTTTGTGGAGGATGCGAAGACGCTGCTGCCGGAACTGGAAGAAGCAGATTTGCAATTGGCGTATACGGGATTGCGGCCGAAGTTGGTGCCGCCGGATCAGCACGGGCCAGCGGATTTCGTGATTGAAGCGGATCACGAGGTGCCACAAGTGATTCATCTGGTGGGGATCGAGTCACCAGGGCTGACCGGTGCGCCATCGATCGCGGCGCAGGTGGCGGGATTGGTAAGAGAGGTGCTGAATTGAAGGTTGGGGGCGCAGGTCGGTCGCGCGTGCTTGGCGGTTTCGGAAACACTACTGCTGGAGCCGGATTGTCAAAAGTCGTAGGGCACAGGACAATGCTGAGAATATGAATAATAAGGATGTGGCAGTCCTCATCTTGGCGGCCGGAAAAGGTACGCGACTCAAATCAAGATTAGCGAAGGTTTTACATTGTGCCGGCGGACGGCCGCTGGTGGAGCATGTGGTGCGCGCGTGCTTGCCGCTGAAGCCAAAGAAGATTATCGCGGTGATTGGTCACCAGTCCGAAAAAGTGGCGGCGGTGGTTGAGCCGTTGGATGTGGAGACGGTGCTACAGCAACCGCAAAACGGGACCGGCCATGCGTTGCTGGTGGCGAAGCGGACGATTGGAAATGCCAAGTATATTGTGGTGCTGCCGGGCGATGCGCCGTTGGTGCGCACGGAGACGTTGCGAGCGCTGATCAGCAAACATAAATCAGGAGCGGCTGCGGCAACAATTTTGACGGCGGTGCTGGCGGATCCTTCGGGATACGGGCGAGTGGTGCGGAAGTCTGGGGATACGGTGTCGGCGATTGTGGAAGAGTCGAACCTGACGCCGGAGCAGAAAGAAATCAACGAGATTAATTCGAGTATGTATTGCTTCACGGCGGCAAAGCTGTGGCCTGCGCTGGCGCAAGTGAAGCCGAATAATGCGCATCGGGAGATTTATTTGACGGATGCGATTGCGGTGCTGAATGCGAAAGGCGAAGTCGTGTTGGCGGAGATTGCCACGGATGCGCGCGAGGCGCTCGGATGCAATACGCGAGCCGATCTGGCTGGAGTAGATCACACGTTCCGCGAATGGAAGCGCGAACAATTGATGAACGCTGGAGTGACGATTCAGTTGCCGGAGACGGTGGTGATTGATCCGGAAGTGGTGGCCGGGGAAGACACGGTGATTGAGCCGTGCGTGCAGGTGCTGGGTAAGACGAAGATTGGGGCGCGGTGCGTGATTAAGACGGGCTGCGTGCTGCACGATACGATTTTGGGGGATGATGTGGTGCTGGAGCCGCATTGCGTGATTACTTCCAGCCGAATCGATTCGCGGGTGATTGCCGGGCCGTTTGCGCGGATGAGGCCGGAAACACATTTGAAGGCGGGCGCGCGGGTGGGAAATTTCGTGGAGTTGAAGAAGAGCACGGTGGGGGAAGGCAGCAAGGTGCCACACCTGTCGTACATCGGGGATACCAAGATCGGGACCAAATCGAATATTGGGGCGGGGACAATTACGTGTAATTACGATGGGTTTAAAAAGTATCCGACTAGCATCGGGAATCGCGTGTTCGTGGGGAGCGACTCGACGCTGGTTGCGCCGGTACGGTTGGGCGACGGCGCATATATTGCAGCGGGATCCGCGATTACGGAGAATGTGCCAGCAGACGGGCTGGGCATCGCGCGCGGGCGGCAAGTGAACAAGCTGGGATGGGCGAGCAAGAAGCGGCGGGAACTGGCGGCGAGTTCGGGACATGACAAGGCCCATAAAACGCGGAAGAAGAAGTAATAGTAGTTGGCGGCGCTCGCAGACTGCGGTGGTAGTTATTTTGAATTCGTGCAGCTTTCTGGGCGAAGTGAATCGTAGATTTTAATCGGCGCTTTTCCCGCAGCGAACCAACCCCTGTGGTAAAATATGACTTCCCGCAAATGCTCTCCGGAGGAAATCTGATGAAATTCGGAGTAGTGGTCTTTCCCGGATCGAACTGCGACCACGATGCGTTTCACGCCATCGGCCAGGTGCTGCAGAAGCCGGTGGAATTTATCTGGCATCAATCCCAAGACTTACAAAATTGTGACGCAATTATTTTGCCGGGCGGGTTTGCCTATGGCGATTATTTGCGCACTGGAGCGATCGCGCGGTTCTCTCCGGTGATGAGTTCAGTGGAGAAATTCGCGAAGAGTGGCGGGCTGGTGCTGGGCATCTGCAATGGGTTCCAGATTTTGCTGGAGGCCGGGATGCTGCCGGGCGCGATGATGCGCAACGCGGGGCTGCGGTTTATTTGCAGGCAGGTACACATTCGCGTGGAGCAGACGGACACGCCGTTTACGAATGCGGCGAAAGCGGGACAGGTGCTGCAGATTCCGATCGCGCATGGAGATGGGAATTACACGTGCGATGAAGCAACGCTGGCCGAATTGGAGAAGAACCGGCAGATTTTGTTCCGGTACACGACGGCGGATGGACGCGATGATGCGGCGGGAAATCCGAATGGGTCGATGAGGAATATTGCGGGGATTTGCAACCGCGAGCGGAACGTGGCGGCGTTGATGCCGCATCCGGAAAGAGCGGTAGAGTCGGCGTTGGATTCGGCGGATGGACTGGTGATTTTTGAGTCGATGGTGGAGGCGCTTGCGGGCGCGGCTAAGGCTACGGCGTAGGATTTGTGAGTAGTAAAGATTTAGGGGATTCTGGGGCACGATGTATCGTGCCCATACTTGGGGATAAATGGCTACGGCACAGACGGAAATTAAAGTGACTCCGGAAATTGCGGCGGAGCATGGGGTAACGCGCTCCGAGTACGCGCGGATTCAGAAAATCCTGAAACGCGATCCAAACATTACGGAGTTGGGAATTTTCAGCGTGATGTGGAGCGAGCACTGCTCGTACAAGTCGAGCAAAGTGCACCTGAAGCGTTTGCCGACGCGCGGGAAATTGGTGGTGCAGGGACCTGGCGAGAACGCCGGCGTGGTGGATATTGGCGACGGACTGGTGGCCGCGTTCAAGATTGAATCGCACAATCATCCGAGTTACGTAGAACCCTTTCAGGGCGCGACTACCGGCGTGGGCGGAATTCTACGGGACATATTCACGATGGGAGCACGGCCGATAGCGGTGCTGGACTCGCTGCGGTTTGGCGAGATTATCGCGAGCAAGACGACCAGCGAAGAAGCGGCGAAGAACCGGCGGATTCTGGATGGCGTGATTCGCGGGGTGGGAAATTACGGAAACTGTTTTGGCGTGCCGACGGTGGGCGGTGAAGTGGGATTCGAGCCGTGCTATGCGCAGAATCCGCTGGTGAATGCGCTGGCGCTGGGGATCGCGCGCAAAGAGGATTTGTTTTTCGCGAAGGCCAAGGGGACGGGCAATCCGGTAATTTATGTCGGCGCGAAGACGGGGCGGGACGGAATTCACGGGGCGTCGCTGCTGGCGTCAGCGGAATTCACGGAAGAATCGAAGCAGAAGCGGCCGAATGTGCAGGTGGGCGACCCGTTCATGGAGAAGTTGCTGCTGGAAGCGTGCCTGGAAGCGATGAAGACGGGCGCGGTGGTGGCGATTCAGGACATGGGCGCGGCAGGGCTGACGTGTTCAACGTGCGAGATGGCGTCGCGCGGAGAAACGGGAATTGAGATCGATCTGGCGAAGGTGCCGCAGCGCGAGACGGGAATGACGCCTTACGAGATCATGCTGAGTGAGTCGCAAGAGCGGATGCTGCTGGTGGCGGAAAAGGGACGCGAGCAGGAAGTTTTGGACGTGTTCAAGAAGTGGGGACTGGACGCCACCGTAGTGGGTGATGTGAAGAATGGTGGGCTACTGGTAGTGAAGGATCATGGCGTGGTGGTGGCGGAAATTCCGGCGCACCCGTTGGCGGAAGAAGGCCCGGTGTATAACCGGCCGATTGCGGAACCGGCGCGGAGGCAAGAGACGGATAAGGATTGGTTCGTGTTCGCGAAGGAAGGCACGGACCTGACGGAGAATTTTAAGAAGTTGCTGGCGTCACCGGCGATTGCTTCGAAGAAATGGATCACGGATCAGTACGATTCGATGGTGCGGACGAATACGTTGGCGGGGCCCGGAGCGAGCGATGCGGCGGTGGTGCGGGTGAAGGAAACGAAGCGCGCGCTGGCGCTGGCGACGGATGGCAACGGGCGGTGGTGCTTTTTGAATCCGCGGGTAGGCGCGATGCATGCGGTGGCGGAGGCGGCGCGCAACGTGGCGACCTCTGGGGCGCGGCCAATTGCGGCGACGAACTGTTTGAATTTTGGGAGTCCGGAAAAGCCGGACGTGATGTGGCAATTTTCGCAGGCGATTGATGCGATTGGCGAAGCGTGCGTGGCGTTGGACACGCCAATTACCGGCGGGAACGTGAGTTTTTATAACGAGACATTGGGCAAGTCGATTTATCCGACGCCGACGATTGGGATTTTGGGAGTGCTTGAGGATGCTTCGAAGGTTTTGAAGATTGCGTTTCGTAATGAGGGCGACGTGATTGTGCTGCTGGACGGCGCTACGTCGTCCAAGGCGGCGCACCAGGCTCCGCCACGAGGCGGAAAGCAACGGGAATTTTCGTCGTCGGAATATTCGAAGACGATTGCGGGCATTGTGGCGGGCGACCCGCCGGCGATTGAGCTCGGCGCGGAAAAATGGCTGATTGATTGCATGGTGGCGTTGGCTGCGGAAGGAACGGTGCAATCGGCGCACGATATTAGCGATGGCGGGTTGGCGGTAACGGTGGCGGAATCGTGTTTCGCGTCGAATGGACTTGGGGCACAGATTAAGGTGCCGGAAGACAACGCGGCGGAGTATGCGTTGTTTAATGAACGCGGTGCGCGGGTGATCGTTTCGGTGGCGCCGGAAAAGCTTGCCGCCGTTCGAAGTACTGCGAGACAATACGGCGTGGGCGCGCACGAAATCGGCACAGTGAACCGTGACAACACGCTTCGCATCGAATATAAGGGGAGGACCGTAGTGTCGGCTGAAGTTCCGGCGCTGCGAAATTCCTGGGCGGATGCGCTCGAGCATGCCCTGAAAGTTCAATGACACAAAAAATCGCTTACGCGGACGATCATTTTCACGACGAATGCGGAGTGTTTGGCGTATTCGGTCATGCCGAAGCGTCGAACCTGGCGTATCTGGGACTATATGCCCTGCAACACCGCGGACAGGAATCTGCTGGAATTGTTTCCAGCGATGGGCACGAGATGCATATGCATCGGGCGATGGGCGAAGTAGAAGAAATCTTCCAGCCTAGCGTCTTGGCCAAGCTACCGGGCAACAGTGCCATTGGGCACACGAGGTATTCGACGGCGGGCGATAAGGCGCTGCTGAACGCGCAACCGATTCTGGTGGATTGCAGCAAAGGCAAAATCGCCGTCGGGCACAATGGGAATTTAACGAATGCTGCGGAACACCGGCGCAAGCTGGAGCATCGCGGATCGATTTTTCAGACGAACAGCGACACGGAAGTGATCGTGCACCTGATTGCGCGCTCGCAGGCTCGCAACTTTTCTGCGGCGCTCGGCGATGCGCTGAACCAAGTGGAAGGTGCGTATTCGCTGCTGGTACTTACGCCGGACGAATTATATGCGGTGCGCGACCCGCGGGGTTTTCGGCCACTGGTGCTTGGAAAGATCTCTGGGCATGATGGCAACGACACGTGGCTAGTGGCTTCCGAGACCTGTGCATTCGATTTGCTGAACGCGCAATACGTGCGCGAAGTGGAACCGGGCGAGATGCTGCGCATTTCGAAGATGGGCATTGAGTCGATTCGGTTTAGCCCGCCCAAGCCTCACCAATACTGCATTTTCGAGCATGTATATTTCTCGCGACCGGACAGCATCATCTTCGGGCGCTGCGTGACCGAGTCGCGCGAGATGCTGGGCCGGCTGTTGGCGCGCGAGCATCCGGTAGACGCAGACATGATCATTCCGGTGCCAGACTCCGGGGTGCCAGCAGCGATTGGCTTTTCGCTGGAATCAGGGATTCCCTTCCGCATGGGGCTGATCCGCAACCATTACATTGGGCGGACGTTTATCGAGCCGTCGCAAGCGATTCGGAATTTTGGCGTGAAGCTGAAGCTGAACCCGGTACGTGAATTGATTGCCGGGAAGCGCGTGGTGCTGGTGGACGATTCGATCGTGCGCGGAACGACCAGCCGCAAGCTGGTGCGGATGGTGCGGGAAGCAGGGGCGAAGGAAGTTCACATGCGGATCAGTTGCCCACCAACGATTTCTCCGTGCTACTACGGGGTGGACACGCCGACGAAGGAAGAACTGATCGCTTCAGCAAACACTCCAGAGCAGATTCGAAATTATCTGGGTGCGGATTCCCTGGGCTATCTCTCGCTGACCGGGTTGAAGCAGGCCGTGGGCGATACCAAGGGGAATTTCTGCACATCGTGTTATACGGGCAATTATCCGACCGATTTGGTGCAACTGGAAGTGCCCGAAGGGGCGTCGCAAAGCAAAATGAATGAAGTGGTGACGGTGGACCGTGAAAGCTGACGCAATCAAAGTGAACAAGAAGCGAGAAGCAGTGGCAAGCGAAGCTCACGTTCCCATGAGTTCGCGGGTAAAGAGCGAGATTATTGCGTGGTTCTGGGTAATTCTGGCGTTCATGCTGATTAACGGCACGCTGGGCCAGGCGCGGGTGATTCCATCGGGCTCGATGGAAAATACGCTGCTGATCGGCGACCACTTAATCATGAGCCGGGTGGGCTACGACGCGGGGATTCCGTTCACGAACTGGCACGTGCCGCTGTGGCGCAATCCGCATCGCCTGCAAATTATTATTTTCAAACCGCCGTTTGATCCCACACAACCTGATTATGTGAAGCGGGTGATCGGCTTGCCGGGCGAGACCGTGGACGTGAAGGATGGCGCGGTCTGGATTAACGGGAAGAAACTGGAAGAGAACTACACGTTGGGGCGCACCGAAGCTCCGCGAGCGGACCAATTGATGACGCAGTACGGCAGCTTGCCTTACAAAATTCCGGACAATTGCTACTGGGCGATGGGCGACAACCGGGAAAATTCACAGGATAGCCGGTACTGGGGCTGCGTGCCGCGCAACGACATTATCGGGACACCGGTGTTGATCTACATGTCGCTGGACGCACCGCGGGATGCGTGGAACGGGAACATCGCGGACCGATTTTTGGCTTATGCCAACGCCATCATCCATCCCGGCACGATACGCTGGCGCAGATTGTTCCATGTGTTCTAAGCTGTAGGCGGTCTGGCGCCCCCAAACCGTCAGCCCGATTTTCGAACTAGAATAGAAGCACGCACGTCCACCGTGTGATTCACGATAGGTGACTCGTCCTACGTGGCGTCCCACCGCCGCGGCCCATGGGGCAGTCAGCTGCACCACCCATCGCTGCATCACGAAAGTCTCTTGAAGGCGGGCTCAACCATGAAATACGCCGACGCTGGGGTCAACATAGCTGTCGCTGACGACGCGAAGCAGCGCATACGCCATTTGGCGAGCCGCACGTTTACGCCAGCAGTCCTGGGCGGGATTGGCGGGTTCGGGGCGTTGTTTGCATTGGACATGAAGAAGTGGAAAGAACCGGTGCTGGTGTCGAGTGCGGATGGAGTGGGGACGAAGCTGAAGGTGGCAATGGCGGCGGGCGTTCACTCGACGGTGGGTGGCGACCTGGTGAATCACTGCATTAACGACATATTGGTGCAGGGAGCAGAGCCGCTGTTTTTTCTGGACTATCTGGCGATGGGCAAACTGGAACCAGATGTAGTTGAGCAGCTCGTCGATGGGATGAGCCGGTCGTGTCGCAAAGCGGGATGCGCGTTGATTGGCGGGGAAACGGCGGAGATGCCAGGGTTTTATCCTCCCGGTGAATACGATTTAGCGGGCTTTATTGTGGGCGTGGTGGAGCGGAAGAAAATTCTGACCGGAAAGAATGTGAAATCCGGCGATACGCTGCTGGCTTTGCCGTCTGCGGGATTGCACACCAACGGATACTCACTGGCGCGCAAATTGATTTTCGAAGTTGCGAAGTTGAAGCCGGACACGTATGTGGCGGAAGTGGGCAACAAGATTGGCGCGGAATTGCTGAAGCCGCATGTTTGTTATGCGCCTGCACTGAAAAATACATTGGCGAATGGATGGGTGTCCGCGCTGGCGCACATTACGGGGGGCGGCATTCCGGGGAATTTGCCGCGCGTTTTGCCGAGCGGTGTGAAGGCGATCATTGATTTGGACGCCTGGCCGGTGCCGCCGATTTTCAAGTACTTGGCGAAGCTAGGCGAAATTGATCCTGAGGAATTGCTGCAATCGTTCAACATGGGCGTGGGCATGATTGTGATTGTGCCGGCCGAGCATGTGAAGGAAGCGGAAGCGGATTTGAAACGGCGGCGCGAGAAGTTTTTCCGGATTGGACGCATTGAGCGGGGGGATACTGGGAAGGCGCGGCTAATTTATTCCGGGGCGCTGAATTTAAACTGAAGATTTTGTCTTGGCGGAAGCCTTCCGCTTGCGACTCCAATACCACCACTGACACTGTTCGGCCGGCAGGCGCGGATTTTTTGCCTGCGCCACCGCGGCTTCGAACGTATCCAGAACACAGACATCCTGATGCTGTTTGGTTAAAGCTTGTAAGCGCGCATACATTTTTAGCGGCTTTTGTGCGGCGAGTTGTTTGACGGAACGGATGCCGAGCAATTCGAAGTCGCGCAGCATGGCCGGGCCAATGGAGATGGGGTCCTGGAGACGTCGTTGCGGGTCCATGGTGGCTCCTTAGATTTCGCTTTACTTTCGCCTAACACTATTCGACAATCTACACCACTTCGTTTGGCCGCTCAAGAGGATTCCCCATGCGAGCAAAATCCCTGTTCATCGTAATCCTCGGACTTTCGATTCTGTTGGTCCTCGCTGGGTGGCAAAGTGTACTGTCGCTTAATCGCGCGCAGCAAAACAGCAA
Source organism: Candidatus Acidiferrales bacterium (assembly GCA_963849395.1). GTDB lineage: Bacteria > Acidobacteriota > Terriglobia > Acidiferrales > UBA7541 > Acidiferrum. The sequence continues at coordinate 18,128 of CAWKHR010000016.1, forward strand.
TTCCATCGTTCCGTCAAAGGAGAAAAAGCCGATGTTCAAGAAGCTCACGCCCGTGCTGTTCGTGAAGGAAATCGAGCCAGTTCTGCCATTTTGGGTAGGCGGGCTCGGGTTCAACAAAACAACCGAAGTGCCGGAAGGAGGCAAGCTGGCGTTCGTGATATTGGAAAAGGATGGCGTGGAGGTGATGTATCAGACCTACGCCAGCGTGGAAAAAGATATGCCGGCGATTTTGGGAGATGCGCGGAAGGGGCCAACGTTTTTGTACGTGCAGCTGGACAATCTTGATGATGTCAAAGGCGCGTTGAGGAAGGCGGAAGTGTACATGCCGGAGCGCAAAACGTTTTATGGCGCGACGGAAATTGGCGTGAAGGATGCGGCTGGGCATTTCATTACATTCGCTCAGTTTGCTCCGGCACCGTAGCTGGGTGTCATTTTGCCGAGTTGCCTAGGTGTGCTAACGTTTTTTGCTAATGAAGCGGCGAATTGGCGTGCTGTTGAGTGGACGCGGGTCGAATTTTGAGGCGCTGGCGGATAGTGTGTCTGCCGGGCGCATTCCCAATGCTGAAATTGCGATTGTAATCAGCAACAAGCCGGATGCGGCGGGACTGGAACGCGCCAGGGCTCGAGGAATACCGGCGCGCGCAATTGCTTCGCGGGGCTTGGAGCGGGAAGTGTACGACCGGCAAGTGGCTGCGGTGCTGCACGAATATAAGGTGGACCTCATTTGCCTGGCGGGATATATGCGATTGCTGTCGTCTTATTTTGTGGCGGCGTTTCCGCAACGCATTTTGAATATCCATCCCTCGCTGCTGCCGTCGTTTCCCGGTTTGGAATCGCAGAAGCAGGCGCTGGAGTATGGCGTGAAATTCGCGGGGTGCACAGTGCACTTTGTGGATGAAAATCTGGACGCCGGGCCAATCATTCTGCAAGCGGTGGTGCCGGTCATGGATGGGGATGATGAGCACTCGCTTTCGGAGCGCATTTTGCAGGAAGAACATCGGATTTACAGCGAAGCGGTTAAGATAATTTTGGAAGGAAAATACCGCATCGAAGGGCGCCGCGTGCTGCTCGGTGCCAAGTAACCTGAAAAAATGACGACAAGTAAATTCAAGCCGGTGGACGAGCAACTGGCCTTTCTGAGGAAAGGCGTGTCGGAAATTGTTCCGGAAGCGGAGCTACGGGCCAAGCTGGAGAAATCGTATAAGACCGGGAAACCGCTGCGGGTGAAGCTGGGAGTGGACCCCACAGCGCCGGACATTCACCTGGGCCACACGGTGGTGATTCGCAAGCTGAAACATTTCCAGGAGATGGGGCACACCGCGGTGTTCCTGATTGGCGATTTCACGGCGATGGTGGGCGATCCGACCGGGCAATCGGAAACGCGGCCGCCGCTTTCGCGCGAACAGGTGAATGCAAACGCGCAAACGTATCTGGAGCAGGTGTTCAAGATTCTAGACCGGGACAAAACGGAGATCCGGTACAACAGCGAGTGGCTGGACAAGCTGTCGAGTTACGACATTGTGCGGCTGTGCGCGAAATATCGCGTGGCACGGATGCTGGAGCGCGAGGATTTTCGGAAGCGGCTGGCGGAACAGCAGCCTATTTCGGTCCACGAATTCTTGTACCCGCTGATGGTGGCTTACGATTCGGTAGTGCTGGAAGCGGACGTGGAGCTGGGCGCGACGGAGCAGAAGTTTAATTTGCTGATCGGACGAGAAATCCAACGGGAGTACAACCAGGAACTGCAGATCGCGGTGATGATGCCGATCCTGGTGGGGCTGGATGGGCAGCGGAAAATGTCGAAGAGCCTTGGGAATTATGTGGGGATCACCGAGGCGCCGTCGGAAATGTTTGGGAAGATGATGTCGATTCCGGATGAATTGATGTGGTCTTACTACGAACTGGTGACGGACCGGACGCCACAGCAGATTGCCGAATTGAAGAAGGAAGTAGAAAGCGGTGCGCTGCATCCGATGGACGCGAAGATGAAGCTGGCGGAGGAAGTGGTTAGCGGATTTCAGGGAGCGGAGGCCGGACATAAAGCCGCTGAGAATTTTCAGCGCGTGTTTCGGGATCGGCAGGCGCCTACGGAGATGCGGGAGATACGATTCACTCGGGGAACCGCAGGGTTGACGGGGCCTTCGGGACCGGTGGCGGGTTCGAAGAAGTGGTCGCAAGTGCTGTCGTCGTTGAAGGAGATCGAGTCGGGATCTGAGGCAGAGCGGGTGATCAAGCAGGGGGGAATGGAAATCAACGGGAAGATTGTGAACGATCCCACGAGCAAACTGGATTATGAAGTTCCAGGCGTGTACGAGGTGAGGTTGGGGAAGAAGAAGTTTTTCCGGCTGGTGGTGGAGTGAGCTCGAACGCTGCACGACAGCAGCGACTTCTGCGGTAATTCAAACTTAGAAAACTGGAAAGTGGTTCAATCTGCGGCGGAGGCGGAGGCGGTTTCGTGTATTTCGGAATCGACGTAAGCGGTCTCGTGTTGCTGGGTGGTGATGACCCAGGAGGAGGGGTCGGCGAGGAGTCGGCTGACGAGTTGGGTATGCAGGGCGTGGCCCGCTTTTCTGGCTTCGACGCGTCCGAGGAGTGGCAGGCCGACAAGCGCGAGATCGCCGATCAGGTCGAGAGCCTTGTGGCGGCCGAATTCGTCGGGGAAACGCAGCGGGCCATTCATGACGCCATCTTTGGTGAGCACGATGGCGTTGTCGAGAGAGCCGCCGCGAATCAGGCCCATGGCGCGTAGGGGCTCGATGTCGGTTTCAAAGCAGAACGTGCGGGCGCGAGAGAGGATCCGGCGGAAGGATTCGGCGTCGACGACCATTTCTACTTCTTGCTGACCGACTTGCGGATGCGGGAAGTCGACGTAGCAACGGACGTGAAATTCGTCGGCAGGATAGATGCCGATGCGGCGACCGTCTTCGACGACTTCGACCGGTTTGATTACCCTGAGAAATCGGCGGCGACGACGCAACTTGCGCAAGCCGGCGCGGTCGATGAGCTGCATGAACGGCTCAGCGGAACCGTCGAGGATGGGAATTTCGATGGCGTCAATGTCGATGAAAATATTGTCGATGCCGCAGGAGTAGATGGCGGCGAGAAGATGCTCGGTGGTGGAGAGCAGCACACCTTTTTTCATCAAGCTGGTGGCGTAGCTGACGCGCGCGACGTTTTGTCCTTGCGCTTCGATGTGAAAATTGTCGAGATCAGAGCGACGAAATACGATGCCGGTGTCTGGCGGCGCAGGGACGAGGCGCACTTTGCCGTGGACACCTGTGTGTAGACCAATGCCTTCTGTCTCCACCGGGCGGTGAATTGTGGTCTGGAACATAGACGCGGAGTTAAGTATAGCAGATGTCAGGTCAGAAAAAGACAGTTTGTGCCTTACTATCAATCAGTTACCGGAGGCCAGCTGTGGAAATAAAGTTCCGTTGTGTCTTTTGCGCAACAAAGAAGACGATGGGGCGTGTCTTTACCGGTTTAAATAGGGTCAATGCGCGGTTAACAGCTCTTGGAAAGCTATCCAACTTCCGTGGCTCCCGTCACATCTGAATGGTATACTCAGGATTTGTACCTCTAAGCAGGGTGGTGCTGGATGAATCGTTTCACACGCTACGCGATCATTGCCGCCTCGGTGCTGATAATCACCTGGGTGGGTTTCGGCAAGGTGCTGGGACGCACCGCGAACGACAAGGCCTATAAGTCGCTGGTGGTGTACAGCGAAGTGCTGCAGAAGATCCAGCAGGACTACGTAGACGAGCCGAACATGCATCTGGTGACGGCGGGGTCGCTGCACGGATTGCTGGAGTCACTGGACTCGGAGTCGAGCTACCTGACGCCACGCGAATATACCGAATACAAAGAGAAGACGGGAAATCCTGGAACGGGTGAGTCTGGGCTGAACCTGAGCAAGCGGTTTGGATATGTGATTGTCACGTCGGTGCTGCCGGAAAGTCCGGCGGAGAAGGCCGGTCTGCACAGCGGGGATATTTTGGAAGCGATCGCGGGATTTACGACGCGCGAAATGTCTGTGGGACAAGCCAAGAATTTATTGGCGGGAACGCCTGGCACGGCGGTGAAGGTGGGCGTGATCCGGCGCGGGAAAACGCAGCCGGAAGATGTGGACATTGTGCGGCAGAAGCTGGGAACGCCGAAGCTGGTCGCGCAGCGAATCGACAACGACACGCTGGCGCTGCGATTCCCGAGTCTGGACGCGGGGCGCGCAGATGAAGTACGCACGAAGGTGCAGGAAGCGCAAAAGCAGGGCGTAACGCGGATTATTCTGGATGTGCGGGATTGCGGACGTGGACCGGTTTCGGAAGCGATCGCGGTGGCGCGGCTGTTTGTGCCGACGGGAACGCTGACAACTTTGAAGGGCCAGACGATGGCGGAGCAGGTGTTCACGGCGGATGCCAGCAAAGTGATCTGGAAGGGTCCGGTGTCTGTGCTGATGGACGGAACTACTACCGGAGCTGGTGAAGTGCTGGCCGCGGCGATTGCCAACACCCATCGCGGAGATCTGGTGGGCGACCGGACATTTGGCTTGGCGTCTGAGCAGAAATTGATTCCGATGGAAGATGGGGCCGCGCTGATCTTGACGGTGGCGAATTACTATAACGCGAGCGGCAAGGCGATTATTGAAGAAGGCGTGGCACCGACGGAAGTGGTGCACGCGGGATTGAATCCGGCGGATGACACGGACGAAGCGGAAGATGTGCCGTCTGCTACGGGAACGCCGAAAGAGCCGGCTCCTGGTGCTCGACCATTGTCGGCGGACGATCCAGTTCTGCATCGCGCCTTGGACTTGCTGAAGAATCCTGCTGCGGCGAAAAAGGCCGCGTAAGACGTTTCACTGGTGACAATTCCCTATTCGGAAGTACTGCGGACAATCCGCCTAATACTGGTGGTGTCTGTGGCGGCGCTTACTTTGTCGTTTCAAGGCTGCGACAAGTTACGTTCGTTGCTTCATCCAATCGCTAAGGTCCATTCGACTCCTAAGGAACATACGGCAACCAAACGCTCGCCTCGGCCGCGAGCTGCGGATGGGGCGCGCCTGGCCATCATTCTGGATGACCTTGGGAATGATCGGGAAGCGGCAGATGCGATTTTTGCTTTGCCCTATCACCTGACTATCTCGGTGTTGCCTTATCATGCGCACTCGTCGGAGATTGCGCAGGAGGCGCACCGGCGTGGGTATGAGGTGATGCTGCACCTGCCGATGGAGGCGCAGAGCGGAGAGAAGTCGGAGACGCAGGAGTTGCGACCGGGAATGGCACAGGCAGAGGTTACGAAAGAATTGCAGGAGATGTTGACGGGCGTGCCGTGGGTGATTGGAGTCAATAATCATCAGGGGTCACTGGCGACGTCGGATGCGGCGTTGATGGGGGAATTAATGCCGCTGCTACGGGAGCGGGATCTATTTTTTATCGATAGCCGGACGGCGGCGACGACGGTGGCGTTTGATACCGCGGAGAAAGAAGATGTGCGCTGTGCGTTTCGAAATGTGCCGTTCCTGGATGATGTGCAGACGGAGAGCGCGATTCGAAAGCAATTGGAATTGGCAATGCGAGGAGCGAAGGAGAAGGGTGAGGCGATTGCGATCGGACATCCCCACGCGGAAACGTTGCGGGCGCTGCGGGAAGTGTTGCCGCAGGCTGGGGCGCAGGGAGTGCAACTGGTGTTCGCTTCGGAGTTGGTGCACTAAGTCGCAGTGATTTGCGGCGTTGCGGACTAGTGAAACTGCATCACTAAGTTTGTGTGGCAGGTGACGCGAGCTGCGATGGCGAGGTCGCGGGCTTCTTTGGGAAGAGCCACATCACGACCAGGAATTGCAGACCCATGGTTAAGAAACAGAAGACGCTGCCTTCGGGACCGACGGAGCCACCGGTGAGCCACTTGGGGCCGTGCAGCAGGGCGTAGGAAAGATGGCCGCGCAGGACTTCGCCACTATCGGGAGCGGAATACAGGAAGGATTCAGCCCAGTCGAAGCTCATGTGCAGTCCCACGGCGTACCACAGATTTCCGGTGCGTTTTAGCGTAAAGGCAAAAAAGAATCCAACGATGGCGACGCTAAGCGCGCCGACCCAGTCTTCCCCCCTGTTTGCCAAATGCACAAAACCAAAGCCAGCGGATAGCAGCGCAGCAGCAGGCCAGAATCCGATGAGTTGGGTAAGCGCGAACTGCATATAGCCGCGAAAGAGAAATTCTTCGTAAAGACCGACGAAGAGGAACAACAGCAAGTGGAGAACGCCCCAACGCAGAATCTCCGAACCGGAAAGAGCTAAAGGTCCGAACGAATACCCGCCGAGAGCCGCAATCAAGCCGATGAGCAGCGACGCTTCCGCCAAGCCGAAAAGAATTCCGAGGAAAAACTTCTTTTGGAACATTTCGCGCAGTGGCAGGCCGTAGTCGCCAACCCGGCGATGTTCGAAAACGGCCATAGCACCGGAGAGAGCAAGGATGAATGCAAAGTTTCCGGCGTCGAGCCACAGCAGGGTGATTGGATCGACGGTGCTAAACGACGAATGAAAGATACGGACGAGCGTGCCGACGATGGCTGGGGCGACGCCGAGCGCCAAGGCGAGGAAAATGAGCAAGCGGGTCAGGTAGCCGCCCTTGGATGGGCTCTGTGGCGGTGTGGTGATTTGTTGATCTGCGAAGGCTGGCTGGGTGTTATCAGTCGCGGGTAGTTGCGAGTCTTGCTCCGAGTGGTGGTCCAAGGTCCGCTCCGTGTTCTGAGTTACTACTCTATCCTGCTTTGACGTATTGAGAACTCCCAGCTGGGAAGATTTGCGATACGAATTTGATGGCGGGCGAGGTTCGCGTAAAGGTGGTATAACCCATTTCTGAACGGAAGGCAGTTAGCGTGCAATCGGTCGCTCAACTCAAAGCACATCTCGTTGCGGGGCGCTTGGCGCTGGACTTTGCCAATACGGCGCCGGCCGCTCATGACTTGTCGTGGGACGAATTCGTAGCGTTCCTGACGGCGGCGCGGCTGATAACGGAAGAGCGGGCGGGGCGATTGCAGCCTTTGCCGCAAACCGAGCCGAAAGCGGTGGATGCGGTGCTGCTGCGAATTTTGCGGCTGAGGGAGTCGCTACGAGCGATCTTTTCGAGCGTGGTACAGAAGAAGCCGTTTCCCAACGTGTGGGTGGAACCTATCAACGAAATCTTACGGATAACCGAGGGGCACGACGAACTGGTGCATAACGGCGAGACGTGGCGGCTGCAATTCGTGGCGCGCGAAGGCGGGCTAGAGTGGTTGCTGGCGGCGATTGCGCGATCGGCGGCAGAACTGCTGGTGGAAGGGGCGAGCGCACCGATCAGGCGCTGCGCGAACCCGGGATGCCGGCTATTCTTTTATGACGATTCGCGTACGCACCGGCGGCGGTGGTGCTCGATGATGACCTGCGGGAACCGGCATAAGGTGGCGGCGTTTTTGCGAAGACATGGAAGCCGGCGAAGGAGTAGTTGAAGGCCAGGGTGGTGGGCGCTGGTGGCGAGAATAGCAAGCAGGCCTATTGTTTATTGATTCGTCGCCCAGGCTTCTTCCTGATTGAGTGGCCGGTGGGCAGGACGTATCCTTGAGAGACAGTCTGAAGTCGAGCCTATTGAGGTGCTTTATGCGCCATACGATCACGATGATCGGGCGGACATTTCCCCTAATATTAGCAGCTAGCGCGCTGCTGTCTTTCGGCGTGTGTGCGCAAGACCCCGCAGCACCTTCGGTGGCGGAAGCGGCGAAGCGGGCGCGCGAAGTGAAGCAAAGCGCGGCGAACAAACCGGCGAAAGTAATTACCGACGATACGCTGCATCCAAATTCGAACAATTCGCCTAGTGTGCCTGCCGAATCCGGGACGCAAGCTGGAGATACTTCTGCTTCTGGGGCACCTGCCGGCGTAAATCAGGCCGGAGCTAATGCACCGGCGGCGCCTGCAAGCGAGCAGACCGAGGAAAAGAAGAAAGAACTGGACTCTGTGAAGCAGCAACTGATGGAAAAACAGAACGAAGTAGATCTGGCGCAGCGGGAACTAGCATTGGCGAATGACAATTATTATTCGAAGGCGGACTACGCCAGCGATAAGTCGGGCAAAGCGAAGCTGGACGGAATGCAAACGGATTTGAATGCCAAGAAGGACGAGTTGGCACAGATCAAGGCGAAGTTCGCGGAGTTGGGTGGCGTGGAAGAACCGGCGAAAGCGCCGGGGCCGGCAGCTCCCGGGCAAGCGCCAGCCACCAATCCATAGAGTTTGTTGAGCTCATTGTATTTCTACTCACTACTAAATTCTAGATTCCCTGCTAATTGAAAACCTGGTGCCAGGCTAAAGCCTGGCACCTACATGGTCTTCGCTCGATTGAGTTGCATCCGTTGAAATCAACTGTCGCTCAAATTTTCCACAGAATTTATTTTTGCTGCTGAGAGAGTGGGCGCTTTTCCGTTGACAGCTGTTCATGGAGAAGGGAAACTCTTCTCGTTCGCTCGGTCCACGTACCAATTTCGGCCGCCAAAGGGGGCTCGATCCCGTCGAGCTGGTGGCCACTGAGGGAGTACGTATGACATTTATGCCGGGCTCCACGGTTCAGTGTGTAAATCCTGTTTGTGAAACGCGCGGAAATTGGCTTCGGGCGGAAATTGTGGGCTCGGAGCATTGCCCGAAGTGCGGGGAAGCGCTCCGACACGTGCCGCCACCACTGATGTCGCGTATGCGGCTACGACCGCGAACTCGTGCTCCTCGTCCGCATCTCCGTCCACGCTAAAACGACTGTCGGCCATTGTTTGTGCAATGTAAATACATTGGATGCTGGACGTTCGCGTAAGAATCGAGAACAGTGATGAGGATCTCTGGTTGACTTCAGTCATTGCGTTCTCTAAAAGAAAAAAGGACCGAGCATAGCGCTTGGTCCTTTTTTGCGAAGATGCGATTTTTGTCGAGATGTTTAGGTTTCGACCAGGCCGCGTTCGAGCATTTCTTCGTCGCTTAGCCAGAGGTCGGGAATGTTGGCGGAGCCGAGGCGCAGAATGTCTTCGAGAGCGCCACGGACTTCGCGTAACTGGAAGTCGACTCCGATGCGTTCGAGCAGATCGATGAGGGCTTGAGCGCCTTCGGCCAGCATCGCCTTGGGGCGCACACCGGCGCGGTCGAGGCGATGATAAGTAACGATGTAGAAGGCGTTGAGCGCCGCACCGTGCCGAACGATGTGCAGGAAGCCACGCGTTTTCGGCGGGCTTGGTGCAGTTTGTACAGCGTAGGCCGTTCCGGGGAGGGCGCTCATCGTGGCGTCTCCTGGGCTTCCCGCATCAACTGCACCCGCTCGTACTGCCGCAATTTTCGCATTTATAGCAGGCGCCGTTGGGAACCATGAGCATTCCGCACTCGGAGCAGGTCGGCGCGCCTTCGTGCTGATCGCGTGGCGTGGTGCTGGCGCTGGGTTCGACCTTGCGCGGAGGCACTGACATGGGCACATTCCCGGTTGGGAGCCATGTACCGGCCACGACGGTTCCTTCAGCGGGCGGCATGCCGTTGAGCTTGAGATATTCCGCGGAGATGAAGCGACCGCCGAGCCAGCGCGCGATGTAATCCAGCACGGAAGTGGCGAAGCGAATGTTGGCGTTGGCGGTGATGCCGCTGGGTTCGAAGCGGGTGTTGACCAACTTGTCGACGAGAACTTTGAGAGGCACGCCATATTGCAAGCCGATGGAGAGAGTCAGAGCCAAGCCGTCCATTACGCCGGAGAGGGTGGAGCCTTCCTTAGACATCTTGATGAAGATTTCACCGGCGCGGCCGTCGGGGTACATGCCAACGGTGATGTAGCCTTCGTGACCACCTACGCTGAACTTGTGGGTGACGGAGTCGCGTTCGACGGGAAGTTTTTCGCGCTGGGTGCGAGCGAAGAGTTCGCGCTGTTCGGGTTCGACTGCGGCCACAGCTTTCTTTTCTTCTTTCTTGCCAGCGGCGCTGAGCGGTTGCGAGCGCTTGGAATTATCGCGATAGATGGCCACGGCCTTGAGCCCCAACTTCCACGATTCTACGTAAGCTTTCATGATGTCTTCAACCGTGGATTCTTCGGGCATGTTGATGGTCTTGCTGATCGCGCCGGAGAGGAAAGGCTGCGCGGCGGCCATCATGCGGACGTGACCGGTCCACGCGATGGAGCGGCCACCACCCGCGGGAGCGAGCGAGCAATCGAACACCGGGACATGCGCTTCTTTGAGGAAAGGCGCGCCATCGATTTTTCCGTTCCTGTCGATGTAGGTGACGATTTCGCTGGTCTGCTCGGGTGTGTAGCCCAGGCGCATCAGAGCTTGCGGGCACAGTGTTGTTAACGATCTTGATGACACCGCCGCCGACGAGCTTCTTGTACTTCACGAGGGCCAGGTCGGGCTCAATGCCGGTAGTGTCGCAATCCATCATGAAGCCGATGGTGCCGGTGGGAGCGAGCACGGTGACTTGCGAATTCTTGAAGCCGTGCTTCTCGCCGAGTTCGAGGGCGTCGTCCCAGGCGGTCTGCGCGCCCATATAAAGTTCAGGCTGCACATGCTCGGGCTTGATGCCGCGCATGGAGTTTCGATGCATGCGGATGACTTCGAGCATGGGTTCGCGGTTCACGTCGTAACCAGCGAATGGACCCATTCTCTCGGCCACACGAGCGGATTGCGCGTAGGCTTCGCCGCACATCAGCGCGGTGACTGCACCGGCGACGTCGCGCCCCTGTTCGGAGTCGTAGGGCAGCGCCATGGACATGAGCAGCGCACCCAAGTTGGCATAGCCAAGACCGAGTGGACGGAAGTTGTGCGAGTTTTCAGCGATCCTGGGCGTGGGATAGCTGGCGTTATCGACCAGAATTTCCTGCGCGGTGATGGTGATATCGACGGCATGGCGGAAGGCATCGACATCGAACTGGCCGTTTCCACCTACGTACTTCATCAGGTTCAACGAAGCCAAGTTGCAGGCGGTGTCGTCGAGGAACATATATTCGCTGCAAGGATTGCTGGCGTTGATGCGCGCGGTGTTCTTGCAAGTGTGCCAGCGGTTCACGGTGGTGTCGTACTGCATGCCGGGATCGCCGCAGTGCCAGGTGGAGTCGGAAATTTTCTCGAGCAGTTCCTTGGCGCTAACTTTTTCGTTGGGCTGGCCGTCGGTAACGTTCTTGGTCCACCAGTCTTTATTTTCTTCGACGGCGCGCATGAAATCGTCGGTGACGCGGACAGAGTGGTTGGCGTTCTGGAAGAAAATGGAGCTGTAAGCTTCGCCATCGATGGCGGAATCGTAGCCGAGGCCGATGAGGGCGTGAGCCTTCTTCTCTTCCTTCACCTTGCACTCGATAAATTCAACGATGTCTGGATGGTCGATGTTGAGGATGACCATCTTGGCGGCGCGGCGGGTCTTGCCACCACTCTTGATAACGCCCGCGAAGGCATCGAAGCCCTTCATGAAGCTGACCGGGCCGGAAGCAATACCGCCGCCGGAAAGGGTTTCCTTGCTGCCGCGCAGCGCGGAGAAATTCGTGCCAGTGCCGGAGCCCCACTTGAAAAGCATGCCTTCGGTTCTGGTCAGACCCATGATGGATTCCATGTTGTCCTGAACGGAATTGATGAAGCAGGCGGAGCATTGCGGCTTGGGCTGCACGCCAACGTTGAACCAGACGGGCGAGTTGAAACTCATCTTCTGCTCTACGAGCAGGTGGGTCAGTTCATCTTTAAAGGCGTCACGGGCAGCGGAATCGGCGAAGTAGCCGCCTTCTTCGCCCCAGCGGACGATGGTATTGACCACGCGGCTGATGAGTTGACGAACGGAGCCTTCGCGCTCAGGCGAACCGGGCTTGCCGTGAAAATATTTGCTGGTGACGATATTGGTAGCGGTTTGCGACCAGCTTTTGGGAACTTCGACGTTTTCCTGTTTGAAAATCGTGACGCCCTTTTCGTTACCGATCAGGGCGGTGCGCTTTTCCCATTCCACCTTGTCGAAAGGCGAGGATTTACCGTCGGTGAAGAATCGTTCGAACACCAAGCCTTTATTAAGATCCGCACCATTACTTGCGTCCGACGTTTCCACTCTCTTACCGTGCAATGCTGACTTCACCGTTGCCATCTTTCCTCCCCGCTACGGGCTCCCGGTCCACAAAGGGGGAACCCTTCTATTTTACTCCCTTGTCCGACACAAGGGTGTACCGCACCAGGGGCCAAATCTGAAGATTCGGTGAAGTGGAAGCTGCCCGCCGAGAAAAAACGACCGCAAAATGCCCATGCTCTGCCAGTGCCTGTGAAGTGCACAAGGCCAAACATCGGAACTCCGCCGCTTGACGAACTGCGCGGAGCATTCACTTCGCGCTCGTTTTTTTCGGTGATCCCGGGCAGGTACGTGGGCCAAATGTCAGACCAACTGACATCTCCCCGACTCTGGTCCGCCTGGCGCTTCCACGTCCCCCGAATCTGGAATCGAAGTATCGAACCCGGGAAGAATCCTGTCAAGAGAAAATCACAAAATCTAGGTAAGTTTTTTCGTAAGCGCCCATATCTTGTGGTGCCGTTACGGGAAGTCACTACAGGAATTTTGTGAAATACTGAAGAAGACATTCGGTAAAGTCTTTGCATCCAACTTGCTATGCGACGAATTTATTTTTTCCTCGTTTTCCTTTTTTTCCTCACCTCGCATGCTGCCGCGCACGCACAATCCGCTGCGCCGAGCTCTTCGATCTCGTCTTCGTACGGTCAAAAAGTAGTTGTACCCGGAATTCACAACGTCGGAAAAGTTTCTGACAATCTTTTTCGCGGCGCACAACCGAATCTTTCGAGCATTACGCTGCTAAAAAATATGGGAATCACCACGATTGTGGATCTGCGCAGCGAATCGCGCAGCAAAGTGGAGCACGAGCGGCGTGAAGCGGAAGCGTTGGGGATGCGATTTGTACACATTCCCATCGGCGGATTTTCGACACCGACCGATGAACAGCTGGCGAGTTTCTTTGCACTGTTGAAAGAAGCTCCGACACAAACGATTTTCGTGCATTGCGCACTGGGAGAAGATCGGACGGGAGTTTTTATTGCGGCGTACCGGATTGGGTTTCAGAATTGGACGCCAGATCAGGCGATGTCGGAGATGTTGGCATTTGGATTCAATCATCGATGGCACCCGGCGATGACGACGTTCGTGCATGACCTCCCAGGAAAGATGCGGTCTGACCCTGTCTTACAGGTAGCGTTGGCACCTCGCTAAACCCCTGACGCCTTACTAAAGTTGTGATGGAGAGCCTCACCCTGAAGAGGTGAGCTACAGTGTCAAACGCGTGAGTGGCGGAGATTTAGAACCACGAAAATCACTGCGTTATCCCACCTGGGCCAGTACTAAGGTACCTTGCAAACGTGACTGGCGCTTCATTCCGGCAGTCGCGAGCTTCTCTTACTCTTGCATGCAGGTTATAAGGAGCGGATCGCTCCGCAGGAGATAAACGCTCGTGCAAGTCGGCCGTTACCAGGTTCTTGAAACGCTGGGTACAGGAGCGTCCAGCCGAGTGGTGCGCGGCTACGACCCGCTGATCGATCGCGCGGTAGCGATTAAGTTATTTTCGCCGGAGCTGGCACGGGGCGAATCGCGCAATAAATTTTTCCGGGAGGCGCGGGTGGTTGGGCAACTGATGCACCCGTATATCGTGGCATTGCATGACATGGGAATAGAGGAGTCGTCGTTCACGCCGTATCTGGTGATGGAGCTGGTGGAAGGGCAATCCGTAGAAAAGCTTCTCAGCAAGGGCAGCATTCCGGTGGCGAGTGCGTGCGCGTGGGGCGGAAAAGTGGCCCTGGCGCTGGAAGTGGCGCATCGCCGTGGCGTGATTCACGGAGACGTGAAGCCCGCAAACGTGTTGATCGCCGAAGACAATGGGCCAAAGCTGACGGACTTTGGAATGGCGCGGCTGGCCAGCCACGAAAAGAAAGATACGCCATTGCTGGGCACTCCGGCGTATTGGAGTCCGGAACAAATTATGGGGCGGGCGCAGGATGCGCGGTCGGACATTTTCTCGTTGGGCGTAATGCTGTACGAAATGATTACCGGAACCTCGCCGTTCGCTGGCGAGTCAATCAACGCGGTGTGCAACCGGATTTTGTCGTCGACGCCGCAACCGCTGTCGCATGTGAACAATTCGGTGCCAGCGGCGCTGAATGATTTGGTGGCGGCGTGCCTGGCGAAAGATCCGGCACAGCGCATCGGGTCCGCGGAGGCGTTAGCGACGCAACTTTTCCCTCATGCGCGGCACAGACCAGTGGCGATAGCTCCGGCTGCGGCAGCGCCTACGTTGCGCAACCGCGCCGCGCGGCTGCTGCGCTCCGCATAAGTATCTTCCAAGAGAATTGTGCTGGCTTGAGCGCGTTGAAACGCTATTCGTAGCGGAGGGCGTCTACGGGATCGAGTTTGGCGGCTTTCATGGCAGGCCAGACGCCGAAGATGAGGCCGATGCCGACACTGACGGCGATGCCGGTGGTGGCGGCCCAGAGAGGTACAACGCCGGGCCATTGCAGAGTGACGCGGACCAGTAGCACCAAAGCGTTGACGAGAATGAGCGCGATGACGCCACCGGCGCCAGTGAGGGTCATAGCTTCCAGCAAAAACTGCCAGGTGATGTCTTTCCTTTTTGCGCCGATGGCTTTGCGGACACCGATTTCGCGAGTGCGCTCGGTGACGCTGACCAGCATGATGTTCATCACGCCGATGCCACCGACAAGCAAGCCGATGGAGCTGAGTACGACAGTGGCGAGAGCCACTTTGCCGACGATGTTGTGAAATTCTTCGACCTGCTGCTCGGCAGTGGCGATGGAGAAATTATCTTTGCTACCGGTAGGCACATTTCTGCGGCGCTCGAGGATTTCGCGAATCTGGTCGACGGCTTGATCAAGCATTTTGGGATAAGCCTGAGCGCGCATATTGATTTCGTCGGCGGCCGGATAAGTTTTTTTGAACGTGCTGTAAGGAATTAAGACGCGGCGATCTTCATCGCCCATACCAAAGCCACCTTTAGGCTTTTCGACGACGCCGATTACCTGGAATTCAGAACCATCGATCATGACGTCTTTGCCGACGGGATGACCTTCGGGAAAAAGGACTGGGGCGACGTTTTCGCCCAGCATTACCACTTTTTCTTTGTGAAGGTCGTCACCCTCGCTGATGAAACGGCCGGCGAGCGTTTCGGCGTTGGCATAGACTTCGCCGAAATTGGGCTGAACGCCGCGAAAATCGACGGCAGTGACCTCGCCGGATTTGGTGCGAACAATGTGCTGGTGATCCCAGCCGGTCTGCAAGAAGGTGGTGACCTGGCGAACCGCTGGACATTTCTCCTGAATGGCGATGGCGTCGTCGAGGGTTAAAGGCTTGCGTTGAATTTCTTCAAGGGGAGGCGGTCCGCCATTGCGGCCCTGATCCCACTTGGTGATGAAGGCGGTGTCTGCGCCGAATTGCTTAATATTTTCCTGAATTTTTTGGTCGAGGCCGGTGATCAGTGCGGCAACCAGCATGATGACACTGACGCCGAGAACGACGCCAAAGACGGTGAGTGCGCTGCGCAATTTGTGGGAGCGGAGGGTGTCGAGAGCCTGTTTGAGATTTTCGCCGTATGCCTGAGCCATGGTTGTTCCTTATTCCGAGCGCAGCGCTTCGATAGGATCCAGCTTGGCTGCGCGCATCGCGGGAAAAATTCCAAAGAAAAGGCCAACTACCGTGGAAAGACAGAGCGAGAGAATCACGGCGCTCAGCGGCGTTTCCATCGGGAAAGCAAAAAGAGTTTTGACCAAGGTGACGATTCCGTAAGCGGCGGCAATGCCGATCAAGCCACCGGTGGCAGAGAGTACGGCCGACTCGGTGAGGAACTGCAGCATGATTTGTTTTTTCCTGGCACCCATAGCGCGGCGCAGCCCGATTTCGCGAGTCCGTTCGGTGACGCTGGCGAGCATGATGTTCATGATGACGATGCCGCCAACGACCAGAAAAACGCTGACGAGCGCGGTGGCGACGAAGGCGAGGTTGCCGGTGAGGTCGTGCCAGAGCGACATAATGGAGTCGGAACCGATGATGGCGAAATTGTCGGGAGCGTCGAAGGGTAAGTGGCGCCAGGCGCGAAACAACATGCGCGCTTCGTCTTCGCTCATCTGCATTAATTCGGCGCTGGGCGCTTTCACGTAGACGGCGACCCAGTCGTAGCTTTGGTGCCAGCCTTTCCGCCAAGTGTCGAGCGGCAAGATCATGTAATTGTCTTGGGATTGGCCGAAAGCGCTGCCGAGTGGTTCCGCTACACCAATAACTTCGTAAGTGTGAGTCTGAACACGGATGGTTTTGCCGATGGGATCGACGTTGGCAAAGAATTTGTGGGCGAGATCGGGGCCGATGAAGGTGACTTCCGAGCGATGCTCATCATCAGCCTGAGTGATGAACCGGCCCTGAGCCACGGTGAGATTGCGAACCTCGGCGAAATTGGGGCTGGCACCGATGAATTGGGTGTTCTCCATGGTGAGGTTGCCGCTGCGCACGGCCATGAGGTGCTCTTCTTCGCCGGCCACGGCACTGGCGAGCTTTAGATTGTCGCGGAGCCGTTCGTACTCTTCATAGGTGACCAGCGGGCGCTTTTGCGCTTTGATCCAGGCATCCTGGCTGGTGATGATGCCGAAGCGGTGAATGATGAAGACGTTGGCGCCGAGATTGGCGACGCGGTCGGCAACGTACATGTTGAGGCCGGCGATTACGCTCATAACGGAGACGAGCGTGGTTACGGCCAGGATGACGCCCAGTAAGGTTAGGAAACTACGGAGTTTATGGGCGCGCAGGGCGTCCAAGGAGAGCTTGATGGTTTCCAGCGAGGTGATCAGGGCGGCCTTGAGGCCGTGGGGACGCGCAGCGGCAGCGCCGGAGGGCGAGGTCACTATCGGAAGAGCTCGAAGCGGCTGGGTGGGCGCAATGCCCATGAGTTTCTCCGGTATATAGGAAGACGAAGCGAGAGCAGCGAATGTTGCTACTTATTAGACGTAAAAGACGGCCATTTTCTTTCAGGCCCCAGGGGACGTAAGCCAACAATTCTGCTTATAAATTGTAAGCGTGCGCCGAAGGCGAAGATGTGACGGCGGGCATAATCGACCGGCCGCGGACTAAGACGGGAGCTTTCTAGAGCTGTGCGGAAGGCAGTGCTGCCGCAGACCAGCGCCTCCCGTACGGCTGAATTAAGG
Organism: Candidatus Acidiferrales bacterium; assembly: GCA_963849395.1. Taxonomy (GTDB): domain Bacteria; phylum Acidobacteriota; class Terriglobia; order Acidiferrales; family UBA7541; genus Acidiferrum. Next base: position 35,331 of record CAWKHR010000016.1, read on the forward strand.
CTTATCTGTCGGCGGAGGCACGATGCGCGGAGCAGGCGTATAGACGCCGCGAGGAGCGGGCGCAGTTTTTGGAACAGCCTTTTTTGGCTTTTTGACTTCGCGTTTTCTTGCGTCTTTGTTTCCCATGGCATTGAGCTTGCCACAATTCCCTGCCGATTGGCTACTGTTTGCAGCGAAGCGTAGGGATTTCGTGAAAATTTCGCGCAGATTTGAGGTCATTGGGCGAGAGCGGAAGAGTTGTAAGGACGAGGGACTATTCGTAGCGAAGAGCCTCGACTGGGTCGAGCTTGGAGGCTTTGAAGGCGGGCCACACGCCGAAGATCAGGCCAATACTGATGCTGACGAGAATTCCGGTGACCGCGGCCCAGAGCGGAACGGCGCCGGGCCATTGCAGAGTGATTCGGACCAGCAGAACCAGCGCATTGACCAGCACCAGGGCAATGATGCCGCCGACTCCGGTCAGAGTCATAGCTTCGAGAAGAAATTGCCAGGTGATGTCGCTGCTTTTGGCGCCAATGGCTTTGCGTACGCCGATTTCGCGAGTGCGCTCGGTAACGCTGACCAGCATGATGTTCATGACACCGATGCCGCCGACAAGAAGGCCAATTGAGCTGAGAACGACGGTGGCGAGCGCGACTTTGTCTACGATTTGGTGGAACTCTTGCACTTCCTGCTCGGCGGTTTGAATGGAGAAATTATCTTTGCCGCCGAAGGGCACATTGCGGCGACGCTCGAGCACTTCGCGGATTTGGTCGGCGGCCTGACTGAGCATGTGCGGATAGGCTTCGGCGCGCATGTTGAATTCGTCGGCCTCGGGAAAAACTTTTTTGAAGGTGTGAAACGGAATCAGGACGCGACGATCTTCATCGCCCATGCCAAAGCCGCCCTTGGGCTTTTCGACGACGCCGATGACCTGGAAAGAAGAGCCGTCGATCATCACGTCTTTGCCGATGGGGTCGCCATCGGGAAAAAGAACGGGCGCGACATTTTCGCCAAGCATGACGACTTTTTCTTTGTGCAGGTCGTCGCCTTCACTGAGGAACCGGCCCTTTAGCGTGGCGGCATTGGCGTAGACCAAACCGAAATTAGGCTGCACACCGCGGAAATCGATGCCCGTCACTTCGCCGGCTTTGGTGCGGACAGCGTGGGCTTTGTCCCAACGAGTCTGGGTGTAGGCGGTGACGCTTTTAACTGCAGGGCACTTTTCCAGGATGGCTTGCTCGTCCTCAAGCGTGAGGGGCTTACGCTGCTGTTCTTCAAGGGGAGGCGGACCATTGTGGCGGCCTTGATCCCACTTGGTGATGAAGGCGGTATCGGCGCCGAACTGATTGATGTTCTCTTCAATTTTCTGATCGAAGCCGGAGATTAGCGCGGCGACCAGCATAATGACGCTGACACCGAGCACAACGCCAAAGACGGTGAGCGCGCTGCGCAGTTTGTGGGTGCGCAGCGTGTCTAGAGCCTGTTTCAGATTTTCGCCGTGTGCCTGAGCCATGGGTTAGCCGTCCGCGCGCAAGGCTTCGATGGGATCGAGCTTGGCGGCGCGCATTGCGGGAAAAATTCCAAAGAAGAGTCCGACGGCGGTGGAAACGCCCAGCGCCAGGACAACGGCGGCGAATGGAGTTTCCATGGGGAAAGAAAAGGTGGTGCGCACGAGAAAGACGATGGCGTAGGCGACGAGTACGCCGATGAGTCCACCGGTAGCAGCGAGCACCGCGGATTCGGTCATGAATTGAAGGAGGATGTGCGTTTTGCGAGCGCCGAGAGAACGCCGCAAACCGATCTCGCGAGTCCGTTCGGTGACGCTGGCTAACATGATGTTCATGATAACGATGCCGCCAACCACCAGGAACACGCTGACCAACGCGACGGCGACAAAGGCGAGATTGCCGGTGAGGTCGTGCCAGAGCGCCATGATCGAATCGGAGCCCAGAATGGCGAAATTGTCGGGCGCATCGAAGGGAAGGTGGCGCCAGGCCCGCATCAGCATGCGCGCTTCATCTTCGACAGGCGGCCATCATTTCGCCGTCGGGGGCCTGGACCATGATGGTGACCCAATCGACCATGGGACGATGCCAGCCTTTTCGAAAAGTGCCCAGGGGCATGATCATGTAATTGTCTTGAGACTGGCCGAAGGCGCTGCCGATGGCTTCGGCGACGCCGATAACTTCATAGGTATGCGTTTCAGCGCGAATGGTTTTGCCAATGGGATCGGAGTTGGGGAAAAATTTCGCGGCAAGATCCGGGCCGATGAAAACGACGTCGGCGTGATGCTCTTCGTCGGAAGGGGTGATGAAGCGGCCCTGGGCGATGTTGAGGTTGCGAACATCGGCGAAATTCGCGGTGGCGCCCATGACATCGGTATTTTCCATGATGAGATTGCCGCTGCGGGTCTGGACGTTGCGATCTTCTTCGGCGGCGACGGCTTTGGCGGTTTTCAGATTGTCGCGGACGCGTTCGTAATCTTCCAAGCGTGACCATGGGGCGCTTCTGAGCCTTGTGGAACTCGTCCATGCTGGTGATGATGCCGAAACGATCGATCATGAAGATGTTAGCGCCCATGTCGGCGACGCGGGTGGCGACATACATATTCAGGCCGGAGATGACGCTCATAACCGCGACAAGAGTGGTGACCGCCAAGATGACGCCAAGCAGGGTGAGGAAGCTGCGGAGCTTGTGGGCGCGCAGAGCGTCGAGAGCGAGCTTGAAGGTCTCGGTGAAAGTAATCCAGGTAGCCTTGAGGCCTTTGAGTTTGGCGCGTGGCACGGCCGAGGTGCCCGCGAGTGGCGGGACGGTGGTCAGCCGTTCGAAAGGTGTGACGCCCAAAAAGGTGCTCCCAAAGGAGAGTACACGGAATCTAAGCCGAGGTAACTATGCCCTCTAAGACGCAGAAAGAGCGCGATTCGTTCCCAAATGCATGAAATCTCAGGTCATGCGAGAGAACGAGGGCGACCTTGCTTTCGAGAATGCGAAGTGTACCCTTTTGAAGTTGTGATTGTAATCTGGTTTGACGCACGATGAAAATAGTACGTGCGGCAAAGAGACGAAGAAAAGAGCGGGCGAGATGAGGGCGGATGGGCGTTAGCTCTTTGTTTTGTTGTATTTTCGGCGTAGTTGGGCCACGCCAGGCGGGTCGGTTTGCGAGGTTACTCGCTCTGGGCCTCTTAGGCTGCCTCTTGGGGGCCTCGATATCGTTGGCTACAGGCTGCCAGCCCATCATCGGACACGCCAGCGCCGGCTGAGGCGAAGCCCGAGAGCCGCGATCCTTCGGAGTCAGCGAAGGCGGACTCCTCCACAACAAAAGACGATCTTTTCACGAAGGTCATCGCCAAGCAGAAACAGACGGAAACAGCGCTCGACACTTATGAGCGAATCCAGCGGGTGGAGATCCGAAAAACCGGAAGCGACGCGGAGCCCAGCGAAGTAAAGGTGTGGCGGCTGTTTCCGGCAGGCACGGGACTCGACAAAATTCCGCTGGGTCCGGATGAGAAACCGGTCAGTGAGGAGAGCTATCGAGCGGAACTGGAGAAGCTGGAAAAGATGTTGGTGTGGTCGACACAAACAGGGACTGGGCAGCGCGAAGCGTTCGCGAAGGTTGAGCGGAAGAGAAAAGAACGGACTGATTTAATCGAGGCGACGCACAACGCCTTCGTGTTCACCAAAGTTGGTGAAGAGATGCGGGGCGACCGGAAATTAGTGAAATACAGCATGACGCCCAATCCCAGCTACAAACCGACTACGCGAAACGGGGTGGTGTTTACGCGAGTGGAAGGAACGGTGTGGGTGGACGAACAGACGTCGGAACTGGCGCGGATTGAAGGGCACGTGACAGAGGATATTTCGCTGGCGCTATTTCTGGCGAAGGTCTACAAAGGCAGCTATTTCATGCAGGAGCGGTACGAATTGTTTCCGGGAATGTGGCTGCCGACGTTCGAGCAATATGACTTCGACGGGCGGCGGTTTTTGCTGTCGTTTTCGATTCATGAACGGACGTTTTACGGGCATTACCGGCGCGTGGGGCCACCCAAGGAAGCGCTGGAAATCGTTCGTGGCGAATTGAGCAAAGTGAACGCGGAGCACGGCGAGCACGGGAATCGCTGAGGATAGAATAGAGGCAGTGTCAGGTCTGAGTTAGCGAGGACGGAGGCAAAGTGTTCCGCTGGCTTTTTTCAATTGCCCTATTTCTGGCTGTTTCCATGGATTGCGCCGCGCAAGGTCCTGCTCCCTCTGCAGCGCCTGCGGCAACACCGGCGACAAACACAGCAACCACGCCGGCGCAGTCGTCGCCATCTTCACCGGCGAAAGTGAGTGATGGAAGTGCGTCGTCCTCGGCCCCCGCTGGAACTGCTGCTACGAAGAAGGTGTGGACGAACGAAAACCTGCGAGATGCGAACGGCAACGTGTCGGTGGTAGGGGATAAGCGAAATCAGAAATACAACATGACGCCGGTGCCGACTGCCGATTCGGCGACCGTTGCGAGAATCCGCCAGAATCTGCTAGAAGCTGCAGGGGCAGCTAGACGATGTGAACAAGCAGATCACTGCCTACAAGCAGTTTGAAGAAGGCGAAACCGTACCGGACAGTGGGCAGGACATCAGCAAAGGATATACGCGTACGCCAGTGAACCAGCAGATCGCGAAGCTGCAAGGAAAGAAAAAAGATTTGCAGACGCAGATTGATGAACTGATCGATGAGGCCAGGAAAAAGGGCGTGGAACCGGGGCAATTGCGATGATGCTGAGGTCGCGATGAGAGCCTTTATCTACGAGGCGGCAATCATTCTATTGTTTACGGCTGCTCCTTGTCTGGCGCAAACACAAGATGCAGCAGGCGGAACTGCAGATGGTAGCAAGGCCGGCCGTAACTAACACGGGATCAGGAACAGCGGGAAAGCCTTCCTCGACGACCGAAGCAAAAAAGCCGAAGAAGGTATGGACCAACGATGAGCTTGGCTCGGTGAAGGGCACGGTGAGCGTAGTGGGTGACGGCAATGCTACGGGCGGAGCAACGAGTGCGAAGAAGTCATCGGATTCCGTAGATGATCCCGCGCCGGCGGGAAATAAAGAGGCGCGGCAAAAGCAGTTGGAAGCCTATCGCGGGCAGATCCGGCAATTGCAGGCGCAAATCGACGCGGCGGACAAACGGATCGCGCAGCTAAGAAATTTCAAGGGCGAAAATACCAGTCCTGCAGGTGGGATCAATCCGAATCAGGGATACAACATGGTGCCCATCGAAGACCAGGTGAAGCAACTGGAAGATAAGAAGAAGCAGGCACAGGCAAAGATTGACGATGTGGAAAGCGATGCGCGTAGGAACGGGATAGAGCCGGGAGAATTGCGGTAAGAACGAAAACCAGAGGAAAGTATCAGGCCGCCGGAGGAACAGATTTCTTTGGAAGTTCCGGCATCAATTCTCCGGCAGCGTTGGAAAGCCGGCGAGTGCAGGCCTCCCAGTCGTCGAACTGACATTGTTGTTTGCGGCAATCGAACTCGCAGAGCGCAACATCCGTTGGCACAGGTTCAGCCCAGACACTTTTAAGTTGCCGCCAGAGACGACTGAAGAGTTTCGGACTCATAGAGTTAACGTTACTCATAAGCTAATCTTGCGCGGATTATAGTCGCGGACACCCGGAAAAACCAGTACCAATTGCGAAATGAACCTAGCTCGCGTGTTACCCGGCGGAAGTGCGACTAATTTCAGGCATTGCCATCCTACAGAAACAACAGAAGTTAGATCGCAGCTCCAGACTGGGGCGATCTAGTTGAGGGCGGCCTCCAGACGACCCAGGGCGATGGCGACCTCAGCAGGACCGCGCAAATGATACTGGGCATTCGTCGGGCGAGGCTTGCCAACCAGCACGGAGACTCCTTTACGCACGGCGCGGAAGGCGGATTCATCGGAAAGATCGTCGCCAAAGAAGACGGGAAAATCACGAGACATAAAAGGCTTGGCGAGGAGGTCGGAGACGGCTGCTCCTTTGTCGCGAATGGAATTTGGCACGACCTCGATGTCCCGCAAATTCTCGAACAGTTGCAGGTGGCGGTGAAACGGGACGAGGAGACGTCGAACGGCGCGACGAGCTTTATTGCGAGAAGCAATGGGAACATCGCGAAGATGAATGGAAAGGCTGATGCCCTTGGGCTCGATCCACAGCCGCGGAAAAACGGAGAGTTTATCGGCGAGCACGACGTGAGCGCGATAGAGATCGATTTCTTCGGCCGGCGAAAGAGAGATGCGGGCGTTGCGCTCCCAACCATACAGGCCGAGATAGCGAAGGTGGCGATCCGGAATGAAATGTTGCAGTTCGTTGCGGCGGCGACCGCTGATTACCGCAAGCGTAACCTGACGGCGACGGGCGAGCCGCTGCAAAGCGCCGCGAGTGGCAGGGTCGAGTTGCACCAGTTCCGGGCGAGGCGCGAACGGAACGAGAGTGCCATCGAAATCGAGGAAAACGGAAACGTGATGGCTATCGCGAATGCGTGCCGCTACTGCGTCCCAATCTCGAAAGAGATGTGGAAGTTTACGCCGCTTGGATTTCATTGGGCGTGTGCAACCTCGGTGCGTTCCTGCGTATCGATGCGGATTTCGGTGAGATCGGAGAGCACGTTGGCGGCCCAGCGATAGACGTTGTGTTCGAGAACGATTTTGCGCATATGGACCATGCGTCGCGCTTGTTCCTCTTCGTCGAATTCAAGAGATTGATAAATGGCTTGAGCCACTTGATCGACGTCGTAAGGATTTACCAGGAGAGCATCGCTGAGCTCCTGAGCGGCGCCGGTAAAGGTGCTGAGGATCAATGTGCCACGCTCATCTTCGCGAGCGGCAATGAATTCCTTGGCGACGAGATTCATGCCATCGTGCAGAGAAGTAACCAGGCAGACGTTGGCGGCGCGATAGTAGCGCTCGATTTCCTTATGGGAGTGATGCTTCTTGAGCAGGACGATGGGCTTCCAGCGATCGGTCTGGAAGCGTGCGTTGACGCGTTCAGCTTCGACCACCACTTCTTCGAGGAATTGCTGGTAGCGGGGGACGTCGGTGCGACTAGGGGCAGCAATTTCGACGAAGCTAAAGCGGCGGTGATAGGCGGGATGCAGTTCCAGGAAGCGCTCGATACCGCGAAAGCGTTCGAGAATGCCTTTGGTGTAATCGACCCGATCTACGCCCACACCCATTAGAGAGCATTCCACGTTCAATTCGTTGCATAGGGCGGCACGCTCTTCGCCAGCGCTGCGATAGGGATGAGACTCCTGACCATTCGAGGAAAATGCGACGCTGATGGGATAGGGACGCACGCGGGTGACGTGGCCCTGCCGATTGACTTCAAAGCGGTCCCAGTCGGTGAGCGCTTCTAGCGCATGGTCGACGGTGCCAATGAAATTGTTGCAATGAGTTTGGATGTGGAAGCCGACTAGATCGGCGCCGAGGAGACCTTCGACGAGCTCGCGCTGCCAGGGACAAATACCAAAAACTTCCGGATTGGGCCAGGGGATGTGCCAGAAGATGGCGACTCGCGCGTCGGGGCGCGCTTCTTTGATCATGCGAGGAAGCAAAGCAAAATGATAATCCTGTACGAAAACGAGAGGAGTTTGCACGGATTCCATTTCTTTGAGGACCGCATCGGCAAAGCGTCGATTGATTTGCTGATAGGTGAGCCAATCTTCGGGACGAAAGGTTGGGCGGGTATGCGCAATGTGGCACAGCGGCCACATCCCTTCGTTGGAGAAGCCTTCGTAATAGCCGCGTTCATCTTCGCGCGTGAGCCAGACGCGACGCAGAGTGTAACTAGGATGATCAGGAGGAACTTCAAGACGGTCGTTACTGTCGACAGATTGCCGATCGGCGCTGCCCGAACCGTTAGCGATCCAGGTGCCGTGGCAGGCTTGAAGCACGGGTTCGAGCGCCGTGACCAGGCCGCTAGCTGGGACAATTACCTGGACTGATTTATTTTCCTGAAGAACGTGCATGTAGGGTTCGCGATTGGAGACGACGAAGAGCGGCTTGTCGGCCAATTTGCTGCGGAGACTGACCCCGAGGCGTTCGGCGGTCCAGACGGAAGATTGCGTGTCGCGAAGTTGCGCTTCTTCCTGAGCAGCGGCGCGCGCAGTGTGAAGGGCATCGGTTAGATGTTTGACTTCGTGGTGAATCTGATCAAAGAACTCACCCTGCGGAAGGACTGGCGTGGTGGCGCTGGGTGGGGCACCGGCGCGCATGCTACGCAGCCAGTTGGCAGTGTTGGCGAGTGGCGCTGTAAAGTTCCATTTAACGAGGATGAAGGCCAAACCGGTGATGAGAATAGTTTCAATCAGCGCGCTTACCATTGCGTCGCGAAGAGCGAGCAGGACGCGGCGGTCGATGTAGTTGGTGTCGTAAATGACGGCGAGGGTGCCGGTAGTTTGATTGTTGGTGTGAAGCGGGACGGCGTTTACATACAAGGGAACGTCATTGGTGACGAAGGAATCGTGAGCAGCGGCATTTTGTTTCTCGGCGCGAGCGGCAGCATCGGGACGTGAGGCAAAGGACTGGTCGAGGCCAGGCGTAAGAGCCACAGCCTTGCCATTCAAATCGTAAATGGCGACGCCGAGAAGGTGTTCGCGTTGGCCAAAACGTTCGACGACGTGTTGCAGATTTTTGCTGTTGGCACGAGCGGAAGACGCTTCGATACTCTCCTGAAGATTCTCGGCCAGAACGGTTGCATTTCGCGCCAAGTCGCTGAGCGAGTTGCGACGTTCCTTGCGCACCTGGTAGGTGGCATAGAGCGCGGAGATGCAAACCACGCTAATGGCCAGCGGCAGAACCAGTTTTAAAGTAGTGCGCAATGCGATCCTCCACGGCAAATGCGAAAGCGACCACCGCACTGGCAACCAGATTCGCTATCGAAATACATGCCACGGTGCCGGGCGGTGCTTGCGTCCCACGTCTCAAACGGAACGAGAAATCCACAACGACCGGGAAGGAGTAACTTCCCGTCGGAATCGCCGACGCGAATGCCGGCTGGAGGAGAGCGCGTCAGCGGTACGACATAGATAGTGCAACACAGGGACAGTACGAGATACAACCCGAAGCGCAGTACTCTCAGTGATGAGAGATGCTGGAATCGGGTCTGATGGTCACTCTATGGGCGACGAGCTTATCTCCATCTTGACGATAGTCGACATTCACGTAAGAGCCGACAATGAGCTGACCTTCGACCTTGGTTTCCTCGTCAATCAGGAACTGTAGAGTATTGCTCTTTTGTCGCGCGCTTGTCTCTAGGGAAAACTGAGCATCTCCGATGGAAATAACCCTGCCTGAAGTGGAGTGCAGATCCACTCGGGGAACAGAGGGGATTGAGACTTCGGCACCATAGTAGGCGGTGAAAGCAGAAAGCGGCGTAAAACAAAGAAAAACAAGGAGAAAAATGTGAAACTTAGCTCGGTATCGCATGAAACCTCCATGTCAATCGAACTAGTGCGTGGGCGATAAAGTAATGGATGAGAAGAAAGCACCAGGATATCCAGTTCAACTGCTGAGTAATGCCTTTAATATCAGATAAATAGAGCGCTTCCCAGCAGCAGGCGACGGTACTGGAACGCAGACTTTTTGCGCATCGTAACGAAGGATTGGGCAGAAAACTACAGGCTTTTCTTGAGGGGCTAGGCGGTGGCTTATGAGGCGGAAGTTGCTCGGGTTGGGATCGCCGCGTCCCTGCCCAGGTGATTCTTGACGGAGGGCACAGGACGCGGGCATTCCCTTTGGTTCAGAGTGTGGGTTACTTATAGAGTGGAGTGACCCTCCTCTTAATGGATAGCCCTGCCGCGAGCGATGGGTAAAACTGCAGCAGAGCGGGTGCAACTTGAAACAAGGATGGAAGGAGTAAGCAGTTGCGTCAAACGAACTACGTGTAGTTCTTTTATCAACCATTAACTCTCGTTGCTCCCGAAAGATAGGGGCTGTTATCAACTCCGACTTGTTGTAGGATAGTTGGACTCTAGCGCAGGTTAAGGGTACGTGCAGACAACAACGCCACCAAGTCGCCGCCTTTATCGATTCGGACTATTCGAAGTGGACGTGGAGCAAGGCCTGCTCACTCGTCAAGGTATCCCCGTAAAACTACAGGAACAACCATTCCGGATTCTCACATTGCTATTGGAGGCGCGTGGAGAAGTACTGACGCGTGAGGATCTGAAAAGACGGATATGGCCTGAGGGCATGTTCGTCGAGTTTGACGGCAGCATGAATACCGCACTGATGAAGCTACGCGCCGCGCTGAATGACAATGCGGACAATCCAGTGTTCATCGAGACGGTGCCGCGCAAGGGGTACCGCTTCATCGCGCCAATAGAAATTGAGACCGAAGCTCCGACGGTGACCACGGCAATTCGGATCGAGAGCGAAGAGCGAGACCTGGATGGCCTAGAACTGCCGCTAAACACGACAAACCCGCCAACGACGGGACAATGGCACCGCGACAAGGTGGCCGCGAAGAAAAGAAGAGTCCTGAAGTGGTGGCAGGGCGCGGCGATCCTGGCGTGCGTGGCTACCCTGGTTATGTACGTTATGTGGCCGAGGCCGGAACCGCGGGTGCTGTCGGTGCAGCAATTGACGCACTCGGGGCAAGTGGACCCTTGGGGAAAACTGGTCACGGACGGCAGCCGAATTTATTTTGTGGTGCGCGACGTGACCGGTTGGAACTTGATGCAGACGTCGGTTGAGGGAGGAAGCGTTCAGAGAACGCCGACTCCGTTTGATAATACGCGGATCTTTGATCTTTCACCGGACCATACGGAATTCCTGATTGGGCAACTGACGCACCGGGGAGAAGAAACGGCGCTGTGGAGATGGCCGGTGCAAGGCGGAGCTCCGCGTCGCGTTGGAGATGTAACCGCACAAGAAGGCGTGTGGTCACCTAAAGGCGATTCTATTGCGTATGTGCAGGGCGAGAGCATTCAGATCACGGATACGGACGGAAATCATCCGCGGGAAATAGCGCACTTTCATCCCGCGCCGCACTCGCTGGTGTGGTCACCCGATGGAAATCGCTTGCGGTTCACGCAAACGGATTTGGCGGAAAGTACTGAGTCGATGTGGGAAATCGGAGTGGACAGTACGTCGCTGCGACGGGTGCTGCCCGAAGGACACCGCGGGCCGCACGAAGGAAGCGGAACGTGGCTGGAAGGCGGAAATTATTTTGCATTTTCGTCGGGAGAGGATCTGCGTGCAAGTTTGGCGGTGGATACACAGGCGAACTTGTGGCTGATGGAAGAACGACGCGGCGTATTGAAAAATCGCAGCGGAGAGCCGATTCAATTGACGAAAGGGCCGATCGCGTTTGACCATCCCACGGCGCAACCGGACCAATCACGAATATTCGTGATTGGCTCGCACAATGAATATCAATTATTGCGCCTCGATCCAAAAACTTCGGTGAAGACGGCGATGCTGGCGGAGTCTGGGGCGACGGACATGGACTTCTCGCTGGATGGACAGTGGGTAGTGTATGCAGCGCGCGAGAATGGAACGCTGTGGAAGAGCCGGATTGACGGCAGTTCGCGAGTGCAGTTGACGGCGAAAGCGACAGGGGCATTCGCACCGCACTGGTCGCCGGATCAAAAACAAATATTGTTCACGGGGTTTTTGCTGGATAAACAGCCGCGGCTCTATGTGGTGCCGGCAAAGGGCGGAACTCCCAAGAGCGTGCTGCCCTCGAATAACAAATGGGCTTCTGTTTCCGGTGACTGGCGAACGGACGGAAGGCAAATCGTGCTAGACGTGCAAGACACCGAATCCGGCAAGGAGCCGACGATTCGGATTCTGGATCTGGAAACAGGAAACTTGAAAGAGTTGGAAGGATCGGACGGATTGCTGGAGCCGCGGTGGTCTGCGGACGGTCGCTATATTGCGGCGTTACAGCCGAAGAAGAAGCAGGTCTGGCTGTACGACTGCAAATTATTGAAGTGGTCGATTCTGGCGGATGCGAACTTCCCTTCTGCGCTGCGGTGGTCGCCCGGCGGAGACGCGTTGTATTTTCAAGACACCGACGAGGTGGAAGAGGCAGTGTTCCGTGTGCCGATGGCGACGCGCGAGACAGAACGGGTGACAGGATTTGGCGATTTGCTGAGTTCCGGAGCAAAGCGCTGCATCTTTACTGGGTTGAGTCCGGATGGCGCGGTGTATGTCACGGTTGATCACGGCGACGTGGATGTTTATGCGGTAGATTTGAAGCTCCCTCAGTGAAACAACCTACTTCGATAAAACATTTCGAAACAAATATAGGCTTCACCTGTCCTGGGTGACAGGTTCCGGCCGGGAAACAATCGAGCTACGTTCGAACAATCGCCTGCATAAACCACTAAACTGAGAGAATGGCGAGGAATATGAATTCCAAGAAGCGCGCATTGCTGCTGTTCATTCTTCTCGGAATCGCGGCGCTGTTTGCGGTCGGGTTGAATGCGCAGACTACCACGAAGAAGAGCGGCGCGACGCTGACAGGAATCGTGCTGGGAGCGGATAACAAGCCGGTGCCAAATGCCGGCGTGACTTGCGAAACTTCTGGAGGGCTTCATCCGCGCGCGGTGCATACCGATGGCAAAGGCAAGTTTCTCATTACAGGATTAAAACAGGATAGCTACGATTTACGGGCTTCGAGTGATGGGGCCTATTCGGACTGGGAAAAGAATATTCCGCTTCGAAGAGATCAGACCAAGACCATAACGTTGCGATTGTTAAATGGAAATACGGCACTGGTCGGCGGAACAGGCGCAAAAAAACAGTAGTACTGTCCGGGATTCCAGGTAGCTACATATCTTAGCAAACCATTTATAATCTGCAACTTAGACAAGATGCCGGCTAAGAGGCTTGGGCCACGAAGTACCATGCCCGCCGTACTCCGCAAATTAGGGCCACTGGCCCATTGAGACATTTCGGCAATATTCCTAGGATAATGAAACGGGTTGGGGGCCGCGCGGGGACAACGGCTCCGCAAGGGGCCGTGTGCGAGCTACCCAACCCGCTACTTTCCTTCCGCTGCGCTTTTTCCTTAGTTTCCAGGCATAAACCTCCCTGCCACCTCATTTCGATCACAGAAAAATGACGTTCGGCGATGTGCTTGCATCCATTCGTAGAGAGCGTTGCGGATGTACCTATGCTGGCAAGGGTTGGGAAAAGGGCGTCACCACGGGCTGGAGGGAAACGGAGACAGGTGACAGCTGTGCGCGACAATTTCGCATGGAAGGCTGTCTGGCTGAGCGGCATGTTCGCGATGATTTTTAGCGGTGTGGCCGACGCCGGGATTCGTCGCTCTCCGTTGCGGGTACCAACGGCACGCGCGTTCGACGGTTACGTGGAGAGGATCGAGGAGCGAAACAGGGTCGGAGCGAGCGGCGGAAATTTCCTGTGGGTGGATGAGCTGGACGAAAAGCAACGGACGGAAGCTTTTGAGAAACTGCGGAATGGCGGAGTGCTGATCCGGCGAGCGGGCGCAGAGAATGGAGAGAATCGAAGCGTGCCCGGAGGACTGATTCACGACTGGAAAGGAATTATTTTTATCCCGGGAGTGAAACTGGACGACGTAGTGAAGATGCTGCAGGACTACGATCACCAGGCGGTGTATTACGCCCCGGATGTGGAGCAATCGAAAGTGGAAGCGCGAGATGGCAATCATTTTCGAGTGTATCTGCGATTTCGCCGGCAAAAAGTCGTGACCGTGGTGCTGAATACCGAGCACGACGTGAACTATTACCGGGATTCGGCGACCAGGGAACATAGCCGAAGTTCGGCGGTCAAGATTGCCCAAGTAGAGAATCCGGGGAGCGGGCAAGAAAAAGAAAAAATGCCCGGAGAAGATGATGGATATTTGTGGCGGATGGAAACGTGGTGGCGGATGGAAGAGCGAGATGGCGGCGTGTACGTGCAGAACGAAGTGGTGACACTGACGAGGGATATACCGATCGGACTGGCGTGGATGATCGAACCGTTTATCACCAATATTCCGAAAGAGACTCTGGAATTTACGCTACAAGCGACGCGCAATGCAGTGATGAAAACTAAGAGTCACTAGGTGGGTCTATTGGGGAGAAGGCACGTCGCGGATGGCGACGAGGATTACCCCTTGCGAAGTAAGAAGCGGATTGAACCAGCTCTTTACCTCAGTTTTTTCTCCGGGGATGAGTAAGACGCGGTCGGCCCACTCCGCGATGAGATTATAAGAATCGAACACACTGTAAGAATAGAAGAGACCGTCGCCTTCAGAGATCTGATAGCGCTTCCCACGGGTACGGATGTAATCGAAAATTCCCCACAAACCTAATTTGTAGAGAATCAGTTTGAGAATGCGCAGAGGCCATGGGCCCTGGCCGAAACGGTTGCAGTCCACGACGACCAGGACCCTTCGGGAGACGCGCATCATTTCGCGAAGAACTTTTGCGGGATCGGGAACGTGGTGGAGAATGGCGAACTCGCATACCGCATCGAAGGAAGCATCGCTGAAAGGAAGAGCCTCGCCACTCGCTTGAACCATGGCGAGTGCTGCGGAGTCACCTGAGAGCCGGGCTTGCTGAACGAGAGCGGCTACGGGTTCCAGGCCGCAGACAAACGCACCGGGCAGAGCTTTTTGGAAATCCTGAAGTCCGCGGCCGGTGGCGCTGCCGACGTCAAGGAGGCTCTGAACGCCAAGCATTTGCAGAATGGAGTGGACGTAGGCTTGGGCGAACGGGTCCGTGGCGCCTTCGTGAGCATGCATGGTGTCGTATTGCGAGGCGGTATTGGCGTAATAGCGACGCTGAATTTCGACGTCGGGTCTGATTGAAGTTTGTGGAGCGTCAGCCATGGTGAATTCGTTCAAGCACAGTATGACAAATCGGCGGGGGCATGGGCGAATTCAAGAGCGAGCCGAGGAAGCTGCCGCCGAGAGAAAGTCCTTGGTCAATTCGGCGTTGCGATCCCAGGTGTGCATCGCGGCAGTCTCGGCAGCCGCTGCACCCAGTTTTTTCTGCAAGGATTTGCTTTCGAACAACTGTTTCAGCAACGCCGCTAATTCTTCCGGACGTTCGGGGTCGCGTAGAAGCAGGCCGTTTTCTCCATGGTTGATGAATGCGCTTACGCCGGAGTGGACGCTGGAAATTACGGGAAGGCCGCAGGCCATTGCTTCGAGAACCGGCAAGCCGAAAGAATCCTGAAGTGACGGGCCGACATAGGCGTCCGCAGCGGCGTAGAACTGCATGACGTCTGAAGAAGGCAGCTGAAAAGTGACTCGGGATTCAATCTTGGATTGCCGAAGACGGTTGGCGTAGAGAGATGGTTGATCGCCACCAACAACGAGCAGGCGGAAAGGCAGATCCTGATTCAACTCGAGCGCGCGAAGCAGGTGGTCGAGGCCTTTGACCTTCCAGTCGTTGCCGACTAACAGAAGAACAAAATCTTCGTCGGAAAAACTAAAGAGAGAGCGAGATACCGAACGGCGAGCGAGGCGGGAAGAACACGAAAAGCGCGAGGTGTCTACGGCGCTAGGGATAATTGTCACGTCGGCACGGCCGAAGTAGGTGTTGAGTTGTGAGGCAACCAACTGGGACACGGCAGCGAGGCGAACTTTGGAATCTGAATAGACCCGGCGCTCGAGAAACATGATCAGCCGGTAGTAAAGCTTGCGATGGAGAATGACGGGCCAGGTGCGCACCGGAAGCGAACGAAGGCGTAGTCCGGAGCGAACGCGCGCGTAGAATTCGTGGAACACCATATGGACAATGACTGCGTCGGAATCGAGGCAATTGATGCCGGGAGAATAGGTGATGTCCGGATGAGTGTCTTGGGAAGATCGATCGCGTATTCTGCGCATATGATTCGCGAGGAACCACCAGATAAATTTCACCAGATGCGGTCCGGGAATTTGTGAGACTTTGTGCCAGACGATTCTGCCTGCGTCTGGGGATGACTCTGAACTAGAAGGAAATGCGATGCCAGGAACATCTTCGACCCGTTGCGAATAGACCTCAATTTCCCAGGCGTATTGCGAGGCCAGGCGCTCGATCTGCTCGATGATGCAGCGTTCTGTGCCGTGGCGCCGGTCTAGAAAAGGAGAAACGACCGCGACACGCAAATCACGCCATCCCAGGGAAGCGGATACGAGTAGGCACCGGAGGAGACTGCACAGGTCCTTCCGCATTCATGATGAGCGTAGGCAAGCGGAAAAGGATCCCGAGAGAAAACCAGAGAAGCGAATTCAGAATAAAATCTTCAAAAGTTTGGAAGCCTCCCCAAACATATCCTATGAGAAAGAGGCAGCAATACCAGAAAATGCAAAACGCGAGCGGGAACCACGGAGTGTTCTTGAGTTTGAACGCCAATTTCGCGGCAGTGACGACGATGCTCACCGAAAGAATGATGTAGAGGATCAATCCGACGATGCCAAGTTCCAGGAGCAGAATTCCGTATCCACTTTCCACCGCGATTCCCATGTAGGAAGCGTGCATGATGCGCATGACGTACTGAATTCCCAAGGAGGCGGTTCCGATTCCATATCCGTAGGGCCAGCGCGGATAGGTGAACGCATAGCCCAATTGCTGAAGAGGATAAGTTTGGGTGCGATGCACCAACTCGTTTGCGGAACTGTTGGGAGAAAGAGTCTCTTCGTAGATGGCGAAATGGGCCTTCACCGCATCGGGATACAACAAAAACATAAGCAGGACGGCAAAAATGGCGACGAAAGCGGCGCGCTGAAAGGAACGAAGGACGCGCACCAGTTGGCCTTTTTGCCATGGACATCCCCAGATGAGGGCAGGGACGCAGACCACTGCGCTACCTAATGTCCACATAAGAGTTCCGCGGGAAGCGCACATAACGATGGCAAGACTGATGCAGCCGACAGCTAAAAGGCTCAACAACCGGCGCTTGCGACTTCTGAGCAGGAGATACCCGCTGAATCCAAAAGCGAATAACCAGGCAGGAACGAGGAAAAACGCGAAGCGTCCCGCGCTGACGAACACACCGTTGGGGCGATACGCGATCGCGCCAGTGATGGGAGAAACGCGATAGGTGGTGCTAAGTTCGCGAATATCTTCCTGAAGGACGCTGGGATTGAGAAACGTAGGACCAGCAATGGATTGGACGATGCCCAGCCCGGCAATAATAATAAAAATCACCATCAGAAAAGGGTAGAACTTGCGAAGATCCTCTTCGCTGCGGACGAACGCATAACCAACGTACAGCAGCGGCACATAATAGAAGTACAACTTCATGCCCAGGATTCCGTAGAAGATGCTGGTCGAAGCAGGATTAAAAACCTGGAGCAGGCCGAACCAGAAGAAAAGGAGCAAAGGAACGAGGAAGGGCGGCCTGAATAGCTTGATCTCTTTGCGGCGGTAGGCCAGGAAAAAAGAAAGATAGACAATCGCTACCAGGAAATCTTTCCCAAAATAGATGACCATGTTGTTGCCGAGATATTTGCGGGCCAGGTCTTCGAAAAAAAGCCAGCCGAAGAATACGAAAGTGCCGGTGCGCCAATCGTTGAGCATAGAAATGACGCAGGCGCCAGCGACTACGATGAGGGCCAAAAAGAGGAGGCCATTGGTGTCGCCACCCAGGACCATGCCCGCTAATTGATTGGCCGCGAAGAGGAAAAAAGCGAATCCGGCGAGCATGAAGATCAATTTCCGCAACTGACCGTGGAGCTGGGAAGGAAGGGCTCTCATAGATGGGCCCCAAACGCGAAAGTGCCACGCGGGCGCACCACAGCTAGAGTTTTTGCAGGTGTGACCTCAGGGAAATACGGGCGTGTGCCGCGGTGAGCCGAGGTAGTGTTAAGTGGCCAATTCATTGATTTTGGAAGCCAGGATGTCAGCCTAGCACGTAGGTGGGATGGCGGTCTATTGAAGGGGCGGACCTGATGCATTCGGGGAGAATCAGGAGATGTCGCTGCGACTCGTTCGAGAAGCAACGTCCCGGTAAAGTTCGAAATGCTGTTTAACCATGCGGTCTTGCGGGAAAAGTTGCAGCGCGCGTGCACGAGCTTTTTTGCCCAGGGAATCAATCTGCGCTGGATTGACGATTACAGAACGCATGCAAGCCGCGAGTGCTTTGGGATCACCTGCGGGGAAAAGTAAACCTGCGTCTGCCACCATCTCGGCCAGCCCAGCAATGTCGGAAGCGATGACGAGTCGTCCGCGGAACATTTGTTCGATGACGGAAAGCCCGGCGGTTTCTTCCCAGATGGAGGGCATCACCACGACAGCTACATCCCGGAGAGCTTCGGCTAGTTGAGCGCCGGAAAGATAGCCGGTGATGCTGACGTACTGCCGAAGATTTTTCGATTGAATAGAAGCATCTAGTTCGGGGCGAATGGGCCCATCGCCGATGAGACGGACTTGAAAGTCCAGATTTTCCGCAGCCAAGAAGCTGCAAGCTTCCAAGAGAACGGGGATGCCCTTTTCCGGAACAAAGCGTCCAACAAACGCAAAGCAGATTTTTTCCGTTGCGCGAGCCGTCGAAGGAAAAAGGCCGACGCTTTCAGGAACGGTGATGCCGTGGTAGATGCGGACAGTGCTAGGAAGAGCGATGCGGCGTACAACGTGATCGGAGACGGCAATGTTTTTTTGCGCGCGGCGTACCAGCCAACTGCGAGCGAAACCTTTTAACAGTTCGATGAATGCCTTGAGGGCGGGCATTTCGGTGCGTTGACATTTCAGGCATTCGCCATAGTGTTTCGCTTGGAAGTGCCCGGGGCAGACAACTTGATCGGGTTGATGAATCAGGAGTCCATTCAGACAAATAGCCTGATAACCGTGATGTTCGATTAGGGTTGGCGTGCCGGTCAGGCGGGCGAAAAAAAGTGGTAAGAGCGCGGGGCCGGCGAGGTGCAGGACATCGGTTTGACGAATGTGCTTCCAAAGTTGCGTTGCAGAGGGCTTACGAATAATCGGAAACGGCAATTCGCTGTCGCGAAAATTTCCTGAAGGAGTTTCGGTTATCAGCGTTACATCGCACTGGTGCGATCCGGATGGCGAGCGCAATTGAGCCAGGCCCTCGGCGAGTGATCGTACGATGGTTTCGACTCCGCCCACGCCTGGAGCGAAGAAGTGAGAGTAGATGAGGAGGTTCATTTTGGAGCCGGACGCGAACTGGCGGGCTGAGTTTCGGTGGAGGCAGAGTGTTCGATGGGATTCGTGCCTGAGTGCCGGCGCAAAGCGTGAGCGCGATCGATGGCATCGACCAAGGCGGACACATTGTCTTTAGGAGACCAGGTGTCCATACGAGCACGAACGGCGGCGCGAAGCGATTGCAGGCGAGCAGGATCGGCAAAGGCGCGCTGCAGAGTAGAAGCGAGAGCAGCAATATTTCCGTAAGGAAAAACAAAATCGGGAGCGACGGGAACAACCAAATCGCACGCAGAACCAACGTGGTCGCTGACAACGACAGGGCAACCGCAGAGCATGGCTTCGTTGACCACCATGGCAAAGGGCTCGTATTCCGAAGGTAGAACCATCAAATCGGAGGCAGTGTAGACGGCCGGAAGCTGGCTTTGATTCACGAAGCCGAGAAAGCGAACGCGGTCGTTCACGCCAAGGTGTTGCGCTTCCGCTTCGAGATTGGCTTTGGATGGGCCCTCACCGGCAATGACGAGAAAGGAATTCGGGACTTGTGCTTGCGCAAACGCTTGGAGGAGATGAGCAGGACGTTTCCACTCTTGTAGCTTTGCGCAAAAAACAATGACGCGTGCATCTTTTTCGATGTTCCAGGACGAACGAACCGCGGCGCGGTCGACTTTATCGGAGACGGAGCGCCACCACCGATTGTCGACGACGTTGGGAAGCAGCGCGATACGCTCTGGCGGAATGCCTAAGGACTGCACCATTTCGCGGCCCGGCGTAGAAACGACGATGACCTGATCAGCGAGGCGGAAAATCCGCGGCCAAACAATACGCTTAAGGAAACGTTTGAAAGCACTGGGCTCGCGAGGTTCGAAGCTGGCAGCATCGGTGCCGAAGAGAAAAGGGATACCGCGGCTGCGAGCGGCGAAGTAACAAATCCAAAAGCTGGCGCGACGATAGCCGGTCAGGCAGAGCAAGGCGTCAAAATTCCCAGAGCGAATCAGCTTCCAGAGATCTGGATTACGGAGGCCCCAAAACGATTCGCTGCCGTTGCCGCGATTGGGAACTTCTATCCACGGATAGCCGTCGAGGAGAGGAACATCCCACTGAACGACAGTGCCAAATTCCGGGTCGTGAGCGGGCTCGGCGCCGCTCAGGCTGCAATACGCCACCTGGACATCGAGCCGCGGGTGACGAGCCATTTCGCGAAAGTTGGCAGAAGCGTATTGGACAGGGTGAGTCGGGACAACGAGGATGCGGTAGCGTCGCTCAGGCACTAGTCACCGCGAAGAAATGGTGGGCTTGGGAAGGCATAAACAGCGCAAAAGCGCGGTTAAATGAAGTTCTGGAAGAGTATACACGTTTTCGAAGCTCGTCTAAGTGTGCTAGAATGCTTGGGTTCCGGTAAAGGTTGAGGCAATTGCCTCGGACTTTAGCGGGTTTACCGAAGACTCTGCAGCGGTATCCTCGCAATGTGGGTAGAATGCCACGAGCCATTCCTTGGCTGTGGCGAGGAAAATTAAACAAAATTGAGATGGCTGCCCGACCGGCAGTCACGAGCGATAAAGAGGAATTGTCATGTCTGGTCATTCAAAGTGGGCAACAATCAAGCACAAGAAGGCTGCGACCGACGCCAAGCGGGGCCGGGTCTTCACGCGAGTAATTCGAGAAATCACCATCGCGGCGCGCATCGGCGGCGGCGACCCTAACTCCAATCCGCGTTTGCGAACCGCGATTCTGGCGGGCAAGAACGAGAATATGCCCAACGACAACATCGAGCGGGCGATTTTGCGCGGCACGGGACAACTGGAGGGCGAACAATACGAAGAGGCGACTTTCGAAGGGTATGGTCCGGGCGGCGTAGGCTTGTTGATCCAAGTCGTGACCACGAACCGCAACCGCATCGTGGGAGAGTTTCGTCACTTGATGAGCAAAAACGGCGGCAACATGGCCGAAGCGGGAGCGGTGGGATGGATGTTTCATCGCAAGGGCGAAATCAGCATTCCTAAGGAAGCAGCTTCGGAAGAGAAATTGTTGGACCTGGTGCTGGAAGCGGGCGCCGAAGATCTGAAGGACGATGGATCGAGTTGGTATGTGGTGACGCCCGCGGAATCGCTGGAAGCGGTAAAAGAAGCGCTGACTAAGGCGGGAATCACGCCAGCTTCAGCGGAAGTGGGAATGGTGCCGCAGAATTACATCAAGCTGACAGGCCAACAGGCAACGCAAATGCTGCGACTGGTGGAAGCGCTGGAAGAGCATGATGACGTGCAACATGTATACGCGAATTTTGACATCGACGAGTCAGAGATTCAGGCGGCGGTAGGCGCGAATTAGAATTCGAAATGTTTCGATGGCCATCCAGGCAAACTGGGTGGCCATTTTTTTTGGCCGCAGCAGCATAACCATCAGCATCAAGTGGAAATTGTCTGTTGGATTGAGAAGTTCTTGGACCTAAACTAACAGACATGAGTTTAGAACTCGGAAGCGTTGAAACGACGTGGGTACGTGTGTTGGGAGTGGATCCAGCCGCGGCAGGGCCGACGGGTTACGGAATTATCGAGACGGACTGGCGGACGAGCCGCGTTGTTCATTACGGAGCGTTACGGGTGGCAGCGCGTCGGCAGAAAAGTTCCGGAGGCGCAGCGCTGCAGGACGTGCACGCGCTGCTGTGCGAGCTGATCAAAGAATTTGCACCGATGGCGATGGCGGTGGAATCGGTGTTTACCGCGCTGAATATGCGAACAGCGCTGCGCTTGGCTGAAGTGCGGGGCGTGGTGTTGCTGGCGGCGGAACAAAATGGTGTAGCGGTGCGAAGCTATTCACCGCGAGAAGTGAAGGCCTGCGTGGCGGGATACGGGCACGCGGACAAGAAGCAAGTGCAGCAAATGGTGCGCGCGTTGTTGGGTATGAAGGAGACGCCGGAGCCTTCGGATGCGGCCGATGCGCTGGCTGTGGCACTTTGCTATATTCAGGCGGAAAAACTGGAAAGGCGCTTCGGGATCGAGCGGGCGCTTGCGGGAAAAACGGCCAGAGCCTCCGGGGCGCCAGCAGCGTCCGCGGGGCGTGGTGTGGTGAGTCGCGGTCCAATCGTGCAATGAAATCGAAAACGGTCCGAGCTGGTTTGCTGTTTTGTGTGGGTGTATTGCTTTTGTTTGGTGCGCTCGCGGTTGCGGAGATTTCCGCGGGTGCCCCGGCTGGCGTGGGCGTTTTCACGTATCGCCGGGTGTTCAAAGGTAGCGTGCCCGAGTTTATCGAGATAAAAATCCCGGAGACGGGAGAGCACGCGAGTTACGAGATTCGGCAAATGGACGAAGATGCTGGGGCGGCTCCGTTTGAGCTGACGCCCCCGCTGCGGACGAAGATATTCCAGTTGGTGGGTGAGCTGAACCACTTTAAAGGGGTCGATCTGGACGTACATCGGAAGATCGCCAATCTGGGGGAAAAGACGTTCCGCTGGGAAAGCGGCAGCGAGATGCATGAGGTTAAGTTCAACTACACGTTGAATACGGCGGCGACTCAGCTTTTGCAGATTTGCGAGGGATTAGCTCGGCAACAGGAGTTGATTGAGCTGTTGCAGCGCAGGATCAAGTATGACCGGCTCGGGGTAAACGATGCGCTGCTGGAGCTGGAGACTGACCTGAATAAGGGGATTCTGCCAGAGCCGCAGCGGGCGCTGCCGCTGCTTGACCAGATTGCAGGAGACCCCCGGTTTGTTGAAATTGCCCGGCAAAGGGCGCGGGCGTTAGCAGAGCGGGTTAGACACACGGGTTAAGGTAGATCTTTTTCGCCCCGCTTATTGCTCCCGGCTGAGCCACTTGAGATTCCCTAGAGCCGTGGACATACGGATAAGTGTAGGGCGGCCATACCTGATACAGAAAACCGTATCACCCTGCCAATTTCCGCAAAAACCTTGAGATTTAATGCCGTGTTATCAAGAACCTAACGAAGCCTACAAGTGGAACTGTAGATGCTCTTAATTCCGTCATCGGTCGGGGAACTCTGGTAGGTTCCTCAAACCTTTCCGAATTCAAAGATAAAAAGAAGCTGTAGTTCCTGAATTTCGCGGTCGTAGATCCAGGAGGATCAAAGATGCTGAAAGTAAGGGTACTAGTACCCGCATTTGTGTTTTTGTGCGCGGTGCTACTGTTCACGGGGATGGTTTTTGCTCAAGAAACAACCGGAGGATTGCAAGGTACAGTGAAGGATCCTTCAGGAGCGGTTGTACCTCACGCGAAGGTTGCGGTGGCGACGGCTTCGTTGGCTGGCGGTAAGGAAATTGAGACAGACGCGAGTGGATACTACCGGTTCGCAAACTTGCCACCTGGAAATTATACGGTGACGGTAACGGCGATGGGTTTTACGACGATCAAGCAGGATTTGGTGTTGGAAGTGGGGCACTTGCCGACTCTGGATTTCGCGCTGGAAGTCGGAAAGGCTGAAACAATTGTTGAAGTTAGCGGTCAGGCGCCGCAGATTGACGTAACGACCAACGTAACCACGACCAACGTTACGGAAGACGTTATCGACAATATTCCGCACGGCCGTTCGTTTCAGTCGGTGATTCAGTTTGCGCCGTCAGCGCGCAATGAGCCCTTGATGGGAAATAACTCTGCAGGCGGCTATATGGGTAACGGCACGGGCGGTTCTTCTCCGGGCAGCACGGCTAACGGCGGCAACTATGGATTCTCCGTGGCGGGCGGTTCGGACTCGGAAAACTCGTACCTTGTGGAAGGCCAAGAAACGGCCAACCTTATCGGCGGCTATTCACACACCAGCGTACCTTTTGACTTCATTCAGGAAGTTGAAATCAAGAACTCGGGCATCCAGGCCGAATATGGTGGGGCACTCGGCGGCGTAGTCAACGTCATCATGAAGAAGGGTTCAAACCAGATTCATGGATCAGTCTTCGCGCAATTCGAAAATGACGCGATGGACGCTCGTCAAATACCCACGCAAGCCCGGTATGATCCCCAATCCAGTCAAACAGCGACGTCTTGGGGTGCTCTCGATCCAAACTTCCAAGAGTATTCTGCCAAGAAGGATAAGACCAGCGACGTGTTCCCTGGGTTTACCCTCGGCGGACCAATTCTAAAAAATCGCATTTTCGGTTTTGTTGCATTCAATCCAGAGTTCAATGATCTAGAGCGTGGTGTGAACTACAATCAAGCTGGTGGTTTGGGTGGTCTTGGTCTCGTCAATTTCAGCCAAAACACACAGACTTGGTACACCACGGCGCGTCTCGACGTCGAAGTGACTAAGAAACTACGCGCATATGGTTCGTGGCTCTACCAACTCCAGAAACAGCATGGTGAAAATCTACCTTTCGCCGACTCGTCGAACGGACTTTTTAACATAAGCTCGACAGTTGACCCTTCTGCGTACTCGCACAACGTCGGATTTACGGCGCCTAACCAGACGATCAACGTAGGAGCAGACTACAGCATCACGTCGAGACTCATCCTGACCGGCCGCTATGGGTATTACTTTGAGAATTATCACGACTTCGGTCTACCGACTACGGGAACTCTGACCATCTGGGAGACTAACGGCGTCGGAGCCACGGACGCGACGGGAGCACCACTGCCAACTTCACTGCAGCAGTCCGCTGGCTTCTTTAACCTGGCAAACAGCCAGAACTTCACCACCCACAACGCTAGTAAGGCAAACCAAGTTGACGTGAGCCTTGCGTGGTTCAAGAGCGGATGGAAGGGAACACACAACTTCAAGTTCGGTTACCAGCTTAATCATCTCAATAACAGCATCTCCCAACACTACAACGTTCCGCTCGTCCAATACTTCGTTGGATCGACGGCGTCATTCACTCCTCTCGGGCCTACCGGCCAACAAAATTGCCTAGGCCAATACAACGTGACGTTTGCCGCACCACCAGCACCTCCAGGCACGGTCGCAAGCTGCACAGGCCTATATGGATACATTAACGTGCTTGATTACGGTTCGGGCGGGCAAGCGACCAGCAACAATAATGGCTTCTTCGCTCAGGATTCATGGTCCATCGCGAAGGGCTTGACGATCAATGCCGGTCTGCGTGTAGAAAAGGAATATCTGCCGGCCGAAAATCAGCCAGCAGGCGGTATCAGCCATCCAATCAATTTCGGTTGGGGAGACAAGATTGCTCCTCGTATCGGAGTTGCCTGGGATCCGTTGGGCAATGGCAAGATGAAAATCTTCGGCGGCTACGGACAGTTCTACGATCAGATGAAGCTCAATCTGGCCATCAGCTCGTTTGGTGGACAGTATTGGAGCAACTGCAACTACGCTCTGAATACGTCGAACATTGCTTCAATCGCGCCGGTCTTCAGTAGCATAGGCCGTTATTGCGGCGGTATTGGCACAGATTCCTCGAGCGAAGCCAATTTCGGTGGCTCAACCCCTGCGGGATTAGCCTTCTTGGAGAACCAAAACTTCCGGACCAACCCTACGACGTGCTCGACCTGTACAGTTACGGAGGAAGGTGTAGCTCCTGGCCTGAAGCCGTATAAACAGCACGAGAGCACCGTAGGCATCGACTATCAGCTAAGCCCATCCGTGGCGTTCGAAGCTCGCTATGACCGCCGACGACTTGATCATGTGATCGAAGACTCCGCGCTGGTCAACCCGAGCGTCGGCGAGACCTTCGTAATCGTCAACCCAGGACAAGGCGTCAACAGCACGTACGACAAGTTCTATAACTTCTTGTACGGCGTGAACAATTCAAACTGCGGATCGGCTTGCCCTCCGACTATTCCGGCACAGCGCAACTATGACGGAGTGGAATTCCGAATCACGAAAGCCTCGACGAAGCACTGGTCCGGGATGTTCTCGTACACTTATAGCCGTCTGTGGGGTAACTACACCGGCTTGACCAGCTCTGACCAAGCCGACGGTGGTGGCGGGCGCAACTCTCCCAACAACAGCCGTTCCTTCGACGAACCGATGTTCTCTTGGAACTCCTACGGCGGATCGTCCAGCGGACTGTTACCGACGGATCGCCCAAATACATTCAAGGGCTATGTGTATTATGAACTGGGCTGGCTGCACAAGTTCACAACGGACTTCGGCATCTTCCAGGTTATGTACCAGGGCTCACCGGAGACCAGCTACTTGGATGTTGGTAACTCATTTCCGAGCGGTCTGTCGGGCGGCGCATTCCCAGTTGACGTCGTGAACCGCGGCAAGTGGGTTGACGTAACGCAGGATCCGAATACTGGCCTGATTACGGTGGGCGCCCCGTACACTAAGCGCACGCCTTGGTACAACCAGACCGACTTCAACCTCCAGCAAAATTATAAAATAGGCGAAACGAAAGCGCTGGCCTTCACAGCAACGTTTACCAACATACTCAACCAGCATTCGGTAACGAGCGTTGAAGGCAATATCGACAGCGGCTTCAACTACAACTACATCGCGCCAGGTGGCGCGAACTCCAGCGCAGGAACACCTTTCTACGCTGCGACCTTCCATCCATATAACTTCGCGGCTCTCATGAACGCGTCATACACGAACAGCGGAGGCCCGCTTACAGTGAGCAGCGCCTATGGCCAGCCGAATCGTTATCAGATCGGCCGGACGATTCGTTTGGGGCTGCGGTTCACGTTCTAAGTTAAACCAAAGCGGTATCTACTTGAGGGAGCCAGATTTTGGCTCCCTCTTTTTTTGTTGGCGGAACAGAATTATGGCGGGCCGAAGCGTGCGGGTGGGCTTTACAACAACAAGACGAATTGCCGTTCAGCGTGGCGGTTTGATTAGTTTAACGTGCGGAGACTACGGGGTGGGTTGGGGTGGAGGCTAAGGCGTGGAGGGAGGCGGTGTAGGGGGCTTGGGCTACGCCGCGTTCGGTGAAGATGGCAGTTATGTAGCGGTTGGGGGTTACGTCGAAGGCGGGGTGGGCTGCGGGGACGTCTGGGGCGATGCGGATGCCTTGGATGTGGGTGACTTCGGCGGCGGAGCGCTGCTCGATGGGGATGTGGTTGCCGTCGGGGATGGAAAGATCGAAGGTGGAAATGGGCGCGGCGATATAGAAAGGGACGTTGTTTTCTTTCGCGAGCACGGCCATCTGGTAGGTGCCAATTTTGTTTGCGGTGTCGCCGTTCGCGGCGATGCGGTCGGCTCCGGTGACAATCGCGCCGACTTCGCCGGTTTTCAGGAAATGTCCCACCATGTTGTCGGTGATCAGCGTGAGAGGAATGCCGCCGCGATGAAGTTCCCAGGCGGTGAGGCGCGCACCTTGCAAGTAGGGACGCGTTTCGGGAACGAGAACATGAATTTTGCGACCTTGCTGATAGGCAACGCGAATGACGCCCAGCGCCGTACCAATACCCGCAGTGGCGAGTGCGCCAGCATTGCATTGGGTCATGACCTGGCCGTGTTGCGGCATGAATGCGGCGCCGAAATGGCCGATAGCTTCGTCGATGGCCTTCTTTTCAAGGTGAACGGCTTTTGCTTCTTCGACCAGCGCCGCGCGAATGGTAGCCAGGTCCGCTGAAGAAGCCAGCAATTCCGCAAAGCGATTCTTCATTCGTTGCAGGGCCCAGAAAAGATCGACCGCGGTGGGGCGAGTTTTGCTCAAAACCTCGCAAATTTCGGCGAACTCCGCCTTCAACGCATCAATGGAAGTGGCTTTCGACTTCTGCACTCCAATGGCAACGCCCATCGCCGCGGCAACGCCAATGGCGGGAGCGCCGCGAATAACCATTTCGTGAATCGCCTTGGCAACGCCTTGGTAATCCGTGTAAGTGTAGCTGATTTCTTCGGCTGGCAGGCGGCGTTGGTCCAACATGACGACGCCGTTTTCGGTCCATTCGATGGGCTGAGCAACGTACATTCTTCTAATTTCTCTCCATGTCTATTGTAACGGATGACTGCAATCAACGAAAAACTCAGTGCTTGGGCATTTGCGTGAAGCCGTGGGTGCCGAGCAAGGCGGCGATCGCGATCAAGGAGTTGTAGCCAAGATGCATGAGGTAACTGGCGAAGACGCTGCCGGTCCGGGCGCGAACGAGAGTAAAGATGATGCCGACAACGATCAGCACGGTGACCAGAGTCCAAGTCCAACCGAGTTGATAGCCGTGCATCAAGCCAAAGAGAATCCCGGTAACAAAAATTGCTGGAGTGACGCCGAAAGAGCGCGCGAATAACGGGTACAAATAGCCGCGAAACAGAGTCTCTTCTACGAGTGGAGCGACGAACACGGCCATAGCCATGAAGAGCAAGGCGGTTTGCCGGTATTTAAAGAGTTCTTCGACGGGAAGATTTTCGGGCGTTTTCAGGCGCGAACTAAGGATGGCCACGAACAAAGAAAGGCCGCAACCCGTGAACACGTAGACGAGCGGGTTGCGTGGGAGCGTGCCCTCGCTGAATGGCTTGATTTTGCGCCAGCCCAGGCTGCGCCAGAATGGTTGGCCGCGCAAAAGGGATAACGTGACATAGAGAAAGAAAAAAATCGCAGCATACCAGAGAAGCATGCTGCCGATGGCAAACTGCGGCTTGGAAATCAAATATTGCTCAAGCTGCTTGGAAGTCATGCCCTTCTGCTTGGGACCGTAGAAAACGACCAGCGTTCCTTGGATAAAGATCAGGCTCACGAAGCTATAGAGAAGAAAAAGGATCAAGTGGGGCCAAGACCAGGAAGTTTGTAAGTCTTCCGGATAGACACGCCCTACTACAAGCGGTGGCTCGGTTATTTGGGAGGCGTCTGGGTGCAAGGGCGGCGGGACGGTAAGTGGCTCCGCAGAAGATTCAGTCGCAGGGGAAGCGGCGTTCGAACTTAGATCCGGACTGTGCGCGGGATCGTGTGGAACCTCGGGATTGTCTTCGAAACGGTTCATTTTTTCTTGCGTCTCGCTTGGCTTGGCCAGCCTGCCACTAAACCTGCGGCAACGAGCGGCATCAGCAGTTCATGGTGGCCGGTGATGGCGAAGCCTCTGGAGGGCGGAAGTTTTTTTGAGCCGGTGGAAGAAGTGGGACGCTTCACAACATTTTGCAATGGACGATAGTGCTGAATGAAGTCGAAATTTGCGGTGGTGATTGGTTGAAGCGGAACTCCGAGATTGCGGACCAGCGAGACTGCTTTCAGGAAAACTTCCGGCAAAAGAACGGCGGAACCCCAATTGAGATAAACGCCGCCGGCGTCCATTTGCTCTACAAGCGAACAGAACAGGCGAAAATCGAAATGAGAGGCGGCGCCGAGAGCAGCGGCATCCACAGCAGGATGCATGTGCGGGATATCGGTGCCGATGGCGATATGAACGGTCAAAGGTATTCGATTCCGATACGCGGCGATCAAGACGCTGTGATCCGGAAATTTTGGAGACAGAATGCCGCTGGTGAGATATTGCCCGGCTGCTTCACCATAGCCGATGCGGATGCGATGGGCGAGCCGCGCGATTTCGTTAATACAGGTGCCGGTCTCCTGAGCCATGCCAAACTGGCCTTTGCCAATGCCCGCTTCAACATCTTCGGAGGTGTTGCCGACCATGGCGATTTCAAAATCGTGGATCAGCGCAGCGCCATTCATGGCGATGCCAGAGACAAAACCCTTGCGCATCAGGTCGATAAGTATGGGACCGAGTCCGACTTTAATAACGTGGCCGCCCATTCCCCAGAGAATCGCCTTCTTTTGAGCTTTGGCGTGGTGCATGGCAGCAAGAAGATCGCGCAGATCCTGAGCGGCCAACAGGCTTGGGAGTGAATCGAGAAAAGTTTTGACGGAGGCGTTGCGTCCGACGGGACGAGCGAAATCGCGAATGCTGACTTTGCTCTTGCGGTCCGCAAGGGGATACGTATGGACGCCGCCGAGCGCCAATGGATGAATCGAATAGATGCTCATTCGGGTCTAATCACTGTACGAGGAAGATGAAAGACGTGCAAGGGCGAGCGCATGAGGAAGAAGGTCGTCACGTAGGCCGCGGAATTTTTATTCACTTGTAATCACCGTTGGCGTTGACGTGGCCATTATTGTTTGTTGGGAGACCCAAAACTTTGGCGAGCGCGTGGCCGGTGTAGGACTTTTTGACGCGAGCAACCTGTTCCGGGGTGCCCTGCGCAACGATGCGGCCGCCTCCCTGGCCGCCTTCGGGCCCCAAATCGATGAGCCAATCAGCTTGTTTGATGACGTCGAGATTGTGCTCGATGATTAAGACGGTGTTGCCAAGATCGACGAGTCGCTGCAAAACGTCGAGAAGTTTTCGCACATCGTCGAAGTGCAGACCCGTGGTGGGCTCGTCGAGAATATAGATGGTGCGGCCGGTCTGGCGTTTCGAAAGTTCGCGAGCAAGTTTGATGCGTTGCGCTTCGCCGCCGGAAAGTGTAGTGGCGGATTGGCCGAGTTGTACGTAGCCGAGGCCGACTTCCACAATGGTGGCAAGCTTTTGCTGAACTTGCGGAATGTTTTCGAGAAGTTTCAAAGCTTCGCTGGCCGGGAGGTTCAAAACGTCGTTGATGCTGTGACCCTTGTAGCGCACGGCCAGAGTTTCGGCGTTGTAGCGGCGACCGCGGCAAACTTCGCAGGTGACGTACACGTCGGGCAGAAAATTCATCTCGATGCGGCGCAAACCTTCGCCTTGACAGGCTTCGCAGCGGCCACCCTTCACGTTGAAACTGAAGCGGCCGGGCTTGTAGCCGCGTTCGCGAGATTCCGGAAGCATGGCGAAAAGTTCGCGGATTGGCGCAAAAACGCCAGTATAGGTGGCGGGATTGGAGCGAGGCGTCCGTCCAATGGGGGCCTGATCAATTTCGATGACCTTGTCGATATGCTCTACACCGAGGAGCATGCGATGAGCGCCGGGCGGCTCCATGGAACGATAAAGTTTCTGCGCGAGGACACGATAGAGAATATCGTTCACGAGGGTGGATTTGCCGGAGCCGGAGACGCCGGTGACAACTGTGAAAAGGCCGAGCGGGAAAGAAACATCCACATCTTTCAAGTTGTTGGCGCTGGCACCGAGAATTTGAATCACTTTCGAGTTGGGACTGCGCCGCTTCACCGGTACTGGAATTTTTGTGGCGCCTGAAAGATAGCGACCGGTTAGCGAGCCAGGAGCAGCGGCGATTTCGGCGGGCTTTCCCTGGGCGACAAGATAACCACCGGCATCGCCCGCGCCGGGACCAAGATCGACAACGAAGTCGGCGCGGCGGATGGTGTCTTCATCATGTTCGACGACGAGAACGGTGTTGCCGAGATTGCGCAACTGTTCGAGAGAGTGGAGAAGGCGATCATTGTCGCGCGCGTGCAAACCGATGGAGGGCTCGTCTAATACGTACAACACACCGCGAAGACGCGAACCGATTTGCGTGGCGAGACGAATGCGTTGGGCTTCGCCGCCGGAGAGTGTGGCTGCGGAACGTTCCAGGCTCAGATAACCGAGACCAACTGCGAGTAAAAAGTCGATGCGCTCGGCAACCTCTTCCAGCGGGCGGCCTGCTACTTCTTTCTGACGTGGCGTGAGCTGCGCGAGAATTTTATCGACGGCGGGACGAGCATCGCTGAGCGAGAGCGCAGTGAAATCGGAAATGGACCAGCCTGCCAACTTAACGGCCAACGATTCGGGACGCAGACGTCTGCCATGGCAGGCATTGCAAAGAGTCGCGGACATGTATTGGGTCATCCACTCGCGGTACGAGTCGGACCCGGAATCTTCGAAGTTACGTTCGAGGAATTTAAGAATTCCTTGAAAACGAAACCCTTTGCCTGCGGTCTCCGGACGCGCGGCGACAGCCTTTTCTCCAGGAGTCTTCTTAGCGTTCGAAGGCGGGTAACCGTAGAGCAACAAATTCTGGACGCGCGCAGGATATTTCTCGAATGGAGTGTCGAGATGAAAGCCGTGTGCATACGCAGCAAGTTCGAGAGTGCGTTTGAGGATCGCAGAGCCCGAGCCGGGGCCTAAACCACCCTCGAAGAGCGGCCGGGTCCAATCGGTGACAATCTTTGCGGGATCGAAATCGTATTTTGAACCGAGACCATTGCACGCGGGACATGCACCATAGGGTGAATTGAAACTGAAAGAGCGCGGCTCGAGTTGCGGGACAGAAAGGCCGCAGTCCGGGCAGGCAAGTTTTTCAGAAAAGGTGTGCTCTTTGCCGCCAACGATAGCGACGGTGACAAGGCCTTGGGCAAGTTTCAGCGCGGTGGCGATGGATTGTTCGAGGCGCGCGGCAATTCCCTGCTTGACGAGCAAGCGGTCGATGACCACTTCAATGGTGTGATTCTTGCGCTTGTCAAGAACGGGCGTTTCATCGAGCGGAAGCAATTCCCCATTGATACGAACACGCACAAAACCATCGGCCGCGAGTTTTTCAAGTTCCTTGCGATACGCGCCTTTGCGGCCGCGCGCAATGGGCGCGAGGATCATGATGCGGTCATCGGGCTTGCAGAGTTCGCCGTGCAGGATGGCTTGAACAATTTGTTCGCTGGATTGCCTCGCGATGGGATTGCCGCAATTTGGACAATGGGGAATGCCAACGGAACTGTAAACGACACGGAGGTAATCGTAGACTTCGGTGATGGTGCCCACGGTGGAACGCGGAGAGCGCGTCGTTGTTTTCTGTTCGATAGCGATGGAAGGTGATAGTCCTTCGATTACATCGACGTCGGGACGTTCCATCTGATCGAGGAATTGCCGCGCGTAGGCGGAGAGAGATTCGACGTATCTTCTTTGACCTTCGGCATAAATTGTGTCGAAGGCAAGCGAAGACTTTCCGGAACCAGAAAGTCCGGTGATCACGGTCAGACTGTTGCGCGGAATTTCGAGATCAATATTTTTCAAGTTGTGCTGGCGGGCGCCGCGCACAACAAGTTTCGTGAGTCCCATAAGCTAAAGCGCCCCTCCACAGGGAGCCTCGGCACTCAGTAGAGACAATGAGCCCAAGATAAACTCTTACCATAACAACTGGTGCGAGTTTGGGTCAAGGCGGCGCAGAAAAAGCGGAAGTGCAATAACCGATTTTCTTAGTACTAAATTTGCGGCAGGCGATGGGTGGGGCAAGCCTCCGCGGAAAATTTTCCAGGGGTGGTGCATTTTTACCAAGCATTGTTTTTTAATGCGATGAGAACATGGGACTTATGTCTGGCGCGCAGCGTGCACCTTCAGAAAGACGTGGGGGAGGCGAGCCGAGGATCCCTTTAGGGGATTGAGGGCTGGGCCGGTTCGTACTTCCCCTCACCTCTTTTTCTCCCACCTGCTGTGTGACTTTCCAACTCCGATAATTAATTGATGATCTGTGTGCGCAATTCCAGAAGAGTCGAATGATGACTTGCTGGGAATAAATGCAGGACTTGGGCGCCTAGAATTCGAAATGTTCTTGTGCCGGCAAGATGCCGGCGCTACCAATTCGGTGCGAGAGTCAGCTTCGTTGGGCTGTTATGTGGATGATGTTCTGGGTCATGGGAAAACGCTGGCCGCGATAATCGATGCGGGAAATGTAATCGCTCATGGTTAAGAACAGAAGAAGTGCCAGCCAGAAAATGCCGGCGACGATAACGAGTTGGGTGCGGCGCGGGCTGTATTTGGCGTGCATAAAGAAAAGGACGACAAGCGTGGCCTTCACCGTGGCGATTCCAAGCGCGACCACAATATTGAAGCGACCAAGATTGATATAGGCGGCCCACACAGTGGTGGCGGTAAGAAACAACAGAGTGAGAATCACCAGTGTATAGGTTCTTGGCGGGATGATGTGATGTTCGGAGTGCTCGGTATGTTCAGCCACGCGTGTCGCTCCCTACTTATGCCTGTCGATCAGATATAGCAGCGGGAAAAGATAAATCCAAACGATGTCGACGAAGTGCCAGTAAAGGCCGACGATGTCGACCGGAGTGTTGTACTCCGGCGTGAAGCGTCCCGCAAAAGATTGTCGCAGCAGCCAGAAAAGTAAACCTGCTCCGATGACCATGTGGAGTGCGTGCAATCCGGTCATACCGAAGTAAGCGGAGTAGTACAGCTGGGCGTGGGCATTCAAATCGGGATCGGCGTCTTTGGCTTTGTCTAATTCTTCGCGCTCGACTTGAAGCTCATTGGCATCCATATCGTCGCAGGCGGAAGGATTATTGACGCAATAGAAGATGTCGAAATTCTTGCCGGGGACGAGATGATGATGGAACTTCTGCGCGTACTCGACGTACTTGACGCCAAAGAAAACGAAGCCTAGCGCAATAGTGGCCATCAAAAAGATGGGGATCAGTTTCTTTTTGCCGACCTGCGAAGACCACACGGCCAAAACCATAGTGAAGCTGCTGGCCAGGAGCACGATGGTGTTAAAACCGCCCAATTTGAGGCTAAGAGTGTTGCTGCCCATCGCAAACGCCGGGAAATAGATGTGGCGATTGATGGTGTAAGCCAACATGATGCCGCCGAAGAACATAACTTCGGTGACCAGAAAGATCCACATGCCGAGCGTGGAGGTTTCCTTCTGTTGCTCGAGGGTCTTAAATTGTCCGTACAGTTCTCCGGTGCGATGCACTCGGCACTCCTCTTTCCGCTAATTTCGAATGCGAACGACGTATGCGCATTCGCAGCGAACTAAAGCCGTTCGTTACTCAGTCGTCTCCATGCGCCGGCGCGGGATTGGTGACACGCGTTCCAGGCCGTGTGCTTCCCACATCCAGGCCCAAATCTGGCCGATTGTGAAAGTCGTAAGGCTCCCAGGTGACTACCGGTGTAACTTCGAAATTTTCTGTCGGTGGCGGCGAAGCGGTCTGCCACTCGAGGCCAGTTGCCGGCCAAGGATTGGGACCAGCAACTTTGCCGAAGAACGCGGCCCAGGTGAGATAAATCATCGGCAGCAAATAGCCTACGGCGAGAATGGAGGCGCCAGCAGTGGACATGACGTTGTACACCTGAAACTCAGGCGGATACATGTGATAGCGGCGCGGCATGCCGAGGTAGCCAAGAATAAATTGTGGGAAGAAGGTCAGGTTGAATCCGACGAAGAGAATGACTGCGGAGAGACGCGCAAGCCATTCCGAATACAGGCGGCCGGTAATCTTGGGCCACCAGAAGTGCAAGCCGCCGAGATAGCCCATGACTGCGCCGCCAACCATGATGTAGTGAAAGTGGGCGATCACGAAATAGGTGTCGTGAATGTGAATGTCGGTGCCCAGGCAGCCGAGGAAGAGGCCGGTCAAGCCGCCGATCAAGAAGAGTCCCAGGAAGCCAAAGGCGTAGAGCATTGGCGTGTCGAAAGAAATTGAACCGCCGAATAATGTGGCTACCCAGTTGAAGACTTTCACTGCGGATGGCACGGCGACCAGGAACGTGAGAAACGAAAACGCGATGGCCGCATAGGTCGACTGGCCGGTAAGGAACATGTGGTGCGTCCACACCAGGAAGCCGATAACTGCGATTGCCAAGCTGGCTGCTGCAACGAAGTGATAGCCAAACAACTGCTTGCGCGCGAACGTAGGAATTAGTTCACTGATCACGCCCATGGACGGCAGAATCATGATGTACACGGCAGGGTGCGAATAGAACCAGAACAGGTGCTGAAACAGAATCGGGTCCCCACCCATCGCAGGGTTGAAGAAGCCCAGTCCGAAGACGCGTTCCATGGCGGCCAGCGCAAGCGTGATGGCAATTACGGGAGTACCCAGCACCATGACCACAGAGGTGGCGTAGTGCGACCACACGAACATCGGCAGACGGAACCAAGTCATGCCGGGCGCGCGCATAGTGTGCACGGTGACCAGGAAATTCAGGCCGGTAAGAATCGAGGAAAAACCGGTGATGAAGACGCCAACTACGGCGGGAGCCACGGCGGAGTTCGAATATACCGTGCTCAAGGGCGTGTAGAAGGTCCAACCGGTATCCAAGCCACCGGTGACCATGGAGTAGAGCGTAAACGCGGCGCCGACTACATAGACGTACCAACTGAGAAGATTAATTTTGGGAAACGCGAGATCCTTCGCGCCAATCATCAGCGGAATCAGGAAATTCCCCAGCACCGCTGGAATTGAAGGAATCAGGAAAAAGAAAATCATGGCTACGCCGTGCATGGTGAACATGCGGTTGTAAGTGTCTGGCGTGAGCATGTAGCCGCTGGGGGTAAGCAGGTGCAGTCGAATCATCATGGCGAAGAAACCGCCGATGAAGAAAAAGAAAGTGACGGAAGCGAGATAGAGTAAGGCGATGCGCTTGTGATCGGTGGTGAGCAGCCAGGAACGGATGCCGTAGGTCGCGTTCAGATAGTTCTTCTCGGGCATCTGGAACTGTGTCGAAGTGATGCTTTCCTGCTGATAAGTACTCATACTATTTCTTCCCCGTCGAGACTGGCGCAATGCCGGCGCCCTTAGCAGGCACAGGCTGCGATTGCAGGGAGCGAACGTAAGCAGTCAGATTCAGGATCTGCTCCTCCGTGACGAGTCCCTGGAAAGTGGGCATCACCGGTTGAAACCCTGCCACAATTTTGGCCTTTGGCTGCAGAATCGATTCCCGAATGTAGGCGTCGTCCGCGGTCACGGTTGTGCCATCAGCAAGAAGAACCTTCGCGCCATAGACACCGTTGAGCGAGGGGCCGCGGCCTGAGCCGTTGGAGATATGACAAGTGCTGCAAGCAAGTTGCGCGAACAATTTTTCGCCGGCGGAAACGGGATTGAGGTCGCCGGTTTCGCCGGAAAGCCACGCGGCGTAGTCCGAAGGATCCTGAACGGTAACCCAACCGCCCATTACGGCGTGGTTGGTGCCGCAATACTGCGAGCAAAAGAAATGATACTTGCCAACTTTGGTGGGCCGGAACCACAGCGTGTTGTAACGCCCGGGGACAACGTCCATTTTCGCGCGGAAGGCGGGCACGTAGAAATCGTGGATGACATCTTCGCTGCCCATGATGAGCTTGATGTTCCGATTGACAGGAATATGCAGCTCATTAATTTCCTTGCGGCCGTTGGGCTGTTGCAATCTCCACATCCACTGCTTGCCGATGACATAGATGTCCAGGGTGTCGGTGGGCGCAGTGCGGAAATTGACATAGATGAACGCGCCCCAGGCAAAAATGACCATGGCGATCGCGGTGGGGATCAAGGTCCAGCCGATTTCCAGGAACAGATTGCCATGCACGTCGTCGCCAACTTCACCCGGAGTTTTGCGGCGGTATTTGTACATCGCGAAGATGCAAAGTGCCGCGACCAACACGACGAAAAAGAGGCAGGTGAGCACGATGAACGAAAACAGCGCGTCGACATTGCCGGCGAAACTGGACGCCTGCTCGGGAAAAAATGGAAGCGGTGACTGCACGGCTCTAATGTGCTCCTTGCGCCGGAATGTTCCGGCCCGAACTGCCCGCCGCAGTGGAGCGATGATCACGCCGGCGGAAAATGACGAAACCGATGGCCAAACAGAAAAGAGTGGCGACCCCACCCATGCGAATCACGGTAAGGATGGTGGCGCTGTAGCGTGCCTTGGCCGGATCGTACTGATAGCAGAACAGCAAAATGTGATCGACCGCAGTGCCGATTTTTCCAGCGGAAGCGTCGACCAAGCCGAGACGTACGTTGCTGGGCGGATATTCCACGCCGAAGAAATAGCGGGAGATGCGGCCGTCGGGAGTAAGCAACAGGATGCCGCTGGCGTGGCCAAACATTTTTGTTTGCGGGTCGTAGCTGTAGCGGAACGCGGCAGCCTTAGTGACTTCGTCGATGGATTCCTTGTTTCCGGTCAGGAAGTGCCAACCTGCTTCCGTGGAAGGCCTGGCGAAGCGGGACAGCGCTTCGTGTTTCTTCTTCAAAGCTTCATCAGGAGTATCGGAAGGATCCATGCTTATGAGGACGACGTCGTAGTCCTTGCCAGGATTAAAGGAAATCATTTTCAGCGTTCCGACCAGCGATTGTTCCACCTGAGAGCACAACATCGGACAGGTGAAATAAACGAAGGTAAGAACCACTGGCTTTTGACCAAAATAATCGCGGAGCAGAACGGGATGCCCGTTTTCGTCATTGAACGTGACATCAAGAGGAATTTGCGCGTTGAGTTGCGGATCGAAGGCGACATTCACCAAAGCCGGAGGCAGTCCCTTGGAGGACTGCCCAACATTATCGGGAATCATTTGCGCCGAGCCGGCATACGCCGCCAGCAGCAGAACAAGTGCGATCGAGGTGTAACGTAGTACTTTCATTTCTCCTACTTCTTCTCTGCCGGCTGAGCAGGCACAGCAGGTAAACCTTTTTCGACGATTAGTTTCATCGCATCACTGACTGGAATCTGCGCGATGCCCGCTTTCTCGTCGACCCAACCCAACGAGTTGTTGGCGGCAGTGTCTTCCTGCAGCTTATTGCGCAAATCGTGTTGCGGGTCAGTGAAATGTCCGGGCATCCCTTGCAGCCGCGGCTCCGGCGGAAGCATCGGGCCCATCTGCGCACGCGATGGCGGAGGCGGCGTATAGGAAGATTTCCAGTAATGAATAAGGCCGCGATAAACGCCGACGCTCAGGAAAAACGAGAGCACGATAGCTACGCCCATGTAGGCCAGGAATTTGAGGATGATGGAGACCTGTACATCCCGCGGCTCGAAGGAAACATCCTCGTGCAGTGGAATGCGAATCTCAGCCGGGCCGGGCTTGTGATGCTCAGTGCTCATGACTTGCAATGGCCTCCGCCAACTTCGGATCTCCCAGGGGCAACAGCGGTTGCTGCTTCAAATTCATCGCGAAAAAGCCGACCCACAAACTGATCAGAGCGACGGGCACAACAAAATCGAGCCACGAGGGCAGCGCGCTGTGGGTAAATTCCGGGCGCGTCATCCAGTACAAATCCACCAGGCGAAAAACAATCATCCAGATGGCAACTTTGGAAATGAGATTCGGATTGCGCTTTACGTCGCGCGAAAGCAGCACGAAGAACGGTAACGCGAAACTGAACAGCAGCACAATGACGGCAACTATGCCCCATTGGCCATAAAGCCTGGTGCGGTAAAACGAAATTTCTTCGGGCAAATTGCCGGACCAAATAATCAGGAGTTGCGAGAAATCGAAATAGGCCCAGAGCATGTTGAATGCGAAAAGGAATTTGCCGAGGTCGTGGAGATAACGGGTCTTGATGAAGCCGGAATAGGGCGCGGATTTGGAGAGCGATGAGATGACCACAATGATCATGGACGTTGAGGCGATCAACTGTCCCGCGACGAAGATAAAGCCATAAATTGTGGAAGCCCAGTGCGGCGAAACGGACATGACCCAGTCGATAGCAGCGAAGGTCATGGCGAGAACATAGAGGATGATGCCGGGACCAGAAAATAGTTTGATGCGGCGGCGCAGCGAACGATCATCGCGATTCACATCCTGCTGCCGGGACCACATGGTGAAAATCCACACCAAGCCAATCCAAATCACGAAGTAAATAACGGCGCGCACCAAAAAGCCGGGAGCGGTCAGATATTTCTGCTGAAAGGGCGAGAGCATGCCTTCGCCCTCTTTGGGGGCATTCAGCCAGCCAAGTTCCTCGCCGTTGCCGGAGTACAGATACTTCATGCCGAAAACGATAGGAATGAACAAGACCAGCATGAGCCAGATATTTCGCGATGCGGCTTCCAGCGGACGACGGATGATCACGCCCCAATAGCCGCCGGTGAGATGCTGCATCATCAGCAGACCAAGCGAACCGAGGGTCAGGCCAAGGACGAGCATGTAGCTGAACAAATACGATTGAAAGAATTTCGCAGGCGAAATGAACGCGCCCACAATGGCGAGTAGCAGCGCGAATCCGCCAATCAACCAACCTCCGCTTTGCACGCGGTCGAAGCTCGCTGGCGGCCTGTACTCTTGCACGTTCATTTCGTGGCTCCTCCAGCCATGAGCTTCTGTTTCAAATCCGGCGGCAGATCGTTGACATGGGCGTTGCGGCTAAGCTGCAGCGCACGCACATACGCAATGATGGCCCAGCGATCGCGCGGCTGAATCTGCGCGGAATATCCGTACATGGCGCCAAAACCGTTGGTAATGACGTCGTAGATGTAACCGTTGGGCACCTGACGCAAACGATCCTGGTGATAAGTGGGGGGATGCTTCATGCCGCGCATTGCCACCATACCTTGGCCGTCGCCCTGCAAACCGTGGCACGGAGTGCAGAAAATTCCATAGCGATCCTGGCCGCGTTCGAGCAATTCCTGGGTGAGGGGAAGCGGGAAGGCGTTGGAATCTTTCATGATGAACAGCGGATCATTTTCGATCGCGCCGCGGGCTACGGTATTTTCTATAGGCTGGCGCGCGGAACGTCCATCCGGAAAAAAATCGGAGGGTGAAAGTGGATTCTGCCGCGGCTGATTGGCCATGTCCTGGCGCAAGGTGTATTCGCAGCCTGACAAACTCAGCAAGGACACACTGAGTGCGACGAGGGCGAGGAGTGAAGATTTATTCTTCATCCTTCACCTCGCTGATGTATTGCGCGTTCACGCTCTGCAAGAATCGCGTGGATTCCGCCACATCGAATTTGGGATCGCGGGCTTCGATACACAAAAAGAACCGATCGGTGGAGGCGCGCGCAAAACGCTCTACGCTGAAAACCGGGTGATAGGGTTGCGGCAGCCCGTTCAGCGCCAGCATGCCCACCACAGCGAAGATGGACGCGCCCAAGATGGTAAGTTCGAACGTGACGGGAATAAACGCCGGCCAACTGTTTAGCGGGCGCCCCGCGATGTTCATCGGATACGTAATGGCCGCACACCAATATTGCAGGCCAAACCCAGTCAAACCGCCGCCAATTCCCCCAGCCAGAGTGATCCAGTTCACCCAGGGCCTGCGAAATCCGATCGCTTCGGCCAATCCCTCGATGGGAAACGGAGTGTAAGCCTCAATGTGCCTGTAGCCAGCCGCACGCGCGGCCTCTGCGGCAGCCAGAACCTGCTCGGGCGTCTCGAACTCGCCCATCACACCGTGGATCAGTGAGCGATGCTCCATCATACGTGTTCCTTCTTCTCGTGCTCCTGATGCACCAGTTCGCGCATTTCAGCAATGGCGATGGCTGGCAATCCGCGCACAAATAAGAAGATGAGCATAACGAAGAGACCGAGGGTGCCTACGAAGGTGCTGTAATCCCAGAAGGTCGGGGAGTAACGGCCCCAGGCGGAAGGCATGAAGTCCCGCGTGAGGGAGATAACGACGATGACGAAGCGCTCCAGCCACATGCCGGTGTTAATGACCAGAGACATAAGGAACAGCGCAAGCACGTTCCGGCGGACTTTTTCGAACCAGAGAAGCTGCGGCGTCAAGATATTGCAGAGAATCAGCGCGTAGTAGAAGTGCGAATAGGGCCCATGCAGGCGCTGCTCGGCGAGAAACACGTCGAACTTGTTACCGCTGTAGAAGGCCATGAAGAATTCCACGAAGTAGCCGTAGGCCACGATCAGGCCGGTGGCGAGCATGACCTTGGCCATGTTATCTAAGTGACGCATCGTGATGAAGTCTTCCAGGCCGTAGGCTTTGCGCAAAGGAATCGCCAGCGTGAGCACCATGGCGAAGCCGGAATAAATCGCGCCTGCAACGAAATAAGGCGGGAAAATTGTGGTGTGCCAGCCGGGAACGATAGCCACCGAGAAGTCGAAGCTCACTACGGTGTGAACGGAGAGCACCAGGGGCGTCGCTAAACCGGCCAGCAACAAGTAGGCCGTCTGGTAACGGTGCCAGTGCCGCGCGGTGCCGCGCCAGCCCATAGCGAGTGCGCCGAAAATAAATTGCTGCCAATTGGTCTTGGCGCGATCGCGCAGAGTGGCCAAGTCAGGCAACAAACCTACAAACCAGAAAAGTAGGGAAACGGTGCCGTAGGTCGAGACTGCGAACACATCCCAGATTAGCGGGCTGCGGAACTGCGGCCAGACTCCCATGGTGCTGGGATACGGGAACATGTAATACGCCATCCACGGGCGGCCAGTGTGGATCAACGGAAACAAACCGGCGCAAGCTACGGCGAAGAGCGTCATCGCTTCTGCGAAGCGATTGATGGAGGTGCGCCACTTCTGATTGAGAAGATAAAGAATGGCGGAAATCAGTGTGCCGGCGTGACCGATACCGATCCACCAAACGAAATTGACGATGGCGAAGCCCCACCCGATGGGGATGTTGATGCCCCAAATTCCCACGCCTTTTACGATGAGCCAGGCGATCGAGCCAAAGAGCACCATGACGATGCTGAAGGCCAAGGTGAATCCGGCAAGCCAGCCAAGTCCAAGCGGGCGCGTCAAGACTACCGAGGCAATTTTGTCGGTTACGGAGGTGTAGGTGTGGCCGGGTTCGAGCAGCGGCTCTAGCCGGCGAATTTCAGGCGAATTCACAGGAGGCTGAGTGACGCTCATGCCTTCTCCTCCGAATTCGGATTACGCACGGCGCCGAGATAGGTAGTACGGGGACGAGAGTTTACTTCAGCCAATACCGTGTAATTTCGTTGCTGCGCCTTGAGTTTGGCGACACGGCTATTGGGATCGTTGGCGTTGCCGAAGACGATGGCTTCCGAGGGGCAAGCGGATTCGCAAGCAGTAACAATTTCGCCGTCGCGAATCGGACGATTCTGTTTTTCGGATTCAATGCGAACGTTGTTGATGCGCTGCACGCAGTAGGTGCACTTTTCCATGACTCCGCGGCTGCGCACGGTAACTTCCGGATTGCGCATCAGCTTCAATTGAGGCGTATCCCAATCCTGGAAACGCAGAAAGTTGAAGCGGCGAACTTTGTAGGGGCAGTTGTTCGAACAATAGCGGGTACCGATGCAGCGGTTGTACACCATGTCGTTCAAGCCTTCCGCGCTATGCGCGGTGGCGCCGACGGGGCAGACCTGCTCGCAAGGAGCGTTTTCGCACTGCATGCAGGGTACGGGTTGAAAAAACGTTTCCGGATTATCCAGCGAGGGATCGTAGGTGGATGGATCGTTGGTGGCAGATTGCGCGTGGGTGTAGTAGCGATCCACGCGAATCCAATGCATTTCACGCCCACGCATCACCTGATCTTTTCCAACTACCGGAATATTGTTTTCGGACTGGCAAGCCACGACGCAGGCGCTGCAGCCGTTGCACTTCGTAAGATCGATGGCCATGCCCCAGGCGTAGCCGGGATAGGCGAAGGCTTTGTAGAGTGAATCGTCTTTCGGGGGTTCTTCGTGGCCTTCGTGAGGGAACGCGGGATTCTTTTTGTACTCTTCGAGGCTCGCGGTGCTGAGGAGTTGACGACCTTCCATGTTGAAGTGATATTGGGTGCAAGCCAGCGGATAGGTGTCACCGTTGGGAGTCATCTTGCCATTCGTGGCGGTCCACAGCGCATCCGAAGTGCGCACTACATAGGCGTTGAATCCCTTGTTGTCGCCTGTGTATCCGGCGTTTGTGCGGCCATAGCCCAATGGAAGCACGACGGTGTTGATGGCCTGTCCAGGGACTGTCCAGGTGGCGGCAGATACTTTGCTGCCGTTCAATTCGATGTCGACAACCGTGGAGCGCACCTGGCCGTGTTCGCCGCCGCGGGAGGCAACGGTATGAACGGCGTTCATGTCGTGCGCGAATTTCGGGCTAATGAGGGCGGCATTGTCCCAAGTTAGTTTGGTGACGGGCTTCGGCAACTCCTGAAGCCAGCCATTGTTTGCAAAGCGGCCGTCATAGACTGCGGGGTCGGGCCGGAAAATATATTCAATATCGGATGCAGGCACCGGCTTGAATGGCGGCAGGCTCGCCACGTTGAATTCCAGCTTCACGGTGATCGGATTCGCTTTGGTGCCACCGA
Source organism: Candidatus Acidiferrales bacterium (assembly GCA_963849395.1). Taxonomy (GTDB): domain Bacteria; phylum Acidobacteriota; class Terriglobia; order Acidiferrales; family UBA7541; genus Acidiferrum. Next base: position 79,057 of record CAWKHR010000016.1, read on the forward strand.
TAACGCCATCGTTCAACCACTTGCGCCAACCGGTATCGATGGAGGCGTCGAGATGGATGGAGGCTTCGGTCCAATAGGCGCGAATGGCGTCGTATGCCGTCAAACCGGCTTTGCCGCTAAAGGCGGCCACTACCGCGTGTGCGGAATGAGTGTGGTAGAGCGGCTCGATGAGCGGCTGAATAATGGTGGCGGTGCCATCGTAGGCGCGAGCGTCGCTCCAGGTTTCCAAGAAGTGCGAGTCAGAGACGTGCCAAAGCGTGTATTGAGAAGTTTCGTCGAAGTACGGAGAGAGATGGACGGAGGTGTGAACTTTTTTGAGTTTGTTGACGAAATCAAAGTCGTGCGGGGCGTCGTAGACCGGATTGCAGCCGAGAATGAGCAGCACGTCGACTTTGCCGTGATCCATGTCGCTGCACAATTCACGGAGGGACTCAAGATTGTTGGCGGGCTCACCTTCAACTGGATCGGTGTAATAGAGAGTGGTGCCGGTGTTGCCTAGCGACGCGTTAATGGCATGCGCGAGAGCATGCACCGCCGCGGGTTGATATTCGCCGGCGATAACCAGTGAGGAACCACGCGACTGCTGCAGGTCGCGAGCTGCAGCGTTCAAGAACTCTTCTGAACCTGCCGGCGGAGCAACGCTGCCGCCGCCCAAGCCTAGCTTGGAAGCCAAGGCGCGCGCAAAAAGTTCGCCATCGCAAGCACGCAGCGGGAAGCGGACGTCCGCGGACGATCCGGTTACGCTGGGAGTGGGCTCGATAACGTATAGCCGATTCATCGTGTCTGAGGTGCCAGCCAAGTTGCGGCGGCGGGCGAATTGTTTTGCGTAAGCGATATGACCCGGGCCGCTGGCAAGAAAATCGGAATCGAGCGAAACGATGACGTTTGCTTTGCTGGGAACGTAAACCGTGTTCAACGGACGACCGAACGCCAACTTTGCGCCGTCCTTGACGCCGTCGCCGCTAGCGGCCTCCCACTGGTGCCATTTCGCCTGGGGATACATGGTAAGCAAATTCTTCATCTGCGAAATGAGCGTGGGCGACGTGACTGTGCCAGTCAAAATGCGGAAGCCGGCACCGTCTTGGGCCTTCATCGCGGCGGAGAGTCCGCTGGCGGCGTCCAGGAACGCAGACCAATCGCGAATTTCGCCGCCCTGCATCACGGTTCGCGAGCGATCGGGATCGTACAGATTCAGAATGGAAGCTTGAACGATCGCGTCTGTAGCGCCCATGCTGGACGGGTGATCGGGATTGCCTTCGAGCTTGGTGGGACGGCCTTCGTGGCTTTCCACGAGGACGCCGATGGCATCCGCGCCAAAGGGCATGGCGGTCGCGTAGAAATTCGGCTTGCCCAAGATCATGCCGTCGGGCTGCTTCACGTAGGGAACAATGTGGGCGATATCGGGACGCCCGCAGCCGGCCATACCAGCGAGGGCCAGCGATGCGCCCATCAAACGCAGGAAATTGCGGCGGTCAACACCTTCGTCCCACAACGCTGCTTCTCTGGGAAATTCGCGGTGAAGAAGATCTTCGAAGTGCGGATCGTCGGCGAGTTCTTCCAAAGTCCGCCAATATTGCTTGCCGGTTTTGTCGCGCAGTTTCTCACGCACGGCGGCCAAATCAAGTTTGTACTCGCGTTCCGTCAAATCCGTGGCAGGCTCATCGTGATCGTCGTGACCTTCATGGTCTTGATGATCGTGCCCAGCCTGGTGGCCGCTCGGCTTGCTTTGTAGGATTCGCAGTTCTTTTTCGTTTAAGTAATCGCTCATAGCATCCGTTAGCGGTGACACGTCGAACAGCTGGTCAGCTCGTTCGTGGTGCGAATTTTGTATTCTGCCGCGAGTTGCTTGCCGAGTTCTTGCTGATTCGCAGGCGCTTTCCAATCCATGTTGAAGATCTGATCTCGAGGACGCAGATTCTGTTCGGGATTGCGGTGGCAGTCCAGGCACCACTGCATATTCAGAGGCGAAGCCTGGAACACCAGAGGCATCTCGTTGACCGCACCGTGGCAAGTGGAGCAGCCAATCCCTTTGTTGATGTGAATGCTGTGATTGAAATAGACGTAATCCGCAAGGCGATGCACGCGCACCCACTGAATTGACTGATCGGTACGATAACTCTCGCGAACTGGCTCAAGGTATCCGACGTTGTTGAAAAGCACGGAATGGCAATTCATGCAGGTTTTCGTAGGAGGGATGCCAGCGAACGCGGAGTTTTCGACGCCGGTGTGACAGTAACGACAATCGATGCCGTCGTCTCCGACGTGATGCTTGTGGCTGAATTGAATGGGTTGATTGCGAGTCACTCGCTGATTGGTGATGTAGGGCGATCTGGCAATGACCAGCACCGCCGTGAGAGCGAGACCGGCGAGGACCGCGGCTCCAAGCAAACTAAACCGCGCAATAAAATTTGCACTGCGATGAAAGATCTGGGCCATGTCAGCGTCGCACTTGCCCGGATTTTTTCTCCGGAAGGTTACCCCCGGGAGAATCGTCCGCACTTATGCCGGACTGTGCGCGTCCGGGTCGGTGAATCGACCGCATAGTGTCCATCAAATTTTGCCGGAATGCAACCTCATGGAAGAATTTCGTTCAGAACAAATTTTTCGAACGACTCAGTATTTGAAACAAGCAGCAGTTTCAGACATTACAAATACAGATAAAACGACGCGGGATGCAAATCGCGTTGAAAACCGCAACGACGATTGTATCAATTCCCGAAATAAAGCTTGCATCTCACGTGCTCCAATAAAAATTCCTTATGGACAACCTCGACTGATTCGACTCTCGCTGATGACATTCGGCATGGTATTCTGGTTGTGTTCTTTGCTGCGTTCCTCGCAGAGACAACAACTGCTTCCTCGCTTCCTGAAGCAGTCGCCAATCACCGCTGGGGCGTGGTCCAACTGGTAGGACACCTCACTGTTAATGAGGACGGTGAAGGTTCGAATCCTTCCGCCCCAGCCAATTCTTCCCACACCATCAGATGACGGCGATCGCCACAAGGGTTGAAGGAATTTAACCCAAAATGAGCTGTCAGGAGTTTGCGACCAGCGCAACTTTGGAGACCGGCTGAACCTCGCGAACCTTGGAAAAGCGTTCTTTTAGGCGTAAAAACGGAGTTTCGAAGAACCGGTAACTGATTCCCGCTACCAAGACAGTAGCCGCAACAAAGATCGGAAATTTCAAGAGCGGATGGCGAAGGCCGATGCGATTCATGACGGGATTTACCACATCCAGGACCAGCGTATTCAGCAGATACATTCCGTAGCTCACCAAGCCGATATAAGCCAGAGGCCGAAATCGCAGGAATGGCGCCAAGGTATTATCTTCGCGAATCACGCAACTGCCGACCACAGCGGCGACCAGGAACCACTGAATCATCTGCCAAAAAGGTTGTCGCGGAACCAGCGATGCCAGCAACAATAATATCCAGAGTGCCGCGGCCCATTTGCTGCCTAGAATCGGGCGCAGAATGCGAAACCCTTTCTCGGAGTGCAGAATTTGCGCAAGGATCGATCCTAGACAGATGGGCACGGAAATGCCTGCCGCGATGCGCCAGAGAAGACTGTCTTTGAGAATGAAATTCTGCAAAACATTAAAATGGACACTCAAGCGAAGAAAGATCATGAGAATCATGACGACCGCCGGCAGTAATCCACGCAGGATGCGCAAAACCAGAGCCCACACTACGTAAAATTGTTCCTCGACGGATAGCGACCAGGCAAAATTGAAAACCGCCCCGGACGCTGCCCAGCCCGCGAACCATGTGTAGGTAAACGTCAAATAGCCGGGAAGAAAGTGAAAGAAGATGCGATCGCGTCCCGTTCCGTGTTGCAGAAAAATCACCAGCAAGACATAAATTCCCAGCGTGGCATAATACAAGGGCCAGATACGCAGGGAACGACGAAGATAAAAATCGCGGAGTGAAATCCTTCCGTTTTTCGAACGTTCACGCAACAACAGAGTGGTGATCAGGAATCCGCTGATCCCGAAGAAGACATCCACGCCGAACGCGCCCATCTTCAAGACGGGGTAGTGTTGCAAGCGGTTGTAATATTCCAGGCCGCTGACGTACCAGACGTGCGTCCAGAGCACGCCGAGGATACTTAGAGCGCGCAAGCCGTCCAGAGAACCGAAGAAGCGGACGCGAGAAAAGTCGGAAAAACTTGGCGCTGTTAAGTCTGCCAAGACGAGCTCCATTCAGCGGGATGAACGCGACGGCCAAAACAAAGGCGCGCCAAGGTATCGAAGCGTGCGATTTTAGTCCAACGGCGGGCGGGGCGCACTACAAACTGCGGCTGACGACTGGAGGCGGAGTTTAGTCTTTTTGCGTAGGAAATTTGGCCTCCAGCCAACCTTTCCAACCGCCATCCATAGATTCGACATTGGTGTAACCCATTTTTTGCAGGCTATCCGCCGAGAGCGCGGAGCGAAAGCCGCCTCCACAATAGAGGACGAGTTTTGCGGATGTTTCGGGGACACTTTTCTCAATGTCGCGCTCGATAACGCCACGGCCCATGTGAACGGCGCCGGGCAGATGACCCTGGGCCCATTCGGTATCTTCGCGGACGTCAATCAGCAAAAATTTTTCGCCGGCGTCCATGCGACGCTTTACGTCAGCTACGTTGGTTTCTTTTACGTGCTTCTTCGCGTCATTGACGAGTGATAAAAAACGGGCTGCGTGAGCCATGGCAATGCCTCCTCAGGCCTGGTCTGTCCAAGGTATCACACGCAGATGGGGGTAGCGAGACACGGCACGGCCACATCGCAAACTGCAAATACTATTCGATCGCTATTATTTTGCCGCAGCTGCCGTGGGTGGCTTGGCGAACGAGCGCACCACGCTGACCAGATTCCAGCGTACTTCTTCTTTGGTGCGATCGCCTTCGCCACCGGTCATTTTCCCACGGCCGTTGGTGATGATGTAGAAGAGTTCGCCGTCGGTGAATTTAGACAAGGCCGCCGTATCGCTCCAGTCGTGTAAGCCGAGTTTCATTTGAACGGCCAAGTCGCCTTTGCCATCGCCATTTTCGCCGTGGCACATGGCACAGTGATAGCCGTAAAGCTTCTTCGCTTCGCCGAAGCCCTCGGGCGTAAGTTTGACAGGATTCTTTTTGGCGGCATCTTCAGGTGGAATGGGCGCAAGCGCATCCGCACCCTTTGAATCCTTAGATTTTGTGTCGCCTTGTTGGGCGAAGGTTACCGCGATGCCCAAGAAGAAGATCGCACAGAGAAGAAGAATAACATTCCGCATACACCACCCCCGGATCGAGGAAATACCGACGGAGCGATGTCGGGAAGTCTAGAAACTTCAGTTTACGCCGGTAAAGCGTGAAGTGGAAGTGACGACGACACAGTCAAGTCTCTAAATTAACGCCAAAGTTACTATCTTCAGACTGGCGCCAAGTACAGCTACCACGGCTTTTCCGTGGTCGAGATCGCCGTAGCAACTGGGACGCGACAGCCCGGGGCGGATTCGCCGTTGCGACGACCGCTGGTGAACGGACTCGATTCCCGAATGCGGGTCCTGAGGCCGTCGATTTCTGCCGGAATATTTTCGAGCGATGCGCCGCGCTGCACGTAAACCATCAACGCCGCTTCGCCCGGCGCATTTACGCTGGAAGTAATTCCGACACCAAGAACTTCTGATTGCTTGAGCAAGTCGGACGCGTGAGCTGCGTGAACCTTCTGCGCGCGTTGCAGTTCACCGGCACGAAGCGGGTAGACGACATGCGGTTCACCAGCCGATTGCAATAATGCGGCGGTCTCTTGCGCGGACAGAACGCCATTGTGCACCCAATCTTGGGCTTCGACGACTCGCGTGGCCACTCCGTCGAGGGTTTGCGGAATCGCTGTTTGCGATTCGCCGCGCCTTACGAAAAGAAGAACCGCCGCTTCGCCGGGACGATCGTAATTTTTGCCGATACCAAGCGCCGCTACTGCAGGATTCGCGAGCAGCGTGGGCGCATGAAAATCGCGGGCCAGCATTGCGTTACGGATGGCGACGACGCTTACGCTGGACTGAAGTTCCGTTTGCGCGATGCGGGAAGCTTGGGGCAACGTGCAACCAATCACAGCATGCTCTGCGCCGCCGACGAAGGTTGGCGTTACGTTTCCGGCGCCAGGAAAGGCGGAAAGCACGTCGGCAACGGGATTGCCGACCGCGTCGGTGTCGGAACCACCGAGCAACAGAGCGATGGGGTGAGCCTTGTCTTGGGTGACGATCAAGGAGCCCGAATCGCCGCTGGCACTGAATGGACCGCCGGAAACGGAAACGAGGTCGGTAAACGTGGTGGTGAAAGCCGGTGTGGTGTCGCCGCAATTCTTAAAATAGTTTACGGACGCGGTGACGTTGACGGCGATGATGCTGGAACAGGTCAGGCCGGTGGTTCGTCCGCTTTTTGCCACGGAATCGGCGACAGCTGGCGTGTCGAACGATGAGCCATTGAAAGGTGCGCCAGGGTCAGGCACGCCGTTGGTCACGGTGGACCCGAGTAGCAAGATGTTGCCGCTGGTGTCGACCATGCCGCTGACCACCTGCGCCAAGGCGGCATCGATTTTGGGAAGCGAACCGGTCTGCAAATTAAAAAATTCAGAAAGGTGAGCGACGGTCTGTGTACCGGCAGTTTGGCAATTGGTTTCGATCAGTCCTGGTTGGGTGATAGGGTCGCCGATAATTCCGTTGTCGCTTTTCGCCAGGACGTGATTGTTGCTGAGAATGTATTGCGTGCCGTTGCGGATGACCAGAGAGCCTAGAGTGCCCGCGCAGCAATTCTGTCCACTGCTGTCGTTGATGTTTCCGCCGGAGGTTCCCAGTTTGACGGCGCTCGACTGAGCGGCTTGTTGCTGGGTAATTAGCGTGACGGTGGCCGCGCCGCTCGCGGTCGAACTGGCCTGAGAGACTGCGGTGACGGCTACGGTGACCGGAGCGTTGCTGGCAGGAATAAGCGTGGGAGCGATCGCGTGTGGCGCACTGTAGGAGCCGCTGGTAGAAATTGTGCCGGTAGTGGCGTTTCCGCCGGCGACGCCATTCACCATCCAAGTCACGGCCGCGTTCGAACTCCCGGTTACAGTGGCAGTGAAATTCTGCGAGGCGAATGTGCCAAGGGAAGCGCTGGTGGGAGATACGGCGACGGTCACCGGGCCTGTTGTGCCACCGGTGTTAGTCTTTACGCCGCTGCAACCCTGAACCAGAAGAACCATGGTGCTCAGTGCTGCGATGGAGAGCCCGCTCCGCGACATCGCCGCCCCCAGAAAGCTACGATTCAGGCTAACACGCAGAGTTTGGCAAGCTTTTTTTTCGTGATGCGAGTTGCCGTAACGGACCCTGTACCAGAGGTCATGAAGGCGATTGAACAGAGGTAGCGGGAAGCGGGTGAGGTCTTAATCGAGATCGCGCCAGTTTGGCCCAATGCCGATTTCCACCAGAAGAGGCACGGTTAACTTGTAGACGCTTTCCATTTCATGTTTGACCAGGTCCGCCAGCGCGTCCTTCTCACTTTCCGGAGCCTCGAATAGCAATTCGTCATGGACCTGCAGAATCATGCGGGTGTCGAGTTTCTCTTCGCGCAGGCGGCGATCGATGGTGATCATGGCCATTTTGATGAGGTCCGCGGCCGTTCCTTGCAGCGGCGAGTTAAGCGCGGTGCGCTCGGCGAAATTTCGCAGCTGAACCTGCGGCGAATTGATTTCGGGCATGGGGCGAATGCGTCCGAAAAGTGTTTTGGCTACGCCGGCCTGGCGCGTTTCAACCAGGATGCGGTCCAAGTATTCTTTTACGCCGCGATAGCGCGCGAAGTACGCGTTGATGAACTTCGCAGCTTCACGCTGTTCGATGTTGAGCTGTTGCGCTAAACCAAATGCGGAAAGCCCGTAGATAATGCCGAAGTTGATGGCCTTCGCGGCGCGACGGTGCTCCCCGGTCTGACCCATCGGCCCGACCCCAAAGACTTCTTGCGCGGTGCGCGCGTGAATGTCTTCACCGTTGCGAAACGCTTCCACCAGCACCGGATCGTTGGAAAAATGCGCCATGATGCGCAGTTCGATTTGTGAATAATCGGCCGACAGTAAAATCTTGCCGGGCTCGGCGACAAATGCGGCTCGGATCTGGCGTCCCAACTCTGTTCGTATCGGGATGTTTTGCAGATTAGGGTCGCTGGAGCTGAGCCGGCCGGTGGCGGTGCCGGTTTGCGAAAAATTGGTGTGCAGGCGCTTCGTCTCTGGATGGATCAGTTTCGGCAGCGAGTCAACGTAGGTGGATTTCAGCTTGGCTACTTCGCGATATTCGATGACTTTCGCGGGGAGAGGATGCTGATCGGCCATCTCGGCAAGAATATCCGCGGCGGTGGAGCGCACCTTACCGCGGCCGCGGCGTGAAGGCGGATTGAGATTCAGCTTGTCGAAAAGGATTTCCGCCAACTGGGTCGGTGAGTTGACGTTGAATTCGACGCCGCCAGCCAGTTGCCAAATTTCTTTTTCGAGACGGCGTACTTCCGTCTCCATTGCCTGGGACATGGTGGAAAGTGCTTCGGGATCGACGCGAATACCCACGCATTCGATCTGCGCTAGAACCGAAGCCAGTGGCAGATCGATCTTTTCGTAGACGCTCAGCAGATTTTGCTCTTCGATCTGCTTACGCAAATCGGGAGCAAGTCTCTGCAGAAAATCGGCGCGCTCGCCCGCACCGCCGCCAAGTGGAACATTGAAATGACGGAAAATCACATCGGCAAAGTTATGATTTGCGGTGGTGGGGCGCAGCAGATAGGAATAAAGCTGCGTGGAGTCATGAATATTTTCCGCGTTGCCCGCCAGCACTTGAAACAGTTTTGGATCGTGCAGAATTTTGGGGCGCTTCTTATCCTGTAACAATGATTGTAGAACTTTTAGGACTTCGCCTTTTTCGTCCATCCAAATGGCGCGGCCTTCACCGCTTTTGGAGGAGAGTTCGACGCCTGCGGTGCGCGTGCCGAATCCCTCGGTTTCGCGCCCACCGAGATCGAGATTTAGCCAAAGGGCTATCGGAACGCCGGGCGGCACTGATTTCAGATAATCGCGAAGTTCCTTAACGTTGTTGAGCTGAACGTAATCTTTCTTGATGTCGAGCGCCGATGTTGTGTCTTCCGGGGTTGACGCGGTGGGCTGCTGAGGAACTTCTGCGCCGCCGGCGGTCGGTGTAAGCAATTCGCGGAGCAGCGTGGTGAAACCGAGTTCACGATAAAGCTGTGCCAGGTCAGTTACGTTTGGTTGGCCATATTTAAGTTTTTCAAGTTGCAGTTCGAGAGGCACGTCGGTGGTGATGGCCGCGAGCTGCTTGCTCATCATCACTTGTTCTTTTTGCTGTTGCAGCGCCTCGCGATAGCGTTTATTCGGAACTTCGTCGGCATGGGCGAGCGCGTTTTCCACGCTGCCATATTTTTGGATCAGTTCGGTCGCGCCCTTTTCGCCGATTCCTTTGGCGCCGGGAATGTTATCGATGTTGTCGCCGAGGAGTGCCATCAGATCGACGACTTTTTCCGGAGACACGCCGAGAATTTCTTCAACCTTCTTGGAATCGATGATGATGTCGGCTTTGGCGCCACCCGTTCCCGTTTTCAGAATGCGCACACCAGCAGTAACCAACTGCATCATGTCTTTGTCGTTGGAAATCACTAGCACATCGAGATTTTTCTCCGCGCCCTGCTTGGCGAGTGTGCCGATCACGTCGTCGGCTTCGAAGCCGTCGAACTCCAGAATGGGCATGCCCATGCCCTCGCAGAGCCGGCGCACGTACGGCAACTGGATGCTCATCTCGTCAGGCATCGGCTGGCGCTGCGCTTTGTATTTTTCGAAGAGCTTGTCCCGAAAAGTTGGCTTGCTGGTGTCGAATACGATGCCGACGTAGTCGGGTTTGTAATCTTTGATGATGCGCCGCAGGATATTCGCAAAGAGGAATGGAACCTTGGTAGGAAGGCCGCTAGGCGCGTTCATGCGCACCATGGGCGCATAGAACGCACGATAGATGTGCGCCATGGCGTCGACCAGGAACAACTTCTGCGGATTCTCTAACTTTGCAAACATCGCGCGAGTATAGCAGGAGTGCGAGCCGGGCCGCGGTGGCGAGCCTTCCTAGCTGACGATGCCGAGTGGCTTTGCTACTTCGGCCAATGTGTCGGCGGCTTTCAACAAATGTTCACGCTTGTGCGCGGCGCTAACGATGGCGCGCAACCTCGCTTTGCCTTCGGCAACGGTCGGATAGCCAACCGCGGGCGCGAATACACCAGCGTCAAATAATTTACGGGAAAATTCGAAAGCCTTCGCGGCATCGCCCACATGAATGGGAATAATCGGCGTCTCACTGACCTTGAACTGAAAGCCGCGCTTCTTCAGTTCGCGCTTGAAGAATTTGGTGTTAGCCCACAATTTTTTCACTAGCTTTTCGCCTTCGGGAGAATCCAGAAGCGTGAACGCTGCCTGGCACGCCGCGGCGGTCGCGGGCGGATGCGAAGTGGAAAACAGGAACGGGCGAGCGCGCAGATATAGAAAATCGATTAGATCGCGGGAGCCGCAGACATAACCACCCATGGAGCCAATCGCTTTGCTTAACGTGCCGACTTGAATGTGTACGCGGCCGTGACAATTCAGATGATCCACGGTGCCGCGACCGTTGCGCCCAAGCACACCGCTGGAATGAGCATCATCAACCATCATGATGCATCCATATTTTTCGGCGAGAGAGCACAGCTCCGGCAACGGAGCGATATCGCCGTCCATGGAGAAAACGCCATCGGTGATAATCAGCTTTTTGCCGGTGAAGGAAGCGTGCTCCTGAAGAATGCGTTCGCAATCTTGAACATCTTTGTGCTTGAAGACTTTAATGGTGGCTTTGGAGAGGCGCGCTCCATCAATGATTGAGGCGTGATTCAGCTCATCGGAAATGATCAGGTCTTCTTTGCCCAAAACGGCCGACACGGTACCGGCGTTGGCGGTGAATCCCGACTGGAAAACTACGCACGCTTCCACATTTTTGAACTTCGCGATTTGCTCTTCCAGTTCCATGTGAAGCTTCATCGTGCCGGCGATGGTGCGCACCGCTCCCGCGCCAACGCCCAGTTTGCGTACCGCTTCAATCGAGGCTTTGCGCAGAGCCTTGTTTGAAGTTAGGCCTAGATAATTATTCGAGGCGAGATTGATGACTTCGCGGCCATCGAATATACAGACCGGCTTCTGTTCGCCTTCGAGAACGCGCAGTTTCGGTGCAACGCCCTTGGTACGCAGGTCCTGCAGGGCCTCGCTTATGTAATGCAGCGGATCGTGTTTCGTGGCAATAGCTCCAGTGTCACTCATTGTTTTCCCTCCAAACGAACGTTTTGGCGTCTATTTCGGCATGCCATTAGGGAACATCAGAATCTTGCCGGCCAAGCCAGTCTGCAACTTTGCAAATGCAGATTCGAAATTGTCGAGCGCCATGCGTTCGCCAAACAGCGGCTCGAGATTGACGCGACCCGCTTTCAACAGCGCGGTCATCTGCACCCAGGTGCTGTACATCCGGCGGCCATAGATTCCCTGGACGGTGGCGCCTTTGAAAATGACATCCTGCACGAGATCGAGTGGAACGTTTTCCGTTGGGATGCCCAGTAATGATGCACGGCCGCCGGCTCGCAAGGCTTTGAAGCCTTGCTGGATGGCCGTGGGATTTCCACTCATTTCCAGGAGCACATCCACTCCCGTGCCGCCAGTGGCTTGCAGAATTTTGCCGACGGCGTCTTCGGATGCGGGATTTAGAACGAGATCCGCGCCCATGGGTTTGGCCAATGCGCGGCGGTGTTCATTCGTTTCGGTGGCAAACACGGTGGAACTGCCACAAGCTTTGGCGACCGCGATGGACATCAGACCAATCGGCCCGCAACCGGTGACAAGAACCGTCTGCCCAGCGATTGCGCCGGCGAGTACCGTGTGCACCGCGTTGCCGAGAGGATCCAGGATCGCGGCGTAATGCTCAGGAATGGCGGCATCCAGCTTCCAGATATTGCTCGCGGGAATTTTGACAAATTCGGCGAAGGCGCCGTCCTGATCGATGCCGATAATTTTTAAATTCTGGCAAATGTGTGCTTCGCCTAAACGGCATTGATGACAGTGCCCGCAGTTCACATGCATTTCGGCGCTGACAAAATCACCGGGCTTTACAGCCGTCACTTCTTCGCCAACGCGTTCCACAACGCCGCAAAATTCGTGACCCAGCGTGACCGGAGGCTTGATGCGTCCCTGCGACCAGCGATCCCAGCCGTAAATGTGCAGGTCCGTGCCGCAGATCGAGGTAGCCTTGACCCTCACAAGCACGTCGGCTGGTCCAATCGTTGGCACCGGCACCGTTTCGATCGCGAGTCCTTTCGCCGCATGCGTTTTTCGCAGCGCTTTCATGGTGGCAGGCATGCCGGCTGGCTCCTTACAAGGGCAGGGTGGACGTCATATACGCAAGAATTCAATGCTAGCACACCGGCTGGTGGTACTTCAGCGCGACGCTCGTCGGCTCTCAAGGCTACTCGGCGATTACTCTATGCCCAATGGGACGTCGGGACTCAACCGTCTGCGATTAAGACGCATCCAACCGAACGATGAAAGATTTTGGCGGCCTCCGACGTATTATTGTTGACCACAGCTCTCATGACTAATTCCAACGCCGCCATCCACCTGGAACATGTCTCGCGCCACTACACCATGGGCGAAACGCACGTGCGCGCCGTGGACGATGTGACGCTTTCCGTGCCGGGTAACGAATTTTTGGCGCTGCTGGGCTCTTCCGGTTCGGGGAAATCGACTTTGCTGAATTTGATTGCGGGCCTGGACCGGCCATCGGCAGGGTCAATCCTCGCCAACGGGCAAGATCTTGCCGCGCTTTCTTCGTTGGACCTTGCCCGCTACCGGCGCAACACCGTTGGCATGATTTTTCAGTCGTTCAACCTGCTGCCGCGCATGACGCTCGAAGAAAATATCGAATTGCCATTGCGCCTGGCGGAGGTCGAGCGTGCTGATCGCGGGCCGCGCGTTCGGGAGGCGTTGGAACGGGTTCGCTTAACGCACCGGCTGGGGCACCGGCCCACGGAACTCTCTGGTGGCGAGCAGCAGCGTGTGGCGATCGCGCGCGCGTTGGTGAATCGTCCAAAAATCCTTTTGGCAGATGAGCCTACGGGCAATCTGGATTCGAGCACCGGTGAAGCGATTTTGTCGCTTTTGCGGGAACTGCAAGCGCAACTGGGGATGACAATTGTGATGGTGACGCACGAACGCCCGCTGGCGGAGCGCTTTGCGGATCGCCTTGCCACCATGGGCGATGGCAAGCTGCTGGCGACCTCCGCGGCGAAAGGGCAAGTGCAATGAAGGCGCGGGACCTTACCGATCTGGCGCTTCGCAACTTGCGAGAAGCCATTCTGCGGAACGCGCTGACCACACTGGGCGTCGCGGTCGGCGTGGCTTCCCTGGTGGCCATGCTTTCCCTCGGCGTCGGCTTACAACAGCTCGCGGCGAAGCGCCTTTCGCAAAGTGGATTGTTCGACACCATCTTCGTTACGCCGAAAAATAATTTTCGTGGGATGGGCCGGCCTCCACGTGAAGCGGCGGAATCCGACAAACCACCGCGAGTGCTGGACGACGATGCGCGCGAGGAACTCGCTGCGCTGCCGAACGTGATGGAAGTGAATCCGCAAGTTCGCTTCTTCACCGAAGTGCGTTTCAATAACAAGCCGTTCGCCACCGTGGTCGCGGGAATGCCGGACTCGTCGAAAAATTCCGGCTCGTTCGATGGGATGCAAGGGAACTTTTTTTCTTCGCCGACGGCGGACGAAGCCATCCTGCAGATTGAATTTGCCAAAGACCTTTCCGAGGACACGCGCTCGCTGATCGGACAAGACTTGGTGCTGCGCTATGCGGAGCGGCAAGCGCTCGCTTCCTCGGGCAATGTTGGAGCCGGGGGAAATGACAGCGGCGAGGATGCTGGCGGATTTTCCGTGGTGCCCAAAGAGCTGCGACTAAAGATCGTGGGCATTGTGGAAACGGAACCTGCGGCGGGCTACGGAGGTTACGGCAACGCGCGACTGTTGATGCCGCTGCAGACCGCATCAACATTGCGCGCTGCGCAAGTGAATGATCTGCGGGACATCGTGCGCGATGCCAACGCAAAGAAAACAACGTATGCGTCGCTGTCGGTGCGGGCGAAGTCACCGGCACAGGTTGAGACCCTAGAAGCTTCGATCAAGAAAATGGGCTTCGCGGCGTTCTCGCTGCTCGACGCATCGAAATCGCTGCAAACGTTTTTCTCCGTATTCGATTCGCTTCTACTCATCTTTGGAAGCCTGGCGCTGGCCGTTGCCACACTGGGGATTGTAAATACGCTGGTCATGGCGATCCTGGAACGGCGGCGCGAGATCGGCGTTTTGAAAGCTCTGGGCGCTGCGGATTCTGATGTGCAACAAATCTTTTTTGTCGAAGCAGGTGTGATGGGTTTGTGCGGAGGAATCCTTGGCGTTTCTTTGGGCTGGCTACTTGGCCGAGCCATCACCTTTGGTACGAATGTGTATTTGAAGCGGCAAAATCTCAATGCTATTGAGCTGTCCTCGGTTCCGTGGTGGCTGGTAGGCACAGCGTTGATTTTTGCCATTCTGGTTAGCTTGGCTGCTGGTATGTATCCCGCTTCGCGCGCCGCGAAACTCAATCCTGTTGATGCGCTCCGCTATGAATAAGCTGCGCTGTGCGTTGCTATCGCTCGCATCTCTGCTTGTTCCTCTCGCTTCGTTCGCTGCACCAGGCCGTGTGGAGTGCAACCGGGTACCCAGCAAAATTCTCGATCGGTCAGTTCCCTACTGCATCGTGTTGCCGGCAGCTTTTGACGCAGATAAGTCGCGCCATTTCCCGATCCTGTATTTGCTGCATGGACTGGGAGACAACGAACAGTTCCTTATAAACTCCGGCGTCTGGAACGTTGTGCAAGACATGCGCGAACAGGGCGAGTTGAAAGATTTCCTGATCGCTACGCCGGATGGCGGCAGGACGTTTTACGTCAATTCGAAAGACGGCAAAGTGCGCTACGAGGATTTCCTGCTGCAGGAATTTTTCCCGTACATCGAGAAACGGTACCGCGTCTCGCCCGGCCGCGCCAATCGCGGAATTTCGGGCATTTCGATGGGTGGATACGGCGCGCTGCATCTCGCCTTTCGCCATCCACAACTTTTTTCGTCCGTCAGCGGCCACAGTGCGGCGCTGATCGATAAACTTCCGGCCTTTCTCGGCACCGAAGGCCCGGGGGCGCCTCGCTCTAGGGCAATGCAGGCCCCGTTTGGCGACCCACCCGACGCGGCATACTGGACGCAGCAAAGTCCGATTACGATTGCGAAGGTAGCCAATCTCGCGGGCCTGCACATTTATTTCGATTGCGGAGATCAGGACGATTACGGTTTCGAAGTCGGCGCAACCACGCTAGACAAGGTGCTCACGTCTCGGCACATAGCTCACGAATTCCACATTTATCCGGGACGACATGACGCGCAATATTTTGCCGCGCATTTGCCAGCGTCTTTGCAATTTCATTCGCGCTTGTTCCCGTAAAGAAAGCAATCGAAGTGAGCACCGCGACGTGCGATCGCTCAGTTCAAGTTACGCTGGAAAACAAACGCGACGATCAGCCTTGAGGAAATGGGCTGTCCATTCAAGGTCGCCGGCGCATATTTCCAGGATTTGCCTGCGGCCAAGGCAGCTGGCGAAAGGGCCGCAACATCTCTCGCCATGCGAACCTTTTGAACGTGCCCCGTTTTACTAATCGTCACAGATAGAACCACAGTGCCGATCGCCAGGCTATCTGCCGGATAAAGCGCATAAGACGCCGCCGTGATTTGCGCCGGAACGAATGACGAGGATCCCGCTGCCGATGGTGCCGGCGTTATCGCAAGCCCAGTAATTTCCGTCCCGCCAGGATTGTAAGGATTGAAGACCACGTTTACAGGAAGTTGCGAAGCTACCGGCTGGCCATTCATTTGTGCCGGCTTACAAGTCCAGGTCTGCACTGAGGATTGCGCGGCAGAGGTCAGCGGCGGGGTATCGCGCACGACCTGAACATTCTGCACGCGGCCCGTGTCGGCAAGGCTCAGCACCAACGTTACCAGCCCGGTGACGGTGTTGTTCGGAGGATAGGGAATGTCGCTGGTGCTCAGAACATCTGGTGACTCGAATTTCGCGGAGGTTTGCTGCGAGACGATCGTGGACGACGTTAGCAGGCTGGCAGCCCCGAGAATCAGAATGATGCGCGCAAGTGTGTGACTCATTTGCCTCCCCGCAGATCAGGATGCTTCCTGTGTGTTCAGGGCCCCATGTACATCGCCGGATACTAGCACTTTGTAACTCCAGGGGCCGCCGCTCCCAGCCGGCATTCTGAATGTGGGAATGGGAGTCGCGCCTCTAGAGTCTCTGCTATCATTCCCGGCTTGCAGCTAGCGGAGGTGGCATGAGTTTTTCCCAACGGCTGGCCGAAGTGCGCACCGGCTTTGAACGTTCCTTCTGGGTCGCCAATGTCAGCGAGCTTTTCGAACGGCTTTCTTACTACGCAGCGTTCGCATCGCTCGCCCGCTATCTGCACGAGGCACTTAATTTTCCAACCGAGCGTGCCGCTGATCTTTCTGGCTTATTCGGAGGATTAGTTTGGTTCCTGGCAATTTTTGGCGGAGCTGTAGCCGACCGTTTGGGATTCCGCCGCGCGCTTTCGGCAGCCTATCTGATTCTTGCCAGTTCCTATTTTCTGCTTGGGTCGCTCGGAGCGCCATGGCTAGCTGGAATACGCAGTGCTGTTCCGCTGGTCGTGCTGGTGACAGTAGTTTTGATGTTGCCCGCCCTCGGTGTTGCGCTGGTGAAACCCAGCGTGGTGGGAACGACGGCGCGAGCTTCCAACGAGAATGTGCGTTCCATTGGATATTCCATCTACTACACGCTGGTGAATATTGGGGGAGCCCTGGGTCCATTCGTCGCATCGTGGGTCCATCATCATCTAAGCGTGGAGAATGTATTCCGCGTTTCGGCGCTGAGCGTCTTTTTGATGTTTTTTGCGGTGCTGCTACTCTTTCGCGAGCCACGAAAATCCGGCGACCAAAAGACGGGAAGCCTGGCCGAAACGGCAAAGAATTTTGGCAAAGTGCTGGGCAATCCGAAATTCATGATTTTCCTGCTGCTTTTTTCGGGCTATTGGATCGTCTACTGGCAGGAATTCATTACGTTGCCTATCTATGTTCACGATTACGTGAATCCCAACGCCGACACGGAAAAAATGCTTTCGACCGGCCCGCTCATCGTGATCGCCTTTACAGTGGTGTTTAGCGTGCTCACCCAGAAGATTTCCGCATTCCGAGCGGTTCTGCTCGGAACACTAATTTCCATGGTGGGATTTGCGATTCTCGCGTTACATGCCACCGTAGCCGGTGCGTATGGCACGTTGGTCGTTATCGCAATTGGCGAACTGATCCAGCAGCCGCGCTATTACGACTACATTTCTCGCCTCGCACCACCAGGACAGCAAGGTACGTATATGGGCTTTGCCTTTTTACCGCTGGGGATCGGATCATTTCTGGCGGGACGCATCGGCGGTAGTCTGCTTCACCATTTCGGCGAAGTGCAGCACCGGCCCGAACTTTTTCTATGGTCGCTGACAGCGATCGGCCTGGGAACAACGTTGCTGTTGTGGATTTACGACCGGATCGTGAAACCATCAGGAGTGACTGCTGCGCAGAACTGAGCAGACTTCAGTTCACCATGCGGCGCAGAGATTCGAGCGCCTGGCGCGCTAGCGAATAGCGGGGCTCGATTTCCAAAGCTTCCTGAAAACAACGAATCGCCTGGCCATACATTTCCTTGCCAAGGTAGGCGCGGCCCATGTTGTAGTGCGGAAAATGGCGTGGCTCGTAGCGGCGCGCTTCGACGGCCTGCTGCAGCCAGGGAACCGCCTCGTCGAACTGTCCCAATTCAATTAAATAGGCGCCAATATCGTTGTACGGATTGCCAAAATCAGGATCCAGCTCAATGGCGCGTTTACACTCCGCAATGGCATCCGGCAATTTGCCCTGAAAGTGATACGTCCAGCCCAGAAACGTGTGCGCTTCCGCGGTTGGATGGAGTTGCAGCGAGGACTGGTAAAGCTCCACAGCCCGCTCGTAATCGCCTTCCATTTGTGCCTGATACGCGTCTTGCAGAACTTCCCACGCCTGCGTGAGGGTCTCCTGATTCATGCGTTTATTGTGACTGTGAGAATCGAATAAGGTCAAAGGTACGAAGGTTCTAGCTGTGCATATCGACAACCTGTCCTTTCTGACGGGTCGGAGTGGAAAATCGTTTCCAGAATAGAGAGAATGGTAGGGTTCGAATTCGGACTCAGGGGGAACTGTGAACCGTTTCGTGAAGAGTTTGACCGGGTTGGGTGCCTGCATTGCGTTGTTGACGGCCAGCATAGCGCTGGCGCAAAACTCCGGGAAGAAGAGCAGCGGAGGCGGAGCAAATGCCGCAGCGGTCGCGCGTGGGAAGGCCGTGTTTCAACAGAAATGCGCACTGTGTCACTTTGATACCAGCGACCAGAAGAAAATCGGCCCGGGATTAAAGGGGCTTTCGAAACGCGGAACCTTCAGCGTGAACGGTAACAAGATCACCGATGATAGCTTGAAGACGTGGATCGAGAATGGCGACCAGTTAATGCCTCCCTTTAAGGAAGTCTTGGAGCCGTCGCAAATCAAAGACGTAATTGCGTACGTAAAAACGCTTTAGTCGGGCGTTCTCTCGACAGTGAAGACAAAACGCGGTAGAGGTTCACAGATTAGATGAAAAAAACCCCCGGTAGACCTGAGTGTCAGGCGCTCCGGGGGTTTTGAATTTATTTTTCCATGGGCGGGAAAAATTTACTACTTGAGAACGGCGTCTTTCAGCACCTTCGCGGGGCGCAAGCGAACAACCGTCTTCGCCTTGATTTTAATCTGCTCGCCGGTCTGAGGATTGCGGCCGATGCGGGCCTTGCGATGCGCCTTCACAACACGGCCGATTCCCGGGATCACGAACTTCCCCGCGCTGCCTTTTGCTTCTTTCACGGCGAGCTTGTGAAGTTCTTCAAAGAAAGTCACAACAACCTTCTTCGACGTGCCGAGCTTTTCGGCGATGTGCGAAACGATCTTAGTCTTGCTCAGTGGCTTAGCTGCCATTTAGTCTGCTTATCCTCCTGGTTTTGTCTATCCACCCCGAACAAATCGGGGCCAGCACGAGCAGAAAAACCCCTATTTTTCTGGGAAAAGACTCGGGCCGTTTGGGAATATAGCGAAGGCCCAAATATAACGCAAGGGCAAAACCGCAAAAAAGGCCGAAAAAATGCATAATTTTTCTCGACATGTGCAAAACGTGCAGGTTTCATGCGGCTTTACACGATTTCCGAGTCGATTCGGAACCGTTTGGGCTGTGCTATTCTCTCTAATTCCAACTTAATCAAGGAGAACCGCTGTGAACGCGTCACCCAATTGGCAGGAAGTGGAAAGCCAGATTACGTCCGCTGTGAAGCTAAGCCGGCGTCCAGTCGCGGTCTCGTTTCTCGATGCCGAACCGGCGAATGTGAAAAAATTTGAGGGCACGGAACCCTCGGGCTGTAGTTTTTGGCGCCTCGCCGCCGAAGGACGCACCTTTTACACCGTGCCGCAGAACCATTTTAACTGCGCAGTGGGAGCGTATACCCACAATATTCCGCTTTCCGCCGACCGCGAAAAGGAAACGGAACAGACCCTGAAGATGATGTTCGACCTGGGATATGTGAAACCGGAGGAAGTGCCGCAAATCCCGCGGTTGGCCAAGTCGCCACAGGCGATTCGCTACTCGCCACTGGGAGAGGCGCCCTCGACTCCTGACGTGGTGCTGATCGCATGCAAGCCGGCCGCTGCGATGCTGCTAAATGAGGCCACGGCGCGCGCTGGAGTGGGCAGTGGATCGCCAGTACTCGGCCGGCCAACGTGCATGGCCCTTCCCGCTTCGCTGCAACACGGCACCATGACCAGCTTTGGCTGCATTGGTAATCGTGTATACACGGGATTGAGTGAAGATGAGCTGTATATCGTGGTCCGTGGAGCCGATCTGCCGAGGATTGCCGAGGCGCTGAAGACGATTGGCACCGCGAATGCCGCGTTGCAGGACTACGCGCAAGGCCGCCGCTCGCAACTTTCCACTCTTTGATCTTCAATTTGGATATTAATTTGGCGAACTCTGGCGGATAGATGCATTCGCCGCGTTGCGGCAGGATCTCCTCAGATTGTTGTCTACGAGGAGAAGCTATGAGCAACCTGCGCATGATTGCTATCCCGATGAAAGTGGCGGACCTCGTCCGGACCACCCTGAAATCGCCGGGCTACGGGCATCCCGCACACAAGGAAATCGCGAGTGGATATGGGCCGTGCCGGCTTTGCCTGCGCACTTTTCGGGTGGGGCACGAGGAGCGCCTGCTGTTTACGTACGATCCGTTCCATGAAGTGGCTCCATATCCACTACCGGGGCCCGTTTTTATACATGCCGAAGGCTGCACGCGCTACGAGCTCCATAATACGTTTCCCGAAGATCTGTGTGCTCATGCACTGACCCTGATTGGATATGGGGACGAGCGAACTGTTTTAACTAAAGAATACGTGGAAGGCAGCAGAGCCGAAGAGGTAGCGAAGCGCTTGCTGGAAAACCCCGCAGTCCGATACCTGCACGTGCGAGACACCGAAGCGGGTTGCTACGATTTCAGAATTGAACGCGATTGCTCCGACTAACCGGATTTAGAGATCAGCGAGGTCTTCGTAAAAATGGGCGATGGCCTTGATTCCGCCATAATAATTTTCCAGCGCGATGTGTTCGTCGGGTGCATGGGCATTTTCGTCCGGCAGCCCGAATCCAATTAGCACGCAAGGCACCTTAAACGTGTCGTGCATCTGGGTAACAAACGGGATAGAGCCGCCTTCGCGAATGAATACTGCTTTCTTTCCGAATCCTTTTTGGAGCGCGTTCTGGGCCACCTGAAAAATGGGCGCGTGATAGGCCGCCACCCAGGGCTTGCCGGTGCTCAGCACTTCGAAATTGCAATGCACCGTTTTCGGCAGCAGTTTACGGATATGTTTTTCTACGAGCTTGGCTATTTTCTGCGGATTTTGATTAGGAACCAGTCGTGTCGAGAATTTCGCATAGGCCTTCGAAGGAATTACG
Organism: Candidatus Acidiferrales bacterium; assembly: GCA_963849395.1. Taxonomy (GTDB): domain Bacteria; phylum Acidobacteriota; class Terriglobia; order Acidiferrales; family UBA7541; genus Acidiferrum. The sequence goes on from CAWKHR010000016.1 coordinate 100,265, forward strand.
GTCTTCGCGCCTTCGCCCTGATAGCCGCCCCAAATGCCGTTTAATTCCAGCGTTGGGCGAATCCACAATCTCTCGACGGTGGTGAATCCCTTTTCGCCCACATATTCCGGCGCGCCCACAGCGCGGTCGAAATCTTTTTTCTTCCAGGGTAAGGTGTTCAGCGCTTTGCGCTCTTTCGCGGAGACGGTGGCGACGTCGTCGTAAAAGCCCGGCACGCTGATGCGGTAATTCTTGTCGTGCAGCTTCGAGAACAATTCGGTCAGCACCGTCAAAGGATTAGGGACCGCGCCACCGTAGACACCGGAATGAAGATCGCGTTCCGGGCCGATCAGTTCAATCTGGTAATAATTCAGGCCGCGCAAACCGTAGGTGATCGACGGAACGCCCTTGCCCAGCATGGAAGTATCGGAAACCAGCAGCGCGTCGGCTTTCAATTTTTCTTTATGGCTTTGCACGTAATCCCACAGGCTTACGCTGCCCACTTCTTCTTCGCCTTCGATTAGAACCTTGATGTTGATGGGAAATTTGCCGTGCACCTTAAAAAGCGACTCGAGCGCTTTGATGTGAATGTGAACTTGCCCTTTATCGTCGGCCGTGCCGCGTCCAAACAAGTTGCCGTTCCGCGCGGTCGGGTCAAACGCCGGACTGGTCCACAATTCCAGAGGCTCGGCCGGCTGCACGTCGTAATGACCGTAAAAGAGAACCGTCGGCTTCCCGGGAGCTTCGAGCGACTCGGCATAAACCAACGGGTGCAAGTTGGTGGGAACAATTTCGACGGTCTTGAAGCCGGCGGCACGCAGGTGATCCGCTACCCATTTGGCACTCTTTTCGATGTCTGGCTTGTGCTCGCTTTTGGCGCTGACCGAAGGGATACGAAGGAATTCGCAAAGTTCGGTTAGGTGCTGCTCGCGGTGACCTTCGATAAATTCGGCAAGGTTCATGCACGGTCCTCAGGCAGTATGATTTCCTTCTACGGATAAGACGCGAGTAAATACGCGAAATTTCAAAGAAAGGCGGCCGCGGATAGGGATGAACAACTTATTTGCTACTGCCGAAACCGCTGTAGTTATTCTAAGGCTAGTAACGGCAGGGCACAAGTTTTGCTGTGTAAACGGACGGCTTGGCGGATGGGAAACACTGTACGGAAGGGCAATTGACGGTTTTTGCTGACCAACTGATGATAGTCCCATGAACGAAGCAGTCTATACCTCGAGCCGCCGTAGCCAGCGCGTGTTTCATCGGATGCGCCTGCAGGCTAAGGGGCGCAGCCACGCCCGGCGCAAGTTTCGTGAAACCTGCGAGAGTCAGGTGGTGAATGCGCACGGAGGCTTGGTCTACCTGAAAAACGAGGTGGATCCGGGCGAGCTGCTGGTTCTGATTAATCCGGAGACTCTGGAAGAACAGGAATGCCGCATCGTGTTTGTAGGCGAGCCTGGAGCGCGTGGCCAGCGCGTTGGCGTGGAATTTCTGACTCCGGCGCCGCATTTCTGGGGGATTGATTTCGACGCCCAAGCCCAGCCTCGTAACAGCGTGCCGGACAACTCGAACTAGGCCGCCGTTCTGCTGTCCCCATTCCAATTTATTTGAATTCGCGCGCTCAGCCAGCGCTTGGTGCAGTCTTAACCGCTACTGCAGCGGCTCGTTTGCGCAACCAATCTGCCAAACGCCACAGCAACAGAGCGGCTACCAGCACGCCGTAAAAGACTGGCTTGCGCACGTCGGATTTCACCAGCCAATAGTAGTGAATTACTCCACAGATCGCGGAAATGTATACAGCTCGGTGCAGAGTTTGCCAACGCTTTCCGCCGAGGCGGCGAATCCAGCCCTTGGTGGAGGTGACGGCCAGCGGAATCAGCAGAACAAAGCCGAGAAAGCCCACGGTGATGTAGCGGCGTTTCTCCACGTCTTTCCACATGCCCGCGAGATTAAACGCTTGGTCGGGACCAATGTAGGTAAGGAAGTGCAGGCAGACATAGAAAAACGCGAACAGGCCGAGCATGCGGCGAAAACGGATCAGTTCCGGCAGGTTCAGCAATTTTCGCAGCGGGGTGATGGCCAGGGTGATGATCAGAAAACGCAGCGTCCAGTCGCCGGTAAAGTGCTGGAGAAATTCCACGGGATTGGCGGTGAGCCGGCCATTCAATGCGCGAAATCCCAGGAAAACCAAAGGCAGCAGACTCAAGGTGAACACCAGCATCTTGGCCCATTTGGTCAGGAGAGAGGTTCGAAGCGTCGCGATCACGTTAGTAATTTTTCTTCAGATCCATACCGCTATACATGCTGGCCACCTGATCGCTGTATCCATTGAACATCAGCGTTTTGCGCTTGAGAATTTCGCCTAGGCGGCGCTCCGAAGCCTGGCTCCAACGAGGATGATCGACGTTGGGATTCACGTTGGAATAGAAACCGTACTCGTTGGGAGCGGAGCGATTCCAAGTGGTGGGAGGCTCACTTTTGGTGAAGCGGATTTTCACGATGGACTTGATGCTCTTGTAGCCGTACTTCCAGGGAACGACGATGCGGACTGGCGCGCCATCCTGATTGGGCAAGCGTCTCTCCATACATGCCGACACACAGCAGCGTGAGCGGGTTCATTGCTTCGTCAAGGCGTAGGCCTTCAACATAAGGAAAATCAATGCCAGCGTAACTTGCTTGCGGCATTTGCGAATGGTCGAAGTAGGATTCGAACGCAACATACTTTGCTTTCTCGGTGGGCTGCGCAAGCTTTACCAGAGTGTTGAGGGAAAATCCAATCCATGGCACGACGATCGACCATGCTTCCACGCAGCGATGGCGGTAGATCCGCTCTTCCAGCGGCGCCAGCTTCAGAATGTCGTCCATGCTGTACTTCTTGGAATTTTTAACTTCGCCCTCGACGGATACGGTCCACGGGGACGTGCGGAATTTCTGTGCGTTCTTCGAAGGATCGCCCTTGTCGGTGCCAAACTCGTAGAAATTATTGTAGTGGGTCACATCTTCGTAGGTATTCGGCTTTTCTGTAGTGCTGAACGGGCTCTTGACGGCGACATCGAGCTTCGCGCCGGCATAGACCGAGGTCGAAGGCGTGAGAATACGTGAGAGCGCCGATCCACCTACCGCGGCTCCCGCTGCGATTCCCATAGCCTTCAGGATCTGACGGCGGTTGAAGTACGTCGCCTTGGGCGTGACGTCCGCGTAGGTCAGATCAGCTTCTTTCTTAATCAGCATGCGCTACCCCTCGTTTACTACGCGCTCGGGTCGGTCGGCGGATTCCTATAGTTAGATGCGCCATACTTAAGAACTGAGACGGGCGCCACTGCTACATCGGAGTGGCGATCAGGCTGAAGGTTACACGAAAAACGTGCTTCTTGGGGCAGTTGAGACTGGCCGTAAATCGTGACAATCAACGGTAATTTCTCCTAAAAATGAAGAGTGACTCTGGTGGGTGCGTACGCTCGCTCTTGAGAAGCCGGGATCGCCACGCGCAAGAAGTCGCCGTCGTTGGCGTGTTCTACCGAGCCACCGTCCACTCTCTGTACTTCTTGGGCGGCAAGGACGTTCAACAGATATACCTGACCGGCGATTCCTTCCACGTCCAGCGTTAGTTGATCCTTGGAGGCGGACCATGTTTCTGAAAAGACTCGTAGTCCCTCGCTGCTGCCCCCGAGTGCGGGCAAATGGGTACTTAAGCCCAGTGCAAAGTTGTGCTGAACAAAGATTTTTATGTTCGTTTTCGAGGCTGCCAAGGGAAACTTCAGAATGACATGCTGATCGACGGGGCTTTGTTCCATGCGAAATGCCAGCGTCTTGCCATTCAGCTCAATTTTCGTGACCTTCGCGCGCGGACTTAGGCTTGGACTGAACTCGACTTGGCACTCTCCGCTACCCTTGGTGCGCACAAACTCAAACTGAAGGCCGTCAGCAGTTCGCGTGAAAATGATCGTTACGCTGGATTCGGCGACGGGCAAATTAGCAATAGTGAACGAAGGCCAATCGGCAGGCAGGTGGGGCGTGAACGTGAGTTTGTGTGCGATAGCATCGGTCTCCACTCCAAAGAGTCCACGCAACAATGGACTAATCACCATGGCCGCGGACCAGATTTGGTGCGGCGAACTGGTCGATAGCGGCTGGTAGTAATCTCCCGAGAGAACTTCCGTTACATGCCCCAACGAACCATGAAGTGCCAGCAACGCGTTAGAGCGAAGATTTTCGTACGCGGGAAATGTGCGGTGATATCTGTATTCGCCGACCGAAGCCCAGCCAGTGAACAGCGGCCAAACCGAGCCGTAGTGGTAGCCACCGCCGCTGAATTTCTGCGAGTTCGATGAGATGATCCGCATGCCCCAGTCGGTTTCGTGTTCCGGAGCCGCGAGCTGCGAAATCATATCCTGCGCATGTGCGCCGTTTAAGAGACCAAACCACATCGGGACCGTAGCCAGCACCGTGGGCTCATCGATTGGATGATTTTTCTGGTCCAGCGCAAAGGCAAACCGCTTCGCATCCGGCAGCCAGAAAGCCTCGTTCATTCGTTGGTCTTGCTGCTCGAAAGTTTTCGCCAGGTCGGCGCTGAGTTCCTCTTTACCGGTCAGGTGAGCCAAATTTCCGAGAGCGCGCAACGCTTCAATGCCGAGTGCCGTCTGGTACAACTCCGTTTTCACCGGCAGCAGCGGACCACCTTCCACCCAGCCGTGGCCGACGCCTTGATTCTTGGGGAAGCCGCGCTCGTCATAAGTCGAACGCAAAAAGTCGTAGGCCTTCTGCAGGCTTGCCCACTTCTCTTTCGCATAGGCAACGTCGTCGCTTTTCACTACATAGTCATTCACCGCAATGATGTACAGCGGCGTAGCATCCGCCGACGCGTAGGGATACGGGTAGTCGGCCAGCCAATTCACAAAACTGGCGCCTTGGGATATTTCGTGAGGAATTTTGCCGTCCGCCCGTTGGTATTTGCTGATGAACTCGAGCGCCACACGCGCAGTGGCGAAATCGCCTTCAGAATTCAGTGCCAGCGAACTCCAAAAAGAATCGCGGCCAAAGAACCAAGCGAATCCGGGACGTTCGCTTTCCCCCGAAGTGCGGTATCCGGCGACCAGACCTGTCCCGAGAAACGGATTGGTAACCAGCCCTTGGACCGTGCTGATGCGCGCCCAGTCATAGGCCGCCTGAAGCTGCTCGTCGGGAAGGCTCAGGCTCACAGTGCCAGCGAGATAGTCGGAATAATACTGCGCGGACTCGCGCAACAAGTCTGGATAGGAGGCAACGAGTCGCTGATACGTCTGCTCTGCCGCCGCACGTCCTTCCATCGAGCCGGCAATCGCGATGATCTTGGTCTGTTTGCCCTTTTCGGTGACGCCTAAGCGAAACGAACTTTCCCGCGATTGCGAATAGTTGCTCTGATATTCTTCACCCGGCTGCGTGGCGGTGGGCGAGCCAACTATCGCCGCGAATTTTTTTCGCTCTTCGCCTAAATAAAATGACCGTTGCTCGGGTAACCATTCGACGTAGGTAGCACCGATGGCAGCAGGCCACTCCAACTGAAAATCCCGGCGGAAGAAAGCTTCGATCTCCAGCGGTTGCTCGGTTTCTACCTCGAGAACGATAAACGCACCCGGCTCCTTGACCGGCACGCAGAACGTTTCACGAACCCGGAAGGTATCACCGGCGTACACGATCGTCGCGGACTCGGGGTGAACTGTTACTGTCCGGACGAGTGTCTCCGCTGGTAGAGTGCGACCCTCGGTGTGGAATTGAAGATGAAAGCCGCGGAAAATTTTCAGCGGATAGACCCAGGCTTCCATCTGTCCTGCTTCGTCGCCAAGCAGGCTAGCACGCATACCGGTGACGGATAGAAACTCCCAAGGTCGCGCCGGCCGCGAAACTTCCAGAATCTGCTGGCTTAATGGCGACTCTTGTCCCTGTAGCGGCGCGACTGCAATCCCCAATGCCACAAAGATCGCAGCGTAGCAGCAGATCTGCCGGACGGCGTGCAAACAGCCTGGCCATCGTAGACTACGCAAAAAAGAGTCTGGTGACCTTTGCATGGTAGACGCCTTTGGCGTGGCCGATGCTTGCAATGCCATGTCCGCCTTACTATAAAGGACAGCGTTGCTTTTTAGCAGCACACTCGCACGGAAAAGGTACTCTCTTTGGCATTCGCTCGGCGCACCTTTCTTAAATCCCTGTCCCGCACTGCGCTGATTCTCCCGGTCGAGAAAATTCTGAGAATCGTTAGTCCAGAAATTGCGCTTGCTTCGCCTTCTGCCGAATTACAAAGCGCTTCGACCACTCTTCAAACCACAAGTCGCGACCTGGGCGTGACCTTTGTAAACGTAGCTCGCGAGTCCGGACTAAATGCAAAAACAATTTTCGGCGGCGAGCACAAAAATAAGTACCTTCTCGAGACTACCGGCTGCGGCGTCGCATTCTACGATTACGATCACGATAGCTGGCTAGACATTTTCCTGGTGAACGGCACGCGACTGGATGGCTTCACATCCGGCCAGGAACCTACCTCACGTCTGTTCAAAAATAATCGCGACGGCACCTTTACCGATGTCACCATAAAAGCGGGGTTAGTTCACTCCGGCTGGGGCCAAGCGGTGTGCGTAGGCGATTACGACAACGACGGCTTCGACGATCTGTTCGTCACCTATTTTGGCAAAAACGTTCTGTATCACAATAACGGCGACGGCACATTCACCGACGTCAGTGAAAAAGCAGGCGTGGCCGGAACCGGCAAGCGCTGGAACACCGGCTGCACCTTTGTGGATTACGATCGCGACGGCCGTCTCGATTTATTCGTCGCCAATTACATCGATATGGATTTAAGGACTGCTCCGGTGCCGGAATCGGGACCGTGCCTGTATAAGGGCGTGCTGGTGGCGTGCGGCCCGCCTGGGCTGAACGGCGGAAAAAATATCCTGTATCACAACAACGGCGACGGCACGTTTACCGATGTCAGCGAAAAAGCGGGTATCTTCAGCGCCAACGGTACGTATGGACTCGGTGTGCTGGCCGCTGATCTGGACAACGACGGTTGGCCGGATATTTACGTGGCCGACGATTCCACAGCCAGCGCCCTTTATCAGAACAAAAAAGATGGCACGTTCGTCGACATCGCTACCGAAGCGGGTTGTGCGCTGAGCGCCGACGGGAAACCGCAAGCAGGCATGGGTATCGCGACCGCCGATTACGATCTGGACGGCAACCTCGATCTCGTAAAGACAAACTTCGCTGGCGATACGCCGTCGTTGTATCACAACCAGGGTGGCGCCACTTTCGAAGACACCACGTATCAGGCTGGGCTTGGCAAGCACACGCAATTTCTGGGCTGGGGCTGCGGCTTCTTCGATATGGACAACGACGGCTGGCCCGACATTCTAATCTGCAACGGCCACGTCTATCCGGAAGTGGAGCAGCTCAAAACCGAAGCTGGCTACGCCCAACGAAAGCTGCTGTACAAGAATCTTCGCGACGGGCGCTTCGACGATGTTTCTTTCGATGCAGGCGCCGGAATCTCTACGCCCAGTCCATCGCGAGGATGCGCTTTCGGCGATTTCGACAATGATGGCGACATCGATGTTGTGGTGAACACAGTAAACGACTACCCGCAACTACTGCGCTGCGATTCACGGACCGGAAACAACTGGCTGAAAGTAAAACTCATCGGCACCAAATCCAATCGCAGTGCGATCGGCGCGCGCTTGAAATGCGTTACCCATCCCGCGGACGAACAGACGCCGCACTCGCAAATCGACGAGGTGCGCAGTTGCAGTGGATATTTCTCAGTCAGCGACATGCGGGTCCACTTCGGCTTGGGCAAAGCGGAAAAGGTCGAACTGCTGGAGATCCGCTGGCCCAGTGGTCTGGTCGAGACGTTGAAGGACATCAAGCCGAACCAACTCATTCACGTCAGAGAGGGGCAAGGCATCGTCCAATCGCAGCAATTCGGGCCACAAAAGCCACCCAGCAGCAAAAAATAGCGCTTGTTCTACTCAGGGCGCCAGGGCCGAAAGGCCGCACGGGGCGCGCAGGGCCATGCACCCCCTTAATGGGGGACTAACAAGTCCCGCCCAATGAGAAGACAAAATGGGGGTAAGTAGCGTCTAACGTGCATGTGGACTCCTACCACTGGCAGGAGGACTTGGCTAGCCTGTACAAATCTTTTAATTCCCGTGATTTGGACCTACAATAGCGGTGTCGATGGCTGACAGAGTCCTGCGGGGGGACTCATGTCCAGCCGCAAGCCTGCAGAAGACATCGTTGGCCAGCCAGCCGGGCACTCCCACGAAACATTTAGCCTGGCAAAGGCGTATTAACGTTAGGCATCGAGCGAAAACTCCATAGCAGAAGTACCCCGCGCGGGTGGTCCGTAGCGGCTCATCGAGAGGGAAAGTATGAAGACTTGGCAAAAGGTCGGGATAGGTCTCGGCGGATTGGCCGTTGCCGCGGGCATCGTGGTGTTTAGTATTAACCAGGCCAATAAGGGCGTAGTGACGGTGCAGACCGCGAAGGTAACAAAGCAGGATGCACTGGTTTCGGTGGTCACCGCCTCGGGCGAAGTGAAACCGAGGACCTACACCAACATTACCGCGCAAGGATACGGGCGAATCACAGAAATCCTGGTGCATGAGGGCGATCACGTGAAGAAGGGCGATCGCCTGCTGTTGCAGGAAAATATTCAGGCTAACGCTGACGTGCAAGCACAGTCGGCAATGATCAACTCCAATCAGTCGGGAGTGCAGGCGGCGGACGCCAGTTATCGCGCCGCTCAAGCGGACCTGACGCAGCAACAAGCCAACCTGGAAAAGGCCAAACTGGACTTTGACCGCGGGCAGGGACTTCTGAAGGATGGGCTGATCCCTAAGCAGGACTTCGACCAGCGCAAGACGGCTTTCGATGCTGCGGTGGCCGCCGTCGAGGCATCTCGCGCGCGGGTAATGGCGCAAAAGGCGCAGATGGAACAGGGCCGCGCAAACTTGGACCAGAGCAAAGCGGTGCTGGTGCGTACCAAGGACGTTTTGTCGAAGACCACCTATGTCTCGCCCATCAACGGAATTGTCAGTTATTTGCCGGTGAAGGTAGGCGAATACGAAGTGCTGGGTATGCAGAACGCTACTGGCAGCTTCTTGATGACCATCTCGGACATGTCGACAATCACTTCGGAAGTGAAGGTGGACGAGACGGACATCGTGAACGTACGGATCGGGCAAGACGCGGACGTAACGATTGACGCCGTGCCCGGTAAGACGTTCAAAGGCAAGGTCACAGACATCGGGTCTCAAGCCGTGCTGCGCACCTCCGGCTTGGCCACGACGCAAACGACGACCAGCAATCAGGAAGCGAAGGATTTTAAAGTTGTGGTGACGCTGGACACCCCGCCAGAAAATCTGCGGCCTGGGCTTTCGACTACCGCGAAGATCAAGACTGCAGAAAAGAAGAACGTGGTGGCGATTCCGATCCAGGCTCTCGCGGTTCGTTCGCGGAAAGATCTGGACGAAGCTGCGAAGAATGGCAAGAAAGACAGTGGCAACGTGACCCTGGCAGCTCCTCCGCCGGCGGCTTCGGGAGCAGATCCGAAGAAAGACGAAGTCCAGGGCGTATTTGTGGTCAACGGGAAGAAGGCCTTTTTCCGCCCCGTGGAAACCGGCATCTCTGGCGTGACGGACATCGAAGTCACCAAGGGCTTGCAAGAAGGAGACGAAATTGTCACCGGAAGCTACAAGGCGCTGCGCACCCTGAAGCCCGAGGCGCAGGTAAAGGTGGACAACACCGCGCCAAAGAAAACGGAAGAAGAGCCGAAGTAAGCAGCAACGCAGTTATCCAGTCGGAGATTTAGACAGGGAGAAGAACATGGCCGTGGAGATCACGTCTTCGGAATCGTACCGGCAAGACCTTGTGGATGCCGGCGTAGTGATCCGCACGGAAGGACTCGCCAAGGTTTACGAAATGGGCTCAGAGCAAGTGCATGCCTTGCGCGGCATCGATCTGGAAATTCACAAAGGCGAATACGTGGCCATCATGGGCCCGTCAGGCTCGGGAAAATCCACGCTGATGAACCTGATCGGATGCCTGGATTCGCCCAGTTCCGGACGTTATTGGCTGGCAGGGCGGCTGGTCAGCGAACTGGATGACGACGAACTGGCGTACATTCGAAACAAAGAGATTGGCTTCGTGTTTCAGACGTTTAACTTGCTGCCACGCGCCACGGCGTTGCATAACGTCGAACTGCCTTTGATTTATAACGGGACTCCCGCTGAAGCGAGAGTGGAGAAGGCCAAGCTGGCTTTACAACGCGTCGACCTGACCCCGCGCATGAATCATAAACCCAATGAACTTTCCGGCGGCCAGCGCCAACGTGTAGCGATTGCACGTGCTTTGGTGAATGATCCTTCTATCGTACTGGCCGACGAGCCCACGGGAAACCTGGATTCGAAGACCGGCGAAGAAATTATGAATTTATTTGCGAACCTGCACCAGCAGGGCAATACCATTATTCTGGTGACTCACGAAATGGACATCGCGCAACACGCGCACCGCGTTATCTTCATTCGTGACGGTCAAATTGCTTCCGACGAAAAAGTGGTGAAGAAGCAGGAAGTCCCTGCGGTCCACTCGTCTTAATCCAAATTAGCTAACGCGAACTCGCAGCGCAGTTTTGGGCAGTCCTGTCATAGCACATCTTGTCCGCGTTGTTGGCCACTTCTCAACGTGTCGTGGCGGCGGCATGCGAAGGGTCAGCTTCGAGCAGCGGGTCTGGAGCCGCTAGATAAGTGCGGGACAGGCGGTCGTGCCAAGTGAGCCCGTCTTCATCCCAGAGCGCCCATAGAAATCCCAGGAACAAAGTGCCAGCGGAAAGCAGATAGCCTGCGGCGCGCAAGGCAAACTGCCGTGGTGTGGGAACGTCTCCCGAGAAGCTGGCTACTTGCAGGCCGCGAATCATCATGCCCGGCGTAGTGCCCCCGAAAATCGTAAACAGGCCGAAGTACTGCAGATAGACAAAGGCAAAAGTGAAGAAGCAAATTGTCGCACTGAGCTTGCTGAAGGTGAATTGTCCGCCGAGCGAGCCGAACAGAGCCAGAAAACCGCCATACGCGAACGCCAAGCAGGCTCCGTCGATGAGTGCGGCTTTACGCCGCTCGTGTAGCGATGCGGAAGGGTACAGGCTGCATTCCACGGTATTCAGGGGCGCAGAGGAAACTTGAGGCGCTTCCTCGTCCGATTGAGGAGGCACGGAAACGTCGATCAGCAAGCGAGGTTCTTCGGGTTCCTGGCGCTTGGGAGGACGGCCGATGGCGATCGTAAACGCGAAGTCGTCCGGACGCGCGGGTACCGATCGCTCCTCTTCGGCGACTTGCACGGCTGCAGCGCGAGATGGAGGCGCGGAGCGCTGCTCATCAAAGGGCAGACGGGTTTGCGCCGCATTCGCGGTTGCCGGGGATTTGCGCCGCTTAGCGCGATAGGCCTGAAGGCGCTGGTCGAGTTCACCACGCCATTCAGGAGCAGACTCCTCGTTCAGCGCAAGTATACCTTCCACGCGAAGGGATCCTTGCGAGTTTGCGAGGTCTGGAGTGTTACAGAAAGTACATTGGTGCACGCCAGAGGCAAGCACCGAGCCACACTGAGGGCATATTGTATTCACCGGTTTGTTTTGCGCTGCGGACGCTCACTCCGGTGAGGAGTAGACCTGCCGAGAATATCACAGAAGAAGAAATTTGAAGAGAAAGAGAGCAATGGAAGTTGCGTAAGAGATATCAAGGAAAGAGATTAGAGGTCGACTTGCTGTGCCAGCATCTCGCGACTGAAGGCGATGCGGCGATCCAGGGCTACGGCCGCAAAATAGGCGCAGCCGGCCCGTTCCTGCTCTGCCCAAGGCTGCAGAGCGGGCACCATGCGAAGCAATGTGGCTTGGGCGAAGTTTAAGATGGAGTAATAGACGCCTACGGCGTGCAGCCCGGTGGTATCCTGCGGGCGCTCGGGGCAAAGCTGGAGCAATTGCATCACCCGCGCGTAATCGCGTGGCGAGGCGCCGGAATGAATTCCCGTGACGTCGCGGACTTCTTCGGAGAGCACATGCCGAGATGACGAAGCCATCAGCGAGCGGCAATACGATACGAAAAACATCAGCAAGGTCGCGACCGAGAAAACGAAAATGAAGACGGCCATCATCGAGGCACGACCACAAGACTCGCCGGTGCCAAGCGGGTTTCTTCCGTATGCCGGAGAATCGTCAGCGACCATGCTAGAGGCAGCAGGCAGCCCAGCAGCGGATCGACATACTTCAAAATATCATCGTAGCGATCAGTGAAATTCTTCAGCGCATAACTGGCCGCGCAGGCGCTGAAATAAAGGCCCAGGGAAAGGATGAACTGCACCAGGCGGGTGCGGGTTTCGCGCACTTTCAACACCGCTCCCCATAACAGGTAGGTAAGCACCAGGCCGACGAAATAAAGATTCTGGGAAAGCTGGTAGGCAAAGTCGGTCGAGAGTCGTTCGGCGGATTGCGCGACAACTGAATAAGAAAACGCGGCAGTGCCAAGCAGAAGGACCACAGCAGCAAGGCGCAAGTGCTTCGCGAAATGCAGTTCGCCCAGCACATCGGCGAACAGGCTGATCACCGCGACATATAGAGCCAACGTCAGCAGCGCATCAGTATAGAAATAGAAGTAGCGGTACTGGTCGGTGCTGACTCCGAAGCCGCTCAGAATTAAATACCAGCGGCCAACGCTGGTCAGCACGGACAGCAGCATATAGAGGTTCAGGAAAAAGTAGCGAAGGAACGACTTTCGAGCGACTGAACACACCACCACGGACAGCTCAAGAGCCGTGCCCAGATACCAAATGACAAGTGTTGCTGAACCCAGCATCCGACCTTTCGCCCGGTTCAGCGATCGCGTGGAAGAATTACGCGATTAGAACCGGCCAGTCGATGGCTTCGGACGAGTTGGTGTTGGTGCAGGACCGTTTGCAACCAGGACCGAGCCCTTCGCGTGGGACATAACCACTGTCTTTAGACCCATCGCGCCAACGAGAATGCCCATCGCCAAAGTAATCGCACTTAATCTACGTGACATTGTGCCTCCGGGGTAACTACCACAATCGGAGTACACTCTACCCTGAATCAGGGTAGTGTCAAGTAGGGCACACCACGAGGGCGTGCCAATGCATTAACAGGAAGCTATCCGCCTCTTTCGCCCCAGCTTCGCTTGGCGAGAAGAATCGGCACTTCCTGATGTCGAAACGATACTCGGCCAGGAGATGTAACAACAACGGTACGCCAGTCCTAGCGGATTGGTACTTAAGTACTATCCGCCACCTTTGTAAGCACCGCGGCGCTGGCCGGCTCTCCCCCCAGCCGCGGGCGGCTTCCGCCGCTTAATCGCTCAAACTTCAACCTCGCCAGGAGGATACGATGTGAGTAGGCTCCTCCAATGGAGCCACTTTGCTTGACAGTGCTATTCATACTTCGTAGCATCAAGAACTGGCTTCTGGCCGGCGTAGCTCAGTGGTAGAGCGAGGGTCTCATAATCCCTAGGCCGTGGGTTCGATTCCCCCCGCCGGCACCAATGGTCTTCCGTCAACCCATCCTGCTTCCTCACTCATTCTTAAGCTTATAAAGCGTTTCCAGCGGTTCAATTGACAGCCCGCCTCGATGTACTTCAGCATAGGCCAACTTGATCCCTACAACTCATCCGAGTGAACGGCCGGATCTGGTGCTCGTAAATCCTGTCGCCGGCGCTGGGCGAGCCAGAAAAGCCCTGCCAGCGCTGCAGCGATTCGCGCAAGAAAATGGTTGGCACGCGGATTTCCACGTTACTACCAGCGTGGAGGACTTACGCCAGCGTGCGTGCGAAGGAGCGAAAGCCGGACAGGGCCAAATCTTTGTGGTCGGAGGAGATGGGACGTTTCAGGCTCTGATCAACGCCGTTGGCGTGCACTCCAACACTGTTCTTGGCGTAATCCCTGCAGGCGGAGGCAACGATCTCGCAGCTTCGCTCGGCATCCCGCTGGACACCGTGGCCGCAGCGCGTTTGCTTCTCGAAGGGAGTGTCTGCTTGCTTGATGCGGTGCGAGTTAAAACCGCAGAGGGCGTGGTGCGGCTGTATACCGGCGGAGGAGGAGTCGGCCTGGATGCCGAAGCATCACGCTATGCAGGCGGAGTTTATCGCAATGTGCGCGGGCGAATGCGCTACGTATTGTCCGCGATACGCGCGCTCACCGGTTTTCATTCCATGCAAGTGCGACTGCAAACCGATGTGGAAAACGAAGCGAATATTGTGGGACACGCGTTGCTGGTAGCTTTGTTGAACACGCCAAGCTACGGTGCTGGCGTGCGACTGGCTCCTGCTGCCATCATGGACGACGGAAAACTTGACCTGGTGTTACTGGACAACGTGGAATTTTTCGAGGTGCTCGCGATGCTGCCAGCACTGCTGCTGCGAGGCGATGTGCACACCAAAAGATTGCAGCGGCGGACAGTAACGCGAGTGCGTATCGAAACAGACCGCCCGTGTCCATTCCATGCGGATGGCGAAATCGTGGGCGCAACACCGGTGGAAGTGGAAATTGTTCCAGGTGCGCTGCGGGTGCTCTGCCCGCGTCAAAAACAACCGTGAGCTATTCGTTCGAAGCGACGAGCGGGGAACGGGTGTCGATGACATCAGTCGTCGTGGCTTTCTTTTTCTTCTTGGAATGACGAGCGAGGAATGCGCCCAGGTCCGGCGTGAACTCTTTCAACTGATTCCATCCAATGTTGTAGGTCTGATTGATGGCCCAGCCGAGGAACAGCCCTTTTTCATCGCGGTCCTGTTGCGGATAGTAGAGAAGCGAAATACCGGCCTGCCCCATTTGTCCCGCTAACTGCGAAACGTTGACCGTCGACTTGCCGCTGTCTGTGCGACAGATCAGCACACGAGATGCCGCATAGCCGATCCGTTTCCAGGCCGACCCTTTGCCGCGCCGAAAGTACCGAGGATCTTGATGCAATGCCGTGGGAAGAATTCCGTAAATTAAAAAGCTACCCGTAAACTGGTCGCCTTCTTGCGCCAAAAACCGTTCTCCGAAAGGTCCCCAGCCTTGACCGTAGTGCGGAATACCATTCGCGGCTTGCGAAATGGCCGCTTGCAACACATTTCCGAAATGCGCGCTTTCGTCGAAAAATTGATGCCACGCAATGGTGAATTTTCCCTTTGGAGTAAGCGGACCTTGATTTTCCGGCTGGTCGTTGGCGGTCATGAAATTCGGGATGATGTAGAAAATTCGTTTGGGCACTTCATCTTTGCTGTGATCGCCGGGGCCGATGTTCTCTTTGGGAGGAGCGGGCAAGGGCATTGGTTCCTGCGTGCTCTGCGGATCGGACGCAATCTTAGGCGTGGGGCTGTCTGGCTTTTCCGCTTCGAAAGCGAGAAGGCTCCCCGGGAGCAGCGCCACAAACGCCAGCAATGCTATAAAAACTCGAAAGGCCCTTGCCATCTTTCCTGCTGTCCTCAATTCGATTCTGGGCAGGATTGTTTGATGCCGCGAGTGGGAGCTTTTGGCGTACCGCCATCACGTATATTTGCGGTTCGAACAGACCGTCGCATTCAAATAGTCGCGTGAAAACTAAGACTTCTTCCGATCGATCTTCAAGTTCAGGATCATGTCTTTGCGGTTGTCAAAGGAAGACAGGGTGCGTGCATTAGACTTTGACCCTTCGAATTCCGCATGAACTTCATAGTCCGCGTTGGGATCCAAGCCGCTAAAACGATAGGTCCCGTCGCTATCGCTAAACCGGCTGGTCACCGCATTAGTTCGCAAATTCTTCAGAAAAACCACGCTCCCGGCGATCGGGTTCTCTGATTTATCGGTAACAACCCCATGCAAAGTTCGAAGTTGCGGCTCTTTGTCTTTCTGGGCCGGTGCAACTACCGCGAGCAGCGACAGAGCAACGCAAATCAACGCGATCCGGCGGGCTAACGTCATGGTTTAGCTCCTGTCTTGGCCGAGCTTACGGGTTCCAGCTTGATAGACAGGCGTTGCTGGGTGTCCCCGTTTGCAGTGGTGACCGCCCTGGTCTGATCTTGATATTTTTTCACGTGGACCAGCACTTCGTATTCGTGACCCTCCGGCACGCGGAGAGCGAACTCGCCACGTGAATTCGTCGCCGTCTGCCAACGGTATTTCTTTTCGTCTTTGCGCCGCACGCGGACTTCGACGCCGGGAAAAGATAGCGCGTTCTCATTGAAGACCGTGCCGATTATCAAGTAACCCGGAATTGGCTTGGTGGGTATGCCCTTCGCGGGCGGCGTGACACCAGGAGCAGTTGAGGGAGGCACGGACGGCTGCGTTGGTGGGACCGGCGCGACGGGCTGAGCAGGTTGCTGCGCAAACGCGGGGCTCCCTGCGAACGACAGTATTGCAAAAATGAATAGGACAGCGGTGGTCATCCGTGAGCGTATGTCGGCTGAATGGGTCCTTCCGTTAGATGGCCTCGAAGATTGGCGAGGATGCCCGGGACTGCCAAGAACGGCACCGCTTATTCTTCTTCGTCGTCGTCATCGTCATCATCATCATCGTCGTCATCATCGTCGGGAAGATCGCCATCCTCGTCAAAATCCTCATCGTCTTCTTCCTCGACCTCGTCTTCGTCGTCATCTTCCTCCACTTCATCAGAAATGGGGTTCAGAGCGACCGGATGAGTCTGCGACACCTCCAGTTCGGTCTCGCATTCGGGGCAGCTGAGGATCTCTCCCTCCTCGACTTCGTCTTCATCCACATCAATTTCCGCGGAACACTCAGGGCACCGGAGCACGTCTCGATCCTCCGTGTTGATCTTGATACAGGTGTGGCGTCGGCCTTGCGAATGCCACCTGCGGCGTATTATATACCGCAGCCGGACAACAACGTGGACACTCGCTCCGCCGCATCCAGTGTAACCCAACCGGTCGAGCGATAGAATGGTATCCCAGTGGCCAAAGAATACCCAGAGCGACCGGTGGTAGGAGTTGGCGGAGTGGTCATCGAAGATGGTCGAGCGCTGCTGATTCGTCGCGGCAGCGAACCATTGCGCGGGCAGTGGTCGATTCCCGGGGGAACGCTGGAACTGGGAGAATCGTTACAGGAGGGCGTAGCGCGCGAGTTGCTCGAGGAAACCGGTCTCGAAGTGCGAGTACTCGACTTGATCGAGGTGTTCGACCGCATTTTCGTGGAACCCGCGCTCGGTGGGGGCGGGACCGCGGAACGTCCCAAGTATCACTACGTGATTGTCGATTACTTGTGTGAACGCATCAGCGGCGAGGCGATCGCTGCCAGCGACGTTACCGATGTGGTCTATGCGCGGGAGGATGAGTTGGAAACGTTTCGACTGACCGCCACCGCGACGCGGGTTTTGCAGCGCGCCTTTGCCATGGACCGAGAACGACGCGCCGTACGCTGAGCGAGATGCTGCGGGATTTCTCTATCTACTTAGACAGCTTAAGAAGTTCGATCGCGCCGTTGGAATTGGTAAGCGACAACGTACAGCCCCCGTTGCCAATTTTCCCGTTCAGTGAGTCCCCGCCAATTTGACCCGAAGTAGTGACCGGCAATTCACTGTTGATACGCCCGAAGGAAGTACGGGCAATGAGATTAAAGCCGGTGCCCTCCGGAATACGCACCTGAATCGGCGCAAAGGAAGTCTTTATGGTGATGTTTCTGCAGGGGGCCGAAACACGCGCGGCAGATACACTGACGGATCCATTCTGATTGTCGACCGAGATAGAGCCGGCAATGTCGTTCAGGGTGACGGAGCCAAAACTCGTTTTTGCAGTTGCATCGCCAGTGATCGAGGAAGCGGTCACCGAGTCGTTGGAATTCTCGACAGTCAGATGGCCGTTCACACGTTGCACGCTAACCGAGCCAAAACTGGTCTTAGCGTAAGCGTCGCCTCCCACGTCGTTCAACACAATGCGACCGTTACCGGTGGTCGCTCTTACCCCTTTACGCAAGTCACTGGCTTCGATGGAGCCAAAGGAAGTGTTCAGGTTGGTTTTGCCTTTCGCCTGGCGCACTTTAATGTTCCCGTTGGAATCCTGCACATCCACAGCACCGTTAATCTGTTCGAGTTCAACTTCACCGAATGTGGTCTGCACGTAAACTTCGTCGCCGGTAGGTCCGCCCTTTACGCGTCCATTGCTAGCTGTGCATTTTACATAACCAGTTACGTTGGTAAAACTAATGGATCCAAAACTTCCGGTTAAGTGTGCCGAGCCGCTCACGGTGTTCACGTCAATGGCTCCGTTACTGTTATTCACCGTCAAGGAGCCATGAATGTTTCGCGCGTTCACGGAACCAAAGGAATTGTTCACGATGGACTCACCCGCGTCGGTGAGCTCGACCGACCCATTGCCTCCAGAAATTGTTACTGGACCCTCCACGTTGCTGACGGTGATGGATGCAAACCGATCCTTGATATCGACCGCGCCTTTGACGGTGGAAACGGTAACGGCGGCATTATTGTTCACAATCGTTAGACTGCCTTCCGCACCCTGCGCGTCAATCGCGCCGAAAGAATTCGTGAGCTTCATAGGACCGTTGTCGTGCAGCGTCAGTTGTCCATGGCCATTCTCGATTTCTGCCCAGCCACTGACTCCGCGAACTTCCACATCGCCAAAACCGTTCTTCACCCACAGCTTGGCATCGCTTGGCACCGTAATATCGTAGTCCACCGAATACGAAGGCTTTTTCCCGATGCGGACATACCAGTTGTGCTCTGAGGGATACACGGTGCGTATTTTTATTCCCGTGGCGTCCTGCTCCACTTCAATGCGAATCTGCTCGGCAAATTTTTGCGCTTCATCCTCGGTGTTGGCTTGGGTGTGGATGGCAGCGGCGATGCGGACTTCGCGGCCGTTTTCCCCATGAAGATGAATATCTCCGAACTTGTGTTCGATGCTCACCGTTTGCTTCGGACCCAGTGTCAAAGTTTTTTGAAAATCGCGGGTGATGTTCTGCTGAGAATTTCTGGCCTGCAGCGCCACAGGAAGAACGGTGAGAGCCGCTATCAACAAAAACGCAATCGAAAGTCTCTTGGCACGGACCGGGCGGCCGCTGCTCATCGCTTGCTCTCCAGTATTTCCTCCAGAGTGTCCTGCTTTTCCTGATACATGGCCAGAAGCTGCCGGCGCAGGTGCGCGTTCGATGGATTCTGTCCGGTCTCCAGCCGCAATTCGTCGATGGCCGAATCCAACACAACCAATTTTTCACGATAGCTGGCCATCAGCGGTGAACTGGAATTGTCGAGTTGCGCTTTCGTTTCTGCTTCCAGCTTTTCGATGGCGCTGGCGTAAGCCTGTTCCGCACGTTCCACCTGGCCGAGCGCCGAACCTTTCAACAGCGGGCTTGACGCCGTGCGAATTTGTGTCTGGCGATGGATATACAGATATCCACCCGAAACTCCCAGTGCGACGATCAACACGCCCGCCAGCGCCGTTTGCCAAAAAACTGCCGTGGGACGCCACAAAGAAAACCAA
The DNA here is from genome assembly GCA_963849395.1 of Candidatus Acidiferrales bacterium. Lineage (GTDB taxonomy): Bacteria > Acidobacteriota > Terriglobia > Acidiferrales > UBA7541 > Acidiferrum. Next base: position 119,731 of record CAWKHR010000016.1, read on the forward strand.
TCGCGCCATGAGCCGTGAGCTCGCGGAGCAGATGCCTGCGCCACCAGCGAACATTCAATTCGAGACCACAGCGCCGGACTTTCGTCGCACTCACGAAGTTCCTGCGCTGCGACGCTCAATGCTCGCCACGAGTTGATTTCTTCTGCGCAAATCTGGCAGCTTGCCGCGTGCTGCTCCAGCCCAGTCCATTCTTCCGGCGAGCCATCGAGGAAAATGCGTTCGCGATCCTTGCAATCAATGTTCATAGCGCGCCTCCGGCCTGAATACTGCGTGGCGGCTCCAGCATGGCGCGCAGGTTTTTCTTGGCTTGGAACAATGTGTTCTTCGAGGCGGTTTCGGTAATTTCCAGCATCGTGGCGATTTCCGCGTGACGGAACCCTTCCACCTCATACAGCAAAAAGACGTCGCGCTGATGACGCGTCAACGTGGCCAAAGCGCGTTCCAGTGCCATGCGCAACGAAGGATGCGTAACCGGAGCGCGCGGTTCGGGACGCTTTGGGGCGTCCTCAGGCTCTTCATGGGAATGCTCTTTACGACGTACCCGGCTGCGGCGCAAATCGTAGCAGGTGTTCACCAATATGCGGAAGGTCCAGGTGACAAATGCGGACTGGCCGCGAAAGCTGGCGATGTTTCGCTGCACCTTCAAAAATGTTTCCTGCACGGCATCTTCGGCGTCGCTCTGCCCGCCAAGGATGTTGCGCGCCAGGTTTTTCATGCGAGCCCCATGCAGGCGATAGAGACGCTCGTATCCGCGCAGATCTCCGGCCTGACAGGCCGTGGCAATCGCCAGGTCTTCGGAGTTGGCGCCAGCTTCGCGACTAGTCCCCGCTTCGTTATCGGAAGATTCCACTCGCGACTCCCCCTCGCGCGCCACCGCGGAGATTCTATGCCGCCAAGGTAGCGTAATTCCCACCGATCCCATCACGTTCTCCTGAGGTATAGACGACCGACAGGAGGCAAACGTCAGGCCGATTATGAGAGGCTCATGGATTCGTAAGCCCCTGCATCACAGGTAGTTAACGGAATTCACGTCAGAAAGGTTCCGGCGCAGGAGCCTTTTCGTTGCACTAGACTTTGTTTAGGAGCACTCGCTCGGAAGCGCGCCGCGGGTTCGCTCGCGCTTTTGAAATTCGCCGATGGCATTCTTCAGGTCGGTGGTTGTGAAATCGGGCCAGCGCTTTTCCAGGAAGACCAGTTCGGCGAAGGCACATTCCCAAAGCAGAAAGTCCGAAATGCGCTGTTCGCCTCCGGTGCGCACCAGCAGATCCACGTCGGTAGACCCGCCGCGCATTACTTCGGAAAGTACGCTGCCGAATGCTTCGCTGGTCAGGTCGGTCACTTTATAGAATTTGGTGGCGGCTTGAAAAATACTTTGCCTCGCCGAGTAGTCGACGGCCAGCCGCAGGTGGAGTTTCCTGCCTTTTGCGGTCAGCGCCTCCGATTCAATGATGGCTTCGCGTAATGTGGCGGAGAGACGGTCGCGGCGCCCAATGACGCTCAGGCGGATGCCTTCGTCCAGGCAATGCGAAGTTTCGACCATCAGATACTCGTACAGGATTCGGAGGATGCCGTCGACTTCCGCCGCGGGACGCGCCCAGTTGGCAGAAGATAGGGTAAACATGGTGAGCGTACCGACGCCAAGATGTGGCGCGCAGCGGATCACCCGGCGAGCCGTCTCTGCCCCAGCGCGATGGCCTTCGGTTCGCGTCAAGCCGCGCGTCGTTGCCCAGCGGCCATTGCCGTCGCAGATGATGGCAACGTGGAGCGGAGTCGCAGGAGAAGCCACCGCGGCCGACGTGACCGATTGGGATTGGGACACAGGACTAAGATTAGGAATGTTTTGCACCAGCATAACGCTTTCTCCGCCGCGAACTACGTAGTGTACTTTACCGCATAAAGTCGTCAGACAAATTTTTTAGCGCTCGCGTGTCGCCCGAATCAGCGCTTCCATGTGATCCAGATACCGCTCCAGCGCCTTGCGCCCCGCTGCTGCCAGCCGGTACTCCGTTTTTGGCAAGCGCCCGTCGAAAGACTTGGTACACACGATGTAGTCCGCTTCCTCGAGTTTCCGCGCATGCACACTCAAATTGCCGTCGGTAGTCTTGAGCAGTGCCTTCAGTTCGTTGAAGGTCAGGGAGCGATTCACCGCCAGAGCGCTGACAATGCCCAGGCGAATCCGTTCGTGAATGAGGCGATCAAGATTTGCGGAGACCGGCTCCGCAACGTGTTGGCGCGCGGAAGTGGGAGCGTCTTCCCGGCTGGCGCGTTCTTGTCGAATTGAGGATGACTTGGCCATATTTCTCCTGCCTGCTTAGCCACCGTATTTCAAAGCGATCCAGATGCCAAACGCAATTTGTACGAATCCAAAACCGGCGGCCATAAATACATTTCCCCACGTGGCGGGCATGAATAGAGCGGCAGCGCCCAACGCCATGAGACACAAACCCATAATTGGCACGGCACGCACTGAGAATGCGCCTCCGGTGACGATTGCCGTGCCATAGAGCAGCAACCAGACTCCCGGCAAGGCCGAAGTGGCGCCGATGTGGAAGAGCGCCAGCGTCAAGAGGCCGCCAACTACGATGGGTGGAGCGAAACTCAATAGAAATTTTCGTCCCGGCCCTGTGAATAGACCGGCATTTGCCCTTCGTGCTTTGGTGGCGGCGGCGGGAGCGGCAATACACACGGCCACGAAAGCTTCGACCAACCAGACGCCTACCCATTCAAACGGAGTGCTCTGGCGTGCAGCTAGAAACGCGGCCGCAACCGCCGAGACGCCCATAGCCACGCCGCCCCAGCCCGGCACCGCGGTGAATTCCGCGGCGCTCTCCATGGTTTCGCGGATGTAGCGGAGATGATCGGCGGCGCGAGCATCGATAGGGATGGGCTCGCGGCGGGCAGCGCTGAGAGAGCCAGGGGTTGGCATGAGCGGAGGATAAGAGGGGGCGGGCGAGCTGTCAAGTACTTTATTCTATAAAGTGGACGCTACCCTGGCAGGCGCAGGGTTCCTCTTGTACCGCCCTTGCAGCGCATTCCAGCCAATAATGAACACGTCCAGGAACATCTGTACGCTGTCGCGCATCATGCTGATCTTCGTTGCCGGCGAATGCGACCAGCGAACGGGGACTTCGACGATGGACAAGCCATGGTGGCGCGCCAGATAAAGAATCTCCGGGTCGAACCCGAATCGCTCGATGGTCTGCTGCTGAAAGATGATGCGGCAGCGCTCGCGTCGAAACGCTTTAAAGCCGCACTGGGTATCCACGAACGGCAGCCTGAGAATGGTCCGTACAATCTTGTTGAATATAATTCCCGCAAATTCGCGGAAGGGCGATTCATGCACTTCAATCAAGCTGCGATCCACGGCGCGCGATCCAATCGCGACGTCGTGTTGTTTCAACGCGGATAAGAGTTTAGGTGCCTCGTCGATGGGCGCGGAAAGATCCGCGTCGGTAAACAGAATCACGCTGCCGCGCGCTTCCAGCGACCCGTGCCGCACGCTAAATCCCTTACCGCGGTTTTGCCCGTTGGACAGGACCCGCAAGTTGGGAATCTTGTCAGCGTAAGACTCTGCTACCGCGACGGTACGATCGGTCGAGCCATCGTCAACCACAATCACTTCCGCGTCGGAATACTGCCCGCGGAGGAAGGCTGCAATCTTTTCCAGCGTCGTCGGCAGTCTCAGCTCTTCGTTGAACGAAGGAATAATGATCGAGAGCGAGGGAGTGGTGTCACTCATTCTTTCTGCGATTCCTTCCAGCCGCTCGGCCCTTGTAGCGGGACAAACCGGCAAGCCTCACGATGTTCCACGTGATATTGAGTTCCTTGCTTCCGCACAAAGAATAACTGCTGATGCGCCGGAACGCCTATAGGTGCAACCATGCAGCCACCCTCAGCGATTTGGTCCAGAAGCGGGGCCGGTAATGCGGGGGCTGCGGCTGCCATAAGAATGGCATCAAATGGCGCAAATTGCGGCAAACCCAGTGATCCCTCGCCACAATGTACATGGACGTTGGTATAACCCAAAGCTTTCAGCCGCAGCACAGCCTCATGCGCAAGCTCCGGACGATATTCCACGGTGTGTACTTCCCTGGCGAGGAGCGAGAGGACGGCAGCCTGATAGCCGCAACCAGTCCCTATCTCGAGGACTTTCTCTGTGCCCTTCAACTGCAGCATCGCGGTCATCACCGCCACAATATAGGGCTGAGAAATGGTCTGCCCATCGCCGATAGGCACAGGTTCGTCCAGGTAGGCGCGGCTTTGCCACTGCGGCGCAACGAACTCGTGCCGCGGCACCGCAGCCATTACCTGCAATACGCGTTCATCCGTAACGCCGCGGCGCCTTATCTGCACTTCGACCATGGCAGTTCGCTGCTGCGCGAAAGGGTCACGGATTACTCCGGGTTGTGCCTGATTGCTGCTCATGGCGTGGAGACAGTCCTGGATAGCTTTACGATCCCAGTTTGCTCCTCTCTGGCCGCAATCACCCATCTTTCTCGTCAGCCGGGTCCCCAGACTGCACCTTAGGTCAGTGACGCCCCCGGCACTTCTGGACTTCCGAGCAGGCGTCACGCGCGTTGCGCTTCCCTAAGATGAATCAGGTGAGTTTTTCAGCTCGCTGAGCGGGCTTCGTTTAGAACGTGGAGGATGTCATGAAAGCGGCTTTGGCGTTGCTCGTGATTTACGTCGGCACCTTTTTGGTAGCCATCCAAGGCAGTTCGCCTGCAGCGGTGCAGGCCGCGCCTCAAGCCTCCTCAGCCACGCAGGCTGCTGCCACGAGTGTGGCGAAAATTGACCCGGTCAAGGAAGCGGACATCCGTGCTTTGTTGGAATTGGTCGGCGCCCACGATCAGATCCAAGATTCCGTAAAGCTCACTGCCGAACAATATCGCGAACGCCTTTTGCTTACCGTGCAGAACAGCGGGCAGGGACAAGCCTTCGTGAATTCTGTGATTTCGCAATACGAAAAGAATTTCAACGTTGATCAGGTAACCGACCATCTCCTGACCCTGTACGACAAGCATTACTCTGACGAAGAAATCAAAGGATTGCTGCAATTCTACGGTAGCCCGCTAGGGCAAAAGGTCGCGGCGGAAGCCCCGAAAATTGCTCGTGAAATACAGGAAACAACGCGCGCGTCGGCAACCCAGGCGGTAAAAGACGCGCTAGCACAAGTGAAGCAGGACAATCCCGGAGTCGGTCAGAATGCACGCCTGGGGATGAATGGTGGCGCTCGGCGACTGCAACAACGGCCCACGCAAACGCCAGATTCAACTGAACAAACGGCGCAACAACAAGATCAGCCCTGATTAGAGATTCCTCGCGAGTGAATAGCTACCAGACGACGGCTTGCACTTACGGCAGGCGTTTCGTGAATTTCACGTCGATACCAAATGTGCCGTTCTGATCACGCAATCCCACGATTGAGATGTTGCGCGTCACGTTGTATTCCACCTGAATTACCTGCTGCTGCGTCGAGCTTACGTTCGAAACGTAAGTTACCGTGAGGTTGCGCGTCACCTGCTGCTCCACCATTACCCGTGCTGCCGCGTTTTGTCCCGAACCGCCGCTGCCTACGCCCGCAAGGCCGGGATCGACGCGAAATCTTGTAATGCCAAATAACCGTTCAACTCGCCCGCCAAGCTGGCTGGAGATGGCCTCCGAGAGCAACGCGGAGGCTCCAGCGGTACCGGTTTGCCCGGAAGTGCCGGTGCGTGCCCCAACTTCCGAACTCGTCTGCCCCAGGGCGAGCAGCGTGATGATATCGTTCCCCGGCAAAGGTGGATCGGAACGGTAAGAAAGGCTGAGCTTGCTGGCCTGGCCGGTGAAGTTCAGCGTGATCTCATATTGCTGAATGTTGGTCGTTGCTTCCACGTTGATGACCGGATCCAAGCCGGAACGGGTTGGCGAAATTCAGATCGCCGCGAGTTACCCGGTAGTGGTTATCTCGAAAATATAGATCTCCCGACAACACGTGAATGTGTCCCAACATAATTGGGTGCTCTGCGGTGCCGCGCACGCGCAAGTTCGCTTCCGCTTCCAGGTGCGCTCCGGGCCATTCCATCTGGGAATCCGGTAACGACGTAGCTTCCACATCAAACTGTAAATTTCGCATAAAACTGGAGCCGGTCGGCCCACCCGAACTTGAGCTGGAAGCCAGTGCTCCGATCGACTCCAAACCTTCGGTCAACGCCACTCGCTGCACTTGCACTTTTCCTGACAGCAAGCCGCCGTTCGACGTACCAGAGAGCCGCAACTGCGCTCCCAACAACCAACTGATGCCTTCGGGATAGCGCACGCGTACGCGATCGGTCTTCGCCGAAATGTCGTAACGCAGCGGCCGGTCTGAATAATTCACGGAGCCGGTGAATTGCAGAGTGCCGCCGCCCGCTTCGCCCGTCACATTCTCAAAGAACAGACGATTGGCGTCGAAGATCAAGTCGCCGTGCACGTTGCTTAATCCAGTGGGAAAATCCGCAGATCGGGCCGAAGCATTATTAAGTTTCACGCGCCCGGTGATGCGCGGACGATCGAGTGTTCCCTCGACAGTCGTGTTGATATCCGCATGCCCAGAAACTCCAAGGTCCGGGATATAACCGCCAATCAAACGAAGATCGACCGATCCATTCAACTTGAGAGAAATCGAGCGGCGCCCCGTGAATTGAATCGCGCCGGTTAACTCCGCGTTGGTGTCCGTCCCTTTCAGCGCCGCACTCACAATTTTCAAGCTGTCGCGTGTTGACGTGAGATGGATCGGCCCGGAATTCTCCAACTGCACATTGCCGTAGGTTAGAACCAGGTGGTCAAAGTTTCCGTCGACTACCAGAGACTCGGGATGCTGCAGCTCGCCCTTAAGCGTCACGTCTCCGCCCGCCGTGGCATGGCCCGTGAATTTGTTAAGGTGCAAGGCCGAGAGCAAATAAGGATCGAGACTGATATTTTTTATCGAGACTTTTCCGTCGATCGGGAATGGGTCGTCCAGTCCGACTGTGATACCGCCGGTCAACGCGCCCTCGCTCATCGCCGAGCCTAATCTCAGGCGTGCTTCTTTGCCGTCGGAGTTCAAGTTGCCTTCGAAACTTCCGATCACTTCTGTGCCGATCTGGAGGTCCACCATGCGGAAACTGCCGTCGAGTAGCGGATGTTTCACTGGGCCACTCGATTTCAATCGAAACGTGAGTTGGCCGTTCACCGGAAGGTTCGCTGCTTTAATTCTGCGGAAGTTCGCCAGCGGCAACGAAGCGCCCACCAGATCCGTGGTCAAACCTTGATTCGTGAAGTTGTACGCGACCGAACCGGTCACGATGCCCGCTCCGGTTCCCTCCGTACCAGGCGCAAAGAAGCGCAGTTCGGCGTTGGCCAGGCGCACTTCATCTTTCGTAACGTTGAGCTGCCCGCGTAGCCGATTGAACACCACGCTGTAGGCGTTTCCTTCGGCCAAATCGAGCACGCCGGTAAGTGCGGGTTCAGCGCGCGTGCCGTGGCCGTGGAACTGGCCGGTGACCAACCCTTGCACCGGATACTTCCATCCGCCGAGTTGCTCCAGTGCTTCCAGTGGCACTTTTTCCAGATTCAATTCGCTGCTCCACTCGTTCTCTGGCCGGAATTCCCACTTGGTCAGCGCCAGGCGCCCATCAATTCCTGCTTGCATTGGGCCCCGCGTTGCGCGGCCATGGGCAATCACCAACTCGTCTGGCGAATAGGTCATGTCCCCATCTAATGCGTCGAGTGCTATGTCCGCATAGCGAATTCTTTCACCGTGAAAATGGCCAAGAAATTGAGGACCGCCGGAGGGCCCGACGATTTTTCCGGTCCACTGGAACGCCCCATCAATCGGAACAGCGGCATCGGGTGAGCCAGGCTTGTCTCCGGCTATGGCATGAATGAAGTCGTCCCAGGCCAACAAGGAACTGGTCTCAAAACCCAAGTTGAGAGCCGTGTCTTTCGGTGCGAGAACGCCATCAATGCTGAGATGCGATCCCGGCGTCTCCACCGTGGATTGTTCGATAGTCAAAATATTGGGGTCAGCGCGGTAACGCAGCTTCCAGTCTGCCGTGACCGGAACTATGGTTTGGCACAAGGTCTTCGGGTTCGTCCCAATGCATAGTGCCGGAAACATCGAAATCGCGGAAATTGGCGCGCCAGGTTTCTACCGTGTCGCCGGAAATCACGGCGTCCCAGTGCAACGAGTCGATCGGAAATCCCGCATGGTCAATGGCGGGCGTTACCTGCGAGAGACGCAAATTTTGTACCTTGGAATCGGCACGAAATACCAAGCCGTCGTACCGCATGGTGATGCGCGCCTTCACACTGCCACCCAGCGCATACGCCACGAAATCGGGCAGCACCAGTTGTTTCGGCTCCAAAATATAGCTGGTGCGACTGGATAAATTCGCGGAGTGAAATTCGCTGAATCCCAGAGTAATGTTGTCGCCTGCAAAGCTGCCCGAGCCCAGGAACTTGCCATTGACGATGGTGCCTTCACCACGCAGATCGACTCGGCCAAGCGGCACTTCCGGCGTGCGAAATTCCTCACGAATATCCAGCAAGTCCAACCATGCCCGGTAGCGATAGGTCCAATTGAGAGACGTCAAATCCTTGCTCTCTAATTGCATGTCGAGATGCGAACGGCCAACGTCGAGGATGCCTTGTTCCACGCGGAACCCGTCATTGCTTAAGGTGAACTTTGCGGAAAGATTTGCAGGCAACGCCAGATCGCCCTTCGCTGCAAGTTCGATGGATTGCCAATCCAGCGTCCCGACGTAGAGTGGGCGCTCGTGAAGTCCGCCCAAATCCAAATTCAGATGCAAATCGCCGCCTTCAACGGCAATCAGCGAGCGAATATCGTTGTACAGCAGCCAGCCATCCTTGATCTCCACGTGATGCACTCGGAGATCAAGCAATTTCTGCTGCAGCGGCTCGCGCGGATTCGCGGATTGCGGCAAACTGGGCAGATTGTTCTTGCCATTCTTCTCAACGCGCACATGAAGGTGCGGCTGCAGCAAAACTAAATCGTCCAGACCAACGCGGCGTCCCCAGAATGAATCGATTCGCAAACCGATGCGCGCTTGTTCCGCACTGAACAGCGGTTCTGTGCCTTCTGGTTCTTTGCCGTGCAGCACCAGCCCGTTAATCGTGGCATTCAGCGAGAACCAGCCCACAGAAACGGTGCGAATTTCGACCCGCGTTCCCGTCAGTGTCTGAATCCGGCTAATCAGGATGCGGCGCAGCAGTGGATTGGCCAAGCCGCTGCCGACGGCGATAATCGATAGCGCAATGCCCAGAGCGATCCACAGTCCCAGCATCCAGAGCAGATGCTCGAACCACAGAACCCTCCGCCAGCGCGATTCTTTGGTCATTGCGAATTCTCGTTCAGAAATAGTTGTACGTGCAGCCGGCTGCGGCTTTCTTTCAGCCACTTGTCGGCTTCCTGGTTAATGGCCCGTTGCACTAACGCTTCCTGAATAAAGTCCCGGGAAGAATCCAAGGTTGGCGGCGTTTGTTTGCGTTGCTCGGCGCGCGGCACCACGCGTGTTTTGTAAAACTCTTCAATGGCGTTGTCGTCGATTTGGATCGAGGGCCGGAATCGGGTGTCGAGATAATTGCTGAGATACAATTGCGATTTGAGCAATCGCACCATGTCGTCGTCGGAAAGCCCGCTTTGCTTCTTGCGCTCTTCGAATTCTTCCGGAGAGGAAAAGGTTCGCTTCAGGCGCGCCAGGCTTCGCTCTACGTCTTCCGGTTTGGGCTGCGGGAAAAGAGCCAACTTTGCTTCATTGCGCACAATCCACTGATCCACCAGCCGATTCAGGAGTTGATCATCTGGTTCGGATTTCCCCTCAGCAAACAATTGATAGCGCGCTAATTCGCGAATGTCGCTCAGCAAGAATAATGTCATTTTCAACGCGCGCCACAATTCGATCGATAATTTCCTGAGCGCCCGCCACACGAACAGCGATCAGCAAAATCAGCAAAGGCAAGCAGACTTGGAGCATCCTCTTCATCAGAAGCTGGACCCCAGGTTGAAGAAAATTTGCAGCCTTCGGCAGCCGGTTTCCCTGCTGGCAAAGCGGAATATGGTTCTGGCATGGCACCACAATCTGCGGCCGGTTCAACTCATATCCCAGATCGATTCGCAGCGGACCTACCGGCGTGGAATATCGCAATCCCACACCTACTACGTGGGAAAAATAATTCAGCTCGTTGGTGCAGTTGTAGAGACATTGCGTGGGATTAAAGGTTCCAGGCTTCAGTCCCGGATAAGCGGTTTTAAAAACCGGTTCCGGCGAAGACCACCGAAACGTTACGCGGCTGAGTTGGCTGTAGCTATTGCCGCCGTCGTAAAACAGGGCGCCACCCAAGTTCGAGCCGATAAACGGCAGCCGCAGCGGGAATCGCAATTCCTGGTTGAAAATGAGCAAGGCCTGCCCGCCCACCGGAAAGCCGGTCAAAGAATCGCGTGGCCCCGCTTGGTTCAGCGCAAAGCCGCGTAGCGATGTGCCGCCTCCGGCATAAAATCGCTCCGGCAAGGGAATAACCCGGGGAGGTGGAACCGTGGTTTGCGCCGGAAAAGTGAGGTTAACCGTGTCGCGATACGGCTGCAGGATTCCGATGCGCAGCGAACGAGCAAAACTCCAGTAGCGGTTAATGGGATGATAGGTCGAATTTTGCAGGAACACCCGCAGGAAACTGGCACTCGATCCAATGGCAGTGTCTGCGATGCCAATGTCGGCCGTATTAAACGACCCTCGCGTGGCATCCGCCGGGTTATTCCGCGTATCGCGAAACCACGTCGCGCTGAATTGCGAGATCAAGGTCGGCTGGTTGAACAGCGGTATTTCCTCCGCAGGAATGTTCAGGTTACTGACCGTGACTTTGCGAAACGCGTAACGTATCAACAGCGACTCGCGTTCCGTCAGTTGGTCCGTAAGCTGGACGTTCCCCTCATACCTCGTCTGCGTAAACGTGTTGATGTCCTGCGTTTTTTCTATGTACGCGGTGGCCTGAAAGCTTAATTTAGGATCGTTGAGTGCGTTTGGCCAAGTGTATGCCAACAGGGCGCGGCCTTGAATAGTACTTCCACGTATTTTGAGCGCAAGAGAGTCGGCGTGGCCGGAGATGTTCTGCTTGGAAATTTCCAGAATCCCCCGTGGAGCTGCCTGGATTTGTCCACCAGTCGGATCGGTGGTGCTGGCCAATCGCTGAACCTCGAACCCGCCGCCGTAAGCAATGGTGTAGCGTTTCGCCTCTTCCACCAGCACGATCACGTCTTTTTCCGGGTCGGTACCGTTGGCGTTTTGTGGCTCGATCGTGACGCGATTAAAAATGCCCAGGTTGTACAGCTTCTGCTGCGACTCCACCACATCGCCCTCACGCAACGGTCCGCCAGGCTTTACCTTTACACCGCGGCGAACCACGCGCGGTTTGGTATGCACGTAGCCGGCGTACAGTACGGACTTAACCAGGGTCTGAGCGCCTTCCTCAACTTTATATGTGAGTTTCATCGGTTCGGCACGGTCAATGCGGTATTTGTCGTTGCTCTCCGATGATGGTGCGTTCTGCCGTCCTGCCGTCGAGGCTCCTGATTTTTCGCCCGAGGCAGAGGAGGTATCGGGCTCCGCAGTGTAAGAAAACGTGGCATCCGGAAATCCGTCGTTGAAATACAGAGCCAGAATATTGTCGCGATCACTCGCCACGTTGATATCGGAATAAGGTTGACCGGGCAGAGAGGCGATTACCCCGCGAATCGTATCCTCGGAAACGTGATGCTGCCCTTCAATCGATAATTTCGAGACCAGCGTTTGTTTCCCTTCGTCGATAACGAATCGGATCACCAGATCCCCGGTCTTCTTGTCGTAGTCGTCCAGTATTTGTCCGTCGACCTTTGCGGATAAGAACCCGTTCGCCAGATATAAGTTCTTTATTGATAAGACGTCACCGTCCAATAGCCTTCGGCTGAAACGCGGCCGAACGAAAAGAGCGCTGGGCAAAATGGTCAGGCGGCTACGGAGAAGCCCCGTGCTGAAGTAACGGTTCCCTTCAAAATCAATGCGCAGCAGCTTGTGGCGCGCGCCTCGATCCACCTTGTAGGTAATGGTCTCTTCTTCGCCCTTCCATCCGGTGTTCCGGCCGACCACCTCTTTCGAGTTCACCATGTAGTCGACTTTCGCATCGAAGTAGCCGTCGCGCTCCATACGCTCCCGCAGGTTGCGCTTGCCTTCTTCAAGTAGATCGGCGTCTACGGAACCCTCCTGATAAACCGGCACTAGCTTGCGCAGCGTGCCCTTCGAAAACTTCGCGCCAGTCACCTCCACCAATACCCTCGGACCTTCAGTTACGTCCAGGCTCAGTGGCAGTGTCTTGGTGTTATTCGTTGAATTCGCCTCGCCGCAAGGAGACGCGCGCGCTCAAATGCCCTTTTTTCTCAAAGAATTTGCGGATACGAGTGGTGCCCCCTTGGAGACGAGCCGTAGTCACTTCAGTTCCAGGCTTCAAGCGAAATAGCTTTAGCAAGTCGGCGTCGCGGTATTCAGTGTTGTTGACAAGTTGCACTTTGTCGATGCGTGCACGCAGCCCGGGATCGACATGAACGATCACATCCAGTTGATGCGTCTCGATATTGGGACGCTGTTCCACATGCAACTTGGCTTGATACAGACCTTCCTCGCGCAGCGCGTCGGTCAGGCGGCTGAGACCTTCTTGAATGTCAGAGGGATGATAAGTCTGGCCGAGCGACAGCTGCATGGCCGCGACGGCGGAAGACTCGGACGGTGGAGGTTTTATTCCATCTATTGAGATCTGGTTGAAAAACAAATTTTCGCGAACTCGAAAGTCCAGGCGAACGCCGCTATCTTCCGGAGTCGTTACTGCGCTGATGTACGCGTAGTCGCCAGTCTGATAGAGCGTCCGAATGCTTGCCGCTACCGCGTCTTCATCGAGAGGCTTACCAATTTGGACTTGGAGTCCTTGCGGATTATCGACCAGCAGCTTTCCGTCTTCCCGGACGATCCGAATATGCTTTACGATCTGGCCCGCAAGCACTTCGGCCTGCACAGCGGGGGTTTGCTGAGCGGACGCACAGCGTCCCCCGAGCAGCGCTGCCAGGAGGAACAAACATCGCAATCCGTTGGCCCAGCATGATGTCATGCGTTCCATTACTCAGACGAAGCCTAGCACAGGGGCGTTGCTTCCCCGGGTGCCGCCGGGACTAACAAACGATTGGTACCGGTGTTCGAACGTAATCTTGTGCATCGCCGCTCCAGCAAAGTCGATGGAAGCGGCAGCGACCAGCGCAAAGATGCCCAACGGAAGCTCGGGAACTCGCCGCCTTGAGGCGCAGCAGCTTGGCGAACTCCGTAAGCGAAGCACCGCGGAACTGCAAAGATTGTATTTGGTGTTTACCTTAAAACGCCACCGCGCCCCATCGGGGTGCGCATCGCGGCACGGTCCAGGTTTTCGCGCAGATTCATTAGGGTGAGAAAAGTACTCAGGACCCGCGCTTTCAAATCGTCGGTAAGGTGCAGCCCGCTGGTCGCCACCCGGGCCAGGCGCTCGCCATTCTCGGTGATGAATCGCAAGATTTCCCGCTGGCGATCGTGCGGCGCATTACCTAGCGCCGTTTCGCGACGCATCTCGGCACAGCCTGATTCGAGAGATAACGTGAAATGCAAGACGCACAGCTCTTTGTCCGTCAATGCCGGCGGAACGTCATGTTTGCATCCCGAAATTTTGCAAGGCTCAGTCATAAGCGGCAACTAGCGATTGGAGATAACTAACATTGTAAGCCCTGAAAAGCCAGAGTTCATCCATCCTTTTGCCGCCGATTGTGCAGGGGCAGCAACCTGTCCCTGGGGTCAGAGGTTTCAAAGGGGCTAGGACAGGTCGGGAATGGGGCCGCGGGCCACACGACTTACCAGGTTTCGGAGTCCTCACGCAACCCACAACACAACGTGCCGTAAAACATCGATACAAATCAGTAGAAAAGAAATATCTCCGCAGTAATTTTGCGAACGAGTGAATTTCATTGAAAAATGTTTTTGACAGCGTTCGATTATGCTCTGTATAAATATTCAGTTGGATGTATAATGTATAGAGTATGAGCGCAACGAAAACATTCCGACACGGCCAGATACTTCGCCTGATTTCCGGGGAACGTATCCCCAATCAGGAAGAGTTGCGCCGCCGTCTGGCGCAGCAGAAGCTGCGCGTCACGCAAGCCACGCTTTCCCGCGACCTGCAAGAGCTGCGACTGGTGAAGACTTTAAACGGTTACAAAACGGCAACTACTCTGCCTGACGAGCCACCTGCGGTTCCGGCGTTGACTCGCGCGTTGCGCGAGTTCTTGCTGGACATCCGGCCAGCCGAGAATTTGCTGGTACTTAAGACGCCGCCCAGCGGCGCCCAACCGCTCGCAGCAGCCGTAGACGCGGCGAAGTTCGAGGAGATTGCCGGCACCATCGCGGGTGACGATACCGTCTTGATCATCACGCCCAATCGCAAGCGCCGGGAATCCCTGCAGAAGAAAATCGAATCCCACGTAAAATGAGAGATCCACGCAGCATCGCCGTCATTGGTGTCACCGGCTACACAGGTTTTGAGCTGGCCTCGCTACTCCTGCGCCATCCCGCCATTGCCACGCCGACGTTTTACGTCCGCGACACCCAGGGCCATCAATGCATTTCGCAACTTTTCCCGCGGCTTCGCCACAAGGGAGAGGCCCCGCTACGCACGCTTTCCATCGAAGCCATTACTTCCAGCCAGGCGGGTTCGGCGCTTCTCGCCACACCTCACGAGGTCTCAGCTGAAATTGCTCCTCAGCTTCTGGACGCTGGACTTCGGGTCGTTGATCTTAGTGGTGCTTTCCGGTTTTCCTCGGCCGACACATTTTCGCACTGGTACAAATTGCCCGCGCCCCATGCTTCGCGTCTCGGTGAAGCTGTCTATGGTTTGCCGGAACTTTATGCGACGCAGATTGCTTCGGCAAAGCTCATTGCCAATCCCGGTTGCTACGCCACCAGCGCCATCCTCGGACTTAAACCACTCGCTGCCGCGGGGTTGATCTCCTCGTCGCAAAGTGTTGTCTGCGACTGTAAATCTGGCGTAACAGGTGCCGGCAAAGATCCGCGCCGCGATTTGCATTTTGTGGAAGTCGATGAAAACTTTCGTGCCTACAACCTGTTTTCCCACCGCCACACTCCAGAAATTCTGGAGCATACCGGTCTGCCCGAGTCGCAGGTGGTCTTCTCTACGCATCTGCTCCCACTCGCACGCGGAATTCTCTCAACGCTGTATGTAACGCTCTCGCATGCTCAGTCGGCGACTGATATTGAGAAGCTTTACCGCACCTTTTACGCCAATCGGCCCATGATGCGCATCTGGCCCGCCGGTTCCCTGCCCGAACTGCAACATGTCGCTAACACCAATTTTTGTGACATTGGCTCCGCCCTGGAATCCGCCGGCAAACGCCTGATCGTTGTTTCCTGCCTCGACAATTTGGGAAAGGGAGCCGCCGGCCAAGCCATACAAAATCTGAATCTCACGCTCGGCATTGAGGAGCAGACAGGCCTTCTATGAGAATCGCTATCAAATTCGCAGGCGCCTTGCTGGAAGATGCTCCCACAGTCCGCGAGCTGTCGAAGCAAGTTGCGACGCTCGCACGGCACGGCCACGAAATCCTGGTTGTGCACGGCGGCGGGCGTCTATTTACCGCGACTCTCAAGCGCATGGGCATCGACAGCAAATTCGTCTCCGGGCTGCGCGTCACGGATGCGGAAACACGCGACGCTGCCGTGATGGTCTTTGGCGGACTCCTGAACAAGCACCTCGCTGGCGCAATCACCTCCGAAGGCCAGCCCGCCGTAGGAATTTCCGCGTCCGACGCTGCATGCTTTTGCGCCTCACCGCTCGTTCATAACGATGTCGAAGGAAGCTTGGGCTTCGTTGGCTACCTAACCAGCGTAAATGTCCGCTTTCTCGAGTCGCTGTGGCGCGAGAAATTGCTTCCCGTCGCCGCGTGCCTTGGTTTGGGTGCGGACGGCGAACTCTACAACATCAATGCCGATCACATGGCCGCGGCCTGCGCCGAATTCATAGAAGCGGATCACCTTGTTTATCTGACCGACGTGGCCGGTGTGCTGGATGGGGAAAAAGTTCTTTCCGCTATTTCCTGCGAACAAATCGATGCCTTGGTGCAATCGCGCGTAGTTTCCGGCGGTATGGTTTTAAAACTGGAAGCGGCCAAGCGCGCCCTTCAGGGTGGCGTTACCGAAGTCCTGATCGTCGGCGGAAATTCCGCGGCAGCCGCTCTCGCCCCGCAGCGGTTCGCCCCGGTCCGCGAAACATCAACCAATTACAGCAGTCCTGGCACACGTGTGCTTCGCGAATTTTCCGGTTCCGATCACGCTGCCATGGCCGCTATCTAATGATCTTTGTTATGGAGAAGGAATCATGACCGCATCCGCATCGCTCGCTTCACCGGTATGCATCACCAAGGACCTACTCACCGGAGCCGAATGGACTCCCGCAGACGCCCGCGATCTGTTGCAGCGCACCGCAGACATCAAGGCGCGGCCGTCGCGATACGCCTCCGTGCTGCGCAACAAACATATTGCGCTGATTTTCGAGAAGCCTTCGCTGCGCACCCGTGTCACATTCGAAGTCGGCATCCAGAGCATGGGCGGCTTCGTGGTTTTCCTCGACCACACCCAGGCGCGGCTCGGCGAGCGCGAATCCATCGCCGACGTAGCGCACAATCTGGAACGCTGGGTGCAAGGCATCGTCGCCCGCGTCTACGAACAGCGCGTGCTGGAAGAGTTGGCCCACAACGCCGACATTCCAGTGATCAACGCGCTCTCCGATAAATTTCACCCCTGCCAGGCGCTGGCCGATTTCTTTACGCTTGAAGAAAAGTTCGGGTCGTTGAAAGATTTCAAGCTCGCGTATGTCGGCGACGGCAACAACGTCTGCAATTCGCTGATTTTTCTTGCAGCGCGCCTCGGCGTTCATATGCGCGTTGCCACGCCCGCAGACTACGCTCCTGCAAGCGATGTTCTGGAAGATGCCAAGCGTGTCGCCAAAGAAACTCGCGCGCGCATTGACCTGTTCACCTCGGCTAGCGAAGCGGTGTCCGGCGCTCAGGCCATTTACACCGACTCGTGGACCAGCATGGGTTTCGAGGCTGAAGAAAAAATGCGGCGCGCCATCTTCAAGCCTTACCAGGTCAATCGCAAATTAATGGAACAAGCTCCGGCAAACGCATTATTTATGCACTGCTTGCCAGCGCATCGCGGCGCGGAAGTTACCGACGAAATTCTCGACGGCGCTTCGTCGATCGTTCTCGATCAGTCCGAAAATCGCATGTACGTACAAAAGGCCATTCTGCACACGCTGTATACGTAAGAGTTTTTTAAGCTTAGGAGAAAAACGAGTGACTCAGATTCAGAACGCCCAGAAACCCAAGAAAGTTGTACTTGCCTATTCCGGTGGACTCGACACATCCATCATCATTCCCTGGCTTCGTGAAACCTACGGCTGCGAAGTGATCGCCATGATTGGCGACGTCGGACAGCAAGAAGATTTAGAAGCAGCGCGCAAAAAAGCTCTCGCAACCGGAGCTTCGTCTGCGGTTGTCGAGGATCTACGCGAAGAATTTATCCGCGAGTACATTTGGCCGACGCTTCGCGCGGGGGCCGTTTACGAACACACATATTTACTCGGCACTTCGATGGCGCGGCCGGTGATCGCCAAACGCCAAGCGGAACTCGCGTTGAAACTCGGCGCCGATGGCCTGTCTCATGGTTGCACTGGAAAAGGCAACGACCAGGTACGTTTCGAATTGGCTTACAAGGCCATCGCTCCGCACGTGCAGATCATCGCTCCGTGGCGCGAGTGGGACATTGATTCCCGCGAAGACGCACTGGCCTACGCCGCGAAGCACAACATCCCTGTGGAGCAGAGCCGCGCCAACATTTACAGCCGCGATCGCAACATCTGGCACTTGAGCCATGAGGGCGCGGAACTGGAAGATCCCGCCAACGCGCCTAACGAAGCCATGTGGCAATGGATCGTTTCTCCCGAAAAAGCACCAGACAAAGCCGAAGAAGTGGAAATTGGTTTCGAGTCGGGCATTCCGGTTTCAGTGAACGGCAAGAAGCTTGGTCCCGTCGAGTTGCTGAACACGCTTAATGACATCGCCGCGAAACACGGCATCGGCCGAACCGATCTCGTCGAGAATCGCCTGGTAGGCATGAAGTCGCGCGGCGCTTACGAAACTCCCGGCGGCACGCTGCTGGTCACTGCGCATCGCGAACTGGAACGTCTTACTCTGGATCGCGAAACGGCCCATTTCGAACAAGCGCTTTCCGTGCGCTACGCCGAGATGGTGTACTACGGTTTGTGGTTTGCTCCTCTTCGCCACGCGCTCGATGGCTTTTTCGCCGTGGCACAGCAAAACGTCACCGGTTCCGTCGGCCTGAAACTTTGGAAAGGCACGCTCAACGTCACCAAGCGCCTGTCGCCTTACTCTTTGTATCGCGCCGACCTCGCCAGCTTCACCATGGGCCGTTACAATCCCAAAGACGCAGAAGGCTTCATCAACCTGTTCGCACTACCGGTTACCGTGCGACCGAAAGCCAAAGCGGAAGGCAATTGAAACGGCCATTTTGGAAATAGCCGTAATCCTGTGAGGGAAGCATTCGCGACCCTCACGGGTATCCTGAGCTACATATCGACTGACGCTGCTGAGAATTTGCCTGAGCGAAAAATGGAAATGACGGAACGCAAAGACGATCGCTTATGGGGTGGCCGCTTCGACCGCGCGCCGAACGAAGAGTTCGATGCGTTTCAGCGCTCCTTCTCGTTCGATCGCCGCTTGCTTCCCTATGAGATTGCTGTCGATCGAGCATGGGCCAAAGCGCTGCAAGCCGTTGGGATCTTCAATCAAGATGAAGTCCGGCTTACCTTGGCCGCTCTCGACAAAATCGAGAAGCGCACCGAACAAGACGTTGCATGGCTCGATGACTCAGGTGCCGAAGACGTTCACCATTTCGTCGAAAAGGCTCTTGTCGAAGAACTCGGCCCACTCGGATGGAAATTGCACACCGGCCGCAGCCGCAATGAACTAGTGGCCACGGATTTCCGCCTTTTCGTAAAGGAAGCCGCTACCGAAGTTCGCAGCCGCGTGCTTGCCCTCGTGCATGCTTTCCTTGCGCAAGCCAAGGCGCACTTAACTGTTCCGATGGCAGGCATGACACACATGCAACATGCCCAGCCCATTCTGCTTTCACATTATCTGCTGGCCCACGCGGAAGCGTTTACTCGTGACATCACCCGCCTCGACAGTGCTGCTGCCTCTGCCGATGCGTGTCCCATGGGTTCTGGCGCGCTCGCTGGCTGCTCTTTTGCGATCGATCGCAACGCCATCGCGCATGAACTTGGATTTTCCCGAATCACCGCGAATAGTCTGGACGCCGTGAGCGATCGCGACTTCGCTCTCGATTATCTTTTTGCACTCGCGGGTATCGCCACCCACATTTCGCGCCTTGCGGAAGATTTCGTCCTCTTTTCGTCTCAGGAATTCTCCTACGTCGTTCCTCCCGACGAGTTTTCGACCGGCAGCAGCCTGATGCCGCAGAAGAAAAACCCTGACTCGTGGGAATTGCTGCGCGGCAAAACCGGACGCGTCACCAGCGCGCTGTTCAGCCTGTTCACCACGCTGAAAGGATTGCCAACCAGCTATCAGCGCGACTTGCAGGAAGACAAAGAAGTGTTGTTCGGCGCCCACGATCAAATCGCCAGCATCCTGCATGTGGCCGCCGGTGCGCTCGCTGCCACAAAATTCCGCACCGACCGTCTACGCTGCGCAGCCTCCAATCCTGCACTGTTTGCCACCGATGCCGCCGATTATCTGGTGCATCGCGGCGTTCCTTTCCGTCAGGCGCACGACCTTATGGGCCAGGTTCTGCGGGAAGCTGAAAGACAGGGAAAGCCCTGGACGCAACTTCCGCTCGACGACGTGCAGAAGATTTCGCCTCTGTTTAAGTCCGACTTTCTGCAGAGTCCTTCAGTCGAAACCGCCATTGCCTCCAAGTCCGTCCCTGGAGGCACAGCCGAAAACTCGGTGCGAAATGCAATCGAGCAACTGGAATCAAAACTAAACTCCTTGGAGAAACGTTCATGAACGCCTCATCCGCAATTCTTATCCACGATTCTGAATCTTTTGCAGCGGAGGGACGGAGGTCTCTTCCGTGACCGTCGCGCTCGTGCCGCAGATCCTCATCCCATGAAGCACCCTCTCTCTGAAGCCGCGCTTCCGCGTGGATTCCGTTTTTCAGCCACCGCCTGTGGGCTGAAGAAAACGGGCGCGCTCGACCTCGCGCTGCTCTCCAGCGATGTTCTTGCGTCCGCAGCGGCAGTTTTTACCCAGAATCTCGTTGTAGCTGCGCCTGTAGTCGTTTCCAAAGCGAACCTGCGCGCCTCTAAAGGCCGCATGCGCGCGGTGATCATCAACGCGGGTAATGCAAATTGCGCAACCGGCAAGGAGGGTTACGCCGCCTCGGTGCGCACCGTAGAAGAGATGGCGCGCCGCCTGAATTGCAAGCCAGCCGAAGTCTCAGTTTGTTCCACCGGCGTGATTGGCGTGCCGCTGCCGGTAGAAAAAATTATTCGCGCGCTCCCCGGCATCGCAAAAAATCGCCGTCCTTCGTCCCGCTCGTTCACCGAGCTTTCGCTGGCCATCTGCACTACCGACACACGGCCCAAGACCGCCGCGGCCTCGTTCAAGATGGCAGGCAAGCGCGTGCACTTTGTCGGCTGCGCAAAAGGCGCGGGCATGATTCATCCAAACATGGCGACCACGCTGGCGTTTGTAGCGACCGACGCGAATATTGCGCCTGCGCTTTTGCAGAAAACTTTGCGCGATGTCACCGGCAGAACCTTCAACGCCATCAGTATCGATGGCGATACGTCGACCAATGACACCCTTCTGGTGCTCGCCAATGGCGCCGCGGGAGCTCCCGCCATCAAAGCGGGCACCACGGCGCATCGTGCTTTCGCCAAAGCTTTAGAGGAAGTTTGCCAATCGTTGGCGCTGCAAATCGTTGCCGACGGTGAAGGCGCGCAACGCGTGATCGAGATTGAAGTGCGCGGCGCAAAGTCCGAGAAGGAAGCGCGGCAGATCGGCCAGACCATTGCCACCTCTCCCTTGGTGAAAACCGCTTTCGCGGGTGGCGATCCAAACTGGGGCCGAGTCTTTGCGGCGGCTGGGCGATCCGGCGTGAAGTTTGATCCCGATCGCGTGGACATTCACATGGCGGGAATTCCCGTGTTGCGCCGTGGCCAGCCTCTCGATTTCAACGAACGCGCCGCGAGCAATCGGCTACTCGAGAAACACGTTCTTCTAGTAGTTGACCTGCATGCAGGTCGCGCCGTTGCCCGCTATTGGACTTGCGACTTCACTGCGGAATACGTGCGCATCAACGCGTCTTATCGTACCTAGCGATTCGGAATGCAGGAAGGCGCGTCGACGAGATGCACCGCCCCTACGACGCTCCTATGATTCCCATTTCCAATCGGCAAACTGCTCGCGCAGCGCCATTTTCTTGAACTTGCCCACACTCGTGCGCGGAATCGCCTCCACAAATACAAACGCGTCCGGCAATTGCCATTTCGCAAACGATCCCGCCAGGAATTCTCGCAGTTCGCGATCGGTTGCGTGAGCTCCATCTTTCAAGACCACCGCGGCCACCGGACGCTCGATCCACTTCGGGTGCGGCACTCCCACCACGCAGGCTTCCTTCACCGCCGGATGCCCCATCAAGGTGTTCTCCAGATCGACCGAGCTGATCCACTCGCCTCCCGACTTGACCATATCTTTCGCGCGGTCGACCAACTTGATGCAGCCTTCTTCATCGATCGTAGCGATATCGCCAGTGCGAAACCATCCGTCAGCGGTCCAACGATGCGCTTGATCTCCCGCTTCGAAATAGCTTCTCGCCACCCAAGGTCCGCGCACTTCCAGTTCGCCTGAAGTCGTCCCATCCCACGGAGCTTGCTGGTCCTCTTTCATGACACGCGCTTCCACAAAGGGAGCAGGCCAACCTTGTTTGGCGCGCACCTCATATTGCTTTTCTTCGGGCCAATCCAACATATGAGGCTTCAGACCTCCCGCCGACCCAATCGGCGTAGTTTCTGTCATACCCCACAAGTGCTTGATGTGGATTCCAAAGCGATCCAGTCGCTTGATCATGTCCAACGGAGGAGCGGATCCTCCACAAACGGCTAGAATCGGACCATCGAATTTCCAACGCGCCGACTCCTTTTCCAGCGCACAAAGAATGCCCGCCCAAATCGTGGGAACCCCGCAGGCCTTATTCACCCGCTGCGTAGAGAGAAGCTCCAGTAAACTCTCCGGATCCATATACGGTCCCGGAAGCACTTGCCTGGCGCCCAGCATGGTCGCCGAAAACGGAATGCCCCAGGCGTTGGCGTGAAACATGGGCACGATCGGAAAGATCGTATCTTTGTTGCTCAAGCCAAATGCTTCTTCCAAACCGCTGGCAAACGAATGCAACACCAGTGCCCGGTGCGAGTACACAACACCTTTGGAATTGCCAGTCGTGCCCGAAGTGAAGCACATCGCCGCGCCCTGATTTTCATCGATCTTCGGATACGAAAAATCGTCGCCAGCCTCGTCCAAAAGTTCTTCGTAGTTTAAATACCCCTCCGGGACGCTGGCAAATCCGTACGGCACAACGATGACGCGCTCGAATGGCGCATTGGCCGCGAACTTGTCATACAGCGGGAGCAAAATGTCGTCGACAATCAGAAACCGGTCGCGGGCGTGATTGGCGATCGCGGCAATTTCATGCGCGTGCAAACGCAAATTCAACGTGTGCAGAATTCCGCCGGCACAGGGGACGCCCAAAAAAGTCTCGAGGTGCGAAGAGTGGTTCCACATCAAGGAAGCTACGCGGTCGCCGGAGTTCAGTCCCAATTTTGTAAGCGCGCTGGCCAGTCTCCGGGCTCGCCGATACACCTGCCCATAACAGGTCCGGGAAATCGAGTGGTCCGGCCTGCGCGAAAGGATTTCTGTCTGCGGGAAAAGCTTGCCGGCACGCTCCAGTAAAACCGGCAATACCAGGGGGAAATCCATCATCGTGCCGCGCATTTTAACCTCGGGTAAGGGACGCCTGTCGCCGCATCCTATCACCGTTTTATTTAGCGCGCGGGGCTAGCTTTATCCGGTACCAGACCTACCGTTCTACTAGGTATTTGTGGTTGCAAAAATAGGCAATTTTCGAGACCATGCACGGGACCACTGAACCCGGTCCGCCCCGCCCGCGTGGCACTCCCTCGGTTTGCCCCTTCAGGCGGCTTAGACTCTTCAGTGCGCTCCGCAATCGTGGCTAGGTTCCGGACAGAAGGAGTTCGCAGGTGAAGAAGCTTTACGTCGGCAATCTCCCGTTTAACGCCTCGGAAGAGCAGTTGCAGGAATGGTTCTCACAAGTGGGAGTAAGTCCCTCGGCAATCAGTCTGATTCGTGATCGTTTCACCGGCCAATCTCGCGGCTTCGCCTTCATCGAAATTTCCAACGATGAAGATGCCGACCGCGCAGTGACCAGCCTGAACGGTCAGAATTTCGGTGGCCGGAACCTGGTAGTCAACGAAGCCCGTCCCCAGACCGAACGTTCTGGCGGCGGTGCTGGTCGTGGCGGAGGCGGTGGCGGCTACGGCGGCGGCCGTGGCGGCGATCGCGGTGGTCGTGGCGGTGGCGGCGGTGGACGCGGAAGTGATCGCGGCGACCGTGGCGATCGCGGCAACCGCTGGTAAGTTTGGCTCTACCCCTTTCTGGTTCTTTAGCTCGGGCAGAGTTCTGCTCTGCCCGTAGTTCGCTTGGGCCCTGCCCGAATTTTTCTTCTGCTTCAAATCCAAATCTCCTCAGCAATGATTCCGTACTCTGTTGCTAAGACGTTTCGTCCGCTCGTTACACCTAACACGCTGAGTGCGGATTCGTCCGAGCCGCCTTCGACGCCTTCTTGTGGGGGGAAGAGTTCGCGGATCATTTGCGTGGGTCCGAGTCACCGCACCTCGACAATCTTGCGCACGCCCTGCAAGTTTGCAGCAGCATCCGCCGTGAAAATTCACAGCCGCGAAAAACTTCTTCTAGCGAACACAAATCGTTCTGTGTAACTATCCGCGCGAGTCACACGGGACCTGTTGCCAGCAATCAGCGGCTCAGTGACAACCCTCAGAGCGTCCGCATTCTCTAATGTATTTTCGGCGCGCAACAATGCGTAGGGTTATGGGTTTGAAACATTAGGTTCAGAATTCCGTTTGACCTGTTGCTCTGGAAGTATATGAAAGGTATGGACTGATTCGATGGTTAATGCGCAGCGGGAAGAATCGGGTAGCGCAGGGAACCTTCCCATCAGGGTCAGCATCCAACGCAGCAGGCTGGGTCGAACTTGGCGATGAATAGTTGGCACAAACGCGACTGGAAGCAGTTTTACGAACTGGCTCGTCGCCCGTGGCAACGCCACCGCCCGCCGCGGCCTGTCTATCCTTCGGGCATGAATCGCGTGCAGCCCGCCGCGGGGTTCAGCTTGTCAGAACTTGATGATGCTGGCGTCGACCTGGATCTCGCCGAGCGACTGGGCCTGCCTGTAGATGCTGGCCGAATTGGTGCGTACGGTCCCAACGTAACCGTTCTGCGTGACTTCGTGCGCTCGTCGCGCCAACCCCTGTAAACTCTCAGTACAGAATCTGCGCTTTTTCACCTTTAAGCTTTTCCCGCGCGCGTCTTGGCTTCATCCGCCTAACCTCATTTGTAAGCGCGCGAAGTTCCACGTAAAATGTATGTTTCGGACCAAGCCAATGGCCTCACCCTTTAACATCATTCCTAATGGCACTCCGCCGCCGGTTCCCTCACCGGATGCGCACCCTCGGCCGGAATGGCTGCGCGTGAAGTATTTTGGTGGTCCGCGCTACCAGGACCTCAAGCGCACCATGCGCACGCTGGATCTACACACCGTCTGCGAGTCCGCACGTTGCCCCAACATGGGCGAATGCTGGGAACATGGCACCGCGACCTTCATGATCTTGGGAGACATCTGCACCCGCGCCTGTGGCTTCTGCGCGGTTCCTTCCGGAAAGCCAGTCGGCCCTCCTGATGAAGATGAACCACTCCGCGTCGCTGAAGCGGTGGAGCGTATGGGTCTGCGCTATGCGGTGGTCACCAGCGTGAATCGCGACGATCAGCCCGAAGGTGGCTCGCGCATTTTCGCGCGCACTATTCAGGAGATTCGCAATCGCGTTCCCGGCTGCAAAGTGGAAGTGCTGATTCCTGATTTTCGCGGCGACTGGAACGCTCTCGACACGGTGCTAGCCGTCAAGCCGGACATTTTGAATCACAACACGGAAACGGTCCCGCGCCTCTATCGCCAGGTGCGCAAAGGCGCTCTCTACGAGCGCTCCCTGGAATTGCTCCGTCGGGCCAAGCAGACACACGCCGACGTGCCAACGAAAACGGGATTGATGCTCGGCTTAGGGGAAGAAAAACAAGAAGTGCTTGCCACCATGCAAGACCTGGCTGCTCAAGGCACCAACATTCTGACCATCGGCCAGTATCTTCAACCGACCCGCGAGCACTTGCCGGTGATTCGCTTCGTTCATCCTGACGAATTTGCCGAGTACAAACATCTCGGCGAGCAAATGGGATTCAAGCACGTGGAATCCGGCCCCCTGGTTCGCTCTTCCTATCACGCCTTCGACCAGGCCGAATCCGCCGCCCGCTAATCTGATTCCTTATCTACTCCCTACTTCGACATCACCATCGACCAGTCGGTGAACGGTACCGCTCGCCCTCCGCGAACGACCGTCGGGATCACGTGGTCAAATCCCTTGTGATCTTTCGAAGAGTAGTCCAGCTTGAGTTCAGACCCGAGGCCCAGATCCATTTCATGTATCGACTCGATTCCATGGATCAATCCCTCGCGCGTCAAATCCTTCCCTGCCTTCCTTAGTCCTTCCACCATCACCATGGCGTCCACGAACCCTTCCAGGCTCACAAAGTTTGGCCGGGCATTCGGCTTGTACTTCAGCAAGGTGCGGCGATACAACGCCACCGTCTTCAGATCCGTCAAGTAATAGGGCGGCACCACCTGGGTGATGACCATGCCCTCCGCATCAGCGCCCGCTTCCGCGATCAACTCATCCGTCCCCACAAACGACACGGTAACGAACAGCGGCTTCCACCCTTTCGCATGCGCCGCTTTCACAATCGGTGCCACCGTGTTCGAAGGTCCAACCACCACTACGGCGTCTGGATTCGCCCCTCGTACTTTATCGATCGCTGCTTCCGTTTGATTGCTCTGCCGCACGTACGACGCCACCGCTACTGGCTCCGCGCCATTCTCTTTTAGAGCCGCTTGCACTCCGGAAAGTACCGCCGCGCCGAATGGGTCGTCAGGATAAATCACCGCAATCTTTCGAAAATGTAGAGTCTTCCACATCCCGTCCACTTGCTCGCGGGTCTCGTCGCCATACGAAGCGCGGACGTTGATCACCCACCGTCGCAGTGGTGTATACAGCGTCTGCGCCCCGGTGAACAATCCGACCAGCGGAATCTGGCTGGAGTCAGCCAGCGGCACATACTTCACAGCAGTCGGCGTTCCCACAAAAAAGCCCATGGCAAATACTTTTTGCGCCACCAACTTGTCCCAGCAGGCTTGCGTCTTGCCCGGGTCGTAACTATCGTCAAACGAAACCAGCCTCAGTTTCCGGCCGTTCACGCCGCCTTCTTCGTTCACCGCTTGAAAGTAAGCCTCCGCGCCATTAACCGTTTCCCGTCCCAGGAAGCTCGACGGCCCTTCCAGCGCGGCGCATGACCCGATCAGTATTTCTTTGTCGGTCACGCCCGGCGCGGTTTGCGCGTGCGTGACAGAAGTGAAGGAAAGCAGCACCAGCAATGCAAACAGGAGGGGTGAGCATTTCAATCGAGCGACGTGCGTCATGAGCTGCTCCAATTTTCTAAGATGAGTCTCTGGGAATGGCCGTGTAACTACTGTACGGCAAGGTAAATCCACACAACCGTGCATAATAGCCGGATGTTGCGAAACCGCTAGGATTTACTTAGTTAAGTTCCCCGTGGAACACTTCGGCCCCACGCCGGTTGCAAGTGTGCAGACACACCCCTGCGCCATTTCTGGCGCAGCTTCGGGGTTTGCTTCAGGCGGGAACTGCTACTGCTTTACGCGAGATGGGTTACTTCGCGGCTGCGGAGGCCTTCTTGATGGCCTTCGCTGCAGCGGAAGCCTTGCGGCGACGCTTGGTCTTGGGCGGCGTTGCGGGAGCTTCGCCAATAAGTTCAGCAGTGAAAATGCTAGTTACGAACAGTTTCGGTCCATGATCATCAAAATCGACAGCGGTACGTTCCTGGTCCGAGGCTGTCACTATTCCCAAGCCGTACAGCTCGTGCTTGATGGTTTGTCCTTCCTGCATTGCTTGCACAACTTCCTCCTTAACCGCGCTCCTGATGTCATTCATTTCTGCTAAAAGCGAGAGGTCCTCGATCTCCTGAAGACCTCTCCAAACCAGGCTAGAGGCTTGTGACGTTCTCAGCCTGAAGGCCTTTCGGGCCCTTCTTTACTTCAAATTCCACCGCTTGACCCTCATTCAGCGACTTGTACCCGTCCATCATAATTGCCGAAAAATGTACGAATACATCTTCCCCGGTCTGACGCTGGATGAACCCGTAACCCTTCGAAGCATTGAACCACTTCACTGTTCCTTGTTCCTTCACTGCTGAACCTCGAAATTGAATTGCTTTGCCCCTCTTGCTTGCTCACTGCCCCCGGTCTCCCGGCTGCTATGACCTGCCTCCAGCCCGAAAAAAAAGGCCGCGAGCTTGTTCTCGCAGCCCCCTGAACGAGTCAAAAGGTAATACAAGAGCAACAAACGCTGTACCTAACACTATCACACAAAAGGGGTTATTGTCCATTGGAGTTTGGGGTCCCAGTGGTCGAACGTGGGCGTAAGATACTGAAAAACGGATATTTGCGTGTCTTTTTTAGGTGCCGGCCGGCGCGTGGTTAAGTAGTTTCTTCCAACGATTCGGGCTGAATACTCAAGTCGCCGTGACCGGCGCTCTTCTTTTCCCAATACTTCTTCACCCAGGCTTCCCAGCTCTTTCCGGCGGCGGTATCTCGGCCTGAAAAGGCCAGTGCCGCGATTTCGGCATAGGTGATCTTCACGCGTTGATTGGAATCTTTGGGCAGAAGCCGTACAAATGAAGTATCGAGTGTCTTTCCGTTAAAACGGTCGAAGATATAACCCTCGAGTTTTGTTCCATCTCGGCGAGTAATCGTCACGTCGCCGCGGTAATCGAAGGCCTTTTCGAGTGCTTCGCGGATCTCTTCCTCTTTCGCGAGATCGGGCACCCAGCCTTGCAATGTCTCGTGTTGAAAACCCGGCGCTACTTCCAGCTCGTCTGGATTCGCCGCGTGCTCCGGTCGATCAGCGTGCCTTGGACCGGTCATGCGCGGGTTTCTTCCAGCTTCGCGGGATTCGAATCGATTTGCACCAACGGATTATAGGAATGCACCGGCTTGACGGGTTCGTTCAGCATGCGCATCGCTTCATCGTCCTTATGAGTTGCGAAGAGTGTCGCTTTTGCCGTGGCGAGCAAGCCCCTAAAAGAACTGAAGGTGTAATCCACCCCGGAAGCCTCATATCCGCTATGCACCATGCAGTTGGCACACTGCGGATTGCCAGATTCCGTGCCGTAGCTCGCCCACTCGGTCGTGCTCATAAGCTCGTCAAAAGTGTCGGCATAGCCGTCCTGCAACAAATAACACGGCTTCTGCCATCCGAAGATCGAATAGGTGGGCATGCCCCATGGCGTGCACTTGAAGTCGCGCTTGCCCATCAGGAATTCCAGGAAAAGCATGGACTGGTTAAATCGCCAAGTGGGCTTGCGATTTGAAAGCATGGCGCGGAACAGCCGCCGCGTACGCGCGCGTCCCAGGAAATGCTTTTGGTCCGGCGCCTTATCGTAATTGTAGCCGGGGGAAAGCATCATGCCTTCTACGCCCAGTTCCATCATTTCGTCGAAGAAGCCGCGGACGCTGTTGGGATCTGCTCCATCAAACAGCGTAGTGTTGGTCGTTACGCGAAAGCCCTGCTTGAGTGCCTCGCGCATCCCTTCGATAGCCAATTCGTATCCGCCTTCGCGGCACACCGAAAAATCGTGATGCTCTTTTTGCCCATCAACGTGAACGGAAAATGTCAGGTACTTGCTCGGCTTGAATAGATGCAGCTTTTCCTTCAGCAGCAGGGCATTCGTACAGAGATAAATATATTTCTTGCGCGCGACCAAACCTTCCACAATCTCTTCAATCTGGCTGTGCATCAACGGTTCGCCGCCCGGAATCGATACCATGGGCGCGCCGCATTCATCTACCGCCTTAAAGCATTCCTCGGGCGACAATTCACGCTTCAGCACGTGCGCGGGATATTGAATTTTTCCGCACCCGGCGCATGCCAGATTGCAGCGATACAACGGCTCCAGCATCAGCACCAGCGGATACTGTTTGCGTCCCTTAATTTTTTGCGTCAGGACGTAACTGGCTACCGTCCAAGCTTGGGATATAGGTACAGGCATGCATTCCCCTGAGAGTCAGTCTCAAAAGCCACGGATTTGTGATGCGGGACCCCAGTCCCCCGAGCTTCTATTTTACCCGAGAAGTGCCTCTTCTCGTCACGCTAAGATTCTAGCGGTCTTTCCCGCCAGCCCCAATTTTGATGCAGTGAAAGGTGCTTAGGTGGCACCCGGCGTGCTCCCATCTGCCCTAAATGGCACCCTTTCTCCGTTGCTTACAGTGTGTGATTGCCCCAAGTTTGCGTCTGCGTCCAAACGCCCGGAACCATGCGGCGCCCCACTCTTCTTTCGTTACTTCACTGATGTCGTCTTCGCTCCAAACGCTTGCGCATGAAGATCGCCGCTTGCGGATTGTCGTTGTACCGTTCGCAATGTTCGAATCCATTCCGTTCGTAGAATCGCGCGGCCGCCACCATGACTGCAGCCGTGTCGAGATACAGCCACGCATACCCACAATCTCGCGCGTAGTCTTCCAACTCCTTCATCAATAAATCCGCGATTCCTTTCCCTCGATGCGCCTGCCGCACATACATGCGCTTAATCTCTGCCGATTCGTTCCTGCCACTTAGCCTGCGAAGCGCCACACAGCCGACGATCTCACCGTCGGAGGCCGCCAGCCATACTCCGGCGCCCTCCGCAAAATACTGTTCCCGAAAGGCCTCGCGACCCTCGCGCACCACTACCTGCACCGCTTCGTAGTACTCCGCCACCATCGCGAATGCCTGCTCGACCTGCTCCAACGAAGCGCGGTATACCGTAGTCTCCGCCATTTTCTCGTAACCTCGGCGCCAGTCTGCACTGGCCACCTCAGTGCAAAAGCCCCAAATTGGCCAGGTTTAAACCTCCGGAAACAAGCATTCGTCGCCCGCGCGTAACGATTTCCGTTCTATGGCAAAATAGTAGGTCTGTAGACAAGACACCGACCATGGCAAACCGTACTACTCTCGTTCCTGAAAAGCCTGCAAAGGCCGCGAAGTCCTCCAAGAAGCCAACACCGCCGAATGGCGCAGGCCACGCCGAGCGTGAACGTATCTTTGACCTGTTTCGCCGCTGGGGCTATTACGAATCGACTCTCGACCCGCTAGGTCTCTTCAAGCCTGTGAAGTTTCCGGATCTTCAGGGCCTTTCCGGCGAATATGCCGACGAAGCGCGTCGCCTTTACTGCGGCACAGTCGGCGTGGAATACATGCATCTTCCGGAAATCGAGCGCCGCCGCTGGATTGCTGAACGCTTCGAGGGTCCCGAGTTCGAAGTCAATCAGGAGAAGATCCTCGAGCGCCTGGTCCGCGCCGACCTTTTCGAACAAGTTCTGCAGAGCCGCTATCTGGGAAGCAAGCGCTTTTCTCTCGAGGGCAACACTTCCCTGATTCCCCTGCTTGATTCCATCCTCGATGCCGCTGGCGAACTAAACGGCGTTGACGCCATCATGGCCATGAGCCATCGCGGGCGCCTGAATGTCATGACCCACACCGCCTGCAAGCCGGCCTACGAAGTTGTTGCAGGTTTCGAAGACGTGGATCCGCGCAGCGTCCTGGGTGCCGGTGACGTGAAGTATCACGTTGGCGCAACGGGCACCTACACCACGTCCGAAGGCAAGCCGCTGAACATTCACCTGGTCTCCAATCCTAGCCACCTCGAGGCCGTTGATCCAGTGGCGATGGGCCGGGCGCGCGCCAAGCAGACCCGTCACGGATATCGTGGCCCGTACATTGATCGTTCGAAAGAAGTTCGCAATCGCGTCTGGACCGTCGTCATGCACGGCGACGCCGCGTTTGCGGGTCAAGGCATCTGGGCGGAAACTCTAAATCTTGCCGACCTTTTCGCCTACTCGGTAGGCGGCACCATCCACATCATCGTCAACAACCTAATTGGTTTCACTACGCGCCCAACGCAAGAGCATTCCGCTCGCTTCGCGTCCGACCTTTCCAAACGCCAGAGTGTTCCGGTATTCCACGTAAACGCGGAAGATCCGGATGCGGTGGTGCGTATCGCCCGCCTAGCCGCCGAATATCGCGCGGAATTTAATTCTGATGTGGTGATCGATCTGATCGGCTATCGCCGCCATGGTCACAGCGAAGTCGACGATCCCACCATCACCCAGCCGCTGCTCTACGATCGCATCAAGAAGCATCCGCCACTTTGGAAGATTTACGCCGAGCGCGTGGGCATCTCCGCCACGCCGATCGTCGACCGCGTCAAAAAAGAATACGAAGAAGATCAAGTCAAGGCCGGCAAGCTCACCAAGATGCCGAACCTTCGCAAATTGCCCGATTACTGGACGCCGTACCGCCACGGCAAATACAAGCCGGAATACGAAGTCGACACCGGCCTGGCAGCCGATAAAATCGCCGAAATTTCCGACGGCCTGGCGCGCATTCCCGAAAGCTTTCACGTGCATCCTAAAATCGTGAAGCTCCTCGAGCAGCGCGCCGAGATGGGCCACGGCAAGCGCCCCGTCGATTACGGTTACGCGGAATTACTGGCCTACGGATCGCTCGTTCTCGACGGCACCCCGGTTCGACTCACCGGGCAAGATTCTCAGCGCGGCACCTTCAATCAGCGCCATGCGGTTTTGGTCGACACGCAAGACGAGCACGAATATTTGCCCATCGGCCATCTCTCGCCCACCCAAGCGTTCTGCGAGATCCACAATTCTTCGCTCTCTGAAGCCGCATGCCTCGGTTTCGAGTACGGCTTCTCGCGCGACTATCCCGAAGCTCTCATTCTTTGGGAAGCGCAGTTCGGCGATTTCGTGAACGGCGCGCAGGTCATCATCGATCAGTTCATCAGCGCCAGCGAAGACAAATGGAATCTGCCCACCGGCGTGGTTCTACTTTTGCCGCATGGCTATGAAGGCCAAGGGCCGGAGCATTCCAGCGCGCGCATCGAGCGTTTCATGCAACTCGCTGCCGAAGGCAACATGCAGATCTGCCAGCCTTCTACCGCTGCCCAATATTTTCATTTGCTGCGCCGTCAAGCGCTTCGCCCGTGGCGCAAACCGCTGGTAGTCTTCACGCCGAAGAGCATGCTCCGCCATCCTGACGCCTCTTCGACTCTCGAAGATTTGGCCAAGCCGCGCTTTCAGAACCTGGTCCGCGACAATGACGTTCACGATGCCAAAAGCATCCTTATTGCCAGCGGCAAAGTCGGTCACGAACTGCGCGCCGAACGCCGCCGTCGCCACGACACGTCCACCGCCATCTTTTTCCTGGATCAGCTTTATCCTCTGCCTAAGACGGAAATTGCCGCGGCCATTGACGAACATCCGAACGCGCGTGAAATCGTATGGGTGCAGGAAGAACCGGCCAACATGGGCGCGCTCTTCTATGTTTTGCCGCGTCTTGAGCGCATCGCTCAGGCGAAGAATCTCAGTGTACGTTCCGTGAAGCGTTCGTCCAGCGCCAGCCCCGCTACCGGCTCGGCGAAAGCCCATGAGTTGGAACAGAAAACACTGATCACCCTGGCATTTGCCACAACTTCAAATTCCTAAGCGCAAGCTTTTAAATGCGACCGAGACCCTGTCGCACAGACCCGCTGGTATGACGGCTTGATTGCGGGGGGCAGATTCACCGTGTTGTTTAGTGCTGAGTCTAGATACTGCAGATTTGCTCCACGATTTGCTCCACGTTGACTTGCCAGCGCTACTGACCTAACATTCCGATACTTTGTCCCGTCTCTCCGCCTTCAGGATACTTACCAGGAGTCTGTGATGAGCGATTGGATATACGTCCAGGAGAATCCGCTAGAGCAGCTTGCTCAGCTGCATCATTTCTCCATGGTGAAGCGGCAGCCCAGCGGAGAAACCACCTTCCTCATCACGGTAAAAGAATTTGCTACGCCTCCACCAGGGCAACGCCTGCGCTTTTTTGCCGAAGCGGACAAACCCGTAAATCAAAAAACGGCTTCGTTTGTGCCCTGTGGTTGGGGCAACACTTTGTTCAACGCCCTGGGAGACTGTGTGCGCCTCATCCGGCAATTTCCGTTCGAAGGAGACTAGCCGCGGTGCCTACTTGCCCATCGTCGTCCCCGCTACACTTTCACAGAACGGAGCAGCTCTCGTGATCTTGCACATGAAAAAGGCGCAACTGAACGGCGTCACTGTTCTCGATATGAAAGGCAGCATTCATGCCGGACCCGACTGCAGGCGGATCGAACACGAAACCGAGACCCTGATCCGCGACAATCATCTCCGCGTGATCTTTGATCTCACCAATGTCACCCACATCGACAGTTCTGCCATTGGCTCGATTGTGCGCTGCTTGACTCGGCTGAAGACTCATAAAGGCATGCTACGCATTGCCGGTGCGACCGGTATGATCGAGCACAGCTTCAAGCTCACCCAACTGCACAAGATTTTCGAAATGTATCCGACCGCAGCCGCCGCGGCCGAAAATCTGCCCCCGTCTGAACCGCACGGTGGGAAAAATCACTAAACTGCAAATTGTCTGTTACGCCGGACCGGTATTAATGAGCGTGGGGCAGAAATTCCGCTGGAAGTGGATTCGTCGCACTTTCTTCCTGCCAGTAGATGGTGACAATCCACCACCGCTTGCCATCGAAAAATAATTGGAAGCTGTTGATGCCTCGCGCAAACGGCGTAGCATCCTTCGCATCGTGCCGTGATTCATAGGTACTGAATGCCTGCAATATGTTTCCCCATTTGTCGGTGTGCCGCGCGGCTTCCCGCTCAAAAAATCCGCTTTTGTCGAAGTACGGAGTTGCGCGCTGGATGTACTCATCCACCGTGAACGAGGTCTCTTTCATAGCGCCTTCTTTGTCAGGACCGGTGTGGATTAGTCGCGCGCCCGGATAAAAAAGAGACCGCATGCGATCCCAATCCCGTTTTTGCCCAGCAGGGCCGGAGATCACATCGTACACTCCGGCAAGAATTGCATCCGGCGAGGCCACATCCGCTGGATTGGCGGCGGGCGCGGCAGCATTGCCGGCTTGTGGCGGAGTTTTTGGCTGTTCTTGCGCCAAACTCGAGCCTGCGACAACCGCTAGCGACAATCCCATCAGAACAACTCGTACCAGTTGTGACATTAGTAGATCCTCCTGGATCCGTCCGGTCGTCGTTTTAGGTTAGACGTGCGCGCTTTCGAACATGGGCAACCCTATCTTCTTTTGCCACGGTACGTCCAGCGCACCCAACGAATTCATTCCCTTGAGTGCTCAAACCATCGCGACAACTTTGGGTATCCGCCTATTTCTTGCCCATATTCCCGGCCCGTGCCCGCCGCGAAATTCATTGCGAACCGTGCTTTCCTTTGTTACGCTCCCCGGCGAATGATCCTCGGAGGTTCCTCATGGCATTCTGCAAAGCGTGTGGTCAGGAAATTGGTGGGGCTAGTTTCTGTCCCAAATGTGGTGCTAGTCAAACCGGCGGCGTGGTAGCGCCGGCTGCCGTGCCTGCGGCCTCTCCCACCGAAGGGCTTCAGGAAAACGTTGCAGGCCTTTTGTGCTATGCACTGGGCTGGCTTACAGGAATCATCTTTCTACTAATCGACAAACGGCCCTGGGTAAAGTTTCACGCCGCTCAATCCATCGTAGTTTTTGGCGGCTTGATGATCATCCGCATTGCGCTCGCGTTTATGAGCACCATGATCGGCGGCGTTATCGGATACGGTTTCGTCACGCTGATTTTGATGGCTGTGGGACTACTTACCTTTGTCCTTTGGATTCTGCTGATGGTGAAGGCTTACCAACATCAGACCTTCAAAGTGCCTATCGCCGCCGGCATCGCTGAAGGCATCGCCGGCAAATAGGTTCGCCCGCGCGTTCAGGCGTGCACGTAAAAATAACCGTCATCCTGGAACAGCCGCACCGGCACTCCAAACAACGAGGATAGCTGCTCGCTGGTGAGCACTTCCTCTTTTGGCCCGTCGGCTGCCACATGACCACGCTGCAGTAGCACCACTCGCTCCATCTCCGGAATGATCTCGGACACGTGGTGCGTCACAAGTACGATCCCCAAACCTGCCCGCGCCAGCTCCTGCATCTCGCTTCTTAGTTCCACTTGTCCCGCCAAATCCAGCGCGTTGCCGGGTTCATCAAACAAGAGTGTCTGTGGCTCATGAACCAGCGCACGTGCGATTAGCGTTCGTTTCGCTTCTCCCGACGACATCTCCGCGACTGGACGGTTCGCCAGATGCGCAACGCCCAGCCGGTCTAATTCCCTCATTGCGCGCAGACGGTGCTCCTGGTCCGGCTGGTGATTCGGAAAAATGCGCGTACTGCTGAAGAATCCAGACAGAACCACATCCAGACCGGTGGCGTCGGTGGTGCACGCCGCCAGCAAATCAGGCGATACAATTCCCAGCAGGGAACGCAATTCGAACACATTCCACAAGTCGCGACCCAGGATCCGTATCGAGCTGCCTTCCGCCAAGACCGGATAGCACTCGCGAGTTATAGTCTTGATCAATGTCGATTTGCCTGACCCGTTCGGCCCCAGGATGCAGACGTGCTCCCCTCGCTCGATATGGAGCGACAAGCGGTCGAGCGCGACGGAATTCCCGCGAACCACACTGACATTCTGCAATTCCAACAACGGCGAAGAAGCTTGAGTCATAAAGGTTTGTGGCGGTGATCTACCGACCCAGTCTGCGACTGGCCGAGAAGCTCTTGTGAACCATTGTCGCAACGCCAACAGGATATAAGCAGGCAGGCTAAAACAAAAATAGGAGGCGAAAACCTAAGTCTTCGCCTCCCGGGGTGGGGTGGGTGTTGCAACAAACCTATGCGGTGCAGCAGCACCTGCCCTGCCAGGCAGGCCTGCGCCTCACTCGCGAATCGCAGTAGCTTTCACGAAAGGAGACTCACCACCAAGGGCTTGTCTTTGAGGTTTTTCTAGCACCGCACGCTACGCGTGTCAACGTAAAAAAGCCGATACCATCATGCTGTGGAATTATGCCTTAGCTGACCGGGGTAGACCTTTGTGCCTCGCCGAGTATCTGGCGGATCACACGGCCCAACGCAGTAGGGCTGTAGGGTTTTTGCAGATAGTGCGAGGAAGAAAGTTCAACTTCTGGAGACGCCGATCGCTCCGTATAGCCACTGGTGAAGAGGATAGGCAACTTGGGGAAGCGCGCCAGCAGTTCGATCGCCGTGGCCGGACCGCCCATTCGTGGCATCACGATGTCCAGCACTGCCATCGCCGGGGTGTCCGTTTCGCACAAACTCAACGCTTGGCGGCCGTCGGTCGCCGCCAGCACCCGGTAGCCAAAACTAATCAACGCCTGCCGTACCATCTCCCGAATCGAGTCGTGATCCTCGGCGAACAAAATGATCTCCGTACCTCGCAGTTCCACCGGGCTGACACTCAGGCTCGAATCGTGCCCTTTTTCCGCCGCATCGCTGCTCAAAGAGGGGAAGTACACTCGGAACAAGCTGCCCTGGCCCGGCTCGCTGTATACCTGAATAAACCCGTTGTGTTGCTTCACAATCCCGTACACGGTAGCAAGCCCCATCCCCGTGCCTTTGCCACGCTCTTTAGTCGTGAAGAAGGGCTCAAACACCCTCTCACGCGTCTCCGCGTTCATTCCGATACCGGTGTCGGAGACAGACAGGACAACGTATTGTCCAGGCTCGACCCCGGCACGTAGCCGGCAATACTCTTCGTCCAGCAGCGTCAACTCTGTTTCGATCGTCAGGCGTCCGCCATCTGGCATCGCGTCCCGGCCGTTCAAGCATAGGTTCATCAGCACTTGTTCGACTTGCGTGGGATCGGCGTAAATGCGCCGCAAAAGACCGGGAATGGACTTCAACTCGATGTCTCTTCCAATCACCTTGTCCAGGAAACTGGTGAAGTTCGAAACTACAGCATTCAAGTCCACGGCTTGCGGCTGCATTGGCTGGCGGCGCGCAAAGGCCAGCAACTCCCGGGTCAGCGCCGCCGCTCGTTCCGCCTGCGTTCGGATTCGCGAAAACCGCTCGGCTATCAGCGGATAATTACGACTCTGCTCGTAACCTATTTCCGACCAACCCAGGATCGCCCCGACCACGTTATTGAAGTCGTGCGCGATACCGCCGGCCAGTTGCCCGATGCTTTCAAACTTCTGCGCCTGCTGTAGTTGATGTTCCAGCGCTCGAATTTCGGTTATGTCCTCGACGATTCCTTCCAGCAAGTCGCCTGGTCCGGGAATAGGCAAATAACGAAGATGAATGCGCACCGAAATCAGCCCACCATCTTTGCGACGCCATTCCGATTCCGCGCTCTGCACCAAGCCCTGTGCGCGGCAGGAAGCCACCAGCTTCACGTAATGTTCGGGATACCGAAATATTTCTTCCGCCAAATTCAACGACTGTAATTCATCCAGCGAAGAACACGCCAGCATCTGCAGCAACGAGGAATTAGCACCAACAAAATTGCCGTTCAGCGACACTCGAAAAATTCCGTATACCGAATCTTCCACCAGCTCACGGTTGCGCGCCTCGCTTTGCGCCAGCGCTGTGCGAAACTCTGCGTTGGCATCCCGCAGCGCCTTTTCTTGCAGCGCCCGGCTCAACGCCACCGGCAGCTTGGCCATGTGCTCTTTCAAAATGTAGTCATTGACCCCTTGCTTCACGCACTCCACCGCGGCGTCTTCCCCAATTGCGCCGGTAACCAGCAGAAATGGCGTTTCGTGTCCCAAGTCACGCAGAAAATGCAACGCGTCTAATCCGTTGCCGCTGGGAAGTCGAAATGCCGACAGCACCGCAGCAAACGCTCGCGTGGAAACGAGCGCGGCAAACTCCTCGTAGTCGTTTGCAATAATAACCGGATTTGAAATTTCGGCTCCGCGAATCACTTGCAGAATCGATTGCACATCGGCGCTGGACGGTTCCAGGATCAGAATCGGTGCCTCGGTGCTCGTTTCGGCGAGTTCAATCGTCTCAACTGGCGACTCCTCGCGGTGCTTGGCCGCGCGTACCGCGCCTGCAGTTTGCTGGCCTGTGAAACTGATGTTGACGAGCGACATATTTTCACCACATCTCTTAACGAGGAACGGTTCTTTCGCGATCTATGTGGCCGTGACGGCGATTTCTACCAAACGATGATTTTGTGCCGTTGCATCCGGCCCCAGCAATTCTGTGAACGCGGGCGACGACCCCGCCGGCAAAAATTCCGAATGAATCGAAAGCAATGGTTTGATTCCGCACGTTACCGCTTCACTGAAGTCGTATAAGCAGTTCGAAATGCGCCGGTGCACCGCAGGCAAACCCGCCGCAGCAACATCTTGTATCAAGAAAACAAAATGTCCCGGAGCCACGTGCGCGCCAAGATCCGTATTCCGCACTCTTCGCTGCAGAAGTGCGGCCATCTCACGCAAAAAGTTATCCACCTTCGCTTCGCCGCCATACAGATGCATCGCCTCACAATTTTGCACCCGCACCGAAACCAGCAACCGCCGCGCCGAGAGTGGATGAGTCTCTCGCCAACTCTGCGCTTCCACGATCAATCCGGCACGGTTCATTAGGCCGGTCAAAGAATCGATGCACGCTTGCGACATCAATTTAGCGGGAGATTCCCGAAATGCAGCTCGCAGCACCCGGTCCAGCGTCCGCCCGTCCATGCATCCTTCCAGCATGTAGTCTGTTGCCCCGACTTGAAGACACTTCGCTGCGCAGTCTTTATCGGCAGGGTCGGCAAATAAGATGAGAGGGATATGCGGGGCTGCCAGATGTAGAACACTCACCGCGCCTGGCGGGTCAGGCTGGAACAACGCAAGGTCCAACAGCGCAACATCCGGACAGTACGTACGCAGGGCCAGCGACAAATTACTTCGCTTCGAAACGAACAGTAGCTCCAGCGCGTGCCCTCGCTCCGCACACAGCGACCGCAGCGTTACTCCTGTCTCCGTAAAACCGCTTTCCGCAAGTAAAACCCTAGGGTGAGCCGCACACATGAGCTGCAGGCCTTTCTAGAGCGAGTAACGTTGCATGTTGCGGACCGCTCACGGTGAGAAGCGCCCTGCAGCCATGCGGAGGGATTGCCTACCTATTTATTATTTATACATAATATAACTCTGTCAAGAGTATTCAGGTACTCTGCCACGGCTTTTCGGAGACAGGCTCAACTTTTCGTCGGCTCAAGACTAAGGCGGCCAGGCCGGCTATCAATCCGCCCACAATGACCACGCCCTCCCAAACAATTCCCGAAGCGAGAACGAGATGCGGAGCAGCACCAAAAGGGGAAAGCAGCGCCACCAATGCCGCTTCCCGCACTCCGATCCCACCTTGGGTCAGCGGCAAGACGGCCGCCAATTTCGCCAGTGGCCAGCCGAAGAACCACACGCGCAATGGCAAGAACAATCCGCAAGATATCGCCAGCAATGCCGTTAAAAACAAAAACATGAACTGCATGCCGGTTCCCAGGCCCCACCCAAGCAGCAGAATGTGTGGTCGCCGAGAAACTCTGCGCAGAGAATGCCGCAATCGTGCCAGCCGCCGCCGAAATCGAATCGACCGGCCGGCTAACATCGGCCGGTGCAGCAGCACACCCGCTACGGCAAGCAACAACACCACCACTCCAAGAAATAACAAACCTCTGCGCGCTCGTGTCCCCAGGTCCGCTGGCAACGATCCCGGCAAAAGCAACAGTCCCAGCACGACTAACACCGCTTGTGCCGCTACGTCCAAAAAGCGGTCTGCCACATTCCCAGCCAAAACCGCCGACGGATTCGGACTGCGCCGCAACCCTACCGCTAATCGCACGATGTCACCACCAATAATCGACGGGAGAAACAGCGTTGCGAACAGTCCTCCCGTATAGCACTGTGCGCACGTGGCAAAATCCAGTTTCGCTCCCGCGGCGTTCACCACCATTCGCCATTTCATAATTCCTACGACATGGACCAACAGGTAGCCCAACAGAATCGCTATGAATCGCGTCGCACGCACGCGTTGCAACGATTCAACAAGCTGGCTCATCGGCAGAAAGTGAAACAGCACCGCCATGATGAATAGTCCCGCCAGCCAGCGCAACGCAATGAACAGCCAGCCTCGAACATTTGTTTGTGATGGGTGAGCGCCAATCATGGGCGCGAGACAAAAACTCTAATTTCCAAAAATCTCATTGATCTTCGCCGCTAACTGAAAATCCAGGGAACTGATGCCGTGCGCGCTGTGCGTATTCAAATCAATCACCACCTTGTTCCACACGTTGAACCACTCCGGATGGTGATTCATCGATTCGGCCACAAGCGCCACCTGCGTCATTTTTCCAAATGCCGACACAAAATCTTTGCACTCAAACGCCTTATGTAATTTCCCATTCTCCAAGCTCCAGCCCGTGGCTAGCTGCAACTGCTGCTGAATTTCGTTATCTGTCAATTTCTGAGGACGCATCGTTCCCTCCACACATTCCCTGTATCCGCACCATTATGCGTTGCCCTGGTGTCACCAGCAACAAATGCCCACGCGATTGCCCGTGGTCCAAAATTCCAGTACGCTAAGGGGTTCGCTGCCAGCGAAAATCTGCGCTGTGCGCTCCAGCGACCTGGAGTGGAGACCATCGTGAAGAAGAAAATTCGTGCGATTCAGTACGGAATTGGCCCTATCGGCGCATCGATCCTGCAACTTTTGCGCGAAAAACAGGCCGTCGAAATTGTGGGTGCGATCGACAATGATCCCGCCAAAATTGGAAAGGACGTTGGCGAAATCATTGGCGCACCCGATGCCCCTTGGGGCGTGAAGGTCTCAGGAGATGCACGCGGAATCCTGGAGCAATCCGCCGACGTGGTCATGCACACCACTTCCTCTTCACTGCCCAAGGTCATGGAACAGCTGTTGGCCTGCCTGGACGTTGGCTCCTGCGTAGTGTCTACCTGCGAAGAGTTGTCGTACCCATTTCGCACTTATCCGGAGCTCGCGGCGCGGTTGGACAGTGCTGCAAAAGAATCAGGAGTGGCGTTAGTTGGCACCGGCATCAACCCTGGCTTCGTGATGGACAAGCTGGTCATTACCCTCGCTGGCGTATCGCAACGCATCGAGCACGCTAAAGCGCTGCGCGTCGTGGACGCTTCCAAGCGGCGGCTTCCTTTGCAAAAGAAAATCGGCGCGGGCATGTCCGTAGACGAGTTTCGCGCGAAAGTAAAAGAAGGGGTGATCAAGCACGTTGGCCTGCCGGAGTCGGTGGCTATGGTGGCCGACAGCCTGGGGCTCAGCGTTAACGAAATTATCGAAACAATCGAGCCCAAGGTCGCCGGGGAACGCGTGCAAACCGAATTCCTCACCGTCGAAGCGGGACAAGCCGCGGGCGTTCACCAGATCGCGCGCGGCCTGGCCGACGGCAAAGAACTCATCTACATGGAATTGCAAATGTACGTGGGCGCGAAGGATCCCGCCGATACCATTGAACTCACCGGCCATCCCAACATCCGTTTAGTAATTCCCGGCGGCTCGCATGGAGACATCGCCACCGCGTCCGTTGCCGTGAATTCCATACCGGCGATTCTCGAAGCCCCGTCTGGCTTGCGCACTTCGCGCGATTTGCCTATTGGCTTCTTTTCGCCTAAACCCTGGAAGTAAGTGCCGAGCCTGGCTCCTATTTCTTCCAGAATTTCATGACTGCGGAATAATCTAAATCTTCCTTCGCTTCGCCTTTGACGTAGTTGTACACTTCGCGCGCCGCGGCCGTTGCCGGTAGCGCCACTCCCAATTGATTCGCCAGGTCTAGCGCTAGACCCAAGTCCTTGTGCATCAGTCGCAGCGAAAAACTTGGCTTATATTCCCCTTTGACCATCAACGGCGCCTTAAGATCCAGCAATCCCGAGCGCGCCATGCTGGACTGCATCACTTCGATAAGTTGTTCGCCCTTCAATCCCGCCTTGGTCACCAGCGCCAGCGCTTCGGCCATCGCCCCAACCTGCAGCGCCAGCAGCGCATTCATGGCCACCTTCACGGTTTGTCCCGCGCCAGTCGGTCCCAAGTGGAACCATTTCTTGCCCATCACTCCAATAATCGGCTCGGTTTCCTTCAGAGTTTCCGCATCACCGCCCACCATGAACACCAGGTTCCCTTCGCGGGCGCCCCAATCGCCTCCAGTCACCGGGGCGTCCAGAAATTTCACGCCGCGCTCACTGCAAGCCGCAGCGATTTTGCGCGCCAGCGTCGTCGACACCGTACTGCAATCCATATAGATTGAACCGCTGCGCAACCCTTCGAGCACACCATCGTTTTTCCCCTCGTGCCCCCATAACACTTCCTCCAGAGCCGGAGGATCGCTGACCATGGTGATCAGAAAATCTGAGGCAGCCGCCACTTCGCGTGGATTTTTGCCAAGTGTCGCTCCGGCGCTAATCAGTTCTTGTCCGCGTTCAGCGGTGCGATTCCATACCGTCACCTTGTTTCCGGCTTTCAACAGATTCAACGCCATCGGCTTGCCCATCAAGCCGAGTCCGATAAATCCAATTTTGCGGGGAGTAGTGGAAGGGCTCACGAGAATTCTCCTATACGGTGGGTTAGCTCAGCCGGCGGGCATCTGAACGTTAAAATTGTAGCGCATTCGCTTAAGTGCGTCGCCGAACTGGAATAGTGTCCGATCGTTCGCAACGAGTTGTTTACATCAGCCCGCTTTGCCGCGCTAGATTCAGCGCTTCGATCGCCGCGCCCCGCGCGCCGGCCGCGTCACCATTCGGCATCACGTAAATAGGAATATTCACTTGCTCTTCTCGCTGATCCGGCATCCCTACGCGAATCTCATTCAGAAACCACTTCTGAAATGCTTCGCTGGTTTCCAACGCACCGCCACCCACGATCAGCGCGTCCGGGTCAAAGGTGTTTATCATTTCATCGAAGAACAGCCCAAGGGCATGCGCCTGTACTCGAAATACTTCCTTGCACAATGGGTCGCCTTTGTCCGCCAGACCACGCACTAGCTTTGCGGCTTGATGTTTGTCCACCTTGCTCAACTCGTGCCCGGGATAGCGCGGCAGAAAATACGGCAAAATGTTTTGCTCGATTCCAGTCAGAGAGCAGAGCGACTCCAAATCCCCAATGCGTCCGCAGTTACAGATCGGCTTCATTCCCTGCGTATCGGCAATACTCTGGTACGGCAACAACACGTGCCCCAACTCTCCGCCAAATCCATTTTTCCCTTTCACCACATTTCCATCCAGAATAATTCCGCCGCCATTGCCGGTCCCAATGATCGTCGATACCGACGTTTCCTTGCTATTCGCTCCGAAGATCGAATAGTGCCCCCAAAGCGCCGCAGCATTTCCATCGTTCAAATAGCACACCGGCTTGTTCAGCGCGTGTGCCAGCCCTTCGCGAATATCAAATCCCGCCCAATTCGCATGTACGAAGTTCGTAGAGCCTCGCGCGCTTAGCAATCCCGCCGCGCTCGCCGGGCCCGGCGTGTCCAATCCTACCGTCACGATGTCGACGAGTTGCACACCTGCCTGTTCCGCGGCAATCGCCAAGCCCTCGGCAATCTGCCGCAAACAGATCTCCGGCCCCTGTTTCGAAAGCGCCGGATGCTCGCAAAGTCCCTCAATCAAAAATTGCTCTTGCTGGTTGATCAACGTGTAGTTGATTGCGGTTCCGCCCAGGTCTACTCCGGCTACGACAGGCACGCTGGTTCTCCTTATTTTGGTTTGCTTGGC
Organism: Candidatus Acidiferrales bacterium; assembly: GCA_963849395.1. Lineage (GTDB taxonomy): Bacteria > Acidobacteriota > Terriglobia > Acidiferrales > UBA7541 > Acidiferrum. Next base: position 163,972 of record CAWKHR010000016.1, read on the forward strand.
ACAGCGTAGCAGAATCGCGAACCATCGGCTAACGAAGCGGCGCGCAGCGGCTCATTAGTAGTGTTCGAAAGAGAGAGTCTCTAAGGAAGAGAGGCGGCTACACAGCCTTTGGACGCTGTGGCAGAGAAAATATCGAAGCGGGGTTAGATGTCCCTTGGCTTGCGGCAGCCGCGGCAGAACGCGCCTCAGGCAGGACGCTCGCGTCGCTCATTTCCGCTTGCGGCACTTTCTCGACGTTCGGTTCCGGCGCTTCTTCCAGACGGTTAATGCACTGATACGGAATTTCCCAGCGAAAATAATTTCGCTTGCCGCGTTGTTCCAGATGTTGTTCGAGGAAGATCGATCGCCCAGAATCGCCCACAAACGTGCCCGAAGCAGGAAGCAAGATGTCGCCAGCACGATACTGCACGGTCACGTTGCGGCCCAGAAATTTAGAGTAAGACGCCATTCATTGTCAGTGTCGGGGCGCACCGAATCATGGTCAATAGTACCGACGGGCTGTTACGCATGTGCATGTGGAAAACTGGAAGCATTGTGGCTCGCAGTCACTTCCGGTTTCGGACGCACCACCAAATCCGCCGAGAAAAACAACCACGCAGCCGTACCCACAGCAAACGCCACGCAACCCGCCACAACCTGGAAACTCCATTCGGCTGTTTCACTTATCCGGTCAGCGAAGCTCACCGCGACGAATGCAACAACAAGCCCAGCAAGCGCTGCGATCATTCGGCTACCGCGCGAAACTTCCAGTGCCGCGTGACATGCCGGACACTCCATATCGTAGGTATGCAGGAGTACTAAGGTGCGTGGCACTCGCGTGAAACACAGCGGGCAAGTTCGGTTTCCCATGCATTCACCACCCTCCGCCTAACGCGAAAAGTCCGACAGTACCGCTTCGGCCGCTCGACGGCCGCTGACCATCGCGCCTTGAATGGACGCATTGTCTCGATGATCTCCGCAGACATACACGCCTGGCCGAATCCTTACTGGCCTCTCAGCAGGCTCCAGCGCCCCGGGAAATTGCTGTGGCTGCGCGTGCGCGATGCGATAGCTGCGGAGAAATCGCCACGAACTGGCCACTTTGCCGAACCAATTCTTCATCTGCGCAATGATGAAGCCACTGAGTTGCACCTCGGTGAGCTTCTGCGTGCCTAAAACTGTTGCCGAGATGAGATGCTTTCCCGCCGGCGCATACGACGGCGCCACTTGAGAGATAACTGCAAAATTATTTACCGGTCCCGCTCCATCACCATTCAGCACCAACATTGGCTCTGCAACCGGAGGCTCATCCGCATCGTAATAAAAACAGGTAACGCTGCGCGATGCGGGTTCGACCTCGCCCACCAGGTGCGCCGCCGCTGGACCGTCCGCAGCAATCACAATCGCGCGAGCCTGCATCTTTTCTCCGCCATGGAGCGTGATCTCGTTTCCGTGCAGAGCTTCTACCTGCGTGTTTAGCCTTATCGCCTCGCTCGGAATAGTTTGTGCCAGTTGCTCCGCGATAGCTCCCATGCCCCGCGCCGGAACTGCCGTTTTGCCTTCAGACAACATCTTGAAGACAAATTCGAACATGCGGCTGGACGATTTTAGTTCACCATCGAGCAGGATTCCGCCCAGAAATGGCCGGAAAAAGTGATGAATCATTTCCTTCGAGAAACCTTCGGATTGCAATGCATCTTTCGTGGCGCGATCTGGCCTTTGGAAAATTTCCGCAATCGAAGTGTTGGTCAGGCGGCGGCGTAGCCGGGCAACACGCAGCTTATCTCCAAACGTGCCGAAATCGGATTGCACCGCTTCCCACCAAAGCCCCGGCATGCGCCACGGGTCGATGATCTTATTCATGCGTCCCGCGTACCAGGAGAGCGCACCAGGCGAAAAACATTTCAGGTCGAGCTTCCCGTAATCCAACCAACGCTTCGCTTCAGGATAAGCTGTCAGCACCACTTGAAATCCACGATCCAGCAGGAATCCGTCCACCTGATCCGTGCGCACCCGACCGCCAATTCCATCCGATGCTTCCAGAATTTGAAAATTAACGTCTTTCGTGCGCAATTGCTTCGCGCAACATAGTCCTGCAAGACCAGCACCTACGATCACCACGTCCGGGCTAGTAGCCATTCCTCAGTTTTCCTCGAAAAAGTAGCAACCAATCATTGCTCCCCGAAAGGCTCGGGCCGGCCCATATCCTGCGGCAAGCAACAGATTTTGTGCAAGTCCATCGCCCGTAACAAGGACCATCTTCAGGCTAGAGCCGCGTCGTTTTTTACGGTTGCCACTGTCAGGTAGTCAGGTCGATCAGAAACCAATTTATGGCGGTACGCTTTGAGAATCTCTCCCCGGAATATCAGGAACAACCCCGGCATTCGTTCCACATCGCCCGCCGGTAAACCCAGCCAATGCCCCTGCAGCCACGCAATCAGCATGCGCAGGATGCTTTCGCGATTGATGTACTGCCGCCAGTCTGCGCGCGTTAAACCAAACGCATCGTAAAGCTTGCCTTCCGGATCGGCAATGCGCGGCAAATCGTCCAATCCATGTGCCGCGAAGAATTTCTTCGCCTTTACTTCGTCGCCCAAATGCACGAAACCAATCTGCGTTCCTTTGCCTTCTATCGATTGTCGGAGTTCGCTGAGCTCGGCGACCGCCTCGCGACAAAATGTTCAGCCAAAATGCCGCAAGAACACCAGCAACAGCGGGCGCTCCGCCGACAAGCTCAGTAAATTGTTGCCGGTCTGCGTGTTGTAAGATCTCGCTAATTCCTGATCGATTTTTGCTGCCGCCATCAGAGCTTTTCCTGCTTCCCGCCCGCTGCCACTGCCTCTAAAGTCACTTTGTGTCGCCACGCAAACATACGCTGCAATCGCCTCCGCGTATAGGCTCCGCCAAAAATTGTACCAAGCCATCCCAGCGGCAGTTCGTACTCCACATGATCCTCAAGCCAACTCGAGTTCGCTGTCTCCGGTATGAAACGATGGGTGTGCTTCCATTTGTGAAATGGCCTCGACACCATCTCGTCGCGAAACATTTTTCCCGGCTCGCACGCGGTGTGCTCCGCCACCCAGTCCTTCGAAAATGGTCCCAACGACAGTCGCAATGTCACCCGCGATCCCACTTGCTCGATCCCACCTGTCCGTGACACGACACGAGCCTTCTCCCACGGTGGCGTCAATCGCTCCAGTGCGTCCGGTTCCGCATGAAATCGATACACCGCTTCCGCAGAAGCCGGCATCTTGCTTCGATAAATAAAAGTTTGCGCCATAAAAGGTAAAGGTTCGAAATCGTCTGCAAAGGCTAACTAACCAGACGCCGTGCGATCTGCGGTGATGCGACTAGAAGCTAAGCTGTTTCTGCGCCTGCGTCCCTTCCGGGGCATACTTCTTAATATAATTTTTCACCGAAACCTTGCGCGCCGTATTTTCGGAACTCATATAACGAATCGTCCCGAAAATTGATCGTATTGGTCCCCATGGTCGATCGTACCGCCCCAACACCCAGAAAATGCCGCTGTACGAATTAGGATTCCGCCCATCCAATCCATACTTATTATTCAGCTGAATCATAATCTCGGCCGCCTGTTGAGGAGTTCGCGACCATTCCAATATTTTCTTCCCCCACAGCATCCGCAGGTAATTGTGAATGCGCCCTTCTCGCACCAACTGCATTTGTGCCGCATTCCACAAAGCGTCGTGCGTCCGCCCAGCCTCAAATTCCTCAATAGTGTAGATATGTTCCCGTTCATCTTTCGCGTGTTCCTGCAGCGTCTTCTGGGCCCAATCCGGCAGCGATTCGTATTCTCCGTAATCCTTGCGGTGCGACGCAAAGTTGTACCCCACCTCACGCCACGTAATCAGTTGGTCCAGAAATCCTTCCGCCGCCGGGCTCATGTTCCACCAGCCCTCACGCGCGCCATTCACCCGCAGCGCCAATTTCTCCGGCTTCCACTTTTCACGCCGGGCCAGTTCCACCAGCACTTCATGCACAGACAGAAATCCAAAATGCAGATAAGGAGACAAGCCACTGCTCATGTCCAAGTCCGGTTCGTTCCGCTGCTCCACATATTGCGGCAACTTGTTGTCTAGAAAATCCAGCATGTGCTTGCGCGCTTCGCTGTGACCGCCCTTCAAATAGCCGGGCCCCACAGAGTGATCGATCGGCAGCGAACGCAGCGCACCTGAATCGGCCGCAAGAAGTTCTGCCGACGCAGCAGGCCATTTCTTAGCGATCGCCTTGGGAATTTCCGCAGCAGGTAGCAGCTCCGCCTTAGCCAAAGCATCGGCTTGCGGCACCTGGCGAATGTGCTTCGGCAGTTCTTTCTGCAGATATCTTCGAAAATCAAAGGCCCGCTGCGCCACCTGCTGCGTCGCATACATCGGCTGCAATCCGTTCGAATCGACTGCCTCCAGCAGCACCGGCAATTTCTTCGCCGCACTTGTAATCATGCGTGGCAGAAAGAAACACGGGAAATCGTCGGTAACGACAACACACGCTTTCTCCGCCAGCGCCACAAGCAATCCCTTAGCTGCATCAGCTGCAGGCTCAACGTATGGAAAATAGCGAACCCCGTACTTCTCGCAGGTCCGCGCATTGTCTGCCATTCCCTGCAGCACGAAGGTGTGCATCCGATCGCTGGCCCATTGATAACCAACACGCAGTGTCTCGAAAATCAGAAGCGGCTTTTTCAGTGCCGCGCAATGTTCCAGCACCCGATCCAGCGAGAAGTTGTACTGCAATCGCCGGTTGGCGATCATCCAATACAAAACGTAATCGCCGTCTTCGCGAATCGCGCCTTCGTTACACTTCCGAATCCGAATCTCCGGCACCGCCCTCAAACGTGTCCTCCCCACTCATTCACTAACCCGCTACACGACGCCCGATTTCTTCTTCAAATTATAGTGAATTGCTTGACTTTTTTCGGCGGCACGATAGAGTCTGCCTTCCATCTTCTTTCCCACAAAATGTAGGGAGAAACCATGCGAAGCCGGATCGCACTAATCACTCTGTGTAGCTTGTTACTGGGGACGCGGGAATTCAGTCAATCTCAAAAGCCAGCTGGCAAAACCTACGTCTTGAAAGCTGCTCGCCTCTTTGATGGAAAGAGCGATGCCCTGGTTACCCCCGGGCTGATTGTCGTCAGTGGCGGCAAAATCACCGGTGTGGGCAGCTCCGCCGTGCTGCCTGCAGACGCGGAAATCATCAATCTCGGTGATGCCACGCTACTCCCCGGCTTCATCGATGCGCACACCCACCTGACCATGGCCTATTCCGAGGACTATAGACAGGCGCGTCTCGACACTCTGCAAAAAACCATCGCCGAGCGCGCTCTGGATGCCAGCGTGAACGCCCGCGTCACGCTGATGGCTGGCATCACCACGGTGCGCGACGTTGGCTCCACCGATTTTCTCGATGTTGGCCTGCGCAACGGCATCAATAACGGCGACGTTCCCGGCCCGCGCATGCTGGTCACCGTTCACGCCCTCGGCTCTACCGGCGGACATTGCGATTATCAAGGCGGCTATCGCGAAGGGCTATTCGGCCACGAAGCCGACCCACTCGATGGCGTTATCAACGGCCCAGATCAAGCTCGCTACGCCGTTCGCCTCGATCACAAATATGGCGCCGACATGATCAAAGTGTGCGCCTCCGGTGGCGTGCTCTCCCTGACCGACGACGTCGACACGCCTCAGCTCACGCAGGAAGAATTAAACGCCATCGTAGATGAAGCTCACGCGCTGCGCAGGAAAACCGCCGCTCACGCTCATGGAGCGGAAGCCGCCAAACGCGCCATCCGCGCCGGCATTGACTCCATCGAGCACGGCAGCTTTCTCGACGATGAAGCCTTGGACATGATGAAGCAACGCGGCACCTATCTCGTCCCAACGCTCATGGCCATACAGGGTATTCAGGAACAATTGGACCGCGGCGTCTATATGCCTCCGGCTATCGAGAAAAAAGCTCGCGCCGCCATCGCTTCGTTGCATTCCATGTTTCAGCGCGCCATGGCTAAGGGCGTGAAAATAGGATTGGGCACTGACGCGGCGGTCTATCGCCATGGACGTAACCCCGAAGAATTCCACCAAATGGTCGACCTGGGTATGAAGCCAATCGATGCACTCAAAGCAGGCACCTCCTCCGACGCGGAGCTGCTCGGCCTGGCCGATAAGATTGGTACACTGGAAACCGCCAAGCTTGCCGACATCGTCGCAGTTCCCGGTGATCCGCTTCAGAATATTCGGCAAACGGAACACGTTTTCTTCGTTATGAAAGAAGGCGTGATTTACAAGAACGAAAAACCCCAATAAGAAGAATCGGGAGAAAATGAAAAAGTTCATTCGTGAAGTAGCGGTGAGTTGTGTACTGGCTCTGACTTTTTCCGCAGTCGCGTCCGCGCAGCAAACGAAACCTGCCGGCAAAACATACGTACTAAGAGCGGCTCAGATGTTCGATGGCAAGAGCGACACCCTCACCGCGCCCGGCATTGTTGTCGTCTCCGAAGGCAAAATCGTCGGCGTCGGCCCCAAAGCCGCGCTACCGCCTGGCGCCGCCATCATCGATTTCGGTGATGCCACACTTCTCCCCGGTTTCATCGACGCGCATACCCATCTCACCGGCGAAGCTTCCGACGACTGGAAGCAAGACATGTTAGACGGTCTGCAGAAAAGTTACGCCGAGCAAGCGCTAGACTCGACCGTCAACGCCAGGAAAACTTTAATGGCTGGATTTACTACCGTGCGCGATGTCGGCGCCCCTGCTCGCATCGACGTCGCCCTCCGCAACGCGATTCGCGATGGAGTTGTCGTCGGACCGCGCATGCTCGTCGCCGCGGGTGCCATCGGCACAACGGGCGGCCATTGCGACGATACCGCAGGTTTCCGCGAAGGTCTGTTTGGCCACGAGGCCGGCGCGCAGGAATTTATTGCCAACGGTCCCGATCAGATGCGCTACGCCGTTCGTCTTGCGCACAAATACGGAGCCGACGTTATCAAAACCTGTGCTTCCGGTGGCGTGCTGTCGTTAACCGACGATGTCGATACGCCGCAACTCACGCAGGAAGAATTAAATGCTCTGATCGATGAAGCGCACTCGCTGAAGCGTAAGGTCGCCGCGCATTGCCATGGTTCCGAAGCGGCGAAACGCGCCATTCGCGCTGGCGTCGATTCCCTCGAACACGGTTCCTTCTTCGACGATGAAACTCTGGACATGATGAAAGCCCACGGCACCTACTTTGTCCCAACTCTGATGGCCATCGTGGGAGAACAAGAACGCATCCATCGCGGCATCTACTTTCCCCCCGCGATTCTTGCCAAAGCCAATGCCGCCGACGAGGCCGCTCACAAAACATTTCAGCGCGCGCTTGCCAAGGGCGTGAAAATCGGGCTCGGCACCGACGCGGCTGTCTATCCTCACGGCCGCAATGCCGAAGAATTCAATGAGATGGTAAAGCTTGGTATGAAACCCGTCGATGCGCTGAAATCTTCCACCTCAGGCGATGCGGAACTTCTGGGCCTTGCCGACAAGATCGGCGCTCTCGAAGCCGGCAAGCTCGCCGATATCGTGGTTGTTCCGGGCGATCCCATCCAGAATATTCGTCAGACCGAACACGTCGTCTTCGTCATGAAAGAAGGAATCGTTTATCGCAACGACTTAACCGAAACGAAGTAGAAGGGAATTTTCATGAGCATCCTGAACAAAACCATTGCCGATGCTTTTGCGAGTGAGTACAGCAATCGTGCCCGCGAACTCCACAAATGGGTTGATCCGCTCTCCGAAGAACAGTTCTGGCGCAATCCCTTCGCCTTCGGAAACAGCATCGGCCATCTGGTCCTTCATCTCACCGGCAATTTGAGCTACTACGTCGGCGCGCAGATCGCCGGCACCGGCTACGTTCGAAACCGCGATCGCGAGTTTACCGAGTCAGGCCGCCCTTCTAAGGTTGAAGTGATGCGCAACTTCGATGACACCATCGCCATGGTCGTCTCCACACTTAGCCGGCAATCGGAATCAGATTGGGTGGCGCCCTACACTGCGGAACGTGAACCGGAATCCAAGGACCGCTTCACTCTGTTTCTTCGCTGTGCTTCCCACTTCTACCATCACGTTGGCCAGATCAACTACATCAGCCGCGAACTCACAAAATAATTTGCAGTGCTCTTAAGTCTCCAGCTTGAATCGCGTCGATGCCAACCGATACAGCCGCCGCCACACCAGCCGGTTAATCAGCACTACCACCGTGGCCATAATCAATGTTGCCGCCAGTAACACATTGAAATGTCCTGCATCGCTCGCCCGGCTGATCGTGCTGCCCAGTCCCGGCGCCTGGACAATGTGTCCCTGAAAGTGAAAATATTCCGCTACGATGCTGGCGTTCCAGGCGCCACCAGAGGCAGTCACCATTCCGGTCACCAGATATGGAAAGATTCCCGGCAAAATTAAATGCCGCCACCGGTCAAATGTTCCGAATCGAAAAACGCTCGCCGCTTCCTTTAAATCTGTCGGAATCGCCATCGCACCCGCAATCACATTGAACAGGATGTACCACTGCGTTCCAAGCAGCATCAACGCCATGGCCGCGATCTCCACGCCACCGCGCAGACGAATTAAAAAAGCAGCAGGACAGGGAAAAGTGCCGTCGCTGGAATCGATGCGGCCAGTTGCACCAACGGCTGCGCCAGTCGCGCAAATCGAGGACTGAACCCAATCGCCACGCCAACCGGAATCGTCCAGAGCGCGCCAATCAGCAAAGCCAGATTTACTCGCAAGAAAGTTAAACCCGCGCTGCGCAACAATTCGAAATACTCAGCGCGATTCAGTTGCGCAAGCTCTCCCACCGCGCGATAAACGCCATAACAAACGCCGATTGCCCCGCCGCCACAAATATCCATACAATCCAGCGTCTGGGTTGTTGCGCGCGCGCCGCCGTAAAGCTATGCGCCGCCCGCTTCGCTCCATCCGCAAATTTCAGCGTCAGCCAATCCACAATAGGGTGCAGGATCCTGCGATATAGACCGAATAATGAATGACTCTCGTTCGAATAAAACTCAGCAAGGAACTGCGCGCCGCATCGCCGCTCTCCACTTGTTCAAACTTAAACTTGTCAGCCCACGCGATCACAGGCCGCCAGATCAGTTGATCCATCAACACAATCACCGCGACCATGGCGGTCACGCCCCACAGCAGCGCCTTCGTATTTCCGCTACTCGCCGCGGTCTGTAAAAACGAGCCCAGTCCCGGCAAACGAAAGTCCTTGTCGCCCAACACAAACATTTCGCACGCCATCAAAAAAAACCAGCCGCCCGCCACCGACATCATCGAGTTCCACACCAGCCCAATCGTCGAAAAAGGCAGGTCCAACTCCATGAAACGCTGCCAACGGCTGAACCGGTAAATGATCGCGGCCTCGCGCAGATCGCGCGGCACCGTTTTCAACGAAGAATAGAAACTGAACGCGATGTTCCAAACTTGCCCAGTGAAAATCAAAATGATCGAACCGAGTTCCACTCCCAACTGCCGGCTTGGGAACAGCGCCACCATCGCCAGCATCACGCCGGGAAGAAAACTCAGCACCGGGATCGACTGCAGAATATCCAGCAGCGGGATCAATACAATTTCCGCGCGCCTCGACTTTGCCGCCGCATAGCCATACGCCAGCGCAAACGCCAGGCTGAGCGCATATGCCACCAAAATCCGCACCAGCGAATACAGCGCATACAGAGGCAGGCTGCGCGGATTCTGCGAGATCTCTGATTCCACCCGCACCGGCCCGAGCCATGAACGCCCGATGGAGTAAACGCCAAAAATTACCGCAAACACCGACACAAACACCGCAATGTCGATCAGGAAAGCCCATGCCCAGCGCGAACCGAGCGGGCGCTTCGCGGTCGGTGGAAGCGGAGTGTATTGCTCCGGAAGAGTAGCGGTCGTTTCCACGGGCGGGTCAGGTCTCGGTCAGCGTCAGCTTGCCGCTCGCGGCGTCGTAATCAAAAAGTTCCGCGTAGCGGCCCCATTGAATCGCGGTTTCCAACTGCCGGCTGCGCTTCTTCTTCGCTGAAATGTTCGTCCAGCAAATCCTGGAAAAACTCCGCGGGTAGCGTCCGGTTCGCCTTCGCCTTCAACGCCTGTTCCATTTGCCGCAGCAGCGGCACATGCGCGAGCACCGCTTTGCGGAAAATTGCTTTGCGCTCCTGAATGTCGGCCTTTGCAAACGCTAAACCTTCCGGCGTGATAATCGCGTCGCCTTCTTCCAGCTTCAGCAAGCCCAGCAATACCGCCGTGTCCACCGTCGGCAGCAGCGCATCAACCTCCAGGCTCAGTTCGCCAGCCAGCACGTGCAGATCTGCATGTCCGCCTCGATCCGCCAATATCTCCAGCAATCCCGCCATGCCGCCCGGCCTGGTGTGCGGCAACATCATGATGCGTTTTTCTTTGGCCGCCGCAATGATCTGCAATTCCGCAGGTGTGGCTTCCGGATGATCCTGTCTGGTCAACGCGCGGTAGATCATGTCCACCATGTCCACAAACCGTGGCTCCTTGCGGTCCCGCGGGTGCGGAAAATCCACATGGAATTCCGCATGGACATGCGCCGGGTTGCGCCCCAGCACAATGATGCGATCCGCCAGAATCACCGCTTCTTCAATATTGTGCGTGACAATAAAAATCGCGCGCGTTGGTATCTTCTTGTTTAGCCACAATTCCAGCAATTCGCCGCGCAGCGTTTCTGCCGTAAGCACGTCCAGCGCGGAAAAAGGCTCGTCCATGAACAACACTTCCGGCTCGACCACCAGCGCCCGCGCCACGCCCACCCGCTGCTTCATGCCGCCAGACAATTCTTTCGGATACGCCGACTCGAATCCGTCCAATCCCACCGCATCAATAATCCGCAACGCCCGTTTGTGCCGCTCCAACTCTGGAATTCCTCGCGCTTCCAGCGGTGCTTCGACATTCTCCATAACCGTCAACCATGGAAACAGCGCAAAACTCTGGAACACAATCGAAACATTCGGAGTCTCGCCCTGCACCGGCTGACCGTGCCAGAACACTTCTCCGCCCGAAGTCGGTGAAAGCCCCGTCAACATCCGCAGCATCGTCGATTTGCCGCAGCCCGATGGTCCAAGCAATGCAATAATCTGACCCGGATACACCGCCAGGTCCGTTGGCGCAATTACCTGGATTCGATGTCCATCCGGCTGCGGATAGAATTTCTCCAGCTTTCGCGCTTCAATAATAGGTTCGACAGCGGTGGCTATGGTCGTCATAAGCGCGTGTATTATCTCTTAATTTTGCGCGAGCGCCACACCAATGACGCGCATTCGCCGTCCGTTATCTACATTCGTTACAATTTCATGAACACTTGATGACCACTCCACCGCCAATCGCCAGCCCGCCACCTCCGAAACGTTCCGTCCCCGCATGGCTACTCGCCGCCGGACTCTCTCTTCTTGTTTCCATCGCGATTGTCTTACCGTTTTTCTGGCTGGGCACCGCCTCTGGCCACGACTTCGAATTCCACGCGGCCTCCTGGCTCGACGCTGCGTACCAATGGCACGAAGGCACCCTCTACCCGCGATGGACTGCCTGGACCAACCACGGCTTTGGCGAGCCTCGCTTCATTTTTTATCCGCCGCTTTCCTGGATGTTAGGCGCTGCCTTGACCGCAATTCTAAAGCCCGCTTGGGTGCCCGTGGCTTTCATCGTTCTGACGCAAACCTTCGCCGGCATCTCTGCCTTCCTGCTTCTAAAGCGACTCTCCAGCGAACGCGCCGCCATTTTGCCGCGGCTTTCTATGCCGCCAATCCGGACGCCTTGCTGATCATCTATATCCGCAGCGACTTCGCGGAGCAATTAGCCTGCGCCTTTTTTCCGTTGGTGCTCCTCGGTGCTCTGCGGCTTGCTGGCTACTTGGACTCCGACAAACCCCTAAGTTCGCGCATCGTTTTTTTCGCCGTCCCGTTCGCGGCTGTCTGGCTCTCCAACGCTCCAGCCGGCGTGATTATCACCTATTCGGTAGCTCTGATCTTCACTTGGGCCACCGTTACTCAAGGTGAAGAGAGAATCGCCCTGCGCGGCATCGCCGGGCTCGCACTCGGCTTCGGCTTAACGTCCTTCTACCTCATCCCCGCGGCCTACGAACAGCGATGGGTCAATATCGAACAAGCTCTTTCCAGCGGCTTGCTTCCCATCCAGAATTTCCTCTTCACCGAGATCAACGATCCCGAGCACACCTGGTTCAATTGGATCGCTTCAATCTGCGCACTTGTTCTCATTTTGCTTGTCGGACTTACGGCCATCGCCTCCGCGAAGTTTACGAAAAACGCTGAAGCTCGACATCAAGATAGATTCCAACGAATCTGGACCGTCCTCCTCGTCATCGGCGCCACCGCAACGCTCCTGACTCTGCGCTTCACCGGTTTTCTCTGGGATCTTCTCCCCAAGCTGCGCTTCGTGCAGTTTCCCTGGCGCTGGATGTCCATCCTCGCCGTGGTCGCCGCCTGTTTCTTGGCCATCGCCATCGAGCGCCGCCGCGGCTGGCTGTGGCTCCCAACGCTGCTGCTTCTGTCTCTGCCGCTTAGCTATTTCCTGATCAACAATGGTTGGTGGGATCCCGACGAGATGCCAACGCAATATGCCGCCATCACCGCGGGCACCGGCTACGAAGGTACCGATGAGTACGATCCCGTCGGCGATGACCACATGGATCTACCCAGCAACGCGCCCCTCGCCGCGATTCTCCCCGCCGATCCCGACGCCCGGAAAACCCCCGACGGCCGCATCACCATCGACCAATGGAAGACCGAGCAAAAACAAATTCGCGTCCGCGTCACTCGCGACGCTCGCATCGCACTCCGCCTTCTCAACTATCCCGCATGGCGCGTCACGCTAAACGGCAATGTAGTGACTCCGGGGCGTGGCGACGGTATCAACCAGATGATCATTCCGGTCTCAACCGGCGACTCGCAAATTCGCGTGCAATTCACGCTCACACCCGACCGCACCCTGGGCCTAATGTTATTTTCTTTGAGTTTGATAATTGTCGCGATCCTGCTGCTCGCAGCCGGATATAAAGAAAACGATCGGTAGGGCCGATATCTTGTCGGCACAAAACAAATTAACTTATTTACTCAGAAGCTTTATCGTCTATCCAGCGACGGATGCCGAATATCCTGGCCCTGCACGATATAAATCACATCCTCCGCAATATTCGTAGCGTGATCCCCGATCCGCTCCAAATTCTTCGCCACCAGAATTAGTTCGAACGCCGGAAACACCACACTCGAATCGCCCATCATGTACGTCAACAATTCACGAAATATCTGATCCCGATACTGATCCACCTGATCGTCAGACGCCATCACCTTCTGCGCCAATTCCACATCGCGTCGCACTACCGCATTCAGGGCGTTTCGCACCTGCTCTTCCACCAATTCCGTCATGCGCGGCAAATCGACGTAAGGCTTCACCCGCGGATGCCGCAAAATGCGCAGCGCCCCCTGCGCCACGTTCACCGCCTGATCCCCAATTCGCTCCAAATCATTGTTGATTCGCGAAACCGCCAAAACAAAACGCAAGTCCGCCGCCATCAACTGATGCAGCGCCAGCAACTGAACCACGCGATCATCAATCTCCAGTTGCAATTCGTTGATCGCATCTTCTTCGTCAAGCACACGCTTCGCCAATTGCTCATCCGTGTCCAGCACCCCGTGCACGGCCTGGTGAACAGCACGCTCCGCAAGGCTGCCCATCCACAGCAGCCGTTCCTTGAGCTCGTTCAAATCTTTTTCAAAGTGACGTTCCATCGCGGCCTTCCCGTCCGAATCTTGGCCCCATTACGTTACGCTACTTTACCGACATCTGCTCCTGCCAACTAAAACTCAAAACCTCGCCTCATCCAAATCGACCCGTAATATACGCTTCCGTTCGTGGATCGGTCGGAGTCGTAAACAAGTGTGGTGTCGGGCTGAATTCGATCATCTGCCCGGTTAGCAGGAAGGCCGTAAAATCGCTGACCCGCGCCGCCTGCTGCATGTTGTGCGTCACGATGGCGATCGTCGTCAGATTCTTCAGCTCCACCAGCAACTCCTCAATCTTCGCTGTGCTGATCGGATCCAGCGCCGAGCACGGTTCGTCCAGTAGCAACACTTCCGGCTCCACGGCCAACGCGCGCGCAATACACAGCCGCTGCTGTTGCCCGCCAGACAGTTCATACGCGGACTTGTGCAAGTGGTCCTTCACTTCTTCCCAAAGCGCCGCGTGGCGCAAACTCTTCTCGACCGTCTCCGCGATCGAACCTTTAAAACCATTAATGCGCGGCCCATACGCCACATTGTCAAAAATCGACTTGGGAAACGGGTTCGGCCGCTGGAACACCATCCCTACTCTACGCCGCAACGCGGTCACGTCTTGCGCCAAAATATTCTGTTTGTCGATCAGAATTTCGCCTTCAAGTCGCGACGTGCTCACCGTCTCATGCATGCGGTTCAACGTCCGCAGTAACGTCGACTTGCCGCAACCCGAGGGCCCAATCAACGCGGTCACTCGCTTGTCGGCAATCCCCAGGTTGATGTCGAACAAAATTTGTTTGGGGCCATAGAAAAAATTGACCTTCGAAACAGTCATCCGCATGGGCAACGCGGCTGTTTCTCGGCCCACGGATGATCCTACGTTAGTCACGATATTCACGGACAACTCCGGCTTTGCTGACGCGTGCATTCTCAAGACCTCGGAACTGCTATCCCGCGCGACAATATCGTCCGGGCGAGAATATTGATGATCAGCACCAGTCCGAGCAACACCAATCCCGCTGCCCACGCCTGCCGGTGCCAATCTTCATACGGCGACACGGCGTAGTTAAAGATTACCACTGGCAAGGAGGCCGTCGGCTGCAACCAGCCTTCGCTCCAATACCGGTTCCCGAAAGCCGTGAACAGCAGTGGCGCCGTTTCTCCGGCTACGCGCGCCAAAGCCAGCAAAATCGCTGTCAGGATGCCCCGGTAGGCCGCAGGAACAATCACTGTGGCGATGGTCCTGGTCTTACTCGCTCCCAGCGCCATAGCGCCCTCACGCAACATCCGCGGCACTCCATTCAAAAATTCCTCGGTGCTCCGCAGCGTGATCGGAATCATCATTAATCCCAGTGCGAATGCCCCGGCCAGCGTCGAAAAATGTTTGAACGGCAGCACCACCATGGCATACGCAAAGATCCCGATGACAATCGACGGCACGCCGTTCAGCAGGTCAGCCGAATACCTTACGATAGACGCGGTCGCGCCTCCGCTGAATTCGGCAAGGTAAATTCCTCCAAAAAAACCGATGGGTACGCCAAAAAGCGATGCGGTCAGCAGCAATTTGGCGGTTCCGACAATGGCATTGGCCATACCGCCGCCAGTTTCACCGACCGGTTTCGGCAATTGCGTGAAGAACGCCCAGTTGATCGACGTGCCGCCGTTGTACACCAGGTAGCCCAGAATCAGGAAAAGCACACTCACGGAAATCACTGCGCACACACCCGTAAGCGTCAGCATGACGTTGCTTACAAATTTCCGCCAGCGCACTTTTCCCGTCGTCACGTTGCTATCCCACTCCCCTTCTGCGTCGTCACCACAATCAGCAGCCGGGCCAGCCCGTTTAGAATGAATGTCAACAGAAACAGCACCAATCCCAACCCGATCAAAGATTGCAGGTACAAATCGTCGGTTGCCTCGGTGAATTGGTTCGCAATGACTGACGCAATCGAATCACCGGGGGCAAATAACGATGCGCTGATTCTCGGGCTGTTGCCGATCACCATCGTCACAGCCATTGTCTCGCCCAACGCTCGCGCCATCGCCAGAAAGATCGAGCCCATGATGCCGGTCTTCGCGAATGGCACTACCACCTGCCAGGTGGATTCCCATCGTGTCGAACCCAACGCCAGGGCCGCTTCCCGCTGATCGCGCGGCACGGAAAGCAGAACTTCTCGCGAAACGGAAATGATGTACGGGATCACCATGATCGCCAGCACCATTCCAGCGGTTAAAAATCCCACACCGTACGAAGGGCCTTTAAATATAGGCAAAAATCCCAGCGGGTGGTTCAACGCCGGATAAATCACGGTCCGCATCAGCGGCACAATAATGAACACTCCCAGCAATCCATAAATCACGCTAGGTACCGCCGCCAGCAAATCAATCAGAAATTGCAACGTATCGGAAATCCGCGGCGGCGCCAGTTCGGCCAGGAAAATCGCTGCTCCAATCCCAAGTGGCACCGCAATAAAAAGCGCCACGGCCGACGTTACCAGGGTTCCATAAATAAACGGCAGCGCCCCGTACTGCTCCATGATCGGATCCCACACGGATGTAACAAAAAAGTGCAGGCCGAATTTATGGCGTGGCAATACCGAATTCGTCCAGAGCTGGTACACCAACAGCACGGTGATCAGCACCACGCTCGCCGCAAACAGAAAAGTGATTAATCGCGCAATCTCGTCTCCCTCGCGGATTCGAGAGAGAAAAGAGCGCGGACCCACGATGGGACCCGCGCTCGGAAGGTTTGTGCTGGATATCGCCACGGTTTCTTGCCAACTACTGAATGGTATCGATCGCCTTCTTTTCCTTTTCTACGACTTCCTTGGGAAGCTTCGCGTAGGAGAGACCTTCCGTGTAGCCTTGCCCGTCAGAGAGCATCCACTTCAGGAAGCCTTTGATCGCGTCGCGCTTCGCCCCGTCCTGAAATTTCTGCGGAATCAGCAGCCAGGTGAAGCTCGAGATAGGATACGCCGTCTTCCCGGGCGCATTGGTAATGGACACTCGGAAATCTGCCGGCATATCTTTTGCCGTTCCGGCCGCAGCCGCACTGACGCTCGCCAAATCAGCCTTCACGAAACTTCCGGAGGAATTTTTAACCGTTCCGTAGGGAATATTATTCTGCGCTGCGTAAATCAGTTCAACGTAACCGATCGAATTCGGCGTCTGCTTGATCAATCCGGTCACACCTTCATTGCCTTTGCCGCCCAAGCCGACCGGCCAATTCGGAGACGTTCCTTTGCCTACTTTGTTCTTCCATTCATCGCTGACCTTCGACAGATAATCCGTCCAGATGTACGTCGTGCCGCTGCCGTCCGAGCGGTGAACCACTACGATATCGTTATCCTTGGAAGGAAGGTTTACACCCTTATTCGCATCAGCGATTACCGGGTCATTCCACTTCGTAATCTTGCCAAGGAAAATTCCCGCCAAAGCGTCTGGCGTAAAATTGAGAGCTCCATTTACTCCCGGCACATTGTACGTAGGTACCGCCGCCCCCAAGACCGTGGGAAAGTGCAATACCATGCCGCCGCGCTTGTCCTGGAACGCCTTCAACTGCTCATCGTTCATCGGGCCATCCGTCGCCCCGAAGTCTACCGTTCCTTCGGTCACTTGTTTGATGCCCGCCCCTGACCCTACCGACTGATAGTTGAATTGAAGATTGCCGTTTTTCTTATGATATTCATCAAACCATTTCGAGTAAATCGGGTAGGGAAATGTTGCGCCCGCACCATTAATCAACAGCGCCTGTTGCGCCGCCCATGTTGCTGCGGTCAGAGCGAGGACCGCCACCAGTAAACCCGCCAATCGTTTCATCAGAGTACTCTCCGCCGGGAAAATGTATATCCGTAACTCATGAGTCTGAGCGTCCCACGTTACAGAATTGTTACAATGCCGCCAGAGTATGTTAAATATCGTAACTTCTCTTGGCCGACTCCACCCTAACACCCTGCGAGGATTGCATTTACCCGCAGACACACCTTGGTAATGGACCTCCAAAAAACGGAAGGGGCGACCCTTTCAGATCGCCCCGCGGTAATCGCTCTTACGTTTCTTCGATTCAGTTCCCGCTTATGGCAGGTAGAACCGGAAAGACGTAAAGATCATGTTGTTGACAGCCTTGGGTGAAATGCCCGCTGGTTGCGTTGCGGCCGTCGGAGATGCGTTGTTACCCGACCAGCCCAACTTGTACAGATAGGAGTATTGGACGCCCCACTGAAGGCGGCCCTTCTCGCCCTGGTAAATCTTGTGCCAGAAGCCGAGCGTTCCTTCGGCGATCATGCGGATATCCCCAGCACACGTACCACCTGTGCCCGGTGCGCTGGTGCCGCTGGGCAGCGTTTCGGTGCCGCAGCCGGTGTTGTTGGCATAGGGCGATCCATAGCCGCCGATTCCAGCGCTCGAAATGCTGGTGGCGACCAGTGCCGGGTACGAAGGCTGTACACCTCCGCCTGGGCACGGTTGTTGGCCAACCGCTCCGCAACCTGGGATGGCAGGCGTGTTCGTCACCTTCACCGAGCGATATCCGGTGTAAGCGGCGCGAGCGCCGTACTCACTGCCGAAGTACGCGTAGATATCAAACTTCGGTGTGGGATGGAATTCAGCCCTGGCTAGATAGTGGAGGGTGCGGATCGGGGCCAAAGTGCCATCAGGACGCGCCGTTACGTCCGCGATTTGTGCTGATCCGAAACGGCCGATGCCGTCGCCAGCAACCACTTTCAGGCCCAGATCAACCTTCTTCATCACTGGGAACAAAGCACTGCCACCTATGCCGCCAGCAAATCGCGAATCGTTGTAAGCACCTAAAGTGCTAGGCGCGGTGGACCCGTCTATCGGGCAACCAAGAACTGTGGGCGTGGCCGGAGTCGGGAAATTCTTCGCGGTGGTTCCCACGACCGCGCAGGGATAAACGCGGTTGCGGAAGTCCGAGAAAATTCCGAACACTTCGTAGTGGCCAAAGCCCGGATCAACCGCCAGCTTGGCGATGAAGTCGGGCAGCTTATTGACGGAGTATCCCGTCGGGTCGAAGGCGTTGAACAGACCGGCGCTGTTTCCGGGCGCATCCACAAAGAAATTCTGGGCCGTCGTCACTACGCCAAGCGCGGAAGTATTCGTGTACGTCGAGAATCCGCGGCCGCCGACTGTAGTCTGCGGATTTTCAATCGAGAATCCGACCGACACTTTGTCGAAATTCTGCACCACTCGAAGCGCAGCGGCGCGCTGCCAAGTAAACCCGACCACGTACTGTGGATCGATCATCATCGGCAAATCCTCGCCGCGATTTACGATGCCCTTCTTGTTTTCTGTCGCCAAGCTCCACATCTGTCCACCGGTAAAGCTAAACCCGCTGGCAAGTGTCACATTGCCCCAGAACTGGCGATAGCGAAATACATACGAGTTGGTCTGCCGGTTGTTCGATGTGGTGCCTGCTCCCAGGAAATCACCCTCGAAGTAGCTAGACACTTTGGTGTCGCCGATTTTGGTATCCGCCAGAAAGCTTATACGCGACTGCCGCGCCGACAAGTCCAGTTCCGTGACCCTGCTCAGCGAGTTGCCATTGTACGGAATGCTCGAAAAGCCCGTATTGATGTCATCGCTGGTGGCCTTCGTGCGGCTCACCGTGGCCATTTCAATAAATCCGCCTGGCGTGAGGTTGATGCCCTTGTAGCGGATCGTCGTCGGACCGTGATCCTCATCCTTGGCCGCGCCTTGGCCCGATGCCGCCGCCGTGCTTCCGCCCGCCACCGCCGCGTTGCTTGCCGCCATGTTGCTCACGGTGGTGTTCAGCGCAGACGTCGTGCTCTTCAATTCCGCTGACGTCGTCGCTGCTTCCGTCGCCTTCACGGTCGCATCGGTCGCTTTCGAGTTTGCCGAAGCTGCTGCTTCGCGCGCTGCTTCAATCTCGCGATCCCGCTTGGCCAATTCTTCCTTCAACATCTGAAGCTGTTCTTGCTGTGCCTGAAGTGCCTGGCGGAGTTCTTCGAGTTGTGCTGCGATTTCCGCGCTGGTCTTTTCGGTTGCTTTCGCCGCAGGTTTTGCCGGTGTCGTAGACTTGCTCGCATCGGCTTCTTTCGGCGCGTCCTTTGGTGAATCGGCGTACGCCGCTCCCGTCATAAGGAACAGCGACAAAGTTAGTGCTGCAAATTTTTTCATTGCCTCTCTCTTTTTGCTGCAAATTTCGTAATATTTCAGCGGGAAAGACTTACCACCCCGCCAAGGACCTTAGTTCCCCACTCTTACGGTGATGTCAATTGAGTGTTAATAATCTGTAACAATCCATTCGGTACGGTCCCCATCCCCCGTAATTTCAGACACTTACACAACGCGGCAGACGTTACAAGCGAGCAGGGTTTAACTTCGCGAGGGGCAAACTGCGGTCTAAACGGTCCACTGTAGACCACAAAAGAACCACGGAGTGAGCAACAATGTACAGAGGATTATCCGCAGCGAAAAATTCTAACGAATCTGGCCCATCTCGTACGCCAGTACGATCCGCGTCAGCAAATACTGATAATGCGCATCGGTATCTTGCAAATCCGCATCTGTCTTTTGCAGTTCTGCTTGGCTGAATTCCACAATCGTTCCCAATCCTAGCTTGTATCGCGCCTGCGCCAACTCCAGAGCCAAGTTGGCTTGCTCGCGCAATTGCTGCGTCACGGTCAGTCGCTCGTACGCCTTCTCGGAATCCAGCCAACTGTTCCTCACATCGCGTGCAATATTATTTTGCAGGTCTTGCAGTTGCTTCTTGCGCATCTCGGCGTCCAGGTCCGCGCTTTTTGCTCGTGCGTTGAACAGAAATCCATTGAAGACGGGTATATTGATATTTACCCCAACGGCGCCATACGAACTCGAAACGTGATCGTCGCGCACCGGCGCCAAGCCCGCCACCCCGCTCGCATTAATCGTCGGCCACCACAAGTCGTGCTCTGCTTTACTGAATTTCGCTGCTGCGCTTACCTGGTCCTGCAAAGACTTAACTTCTGGCCGCTGGTTCAACGCCTCTTGAATCAGCGGTGCCGGGTCCACGGCAGGCGCCACCGTTTGCATCGGCGGTTCCACCGTCGCAAATTCCTGCTGCTCTCGGATAACCCATAATCGCCGAAAGCGTCGAAAGTGAGGCTTGGTAGTTGTTCTGCGATTCCAGCAGCAACAGCCGCGCACGCGCAAAATCCACCTTACTGAAGCTCAGGTCCAAGTCCGATTTCAGCTTGGCATTGGTCAACGCCTGTATCTGGTCTACCAACAGTTGCCTGGCCTTTACCGTTTCCTCGGCCACTTGCAGCAGCGCTTTCGTCTCCAGCGTGTTGTAGAAAGCTTGGTCTACGGCCAACACAATCTGCTGCTGCGTTGCGACCGCATTGTGATCCACGGCTTTGGCCTGAAACGCCGAATTCGCAATCAGGTTTTGTGTGCGCCCAAAATCGGTGATCAGTTGGTTCACCGTAACGCCGGCCGCCGCTCTCGGATACACCGTAGGGTTCGTCAAATACCCCGCCGAAATTCGCGTGCCCGGATTGGAATCCACTGCGGTAACGCTCAAGTTCGCTTGCGGCAGTAGCGCCGATCGCGCCTCGCGCACAAATTCATGGGCCTGCATCGCCTGCAGCTTCCCCACCGTGATTTCCGGATTATTGCGAATCGCAGTAGCTTCCGCCTCTTGCAGTGTGAGTTGCCGCGCATTCGGCCCGGGAGTTGCTGCCATTTGTTGCGCGGGCAAATTGGCCTGAGGCGCAGCCTGCGGCATCGGTTGCGGCGCCTGCTGTGTCTGTGCCAGCGCACCGTTGCCGACGCACAGAGTGCCAAGAACAGTCACGATTCCCCAGAGCCGCTTCACGCCATCACCTCCGTCGTCTCCGCTCCGCGTCGCCTTCCGTGGATCACCAGATACACTGCCGGAACCAGAAACACCGTAACCACCACCGACACGCCCAGCCCTCCAATCACCGCCCGCGCCAGCGGCGCATACTGTTCGCTGCCCGCTTCAATCCCCAGTGCCATGGGAATCAGCCCTAACAGCGTCGCCAGCGACGTCATCAGAATCGGCCGCAACCGCACTTTGCACGCCTCTACCACCGCCTGCCGCAGCGGCAATCCGCGCTCGTGCAGAATCCCCGAAAACTCCACAATCAAAATACTGTTGGACACCACGATTCCCGTCATCATGATCACTCCCATCAGCGACATGATGTTCAGCGTGGTGTGCGTCATCCACAAAAACGCCACCACTCCCGCCAGCCCGGGCGGAATCGCCGTCAAAATAATGAACGGATCAATGAACGACCGGAACTGCGCCATCAAAATCAGGTACACCAGAATCACTGCCAGCAGCAGTCCGACTCCGAATCGGACAAAAGACTGATTCATGCCCACCACCGCGCCCTGCACCCGCACTCGCGCATTCTTGGGCAGCTTCAGCCCCGCTATCAGATGATTCACTTCATTATTTATGCCGCTTAGATCTTCAGTTTTCGGCATCACATAGATGTCGAAGACCCGCCGTATCTGGTAGTGATCCACTTCCGTCGGAGTGTTGATCGGATAGATCTGTGCCACCGATTGCAACGGTGTGTACTGTTTGCTGTTCGTCGCACGTAGCGGAATGTTTTTGAAATCGTTCATGGTCATCGAGTCGACCTGTTTCGGCGAGTACTGCACCGTCAGCATGTAGTTGTTTCCGGTGTTCGGATCGATCCAGTAACTTGGCGCAATCACCCCGTTCGAGGTCAACGCGGTGATCACGTTGTCCACCACCTCTTTCGGCGTCAGCCCAAGCAAACTCGCTTGCTGCCGGTCGATGTTCAACTGCAATCCCGGATAGTTGATGTCTTGCGGGATCACCACGTCGCTAACCAGCTTCGAACCCTTCAATTGCAGCGCCAGATTCCGCGCGATTCCGTATCCTTCATCCAGATCGTTGTCGCTCACCTGAATATCCAGTGGCGCCGGTAATCCTTGATTCACCACCGCATCTACCAAACCGCCCGCCTGGAAATACGCGCTCAATTGCGGTAAATCGTTGGCCAGCTTTTCCCGCACTTTCTGCATGTACGCGTAGCTTCCCACTTTGTGCCCTTCGCGGAGGCTTACTTGCACGAACGCCGTGTGCATCGCCGAATTGCTGGTATAGATCGACGAAAGGTCCGGCGTAACTCCAATATTTGAGACGATCATGTCCAGATCGCTCGACGGTATGACTGACCGAATATCCTCTTCCACTCGCGCAATATACTTGTCCGTAACTTCCAGCCTCGTCCCCGTCGGCGCTTTCACGTTGATCACGAATTGGCCCGGGTCCGTTCGCGGAAAGTACGCGCGGCCCACAAACGGCACAAGCAACGCCAGCAACAATACGATCGCTCCCATAATCACTAATGCCGTGCGTCCGGGACGTTCCAGTACGCGTGTAACTTTTCCTTCGTAATAATTCAGCAGCTTCTGAAACATCACGTTGAACCTGTCCACAATTTTCTGAAACCAACTCTTCGTCTTCTGCTGATGACTTTCCTCGCCATGCGCGTCCAGCCGAATAAATTGCGCACAATACAAAGGCACCACCGTCATCGCGAACACATATGAAGCAAAAATCGAAATCACCACGCCCAGCGCCAGGTCGGTGAACAAATACTTGCTCACTCCATAGAAAAAGCTGACCGGGAAAAACACAATCGAGGTAGTCGACGTAGCCGCCAACACCGCCAGCGCCACTTCCATCCCGCCTTTCTCCGCCGCCTCTCTCGGCGCCACGCCTTGCTCCATAAATCGGAAAATGTTCTCCAGCACCACCACCGAGTCGTCAATCAATCGCGAAAACGCCAGCGCCAATCCGCCCAGCAGCATCGTGTTGATCGACCCGCCCATCAGGTTCATCACCAGAAAGCACGTCAACGCCGACAACGGAATCGAAAGCAGCACCGCAAACGTCGCCCGTGGGCTTCCCAGAAACAGCAAAATCATCAAACCCGTTAACGCCAGTCCAATTCCGCCTTCCTTCAGCAAGTTCTTTACCGCGGTCTTCACGAAGATCGATTGGTCAAACACCACTGCGGTCCTCAGCACATCCGGAACATCCACCAGGTGCTTGGTGGCTTCCTTAATGCCGTTCACGATCGCGATCGTGTTGCTGTCGCCGCCCTGTTTCAGTACCGGGATGTACACCGATTTCTGACCGTCGATGCGCACGATGTTGGTTTGAATGGCACCCGCGTCTTCCGCTTTCCCGATATCGGCGACCAGCACCGATCCCAGTCCCACCGTTTTCAACGGGATGTTGTTTACGTCGGCCGGCGTCGGCACCTGGCTGTTGGCATAAATGTTGTAGTCGCGGTTGCCGATGCGCACGTCGCCAGCCGGTAAAATCAAGTTCGAATTATTCACCGCGGTGACGACATCCATCAGGCTCAACTGGTGCGCTTCCAGTTTCACCGGGTCCACGTACACCTGAATCTGCCGGTACGTGCCGCCAAACGGTTGCGGCACCGACGCGCCCTGCACATTTGCCACCTGGTTGCGCACCGCGAACTGTGCCAGGTCCTTCAATTGCGTTTGGTTCAGCCCCTTGCCTTCCAAAGTAATCAGGCAGACCGGCAAGCTCGACGCGTCAAACTTCAGCACCACCGGGGGCAACGTTCCTGGCGGTAAGCGCCGCAGGTCGGCCATGGCCAGATTCGCGATATTACTCAACGCCGCGTTCGCGTCCGTTCCCGGTTTGAAAAATATCTTGATTAAGCTCACGCCAGTCAGCGATCGCGACTCAATGTGATCGATATTGCTTCCCAGCGTAAAAAATCTTTCAAACGTGTCCGTGATATCCGCTTCAATCTGCTGCGGCGGCATACCCGAATAAAATGTCGCCACCACCACCACCGGAATGTTGATTTGCGGGAAAAGGTCCACCGGCATGCGCGCCACCGTCGTCACGCCCACCACCGCCACCACCAGGCACAGCATGATGATGAAATAGGGATAAGCCAGCGCGAACTTTGGCATTACTTCTCTCCCGCCGCGCCGGGTTGTGCCACGTTAATCTCTTTCGGCGTTACCTTCATACCCGATCGATATTCGTTGCGGCTACCCACCACCACCCGTTCTCCATCGCTCAAGCCAGACAGCACCTCCACTCGCGTGCTGCCCTGCAGCCCCAATTGCACTTTTCGTTCCTCGATCACGTCTTGTGAATTCACCAGCAGCACCGCGCCTTCGGATCCATTCATTTCCACGGCTTCCAGCGGCACCGTCATCATATTTTTCTTTTCGGCTACGCCAATTCGCGCTTCCACATACATTCCCGGCAGCAATCTCCCGTCTGGATTCTGGAAATCAATTTCCGTATGCATCGTCCTCGTTTGTTGATCCAGTGCATCCGCAAATCGCGAAACCTTCCCCACCGAATCTTGATTCAGCGCTTGCACGTGCACCTTCACCGCGTCTCCCAAGCGAATTTGCCCGGCGATCGACTCCGGCACTGGCAACACCAATCGCAACACAGAAATCTGTGCCAGCCGCACCACTGGCTCCGCATTCGTATCGTTCGAAGTTCCGGCGGCAATCAGCGACCCAACATCCGCGTATCGAACCGTCACGACCCCCGGAAAAGGCGCAGTGATTTGCGTGTAGGCAGAAAGTGCCCGATAGCGCGACTGGTCCGCTACCGCTACATCCAATGCCTGTTCAGCCGCGCTCAATGCCGCTTGCGTGCTGGATACTTGTGCTTCCGCCTCCAAATCCTTAGCGTGCACATCGTCCACTTCCTGTTGCGCTACCAATCCCGCTTGCTGATCCGACGCTGCCTGCAATCTGGAATCCATCGCGTGCACGGCCGCGTGCGCAGACTTCGCTCGTTGTACATCGCCCTCGGCTCGCCGAATCTCTTCCTTGGCCCGCCGTACTGCCGCATCCGCTCCCGCCAACTGCGCAGCCAATTCCGGCACTTCCAGCACCGCCATGGTCTGGCCTTCGTGCACATGCGTGCCCACGTCCACATACATCTTCTTGATGTAGCCCGCCACTTTCGCGTGAATGTCCACATCCTGAAATGGTTTGAACGCGCCCGCTAACGTCAATGGCGATCCCAGCGTGCCGCGCCCCACTCGAACTACCGCTGCCACCGGAGCTCCGGCAGCCTTTTCCGGACCGTTGGCGTCATCCGCCTCTGTCTTTCCATGGTGGAAAAATCCAAAGAACACCAGGGTGGCCACCACAGCCAGAGCGGCAATAATCCATAACTTTTTTGTCGTCATATCCTTTTCCTGACACCTGCACCGAGGCGTCTGGTCCTACACCGGGGTATGGGGCCGAAATACGAGCCGAACACCAGTTCGATGCCACCCGTTCATGGGCGGATTTATCCAGGGAACACTAGAATCTTTGCGCGAAGGTATTAAAGCGTCGGCGGTGGGCGAAACCAGGTGCTGGTGATCAGCTCGGTTTGTGGCGGCAATGCTTCTTCTTGCAGGAAATTCGGGGCGTGTACATCGTTTTTCTCGGCGATTAGGCTGGCGGCGCCGATCTCTTCCACGGCAGCTTCCAACTCCACCTTCTCGGCCTGCACCGGGGTAAAGTGGTCCATCTCCGAGGCACCGACGGTTGCGCGATGGCTCGCCAACCGGTGAAACTCCGGTCCATCGGTGTGTTTTGTCAACACAAGGAACGGATTATAGAGGACCAGGGCGATCAGCAACGCCGAGATACACATCTGCCAGTATCTGCGGCCTTTGCTCGAGTTGTAGCTAGGGATAGCCATTTCCGCCCTATTTAAGACATTAGTTGGACTCGGATTTAGGGTCAAGAGGATGTATGCCGTAGCTTGCCTAATAAAGCTTGGAAGGGAGGAGAAGGGACCGGTGCCAGGGGTGCGCCGGTCCCTTGGGTAGGACATTGAGTGAAGGTCAAACGCGTTGAGTCTCGCACTTGGCCGTCAAGCCCGAATGAAGCCCATGTGAATTCTCGGTGACCTCTGCAACTCCGTGCGTGGTCACATCTTCGGTGTCCGGGCGCATCGCTATACCGCGTCCATGCCGCACATCCAGACCCCGCACCCAGAAAATAATGTCTTCCGCAATGTTGGTCGCGTGATCCGCGATGCGCTCCAGATGCCGCGTCGCCAGCACAAACTGCATCCCCGGCGTCACCAGCGCCACGTCCTGCGTCATATGCTCCAGCAACTTTTCGAAAATCCTGTCGCGATACTGATCCACAACGTCGTCGCTTTCCAACACCTGCGAGGCCATTTCTGCGTTTCGAAAGATCAATGCGCCCAGGCTGCGGCTAACCATCGAGCGTACTGCCTCCGCCATCGGCCCCAACTCTTCCGGAATTTTCGCGTCCGGCATCTCCCGCAGCGAAATAACACGCTCCGCCAAATTCACCGCGATATCGCCGATACGTTCCAGGTCATTGGTAATCTTCAGCGCTGCCACGATCAGCCGCATCTCGTCATCGGTAAACGATCCACGCCGCAACAATCGTATGGCGTGCTCGTCGATCATGATTTCCATTTCGTTGATTCGTGGTTCGAGCAGGAAAACTTCACCAGGCAGGCCCGCGGTGCGCGAATTATCGAATCCAATAATCGCGTCCAGAGAACGGTTCATCGCTGTCTCCACCACCCGTGCCATCGAGATCAGATAGTTCACCAGCGTGTCGTAGAGCACCACTTCTGTTAGTCCGGCCGGAGTTGCCATCGCGCCTCCTCAGCGGAGCAAAAAAAGACACACTTCCACAGGCTGCATCATCAATCTACAGATGTAACGTTACAGCTCGTTAACAGAAGGATGAATAAGAAGAGAGAGACTAGCTTGCCGCAGGGAAATTTCCGCGTATGCGCGCGGCTCCGCCGGCAGAAGCCGCTGTTCGTGCTGTTGCCCGCTCGGCGTCAAACACTGGCACTGAAAAGTGAAACTTCGATCCAACTCCCAATTCGCTTTCCACCCAGATTCGCCCGCCGTGCACTTCAATCAAATGCCTGGCAATCGCCAGACCAAGACCGGTGCCACCAGCTTCTCGCGAACGAGCCGCATCTACGCGATAAAATCTTTCGAAAATTCGCGGCTGGTCGGCTTGCGGAATACCAATGCCCGTGTCAGACACGGTGAAGATCACTTCCTCCGCACGCCGCCTCACGCTCAGTGTGATTTTTCCTCCCGGCAGCGTGTATTGGTTCGCATTGTCCAGCAGATTTTGTAGCACTTCCTGCAGGCGCCGCGCATCGCCCGATACATCCGGTATCCCCGGTGGCAGATCCAGCGAGAGGTTCAGCTCTTTTTCCGCCGCTCGGTGCCGTGCTGTTTCGTAGCACGACTCCACCAGAACGCTCACACTCACCCGTCGTACTTCCAATTCCAGCCGGTCCGCATCCATCTGCGACAATTTCAATAGGTCTTCCGTCAGCCTCGCCAGCCGCCTCGAATGCTCCAGGATGATGCCCAGAAAACGCAGCCGATTCTGCGGGTCGTCCATCGCTCCCGCCAGCAGCGTCTCCGTGAACCCTTGAATCGCGGTCAGCGGCGTGCGGAATTCATGCGACACATTGGCCACAAAGTCCCGCCGGATTCTCTCCAATTTTCTCAATTCCGTGATGTCGTGCAGCACAATCACCGCGCCCGACGTCTCTCCCGCGCGCACCGACGCCACTGTCGCCGCGAAGTAATGCTGCCTCAATGTGCCGGTCGCGATCTCCGCCTCCACCCGTGGCTCCCCAGCCAATACTCGCCGCACTGCCTCAATCAATTCCGTCTGACGCACAACTTCCAACAACGAGCTTCCTGACACCGGCGGCACATCCAGCCCCAGAATCGCCGCAAATCCCGGATTCGCAAACACCAGGCGCTCAGCCCCATTAACAACCGCCACGCCTTCCACCATCGAACCCAAAATCGCCGACGATAAATTTCGCTCTTCCGTCAGTGTTCGAATCGTCCGATCCAATCGCGAAGCCGTTTGATTCAGCGAATATCCTAAAGCTTCTAGCGTGTCTCCCGTGCCATCCGGCGCCAGCGGCCGAAAGTCGCCTTCCGCCACGCGCCCGGAAAATTCCCGCAATCGTTCTATCCGCTCCGTGAACCCGCGCGAAAACAGCATCGAAACCGTTCCTGCCAAAAACAAAATTAATAGCGACCACAGCCACAATTTCGTCCGGAAGATTCCCAATTGCGAATCAACATCTTCCATCGGCAGCGCCAGCCGCACGATGATTGGTGTATCGCCGACGATGTTTTCTCGCACCGCGTAATACAAAAGTGGCCTGTTAACTGAAACGCTTTGCCGGATGGACCGCCCCTCGCCTTTTTGCAGCGCGTCCCGCACTTCGGGCCGATCCAGGTGGTTTTCCATCGTCGACGGTTCCGTCTGTGAATCTGCCAACACTCGGCCTTCGGTGGTGATGATACTGACCCGCGCTCCGCTGCTCGCGGCGCTGGCCACCCAGTTATTCAATGTAGCGATGTCTTCAGGAGTCTTTGGCGGCACGCTGCTCAGCGCCAATGGTTGCAAACGAATGATGCGGGAAAGCGCCTGCAGTTGCCGGAATCCGTCACTCTCGTAGTTTTTTCGTAGGGCGCGCTCGGCGAGGAAATCTACTGCGAGCAAAACGCTCAGCAAAAGCGCCAGGAAGGTTAGCGCGAGCTTCCAGAAAAGTTTACGCTGCACGTGTTTCGAACAAATACCCTGCGCCACGCACCGTCTTCAGGTGCAGGGGATTCTCCGGGTCTGATTCTATCTTTTCTCGCAACCGCCGCACATACACATCCACGCTGCGCGGCGTCACAAAGCGATCCGTGCCCCACACCGCATCCAGCAACTGGTCGCGGGTAAACACACGGTTCGGGCGAGACGCCAGATAATACAACAAGCGAAACTCCAGCGTGCTCAGTGGCACAGGCTTCCCGCCATGACTCACGCGGTACGACGCTGGATCGATCGCCAGCCTGCCGATTTCCAATATTCGCGGCGAATCTGCCGGAGGTTCGGCTCGGCGCAACAACGCCTTCACTCGTGCGATCAATTCCCGCGGGCTGAACGGCTTCGTTACATAATCGTCCGCGCCCATCTCCAGTCCCACCACGCGGTCCGCTTCATCGCCCCGCGCCGTCAGCATCAGGATCGGCAGCCGGTTCAGCGAGTCGTCTTTGCGGATTTCCCTGCATATGTCCAGGCCCGACATTTTGGGGAGCATTAAATCAAGCAGCAGCAGGTCCGGAGGAGTCTTCTTTAACGACGTCAGTCCGGCGCTCCCGTCCAGGGCCGCGTTTACCTGAAACCCTTCATTGGCAAGGTTATACCGGACGAGTTCGACGATGTCTCGATCGTCTTCAATGATCAAAATACGCTTCATGTTGATCTCACGCGGCCGAGATCGCATGGGTAGCAGTCTACCGTACGACTTCTCTTTCGGATAGGCATGCCCGGCTTCTCGACCCTCTGGGTTCATGGATGACAAGTATTGTCGCAAGAGAGAGATAGCTTGTGGTGATAGCCGTGTGAAGACAATGTGAATGACCTGTAAAGATAGCGGCAGCGAATCTGAAGCGTTTGTAACATTTGATTGCCGCAGATTGCGCGTTTTAATCACTTTCCACATGAAAATTCGTCGATAACACCCGTTGCACGCACTGCCTTTCTGCTGACTTCGGCTTCGCGCGTGAACGACCGCACGAAAAAGTGTAGCGATTTACGTGCTTCGCTGTATGTGCGGCTCCGTACGCCCTAGATACTGTAGGCGGGAAAGGAGTATCAATGATTAACCAAGTGCGAACCACAAGAATTCTCGGCGGGAGCCTGCTTCTCGCTCTCGTAACCATCGCCGCAGTCAGCATGCTCCCCGACCTCGTCCGTTACATGAAGATTCGCTCCATGTAGCGCGGCCACTCGACCGCACCTGCCTACGCGGTGGCCCCGCACCTTTTCGTGATGCATCTCGCTCATTCGTATCACTCGCTTAGGAGATATAGATGAATTCGTATTCGGATCGCAAACTTTGCCTGACCTGCTCTCTCTTTTTTACTCTCGCGCTTTGCAGTTGCAGTCAGTCGGACACCAAAAAGCTCACCAATGACGCCAAGGTCACCGGCGACGCCATGAAGCAGACCGCTTCCGATGCCCTCGACGCCAGTAAAAAGGCTGTCGACAACGCCGCGGCCGACGCCCAAAAGGCCGCCAACTCCGACACCGCCAAAGACATCCAGGCAAAAACCGAGCGCGCCGCTCAGAAAGCAGTCGATAAAACCAAGCAAGCCGCTCAAGACGCGAAAGACGCCATCGACAAACAGAAACAGCCGCAGTAAACCCTCTAGTCAACAGATACCCATCTAGCCAACCCTGCTGTCGCAGTTCGCTTCGGAGCCTGTTTCTGCGCCCAAACAGTTAACATCTATTCGTTGTATGCCCCTCCTGCTTTCGTGCGAAAATGGTCCCCGACAAGCGCCCAGCCCCTGGCGCCTGCCCAAAGTATCTCCTAGCCCAGCGCCTGCCATCTCATCGTTCCGCTGCGAACGCGCCTGGCAATCGCGTCACGCCTGCGGCCAGCTTTACCTTCGAGGTGCGCCATGAGTGAGATCTGGAAACAGTGGATTGGGCTCAGCGTCGATGACCGCTTCCCCCTGCGACAATATCTAGCTCACACCGAGCATAGCGCCGTATTCCTCACCGACTATGCCGACACCGATAACAGAAAAGCCGCCATCAAGTTCATTTCCGCCGATACGCCCGGCGCCGAAAAGCAGCTCACCTACTGGAGCCACATTGCCCAGCTTCGTCACCCGGGCTTGTTGCCCATCTATCACACCGGACGCTGCCGCATCACCGACATGGATTTGCTCTACGTCGTCATGGAATTCGCCGAAGAAAACTTGGCCCAGATCCTTCCGCAACGCCCGCTGACTCCCGAAGAAGCCCAGCAGATGCTGGATCCCGTCGTGGACGCCCTGGTCTACCTGCACGGCAAGGGTCTGGCCCATGGCCACATCAAGCCTTCGAACATCCTGGCTGCCGGCGATTACCTCAAACTCGCCAGCGACACCGTTATCCCCATCGGCGACCCGCGCGCGGCCCAACGCGACAGCGATGTGTACGACGCTCCAGAGAACGCCGCTGCACCGATCGAAGCGGCCAGTGACATCTGGTCCCTGGGCCAAACCCTGGTCGAAACTCTTACTCAGCAAACCGCCGCTTTGCCTTTTAACGACAACGTCGATCCCGCAATCCCCGAATCGATTCCGCAGCCTTTCCAGGACATTGCCCGACGCTCACTCCGGCGTAATCCCAAAGATCGCTGGACCAGTTCCGAGATTGCTGCCCGCCTCGGCCCGCAGGTTGTTCCCAATCCTGCTCCTGCTCCCGCTCCACCTCCTGCCTACGAACCGATCGCCGTTGCTGTCGCAGCAGGTGCCACCGCAAGCCAGGCATCGCCCTCGCAAACGCCTCCCTCCGTGCAGTTTGAGCCGCTGAACGTGCCTCTTTCGCCCGAGCCCGCCGTTCCCCTTTCCAGGTTGCCCGTAACTCCCCCGCCCACAACCGTCTATCCACGCGCTCAGAAGCCTTCTCCAAAAATTTCGCCGCCGCCCTCCGAACGTGATTTCGTATTGCCAAATTACATCGTGCCTGTTCTGTTGGCGGGCACGGTCATTTTGATTGCCATCCTGGCGCTCCCTAGGCTCTTCCGGCATCAGCCGGCCTTAGATTCGGCGACCACTTCGGCAAAAAATACGAGTAATGTCGCTACGCCGTCGCATCGCACCGAAGCACCTCGATCCAAGGTGGAAGTTGCGCCGCCCGCTGCGTCGCCAACTTCGAGGCCGCCTGCTGACTCGACGAACACTACGCCCGCAACAGCTCGTCCCGCGTTGCCGGTAGCAAGTTCAAATGTGGAAACCAAAACGCCGGCCAGCGCAGCAACGCCTTCCGCCGCTGCGCAAAATTCAGGGGACGTTCTGAATGAAGTCCTGCCCACACCTTCGAAGCAAGCGCTCAACACCATTCACGGCACAGTTCGCGTCACCGTTCGCGCTCATGTCGATGCCGCCGGAAGAGTTTCGAACGCCGACCTCGAAGCTGCGGGTCCCAGCAGGTATTTTTCTCAACAAGCCCTGCAAGCCGCCAAGCAGTGGGAATTTGCTTCGCCGGAAAATAACGGACACAGCGTACCAAGCGAATGGCTGATTCGTTTCGAATTTTCGCCCGACGGGACGAAAGCCTATCCAACCCAGACCGCGCCGTAGTTCAACGCTTACGCAGAAACTCTGATTTTGCGATCTCACTGATTTTAGGATTTCAAGACATCGCTTGTTGGGCTGGATTCCCGGCCAGACTCGGCTTCATTCGTCTTCTATCGCCCGGCCAGTGGACGGGCTGCATCGAAAATCTGAATGTTGTATTGGATGTGATCCACAAGCTGGGCAACACTCCCTTTGCTTCCCACTGCCCACCCTTTTTCCCTATCGAAACCGATCGCGTTTAAATTTGTCGCGTCCATATGTTCCCAATTCAGCCCGTCGGTGCTTAACTCAGCGCCGCTAGGACCAACCGTCACGAATCCCCCTGCAAAATACGCAACAGAAGAGCGGTAACCACCCGGAAGATTCTTGGCCAGTTGCCAGGTTTCCCCAAAGTCGTGAGAAATTGCTGCATTGTTGTACGTACTTTTCGGGTCCTGATAGTCGCCGCCCACCACCACTACATCCGAAGCCCTCACTACGATGGAAAAAATTCCGCACGATGCTTTGCCACTAACGACTGGCGTCTGATAAACCGTCCACGTCTTGCCCAGGTCTTTGGAGCGAAATACGCGAGACGCTCCGCCCGTTGCAAAATATATCTCCCGCCCGTCGTAAATAGTTAGGCTTGAATTGCTCGCAGCAAACGCCCCTTCGTTCGCAAGCGCCGCAGGCATTTGATCCCGCGGAAGTTCGCTCCAGTGCGTGCCGTCCTCCGTGCGCAGCAATAGAAACTTGCCATCCACTGGATCGCTCAGCGCGAAACAATGCGTTTCGTTCCAGCAGGAAATCGTGTCCAGGAAAAAATCCTTACGTTTGTCCGTGTACTGCAATCCCCAGGTTGCGCCGCCGTCTGTGGTTTTGTAGATCCGCGATTTTTCCCCTTCACCGCTGGACATCACGTAGGCCGTTTTGTCATCAACCGCATACACTCCACGAAAGTCCAACGACGCTGCCGACGGAATTTCCAGCCGCTTCCAGTGCTTTCCTAAATCCACAGTGCGCAGCACCGTTCCGTTCGACCCGGTGGCCCACACCACTGTTTTGTCGTTATGTTCGCTGTCCGCTATTACGGAAACACCGCGCAGGTTCGCGTCCGTTCCAGTTGACTGGATGGACCACCACGCACTCGACCCGGCGAACGCAATTAGGCACAGCAATCTGAAGCGCATTGCGAGGAAGTGTACCAAGTTTTACGATTCTTATTTCTTGACGGTGGTCGTCGACTTCGTACCGCGTGCTTCAGGGTGTTTGGGCGACCAATCTTCAGGGGGAAATGCCACTCGCCAGAACGTTGGGCAGGGCGATGAGAATTCCAGGCCTACTTCGGCTTTGCCGGCGCGCACCGGCCCCAGAAACACCACGTAGCATTCCTGTTCTTCCTGCGTGCGATTGTGATACATGCGGACTTTGCTGCCGCTCGTCACCCGCGCTTGCATCAATATCAACGCTCCGTGCGCATTAATCGCCAGCGTCTCGGACTCTTCGTCGAATGCTTTGCCTTGCGCGTCATCGCCTCGCAGCCGCACACCAACTTGCATCAGCACTCGTTGGCTTCGCCGCCGCGGACCCGGATGAGTAGGAGTTGCAGCAGAAGGAGCTGTGGGAGTAGTAGGAGTCTGGGCCATACGACCTCTTCATTCTGAATATACCTTCAGATGCGGAAATGTCGAGTGCCAACCAATACGCGCGTATGCAAAGAGGCTACGATTGACTATTGCGGCATCTGCGCAGCGAGAATTTACATTTTTTACAGTTACTTATAAATCGGACTTAACTGAGTCGCCGTACAGGCGCCATCGGGCAACGTCGCAACGCTGCTAGACCCTAGCGGCTCACCGCGCTTACCGGCAATTCCTTTGCAGCCCGCGCCTCGCGCGATCCTTCGCTGGTTAAATCGCGCGCACCAAATCCGATTCCCACTTTTTTCAGGAACGCGGTTGGTGGCTCTCCGCCCGCAAAGACCCACACATAATCATTCTCCAGCGTCTGCTTCGCGCCGTTAACGTCCATCACTACCGCATTCGGCGTGACTTCCACCGGCTTCGAATTAAACAGCACCTTCAATTTGCCCTTCTTCGCAAACTCCGCGATGCGCTGCGCGTTGCGGTCCTTGATGCGCGAAAATTCCGCTTGCCGGTACGATAGCGTCACGTTGTTACCTACCTGGCACGCCAGCCCCATCGCCGCTTCCACCGCCGAATCCCCGCCGCCGACCACCAGAATCTTCTTGTTCACGTAGTGATCCGCTTCGATTAGCCGGTACATCACCTTGGGCAACTCCTCGCCCTTTACTCCCAGTTTCCGCGGGCTGCCCGATTTTCCCAGCGCCAGAATTATGTGCCGTGCGCGATATTCACCCTTACCCGTTGTAACCGAGAATACGCCATCCTCGCTCTTCGCGATGTTCTCCACTTTTTCGCCGGTCTTGCACTTGAAGTCCGCCCGATGCAGCACTTTATTCCAGAACTCCAATAAGTCTTCTTTCGACAATTCCGTTTTCTTGAATTTTCCGTACATCGGAAATTCCACCGGACTGGTCATCACCAGCTTCTGCCGGGGATATTTCGCCACGGTACCGCCAATTTCCGATTCCTCCAGCGTCAGGTAGTTCAATTTCTTTTCCGCCGCTCGCAGCGATGCGCTGATTCCTGCAGGACCCGCACCCACGATCAGCAAATCCAAAACATCCGCGACTCGCGGCTTCCCATTCGCCGCCAAGCGCGCCACGATCGAGTCTACGCAACTGCGTCCCTGGTTCACGGCGTTCTTGATCAACGCCAGTCCGCCCAATTCGCCCACAATGAACATATTCTTGATGGTCGTTTCGAATTCCGACGTCAGGGTGGCCAGGTCGCCGCCTACGCTCGGACTCGCCAGTACCATCGTGATTGCGCCCACTGGGCACGCATCCGCGCAAATGCTATGTCCAATGCATTTGTAGCCATTGATGATCATGGCCTTGCCACCGATCATCCCCAACACGTCGCCTTCCGGGCACACCATCGTGCACGTCGCACAACCGATGCAGTAGTTATTGTTGATGTGCGGATGCTGCGACTGCGGGCCGTCGGATCGCAGCTTGCCCTTTTCCGCCGCTTCTTTTACCTGTATCGCTTTTTTCCTTTCCTGCTTCAGGTAGTACGCAAGGAAGCCGCCAATGATGACCGCAGCGATTAGGAAGGAAAACAGATTATCCATTCGTGCCGCCTTAGATCCGGTAGCCCATGTATAGGGCCAGGCTGATGTGTATCAATGCAAGTATCGCGAATGCGTAGCTGAACGGCCGATGGATGATGTGCCACATGTTAAATACTTGCTGCGTGCGGCTCAGGAACAGAATTCTCTTCGAGAGCGCCGACTGCTTGCGCGCGATCCCGATGGCACGCTCAAGGCTCAAATCATGCGTGCGCTTGAAACCAAAACACGAACGTACCCACGACCCAAACCCGGTAGCCTGCAACCGCAGCAGCGAAAGCCGGAATGGCCGCCGCATATCGATAAGCATCATGTACACTAGCGCCACCATCATCTGCATGTGCTCCACGTCTTGCGGCGTTGGCAGGTCGTACAGCATTTCCATACGCGAACCAAATGCCAACTTCTGCTCGGCAAGTTGCTTGCGCAGCGACTCTTCGACGTCCTGCATTTCCTTCATCGAAAGTTCCGCGGCGTTCAAGTTGCGCGGAATCTGCGAATACAAATAGCGCCCGACGAATCCCGATAGCGTTACCGCCAACATGCTCCAGAACGCCATGCCCGCAATATTCGAAAATTTAAATGTGGCGTGAAACGCGATAATCACCGGTGCTGTTGTCCCCAGCACGATATGAAAGTCCAGCCAATGCCGCGAATTCCCCTGTCGCGCAAGCCAGCCCCACTTCTTGCGCAACGGGTAAAGATAAATCAAGAAAAACAGCAGCACTCCGAACATTCCCAGCTTGATCCCGATCGACCCACTGGGACGCAGCATCTGGTGCTTCGCGGAAAATGGCCGGTCCGCCGCGTTCAACCCATAGTAGTCGTACCCGTAACCCGCTATGACCAGCACAATGGCCAGTGCCAGCATCCACGACAAAAACACGCGCATCCGGTGCCCACGCTCCGGATCCTCCCGCGCCAGAATCGCACTTCGTACACTAGCTTCGGCACTCATGGTTTCCCGTCCCCAAATTCTACCTGGATGGTTGCTCGGAACCTCCGGTAATCCGTAAATCTATGGACATTCCGCCAATGCTGTTTTGGCGTTTCCACGTCAATCACCGCAGAAGCGGGCATCCAGTATGCCTCTTCCGGGTCGTGAAATTGCACGATGGAATAATGAATCTCGCTCCGCAGATTGTGCAGCCCCAAATCGTCCATATTCGATTCCAGCGACGACACCAGCTTCACCACCGCTCCACTCTCCCGATCAATCCAGATGTCTCCGGTAAGTGGCAATGGATAATTGCGGTCGCGCAGTTGTATCGCCGCGGGCGACGATGCTCCCGCCACCGGCTTGAAATGTATCTTCACCAGCATTCGTCCATCAATTTCTTCTTCAGCGATTGGCTCGAACGTATAACTCGATTCGTAATTCTGGTGCACGATCAGCAGCATGCTCGCAAATCCATTGGTAATCAGCAACGTCTTGCTCGGGTCGCGAAACGCCACTTTGCGCACATCCCGGGATTCCGCCAGCTTCAGTGAGCCACTTCGGCTGTTGGCCTGCATCTGGTAATCGAATCTCGATTCTTCCCGGTACATCGCCTTGGCGTTCTTGCCCACCATCGTTTGCGATACGTCTTCCGTGCAAACTACGTTCGATGTTTGCTCGAAAAATTTGTCCACCAGTGCCCGCGCATGCAGCAACGAATCCGTGGCCCGCGCCACGAACGCCGGATCAGCTGACGCGCCGGACGATGCGGTGCCATCAGCAGCTGGAGCCACACTCGGGCTCTGTGCACGCAGAAGCGCGGTGCACGCCAGTATTCCAGCCAGCAGCGTGAAAATCGCCAGCAGTACCTTCGGACGGTGAGTGGTCTTGCTCATTTCCTCAACCCCCCGAAGCGGTACCCGAAAATCGTCGACCATTGCGTGTAGTTCAATGTGGTGCCCTGATACCACCCAATATTGCCTTCCACGAAAAATCTTTGCCCCAGGCTCATGTCTACGACGCCATTCACAAATTTCGCGCTGCTGTTCGTCGACAATGGCGAATTGAATTTCTGGTCTCCCCCCATAACCTGCAGTCTCAACCGGTCGGTCATTTGCTTCGATAAAGACACCGACTCATATTGCCCGCTGCCGAAAGAGCTGTTGAACTTGGAGTAATGCGCGTCGAAAAATAATCCAGTGCGCGCAATATTCGCAAACGTAAAGCCGAACGCCTCATTCAGCGACGACTTGCTATCCGTTGTCGACTTGCTCTGTCCCAGGCTCGCATACAGTCCAATATGCTTAGGCAGGCTCAACCGCACATCCCCACTCAACCCGGTAAACAAGTACTTGTCCAGCAGTCCCGTCCCGATTAACAACGCATTAAACGTCGGCAACTGCCGAAAATAGTTGTAATTCAC
This sequence comes from Candidatus Acidiferrales bacterium, assembly GCA_963849395.1. Taxonomy (GTDB): domain Bacteria; phylum Acidobacteriota; class Terriglobia; order Acidiferrales; family UBA7541; genus Acidiferrum. The sequence continues at coordinate 202,507 of CAWKHR010000016.1, forward strand.
GCCGAACCCGATCAGATTGATCGGCTGAATGTGCAGCGAATTGTAAGTCTGCGAGATGCCTGTGGGATTGCTCCCGCCATTGGGCAGAGGCGAAGTTCGCGCCTCATCTGCCTGCAACGAACTGTAGAACGACACATACTTTTTCCACGACAGATTGTTTTCGAAGAACGCAAACTGCCGCGACACTCTCCAGGCGATGCTGGTCACCGCCAGCCCTTCCGTACTCATTAGATGGAATCCGTCGTAGTCGCCCCGCTCAAAATTCACGAACATCCCCGCAATTTGCTGGTCGGGGTTATAGCTCCACGAAGTGGGATCCGGTGTCGAGCCCGCGAACGCTCCCACCGTGGTCATCCAGTTGATTTTTCGCCCGATGTATCCGCCATCGATGGTGCTCAAGCTCGGCGCCCAGGGCAGGAACAACCGCCCGATGCCGATCGTCGTGGGCGAATACGGATTCGTATACGTGAATCCCAGCGTGTACGTCCGATTAATCAAGTCCGTCAGCGTCGCGTTCGATGCGCCAGGAATCGTAGACGAACTCGTGTTGAAATTTCCTCGCCAGTACCCCGCAAAATTCCAATACGTTCCCCCGATATGGGTCATATCGGTTTCAATCATCACGCCCAATTGCGTCGAGTTCATTCCCGATTCCATAATTCCGCCGTAGCTGAATCCAAATCGCCCGCGCATCACGCCTACCGGAGATTCCATCGTCCGTTCCGCTTTGCTTGAACTGGACCGCAACTCCTCATCCACCGGGTCGCCCGACGTGAATGCCACAACGATCGGATAGTTATCTGACTCCCGCGCCGTTTCCGCCAGATGCCGGTCTTCCACGCTGTCTGGCGTGAGAAACGCCACCTGCCCCGCTTTCAATTCGCCATTCACCGCCATCACGTCACACACCGCAGACGAATCCGCCACCGACACTACCTTCAACTCCGCTATATGCGTATCGCCACGGAATCGTACCCCATCAGATGCAACCCCGTCCGCAGGGGGTTCCACCACCGACAATTTCATCCCTTCCTGAATTTCCGCGCTGCGCCCGGCATCAATATATACCGTTCCGTCCGCAACGTACTTCACATGAAACACCGCTACCTTGGGTATAGGTTGAGCTATCTGGGCGAGGACCCGGTTCGAGGAAAACAGTGCAATCAGGCAGGCCATACAGATCCATGCCTGGTACCACGCGGCCAAAACTCTCATGTTAGCCCCCGCCGCCGTTTTTATGGCAGGCGTAACAAGTCTCTGGGCCGTACACGTATCCGCCTACTCCCTGGTGCGTATTATCTGTCTGCGATTGGCCATGCGCCCCATTCTGCGTGTGGCACGCAATACAGGTAAAGTTCGTATAGTCCGTGGACACCTGGTGACAATCCGCGCAGACCGATCCGTGGTGCGGCACTGGGAACCAGGTGTGGTTAAACGTCGCGCCCGTCCACGCCGTCGTCGTATGGCAGGTATCGCACGTCGTCGGATATCCCGCTGAAATATGATTCGGCACGCTGCCGCCCAACGTTTGCGTGCTGTTCCAATCGGCCAAATGGCAGCCGTAGCACGCGGTATTCGCTGATGTCAGCGTGTAGTTGCCATTCACGTGGCACAACGCGCAGGCCGTCGTCGCGTGCGCGCCCGTCAGCGCCCAGCCCGTGGTGCTGTGATCAAACTTCCCGTCCACCCACGCCACTGTGTCATGGCACGTCGCGCATTGTGCTTGCGGGAAACCGGCGGTGACGTGATTCGGTACGTTGCCGCCCAACGTCTGCGTGGTGTTCCAATCCGTTAGGTGACAGCCGATGCATGTCGTGTTCGCGCTGGTCAGTGCGTAATTGCCGTTCACGTGGCACAGCGCACAAGCCGTCGTCAGGTGCGCGCCCGTCAGCGTGAAGCCGGTGTTCGCGTGGTTGAACGTCGAAGTGGCCCAAGTGGTCGTGTTGTGGCACGTCGAACATTGCGATGTCGGGAAGCCAGCCGACACGTGGTTCGGCACGCTTCCGCCCAGAGTTTGCGTGCTGGTCCACGCCGCCTGGTGGCATCCGTAGCAATCCGTGTTCGCCGCAGTGAAAGTATAGTTATTGTTCACATGGCAGTCCGTGCAGGCCACCACCTTGCCCGCAGGCGCTAGTTGGTGCGATCCGGTCAGTGGCCATCCCGTCGTGCTGTGATCAAATGTCGCCGTCGTCCAGGTAATTGTGTTGTGGCAAGTCGAGCAATTCGCCGCGGCAAATGGTGCCCCCGCGCTTGCGTGGGTCGGGTTATTCGTCGTCTGCCAGGTCGAAAGATGGCAGCCCGAATTGCCGCAGTCCGTTGGCTGAATGGTCAGCGCGTAGTTATTGTTAATGTGGCACTGCGAACACGCCGTCACTTTTCCTGCCGGCGCCATCTGATGCGAATTCGTCAGCGGGAAGCCCGTCGTGCTGTGATCAAACTTCCCATCCAGCCAACTGATCATGTCGTGGCATGTCGAGCACTGTGAAGTCGGGAAGCCCGCCGTCACGTGATTCGGTACATTCCCGCCCAAGGTTTGTGTGCTCAACCACGCCGTCTGATGGCATCCATAACAATCCGTGTTTGCCGACGTGAACGTGTAGTTGTTGTTTACATGGCAGTCCGTGCAGGCCACTACTTTGCCGGCTGGTGCCAGTTGATGCGCACCCACCAACGGCCATCCCGTAGTGCTGTGGTCAAACGTTGCCGTCGTCCAGGTAATCGTGTTGTGGCACGTTGAGCAATTCGCCGCGGCAAACGGCGCTCCAGCGCTTGGGTGGGTCGGATTATTCGTCGTCTGCCAGGTCGACAGGTGGCATCCCGAATTCCCACAATCCGTCGGCTGAATGGTCAGCGCGTAATTGTTGTTGATGTGGCATTGCGCGCAAGCCGTCACTTTGCCTGCCGGCGCCATCTGGTGCGAATTCGTTAGCGGGAAGCCGGTTGTACTGTGGTCAAACTTCCCGTCCAGCCAACTGATCATGTCGTGGCAAGTCGAACACTGTGAAGTCGGGAAACCTGCGGTAACGTGGTTCGGTACATTCCCGCCCAACGTCTGTGTGCTCTGCCACGCCGCCTGGTGACATCCGTAACAATCCGTGTTCGCCGCCGTGAACGTGTAGTTATTGTTGACGTGGCAGTCTGTGCAGACCACCACTTTGCCCGCTGGTGCCAATTGATGCGCACCCACCAGCGGCCAGCCCGTGGTGCTGTGGTCAAACACCGCCGTCGTCCACGTGATCGTGTTGTGGCACGTCGAGCAATTTGCCGCGGCGAATGGCGCACCTGCCGTCGGGTGAGTTGGATTGTTCGTGGTCTGCCAAGTCGAAAGATGGCAGCCCGAATTTCCACAGTCGGTCGGCTGAATATTTAACGCGTAATTATTGTTGATGTGGCACTGCGCGCACGCCGTCACTTTTCCGGCCGGCGCCATCTGATGCGAGTTCGTCAGCGGGAAACCTGTCGTGCTGTGGTCAAACGTCGCGTTCAACCATGAGGTCGTGTTGTGGCACGTCGCGCACTGCCCTGTGGGGAATCCTGCCGTAACGTGATTCGGTACGCTTCCGCCCAGCGTCTGCGTGCTCGTCCACGCCGCTTGATGGCATCCGTAACAGTCGGTATTCGCTGCAGTCAGCGTGTAATTGTTGTTGACGTGGCACAGCGCGCAGGCCGTCGTGGTGTGAGCACCGGTAAGCGCGAATCCTGTGGTGCTGTGGTCAAAGGTCGCTGTCGTCCAACTCACCGTCGTGTGGCACTGCGAACAATTTGCCGCCGCAAATGCCGTTCCGCTGGTGGAGTGCACCGGATTGTTCGTTTGCTGCCACGTCGTCAAATGGCAACCCGCATTCCCGCAATCCGTCGGCGCAATCTTCAGGTTGTAATTCCCGTTGATGTGGCACAACGCGCACGCCACGTTCGCGTGGCCATTCGTTAGGGCGAATCCTGTGGCGCTGTGATCAAATACGCCGTTCGCCCACGTGGTGATGGTGTGGCACGTAGAGCAAGCCGATGCTGTCGACGGGAACCCGGCCGTCACGTGATTCGGCACGTTTCCGCCGATGGTCTGCGTCTTGTTCCAGTCCGGCGTGTGGCAGGTCATGCAATCCGCCGACGTCAACGTGTAGTTGTTGTTGACATGGCACGCAATGCAGGGCGTCGGTGTCGGTGACATGTGCGTGCCCACTAACGCGAAGCCGGTTGTGCTGTGATCGAATGCCGCTGAGGTCCACGCAATTGTGTTATGGCACGTCGCACAATTCGCTGCGGCAAAAGGTGCTCCAGACGTTGAGTGCGTCGGATTGTTGGTCTGCTGCCAGGTCGTTAAATGGCATCCCGAATTGCCGCAATCGTTCGGCTGAATATTCAATGCGTAGTTGTTGTTAATGTGGCACTGCGCGCACGCCGTCACTTTTCCGGCCGGCGCCATCTGATGCGAGTTCGTCAGCGGGAAACCCGTCGTGCTGTGATCAAACGTGGCGCCAGACCATGCCGTCGTGTTGTGGCACGTCGCGCACTGCCCTGTGGGGAATCCTGCCGTCACGTGATTCGGTACGCTTCCGCCCAGCGTCTGCGTGCTCGTCCATGCCGCTTGGTGGCATCCGTAACAGTCCGTATTCGCCGCCGTAAGCGTGTAGTTGTTGTTGACGTGGCACAGCGCACAGGCTGTCGTCGTGTGCGCGCCGGTCAACGCGAATCCCGTCGTGCTGTGATCAAACGTCGCGGTGGTCCAGCTCACCGTCGTATGGCAGTTCGCACAGTTGGCGGCGGCGAAGGTTGGCCCCGAACTGGAGTGCACGGGATTGTTGGTTTGCTGCCAGGTCGTCAGGTGACATCCCGAGTTGCCGCAATTCGTTGGCGCAATCTGCAAATTATAGTTGTTGTTGATGTGGCATTGCGCGCAGGCCACGTTCGCGTGCCCATTCGTCAGCAAAAAGCCCGTGGTGCTGTGGTCAAAAGTCGCCGTCGTCCAACCTGCCGTGGTATGGCAATTCGCGCAATTCGCGGCCGCAAATGCCGGCCCCGCGGTCGGGTGCGGCGGATTGTTGGTCTGCTGCCAGGTCGTTAAGTGGCATCCCGAAGTGCCGCAAGCGCTCGGCGCAATCTGCAAATTGTAGTTGTTATTAATGTGGCACAGCGCGCACGCCACATTCGCGTGTCCCGCCGTCAGCAAAAAGCCGGTCGTGCTGTGATCGAACTTCGCTCCCAGCCAGCTATCAAACGAATGGCACCCCTGACAATTTCCCGACGCAAACGCCGTACCAGCGCTGGCGTGCGGTGGGTTCGTGGTGCTCTTCCAATCCTGTAAGTGGCACGAATCGCATTGCGTCGAAAGGCCCAGGAACTGCCCAGTGGCAGCCTGCTTGTGGCATCCCTCGCATGGCACGGCGGCGTGCGCGCCAAATAACGGGAACCGGTTCTGGTGATCCTTTACTTGCTGCGTCGACTTTTCCCATCCATTTACCGTGTGACACTGCGCGCAGTCAGATCCCATTTGCCGCCGATGTATGTCTGCGTGGCAATCCGCGCAATTCTTCCCGACATCCGTAAACACTGGCTTGATGTGGCACTGCGTGCACTGCACCTTTCTCGTGCAATCCGCGCAGTGGATATTTTGTTTTGTTGTGGTCGAACTCAGGTACCGCGCGAATGGGCTTCCAGCCTGCCGATGTGTGGCAGTTTTCGCAGGGAATCGTCAACGGCCCGTGCGGGCTCCGCGTGCCCTCCCGCTGTGCGGATTGGGCAGTGTGAACCGATGTTGTCGAGGGAACACTGGCTCGCATTCCTGGGGCAGGGAATGCAAGAAGGGCCCAAAACACGACCTGGAGCAGCGTGAGCGTAAGCCTCTCCCACCCCCGGCGTTGCCACCGCCGCGGGGCCTGTACTTACCACATGGCCCAACCTAAACCCAAATTAAAGAGGTACCCACCAAATACGGGCTGGAGGACTTTGTAAAGTTTCGCAACTCTGTCGCGGGTCCTACAACTGTACCAACGTCCAGATGAAGAACAGTCCCGTTACTGCTAATACCCATCCCTCACGTAGTGCGGTACTTACCCGTCGGATTACGCCCACTCATGAATATCGCTCTGCCTGCTTGCATTTGTTGCGCATTCGGGCTCTGCACGTTGCCTCCGTGCATCACTTCTGTCTTTGCGCTAGGTCAAACTCTGGTTCTGGGGTGTTTACGACGAAAAAGGCTTAGAAATTGATAAATGTGTTGAATTTCTCAGCAGCGACTTCCGTTAGTTCTGCACTTCTGGCACTTGCCGCTTTTCCTTCTCTTCCATATTTTCGCTTCCGTGGCAGTCCGAACATTTCACGGGCGTGTTCTTGTAGATGACCACCACTCGATCTCCGACCAGTTTGGTCGTCGTATGGCACTTTCCGCACGGTACATGGGCATGTCCACCGGTCAGCGCCAACCGCGTCTTGTCGTGATCGAATGTCGAAGGCGCCCACTTCTGCACGTTGTGGCAATCCCCGCAATGGGTCTTCCCATCTTTTGCCACAAACTGCGATTCATGCGCGTCGATGTGGCACGCTTCGCATTGCTGTGGCGTTCCCTTGAACCGCGATTCGTATGCCGTCGTTGCTTTGTGGCATTGCCCGCAAGGCACTGTACGGTGCGCTCCCAACAGCGCAAATTTCGTCTTCGAATGGTCAAATCCGTTGATGTCCACCCACGATTTCGTGTTGTGGCACGCTTCACAGCCAAACGTAGCTCCATTCGCCCGTTTACGCGCCATCTGCTTATCAAACTCGCCCTTATGCGGATCTTTGTGGCAACTGGTACAGGTCCGGTCTTCGAAGTGGAACGGCATTATCTTGTCGGTACGCCCTGCCATCCCCACCTTGTGACAATCTCCGCAAGCCACCGCCACGTGTGCTCCGGTCAGCGCGAATCGTGACGTCCGGTGCTTGGCAATTGTGTACGTCGTGCGATGCCAGTCCGCCACTGTATGGCAGTTCTCGCATTTGTTGTTATTCGGCGCGCCCGCGAATTGATTATCGTGCGCATCTTTGTGGCAATCCGTGCACTGCGCAAATTTCACTTTGTAGATAGTATCTTTGCCCGCGGCAATGTGGCACTTCGCGCAATCCACCTTGATGTGCTTGCCCTTCAGCGGATATTCCGAAGTGTCGTGCTCTTTCACTCCAAATAGCGATGGTTTCCACCCGTCCAAGTTGTGGCACTCCGCGCATTCGCCCTTCTTGGGACGCGCCTGGAATTGCCCCTTGTGCGGATCGGGCTTGTGGCAATCCACGCACTGCGCGAACGGAATCTCTTTCTTGAAGTCTCCATTTACGTGACACGCCACGCACGACACCTGCTGGTGCTTGCCCACTAACGGATACTTCGTCTTCGAGTGGTCGAAATCGTAGCCCGGCAACATGGTTTTCCAACTGCTCGTGGTGTGGCAGACATCGCACGCCTTCTTGAATTCACCCTTGTGCGGGTCCAAGTGGCAATCCGAACATTTCGTAAACTTCATGTCGTTGTAGCGCGCGGGTCCGCCCGGCGTATCGGCTTTGTGGCATTTCTCGCAAGCCACCTTGATATGCAGGCCTGTCAGCGGATATCGCGTTTTCGAGTGATCAAAATCTTTCGCCGCTTTCCAACTCTCCACGTTGTGGCATTTGGTGCAGTCGTTTCCCAGTTGTCCCTTGTGCGGGTCGGTGTGGCACGGCGTGCAGCTCGTCGATTGTCCCAGGTACGACTTCGACAAATCCTTGTTCTTGATCAACGCCTTCTCGCTCGGCACCATGTGCGCCGGCGTGTGGCACTTTTCGCAAGCCACCTTGGCGTGCTTGCCTTCCAGTTTGTATCCCGTCAATTTGTGGTCGAACTTCTCCGGCAGCGTGTCCCAGTGAATCAGGTGGAAATCCGTACCGTTATGCTCCAGATGGCAACGCACACAATCCTTGCCATTCGGATTGCTCATCTGTAATTGAAAGTGATAGCCGTGCTTGTTGTTCAGCGTCTCGGCAATTTCTTTGTGACAATCCAGACAACGAAATGTTGGCGCGCTGGTGCCGAATTGATGGCACGACGAGCACTGCGTCGTTCCATTCAACGAACTATGCGCTTTGGAAAGCGGCCCCGGCGAGATCTGCGCGGAGGCCATTCGCCCACTGAGGAAACACAAACATGCCGCTATCAGCGAAAGAACGAGTAGTCTTTCGTGCCATGCTGGAATACCCGTCTTCCTGTTCCTGCATGGCGCGCTTCGGCGCACACGTCCTCCGTTTTCTTTAAAAGCTGTTTTGGGCCCGGTTATGCGTACACGTAGAGTGCTTCAACTTCCCCCTAGAAGGAATAGCAGGTCAACGCCTTGTACCGAAAGCTGTACCGGGGTCCAATTTAGGACGGGTATACCCTTACTGTTCTTTTCTATCCGGCATGATGAAAACGCGTCTGTAATGCGCCCAAAATCTCTTGTTCCAGAACACCCTTGGAATTTAGCGGCCAAACCGTGCCCGGCTGTCCCAGCACCTTATCGGAAGACTTTCCTTCCCCTTGAAAACGCGTGCTGACCTGTACCCGCACATAGCCGTCCGCGATATCCGACGTGCGAACCAGTATCGCCACCTTGCCACCTGAAAAGTTCACTGGCTCCGTCAGCACTTTCGTATCGGCGTACTTCTCCAGATCCTCTTCTCCCAAATAGCGCACAAAGCTCCAAGTATCTTCCGACGCGTGATTCTCGCCCACCCGCCATTGTTGCTCCCTGGTCATCGATTGCAAAAACTCCTGAATCTCGATTCCTTCCCCTTTCACTTCCAGGCAGGCCGGCGCGGGCTCCGGAGGCACAGGGTGCTTCGCTTTCTGGGCTTTCTTGCTCTTATTTTCTAGGATTGGATTGGCGCTGCACGCACGATACGCCCCCGGTGCGCTCGCAGAGCTGGTCGTCCCAGCTTGTGGCTGCGGCGCCGGCGTCTGTGCTGCAGATAACAGCCCGGCAGAAAGAAACAGATTCCAACTGAAAATTAATCCCCGTCGCAAAACTCTCATGCCCCGAGGCTACTCGAAGATTGCCGTTTTGTCCGCAATCACCGCTCCTCTGTTCTCAATCTGCAAACGACCACCTGCTCTTTCGCACCCCTACCCGCCCGTTAAGCATCCTTACTTTAGGGCCGCAAGCCCGGCAGATGCTCATTACGCGAGCGTGCTGCTAGAATCAGCCAAACCTCAAAACTGGTAGGGAAGCATGAACCTCGATCCGCAAGCGACGCCCGACACTGAAAAAAAGTCCGTCCTCAAAAATCCTTTCGTTTACTCCTCCCTCGTCATTCTCGTCGTCGCCGGATATGTCGCCTACGTCCTGCTTTCCCGCTACGAGTCCAATCGCCAGTACGTCGAACGCAACACCGAAAAACAAGCCGAGCAGCGTCGCGAAGACGACCGCCGCGCCGTCGAGCAGCTGGGGGGCTCCGACCTCGCCATTCGCTCCATGTACGTTGCCCCCGCCGTCATCAAACGCGGCGACTCGGCCCAACTTTGCTACGACGTGGCCAACGCTAAAACCGTCACTCTCGATCCCCCGGCAGGGGAAGTCTGGCCTTCCCACTCCCGCTGCCTCCCGCTTTCCCCCAAAAAGACCACCAACTACACCCTCACCATCAAGGACACCTCCGGCCAAGCCGTCTCCCAGTCCGTCGAGCTCAAGGTCGAATAATTGCCTCCCGCCGCGGCCCGGCTCACCCTGTCCACGCCCACTATTTACAAAAACTTTACATTCGACCCAAGAGTTTTCTGCTCCTTAACCCTTGTCCCCCCATTTCCCCCTTGTTTATAATGTCCGGTAGCGGGGTTCGGCCTGGCCGGACTCCGCATCTCTTTTCTTTGACCGAAAAAACTTATGTCCGATCCACTAGCGAAAATTAAGAAAAAGCTGCAAGACGAAATCGACTCGCTCGAGCACGAACTCAACGTCGAACTTCCCAAGGAAATCGCCGTCGCTCGTGCCCACGGTGACCTCTCTGAAAACGCCGAGTACAAATACGCCAAAGAACGCCAGGGCTACGTTAATGCCAAGATCGGCCACCTCAAAAAGCGTATGGGCGATCTCGGCATGCTCAACCTCACCAACATCCCCAAAGATCGTTCCGGCTACGGCTCGCGCGTCGTCGTTATGGACTTGCAGCGCAGCATCGAACTGGAGTACAAACTCGTCAGCAGCGAAGAGGCTGACGTCGAGAAGGGTATGATCTCGACTACGTCCCCCATTGGCCGCGCGCTGCTCAACCGCCGGGTTGGTGATGAAGTCCAAGTCGCTACGCCCGCGGGTCAAAAAGAATTCGAAGTTGTCCGCCTCGTGACCATTCACGAGGACGCAGTCTAATCCTTCCGCCCAGCCGCGGGAGAGGTCTCATGTTTCATTGGGGTTCTGGTTCCGATCTTGGCTTACTCACATGCCTCGGTTATTTCGCGTTTGTGCTCGGTGCCGTTTCACTGTGGCGCCATCGCGCTGAATTCTCCCTTTGGGTAGATACCGAGATGTACCTGTTCCGCCGCCGATTCTCGCGCTACGTACCAATTGGCCCGTTCTATGGCCCGCGCACTGAATCCCGCATCTGGCTGGTTCCTTCCAGCTTCGTTCATTCCGTGACGCGCCTCTCCCAACGCCGCTTCACCTGGGCCGCCTTCCTCCTCTGCCTAGGCCTAACCCTCTTCGTCCTCGACTTCTTCGTCTAACTCTCCACCTACTCAGGCACAATCTAAACATCACTGTCATCCCGAAGTGTAACTTGGGTCACTGGGTAGCCTACTCTTGCGCAGTTGGCAAAAGGGTGTGGCTCTTGGCTCCCTCAACTCGGACACGATCTAAACATCACTGTCATCCCGAAGCGTAGCGAGGGACCTGCTTTTCCTTCGTACTCCCGCATCCCCCTAATAATCCACCGCCAAATGCCAGCGCACTCCCGCTTCCTTCGCCCGTTCCAACACTTTCTCAAACTCCTTCAAGTCCGCCACGATTCGGTCAGCGCTCCCCACGCCATTCCTCTCCCCTGCCCGAAACAATGCCCGCACGCTGCGCAACCCGTCCTCCGCGTCGAACCACTTCTGCGCTGGCACCTTCAAGCCCTTCGCCTGTGCCTCTATTCCGTGATCCTCCAGAAACCCTTCTAATTCCTCCGGTGCAGCGCTATAAAATTGCATCAGTCCCGGCACTCCCAATTCTTTCGCCAGCATCTCCAGCACCTTCCCCGCGCGCCCCAACGCCTTCCCATTCACCCGCGCATCGACTCCCGCAATCTCCCTCTCCAACACGACGTACCACGCCACCGACATAACTTCCTCCTTACACTCCGCTATGCGGCCTACTTGGGGTCGTCGGGGCGGCACCACGAGCTAACTTTACCGGTTACTCGTGCTGGCTCAAACGGTCGATGCAACACCATCTGATATAAAGCTGCTTTTAAAGGTGGTGTTTATGAAACGAGGGAAACGGTTTGGGCTTTCGGCGGAACAGAAGCTCGACGTGTGGAGACGTTGGAAGGCGGGGCAGACGCTGCGTGAGATCGGGCGTGCTTTTGGCAAGGATCATAACTCCATTCGTTGCATAGTGTCGCTTCATGGCGGGATTGTTCCGGCAATACGGCGGCGTGCGCTCCTCGCGAGGGCTGGCTTCCGGTTCGTCGCTCCGTGAGATTTCCAGATGTTTAGAGCGAGCGGTATCGACCGTGAGCCGAGAGGTCGCACGGCATGGTGGCCGTCCTGCATATCGAGCCAGTCCAGCGGACGGCGAAGCCTGGCAGGCGGCCTTGCGGCCCAAGCGCTGCCTTCTTTCTAGCAACGTTAAGTTGCGGGACATCGTTGCGAGTAAACTGATTCTGGACTGGTCGCCGAAGCAGATTTCCGGCTGGCTGAAAACCCAGTATCCCGATGATGAGAGCATGCGGGTGTCCCACGAAACCATTTACCGAAGCCTGTTCATTCAAGCCCGTGGAGCCTTGAAAAAGGAGCTGCTGGAGCATCTGCGATCCAAGCGTCGCATACGTCGGTCGCAGCACTCTCGCATCTTTAAAGACGGGCGCGGCCAAATCCCCGAGGCCATCTCTATCCGCGAGAGGCCCGCTGAAGTGGAGGACCGCGCTGTCCCGGGTCACTGGGAGGGCGATCTTCTGCGCGGCTCAGGAAACAGTCACATCGCGACGTTGGTCGAACGCCAGTCCCGCTTTGTCATGCTGATCAAGGTACCTAGCAAAGATACGGCGGAGGTTGTGGGGGCATTGAGCAAACACGTTCGCAAACTTCCCGCTACCTTGCGGCGCTCGCTGACCTGGGACCGCGGACTGGAGATGGCCAAACACAAGGACTTTACGGTGGCCACGGATGTGAAAGTTTACTTCTGTGATCCGCAGAGTCCCTGGCAACGTGGCTCGAACGAAAACACCAACGGGCTTTTACGACAATACTTCCCGAAGAAAACCGACCTGTCCGACTATTCCCAGTCGGATCTGAACAAAGTGGCGTTGCGCTTAAATCAACGCCCGCGACAGACTTTAGGTTTTCAGACTCCTGCGAGTAAACTTCAGGAAAGTGTTGCGTCGACCCATTGAGACCACCTGACTAATCAGGATTTGAAGCGATCCATGCCATAATCGACGAGAGTCGAATGCGGTTGAACTGACAAGTCGGGAAAATTTCGATGGACCTTGTACCGCTCGATGAACAATGTCAGCTATTTATTTCGCCGTCGATTGATGAATGGAAGTCGATTGAGGATCACGGCATTACTGCGGTGATAGACCTGGACGGCGATCTCGACTTGGGTATTCCGAACATTCCCAATCACATGCTCTATGTCTACTTTCCCATCTTCGATGAGGGCCTGCCGGATTTGAACAAGCTCCACGCAGTGGCGAGGCTTGGAGCGCGATTGGTGGCCAACGGCGAGAAAGTTCTAGCCCATTGTGGTATGGGTTTCAACAGGTCGGCTCTGGTCGCGGGATTAGTGCTGACCTATCTCGGGATGAACGGCGAGGATGCCGTGGCTCTTCTGAGGGAAAAACGGCCCGGTGCGTTATTCAACGAGAACTTCGCCTCCTATCTCGCTGCACTGCCGCCCAACGCTGCCGCACCGGGCCGTTCTAGAACTTGACTTGTCCGATTTCCCGACTTACCAGGACTTGAACCCAAATCCAAGAGGGATTCGCGAGTCGCGTGATATAAATGCACGTAGGACAAAGAAAATTGCCACGCCCCAAAAAGTTCTTGGAGGGAAAGTGAAATGGAATAGCCATTTTTTTTCTTCGAGCGAAGCACTGGCAGATTTTTCTCTTGCTCTTTGCCGTGCCAACTATCGTTCAGGTCGCAGCAGCTGGTTCCATTCCTGCAAGAATAACGTCGTGGCATGATTTCGGAATAGGCGGATTCTTTTTTCTCGTGATGGCGGCGCTGTATTTCTTTTGCTTCCTCGCTTGGTTTGGGTCGATGGGCTTATTTTTCCACTCACTCGGGAACATGGAACTGAGGATGGAGACACAGTTTTTCCGTTTTTCTGTGGTCTACCCAGTGGTTTATGCACCCATATTTCTCTTCTTAGTGATTCCCGGCAGTCGAGTTCCTATTGACTGGGTCATCGTGCCACTGCACCTCGTGTCATGGTCTGCCTTTTTTATCTTTCATATTTTGTGTCCAAGAATCTCGTGCTTGCGGAAACAGGAAAGCCCGCGTCATTCTACGAATATGTGGCTCCATTATTTCTCTTGTGGTTTTTCCCGTTGGCGTTGGATTGTCCAGCCGCGGGTCAATCGGCTTTACGCAGGCAAAAACGGCACAGAAGCACTCACCGCGACTAGCCCGCCAGTCCTGATAAACCGCGCTTACCGGAGATGTGGGTACTGGCACTCAATTGGGTCGAGAGTGAGGGCATGTGGCGTGTCGTGGCCTCCCCAGCCACTTCGCTGCGCCAATAATCCGCCTTCAGGCGACTTGTCTCCGTGATTGCGGGGAGTCAGGTAGACTCAACCTTTACTGGATGTTCGACCGGCTCGAACGGCACCCAGACATCAATTCGCGTTCCTTTGCCAGGCTTCGAATGAATCTCGAATTCTCCGCCTAACACTCGTGCCCGTCCTCGCATGCTGAGGATGCCCAGCCCGGGTTTCTCCAGCTTATTGGCATCGAATCCTATACCTTCGTCGCACAAAGAAAGAATTAATCTGTTGCCAATGTGGCGCACACTCAATTGAGCCTTCTTGGTGCCGCTGTGTTTCTTCAAATTCTGAAGTCCTTCCTGAGTGATGCGAAACAGACATAACGCAACTTCTGGCTGAACCTTGCGCGGAATATCCTCCGATGTGAAATCGACTTCGATACCTTGCTTGGCACGCAACTCTTTACACAGAGATTTCAAGCCGGTGACGAGCCCTAAAGTATCCAAAGTAGACGAATGTAATTGGTGGGATAGGCTATGAAGATCGTCACCAAGCTCACTAACTGATTCCCTGAACTCGTCCAGCGTCTCTTTCAGTGTATCCGGAGAATCAGGAGGTGTTTCCGCAGTATTCTGCAATCCAAATGCAAGCAGTGCCAGGCGTTGGCTAAAATCATCGTGGAGTTCCGATGCCAGTCTGGCTCGCTCTTTCTCCTGCGCGTCGATCAGGTGACCGCTGAGTTGTACCTGGGTGTCTCGCGACTTCTTCAGTTCCGTTCGACTGTACTGCAAGTAAGCGGCAAGAAGAGACAACACGAGGATTATGAATAGCCCGCTAATCCAGATGCGCTTGGTGCGTTCCCATATCGAAAATTCGCGGAACATCACTACGCTGCCGGGTGGAAGGTCGCTTTCCTTGAAACCCCAGCGATGTAGAGCTCGCCAATCGAACACATAGACATTGCTGTTTCTCGCCACGGGAATTTGCTGCGGATTCACACCGTCGAGCATCCGCACGGCCATCCCAGCAGCGACCTTACCGTCTGCAGCCCAACTCACCACATCGCCTCCGACTGTTCCTTTGCCGATATCCACATCATCCAAGACAAAGACAGGCGCATTCGCGGCGTCCACAACCATAGGAACGGATTGAGATGCGTCAATAAAGTGTGCGCCGGCAGCATCCTCCATAATCGAGGTGTAATAAACGATCGTCTTGCTCGGCAACCGCCTGAGTCGTTCAAGGAGCGCGGGCATGTCCAGGTTAGTGAGATATGTGAATTCGAACTGCGACTCGTAGGTACGCAAACGGTCCTTGGTCAAGGCTTCAAGGCTCCGGTCAAACGCGCCGACGCCACCCACCACAACCACGTGCTTGGTGTCGGGTTGCAGGTGGATCGCCGCGATGAGGGTCATTTCTGGCTGTGCTACCCCCCAAACACCGGTAAAGTGAGAGTCGGGGTGCAACCGCTCTAACATCTCTTCTGTAGTGCCACAAAAGATAACCGGAGTGTTCGGAAATGACGTTTCATGGGATTGCATCATGAACTTGAGAGACGCAGGTCCGACCGTAATGATCACGTCCGGCTTGCGGTCTGCATATTTGCGAATGTACCATTCGTCAAACTTGTGCTGGGAAGCCTCGTCTGGGAATAAAGTTGCTTCAAGGGATTCGTTGTAGAGTTCGATCTGGTATGGAGAAATCGCCAGACCACTAACGATCTCCTGATCGAGAGCCGCAATTCCTGGCGACGAGATAGAACTGAAGTCATTGAAAATGAGGACCCGCCGGACTGCCTTTGTTTGCCCAGCTCCAATTGATTGAGGAAAAAGAGAAGCCGCAACGACAATTACCGCAAGGACAAGCTTTGCCCCTCCCGGCCACCCTTGAGGATAACGGCCAGGATCGAGCCGACCAGGATGTCTAGATTCACCCGACAAGCCGCGCTCCACTGAGCCGAGACAAGAAACCTGCAACGCAATTCTTACCGATGTAAGTCTAACGCTAAGTCATTTAAAGAATACCGTTGCGTGTCCATCGAACAAGAAAAGGGTTCAGCCGCCCGAATATAGCACTGGTGGGAACTCCGAGCCTAGGCTAGTATCCCCGCACGGCCTAAAGGGCAAGTTTATTGCGCAAGTGGCAGGAGTCGGGAATGGTCTTTCCCACTGCCATCTTGGGGCCCCGATGAGTCACGATTCACAATTCAAACGCCATAGGCGGCGCAGCATCGTGTCGGCTGGCCTGCTGGCTCTCGCAACGCTGCTTTCTACTTGTCTACATGGGCAAACAACCTCCACCGGTGCACTGGCTGGAGTGGTGCTAGACCCATCCGGTGCCGCGTTGCCTGGTGTGGTCTTACGCCTAAGCTATACGGAAACAGGCCATACCGAATCGGCAATTTCCGACGAACATGGAAGGTTCAGTTTTCTTTTCTTACCTCCTGGTACGTATCAACTACAGGCAAGTAAAACCGATTTCGAATCTCTGAGTCTTACGGAACTGCACATCTCTCTTACCGAAACAACCAGACTTGTACTGCGCCTGCAACTCGCAGCACATTTCGAGCGTGCAATGGTCTCCGCCCAGCCGCCAATGGTTCAAAACGACAGTGCAGCTTTGGGAAGAGTGGTTAATGAAAGCTCAGTCCGCGAGCTACCACTAGTGACAAGAAACTTCGCGCAAATAACTGGGCTTTCTCCTGGTATCGCTGTCGGGGTGTACAACGCCGGAGAACTGGGACTCGGCGGGACCGCACTGTCTCAGATCGCCCAATCCAATGACGGGATCTTCGTGCACGGTTCCCGCTCCTATGATAACAACTTTCTGATGGACGGGATAAGTGTCAGCGACGTACAGGGGAGCGCGGCAGGGAGCGGAGGAATTCCTATACCCAACCCCGACAGCATACAGGAGTTCAAAGTACAAACAGGACTCTATGATGCGGGTTTTGGACGTTACGCGGGTGCCAACGTCAGTTTGATCACAAAAACGGGCGGGAACGATTTCCATGGCACAGCCTTTGAGTTCTTTCGAAACGAGGCTCTCAATGCAAACGATTTTTTCCTCAACCGAGCTGAGCAGCCCCGCCCGACCCTCAAAGAGAACCAGTTTGGGTTTGCGTTTGGTGGACCGATAAAGAAGGAGAAATTGCTTTTCTTTGGCTCGTACCAAGGAACGCGCCAGATTAATGGCGTCGCGGCTGGTCAGTCGAGAATTGCGTGTACCTCTAACTTAATCGAGCCGGCGCTAACTAACGACAGATCGCCAGCGGCGCTCGGAAGGCTGTTTAGCGGAATGTCGGGCGCCCTGGGAGGAGTTGCAATCAAAGCGGATGGTTCCAATATTAACCCGGTCGCTTTGAACTTGCTAAATCTCAAGCTTCCCGATGGATCTTTCTTGATTCCAACTCCGCAAACGGTGGATACAACGAAACCATTCGCGCAGGAGGGTTTTTCGGTTTTTGCGGAACCATGTCACTTTAACGAAAATCAGTTTTTGACGAACGCTGATTACCTCATGAGTGCTAACAGTAAAATCTCCGCTCGCTTCTTTCTCGCTGATGATGATGAGACGATCACGTTTCCCGGGAATGGGCTCAACCCGGCGGGTAACATACCCGGATTTCCGAGTCCGAGCGATTCTGGCTTTAGAGTCCTCTCCATCGCCCATACCTATACTTTTCGCAACGGCTGGCTCAACGAGGCACAGTTTGGGTACGTCCGAACGAGGACCAGCGCGGAAGCCCAAACCCCGTTCAAGTGGTCAGACGTTGGAGTTGCCGAAGGAGAGATGAACTACAACAATGAGCTTCCAAGCTTGGATATAGCCGGTTCCGTCAGCTTCGCCTCTGGATTCCCGCGCACCATAACTCAAAACAGTTTTGTCTTTAGCGACGGTCTTAGTTTTGTCCACGGAGCTCATACACTTCGACTGGGTGGATCGATAACCAGATTTCAAGACAATATTGACATAATAGGACTCGGGTCATTCGTGAAGTTTCTCAGTTGGCCGGATTTCCTGCTTGGCCTGGACGCAGCGAGCAACGGCACAGAATTTAGCAATGTCTTTGCATCGTTTGATGACTTCGGGTTGACCCATCGAGCTTACCGGGCGTGGGAGGGTGCAGGATTCGTGCAGGATGACTACAAAGTTGGCAGGTCTGTAAGCCTCAATATTGGCTTGCGATATGAGCGCATCGGCCAGTTCGGAGACCAGCTGGGCAGAAACTCGAGTTTCGATCCCAGCAAGGCCGATGCAAACCCTCCGCCGGGCGGAAGCTTCGCGGGTTATATTGTCGCTTCGAACTTCACTGGTACGCTTCCGCCCGGCGTCACTCGGGTGACCAATCCGTTTGGAAACTATGGAGAGGGACAAAATACGATAGCTCCACGGATCGGGTTTGCCTGGCAGATGTTGCCCAGTTCGAGCGCGTTGCTACTCAGGGGAGGCTACGGCATTTATTATTCCCAGCCGACGGGTCAAGCGTTTTATCAAAACGTATTCGGCGCCCCGTATTCTAACTTCCGATTGAACAGTGGTCAGTCAAATTCCAGTGCGACTTTCCAGTCGCCTTTCGAACAGCCGTTTCCTACTCCAGAGTCCTTCCCTATGTTCCCCACCTACTCGCCAACTACCGCTACGACCATTTACGGTGTCGCTCCCGGCTTTCGACCCACGATGGTTCAGCAATATTCAATAAACGTTCAGACTGAATTCCATGAAGGTTGGTTGCTGGAAGTTGGGTACGTCGGAACCCGTGGAATACACTTGGTACGCCAACGTTCCCTCAATCAGGCCGTATCGGCCTCTCTTAACAATCCAATAAGGGGCGTGGCGACAGATACTGTCGCAAATATCTCTCTGCGAGTTCCTGTGCTCGGAGTGCCTCCGGACTCTCTTGTTGAAATGGAATCCGAGGGTACTTCCTGGTACAACGGGCTTGAAGTCAGTCTGACGAAGCGGTTAAGTCACGGACTGCAATTTCTCGCTTCCTACACTTTCTCAAAGACCTTGGACACGGATGGTGCCGACATTAACTCGACGTCGTCAGGAAATGCGCTGACACTAGGCGACCAAGACTCACCAAGCCAGCGGTGGGGAAGGGCGAGCTTTGACCGCACTCATCGATTCGTTTTTAGCTCAACATGGGCTCTCCCGAGCCCGTCAGCCGGACTCGAACGGGCGGTTCTAGGAGGGTGGGATGTCTCTGCGGTGGCTACGATTCAATCTGGCAGTGCTCTCACCATCTCCGACACGAATGCCAACAACGTCTTTGGAATAAGCGAAGACCTGGCACAGCTGAGCGGAACCTGCACGAAAAGCCAACTGGTCAAGGGAGGGACGGTGGAATCGAAGTTGGGAGGTTATTTCAACGCCGCCTGTTTTACGAATCCGGCAATTATTGGTGCGGATGGCATCGGAACGGCGTTTGGCAACAGTGGCACCGGAATTGTAGACGGTCCCGGTCAAGCGAACTTGGATCTCGCACTTTCAAAAACTGTAATCGTCAAATGGCCGATCGAAAATAGTAGCTTTCAATTTCGCACCGAGTTTTTTAATACACTCAATCATCCTCAGTTTGCCAATCCCGATAGCAACTTCACCTCTCCGACGTTCGGCGTTATCAACAGCACGGCCGTCAATCCTCGTGTTATCCAACTGGCGCTGAGGCTTGCGTTCTGACGACTCTGCCCTTAATGATTGAGCCTAGTTGTGAGCAACTCCGTTTACGTTCGACCTGCAGATACAAGCGTCATGTCAAGTCCCGATTAACGCTGCTGGCTCAAACGGTCGATGCAACACCATCTGATATAAAGCTGCTTCTAAAGGTGGTGTTTATGAAACGAGGGAAACGGTTTGGGCTTTCGGCGGAACAGAAGCTCGACGTGTGGAGACGTTGGAAGGCGGGGCAGACGCTGCATGAGATCGGGCGTGCTTTTGGCAAGGATCATAACTCCATTCGTTGCATAGTGTCGCTTCATGGTGGGATTGTTCCGGCAATACGGCGGCGTGCGCTCCTCGCGCTCACGCTGCGTGAGCGCGAGGAAATCTCGCGAGGGCTGGCTTCCGGTTCGTCGCTCCGTGAGATTTCCAGATGTTTAGAGCGAGCGGTATCGACCGTGAGCCGAGAGGTCGCACGGCATGGTGGCCGTCCTGCATATCGAGCCAGTCCAGCGGACGGCGAAGCCTGGCAGGCGGCCTTGCGGCCCAAGCGCTGCCTTCTTTCTAGCAACGTTAAGTTGCGGGACATCGTTGCGAGTAAACTGATTCTGGACTGGTCGCCGAAGCAGATTTCCGGCTGGCTGAAAACCCAGTATCCCGATGATGAGAGCATGCGGGTGTCCCACGAAACCATTTACCGAAGCCTGTTCATTCAAGCCCGTGGAGCCTTGAAAAAGGAGCTGCTGGAGCATCTGCGATCCAAGCGTCGCATACGTCGGTCGCAGCACTCTCGCATCTTTAAAGACGGGCGCGGCCAAATCCCCGAGGCCATCTCTATCCGCGAGAGGCCCGCTGAAGTGGAGGACCGCGCTGTCCCGGGTCACTGGGAGGGCGATCTTCTGCGCGGCTCAGGAAACAGTCACATCGCGACGTTGGTCGAACGCCAGTCCCGCTTTGTCATGCTGATCAAGGTACCTAGCAAAGATACGGCGGAGGTTGTGGGGGCATTGAGCAAACACGTTCGCAAACTTCCCGCTACCTTGCGGCGCTCGCTGACCTGGGACCGCGGACTGGAGATGGCCAAACACAAGGACTTTACGGTGGCCACGGATGTGAAAGTTTACTTCTGTGATCCGCAGAGTCCCTGGCAACGTGGCTCGAACGAAAACACCAACGGGCTTTTACGACAATACTTCCCGAAGAAAACCGACCTGTCCGACTATTCCCAGTCGGATCTGAACAAAGTGGCGTTGCGCTTAAATCAACGCCCGCGACAGACTTTAGGTTTTCAGACTCCTGCGAGTAAACTTCAGGAAAGTGTTGCGTCGACCCATTGAGACCACCGCGGTAATCGGACAAGTAGGCGGGTGCTGCACCCTTGAAGTACTGACACCTCCGGGTGCCTACCCTTTGCGCCTTCATTTCTTGCGAAGGGTGGGGGCTATTCTTACTACTTGACACTAAGTACTAACTGTTATAGGATAGTTGATGTACGCTCGATCCTCGTTCGAACGCTCTCCGCACCGCTCCTCCGGCCCACCCTTCCACCTCAACCTTTACTTGAGTTCCGTTTCGACTCTCATCCCCACATCGCTTCCCACTCTTCACTCCTTTACCAGTTCCGTACCACTTTCGTACCAAATCCTTTTCCCTCTATCTCGCTTCATCTAAATCACTTGCACCTCTTTACCAAAAAACACCCGGGGTACGTACTGCCTCCCCAATTTCTACACGCTCAAAGATCACCGCGCCAACGTCAGCTAAGTCCATTCGCTGCGTCTCTTACCAGCCACCTTCTCCTAACTTCTTTGTCTACGTCTCTTACGAAAAAATCTTCCGCGTCATATTCACTCTTCCACTTCGTGGCCGGTTCCAAATCGGAACTGGAAACCAAGTCGCCCTTTCCCGTTTCCCGTTTCCCGTTTTCCTTTTTCTATTTTCCAGCTTCGCTCTTTGCCCACAACTGGACAAATCTCCTTCCCCTCTGCAATCCTCCTATTCCATGCGACCTTCTCTCATTGTTCATGGTGGTGCCTGGGACATTCCCGACGATGCCGTTGACGCGTGCAAATCCGGCTGCCTGCGCGCTCTTCACGCCGGATGGGATGTTCTCTCCCGTGGCGGTCACGCCCTCGACGCCATCGAAGCCGCCATCATCGTTCTCGAAGATGACCCCGTCTTCGACGCTGGTTTCGGCTCCCACCTCAATCTCGACGGCGAAGTCGAATGTGACGCCATCGTCATGGACGCCTCCACGCTTCGCGCCGGCTCCGTCGCCGGTCTTCACCGCATAAAAAATCCCATTCGCGCCGCGCGCGCCGTCCTCGAAAAATCGCCGCACATGATGCTCATCTCCGAAGGCGCAGAGCACTTCGCCAAGCAACACGGCATTCCCCTCTGCGATCCCAGCGAACTCATCTCCCCCGCCGAACACGCTGCGTGGCTACGTTGCAGCAAAGACTCTCACGCCGCCGAACATCATCGTGGCCACGAACAAGGCACCGTCGGTGCCGTCGCTCTCGATAAACATGGCCGTCTCTTCGCCGCCACGTCCACCGGAGGCACTTGCTGCAAACAGCCTGGCCGCGTTGGCGATTCTCCTCTGATCGGCTGTGGCTGCTACGCCGATCTCGAAACTGGCGGAGTCTCCTCCACCGGCTACGGCGAAGCCATCATGAAGATTGTCATGGCTAAAACTGCCGCCGACTTTCTGCGCCCCGCCGGTTCCACTCCCACCCGCGCCGCGCAAGCTGCAGTTCAACTTCTTTCCAGGCGCGGCAAAGGCACCGGTGGACTCATTCTCCTCGACAAGCACGGCACCCCCGGCTTCGCCTTCAGCACTCCCCGCATGGCCTACGGCTACGTCGCCCCAGACGGCTCCTTCCAAACCGCCGTCTAACCCCATGCTTATAGCCGCATACCCGCCCAATCGCCCATTTTCTTACGCATCCAAAAGAGGTATGCTACTGCCTCTTTCAGCAAGTTATTTGCTTGGTAGCCTCTATGCAAACCACCCGGCATTCCCACGCCAAGGCCGCCTTTCCTCTGTTCTTACTTGCCCTCTTGCTCCTAACCGCCGGCATCATCCCGTTAGCGGCGCAGAAAACGCAAAAGTCGCAGCCCGCTTCACAAACGCCCACGGTCCTCAAATCCACCACCCACCTCGTCCAACTCAATGTCATCGTCGAGGACCACAAGGGTCAGCCCGTCTTCGGACTCAAGAAAGAAGACTTCTCCCTGATCGACGAAGACACCAAGCAGGAAATCGCCATCTTCTCGCCTGCTTCCCCATCCAACGCACCTGCCAAGCCTGCCCTGCCGCCTCCCAACGTCTTTGCCAACCGCGAAGCTCCAGACGGCTCAAGTTCCGCCGTCAGCGTGATTCTCCTCGATTCCCTGAACACTTCCTTCGAAGATCAGGTCTACGCAAAATCCCAAGTCCTCAAACTCCTCAGCAATCGCCAGCCCAACGAATACATCGCGCTTTATTTCCTCGACGATCAGCTCTACATCCTCCAGGATTTCACGCGTGACTCCCAGGCTCTGTTGCAAGCCATGGAGCGCCTCAAGCCTCATTCCTCTCGTGCCTTCGACGCCTCCACCAGCCGCAGCTCTGGTCTGACTCCCACCGGTGAAACCAACTTGAGTGCTCCCGGCCCGGCTTCTTCTAATCGCGAACGGTCTGCGTCTACTCGAACTACGATGGACGATGCCCTCGACACTCGCGTCGGCGACACCACTAACGCCTTCCTCTCCATCGCTAATCACGTTGCCTTCATCTCCGGCAGAAAAAGCCTCGTCTGGGTTTCCGGCACCTTTCCTCTCATGGCCGGCTACGGTGGTTTTGGACTGCCGCCGCCCAGTGCTGATCCCCATTCCAACGCGTCTGAAATTGAACGCGCCGCACGCGCGCTAAACCGCGTCAACATGTCCATCTACCCGGTCGATGCTGTCGGCATTTCCATCTCCGGTTCGCGCGGCGCAGTTTTCGGGCGCCACGCTAAGTGGGACGCCATGAATCTTCTCGCCGATCGCACCGGAGGCCGCGCCTTCTATGGCAACAACGATGTCGCCGGTTCCGTACGTCGCGCCATTGAAGATACGGAACTCACTTATCTGCTCGGCTTTTACCCCACCCACAATCAGTGGGATGGTTCCTTCCATCGCCTGAAATTGCGTCTCAATGTTCCGGGACTACACCTGCGCTACCGGGAAGGTTATTTCGCCTACGCCGATTCCAACGATGGCCTCGGCGAGATGCAAACCAATCTTGCGCAAGCGGCCAGAATGCGCGTCGATTCCACCAGTCTTAATGTTCGCGTGACGTTGCCCCCGAAAGGTCCCTCTTCTTCCCACTTGCTCAGAACTTTCGTTCGCGTCGAGCCCAGCGAACTGTTATTCCACGAAAGCGATGGTGCGCACCTCGCCGCCCTGGACCTGCTCGTTTGCCAACTCGGCTCGGCGGACGAGTTCCTCTCCGCCGATCACAAACACGTCGACTTACACCTGAAGCCCAGTGAATACGATTTTTATATGAAGTCCGGACTGGTCTTGGGAAATCCCATTCAGGTTTCTCCCGCCGCGCGAACCCTCCGCATCTTTGTGCGCGATTCTTCTGGAGCCTTGGGCAGCGTCACCATACCGCTGGCCAAATATCTGTCGTCCGTCCCCGTGAATCCTTCAAACAAACATCCGCAACCAAGTTAGCCAAAACGCCGCCTCAAACACTGTCTGTCTCGGTAGCTTTGCTGCTCTCAACGGCAGCTTTGCCTCTCTCTCCAGCTTTGATGTAGTAAGGCGAACTGACCGTGAAGATTCTCTTGTTTCCTCGCGTCAGCAATGTCCACTCCAACAACCGCGCGCGCTGGTTATGCAGGAAATATTCGTACCAGCGATCTTCCACAAATTCCGGAATCACCACCAATATTCTCCGGTCCGGATGCCTTTCCGCCATGTTCAACACGAATTGCACCACCGGCACCACCACAAACCGGTACGGCGACGCGATGATCTTTAATTCCGGCGGCTTGTTTCCTAACTCCTCATACGGCGTCGCCACATACTGTTCCCAGTCGGCCCGCAACAGCGTCGAATGCTCTCCGGGTTCCACGTGCACCGCCACAATTTCATCTGACAAATGAGCTGCAAACTCCAGCGCCTGCTTGGTGATCGCGCTCCAACGATCCACAGGGACAATCACGATCGGCTTTTCTTCCCTTTTCCTCAATTCCACCGGCACCGTGGAGCGGCTCGCCACCGCCACATTGTGATAATGCCGTCGTACCGCGCGAAACGCCACGATCGTCAGCGGTATGAACAGCAATGTTATCCATGCGCCTTCCACGAATTTCGCAATCAGCACCACGATCACCGTAATGCCGGTCACGAACGAGCCCAACCCGTTTATCAGCGCGTATTTTTCCCAGTGCGGCCCGCGCTTCTTCCACCAATGCCTCACCATGCCAGCTTGGGATAAGGTGAATGCCAGAAATGCGCCCACCGCGTACAGCGGAATCAGCCGGTCTGTTACGCCGCCAAACACCGCCAGCAAAAACGCGCATAGGATCGCCAGCACGATGATTCCTTGTGTATACACTAACCGCCGTCCTCTTTGCGCAAAGCCGTGCGGCAAATAATTGTTTTGCGAGATCGCCCGGCACAATCTTGGAAAATCCGCAAACGCCGTGTTCGCCGAAAGCGACAGCACCAATAAAATTCCCGCGATCGACACGTAGTAAAACGCGCCCTTGCCAAACACGGCACCGATCATCATTGACAGCACGCTTTGATAGCCTGGCGCGCCAGGATCAGTCGCCACAATTCCGTACACTTTCACCAGATACGAAATTCCCGCCAACAGAATCGCCAATATTCCGATGATGATTGTCAGCGTGAGTTGCGCATTCTTCACCCCAGGCTCACGGAACGCCTTCACTCCGTTGCTCACTGCTTCCACGCCTGTCAACGCCGTGCAACCGCTCGCGAACACCCGCAGCAACAACCAGTACGTCACCACCGCCACTTGCGGTGATGGTTGCGGCAATGGCGCCACCGGTATCGGATGCCCGTGGCTCAACACGGTTTTCACAATCCCGGCCACAATGGAGATCAACAACGTTCCGACGAACAGATACGTCGGCGCCATGAACGCTACGCCCGCGTCTTTTACTCCCCGCAAATTGATGATTGTGATTACCACCAGAATGCCCAGGCAGATTGCTAAAGTGTGCGGCAACAACTTCGGCAATGCGGATGTCAGCGCGCCAACTCCTGCAGAAATTCCCACCGCTGCGGTCAGAATGTAATCCGCCAACAAAGCGGACGCCGCTAACAATCCCCAAAACGCGCCAAGATTAAACCGCGCCACCGTGTACGAGCCGCCGCCCATCGGATACGCGGCAATCGTCTGCCGGTAGGAAAAATACACGATGATCAGCAACGTGATGATCGCCGCGCTGATCGGTATGATGTATTGCACGCCCATCAGTCCCAGCGGAATCAGCAGCGTCAATGCCGCTTCTGGCCCGTACGCTGCTGAACTCAGCGCATCTAGCCCGAAAATTGCTACGCCCGGCCCGGGCCCAACCTGTTCGCCGCGTTCTTCTGAGGTCTTCAGCGGCTTCCCAACAATCATGTCCACGATGCTCATAAGTTGCGGCTGGCTCCGTCCCTCTCACTCCGAATAAGTGCGGCCTCAGTGCGGACCGCATTTGTCCGCGCAAGCATATCCCATACCGTAGGGGCACGATATATCGTGCCCCAGTCCCAAACTTTTCGTGAACAAAATGGAATCTAATCCGGAATTTCAGACGGTTACCGCTACGACTCCAGTTCCACATCGCGGGACAAAAAAATAGGGCGTAGCCTCCAGGAACTTCCCAGTGGCTCCGCCCGTTGTTGGCCACGACAATTTTAGTCGCGCCAAAGTCCGTTAACTTTTCTTAGCTTTGTGCAGACACGCTGACAGCCAGGAACTGCCCGCCGTCCGTTGGCTGATATTCCACCACGACCATCGTTCCAGCTTTCACTTGGCCCTGCACTTGCGTGTTCTTATCTACCGCGAACTGCATGGTCTTCTTGCTGCCGCCATCGTTCACTTCCATCGAGAACGACTTCCCGGCATCTCCAATCGACGTTACTTTCCCGGATACCGACTTGGTCGCTTGCTGCGATTGACCGTGCGAGCCACCACCAGTACCCGGTTCCTGCGGGGTAAAGCTGTATGCTCCTGCCGCTCCGAGCAGCAACATGCCGCCGAGCGAAGTGGAAATCATTAATTTGCGCATCATCACCATAGCCTCCTCAGATATCGGGCAGGTGAGTGGACTGGTGCACGAATCCTTCCACCTCGCGCTCTAATTTCGCTCTATTCTTTTAGCTCACCGCTATCAGCAACTTATCTTTTTTCATAACCCAATTCCTCTTTTTGCCACACCATGCATCCGCGCACTTTTTTCTTCTCTACGTATTTAATTCCCACGTTTACCAACCAGCTTGCAAATGTTACCCATTCTCACTAAATTCTCTCGCACATATTTCTACACGGAATTTACTAAGAGATTGTGTCAGTGCCGTTTTTATTCTGGGGGGCGTGCCATGAAATTCGCCAAAGTCGTTTTCTGGATCGCTGGCATCTGGGGTTTCCTTGTAATTCTTCCCTTGTACTTCATGTTCGATCTCATCGGCCGCAAAGATCCCCCGCCCATCACTCACCCCGGCTTCTATTACGGCTTCGTCGGACTCGCGCTCGCCTGGCAAATTGCTTTCTGCATCATCGCCACCGATCCAACTCGCTTTCGTCCCATGATGATTCCTTCCATGGTCGAAAAATTTACCTACGCTCCCGCCATCGTCATTCTTGTCCTCCAACACCGCACCAATCCCCGCGACCTGCTCTTCTCCTTCACCGATTTTTTCCTGGGCATTCTGTTCGTCATCGCCTATTTGAAAACACCATCGACCAAACGTTCTCTCGTTCCGTAGGGCACGATATATCGTGGCCCCACTCATAAAACTGCCCGACGCCTCAACACGCGTCATCCCGAGCGCAAGCGCGGGCTCTCTCTTGGGTTCAAATAACCAAGACCGTCCCCCTAACGCACACCTCCCAACTTGACAGAAATGTCCCCACAGCGTAGGTTCTTCACCCCTGCTTGCTGCGCCAATCTTGGAGTTTCGACTCCACGTGGCGGGAGAGGAGCGACTCGTATGGCCACCCCAGTCCGCGAGTTCTCTCTCGATAACCAGTACCTCGAGCACTTGAAATACTGTGGCATTGAGCCGCAAAACCTTTCCGACCTCGTTGGCCTGTTCGTCAGTCTCAAGAACAAGTACGGTCTCGTACCATTCGCCATGGCCGCCGAAGGTAACCCCATTCCCAACGCGCTCACGGCCCGCTACGTCGTCGATTCCATAACCCTGAATAAAATTAACAGCGTGCTGCTCGACACTCCTCGCCTGCATCGCGTCACCATCGTTCCGCGCGGTATTCCCAAAGTCACCCAGTTCGAAATCGCGGTCACTCTCGGCGGCTAGGTCTGTGCCGCAAATAGTTGACCCCTATCTCGACTGCCTCTAACATTCTTCAGATGAGGCATTCTTCCGCATTCACCTCGACTTGGCGCACCGTCTTCTTCATCGGCTTTTTCCTAGGCTTCTTGCTTGCGCTGGCTCTCTACCCTCGTACTGCCTCGGCCCAGACCTCCGACGACATCATCAACAAATACATTGCCGCGCGTGGCGGCCTCGCCAAAATTCGCTCCGTCAAATCCGAGCGCGTGTCTGGCACCATTTCCTTTGGACCCGGCGCCGATGGTCCCTTCCTCGTCGAACGCAAGCGTCCCCTGAAAATGCACATGGAAATTACCATCACCGGCAAAACGCTGATTCGCACCTACGACGGCAAGTCTGCCGGCTGGATTTACAATCCATTTGGCCCAACGCCCTCCGTCACGGCTATGAGCGAGGCCGATCTTCGCGGCGTTTTTGATGAAGCCGACTTCGAAGGCCCCTTCGTCGACTACAAAACCAAAGGCAACAAAATTGAATACGTTGGCCGGGAAGACGTCGAAGGTAAATCCGACTACAAACTCAAACTAACCAATAAAAATGGCGACACCAGCTTTTTCCTTTTCGATCCAGACACCTATCTGATTTCCAAGTGGGAAGGCACTCGCAAAGTAGGCGACAAAGATGTCCCCTGGGAATCCTTCTTCCGCGACTTCCGCGAAGTCGATGGCCTGAAGTATCCGTTCCTCATCGAATCCGACGCCCCCGGCACCGAGCAAATCCAGAAAATCGCCGCCGATAAAATCGAAGTCAACGTCCCTATCGAGGACTCCCGTTTCGGCAAACCAACTCCACCCGTTACACCGCCGACTCCGGCGTCAGCACCGGCCGACCCCGCCAAGCCGCAGTAAACTCTTCAGCTCGAACTCTCAGCGCGCACCCTCAATCGCATGGCACTCGAAAACTCCAGCACAACCGCCAGTTCTCCAACCGGACTTTGCGCCAACTGCCTCCACGCCCGCCTCATCTCTTCATCCAAAGGTTCCACTTTCCTCCTCTGCCAACTTTCCCAAACCGATCACCGCTTCCCCAAATATCCCCCACTCCCCGTCCTCTCCTGTCCCGGCTGCTCGCCAAAGCCTTCCTCCTCCTAAACTCAGAAGCCCGCCACACCAAAATTCTCAACGTGCCTCCGCTATCTCTGCGCCCCCTCAGCGACCTCTGTGGTAATCCTTCCTTTGCCTCTTCACTTGTACGTTCATTACCGCCTTAGTATACTAACGACAGCACTCCTCTCATGCTGCTCCGACGTCTCCTTCCACTCGCTCTACTTCTGCCGTTGTGTGCCCAGCCATCCCCCGCCGAGTCTCTAAAAATCACCAGCACTCCCCCAGGCGCCACCGTTGAACTCGACGGCGTCATCGTTGGCACCACGCCCTTCGAAAAAGATTTTCCCGGCGGCTTTTTCCACCGCACTCACACCGCCATCGGCCAGCGCCTCGAACATCCCATGATTGCCCGCATCTCCCTTCCCGGTTACGCCACCCGCGAAATTTCCCTCACCGAAGGCCCCATGCACTGGATCGATCTGCACGGCCGCAATCACGGTGACTACTGGCTCCTAAAAGCTCCATCCTTCCACGCCGACCTCGACTCCATTTCCTCCACCTTTGACGGTGCAGTCGCCTCTCGTCCCATCTCCGCGCACCCCGCCAGCCTCGAACCCGAACTCTCTCTCGAAGAAATCGTCCGCCGCACCAAGCCCGCCGTCGTCTATCTAAAAGCTCTCGACCATTCCGGCTCCGGCTTCTTCGTCACCGACACCGGCGTCATCGCCACCAACGCCCACGTCGCCCGCGGCGAAACCTCTCTCCTCGCAGTTCTTCCTAGCGGCGTCCAACTCAACGCCAAAGTCGTCTACGTCGACGCCGATCTCGACATCGCCCTCGTCAAAATCGATTCGCCTCCGCCCAATTTCATCTCCCCGTTCGTCGCGCTGGCCGAAGCCGCCACGGTCCAACAAGGCGAATCCGTTCTCGCCATCGGCTGTCCCGGCGACGCCATGCTCTTCAGCGCCACCAAAGGCATCGTCAGCGCCGTAGGCAAATTTGCCTCCGCTGGCCCTGGCACCTGGATTCAAACCGACGCCCCCATCAATCCAGGAAATTCCGGTGGCCCACTGGTGAATTCCCGCGGCGAAGTCATTGGCCTCAACACCCAAAAACTCATCAAAAAAAACGTCACGGGCATTGGCTTCGCGCTCAGCTCCAGCGATTTGCTCGATGTTCTTCGCCGTTTTTATCCGCAACCATCCGAGCCAGCCCCCACGCAGCAGCCCCAAACCCGCACCGTTACGCAAAAATTATCCGCGCCTGCTATCGACTCTCCCTCATCACCCACAGCTCCACCCTTCGACGCCACCGGCACAATCACCCTAAGCGAACCTCCCGGCGCGGAAATCTTCGTCGACGAAAAATTCGTTGGTAACATTCCCGCCACGCTCACACTTTCCGTAGGCCCTCATATTTTCTCGGTGCACACCAAAGGTTCAGCCGCGTGGCTGCGGCATGTCGAAGTCCTGAAAGATAGCCACGTAACGCTCAAACCGGACTTCTCCTCTACCCCCGCTCCGTGACCTGCAACACATTGCCCCCACCATACCCCTGTGCTAGCATCGCCTCGTCAAGAAGAGCGGACCAGGGAGATTTATTCGTTTCGCCTTCGCCCCGCTTCACGGGACCCAGGTAGGGCCTCGCTCTCCTTCAAAAAAACCAACTTCGCCAGGCGCCGGCCCGCGCCTGCTTCTTTTCTCGGCGGACCTTCGCCCGGTGACCTCGTTGGTCACACCTATGCGGAGGACTGTGATGAAAATCTATCCCACCAAGGACATCAGAAACGTTGGCATTGTAGGCCACGGCGGCACCGGAAAGACGCAACTGGTGTCGTCGTTACTTTTCACCGCTGGAGCGACTCAACGCTTTGGCAAAGTTGCGGATGGCACGGCTCCAACCGACTGGGACGAAGAAGAAATTGCCAGAAAAATTTCTATTCAGACCGGTCTCGCTCACGCCGAATGGCCCTGCACCCTCTGCGGCGGCAACTCTGTGAAAATTAATCTCATCGACCTCCCCGGATATTCCACCTTCATCACGGAAACCAAAGCTTCGCTCATCGCCGCCGACGCCGCGCTCATTACCGTCGATGCCCACGTCGGCGCTCAAGTCACCACCGAAAAAGTTTGGGATTATTGCGCCGAGTACGATATTCCCCGCGCCTTCGTACTTACCTGGATGGATCGCGAACTCGCCAGCTTCGAACGTTCCCTCGTATCGCTCCAGCAGGTTTTTGGCCGCACCGTTGTTCCTCTGCAGATGCCCATCGGCAGCGAAAAAGCGTTCCGCGGCGTAGTCGATCTCGTCTCCATGAAAGCGCATTTCTATACGCCCGACGGCGATGGCAAGGCCACCATCGAACACATTCCCGACGCGCTACTCGATGAAGCTCAGGAAGCTCACGAGCGGCTGGTCGAAATGATTGCCGAAGGCGACGACGAAATGATGGAGGAGTTTTTCCGCGAAGGCACCATTCCCGTTCAGGATTTGATTCCCGCTGTGCGCAAGGCTATCGTCTCCGAAAAAATTGTTCCGGTGCTGATGATTTCTTCTTGTCGTAATGTCGGTAATGCTAGCTTGCTTACTTTTCTCGCCGACGTTTTCCCGCATCCTGATGAGCACGCGCAAGTCGGTTTCAAAGAGCCCAATGGTAAAGGCGATCGCATCGATCGCAAATACGACGACAATCAGCCGCTCTCCGTTTTCGTCTTCAAAACGCTGGCCGATCCGTTTGCCGGGCGCATCAATTATTTCAAGGTGAAGACTGGCGTCCTCAAAAACGACGCCACGCTGCAGAACTTCAATCGTAATCTGCCTGAGCGCTTCCAGCACACCATGTTGGTGCAAGGAAAACAATTTACTGAAGTTCAGGAATTCCATGCTGGCGATATCGGCGCAATTGCCAAGCTGAAGGAAACCGTTACCGGCGACACGCTCGGCGAAAAAAATGGCGGCAACATCTTTTATCAGCCGGTACAACTTCCCGAACCTTCCATCACCTTTGCCGTGGAACCGAAAACCCGCGCCGATGAAGACAAAATCGGTGTCGCTATTCACAAAATGATGGAAGAAGATCCGGCTCTGCGTTTTTCACGCGACCCGCAAACCAAAGAATTTCTGCTCGCCGGCAACGGTCAGCAGCACGTCGAAGTGGTCGTCGCCAAACTTCAAAAACGCTACAACGTCAATATGACTCTCAAGCCGCCGAAGGTCGCCTATCGCGAAACCATTCGCGGCAAGGCCGACGCCGAAGGCAAACACAAAAAGCAGTCCGGTGGTCACGGGCAGTTTGGCGTTTGTCGCGTCAAGTTTGAGCCTATCGAACGCAGCAAAGGCATCGAATTTGTCGACGATGTTTTCGGCGGCGCGATCCCCAAGAACTGGATTCCCTCCGTCGAACGTGGCATTCGCGAAGCCGCCGCTCGCGGTTATCTCGCCGGGTTCCCGGTCACCGATTTCCGCGCCACTCTCTACGACGGCAAATATCACGACGTCGATTCGTCGGACATGGCCTTCAAAATCGCCGGCTCACTGGCCTTCAAAGAAGCTATGAAGACAGCGCGCCCCACCCTGCTGGAGCCGGTCATGCACGTCGAAGTCTACGCACCTGATCAGTATTCTGGCGACTTGATGGGCGATCTCAGCTCCCGTCGTGGCCGCATCGAAGGCAGCGAAACCCGGGGCCACAACGTCGTCGTCAAAGCCCAGGTGCCGTTCGCAGAAATGCTTTCTTACGCCACCGACCTGACCTCCATGACCCAGGGCCGCGCCAGCTACTCCATGGAGTTCTCGCACTACGACTACGTACCCAACGAACTAGCCGACAAAGTAATCGCCGCTCACAAGGCAGCCCACGGCGAAGCCCTGGTCGAAGAAGAAGCCTAGTTTTCGTTTAGCTCTATCGTCATCGCGGCTTCAGCCACTGCAGCTCAACTTGAAGCCCGTCGTAGCATAGCCATTCATTCCTGGCTGTGCTCACGCGCTGTCCCCATCGCTCCGCAAGCGGGGGAAGGCAGTATGTGACCGACGATCATCGCGATCGACGGCAGCATCGTCGCTAGCCAACCCGCAAGTTGTCATCCCGACCGGAGCACGCTTCGTGCGCAGCGGAGGGATCGTGGCTTGCTTTCAACACATAGCAAAGCGCGTCCAATTTTCCAACTCTCCAATCCCTCAAAACTCGTCTTACTGGCATGGCCCTTCTGTGGAAGACTTTCAACGGAGAATCCATCGCCAATCTACTTTTCGCGCCCTTCTCCAAACGTGTATACCAGACTGGCCACCGCTCGTACATTGCTCTGCCCTGTTATCGTCACCTCACGATTGTAAAAGGATGTGTGCATGTAGTCGGCGCCAAACCGTACCGCAAACATTCGCGATATTCTGTACTCCACCCCACCGCCTGCCTGCCACGCGAATTTGTTGGTGAAACCAGTTATCGTCTGGTCGGTACTCGTGAAGTTCACTCCTGTTTCTCGCGCGCCGCCAAAGAGCGCTTCGGTGTACACAGAAAATCGTCTTTTCCTGATCGGATAAAACACCGGACCCGCCATATAACTCAGAATGTCCGCGTGGTGATTCGTTCCAAACACGTCGAAGCCGCGCACATATCCGAGATCTAGCTTCACTCCAAATCGCCGACTGAAATCCGCGTTCACGCTGCCATCCACTCCGTGCATGCTGACTCGGTCCAACGACGGCACTCCCACATCCACGTACGAATATCCCAGTCCGGCCTCAATCACCGGTCCGTGCCCGGCAAAAATCGGATTTTGCGCCCTGGCTTCCGTTACAGAAAACAATGCAATGACAACTACCGCCCATCTGCAAATTTTTGTCATCGACCTTCGAGGAATGAGCAGTCCTCGCCCTCCTTTTTCAGACTTGGCGGGTTAGTCTGTTAACTCTGGGCTGGGCTGGTACCTACGGCAGGGGCAATTGAGGGGTAGTAAGTATGACGCGGTATCCCGCGACAGAGGATGCTTCAATCATTCCGCAAATTCCGCTCCGACTCGCACCAATTACGAGTCGGGCAAAATCCAGCGCTGTAGATGCGACACTTCTTCGCTATCCGACGCCCTGCGGTGCAATCCGTACACAAAAACCAACTTTTGATTCAACAATCTACACGCTTCCCAATTTGCGCTACGAACCACGTTCTCGCTACGTCAATTTCGGCAAAAACATTCCGGTTCTCCGCGCATGCTCTTCGAATCCACTTCCAAATTCCTGCCGCAAAAACTTTTCTTCACGCCGCGCCTTGAAATAAAACGTCAACAACAGCACCGCAAATCCGATCCATCCGCGCAGGTGCCCGTGAATCATTGCCGTCCCCACTGCGGCAACTAAAATCCCGGTGTAAATCGGATGACGGATCCAGCGATACGGGCCGCTGCCCACCAACTGGTGATTATCTTTCAGCGTGACCACGCCGCTCCAATTTCCGCCAAGCGAGAATCGCGCCCAGATCGCAATCGCCACTCCGGCGACCGTCAACACCAGCCCGGAAACCCACACGGACGGAACATCCGGAAGCACGTGTTGCTGCAATGGAGCCCATTTCCACGACTTCTCGAAGATCAGCCAGAACCCCACAAATGCGGGAATCGTATGCTGCGCCATTTCAAATGGATTTTCTATCTTCTTGGCGCGCTTCATCGTGAACCACATCGCCAACCACACCGCGCCGAGCACCATCCACATCCAACCGGCAAAAACGGATGCTTGTTCTCTCGTCAAAGCTCCGCTGAACATGTCCGAGTTCATGAGCGTTGTCCTCCACACGTATTTCTGTACCTAATCTGATTTACGCTTCGCACTGCGCGACGCTTTTTTCCGCAATGCGGATAGCCACTTTCTTTCCAAAGCGATCTGGCGAAGCAGCAGCGCAACGCTTTCTCCGCCCCATTCCCCCAAATCCATGCCAGAGGAAAGAGCTTGCAACCTTTGCTGGCGTGCCGCGAGCCAAGCGTTGCGCGTCTCGATAATCTTCAGTCGCACTTCCCGGTCAAGAATGGCGAACAATCCAACGCGCATCAGGCACGCTTCGCCATGCGCCGCGTCCTTCTCGGAAAATACACTCAATCTCTCGACCAGTTCGCGACGGCCTTTTGCCGATAGTGCGTAGAGTTCCCGAGTCTGCCCGCGCTCTCCATCTACGGTTCGTCGTGTAACCCAGCCTTCCGCCACAAAACGCTTCAGCAGCGGGTAAACCAAATTGTTGTGCAAATCGCCTTGCCCGGTAATCATGCCAATCTGCTTCTTCAACGCGTATCCATGTGTTGGGCCACGCAGCAGGGTCGCTAGAACCAGTAGGTCACTCATGACTAGGTCAGTATTGTACTAGTGGCGAGACCTGTCAAGTATAAAGCTCCGCGGCAATGCATCGAGTGTTGCACCCAAATTGGTGGTTGCGGCGAAACGCGGCGCGGCGAATAATCGCCAGCATGAAGCCTCGCACTTCTCCGCAACTGAAATCATCCACACGTACAATTCATGCTGGCGAACCGATTCGCCACGGATTTGCCAAGCCAGTGACTTCGGAAATTGTACGTTCCTCAACATTTACCTTTTCTTCCAGCGAAGAAATGAAACGTTGGGCGGAAGGAACCAACAAAGCGTACATTTACTCTCGCTACGGAAATCCCACGCTTGCTGTTGCCGAACGCAAGATCGCTTCGCTCGAAGGCGCGGAAGATGCGATCGTCACATCTTCCGGAATGGCCGCAATTTCGCACACCCTGCTGAGCATTTTGCGCAATGGCGATGAACTGATTTCCACCGCGCAACTTTACGGCGGAACGTATCGACTGATGCGCGACGTTTTGCCGCGCTGCGGAATCACCGTGAAACATGTCGAAACGGATTTAGCGGGAATCGAGCAGATGGTCAGCGCGAAGACCAAGTGTCTATATGTAGAAACACCGACAAATCCCTCGCTGTTTCTGGTCGATCTGCGCAAAGCAGTTGCGTTTGCCAGGAAACACAATCTTGTCAGCGTTGCCGACAATACGTTCGCAACACCCGTTTTGCAGAACCCGCTGCAATTGGGATTCGACATCGTGTTGCACAGCGTCACCAAAGGTTTGTCAGGACATTCCGATCTGCTTGGAGGAGTTGCCGCGGGAAGCAAGCAGCGCATCGAACCTGTTCGGCAAATGGTGATCAGTTTAGGCGGTTGCATGGATCCGGAAGTTGCGTTTCTGCTGAATCGCGGAATGAAGACGCTGAGCGTGCGCGTCGAACGGCAGTGCGCGAATGCAATTCGCGTGGCGCAATTTCTGGAGAAACATCCGAAAGTGGAGCGAGTGCATTATCCGGGACTGAAATCTCATCGCGATCACAAATTAGCAAAAAAACAGATGAAGGGATTTGGCTCGATGCTGGCTTTTGATTTGAAGGGCGGACTGCCGGCAGCGGCGCGTTTTTGCGATCGCGTGAAATTATTTTTGCTAGCGGTAAGTCTGGGAGGAGTGGAATCGCTGGTGACGCTGCCGGTTTACAGTTCGCACTACCACATGGGCAAGGATGAGCTGCTGCGGGCGGGCGTAAAGCCAGGA
Organism: Candidatus Acidiferrales bacterium; assembly: GCA_963849395.1. Lineage (GTDB taxonomy): Bacteria > Acidobacteriota > Terriglobia > Acidiferrales > UBA7541 > Acidiferrum. Next base: position 239,231 of record CAWKHR010000016.1, read on the forward strand.
ACGGTGCGCGTCTCCATAGGATTGGAAGATGCGACGGACCTGATTGACGATTTGCAACAAGCGTTGCGCTAGAGCCATGTTTTCCTGAACTTCTTTTTGGTGAACATCCAAAACTCTAACTCAATCTGAATCTTCAACCTTTGGTCCTGCCAAATCTGTTTGCTCAAAACGCGCACGCTCTGACGTGACCTAGACTGCCGATACTTCCGCGGGCGCTTCCCACTCTTCCTTTTCGGGGAGCATGGATTTCACGATGTCTTCGAGTTCGTGCGAGCTTTTAACGTGGGAAGGATAGTTGTGCGCCGTGAGATCAAAGCTGGCGCCAAATTTGGCGCGAACCGGTTGCAATTCTTCCTGAAGGCGAAGCGCCACCCGCTTGGCATTCAGGGTGTCGGTTTCCGGTAAGACGATGCCAAACACGTCTTCGCTGAGATGGTAGATGGAGTCCGTGGGGCGAAGTTTCTTGGACATGGCTTTCGCAGCGTCACTAAGCGCCGCCTTTTGATCGGCCTGAGAGGATTTTTTGGCGAGTTTGGTTTTGACCAGGACCAGGGAGAGGTTGCGCTGCATGGACAAAGCACGGCGGAATTCCATGGTCAGCCGGTCCCAAAAGTGGTTTTTATCGGGCATGGATTTCAATAAATCGTCGCTGGCCTGCATCTGGAGAGTGAGGTTGCGCTCCAGTTCTTCAAGCAGTTGCAGCTTGAGCTGGTGAAAAGTGCGCTGCTGATCGAATAGATAGGTAAGAAAAAGCAGAGTGAGGGCGCAGAAGCCGAAAAAAGCCACGCGCAGCGTCCATTTATTGCCCTCAGGATGAACGAAAACCAGGGGATACATGAACGTCGCGAGTCCACCAGCGAGCACCACGACGAAAACGGCAGAGAAGACGGTAAGTTGCCAGCTGCGGCGTTCTATGCGATCGAGTTGTTGACGATCAATGTTGGCCATAGTTGGCTCGGTGAGGCAAGGGCCCGAAAGATGGGCGATTGCCCAGCTTTGGACAGGTTCGGCCATAGGTAAGTGCGTGACAATAGACCGTGGGTACTCTGTGATGAAAGCGCCATTGGCAGAAAAACAGCCTCTGGGAAAGTGGTTCCACAGGAAAAGTACGCATATTTGAGTAACTCAGTCGGCAATACAGCAGAAAAGCAGCAGAAAAGATGATTTTTGCCTCGAATATGAGGCAATTTGGCGGGAGTGGAAGCCGCGAAAATGACGGCATGCCGACATTGAAAGGATAACTCTTTGGACAACAGGGGCAGCTCCCCCCGGTTCCCACGTAAGATGGCAAATAGACGACTTCCGCGGAGATATCCGTAAGTATAGGTAAATGCAGTAGTTAGCACGGCAACGTGGGTCGGAGCACATAAGCATCAGTCAGTCACAGGCATCTTGTGGCACCGCGATTCCTAACTGTGCTCCGTAAGCCGGCTTCCCGCAACGCGAGTCACCAGAGGGAGGGGCGAGCGGGGCAAGGCTGGAGTGGTTGGTGTGAGTACGGCGGGGCCGGGGAGATGTGTTCAGTCCAGTGGCGTGTTGGGCGGGGCCACATGGATGGAGAGTTTGTTGCCGGTTTTTTGGCTGAAGATTATGTACTCGCCGGGGCGGGAAGTGCCGAGTTGCTGGACACGAAGTTTGGCCGACTCGAGAGTCTCGGCGGGCTCCTGCCAGATGTAGCCGTCGTGACTGACGTAGAAGATATCGAAGGGCGGCATCATGGTTGAAGCCTTTTTAAAATCGCCCGGCAGAAATTTTTGTTCGCTAATCGCATCTGAGTATCGCCTTCGGTATATAAATACCGTTAGAGCAACAAACTGTTAAAGCTGCATAACAACGAACCCACCTATTTGAGATTAATCTCGGAATTAAATTGCTGGATGATCTGGTAACACTCGCAGGCAGTTTGTTCGAGCGCTTTGCGATTGAGGATGTGAACGGTACCGCGGGTGTAATCAATGATTTCCTTGCGCTGCAAGGTGGCAGCAGCGACGCTGACGGTGGGGCGATCGGTGCCGAGCATAGTGGCCAGAAAATCGTGAGTGATGCGAACGAAGCCGTTGTCGACGCGGTCCTGGGCCATAAGCAGCCAACGAGCGAAGCGCTGTTCGATATCGTGAAGACGATTACACGCAGCAGTTTGAGAAATCTGCATGCCCAACACGATGGTATAGCGATGCAAGGCTCCCTGTAGAACAAAAGAAGATTGCAGCGCCTGACGAAACACCTCAGCATCCATTTTGAAACCATCGCCGGCAATCTGAACGACTTCGCGCACCGGACTTCTGTTTAAGCCCGCAATAGAAGGAACGCCCGCAAAACCCTCGCTGCCAAGCACCGCGACTTCGACGGTTTTGCGATCGGCCATAACAATTACCAGAGAAATTAATCCGCTATTCGGGAAGTACACGGACTCGATTTTGCGATTGGGCTCGTACAGAATTCGATGGTGCGGCATCGGAATGAATTCCAAGTCAGGACGGAGCGCGCGGAATTCATCGTCGGGAAGCGCGAGCAAGATTTTATTGCTGATGGCCTTTCCTTGGGAATTGGAGCGCTCGCCGCCCAGTAAGGCACTAGGAGTTCTGTTGAGCATAATTCCTTTTCGCAAATAAATGTGCGGCCAAAGAACGAGACACATCGAGAAAATGTGCGCATTCTCAGAACCGTGCTGCTTTAAAGAACTGTACTGCATTTTTTTGCGAGACAGGGCTATGTAGGCTGGACGACCAAGCCGGAAAAACCTGACAAATTTTTGAGCGTTCTGGTATTGCGGGTGGGAAGAATTAGCTGCCCGCCCCCTCTGTGGCACAGCGATTCCTCGCTGTGCGCGCCCCAACTTCCACTGTGTTCCCAATTGAGCTGCTATCGGCACTAAAGCGGCTAGGAGGCAACAATCGAAGAAGCCCACGCGGCGGTGGTTTGGGCTAGTTCCTGGAGGACTTGGGAATCGGTTTTGCCGCTGCGTTTCAGCACGTGGAACGCGTGATCGGCAGAGTCGATGATGTGCAGCGTGGCAAGCGAGCCGAGTTTGCCGCAGATGGGATGCAACAAGGTGAGGTCGGCCAAGGTGTCGCGTGTGCCTTGGAGGAAAAGCATGGGAAGTTTGACTTGGGCGAGATGATCGGCGCGCTTGGTGCTGGGGCGCTTGGGCGGATGAAGAGGAAAGCCAAAGAAGACGATGCCACGCGCTGGAGCGAGCGAGTTCTTTGCGGCGGCTTGGGAGGTCATGCGTCCGCCCATGGATTTACCTCCGGCAAAAAGCGGGAGTGACGGCGCGAGCTGATGGGCAGTGGCGACGGCGGCGATGACGGTAGAGGTGAGGACGGCGGGAGAGTCCGGAACGTGGCGATGTTGTTCGATGTAGGGGAATTGGTACCGGAAGGTGGCGACGTGAACGTCGGCGAGCGCGGTGGCGAGGCTTTCCATGAAGGAATGCTGCATCCCCGCGCCGGCTCCATGAGCGAGCACGAGGAGTTGGTGAGCGGTGGGCGGAACGAGCAGGAGCGCGGAGACGTTGCCGGAATTGGGAACTGGGAAGTGGAGAAGTTCAGCGGAGGACATGGCGACGGAATTTTAGCAGAGGGTGGAAACGGATGCGGAGGCGAAAAACAACCCTCCACGCGCAAAACCGGCGTATGAGGCACCGATCGGAGGACTTTCGGAGGCGATACGGAATTTAACGGGGGGCCCTACTTGGTTCGCGGCATAGCGTGTACGGTGGCGGGCTGATTATCTAGAAGCAGGACGCCGGGTACGAGACGAATCGAGAAAATAGAATGGATAGGAGATTTACATGGAAATGAATCGCTTGAAGCACCTTTACGTGGAAGAACTGAAGGATTTATATAGCGCGGAGAATCAGCTGTTGAAGGCGCTGCCAAAGATGGCCAAGGCGGCGACGTCGGAGGAATTGAGCGCGGGATTTGAAGAGCACTTGGAACAAACCAAGGGGCACGTGGAACGTTTGGAAAAGATTTTCAAGGCATTGGGAGAGAGTCCGAAGGGGAAAAAGTGCAAGGGCATGGAAGGGCTGATCAGCGAAGGCGCGGAGATGATTGAAGAAGATCCCGAGCCGGAAGAATTGGATGCCGGGCTGATTTCGGCGGCGCAGCGCGTGGAACACTACGAAATGGCGGGCTACGGAAGCGTAGCCACCTACGCGAAACTGCTGGAGGAGAACGAGGCGGAATCGCTGCTGCGGGAAACGCTGAAAGAAGAAAAAGAAACGGACCAGAAGTTGACGCAGTTGGCGGGAAACATCAACGTGGAAGCGATGCATGCTGGATCGGATGAAGAGTCGGAGCAAGGTCGCGGCCACAGCGGAAAGTCGAAGGGGAAAGCGCGGTCGGCGCGCGCATAGTGGAATTTTGTAAGCGAGAGGCAGAGAAGTCTGGCAGGACTTCCTCTGCTTCTCGAAGAGTGGATCACACTTGAACCAGACGAAGAACAGGAGAATAGGACCATGAGCAGAAGAGAGCAAAATCCAGGATCGGTGATTACCTTTATTTTGGGAGTGACGGTGGGAGCGGTGGCGGCGTTGCTGTTGGCGCCGAAAGCAGGAAAGGAACTGCGACAGGATCTGGCCGAAGGTATGAACGATGGAATGGATCAACTGCGCAGTGCCGGGAAAGATCTGAAGCAGCGAGCCGGAAAATTCGCGACCCAGGCGCAGGATAACGTGGAGGATGCGCTGGAAGCGGGACAGAAGGCGTACCGGCAAGCAAAGGCGTAAAGAATAGTTTAAGGGATCAGTTAAGAGATGCCGGGCGAAAAGTCCGGCATCTTTTACTTGGGCGGCAAGTTTGCGCGGTGTGATTCAGGAAGTGCTCACGGTTGCGTTGCCGACGACGGGGCGCGGAGTCCGCCAAGTGGCGAAGCCCTCGCGCACGAGATCGAAAATGGTGGCGCGATTCTGGAAGATTACTTTGATCCAAGCGAGTGGGCCCATCTGCGGGAAGTAAATGCCGCGGAAGCAGAGCCGGGCGATGAAAATGTTGATGCGATAGCCGAGCGGTTTGTGCTTGAGAGAGCCGACCGCGTGGGCGAGAGCGGCACTGCTATAGGAAACTGCCCAGCCCCGCTTCACTTCGGCGTGAGCTTCGGCGATGGTCATTCGTAAAGGGGTGTGCGCCATTTCGAAGGGAATAAATTCCTGCCAGTGTTTGGGGCGGGTGAGACGGCCGGCCGCTTCGAGGCGTTTGTAGAGCGGCGTGGCGGGAAGCGGGGTAAGCAGGCCAAAGATGGGAAGGCCTGGGGGCCAAGTGCGAATTTCTTCCAGCGTGCGGTCGGCAACGCCGGGCGTATCGTTATCCATACCAAAAATAAACGAAGTGATGGCGTAGACATTGCGCTGCGCTAGACGCTGGAGGACTGCGGCGTATTCCCCAGGCTTGTTGAAGCCTTTTTTGACATCGGCGAGATTGGTGGGATCAATGGATTCCATGCCGATGAAAACCCATTTTCCACCGGAAGCGGCGATGAGATCGACGAGTTCTTCGTCGCGGAGGAGATTGGCGCTGATTTGCGCGACCCAATGAACCTGGGCGTTGGCGGCGATGATATCGCGGAGAAGAGATTTGGTGCGCTTGATATTGATGGCGAAATTGTCGTCGATGAAGAAGACCGCAATTTGTCCGGCCTCACTTTTCGCGCGGGCTTTGAGGAGAAGAAGTTCGTCGACGACACTTTTGTTGGTGCGAAATCGGATGGAATCGCCGAAGAAACCGGTGACCGTGCAGAATTCGCAGCCGTAAGGACAGCCGCGGCCGGACTCCATAGGAATGATGCGGAAGGTGCCCCAGCCATCGCCGATGCGCTGAAGAGTGCGGGTGAAAAATTTCGGAACTAAATTAAATTGATTGAGATTAATTTTGTCCCAGGGAATCGCGGGATATTCCTGGAGGGACGGCTTGCGCTCCTGGCCGAAGGCGTCGACGGGAGAGTAGAGATCTTTGAGAGTGCCGCGTGCCGCGTCGGCGACGATGGCGGGCCAAGTTTCGTCGGCCTCGCCAAGAGCGACAGCGTCGGCATGACGCGGGCCACCATTGAGGCCGAGAGCTTCGTCGGATTCTTCGGTGACGTGAGGACCGCCCATGACGACCGGCACGCCGATGGCGCGAATGGCGTCAGCGACGCGATAGGCTTTGGCGATCATGCGAGTCATAGCGCCGATGCCGACGAGGCCGATTTTTTGTTCGCGGACAAAATTGGCGATGGCGGCTTCGTCCATGCGTTGCGCGTTGCCATCGATGAGGATTACTTCGTGACCGGGAGGAGTGAGCGCTTGCAGGAGGAACATCCAGAGATGAGGCATGAAATTGCGGGTGACACCGTTGTCGGGGTTGTAGAGCAAGATGCGCATGGTTATCTCCCTATGCCGAGCAGCTACTGTGAGCGCGAGCCACTACTCTGTTGGGAGCAGGAAGAGCAACGATGTAAGGAGTCGTTGAAAAACGTGCGGGATGGCCAACAAACCGTCATTGACGGTATCACGTTGTGTACGGTAGCGGTGGAAAAGGTACGGAATCGGACAAATCGTGGAGCGTGATGCTAACGGGAGGTCAGGCGAGGTGTCTTGCTGGACTGGTATACGCGAGGGCGGGGGGTGACGATGGCACTGAAAAGTCCGGCGAAGGCGGAAAGGATCGTGGAGGAGAAAGGCCTGAGGAGAAGAAGTTCGTGGCGCTGATACGTCAAGGTGCAATGGCAATAAGGGCATGCGCAGATGAAGCCGTTGGGAGTGCCGTTAGCCTCAGAGGGCACGAGATGGTCAGAGGAAGACAGGCCCGGGCGCGCATAGTCGAAAGGTCGAGCGCAGAGTTTACAGGTGAGATGCCAAGTAGCCATACCACCGCCATTGTGCGGAACCGGACAGAGTAGAGGAATACCTAGGTTCTACTACGTGGCGCAGGATTAGGTAGGGTAGGACGGAAACTGCACCGGGCTGGGGCGGTGCGAGGCGGTTGTTCGGCTTATTTATTCGGTTTCGGCACGGCCGCTGGCAGCTGCTCCCCGAGCGCGGCCGGTGGCAATGTCGATGGTGCCATGCTCGGCCCCTTCCCCCTGAGAGGCTTCACCGGTGGCGAGCGCCTTAAGGTAGCCAAATATCTGGACCATCTTACCGGAAGGCGCTTCCCAGTATTCGGCGCTGGACATCTCGACTTTGAGAAGGCAGAGGTCAGGATCGTCGAGACCCAAGGGGAACCAGGCTTTGTAGATGTCGTTCCAGAGTTCTTCCATCTTGGGCCGATCCCGCACGATCTCGCCGTTTCCGCTGATGGAGACGTAGCGGCTGTCGGAAGCCTGCGCGTAGCTGAGGTTGACCTCGGGATTCCATTCGAGTTCGTTGACCTTGCCGGAACTGAGGCCGGTGAAGAACCAAAGAGTGCCGTCGAAGTCAGTCTGCTGGGTGGCCATGGGACGGCTGTGCAGCAAGCCATCTTCGGATTCGGTGGTGAGCATAGCCATCTTGATGTCTTTGATGAGTTCACCGACTTTGGCAATCATTTGTTCGTGAGTCATATTTTGCGCTGCGTTGGTTCTTGTCGAGTCTGCCATGAACTTTCTCCTAGCTGGATTTGCTGCTCGGGGCGCATTGGTTTCGAGTTAAGAGATTTACGTTACTGCCGCGGGCGCGTGACGGCAATGCAGCGTTCAAGGTACGAAGGGTTCCGCGAAGGACAGTAGTCCCGTTCACGGCGCGAGTGTTTCCGGACATTTTGGTTTAGATGCCAACCGGCAGGGCTTCCGCCTCAGCCAAGGCGAGGGAAAAAAGAGGGTTCGCGAAGTGCTGCTTGAGAAGTACCAGTCCCGAGAATAATCGCGCAAAGAGGCCGCAGGGGACTATACTTAGCCGCAATTGGGCCCGACACGCCCGATCACGCAAAAAATCGTTTAGGAGCTCAGGCCATGAAATTAATTTGTGCTGCAATTTTTCTGTTGGTGTGGTCGCATGGGTCTGCGCAAGAACCAAAAAAACCGGCTGATGAAAAAACTACGGCGGATGCGGCGAAACCCGCGGCGGACGCTAAACCTGCGGCGGACGCGAAGTCTTCCGCGGACTCGACGAAAGAAAATCCAGTGAAGCCGAGCGCGACGTCGATGGCCTCGGGAAAGAAAGCGTTTGGCCAGGATTGCGCGATGTGCCACGGAAAAGAGGGCGATGGCAGCGGCGATCTCGCGGTGGATATGAAATTGAAACTGCGCGATTATCGCGACGCGGCATCGTTGAAGACCATGACCGACGGAGACATCTACGCCATCATCGAAAAAGGAAAAGGGCAGATGATGGGCGAAGAAGGCCGGTTGAAGCCGGACCAGATTTGGGATGTAGTAAATTACGTGCGATCGCTGTCGAAAACCAGCGCGACGGCGGCACACTAAACGTAAGGTGAATGGAAAGGTCGCGAAGTTCAGTCGGTGAAGTGTCAATAAATATTTCAAAGAAGCCTATCGCTTCAGATCGTTGTCGCTAAACCTCTCCGGAATTCCTGTCTAACTTCCTAAGCTTCCCGCGCTAAACCACCTGTACAAGTTTAAATTTTGCCGAAGTAGTTTCCCATTTTTTCTACATCAAGAACTACAGAGTTTTCTCCAGTTCGTTGAGGCAGCCGGTCCAGCCCTTTTGATGATCCTGGCGCAGACTGGCAGAGCCCAGGCCACGATGGGTGAGGACCAGTTCGGTCGCGTTGCTGCCGCGGGCGAAAAATTCCACGGTGACTTCGGAAACGGATCCTTCCGGGTGCATATCTACATTCGTAGCGCCGGGAATTTCTTTGGCCCACGACCAGGTGAAGACAATTTTCTCGGGTGGCGTGACTTCGAGGTATTGGCCTTGGCCCCAATACACTTCGTTTTTCCCAGGATCGCGAATTTCCATGCGCCAGCGGCCGCCGGTGCGGATGTCCTGCAGGTGATGCGTGATCACGTGCGCGGGAACGTCGCGGCACATCCAGCGTTCTAGTTGCTCGCGCTGGGCCCACGCGGCGAAGACTTTTTCGCGCGGCGCAATGAAGGTGCGGCGGATTTCGAGGATTTCTGGTTCTTGCGTGTTTTTTGGTTGAACTGCGGTTGGCATGTTTCCTGCTCCTTATCGGGCGTTGCGGAGGTCTCTAGAAATTCGGCCAGGGCGTCGAGTTGCGAATCCCAGAAAACGCGGTACTGACTGATCCAGTCGGCCACATTTTTCATCGGCGCGGGAGAGAGTCGGCAGTGATGGACTCGGCCATCGATGGCGCGGGTCAGCAGGCCGGCGGATTCGAGGACGCGCAGATGTTTGGAAATGGCGGGCAGCGAGACGTGGAAAGGTTCGGCGAGTTGCGAGACGGTGGCTTGGCCACGGGCCAGGCGGGCCAGGATGGCGCGGCGGGTGGGGTCGGAGAGGGCGCCGAAGGTGGCGTCGAGAGCGGGAGAAGAATAGTTAACCATATGGTTTAATATTGAGCAGCGGAGGGGAAAAGTCAAGAGAAAGAGTTCACCACAGAGATAGCAGAGGGGCCGCAGAGAGAACGGAGAATGCGTGGCGTTGGGATTTCGCGATGGCGCAAGGTAAGGTCTCACCCCTGAAGGGGCGAGCTACAGGGTTATGGGGGTGCGGGATGGGCTACGGGGTTGGAGGTCTGGGCGTTGACCGGAGAGTTGGGCGGTACATACCATAGGGGAATGCGTAAATCAGTCAACAGGCCAATGCTGTGCGCGGTGGGATGCTGCGCGGCAGCGGCTTTGTGGTTGATGGGCTGCGACGACGCGGCGAAAAAGCCGGTGAAGGCGCAAGTGCCGGCACTGAAGCCCGCGCCGCCGACACAACAAGCCGCGGCGCTGCCGATCGAAGCGCTGCCGCTGCGGAACTTGACCACCCAACCGCTGATCGCCTTGCAGCAGCCATTGCCCGGCGGAATTGAATATTTAATCGTGCGGGTCAAGGAGAAGTTCGCGTCGGGAGAGGCGAATTACAAGGCGGGACACCTGGCGGCTGCGCGGCGCGACTTTGACGATGCCGTGGACTGGATGCTGGAAAGCGGCTACGACCCCAACAGCGATCCGCAGTTGAGCGAACTGTTTCACCAGGTAACCGACACCATCTACACGTATGAGTTGCAGGCGTTCCGCGCGGGAGACGGGTTCTCGGAAACACCGGCGGTACCGGCGCCGATCGATGAAGTGGCGGAGATGACCTTTCCGGTGGACGAGAAGTTGAAGGAGCGGGCGGAAGAAGCGGCGAAGAATGTGTCGCATGACCTTCCGTTGCAGGTGAACGACGTGGTGGTGTCGTATCTGAATTTCTTCCAGACGTCGCGGGGCCGGGCCATTGTGGAGAACGGGTTGCGGCGCAAGGGCCGCTACGAAGAGATGATCGCGCGGGTGCTGCGCGAAGAAGGCGTGCCGCAGGACTTGATCTACCTGGCACAGGCGGAGAGCGCGTTCCAGCCGCTGGCGCTGTCGCGGGCCAGCGCGCGGGGTATCTGGCAATTCATGCAGTGGCGCGGCAACGAATATGGATTGAAGCGCACCTGGTGGGTGGACGAGCGCATGGACCCGGAGAAGGCCACGCGGGCGGCGGCGCAACATCTGCGCGATCTGTATGGATTGTTTGGCGACTGGTACCTGGCGATTGCGGCGTATAACTGCGGGCCGGGCAACGTGCAGAAGGGCATCGAGCGTACCGGTTATGCGGATTTCTGGGAGCTGTATAAGCGCAACGTGTTACCGCGCGAGACCAAGAATTACGTCCCGATTATTCTGGCGCTGACGCTGATCGCCAAGGATGCCCCGCACTACGGGATTTCGGTGGAACGGGAGTCGCCGGTGGACAGCGACATGGTGAAGCCGGGACGAGCCATCGACTTGCGACTGGTGGCGGAAACCATTGACGTCAATGTGGACCAGCTGCGTTCGCTGAATCCTGCGCTGCTGCGTATGGCGACGCCGGACGATCCGGAATTCGTGCTGCATTTGCCAAAAGGCTCGGCGGGCAAATTCTCGGCGGAAATTGCCGACATCCCAGCGGACAAGTGGGTCAGCTGGCGGCGGCACCGAGTGGAGTCGGGGGAGACGCTGAGCTCGATCGCCAAGAAGTACCGGGTAACCGCGGCCGCCATTGCCGAAGCCAACGATCTGGACCGCAACGAGGCGCTGGATGCCGGGCAGAAATTGATTATTCCGGCGACCAAGCCGGCGGAAGAGAGCAAGAGCAAGCTGGTGCGCTACCGGGTGCGCCGGGGAGATACCGTTGGGGGGATCGCGGACCAGTTCAGCGTGACCGCGGAAGACGTGCGCAAATGGAACGGTTTGAAGACCGGCAAGGTGAACCGCGGCATGGTGCTGCGCATTTACACCGTGGGTGGGATGCCCGAGGCGCACACGGTGCGCAGCTCGGCGAAGAAAAAATCGACCAAGCCAAAAACGCACACCAGCGCGACGACGGGTACGCCTTAGACCGGCGGAGCGGCGGCGGAACAGCGGCGGCCCAGAAGAAAATTGGTACGGTAGCGGCGAATAACGAAGTTGTTACGCAGAACTCTTGACAAGCATCGGTGGACTGGGTTAACAAAGCGAAAGGGACGGAGGGTCTAATCTCCGACTGGTGCCAGACATGCCGAGAAGCAAAGGAAAACAACAGCCCCCAGGGGAGGAAAGCATGAACATAGATAAGGATCAGTTCGAAGAGGATGAAGAGTTGTCGCGGCTGGAAGAGGATGACGAGCTGGGCGGCGATGGGCCAGTAGTCGGAGAAGAGGAAGAAGTTTTGCTGGTGGAGGAAGAAGCGGGGGACGACGAAGAGGGCGCGCCCGCTGCCAAACCAGCACCGAAGGCTGCGCCGAAAAAAGCGGTAAAGAAAGCGGCACCGGTGAAGGCCAAGAAAGCAGCGAAGAAGAAGGCTCCGGCAAAAGCGAAGCCCAAAGCGAAAGCGAAGCCGAAGAAAGCTGCGAAAAAGGCCGGCAAGAAAAAGCGGCGTTAAGCGTTTCCAGCTGGCAGGAAAATTTCACGAAGGGCCCCTCGAGCGCATCGGGGGGCCTTTCTTTTTTTGTGGCGTGGTATGGGAAGAGCGAACGGCAGTGATGGTGAGAGATTTCAAAGATTACAAACACATCGCGGGACGCCACTCCGGAAGAGAATGTTGCTGAGATGGAGTGGGCATGCCATGAGACGCGGGCCAGAATGAAAAACTGAGCGAGTCAGAACGGGAGCAGCGGAAGTGGGAGTGGCAGGATTTCTTGCTGGCGGAGTGGGCGACGGTTAGGATAGGCGCATATGTTGCGGGCTCTGGAGCAGATACGGCGGATTCGGAGCGGCGCCCAGTCGCACCTGATGCGCTGCTCGGATGAAAACTATTACGTGGTGAAGTTCCAAAACAATCCGCAGCATCGCAGAGTTTTGGTGAACGAGCTGCTGGGTACAAGGTTAGCGTCGCGGCTGGGACTGCCGACGGCGCCGGTGAGTGTGGTGGAGGTCGGGGCGGAACTGATTCGCTTGACGCCGGAGTTGTGTATCGAGTTGCCGCGTTCGCGGACGCCGTGCGCAACGGGACCGCAATTCGGTTCGCGATATCCGGGTGACCCGCGGCAGTTGACGCTGCACGATTTTCTACCGGACGAGAAATTGCGCGAGGTGGAAAACCTGCACGATTTTGCGGGGATGCTGGTCTTTGATAAGTGGACCTGCAACACCAATGGCCGGCAGACACTATTTTTTGAGGCGAGGGCGGATAAGTCGCGGAGCACGCCGGGGGCAACGCTTACGAGCGGCAGTCCGAGGAGCGGCGGCGACACGCCGGACTGGGTGTACAAAACAGTGATGATCGACCAGGGATTTTGTTTTAACGCCGGGGAGTGGAATTTTCCTGATGCGCCGCTGCGCGGATTGTACGCGCGCAATCGCGTGTACGAAGGCGTAACCAGCATGGACTCGTTTGCGCCGTGGCTGGAGCGGCTGGAGAAGCGCATCACCGAAAGCGTGCTGGGCGAAGTGGCGCAGGAGTTGCCGCCGGAATGGCACGAGGATGATTACGATGCGGTGATGCGATTGTTGGAGCAGTTGAACCGCAGACGGACCAGGGTGCCGGAGTTGCTGCTGTCGGCGAAACAGTCGAATCGGCAGCCGTTTCCGTACTGGGCGTGAAGATGGATGGTACTGGTGAGTCGTGGCTGGTGGCTAATGGCTTTTTAACAGCGGCTGGCGATTTTTGAAAACGAGTCACCAGTCACAGAGGATTTACAGGAGCGCGGCATGATCACCGAGCCGAATGAGGCCAAAGGTAGCGAGCGGGCGTGCGTGTATCGCGTGCTGCGCTATACGCCGAACCTGGTGCGAGATGAGTGGCTGAATATTGGGGTGCTGGTGTTTGATCCGGAGACGGGTGAGCGGCGACTGCGGATGATTGAAGACGCGGATGAATACGCGCGGGTGCGGCGGCTGCATCCGCAAGCGGATGAGGCGCTGCTGCGGGCACTGCGCGACGATCTGGAAAACCGCTTCGCCTCGGCCAGCGCGTTGTTCGCCGGAAACGGAAACGCCGAGAAGCACGGCGACGGGGCGGCGGGCGGCAATGGGCACGGCGACTGGCTGAAGCTGCTGGGAAAGTAGGACGAAACGCTTTCGAATGCCCTGCAACTGGCACCGCAGAAGGGCACCTACGCCAGCGATCTGGATGCGGAGACCGAGCGGCTCTACGGGGATCATGTGGCGGTGTCGCCGCAGACAGGACGAGCAGGCGTGCCGGGAAGTCGCGGTGTGATTCGTTCGTATTGCGCACAAGTGCTGAAGCAAGCGCGGTTATGGGAGCGGCTGGAAAAAGGCGTGCGCGCCGAAGAGTTTACGTTTCCCGGGGATCCGATGCGGCTGGATTACGGCTACCGGCGCAACGGGACCCGCGGATTCGTGCAGACCCTGAGCGTTTCGCAGGCGCCGGCGGATGCCAAGTTGCTGGCGTATACCGTGGATCGAATACGCGACAAGGTGAAGTCCAGCGAGTTTACCGCAGTGACCGACGTGCTGCTGGTGGCGGAAAACGAGCGGCACCGCTTTGTGCAGGAAACGCTGCGCGATGCGGGTGTGGAGAGCGTTCCAGTGGAAGGATTCGCGGTATGGACCGCCAAGATGCGGCCGATGATTCAATGAAAAGGTATAAGACAATCGAAGGCACAACCGCTCGGGATGCGC
>CAWKHR010000017.1:0-532270 GCA_963849395.1 Candidatus Acidiferrales bacterium
TATGGTGGGCCTGGGTGGACTTGAACCACCGACCTCGCCCTTATCAGGGGCGCGCTCTAGCCACCTGAGCTACAGGCCCAAAATTCGTCGCAAACAACTTCTCTTACTTTATCGTACAAGCTGCGGCATGGCAATTTCTGCGATGCAATTTTTGCAGCTGGCGGCCCAGTTGCTAACTTGCGCGGTCGCGAAGCGGTTTCAGCGTAATCCCGGCTCCCCGCAGCGCAGAATGCACCGCTTCGGCGATTTGCAGCGCTCCCGGCGTGTCGCTGTGGATGCACAGCGTGTTCGCTTCAATCGGGATGGGCTGGCCATTGGAAGCCAGCACTTCGCCTTGCGTTACAATGCGTAGCGCCTGTGCGGCGGCATCGGCAGGAACGACGAGAAGCGCGTCGCGAAATTTCCGCGGGCGCAGACTTCCATCGGCGTCATAGCGGCGATCGGCGAACGCTTCCGCGGCAATCGCAAAGCCCGCTTCGCGGAATTCGTCGAGCATCACCGAGCCCGCCAGGCCCACTAGCACAACCGATGCGCTCCAGCGCCGTACGCCCTGCGCAATCGCTCGCGCCACCTGCGGATCGCGCGCCGCCTGATTGTAAAGCGCGCCGTGCGGCTTCACGTGCACCACGTCGGCGCCACATTCGTCCGCCACCTTCGCGAGCGTCACGAGCTGTCGATACACGGAACCTGCGATTTCCTCGCTGGTCAGCGACAATTCCACACGTCCGAAATTCGCGCGATCTTCATATCCGGGATGCGCGCCGACTGCGGTGTCCCAGCGTTGCGCTTGCTCGATGGTGGCTCGCATGGTTCGCTCATCGCCCGCGTGCGCGCCGCAGGCAATATTTGCCGAGGTGATGAATTGCATCAGCGCTTCCTGCGAACCGTCCGCCACCGCCTCCAGCAATTCGCCCATATCCGAGTTGATGTCGATGGCGATCATGCGAAGAGTGTATCTCCGGAAGTGAGCAGTTGCTGCAATTCCAGCCACGCGGCCCGGGCCTGCGCAAACGAGACGCGTTCGAATCGGATGCTGTCGCGCGGGCGTAATTGTCCGATGCGAAACAGGTCCGCACCAATCACGTTGGCAATTTTTGGGTAGCCGCCAGTGGTCTGCTGCTCCACGAAAAGCACGATGGGTTGGCCAGACGGCGTGATCTGAATCGCGCCCAGCGTCACGCCTTCGGTGATCATTTCCTGCTGCAAAGTCGATTTCAGGGCGGGGCCCTCGAGACGCAAACCCAGGCGATTAGATTCTTCCGTCACGCGGAACTCACTCTCGTAAAACGATTGGACCGTCTCTGCTGAGAATAAATCGCACTGTGGGCCATCGGCGACTCGAAGCACCGCCTCGCGCGGTTGCAATATCCGCAGAGCCGCTGACGAGAGCGTGCGCTCGATAAATTTCGTTTGGGCGGTACCTATCCTCAGCACGTCGCCCTTGCGCAGGCTGCGGCCAGCAAATCCGCCAAGACCGCTGACCAGATGAGTGGAAGCGCTGCCCAGAAATGGTTCTACTTCAACTCCGCCCGCGACGCACAAGTAGCAGCGCGCTCCGCTTCGAGTCGAACCGACGCGCAGCTTTTCTCCAGCAGCGACAGAATAGCTACGCCAAGTGTCCAGCGCTTGTCCATTCAGCGTCGCAGCAAAATCCGAGCCCGCCAGGGCAATCGCACTCGGCTCCCTGAAAATGAAATTTCCGCCCATCAGCGTCATTTCCAGTGCTGCGGCCCCCGGCGCATTCCCCACCAGCAAGTTTCCCAATTGCAGCGCGACTGGATCGGCGGCGCCGGAAGGCGAAATTCCGCGGACTCCAAATCCGGGACGTCCGCGGTCTTGCACCGTGATCAGAAATCCGGGAGCTTCCACGGTCAAGGAGTTCATGTGGACTCCATCGCGCGAAATTCTTCCGCTGAGATCGCCCGAAAACGAACCTCGTCTCCAATCGCGATCATTTCCATTGGCGTGCGTTCAGCGGCAAAGAGGCGGAGCGGCGTACGCCCGATCAGGCGCCAGCCGCCCGGAGTTGCGAAGGGATACACCGCGGTCTGTTTTCCGGCAATGCCCACACTTCCCGGCGGCACAATTTTCCGTGGCGTCGCCAGCCGTGGCGTGGCGATTTCATCCGCCAAGTCGCCGAGATACGCGAAGCCGGGCGCAAAGCCGAGAAAGTAGGCGTGATAAGTGCGCGAGGAATGCAGCGCAATAATGCGCTGCTCAGGTAAGCCATGAAGGGCGGCAATTTCCTGCAAGTCCGGCCCAAACTCGCCACCATAGCAGACCGGAATTTCGATCAAACGGGCCGCGGGCAATCGCGTTTCCGGCAAGTGCCACGCAAACTCGTGCACCGCCGCTTCCACTTCAGGGTGATCAATCTGTAGAGGATCAAACGTTACCAGCAACGAGCAGTATGCAGGCTGCAGATTTATGAGCCATCCGGGCCGCTCCCGCTGCAAAATCTGCAACAGTACCAGCACGCGTCGATGCACTTCCAGCGAAATCTCGTCGCCAAGATACACGAGAAGCGCTGAATCGCTGGCCGCGCGAAATCGCAATCTGCTCTCCGTCCCGCCTACTGCACGAAGCCGATATTAGCGCCTGGAGTGCCTTCCGGACTTTCCTTGATCGGGCCGTACTGCGCCTCGTAGCGTGAAACATTTTCGCCCAGCGCGCGCCAGATGCGTTTCGCGTGCCCCGGACTGACGATTACGCTGGTCAGCAGCTTGCCCTGCGTGCCGTTGGGAAACACGTAGACAAAATTTAGCGTAAATTCCTCGGCATGGTGATGAACCATCACCAGGTTGCTGTACAGTCCTTGCAACTCTTTTTCATCGGCCTTGATTTGTACTTGTCCTGGTTGCGGTGCTGCTTGCTTTTCATCCATCGCGATTCTCCCGAGATTCCATTCCACGGTACCACAGCAAAGCCTGCCCTTGGCTGAGGAGCGGCTGCATCAACGGGAGACCAACTTGTGGCTTGCGACTCCTCGGCGATAAGGAACCGCGCGCATTTCATGAACATCTAATTTCCCGCATGGACGAATCGCTTTATTGCTGTGCGATACAGGCAAACTGCCGCGAACTACCTATTGACACCGGCGCTAGTTAAGTCTAGTTTAGATAAAGAGTTTACTATAGTTAATACGAAGGCGAATGGCGGACTCGGTACAATCGGAATTGACAGCAGATGGGGCATTGGCGGCCGAGGCCTCTCCGGCCCCGGCTTGGCGTCGCCCACTGACTCTTCCGTCGCTTCCTGAATCGCATCGCAGCGTTCCAATTCTTCCGAACTCATCGTGGTTCCGTAAAATTCTGGCCTTCGCCGGCCCCGGCTACCTGATTGCCGTGGGCTACATGGATCCCGGAAATTGGGCCACGGATATTGGCGGTGGCTCGAAATTCGGCTACACGCTGCTCAGCGTTATCCTTATCAGCAATTTGTTGGCGATGTTTTTGCAGGCGCTTTCCGCGAAGCTGGGCATCGCCACCGGTCGCGATCTGGCGCAGGCTTGCCGTGATCATTATTCGCGGCGCACTTCGATCTTTCTTTGGGTGGTTTGCGAACTGGCAATTGCCGCGTGCGATTTAGCGGAAGTTTTGGGCTCGGCAGTTGCTCTCAAGCTGCTCTTCGGAATTCCAGTGCTGCTCGGCGTAATCCTTACGGCGCTGGATGTCCTGGTGGTGCTGGCGCTGCAAGGTCGCGGCTTCCGCTGGATAGAAGCGTTTGTCGTAACGCTGATCGCCAGTATTGCGGCGTGCTTTGCCTACGAAATCTTTTTTGCTCGGCCGCTATGGCTCGAAGCGGCGCAGGGCTTCATCCCACGCGCCGAAATTCTGCGAAATCGCGAGATGCTGTACATCGCCATCGGCATCCTTGGCGCCACGGTGATGCCGCACAATCTTTATCTCCACTCCAGTATTGTGCAGACCCGCGCGTTTCGCCAAAGCAGCATAGGCCGCCGCGAAGCGATTCGCTACGCCATCATCGATTCCACGGTGGCGCTGTTTTTCGCATTGTTCATCAACGCCGCGATCTTGGTGCTTGGCGCGGCAGCATTCCACACGCGCGGTCTTCACGAAGTTGCGGAGATCGGCGACGCTTACAAATTGTTGAGTCCGATACTCGGCGCCAGCTTCGCCAGCACATTATTTGCCTGCGCTTTGCTCGCCTCGGGCCAGAATTCCACTCTCACCGGCACGCTCGCCGGGCAGATCGTCATGGAAGGCTTCCTCGACATTCGTCTCAAGCCCTGGCTTCGCCGTCTGATCACGCGCTCGATCGCCATCATTCCCGCAATTCTCGTTATCGGCATCGCGGGCGAAGGCAAACTCACTTCGCTACTCATCCTCAGCCAGGTGGTGCTGAGTTTTCAGCTTCCATTCGCGGTGATTCCGCTGGTGAAGTTTACTAGCCAGCGCTCCAAGATGGGTGAGTTCGTCAATTCGCCGTTCACCACAGTCACCGCGTGGCTGGTTGCCGCGGGTATCCTCTTCTTCAACGGTGAACTGCTCTGGCTCATCTTCAAAGGCGCGTAAACTTTCGTAACGCCGCTGTGATTTCGATTGATCCTACTCAGGCAGGTCTTTCAGCTTTTTCTGCAGGTCGGCGATCCAGCCAGTGCGAAACTCCGGCTCGATGGTCTTTGCCAGGTGCAACGCACGTTCGTAACTTGCGTGTGCCTCGCTGGTACGATTCAACTTCACCAGCACATCTCCAAGGATAGAATTTGCCTTCACGTCTTGTGGCGCGAGCGCTACAGCTTGCTCCGCCTCACTCAACGCGGCAGGGTAATTGTTCGCTGCTAGCAAGTCACCCGCCTTTTGCGAATGGGTTAGCGACGCCGCCAGCGGAATTTCGAAGTGGCCATCGTAGACGAATACGCCGTATTGAATGACCGCAGTAGGCTGCAACGTTTTGAACTGTTCATAAGGATTCAACGAGCCCGGACCGAATTCGAAGCCAGAGAGATCGCCGCCGCTAATCAATACCGGTCCATCAATCGACGCCGGCACATCCATGCGCTCGTTGGTCCACAACGAGTCGGCCGTCGGCAGAGGCTTGCACGGGATGCCGTAATAGTGCGCGTCCACAACTCCTTCGGCAAAATAAACGAACCAGCAATCCTTTACGCCGTGCTGGTCAAGATATCGTTTCGTGCCCTTGAGCTGCTGCCCCCAATCTGTATTCGAATCGCTCAGCAATTTGTAAGACTGCGAAGGCCCTCCCCACAATTCGTTGGCATACGCCAGATACGCGGGATAACTGCGTAGCGTGGAAACTGCCTGAAACAACAGCAGCGCACAAATTAAATAAGCCCAGCGGCGATTTTGCTCGATCAACTTCCAACTCGCGCCAGCAATGAGCACGCTCAAAAAAACATACACCGGCAGAATGTGGCGAACTCCAATGTTCATGCCCGCGCCCATCGCCACCAGTAAATGGAATACTGGAGGAATTGTGAGGAACAGAATTTCCCGCCGGCCAGTTAGTCGCCTCGTGGCGATCGCCCAGATGGTCAGGGCAAGCAGCAGGAGAAACGTCAGCGTCGATTTGATCGCGATGGCCGCGGGAAAGTAGAACCACACCCCGTGGGGATAGGTCGTGCCAAGAAGGTAGCTGGAATAAAAGTCCGACATGATGCGCACGTCGGCCAAGCCGTAGAGATACGACTCCGGCAAGAGATGCCAGCGGCCTACGGTGGAGATCAGATGAATGTCTCGGGGCCGCGAGAGGCCATTCAGGAAACTCGCGAATGGCGGATTGATTTGTAGATGATCGGCGCGTGCCTCGTAACGGAACCCATAAAACGCCCACAGAATGCCCACGGAAATGACCGCGATAATCACCAGCGCGCCCGCAAGTTTCCACAACCGGTTGCGTTTGAGCGCCGCCGCCGGAGCGCCCACTGCTTGATCCCGCATCAGAATTTCGGTCAGCGCCAACAATAGCAGCATGGGAAACACCAGGATTCCCGTGTGCTTCGACGCGAGCGCCAAGCCTGCCGCGATTCCGACCAGGACCATTCGCCATGCTGAAGGCGCCTTTACGTAACGATAAAACGCGTACACCGACGCGAACATGAAGCAGGAGAGCCCCATGTCCGTTCCCACTACCGCGCCATGGGCAATAAAGTTGGGATCAAAGGCCAGCAGCGCCAGGGCAATGAATCCCGCGCCGAGCCCAAACATTTCGCGTGCGGCAAGGAAAACCAGCACCGCCAGAAGCAAAGTGAATAGTGATGCAGCCAGGCGGGCCCGCAACAACATCCGATTCGCATCATTCTGGAAAAGAAAATCTTTGCCGCCAAGAAACGCTTCTAATTTAAAGAAGCGATTCTGCAGCGCAGGCATTTTCAACGGAAGATTCAGCAGCGGCAACGCCGCAACCAGCTTTACCAGCGGAGGATGCTCAGGATTGAGCCCGAAATCCGCGTGCTTCCAAGACATGAAGCCGGCATAGATATGATCGTCCTCGTCCCAGGTGATGGAATTGTCGCGCGCCGAGAACGCCAGTTGCAGAAACAACGCCGCCAGCAAGCCAGCCACTCCACTAACAATCCAAACGCGCTGCCGCCAAGTATGAGGGTCCATCTGTGCCTCTGCTGTATCGATGCTGCTTTCGAACTGTGCAGTGTTGCGTCAAACTCTACCGCTACCTCTTTGCCACCGTCAACGACAGCAGTCACATTTTTGTGTAATTCGGGACAGCACGTGGTCAATCGATTGGCTTTATAATCACCGCAATGAGCTTACCGGAATCTCGCGTTGGTCTTGATCCTCGTTCTTCCGAGCCGTCGCCGTCACGCACGCGGCCGTACCTGCGTCTTCAGCAGGTCACCGTCTATGTGCGTGATTACGAGCAGAGTCTCAATTTCTACGTAACGCAACTCGGCTTTAATGTCGCGTTCGATGCCCGCCTTCAGCAGGGCGATCGTTGGGTGGCCGTCGCTCCTCCCGACGGCTCCGCGCTGCTGATCCTTACTGTCCCGAAACCTGGCTCGTGGGAAGCGCAGTTCATTGGCCGGCCGACCCACGTTGCTTTCATTACCGAAGATGTCACCGCGCAATTCCAGGAATGGATTCGGCGCGGTGTTCACTTTCTGAATACGCCACGTCTGCGGCGCATTAAGTATGATCGGCATTCGGTGGGCGCTGCTTCCGGTCAGGATTCTGCGGAGGAACACTCACGTGATCCCGTTTGGGGCGGCATTTTCGCCCGATTCAAAGATGTGGACGGAAACACATTTTCGCTCGTTGGCTTCGACGAATTGAGTCGCGAGATTGAAGCGCAACGCCGCGAAGCAGCAGAGAAGCGTGATACGGAACAGCGCGCGGCCCATGAGTTAGAAATCGCCCAGCAGGTGCAAGCCCGCCTGTTTCCGCAATCACCGCCGCCTTGCGCCGGCCTGGAATACGCTGGCGTCTGCGTTCAGGCCCGTCAAGTGGGTGGTGACTACTACGATTTTCTGAACCTGGGTGAACGCCGTCTCGGCTTGGTGATTGGCGACATTTCGGGGAAGGGCATTGCCGCTGCTTTATTGATGACGAATTTGCAGGCCATTCTGCGCAGCCAGTGCGCGATTGCCGTGGACCAGCCGCAGCGCTTGTTGCGCGCCGTGAATCACCTGTTTTGCGACAGCACTGTGGACAGCGCGTATGCCACGCTTTTTTTCTCCGAGTACGATGAAGCTACGCGACGATTGCGCTACATCAATTGCGGGCATTTGCCAGCCCTGCTGCTCCACCGAGACGGTTCGCTCGATCACCTGCATTCCACCTGCACCGTGTTGGGCTTATATAAAGACTGGGATTGTCCGATCGCCGAACGTTTGCTGGCTCCGGGAGACACTCTGGTTCTGTACACCGACGGAGTCACCGAGGCGATGAACGCTGCGGGCGAAGAATTTGGCGAACAAGCTCTGGTCGATGAAATGCTCCTCCATCTCGCGGAATGCCCGGAGACCCTGGTTCGCTCGGTGGTCGGTGCTGTTCGCCGCTACAGCACAGGTGAGCAGCACGACGACATCACCATGATTGCGGCGAAGTGCCTGGCCTCCTAAGTTTCCAAATATCTGCAACCTGCAAGCCCCGGAATTTATGGGATGGCAGGTGCCAGTTTCGAGACTTCCCGCATCACATACAAACAGCTTTCTCGCGAACGTGCCCGCTTTGATTCGGGCCAGCCTTCCAGTTTGGAGGTACAAATCGGATGGAATCCTCAGCAGCAAAATTGCAAACTATACCAGGGGAAACGATGGCTGCAACCGCTGGAAACACTTACTTGGGAACGGAACTGGAACGACGCCGCGAACGCCTATTGGCCGCGTCGCAAATGACCGGAGATGATCCTGGCATCCGCTCGCTTCTGGCTAGCGTTGATGCGGCTTTGGGGCGCTTGCAACAGGGCACGTTCGGCATTTGCGAAGTTTGTCACGAATCCATTGAGCCGGAGCGCTTACTCTGCGATCCTCTCGTGCGCGTATGTTTGGACCACCTTTCGCACGACGAACAACGCGCCTTGGAACACGATCTGGCGCTAGCCGCCAGCATGCAACGTGCGTTGCTCCCGCGAGAGAATTGGTCGGTGAAAAATTGGCTGGCTCGCTATCACTATCAACCCGCCAGCCTGGTGAGCGGCGATTATTGCGACCTGATCGAAATTGAATCGGCGGACGGCGCGTTTCTCTTTTTGCTGGGCGATGTGGCGGGTAAAGGCGTGGCCGCGTCGAT
The DNA here is from genome assembly GCA_963849395.1 of Candidatus Acidiferrales bacterium. Classification (GTDB taxonomy): domain Bacteria; phylum Acidobacteriota; class Terriglobia; order Acidiferrales; family UBA7541; genus Acidiferrum. Next base: position 8,730 of record CAWKHR010000017.1, read on the forward strand.
GCTCATGAGCCACCTGCATGCTACGTTTCGCGCCCTTGCTGGGCAGAATCTTCCGCTGCAGACCATGGTCGCGCATGCCAATCGGCTGTTTTGCGAGAGCACCACCGCCGGACAATTCGCGACGCTGATTGTCGGACGCGCCTGGCCTAATGGAAAAGTGGAATACGCCAGCGCCGGGCACCTGCCGCTTCTGCATGTCTCGTCGAACGGGGTCACTTCCAAAGAGGCCACCGGCATGCCCCTGGGCATGTTCTGCGGCAGCGAGTTTCCGGTTTGCCATTTGGATCTGGCCGCCGGCGACAGCTTGATCCTGTATACCGACGGCCTGACTGAAATTTTCAATGACGCTGGCGACGAATATGGCATCAACCGGGTCAGGACTCTCGCCACAACTTTCTGCTGCGAAAACCCGGACGAAATGCTGGCCGGCTATCTTGAAGCGGTTCGGGAATTTTCTCACGCCACAAAGCGTGCCGACGATATGACCCTGCTGGTGCTGCGCCGGACAAATTGAGGAACTGGGCTAACAGGGCTGCAGTCCCTGCCGTTTTTGTTTTCAGCAGAATGCCACGCCGGCTTCACTCTTTAAGCACATCTATGCGAAACTTTTGTCTACGCTATGGACGATAAAAAACAGCGGAGCTTACGGATGCGCAAAATTCTGCTGGCCTGCACCCTGATCTTGATTTTTATCTCCATCGGCCTCGGTGCATTTCACAAGACGCAGTGGTTCGTGCCGCCCGACGAGAAAGCGCGCAAGAATCCTCTAACCACGTCAGAAGCCAATATCACCGCTGCCAAAAAGATCTATGAAGATCGCTGCGTAAATTGCCACGGCGATACGGGGAAGGGCGATGGCTCCGAAGCGATGATGTACGACCCGGCGCCCGCCGACCTGACCGACGCCGTGCAGATGAGCAAAGTGACCGACGGCGAGATTTATTACCAGATCACCCAGGGCCGCAAACCTATGCCTTCCTTCAAGAATCGCCTTACCGAAAATGAACGCTGGCAGTTGGTGCTTCTGGTCCGCTCGTTCGCTACAAATCCCGCGACACTGCCCCCCGCGAAGAGTTCCGAAGCGCCAGCGGAGAAAAAACCCGCATCGCCATCCTCCAGTCACAAATAAAAACGGCGAGCGCCTCTTTAGGCACCCGCCGTAATTCCCATTTCGAATTTAGCTGCTGCTTCAGCTCGCTGCTTGCTGCTTGTGAGTTACTTCACCTGGCTCAGCGCGGTCGCGACTTCCTTCACGTCCGGCACTTCCGGGATGCCGTAGTCCTTGGCCCACGCCACTTTGCCTTGTTTGTTGATGATAATGATGGAGCGCCCGGTAATTCCCTTATCGGCCAGAAACACGCCGTATTTCACGCTCATCGCGCCGCGCGGCTGAAAATCCGCCAGCAACGAATACTTGATATTCATTTTGTCGGCGTACGCTTTGTGCGACCACACACTATCTACGCTCACGCCCAAAACTTCCGCGTCCAGCGCCTCGAAATCCTTCATGCCGCCCACAAAGCAGGCGTGCTCATTCGTGCAGGTGGGGCTCCAGTCCAACGGATAAAACACCAACACCACATTTTTCTTGCCCGCGAAGTCCGTAAGCTTCACTTCCTTCTGGCTCTGATCTTTCAACGTGAATTCCGGCGCGGTTTGTCCAACGGCAATGCTCATTTTGACTTCCTCCCTGAATAAATAGCGACGCCCAATCTTACCGAATCCGGGCGGCCTCGCCAAATTCTGCCTTTTCGCCGCGCGCCGGTCGCGCTACACTCCGCCACGGGAATTTATGAACGAGGAAGCTGCCAAGCGAGCGCCTATGCTGACTCTGCAACAAGTCGTGGATCGCTACCATGCGCTCTCGCCCGGATTTACGCGCGTGGCGCTCTCGGCCTTTGGGTTTACGCAGGACGAGACTCAGAATCTTTTCAGCGCGCTGGACGAGGACTATCACATCAGCCGTTTTCTGCATTTTTCCAAAGAGGAAGGGAAGTCCTACCTGATCAGCGGCACCGAAGTTACCCACGTTTCCATCGACTCCGCCATTCAATCAATACTGTAGCGCTCTATCCGATCAGATCGCCGCACGCATCCGCAAGTAAACAGGTCACGCCTTAGATTGTTGCAGGTCGCTTTTCTTCATGCTCGGCAGGAAAATCGCCAGCATGCCCAGCGCCGGAAGATACGCGCAAATTTTATAAACGAAAATGATGCTGGTCCAGTCGGCCAGTTTGCCCAGCACCGCAGCGCCAATTCCGCCCATGCCAAACGCGAATCCAAAAAACAGTCCGGAGATCAATCCTACTTTTCCCGGCACCAATTCCTGCGCGTAGACCAGAATCGCCGAGAACGCCGACGCAATCACGAATCCGATGATTACGCTTAACACGCCGGTCCAAAACAAATTCGCATACGGCAAAATCAGGCTAAACGGCAACACACCAAGGATCGAGCACCAGATCACCAGTTTGCGGCCCAGCTTGTCGCCAACCGGCCCGCCAATCAGCGTCCCCGCAGCCACAGCTCCCAAAAAGATAAATAAGTGAATCTGTGAGCTGCGCACCGACACGTTGAATTTGTTCATAAGATAAAACGTGTAGTACGTCGAAAAGCTCGCCAGATAAAAATACTTCGAAAAGATCAGCGCAATCAGCACAGTCATCGCTGATCCAATTTTCTTCCGCGAAAGTCCCGACGTTTCCTGAACGTGCGATGCCGGCCGGCTGCGAAACAGCGCCAACCGCGCCTTGTACCACTGCCCCACCTTCATCAGCACCACAATGCCCAGCAGCGCCGCCACGGAAAACCATGCCGCCCCAACTTGCCCACGCGGCAACACGATAAATGCCGCCAGCAGTGGACCAATCGCCGAGCCGGTGTTTCCGCCCACCTGAAAAAACGCTTGCGCGGTTCCATGCTTTCCGCCCGAAGCCAGGCGCGCCACTCGCGACGATTCCGGATGAAACACTGCCGACCCAACGCCAATCAGCGAGGCCGCCAACAGCAGCAGCAGAAAATTCGGCGCAATCGCCAGGGACAGCAGCCCCACCAGCGTCACGAACATTCCTACGGCCAGCGAGTACGGCATCGGCTTGCGATCCGTTACATACCCAATCACCGGCTGCAGCAGCGACGCGGTGATCTGATACGTCAGCGTAATCATTCCGATTCGCGCAAAGTCCAGGTGGAACGAAGTTTTCAGGATGGGGTACATGGAAGGCAGCAGCGACTGCACCATGTCGTTCAGCAAATGGCAAAAGCTCACCGCCGTCAGCACCCGAATCAGCGTGCCTTCTTCCAATATGTTGCTTGCCCCGAATTTTTCGTTCGCTATGGCCTGCGTACTCATATCGTTTTCAGAAAATCCCCAGGCTGCAGAAAAAGCGCCGCTGTTTATGATGACACGACCGGCATTCGTGCCGTAACGATTGTCGTAATTTGTTTTTAGATTCGCGAAAGCTTAAATACGGTGCGGCCAACTACGGCGCAGGCACGGATTTCGTAAAGCGCTGTGCCAGTCTCTCGTGCTCGTCGAGCAGTTCCTTGGGCAGGCGATTGCCAAACTTGGCAAAAAATTGCTTGCTGTCTTCCAGATCCGCTTCCCAATCTTCGGGATTCACGTGAAACAATTCATCCAACGCTTCCGGGGCAATGTTCAATCCATCCAACGTCAATCCATTGCGCGTCGGCACATAGCCAATCGCCGTTTCCTGTGCCTCGCCGCGCCCTTCGACGCGCTCCAGAATCCATTTCAATACGCGGACATTTTCTCCGTAGCCCGGCCACAGAAATTTTCCGTCCGCGCCTTTGCGGAACCAGTTCACATGGAAAATTTTCGGCGGTTTGGGAATGCGCGTGCCCATGGTCAGCCAGTGCTCGAAATAATCGGCCATGTTGTATCCGCAGAAGGGCAGCATCGCCATTGGATCGCGCCGCGTAATGCCAACGTCGCCAGTGGCTGCAGCCGTCGTTTCCGACGCCATCGTCGCGCCAACAAACACCCCATGCCGCCAGTCAAAAGACTGGTACACCAGCGGGGCCAGCCGGGCGCGACGTCCGCCAAAAATAAACGCCGAAATCGGCACGCCCTCAGGCGAATTCCACAATTTCGAAATGCTCGGTGATTGATCTGCCGGCACCGTATAACGCGCATTCGGATGCGCCGCAGGCCCTTTCGACTTGTCCCATTTCTCGCCGCGCCACGTGGTCAGACTGGCTGGTGGCGGCCCGCCGATTCCTTCCCACCACGGTTCATTCTTTTCCGTAACCGCCACGTTGGTGAAAATCGTGTTGCGGTTCAGCGCTTCCATCACGTTGGGATTGGTCTGAAATCCCGTGCCGGGCGCAACGCCAAAGAATCCCGCTTCCGGGTTGATCGCGCGCAAATATCCGTCTGGCCCGATGTGCATCCAGGCAATGTCGTCGCCGATGGTCCAAACTTTGTAGCCCTGCTCTTCCAAAGTGGATACCATCATGGCCAGATTCGTTTTCCCGCAGGCGCTGGGAAAGGCCGCAGCCATGTACGTCACCTTGCCGCCCGGCGCCTCTAAACCCAAAATCAACATGTGCTCGGCCATCCAGCCCTGCTGCCGCGCCATGTAACTCGCAATGCGCAACGCAAAACACTTTTTCCCCAGCAATGCGTTTCCGCCGTAGCCCGAACCCACACTCCAGATCAGCCGCTCCTCGGGAAAATGCACGATGTAACGCCGCATCGGGTCCAGATCGCCTACAGAATGCAGCCCCGGCACAAAATCGCTAGAGTTGCCCAACAAGTCGGTGGCTACTTTTCCCATGCGCGACATGATGCGCATGTTCGCCACCACGTACGGGCTGTCCGTCACTTCCACTCCGATCTTGCTGAACGGCGAATCGGCCGGGCCCATGATGTACGGCACCACATACATGGTGCGGCCGCGCATCGCCCCATTCAGCAGCGCGCCCACTTTGTGTTTCGCGCCTTGCGGATCCATCCAATTATTCGTCGGCCCTACATCTTCTTTGGTTGGGGAACAGATAAATGTGAGGTGCTCGGTGCGCGCCACGTCGCTTGGATTGCTGCGGTGTAATTGACAATTCGGGTAGGTCTGCTCGTTCAGGACGAACGAGTCTCCCTGCGCCAACATCTCGCCGATGATTTGCTTATTTTCCGATTCCGATCCGTCGCAGAAGACAATCTTATCTGGCTTGGTGAGCTGGGCTGCCTCGGCTACCCATGCTTCCATTGGCGTGGCCACGATCTACCCCCGAAAAATCGAACCCCAAAAACTTGAATAACGAACATCGGATTATTGCATCGATGCGCCCGACCATCCGCTAGCTACACATCAACCAGCGGATCTCCCAGACCTTCAGGCTGGTATGGCTTTCATATAACTTTCTCAGTGTATGTTAGTGCGGAGTCGAGACGCAAGGTCATACAACCATACCACGCCTCACCACTGTCAAAGGTTGGCTCGCTCTTCAGCCTGTGCTGCTCGCGAATGCTATGCTATTCGCATGTACGCGCAGACATTTCACGTGGATGTTTTGATTCGTGGTGAGCGCATGCCTTGCCCGCTGGAGTGGCTCGATCAGTTCTGCATGCGCAATTTCACAAACGCGGCCGAGTTTGACGACACGCTGCCGCTGGCCGACGGCTCGATCGAGGCGAGTTTCCGGTTAACTCCGGAGCGCTTTGGTCAAGGCTTGGCGGCTTGGCTCACACAGCGCGGTAAGGGCGAAGGCCAGCCCGTCCAAGTAGAAGTTCATCACATGGAAGCAACGCATCTCACCATAGCAGCGCAGTCCACCACACCTGCCACGCCCGCCGCCCCCACCTCCCCCGATCAGTAGCGCCGGCTGCCAGCCCAAGATCAACTACACCGCATGGGGTGCAGGTGTATACTCGCACGCAATCCTGAAGAACGGCCCTTAACTCGTGCCCATGATCCCAGCTATTCCAGACGTTGGCGCACGGACACGGCGACGAATCGCCTGGCGGTTGCTGCCGTTCGTCTTCCTCCTTTATCTGGTTGCCTACTTGGACCGTGCCAATGTGTCCTTCGCGGCCTTGAAAATGAATCTTGATCTCGGATTCAGTGATCGCGTTTACGGTCTGGGAGTAGCGATGTTCTTCGTCGGCTATGTCCTGTTCGAGGTACCCGGCGCCATCATCGTAGAGCGCTGGAGCGCAAGAAAATGGACCGCGCGAATCATGATTTCCTGGGGATTGGCAACTATTTTTTCCGGTTTAGTACACAGCCCCGGACAGTTCTATGCGGCACGTTTTTTTCTTGGGATGGCAGAGGCAAGTTTTTTTCCAGGAATGATCGTTTACCTGACCCATTGGATCCGGCTATCAGAACGAGCAAGGGCCGTTGCTGTCTTGTACGCCGCAATCCCTTCGTCGGCCATAATAGGGTCGCCACTGGCCGCGTGGCTGTTGGGAGTCGGCTGGCGCGGGATGGCCGGGTGGCGCTGGCTTTTTCTTCTAGAAGGTGCTCCCGCCATCGTTTTGGGGATTGTCACGCTTTTTTATCTGACGGATTGGCCGAGCGAAGCGACGTGGCTCGCTACGGATGAACGAGAGTGGATAACGCGCGAGTTGGAATTGGAAAAGCAGGCGAAGAAGGAAACTGCGCACTATACCATCTGGAAAGCATTTCGCGACCGGCGCGTTCTATTGCTCCTGTTTCCCTACCTGTTGGCCAACACAAGTAATGCGTCTGTGGTGTTCTGGTTGCCGACGTTCATTAAGCGCCTTTCGGGTCTTCCCAGTAGCAAGGTAGCATTTCTCGTTCTGTTGCCGGCCATCGCGGGCCTGTTCGGACTTCTCATCAATGGATGGCATTCCGACAAAACCGGCGAGCGACGCTGGCACACCGTTATCCCGCTGGCATGCGTAGGCATTTCATATTTGTTGTTGATTCCCGCGAGCACACATTTTCCGCTGGCCATGACGTTATTTGTGATGGGAGGCGGCTTTGTCTTCGCGTACTACCCGGCGTTCTGGTCCATGCCCACGATGATTCTTAGCGAGTCGGCCGCAGCCGCGACTTTTGGTCTGATCAACTCCGTCGGCCATGCCGGTGGTTTTTTCGGGCCTTACATCATCGGTGATTTGAGCACGCGAACGGGTGGCCTTCTGCCGGGTTTCGCGTTCATCGCTTGCTGCTACTTGTTGGCTGCTTTTTTCGTCTCGCGACTGAAGATTCAAAGCTCGGTGCACGAATCCGCGATACCCGTGTCAGTACCCCGTGCTTCCGCGATGGATTGACGAGGTGCAAATGGCCGTTCCTGTAGAACCCGAGGGTCAAGGCTATGACAATCTCTATGAAGAATTTAATTCGCCCTTGGGGCAGCAACTCAGGCGCGAAGCCTACGGAGAAGACATCGGCCAACACTCGTGGGTCACCGCACACGAACTCCGGGAAGACATTTCCCGGCTGATGCTGTCGCGCGCGAGCCATTTCCTTGACCTCGGTTGTGGGCCAGGTGGGCCGCTGACCTTCGTTGTACGTCACGTCGGCTGTCAGGGTAGCGGCATTGACGTGAGCGCCAAGGCAATCGCGGCGGGGCGTGCCCGTGCTGCTTCTCAAGGTGTAGACGGGCTCGTGAGGCTTCGCGACGCTGACCTGAATCAGCCGATACCATTCGAGAGCGGCTCCTTTGACGCAGTAATCTCACTTGACGTGATTCTTCATCTTCGCGACCGCTTGTCAGTGTTCCGAGAAGTGGCACGAGTACTCATTCCTGCGGGAAAGTTCCTGTTTACCGATGCCGGAGTCATCACCGGTGCAATTTCCGATGAGGAAGTCCGGTTGAGGGCCGTGCATGGACATACGCAATTTGTGCCCCCCGGCTTCAACGAAAACATGCTGGAAATTGCTGGCTTTCGGGTGATTGATCGCATTGATCGGACGGCAAGTCTGCTCAAGACAGCCACTGGACGACTAAGTGCCCGGCTAGGTCATCGAGGGGAGCTTGAACAACTTGAGGGTAGTAACTGCTTTGAGCAACAACACCGGTATCTCGAAACTGTAATAGATCTCTCGCAACGAGGTGCAGTGTCAAGATTGATGTACCTAGCTGAATCTCGTGCGAAATAGCCGTGACATGCGACGGTGAGCCGGCAGGGGCAATTGTTCCCGAGTGACGCGCTACGCTGACACAATCCGGTAAACCACTTCCTCACCGTCTCCGTTATACTTCTTCACAACCCCATCATGAAGCGCCACGCCCTCATCTTCGGTATCGTCGGCGGCCTGCTCATCGCCACCCTCCAATACACCGAGTACCGCTTCGTCGTCATCGAGCACTCCATCGAGCTCTACGGCGCGCTGGTCGCCATCCTCTTCGCGACCTTCGGTATCTGGCTCGGCCTGCGCATCACGCGCAGTCGCGAAACCATCCGCGAAACGGTCGTGGTGAAGGAAGTACATGTCCCCGCCGAAGCCCCCGCTCTCGAACCCTTCGCCCCCAATACCGCCCACCAGCAGACCCTCGGCATCACGGCACGCGAGCTCGAAATCCTCACTCTGATCGCCCGCGGTTTCAGCAATCGCGAGATCGCCACCCAGCTTTTCGTTTCCGAAAACACCGTCAAGACACACTGTGCCCGCGCCTTCGATAAGCTCGGAGCTGCCCGCCGCACCCAGGCCGTCCAGCGCGGCAAAGAACTAGGCCTGCTGCCGTGACCGCGTCACCCGAAAGCATGATTTCCGCTCCATTCCTGCAAAATCATCCGAAAGTATGACGACATCCGGCCCCGTTCCACCGTATTGTGCCTGCATCCTCACGCGCACTAGGAGCCTCACATGAAGAAAACCGTTCTCACCTTCGGCCTTATCGCTGGCCTCATGATCTCCGTCCTTATGGGCGGCTCGCTTCTCCTCGCCGACAAGATCGGCTCGGGCCACAGCATGGCTCTCGGCTACACCATCATGGTGGCGTCGTTCCTGCTAATTTACTTCGGCATCCGCAGCTACCGCGACAACACCCTCGCCGGCCAAATCTCCTTCGGCCGCGCCTTCGCCTGCGGCATCCTCATCGCCCTCATCACCACCGTTTGCTACGTCGCCATGTGGGAGGTCCTCTACTTCAATTTCATGCCCCACTTCATGGACAGCTACTTCGCCGCGCAGATTCACAAGGTCCAGTCTTCCGGACTGGACCCCGCCACCACCGCCGCGCAAGTCGCTGCAATCCAGCACTCTCAGCAGCTGTACCAAAACCCCTTCGTCAACATGGCCTACACCTTCATGGAGCCGCTGCCCGTCGGCCTTATCATTACTCTCATCTCCGCTGCCATCCTCCGCCGCAAAGCCCCTGCCGAACCCACTGCCGCTCCCGCTGTCATGACCACATAAATCAAGAGGCCGGGGCGTATGCCCCAACCCTTCGAGAGGAGGATGGGATGCGTTTTCAAAGACGCCAACTGCTTCGAACTCTGTCATTTGCTTTTGGATCGAGATTCATCTTGGGACGGAACCAACTCGGCATAGCGGCAGAAACAGCCGTACCGCCAAAGCTCTCTGCTTGCCCGGCGGGGGCTGCTGTTCGTGATGCGATTACTAGAGGAACGGAAATGGAAAAAGTGACCGGAATCGGAGGATTCTTCTTCCGAGCCAAAGATCCGATAGCGCTGGCACTTTGGTATCAGCAACACTTGGGAGTCTCACCCATACCAACGAGCTCCGAGGAATCCTCTTGGCAGCAAGAGGCCGGACCCACCGCTTTTGCTCCATTCAAGGAGACCAGCGGCTATTTCGGCGATACCACCAAGGTCTGGATGCTGAACTTTCGAGTCCGGGATCTCGACAAAATGGCGGCCCAGCTACAAGCCGCTGGAATCGAGGTCAAGATGGATCCGCAGTCTTATCCCAACGGCCGGTTCGCCCGCGTGCATGACCCTGAGGGAAATCCGATCGAATTGTGGCAGCCTAAGGTTCCAAACACCAAAGGCTAGGTTGCAAAGCAGTTCAGGGATTGTTTCTGGATTTCTCCTCGGTTGCGGATACCGCGGATAGTGGATCAGCCGGAGGCCGCAATATGGCCAGCACGCGCAGATCTAGCACGCCATGGAAGATAATCGGAAGCAGAAGACTTCCGGTCAGCAGAAACAACAGGGCAAAAAGAAAGCCGACGATGGCAGTCCCCGCGACTCCGCCGGCGCCCTGATAGAGATGGTTAAATCCGAAGAGCACCGAGGAAATCAGCAGCGCCAGCGTAAGATTCAGCGACCAGGGAAAAACGTGTAGGTAGTGCAACATGAAGCCGCGGAAGAGAGTCTCTTCGCAGACTCCCGCTGTGATGCAGACGAACACCCACCAGCGGCGCTCGGTCCAGGTTGCGGGGAAGAAGTAGCTGAACGATTTCAGGGCGGCAGAGGAATACTTGCGTGGCCGCTTGGTCAGCTTCTTCCAGAGCACGATGCCGACGGGAAGCACCACAGAAAGAATTGCAACGACCGCGATCAGCGCTTCTACCAGGTAGCGAACCCAGGGGTATAGTAAGAGCCAGGAGATTTCACCGGGCGAAGGGCTGATGGTGAACAGTGGGCGGAAACCAATGGCAACAACTGCGAGCGCAGTGGCAATCCAGAGCCACTTGCAAATCGTCTTATAGTAGCGAATTTTGTGTTCGGAACTAGGATTACGCTTCAACTTCCGGGTGTTGTATAAATCCCAAATAGGAGCAACAACCAGGAGAAACAAGAAAAGTAGGTGTTGCATGAGCGTCGCGACCGAAACGTTGAACATGCGATTCCACTATACCAATCTCTCTTTTTGATGTTCCAGTCGACCGCCCCACCGCCGTGTGCCACTACGATGGGGCCATATTGGTTGGAGCACTCCCAACGTTCATTAGCCACATGCTTCAGTGTCAAAACGGATGTGGGACATACCAGCGTGCGTAGGTGGCTATCCCCAGAAGCAGAACTAACCACCAACTGGCGAGTACAATTCGCATCCACAGCTTGTAACGCTTGATTCGAAGGCCTTCCGGCAGAAGCTTTGTGCCTGCAGCCAACAGAATGTACAACGCAGCACACTCAACAACACAACCGAAGGCGCCATGCGCCGTCGCCAGAGCGAAGTAGGACTTTGTCAGCTTCAGAGGAATCTTCGGACTTACCTGGTCGCGAAATGATGGAACCATTACCAGCGCAATGATGGCAGCATTCAGGAGCACGACAGCCGACTGGCACCACGCGTGAGCCCGGAACCTCTGCTTGCGAGCCAGCAGCGCACCGATTATCAACCCTGCGCCCATACTAATCTCGAGCAGCAATACCACATCGGCGCAGCGAGGAGCTGCTGTTCCAAGGAAGCCTTCGTTCAATGCATTGTCTCCTCGTTCACAGCCATCGCTTGGGCCACCGTGGTTGAACTATTTGCCGCGCGCCGGTTCCAGCGTCGCGCATCGGCCAAGTTCTCTCTACCGTGTAAACAGAATTGGACCCGGATTTATTCCACACATGGTCTCATCCGACATCACGGGAACGGAGAAGCGTCAATTCATTTCCGTGGGGATAGCAAATGCTTGGTTAGTTATGCGGCCGTTTGGCTAAACGGCCAAGAAACAACGCGTGAATGATTTGCAGTACATGGCCTTCGCGACCGACCGCCTGTGACGGCGATCACTGGCCGGCTAAATGTCCTGAGTATTAGAGAACCAAACACAAGCTCCAGGAAAAGAGTACCTGCGGCCTATCCCGCAGCGCACTTGCTGATCCTAACCTGAATACAGAAAAATCCGGGCCCCGATGGAAGGTAAAGACATGAAACTATCGCTAGCCATAGGTGCATTTATAATAGGTCTGTTGTTTGCGCCAACAGCGTTTGCCCAGCATAAAGCATGGAAACCACCGAAAGAGAAACTCGTGCCGCAGCAACAATGCCGCCCCGTTGACAAAGACGCGGCTCTTGACGCCGATGAATCCCTGGTCGGAGATGGCAACGGATACAAGGCCTGCAAGGTGATTATGGTGAAACCCGGGGATGTCGTCATCAACGATCCGCCGCCAGCGGAGAAATCAAATTCCAAGAAACCCTGAGGAATGAAAGCCTGTGCGCCGAAGAGCCACACGGTATCGGACGGCGACCATTCGCACCCAACCACGTTTCAGGCATCCCGGCGTAGGCATCACCGCTTTGTTTCTGTCCACGACGATTAGGCTACCCACCTCCCTTCGCGAGAAGGGAGTTCGCATAACTCATCATGGTCGCAGATGACCGAAGAGATGGTTGGTGGGAAACACCAAAGTGATGAAGCGACACGGAATCGAGCCTGTTGGGGTGAACACGTGCGGGCCAATGTGTCCCGAAGAGGCCAACACCCAAGAAAACCCTCTTGCAACGGCCGGCCTCGTTAGAGAACCCGCGTTAATCAGGCCTTGTGCAGCTCTCCAAAAAAGTTCGCGGTAAGTCACCGAGAAGATATAATTTCCGCGTGCGACAACCTATGCGGCATGTAATGGCGCTTCGCGTTTCCAAAGCGGTTCTCGTTTTTGCAGTCGCACTTTTCTACACGATTCTGGTCCTAGACAACATCACGGATTACGGCTCCAACTACGAGTTTGTCCGCCACGTCCTGATGATGGACTCAACCTTTCCGGGAAACCACCTCATGTGGCGCGCCGTCAACTCTCCGCTCGTACATACGGTCTTCTACATCGGCATCATCGCCTGGGAATCAGTCACTATGCTTCTATGCTGGTGGGGTGGTGTTCGGTTGCTGAAATCGTATCGTGCGGACAGGGCGCAATTCGCCGCTGCGACGAACGTCGCCGTGATTGCGCTGACGACGAGCCTGCTGATGTGGTTGGTGGCATTCCTCGATGTCGGGGGCGAATGGTTTCTGATGTGGCAGTCGCAAATATGGAATGGGCAGGAGGCGGCATTCCGAATGTTTACCATTGTCGGTGTGGTGTTTTTGGTTGTAGTGCAACGCGAGCCAACTCCCGATTAGTTTGAATGAATAGGTCAAGGGAGGAGCGCTTGGTGTAAAAAAGCTGAACTCAGCAGGAGGCTCCCCATGCAACCTATGTATTACGTCGGGCTGGATGTACACAAGCAAAGATCAGTTGCTGCGTGAGAGACAGCAGGAGCCGCATTCACTCGGAAGGCTGGTAATTGCTGGCCTTCGGCAGGGGCGGATTCAGGCTGATTCCTTTTCTCTTCTTTCGCGGCATTTCGAGCGTTATTGGTTACGGCTTCGACAGCTTGGGTGACCGCGTCCACTCGCACTTCCCACCAGCTTTGCCGTAGACATTCTGGGTCACGTCGATATTCACGTGACCCAGAATGCTCGGACAATCTCCCGCCTTGCTCCTTCGCGGAGCATACGGCTGGAACGCATGTGCGAAAGCTCTGGAATACCTCTTATTGCTGGAATCGGCCGGGTCCGAATCTCTGCAAAAAGTGGTTGCAAGCGTTCCCGTGCAAAATGGAATGCGGGTGTGCACGTGCGAAATCTGCCATCGAGGCGCCTGGGCGTCCGTCGACGGGGGTCAAAAGATAGGCGTGAATGTCGCCCGCATGGGGCCCGGTTTGCACCGTTGCCATACCCGAAATTTGTCCGAGCTCATTGATATTGCTTGCGGAGATTATGAAGAGGTTGGAATCTTCGGGAATTAGCGTGTTAAGGTCCGTTATCACACCATCCTGCCAGATGAAGCCGTGGAACCAGTCGAACTTCGCGTCAAAATCGTTTCCCACCACTTGGCCCCGGTTGTTGATGCCGGTGGCGAAGGCGGCAAAATCTCCCGGCAGAGCGCCGATGTTTGTGACTGCGCCGTCCGCGCCGTCCAGCCAAGCCGCAGCATAGAAGGTTGTGCCGTCAGCACTGCCGACTTGCCCGGCGATTTGGCCCTTGTTGTTAATAACGTAAGCGAAATTGGAACCTGTACCTCCGAGATCCTGAAGCACGGAGGCGGTGTTGTCTTTCCACATTACGGCGTGCGTCGCTGCGACGCAGTTTCCCGAGTAGCCTACGGCTTCGCCTCGATCGTTAATCCCGTATGCGAACCCGTCTACATCGTTACCCACCAAAGGAAGGGCTTCGGCGGTGCCTCTTTCCCACAACGCCGCCAGCGCAATCCGATTGTTGGTTATGCCGGCTGGGCATGTGGAGTCCACGGCACCGTCTTCGGCAAATCCGACGACTTCTCCGCGGTTATTGATGGCGCTGGCCTGCCCGTTATTTCCGCCGAGTGTCGGCAGACCGCTCATGTGGCCGTCTCGCCAAAGAAACGGAACGCACGTAAGGTGTGTGCCGAAGCCGCAAATGTCTTCGCTGTTCGGATCTGAAGCAGCTGTTTCGGACATACCAACGGCTTCCCCGCGGTCGTTGATTCCGCCCCAGTTGATCCAACTGTTGCCGTTGGGTTTTCCAAGCGTGCCCAGGTCGATGTTGAATCCGTAGATGCTTATCACCGCGCGGCCCCTGGAAACTGTCGTGGATGTACTATTCTCGGGAGGGTTCACGGTCCCATCCATGTTCTCCGCCCAGCCCTGATTATTGAGGCCCATGGCCATGCTGAAGTTGTCCTTGCTGTTGTTAATACCCAAATCGGTAATTTTGTAGCTCTGTTGAGCGAACGCATTGCTGAAGCTACCCAGAACAATCGTTGCAACTCCCGGTATCCAGAAATTCCGCAACCGCCTTAATGTATCCATCTCGATTTTTTCCTCCCATGAAAGTCACCGTGGCGAGCTGACTCGCTGATCTACGTCACGTCCCACCCGGCGTTCCAGCAGTTCAGAGCAGGGCTGCCGCACAACTCTCCAAAAATTTCTGCTGAGTGACCACTGAGGAAGCACGTGGTGTTCAAAGTTCACCACGATTACGTGACACTACAAGCGAAGGTCTTCGGAGTTCGAAAACGAGTGGCGGGCTAACAACATCCTGGGGCGATTCCAAAACCGCTAGAACGACTGTTTCTCCAGCTTTTCATACACGCACTGGCGAGAGGTTACAAAATTCGAGAACACCAAGCAGCTAAGAGTTAAACAGGTTGTTTCGATTGACTTTCAAATAGCTAACATACATACTCGTCGGTATGTTAGCTGTTCACAAGAGGAAGCGAAGGTTCCGTGATCCAAAGCGTACACGGGAACGCCTGCTGCAAGCGGCTTTTCGGGAAGTCCACAGATCAGGCTTCCAGAGTGCGGGCATCGACACAATTCTCGCCGCCACTAATGTCACCAAGGGAGCGCTCTATCACCACTTCGACAGCAAGGAAGCCCTGGGATATGCCATCGTCGAAGAGATCGTCGCACAACTTGTTCGCGACAGGTGGCTGCGTCCTCTTCTTCGCGACGGGCAACCCATCGACATTTTGATCGGCATTGTCCGGGGGTTACCAGCTCGGCCCGAAGACGTTCGAGCTGGTTGTCCACTGCTCAATTTGGCACAGGAGATGTCCCCACTGGACGAGCCATTCCGCAAGCGACTCGAGAGGATATTCCTTGCCTGGCAGGACGGCGTTGCCACGCTTTTGCGGAAAGGGCAGTCCCAAGGAACTGTTCGCCGCGACTTGAATCCAGACGAAGCTGCCAGCTTTCTGATCGCGATGGTCGAGGGCTACGGCGCGTTAGCAAAGAATGCTCAAGATGCGAAGGTGTGGGAAGTGGGAATCACAAATATCGTGGGGTGGCTGAGGTCTCTTCGGGCGCCTCGTCAATCTCGCCCAGGGGGACGACGTGCCACGAATCGCGTTCAAGGCAAAGGGTAGCATCCTCCTCTTGGATTTGGCCGACATCGTGGCAGTACAAGCCGAAGGTAACTACGTCTCGTTGCAACACCGGCCTAATCCCTATCTGGTGCACGAGTCCCTCTCGTCCATGGCGGAGAAGCTCAAACCCTACGGTTTTATTCGCATCCACCGCTCGGTCGTCGTGAATATCTCGGCCGTGGAGGTGATCCAACCTTTACCGACAGGGGAGTACAGGCTGTGTGTAAAAGGTGGGAAGGAATACTTGGTAACTCGGAAACACAAGCATAACCTCAGAGATCTGGCTCAGCTGTGGGTAGGCTCAGAGCGGCTTTGCGGCTAACAGGTTTTACCTCGTTATTCCGTCGTAGCTTTTATCTTTGGCGATTGGTAATGCGCTTCCGCGCCCGTGCAGTGCCTTGCAGTCGAACAACGAGCGCAATCGAATCCTGTTCGGCGGCCTGCTAGACGGCCGGAATGTGCCGGGCGCGAATGGCACTTTAACGCGTAATGCGTCGTTCAGCACTTCGCCGACAGTCAATTCCCGCAATCGCCGGGTGAGGATCACCTCAGGACTCCTTACTCGCAGTGTACAGATACCTCAGCAGGCGCCTTTCGCTCGTCAAGAGTTGTACACAGGACAGGAACCGTTGCAGGCCCTCGAAGTTGATCTCGCCTTCCGCTGCGACCAGTTCCTCTTTCCTTTTCTCCCGTGCACGGTGCCACCGCTGCGCGATCCGGGCTGCGCAGTCGGTTGTGTCGGTTGCGCGGATCTGGCAAAACCCTGCTCGCGCCATGAGTCGTTCATTCTCTCCAGGCGGGCTGTACACGTAAAAGCCGATGGAGCTGCGCGTGGCGATTTCTTCGTGGGAAAGCATCCCGCCGACTACCAGAGCGTCACTGAACAGCATCCGTCCGCCCGGCTTCAGCACCCGAAAGATCTCACCCAAGACCTCGGGCCGCCCTGGAAGATGGCACAAAACGTCATTCGAAAACACAGCGTCAAAGGTCTTGTCGTCGAAAGGGAGATTCTTTGAAACGTCGCACTGCTCGAAATGTGCCCGTGCAGCGAGACCTCTTGCCAACGCAAGTTGGTTCGCATTGCGAACTCCGGCTGCATTAATGTCCAACCCTTCGAGGCGGCAGCCGACTTTTTCCGCAAGGTGCAGCGCATATCCCCCCGAACCGCACCCTACCTCCAAGACGGACGAATTGAGTCTCAGGTCAAGCAGTTGCGGGATTTCGTTGGACTCTTCCGTTGTGACCCAGCTTGTTTGTCCAAGGTCCTGCCCATAGGTCTCGATGCGCACCAGTCGGTAAGTGTCCGACTCATAGTTCCCGTACGCACTGTCGTAGAGATCCACTTTCTGGGACACGTTAAAGATTCTCCTCGACCTACCTTCTCCGATCGGTAGCGCCGCCCGCCAGTCGGCCCAAGATCAATTCCATTTCAATACAAAACCCGTCGCCGACCGTTCCATAGCTCAACGTCATTATAAATTTTATTTTTCCGCTTCGAGTTGCGTGCTCTTCGCCTCAATCGCAGCGCGAATCGCCGGCAACGCCTGAAACGCCGCCAACTCCCCGGCGTGAATCATTTCGCTGGTCTTCGTAAAATCGTCCCACACAAACGGCGTCACGTCCGGCTCCAGAATCACGTCCGCATGTTGCCGCCACTCCATATCCGTATGTCTCTGAATAATCGTAAACGAACGGCTCAGAATATCCGTGAACGTGCGCGGCTTTTCGATGCTCCCCGCTTCCAGATACACCGCGATTACCACTTCCGCGCCCAGCAGTAGCGTTCCTTCCACCGGCACCGGCGCGGTCAAAAATCCATCCACCAGCGTGCGTCCTTCATACTGCACCGGAACGAAAAGCCCTGGGTAAGCGCACGACGCGCGCAGCGCCGGCCCAATCGGCCCGCCATGATAATAAACCGCGAGTCCCGCATTGATATCCGTGGTGGCAATCGCCAGCGGCTTTTCCAGTTCTTCGAAACGTGTCTTCGGCGTCATCTTGGCCGCAAAATGTTCCAGTCGGTTGTTGGTGGCAAGCCCCAGCCACGAAGGAGTCCAACGCCCGAAATCCGTAAACTTCGTTTCGCTGGCAACGCGCTCCATGATTTCCAGTGGAGTGCCCGCGCAATAACCCACGCCAATCAGCGCGCCCACGCTTGTGCCGGCCACCACATCGATGGGAATCTTCGCCTCGCGAAATACCCGCAGCACGCCAATGTGCGCAATGCCCCGCGCGAAGCCGCCCGCCAGCGCCAATCCCACACGAGGACGCCCTGCGCCGCGTGGCTTCCCGCCATAAGCAAAGGCGCGCAACCGCTGGGTGGCGCTTTCCAGTAGCGTTCGTGTTTCCCCGTTTTTCTCCACCGCCATATCCCCTTATCTTAAAACTGTTCGTTTCTTACCAAACACCTGTTTGACCAGCGCTTGCTGGTTTTGTAACCTGTTCTGCCGTCCCATCTCCGTTCCATAAGGCTCTCCTATGACACGTCGCATCGAGAAAACTGTGGTCCTCGGCGCTGGCACGATGGGTGCCCGCATCGCCGCGCACTTCGCCAACGCTGGCTTGCCCTGCCTGCTGCTCGACATCGTTCCGAAAGATGCTGCTCCCGCCGATCGCAACAAAATTGTCTTGGCCGGCCTTGAAGCTGCAAAGAAGTCCAAGCCCGCCGCGTTCTTTACGCCGGCCCTGGCTTCCAAAATTTCTATTGGCAATTTTGAAGACGATTTGGCGCGCATTGCCGATGCCGACTGGATCATCGAAGTGGTCGCGGAAAATCTGGACATCAAGCGCTCCCTGCTTTCCAAAGTTGCCGCGGTGCGCAAGCCCGGTTCCATCGTCACCACCAACACCTCCGGACTGCCGGTTCATCTGATCGCCGAAGGTTTGCCGGAAGAATTTCAGCAGCATTGGGCCGGCACCCACTTCTTTAACCCGCCGCGCTACCTAAAGTTGGTCGAAGTTATTTCCGGACCCAAGACCTCTCGCGAAGTCCTCGACACGCTTGCGGATTTCTGCGATCGGCGCCTGGGCAAGGGCGTTGTGTTCGCCAAGGATACGCCGAACTTCATCGCCAATCGCATCGGCACATATTCCATGCTGAATGCGTTACGCCTCATGTCCACGCTTGGCATGACCATTGAAGAAGTCGACGCGTGCACCGGTCCGGCGGTCGGCTGGCCCAAGTCCGCAACATTTCGCACTGCGGATATTGTCGGCCTCGACGTTCTCACTCACGTCGTAACCAACATTTACGAGACCGCGCCGCACGATGAGTCGCGCGAGTCCTACAAAGTCCCCGCACTGGTCGAAGAAATGGCTAAACGCAAATGGCTCGGCGACAAAACCGGCCAGGGATTTTACAAGCGCGTAAAAGGTGGCGAGAGGGAAATTCTCACCCTCGACGTCAACACCATGGACTATCGCCCACGGCAGAAGGCACGCTTCGCCTCCATCGATGCGGGTAAAACCATCGATGACACGCGCGATCGCCTCCGTGCCATCATCGCGCCGATTTTCGATGGGCAAAAAGGCGATAAGGCGCAGCAGTTCATTTGGGGCGGCCTATCGGAAATGTGCCTCTACGCGGGCCGCCGCATGCCGGAAATTTCTGATCGCGTCGTGGATGTGGATCGCGCCATGCGTTGGGGATTTGGCTGGGAACTTGGACCTTTTGAGACCGTTGATGTGCTGGGTCTGCCTGCATTTGCCGCGCAAATCAAAAAAGAAAGCCGCTCGCTGCCGCCAATCTTCGAAAGGGCTTTGAGCGCGGGCCGCAAGAGCTTCTACGAATCCGAGAAGGGCGCCACGTCGGTCTTCGATCTTGCGACGGGCGCAACGCAAAAAGTCGAAGAGCCTGCCGGCATTCTCATTCTCAAAAATCTGAAGGATGCCGGGCGCGAAGTCGAACGTAATTCCGGCGCCAGCCTGATCGATCTCGGTGATGGCGTGGTGTGCTGCGAATTCCATTCCAAGATGAACGCCATTGGCGCCGACCTGATTGCCATGATTCACAGAGGCATCAAGCGCCTCGACACCGACTTCGACGCGATGGTCATCGCCAATCAGGCCACGAACTTTTCCGTGGGCGCGAATCTCATGCTCGTTCTCGTCGGCGCGCAGGAGCAGGAGTGGGATGAGTTGCACATGGCGGTCAAGCAATTTCAGAACGTCAATCTCGCCATTAAATACGCGCCTAAGCCGGTGGTTGCTGCGCCGCAGGGCCTGGCGCTCGGCGGAGGCTGCGAAATCAGCCTGCACTCCGCGAAGATTCACGCCGCTGCCGAATCGTATATCGGCCTGGTCGAAACCGGCGTTGGACTTATCCCCGGTGGTGGCGGCACAAAAGAAATGCTGATTCGCGCCAATGAAAACGCCGCGTCCGGCGAAGATCTCGATTTATTTCACACCCTCAGGCCAGTGTTCGAAAATATCGCTATGGCCAAGGTTGGCACCAGCGCCGAAGAGTGTCGCGAACTCGGTTACCTGCGCCGCGACGATCGCGTTTCTCTTAATCGTGATCGCCTGGTTGCTGATGCCAAGCAGACCGCGCTCGCGATGGCGCGTTCCGGTTGGAAGCCTGCCGCAGCGAATTGGCAGGAAGGCGCGCAGGCCACGCAAATCAAGGTACTCGGCGAATCGTTTCTGGCGGCGGCCAAGATGGTCATCCACCTGATGGTGCGTGGCGGCTATGCCTCCGATTACGACGCGCACGTCGCGCGTAAGCTTGCCAACATTCTGGCTGGCGGCGCGCTCTCCGCCCCGCAACTGGTCAGCGAGCAGTACGTGCTCGACTTGGAGCGCGAAGCTTTCGTCTCTCTTTGCGGCGAGAAGAAAACGCAGGAGCGCATCGCGCATACCCTGAAGACCGGCAAGCCACTACGCAACTGAGCCTGCGGCTGGGCGGGCATATCTAATGATCGACGCCTTGCCCCACTTGAACCGCCTAAAATCGTATTGCCATTCTGGTTAGAGTCGTATACCGTAACGGTTGGAGCCACCCATGCAAAAACTCCTTCCGCCACGCGAAGCCGCAAACATTCTCGGCATCAGCTATCCCACGCTGAAGCAATGGATCTACCGCAACAAAATCAAAACGATGAAGACGCCTGGCGGCCATCACCGCGTCCCGGAATCAGAAATCGACCGCCTGATTCCCAAAAAGCTCGAGCGCGGAGACATCGCCTCCCGTCGCATCAATTTCCGCAAAATCTCCGGCCGCAATCAACTCATTGGCCGCGTGCTCTCCATCAAATTTAGCGGCCTGCTTGCTCAGGTCACTCTGGCCATCGGCGAACAGCACATCACCGCCATCATCACCGCCGATGCCGCTAAGGAAATGCGTCTGAAACCTGGTGAACGCGCCGCCGCCTTGATCAAATCCACCGAAGTTATGATTCTTCACGTCTGAGCGCGTCGTGACCCGCTCCATGCGAACGTATTTCCTGCTCGCGATCGCCTTCTCGTCGATCGTCGTGCCCATATCCATTGCGCAGGAAATTCGCGTCGCCGCCGCGGCTGATTTGCAATTCGCGCTCACTGATCTCGCCGCACAATATGAAAAACAGTCCGGCACCAAAGTTTCCATCTCCTTTGGCTCCAGCGGAAATTTCTTCGCGCAACTCGAAAATGGCGCCCCCTTCGATGTTTTCTTCTCCGCCGACAGCGCCTACCCGCGCAAACTCGAAGCCGCTGGACTCACCGAACCCGGCACGCTCGCCATCTACGCCAAAGGACGCATCGCCGTTTGGACCTCCCCAAGTTCGTCATTCGATTTCGAAAAGAATGGTCTTTCAACGTTGCTAGACGCCAGAATTCAGAAAATCGCCATCGCCAATCCCGAACATGCTCCTTACGGGCGCGCCGCCGTCGCTGCCTTGAAACAAGCCGGCCTGTACGACCAACTGAAATCCAAGCTGGTGACTGGCGAAAATATTTCCCAGGCCGCGCAGTTTGTGCAGTCCGGCAGCGCCCAAGCGGGTATCATCGCGCTTTCCTTGGCGCTTTCCCCCGCCATGAAAGACGGCCATCGCTGGCTTGTCCCCGAAAATCTCTACCCCCCGCTCGATCAATCTGTAGTCATTCTTAAATCTTCCGTCAACAAAGCTGCCGCCAAAGCCTTCCTCGAATTCCTGCACACTCCCGACGCTCTATCCACTCTCTCGCGCTACGGCTTTACGCTGCCCGCTGGCGTCGCAGCCAAGTCGGCCAAATCATGAACTGGCAGGCCCTCTTCCTCTCTCTCCGCCTCGCCGCAACCGTTTCGCTCGTGTTGCTGCTCATCGCGCTACCGCTGGCCTACTGGCTGGCCTACACCCGCTGGCGCTGGAAATTTCTTCTCGAATCCATCGTAGCCCTGCCACTCGTTCTGCCGCCCACCGTGCTCGGCTTCTACGCGCTCATCGCGCTTGGCCCGCGCGGCTTCCTCGGTCAAGCTTCGCAAAAACTTTTTGGTCACAGCCTGGCCTTCACATTCACGGGATTAGTCCTCGCCTCGCTTCTTTACAGCTTGCCGTTTGCCGTTCAACCCTTGATCGCTTCGTTCGAATCTCTCGATCGCCGCCTGCTCGACGCTGCCGCAGTCCTCGGGCGCGAATCGCACTCGCACCTTCTTCACCGTGATTCTGCCGCTCTCTTTGCCGGGTCTGCTCACCGCCGTCGTCCTCAGTTTCGCGCACACACTCGGCGAATTCGGCGTGGTGCTGATGGTCGGCGGGAATCTGCCCGGTATTACCCGCACCGTCTCCATCGATATTTACGATCGCGTCCAGGCGCTCGATTACGCCAGCGCGCACCAAATGGCCTTGCTGCTGCTCCTCATTTCCTTCGTCGTCTTGTCGATTGTCTACGGCGTGAATCGTCGCGTCTGGTCGCCGTGGCCCACGCGATGACCCTCATCGCGAAAATTCGCAAAGAATATCGCACCACCAATTCTTCGCCATTTCTGCTCGACGTTGATCTGCAGTTCGCCAGAGGCTTCACCATCCTCTTTGGCCCATCTGGCGCGGGAAAATCCACGCTGCTCGACTGCATCGCCGGCCTCGCAACCCCCGACGAAGGTCGAATCAGTCTCGGCGACGAAGTATTCTTCGATAGCGGCGCCAAACGTATTTCTCTTCCACCGCAAAATCGCCGAGTCGCGTACGTTTTTCAGAGCCTCGCCCTCTTTCCACATCTCTCCGTCGAAAAAAATATCGCCTATGGCCTGGCCGACATCCCCGCAGACGATCGCCACACGCGCATCGATCAGATACTCTCCGCCTTCCATATCGAACCGCTGCGCCAGCGAAAACCTGCTCAGCTCTCCGGCGGCGAACAACAGCGCCTCGCCCTGGCGCGTTCTCTCGTCACCCAACCCCACCTCTTGCTGCTCGACGAGCCGCTCTCCGGCCTGGACGCCGGCCTGCGCCGCAAAATCCTTGACGATCTGCGCAACTGGAACGCCGCCAACAACATTCCGATTCTCTACGTCACCCACAATCGCGACGAAGTCGACGCCATCGGCGAACGCGTGGTTACTCTCGCGCAAGGCCGCGTCCAGGATTCCGGCCGCCCCGGCGTTGTGCTCGACACGCCGCGTTCCGTCGCGCTTGCCCAAGCCGCCGGCTTTGAGAATCTTCTCCACGGCATCGTCCTCGAACACCGTCCCTCCGACGGCGTGATGCGTATCGCGCTGTCCTTATCCAATCGCGAACTCGAAATTCCCCTAGGTCTCGCGCCAAAGGGTTCTTCCGTGCAAATCGCCGTGCGCGCCGGCGACATTCTGCTCGCCACCGAGCCACCAAAATCCATCAGCGCTCGCAACATTTTGCCCGGCACCATTCTTTCCCTCGAATTGCGTGGAACACTTTTCAACGTTCAGGTAGATGCCGGCCTCGTCTTCACCGTGCACGTCACTCCGGGCGCAGTTCGCTCTCTGCACCTGGCTGCAGGCCAGCAAGTTTGGCTGGTGCTGAAAACACACTCCTGCCATCTCGTTGCCTAGTTTCACTTTCGAATTTAGTCCGGATTTCGTAACGTCGCAGAAATTCCGCAGCAGTTCTACTCCGCAGTAATGACAATCGCACTGCAAGGTTTTGTGCCGGCTCGCGAATAACCGTGCGGCATTTGCGAATCGAAGTACAACGAATCGCCTGTATCCAGAATTTCCTGCTCCGTTCCCACCTTCAGCGCCAGCTTGCCCTTCAGCACATAAATAAATTCCACGCCGGGATGCTGGTGTAAACGCACTTTCTCTGCCGCAATAGTCTTGAAATCCGCCAGATACGCGCTGAATTTCTTGTCGGTCGCCAGAAAATCCAACGATTCGAAATCAAACGCCGCCTCGGTCAGCCCCGGCGCCTCTGGAAAACGCAGCCGGTCCTTTTTCCGCGTCACCGCAAACACATGTTTCAATTTTTCGTCGGTAAAAAAATGTTCCAGCCCCACGCTGAAAACCAGCGCGATTCGCGTAAGCGTTGGCAGCGTCGGATACAACTTGCCATGCTCCAGTTTGGAGAGCAGCGCCGGAGATAATCCCGTGTGCCGGCTCAATTCCACCAGACCAATTTTGCGGCGTAGCCGAAGTTGGCGGAGCTTTTCTCCAACGCGATAACGATCCAGCGATTCTTTCAGGTGTGGCGAAACCATGGGTGAGCGACCCCTTTTTTCGCGGTAAAGGAAACCCCTCGGATTTTCCCGAGAATAACACGCGCGTTAGAAAAACACAGCGTTTTTTCCCGACATTCAATCGCTTTTCACCGCCGCGATTCCTCAATTCGCGGGTTTCCGCGCCCACCTCTGCTAATATTGCACTCGCATCTAATGAGGTCCTGTGCCGGCAAGAATCCCCAAGCGTAAAACGCCTCCCAAGCCGTTGCGTGCTCGCAAAGCGCCGCGCACCGTTTCCAAAGCGAAGCCCGAAACGCGCCTCGAAGAAGTTCTGCAAAGCGCCGCCAATATTTTCTTTGCCAAAGGGTTTCATGCCACTTCCATCGAAGATGTCGCGCGCGACGTCGGCATGTTGAAAGGCTCGCTCTACTACTACATTAAATCGAAAGACGATCTGCTGTTTCAGTTGCTGATGGCCGGCATTGAAGACGGCGACGCCTACATTGCGAAGCACATCGATCCTGCCGGCGAGCCAGTCGCGCAACTCGAACGCGCCATTCGCGCGCAGATCGACTACATCATTCAGAACCGTGTGCCATTCGGGTTGTTCCTGCACGAATTCGATTCGCTGTCCGGCAAGCGCCAGCACAAACTAATTTCCGTGATGTCTCGTTACAATTCGCGTTTCGTCGACCTGGTGCGCCGCGGCCAGGAGACAGGCAGACTCATCGAAGGCGAGCCGTGGCTGATCGTCAACGGAATTCTCGGCATGTGTAATTGGCTGTATCGCTGGTACGACACTGACCACATTTCCGATCCCGAACAAGTGAAGCAGGTTTTTCTCCGCGTGATTTTGCAAGGGATCCGCCGGTCGTAAGGCGCGATCCGGCCCGCGACTTCCATCGCAGTTACTTCGACCGAACTTCCACCGCCGCATCCGGCGCAGGGATTGTTCCGCACGGCGCGCTCAAATCTGCAGACCGCACATCGTAGTGCTTCGCCAGGTCTGCTGGCGTCATGTGCCACGGATCCTGCTGGAATATTTCCCCGGTGCGCTCCAGGCACCGCGCCACCAATGCCGAGCAAATTTCCTGTCCATCTACGCCAAATCCCAACTTCGAACCCGACAAGAGCGACAGGCCGATGCTCAAAATCGTAAAAAATCCGTAGCTATCGTTCAGGCAGGCCAGCGCGAACGCCACCTCGTGCTGGCGATTGATGTCCACAACATTTTGTAAATGCACTACGTGATATTCCGTATCCCTATATACCGCCACATTGCGCCGCTGCACTCCGCCTCCCAGCGCCTCCACAATGTCGCCGTTTTCCGCCACGAATATCGCCGCATGATTCCATCGCGTGTAGACGCGGTCGGCACCGGTGTAGCGCAGCGTCTGTCCAAAGCGAATCAATTTGCTGGTCCAACTGTTTCCATGGGTCAGCAAGAAATCGCCGCACGCCGGATCCTGCACTTCTTGCCCCGGCGCAAACTTGTTGATCACTGCGGAGTGAACAGCCTTTGCTGGATTCGTGAACACAGGGGACCTCCTGCTCGTTCGCCGTCTAGTATAAAGGCGTGACGTACTCAGAAGGTATCAATAATAATGTTACGAACCCGGTCCCGCCGCCTTGGTCAGGCCCTTCAAGCCAAGATTCCGGATCAGTCGCAGCAGGGAATTGGGATGAATGCTCAACGCCTTTGCCGCATCAATATAGTTTCCGCCGGCTTGTTCAAACGCTTGCACGATCAGGCGTTTTTTCAATTCCTTGATTGCGCCATGAAAGCTTGCAGATTCCGCTTCCGATGCGCTGACCTCCGCCAAGCTGTCCGGCAAATCCTCAGGCTGAATCGCGTCGCTCGCCCCTAGAACCAACGCGCGCTCCACGGCATTTTCCAACTCGCGCACATTCCCCGGCCAATCGTAATTCTTCATGCAGACTACAGCTTCCGACGAAAACGACTTAGGCGCTGATTTGCACTTTCGGCTCGCTTTCAGCACGAAGTGATTGGCCATGGCTGTGATATCCTCGCGGCGTTCCCGCAACGGCGGCAACGTTACAGTCACCACATTCAGCCGGTAAAACAGATCGCGACGGAATCCTCCAGACTCCACGGCAGCAGCCAGATCGCGATTCGACGCCGCCACCAGTCGGATATCCAGCGGAATTGCGCGTGTCCCGCCGACCCGTTCGAACTCGCGTTCTTGCAGCACACGAAGCAACTTCGCCTGTAGCCCCATGGCCAGTTCACCAATTTCGTCCAGGAACAAAGTTCCGCCATCGGCTACTTCCACTTTGCCGCGCTTCTGCGCAACCGCACCGGTGAAGGCGCCCTTTTCGTGGCCAAACAATTCGCTTTCCAGCAAACTCTCGGTAATCGCCGCGCAATTGATGGCCACAAACGGCGCTGCTGCCCGTCCGCTATTGCGATGGATAGCGCGCGCCACCAGCTCTTTTCCGGTTCCACTTTCGCCCTGGATCAGCACCGTAGAGGTCGTAGGCGCAACGCGACGAATGAAATCGAATACCCGACGCATGGCGGGACTGTTGCCAATCATGTCCGTGTCCAAGTTGATTTCGGCTCGCAGCGTCTGATTTTCCTGCGCCAGTTGTTCCCAGTAGCTCAGATTCTCTATTGCCAGCGCGGCGATATCGGCCACAGCTTTCAGTATCTGAAGATGCCTGCCCTCTAGCGGCTTGCTGGTGGACGTGGTGTCCAGATAAAATGCGCCTAAAACTTTCTCGGAGACCATGAGTGGCACACACAGCGACGAGCCGCTGGGTGAACTGCCACCCTTCAGCAACGATTTGTCTTTGGTTCCTTCATGAACTAACAAGCCGCGACGTTCGCGCACTGCGCGCCGCACCAGTTCCTCCGGGATCTGCACGGGATGCTCTGGTCCATGCGTGCGATCCCAGGTCACACTCGAACTGATTTCTCCTGGCCTGTCTATGAATAGAAGCGCGCCGCGTTCCGCCGGTGCGACATCGAACAGAAATCCCAATAATTGCCATTGCATCGATTCCCGATCGCGAATTCGTCCGATCGCCGCGGCAAATTGCAGCAGCGCATTCAGGTGTCGGGAATCGCCGGGCATCTCGGCCACGGCGGCCACTCCCGCGCCGGCGGAATAGAACTGCACTCCGCCCAGCAAACTGGCGATGCCTTTGAACTCGATGGTCTCCAGGTTTTGGTCAGTGCTTTCTGCAGTCGATGCAACCTGATCGTCGTGCACGAAAAGCAGCAAAGAGGCGCCCACCGTTATCTGGTCGCCGTGCTGCAACTCTTGCTCATCCACGGGAATGCCGTTTACGCGGGTCCCGTTGCGGCTGCCCAAATCACGCACCACCACCTTGGCGCCTCTGCGAATCAAAACACAGTGCCGTCGCGAAAGCGCTGCGTCTGCAAACCACACTTGATTCGATGGATCTCGTCCCAGCGACACTTCGCCCTCAGGCACCGAGTGCGCCGTGTCTTGAAAGGGTCCCGCTACGCCGATGATGCGCGGATTCATCTTTGTCGTCCACGACTGGTGTACCACATTTCGTGCCTCGCGCAGCGCCTGATTGAGCCACTAACCACAAAGATGGCGCGCGTTAACCGAACGGTTAGCGATTGTCGTAGAGGGGATCAGTAGCCGCAGTTCAAAGCTCACTGACTTTTTTGCAACGCCTCTCGAATCAATGACGTAATGAAATTTTAAGAAACTTGCGCGAAGCCCGGAAGACTGGGCCCCTACCTGCTTCTACATCAGGCGTCGGTTGGAGTTAAAACTTATAGAAAGTAAGCACGGCAGGAAGCACAACAGGCGTCAACTTAGTTCGCTCCGTTGACTTTTGCCTTTGCTGAATTCGAGGAGGATTTATGAAAACTCTACGTTCCGCGATCGTGGCAATGGCCCTGTTGTTGGCTGTTTCCGGCGCTTACGCGCAATCCATCAACGTCGGCAGCAATGTCCCGTTTGATTTCGTAGTCGGCAAGCAAGTTCTTCCGGCCGGCCAATATAGTTTGCAATCCGTCGAACAAGCACCCGACGCCTTGACCATTCGCAACAGGGAAGCAAGAGCTGCCGGCCTTACGATGACCCATCGTTGCGAGAAACTTAACCCTGCCAAGAAGACCGTGCTGGTGTTTCACCGCCTCGGCGACCAATATTTCCTGTCGGAAGTTTGGGTAGAAGGCAGCACTCGCGGCATCACCATCCCGCAGAGCCCGCTGGAAATCCAAATGGCCAAGAACCACGAAACGAGCGGAGAAGTAATCGTAGCGGCGAATATCACTCGCTAGTTCCATTCGCGATAATCAGTTCGATTCAACGAGAGGGCGCCTCTAACGGGCGCCCTCTCGTTTTGAAATGTAGCGGCCACCTTTAGGTAGCCAATAGGTGGATGTGGCTCGCCACTCATTGACGCGAGACTCGCAACATCAGCCCCGTTGCTCCTTTCCCACTTCCAAGCAGTTGCACATTTTTCGTGGGTTGTGAACAATCTATGGGTAATACCATTCCAGCTTCACTAGGCAACGGATGATACGAAAAGTTCTCTCTTCTCTCGACGAGGCTGTCGCTGATATTCCCGATGGCGCGCGCATCATGTTTGGCGGCTTCGGAGGTGCGGGCTTTCCCAACAATTTGATTCAGGCGCTGTCTCGCAAGGGAATCAAAAACATTACCGCCATCAGTAACAATTGCGGCACGCGCGAGGGCGAACTGGGCGTCATGTTCAAAAATGGCCACGTGGCTCACGTAATCGCTTCGTTCCCCGGCCCCCATTCCAATTATTTTCAAGAGCGACTTGGTAAAGGCGAAGTTACCTGCGAACTGGTGCCGCAGGGAATTTTGTGCGAACGCATGCGCGCGGCGGCGGCGGGCCTTCTGGGCTTCTACACCACGGTTGGTGTTGGTACGGAAGTAGCCAACGGCAAGGAAGAGCGCGTGATCGACGGCAAGCGCTGCATTCTGGAAAGCCCCATTCATGCGGATTTTGCCTTGATCAAAGCGGAAAAAGCCGACGAGCTCGGAAACTTGACGTACCGTTTAGCCGCGCGCAATTTCAATCCCATCATGGCCATGGCCGCGAAAGTTACCATCGTGGAGGCCGACGAGATTGTTCCGGTCGGCTCCATCGAGCCGGAAAACGTAATCACCCCGGCGATTTTTGTGCATCGCATCGTGCAGGCAAAAGGGATGCGCTTCGCCGGATAACGGCAGCAGGAGAAAGTTATGTCCGACAAAGTGTCCACCACAGATAAGCCGCGGCTCACCCGCGAACAGATTGCCCAGCGCGCCGCGCGAGAACTCACCGATGGCGCTTACGTCAATCTCGGCTGGGGCATTCCGAATTTAATCGCGGATTATCTGCCCAAAGATCTGACCGTTTATTTTCACAGCGAAAATGGAATTCTCGGTATGGGCCGCCGCGCCAAAGCTGGCGAAGAAGATTTCGACTTGGTCGACGCCATGAAAGTTCCGGTCACGCTGATCCCCGGCGCATCGTTTTTTCATCAAGCCGACGCCCACTTGATGACCCGCGGCGGGCATCTCGACGTGGCCGTTCTTGGCGGCTTTCAGGTCTCTGAAAGAGGTGATCTCGCCAACTGGAAAATCCCCGGTTCCAAAGGAAGCGGCGGAATCGGTGGCGCGATGGATATTGCCGCCGGCGCCAAGAATCTGATTGTCTGCATGGAGCACAACACCAAAGAGGGCGCGCCAAAAATTGTGAAGAAGTGCACTTATCCCCTCACCGGAATTGAATGCACCAACACTGTGGTGACCGATCTCGCCGTCATCGACGTCACGCCAGAGGGGCTGGTGCTGCGCGAAGTGGCGCCCGGCTGGACCGCAGAAGAAGTGCAAGCCTGCACAGAAGCAAAGCTAATCGCCCGCGGCAAAGTTCCGGAAATGAAACTCTCGTAGATATTGCTCGTTGATCAAAACGTGAAACGCTAACTAGACCCCTCGTTCCGAGCGCAGCGAGATCTCTGCCCCATCGCGCGACTTATGCGCGATGAAATCCCTCACGCCTTAACTAAGTCCGTCATTCCGAGCGAAGCGAGGACCTCTGCACCATCGCGCGAAGTCTGCGCGATGAATCCCTCTTCGATTTGGAAATCCAGCAACCACCATTCCACAAGCCGCCTACAACCGCGCCGCCACTCGCGCAGCCACGCGATTATCCCGTGTGTGCAGGATCAGCACCAGGCTATCCGTCACCGGCACGCCCGCACTCGGCACATCGAAATCAAACCACCATTCAAATTTATCCGGCAGATCTTTCGCCTCCGCGGAATACGGCGCAATTTGCCGCGCCTCCGCGCTTTTTAGCACGATGCCTTTCGCCGGGCGCAATTCCAGCCCGCGTTTCCAAAAAAAATGAATACGCAGCGAAGTCATAATCGCCTTATTCAGATACACGCGCGGACCCGTAGGCGCCGTGCCCGGCTCCATGCACGGCGTGTCGTACATTTCAAAAAGCAGTTGCATGTGTTCTGGAAATTCCGTTACCAGATCGTTGCCGCGATGAATCACCGGCCCGGTTTTCGTGTCCAGGCGTCTCAGATTGTCGAAAAAATTCGGCGCGGTCAGTTTTCCCGTCAGTCGAAAACACGGCCCATCCGGAATGGCGCCGTCGGTCATCATCACCAGACCGCCATCATAGTTCCAAACGTTTTTATCTGTGGCGAAATGTTTGGGAGCAGGCGCGCCGAATTGCGGGCTCGCGGGGAGCGCAAAGAGAAGGGCGAGCGACAGGAAGGCGAGTGAGCGACGAAGCATGGCTGTCCTCGGCGCCCATCAGTGTACCTCCGCGGGCGACGCAGACAGAAGGAAAGTAATGCTGTAGGCCTCGCACAACTTTTGCGTACGCCCCTCCGCCTTGCACCGGCCATTTCCCGCACGCACTTGCGCGAAGGCGGCCACCAGCTTGGACAGCACCGCTGGCGAGGCTACCGGAATGTTGTGCGCGCCAAGTACCAGTTTTATTTGCGGCGCCAGCGCGGCCAGCCGCTCGATGGAATTTTCGTACGCGGCAAAATCAGTTTCCGGACGATACAACCAGATCGGCGCGGGATAGTAGGTATCGCCAGTGAAGAGCAACCCGTTCGCGTGATCGATCAGCGAAATGGCGTCGGGCGTGTGGCCGGGAGTGGCCATGATTTCCAGCGAGCGTCCGCCAAGATCGATGGTCTCGAAATCGTGAACGAACTTCTTGATGGTCCACGGCTTGGTGCGGTAGGTTTTCGCGTCAAACGATTTGGGCAACTCACCGCAAATCTGGCCGGGGCCGATTTCTTCTTGTGCATCCGCGCTGGAGCCTTTGGCGTTCTGCCGCGTGAACGCCGTGTCCATCGAGTAGATGGTGTCGAACTGCCAGTTGCCGCCAACATGATCGTCGTGGGTATGCGAATTTAGAACGATGATGGGCAGCGGCGTGATTTCGCGCGTCACTTTGCGGATGTCGCTGATGCCCATCCCGGTATCGAACAGCAGCGCCTTCTGCTTGCCGAGGATTAGGTAGGAGATGACCTCCTCAGCCTGATGCGGCTCGTATATCGCAAAAGTGTCCGGCGCCACCTTGTACACCTCGAACCACGGATCAGCATTCTTCACCCGCTGCAGCGCCTTGTACTCAGGCCGAGGCAACGGCTTGCACCAATCCGGCTTCGTGGCTTGTTGCGCAGACGCGGAAACAGAAAGATTTAACGCAGAGGACACAGAGATCGGAGCGCAAAGGGCGCTGAGAAGAGAGAGGAAAGAGAGAGCAAGGCAGGGGAGGTTCACGCGAGGGATCATATGATAATTAATTTCCCCCGCGTATAAGGCGGCGGAAAAAAGACTCTCTCTTTAATACCTGAAAAGGCTTTTCTTTCATTCCGGGCATGTTCTGATCATGGCGGAAGCCGGTTAGACTCTTGGCAAGCTCCGCCGGAGTGTCATAAATATAGTCGGCGTCACCTTGATCTTCGGCGTCCTGCTCGGAGATGAGCTTCTTATGAATTTCGTCCAATGAGGCTGGAGCGGCCCCTTTGACGTCCAAATGGTAGATGCCTTTCTCGCAATCGTGAGTGACGGACCAGAGAAACTCTCCGTTTTTCCATCCGGACGCTTGACTGAACATGACGTGATCCTCTACGAAACAGTAGACAACCTCACCCATGCCCGACAAACGTCTGAGGGTGTGTTCACCCAGCTCTTTTCTCCGAAACGAAATCAAATACCAGCCTGTGGGGAGACTAGCTCCAACCGTGCTCGATTCTGGAATTTCTGCCCAAACATCAGTCGCGCGCAGGCCCAAGAGCGAATTGACAGTCTCTGGCTTGGCGTCCTTAACTGCAACCCATGAAAGTGAATAACCCATCTTGAAGGCTCACGGGTGAGTCATGTCGGCAGGATTGACCAACGCGTCGAATTCTTCGCTGGTCAGATGCCCCAACTGCATCGCAGCTTCTTTCAAGCTGATGTGCTCATGGTGCGCGGTGTGCGCCACTTTCGCGGCATTATCGTACCCGATGCGCGGAGCCAGCGCGGTGACCAGCATCAGCGAATTCTTCACGTAATGGTCGATCTTCTTCAGGTCCAGCTCGATGCCGTGCACGCAATGCTCCACGAAACTGTTCATCGCATCTGCCAGCAGCTCCACCGAGTGCAGATAATTAAAAATCATCACCGGCTTATACACGTTGAGTTCGAAATTTCCCTGCGACCCGGCAATTCCAATCGCGACATCGTTGCCCATCACTTGCACCGCCACCATGGTCAGCGCTTCGCACTGCGTGGGATTCACTTTGCCCGGCATGATCGAAGACCCCGGCTCATTTTCCGGCAGCGTCAATTCGCCCAAGCCGCAACGCGGCCCGGAAGCCAGCCAGCGAATATCGTTCGCAATCTTCATCAGCGAAGCGGCCAGCGTTTTCAGAGCGCCGCTGGCAAACACGATTTCGTCGTGTGCCGAGAGGCTCGCGAATTTATTCGGATGTGAACGAAACGGCAGTCCCGTAAGTTCGGCAATTTTCCTCGCGGCGCGATCCGCAAATTCCGGATGCGCGTTCAATCCGGTACCGACCGCCGTGCCTCCAATCGCCAAGTCCATAAGCCCATGCAGAGCCGCGCCAATGCGCTCGCCATCGCGATCCAGCAAGCTCACCCATCCGGAAAATTCCTGCCCAACCGTAAGCGGCGTAGCATCCTGCAAATGCGTACGCCCAATTTTCACCACGCCCATAAACTCCCGCGCCTTGGCATCCAGGGCGTCGCGAAGTTTCCGCGTTGCCGGCATCAGCCGCCGAGCCGTTTCCGTAGCAGCAGCAATATGCATCGCGGTAGGAAATGTGTCGTTGGACGACTGCGACATGTTGACATCATCGTTGGGGTGAATCGGCTTTTTGCTGCCCATCACCCCGCCGGCAATCTGAATGGCGCGATTCGAAATGACCTCGTTCACGTTCATGTTGGTTTGCGTGCCGCTGCCGGTCTGCCAGATGCGTAGAGGAAAGTGCTCGTTGAGTTTTCCAGAGATAACTTCGTCTGCAGCCTGCGAAATGAGATTAGATTTTTCTTCCGTCAGCTTACCCAGATCGCGATTCACCAGCGCCGCAGCTTTTTTCAGAACGCCGAACGCACGGATCAGCTCCGGCGGCATAGTGTCTTTTCCAATCGCAAAGTGGATCAGCGAACGCGCCGTTTGCGCCCCGTAGTAGCGGTCCACAGGCACTTCCATCTTGCCCATGCTGTCGGATTCAGTGCGGGTAGGAACGGACTTGGCGAATTGCGTGGCATCAGCCATGAGACTCTCCTGATGAGCGATGGCAATAGTGTAGCAGGGGAAGACGGACTGTGATTTGCAGGGTCTGGATAGTCGCGGCGCCACATCCATCTGTCATCCCGACCGGAGCACGCTTCGTGCGTAGTGGAGGGATCGCGGCAATATCGCCCTCCCCGCGAGACGCGATGGGATCAATCGCCTTGCCGCCTAACGCCTCGGGTCTTGCCGTAGAGCCCATCTCAAAAAATAATCATCACCCCGCGCGACTTTTCCAATTCACCCGGGTTGGGGGCCGTGGGAAGGTGTCGGAGGGTACCCGCCAGCCAGGCGGTCCTGCCACGCTCATCGGGGTGGAGCGACTCAAGCCTTGAGTCGTTGAGATCGGTGTGTGTCTACAGGAGCAGTTATGAAGCGCAAACTTCATTTCGTATGGGGGCGTTGTGTGCTGGGAGCAGGAGCGTTGCTGCTGATCGCTGGTGGGATCCGTGCTCAGGATCTCCTGGTACCGGCCGGCACTCTACTGCAATGCACCATGGATGAGCCGAACTTTTCGTCGGCAACGGCGGCGGTCGGCGATCCGGTGCTGTGTCATCTCAAAAGTTTTCAGGAGTTTGGCCGGACCGTGTTCCCGCGCGGGAGCATGCTGGCCGGGCACCTGGAAGATGCCAAAGAGC
This sequence comes from Candidatus Acidiferrales bacterium, assembly GCA_963849395.1. Classification (GTDB taxonomy): domain Bacteria; phylum Acidobacteriota; class Terriglobia; order Acidiferrales; family UBA7541; genus Acidiferrum. The sequence goes on from CAWKHR010000017.1 coordinate 43,473, forward strand.
CGGGTCACTTTGTAGGCAAGGGTTATTTGAAGATTACGTTTGACCGCGTGATCGTGCCCACCGGCGACGTCCCGGTCCCGGCTAAAGTCATCAGCGCCAAAGGCTATAAGGTCGACAAGCAGGGCGATATCAAAGGTAAAGGCCACGCCACCCGCGACGTTGTGGAATGGATGATTCCCCCACTGTGGCCCTGGAAAGTATTGATGCTGCCTGCCAAAGGTCCGCGTCCCACACTAAAGGGTGAAGAACCCATGAAGCTGCGCTTGATGGACGACATCGTAGTCCCGCAAGCCGCCGCTCATGCCTTCCTAGGCAATCCAAATCGGCCACCGTATGCCTCGAACGCCAAGCCGAGTTCGTTCTCGCAGCAACAACAGTCGACCGCTCCAACTGTTCCGGCGTCCCAGGAAACTCAGGCCATAGTAGGTGCCTCGCCAATGTTGCTCGCGTCCGCATCCGCTCCCGCAGCTCCAGCGGATACCAAGGCTGAGACGCAACCCGTCACCAATTCGAACCTGACGACTGCAGAGCCAGTCTCGCGCTTCACCATTCTGGTCCTGAAGTCGGAGCAGGTCTACGAAGTCACAAAATACCGCGTCGATGGCGGCACCTTGCAATTCCAACGCGCCGATGGCACGCCCGGTTCGGTAGCAACCGCCAATGTGGATTGGCGCAAAACGTCAGAGCTAACGGAAAAAGTCCAATCCGTAGATCTGCCGTCTGCTCCAAGCCAGACCCACTAACCATTTCACCCACGCCATGTGAGGCGTAATAAAACAGATCCGCGCACGCTGCCGACCGAGAAGTTGGCACAACGTCCCAGGTGTGCGCGACCAGCTTGGTAGCGCCGGCAGCTTGCCGGCAACAGCAACCAACGAGGCAGCGCCACAAAATCGCCTTTCCACCTTTTCCGACAGCCTCGGCCGCCGGCCGCTGTTTCCACCCCCACTCGGGGTGTGCCCAAAGCACCCAATTTTCTCCAAGCCCGGTTGCGCACCAAGGTTCCTGTATAATTACAACTGGGGGAATCACAGCCACATGCCCGCAAAGGGAAAAGCTTCGGCGCAAACACGCCGCCGCAAGCGCTTGCGTTTCTATCGCACCCGCTTCCGCGAACTGCGCATGATTACCAAGGCGCTGGTGTCGACCAAGCACCCCATCCTGGTGCACATCATTCCCATGCGCCGCTGCAATCTGGACTGCACCTATTGCAACGAGTTCGACGACGTCTCCACGCCGGTGCCGCTCGACGAAATGAAAAAGCGTCTGGACCGCCTCGCCGACATGGGCACCTCCATCATCACCATCAGCGGCGGCGAACCGCTGCTCCATCCCGAGCTCGACGAAGTGATCCGCCACATTCGCAAGCGCGGCATGATCGCCGGCATGATCACCAACGGTTTTTTCCTCAACAAAGAGCGCATCGCGCGCCTGAACGACGCGGGCCTCGAGCACCTGCAAATCAGCATTGATAACGCGGTCCCGGATGAAGTCTCGAAAAAAAGTTTGAAGACCCTTGATGGCCGCCTGGAGATGCTCTCCGAGTGGGCCGTGTTCCAGGTGAACATCAATTCGGTCCTGGGCAGCGGCGTCAAGAATCCCGAAGACGCCCTGAAAATTGCCCATCGCGCCGTCGAACTCGGATTCACCAGCACCGTGGGCATCATTCACGACCACGACGGCCAGTTGAAGCCGCTAGGCCAGCGCGAGCAGGAAATTTTCGAAGAGATCATGACCCTGGGCAAGCGCTCGTACTCGCGCTTCAACGAATTCCAGCACAACGTCGCCCGCGGCCGCGAGCACGATTGGAAATGTCGCGCCGGTTCCCGCTACTTATATATTTGCGAAGATGGACTGGTGCATTGGTGTTCGCAGCAGCGCGGCTATCCGGGAATTCCGCTCAGCCAATACACCGATGAAATGCGCCACAACCAATATTTAACGCACAAGGGATGCGCGCCAAGGTGCACCGTCTCTTGCGTCCAGCAAGTCGGAATTCTAGATAATTGGCGCAGCCCGCAAACCTTGCAGCCCACGCCGCTAGCCACGCCCGCCAAAGGCGACCTGGTACAAATCGCAAAGTAGGGAATCGCGAATTTATTGAGTTGATGCTTTGAATTACCTCCGCGACTGGAGGCTAAAGGCTGTTGGCTATTTTACTGAACCTATAAACTACTTCTCGCGAACAATCACTTCGCCGCGTCCCACCATCTGATCGTTCAGCCATAGCCGGTATTTGTACGATCCCGGCTTCGTTCCGCTCACCGGAGGCCCGCTCAGCAACCGCATGCCCACCGGCGCCTGAAAAATGTTCGATGAAAACGGGCACCGGTTCGTATCAAACTCCACGCGCAGTGTTCCCGCGTCAGAAATCCAGCTCACCTGATCTCCAGGGTCAAGCACCACCGCTTGAGGTATCAATCCCACCAATACCGGACGTTCCGCCATTCGCCTAACCACTCCTCATGTGAATCGTGTGACGCTAGCATTCGTGCCAGCACGCCGCTCATCGTTCCAAAGGCACGATAGCACACCCTCCCCGCGCCTCCTAACCCCACCGCTCCCTCGTCTTCTCTGCGTCCTCTGCGCCTCTTCCTCCGCGTCCTCTGCGTTAAATCTTTTCTCTTCGCCAAACACTCAAACTTCGCCCCGCCCGGTGTACTCTACCGTTTCGCCTCGTGCGATCCAGGGAGACACATCATGACTTGGTTCATCTGGGCCCTACTCTCCGCCTTCTTCGCCGGACTCACCGCCATCCTCGCCAAAATCGGCGTCGAAAACGTGAACTCCAATCTCGCCACCGCCATTCGCACCGTGGTCATACTCATCTTCGCCTGGACCATCGTGCTCTTCACCAAGACGCAACCGCTCTCCACCATCGGCCGCCGCACCTGGATCTTCCTCATCCTCTCCGGTTTCGCCACCGGCCTTTCCTGGCTCTGCTATTTCCGCGCCCTGCAACTCGGCGAAGCTTCCCAAGTCGCCCCCGTCGACAAGCTCAGCGTGGTCATCGCCATCATCCTCGCCGCCATCTTCCTCCACGAACACATGACCTGGCACCACTACGTAGGCGGCACCCTAATCTTCACCGGCGCCGTAGTCCTGGCCTACGCCTAACCGTCTACGCGTAGGCGCACGATACGTCGTGCCCCAGACCTGCACGATCTCAAATCCCTCCACTCCGTTCCTTCGGAATCATCACCCCTGCCACCACCGCGCTCGCCAACGCCAATCCCGCGCAAATCCCTATCACCATCCGAAATCCAAACACAAACGCATCGCGCACACTTTCCTGAATCGCCACTCGCGCCGCTTCATCCACCCCCGCAGGCACCGGCATTCCCGCCAATTTCGTTTCATTCGCCCGCAACTCCTGCAAAATTTCCGCCGGCACCGAAACATGCGCCAACAACGCATCCAGCCGCGCACCAAACGCCTTCGCCATCACAATCCCCAGCACCGCAATCGCCAGCACACTCGCCACCCGCGCCACCGCATTGTTAATTCCCGACGCCGTTCCCGCCCGATCCTCGCCCACCGAATTCATCACCACCGTCGTCAGCGGCGCCACCGTCACTGCCATTCCCAATCCCAAAATCATCACCGCCGGAAAAAAATCGCGCCAGTAACTTCCGCCAGCGCCCGGCACCGCAAATAAAACGAATCCCACCGCCACAATCAGTGGACCGACAATCAGCGGCCCGCGTGCTCCGTACCGCGCCACCAGCCCGCCGCTCCAGCGCGACAACACAAATATCAGCAGAATCAGTGGCAGCATCGCCGCACCCGTCTTCACTGTGGAGTAGCCCTGCACCTGAATCAAATTCATCGGAAACAGAAAAAAGAAAATTCCAATCGCCGCATACAGCAGCAGCGTCAGCAGGTTCGCGCCACTGAAGCTCCGCGATTTAAACAGCGCCAGCGGCACTGTCGGCGCGCTGACTCGTTCCTCCACAAACAAAAACGCAAGCAAACATCCGCCGCCCACCAGCAAACTTCCCACGATCAGTGGATTTTTCCACCCCAGCTCCAGCGACTCCACAAATCCGGTAACCACCCCGCCCAGTCCCGCCGTTGCCAGAATCGCGCCCAACCAATCCAAACGATTTACGCTGGAGCTGCGACTCTCCGGAATTTTCCAAACGGAAATCGTCACCACCGCCGCCGCAATCGGCAAATTGATGAAGAACACCCAGCGCCACGAAGCGTGCTGCACCAGCCAGCCGCCCAGCACCGGCCCAATCGCCGTGGTAATTGCCGTGAACCCCGACCACGTCCCAATCGCCGCGCCGCGACTCTGTTCGTCAAACGACGTGCTGATAATCGCCAGGCTGCCCGGCACCAGCAGTGCCGCGCCAATCCCCTGAATGCTCCGCGCGATAATTAATTGCTGAATACTCGACGCCAGCCCGCAACCCGCCGAAGCCGCCGCAAAAATCACCACGCCCAGCAAAAACACCAATCGCCGCCCGAAGCGATCCCCAAACGAGCCACCCACCAGAATCAGCGCGGCGAGAAATAATCCGTACGACTCCACCACCCACTGCAGATCCACCACCGTCGCTCGAAAATTCGCTTGCAGCGCCGGCAACGCCACATTCACCACCGTGCTATCAATAAACGCCATGCTCGATCCCAGTATCGTCGCCACCAGGATCCACTTCCGCGCCTCCGCCGCACAGGGAACTCCTCCAGTCCCCGCAGCCCGCATCACCCCTTCATCACACGCCGTCCTCATCCCCGCTCTTCTCCGTTTCGCTTTTCTACCTTCTTCGCCTCTGTACTCCCCGTATTTCCACTGCTATCCTTCCCATCAGCATCCCATCACCACACACAGTATGAGGTCCGCATGCCTCGCTTTCTCTTCGCACTAGCCTTGTTCATTTGTGCCTTCGCCCCAGCCATCCCGGCGCAAGACCATTCTCCCGCGCCAACCCCTCATTACCTCTTTGCCTGGACTGGCGACCTCGCCCACAAGGGCAACGACTTTCTCGCCGTGATCGACGCCAACCCCGCCTCTCCCTCTTATGGCCAACTGCTCACCACCCTCGCCACCGACCAACAAACCATCCGCGTCCATCACACCGAATACACCATGCCCGCCAGTGGCATGCTCTTCGCCAACGATCACGACGCCGGTCGCACCTTCATCTTCGATCTTCGTGATCCGCTCCATCCCAAAACCGTCACGTCCTTCACCAACATGGCCGGCTACATGCATCCGCATTCCTACCTTCGCCTGCCCGACGGCAATATCCTCGCCACCTTCCAGCACACCGAGCATTCCATGAGCGCCATGAGCGACGCCGCGAAGCCGACGCCCAGCGGCAAAACCGGTGGACTCGTCGAAATCGACGACCACGGCAAAGTCATTCGCTCCGCCAGCAACGCCGACCCTTCTTTCCCCAACGCACTCCTCACTCCTTACAGCCTGGTCGTCCTCCCCGAAATCGATCGCGTCGTCTCGACTAACTCTTCCATGCACGATGACGACATCTTTTCCGGCGTCACGTATCAGGTCTGGCGCTTGTCCGATCTCAAGCTGCTCAAAACTTCCTACTTCGATGTCGGCGAAAATCGCTATGCCCAAATTAGTCCCGAAGAGCCGCGCCGCGCTCCTGATGGCTCGGTCTTCGTGCAAACTCTCGGCTGCGGTCTCGAACACATCACCGCCATCGACACCGATCAGCCCGTCTCCCATCTCGCCTTCACCTTTCCCGGCAATTGGTGCGGCGTCCCCACCATCGTCGGACACTACCTTGTGCAAAGCGTTCCCGCCATTCATGGCCTGGTCGTTCTCGACATCGCCAATACCGCCAAGCCCGTCGAAGTCTCTCGCCTCAAAATCACCGACACCTATATGCCGCACTGGACCGCATGGGATCCCGTCATGCAGCGCCTGGTCGTAACCTCTTCCGCGCTGCCCTCCAACAATCGCATGTTCCTGCTCAAGCTCGACCAGTCCACCGGCCAGCTCTCCCTCGACGACGCTTTCCGCGGCTCCGACCACCAGCCCGGCTTCAACTTTGACAATCGCCTGTGGCCCCATAACTGGCAAGGCAACGGCTACCCGCACGGCGCCGTCTTCTCCCGCTAACCTACCGACACCTCTTCTCAGCGGCGACCCAACATGTTCGTAGCAGCGATCTAACATACTTGTCATCCCGTTTGGTGCTCTCTATCACTTAGAACACGTCCGGCAGCTAGCCCAACACTAATCCCGCGGTAAGATAGCTGCGTTATGACCGCATATAGCACCATACAGCCGCCTTTCACTCTAAAGTTCCGGCAGATGTCCCGGAAGGAGTTGGGGGCCTACTTCCAGTGGTTTCAGGAGATAACGCCGAAACGAATCGAACAACTCGCTTGCATAGTGCGGTCGTCTCCGTGGTTTGAAAACTGGCAAGCGGACTACTCCCCGCAATCTTTGAATGCGCTCGGCGATTGGTTTGCCACGCAAATTGAAACGCGACCCCGAACGCAGGCAGAGATCGACACGTTCAACGCGCAAGCTCCTTTTCCGATCGAGATTTCAAATCGAGAGTTGACCAATCGCACGTTCTCTCTAGCAATGGATATTGCCATGTACCTCAATCAAGTGTTCCTGCGGAACAACCCAGAACTAAAGTGGAACCAACCCTTTGGCGGCAAAACAGACAGCAATTTTGGCCAGCCAGTTCTGGTGGGCTTCCAGGGAGGGGATCTTCCATTGAATTCGGTCCACGTACTTGTAACCCTCGCCTACAGCCTGCAAAGCAAGGACCGCTCAGGAGGACGGCTACGAGAAATTTACGACGTGCATGCCCAAGAGCGGCAGGAACCCTTCGAAGGGCACGTAAACCCGAAGTTCCAGTCCAACGCGGGACGCCCGTCCGAGACCGGCTATCTGTCGGATTTGATCGCCCGGATGACCGTCAAGGAAAGTTACGCCCACTCCGACGATTCCATTTCCTGGCAGGCACATCGGGAAGCGGAAACTCTAGCCGACGCGTGGATGGTCGACGAATTAGCGGCCTATCTGCCGAAGGAACGGGATCAAGATCGCCGCAGGGCTGCTCACTTTATTCTCGGAAAACTGGGCCTGAAAATTCGCAATTCCGATTGCGCTTCGATTCTTCTTTCTCGAGTCGGTCAGGAGCAGAACAAGTATGTGCTCTCGGATCTTTTGGACCTCTTGAGCAAATTACACAAGCCCGGACATCTTGACTTGGCGCCGATGTACCGCCTTCTTCGCGACGATCGCTGGCAGGTTCGTCATTCCGCGATTAGCGCACTTAGCCGGACGGATTCACCAGAAGCCGAGGATCAACTGATCGAGCTATTAAATATATCGACCAAGCAGGATGACATTCTTGCGTGCCTGGGTATGCTAGGTGGAATTGGCAGTACGAAATCCATTCCGCATCTGGAGAAAAATCTCACTTCCAAGAAAACAAGTGTGAAATCAACGGCCCGCGCCGCCGTCAAAGCAATTGAATGGAGAGCAAAAAATGATGGATCGCAAAAGCCCCGTCCGCTGCCGCGCTGAACAACTCACAGCGTCGTAGAAGTGCGCTCGCCAGTGCAGCACATCTAATCGCAGTCCCAGCCCCGTAGGGGCGGCATAATATACAGCCGGGGACAAGCCTGACACTTTAGACCGGGCACATTCCTGACACTTCTTCTGCTTCCAGGGGATGGGGTGCAGGGGAAGGGGGTTCTTCCTCTTCCCCTGCAATACCCAATTTAAAATTTGCTGCAGGCCCGAGAGGCAGCACGGCGCGCTTGTGGCTGTCGAAGCGGGCAATCGGAAACGCCGCGAAGTACAGCAGGAAAAAGCGCTCGTCTACCGGTAGCAACCCGATGCGCTCGCCAATCAGCGTTTCACTCACAAACACGTTCTGATGTTTCCAGGAAAACACGCCCCGTGGTCCGACCCGCCGCACCTGCAACGCGCTGCCATATTCCGGTTCCCGTACCCGCGCCGGATAGGCGCGTGGCGAGGGCGTGTACACGGAACTCGGAGTCTGCTGTCCCAGCGCTTCGTGCGGACGCTGCTCGTTGTACTCCGCGCGAAAGCGGTCAAAAGCCCGCTGCTGCGCTTGGCGATGCGCCGCTGGTGGCGCCGCCGTCTCTTGCTTCAACGTGCGATGCATGCGCTCGTGTCTGCCATTCTGTTCCGGATGTCCGGCCGCGATGCGCTCCGGCACAATCCCCAGCTTCATCCACCACACCGCCAGGCGCGACAATCCGGCGATCGCGCGCGATGCAAACGGTGCGCCGTTGTCGGTGCGGATCGCTTGCGGCAGCCCGCACTCGCGAAAAGCGGCCTCGAAGATCGCACCCACGCGCGCGCTGTCAGTCTTCTCCACTTGCTGGCAGCGCAGCAAATAACGGCTGCAAGCATCGGTGATGGTCAGCGGATCGATGCGCGCGCCGTCCTGCGTTTTGAACCACCCTTTGAAATCCGCGCACCACACCCGGTTGGGTGCGTCGGCCGCGGCAAACGGTTGCGTGTACGGCGGTGTGCGCCGCCGTTTCTTGCGCGCCACCACCAGGCCCTCGCGTGCCAGCAGCGTGCCGATGGTGCTCGCCGCCGGCCAGTTCTTGCGCGGAAACTCCCGCTGCAACACGCGCTTCAACTTGCGCGCTCCCCAACTCATGTGCTTCCGCCGCAACTGCAGCACCGCTTCCATAAGTTCTTCCGGCGTCCGGTTGGGATGCCGCTGCGGTGCCCGTCCCCGATCCTGCAGTGCCTCCAGCCCTCCCAGCTGGTACCGCCGCAGCCAGTAGTAGCCGGTCTCCCGCGAAATGTCATACATCGCGCAAAGATCGCTCATGGTGTACAAACCTTCTTCCTGCTCCAACACAAACCGCATGCGCTCGCCCATCACACTGCTCGCTTTCCATGGCATCTGGCTTTTCTACAACGCCCGTGCCTCGCAGTGTCAGGAATCTCCCCGGTCCATTCTGTCAGCCATCTCTCCGGTCTGTACCATAAGTTAGCCCAGTGCGTAAGCGCTGGGAAAACGTAATCAAAATGCCAGACCGCCGTAGGTGCGACACTCTTTTCTTTTTGATTGCGATAGGACACGGACTGCTGGCGGACTTTGTCTGAGAGGAGCAAAAAGGTGTGTCACCGTGATAAGACTACCCATCCTTTGCATGAGTCAAGCATGAGTCAAACCCGCAAAGGGTAGGGCGACCAGTGCGCCACCCCTCAATCAATTTGCCGAATTCTACCCACTACTTCATAAAACCCTTCCACTTCCTCTTTCCCTCCGTAGAAAGACGCAGAGAATGCGCGCGCAGTTTCTCCCGCGCCCGTAGTGCACCGCACTTCCCAATGCGAATAGACATGCCATCTCCACTCAAAGTCCCAACAAGTCAGCGGCGTTCTCCCCAGCATAAAATCGCGCCGCTTTGCATTCGTCACCGCATTCGCTCCGGTTTCGGTCTTCGCATCTAAGACAGCGAACGCATTCTCCCGTACCCGGCTCTCAAACGCCGCCACTCCGTTTTCCTGCATATCCCGCCAAAACCAAAATTGCCCAAATTTTCCCGACGTCATGAGCGCACTCATGTTCGAGTGCGCCTCACCATACATCCTCGGCAGAATCGTCCATTTCAGCGGCACCGCAACCCGGTAATGCTCCAGACGCCCCGCTGTCGGAAACACCACGTGTGTCGCCACCGGAAAGAAAAACACCACAAACGTCGCAATCCCACTCGGCACCCAGATCAAACCTCGCCGCAGCCTGCGCATCCACCTCACCCGACTCGGATGCTTCCGCCTCTCTTCACGCTCCGCGTACCAACCTTCCACCTCATACCCAAATTTCCAGGCCCGGGTCTTGCACAGCAGCAACACAAAACACACCACCGTCAGCACCCACACGCCGAAAAAGACCGCTAGCAAAATCTCATTCTCGATATCAAGAGGAAGGTCATGAGCCCGCAAAAACTCTTCCGCCGCTTCCGTCACTGCAAAGGAAAGAAAAAATCCAAATGGAATGACCGCAATCTCACCCAGCGTCAACAAAACCCGCTTCAACCACTTCGCCCCGCGTTTCGGCACCATGGCTCCGCCAGTCGAGATTCCACCCCACACTCGCGCCCAATCCAGCTACCCATCTGACACCCCGCCACAACTTTTTGTTCCCGCATCGAGACAAAGTCTCTCCTGCCTGCCCCGAGCTTCGAACAAGACTGTGCTTTTAGGTTGGAACCCGGGCACAGGACGTTTCCATCTTCAATGATGTGCAAACCTTGAAGCTGGGAGTGTGATCAACGGTCAAAAGTTAGTACCGCATACTTACTACTTGACATTAGGTACTAACTATCATAGAGTAGCTCATGTACGCTCGATCCTCGTTCGAACACTCTCCGCGCCGTTCCTCTCGCCCCACCTTCCCACCTCAACCTTTACTTAAGTTCCGTTTCGACACTCAACACCACATCGCCTCCCCACTCTCCACTTCTCTACCAGTTCCGTACCACTTTCGTACCAAATCCTTTTCCTTCTATCTCGCTTCATCTAAATCACTTGCACGTCTTTACCAAAAAACACCCGGGGTACGTACCGCGTGCTCGATTTCTGCACGCTCAAAGACCACCGCCCCAACTTCAGCTAAGTCCAATCCCTGGGTCTCTTACCCACCACCTTCTCCTAACCCCTTTGTCTACGTCTCTTACGAAAAAATTCTCCGCGCAACGTGCACCATTCAACTTCCTGGTCGGGTCCAAATCGGAACTCCACACCGAGTCCAGCCCTCCTGCAGTTCACTAGTCACCAATCACCAGTCACCAATCACGCTTCACCCCTCACCAATCGCCTACCCGAAACCCCTGTCACTACTCAACAATCCCTGCCCTTTCGGACCATTGACCCCTCCCACCCCGCACCGTAGACTTGTCTCTAGCTGTTCCGCAGCGCTGAGCTTCGCTCGACTCTTGCGCGCAACATCAACAATCAATGCGTGTAACCCACGCGTAGGAGTGAGCAGGATGGCATCGGCAGTAAATTCTCTATCTATACCCTTGCCCAACGGGGCTCGTCTGCAAATCCTTTCGTGTATCCCGTTCGCAATCATTCATATCGCGGCCTTATCCGTTCTGTGGATTCATTTCCGCTGGTCGTATCTCATCACCTGTTTGGCCGTGTTTCTGGTGCGCATGTTCTTCGTCACCGCGGGCTATCACCGTTATTTCGCGCATCGCTCGTTCAAAACCAGCCGCTGGTTCCAGTTCGTCATCGCGGTCATGGCCACGTCTTCCACCCAAAAGGGCGTGCTCTGGTGGGCTGGGCATCATCGCCATCATCATCGCTTCTCCGATCAGGAAGAAGATCTCCACTCGCCCACTCTGTTCGGATTTTTCTGGGCGCACATCGGCTGGATTCTTTCCGACAAGTACAACGGCACCCGCACCGAGTACATCGCCGACTTCGCCAAATTTCCCGAGCTGCGCTGGCTCAACAAATACTATCTGGTGCCGCCAACAATTCTTGGCGTCGCCCTTTGGCTGATTGGTGGTTGGGGACTCTTCGCCTGGGGCTTCTGTCTGAGCACCGTGATTCTGTGGCACGACACCTTCACCATCAATTCGCTTTCTCACCTTTTCGGACGCCGCCGCTACGAAACTACCGACACCAGCCGCAACAATTGGCTGCTGGCGCTCATGACCTTGGGCGAAGGCTGGCACAACAATCATCACCACTACATGGCTTCCGCGCGCCAAGGCTTCTACTGGTGGGAAATCGATCTTACTTACTACGTGCTCAAAGTGCTTTCCTGGTTCGGCATCGTCTGGGAACTGCGCAAAGTTCCGGCGCACATTCGAGGCGAAGGCCAACTCGCCGCTCAGGCTTAACGTTTAGCCGCTCCGAGCGGTTTCCATCCAATTTGACCGTTGCGCGAGTCTGCCTCCTGCGGGAGACTAGAAATTGGCTGTTTCGTTTTCCCGCCCCATCCTTGAGGAGCTTCCATGACCACCCCCATCGGCGAACTCAATCCCCCTATGCGCTTAATGATGACCCCGGGTCCGTGCTCGATCGACCCGCGTGTGTATCGCGCCCTGGCTAGCCCCATCGTAGGACACCTTGATCCATGGTTCCGTGGCTGCATGGAAGAAACGCAAGTCCTTCTGCGCCAGGTATTTCAGACGGAAAATCGGGTGACGTTTCCGCTTTCGGCTTCCGGTTCCGGTGGCATCGAAGCGTCGGTGCTGAATTCGCTGGAGCCCGGCGACGAGGCGATTTGTTGCGTGAATGGCTTGTTTTCGCAGCGCATGCACGTCATCGCGCAGCACACCCCGGCCAAGCTTCATTTGGTCGAAGCGCCGTACGGCAAGCCGATTGACGCCGAAGAAGTACGCAAAGTCGCCAAAGGCCGCAACATCAAGATGATCGGTTTCGCGCAGGGCGAGACTTCCTCCGGCGTGGTCACCCAAGTCGATCCGCTACGCAAAGTCGCGGATGAATGCGGCGCGTTGTTGGTGGTGGATACGGTTGCGTCACTCGCCGCCGAACCGCTGCACGTCGACAAGCAACGCATCGATATTTGTTTCAGCGGCTCGCAAAAAGCCATCAGCGCGCCACCGGGCATGTCGCCCATCACGGTCAGCCCGCGCGCCGAAGAAGTTTTTCGTAATCGCAAGACGAAAGTGCAGAGCTGGTATTTCGACCTGTCCACCGCGATGAATTATTGGGGCAAAGATCGGCTGTATCATCACACACCGCCAATTTCTTTGATTTACGCGTTGCGCGAAGCGATGCGCATTGTGATGGAAGAAGGACTGGAAACCCGCTGGGAGCGCCACAAGTTGAATCAGCTTGCGCTGATTGCCGGCGTCGAGGCCATGGGGCTGAAACTGTTGGTCGAAAAGCCGGAAGATCGCCTGGTCACCGTAACGGCGGTCATGATTCCTGCGGGAATCGATGACGCGAAGCTGCGCGGCCAGCTTCTCGATGAATTCAATATCGAAATTGCCGGAGGCATTGGCGCGCTGAAAGGCCAGATATGGCGACTCGGCTTGATGGGTTACTGCAGCCAGAAGCCGTTTGTGCTGCAACTGCTCGCCGCTATGGAAAAGGTGCTGATCGACCAGGGCCATCGCATGAGTCCAGGAGCCGGTGTTGGGGCGGCAGTCGGTGTCTATGTAAACGCGGAACGCCCCGTAGCCGCCGCTCGCTGAGCGAGTGGTGGGTGCTTTGAAATGTTTCTTCAGTTTCGGAGTTTTAGAAATTAGAAAGAACTTCGCGGGCAGTTACGAGGAATCGGCGCACGGACTACGGACCGCCGTAATATCCCTGACGCGCTTGCACTCGTAAATCTTTCTGCCGCGTTGCGATATGGATTTTGTGGTACCCGGGTTCAGCACCTTTGTCGGGCGTATAGCCCAAACTGTATTGCGCGCTGAGCTCTTCCGCGATTTCGGAATAGATTTTTTCGATCGGCTCTTTTTTGGAGACTTCAAAAAAACGCCCGCCGGTTTTTTCCGCAATTTCTTCGAGTATCGATTTACCATCCGGACTCTCGCGCGACGCATCGCGGCGTTTCGGAGCGCCATACGGGCCGCCGCGATTCTTGTGGCCTTCGGAGAAACTTTCTTCGTCGGAAAATAAAACGGAATAAATCAGAGTGTCCGAGCGTTGCGCCCGCTCGATCGCTTCATCCACCGTTTCTTTGCTGCCGCGATCCACTCCATCCGACAAAAGAATCAGCGCCTTGCGTCCTTCCCGTTTGCTCATCAATTCATCCGCCGCAAGAAAAATCGCATCGTACAAAAGCGTTCCGCTTCCCGGTCCAAATCCTCCAGAGTGTCCGCCGCTGGCGCTGCTGGGACGAAACTCCGAAGTTTCCAGCAAGTTCAGAGAAGATTGCAGTTTGCCACGGTCCGCAGTGAAATCGCGCAGCAACTCCACTTCGCGATCAAATTTAATTACGAAAGCCAGATCTTTTTCCGCGCGCAATAAATGATCCAGAAAGCTATAACTCGCGGTGCGTTCCTGATCGAGCAAATTGCTTTGGCTGAGACTGGTATCGACGAGTAGTCCGAGACGCAAAGGCGCGGTATTCCCATGGGCAAAATAATTTATGGTTTGCGGGCGCCCATCTTCATCGACGACAAAATCACCCTGAGTTAGATTCGCTACCACTTTCCCGTGCTTATCGCGCACCGAAGCCAGAATGCTGACGGCTTTCACCTGTAACGCCACCTTCGGATCTTGTGAGCCGCGCACATGCGAACTCAGAAAAACAGAAATGAGGAATGCTGCGGCGAGGAATCGCAGAGGTTGGTGGAGGAAACGGCGGGAGAAGGAGTGGGGAATCACTTGGCTCATTCGATTGTGGCTCGCATGGGCTAAACAGAATGTTCTCAAGCGAGGTGGAAGAAATCAAATGGGGCTGATTACAGAAGAATTATCGCAGCGGCCGGGCGCGCACTGCTTCGCTGGGAATGAAATTGGTGAGAGGCCCGGCGTGAATAGGGCGAAGGCACAGGTCCGCTTCCGCGGGGCCGCATTGAAAAATCTGCCAAAGCGGCAAATCATCGCTTTGCACGACGTAATCACCAATCATCATGTGGGCAGCGTCGAGCGTGGCCGCGGCTACAAAGCGGTTTTTCGGAGAGGCGCGCAAACGGAATTGTTTGGAGGAAGCTTCATAGTTGCCGATATTGAAGCAGTGCGTGATACAGGCGCGATCCATGACGTGGTGGGTGAAAATGCGTGAATCGCGAAAAGGGAAAATGGTGGTAATGACGCGTGCGTCTTGCGGAAGCTTGGCGACGAGCATATCTGCCTGCTCTTCCATGGCATAGGTACGAGAAGCGTCCTGATACACGAGAACGAAAAAAACGGCGGCGATGCAGGCGAGCACAACCGCAAAAACAACATGCGGACGAAGACGAGCTAGGCCGCAGCAGCCGAGAATGGCGATTGCCAGCGTGAATCGCGAGCAGATGAAGGAAACGGGATCGGGGTACTGGGACAGAAAAATCTTTTCGGGAAGAAATGGCAGTGCCAAAAGTCCGATTAAGAATAGTTGCAGGGCTGGCGAAAAATAATTTGTATCTGGTGAAGGTTTGCGCAGAGATTGTACTAAACGAAATACGCTGAAGGCGGCGACGGCCGCGAGAACGGAGTACGCAATAATGGGGTAGCGCGTGCCGAGAATGAGTTGATCGCTGCCATTCAGATCGTAGAAGTGCCCTTGCCACCAGCGGACGTCGTAACTTCTGGAAAAGTACAGATGCACTACCAGCATGGCGACAAGGCCTGCGAGGAAAAGAAGGGGATGAAGGCGGGTAGGCAAAGAATTCGCGGAGAAAATGTAGATAGCAGTTGCCGCGAACCAGACGAAGCCTAACGGATGGGCGAGCCAGATGAGCGGCGCCAGCAAGAGCACGACAGGGTAAAGGCGACGATTGGGTTGCCCGAGAATGGCGAGCGCAACGAAGGAAATTCCCAGGGAAAAATAGAAATTCAGGAAACCCATGTGGAACGTCCAGCCATAGGTCAACATGGCGATTAGCGGAACCAGAGACCAAGGCGGCTTGTTAGTCGAGACGGTAGCCAGGGCGAAGGCACCCCAGAAAAAGAGCAGAACGGCTAGCGCAGCAACAATTTTTTCGGCGGCCGCAAAGCCGAGAACCGTTCCAGTCTTTAACAAAAGAATGTCGGCAAGAACATTGTTGTGTTGGGGAGCGATCCAGAGACCGGGCGCTTGGCCTTTCTGAACGAGGCTGGCGAGCCAGGCATTGTAGGTGTGACTTGGGAGGTCGCCGGCTTCGATTTTGGGCAGCCACAAGCAGGGAATCAGGATGCCAATGGAAGTAAGCAGAATGATGGCGAGATGCTTCCGGGAAAAGCTCGAAGATCCGCGCAGGTCCGACGGCTTCTCAGGCTTCAGGAGAGTGACTTGTTGCGTGGATGCCGGGGCTAGATCGGTGGTTTGCATGGGCCGCGAATGTGAGCTCCGAAAAGCTTTTATTTGATTCATCCAGTATAAGGTGACGCGGGTTGCCGAAAATTGACGCGCCACCTAACCGACAATAAACATTCGTTCACGCACGGAATGGCGGGTAAGCGGGAGCGTTTGAAGCATGTCGAAAGTCGTTGGCACTGGGCTTGGCTTCAAGTAAACTCCTAAGACTCGCCGAGCTTGCAAGATTAGCTGGGCGGCAGGAAACGAATATGTTCATTCCTCGAATTGCCACCTCGCGGTAATCGCCCCCGGGCGAAACTGTTTTTCATTCATCCTTACTGATAGATTTCTGTTCGCGTGATTCCGAAAAGATTCGCGAATCGCGAGAAATGATTGGGTTTTATGCCGGGCATAGAGACTCTGGAGGCAAAATCGCCGTCGTTGTGGGCGTTCATCCGCGAAGCGCTGCACGGCTCGCACCAGGATTACACGACGGGGAGCCTGAATCGGGCGATTCTGCTGCTGGCGATTCCGATGGTCCTGGAAATGGTATTGGAGTCGCTGTTCGCGGTGGTGGACGTTTTCTGGGTGGGGCGACTGGGAGCTGACGCGGTGGCGACCGTGGGGCTTACAGAGTCGTTACTGAGCTTGGTGTTTGCGGTGGGATTCGGGTTGAGTCTTTCGACGACGGCAATGGTGGCGCGACGAATTGGCGAAAAGGATCCGGCGGACGCAGCGGTTGCCGGGGTGCAGGCGATTGTGGTGGGACTGGCAACCTCTGCACTGATAGGAATTCCTTGCTGGTTTTACGCGCCAGAGTTGTTGCGACTGATGGGCGCATCGCCGAGTGTGGTAGCGGTGGGATCGGGCTACGCGCGAATCGCGTTGGGAGGGTGCGGCGCGATTGTGATGCTGTTCTTGAACAACGCTATTTTCCGCGGTGCGGGCGACGCAGCGATCGCGATGCGACTATTGTGGGTCTCCAACATCATTAATTTGATTCTCGACCCTTGCTTGATTTTCGGGTGGGGACCATTTCCGAAGTTGGGAGTGACGGGCGCGGCACTAGCGACGTTTACGGGACGAAGTATCGGCGTGCTCTTTCAGTTTTATCGCTTGATGAAGGGAACGGAGCGCATTCGGATTCTGAAAGAGCAAGTGCGCGTGGACTGGGAAGTGTTGGTGAGACTGGTCCGAGTGTCGCTGACGGGAATCTTGCAATTTGCGATCGCGGACATGAGTTGGATAGGGTTGGTGCGCATCGTGAGTATTTTTGGATCGGCGGCGCTGGCGGGATACACGATCGGAATTCGCATCGTGATTTTTGTAATTCTGCCGAGTTGGGGACTAAGCAACGCGGCGGCCACGCTGGTGGGACAAAACCTTGGAGCGAAACAGCCGGAGCGCGCGGAAGCCTCGGTTTGGAAAACAGGTTTGTACAACATGATTTTTCTGGGGACGGTGGGGGTGTTCTTTTCAATTTTCGCGGAGCCGATTATCAAGCTGTTTACCAACGATCCTGCGGTGATACCGCTGGCGGTGTCCTGCTTGCGGATTTTGAGTTACGGGAACATCGCGTACGCGTATGGAATGGTGATGCTGCAGGCATTTAATGGCGCGGGTGATACGTTAACGCCGACGATCGTGAATTTCTTTGGATTCTGGCTGCTAGAGATTCCGTTGGCGTACGCGCTGGCGATACCCATGGGGATGCAGGCGAATGGAGCGTATTACGCGATTGTGATTGCGGAAGCGGCGATTGCGATGGCGGGTATTTTATTGTTTCGGCGGGGACGGTGGAAGTTGCAGAAGATTTGAGGAATGCGCGCCAAGATGGCGGCGCTACGCCAGCTTCTCGAAGCTCGTTGATTGTAAGTCTTTGCCGTCGGTGAAATGGGAATTGATTTGTTCGCGGAGCGTGGCGGCACTCACGGGCTTAGGCAGGAATCCGTCCATTCCGGAAGCGAGACAGAGTCGGCGATCTTCGTCGAAGGCGTTAGCGGTGAGCGCGATGATCGGCACATGTCGAGTGGTGCCCGACTCGAAAGCACGAATCGCGCGTGTGGCTTCCACGCCGTCTAATACCGGCATCTGCATATCCATGAAAACCAGGTCAAACGGTTCGGCTTGTATTGCGTTGAGTGCGAGTTGGCCGTTCTCTGCGACCAAGACGCGATGGCCCATCTTTTCCAGCATGCGACTGATGACACGCTGATTGACCAGGTTATCCTCGGCAACGAGGATGCGCAGCAATTGTGGCGTGTCGACAGTTGCTGATTCAATTTTTTGATCCGCGGCGATCTTGCCGGTGCCCCACAACTCTTGTAGCGACGCTTTGAGGCTTTCGCGGCGAATTGGCTTGGCGAGATGAATAAATCCGGGGGCGGATTGTGCCGCTGAGCCGAGAAGTGCAAAAGGCGGATGCAAGGTAAGAACCGGAACAATTGAGCCGATAAGGCGTGGGAATTCCGCCAACAATGCATCGAAAGTACGATTGTTTACTGCGCGCACACAAATCAAGGCATGAGGAGGGGGCGAGAGGTCATACAGCAGGCGCTGGGCATCGTTGCAATCGTTAGCCGCATACACTTCCGCGCCCCATGTTTCGAGAAGTTGGCGTACCAGTTGCAGGTCGGTTAATTTTTCGGCAACGACGAGAATCCTTTTGCCGGAGAAGGGCCGTTCTTGCGCGCGTAAGAATAAGGAGAGTTCTTCCGGAGTTGCGGGCTCCAGACGCACGGAAAAAAAGAAATGACTGCCGTGGCCGGGATCGCTTTCGACGCGAATCGAACCGCCCATCAGGCTGACCAATCTTTCCGAGATGGAAAGACCGAGACCAGTGCCGCCGTACTTTCGCGTGGTAGACATGTCCGCCTGGGCGAATGCTTCGAAGATCCGCGCTTGTTGATCCTTGGAAATGCCGATGCCGGTGTCTGCGACTTCGAATTCAAGCTGCAGATCCGCAGGTTGGGAATTCAGGAGGCGAACATGCACTGAGATTTCACCCTGCTCGGTGAATTTGAGGGCATTGGAGGTGAGATTGGCGAGAACCTGACGCAGGCGCATAGGATCGCCGTGAAGAAGCGCGGGGATTTGGGGATCGAACTCCCAGCAAAGATCGACTTGCTTGCGTTGCGCGGCCGGAGCCAGCAATTGGAGAGTGTGTTCGAGGCAGTCTTGCAGGGAAAAGGTGGTGGAGTCGAGATCGAGCTTGCCCGCTTCTACCTTGGAGAAATCGAGGATGTCGTTGAGGAGATGGAGCAGGGATTCGCCGGAAGTTTTGACCAGTTTGAGGTATTCGCGCTGTTCCGGGTTGAGGGGTGTGTCGAGGGCCAACGAGGTCATGCCGAGAATGCCATTCATGGGGGTGCGAATTTCGTGGCTCATGTTGGCGAGAAATTCGCTTTTGGAGAGATTGGCGGCTTCCGCGGCGTCTTTGGCGCGTTGCAAGGCTTGTTGCTGCTGTTTGAACTCAGTGCGATCAACGAAGGCGACGACCGCACCCATGACTTGATCTCTGCGCATGAGTGGGTGAGCCCAAATCTCTGCGGGGAAGAACATACCGTTGGCGCGGCGCATGGAATCGTCAGTGTCGTGGTAATGCTCACCACGCGTCGTGGCCTGCAGCAATTTGCATTGTGAAGCGGGGACGCGAATCCCGTCGGATCCGACGTGATGGCAAAGATCATGAAAGTTTTTGCCTAACACCTGGTGCGGAGAGGAAAAGCCGAGAGCTTGCAGGGCTGCACGGTTGATAAAGGTGCAGATGCCGGACGGGTCGATGCCGTAAATACCTTCGCCAGTGGATTCGAGAATGAGGCGAGTGCGATCTTCCTCTTCGCGCACGCGGCGTTCGGCCTGGCGGCGTTCATCGATGACGGCGCCAAGGATGAGGCCGGTAAGCGCGAGGATCAGCATGAGAAATTGGACGAAGGCGAGACTTTCAAGTTGCTGGGAGGCGAAGCGCATCATGAGAGCCAAGCCGGAATCGAGGAGGAGAAGGCCGATGATGGCGCCGCGCAAGCCGCGCCGTGTGGCGATCCAGATGATGGGAAGAAAGAAAAGATAGAAGAGATGAGCGCTGCGAGCGAAGGAATTTCCAAAGGTTACGAAGAAGGAGAGGCAGAGAGCAGCGAGGAAGCCGAGATTTTCGAGGATCCGCTTTGGAGAGGAACTGGCGAGTGTAGAGGGTTGATCGGCGGAGGCTTGCCCGGCAGGGTGGCCGAGAAATTTGCGGATAGCTGGCAAAACGAATTCGAGGAGAAATGGCGTGACACTGAAGAGCGCGACAACATCGCCAATCCACCATGTAAAGGTAGCGATCAAGTAGTTCTTGGGAGCGATGTCGTTGCTCCAGATAAGAACGGCGGTGCCTAGTGTCGAGACAAAAAAAGATGAGGCTAGTGAAATGCCGAGCAGCCGGAATACTTGATGGATGGAATGGAGGCGATAATCGGGCACGAGGTGTTTGCGAAGCGCGAGACCGGTGGCGGCATAGACGGCGGGCACCAAAGGATTAATTAAGAGGAAGGGCAGGCTGGTGAACGTTTCTTGATAGTTGATGATTCCAGCGAGATACCCGGCAATGACGATGGCGGGAATCGCCTCAACTCCCAGACCGATGACCAGGGCGAGAGACAGGCCGACGGGGGGATACCAGGCACTGATGTCGGGCCAGATTTGCAGATAGAGGGCGGCGCGATCGAGTAAAACGTAGATGGCAATGGTAGCGAGAGCGAAAGAGATGCGGCGAGCGAAGAGAGTGGTTGGAGGCAGAGCGGCATGAGCATTTTTTAATTCTTGCAAAGAGGATTTGGGAGCGAGGGAGGAGGAGTCGCCGGAGCGAGAGTGAACGGGCGTGGGAGTGCTGCCGGAACGGTACAGTCTGCCCGGCGAGTGTTCCGCGGCGGTGCTGCCCGTTTGGTCGCAGGTAGGGGGCGGCGATGTTTTTTCTAACGGAGTCACAACGGTGCTGCTCCTATCCAATTTGTTTCGCGTGGTGTGTGCGTTGATGGCACGCGCAACGCTACGAATCAGTGCTGAAGCCTCCGAAGCAATCGGAGCATTTGTCTGACCAAAGGACGGGAGTGGGTTCGCGGAAAAGCGAGGCGAGGATTGACAGGGGCGGGAGTCTATTGAACACTAGAAATTCAGATTAATTGGGAAAGAGGGTCCTGTGCCGTCATTGCCAGTGCTAGCGAATGCGGGCGCGATGAATCAGTTCATCGGGCCATTTGAAGTCACGTCGAAATTGACGGGTCACGTTTACGATTGCAGGTTCTCGCATATTTGGAATGCGATTGCGACGCGGCATAGCGATACGATCGACGCAAAATTTACGGTGGATGGAACTGGGCGAATTGTAGGCCTGGCGCATACGGCGTTTGTGGAGTTTCGGGCGAAGAATGGGCGGGATGTTACGGATCGCGAGGCGAGTTTCGTGGCTGCGGAATATTTGCGGGAGCGACTGGAAGAGGAAGACGAGCGGCCGCTGTACGATGTGCCGCGCGAGGAAGTGACGCGGCTGATTCAATTGGCGGGAATCAAGTAGTCCTGAGTAGTTTTTCTTAAATAAAAATTGAAGGGATTGAACGGAGGCGGGGGAGGAATTTCGCGTGTTCGCGGCTAGGTAGGGGTGTGCACGGTGGGATCGGGCTCGGAGCGGAAGGCGCGGAGACGCGAGCTGTGCAGGCCGTCGCGGCGCACAAAGTGGATTACGAGCAGCATCAGCAGAGAGCCCATGACCATAACGGCAACGGCGGCTTGCAAGCCGATTTGCAGATCGCTGATGTCGGAGATGCGGCCGATCAGTTGCGGGCCGAGCGCGCCGAGTAGTTGGGTGACGAACATGTACACACCGATGGCGGTGGCGTGGGAGCGCTGCGGGGTGAGGTCGTGAATGACGGCGGTGGTGGGGCCGTGATACCAGGACATAAAAAATCCGGCGACAAAGAGGCCGGTCAGCACCACCCATTTTTCGTCGGACTGGATGGCGAGCAGGAGAAAGGGAGCGGCGACGAGAAACGCGACGGCGATGACGATAATGCGGCCATAGACGAGACGCTTTTGCAAACGATCGGCAACGATGCCGCCGGTCAAGGCACCGAGTACGAGGGAGAGAAGCGCGATGATGGAGAGGGAGACGGCAGCTTCGCGCAGACTGAAATCTTTGTAGCTCATGGCGTAGTCGACGCCCCAGGTGACCAGGGAAACGCTGGAGAAAGTGATGCAGGTGCCCGCGGCGATCATGGCTACATAGGCAGGGACGCGCAGGAGTTCGCGAATGCTTCCAGCTTCAGAGCGGGGGCGGCGCGGCGGCTCTTTGAGCTTTAAGGTGAAGAGGCCGGGGATCAGACCGGCGACGCCGACGACGATGAAGGCGTGCTGCCAACCATGACGAATGCCCATGATTCCACCGAGGGCGAGGCCCGCAGCGCCGCCGAGGAGCATGCCAGACGCGAAAATGGATTGAGCGAGAGCGCGATTATCGAACGAGAAGGAGTCGGAAATCATTGACTGGGCAGCGGGGGCGTACGCGGCTTCACCAACGCCAACCATGGCGCGGGCGATGAGCAGCATGGCGAAGGTGGGAGCGAGGCCGCTGGCGATGCTGGCGAGGCTCCAGATGAGCACACCGGCGGTGATGATTTTGGGCTGGCTGAAGCGATCGGCAAAATAGCCAGAGGGGATACTGAGAAGCGCGAGGACAACGAGAAGGCCAGTCTGGAGGGAACCGAGTTGCGTGTCAGTGACGTTGAAATGAGCGCGGAGCAAGGGAACGAGAGGATTGAGGACCTGGCGGTCGGCAAAGTTGACAAAATTGATCAAAGCAAGTACAGCAAGAAGGCGAACCTGCGCGAATGAAAATGGGACAGAACGAATTGCCATGGCGATTCGGCTTCCTCTGCGCGGGTGAGCTGGTGACGTTGGGCTCCGCCGGAAAAACCAACGCCTTGGGACAGGGTGGATTATATAACGCGAATGGCACAAGCAAAGGTTTACACGACAACGAGTGACCGGCTGACTACGGTCCTGTCTTACGGCACATTAATTTTGTTGGGTTATCTGGTTTATTTGATTGTGTTGCCGTTCATTGTGCCGCTGGCGTGGTCGGCGGTGTTCGCGATTTTCTTTTATTCGGTGTACGAGCAGTTGGAGAAGCGCTTTTCGCCAACGATTTCGGCTTTGATCTGCACGGTGGCGGTGACGCTGCTGCTGATTTTGCCGGTATTGCTGGTGTTCGTGTATGCGACGAGACAAGCGGTCGATGCGACGGCGCGGATTCAGACCATGGTGAACAGCGGAACGGCGCCGGTATCGACGGAGGTGGTCGAATGGGCTCGGGCGAAGTTGCCGGAGTCGCTGCAGAGCGTGGACTTCCTGGGCTATTTGAGGCAAGGAGCGGAAAAGGTGGCGTCGTTTCTGGCTTCCAAGTTCGGGGCGCTGGTGAAGAATCTATTCTCGTTCTTTGTGAATCTTTTTATTTTGTTGTTCGCGCTTTTTTTTATGTTTCGCGATGGGCGGAAAATCCTGCATGCGGTGCGGCACCTGATGCCATTTGAACGCGAATTGCAGGACGACATGTTGAAGGAGTCGGGCGACCTGATATTTGCGAGTGTGGCAGTGGCGCTGCTGATCGCGGCGATACAAGGAGCGCTGGGCGGGCTGGCGTTTGCGTTGACGGGATTGCCGACGCCGGTGTTCATGGCGGTACTGATCGCATTTTTTTCGATTGTGCCGGTGGTGGGATCGGCGTTGATCTGGGTGCCAGCGGCGATCTGGCTGGTCTTAACCGGGCACTGGGGCAAAGCAGTGCTAGTGCTGGCGATTTGCGGAGGCGTGGCGGGAGTGGCGGATAATTTTGTGCGGCCGTTGCTGCTGCGCAACCGGACGCGGCTGAACGATTTGTTGTTGTTCATCAGCATACTTGGCGGATTGGATGTGTTCGGTCTGTTGGGACTGGTGGCCGGGCCGACGATTGTAGCCGCGGCGCTCGGAGTGTTTCAGGTATACATGAATAGCCGGGACGAAACGGAACGAAAACGAGAGCTAATCGAGGGGAAAGCGTAACTCGTTGCGTAATGAGCAGGGCTATTTTCGACGCCGCGGCTCCGCGGTGTGTTAGAGTACGCCGTCGCATGAAAGAAACAAACAAACTAGAAGTGATCAGGCTGACGGAGCTTCCACCGGAGAAGTTGCGGTGGCGTTGCGAGTTGGCGCGCATCCCGTTTGAAACGACGGCGCAGGCACAACGGCGCGAAGGATTCGTTGGGCAAGAGCGAGCGCTACGAGCGCTGAAGATGGGCGTAGAGCTTTCCGCGCCGGGCTACAACGTGTTTGTCTGCGGACTGGCGGGAACGAGCCGAGGCGGCACCATCGCGCAGATGATTGAAGAGTTGCATCCATCGACGAAGCCATCGCTGGATCGCTGCTACGTAAACAATTTTAAGTTTCCCGACCGGCCGCGGTTGCTTACGTTGCCCCGCGGCTCGGCGAATGCGTTTAAGAAAGATGTACAGGCGGGCGTGGACTTTTTGCGGCGGCGAATACCGCAGGTGTTTGAAGGCGAACCATTCCAGCGGCAGAAAGGCCGCATCGTGGAGCGGTTTTCCGTTCGCGAAAAAGAGTTGATGGACGATTTCACGCGGCGGATTGCGCGAGAACAATTTGCCTTGGGGCACATGCAAGTGGGAGCGGTGGCGCTGCCAGAAATTTTCCCGGTGTTGGAAGGGCAGATGGTGCCCATCGAAGACATCACCAAGATGGTGCACGAGGGAAAACTGGAAGCGGGCGTGGCGGAGGAGATCGAGCGGAAGTACGAGCAATTTCGCCAGGAATTTACGGTGGTGTACCGGAAGACGCTGACGCTATCGCGCGAAATGGCCAGCGAATTGAGTTACCTGGAGCAGGAAGCGGCGTCGGTGCTGGTGGATGGAGTGATCGAGGAGTTGAAGGAGAAGTATCCGGGCACGAGTGTGACGGAATATCTGGAAGAAGTGCGGCATCACGTGCTGGATAACCTGGGACCATTCAAGGAGCGGGAAGGCGAAGACGATCAGGGAGCCGAGCCACCACCGGAAGCGGCGCAGAAGAGTCCTGGACCGGAGCGGGATCCGTTTCGGGTGTATGGGGTAAATGTGATTCTGGCGCATAACAGCGAAGATACGTCGCCGGTAATTTTTGAGACGACGCCGACGCACGCCAACCTGTTTGGGACGATTCAGCGGGCATACGACACGCGGGGCGGGTGGAGCAGCGATTTCATGGATTTGCGAGGCGGGTCGTTGCTGCGAGCGGATGGCGGATTTTTGATTATGTACTCGATTGAGGCGCTGTCGGAGCCGGGAGTGTGGCGGGCGTTGAAGCGCACCTTGAATCACAACCGGCTGGAGATTCAGCCGCTGGAAACGTTTTATCCATTCACGACGACGGCGATTAAGCCTGAGCCGGTAGATATCAATGTGAAGGTGATTCTGATCGGCGATCGCGACTTGTATGAATTGCTGTACGAATATGAAGAAGATTTCCGCAAAATTTTCAAGGTACGAGTGGAATTCGACGAAGAAATGCCGTTGAGCGATGTGGTGATCGAGGAATATGCGGGGCGATTGCGGGCGCTGAGCGAAAAAGAAAATTTGTTTCCGTTTGACCGCGGGGCGTTCGCGGCGATTTTGGAGCATGGAGTGCGGAAGGCGGGGCGGCGTAACAAAGTTACGGCGCGTTTCGTGGATATCGCCGACCTGGCGCGCGAGGCGCATTACGCGGCAGCCGGAGCTGGGGAATCGGTGGTGCGAGCGGCGCACGTGCGCGGCGCTTTGGCTTCGAAGATGGAGCGGCACAACCTGGTCGAAACGCGAATTCGGGAAATGGTGGAAGAAGGCACACTGCTGGTGGACGTGTCGGGATCGTGCGTGGGTCAGGTGAATGGATTGAGTGTGCTGGAGATTGGCGGGTACTGCTTTGGCAAGCCGGTGCGGATCACGGCGAGCGCCGCTCTCGGAAAAGCCGGGCTGATTAATATTGAGCGCGAATCAAATTTAAGCGGACGATTTCACGATAAGGGCGTGCACATCATTGCAGGGTATCTGCGCGGAAGTTTTGCGAAGGATAAGCCGCTGTCGCTGGCCGCGAGCATTTGTTTCGAACAGTCGTATTCGGGAGTAGATGGAGATAGCGCAAGCTCGACTGAAATTTATGCGTTGCTTTCGGCGCTTTCCGAATTGCCGTTGCGGCAAGACATCGCGGTGACCGGTTCGATGAATCAACGCGGCGATATTCAGCCGATTGGCGGAGTGAACGAGAAGATCGAAGGATTTTTTGATACCTGCAAGATTCTGGGGTTGAACGGGTCGCAGGGCGTAATGATACCGGCGGCGAACGTGGAAGACCTAATGCTGCGCGAAGACATACTGGATAGCGTGGCGAGCGGCCGATTTCATATCTGGCCGATTTCGCGGGTGGAGCAAGGCATTGAGTTGCTGACAGGAACGAAAGCAGGCGCTCGAAACGGCGACGGATTATTTGAAGAGGGCACGGTGTTCGCGCGAGTGGATGACCGGCTCAGCGAGATGGCGCGATTGTTGAAGGGTTTTGAATAGAACCCATCAACCCATCTCATAAACGCCCCAGCAGAATCAAGCAGTAGGCAAGACAAAGCATTCCGAGATAGTTTTCAGAGTGACGCTCAAACCGCACGACCAGGCGCCGAAAATTCTGCAGCCAGGCAAATAGTCTTGCGATTTTCCAGCGTCGACGGTATCGCCTCAAAAACGTTCGTCTGCGTTTTGATTCTTCGGTTGCTGCGGTGCGGGGCAACTAGTTCAATGCCGTAATATCTGAGCTGGGCAGCAAGCTTGTCTGAATCGTACGCGTTGTCGCCAATCAAATGCCCGGGATCGGTTCGGGCCACACAAGCGCGTTTCACAGGACTAATGTTGGGTTCGGTAAACATTGGTCGCTGAGCGCATTGGCCTGAAGGCAACAGTTGAGCCAAGGATCACTTAGCCGGAAATGCGACTATTCGGCCAAGCGACGAGAAGCCCATTCTAACTCAAAAAAATCGCCACTCTTCAGATGTGCATCTCGCTGAGGGTCGCGGGTGTTAACTGAGGACGCCTCAATCGAGACCTCGACGCGGGCATCGGTCGAATCAGTTTCGTCCAGCGTTAGGACTCCCTGGACGCCTGTGAACGTACATTGTCATCGTGGTTTTCGCGCTTCTCAAGTCGATTGCTGAATTTCGAGAGCACGCGCGGCGCGGTAGAAGCTGCCGTGATCCGCCGCCACCAGGCGTAGCGAAGCTGGCGAATATCGAGGGACACACGCAACTCTCCCGCACTCTGATCGCTCCGTGAGCGCTTTGCGGGCCTCGCCGCGACCGACTGCTTCTATGCGGTTTCGAGGAAGCGCTCGACGATCTCCGGCAGCATCGGCTCGACAGCGAGCGTGTAGTGGGTGGTGTTCGGCATGATTGCGAACTGGTTTGCGGGCCGCAGTGAGCCATCGATCCCGGCATCGTGCTGGCCGCCTCCCAACGCCTTCCAGAACTCAACCATGTGTTCGGGAGGGATGTAGTCAGCATCGGCAAAGACCAGGAGCGTGCGAGCCTTAAGCTTGGCGACGTCGGCGCTCCAGTCGAAGGAACGTTTTGTCAGGTCACCAACCTTCCTGAACAGGTTCGTCCAATCGACATCGGGATAGGCCTGCCCTAACGGCGATGCCTTGACGCTACCGCCGAGCATTGCAGCGTTCGCCTCCAATTGATTGAGGGCCGCCAGCACCTCGGCATAAGCGTCGTCCTGCCTCATCCTCGCGGCCAGGAGCACGAGCCGGTCGACCACGCCCGGATGGCGGATGGCTGTCTGCAGCGCGACGAAGGAGCCTAGCGAGTAGCCCATTACGTCGGCCTTGCCGAGTTTCAGATGGCCGATCAGAGCGGCAACGTCGTCGCCCAGCGTTTCACAGCGCAGTGGTCTGTCGGTGTCTGGCGTGCGCCCATGCGCCTGAAGATGGACGGCGATCACCTGCCGGCCCTTGGCCAGTTCGGCCAGATTGCTCCCGAAGCTGTCTGGGTCGATCCCCCCGTGAAGGAGAATGAGCGGCTTGCCGGCGCCATGCACGCTGTAAAAGATATGCTGGCCATTGACGTCGGCAAAATTCGCATTCGACATGGTGGGGGTCTCCTTGGCTTGAACGGGAAGGGTCGCAGTCAGCACTGCGGTCGCTGTGACAGTCTTCAGGAAATCGCGTCTGAGCATATCGTCCTCACGTCGCGCCGAACTGGCGGCTGAAAAGCAGCGTCAGATACTTTGAGCTAACTAAGCCTCCGCCGCCAGCCTTAGCGTTATCTCGCGCACGACGATAATCAAAACTTCAACTTCTTATTTCGCCTGTGCTAGCCCCGCAACAACTGCGGCAACTTTATCGAGTATCTCGATCCAGCCCTCTAGTTGCCCGCTGTTTTTTGCGCTCTCCATGGGTTCACTTCCAATGAGGGTGAGTTTCGTCTGGCCGTTTCCAAAATCCTCAAAAATAACCACGTCGTGCGCATCGTCTATGGCCTCATGTTCTATTCCATACTCCTCAGGCTCAACCTTGTTTCCCTTCGAGTCGGAAAAGTACATGGAGTAAACGATCTTCTCGTGCAGAACAATTTCGTGGTATTCCCCGGCATTCCAGCCCTCCTGCCCATCCGGCGTTCTCATGCACCAGAGAAATTTTCCTCCTACGCGAAAATCGATCTCGCAAAAAGGCGTAGTAAAACCCTTCGGCCCCCACCACTGCATCACATATTTCGGGTCTGTCCACGCCTTCCAAACCAATGCGCGCGGGGCGTCAAAAACTCTAGTGATAACCATCCGCTCTTTCTCGTTAGCCGTGTTTTTTGTCATCTCTGATCTCCGCTTTTTTCATTTGATTCACAACCACATCCAACTTGTCGAAACTCTCTTCCCAGAATCGGCGATAGCTAATCGCCCAGTCGCTGACCGTCTTTATCGCCGCTGGCCTAAGCGTGCACACGCTCTCTCTTCCACGCTTCGTCTTGATCACAATCCGCGCCCGCACCAGGTAGGCAATATGTTTTGAAATCATCTGCTGCGAGAGTGCAAACGGTTCCGTCAATCCATGCACAGACGCAGGCCCATGGGAGAGTCGTTCGATCATCGCCCGGCGAGTTGGATCAGACAGAGCCGCAAATGTTGTGTCTAACTTATCCACAACCATATGGTAGTGAATTATCCGAAGATGTCAAGTGTGGATTTTGGAGTTCCCGATTTTTGTTTCCTGATCTCTGAACCCTGACACCTCCGCTAATTTATGCTTGCCCATGCGCCGGGTATCGCAGCCGGGTGCATGGTTTAACAGATAGGCTTCCTTGAGCAATTACTCATTAACCTGACGATTAGAGTGCCACCGCAACCTGCGCAGGAGCGCGAGCCGTCACAGCGGAGGCCCTAGCGTCAGGGGCCGGGGGATGCGGATTGCCGTTGGAACCTGTTCTCGATGTATTGCCGCCTGTTGGGCAAGTGATCTTTTCCAATTGGCTTGCTACGACCTCCGCGATGAGTGGTAAATCGCCAATTCACTCATCGAGGAGATTAGTACCAGGAAGTCGGCTTGTCGCCAGCGATTACCGGTCACTGCTGGCGCGATTGTCGGTACTAATCCGACGGACGAATCGATACCGCAGTCACATCCGGTCTATAGAGTTGTTTCTTAAAAACGGGAACTCAAACAGGAGAGCGCTTATGAGTAAGTGGAAGGAAAAGTAGCAGTCATCACCGGAGGCGATAGCGGAATCGTTCTCGCTACGGCACAACGCTTCGTTGTGGACCCGGACGGTGAATTGCTCTCTCTAGTTTGCTGGGCCCGGAATCAATGTCCGCAGGTGCCTGAGAGTTTCGGTAGGATCAGGACGAATCGCATAATCCGCGTTCACATCCGCCGCGCAGATAATGCTGTCCTTATCGATGATGTAACGCGCAGGCATAGGCAATCGGTATTCCGGTTCGTCATTGAATCTGTCCAGGGTGCTCCCGAACGACTTGTAAAGCTCGCGCAAGTAATCCGGAAGTATGAACACTAGCCTGAACTGCTCCGCCGTCTTGAGGTGAAGATCAGTCAGGATGTCGTAGGTCAGGTTCAGCTTCCTGTGAAGAGCGCGCGTGTACCGTTCGAGCTCAGGAGTGATCACGACGATCTGCGCTCCCAATGCTTTGACTTCTGAATGGACCTGCTGTAGAGCCTCCAGCTCCATATTGCAGTACGGTCACCAATGCCCTCGGAAGAAGCTGACCACCAGAGGTCCTTCGCGTAGAAGGTCGCTGGAACTAACCTGCGCGTGATCCTGATTGAATAAGCTAAAGGCCGGCGCACGGTCCCCGACTTTCAGCGCTGTTTTTTCGATGCCCGAAGCCTTGAGCTCGGCCGTCGCGCGATGCATCTTTTCGATTGCCTCGTGCGGCGCGTTGTACGGTGGAGCTCCGGATTCAAATGCCTTCTTAAACTCGTCCAGCCGTTCCTGAAGAGTTGCCATAGTCATCGCCCCGTTCTCAGACAGTCTGCTCATATTCAAAGTTGTTCTTGATCCGACTCCCCGTACCCCCGAATGTCCATCGCTGTGAATCGCGCCTCGCGCGCATGGAAATCTCGATTTGTGCTCCTTATGCTAAAGAGCGTTTAAACAGCGCGTCAACATTCAATTTTGTATCTTGAACGAATCGTAGGCAAACCGGAAGTAATCCAGATCGGGACATGCAGATAGGTAACGAGAAGTCGGCTTGCTTGTACCATTCCCGCAACGCCGATCATGACGGCGCATCCGGCTCCATGCCGATGTGATCGTTAACCGCGTCGCGAAAACGCTGCTTGCAGCCCAAGTATCGCTCCGTCGTCTGAATTGAAACGTGGCCGAGCAGGAACTGAATCTGATCTAGTTCACCTCCTGCTTGGTGGCACAGTCGCGCACAGGTCCTTCTCAAATCGTGCGGTGCCACCGATGGCAGACCACAGCATCTCGCGTTTGCTTTCACGATTGCCCAGATCACCTTTGGGGTAAAGCCGTGGCCCCAAATTCTGCCTGCTTTGTTGATTGACCGTATCAACGGACCTGCGGTGATGCCGGCACCGACAGTCCAGTTGTCGACCGCCTCCTTCACCCACTGAGGAACAGGGATCGTTCGGATGTGGCCACCTTTTCCCCTCAGGTCAGCGATGACCCAATGGCCCTCGCGAAGCTGGAGATCCTCTAACCGTAAGTTTGTAACCTCAGCTCTCCGGAGGCCGCAGCCGATAAGAAGCGAGAGCAAAGCACGATTTCGTCGGCTGCGAAGGGTGTCAGCTGTTTCAGCGCCGAGTAACTTCTTGCCCTCTTCGGCCGTCAGCCAATTCCCGACACGCACTCCAAGACGACGGACGCCCTTCACACGCCGAATGCCTGCTGCAAGATCCGGGCTGAGAAGTCCGCAATCGGAAGCTTCATACGCCAGGCGGCGTATCGCCGCCAATCTCAGGTTAATCGTCGACGGAGCGTACGGGTGCTGTTCGAGTGCGATTCGGTAGCGTGTGACCACGGTCCTGTTGAAGGCTAGCCTGGGCTCCAAACAGTACCAGTCGATGAATTCACGAATGGCATGGTCGTACGAGCGCTTTGAACTCGCCGACGTGAGGCCGTTCAAGACCGCAGATTTCGATTGTTCTAGATCAGGTAATTTGAGGACCGTTTTCGGAACTCGTTTGCGTTTGCTCTTCGCCATTGGAAGCGGCCTCCGCTGCCGCGGCGAAAAGCGTGATACTGTCCCGATCTGCTAACCAGTAGCGCGTTTCCCGGTACCTATCTGGTGAGACTTCCCAGAAGCGGACCTGTGGCCGGGATAACTAATGGGATAGTCCGCCCGGTTTCCCCGTTCGTCAGGACTTGACGGGAACGCCACAGCCTATGTGTTCAGCAGCATTGAAGATCAACCGCTCTGCCGTGTCGGGTTTTGAGGTTACCGCACGGGGCCCAGCCACAGGTCGAGCCAGTTTAGTGTTTCCTTAATTAATTCATTGCGAGGGATGTTGTGACCGGTTTCATATTGAATGCGTTTCTTCTGTTCCTTTTTGGCGCCTAGCAGGTTATAGAAGGGGATCTGCGTGGAATCGACTGGAAAGAAGAAATCGAAATGACCGTTCAACATCAGCGTGGGCTGCGTCACACGTGGCAGGAAGTTGATCTTGTCTACCTCGGGCATTGACTGGCTGTACTCCATTCCTCCAAGAGCCAGTACGTTTACCTTAATGCGCGAGTCAACGGCGGGAATAATGGCCCCCATTACCGCGCCCCAACTGTAGCCGTAATACCCAATCTTCGTATGGTCGAGATCGGAGCGGCTATCCACGTAGTCCAGGGCACGAGAGGCATCCTTCACCCACATGACAACGTGGTCGCGCCAGTTACTGGAATTGTCAGGAACGTCAGTTTCCATGCCATCGCCGCGTTCGTAGGTGCTCTTATAGATCGGGTAAATTACCGCGCGTCCGCTGCGAAGAACCGCATCAAGTGCGGCCGTGGGGTACAGCGCGAACTTACGAAGAAGGAGTGCGTTTGAGCCCGGGAAAAATAAGACTACCTGATAAGGCGGTTTAGCCTTTTTGGGAAGGAAGAGGTATGCCATCGCGCGCTCGTCGCCATATCCCGCTGCATACGTAGCCTTCTCGACTTTCCAGTCGTCTTCCTCACCAACTTCTTCCACGGACGCACTCAGCGGTCCCTTGTCGTAGGAATATATGTTGCGGTATGCCTGAAAAAGCTGGTCGCTGGCAGGTTTTACCTTGCTGAAATCGCGACGCGGCGAAGCTACGCTGGCAAAGGCCTGCGTCGGCACTGACTTGGAATCGATATATTTGACCGTTCGAAAACCAATGTTGGGGGCGCGCAGCCATGGCGACTGCGCGTCAGGGTCAACAAACATGTAGATCGGGTCGTCCCATGCGCCGCCGAGAACCCAGCGGTTGCCCTCCTCCGCTTCAGTTGCCGTCCACTCCTTGACGTTGCCTGCCATGTCGTAAGTGCCCCATGGACCAATGCCGGGCTTGCTGCCGACCGCAACGACGCCGTTCGTTCCCAGATTGCTAAGTGGCACAATGAAGGCAGCGGAAAATGGTCCAGCAGCACGGTTCCAGTGATAGATGGTTGGCAGGCTCCTGCCAGCGAACTCGGCGTACGCGGCGGCTTCGTACCAACTGATGCCAGCGACAGGATAATCATCCTGTCCCTTTGGATATTCGCCCTGCAGCCAATCTTTGGGACCGGGACGGCCGGCAGCATCACGGAACTGAGCCATCGCTTCTTCCCAAGTCAGCTTCTTGCCGTCACGAACAAACTCGTACTTCCAATGCTCAGGTTTCTGGTATCCTCCGGCGTCGACAAACGACTTGTACTGCTGGTTCGTAACCTCGTACTTGTCGATCCAGTAGTCCGGGAGCTCAAGCTCCGGCATACCCTCAAAGCCTGGAATGAACAGAGTCTTGGGATAATTCTTAGGCGAGACTCGTACCATTCCGGCAGGAGTCTTAGCCACTTCATCCAGCACGATCGTGTTCTCGGCAGTACCAACCTGAAACGCCCTACCTACCAAAGCCGGTGTAGTCCTCAGCACCTCTTCGTAGCCAGGCTTTTCAACTTTCCAAAGGAACATGCCGCGGGGTTGGCGAACGTCCTTCACTGGGGTTTTTCCTACAAGTTCCCAAGAACGGTCCGGCTGGTCGTACTCGCGACGGAAGACATCTGCGCCTTCGGGAGTGCTGTCAATCGATAGCTGGAAGGAAATGAATCGCCATAGCTTTGCCAAAGCGGGATCCCCAGGGATCGCTTTTTCCGCACGCGTCGCCAGCGCGAAAGCTTGTCCATATTTGCCTTCATCGTAAAGGCGCGAAATCTCCGGCACACCGATCTCGTGCGCCCATCGAATCTCACGATTGTGGCGAATAAACCAGCCCACGCCCAGGGCGATGAGAATCAGGACCAGCAGCAGCGGTATGAGCACGCTCGGCCGCCTCGCCTGATGCATGATGCGAGCGGGACTGAGCGTGGCGCCGGAATCTGGGAACAGCAGGTCTCGTGATCGTTTGAGTTCGTCTAGTAGTTCTGTCCCCGACGCATAGCGGTCCGCGGGATTCTTCTTTAGGCAGCGCGAGACGATGCTGCGCAGTTCGGAGGGAACATCACGCCGCACATCGCTGACCGGCTTGGGATTGTCTCGTATCAACGCCGCCAACAGCGCGCCACCGGAATCAGCATCGAAGGCCTTCTTGCCGGTCAGCATCTCGTAAAAGACTGCGCCGAACGAGAATATGTCACTGCGAACGTCAATTGGCTTGCCCTCAGCCTGTTCCGGCGACATGTAGGCCAGCGTGCCGACAATCATCCCCGGACTCGTAGCTGCGCCGGTTCCGGTGATCGTAGCGCCCATGTCACCACTCGCAGTTTCCATGGTTGCCAGCTTGGCCAGGCCGAAGTCGAGAACCTTAACCAGCCCGCTATCGTCGACCATAATGTTCGCCGGCTTGAGATCGCGATGAACGACGCCGGCGGCGTGGGCCCTCGCGAGCGCATCGGCCACTTGAATCGCATATCGTGTGGCGACGTTAGCGGGCAGTCCGCCGACCGGAATGAGTTTGTCAAGAGTCTGGCCGGAGACATACTCCATCACCATGTAGTCCATGTCGTCTTGCGAACCAACATCGTGCACGACGCAGATGTTAGGGTGTTGCAAGCGGGAGATAACCTTCGCCTCTTGCACGAACCGGGCGTGGAAATCAGGGTTTAAAGAGAGGCGGGCCGGCAGAACTTTGATGGCGACACTGCGCTGCAGGCGTGTGTCGCGTGCGAGATACACTTCGCCCATGCCGCCAGCGCCCAGGAGAGATTGGATTTCGTGGGGGCCAAGTTTCGTGCCAGCTGTTAGAGCCATGAGTGCGCGCAATTATAGCCTACGCACCACGTTCCATGTGGATGCGAAGATTCTGGATGGTTTGTCGGCTAACAGGAAGTTGGCCATAAACGGGGTTCTGGGAAGTTTGGGCGGATTAGTAATGGGAAGTCGGCTAGTGTTTATCGGCAGGACTGTGCGGGGCCGGGGCTTGATAAGCTTTGCGATGGTCGACCTGGTAGGGCGGTTCCTTTCCTTTCGCGTTTGTTGCAGGAGAATCCACTTTAACGTCGATGCTGTGAATTGCGCCGTCTGGCGTGGGCGGGGCGAAGCCGATGCTGTATTCGTGGCGAACGAGTTGGGCGACTTGACGGTAGGTTTCTTCGAAAGCTTTGGCGTTTTCCGGGAAGTAGGCGCGACCACCAGTGGCCTCGGCAATGGACTTGAGTTGGGCGTCGGCGACGGCAAACGTTTGGCGGATTTGTTCGATGGCGCGCTTGTTGCCAGCCTTCCCATTGCGTAGCGGGCCATTCATAGAAATACAGAGCACGCGCACATCGCCAAGCTGCAAGCGCGTTTGCAGAGTTTGCGCGACGGTGGACGGAGACGTGTCGACACCCGTGGAAAGAAGCAGGATAGTTTTTTTGCCGGGGACGCGAGCGAGCCAGTCGAGAACGGTGTTTAAGCTAGAGGAGAGGTTGAGCTGGCCAAAGCCCAGATTGAATTGAAGTTGATCGAGAGTTGCCTGCGCGCTGGACTTATCGACGGTAAAGTTGAGAACAGCTTCTGGAGCATCGGCGTAGCGAACGATGGCCACGCGATCGTCTGGCGATAAGCCATTGAGCAGAGCATTGGCGACCAGCAGATGGGCATCTTGCAGCAGGTAGACAGCGGGCCCTGCTTCGATAAGTAGAAGGACTTGGCCGGGTTCTTCGATGGGAGCGAATTCGGTAATGGGCTGCTCGGCAGTGTTATCGAAGACGTGGAAATCTTCGCGGTGTAGGCCTTCCACAAATTTGCCGCGGGAATCGGTGACGATGACGCCGACGTTGACGCGGGCGACATCCACGTGAATGGTTTGCGCGGGCTGGGCTGGCTGAATGCCTTGATCTTGAGCCGAGACTGAGGAAAGGCATACGAGGAGAAGACAAAAGGTAAACGTGGACGCTCGGTGCGCGCGCGACGCATTGCGACACGAAAACATTCGAAGATGGGGAAATAGGGTCACAGTCGTTCCGCGAATATACAGAAGCCCTGCACTCTGAAGGTAAGGCGGCTCAGAGAGCAGGGCTTTGGTATTGGCCGAATGGCCGTTCTTTCTGCCTGCGGAGGCGGAAATTCGTTATGGCTTGGCAGCAGCAGCCGGAGCTTGCGCAGGAGCTTGCGCTGGAGGCTGAGCGGGAGCCGAGGATGTTGGAGAGCCGGCATTATCCTTGGGAGTGGCGAGGTAGCCGGTGATCTGATTTTTGCCAACGTCGAAGACCACGATTTCGTAAGGAGCGAGGCGGGCGCTGCCCTTGACGTAGAACTGCACGGGTTCGCCGGCGGTTTTATCTTTTTTCTCGATGGACTTATCGTCGGCGAGAACGGTGACGGTGTACTTGGATTTTTTCTGGTCGCTCTTGTTGAGGCTCATTTGGACGGGGCCAACACGCTGCGGGGTCTTGGCCTTTTGGAGAGTGAACTCGTAATAGTTGCGGTCGCCGCGACGCTTGAGATCTTCGAGGTCGTCATGATTGCGAGCGATCAAGCCGCTCATCACGCCCATGTCGCCGGTGGCGCGATCGAGTTTGGATTTGGTGGCTTCGAGATCGGTGCGAGTAGACTCGATGTCTTTCTTGGCGCCGCCAACTTCGGTGGCCACCGCGCCAATTTTCTCTTCACTTTCCTTTTGGGCAGCGGTGATCTGCTGGGTCAGCTTCTGATCAGAGGCGGTCTGTTGCTTGCGGATGGCCTCGGCGCGGCTGCGAGCTTCGGCGATTTCCGATTGGGTCATGCCAATTTTCTGGCTGGCAACCTCGACTTGGCCTTTGAGGTCTGCCAGGCGAGTATTGGCCTGTTCCAGTTGAGCGGAAAGAATCTTGTTTTCTTGCTCGGACTTGGATAAGTCCTGTTCGAAACGCCCCTGAATCGAGTGGCCAGCATAGGCGATTCCGGCCAAAGCAATGAAAAGGAGCCCAAAGAGCACTGGAATCCATCTGGGAGTGCCGGTGGATTCGTAGTGATAGGAGTCCTGGGGACTTGGTACGTTTGGAGAAATGCTCATTCTTCTCCCTCCTCGAGATAAGTGCTCAGTAAGTTTAGCTGTTTAACGTGAAGATTATCCACCGGGTCAACCCGCATGTCTAATTGAGGATTAAGAGCGAGTGCCTCTTCGCTTACGGGTGACGGGCGCGTCGCTGGGGCGTTCTGGCCAGCGAGCGAAGATGGAAGTGTTGA
This sequence comes from Candidatus Acidiferrales bacterium, assembly GCA_963849395.1. Classification (GTDB taxonomy): domain Bacteria; phylum Acidobacteriota; class Terriglobia; order Acidiferrales; family UBA7541; genus Acidiferrum. The sequence continues at coordinate 80,731 of CAWKHR010000017.1, forward strand.
GGCCGCCGCGCGGGGTGAATTCACCTTTGACGATGCACCAGTGAGGATCGACGGCTTTGACAATGTCGTGGAGGATCTTGTTGACGGCATTTTCGTAGAAGATGCCGAGATTGCGATAGGCGAGGAGATACATTTTCAGGGACTTGAGCTCGATGCAGGAGTTGCGTGGCTTGTATTGAATGGTGATGGTGCCGTAGTCGGGCAAGCCGGTTTTGGGGCACATGGAAGTGTATTCCGGGTAGCGCGTGGTGATGACGTAGCCGGGATATTGATTGGGCCAAGCTTCCAAGGTGGGGAGCTTGGTATTTACGCCAGCGCGGGCGTGTTCGTCAGTGTAATTCGGCATTCCGAGTCCTCTCGAGAGTTAGCGTAAATTCTATTGTAGCGTGCGAGACGGGAAAGTGGGTTGGTCCTTGCCTTGGACAGTCGCAGTAACCTATCCTGACGCAAGTCAGGGAGGCCGCCCGGGACCCAATGATTTGCCCCATCTGTAAGCAGACAGGAGTGAGGCGTTCACGCCGACATTCGAGCGGGGATTTCTTTTGGGGCCTGGTGGGGGTGTATCCGTGGCGATGCAAACATTGTCACGGAAGATTCCATGCACGGATGATGTCGCTGAGCGAAGCAATGAAGGCGCACTGCCCGATTTGTGGGAATCATGATTTGAAGAGAATTTCCGGGGAACATGTGGATACGGCTACGGCGTTTGTGTGGCGGTTGCTGCGTGTGCCGGCGTTCCGGTGCGAGCCCTGCAGGTATAAATACTTTTCGATTTTGCCGATGCAGCATCACAGCGAAAGAGAATTGCCACTGACGCCTGCGGATTGATGTAGGTAGTCCTACTGCGACTCCGATCCGCAGTATCTCAACAGATCACAATCGTCTGGGGACCTTCAGGGGCTAAAGCCCCGTGTTTGCCGGGTGTTTACGTGGCGGCTGAAGCCGCCACCTACAAAGCGTGCAGTTACAAAGCGCGCCTACAAAGCGTGCACCTGCAGCGTGCAATCAGGCCAGTCATGATGCACAATCCAGGAACTTGCTTTCGCGGATTTGACCGCGCTCGTCGCTGACGATGGCGTAGCCGCACTTGGGGTCGTTGGCGTCTTCAAGGAGCAGGTCGTAGGCGTTGCCATTGGCGGAGAGTGTCAGGCGCAACTTCCAACCTGCAACAATTTCCGGGCCGCGGCCATACATGGCGTGGGCGACGGTGGGAAAGGACTCGCTGGACCACTTGGTGCCGGATTCGGAGAAGTCGCCGGCGCCGAGCAGGATGTCCCAAGTGGCATACGTCTGATGAGTCTTTTTGTAATTGGCTTCGGCGGCGTTGATGGCGCGGGCGACATTCATGGCAAAGCTGCGGCGCTCTTGCTCGCGATTGGCGGGGGCGATGGTGTTCTTCTTCTGAGCTCCGGCCGAGGTGAGGAAAAGTCCGGAGAGCAGAATGAAGGGCAGAATTTTGCGACGCAGCATGAGTACACCTCGGTCTTGACGCGGGGCTTACGCAGGCAAAGTCGCTGCGCTAGGGATCGTTCGCATGATGACATTGGCGGAGCCTTTCGCCAACTGTGCTGGGAGTGAAGGCGGGTCTCCAGGGCTGTTGCGCGGGAGGCCGACTGCAGTATGATGGGCGCCGGAAATTGCCAGTCTTGGCAAGCCTGGAGGCGGATATGAGCACGCCCACTTCGGTGCCGACAGGAGAAGCCGCTCGCCTCGCAGCGCTGGATCGCTACGCGCTGCTGGATACCGAGCCGGAGCAGAGTTTTGACGACATTGTGATCCTGGCGGCGCATATCTGCCGGACGCCGATGGCCATGCTGTCGCTAGTGGATGACCGGAGGCAATGGTTCAAATCGCGATTCGGGGTGCAGGTGCGGGAAACGCCGCGGGAGATGTCGATCTGCGCTCACGCGATACAGCAGAGTGAATTGTACGTGGTGCCGGACACGACGAAGGACGATCGTTTCAAAGATAATCCGCTGGTGGTAGCAGAGCCGAAGATTCGATTTTATGCGGGGGCGCCGCTAGTGAATGAAGAAGGTTTCGCGCTGGGGACGGTGTGCGTGCTGGATCGGGAGCCGCGCCAGTTGGACGAGGAGCAGAAACATGCGCTGCAATCGTTGGCGCGCTTGGCGTTGGGGCAGATGGAGCTGCGGCAGAATTTACGATTGTTGAAAGAAGCGCTGAATGATCGAACACGCGAGGAGCACGCACGGGAGTTGGAGTTGAAAAGGCTGGAAGAGAAATTGGTGCGGGTGATGGGGCTGAAGCTTTAATTTGGAGTGCCGCTCGCGGTGCGACTGGAAGAATTGCTGTTGTAGCGGTGTAACGCAGAGAGTTTATTAGAGGGGCCTCAGCAGATACTGAGGCCCTTTTTGTTTTTGTAGAGCGCTAGCGTCCGTTGGCGTGCGCTTTGCAGTGTTCGGCCATGCTTGCGGCGTCGCAGCAGGATTTTCCGTCGTTGGTGTTGCAAGCCATCGCGTCTTTGCCGCAGCAAGAACTTCCATCCTTGGCGTGTGCGGCATCGCAGCAGCTCTTGTCGCCTTTAGCGGCGCACATTTCAGAGCCGTGACCTTTGCAGCAATCCATGGCGGACTTGGCGTCTTTGTTTTTGTCGTCTTTATGGCAGCAAGCCATAGCGGATTTGGCGTCTTTGCTTTGGCAGCAGGACATCGCTTTGGCATCTTTTCCGGCGCAGCAATCGGCGTGATGGTGATCGGCGCTGGTGGAATTCTCACCAGGCTTGGCCATATCGCAGGAACCGCCGCAACAGGATTTCGTTGCTTCCGGGGAAACGGGGGCCGGAGCCTTGGGCGCGGCTTGCGTAGGAGTGGACTGCGTTGGAGCGGTTGGTTGCTGGGCGAGTGCCGGGAGCCAGGTGGCACAGGCGGCAGCCAAGAGTACAGCTATGATTCGGAATTTCATTTTCTTTCACCTCAAATTTTTGATTTAAAGAACAACGAACGTTATGGGAAGCGCGTCCCATACGCATACGCGGGTAGAGTCGAAGCGGAGGGAGTGATCAGTTGCGCAGAATTACGTGAGAAGAAGTTAGCAGCGGAGGCGGAGAAAGGTTAGAAAAGGAGACAGGCTGCGGCTCGGCAAACTTGATGGTCGCGCCAGTTTGTGAGGGCAAGCTGAGGAGTGCTTGAGATTGCGGAGTGCGGGCCGTCCAAGTATGGCGAGGCGAGGGCAGGCCTTGGGTGAGAGAGCAGCAAGAATGGCCGGAGGAGAACTGCAGGCTGCTGGCTTGGCACTGATGATGAGGAGTCTGGATAGCGGGGAGTTTGGGACTCTCAGAAGGGCAGCAGCTGTGACGCGAAGGGGAAGGTTCAGGTTTAAGGGCAGGTGGAGTTCCTGCCGGCGCCACAGCTACTGCCCGAGAGTGTGAGCCAGAGCACGCGTGTAACGGCTGGTTGACGGAAACGGTCCAGCCAAGAAGCGTAACGATCAAGACCACCCCTAATGATCGTCTGGCCATTATGGGAAAGATTGTGCAGGAATGTGTTTGGGGGCACTGTGACGACAATCACCTATCAGTGTGATTTGTGAAGCACGCCCGGTTCGTGGATCGAGGAGACCATTTCGCCTATGTTTCGCGGGAGGAATCGAGTGTCAGTGAGACTGTTGGTGGCATTGCTGGTTCTGTTTGGTGCAGCGACGGAGAGTCGTGCACAGGTTCGGAAGGCCTGCGGAAACGGCATAACGCTGAAGCTGAGCGCGGCGGCTCCGGCACAGGGAAGTTTGCTGCTGGCAGAAGTGGTGGGTGCTAAGGGGTTGACGGGTGTGAAGGCGGACTTCAACGAGCGAGAGATTCCACTGTGGAGCGAGGGAGAGAAGGCGGCGACGTTGCACGGGCTGATCGGTGTGGATCTGGAGACCAAGCCAGGAAAGTATGAATGGAAAGTGTCGTGGCAGGACGCGAAGGGGACGGCAGTAGCTTGCAGCGCAGATGTGAATGTGCGGGCGGGGAAATTTCTAACGGAACACCTGAAAGTGGAAAAACAATTTGTCGAGCCGAACCCGGAGCAGGAAAAGCGCGCAGCAGACGATCAGAAAAAGATGAAGGCGATCTATGACACAGTGACGCCGGAACGTTTGTGGCAAGGGAAATTCCGGGTTCCGCTGAACGGGGTGACGACCGGCGGGAATTTTGGACGGCGACGAGTTCTGAACGGGCAGTCAAGATCGCCACACGCTGGGGTGGACTTTCCTGCAGCGAGCGGAACGCCGGTGTTTGCGGCGCAGGCAGGGAAAGTGGTGTTGGCCGAGGGGCTGTACTACTCCGGGAACACGGTGGTAATCGATCACGGATATGGGATTTACACGATGTACGCGCACTTGTCGGAGATTGAAGTGCATGCGGGTGACGCGGTGAAACTTTCCGACGAAATCGGCAAGGTGGGGGCGACCGGACGAGTTACGGGGCCGCACCTGCACTGGGGCCTGACAGTGGACCATGCGCGAGTGAACGCGCTGAATATTGCGCAGCGCGAGCCGTAACCGGCTAGCCGGTCGAGTTGGCTACTTCAAATAAGTCCGAACAATTTCGATGAGATCCTGTGCCGCCTCGGTGGAGGATTTCGTTTTGCGGGGCATGTGATTGAGGATGTGATCCTCCATCAGTTCACCCATAAGGCCGTTAATGGAGCCGCGGACGGCGGCCAGACGCTGCAGGATATCGGTGCAGTGGGCATCTTCTTCGAAGGCGCGCAGCACCGATTCGAGTTGTCCAATAACTTTTTTTGTTCGATTAACGAGTTCAAGTTTTTCACGAGGTATATGTGTCATTTGTAGTTGACTACCCTAGGGGGGTATGGTACCAAGGATAAGGTACACGAGCAAGCCGCTGACGATTCGAGTGTACACAAGGCAGGACCGATGGAGACAGCAACAAAAGAAGGAAAACCGCGAATAAGTGGATGGCGGGCGTTCGCGGCGGAGTTCAGCGACTGACTGGCGTTTCGCCGTTCTGTTCGCGACACCCAGCGGGGTGATGCCGCCGCGAACCAGAGAGGAGGCGAAATGGTGTTACAAGCCGTTAATAAAAAGAATAGGGGGAGTAAGGCATCCTCGCTGTACTGCGTTTGGACCAAGAGCGACGAAGAGCGAAATGGCTCGCGCCTGGTGGCGGTCTGGATCGACAGCGAAATGAGGCCGTTTGAGGCTCAGTTCCTTCCAGGAGACGAGGACGGGGCCGCCGCTCGCGTTGTGAGTGCCGAGGGAACGGAAGGCGAAGGAGATGCGTTGTCCAGTCGCGCCGGGAGTGAAGGCGCGCAAGATTGAACAGGGATGAGACGAGAGCGACATCTTGGAGGGACACAGGGCGGCGGCAGGTTGCGGGCAATGATATTACTGCTGGTGTGTGTATATGGCGGCGCCGGTCAAAGAGCCATGGCGCAAGATGTCCCGCCGGCGGAAGTGCCGGACCAGTCTGAGAACAAGACGACGGTGGCGGCGCCTGATCCGTCACACGAAGACCCGTTGGTGACGATGATTCCGCACGCGGAATGGGATCGCTTGTGGCTTTCCGGGCAGGCGAATTTCATATCGCAATGGCATCCGGGATTTCACTCGCCGTATCAGGGGAAAAACAGTCTATCGCCACAGGCGCAGGATGCAACATCGCGCGTGTTGACGCTGTATACCGGGCTCCGCGTTACCAATACCACCGAATTTATCTGCGACGTGCAGGAGACGGGTGGCCAGGGGCTCGGCGAAGCGTTAGGAGTAGCTGGTTTTTTCAATCTGGATGTGGTCCGGAACCCGACATTGAGCAAGGCGCCGTATGTGGCGCGGTTGATGTGGCATCAGATTATTTCGTTGGGCGCGAAGAAAATTGTGGCCGAGCGCAATCCCTACGCGTTATTCCGCGAACTGCCGGAGCGGCGGCTGGAAGTGCGCTTCGGAAAATTCAGCCTGGCAGATTTTTTTGACTTAAACAGCTTTGGGACCGACACCAACTACCAGTTCATGAATTGGACTGTGGACAACAACGGGGCATATGACTATGCGGCGGATACGCGCGGATTTACGTTTGCGGCGATGGTGGAATATCACGACCGCAACTGGGCGCTGCGATTTGCAGAAGCGCTGATGCCGAAGGTGGCGAATGGCATCCACCTGGACGCAGATCTGAGCCGGGCGCATTCCGAAAACGTGGAGTTGGAGGTACACAAACGCGTCGTCGGAAAGCTTGACGGAGTGGCGCGGGTGCTGGGGTATGTGAACACCGCGAACATGGGCGATTACAACGTGGCTGTGGACAACTACCTGGCGGGAAAGACGCCGATTCCGGACATAACGGCGCATCCACTACAGAGCACGGTGAAATACGGATTTGGAATTAACGTGGAACAGGCGCTGAATGACTGGATGGGCGTGTTTGCGCGGTGGGGATGGAACGAAGGCGAGCACGAATCGTACGCGTACACCGAAGTGGACCAAACCTGGCAGGTTGGTGGCGCGGGGAATGGGGCGCGGTGGGGGCGACGGTTCGATCGGCTGGGACTGGTGTTCGTGAGTAATGGAATCAGTAAGCCGCACCAGACCTATCTGGCGGATGGTGGGTATGGATTTCTGTTGGGAGACGGGCGTTTGCGGTACGGGCGAGAAAATATTTTAGAAGGTTTTTATACGCTGCACCTGTGGCGCGGAATTTTCCCGGCGTTTGGATTGCAGTACGCAGTGAATCCCGGATACAACCGGGATCGCGGGCCGGTGATTGTACCGACGCTACGTTTGCACGTGGAATTCTAGCGGCGACCCAGCAAATGCTCAGTGGAAATGGGCGATCTGGAGCTGGGCTTCGGCGATTCTCGATTTGGAACTGCGGACGATGGTGGCAAAGCGGCGGGTAAGTTCGCGAATGCGGTCGGGCTTGTGGAGCAACATGGATTCGCGGGGAATAATTTCCTTGCCAATGCTGAGAGCGCAGACGCCAGCGAGAAAATAAAGGGAAGCGTTCTGTTGAGTGACGCCACCACCGGCAATTAAAGGCACATCGGGGAACGGCCGTTTCAAGGCACGAATATAATTATCGCCACCCACCATCGAGCAGGGAAAAACTTTTATGAAATCGGCGCCGGCCTTCCAGGCGGCCAAGATTTCGGTAGGGGTGAGAGCTCCAGCCATCATGATGACGCTGGGATTTTTGGCGACGAGTTGAACGGTGGGAATATCAAGAGCCGGGCTGCTGATAAATTGAGCGCCTGCATTGATACAGTCCTGGGCGGTATCGGCGTCGAGCACGGTGCCGGCACCGAGAACGAGACCGGCAACTTTCTTGGAGAGATCGCGAATGACATCGATGGCACCGGGGACAGTCATGGTGACTTCGATAATGGGGATGCCGCCGTGGCAAACTTCGTCGACGGCAAAGCGGGCGTCGTCGGCCGAGGAGGTGCGAATGACCGGAACGATACCGACTTCGTGGACCTGGTCACGCAACTGTTGTTTGTTCATGAGGGAAATCTCCTGGACGCAGGCCAAGACAGCCGACTGGAAGCTGAGCGCCCTGTATGTACAGCATTATAGTAGAGGTGGCAAGGGTACCAGCGATGTGAGTGGCGCTGGATTGCCAAGCTGGCGAAGCAGGGTGGTAGAGTAGAGGCGCGAAGGAAAAAAGCGATGCCCACAAAAAAGAAAAATAACAAAAAGAGCAAGAGTGCAAAGCAAAAAAGCAAGGCGAAGCAAGCGGCGAAGCCGAAGAAGAAATTGGCCGCAGCCAAGAAGGCAACTTCGGCGCGAGTTAAGACCGCGAAGAGAAAGAGCGCGAAGAAACCGCAGCGAAGAACGCGAGGACGAGCGAACACTGCGGAACTGGTAACGTTTGACCAACCGGGATTGGGCGCGCGTACGGGTGGACAATCTGGGGATACGCAGGGGCTGTCCGGATTGGCGGAAACGGATTCGGAGAGCGTTACGGAATTGCTGGAAGAAGGACAATCGTTCGAAGCGGAAGTGGTGCAGGGAGTGGAGAACGTACCTGACGCCGATGCATCGGAAGTACGCACGCGGGAAGTTCCGGAAGACGATGTACCGGAAGAATATCGAGAAGACGCGGACGACGGCCCAGAGCGAAACTCCCGGGGACGATAACGGACCTATGCGCGTTGGGGTGATCTCGGACACGCATGGATTGCTGCGACCGGAAGCGGTGCGGGCTTTGCAAGGCGTGGATTTGATTGTGCATGCCGGGGATGTGGGCAAGGCCGAGATTCTGACGAGCTTAAAGAGAATTGCGCCGGTGTTCGCGGTGCGGGGAAACGTGGACACGGAGAGTTGGGCGCAAGAATTGCCGGACACCGCGGTGGTGGAAGCTGGGCCGGTGTCTCTATATGTGCTGCACAATCTGCGGGAACTGGACCTGGACCCCCAGGCGGCGGGGTTTGCAGCGGTGATCAGCGGTCACACGCATAAAGCGGAAAATCGAGAAGAGAAGGGCGTGCTGTATTTGAACCCGGGAAGCGCCGGACCGAGGCGGTTCGACCTGCCGGTGACGCTGGCGTTATTGAACCTGGAAGCGCAGCCAGGGAAGGTGGAGATGGTCAGACTATTGGACGGAGTTCGCTAAGGGGGCAAAGTGCGCAGGGACTCAGAAGAGCGGGCAAAGACGAGCGGAGAGCGCGAATTGACGCAGGGCGAACCGAAGCGGCTAGTCCTTGGTGCTGGCAAAGACTTTGTTTTCAGGTTGATAGCGAAGATGGTGGGGTGGCGCTTGGGTTGCACTTTAGGGTGGTGAGAGCCCGGAACACCATCGCGTGATGATGCTCCCCGTATCCTCCAGGGTAGTTCGCGCAGTGGAGTGGGGGCAGTATGAGAATTTATCGAGATATAGCGACCCTATCGGGTTTGCAGGTTATTTGTTTCTTTCTGCTAAGTCATCTGGAGCCGAATTTCTTTCTGCTTCATTTCTATCAAACCATAATTTACCTGGCGATTTTGATCATGCTCTTTTACATGGAAGATCGCTGGGCGTACATGATCGGGATGTTGGCTCCCGCAGTGTGGCTGGTGCTGGCATTCTCTACAGGGCTGCTGGGGGCCGCAGGGCGGCAGATGCTGCGCCTGGGGCACGGGCAGGAGATCAGCAACGGAGTCAGCTTCCTGGCGGCGATTTCCGCGATATTGAGCGTATTTATGGTCGCGGCGTGCGTGCGGCGTTGGCTGAAAGAATATGCGGGACTGGGCAAGTCATTGAGCACGTTTGCGGTGAGTTTTGGAATTGTGGCGGTGTATTACGGGATCCTGGTTTTCTGGTTTTGGCAGATGATTCCCGGGGTGGCTGGGCGGAACTAGCCGATCTTCATTGCATGTCAGCGGTCAGGGGCTCCGGGAATTCTCTCGGGGCCCTTGATTTTTTTGCGGTGGGGCTGGATTTCGATAAGTTGTGCAAATGTAGTCAGGGAATAAACAGGGTTGCTTAAACTTTATAGAAGTACTGGCGTACTGGAAGAGATGAGAGTATTTTGGTACCGGTCCGCTATTGCCCTTGACGGGGTAGCACGGCAGAATAACCGCAGGATAAGCCGCTCTTCACTTGCCTCGTACGACGCAGGATAAATAATCCGTGTCGGCCAATTGAGGATGGGAGTTGGGAAAAGAAGGCGGAGTCGTCGTCGGGCCTAGTTTGAGAAAGCAGGAAGGTCCCCATGGGAGTTCTCCATTTTCGGTACCGTGAGCGTAGAAGGACATTGCGCGTGTCGCTTTCGGTGCCAGTGGTGGTGCATGGCGAAAACGAGATGGGCGAGAAGTTCTGTGTGCGTGCGGTGACGCGTTCGGTGAACCAGCAAGGTGCATTGCTGGTGATGGACGAACTGGTGGTGACCGGGCAGATGCTGCTGCTGGTGAACGAGAATACCAGCCGGTCGACGGAAACGCGGGTAGCGCACGTAAGACGGGAACGGGATGGAAAGCTTTTTGTGGGACTGGAGTTTGTGAATCCCGATTCGAATTTTTGGAAGATGACGTTCCCTGTGCCGGGAGCGCGGCCGCTGCGCCGGGCGAATGGTTCGAAGGCTAGCGCCTCGTCGTAAGGCGTGAAGTTCGCCTTAAAGTTAAGTCAAAGACCTGCTGTAATTTCCTGGAGTAAAAAGCCAACAACTTAAGTTCTAACTCGCGGAAGTGTTTCGCGCATTCGTCGCGGAATTTTGTGCGCGCAAATAAAAAGGGCACCGTAACTTGATGCGTTACGGTGCCGGTTGAAGTTGAGAATGCTGACGCGGGTTAGTAGCGGGCGGCGACGATGCGGATCGCTTCGCCAACTTCGTGGCGGGCCTTGTCGATATGTTCGAAGGCGCGCTGCTGCAAACCAACGGCAAACTGGTTGTCTTCTTCGTGCTCGATATCCTGATGAGCCTTGTTCAGGAGTTCCATGGCGCGATGCAGGCGGCCGGGCCAATCGAGACCGGCGTCGACGGAGACGTGATCGTCGATGTCTTTGCCATCTTCCATGGCGGCTTTCTTGATTTCGTCGATGGCCTCATTGATCTGGTGAACCGCTTCTTTTTCTTCGTGCTTCAGCTCACCGTGATCGGGACGTTCGAGGTGAGCGCGAGCGGCGCGAAGATCGGAAAGGGCGTGCAAGTATGCGGGATGCCGGCCTTGCGCAGCCGCATGGCCCGGGGTAATCGCAAGAAATAGAGCGAAAAGCAGAGCCGGGAACACAAGTTTAGCGATGGACTTCATCAGCGTGATCTCTCCTTGATGGCTTAGAATGTGCCGGCGAAGCAGCGCTTCTGTACGAGAAGAGCGACGCCTTCACTTCACTTCGAGCACTTAGATAAATTAACACCGGGGCAGCGCGATAGTTTCGCGGAGAAGTACAGTGGTACGAAATTGCGTTCCTGTACGGAGGGTCAGGAATTTTTGCGAGATTTTGGAGTGCAGTGCGGTTGGAGGTTACTTGCGGCGCTTCGATTTTGCGGAAGATTTGCGCGGCTTTTGAGATTTAGATTGTGTGGCGCGATGCGGTTTAGAAGGGAGTTTCGCGAGGGCGGCTTTCGAAGACTTTACGTTGAGGAGAGACTCGCGCGTTTTCCTGGGTAATTTTGCGACGACGAGATCGTATGAGGCGCGCAAAAGTTCGGCAAGTTCGGTGAGAGGGATGGCGTCGCGAGATTCGAGGGCGACCCACTTGGCGCGAGCGAGATAGGGAGCGGGGATCACCGAGGAGCGCTCGGTGAGTTCGGGGAATAGTTCGGGGTCGACTTTGAAACTCAGCCACACGGCAGAGGGTTCAAGGTTAGTGACCGCAAACATTTTGCCGCCGACTTTGAACAGCAGCGCATCGCTCCACTGAATTTGCTCGGTGACGCCGGGGAAGGAGAGGCAAAGTTTTCGAAGTGCGTCGAGATCCATAACGGTGGCAGTCTAGCTTGAAAGAATCGTTCGGAGAAGCTCGGTTAATCGCCGGTGGCCGAAGCGTAGCGGCGGAAGAAGGAGTCTTGCTTCCACTGCGGAGGCGCGACGGTGTTGGCCGTTTCGATGAGCAGTCGGCGGACGATGTCTTCGTAGAGGGCGGCAGCCGAGAGATCGACGGGCTGGTTCACATCGTCGGAGGGCGCGTGGTAGCGATTGGTGAGCCAATCCTTGAAGAGCTTTTGTTCGGGCGAGCCGGGCTCGTAGAAAACGTCCATGATGACGGACGGAACGCCGTGGCGAATGAAATTGTACTGATCGCTGCGGATGAAAAGATTGCGAAGCGGCTCGGGATCGGGAACGGGTTTGACGCCGAAGGATTGCGCGATGGCGGCGGCATGCTCGCCTAAATCGGAATCGGCAAGGCCCTGGATGCGCATAACTTTCAAGGGAACGATGGGGAGGAACATATCGACGTTGATGTCGGCAATGATGGACTTGGGAGCCACAGTGGGGCGTGTGGCGAAATATTTAGAACCGAGAAGACCCTTTTCTTCGCCGGTGACGAGAAGAAAGATTACGGAGCGCTTGAGTTTTTCCGGGTGAGCGCGAAGATCCGCGGCCATGTCGAGGACCAGAGCGCTCCCGGAGCCGTCGTCCATGGCGCCGTTATAGATGCGATCGCCGTTGATGGGAGCGCCGATGCCGATGTGGTCGATGTGCGCGGAGAGCACGACGAATTCATTTTTCAGAGTGGGATCGGAGCCGGTGAGTTTGGCGACCACGTTAGAGGATTCGATCTTGGTGGCGATTATGACCGCGTTGGCCTGCAGAGAAACGGCCAGCGGAAAATGAGGGAGAGGCTGGCGATCTTTGCCGAGGGCGGCGATTTCGGCGAAAGTGTGACCGGAACCGGCGAAGAGTGACTCGGCGGAGGCGGGATTAAAGGTGACACCAATCTGCAGGCCGGCAGTTTCGTTGAATTCGGCATCGGCGAGATCCATGGAGGGGTGATTGTGGTTGAGGGAGATGCGCGACCAGGGAATGTCCATGGAAGAAGGATTGGGAACGCCGATTAGGCCTATGGCGCCGGCGGCGCGCAGGAATTTCCATCGTTCGGCGATAGTCTGGTAATGCGAGGCGAGCGCGGTAGGAATGTCGGAGGGGGAGCCTGCGAGGTAGACGACAACTTTTCCTTTAACGTCGAGGCCGGCAAGCTCATCGAGATTCTTTTCTGGTACGCGCAGGCCGTAGCCGATGAAAACGAGCGGGGCGTTGAGTGTAGCCGAGGCGTGGGTGAAGCGAGTGCCGATGTAGGCGTCGTCGGCAAAGGAGAGCTGCTTGGACTGACCATTGCTGACCAGAGCCAGCGATGATTGGGACTCGTCGACTTGATACTGATTTAGATGGACGGGCTGGTAGAAGCCGTCGGTACCGGCAGGCTCGAGGCCGGACTTTTTGAGTTGTTCGACGGCATAGGCTTCGGCTTTGCGCAGGCCCTCGCTGCCGGTGTCGCGGCCTTCGAGGGAATCGTCGGCGAAAAATTTGACGTGCGACCACCAGGACTTGCCGTCGAAATGGGAAATGGCGGCGGGTTGCTGGGCAGCGGCGAGTCCGGCAAAGCTGAGGAGCACGGCGAGAGAGGCCGACGCGACGTTACGCATATTTTCACCTCATGGGAAATCGACGCGAAGAGGATAGCAAGGTAAATAGCGCGAGTCACGCGCTTGCCCGCAGAGGCGAGTTTATTTGCTGGCTGCGGCCGCAGCAGCTTTGGCGGCGGCCGGGGCGGTGATGGTGACGGAATCCGCTACTGACCAAACCGGAGTGCCGTCTTTCATTTCGACTTTGTGCATGACGACCTTGGCGGAATTTGCGGCGACGTCGATGGTCAGATAGTGATAGTTCACACCGTTGTCCTGGTAGAGATCATCTTTGGGATGAACGATAAGGTACGGATGAGCGCCGCCACCGCCGGTTACGAAATAAGTGACGCCAGCGTGTTCGAAATGTTCGTAATTGTGAACGTGGCCGCTGAAGACGATGAAACGGGCACGGGTGTTTGGCTGACGCTCTTCCAGAAATTTGGCCAAGGCTTGTTCCGTAGGACGGGCAGAGTGACCGCCACCCATCGCGGCTTTGTTGTTATCGGAGGAACTGGTGTAGGGCGGGTGATGGAAGACGAAAAAGACGAAGTCGACGCCCGATGGAAGATGATCGAGTTGGGAAGCGAGCCACTGGCTCTGTGGCCCGGAAACTTCATCCAGGGAACTATCGAGAGCGAGCATCAGGGTATTGGCTGCGCGCGCGGAGTAGAAGCGGCTGTTGTGAAGTTCCGGGAAGCGCTGGAAATAATTAGCGAGCGCGGAGGGGGGTTGTGCCGGAACTGCGCGGGATTCGTGCAAGTCGTGATTCCCTATAGCGGGATACACGGGAATTTTATGTTCACGCCACACGGCCGTTTCGGAATCGTAGTCTTGCCAATCCTTGGAATCGTAGCCGTTGTAGACAATGTCGCCGCCAATGGAAATGAAGGCGGGATTTTCTTTGTCGATAGCATCGACGAGAGCGCGACGAACCGCGGGATTGGCGGACTCGGTGTCCGCAGGATCGTGGAAACGGGTGTCGCCATAGGCCACGAAACGGAAGGGCGTGGAAGTTTTGAGTTCGAGCGCGACAGGCTTGACGGGATCGGATTGGGCGGCGCGCGGTTCGTGAAAAGAGCACGAAGCTGCGAGGCAAGCTGCGGCGAGAATGGTAAGGGCGTAAGTAGGTTTCATGGGTTCCTCTCGAGGAAGAGTACACCAAGGGAAAATGCGGGGTGGTAAACGGATTTTCAGGGAAGGCCCGGCTGTTGTTGCGCGGGTGTTAATTCATTTCGAAGGCGAAGCGTTAATCGCTACTCGCTATTCGCCGCCTTTGTCGTAGGAATAGCCTTTTTCGGCCCAGTCGATGGCAAAGCTGGTGGGCAAGACGAGCAGGCGAAGCTTGGTAAAGCCCATGGAGGCGAGTTGTTTGTAGGCGGGACGAATGTTGGGGCAGCGGTCCATGGGACAGCAACCGCAATAGATAACGAGATTGGTGGTGCGCGGAAGGGAATTGGCCCAAGTGGTCATTTCTTTCAGGCCTTCGTCGTTGACGGCGGTGCCGTGATATTGCGCGCCTTTGACGTGACCCGCGGTGTACAGACGTTTGAAGCCGACGAAGAGAATGACGGGAGGATTTTTCGTGTTGGCGAGTTCTTTGAGGAGAGCTTCGGGCTGCACAGTGTGATCGGATGTCCAAGGTTCAGGCGCGGTTTGAGCCCATAAGAGCGGTAAGAAAAGCATGGGCGTACAGGCCGCTGAGAGAAGGGCGAGCAACAAGACGCGAGCCGACTTAGAAGAAATCATCGAGAGCCTCCACAAAGAACGAGGAATTCATTGTATAGCGGAGCAAACAAAAACTCAGTGAGGTCTGCACGTGAGGGATGCACCAGTACGGGTGGTAGTGCTGGGAATTGGCTGATTTCCGGGGGACAACGGAAATATACAGCGTTAATTTTTTTGATCCGCGCGGGTGCGCATGAGCTTGTTGGCGGTGGTGCGCAAAGTCTCGGGAACGTTTTTGTTCATGGAGAGTTTTTTGAGGTCGATGGCATTGAGAATCGGAAGCATGTGGAGAGTAACGTCGAGAGGAGTCTTGGGATTATTCATAAGATTGCGAACCACGGTGTAGTTCTTGCGGAAATTGCGGTTAGTGGCAATCAGGCGAAGAATTTCATCGGTCAAGTTGGTCATGGAGGCATAGGCTTCCACTTCCTGATCGGTGAGGCGCGGCGATTGCAAGACGGCGCGCTGAACGACTTTGTTGGAATCGCGAATCAGAGTGCGGCGCGCTTCGGAGCCGCCCTTCATGGCGAACTGGACACGCTGCGAAACGTTCATGCGGCCAATTTGCTGGAGCAGGGTCTGGCGTTTGACGGGATCGGGTTCGGCATCAGCGACGGCATCGGAGAGACGCTTTTCGTCGACGGAGGTGTTGCGCAGTTCCTGCAAAATGCCTTTCTGCTCGACAGTAAGATTTGTGGAACGTTCCATGGCAGCGGCGAGTGCGTGGGATGCGGAAACGCGGTCGAGTTCATCGAAAAGGGTTTTGATCATCACGGGCGTCATGTGCGGAACCAGCGGGGCGAGATGTTCGCCGGGACAATGAATATTTTTGATCATGGCTTCGGCGATGCCCGGCTTGCCGGCCAGATTTTTTGCTACGTAGCTAAATAGAGGTGTGAGGGCATTTTCGCGGGAGATCGCCTGGACAAAAAGTTCGGGAGGATCGGTGATCAACGATTCCAGCGCGCGTTCGGAGATGAGTTCATCCGGATCGTGGGTGAGAACGGCGAGGATTTCCAGACGATCGACAGCGGGAATGTGCGCGCCGGTGGTGCAGACAGCGAGTTTCCGTTCACGAGAGGCGCGGCCATGCCGCAAATCGTCGAGTACTTCAGGACTGAGAGTTTCCACGAGACGCCTGCCTTAGGTCGTAATGGCCTAAGGCGATTGTACCGGAGCGGGAAGCAGCGGCGAGTGGTGGGATAGCGACGATTTTCAATTGCAGCAATAGCATTCTGGAATCAGCGGGAGTGGTGTTGGCGTTGCGAGCCCACGGTGAGGTTGCGGGCAGGCTCGAGGCCGGAGCCGGTTTCGCGGCGCGGCGAGCTGCAAAATAACGCCAGGCGTAACGTCCACCGACCAGCAGCAAGATGAGCAAGAAAATCGCGCCCAGCGTGATCGCGAGGGGAACCCATTTAGGCGGAGACGGGATGCGATCTTCCTGGCGTTCGTTGGTGGGAATGATGGGTGTGCCGTGAGCGAGATCGTATTCGCCAAGCAGGGATTCTTCATCGAGGCCGAGATAGCGGGCCACAGAGCGCACGAAACCGCGATTGAAAACGCCGCCGGGAAGCTTGCCCCAATCTTCATTTTCGAGGGCTTCAAGAAAACGGGGGCCGATGCGAGTGTGCGCCGTAATTTCTTCCAGCGTCACCTCGCGCAATTCGCGCTCGCGCTTCAGCCGTTCTCCGAAATTTCCCCTGGCCATGCTCCTACCTGTAAATGAAGAGTTTAACAGCAGCGGCAGTTTGATACATCCGCAAGGGTGCATCCCGGTGAGAGCGGGAAGCGTTGGGCCTCAATTTCAGGGAAGAGAAGAAGAGGCAAGCGCAGACGGAAAACGCTAACGACAGCGCGGGATCCCTCGCAGGGCACTATAGGCGGGGCGCTGCGGGGTGTCAAACAAAGCAGGGAGTGCCGGGGTAGGACGCATCCTGGAAGGCGAAAAAAGGAAAAAGAGGGAGCGTGGTGGCGCTCCCTCGTGTTGGCCGAAGGTATGGTCGGCAGCTTATGAGTTTACTGAGAAATGTTGGCAGCGACGATCAGAACTTCTGGCTTCTCGTTCTTTGCAAGCTGCATGTAGTTGCGGCTCTTGGGGAACTCGCGCCCAGATTCGCGGCCTTCGACCCAAATCTGGTAGAGAAAATAGCTGTCGCCCATACGAAGGAAGACGAGCTTGGTTGACTGAGACGGTGTGCCGTGGGTGCAAGCGTTCGACAACTGGAAATTATTGACGGCGGATTCCCGGGCGTTGCGAATTTGCATAACGCCGTTGTTGGTTACGGACTTGAGGTCGTACTGGCCGGCGGGATAAACGGAATCACCGATAGCGAAATCGAAAGGAACATCAGCCCTCACTGCGGTGGTTTGGGCTTTTGCCGCGGAAGTCAGAAGAAGAGCCGCCGCAAAAACAAACAGGATGGATTTTAGAGTTTTCATAAAGTCTCCTTGACGTGTAAGACGTAAGAAAGACGGAGCCCACCTTGCAGCGGCTCGGTAGTGTCTTTCTTTCTCTGCTCACGGTGATGGCTAGTGCATGCGCGGTGCCACGGGACAAAGAAAATGCTTTACGAATGAAAACGCCCTGGGCTTGTTGATTCGAATGGGCATCGCACTGGCGACTGGATGATCGAGCCAGATTGGATTTGTTGTGGGCAGCGGCGTTCCGGTGTTCGTTCTATCCTTTTCGTCCCGGTGGCGATTTTAATTTGGGCGGAGAGCAATCTCGGTCATGAGCGATAGAACGGTGAAGTTGCTAAGTGCTTTTAGAAAGGTACGTTGCAGAGCTTCGAACCGCGACGCTTTCAATTTAGTGGGATCAGGTCGGGTGTAGCCGAACGGATAGACTAACTCGCCCTTGGGTTAATCCATCGGTCTGGGCAGTCAAGCGCGGGTGCTGCTGCGTGAAACGGGTGTAGGCGAGCCAGATGACAAGTGGAATTACGGGAGAGTGGGGTGATTTGCAGTGGCGGCGCCGAGGATGTGGCGATTGGATTTGTCGGCGACGAAGGCGATGACGCGGAGGTTTGCGGGGTTCCAGGCATCTTTGAAGTTCACGGTGAATTGCGTGCCGCCGTTATCTGCGTTTTTAAATGCTTTTACTTTTTGAAGCGAGCGAACCACGTCGGCGTGTTGCAGCGTTTCGCCGGAATTTTCGCCAGCTTTCACATTTGTTTGCAGAGATTTTTCGGTTACGGCAACCCAGAGTTCCACAGACGAAGCGTTACTGCCTGGCGGGAGATTTTCGACATGGATATTGAATGTGGCGCTGGACTTGTTTGGCGCTGAGGATTGTTCGAGCGTGAGTTTAGCTTTCGGCGAAGACGCAGCACGTTGAATGGCGAGGCGTGCTTCCTGATCGCGGCTGCCGATTACTTCGACCGTGCCATCGACGATCATTTGCGGCGTGAAGACGCTGCCGCTGCGTAACTTCGAGGCGTAGTCTTGCTGCCGAGTGGAAAAGTCGAGGGAGGAATACGGATCCCTCCAGCCAAGTTGATTCCAGTAGTCGACATGCTCTTCGAGAGCGATGACTTCGGCGCCATCGATGGGTTGATCGTTGCTGAGTTGCTTCAGAAGAGTGTCGGCGGGCGGGCAACTGGAGCAGCCTTCGGAAGTGAAGAGTTCGACGACGACCGGTTGTTTCGCGGAGGCTGGAGTTTGAGCGGGTTGGGGAGCGCGTGTGCTGGCGACGGCGGCGAGTAACGGAAGAGTCGATAGGAGAAGAAGCGAGATGGTGAGTTGACGTTTCATGGTTTTGCTCGCTGGGTATTGGAGTGGGGCATTGGGGTTAGGTTACAGGAATTTGGCCATTTGGTGACGTGAAGATTTACGGCCTCAGGGGGCGTGCGGGCGGCGTGCGGGAAGGCCTCACGCCTGAAGGCGTGAGCTACAGGGTAGGGGATTAGGTTTCGAAGTGGTTGAAGAGATTATTGAGGGATTCGGAGAGGGTGGGATGGGCGAAGACGGCGTCTTGCAGAACGGCGTAGGGAAGCTTGCCCATCATGGCGAGTTGAATCTGCGACATGATTTCGCCGCCTTCGATGCCGAGCACCGCGGCGCCGAGGATTTGGCCGGAGGAAGCGTCGACGATGGCTTTCATGAAGCCGCGGGATTCATCGATTTCCAGAGCGCGAGCCACATAGCTCATAGGCATTTTGGCGACGCGAACGGCGATGCCGCGCGATTTGGCTTGGGCCTCACTGAGTCCGACGCGGCCGAGCTGCGGATCGAGGAACACGGTGTAAGGCACGAGGCGATTGGTGGTGGTGGCGTTTCCTTTGTTGAGGAGGTTGGTGCGCAAGATGCGGAAGTCGTCGTAAGAAATGTGGGTGAACGCGGGGCCGCCGTTAACGTCGCCAAGCGCGAAGATGCCGTCGACGTTGGTTTGCAATTTTTCGTTGACGGGGATGAAGCCGCGCTCGTTGGTGGCGACGCCGGCTGGAGCAAGGTTGAGCGAATCAGAATTAGGCGTGCGTCCGGTGGCGACGAGCAGATGAGAGCCTTGGAGCTTGCGTGGCTTGGCGGCGGTGCGGATGTGCAAGTTGATGCGTTTGCCAGTGCGAGTGATGCGCTCCGCTTTAGAGTTGAGCAGAACCTCGACGCCGTCTTCCTTGAGGATTTGTGCTACGGCTTCGGCAACGTCGGCATCTTCGCGAGCAAGCAACTGCGGACCGCGCTGCACAATGGTTACGCGACTGCCAAGCCGGCGAAATAGTTGTCCAAATTCCAGGCCCTCGTAGCCGCCGCCCAGAATGAGAAGATGCTCGGGAACAGTGGCGAGCTCCATGATGGAGGTGCTGTTCAGGTACGGCACGTCTTGCAGACCTTCGAGTTGTGGCACCGCGGGCCGTGCGCCGGCGTTGATGAAGAACTGATCGGCGGTGAGTGAGAGCGGAGTACCTTTCGGAAGTTTTACGAAGAGTGATTTCGGGCCAGTGAAAGAAGCTTCGCCGAAGATGAGATCGAGATTTTTAGTTTTTTTGAGGCGCTTCTCGCCGCCGGAACGAAAACTTTCAACGATATCGCGCTTCCGTTTTCTGATGCGGGACATAACGATTTGAATTTTGCCGGTGCGGACGCCGTAGCCGGTGCCACGCCGGGCAAGGTAGGCGACGCGGCCGCTGGCGATCATGGTTTTGGTGGGAGTGCAGCCTTCGTTGATGCAGGTGCCGCCGATGTGTTCTCGTTCGATGAGCGCGGTGCGTTTGCCTGCGTTGGCGAAGGCCTGGCTGAGGGGAGTGCCGCCCTGACCTGAGCCGATGACAATCGCGTCGTAATGTTGATTTGCTGGCATAGATGCTCCGGAGTTGTAGATGAAGCTGAGGGAGTTTTGGTTCGAGTGTGTGTGAACTAGAACCTGGTAACGACCCAGAGCGAGCCGCCGATGGTGATGGCGTCTTCGACGAGCGCAATTACGTAATCGGGTGTGCCGAGTGCTTGCACCAGGCGCTTGCGAACCTGATAGCCACCGAAACCGCCAACGAGAGCGCCAACGATTCCGAGGATGGTGCCGATGATCAGGCCTTGATTTCCAAGTTCGCCAGCCATGGCAATGCACGCGGCGCACAAGCCGCCCATCACGATGCGGGCGATCAGGCCCGGAGGCGCGGTGCGACTGGGAGTTTTAGGAAGCTTGTCGGCGACGAGCTCACCGAGGGCGAGCAATGTATAGAGACCGACCGCCCACGTGGAGCCAATCCACGCCAGCGGTGAGTGCAGTTTGAGCCAGCCGAGACGCGCGGCCCAAGCGGTGATGGCCGGAGGAGTAAGGGACCGTAAACCGGTGAAGAGCCCGATGAGAAAGGCGAGCAGCAGGATCATGGAGCGAGCACCTCGTGAGCAGTCTGCGGACGGCGCGAACAGGGAACAGAAGTTAGGCCAGCAGGGGCGCGGTGTCAATCGGGTCAGGAATGGGAACGAGGTGAACCCAGCCCTCCCATACGGGTGAGGCGACACGTTCAGCATCGGACGTGGAACTCGTCAAACATCCACGCCCACGGCTGTTATCGAACTGGTCGTGGTAAAGGTGGCGGCTTGAGCCAACACCAGATTAACTATTGGATTTCCAGGTGGAACAAGTCGACCACGAAAAAGGTGTGGACGTTGATTAAGGCGACGTGGCCACCAATTACGACGTGACGGCAATCGGGAGGCGGAGGAGGGAGGCGCCGTTCCAGTTCTTCGGGGCAAGGTTGAATGCGTTTCTGCAAGCCGGGCGGCAAAGTGCCGCGGCGAACGAGTTGCTTCTCGAGACCAGGAGGAAGCTGATCGCGTTTGGCGAGCCCAGGAGGAAGATGGTTCTCGTTTTCGGAATACCAGCCGCGAATGGCGTCACGGTCGTGGTGCTTGTAGTAAGAGTCGTGCTCGTCGTCCTCATCTTCGTGTTTTTCGTGACCTTTGCCGTGCCCGTTGCCGTGGTCCTGGGCGATGGCGAAATTAGCAGTTCCGAGAAAAGTGCCAAAAACAGCGATACAGATCCACTTGGAAGAATTCACATGGCCTCCATCGAAATTGGTCGATGGGTCTAGCCTAATTAGAAAGAGATAGGGTGACGATCAGGCCGAAGGGCAGTCGTGTCGCGACAGTGACATGACCCTAAGTACAGTTGTGCTCGGGATGTGAACGTGAATGGGGCCGTGGCAGCGACCGATTGGGCGCAAAGACACGCAAGTGCGGGCGTGTTGAGGACACCCGGTTCGTTGGAAGATTTCGGAGCATGGAGATGGTCCCGCGTATGGGTAGTGGCGGGTGGTCTAAACCCTCACACGCAAATGCGGCGTGTGGGGTAGCCTGACGGGTTTTTTTTCATGGGTTGGCCACAAATAAAAACGCTGTGCCCACGGACTGTTGGAGAAGCAGAAGGCACAGCGTTTTTCTATTCGGAATGTGTCAGGCGGCTACAGCCGTTGCAAGGCCGGATAGAACCTCGACCTCAATCGCGGCGTTGCGCAGAGCTTGAAGTTCCTCTTGCGTGCTTTCGGAGTTTAGGAACTTGCCAGCCTGCAGGCGCACCACGACTTTGCCGTCGTCGGCGTAAGCGATCATGCGCTCGCTGATTTGCTGCGAGCCGGCATGGGACACGTCGAGAACCAGGGTGCTCTTGCGAACCTGATGGAGGACATCGCCAGGGATGGTTTCGCCGTGCAGCACGACTTCGGCTTGCTGAAGAATATTCAGAGCGCGTGGGCTCAGCGAGTCTGAAGAGGTAGCGATTTCGATGAAAAAGACTTTTCCTGGCAATCCAAATTTACGAGACACGGGACCTCCTTGAAGGCCTCACCCCTGAAGGGGTGAGCTACAGCGTCGAAATTGAAGGCTAACACTTATGCGGAAGGGGTGAGGCTGCGAAATTTGGCTGGAATGCATCGAAGAAGTGAATGAATGGAACTGCAGGGCGGCGGGAGTGGTGCAAGATCACAGAAAAGGGAAAGGTAGGGCGGAGCACTGGAGGCGACGGTTTCGAGGAGTCCCGATAACAAGATAGCCACGCCAGTACTAAAGGCATGTTGCAGAGGAATTTGCGAGATGCCTATACTTGCCGAGATTGACAGCAGAGTGGTGTGGCTAGAGTAAGGCGGGTAGGGAATGCGCCTTGGAGTGGTCGCGGGCAAAACGCGGAGAAACGTGTCCTAGTGAGCATCGAGGAAATCAAACAGTTTCCATCGGTTGAACGGCGCCGCAATGTGGGTGCGCCCGGCGAACGGCGCGAAGCTGGGGAAGTGGCAGTCTTTCAAGAGCTGGGCAAAGCGCTCACGTCATCCTTACAACTGGACCAGGTTTTGCGGACGATCATGGAAAAGATCGACGAATTTTTGCGTCCGGACAACTGGTCGCTGCTGTTGCTGGATGAAGCCAAACAGGAACTGTATTTCGAGTTGGCGGTAGGCAAAGCGTCGCAGGCGTTGAAGGATGTTCGCGTAAAGATGGGGCAGGGTATTGCGGGGTGGGTGGCGGAACACGGCGAAGTGGTGATTGTACCGGACACGTCGAAGGACACCCGGTTCTTCGGCAAAGTGGATGAGAAGACCAAGATGGAGACGCGGTCGATTGTGGCCGTGCCGGTGAAATTTCGCGAGACCTGCCTGGGCGTGATTGAGCTGATCAATTGTGTGGGCCCGGAAGGCTTCGACCCGCGAGATTTGAAACTGCTGGAGGCGCTTTCGGATTTTGCGGCGATTGCGCTGGAGAATGCGCGGCACGTGAAGCGCATTCACGAGCTGACGATTAAGGATGACTGCACGTCGCTGTATAACGCGCGGCACATGGGCTTCATCCTGGATACCGAGATTTACCGCTCTCAGCGGTATAACTACGAATTTTCGATTGTGTTCATCGACCTGGATCACTTCAAACAAGTGAATGATACCCATGGGCACCTGGTGGGTTCACGCTTGCTGGCGGAAATGGGCGAAGCGTTGAAGACCAATTGCCGGCTGATTGATTTTGCGTTCCGGTATGGCGGAGATGAATTTGTGATTTTGCTGCCGCAGACGTCGAAAGATAACGCGATCAATGTGGCCAAGCGCTTGCATAAGCTGATACGCGAGTCGGTGTGGCTGACTAAAGAAGGTTTGAATATTAAGGTGACGCCCAGCGTGGGCCTGGCGGCTTACCCGGTGGATTCGAAGACCAAGGAAGGGCTGCTGCACCTGGCGGACGAAGCGATGTACCTGGTGAAGAATACCAATCGCGATAGCGTGGCGGCGGCGAACATGGGGATTCTGCCGGCGTTGACGAGCGAAGCGGCGGGATAAAAATAGGGGCCATTCAGGTAACGGCCAAGATTACGCCCAAGATTTACGCGCAGGGATTCACAAAATAACCCAAGAGGGACGTCTCACTCCGCGGACTCCGTTCGAAGTGACGGGTCGGGTGGCGGATGGGCTTTCGGCAAGGTCACCCGTGTATTGGATGTGTTTTCGTCAGGGCTAGGCGTGTGTTTTCGGTGCGGCCGATGAGTTTCAGCCAAGACATCCGTGTGTTTCTGGGCGCGGCTATACAGTGTTGGGAAATTCTGATTAACTAAAAACATGAAGCGCAGTGAAGCCGCGCGTTACGCTCGCCTATCCGCCATTCTTGCGTTCACCCTGGTGGCCATCACCGGCGGCATTTACCTGCACCGGGTGTGGGTAGCTCACGTTGAAAAGAAAAATGCGCCGCCGCCTCCGCCGCAAGACGTGGAGAGGCAGTCAAGTTCGTTGACGTTTTCCAAGGGCGAAGGAATCCACAAAGTTTTTACCGTGCAGGCTTCGAAATCCACGGATTTCAGAGGGCAGGATGCCAGCCTGTTGGAAGAAGTGACGGTGACGGTGTTTGGTAAAACCGGCGAGCGCAATGACGTGATTCGCAGCAAGAGTTGCCGGTACTCGAAGGCTGATGGCGCGATCCAGTGCAGCGGGACAGTTGATATGGAGCTGCAGAGCGCTGCGGATGCGGAGCGTTCGAAACAGACGCCTGGCGTGCCGCAAGGCGTGGTGCATGTGGCCACCAGCGGGGTGACATTTGACCGGGCCACGGGCAATGCGCAAACGGTGGCGCCGGTGAAGTTTGGTTTCCCAAATGGCAACGGAGATGGAGTGGGCGCGGTCTACGCGTCGGAAGAAGGCCACCTGCGTTTAGTCAGCGATGTGCATTTGAAACTGCGGCCGGCGCCGCCAGATCCGGCAAAACCGGTGCAGCACAAGCCGGGTGCTACGGTGACTGAGGTTGCGGTAAATGGCAGCAGCCTGGAGTTCGACAGAAATACGGGAATCATTCAGTTACATGGCCCGGTGATCGCCGATACCGCGGCACAACGGCTGACGTGTGGTGAGTTGGTGCTAACACTCGACGAGCAATTTCGATCGCAAATGCTGATCGCGAGCCCGGGAACACTGAAGCAGGAACCGCAAGTCACCACGCGCGGCGCGAACGGCGAAAACACACTGACGGCAGATAAGCTCACCACCCGATTTGCGCCAGAGGGCTGGATTCGAACGCTGGATGCCGAAGGGAATGTGCACGGAATGTCGGCGAGCGGGTCGCTGGCGGCAGAGAACGGGCAGTTGGAGATGTGGCCGCGACTGAACGAGGCGAAGCAGATCATGATGCACGGAAACGTGCAGGCCACGACGCGTGATGCGAAGACTGGCTCGCAACGTCACCTGGCCACGAATGTGTTGCGGCTTGATTTCTCAGGCGGGAAGCCGGGCGAGACAAGTCACGTACAGCATGCGGAGACGCTGGAACGAGGGACGCTGGAGTGGACTGATGCGGCAGCGGGGCCGAGCGCAACGGCGGCGCGTTCGAAACTATCGGGGGATAAGCTGGCGCTGGATTTTGGGCCGCTGGGCAAAGCGCGGCAGCTAGTGGCTACCGGTGCGGTGCAGACCGAGCGGCAAGCGGGGACGGGACCGTTGCAAACTGCGAGCGCCGCAAGCGGAATGGTGCAGTTGGAGCCGACTGGCGGTTGGTCGCAGATCACCATGCATGATCATGTGCGCTTGAAAGAAGGCGACCGCAGCGCTGAGGCGCAGCAGGCCGTTTTTGTGAAGGCGGACGAATCGGCGGTATTGAGTGGGCAGGCGATGGCGCGGGATGCGAGCAGCGAGACGCGCGCGGCGAAAATTATCTTTCATCAGAGCAGCGGGGATGTGGAAGCGGAAGGGAATGTGCGCTCCACGGATCTTTCCGCGAAGGCGAGCAGCGTGAGTTTCAGTTCCGCGGCTTCGAATATTTCCGCGGATAGCATGAAGGGAAATTCGAAGACGGGACGAGCGCTCTATACGGGGCACGCGCGGCTGTGGCAAGGCGCATCGGTGCTTCAGGCGGATTCAATCGATTTGCAGCGTGCGACGCGCATTCTGGTGGCAAACGGAAATGTGAAGGCGGTATTTTTGCAGGCGCCGCAAGCACAAACGCAAGCCCAGGTGTCGGGCGTTACGCAGGTTTCAACTGCGGCGTCGGCATCGAAGCCCAAGCAGCCTACGGTGTGGCACATCTCGTCGGGAACGCTTACGTATTGGGACGCGGAAAACCGTGCTCACCTGGAGAAGGATGTGGTGGTGCAATCGCCAGACGAAAAGATACGCAGCGCTGTGCTGGATTTGGAGTTTACCCGGGATGCGAATGCCAAGGGCACGGGGCCGGCGACCGGAGGAGCATCGCAAATCAGCCGGGCAGTGGCGACCGGCGGCGTGGTGGTGGAGCAATTGGGTCGACGCGGCACCGCCGATCGAGGCGTCTACACGGCTGCGGACCAGAAATTCGTGTTAAGTGGAGGAACGCCCACGCTTTACGATGCCACGGAAGGCACCACAACGGGGCGTGAATTGACCTTCAATATTGCGGATGATACGATCATCGTCGACTCGGGAAACGGATCGCGAACTCTTACCAAGCATCGAGTTCAGTGACGGAGTGCTGCCGCACTTTTCGTGACACGGAATGCCCAAACTTCAAGGCGTCGATCTCAGCAAATCCTACCGCGGACGCAAAGTAGTCGATAACGTCGAAATAGAAATCGCACAGGGAGAAGTCGTAGGACTTCTCGGCCCCAATGGCGCGGGGAAAACCACTACGTTTTACATGATTGTTGGGCTGGCTCGTCCGGACTCCGGCCGAGTACTCCTGAATGGCGACGAAATTACGGATCTGCCCATGTATTTGCGGGCGAGGAGCGGTATCAGCTACCTGCCTCAAGAGCCTTCGGTATTTCGGCAACTGACCAGCGAGCAGAATTTGCTGGCAGTATTGGAGACGCTGCCTTTGACGCCGGAGCAGCAACGTGACCGACTGGAAGAGTTGCTGGCGCAAATGGGACTGGAAACGGTACGGCAGAGCAAAGCGTACATGCTGTCTGGCGGGGAGCGGCGGCGGCTGGAGATCGCGCGATCGTTGACGCTGCAGCCGGCGTTCATTCTGCTGGACGAGCCATTTTCGGGGATTGACCCGCTTACCGTGAAGGATTTGCAGGACTTGATACGGGATTTGAGCCGTTCGGGCATCGGCATCCTGATCACAGACCATAACGTACGGGAAACACTCAGCGTCACCGATCGCGCGTACATCGTAAATCATGGGAGAATCATGAAGAAGGGTACGCCGCAAGACCTGAGCAATGACCCCGAAGTGCGTCGCGTCTATCTCGGTGATAGCTTCCGGCTGAATTAGGTTTATGCTAGTAACTGAGAACGGGACCCATGGCCTGGCAAGGACTCAAACTTAATCTCAAGGTAACCCAGAAGCAGATTCTGACGCCGGGACTGGTGCAGATGGTCAGCGTGTTGGCGCTGAACCGGCTGGAACTGCGAGAGATGATTAACCAGGAGATGATAGCCAACCCGGTCCTGGAAGAGCTTTCCGAAGAACCCACCGTTAGTGATAACTACAGCGACGAAACGTTTCTGAAGGCCGAGACCGAGAAGGTGCCGGAAAAGAAGGAGCCGAATCCTTTTGATGAGTTTGATGTCGGGAGCTTCTTCAACCAGTACCTGGACACGGGTGGGGATGGCGGGCAGTCGCAAGAACGCGAAGTCAGCGAGCGGCCTTCGTTCGAAAAGTTCCTTTCCTCTGCCGCCGGGCTGACGGATCACCTGGCCTGGCAACTCAGCGTAACAATTTGTTCGGATGCAGTGCGCGAGATTGCGGAAAACATCATCGGCAATCTGGATGAGAATGGGTACCTGGCCGCTTCGCTGGAAGAGCTGGCGCAAGACGGGAAGTATAACCAGGACGATTTGGAAGATGCGATGGCGGTGGTGCAGGACTTCGATCCCATCGGAGTGGGCGCGCGGGATTTGCGGGAGTGTTTGCTGCTGCAGATTAAGGCTTTTGACCCGCAGAACACATTAGCGGCACAAGTGGTTTCCGACCATTTGAAGCAACTGCAATCCAATCAGTTGAAGGAGATCGCGCGGGCGCTAAATCGTCCAATGGACATCGTGAAGCACGCCATCGACAGCATCAAGAAGCTCGATCCGCGGCCGGGGCTGCGCTACAACAAGACCGAACCGCGATTGGTGGAGCCGGATGTCTATTTTCGAAAAGTCGATGACCTGTGGCAGGTCTTCCTGAATGAAGACGATATGCCGCAATTGCGTTTGAGTCCCACGTATCGCCGGTTGCTGACGCGGGATGCTGCCGACAAGGAAGTACGCAACTACGTGAAGGAACGCTTCACGGCGGCGATTCAGTTGATGAAGAACATTGAGCAGAGGAAGCACACCATTTTGCGGGTTTGCCAGTCGATCATTGCGCGGCAGGGTGAATATCTGGATCAGGGTCCCGACGCGTTGAAGCCGATGATGATCAAGGAAGTTGCGGAAGAAGTGGGCGTGCATCCATCGACGGTGAGCCGCGCGGTGGCTAGTAAGTATGCGCACACGCCGCAGGGCGTGATTGAGTTGCGGTCGTTTTTCAGCGAAGCGGTGAATGGGCCGGAGGGCGGCGGAATGTCGCTGCTGACGCTGAAGCGGCTGGTCAAGAAGATGATTGATGAAGAAGATTCCACCAAGCCGCTGACCGACGAGCAAATTGCCAAGAAGTTGGACGACAACGGCATCCACGTGACGCGGCGCACCGTGGCCAAATACCGCGAAGACATGCGAATCCCCAGCACGCACCAGCGCCGGGTGAAAAGCTGAGACGCACCAAGCCCGTGAAGCGCGCGACCCGCACTCCCCAAAAACAAAATCTGGGCCGTCAACTTGTCATTCTTACGGGTCTGTCCGGGTCTGGAAAGAGTACGGTCCTCAAGGCGTTTGAGGACATGGGCTACTACTGCGTAGACAATTTGCCGGTCGAGCTGATTCCGATCTTCGCGGAGTTGCACGCGGCGGGACAGGGCGACTTTGCGCGGGCGGCTTTGCTGGTAGATGCGCGTGAAGGGCTGCAACTGGAGAAATTGCCGGGACTGTTGCGGCATCTGCGGCGCGAGCATCCGATCATCTTAGTTTTTATCGAAGCGCACGATGATGCGCTGTTGCGGCGATATAGCGAAACGCGGCGGCCGCATCCGCTGGGCAAAGATTTTTCAGTGCGCGAGAGTTTGCATCACGAGCGGCTGCTGATGGAGCCGATCCGCAAGCTGGCGGATGTAGTGCTGGATACGTCGCAATTCAACGTGCACGAGTTGCGGCACTTTGTGAATGAACGGTTCAAATCCGAGAACAAGCGGCCATTGTTAGTGTCGCTGGTCAGTTTTGGCTACAAGTTTGGAGTGCCGACCGACGCGGACCTGATGTTTGATGTGCGATTTTTGCCCAATCCTCATTTCGTGCCGAAATTGCGGCCGCTTTCCGGCCGAGATGCGAAGGTGCGGCGGTATATTCAGTCTTTCCCGCAGACCGGGGAATTCCTGAAACGCATTCAGGCGCTGCTGACATATTTGATCCCGCACTACATCGAAGAAGGAAAGAGCTATTTGACGATTGCGTTTGGCTGCACCGGCGGCAAGCACCGGTCGGTGATGATGGCGGAATGGATGAAGCACGCGTTGGAAAAGCGCGGCTTCGCTTCGCGGTTGATGCATCGAGATATCGAGAAGTAGATTGGGTGCGGTGTTCGGGGGCTTCCCAGGGCCCGGAAACTTGACACACTGCGCTACAGCCGAATAGCGTACCAAGTAGGGGTTGCAGTCTGTCCGGGGGCAGGATCTGGTTTGCTCGTATCACCTCAATTAAAACGCTTGCTCGGCTACGTGAAACCGTACCGGTTTTCTCTGGCGGTCGGGGTAGTGCTGTTGGCGGTGGTAGGCGTGGCGGAAGCGGTGATCGCGCTGATGATCAAGCCGATCGTCGATCGCGTGTTGAACCCGGCAGCGCCAGACTCCAACGTATTGCTGTTCCAGTTTCCCCACGGCGGTCCGGCGATTTACCTGAACCGGTTTTTCCCGCACAGCGTACATAACGTGTGGCCGATTGTGGCTATCTCGCTGCTGGTGGTGTTCGTGGTGAAGTCACTGGCGGAATTTGGCGGAAGCACGTTGATTCAGTTTGTTGGGCATCGGGCCATCACGCATCTGCGCAATGTGGTGTACGAAAAAATTATTCGCCAGCCGATTGGATTTTTTCATAGCCAGCCGACGGGCCGGGTGATGTCGGCAGTGATTAATGACGTGGAGCGGGCGCGGCCAGCGTTGTCGGAATATCTGGCGGATGTGTTCCGGCAAAGTTTCTCTTTTGTGGCGTTTATTGTGGTGTTATTCAGCATCGATTGGAAAATGACCTTGGGCTGTTCGGTGTTTTTGCCGCTGGTGTTGTGGCCGGTCGCCAAGCTGGGGCGGCGAATCCGGCGTTCGGTGGAAAGCAGCCAGAACAAGCTGGGAGAGTTGAATCAGATTTTGCAGGAGACCATCACTGGCAATCGCATCGTGAAAGCGTTTGGCATGGAAGACTTCGAAATTAATAAGTTTCGAACTGCTGCCAAGCGTTTGCTGCGGGAAACGATGCGTTGGGTGCGGGCACAGGTGGGCACTTCTCCCTTGATGGATTTGCTGCTGCCGGTGGTGATCTCGCTGATTTTGCTGTATGCGCGCGACAAGATCCGGCTACAGCAGATGACTGTCGGAATGTTTTTCACCTTCGTCTACGCGCTGTTTAAGTCGTACGAGCCGATCAAGCGTATGGGCGCGGTGTACCAGCAGTTCGAGCAAGCACAGGGCGCAACTACGCAGGTGTTTGCCTATTTGGATTTGCATCAGGAAGAACAAGACACGCCGGGCGCGGTGGAATTGCCGGCATTCTCGCGGGAAATTGCGTTCGAAAAGGTGAACTTCTCGTACGACGATTCGCCAGTGCTGCGCGACATCAGTTTTCTGGCGCACAAGGGCGAACTGGTGGCGTTCATAGGATCGAGCGGGGCGGGAAAGACGACGCTGGTGAATTTGATTCCGCGCTTCTACGAGGTGAGCGCGGGAGCGATCCGCATCGATGGGCGAGATGTTCGGGAAGCGACGCTGCGTTCGTTGCGTGGGCAGATTTCCATGGTGACCCAGGAAAACATTCTGTTTCACGACACGGTGCTTAACAACATTTGCTACGGGATGACAGCGGTCCCGCGCGATCGAGTAATCGAAGCGTCGAAGGCTGCGTTGGCGCACGACTTCATACTGGAATTGCCGCAGGGTTACGACACGTTGATTGGAGAACGCGGCACACGGCTGAGCGGGGGACAGCGGCAGCGGATCGCGATTGCGCGAGCGATTCTGAAGGATTCACCAATTTTGATTTTGGATGAGGCTACATCGGAGTTGGACTCGGAGTCGGAACTCTACGTCCAGAAGGCGCTAAGCAACCTGATGGTCGGGCGCACCACATTTGTGATCGCGCATCGTTTGGGAACTATACGAAAAGCCGATAAGATTCTTGTACTGGAAGACGGGCAGATTCGCGAGAGCGGCACCCACGCAGAACTTCTGGTGCAAGGTGGAAGCTACGCGCGGCTGCACGATCTGCAATTTGCCGACGATGAAGTGCTGATGCCGGCCGATGGACGCAATCCGAATCCTGCAAGTTCGAACAACAAGGCATGAGCGCACCGGGAACATTCGACGAACGCAAGGCGCCCGCAGCGAAAGCGGAGTGCCGCTCCATGACCGGGTACGCCACGGCGCGCGGCGAGCATAATGGCTGGCTGATTCGCATCAGCGTGAAGGGCGTGAATCACCGCTTTCTGGACGTGAAATTGCGATTTCCGGAATCGCTGGAGCCTTATGAGCATCGGTTGCGGCAAACGGTGCGGGAACGAATCCATCGCGGGCACATTGATGTTCACGTGAATGTGGAGCCGGGGCGAGCCGCGCCGGTGCACGTGAATCGCGAATTGCTGCAATCGTATTTGCAGGTGGCGGATGAGCTTCGCCAGCAAAGTGGTTCAAAAGCGGAATTGGATTTTGTTTCGTTGCTGCGCCTGCCGGGTGTGATTGCCGGGCTGGCGCCGGCGTTGCCGGACTCCGAGGAAGAGCAGGACGCGTTTGGCAAAGTGCTGGAGGGCTATCTGCTTGAGGCGCTCGGCAAGATGGACGAGATGCGGCGGAATGAAGGGCGCCATTTGACGGAGGAATTGCGTACGCGTGTGGCGCGCATTGAAGTGCAGGCTGAACAAGTTCGCGAACTGGTTACGGCGCTGCGTCCGGCGTTTGCGCGCCGTCTGGAAGCGCGGCTAAAAGAAATTCTGAATGGTGCGGTCACCGATCCTTCGCGCATTGCGCAAGAGGCGGCGTTGCTTGCAGAACGCAGCGATATCAGCGAAGAATTAGATCGCTTGCGGAGCCACTTGATGCAGTTCGCAAAGCTGCTGGACGGCGCCGGAGAGCTAGGCAAGAAGCTGGATTTTCTGCTGCAGGAAATGCATCGCGAAGCCAACACCATGCTTTCGAAAACTCCAGGCGTGGAAACGGACGCACTGGCAATCACGGGAATCGCTCTAGAGATTAAGGCGGAGATCGAAAAATTGCGGGAACAGGTGCAGAACATCGAATGAGCGAGGACAAGCCGGTTTCTCCGCTGGTAATCATTGTTTCGGGGCCTTCGGGTTCGGGGAAGTCCACGCTAGTGCCCAGAATATTGGAACTGCCGGGGACGATGTCTTCGATCTCATGTACTACCAGGCCGCCTCGCGCGACCGAGGCCAGTGGAAAATGCTATGATTTCGTCACCGAGGCGGAATTCGACGCCATGGTGAAACGGGGCGAGTTTCTCGAGTATGCTCGTGTCTTCGGAAGATACTCGTATGGCACACCGAAGAAGTGGCTTGCTGAATCTCGTAAGTTGGGATTGGACCTGGTGCTGGAAATTGATGTGCAAGGCGCCAAGCAGGTAAAACGGGAACTGCCCGAATCGATTTCAATTTTTATTCTGCCACCTTCACGACAGGCTCTTGAGGATCGTTTGCGAAGCCGGGGGCAGGACGCCGACGAAGAAATCGCGCGACGACTGGCAAGGGCGCGCGCGGAAATTGTCGAGAGCAAAGAGTTTTACAATTTTTGTGTTGTGAATGACGACGTGGAACGCGCCGGAAGAGAAGCACAAGCCATAGTCATGGCCTTGCGTTGCTCCAGGGAGCGGCGACATGATCGAGTGAATCAGGTTCTGGCATCGTTTGGAGGGTAACATTCTAATGACCGTGCAAACCAAAGCTCCCGAGAGCCAGTTTGCGTACGTGGTGCTGGCCGCTCGACGGGCCCGGCAGATAATGGCCGGTGCACCGCCGCTCGTCGACAACCTGCGCACACAAAAAGCTACGCGGATCGCTTGTGAAGAAGTCACCAATGGCTTGATTGAATACGATTTCATCGAGCTGGCAGGCGAGGAACCGGACGACGGGAAACGCCGCAAGTAAGGCGCCCGCGAGGCTTTGATGCGCATCACGCTTGGAGTAACTGGCGGAGTCGCGGCCTATAAGTCCGCGGAATTGGTGCGCCGCCTCCAGCAGGAGGGGCATACCGTACAAGTAGTCATGACGCGTGCTGCGCGCGAGTTTATTACGCCACTCACCTTCGCAGCGCTTAGTGGACAGAAAGTCATTACTGATCTTTTTGGAGCGGAAGGTAGCGCTTCCGGGGAAGCGAATCTGGAATCCGCGATTGAGCATATCGCGGTTGCGCAAAGGACGGATCTGCTGCTGGTGGCGCCCGCTACCGCGGATATTTTGGCAAAATTTGCGCGTGGGATTGCCGACGATTTTCTTTCTACTTTGTATCTCGCCTCTACGGCTCCAGTCGTTGTCGCTCCCGCAATGAATGTGAATATGTGGCAGCACGTTGCTACCCAGGAAAATCTGGCGACGTTGCGGACGCGTGGCGTGCGGATTGTAGAGCCGGGCGAAGGTTATCTGGCTTGTGGAATGACGGGTCCCGGGCGTTTGGCAGGGCAAGAAGAAATCGTGAAGGCGGTGCAGGACGTGTTGGAAGCGGGGCGAGATCTGGCCGGTGAAACGGTGCTGGTGACGGCGGGACCTACCTGCGAAGACATCGATCCGGTTCGATTCTTGACGAACCGGTCGTCGGGGAAGATGGGTTACGCCGTGGCGGAAGCCGCTGCACGACGCGGCGCGAAAGTGATTTTAGTTTCGGGGCCAACGTCGCTGGAGGTGCCGCAAGGCGTGGAGCGGCAAGACGTGCGTAGCACGCGAGAGATGCTAGACGCGGTGCTAAAGAATTTTGGTCATGCTTCGATTGGGATTTTCGCGGCGGCGGTAGCGGACTTTCGGCCTGCGGAGCCGTCTGCTTCCAAGATCAAGCGCGGCAAGGAATCTGTGGCGCTTCGACTGGAACCGAATCCGGACATTCTCGCAACGGTGGCGCGCGATAAGGGAGAGCGGCTGGTGGTGGGCTTTGCCGCGGAGACGGAAAACGTGGTGGAGAATGCGCGCAAGAAGTTAACGCAAAAGAATGCCGATCTGATTGTGGCGAACGATGTGACGGTGGAAGGCGCGGGATTCGATTACGATACGAATATCGTGACACTTTTCTCGCGCGATGGACGGGATTTGCCACTGCCACGTATGAGCAAGGCGGAAGTGGCGGATAAGATTCTGGACGAGGCGCTGCGGTTGCGTGGCGTGTTGCGCGGAAAAAGCGCATCGCACCGGGCGAGCGATTAAATATTCTTATGCCTGAACGCGCTCCGGATTCCCTGCAAGACAAAATCGAAGAACGCCTGCGCTACTACGAGGATTTGGGTATTAACTTGTTTTATCGTGATCGCCAGCCCAGTGCTGCTGCGATGATTAGCCTGGATTCCCAACCTGCCGTTGCCGCTCGCACTTCCATCGAGGAGATTTCTTTGCCCAAGACTGCGCCCGAGTCCACGCCCAGAGTTGAATCGAAGATTGCGGCCCCTCCCGTGGTGGTGCTGCAGGAGGAACTCAGCGCGAAATCGGCGGTTACTTCGATTTTCGAACATGTCGAGAAGGCAAAGGATGATTCGCTGCTGACGATTCGCGCCGATATTGGTGATTGCACGCGCTGCAAATTGCACAAAGGGCGTCACAAGATTGTATTTGGCGACGGCAATCCCAAGGCGCAATTGGTGTTCATCGGCGAGGGGCCTGGGGCAGATGAAGATATGCAAGGCCTGCCGTTCGTGGGCCGCGCGGGAAAATTGCTGACGCAGATGATTGAGGCCATGGGGCTGCAGCGCAGTGATGTTTATATCTGCAACGTGGTGAAATGCCGGCCACCAGAAAATCGCGCGCCGGAGCCGGACGAAGTGGCGACGTGCTCGCCGTACCTGATTCGGCAAATCGATTTCATCAATCCCAAAGTGATCGTGTGTCTGGGCGCGACTGCGGCAAAGACCTTGCTGGAAACCACGCGCGGAATTTCGCAGTTTCGCGGGGAATGGCTCACGTGGCGCGGCCACAAATTGATGGCCACGTATCATCCTGCGTATTTGTTGCGAAACCCGCCGGCGAAAAGCGAAGTCTGGAAAGATCTGCAAAAAGTCATGGCCGAACTCGGTCTGCAAGCACCCAAACGCCCTAAATCTTCCTAATCCACCATGGGAATTCTGCTTGGATTGGCGTCTGCCCTGAGCTGGGGCACTTCGGATCTGCTGGCGCGATTCGCTACGCGCAAAATCGGCACATTTCGGGCCATGCTGTACATGCAGATGCTCGGCTGCTTGCTGATCACCGTGGCAATGCATTGGCTGGGAGGCTGGGGACATTTACTTGAGGGCTCGGGGTCGCGGCCGTGGATTTGGGGCGTGCTTGCCGGGCTGCTGAATACGTTGGCGACGCTGGCGCTGTATCGTTCATTTGAAATTGGGAAGATGTCGGTGGTGGCGCCAATTTCGGCGAGCTATCCGGTGCTGACTTTTTTATTGTCGGCGGCGACTGGCGAGCACGTCACGCCGGTGCGCGTTGCGGGAATCGCGTTTACGATTTTGGGCGTAGTGCTTGTGGCGCGCGGGGAAAGCGTTCCTGACGACGCGAATTCTGAGGGCGAGGCGGCGCGTCCTGGGAAGAAACGGCTTGGAGTGGGATGGGCGATCGCCGCTGCACTGGGGTTCGGCGTAATGTTCTGGTTGTTGGGAATTCGCGTTGTGCCGCTGCTTGGGGCTGCGCCATCGGTATGGCTGATCCGGTTGACCAGCGTGCTGGTCACGGCGGTGGTGATCGTCGTAATGCGAGTTCCATTCGCAGCGCCTGGTGGGAATGCCAATCCGTGGCTGTTGGGCATGGCGATTCTCGATACGAGTTCGTATGTGTTGAACAACTACGGGATGCAGCACGAACAGACTTCCGTGGTGAGTGTGCTGGCGTCGCTGTATGGAGCGGTGACGGTGGGATTAGCGGCGATTTTGTTGAAGGAACCTGTCTCACGGGTGCAGTGGTTCGGAATTGTTTTGATCTTCGCCGGGATTGTTCTGATCAGCCGTTGAGCATCGCAGACAATGGCGAGTTCAGATCCGCTCACGCTTTTTTGCCTATTTCTGACAACTGTTACACTACACGCGCATGTCTGAAAGTTTCTGCAACGTAGCCTTACAAGTTCCGCTGCGCACCACATTTACTTATGGTGTGCCGAAAGAGCTTCGCGCGCAGGTCCAGGCGGGCAGCCGAGTGTTGGTGCCCTTTCGCAAAAAAGCGATGGTCGGCGTGGTGACGGAAATTGATGTGGCGCCTCCGGCAGAGACAAAAATTCGCGATTTCACCAAGGTGCTCGACCTCGTTCCGGCGTTGACTCCTAAACTGCTGGAGCTTGGGCAGTGGATTTCGACGTACTATCTCGCACCGATTGGCGAAGTGTTCCGCGCCATGTTGCCGCCGATTACGGAACTTTCGGTGCGCCGGGAAATTGTGATCAGCGAAGCGGGGCGGACATTGGTGACTGATCTGGAAAAGGGAGCCGCGCTTACTGACATGTCGCTGGCGGAAGTGGAATTTCTGCAGAAGTTGGTGCAGAAAAAAGGTGCGCTGCAGTTTGGGTCTGGCGCAAAGATTGGCGTCGAACCACAGGCTCTGCAACGTTTGCAGCGGCGCGGCTACGTCGAATTGCGTGAAACGGTGAGGGGGCGAAAACGCAAAACGCAGCAAGTGGTGGCCTGGAAGGTAGGTGCGACCGAACCTGGTGAAGGCCTTGGCGAAAAAGAAGAGCGGGTGTGCGCGTTATTGGCTACGGAGCGAGGGCCGCTTCCGATTCCGCAACTTGTAAAGCTGGCAAATGTTTCGCGGGCAATTGTTGAACGAATGCGGCGCGACGGGTTGTTGGATGGGTGGGAGGAACCGGTTGATCCTGCCGAGGATCCATTTGATTCCGGCTATTCACCGCCGGCACATTCTCTGAACGCGGAGCAGGAGCGGGCATTCAACTCGATTCGAGCGCGTTTTGAGCTTGGCGAATTTGGGGTACAGCTACTGCACGGAGTGACCGGCAGCGGTAAGACCGAAGTGTATTTGCGATGTGTACAAGACACGCTGGCGCGCGGGAAAACCGCGATTGTGCTGGTGCCGGAAATTGCGCTGACGCTGTGGGTGGGAAGGCAATGTCGCGCATGGTTTGGTGCACGCTTCGAGGGCGTGGCGGTTCTGCATTCGGCGCTGAGCGATGTGGAGCGCGCTCGTGAATGGTGGCGAGTGCGCAATGGACAGGCGCGCGTAGTTGTGGGGACACGCTCGGCGGTTTTTGCGCCGCTGGAAAATGTGGGGCTCATCATTGTCGATGAGGAGCAGGAAAGCAGCTATAAGCAGGAAGAAACGCCTCGTTATCACGGCCGCGACGTGGCGGTTGTGCGCGCCAAGTTCGAAAATGCAGTGGCGCTGCTGGGATCGGCGACGCCTTCGCTCGAGACGTATCACAATGCGGTGAATGGCAGGTACGAATTGCTGACCATGGCGGGCCGCGTGGAGAATCGCTCGATGGCTTCCGTGGAAGTGGTGGATCTGCGGGTAGACTTCCAGCAGACGCATCAGACCAGCCCGATTTCGCGCTCGTTGCACGATGGGATTGGGGAATGTCTTACGTTTCAAACCCAGGCGTTGGTGCTGATCAACCGGCGCGGCTATTCGTGGTCGGTGCTTTGCCGCAGTTGTGGCGCATCGGTGCAATGCGCGAACTGCAGCATTTCCATGACGCACCATAAAAGTCGCAACCGGTTGGAGTGTCACTACTGCGGATCGGTGCAATCCATTCCCACGATCTGTCCTAAGTGCGAATCGAAGTACGTATATTTTTTTGGCGAAGGCTCCGAGCATCTCGAGGAGCGCCTGCGCAAGGAATTTCCGGGCGCGCGAATTGCACGTCTGGACCGTGACACGGCGCGCACCAAGCAGCAATATCAGGAAACGCTGGGAGCGTTCGCCGGTGGCGCGCTGGATATACTGGTTGGGACGCAAATGCTGGCGAAGGGTCACGATTTTCAACGCGTCACGCTGGTAGGTGTGATTTCCGCGGACTCGTCGTTGAGCTTGCCGGATTTTCGCGCGGCGGAGCGGACGTTTCAGTTGTTGACGCAGGTTGCCGGGCGCGCGGGGCGTGGCGATTTGCCGGGCCGCGTGTTGATCCAAACATTTTATCCGGAGCATTACGCCATCCAGGATGCGGTACGACAGGACTATCTGGCGTTCTACGAGCGTGAGGTCCATTTTCGGCGGATGATGGCGTATCCGCCGTTCACTTCACTGGCCAATGTGATTGTGAGAAACGCGAATCTGGAGAATGCGATTCGGTGGTCGCGGCGGCTTTCCGAATATTTCTCTCCCCACGATGGGAAAGGCCTCCGCATTCTTGGCCCGGCCTCTGCGCCACTCGCGCGCCTAAAGAAGGAACATCGCTATCAATTTTTGTTGAAGTCGCCAAAGCGCTCGGTGCTGACCAAGATTTTGGCGGGAGCGATGGCGTTCTGCGAGGCCAACAAGATTCCAGAGACTGCAATCCTGGTGGATATGGATCCGTTGTCGC
This sequence comes from Candidatus Acidiferrales bacterium, assembly GCA_963849395.1. Taxonomy (GTDB): domain Bacteria; phylum Acidobacteriota; class Terriglobia; order Acidiferrales; family UBA7541; genus Acidiferrum. The sequence continues at coordinate 119,347 of CAWKHR010000017.1, forward strand.
TTCTATAGGCTCGGCGGAGCAGCACTGCGGCGCTGCCAAAAGAAATAGCCAGGCAGCCCCAATAACATCAAAACAATCGCGACAATGAGATAAGTAAACTCGTGAGGATCACGAACGGCAGCGTAAATCGCGTTGCCCACGATGGCCAGGGCAGCGAGCACGAAAAGCAACGGAGTGATGGGATAACCGGGAACGTAATACGGCAAAGACTTGCCACGATTCTGTCGGCGTATGGGGAAGATGCTGGCAGCGCCCAATCCATAAAAAATCCAACCGATAAAAATTGCGCCGCTCGCTAATTTTGCAAACTCTCCCGCTAGCGCGAGGACACAAGACCAGGCGCCGAGGGCAATCACGGCAAATGCCGGAGTGCCAAAACGCGGATGCACTTCTGCTAGCTTCTTAAAAAACAGATTGTCGTTAGCCATTGCGAAGAAGACGCGCGGCGCGGTGAGCATCACGCTGTTGGTGGCGCTGAAGGTTGAAATCAAGATGGTGAGCGCGACGAATTTGCCAGCCCACGGGCCGAGAACGCGACCCGCAGCGGTGGCGGCAATCGTATCGCTGGCCGCGGCATCAGCGGGACCGAGCGCGACCAAGTAAGCGATTACCGCGAAAAGGTAAAGCACGGTCAGAAGGACGCTTCCGGCGAGAAAGGCTCGCGGAAACGATTTTTGTGGATTCATCACTTCGCCAGCACTGTAGGTGCCGAATTGCCAGCCTTCGTAGGCCCACAAAACGGTGATCATGGCGAAACCAATTCCGGAGAGAAATGCGTATCCAGTTTGCGTGGCACCCCAAGCTGCGCGGATGTCGGTGAGATGATGTTCCCGTTTGAGGCCTAAAGTCATGAGCACGGCGCTGAGCATCACGACAATCCCGATTTTTATGAGTGTGGTGACGTTTTGCAGATCGGAACTTTTGCGAGTGCCCCAGACATTCACGGCGGTGACGACCGCGATCACCAGAACTACGACAATGGAAGCTCCAGCAGACGAAAGCGGCACGATCTCCTGCAAATATTTAGTGAAGGCGTGGGCGAGAGCGGCAATGGTGGCGCTGGCAATGACTAGAAACAATCCCCAGCCGTATAGAAAGGCGGGCAAGCGGCCAAATCCATCGCGAATGTAACAATACAAGCCACCCGCTTCAGGGTTCGCAGCAGCCAGTTCCGCGTACGTGAGTGCGCCAAGCAGGGAAAGAACACCGCCTACAAGCCAAATCAGCAGCGCGTAGCCCACCGAGCCGCCAACTTGCCGCTGAATTAATCCTGGAGTGAGAAAGATGCCGGAGCCGATGACCGAGCCGATAAAAAGGAAGAGCAGGTCGCGTTCACGGAGAGTGCGCGCCAGTTGATGTTTACCCGAGTTATCCATGCACTCCTTTGTGCTCCGTCAATAGGTGCGCGTTCAGAGCGGATCCGGCATAAAGCACAAAAGAAAAATGATCAGGCAGAGAGCGACTCCGAAGCGGCGCTGAGGATCGAGGGGAGTGGGATCATAAATTGGAGCTGCGCGAAAGAAACGCAGGCCGAACAGGATTGCGGCCCACAAAAGCCAGCCTTGCCAGCGGGAAAAGCCTAGACCCAGCAGGACGAGGGGAATCAGCAACGAAATCCATTTATGCGCACGCGGACTGACGGAGCGAACAATGTGTCCGCCATCCAGTTGACCGACAGGCAGAAGATTCAGCGCGGTGGCAAACAGGCCAACCCATGCGGCACGACCTACTGGATGAAGCAGCAGATCGGTGACATGCGCGTTGGGATGAATCACGGCGGCCACAGCGCGCAAAAGCAGCGGCACACCAAAAATCAGTTCGGCGTTGCCATCGGTGCCGAGCGACGGAATTACGCGAGCATGCAGAACGCCATAGACAAGCGCAGGCAAGGCGACGAGAAATCCGGCAATTGGTCCGGATGCTCCCACATCAAACAGCGCACGCGCCGACCGAATCGGCGAGCGGATCAGGATGAAGGCGCCAAAGGTGCCGATCAACGTGGGTGCTGGAATGAAAAATGGATAGGTAACGCGGATGTGGTGATAGCGGCAAGCGTAAAAGTGGCCGAGTTCATGAGCCAATAAAATGCCCAGCAACGTAACGGCAAAGGGAAGGCCGCTGAGCAGCGCGGCTGGATTGCGATACAGCAAGCGAAAGGTTTTTAGCAGCACTTCCAGCGATACGGCTTGATCGTGCGCATAAGCCGCGGCAAAGTGCGCGCCTGCAACTAAAGCGGTGATAAAGGTGAGAGCGAAAAGGACGGTGGCAAGCGCGAAGGAACGCCGGGAAGGGCGCGGCTGCTGCACGTCAAGATAATAAGAACGGTACGGCGAGGCGTTCCAAGAAAAGGAGTCCAGAAAAGCGGAAGTGCGCTGCTCGGTCTCTGGTGAATTCACAAGGCCTTACTTCGGGGCCGCCGGGGTATTGTCTTCCAGACCTTGCAATTCTTTGCCCGGCTTGAAGCGCACCGCTTTGCCCGGAGGAATGCTGACTTCTTCACCGGTGCGAGGATTTCTGCCGATGCCGGTTTTGCGGGGCTTCACACTGAACACGCCAAACTTGCGGAGTTCGATGCGCTGTCCGCGGCCCATGGCGTTCTTCAAAGATTCGAAGACGGTCTCGACGGCCTGCTCGGCCTTGGTGCGGCTAATGTTGGTTTTGGCTACGACGGCATTTACGATATCAAGCTTGATCACACCGTCCTCCGAAGTTACGTGGGCAGATGCTAGAGGCTGAAGCCCGGGTTGTCAAGAAGTTCCGCCTCATCTACACTTTAACCCTTTGAGCATACACTTTTTTGGTCACTTTGCTTAGTCTGCCGAGGAGGAATGGATGTCTGTAAAGCCCGACCACTGGATCCGCCGGATGGCGCTGGAACACAAGATGATTGAGCCGTTTACTGACCGGCAGATGCGTGAGGGAGTCATCAGCTACGGAGTTTCTTCGTATGGCTACGACATTCGCGTGGCTGACGAGTTTCGAATTTTCACCAATGTGAACAGCACGATTGTCGATCCTAAGCATTTTGATCCGCGCTCACTGGTGGAATACAAAGGCGACGTTTGCATTGTGCCGCCAAACTCGTTTGCGCTGGCGCGCTCGGTGGAATATTTTCGAATTCCGCGGAATGTGCTGACGATCTGTCTGGGGAAGTCGACGTACGCGCGCTGCGGGATCATCGTGAATGTGACTCCGTTTGAGCCGGAGTGGGAAGGCTACGTGACACTGGAAATCAGTAATACCACCCCGCTACCTGCGAAAATTTATGCCAACGAAGGATTGTGCCAAGTGTTGTTCTTCGAGAGCGATGAGCCCTGCGAGATCAGCTACAAAGATAAGAAAGGGAAGTATCAGGCGCAGACTGGAATCGTCTTGCCGCGCATGTAGGGAATCTTAAGTTGCAAAAAGTAAAACGCGCCCTAGATGAACGGGCGCGTTTCTTTTGCTGATTCGTTGCGGTCGAGACTAGCGGAAAAGTTTGGTGGCGATTTCGGCTACGTGCTTGCCTTGATAGCGGGCGATCTTCAATTCATTTTCGCTGGGATGGCGCGAGCCGTCTGTGCCGGCGATGGTGGTGGCGCCGTACGGCGTTCCGCCACTTATGTTTTCCATGTGCACTAATCCGGATTCGGAGTACGGCACGCCGACAATGATCATGCCTTGATGCAGCAGGGTGGTGTGGAAACTGGTGAGAGTCGTTTCCTGGCCGCCGTGTTGTGAAGCCGTCGATGCGAAGACGCTGCCGATTTTTCCGATTAGTGCGCCTTTCAACCAGAGTGGGCCGGTTTGATCGAGGAAGTTACGCATCTGCGCGGCCATATTGCCGAAGCGCGTCGGCGTTCCAAAAATGATGGCGTGCGCTTCTGGAAGTTGGTCAACGGTGGCGATGGGCACGCTGGCGAAGGAAGCTCTGGCAGCCTTTGCACCGTACTTTTCCAAGACATCGTCGGGGACAAGTTCGGCTACCTGCGAGATCGAAACTTCCGCGCCGGGAACCTGTTTCACCCCTTCGACAATTGCTTGCGCCATCTTATAAACGTGGCCGTACATGCTGTAGAAAATTACTTGAACCTTGATGCTCATGAATCCTCCTTTTAGATTGATTGGGCGGCCCTATTTCGAAACTTCATTCAAAGTGAGGGTTACCAGCGGATAGCCGCGGTCGCGCCAAGCGTCCAATCCGCCTAGCAGCGGGCGGATGCGGTGAATCCCTTTTCGCCGGAGCAGCAGCGCCACACGGGCGCTGGTCGCTTCGTTTGGTCAAGTACAGTAAAGAACGACTTCGCGGTCTGGCGGCAGCTTGTTCTCGCTTTGTTGCAATTCCAACGCGTCCATACGGAAAGCGCCGGGAATCGTTTCGGGATCGGCTTCGAAATCGACGGAGTGGCGAAGATCGACAATGGTCATAGGCTCGCCCGCATCGAGCTTTTCTTTTAACTCTTCGACGCTGATGCGAGCTATGCGGAGGTCGCGCAGGAATTTCTGGCGCGCCGCGAATTTATAGCCGAGGTAGGCGCCAAGAGCGGTGCCTACCAGCAATCCGGCCCAGCCGCCGAGAGAAGCGGCACGGGCGGCGATGCGTTCGATTTGTCCGCTGAAGACGAAGCCAACGCCGAGATAGGTGGCGGCCCAGAGCGTCGCGCCCGCGCCATCAAATAACAGGAAGCGTTTGAACTTCATGTGGAAGATGCCGGCAAGCGGAGTGGCCACGGTGCCCAAGCCGGGAATGAATTTGGCCAGCAGCAGCGAACGAGCGCCTTGCTTTTCGAAGGTGCCTTCGGTGCGGCGCACGCAAGAATCCGGCTCCAGAGAAATGCGGCACAGCCACTGCACGATGCGAATACCTTTTTTCAGGCCGAGGGCGTACCACATAGAGTCGGCGAGTACCGAGCCCAAGACGCAGACCAAGATGCAGAGCGCGAGATTCAGATAACCTGCTCCGGAGAGCGCGCCAGCAGCGAGCAGAAGAGGAATCGAGGGCACTGGCATGCCAGCCTGTTCGAGGAATACCCAGCCAAAAAGCACCAGGTAGCCGTGTCGCATCAGGAATTCGAGGATGCCGTGCATAGTGTTCAATCTTCTCCGTCAGTCGGACTTCTTCGCGAATGCGGCTGGTTGGCCCCAGCGACCGGTCATAACAAATTCGGAAATGGGTTTGCGGGTTCGAGGAGCTAATTCGCGCGCGCGCAGTGTTTCTGACAATGTCTGAGGATCGCCGACATAGCCGATGGTAAATGCGGCAATCGGTTCCCAGCCCTCGGGAATGGCAAAGAGTTCTTTCGCTTTTTGGGGCTCGAAGCCGGCCATCTGGTGGACAAACAATCCGCGCGACGTGGCTTCGGCAGTGAGATGAGCTACGGCAGAGCCAGTGTCGTAGAAGGCGTTGCGATTCGGAGCATTATTTTTGGCGAAAGCCATCTGGGAGACGGCGATTACCAACACGGGAGCTTGTTTCGCCCACGCCTGATTGAATTCGACGAGGGTGCTCAGCATTTTAGGGTAAGCATCGTGATCGTCTTTCGTAGCCACTAAAAAGGCCCATGGTTGTTCGTTGCTGCTGGATGGGGCCCAGCGCGCCGCTTCAAACAGGCTCTGCAATATTTCGTTGGAGACGGGCGTATCGGCGTAGGCGCGCGGGCTCCAGCGCTGCTGGATGAGCTCGTGGACTGGAAATTCGGTTTCCGCTCGCTTGCTGGTCATCTGGTCTCCGGCGTTTTGGGCTCTGGCTCTTCACGGCACTGTTCGATGCTTTGAAAATCGATGGGTCTACTTAGTTGCGGGAGGAATCACCATTTCAATGTCGAGAGTGATGTCCACCAGGTCGCTAAGCATCATGCCGCCGGAATCGAGGGTTTTGTTCCAGCTAACGCCATAATCCAGGCGATTGATTTTCGTAGTGGCGGTCACGGCGGACCGCTGCATTCCCCATGGATCTTTGATCGGGGGCTTGGGAGCAGTCACATCCAGTACGACTGGCTTGGTGACACCGCGGATGGTCAAATCGCCGGTGACTTTTAGTTTGCCGGCGCCTGCGTCCTCCACTCTCGTGGACTTAAAAGTCATGGCTGGGAATTTCTCTACGTCGAAGAAATCGGCGCTGCGGAGATGTTTGTCGCGGTCCGGCTCGCGGGTGTCAACGGTGGTGGCATCGATGCTGACATCCACGTTGCACTTTGTAATATCGTCTTGGTCGAGCTTGACGGTGCCTTTGATGCCGTGGAATTCACCACGGACGGTGGCAATCATCAGGTGGGTGATGGCGAATTGCGCATCGGAATGACGCGGGTCAATCTGCCAGTTGGAGGTTGCCGCATCTGCTACGAAAGCCGATGTGGCTAGGAGTCCTGCCAGCACGGCCACTCTCGAGAAACTTAACCCCATTACTTGTTCTCCTTACCTGCTTTTATGGTGTCTCTTGGATGCGGCAATCCGTTATGTGGATTCACGCTTTCCAAGTTCTACCAACAACTGCGAGAGACTCTTCAGCCGGGCCGGGGAGATGTGGCGAAACTGCTCTTTGTGGCCTTCGCGGATGGGAGCGTCCAGTTTTTTCAGCAGCTTTAGTCCTTCTTCAGTCACGCGGGCTTTGATTACGCGGCGGTCGTCTTTCTGCCGTTGGCGCGTAATCAGGTCGCGCTTCTCCATGCGGTCAAGCATGCGAGTCATGTCGGGATCGCGGGAAATCATGCGTTCACCGATAACGTTGCAGGGCAGGCCTTCGGGTTCGGCGCCGCGGAGGATGCGCAGCACGTTGTATTGGGCGGAGGTAAGGCCAGCGCCCTTAATGATCTGGTCAGGCAACTGCGAAAGGGAGTCTGCGGCACGAAGGATGGCGACATAGGTGGCTTCCTCGAGCTGGCCGGGAAGGTGGTTGTTTTTAGAGCGGGTCATGGGGTGATTATTGTCGTTATAACGACTATTGTCAAGACGAAAACTACTGCTGGCAGGGCTCACGCGTTTACGGCTTGGCCACCGGCCGCAGGTGCACTTCGCTGATGAAGCTTTGCGGTCCCTGCAGCAGCACCATGGCCACCGCGTGCGCCACGTCTCCGGGCGTCAAGACTTTGGAAGGATCCTTGGGCTTGTGGCCGGAAAATTCTGTTCCTACGCTTCCCGGGCAGATCACACTGACGCGAATTCCATAACCGCGTAAATCCTCGGCCATACAACCCGAGAGGCCCTGCAGGCCCCACTTCGATGCGCAGTAAATTGCGCCACCGGCAAAGGTGTTCTTTCCGGCTAACGAACTGATATTGATGATGTCGCCCTTGCGCCGCCGAATCATCAGAGGAGCCACGGCGTTCGAAGTCAGGAAGACGCTTTTCAGATTCGTATTGAGGGTGCGGTCCCACTCCTCTTCTGTTCTTTCCTGGATCGGTCCGAACAGGCCGATGCCGGCGTTGTTCACCAAAATGGAGATAGGTCCAAGATTTTTCTCAGTCGCAATCACCATCGCCGCGACTTCGCCGGCTTTTGTTACATCCGTTGTTTGCGAGTGAACTTTGGTTCCGAATTCTTCCAACTCACGCTTTGTGCCTGCCAACGCTTCGGCGTCTCGACCGGAGATTCCGACAGCGGCGCCGAGTGAAGCGAGTTTGAGGGCAATGGCTTTGCCGATGCCGCGGCTGCTTCCGGTCACCAGCGCCACCGCGTTTGCAAGATTGTGCTGTTTTGTCACCTCAGCATTTAGTGTGTTTCTATCAGCCATCGATTTCTTCCTCGCGCAGGCCACGAATTTTATGCGACACTCATCTTACTCCCAGGGATGCCGCCCATGTTTAGCACGCCGGGGGTGCACCGGGGTGCTGCAAGTTTTAAGAACAGGCAGAGCGCTGTTGCGGATTCCGCATCGTATTGGTCCGATATCGGCTTGCGAACGGACAGCGGCTGCACCTATAATTCGTAGGTTTCCAGGGAAGCTTTTATAAGCGGTAAGGTAGAGGGATTTCTGGTAAGCGTCTGTCGTGGCTGCCAGTTTGCCTAAATTCATTTTACGGTTGCAACGAGGAGAAAAGGGATGAACGCAACACGTCGGATGGCGGGCATCGCGGTTCTAGCGGGGCTTGGCCTGTTTTTTAGTACGGGTGCCCAAGTTCTTGCGCAAGATCCGGGAGCAGCGCAAGGGGGAGCGGCGCCAGGTGGCGCAGCGCAGCCGAAGTACACCATGGCTGAGTACAACGCATATCAGGCTGCCGCCGCCGAGAAGAATCCCGCGGCGCAACTGAAGTTGCTCGACGATTTCGTGGCGAAGTATCCAAACTCCGCCCTGATGAATTACATCTATCCGCTGTACTACAAGAACTACGGTGCGCAGAAGAATTTCCCTAAGGCGATGGAATATGCCGACAAGGAAATCGCGCTGCCTGGGGCCAGCCCGACGGAAAAGTATGAAGCGTATTCGGTTCGCGCGTTCGCCTATAACAACATGCCGAACCCGGATCCCGCATCCGCCAAAGCCGCCTATGACTCGGCGATGGCCGGGATCCAGGCGGTGAACGCGGTTCCCAAGCCAGATGGCGTGGACGACGCGAAATTCACGGAACAGAAGAAACAGTCCATCACGTTCTTTACGGGCACGGCGGCGAACGCGGCCATGGCGGCGAAGGACTATCCGCACGCGATTGAAGCGTACAAGAAAATTCTCGCGCTGACCCCGGATGATCTGACCTCCAACTACAACTTGGGCAAGGCCTACATGGCCATGAATCCACCGCAACAGCTCGACGCCCTGTGGGCGTTTGCGCGCGCGGCCAGCTCCAAGAGCGCCAATGAGGCGCAATCCAAGCAGGTGAAGACATACCTGCGAAAGCTGGTTGCCAACTATCAAGGCGGAACCGTTTGCGATGCGCTGACCGATGCGGAGCTGAACGAATTATTGCAACTGGCTTCCACATCTGTGGACCGTCCGGCGACCTACAAGCTCTATAGCGCCGCGGATCTGGACGCAGGTCGCAAGGATATGACCATCGCCTCGGTGGTGACCGACCTGAAGGCTGGCGGCGACAAGGCCAAGCTTACCTGGACGGCTTCCTGCGGTCTGGAATTTCCCGATGTGCCCGGCAAGATTCTGGAAGTGACCGCCGGCGATCCGGTCCAGATCAAGGGCGCGTTTGTGACCAGCCAGGCTGAGTTTGATGCAGCCACAACGCCGAACCTGGAAGTGAAGGTCGCGGGCCAGCCGGAAGCAGGAAAACTCGAGAAGGATAACGCGTTCCGGTTCACCGGCACGCTGGAATCCTACGATCCCGATCCGGCGTTCATGCTGCACTGGGATAAAGCTAAGGTGAACGAAGAAGACCTGCCCAAGGAAAAGGGCACGACCAAGAAGCCGCCAGCCAAGAAGCCCGCAGCCAAGCCGTAAAACAGCACTTCAATCGAGAATTAGAAACGGCCCCAAGAATATCGGGGCCGTTTTTCTTTTGGCGGAGATTTTTTGCGGGAGTTAAAACCGGGAGCGATTGCCGCTTTCCGGCTGCGGATGAGTTATCTGCTCTTGCCGCGGCGGTGGTCCAGTTTGTATTCGGTCATTTTGCGGCTCAACGTGTTCCTATGGATGCCCAGCATATCAGCGGCGCGCGACTGATTGCCGTTGGTACGCTCCAGAACGCGCTTGATGAAGCGCTTCTCGAATTCTCCGACCGCTTCATCAAACAGGATGCCTCGCTCGACCATCTGTACGACAAGCCCTTCCAATTGATCTCTCACGTCTGCACTCTCCGCTGCCGGCGATTTTCGTTGAGGTGGTCGGCCTACTAGCCCGTCAGTCCAGTTCGCGCCCAACCAGGATGCGGTAGGCTTCCCGGTATTTGTCGCGCGTGGCGGCAACTACGTCGGGGGGCAACTCCGGGCCCGGAGGCGATTTAGGCCACTGAATCCGTTCGAGGTAGTCGCGCACGTACTGCTTATCAAAAGAGGGCTGGGCGCCCCCTGGCTTGTATTGCGAGGCCGGCCAGAATCGGGACGAGTCCGGAGTGAGAGCTTCGTCGATCCAGATCAGCTCGTCGTTCAACAAGCCAAATTCGAATTTGGTGTCAGCCAGGAGAATGCCGCGCGGCAGGGCGTAAGCCGAGGCGCGGCGGTAGAGTTCCAGCGTCGTGTCGCGAACCTTTTCAGCCAATTCCTTGCCAATCATATCGGCGGCACGTTCGAAGGGAATATTCTCGTCGTGGCCACTGGCGGCCTTGGTGGCGGGGGTAAAAATGGGTTCCGGGAGCTTGTCGGATTCGATCAGGCCCAGCGGGAGAGGCACGCCGCAAATCGTGCTGGTCGCTTGGTATTCTTTCCAGCCCGAACCGGACAGATAGCCGCGCGCTACGCATTCGACGGGCAGAGGCTTGGTTTTGCGGACAACCATGGAGCGGCCCGCCAAGTCTTCCGCGTAGCGGTCGAAGGGGGCGGGGAACTGCGTGGAGCTTAAAATGTGATTGGGAATCACGCCTTTCAGCAAGTCAAACCAGAAAAGCGAAAGCTGAGTCAAGACCCGGCCTTTGTCCGGGATGGGCGTGGCCATTACCACGTCGAAAGCCGAAAGGCGGTCGGTGGCGACGATGAGCAACTGGTCGCCCAAATCATAAATGTCGCGGACTTTGCCACGCGCCACAGGCGGAATGCCGGCGAAGTTCGTTTCTCGAATGACTTTCATTGCAGGAGCTGCACCCATCGATCCCCCGGAAAGTGTTTTGCATTCTATCCCACGGCGCGGCGATGTCAATGTGACGACCGTCGCAGTTCAGGAGGAGCAAAGATATTGCGGAGGCGATGTCAAGTTGAAATTTTTGCGGAGAAAAAAGAAGGGCGGATTGCTCCGCCCTGGATGTTGGAAGATTAATTTTGTTTTATGCGGCAGTGGCGGCGCGCTGCTTGGTTGGTTTTTCCTGGTCGCCTTCCCATCGCACGCTGACCAGTTTGGAAACGCCAGGCTCCTGCATAGTGACGCCGTACAGGACGCTGCCGGTTTCCATAGTTTTGCGATTGTGAGTGACCACGATGAATTGTGTTTGCGCGCTCATGTCGCTGATCAAACGGGTGAAGCGGCCGACGTTGGCTTCGTCCAGCGGCGCATCGACTTCGTCGAGGATGCAGAAGGGGCTGGGCTGATAGCGGAAAATCGCGATGAGCAGCGCCAGTGCAGTCATGGCCTTTTCGCCGCCCGACAGCAGCAGCACGTTTTGCAGGCGCTTGCCCGGTGGCGAAGCCACGATATCAATGCCCGCGTCGCCGGAGCTGTCCACTTCGGTTAAGCGCATTTCCGCAGTGCCGCCGCCAAAAATAGTTTGGAAGGCGGTGGTGAAATTGGTGTTAATCGCGGTGAAGGCTTGCTCGAAGCGTTCCTTGGTGATGACGTCGAGTTCTTTGATGGCCTGTTGGGTGTCGGCGATGGATTGCAGCAGGTCGTCGCGCTCGCGAGTGAGGAAGGTAAAGCGCTGCTCGCACTCGTTGAATTCCTCGAGAGCCATCATGTTGACGGCGCCCATGTTTTCGATGCGCTGCTTCATTTCGCGGTAGCTGGCTTCAGCGGCGGCCAGTTCTTCGCCGGACATGAATGCGGACTCGGAGGCGATCAGGTCTTCGGGTTGTGCATTTACTTCGGCGATGCAGGTTTCGCGGAGATGCTGGCGGTCTGAATCGTTCTTGGCTTTATCGATTTCAAATTTGCCGCGCTCTTCGCGCAATTCTTGCAGGGTTTGCCGCGCCATACGAAGATGATCTTCGGCCTGGGTCACGCGGGTGCGAGCTGCATCCCATTCGAGTTCGAGTTCTTTCTGACGGGCTTCAAGGCGCAGCTTTTCCGCGCGCAAAGCTTCGAGTTGCACGGTGAGCTCTTCGGTCTGCTTGGCCATCGCGGCGGTTTCTTCGCTGATGGATGCTTCCTGCTGACGTAGTGCGGCTTCGCGGCGATCCAGGTCGGCGCGCTCTTCTTGCAGACGAACCGCAATCGCTTCCGCGGAGGCGAGACGTTCGTTCATGGTGGCCAGTTCCGCCTTCGCCACGCCTAGCTCTTCCTGCTCGGATTGAACGGCTTCGCGCAGTTGGGTAACTTCGCCGGTCAGCCTGGCGCTTTCCGCTTCCGCTTCGGCGCGACTGGTTGCGGCGGTTTCGTGCTGCAGTTTGGCGCGCTCGGCGCGTTGCCGCACCAACTCGATTTCACGGCGCAACCGCGACAGTTCGTTTTGGCAGACGCCCAGGTCCAGGCTCAACCGCGTCAAATCACTTTGCGTTTGTTCGTGGCGATGCTTGGTGGCAAACAGATTTCGTTCTGCTTCGCGTTGTTGCTCGGTGAGTTCCTGGTGAGCTTGTTCGCACATGCGAAGGTCGGCGGTCAACGTTTCCAGTGTGGTCTGCACCGCATGGGTGCGATCTTGCAGATGGATCATTTCTGAATCCATCACGCGGAGCTGCCGCTTCATGCCGAGCGGGCCAGCTTCGTCGGGGCGGCCGCCGGTGACCATGCGACCTTGATAGCAGGTGCCTTCTGGAGTCACGAAGGCGTACTGCGGATATTCGCGCGCCAGTTTTTCAGCAGCGACAGCGCTGTCGGTCAGATAGCCGGCGCGGAGCCGGGGCAGAAATTGTTTTGCGGCGGGACCCAGCGGGTCGCGGAAATCAACCAGCTTATCCAGGCGGGAGATGACGCCATCTTCCACGCGGAAGTGGATGATCGGCTCGTACTCGTCGAGCTTCAGATTGCGCAGCGAGTCCACGAAGAACGTGGCGCGTCCGCCGACTTCGTTCTGCAACATCGTGACACCCGCGCGCGCGTGATCGTAGGTTTCCACAACCACGTACTCGAGTTCGTCGCGCATGTATTGCTCGAGCGCCGCTTCGTGTTGCTCCTGAACTTCGGCGTAGTCGGCAAGCACGCCCACCGCGCGGAAATTTTCGCCGCCGTGACGTTCGTTGGCGGCAAAGAGTTTTTGCACCGCTTCGCCGGTATAAGAGTGATCGTTCAAGACTTGTGTCAACGTGGAATGACGCGCACGCACGCCTGCAAGCGAATCGCGCAGCGCATCTGCTTCCTTGGAAATCTCGTCACGCTTGGCGCGTAGTTCCGTGATTCTCGTCTGGATCTCAGTGGCTTTTTGTTGCAACGCGCCCAATTGGGTGGTGGCATTCTGCCAGTCTTGAGCGGCTTGGTCAGCGTCGTCGCGGATGCGAATCGAGGTTTCCAGTAATTCCGTCTCTCGCGCTTCCTGCTTGTGCAAGTGATTCGGATTGGTGCACCAGCGCTTCTTCTGCTTGTTTCTGTTCGCCGTGCAATTGCAGCAGGCTGTTGCCGGCTTCGGTGGCGGCGCGGCGCAAGGCAGCCATGCGCGTTTCCGATTCTGAAATTTGTTGGGTGCGGAAGGCAGCGCGTTTAGCTAAATCTTCCACACGCGAAGTTACGGTGACTGATTCGGTGCGCGCTTTTTCTACAGCTTGCAACTGCGTCTGGTTGCGCTGTTCCCATTCCGTTCTCTGACTGGATACCGATGCGCTCTCTGCAGCGATTTGCTGATTGCGGCCAGCCAATTCCGCGCTGCGCGTCTGGTTGAACGCGATGCGATTCTCGCTGCGATCCACTTCCAGCGCGGTGTGATTCAGGACGTTTTGATTTTGACGAATTTCCGCATCCAGCGTGTAGATTCGCTGGCTTAACTGGTCCTGCAGGCCTTCCTGTTCGTGGATAGACTGGGCATGCTGCGTTTCCGTTGCGGTCAACTCGCCCAGTCGGGTTCCCAGCCGTTCGGCTTCCGCATCCAGTTCGCGCGCTTTTCCGGCCAGCATCTGGCGAACGATGCCGCGCATTTGATCACGAATTTCGGAATAGCGGCGCGCTTTGGCCGCTTGCCGCTTGAGAGAAGCCAACTGCTTTTCGACTTCCACCACAATGTCGTTGACGCGCGAAAGATTTACCTTCGAAGATTCCAGCTTGGCTTCGCTTAGACGTTTTTTCGTCTTGAATTTGGTGATGCCCGCGGCTTCTTCGATAATCGCGCGGCGTTCCATGGGTTTGGTGGCCAGGATTTGACCGATGCGGCCCTGTTCGATGATGGCGTACGAGTCGGGACCGAGTCCCACGCCCATAAACATTTCCTGAATGTCGCGCAGGCGAGCGGGGCGCCCGTTGATCAAATATTCGCTTTGGCCGCTGCGATACAGCCGGCGGCTGACCACTACTTCGCCGGGCTTGGTCACTACCGTAGGCTTTTCTGATTTTTTCTTGCGCTTGGCTTTGAATCCGGTAGCTTCCGCTACGTCGGTCTGAGCCTCGGGCGCGGGAATTTCTAGTTTGTCTGCCGTCTCGACAGCCAGGCTGACGTCCTCAACCGGGGCCGGTTCCGATTCGATCGTACGTTGGCTGTCGTCGCTATTCTCGGCAAGCAGTTCCATCTTTTCCTGCTGCTCCGCACCTTCGATGACGAAGCGCGCCGCTTCCGCCAGCTCCGGATCTTCCATGGTGATGGTGACTTCGGCCAGGCCCATGGGCGGCCGCTTGATGGTGCCATTGAAAATGCAGTCGGCCATGCGTTCCGCGCGAAGCGACTTGTGGCTCTGCTCGCCCAGCACCCAGCTGATGGCGTCGACCACGTTCGACTTGCCGCATCCATTTGGCCCGACGATGCAAGTGGTACCCGTGCCGCTGAACGTAACCACGGTGCGTTCGCAGAATGACTTGAAACCTAGGATTTCCACTTTCCGCAGCTTAAGCAAGGTGTCCCCTTTTGTCGTGAACATCTACTTCGCGGTGCGTCGCTACACAGACTTCGGCTGGCTCCGGTCCCCAAGGGATCGCACTCGTATCTCGCGAAGAGAGACGACTTTCCTTTCCTCGATGGGAGGTGGTTCCCGCGACGCTATTGCCTGTAACAGGCAGATAGCAAACACGTTTAGGCAGGTTCCTGATTAGAGGTCCAGCCGCCTGGCGCTACGATGGCGGTACGGGAAAAAAGCGTAGCATGGCGTCTATTTCCTGTAAAGCGCTACTCTACCTATTGTGGCCCATATCCACAGGCCACAATTCTTGCGGGTGTGGAGCGTTTGCGTGGTCGTGGCGGTTGAAGAAATTCGCGCAGATTTATTTGCGGGCCTTCTCGAGTTTCAACTTAAGCTTTGAGCCAGGGTAGGCGGGAGTAGCGACAATCGAGGGCGACCGGGGATGGACACTTTAGAACAAGACGTTGCGGTTCCCCTGCGGGCGACTGGGGAGCCCTCGACCACGGCCACTGGAAGCAACAGCCTGATCCGGTTCTGGATGCCAGCGGCGCTGCTGCTCGCGGTATTTGCCTTCTCGGTTCCAACCGTTCCTTCCGCAGACATGTGGTGGCACCTGAGCACAGGGCGCTACATCTTGCAAAACCATTCCATACCGCACACCGATCCTTTTTCCGCGACGGCAGGCGGGAAGCCGTGGATCGCTCACGAATGGCTGGCAGATATTCTTTTTTACGGGGCCTACTCGGCGCTTGGGTCGGCGGGGTTGCTACTGCTCACTGCGGTGGTGCTGACCCTGGCGTTCTGGTTTGCATACGCGCGGTTGGGTGGCAACCAAGTCGCGAGGATAATTGCGCTTGGCCTGGGAGTTTGGGCGGCCAGTCCGATCTTCTCGGTGCGGCCGCAAATTTTTACTTACGCGTTCGCGGCGATCTTCTTGTTTGTGTTGACTCGGTACTTTGAAAACGGATCGTGGAAGCCACTTGTCGTTTTGCCGGTGCTGGTGGTTCTGTGGGTCGACTTGCATGGCGGGTACATTCTGGGTCCAGCGTTGATTCTGCTGTTCGCAGTGGGCGCTGTGGCGGACTGGCTGGGAGGCAACACGGACGCACGGACGACGGGGCGGCGCGTTCTTACGTTGGTGGCGGCTTGTGCGGTGTGCCTGGCGGTCGTTCCACTGAATCCCAACGGCCTGGCCATGTATTCGTATCCGTTCGAGACGCTGAGCTCTGGTGGAATGCAGGCGGGAATCATGGAGTGGCGCTCGCCGGATTTTCATTTGTCGATATTTCATCCTATGGCGCTGCTGCTGTTTTTAACTGTGGCGGTGCTGGCGCTATCGCCTAAGCGTCCAAAACCGAGCCAAATAGTTCTATTCGTGTTCTTCGCGTTCGCGTCGCTCTATTCAATGCGGAACTTGCCCTTTTTCGTGTTGGTCTCATTTCCGTTGCTCGCGGAGTACGCCTCGTTGCCTGCTTGGAAGTTGCCTGCATTCAGCCCGGTTCTGCAAAACGTCCTGAAGCTGGCGGTTGTGGTGGCGATCGCGGTGATTTCCGCGAAAGTGGTGAGCGATCACGTCGCCACCGAGTTGGAATTCGAGCAGTCGCGCTTTCCGGCGAGAGCTGCTTCGTTTTTGGATGCGCAGAAGCTGCCTGCTCCACTATTGAATTCGTATGATTTTGGCGGATACCTGATCTGGCGGCTGTATCCGCAGTATCGCGTTTACATTGATGGACGGGCCGATCTTTACGGCGACGCTTTCCTGGATAAATTCATTCAGCTATACGACGTGAACATCGATCCGCGGCCGGCGCTAGAGCAGGAGGGCATTCGCACGGTGCTGGTTGAGCCACGTTCGAATCTGGCGAATTTCCTGCGCACGCAAACAAACTGGAAGCGCGTTTATGAAGATCCGGTTGCAGTGGTTTTTTCGCGCTAGGCGGGCCGACAGTCGGTAATTTCCCAACCAATTAGGGCGGTCAGGCCCATCCATCCACAATTTACTGCTTGAGTGCGACCACGCGGAGCCGACGATAATCCATCACCCACTGGCCATCGCGGTATAGAGTTTGCCGCGACTGGCGTTCCACTTCGTTCACCAAGGCTTGGCGTTTGTCTGCCGGTAACTCGCCCAGGATCGCCGAACCGAACATTTCGATCCAGTTGCGCAGACCCTGCTCGCCGTCTTCCAGCGGCGTGGGCCGCTCAAACAGCGTTCCGTAGGTCACCGCCAGCCCGTGGCGTTCCAGGAGACTCGAGTATTCGGCAAGGCTGGGGTAATACCAGGGATTGGGCATCGCGCCGGTAAAGCCGCACGCTAGCCACGCGCGTTGTATCGCTGCGACAAACTGCGCAACGTTTCCTCTGCCGCCAAATTCCGCGACAAATCGCCCATCAGGCTGCAAAATACCGGCGATTCCCGCCACGACTTTGTCTGGCTCTTTGATCCAGTGCAGCGTGGCGTTCGAAAAGACCGCATTAAATTTATCGGGGAAATCGAGTTGCGTGGCGTCCATCACTTCGAAATGCAACTCCGGATATTTTTCCTGGGCTTGGCGAATCATTTCAGGAGAGCGATCGACGCCGGTAACCTGAGCACCTTTGGCGGCGATTTGCGATGTCAGATGTCCCGTTCCACAGCCAATATCCAGGATGCGTTCGCCAGCTTTTGCATCGAGCAGATCGAGCAGGCCAGCCGCCATCTTCCAAACGAAAGAGTGCTTGTCGTCGTATAAGGTTGCGTCCCACTTGGGGGTTTGGCTCAACGGAATGTCCTCGGCTTGGTTTAGATATCAAATTTCAGATATCGGATGTCCGCTACAGGATAATATTTGCGGTGTCGGGCTATTTTGTTTCTTTCAGATGCTTGTCATACCAATCCACCACGCGTTTTAGAACGTCGACGCGATGTTTGGCTTCCTGAAATCCGTGCGGCTCTCGCGGATACAATACAAGTTCCGTGTCCACGCCGTAGCGTTTCAAGCCGCGATAGAGTTCCTGGCTCTGCCCGATAGGATCGATGGGGTCTGCTTCGCCCTGCAAAATCAGAGTTGGGGTCTTGGCATGGCTGATATACAAAAAGGGCGAGCTATTCAGAAAGCCCTCCGGCTTTTCGTAAGGTAAACCGTAGAACCACTCGTCATACGCCGGATGCTGTTCCGTGCCATATTCGGAAATCAAGTTGGCCATGCCGGCACCCGACACGGCCGCCTTGAATCGCGTGGTCTGCGTCACCGACCATTCCGACATGTAGCCACCGTACGACCATCCGCCAATTCCCAGTCGATCCGGATTGGCGAATCCCTTCGTGACTAGATCTTCCACTCCCGCCATCACATCCTTGAAATCGCCGCCGCCCCAATCGCCGCGATTCATCTCGATGAATTTTTCTCCGTAGCCTATCGAGCCGCGAATGTTCGGATACATCACTAAGTAGCCCTTGGCGACGAGGAGTTGTCCCCAGGCGTCAATCCGATCTTCCCAATTGCCGGTCGGGCCGCCATGGACCAGCACGATCGTCGGCAGCTTCGTTTTTCCATCGAATCCAGCAGGCTTCAGTAGTGCCGCTTCGATGTCCACCCCATCGAAGGATTTGTATTTGTAGAATTCTGGCGCGGTGATCGCATAGTCCTTCCAGGAATCGTTTACATGCGTCACCTTTTCCGACGCACCTTTGGTATCGCGAATCCAAATTTCCTGTGGAGATTGAGTGGACTCGCCGATATACGCGATTTCGCCCGTCGATGCCATGGAAAATTGCTCGGGGCTCACCGGCAGTTCCTCCGCATCTTTTCGTTCGCCTTCCGCGCTGTAGCCCGTGGCACGATTGCGGAAACCATCGGCGTAGGTGAGAAGCAGCGACCCGTTCTTTGCCCAGTGATAGTCGGCGAGTTGCCGGTCGAGGCTAGCTCCCGTCAAATTTCGTGCTGCGCCTCCCTTAGCCGGTAGCAACATTAGATCGTGCGCGCCGGGGCCATCATCGCGGGCACCGAAATAGCTGATCATCGATCCATCGGGCGAGACCTTTAGATCGCCAAACGGTCCGCGGGGCGCGGCGAGTTCTTTCATCGTTCCATCTTTCGCGGTCAGCAGATAAATGCGATTTGTGTACTGGTCAGACGCGGGACGATTGGTGGCGCTGACCACAATGCTTTGCCCATCCGGCATCCAGTGAAGTTCGTCGACACGCCAGTTCGCGTCGGTGACGGCGTGTTCTTCCTGAGTAGAGACGGTTAGGAGATGCAAGCGGGCATGCTTGTCTTCTTTATCCACGACGCGCGCATCGTCTTTCTCTTTTTCCTTTTTTTCTTCTGCATCGGTCTTCGGATCAGGCGCCAGATAGGCGATGGATTGGCCGTCAGGACCCCAGGCAAACGCGGTTACGCTGGCCTTCGCTTTGGTCAGTGCCACGCCTTCGCCGCCTTCCATGCGCAACACGTAGATTTGCTGCTGATCACCGCCGCGATTGGACAGGAAAGTGAGTTTCTTGCCGTCGGGAGACCATCTCGGATTACTCTCCGTTTTATCGGAATAAGTGAACTGCCGGGAAGTCTTGGCCTGCACGTCATACAGCCAGATATGCCGCGTTCTCTTCTCGTTCTTCAGCGGATCGCTGACCACGAAGGCCACGCGAGTTCCGTCTGGAGAAAACTGCGGGTCCTGGATCTGCCGCAATTCCAGAAAGGTTTCCGGCGTTAGCGGCTTCTTCTCGCTGCTTTTTGTCGCGGCCGCTGGGGTTTCCTGTGACCTGCAAACCACGCCCGAGCCCAGCATCGCCACGAATCCTATTCCCACCGCCAGTCGCCGCATTGCGTTCTCCTCGTTGGCCGAAACGGCACTTCTTCAGGTTCTCCGGACTGTATGCGTGACACGCAAAGACTGTCAACCGCTCACGAATATTTCCGCGAATGAATTCTATCGTTTTCGGTATACGATGGCTGCGCGGTTCCTGGAGGACGAAATGGCGAAAAAAGACAGGCTGACAGAGGTAAGCGTAAAAGTAGGGACGGCGCTGGGTAAGGCGGATCGGAAGGCTCGCAAGATCGCTGAAGCGGGGGCCGTCGCGAAAGAAGAGTTGCAGGCCCTGTCGAAGCAGGTCGATGAATTGAAACGGCAGTTAGTGAAGACTACCCAGCGTTTGAAAAAAGCGATTAGTTAAGCTGACCACCCCGCCCAGTATTGACATCTCATCCCGCATAATTCTGTTATTGAATTCCAGCGATTCACCGCTCTTAGCTGCGTAAGCTTTTCCCGCGCCGAAGCAAGAAAATCATTTGCGTGGCGCTATTGTCGAGTGGAGTTTTGTCAAAGGTTCCGTACTCTTCCACGATTTCCAGGCCGGCAAGAAGAAACAATGCGCGTAGATGCGGGTAGGTGTAGTAGCTGAGAGTCATGGGCGTAACATCCTCGTGGACGAGGCTATCGCCTTCGTAGGTTCTCAAGAAAAAAGTGAAGGAAAAAATCTGCTGCACTTTGTCGACCGCATCTTTACGGAAATAGCGGCGCACGATGCGTTTCGCATTGGTCGGGTCCGGCCATTCCATCTCCGTAACTTCTTCGCCGATGCCGCTCTCCATAATCGAAAATTTCGGATAAAACACGTCGAAAGCGAGGATTCCATCGGTCTCGAGATGAAACGCGGCGGTCTTGAGCGCGTTGACTTGACCTTCGACGGTGCACATGTGTTGCATCGGGCGAAAGGGAATAATCACCAGCGGATATTTGCGGTCCAGCCGAAACTCTCGCATGTCGCCTTGATGCAGTTGAATTCGCTCGCGGACCTCAGGCAACTCGTTCTTGATATGTTCTTTTAAGATGGCCAGCATAGCCGGGGAATTATCGACGCCATCAATCGGAATCCGCGCACGCGCGATGGGCAGCAGGACGCGGCCGGTTCCACAGGCGATTTCCAGCACCGGGCCGCCGCAACTCTGCGCCAACTCTAGATAAAACGGAAGGTCAACCAGGTCTTTTTTGACGGCATAAGCCTGATCGTAATATTTCGCCAAAACTTCGTAGGTGTCCGGGTGGTGTTCCATCTCTCGCCCTTTGATTTGCTGTGTGGTGCCTGCCGCTATCGGTTCATGCGGTCAGACGTTACTAAACCGCTTACGTTTGGCAGGTGTCATTGCAGCGCTTGCAAGCCGTCGGATACAATCTTTGGTTTGCTCTAGAACGGAGAACGTAACCGAAGACCCATGCACGATATTCAACTTCATAACACGCTGTCCGGCAAGGTGGAACCCTTCGTTCCGCTGCGTCCCGGCGAAGTCGGCATGTACACCTGCGGGCCTACGGTCTACGACTACGCGCACATCGGGAATTTTCGCACTTTCGTGTTTCAAGATATTCTGCGGCGTTTTCTGCTATTGCGCGGGTTCAAGCTGACCCACGTAATGAATCTTACCGACGTGGACGATCGGATCATCGCGAACGCTGCCGCCGCGGGCGTAGGCATTCGCGAGTACACGGAAAAGTATATTCAGGCGTTTTTCGCGGATTGCCGCACGCTAAGCGTGGAATCACCGGAGCACTGGATACGCGCTACCGACCACATCCCGGAAATGGTTTCGCTGATAGAAAAGCTGCAGAAGAATACGTACACGTATCCCAGCGAGGGCTCGATCTATTACCGCATCACGAAATTTAAGGATTACGGCAAACTTTCCAAGGTGGATCTCAGCGGCATCCAGGCGGGGGCGCGCGTGGATAATGATCGCTATGAAAAAGAAAGCGCCCGCGATTTCGCGTTGTGGAAGGCTCCCAAACCCGGCGAGCAGTTCTGGGAAACGGAGATCGGCACAGGTCGTCCTGGGTGGCATATCGAATGTTCCGCGATGGCCATGAAATATCTCGGCGACACGTTGGATATCCATACCGGCGGCATCGATCTGGCGTTTCCTCATCACGAAAACGAAATTGCGCAGAGCGAAGCGGCAACCGGGAAGCAGTTTGTGCGCTACTGGCTGCATGCGGAACACTTGCTGGTGGAAGGCGAGAAGATGTCGAAGTCGCTCGGCAATTTTTTTACACTGCGCGATTTATTCGACAAAGGCTACAAGCCGTCTGCACTACGCTTTGCGCTGGCCAGCGTTCCGTATCGACGGCAACTGAATTTCACGTTTGATGGGCTGCAACAAGCGACCAGTTCCGTGGAGCGCTTGCGCAATTTCGCATCGCGCCTGAAGCAAGAGAAATTTCCCGCTGGGAATCAGCCGGGCATGGCGGAACGCACGCAAAAAGCTGCCGATGATTTCGATGCGGGGCTCTCCGATGATCTCAATACCGCGCAGGCGTTGGCAGCTATGTTCGATTTCGTGCGCGAAGCGAACATCGCCATGGACAAGGGAGAATTCCGCCAAGGTGACGTGGGGGCTGCGACGCAGTTCCTGGTCTCGTTTGACCGGGTTTTCGCGGTAATTGAAGATGACGATGCGGAAAAGCTCAAAGCCCTGGGTATCGGCAGCGATGACGCCGGGATCAGCGATGCGGAGGTCGACAAACTGGTCGCTGACCGCCAAGCCGCGCGTCAGCGAAGGGACTTCCCAGCGTCAGATCGTATCCGCAAAGAGCTCGCGGATCGTGGTATAATTCTGGAAGACACGAAGGACGGCAGCGTCCGCTGGAAACGCAAATGAATTATTTCCACATTCTGAAGCATGATCGGGCCGTAGTAGGCCTTCGTGTGCCTCGCAAGTTCCGACCGGCGGTCGTCCGCCCAAACCTTTATAGCGTCGACTAACTACCGTTGTACCAGCAGGTTAAGCAGGATGCTCGTCCCGGCTGATCTGCCCGCTCTCCGCGCAGTTCCTTATCCACGCTGTACCTTCGCTCACAAAATTCCTGGAGGAATTATGATCTCGGCCACTGAAACAACTAAACTGCCCCGAATCCTCACCGCTTTGCCTGGGCCAAAGTCGCAGGAAGTTATAGCCTACGACGCGAAATACATTTCGCCTTCGCTCTCGCGTGACTATCCGTTTGTCGCCAAGCGCGGCTACGGCGCTGTTGTGGAAGATCCGGACGGAAATGCGTTCCTGGATTTCTGCGCGGGTATCGCCGTCTGCTCGACGGGCCACTGCCATCCGAAAGTGGTAGAAGCCATTCAGAAGCAGGCCGCGGAGTTGATCCACATCGCCGGCACGGACTTTTATCATCACCACATGCCGCAACTCGCCGAACGGCTGGTAGCCACCATGCCGTCGTCGCACAACTGGAAAGTGTTTTTCGGCAACTCGGGCACGGAAGCGGTGGAGGGGGCCATCAAGCTGGCTCGTTACGCCACCAAGCGCGACAAGCTGATCGCGTTCTACGGCTGCTTCCACGGCCGCACCATGGGTTCGCTCTCGCTGACCGCGTCGAAGAACACCCAGCGCAAATACTTCGGCACTCTGCTGGGCGGCGTTGAGCACATTCCGTATCCGTATGCGTATCGCTGCGCGCTGGGCCATACCAACGAAACTTGCGGTGCGGAAGTTATCGAATTGCTCGAACAGCAAATCTTCAAGCGCTTGTTCGCGCCGGAAGAAGTGGCAGCCATCATCGTGGAGCCTATTCAGGGCGAAGGCGGTTTCATTCCAGCTCCGCTCTTTTTCCTGCAAGAGCTACAGCGCATCTGCAACAAGCACGGCATCATGTTGATCCTCGATGAAGTGCAGGCGGGGATGGGCCGCACGGGCAAAATGTGGGCCTACGATCACGCCGGGATCACGCCGGACATCGTGCTCACTGCGAAGGGCATTGCCAGCGGCATGCCGATCAGCGCCTTCATTGCCAAGGAAAGCGTGATGCAGTGGAAGCCCGGCTCGCATGGCACAACCTACGGCGGCAATCCGGTGTGCGTTGCGGCAGCGCTGGCTACGCTTGACTTGATCGAAGGCGGTTACATGGCCAATGCCGAGAAGATGGGCAACTACATCTTTGGCAAAATTAACGATTGGCCGAAGCGCTTCAAGATCGTGGGCGATGTTCGCGGCAAAGGCCTGATGGTGGGCGTTGAAATCGTTCGCGACCAGCGCACTAAAGAAAAGGCGCATGACCTACGCGATAAGGTGATCACCAACGCGTTCCATCATGGCCTGTTGACCCTGGGCTCCGGCGAGAACACCATTCGTATGTCGCCGCCGCTGCTGATTGACCAAGAGCAGGCGGATTGCGCGATTGGCATCATGGAAGAAAGCTTGCGCGAGGCCGAGAAGTCGCTGTAAGCAGCGACCGGTTTCGTCTAGCGTTATCCACACTACAAAATCCCGTGGGCGCAGAATTCAGTGGCGTTCACGGGATTTCTGTTTTATAAGTAAGGTATTGTATCGAGTAAGTAACTCTGCCAGACATGGGTATTCTGCCCCGAGTCGGATTTGCAGTCGTGCGATGGCGGTCGCGCCACGGCTTACGTGATGGCGAGTCTCCCACCGCCGACGCGAAGAAGCACGAGGCGCTGCAGACAGGCGTGCGTGGGGAAACGTATGCTTACTGGTACCTGCGGCGCCTCGGCTACCTGTTCATCGCCAAAAACTACTCTCCATCGCACAGCAAAGGCGAAATCGACCTGATCGGCTATGACGGCGACACGCTGGTGTTCGTCGAAGTGCGCACTCGAGCCACGGAGGAAGGGAAGACGGCGCTGCCGGAACTGAGCATCACGCGCGAGAAGCACCACGTCCTGGTTCGCACCGCGCATTATTTCCTTCGCGATCGGCACATTGGCGATTGCCCGCTACGTTTTGACGTGGTCGCGATCGACAACCGCCCTGGCCTCCCGCCCGTCGTACGCCTGCACAAAGCTGCTCTTAGCCCGGAAGCCTGACCAGGCTGGCGACATGTGGATTCGCCCATTCCCGTGGCTTTTTCACAGCGCTTGCTGAGGGAGTTCTCACCTCGGCGGGCACCACAGGGCCAAGTCGGGGTACAATATCGGTTTGGTAGCAGTTCTGCGGCAGGGGTGCACGCAGAGTACGGGAGGAATTCTTGCCGGAGTTACGTAAAGATCCGATTACCGCGCGGTGGGTCATTATCTCCACGGACCGTGGGAAGCGTCCCATGGATTTTCTGCGCGAGACCGTTTTTCCGGGTCCGCCGAAGAATTGTCCGTTTTGCCCGGGC
Source organism: Candidatus Acidiferrales bacterium (assembly GCA_963849395.1). GTDB lineage: Bacteria > Acidobacteriota > Terriglobia > Acidiferrales > UBA7541 > Acidiferrum. The sequence continues at coordinate 144,139 of CAWKHR010000017.1, forward strand.
AACGAGGCCAAGACGCCGCCGGAGATTCTGGCCTATGGCAGAAATGGCGGCGGAGCCAATAGCGGCGGCTGGAATATTCGCGTGGTGCCCAACCGTTTCCCCGCGCTGGGAATTGAAGGCGAACTGGATCGCGAGGGCGAAGGCCTGTTCGACAAGATGAACGGCATCGGCGCTCATGAAGTCATCATCGAGTCGCCGCAGCATCAGACCACGCTGGCACAATTGCCGCAGAAGTCTCTGGAAGATGTGCTGTGGGCGTATCGGGACCGCATGCTGGATTTGAAGAATGATAAGCGTTTCCGTTACGTGCTGATCTTTAAGAATCATGGTGAAGCGGCCGGCGCTTCCGTGGAGCATCCGCACTCGCAATTAATCGCTCTGCCCATCGTGCCACGGCGCGTGCGCGAGGAAGTGGATAACTGCTGGCACTATTACGACGAGAAGGAACGCTGCATTTTTTGCGACATTATTCGCCAGGAGCGGGACACCGGCGAGCGGGTGATTGGCGAGAACGATCACTTCATTACTCTGGCGCCCTATGCGCCACGATTCCCGTTTGAAATGTGGTTGCTGCCCAAGGTGCATGGCTCCGCGTACGAAAATAATCAGAGCACTATGTATTCCAGCCTGGCGCAGATGATGAAAGAAACGCTAATGCGCATGGACGCGGTGCTGGACCGGCCGGCGTTTAACTTTATGATTCACACTTCGCCGATCGGGGAAGAAATCAACGACCATTACCACTGGCACATTGAAATTATTCCCAAGCTGACCAAGGTGGCAGGTTTCGAGTGGGGCACCGGCTTCTATATCAATCCGACTCCGCCCGAGGAATCAGCGCGATTCCTGCGCGAGGCGCAGATCGAAGAACCGGCCAAGAAATAGCGTTATATTGTCCGGTGGGATAAGGCAGAGAGTGCGCCGCGCTGACAGCATCCGCAAAGATTCGCTATACTGAAGTAACAGAGGCGCGGTACCCAAGTGGTAAGGGAGAGGTCTGCAAAACCTTTATGCGTGGGTTCGATTCCCACCCGCGCCTCCAATAAAATCCCCAATAAGAGCAAGGTTTTTTTGAGGACGGCAACGAAAATTGTACAGTTTTTGTACGGTAGAATTAGCCGGATAAGGCTCCTCAAGGCCCACTAAGAACCAACTTCCTAAGAACCACCCACAGGAAGAGGATAACGAGAAGCGCTCCGACCGTTCGCATCATCCAGCGCGGAGGCACTACTTCTTTAGTAGCGGAAGGGTTTGCCTTACCCCTTACAACTGCCTGCCAGAAAATCAGAGCGGCTATGAAAATCGAAGATAAAATCCAGATAATATCTACGACTAAGTCTTGCGAAATTTTCACGATGCCAGCTTAACTCATTATCGCATAGCGACATTCTTAAGAGCATGGGCGGGTGCGGGGCGATTGTCCGACGACGGACTACCAATTCCGCTTGTCTGGTTCCCATATTAATCAGAGGCTTCACATTTCAGCTGGTCATGTTGGCAACGAAATCGGATTGAATCCTCCAATCCCGGAGAGTAGAGTTGTTCAATTCCCGGTTGGGCCCCCATTCTGAAACGAATCTATTGGAGGGACTATGCGTCGTTTGCCTCGACTATTTCTGTTTCCTCTCCTCGCCCTTGCTGCCAGCCTGATCTATTTCACCTCTTCTGCGGAAGAGAATTCTTCCAAACCTGATTTCGACATGACGGCAAGTTACATCGAAGCCTGCAGTTGCGACATGTTCTGTCCCTGTTACTTCAACACCCACTCCACAAACCATATGGGTATGGGGGAGCAACATATGGACGAGCATTATTGCCGCGCAAACCTCGTCCTCAAAGTGGACAAGGGCCATTACAAGGACACCAAACTCGATGGCGCGAAGGTCTGGATCGGGAGTGATCTTGGCAGCGACTGGAGCACTGGTAAGGATTCCTGGCTGGTCGTGAATTTCGATCCCAGCGTTAGCAAGGAGCAACAGGCAGCTCTTGGTGACATTCTCACCCAGCTCTATTCGGCGATTCCCTTTCAGAAAAAAGCAGTAAGCAACACCGCGTTTTCATGGGACGTTGACAGCAAGACCGGCGTTGCCCATGCCAAGATGAGCGATGGTAAGGGTGAAGTCATCCTGGAGCGCGTCCAAGGTGATAGTCCCGACCACGAAGTCGTCATTCATAACTTGAAATACTGGAGCGCCCAGTCCAACGATGGCTTCCGCATGTGGAAGAACAAGCACGAAGCTTTCGAGGGCGACGGCCATAAGTTCTCCTATGACGGCACGAACGGCTTTCTGATTACGGTTCACTTTTCGGGCATGGCAAAATCCGCGCCGTGAAACACCGAGCAAGCGAGGAAAATTTTGTGCGGATCGTAAACGATTCGTCAGGCAGCTTCACGCCCGAGTAGGCTAGCCGTCTGGGGCGGGTACGAGAGTCAAATCAGGTGCCACAGACGTAACCAAGCGCTAACCAGAACGCAAAGAAGTCAGTTCGAACAAAAAGGCAAGTAGGCCGGAATTCACCGAATCTTAGTTACGACCGACGATGAGGAATTTCTTCTACTTCCCCTTGGCTGTTGCTGTATTCGATCCGCACATATTCACCGGGTTGCGGAACACTGGTGAGCAGATTTCTTGGATGGACAATCACCCGCGCGGGAGAAAGGCTCTGCACCACATACTCGGACGATACCCAAATGATCTTGCCGAGATAGATTCCACCTCCCGACGGCTGAACCGTTCGCGCTGCTTCGCCCACCAAATCGCGGACCTGTTGCTCGACCTCTAGATAGGCAGCAGAGATAGGATCGGCGGTCCAAGGTTCCAGGCGGTGCCCGTAGCGCGCTTTGTCCAGCAAATCCTCTTTGTTGTTGGTCACTTTGTATTGAATCAGTGCGGCGCTGAGCGCTTTTACCAGCGCGTCTTTTCCGCACGGTTTGTTCAAGAAGCGAAAAATGTTCCCTTCATTTACAGCTTCCACTGCGGTTTGTTGATCTGAATTGCCGGTCAACATGATCCGCACCACGTCGGGGAAATCCGTCTTTAGTTTCTGCAGCAAGTGGACGCCGTCCATGTCTGGCATGCGCATGTCGCAGACGACCACGGCATATTCTTTGCTTTTCCTTAGCTTCTTAAGAGCCTCAGCAGCTCCGGCGGCCGTTTCGATTTGAAACGTGTTGTGCAGTAAGCGCTGAAACCCCTCCAGCACCTGGACTTCATCATCGACAAAGAGAATTTTTTCCGGCATTGATCGTTACTCCGTGGTTGTAAGAGGCACGCACATCGCCATCCAAGATATCGGCAGATCGTGGGATTTCTGTACGCGTTGCCTGTGAGCGAGGCGCCGGGCTAAAGCCCGGTCCCTACATATTGCGTGCGGAAGCGGACGATCGCGAGCTTATGGAACGAACTGGCGATCCAGCATGCTGACGTGACTCTGTTTTGCCGGACATGTGCTTCAGAATTTTTCCTAATTTGTCGATACATCTATTGAGATTGCGCAATCGTCTGGATCAAAACCTGCAAAGTTGTTTCCAGTTGAGCCGCAAAAAGGCGAAAAAGGAGTTAGAGAAGAAGAGTCATGGCAATAGCGGGCATAACCGACCCAAAAACGATGGAAGCCAAATCGTTAAGTGCGAACGAAGAGACGGAATTGTTCATCAATTCGATACCTAGCATCCTCATCAGCATCGATGTGGAGCGTCGCATTCGAAGATGGAATTCAGCGGCAGCACGGACATTTGGTCTGCGATCCGAGGCCGTTCTCGGGAAATCGCTAGATAGTTGCGGAATCCACTGGCTGTGCCCTGATTTCGCGCTGAAGCTCAAATCTCTTTACGATACAACCGATCAAGCCCGACTAGATTTTCTGTTCGAGAAAGATGGCGCGGTTCGCCAGCTGGGACTGACAGTTACCTGGATCGTCCCTCCGCATAGCACGGCTGGAGAATTCCTGATCGTGGGTGCGGACGTCACTGAGCGCCGGAAGGGTGAAGAGGACTTGCGCTCCAAGACGGCGTTCCTGGAAGCGCAGACGAATGCGACACTCGACGGAATTCTTGTGGTGAATGAAGACCGCAAGGTCATCCTGCTCAATAAAAGATTCCTCGAGCTGTTTGACGTTCCCCAATGCATCCGCGAGCAGGAGCAGGACCAAATTTTTCTAGATCATGTGCTGCGCAGAATGAAGGATACAGATTCCTTCCTGCAAAAAGTGAATTACCTCTATGTTCATGCCGAGGAAACCAGCCGTGACGAGATCGAGCTGAAGAACGGGTTGGTCTTTGATCGCTACTCTTCGCCGGTGATCGGCAAAGACGGCAAATACTATGGGCGCGTGTGGATTTTTAGAGACATTACCGAGCGCAAGAGAAATGAAAATGCATTGCGGCAATTATCCCAGGCCGTGGAGCAGAGTCCGGTCTCCGTGGTCATCACCGATCTTCGAGGAAACATAACCTATGTAAATCGAAGGTTCACGGAGTGTACGGGCTATAGCTTTGAGGAAGTGTCAGGCCGAAACCCTCGAATTCTGAAGTCGGGCTATTCCTCCGCGGCCGACTATAAGCAAATGTGGGCCACGATTGCGCAGGGTGGCGAATGGCGAGGAGAATTCAAGAATAGAAAAAAGAATGGCGAACTGTATTGGGAATTAGCGGTCATCAGTCCCATTAAAGATGAGAATGGCAAGCCCACGCATTTTCTTGCCGTGAAGGAAGACGTTACGGAGCGAAAGATGATGGAGAGCCACCTGCGCCAAGCGCAGAAACTCGAGGCGGTTGGGCAGCTTGCAGCCGGCATCGCGCACGAAATTAATACGCCCATCCAATTTGTGGGAGACAATACGCAGTTCCTCAAGGAAGCGTGGGCCTCCTTGCGCCCGACTCTCTCGCTCTTACGATCCATCCTGGAGCCTACGACAGAAGAGATTGATCCGTCTGCTTTCCTCGTGCAGCTAAAGAGTTCGTTCAGCGCCGCCGACCCTGAATATCTCCAGCGAGAGATACCCAATGCGCTGGATCAGTCGCTGGAAGGGCTGGCCCGAGTGGCCAAAATTGTTCAAGCCATGAAAGAGTTTTCCCATCCCGGCACGGATGAGAAACAGCTTACAGACATCAATAAAGCGATTCTCACTACGGTCACGGTGGCCCGGAACGAATGGAAGTATGTGGCTGAACTCGAAACAATCCTGGCCAGCGATTTAGCGCCGGTTCCTTGTCATGTTGGCGAACTGAATCAGGTCATTCTGAATTTGATTATCAATTCAGTTCACGCCATCGCCCAAGTTACGAAAGAGAGCCCCGACACCAAGGGGAAGATTGCGATTCGCACCACACAAGACCGCGACTGGACAACGATATCCATTCAGGACACGGGAAGCGGGATACCGGTGGAGATCCGGTCCAGGATATTTGAACCGTTCTTTACCACCAAGGAAGTAGGCAAGGGTACCGGCCAGGGGCTCGCCTTAGCGCACAATGCGATCGTGCAGAAACATGGCGGGCGGCTGTGGTTTGAGAGTGAGGTCGGCAGCGGAACGACGTTTTATATTCAACTGCCTACCGCGTCGAAGGCTTAAGGATGCCGAAACGAATAATTTTCGTCGATGACGATCCGATGGTGCTTTCCGGCCTGGAGCGCAGTCTCTACTCGATGCGTCCGGAATGGGAGATGGCGTTTGTGACCGGAGGCGAAGAGGCTTTGCGGTCGATGGCCAATCAGTCTTTCGACGTGATCGTCACGGACATGAGAATGCCGGTGATGAGTGGCGCGCAACTTCTGGAAGAAGTAAAACAGCGGTATCCTCGGTGCCTCCGATTTGTGCTGTCCGGCCAGGCGGACAAGGAGACGATTCTCAAGTCGATTAATCCGGCTCATCAATTTCTCTCCAAGCCCTGCAAAACCGACGAGCTGAAACGGCGTCTTGGATGCGCCTTTGCGGTGAGAGGATTAATCCAGAACCCGGAACTACGGGGATTGGTATCGAAACTGGAATCTCTTCCCAGCCTCCCAACTCTTTACATAAAACTCACCAACGAGATCAACAAGAGTAACCCCTCCATGGCGACGGTGGGCCGGCTCGTATCCGAGGATATGGCCATGACCGCCAAGATTCTGCAACTCGTCAATTCGCCTTTTTTTGGTTTGCGCGTGCAGGTCTCGAACCCGTCGAACGCGGTTCAACTTCTGGGGCTGGATATCATCAAGGCGCTGGTTGTTTCCAGCCACGTATTCAGTAAGTTTCAGACGAAGCTGCTAAGCGAGGCGGACGTCGACTATTTTTGGCGGCGCAGTCTGGCTGTAGGAAGTTATGCGAAGAGAATTGCCAGTCCGGAAAAAGCCACACAGCGCGTCGAAGACGACTGTTTTGCGGCGGGCCTGCTGCATGATGTGGGCAAGCTTATCCTGGCCTCTGCCGCTCATGAAAAATACGGCGAAGTGCTGGCGCTAGTCAAAAATGGCGGAACGAATCTGCTGGTTGCTGAGAGTGATGTGCTTGGCTGTAGCCACGCCGAAGTTGGCGCGTATTTGTTGGGCGTATGGGGCCTGCCAGACAGCGTTATCGAGGCTGTGGCGTTCCACCATAACCCGTCGGAAGACTGTCAGTCGCAATTTTCTCCGTTGGTGGCAACTCACATTGCCAGCATCTATTTTGAACGGCAAAATCCCTATTGGTTGCAGGACGGTACCGTCATGGACGTCGGTTACCTTCGCAAAACCGGATGTCTGGAGCGAGAACAGATTTGGAGTCGCGCACTGGAAGGCGCTACGCCAGAGAACTTGAAGATTCCGGAGACTTCGGGTGCGGCGGACTTGGATTCTCGTTGAATTGATCTTAGGGCTTGTCTCTAACCTCTTTAGAAAAAGTGCGGGCGTGATACATTTCGTGCCGGTGATCTTGCCGCCGCCCTGTGTCTCCCGCTGCACCCGAAAGGCGAACTATCTTGACAACTCAACATTCGTTCCAAAATTTCCGCGTCGCGCGATTCTTAGGCACCCTGCTGGCACTCATCCCCGTCGGCTGCGTTCTTGGCTCACCGGCATTGGGCCAAGCCCCTGCAAACGAAAAAACTACAGATGCGATGCGGCTGATGAGCAACTCGTTTCAGAGCTTGGTGAAGCGCGTCTCGCCGTCGGTGGTCGAAGTGTTAGTTACCGGCTACGGCTCGGCTAGCGACGAGGATGAGCACGGTTCCACAGCCGTCGGGCGCGAACGTAGTCTCGGTTCCGGTTTCATCATCGAGTCCGATGGCTACATTGTGACCAACTATCACGTGGTACGTGGCGCAGACCGTGTCCGCGTCGTGCTCACTCCACCGGTCGTGGAAAGTTCGCAACCAACGGCTCTTCTGAAATCCCACGGTCGAATTCTTCCCGCGCGCATTGTGGGCTTCAACAAGCTGATCGACATCGCGATTCTCAAAGTAGAGGCCGCAGGCTTACCTACGCTTCCCCTGGCCCGCTATGATCAGATCGAAAAAGGCCAAGTGGTGCTGGCATTCGGCAGTCCAGAGGGCTTGGAAAACTCAGTCAGCTTTGGCTTGGTTAGTTCAGTTCTGCGTCAGCCGAATGTCGACGAGCCGATGGTTTACATCCAAACCGATGCGGCCATCAATCCCGGCAACAGTGGTGGGCCGTTGGTAGATGCCGAGGGCAACGTCGTGGGCATCGATACATTTATTTACACACAATCCGGTGGCAACGAGGGAATCGGGTTCGCCATTCCCAGCGGCATCGTCCGTTATGCTTATGAGCAAATTCGCAAATATGGACGAGTGCGGCGTCGCACGATTGGCGCCGAGTTGCAATCGCTTACACCTGATCTGGCGCAGGGCTTGGGCCTCGCGACGGAAGTTGGCGTCATCGTTTCCGATGTGTATCCCGGAAGCCAGGCAGAGCACGCTGGACTTAAAATCGAAGACGTCATCATCGGCATCGACGGTTTCCCCGTGGATAACGTGCCGCTGTTCGCCTTGAGCCTGTATTTACTGAACACCGGCAACTCCGCGAAATTGCAGGTTCTGCGCGGAGACAAGAAGCTCGATCTGAACGTGCCGATTTACGAGCCTCACAATGAGCCCAGCCGGCTGGCCGATATGGCTGATCCTAAAAAAGATCTGATACCAAGATTGGGAATCGTGGGCATCACCGTTACTCCGGAAGTTGCGGAACTCTTGGATGATCTTCGAATTCCAGCAGGCGTGGTGGTGGCTTCCACGGTCGCTAATCGTCTGGCGGTCGATTCCGGTCTACTCGAGGGCGATGTGATTCATGCGCTGAATCGCGTGCCGATCACCAGTGTGGATAATTTGCGCGCGGAATTCAGCAAGCTTAAGCCTGGCGATGGAACCGCCATGCAGGTAGAGCGCAACGGGAAATTGACTTACGTTACATTTGAGATGGAATAGTTCGCGCTTCGTGCCATTGAATTCTATTTCGTAGCAGTGGAGGGCTGCGGCTATTCGAGATTCTTCGCTACTTGCTCCGAAATTTCTTTCGCGGCCTTCTTCACCGTCTTCTCCGAAGCGTCTTTTTCCATTACATATTTTGCTGCCGCCACATACGGATTCATGGTAATCGCCGCGCCCATCTTCTTATCGCTTTTGTCTTCTTTGGGCGCGTCGTAGAGCGGCTTTTCCGGCTTGGACAGATCGGTCAGCGTCACATACAGATCCATTTTTGCCGCGCCACTACCAAATCCGATGACCGCGCGGCGCCTCTGGCTGCCCTCATCGACTTCGGTGAACACGCCATGCACCCACGCACCGGAAGCCGGTCGTGGTTCGCCTGGAGCGAGCCGTTGCGCCTTGTATCCCGCTCTCTCTAAATCTTCCACCAGGCTCTTCGACATCAGGTCGACCAATTTCTTGGCCTGAGCCTCCGGGTCCCGCTGTTCTTTCTTGCGTGGCCGTTCAAAGATCCCCGGACGCGCTTGGCCCACCACGCCACCCTTATCGACCTTCACATCCTCGGCGTCCAGTTCGAAGTCACTTACATAGACAATCGTAGCTTTGCTGAAAGCGTGCGGCGTAGAGTTGGTGTCTTGCGGCGTCCCCATGTTTTGAGGAAGGGAACCCGGCGCCGCCAGCAGCGCGATGCAAGCGAAGAAAGAGACCACAAAAAAGCGCGAGTCTAGTGCCATCCGTATCCTCTTCTTCAAACGTCTTGGCCTAAGCAGTCGAATTTAGCGCAGAGAGTGCGTGCCGAATCATAGTGGCGAGGTCCAGCGCCGTAAAGTGGAAAGTCGTGCAGGTAGGTCTAACGGTCGATCGGTGTTGTTGCGATCATCGGAATCCGTATCCTTCTTTTAACTCGCAGCGATAATCCTTGGCCTCATTCTTCTCAACGCGCACCTGGCAATTGGCCCAACTCAAAATGGGATTAGGTCCCAAGGGAAACACGATGAACGAGCCGTTCAGATCCGCTTCGATGGATGGACCTTGGGCCGTCGAAGGCAAAGTGAAATTCAATGCGCGGCCGAAAATTACCGGATAGACGCGGCGCGTGACGTCTCCCAACTGCGAGCGAAAAACTTCCGCCTGTAACAAAAATGTGGTGGTGTCCGACCAATTTCTAATCGAAACGCGAATGTCGCGGCCGCCACGAGAAAAACCGTCAGTATCAATGCGAGTGAAAGGGCAAGGCCCCGCGATGCAGGAAACGCGCGCGTCGCGGAATACGTTGCCTTCGCCCGCGTCCAAAAATGCTGATCCCATGGAAGCCTTCCACTTGCCATCGGATGAACACGGGGGACGGTTGTTGCAGGGAACGTTGCCTTCATTGGTGACTTGAAAGGTTTTTACCGCGCTGCCAATGTTCTCGGTGCGCATGGTCTCCGTGGAATAGCGCACCACCACATTTCCGACCTTCGTTTCGGTCTGATTCAGTGCAGCTTCCACTTCGCCGTGCAGCGGAATCATATGAACAACGAGTATTTTGTCGCTGAGTGGTTGACTCAACTCCAGGGGTTGAAAATCCGGATGGTGAAAGGTTAGCTTAACCGGAGTTCCAAGCTTTACTCCCTTTGGCAAAGTGAGCGCGAAGCCGCCTATGAAGTCACTTTTCCCGTCGCGGACAGCCGTTCCATCGGCCGCATGCACTTCGACATTTTCTACCGGCGACTGCTTCCGGGGATCACTATCTTGTTTCAGCACGGCGCCCCGGATGGTAATCGGCTTGTGTCGCTTGCGCTGCCAGATCACCAGTAAAGTGGCAGCCACCACCACCGCGATGGTGCCCAGCACCACACCCCAGATCACTAGTTTGCGTTTGCGTGTCATCACCATTTCCCAACGTATACTGCGCCACCTTTCAAATCAAGGTAGACGCGTCTATATCGTCCAGCAAAGTGCCTTAGGAAAGCACCATAGGTCTCGCCCAGGTGTATTCCGGGGCATATCGGCTTCTCTCCACGGCAAGAGTGTCTATAATTGAATAGAGATGCAAAGAAGAAAGAAAATGAACGTGCACGGGCTTTCGCGTCGCGCATGGCTAAAGAATACTGCGCGCTTAGCCGCAGGTTTACCCATCTTGGGCATGGGCCCGCTGGCGGAGTTGCGGATGTTTGGTCAACAAGCTTCCGCACCGGCTCCTGCGATTGCGCCTGCTGCCAAGGGGAATCCATTCTCTGCCGCCGATGAATCCTTCCTGGACGAACTGGAGATGGCCAGTTTCAAGTTTTTCTGGGGCCAAGCTCATCCGGAAACCGGGATCGTGCTGGACCGCTGCAACGCCCGCAATCCAGTAACGAGCGAATTGGGAAGCATTGCCGCTACCGGCTTTGGTCTTACGGCGCTTTGTATCGGAGAAAAACGCGGTTACGTATTTCGTCCCGCGGCGGAAGCGCGGGCACTGAATACCATGCGCTTCCTGTGGAAGAAACTGCCGAATCACCGCGGCTTTTTCTATCACTTTGCGAATATCAACACCGGCGAAAGATTGTGGGACTCGGAAGTTTCGTCCGTGGATACGGCTATTTTGCTCTGTGGCGTGCTGACCTGTCGTCAGCATTTTAACCATACGGAGATCAGCGAACTGGCGCACGAGATTTTCAACCGCGTCGACTGGAATTGGCTTTCGGAAGACACGCCGATTCTGCCGCACGGTTGGACACCCGAAGGCGGCTTTCTTCAATACCGCTGGGGCGATTACAGCGAAATGATGATGATGTACCTGCTGGGACTCGGCTCGTATTCGCATCCTTTGCCCGCCGAAGCCTGGAACGCCTGGAAGCGAACCACCTTCGAATATGACGGCATTCGGTATATCGGATCGTTCGCGCCGCTGTTTATTCATCAATATTCGCAGGCGTGGTTTGATTTTCGCGGCAAGCGTGACCGCTACACCGATTATTTCCAGAATTCGATTCTGGCCACGGATGCGCATCGGCGCTTCTGTCTCGACCTGTCAAAACAGTTTCCCGATTACAGCGACGATCTGTGGGGCATCACCGCTTCCGATTCGCGCAAGGGATACGTGGCGTGGGGCGGTCCGCCGGAAACTGGGCCCATCGACGGCAGCGTCGTTCCTTGCGCCGCGGGAGGCTCACTAGCGTTTTTACCGGCTGCCGCGATGCGCGTGCTGCGAACGATCAAAGATCGCTACGGTAAGGATGGCTGGACGCAATACGGCTTCGTCGACGCCTTCAATCCGCTGAACAATTGGTACGACACGGATGTCGTGGGTATCGACACCGGCATTACCATGGTGATGGCTGAAAATGCGCGCAGCTCTTTTGTATGGGATACGTTTATGAAGAATTCCGAAGCGCAGCGCGGTATGGATCGCGCCGGATTCAAGGTCGATCCCAATTCGCCGACCCATCCGAACGCGGCGGCTGCACATCCTGCTCGCTAACTTACATTTTGCAGATATTGGAAATAATGCTGACGGTACAGCGGTTAGCCAGCCGGCATTAAAGCTTGCTGTGGCGGATTCGATGGAGTAATCGGAAGCTCCGCTTGGCTTTCCGTTGGTTCCAGTTCCAGCGCAGGTGTGCGCGGAACTTTCTCTTGCAGGATTCTCTCCGCGGCAGCGACCATCGGTTCCGCATGGAAGCGGCGCTGCATGGACATTTCGCCAAGCACGGTGGCAGCAGCAACCAGAATCATGCCTTGGTGGTGGGCCATCCAGCAGCGCACCATTTCGTGGTTACGCCCATTGCTCATGCGCGAAGGCGTAAAGTCACATGCGTCGTAGTAACCGTACGCGCCAACCCAGCCTTTCGTTTTCATCTCGCGAAGATTCTTCGCGGCGCTGGGCGCATCCACAAGCAACGCAAGAAACGCCGAATACGGTGAGATAACCAGATCGTCGCCTTCCGGCCGGCTTAACGCCAAGCTGGGCAGCCCGAACGCATGATAGCGATAATGCGTGTCCGGGTTCCGGTCGCTGCAGGAAGATTCCGAGATGCCCCAGGGAACGGATTTTGCCGTGGCGAAGTCCTTATGCGCATGCACCGCGGTCTTCGAACTCTGTTCGATCAGCGTGTTTGGGTAGCTCTTCATCCAGAGCGACGGCAGCAAATATTCGAACATGGTGCCGGTCCAGGAAAGCAGAACGCCCGCTTTTTTGTATGTCTTGCGTGGCCGTCCCAACTGGAACCAACCGGCTTGGGGAATTTCACCTTTGGCAATCGCGACGAAAACTGCGGCGCGCGCCTCCGATGCTAGCAAATCATAGTGAGCTTCGTGCAGACCATTTTTCTCTGCATCAAAGCCAATCGAAAGCTGCTTCTTGGCCGGATTGTAGAAGAAGCCGAAATCAATTTCCTTGGCAGCGGCTTCGGCGGTTGCGGCCAGAGCGGCGAGCCGGTCGGTTGTCTTCCGGGTTATGTCTGCGGAACTCGAGAGCGCCGCGCGCAGCAACTCCATAGCAGTGCGTGTTTCCTGATCGGTAGCTTCGCTCGTGAGAATTTCCTGAATCCTTTTCTCAAGAACGGTTTGGACCTGCGGCAACGATTCCAGTGACAGGCTCTCGACGCGGAAGGGACTCTGAGCCGCAAGCTGTCGCCGGTACGGCTCGAATTGCGGCGCTAGCCATGGCGCAAAATTAGTGACCATTTCTTGCAAGCTAGTGATTCTTGTTGATAGCTCGCGCACCCACCACTTGGCGTCCCCGCCGACATCGGCAGTCAAGATTTGCTTTTGTAGTTCCGCGACGTCTGCGGCAAGATTTGGAAGCGCGTTTGGCCAATCAGCCGTCCCTCCACGCCCAAAGGAACGCACCTTCAGTCGCAATCCCTCGGTCATCAGCACCAAATTCCTGCCAGCTCGGTTTTGCGAGAGCACTTCCAAAACGATTTCCAGGTGATCGCAGACGCCTTGCCAAAACGCTTTGCGGAATATTGGTTCGCGAGTGGCTTCCAAACAGCCCTGTTTCAGCGTCCACAAACAGCAGACCAGATTGCCGTCGTCTACCGTGGAAACAAAGCGAGGCGGAACAGGCTGAAGCGTGACCGTGTCGTACCAGTTGTACAAATGCCCATTATGCTTGGGCATTTTCCGCATGGTTTCGAAAGTGTTTTCGGTGTCGGTCAAGAATTCCGTTACCGTCGACCATCCGAGGTCATACGCCGACAGTCTGGAGTTGAAAATAAATCCAAGATTGGTAGGCGATATGCGATTCGCGATCAAACCGCCTTCCTGCACGATATCCGGAATCAGCCAATTGTGTTCCGCATTGCTGAACTCGCGGAAGAAGCGCCACGTCCGCAATGCAGTGCCGCGCAGCAGGTCCCGGTCGCTGCCGCTGAGCCGGGTGCTAGTCGTCCAATAAGGAAGATTCAGCCACTCGCAAATTGCCTTGGAAGATCCCCACAGTGCGAGGAACGGCAGAGCAATAATGATTGACGTTGGGCGCAGTACGACCACCACAAGGTCAAGCATGAAGCAGAGCCAGGGAATCCACATCAAATACAGCTCGATGGGATCTTGCTTGCGCGTCAGCGATTCTGATTCAGCCGCGGTTTCCCACTGCAACAGTCGCTTGCGCGTCACCGCCATACGCACAATCGTGCGCACGATGGCATCCATGGTCACCAGGCTCTGATGGAAAAGCAGCGCCAAGCGGAACACCAGCGTCGCGAGCGAATTCGAAAAGTCCACCAAAATGTTTTTCCAACACGCGGCAAAGCAGCGTGCCTTGGCGGCTCGTAGTAGCGATACGGCAGTCTGCAAGAGTGTGGGAAACAAAATAATCGCCAAGGTTCCCAACGTCCAATACAGTGCCCGGGCGGGCATCATGAACCAGCCGGTCATAAGCAGCAGAAAGAGCGAAAACTCCGTCAAACTGCGCCGCAAATTGTCGACAATCTTCCATTGAGAAACGTGGCTGATCGGGTTGTCGACCATTTTCCCGGAGTGGTCCGGGACTTTCGTCATCAGCCAATAAATAATTTGCCAGTCACCGCGCACCCAGCGATGCTTGCGGCGGCTATAGGCGCTCACATGCGAAGGATAATCGTCGATGACTTCCACATCTGAGATCAAACCTACTCGCGCGTATGCGCCTTCGATCAGATCGTGACTCAGAACCGCGTTGCAAGGCAGGCGGCGATCCAAAACCTGTTGGAATGCCTCGACCTCGTAAATGCCTTTGCCCGCAAAGATGCCTTCGCCAAACAAATCCTGGTAAACATCGGAAATTGCCCGGGTATAGATGTCGAACCCGGCATCGCCTGAAAAAATACCTGCGAGTCGCGAGCGATTCTTGGACTTTACGCTGATCTCCACGCGAGGCTGCAGGATCGCGTAGCCTTCAACGACAGTGTTAGAAACCGGATCAATCACCGCACGATTCAGCGGATGGGCCATCGCCCCAATCAGCTTGCGAGCGGAATCCTTAGGCAACTGGGTATCTAGGTCCAACGTGATGACGTAACGCACCTTGGGAAGCAGCGAAAGATCACCATGCCGAATCGCGAATTTGTCGTTCTTGCCCAGTAGGAAATTATTCAGATCGAGCAGTTTTCCGCGCTTGCGCTCCCAGCCCATCCAGATTCCTTCGGAAGCGTTGTAAAAACGATTGCGATGGAAGTGATAGAACAGCCCTTTACCATCCGCGGCATACTTTTCGTTTAAATCATCCATCAGCTTCGAGCAAACCGCGGCCAGCGCGTCTTTTTCGTCAAATTCCTGCACCGAGTCTGGCGGATCGGTGAGCAACGCGAAATGCAGATGTGCATCGCGGTTGGCGAGATAGCGGATCTCAAGATCCCGTGCGGCATGCTTGACCTGTTCTTCGCTACCCAGCAGCATGGGAATTACAACCATGGTGGTGCTATCGGCAGGAATCGCTTCCGAGAAATCCATGCGGGGAATTTTTCTCGGCGGCACAAACGACGTGGTAATGAAATTCATTGTGGCCACAGCGCATTCCAGCGCTGGAAGCAGCAGCAGCACCAGTTCGTACCAGTGGAATGCCCGCAACCCCGGAATGGCGATGAATAACGCGATCACCAATACCGTCAACACGCCGATTCCCGTGAAGTAAAATGCGCTGGGATGGCGCAGGATGCTTTCTTTTACGCGGTCGGCAATGGGGGCTTTGTAGTCAACCGCTTCTTTGAGCGCCGAGGCTCCCTCTCCCACCAGGTAGTAGCCCACGTGTGATCTGCGCTCTTCGGCTCGTTCGCTGGAAGCGGCATGAGGTCCGCGAGCCATTTCGACCGCTGTCCGCGCAATTTCCTGCTCAGTTTTCGTCGAATGATCGGCCAAGTCGGCCAACACGTTGCGGTAAAGGCCACGGCTCTCTGGATCCATCCGCGCATAAGTTCCATGCGGATCCTCGCGCAAGATTTCTTCCGTGACACTGACTTGCTCGAACATCTGCTCCCAATCCAGTTCGAATAGCTCTTTCAAGCACGTAAGGAGCGTGGCCATTCCGACTTCACCGGTCTTCGATGATGTAGCTGCGGACTCGCTTTGCGAAGTTTGGAAAGAGCCGTCGCATTGCTCGGCCAGCTCGCTGACGCGTTCCGTCAGCGCCAGGAGCATCATCGGCTTCAGCGCCCAAAGCTCCGGGGTCTGAAACGGCACATCCTGCTGCACGCCCTTCAAAAAGGTAACCAGCGCGTCCTTATCCACTTCGTACTTAACGGCGCGCAGGAAACTGTCGCCTGCCGCGTAAGCACGGGGTACATAACCCGTTCCACGCAAATCCACTTGGGGCAACTTTTCCACAGGGCGAAGTTCCTGCTGCACTTCCTGAAGAGCGGTATGCAGGAGCGCTTCACTCTCCAACAATCTCCGCGCGCTATCCGAAGTGATGCGCTTCAAACTGCGCAAGCGTGCGCACGCCGCACGAAGCGATTTATCCGCGTCATCCCATTTCGTTTCCAATACTTCTGAATTCTGTTTTTCTGCCGCAGCCTTCCAGGAGCGCGCCTCCATGCAGGCGTTAGTGAGCAGTTGAGCAGCTTGATCCACGTCTTCAGGCCTTTCCGAGGCTTGGGGTTTGATCTGAATAGCGTCGAGCTCTATCTTCGACACCGGCAATACGGTGGTCAACTGACTTAAGTCTGAGGCATATTGATTTGGTGTAGCCATATATTTCTCGTGCTCCTCAGTCCTTCAACGATAATTTGCTGCCTGAAGTTCGAACATTTCCGCGTAGCGCCCGCCGTCTTTCACCAATTGGTTGTGCGGGCCTTGCTCCGCGATCTTTCCGCCTTCAAGCACCAGAATGCGATCGGCCATCCGCACCGTGGAAAAGCGGTGCGATATCAGCAAAGACATTTTGTTTGCCGTCAATTCCGCAAAGCGTTCAAATACTTCATGTTCCGAACGCGCATCCAAAGCCGCTGTTGGCTCGTCCAGAATCAGCAATTGCGCATCGCGCAGGTACGCCCGAGCCAGCGCAACTTTTTGCCATTGGCCGCCAGAAAGTTCGATCCCGCCTTCGAATCGCGAGCCCAGCACCTGGTCGTAGCGCTTCGGCAGTTGATGAATCACGTCGTCAGCCAGACTCTTCAAAGCCGCGGCGCGAATCCGGAACGAGTTGCCGCGCTCTTCGATTCTTCCAATGGCGATGTTTTCCGATGCGGTCATCTCATACCGCATGAAATCCTGAAAGATCACGCCAACCTCGCGCCACAAATCTTCAATGTCGTACTCGCGAATATCGATCCCATCCAACAAAATCTGCCCGGAAGTAACGTCGTAAAGTCTGGTCAAGAGCTTCACGATGGTCGTCTTGCCCTCTCCGTTCTCGCCCACCAGCGCGATGCGTTCACCTGGCGCCAGTTTGAAATTGATGTCGCTCAGCACTGGTCGCGGATTTCCCGGGTACGAGAACGAAACGTTTTTGAACTCGAAGCCTTGGCGAATGGGCCGCGGAGCTGGTAGCGCTCCCGGCTTGGAAACAATGCGCGGCTTCATCTGGAAAAATTCCAGCAAATCCGTCAAGAAAAGAGCTTGGTCAGCAATACTCGAGAAGGTGGTGAAGATTGCCTGGATGTTGGTGCTCGCGCCGCCAATCGCCCCGGCTAGAAACGTCAACGTGCCCAGCGTCAATCGGCCCATCACCGTCTCATAAATTACCCAGGCGTAAGTGCCGTAATACCCCAGCGTGCCCAGAAGCGTGAGTGCCGCGCCCATCATCAGTTTGCGTTTTTGCAGATTGACGGTTTGGCGATGCAGTTCATTCGAAAGCTCGGTGTAGCGGCCCACCAGATGCGACGCCAATCCAAAAAGCTTCAGTTCCTTGGCGCCTTCTTTGCTTCCTCCCAGGATTCGCAGATATTCCATCTCGCGTTTCGCGGTGGTCTGGTTGAAATTCAGCGAGTATCCCAGGAAGGCGAAATGCGTTTCCCCAAGGAAGGCTGGCACCACGCACACGATCAACGCCAGCAGAATCCAGGGAGAATAGAAAAATATGCTAGCCGCCAAACTGGCGGTCATGATGACTTCCTGCACCAGCCGTCCACTGGACTGGATCATCCCGATGCGATCAGTGCCTTGCACGCGCGCGCGATCCAGTTTGTCGTAGAACTCGTGGTCTTCGTAGGAAGCCAGGTCCAACTGCGCCGCGTGCTTCATAATCTGCGTGCTGATGTAGCGCGTGTACTTGTCGGCCAGCACGTTGTCGCAGAAGTCCACCAAGCGCGCCAAGATCGTCGCCAGACTAGCCAAGGCAAATTGTAGCCCTACCAGCCACCAAAACAGGTGGGGAAGCGGTTTGTGTTGCGAAGTAAGTTGGTAGATCGAGTCGATGATGAATTTGGTGACCACTAACATCGCCACGGGAATCAGCGCCGCCGACACGCGGAAAAACAAGCTGGAGGCGACAACTCTAGGCGCAGACTTCCAAACGATCCGGAAAAGTGGCGGAATGTTGCGCAAGGCGCGCAGCCGATCGCTCCATCGCGAGGGCGGCCCTTGCGGTTTTGCTGCTTTTTCTACTACGACAGACGCTGCGCTCATTGAGGCTGGACTCCCATGTGACCGCGACTCGCGCGTACTGAAGAATTTCGGAATGTCTGCGACATACACTTCGCCCGTGGCGGGAGCTGCTCTCTGGTGCCACAAGCGGCTGCACAGCTGACTAAGTTATACGGAAGCAAACGGGGCGGGCAGCAATGAGTAACTGGGCAAACCTTTTGTCTCGTCGCCAAACTCCAATACATCTCATACATTTGAATTGCTTTACTTTCAACTCCCATTTACATCATGGCAAGTCCATTACCACACAAAAGGGATGCTAACTCCTTGACTTGGAATAACTTGACTTATTCGGCCCTCAATTTGCTAACGTAATTTTTCTCTGTGCATGAAAGAAGTACCTTAGAACTGTCCTTGACCCCTATCTGCAAGCCGTAGATAGTACTGGTAGTTAGAGGACCAGATGAGCCAGTAGCTAGTTTGCGGCCTGCAGCAATCGCTGCCTTCTCCCGCCGGACCGCGTCCATTCAGCGCCACTTCCTCCGCCTCCGGCACACATGGTCCAAACACGAACGCCACTCTCGCTCGAATGTGTTGCGGTAATCGGCGAGGGTTGCTCCAGACGCCCGGCAGCGGAGAAATGGCAAAGCCCGTCAGGATCGTAAGGCGCAATACGAAGCCAGCAAGTTGGTTCCCTTCATTTAGATGAGGAACCCAGGCTGAGGCGTGAAATTTAAGGGTGTCTCGAGCAACCCGGAATTCATCACAAATTCCGTGCACAAATTATGAGAAAGATTAGCTCTTCCGTGGCGCTTCTCCTGCATTCGTCTCTAGTGAGTTGCTATGCGCCAACCCTCCATCTTAATGCATGCACCGCTGCTAGCCGGCCTGGCGCTCCTGGTGTGCCTTTCTATCCCGTATGCCCGCGCCCAAGTTATTCCTCAGAGCGAGTTGGCCAGAGCCAGCTACCTGGACCGGGTGGTCGGATTTGTGGATTGGCCGTCGAATACTCCGCAAAGTGACAAAACCTTCCGTCTTTGTGTGTTTGGAAACCACTGGTTGGGTTACGCCTTAGCTCAGCAAATGCGAGGCGAAATCATCGGTGGCAGGAAAGTCGAAGTGCTCAATATGCAGAAGGAGGCCGAGGCCAGTCACTGTCAGGTGATCATCTTCGGCGATTCTTCCAACTCTATCGTCTCCAAAGTTCTTGAATCGGTCAAAGGACGTGCGGTCCTCACCGTGGGAGAAACTCGTGGTTTTGTGGACACCGGCGGAGTGATTGAACTCTCCGAAGACAACAACACTTTTCAATTCCGCGTAAATCTTGCTGCGGCTCGCGACGCGGGTTTGCGAATCGATGCCCGCTTGCTGGCTATGGCCAAGAGGGTGGTGCGCGACAAAAATGGAGCGGGCGGATAGCGTGCGCTTTACGCAAAACATTTCGCTACGGCATCGTTTGCTCATTCTGACCATGGGCACCAGCAGCATTGGCCTGCTTGCCGCGCTCGCTATTTTCCTGCTCTACAACCAAAGCCTGATTCGCGAACATAAAGTCGAGGAACTTGACTCTGCCGCAGATTTGATTGGAACCAGCAGCGCCGCGGCGCTGGTCTTCGACGACCCCGTTGAGGGTACGAAGCTGCTGCAAGCTCTGGAAACCCGCCGGCACATCTCGCAAGCCGTGCTTTCCCGGTCCGATGGAAGCTTCATTGCTTCCTATCGCCGGCCGAATTTCTCCGGGCCAACTCTTTTCGCCTCGGATGCGCTGATTCCCGGCGCTCGCTGGACGAGCGACAGTTTGCTATTCAGCCAGCCCATTTTTCTGCGCGGTCAGAAGATTGGCAACATCGCGTTGCAGGCCGAACTTGGCGACATGCGCGAGGAAACGCGCCATGCTGAAATTCTTTCCGTTCCGGTGTTTTGCGCAACGTTGCTGGTGATCTATCTACTCACCTTGTTTTTCCGGAATTCTGTTACCGGGCCGATTCAGCAGCTCGCCCGCGTTGCCCGGGAAGTGACCCAGAAAAAGAGCTACGCAACGCGCGCTCCCGAATCCGGCATCGCGGAGTTGGCTCATCTGTGCCAAGACTTCAACGACATGCTCGATGCTATCGAGGCTCGCGACCGCGAACTGCAACAGTCTCGCGAGGGACTGGAGCAACGCGTTGGTGAGAGAACCGCAGAACTGCGGCATGAAATCGCCGACCGTCTCCAGGCGGAACGATCACTCGCGGAGAGTGAAGCACTGTTTCGCGCGTTGAATGAAGCAGCGCCCGTCGGAATAGTTTCGGAAACCGACGAAGGCCGGATTCGCCAGGCCAATCCCACGTTTCGCCGCATGTTTGGCTATTCCGAAGCGGAGCTGACGGGTAAATCTCCGGCGATACTTTTGGATTCGGGTGACACAATTCACGAAGCGGTCTTCCGCGATCGACACCTTGACGTGACGCAGCAGCCTGCGAAGCGCCACATTACTAAGCTGAAGAAAAAAGATGGGGAACTGTTGGACGTGGAAGTGTTCACCGCGCCATTGCTGGACCGCGGAACGTCCCTTGGACAATTCTCGATATATGTCGATGTCAGCCGCCGCATGGCCGCCGAAAAAGCCATTCGCGAAAGTGAGGAATTGTTTCGAACCCTTAGTGTTGCTGCTCCCATCGGCATTTTTCGTACCGATGTGCGCGGCGAGTTCATTTACGTGAATCAACGTCTTTGTGAATTAATGGGTCGCGGGCCGGATGCTTCGCTCGGTTTGCATTGGCTGGACTCCGTTCATCCCGACGATCGCGAACAACTGGCGCGGGTGTGGAAATCGGGAATCGAGATGGGGCTGGAGATGCAAGATGACGTCCGCTTTCTGACTCCCGACGGAAACACCAATTGGGTGCATTGGCAGTCGCGGGCGCTGCATGCTCCCAACGGCAGTCCGGCAGGTTACGTTGGGGTGGTGGAAGATATCAGCGCCCGGCGCGCGGCCGAACAGCGGCTCCTCGAGGCAAAACGTGCCGCGGAATCCGCCAACCAGGCGAAAAGCCAGTTCCTCGCCAACATGAGTCACGAAATTCGCACACCGCTCAACGGAATATTGGGCATGACCGAGTTGGCCCTGGACACTCAACTGACCGCTGAACAGCGAGAGTGCCTCAGCACGGTGAAAGGTTGTGCGGAATCGTTGTTAGAGGTCATCAGCGAAATTTTGGACTTCTCCAAAATTGAAAGTGGCAATGTTGAACTGGAATCGATTCCGTTCTCCGTTTTGGATTGCATCGAAAATGCGCTGCATCCAGTGATGGTGCGCGCACAACAAAAAGGCCTGGACCTGCAATGGTCGGTGCGCGGCGATTTGCCGGAATGGCTGCAGGGCGATCCAACCCGCCTGCGCCAGGTGTTGATCAACCTGCTAGGAAATGCCGTGAAGTTTACGGAACGAGGTGAAGTTGGACTAACGATAACCGCGCTCCCACAGTCGGATCGAAGCGTCCTGGTGCGCTTCGAGGTGCGCGACACTGGCATCGGTATCGCGCCCGAGTATCACCAGAAAATATTCGAATCGTTTCAGCAGTCAGACGCTTCCATCACTCGTGAATTTGGCGGCACTGGCCTGGGCCTGTCCATTTCCTCGTTGCTGGTTCATATGATGGGCGGACAAATCGAAATGCAAAGTACTCCTGGCTCAGGGAGCTGCTTTTCTTTTCAGATTGCGCTCAAGCTTTGTGACCCGGCGGGTGTGAACGTCCCTGACAAATTCTCCTCCGCAAAGGTCCTGGTCATTTCCCAACAACCAGCGGATTGTGAACTGCTCCGCTGGTTGCTACCGCTTCGCGGTTTACAGCCAGACTTCGCGAAGAGTGCTGCCGAAGCCTATGCGTTGCTTAAATTTCAAGCTGAGCTACAAACGCCGTACCCAGTGGTGCTGATCGACCAGAATTCAGGCGACACTCACGGCTACGACGTTGCCGCCAAAATTCGCAGCGTTGCCCCAAACACTCTCACCGCGATCGTCCTGGCTACTGCCGAACCATTGTTCAGCGATGATCCACGCGCAAGCGAATTGGGAATTGTTCGCCGCATTTCCAAACCCATCCTCAGCCGGCCCGTTTATGCCGCTTTACAAGTAGCCCTGGGCAGGAGCGCGGGCGACCGTGCGGAACCTGCCGAAATCAGGGTCACGCCAAGTCCCTTAGACATTCTTCTCGTCGAAGATAACCACGTGAACCAGAAACTCGCCATGTGGCTTCTGCAACGCTTGGGTCACCGCGTCACCACCGTCGAAAACGGCGCCGAGGCTTGCGCGATCACCGAAGAGTCCCAGTTCGACGTCATCCTCATGGATTTGCAAATGCCGATTATGGGCGGTCTCGAAGCCACGCAGAGAATTCGCGAGTTTGAGAAGGTGACTCACCGGCACACACCTATTCTTGCCATGACCGCGCACGCCGCAAAACAGGATGAGTTGCGATGCCGGGAAGCAGGTATGGATGACTACCTCACCAAGCCCATTCGTCGCGACCTGCTGGTCGAAGCCTTGCAGCGTATCGCAACACAAATCGCAACGCGGAAAGGGCCAGCCATGTCTGAGCTCAAGAATGATTCTTCGTCAGCTACCTGGAACCTTGCCGAATTGATGGAGCGTGTTGAGGACGACCAAAAGCTTCTTCGCGAGTTGCTGCTGTTGTTTCGGGAAGATAGTAGGAAAAATCTAGTAAAGGTCAAGCAGCAACTGGCCGAAAGAGACTATCAGGGGCTGTCGCGCACGGCACATACGCTGAAGGGTATGTTTCGCAACCTTGCCATGCCCGCTGCGGCGGAAATAGCGGCCAAGCTCGAAACGGCGGCGCGCGACGAGTTGCACAACGAATTGACCCAGCTTGCCGCGGTGCTGGAACGATTTGCAGCCGAGGCATTGTACCTGGTGGAAGCGCAGTTGGCGGAGGTAAAAGCATGAACATACTGGTTGCCGAAGACGATGCGCTTTCTCGCGTGCTGCTGGAACGGATTTTGCAGCGGGCCGGATACGACGTGATCGCCGTCGAAAACGGGCGTCAGGCGCTTGAGGAACTGTCTAAACCGGATCCGCCTCGTCTCGCGCTGCTCGACTGGGTTATGCCGGAAAAAGATGGTGTCGAAGTTTGCCATCAGCTTCGCCAGATGCGCGAACAGGCTTATACCTACACCATCTTGCTTTCTTCCCGTGAAAGTAAGCAGGACATTGTTCAGGGACTCGAGGCCGGAGCCGACGATTACCTCACCAAGCCTTTCGACGCCGAAGAATTGAAAGCGCGTTTACGCGCCGGCGAGCGCATCCTGAACCTGGAAGATCGTTTGGTGGAAGCGCGGGAGAGTATGCGTTTCCAGGCTACCCACGACTTACTGACATCGTTGTGGAATCGCGGCGTCATTGTCGAACTGCTTTCGCGAGAAGTGTTGCGCGCGCGTCGCGAGGGAAATTCCTTAGCCGTCATGATGTGCGACATCGACCATTTCAAAGCGGTGAACGACGAATTCGGCCACGCCGCCGGCGACGATGTGCTTCGCGAAGTCTCTCGCCGCTTGCATCATTCGGTGCGTTCCTACGATATGGTGGGCCGCTACGGCGGGGAAGAATTTCTGGTAGTTTTGAATCGCTGCGATCCGGCAAGTGCCGTGGCGCGTGGGGAAAATTTGCGCGCCGGAATCGCCGGCAAGCTCATCTCCACGCCGACCAAAGCCATCCGGGTCACCATCAGCGTAGGTCTGGCTCTAAGCTTGGATTTTCCCCAGGCTGACGTCGACGAAGTAATTCACCAGGCAGATTTGGCGCTGTACGCAGCTAAAAGGGCGGGACGCAACTGCGTTCGATTAGCTCCGCTACCGAGCGATCCGGAAGCACGCAACGGAATCGCCGCGGAATCGCCTGCACTCAGCACATAAGTAAACGCGCACAAAACATAATTATAAAATTACTTAACCTTGCCCAGATTTTGTTCCAGCATTTGTCGCATGGCGGCAGTTGATCCCGGAGCGCGTCGTTCCCGCCAGTTTTCCAGTCGCTTGCAGGTTTCTTCGATGTTCGAAAATAGCAGTGGATTCTTGAATGCGGCTCGCCAGGTGGGAACGATCGACCGCATGCGATCCCACACAATCCAAATCTCTCCGTTGCTCTCGAAAAAGATCTCGTCATTGATTAAATCGCGGTTCACGATGCTTGCGACCATGTCCCAATAGCTGATTACCATCCGGATGAAGGTGTTTTCCTGGCTGCCCTGCGGATATTTCTGCATCACTTCTTCCGGCGACGCGGCGTGAAAATGCTCCACAAACCAGCCACGAGCTTCGCGGAGACGCGGTTCCCGGCGCAAATCATACAGCCGCAGCATGAGGTTCACTTCTTCGTACGTGATCTGTGACATGGGCAAATCTCCTTTACGATGCCGCGGAAGCGGGCTGGACGTTTTCCGAGGTAGCGGCGGGACTCACCAGCTCCACGCGTTGCGCGTCGGACAGGGGGATGCCCTGACGCTGAAATTCCAGTTGGATGCGGCGGCGCAGTTCGCGCGCCACATCGTCTTGCCGAGCCGGCGCTGTGCGCACCTGCAAACGAATTGTTGAAGCGCTCTGATCATAGGATTGCAGACCCAGTATGCGCGGACCGTCGACAATTGCTTGCGACCATGCGGGATCGACGCGCAATTCCGTCGCCGCGACATCAAGAGCCTGAAGCGCTTTTTCCTGCGCCACTTGTGGTGAAACAGCGATGTCCACAAATGCCTGCGACCAGTCGCGGCTCAGATTGCTCACGCTGCGAATCTCACCATTGGCAATGGTCACGATGGCTCCGCGCGCATCGCGCAGCACCGTGCGCCTCAAATCCAGTTGCTCCACTCGTCCTGCGGCGTCGCCGACCTGGATGGTGTCGCCCACCGCATACTGATCTTCAAGCACGATGTGGAATCCCGCCAACACGTCGCGCACCAGGCTCTGCGCTCCCAGCCCTAGAGCCAGTGCGACGACTGACGCCACAATCACCACGGGCATAACGTTGATGCCAATTTCCAACGCCGCTGTCAGTCCCGCCAGCGCCCAAATCACTTTGTTGCCAACGCCGTAGACAAGGTTCGAAAACGCGCGAGTTTGTTGCTCGCGCGCCTGCGCGTTTCGCGATGGTGCTGACGCGGGCTTCACGATCAAATGGGTCAACGCCCGCCACGAACGGCTCAGAATAACCGCCGCGCCAAAAATGATAAGAAGGTGCAGCAAGTTGGTGAGCGTGAATTCGGGTAGGTTTGTGAGAAAGCTAGACATAGGATTGCTGCGGGGCGAGTATACCATTGGTGGCAGCGCGATGCAGTCGCGCGCAGACCGCGTGTGCACGCACTCACGGAGGGACTCAGGTGAATATCAGACGGGCGATTGTTGCAGGCTTGCTTTTCGTCGCCATCACGTGCGGAACAGCCTTGGTGCCGGCGGCTGGCCAGAACCCCACTGGCGTTACTCCCGACCGGCGCAATCCCGACGATTCGCCTTCCGCGGCTCCAATCAACCCATCCGCGGAAAAGAAGCGGCTCGAGGAGAACGAGAAAGACATCAAAACAAAAATCGAGCGACTCTATGAACTGGCGACTGAATTAAAAGCGGAAGTGGACAAAACCGATTCCAGCAAGGTGCTGAGCTTGAATTTGGTGAAAAAGGCTGAGGAAATCGAAAAGCTCGCTCACGACATCAAGAACCGCTCCAAAGGGTAAATTACGATTGGCGGCGGGACACAGGTAAAGACAGTAAAAACGATGCCGTTCGCTTTCGCTCGCTTTACGGTCTGCCTGGTTCAAGGCTGGGAATGCGAGCAAATCCCGTGTATCATGAAGGAGATTTAGCGCTGGTCTTGCTTATACAACGGCAAGATTGACCGTTAAGTTTCCGCGATGAAGTGGGCCGGTAGCTCAGATGGATAGAGCGTATGCCTCCGGAGCATAAGGTCGCGAGTTCGAACCTCGCTCGGCCCGCCACTTTCTTTCGTTCTCTGAAATAAATTTTGCGATCAACTTGGCCGCTGGATCGGGCCCAGTTGTCGCTTTTTCTATCTCTATCGCTAGATAATTTCTTCTCGCATCCAGTTTATCCCAGCGTCGATCGCCAGTTGGTCGAGTTCCAGCAATTTTGTGTCTGGCACCTTTTCCTGAAGCAGTGCCAAGGCCTTTTCTTTGGGAAACGCTCGTGTTAGTTCGAGTAGGGCGCCGAGCATCACCATATTGGTGACTTTGGCGTTGCCGAAACCATCCGCGATCTTTGCGGCCGGTATGCACTGCACGCGAGCTTGCCCGGTCTTGAAACCTGCCGGTATTGCTTCACCGTTGTACAAAACCGTGCTGCCCGGCAACATTTGCTGCGCGAATTTCTGCAGCGACAATTCATTCATGGCGATCAGTACGTCTGGATGCTCAACTAGGGGCGAACCTACCCGCTCGCGGCTCAGGCACACGTGACAATGTGCACTTCCGCTGCGCATCTCCGGGCCATATGACGGCAGCCAACTCACCTCGCGCCCCTCGCGCATGCCCATTTCCGCAAGGATCTGCCCCAAAAGCAGTACGCCTTGCCCGCCGAACCCGGCAATCTTCAGTCGCAAATCGGATTGCGTTGAATTCGCACTAACGCCCGGGCCGCGCGCTGGGTCAGTCTTTGCTGCAAGTCCTAAGAGTGCAGGCACGTTTGTTTGCGGCACCGCATCCGCGACTTCCGGCAATTTGCGGTCTCGCAAAACGCCTAGCGGAAACACCGGCTGCATCTCGTCTGCGATCCACGTCCGCGCTTCATCCGGAGCCATTTTCCAGATCGTTGGGCAGGGTGACAATATCTCCACGAAGCTGAATCCCGCGCCATCGCGTTGCAATTCCAGGGCGTGCCGCACCGCTCTGCGCGCCTTCGTAATCTTTTTGTTGTCGCTCAGCGAAACGCGCTCAATGTATACCGGAGCTTCCAGCGTCGCCAGAATTTCCGCCATGCGCAGCGGATAGCCTTCGTTCGACGGACGCCGGCCCCACGGCGAGGTGGTACTCGTCTGCCCCACCAGCGTGGTCGGCGCCATCTGCCCGCCGGTCATCCCATAAATTCCGTTATTCACGAAGAACACCGACAGATTCTCACCGCGATTCGCAGCATGCACAATTTCTGCGGTGCCAATCGCCGCCAAATCGCCGTCACCCTGATACGCCACCACCAGGCTCTGCGGATTCGAACGTTTCAGCGCGGTGGCCACCGCCGGCGTGCGGCCATGCGCCGCTTGCACATTGCCCACATCAAAATAAAAATACGCAAACACCGAGCAGCCCACGGGACTTACAAAGATGGCGCGATCCTGCATTCCCATATCCGCAATCGCTTCGGCGATCAACTTATGCACCACGCCATGTCCGCAGCCCGGGCAGTAGTGGGTCTGCTGCTGCAGTTCCGCCTTGCGCTCATATCGCCCGTAAAACACTGGCGATTTCGATTTGATTACCTCATATTCGTTCACGGCGTTACCTCATCTCAACAAAACAACAGTCACACGCCCCACTCTGCCGTCATTCCCATTCGCTCTAGCAATTCCCGACAAACTTCGCTGGCCATCGGCACATTGCCCCCGGTGCGCCCAAAAAATTCCACTTGCACGCTACCGTTTAGCGCCAGTCGAACGTCTTCCACCATCTGTCCGGTGCTCATCTCCACCACAAACACCACGTGCGCACGATGTGCCGCCCGCCGCAATGCATCGGAAGGGTAGGGCCACAACGTAATGGGCCGGAAAAGTCCCGCACGCACTCCTTCTTTACGCAGATCGTCCACCGTAGATCGCAGCACTCGCGATGTAATTCCATAGCCCACCAGCAGCACTTCCGGATCGTCGCAACGATATAGTTCGTGCCGCGTCTCAACCTCCGCCGCTGCTCTGTATTTTTCCGCAAGCTTTTGAACATGCTGCTCAAGCTTGTCCGGCTCCAGTTGTATCGAACAAATCAGATTCTTTCGCGTTTCTGGCGTTCCACAAACCGCCCAC
Organism: Candidatus Acidiferrales bacterium; assembly: GCA_963849395.1. Taxonomy (GTDB): domain Bacteria; phylum Acidobacteriota; class Terriglobia; order Acidiferrales; family UBA7541; genus Acidiferrum. Next base: position 172,527 of record CAWKHR010000017.1, read on the forward strand.
GGCTTTGGGAATAACAATGTTTCTCGCAGTTCGAGCTCGACCGGCTCCATCATTTGTCCAATGAATCCATCCGCCAACAGAACCGCTGGATTGCGATAGCGGTCCGCAAGTTCGAACGCCAGCATGGTCAGATCGGCCATTTCCTGCACCGATGCCGGCGCCAGCACTAGATTTTTATAGTTGCCGTGCCCTCCGCCTTTCACCATCGCGAAATAGTCGCTTTGTTCCGGTGCAATATTTCCAAGCCCAGGCCCGCCGCGCACCACATCCACAATCACGCAGGGTAGTTCCGCGCCTGCCAGATACGAAATTCCTTCCTGCATCAGGCTAATTCCCGGCCCCGAAGATGCGGTCATTACACGCATGCCTGCCGCGGCCGCGCCATACACCATGTTGATTGCCGCCACCTCACTCTCCGCCTGCAAAAAAGTGCCGCCAATTTGCGGCAAATATTCCGCTGCAGTTTCGGCAATTTCGCTGGCCGGGGTAATCGGGTAGCCGTAATAAGCGCGGCATCCGGCCAACATCGCGCCCTTCATCACCGCCACATTGCCTTTACAGAGTTGCCGCATGATTTCCCTCCTCGCTAGACACGACCCCTCGCGGCGCTGCGATCAGCCGGTACACGGTAATCGCCCCCGGCTCGGGACAAACGTAAAAGCAAATCCCGCATGCGGTGCAGCTTTCATCTTTGTAATGCGCCGCATGCAGTCCATACGGATTTAACTCCGCCGAAAGCGCCAGACACTTTGGCGGACACGCATCCACACACACGCCGCAACCCTTGCACTCTTCCTGGTCCACAGTGACTTTCCCACGCGCTTGCGTCGCCATGTTCATCCTTCCTGCAGCGTCGGGCGCTGCAGCCACCGCGTCTTCTCGCAATAGGCGTACAACTCTTGGCGGAATTTTGGATCGGCAATCTCAATCAGCGCTTCGGCGCGCTGCCGAATTGTTCGCCCGTGCAGATAAGCCACGCCAAATTCCGTCACCACGTAATGCACTGAGCCGCGCGACGTCACCACACCCGCTCCCGGATCCAGCATCGGAACAATTCGCGAAATCGTCCCATTCTTTGCCGTGGCCGGCAGCGCAATGATCGGTTTGCCGCCCTTACAGCCCGAAGCCCCGCGAATAAAATCCACCTGGCCGCCGATTCCGCTGTAAAACGTAGTGCCAACCGAGTCGGCGCAAACTTGCCCGGTGATATCCACCTGCAGCCCGGAATTCACCGCCGCCATTTTATGGTTCTGCGAAATCACCAGCGGATCATTGGTGTAGCTGCACGGATGGAAATCAAACATCGGGTTGTTGTTCACGTAGTCGAACAGTTTTTTGCTGCCCAACACGAAGCTCAGCACCACTTTGCTGCGATGCAGTGTCTTCTGGTGGCCATTGATCACGCCGGAATCAATCAGCGCCATCACGCCATCGCTGAGCATCTCGGTGTGGACGCCTAGATCCTGGTGACCCCCAAGCTCCAGCAAAACCGCATCTGGGATTGCGCCGATACCCAGCTGCAACGTCGAACCATCTTCAATCAAGGCCGCAACATTCTTCCCAATCGCGTGATGAATGTCGGTGATCGTCACCGGCTTCAATTCGCATAGGGGTCGTGACACTTCGACAAACGCATCGATATCCCGCACATGCACGAAGCAGTCGCCAAACGTTCGCGGCATCTGCACATTCAATTGCGCAATCACCAGCTTTGCCTGACGCACCGCGCTCTGCGTGGCATCCACGCTCACACCGAAGCTGCAAAATCCATGAGTGTCCGGCGGCGACACCTGGATCAACGCAATATCCAGCGGCATCTGCCCGCTTTCGAACAGCTCTTCCACCTGGCTCAGGAAAATTGGGGTGTAGTCGGCGCGTCCTTCGTTCACCGCTTGCCGCACGTTGCCGCCGATGAACATGGCGTTGTGCCGGAAATGTCCCTCCATCTCGCGAGCGATGTAATCCGCGCGCCCAAGCGTCAGCAGATGCACAATTTCCACGTTCCGCACCGCCGGCCCTCGCGCCATCAACGCTTCAACCAACACTTCTGGCTCTGCGCAGCCTGGATGGATGTACACCCGCATGCCGGACTGCACGCATTGGATTGCTTCCTCAGCGGTGACCAATTTCCGGCGAAATTCTTCCTGCCAAGTCATATGGCGTCTCGCTCCAACGAAATTAACTTGTGCTGCTTTTCGCGATACACATCGCGAGATCTAAGCCTGCGACTATCTCTGCCAATGAAAATCGCTTGCGTCGTCAGCAGTAATAAGGAAGGAAATTGGCGGAGCGTTCCTGCGGAACCGGCCGAATTGAGATACGTCAGCGAAGCCACAGGCGCGGCCTCCCTGTAAGGGAGAGCAAGCGCCTTGCCACAACGCCGCTGCCACTCCACCTGTAAGGCCATGTAAAAGAATGGCTTATATTCAGCCAAAGACAGGCTTATACTGGTTTTGAGGCTTTTAGCGCAAACTCGCTCTTCCCCTGCGCCCCAGCGCGCAGCAGCTTTCTTGTGGCACGCGTTGCTGCTCAGGAAACTCCATATCCGCAGTTTGCTTTGCGCACGCTCTCCATCGCGCCGGGTGTATCTTAGGGAAAAGGGACATTCCGTGACTTCATGGCTAATCTGAAGTTTCTTCTTTCGCTCACCACCAGCGAAAATGACTATCAACTCGAGCAAGCCAATGCCGCGACTCTTTCCGCGATGAATCTCGGTGTCGAGCTGCAAACCGTCTACGCCGAAAACGACGCCATTAATCAGAGCACGCAAATCCTCAAGGCCATTCAAGTCGCTCCCGAAGATCGCCCTAACGCCATTGTGTTCGAACCCGTCGGCGGTACTGCCTTGCCTCAAGTTGCTCGCGCTGCCGTGCATGCGGGTATCGGCTGGGTCGTTTTGAATCGTGACGCAAATTACATTCCCGAGTTGCGCGAAGGTGCCCGTGTCCCGGTATTTGGTCTCAGTTCCGACCACGCGGAAATCGGACGCATCCAGGGTCGTCAGGCTTCCGCGTTGCTCCCGCATGGAGGTTCCGCTTTGTATATTCAGGGTCCCTCAGAAAATTCCGCCGCTCGCGATCGCTTGCTGGGATTTCAGGAAGTGAAGCATGCCAACCTTCACTTGACCATGTTGAAGGGGCAATGGACCGAGGAAAGCGCGCAACGCACCATCCGCTCGTGGTTGAAGCTCACCACCTCGCAGAAGACTGTCGTCGATCTGGTCGCGGCGCAAAATGACTTAATGGCGGTCGGCGCACGTAAAGCTTTTCAGGAAGTTGCGTCCGAAGTTGATCGTGAACGCTGGCTCAATCTGCCATTTCTTGGTTGCGATGGTTTGTCCAAAACGGGCCAATCCTGGGTGCGCAGCGGTCTGCTAGCCGCCACGATTTTCATTCCGCCGAACGCCGGGCAAGCGCTGGAGATGCTTAGCGACGCTATTCGAAAAAAGAAGATGCCCGAAGAATTGGTACTCACCGTCCCGCAATCCATCCCGCCGCTCACCGCGTTGCATCCCCGGAAATAATTACAGTTTTGCTGGCCCAACTGACCTGCACAGCACCTCGCTAAAAAGCGTATGGTTGCTATTGAAACTTGCGCTCACGTTTCTCTGGAAACTCGTTCGTCGCGGTGTATCGTGGTACCGGAGCACATTCGGTGGGCAATGGCTAAACTAAGAATCCTCGTTTCACTTACCACGAACGATAACGACTACCAGGTAGAACAGGCCAGTTCCGCGGAACAAGCCGCGCGCCAATGCGGTGTGGATCTGCAAATCGTCTACGCTGCCAACGATGCCATCAATCAAAGCACTCAGCTTCTCAAAGCTATTCAATCTGTTCCCGAAGAGCGCCCTAGCGCCATCGTCTTCGAGCCTGTCGGAGGCACGGCGCTGCCGCAGGTGGCTCGCGCCGCCGTCAACGCTGGAATTGGCTGGGCGGTTCTCAATCGCGATGCCAATTATGTTGCCGAGTTGCGCCAGTCCACCAAGACGCCCATTTTTTGCCTGAGCTCCGATCACGTCGAAATTGGCCGCATTCAAGGTCGCCAGTGTGCCGTGCTTCTGCCAAAAGGTGGAACTGTCCTTTATATTCAGGGCCCTTCCGAAAATTCTGCCGCGAAAGAACGCACTCTCGGCATGCAGGAAGCCAAGCCTGCGAATATTCATATGGTCATGTTGAAAGGGCAGTGGACGGAAGACAGTTCGCAGCGCGCGGTGCGCTCTTGGCTGAAGCTTACCACCACCAAAAAGACCACCATCGACCTCGTCGCGGCACAAGACGACTCCATGGCCATCGGCGCGCGCAAAGCATTTCAGGAAATACCTTCTGAACTCGAGAAGGAACGCTGGCTCGCGGTTCCGTTTCTCGGTTGCGACGGTCTGCCAAAAACGGGGCAAGCCTGGGTTCGCACCGGTCAGCTAACCGCCACCATTTTTATTCCTCCCAACGCTGGGCAGGCCGTCGAAACGCTCGTCGACGCTCTGAAAAACGGCAAGATGCCGCCGGAACGGGGCTTCACTGCGGCCATTTCTGTTCCGCCCCTCGAGTCGCTACAACATTCCGAATAAATCCTCCGCGGATCCTTCTCGATGCCGCCCACAATTTTGGAAGCTCACTATATAGAGAATCATTCCGAGCGTGAACCTCCCTACGTAATTCAGCATTTAAACTTCCGCTCGCAGTCTTCCACAAGAACGCTCCTCACTTTTTTCGACCGCCCACGCCCCACGGGCGTATAATGCCGCGGTTGTCCAGTTAATCGTTTTTCTAATTGCTCGGAGGCCTCTTCATGAGTGAATCGCAGCCGCCTTTTTCTCCCAAACCTGCATCGCTGGACCGCAGAAAATTTCTCGCAGCAAGCGGTACCGGGCTGCTGGCCGCCTCTTTGCCCGCCGGTGCTTCAGGCTCTACTCACGGCCACTCGTCATCCTCTGCCGGTTCGCATTCCGGACAAGCTGCACAGTCGAAGCCTCTGAAGCGCAAGATTCCCATCGGAGTTTTCGATCCCGTCTACGAAGATCTGTCGCTCGACGCCATGCTCGACAAAGTAAGTGCGCTCGGTTTCGAAGCCATGGAAATCGGTACCGGTGGCTATCCTGGCGATCATCATTGCCCCGTCGAAGAACTTTTAGCTGATCCCGCAAAAGCCAAAGCGTGGCAGAAAAAATTTGAAGATCGCGGCATTCACGTCGCCACGCTAAGTTGTCACGGCAATCCTCTCCATCCCGATGCTGCGCACGCTGCGAAAGACGACAAGGCCTTCCGCAACACTGTTCTTCTCGCCGAACGCCTCGGCATCAAAGTAATCGTGGGATTCGCCGGCTGTCCCGCAGGCACACCAAACGACACCCAGCCCAACTGGATCACTTATCGCTGGCCAAACGAATTCCGCGATATGCTGACCTGGCAATGGAAAGAAAAAGTCATTCCGTACTGGAAAAACACTGCCAAATTCGCGCGTGATCATGGCATTCATCGCATCGCTTTCGAAATGCATCCCAACTTTGTGGTCTATAATCCGCGCACTCTGCTGCAGCTCCGCGAAGCGGTTGGTGAAGAAATTGGCGCCAATTGCGACCTGAGCCACCTTTTCTGGCAGGGTTGCGATCCGGTCGAAGTCATCCATTTCCTCGGCAAACAGGGCGCGATTTATCACGCGCACATGAAAGACACCGTGCTCTTTCCTGAAAAAGTGGCCAAGTATGGAGTCCTGAATTTCGCATTCACCAAAGATGAAGTCGAAGATGCCTCCGACATTTTCCGCGCCGTTGGCTACGGCCACAGCGCCTCCACTTGGAAAGCCATCCTGCAGGCCTATATGGACATCGGATATGAAGGCATCCTCAGCATCGAAAATGAGGATCCAATTCTTACTGGAGAAGTCGGCGTCGAACGCGCCGCGTACGTGCTGAAGAATGTTCGCAACGAACTCCTTGGAGCTTGAAATGAATCGTCGTGAATTCGTTGCCAGCACTGCTGCCGCAATGGTGGGCGGTAGTGCTGTCGGCGTTAGCGCGACGCCGGTTCCGTCTTCGGTCAAAATTAATCTGGCCGCGGATGCGAGCGCCAAGTCCTTTCCCTTTTCCGTGATGCTTTGGACCGTTGAACCCAAACTTCCTTTCGATCAACGTATCGCTAAGGTCTCAGAAGCCGGTTATCACGCCGTGGAACTCGTCGAAGAATATAAAGATTGGGGCAAAAATGATTTTGCCGCAGCACGTAAACAATTCCATCAACTTGGAATTGTTGTGGACGCTTGCAGCGGTATCCATGGCAGTCTGTGCGATCCGGCCCAGCGTGATGCTCTGCTTGCCGAAATTCGCGCCAAGCTTCCCGTCCTCGCCGAGTTGGAATGCTCGCGGCTGATCCTGCTCACCGGCAACCAGGTGCCAGGCTTAAGTCGCGAAAAAATGCACGCCAACTGCGTCGAAGCTTTGAAACGTGCCGCGGATGTTGTCGCTCCGCAAAAAGTCGAGTTGCTGCTCGAAAATATCGACCCCGAGGAAAATCCAAAATATTTTCTGACTTCTGTCGCCGAAGGTTTTCAAGTCATCCGCGAGGTTGGCAATCTTCACGTGCGTTTCCTCTACGACTTTTTCCATGAGCAAATCGCCGAGGGAAATCTGATCTCCAAACTCGAGAAGAATCTTGATCTCACCGGCCTTGTCCACATCGCCGACGTTCCCGGCCGCCACGAACCGGGCACCGGCGAAATTAATTACGCCACTATCTTTCGCAAGCTGGGCCAGCTTGGCTATTCCCGCTATGTCGCGATGGAATTTATTCCCACGGGCGACGTGGTCGTATCGCTGCGCACCGCGCGTGAATTTGCAGAAAAATATGGCAACGAAGGCCGCGCCCTAGCCACAAGTCTCACCGTATCGCAGGAGGGTACCTATGCATCGTCGTGAACTTTTTCGACTGCTATCCGCTGCCGCCGTCGCACCAGTGCTAACGCCGGACTTCCTTACGCTGCTCCGTCAGGCCCAGCCGTCCACTGACTACAAGATTCGAACTTTCAGCTCACATCAGAACGACACGGTAATTGCCATGATCGACCTGATTATTCCCGCTACCGACACGCCCGGCGCAAAGGGCGCACGCGTAAACGAATTCATGGATGTCATTCTCACCGACTGGGCAATCCCGCAAGAACGCGCCGAATTTCTTAAGGGTTTAGACGATGTAGATGTGCAGAGCACCGCACTGTTTGGCAAAACGTTTCTGGAAATCACTCCCGCCCAACAATCGGCTCTGCTCCGTTCTCTCGACGACGACGTCGACTGGCACCATTCCGATCCCCACGAGCCGGTCCCGCGCGACCAACGCGACTCCGAACTTCGCGGAGAATTCTTTCGCGTCTTCAAAAAAGCGACTATTCACGGCTACTACACTTCCGAAATCGGCTTCACCCAGGAATTGAAACTGGAAATTATTCCGGGCGCTCAACACGGTTGCGTTCCTGTCACGCCGGAAAAGAAAGCATAGGGGACTTATGCCAAAAAATACCTACGACGCGCTCATCGTCGGTTCCGGCATCACTGGTGGCTGGGCTGCCAAAGAGCTCACCGAAAAAGGCCTCGACGTGCTTGTTCTCGAAGCGGGCCGCACCATCCTCCCTGAACAGGACTACGTCGAGCACGTTCCGGTCTGGGAACTCAAATATCGCGGCTGGGACGATCGCGCCAAACGCGAAGGCACGCAGTACATCCAGCGTGAGTGCTATTACGCGTGCGACGAATATTCCAATAAATTTTTCGTCAACGATGTCGAAAACCCGTACTCCAATGCGACCGGAACTAAATTCTCGTGGATTCGTGGACGTCAGGTTGGCGGCAAATCGATTACTTGGGGGCGCCAGACCTATCGCTGGAGCGATCTCGATTTTGAAGCCAATTTGCGCGAGGGCATCGCCGTCGATTGGCCCATTCGTTATCAAGACATCGAGCCTTGGTACGACTACGTCGAAGAATTTGCCGGCATCAGCGGCCAAGCGGAAGGTCTGCCGCAGCTTCCCGATAGCAAGTTTCTTCCCGCCATGGAAATGACCTGCGTCGAGCAGGATCTGCGCGCCGCGCTCGCGAAACATTACGACGACCGCATCCTGACCATCGGCCGCTGCGCCATTCTCACCCGGCCGCACAAAGGTCGCGCCCCCTGTCATTACTGTGGCGTTTGCCACCGCGGCTGCATCACCGGCTCCTATTTCAACAGCCTGAGCTCCACGCTTCCTGCTGCTCAGAAAACTGGCCGTCTTACGATTCGCCCGTACAGCGTTGTGCACAGCCTGATCTTCGATCCCGCATCGCGCCGCGTCACTGGCGTTCGCGTCATCGACGCCCAGACCAAAGCTCCACTCGAATTTAAAGGTCGCATCGTTTTTCTCTGCGCTTCCACACTTGAATCCGCGCGCATCCTTCTGAATTCCGCCACTCCGGAATTTCCCAATGGCCTCGCCAACAGCAGCGGCGAACTGGGCCACAACGTGATGGATCATCACATGGGCGCAGGTGCCAGCGGCGTTATGCCAGGTCATGCTGACAAAATCCCCTTCGGCAATCGCCCCAACGGAATTTACCTTCCGCGGTTTCGCAATATCAAAACAAAGCAGAAGGATTTTGTGCGTGGTTATGGTTATCAAGGTGGTGGCAGCCGTGAAGGTTGGAGTCGCGGCTTGCACATGGCCGGATTTGGTGCCGACTTTAAGAAGCAATTAAGCGCGCCCGGCCCTTGGCATATGCGTCTCGCCGGTTTCGGCGAGTGTCTGCCGAACCACGACAATTACATCGAGATCGAGAAAGACAAGCTCGACGCCTGGGGTATTCCCACGATCAAAATCCATTGCACCTGGAGTGAAAACGAATTGGCGATGTCTCGCGATATATCCTCACAGGCCGCCGAAATGCTCGCTTCCGCTGGTTCGCGCGACATCACCGTATGGGCGGATATCACGCCGCCCGGACTAGCCATTCACGAAATGGGCAGCGCCCGCATGGGGCGCGATCCAAAAACTTCCGTCCTCAATGCGTATAATCAAGCGCACGACGTGAAAAATCTTTTCCTCACCGACGGCAGTTGCATGGTCTCATCGTCCTGCGTCAATCCGTCCCTGACCTACATGGCGCTGACCGCGCGCGCTTGCGACTACGCCGTATCGCAAATGAAAAAGAACGAACTGTAGAGAGGCTCGCTCGATGGCTCAAGTCCGGCGTACTCCCAAATCCTACGACGTCTGCGTGATTGGCTCCGGCGCTGGCGGAGGTATGGCCGCAAAGGTCCTCACTGAAGGTGGCCTGACTGTCGCTCTCCTCGAAGCCGGCCCTCCTCTCAATCCTGAAAAAGATTACAAAATGCTGGCGTGGCCCTACGAATTTCCACATCGTGGCGTCGGAGTTGGCGGCAAAGCCGCCGAGAACTTTGGAGAATTCCTCGCCCCCAATGGCGCTTGGAAAATTGAAGACGAGCCGTACACCTCCGCCTCAGGCACTGATTTTCGCTGGTTCCGTTCGCGCATCGTCGGTGGGCGCACCAATCATTGGGGACGCATCGCGCTGCGTTTTTCTCCCATCGACTTCAAATCGAAAACGCGCGACGGCATTGGCGACGATTGGCCAATTTCTTACGACGACGTTTCTCCTTACTACGACAAGGTAGAAGCCTACATCGGCGTCTTCGGCACCAAAGAAAATATTCCCAGCGCGCCCGACGGCGTTTTTCTTCCCCCTCCCAAGCCGCGTTGCAATGAGGTCCTGATTAAAAAAGCTTGCGACAAACTGAACATCACCTGTATCCCGTCGCGACTGGCAATTCTCACCAAGCCGCTGAATGGCCGTCCGCCGTGCCACTATTGCGGGCAATGTGGACGCGGCTGCACCGTGAATTCCAATTTCAGTTCCAGCCAGGTGCTCATTCCGCCGGCGATGAAAACTGGGAAGCTCACCATGATTACCGGCGCCATGGCCCGCGAAATTCTCGTTGGACCCGATGGCAAAGCCACCGGCGTGTCGTACATAGACAAAGCCACGCTCTCCGTCGCACAGGTGAACGCCCGCGCCGTCGTCGTTGCTGCCAGTGCCTGCGAATCCGCGCGATTGCTCCTCAACTCGAAATCCAAATTGTTCCCCGACGGCTTGGCGAATTCTTCCGGCCAAGTGGGACGCAATCTGATGGATTCCGTGGGCAGCAGCGGCTGGGGCTATGTGCCGGAAATGGCAAAGATGCCGCCTCACAATCACGATGGAACCGGCGGCATGCACATGTATATGCCCTGGTGGAAGTACGACCGCAAAAATGATTTTCCGCGTGGCTATCACATTGAAATCGGTGGCGGCCGCCACATGCCGTCAGCCGGAATGTTCTATGAAGTTTGCGATGAGGTTGAAGGCTACGGCGCAAGTCTCAAGGACGCGTGCAGAAGCCGCTATGGCACCTCTGTCGGTTTTGCGGGCCGTGGCGAAATGGTCCCGAATGCCGACACGTTTTGCGAAATCGATCCATACGTTGTCGATCGCTGGGGCATTCCCGTTCTTCGTTTTCATTTCAAGTGGAGCGATTACGAAATCCGGCAGGCGAAAGACATGCAAGACACCTTCAAATCCATTGTCGAAGCCATGGGCGGCGAATATAAAACCCGCACCAACATTGATGGCCCTCGCGCGTTCGGCATCGAGCCCGGCGGAAAAATTATTCACGAAGTCGGCGTTGCGCGCATGGGCGCGGATCCCAAAACATCCGTCTTAAACGGCTATTGCCAGGCGCACGACGTGAAAAATCTTTTTGTCACCGATGGCGCGCCGCTGGTCACCAATCCCGACAAGAATCCAACGCTGACCATCATGGCGCTCTCTTGGCGCGCCTCCGATTATCTTCTCGAACAGGCGCGGCAAGGCAGCCTGTAGCCAGAAAAGGAGCGGCAAATGTCTGGGATTTCACGACGTGACGTTTTGCGGAACCTGACAGTCGGAGCGCTAGGCGGTTCCGTAATGAATATCATTCCGATCGAAGCCGCGGAACTCGCTCATCAGATGATCCATCAGGAAAGAGCCGCCTCACCAGCAGGGAAGTACACTCCCAAATTTTTCCCCGCCGAGGAATATCAAACACTTACGGTGCTTTGCGACATGATTATTCCCAAAGATGCTAAATCCGCCGGAGCCATCGAGGCGGGCGCGCCAGAATTCATCGATCTGCTTTCCAGCGAGAACGAAGAGTATCAACTCCTTCTAGGTGGCGGATTGATGTGGCTCGACAATTTCTGCGTCGATCGCTACTCGCAGACTTTTCTGCAATGCCAGCCGCCGCAGCGCAAAGAAGCGCTCGATCTCATCGCTTTCAAAAGGAATGCCAAGACCGACCCATCGCTCAGCCAAGGCGTCCGGTTCTTTGGAGTTTTACGGCACATGACCACCGACGGCTTTTACACCAGCAAAATTGGCATCGACGATTTGCAATACATCGGCAACACCGCCCTTGGCGAATTCCCCGGCTGCCCGCCATTTCCCCAAGAGTAAGGGAGTTTCGGTAACCGCAACGCATCAGATCTAAAGCGGAAGTTGACTCCGGGAGTGCAGACTAGTTGGCCACACGGCCCGCCACAATTGTCATTGTGTCTTCAGATTTCAAACTGCGGATAACAAATCTGCCCGGCTGAGCAGAACCTAAAAAGTGAACTTGGGCAATTGCTTCGTCAAGGGTCTCAGCTGCACCAAGCCACGCTAGATCCCCGCCATCAAACATACGAAAGATGTCGAACGATTCCAGTTCGTTGGCATTTAGGCTAGAGAGTTGTGCAGGGGAATTGGTGCCCCTTGAGGAGGCAGGTTCGGATCTAGCTCTGTCGGTCGGCGGCTTCGCGGCGAGACTTTTTAGGTATGCGGTCAGTTTGCTCACGCCGTCAGTCTTGCAAAGCACGACATCCACACCGACCGCAGCCGCCAATGCTTCTCCAAACTCGTACATCGTAAAAAGGACTATCAGCACATCCGGCATGGTGGACTTGAGCACTGATGCCGCTTCGGCACCGTTCATCTCGGGCATCGAAAGGTCCAGCAAAATCACGTCGGGTTGTAACTCCTTAGCTCGCTCCACACCCGAAAAACCATCGCCAGCTTCGCCACATACATTTAAACCAATGCTCTCGACCGACGCTCGGATCAGGCGACGCACACCCTCATTGTCATCAATAATCAGGACCCGGTTTGTCACGTCTTATCTTGGGAGGTACGAATCAAACCAGCTATCGGTCTACGGCTGATTCGACGCTATGAAAACCACTAGCTCTTCTTAGGTCTAACCCTGTACATCGCCCAGTTGTGGTAGTCTCGGCGCGGTGATATTTCCCATGAACCTTGACGTGGAATTACTTCGCACTAAATTGCGCGGTATGACCGATCCGGAATTGCGCGATTTCGGGAACCGCGTTCGCAAACTATGTAAGGCTGCTCGCACATTGGGTCAGGAGCCGAGTCCGGAGAGCAGTATTCATCTGGAAGAGGCAACGACCGAATGGCTGCGAAGACATCCGCGCAAGGCAAGAATTATAAGGTAGGCGACTCAATCAAAGTGAAGCTGAACGACGGTCTGTCGGATAGTAGATTATGCTAATCTGAGGCTGCGGGGCTGTAGCTCAGATGGATAGAGCGTCGGTTTCCTAAACCGTAGGTCGGGAGTTCAAGCCTCCCCAGCCCCACCAGATTCTACCCACTGTACCCACTTGTACCCAAAGTTGTAGCCACGCTGGGTGCAGGCCAGCCCAAAATAAAGCAGTTAGTGCGAATGAAGACGAATGACGGCTTTTCTGAACGGTTGTAAAGCTCAAGGGATTTATCTAGGTGAGTTTAGGAAACTGCTGCTCTATCCATCTGAGCTACAGCCGCACTCAGTTTCATTGTAATATGACTCCGGGCGGCCAAGCGAAACCCTTCGACGCGCCCGTTGCATTTCGCTCTCGCGCGGTGTGCTATCATCCGCCCACTCGAAAACGGCGCCCGCCTACGCCCATCTCGCTGGAGGTTCACTCACATGAAAGCTCTCAAATGGATCGGCATCGTTGTCGTCGTCGTGGTCGTCATCTTGCTAATCCTGCCCTTCGTCATTCCCGTAAACAGTTTTAAGCCCACCATTGAATCCAAAGCTTCTGCCGCGCTCGGCCGCCAGGTGCAACTCGGCAATCTGAGCCTGTCGCTGATAACCGGATCGCTGGGCGTCGACAATCTTTCCATCAGTGACGATCCCAAATTTAGTTCCAGTCCGTTTCTTATCGCGAAAAGCGTCAAAGTTGGCGTCGAGATGATTCCACTTATCTTCTCGAAGCAGGTCAATGTCACCGGCATCACCATCGACAATCCGCAAGTGATGATGCTTAGAGATCCCAGCGGCAAATGGAATTTCTCCTCCATTGGCGGTTCAGCCGCAAAGTCAGCTCCCACCAGTCCGAGTTCGAACACCAGCAGCAACAGTGCGACGGGAGCGGTCTCGGTCGGCAAACTGGAACTGGAAGATGGCCAGATCACCCTGGGCAACACCAACTCCCAAAAGCGCAGCGTTTATACCAATGTGAACCTCACTGCCAGCGACGTTTCTACCAAGAACAATTTCCCGGTTACGTTTTCCATGAACTTGCCCGGTGGCGGCTCCATGAAGATTGACGGCAAGGTCGGCCCTGTCGATGAAACCGACGCGGCGCTGACGCCACAGGACGTCAAGCTAAACATCAGCGGTATGAATCTTGCTTCAACTGGACTGCTCGATCCTTCACTCGGACTTGGGGGAATCGCGGATATGGATGCCAACCTCGTCAGCAGCAATGGCGAGATGGCCACCAAGGGTCAACTCAAATTGTCCAAGGCGCTGCTAATCGCTGGAGGATCTCCTGCAACGGTTCCGGCAACGATTGACTTCGACACCAAATACAATTTGCCCAAAGGCACTGGCGTTTTGAATCCCTCCACGTTGAAAATCGGCAACGCCGCTGCGAAGCTCAGTGGCACCTACAAATCGGAAGGCGACAATTTTGTTGTTGACCTCAAAATCGTTGGCGACAGCATGCCTGCAAAGGATCTCGAAGGCTTTTTGCCGGCTATCGCCGTGAACTTGCCACAAGGCGCGACTCTTAGTACCGGCACTTTGTCTACGAATCTGCACATCACCGGTCCCACCAACCGTCTTGTTACTGACGGCAACATCGGTCTGTTCAACGGCACGCTCGCCGGATTCGACTTGGGTTCGAAGATGGGCGCAATTTCCGCGTTAACGGGTTTGAAGTCCAGCAAGGATATGAAGATTGAAAAATTGACCACCAACATCCACATGGCGCCTACTGGCCTGAAGGCCGACAACTTCAACGCAGTGCTGCCTGACTTGGGCACGCTCGTCGGTGCCGGCACGCTGGACGCAAAAAATAATATGAACTTCAACATGGTCGCAACGCTCGCGCACGGTGTTGTCGGCGACCTTGCTGCCGGCGGCTCGCAGGTCGCCAAGCTGACCGGAACCAGCGGTTCCAGCGGCTGCAAAGATAGCGGCGGAACGAAAATTCCTTTTCGCATTGAGGGCACCACGGCGAATCCTAAGTTCGTTCCCGACACGGGAGGTGTGGCTGCCGGAGTGCTCAAGTCGGAACTCGGTTGTGCTGGTGGCGTTGGTGGCCTTACCAATGGGTTGACCAAAGGCAATCCGGCCGACACCGTCAATCAGCTTGGCGGCTTGTTTGGCAAAAAGAAAAAGCCCTAACCGGCTAGCGTGTTCGTGTTGCTAGCGTCTCTCGCAGGAAAAATGCGTTGACCTGCGACAAACAAAACAGGCTAAAAATTGCCGTACAGGCGGGCCTGCAAGGCTCTGACCGCTTAGTGCCCAGGCCCCGCTTAGTCGCCGAACCTTTACACTGAAAAGGCTGCGCCTCGAGCCTGGAAACTATATACTTACCCATTGTCACCGCCCGGCTACGGGTGTAGCTTTTCACTACCCCGAAACTCCGGTAAGCGACTTTTCGTATGGACGACCCAAAATCGAAGAAGGGCCGCGAAGGTGCTGGCTCCCCCGGGCCGCAGGGTGTAGGTGTGCCCGCCAAGGGCGACAGCTCGTCCAGCAATGTGCCCCCTGGAGAATTGGACGGCGCCACTCTCGCTGATCACATTCCTCCGCCGAAGCTGCCCGTAAAGCCCAACACGCGCGTGGCCGGCGGCGATGCTACTTACATCGATGAACACACTTCCGTTCCCACAGGCCGGCAAGTCCACTCCGGCATGTTTGTGCGCGAGACGGTGCTGCAGCCCGGCGACGTCATCGGCGGTCGCTACGAGATTTTGTTGCTTCTCGGCGAAGGCGGCATGGGCGCCGTTTACAAAGCGCTTGATCGCGACGTAGAACGCACCGTTGCGCTGAAGCTGATTCGTCCCGAACTCGCCGCGAATCCCGCGATTCTTGCGCGCTTCAAACAGGAACTGCTCACCGCGCATCAAGTCACGCACAAAAACGTGATTCGCATTTACGACATGTCGGAATCCGATGGTGTGAAGTTCATCACCATGGAATTTGTCGAAGGTTCCGACCTGCGACGCATCCTGATCGACAACGGAAAACTTCCCACCGATCGCGCCGTCGAAATTATTCGTCAAGTTTGCTTGGCGCTCGATGCCGCTCACACCGCGGGCATCATCCACCGCGACCTCAAGCCTCAGAACATCATGCAGGACGCAAAAACGGGCCGAATCCTGGTCATGGATTTTGGTCTGGCTCGCTCCATGGCCTCTGAAGGCATGACGCAAACCGGCGCGTTGCTTGGCACTATCGAGTACATGTCCCCGGAACAGTCGATGGGCAAAACTCTCGATGCTCGCTCCGATATTTTTGCCGTCGGCCTGATTTTCTACGAACTGCTCACCGGGAACACGCCGTACAAAGCCGACACTGCGATGGCCAGTCTGCTGCGCCGCAATCAGGAACGGGCCATACCCGCGGCAGAATTGGACGCTACTGTTCCCAAGGGTCTCAGCGACATCGTCAGCAAATGTCTCGAACGCGATCTCACGCATCGCTATCAAAGTGTCCAGGAAATCCTCAACGACCTGGACGCCTTCCAAGGCGCCCGTCCTATCTCAGCCTCCATGGTCCCCACTACCATCGTCGTGGGCCAGCGCACCATCCCCTGGAAATGGATCATTATCGGCAGCCTGGGAGTCGTAGTGGCGACCGGCGGATGGTTCTTCATTGGCAAGCCATCCAAGCCAACTACCGAAGGCAGTGCCGTCGCGGCTCCACAAGTATCGTTGGCGATCTTGCCATTCCACAACGCCTCCGCTGACCCGTCACTCGACTGGCTCGGGGGAGAATTAGCCGAGTTGCTCAGCACCGCGGTCGGCCAATCTGCCCATATGCGTACCGTCTCGCCAGACCGCCTGCACCAGATTTTTGGCGATTTGAAAATTGCCGCCAATACAGATTTGGATCCAGACACGATCCGCCGCATCACGGAATTCAGCAATGCCGACACAGTGGTTTATGGCCAGTACGCGAAATTTGGCGACAAGATTCGCATTGACGCCACTCTCGAAGATCGCAAGCACAACCACCGCGAACCACTCAAGATCGAAGCTCCGAGCGAAAAGGAGATCCCGGCCACCGTCGACAAGCTTGCCGAATTAATCCGCAGCAATTTGGCCGTCTCGCGCGAAGTTTTAAACGAGATGAAGGCCAGCTCTTTCCAACCTTCTTCCAACTCGGCGCCCGCCATGCGCGATTACAATCAGGCCATGCAATTACTCCGCGATGGCAAGAACCTCGAAGCAATCAAATCTTTTCAGTCATCCATACAATCCGACCCGCAATTTGCTCTGGCCTATTCGCGACTCGCCGAAACGGAATCCGCGCTGGGTTACGATGCCGATGCGGAAAAGTATTCGCGGCAAGCTCTGGACCTGAGCCAACAGCTTCCTGCTGCCGAGAAGTACCTGATCGAGGCCAACCACGCCAAAGTGATGAAGGACAATTCCAAAGCTATCGAAGCTTACGAGAATCTGTCCAAAACCTTGCCCGATAGCGGCGACGTAGCAGCCTCGCTCGGCACGCTGTATATGGAAGTCGGCGATTACGACAAAGCACGCGCCCAGTTCACCAAGATTCTGCAAACGGACCCGAACAACATTAAGGCCTTGTGGCAAATGGGCATGGTCGAGATCAAGAAGGAAAATCCGCAAGGCGCACTCGACCCACTCAACAAAGGTATGAGCCTGGCCGTGCGCGTAGATAATCAGGAACAGAAGGCTCAACTCCTTCAGGCTCTGGGAATCGCCTACCGCCTGATGAATAAGCCCGACGACGCGATCAAGAACTTCAAAGACTCCATGGAGATTAATCGCTCGCTCGGCTTGCGCCGCCTGCTGGCCAACAATCTCGAACAAATGGGGCAAGCGCTGGACTCTCTCGGCAAGCCTGATCAAGCCCTCGCCAGCATGACCGAAGCTTTGAAAATTCAAAGGGACATCGGCATTAAGAAGGAAGCCGGTGACACCCTGCTTTCCATGGGGGTCGTGTACTACGAACAGGATCACTACGATCAGGCCTTGGAGGCGTATAAAGCCTCTCTTCAGATCCAACGAGAGGCTGGCGACCAGAAAAATGAGTCTCTGTGTCTCAACAATATTGGTACGGCTTACCTCGCCAAAGGCGACCATAACAACGCTCTTATCTATCTGCAGCAGTCGCTTCAGATTCGTGAAAAATTAAATGTCCCCGGTGACATCGGGGATAGCCTTGACGGCATTGGGCAAACTTATCGCGCGACCGGCCAGTATGATCAGGCTCTCGCTTCGTTCCTGAAGGCCATGGAACTCTATCGCAAGGCCGGCGATCCACGCAGCGTAGCCAACGAGTCGCATCAAATGGGTTTGGTTTTCGGTTATCAGGGGCGAGTGGGCGCGGCGGTAAGCGCGCTCCAAGATGCTATCAAGCCAGTTCAGGGCATAGACGAGCGCGATCCGGATATCGGCTTGCTCTGGAATGATCTGGGAAATGCCTTGGCCAAAGCTGGACGCGGAACTGAAGCAGAAAAGCCACTCGAGAATGCCCAGAATATGGCCGAGAATTTCAAGAGCGACGGATTACTGTCGCAAGTCTTGAACTCGCAGGGCAACGTGAAACTTTATGCGGGCGATTACAAAGGTGCCAACGAACTTTATCAGCGGGCGCTTCGCTTGGCTTCCAAAGGCACCGCGCGCGACATTATTCTTCTCTCTAAATTGAATCTGGACAAAGTTGCCGTTGCCCAAGGCAACTCTCATTCCGTCGTCAATGAGTTGCGCTCTTTGTCGGAACAAGCTCAGCAACAAGGAATCAAGCACATGGCGCTCGAGAGTTCCGTCGATATGGCGACGGCCATGGTCAACTCCAAGGACTACGCTCAGGCCCGCCAGGAATTGGAGCGGGCATTGAGCGTAAGCGAGAAACTTGGTGCCCGCCTTCAGACGGCGCGAATCCACTACCTGCTCGGCACTGTGGATCGGGCCACGGGTAGCGCCAGCGCGGCTACCAGCCAATATACCCAGGCGCTGAAATTACTCGACGACATCAAGAAGGAAGCGGGCGCGGAACATCTGCTTGACCGTGTAGACCTCAAGACAATTTACGAGGACGCATCTCATTGGTCCCAGGGATCTAAGAGCTAGTTACCCATCCGCGAAAAGCCACACAGATACACGAATTCCCTTAGGCGTCTCTCTGAGTTTGTTTTTCCTGTTTGACGGAGTTCAACCGAAATTCCGCAGCCGAGCAGGCCGAAAACCTATCGCCACATTTAGATTTCGTTTTCGAAGGTTAGGTAAATTGCAGCCTCATTCCGAAACGCATCTCTATGTAACTTGATGTTCAAATAAAAAAGGCCCGCCCTTGAAAGAGCGGGCCTTCTTAAACCTGCTGCTTTATTGCACGTTGAATGTTTCCGTGTACGTGAAGTCGGTCGTTCCCTTGTTGGAACTCGTTGTGGTGAACGTGTAGCTTCCGGCGCAAGCGGTCTTCGGAACTGTAAACGGACCAAAGGTGAAGCTGAACGACCTGCTCGGGGGTATAGGTAGTGTGAGCTTATTCACCAAGGTTTGCGATTTTGTAGCGCAAGACTGCCCCATTGGTCCGCTCAAAACCACGCTGACCGTCAATGCTTGCCAGCTGTTCGTACAATTCGTCAAAGCTGGCGTGATCGTGAACGTTTTGCCGCGCACCAGCGTTGACGGGCTAATTGTGTTCTCGGCATACAGACAAGAGATGGAGTAATTCACCGTTTGGGAAGTTGTATTCCCAACGTTGTCGGTGGCCGTCACCGTGAAGGTCTGCGGCGTGAGTATCCCGTTGGTGGGAGTGGTGTTGACTTGTGCCGGGCCATTGCATCCGCTTGGCCCAATCCCAGAGCCGCTATCTGCGCACTGGAAGTTAGAAGGCACGGTCGAGTTAGCTGTGTAGGTTGCTCCGCTCTTCGGAACCGAAATGCTGATCGTCGGTGCCGTGTCATCCACACTGTATGCCAACGACTTGTAATTCGTCACCCAGCTTCCCGGTGCCATCAGATAAGTGTACTGACGTTCCGCGGTTCTGGTGCAGTCTTCCGTCTCGTAATACAGCTGATAATTTCCCTCGGCGAGGCTGCCAATGGTTGCCGTGAGAGGGAACGAGTATGAAGGATCAGCGGGCATGATTTTACCCGACTGATTCACCACCGTCGGGCACGTTGTCGAGGATGCCGAGCCATTAGAAAATACTGTGGTATTGCCGGGTGGCAATGGGCTGTTATTGCTGTACTCAGTTACGCTTCCCATCGGCAACGGAAGTGTCGGATCGGGTGCCGGATTCGACGCCGGCTCATTCAGATAGGCGATGTAGTCGATCGGCGATGGATAAAAGCCAGTCGGATTCGGCGAAGGCGTGGCTGGGGGCGCGGAAGTAAGAGTGAATTGCACATTTTTTCCGTTTACCCAGTTCGTGCCGTTCACATTCACAAACCCGCCAAGCGTGGTCTTCGGCGGAAGGACTCCCGTCACATAGAAATAATAGGAATTGCTACCACCGTGCGTCGTCTTGGCTGCACCCGGTCCAGTGAATGATTTCGATCCGTTCGAAGGGCAGGGAAGAGTAGCGAATATCCCTGCAAATGGGCAGCCTTGGCTATCGTTGAACGACACAACGCCCGGATCCTGGCCCGGGGGGAAACTCGTTGGGAACGTTCCAGCAGGATCGAACGTGTCAGCCAGCAGTACATCCTGCGCGTTCAGATCATAAGGGCAATTCGTGCCGGATGGCGTCATGTTGCCCGATATCGTGCATACTTCCAGCTTAGGAGCGCAGTTTCCATTTGCCGAGACAAGTCCCCAACACGTTGCGGTTGCCAGCGGTGTGCCAGCCCACGACGCGACTGCTGTCGCCGGCGGTACGGAAAACGACGTAACCGTCGGAATGGCGCCGCTATTTTTTAGCGTGTTGCTTTGCGGAGTGATCGCCGCGAAGACGTCCACTGCTCCGGGCGTCGTGCTGAAATTAAAGGTCTGCGTAGTTCCGGGTTGCAGTGGCGTTCCAACGATCGTTTGGCTGAAACTCCACGACAAGATGTTCTGCGTTTCAAAATCACCGCCGGTCGCGCCGGTGAATCCCACAAAGGCCGTCCCGCCCGTTCCCAGTCCAATATTCCCAAGGTCCGTCGTTACCGCTAGCACTGGCGTTGTGGTCTGATCCAGATAAATGCAAAGGTTGCTGGCATCCGATGGGACCGCCGTGTTGCATGGGGTTCCTGGCGGGTTGTATTGAATCGTGACCGTGTGGATGTTGCCGTCCGTAAGCGAAATGCTCAAAGGCGTCACATTTCCGACCGTGGAATTTACCTCGTTTGCGCACAATTGTTGGTGATGGGAAGTGTTATAGCCAGTTCCGCAGGTTTGAACTGCCACGTGGTTGGCGTTGATGTCCCAACTATTCTGGTAAGTATCGAACTCAATCGCTAAGCTGTGCGGAATGCCTGAATTGGGGTTGTTATTTCCGTCGTCATCTCCGTAACCGATGGCGCCGCCGTTCCCTCCGGTAAATCCAATGGCCTGCAGCGGATTAGTTGCGACATTCTGGATCACAAACGCAATGCCATCCGCAGGAGGGTTACTGCTGCCAGTAAATTGAAACGTAAAACTGCTCGAGAATCCGTTTACCACCGTCTGCGGCGAAACCGACCACGCCGAGCCCACTTGATTCGATGTGCTCGCCGTTAACTGCAGAGATCCACTCTCGGTTGGCGTAGCGTTGTTGTTGGTCGCCACCACGCACCCTGAAATCACTGCTGTGCTTGGGCAAACGGTTGCCGTAGTAAACCCGCCCGACGCGATGCTGATCTGTGCGAACAGTCTGTCCGCCGACACGCCACATAGCAGCACCATCAGACCAATCAGTTTGAAAATTTTGCGCGAACTACAAACATTCAAATTCATTATCGTGCCCTCCTTGGGGCGAGCCGCGGTACCAGCATCGAATCAGGAATGAACGCTCCAATAGACATGAGCCCTTGCGGAGTCTCTAAAGTTTGCGGAGTGGGACGAACTGAACCCAAGACTGGACGAGTCCCGGTACAGAGCAGCGGCAATTCTGACTGCGCTCTGTAGTCCTGTCAAGAAAATATGCGGCCACAAATCAAAAAAACGCACAAATTGCTGCGTTTTTCTTCGCTCGGCAAATTCACACCTTGCTAGAACTCGTGGTACTCCAAACTTTTGCACACTTTCGTCCACGATTGCTCTCACCCGATAACTGTTATCTCGCCGTATCGCTTCTTCGTCTTTGCTAAGCCGCAATGTACTTTGCACATCTGCATCGCCAGGGTCCTACTCCGATAAACTTGACGTTGCCTCGCGTTCCCAATAGCCTCAATAACCTAACGGGAACGGCTCCGCCGGATCCTTGCACGTTTCATCGGGAGTGCCGCATGAATTTGCTTCGCGTTCGGGAACGCTTTGCATTTGTTGTGCTCGTAGCAATGGTTGCCACTTTTCTCATCGCCTCGCGAGCGTGGGCGCAAGCCGGCGAGCCCAGAGATTTTGCCATTCGCGGTGCAAAAGTTGTTCCCGTCTCAGCTCCGCCGATGGAAAACGCCACCGTGCTCATCAGTCGCGGGATTATCACCGCCGTCGGCACCAACATCGCCATTCCCCCCGACGCTTGGGTCATCGAAGGCAAAGGCCTTTCCGTCTATCCGGGTCTCTTCGATTCCTTCACCGATGTTGCGCTCACCGCAGCCCCAGCCGCGCCAACTGGCTCCACTTCGCCCACTACTGACGCAAACGCCCATCCTGCCATTTCCCGCGGTCCCGAGGATCGTCCCGCCACGACACCGTGGCGCAATGCCGCCGACGAAGTGAATCTGGCCGATCCGCGGATCGAATCCTGGAGCGGCGCCGGTTTCACCACCACAATCTCTTCGCCGAAAAGTGGAATGTTTCCCGGACAAGCGGCGGTGCTGGATCTTGCGGGCGATCGGCCCGGGGACCTGGTCGTCAAAGCGCCTGTAGCCATCCCCGTTTCGTTAACACCTGCCGGTGGATTTCGCAGTTTCCCTGGCTCGCAGATGGGAGCTATCGCTTACGTTCGACAAGTTTGGCTGGACACGAACTGGAGCACGCAAGCAGCAGGGAACTACGAAAAGAATCCGCGCGGCACGGAACGTCCCAAGTACGATCGCACCGAATCCGCACTTGCTTCAGCTCTGCAGAAAAACACCGTGGTCCTGCTTCCCGGAAATTCCACGCTGCAGATTCGTCGCGTCCTGCAACTTGCCGGCGAATGGAAACTGAACTCCGTCCTGTATGGCGCTCAAATGAGTTACGAGGTCGCACCGGAAATTGCCGCCAAAAAAATTCCCGTGCTGGTCGACCTGAAGTGGCCGGAACCTGAAAAAGATGCCGACCCCGACGCTACTCCCTCTTTGCGCGTCTTGCGCTTCCGCGACCGTGCCCCCTCCTCTCCCGCAGCCTTGGAAAAAGCCGGCGTGAAGTTCGCGTTTTATTCCGGCGCCATCACCACGCCGAAGGATCTGCTCCCTGCCGTGAAGAAAGCAATCGATGCGGGTCTCGCTCCAGACGCCGCTCTGCGCGCCCTCACGCTTTCCCCTGCGGAAATTTTCGGCGTGTCAGACATTTTGGGCTCAATCGATAAGGGGAAAATCGCCAACTTGGTGGTTACTGATGGCGACCTTTTTGATAAAAAAACAAAAATCAAACTCGTTTTTGTCGATGGACGCAGGTTCGAAGTGCGCGAACCTCTGCGTCCCATTGAACCGCCCAAGGGCGATCTTAGCGGCAAATGGAAACTAAGTTTCACCAGCCCCGAAGGCGCTGAAGAAGCCACCGCCGATCTGGTCATGGCTTCGGACGGCACGTTAACGGGAACCGTCACCAGCCCTCACGGCACTGGAAATATTTTTACCGGCTACGTCAGCGAATCGAAATTCAATTTCACCCTCAGTCTTTCCCTCGAGGGCAATCTCACTGAAGCCAATTTCACCGGAACTTTCGAAGGCTCCACCATGAAGGGCTCCATCAGCTCCATGGGCTACACCTTCGATTTCACTGGCACGAAACCTACTGCCGCAGCCGCGCCAACCGGAGGTGCTCTGTGAAGCGCTCCGCGACAACAATCGCATCACTCGTAGCCGCATGCCTTTTGACGCTGATCGTCTCTCTTCACGCGCGCACCGCGGAACATCACGCCGTCGCACCGCCTGCTTCACTAGATAATTCCGCTCCCCCGGTTCTCCTGATCCGCAACGCCACCATCCTTACCGTATCTCACGGCACCATCGAACACGGCGATATCCTCATCAAAAACGGAAAAATCGCCGAAGTTGGCACTTCCCTCAAAGCTCCCTCCGGCGCGCAAATCATCGATGCCGCCGGAAAATTTGTAATACCCGGAATCATCGATTGCCATTCGCACATTGCCATCGATGGCTCCGTCAACGAAGGTAGCGTTTCCGTTTCGTCCATGGTCAATATCGCCGACGTGCTCAATTCCGACGACATTTCCATCTATCGCGATCTCGCCGGCGGCGTGACCACCGCCAACGTACTTCACGGCTCCGCAAACGCCATCGGCGGACAGACTACCGTCATCAAACTGCGTTGGGGCCAGCCCGCCAGTCAGCTTCCTTTCGAAGGCGCGCTACCTGGCATCAAATTTGCTCTCGGCGAAAATCCCAAGCGCTCGAATATCCGCGTGGCCGGATCGCCCGAGCGTTATCCTGCCACCCGCATGGGTGTCGAAGAAACCATCCGCGCCGCATTCACGGAAGCGCGCGATTACAAATCCTCTTGGGACGCGTACAACAAGCGTGTTGGTGCCGGAGAAAAAAATCTCATTCCTCCACGACGCAATCTCAAACTCGATCCGCTCGTTGAAGTTCTCGAAGGCAAACGCTATGTGCACGCCCACTGCTACCGCGAAGACGAAATCCTAATGCTTCTACGCGTCGCCAAGGAATTTGGCTTCCATGTGCAAACCTTGCAGCACGTGCTTGAGGGCTACAAGGTTGCCGACGAAATCGCCGCTGCCGGTACCGGCGCTTCCACATTTTCCGATTGGTGGGCCTACAAGGTCGAAGCCTACGATGCGGTGCCCTACAATGCAGCACTCATGACCCGCCGCGGAGTGATCGTCTCCATCAATTCCGACGACGCGGCTGAAGCTACTCACCTCAATCAGGAAGCGGCCAAGTCCATTCTCTACGGCGGGCTCACCCACGACGAAGCCCTGAAGATGGTCACCATCAATCCCGCTATTCAATTGGGAATCGACAAGCGCGTCGGTTCCATCGAAGTCGGCAAGGACGCCGATCTAGTCATCTACAATCACGATCCCATGAGCGCCTATGCGGTCGTGCAGGAAACGCTGATCGACGGCCGAGTTTACTTCGATCGCGAAAAAGACCTGGCCCAGCGCCCCTCGCTCGAACAGGAAAAGAAAGACCTACTGCAAAAAGCTAAGAAGAACGCAGAAAAGAAGCCCGACGAAAAACCGGCCACAAAACCATCCGACAAAAAGCCGGAAGAAAAGCCCAAGCCGCCACAATCCGCGACCGGCAGAACAGGTGCCCTGTGATTCGCCCCACACTTTCTCCGCGACCTCTGTGCTCCTATCTCTGTGCTCTCTGTGCTCTCTGTGCTCTCTGTGTTAAATCTTTTTTCTTGGGTTTATCCTTCCTTTGCGCCGCATTCTCAACACTCGCCCAAGCTCCTCCGCCATCGACCGACTACGCCATCACCCACGCTAAAATCTTCACCGTATCCGGCCCTCCCATCGAAGACGGCACCGTCCTGATCCACAACGGAAAAATTGCTGCCGTTGGCGCCACCGTCCAAGTACCCGCCTCCGCAAGAATCATCGACGCCAAAGGCCTGCAAGTTTATCCCGGCCTCTTCGACCCCATCACTCAAATGGGTCTGCGCGAGATTGGCGCCGTCAGCGCCTCAGTGGATACCACTGAGACCGGCCCCTTCAATCCAGATGTCGTCGCCGCCACCGCCATTCTTCCCTCCAGCGCCCATATTCCCGTCACGCGCGCTGCAGGAATCACCGAGGTCCTCGCCGTCCCTGCCAGCGGCGGCTTCGACAGCGGCGGCTCTTCTGCACTTCTCGGCGGCCAAGCCTCGGCCATTCACATGGCGGGATGGACCATCGACGATATGCTCATCCGCAAAAACGTCGCCATGGTCATCGATTGGCCTCGCCTGGAACTTCGCTCCTTCGATTTCTCCACCTTCTCCGTCAAAGAGAAAGCCTTCACCGACGCGAAAAAAGAATACGACAAGCAAGTCGACCAGCTGGCTGATTGGATCGCTCAAGCACGCCACTACGCACTCGCTCTCGAAAAATCCGCCAATTCTTTGCAGCGCGACGTCAAACTCGAGTCCATGGTCCCGGTGATTCGTGGAGAGATGCCCGTCCTCGTTTTTGCCGAGGACGCCCGCGAAATCCGCGACGCCGTCGAATTCTGCGACAAACAGAGGCTCAAGATGGTTCTCGCCGGTGGGCGGCAAGCCTGGAGGCTTAAAGATCTACTCCGTTCTCGCGGCGTCCCCGTCATTCTCGGGCCCGTCCTCGCCGAGCCTCCCGAGGAGGATGATTCCTACGATCGCCTGCTCACCCAACCCGCCGAGCTTACTGCCGCTGGCGTGAAAGTGGCCTTCGGTAGCTTTGACAACAGTTTTGCTCGACGCCTTGGCCAGCAAGCGGCCAACGCCGTGGCGCACGGACTCAGCCCTGAAGACGGTCTCAAGGCCGTCACTCTTTACCCCGCACAGATTTTTGGTCTCGATTCACAACTCGGCACCATCGAGACCGGAAAACTCGCTAACTTGATCGTCACCAATGGCGATCCCCTCGAACTCACCACCGAGGTTAAGTATCTCTTCATTAAAGGTGAGCTCACTTCTACCGACAACAAACAGAAGGAGCTCTACGAGAAATACCGTAACCGCCCCAGCGCATCCAAATAACTGGCAACGTGGCAGGCCTATGGCTGTATCTAGTTTTGACTCCGCGCGCCAAATAACACGTTGGCCCGAAAGCACAAATTAGTCGAAAGTCACGCAACTTTTCTGCGATACCTGCGTATCTACAAGTGGACTGCCATGCCTCGACTCATTCACCTCTTCGGCACACTGGCCTTGGCCCTCTGTATCTCTCCGCTTTCGCTGGCCCAGGACTCCAACAAAATCATCGACCAGTACCTCAAAGCCGTTGGCGGCAAGAAAGTCATCTCCCACATTCAAACTGTTTCTCTCGATGGAACTCTAACCACCGGCACCGATGCGAACTCCGGCACCTACACTCTTAAGCTCAAGCAGCCCAATCGCTACTATTCCGAAGTCCGCGCCCAGGGCAAAACGCAAATCCAGGCTTACAACGGAAAATCCGCCTGGCACCAAACCGACACCGGCGAAATCAGCACGCTCCTTGGACAGCAAGCCTTGCAACTTGAGGCTGCTGGCCAGTTTTACAACACCCGTCTGCAGGATCTATCCAAGCGAAAAGTGGGTGCCTCCTTTAAAGGACACGCCCAGGTCCGCGGCAAAGATGCACTTCAACTTGAACTCACCTATCCCACCGGCATCCAGTGGGAAGTTTTTTTCGATCCGCAAACGCATCTCATCGTTCAGGAAAAATCCACGCTCGCCGACGTCCCGCAGGAAGTCGATTACGACGACTACCGCACCGTCAGCGGCCTGAAAGTTCCTTACAAAATCGAACTGCATCGCGGTCCCGACACCTACCCCATTCAGATCGCCCAAGCACACGTTAACGAAACCATTGGCGAACGTGTTTTCGATTTTCCCAAGAAATCGCAAGTCCAACTCCCTGACTTGAAGACCCTTTTCGAGCAAATCGACAAGAATCAGAAAGAAATCGACAAGATTCGCGAGAACTACGCTGGCAACCGCTCCGAGGAAGAGACCGAGTACGACAAAAACGGTCAGGTCACCAAAAAAGAAGTGAAGGATTACTCCTTTTTCTATTTGAATGGCGATGAAGTCTCCACGCTCATCCAAAAAGATGGCAAGCCCCTGAGCGCCGAAGAGCAGAAAAAAGAAAACGACAAGACTCAGAAGGAAATTGAAGATATCCAGAAGAAAGAAAAGAAAAAGGAAGCCAAGGAAGAAAAGGATAAAGAGCAAGGCAAAGATTCAAAAGACAAAGACGATCCGGGCATCGAAGTTTTCCTTCGTGCCTGCCAGTTTGTGAATCCGCGACGCGAGCGCTTCCGCGGTCAGGATGTGCTGGTCTTCGACTTCGAACCGAATCCCGAATTCAAACCGAAAAACCTCGAAGAAAAGGTCGTCAAGGAACTCGCCGGCGTTATCTGGGTAGATGAAAAAGCTCTCGATGTCGCGCGCCTCGAAGCCTACTTCGTAAGCGACGTCCACATTGGCGGAGGCTTACTGGCCAATCTGCAAAAGGGCACCAGCTTCATTTTTGAGCAAGCCTACGTGAACAACGAAATCTGGCTGCCCACTTACGAAGAAGCCCACATCGGCGTTCGCGTCCTTATGGTCAAAGGTTTCAAGGTAAATGTCGCTACTCGCTACTCCGATTATAAAAAGTTCAACGTAGAAACTCTCAACACCATCAACAAGCCTAAAGACACCGCCGCCGATCCTCCCGCAAAGCCGCAGTAACTGGCCACGAATCCACTAACCAAATTGTTCTTTGAAGGTTTGAAGCTCAAACCGCAGGTGTCTGGCTCAATACTTCGCGCACCCGTTGCACCAGAAATCCCGGCGAGAAGGGTTTCTGCAAAAACGCCAGTCCTTTTTCCAGCATCCCGCCACTGGTAATCACGTTGTCGGTATAGCCAGACATATACAGCACGCGAATCCCCGGCCGTCGCGCCGTTACCCGCGCTGCAAGCTCTCGCCCGCTCATCCCCGGCATCACTACGTCGGTCAACAGCATGTGAATGTCACGCGCATACGAGCCTACAATCTTCTCCGCATGCTCCGGATCACGCGCCGGAATCACATCGTATCCCTGCGCCGTCAGTACGGTATGAATCAATTCGCGCACCGCTTCCTCATCTTCCACCAGCAAGATCGTTTCCGTGCCTCGCAACGCCTGCGCCGGAAATTCAGGTCTCGAAGTTTCCTCCAACTGCGCATCCACGCGAGGCAAATAGACTTTAAACGTGCTGCCTTGTCCCACTTCGCTATACACCCAGATATATCCGCCGCTCTGCTTCACGATTCCGTACACCGTCGAGAGTCCCAGCCCCGTGCCCCGCCCGCTTTCCTTCGTCGTGAAAAACGGTTCGAAAATATGCGCCACCGTTTCTTCATCCATTCCCACGCCGGTATCCGAGATCGCCAGCATCACGTAACGCCCAGAGCGCACCGCCAGGTGATCTTCCGCGTAGCGCGAATCCAGATCTACATTCGACGTTTCAATCACCAACCGCCCACCTTCCGGCATCGCGTCGCGTGCATTCACTACCAGGTTCATGATCACCTGTTCCACTTGCGCCGGGTCCGCTTTCACCTTACCTACATCTTCCTGCACTCGCGTGATCATCTCGATGTTTTCGTCCATCAATCGCCGCAGCAGCTTATCCATGTTCAGCACGATGCTGTTCAGGTCCAGCACCTTCGGCTGTAACACTTGCTTCCGGCTGAACGCCAGCAACTGCCGCACCAGCGCCGCTGCCCGGCTCGCGGCATTCTCGATGCGATCGATATCGCCGCGCAGTTCTGCCGAAAGTGTTGGACGGCTCATCGCCAATTCCGTGTAGCCGGTCACGATGGTCAGCAAATTGTTAAAGTCATGCGCGATTCCGCCGGCCAGCCGTCCCACCGCTTCCATCTTCCTCGATTGTTGGAGCTGCGTTTCCAGCGCTTTTCTCTCGGTGATGTCCACCATGATTCCTTCCATCACCGGATGTTTCCCGCTGCCTTTCACCACCACTGCCGTGTCACTCAGCCAAAGTTCTCGTCCGTCTTTTCGCCGAATGCGAAATTCGGCCTGAAATGGTTCTCCCTTTGCGCTCGCAAGCTCGGCGCTTTCTACAGCTGGCAAATCGTCTGGATGAATGAATTGTGCCCAATTACTGGAAGCCAGCAGCCACTCCTCTTGTGAATATCCCAAAATGTTTTGCACTTGCGGGCTCACGTAATACCACTGCCCATTGATCCCAATTTCCGCGATGTACGTAATCGCGTTTACTTGTTCCACCAGCATTCGATATTTTGCTTCCGCTTCTTCGCGCGCTTTCTCCGCCTCTTCCCGTTCGGAGTGATCTCTGCAAACGCAGATCGTTCCTCCATCCGGCATCGTCGCTACCGTCATCTCCACCGGAAGTTCGCTACCATCCGGCCGTCGCATCGCCATCGGCGCAGACCACCGCCGCGTTTTTGCCAGCGACAGCCGCACTTGCGGCTCTAATTCATCCATCTCCTGAAATGCATACACCGCGCGCCAAGTCTTTCCCACAATGCGATCCGCCGATTCAAATCCCAAGATTCGCGCCAGGGCTGAGTTAGCATAAACATGTATGCCCTTCTCGTTCAAAATCCCGATTCCATCGATCGACGAGTCCATCGCCTGCGACTGTCGCTGCACCGTCTCTTCATCTTTTTGTTGCCGGTATTGCGTCAATCCTATCCGCGCGGCGTAACATACAAACGAAACCACCAGCAATCCGAACCGCAACACTCTCCACCCGGGCCCCAGTTGCGCCACTTGAAACACGATCACCAGTGGCACGAACACAAACATCCCGTTCGTGAAAAATATTTCCGGCAGTGATTTCACTCGCTCGCGATGTGCCCTGGCACGTCCCGCGTTCGGCTCCCACGTTGCTGCCCAGAACGCTCCGAACAACAGTGGAATCGTCCACATCAGATCGAACCACGTGCCTGTCGGCAGCTCCTTTGCTACAGGAATGAATTCTGCGGTTATCGCCCCGAGCGAAAGAATCGTTAAAAACAGCGCCAGGCCGCCATACAATCTCCGCACTTGCGGCAATCGTCCCCGCAGCCATCGCAGCAGAGCCAGAAATATAATCCCCGCATTGCCCAGCGTCACTACCCACATCTCGCGCTCTAATGCTTCTCTTGGACTGAGGTTTAACGCAGGCAGGTAATACATCCCGAAGTAGATCAGAAAAAATAAAATGCCAATCTGCACGAAATCTAAGGCTTCTTCAGGCGAGACTTCCGCATCCGTTTTTTCCTGGTCCAGGAAAATCGCCATTACAAACAGCATCCCTTGCGAATCGAAGAGGAACCGGATGATATTCCCGGGCGCCGGGATTGTGTGCAAAACCAGTTCGTAATACGTCCAACCAAAATTGGCTACGCCCCACATCCCAATTCCGAAGCCCACAATGCTCCAGAATGCCCGGCTAAATCCTGGATCCTTCCGGGCCGCGCGAAAACACATAGCGGCCGCCAGGAAACTGCAGGAAATTTCCAACACGTTACCGAACAGAGAGCCCAACGTGCCCGGGCCCAGAAACACTATGTTTAGGATTTGCAGCCCCAGGATCAACAGGGCCGTAGCCACCAGAAAACTTGGGAATTTGCGTGAGCGCAACGCTAACGTCCTGTCACGAATCTGCTTTTCTAGTGTAGAGAACTCCCCATCTGGCAACCTTCTGCCTGCTCCGTATGTGTCTGCATGGTAATAATCCGCAGCGTTAACTCAGTCAAGAGTACAATTTCGCCGTTGGAACACCGATGCCCGAGTCTCCCCATCTCGCTGCTAAATCGAATTACGGTCTCGCTTGGTTCTTGCTTGCTGTTGCGTTTGCTCTGCACGTTTGGGACGAGGCCGCTCACAATTTTCTTACCCACTACAACGCCACCGCCCTTGCTCTCTATGGGCGATTCCCGTGGATGCCTCGCTTGGATATGAGCTACAAAACCTGGGTGGTGGGATTGCTCGCGGCCATCGCGCTCGACTTTGCCTTAACTCCACTTGCTTACCGCAACAGCTTGCGACTCCGCTCCCTCGCCTATGCAATCGGGGTCATTCAGACCCTCAACGGCCTGCATCACATTGTCCTGTCGATTCGCGGACGTTCTGTCGGCTCCGTGGTGTTCGATGGTCCAGCGCCCGGCGTTTATTCTTCGCCCGTCTTGCTACTCGCGTCCGCTTATCTTTTCTGGAGTCTGTACAAAACTAGTCCGCGGCGCACAGTTGTACCGCCCGCATCGACTACGTCCTGAAATTTAGCTGATGAAGGTTGTACACTACCGGCCTTCGAACGGATACCGGTCCTGCGCCTGTACCGCCGCCGCAATCCGCCGCCGCAGCGCAATCGTGTCCACTGCTGGCCGCTTCCCGAAGCGCTTTAGCACTGCCATTTGCGTCATTAGCATGTCGCCTTCGTGCACTGCCGCAATGGCGCGCTTCGCTTCGTGGTCCACGCGTTCCGCCGCATCCGCGATGAACACCCGCGTCGCATCAATCATCACCGGCACAGCCGCTTCGCCCTTCGCGGCCGCAGCCTTTTGCGTCCGAAGCAGCGCCGATTCCATCGCGTAGATTTCCATTACGATGTTTGCCAGCGCGCCGATCAATTCCTGCTCATCGGCCAGCTTCTCGCGGAATTTTTGCACCGCGCCGCCTGCCGCTTGCAGGAACATCTTTTTGCAGTTCGCAATCACCCGCGTTTCTTCCGCCAGCACGCCTTCGGGAGTCTCCTCGAACGATGGCCCGGCCAGAATCTCATCCGCTAGTTTCATCGCTGCCGGAATCAACGGTAGTTGCCCGCCCATGGCCCGCTTCATCAACATCTGAATGATCAGCATGCGATTGATTTCGTTGGTACCTTCAAAAATCCGGTTGATGCGCGAGTCGCGGTACGCCCGGCAAACTGGATAATCCTCATGAAACCCGTAGCCGCCGAAAATCTGCACGGCTTCATCCACCACGAAATCCAGCATCTCGCTGCCGTACACCTTGGCAATCGAGCTCTCGATCGCGTATTCCTCCAGCACCTTCATGCTGTTCTGCACTTTGTCGCCAGAGTCCGCCGCTGCGTGCATCGCCGCTTCCATGTTCCCGGCGCTGCGGTAAATCATCGATTCCACGGCGAAAATCTGCACCGCCATCTCCGCCAGCTTTTCCTTCATCAATCCGAATTCGCCAATCTGCTTGCCGAATGCCTTGCGCTCTTTCGAATACTTCGAAGCCGTGTTCAACACGTACTTCGCTCCGCCTACTCCCGATGCGCCCAGCGTGAATCGCCCCGCATTCAATACGTTGAACGCCACGATGTGCCCGCGGCCGATCTCATGCAGCAGGTTTTCCTTTGGCACCTGGCAATTTTCCAGGAACACCGGCGTCGTCGAACTTCCGTGGATTCCCATCTTGTGTTCTTCATTTCCCGGCTTGCACCCAGGAAATTTCTTTTCGACGATGAACGCGCTGAACTTTTCTCCATCTACCTTCGCGAACACCACGAACAGATCCGCGAAGCCGCCGTTGGTGATCCACATCTTCTGCCCGTTCAAAATGTAGTGGGTGCCTTCCTTGTTCAACTCTGCGCGCGTCAACGAATTCTGCGCGTCGCTTCCCGCCTGTGGTTCAGACAGGCAGTATGCGCCGATCATTTCGCCGCTCGCCAGCTTCGGCAGATACTTTTTCTTCTGCTCTTCCGTACCGAAATACACGATCGGCAAAGTGCCAATCCCCGCGTGCGCTCCATGCGTCACGGCGAAACCACCATAAATCGAAATCTTTTCCGTCAGCACCGTCGTGGCAATCTTGTCCAATCCAGCGCCGCCATATTCCTCGGGCGTCCCTCCGCTCATCAGTCCAAGCTCGGCCGCCTTCTTCACCAGTTCCGGCATCAGCCCCGGCTTCTTCGCTTCCAGATCCTTCACGTGCGGAAACACTTCCTTCACCACAAACTCTTCCGCAGTTTGCCCAATCAATTTCTGGTCATCGGTCAAATCAGCCGGCGTGAATACATCCTGCGGGGCAGGGGATTCCAGTAAAAAGCTGCCGCCCTTCGCTGCGGGTTTTCTCAAGACCGAAGTTGCCATAATTCGTGCTCCTTGCCGGCATTACGCCGCCCGAAAAATTCAAACAACCGTTTGAAAATCGCAATCCGCAAATTCTACCTGCGCTTTTTACGCCGCGCAATAGGACTATCGCTTTAGTTAAATTGGCCCGATTTGCTGCGTTTTGCGGCCTGCGAGATACAGAGTGCGGAAGTTAGCCGCTTGTGGCACACTCTCCGTCGCTAAACGCACCCTTTCTGCCAGGAGAGCAAACGCCATGGGTCGACCCGTCGTGCACTTCGAGATCGGTTGTCGCGATACCCAAAAAACTCAGGACTTCTACGCCAAATTATTCGATTGGAAGATTGAGTCTATGGGGCCCGCCGCGATGATTGCGCCAGATCATCCCGGGATTGGCGGCCACATCAGCGCCTTGGGGCACGAACCGCACAATTACACCATTTTTTACGTCGATGTCGACGACGTTGCCGCCTATCTCAAAAAAGCCGAAGCTCTCGGCGGCAAAACCCTGGTCCCACCGGTGACTATTCCTACCGGCACATTCGCTTGGATGCAAGATCCCGAGGGCAACACCGTGGGCCTCTGGAAAGCCAAAAACTAAGTCACAGCGCCACAAGCATGCAGTCCGTAGGACAACTTTTCTGTCTATACAATGCAGATGACTCAGCTTCCTCGTCCAACCAGGTTGGTTGCTAAACTAGGATAGTCGTTCGAAAATTCCCGCCGCGCCCATGCCGCCGCCAATACACATCGTCACCATGCCATATTTCGCGTTGCGCCGCGCCAACTCTCTCACTAGAGACGCCGTCAATTTCGCCCCGGTGCAGCCCAGCGGATGTCCCAACGCAATCGCCCCGCCATTCGGATTGACCCGCTCTGCATCCAAGTTCGCCTGCTGAATTACCGCCAGCGACTGCGCCGCAAACGCCTCGTTCAATTCCACCACCGCGATATCACTCAGCGAAAGCCCCGCCATTTTCAGCGCCTTCGGAATCGCGTACACCGGCCCAATTCCAAATTCCTCTGGGGGACATCCGGCGGTCGCATACGCCACGAATCGTGCCTGCGGCTTCAATCCCAGTTGCGCCGCCTTCACATCCGACATCAGCACCACCGCTGCTGCTCCATCGCTCATCGGTGAACTGTTTCCCGCCGTCACCGTTCCTGTCACGTGAAACGCCGGCTTCAATCCCGCCAGCACTTCCATCGATGTTTCTGGCCGCGGCAATTCATCCTTGTCAAACACGAACGCCTGTATCGTCGGTTTCGCCGGCCCTTTTCCCTTCGCCGTCGCGCCATTTCCATTTGAGGGCAGGGAAGTAATCTTTACCTCAACCGCCACCGTCTCATCCTTAAACTTTCCCGCCGCCAGCGCTGCCACAGCTTTCTTGTGCGAATCCACTGCAAACTGGTCCGCATGCTCCCGCGAAATCCCAAACTTCCGCGCAATATTCTCCGTTCCCAATCCCATGTTGATGTACGCGTCCGGGTAATGATCCACCAGCCACGGATTCGGCGAAATTTTATTCCCGCCCATAGGCACCATCGACATCGATTCCGTTCCGCCTGCCACAATCACCTGTGCCGCGCCGCTGCGAATCCGTTCCGCCGCCTGCGCAATCGCCTGCAGCCCGCTGGCGCAAAAACGGTTCACCGTCATCGCCGATGTTTCCACCGGCAGACCGGCGCGCAGCGCCGCAATCCGCGCCACGTTCATCCCCTGTTCACCTTCCGGCATCGCGCATCCCAAGATCACGTCATCAATATCTTTCAGATCCAGCCCCGGCACGCGAGCAAGCGCCTCTTTAATCGCCAACGCCGCCAGATCATCCGGCCGGCTGGTCCGCAGCGATCCTTTAAATCCTCGCCCCACCGGCGTACGTACCGAAGAAACAATCACCGCTTCTGCCATAACGCCCTCTTTCCTTACAACAATTTCCGATTGTCGGCCGCTCCCCGCAAAAAAGCAAATCTCGCAAGATTCACTCCGTTTGCCTGCATCCATTGCTTTTCTAAGACATCTAAGATTTCCTCCGCAATTACTCCGGCGTCTTCATCTTCACGGACACTTGATACCGCCGATATTCCGAGTAATGGTGCTCATTTTTGTAGCTCCACTCAATGGCCTTTTTCTGGCGTGGATCTTCGTGTTTGAACCGGAGATACACTTTCACTTCGCTGGGCAGCCAAAACGGCGTAGCCGCATCGGGAAGCTGTACTTCCTTGAAATCTAATTCCGTGCTTTGCCGGTCCAATGCGACCTCCGGACGCGGCGCCAGCAGATCCGTCCTCATTCGTATAATCTGGAAGTTGCTTTTGTCCACCCAGGCAATCCCCTGCATCAGCATCTTCACCCCGGCTCCTTGCTTGCCGTTCATCGTGACATAGAGTTTCGCCACTCCAGGCTGCTGCGCGAACAACACCACATATGTATCGCGCGATCCTATTTTCTCGTCACCTATATACCGAAATTTCGATTCTGGCTGGAATTCCGTAGAGAAATAATTGCTGCTCAGCGCGTAGCCAAACGTCACCAAAAATCCTTTGTCCAGGCCTACATCCTCGATGCGATTGCCCTTGGCGTCCATACGGTATTCGTCAATATGGGCCGCCGATCCGCTGCCGTGCCGCAGAATTAAATAACTGTCTTTCACTTGCTCGCTTCCGGTGACCTTCCCTCGTTCGTTCATTCTTTCCTGCTTGATTTCCTCCCGTGCGATCAGGTCCACGACGTGTGCAAAAAAGTCGTCCACATTAACCGCGGTTTTTCTCAAGATCTCGGTCAGCGGTCCAACTACCTCTGTGGCGGGATGCACCTTCTTGATCTCTGGGATTTCTCTGCTGATTTCCTCGAGTGATTCATCGACGTACGCACGCGCCTGTGCGTAATATCTTCGATCCATTTGTTCTTCTGCTGGCACGACATATCCTGGCGGCGCTGAATTGGCCAGGTCCGGAATCATTTTGGCCGCTACTCGAAAGCTCTGATACTTCGTGTAACGGTGTTCATTTCGGTAGATCACTCCACCGTCGCCGCTTTCGGCAGCACCTTTCTCGCCGAACTGTACGACCAATTGCACGTCATTGGGCAGCCACAATGCTTTTGCCACATCCGGAAGTTGCACTGCGCTAAACGTAATCGTCGTTGTTAACGACTTCAGGTCGATGTCACCCCGTGGTGCCAGCAGATCGGTTCGCAATCGAATGATTTGAAAATTGCTAGCGTTCACCCACGCTATCCCTTGCAGCAACATGCTTGCCTGCCGACGTGCGTTCGTATTGTCCGATTTGTCCAACGTTACGCTGAGCGTAGCCACACCCGGCTTTTGCGCAAACGCCACCACGTATGTATCTTGCGAATCAATTTGTTGCCTGCCGAGATACAAGAATTGTGATTCGGCTTGCCGCGACGTCGCGAAATAAATTTCGTTCAATGCAAAGTTCGCTGTTTCAAAAAAAGCAGATTCGCTCCCGGCCTTCGCATTCGTATCCATGCGGTACTCGTCGACCGTTCCCCAAAATTCTCCCCCCTGCCGAATCACCAGATAGTTGTTGTCCAGTTCTTGGCGATTTTTCAGATTTCCTTGCCCATCCAACTTCTCCTTCGTGATCCGTTCGTGGGCCGTGACATCGACAACATTTCGAAAGAACTCGTCCACCCGCAGGCCAGTTTTCGCCAGGATCGTAGCCAGTTCCTCCTGATTGGGAGCAACCTGAATCGTCTTCAGTTCTGGGATTCTTTCGATGAGCTGGTCAGGACTCATTTCCAGGTACGGATGCGCGTCGACGTAGTATTTTTGCTCATCCCGATTTTGTTCCTGCGCGAAGACCACGCCTGTTTTTCCCGCGCGATTAAAATTCGCCGACACCGCGAGTGCACTACAAAGCAAGCCGCCACCCAGCATGGCCAGCCGCACCGGAAGAGCACGAAGCAAAAAAGCTCCTCGCCTCATCGCGTTCGCAGCGCAAGTCATTCCTCGTCTCCGATTCGCACGATCCCCGAAAAAACTAACCTAGCCAGTTCCGCGCGTCCGTTTTCCCTTGCCAGTTGCGGCTTATTATAAACCCTTGAGCAATTCACTTTGACTGTCATGCCCCGAAATTGCTGATCGCATCAACGAGGTTTGCATCTAAGTTTCGTTCCGTGCTATTCCGCTGAGGTGATACCGTCTCTAAGTCAATTCCGCAGGGAGGCCACTCATGTCCGAAGTTGTCTACGTCTCGAAAATCAAAATTGAACGCAAAAATGGTCCATTACGCGTAGCTCATCTACCCGGCGAGCCGCAACCCGTGATCTTCAGTGTGCATGGCGGCATCGCCAAGCACTACAAAGTCGACCCAGCTAAAATTGGCGAGTCGCACGCCGCAACCATAGATTATGTAATTGCCTCAACGGCTGGTTGAATGCTCGGCACTTTTGGAGGCGCGCTGGAAGCGCGTCAAATTGATGCCAGCAACGGCAAGCTCACCGCCGATGTAACGGGAGAAGTTGAAACCGAGGATAATGTTTTGGTCATCCGCCGCATTCATGTCGCGATGCACCTCGCAGCCTCGCCCGAGATGCGCGACACAATCGAACGCGTGCACGGCATCTACGCCATGAATTGCCCGCTCTACCGCACGCTGCACAACGCTATCCAACTGACGTCTTCCTACGAATTGGTCTCTTCGACGGCCACATAACCCGGAGCAATGCCAGGAATCGTTCCCGCGAATCTCTCGCCGTCCGTCTCGCTTACTTGTTCTTGCCGCCCACGCTCTTCTTCGCAACAAAAATCGTGGCCGGCGGCGTAATCTTGTTCACCTGCGAGAAACTTTCCTGGTTCACCGCTAATCCCACGCGCCCGCGCGAATCGACATAGAGCAATGGGCTTCCCACCGGTACATCCATAAACGTCTTCATAAACGGCACTGTAAATGGTCTCTTATTGATCTGCACCGTCACTTTGTCGCCCAGCACGTAACCCAGCTTTTTAAATTCCTCGCCAGGGATATCCGTAATCAACGAGCCATACGGATCATCCAATCCAATCACGTCGCCTTCAATTCCCTTATCCGTGGTTCTCGACGTCTTCGGCGTCAGTCGCACCAGGTCTGTAACCACCGGCCCGACCAGCGTCCAGTCTCCACCCGCGGCAAGATGTGCTCCCACGGGCGAAAAAATATCACGCCCGTGAAATGTCGATGACACCTTATCCCCAATCATCCATCCGGTATTTGTGATTTCTCGCGCAGAATCCAATCCGTCGCGATCCACCACCGGTGACACCAGCCCATTGTCTGGCACCACAAAGAATTGCCCCTTCTTGGTCTTCACAACTACCGCTTTCCGCGACGTCCCCACGCCCGGATCCACCACTCCTACAAACACCGTGCCCGCCGGGTAATACGGCGAGACGCCCGCCAGAAATCGTGCTCCCTCATCGATCGAAAACGGCGTAACACTATGCGTGATGTCTCGAATTCGCAGGTCTGGCGCAATTCCATACATCACCGCCTTGCAGATCGCCACCGCATCGTTTGCCACTCCAAAGTCGGTCATGAACACTACCGTTGGCTTCGCCGTCGACGTTTGCGGCAACGTCGCGCTGCTTCCATCCTGCTTAGGTTCCGGCGCACACCCCGCCAGCGCTGCCACCAACATCAGCGCCAGCAGCCCTTGCATAACACCTCTGCAAAAACTCGTTTTCACGCTGACCTCCACGA
Source organism: Candidatus Acidiferrales bacterium (assembly GCA_963849395.1). Classification (GTDB taxonomy): domain Bacteria; phylum Acidobacteriota; class Terriglobia; order Acidiferrales; family UBA7541; genus Acidiferrum. The sequence continues at coordinate 211,762 of CAWKHR010000017.1, forward strand.
TCAGTTCAATTCCCAAGCCATCCGCCCGCCTTCAGCCGATGGTCTATCTTTGTTAGATTTGATGAACGCCCGTCGGACCACCTTCGCCGACGTTCCGTGTGCCGCTCCAGCGACGCCGTAATAACATCCCCTGCCACTCGTTCAAAGTATAACGAATCCTTCCATTCCTCCAATATTCGGCCGCACAAAACCCAGTTAATGCGTCATGAAAAGAATTGCGGCCCCCTGCCCTGATTCATTACACTCTATCCGCTGTTCGCTCGGAATTTCACGCAAGTCCCTTCGGTCCGCCCGCCCGAATGACGTCCAACTGCAGCTGCTCGAATCGTGAAGACCATCTCTAGGAGGCGTAATGCGTCGCAGTTTTCTGTCCCCGCTCGTGTTGTTATTTCTCTTCGTAGCCGCAGCCCACGCGGATCAGGTCACTCTCAAAAACGGTGACCGGCTCACCGGCACTATCGTCAACGGCGATGGCAAAACTATGCTGGTGAAAACGGAATTTGCCGGTGATGTCACCATTCAATGGGACGCCATCACCGCCATCGACTCTTCCGAAAATCTTAATCTCACTTTGAAGGATGGCGAGCGCCTCTCCGGCAAAGTTGTCACCAGGGACGGCAAGTTCGTCGTTGCCGGTGCGCCTCCAGAAGCCGCTGGCACCACCAAAGACACCATCGTCGCGGTGCGCAATGATGCCGAGCAGAAAGCTTACGATATCGAAGCTGAAAAGATGGCGCATCCCAAATTCACTTATTTCTGGAGCGGCCTCTTCGACACCGGTCTCGCTCTCACCCGCGGCAACTCTGCAACCGTCAGTTACACTCTCTCTGCCAAGGCTGTTCGTGAAACTCCCAAAGACAAGCTGACTCTTTACTCCACCTACATCTACGCCAACGACGACACTCTTCCTCCCAGCCGCACTACGGCCAACGCACTTCGTGCCGGCGCCCGCTTCGATTACAACCTCAGCCCGCGCACCTTCGTCTTTGGCCTGGCCGATTTTGAAACCAACGAGCTCCAGCATCTCTCTCTTCGCGACGTCTTCGGCGGCGGTTTCGGATACCACCTCATAAAAACCGATAATGCGGTCTTCGATATATTCGGCGGTATCAGCTACGATCGCGACTCATTCGCTTCTTATATCGATCCGGGTCCACCACCGGTTCCGATCGCTGCCATTGTCCAGAACAGCGCGGAAGCTCTTGTAGGCCAAGAGTTCGATTACAAATTCTCCAAGCGCACCACGCTCAACGAACGCTTCACCTTCTATCCCAACCTTTCCCACACGGGCGAATATCGCTACCAATTTGATTCCACGGTGTCCAGCCAGCTGAAAGCTTGGCTCAGCTGGCAATTCACGTTTAGCGATCGCTACATCAGTTATCCGCCTCCCGGTCTCAAAGGCAACGACCTGTTGCTCTCCACAGGTTTGCGCGTGACCTGGGGCAAGCCAAAGCTGTAGACTCGCTGCCGTCCCAGGGTTACTCGTAAAGTCGCTCCGTTGCGGAGCCAGGAGGCTGTGCTTATGGGTTTTCTCACTTGGATCATCGTCGGGTTAATTGCCGGCTGGCTTGCCGGCCAAGTCATGAAGGGTGGTGGCTACGGCGTACTTGTCGACATCATCCTTGGCATTCTTGGCGGCGTCGTCGGCGGATGGATCTTCAGCATGTTGGGCATCTGGCCCGGTGGCGGACTCATCGGCTCGATCATTGTGGCCTTCGTTGGCGCTGTGATCCTTGTTTGGATCACCCGACTGCTCAAGCGCGCCTGAGGCTCATTTTAAACAAATACGCTCCGTGGAATCTTCTTCCGCGGAGCGCATTCTTTTTGTTAGTTGCTAGTTTTACTTCGTTAGTCCCTAATTTGCCGCGCTCTGCGATCCCTCGCCGTTCATCTTCGTCACCACCAGCCACTCCGCTGTTGGCGTCCGCAGATACTTCAACCGTACTCGAGCTTTCTCCGTGCCATCGGCGTTGTTCAGCTTCTGCTCGGTCGCGATTAATTGCGCCACCACCAGTGGCGAGTGCAAATCCGAAGTTAGTTCGTCCACTGCGTTGGCATAATCTCCATTCGCATGCATTACGTAACCGCGCGCCGATTCGTAAATGCTTTCTACTTTCTGGTCGCGCGAACTGGCCGCTAGTTCCTCCAGTTTGTGCTCCACTGCTTCTGCTTCACTGGTCTTGTGCTCCTTTACCGCCAGTCGCACTCGCTCGCGCAGCACATTCGCATATTCCGAATTGCGCTCCGCCGGAAGCATCCCGTCAGGAATCGTTGCCAACCGATTCTCCATGCCGGTCAGCAATTCACGCGCACTCTGTATGTCTTTCGCCAGCAGCACCCGCGCATAGTCAATTTCAAATTGCGCCATCGCATCCTTGGCTTCCGCGGCCTTGCTCGAAAGCTGCGTCAGTTCCACGCGGCCTGTTCCCGCGTCGCCCTCCCAGAAATGTATTAAGGTCTTCTGAAATGCAATGTGCAACCGCTCGTGATCGCTCGAAGCCATGCCCATGGCCTTATCGTATTCTGCGCGTGCTTGCGAATATTTTCCCATCAACGTATACGTGTCGCCGCGCCCGTATTGCGACGTGACATAAGTCGCCGACATTTCCAGTGCTTGCGCATAATGCGCCAGCGAGCCTTCATCATCACCCGTCATCCGCAACACTTCGCCCAGCGAATCTTGCGGGTTCGGATCGTCCGGCAGCGCATCCGCATATCTCCGCAGCAGGCTGATCCCCTTCGCCGGTTGTGGGTCAAGCGATTCCACATACGCATATCCCAGCGTGTTCAGCGCCGGAGGGAATTTGGGATCCTGCTCCAGCGAAGTTTCCATCAACTTTCGCCCGCGCGAATAATCCTGCTGGAAAAAAAGCCATTCACCGGCCAAATACAGCACATGTTTGTCTTTCGGGTGCAGTTTCACCAAATCATTCATGGCCATAATCGCGGGAAGGGAATCTGCTTCCTGCGTGCCGGTCATGAATTTCACCAGAAGCTTTTCATCGGGCGCACACTTCGCAGACAATCCCTGTGCCTTCGCTAGCGCGTCCGGAGCTGAACCAATCCACTTCGCCGCGTACGACCACAGCGCATACGCCAGCGCAAAATTTGGGTCCTTCTCCGTAGCTTTCTGTGCGTGCAAAATTGCATCCGCATATTGCGCGTTCTCATACTGATCAATTGCCATTTCCAGTTGTTGCCGCGCTTCCACCGACTTGCTGGCGATCCCCAGCGATCCGAATAGCAATTGTGCAGACGGAGTCACCTTCACCGCGGGCTTTGCCGTTCGCGCCTTCGCTTCCGTTAGGTGCGCGGTTTGTTGCGCCCAGCTTGGCGTTGTCATCACTCCAGCCAAAACCACCAAAAGCCCTTTCGCCGCTACGTTTCTCATAACCGCACCACTCCTCAATCGTTTTGAAAGAACTCTGCCAGGGATACTCTCCGAAGGTATCGTTTGCTGCTTTCTCCTCGATACTGGACGGAAGGTCAGGTGTGCGCAGTTGCCAAGCGGTATTTCCTTTATTACTTGGCCATCGCGAGCCGTCGTCACTTGGGCACACGCTTCTTAGCTGGTACTTGTCTGTTGCATCGCCAGTTCCCAAACTAGGGTCAACCTACTGAGAAAGGTTGTGTGGGGAGTTATGATCGACCGTCGTTCCGTACGTTTGTTTCAGCTTGCTGTCGCACTGTGTATGTGATTACTGTTTCTGCGTTGCCTTTGCTCGCGGCTATGAAGAATTGGGCGGTGATCGCGCCGGTGGGCAGTAAACTTCAAGATGTTCCTCTCGCCGATCTGGTTAAGCTTTGCAAGGGTACGCAGAAGGCGTGGCCCGATGGCAAGAATTTCACGCTGGTGATGCACGATCCAGAGACGCCGGAGATGCGCGCTGCGATCCAGAAACTGTTTGGCGTGCCCGCAACTGAAGTGAAACCGCTGGTTGCCAAACTCAACGAATCGCGTCCGGTGATTAAGATCGTCGAAAACGACGAAGACCTTTTGCGCACCGTGGACGCTACTCCCGGCGCGATTGGGTTGGTCGATGTTTACGCCATCAACAGTTCCGTCAAAGTGTTGCGCATCGACGGTAAACTTCCGTTTGATGCTGGTTACGTTCTCAAAGGCAACTAATCAATCTCAACTGGACAATCTCGGTTACGGCTTGAGACGTACGGTTTTTCCGGTTTTCGCCGATTCGCGAGCGGCGTCCAGAATCTCGGTCACGATTACGTTGGTCTCTAGCGACGACAGTCCATCCGGTTTTGCTCCATCCACCACGACAGCGCGCAAATAGGCTAGCGAATCATCGTAGGGAGGCGGCACTTTTGGCGCTGCGACGGTTTGTTCTTCTTTTTCTCCGGGTCGCCGCACGCGCACATCATCTCGCTTCACGGTAATGACGTAGCCAGTGCTGCCGTACACTTCCATATCCTTGCGATCGAAGGGCCAGTTCCAGGAAGCCTGCACAATTGCCTGCGCCTTCGGATACGTCAGCACAATCGTTGCCTCGTCATCGACCTTTGGATATATTTCGGGCTTGATCTGCTGCGTTACGGCGGTCACAGTGAGCGGCTTTTTTCCGTCCATCAGCCAGGTCATCAAATCTGCTCCGTAGCATCCGAAATCGAAGAGCGCTCCGCCGCCATTTAGCTTCGGGTCGGTGAGCCAGGCCAGAAATTCCGGCTCTACGTTGATTTCCTTGGGTCCTTGATGTCCGTCGTGCACCACTACTTTGCGTAGTTCTCCAAGTTCGCCGTGATGCGCCATGTCGAACGCCGCGTGATTGCTGCGATACCAAGATGTTTCATAATTCACCAGTACAACAATGTTTCCTTCATGCGCGGCGCGTTCGATCGCTTGCGCATCCTGGAAGCTCACCGCCAGCGGTTTCTCCATCATCACGGCGATATGTTGCTTCGCACAGATTTCGACGATTTTGCGATGATCGAACGTGTCTGAATAGACCAGCACCGCTTGCGGTTTGGTGGTTCGCAGCATTTCTTCCAGGTCGGCGTGATACAAACTGGAATCCAATGAATATTTTGCTGCGTAACGATCAAAGAGGCTGCGATCCTCTTCGCTGATTCCCACAATTTTTATGTCCGCGCGATGCAGCGAGTTTGAGAAAAATCCATTTACGTGGCCATGCACCAGACCGGCAATGGCGACGCGAAGTGGAGCGGAATCAGCGGCGTTCGCGTGAGAAACGGCAAAGAAAGCCACAAGTAATAAGGCTGCGAAACTGCGAAATCCGAATTTCATGGCGGTTACCTCAGCCTGCGCGCATTTGACTGGTAACACAGGATAATCCCGTGAGTTTCGCGATGCACCTTGTTCCGTTCGCGAGCGACTATTGGAGTGCGGCATAGAGGGCCTGTTTCCAGCGGGCGTTGTTGATGGTCCAGAAAATCTTTGCTTTGTTGCCCTTTGCGAGTTGGTGGGCCCAGACGTCGCGATTTCGCACGTCGTGGGCGACGTTCAAGCGATCGACTATGGTCATTCCGCGGGTCAGTTCGCTATCGGTTTCGACGTCGACGAGATGGTTGGATTGCGAAGTGACAATGGTTGGATCGAGGGCGACGGCCATCGCTACTGGATCGGGCAGCGAGATTCCGTGTTCTCCGGTTTGCGTGAGATAGGCTTGCTGGGCATGACTGTTGCATTCGATCGCGAAGTTCGCCACCGGCGTGGCAAAACTTAAAACGTGCTGAATATCTCCCCGATTCAAAACGGCTTCGCCGCGGCACAAGTGCCAGCCTACCAATTCAACGGGCAATCCACTGCGCATCACGATTCGCGCTGCTTCCGGGTCGCACCAGATGTTGTACTCGGCTGCGGGAGTGACGTTGCCTTCACAACATGGCGCGCCGCCCATAACCACGCAGCGGCTCACGTTTGCCGCGATGGCCGGCTTCTTCTGTAAAGCCAGCGCGATATTGGTCAGCGGCCCGAGCGTGACGATCACCAGTCCGGGATGGGAAGCGATGGTCTCGATGATCGCGTCGGTGGCATTCTGCTTTTCCGGCGCGCGTTGTGGCGCAGCGTAGCCGTGATCGCCTAAACCGTCGCGTCCGTGGAACCAGTCAGCACTGACGTGTGGACGGGTCAGTGGCTTTGCCGCGCCAGTGAAGACCGGCACGTTCGAGCCGCAAAGTTCCGCGGTGTACAGCGCGTTGCGCGAAGCTTGAGCTACATCAACATTTCCCGCGACGGTGGTGATAGCGACAACCTCAACGGCCGGAGAGCGCAGCGCCATGATCAATGCGACGGCGTCGTCGGAAGCCACATCGGTGTCGATCAGGAATTTCATCCGTTGACGCCGTTTTGGGGAACGTCGAGATTGAATTCCTTGTGAGTGGTGAGCAGCGCGGCTTTCACGGCGCTTTCTTCTATGACGAAGGAGATGTTGCTTTCGGAGGAGCCTTGAGCAATGGCGATGAGGTTGACGCCGGCGCGGCCAAGAGCGTTGAAGGTTTTTCCGGCGATGCCGGGGGTGCCGCGCATGTTTTCGCCAACGACCGCGACGATGGCGATGTTGGGATCGACAGTGATGTGCTCGACTTTCTGGTGGGCAAGGTCGTGGGCGAATTCCTTTTTCAGGGCGTCGACGGTGCGTTGTGCATCGGCGCTGGAGACGGCGAAACAAATATCGTTCTGCGAGGAGGACTGGGAAATCAGAAGGACCTGGGCGCGCACCTCGGCGGTGGTGGAAAAGGTGCGGCCGACTACATCGGGCAGACCAACGATGGCGGGGCCGCCGACGCTGATCAGGGTGACATCGCGAATTGCGGTGAGAGCTTTGACGCCGCCACCGATGCTGCGCCCTTCGAGAGTGATTTTAGTGCCGAGTTTTTCCGGCGTCGAAACTGTTGCGAATCCAGACGGGAATGCCGGCATGGACCACGGGCATCAGCGTTTTGGGATGCAAAACTTTTGCGCCGAAGTAGGCGAGTTCGCCAGCTTCGCGATAAGAGATGACGGGAATGGTGCGGGCTTCGGCAACCAGGCGGGGGTCGGCGGTCAGCACGCCTTCGACGTCGGTCCAGATGATGACTTCGGCGGCATCCATAGCCGCGCCGAGAATAGTGGCGGAATAATCGGAGCCGCCGCGGCCCAAGGTGGTGAGTTGGCCTTCTTTGGTGGCGCCAATGAAGCCGGTGACTACCGGGACGACGCCCTTTTTCAGCAGCGGAGCCAGGCGCGCTTGGGATTTGGTGCGGGTCTGGTCCATCTGCGGATCGGCGCCGCCGTGAAAATGGTCGGTGACGATCAGTTCGGTGGCTTCGATGGCTTCGCTGGGCAGGCCGAGTTGCGCGATGGTGGCGGAGACGAGCGGGGCAGAGAGGCGTTCACCGAGACTGGAAATTGCGTCGAGTGTGCGCGGGGTAAGTTCGCGGAGCAGCGCGGTGCCATCGCAAAGGCGGCGTCCTTCGGCGAAGACTTGTTCCATGCAGTGGCGGACGCGGGTGCGTTCGTTGTCGTCGAAGTGAGCAGTTGAGTGAGCGCGGTTTCGTGTTGCGCGCGCAAGGAGTCGAGGATCGCGGTGGCATCGGTGGCGTTGCCGGACTGGGCGTGCCTGGCGGCTTCGATGAGCTTGTTGGTGACACCGCTCATGGCGGAGACGACCGCGATGCAGGGCGTGGTTTTGTAGCCCTTGACGATAATTTCGGCGGCGCGCGCGATGCAGGAGGCGTCGCCAACGGAGGTGCCGCCGAATTTCATGACTTGGATTCTAGAGGTCATCGTGAGTGGTTCGCTCCGTGAATGGGTGTCGAGTCGTGACAAGTATTGTACGGTGGAGCGGGGAAATGGCGGGTGAGGAGTGGGACGTGGCGAGCGCAGAGAGTACATGGCGCGAGCCTCCGGTCCCCTCGAAGCTCGGGTAAACGGGATGACAATTGTGTGCAGATGCGTCGGAGTTCGTTCCAGTTTGGAACAGTTGGTTGGACCACCGAGGGGGTACCCCCATGTTTTCTCGTATGTGGGGGAAAGAAAGGAGTTACGAGAGAATGGCCTGTATGTAGGGGAAGTAAAGGACTTAGCGCGTTTTGTGATGGTGAGCAGGGATTGGCAGGAGAGTTTGTAGGGCTGTTCGAGGGAAGATGTCGAGTCACTGGAGACACTGACGCCAAACTGTCACACATCAAGATAGCATGATAATTATCAATTGTCTACTATAATTCAATGTGCACTAAACCCGAAAGTGTTGTATGACGTCAAGCGCCGAGGAAACCTCCCACACCCGGCTTGATTTTGCAGCGTTACGTCAACGCAGGCGATATTGGCCCGGACTCACAAACTCCAAGAGTTCCATGTTTCGCAGTTCTTGGAGTTGCTGTCTGATCTTTGGCTGCACGTTGTGGTTTGAAGGATGAAGTCGCGCCAAATGGTCTTCGGATTTGTAAATCTCTTGAAGAGAGAATTCTTTTTTGCCCAGAGAGTGGACAACATTTAACACATCCAACGTCCATCCGCGGGCGTCGACACTTTTCCGCCCAAGCTTGGAAAGTTTTCGGAATTTGGACCTAATCTCAGACGTAGGCCGGACATTGCCATCGACGACAACCGAAATTTTGCCTTCGGGGGGAATCTCTCCTAGAGCGATGGAGCAGCCGACCCAGCCGTGACGTTGAGCGGTCGCTCGTAAAGCAGGCCTGCACTTGATTACCGAAATTGTGTACGTAAACCGTGGGATCAGAATGAGATTCCGCACAGTCCATGTGTTCGCGTCATAATGCAAGGCAAATAGATTTGGGGTCCTGTCCAGCCGAATCGCCTCGGCCATCTTGTTATATGCCCCATCTGGAATCGTCTTTCCAATGGCGCGTTTTTGGCTCTTCAATTGGAACCACTCCAGGCATTCGGGGCACTTGAAATCGTGTGCGGGTGTGTTCGTCGGAAGCGATTCGATCTGGGAAGAATCACAAGCGGGACAGTAGAGATTGGCAAGGCCCCAAGGCTCAGTGGAGACGCGCGCGCGTTGAGACAAACTCTTGTATTTCTCGAGACCTGCTGTGGGCAGGGCAAGGTCCATACCCAAATTAGATCACGAGATGCTAGCGTGAAGACAAGAAACCTAAGAGGGATTCCTCACTTCGCGGACTCCGTTCGGAATGACGTGAGCTTACCGTCAGGCGAGAAAGATTTGGGTTTCGGTTTTGATTATGAAGAGGGCGTCGGAGTCGTGATGGCCTTGGGAGCGGAATTTCTGGATGGCTTCGTCTACGGTGGGAGCTTGCGTGGAGAAGATGACGGCGCGGTTGTGGCGGCCGATGAAGTGGAAGCGGCACTCCTGCTGGACTAATTTTAGTTCTAGCGACATTGAGCTGGGCTGAGTGTGCGTTGGTGTAGCGTGTGCGCGATCCGATCGATCCACGGAATCGTCAGTGAGATCAAGAGAAAAGTGAATGGTAGTGAGAGAAAGTGCGACGCGCACTATTTCTGAGGTGAGGCGTTGCACGGTGAGGGAGAGGAAATCATAAGAGAGTTCTAATCCAACGGCGGTGCGGCGAGTGCGTAGCGCGGCAAGCGCGGTAGTGCCGCTGCCGGAAAATGGATCAAGAACCAAGTCCCCGGCGATTGGTCGAGGCGAGGAGGATGCGTTCGAGGAGCGCGACCGGCTTTTGCGTGGGATGCTTGCCGAATTTCTTCTCCCATTTTTCTGGTGGTTTGATTTCCCAGACGGATTTCATCTGTTTGCCGCCGTTGGTCTGCTTCATGAGCTTGTAGTTGAAGGTGTGGCGGGACTTTTTGTCGCGACGCGGCCCAGATGATGGTTTCGGTGGCGTGGGTGAAATAGCGGCACGCGAGATTGGGAGGCGGGTTGGGCTTGACCCAGGAAATGTCGTTGAGGAGTTTGAAGCCGAGTTGCTGCATGGCGAAGCCGACGGAATGAATGACGTGGGCGGTGCCGCTGACCCAGATGGAGCCGTTGGGCTTGAGTACGCGCTGGCAGGCAGCGAGCCAGGAGCGATTGAATTCGTGATTGATTTCGGGGCCCTTGGATTTGTCCCAGGTGCCTTTGTTGACGCTGACCATGCGTCCGGCGTGGCAGGTTATGCCGCCGTTGGAGAGAAAGTAGGGAGGGTCGGCGAAGATGAGGTCGACGGAGGATTCAGGAATGGCAGCGAGGATTTCGAGGCAATCGCCTTGGTAGAGGCGGATGTGGTGCTTGGTGTCGTTGTAGACGGGTGGGGGCAACTGTGCGGCGGGATTGGTCATGGGCGAGGTGTTGATCAAATGGGATCGTTGATCAGGTGAGCATAGGAGTCAAGGAGGAGGAATGGGGATGAAGAGGAAAAAGATTTACCGCAGAGGGAAGAATGCAGGGGCCGCAGAGTGCGCGGAGAATGCCTGCTGATAGTTCGGAAGACGGATGTGGGGCGAAATATCGTTAGGCAGAAAAAATGGCGGAGCAGCCTGTGATGCGCTGCTCCGCCACTCCGTCCAACTTCGAGGAAACTATTCGCTGAGGTGGAAGGTTACGGTGACGTTTAGCTGAACGGAGACGGGCTGATCGTTCAAGTAGGTCGGTTCGTACTTCCATTTACGGACTGCGTCGAGAGCCGACTGCATTAGCAGCGGTGGGCCGGAGACGACTTTCATTTCTGCTACGTTGCCCTGCTCGTCGAGGATAGCGTCGATAACCACCACGCCTTGCATGTGGACTTGACGGGCCAGCGGGGGATATTCCGGGTTCACGCGGCTAATTACTTTGGGTTCGCGTACACGGCCGCCAACACGGACTGGAGCCTTGGGCCTGTTCTCTTTTGCCAAGGGAGGAGGCGGCACTTTGGTGCTGACGCCACCGATTACGCCGCCGATCACGCCGCCCATGGAGCCACCAGCCACGCCGCCGGGGACGCCGCCCGAAACGCCGGCGAGATCGTCGTCGTGGAGCGGAGCTTCTTTAATATCGGCAATGTTCTTGGGGACGACGGTGGGGGCAATCAGCTTGCCGGCATTTTCAAAGACGCGATGCGTGGGAACTGCCTTGATGACCGGAGCGGCCGCTGCGGGAGGCGGGGGAGGCGGCGGCGGAGGCGCGACCAGGAAAGTGGATTCGAGGGCGTGCAGATTCAGAGTGTCGGTGAAATACAGGCCGGCCAGGATGGGTATGCCGATTAGAACGCAGTGGACGGTGATGGCGACGAGAATGTCGACAAATTTCGAGCCGCTTTGCATGCGGTTGAGTTCGAGCATGGAGGATTGAAACGAGCCTTCCTCGGCTCTGGCGCGGACTGGTCCAACGCGGAGTGGTAGCGGTTGCGTTTGTGGCGCGTTGCGTGGCTCTAAAGGGAGACGAGTTTCGACTTTTGGGTGACTGAACTTCAGGCAAAGGAGAAGCTTCGAGGTGCGTGGACGGGGCCATATAGCTGTCCTCCACTCTGATATAGAGGCACGAAGGATGCCAGTTTGGGTGCAGGTGGAGTGGCGATAAGATTTGTATTTTCAATCAGTTGGATTCAAAGAATCGATGGGAATGCGTTCCAGAATGGGCTACTTGGCCCATTTGGCGAAGGTGGCTGCGTCAAGTCACGCACTTTGAGGTGGACGGTTTGTTGGGCGTTGAGGCTGGCCTTATGCGCCGCGACCGTGCAGGCCGATGGTCAGCAAGAAGTAGCCGACTACGCCGGCGGCCAAGGCGAGTGCAGCGACGATGCGCAGGCGATTGGGCTCTGGGCGATCTTCGAGGTAATCGCCGATGGAGGAGCTGAGGAAAAAAACTTCGAGGCCGGCGCCAAGGCTTGCAGCGACTTCGACCAGGCCGTATTGGCGGAAGAGCGCGAGCAGAAAAGTGGCGGCGCAGGCGAGCGCGGCGGCGATCATCGTCGCGATGGTGCCTACGTGAGACTTCATAGCATGCCCATTCTCATGGCTTTCTTCTATCACGTATGTCGTGCGGAAGGCTATTCGTTGAAGCGTTAGTCTATTGCGGAAGTTGGCGAGGATGGCGTTGCGTTTGGTGACTTGCCCAGAGGCGGGCAGGTTACTTGCCGGTTGTTAAGCCGGGCATCACGAAGGTGGGGCGGACTTCTTTGCGCTTGGCCCAGTCGTGATAGGTGTGGCATTCGAAGCAGCGCGACTCGGCGTGGTCGGGACCTGGGGCGTGGCAGGTTTTGCAATTGGTGATTCCTGGGATTAAGACGTCGGCTGATTCGCTGCTGGTTAGAGCTCTGGTGTGGCAACCTACGCAGGAAAATCCGCGGTGGGCGTCATGATCGAAGCGTGCGTGCGGCATCCAGCGTTGTGTTATGCGCGCTGCTGCGATGTGGGGCAGGGAAGTGGATGCGCTGATTTCGAGTTTGTGACATTGCTGGCAAGTTTTGCGCCAGAGTAGTTCTTCGGCGTCTGCGGTGCGTTCGGTGACCCATTGGGCCGGGGAGAGCACGCGAACTTCTGGAGCGATTATTTTTCCGGTTAAGTCTCGGTTGGGATCACGCGGGACGCGGAGTTCGCTGGGATGCGCGGCGATGTAATCCTGGAATTTTTTAACTACGTAGGCGTGAACGATTTCTGGTGTGTCGTGGGGCACGCCGTCTTCGAAGCGTTTGTCGAAGGTTAGTAAGTGGCAGCCGGCGCAGGCAGTGGCGAATTTTACCGGGGCCATTAATTCGCGGCCGGATGTTTTGTGAGGCGATGTCAGCGTTCTTGTAGCAGACGGCAACGAGTCCACGTCAACCTTGTAACTCACGTTCGCCGCAACGTAGCGCGCGTCGGCATACTTCCATTCCGTTGCGGCGGCGGCGCTGGTTGCGGTTGCAGTGGCGCGGTGGCAATCTGCGCATTCCAATTGGACCATCGGGCCATTCGGGCCGCGGCGAATTGGCTTCATGTGAATAGCGTGATTCAGCGCGATCGTGGCTGGATCCTTTTTTGCGTCGCGCAACGCGGCAAATTCCGGATGGCCATCTTCGAAACTGTGGATGTGCGTCGCGTAGGGCACGACGCCAGTGTTCACTTTCAAATTTGCGTGGCATTCGGCGCAGCTTTGATCGCTGGCGGCGGCGATGTTTACGCGACCGCGATGTTCCCTGTGGCACGCGGCGCACGCGGGGACTGCTGCTTTCAGTTCTTCATCGTGATGAACTGGGCCGTCGTGGCAGGCGAGGCAGGCGGCGTCTGCTGCTTTCGAGGAGAATTCGCCGGCCTGTTGAACGTGGCAGGCGGCGCACTGTTTTTCGAGGACGGCGTGGGCTTCACTCATGCGCCCGCTGGAATATACGCGTGAGTCGCGGGTCGCTCCGTGCCACGCGATCCAACCTAACGCCAGCAGCGGCACCAGCACGCTGAGCCACAACTTCGCGCTCTTGAACGGAGTCGCCCGCTTGAAATAATTCAAGTCGATCCGCTGCGCCAGCTTTTTGGTTGTTCTAGGTCGCGCCATTTACTCCGTCCGTACTGTAAGCCAGCCGTCTCTTGTCCTCTGCGCTCTTGTTTCTGCGTTCTCTGTGTTAAATCTCTCTCGTCTTCTGCCAAGTTGGTGACTTGCGACTAGTATTTCAGCGCCATCACCGCATGCACTGCGCCCAGGCCAAGCAGCGCCAAGGAAATTGGGATATGCACCAGAAGCCAGCCGTGCAGCCATCGGTGTAAGCGCTCTTGCCGGATCAATTGGCGGGCCTCGTCGCAGATATCTTGTAAATCCTGGATGGTTCCCTGTGCCGCTGCGGGGAGCACGGTGCGCAATGCGGCAAAGGCGTTCGCCGACTTTTGCGCATCGCCGAGACGCTGGCCACGGCGCCGCGGTTCGTCCAGGAAAGGGCGCATTTCCTGAAGATAAAATCGCTTCAGCGGCTCGCTTTCCTGCGGGCTCAACAAAATAATTTCTGGCGCAGCCGCCACCGCCGCGCTGGCTCCTGCGCTTACTGCTGCCGAAGTGCGCAGCGGGACTGCTCCTGCCGCGATCGGCCGCAGGGCGCGAAATCCGCCGCCGCGTTCGGTTTCCATTTCTTTCTGCTCGGTTAGGCCCAACGAGCCGCAGATGGCCTCGATGCTGCGGTCCGCTTCTTCGCGGAGCAGATTTCGAACGTTGCCAATTTCGTCGTAGATGGTTTCCAGCGGGACGTCGGCGGTCATGATGCGCGGCAGGTAATTCTGTAGCACAGCCCCAAAGATGCCGCTGGCCACGGTGATAATTAGCAACCACATGAGGACTCGGGTCAGTGTTCCGCCGAAGTGAAAGCTGCCGTGAAACAAAATCAGCGGGAGGCTTAAAAAGCCCAGCCATAGGTGGCCGCGCATCCACGCTTGGGCTCGACCCAGGCGCCAGGTGGGAACACGTTTGCGTGCGCCGAGGAGAGCTGCAAAAAACATGAACGCGAAGCCCAGGATGCCGAACGCTAAGCCAATGGGACTGCCGCCACGTGGACCGGCAGGAGCTCTCATTGCGTAGGCCGCATACACTACGCCGCTCACTACCAGAGTCAGCAGCGACCCTAGCGCCCAGTTGCGTTGTGTGGCGTCCATTCTCATCGCGGTTTTTTTCTCTCTGCTCGGATCATTCCGTGCGTGATGATGTGACTCTAAACCCCCACACGCAACTACGGCGTGTGGGGCACCCGGTGCCCGGCCATTATTTCTGCCCCATCAAGGCGGCAAAGAAGGTTTTGGGGTCTACGCGATGCGCGGCGTCGTGCGGACAGGCGTAGACGCAACTCGGTTCTTTCAAATGTGTGCAGAGGTCGCAGGAGGTCGCCTTTTGCTTGACCGCGGCTTTCTTGCGGCCTGCATGTTCGGGATCTTCGGCCATTACTTCGAATGGATGGAGATTGATATTGCCATAGGGGCAATTCCGCGCGCAGACGCCGCAGCCAATGCACCAATCTTCGATAATCACTTCCAGGGAATTTCGACGTCGGATCGCGCCCACTGGGCAGCCCACCATGCAGAGTGGATCGCGGCATTGCCGGCAGGACGTGGCGACCAGATAATTCTCGAATCGGAGACCATCGCGAACCAGTCGCGTCACGCCGTCGTGCGCATCGGCGCAAGCATTCACGCAAGCATCGCAGCGGGTGCAATTTTCCAAATCCAGAATCAGCAGGCTTTGCGCTTCCATCAGGCCTTGCGACAGGAATTGGTCGATAGGGACGCTATGCACCATCTGGAGGCGTTGCGCATTAGCGGCGCGCCGTTCAGCGGCCACGGCTTCCAGTCCCGCGCGGACATTTGGGATAGCGTGCGACCATCTCGCGGAAGTCATCGCTCGAAATTTTTACAAGTTCGACGTGATCGAGGGCGGTGCAGGTGGCGGTACGCACTCCGCCGCCCAGCAATCCGATTTCGCCGAAATAATCGCCGCGCGACAAATAGGCCAGCACCAGTTCGCCGCCGGGATAGCCCTCGGAAATTTTGACGAAGCCGATGCGCACCAGATAAAAACTGTCCGCGGCCTCGCCTTGCTGCGCGATGACTTGTCCGGGCGCATAGCGAACGAGTTCAACACTGCCTTTCAGGTGCTCGATAAAATCGGGCGCCAATTCCGCGAACATGGGCACGCCACGCAGATGAGTTTCCAGCGCCCTTCGCCGGTAGGTCTGATCGATCTGGGCGCGAAACGTTTTGTTCTTCATCATGATGTCGAGCACGTTGCGCAACATCTCGTAGGCCACGACATCGGTTTCCGCGCGGACGGTTGCAGAGCGCGGATAGAAATTCATGCAGGTCATTTCGCCGAACAAATCGCCCGGGCCCAGTTCGGCCACCGGATTTCCATAGGACAAATCGACGGATGCGTCGATAGGAATGGTGCGGTCGCGGGCTTCTTCATCGCGCTTGTCGTCTTCGCGGCCGACCAGAGTGCTTTTCAGGCGTTTGAAAAATCCGCGAGCGCCGCCTTCGGTTTTTACGTGGGCAATCGGGGTAGCGATGGCTACTTGAGCTTTGCCTTCCACGATGAAAAATGCGGTGGAACCAAATTCGCCTTCGCGACAAATTACTTCGCCTTTGCGAAAACGGCGCTTCACAATGGCGCCGCGATTCAATTCCAAAAATGTTCCGGAAACTCCGGCGAAGACTGGCATGCGGTGCAATTCTTCGGCGCTGAGAGTTTGCGTTCCATTCGCGCCAGCAATCGCCGTGCCGGCCGTACCTTTATTCGTCAACGCGCCGGTCGGGCATGACACCATGCACTCGCCGCAGGAAATGCAGGTGGAGTCGCCCATAGGGGCATTCAGATCGAAGGCAATTCCGGCGGAGTAGCCTTTGCCCATGCGGCCCATCACGAAATTGTTTTTGATTTCGTCGCAGCCACGAATGCAGCGGTCGCACAAAATGCAGGCATCGTGGTCGACGGCAATGGCTAGCGATGAATCGTCCGCACCGCGGGATAACGTTCTGCGGGCGAAGCGAGGCTCGCCGACGCCCGCTGCTTTCGCGTGCATCTCCAATTCGCAATCGCCGGAATGTTGTTGGCGGGCGCAGGGGGAAGGATGATCGGCCATCAGCAATTCCAGCAATGTTTTTCGCGCTGCGAGTACTTTGTCGGAGTTGGTCGCGACCTTCATGCCAGGCTCGACCGGCCGAACGCAGGCGGCACTTAGGACGCGCGCGCCGGTATCCACCACGCACAAGCGGCACACGCCGACCGGTGTTTGACTCTGGAGATGGCACAGCGTGGGTATCGCAATTCCATTGACGCGCGCGGCATCAAACACGCTGGTGCCTGCGGGCACGCGCACCACCGCGCCATCAATCGTCAACTCCACTAGCCCGGGATTAATCGTCGTGCTCATCTGGTTTTACTTGCCACGCCATCTCCGTGACCTCTGCGCTCTGTTCTCTGTGCCCTCTGTGTTAAAACTTTTTCTTTCGTTTCATCTCAACTCAGGGCCGAATTCCAACGCGAGCCAGTTCGCCTATCCGCGCCGTCTCGGAAAAACAAATGCCACTCGGACACTCGGCGTGCATGGCGTGCCGTTCGATCTCAGTTCGAAAATGTTTCAATACGGAGAGCACGGGAGCAGGGGCGATTTGTCCCAGCCCGCAGATCGAAGTCAAACTCATGGCGGCTGACAATTCGTCAACCAATTTCAAGTCTGCGCAAAACTCCGCTTCGCTCAATCCTCCGCGCGTCCATCGTGTCAGCAGTTCGACCATTTTTTGCGAGCCGCTGCGACACGGCACACATTTGCCGCAGGATTCATTGCGATAAAAGCGGACGGCGTTCAGAGCCATATCCAGCATGCAGGTTGAGTCGTCGCATACGACAATCGCGCCGGAACCCAGCATCGAGCCAGCTTCCGCAAGCGCTTTGAAATCCAGCCGGACATCGATCATGGACGCCGGCAAATATCCTGATGACGGGCCCGAAGGAGCGAAGGCCTTCAAAGCACGCCTGCCGCGAATTCCGCCGGCCTTGCTGAGGATCACATCGCGCATCGACGTGCCCATCGGGACTTCGTACACGCCGGGGCACTGCACGTGCCCGCTGACACCGACGAATTTCAAACCGCGCGATCCATTCGCACCGGCGGATCTGTACCATTCCACACCGCGCGCCAGAATTTGCGGGACGTTTGCGAAGGTCTCGACGTTATTAATCACGGTGGGCTTCTGCCACAGCCCCATTTGCCCGGGGAAGGGAGGCTTATTGCGGGGCTCAGCGCGATGTCCTTCGATGGCTTCAATCAGCGCGCTTTCTTCGCCGCAGATGTATCCGCCCGGGCTTACAAAAATCTCCAGTTCGAATTCCAGTTCGCTGCCGAGAATCCGTTTGCCGAGCAGGCCGGCCTTTGTCAGCCGGCGCAATTCCTCGTCGCAGATTTCTTCCTGCAGCGGATATTCGTGGCGGATGTACAAAATTCCTTTTTTTGCGCCGGTGAGCAAGCCGGCAATGATCATGCCTTCCATCACCAGGTGCGGCAGATTGCTCAGGATGAATCGATCTTTGATCGTTCCGGGTTCGCTCTCATCGGCATTACACACGATGTACTTCACGGGATCGGCCTGCCTGCGGACCAGATCCCACTTCATGGAGGTGGGAAATCCCGCGCCACCCATGCCGCGAAGTTCCGCTTCTTTCAGCGTCGCCAGCACACCCTCCCAATCGCGGGTCCCGATGAGTCGCCGCACCACGCCATATTTTTCTGAATCGCTGGGATATGGATCTGACGCGCAGGCTACTCGCGATTCATGCGGATGTTCAGCGCGTACCTCTTCACCGCGCAGCGCTCGCCGCACTAAATCTTCGGCAGAGGCGGCGCTCACGGCCGCAAAAATCTCATCGTTGATGGCTACCGCTGGTGCCTGATCGCAGCGGCCCAGGCAGCTCACATCCTTTATCTGCACATCTTCGGGGGGCGCGCCCGCAAAACGCCGCAGCAATTCGGCGCGCAATTCGCAGGCGCCATTCAAGTGGCAGCTCATGTCCGCACACACACGGACTTCCGCCTTGGCTGGCGGGACCAAATGAAAATGCGGGTAAAAGCTGGCTACGCTGTGGAGTTGGTAGAGCGGAGTTTGCGTGCGATGAGAAAGCCCTTCCAGCTCCGCCTTCGGCAGGTAACCGTAGCGCAGTTGAATGGCCCGCAGGTCGTCAAAGATCACAGAGAATAGTTCTCGCGATGCTGCGCCGCTGTTGCGATTGGCGTGCGGCGCATTTCGAGGCTGACGTTATCCCCGCATACTATGTTTGTCTTTGGGCGAAGTAAATAGCGACCCGTTGACTTTTCGCGCATTGCACCGCAAAAGGCAACGGCTGGGCGTTGACTTCCCGCAGCAGGCAAAGCTATAAGCATTCAGCACTCTTGGCATCTTTCCGCATGGCGCATCGTCAAAATATTTGTCCCGCGCGGTACATGCTTGCTGTTGCCGCGGTGCTTTTCTTTTGTGGTGCTGCTGGTGCTTCTTCTTCGAGTCCTTCTGCCGATACAGCTGAACCCATCAAATACATTGGCCCTGGTTCTTGCGCCGCGACCAGTTGTCACGGCAGCGTCAAGCCGATTGCCGGCAGTCGGGTGCTGCAAAACGAATATTCGACGTGGATTCTGCAGGACAAACACAGCCGAGCGTTTCAGGCGCTGACCGGGGATGTTGGAGAACGAATGGCGCGCATTTTAAAGCTTGGAACGAAGGCGGAAGAAGCGCCGAAATGTCTGGCATGTCATGCGTTGTATACGACCGCGGAGCAACGCGGGAGGGCTTTCGAATTGGCGGATGGCGTGTCTTGCGAAAATTGCCATGGGCCAGCTTCTGCGTGGCTTGGACCGCATACGACTCGCGATTGGCCGCATGAGAAATCGGTGGCGCTGGGGATGCACGACACGCGCAACATTATTCATCGGACGGAGAAATGTCTGGAGTGCCACCTGGGGACGCGGGAGAAATTTGTTGATCATGAAATGATTGCTGCTGGGCATCCGGACCTTTACTTTGAACTCGATTCGTTTTCGGCGGTGATGCCGCGGCATTGGAAGCTGCCACGTGAATCGGCTCCGGGGAAGCCTGTGGAAGATGCGGCGTGGGCTGGGGTGCGGGATTGGAGCGCGGGGCAGGCGGTGCAACTGCGGGCTGATATGGAGCGGTTGACTTGGCGAGCGCGCGGGGAACGGGCGGACAAGAAGGACCCTTGGCCGGAATATTCGGAGCTTTCTTGTTTTGCGTGTCACCATTCACTGGGGGCTGCCAAAGATTCGTGGCGTCAGGAACATGGGTACGAAGGGCGGCGGCCGGGGGATGCGGCTTGGAATGCGTCGCGGTACGCGGTGTTTCGTGTGCTTGCGGGACAAGTTGATGCGGCGGCGGCGAATGATTTGGATCGGCAGATGACTATCGTTTTTGCGGAGATGTCTAAGCTTGCGCCTGATCGAAGCGTGGTTGCGGGTGCTGCTGGTTCTGCGGCGCCTATCGCGCAACGGTTTGCTGAGCGGTTGTCTAGCATGGCGTACGATAGGGCGCTCGCGCTGCGGATGTTGCAGCAGCTTTGCGATGCGGCGGATCAGATTGCATTGGCGGATGAACGAGCTGCCGAGCAGGCCACTATGGCTGTCGATTCGTTATACATCGCGTATGCCAAGGACACTAATCCCGGTGATGGGGCGCAGGCTCGTGCCGCTATTAACGGACTGTTTCAACAGTTGGAAAATCCTTCGAGTTATAACGCGGACCAGTTTGCGCAGTCGCTGCGGCGCTTGCGGCCGTTCTTCCACTAGATATTCGCAAATTCGGTCAGAGGAAAAGATAGAAAATATAACGCAGAGACGCAGAGAGCGCTGAGGTGCGCTGAGAAGCGATTCGACTGGAAGCTTCTAAGTTCTTTTCTCTACGCGCATTTCTATGCCGAATTTTGCGCGCAGGGTTACTAACGGCTCGGGGACTACTGGATAGCCTGGCGTTAAGCGGAAGCGAAATTTCTGGGCGATTGCGGCGATTACCAGCGCTGTTTCGAGCATCGCGAAGCCCTGGCCGATGCAGCGGCGGGGACCGTCGCCGAAAGGGAAGTAAGCGCCGGGGGGTAATTGTGCTTCTAGTCCAGCCAGCCAGCGCTCTGGGAGAAATTTGTCCGGCTGGTCGTAAAAACGCGGGTCGCGCTGCACGACCCACTGCGAAGCGAGCAGCGTCGTTCCGGACGGAATTTCGTATCCACCGATATTGGTGACATCCACGCTGGTGCGCGCGGTCATGAAGGCGGGTGGGTAGAGGCGCAGGGATTCGCGGATCACGGCATTGAGGTACGGGAGCTTGTCGAGATCGGCGACGTCCGCGGGGCGGCCGTTCAGCACATCGCGCAGTTCATCGTGCAACCTTTTTTCTGCGTCGACATTTTCGCTTAGCAAGTACCACGTCCAGGCCAGGGCCAACGCGGTCGTTTCGTGGCCGGCCGTAAAGAGGGTCATGGTCTCGTCGCGCAACTGCCGCTCGGTCATCTGGCTTCCATCATCGTGCAGGGCGGCCATGAGGAGACCGAGTAAATCGTTGCGCGGCGCGGCGGCACCGTTTTTGCGTTCGGCGATGATGCGATAGACCAGCGAATCCATGTACTCGGACTCGCGGCGGGCTTGCAGATTGCTGGGCGTTGGCCAACTCTCCGGGATGCGCCATGGACTGCGGGCGCGGCGCAAATAGTGGCGCATCAGAAAGGTCATGGCTCTTCCGATGTTGTCGGAGTCGCTGGCCATGCTGGTGCCGAAGAGGGTCTGGACCGCGACTTCCAGCGTCACCTTCATCATTTCTTCAGCGATGTTGCGGGTCTCGCCGTCGCGCCAATTTTTCATTTGCTGCAGCGCACAGTCGACCATTACCGGGGAATATTCGTTGACGCGAGCGCGGTGGAATGCTGGCTGGGCGAGGCGGCGTTGCTTGCGCCAGAATTCGCCTTCGCTGATGAGTAGGCCGTCGCCGAGGAGCGGGCGCACGGCCAATTTCGTTAGCGTGCTCTTTTGTAATTTCGCGTGGTCCAGAATCAGGATTTGTTGAATGTATTCCGGGCGGTTGACCAAAATGCGGTTCACGCCCAGGACCGGCATGCTGACGATATCGCCGTAATCGCGGGCGGCGCGTTGCAGCGTGCCCAGCGGATCTTTGCGCAGTTCTAGCGCCACGCCCAGCAGAGGTAGTCCTCTTGGGCCCGGTGGCGTTCGCTTGGCGTCAATCGTTACTGCAACTGGATTCTGATTCTGCAAACTTGCCTTTCATGAGGCGTAGACGTGAAGGAAAAAGATAACGCTGAGACGCAGAGGACGCCGAGTTGCGCCGAGCCGAGCCTTGTTGACCTGTGCGTTTTCATCGCATCCAAGCGTAATAGGCGACGTAAAACCAACTGAAGATTCCGTGGACGATCATCCATAGAATCGAGTGATGCACGCTCCACGACAAGGTGATCGCCAATATGCTGCCAAAGCCCCACACGCCCACACCTGCTGACCGCCCGCCTCCGCCATTACTCATCGTCGTCTCCTTCTCGACACAGTTACGTGCCGCCAGTCTACCGCCGCGCGAGCCTTTTGGCTGTAACCGAAGTGCTGCTGGTCACATCCGACCTGACGTACTGCCATCTTTATATACGTGAATTCATGCGCGGAGATTTCAATGAGTACACCTCGGCTTGGGTATGCGGATGTGACGAAGATTACGGATCCAGCGATGCTGGCGGAGTTCGATCGGGCGCGCCGTGAAGGAACGCCTCGGCCCGAAAGTCACGCGATTCGTGCCAACGTTCCGGCGGTGTTCTGGTCGTTTGCGAATGCATGGCGCGACACGTTTGTGAATGGGGTTTGCGATCACGCCATCAAGGAGCTGTGCCGGCTGTACGTTTCCAAGTCGGTGGACTGCGCTTATTGCGGGAACCAGCGCTCGACCAAAGCGTTTGGGCCGATGCTGATGGAGGAAGACGTCAAGGATTTGCTGAACTTCGAAAAGTCCACGCGTTATGACGAACGGCAGAAGGCCGCGCTGAATTTCGCACAAGCCATTACCTGGGGCACTGACCTTGAGGACGTGCAGTGGGAAGTGCTTTACAAGCATTTCACGCAGCCGCAACTGGTTGAACTGGGATTCTTCATTGGCCTGACGATGGGGCAACAGCGTTTTAATCGGCTTCTTGGCTTGAAACATAACACCGTGCTGCCAGGGACCTCAGCGGGCTTGGCGCCGGCTGTGAAGTAGCGCCCGCGTTTGAGTCGACTGCTTCCCACTATCCCTCGAAAATTGCGTGAGACTCTTAATCGCCTTCCTGAGGCATTGCGCCGCCTGCTGTAGGCTGAGTTTATCCCGGAGCAAGAGTGGCGTTTTTCTGGCGGCTTGCTATACGCTTCACCGTTTCAGCGCATCTAACCTGGCAGTGCTTCCTGTCGCGCACATTTTTCATATTACCTAAAAATACTAGGTCGTTCCCCTAATTGTATCGTATTACGATACTTATTCTGTTTTCTAAGCAACTGTGGATTGCCTTCCCTCATCCTATCGAATGACCCTTGGTGCTCGACATTCGGCGCGAACTGCTCCGACAGCAATCAAACCGAATCCAGACAAAATTTTTTGAAGGAGAACGTATGACTAGGTCAGATTTTGAAGGCGGGGGCTGGGGCCCGTCACAAGGAAAGCCCAACGCTGCTACGCGGTTGAAGAAGCGGCGGAATATTTTCGCCCTCTCGTTAGTGGGGGCGATGGCGCTCGGCCTTGCGGTTGCCGGCACGGTTCCCCAACTACAGAAGAAGGTTTCGGCGGCAGCGAAAGTTCCGCTGAAAATCGACAAAGATCCAGCTCCGGTAAATCTAGGGGATTTCAAGAACGGCTACGCGCCAGTGATTGGTCCCGCGTTGCCGGCGGTGGTCAATATATCGTCCACAAAAGTAGTGAAGGCACAGCAAGACATGTCGCAGATGTTTGGCGACCCGATGTTCCGGCAGTTCTTTGGCGATAAGTTTCATCAAGCTCCGGCTCCGCAATCGCAACGGGAGCACAGCCTGGGCTCTGGCGTTATCGTGAATCCGGATGGTTACATTTTGACCAACGATCACGTGATTTCCGGCGCTACGGACATCGAAGTGTTTACCCAGGATAAGAAAAAGTATAAGGCCAAGCTGGTGGGCACCGATTCGATGACTGACATCGCGGTGCTGAAAATCGAAGCTACCAATTTGCCTTCGCTCACGCTGGGCAATTCGTCCAACCTGAAGGTTGGCGACATGGTGTTTGCGATCGGCGATCCGTTTGGCATTGGCGAAACAGCGACGATGGGCATCGTTAGCGCGACGGGCCGTGGACTTGGCGGCGCGATCGAGCACTACGAAAACTTTATTCAGACCGACGCGGCTATTAACCCGGGCAATTCCGGCGGCGCACTGCTTGATTTGCACGGCGATCTGATTGGTATCAACACCGCGATCTTGACCGGCAACGGCGACAGCGGCGGAGGCAATCAGGGCGTAGGCTTCGCGATTCCGATCAACATGGCGCACAACGTGATGGAACAGATTGTGGAGAACGGCAAAGTGGTTCGCGGACATCTGGGTGTGGCGATCCAGGGCGTTGATGCCGACATGGCCAAGGCGTTCGGTCTGAATCAGGGCGGCGGCGCGCTGGTTTCCGAAGTGACTCCGGGAAGCCCCGCGGCCAAAGCAGGCATTGAGCGTGGCGACATCATCCTAGGCTTGAACGGGCAACCGATAAATGGACCTGACGATCTGAGCGTGAACATTTCTGAAACTGCTCCCGGCTCGACGGTGCATCTGAAGATCGCGCGCAACGGGCAGACCAAGGATGTTGCGGTAAGCCTCGGCGAGATGGAAGAGAAGGAAGATAAGCAAGCCAGTACGACGGATAGAGCATCCGCGTTGCACGGCGTGCAGGTGGACAACTTGACTCCGGCCCTTGCGCATCATCTGGGCATTGAGCCCAGCAGCACGGGGGTTGTGGTGACGTCGGTTGATCCATCGAGCGCGGCGGCATCGTCGGGCTTGAGGGAAGGCGATGTGATCCAGGAAGTGAATCGCAAGCCGGTTCATTCCAAGGCCGAATACAACGAGGCGCTGGCGTCTTCGAAGAGCCAGGAGATCTTGTTGCTCGTCAACCGCGAAGGCACCAGCCACTTTTTGGTGGTGTCTCCGCAATAAGCGAATCCAGCACCAGCTCAACGCAGTACTCCTCCACACCGCCGCCGGGTAATCCGGCGGCGGTTTTTTTGTAGGCAGTTGCTTTTAAGCTTTCGAAGCGATGGGGGCGGAAGCCTCGCTACTGGGAGAGTTCTGCAGGCGCACCGTTTTTTGCATCTGTCCCAGCCCGGCGGGTGATATCCTCGGCACGTAAATTTCAGCCAGTGAGGGAAGATGGCGTCGACGCCGAAACATAGTGTGAAAGCCACTCGGATCGTTACGAAGATTGGCGACATCTTCGAAGTGCCACTCGATGAAAAAAGAAAAAGGTATTTCCAGTATGTAGCAATTGATCAGACCCAACTTAACAGCAGCGTGATCCGGGTGTTCAAGAAGGAGTTTCCGCTTGAAGCACAAGTAACTCCAGACCAGATCACCAATCTGGGAGTTGAGTTTTTCGCGCACACGGTTCTTCGGGTTGGAATTGTTCAGAATCTGTGGAGAAAAGTGGGCAAGTCATCAATCATCGGTAACCTGGATGCTGTTTTTCGAGGAACCAACGACATTTTGGATCAGCAGATTCGCGTTTCGAAAAACTGGTATATCTGGAAAATTAATATGCGCATGCAGGAGGTCGGAAAGTTAGTCGGCGACCATCAAAAGGCCGACATCGGGCTTGTCTTTCCCGCAAAGCACATTGTTGAGAGAATGCGAACCGGTCGATTCAGCTTTAAATACCCTCAATTCTGACGGCTCGAGCTACATCTCGTATTGATTGGCTTTGGTTGTGCGACTGGTGGGCGCTGGGTCCTCCATCCTTGCTATCGATTTTTCGGTGGGCTTGGCGAGGTCGCACTGCGCTACACTTTTACTTTCCCGCCCTTGGCTACTATGAATTCTGCTGAACATTACTTTTGCTCTTCGGCGCTGTGGGGGTATTTGACGCGGCGGCAGCTGCTGCCTTGGCTGCTGTCTGGGGCGCGGCTTGGTAATCACGTGCTGGAATTGGGCGCGGGGTACGGTGCGGCTACGGCGGCGCTGGGGAATCGGGTGTCTCGAGTGACGTCGCTTGACTATGATGCTGCATCGATTCAGCGGCTCAAGTCGAAACATGGTGGCGATGCCAGCGCGGCGTTATGCGGAGATGCGGCGCGGTTGCCGTTTGCCGATGAGACGTTCACTTCGGCGGTGGGCATTCTGGTGCTGCATCATTTGCAATCGCGGGAGTTGCAGGATCGCATGTTTGCTGAAGTGTTTCGGGTGCTGCGTCCCGGAGGCGTGTTTCTGGCGTTTGAAATTACGGACACGTGGTTGAATCGTGCGATCCACTATAAGAGTACGTTTACGCCGTTGACGCCGGGTTCGGCGTTTGCGCGGCTTACGTCGGCCGGTTTCTCGCGCGTTTCTATCGATTTTCGTCGGGGCGGATTTCGGCTGAGTGCGACGCGCGCTAAGCAGCAACTGGTTTCGCCGGAAGGCGAATCTGCAGAACACGTCGCATCCAATCCCGATAACCGCGAGCCGGGCAGCGCGTCAGCAGTTCCAGAAAACGCAAGTGCCGCGACTGCTGGCGGCAAACTTCCGTAGAGTAAGCTGCGCCACACTATTCGATCCAAAACGTTTATTTTTCAGGAAACAGACCGCTGACTATCGATTCTTCCTCTAAAACCTAACTTCTTAGCGGCTCGCTAGCGCGGTGCCAAACTCGCTGCGGGTCTGGATTACGCGGAGAATCGCCTCGCGGGTGACGATGCCGACGATATTTGCGGCGCCATCGCCATCGTGGCTCACGACGGGCATCTGATTTACATCAGCGGTAATCAAGCGCTCCAGAAGGCGTTGAAGAGGCTCTTCTGGCGAGGCCCAGAGGATGCGATCGCGCGGCACCATCACGGATTGGACGGAATTCATGTCCCACTCGTCGCGAGGCGTGGTGCTTAATCCTGAGACGTTCATCAGTCCTACCAGGCGATCATCCATGGTGACGAGATGGACGCGACGGCCGGTGCGCAACACTTCGCCACTGTATTCTTCGAGGCTCATGTTGGCGGGAATGGTTGGCACTTCCTGGCTCATGACGTCGGAGGCGCGCAATCCTTGCAGGGTTTCGCGGATGGTGACCTGGGCCACGCTGGCTTGGGCGGCGTTGAGAATAAACCAGCCGATAAAGGCGAGCCAGATGGCTCCCCAATTGTGTTTGTAGATCGCGGCGTAGACGCCCCAACCGATCATGGCGTAGGCGATCACCTTGCCACTAGCTCCGGCGGCGCGAGTGGCGCGCGAGAAATCCTTGGTCATGCCCCAAACAATGGCGCGAAGCATGCGGCCGCCGTCGAGGGGAAAACCGGGCAGGAGATTGAAGGTAGCCAGCAAGAGGTTGGCGAAGCACAGATATTTCGCCAGCGCGGCAATCATTTCGTTGCCTGGCACGGCGAGCAGCAGCAGAAAGAACATTCCGGAGAGAAAACCGCTGGCGAGCGGTCCGGCGATGGCGATGTTGAATTCCTGAATGGCCTTGGTGGGCTCGCGGGCGATGCGGGCCAGTCCACCGAAGATGAATAGGGTGATGGAAAGGACTTTAATTTTGTAACGCTGGGCGACGAAACTGTGGGCCAGTTCGTGGAAAAGTACGGAGCCAAAAAAGAGAATGCTGGTGGCTACGCCGGTGCTCCACTGTTGGGTGGTGGTCCATTTGGGATGCTCCTCGCCAAATTGTGAGGAGATCAGCCAACTGATCAGGCTGAAAATCAGAACCCAACTGAAGTCGAGATAGATGGGAATTCCCAGAACACGACCTATACGAATTCCCTGCGATTCATTCATTGGTGAGCGACCTTAAGCGGGCTAACTAACAGACTACCTCCGCTGAGTATCAGACGCAAAACCATAAACGGCAAAAACGAGAAAACGACGGAGGTGCACGGCGTGTCCGTCAGAACACGGCGTGTCTGGCGGCCCACGTATTCCAAGGGCCCTTATTTTGTAAGTCCCTTATTTGCATTGCGTTTCAAGTGGCCCAGCGAGTGCGATTCTCCTGCGCAGAGAAGTTAGAACCGAGAAGACGCGGCGCGCAGCTCGGCTTCGCAGCACAGGAGAAATGACATGGAAACGACGATGACTTTCGCGGTAGTAACGATCACCACGCTGTTGGCGCTGTTCGCGGCGCTTGCTTTGCAGACGCTGTTCCTGAAAGCCACGTTTGCGCTGATGCGGCCGTTGACGGTGAATCGCAATGGCGGAGTTATCAAAGCTTCGGGAACGATGCGGAACTCGCGCGGGGCTGTGGAGCAAGGTGCGCGATTGGTGGCGCACGCGTATGGCAAAACGCGGTAAAGCGACTGAGAAGATCGACCGCGGAGAAAAAGTACTTCAAGCATCAGCACACGGGAACTAGCAGGCGGGAGGGAACGGGAATAGCGCCAAGAGTTTGAGGAGTGCAGGGCAGTTGCAGAGTTGGCGGAAGGATCAGGAAGCGGAAGGTTCGGAAAGGACACGGAGATGATCGCGTTGAAGTATTTGCTGATGCTGGCGGGAATCGGAATATTTGGAAGCGCTGCGGCGCTGGTCGCGTACGACATTTACCTTGCGGCGCGGCTGCGGTGGCTGCTCGAGAAGACGAGCGGCGAAGCTGGAGCGGAAGGAGCTGCGGTTGCGGTGCGGCGCCCTTTCGGGCCGGTGCGTTGGAAGGCGGCGCTGCAGTTGGTGGGACTGGGAATTCTGCCGGTACTGTTGGCGCAGAGCATCGTCGTGGTGCCAGACGGGTTCGCGGGCATTCGAGTAAGCCAACTTTCCGGCGTGCGCCCCGGTACGTTGTATCCGGGAGTGCACTTGGTAGTGCCACTCATCGACAACCTGGTGGTGTATGACACGCGAGAGCGGGTGTACACGACGACGGCGAGCGAGGTGCCCAAGTCTGGCGCAGAAGTGCTGACGGTGCAGGCGCGCGAGGGATTGAACATCGGGCTGGCGGTGAGCGTGCGGTACCGGTTGGACCCTTCGCGACTTACTAGCATTCACCAGAATTTGCCGCAGCCGGTGGACGAGCAGGTGGTGGGGCCGGTGGTTTCGTCGACGTACCGGCAACTGGCGCCGAACTATGAGACACGAGAAATTTTCGCGCTGAAGCGGGAAGAGCTGCGATCGAAAGCCGCCGATGCGATTAAAACCAGGCTGGCCAGCGACGGAATCGTGGTGCGCGAAGTGTTGCTGCGCGATATTCGACTTCCGGAGGAATACGCCCAGGGACTGGAAGGATTGCTGCTGAAAGAGCAGGAGAACGACCAGCTGACTACCGAACAGGACATCAAGCTGAAGCAGGTGAAGATCGCGGAATTGGAAGCGGATGCGCAGAAAGCGCGCGAGGTGAAGCAGGCCGAAGCGCAGGCGCAGGTTCGGGTGCTGCAGGCGAAGGCGGAATCGGACGCGATGCAATACACCTTGCCGTTGAAACAGAAACAAATTGAGCAGACCAAGCTGGAAGCGCAGGCACGCAAGGAAGCGACGCTGCAAAACGCGGAAGCGGCGGCGCAGGCGAAGATTATCGACAGCAAAGCAGAAGTTGAGCGGCAACACAACTTGTCGGAAGCCGAAGCGAACCGGATCCGGGTGACAGCCGCGGCAGATGCGGAGCGGATGAAGTTTGAGGCGGCGGTGTTGAAGTCGAATCCGATGTTGATTCAGAAAATCATCGCGGAGCGGCTGTCGGACAAGTTGCAAATCATGATGGTGCCGATGGACGGGAAGAACTTTTTCGCCGCGGATGTGATGCGGTCGGCATTTTCGAACGGGATCGGTGGAGGAAATTCGGCGACATCGGATGACGGAGATGACACGAATGCGCCACAACCCATGGCAGCAGCGCAGAAGAAGCCGGTGCGCCGGCCGTGACAAGAAGTAACGGGTGACCCGGAGTGCGTCGCTGGAGACACGGGCACGAGCTAAGAGACAAGCACCGCCGCGCTTGAGCTTTTTAGCCACAAGCCAGAGCCCAGCGTCGCGCTCCGGGCCACCAAAACGAGTAGGAAGGTTCGAGGTAAGAGATAAAGCGGAATAGTCAGGAAACGGGAAGCAAGCCACGACGTGATCGCGAAGGAGAATGCCATGAGCCAGGTACCGCAAGGGAAGAAGCAGAACGGCAAGGTGGTCGATCTTTTGTGGGAGATGCTGAGGATTTCTTTTCGCGTGGTGATGTTCGTGGTGTGGGTAACGTTTGCGGGAGCCGCGTTTGGGCAAACGCCAGAGAAGCGGGTGGTAAAGATCTATGCGGTGGATCGCGCGGCCGCAGAAAATCTGCAGCGCTGGGTGGATGCCGGACACGACACGTGGTGCCGCCATGCCGAGTTGGTCGCGGCGATGACGTTGCGAGAAATCGCGTCAGAGATGGAAGACGAATTGACGCTGGCATCTTCTTCGCTGGAGCGCGAAGAAAAAAGCGACACGCAAGCTACTTACACCTACCACTCGCTGGATGGAGAAACCACATATCGAATCGCGGTGCGGCGCTATGGATGGCTAAAGAGCGACGCCGGGATCGCCGATGTGGTGTGGATCCCTGAGCGAGTGGAGATTGAGACTGAACCGACCAGGGATTAGACCAACTTTATGAAGTTCCACCAACAAACAACAACGAAGAGCGTTACTCCCTGACTAGCCGGGCGGCCCTGACCACGCTGCCCGGTACCTCTTCAAGAAAAGCCGAGAAGGTAGAGAACGCCAGTAAACCAGAAAGGCAAGCTCCCCACCTGCTGCGCGAACGGCGCGGCAAGCGGGGAATTCGCGAGAAATCGCAGACGGCTAGTGCAGAAACTTACGCCAAGCGAAGCTTGCGGCGAAAGAAGCCGACAGCGAAGAGCCCAGAGCCCAGCAAAGCGAACGTGGCTGGTTCCGGGGCGGCAGTGGGAGTGGCAGTCACCGAGCCGCCGGTAAGATCAGCGACTTGAAGACCGTCGACGTACAAAGTGCCATCGGTGACAGGAAATGTTCCGGTGAGTAACGTAAACGGGCCGTTGCCGGAATAGATCTGTGGGCCAAAGAAGGCAAAGTCGTAGGAGTCTGTGCCAATGTCAAAGATGACATCGAAAAGACCAGCTTGAGCTGTTGAATAGAAAATAACTTCGGAGCTGGGGAAGAGTGCGCCTTCCACGTTCACGTCGGTGGTGGTGTCCAGCGACGAAATGGTGCTGGGCTCCGAAAACGCAAACGCGACAGGGGTCCCCATAACCGAAGTGGTGACCGTGTAATCGACGCCATCCGCGAAAGCAGAGGACGCGAAAACAAAGAAAACGAGTGGTGCCAAAAATAGTAAAGCTTTACGCAAAGTTGCCTCCTGTAAACAAATCAACAACGTGAGAACAGGGGCACGTGGTACCCCAAAGGGAATGCACTCAAAGCGTTGGAGATAAGAAATGGGAGTTCGCAAAGTTTTGCCACTATGGGGCAGAGAGAATCCGGAGAATCCAAAATAGGTACTAGGACCTTTGCTCCATAACCAGGTGTGCATTTTTCGCATGTTTGGAGTTCAAAAAATGAGCCAAAAGAGGAGCAGGAACGGGATGAAAAATTGCATCGTTTACGGGCCGAAAAATCGCTGGAACGCTGCGCGAGCGTCTGCGGGAGCGGGCAAGCGCATCGTAAGAGTGTTACGATTCGAGAGGTTCCGAGAGGGAAAGATTGAAGCGAGCGTGGATAGCAGGAATTTTGTGTTTAGCGGCGAGCGGATGGCCGGTTTTTGGGCAACAAATGAGTTGCGACGCGCTGCGCGCGGAAAAAACCAAGACCTATGGATTTCATCCGGCGCAAATGAGCGAAACGGATATTGAAGCGAAGAGTAAGGAGTTGAATGCGTTCTGGAAGAATGTGCAAAACGCCGGGCCGGAAGGCGCCAGTTGCTTGAAGGGGATGCTGTCCGAGGAAAAGACGGATCACAATTTTCAGTTCGACGCGGGATCGATGCTGTTTCAACTGGATCCGACCCCGGAGAATCTGATTCTGATTAGAGATTCGATCGGGCAGACGGATTTTCAGGAGACGGATCCTGCCGCGTACCTTACCCTGGCGCTGGCCCTCTCGCAAAACGGAGTGGATATTCAGGGGCTGGCCGCGAGGCTACTGCGATTTCCGAATGCGGTGATTCATATACCGGAGCATTCGTTGGATTTGGATTCAGATACTGCGGCATTGTTTTTGTATGGAAGCATGCCGGTGGATCAGGCCGATAAAGCGTTGACGAAGGAGCTGTCCGCGCCCGAGCCGGTGATTCGGTCCACGGCGGCGCACCTGCTCGGCGAACAACTGAACGAAGAGAGTTTTCGAACGTTGAGTAAATGGGACGGGTTGGGGAAGGTAGAAGAGGATTTTCGGCGGAACGATATTCAGACGGTGATGAAATACCAGGCGCCGGCGCCCGCCGAGTTGGCTGCCAAGCCAAAATTTACGCGCGAGCAGGTTTTGAAAGTCATCTCGCAGCTTCCACATACGCGGAAGGAGTTCGACGATCTGATGGCGACGAAGGGCGCGGAGTTTGATAAGCAGATGCGCGACATGAAAGCCACCCAGGAGCAGATCACGAAAGCGGTGGCCGAAGGCGAGCCGGTGTACGGAATCGCGAACCATACGACGTTCATGGCCAGCGCGGTGGCGACGCTGAAAGCGGAAGATTTGGAGACGCTGCGAGAAGCGCGAAAGAAGGCGCTGCTGAATATTTCGGACGAGAGCCTGGACGAATATTTGGCATTCACGCAGGTGATGATCGGACTGATCAACCGGTTGGATTTGTTTCGAGAGTATCGGACGCACTAGAGGAGAGCGGCGGGCTTGTTGCTGTTGCTGCAATGGGAAGCGGGACGCGTGTTTAGCTTTGGCGGCAGTCGCGATGAGGATATGCTTTTCTGGTTAGAGTAATGTGAGGTAGGAGCGCCGCAGAGCGCTGGACATTGAAGTATCGGCGTAGTCAAAGCCGGCGGGATTGGTTTGCGAAGCAACGGGAATTAAGAGTTGGGGCGGAGTTGGCATGAGTTTTCAGACAAAACTGTTTTTGATCTTCGTGGTGACGATACTGGCATCGGTGTCGCTGGTGACGTATGGCGTGACGCATTATACGCAGAAGTCGTTTGAGGACATGGACGCGCAGCGCACGGAAGCACTGGTGGCACAGTTCAACAAAGAATTCGAGCAGCGGAAGGAAACGGTGGTGCAGCAGGTGGAAAACATCACCAACGCCGATGTGACGGTGCGGATGGTGCTGGACCTGGCACGGCCAAATGCGGACTCGTCGCTGTATTTGCACGATGCAAATGGCGCGGCACAAAGCCACGCATTGGATTTTGTGGAGTTTGTGAACACGGATGGAACGCTGATTTCGTCGGCGCAGTATCAAGCGCATGTTGGAACAAAGAATCCTTGGATTACCGGCACGAAGAATTGGGATGGGAGCGGCGCGTTTTTGAAGCGGGAGGAGTTGCCGGATGGCGTGGCGCTGTCGCTGGCGGCGGTGAGAACGCAGACGGTCGGCGAAAAAAATGTGTATGTGATTGGCGGGAAGAGGCTGGATCAGAATTTTCTGGCGACGCTGGTACTGCCTGCCGGGATGCGCGCGCTGCTGTATCGGAATCTGGAGTCTTCGTTTGTGCCTTCGGCGCTGACGGATGCGAACGGAGTGGTGGCGCAAGCCGATGCGTTTCAGCCGCTGATCGAGCAAGTACAGAATAAGCCGGAAGAAGCGGTGAAGACGATCGAGTGGGGCAATGATGCGGCGAGCGCGGAGACGTTTCACGCTATGCCACTGAAGGGCCGCAACGACGAGTTGCTGGGCGTGTTGCTGCTGGGCAGTTCGCGGAAGGACTTGGTGTTGCTGCGGCAACAGATATTGAAGACGGCGGGCGGCGTGGCGCTAGCGGCGATTTTGATAGGGCTGCTGGTGAGTTGGTGGGTGGCGCGGCGGATTACCCGGCCGGTGGAAGAACTGGCGAACGGGGCGCGCGATGTGGCGTCTGGACACTGGGATACGCACATTGATGTGAAGGGCCGGGACGAAATTGGACAACTGGCGGGCGCGTTCAATGACATGACGCGAACGCTGGCGTCGCAGAAAGAACGATTGGTGCAGACCGAGCGCGTGGCGGCGTGGAGAGAATTGGCGCGACGGTTGGCGCATGAGTTGAGGAATCCGCTATTTCCGCTACAAATTACGGTGGAGAATTTGCAACGCTCGCGGCAGCTTGGGCCGGAGCAGTTCAATGAAGTGTTTGGCGAAGCGACGGCGACGCTGCGGGCGGAACTGGCTAATCTGAATAATATCGTGGGGCGCTTCAGCGATTTTGCGAAGATGCCGACACCGGAATTTGCGCGGGTGAACGTGAATGAATCGCTACGGAATGCGGTGCGATTGTTCGAGCCACAATTTACAGCGGTGGGGAAGCCGGCCATCACGACGGAATATTTTCTGAGTGAGAGCTTGCCGGAGATTGATGCCGACCCGGAATTGTTGCACAAGGCGTTTCAGAATCTGGTACTGAACGCGTTGGACGCCATGCCCGCGGGCGGAACGTTGACGATGCGGAGTAGCGAGCGAGACGAAACGGTGCGGATTGAAGTGTCGGATACAGGCAAGGGGCTAACGCCGGAGGAATGTTCGCGGTTGTTCACGCCCTATTACACGACGAAAACGATGGGGACTGGGCTGGGACTGGCGATTGTGCAGTCGGTGGTAAGCGATCATCACGGAACGATTTCCGTGGTGAGTGAGGAAGGGCGCGGGGCGACCTTTCGGATCGACTTGCCGAAGCGGCAGGCTGGCGCGGTGGTGAAGGCTAAGGTAGAACCAGTGACGACAATGGCTGCAAGCGAAACAGAGGCGGCACAGACGGCGACGGCCACGGACTAGAGTCTTAAGACCGATATTTTGAAGCCCACATAGAATTTCCTTCATTGTTTTGGAGTTTTCTGAGTGCCACGAAAAGCACACCTTCTGCTTATTGATGATGATCCAAGCACGCTAGCTTCGCTGGCGCGAGCGTTTCGCCTGGCGGGGCATGAGGCCACGGTGTGTGACAACGCGGCGCGTGGCAGCGAATTGGCGCGTGCGGAGCGATTCGATTTGATTTTGTCGGACGTGGTGATGCCGGGAAAAACCGGGCTGGAGCTGCTGGAGGAGTTGAAGAAGGCGGGAGTGAAGACGCCGATTGTGTTGATCTCGGGGCAAGCGAATATTGAGATGGCGGTGAAGGCGACGCAGCTTGGCGCGCTGGATTTTCTGGAAAAGCCGCTGACGACGGACAAGCTGTTGGTGACGGTGGAAAATGCGCTGCGGCTGACGCGTTTGCAAGAAGAAAACCGCGATTTACGGCAAAAGCTGGGAAAACATGAGCTGGTGGGCACCGGGCCGGCGATGACGAAATTGCTGGCGCAGATTGAGCGGGTGGCGGCGAGCGAGACGCGAGTTTGCATTCTGGGGGAGACTGGAACGGGGAAAGAATTGGTGGCGCGGGCGATTCATGAGAAGTCGCCGCGGCATGAAAATGCATTTGTGACGCTGAATTGTGCGGCGGTTCCTGCGGAATTGATTGAATCGGAATTGTTTGGGCATGAGAAGGGGTCGTTCACCGGCGCGGCGGGGAAACACATTGGAAAATTCGAACAGGCCGAGGGCGGAACGCTATTTCTCGATGAGATTGGCGATATGCCGGTGGCCATGCAGGCGAAACTGCTGCGGGTGTTGGAAGAAGGAGAAGTGGAGCGGGTTGGCGGGGATAAGCCGATCAAGGTAAATGTGCGAGTGATCGTGGCGACGCACCGGGACTTGGAAGAGTTGGTGAAGAAGAACGAGTTTCGGCGGGACTTGTTCCACCGGGTGTATGTGTTTCCGCTGGCACTGCCGGCGTTGCGCGAGCGGTTGGAGGATTTTGCGGATCTGGTGGGACACTTTGCGCGGCAGGTGGCGGCACAGAACGGGTGGAAGGCGAAGATTTTTTCGGAAGACGCGATTGCAGAGTTGAGACGGTACGCGTGGCCAGGAAACGTGCGGGAATTGCGGAATATCGTGGAGCGCCTGGTGCTGCTGGCGAGCGGGGATACGGTGAGTGGGGAAGATGTGAGGTTGGTGTTGCCTAGTGGCGATGGTGCGTCGGGCGTTGGTTATGTTGGTGGGAATGGAGAGGCAGGCGCCGGCAAAGGGACGTTGGTGGAACGCACCGAGGCGTTTGAAAGGGAAGTGTTGCTGGCGGAGATTCGGCGGAATAATTTTCATATGACAAATGTGGCGCGGACGCTGGGGCTGGAGCGCAGCCATTTGTATAAGAAGTGTCAGCAGTTGGGGATTGATCTGCAGGAGTTGCGCAAGCCGGAATAGGATTGTTGCCAGCGCGAAGCGTCATCCGTAGGCGATGTCGTTTAGTCCAAAAACGTGTCGTACCTCCGGCGCTTTTCTGCCAATCGTGATCGTTCCCAGCACTCACGTGCTGGGCTAACTTATGTCGCGCCTCCGGCGCTGGTGCTTCAATAGGCTCGGATTCGCTGCATAAAACGAGTTTTGCACTGCAGTGTGCCGCAATACTGAGTGAGTTGTTGGGACGTAAGAAGTTCACTCTGAAACAAAACCTCAAGTATCTCCGCCCTTTAATCCATTGATATTACAGTACTTGTACGCAATTCCGATTCGGCTTGACAAATTACATATTGCTATATACATTTTGCATATCGCAATATCGAATAAGGAGGCCACCCAATGACACTAGGAGACAAGCTTCGGTCGCTACGGAGCATTGAGGGGTCGCTGCGGGGATTAGGCCGGCCGCTGACGCAGTCGGAGGTGGTGGCGATGATGAAGAAGGAAGTCGGCCGTGGGCTAAGCCAGGCGTACCTATCGCAGATCGAGAGTGGGGCGCGGCCGCACATGACGAACACGTCGCGGGAATTGCTGGCGCGGTTTTTCAAGGTGTACCCGGGATTCCTGGTGGACGATCCGGAGGGGTACTCGCGCGAGCTGCAGTCGGAGCTGCGCATGGAAGATGCGACGGTGGACTCGTGGCTGTATGGGGCGGCCGAGCAGTTTAAGGGCGATGCGGAGTTAGGGCAGGCATTAAGGACGATAGCGGAAGTGCCGGATTCGCGTGGCGCGTTGTTGCTGGTTGGAGAGATTTTGCGGACGCCGGGATTGGCGGAGCGATTGAGTGAGGTTTTGCGGCCGCAATTGGCGGTGAGTTTTAGGCAGACGCACATGAGGTCAGGCGGAGACGGAATCGACCTAGGGGGCTAAAGCCCCTCGGCTACACAGTTACGAGGATTCGGGCCGGGCCGACGAAGAAAATAGGGAGAGTTGGGCATCGAAGAACGGGGCCGAGGAGAAGAGTTTAGTAGCAGAGATCTGAGGAGCCACGGGATTGCAAAGCGCGACGGGGTGTCGCGCGGCGAGGTGTGTATGTCCTGGTCTGATATTTATCTGTTCTGCTTTCTGGTAGGGCTCGCGCTCAGTGTGCTGTCGTTTCTGGCTGGAGCGGTGCACCTACACCTGCCGTTCAACTGGCACCTTCCATTTCATATTCACAGCGGGCACGGCGGTGGCCATGGCATGGGCCACGCGGCGCACGGAGCGGGAGGCGGAGCTGCGGGAAAGAGCAGCGTACATCTGTCGTGGTTCAATGCGTCGTCAGTGCTGGCGTTTTTGGCATGGTTTGGCGGAATGGGCTACATCTTGAGCACACATTCAAATTTGATGGCGATCGCGATCCTGGCGCTGGCAATTGCGGCGGGAGTTTTCGCGGCGTGGATCGTGTACCGGTTCATGTTCAAGCTGCTGCAAAACGAAGGGGCACAGATGAACGAGTGGGATTATCGCCATGAAGGGTCAGTGGGAAAAATCAGCATCGGAATTCCGGCAAATGGAACGGGCGAAGTGATTTTCGAACAGCATGGCATTAGGCGGAGTGTGGGGGCGCGCGGTGAGGATGGCGAGTGCATCGAGAAGGGCAGCGAAGTGGTGATTAGCCGCTACGAAAAGGGCTTGGCATATGTGAAGAAGTGGGACGACTTCACCAACGGCAAAGTTTGAGGGACTGAGGAAGCAGGAACAGTTCCCAATGCGGTGAGCGGAGGATATATGGCAGAGCTTTCATCAAGTGTATGGGTTTTGGCCGGCCTGGCCGTGGTCGCAGTGATTTTGCTGATGGGCCTGGTGGCGAGGATGTATCGAAAGGCGGGGCCGCACGAGGCGTTGATTGTGTACGGCTTCCGCGGGACGAGGATTATCAAGGGCGGCGGAACGATCATTTTTCCAATGGTGGAGATGTGCAAGGAACTGTCATTGGAATTGATGTCGTTTGACGTGGCGCCCCAACAGAGTCTGTATACGAATCAGGGCGTTGCGGTGACGGTCGAAGCGGTCGCGCAGTTGAAGGTGAAGTCGGATCCCGTTTCGATTCGAACGGCGGCGGAGCAATTCCTGACGAAACGGCCGGAGCAGCGAGAAGGGCTGATCCGGTTGGTCATGGAAGGACATCTGCGCGGCATCATCGGGCAACTCACGGTGGAACAAATCGTGAAGGAACCCGAGATGGTGGGCGGGCGGATGCGTTCGACGTGTGCGGACGACATGAGCAAGATGGGGCTCGAAGTGGTGAGCTTCACGATCAAGGAAGTTCGCGACAAGAACGAATACATCACCAATATGGGGCGACCGGACACGGCGCGAATCAAGCGCGATGCGGAAGTAGCCGCAGCAGAAGCCGATCGCGACATCGCCATCAAGCGAGCCGAGGCGAGCAGGGCATCGGCGATTGCTAAAGCTCAAGCAGACCAGGAACGCGTGGCGGCAGAAACGGCTTCGATGGCGAAGCAAGCGGAAGCGCAGCGCGACCTGGACATCAAGAAGGCCAACTACCTGGAAATTTCGAAGAAGGCGCAGGCCCAGGCAGACAAGGCGTATGAAATCGAAACGAATCGCCAGCAGCAGACCGTGATCATGGAGCAGGTGCGCGTGCAGCAAGTGGAACGCGAGGCGCAGGTGAAGGTGCAAGAAGCCGAAATTGCGCGCGTGGAACGCGAACTGATCGCCACGGTGCTGAAGCAGGCGGAAGTGGAACGGCAGCGCATTGAAACGCTGGCCAACGCACAACGCCAGAAGCTGATGTCGGAAGCCGAAGGGCAAGCTGCGGCCATTCGCGCGCAGGGTGAAGCCGAGGCAGAGATCATCTTCAAGAAGGGCGAAGCGGAAGCCAAGGCGATGAACGTGAAAGCGGAAGCGTACCAGGAATACAACCAGGCGGCGGTGTTCGACAAGCTGATTACCGGAATGCCGGAAATCGTACGGGCGTTGAGCGAGCCGCTAAGCAAGGTGGACAAGGTCACGATCGTGTCGACGGGAGACGGCGATGCGGCCGGAGCGTACAAGCTGACCGGCGACGTGACGAAGATAGCCGCGCAGGTGCCGGCGTTGTTTGAGGCACTGAGCGGGATGCAGATGTCGGAGTTGCTGGGCAAGGTGCGGCTGATCGGTGACAAGACGGCGAAGCCGCTGCCGGTGCAGCCGGGGCAAGGTCATTCGTAAACGTGTTCCGCCGGGGCGGGTGCGAGCCTGCTCCGGCGCTTCGCTTCTTGGAGGGGGGCGACATGCACTTAACGATGCAGCAGAAGAAGGCGTTGTACTGGGGACTGGGGATCGTGATTGCGGCGGTGCTGATGAGCATGGCGTGGGCGCAGATTAACGTGGTGCTGGCGCGGTGCTTCTCGGTTTTCTAGTGTGGGGACCTTGGGCGAAGCGATTCGAGTGGCGTTTGTGAAATTTATGGAGAAGGAGAATTACGATGGGACTTTTGGAACGCGTGAGCACTTTAATTCGAGCGAATTTGAACGACATGATCGACCGGGCAGAGGAGCCGGAGAAAATGATCAAGCAAGTGATTCTTGATATGGAGAATCAATATTTGCAGGTAAAGACGCAGGTGGCGGTGTCGATTGCCGACCAGCACATTCTGGAAAAGAAGCATAAAGAACACGAAGACACAGCTAAGGATTGGATGCGTAAGGCGGAAATTGCCGTGGATAAGGGGCAGGATGATCTGGCGCGCGCGGCGCTGGACCGTTATCAGACCGGGCAGCGATTGGGTCAGAGCTTTCAGGAGCAGGTGAACGATCAGAGAGCACAGGTGGAAACGTTGAAGAATGCGTTGATAAAGCTGGAGCAAAAGTTGGATGAGGCGAAGTCGAAGCGGGAAGTGCTGTTGGCGCGGCATCGCCGGAGCATCGCGCTGGATAAGGCCGCGAAGGCGCAGGTGGCGGTGGGAGATGGGTCGAAGAGCGCGGTGTTTGACCGGTTGAAGGATCGGGTGAACCACACCGAAGCAACGGCGGTGGCCGAAGTGGAGCTGCTTGGGGATGATGTGGGGGAGAAGTTGAACCGTTTGGATCGTGACACGGAAGTGGAACGGTTGCTGACGGATTTGAAGGGGCGGAGGAGTTTGCCGGAGAGGGTTGGGTAGAGCTGCGGAAGATTGACCCAAGAGCACAGCCAGGAATGAATGGCTGTGCCACGAGGTCTGCGAAGTACGTAGCTAGGAAGGTGGTTGATAGCCAATTTGGATAACACAGTGCACTCCTAGACTTTTGAGTGCTCGGATTCGCTATGGGCTTGGGGCCGTGGCAGAATAGCGGCGATGAATGATTGGATTATGGCGGGGGCGGCGATGGCTGCGGGGGCGGCGGGAATTGCGTTGTATGGCGGGGTTTATCCGCGTTCGCAAATTTTTGGACATACGACTTGCTGGACATCGGCGGGGCGGAAACTTGCGGTTACGTTCGATGATGGGCCGAATCCGGCGATTACGCCGAAGCTGTTGGAGTTGTTGGAGCGCTACAAGGCGAAGGCTACATTCTTTCCGGTGGGAAAATTTGTGCGGGCCTGTCCGGAGTTGGTGAAGGAAACGGCGGCGCGCGGGCACTTGATCGGCAACCACACCGAAACGCATCCCTATCTGACATTTTGCGGACCCGATGAGACTCGGGAGGAATTGCGGTTGTGCAACGAGGCGATTGCGGAGGTGTTGCTGGAGCGTCCGCGATGGTTTCGGCCACCGTTTGGATTTCGCAATCCGTGGCTGGGAGAAATTGCGCAGCAGCAAGGCCTGCAAACGGCGATGTGGAGTCTGATTCCAGGCGACTGGCGAGTGAAGCCGGCGGAGTGGCTCATCGAGAGAATGAAGCCAATCGCGGCGCACGCCCAGGAGAATTCGAGTCAACAGAAGAATGGGGTAGGGAACGCGGGCAAAGGCGACGTGCTCTGCTTGCATGACGGCAATTTCCGGGAGTTGAATGGGGATCGGACGCATACGTTAAAAGCGTTGGAATATTGGCTGCCGCGCTGGCGGGATTTGGGGCTTGAATTTGTTACAATGAGCGAAGGGACGAGCGGTTGAGCCCAGACAATTATGGATGAACGCGCGTTTTACAACGAAAAAGAAGAGAGCCGTAAATCGAAACTGGTTTGCCCCAGTTGCCGCTTTGAATTTGAGTTTCCGGTGCGTTGGAAAGTTTGCCGGAAGAAGAAGGAATTACCGCGTGGCATAGGCGAAGAAGACCGGCGGAAATTCGCGAAGGCGACGTCGTACATGGTGAGATTGGACGATCTGGCGGCGTGTTACAAGTGTCGGAAACGTTTTGAGATTACCGGACAATCGACGGTGTTGATTAACGATAATCTTGGCGACCCGAATGCCGACCCAGAGAATTTCGGGAACCGCTAAGGTTGAGTCAGAGCAAATCCTCTAAATTTCAGGATACATTTCAAAGAAGGCGTCGATGGATTGACGGAAGGCGCTTTCGATTTCTTCCTTGCTGCCTTCGATAAGGTGCATGGCGACGCGTGCCGTGCGGCCATTCTTCAAAACGACCGTAGCTTCCTTGACCTCGCCGAGTTCCTCGGTGGGCAACAGCCGCATACCGTAGACTAAAGCCAGTTTTGCCATAAAAATCTCCTAGTGGGACGGCGCTGGCAAGATCGGCCATTCCGTGACAGCCATTCCCGTGGGAAGCCAGAGTAGCGATGGCGCGGGACGGCGTCAAATCCGGGAAATGGTGGTTGAGGGGGCGGAAGTCCACTATGATGAGAGGCATCCTGCGGCGGAGCACGGAG
Organism: Candidatus Acidiferrales bacterium; assembly: GCA_963849395.1. GTDB lineage: Bacteria > Acidobacteriota > Terriglobia > Acidiferrales > UBA7541 > Acidiferrum. The sequence continues at coordinate 253,412 of CAWKHR010000017.1, forward strand.
CATCCGACCAAGCGAACAGGAGGTATTGTGAAGCCCGCAACTTTGAATCGAATGGTATTGGCGGCCGTTGCAGCTTTGACACTTCACGTCGGATCGTTGGCGGCGCAGGCTCCTGAAGGTCCACAATCCGATGCACCTCCGCCGGCTAGCAAACCCGCGCCGAAAAACGTTGCACAGCCACAGAGCAGCGGGCAAATGATAATGATCCCATCCGGGACACGCATCGGGGTGACGCTGGAGAACGGAATTTCAACGGCCACCGCGAAGCCGGGGGACTCGGTGTATTTCCGGACTTCGTTTCCGGTAACGATGAATAACAAAGTGGTGATGCCGGTGGGATCGTATTTGCGCGGCGAGATTACGGAATCGAAGCGCCCGGGACACGTGAAGGGCCGCGGCGAATTGCGAATGAAGTTAAACACGCTAATCCTGCCGAACGGATATACGGTGGATCTGAACGCCGCTCCGCACAGCACGGATGCCAGCCAGACGAAAACCGACTCGGAAGGAAAAATGACTGGGCCGGGAGGAAAAGGTAAAGACGCGGAGACGGTGGCGACCACGACGGCGGCCGGTGCGGGAATTGGGGCCATTGCCGGTGGCGCAAAAGGCTTAGGGATCGGTGCGGGAGTTGGAGCCGTTGGCGGATTGGCGGCGGTGCTGCTATCGCGCGGGCCGGAAGCACAATTGCCGAGAGGATCGTCGATGGATTTGGTGCTGGAGCATGAATTGGCGTTGGACTCGGACCAGATTCACTACACAAACGTCGGGCAATCGAATACGGTGGTGATGCAGCCGCCTCCTGCGCAGAATTAATTAGTCGTGCTGGTGCGAGGAAGCGAAGTGAGCCTTTGGCGCTTCGAGGAAGCGCATCGGGCTGAAGCGCTCCCAATCTACAGATACAGTTTGTGTGGTGACCCACTCGCGAATGAGTTTTGCGGTTAGTGGCGCGAGCAGAATGCCGCTGCGGAAGTGGCCGGTGGCGAAAAGTAGGCCTGCTATGTCGGCTGGGCCCAGGATGGGCAAGTGGTCTGGCGAATCGGGACGAAGGCCAGCCCAAGTTTCTTCGACGTGTGCGGACTCCAGTGTGGGCACCAACTCGATAGCTGCAGCGAAAATCTTTTTCAAGCCGCTCGGCGTAACGTGACGATCAAAACCAACGTGTTCAATGGTGGCGCCGGCTAAAATGCGTCCATCATTTCTTGGAACCAGATAAATATTTTCGGACCAGAGCGTGCGTTTGATGGTTACGGCATCGCTGCGGAGAGAAACCATCTGGCCCTTCGCGGGGAAAACCGGGGCGTAACGTTCGCAGCCCGCGATGGCGGCGGAGAAGCAGCCTGCGGCGATGATGGTCCAACGAGCTTCGACATTTTCGTTGGTCAGCGTTAAACCTTTGCAACGAGAGCCGTCTTGCCACAGGGCTTTCGCTGCGTTCCCTGCGTAAATTTCTGCACCTTGATGTTTCGCGGCGTCCAGCGCGGCTTGCGTTAGTGCGCGATTGTCTACAGAGGCTTCATCGGGACGGAGGATGGCGGCTTCAGTGTGTTCGCTGAGACCGGGCTCGAGCTTGCGAGCTTCCGCGGCGCTGAGCGCTTCGGCTTTCAGGCCTAGTCCGTGATGAACAGCGATGAGGGTGCTGAGTTCTTCGCGGACATCGCCGGTGAGGAGAGCCTCGAGAGTGCCGTATGGACGATAGCCAACGTCGCGGCCAGTAATTTCTTGAAGAGCTTTGACGAATCCGGGATAGAGGGCGGCGCTGGCGCGGCTCAGAGGCAAGAGCGGAATCGTAGAGGGATTTTCGGGCGCGGCAGAGATGATGCCGGCGCTGGCCCAGGAGGCTTCGCGTCCGGGTTGCTGCGCGTCGAAGAGAGCGACGTGCATACCGGCTTGGGCAAGTTCGAAAGCGATGCTTGCGCCGATCAGGCCGCCACCTGCGATGACCGCGTCGTAGCGCTTCATGGAGGCCATTCTAGCGCACCGGGAGGGAACGTTGGGAGGAAGCGGAGAAGAGGGGAGCTTAACGCAGAGGCGCAGAATTCGCAGAGAAGGCGTGACTCTAGAGGGAGCTGGCTAATTCCTGGGAGAGGACGGCTGCCTTTTTGGCGAGATCGCGAGCGCGCGACCAATCACCATCGCGTACCGCTTCGCGAGCCGAATCTTCGAAGCCGCGCACTTGCGAAGCTAAATCGTTCTGGGAGGAACTGAGACGCTTACCCTTGGTGAGAGCTAAATTACGATCGGTGACCGTGAGATTCTGTTGCGTCTCGCCCTTGGCGGTGGAGAGTTCCTCGGTGGAAAGTTCCGGAGTCATGATGGGTTCGGGAGGTTTGGCGGTGGCGGCAGGTGCGGAACTTGGCGGAGGAATAACGTGCGGCTTGGCGGGAACGGCGCGGACAACGGCTAATGAGGGTGGCATCGGGACTTCGTTGATTTCGAGATCGGGAACAGTCGCTGCGGAATTATCAGGAACAGCAATGGGAACGATAGGGTGAGCGAGCGCGAGATTGGTCGTGCGGAATTTGGGGCGACGCTGCGAAGCGCAACCGGCGATGAAGAGAACCAGGAGCGAGAGAGACAAGAAGAGTGCAATTTGCAGTACGCGGGTACCGGCTACCGACGGATAAATCCTGGTTGTAGGCATGCTCACGCGGCAAGAGGCAATTCAATGCGGAAGGTCGTTCCGCGGCCAACCTCCGAAGTAAAGTCTATCGAACCATTGTGAAGTTGCACAATTCGGAATGTGCTGGCAAGTCCGATGCCGCTACCGCCCGGGCGCGTTGTAAAGAAAAGTTGAAAAATTTTCTGCCGATTTTCAAGAGGAATACCTTTTCCGGTGTCGCCGACGATAATTTCGGCCATGTCGCCGCGACGATTCAGGGTGAGCTGCAGCTGGCCGCCATTGGGCATGGCTTCGACGGCATTGAGAACGAGATTGAGCACGGCCTGCTTGAGTAATGCGCGATCGACGAAGACATCTGGCACGCCGATAGGCAAAAGCTGCGCGACTTCGACTTTGGATTTTTGCATTTGCGGCTGTGCGATTTCGAGGACGTCTTTGAGCAGTTTGGAGAGTTGCGTGGGCTCGAGGCGGACTTCCATGGGACGAGAGAAATCGAGGAAGCGCTTGACGACGGCGTCGAGACGATCGATTTCGGTGTCGAGGACGTGAACGGCTTGCTGCGCGCCACCATCGGTGTCAGGTGGAAGGCATTCCTTCAAATTTTCGAGCCACAAGCGCATGGAGTTGAGTGGATTTTTGACTTCGTGGGCGACGCCAGCGGTGATGCGGCCAACAGCAGCGAGGCGTTCGCTAACTTGCAGTTGCGTGTTAATGCTTTCGATGGAATCCAGATCGCGAAGCGTGACGAGGGCGCCCATGCGTTCGCCAGCGCCTTGGATTTCCTGAACGCTGACACTGACGCGCTTGCGGCCATCCTGGGTGATGAGTTCGGTTTCGGCGGCGACTTCCTGGAGGGTGTCGCCATCGAGACGCAGCGCGGAGAAGAGCGGATGACCGACAGGAAATATGTCGGTGACGCGACGACCGAGGAACGTGGATGCGGGAGCGCCCAGGAATTTTTCGGCGGCGGGGCTGACCATGACGGCGCGGGCATCGCGAGTGAAGAGCAGAAGACCGTCTTCCAGACCGGCCATAACGGAGTTCATGTTTTCGCGGAGAGAACTGAAAATTTCGTGGACGCCGCGAAGTTGCTGGCCGACCAGAGTAATTTTTCTTCGCACTTGGCCAAGTTCGTCGGAGCCACCGACGAGTTCTTTTTTCTCGGTGGCGATGGGTGAATCGTATTCACCGGAGGAAATGCGTTCGAGTTGCGCGAGGATGTCGCGAATGGGAGCAAGCGCGGCGCCACTGACCACGGCGGCCAAAACAGTGGCAAGGCCGAGGGCCAGAATGGCGATGGTGCCCCAGCGGCGAAGAGTAGGCTGAATGTCTTTCAGCAGGAAGAGGGTGGAAATTTCGACGCGAACTTTGCCGAAGGAACTACCGCGCAAGAGGAATGGAAGATCTACGGCGTAGATGTGTTCTTGCTGCGTCCAAGGAGCCAAGGCTTTGACCTGCTTTAGGAAGGAGCCTTGGACCAACTGTTCGAACGGAGCGCGCGGAGGCGCAATTTTTCCGGCGGAAGACGGGTGGGTAGGAAATGAGCACGACGCCATCGGAATCGATGATTTTCACTTCGCGAACTGCGGGCGAGGTGCCAGCAGCTTGCAGACGAGAAGCGAGGCTGTCACTCATTTCGAAAGCGCGCTGAACGTACTCGTGCAATTTTTGAGGATCGTCGGATTGCGGGCGCAGACCCTGGGCCTTGGCGTCTTCTCCAGCCTGTTTAGCGGAATCAAAAACTTCGTGGGCAAGTTCCTTGGCGCGCATGTTGGTGTCGTGCAGAACCTGCTGGAGGAGAAGTTCGAGGAACACCATGGACAAGACGAGTGAAGACAGGAGAACCAGCCCCGTCATGACCATCGTTAATTTGGCGCGCAGCCCGAGCTGCATACTGGGTTAGGACTCCGTTTCGACGCGCTCGCTGCCGTATTCTTTCAACTTGTTGTGGAGGGTTTTCAGGCTCACGCCGAGAAGTTCCGCTGCGCGCGTCTTGTTGTTGCCAGTGGCCTGCAAGGTTTGAAGAATCAATTCGCGTTCCATGGCATCGACGGTGGTGCCGATCGGGAAATTTAATGGTGGAAAGATCGCTGGGACTCTTGGCGGCTACTTTGCCAAATTCGCCGGGCAGGGAAGCACGCGAGATCAAATCTTTTTCGGACATGATGGTGGCGCGTTCCAGGACATTGCGGAGTTCGCGGATGTTGCCGGGCCAGGTGTGACTCATGAAAATGTCGAGGACTTCGGCGCCGATGCCGCGAATATTTTTGCCGTGTTTGGCGTTGATGTCGCGGAGGATGTGTTCGCCAAGAAGAGGAATATCGTCTTTGTGTTCGCGAAGAGGCGGCAGATGAATATGGAAGACGTTGAGGCGGAAATACAAATCCTGGCGCAACTGGCCGCTGGCGACGGCTTGTTCTGGATCTTTGTTAGTGGCGGCAAGAACACGGACGTCGATGGGCGTTTCGACTTTGCTGCCCAGGCGACGGACTTTGCGATCTTCGAGCACGCGAAGAAGTTTGGCCTGAGTGGGAGCAGGCATTTCGCCAATTTCGTCGAGAAGTAAGGTGCCGCCATCGGCGAGTTCAAAGCAGCCGATGCGACGTTCGGCGGCACCGGTGAAGGCGCCGCGTTCGTGGCCAAAAATTTCGCTCTCCATCAGGGACTCTGGAATTGCGGAACAATTGATGGCAACGAAGGGCTGGGAGGCGCGCGGCGAAAGCTTGTGAATGGTGCGGGCGACAATTTCCTTGCCGGAGCCGGTTTCGCCGGTGATCAGCACGGAAGCCGAACTGGGCGCGGCCATTTCGATAACGCGCATGACGTCTTGCATGGGCTTGGAATTGCCGACGAGATCGCCGAGTCGACCGGCATCGCGCAACTGGCGCTGCAAAACGAGGAGGCGTTGTTTGTCGCGGGCCTTGCTGAGAGCGCGATCGAGAAGAGCGCGAAGGACTGGGCCCTTCAGAGGCTTCTCGATGTACCAGAAAGCGCCGGATTCGATGGCGGCAACGGCGCGTTCCTCGCTGCCCTTACCGGTGATAATGATGGCAGGAACTTCGTGGAGTTCGTCGCCAAGCTGCTGAAGAAGGTCGAGACCATTCATGCCAGGAAGTTCGACGTCGGCGATGAGGGTGTCTGGCTGAAAACTGGAAAATTTAGCGAGAGCGTCTTCGGCGGTGCCTACGCCGAGAACATCGTAGCCCCAGCGCTGCAGCAACTGCTCGTAGCCTTTGCGGGCGTTATCTTCATCCTCGACAATCAGGATGCGGTCTTTGCGCTCCCCAGTTTCCACGGTGCGAACGGCTCGGTCGTCTGGCATTGCAGCTAGGCCTCGTCTTCCAAAGACTACAAACACATTGAATTCAGGCGGTGATACGACTTTAACAAGGCGGGAGGCGGATTGCCAAGGAGGGTGGGGGGAAAGGAGGATTATGGGCGGCGAGACGGGTGGTGGAGAACGTGAATGGTTATTTATGAGGGCAGATCGACACATGAAGGGATGGGACGGGCGTCACCTAACCCCTCACGCAACCTACGGCGGGTAGGGCACCCGACATCCGGTCACCCGGAGTTGCGATTGTGATTATTCTTTCAGGAGGTAGAGGGAGCGGCCTAGTTCCAGTTCGAGCTTGGACCCTTTCGGTAGGTCGAGTTCCTGGCCGCGACCGGCTTCCATCAGGTAGGCTTCGAGAGCACCTAGCGCGGCACCTTCCGCGGCTTCCTTTTTGTCTTTGTCTTTCACACCTTTTACCGCGCCTTTGGCGGCACCTGCGGCAGCAGCTTGCGCGGCATCTTTCTGAGTGCTGCTGCGACCCTCGATGACGCCTTCGTTGAGCGGGGCGGAGCGGATGCTGTGATCGCCCGGCACGGACGCAACTTCGGCGACGATGGGGAGGCGACCGAAGCGGGTATGAATTTCGTCGAAGGTGAGCCAGATTCTGGCGCGGCCAGTGGTGCCAGCGGGTTCGACGCGACTGATGTGGCCGTCAATTTCTGCGCCGGAGGGGAGATAGATGCCGCTGCCTGCTTCGAGAGGTTCGAGAGTTCGAACGCGGAAGCGCTGATTGCGGCGGATTTCTTTGGTGTCCAGATCTTCTTCGAGGCGCACCAGGAAACGAGTTCCCGGGACGACAGCGAAGGTCTCGGCAGGCAGGCCATGACGGGCGCCATCGGCGGGATGGGTAGATATTGCTGATCGCTCTTGGATTTCGGTGGGAGGCTGCTGTGGCTCTTGCGAGGCTTCTTGTCCTAAGGAACGGCTACTGCAAACGACAAGTAATGCGAAGGCACTTAGGACTGCGAATTTTGCGATGCGAATGGCCGGAGCAAGCATGCGAGTTTCTCCCTGTGTGTACGGAAGGGATGAAGGCAACGCGAAGGCCAATTAGTGGAAAAGCTCAGGAGTTAAGCTGCTGAAAATGCGCTGTTTGCTTGAGGCGGGAAATTGCGTGTTGGGGCTGCTGGTGGCTCTCCCCTCCACCGTGTCAGGAACGGCTGGCGCTGTTTGGTGGCGTCGTTTGTTGGCGGCGGGACGGATGTCTACGGCGGTGTTTGACAGCAGGCTCACCGCTAGTAGATTCGTATTATTCCGCTGATGGATTTTTGCCAGTAGAGTCCTCGAAACCCCGGGAAATTTCGCCACTCCGTCGCTCAGGAGGCGCATTGTGTCCGCAACTTCGATACCGCTTGGTTTAGAAGCATCCACGGAAAAATCCGCTGTGTGGCGCAGGCGCGCGGTCGCGGTGATTCTGTTGCTGGCAATTGGCGGCTATTTCTGGATTGATTCGCGCTACCCATCGCTGTTGAAGAAATATCACGCCGGGAGCCACGTGAAAGTGGCGGGTGCGATTACGTTCGACACGTTGTACCAGGTGGATCGTTCTATGCCGCTGACGCAGCGGGTGTGGCGGACTTCGGTGAACTGGGTAAATGCCAATCGAATCGGGATGACGTTTGCATTCTTCTTTGGCCCGGCGATGCTGATGTTTCTGGGCACGCTGCCGCGGCGGCGCAGTAAATCGAAACAGTTGAACGCGCTGTTGGGGACGCTGGCGGGAATGCCGTTAGGCGTTTGCGCGAATTGTGTGGCGCCGATTGGCAGAGGAATGTACGCGGCGGGAATGAGCACGGAGGGAGTGCTGGCGGCGATGTTCAGTTCTCCGGCGCTGAATGTGCTGGTGCTGGCGATGACGTTCGCGCTATTTCCAATGGCGCTGGTGCTGTTGAAGCTGACGACTGTGTTGCTGCTGATCTTTGTGTTTGGGCCGTACGTGGCGGGACAAGATGTGAGGGACTCGGGGTCGGTCGGTGAGGCCGCCTGCTTGATGGAAATCAATGGAGCGGAGACTTGGTCGCAAACGCTGATGGAAACGCTGAAGAGTTATTCGCGAAGTTTTTGGCTGGTGTTTCGCGTGGGATTTCCGCTAATGCTGCTGGCTGCGGTACTGGGTGCGTTGGTGATCGAAGTGGTGCCGACACAGGCGATCTATGCACCGGCGTCGTGGATGGGAATTTTGCTGATTGCGTTGGTGGGGGCATTTTTGCCGGTGCCGATGGGCTTTGATGTGGTGATTGCGTACATTGCGATGACGCACGGCGTGCCGCTGCCGTATGTAGCGGTGATTTTGTGCACGTTGGGAATTTACAGTGTGTACTCGGCGGCTGTGGTGGGGAAGACCATCTCGTGGAAAGTGGCGACGGCTAGCTACGCGGCGGTGGTGATTCTTGGGATGGCTGCGGGAATAGTGACGCGCCTTTTCTTGTAACATCTACTCTTACGACGCACTGCGGCGACCGGGCGGGGTTCATTTAGCGCTGAGAAAGTCGCGAATGCGAAGCAAGATTTTGTCGTACATGGCGGGAGTGACGCGGCCGGTCTGGGTGTTTTGTTGGCTGGGATGGTAGATGCCGAAAAGATGCGGGCCATCGAAGGGGAATGAAACTTCGGCGCCGTGAGCGAACTTGTAGGGCGCGCGCGAAGCGATGAGGCCATCCTGCTTCAGCATGTCGAGATAGGCATCCCAGGCAATTTTTCCCAGAGCGAGAATGGCTTTCGGGCGCAGGATCGCGAGTTCTCGTTTCAGATAGTCGCGACAATTCAGAATTTCACTGGGTAGAGGTTTGTTGGCGGGCGGAGCGCACCGCACGGCGGCGGCGATGTAGACATGTTTGAGATGCAAGCCGTCATTGCGATTGAGTGAGGTGGGTTGATTGGCGAATCCGGTGTCGTACAGGGCGCGGTACAGGAAATCGCCGGAACGGTCTCCGGTGAAAACGCGACCGGTGCGATTGCCGCCGTGAGCGGCGGGGGCGAGGCCGAGAATGTATAGTTTGGCGTGAGGATCGCCGAAGCCGGGTATGCCGCGTCCCCAATAAGTCCATTCACGATAAGCGCGGCGTTTTTCACGGGCTACTGTTTCGCGATACTCCACGAGGCGCGGACACTTGCGACAATGGGAGACGGCATCGCCAATGATTTTCAGGGAAGCTTCGGGGTTCAACTTTTCCTCTTGAGCAGTTTCGCGAGCGCGACCGCCTGGTTATATTCTTCGTCTTTGGCACCAAAGAGCAAAGTCGCCTGGCGATGTTGACGCAGAAGCTGCTTGAGTGTGTTGACCTGCAGTTTGTTGGCGGCGAGTTCCGCACGATAGCGCCGCACGAATTCTGGCCAACGTGCCGGATCGTGTCCAAACCATTTTCGGAGGGCGTTGCTGGGGGCAATCTCCTTCATCCAGAGATCGACATGGGCTCGTCGTTTGGTGAGTCCCCGAGGCCAGAGGCGGTCGACGAGAATGCGAAAGCCGTCGTCTTTGCTGGCGGGTTCGTAGACACGTTTGATGCGGATCATGTGTCACCTCATTGGAGGAGGCGTAGCGCCTCGCCGTGGATTAACCCATTGGTACTGATTAGCTGGCCGCTATAGATGGTGTGCTCGCCGGAGGCAGTGGTGGATTTGCCGCCAGCTTCTTCGACGATGAGTGCGAGGGGAGCGAGGTCCCACGGTTTCGAAAGCCAGTCGACGGCTGCTTCGATGGCGCCTTCGGCGACTAACATGTGTTGCCAAAACCCGCCCATAGAGCGACTGTTGCGCGCGGCGTCGGCAAAATTCCGCAGCGCGGCACGCACGCGAAGATCTTTGCTGGGGCCGGTGCCGGTGGTGAAGACCATAGAGTCCGCGAGCTTAGCAATTTGCGAGACGCGAATGGGATGGCCGTTTCTGAAGGCGCCTTCACCGCGATAGGCCCACCAGTAGGTGCCTTGCGAAAGCGCGGGGGCGCTGACAATGCCGGCGACGATTTGGCCATCTTCTTCCATGCCGATGAGTGTGCCGAAGGTGGGAATGCCGCGGGTAAATTCTTCGGTGCCGTCGATGGGATCGATGATCATGCGGGCGCGCCCATTGGTGGCGGGCGTTTTGGGGATGTCGGTGGTGGTTTCTTCGCCGAGGATGTCGACAGGAAGTCCGCTGGCAGCAACTTTGAGATAGGCCACGGCTTCAATGGCTTTATCGATCTGAGTGACCACGGTGCCGTCGCGTTTATGTTCGATCTGCATTTGGTTGGTGCGGAATACGCGCATGGAGAGAGCAGTTGCCTCGCCTACGATTTCCTGCAGCAGCGCACCGTATTTCTGGCTATAGCTCATCTGTTCTCCATTCGATGTGCGTTCCGTGTTTCTTGTTTCGCGTGGCGTGCAGCCGGTTGCCGAGCGCTGTATGCAATTTGACACTTTTGGGTCGTCTCCCTAGCATACAGACTTACCGCTATGACAGGCCACGCAAACACGGGAACGGTGCTGGACCGCATTTTAGAGGCGCGCCGCGCGGAGGTGGAGCACCGCAAGCATGTGCTGCCACAAACCGCGCTGAAATATGGGGCGAAAGCGGCATCGCCGGTGCGTAATTTTGCGGAGGCCCTTTCGCGCGACGGATTGAACGTGATTGCGGAACTGAAACCGGCTTCGCCATCGCGTGGAGTGATCCGCGAGCCATTCGATGCGGCGGAGTTGGCGTTGGCGTTGGAAAAGGCGGGCGCGGCAGCGCTCTCGGTGCTGACGGAGCCGGAATTTTTTGGCGGGTCATTGAAGAATATGCGTGACGCGCGCAAAGGTATTGCCCTGCCGGTGCTGCGCAAAGATTTTATTTTTGATCCGTGGCAAGTGTGGGAAGCGCGGGCGAACGATGCGGACAGTTTTCTGCTGATTGTTGCGGTGCTTGGTGATGAGTTGTTGCGCGAGCTGATTGCCATGGGGCGAGAACTGGGCATGGAGCCGCTAGTGGAGGTACACACGCGCGAGGAGTTGGAGCATGCGCTGGCTGCGGATTCGCGCATCGTGGGAGTAAATAATCGCGATTTGAAAACGCTGGCGGTGCGCGTAGAGACTTCGATGGAGTTGATCGAGATGATTCCGGAGCAGTGCGTGGCGGTGAGCGAATCCGGACTGCGAACGCATGCGGATTTGCAGGGTTTGCGGACGGCGGGGTTCGATGCGTTTCTGATTGGGGAACGTTTGATGACGGCGCCATTCCCTGGTGAGGCGCTTCACGATTTGCTGCAACCGCCGGGAGCGAAGGCGTAACGCGATGGTCCGGGTGAAAATTTGTGGTGTGACCAACGCGGAAGATGCGTTGCTGGCCTCTGAACTGGGAGCGGACGCGATTGGGCTGAACTTTTTCCCGGAAAGTCCGCGGTGCGTCACTCCTTTTGTGGCCGGGAATATTGTTCACAAACTGCCACCGTTTGTTGCGGCTGTGGGAGTGTTCGTGAATTGGAAGCCGGAGGCGGTAATCGCGCTGGCGAAAGCGCTGCAATTGGTGGGTGCACAGCTGCACGGCGATGAAACTCCTGACGATGTGAGTGAGGTCGCGGAGAAATTGCAGGTGATTAAAGCGCTGCGACCGGCGCAGGGCAGCAAGCCTGAGGATCTGAATCGATATCGCAACGCGGCGGCTATTCTGCTGGATGCGGCGGGCACAGGTAAGTACGGCGGAAGCGGGGAAACGGCGGATTGGGAGTATGCCCGAGAGGCCGCGAAGTCGCACCGCGTGATACTTGCCGGGGGACTTACGCCAGCGAATGTTGCGGAAGCGATTCGCAACGTGAAGCCCTACGCTGTTGACGTGGCGAGCGGAGTCGAGTCGAAACCTGGGAAAAAGGACGCCGGGAAGTTACGTGAATTTTTTGCTGAGATGGCTCGGGCCAACCGCGGCGACGGCGCGTAGCCGGGCTCTGAGACTCGATTCGAAGCGGCTTTTAAAGCGTCCACTTGGCGAGCTAGCAATTTTTTGCGGCGCACGTCAAAACGTGTTGATTCTGGCGGTCTATGCCACAATATAGGCTCTCATGAGCTCTCAAATACGAATATCAGCGGCGGTGCCAGGGCGATTTGGTCCCTACGGGGGCCGCTACGTGCCGGAAACGCTGATGGTGCCGTTGTTCGAACTGGAGCGCGCGTATGAACTGGCGAAAACTGATGCGGCGTTTCAGGCAGAGTTTCAGGGGCTGCTGAAGAATTTTGCCGGGCGGCCGACTCCACTGCAATTTGCTGAGCGACTGACGGCGAAATTGGGCGGGCCGCGGATTTATTTGAAGCGCGAAGACCTGCTGCACACCGGGGCGCACAAAATCAACAACGCGATTGGGCAGGGCTTGCTGGCAGTGAAAATGGGCAAGCCGCGGGTGATTGCCGAAACGGGTGCGGGGCAGCATGGCGTGGCGTCGGCTACGGTGGCGGCGCATCTGGGGCTGCAGTGCACGGTGTACATGGGCACGGAAGATATGGCGCGGCAGGCGTTGAACGTGGCGCGCATGCGGATGCTGGGCACGGAAGTGGTGGGCGTAGAATCGGGCAGCCGCACGTTGAAGGATGCGATTAACGAAGCGATGCGCGATTGGGTTACCAATGTGCGCACGACACACTATTTGTTGGGGTCGGTGCTGGGAGCGCATCCGTATCCCACGATGGTGCGCGATTTTCAGGCGGTAATTGGACGGGAGGCGCGCGCGCAGATTCTTGCGGCGGAAAAGCGGTTGCCATCGCATTTGTACGCTTGCGTGGGCGGAGGTTCGAACGCGATTGGATTGTTTTTCGAGTTTCTGAAGGATTCCGACGTGAAAATGGTGGGCATTGAAGCGGGCGGACGCGGCAAAGGATTGGGCGAGCACGCGGCGCGGCTGGCTGCGCATCAGGGATTCACGGGGGCGAAGCCCGGCGTGTTGCAGGGCACGTACACGTATGTGTTGCAGAACGAAGATGGGCAGATCGCAGCGACGCATTCGATTTCAGCGGGACTGGATTATCCGGCGATTGGGCCGGAACACGCCTGGCTAGCGGATGAACATCGTGCGGAATATGCGGCGGTTTCGGATGAGGCGGCGCTGGATGCCGCGAGGCTGATGTCGCGCACGGAAGGAATTATCCCGGCGCTGGAATCGGCGCACGCGCTGGCGGGGTTGATGGAGCGGCTGCCACAATTCAAGCCGAGCGATTTGGTGATAATTAATCTGTCGGGGCGCGGCGACAAGGACATGGACACGTATAAGCGCCTACTTTAATCTCTGCGAATAAATCCCATGACTCTTCCGCCCATCGACCAGACTCGCATTTCTAAACGATTCGCGCAGCTGCGCGAAAGCGGAGAATTGGGATTGATTGCGTATATTACCGCGGGCGACCCCTCGCTTGAGGCTACGTATAACTTTGTGGTGGCGTTGGCCGAGGCTGGCGCGGACATCATCGAGTTGGGAGTGCCGTTTAGCGATCCTCTGGCGGATGGGCCGACGATTCAGCGGGCGTCGGAACGCGCGCTGCAGGCAGGAGCAAGTCTTGCGGGCGTGTTGGAACTCGTGCGGCGGATCAGGAAGCCGGGATCGGCCGCGACTGAAATGCCGCTGGTGCTTTTCACGTATTTCAACCCTTTGCTGCAAATGGGAGTGGAGAAGTTTGCGGAACGCGGCGGCGCAGGCAGGCGTGGATGGAGTCTTGGTGACGGACCTGACTCCGGAAGAGTCAGAAGATTATCGGAAGACCCTGCACGGGCGTGGGCTCGACACAATTTTTCTGGCGGCACCGACTTCGACGGATGAGCGACTGAAGATCATTTCGGCGTGTTCCAGTGGATTTGTGTACGTCATTTCGCGCACGGGTGTGACTGGCGCGAAAGATGCGTTGCCCGACGACTTGCCGGCACTGTTGCGGCGCGCGCGAAGCTTTACAGAGCTGCCGATTGCGGTGGGATTTGGGATTTCGCTGCCGGGGCACGTGTCGGTGTTGGGTGGATTGGCGGACGCGGCGGTGGTGGGCTCGGCGCTGGTGGCGGAAATTGAGAAGGCTACGCCGATTGCAAACGCAGAGAAAGCGCTGCGCGAAAAGATTGTGGCGTTGAAGGATGCAGGGCGGCGCGGACTGTCGCGCCGGGAGGCCGGTTCGTGAATATTTCCGACTGGCGGCGCCGCATGGACGAGATCGACAAAAAGCTGGTGGAACTGCTGAACGAGCGCTCGCAGTGCGCGCTAGAAATTGGCAGATTGAAACAGGAAGCGGGGATTCCGATTTACCAGCCTACGCGGGAGAACGAAGTTCTGGCGAACGCAGAAACAAATAATAGGGGCCCGTTGTCACACGCGGCGATACGGCGTTTGTTTGAACGTATTATTGACGAAGCACGCTCTGCCGAGCGGCTTGCAATGCACGGAGGCGATACGCCATCCGATCCGCAACAACCGAAGTGAAGTGGGAAATCCAGAAATCGAGGACTGATTCATGGTTATTGTGATGCAGGAAGGGGCCACGGACGAGCAGATTCAGCGAGTGATCGACCGGATCGTCGGCAGCGGCTTCGATGTTCATCGATCGACGGGCGCGTCGCACACGGTGCTGGGCGCTGTGGGAGTGCATCGCGATTTCGATCACCGGGATTTTGAGTTGCTGGAAGGCGTGCGTGAAGTTGTACGCATTACGCAGCCCTTTAAATTGGCGAGCCGGCAATTCAAACCGGAAGGTACGGTTGTTGATCTTGGCCGTGGAGTGAAAATCGGCGGGCCCGAAGTGGTGGTCGCGGCTGGGCCCTGTTCGGTAGAGTCTCCCGAGCAGATCAATGCGGTGGCCGAAGCGGTGTCTAAGGCGGGAGCCAAAATTCTGCGGGCCGGCGCGTTCAAGCCGAGGACTTCTCCTTACGCGTTTCAGGGGATGGGCGAAAAGGGACTGAAGCTGATTCGCGAGGCGGCGGACAAATTTGGATTGTTTGTGGTGAGCGAAGTGATGGACCCGTCGCAGATACAAATGATGGGGAATTATGTGGATGTGTTTCAGGTGGGCGCGCGAAATATGCAGAATTATTTTTTGTTGCGCGCGCTGGGAGAAGTGCAGAAGCCGGTGCTGCTGAAGCGCGGCATGTCGGCGACGATTGAGGAATTATTGTTGAGCGCGGAATACATCCTGGCCGGCGGAAATTACAAAGTGATTTTGTGCGAACGGGGCATACGCACGTTCGAGACGTATCTGCGAAATACCCTGGATATCGCGGCGATTCCGGTGATTCAAAAGCTTTCGCACTTGCCGATTTTGGCTGATCCTTCGCATGGCACCGGGAGGCGGGATAAGGTTGGGGCGATGGCGCGCGCCGCGGTGGCAGCCGGCGCGGATGGATTGCTGATCGAAGTGCATAACGATCCGGACCACGCGCTGTCGGATGGGGCGCAATCGCTGGAGCCGCAGCAGTTCGCGCAGTTGATGACGGAATTGCGCATCATTGCGCCTGCCGTCGGGCGTCGCATTTCCTAAGGCATGCCACATCTGATCCAACGCGTCACCATATTGGGCACGGGGTTGATCGGCGGTTCGTTTGCGCTGGCGCTGCGGAAATACACGCCGGATATGTACATCGTTGGGTGGGACCGTCCCGACGTGGTACTAGAGGCGCGGCAGCGCGGCGCGATCGATGAGGGGATGTTTGCTTCGGTTGAAGCAGCAATTCGCCGGGCAGATCTGATTTACATTGCGTTGCCGATTGGCGCGACGCTCGACCTGCTTCCAGAAATTGCGCAACACGCTCCGTCGCACGCGTTGGTGGTGGATGCCTGCAGCACAAAATTGCGCATCGAGCAGGCCACTCTTGAATTATTTGTTAATGAAGATGGGCCGATTTTTCTGGGTGGGCACCCGATGGCGGGCCGGGAGCTGTCGGGATTCACGCATGCCGACGCGGATTTATTTCAAGGCGGAACGTACGCGCTGATTGGGGCGCAAGACGAGTCGCGCGATCCACGCATTTCTGCCTTCGTAAAAATTATCGAAAAGCTTGGCGCGCGGCCGGTGTGGCTGGGAGCACAGCAGCATGACTACGCCGTGGGGCTGGCGTCGCACTTGCCACAGCTTGTGGCCATTGCCCTGGGATCTTTTTTGTATGACCGGCTGGATGAGAATGGACTGCCAATCACGCTGGCAGGGCCGGGATTGCGGGACACGCTGCGGCTGGCTGGCAGCCCGTATGCCACGTGGCGCGACATCGTGCTGACAAATCGCGAGGTGCTTTCGGCTGCGCTGGACCTGTTTGCGCGGCGCCTGGATGATTTGCGAGAGCGGTTGGGCTCGCGGGAACTGGAAGCGGATTTCGACGCCGCCAATGAACTATACAAATTATTGCGCAGCATGCAGTAAATTAAGCCTTCCCGTAAAGCCCTGAACAGTTAGGGCTTTTTAGCGGCGCCCGCTTCCTGAGCCTTGGCGCCAGCGGCTTCTTCCTTCAAATAGGCAGCGCTCAAAGTGCCTTTTTTCTTGGCGATTTCGATGAGCGTTGGATAAAACTGCGTGAACGTGGTGTCAACCGCGCCGTGTTGCTCATGGCAGGAGTAGCAAGGCATGTCTTTAGCGAAGGCGGTCGCGGGTTTATCGTCAGCGAATCCAAAAAAGGACCATTTCCCAGGTGAGAAGCGCGATTCGTCTTTCACGTGGATCTCCAAGCCCATCACATCGCCGGTTTGAAAGTGCCCCTGTTTGTTGATGGAACCGTGGTCGGCGGCCATCCGGACCTCCAAAACAAGCATGGTTTTGTCGGGCCATGTGCCGGTCTGCAGGAACGATTTGTAGGCTTCGGGATTGACGAAGACATTGTCAAACATGGAGTGGTCCATTTTCTGGAAAGCCGGGTTGTAATTCATGTCGACGCCAGAGCTGAGGTACACCCATTCGCGATAGTTGGTGGGGAACACCAGGCGGCCGTCGGACGTATATTGAGGAGTGTTCGGCAGCGGGGTGGGGCCGGAGGGATTGGGCTGCGGCGTTCGGACACCCCAGGTGAGAAGAGCCAGCGACAAACTCAAGATCAGAGCGATGCGAAGCATGATGCCTCCTGGAGGAATGTTTCGTCGAGAGCTAAGCTAGCCAAATTGGTGCCGAAGCGTCTAGAACAAAGACAACCTGTAGCACGGTGGGTGATTTATGGCCAGCGCAGTTGCAGTGGATAGCGGGGAGAAAACCCTGTCGGGTGGAAGCTTTTTCGGGGCGGCCCAGCGAAAAAGCGAGATGCAGGGCGCGATTTTCACGGACTTGCAGCATGCTGTGCCGCGGAAATTGCTAAAGCATGCGCACGAACTGCCGTTTTTTGCGTTGCTGCTGCGCGGCTATTATGGCGAGCAGTATGGACGGGAGCGCAAGCAGTTTTCGCCGTTCACGGTGATGTTTCGTCCGGCGGGGATACCACATCAAGACGAAATCGGGCCGGAGGGACTGCGATTTTTCGAGATTGAGTTACGGCCCAAGTGGCAGGCGCGGATAGCGGAATGTTCTGGAAATTTACGGTTGGCGTGTGAAGATTTGCGCGGTGGCGAAATGCTGTGGTTGACGGTGAAATTGTTTCGCGAATTATTTGGCGGCGTTGTTGCTGCGGATTCGTTTGCCGTGGAGAGCCTGCTGGCCGAACTGGTGGGCTATGCTGGGAGATTGCCGAAGGAAGAAATGCAGCAAAGTCCGGCGTGGCTGACTAGGGTAATGGAGAAACTTCAGGTGGAACATTGCGAGAAAGTGACGCTGGATGAGCTTAGCGGAGAAGCGGGAGTCCATCCGGTGCACCTTTCGCGAGTGTTTCGGCGGTTTGTTGGCGAGGGAATCGGAGAGTATGTGCATCGATTAAGAATTCGCACCGCGTGCGAGCGGCTGCTGGCGCTAGAGGTGTCGCTCTCCGATGTGAGCTTTGCGACGGGATTCGCGGATCAGAGCCATTTCTGCCGGGTGTTTCGGCGGATTACGGGAATGACGCCGCAAACATTTCGAAAAGGATTAGGCTGTCCCGCCTAAAATATCGAGTGCTCCCACCAATCCAATCTTCTTACATTGCCGTTCCGTCTTCCGGTTAGAGTAGAATTTCCTGCTGTATGCTCACTTACATTGGAACGGTCTGTCCTGCCTCGACCTCGGTGAATTAGGTTATGGATAAGCGCATTGCATCACCGGAAGTGGCGATCGCGAATCTGCGCGATGGCATGACTATTCTTATGGGCGGATTTGGGTTGTGCGGGATACCGGAGAAGCTGATTGCGGCGGTGCGGGCGAAGGGGACGAAGGATCTAACAGTTGTGAGCAACAACGCGGGAGTGGAAGACTTCGGAATTGGCTTGCTGCTGCAAAACCGGCAAGTGAAGAAGATGATTTCGACGTACGTGGGCGAAAATAAACTTTTCGAGCAGTTGGTATTGAGCGGCGAACTGCAAGTGGAACTGAACCCACAAGGGACACTGGCGGAGCGCTTGCGGGCGGGGGGCGCGGGGATTCCAGCGTTTTATACGCCGACGGGATACGGCACGATGGTTGCGGAAGGGAAAGAGACGCGGGAATTCGATGGGCGAAACTATGTGTTGGAGCGCGCGTTGCGCGGGGATTTCGCGTTTGTGAAAGCGTGGAAAGGCGACCGGTGGGGGAACCTGGTGTTTCGCAAGACGGCGCGAAATTTTAATCCGATGATGGCCACGGCCGCGGATTATGTGATTGCGGAGGTCGAGGAACTTGTAGAGGCGGGGCAGATCGATCCTGATCAGGTACACACGCCGGGAATTTTTGTGGACGCGATTTTTCAGGGCGCGCCGTACGAGAAGAGAATTGAAAAGCGCACCATGCGCGGGACGTAAGGCGATGCCGTTAACAGAAGAACAAAAGCGGGAACGAATCGCGCGGCGAATTGCGCAGGAATTGCGCGACGGCTATTACGTGAATCTTGGCATTGGCATGCCGACGCTGGTGGCTAACTTTGTGCCGAAGGGGATGGAAGTGATTCTGCAGTCGGAAAATGGAATGTTGGGCGTGGGGCCTTATCCGCGGGTGGAGGAAGTGGATCCGGACCTGATCAACGCAGGAAAAGAGACGGTTACGGAATTACCGGGTAGCGCCTATTTTTCGTCGGCGGATTCGTTTGGGATGATTCGCGGCGGCCACGTGGATTTAACCGTGCTGGGCGCGCTGCAAGTGGATGAGAAGGGAACACTGGCGAACTGGGCAATACCGGGGAAAATGCTGAAAGGGATGGGCGGTGCTATGGATCTGGTGGCTGGCGCGAAGCGGGTGTTCATCGCGATGGAGCATGCAACGCGGGACAGAAAGCCAAAGATTCTGTGCAAATGTACGTTGCCGCTGACCGGCGTCGAAGTGGTGGATCACATCGTGACGGAGTTGGCGTTTATTGACGTGACGCCGGAGGGTTTGGTGCTGCGGGAAATTGCGCCGGAGACAACCGTGGAAGAAGTGCAATCGCTCACGGAGCCAAAGCTGCTGGTGCCTGTGGGCGGGCCGGCGTTGATGACGGTACCGGTTTGAAGCAGGTCACGACGGCGATAAACGTTACGCCGTGGATGCGATTGCCGAGCTAAGCTGAAGGTTACGATTTCAAGCTGCGAGGATGCATGAAGCCGAACTCGATTGTGGTGATCAGCCTGCACAGTCCCAAGGAAAAAGTCTGGGGCATATTGCTGGAAGTGAACACCAGCGGAGTGACTGTTCGCGGCGTCGATCTGAATTCGTTTGATCACCTGATCCGGCAAGTGAATGAGCCGGATGGAGAACGCGTCGGCCTGCCTACGGTGTTCTTTCCCATGACACGCGTGGAACGAATTTCGCTGGACGAACCTTCCGGGTCGATTCCGTCGATGGCGGAAGTGTTCGAACGCAAGATTGGCCGTTCGCTGGCTGAATATCTCGCGCAGTTCGCCTGAACTGCGTTATCCTTTTGCGAAATGAAAGCGCGCATCTGGACGGTTCCCAATCAAATTACGTTCCTGCGCCTGGGATTTCTGCCGCTCTTCCTGATTCTTCTGCTATATCAAAAATATCAGTGGGCAGTGCTGGTGCTGGTGTTCGTGGCGGGCACCGACACGATCGATGGGATGCTGGCGCGGCGGCTCAACCAGAAATCCGCGCTGGGGGCGTATCTCGATCCAATCGCGGACAAGCTTTTGCTGTCGTCGTCGTTCATTGCGCTTTCCATGGAGAAAAAGATTCCGTGGTGGCTGACGATTATGGTGCTGAGCCGCGACGTGCTGATGCTGATCGTGGCGGCGGTGATTTTGATCATTCAGGGGTACCGGCCGTTTCCGCCTTCGTGGCTCGGCAAGGCGACGACATTTTTCGAGATTGGGCTGGTGTTTTTCGCGGTGCTGCATGCGGCGTATCCAGATCCGCGATTCGATGTGCTGGTGCACTACTTGATGTATACGGTAAGCGTGCTGGTTACGGTTTCCGGCTTCCACTATTCGGTGGTGGTGGCGAGACGACTGCACGCGTCATAGTGCGATCATGGAATCGGATCGTTGAAGTGGATGTACATCATGACAAAAGCGGCGACGGCGACTGCTCCGGCAAGCCACCCCAACAGATAAGAGCGGGAACGCTCCGAGCCGGGCGTGGGCTGACGATCGGAAAAAATCTTCCCGACTAAAAAGCCGATGGTGAGACCGCCAAAGTGTCCCCAATTATCGATGCCAGGCACGAGCAATCCGAAGGCGAAAATAGTTACCACCCACGAAATCAAGCGGGAACGCATAGCCTGCATGCTGGCGCCACCGCGTTTCGAAGTTAAGGCAATGAGAACTCCTATGAGCCCTAATATGGCGCCGCTCGCCCCAACGGAGGGAGCTTTGCCAAAGAGTGTGCTCAGAAGGGAGCCACCCACGCCGCAGGCCACGTAGATAAAAAGAAACCGCGCGGAACCATAAACCTCTTCGACTACTGGGGCGATGTCGAGAAGCACCATCATATTCATGCCGATGTGTAACAGGCCGCCGTGAAGGAAAGTCGCGGTGATCAAGCGCCACCACGTGGCAACGCCCGAGCGCAGCGGTACATTTTCGCCAAGGCGATAAAGCTCGATGCCGCTCATGCCTCCGAAGAGTCCAAAACCGCCACCACTTTTCATGGAGCGTATCAAGCTGACGCCAAACATGATGACGTTAAGAATCAGGATGGCGGTAGTTACGGGCGCTTGGCCGCCGAAAAATTCGGAAAGGCCCTTGCTCCAGGCGGCGAGGCCGAAGCGCAGGCTGGTGCCGCATTGGTGGCAGCGCGTTGCGGTGATGCCGACTAGCGCGCCACAGGCGGGGCAGAGTTGGGGGCGGCGCTCGCCTTTGCCAAACATTCCACCAAACATATTTTTCAGACGATCAACGCGCATTTGCCACTGGTAGGGAAGGGGCAACAGTCCTCCTTGCACGGTTGTTTTCGCGTTCCTATAATACCGGAATCGCGCTGCACAATCTGGCGCAAGGAACCCATGGACAAATTCGAAGAAATTGGGCGGCGGCTCGACGAAGAGTTGGGACGGCTGCGCAAATATCTGGAAGAAGAAGTAGCGCCCGAAACAGAAAAACGGACCGCACAGTTTTTGCGGGAAGTTTCAGACAAACTCTCGGAAGCAGCAAAGAAGCTGGAGAGCCGGGTGAACGCGCGAAACACGCAAACCTCGCAAGCACCGAAGCCGTGAAGAATTTGCGCCGGACTGTGGTGCTGTTGTCGGTAACGAGTGGACTGAGCTTGCTCATTACGGGCTGCTCATCGCGACGCGCGTCGGCGAGCCGGCCTCCTGCCCCTACACAACCTGTCGAAACGCCGGAGTCCACGGCTGAGACCGCAAAAAACGAAACAGCAATGCCGAGCAAGCCTCCTGCTGCTGCGACACCGAGGCGCGGCAAAACTCCTCCCGCGCCTGCGCCGGTAGGCTTCATCGAAGAAGGAAATGCGTCGTGGTATGGCAATCCGTTTCACGGACGGCACTCGTCGAATGGCGAAGTGTATGACATGAATAAGTTGACCGCGGCGCATCGCACGTTACCGTTCGACACCATGGTGCGAGTAACGAATCTGAACAATGGCAAGAGCACGACGGTGCGGATTACCGACCGTGGACCGTTTGTCGACAATCGGATTATTGATCTGTCGCAAGCGGCGGCGCGTGAGATCGAGTCGATTGGCCCGGGCGTGGTGCATGTGCGGCTAGAAGTGCTCGGGAATGTTGACCCGACGACAGGTTATTTCACGATTCAGGTGGGCGCGTTTCGAGATCGTGCGAATGCGGAGCGGTTGAAGGCTCGCCTTACTGCAGAGTATTCGCCCATTTTCATACAACAATACGATACGACGGATGGCCCGTTTTACCGGGTGCGGGTGGGGAAAACTTCCGGGGAGGATGCGGCGCGCCAGTTGGCGGAGCAACTGCACAGCAAAGAAGGGTTCACGACGTTTGTGATGCGGCTTGATGAAGGAGTCGCCGCTGGGGGTAAGTGATGGATGCAAATTGTTTGTTCTGCAAAATTGGTGCCAAGCAGATACCGGCGAAGCTGGTGTATGAGGATGCTGACGTGTTTGCTTTCGAGGACATCAACGCGCAGGCGCCTACGCATATTTTGATTTGCCCACGGAAACATTTTGCGGCATTGCATGATGCGGGAGAGGAAGATCAGACGCTGCTTGGGAAATTGCAACAGGTGGCGGCGAAGCTGGCGACGGAGCGCGGGCTGCTGTCTGGCTACCGGACGGTTTTTAATAATGGAGGCGGGGCGGGGCAATCGGTGTTTCATCTGCATCTGCATCTACTAGGTGGGCGTAATTTTCGCTGGCCGCCAGGCTAGTTGGTGCGACGAGGTTACGGTGGCGCGGCATATGGGCGGCGCGTGCCTCCTTTAATTAGAGGTTTTCTTGTGCCGGCTGCAAGCCGGCGCTACCAGTTTATTTCGTGTCGACGTCGACGTCCTTGATGGGAAGATCCCAATGAGCTTCGAGAATTTCGAAACGGCGCTGCTCTTCTTTTTTGTAGGTGTCCTGGTCGGGGAATAGTTGCTTGAGCAGCGCGGCGGAATCAAAGTTGTCATTGGCGATGGCAGCGTTCTTGAAAACAATCGTGACACGATAATCCCAGCGGCCGTCTTCGGTGGTGTGATAGACCGGAGCGACGACAGAAACTTTCAGCATGCGGCCCATCTCCATTTCTTTTTTCAGTACGGGATAGTGATTCTTCTTGAAGAGGGTGATGAATTCGTCGGCATGACCCCACTTCGCCTTGTAATAATATTCGACAACGAACGGCTTATCGGCGGCGTTGGCGCTTTGCGCGTGAAGATGAGTGAGGACGCCGAAGACCAGGACGGCTACGACGGTTAGTAGCCCAAAGAGCAGGGCCGTACGAGCGGGGATGGAGTTGCGCATTGGTATCACCTCGAAGGAAGATGCGCGCATTTTATCCTGTTTTGAGGAAATGTCACTGCGGCATGCCAAGTAAGACAAGAAGAAGCAAAGTTCGAAGGTTAGTACGCGGCGCGCGTAAGGCGGTCGCGGATAGGGGCCCAGTCTGGCGTGTCTGGCGGAAGTTCCACAGCGATCCAGTCGAATCCCTCGTTATCCAGAGCATGAAGCGCGGTGTAAAGCTGCGCAGCGTAATCGGCAGGCTTTTCCGGCATACGACGCTTTTTAGCTGCCGCGGCATTGTAGTCCAGCCACAGATACGCACCTTTACCGGATTGCGGGAGATGCCCACGATTGACGAGGAGCACGCGAGTTTTTGGACTGTAATGTTTTTTGTGCTGGCCTGGGGCACGATGAGCCTCATTGGATTCGGATTCCGCTGGCGTGATGGTGTTCGAAGTGTTTTCGACTAGCGCCATGCCGGGACGCAGAACTTCCAGACCATCTTTGCTGACGGCGATCACAGTGGACTCGAGGCCCACTTCGCAGGGGCCGCCATCGAGAAGAAACGGAGTATCAGCGGCAAATGCGGCGCGAACATGCTCGGCGGTCGTTGGAGATAATTCCGTGAAACGATTGGCGCTGGGCGCGGCGATGGGAATGCCGGCTTCGCGTAAAAGTGCGAGAGCGACGGGATGACGGGGAACGCGAATGCCAACGGTGGGCAGCCCGGCGGTGGCTTCATCGGGAATAAAAGGCTTCTTAGGAACGACAAGGGTCAGCGGTCCGGGCCAATATTTTTCGGCGAGGCGTTCTGCTTCGGGCAGCCATTCTTTTGCTAAGGCGCGAGCCTGGGTGACGCTCGAAACGTGCAGGATCAACGGGCTGGTGGCGGGGCGACCCTTGAGTTCGTAAATTTTGCGTAACGCAGCAGGGTCCAGCGCGTTGGCGCCAAGGCCGTAGACGGTTTCGGTCGGAAACACGACCAGGCCGCCGGAGCGGAGAATATTAGCGGCTTTTTGGATGTCTTCCTGGCTGACCATGCGTGCAGCTATTGTCTCAGATTCGGCGGCCAGATTAGAAAAGGCCATGGAGGGCTGTTTACAAAGACGAATTGCAGCGGGTGAGGTATCGAACGGCTCAACGATTTGGAAGATAGGCGACGCCGCAGCGGAACATTTCCTGCTGGGGAATTTCGTTGGTGTAGACGACTTTAGCGGGCACAAAGATTGCGGGAGCCTCGCGCGATTCCGGCGAAAAGGGAACTGCAATGCGCAGCACGGCACCGACTTGGTAGCGATACTCGGTTTTGAAGCTGAGGCCGCCGCGAGACATGTCGATGCAATGGACGACGTCGTCGCCGAAAGCGTCGGTGCGAATACAAGCGAAGAAGTTCACCTTGGCGCGGATACGATCGCGACGATTCTCGGTGGGACCACTGATGACCAGCGAGGGAATTACGGGGAATTCTGCGAGAGGTTGGAGAGTCGGTTCAATCGGCGATTCGTCGAGGAGAGCGACTGATGTTCCGATACGAGGTGGCTTGGGCTTGGCGATGGTTGCGGTGCTTCCGGTGGATATCCTGCCGCAGCGCTTCCACATGGTGGAGAGTCCACAATCGCGGCAATAGCGCACCAGGCCACCGTGAATAGCGCAAACATCGGCTTCGAAATCGCCATACTGCAGGGAAATGTTGGCGTCGCAACTGGTACACGCGAGAGATATCGGAGGTTGCACAGGTTCATTGGCGGGAGCAGGAGGAAAAGGAATCTGCCAGAAATCGAGCGTGGGATCGACGAATGCAACACCGTAAGCGTGGAGGCGATTTTGCGAGCCGATTTCCCCGACAACACGGATTTCGGTTTCGCGATTGGATTCGAGCAGACGCAGGTTTAGTTCCTGTTCGGAAACCAGCGCGTGCGTGGAGACGATACCGGCGCCGTGGAGGCTGATCATGACGGTTTTTGTTTCTTCGGAGAAAACCGTGCCTTCCGCGTCGCTACCGAT
Source organism: Candidatus Acidiferrales bacterium (assembly GCA_963849395.1). Classification (GTDB taxonomy): domain Bacteria; phylum Acidobacteriota; class Terriglobia; order Acidiferrales; family UBA7541; genus Acidiferrum. Next base: position 278,697 of record CAWKHR010000017.1, read on the forward strand.
CAATAGAATGGGAATTTCTCTGGGAATGCGTCCGCTGCGACGGACTGTGGAGTTGGTCATCTTGGCAACCTGGGGAAGGGGCCAAGGTAGTTACGAGTTCAGTTTACGTTAGGCGGAATATGTCAGTTTGCGATTTGGCTTAATTTGTACCGTGAAAGGAACCGGGCCAAGTGGACAGGTAACCGTCATGGCCGCGAAGTCAAAGTTGAAGTTGCTCTGGCGACGGATTACGGCGCGACGATGTCCTTGAGTTGCGGCTTGACCTGTACGGCCGCGAGGCTTGCGGCGTCCCAACCTCCGCCAAGCGCCTTCACAAGGAGAACGGTGGTAACGAGACGCTGGCCCTCGATGATGGCGGCCTGCTGTTCGCTGTTGAGGACGTTTTCCTGAGCACTGACCACGTCGAGATAACTGACCAGGCCGCCTACGTAACGGGAAGTGGCGATGTCGAGCTGGCGACGCGAAGAGGCGACAGCGGCATTTTGCGACATGCGCGCTTCGTCGAGTACTTGCAAACCGGTGATGTCGTCCTGAACTTCGCGGAAGGCATTCAAGATGGTGTCGCGATAGCTGGCGACGTTTGCGGTGTAGCCCGCTTCGGAGAACTGCACTTGAGCTCGACGCGCGCCACCGGTGAAGATGCTCTCGCCAACGTTGGCGCCCACAGCCCAGAGAGCGCTCTGCGCGTTGAACAACGAGCTAAGGCTGGTGCTCTGCCAGCCGCCTTGCCCAAACAACACCAGCGAGGGATAGTAGGCGGCTTTGGCAATACCGATTTGCGCGTTGGCTACGGCCATCAGGCGCTCGGATTCGGCGATGTCGGGGCGCCGCTCGAGCAAGTCGGACGGCAATGAGGTGTCGAGATTTGGAGGTTCGGCGCTTAGCTCGCGAGAGGCGAGATGGAAATCGGGAGCGGGCGTGCCCACCAGGACGGCGATGGCATCTTCAAACTGCTTGCGTTGCTGGCGGAGAAGAGTGGCTTGCGTGCGCGCGGTCTCTAGCAGGGTTTCTTCTTCCGCGACGTCGAGGCCCGAAGCCAAGCCACCCGCGTGCCGGGAATTGACCAGGTCCAAGCCGTGTTGCAATGTTTCCACAGTACGATTTAGGAGGCCGATTTGGGTGTCGTCCTGGCGAAGCGAAAAATAATCAGCGGCTAGTTCCGCGGTCAGGATTAAGCGGACATTTTCGAGATCCGCAGCGTTCGCCTGGAACGATGCTTGTGCCGCTTCAATGGAGCGGCGCTTACGGCCTACGAGATCCACTTCATAGCTGACGTTGAACGGCAAAGTGTATGCGCTCTGCGTTACGGAACCGGTGAGCGGAAAGGATGAGCCGGTGGGCCTGTTTCCTGAGTAACGTTGGCTCCCGATGGAGGGATTCACCGAAGCCGTTGGAAACAGCTGAGCATTCTGAATGGCTGCAGACGCGCGCGCCTGATCGTAGTGGGCCAAGGCAACTTTCAAGGTCTGGTTGGCGGCGAGGAGTTGAGTCTCCAGCAAATTCAGATCGTCGTCATGGAAAACGGTCCACCAGGTGGTCTTGGGGACGGAATCTTTGGGCACCGCTTCGCGCCAAGGCTCGACGATGTCGAATTTCGCGGGCACGGGCGCGGTGGGTCGATTGTAATTAGGGCCGACCGTGCAACCCGCGATCGTGAGAACTGCGAGCAACGAAGAGAGTGCCAGTAAACGCTGGCTGAGAAACCGTTGTCGAGAAACCATCAGCGACCCTTTCCGGAGTTCGCTGGGGGCTGTTGCGGCGGGCTAGCAGGTTTGGGCTGTTGCCCAGATTGTGGCGCTCCGGCTGGGCCGGCTGGAGCGGGCACGGTGGGATTGGGAACTTCCTTCACGTGGACCTGCTGGCCATCTTCCAGAGCGTCTGGCGGATTGAGAACAATCCAATCGTCAGATTTGAGGCCGTTCAAGACCTCGAGCGTGGTGCCATAGTCGCGTCCGATGGTGAGCGGTTGCAGATGCACATGATGACTGGAGTCGATGACCACGGCGCGTAAGCCTTCAGAACGAAATAGCAGGGAATTGACCGGCACTTGCAGACGCTCGGCCTTCATATTGACCTGCAGATGAACTTGCGCGTAACCGCCCGGGAGCAATTGGCCGGCCTTGTTGGGGACATCCACTTCGGTGAGCAGGGTGCGCGTTGCCTGATCGATGGATTCCGCGGTGCGTACGACCTTGCCTTGAAATTTCTGGCCGGGGAATTGCGTGAGTTCCAGAAACGCGCCTAACCCTTCGTGGATGGCCGGAGCATAGGTTTCCGGAACGTTGACGTAAACGCGAATGGGATCGGTTTGCGCCAGTGTGAAGAGGAGTTGCGTGGTGCCGCCATTCCCGGCGTTGATCAGCGTGCCGATGTCGATATTGCGACGGGTTAGGACTCCGGCGAATGGAGCGTAGATGTGCTTGAAGGACTCGAGCTCTTCCAAACGGCGAACATTAGCCTCGGCAGACTGCACGATGGCGCGTTTTGCGGCGAGATCGCCCTGGGCATTATCAACTTCCTGCTTGGAGACGCCGTCGGTTTTCAGCAAATCGCCGTAGCGAACCGCGGTGATATCGGAAAGATGCACGTTGGCTTGCGCGGTGGCCAGATCCGCACGTGCTTGATAGAGTTGCTGGTCAACTTCGGGTGTGTCGATGTCGACGAGCAGTTCACCTTTGCTGACGCGCGAACCGATGTCGCGATACCACTTTTTCAGATAGCCGTTGGTGCGGGCGTAAATCGGTGATTCGACGTATGGCTGCAGGGTGCTGGGCAAAACAAGGTTTTCGTCGCCGGGTTCCGCGCTGGGATGGATGATAGCGACTGTGGGAACAGCGAGGCTCTCGGTATCTTTTGCAAGGGCTTCATACTGCGAGCGCCGCTGGAACATTAAGAAGGCGCCGACGATGACGAGCACAATAACAATCACCGCAAAGGTCAAAAAGAGGTTGCTCTTCCTGGGTGGAGAGTTCCTGGACCCCGAGTCGGATTGCGTTGAGACGTCACTCATTGTTGGTTACTCCGCCTAGCGTATGCATCCTTTTTCTCATGCTCTGCCTGTTTCCGTCGAGAGTCCCTGATGCCGCCGGCGCGCCAGATATCCATGAATAATGGAAAAGACGCAAGGGACGAAGAAAAGTGTGGCGATGGTAGCAAAGAGCAAGCCGCCGATGACGGCACGGCCGAGCGGTGCGTTTTGCTCGCCGCCTTCGCCCATGCCGATGGCCATGGGCACCATGCCGATCATCATGGCCAACGCGGTCATAATCACCGGACGGATACGCACGAAACCCGCTTCCAGAGCGGCTTCGCGAGGATTCTTACCTTCGTTCATCTGTTCGCGCGCAAAAGAAACCATCAAGATGCTGTTGGCCGTGGCGACACCCATGCACATGATCGCGCCGGTAAGTGAAGGCACACTCAAAGTGGTGTGGGTGATTAACAGTATCCAGCATATGCCAGCCAAGGCACCGGGAAGAGCGGTGATGATGATGAAGGGGTCGAGCCACGATTGAAAATTGACGACAATCAACAAGTAGGCGAGAACGATGGCGCCGAGAAGGCCGACGCCCAAGCCTGTAAATGACGTGGCCATGGTCTGGACCTGGCCGCGAACAAAGATGCGGCTGCCGCGGGGCAGTTCCTTGGTTATGTCTTTCACCATTTTTTCGGTTTGACCGGCGACGGCGCCAAGATCGCTGCCGGAAACGGAGGCATAGACGTCAATCATCGGCTGTACGTTGTAATGCGAAATGGACGCGGGGCGCGCCACGGTAGAAGTGGCGACGAGATTCGCCAAAATTTGCGGAGGAACATTTGGGCCGGTGCCGGTAATTGGCGTGTTCTGCAGGGCTTGGAAATTGTCGACGCGATATTGCGGAGTTTGAACCGCCACGCTGTAGCTGACACCATTTTTGGGATCGAGCCAGAAGTTCGGCGCGGTCTGGAAACTGGAAGACAACGAGACGAGGACGTTTTGCGCGACGTCGCGGGCCTGCATCCCGACGTATTGCGCGCGAGTGCGATCGATGTCCATGTAAATCGTGGGCGCGTCGAAGGCTTGCTGAACGTGGACGTCCACCGCGCCGGGAATGTGGCGCATTTCATTGGCTAATTTCATGCCAACGGCATAGTTGCCGGCTTGATTGTTGCCCATGATCTGTACGTCGATAGGCGCAGGGGTGCCGAAGTTCAGAATCTGCGTAACGATATCCGCGGGCTGGAAAAAGAACTGCACGCCGGGGAATTCGCCCGGCAAGCGGCGGCGCAATTCGTCAACATAGACGCTGGTCGGCCTGCTGCGATCGGGTTTGAGTTGCACCAGGATTTCGCCGTCGGCCGTGCCAATGGTGCCGTTGTTGCTGTAGGTCAGGTTGATGCCGGAATACGGCAGACCAATGTTGTCGAGCACGGTGACGAGTTCTTTGTCGGGAATCGTCTGGCGAATGACCTGGTTAATCTGATCGGCTAATCGCGAAGATTCTTCAATACGCAATCCCGTGCGCGCACGCATGTGCAAGCGAATTTGTCCGGCATCGACGTTGGGGAAGAAGTCACGTCCGAGGAAGAAGACCAAGCCCGTGGACAAAACACAGAAAAGTAGGAAGCACGCGGAGAAGAGCCAGGCATTTTCAAGCGCGGAGGAAAGCGCGTGGCGATACTTCTCGCGGAAGCTTTCGAAAGCGTGTTCGAACTTCTGTTGATAGCGGCGGAAAAGTCCCATTTTCTGGCCGGCATGTTCCGCGGCGTTGTATTCATCTTCGGCGGAGAGGAGATACATGGCCATGGTGGGCACGATGGTGCGCGACCACATGTAAGACGCGAGCATGGCGAAAATCACGGCTTCGGCGAGTGGGACGAAAAGATACTTCGCTACTCCGGAAAGAAAAAACATGGGGATGAAGACGATGCAGATGCACAGCGTAGAGACGAATGCTGGCACGGCAATTTGTTGCGCACCGTCGAGAATCGCTTGAACCGTTTCCTTGCCCATAGCCAGGTTGCGGTTGATGTTTTCGATTTCGACGGTGGCGTCGTCCACGAGAATGCCAACGGCCAAGGCCAATCCGCCCAGAGTCATGATGTTGATGGTTTCGCCGAGCGCGCTAAGACACAGGATACTAACGAGAATAGAGAGCGGGATGGAGATGGCGATGATCAGCGTGCTTTTCCAGTTTCCCAGGAAGAGCAGGATCATGATGGCGGTGAGGCACGCCGCGATCATTGCCTCTCGCAACACGCCCTGAATTGCCGCGCGGACGAAGAGTGACTGATCGAAGAAGGTGGTGAGGTTCAGGCCATCGGGCAGAGACGGTTTGTAGTCTTCCAGGGTTTGCTTGACGCGGTCGACGATGGAAAGCGTGGAAGCGTTACCGGTTTTGTAGACGCTCATCAGTACACCGCGCTTGCCGTTGGCCATGACGACGTTGGTCTGCGGAGAGTAGCCGTCGCGGACATGGGCTACGTCGCGCATATAAATGGTGGAACCATTTACGGTCTTGACGGGAAGATCATTAAGCTCGGCAACGGTTCGAGGACTGCCATTCATCTCGACGTTGTATTCGAGGGCGCCCAGTTTCGCGGTGCCGGTGGGGAGAATCAGGTTTTGCGCGTTGACAGCATTCACGATATCGACGGGAGAGAGGCCTTTAGCCTGCAGAGCTGCGGAGTCAATATCGACGGAGATCAAACGCGATTTACCGCCGTACGGGAAGGGCATGGAAGCGCCCTGAACGGTTGCCAGTTGGGTGCGGATGAAATTGTTGGCGTAGTCGAAGATTTGTTGTTCGCTGAGACGATCGCTGGTGAGACCGATTTGCAGTACGGGAATAGTGGACGCGGAATAGATGATGACCAGCGGCGGAGTGGTGCCGGGAGGCAAGGCCCGCAAAAAGGTTTGCGAAATAGCGGCAGTTTGGGCCAGCGCGGTCTGAATGTTGGCGTTGGGCTGGAAGAAAATTTTGATAATGGCAATGCCGCCGAGCGACTGCGATTCGATGTGCTCTACGTCGTTGACCAGCACGGTGATGCCGCGCTCGACGTTGGAGGTGATGCGCTGCTCCATCTCTTGCGGCTGAAGTCCGGTGTAAGTCCAGACCAGCCCGATGACCGGAATATTAATTTCCGGGAAAATGTCGGTTGGCGTGCGCATCAAGACCAGCGGCGTCAGAAGCACGATGACGAGCGCCATCACGATAAAGGTATAAGGTCTGGAGAGTGCTAAGCGTACAATCCACATAAGAAAAAAGGACGACCGTTTCCTGGAGAGCGCTCAAGCAAAGAGCGTGTGAGCCCCGTGCGCTAAACCTATGTTTTTGGGTCCTATCATTAGACTGTAGAAGCCGGTCATTTGGTTACGCCACGGCGTCCTTCGGAGATGCTATAGAAGAACTGGCGCGCGCCCCCACGTCTGAAAATGGAAATAACTCTATTTCGTGCAATGCGGGAAGTGCGGACTTCCACTCATCTCCATCAAATCTATTAATAGTGCTGAGGCACGCGCAAGAGCCAAAGCGGATTGGTTAGGCAGCGACGCGCTGACGTGTCTCAAAATCGAGATTTGCAGATCGAAGCTGGCCTATTTGTGATCCATGGTGAAGACACCGTCCCATGCAGGAGGAGGCTCGTCGAAGAGGTATTCTTGGCAACGTTTCCAGTAGGCGCGTGATGGGCCGTCGCTTGGCCAGCGATCGAGCACGGCCTGAAACGCAGATTGGGCAGCAGACCAATTCCGCTGATTGTACAGTGCGCGAGCCGAGGCAAAGTTCTGGAGGCGCTCCTGAGTCCCGGCGAAGTCGCCATTCTGCTGCATGTCAGCCTGCGCGCCACAAAGTTCGTAGATCATCACTGGCTGCAGCTTGCCCTTAACGCGGATAAGGTCCAGTTCGCGGAATACGAAGCCGGCACCTTTTGCGGCGGTATACGTAGATTCGTTCACCAGGATGTGCGTGCCGTAATCCTTGTTGAGGCCTTCCAGGCGGGAAGAGAGGTTCACGGCGTCGCCAAGCGCCGTATAGCCGTAACGCAAGATGGAGCCCATGTTGCCCACGCTGGCGACACCGGAATTCAGGCCAATGCCAATGTCCAGCTTGGGCTTGCCCTCGGCTTGCCACTTTTGTTGCAACTCCTGGACTCGGCTCATCATGGCCAGCGAAGCATGGCAAGCCTGAATGGCATGCCCCGGCTCTTCGTACGGCGCTCCCCAGAAAGCCATCACCGCGTCGCCGATATATTTGTCGAGCGTGCCCTGAGTGCTGAAAACGATTTCGGTCATGTCGGAGAGATAGCTGTTCAGGAACAGGGCCAATTCCTGCGCGTCGAGTTTTTCGGAGATGGTGGTAAATCCGCGGATGTCGCTGAACATCACGGTGATTTCGGTTTTGCGCGGTTCGACCAATTTTGGATTGAGAAGCAGGCGGCGGATGACTTCAGGACTCAGGTATTGTCCGAATGCGGTGCGTACCTTGCGCTTTTCTTTTTCTTCAACGAGGGCGCGATACAGCGAGACAAGCATCACGTTGGCGGTGAGCGCCCCGGCAGGCAAGGTGAAGTTGAGCCACCAGCCGCGCAGAAACGCCATGTAGACCATGGCTGCGAAGGGAACCAGCAGGGCGAGGCCAAACCACATCCAGCGCGGAGAGACCAGAGCTAAAACAATGCCAAGCGGCATGCCGAACAGGAAAATCAGGATCAGGTCGAAGAGTTCCTGATGTACGCCGCGAGTCAGAAATCCATTGTTCAGCATGTTGTCGATCACGTTGGCGTGGACTTCGAGCCCGGGGTAATTAATGCCGCCATAGGGCGGAGTGCGTAGATCGCCGATACCCGTGGCGGAAGCTCCGACGAGGACGATTTTGTCTTTGAAGGAGCCCGGTGGAAATTTGTGGCGCACCACGTCAGCCAGCGAATAGTAAGGAAATGTGCCGCCGGGACCGCGATAGTTGATGATGACGCGTCCTAAGTAATCCGGTTTGACGGCGAGCTTGTCTGCGAATTGAAGGGAAGCAATTCCTGCGGACCCGTAATTCACGGTGAGCTGCTCGGACTTCAGGCCGAGATACAGGCGAAGTGTTTGCACTTCGAGCGAACCATAAAGATCGTAGTCGTCGGGATTTTTCGAACGTCCGAAGGGAAGAACGAGCAGGCCGCGACGCAACACGCCGTCGGCATCTGAAGAAATATTGAAAAAGCCGATGGAAGTTTTCTCGTCATTGTCGGGCGGAGCGAGTTCCGGAATATTGGCGATGGTTGCGGAGTAAAGAGTGTCTTCGAACTGATAACTTTGTAGCAAGGAATGAAAATCGGCTTTGCCGGTGGCCGGGACGATGGCGTTGCGATTCAGGGAATACCACTGAACCATTTCTGCGTACTTATCGAGTGCGGCGCCATCGATGCCTTGCGCTTCCTGCGACGGGAGATAGAAATTGCCGAGGACGACCGGGCCGAAGCGGCGAAGCGCAGCGGCAAATTGTGCGTCGGCATCGAATTCGCGGGCCAATTCACGGACTTGAGCTTCCAGTTTGGGATCCATTGGCAAGCCGGCTTGCTGGTCCTGCTGTAGCTTGGCCCACAGGGCGCGAATCGGCGCAGAACTTTGATCAGGCTTGTCGAAGGTAATGTCGAACGAGACGACCTTTGCGCCATCCTCGCGAAGCGCATCGAGCATCTCGCCAAAATATTTACGGGAAAATGGCCACTTGCCCAAAACTTCCTGGGAACGCTGGTCAATTGCCACGACCACAATGCGCGGATCGGGTGGCGTGTAGCGAGCAGGCCGATAGCGGAAGCGCGTATCCAGCGTGCTGTATTCGAATCGTTTCAGAAAGTCGAAGAGCGGAGTGTTACGATCGCCGACGAAGGTGAAAATGTAAACGAGAAGAGTGGCGAGGGTGATGCCAACGCTGATCAGGAACGATGCGCGATGATCCCACCAAGAGGAAAGGAGTTCGCGAAGGCGGAATGCCTTGCGGTTCTGTAAACCTCCTTCAGGCGAATCGGCCATGGGGGAAAAAGACTATTCGCGAAAGATGAAGTTCATGCGTACGCCGCAAACTTCGATGAGGTCGCCATCGTTGAGGCGGACCGGACCGGCGATAGGAGCGCCGTTTACGGTGGGAACTTTATCTCCGGTTCCCAGATAGTAGCCATCGTCGCGTTGATTGATCTGTGCAGCCATTTTCGGCTTGAACCAGCCACGAAGCCGCACGGTAGCCATGGGCGACTTGCCGATGACCGTGAGTTTGTTGGTGAGCAGATATTCTTTTTGATTGACGTTGCCGTTGAGCACCACAAGGGTAGCCATGCGGATGCGACCCGGTGAAAATTGGGAACGCTCGCCGGTAGCCGCCGCTTGTTGCAGCATGTCGCGGCGTGCCTTGGTGTCCAGCACCATGGTTTCATTAATTTTGGGAGCCACGGCTTTTCTGCCGGTGTCGAGGGGAATAGCGGTGTCGGCGGTGGCATCCACTTTGATGTGGTGCTTGCCAATCCAGATGGAATCGCCGTCGTGCAGCGTGGCGCGCTCTACCCGCAAATCATTGACGAACGTGCCATTCAAACTTTCGAGATCCTCAACAACCAATCGACCAGCTTCGTAATAAACGCGCGCGTGATAGGTGGAGACGGCCAGGTTGTCGACCGGAAGATCGTTGTCCGGGAGAACGGCCAATGGTGACGGGGCGAGCGCCAATGGGCACCTGCTTCACCAACTTGTCTTCGAACATCAGGCTAAGCTTTGCCATGCGCAACTCCTCCTGCGGAGGTAACTAGTCTTTTTTGGCCGAGCCGCGACGCATCCAGGAGAGCCAACCTTTGGATTCATCCTGCACGCGCGCGACGATTACGGTCACGTTGTCAAGGCCACCACGTTCGTTTGCGAGGTCCACCAATTTCTGTGCCGCGGAAACGGGATTGGTTTCCGCCTGCAAAGTGCCGGCAATTTCTGGCTCGGTGACCATGCGGGTCAAACCGTCGGAACACAGCAACAAAACGTCGCGAGGGAAAAGTTCGGTTTCATCCACGTCGACTTGTACTTCGGGATGCGCACCGAGCGCGCGCAACAACACGCTCTGCATTTCGCTTTCTTCGGCTTGCTGCGGAGTCAGAATGCCGCGGCGGACTTGTTCTGCTACCAGAGAATGATCGCTGGTCAGTTGCTGCAATGCCCCATTTCGCAGCAGGTAGGCGCGACTGTCGCCTACGTGGGCAATGCTCAATTTGCTGCCGTTTACCCACGCCGCGGTTAGCGTGGCACCCATGCCGCGCTGCTCGGGATTCTTCTGTGCTGAATCGTAAATTTTAAAATTGGCCTGGCTGACAGCGTTTTGCAGGCGCTTGGTGTCGGCGCTCCAATTATCTGGGGCAACGCCCGCTAAGGTAACGCCAGAATCTTCTTTGGGCTGCGCGCAATAATCGGCGATGGTTTCCACGGCCAGAGCACTGGCTACTTCTCCATGAGCTTCACCGCCCATGCCATCGGATAAAATAAATAAGTTCAGGGGTTCGAGTATCCGGAAGGAATCCTCGTTGTTGGTTCGCACACGGCCAACGTCCGTCACGCCACCGCTGACGATCTCCACGACATCTCCTTCCACGCTTTTTGCGAGCACGCGCGACACCCCCGCCGCAGACACACGAATACAGCACTTATGTCCACGCTAGCAGACGCCGCGACGGCCGAAAAGGCTATGCACCCTAGTGATTACTCGCCAATACGCCACACTGTCCTTGCGGACAGGTGGTCAGCATAACCGAATCTGCGGGTTGGACGACACTGTTTGCAGCGGTGTGTTTCCCTAGTGTTGCTCGGGATTATGGGAGGTTGGGCACGGGTTGGCGTGAGGCTGGTGCTCTTCTGTGTGGCCGAAATCTCCACTACAATCCAAGGGTGCGCCCAATCTACCCAGCCTCTCCAGTATTCCGACGGGCCCTTTGCGCGATTGGGGTAGTGGTTTCCCTATCGGGCGGCAACCTCGCCCAGCAGCCAGCGGCACCGGCACCCTCGGGCGCGCGCATCCTGCTGCTTCCACGCAAGTTGGTGACGGGGGAGCGGTCTACGCTGGCAGTGCTGGACGTAAACGGGCGGCTCACGCCGGGCGTCAATGTCGTGTTATCGGATGGAGATAAAGTAACGACGGATACCACAGGCCGGGCGATGTTTGTGCCGCCCTTGACTCCAGGCACGCTGTACGCTTCGATTGACGGCCGCTCAGGTCGAGTATCGGCAACAGTTTTGACGCCGGCTGATGCACCCTCGGGAACGCTGGTGGTCGATCTGGCGCCGCGGGTCGCATCGCTGAGCGATCGCTTCGAATTGATGGGACATGGTTTTTGCGGCGATGCGGACGCTAGTCGGGTGACGATTGGAAGTTCGGCTGCGCTGGTGCTGGCTTCATCGCCGGCGTATCTGGCGATTTTGCCGCCGGTTGATCTCAATCCCGGGCCCGTGCAGGTGCAAGTGAGTTGTGGCGAGCATGCGGCTGGGTCGTTCACGGTAGTTTTTTTGTCGCTCGAGTTGGAAGCGAGTGGTGCGCCTTTGGCGCCGGGAGAACATCGTACGGTAGTGGTTCGGGTGAAGGGGACTACGACGAAAGTTTCGTTGGAGGCGCGGAACCTGGCGGCGGATGTCGCGGACCTAACGGGTGGAGAGACGGTGCGAGTGGCTTCGAGCGGCGGGACGGATAACGTGGCGCAGTTCGAGTTGGTCGGTAAGAAACGCGGAAATTTTGTAATTTCGATCAGGCTGATTGCGCCACTAAGCGCGCCGCGGCCTTAACCTCTTCAATTGCTAATCGCTGTTATTGCGGCTCAGTGCAACGCAGCGTGTTTACTGCAGAACCGCGGTTGTGATGATTGCGTTCGAACACTTCTACACAAATAAACTCTGCGTTCTGAAGTAATTATCAAATTGATACGATGCGGTCTGTGGAAACTGTCGGCATGCCGACAATTTCTTTTTGCCGACATCCCGATAGCTCAGGTGTTTGCACCTACCGACCGACGAAAATCTTCATCCCTGCGATTCTCTACGCCGACCTTTTGGAAGCGGCGGCCGGTGGGAGCGGCAAAATTCCTTGGACATCTTCGATTGCGGGTTGGGCCGGTTCGCTGGTGCTCACCAAGTTATCGAGGCTATTAGAAACTTTAGAGAAGCGCTTGTCTGCCTCGGTGAAGCTTTGCTGGGCATTTTTCAGGTGTACGCCGACCTTTTCGAAATATTCGCAAAACGTGTCCATCTGCTTGCGCATGCCGGTCAGATTCTCCGACAGCCGCTTAGCGTTTTCCTCGATCTGCATCCCGCGCAGGCCCATGGCGATCACCGAGAGATGCGCATAAAGAGTATTCGGCGAAACAGCCATGATGCGACGTTCGCGGCAGTACGCATCAAGCGCTTGCCCTTTCGCGTCAGTGCTCATCAGTAGTTCGTAGTAGACGGTCTCGCTGGGCACGAACATCAAGGCGACATCGAGCGTGCCTTCTTCGGGCACGATGTACTTTTTTCGCGATCGAATCGGCGTGGCCTTTAACCGCCGTAACGAACGCCTTGCGCGCCTCTTCCCCCTCACTGGTCAGACGCAGGTAAGCCTCAAGCGGAAACTTCGAGTCGATGGCCATCTTTTTTCCGTCGCGAAGTTTCAGCACGGCATCGGCTGCTTCACCGCTGCGAAAGCGGTATTGCATTTCGTACTGAGAAGGCGGAAGGCAATCTTCCAGCAGCCGTTCCAGAGCTACTTCTCCAAACGAGCCGCGAGATTTCGTGCCGCCGAGGATGTTCTGAAGTTTTTCAGCCGTTTCATGCATCTGCTGGCCGGCTTGCTGCACTTCGCCAAGCTGTTTCTGCACCTGGCTGATCTGGTCACGGGTGTTTTTGAGTTCGGTGGCCATGGCGACTTGTGCCTGCGAGGTGATCTGCGACGTAGTTTGCGCGGAATCCTTTATGCCACTTTGCAGAGCTTGGGTAACCGCTTCGAGGCGCTCGGCAACGGTGCCGGCAATCGTTTCCATTTTGGTGGAGCTTTGCGTTTGCGATGTGGAGAGGCCAAGCAGGTCGCGGCGCAGTTCGTTCATCTGCGACTCAAGTTGCTCATTCTTTTTTTGATCTTGGGTATTTTGGACCAGGACCCAAACCACTAACCCAATCAGCACAATGGCAAAGATGGCCGCTGCTATTCCTAAGATGCTCATTCATTCTCCGGGAATCGTTACGGGAAACAGGAACTTCCACTTTACCGCAACGCCGCGAAAAATGTTGTGCGCAAGGCGATGGAATTGAGGGATACGCAAAATTGGAGGCGTTTGGAAGAGCCTGCGCGGGACGCTTCGCTATACAAAATAAATAAGGCCCCGAGGTGCCAGGGCCTTATTGTTACCGAGAATGCTGGTGCGAAATTACCAGTTCAGGCGCAGAGCAAACTGCGTTTGCCGAGCGTCGTAGGCCGCCGAAGGCTGACCTGCGAAACAAGTTGTTCCCGCCGAAGGGTCGCACAACTGGTTGACGGCGGAAATGTTGGTGTGGTTGAACAGGTTGAAAACGTCGGCAATCAGATCGAGGCGGAAACGCTCGCCAAGGTTTATGCCCTTGGAAACGCGCAGGTCGAACTGGAAAAACATCGGCATGACGAATTTGTTGCGGCCAAGATTTCCAATGCAGCCCAAGGGAGGTGTGATTCCCGCGACGGTAAATGGTGCGCCGCTGTTGGTCTGGCACGTCGTGGCAAGGCTAAAGGTGTAGCCCGGAATATATGGGGAGGTGGTCGGACCTCCAATGGAGGGCCGAATTTCCGAGGCGCTCAAATCGAGTCGCGTGTCCTCGCCGGTGATGACGTTGTACGGACGGCCGGAAGAAACTTCAACCAGCGGCGCCAAGGTGAAGTTGCTCATGAAGCTTTGGAAGAAGCCCATGCCCGACGTGTGCGGAGAGCTTTGCAGCACGCCGCTGGTTACCCAGCGATGGCGCTGATCATTATCGGAATTGGCTTTCTCGTAAAAGGGGAAACGGCTGTCGGCCGGCTCCAACGTGGATTGCAGGTCGGTGGAGTCGTCGATGGAGTGCGACCAGGTGTAGCTGGAGAGCATTTGGAAGTGCTTCGAAAATTGTTTGGTCACGTTGATGGTCAGCGCGCTATACGAAGAACTGCCGCTGGATTGCTGCGTATCGACGCTGTTGAAGGGCACCGGCGCGCCGAAGCCAACGGGATATCCAGCCAAGTGCGCCAGGGCAACTTGCGTCCCGTAGCCGCCGGGGACAAGTCCGGCGAAGGACGGGTTAGGACCGGATGGCCGGAAATAATTGAAGAAGGCCGGCGTGCCGACAAATTTTCCGTTCAGGGCAGCAAGCGGTCCGGGACAGCCGAACAACGCGCCGAGTGCGCCGGGAGCGAGGCTAGTGACATTGAGGCCGCACGTTGAAGCTGTCGGAGCAACGTTGGAACTTGGGACCGCGACGGTCAGTGGACTGGTGAAGCCGAGCCCAGCTGCGCCGGCATATTGCAGGTTGTTGGTCAGCAAGACGGGATCGGTGGAGTTGATGTCGATGGGACGATTCAAGTGCAAGCCCCGAGTCCACTGGTAGCCGGCGCTGAATTTCCAAGTACCGCCAATGACGCGCTCGACGGTGAGGTTTGCCTGCTCCGCATAGCCAAAAACGAAATTGCTGGCCACCGGTAGTGTGAAGGGAAGAATCGGCAGCGGGAACCCTGCGGTCAGATAATTCTGATTGGCAAAGAGCGAGGTGGGCTGCAAAGGATCGAAGCGCTGCTGATTGGGCAAGTAAAACATGCTGGGAAGTGTGCTGGGCAGCGATGAGGCGTTCAGCACGCCCTGAAAAATCGAAGAGCCGTTCAAGTTATTCGGCGAATCGAGATTGCCACCGCATACCGGCGTGACCAGCCCACAAGCCGAGGGCGCCCCACCAGGAGAGAGCAATTGCACCGAGCGGCCACCATCCGCGGTGACGGAGTTGAACGCAATGGCCAGCAACGGATGATCGTAGAACAAGCCGTAGCCTGCGCGGACCACGGTCTTGCCGTCGCCTGTGGGATCCCACGCGATGCCGATGCGCGGGGCGACGTTGTTGTAGTCGCGCGGAATGCCTTCCGTTACGCCCAAGGCCTTTTCGGCAGCAGCGTTAATGGAAGTAGCGGGCGCGAACAGCGGGGTAATTTCTACGTCGTAGCGAACACCGTAGTTCAGCGTCAACTTGTGGGTAATGCGCCAGGTATCTTGCGCGAAGAAGCCGACGGGAATGTTGTCGAAGGGCTGGTTTGAGGTGCCGATACCCTGAATGTACGTTTGGGGAATTCCCAGGCCGTAAGACTGCAAGCCAGTGGTGCCGGGAATGGCCAGCGTAGCGCCGCTGAGCAGGGTAACGGAATTGGGAAGACCGAAGGCCGAGACGGGGAGCCCGCCGAAATTCACGTCGCCACCAAAATCCAGTTGGAAGATCTGCTGCTTGGCGGAGCGCAGTTGGATGAGGTTGAAGTCGCCACCGAACTTGAAGGTGTGACGGCCCAACGTCCAGGAAATATTGTCGGTGAATTCGTAACGCCGTTCGATGCGATCGACAGTCGAATAAGGTTCGCGACCGAAGTACGCGTAGCCAGGAATGTTGACGCCAATCTGACTGCCACCGGGCAGTGGCGAATAGCCAAAGTGCAAGCCGCGCCGGGCAAATTGGAAGCGGAACTCGTTGAAGGTCGTGTCGCTCAAAATGGAGTCGTGTTGGAACGTGGTGTTGAAGTCGCGGTAATGCTGTTCGCCAGTGCGTGACCCGGCGTTCTGGCCGAAGACCTGGTTCTGCGAAGTAGACTCGATGCCCGTGACTTCGGAAGGCGAAACTCCCACGCGCAAGAAGGAAGTGTTGTGATTATTCCAGCGTTGATCGAGACGCGCGGACCACAAGCTGGTCTTTTCCATCACTGGAAAGTTACCGCGAAGTGCATTGAGGCCGACGTAGGAAGCCGGCAGTGGGGCTACTCCCTCACCGATGACCGAGCAGGTCAGCAAATTTACGGTTTGTCCCGGTGGGCAAGGAACCGGGACCGGGAATTGTGCTCCTGGGCCAGGATTTACAAAACCACCGGTTAGGCCTGCGGACACAGCACCGTAATCCAAGCGGTTCAGGGCGACGCTGGATGCGGAACCGAGCAGCAATCCGTATTGCACGCCAAGGTTTTGATAAGCAGGCACGCCAGAGGTCAGCAGGCTATTGAAGGTGCTGGCTTGCGATGGCGTCATCTGCACGGTCAACGGCCCGGTGGGCAGCGGAACTGGAACCGGGATCATGCCGAAATTATTTTCGCCAATGCTGGAGAAACCGGTCTCTTCGCGCTGGGTGTATTCGTAAGAGAAAAAGTAAAAGGTTTTATCTTTTTTCAGCGCGCCACCGAACGCAGTGCCGGTTTGCACACGGGTGTAGGCCTGTTTGGTGTCGACAAGATTGCCGGTGGCGGGATCGACTTCGCCGGAAAAGGGATTGCGCGCCTGGAACGCTTTATTGCGGAGGTAGCCAAACACATCGCCGTGGAAATCGTTGGTGCCGCTCTTGGTGACGATATTGACGACGCCGCCGGTGGCGCGGCCATATTCCGCATTGTAATTGCTCAAGATCATCTGGAATTCCTGCACCGCTTCTTGCGAAACGGTGGAGCGAATGCCATTCACGGAATTATCGACGGCGTCAGCGCCATCGACGGTCACCATGTTGGAGCGCGCGCGTGCACCGCTGATGTTCAAGCCGCTGTTGGGTGCGGGGCCGATGGTAGGCGAAACGTCGCGGGTGGTCTGCGAATTGATCAGTGTGAAATTGATGTAATTGCGACCATTGATGGGCAGATTCTCGATCTGCCGCTGATCGACGGTCTGGGAACTCTCGGAGCGCGTAGTCTCAATCGGCGCGCTCTCTGTGGTCACCGTGACGGTTTGGGTCTGCGTGCCCAGTTCCAGTCTCACGTTGACGGTGGCTTCCTCACCAACCCTGACTTGTACGGACGGATTCTCATAGGGCGCGAAGCTGGTGCCGCCTTCGACGCGCATTTTATAGGTGCCGGGAACCAGCCCGACTAATATGAAATGGCCGGAATCATCTGCGAGCGCGGTGCGTTCCGCGCTGGTGGTAGTGCTGCTAAGCGTAACCTTCGCGCCGCGCACCGCCAAGCCTTGTGGATCGGTAACAAATCCTGAAAGTGTTGCGGTGTTTTGTGCGCGCGCCAGACCTGCCGACGCGAGAATCACCGCGCATACCATGACAAACGCAAACAACGATTGCCTGCGTTGCATACCCTGCCTCCTTATGAATCTTGAAGCTTGCCGCTACCCCTAGCGGTGGCGGTTGTTGCCGCCCGTTCCGAAACACACCCGCACCGTTTAATTAATTGGCTTGTACTGCAATGCACGAGCCTTTGCAACTGTATTCTTCTTAGCAAACAAGTGTTTGGTTGTTGACGCGGTGAGTGCCCAACCGGTAATGAGCAGTCGAGATGCTCCGGCGTTGCCGGCTAGCGATTCTTGTTAGTCGGCGATGCGGAAATATTGCCGCCAGGCCACACCATCTCCAACCACGATATCCACGCGGTAGATTCCAGCAGGCAACTGGGCAACCGGAACGTCCCAGTTCTGTTCGGCGCCGGAACCTTTCTTCACGAAGATTTTTTCGACTTCACCGGCGGCTACCGGGTGATTCTCGAAGTCGTAGAGCTTGATTTGCGCGGTGGTCTTGACGGCTTCGGACTTGTCGAAGGTGAGAACAACAACGGCTGAGGTGTCGCTTTTCTTGAAATCAACCTTGGCTACATGTTCGCCGGCTTTTTTCTTTGACTCCTTCGAACCGACGGACATCATGCCGGAGGCCACGTATTTTGAATTGGTGCGGGGCACGGTCATATCGCCGTTATCCCACAATACTTTCAGCTCTCGTGGAGCGGCGAGCAGAGTTTGAGGGATCAGATTTCCAGCGACGGCGGTGCCCGGGGCGCCATCGTAGACATCATCCGGGTCAGTGGCTGGTGTGGAAGCATCGGCTGCGCGAACGAAAGCGTCAGGCAGCGCACCGCCCAGCACGCCGATTACATGCCCCTGGGCGTCGAGCAGCGGTCCACCGAGGGCCGCATAACTGAACTTACCGGAGATGGTGATGCGATCGCCCCAGGGGCTTGTGCTCTGCAGGCTGGCGATCTCGCCTTCGGCTAGAGCGCGGGTACCGTCTGCTTTCACGTCCAGCCAGTACACGTGATCGCCGGCTTTCCAAGTCTTACTGGATAGAGCCTGAAGCGCCGGATAGGACTTGTCTTCGATGGGAATCAGGGCCCAGTCCTGGTAACGGTTGAAACCGGCTACCTTGCTGGTGCGGAATTCCTTGCCATCCGCAAAAATCAGTTTCAAGGAAGTAGCGCCATCGATGGAGCGGAACGAAGTTGCGACGCGACCATCTTTTACTACGAATCCGGACGAGCGCTTCAACGTATTTCCGGCGGCATCCAGTTTTTCAACCCAGACGGCTGCGGCCATCGCGGGTTTTGCCGCGTCGGCATTATCCTGAGCCAACAAAGGAAATGCCAGGAACGCGAAACTGCAAACCAGACAGGTAAGTACAAAGAAACTGCGGGAAAACTCTCTCGAAGAGGAATTAGGGCACGTCGGCGTCATGTGAGATCAGTCCTTATGAAGGAAATGAATGAAGCGGGAACAGTTTACGTGGAACGCGACGTAAATGTGTAGCGTTTCTGGCAGGAGTATCTGCTGTACGGAGGCAGATGTTGTGTGCGGAGCGGTGTCTGCGAAGACTTAAATCTGCAGATACTTCTGAACGAGACGGCGCAGACGGTCGCGATCTTCATCCTTCATGTGAACAAATTCCACGCCGCCGCCATCTTTGCCGATATTGCGCACCACTGCGGTGAAGTGAATCTTACGCAGGCCGGCGCGCATTTCCACTTGAATGGAGTCGCCAATATTCAAGCGATTCGAGGATTCGAGATAGGCTCCGCCCAAGCTGATGGTCTTCACGCGCACGGAACTCATGTGTTGCTGCTGGCTTCCGATTTGCGCGCGCAGTGGCGATTCCAGGGGAATGCGCGCATAGCGGCGCGGTATAACGAAATTGCCGAGTGGTGCAGGTGCAGGTTCGAAGGCGGCACGCGCGCGGGCTGACGAGGGACCTTCTTCCATCATGGCCAAAGCGTCTTCCGCTGCGGCGCGCATGCCTGCGGGCTCCACAAAAGTTAAGCCTTCGCGCTTTCCTGCCAGTTGGCGCAGCAGGTCGACCGCTTCGACGGCGCGCATGCGTCCCAAGGCCTCGATGGCTTTAATACGCACAAACTGGTCGCGAAGAATCTCGTGTTCACCGGCGGCAATTTCCATCAACATCGGCACGGCCGTCGTTTCCTGGCCGATCCCGATCTGGTCGATCATCATCGGCACCACCAGCGGGTGCGCATCGGAGAGTATCGCGGAAAAAACGAACGCGGTGCTTTGCGCGGAAGGCGAATTCGCGGGACGCGCCAGTTCGCTTACCGCCAGATCTTGCAGATTCCATTCCCAACTGGCCATGGCCCGGGTCAGGCCGCGGAGTAACCGGTCTGGATCGGCGGCAGCCAGCAATTTGATGGCGGCGCTTACGCGCTGGCGTCGCGCTTCGAACAGGCGCGTTTCCAGCAGCGTTAAGGCAGGCACGCCAATCGCGCGTAGAATACGCGCCATGGCCGGCAGCATTTCGGGGCCGCGCGGGTCGGTCAGCAAAAGCGTCAGGCGATCCAGCAGGCGATCCGGATCACGCTGCAGGAGTCTTGGCAGCGCCGGATCCAGAGCGCGATTAGCGAGCGCCGCATCGACCAGCAGCATCCAGCGATCATTCGCCACTAAACGATGGCTGAGCGCGATCATGTGTTCATGTTCGGCGTCGCGGGGAAGCTTTTCCAAGCCGATTAAAATGTTTTCGAAACCAGTGAAGTCTCCCCGGCTCACTGAGACGCGTCCCACGGTTTCCAGGAATCCCGCCAACATCGCACTCGTTTCCGGAGCCGGCTCTTTCTCCAGAACGGCTAGCGTGCCACGGCTCAGTTCTTCGGGCAGTTGATTGGGCCAGAGCGATTCCAGTAGCGGGGTTAGCTCGCTGAGTCCGGCAGCCACGGTGCGGCGTGCGACTGGGTCGACATGTTCCATGCGCCGGGCGTAGTTCAAAACGATGTTGCGTGCTTCGCGGCGCGGTGCATCCGCACCAGCTTCCACCAGGCGCGCCAGGGTTTGGCGTATCGCGGTGATCGGCACGCACCAGATATCCGGACTGCGCAGCACGGTAGACTTTTCGCGCGGCGGCAACTCCATCCAGAATCGTTCAATCAGTTGTTCGCGGTAGCTTTCATTGACCCATGCGGAAGCCAGGGAAGAAAAATGCTGCGAAGAATGCGGGCCGTAGTAGCCGCCTGCAGCCACCAATACATCGGCAAGCTGCTTGAGCGTCGGCCGCACACCTACTGGCGGCAGGGAACCTGCGGCAAACTCCGAACTCATAAACTCCAGAACCAGGCTTTGCGACAACCGTTTGAGATACACCTGGGGAGCTTCGCCCTCTTGCGGGCTGTAATGATTCATGGAGCCAAGCAGCATACGCACCGTGAACCGACTGGCTTGTTCCATGGAGTGATGAATGGCGCGAGCAGCTTCTTCGGGCGAGAGTCCACGCGCAGATTCCATCGGCAGGGTGAGATTCCCGATCAGCCGCAGCGTGTCGGTCAGTTCCTTAATCTGTGGAGCATGAATAGGCGTGTCGCCTTCATGCGGGGCGTTGCCGCCATACGCTACCAGCGCGGCAATCAAGCTGGCCAAGACGGTGTCCACTTTTCGATCCGTCAGCGTATTAACTTGAATGCCTTCCACGCGGTGCTCCCGGAGTTGTGCCGGCCAGAGATCTTTCTTCACGCGATGAGCCGGTTCTTCCGATCTTAGCAAGGTCGCTTGGATCAGGCGTGCCAGCGTGTCTAATTCGCCCACATGAAATTTCGTGGCGAAATACAGCGTGTGAATGCTGGCGCGTTGTAAATCGGTGGCTAACGCGTGGAATTCTCCACGCACGTCGGGAAGATGACCCTCGCTGACTTTAGCTACGACGATGCCACCGCGTTCCACGCGAATTTCCAGGCCATCGAGATCGATGGCGGCGCGCCGCAGAGAGTCGTACGCGGCATCGAGGCTATCCACCACGCGAGGATGCGCGGGATCGTACAGGCGATGCGAGCGCAGAAGGAGTAACAAGTCGCGAAGACTTAGCGTGACATTGAACAGGCGAGGATCCGCAGCCGATGCGTGCTCGCGCGGCACGCCGCTACTCTGCGGCGCAGGAGCCTTCTTCGCGGAAGGCTTGACTGGCTGCTTTTGGTCCAAGAGTAGCGTGGCGCGTTGTCCCAAAAAGTGATTCTCCCTAACCGTGTTTGCCGCAATTCACCGCCCAGCGGGAAAATGATCGAAGGCACCTCCGCTACACGGAGTGCGATCTGCTGGGCTATTCCGGCACTTCTATCATTGGGTGCGAGTAGGCGGTTGGCTATAGTACTTCTAGGCCTATCTGTGTATCGACTGGAGACAATTCGGCCGGACCTGGGAGGGAAATTTCGTTCCGCTTCTCTCCCTCTTCGCTGTACCAAAGGGCAGAACTTATCGCGTTTTCAGCGACTCGGTGACAATCACCGTTCCACCTTCGCTGACTTGAACGCCGCGCCGCGCTAGCTGAAAACCGTTCAACTTCATCATGATGGTGTGGCCGCCGGTGGGCATCTGCACGCGCGCGGGAGAAAACTGGCCGGTGGATTTTCCGTCGATAAAAATTTCCGCGCCGGAAGGAGTGGTGGTTACTTGCGCCCAAGCTACATGATCGAGAGATTTTTCTTTCAGCTCCGCGGCCAATGAAGTCTGGACATTGTCTTTCACTTGAACATGACCCGCGTAGGCTTCATATCCGGGCAGTCGCAATACCAGATCGTATTGGCCTGCGGCTAGCGGTAGGGTTACGGGCGTTTGTCCGGATTGCTTGGCGCCATTGATGAAGACGTCGGCGCCTGCGGGATGGCTGGTGATCAGCAAGCCTTTGGAGAGCGATTCCAGATGTAGTTTCTGATCCTGAGATTCACCGGCTTTTAGTTCAAGCGCGGTTTGCACCGACTGGTAGCCGTCTTTTTGTACCTGGAGGCTGTAGCGTTTGGGATCGAGATCGTTGAAGCTGCACGGCGTGGTGCAGTTCGCCAAATTGCGGCCCGCCGGACCGTACAACGTGGCCGTTGCGCCAATCACGTCGGTGATGACGTGCACTGCGCCTTTTCCTGCGGCGGGAACGGGATGCGAGCCGTTGTCGCCTTTTTCTGCGCCTGCCAGAGCGGTGTCGTCGTACAGAATGTCGTCAACGACGTGGACGGCGGCTGGGCCGTTGCGCATGAATTTCAAAAGCGTAGCGTGCTCGGAAGGCCGCAATTTGCCGGCGAGGATCAGCGTGTTGTTCGTTCCGCGCACTTGTACCCGCTTGGCTAAACCTTGTTCCGAGAGGGCTTCTTCGATCCGGCCTTTGTATTCCGCGGCGGCGGGTGTGAGGGTGGCTTCCGGCTTTTTGGCTGGCGCGGGTTGGGTCGCAACGGCTACTGGCGGCGGAGTCGAAGTCGGAACGGAATCAACACTTTTTGGTGTCGAATCGACAGGCGTAGCTTCGGCAGTCTTACTCGAATCGTCCGCGGGAGTCGGGGCTGCTTTCGTTGGCTGAGCCGGGTCTGTCGCGTTTACTTGCGGCGTGGAAGTCGCTGGTGGTGCAGCCACATTATTCGAAGTCTCGGGTCGCGCTACATTGTTTCGTCCCCGCACCGCTTGGAATTCAGGGCGCAGGCGATAGGCACCAAAGGCAATGACCGCGATCAGAAAGAAAGCTGCGAAAATTGTTGGAAGCGCGCTTTTCTTTTTTGGTTCTTCGTAGGTTTGTACAGGACCAGTTCTGCGGACGGCGGGTGTTTGCGTGGGACTGGCAACGCGATGCTGCAACGAGCGAACCGTCGCCACCGTCATGGGATCTTCAGTGTGTGTTCCGCGAAGGCCTGGGCTCAAGCTCCCGTGCGGAAGCGTGCCGTTGGCGCGCGGCGACATCACCGTGGCATCGGGGCCGCGATCATTGCCTCCGAGAGCGCGGTAGCTGCGCAGGTCCTCCAGCATTTCGCGGCAATTCTGATAACGGGTTTCCGGTTCCTTGGACAGCGCGCGCATCACGATTTCACTTAAGCCCGGATGAACGGCAGGATTAAGCTGGCGCGGCGGAATCGGCTCTTCGTTCACGATTTTATAAATGACGGTGGTGATGCTTTGCCCAGGGAAAGGCTTCTCGTTGGTTAGCAGTTCGTAGAGCACCACGCCGAGAGAGAAAATATCGCTGCGGCCATCGACCGGGCGGCCTTTCACTTGTTCCGGCGACATGTAACTGGGCGTGCCCATCACGTGGGTGGTTTGCTGCACGGTGCCCATTTGCAAAATTTTTGCGGTGCCAAAGTCGGTGACTTTAACGGTGTCATCGCGGGTGAGCATCAAGTTGGCAGGCTTGATGTCGCGATGCACGATGTTGCGTTCGTGGGCAAATTGCAGCGCGCTGCAGGTCTGCTCCATGATGCGCAAAACGCGGGAGGCGGGGAAGGCATGGCCAAAGTCCATTAAGTTCTGCAGGCTCTTGCCTTCTACCAACTCCATGGTGATGTAGTACAAGCCGTTTTCTTCGCCAGCGTCGTAGACCACAACGATGTTGGGGTGGGTCAGCAGGCCCGCGGCTCGCGCTTCGGTCTGGAACCTGGAGAGTAATTCGGGGCGCGACAGGCCGGTGCCTTCTTCGCTCAGGCGAATGGTTTTCACGGCCACCGGGCGGCCGATAACCGGATCGGTGGCACGGTAGACAACGCCCATGGCGCCGCGGCCCAATTCACTCAGGATTTCGTAGCGGCCCGCTTTGACGATCGTTTCCATGCCGATGAAGTCACCTCGGTGACCGTTAGCCCGTTGCTTTGTAAACACCCCGCCACGCAGCGGGTTGCACACAAATATGTTTGGAGGCTGTTTCTGAAGCCAGGAGACGCTGGTTTGCGCGGAACCTTATTAATCCCGCGGCGGCCACGACCTGGAATCAGACACACCCCTCGCCATTTCTGACAGTACCGAGGGGGTTTTCAGAGGGTCAACGCTACCGGAGTACTATTGTGCTTCACTCGCCATGTCCATTCGGACAGGCCCATTTATTGTGGGGACTGGATGCGTTCGGGCATGGGCACATTTGTCTCGCGAATTGGGCGGTCCACTTCGCTGGCACGAGCGGGGGCCTCAAGTCCATCGGTCAGCAGGAAACCTTGCAGCGCGATGCCGGTGGTCCAGACGCTTTCGAGTGCGGAAATATATTCGGATTGCAATTGGTAGACCTTGCGCTGGGATTCCAGCACGCGCGGCGGCGCGGCCAGCATCAATCCGTATTTTTCTACCATCAGCCCATAGGCTTTTTTGGCGCGTGGCAGAATTTCGTCGCGGTATTCTAGGGCCATCAGCTTGGCGTTGGCGTACTGATCGACGACCGTTGCGGCGCGCTCACGCAGGGTCAGTGCGATGCGTTGTTTTTCGAGTTCCGCGCGGTCGCGATCTGCTGTGGCTGCGGAGACGTTTCCCTGATTGCGATTGAAAATTGGCAGTTGCACGTCCACTTCCGCGATGCCTTCCCAACCCGTGACAGAGTTTTCGATGTGCAGTGGCTCGCGGTTGTAAATCAATCCACCGCGCAGCAACAGGTCCGGAATGGATTCGCGTTTGGCGCGCAGGATTTGAGCGGTGGCACGCTGGCTGGAGACTTCGGCGATGCGGGTGGCGGGGCTTTGCGTGGCGATGCTTTCCACGATTTGCTCTTCGTTCAGTTCCGGCCAGCCGTGTTCCAGATCGCCTGAGACGATAGTGGGGAGCATATCCGGTTTGCCCATCACTGCTGCCAGCGACCTCCATTCTTCGCGCAACGTATTTTCCTGCATGCGCGCCGCCACGCGCTGGCGTTGCGCATCGACCTCTGCTTCGAGCAATTCGGTCTCGTCAGCCTGGCCAGTGTTGAAGAGTCGTCGTTGCGTGTCTGCGTAGTTCGATTCGATCGTCGCCAAATCTTTTTTTGTGTCGAGCAATTCTTGCGCAGCCAGTACTCGCAGGAATGCGGTTTTCACGGCGCTTTCGACGCGTAGCTTTTGTTCCTGCGCTTCGGTTTCCGCGATGCGCGTTTCGCGGGAAAAGACGTCTCGGCTCTTGGGTAACTTTCCACCTGTGACAATATTTTGTTGCACGAAGAAGCCCTGCTTCCCGCCGTTCACCGAGCCGCCACGAATTTCGTCGCCGACGTAGCCGACGGTTGGATTGGGGTAGAGACCAGCTTGCAACTGGCGCGCTTTCGACGCGTGGATTTCTGCTTCGGCTTGCTGGAGCGTGGGATTGGATTCGGCCGCCTGTCGTTGAGCTTCTTCCAAGGTGAAAAGCGCGCCTTTTGTCGATTCCTGTGCGCGGCCCATACGTGGATACGTGGCCTGGACGGCTGGCATTTCGCCGTGGGCGTGCTGCGATTGTCCCTGCGGCATCGGCATGCCCGGCATTTCCTGGGCACTGGCCGATCGCTGCAATGCGAAGGATCCGAAAATAACGACCATGCCTGCAAATCGTGCAACTCGCATCAGCATTCTCCCTTGCTCGCAATTTCCTGGCTTCGTTACGGTGAGCACACTCATGATTTGAGATGGTGCTCGTTCTGGTTGTTATTCTGGTTTTCGCGGGCGCGAATGCGCGATTGGATTTCGTCGTATTCTTTGTCCGGCAACACGCGGACCATGGTCATCATTCCCATCATTCCGGCGCTCCAGTTTTTTGGCAGGCCATAGGTTTCGGGCCGGTCCACCAGCGCGTCCATGCCCATTTCCATGAACGCATCCTGCGGAAAGCCGGGCACGGAGTTGGCGTTTTCAGCCACCGGCGAATGTGGCGCGTGTTCCACTCCCAGGGTTCGCGAGAGCGTGGCCATCTGGCTCATCGCTTTCATTTCGGTGGTATCGGCGGTCTCAATCTGCCGGTCGCGCAGCAGGTCCATCATGCTGTTCATCATGTGGTGTGGCAGGTGGCAGTGAATCATCCAGGCACCCGGATATTTCGCGTCGAACTCCACCACTTTGGCTTGCGCTACGCCGACCAACACCGTGTTGGTTGGATACCACGTGGACTCTGGCGCGCGTCCGCCTTCCGTTCCGGTGATGATAAACTGATTGCCGTGGAGATGGATGGGGTGATGGTCCATGCCGAGATTCACAAAGCGCAGACGGACGCGACTTCCTAAGCGCGCAATCAGCGGCGTGGTGGCTGGCGCGGAAACACCGTTGAATGTCAGCCAGTTGAATTCCATGGACGCGGTGTTGGGAACGGTGTTGCTCGGCAACACTGCCCATTCTTGCAGCACCACGGCATAGTCGTGATCGGCATGCGGCACATAGGGTGTTGCCGGATGGGCGATGAAAACGCCAAGCAAGCCAATCATTTCCTGCATGGCGCTGTGCGCGTGATAGAAAAACGTTCCTTCCTGATGCACGGTGAATTCGTACGTGTACGTGCCGCCCGGCGGAATTGGTTTCTGGCTGATCCAGGGGACGCCGTCTTGTTCGATGGGTACTTCCAAGCCATGCCAGTGCATGGAGGTGCTTTCTGGAAGAGCATTTTCGAAAATAATGCGCACCCGATCGCCTTGCGTGACTTGAATCGTGGGCCCCGGACTGCTGCCGTTGTATCCCCAGACATCCAGCGTTTTGAATGGTGCGATTTTTTGCTGCAAAGGTTCAGCCTTGAGGCGAAACACTTTTACGGGGCCATCCATCTCGAAGGACAAGTCGCGCAAATCGGGCGTGATGACCGGAACGTGCGGGCGAGGCGTGCGCGTTGAAGCGTTAGCCGCGTGACGCTGCGACTTTTGGTCCATGTTCTGCGACTTCTCGTTGCTTGGCGCGCCTTTGAGGCGGGCGCTTAAACCCAACAATCCAGCGCCGAATAGCGTGGCGTCTTGAAAAAATTTCCTTCGCGTGCCATCCATACTGTCCTCCAGAAATACCTCTTGAATGCAATTAGGGCGCAGACGCGTGAATTCGCGATGCGATAGTGATCGTGTGGCAAGAGATGAAGATTCAGACGTGGATCAGATGCGAAGCGGAAGACTCAGGTCAGAAAGCATACTTGAAGGAGTTTGTAATCTTCGCTGATCGCGAGGAAAGTCGTCGCTAGTCGCCTGGCGCATGGTGGTTAAAGCGGAAACGAACCCAGCGTAATGTGGCGTCTTGTAATCGAAACTAGAACTCGAGCTTTGTGCGCCCAGTTCGCGCGAGGCAACGAGATATTCTCCGGCCGGGCAAGCGATTTTCTTCGCCATGGCTTTTGATCCGGATTCGTCGTCCGCGAGCCTGTTACCGCCATGATGGCAAGCTTCAGAACTGCTGGATGATGATGACAGGGACGGGTGACAAGGTGCGGCGGCACACCACGAGGCGCACAAAGGCGTTACTACCAGGCACAGCACGAGCAGCATCGTGCTGGATCGCATCGCGAACCTACGAAAAGGCGAACGCTTCTCTATCGTTTGCACAATTCCTACGCTACGCTGGACGCGCGGCAGGGTCAAATCAATTGCTACAGATTCCGCGAAAGAAAAACTAGTCGCCGTGACTCTCCACGTTTGCCGTAACCTTCCCGGCGAACGAGCGATACACGAACACAAAATAAACGGTAGCCAGGATCATGCCAATCACCCACCAAATGAGCCCGATCTTTAATCCGTAAGCGCCCGCTTTGGCATTGCTTACGGTCAGCGAGAAGGCGGGGTTGCGCGCCGGCAACACCATGGGATAAACGCCGAACACCACGCTGGTCAGCATTCCCAAGAAATAGGCGCACGACGCCAGAAACGCATTGAGTTCCTTGCCCCGGCGCAATTCAAATTGCACGCCGGCTAGCCCGGCCACGGCCAGCACTGGCAACACATAACCCAATGGCCAGGTTTTGAAATTCGCAGTGACCTGCGGTTGCACGGCGAAGGTTACGGCTGTCACGATGCCGGTCATAACCAACACGGCCCACCAGCAAATGCCCGCGAGTTTTCCGGCGCGCTTGCCGACCTCGCCGGAAGTTTTGTATTGCACCCATAGGCCGCCGTGCATCATTAGCGCCAGCAATGCCTGCACGCCGACGAGGACCGTAAACCAATCTAAGATGCCGGTCTGTTCACCGAGGCGCCAATTGGTCCACAACGGTTCGAAGAAATATCCGCTGGCATCGAGAGGCACGCCGCGCACTACGTTGCCTAGCGCCGCGCCCAAGAAAATCGCCAACAGTAAGCTCGCACCGGAAAACACAAAATCCCAGAAGGGAATCCAGATGGGACTATGAATGTGGTTTCGAAATTCCACCGCGGTGCCGCGCAGGATCAGCAGCCACAGCACCATCATCAACGGTAGATAAAATCCGCTGAAGCTGCTGGCGTACAGGGCAGGGAAGGCAAAATACAGTGCGCCGCCTGCCGCCAACAGCCACACTTCGTTGCCATCCCAGACCGGGCCGATGCTGGCGATCACTTGCCGTCGCTCTTCCTGCGTTTTTGCCACCAGGAAGTGGATCGCACCGGCACCCAGATCGAATCCGTCCAGAAGGACGTACATGGCCACCATCACCGCCACCAGCACAAACCATATCGTTTCCATCGTGTCCTCCTTAATGCGCCGTTACTACCGGTTCGGTTTCTACTGGTGAGGTTAAATCGGTCAGAGGTTCGCCTTCTGATTCCGGGCCGCGTTCAATTTCGCGGTAAATCAGGAAGAGCCACAGCATCGAGAGCAGCGTGTACATGCCCATGAAGCCAATCAGCGTGAACCAGGCATTCCCCGCAGCAACGCGAGGAGAAAAACCGTGAATGGTGCGCATGACGCCGTAGATCAGCCATGGTTGGCGACCCAGTTCCGCGGTCATCCACCCGGCAGTATTGGCGATGTAAGGAAGCGGGACGCTGAGCATCAGCACCCACAGCATCCAGCGCGCGTCATACAATTTTCCGCGCCAGAGCAGGAACGCCGAAATTGCCATCACCGCGATGAAGATGGTTCCCAGTCCCACCATCACGTGATAACTGAAATAAAGCAGCTCAATTTTGTCCGGCCACTGATCTTCCGGGAAAGCGTCGAGCCCGCGGACGTGCGCGCTCCATTTACGATAGGTGAGGAAGCTCAACATGCGCGGAATGACCAATGGATTGTCGAGCTGGCGCTTCGGCACGTCGGGCTGACCAAGTATCGCCACCGGCGCGCCATCCTGCGACGTGAACAATCCCTCCATCGCGGCGAGCGTGACTGGTTGATTAGCCGCAATCATTTTTCCCTGGAAGTCACCGGTGGGGGCCAACTGCAAGATCGCGGCAATCACGCCGACGGTGATACCCATTTTCAAGAAGGTGCGACCATACGCTTCTTCGCGCTTTGACAGCAGGTAGAACGCGCCAACCGCCGCCATCACGAAGCAGCCAGTCTGTACCGCGCCGAGCATGTTGTGGGCGTACTGCCAAAGCGCCCACTTGTTCAGCAGCAATCCCCAGAAGCTCGACAATTCAATTTCGCCGTTCGCGGTTTGCCGGTATCCGGTCGGATGTTGCATCCACGCGTCGGTGGCGACGATAAAGTAGCCGGAAAGCCACGAGCCGAGGAACACGAAGAAGGCGGCAAACCAGTGGCCGATCCTGCCCAATTTCTTTTCGCCAAACAAAAAGAGTCCGAGAAATGTGGATTCCAGGAAAAACGAGAAGAGGCCTTCCATCGCCAGGGTCTGCCCAATCACGCCGCCGGCAGCTTTCGAGAATTCCGACCAGTTGGTGCCAAACTGAAATTCCATGGGAATTCCAGTGACCACGCCGATCGCAAAATTTATGCCGAAGATTTTTGCCCAGAAGCGTGCCGCGCGCGCGTAGTGCTCGCTGCCTGTTCGCAGATGGAGCGTCTTCAGAATGACGATTAACAGCGCAAGTCCCATCGTTAATTGCGGAAACAAATAGTGATAGGTGACGGTAAACGCGAAATGAAGACGATGAACGTCCAGAGCTGAGCCCATAGGAAACACCTCCCCGAATGCTTGCGGTGCTTTGGCCGATTAGGCCGCGGTGGCTCGAAGGACGCGAGTAACGCGGAAACTACATACTCATTCTGACATTTTTTCAGAGAGGCGCAAGTGCATTCAATTTTTTTATGAGCAGCAGCGACAGTGGTCGAGCGTTACATGGTTCGGCTTATGAACCAAGGCCGCGCGGCAATTTTAGCTCTGAGCTTGTTGAAGGCTAGTATTTCTGGTGGAAGATGGACTTGTTGATGTCTGGCCAGAATTCTTTGGCGATGTTGAACACGCCATCGAGCGCGATTTGCGTTCCCCAACGTTGATACGTCTTCACCCAGGGATTGGACTGCGCCGGATAATAAGCGTTGCCGATACCAGCCGCTGCACCGTTGCCCACAATCTCCGAAATGTTGAAAGTATTGTGTCCTGCATCCGTTCGGGTGATGAACAACCGGCTCACAGCATATCCAGTGCGTTTGAAGAAGCCGCCGGTTCCCAACGTGTAGTAACGGGGATCTTCTCTGGTGAGCGTGGGCACGATGGCTTCCGTCATGTAATTGCCAATGCCAGTGTCCGCAAAAATGTGCCAGTAGTATCTCCCGTAGCCGGCGCCCCCATGTCCAAAGGTAGGTTGTGAGTTTTCCGCCAGGGCGATTCCAGAAAGCATGCCCACAAAAATGAAGTTCGAATAATCAAAACTATCTTGGGTGGCCAGCCAGAATTTTGTTTTCAACGTGTCGGGAGGCAACTTGGTGTTGGCGCTGACCGCGCGGTAATTCGGAATAATGTAAAGGATGCGCTTGGGCTGCTTGCCCGCCATGGTGTCGTTGGGATTTACGGTTTGAATCTTGGGAGCGGGAGGTTCGGGTAGATTAGGGTCTGCGGGCTTAGGTTCGGGACGCGATGAGCCATCTGCCGGAGGTGCCGGATTCTGAGGAGTTTGTTCGGCGGGGGAAGCCGGTTCTTGAGCGCGTACCTGACTGACTGTGAAGGCGCCCCCTAGTACGAAGACTATGCAAAAAGATCGAATCGCTCTCAAGTCGTCCCTTCCTCAAACAGGTTTTCTGCCAGCCAGGTGCGTAGCTGCTCAAGAATACAAGCTCGAGCGTAAATGTTTGATTCGCCAGCCCGTTCATTGGATGCACCCGCTATTAACCGCTCTCTGATTGCATTTTGCTTGGTTTTCCAAGCACGAAATATTCGAAAACTGACCCATTTTCCGTTGACTCAACTCTGCTTCGGACCTACCATCGCTGCATCTAGAGGGTATCCGCCAACTGCTCTGCTGTTCATCTTTACTTCCACTGGCCGAAACCTTCATTTCGTTCGATACCCTCGGAGCCCCCATGAGCTTGCAGATTGAAAAGAGCCAACCCTTTCGAGAAATGACCATTCTCACGCTGACCGGGAAACTGCTTTTAGGGGCTGATTGCCAGAAACTCGAGCACGCCATCGACGATCTGATTGCCGAGGGCACCAAGCGAGTAGTGATCGACATGACCAGCCTGGATGGAATTGACAGCACCGGGGCGGGAATTTTAGTGGTGTTGCATGGCAAGCTTCACAAAGTGGGCGGAAGTCTGCGCATTGCTGGAGCACAGGGCATTGTGCATGAAGCACTGTCGATGATTCACATCGATCGGCTGGTACCTTTCTACGCCACGGCGCAGGAAGCCTCGCAGAGCTTGGTGACGCCATAGCCGGTGTTTTTCGTTAGTATCGCGCTCTCACCCGATTCATAATCCCAATCCTAGTGCTGCGATTTGTCGAGAAGCTCCTTCAAATATTGCTGCCAGACGTTGGCCCAGGTATGGGTGCCATGGCCGTGCGTTTGTTCCGACGCTGACAGCAGCACAAACTTGCCATTTTTCACTCTTTTGATTTCCTTCTCGGCAATGCCTAGCTCCGGCGGATTGATGAAGTCGTCGCCCGAATTGATGTACATCACCGGCGCCTGGATGGTTTCCAATTTTCCTGATGGATCGTAATCTCGCGAGGCGCTCACCGCGTAGAGGAAATCGTTGGCGTCGAGAGTTGCAGTGGTGCGCTTCATGAAATCGTCCAAAAATTTATCGGCGGCGTCGCGCGTTGGCAGATCTTCCTGCATGTGCAGTGGCGCACTGCCGGCAATTAGGAGAAAGTCTGCAGAGATTTGCAATGCGGCGCGGGGTTCCGCAGTGTAATCGCCATTCTTCCAGTCGGGATCCTGGCGAATGCCATCGATCACCATCTTTCGCCAGATGCGGTTGCGGCCGGCGATCTGAACGGGTTGGCAGGCCAACGGCATCAGCGCATCCATGGCATCCGGATAAGTTTCGCCCCACATCCAGGAATGCATGCAGCCCATGGAAGTTCCCAGAATCAGCCGCAGATGGTTCACACCCAGGCCCTTGAAGACCAATTCGTGTTGCAGTGCGATCATGTCGGCATAGGCGTACTGCGGAAAGTGCGCATGCATGCCATCGCTGGGCTTACTGGATTTACCGTGGCCAATGTTGTCGGGCAGAATGATGAAATATTTCGTGGCATCCAGAAGTTGGCCGGGGCCGAAGAGCACGCCAGCAAAAATGGGCCGAAGCAAGCCGGTGCCTGTGCCGCCAGTTCCGTGCAAGATCAGGACGGCGTTGGTCGTGCGGCCATTGGCATCTTTGACAGGCTTGCCAAGCGTTGTGTAATGCAGACGAACCTCGGCGAGTGTCTCGCCCGATTGAAAATGGAAATCGTGAACGGTGTAGTCGCCGGCCTGTGTCGCTGGCCACGTTTGGGCTTCACCTGATTGCTGAGCGGATGTGGAAGCAGCGCACACGGTTGCGAAGACGGTCAACGCAATCAGTGCAAATCGCAGGAAATGCCGAGTCATGGGGATCCCCTTTACGCGGGCAGCGGAATATATCCGCTGCCTGTGCAGGGAAGTTTACACTGACTTGATTCTTAGTTGAGTGGGTTTGCGGAAGTCCGGAGCGAAGCGCGTCAGTCGAGTCCGTGAATCCTCATGCTCACCAGTTGTTCGGTGGACAGGTCCTTCATGCCCCGCGATTTCAAGTCGGAAATATATTCCGGCGAAACATTGTGGATTCGCATGGCCACCAACTCATCAGGACTTGGGTTTTGGTAGCCAAGCCCGCGCAGCCTCTCGACGAACTCCGGCGAGACTCCGTGAATGCGAAACGCCACAAGATTATCGGGATCGAGGTGCTTGTAGCCAAGCGTTTCAAACTTCCCAATGAACTCAGGCGAGACGCCATGAATGCGAAAGGCAATCAGGTCGTCGATGCTCAGCTGGTCGTAGCCTTTGCTGCGCAGATTTTCGATCCATTCCGGAGAGGCTCCGTGAATGCGCATCGCGACCAGTTGATCTTCGTCCGGTTGATAATTCATCTGATGAAGCGAGTGAACCATTTCTGGCGTTACTCCGTGAATGCGAAAGGCAATCAGCCGGTCGCTATCCTTAGCTGCCAATCCTTCTTTGCGCAGCGCCTCGATGAAAGAAGGCGTCACGCCATGAATACGAAACGCAATCAGTTTGTCGGTATCCAGATCTTGGAGATTTTCGGATTTGATCTGGCGCGCAAATTCTAGTGAAACATCGAGCACCGCCATGGAATATTGCCGTTCTTCATCCACTGCGGTGTAACCTAGTTCCTTCATTCGCTGCGCATACTCGGCACTGGCGCTGAAATGGAAAGTGCCGGCTCCCTCGCCATTCTCTAAATAACCCTGGCAGTCGAAGCGACCGGCGTCGCGCGTAATCATGAATTTCACTTCTTGCTTGCCAGCTTTGCTGTAATCGAGTCCTTGCAGCGCGCTCACCGGCCAATCCGACTGGTGGTGGGAATATCCGCCATGTTGCCGGGTGATCAATGAGAATTCCACGGTGCCTGCGGTGTCGGAGCGGCTAATAGTCCAATCTCCGGTGCGAGTATCCGCGGCCTTGGCGAGCAAAACGATTACCAGCGAACACGCGATCAGCACGTAACAAATCAAAGCCTGGCGGCGATTCATGGCGTCAATATCCTTTCCCTGCACGGGATTTACTCCAGGATCCCCGAGACCTTCAGTTCGATCAGTTTTTCCAGGGTCAAATCTTTGAAGCCGTGACTGCGCGCCTTCTCGATGAATTGCGGCGTGACGCCTTGCACCTTGGCGCCGATCAAGTCGTCGGTGTCAAACTTCAGTCCCGCGGATTGCAGTGACTTCACATATTCCGGTGTTACGCCCTGCACCTTCATGCCAATCAGGTCATCGGCATCGGCGTGCAATCCCATCGCCTGAATTTCTTTTATATATGCCGGCGTAATTCCCTGCACCTTCATGCCGATGATGTCGTCGGAATCCACTTTGATTCCAGCAGCGCGGATTTCGCGGATGTATTCCGGGGTGACGCCCTGCACTTTCATGCCTATCAAATCGTCGGCGTCGGTCTTCAGCCCCAGGTCCTTCATCTGGTGAATGTATTCGGGCGTGATGCCTTGTACTTTCAGGCCGATCAGATCCGACGCGTCTGGCTTTAATCCTTCAGCGCGCATTTGGTGAATGTATTCCGGGGTGATGCCTTGCACCTTCATGCCGATAAGGTCGTCCGCATCAATTTTGATTCCTTCGGCCTGCATGCTGCGCACATACGCGGGAGTGATGCCTTGCATCTTCATCGCGATCAAATCGTCGACGGAGGAAATGTCAACGCCGGCGGCTTTCATGCCATCGATGTACGACTCATGAGCTTCTGTCTGCGCGTTTTGATTTGACAGCGATTGCGGCGCGGAAGGCGCGGCCTGCGGGGCAGCTTGCGCGGCGGCGAAAGGCGCTGGCGCTGGTTTGGAAAGCGTGGGAGCCACAGCCGGCGTTGCGGGATTCTGTGGCGCCCGAACCACAATAGCGGAGGCTACATCTTTTTCGCGTTGCTCTTGCTCGGTCGCTGGTTCCTGCGCGGTGGCCGCGTTGCGTGCCACGCCGAACATCGCGTTACCAGCCACGGTTGCTACCGAGAGGCACAACACTGCCGCGGCGATCCCAGCGGTGCGCATTCCCGCGCCGAGCGATGGAATGCCTAGCAGTCGGCGTACCCGCGACGCCAACGCTCCGTGATTCGCCGCCATTGCCAGAGATGGCGCGGCGCGCAGTTCCTCCATTAGCGTAAGCGCTCGCGCATACTCCAGCGGGTTGCCGCACATCGCGATGGCGATGTCGTCGCAGCAATGCTCGCGCTCGGTGCGAATCCGCTGGCTCATCCACCAGACTGCCGGGTGATAAAACAAAATAGATTCCGCTG
Source organism: Candidatus Acidiferrales bacterium (assembly GCA_963849395.1). GTDB lineage: Bacteria > Acidobacteriota > Terriglobia > Acidiferrales > UBA7541 > Acidiferrum. The sequence goes on from CAWKHR010000017.1 coordinate 314,104, forward strand.
CCACCTGGAAGAGATTCACGAATGCGTCGTAACGACGGATGTGTGCAAGCTCGTGAGCAATCACGGCGAGCAATTGTGCTTCGCTCAGGCCGGTCAGCGTCGAAACCGGAAGCAGAACCACCGGGCGTAGCCAGCCGATTACCGCCGGTGCATCGAGGTGAACGGATTCGCAGTAGCGGATCACTCTGTGCAAACCAAGGCGCTGTTGCAGTTTCAGGCAGCTTTCGAGGAGCGTGTCGCCAATCGGGGTGGCTTCCCGCCGCCGCAATCGTTCCAACGCCAACACTCCACCCGCGGTGCGCATACTGAACAGCAACACACCCAGAAACCAGGCTTGCACCAGCCATAGATACGATTTGTCGGGCGCGGGTGTTGGTGCCGGATGCATTTCGTTGCTCAACTCCATCGCGCTATGTGGGTCTGACAAATTTCCGGTGTGGATGAGAACCAGTTGGCTCAGCGGCTGGGGGGCTGCCGTGTTCGCGGAGGAATTCTGCTGCAACGCGACGAACGTGACGATTGGTGCCGCCACCATTGCGAGTAAAGCCGCAATTCCCAATGCGTAACGAGCCGACGCGCTCTTGGTCAGCGCCATAGCCAGCGCTGCGAGCGCTGCAAGCGCACCGCCTTGCCAGATAAAGTGCAGCAGCGTGAGCCCCAGTGGCCGCAGCAAATCGGGTGAGAGGAATTCCGGCAAGTGAATCATCGCTGTTTCCTTTCGTATTCATCTAGCAGCCGCCGCAGTTCGGCAATTTCCTGTTTCGAACTTCGCCGCTCCGCCAGAGCGTGCAGCATCAGCTCACTGGCCGACCCGTCAAACACGCGTTGCAACATGTCCGCGGCAATTTGCCGCTTGGTCTTCTCGGCTGGCTGCCAAGCTTCATAGACGTGTGCGCGCTCCTGTTCGTCGCGCTTTACCAGGCCTTTGGTGGTCATAATTTGCAGCAGCTTCAGAACGGTGGTGTAGCCCAGCGGCTTTTTCGCACTGATCGCGTCGTGTACCTCGCGCACCGTGGACGGTCCACGCTCCCAGAGCACGTGCAAAATTTCCAGTTCGGAGGTGGTGGGCTTTTGAGGATTCGTCATGGGCGGGAGGTTACTACGAAGGCTTTCGTAATGTCAACGACAATCTTCGTACTTCATCGCACGGTCAAAAAGCGGCTCGTGCTGGGGAGCTTGCGGTTAGAGATCTGAGTCTCGTTAGAAGCGCAGCTTGGAAAGGTATTCGTAGCTGGCAGTCAGGCTGGCGATGGGGTCTTGTGACACGTCTTGCTCCACAAAATAATGCTCGATGCCGGCCTTCTCGGAATGGCTGAAGATGCGTTTCCAATCGATGGTGCCGGACCCTACGCTGGTCATGTCGGGCGTGATTTCTTCGAGCTTCAGGGTCTTCAGCTGGTCGGGCGCAACGTGTGGCAACTTCTTCACGTCTTTCACGTGCACCAACGGGAATCGTCCTGGATATTTGTTGAAATAGGCGACGGGATCCTGGCCGGCCACGCTGATCCAGCACAAATCCAATTCGAATTTCAGATTCTGCGGATCGCCGTTCTCCAGCATGTAATCGAGCGGAAATTTTCCGCCGAGGCTGGCTTCCGGTTCGAACTCCCAAAAGTGATTGTGGTAGGCAAACTGGATGCCCGCTTTTTTGGTGGTCTCGCCGGCCTTGTTAAAAAGCTCGGTGGCGCGTTTGTAGCCATCGACGGTGCGATTCGCTTCATCGATCCACGGGCACACAATAAATTTGTGGCCGATTACATGCGACGCCTCAATCTGTTCGGGCAAATGATTCTCAACTACCGCGTAGGCGATGTGGCAGGAAGGCGCGGTGAGTCCGTTCTTATCCAGAATGGCGCGAATATCTTTTGGCGAGTGATCGAAATAGCCGGCGAACTCGACTTCTTTGTAGCCGATGGCAGCGACCTTGGCGATGGTGCCTTCGAAGTCGGTCTTCATGGTGCTGCGCACGGTGTAAAGCTGCACGCCGACCTTATCGATCTTGTGTGCCGCGGCCAGAGTGCGGATGGGAAGGGAAGTGATTACAGCGGTTGCCAACGATGTTTCAATGAAGGAGCGACGATTCATGCCGGGATTTTACAACGAAAATAAATGGCGAACGACTCATTTTTGGCCGCCCCAAAAAAGACGCCCTGCCGAAGCAGGGCGTCCAATTGAGCTGGATTCCGAGGCGCGGGCGGCTGTACCCCGGATACCATTCGCAGAAGTTAGAACTGGAAGCGCAAACCAAACTGCATAATGCGTGGTGAGTGCGCTCCATTGAGTACCAGGAATCCACTCGACGCGCAGGATGGATCGCCACCGTTATTGTTTGCTCCGCCCACGCAGCCCATTGAAGCAGCCAGGCCAGCACCATTCGCCGATTGGCTTCCAGCAATCTGGTTCAACTGGGTGTGGTTGAAGACGTTGAAGTTTTCCCAACGGAATTCAAACGCATATCTTTCTTTGAACGCGAAGCGCTTGAAAAGGCCGAAGTCGTTATTGAATCGGCCAGGGAGTCGCAGCGTGTTGCGGGTTCCATTGCCGTAAGTGAGGCCGACGGGCAGGGCGTATGCGGATGGATTGTAGTCCAAGACACCGAAGACCTGTGCCGCGGCGACCGCCTGTTTTTGTGCCTGAGTGACGGTGTTGGGGTTGCCGATCAAATCCGGATAGGATCCAACGCCTCCGCCAATTCCGTTGGCCACACCCGCGTTATCGCTAAACTGAGTGCCGTTTGTCACGGTGAAAGGCGCTCCCGACTGAGCCGTCGAAATGCCCGACGCTTGCCAGCCGCCCAGGAGGGTATGCAGCATGCCCGGTTGCTTGAAGAAAGGGAATGCATACACGTAACTCAGCGAGAAAAGATGGCGGATATCGAAGTTCGAACTGGCGCGATTTCGCGCTGCGTCGAACGGATCTACGAACAGGGCATCGGAGCGGTCGGAAGAGTTATCGATAGAGTGGCTGAACGTGTAGCTGGCACTGAGCGTCAGATCGCCCACGCTGCGGCGAAGCGCGAGTTGCAGCGCATTGTAGTTTGAGTTGGCGGTGTTCTCGAGCCGCGTGATTGTTCCCCAACCCTGGTATGGCCGGAAGTAGTTGGCCGCGCCATAGCCGCAGGCCACGTAGAGGTTCTGTGCGGCAGTTTGGGTAAGGACCGCGCCGCTGCTGATCACTGCGGATGTGGGCAGACCTTGCGAATTCAGCGTGAAGTTCGCCCCGTTGGTTTGGCAATCATTCGCGGTGATCGGCAGGTTTGCCGCGATGTAGGGGTTCTGGGACGAAGGCACGGCTTGGAGTTGATTGGCGTCGTACTCGCGCGTGAGATGGGTTCCCTTGCTACCCACATAGGCTACGGAGAGGAGCATGTGACTGGGAAGTTCGTGCTCAACCCCCAGGTTCCACTGTTGCATGTAGGGCCACTGCACCTGATCGGGGATCGAGATGGCGCTGAACGGGCTCGGCGGACCGGCGGGTCCTGCAGAGCCGGCCACGTTGCCATATCCAGTGATCGAATTCACGGAGCCATTCACCGACAACGGCGATGCGCTGAATTGCAAAGACTCGGCGTTGGCTTCGTTGCCGTTCATGTGCTCGAAGAATATTCCGTAACCGCCGCGAATTGCCCATTTGCCGTCACCGAATGGATCATAGGCAAAACCGAGCCGCGGACCGGGATTCATCCATTTGTTTTTCATGCAACCTGTGGTTGTAGGAGAAATACCGGGGATAGTCGGATTTGAAACTCCGCATTGCACCAGGCCGTTGAACACACTCTGGCCAGCGCCAACATTGAGAAGTTGCGAAGTTGAACTGGCGCCAGTCACATCAAAGGGGAAGAACGTGGGAGCCGCGGCAGGATTGAAGGCCTTTTCCGAGAATCCGAATTCCTTGTCGTCTTTTTCCTGGTACCGCCCGAAGACGCTCCAGCGCAAGCCAAGGTTCACGGTGAGCTTTCTGGTGATGCGCCAGTCGTCCTGAAAGAAGGGCTCAAAGATTTTGTACCGGTCGTAGTAGTAGAGATTGTTGGCGTTCTGGAAGTAGCTGCCAACCTGGCCACTCAGCAAGTCGGCGAAGGGGTTGCCTGTGGTGTTCGGCGCATTATTGAAAAACGAAAGTTGTCCCTGTACGTCTAGAGACGATTGCTGGTTTTTCTGAGCCGCAACGAAATAGCCGCCGAATGACATAGTATGGTTGCCAACGATCTTGGTCATGATGTCGCGGTAGGTGTAGGTCGGATTCGCGTTCTTCCAGGGGAAGTAACCCGTATCGACGTTAAACCCACCCGAGCCGTAGACCGTTCCCGCTGTGTTTCCCACACTGAAGGCGGGAATTTTGTTCCCGAGGCCATTAGCGAAGAGCGGAGCGAGATCGATACCTCCGGACGGCAGGTTCACCGCACTATTCACGTTAGTGAGGAAGATGTGATCGTCGGTATAGCTGGCGACAAATTCGTTCAGCAAACTAGGCGTAAAGTTGGAAGTGAGTTTTGCCACGAAGCTGGTGGTCGGCCCGGCGAAATTGGTGTTGGTGTTGTCGAAGGTGTTGTTGTACTGGCCCCAGAGTGGTCCCTGGTTTACCGTGCCCCACGTATCGTGGATGTAGCGGAAGGTCAACCGCTGGTTCTCCGTCAAATTGTGGTCAACGCGGATCAACTCTTCGCGCCAATGGGTCGGATAGCTGGGATTGGCGTTATACGCCGGAAGCGGAGTGCCCGCCGCCTGCCCTGTGGCATAAATGCCATTGGTCGCCAAGGTCCCATTGTTCGCGTGCGGGATCAGGCTGAGGAGCGCAGTGGCCGTTGAGGAAAATGGCCCTGGCAGTGTGTTATTTACAAAAGGTGTGCCGGGGGCTCCAGGCTGGGACGGGCAGTCTGTGTAAACGGTAGGGTCGAATGCCGCACCAGTGTATGTGGGGCAAACGTCATTGAAATTGCCCTGGCGTTCTGCATCCGAAGGAACCGCCTGGGAAATATTATTGCCCGGCTGAATTTCTCTTCGCCATTCCTGCGACCAAAAGAAAAACGTCTTCTTCTTCTCGTTGTTGTACAAATGCGGGATAAAAACCGGGCCGCCCACCGTGTAACCCCAGTCGTGCTTCTTATAAGATGGACGGGCTACGCCGGTGCCGTTGTTCTGCCAGGAATTCGCGTTAAAGAAATCGTTGCGGCCATAATAAAAGGCGCTGCCGTGAAACTGATTGGTGCCTGATTTAGTTTCCACTTCCACGGTGCCGGAACCATTGCGGCCGTATTGGGCGCCATAATTGGAAGTCAGAACTTTGAATTCGGCGATAGCTTCGAGGTTCGGGTAGACGTTAATGGAGTTGTTGCTACCGTTATCCATGTTGTCGCCACCGTCGATCTCCCAGTTGTTGTACTCGGTACGACCGCCATTGATCGCATACATGGTGTTGCCGATAATGCCGACGGTTCCTTCGTCCTGACCGGTCTGGCTGACAACTCCAGGTGCCAGAGTGACCAATTGCGTGAAGTTACGCCCGTTGAGCTCGAGGTTTTGCACCTGCTTGCCGGTGATGGTGCTGCCGAGTTCCGCGGACTGAGTGTCGACCTGCGCCACGTTCTCGCCCGTCACCGTGATTTCTTCGGTCAAAGATCCAACCGTCAGCGTCACGTCGACGCGGGCTTTCTGGGCAACTTCCAAGACTACGCCCTTAGCGAGAAACCTTTGGAATCCCTTCGAGGTGACAGTAATGTCGTACTTGCCAGACGGCAGGGACGAAACGACATATGCGCCGTCGCCGTTGGTCTCGGTGGTTTGCGTAATGTTCCCGTCTTGATTGGTGACCACCACGTGCGCGCCGACAATGGTCGAGCCCGATTTGTCGGTGACTGTGCCGCTGATCAGACCGTTGGTCTGCGCGGAAGCCAGCAAGGGCAAAAGTAAGAACGCGGTGAACGCCGCGAAAAGGGCTAGAAACCGCGCACTGCCGAAGCGCTTGGTGAAATGACAATGTTGCTGCACGATGAGACCTCCACGAAGTAAAATTCCTCGAATCCGCACACAAGCGGTAGGGTGAGTAGGGAAGTGCGGAGAGCTGACGCTAAAACTGCGGACAACCCACGACCACTAGCCAAACATCCCCCGGTCCTCGACTGGATTGTTACGCACCGGAAAGAACTTATTAAATCGGATTAATAAAGGAAAGTTGGGAGCGTGTCAAGTGCAAAGTGAGACGCCGTTGCGGCAATTTTTGCTGCGTGACGAAGGATTTCCTACTTAAAGCATTCGAACGGACTTGAGCTAGCCCGCCGCTTGTCGGAAACTAACGTCAATGCTCAACGTGAGACGACAATTGCGAAACGGCGCACTGCTCGCGCTTCTAGCCATATCCTCATGGATATTTCTTGCGAAATCCACACTTTGGGGCGGCGAGAGGGGTTCACGACAAGTGGCACAAGCTTCGCCAGCAGCGAATCCCGCGGCGTGGTTTCAGAAGGGCCAAGTTGCGCTGCAAAACGGAGATCTCGTAGCTGCCGAGTCCGCCTTCCGCCAGGTTCTCGCCGCAGATCCTAAGTCGGGTGCCGCTTATGCCAACCTAGGTGTCATCGCCATGCGCCGGAAAAACTGGGATGAGGCGCTGAAGAATCTCCAGAAGGCGGAGAAGCTTTCTCCCGAGACGTATGGCATTCGCCTGAATATCGGTCTGGTGGAATTCCGAACCGCCAATTATCAACAGGCCATCGCGCCGCTGGAATCGGTGTTGCGCGATCAGCCCGATTCGGAGCAGGCGCGCTATTTGCTGGGACTTTGCCAAATGTTCACCGATCAGCATAAGCAAGCCGTTGCCACGCTCGAGCCACTTTGGGATCGCATGTCTGGCAACGTGATGTACCTCTACGTTCTCGGCATCGCGGCCAATGAAGCGGGCGAGAAGGAACTTGACCATCGGGCGATGCAGCAACTGGTGGCGGTGGGTGGCAATTCGCCGGAGCTTCATCTCATTCTCGGCAAAGCCTACATTCAGCATTCTCAATACGACGAAGCGCTCACGGAACTCCAGAAAGCGTTGGCTGCCGAGCCCAATCTGCCCTTTCTCCATTTCAATCTGGGCATCGTCTATTCGCACATCGGCAAAGACGAGCAGGGCGAACAGGAATTTCTGAAGGACACGGCCATCGATCCCGATCTTCCTGACAATTATTACCAGCTCGGTTTGCTGTACACGCGCGAACAAAAGCAGGCTGAAGCGGAAAAGGCCTACCGGGCCGTGCTGGAACGCGATCCGAAGCGCTCAGGTGCCTGGTTCGGTCTGGCGAAGATTTATCAGAGTCAGGGAAACTATGCCGAAGCGCTGAAGGCCATTGACCAATCGGTGAAAATCGTACCCGACGAGGGGAAAGTGCGTTTTGTGCGGGGACAAATTTTGCAGAAGATGGGTCGCACCGAAGACGCGCGGGCGGAATTTGCCACCGCGAAGAAATTGATGGATGCGGGGCTGAACAAAAATCGTGAGGAGATGGACGAGCGCATGGTGCCGAGTCCTGAATTAACGCTGAATCCAAATTAGAGTATGAGCGTTGTTTGTTTGGTGGATTAAATTGGCGGAGCCTGCCATGGACCTCTGCCGCGCTCCAGCGATTCGCCTACCGCCAGTAACAATTCCTCTTCGTATGGTCTTCCAATTAATTGCAAGTTGATTGGCAATCCTTCGGGCGATCGCCCGAAGGGAATGGACAATCCCGGAAATCCCGCAAGGTTCAACCACTGACAATATTTCATCGTGTCTCGATAATTGTGCGGGTCGGCTGTTCGGTAAGTTCCTTGTCCGTGGCGGAATGCCGGTGCGGTGGAAACTGGCGAAATTAGAATGGGCACATCGCGCATCTGCCGCAGAATGTCGGCTCTCACGTAATCGCGAGCCGAACAAGCTTCCATGAAAGATTTCAGCGTCACCGCGGGTTCATTCAGCGCGACTTGCAAATACTCGCGCAACATGCGGCTCAACAGTGTTTCCTGGCCTTGCGCTGATTCCTGTATCAATCCGGCGATAACCGGCCCGAAGAAAAACCACCACAGTTCCAGCGCACGATCTAAATTTTTTAGTGTGATCGGTTCCATGCGATAGCCTAAGCCGGCCAGTGTTTGTACGCTGCTGCGCACAGTGGAAATTGTCTCTGGCGTTGCGCGTCCAAGTTCCGCGTTCTCCAGCACGCCAATTCGCAAATCCTGAAGTACGTCGGGAAGAATTTCGCGCATCGGCACAGGCGACGACAGCGCGTCTCCAGCATCGGGCCCAGCCATCGCGTGAAACATCGCGCGCAAATCCGCAACGGTTCGAGCCATCGGTCCAACTACGCCGATCCAGCCAAACGCTCCGGCGCCTGGTGGAAAATGTCCGGTCGCCGCGATGCGGCCCGGTGTCGGTTTCAATCCGCAAATACCCGAAAAGTGCGCGGGCGTGCGGATCGAGCCGCCTCCATCGCTACCCACTCCGGCCATAGAACAACCCGAAGCAATCGCCGCCGCTTCTCCTCCGCTGGAGCCGCCGGCCGAATAATCCAAATTCCACGGGTTCGACGTTTTTCCGTTCAGGCGATTATCGGTCTCATACGCCATCAGATATTCCGGCGTATTCGTATTTCCCAGGAGTATCGCGCCGGCCGCTTCGAGTCGCGACACCACGACTGCATCGGTCGTGGGCACATAGTCTTTGCGTAACAGAGATCCCGCAGGGCAGGGCCATCCTGCCACGTCGATGTTCGACTTGATGGTGAGCGGAATTCCGCCAAGCGTTCCCAGTGGTTCGCCGCGAAGTATCTTCGCCTCAGCTTGCTGCGCGCGCGCCAATGCCGATTCGCCATCCAGATGAACGAAGGCATTCAGCTTGGGCTGCAGCTCGCTGATGCGATCGAGATGGCCGCGTACCAGTTCGACCGGCGAGATTTCTTTCTTGCGAAACTTTTCAAGGGTTTCGGCAATGGTGAAATGGATGGCGGCACGCATGGCTTCGCAAACACGTTAGAAAACCGCGGTACGTAGGTCAAGCGGCTTCGGCTACTCGCTGCAAAAAGCGGCTATAAAAACGGTTGACGACGCGGTGGCCAGTCAAGACAATCAAAGAGACGATGAAGCCAGGCAGATTCAGTCGTCTCGCGTCCAGAAAGATTTTTTCCTTCATGCAATTGAAAAAGACCAAGCCGTCGCGCGTTCTGTTTTGTGTATCTGCTGGCATTCTGATTGTTGCCGTCATCGCCGGTTCGGCCGATCTCCGTTCGCGCTCCACACAAAATTCTCCTCCAAAGAAGCAGCAAGCTTCGTCCCCGAGTGAAAAAGAAGCTTCCGTCGAAGCTTTGCGCCTGAACAGTTTGGGCGTGGCGCACATGAATCAGCAGAAAGGTGCCGAGGCGGAAAAATATTTTGACCGCGCCCTCGCGGCGGATCCTGCGTTCGCTCCGGCGAAAGTGAATCTTGGTATTGCGCTACTTTCCCAGCAAAAGCTTGCACCTGCCGTAGCCGCGCTTGAAGATGCTTCCGCGAAGCTGCCGCAAGATCCCTTTGCCTGGTACAACCTGGGAATCGCGTACAAGGATTCCGGCGAACCGGAAAAAGCGATTCGCGCATTTCAGCACGTTGAGCAAATCGTGCCAGACGAGCCGGACGCTTATTACTTTGAAGGATTTCTTTGGTCGCAACTGCAAAAATTCGATGACGCCATCGCGGCTTTCCAAAAAGCCCTGGCGATCGCGCCCTATCATGCCTCCGCACAATTCGGACTGGCTCGCGCGTTTCAACGCAAAGGCGATGCCGATGCTGCGCGCGAACACATGAAGCGCTTCCAGAAAATTACAACGGAACATCTTGGCGCACCATTTGGCGCGGGCTATGGAGACCAGGGGAAATATTCGCTGGCGGAATTTGTACACGGAACCGGGACACGCGCCCCCGCGGAGATTCCAGTGCGTTACAGTCCCAAACCACTTGGCGCATTGAAATCTGCCAGCAATGGGGTATGCCTGCTTGATTACGATGGCGATGGCAAGATCGATGTGTTCATGGTGGGCGGCGGCAGTGAGAAGAGTCGCCTGTTGCGGAATGTCGGGCAAGGTCAGTTTGAGGATGTTACTGCAAGGGCCGGTTTGACAACATTGGGCGCGGGATTGGGATGTGCGGCTGGAGATTTCGACAATGATGGTCACACCGACATTGCCGTTTGCGAAAGCGATGGCGTGCGTCTGTTGCGCAACGATGGAGCCGGAAAATTTGTGGATGTCACTGAGAAGGTCGGCATTCGCCGCGAAGCCGGCTGCGTTGCGCCCCTCTTCGTCGACTACGACCACGATGGCGATCTCGATTTATATCTCACCGTAGCCACATCCGACGGCGGCGCTGACAAGCGCAAAAATAAATTGTGGCGCAACAATGGCAATTCCACCTTCACCGACGTTTCGGATGAATCTGGGCTTGGAGTCGACGCAACCGGCGCCGGCGTCACGCTCAGCGATTTCAATAACGATCGTGCCATTGATTTTATTTTTGCCGGCGGCACTTCTGGCGCCTCGGTCTTTCTGAATCCACGCGAAGGCAAGTTTGTTCCGCTGGCTGGCCTCGACTTTGCCAAGGAAAAACTTCCGCCGGCGGTCGGCGTTATCGCCTTTGATTTCGATAAAGATGGTTGGATGGATCTCGCCTTCACGCACGCTGGAGCGCCCGGCATCAGTTTATGGCGCAACGTTCAAGGAAAAAAGTTGGAGCGCGTGCCGCTGCCCGATCTCGGTTGGAGCAAGGGTTGGGGCCTTACCTGGGTGGACTATGACAACGACGGCTGGCTCGATCTGATCGCTGCCGGTGAATCGGCCACTGGCGGAGAAATTCGATTGCTACGCAATTTGGGCGATGGGAGTTGGGCCGATGTTACAAAGAACACGCAACTCGATGCGGTAAAACTTAACCAGCCGAGGAGCATCACCGTTGCCGACGTGAAATCGAATGGCAGCCCCGATTTAATTGTCACGCAGGCAAGTGGCGCGCCGCTGCTGCTCGAAAATATCGGCGCCAACAAAAATAATTGGATTCAAATCGACCTGAAGGCGCTGAACGACAACAAAAGTGGCATCGGCACCAAGGTCGAAGTGTATGCGGGCGCGTTGTATCAGAAATGGGAGTACGGCGGCGCGGCAGGCTACATGAGTCAAAGCTTAGCTCCGGTAATCGTCGGGCTTGGGTCAGAAAAATCTACCGAAGTGGTGCGGCTGCTGTGGCCCACGGGCGTCCCTCAAGATGAAATAAATCTCAGCGCGCAAAAAGTACAGACTATCAGCGAACTCGATCGTCGCGGCAGTTCCTGCCCGGTTTTATTTTCCTGGAATGGCAAAGAGTACGAATTTATTGCCGACATGATTGGTCCCGGAGTCGTCGGCCATTGGGTGGCACCTGGGGAACGCGATGTCCCTGATCCCGACGAATATTTGAAAGTGCCGGCGAAAAGCCTCCGGCAGAAAAATGGTCTGTTAAGTTTTCGATTTATGGAGCCGATGGAAGAAACCGTTTACCTCGATCAAGTACGCCTGTTGGCTATCGATCACCCGGCCGATGTCGAGGTAAATCCTAACGAACGCTTCGCCAGCAATCCGCCATTCCCGGAATTTCGCGTAATTGCTACGCAGAACGCACGCTTGCCGATTGGCGCGTGGGACGATCACGGCACTAATATTTTGCCGTTGCTTGCCAAGCGCGACCGGAAATACGTCACCAGTTTTGAACAATTGCCGTTCGCGGGTTTCGCGAAGTTGCACTGGATTGAACTCGATCTCGGTTCGTGGGACGCCAACAAACCGCTGCGCTTGCTCCTTGATGGGTATACCGATTACTTCACCGCGACTTCCATGTACTCGGCCGATCAGGCTGGCATCAAGGTCATTCCTCCGTACGTGGAAGTGCAAGACGCACAGGGTCAATGGAAGCGTGCCATCGACGACATGGGTTTTCCCGCCGGGCTGGCTCGCACCATGGTCGCAGATCTGACCGGGAAAATTCCGTCAGACACGCGGCGCATTCGCATCGTCTCTAATCTTGCGATTTATTGGGATGCGATACGTATCGACCAGACGCCTGAACACCGAGAGATTCGCGTCAACGAACTGCCACTGGCCACCGCAGCGCTCGATTACCTCGGCTACCCAAAGGAAATTCGCCTGCATCCTGCGAGCGACACCGTTTATTCCTGGGCGCATCGCAGCAAGACTGGTCCTTACGCGCATGCCGCCGGCAATTTCACGCGCTATGGCAATGTGAAAACGCTGCTGCAATCATCCGACGAAAAGTTTGCCGTCTTCGGCTCCGGCGAAGGGGTGAAGTTGGAATTTGATCCCGCGAAGTTGCCGCAACCTCCAGCAGGCTGGGTGCGCGATTACTTTTTCTATGCGGACGGCTTCGAGAAAGACATGGATTTTTACGCGGCGCACGCCTTCACAGTTGAGCCGCTGCCGAAGCATGGCCTCGCGTCGTATCCTTACGCCGAGGGCGCCGAATATCCTTCCGATGCCGAGCACCTGAATTACGAATTGGAATACAACACGCGGTCGCGCTCTGATCGCTTGCCAGGAAATTTGCGGTATAGCTACGCTCCACCGAAATAAACACAAGAGGATGCCTCGATGGCGAGAAGCGGCGTAGTCACGATTCGCGATGTAGCACGCCAAAGCGGCTACTCCGCGTCTACGGTTTCCATCGTGCTCAACAGCGCTCCGCTTTCCCGCTACATTCCGCAGGACACGAAACAACGCATCGAAACCGCCGCACGCAGTTTAGGTTATCGACCGAATCCCCTCGCGCGTTCGCTGCGCAGCCAGCGCTCCAACATTGTTGGCGTGATGGTGTTCGACATCACCGACCCTTTTTGCACGCCGATCCTGCGTGGTCTGGAAAATTCTCTCTACCAATCCAGTTATCTTTCGCTGCTAGCCGACGCGCACAACGAACCACATCGCTTCGAACGCTATTTGGAAATGTTGCTGGATCGACGCGTCGAAGGACTCATCGTTATTGCCAACTGGTTGGTCACCGACATTAAAGTGCTCGCCGATCTTACCCAACGCCAGGTTCCCACGGTGATTGCCGGAAGGGACTTCGATCTCGCTTCGGTCAGCACAGTTTCGGTGGACAACGAAGGCGGCGCCGCGTTAGCCCTCGAGCATTTGTACAAACTTGGACATCGCGATATCGCTTTTCTGCGCGGGCCAAAAGCGCTTTCCAGCAGCGGTCAACGCTGGAAGGGTATTCGCAATTTTTCGCAGACCGCGGGCTTATCCCTCGATATGAAACGTGTCGTGGAGCTTCCGGAATCCCTGGACGCGAATTCCAGTTTTGAGGCAGGAGCGCAACTGACCGCAGATCTTTTGCGGCGCGGACAGTCCTTCACGGCGCTTATGGCTTACGACGACATCACCGCTCTCGGCGCGTTGCGAGCTCTCAAGAAAAAGGGATTGCGTGTGCCGGAAGATTGTTCGGTGATCGGCTTCGACGATGTGGCGCAAGCCAATCTTTCCGCGCCTTCGCTCACCACCATTCGCCAGCCGATGGAAGCCATGGGCGCGCTCAGCGCGGGAATGGTTTTGGACGCCATCAAAAGCGTGAATCAGAAACGCGACATTCCGGTAGTACGGCGAAAAATTCCTGCGGAGCTGGTAGTTCGCGAATCAACTCATGCGCTGAGTCAGAGCTGAAGTCCAGTCCGCTTCCAATTTTTAGGCGTTACGCGCCAACACTGATCCAACTTTTCTTCTGCGCACTTTCGGCAATTGCTTCGCACAAGATCAATTCGATGTGCCCGGTCTCAAATGTCGGAAAAGTTCGCTGCGCTCGTAGATCGCCCACCGCCAGGTAACCATAAAAATCTTTGAAGAGTTGCACGAATGTGTCTGGATAACCTTCCGGATGGCCGCCGGGATACGCGGCGTAACCGCGCGACTCCGGCGATTGCAGCGCCGGATCTTTGGGCAAAACTTCACTGGCGCGATCGCGCCTTCCAATCCACAACGTATTCGGCTCTTCCGAATTAAACGCTAGCGACGCTTCCGAACCATCAATTTCAAACCAAAGTCGCGCCTTTCTGCCCGCACTCACTTGCGAAACGCTCATCACGCCGCGGGCATCGTTTTCAAAATGTAGCAGCACCGAAGCGTAATCGTCATTACTCATCAGCACTTCTTCTGTCTCCACGTTGCTCACTTTTTGAAATGTCTCAACACGCCCTTTGGGCTTGCGGCGCGAAGGAAGAACGGTCGCCAGATCGGCGCAAAGCTCGGAAACCGTAGTTCGCGTCATCCAGGTCACCAAATCCAGCCAGTGCGTTCCGATATCAGAGACCGCGCGTAATTCGCCCCCAAGCTTGGGATCCAATCGCCAATTCCAGTCGGTAGGATACAGCAGCCAATCCTGCAAAAAACTTCCGTGGATCAATCGCACCTGCCCAATCGCGCCTTTATGAATCAGCGCGCGAGCTTCCTGGCAAAGCGGGTAGTAGCGCAGGTTGTATGCGACGCCGCCGACGCGTCCCATTTCCTTTGCCAACGAAACCAGCGCTGCTGCTTCTCGTGAGTCCAGCGCCAACGGCTTCTCGCACAACACATGTTTCCGCGCGCGCAGCAATTGACTCGCCTGCTGAAAATGCAGATTGTTTGGCGTGCACAAGTGCACCACTTGGACCGACGGATCGGCGGCCAATTCCTCAAGCGACGAATAGGCCCGCGGCAGGCCCAGCGCTTCGCTCATCTTTTTCCCACGCTCCGACGTGCTGGCGAGCACTCCACGCACCGGGATGCCCAATCGCCGCAAGCCTTCCAGATGTGCTCGCCCCACAAATCCAAGACCAACAATCGCCGCATTCAATTCCATGAACGCTCCTTAACCACGGTCCAAGTTGCAAGCCTATGTTATTTAGGGATCGCGCGGCGCGGAAGTGAAAATTTCTGAATCACTCAATCGAAGTAAGCAGGTGGTGTGCACTGACCAGCGTTACACATCAGAATCAAATTGCTACTTTGCGGGTTTGAATGCGTCTTCAGGATCCATGTAGCTTTGCGACCAAAACGCATCGCGATCCAGAGTTCCCGCCGTGACTTTTTGTATGTCACCCATCGTCGCGCTCACCATGCCACCATCCGCGGAATCGAAGATTACAACGACGCCTTCCGGAGCAGGAGTAGCCGAAACGGCATCCTTCATGGCCTTCTCGAACAAGCTCAGAGAATACTTCAGGCGGGCCGCCGGTCCTGCTTCTTTGGGATCCTGCGAAACCGGTTGCACGGTATAAATCTTTACGGATTTTCCGCGCAACGAAACCCAGCCTCCGGGAAACGTGCT
This sequence comes from Candidatus Acidiferrales bacterium, assembly GCA_963849395.1. Lineage (GTDB taxonomy): Bacteria > Acidobacteriota > Terriglobia > Acidiferrales > UBA7541 > Acidiferrum. Next base: position 329,427 of record CAWKHR010000017.1, read on the forward strand.
GGTTTCTTCGCGTTCGATGCGGAAGGCGGTCAATTTTTCATCCGAACCAGCCGCGGTGGCATGCGATTGCAATCGCGCCGCAATCTGCTCCGGCAGTTCCACGGCGCTCTTGCGCACCCAGCCGCGCGAATCTCCTGAAATTTCGATGTGCAGCCACTCGCCGTCCGCATCCAGAAATTCAAACTCGTCATTGGCCGACGCCTGAAACAACACGCGGGCGCCGTCCGTTCCCTTCGCGTAGATTGGCGTGCCGGATTTGCGCACCAGCACCAGATTTTGCGGATGCGCCTGCGAACTCTGAATTTCTTTCAGGCTCTGCATCTCCGCGGTCAGTTGCTGCACCCGCCTTTCTCGCGCCATTCGTTGCAAGCGCAGGGCCGCAACTTCGTCAGGGGTTTTCGAAGACGTGGACGGTGGCGTTACGCCGACCGATCCTCCCGGCACGCCGGAAAGATCCAGCTTCGCTTTCGGGGCTGCCACGGTGCTCGCACTTGTAACCGGAGCTGCGACGGCTTTCCCATTTAGTTTATCTTCGAGCCGATCCAGTAAATCCAGTTCCAAGCGGCCATTCGAGGGCAGCACCTGGTAGCCGGATTTGGCAACGTCGCGATCCGCGTACCACGCCGTAATTTTTGCAGACAGGCGAACAATCGTCGCGTCACTATCCCCCGGCACCAGCGTCACCGAGAATTGATAAAAGCCGCGCTCGTAGCGGTCCAGCGGCTTGTCACCGACGGCGACGAAGCCATCGAGGATTGGCAATTTTTGACCAGAATACGCCTGCAAATCTTTGAGCCCCTGCTCCACTTGATCCTTGGGCTTAGCGTAGCTGCGTGCGTAAGGAACCCCCTGTGCTGGTGTTAGTCCAGCGCAAACACAAAATGCGATCACGAAAAATATTACTCGAGATAAAACTCCTGACTTTCTGGCGCGAACGCTCACGGCAGCTGCTCCAAGTGCTCGTCCGGGATCCACCCGCGTTGTCCTTCGGGCGTTTCCACGCCCAGCCAGTGCGGGGTAACAATCAGCACTACCACCTCGCTATACGCCGCAAGCGTCTTCAACGTTGCTGCAGCTTGAAAAGGCGCCGCCTTCAGATCCACTCCCGGCGCTTTCACGCGACGCTCCAGTTCGTGGTGAAGCGTTTTTACTTCGTTCTCCAATTCCTTTTCGGCGCTTTGTGCGTTTGCCAGCCGCGTACTTTCGTCTTCCCGCTGGCGCACATAGCTTTGATGTACCAACTCCGCGCTTTTGGCGCGCCGTTTCGCGTCCGCGGCTTGTTGCGCGGCTTCCTGATCAGCTTCAAGCTGATCTTTGATTTCCTTCAACTCGCTTTTTTCAACCGTACCGTCGGAAGCGTGCACGCGGCGCCGGGCATCTTCGGCATACACCGCATCGACATGAACCCGCGTTCGCTCTGCGTTTACTGGAATGATAACGTAGCGCACGCCGATAGTGCCTTTGTCGGCGGGGTCCTCGAAATGCCGAGGGGCAATCGCATCGGGGCGAACTTTGAAGAAGACTTCGCCCGGTCCAGTCCACGGTGGGAACAATGGTGTCGAGTCTGCAGCTTCCGCTCCGTTGAGCGTCGGCTCCCTATCAAACATTTTCGTGCCATGCACGATGTGATCGCGAACCACGTCGAGGACCGCTGTTCGCACTTCATCGGTCGAACCGTTAAATTCCTGCGTTAGTCCTGGAGTCGTCAATTGTTGGGCATCTCCGCGAGGGCATGGCAAAACGCACAGCGCCAAGGTTATTAACGCACCGAGTGGTGCGGTGCGACGAAAAGTTTGAATCATTCGAAAGGTTCTGGCCTCTCCTCGGGAATTTTCATCTCTTCTCTCATTACGCTTACTGTTAACCTGAGTTCCCGTGTCTGTCAAATCGCCAAAACGTAGGTCATTACCGCGGAAACGAAAGGTACTACAACTGCGCTTCGCGAAATTTTCAGATGCATCCAAGAAAACTCTTGCATTTTACTTTTAAGCCGGAGTAGCATCCACGTCGGTTCAGGGACTGGAAATTCGCCAATACTCTTTTGACGGAGAGGAAAGGCGCGATTTTCCGTGGGTACGGTGGAGCATATTAGACTCAGTTTTCCTCTTGCTCAGGGGTGGACCAGAGGACTCTTTGGTCTATTGGTAATTCCACCGCCGCCACAATTCCCTCCAGGTTTACCGAAGCACCTAATCGCAATCGTTGTCTGCCTAACGTGTTCGCCTAACGTTTAGAGGAGGCAGTATGGAACGGTGGAGTCGTAGAAGGGGTAAGGATAGCCTGGCCCGGGTGTGCACCATTCTTGGGTACGTGCTTTTCGTATTCGCTATTTTGTTGGTGGATTGTCGTCCGGCAGCTGCCATTCCCGCTTTCGCCCGAAAGTATGGAATGCCGTGCTCCGCGTGTCACCTTGCTTGGCCGATGCTCAGTCCTTTTGGTCAGCAATTCAAAGACAATGGCTATCAGATGGGGAACGAACGGGATGCCCCCATCTTTCAGCAAGCAGCCTACTGGCCAGTAACCTTCCGCATTACGCCCTATTGGCACCGTGAGAGTACTGACAAAGCGCAAGTCGACGGCCCCAATGGCCCCGGAAGCGCCGAAGCGCAAAGCACCGTGCACGGGTTCGACTGGAGTGGTCTGGACTTCCACGTCGCCGGGACGCTCGCCAATAATTATTCGTTTTATATTTTGCCTTCTTCCGACAACACCGGCGCCTTCCACTTCGAGTCGGTGTGGGCCCGCGTGGATAACGTATTCGGCAGCAGTTGGGTCAACATCAAGCTGGGCAAGTTCGAGTTGGACAATCTTCTCTCTGAGAAGCGCATCTTGACCCTCTCGGCCAATGGCGGGCTCTATCAGAACTATCACTTCCAACCCCTCGTCGCTCCGGGCGTTACTGAGTCTTTGTATACTTTCGGAATCGGCGACAACCAAGTCGGTGTGGAGTGGATGGGCCACTCGAAGAACGATCGCACCCGCGTTTCGGCTGCACTTCTCAGTTCGACCGACGGACAACCAGGCTTACCGACCAGCAGTTCCTATGACGGGTTCTTCGCCGCGAGCCAGGCGTTTGAATGGGGCAGCTTCGGTCTGCAGCGTGTTGGCGCGTTCGCCTATCTCGGCCAAGCCTCAACGTATTTCGCCCAAAACCTGACCACCACCACTCCAGTGGGCACCGACCTGAACGGAGTTCCGGTGACCTCGACCACGACCGCTGGCTTACCGGGAACTGGCACAGGGCTCCAGAGTTTCCGTCGCTACGGACTGGTCGGCCAGTTTTACATCAAGAAATTCGACATCACTCCGATGTACTTTCATGGCAGTGATAGCGCGTTCCTGGGCACCAACACCGCTTCGAATACGCCGCTACCGGCAGGTGGTCGTTCCCCGTCGTGGAATGGCGCCCTGTTCGAAAGCCACTACACACTCAGCCCGCAACTTATCTTCATCAATCGTTACGAGCTGATCCGCATGTCGCAACAGGCGTTTTCCACGAATCCTGGCAACCTCGGCAACATCGACTCGTTGGTGTTCGGAGTCCGCTACTATCCGTTCATCAACGCTCGCGCCGGCTTTGCTTATCACGCGGAATACGCCATCGTCCGCCAGCGCGGCGCCTCCCCCGTCACTGCAACTGATCTAACCAATAGCAGCTTGTTGTTTGGCTTTGACTTTGACTTCTAAAGGGTGAGGACACATGAGGAATATAAATATATCGAAGATTTGCCTCAGTCTTGCTGCCGCCTTGCTCCTGGTGGGCATCGTGTCGGCTCAAGATTCGCACATTAAAGAACCAAGCGTCACCGGTCACGCCGATGCGGGCAAGCCTCTGTACTATCGTTATTGCTGGGGCTGCCACGGCGCTCGCGGTGATGGCAACGGCGAAAACGCTCCGTATGTAACTCCCACGCCACGCAATTTCGTACAAGCCACGTTTAAGTGCCGTTCAACGCCCACCGGCACATTGCCGCAGGACCAGGATCTGTACAACACCCTGGTTCGCGGTTTCAATTTCACCAACATGCCCAGTTGGGCTGCATTGACCGCGCAGAACCGCGCCGACCTCGTTGCCTTCATCAAAACCTTTTCACCACGGTGGAAGACCGAAAAGCCGGGCGATCCCATTCCGATTCCCGCAGAGCCTAAGCTCACGCTCGACAGCATCAAGCACGGCGGCGAACTCTTCCAAAAGTTGGAATGCTGGAAATGCCACGGACAAGAGGGCCGGGGCGATGGTCCTTCCGCTTCCACTCTGACCGATAGCAACGATCAACCCATCCGTCCCTTCAATTTCACTACTTCGAACCGTTCCAAGTGCGGACGTACCAATCAAGACGTCTACCGGATTTTCATGACCGGTGTGGATGGAACACCCATGCCTTCCTTCGCCGACGTAGTTAAGCCCGAAGACGCTTGGGATTTGGTTCACTACTTGCGGACCTTACAGTACAACAGCCCCAGCCCAGAACTCGCGTTATGGATGAGCACCAAAGAAGGCCACGACATCGTCGAGGCCAAGAAGGTTTACAACACGAATACGGGCTCAGGGATCAATCCGTAAGCAGCACATTCGTTTCTGAATTCGAGGAGGGAGTACTCGCATGAGAAAGTCGCACGTAGTAATGGCAGGATTCGCCATGTTGGCCGCTTCGGCGGTGACTATGGCTGGACCTGCCGGCGGCACCGTCAGCGGCAAGGTGACCTATGAAGGCACGCCTGCCAAGATGAAGCCGATCGACATGTCCAAAGAACCATCTTGCGCCAAGATGTACAGCACGCCCCCGGTCGCAGAAACCGTTGTAACCGGTCCAGGCAATGCGTTGGGAGACGTAGTTGTTTATGTATCTGCTGGAGCACCTGATGAGGCCGCTCCGTCAACCGCAGCAATTTTCACTCAGAAGGGCTGCCGCTACATTCCGCACATCTTGGCGTTCCAGGTAAATCAGGAACTCAAGATCAGCAACGAAGATCAGACTTCGCACAACATTCACCCGCTGCCGAAGCTGAACCGCGAGTGGAACAAGTCTCAGCCGCCAGGAACACCGCCAATCAGCGAGAAGTACGACAAGTCCGAATTCATTCCAGTGAAGTGCAACATCCACCCGTGGATGCACGGCAACTTCGCGGTTCTGAAGAATTCTCACTACGCGGTTACGCCCGACTCTGGCGCTTTCTCGTTAGCGAACCTGCCTCCAGGCAAGTACACCATTACCGCCTGGCAGGAATCCTACGGTGAGCAAACTCAGGAAGTGACCATCTCGGGTTCCGAAACCAAAACCGTCAACTTCGTCTTTAAAGCCAAGCCCTATTGATTTAGGGCTTGGTTTTTCTCTCGGCTCTACTACTGAAGTCGTGCAACCCAACCTGTACAGCGCCCAATTCGTGGGCGGAGGCGAGGAGCAATGGGGAAATTATTAGCAGTCGTACTTGTAATCATTGCACTGGTGTCGGCGTATCCGATCATCGCCAATAAATACCCGCTGCCCGAGGACATCTCGACGCACGGACACCAGATCGACGAACAGATAAAAGACACGATGCTCGAAGCGGGCTTGTCATTCGTCGGTGCCCAGTTGGTCCTCGCCCTGTTCCTCTGGTCATTCACGGGACGCAAGCCGGGCAGCCCGCTTAAGAATTTTCCGGGCGGCGCCAAGGTCATGGTCATCGCCGCATTCTTGATCGTTGGCTCGGAAATTCTCGCGCTCGGGGTGCTGGGGCAAAAAGCCTGGGCTAACGTTTACTTTGCTCCGCCCAGAGCCGATGCCCTCCAGGTACAAGCTCAAGCCGAGCAATTTGCTTTCTATTTCCGCTATCCAGGTCCCGACGGTAAGTTCGGCGCCATTCATCCTGACAAAATCGACGAAGGTAACCAGAACTACTTCGGCTTAGATCCTGCCAACGAAGTGGAAGCCCGCGACGATATCGTGTCTGGCGAACTTGTCGTCCCCGTCGATCACGAAATCCAATTGCTGATGCATGCCAAGGACGTTGGCCATTCCTTTTATGTCCGCGAACTGCGCATCCAGCAGGACTTTGTGCCTGGCTTGGATCTTTCTGTGCACTTCACGCCAACCAAGATTGGCAAATACGAAATCGTTTGCACGCAGTTGTGCGGCTTGGGCCACTACAACATGAAGGCGTACCTGAATGTCATGTCCCAAACCGATTACGAGGCGTGGTTGAAGACGCAGTCCCAGTAGAAAAGCATTTAGCCCGTGGTCTGGCGACCGCTCCTCGCCAGTACTACGGCAGATTCAGAGCGAGGTGATCAAGATGGCAGAGAGTTCAGTCCAACCAGCGCATGTACATGCTCCGCCGGAAGGTTTCATCCGCACGCATGTCTTCAGCCTGGATCACAAGGTAATCGGAAAACAGTATTACGCCCTGGCCATAGTCGCCGTGTTCACCGGCATGTTTCTGTCGTGGCTGATGCGTATTCACCTGGTTTGGCCTGCGGCAAAAATTCCGGGTTTGGAGTTGCTCTCGAAAGCTGGCGCGCCCGGTGGCGTGATGACGCCAGAATATTATTTGTCGCTCCTCACCATGCACGGCACGCTGATGGTGTTCTTCGTACTCACCAACGCGCCGTTCGCTGCTTTCGGCAATTACTTCCTACCGATCCAGATTGGCGCGGAAGACATGGCATTTCCTCGCTTCAACATGATGTCGTTCTGGACCACATTCCTCGCGTGGGTCGTGTTGATGCTGGCCTTCGTGATTCCTGATGGGCCGCCAATCTCTGGCTGGACCATGTACGCTCCGCTCAGCGCCGTTGGTAAAGATGCGGGCCCGGGTATGCAGTGGGGTGCCAGTTGCTGGGGATTGTCGATTGCCATTTTCTGCGCTGCTTCACTACTTGGCGCGCTGAACTTCATCGCCACCACTCTGGACCTGCGCGCCAAAGGTATGACCTTGATGCGTATGCCGCTCTGCACTTGGGCGTGGTTCATTACTTCGTGCATCAGCTTGCTGGCCTTCGCGGTTCTTCTGCCGGCTTGCATCCTGCTGATTCTTGATCGGCACGCGGGAACAAGCTTTTTTATTCCCGCTGGCTTGGTTATCAGCGATCGTGTGCAGCCGCACTCGGGTGGCTCCCCACTTTTGTGGCAGCACCTGTTCTGGTTCTTCGGCCATCCGGAAGTGTACATCGCGATTCTCCCGTCGATGGGCATTGTGTCGCACATTTTGGTCAACAGCATGCGGAAGCCGTTGCTCAGCGCCAAGGTAGTCATCTACTCGATGATGTCCATCGGCTTCCTGAGCTACATGGTTTGGGGACATCACATGTTCCTTAGCGGCATGAATCCCATGTCCGCCTTGGCGTTCTCGTTTCCCACGTTGACCATCACCATTCCCGCGACGATTCTGACGCTGGTCTGGCTGGGCAGCTTGTACGGCGCGAATATCCAGATCAATTCCGCGTCGCTCTTCGCCATCGGCTTCATTTCGATGTTCGTCAGCGGCGGCGTCAGCGGCTTCTTCCTGGCGCAGCCTTCCATCGACATCTACCTGCACGCCACCTATTTCGTGGTAGGCCACTTCCACATGGTCATGGGCGTTGCTTCACTCTTCGGGGTGTTTGCCGGGACGTACTTCTGGTATCCGAAGATGACCGGTCGCTTCCTGAGTGAAGGCCTGGGCAAGCTGCATTTCTGGATTACCTTCATCGGCACCTATTGCATCTTCATGCCGTTCCACTATCTCGGGCTGATTGGCAACGTTCGCCGTTATCAGTCTTTCGTGGACGACTTCATGGCGCCGTATCTACCGCTGCATAAATTCATCACCATCGCCGCTCTGATTACCGGCGGCGCGCAACTGATTTTCCTTTTCAACCTGATTTACAGCCACTTCAAGGGCAAGATCGCTCCCGATAATCCGTGGAATGCTACTACACTTGAGTGGTCCATTCCTTCGCCACCACCTTGGAACAACTTTGGTGACCGTCACCCCATCGTCTATCACGATCCCTATCAATACGGCGTGAAAGGTTCGAAGGGCGATTTCGTTATGCAGGATTCGCCGGAACAGGTCATCGCCAGCGGCGATTAAGTTAAGGAGCGAACGGCGCGTCAACCTTCCATCGGGCCACGCGCCGCTTCCCTCGCAAGAATCAGGAGATTATGGCTACAACGATTGCTTCCACTCATGCCACGGTTCTGCCGCAACCGAAGAAGGTCGCGACCGCCGTTGCTTACAGTAATGCAGATCGCGCTTCGCGTAGCGGCATATGGGTCGGCATCTTTGCGATTACCATGTCGTTCGCGGCATTCACGAGTGCTCTGTTTGTTCGACAGGGCACCAACGACTGGACTCATCTCGTCCTGCCGTCGCTGCTGTACGTAAATACGCTTGTGCTACTGGCCAGCAGCGCTACCTTCGAACTTTCTCGTCGGTCCTTGACCGGCGGTGCGCTTATCGAATACGCAGGCGCACGCAAAGCTCTCGGCTGGTTGGCCGTGACGCTGGTGCTTGGTTTCGCCTTCTGCGTGGGTCAATACATGGTGTGGCAGCAGTTGCGCGCGGCTGGCATATATCTGGCGACCAATCCCAACAGTTCCTTCTTCTATGTGCTGACAGTCATTCACGCACTACACGTTCTCGCCGGCATCATCGCGCTGGTGTACCTGATGGGTCGCCTGGTCGCCAGCCACTCGACATTCCGTCGCAGCTTCTTCGAAAACACTGCCATTTACTGGCATTTCATGGGCGTTCTCTGGGTTTACTTGTTTCTGTTGTGCCGCACCAAGCTGTAGGTGTTGGAAGGGGGAGAAACTGTGAGCGAGACTGACGCAGCACTACACGGGCACGGCGCCCTGATGGAAGCTTCGCCGTACGCCATCCCATCGCGGAAGTTCACGATGTGGCTATTCATCATTTCAGACGCCGTTACGTTTGGCGCGTTTCTGTTTGCTTACGGTTATCTTCGCGTCGCCACGCCGAATTGGCAGCGGCCGTTTGAAACCGGCAGCGTCATCAACGTGATCATCATGACCATCGTGCTGGTCACCAGTAGTTTGACGATGCTCGGAGCCGTCGATGCCGCCAAACTGGGGGACAAGGTCAAAGCCATGAGGTTCCTGTACTCCACCATGGCGCTCGGCGCAATTTTCGCTGCCTTACACATCCGTGAGTGGTTCCAGCTCTTCGCCAAGGGAATCACGCTCAGCTCTGGCTTGTTTGGGCAGACCTTTTTCATGATCACCGGTCTGCACTTGCTCCACGTCATCAGCGGCATCATCGCTATGCTGGTCATCGCTCGCGGCTATTCGCGCGCCACCCTGACGCCCAGCCATGTGGAGACCACCGGCTTGTACTGGCACTTCGTCGACCTGGTCTGGATGTTCGTCGTTCCCCTGGTCTATCTCACCAATATTTCGCACTAAGCCGGGCTCACGAGAGGAGACACTATGGCTACTGCTACCGCATCCGGAAATGTTATTCGCAAATATCTGCCCATCTATTTCGTGCTGCTGGCGATTTTCTTGGTGGAAGTATTTCTGTCTTTTCAGCACTTTTCAACCGGCACGCTAGTGGTCTTGCTGCTGGCGCTGGCGGTTTGCAGCGCAGGGCTGGGCTTGATGTATTTCATGCACTTGGCGGAGGAGCACCGCAATCTGTTGCTTACGCTGATCCCGGTAACCATCTTCGTGCTGCTGATGATGAACATGTTCTGGTCCGACAGCGTTCGCCTGTTGCACATGAGGCCGTTTCAGCAGTAGCCTGAAGGGGTCGCAGATTAGGTTGTAGCAGCACAGGGAGCTAGTTCTTATGGTAGGTCGAACAAGCTGGCTAACACGCATCGCTGCCGTTGCTCTCGCCCTGCTTACGCCTGTGGTCACCTTCGCGCAGCAATGTGCATTGTGCTACAGCCAGGTGGCTGGTTCCGGCTCCCGCATGATTCAGGCGCTGCGCAGCGGCATTTTGATCCTGGTGATTCCGCCCATGCTGATTTGCGTTGGAATCACCTGGATGGCTTACAAGAAGCGCAATCAGTTCAACGAAGATTTGCCTGATGGTGCTTGCGAGCCCGGCTCCGACCAGTAGCGTATATTCTTTTCCCCCGCCTGCTTCTAATTCTTGGCCATGCGCTTTCTGTCAATTCTCATCGGTCCTTTGCGCTTCGTTGACTTCGCTGTTCGCGGCTCATAGCATACGACCGATGAAGAAACCGCCCAGGAAATATCAACTCCCTCATCCCACCCCTGTCGACGCTCTTGTCTATCCCCGCTTTTCCGGTATCTCCACCTTCATGCGGTTGCCGCACATTGCGCAGCCCGAGGAACTCGATATCGCCATTGCCGGCATTCCTTTCGATGGCGGCACAACCTATCGCCCTGGGCCGCGCCTCGGCCCGCGCCACGTGCGCCAGCAGTCCGCCATTATTCGGCCGTGGAATCCGGTACTTGGAGTCAATCCCTTCTCGAAATATCGCGTCGCCGACTATGGTGATTTCTCGGTCAATCCGCTTTCGATAGAAGACACCTTCCAGCGCGTTGAAGATCAGATGCAGACAATATTGAACGCGGGCGCGCGATGCGCGGCAGTCGGCGGCGATCATTCCCTCAGCCTGCCCGTCCTGCGCGCCATTGCTAAAAAGCACGGTCCTATAGCGCTGATTCAGTTCGACGCCCACAACGATCTCTGGGACTCCTATTTTGGCAGTCGCTATTCCCATGGCACGCCGTTTCGCCGCGCCATCGAAGAAGGCCTGATCCGGCCAGGCAAGTTCCTGCAAGTCGGCTTGCGCGGCCAACTCTATGCCCAAGACGATTTCGACTTCGCTCACAAACACAAAGTCAAAATGATCACTGCCGAAGAATTCCACGCGAAGGGCCTACCCATTTTCCAGCGGCAGCTGCGCGTCTTCCGCAACCAGCCCGTCTATATCACCCTGGACATCGACTGTGTTGATCCGGCCTACGCGCCCGGCACCGGCACGCCGCAGGTTGGCGGTTTCACCAGCATTCAGATCTTGAATTTGGTGCGAGCCTTAAAAGGACTGAACATCGTTGGTTGCGACCTGGTCGAGGTCTCGCCACCATTCGATACCGGCGAAATTACTTCGCTGCTGGCTGCCAATCTTCTCTACGAACTTCTCTGCGTCCTCTAAATGCTGACGCTCGCGCGCAAACTGACACTCTGGAATTATTTTGCGCTGGGTTTTGGCACCATGATTGGCAGCGGCTGGGTCGTCGTGATGGACGATTGGCTCGCCCGTGGCGGCCCCCTCGGCGCTATGCTGGGCTTCGGAATCGGCGGCATCCTCTTATTACCGGTGGGCTACGTTTATGGTCAGTGGGTGGCGCGCTTGCCCGACGCTGCGGGTGAAGCCGCGTACACGGCACAAGTCTTCCCGCCGCTGGTCAGCTATTTCACCGGCTGGATGATGCTTCTGGCTTACTTCATCGTGTGCCCCTGGGAAGCGGTGGCGGTCGGCAAACTGGCCGCGTACCTGTTTCCGCAGTTAGATACGTTCGAACTCTATCGCGTCGCCGATCAGCCGGTTTTTCTTCCGCGCCTGATGCTGGGTATCGCGCTCACCGTGTTTCTGGGCTATTTGAATTACCGCGGTATCCGCGCTAGTAGTGTGTTTCAAACCTGGGCTACTTCGGCGGTGTTGCTGGTGTTTGCGCTGTTGGTGCTGGTCAGCGCGCGCACCGGCTCTGTATCGCACATGAAGCCGCTCTTCAGCCACGCTCCGTTGGCATCGATTCTTCTGACGCTGCAAATCGTGCCGTACTTCGTAACCGGCTTCGAATCGGTGCCAAAAGTTGCCGAGGAGGCGCACCCCGGCTTCGCCAAGCGCGACTTCTTTAAAGCCATTGCCATGGCCTTGCTGATTGGTGCCGGTTTCCTCGTTCTCGCGGTTGGCGCAGTGTCCTACGTGGCTCCCTGGCAAAACTTGCTGGGCAAGCGCTTCGCGACCGCGATTGCCTTCGAACAAGGAACGCACTCCGTGTGGCTCGTCCGCCTGATCCTGGCGATTTCGCTGGTTGCGCTATTTCAAGTGTTCAACGGAAACTTCGTGGCGGCCACGCGGCTGCTCTTTGCGTTCGGACGGCGCGGCACAATTCCCAAACAATTTGCCGCGGTTCACGCCGTGTATCTGACGCCGACCGTAGCCATCTTTGGCGCGTGTGTTGGCACACTCATCGGATTGCTGATTGGCGACGCGCTGCTTGTGCCGGTCACCGAAGTCGGCGCGCTGGCTTCTTCGCTCGGGTGGCTTGCGGCCTGCGCGTCGTTTTTTCTCGTTACAAAGAGTCCTCGCCTGCGCCTCATCGCCGCGCTGGGCATTGCCATCTCGCTGCTGCTCACATTGATGAAGCTGGTCCCAGCCTTCCCCGGACACTTTTCGCTTGCCGAGTGGATCGCCTTGGCTATCTGGCTCGCGCTCGGCCTGGCGTTTTATCGTCGCCGTCCGGCTTGAAGTTGGCCCTCGTGTATACTTTTGATGTGAGACCAACCCACTGACGCGATGATTCCGTATCTCCACCTCGGTCCTTTGACCATTCCCACCTTCGGTCTCATGGTCGCTTTGGCACTGATTGCCTCCGCGTACATTCTTCAAGCCGATTTCCAACGACGCGGATGGGAGGCCGATGCCTTCACCATGATCACCGTCGCGGGGCTGGCGGGAATTTTGGGTGCGAAGCTCTATCATCTTCTCGAATCGCCCGCGGAGTTCTTCGCTGATCCCTTCCCGCTGCTATTCAGCCGATACGGCTTTGCGTGGTTTGGCGGATTTCTCGGCGGTTTCGGCGCCGTGCTGTTGCAGGGGCGGCTCGCCAAGCTTCCCACGCTAGAATTTCTCGACGCGTGTTCTCCGGCCGCTTGTTTCGGTTATGCCATCGGCCGCATCGGGTGCCTGCTCTCTGGTGATGGCGACTACGGCCGCCCCACATCGCTACCCTGGGGAATGAGTTTTCCAAACGGCGTTGTGCCCACAACCGATCGCGTGCATCCCACTCCACTCTACGAATTTTTAATTTGGTGCGCGATTGGCGCGTTTCTTTGGCACATGGGCACCAAGGCGATACGCGGGCCCAAGGCTAAGGGCGAAATTTTCTGCAATTATTTAATCCTCACCGGAGTTGCTCGCTTCCTGGTGGAGATTATCCGCATCAATCCGCGCTCGTTCCTGGGCATGTCCAATGCTCAGGTTGCCAGCGTTTTGTCTATCCTCGCGGGCGCGGTGTTACTTTGGCGTATTAAAAGCCAATTCCACACGCTTAAAAAAGAGCACCGTACCGTAGACCATATTCTTTTGCACGGCGACGTTCTTCAGCCCGAATATCACCGGCCCACTCCCGAGTGTCCGCATCCAGAACGGTGGCACATGTACGATTCGATGAGCGCAGAAGTGGAAGTCCTCGATTTTCTGAAGTCGATTGTGAATACCATCAAGCCTGAGCTCGTTGTCGAAACTGGCACATTCTCTGGCCTGAGCACGCTGCGCATCGCGGAAGGATTGAAGCAAAACGGCGTTGGGCGCGTGATTACCTGCGAGTGGGACAAAAAAGTTTTTGAGGCTGCAAAAAAGCGTTTTGCCGAATCAGGTTTGGGCAAATGGATTGACGCGCGAAACGAGTCCAGCCTGGAAATGAAAGTGTCTGGGCAAATCGACATGCTTTTTTGCGACAGTGACCCGGAACTTCGCGAAAAGGAAGTTCGCCATTTTGTTCCGCAGATGAATCCGTATGGAGTGATTCTGATTCACGACGCCAGTTCGCACATGAAGAGCGTCCGTGAAGGTGCGCTGCGCCTTGAAGCCGAGGGCTTGTTGTCGGTTCTTCTCCTACCGACTCCTCGAGGCTTAGTCTTGGCCCAAAAGCGCGAAGGCCGCAGTTAACCTTTGCATTGCATCGATCGATGCGTTGTCCCGTTCGTTCTCCGAAAAGAAAAAGCCCCGGAAACATAATGGTTCCGAGGCTTCCAAACTTTGGAGCTGAGACTGGCTACTCCAGCATTTGCCGCAGCACGTATTGCAGAATCCCGCCGTGCTGGTAATACGAAACTTCTTCCGGCGTATCCACGCGAACCATCGCGGAAAACGTTTTTTCTTTTCCATCTGCCGATTTCGCATGAACCGTTGCCTGTTTCCTCGGCGACAGTGTCGAGACACCTTCTATCGAAAATACTTCGTGGCCCGTCAGGCCAAGGCTTTCGCGATTTTCGCCTGGCTTGAATTCCAGCGGAAGCACGCCCATGCCCACCAGATTACTACGATGGATGCGTTCGTAGCTCTCCGCAATCACTGCCCGCACGCCGAGCAATCGCGTGCCTTTTGCTGCCCAGTCGCGCGATGATCCCGAACCATATTCCTTGCCGGCGATCACGATTAGCGGAACTCCCGCTTCGCGATATTTCACGGCGGCGTCGTAAATGTACATCTTCTCGCCGTCCGGCAAGTGCAATGTCCAACTGCCTTCGGTGCCGGGCGCCAGCTGATTGCGCAGGCGAATATTCGCAAATGTTCCGCGCATCATTACTTCATGATTGCCGCGCCGCGCGCCATACGAGTTAAATTCGTGCGGCTTCACTCCATGCGCAATCAAATATTTACCTGCCGGCGAATCGACCGCGATGGAACCCGCAGGAGAAATATGGTCGGTGGTCACGCTGTCGCCTAGCACTGCCAAGACCCGCGTATCGTGAATATCGGCCAGTGGCGGCGGCGTTTTTGGCATGTTATCGAAATAAGGGGGCAGCTTGATGTACGTGGAATTGGGATCCCACTTATAAAGGTCGCCCGCCGGAACCGGCATGCCCTTCCAGCGTGCGTCGCCTTCGAACACTTCGCTGTACTGCTTGCGATATTGCTCGGTAGTCACCGAGGCGCGTACCGTGCTCTCTACTTCTTGCGGCGTGGGCCACACATCGCTCAGGAAAACCGGCTTTCCCGCTTTGTCCGTGCCCAGCGGTTCAGTCGTCAGATCAAGATCCATGCGGCCAGCTAGCGCATACGCCACTACCAGGGGCGGCGAAGCCAGATAGTTCGCACGCACCAGCGGATGAATGCGACCTTCGAAATTACGGTTGCCGCTGAGCACCGCCACCGCCACCATATTGTTTTCTTTAATTGCGGCACCAATCGCATCTGGCAACGGTCCGCTGTTTCCGATGCAAGTCGTGCATCCATAGCCAACCAGATGGAACTTCAGTTTCTCCAGATAGGCCATCAAACCCGAAGTGTTCAGATAATCGGTTACAACTTTAGATCCCGGAGCCAGGCTGGTCTTCACCCAGGGCTTGACCTCCAGTCCGCGTTCCACCGCTTTTTTGGCCAGCAATCCCGCGCCGAGCATCAACGAGGGATTCGAAGTGTTGGTGCAACTGGTAATCGCGGCAATGACCACCGCGCCGCTCGACAGATCAAACGAGTCGCCATTATTTTTCACCGCAACATGTTTCGCCGGCGTATTTTCTATCACCTTTGCGAACGAGCTCTTGGCGTTCTTCAGCGATACGCGATCCTGTGGCCGCTTTGGACCAGCCACAGTTGGCTCAACCGTTCCCAGATCGAGCGACAAAGTATCGCTGAACGCCGGGTCGACGGTTGAATTGGTGCGGAACAAAAATTGTTCTTTGCAATACGCTTCGACCAGCGCCACTTGTTCCTGCGAGCGCCCGGTGAATTGCAGATACGCGAGCGTTTCGTCGTCAACCGGAAAGAAGCCCATGGTCGCGCCATATTCCGGCGCCATATTCGCAATCGTGGCGCGGTCCGGCACGCTCAGGGTCGACAAACCCGAGCCGTAGAACTCAACAAATTTCCCGACGACACCTTTCTTTCGCAGCATTTCCGTCACGGTCAGAACGAGATCAGTAGCCGTAGTGCCTTCCGGCAATTGTCCATGCAACTTGAAGCCGACCACTTCCGGCACCAACATCGACAGCGGCTGTCCTAACATGGCCGCTTCGGCCTCAATCCCACCAACGCCCCAGCCGAATACGCCCAGCGAATTCACCATGGTGGTGTGCGAGTCCGTGCCCACCAAAGAATCGGGAAACGCTTCCAAACGATTGCCATTCGGCATCGCGCAGACTACGCGCGCCAGATATTCAATATTTACCTGGTGGCAGATACCGGTGTCGGGAGGCACGACCTTAAAATTGCGAAACGCATCCTGGCCCCAGCGTAGAAACTGGTAACGTTCTACGTTGCGTTGAAACTCGAGCTCGGCATTTAAGCCGAAGGCATTTACGCTGCCGAAATTATCTACTTGCACCGAATGGTCGATGACCAGTTCCGCGGGGAATAAAGGGTTGATGCGCTTGGGATTGCCGCCCATGCGTTGCACCGCTTCGCGCATGGTGGCCAGATCGACGACCGCGGGCACTCCGGTAAAATCCTGCAACAGCACGCGGGCCGGCATGAACGCGATTTCTTTTTGCGCCACGCCAGGCTTCCATTGCGCCACAGACTGAATGTCTTCGGCGCGCACCGAGCGTCCATCTTCAAAACGCAGCAGATTTTCCAGCAAAATACGCAGGGAAAAGGGGAGTTTCGCGAGTTCGGCTATGCCATCTTCTTCCAGCTTCTCCAGGCGTTGAATTTCAAACGGCTGCGCACCCACATTCAACTTGTCCCGGGTGCGAAAAGAATTCAATGCAGAGATGGGCATACTAAGGTCCTTTCCTGCGATGGTTGAGCATCTATGATAACCGAAATCGCGCAGCGACGCGGGGACGCTATAATGAATCGTCGTGAATATTGTTCTTGTCTCTACCTACGAATTGGGACGGCAGCCCTTCGGACTGGCATCGCCGGCAGCTTGGCTACGTAGGCGCGGGCACTCGGTCACTTGCCTGGACCTCTCGCGTGAACCACTGAACGACGCGGCGCTACGTGACGCTCGCCTGATCGCGTTTTATGTGCCGATGCACACCGCTACGCGGCTGACGCTGGATCTTGTCGAACCGATACGGCGGCTGAATCCGCATGCCCATCTTTGCGTTTACGGTTTGTATGCTGCACTAACCGCAGAAAGTTTCCATGCACTACATGTGGACAGCTTATTCAGCGGTGAGTTCGAACAGTCGCTGGTCGACCTTGCGGAACATTTGTCCGGCCTTTCCGCCTCGCCGCAGATTCATCCACTCGATTCTCCCGTTTCGTTGGCACGTCTGCGTTTTCTCACTCCCGATCGCGCGGGTCTTCCAGCGTTACAGAATTACGCGCACCTGGTGATGCCCGGCGGCGAACACCGCACCGTGGGCTATACCGAAGCGAGTCGCGGCTGCAAACATTTGTGCCGGCACTGTCCCATCGTGCCCGTATATGACGGCGTCTTTCGCATAGTCGATCGCGAAGTGGTGCTGGCCGATATCCGCCAACAAGCTACCGCAGGCGCGCAACATATTACGTTTGGCGACCCTGATTTTTTCAACGGCGTAGGGCACGCGATTCCACTCGTGGAAGCGCTGCATCACGAATTTCCCAGTTTGAGCTACGACGTGACGATTAAGGTTGAGCATCTGCTGAAAAATGCCGATCTTCTTGCCACTCTGCGGCGAACCGGATGCTTGTTCATTGTGTCGGCGGTTGAGTCTCTGGATGCGGTCACGCTCGATAAATTGCAGAAAAATCATACCCGCGACGATTTCTTTCGTGCGGTCGAACTATGTCGGCATGCCGACATTCACTTTTCGCCGACGTTTGTACCCTTCACGCCTTGGACCACGTTCGAAAATTATCTCGACCTTTTGCAGCAACTACGCCGGCTGCAACTGATCGATGCGGTCGCTCCTATTCAGTTGGCAATTCGCCTATTAATTCCGCCACAGTCGCGGCTGTTGGAATTGTCCGACGTGCGCGAACAGGTTGGTACATTCGATTCGAAACTCCTGGTACATCCTTGGAAACATAAAGATCCTAAGGTCGATCAACTTGCTGCAGACCTGCAGGATATTGTGGCCGCGGCAGAAAAAATGAAAACGGGCCGTGCGGCAGCGTTCGAACAATTGTGGCGAGCCGCAAATCGAGCTGCGGATCGAAGCATCGAATATCCGCCCATGCCCATTCTGGCGTCGCGTGCCAGTGTGCCGTATCTCAACGAGCCTTGGTACTGTTGAGCGGAGCCCACGGCGGACCAGTTGGTTCCCATCGCGAAGGCCCGGGAAGCAGTGCGGCAAGCAGAGTCATTTGTTTAGGCAGCACAACCGCGAATGCGGCAGCCTTAGGATTCGTTAAATAATGACACGCAAGAAGCGAGTTTTATTATTTGCTACCAAGCTGGGCTACCAGACGCGCTCTTTCAACGCGGCTGCAGAAAAACTCGGCGTGGAACTCGCCTTCGTCACCGACCGCTGCCAGCGCCTCGACGATCCCTGGAATGACCACGCACTAGCAGCTCATTTCGAAATGCCGGAAGCCGCGGCGTTCGAAGTGTTGCAGGCGCAACGCGATTTGCAGGTCGACGGAGTTCTCGCGCTCGGCGATCGCCCGGCCCTCACTGCAGCTTACGTGGCCCGGGGCTTGGGCATCTTGCACAATCATCCAGCGAGCGTAGAAGCCTGCCGCAGCAAATTGCGGACGCGCGAGGTTTTTCGCGAAGCTGGTATTCCCACGCCATGGTTCCGCGCCGTTGCCTTGGATCCTTTACCCGAGCCCGCCCTTCTCGAAATTTCCTATCCCTGCGTGCTCAAACCGCTCTCGTTGTCCGCAAGTCAGGGTGTAGTTCGAGTCAACAATCGCCAGGAATTTCAAGCCGGCGCTGCACGACTGAAGCGCCTGCTGCA
Organism: Candidatus Acidiferrales bacterium; assembly: GCA_963849395.1. GTDB lineage: Bacteria > Acidobacteriota > Terriglobia > Acidiferrales > UBA7541 > Acidiferrum. The sequence goes on from CAWKHR010000017.1 coordinate 348,177, forward strand.
ATCTGCAGAAATTCGAGCCACGCGCGAGCCGAACCTGGATCAAATGATCGTCGAAGGATACCTGCCTGGAAGGGAAGTAGCCGTCGAAGCGCTGTTGACCGAAGGGTCCCTTCGCGTTCTGGCAATATTCGACAAGCCCGATCCGCTGGAAGGCCCGTATTTTGAAGAGACCATCTACGTTACTCCAAGCCGGCTGCCCATTGCCGACCAACAAGCCATCGAAAAATCGCTGCTCGCATCCGTTCAAGCACTAGGCCTGGGCCACGGACCGGTCCATGCCGAATTTCGCTTGAATGAGAAGGGCGTCTGGCCACTGGAGATCGCGCCGCGTCCCATCGGCGGTCTCTGCTCTAAGTCTCTCCGCTTCCTTCCCACCAACGAAACGGAAACCATTGGCCTGGAAGAATTATTACTGCGTCACTCCTTAGGACTCTCAGGTAGCGACGCGCCGCGAGAGCAGCAAGCCTCGGGCGTGATGATGATTCCCGTACCCAGCAGCGGAATATTCGAAAAGGTAGAAGGGGAAGACGCTGCGTGGCAAACTCCCGGAATTACCAGCGTCGAAATTACCGCCCGGCTCCACGACTTTATCGCCGCATGGCCGGAAGGCTCCAGCTATCTGGGCTTTCTATTCGCGCGTGCCGAGACTTCTCAACAAGTCGAAGAAGCGTTACGTTCAGCCCACTCCACACTCAAATTTTCCTCAACGCCACGCCTTCCAGTGGAGCATCCCATTTCCCACAAGCTGTCCCCAGCAGACGTCTAAGCAAAAGGAAAGCGCCCCAAACTTCGAGGCGCTTCTTAACCTATTTACTGATTTAGATGTCAAGAACTCACCAAATATCGCATTAACCTTTGGCTTTCGGTGCCACGTAGCCTTCCGGCAATTTCGCGCCCTCGCCAAAGAAAAACTGTTCCATCTGCTCTTCCATAATTTTCTGGGAATTAGGATCCAGCGGGTTCAGCCGGTATTCATTCATGACCATCTTGGAATGCTCCAGCCACAATTTCCACGCATCCTTCGACACACTCTCGAACACGCGCTTGCCCAATTCCCCTTTCCACGGCACGCGATCCAGTCCGGGCAGGTCTTTATCAAATTTTACGCAATGCACCGTGCGCGCTCCCGGTTGTGCGGGTTGGCTGGGTGTGGGTGTCGGCCCACAATCTTCATTAGCCATGCTGGCCTCCTAGGCAAATCACATTCTCCGCTACGGGTAAGGATGTTGCAAGCGGAGCCGGGCTTGTGCGCTGCCTGGTAGAACGCGGCGAAGCGAACTTACTTCAACCATAACTCGCGCTTGTGCTAGGCTACGGGTCGCCCTGTAGGCTCCTTTTTGTTGCACTTTTCGAGCCTCATCCGGCATCAAAGAATTTCCAGTTGGTTCTGCGGAAGGCTGACCTGATCGTGATTACCACTCTCTTCTGGGACATTGGCGGGGTCATCCTTACCAACGGCTGGGACCATGCGTCTCGCCTTGAAGCGGCCAAGACGTTTGGCTTGGACTGGGACGAATTTCGCGAACGCCACGACTTGACCTTTCCTGCGTTCGACGCCGGTCAGATCAGTCTTGACCAATATCTCGAACGTACCGTTTTCTACCGCCCTCGAGATTTTTCCCGCGAGGAGTTTACGGCTTTCATGTTCGCGCAATCCAAAGAGTATCCGGATACCCGCGCGATCCTTTCTGCGGTCGCACGCACCGGCAAATATTTGATCGGGGCTATCAACAACGAGCCGCTGGAGCTGAATCAATACCGCATCGAAGCCTTTCACCTGTGCGATGACTTTCAGCTTTTCTTCAGCTCCTGCTACCTACACGCTCGCAAGCCGGAAGAACCGATTTATCGCGTCGCACTGGAAGTCACGCAGCGCGCCCCGGGGACGTGCGTGTTCATCGATGATCGCGCGGTGAACCTGGAAAATCCGCGCCGCATGGGCATGAACGTGGTTCACCATCAGAGCGCATTGCAGCTTGCGGCCGACCTGAAAGCTTTAGGGATTGCGGTATAGTCGTTCCGCCTGTTTTCGTTTTTGTTTTCTACTAACCTGGAGGTAAGCGATGGCCGAGGAAATCAAACGCTCAGGTTCCGTATACGGCGGTGTAGCTGAGCCGTGCGCCGTTGTCATCTTCGGAGCATCGGGAGATCTCGCCAAACGCAAAGTGATTCCCGCTTTGTACGATCTTGCTCAACACAATTCACTCGGCGAACGCTACGCCATCATTGGCTTTGCGCGCACTCACATGACCGACGAGACTTTCCGCGCGACATTGAGCGAGGCCGCCAAGACCATCTCCGAGGTCGGGCCCATTGATCCCGCGAAATGGGAACAGTTTGCCGCCAATCTTTATTACGTCACCGGCGAATACAACGATCAGAATGCCTACGGGGCCCTCGCTAAGCGCTTGGGAGAGTTAGACGAAGAAAAGAAGCTTGGTGGGAATCGCCTTTTGTACTTGTCCACGCCGCCGGAAGTTTATCCGGACATCGTGGAGCAGGTTGGTCGCGCCGGACTGAATCATCCTACGGGCCCAACCGCATGGACGCGCATCATCATCGAGAAGCCCTTCGGCCGCGATTTGGCCTCCGCCAAGGAATTGAACAAAATTGTATTGAGTGTGTTCGAAGAAAAGCAGGTCTACCGCATCGATCACTACCTTGGCAAAGACACGGTGCAAAACCTGCTCGTGCTTCGTTTCAGTAATGGCATTTTCGAGCCACTCTGGAATCGCAATTACGTAGATCACGTGCAAATTACCGCCGCGGAAACGTTGGGCGTCGAGCGTCGCGGGGGGTTCTATGAGACGGCGGGCGCGCTGCGCGACATGATTCAAAGCCACGTCTTACAACTCACGTCTTTAGTATCGGTCGAGCCGCCCGCATCGTTTGACGCCACCGCCGTTCGCAACGAAAAGTTGAAAGTGCTGCAATCCATCAGACCTTTTAATCTGGAGATGGTGGCGCAAGACGTGGTCCGCGGACAGTATGCTCCCGGAACGATCGATAGCAAGCCGGTGCCGGGCTATCGCGACGAACCAAACGTCAACCCCAATTCGCGCACCGAGACCTTCGTAGCCATGAAGCTGTTGATCGACAACTGGCGCTGGGCGGGCGTGCCCTTTTACCTACGCACCGGCAAGCGCTTGGCGAAACGCACCACGGAAATCATGATTCAGTTTCGCTGTGCGCCGCACATTGTGTTTCGCGAGCGCGACGTGAAGCCCAACCGGCTGGTCCTTAATATACAGCCCGATGAGGGCATCTCCGTTTCCTTTGGCGCCAAGAAGCCCGGCACGGAAATGAACATCGGCAACGTCACCATGAACTTCAGTTATCAGCAGAGCTTCGGCAACGGCACCCGCAGCGCTTACGCCACGTTGCTAAACGACTGTCTGCGCGGCGACGCCACGCTGTTTGACCGTGGCGACTCAGTAGAAGCGGCCTGGTCGCTGGTCGATCCCATCCTCGATGTTTGGAGCGCTGCCAAAACGCAGGGTGTCCCCCTTTACCCCGCAGGCACTTGGGGTCCGAAAGAGTCCGACCAGTTATTGGAACGCGACGGCGGTCAGTGGTATAACCCTTAAATCGGTTCAATAGAAGCGATTTGTTCAGGGGGGCAAGGTGATCCTGGCCGGCGATGTGGGCGGTACAAAGTGTAACCTCGCGTTGTTTGCCGAGAAGGGTGGCAAGCTCGAGTTCGTTTATCGTCAGCGTTTTGCCAGCAAGGAATTTGCCCAGTTCGACCTGATCGTCAAAGAATTCTCCCGCCAGGCTGCTCCTTATCTTCACGACCAGAAAGTGACGGCTGTGGGTTTCGGCGTCGCAGGGCCCGTCGTCAACAATCGTATTCATGCCACGAATCTTCCCTGGGTTGTCGACGCGGATACTTTGGCGAGAGAGCTTGCCGTCGAACCCATCGTTCTGATGAACGACCTGGGCGCGACCGGTCACAGCCTGGAACATTTGCCGCCCGAGGATTTCTGCGTATTGAATCAGGGCACTCCCGTGAAGGGTGGGACGCGCGCGCTGCTTGCCGCCGGAACTGGATTGGGCGAAGGGATTTTGTTTTGGGAAGGCAGGCGCTACAAAGTCGTTCCTTCCGAAGGTGGTCACACCGATTTCGCGCCGCGCACCGACCAGCAAATTGAATTGCTGCGCTTCATGCGCCGTCGCTACCCGCAAGTCAGTTGGGAATTGATTCTTTCCGGCCGCGGCTTTCGTACGCTGCACGAATTCATTGCGCCCAGCGTCAAGCACCCAATCTTCGAAGATCCGGACGCCGATCCCGCGCCCTACATAACCAAGAGCGCGTTAGATAAGTCTTGCCCCGTTTGCGTGGAAGCGCTTGACCTGTGGACCACCATCTATGGAGGCGAAGCTGGCAATCTTGCGTTGAAGGTGCTGGCTCTTGGCGGCGTCTACGTGGCCGGCGGCATCGCCGTAAAGATTCTGTCAAAGATGCAAGATGGGGCGTTCTTTGCCTCTTTCAAAGACAAATGGCATTTCACCGCGATGCTGGAAGATGTTCCCGTCTCCATCGTGCTGAACGAATCGGCGCCGCTTATTGGAGCCGCCTACGAAGCGTTGGCCGCCCGCAAATTAGGGCGCTGAAGTTAGCTGTCGTCCTGCTTCATCAGTTCGGCCCTTTCTGCCTGCTCACCTGAGCCAAACCTTGATAGACTAGTGCCTCGCAGTTCGGTCTTTATTGGCCGTTATCCTTCATATCGCAAGCCCTGCCGGAGCGCTTCCGGAGGCATGGAGTCTTCCGATGAGCAGTACCGTTACCTCACCCGTTTCCGATTTACAGAATTATTTTGGCGGCGAGTGGAAAAAATCCTCGGCCACCGAATTTGTCAACGTTACGAACCCCGCGTCTGGCGAACTGCTGGCGCGCACCCCAGTCTCGACCAAAGGAGATGTCGACGCAGCCGTACAAGCTGCCGCCGATGCTTTCCCGGCCTGGCGGCGTACGCCTCCTGGCGAGCGGATTCAATATTTGTTCAAGCTGAAATTCCTGCTGGAAGAGCACATCGATGAACTCTCCAAAATCATTACCACCGAGAATGGCAAGACGTTTGGCGAAGCCAAGGCCGAACTGCGCCGCGGTATTGAAAATGTCGAAGTAGCCTGCGGCATCCCTACCATGATGCAAGGGTACAACCTGGAGGACATTACTCCAGGCGTCGACGAAACGTTGATTCGCCAGCCGCTTGGCGTGGTTGCGGCCATTGTGCCCTTCAATTTTCCGGCGATGATCCCGTTCTGGTTTCTTCCATACGCCATCGCCTGCGGCAACACCATCGTCTTGAAGCCCAGCGAACGCGTGCCGCTCACGATGCGCCGCACCATGGAGCTTATTGAGAAGACCGGAATTCCCAAAGGCATCGTGAACCTGGTGAATGGCGGTCGTGAAGTGGTCGACGCGCTGTGCGACCATCCCACCATTCGCGCAATCAGTTTTGTGGGCTCCACGCCCGTGGCTAAACACGTCTATATGCGTTCCGCCGCGGCAGGTAAGCGCATGCAGTGTCAGGGAGGCGCCAAAAATCACGTCATCGTGTTGCCTGATGCGGACATGGATCTGGCCAAACAGATCATCAGCGATTCGGCGTTTGGTTGCGCAGGCCAGCGCTGCCTCGCGGTATCGGTGGCAGTAACCATTGGCGATGCGCAGAAGAAGTTTCGCGACGCGATTGCTGAAGCGGCATCCTCCATCAAAGTTGGTTTTGGTCTGGATAGCGGCATCCAAATGGGGCCGGTGATTTCCAAAGAGAGTAAGCAGCGCGTGGAATCGCTGATCGCCACCGGTGTCAGCGATGGTGCGAAGCCCATCGTCGATGGCCGCAATCTAAAAGTCGCCAGCTACGAAAATGGCAATTTCCTGAAACCCACCATTCTCGATGGTGTTCCCGCATCCAGTTCGCTGGCCAACACGGAAATCTTTGGCCCGGTGCTGAGCCTGATTCACGCTGACTCGATTGATGAAGCCATCGAATTCATTCGAAAGAGCCCGTACGGCAACCAAGCCTCGCTTTTCACCACTAGTGGTGCCGCGGCGCGGAAATTCCGCTACGAAGCTCCGGCGGGGAACATCGGCATCAATATTGGTGTCGCCGCGCCCATGGCTTATTTCCCGTTTAACGGCTGGAAAGAAAGCTTTTTCGGCATTTTGCACGCGCAGGGGAAAGATGGCGTGGAATTCTATACCGAATCCAAGATTGTGGTGGAGCGGTGGTCGCGCCAGGAAACACGCAAGTTCTAATTAGCCGCATTCCATAAGTCGTAAGACGAAGCAATTTGACGTTCACCTGGGGCACGATATATCGTGCCCTTACGTTTTCCAGGCACGTCTATGACTTCCCAACCGCAGTCGCTGAACATCAATCCGCAGGTGGAGTGCGCGGAGACGCTGGCCTCGCGTTTTTATACTGATCCTCGAATTTTACAGCTAGAGAAAGATCGCATTTTCCACCGTACTTGGCAGTGGGTCGGAACGCTCGGCCAACCCTGCGGCAATGTGAATGGAACGGCTCGCACCATCGCCGATCCGGAATCATTTTTTACCGCGGATGTGGCCGGCGAGCCGGTGGTGATTGTCCGTGACAAAGAGGGCATTCTTCGAGCCTTCAGCAACGTTTGCCGGCATCGCGCCGGACCAATCGCTCAGGGCAAAGGTTGCCGTCATGTGTTTCAGTGCGCCTATCACGGTTGGACCTACACATTAGATGGTCGCCTGATCGGCACGCCCGAAGTAGATGGCGTCGCGTTTTTCAATCGCTCCACCATGGGCATGGTGCCGCTGCGAGTGGAGACCTGGGAGCAATATCTCTTTGTCAATTTCGACGCAGACGCCCCGCCGCTCTCCGCATTTCTCGGCAATATTCCAGAGCTTGCCAAAGAATTCTCCTTCGCCAATCTGCAACTCGCCGAGCGCCGGGATTACTATGTCGATTGCAACTGGAAGGTGTACGTCGACAACTACCTTGACGCCTACCACATTCCCATCGTGCATCCCGGCTTGATGAAGGAAATCGATTATCCGAAGTACCGCACCGACACGTTTCGCTACCATTCGCAGCAGTTAGGTCCGGTGAAAGCGCTCAAGCCGAACGACTCTGAGCAACGCATCTATCCACCGGGTCTAGGCTTGAAAGATGCTTTGTATTTTTGGGTGTTTCCCAACCTGATGCTGAACATTTATCCCGACAATATTCAGCTCAACCTAATCGTGCCTATTTCCCACGACAAAACACTGACCATTTTCGAATGGTATTTTCACGATGCGGCGTCGGAAAAAGTGCGCGAACGCGTGAAAACTGTCACCGGTTTCAGCGAAGAAGTGCAACAGGAAGATATAGCCATCTGCGAAGCTGTGCAGCGTGGACTGCGTTCGTCCACCTACGATCGCGGCCGCTACTCCGTGAAGCGCGAAAATGGCGTGCACCACTTCCACCTACTGCTCAGCGAATTCCTCGGCTAAAGGAAAAGGCTGCCACGTCGCGAACAACCATGCGCACGTGGCAGCCCGATATTCTTTAATACGACACTAAGCTTTTACGGATGAGCCGGCGCAGGCTGTTGCGACGGCGCTGGTGCAGGTGCCGGCTTCTTAAAGTCAAAATTCACCTTAGGAGCTTGCCGCGCACCTTCTTCCGTCTTGAAGTACGCATCGTTGCGCGCGAAGCCCGCCATACCCGCGATTACGCTATTCGGAAACAGCGAAATGTACGTGTTGTAGTCCTGCACCGTGTCGTTGTATCTCCGGCGTTCCACCGCGATGCGATTTTCCGTCCCTGCCAATTCGTCCTGCAAGCGCATGAAATTTTCATTGGATTTCAATTGCGGATAATTTTCCACGATCACCAGCAAACGGCTCAACGCCGAATCCAACTGACCGTTTGCCGCGATCTTATCCGAAGGGGTTTTCGCGCCGATCAACGCAGCGCGCGCCGCAGCGATATCCCCGAACACGGTCTGCTCCTGCACCGCGTAGCCCTTCACCGTTTGCACCAAATTTGGAATCAGGTCAGCGCGCCGTTGCAGAACCACGTCTACCTGCGCCCACGCCGCGTTTACCGATTCTCGTTTTATCGCCATCTGATTGCGCCGGCTCACATACATGCTGCCAAAAATCAGCCCGACTACCAGAAGCACTACCAAAAGCAAAATGACCGCTTTCATAGCCGCCACCTCGTTTGAGATTGAAATTCTACGATGGCACCCGTTGCCACTGTTTCTTTGGAACCGCTCCATCCAGCTTGAGAATCACTTTTTCCAGCGCTCGCATGTAATCGTCGTACACCGCCACGGAATCCTCGCTCGCCCCATCTTTTTCACGATAGTCATATACGCGCGCGAACGCGCTGGCACTCGCCCCGGTCGTGTCCTCGATCCTCGCAAAAAGCTTGCGGGCATCCTCGGGTGCATCCTCGCCCAAAGCAATCAGCGTGTGGCGCAGTAGCGACACCGCTCCGGAAATAGTGCGTTTCAAGACGCGCACGAATTCCAGTTCGCTTTGACCTACGTGCACAATATGCTGCCGTAAACGCAGCAGTAGCAAGCGCAGCTCGTGTTCCACTTCCACGCGATGCAGGTTCATGGGAATTTCCAGATCCTTCACTACGTCCGGACCGTACAAGACGCGGTGCGCCATCTTTACATCCAGGCTCTCAATGGCAAACACGTCGGTGGAGCGTCGCAATTCCTCGGTCACAAAGAATAGCGGCGCGGGCTCCTTCAATTCCTTGGTCCACCACGCCACAACCGGCGACACGCGCTGCAATTCATCCACGTTAATCGTCACCAGCGTGCACAACAGATTGAGATCCGAAGACCCTGGCCGGTAGTCGCCGCGCGCACCCGAACCATAGAGAATCACCGACTCCAGGTTCTTCCCGGCCGCTTCTTTCATGCGACTTACAAACTCGTTTAGCTTTCCTTCCATCGCCGCACCTATCTTCCCAGAAGTTCGAAGCTACCAGCTACCCCCAGCACCACCGCCTCCGCTACCACCGCCGCCAAATCCCCCGAAGCCGCCACCGCCTCCGCCCCAACCTCCACCGCCGCTAGAACCACCCCAGCCTCCACCCCGCCGTCCTCCGGCCATAGTGCCAATCACCGGCCCGATCCACCATCCGCTTCCCATGCCGCCACCACGCGATGATCCACCGCGCCCAGAGAACACTACCAACAAAATGATTCCCAAAACTATCCATACCCAGATGCTACCTCCATCCTCATTTGATGGCGGGGCCTGCCGCACCGGCGGCAACCCGGTAAGTGTTACACCTTTGTCGTCAGCGATGTATTTGGCCAGCCGCGAAGCCGCCGCCACGATGCCACCGCTGTAATCGCCTTTGCGAAAATAAGGAGGCAGCAAACGCCCCGCATCACCGGCACGCGCGTCGTTGATAATTGGTTCCAGCCCATAGCCAACTTCAGTCCAATATTTTCGTTCGTTTGGCGCGACCAGTAACAGGACTCCGTTGTCCTGCTTCTTTTGCCCCACGCCCAGTTGCTTGAACAGGTTATTGGCATACGGTTGGACTTCGTTGCCGTCCAGCGACTTCACGGTAACAATGGCCATCTGCGCGCCGGTTTTTTGCTCCAACTCCGTGGCCATGGCTTCCAATTGCGCTTTCGCTTGTGGCTGGATGATTCCTGCGAGATCGGTAACGTAGCTAGTCGGACGAATCTGCTTGATGTCCTCTGCACGCGTGACTGCAATCACGCATAGGACGAGACACAAAACACCAAGCGCGCGCAGCTGTGCAGTTCGCTTCATCAGGATTCTATTCGTTAGTACGTTCACTCCCTCGTATTAATTTCAGGAGTCGAAGATCTGTTGCGCGGCGACTCGGGCGGAAACCGGTGCAGGCTGCGGATAGCGACGCAGCCACTGCGCGAATTCTCTCACAAAAGCGGCGCAAAAATCCCCACGGAAATTTCACCGAACGACTCTCACATTCAGTGCGCACGACTTGCGAGATACCAGGTTTTCGAGACCGCGCTGGTGCCGCACGTGCTCGAATTTCTACACGGGATCCAGATGTAAGGAGTGGGGCACGACCAGGCGACACACGCCGTTTGGCCGCTTCTTTAGCTGGGCCTATTTCCATCAAATTTTTGTGACGCTGTTTCACTCCTTCATTCACATGTGGTCCTACTTGTTTCAATGGAGGATTTCATGATTGACACGAAACTGGAAAAAGCGATGAAGCCCATCCCGGTTCCTTACGAGGAATTCGAGAGCTTCCCGAAGCATGTTGAGGAGTTTTTTGACCTGGTGGCACGCCGTCCCTTCGAGCTACTCGAGAAGAGGCCGCTGCTATTCGGCCGGGAGTTCGAGAACTTGCTGAGGGCGGAACCCGAACTCATGAGGCCGATTTACCTACGTCTCTATGAAACCGAGGAGACGCTAATCGCCAAGGCCGAAGTTCCGGGCTACACCGAGAAGGAACTCAACGTGATTTGCGAGCCGTGGAGGCTGGTGATCACCGGCAAGAGGGAATACAAGGAGGAGAACAAGACCGACAAGAGAGACGAGGCGCCGATCATTCACACCGAAAAGACTCACATCTTCAAGACCGTCAAGCTCCCGCTGGAGGTACGGCCTGAGGGCGTCAAGGCCATTCTACGGAATGGAATTCTTGAGGTGACTCTTCCCAAGGCGGAAGTCGTGAAGAAGGTAAAAGTTGAGGTGAAGCCCTTTTAGCGACCAATTCCTCCGTTTGCGGTGATGTGCCCGGGAGGCGTGCCCGTGGGAGCGAAGTGCGCCTCCCGGATTTATGTCTCGACCTCATTGACCGACTAAAGCGCTCAGCCTACTCTGTATTTTCATGGATACGGACACTTCTCAAATCCCGAAGCGCTGGTGCGTTCCCCTTCCATTCCCCATTTTGATCACTGCCGCCATTATTTTTGCCGCGGCCACGTCGTGGTACGCCTTCCTGTGGATGGATAACGCCCAGCACCCGGGGTACCCGGTCGAAATCGGCATCAATGCCGGCCGGGAAACCCGCTTCGATCCGGCCACTTCGTCGATCCCCATCTACAACGTCGTTAGTGCAAGTCCTGCGGAAGCCATTGGCATTCGGCCGGGCGACAGCATGATCGAATTAAACGGAGTTCCACTGGTCTCGTTTTTGCCATTTCGGCAGACTTGGAGCAAATCTCATCCTGGCGACGTCGTAGAAATAAAGGTACGTCGTCCCGGCGAAACCGAGCCTCTGGTATTCCGTCCCCGTTTTCGCCAGGTGGCGCAAAACAAGCCGGCCGAAGGCGTCGCTCAAAAATCAGCGCAACGCGTGACCAGCCTGTTTCCCCTGTTTTTTGTGCTGGTGGGATTCGCGGTTCTGTTTCTTCGTCTAGACGATCCGACCGCGTGGCTGCTGGCTGCGCTGTTCGCCGCTTTTGTTGCAGCTCCTGGGTTCAAAGATTTGCCTTTGTTCGCGCCGGGCTTTGGCCCCTTCATAAATGTGTTTCGCGCCTTATTCAACGGCTGCTTGCCCGCCCTCTTCTACATCTTCTTCGCTGTATTTCCGCAGCGTTCGTGGCTCGATCGCCGTGCACCCTGGTTGAAGTGGATGGCGCTGGCCTTTGGTATCAGCCAAGCAATTCCGGGCTTTCGTGATGGCGATCCGCGTTGGCCAAATTTTCTGTGGCGAATGTTGGGAGATCCGTTCACTAACAATGTGCGACTTGCGATTAGTTATTCCTTCCTGTCTCTGGGATTGCTTTCGCTGCTATTGAATTCACTTGGCAAGGACATCCCAACAGACGTCCGGCGAAAGTCACGCGTCATGTTTTGGGGAACCATTATTGGGACTCTGCCCATCATCGTGGAACGCATGGTTGCGGATTTCACCGGGTACGAAGTGTCCTTCTGGACCGGCACAGTGGTCATCATGCTGCTGCTCTTGTATCCACTGTCGTTTGCCTATGCGGTGGTGAAGTATCGCGTACTGGAAATTCCCGTTTTGTTGCAGCGCAGCGCGCGCTATGTGCTGGTGCAACGTGGCTTCTTTGTCTTGCTCCTGGTCGCTGCCTTTGGCGCAATTTACCTTTTCACTCATTTCTTTTCCGGCGTTTTCACCGGGAATTCACAAGTAGGTATGGGGCTCAGCGCAGTATTTGGAGTCGCTTTGGTGTGGGCTTCCGGGCCGCTGGTCAAACGCGGCACGCAACGGATCGACCGCGCCTTCTTTCGAAGTTCCTACGACGCTCGCTTGATTTTGCAGGACCTTGGCGAAAAAACCCGCCTGGCCAGCGATCGCGATGAACTGGCCAAGTTGCTGCGCGACCACCTGCGGCAGGCGCTACATCCGAAAACCGTGGCGCTCTTCTGTGAAACCTCAGATGGCGTGTTGTCCCCAACCGGCCCGCAACTTCCCGCCAATACCGCGGCACTCCAGGCAGATATTCCGTTCCTGCTTGAAGTTGCCTCGCACGGCCGCGCCTGGGACGTTCCTCCTCCCGATTCGCCGGAATATCCCAAAGACTTTCCGCTGGCATTCCTTTCCCCCGAAATTCTAGTCCCGCTGTTGGCACGCGACGCCCGGCTGGTTGGGCTTTTTGTTTTGGGCCAACCGCTCTCCGAGGAGCCGTATTCCCGCGAAGACAAGCGCTTACTTGAATCGGTAGCGGGTCAAGCCGCCGTAGCCTTGGAAAATATCCGCCTGGCCGAGCGAATCGCGGACCGGATGGAAGCGGAAAATCGCACCGCTCACGAAATGGAGATTGCTCGCGACGTGCAATCGCGTTTGTTTCCGCAGACTTCGCCGCCTCTCGCCACCATGGAATATGCGGGCCGATGCATTCAGGCGCGCCAGGTCGGCGGGGACTATTACGACTTCCTCGATCTTGGCCCGGGCCACGCCGGATTCGTGCTCGCCGATATTTCCGGTAAAGGAATCGCCGGCGCGCTGCTCATGGCCAACTTGCAAGCCAATCTGCGCAGCCGCTCGGTGGTGGCACTCGATGATCTGCCCAAGCTGCTGAAATCCGTCAACCAGCTTTTCTTCGAGAATTCTCCCGAAGATCGCTACGCTACTATGTTTTTCGCCATGTACGACGACATCACCCGCAAACTCACCTACGCCAACTGTGGACATAATCCTCCGCTGCTTTTTCATCGAGACGGCTCCATCGCTCGCCTCGGCGCCACAGCGTCTGTCATTGGCCTGTTTTCTCCTTGGCAATGTGAAGCGCGCGAATGCGTCTTGGCTCCCGGTGATGTTCTGGTGATCTACACTGATGGTGTGACCGAGGCGGAAAATGCAGACAGCGAGGAATTTGGCGAAGCGCGCTTAATCGAAACCGTCCGCACAAATCCCGCAACTGCAGACCAGCTTCTGATTGCCATTCAGGATGCAGTCCAAAAATTCAGCGTGGGCGAACAGTCCGACGATCTAACCCTGGTCATCGGCTGCGTTCATTGAGGTCGGGTTGGTAGCGCCGGCATCTTGCCGGCACAAGAAAGTCCGTTGGGTGCTATCCCGCTGTAGTGTGCTGCTCTTTCGCGGCTTCCGCCAGCCAATGTTCCAGAACCGCCAGCGAATCGGGTTCCACGTCGATGAACGCCATACCCGACCCCATATTGGGCTGCGAGTAGATGACTTTGGCCTTGGACTTAAACGCCGCCTCACCCGCGAAAATCTTCAGCAGCACAATCGTGTCGACCGGGAAGGGATTCATCATGTCCAGATAGCAGCCATACAGGCTGAGTTCGCTGACGCGTGTGGCCACCCGAACTTCAGAGCGCTCTTCGAATAGCTCCGCGCTGGCTATAAAAATGTACCTGGGCGTGCGACGTTTTTCTCTGGGCACAGGTTTCTCCCTAAGCTGGGCGTCTTTGGCCCATGCTAGCGTGCCCCTTCGCGAAGCTCCATAGTACCGTTCCATCCTAGAAACAGTTGCTTAGTTACTACCGGTTTATAGGTCTGATACCCACGCGCAAGGCAGAGTCCACGCCCCGCCTCGCGCCCTTTTTTTCGTTGCCGCTCGAGACACCCGAGGTAACTAGAACTGCAGCTTCAGCGCGAATTGGATTTGTCGCGAAGATCCGAAATCGCCAGTTGGGAACCGCGTACTGGTGATGATTCCGAAAGAGCTGCTGGTAGTGGTCAGCACCGGGTTGCCAAAGTTCGGATGGTTAAAAACGTCGAAGGTCTCTGCACGGAACTGCAACTTAAAGCGCTCCGTGATCGCCGTGTCCTTGGTAACCGAGAAGTCTGTATTCACGAAGCCCGGTCCGACGATCGAGTCGCGCCCCAGATTGCCCAATGTGCACGTGGGAAGCTTTGCTGGTGGCACCGCCTTGACACACGGCGACACAAACACCGACTTATTCGCGAACCACTGACTGGGATTCCCGGTCGTTTGCACCGGCGCGGTAATGTCGGGGCGAACCGTCAGCGAAATTCCGGGTCCCGGCCCGATGATCAGTGTGGGATTCAGCGGATTTCCCGTCTGCGCTTGCGTCACAATCCCAAACTGCCAGCCTGAAACCAGCCGGTTGCTCTTGAACGGCAGTTGGTAAAAGCCGCTCAGTACGAAACGGTGGCGCACATCGAATTCCGACGGGCCATAGTCGCCACGCGGATTGTAGGAATTCTGCAGGATATAGGTCTCGCCTGTTGAGAGCGAATTGTAGTCCAGAGATTTCGCAAACGTGTACGAAGTCAGAAATTCGAACCCGTGCGAAAAATGCTTCGTAGCGGTCACCCAAAGCGAATTGTAATTCGAATTTCCCACGCTATTGATTTGGTTGATGGTTCCGTACGGACAATCTGGATTTGGCGCCAAGCACTGCGCCGGCACAATTGGGCTCGTCAACGGCAGCGCTGCATACGGGCGCGTGGAACCATAAATCCCGTCGGTAACAAAGGGCTGATTGACGTTCTGCGTCAGTTGCAGGTGCGTTCCTTTTGTTCCCACATACGCGACTTCCAGGCCTAAGCTCGGCGTGATTTCACGTTGAATCGTCAGATTCCAGTCTTGCGCGTACATGTTTTTGAAATTTGGATTGATGATGGTAGGTCCAAGGCTGGTACCCACAACGGCGGCTGAAGGATTTTCCGCGGTGATGCTGTTGGTAGCGGAGTTCGCAGAAATGGGAATGGCAAACAGCGGATTTGAGCTCAATGGGGAAACAATGTTAGTGGTCGGCGCCTGCGTCATAATCGCATATGCCGCGCGCACCGACGTTTTCCCATCCTTGAACGGATCCCACGCGAATCCAACGCGAGGTTGCCAGTTCATAGCATTTTGCTGGTAAGGTTGCGTGGAGGAGATCAAATCACCCGTCGCGGCATCGAAGTTCGTGAACCGCCCATGCGCTTCCGAGGGCGTAGCGTTCCAGGCATAGCGCAGACCAACGTTAATCGTGAAGTTCGTCTTCCACTTAAAACTGTCCTGCGCAAAAACATCGTAGGAAGGTTGCAAAATGCGATCGTCGCCGGATCCCAGTTGAACAGTGAACGAACTAGCCGAATCGGCCAGGAAGTTCGCCAGCGACGTGTACGTCAGTGTTCCGACGTTGAGCGCGATGTTGTTGTTATACGCGCGACGAATTTCTCCGCCAAACGTAAAACTGTGCCGCCCTTTCAACCAACTGAAAGCATCATTCAGCACTACGGTAGTATCACCGCGGCCTTGCGGTTCACCCGACGGGCCTCCGAAGCCCAGGCTTCCTCCAACGTTGAAGAACGGCAGGCCCGACGCCACCGGCGATCCTGCAGGCAGGGTCATATCAAAGTCGGCAGGGTTTAGCAATCCGTTGGGCGTGAAGATCAAGTGGATGCGGTTGTAGCCCAGTCGTACCGTGTTACTCAGCGTGGGCGAAAAAATGTGATCCTCGCTGAAGGTCATCAACTGGCGAAACCCGCTCCGAGTATCTCCGAAGCCGGGTATGTCCGCGCCAATCGCGCCACCTGCCGTGGGCTCTTCGCGCAGATCCTTCTGCACCACGTAGTAGCCGTGCAGATGGTCCTTTTGCGAAAGTTCGTAATCGATATCCGCGGATCCCTGGTCCAGCGACACGTTTGCTAGCACTCCCCCGGTGAATCCGTTAAACGTGGCGGGATTTCCAGGCGTGCCAGTGCCCACCAGGTTCGCCTTGGGAATCAGTGTCAGCAGCTTCGTAACAGCCGGCGAAGTGACTGCCGCAATTTGATCGGTGCTCGGCACGGTAGTGGAAACCGTCAAGCTTTGCCGCTGCCGCAGTCCTTCATAGGCGAGGAAAAAGAACAATTTGTTCTTGATGATCGGTCCGCCAAAGTCCGCGCCAAAATCGTTGCGCTTAAATGGCGCCTGCGGAAGTGGCGCGCCGCTGGAACTTCGAGTCGCATTGAAGAAGTTTCGCGCGTCCAGGTCATTGTTGCGGAAAAATTCAAACAGCTCGCCGTGATATTCATTGGTGCCCGAGCGCGTCGCCAGGTTAACGATCGCCCCGGCGTTGCGCCCGTACTGCGCCGGGAACGAAGAATTGTCGATCTTGTATTCCGCCAGCGTATCGATCGGCGGCTGGAACGTGAGCTGGTTCTGTACGTTGTCGTTCAGGTTGATTCCGTTCACCAGCCAGTTGGTGGTGTCTTCGCGCTGCCCGGCAGTGTTAATTCCAAACGAGCCTTGGCCGCGCAAGGGAGCCGAGAGAAATCCATTGGCCGGCGGCGTCACTGTACCAGGAGTAAGCAGACTGAGGTCGGTGAAGTGCCGGCCATTCAGCGGAATCTGCTGCACCGTTTTGTCGTTGATCACCTGGCCCACACTGGTTGTGCTGGTATCTACCAGCGGTATTTCTGCCTGCACCTCCACCGTTACTGTGGCTTCTCCCACTTTCAGTGTCACGTCGCGGGTTACGGTTGTGGCGACTTCCAGTTTCAGATCAGAAATCTTCACCGTCTCGAACCCCGGCACAGAAACTTCCAGCCGGTAATTTCCAATCGGCAGGGCGGGGAATAGGTACGCGCCCGCGCTGTCTGTTTGCGTAACTGAAATGACTCCAGTGGCCTGATGCGTTGCCGTCACTTTCGCGTTGGGAACTCCCCCGCCCGAAGAGTCGGCGACCGTGCCGTGAAGTGTTGCCGTCGATTGCGCCAGCGCCGGACTGACCACTGCGAATAGCGTGCACAACACGAACAGAATCCCTACTAGAAACGGTGTAGCGAGGACACTTCCACTTCGTCTTTGCATGATTCCCCCTAAGGGTGTTGGCGGGGGCCAAGAGCTAGCTGAAAGCTCGTCCCCTGATTTCAACCGCTATGTCGCGTCTTCGCTTCATGCAGCAAGGTCGGTCGGAGCTGCATGTGAAACGGGTGTCGGAACCCAATCCTTAGCGGGCAATTTCGGTGCCAATAAACTTCAACGTCAAGTGGCTATCAACATCCCTGAAAAGAAAAAGTTAGCAATCCTGCCGCGGCCTTAAGGAAATCAGTTGACCAGAGGGTCTACAAAAAAACGCAGGGCGCTGTGAAATCTGGAAATCACGGCTGGGCCACCGCCGCGCTACATCAAGGCTGCTTCGCGCACAGGGGGTGGCGCAAAGGTGAACAGCTAAGCTAAAATTGTTTGGAAGTTGTTAAGACTCCCTACGGAAGTTGTAAAGACTTCCTACGTTCCCGCGTTCCCCGAAAATAGGACTTCGCTCATGAGTGAGACCAAAACCATCCTGCCCGGAAGCAAGACTGCTCGCCCCACCTGGAAGCCGGCAGGGAAAGTTCACGCCGGTGAACAGCCCTTCCGTTATCCCCTCGAACGAGAATTCGTCGAGCCTGACTGGCGGCGCTTGCCCGGCTACCGCAATGTCACTAAGGAAGAATGGGAGACGGCTCTCTGGCAGCGTCGCCATACCGTCAAGAACCTCAAAGAGCTCAAAGAAGTATTTGGCTCGCTGATACCAGACACGCTGATGGCCAGCCTGGAGCGCGATATTCAGGAACGCGCCACCATGTCCATCCTCATTCCGCCACAAATGCTCAACACCATGGACGACACCGATTTGTGGAATGATCCGGTGCGTCGCTACATGCTGCCGGCCTTCGATGATCGCCACCCCGAGTGGCCCAGCCATCCGAAAGCCAGCCGTGACTCTCTGCACGAAGCGGACATGTGGGCCGTTGAAGGGCTGACCCATCGCTATCCAACCAAAGTTTTGGCGGAGTTGCTATCCACCTGCCCCCAATACTGTGGCCACTGCACACGCATGGACCTTGTCGGCAACGACGTGCCGCAAGTCGTCAAGCTGAAATTCCAGATCCCGCAAAAAGATCGCTACCAGCAGATGCTCGAGTATCTGCGAGTCACGCCTTCCGTGCGCGACGTTGTCGTTTCCGGCGGAGATATTGCCAACACTCCAATTGGTACGCTGGAATCCTTTGTGTCGCAGTTAATGGACATCCCTAATATTAAGGATATCCGCCTGGCCACTAAGGGCTTGATGGCCATTCCCCAGCACTTCTTGCAGGATGAAGTTCTTGCCGGATTCGACCGCATGGCGAAAAAAGCCCGAGAGCGCGGCGTGGATCTCGCCGTACACACGCACGTTAATAACGCGCGCCAGGTAACGCCCATCGTTGCGAAGGCGGTTCAGGCGCTTCTCGACATGGGTTATCGCGACGTTCGCAATCAAGGCGTACTCCTACGCGGCGTGAACACCAGTCCCAAGGAATTGCTCGATCTTTGCTTTACCATGCTCGATCGCGGCAAGATCATGCCTTACTACTTCTATCAGTGCGACATGATTCCCAACTCCGAACACTGGCGCCTGGCCATTCACGAAGTTCAGCAATTGCAGCACGACATTATGGGCTATTTGCCAGGCTTTGCCACGCCCCGCATGGTTTGTGATGTGCCTTTTGTTGGCAAACGCTGGGTGCACCAGGTCAAGGAATACGATCGCCAGCTTGGCATTTCTTACTGGACGAAAAATTACCGCACCGGAATTGAAGGTGATGTCGCGGATGCTCTGACCCGCCGCTACGAATATTACGATCCCGTTTACACTTTGCCGGAACAGGGCCAGGAATTCTGGCGTGACAAGCCGGCTCATCCGCCGCTCGTCAAGTAGGTCCACTTAATTCTGATTGACGACCTTTTGCTTCATCGCGAAGCGCAGCAACTCCGAATTATTTTCCAATCCAAAATCCCGCATGATGCGGTATTTGTGAAACGCCACGGTTCGCGCGGTCACATGCAATATCGCCGCCGCTTCCTTCATGGTGTGTCCTTCCGCGAGCAGTTGCAGCACTTCTCGCTGACGCGCCGTAAGCACGCGGATAGACTCGCTGCGTGGCTCTCGCGCAGCCATCTCCTCCAGTTCCGTCTTCATCGCCGGCGTTACGTACTTCAGACCCAAAAGCACGTCGCGCACTGCTTTCAATAGTTCCGAGCCTGCTGACTTCTTCAGCAAGTAGCCCGAAGCCCATTTCTGCAGTGTCTCCGCGGCGATTTCCGCGTCCTCGTTCATGGTCAGTACGATGATCTTTACTTTGGGCATGAGCTGCTTCAATTGCTCGCTGGCGTCCAGCCCGTTTAGCAGCGGCATGTTCAGGTCCACCAGCACCACGTCAGGCTGCAGTTCAGGGGCAAGGCGCAGCAGTGCGCGCCCGTCTCCCACGGTGCCAACTACTTCAAACTCGGGTTCCAGTAGCTTTTTAAATGCTTCGACCACAAGAGTGTGATCGTCTGCGAGCAGAATTCGTGCCTTGCTCAACGTGCCTCCGGCTTCTTGGCCTGGAGCGATTGCCAGCAATGGAACTACATTCAAGAGCAGAATTCAAGTTTTCAGCCGCCCTGCCTCCCACCGCCCGTGGATCCCGGATTTTCGGCGCTGCGACATCCTCTTTTGGAGACCTAACCGTAGCCAAGCCTCCTTTTCAGACATCAGAGGAACGTAGAGTGAAGTAATGACCAGCGATGTGCGAGCCGGACCGCCGAGTACCGGCACTGGAGGAATGATGAAGAACACTCAACAGGGGATGGAAATCCCCATGCAGGTGGGGTCTGAGTTGCGTATCAGAAACGACGGCACCATCGTCATGGATAATCCCGAACTGGAGCTAGCGCGGGATCAAGAAGCCGCCGATGCCGTGCTTATGTACCGATTCGACGACGCCGCCGGAGTTCACGTCTTGCGATTGCTCGCTCCTGTGGCCGATCGCAAACATATGCCCAGCCATCATCCCAACGACTGACCGCATTTCGAACAGTTTTCCGTCGATGTGGGCCGCTGCTCGACAGCTGGCGTGCCAGCAGTGCCGATCGCCCCTTTTTTAGGTGGGGTTCTTTCAGAGACTCATGCCGTATTGCAGTTCAATCGCTTCCTGCGAGTAGCCTTGACCACCGTCGTTCAGGCGCCACGAGGTCAGATCTTCTGGCTCGCCTTGCAATACGCTTACGATCACGTAGCTGTACCAGGGCCACGCGTTCTGCCGATCGTATTCGCTGGGTCGCGCCGGATGGTCGGGATGCGAATGGTACCAGCCAACCACGTCCAGTCCCCGCGACAGCGAGGCCATCTCTACATCGCGCACGTCTTCGGCACTGATCGAAAAGCGATTCCGCTGATTAGTGGTAGAGCGGTTCAACACTGGCACCACCTCCAGTATTTCGCGCTTTCCAGCCACCCCGCCTCGTTCGCCTTGTCCATCGCGGCCCAGCAGCGCACCGCAGCATTCATGCGGATAGCTCTCCGCCCCGTGCTGCCGAATTTTCTTTGCCAGTTGTGGAGTGATCTTAAGAGTGGGAGCAAGTTTCACAGGCTCATACTCCGCGCCGATGTTAATCTTGGTTCCATTTGATTTTGTTAGATTCTGCGTATTCGAAAAGAGTTACCAATTCGATGGTGACGCGCTCACGATGCCAGGTCTCGCTCGACATCAAGCATTAATTTTATGAGTTGTGCCACGTCTAGCTGTTTTGCCGAATTTTAGCGAGAATCATGGAATGCGTTTTGGCCAAATCTTGCTCCAGAAACTGAGTGTCTCGCTCTGGCTCCTCCTGGTTGTAGCTTGTGCCGCCTTCGCAAATGCCCAAGGGCCAAGTGGGAACGTGGAAATCACTGGTACCGTTACCGACCCTTCTGGCGCTCTCGTCGCCAATGCCGAGGTGAAAGTCACCGACGCTTTTACAAATCAACAACGCACCGCCACCTCAAATTCTTCTGGAGAATTTCGAATTCAGAACTTAGCCCCCGGCGCGTACTCGGTAGAAATATCGGCGTCAGGTTTTCAAACCTTCCAGGCCGCGAAAATTAATCTCTCCGCCGGCGTTTACAACTTGCCGGTCAAGTTGATCGTGGAATCGAACCGCAAAGTCGTAATCGTAAATGGCGGGCCCCCGGACGATTACAAACCTGCCGCCGCGATGATCGGCAATATCAGTAACCAGCCTCTTCAGGAATTGCCGGTGTCTGCGTTCGTAGTGACGCGTAGCCTTATGGACGACCAGCAGTCCCGACTGCTCTCCGAAGTTGCGAGGAATGACGCATCCGTTGGCGAAGATTACGCCCCGGTCGGCTGGTACCAGGATTTCGAAATTCGTGGATTCCCGCTCGATCTTGCTTCCGCAATTAAAATCAACGGCTTGGGAGCGGCCGGTGAGCAGTTAGTTGCCTTGGAAAATAAAGAGTCGGTGGAATTTCTGAAAGGCGTGGATGGAGTCGAAGTTGGTGTAGCTTCCGGCGGCGGCCTTATTAATTACGTCACCAAGCGCCCGGCCTCTGTTCGAACTCTCAACTTCTCCACTGATCAGCGCGGGACTCTTTATGGCGGCTTGGATTTTGGCTCCTTCTTCGGCGCGCAGCAGCAATTCGGCGTACGGTTCAATGTCGCTGGCGAGGATATGCATTCCTACGTCCACGGTGCCGACGGAAATCGTGAGTTTGGCTCGGTGGCCGCGGATTGGAAAATCAATCCCACTACATTTCTGAAAGGCGATTTTGAGTATCAGCATCTGGTGCAGCGGTCCGTTGGCGGTTATCAGTTGCTCGGTGGCACCACCGTTCCCACCAACGTTTCTCCCGACGTCATGCTTGGCTATCAATCCTGGGCCAAGCCGAATACCTTCGACGACTTCAATACCAGCGTGCGCCTCGATCACAATTTCTCTTCTAACTGGCGCGTTTTTGCCGCCGCAAGTCGCAGCCACACGCTGCTTGACGACAATATCGCTTATCCCTACGGCTGTTACTACGCAGCCTCGTGCGCCAGTGGCGCCACACCTCCATATTTCTTCAGTCCCACTGGCGATTACGATGTGTACGACTATCGCAGCCCCGGAGAATTGCGTATCAACGATCAATTCGAAGCTGTTCTGCAAGGCCAGGTAAAAACTGGACCGGTCACGAATAGTATTGCCATTGGCACCAGCTTGCAGCGTCGCAGCGTGAATCTGGCTCTCACCAATCCCGCCGTCCCTTCCGAAACCGGTGTCGTCTACACCTACGTTGGAACCGAAAATATCTATCAGCCGGAACAGATTTTTCAGCCCGCGCCGCCCACCAATCCTCCGACGCCTGGCCCGGTGCTGCTCGCGGAAGATACCCATCAATACGCGCTTATCGTTCAAGACGTCGTTCATCTACCAGCCCGGATCGATCTCACCATCGGCGGTCAGTACGACACGTTGCACGATCACAATTTTTCGAACGTGAATGCAGACGGCACTGCATTAGCTCTCGTGGCGACCGACAAAAGTATCTGGCTGCCGCAATATGCCGCCTCCTGGCGTCCCGTGCAAGACGTTCTGCTCTACGCCAATTACAGCGTCGCGCTCTCGCTTGGTTTGCAGGCGCCGTTCTGGGCCACCAACAGCAACGCGTTCCTGGCTCCGTTTTTTACTCGTCAGGCAGAGATTGGCGCGAAATATCAGCCCGGCAACCGCATCCTTATTACCGGAGCACTCTTCCGCATGCGCGCGCCGTTTTTCTATCCAAAGCCCGACGGAAGCGGAAATTTGACGTTTGTTTCCGAAGGTCACGAAACGCATCGCGGCCTGGAATTAAATGCGCAGGGAAAAGTGAACAACTGGCTGCGTCTTACCGCCAGTGCCACGCTGTTGCGGGCCATTTCTTCCGACACGGGCACTCCGGCGTTTGACGATAAGCAAGTCATCAACGTCCCGCGATTTCGTGCATCCACCTTCGCCGATATCAATGTCCCCTTCATTGCTGGTTTGAGTGTTCTGCCTGGGTGGAGTTTCACCGGGCGCAAGGAAGCCACGCGCGATGATGCGGTCAGCGTCCCGAGCTACAATCTTTTTAGTCTCGGCGCGCGTTATACGCCCAGTGGTGAGTGGAGCAAAGTGACGTTTCGCGTCTTCGCCGACAACGTCCTGAATAAGCGCTACTGGAAGGATACGGGCGCCAGCTACGGTGATACATTCCTGCATCTAGGCGCGCCCGTAACGGTGCGACTGTCAGCGCAATATAATTTTTAGGCCTAATGCTTGAACGGCGACGGAATGCCATCGAATAACGAAGAAGCCAAAAACTCGGCCGCCATGCGGCGCAACGAAGTCAAGGCTCATGGGCTTGATGGCCAACTGGTTCAACCAGACTGGCCCGTGCTGCGCCTCGACGAAGTGGACCAAGTTCTTCGCTCGTTCCCGCAAGCACAAGGAGCAGAAAGCATTCTTTCCTACAGTCCGAGACCATTTTCCGCCGCCAGCATCGTGCAGGCTCCCGCCGGCAAAGTGTTCGTCAAACGTCATCATCACTCCGTTCGCGACCGCCACTCGCTCCTGGAAGAGCATCGATGGCTGGACCACTTGAGCCAGCGCACCGCACTCGTCAAAAAGCCGCTGCAAGATCACCAAGGCGAGTCGGCCATCACTCTCGATGTTTGGACCTACGAAGTGCATCCTCACGGTGATGGGCGGGACCTTTATGAAGAAGCCCAGTCTTGGACGCCGTTTCTCAGTTCTGCTCACGCGCGACACGCCGGGCGAGCGCTTGCAGAGTTACATCGCGCCTCTGCGGGGTACGACGCGCCGGCTCGCGATCCCGCGCCACTGATCACCAGCTTTCAAGTTTTCGCGCAAGCCGATCCGTGGCCCGCGTTTCGAAGATATGTTGAGCAGCGCCCCGGACTCCAGTCTTACTTGGCGCAGCGCGATTGGCTTTCTGAAACGCAAGAGACATTCGGGCCTCTCCACGAAAAACTGCGGCCGTATCTTCCGGCCTTTCAGCCGCTGTGGACGCACAACGATTTTCACGCTTCCAACCAGCTCTGGAGTGACGAGTCGGCCGAGGCCCACGTGACCGACATTTTCGACATGGGTCTCGCCGATCGCACGACTGCCATTCACGATGTGGCCACGGCGATCGAGCGCAACGGCGTGGAGTGGCTGCGGATTCACGATCCCGCCAGCGATCCATTTCATCTTCGGCAAATCGATGCGCTGCTCGAAGGCTACGAAGAGTCGCAGCTCTTTTCGCGCAAACAAGCTGACGCTCTCGTTGCGTTGCTGCCACTCGTCCACGCGGAATTCGCTCTCTCGGAAGTGCATTACTTTTTTGGGGTGTTGAAGTCGCGAGAGAAAGCCGACGTGGCGTACCTCGAGTATTTTCTCGGACACGCGCGTTGGTTCGGCAGCGACCGCGGCAAACAGTTGCTCGATCACCTGCAGGCCTGGGCCGACACGCATTCGGCTAGCGCAAATCCTAAAACTCCGCTGACCGCGGGTATTCCGCAATGAACGCAACACACCAGGTTCGCGGCTGATGTCTCCACTCGAAATCGCTGCCGTCATTATCAGCGCTCTGGGCATTTGGCTCACTACACGCCGCAAGCTCATCTCTTGGCCAATTATCCTTCTCTCGTGCTTCCTGTACGCACTCGTTTTTCAGCGCGCCAAACTCTATTCCGACATGCTGCTGCAATTCGTGTACGCCGCATTCGCCATCTACGGTTGGTGGCATTGGTGGCGCGGCATGAAAGAGGAGGGCTCCGTTCGCGTGGAGTTGCTCTCCACTCGCGCTCTTGTGACCGGCCTCGTTCTTGGCGCTGTAGGCAGCGCGTTCCTCGGTTACGTCATGGGGCGCTTTACAGATGCTACCATCCCGTTCATCGACGCGTCGCTTACCAGCTTCAGCTTAGTCGCGCAGTTTTGGCAAACGCGCAAAAACATAGCCAACTGGTGGCTCTGGATTGTCGTCGACACTATCTATACCGGCGTCTTCATCTACAAACACCTATATCTCACCTCAGCGCTCTACGCCTTCTTCGTTTTTCTAGCTGTCTTGGGTCTGCGCGCCTGGAACCAAGCACTGCGTGAACAACAATCCGCCGAACTTAATTCAACTGTCGCCACAAATGCAGCCGCGAGCGCTGCGGGAACGTAAACCATCCTGCTCCGAAGTCCTACTTCCCGGCTAAGTAATGCACACTTGGCAAGTCCTTCAGCAGCGTCGCCGCCATCTCCGGCGTGATATCGCGCTGCGGCATCGCCAGCATTTCGTAGCCCACCATAAACTTCTTCACCGTTGCCGATCGCAGCAATGGTGGATAGAAGTGTGCGTGCAAATGAAATCCTTCGGCGTGAGCCTTGTCGCTCGCAACTTGGTGAAACCCCATGGTGTAGGGAAACGGTGTCTTAAACAAGTTGTCGTAGCGAATCGTGATTTGCTGCAAAATGTGCGCCAACCCCGCTCGTTCCACTTCCTGCAATTCGGTCAGGCAAGGCACTGGTCGCCGGCTGATCACCAGCGTTTCAAACGGCCAGACCGCCCAGAAGGGAACCAGCACCGCAAAATGATCGTTGCTTAACACCACTCGTTCCTGCTTTTCCAGCTCCAGTTCCCGGTAGTCTTCCAGCAAGGTGGTTTGATGTTTGGAAAAATATTCGCTGCAAGAATTTAATTCGCACGTCAGTTCGTCCGGCATGGTCTGCTGTGCCCAAATCTGCCCGTGCGGATGCGGATTGCTGCAGCCCATCATCGCGCCGCGGTTCTCGAAAATCTCCACCGACCGAATGCCCGGCTCGCGAGACAGAGTCGAAAATTCCGTCGTCCAGGTTTCGACGACCTGTTTTATGTCGGCGACATCCATCCGCGCCAACGTCAGATCATGTCGCGGCGAAAAACAAACCACACGGCATCTACCTTTTTCGCTCTCCGCGATCAGCAGGCCCTTTTCTCGAATTTCTCCCGCCGGCGTATCAGGCCGCAATGCCGCAAAATCGTTATCAAACACAAAACTACCGTCGTAATTTGGATTGTGTGCTCCGCCAGCTCGCTCATTTCCAGGGCATAAATAGCAGTGCGGGTCGTACTTCTCCAGATGTTCCTGCGCCGCAATCTCCACCTGCCCCTGCCAGGGCCGCTGTGCGCGCTGCGGGGAAACCAGCACCCATTCCCGTGTCAAGGGATTGAATCGGCGGTGCGGATGAACCTTCAAATCGAAACTTGTCATGATTTTAGTGGGCCGAGCCGACGATTCCAAAAATCACGCTACGCCAACCTGCCAGCACCATCTGCCGCGGAAGACACATAGATTTCCGCAACTCGTCCGGTCGCCTTTTCATAACCGACCAGCACGTTACTTTTGAAGTGTTCTACAAACGCGGCTTCAACCAGATTTATCGTACAGCCGCCAAACCCGCCCCCCGTCATGCGTGCTCCGTATACTCCCTCGTTCTGCTCAGCCAATCGCACCATTGCATCCACTTCTTCGCAGCTCACGTCGAAATCGTCCCGCAGGCTCGCATGCGATTCTTTCATCAACGATCCAAATCGCTTCACGTCTCCGGCAGCTAGCGCCTCGCCAGCCTTCAGCACTCGCGCATCTTCGGTAATCACATGACGCGCACGCTTGCGAATTACTTCAGGAAGTTCTCCGCCAAGCTTTTCGAAGTTTTCTACCGACACATCGCGAAGCGCTTTCACTCCCGCCAAGCGTTCAGAAAAAAAGCGTGTCGCTGCTTCGCATTCCGCGCGCCTCTGATTGTACCCGCTGGCCGAATGGCTGTGCCGCACCATCGTGTTGCAAATCACCAAACTAACCCCTGCCGGAATCGGCAGAAGTTGATACGCAAGCGTCCGGCAATCCAGTAGCAACGCGTGATCTCTCTTCCCGTGAACAGAAATGAACTGGTCCATGATTCCGCATCGCGCGCCCACGAATTCGTTTTCCGCTTGCTGACACAATTGCGCCACGGCCGTTCCATCCAGCTTCTGCTGCGCCATTTCAAGAAATGCAGTGCAAACCGCCACTTCCAGCGAAGCCGACGAACTCAATCCCGCCCCCTGGGGCACATCGCCACTCAACAGAACGTCAGCGCCAGTCAGTGTCCCCAGCTTCCGCGCCAGCAGCCGGATCACGCCAACAACGTAATCACTCCAGTGTCCGCGCGCGACAGTAGGCAGATCCGCAAGGTTCAGTTCCACCCGTTCAGAATAGTTCTCGGAGTAAACCACCACCCGCCTGTCCGCCCGCTTGGCGATTCCAATCCGCGTCTGAAACGCAATCGCGGCAGGAAATACGTACCCATCGTTATAATCCGTGTGCTCGCCAATCAAATTCACACGGCCTGGCGCTTGTACGATGACCGGTGTGGCGCCATACATTTTTACAAAGCGCTCCAACAGTCCCGCCGATTCTCTTGCAAGAGTGATTTTTTCGCTCATGACGAGGAGAAAATAGGTGGCGCGCCCGGCCAGACTCGAACTGGCGACCCTCTGCTTAGAAGGCAGACGCTCTATCCAACTGAGCTACGGGCGCGTCGTTTCGCCATTGTAACATTGAGTTATACGCATCTGCGCGGTCTGTGGTTTTGCTCGTTTCGAGCAGCCGAGTTGGGCTACTGCTTATGCTTTTTGATTCTCGCAACTAGTCACGCGGAAGCGGGAGAATGAAGTATTCCGTGTCTCCCACTTTTTTCCAGCCTATGAACACCGCCGTTTCCGGCACTTCCCGCGTGACTAGCACCCGCGCCCCGGTCGCCGCTAACCACTTTTGTACTTCCGCTCGCTGCTCTTGGTCAGCCGCCCAAAAGCTCAACATGTCCTCTGCGGGTATTTCCGCCGATATTCGGACGCGCGCCAAATGTGCCCAGGCATGGTCTGTCAATCCGTATCCCATATAGCTGACCCGCGCATCCGGCTCAACACCCATTTCCCGCAGCGCACTCGCAACTTGCCAATCGGGATAATTCGCCCTACGAGATTTGAACACTTCATGTCCCGCCATAATCACCGCTTGGCCTATCAGCACCACAGACACGACGACCGCTACGATTCGGCTGAACCTTCGCGCCGAGTCCGTATCGTCTATACGTGTTGCCGCGAAACACGCGAAGAAAAAAGCGACCGTAAATCCCGCCAGCATTCGTCCTTCGGCTCGCACCAACGCATATAGCGCTAAGCCTGAAAGCGCCGGAAACCACAGCACTGGAGCGCGCAACAATCTCCGCAAGAACTTTCGAACCGATCCTCCCATACCAACGAATATCAAAACTCCGGTGGTCAGTGGCGCGAGCGATACAACGTACAAGTCAAAATAATATCGCAGCACTACGTGGGTTCGATTGAGTTGCCGGCGCAAATCGAATCGCAGCGGACCGTCGCTGTATCCATAAGATGGATCGGCCCAGGGTGGATATGTGCCCAGGCTCACTGTGTTCGCATAGCTCTGAATGTGTGGCGTCGTGGAGGGCCTTGCGAGTGCGTGCACGCCATCAGGCTTGGCATCCGTTTCCGCCTGCTGATCCATGCCCATGATGTGCAGGTAATTCACCGCTCCCACATCACCGTACGTCAGTCGTCCTTTGCTTTTCGACAGTTCGAAAACAAAAGGTGCGCTTACAGCCGCAAGAACGACCGCCGTCAATGCAACTCCCGGCAAGGCTCGCTTCCATTCCTTCCGCAGAAGGAGCGCCACAATAAACGTGAAAGCCAGCGGAAACATCACCGCCTTCACCAAATAAGCTATTCCCAACACTCCGCCCAACAATGGGTAGCGCCACCATTTATTCGTGCTCGAGACCACTCGCAAACACAGCCCAGCAGCAATCAGGTACAGGATGAATACGAAAATATCTGGTTGCTCGAGGTGCGGTGGTGTGAGAAATGTCGTAATCCAAAAAAACAGCGCGTAGCCAAGGAGCCGCAGATCCTTCTCTGCCAGGAACCCTTTCTGTTCGGCCACGACATTATCGCGAAGCTTTTTCTCAGCATCGAAATATGCGGAAAGAAAGAATTCGAAGCTTGCCAACGCCACCATCAAGCTGACTACCGTCAACATGTGCACGGCAAGCGGTTCGTGATATGGGCCGACTTGGAACAGACGCAGCCACAGCGCCAACAGAAACGGGTAGCCCGGGCTCCAATAGCCATGAACCAGTGCGTGCCAATTTCCGGAAAGGTAGGAATAGGCTATATCCAGGTAAGAGACTGCGTCGGCATCCAGCGGATTGTTTGCCGCAAAAGCCTGGGCCAGCCAGGCCGCAAGCATCGCTGTCCAGATCGCAACTCTGGCGGTCCAAGAAATCTCAGTTTTAATCGTCAACAGGGCTGCCCTGCTCTACAAGAATCGGAAGATCATTCACGCCCAGCGAGGCTGGTAGCAAGTCCGAGCTGGAGTTTTGCCTTTTCATTGACAGAAGTTGCAGCATTCCCGCCCAGCTTATAGTAGCTCTCCAGTAAGAGCCAGCGAATGCTCGCGACCTGATTTCGATTCATGTTGACCACATTTTCTCTCGGCGTTCTATCGGCGAACGTGTGTGCCCGGCCATCTCGTTTCAACTCCAAGAGTCACTTCTTCCAACTCCGATCCGAAAG
This sequence comes from Candidatus Acidiferrales bacterium, assembly GCA_963849395.1. GTDB lineage: Bacteria > Acidobacteriota > Terriglobia > Acidiferrales > UBA7541 > Acidiferrum. Next base: position 377,956 of record CAWKHR010000017.1, read on the forward strand.
TCGATCGATTTTGTGTCGAGTTGCCAACATCCAAAGTACTATCGGCGCTGGAACTTCGACTTCAAAATCGCCTTCTTCGCAATTCATCACAATTTCTCATCTCGTCGGCGCAGCGCTGTCAAACTGCCTGTAACTCTCTAAGCGGGAAGTATTTGCTGACCTACCGAAGCTCCCGCAGGGCTTCTCCTCACCCCCGTGATCCGAAAACCTTGGTAACTGTCCCGCTAGCACGCCAGGCCGGGTGGCACCCCACTGCTCTGAACCCGTCCCTTCGTCCAGTTGTTGGCTCACAAAGGACTGAGTTAACTCTTATGTAGGACCGAGTATCGGCGGAGCGGGTGTATCCGGCGATGCGGTCTGGCATTAGCCACTTACCCTGGCGTATTTGCAGGAACTTGTGGCCGGAAGCTTCAAAGATTATCGGTGTCGCGTTTTTGAAAATCGAATGTCTCAGTCACGTGAATCGGAGTCGCCCATGATTGGCAAAGTTCGAAGACAGCAGGGCTTCTCGTTGCTAGAAACCCTCATCGTGATCGCAGTCATGTCCATTCTGGCTGGTATCACCATGATCAAAAGTTTTGGCTCCATGGAAAGCTATCGCGCCAACGCCGCGCTCGACGTCATCGCCAGCCAGTTGCGCGTTGCTCGGCAGATAGCCATCAGCCAACGCCGCAATGTCAAGATTACCCTAAACACTGGCGTTTCTCCTCAGACCATCACGTATCAAGTTCAACCCGGCGTCGGAGTCAATGCCAGCCCCGCCGGGCCAGTCATCTCAATGCCGCTGCCTAACCAGACCCAGTTTGTTTTCGAAAGTGGCGTGCCGGATACGCCGATGGGCTTCGGCACTTGCTCTGGCGCTTCCGCCATTTGCATCAACGGTTCGGGCAGCCTGACCAACATGGTCTTCACGCCCACCGGTCAGTTCTCCGATGGCGGCAACAACATCTATAACGGAACGGTTTTCCTTGGCATTCCTGGGCAAATCGCCACGGCGCGCGCCGTCACCATTATGGGCAACACCGGGCGCGTTCGCCCCTATACCTACATTGGTCCCGCGGGCGGCACGTCTCAACAAGTTTGGATTGAATAGGGAGCTTCAGCATGGAAAAGAAAATTCTTCGAAACGATAAGGGATTCACCTTAGTGGAAGTCATGATTGCCATGGCTGTCATGAGCTTTGGCATCTTGTCCCTCGTTTCCGTTTTCACCCAGGGGCTCGTCTCTTCCAACCAGACACAAATCCAGTACGTCGCTCAACAAAAAGCTCAGGAAGCGATGGAGACCATTTTTACTTCGCGTGACACCCGACTGCTCACCTGGGCACAGCTCGGGAATATCAGCGCTGGTGGAATTTTCAAGGACGGCGCGCAGCCTCTTTGCGCTCCGGGACCGGATGGCCTGTTCGGAACCGCCGACGACGATCTGACTACTCCCGACGTGATCATCACCGGGCCTGGACCTGACAAGATTTTTGGGACCAGCGATGATGTTGGCACTAACCTCAACCCCTGGATGACTCGCACCATCTCCTTCGTGCCCGTGGCGAATACTGCCAATCTTCAATCCGTGACCGTCACCATGAACTGGCAATTCCAAGGCAAGAATTTCTCGTACACAGTTTCGAGCCTGATCTCGAATTTCCAGTGAGGCTTATGATGACATCCCACCCAAAAAAGAATCACACTGGCTTCACGCTAATCGAACTGATGATCGCCATGGGGGTCACCATGGTGCTGCTCTACGCTGCCGTCTCCGTTTTCCGCGACGCATCGAACTCCAACCAAGTCGTCACCCAAGCGGCGGACATGGGTGAAAATTTCCGTGCCGGCATGAACATGATGCAACTCGATCTTCAGCAAGTTGGCTCTGGGATTCCTACCGGCGGAATCAACATTCCGTATTCGGCTCCTTGCGGTACCACTCCACGCATTAATCGTCCCGCCCTGACCGCGGGCATGACGTTTCCATACCCAGGCGCAACCTGTGAATCCACCATTCCCGCTGTCGAGCCCGGCAACATGATGGGCCCAGCAATCACGGCCCCCGACGCTACAGCGGGCACGCCAGCGAACCCCAATAGCATCACCGACGAAATCACCATGATGTATGCGGACAACGCCGCTGGCCTCGACGGACTACCGATCAATCAACCCGCTACGCCCGGTCCGCCGGCCAGCCCGGGATGTCCGAATGGCAAACTGGTTCTGAGCGGAACAACTCTTACGGTCACGCTGGATCCAACGTGTCTGAATCTGGCCAACAATCCGAATAACGTCCAGATCAACACTGGCGACCTCATCATGTTCAGCAATGCGCTGGGCAACACGCTGATGTACGTCAGCGCGGTCAGCACTTCCGGCAACACCATCACGTTTACGCAGGGCGATCCCTTCGATTTGAATGGGCGAACGGAAACCGGTGGCACCATCAAGCAATTACAGTCCGGTGGAGTTTTTCCTGTCACCCTGGCCACTCGTATTTGGATGATCAGCTATTACTTGGACAACGTCAGCAGCCCGCCCTACATTCGCCTGATTCGTCAGGTGAATTTCAATCCTCCTACGCCGGTGGGTGAAACCCTGGAAAATCTCCAGTTCACCTACAACTTCATCGACGGTGCAACCAATCCTTCGAATCAAGTTACCGTCCCAACCGGAAACTCCGAGTCCAATATTCGCTCGGTCAACGTTTATCTTGGCGCGCGTGGCGCTCGCCCGATTTTCCAGGGCAGTCAATATATCTACGCACGAACCAATCTCATGACCCAGGTCAGCCTTCGCAGTTTGGCTGCCGTGAATCGTTACAAATAAGAGGAGCCAGCAATGAGCACAACTCTTTCCAGAAAATCCGGGCGTTTTCGTAAAGACGCAGGCGTTGCCCTCATCACTTCGCTGCTCCTGCTCTTTCTCATGTCCAGCCTGCTGGTTGGCTTCTGCATTCTGCTGATCTCCAACCAGCAGCTTGCCGGCTCCAACAACGACGACGTGACCGCTTTCTACAGCGCGGAAGCTGGCTTGGAGCAGATGACGGCAGGCCTTGGCGACCTCTTCGCCCAGACCTATTCGCCCACGCAAAGCCAGATCAATACCATTCAACTCAATCCACCACTGATTCCCAATATTCAATTTCTCAATGGCGACGGCTCCAGTGGCTACACCATTACCACACCGGCGCACGATGCTTACGGCAATCCTGCTCCTACCATCTCTACGATTAAGTCCGGCACCTACGCGGGTATGACCGCATTGCTCACCGAATACACCATGGTCGTGAATGCACGCACCACTGCGGGACGCGAAGTAAAATTGCAGCGCACTACCCAGACCGTCGGTATTCCCATGTTCCAGTTCGGCATTTTCTCCGACACGGACCTTAGCTTCTTCCCTGGTCCCAATTTCAACTTCGGCGGCCGCACCCACACGAATGGCAATTTGTTTCTGGCCGCAGGATCCCTACTTACCCTATCCGACAAGGTGGACGCTTATAAGGACGTGATTCGCGCGACGTTGGAAAACGGCTGGCCAACGAGTACGAACTATACCGGCACGGTGCAAATTACAACGCAGCCTGGCGGGTCAAATTACCGAACTCTCGCCCCAACCGAAGGAAGTCTCACCGGGGGTCTCGGTTCCAGCGCCAATACGAACTGGCCTACAATTTCTACCGGCAGCGCGCCGACGGACTACAACAGCAACTTGCTGGACGGCCCTGGGAACCCGGCCAACCGGAGCGCTTCTTTTCCGTACAACACGGGTGCGAAGCAGCTCAATCTGGGAATCGTCACCATCGGTGGGGGCGCCACCCAATCGATCGACTTACTTCGCCGTCCTTATTCTGGCGAAGCCTCGAACGTTACCGGTGAGCGTTACTTTGCGCAAGCCAGCTTGCAAGTTCTTTTGTCGGACGACCCTAACGACATAATGAATATGCCTTGTGTTGATACCAGCACGCCGCCATTTGATTTGAGCCTGATGGCGACCGACCCAAGCACGTGGGCGACTTCTCCGAATTCGACGCTGCTAAAAATCTATAACAATCTGATCGCCAACGGTGTGACGCCCCTGCCTCTTGCGGTTTCGGGAGCGCTAGGTGGGACAGGCGGAGCGTATAACTCTACGGATGGGTATTGGTTGCCAAAGGGATATCCTGTGATCCGGGGTTATATCAAGATCGAAGAGCAACTTCAGCCCTACGGCAGCCCGTGCGGAACGCTCAAGGACGTGACCGCAGAGGTGTTGGGCTATGGATATGTTGGCCGGAACATCGATCCCGTGCCACAGTCTCTGGACGGTGTGAACCTGAATCCGCAATGGCCGGGCACGACTGGGCAGATGGATCCCATCGTGTACAACAATAATCTGAATAACGGCACGTGGAGCGTCAGCGCTTCAACCGCTACGCCTCCGAACCAGTTGAGCATAACAAGGGGTTATTACGGCCTGCCCAATCTTCCTTTAAACACAGCTAAAAGCGCTCCCGTCGAACTTGCTTATCAAAATGGAACAGCACTGGCGGCAGGAAACTTTTCGGCAGTTGACACTCTTGCCGCTCCAACTGGCACTTGTATGGATCCGCACCCGTTGGCGCTAATCCGTCTGGAGAGGATTCGCGATAATCCCTCTTCGCTGTACGTCGGGGGATATGTTGCACAGGGAGCGTGGAACTCCTCCTCCAATAAAGCCAAGCAGGCACCTGTCGCCTATGTGTGTGGCGTTGATCCGAACACAGGGAAGCTCGTGGTACTGCCAAACGGTAAGCCTTGGAGTCCACAGGTTTACGATTTCTGGCCCAACGTGCTATTCGATACACGCGAAGGGACCCTGCGAGACAGCGCGATGGACACCGCGACGCCGATTAACCGCCCGACGCTGAACGGCTCGATGCACTACATCGAGTTGGATGGCGCTAATGTGGCGGCGTGGTTCAGCGGGAAACTGGGTTCGATCACGACCTCGGGCTTAGGGACGAAAGACCCCAGCGTCGCGCCCAACAACTTTGTGGTGTACGTCTCCGACCGGCGAGGGAACTACTCGCTATCACAAACGATCGCGGGAGGATGGCCTCCGCTATCCTATACGCAAAAAGAAACGGGTGAGTATGGCTGGAACGACCTGGTCAACTTTCCGACGAACTCCACAACCGGCTGCCCAACATCGGTACTAGAAACTGGTGAGGACGCTGACGGTACCAACGTTCTTTACACGTATGGAGCAAATGAGCAATACATCCACGCCGCGGGAGCTATACCGACACTCCCGGCTATTTATCTTCCGTATGGGCAAATTGGTATATTCACCGGCCTAGTTCCAAGTGCGATCACCAATAACGTTAGCTGTTCCACGGCGCCTTCGTATGTTTCAGACGGCATCTGGCCGATGATGATAGCGACCAGTTCGAACGCGGCCCGCGAGAATCCAGCGCTGTTCTTCCGGCGCGCGGTGAAAATCGTGAACGGCAGCAATCTTTCGGCTGTCGGTACCTGCCCTGGCGGCAACAACTGTGGTTTGACCATCGCCGCGGAGAACCCGATTTACATCCAAGGCGACTACAATGCAAACTTCGGCGGCATTGGCTTTGGCAGCTCGCCGACGACCGTCGCCGCTTCCGTGGCGGGTGATGCCGTTACACTGCTTTCCAACAATTGGAACGACACCAACTCTTTCGCCAGCCCGTACGCGCAGACGACGCGCAGCGGCGTGACCACGTGGTACCGCGTGGCAATCATCGGCGGCGCGACACCGTACTTCTCGAACCCGTCGGGCGTGGTCAGCCAGGACTACGGCACCGATGGTGGCGTGCACAACTTCCTGCGTTACATCGAGAACTGGGGCGCTTCGTCGAACAACCAGTTGAACTACGAGGGATCGATCGTCGACTTGTTCTATAGCCGGCAAGCCAACGCCACCTTTAAGTGCTGCAACACGGTGTACAGCCCGCCGTCTCGTGGTTACAACTTCGATACCAACTTCCTGACTCCTGCGTTGCTCCCGCCGCGGACGCCGCTCTTCCGCGACGTCAACACCACCGGTTGGACTCGCTTGCTGGAGCCCAACTCGAACTTGAACCAGTAACTCAGTTAACTAGCTTCCTTCGCAAACGCCCCGGTTTATCCTCCGGGGCGTTTGCTCTTACACGGGCCCCGCACTCGCGCCACGAGCCCCATTTCGTGCTAACGTAAATAAGCTTGCCAGTCCGCGAGCGGCCCCTTTGGACGCGCAGCCATGAACCCTCTGCAAACACTTAGCCTCGTGCTTGGCGCGGGTTTTTCCTCAGGCCTCAACCTTTACGCTACCGTGGCCACTCTGGGCCTTCTCCAGCGCTTTGGCGTAATTCACCTGCCTGCGCAGCTCCAGGTCCTATCTCATCCGTTGGTCCTCGGCATCGCCGGTGTGCTCTATCTGGTCGAATTTCTCGCCGACAAGATTCCCTACATCGATTCCGTGTGGCAGGCCATTCACACCTTCATCAGCCCGCCTGCCGCAGCGCTCTTGGCGTTCAGCGCCACAGCTTCAGCGCCAGAGGCTTGGCGTTGGGGTGCCGCACTGCTTGCCGGCAGCATTGCGCTCACCTCGCACGGCACCAAAGCCAGCGCGCGCGCCGCAGCCAATATGAGCCCCGAGCCGGCCAGCAATTGGGCCCTCAGTTTTGGGGAAGATGTTCTTTCTGTCTGGTTAACGTGGTTTGCAACGGCTCATCCCACCGCCGCCATCATCGTGGTGGTCGTGCTATGCGCGATCTCGCTCTTTCTGCTCTACCACCTGTTCCGCTTCCTTCGCCGCACTCTCAACAAACTCGCTGAGATCTGATCCTCAGGCCGCCGTTTCGCGAGCCCAATCTCGCCCGGCGCCTCCGCTTACTTGTCATTCTGATCAGAACACTCGAGGACATCCGTCCTCTACTTCACGTACGTCGCTAACCACTCCAAAAATGTCTTATACCAAAGCTGGCTATTCTGCGGCTTCAGCACCCAATGCCCTTCATCCGGGAACACCACCAACTTCGACGGCACGCCCACCCGCTGCAGCGTATTGAAAAATTCCAGAGACTGCGTGTACGGCACGCGATAATCCCTCTCTCCCGCAATCACTAAGGTTGGCGTTTTGTACTTTCCCAAGTCTCCCGCAAACGTCGAAGGCGACGCCTTCTTGTAATTCTCCGGCGCGGCCCACGGCGTTCCCTGCATGTCGTGTTCTTCGAACCACAACTCCTCGGTCGCATACATGGAAGTCATGTCATACACACCCGCGTGGCTCACAATCGCTTTGAATCGCCCGGTGTGCGTTGCCAGCCAGTCCGCCATGAAGCCGCCATACGATCCGCCAGCCGCCGCCAGTTTTGTCTTATCGATATACGAATATTTCGCCAGTGCCGCGTCGATTCCTTTCATCACGTCGGCATACGCCTTGCCGCCCCAATCATTCGCGATCTCGTCGGTAAACTTCTGTCCGTAACCGGTCGAGCCCCGGCGGTTGATCATCAACGTCACGTAGCCCGCGCCGGAAAATACCTCCGCGTTCCACCGGTAGCCCCACGCGTTCGACCACATCGTTTGCGGTCCACCGTGCAGCAGCACTAGCATCGGATACTTCTTCGTCGCGACAAATCCCGGCGGGCGCACAATCATCGCCTGCACTTTTGTGCCTTCCGCCCCTTCGAACCAGAACGTCTCCGGCCCGTTCATCTCTACGTTGGCCAGCAACGCATCGTTCGCGTGCGTCAGTTGCTTGAGCCCGCTTCCATCGGACGCAGCCACAAACAACTCGCCCGGCATCGTCAAGCTGGTGCGTTCCGCAACCAGCAATTTTCCATCGCCGCTGAAGGAATACGCGCTGTTGAATCCATCCAGAATTTTCTTCGGCGTCGCCCCTGCATGCGCTTCCATCACATACAGCGGCTGTAGCGTCTCATTCTCCGCCAAAAAATAGAGCGACTTGCTGTCTGGCGACCAGGTCAGCTCGCCGGCGCTCCGGTCGAATCCCGCCGATATGTCCTCAGCCTTTCCCGCTTGCCGGTCGTACAGCATTACCTGCCAACGGTCCGCTTCATATCCCGCCGTCATTTGCGCGTGATAGGCGATGTATTTCCCATCCGGCGAATACACTGGATTGCCATCAAACCCCGGATTCGTTGTAATCCGCTTTGCCTCTCCGCCCGCCGTTGGAATCAGAAATAGATCGCCGTTCGTGCTCAGCGCTTCCACTTTGTCCGTCACAGCCGTAAAACAAATTTCTTTCCCGTCCGGCGAAAAATTAATGTCGGAACCGCTGCCGCGTTCGTCGGGAGGAACATCGTAATCCGCCCCCGGTGTCAGGTCTCGAGCGGCAGTGCTCGCGTCCACGGGCTGGACGAACAAGTGGCTCCGCTTGCCTTCAGACCAGTGGTCCCAATGCCGGTACAGCAAATGATCGTAAATTCGCGCCTTGACCTTGCTCTTTTTCTTTCTCTTCATCGCGTTTGCTGTTGCAGGCGTCGTCCTTGCAATCCGCATACACCGACGACGTAAACGCAAAAGTCTTGCCGTCCGGCGACCACTTAAACAGATCGACGCCCGACGAAAGGGAAGTCACCTTCTTCGCTTCGCCCCCCTCCATCGACAGTAAATAAATTTGCGAAATCCCGTCGCGCGCGGAAAGAAACGCCAGTGTCTTGCCATCCGGTGACCATGCGGGCGCGGAATCCTTGCCGCTCTGCGTCAACTGCATCGCGTCTCCGCCCGAAGTTGCCACGATCCAGATATTGCTCGCGTTACGGTTCGCGTCCATGTCCGGCGTCGCCATCGCGTACGCCACCCACTTCCCGTCACGCGATATTTCAGGTGCCGAAACCCGATGCATCTTGATCAGATCGTCAAACCCAGAGCGATGTTTCTCCGCTACCGTCGTTTGCGCCTGTCCCACTGTTGCCGCCGCCAACACCACTCCCAGAATTCCGACCGCCCACACGCTGGCCTCATGCGCTTCTCCTCATCGCCAACTCACTTTTTCTGTGCTTTCAAAACACTCGATAATGTCACGATTACCCAGTGAATCCAAGCTATCCGAAACGGCATTTACCGTCTCGGTCAACAACGGCCCGCAAGTTTCCATCCACTTTCCTGGCTACCAATTGGCTGTTTCCAAATTATCGTGTTTCCCGCTGCGCTCCACGCTCCCGCGAATGTTGACTTGATTCGACTGCGCCCCTAGAATGACCCAGCGATGCTCGAACCTCGGTCTCTCTCCGGCCAGACTCTCTCTCACTACCGCATCCACGAAAAACTAGGAGGCGGCGGCATGGGCGTAGTCTATCGCGCTGAAGATACCCGCCTCGACCGCAGTGTGGCCCTGAAATTCCTTCCCGAAGATACGCCCACCGACGCGCAAACCCTCGAACGCTTTCAGCGCGAGGCTCGCGCCGCTTCCGCCCTGAACCATCCCAATATCTGCACCATTCACGATGTCGGCGAATACGATAATCGACCGTTCATCGTCATGGAGCTGCTCGAAGGCCAGACCCTGAAGCATCGCATCAACGGCCGCCCTATCGAGATTGATACCATTCTCGAAGTTGGCATTGAAATCGCCGATGCCCTCGCGGCCGCTCATCTAAAAGGCATCGTTCATCGCGATATCAAGCCGGCCAACATCTTCCTGACGCAACGAGGCCAAACCAAAATTCTCGATTTCGGTCTCGCCAAGATGGCAGCACGCCGCTCACCTGCGGTCGTGGGAGATCTCTCCGCGCAAGCCACAGTAGCTGATCAAGACTTCCTTACCAGCCCTGGCACCGCGTTGGGCACCATGGCCTACATGTCCCCCGAGCAGGCTCTGGGCAAGGATCTCGACGCCCGCACCGATCTTTTCTCCTTTGGCACCGTCCTCTACGAAATGGCTACCGGCAAAGTCGCCTTCAATGGCGACACTTCTGCCGCTATCTTCGATGCTATCCTGCACGGCACGCCACGTAACGTCACCTCGCTGAACACCGCAATTCCCGCGGAACTCGAGCGCATCATCAACAAGGCGATCGAAAAAGATCGCGATCTCCGCTACCAGACCGCCTCCGAAATCAAGACCGACCTGAAGCGCCTGAAGCGCGATCGCGATTCTTCCGGCCGCATCTCCGAATCGAAAAGACAAGCTCCTGCACCCGAGACCGCAGTCGCCGCGTCGGAGAAGTCCGTAGCCGTCCTTTACTTCGAAAATCTCAGCGGCAGTAAAGATGATGAATATTTTCGCGATGGCATGACCGAAGACATCATCACCGAGCTCTCCAAGATCAAAGAATTGCAGATTTTTCCTCGGTCTGCCGTTCTTGCCTATCGCGATAAGCCCGTCACCGGCCCGCAGGTTGGCAAGGAACTGAATGCCGCCTGCGTACTCAGCGGTAGTTTGCGCCGTGCTGGTAATCGTCTGCGCATCACCGCGCAGCTCATTCGCGCTCAAACCGGCCACTCCATCTGGGCTGAACGCTACGATCGCGAGCTGAAAGACGTCTTCGAAGTTCAAGACGAAATTGCCCGCAGCATCAGTCAGGCCCTGCGCATCAAGCTTTCTCCGCAGGAAGAGAAGGCTATTGCCCGCAAGCAGACCGACAATCCCCAGGCGTATGACTACTATCTGCGCGGACGCCAGTTCTTCCATCAGTTTCGCAAGAAGGGTTTCGATTTTGCCCGGCAGATGTTCGCGCGTGCCATAGTCATCGATCCGCAATACGCCCGCGCCTATGCCGGCGTCGCCGATTGCTGTTCCTTTCTGTACATGTATTGGGATAGCAGCGAAGACAATCTGAATGAAGCCGAAGCCGCCAGCCGCAAAGCTTTGGAACTCGATCCCGAGCTTGCCGAAGCCCACGCCGCCGGTGGCTTAGCTTTTGCCCTCAAGAAAAACTTCGACAAAGCGCAGCAGGAATTTGAAGCGGCCATTCGGCTCGACCCTAAGCTTTACGAAGCGTTTTACTTCTATGCCCGCACGTCGTTTCAGCGCGGCGACCTGATCAAAGCTGCCGAACTCTACGAGCAAGCCTCGAAACTTAATCCCGACGATTATCAGGCTGTGAGTTTACTCGTTCCCGTTTATCACGGTTTGGGACGTCCGGTAGAAGCGACGGCCACCGAGCAGCGTGCTTTGAAACTTATCGAGAAATACATCGATAGCCATCCAGATGATCCGCGCTCGCTTTATCTCGGCGCAGGCATCCTCGCTCGTATGGGCCACCACGATCGCAGTTTCGACTGGGCGAGTCGCGCGCTCGCCATCGATTCAGAAGAGACTTCTATCTTGTATAACGTTGCGTGCGTCTACGCATTGCTGGGCCGAACCGAGGAGGCGCTCGCCTGTCTCGGCAAAGCCATGACTCATGGCACCTTCTTCAAGAATTGGGCGGCCAAGGATTCCGATCTCGATTCGTTGCGCACCGATTCTCGCTTCCAGGCATTACTCAGCTAACTCCGCGAATTTGCATCGCCACCTTTTTTAGCCCTGCTTGTCTGCCTCAGATTGAGACGCTGAGTCCGTCAGTCTGGTTCTTCTCCGCACTAGCATCCAGTTCAGCAACGCAATGCCGCACGTCGCAAAGATCACCACAAATTCATTCCGCCCCATGCGTGTCAGTAGCACCACGGAAAAAATAATCCCTGCCGCGGAAAACAAGTACGGCACGGGAAGCAGAAATTGCGCCTTACCATCTCGTCGCCTCCGCAACACCGGAACCGCCAATGCCATCGCCCCGTAAACGGCCAGCCGCGAGACCGCCGACAAAATCGCGTTCCACTGAAATGTTCCCAGCGCTGCGAACGTAAATAGCACCACCGCGTACAACACAATCGAAACATACGGCGTGCGATACTTCGGATGAATAGCCGCGAAAAATAGCGGGAAGTCACCTCGCTCTCCAAGTGCAAACGTAATTCGCGGCACCGATAACAAATTCGCGCTCAAATACCCGTACATCGAGATAAGAGCCGCCAACCCCATAAACACCGCTCCGCCCGATCCCATGAATCGTTGCGCCGCATCCGAAAGTGGCCGCACCGAATTCGACACATCCGGCAGCGTCGCCATGGTCACAAACTGAATCGCGGTGTAAAGCATGCACACCGCCGCCAGCGCCACAAGCAACGCAATCGGCACATCTCGCTTTGGGTTCTCCGTTTCGCCGCCAACAAACAGCGCGCCTTCGAATCCCCCATACGCATACACCAGGATCAGCATCGGCTCCAGCCAATCTCTAAATCGCGTTACAGGAAATATCGCGGGCACGCGAACTTCCGGACGCAACAGCAATGCCAGCACTCCTACCACTACAAAAAACAATAAAATGCCCACTTTCACTCCAGTGAACACGTTGCTCAGATTTTTTCCGGTTTTTACTCCGATGTAATTGAATACCGCCAGTTGCCCAATCAGCGCCACTGACAGCAGCAACGCCCCTCGCCGCGTCCCGAAGTACGGCACAAACTGCGCCGCGTACGTGCAAAACAGATTCGCGCCCGCTGCTGGCGCTGCGATACGCGTCAGCCACGTCAGCCAAGCCACCAGCAAGCCCGCAAAGCGTCCAAACGCGTCGCGCGCGTACAAATAAAGCCCGCCGGTTTCGTCATACCGCGAAGAAACTTCCGCGATGCACCCGGCAATCACCAGCATGCCCGCGCCTGCTCCCAAGCAGCTCAACGGGCTCCATGCTCCCAATTTTTCCGCGAGAATCGAAGGTAAGCGAAGAATACTACCGCCGATGATCATGTTGACCATCAGTGCCGCCAGGCTCCAGCGCCCAATCGTTCGTACCAGCCCTTGCGAGCTGTGCGTCACAACCGCGCCATTCCTCTCCTAGTAACTCGTTGGCAAAGCTACGGCAGGGGCCTTCATCCGCGCAATCTCTGCAAGCACGTCAGGCTTTCCGCTGATTGCTTCCAGGTGCGGATAACGCTCGCCTCCGTGATAATCCACGTGGTAGGTCTGGAAATAATCGCCATTCTGCGCCAGCAATTCGATGGGCTCTGTACTATTCTTCGCGCTCTGAATCGCCGCCCGCAAAAATTCCGGGGTCCATTTCCGTCCATTCACTGCCACCAGCCGCATCCCCGCAGACATCCCTGCCTTCGCCGCCGGAGATCCCGGAATCACATCCAGTATGCGATCGCTCTCCTCACCAGCCGGCAAGTGCACCCCGAAGCCCAGCGAATATTCCAATCCAGCGGTCTGTTCTACAAGTTCTTCCGCTTTCTGGTGCTCGTTCGGCGTTTCGTTGTACACCAGTTTCCATCCACTGTTTTCCAGCCCGACCAGCGGCGCTCCCGGTCCGTGCGAAGTCAGCCGATCGGTGAAAAATTTTCGCCAGTCGTACGCGTATACGTCATTCATCTCAGTGACCACATCATCGAAGGTGTACGGCACCACATTTGGCCCGGTATTTTCCCCACCGTGGAATTTCTTACAGAAGTCATCCAACGATTTTTTGCCTTTGCTCTCGCGCCGGATAATCGTGTCCGCTTCCAGCCAGATCAGCGTGCTCTCGTCGTAATAATCCACGCTGCGCCGCCACGCCGATCCCGCCACTGGCGAGCTATACAGGATCTGCGCCGAAACTGCGGTGTCCTGCAAATCGCGCCAAATGCGTCCTGGTCGGTCGTCGTTCAGATACGCCGCCGTAACCGCCAGGTATTCGCGAAATCTTTCCGGCGTCCACCAACCCGAGCGCGCCGACAGCATCACGCCGTAGTATTGCGTCAGCCCTTCGTACACCCACAACAATTCGCCCTTCAGCGGTGTCTGGTAATTGTCTGCCACCAGCCCCGCCGGCCTCCGATATTTTCCATTCCACGAGTGCGTGAATTCATGCGCCAGCAAATCCATTTGCGATTCGCGCACGTCTGGATCGAGAAACAGCGCCTCCGGCGTGCGATTGTCGCTGGATTCGTTATGTTCCACGCCGTCCGGCGGCAAAATGTCGCTTAGGGTCAACAAGAAATCGTAGTGCCGGTAATGTCGCGCTCCAAAAAGTGCGCCTGTTTCCGCCACCAACTGCCGCAGGTGCTGGACTTCCGCTGGACTCGCTTCCAGAGCAATCGCGCTATCCGCTGCCACGTGCAAGTGGTGCGATGGTTTTTGCCCCGGCGATAAATCAATGTTCCGCATGAACGCCCCGGTAATCACCGGAGAATCGATCAGTCTCGTCAGCGTAGCCGGCGCAAACTCAATTTCTGCGCTGCCATCTTTCTCGACCGGCAGCGCCGTCCCGAATTTCCATCCCGCGGGCAATTGCAAACTCGCCGTGTACGTCAAATCGTCCGTCTTCGGCCCCTGCGGATACAGCGTCACCAGATACCAGTTCAGCACCGCAATCTTTGCCGTCGATGCTGGGCGTTCCCGCGAGCCGCTCGCCTCCGCCGGCGATAAATAATCCAAACTGACTTCAAGCGTACTTGCGCCCTCTGGCACATTCACATGAAACGCAAACATGTCTACATCATCGCGGCGCCACGCCACTTCCTTGCCCGCAGCGCTCATCTTCAATCCCGTCAAATCGATAATCGGCCCCGTCGGCGAATGTTCTCCCTGGATCCACTTCGGATACACCAGCGTTAGCGGTCCGGGCTTCACCGGAAAACTCAACTTGGCATGGAAAATATGTTGTGCGGCCTCGCGCAAATCTACCGACATCCGCACCGGCTCCTGCGAACTCTGCGCCGTTCCCTGGCTCCATCCCGCCGCCAGTAAAAACGCAATTACACACGCGCGATACACATAAGAACGCTTGATCAAGTCATCCTCCGAATCCGCGAAAGAGTATCACACACAATTGCACCGCTACGATTGCAGCCAACTTGGCTCGTTCCTTCCGCGCACCCGCAATCTCAGCGCGTGCGCCCTTCTGCTACAATTTGCTTATGAGTACGGCCACGTCGGCTTCTTCGCTATTCTCTCGCAATCTCCGCAAGCAATATTCCGTCGCCGTTCGCGGTGAAGGTTGCTGGATTGTCGATGCGGACGGCCGACGCTATCTCGACGCCTCCGGCCAAGCCGCGGTCGTCAGCATCGGTCATGGCGTTCAGGAAATTGGCCGCGCCATGGCTGCCCAGTCCAATCAGATTGCCTTTGCGCATACCACGCAGTTTCACTCCGAGCCCGCCGAACGTCTTGCCGCTCGTGTCCTAGCCTTTGCTTCGCGCAATTTTCAAAATAGTGGGCGCGTCTATTTCACCTCGGGCGGCTCCGAAGCAACCGAAACCGCGCTGAAACTTGCCCGCCAATATTTTCTCGAGGTCAAACAGCCGGGTCGTTATCGCGTCATTTCCCGCAAGCAGAGCTACCATGGCAGCACTCTCGGCGCCATGTCCGTCAGCGGCAATATCGCCCGCCGCGCGCCCTACGCCCCCATGATTCCAGAGTGGGGCCACGTCGCTCCTTGCTTCTGCTATCACTGCCCGTTCGACAAGACCTATCCTGAGTGCAATCTCCCCTGCGCTGATGATCTCGACGCATTCCTCACCGCCAACGATGCCTCTACCGTAGCTGCATTTCTCTTCGAGCCCGTGGTCGGTGCCACGCTCGGCGCCGCTGCCGCTGTCGACGGCTACACCGCGCGAATCGCGGAAATTTGCCGCAAGCACGGCATTCTTCTTATCGCCGATGAAGTGATGAGCGGCATGGGTCGCAGCGGCAAGCCTTTCGCTTCGCAACACTGGAATCTCGAGCCAGACATTATTCTCGTCGGCAAAGGGATCGCCAGTGGCTACGCGCCTCTCGGTGCAGTCTTGATCGCGCCCCGCGTCGTCGACGCCTTTGAGAAGGGCTCGGCCGCCTTCATGCACGGCTTCACCTATCAATCGCATCCCGTCGCAACCGCAGCCGGGAATGCTGTCTTCGATTATCTCGAGGCCCACAAACTTTTCGATCGCGTCACGCCCGCTGGTCAAACTCTTAAAAACGTACTCGCAGCCGTCGAACATCATCCCAATGTCGGCCAGGTTCGCGGACTCGGCCTCCTGCAAGGCATCGAGTTCGTAAAAAACAAATCCACTCGCGAGCCCTTTCCGAAAGAAGCCGGCATCGCCGAAAAAATTCGGCAGGCCGCGCTCGAAAAAAATGTCCTCACCTATCCCACGCAAGGCTGCGTCGACGGTGTGCGCGGCGATCACATTCTGCTCGCGCCTCCGTTCATCATTACTCCGCAAGAAAGCCAAGTCATCGCCGATGCTATTCAATACGCTCTAAATCAGGTCTTTTCCGCTTGATTGCTTTTGTTCGGTGTTCTAAAAGGTTTCAGTCATTCCTTTATACGTGCCTACTGATTGGAGACATCATTCATGCGCCGGATTGCGTCCCTGTTTGTTTTCGTTTGTTCCCTGTCGCTCTTAGCTCTTCCGATTTTTTCTCAAGACAAGCCAACTTCGAAACCGCGGGCCCGTGATCTCGGCGTTCCCTTCGATGGCACGCCCGGCCCGCTCAACGCCATCACCGACGTTGCTGGTGTAGCCGTTGGCCACACCACGCTAATTTCCGGCGAAGGAAAGCTCGTTATCGGCCAGGGCCCCGTGCGAACCGGTGTCACTGCCGTTCTTCCGCGCGGCAAAGATTCCATGATGAATCCCGTTTTCGCCGGTTGGTTTTCGCAGAACGGCAACGGCGAAATGACCGGCACCACTTGGGTCGAAGAGTCTGGCTTTCTCGAAGGTCCCGTAATGATTACCAACACGCACAGCGTTGGCGTTGTGCGCGACGCGGTAATTCAATGGCGCGTCACGCATGGTCAGCCCGACGCCACTGGTTACTGGTGGTCGCTTCCCGTTGTCGCGGAAACGTGGGATGGTTGGCTGAACGACATCAATGGTTTTCACGTCAAGCCGGAACACGCCTTCCACGCCATCGACACCGCCCAATCTGGACCGGTGCTCGAAGGCGCCGTCGGTGGTGGCACCGGCATGGTCTGCAACGGCTTTAAAGGCGGCATCGGCACTTCTTCGCGCAAGCTCACAGTAAAGGACGGAGGCTACACCATCGGCGTTCTCGTTCAATGCAATTACGGTTCGCGTCAGAATCTACGCGTCGCCGGCATTCCCGTTGGTCGCGAAATCAATTCTGAAGATCCTTACGCTTATCAGCCTTCCGAAATTTCCGAGCGCGGTTCCATCATCGTCGTTATTGCCACCGATGCTCCGCTCATCTCTTCGCAATTGAAGCGCCTCGCTCGCCGTGTTTCGCTCGGCCTCGGCCGCAATGGCAGCATCTCAGGAAACGGTTCTGGAGATATCTTCATCGCATTTTCTACCGCGAATTCCGGTGCAGCCTCGGCCGATCACGTGGTTGACATAAAAATGATGCCCAACGATTTGCTCGATCCGGTCTTTGCCGCTACCGTGCAGGCAGTCGAAGAATCTATTATCAACGCTATGATCGCTGCCGAGTCTATGACCGGCATCGAGAATCATCACGTCACAGCCCTACCACACGACCAACTCCGCGCCGTCCTGAAGAAATACAATCGCCTGAACCCATAACGACGTTTGGCTGGAATCAAGCGCCGGAGGCACAACACTTCCACAGAATCGCAACACGCGACCTGGACTTATAGCGTAATCGCCGCTGTTTTCCTCGGTGGATTAAAAAACGGCACTGGCACCACTTTTGCCGACACTGTCTTCCGCGACGCTTCCACTGTCAATTCCATGCTCAACGTCATTCCCAACGCCGCACTCTCTTTGCTCACCGACGCCAGTGCAATCATTTTCTTCAATGTAGGCGACCACGTCGTCGACGTCGCCTTGCCTACCTGCCGCCCGCCACGATAAACCGGAACCGCTACACGTGATGCTGTCCCCGGCACCTGTGGCGCCATCCCAATTTTCTCGTACAGCGCTTCCACTTCACTCCAGTTCACTTCCAATCCCACCAAAGACCGCGGAGGGCCGCCTCTCTGCGCTTCGGCCGCCAACGCCTCTCTCCCCACAAAACTCTCCTTCTTCAAATCAACCAACTTCCCCAGTCCAATTTCGCCGGGTGTGAACTTCTGTTCGCCAATTAACGCGCGTTTGCTTGAGTTGTAATCCACTTCAATCAGAATCAGCCCCGCCTCAATTCTCGCAATATCCAGCGCGATCATCCCCGCCGGATGGATATCAAACGGCTTTCCCTTCGACATCAATTCATCAAAAACTTTCACCGCGTCATTCCACGGCCCCCATATCTCGTAGCCCAGGTCGCCCGTATAACCTGTCCGCGAGATGTCCACCTTCACGCCCGCTATTTTTCCGTGCGTCACTCGAAAATATTTTAGCTTGGCAATGTCCGCATCCGCTACCGCCTGTAGCAACTTTCCAGAAGTAGGTCCCTGCAGCGCCAGTGCGGCCATTTTTTCTGAAATGTCTTCGATTTCGGCGGTCAGGCCAAGTGCGTTCTGACGAAACCACCGCAGGCTCGGGTCAGCCGCGGTCCAACGATATTCGTTCTCGCCCAGTCGCGTAATCGTTCCGTCATCGATCACGTGGCCTTCTGGATCGCACCAGCAGCAGTAAATTACCTGGTCGATGCTTACCTTAGCGATGTCCCGCGTGATCACCCGGTTTACTAGTTTCGAGGCATCGCGCCCCGTAATCCGATACTTAAACAGTGGTGAAATATCAATAAGCGCAGCGGAATTCCGTATCGCGTTGTACTCGTGCTCGTGCGTCATCTCATAGACGCTTACCGTGTAGTAGCCTGACCATTCGCGGTAATTCAGGCTTTCGCAGAGCGCCAAGGTTCTTTCGTGGAATGCGGTTCCAACCGGCACGTTCCCTCCGTGACTCAGGCTTGTAACGTGAATTGCTGAATTTTCTCGACGAACTGAGAATTATAGGTGCGAGTTTGCTGCGCCCGCAAGCACGCAAACACCGTTGGTGTTCACCCGCGCTTGTGCGGCAATCGTGCTGCCAGTAGAATGTGGCATTCCTGCGATTCTGCTTTCCCTTTTTTCTGGAGTCATAACGAATGCCTCAGTTCTACGATGCGGTAGTCATCGGCGGCGGTCACAATGGTCTGGTAAATGCCGCGTATCTCGCAAAAGCGGGCAAAAAAGTTTTGGTTCTGGAGCGCCGCGGCGTTCTTGGTGGCGCTGCGGTAACCGAAGAAATCGTTCCGGGGTTCCTTTTTTCTGAGTGCTCCTACGTTGTTTCGTTGCTTCGTCCGGAAATCATTCGCGAACTCGATCTTCCCCGCTTCGGACTGGAGATTCTTCCCCTCGACGGCACCTTCACGCCCATGCCCAGCGGCGATTATCTCTGGCGTGTCAATGATCACGCTAAAACGCAGCGCGAAATCCGCCGCCATTCTCGTCTCGATGCGGAAGCCTACGACGAATTCTCCAAAATGATGACGCCGATGTGCCGCTTCGTGAAGCCGCTGCTTTCCATGATTCCGCCGGATCCCACAACGTTGAATCCGAAAGATCTCAAACAATTGAATTTTCTGCTGCAGCGTTTTCGCGGACTCTCTTCCGAAGAGCGCTACACGCTGGTCCAACTTATGACCATGAGCGCCGCCGATTTTCTGGATCAGTGGTTCGAGACCGACGTGCTCAAAGCCACCATGTCCGCTTCCGGAATCATCGGAACCTTTCTCGGCATTCGATCTCCCGGCACCGCCTACGTTTTGCTGCATCACTATATGGGTGAAATCGATGGGGCTTTCCGCTCCTGGGGTTTCAGCCGCGGTGGCACCGGAGCAATCTCCAATGCTATCGGCGCCGCGGCACGCGAACTTGGCGTGGAGATTCGTACCAATGCACCGGTTTCTAAAATTCTGGTAAAAGACAATCGCGCCAGCGGTGTCGTCTTGAAATCCGGCGAAGAGATTTCCTGTAACGTGATTTCTTCCAGCGTCGATCCGCATCTCACCTTTGAAATTTTCATGGAGCCCAAGGATCTTCCTTCTGATTTCCTGGCAAGTGTCAGTCGCTACAAATTCCGCGGCTCGTCTGGAAAAGTGAACATCGCATTGGATGCGTTGCCCAACTTCAAGGCGCTGCCAGGCGATGGCGCTCATCTGCGCGGCGCAATTTCCATCTCGCCGAAAATGGAATACATGGAGCGGGCCTACGACGACGCGAAATATGGTCACTATTCCCGCCGGCCGTACATCGACATGGTCATCCCGAGCCTCACCGACCCATCCGTCGCGCCACCAGGCAAACACGTACTTTCCTGCTTCGTGCAATACGCGCCATATAAATTGACGCAAGGCACCTGGGACGATCAACGCGAAGCGTTCGGCAACAACGTGGTCGATACGATTGCAGAGCATGCTCCCAATATCAAAAAAATCATCATCGAGAAGCAGGTGCTAACCCCGCTCGATCTCGAACGCGAATTCGGCCTGACGCAAGGAAATATTTTTCAAGGCGAACTTTCTCTTGAGCAACTTTTCTTTCTGCGCCCGGTCCCCGGTTGGGCGTATTACCGCACGCCCGTCGATAACCTTTATATGTGCGGTTCAGCGACCCACCCGGGCGGAGGAATCATGGGCGCCAATGGGCGCATCGCCAGCCAGGTGATCCTGAAAGAGTGGAAGAAGGCGGCGAACTGACCATGCCCATCGGACAAAAAGTTGTTCTCATCGGTGGTGGGCATAATGCACTGATTACCGCGTTCTACCTGGCGAAAGGTGGATTCAAACCAATTGTTCTGGAGCGCCGCGAAATGGTGGGGGGTGGCGCGGTCACCGAAGAATTCCATCCGGGTTTCCGGGCGTCGACCTTGGCGCATACACTTGGCCCGCTTCGAACGGATGTCGCCCGTGACCTTAAGCTGGAAAAATTCAAGCTGGAAATTCTGCAACCCGAACCGCGCGTGTTTGCGCCGGCGCCGGATGGCCGCGCGCTGCTTTTCTACAACGACGCGGCAAAAACTGCAGGCAGCATTTCGCATATTTCCGCAAAGGATGGCTCGAAGTATCCCGAATTCGCGGAATCGCTGGAAGAAATTGCCGGCGTGTTCCAGCAGCTTACCTGCATCACGCCTCCCGCCATCGACCGGCCTTCGCCGGAAGACTATTGGAATCTGTTGAAGACCGGGCGTTCCGTGCGCGGCCTTGGAAAAACCGGCATTTTCGATCTGCTTCGCTGGGGTCCGATGGCGGTCGCCGATTTCGTGGCGGAATTCTTTGAAACGGAATTGCTTCGCGCCGTGCTTGCCGCTCGCGGGATCTTTGGCGCAAATCTCGGGCCTTGGTCCGCTGGTTCCACTGCGCTGCTGCTTTTGCGTGCTGCGGCCGATTGCCATCCAGTAGGAGCGGCGGCGTTTCCACGTGGTGGACTGGGCGAATTCACCCGCGCGCTGTCGGAAGCAGCGCAAAAAGTTGGCGCGGAAATTCGCACCAACTCGGAAGTGCAGCACATTCGCACCAAAAGCGGCGCAGTGAACGGCGTGGTTCTGACCAACGGCGATGAAATTGCCTGCGAAGCGGTGGTGTCCGGAGTCGATCCGAAGCGCACCTTTTTCCAGTTGCTTGATCCTTCCAATCTCGATCCTGTCTTCGCGATGCGTATGAAGAATTTCCGCGCCGTGGGCAACGTGGCCAAAGTCCATCTCGCTTTGGGCGATCTGCCAAAATTCCCATCGCTGGCCAGTGCCGTTGGGCCAGACGGTTTCCGCGAAGCGCTTTCGGGCCGCATTCACATTGGCCCTGAAATTGACTATCTGGAGAAAGCCTTTGACGCTTCGAAGTACGGCGAAATTTCCACCGAGCCGTATCTCGATATTACGATTCCAACTCTGCTGGATCCTTCGCTGGCGCCAGAGGGGAAGCATGTTTTGTCTGCGTATTTCCAGTTCGCGCCATACGCGCTGAAAACCGGAAACTGGAGCGAACGTCGCGGCGAATTGGTAAACACGGTGATTCGCACGCTCAGCGCGTATGCCCCGAATCTGCCGAATATTGTAGAAGCCTCGCACGTGATTACGCCGCGCGATCTGGAGACAGAATACGGCTTCACTGGTGGCCATGTTTTTCATGGCGAACTGGCACTCGACCAACTTTTCACCATGAGACCCGCTCTCGATTGGGCGCGTTATCAAACCCCGATCCGCGGCCTGTTCCTCTGCGGCAACGGCACTCATCCCGGCAATGGTTTGACCGGCGCATCGGGCGCAAACGCCGCAAAAGAAATCATCCACGAACTGCGCTAAGCGGCAAAAAAATGAGCAGAATCGATCGCACCAAACTGAAGAAGTTGCAGGAGCGCGAGGAAAAGCGCTTCGTTGTCGAGCATCCATGTTCCGCAGAAATGTATGCGCGCGCGCAGAACTCGTTACTGGACGGCGTGCCGATGAACTGGATGAAGAAGTGGGCAGGGGCGTTTCCAGTATTTGTGCATTACGCGAAGGGCGCGCATTTCACGGATGTCGATGGACGCGACTACGTGGATTTGTGTCTGGGCGATACCGGAGCGATGACCGGCCACTCTCCTGACGTGGTTGCGGATGCAGTGGCGAAACGAGTACGCGAAGGCATTACGTTGATGTTGCCCACGGAAGATGCGCTGTTCGTCGGCGAAGATTTGAAGCGGCGCTTCGGATTGCCGTACTGGCAATTCACCTTGACCGCGACGGATGCAAATCGTTTTGCCATTCGCATTGCGCGTGAGATTACCCAGCGCACCAAGATTCTTGCGTTTCATTATTGCTACCACGGGACCGTCGACGAAACGTTTGCCAAGCTGGATGGCGGCGTCGTTGGGCCGCGTCGCGGAAACATCGGTCCTCCAGTCAATCCCGCCGAAACTACCCGGCTCGTTGAATTCAACGATTTGAATGCGCTGGAAGAGGAACTGAAGCACCGCGATGTAGCTTGCATTCTGGCGGAGCCGGCGATGACCAACGTCGGCATCATTTTGCCGCGCGACGGTTATTGGAAGCAGGCCCACGAACTGGCGCGGCGATACGGCGCGCTGTTGATTGCTGACGAAACGCACACGATCTGCGCTGGACCGGGTGGCTGCACCGCGGAATGGAATTTGCAGCCGGACATGCTGGTGTTCGGCAAAGCGATTGGCAGCGGAATCCCCGGAGCGACGTATGGCTGTTCGGAGGAAGTAGCGCAGCGCATTTCGGCGCGAATCCATCTGGAAGATTGCGACGTCGGCGGAATTGGCGGCACGCTGGCTGGCAATGCATTGTCGCTGGCGGCGATGCGCGCGACGCTGGAGAATTTGCTGACGCGCGAGAATTTCGAGCGAATGATCGGCCTTGCAGCGCGATTTAATGACGGCGTATCTGTAGAAATCAAGAAGCACGGGCTGCCCTGGAATGTGCAGCGGCTGGGCTGCCGGGCGGAGTACACGTTTTGCGAACAGGCGCCACGGAATGGCGGGGAATCGGCAGTTGGGGCGGATTTCGAGTTGGAGCGGTTCCTGCATCTGTACGCGCTGAATCGCGGCGTATTGCTGACTCCCTTCCACAACATGGCGTTGATGTGTCCTGAGACCACGGCCGCGGATGTGGATCGGCACACGGAAATCTTCGCCGAGGCAGCGGCGGAATTGGTTCCGGCTTAGAGGACTGCAAAGCGGCAAATCCCAAAATGGAATGGCGGAAGAGTGGAGCATATTCCACCCAGGCTGGTTTCTGGAAGTGTCTCAAAATGCGGGAGATATGAGTCCACGGATGTAAGGCCAATTCTTGTATGCAATGTAGTGACTAATAAATAAATAGTAAAACTAAAGAAAGGCTTACCGCAAAGACGCAGAGGGCGCAGAGTTCGGAGGGAGATGCCGAAGTGACTTGTAAGAAGTTGCGTGAGAAGTTCGAACGGTGGTTGGTTGGGATTCAATTGTCACCTAAGGATGGGCTGGGTAATCCAATCGGGGATGATGGGGACCACTTCAATGCAGATTGGAATTGATAGTTTCGCGGCATCCATTTCGGATCCGGTAACCGGCATCAAGCTGAGCGCCGTGGAGCGGATGCAACATTTGTTGGAAGAGATTGAACTGGCCGACCAAGTGGGGCTGGACGTTTTCGGAATTGGCGAACACCACCGTGAGGAATTTCTGGATTCGGCTCCTGTAGTGATTCTTGCGGCAGCGGCGCGACGCACGAAAAATATCCGGCTGACCAGCGCTGTTACGGTGTTGAGCGCGGCCGACCCGGTGCGGGTGTTTCAGGAATTCGCGACGCTGGACCTGATTTCGCAAGGTCGCGCGGAGATTGTGGCGGGGCGAGGCTCGTTCATCGAGTCCTATCCCCTGTTCGGCCTGCGGTTGGAAGACTACGACTCGCTGTTCGCGGAGAAGTTGGACCTGCTGCTGAAGATCCGCGAAGAGACGCACGTGCGGTGGTCGGGGCAGCACCGCCCGCCACTGACCGGGCAAGCGATTTATCCGCGACCGCTGCAGAATCCGTTGCCGGTATGGATTGGAGTTGGAGGAACGCCGACGTCGTTTGTGCGGGCAGGAATGCTGGGGCTGCCGTTGATGGTGGCGATTATTGGCGGCAAGCCGGAGGCGTTTCGGCCGTTGATTGATCTCTATTGGGAGGCGGGGCGACGCGCGGGTCATGCAAAAGAGCGGCTGACCGTAGGACTACACATGATTGGCTTTCTGGGCGACACGAACGAGCAGGCCGCCGACGATTTTTTTCCCGGCTACGCGCACACGTTCACCGAGATCGGCAAGGAACGCGGGTGGCCACCCACGACGCGCGGGCAGTTTGATGCGCTGCGCGGGCCAAAGGGAGCGCTACTGGTCGGCGATGCGAAGACGGTCGGAGAAAAGATTTTGTACGTGAATGAGGCGCTGGGAGGAATCTCACGGATTACATTTCAGATGGGCGTGTCGACATTGCCGCATCCGAAGATGTTGCGGGCCATTGAGATTTTGGGAAATGAGGTTGCGCCGATGGTGAGGAAGGAACTTGCGGCAGTAGCGAGGTAAAAGGCGAAGAAAGATTAACGCAGAGGCGCAGAGGTCTCGGAGAGAGAAACGAGGAGACGCGCAGAACTCGCAAGACATGCTTGGCTAGCTAAATTCCATTTTCAACCTTCCTGAGTTGTGAACTCACTTCGAATAGATAGACAAATCGCGATGCGCTTCTACAGGTGTGCGGCACGGATTGCCAGCTAAAGATTTGCAAAATCCTATGCTGCGTGGTTGGCAGAGAAAATGACAACTGAACGCTGGACTGGATGGTGAGCAGACTCGATCATCGCAACGGTCCTGGAACGCGACGCGAAATTTTGCAGAGTTGCGCAGGTCGGTGGCGCAACTTGCTACGTTCCGGCACACATTGATCGAGAGGAAAATATGAACAGCGTGTTCCGATTGTCTAAATCAGCATTGGCATTTTTGTTTTCCGTGGTGATTAGTCCCTGCGCGGTTTTTGCGCAGCACTACACGCAAACCAACCTGGTGTCCGACGTGGTGGGAGCGGCGGCGGTACACGATCCCAGTCTGGTGAATCCTTGGGGACTAACCCGTAGCGCGACGAGCCCCTGGTGGGTGTCGAATAACAATTCGGGAACCTCCACGTTGTACAACGGCACCGGGCAGATTGTTCCCATCAATGGAAATGGAATTGTCACGATTCCGCCGCCAAAGAACGCACCGGCAGGAACGGTCGCCGCCCCGACCGGGATCGTGTTTAACGGCAGCACCGATTTCGTGCTTCCGGCGCCGAATAGCAAGCCGGCTGCGTTTATTTTCGCCACCGAGGACGGAACGATTTCGGGATGGAATGGAGGGCCCGCGGCAGTTCTGGCGGTCGACAATAACGACGATGGCTCGGCAGACGGCGCGGTTTACAAGGGCGCAACCAGCGCGGACATCAACGGAAAGCGATTTCTGTATGTGACGAATTTCCGCGCAGGCCGCGTCGAAGTGTACGACACCAATTTCAAGGCAGTGAATTTGCCGGGCGACGCATTTGATCCAGCAGCGGACGGCGAACATGATGGTGACGACGATCATGGAGGGCAAAGAATCCCCGCCGGGTTCGCGCCGTTCAACATCCAAAATATTGGGGGCAGCTTGTTTGTGACTTACGCCAAGCAGAATGCCCAGCGGCATGACGATGTACCCGGAGATGGAAACGGGTTCGTGGAAATTTTCACGCCATCGGGAAAGCATATCGGGCACCTGGAACACGGGTCGTGGCTGAATTCACCGTGGGGCGTGGTGTGGACTCCGCGCGACTTTGGAGAGTTCAGTAACACAATTCTGGTCGGAAATTTCAGGAGCGGATGGATCGCTGCGTTCAACGGATTCACGCACAAGTTCATCGGATTCGTGAAGAATACGGATGATTCGATCCTGACGATTGACGGGCTATGGTCGCTGACCTTTGGAAATGGCGCGACGGCGGGGCCGGCGAACACATTGTTCTTCAGTTCGGGGCCAGCCGAGGAGATGCATGGATTGTTCGGGACGCTGACGGCGGTAGCCGCGGAACAGGATGGAGACGAAGAGTAGAGCTCTACTGGATGTAAAAGTGTTTCGAAAGGGCGGCGGGGAAGTTTTCCCGCCGCCTTTTTTTGAGGGAAGGAAGAAATCTGAACGCAGAGACGCACAGATCGCAGAGAAGGCGTTAGAGCGACGAAGGCGGAAGGTTTATTTAGAGCAGGACGTGGGCAGAGTCAGGAGCTGGCCTGGCTGGAGCAGGTTGGCGTTTTGCAACTGCGGATTGGCTGCCGCGATGCAGGTCCACGCTGAGCCCTGGCCTAGATGGGCGGCGGCAAGTTTCCAGAGTGAATCGCCGGTACGGACGGTGATGCTGTTGGGGGGCTGCATGCGGAGAAGAAGTTCGGTATTGGGGACGACCAGCACGGTGCCGGGCTGGAGAAGATTGGGATCTACGATCGCCGGATTGCTGGCGAGGAATTCGCTCCAACGAGAGCCTCTGCCGAAACGGCGGCGAGCCAACTTCCAGAGAGAGTCGCCAAATTGAACCAGGAGAGTTTCTGTTTTGCTGTTGCTCTTGGTCGAGATAGGCGCAACCTTCGCGGCGCTCGGCGCAAAGGAAGATGGAACGGCATCAGGCGCGGAGGGCAGCAGCAAGTTTGGCGCGGGCGCTGGCGCGATGTTCGAGCTTGGCAAAGCCGGCGCAACGATTTCGGTGTGAGCTGCGATCGCAGGTGGCACCGGACTTGAAACCGGAGCCAGCGGCGCAGGCACTTTGTTGCGCACCGAGGGAGCAACCAGCGATGGTTCTAAGGCAATCACGTGATGCGACTTCGGGAGAAACGGCGCAAGCGGTGCGGTGTGCGCGATCGGCGACGCTGATACAACTGACGGCTCGAATTCAGAACTCGCGAGAGGAGCTGGGGGCGCGACTTCGGCTGTGGGCGGAACGCTGGACGCGGCAGGAACGTTTAGCTTTGGCGCGATTGCGGAGGAGACGTGTGATTTCGGCAGGGCAGGAGCAACATTCGAAGTGTGTGGAGCGGGCTTTACTAATGCTGACCCGGCGATGGCATTCGTCGCGGGAATCGCGGGATGCGCGTGCGACGCGAGAGAAGGCGGAACCGCGTTTTGTGCGCCATGTACTTCCAACCTCGGCGCGGGTGCGGGTGCCGGCGCGACGTGCGATTTGGGCAGCATCGGCGCAGTGATATCAGTGTGTGGGAAAGCTTGTGGAGCCATCGGCTTGGCCTGCGAGCTGAAAGATGGAGCCGAATCCGGGCTCACAGAGTGAAGCAGATTTGGCGCTGACGCGGGTGCGGTGTGCGTCTTCGGCATCGCTGGAGCGTTGGTAGAAAGCGGCGGGGCAACGACCGGCCGTTGCGGAGTTCGCCGTGCAGAGGGCTGAACAGGCGCAGAAACCGCGGCAGGCGAAACGCCCAAACTCGGTGGCACTTCGGGAGTAACAACGCGAACTGCCGGCGCGTGCGGTGCAACATTGGCTGATGGCAGAGACGGTTTCGACGGCACGGGCAGATTCGACGAAAGGTCGGGACGCATGTTCCGCAATGACGGAGAGGCCATCGGCGGCGAAAAGGGATCGCGCTTAGATGATGGCGTAACGCGCACGACAGGCTTCGAATACTTGAAGGGCACCAACTTCTGTGGCGCGAGAGGCGCGCTCGGCTCTACCGGCGTAGCGAGGGCTGGGCGCGTCAAATCCATCTGAAACAGAGACGGGGAAAGCGACTTGGCGGCCTCTTCTGCTTCGCGCGCAGCCTTTTCCCGGCGATAGCGACGAGCGACTTCTCCCAAACTGTCGGGGGCTGGACTGTTCTCGGCATCGAACGAAGGCATTGCCGGTGCGTTCCCAGGATTCGCGGGCCCGTTTTTGCGGGCATCGACTCGGGTCTGATCTTCGTCAGTCAGAATCTTGGACTGCTTCAAGTCGTCATTAGTGTAAACGTGCGATTCTTTTTTCTGCTGCGCGGCCGCCGCTTTCCGGGCTCGCTCTTTGCGCGCGGCTTCGGCTACGTCTTGTGGATCCTGGGCGCGCAAAGGTGCCGGTGGGATAAACAACGAGGCGCATAGCAGCGCCGACATAAAAATACTTAGCGGGCGGGAAGGGTCCCGTCGAGCTGGGCGATGGCGACTCATAATCTTCCATGAATCCGCCCTGGGGGACGCCAGAGCTTGGCAACCTTAGGTAATTCTGGTTGGGATTGTAACCTGCGAAAGGCAGGGCAGGGCAATAGAATTTGCGCAAAAAGGCAACCCCCCAGGGGCCGGTGCATGGATGGGGGTATGGGCAGACCGCTGGAATGCGTCAACCATTGGGGAAAAGGGGGACGGGACAGGAACAGTTCGAAAGACTGCCGCCGGATCCGGCATTGCTTAGGATGACAGTGCGGACTTAGAGCAGAATGACCATGTCGCAGTCTTCGTGATGAGGTGACTGGCCACTGCAAGAAGTTGTCGCCCAGAATGGACGACCAGAATACAATTTCTGAGGTGCGGCGAAGGTCGCGCGGTTTACGAGGAGACGACGATGGCTAAGGCATATTTGCTGAAGACCGAACCAACCGAATACTCGTTCGAAGATCTGAAGAAAGATGGAGCGACCGAGTGGGATGGCGTTTCAAACCCAGTGGCACTAAAGAATCTGCGCGGGATGGAACCGGGCGACCGGCTGATTATTTACGAAACGGGAGACAGGAAAAGCGCGGTGGGGACGGCGACGGTGGTGTCTGTGGATGCGGGAGACGGGAAGACGCCGGTAGTCAAGATCAAGGCAGGAAAGCCGCTGAAGAAGCCGGTGACGCTCGCAGAAATCAAAGCCAAGAAACTGTTCGTGGATTCTCCATTAGTGCGCATCGGAAGACTGTCGGTTGTTCCGCTGACGGAAGCACAGTACGCAGCGCTGACCGGAGAATGAATCTGGTGGGCGCCATGCACGAGAACGTCTGCGAGATTAATCGGCTGGCTGAAGAAGATCCCACTTGTTGCCGTACAGGTCTTCGAACACGGCGACGGTGCCGTAGGATTCGTTGCGCGGAGATTCGAGGAATTTCACGTTGTGGGATTGCATGTGCTGATGGTCGCGCGCGAAATTGTCGGTGAGGAGGAAAAGGAAAACGCGATCGCCAGCCTGCTTGCCGATGGCCTGGATCTGCTGCGGAGTATCGGCTTCGGCGAGCAGCAGATTTGTGGAGCGGGAGTCGGGGGGACCTACGAGAAGCCAGCGCTTCGTGGGGGAGAGCGGCGTGTCTTCGACCACGCGGAAGCCGAGCGCCCGGGTAAAAAACGCCAGGGCCTCGTCGTAATTGCGAACGAGCAGCGTGACATGCGCGATGGATTGCGGCATTGCGTGGAGATTATCCCACGATTGCGAAGAGGCAAACAAAATGCCTCATCACGCGTGTAGTGGGCAAGTCTCGGCTACCTTCGCTAACCGCGTCAGTGAGCCAGTGATTGTGCTAGGCCTTCTTCGCTTGCTCTTTGGCGAGAAGTCGGACCGCCTGATGATCTCCGGCGCGCGCTTCCTTGGCCGTCTGTGCTGCAGTTTCCGTTGCTTCTTGAAGTGCGGATTGGGCTGCGCTGCTGATCTGCACCGTGTCTTTCGGGGCTCTGGATTTCGCTGGTGCCTTTGCCGATACCGATTTCTGCGAAGACGGAGCCGGTTGCGCCACTGGGGCCTTGCTGGCCGCCACGGCTGCGGGATCGGCGTGGGTCGCACTGGTAATGGATAGGGCCATATTTATGAGGTCCTTCGTGCCTCGTAGCCTCCATCGGCCACAACGAGGAAAACTTTAGGGGTGTCGAGTCTCGATCCGTACGCTTCAATCCTCGGGGCGGGGCGGGGCGGGGCGGCGCGGTGTGCCATTTTTTGGCATTTGGGATTCAGAGTGTCCACGGAGGTGAGCTTGTTCGGGTTAGACCGACGGACTTATAATTAGAGGCTGACATTTGTGGGAGGGAACCTTGTATGGCGACTGCTGAAGCAAAAGTGCATGTGACGGAATTTGCGAACGAGCCATTCATCGATTTTTCGAACGCCGACAATCGCAAGAAGATGCAGGATGCGTTGAAGAAAGTGCATGGTGAATTTGGGCGCGAGTACCCGATGTGGATTGGCGGGCAGAAAGTAATTACAACCAGCAAGAAGAAATCCACAAACCCTTCGCGGCCTTCGGAAGTGATTGCGATCTTCCAAGATGCGTCCAAGGACCAGGCGACGCACGCGATTGAGTTCGCAAACTCGTACTTCAATACGTGGCGGAAAGTGCCGGCGGAGACCCGAGCTTCCTATCTATTCAAAACAGCGCAGATTATTCGTGAACGGAAGTATGAGCTGGCGGCGCTGGTGTGCTACGAAGTCGGCAAGTCGTGGATTGAAGCCGATGCCGACGTGGCGGAAACCATCGATTTTTGCGAGTTTTATGGACGCGAGCTGCTGCGTCTGGCGGAGCCTCAGAAGCTGACGCCGATGCGCGGCGAGCGAAATTATCTGGTGTACATCCCGCTGGGCGTGGGCGCGATCATTCCGCCCTGGAATTTTCCCATGGCCATTATGGCGGGACTGGTAGTGGCGTCACTGGTCACCGGGAACACGGTGGTATTGAAGCCAGCTGCGGATTCGCCAACGATTGCCGCGAAGTTTCTGGAAATCTTGCACGAAGCGGGCGTTCCCAAGGAAGCAGTGCAATTCCTGACCGGGTCGGGCGGGGTGATTGGCGACACCATCGTGCAGCATCCCAAGACGCGCTATATCGGATTCACGGGATCGAAGGAAGTTGGTCTGCGGATTTCGGAACTTGCGGGGAAGGCCGTTCCCGGACAAATTTGGATTAAGCGGACGGTGCTGGAGATGGGCGGCAAAGACGGCATGATCGTCGACGATGAGGCAGACATCGACGCAGCCGTGGAAGGCACGGCGACGGCGGCGTTTGGCTATCAGGGGCAGAAGTGCTCGGCATGTTCGCGCGTGATCGTCAGCGAAAAAGTTTACGACACGTTCTTGAACAAGCTGGTGGAGCGCACCAAGAAGATTAAGGTGGGACCGAGCGACGATCCGGAGAACTACATGGGCCCGGTGATCAATGAAGCGGCCATGAAGGGGATTCTCGGCTACATCGATGTCGGCAAGAAAGAAGGGCGGCTGATGACTGGCGGCGGGCGCGCGGCGGGCGACGGCTATTTCATCGAGCCGACGATTATCGCGGATGTGGACCCGAAGTCGCGGCTGGCGCAGGAAGAAGTGTTTGGCCCGGTGCTGGCGGTGATCAAGGCCAAGAATTTCGATCACGCCATGGAGATTGCGAATAACACCGAGTTTGGATTGACCGGCGCGGTGTACTCGAAGAATCCTGAAAAGATTCGGCGCGCCGAAGAAGAATTCCACGTTGGAAATTTGTATTTGAACCGGAAATGCACCGGAGCGATGGTGGGTGCGCATCCGTTTGGCGGGTTCAATATGAGCGGGACGGATTCGAAGACCGGCGGCAAGGATTATTTGTTGCTGTTCCTGCAGGCGAAGGCTGTGGCTGAGAAGGTGAGTTAGAACGCCGAAAATAAAAACTTACCACAGAGATCGCTGAGTTAAGAGCACAGAGGTCACGGAGAATGGCGAGGGGCGGATGAGGATCCGTCCCTTTTTTATTCCGCGGTAGCGGGAGATCCGGAAACAGATTTTAGCACGCGGTAGACGGGATAGCTGCAGGCCAAGGCGACCAGGGTGAGGATGCTGTTGGTGCGATCTTCGCGCACTGCTTCGATCAGGAAGCCGATCGAGCCGATCAGAGCGATGGCAGTCGTCCAGGGGTAGCCCCACGCGCGATAGGGGCGGGGAAGGTTCGGTTCACGGGAGCGCAGGAGAAACAGGGAGATGAAGGAGAGCAGGTAATTCGTGACAAAGAAAAACGCAAGCATGGCGATGATGCGATCGAAGCTGAAGATGGCGAAGGCTACTCCCACCAGGGCGCTGAGAAGCAGGCCGAGCGTGGGCGTGCCGCCTTTGTTGATGCGGGAAACGGCGCGGAAGAACAGGCCGTCGCGGCTCATGGCGTAAATGACCCGCGCTCCCATCAGGTGAAGTGCGTTGATGCTGCTGAACAACGCAATAACCATGATGGAGCGGAAGATCGCGTCGCCGCTGGGTCCAAATACGCGTTGGGCAGCCAGTCCCAGTGAAAAATTGTTGCCGGCAATGTCGCGCATCGGGAGCACGTAGAGAACGGCGGCGTTGACCAGCAGGTAGATAGTCACGACGGAAAAGAGGCTGGCAAAGATCGCGCGCGGAACGAGGAAGCCGGGATTTTTGATTTCGTCGCCAAAGTAGATCACGCCATCCCAGCCGTCGTATGTGTACACGGTGGCTTGAATGCCGAACAGAATCGCGGTGATCAGTGCCGCTCCAACGGGAACGATCACCGGAGCGAGATGTTGCGATGAGGCCACGGCCTCGGCAGCTTGACGAACGTGGCCGCCCATCGAGAAGCAGGCAATCACCATGATGAAAAAGACCAGTCCTTTGAGGACCGTGGTGAAATTCTGCACCTTGCTCCCCATGCTTATGCTTTTCCATTGCAGAATCGCGAACAAAAGAATCGCGGAAACGGCGGTGAGCTTGATGCGTGGAATATCGCCCACGCCGGCCAACGTGAACGAACCATCGAACGTTGGAAACAGATGCGCCATGTATTCACCGATCACGATGCCAACGGCGCCGGTGGTGCCGCAGGTGGACAGCCAGTCGCTCCAGCCAACGATGAAGCCAGCGTAATCGCCCAGCGCACGCCGCGAAAAATTGTACTGGCCGCCGCTGCTTGGGATGGCCGAGCCGAGTTCGGCGAGTTGGAAAGCGCTGACCAATGCGTAAAAGGCTCCGATAAACCATACAGAGAAGAAGAGCCAGTGGTTCGGGAGGCGCGCGGCAATGTCTCCGGGAGTGCGCACGATGCCGGCGCTGATGGTGTTGCCGACGGCTACCGCGATGCCGAAACCTACACCCAGAATTTTCAGGAGTTTGCCGCGTTCTTTGCGTGGATGCGTGGGAGGCAGGGGCTGCGCAGAGGCGAGCGGTGCGTCAGTGGTGGTCGACAATGGGCGTTCTCATTGGCACGGCAGGGATAGGCGCCATGATACCTGAAATGCGGGAAAGCGAAGGGGAAATCGGAATTGGAAAGTCGCCGCATAGAAAATCGAAAACGCGGAACTGGCCTGATTTTGGGACCGTGCGCACCTGGGGCACAACAGGTTGTGCCCCTACAAATACGGCGCGAAACGCGACCAGTTAGCTCATTTTTGGCGTGCGCGGCGAGCCGGAGTCGTCGAGAAGTTCGAGGTGCAAAGAGACTGGGGAGGAGTCTGGTAGCACGCGAATCGAGGAGCAGTCGTTGATGACCCAGTGGGCGCCCGCGGAACGTAGTTCCGCGTCGTCGGTTGTCGTGCGAATCGCGATGACGCGCGCGCCTGCGGCTTTCCCGGAACGTGTGCCAGAGGGAGCATCCTCAATTACGACGCAATCCTGCGGAGCGAATCCCAGCAGGGCAGCACCCTTTAAATACGGTTCGGGATCAGGCTTCCCGCGTTGAATGTCACTCGCGCTAACCAGATTTTTCACGAATTGCCACACGCCCGCGGCACGAAGACGCACCTCCGCAAGCGCCCGCGTCGCAGAGGTGACCACCGCGAATTGCGAGGGAGAGATGCAGGCGAGGAGCGACTGCGCTCCGGGAAGCGCCACGACATCGGCCAGGTCTTCAATCTCGCTTTCCTCCATCCAGCGATCCTCGGCGCGGTGCGTTTCGGGCGTGGCGCAGGGAAGCAGTTCGCGAATCGTGGTGATGCTGGTGCGGCCATGCGCCGCTTTCACGATGCCATGCGGATCCATATTGTGCCTGGCCGCCCAACGAGCCCACACGCGCGCGACGGCGGGAGTGGAGTCCACCAGCACGCCGTCCATATCGATAAGCAGGCCCTTGCACACGATTTGCGTCATACCTTTATTCTATCTCGTGCGATTACGAATTAGCCTGAAAACGGCAATTTTCTGGCCACGAAAATCGCTGATGAGGCTGATTACTCCCCGGAGGCGAATCGAAGAACCAGAAATAGAGGAAGGTTTGACTCTCTAAAATACTAGTCGGCAGAACGAGGAGCTTTCCACAACCTGGAAATAGGTAGCGCATGCCGGCTCGTAATCTTCACGACCGTCTTAAATACGGCGAAGCTGAATCTTCTTTGTGTTACCAGTTAGAGTGGGGTGGGAGACGGGGATTGAACCCGCGACATTCGGTGCCACAGACCGACGCTCTACCAGCTGAGCTACTCCCACCACTGCGAGAAGTTTAACATGGGCGCGGAGCGAGCAAAAGAGTGGTGGATGGGCGGTGGGCGTTCTCGTGCGGGCGGCGGAGAAGAAACAATCGAGGTCAGGCGCCGGGCTGAAGCTCGGTCCCTACATTACCCGAGCCATGGATATTGCGTGGTCGTGCTCGCACCGGGATTGCCCGAGTTGCTCTTAGCAAGGTGGAAACGCCGGGCTAGATGGGCGATTAGCTGATACGGGGCCCTTGTTAGACTGAGGCAGGGAAGTGTGTCCCCGCGCATGAACCCGCAACCTTCGGACCGTCTACATTTTGACGTGCAGCTTTCCTCGGCGCGCGTAGTCATCGCGATGCTGGCGTGTTTGTGTTTGATCGAACTGCACCCGATCCGCGAAGTCGCCAACGCGCTGGCGTTCCTGATCGCCTACCTGATCGTTTCCATTGGCATATTGCTCGCAGAGCGGGCCCTGCGCCGCTACAACTGGCGATTGCCGCTGGTGTGCGACGTGGCGGTTGTGGGCGTATTTCTGTACATCTCGCCGGAAGTGATGCCGGCTTGGTTTTTGCTTTTTTTTGTGGCTTTCGCGGCCGGTTACCGCCTGAATCTACGCTTTGCGTTGACCCTCTGCTTTGGCTTGCTGCTGCTGGCGGTGGCGTTGGATATGCACCGAGCCGAGCGCCTCAATGGCTCATACGTCTTGTTGTATTCGATGCCATTTCTAACCGCTTCTTTCCTGGGCGCCGCCGGCATGGCCTTTCTGGGCGATCGCAATCGCCTGTTTGCCACACAGCAGGATTTCCTCTCGCGCCTCTCGACCACCATGCACGTGGAACTTGGCCTGGCAGAATCTTTGCGGCTGCTACTGGAAGAAATTGCCGCAGAATTTCAGACCGAGGTGGCGCTGCTGGCATTTCGCGACGCAGACCTGGAACGAATATTCTTGTGGCAATTGAAAGCAGGCGAGAGTGAGCGGCTGATTCCAGATAATCTGCCGCTTACCCGCGCCGACGGTTTTCTGCTGGATGATATGGAAGCATCGCTGTGCTGGAACTCGTTGGAAGGGCGCGGCACGGGTTTCGGTTGGGATCGCCGGGATGGCAGCACTCTAAAAATACTGCCGAGAATTCCGGGCCCCACGCAGCAGGAATTTGGAATCCGCAATTTGCTGACCGTGCCGTTTGATCAAGACAATCATGCGGCGGGGCGGCTGTTTCTTGTCAATCGCAAGCCAACGCGCGCTCCTTTTACCAAAGATGACCTGGCCTGGTTCGAGCGCATCGCGCGGCACGTCAGCGGCTCGCTGGAGAACGTGTTCCTGCTTCGGCATTTGCGGGCACGCGCGATCGAGGCGGAACGTTCCCGTATCTCCCGCGATCTGCACGATGGCATTCTGCAAACCCTCCTAAGTATCGAGATTCAACTCGATGTCCTGCGCCGCAAAGTTCCCAATCAGCCCGAGCAACTGGAGGCCGGCCTTTCGTCGTTGCAACAGACCGTCAGAAATGAGGGCGGGGAGCTGCGCCATATGGTCACGGACCTGCGCCCCCTGCGCGTACAGTCCGCGGATTTGGTCGATTTGATGCGCGGATTTGGCGAGCGTTTCCGCAACGAGTCCGCTCTGGCCCTCGATTTACTGGTAGATTCGGCCGAATTACACGCGCCAGACCGCGTTTGTAGGGAGATTTTCCAGATTTACCGTGAAGCACTTAACAACATAAAAAAGCATGCGAAGGCTTCCCATGTCGTGGTAAAACTGACCCAGGATGACAGCCGGCTCGTCTTAGTGGTAGACGATAATGGCGAAGGATTTAGCTTCGCCGGGCGATTTACAGGGGATGAGCTCGACCGCCTGAGGCTGGGTCCAATTTCCATCAAGGAACGAACGCGAACGGTGGGGGGAGTGTTGACGGTAGAGTCAAACCCTGGGCATGGTGCGCGTCTAACGATCGAGGTTCCGCTCGGCTAATATGGCGAAGACCAAACAGCAAATACGAGTGTTGATGGCCGATGATCACGCGATATTTCGTGACGGCTTGCGCAAACTTTTGGATGGCGACGAAGATATTGTCATCGTTGGCGAGGCGCAAAACGGCGCGGAATGCATTAAATTGCTGGCAAAACTGAAGCCCGATATTTTGCTTCTGGATTTGCGCATGCCGGATAAAGACGGTTTGGCGGTGCTGGAAGAAGTCAATTTTGATCAGACTCCGACCCGGGTGATTGTGCTGACGGCGGCGGAAGACGACCGCGATGTGGTGCGTGCCATGCGCCTGGGTGCGCGCGGCGTGGTACTGAAACAGTCGGCCACGGATTTGTTAGTAAAGAGCATTCACCGCGTGCATGCCGGTGAAATCTGGCTGGATAACCGCATGACCGCCGAAGTGATGAAGGCGTTTTCCAAGTCTTCGGAAGCCGGTCCGCGCCGCGAGAAGCCACTGCTGTCGGACCGCGAAAAAGAAATTGTGCAACTGGTGGCGCAAGGATTCCGCAACAAGGAAATCGGCGAGAAATTGTTTATTTCCGAGCAGACGGTGAAGAATCACCTGCACAATATTTTCGACAAGCTGGGAGTTTCGGACCGCTTGGAACTGGCGCTGTACGCCATTCATCACCGCTTGATCGATCACTCGTAATTTTCTATTTTCAAATTTCCATACAAGAAACTAAAGCGTGACCGCAGGCAGATTGACCCCGATCTGTCGCGCGTAGTTCTTTTGTAGTATTGCCCACTCAGCAATTGCCCCTTATTCTCGCGGGAGTTTTTACGGGTGTGTTTCGCGGTCGGGGGACCGCGAAGCTCTGAACAATTTGTGGCGAGAATCTGTCCGCAAGCGAGGTTTTGCGGCGGCGGAATGGGTGTGTCTCGCCAGTTGCCAGAGTGCACCAATTGAAAATCGAAACCGAAAGTGGAAACGTCGATGTCCTTCGCTCCCATCGTACGCTGCGCTTTGCGCATCTTGTTTATCTGCTTCGCCTTTTTCTGCGGAGCCAGTCTCTTCCTGAGTATTTGTGTCAGCGTAAATCCCATTCCGCAAACAAAAGTCGTTGCTATCACCGGGAGAATCGCATGAAAACTGCTGTTCGCTTGCTGTGCGTGTTGGTGTTAATCATATTCGTCGCTTGGAGCGCACCGGCGCAGGACATTTCGGCGAGCATACGCGGCAGGGTTGTGGATGCCAGCGGTGGCGGCGTGTCTGGCGCGAAGTTGACTGCGATTCAGGCCGAGACCGGCTTGCAGCGCACTGCCTTCAGCGACGCGCAAGGTGCCTACCTGGTGGTGGAACTGCCGGTAGGGCACTACCGTTTGGAAGCCGAAGCCAAGGGCTTCAAGAAATATGTCCAGGAAGGAATTTCGCTGGACGTAAATCAGACCGCTACCGTGGCGATTTCACTGACGGTGGGAATCACCACGCAACAAATCGAAGTCAGCGCAGACGCGTTGGTAATTGAGAGCACATCGACGAATCTGGGCAAGACCGTAGGTGAGCGCGAAGTTCTGGATCTGCCCTTGAACGGACGGCACTTTACCCAGCTTGGCTTGTTGCAACCTGGAGTTGTGCCCATCACGCCGGGATTGGTGGAAGCCGGCGGGACGACCCGCGAGGGTCAAGCCTACGCCGTGAACGGCCAGCGTCCGGAGTCCAACGATTTCCTGATCGATGGCGCTGACAATTTCAACACCGTGGATGGCGGATTCGTCCTGGAGCCTCCCGTGGATGCTATTGCCGAATTTCGTATCCTGACGCACACCGCCAACGCCGAATTTGGCCACAGTACAGGTTCGACCACGAATATCGTCACACGTTCCGGCACCAATGAATTTCACGGCTCCGCCTGGGAATTTCTGCGAAATAATGCCATGGACGCGAAGAGCTTCTTCGCCGATAGCGTCGAGCCGCTGAAAAGAAATCAGTTTGGCGGAACGTTTGGCGGCCCCATCAAACGTGACAAGACTTTTTTCTTCGCATATTACGAAGGCCTGCGCAACCGTCAAGGCGAGACTGCGCGGACCACCGTGCCATCGGATGCCGAGCGAACCGGAAATTTTGCCGATCTTTGTGCCGTAAACAATGGTTCCTTTAACTCACAAGGATTGTGCATCGACAATACGACGGGACAAGTCAGTCAGAACGGCCAACTCTTCAATTTCTTTGTCCCTCCAAACTCGCCGCCCCAACCCATCCCCAACAATCAATTGCCGTTCGTGAATCCGATTTCGCAAAATTTGTTGCCGTTCTACCCACAAGCAAATTCCGGGCCCTTTACGTTTGTTGGCACGCAAATTTTCACGGGGAACACCGATCAATTCGGCATGCGCCTGGATCACTATTTGACCGAACGGGATTCGCTGAATTTCCGATACAGCTTTGGGCAACGAAGCCAGATTGATCCGCTCTCGACGGCTGGCGCCAATGTTCCCGGATTTCCTGTTGGCGAAGACCAGCGTTCGCAGAATTTTGTCGCCCAAGAGACCCACACCTTTACGCCAACGCTGGTGGGGTTATTCCGCGCCTCGTACCTTCGCAACAAATTTTTGCTGGACGAACATTTGAATCACACCGATCCGGCCAGCTTGGGATTCACCTATGCACCGACACTGGAGTCTGCGATTGGCCCACCCTTCGTGCAGGTTGGCGGCTATGCTTCGGTGGGTGACCCCATCACCGGACCGCGTAACACCTATCAGAATTCCTACGACTTTTCGGGCTCGATGACCTGGGTGCGCGGCCGGCACCAGCTGAAATTTGGTGGCGGCTACCAATACGATCAAATCAATGTGACGCAAGGTATCGCGACCAACGGCTTTTTCGTGTTCTCGACTTTCCCGATTAGCAATTCCTTCGCGAGCTTCCTATTCGGTCAGCCCGTGTTCTTCCTGCAGGGCGGCGGAGACTTCACGCGCGGCTTGCGAGGACATGCGTTCAACCTGTATACGCAAGACACCTGGAAAGTAACTTCGCGGCTAACGATTAACTATGGTTTGCGCTACGAAGTGCCTTCGCCGTACACAGAAGTGCATAACCGGCAGAATTTGTGGATTCCTGGCCAACAATCAACAGTATTTCCGACGGCGCCGGCCGGCCTGCTCTATCCCGGAGACAAAGGCGTGCCAAGAGGCTTAATTCCCACGGAATGGAATGGCTTCGCGCCGCGCGTGGGTTTGGCATGGGATGTGACGGGGCAGGGCCGGTGGCTGGTGACCAGCGCTTACGGAATTTTCTACGATCCCTATTACACCGGGCAGGGTGGCCCGCTTCAGACGCCGATCAGCGCGCCGCCATATTTACAAACGCCGCAGATCAGCGTGCCGAATTTCGCCGATCCGTATAACGGGCAGAATCCATTCAACGGCAGCTTCGCTCAGCCGATGACGCTGCTGACCCTCGACCCGAATTTGCGTTTGCCATACGCGCAGGATTGGAACTTGAATGTCCAACGAGCCTTTGGCAACGACTGGCTGCTTGAAGTTGGCTACATCGGAACCAAAGGAACGAAGCTCCCGCGGTTCATCGAAGCCAATCCTGCGGTCTATATTCCCGGCGCCTCGACGCAGAACAATGCCGATCAACGCCGACTCTTTTCGGGTTGCACGATCACCGGAACCGCTCCGTGTACTTACTCGTCTGTAGGCGAGATTGCTGGAATCGCCAATTCAACCTACAACGCAATGCAAGCCAGCCTGCACAAGCGATTCAGCCATGGGTTGTCGATGCTGGCTTCATATACGTTTTCGAAAACGCTCGATGATGCGTCAACGTTCAACATCACTGGCTCGGCTTCGCAAAGTGTTGCCGGGGAAAATGATCTGGCACAGAATCCGTTTGAGGTGCGCGCCGAACACGGAAGATCGATGTTCGATGCGCGACATCGTTTTGTTGTCAGCTACCAATGGAATTTGCCGTGGTTCAATCATCCGCAGAACTGGTATGGCCATGTGCTCGGCAACTGGCAAGTGAATGGAATTACCACGTTGATGAGCAACACGCCATTCACCGTCTACGATTCCAGCAATCCTTCGCTGCAGGGAAGTGCGCCGGAAATTTCCGGATTCTTCAGCAGCCGGCCCAACATTGTTGGCAATCCAAACGCCGGAATGTGTCCGCTGAGTGGCGCGGCCGTGCGCACCCCGGAATGCTGGTTCAACACCGGAGCATTTCAGCAGGCGCAGACTGGCCAGTTCGGAAACGTAGGTCGAAACACCCTGAATGGCCCGGCCTTTCAGCAGTGGGATTTCTCCGCGCTGAAGACCATCCCGGTCCACGAATCGATGAACCTGCAATTTAGGGCTGAGTTTTTCAATATCTTCAACAACGTCAATTTCCGGCTGCCCGACAACGACATCAGTTCGCCAAATTTCGGGCAGATCCAGGCGGCACAGCCGGGCCGCGTGGTGCAGTTGGCATTGAAATTCATGTTCTAGGGGCGAGCAGCGCCTTAAGACCCGTAATTTCCAACCGGTTCGATGATATGTGCGAAATTTCCTTGTGCCGGCAAGCTGCCGGCGCTACCGGTCGTCCGCGGTAGCTTCACGACTCTGCCTGTAGCTCACCCCCTCTAGGGGGTGAGGTCTCCCCAAACGCCGCCCGGTTCATTCCGCGCCTCGACTAACTCCGCACCACCACGTACCAAAAATAAGCTGGGTCCTAGTACATTCGTACTTTTTCCACGCTCTCCGAATTTGAATCCCCAGTCCTATTGTTCTCTGGTCATACCCCGGCTAAAGTAGCTCATCAATCAGGGAGGTCCGTTTTGACAGGCTCCGAACGCCGCACAACACAGCGCTTTTCCATGCGACTGCCGCTTACAGTTCGATGGACTACAGGCGCGGCAGTTGGCGAAACAGATACTGAATCCCGCGACGTAAGCTCCCGCGGCGTCTACTTCTTTCTATCCAAGGACGTGAAGGAGGGTTCGCCTGTTGAAATCCTTCTTACACTACCGAACGAGATTACCTTGGCAGGTCCAGTGCGCGTCCGGTGCCTGGGCCGAGTGCAGCGCACTGAACCGCGTGACGAGGGTTCCGTGGGGGTCGTAGCGGCCATTGAGCGCTACGAGTTTCTGCGCAACAACGAAGAGGTTTAGTCGCCAAGCAGCTTCGCATCGGATTTGCAGTACGGATTTCCTTGCTCGCTCACTGCGGAGGCGGGCAGGAATAGCCGGGGTGTATCGGCCCCTCAGCGGAACACCCCGGCTGAATTTTTGCCTCTGCAGGTTGTAAGTAACAGCGTCGCGGCCGCCCAGTAGTTCCCTCCTGAAGTTCCCACCTTGCCGTAGAAACCCTCTAACAGCTCAGATCCGTGGTGTTATGCCGTAACGTTCTCAGGCCAGCGTTCGCCCGATCTGTAGCGCCGGCATCCTGCCGACACACCTCAATTCCATCCTACGTAAGAGCCTTACAAGGGACGTGCCTACCAGGCATCGCCTGTACCATGGGGCAGGCGATTTCCACAGCCACGATGCGCGAAGATGCTTGCATCCCCAGCCGGGACGACCAGTTTGGCTGCCCGTTCGCGGTGGCAAGGAAGAGCACTATGCCGGGAATGCCGGCGGAACATACCAAGAGTTTCAGCCTGATTCCAGGAGACGCAGTGGAGCGTCTGGCTACGCCTGAAGAAATGGCGGAGTACGGCACGTTTGCGCCCGACCGCGAGACCGAAGCCAAGATTCTGGCGCTGCTGGAACAGCAAATGATCGAAAGCCTGGTGGCGCAAGGCGCAAAGGACGTAACCATACAATTCCCCATGGAAACAGAAGTGAAGGCCCCTATTCCCGTTTTGCCCGAAACCCCCAATCTGCCCAATTTTGAAACCCAGGCCCCTCAGGCTCCAGTAACCGAAAAGCTGGAAAGCAAAGCGCTAAACAACACTGCGGCTGCAGAAGTCCGCGAAGAACCGAGAATCCCGGCAATCACATTGACCGACTCAGCAGCCCACCCGGAAGCGGAGCAACGCATGTTGCGGGTGGATCTTTTGGAATTTGCTGAAGCGTTGGATCAGCACCGCCTGTGGGTCGAGAGCGCGGGGCAGCAGGGAATGCGCGGCGATTTCAACGGTGCGAATCTTTCGGGCGCCGACCTTACCGGCGTAAATCTTCAGGGTGCACAACTGCAAAAGACGAATTTGCGCGGTTCTGATTTGTCGATGGCTAACCTGCGTGGCGCGAATTTGGTGGAAGCGGATCTGCGTGATGCCAACCTGCTGGGCGCGGAATTTTCTGGCGCCAATTTAATGGGCGCGAATCTGTATGGAACGCAGGGATTATGGGCCGGCCGTCTCGGCGGTACCAATTTGTTCGACGCGACACTGCCGGAAGCAGTGGCGGTTTTGGATGGCGGGAAAACGATTGAAGAGTTCACGCAGTCTGCGCGACGCTTTTATCTCTTTCTGATTACCCTGTGCGTGGGTGCGTGTGGGCTAGTGGCGCTGACCCGCGATGTCCGGCTGCTACTGGACGAAAACGCCATTCCGGTGTCGTCGATACCCAACATTCTTCCGCTGCAAGGATTTTATCTGGGTGCGCCAGTGCTGCTCACCGTGTTGTACATGCGGTTGCAATTTTTGTTGCTGCGGCTGTGGGGAAGCATGGGTGCGCTCCCTGCGGTGTTCCCTGATGGTCGAACGGCCGAGAAAGACGGGCCGTGGTATTTGATGGGCCCGATCCGGCCACACTTGAAATGGTCGCGCGACCCGCGTTCTCCACAAGGCTTGGCGGAAAGCGTGATGGCGGTGCTGCTGGCGTATTGGGCGGTCCCGGCAACGCTGTTCTTCTTTTGGCTGCGTTATCTGGTGCTGCAGGATTATCGCGGCACATTGCTGCAACTGTTTATGCTGGCATTGGCGGTCGGCGGAGCGTGCGCGGTGCCTCGTGTCGTGGCGCGTGTGCTGCGGCCGGGCGATTGGACCGACGAGACCACTTCGCAGTTTATGCATGACGTGCTGGCGGCGCTGCGTATTCCCGGCGCGGTGGGACTGGCGCTGCTGCTGCTTTCGCTGGGCGTCTTGAAGGGTCTGCCACAGGATTCCAATGTGCGGCCGGACGTTAGTAAAGGCGACCCGCGTCGCTGGGCAGCTACGGCGTTTCAGTCGCTAGGCTATCGTCCCTATGCGGATATTTCTGAAGAAAGGTTCTCCACGTTAAACCCCAGTGCGTCTACCAACGATTCGGCGCCGGCCACGGACGCTACCGGACCCCGGCTGAATGAAATCAACCTGCGATTCGCACGTGGCTATCGCGCGGCATTTGCAAATGCACGGATGTGGCGTTCAAGTTTGGAAGGGTCAAGCTTGTCGGAGGCCGACTTCCGCGGTGCGAATCTGCGGGAAAGCGTGCTGCGCATGGCCAAGCTGGATAAGTTGCAAGCGGCTAAGGCGAATCTCGTGTCCACCGACGCGCAAGGCGCCATGCTGGCGGGCGCGGACTTCCGCAATGCCGATTTGTCGTACGCGAATCTCGAAGGTGCGATGCTTTCGACGGCGAATTTCACGCGTGCCACGATGTATTCCGTGAACATGCGCAATGCGAATATGTTGCGTGCCGAACTGTCACATGCCGACTTGCGCGATACGAAACT
Source organism: Candidatus Acidiferrales bacterium (assembly GCA_963849395.1). Lineage (GTDB taxonomy): Bacteria > Acidobacteriota > Terriglobia > Acidiferrales > UBA7541 > Acidiferrum. The sequence goes on from CAWKHR010000017.1 coordinate 422,201, forward strand.
GGAAGGCGCGATGATGTCGCTGGCCTCGTTGGAAGAGACCGACATGTCTGCCTCAAAGCTGATTGGCGCCAACCTGACCGCAGCTCAGATCAAGGGTACGATTTTGTTGGAAGCCGACTTGACCCATGCGGATCTGCGCGGCGCAACGATGACCGGCGCGATTTTGCGCCAAGCGAAACTAGATGGAGCCAACTTGGCGGGCGCGGATTTGCGTGGCGCGCTGGGCCTCGAAGGCTGGCAAGTGTGCACCACGCAGAATTGGCGCAGCGCCGAACTGGATCCCGACGTGAAGCTAGCAGCAGAGCAAGCATGCGGTGCGAGTCAGGGTTCGGCGGTTCCGCGGTAGCAGCAGAGCCCGGCAGCATCCCAAAACGAAATTCCGATTGGCGAACAACCAGGCTCAAAGATCGCGGCGCTGGAAGCGGTACAGAGCGAGCGCCAGGACGACCAGCAAGTACGCAGCGGCGTAACCGACCATGGTTACGCTCGGAGCCGAGCGCGTCGCGAACGGCGAAAAGTCGAGGCTACGGCCAATCGCGGATTGCATCACGTAGGACGCGCGGCGCCAAATCGCTTCGCTCGGCATAATCACGCTGGAGAGAATTCCCACCATAACCAGGCGCGGCGATTTAGTGACCGAGCCAATCTGTTCCAGCCAGCCTCCTATAAATGCCAGTCCGTGCAGGCCAAGGACAATGACACCGTTCGTCAGCGTAGAGAACCACGTGCCGAAGAAAAATGTAGTGGTGAGCAGCACCAGACATTCCAAATAGACCAGTAGGGCGCCCTGCAATGCGCCGTGCGGAACGATTCCGCCAATAAAGTAGCCCACCGCGATTACTCCGCCGAAGGTCAATGCGATGTACGCCGCAATCATCGCGGCAAAGCCGAGCCATTTCCCCAGTAAAAGTTGCCACCGCGCAATGGGTTTTGTAGCCATTGCGTGGATGGTGGACGATGCTATTTCGCCAGAGATGGTGTCCACACTGGTAAGCACGGTCATCACTACGGCTAGCAAGTCGATGGCGTACAAGCCGACTTGCAGGATAGTGAGCAAAATTTGATAACGCAGCACCGGTGGAATGTTGCGGCTGGTGAGCAGATCTTTCACCTGATAGTGCATACCAGTGCCGAACAGCGCCAGAAACGCAGCAGCCGCGAGCAGCGCGGTCCACAGAATCTTGCGGCGCGCCGCTTCCAGGAAGGTGACGCGCGTGATGATCCAGAGTTGACTCACGAGCCGGGGTCCTCGCCCATAATTTTCAGAAAAGAGTCTTCCAGCGAGAGATGTTGCGGCGTGAATTCGTACACATCGACATGCGCCGCAACCAGGTGGCGAAGAATTTCCGGCAGCGCATCCATGGATTTTGTAGTGAGCGTAATGCGATTATCGGCAAGCTGAATATTCGAGGCCCACTGCGATAGCCTAGCGACGGTTTCTGGGGCAACGGGCCCGACGCGAATGGCTACGTGAATTTCGCCTTCCGGGGAAGAATGTAAATCGCGCGTGGCGATCACTTCGCCCTGCTTGATGAAAACCACCGCGTCGCAAGTGATTTCCACTTCGCTGAGCAGATGGGAATTGAGAAACACCGTGGCGCCGCGCGTCCGCTGCTGGCGAATGATGTCGCGGACCAGATGGCGTCCCATGGGATCGAGACCGGATGTGGGCTCATCGAGAAAAATGAGCTCCGGCTCGTGAATCAGGGCCTGCGCGAGCCCAATGCGCTGCAGCATTCCTTTGGAGAATCCCCGCAGCCGGAGATCGCGCTGCGCAGAAAGTCCCACCAGGTCCAGATAAGCGGGAACTCGTACCTTGAGTTGGTCCGCCGTGAGCCCGGAAAGACGACCGTGCAAATCAAGCAACTCTGAAGCCGTGAGCCAATCGTAGAAACGAAAGTCCTCCGGCAGAAAACCAACTTTGCGGCGGACTTCCACCGACGAATAAGGACAGTCAAGTATCCGCGCGTCGCCGCCGGACGGCTGCACCAATCCAAGAAGCATTTTGATTGAAGTGCTTTTGCCCGCGCCATTCGGCCCAAGGAAACCGAAAATTTCCCCGCGGCGCACCTGCAGAGACAGGCCGCGAACCGCGACCTTGTTGCCGAATGTTTTCCGGAGATTGTTCGTCTCAATCGCGAACGAACCGGCAATGGGCAGAGGCAGAGATCCTCCAGGCTTTAGTCGAGCGAATTGGCCAATTGTACCGCCGCCGAGGAATCACCGGAGCCAAACAGCGCGTAGATGATGCCGCTCTTCACCCATACCAGCGCGTAGCCGGTGCTGCTACCCACCGGACCGTGGTGATTGCTGGTATTCATCAGCGTGCCCTGCACGCCGTCCACGGTTACAGTTTCATAGGAGCGCACCGATGGCGGAATGGGCAGCACCAGCGTGGAGCGCCAGTCCACAGTCTGGCAGAACTCCCGAGCCTGCGTCGGCGACATACCCACGAATTGCAGCGCGGTTTCGGCAAGCTGCTGCAGGTTCAGGTCAGAGGGCACATTTACGAGCGGACTGGGCGCCTGCATGAAGAAGACGCAATTGCTGGGAATCGAAGGAGTCGGTGGCTGCTGCGATTGCGATGAAGAGGAAGATGAAGAACCGGCGCCGTTGCGCTGGTGCTGCGGGCAATTGCCGTAGGCAGTCTCCACGGAGCGCGGAATTTGCACCGACACCGAAGCACCGTCCAGGCTCGCAGGCAGAATCAAGTCAGTGCGGCCCGCTTGGTCGAGAATGTCCTGCAGCCGCGCACGATCGACGGTCATGTGAAATGCGTGCGCGCCTTCCACGTGGAATTGCGGCGCATCGGTGCGTGCGGCAGGCAATCGAACCGGAAAGCCGGCCAGCGAAGCGGCATCCTGCTTTGTCGAGGCGGGAAGCGGCTTTTCGTTAGTCGTAACCACCACATTGTCGGAAATCATCTGGCTGATGGCTTCCTGGACCTTGCCGTTGCTTGGCATACCATCTAACGACGACAAGTCCAACGCAACGGTCTGGACCTTTTCGATGCGCAGCGTGGACAATAACCGTTGCGCAAAACTCCGCGCCGACGGGAAAGCTAACGACATCAGCAGAATCGCGGCAGCAACAGCAGCTGCCCAAGCGAAACGCCGCTGCCCGGCAAACATGCCTGCGCGCAAAGAATCACCAACCGGCGCCGAGTGTGCTGGTGGTGGCAGGTTTGCCTTGAAACGCGACAGCGCAATTTGCGGATTGTCTTCGCCCAGCGAGCGTGCCGACTCTTCCAGCGCCCCCAAATGCTCGCCGACGCGCAGACGAGCCGCGGAAAGCTCCGCCGCCAGTGCCTGGCAAGTGTCGCATTCACGCAGGTGCGTTTCTACCGACGCAACTTCCGCCGGCTCCAGTTCATGATCGACATAGGCGCGAAGAACGCCTTCAGGTATGCAAGTCATAGGGCCTCTCTAATCCTTACTTCCAAAAAGTTCCAGAAACATCTTTTCAAACGCGGCTTCTGCGCGGATCAACATGGTGCCCACCGACGCGGGAGCCAATTCCAAATGTTGCGCCAATTCCTTGTAGGAATAGCCGGAAGCGCGAAGTAGCAAAAGCTGCGCCCAATCCGGCTTCAATTTTGCCAGCACGAAGCGCACGCGTTGCTGGCGTTCGGAGCGCAACAAAAGTTGCAACCCGTCTTCCGCATGGTTGGTCGACGTGGCCTCGCTGGAGTTTGTAGCCTGCTGAGTGATACGAAAATGCCGCGAGCGAGCGCGAAGATCGTCGATGCCCAGATTCATGGCGGTTCGATACAGCCATCCAGCCACATTCGCTTTCGCCGCCGGAGGTAACTTGGTATTGTGCAGCTTCAGAAAAGCTTCGCTGGCGATTTCTTCCGCGCGTCCCGAATCGCCCAACATGCGGCGCAATATGCCCACCAGTCGTGGATACGTCGAAAGAAAAAGCTCGTCAAACGCCTGGGAAGAAAGGGAAGCGGGGGCTGCGCCGGTGTCTCGCATGGTGGACTGCGCGGGTTCAAACCTTTGTATCACGCCTTCGAACACAGATGCCTCCCGTGCCGCAATGCTCATAGGTGATACGAAGGACCGGCGTGCTTTGTGACAGCATCCTTCAAGAAATCAAATGGAATCCATTCAATTTTTGACACAAAAGCCTTACGACTTCTTCACAAACTAACGCTTAACTTCCTCGCCACAGAGTAGGCCAGCGATTCGAAATTCGCTCTCTTCCGACGAGAGCTCAGTTTCGGAATTCGCCACAGGTCATCTTCTGCGCCGATTCCTTCAGCGTCCGCTAACGCGACGCGAATCGGGCCAGTCTCGAAGCCAACAGCAGAAATGCGCTAGACGCTAGGGGTGTGTCATGACGCGATATTTTTCATTTACCACCAAGCTCGATGTAGTTCTGTTAGCTGTCGTTCTGCTTATCGTTTCGTCTTTCGTACCGTCTGCAACTGGCCAGTCCACGTTTGGCGAGGTTGTAGGTGTGGTGAAAGATCCGGGGCAAGGCTTGGTGGGCGGCGCGCAAGTAGTGCTCACAAGTATCGAGGAGCACGACGAGCACACCAGCACCACGGATTCCGACGGCCTGTTTCACTTCGTCAATCTCAAACCCGGCCACTACATGCTGCTGGTCAAGGCCATCGGGTTTGCAGATTACAAAGTTGCGTCGCTACAACTCGATGCTCGGCAAACTCTTCGGCTGGACGTCCTTCTGCGGCTGGCCACTTCGGCGCAAACGATCGAAGTGAATGGCGAAGGCGGGCCGGTCATCAATACGGAAAACGGAACCATTGGCGACACCAAGGATTTTGGGCAGCTCACAAATCTTCCGGTGAACTATCGCGGAGCGACCACCAGTCCGCTGGCCATGCTCGCTACCGTTCCCGGCGCGCAGCAAGATGCTAACGGCAACGTTTCCGTGGGTGGCGGACTGCCGTCGCAGGTGCAATATTCCGTTGACGGCTCATCTACCGTGAATATTCGGCAGAACGGCGCGCTGGGCAACATGAATCCGTCGTCGGAGCTGATCAGCGAATTCAAAGTTACGCAGTTCAACAACAACGCGGAATTCGCGCAATTGGGCGATGTCACCATTTCCACCAAAAGCGGCGGCGATCAATTCCATGGCAGCGCCTTCGAATATTTGCAGAATGACGCCTTCGATGCAGAGGTCTGGAACTCCGGCGATAAGCCGCACAAAGCATTCAACACTTTTGGCGGCAGCCTCGGCGGCCCGCTGGCGCTACCCAAGCTGTCGCATGGCAAAGCCAAGACGTTCTTTTTCGTCGACTTCGAAGCAAATCGCCGGCGCTATTCCACTCCGCTGTTTCTCTTTGTGCCCACCAACGCCATGCGTCAAGGTGATTTCTCGGCGCTTTCCGCTCCCCTGATGGACCCGTTCACCGGCAAGCCGTATCCCGGAAATAAAATTCCTAGCGGAAGCCAGTGCGCTAATTCGCAGGATTGCATCAATCCCGTGGCGCTGAGCCTGTTAAACAACTACATTCCCGCGCCCAACATTAACGTGAGCACCGCAAATTTCGGTTCGCAGGCCAATTATCTGCAGCAAACCCCAACGCCCAGCAACACCAATGGTTTCGACTTGCGTTTTGATCGCACCATCACCGCCAAGCAGTCGATGTTTGTGCGTTGGAGTTGGAAGCATCTCACTGCGCAATCCCTAAGCGATACCGCGCTGAACACCGTGAACAATTTCCTGCCGCCGGATCAAGACACCGAGCACAACAATAATTTAATCGTCTCGCACAATTATTTGATCACCAATAACTTGGTCAACGAAGTGCGCTTCGGGCTTTCTTACTGGCAGTTTCAGGTGAAGTTTCCAATCCAAGGTGCTGCGGCAATCTCAACTCTCGGCCTGACCGGGCTGAACCTGAGCGACCACCCCGACACTGGCGCTTTTCCCATCTTCAATTTCAGCGACGATCCCGGCAATTATTCACCGATCGGCCGCGACAAGGATGGCACCACCAAGTCGCAAACCATTCAGTTCGCCGACAATTTCACCTGGATTAAAGGCCGCCACACCATGAAGTTCGGCGTTGATGTGCGCCGTGTCGCCTATCAGGATTTGGAGAGTTTTGGCGGTGCTGACGATTTTGGTGCGTTCACCTTTGATCAGGGAATTTTCACCGGCAACGCCTTTGCAAATCTGCTGCTGGGCTTGCCCACCAAGACCTATGTCGCGCAGTCCGGCCCTGACGTGCACGCACATACGACGCAAACCGGAATCTATGGCCAGGAAGAGTTCCGTTTCAATGATCGGCTCACATTCACTTATGGATTGAGGTGGCAGGCGCTGCCCGCATTCGTCAGCGATCTGGGAAATCTCACCGCGTTCGACGTTCGCAATGGCGGAATAATCATTCCGGTTGGTAACGTCCCGCGCGCCGGCTTCCTTGCCAGCATCAACAGTTGTAATCCCGCCGATCCTAACAACGCCGCCGACCCTTGCGGCACTCCCAGTGCGGCTGACATCGCGCTGGGCTGCGTTCCAGTGCTGGGCGCGGCTCCAAGCATGCCGTGCGCTCCCATCGAATATGCCAACAAGGTGGGCCTGGGGCCTGGTCTGCGGCAGTTCTACGGCAAAAATTTTCAACCTCGTCTTGGTTTTGCGTACCGCCCCTTTGGCAACAGCAAAACGGTCCTCCGCGGCGGTTTCGGAATTTTCACCATGACCAATCTCGGTCAACTTTCTTTCAACACAACGAACATCGACGTCTCCGTGGTACGCACCACCGCCAACTCCGTCACAAACGGAGTGCCTGCCTACCAATTCCCCAGCGCCCGCACCGCGGACAATCCCGCGAACATCGCCGGCACCGGCGACTTTTATCAGAACACCCTGACCAATTACCGCGACCCGCAATCCGCGCAATGGAATCTCACCGTGGAACGCGAACTCGCCAACAACATCACCCTGCGCGAAAGTTATGTGGGCATGAGTTCGTATCGCATGAGCCAGACAGTGGACTTGAACCAAGTGGAGCCTAGTGGCACTTCGCCTAATCCGAATCCAAAGCCATATTCGAATTGGGGTCGCCTACTTTCCACCACCAATGCCGGCCACGTGAATTACAACGGATTGCAGTCCGAGCTCAATGTGCGCGCGCGTAGCGGCCTCACCTTTCAAGCCAGCCACGTCTGGGCGAAGAGTTTGGGCAACATTGGCGGAGATGTGCCCACAACGTTTAATCCGGAAGTCATTTACGGAACGCCGGTGGCCAATCGTTTCGACTTGGCGGCGAATCGCGGCAATATGGCCGACACCCGCCGTAATCGTTTTCTACTTTCCGCTGTCTATGATCTCCCCGTCGGCCAGAATCGCAAATTCTTTTCGCACATGAATCGTTGGTCCGATGCGATGCTCGGTGGATGGTCGATCAGCACCGTAAGTTTGTGGGAGACCGGGCCGTATCTCACGCCGATCACCAGTTCGAGCTTCGATCCCGGCAACTTAAACCTCTCCTATCGTGGAGCGTTCCAGCGGCCGGATTGCATCGGCAATGGCAACCAGGCGGCGAATGGCAGCATGTTCAATATCAATGCGTTCAATCCGATTCCCGTGGGCCCAGTGGGAAACTGCGGCGTCGGCATTCTTGAAGGACCCGGAACCTCCACCATCGCCGCCGGACTTGCCAAAACATTGCGCCTCTCGGAGCGCTTCCACCTGCGTTTCGAAGCCACCTTCACCAACCTCATGAACCATCCCAATTTTGCGCCGCCCCCTACCAACGTTACCGCCTCCTCCTTCGGCGTAGTGCAAAGCGTGCAGACCGCCGAAAACAGCGGCAATCGCACCGGCCAGGTCTCCCTCCGCCTGGAGTTCTAGCCTTCGCCTTCGAAGTGGTTCATGGGCGAGGACACTCTCCACGTCGGGACAATTGCACCTCGTAATTGGAATTGTTGCCAAATGCCAATGGAGGGACAAAGCTGGCCGCTCGAGCAGGTCACTGGCAGGCGTCCGCTGCGCAGCAAAAAGTCCTTGTGCCGCCCCGCGGTTATGTATAATCTCCCTTAAGTTCTCCGGGATCTAAAACTTAGCAACCAACACTGTCCGCATAGGGAGAAGACTATGTCCGAAGCAACAAACGAATACGATGGCAAGGTAAGCGGTAAAGCATTGGCGTTCTTTCTGGTATTTGGTTCGGTTGGCGCCATCATTATGAGTTGGATTGCGTACTCCGGCATGGTTGGGCGCGCGCTGTAGGAAATTAGAAAATCGAAATTTGAAAAGGGACGTTCCTTGGTGGGACGTCCCTTTTTATTTGTTATGGAGCACTTGGCGAAACGAATCGCCTTGTTATCGTTCTTCGCCGAAACGCTTGATGTCTTCAGGGCCTTCATTGAGCGGCCGCATCTCGCGGCCCTGCACCAATTCGCGGATCTGGCCAACGATGTCGGGATTGGCCAGTGTCGTAATGTCGCCGGTATCCATGTTGTTAGAAATAGCGGCCAGCACGCGCCGCATGATTTTTCCGCTCCGCGTTTTAGGCATGTCGGGAACAATGTGAATGCGCTTCGGACGCGCGATTTTCCCAATCATCGTTTCGATCGTCGCGGTGATCTTTTCAATCACCGTACGCTTTGGCAGCACGCCCGGCTTAAGTGACACGTAAATCTCCGGCACGCGCCCCTTCACGTCGTCAACCACCGGCACAACTGCCGCCTCAGCCACTTCGCTTACAGTCAAGCAGGCCGACTCAAGTTCCTTGGTGCCTAGGCGATGCCCGGCAACGTTGATGACGTCGTCCACGCGGCCCAGGATGCGGTAGTAGCCATCCGCAGGCAGAACCGCGCCATCCGCGGCGTAATACGGCCAATCGCGCCAATCCTTGCTATGCGGATTCTTGTTGTACTTCTTGTAGTAATTGCTGACAAAGCGATGCGGATCGCCCCAGATGGTCTGCATGATGCCGGGCCACGGATTGCGAATACAAATATTCCCGGCGTTGTGCGATTCGGTAGAAACCTCGTTACCTTCTTCATCCACAATCGTGGGATAAATTCCCAGGCACGCAGGGCCAGCGCTACCCGGCTTCATTGCATCCAGAGCAGGTTTGGTCGTACAGAGAAATCCACCCGTCTCCGTCTGCCACCACGTGTCCACGATAACCGCTTCGCCTTTGCCCACCACTTCGTGATACCAGCGCCAAACTTCCGGCTCGATCGGTTCGCCCACCGTGGTCATATGCTTGAAACGGTATTTGTGATTCTTCGGCTCGTCGGCGCCGGCTTTACGCAGCATGCGAATGGCAGTCGGAGACGTATGGAAAATGTTCACGTCCAGCCGTTCGGCGATGCGCCACGGGCGACCCGCGTCGGGAAATTGTGGCACACCTTCATACAGCACGCTGGTCGCGGCCAGTGAAAGTGGCCCGTAAACGATGTACGAGTGGCCGGTGATCCAGCCAATGTCCGCCATACACCAGTAAACATCTTCGGGGTGAATGTCCTGATAGAGCTTCGAGGTGCCCGCTACGTACGCCATGTAGCCGCCGGTGCGATGTTGGCAGCCCTTGGGCTTGCCGGTGGTACCGCTGGTGTACATCAAGAACAGCGGATCTTCCGCATCCATCGAAACTGGTTCTACGATTTGATTTCGGTAGTTCTTGAGCACTTCGTCAACGAAAAAATCGCGCTCCATGATCATCGGCGCATCCGACGTGTAACGGTGAGGGTAGCGGCGCCACACCAGCACCTTGTCGATGTGCTGCCCTTCTTTCTGCGCGGTTTGCACGGCAAGATCGGCGCTCGCTTTGTGGTCCACCCAGCGGCCGTTGCGATGATAACCGTCAGCGTAGATCAGCACCCGGCTACCAGAATCGGCGGCACGCATGCCGCAAGCCTCCCCAGAAAAACCACCAAACACCACCGAGTGGATCACGCCCAGACGCGCACAAGCCAGCATGGTGATCGGCAACTCGGGAATCATCGGCATGTGGATGGTGACGCGATCGCCCTTTTGCAGTCCGGCAAAATCGCGCAGCATCGCAGCAACTTCGTTCACGCGGCGGTATAGCTCCTGGAACGTGATAACTACATGATTTTCATCTTCCGGCTCGGGTACAAAGACCAATGCCGCCTTGTTCTTAAACTTCGCCAAATGCCGGTCGACGCAGTTGTAGCAGGCATTCAGCTTGCCGCCCACAAACCACTTCCAGAACGGCGGATGGTTGGCATCCAGCGTGGTATGCCAGTACTGGTCCCAATGCAGCAGCTCGGCATACTCGCGAAAACATTCCGGGAAATATTTCTCGCTGAAGCGCTCCATAATGCTCGGATCGTTCAGGTTGGCTTGCGCAATGAAGCGCGCCGGCGGGCGAATGTATTCCTCTTCCTTCCAGTGAACGGCAATCTGCGCTTCGGTCAGGCCTTGCTTCTTGGCCTTGGGCTTCCCATTGGTGTTTTTCTTTTCCAGGATTTTCGCCACGGTCGTACTCCCTTGAAAGTCAGCAAGCAATCGTGCCAATTGCATGACACTTGGTAAATTACGCGCGGAGCGGCGCGTATCTTAAGGGCGAAAGCGACGCTGGCGCCGTCTCTGCCCAGGTGGAGAATGATGCTACTTCGCGGGTGACCGCGTCAATCCGCTACGCGCTGACTTTCTTGGCCTCGTTGTATTCCGCCCAGATCAACGTGCCATGCGTTTCTTTTAGAAAGATGCTGCCCACAACCAAAGTGATGGCTGCAACAGCAATGGGATAGTAGAGTCCCGCGTAAATATTCCCTGTGCGAGCGCACAGGGATAGGCCAATGAGCGGGAGCAAGCCCCCAAAAACCCCGTTGCCAATGTGATATGGCAACGACAGGGAGGTGTAGCGGATTTTGGCCGGGAAGGCCTCCACCAAATACGCGGCGATTGGCCCGTAAATCATGCATACCAGAATTACTTGCAGGAAAACCAGGAAGACCAGCACGGGAATGTTTGGATTGGAGGCTTCCTTGGCCGGAACTAGTGCGCCAGTGTTGGGATCGGTTGTTTGCGGTGTAAGACTTATGGCGCCCGTGACTTTGTTCTTCGCGGAAGCGAGATGTTGCACATTGTTGCCGGCGGCGGCTTGCATCGCGTGATAAATGGGCACGTAGGTGAAAATTGCCAGCAGGCAGGCGCCCATCATCAGCCACTTTCTGCCGATGCGATCAGAAAGCGCTCCGAATGCCGTGAAGAAAGGCATGGCAAATAGCAGCGCCAATGCGACGATGATGTTGGAAGTCTTGGGGTTCACCTTCAACACGGTCTGCAGGTAGAACAGCGCATAGAACTGCCCGGTATACCAGATCACGCCTTGGCCCGCGGTCGCTCCAAAGAGCGAGATCAGTACGCGCTTCAAGTTTTCCCACACGGTGAAGGCTTCGGTCAGCGGCCGAGCCGAGGTCATGCCGGAACTCTTGAGTTGCGAGAAGATGGGCGATTCTTTCATCTTCAAGCGGATGTACAGAGAGATGCTGACCAGAATGATGGAAACGAGGAAGGGAATCCGCCAGCCCCACTCTTTGAACTGGTCCGCAGTCATAGAAGATTGCGTGCCGAGCACTACCAGAAGGGAAACGAACAAGCCGAGAGTCGCGGTGATCTGAATAAAGCTGGTGTAGAAGCCACGTTTATTATCGGGCACATGTTCGGCGACGTAGACAGCGGCGCCGCCATATTCACCGCCGAGTGCTAGGCCTTGCAAAACGCGAATGAGCAGCAACGTGATCGGCGCAAACCATCCGGCGGTTTTGTAGGACGGCAGCAGACCGATGACCGCGGTAGCCCCACCCATGATGCTGAGCGTAACCAGAAACGCGTATTTGCGCCCAACGAGATCGCCAATGCGGCCGAAAAATAAAGCGCCAAAGGGACGAACCAGAAAGCCGACCGCGAACGTGGCGAGATAAGCGATGTAGGCGAAAGTGTCGTTACCGGGCGGGTAGAACTTGGGGGAAAGGACGGCAGCCAAGCTGCCGAAGATGTAGAAGTCGTACCACTCAATCATTGTCCCAACAGCGGATGCCCCGATGACCCGTGAAATGCTGTAATTGAGACCGACTCCCTGCACTACCTGTCCGCCACTTGCCATATCGTTGCCCCCTGGTAGAGCTTCGAGTTCCTGTTCCTAGGAGGACCTGTCGCTTGGAAATTGACCTGACCGCACGGCAGGACCGTCAGCGTGTCGCCGCGCCAATCCCATCCATCGGCCGCGACGGTCACACGTTGCCCAAAAAGAACAGGGAATCCACCCGTTCATATATGGGGCGCAGTTTAATGTCAAGTTACTGTTTTGTAGCATTCGGGGCTGCAGGGTTAGGGTGCCAAGAAAAGTTGTTTGAGTTGCTCCAGATCGGCAGCCGCCGCGTCGGATACCGCGCAAAAAGACAGGCCGTCCTTCTGCCAAGCCGTCCAGTGGTAGCCCTGAATCCCTCCGGAACCGCTCCACGCCGCCGAGGGCTCGGCCTTTGCCACAAATACATTCACGATGTGCTTGCGCCGGCCGTACACCAGGGCGGCCACCGTGCGGCCGTCTATCACGTCCAGGCGTCCGCCGATTAACGGGAAGCCCGCGTCTGCAAAATCTCGCACCGGTGGCGCGAACGTAAGTCTGCCGTCGAACCACGGCTTCACGGTGTGCTGATCGGTGGAGACCACGTCGGCCAAATGGCCCGGCTGCATCGAGCGCAGATGTGCGTCAACCGCAGCGGCTGCCAGTGTTTGCTCATAAACGAGAGGATTCGCACCGTTCCACTGGCGCCAGCCCAGAACCGCGGCAAGCAGCAGCGCAGCGGCAAGAGCCAGCCATTGCCAAGGCGTCGACGATGTGGAACTCGAACTAGGTGAAACCGCCGGCAATTTCGGTAACGAGTTTCGTATCTTGCCGTGCAGGCTGGCGGGCGCGCGTTCGTACAGTTGCGTCTGCGATAGCGCGTTGCGCAGTTTTTTGCTGGCACCCAGTTGCGTTTTGCAATCCGGGCACGTCTCCAAATGGCGCTCAAACTCAGCGGCGCCCATGGCATCCAGTTCGTTATCCACATAAGCGTGCAAACGCGTTTGCGAGAGCTCACAAGTCATGGTGAGCCTCCTTGCGTGCCGGTTCCGTCAAGAACTGGCGCAGTTGTTGCCGCGCCCGCGCCAGCCCAGACATTACCGTGCCAATGGGCCTCGAGGTGATGGCCGCGATCTCTTTGTACGAGCAGCCTTCCAGTTCCCGCAGCACCAGCATCTCGCGGAAATGCGTCGGCAGTTGTTCCAAGCCGCGTCTCAGCGCGTCTCGATCAGAATTTGCCATCGCCAGCGATTCCGGAGTCTCTTTTTCTTGCGGCATTGCCAGTTCATCCAGTTCCGACATTTCTTCCGTCACGCGATTTTTCTTCAGCCACGTGTAGCAGCAGTTGCGCACAATCTGCAGGAGCCAGGCCCGCGCGTCGCCCGAGTGAAACGTCCCAAAGAAGCGGTAGGCGCGCAGTATCGCTTCCTGCGTCACGTCTTCCGCTTCCGTCCGCCCATGCAAAATCCAGCGCGCCAGATTGTAGGCAGCGTCGAGATGCGGCAATACAGTCGTCTCAAAACGCGCCCGGTCTTCCTGCTGCAACACGTCCAGACCCCTTATCTCTCCACATTACGGTAACTGCGGCAGGGCCGAGTTTATTCCCTTTGCAGCCAACTTTCTTGAAAAAAAGTTTCCCGCGCGGAAGGGAATAAAAGCGGCACAGCCCTGGTCTTGCACATTGAACACGTCCACAGTGGCGCGGGTTCGTGCTCTCTCTTCGGGCTCGCGCCACAAAACAACTGGGGCAAGTAGGACGTGGAGTGCAGCCGAAACCGAATGGAGAAAGCGAATGTCACATAACAAAAAAGACGAAATTCAGGTCGACCATAATCACGACGGAGTCGACCGCCGCGGATTCCTGAAATGTATGGCGTGGGCCGGCACCGGCACCATCTGCCTCATGTCCGGCGGAGTGCTGAAATCCTACAGCCTCAGCCGCCTTGCCGAACTGGATCCCTCGCAGATGAAAGGGGAATTGAGCTTCGCGCAAATCAGCGACAGCCACATGGGATTCAACAAGGCCGCCAATCCAGACGTGGTTGCCACGTTGAAGGCGGCAATCGCCAAAATCAATGCGCTGGCCACTCCGCCGGAATTCCTGCTGCACACCGGCGACATCAGCCATCTTGCCAAGCCCGAGGAATTCGACACCGTCGATCAGATCCTGAAAGGCGCCGTGGCCAAGGACGTTTTCTTCGTGCCCGGCGAGCATGATTTCGTTGGCGACGATGGACAGCAGTATCGCGAGCGTTACGCCAAAGGCAGCAAAGGTGCTGGCTGGTACAGCTTCGACAAAAAGGGCGTCCATTTTGTCGGCCTTGTAAATGTCCAGAACCTAAAAGCTGGCGGACTCGGTTCACTCGGACAGGATCAGCTTGAGTGGCTCGAAGACGATGTGAAAAGTTTGGGAAGCAGCACGCCGGTCATCGTCTTCGCCCACATTCCGCTGTGGTCGATTTATCCCGACTGGGGTTGGGGCACGGAAGACAGCGCGCAGGCGCTTTCGTATTTGAAGCGCTTCGGTTCGGTCACCGTTCTGAATGGCCACATCCACCAGACCATGCAAAAAGTCGAAGGCAACGTAACCTTTCACACTGCTGCGTCCACCGCGTTCCCTCAGCCCGAGCCGGGCAAGGCCGATTCACCGGGCCCGATGAAAGTTCCGGCAGAACAACTGCGCAGCTTGCTTGGCGTGACCGATGTGAACTTCGTGCGCGGCAAGCACGCTGTAGCGATAGTCGATACGAAATTGAATCAGCCGGATCAGATGAGTCGAGAAGTTCAGCAAAGTAACTACTGATAGAAAATAAGGAGAAGCGATCATGAACTGGTACAGAAATCTGGCATGTGTAGCATTTATTGTGGCCTCCGGAATGGCGTGTATAGCGGTAACGAGAACTGCGGCGGGTACCGAACCGAACGCGGCGGCCGCCGATGGCACCGAAGTAAAAATCGACAATTTCACCTTCGCGCCAGGCACCATCACCGTGCCCAAAGGCACCACCGTGAGCTGGACGAATCGCGACGATATTCCACACACCGTGGTGGCCGAAGACAAAACCACCTTCAAATCCAGAGCGTTGGATACCGACGACAAATTTTCCTACACCTTCGACAAGCCAGGCACCTACTCCTACTTCTGCTCGCTGCATCCCAAAATGACCGCGAAAGTCATCGTCCAATAATGATGCACTCCGTGAATCCCTTCGACTGGAGAACCGTGCTGCTCGCTAAACACGCGCAGCACATAGTTCTCATCCATTTCCCGATTGCGCTGTATCTGGTGGCGGTAGGCGCCGATCTGTTTGCGCGAGTCACCAAGCGCAGCGGACTAGCAGACTTTAGCTATTGGAACTTAACGCTTGCCGCTATTTTCACTTTGCCGGTTGTGGCTACCGGACTGTTCGCTTGGCAATGGCAATTAGAGGGGCAGAAACTAAAAAGCCTCTTGCTGTATCACCTGGTTTCGGCGCTTACGACCACGGTATTTATTTGGCTGACGTGGTGGCTTTATTTTCGCGCCCGGCACAAAGGGACGGGCGTCCTGCCTGCTTGGGGCCTGCCCTTCGAGATCGTCGGCGCCGTGCTGATCATACTGACGGCGCATCTCGGTGGGTTTCTCAGCGGCGTAAACGGTACGCCTTAGTTTCTTGAATGTTTCGAGGTGCAGTGTTCAGCCGCAACGGAACTGGCGGTCGAGGACCTGCCTAGCTGGCAAGTTCCGCCAGAGTCTCAGCAAGAACGAGCACGCCGCGCCCGATATCGGCGGTCGACGCGAACTCGTCCGGACGATGACTGTAGCCGTTGCGGCACGGTATGAACAACATCCCCGTTGGCGCGATGCGCGACATGAACAGGGAATCGTGATACGCGCGGCTCACCATCGTCTGATACGGCAAATTGTGTTTGCGCGCCGCTTTCATCAGCGTCTCAGCGACGAGCGTCGCGCAACTAGCAGGCGCATCAGCATTCACGGTGTGAAATTGCACCGAGACGCCGCGACTCTCAGTAACCTGCTTCGCCTTCTCCCTGATGGACTGCAACACTTTGTCACGTCGCGCGAGTTCCGTGTCGCGGAGATCGAGCGTCAGCCTCACCCGACTCGGTATGCTATTCACCGCTCCAGGAAATACGTCGCAGATTCCAACCGTGGCCACGGTGTCAGTCGATCCACTCGCCCGCGCCACCTGTTCCGCAGCTAAAATAATTTCCGACGCGGCACACAACGCATCTTTTCGCCCGGGCATTAACATGCCGCCAGCGTGGCCTCCCGCGCCTTCGATCCGCACTTCCAAACTGGCAGGCGCGGCAATGCTCGCAACAACGCCGAGTGGAATTTTCGCCTGCTCCAAAAGCGGGCCTTGCTCGATGTGCAACTCCACGAAGGCGTGATACTGACCGGCGGGGAGCCGCACAGAATCGAGATCCCCCGGCATTCCCGCGCTTTGTACCGTGTCCACCAGAGTTTGCCCTGAGTTGTCCTTCAACTGCCGCGCGGCTTCCGGCGAAAGTGTTCCAGAAAGCACGCGGCTTCCCAAGCAGCCGATGCCAAATCGTGTCGGTTCCTCAGAAGTAAAAAGTATCAGTTCAATCGCTCGCTTCGGCTGAAAACCGCTGCGCTGCAGCGCGCGTATCGCTTCCAAGCCGCCAAGCACGCCCACCACGCCGTCATATTTTCCCGCGTTGGGAATCGCGTCGATGTGCGAACCAGTCGCAACCGCGGCAGCATTCGAATCCCTGCCAGTCCACCTAAAAAATGTATTGCCGATTGCGTCCTGCCGAATGGTGAGCCCTGCTTCTCTGCATTTCTTCCGCAGCCACCCGCGTGCTTCCAAATCCTTCGCGGTAAAAACAATACGCGTAACGGCAGGAGGCTCGGCATCCGAGATGAGCGCGAGTTCGTCAATCTCGCTTTGTAAACGCTCCTGATCAATCGTCAGACTCATGGCTTCGCGCCTGCCAACGGGTGACGATTAAAATCTTTGTAGATCAAATATTTTGCGGGCACTTTCCCGATCGCGCCGAACCACTGCGGGCACCACGGGCCCATCCAGATGAAATCGCCCGCCGTCACCGGATACCAGCAGTCGCCCAGCCGGTAAATTCCGCCTCCTTCGAGCATCATCAAGCCGTGTTCCATCACGTGCATTTCCACCATGCTCAGCGCGGCGCCCGGCTGGTACACCATGGTGTTCACGGCAAAATCAAACGATGGATGATCTGGCAGAAGGCATTTCACCTGAAGTGCCGGGTCGTCGCCCAACGCCGTGGACGGAATATTTTCCTCGCTGCTGACCAGAAGTTTCGGAGGCTCCACGCTCGCCGTCGATATATATTTTTTCTCGATGACCATGGCCAAGGTTTTTTCCCGCGAGATGATCCGGTGCGCTGTGCCTGCGGGAAGATACGCAAATCCGTGTGGCCCGAGGCGATGCTCTTTGCCCGCGACATTGATTTGCACCGAGCCGTCGGTGACATACAAAAATCGCTGTGCCGGTGTCTCCGCCAGTTCGCCACCGCTCTCGAAATCTGCGGTGTATTGCGTAAATCCGGCGCCCAATACCGGGCTGATGTGCACGATCGCGGATGCCGCTTTCATCCCCGGGAAAGTGGTGTGCACAAATGTGTCCGGCGTAAGCAGAAGATGATTCGGTTGGTGCGCGCTGCGGGTATGTCCCAAATTATGCACGGCGAGTCCTCGTTAGGAATTCAGATGATGTGGCAAGTTGATCTAGCAAGTGCACGCCGCACTCCAGAGCTTTGGCGACGTCTTCCACCAGCACGGATTCCTTAGGATTGTGGCTAATTCCGCCGGGAGAACGAAGAAAAATCATCGCCGCTGGCACCTTTTCAGCAAGGATCATCGCGTCGTGTCCCGCTCCGCTCACCATCGTGTGAGGTGTTATCCCCGATCGTGAAACCGCTGTCTCTATTTCGTGCGTTAGAAAAGTGTCCATCGCAGTGGCCGGTTGAATCAGCGTGGTCGTCGACGTCAGCGTCACGCGGCGGCGCTCGGCGATTTCCTGTGCGCGATGCAGAATATTTTTGATGCTTAGCTCGCGTTGCGCGTCCGAACCGTGGCGGACGTCAAGCGTAGCGCGACATTGCCCGGCGATAATATTGGTGGCGCCAGGCTTGGCTTCCAGCACGCCGACGGTCGCTACGAGTCCCGCTGTTTCCTGCGCTTCTTTCTCTACGGCCACCGCCCACTCGGCAGCGGCCACCAGCGCGTCGCGGCGCAAACTCATTGGCGTTGTGCCGGCGTGATTCGCCGCGCCGGTGAAAAACAGTTCCATGCGCGTTTGCCCAGCGATTGCTTCGACGATGCCCAGCGGAAACCCACGATTTTCGAGCACCGGTCCTTGCTCAATGTGAAACTCGACGTACCCCAGCACTCCATCATTCAGTGCTGCATCAGCAATCGCCGCGAGATCCAGTCCAAAGGCGGATATAGCTTCGCGCACCGAGATGCCATTAGCGTCGCAACGGTTCAACAGAGCTTCATCAAGCCGCCCCACCAGCGCGCGACTGCCAATAAACGGAACGCCAAAGCGCACTCCTTCCTCTTCCGAGAAACCAACAATTTCAATGGCGAACGGCAAACGGCGCCCTTCCAGCGACGCGACGAGACCGAGCGCCAGAACCACTCCCAAAATTCCGTCGTAGGCTCCCGCATCGGGAACGGAATCCAGATGCGATCCGAGAATTATCCTGCGCTCTGTGCCCGCCGCGCCGGGATACATGCCTCGCAGGTTCCCGGCGGCGTCCGTGTGCACCTTGAGCCTCAGCGTACGCATCCAGAGTTCGATTTGCTGGTAGCAATCCCGCATTGGTGCCGACAGAAATGTTCTGCAGATGCGCGGCGGATCTTCCGTGAAGCGCGCCAAAGTTTCGCAGCGAGCGATCACTTCCTTTGCGCGCGAGAGATGCGTTGCCGTCGGATGGCCCACCATTCAACGCTCGCGGCGAACGCGCGCCTCGATGGTTCCGTGTGGCTCATCCGTCGGCACGAAAATATGGTTGGGATTGTCTTGCCCGAAACGCGACAGATCGACCAGCAAACAATGCTTGTTGGGCATGCCCAAAGTGATTTCAGAAATTTCCGTGCAAGCGGCGAACCCACTCTCCGCCATTGCATACAACGTGTGCTGCACCGACTTGCTTTTGTGCGTGGCAAACGTGCTGAGCAGCGCTTCGCGAATCGCATGCCGTATTGAGTTAAACGCAATCCGCGTCGAAGAGTAGATCCAGTTCGCCCGCAAAGACGTTCCGAATAGCCGGTCACTCGTCTCCGGCAAAGTTGTGAGCGGATCGTGAATGTATCCCTCAAACGCCGAATTCGCCGTCTTCATAATGACCAGATCCGCCAGCCCAGATTCGATGTGAACCTTTTCATCACGCTTGCGAGAAACGTGCGTCGTTTGCAATTCGTTTCCCGCTTGGACAAACGTGGCGGGCTGCGGCTTTCCGCCAGTAATCAAGTGTTGCCACGCTTTTTCCTGAATCGTGACCTCGGCCTCGGAAACTTGCGGATTGTTGGATAGCAAGTGCTCGAGCAATTCCTGCGCGAATTCTTCCATGCACGTCGCGGCGGATTTTCGCGCCAGTGAGTACACCGTATTCTTCATCGTATCGGTAGGCAGAATCTTGCTGTTGTCGCCTGCCGAAAAGCAGCTCAGGAAATCGCCTTGCAGCAGAACTTCGACGCTCCACTCCTGAAATTCGTGACCTGCTGCATGGCGATCGACGCGCACCACCCGGACCCGTGATTTGCCGTACCGGTTTTCCGCCAGAATAGTCATCGCGTCAGCTTCCTCGATATGTTGTGTAACCATTAGGGCTCAGCAGTAGCGGAATATGAAAATGCGATTCGCCGCTGCGCACTTCAAACGTGATTTCCACCACTGGATACAAGCCCGACGCATTTTGGTTCGAAAAATACCAATCCGTGTTGAACACCAATCGATAACGCCCCGCCGCCAACGCATGATGTTCCGGCAGAAGCTGCTTGCAGCGGCCATCTCCATCCGTCTGCGAAGAACCCAACTCGCGCCACGCGCCACTTTCCTGCTGCTCCAGGCACACAGGCACTCCGACCGCCGGTACGCCCAGTGCGGTGTCAAGAACATGCGTTGAAATGCGACTTACTCCGTCAGCCATTTTTTCACTCGAATCTGAACAATCTGGCGCTGTTGTTCTGCGGCTTCGTGTAGTTCCGCTGCATCATCATTTCCGAGCCGGCGTTGCAGATTCTCAAGAATATCCGGAGCTGATTTTCCCGAGGCGCAAATGATAAAAATCCGCCCAAACTTCCGTTCGTATCCCAGATTGCCTTCCGCCAACGCGCTTTTCACTGCTTCCGGACTCTGTGTGGCACGGCTTTGTTCTTGCGCGGACCACTGCTGCGATCGGGCAGAAGATTCCAAGCGACTGCGCGCTTCGCCAATCCGCGGATGACTCTGAAACGCTTCCAGCCAGTCCGCCATGCTCAACGCTAGCCAGATTCTATCGGAAGTTGCCAGCAGAGTGGCAACATCTTCGAACGGTCGCAGCGCCGCCATTTGCCGTGCCCACGCTCGCGAGCCGCAGCACGGAAGTATTTCCTCGGCGGCTTTGGCTTCAGGCAAGCGATTCCATTGCGCCAGAATGCTGTTCACGCTCACGATGAAATCCTGGCTCCGGGCAACGATTGCAAGAATTCGCGCAGAAGGTTGCCCAGAACCACGGAACGATACCGCGCCGAGGAGCGAATATCGTCGATTGGCTGAGCTTCCAACTGCAAAACTCGTTTAGCGTTCTGAAAAGTGGCGTCGTTTGCGACCTGGTTGCTCAACGCGGCCTCCGCCTTGTAGAGACGTAGCGGGATCGGCCCTACGCTGCCCGCAGCAAGCCGCACACTCTCGATTTTTCCGTCTGCGACGCGACCGACACCAGCCAGAAATACCTTGGAAATTGCCTGTGCGTTACGCGCTCCGACCTTTTTCGCGTAAGCCACGCAATTCGCAAATTCCCGGCGCAGGCAGACCGTCTGGATCAATTCATCCGGCCCCAGCAGCGACTTCTTATATCCAATATGAAACGTCCGATACGGGATGCGCCGCTCGCCGCGCGCGGATACAAGAATCAAGTCTGCATCGTAAGCAAGCAGCACCGGAAGGGAATCGCCCGCAGGCGAAGCATTCGCGATGTTCCCTCCCAGTGTTCCGCGATTCTGATTGGCGATTCCGCCGGTCCACGCAGCCGAGCGCGTCAGCAATGAAAATTCCTTAGCCACGACCGGATGCTGCCGCAGATCCGTATAAGTGCAAGCAGCTCCGATGCGAACTTCCGCCGGATCGACCGAGATCCCGCGCAATTCTGGATAAGAGAGGACGCTGACCAATTTGCGGTCCAGCAATTTCCCCGCAGCGTAAAGCACCATCACATCCGTGCCGCCTGAAATCGGCATCCACTCCCCGGGATTGTTCGCCATCAACGCCAGAGCCTCGCGCAAACTCCCGGGCGCCACCAATTCATATTCCGCAGGATTCGCTCTCATCGTTCTGCCCTGTGTACACCCGCAGCTTTCGCAACCGCTTCGAAAATCTGCAAATATCCAGTGCAGCGGCACAAATTACCCGAAAGTCCCTCGCGAACCTCTTCCAGCGAAGGCGCCGAATTTTTATCCAGCAAATGCACCGCAGCAAGAATCATTCCCGGCGTGCAGATGCCGCACTGCGCCGCCCCACATTCCAAAAACGCTTGCTGCAGGGGATGCAACCGCTCATCGTGCGCCAGGCCTTCGATTGTAAGAATGTTTGCGCCGTTCGCCTGCAGCACCGGAATCAAACAACTGTTTACCAGCGCGCCATTCATCAACACACAACAGGAACCGCATTCACCCTCCCCGCAGCCTTCTTTGGTGCCGGTCAACTCCAAGTTTTCGCGCAGCACGTCCAGCAGTCGTTCCATCGGCAGCGCACGAACAATTCTCGTCGCGCCATTCACTGTCATCTGAATTTCAACCGGTTGAATTTCGGCGCGCGGCATCAACGAGGCACTCCGGTAGGCACGGCATCAAGCTGCGAAATCCCATCAGGATGCATAACTTCCAGAATGTCTTCCGGCAGCAGCGGAACCGAATTGAATTCCACTCCCAATGCGTTGACGATCGCGTTGATAATTGCGGGTGCGGGGCCATCCATCGGCAGCTCGCCAATCCCTTTCGCACCATACGCGCCGTGCGGATTGCCAAGCTCTTCAAAAATAACTTGAATGGGTGGCAAGTCGCAGGACGCCGGCATGATGTAGTTGGTCATCTGGCCATTCACCATGCGTCCATTTTTCCAAATCACTTTTTCGTACAGCGCGAAGCCAATTCCTTGTGCCACTCCACCGATGATTTGTCCGCTAGCCAGCATCGGATGCAAAACTTTGCCGATTTCCTGCAACGCCACAAAGTTTTCCACCTTCGCGGCGTAGGTAGTCAGATCCACGGAAACTTCCGCAACGTAAACAGCCCAGGCATACGCCGCGTACGCCTCTCCTTTATATTTCACGTCGTCCCAGAAAATTCCCGGCGGCGCATTGTAGCGTGCCAGCGAACGCAGCACGCCTTTCTCGGCAATATGCCTCCGGCATGCTTCCGAGAATTCGTCCGTCGTGTAGCTTTCCTTCAGCGCACCGCCCAATTGCAATGTTTGTTTAAGTCCAATCGCAGCGGAACGAATCAGATTGCCAATCACCATGGCGGTGCGCGACGCAACCGTCGGCCCGCTATTCGGCACCAGCGTTGTGTCTGGCTGCGCGATGCTTACCTGCTCATAAGGAATCGCCAGCGCTTCTGCCGCAATCTGGCACAGAACGGTGTTTGTTCCTTGGCCAAACTCGGTGCTGGAAACCAGGATGCGGACATGTCCCGCCGCCGTCGCTTCCAGCCCAACGACGGATTCCAAGTACCGTTCGCCTGAGCCCGTAAATCCAGCTCCATGCAGAAACGAAGCGATGCCAATCCCACGTTTCGTCGAACTCGTTTTATTTTCTCGCGCAAACGCCTCACTCTTCTTGGCGTACTCGGCATGCGCCAATGCTTTATCTAGTAGACCAGAAAGCTGGATTGGTTCACGGATGAGCTGTTCCGTCGTTGTAGTCTGGCCCGATAGCAGAAAATTTCGTCGCCGCAATTCTTCCGGCGGCAGTCCAACGACTTTCGCGATGCGGTCCATGTGCCGTTCCATTGCAAACAGGCTCTGCGGCGCGCCAAATCCGCGGAACGCTCCATGCGGCGGCGTACTAGTCGCCACCGCCTTCGAACGAATCCGCACGTTAGGCCAAAAATAAGGTCCACCAGCGTGAATCGTGCCTCGCGACAGCACTACCGACGAAAGCGTCGCGTATGCCCCGCCGTCGATCGTGAAATCGATCTCGCCACCAAGAATCTTTCCGTCTTTTCTCACCGCCGTGCGATGCCGCGTCCTGGAAGGATGCCGCTTCGTAGTTGCAGTCATATCCTCTAGGCGGTCATAAATAATTTTCACGGGACGGCCGGATTTCATCGTCAGGATCGCCGCGTGCGCCGCGATCATCGACGGATATTCTTCCTTCCCGCCAAACGCTCCGCCAGTTTCCATTTGCACCACGCGAACCTGTTCTTCCGGCAACCCGCAAAGTTTCACCAACGCCTTGTGCACATAAAAAGGACACTGCAACGAACCCCAAACCGTGATTCCTGCGGCAGGATCGAATGCGGCGATGACGCCGTTATTCTCAATATAAAGTTGCTCCTGCGCACCCGTAAAATATTCGCCTTCGACAATAAAGTCCGCGCCCGTCCAAGCGCTATCGACGTCACCCTTTTCAATCAAAAACCGTTTGAAAGTATTATCTGTTCCCCAGATAATTTCGCCGGCTTTCTCGCTCTGTTCGATGGAGTGCACCGCGGGTAGCGTCTCTGCGTCGATAGCGATCGCATCCACTGCTTTCGCCAAGACGTGTTTGTCCGCATGCGCCAGCAAGATCACCGGTTCTTCCGGATGATTAATCACCCCATCGGCCAGACAAGGCTGATCGTCAAGAATCAGCGCGATACAGTTTTTTCCGGGAATGTCTTGCGCCGTGGCGATAACGAATTCCGACCAGTCGATTTCCGAGCTGAACGAAATGTTTTTTATTTTCCCGCGAGCGATACTGCTGCGCACTGTCGCTCCGTACAGCATCCCCGGCAAACGCATGTCATCGATGTATCGCGCGGCACCAGTAACCTTGTCGCGTCCTTCCTTGCGAAGAACCGAGGAGCCGACGATTGAGGTTTGCGACTGCTCTGACAAATCAATCCTCGCACTAAAAAACTGCTTATTGAATCAAATCACCGCAAACTCTTAAAGATTTTCAATGTTGCGATATTGTGACTGAAAGAGTTGGCGTTTTGAACGTCTAATTGCGATGCGTCGTAGAAGTTTCGCGCACATACTCACGCCCTTGCGGTTCGGCCGGGAACGTCGCATTTTCGTAGACCAGGCTTCCGCGCAGGAACGTCTTAGCCACACGTCCCCGTACCCGTTCGTCTAGATATGGTGACATCGCGTGACGATAGTGCAGATCGACCGCGGTAACCGTCCACTCGGCCTCCGAATCAAACACCACAAAGTCCGCGTCGAATCCCTGCTCCATTCGGCCCTTCGTTTTATCGAAGCCCGCCAGCCGCGAAGGCCCTTCGGCCATCCACGACACAATGTCCAACAACGAAAACCCCCGGCGCGACGCCTCCGTCCACATCAGCGGCAGCGCCAGCGACACACTGGAAATGCCGCCCCACGCCGAACGAAAATTTGCCACGCCTGCCTGCTTCATTGCCGGTAGACATGGCGAATGATCTGTCGCCACTAGATCGATCACTCCGTCCCGCAGTCCCTGCCAAAGGGCCTCGCGATTATCTCGTCCACGAATCGGTGGCGCGCACTTATTCAACGTGGCGCAGTCGTGAATATTCTCAGCCGCAAGATGCAGATAATGTGGGCAAGTCTCCACCGTAATTGGCAGGCCGCGCTGTTTCGCATCGCGCAACTGTTCCAAAGCGCGTGCCGTCGCTAGATGGACGATGTGTATCCGCGATCCGAATTCTTCGCACAGCTGTATCATCAGCGCGATCGCGTCCAGTTCCGCTTCATCTGGCCGCGATTTCAAATACGTTTCGTACTGGCGCCAATCTGCGTGCTGCAGTTGCGCCGTCGCAGAATCAATCGGCCCGGCAAGTTCGGCATGAACCAACAACGGCAACCCGGTTTGTTTCAGAATCGGCAAAGCCGCGCGCAATTCCGTTTCGCCGACCATCGCGAATTCTTCCGTGCCCGGATAAATCAGAAAACATTTGAACCCGGCCACGCCGGCTGCCGCCAGTCGCGCGATTTGTTCGCGATTGTCGGCCACCACCGCTCCCCACGCCGCCCAATCCACTTGGCATTTCCCACGAGCCGCAGCGCGTTTAACCTCCAGCGCTTCTGGCGACGAAGTCGACGGAATGCAATTCAACGGCATATCGACTAATAACGTATAGCCACCGGCGGCTGCTGCACGCGTCGCCGTCCGAAAACCTTCCCACTCCGTTCGTCCCGGTTCATTTATATGGATATGCGAATCGACCAATCCCGGAAGAATTGCCAGATCGCCGAAGTCCGTAACAGACGCAGTAGCAGGAATCCGTTCACGCGGCACTACCCCGGCAATCTTTTCGCCATCCACCAACACAGCGAAATCCCCAATCGTTTTGGGGAGAACGACGCGCCGCGAAGTGAACGCCTTCAGAGCCATCAGCTATTCCGCAGCATTAGTTTAAAGGATATTTACGGCGCGCGCTGCCAGCAGCGCCACGATCATCAGCGAGATCAGCGATTGCAGCATCATCGCCAGCTTTGCTCCTCGCGACAAAACGGCGGTATCCGTTGGCGAAAATGCTGTGCTGGTATTGAACGCAAGAAACAAATAGTCCACGAAGTGCGGCGTCCACGTCGGGTCGTGATCGCCGCGCTCCACCATCTGCGGAAATAAAAATGAACTCTCCTTCAAGCCTTGCGGCCGTTCCCGCCCCAGCGGTCCTCCCGCATCCAGCTTCCAATACCACAGCGCAAAAACCAGAATATTTGCGATCCACAGCGCGGATGCCGAGCGCAACAGCGCCTTCGGCGATTCACTGTGCTCCGGGATTCCTTGCACCAGATGAATCAGCGAAGCCACCATGGCCAGCGTGATAAGCGCGGTGGTGCTAAAGGTCAGTGCTCGCGTGATTTTGTGATCGCCCCTCTGGTCCGACACCACGATTGGAATCATCAAAAGGGCGATGACCACGATCAACAGCCAACTCGGCCCCACAGACATGGGTTCCGGCAGCGCCAGATACACGCCGCCCGCCGCTAGCATTCCCACGAATGCGGGCCAACGAGGCTGTCGAAGACGCGATGTGCTCATAGCAACTCACTGCAAAAATGCGCCTCCAGTCTAATACACCCCTCAGTGGGAATAGCAATGCACCTTCCGCAAGTTTCGATGAAAAAGCCAGCCAAACACTTCACGTTTACAAGCGCACTCCCCGACACAGGCGCGCGTGTTGGCGGGGACGACGGGACTTGAACCCGTCGCCTCTGCCGCGATGGGGGGGCCTTGGATTGAAATTTCAAGGACCTACGGAAACTGCTTGGAACTCAAACCGCCGTTGGGAACGGAAATGAACTTTTACTGTTCCCGGATTGCGGTTTCGTCTTGGCCATCTGGTAACAGTAACGACTTGCAGGCAGACAAAACAAGAACACCAACTGGTGAAGGGCCACCGAACAACACCAGATGCGATACCCTATCGGCCGTATACCAGCACTCTAAAGTTGCCCGGCTTCGGTGTTGGCTGTGGATGAGGCTGCTTTTGCGTTCCAGCGGCCGGCGGATTGAAATCCGAAGTCGAGAGGAAGACGTTATGAGTTTTTGGATCGACCTGCAAGGTTTTGGCGCCAAATTCCGTCTTCACGGCTTCAACCTCGCTGAGCTTGTCCGGTGAATCTTCGTGGTAAATATGCAGAATGCCTTCCTTCGTCGACACGAACAACAGTCCGGTCGCAGGATCGAAGTCGTTGGCATCCACGCCCGCGGAGATGGGATAGGACTGCAGGACTTTTCCTGTGTCGGCGTCCAACATGACGATGAATTGCGGGCCACGTCCGCCCGAAAACAGGCGGCGATTTGTTTTGTCCATGGTCAGGGAGACGGAATGCCCGGAGGGTTTGGTCGGCCAACGCGCCGTGACTTTGTTGGTTCGCGCATCAATAGCCACAACTTGGTTGTCGTCCGAATTGTTGTCGTAGACCATGCCCTTGCCATCAACGGCTGGGAACTCAACGGCCCCGCCAAGGTCGATGTTGGTAATCACAACTTGCTTCACCGGATCGATGACGGTGGTGTTGTGACTGTCGCCGTTAAACGTAAAGATGTGTTTAGTGACCGGTTCGTAGATGATCGCATCCGTATCCGGCTGGTCGGTCGAGACCTTCCCGGTGACTTTTAACGTCTTCAAATCAAAAATGACGACCTGCTGAGGTTTGGCGCCCGGTTTGGAATCCCCGTCGGTGACGAATCCCTTGCCAAGCTCTTGCACGATAGCGATGCCGTGCGAGCGCGTCATACCTTCGACTTTGCCGACGACAGAGTAATCGTCGGCATTGAGAACAACCACTTCAGTTCCGTGCGAGACGTAAACACGGCGCGCTGCCTCGTCGACGGTAATGTAGTCGTAATACTCGCCGCCACCTGGAGCTGCCGGTAGCGAAATTGTCTTGATCAGGTGATAGCCAGAGGCACCCGGTTTCGACTGTGCATAAACGGACGGCAGAAAACTTGTACTAAGTGACGCGAGGAATAAACCCATTGTTGCAAGGCAAGCAAAATTCAAACGCTTCATGTAAAACGCTCCTTTAAATTTAAATTGGCCTGTGATGCAAATCAGAAACGCGAAAGATTTTTAGCAATGTGAACGGCACTCGAATGTGCGGAGCCGATGATGAAGTAATCTGGGCTATATCACGTCGTTCGCCCCTCACTGAATTTCCTCGAAAACCATCATGTGGGCTTCTTCAGTTATCCAGTCTTTGATTCCATACTTGGTTGTGGGAATGAGCTGAACGAGGTGTTTAGGAACCGCCGCATAATAACGTTTCATTTCCGGGATCCAAATCCCGGACTTGGCGATTGCCCCAGTTGGCACTCTTCCGAGTAAGCGGAAATGGTCCGGGTCATCCTCGTGAAACACCGCCAAAGTACCAGTGCTTCCTGAGAAGTAGATCCGTTTGGAGGGTGCATCGTAAAAAATCTCGTCGCCACCGCCCGGCGCGTCCAGAGTCTGAACCACTTTTCCATCATCCGTATTCATGATGACCAACTTGCCCGGATCGACGTTATGCCCGCCTCCCAACCGGCTACCCATAAACAAGCGATGATGGGCCGCATCAAGACCCGCGACATGGGGCTGCGGGCCCCCGGCGGTCGACCAGACCGCAACAATCTCGCGCTTTGCCGTGTCCACCACTTTTACGACGCTTTCACCATTTACGATGTCTCCCATTCCGGCGTAGAGCCGGTTGGTCGCTGGGTCTAATGCGATGGCGGCAGGTTCCTGGCCGTCCATTTTGATGCTACCCACCAACTTGGCTGCTTTGGTGTCGATAATTTCGATGGAGCCTTCTTTCATGCCTTCCACTCTGGTCCTGACCGCGACGTAGTAGATCCCTTTGGCCGCGTCAAAGGCGCCGTTATCCGGGTCTCTACCGGGCGCATTCTTTCCGCCCGTCAATTCGATGGTCTTAGTGACTTCAAATGTGGTTCCGTCGAGAGCAACAACCGTGTTGTCGCCGAGATCGACCCAGAGCTCATTGGTTTTTGCGTCGAAGAAAGGCTTGCGAGGATTTCCACCAACCTTCGTCTCGTGGATCACTTTGCCGGCTTTCATATCGATGACCACAATTTTTTGATTGTTCTCCGCCGAGAGAAATAGATGCCGGCCTTTCAAGTCGTAGGTGAGATGGTCCATATAGCCTTCGGTCGGAATCGGGATGGTCTCGACGAGTCTCAAAAGGCCTGACATATGTTCCATGGGAGCCTGACGATTTACATATTCCTGCGATTGCTGCTGGGCGGAAGCGTTCGACACCAAGATTACGAACAGAGTGAACATGACCGCAGCGCGGATGTTCATTTTTCTCTTCATCAATTGCATTAACCATTCTCCTTAGCTTGAATGCCACAAGCGTGATGGATCTTCCTCGTTCGCTGGCTTGCGGCATCGAACGATCGGACCGGCAAAGTACCGACTGTACGGCGAAGATCGGTGACATATTGGGCTCTCCAACATAAATCTGCCATTAACTACTCTCGGAGATTCAATCCGCGGCACGAACATTTCGAGCATACAAAATTATTGAAAGGAGAAGTTCTTCCTAAAGATTTATTAAGCAAAACTTAAGCATCTATGACTGAAACAATGTCTATAATCCGAGTTCTTGCCGACGCTGCCAATGTATCTTCAGTGTTTCGAGGAATCCGAGTGGAGGGAAATGCGCCTTAGAAAATTGTCGGCAACCACTACGGTGCTCGCTCTGCTCTGCCTCATGTATGGGATCACCTACATCGACCGGGTGAACGTAAGCACGGCAGCTTCTGCATTTCAACGCGATCTGCATCTCAGCAACACTCAGGTGGGCCTGGTCTTCTCGACATTCGCTTATCCTTATCTGATCTTCCAGATCATCGGCGGATGGGTGAGCGACCGCTTCGGTGCGCGGAGGACGCTAACCATCTCGGCAATCATTTGGGCGCTCTCCACGCTCTTGACTGGCTTGGTTAGCGGCTTGGGAACCCTGCTGTTCGCCAGGGTCATGCTTGGCTTTGGGGAGGGAGCAACTTTTCCAACGGCCACCCGAGCGCTGTCGGACTGGACCGCAAAAGGGAGTCGGGGTTTTGCGCAAGGAATCACGCACTCGAGTGCGCGACTCGGGAATGCGCTAACACCTCCATTAGTCGTGTGGTTGATGACGATGTTTACGTGGAGAGGGTCTTTTTTCATCCTGGGAGTCGTAAGCTTAGCCTGGGCGGTGGCCTGGATATTCTATTTTCGAGATGATCCACGCAGTCACCCCCAGATCACCCGCAGAGAACTTGAAGAACTGCCCAGCTATGCGGATCGAATAAAAGCGGAGAAGGCGCCAGTGCCTTGGCTTTCTTTGTCACGCCGCATGTTTCCGGTAACGTTAGTATATTTTTGCTATGCGTGGACTCTTTGGCTGTATCTTGCGTGGATTCCGTCCTTCTTTTTTCACAGCTATGGGCAGGATCTGAAGAATTCCGCTTTGTTCTCGGCAGGGGTCTTTTTTGGAGGCGTAGTGGGCGACGCGATGGGCGGCGTGGTAAGCGACCGAATTTTGAGAAAAACGGGTGACCTGAACAAAGCCCGGCGTAATCTCGTGGTCGGCTGTTTCATTTGTTCGCTACTTTCGATGATCCCGGTTCTGTTCATTCACGATGTGAATTGGGCAGCGATCTTTCTGAGTCTGGGCTTTTTCTGGTCCGAGTTCACGGTAGGTGCCATGTGGGCTATCCCCATGGACATTGCACCTCGATTTTCCGGGTCGGCAAGCGGTTTGATGAATTCCGGGTCGGCTCTGGCCGCCATTGTCTCGCCTTTGGTTTTTGGATATGTAATCGATCGAACCGGTAACTGGGAGCTGCCCTTTCTGGGAAGCATAGGACTACTTGTTTTAGGATCAATCGCGGCGTTTTGGATGAAGCCAGGAGAAAAGCTTGCAATTGGCCAATTCGCAGAAACGCCTGCTGTGGACGCGGTTGCTTAGCGTTAGAAGTTAACGTCTGTTTGCCGGAATTCTCCGGAGAAAGCGAATCTCGAAACGTTGCAATCACTGGTCCCACTGCCGCTGAGTTCGCACGCCAAGCCCGTCGATTCGTTTTCCGAAGCTGCTGAACTGGAAAGGGAATTGAAGAGTACGGTGAACGGCGAGGTGCGCTTCGATAAGGGAAGTCGTGCATTGTATGCCACCGATGGTTCGAACTACCGCCAGATTCCGATTGGTCTGGTGATCCCGCGCGATGCTAACGACGTGGTCAGTGCTGTGGCGGCATGCAGAAAGTACGGTGCTCCGGTACTACCGCGCGGAGCGGGCACCAGCTTGGCGGGGCAGTGCTGTAACGTTGCGGTGGTGTTGGATTTTACGAAGTACATGAATCGAGTGCTCGAGATCGATGCTCTGAACAGAGTTGCAAGGGTGCAGCCGGGAATCGTTCTGGATGTTCTCCAGAGCCAGGTATTGAAACATGGACTGATGTTTGCTCCCGACCCTTCAACGCACAGCCGTTGCACCATCGGCGGGATGATCGGTAACAATTCCTGTGGTACCCACTCGTTGCTAGGCGGCAAGACGGTCGACAATGTCGAAGAGCTGCGAATTCTTCTTTACGACGGGACTCAGCTCACGGTGGGAGCAACGTCGGATGAGGAGTTCGACCGGATCATTCAAGAAGGCGGCCGGCCGGGCGAGATTTACGCCAGCTTGCGCAAAATTCGCGATCAATATGGCGACCAGGTGCGGGCGCGTTTTCCGAAAATTCCGAGACGAGTTTCGGGATACAACCTCGATGAGCTACTGGCGGAAAGCGGTTTCCATACGGCGCGTGCGTTAGTGGGAACGGAAGGCACCTGCGCGATTGTCCTGGAAGCGAAGCTCAAGCTAATCCCCAGCCCTCCGTTCAGGAGCCTGGTCGCACTGGGATACGCAGATGCGTTTCATGCCGCGGATCACGTTCCAGAGATATTGCCATTTCATCCAATCGGGCTGGAAGGTTTTGAAGGAAGTATCGTTGACGGTCTGAGGAAAAAGGGAGCGCCAAATCTCGAACTCCTTCCGGAAGGGCGCGGTTTTTTGCTCGTAGAATTCGGCGCCAACGATGCGAACGAATCAAAAACTTTGGCACTTCAGCTGATCGATCGGTTGGGACAATCGCCCGAGCCGCCCACCTCGCGACTTTACACGGAGAAGGAAGCGCGTGCGGTCTGGCAGATACGCGAATCCGGTCCACGAGCGGCTGCCTTTGCACCCGGAGCACCGGCTGAATGGGAAGGCTGGGACGACGCAGCAGTGGCGCCCGAGAAGCTCGGCGCTTATCTCCGCGAGATTCGAAAGCTAATGGATGAATACGGCTACCACGGAGCATTTTACGGGCACTTCGGTCACGGCTGTGTCCACATGCGTGTGAGCTTCGATCTCCAGAGCGAAGGTGGTATTCGCAAGTACGGCGAATTTGTTGAACGAGCTGCCGACCTGGTGGTCAGCTTTGGCGGGTCACTATCGGGCGAGCATGGAGACGGGCAATCGCGCGCAGCGTTACTTCCAAAAATGTTCGGGCCTGAACTGATCCGGGCTTTTCAAGAATTCAAATTGACTTGGGACCCAACCAACAAGTTGAACCCGCATAAGGTTGTTGATCCGTATCTTCCCACAGAAAATCTGCGGCTCGGGGCTGACTACAAACCGCTGGAGCCTGAGACTCACTTCAAATTTCCCGAGGACCAGGGATCTCTCGCGAAAGCCGCTTTGCGATGCATCGGACTCGGAGCATGCCGGAAGCATACCGGTGGCTCGATGTGCCCGAGTTACATGGTCACGCTTGAGGAAGAGCACAGCACCCGGGGCCGTGCGCACATGCTCTTTGAGATGCTTCAGGGCGAAGTAGTCGGGAATGGTTGGCGCAGCGAGCCAGTGAAGAGAGCGCTCGACTTGTGCCTTTCTTGCAAGGCGTGCAAATCCGAATGTCCAGCGAATGTCGACATCGCAACCTACAAAGCAGAGTTTCTGTCCCACTACTACGAAGGCCGGATACGGCCATTGCATGCGTACGCGTTTGGAATGATCGACCGCTGGGCGAGCCTCGCTTCCATTGCCCCAAATCTCGCGAATTTTTTTGGCATGGCCCCGGGGTTTAGCAAGTTGTTACGCAATGCCTTGCAGTTGGCCCCGGAGCGGTATTTGCCTCGATTCGCTTCCAGGAGCTTTCGAAAATGGGCCAGCAAAGAGAGAATTCCGGTTTGCGGCTCGGACGAGGGAAAGGGAGCAGGTTCGTCCAAGGACGCAGGGCGCGAGGTAATTTTGTGGGTGGACACCTTTAATAACCATTTCCACCCGGAGACGAGTCGCGCCGCGCTCGATGTTTTACGCCACGTCGGCTACAGCGTCACAATTCCGCGAAATCATCTCTGTTGCGGGCGGCCTCTCTACGATTTTGGCATGCTCGATAGGGCGAAGAGCTACCTGCAGAAGATCATGAAGTCGCTGGGCTCCCAGATTGACGCTGGATTACCAATCGTAGTGTTAGAGCCGAGCTGTGCCTCGGTCTTTCGTGACGAGCTGCAGAACTTGTTCCCTGGGGAAGAACGCGCCGTCCGACTGAGGCGCCAAACTTTCCTGCTCAGCGAATTTCTTGAACGTCAAACCGGATATCAGCCGCCGCATATCTCTGGCAAAGTCCTGCTCCATGGTCACTGCCATCACAAGGCACTCATGAAGATGAATGATGAAGAGTCCTTGCTGCGAAAGACCGGATGTGAACTGCAGTCGCTGGATTCGGGCTGTTGCGGGATGGCCGGACCTTTCGGATTCGAGAGAGACAAGTTCGTCGTATCCCAGGCAGTGGGCGAGCGCGTACTCCTGCCGGCTGTGAGGAGCGCCGAGCAAGACACACTGATTGTGTCGGATGGTTTTAGTTGTCGCGAGCAGATCTTTCAATCTACAGGACGACAGGCGGTCCATTTGGCGCAAGCCATCCAGATCGGCCTGCATCGCGACCTCGCCAAGAACAGGTAACTAACTTAGACGAACGATAAGTGTGATTGGTGCGCGAATGAGTCTGAATCAGGGCAATCTGAGTTTTGATCATTGCCTCCTACGAATTCGCGGGTCCGGCCTTCGATCTATGAATCGATTTCCGAGCATGCAGGCGGATCGCTGGGCATTGTGCGCACGAAGGACTGCCGCGAGACCTGTCCGCGCAGCCTGACCTAAATAGAAATTAATAATGTCTTAAGCCCGTCGAACAAACGCATGAACTACTGTTAACCGGCTAACTTTGAGCGGCGGGCTGGCTCATCGTTCTGGAAGCCTTGTGCCCTTATATTAATGATAGCGAAGCGCATATGCGCATCTTATTAGCCGAAGATGAGGGGAAGGTCGCGAGCTTCATTGCGCGTGCGCTCCGGGAAAATGCCTATGCAGTTGATGTGGCAGAGACAGGCGAGAAAGCACTGGAGTTGGGTCAGGACGCTGCCTACAATGCAATCCTTCTCGATATTGGGCTCCCAGGTTTGTCTGGAATTGAAGTGTGCCGCGAATTACGGCAACGCGAGATCGAAGTGCCGATCCTGATGTTGACGGCTCGAGCCCTGGTGGAGCAAAGAGTGGAAGGCCTGGATGCCGGAGCCGACGATTATTTGACGAAACCGTTTGTGTTGGTAGAGTTGCTGGCGCGGGTTCGCGCCCTGGTGCGACGCGGCTTTCATAAAGGAAACGCCAAGCTTTCCTTCGAGGACCTCGAACTCGACCGCCGCCAGAGGA
The DNA here is from genome assembly GCA_963849395.1 of Candidatus Acidiferrales bacterium. Lineage (GTDB taxonomy): Bacteria > Acidobacteriota > Terriglobia > Acidiferrales > UBA7541 > Acidiferrum. The sequence continues at coordinate 456,857 of CAWKHR010000017.1, forward strand.
AAGCGACGAGAGGGAACGAAGTCATTCCCCTGACATCCAAAGAGTTTGCGTTGCTGGAACTTTTTCTGCTTCGGGCCCCGGACCTGGTCACGCGCAGCGAGATCGTCGAACACGTTTGGGATTATCATTTCGACAGCGAAACAAATCTCGTGGAAGTGTATATCAATCGCCTGCGTCAGAAAATTGACCAAAATCAATCCGCAAAATTGATTCATACGGTTCGTGGTGTGGGCTATCGCTTGGGGACGCGCGAATGAAAGGACCGAAGACACTCCGTTCCCGGATGATCGTGTTGTTCTGCAGCGTTGTAGGCGTCTTACTCGCCGTCTCCTATTTGGCATTCTGGTTTCTGCTGGCACACGAAGTTAGTGTTCAGTTGAATCGCGAACTCCTGGAAGTGGCGCGACCCGTCGTGGCTAAGCTCAGTGCGCAGGCAGACCTCCATGACTTGAGCCAGCTAGAAATCCCCGGAAAGCTTGTCGAAGTGCTGGACTCCACCGGTGATACTCTCGGGCGTTCGGTAACTCTTGCGGGTCCGCTGAATCTGCGGGGAATCAAACTGCCGGTTTCGGAGCCGGCCTTCGGTTTCGGAAGCGCTCCCGACATAGGCACGGTACGCTTTGTAGTGATTCCTTTCCAGCAATCCGGCAGTAGACGCCTGCTTGCTGTGGCGCGACCGGGTCTCGGGAAAGGTCTTGAAGATTTTTGGAGTGTTTCGCTGGTGATCGTGCCTTTGAGCTTATTGTTGACTGCGGGGATCTCATCCATGTTCGTCAAAAGAAGCCTGGCGCCGATCACCGCATTGACCCAGCACGCCGCCTTGATGGCCGATAGAGTCACCAACCGAGAAGGTTTCTGGACGCCTTTGCCTATCTCTAGCTCCGATGATGAACTAGGCCAATTGGCGGAGACGATCAACAAGTTGTTACAGCGCGTCGATTCGTCCGTACGTACTTTGCGGCACTTCGTGACCGACGCTTCGCATGAACTTCGCACGCCCCTGGCGGTGCTGCACGGCGAAACTGAATTGCTGCTCTCCAAACCGCGCAGCGCCGAGGATTACCGGAAGACACTGAGTGGATTCGATACTGAATTCAAGCGCTTGACGAGAATTGTTGTGGGATTGTTTACGCTTTCTGTTGCTGATGCGGGCCAACTGCGCCTTACCAGCGAACCAGTTTACCTTGACGAAGTTCTGGAAGAAGCTTGCGCGCTGGTGATGTCGCGGGCCCGGTTAAAAAATATCTCCTTAGTCTTAGACATTAAGCCGGAGATTTCCTACTTGGGCGATGAAGCCTTTCTCCGCCAACTGTTCCTGATCTTCTTGGACAATGCCATAAAATATTCGAGTCAAGACAAGCGGATTTTCGTGGGCCTGGGGCAGAATGATGGCGCGATCCGTGCCAGTTTCCAAGATGAGGGAATCGGAATTTCGACTAAGGACCTGCCGTTTATTTTTGACAGGTTTTACCGCGCCGCGCCATCCAACAACGGAGACGCCTTACAAAGCGGCGGCTTGGGATTAGCTATAGCACAGGCGATTGTGCACGCCCAGGGCGGCACAATCGAGTGCGAAAGCACGCTCGCGGTAGGCTCCAAATTTACTGTGATTCTGCCGGTGAACAGTACTCCGCATCGTGCTTTAGCTGCCATCTAGAAAATCTCTGCCTCCAATCTAAATATTAATTAATTGCCAGTTAAGGCATTCCGCGGTTGACCGCACTACACTGCGCCCACTTAGAGGGGTGTTGAATGTCCTTTCAATTTATTTCGTGGAAGATTGCGCGCTGTTCTGTCTCGGCAGTTTTATTCCTTGGCCTCGTAACACTTATTCAGCCACTTCGGGCCCAAGTCGCTGGCGGAACTCTCTCTGGGACAATCGCCGATGCCTCCGGAGTTGGTATTCCGAAAGCGCAGGTAGAAGCAAAGAACACGGCAACGGGGATCTCGAGAACTGTGCCAACCAATGACGACGGATACTACACCTTAGTGAACCTGCTGCCCGGAGACTATGATGTAACCATAACCGCAAGCGGCTTCAGTACGGAGATTAAGAAGGGACTGACCCTCACGGTGGGCGACCATCGAACGATGGATCTGACCTTGAGAGTGGGCAACGCGGTCAAGACCACGATTGTGGTGACGGAACAGGCGCCGGACGTGCAGCTCTCCAATGCGGAAATCAGCGACGTCGTCAATGAAACGACGGTACGCGAACTGCCGCTAAACGGACGCAGTTGGACGGATTTGGCCACGTTACAGGCTGGCACAAACGCCGTCGTGACTCAGCCTTCATTTGCCACCGGCTCCGACCGGGGCAATCGCGGTTTCGGATCACAGGTAACGATTTCCGGTTCGCGGCCCCAGCAAAACAACTACCGCCTGGACGGCATGAGTGTGAACGATTACGCAAACGGCTCGCCGGGCAGCGTGATGGGCGGAACACTTGGCGTGGACGCGGTGAAGGAATTTTCCGTCCTGACCAGCAACTATTCCGCGGAATACGGAAAGACTTCGGGCGGTGTAATCAACGCGGTTACGCAGTCGGGAACGGATTCCTTCCACGGGAGCGCATACGAATTCATCCGCAACAGTGCCGTGGACGCGAAGAACTATTTTGACTTACATAATGCCCCCATCCCGTCATTCAAACGAAACCAGTTTGGTGCGTCCGTAGGTGGGCCGATTATCAAGAATCGCACCTTCTTTTTTGCCGACTACGAAGGCATTCGGCAATCGCTAGGCGTTACCAGCCTGAATACGGTCCCTTCTCCCGCGGCCCGCAGCGGCCTCTTGTGCTCTATTCCGCAGGGGCCGCCGAACCCATGCAGCCCCACGCAACTTCCCGTTGGACCCAATACCGACGCGAACGGAGTGGACTTGGCTGCAAAGGCGTATCTGACCTTTTTCCCACTGCCGAATGGAGCGCTCATTGGGAATGGGGATTCCGGGCTTTACACGTTTTCAGGCCAGCAGATTGTCAACGAGAACTTTGTGACTTCCCGCATCGATCATAAGCTGACGGAAAACGACAACCTCTTTGGGACTTACGTATTCGATCAGGCCCCTTATACGTCCCCCGACGGACTGGGCAACGTGCTGCTGACCACAAAGACGTCCAGACAGGACTTTGTGCTCGAGGAAAATCATGTTTTTAGCCCCGGATTCGCAAACACTGTTCGCTTTGGATATGGACACGAAAAAGTAGCCAACGATAAGAGCCTCAGCGCTATCAATCCGGCGGCGGCCGATCCAGCATTGGCTGCCATGCCGGGCCAGATTGGCGCCGCACAAGTATCGATTGCTGGAATCACAAGTTTTACTGGAGGCATAGGCGGAAACCCAACCTACTATTATTACTGGAATGCGTTTCAGGGATACGACGACGCTTTTGTGACCAAGGGCAAGCACACCATTAAATTCGGCTTTGCGTTTGAGCGAGACCAGCTGAACGTGACCGCCCTTTCAAATCCCACTGGCGTGTTCAAGTTCGGGCCGTTGAGTCAGTTCAATCCGACCACCGGAGCTTTCATCGATAGTTCCTTTCTGCAAAATATACCCAAGACGTTCAACGCAGGTCTTGCCTCTACGCTCACCCCTCGCCATCTTCGGCAAAACATCGTGGGAGCCTATATTCAGGACGACTGGCGTATCCTGCCCCATCTGACACTGAACCTGGGCGTGCGCTACGAAATATCGACAGTGCCGACTGAGACGGACGGCAAACTATCGAACTTGCCGACCCTCACCGCTGCGGCGCCGCACCTTGGCAATCCGTATTTTCAGAATCCGACGCTTAGGAATTTTGATCCTCGCGTGGGCTTTTCCTGGGACGTCTTCCACAACGGCAAGACGGCAGTGCGCGGAGGCTTCGGGCAGTTCGATGTTCTACCGCTTCTTTATCAGTTTACGATCCTCTCGAGCCTTGCCGCGCCATTCTTCGACTTGGGAAGCATTCACCCGCCTCCGGGCTCCTTTTATAACGGTGTAGCGCCGCTGCTTACTGCCAATAGCCTGCGAGCCACATACATTGACCCGAAACCAAAGCGCGGCTATGTCATGCAGTGGAACCTCAACGTGGAGCAACAAATCACGTCGAGTTTAAGTGCCATGGTTGCGTACGTGGGTTCGCGCGGGGTTCATGAGCCCTTCCGCACCGATGATGCAAACGTCGTGCTGCCCACACTGACTTCGGCCGGCTATCTCTATCCAAACCCGGTAGGCTCGGGAACGGTCATTAATCCAAACTATGGCGATATCCGAGCTATGTTCTACGACGGGCGCTCCTATTATGACGCCCTCGAACTGCAGGCCACGAAACGCATAAGCCACGGTGTTCAATTCCAAGCTGTGTACACCTGGAGCAAGAGTATCGATACCGGCTCGGCTACTGTGGCCGGGGACACGTTTGGGAATTCCATATCCAGTCTGGATTGGTTCAATTTGCGATTGAACCGAGGCCTTGCCGATTTCAACGTTGGACATACCTTCATCTTGAACGCCATTTGGATAGCTCCTTCACCCAAGCTGGGGTTCAAACCAGCTGAGTGGGCGACAAGTGGGTGGCAATTCGGCCTGATCTTTAAGGCTAGTGACGGTGTGCCGTTCACGCCTACTTTTGGTACGGACGGCGATCCCCGCGGATTAAACAGCAGCGACCCGTGGGATTACCCAAACCGTCTCTCCGGCCCGGGCTGCGGAACGCTTACCAATCCTGGGAATCCAAGCAATTACATCAAGACTCAGTGCTTTGCGATTCCGACGGCGCCAAATCAAGCTTTCTATAATGCGAATTGCGATCCCACTCAGGGCAACCCCACGCTGCTGCAGTGTTTCAACCTGCGTGGTAATGCCGGGCGAAACATCTTGATTGCTCCTGGAATAACCAACCTGGACTTCTCGATGTTCAAAAACAATTACGTCCCGAAAATCTCCGAAGCATTTAACGTCCAGTTTCGCGCGGAGATTTTTAACATCATGAATCATCCCAATTTTGCTCCGCCGGGGACAGGCACCAACACGGATATCTTCAACTCAGCCGGAGCCCCAAACAGTTCGGCAGGTTTGCTGACTTCGACGACAACAACTTCACGCCAAATCCAGTTGGCACTCAAGGTCATCTTTTAGCCGCGCGGTTGTAGGGCGCACCGAAAGCGGTGTGCCCTTACTGAGGCAGAGGTGAGTCAGAGCAAGGACAGAGGAGACGGCAGACACAATGAAACTTATTCTCGGCATCGTAATCGGGCTATTGATTATCCCTTTGGGACTCTTTGTATTCGTTCAGAGTGGAAAGGCCCCAGTATCTGCTTACGACCCGACCATGCCAATGGAGGCGTTTTTCGCAAAGCTTGGCAGAAAGTCACGGATCCAAGCGGAACAGCCAAAGCGCGATCTTGCCACTTTTACCACGGACGATCTGGAAGCCGGTGCGCAGGTGTACCAGAAGGAGTGCTCGTTCTGCCATGGACTGCCAAACCAACCAAAACCCGACGTGGCAAAAGGAATGTTCCCAAAACCGCCACAGCTCTTTACCCAGGACGAGATGGTTACGGACGATCCGGTAGGCGAAGACTACTGGAAGGTGAGAAATGGAATTCGGTTGTCGGGGATGCCGGGCTTCAAGGACTCGCTCTCGGAAGCAGAGATCTGGCAGGTCAGTGCACTTCTCGCGAAGGCCGACAAGCTTCCAGATTCCGTCAAAGAAACGCTGAAGCCGATCGGCAACGCCTCACCAGCTCAGCCGCTGGCCAATGCGGCGCCGCCAAAGAAAAAAGGTTCTGGCAACGAATGAAGCCCTTGGCGTCCGCCCACGTTAACGGGTGAAAACAAATTAATCCTGAGTTAACGTATGAACGGCAGGCAGCGAGATATATTTCGCATCCCAAGCCGTCCCTTACCAACCGTGCGGTGGTGTTTCTACTGGCGAGAGTCCCAAGAGTACGCGATCCGCGAAGATTTGAAATTAGGCAGACAAGAAAGTGGGACACGCGAAAGTTGCGCAACGTATGGACACGAAAGAACCAGTTCTAGTGTCTGACAGGAGTCTGATCCCCACTCTTCCCTCTGTAACTCGCACGAAGCTTTCCTCCACCCAGATTGTTGGATTCTGGGCCGCATGGGCGGGCTGGACGCTCGACGGCATGGACTCGTTTATTTACGCTTTGGTTCTGAGTCCCGCGCTGTCGGAACTGCTGCCAAAATCTGGGATGGCCAAGACTCCCGAAACAATCGGTTTTGTTGGGTCGGTTCTGTTTGCGTTGTTTCTGGTGGGATGGGGGTTGTCGTTTCTCTGGGGCCCGGTGGCAGACCGGTTCGGACGCACAAAAGTTTTGGCGGCGACTGTTCTGGTATACGCGGTGTTCACCGGAGCGGCGGCGTTGGCCCAGAACGTGTGGCAATTGGCTCTGTTTCGACTGCTCGCTGGAATCGGGATTGGAGGAGAGTGGGCGCTCGCGGGAACGTACGTGGCCGAGGCGTGGCCCGAAGATCGCCGTAAGATGGGCGCCGGATATTTACAGACCGGATATTATTTCGGTTTTTTTATAGCGGCCGCGCTGAATTATACCGTGGGCGCACACTTTGGTTGGCGTGCGATGTTTCTCTGCGGGCTGTCCCCTGTAATTGTCGCTTTTCTGATTACCACCAGAGTAGAAGAGCCCACTCAATGGAAGCGCGGCGCCAAAAGCGCGCAGCATCGATCGAGCGCTCTCGCGAGAATCTTCCGCCCGGAATACCGGCAGCGAACCATCATTAATGCAGCGTTGATCACGGTAGCGATCATCGGGTTGTGGGCTGGGTCTGTTTACGTGCCGACTGCCGTTATCAATCTGGCGAAGCACGCCGGAATGTCGCCGGCAGAATCCTCGAAGATCGCTTCCATTGCAACGGTCATCCTTTCCATCGGAACCATCCTTGGTTGCCTGGCGGTGCCACCTCTTGCCGAGCGCTTCGGGCGGAAAAAGACCCTTGCTTTTTATTTCGCCGGTATGGGCCTGTTCATCTGCTTGAGTTTCGGATGGGCATTCTATGTAGAAAACGGACTTCGCTTGTTCCTTACGATCTTATTTTTTCTCGGCTTCTTCGGCGGGAACTTTGCCTTATTCAGCCTCTGGTTGCCTGAGCAGTACCAGACTTCAGTTCGTGCCACGGCGTTTTCGTTCGCCACTTCCTTCGGGCGTTTTCTAGGCGCGGGTGCCAATTTCCTGATTGGCGCCATGGTGCGTCATTTCGGAACCATCGGTAAACCGGTTGCCTACACCGCCGTCGCATTCGGTATTGGACTTCTGCTGATCCCCTTAAGCACAGAAACCAGGGGCAAACCCCTTCCCAGTTGAAGGCGTAGCACCGGCACCGGTGCGGAGGCTGACTCCGACTCTTACATCTGTCATCGAAGAACTCCTACTGGAAGTGTCGGCGCAAGGCATATGGGTACAGGTATAACGGACCAGTTGAAGATTCCCGAAGAACGATGGGCGACGCGCCGGCTGCGCAAAGAACGACGCATGGCACGCGTGGCCCAATATCGCGACGGGCGATTTCTTCGAACGGAAAAAATGGTAGACGCGATGGAAGCGCTCCTGGAACCAGGCGATCGCGTCTGTATCGAAGGGAACAATCAAAAGCAGGCGGACTTCTTGTCTCGCATGTTGGCTCAAGTAGATCCCGCACGCATACATGGCCTGCATCTGCTGGCCTCGGTCTTAAGCCGGCCCGAACACATGGACCTGTTCGAAAAACAGATCGCCAATCGCGTGGATTTTTCTTTTTCTGGGCCACAAGCCGTCCGCCTGGCGCAAATGGTGACAGACCGCCGGGTGCACATCGGAGCCATTCATACTTATCTCGAACTCTTTGCGCGCTATTTCGTGGACTTGACTCCAGACGTAGCTTTTATCGCGGCTGATAGTGCGGATGAGCACGGTAATCTCTACACCGGCGCCAATACCGAAGAAACCCCACTCATTGCGGAAGCTACCGCGTTTCGAGACGGCTTGCTCATTGCCCAAGTGAATGAAATCTCCAATGCTCTCCCGCGCGTCGATATTCCTGGGTCTTGGATCGACCTGATCGTTGTCGCGGATCGGCCGTATGCCATCGAGCCACTGTTTACCCGCGACCCTGCGCTCATCACCGATGTTCAGGTATTAATGGCCATGCTGGTCATCCGTGGAATCTATCAGAAACATGGTGTCCGCAGACTGAATCACGGAATCGGCTTTGACACCGCCGCTATTGAGCTGCTCTTGCCAACCTACGGTGAATCGCTGGGACTCCGCGGAGAAATATGTACGCACTGGACCCTCAATCCTCATCCGACACTTATTCCTGCGATCGAAAGTGGCTGGGTGCAAAGCGTCCACTCTTTTGGGGGCGAGCTTGGAATGGAGCGCTATGTTGCCGCTCGCCCGGATATTTTCTTCACCGGCGCGGATGGCTCGTTGCGTTCGAACCGCGCATTTTGTCAGGTGGCCGGTCAGTATGCGACCGACTTGTTCATCGGTTCCACGCTGCAAATGGACGGCGAAGCTAACTCCTCGACGGCGACGGCGCGACGAATCGCGGGGTTTGGAGGCGCACCGAATATGGGCAGCGATCCGCGAGGCCGCCGCCACGCCTCGGGCCCGTGGCTGCAAATGATGTCGGGAGGGGAAGAGCAACTTCGCGGCCGCAAGTTGGTTGTGCAACTTGTGCAAACTTTTCGCGAGGGGATGCAGCCTACGTTTGTCGAGCCCTTGGATGCCGTGGCATTGGCACGCCAGGCAGGCCTTCCGGTGCCTTTGCTGATGATATACGGGGAGGACGTGACCCACGTAGTAACCGAAGAAGGTATCGCCTACTTGTATCTGACCAGCAACCTGCAAGAACGCCGCGCTGCGCTGGCCGCCATTGCCGGCATCACCCCGTTGGGTTCCGAAGGTTCATCGGCTCAGACGCGCGAACTCCGGCGAAACGGAATCGTGGCCTTTCCCGAGGACTTGGGCGTCCGGCGATCGGACGCAAGGCGGTCGCTGCTTGCGGCGCACAATATTCGCGAGTTGGTGGATTGGTCCGGGAATCTCTACGACCCACCTGCGAAGTTCCGGAGTTGGTAATGCTTGCCCTGTCAGAATCGCGGAAGGCGTGGACAACACACGAGCGTAAGCGTTCTGCAACCGCGCTGGCCGATGCGGCGGTCAACGCACTAATCCAAGAGGCCGAATTAACTCCCAAACCAGGCTTGGTCGATGGCCGAGGGCCTGGCATTCACAAAGACATGGATCTAGCGATGCTGCGTGGATCTGCGCTGGCGCTTCGCGGGACATTTTTCGACAGTGTCGAACTCGCTTACAGCGCAGTGTCCCGAAAGGATCTCCGCGCCGGCCTTGGAGTGATTGGCCGGGCAGGCGAGCAAACCATGCTGCTCGCGACTCGTGGAATCAACACCCACCGAGGCGCTATATGGACGCTCGGACTTTTATGCGCTGGCGCGGCAATTCTGGGGGATGGATCAGTGTGCGCGGCTACGGTCTGCGTACAGGCAGGTGGAATTGCTCAACTCCCGGATCCATATGCGCCCCGCCTGGTATCTCACGGGTGGTCGGTTCGCTGCAGGTATGGAAGCCGTGGAGCCCGTGGCGAAGCGGAAGATGGATTTCCCCACCTCATTGATGTCGCTCTTCCCATACTCCGCCAATCAAGACGCGAGGGCGCGACCGAAGTCCAAGCCAGGCTGAACACATTGATGGCTTTAATGGCAGACCTCGAGGACACCTGTTTGCTTTATCGCGCTGGAACGGCAGGCCTGACTGCGGCGCAGAGTGGCGCCAGAAAAGTCCTGGATTGCGGTGGCGTAACGACACCGAGTGGCAGGCGCGCGCTGATGGATCTGGATCGCTGTTTACTGAGTCTTGGTATCTCGCCAGGCGGAAGCGCTGACCTTTTAGCGGGGGCGATGCTATTGGATTGGATCGACAAGGAATTTCAGCCGTTTCGTGGAGACGAAATTGGAAACCTTGAATTTTAGCTTTCCTGCTGGGTCACAAGAGATGCTCCGAAAGGTGCAGGTTGGCATCGTCGCTTCGGGGAATCTCGAAGTCCTGTTGGAGCCCGCCGCAAACGCCTATTCACAAGTGCGGATCCGAACAAGCGCTTCCGGGTTTGGCGAGACTTGGAGAGCCCTGTTGCAGGTGTTCTTCGACCGCCACGATGTCGCCGCCTGCATCGAGATCAATGACTGTGGAGCCTCGCCGCCCGTTGTGCTTCTCAGGTTGGAACAGGCCCTGGAGGAGTCTCTGTAATGAAGGGTGAAAGCTTCTGCGAGCGGACCGCGCGCGAGCGTGCGCGGGTTCTCCTCGATCCGGGAACCTTCCGCGAATTGCTGGATCCTTTTGCACGGTTGGAATCGCCCCACCTGCCGCCTCAAGGAATAGTTCCGCAGAGTGACGATGGCGTTGTCGTTGCCCGTGGCAGCATCCGCTCGAAAGAGGCGCTGGTAGTTTCGGTGGAAGGAGGTTTTCAGGGCGGATCCATCGGCGAAGTCGGCGGAGCCAAGATCGCCGGTGCTCTCGAAATGGCATTACGCGATTCCGCGAGAGGACGCCCGGTCATTTCTGTTCTGGTGTTAGACACTGCGGGAATCCGGCTGCAGGAAGCAAATCTAGGAATTTTGGTTCTCAGCGAAATTCACTCGGCCATCGTTGAGCTGCGAGAGTATGTGCCGGTGGTGGGAGTCATCGCCGGAAAAATTGGATGTTTCGGTGGGATGGGAATCGCCGCCGCGCTTTGCAGCCTACTGATTGGCACAGAGATTGGCCGCTTAGGGCTTAACGGCCCCGAAGTCATCGAACAAGAAGCGGGAATCGCGGAGTTCGATGCAACAGACAGGCAACTCATTTGGAAAATTATGGGGTGCCGTCGAAGAATGGAAATTGGACAAATCGACCTGCTGGTCCAGGATTCGGATTCTGCCCTCGCTGAAACGATTGCCGAATATTGCGAAAAAACATGGCTTGAGCCGGGGGCGCGGGTTCCAAGAACGCGTCAGATTGAGTCGCAACTAAAAAAGATAAGCGACTATCCAATTTTGCAGAGGATTCCGGAAAGGCTGACTCCCTCCGCTCGGACCTCTGGGCATAGCCGCGGACTATTGTGGTTTCAGGCCCTAACGGGAAATTCAGCCGTAACGCCGGGAGCACAGTCAGTGCTTGCTTCTGATGTTCACTGGGGTGGCGAAACAGTACGCGCTATTGTGGTTGTTCCCAATGCAGTTGCGCGCTTCCCCCGGGCTCGCGACGGACAAGTCGGCATAGAAGAAGGCTGGGAAATTGCGCGATCAGTTCGAGAGGCCATGACTGCTGACCAGGGAAGAGAAAAACGTGCGCTGCTGGCGATTGTTGACGTTCCCGGTCAAGCGTTTGGAATTAATGAAGAAATCCTTGGACTGCACCTATCCTTGGCTGCAGCAGTGGACGCATACGCAACGGCGCGGCGGGCAGGACACCCGACGGTTGCGTTAATCGTCGGGAAGGCAATCTCAGGAGCGTTCCTGGCGCATGGACTTCAGTGCGGCCAAATTCTGGCCCTCAATGATGAAGATATCGAGGTTCATGTTATGTCGGAGGCTTCGGTCGCGCGGATCACCCGGCGAAGCCCCGAAGAAATAACCTCGCTGGCAAATCTGGTGCGGGCGACCGCACGCGACATTCGTTCATTCGCCAGTCTTGGTGCTGTGGATCAGTTGGTGAACTGTGATGACTCGCATCCGATAGATGCACACTGCGTCGCGACCGTGCGCTCAAAAATATTGCAGGCGATTTGCGAGATCCGCTTGTTTCCACGAGATCCTAAAATGCGTCTCGATTCACCTGCCTGCCAAGAATCACGCAAGATGTCGCTCGTCGTTCGCAGAGCGCTGGAGGCGGAATGGGGCTGAGGGTGCATGACCTCGTTGAGATCGCCGAGGGTTCTGAGCTGTTGTCGATCAGCACACCCGGTTGGGCTACTCGCGCACTTGGTGGGTCTCGAACCGTCGTGGTGACACGCGGACAAGCGCCACAAGGATTCCTCTGTGTGGGTATCCGCGGGCCAACCCGCGGAGAACGGCACGCCGCGCTCTTGCGAGAGCAAGATGTGAAATCTTGGCGAACACCGGAATCGTTCGCGGCCGAAAAAAATTGGAGCCGGTATCCGGGAATAACCCGCTTACCGGCCCTTCACTCACTCGCTTTGGTCGCTGCCTATGCGCAGCAAGAACATCTCGATTGGGGACCTGTGGGAAGTGTCGGCTATGAACTCGCGACCGGTGTCCCTACTGTTTGTGCCCAGAGCGACCTTGACGTCGTCATGCGATGTAATGTTCGCCTGGATTTTAGGCGTCTGAAGCGATTCCAGGAATTGGCAAGCAGCGCACCGGCCCGCGTGGATGTGATTTTGGAGGGACCGTTGGGGGGCGTTGCTCTCTGCGACTTCTTGCGTAGTCCCGAACGCTGCTTGATCAAAACCAGCGTTGGGCCGCGCATGGATGCTTTCCGTTGGTAGAGGTGCTTGCTGATCGCATTCTTGTTTCCGGGACAGGGCTCACAGTCGCCTGGGATGTTCAGTCGACTGCCTTCCGAGGCTGTCGTGCGAGAGGTCTTTGCGGAAGCGAACTCAATACTGGGTTATGAGGTCTCCCGGCTTACAACTCCGGAAACCGAGCGGCGGTTTGAATACTCTCAACTCGCTTTATTGCTTGCCGAGGTTGCCAGCGCGCGATGGCTCCTTGCCCGCGGGTTAAAGCCGGATTTTCTTGCCGGCCATTCTGCCGGTGCTTTTGCGAGCGCCACGATTGCCGGAGTGATATCGTTTGCCGAGGCGTTACGCCTCATTCAGCTTCGAGGTCGTGCCATGCAATCTGCCTGCCCCTTCGGCTATGGCATGGCAGCCATCACAGGCTTGCCACAGAACGTCTGCCACGAACTGATCAAAGAGGTTCGCGCAGCTGGGGAATCGGTATATGCCGCAAGCCTCAACGCGCCCGACCAGATCTCGATTTCCGGATCGAGCGCTGGCCTGCAGCGAATCCTCGCGTTGGCCCGGAAGCGTGGAGCCCGAAATGCCGTGCATCTCGACATATCCGTTCCGTCTCACACCCCGCTCATGCACAATGTCGCGGAGCAAATGAGTACAGAAATGCGCAAACTCTCGCCGAGGAATGCAACTATTCCGGTCATGAGTAACCGCGCTCCGCGAACCATGGTGAACGGTTCGGAAATCCTGGAAGACCTGGCCAATTCGGTGCAGGAACCCGTTCGCTGGCGCGATATAACCTGCGTCTTATTTGAAGCGGGTGTGCGGTTTTTCGTAGAGATGCACCCTGGTGAGGTGCTGACGAGACTGGCTGCAGTGGCATTTCCCGAGGCGCGGTGCTTGAGTTTGGAACGCGCCGGCCTGGATTCTGTCGTGGCTGTAATTCGTTCATAGGCAAGGCACGGCGCAGTTCGAGCAGGTTTCTTAACGGGAATTAATGTTGCCTTCAGGTGACATTCGAGATTCCCGACTACACTGACTTCTCTAACCGTCATAAAACATTTCGTACACTGCAGGACGTAGCGTTGGGCACAGGAATGGAGAGGACGTGAATCCGATGCGTTGGGTGGTACTCGCTGCTCTAACCTTCTTTAGTTTTCTTCCACAGGATGCCGTAATTGTGAATCCAAAGATGGTGAAGGTTGAGTTCGAAAATGACCGAGTCCGAATTCTTCGGGTACACTTTGCACCCTACGAACGCCTCGACATGCACTCGCATCCCGCGCTGATTGTGGTGGCCGTTACCCCCAACTCGCGCCGCGCCTTCCAGCCCGACGGGAGTCACCTGGACATGACCGGTAAAGCAGGAGATGTGGCTTGGCGAGAGCCTTTGTCGCACGCGGTGGAGAATCTGCGTAACGAGCCAATCGAAAATATCGAAATCGAATTTAAGAAAGCCGCCTCGCCCGCGGTGTTGGTGAAGCCCACCGATTCCTCGCATATTCCTCCTGCACAACATGAGGTTGTGCCGGTTGAGCAGGAGGGACATCACCATGTGCTGTTCGAGAACCAGTACGCGCGCGTTCTCGACGTGCGCATTCCCGCTGGAGAAACCACTCGGTTCCATACCCACGCGCACGACAATATTTCGATTCGGATAAGCGGCGGCCAGATCCAGACTCAATTCAAGGACAAAGAATGGAAACCGTCTACCGTAAAACCCGGTGCAGTGGTCTTCTCAGACGGTTCAAAAAATCCTTATACCCACCGCATCGAAAACCTGGGAACTTCCATGTATCAAGTTGTTGACGTCGAACTGCTACCGTAAGACCAAGCCTGCACGAGGGGCCTGCAATAGCTGGCTTACATTAGAATTAAGTTTTTTTCACTTTGTTTGCAACAAGACTTACAGGACTACACTACATCCAGCGCGTACCAAGTCTAATGCGCGCGGGATTCTGACACTCGAAAAGGAGGCGGCGGGGTTGGCTGGGATGTGTAGCGTGTCTGTTTTCTGTACTCCATAACTCCGTCGGAACCAAAATTGATTCATTCTGGTCGGCATTTTCTCCAAATTCCAGGTCCCACGAATGTTCCGGACCGCGTGTTGCGCGCGATGAATCGCCCGGTCATTGACCATCGCGGACCGGAATTTGCAAAGTTAGCGGGCGACATGTTGGACAGCTTGCGCGCAATTTTCCAGACCAGCGGCCCGGTCGTCATGTATCCCGCTTCCGGCACGGGCGCCTGGGAAGCCGCCATAGTAAACACGCTTTCTCCCGGCGATCGTGTGTTGATGTTCGAGACCGGCCACTTCTCGCAACTCTGGCGCCAGCTCGCGGAAAGATTTGGCATCAAGGTTGAGTACGTGCCAGGCACCTGGCGTAGAGGAGCTGATCCCGCGGAAGTAGAAGCGCGACTGGGTTCCGACTCGCAACATACATTCAAGGCAGTGATGGTAGTCCACAATGAAACCTCCACAGGGGTTACCAGCCGCATCTCTGAAATTCGTCGTGCCATGAATCTTGTTGGTCATCCGGCTTTGTTGATCGTAGACACGATTTCTTCCTTAGCTTGTGTGGACTATCGCCACGAGCAATGGGAAGTTGACGTCACCGTGGCTGGTTCGCAGAAGGGCCTTATGCTTCCCCCGGGCCTCAGTTTCAACGCAATTTCGGAAAAAGCGCTTTCCGCCAGCAAAACAGCAAAGCTGTCCCGATCTTATTGGGACTGGAAAGATATGCTGGCGCCCAATCGCACTGGCTTTTTTCCGTTCACACCAGCCACGAATCTCATCTATGGGCTGCAAGAAGCCCTTTCGATGCTGCAAGAAGAGGGGCTGTTAAACGTATTTGATCGGCATCATCGCCACGCCAAAGCGACGCGGGCCGCGGTGCAAGCCTGGGGGATGGAACTTGTTTGCGAAGAACCTCAGGAATATTCAAATTCGCTAACCGCCGCGTTTTTGCCTGAGGGCCATGACGCTGATCGACTGCGAAACATCATCCTCGAGAAGTTTGATATGTCGCTCGGCGCGGGACTCTCGAAACTGGCCGGGAAGGTATTCCGCATAGGACACCTCGGCAGCTTCAATGATCTGATGCTGGCGGGAACACTAAGTGGAATCGAAATGGGTCTTCGTTTAGCCGGCATACCTCACAACGACGGGGGTGTCACGGCGGCACTCGATAGCCTCGCCCCACCCACCAAGGTCCCCACTCCCACCAAGGCCTTCCAATGAAGTTGCCTTCAGGAAAAAAATTCAAATCGTTCGAATAAAAGCTATGCCTAGAGGAGACTTTGCATCTTCTTGACTCGACCCACGCAAGCAACACGACGGACAGGTGTTGGCTTTTCGAGCCAAGCCAAGCCTTAACGACTTCTTATCTTGTTGAGGGGACCGCTAACGAATGGGCTGCCCGCTTCAAAGAAACGCAGGCGCCGGTGCACCTCACGCGTGATGCCGATGCGCACAGTTGTGCTAATGTGCGCAGTCTCTCGAACCGCAGTCCCAAGCCAAAGCGGACCATCGGCACACAGGTCAACACCGTCCAAGCGCTTGTCGATCTGCAATGCAGCCGCAAGCCGTCCCGGACCTCTGGCCAAATCTGTGAGTTTGTCGGTTTTGCGGAGCCGTTTCATAAGGTTGATTCCTTCAAGAGGCTCAAGGGCGCGCAACAGCACCCCTGCGCCAACCCCCGGTTCTTCAGCCGAGACGTTGAGCATGTATGACGTCCCATAGATGAAGTAGACATAAGCGAACCCCTTGTCCAGGAATAGCGATTGGTTTCTGGCCGTTCGTCCACGATAAGCATGACCACTCGAATCACCCGGCGGGTAAGCTTCTGTCTCGACAATCCGACCGCTAATCCTGTTTCGCCCAGTCTTGCGCACAATGGTTTTCCCGATGAGATATCTGGCCAGCTCAGCCGTATCACTTGGCAAGCTGGCCCGCGATAGCCGCCGGACTTCATGAGCGAGATGAAACTCGGTCTGCACTGGAACACCCTGATCCTGTCTGCCGGGATGTGCACAAGGATGTCGTGTTGGTGAATCCTTTCAGTGCCGCTGGAATCGATTTTCCTTTCTCGTCCTCTGTTCGCAAAATGATGTCAAGCCACCAGCAAGACCTTCCCGATACCACCCTTCTCCGCGGCGGCATGAGCTTCGGCGGCCTTGCTGAGTGGCAGCTTGCGGCTGATCGGGATCACCAGTTTGCCATCTCGGACGGCCTCGGCCATGAACTGAAGGATTTTCGCATCAGGTGTCGCGTACACCGGTACCACCTTTACGGTTGGGTACTTCTCGACATTCCCTGGTGCCCCGAGAACCGATGCAAACACTCCTCCCGGCTTGACCTTGGCGATCAATTTTTCAGCAGTCTTGCTGTTGACCGTATCGGCTACGACGTCGAGCATCGGAAGATTCGCAATCGCATTGTCGTCATCGGTTGCAACCAACTGATCTGCGCCGATGTTCTTCGCTTCATCCATTTGGTTCTTCCGCACCCCTGCAATCACGACTGCTCCCCGTTGCTTCGCCGTGAATACCGCCGAACGCCCGACATTTCCAGCAGCACCTGCGACGAGAACCGTCTGGCCCGCCTTAATTCCCGTAGCGGAAATGAGCTGGTTGCCAGTCGTGGTCACCAGCGGCAGAGCCGCCGTCTGGATCAAATCGAGTCCTTTGGGAACTTTCGCCAGAATCGCGGCTTTCACAACGCAAAGTTCGGCGTATGTGTCCGCCGCCATTGCAAACACCTGGTCGCCTCGGGAAAAGCCTTCCACTCCGGGCCCAACCGTGACGACCGTCCCCGCAATGTCGACTCCTATCAGTCCCGGGAACTTGATGGGATAGAAGTCTTTCGTTAACCCGGCACGTCGCTTGTAGTCGATCGGATTCACGCTCGTGGCGGCGACCCGCACCAGCACCTCGCCTGGACCGGGCACTGGATCAGGATAGTCCTCAAACTTCAGTACTTCCGGACCACCATATTCGTGGATAACAACTGCTTTCATGATTCATCTCCCAGTTAGACAAACAGGCATTAATGAACAGTTGGATGAACTGGACAGCTGCAGAGAGTTGCGATCCATTGGCGATCGAACGATCTGCTGTGCGCCCACTGCGGTCACGGGAAAATAATACATCTTTTAATTTTTCCTGGTTATCTAAGTGACGACAAAACAAGCGCCGCTGAAGGAGGGCGTATGTCAAACGAGAAAACAGATCATAAGATCCGTGCGGCACTGGATCAGCATTGGGCGGCGTCCGATGCCAACGATTTTGAAGCCGAGCACCTCATCTATCACGAGGACGCGGTGCTGGACTACCCGCAGTCCGGCGAGCGAACCCGCGGTCGACGCAACATACAAGGCCAACGCGCCAGTCAGCCAAACAAAAAGCGTTTTTCTATCCGGCGAATCATTGGCAGCGGTGATCTTTGGGTCACCGAATTCATCCTGACCTATGACGGCAAGCCGTCCTACACCGTGAGCATCATGGAGTTCAGGGACTACAAGGTTGCGCGGGAAACACAGTACTTTGCAGATCCGTTCGTGGCTCCCGCATGGCGCGCTCAATGGGTCGAACGGATGGACACATAATCTCGACGCCGAAAAAGATGGAGGGATAAAAGATGGACTGGAAACGGTTGATCCAGTTTACGCTGATGGGTAGCAGTGATTTGGAACAATATGCCATCTTGCTGGTACGCGTTTCGATCGGGCTGTTCTTCGCCATCTCCGGGGCAAACAAATTGTTTGTCGCCGGCGGCACGAAACCTGTTTACGAAACGCTCGTTAAAGTCAAAGTCCCGTTCCCCCACCAGATGGCTTACTTCGTGTCGGGTGTCGAGTTCGTTGCCGGATCCTTGGTGACCGTGGGGTTTCTTTCGAGCCCGGCCAGCGCGGCTTTATTGATCGATATGATTGTTGCCACCGTGACCAGCGCGGTTTTCACGGTGCCCAAAGGACTGTCGCCTCTTAACTGGCTCGACGATTTCCTCTACCTTCCGGAAGTCCTCTACGTGCTCTTCTTTATCTGGCTGATCTGCTCTGGTCCCGGTAAGTTCAGTGTCGATTACTGGCTCACCGGCAGGTTACTGAGATGATCGACTGAAGCAAATCGATGCCGGTCAGTTGGACGTTGGCTACGCAGAAGCTGGCCCGATGCACGAAATAAAAGGATGCCAACCACACGCTGGACTTTGATGAGGTACGCATGCCCCGATTACTTTCGGTAAATGTCGGCCTTCCACGCGACGTGACATGGAACGGCAAAACCGTCCGAACGTCAGTCTGGAAATCTCCAGTTGATGGCCGGCGCATGGTGCGCAGACTCAATATTCAAGGTGATGCGCAAGGCGATCTCACCGGTCACGGAGGCGAGCACCGCGCCGTATTTGTCTACCAGATGGATTCTTACCACTACTGGGAGCGTTTTTTGGGCCGCAACGATTTTACCTACGGCCAGTTCGGAGAAAATTTCACCGTCGAGGGACTTCCTGACAACGAGGTGTGCATCGGCGATCGATATCGCATCGGTGGCGCGATATTTGAAGTAACGCAGCCACGCGTGACGTGCTACCGCGTCGGCATTCGCATGAATGAACCTCGGATGGCAGCTCTGCTCGTTTCGCATCACAGACCAGGATTCTACTTTCGCGTGTTGCAGGAAGGAGAAGTTGGCGCAGGCGATGACATTGTAAAAACTGCTGACGGTCCAGAGCGAATCACCGTGGCCGAGGTTGACGCCCTCCTGTATTTGCCGGGACATTCCAGCGAGCAACTGCAACGAGCGCTACGGATTCCTGCACTTAGCAAGGGTTGGCAGAGTTCCTTTCAAGCGATTCTCGCGCAAGAGTCGAGCCCGAAGCCCGTCGAGGGAAATCCGGGACTCGCGGATGAGGAACAAGCACCAGCATGGCCCGGATTTCGACAGATGCGAGTCGCGAATATTCATAAGGAAAGCGATAGCGTAACTTCCTTCATTCTGGGGCCAATCGATGGGCAGCCTCTTCCGGTCTTCCAAGCAGGACAATTTGTGGTTTTGCGGCTGTTCGTCGAACCGGGCAAATCGCCCATGCTTCGTAGCTATTCGTTGTCTGATCTGCCCGCAGCCGATCATTTCCGCATCAGCGTCAAGAACGAATCAAATGGGATTGGAAGTTCATTTCTGTGCAACCGTGCGCGAGAAGGCGATCTATTGGATGTCAGTGCGCCACGCGGCAGCTTTACTCTGCGTCCCAGCCAGAATCCTGTGGTTCTGCTGAGCGCTGGAGTGGGTGCAACGCCCGTGATGTCGATGCTGCACTCACTCGCCGCTGAAAGA
Organism: Candidatus Acidiferrales bacterium; assembly: GCA_963849395.1. Classification (GTDB taxonomy): domain Bacteria; phylum Acidobacteriota; class Terriglobia; order Acidiferrales; family UBA7541; genus Acidiferrum. Next base: position 476,675 of record CAWKHR010000017.1, read on the forward strand.
TCGCAACGAGAGATCTGGTGGATCTATGGAGCGCGCAATAGCGTCGACCATCCGTTTGCAGAAGAATCGCGTTCATTACTGAAGCAGCTCTCTCGCGGGCGAGGATACATCGTGTACAGCAGGCCCGCTGCAATCGACCGAGTCGGGGCTGGCTTTGATGCTCCCGGGCACATTGACACTGCTTTGCTAGAGAAAATTGGCGTGTCACAGGGTAGCGACTTCTATCTGTGTGGCCCCTCTTCATTCTTACAGAATATGCGCGATGGGCTGCGAAACTGGGGTGTGCTCGCCGGGAATGTGCACACGGAAATCTTCGGTTCTCTCGAGGCTATCACCCCTGGTATGGCGCAGGTTGTTCACACTCCTCACCTGCCACAAGGGCCAGCCGGTTCTGGCCCCCCAGTCTCATTTGTGCGTAGCGGAATTACCGCCGCTTGGGATCCGAAATTCGCGAGCTTGCTTGAACTGGCGGAAGCGTGCGATGTTCCGGTCAGATGGTCGTGTCGGACTGGAGTCTGTCATACCTGCTTGACGGGCCTGATTAGCGGATCGATTATTTATAACCCTGAGCCGCTGGAGAGGCCCGCTCCCGGGAACGTGCTCGTATGCTGTTCCCAGCCAAACGCGGGTGTCACTCTGGACCTTTGAGAGAAACGGGAGGAGCCAATCATGCGTTCTGATATCGTGCCCGGAGGCACTTTCCCCGACTACGAACTCCCCGATCACTCGGGCAAGGTGCGCAAGCTCAGCGAGCTACAGGGCAATGATCCGCTAATCCTTACCCTTGCGCGCGGCCACTATTGCCCAAAGGAGCATCAGCAGCATTTGGAACTCGCCGCGTTCTACCCGAAGATCGCGGTGGCGTACACTCAGATCGTCACGATCACCACCGACGATCACCATACTCTCCAGGAATTCCGTGCGTCCGTCGGAGGCCAGTGGACTTTCCTTTCGGACTCCGGCCGAACGATTCAAAAGGATCTCGACATTCAGGAGTACACCGACCCCGAGCACAATCCTATGATCCCGCATACGCTCGTGCTCAAGCCGGGCCTCGTGATTTACAGCACCTATAACGGCTATTGGTTCTGGGGGCGTCCATCGGTCATCGATCTTTGGAACGATCTGCGCGCCGTGACCAGAGAAATCCGCCCAGACTGGGATCTGAGTACTCCTGGACTCCGCGAGGCATGGAATGCGGGTGACTTCTCTCGTTTCCACGGGTGGAACAAAGATGCCAGTGTGGAAGCGGCCTCAATTGTACGGAAGAAATAGTACAACCCAACTTCGATCTACTGCGGTATCGAATAGCTCGTGAGGCAAAGCATGGCTGAGACACCAGAGACGAACAAACCCGATTTCAGAAATGGAATTCCGATTCGCGATCTTCGCGATGGCAGCATGATCTAAGTAACACATGCGGCTGTTAACCGACGGGTTGAAGTCATCCGCGATCGAGGCTGGGCCGTCCGCTTTGTTCTTGACCAATCGATGAATGGGTAGTGCGCAGGGTCCCCTCACTTTTCCCCTCACTCATCGCACGACCTCCTCATAACTTACGTCAGTCCAACAAATTCTGAATGGCACTCCTGCCTTTTTGAGTTTTGGCCTGCTGACGGTGCGGCGAAGTTGCGGAAATTAAATGGCTTGCAAAAACCGACCTCCTGCCTGCGAGAAATTCACGGGCAGTAGCAAGAAAACAATGATCTCTAAGCGATGGAAAAGAAAAAACATAAGATGGTCGGGGCGCCGAGATTTGAACTCGGGACCTCCTGCGCCCAAGGCAGGCGCGCTACCAGGCTGCGCTACGCCCCGACATTAACTGCTCCATTCATTCTAAGGCACTTTCCAACTTTCGTCCTAGTCCCCGCGGACTCTTCGACTCGACTTTGTGCCCAAACCAAGTCGTTCGCACATATACATAGATGTTAATGGACACGACGGTGCCAGCACATCCAAGCCAGCTGCACGCTACCGGCGCAACATCAAGCCAACCCTTCCATTGCAGTTTGCGTATCTTTTCCTTGCAGCGCCGTTACATTCCGGCTCGCTTCCGTTACTATAAACAGAACGCCCCCAGTCGCGGCTCAAATGCTCTTTCAGGAAAGGAACTGTGGATGAATCGCGCATTGCTCGCAACTTGTTTAGGCGCTCTGCTCCTCGTTACCTCCGGCTGCAAGGCCAAAGTAGACGATAAGACCGCCATCCGCGCCGGCGTGATCCGCTATCTCACGTCTCTCAATATGCTCAACATCAGCGCCATGGACATCAACGTCACCCAAGCCACCGTGAATGGTAATCAGGCCCAGGCCCAGGTCGAGATTAAAGCTAAAGCTGGCGACGCGGCCGGCTCCAGCATGCAGTTGAATTACTCGCTCGAAAAACGCGGCGAAGATTGGTTCGTTTTAAAGAGCCAGCCGGCCGGTGGAAACATGCAACACCCTGCACCGGGTTCTATGCCGCCAAACGGAATGCCGCCGAATCATCCAGGAGCGGCCGGCGAAGTTCATAATTTCAGCGACATTATCAAAACCACTCAGCCTCCCGCACAACAGCAACAACAGGCGCCGCCGCCACAACAGTCTTCTCAGCAACCGGCACCTTACGCCAAGCCTTAAACAAAAACGCCACGGATTTGCAGAAACAGGGTCGCGCCATGCGGCCCTGTTTCTTTTTCACGCTAATTAATTTGCGATCCGGCCCAAATCGTCAGCCGTTAATAATCCCGCAACTCCCGCGTCGGCAACGCCACCCGCACCGCATTCAGCACCGCCAGAAGATCAATGAACTCCTGCCCGATCGCCCCGGAGATCGGTGGCAAATACCCCAGAGCCGCCGCAATCATTCCCAGAACACTCGCAGCCATTCCGCCCAGCGCGCTTTGCAACGCGATTCTCCGCAGCCGCCGTCCAATGTGCATCAGCTCGTCAATTTTTTCCAGCGCCGGCTCCAGCACCACCGCATCCGCCGCCTCCGTAGTGATGTCGTTTTGCGTGCCAAACGCGACTCCTACGGTTGCGGCGAGCAGCGCGGGTGCATCATTAATCCCGTCGCCCACAAACAGCGTCTTGGCCTTCGCCGTTTCCTCCTTCACGATGGCCACCTTCTGTTCCGGACTTTTCCCAGCGCGGACTTCCGTAATTCCCACGCTCTCCGCAAGGTAATTCACTTCTGACGCGCGATCGCCCGAAAGCAGCATCACTTTCGCTACGCCATGTTTCGGTCGCAGGTGCTGTATAAACGAAACGCTGTCTTTTCGCGGCGCATCGTGGAATCGAATCGCCGCCGCAAAACGTTCATCGACAAACACCAGGCACTCCAGTCCGCTGACCAACTCAGGCAAATCTGCCTGCCGATCAGAAACTTTTTGCCGGCCGGTGATAAACACAGTTTTTTCGTCGACTCGACCCAGCAAACCCTCACCGGGCTTTTCGCTAATGTGTGCGGCTTCTCGTATCGCAATCCCACCCTGCTTTGCGGCATTCACAATCGCAGCCGCCAGTGGATGTTTCGAATACTGCTCCAGGCTCGCAGCCAATTGCAGCACTTGCGTGCGCTCGAACCCCGGCGCGCAAACAATCGCGGTCAGCGTCGGCCGGCCATAAGTCAACGTTCCCGTCTTATCGAAGATCAGCGTTTGGCACTTTTCAATCTGTTCCAGCACCGCCGGATTCCGGATGATGATGGCCCGCCGTGCTGCCAGCGAGATCGCGCCGATAATCGCGGTAGGAATAGCCAAGAGAAGCGGGCAAGGTGTAGCGATAACCACCACCGCCAGAAATCGCTCAGGCTCGCGCGAAATCAACGCAGCGAGAATCGCCACGCCCAAAGCCAATGGCGTGTACCACGCACCGAGCTGATCGCCCAGCCTCCGCAACTGCGGTTTCTGTTCCTCCGTTTCGTGAACGACCTTCATGATCCGCGCATATCGCGAATCTTCCGTCAGCTTTTCCGCGCGAATCACCAGCGCCTGCTCGCCATTGATCGCGCCGGAAATCACCAACGATCCCGGCGTCTTCGACACTTCGTACGGCTCGCCGGTCAGATACGCTTCATCCATCACGCCATGGCCTTCCAGCACCGTGCCGTCCACCGGGCAAATTTCGTGTGGCAGCACCGTCAGTTCGTCGCCGATTCGAATTTCTGAAAGTTTCACATCCACCAAACCCCCAGCATCCTTGCGATGCGCCACACTCGGCATGCGCCGTGCCAGTGCATCGAGCACCGACGAAGCTCGCGCTGTGGCGAACGTTTCCAGCGTCTCTCCCCCCGACAGCATCAGCACCACAATCGTAGCCACCAGATATTCCCGCAACAAAATTGCGGTGATGATCGAAACGCCGGCCAGCAAGTCTGACCCGAATTCGCGTCTTACCAGTTTTTTCAGCAGCACAAAAACCAGCGGAACGCCACCAATCAGCAACGCTGCAAAAAGCGGAATGTCGGCATACAGGGGAGGGAAGTGCAACGCGAACTTCAGCAGGAGATGCAACAGTATTGCAACAAGCGTGAATCCGGCGATGTACGTCTCTTTGCTAAGAGTGAAACCCGGCTTGCTCGAAGCCGTCATTACTTACACTTATCGCACCGCAGGCCAACCACGTCAAACCTGCAACTTCACTGCAACTGGCCGATATCACAGGAACTACACCGTTTTATCTTTGGAATAGCACAGCGGCTCCAGATTGCATTCCACGCATTTCGGTTTGCGCGCCACACAAACCCGTCGCCCGTGCCAGATCAGTTGATGCGAAAAAGAAATCCACTTGTCCTTGGGAATGATCTTCATCAAGTCCTGTTCCACCTTTTTCGGTTCTTCGTCACGTGTCAGGTCCAGTCGCCGTGATAGCCGCAAAACGTGCGTATCCACTACGATGCCGCTGGCCAGTCCGTATGCCGTTCCCAACACCACGTTCCCCGTTTTCCGCGCCACTCCCGGCAACGTCAAAATTTCTTCCATGGTGCGCGGCACCTGCCCGCCAAACTGTTCAACAATCGCTTTGCTAGCGCCCATGATCGACTTCGTTTTGTTGCGGAAAAATCCCGTCGGCCGAATTTCCTTTTCCAATTCGCTGGGCGTCGCGTAAGCAAACGCCTCCGGCGACGTATATTTCTTGAACAGCGACTCGGTAACCTGATTCACGCGGACATCCGTGCACTGTGCCGAAAGAATCGTCGACACCAGCAACTGGAACGGACTCTCATGCTTCAGTTCACAGGTAGCGTTGGGATACGCCTCATCCAGTTTTCCCAGAATCGCCGCCACGCGCTTGGGGTCTGTGCCTTTCGCAACTTTCCCAGACGCACTCGCTTTCACCTTCGCCCCAGCTTTTGTCGCAGCCGCAGCGGTCTTAACGCTCGTTTTTTTCTTCGCTCTGGTCTTATTTGCAGCCATGCCTACCTTCTTTTCGAATCTCGCTAACAACTAATTATCGCAGCACCTCGATTAATCGCCGAAACGCCTTCCCACGATGGCTATGCGTATTCTTCGCCTCGCTGCCAAGTTCCGCAAATGTTCCGCCCAGGTCTGGAAAAAAGAACACCGGATCATATCCGAAACCCCCGCTTCCTTTAGGCTCCTTGACGATTTCGCCTTCCACTTTTTCCGACACCACCGCCAGCACGCAATCTTTCCGCGCTGCCGCAATCACGCACACAAAATGCGCCGATCTCTTTGAGCCTTCCAGCCCACTCATTTCCTGCAACAATTTCGCAATCCGCTGTTCGTTGCTCGCTCCCGGTCCGGCATAGCGGGCCGAAAGCACCCCCGGCGCTCCGTTCAAAGCCGGCACCACCAACCCAGAATCATCCGCGAATACTAAATCGTCGCTGCTCCGTGCATAGTAAAGAGCTTTCCCCACAGCATTCTCCGCAAGGGTCGGCGCCCCTTCCTCAAACTCCGGCACCGCACCGTACTCGGGAAGCAGTTCCAGTTCCCAATTGCAACCCACACTCTGCGCCAACTCACGATACTCGCGCAATTTTCCTGGATTTCCCGAAGCGAGGTACAGACGCTTCTGCCCGGCCGCAGCCTGACTCATCTTCCCGTGCCCAAAAATTTGGCAGGCAACACCGCGCGCTGCTCATCGTTCAACCGCCGAATCCCTGCGGCTGCCAGCGCCAGCAAATCCTGCATCTCGGCACCCGCGAACGGTCGCCCCTCCGCACTCGCCTGAATCTCCACGAAGTCGCCACTCCCGGTCATCACCACATTCATATCCACATCCGCCCGCGAGTCTTCCTCGTAACAAAGGTCCAGCAGCGGCACATCATCCACGATGCCCACGCTCGTCGCGGCCACCGTATCAATCAGCGGCGATCGCTTCAGAATTCCAGAAACCACCAGTCGCTCCATCGCCAGCGCCAGCGCCACATACGCTCCAGTAATAGACGCCGTCCGCGTCCCGCCATCCGCCTCAATCACATCGCAATCAATCCACACCGTGCGTTCCCCAAGCTTGGTCTGATCCGTCACCGCCCGCAACGACCGCCCGATCAACCGCTGAATTTCCTGGGTCCGCCCGGTCTGCTTGCCGCGTGTAGCTTCCCGCGGCGTCCGTTCTTCCGTGGCGCGTGGCAACATGCCGTACTCGCTGGTCACCCAGCCTTTTCCCGCGCCCTTCAGAAATCCCGGCACGCCATCGTCCACCGTCGCGGTGCAGATCACTCGGGTCTTGCCCAGTTCAATCAACACGCTGCCTTCCGCCTGCGAAATGAAATCGGGCGTAATCTTCAGCGGCCGTATTTGATCCTTGTTGCGCCCGTCGCTTCTCATGTTGTCCCCCGCATGGATTTGCAATGCCGCGTCGCGTCTTCGCCAACGAAGAGCTATAGATACTACCTTTTTACGGAAGCACTGGCTGGATCTTTCACCGCGGCCGCCGCCGCTTTGTTCGCCGGAGCCGCCGGAACCGGAACGCTGGAAGACGCTGCGGCCAGTGGCGCCATTGTCCCGGCCTTCGTATTTACACGAAACGTTTGCGTCAAGTCGATGTGCCCGGCCAGCGTATCGACTTCCTGCCCATGAATCAGGATTTTCAGCCGCGTCACTTGCGGCACGTCGGCTTCCAGCGTCCGCGCAATTGAATCCACAGCCCGCTGCTCGCTCTGTATCCCCGACGGAATCGAAGTCGCCATTGCTTCCGAAAAATCGGCGATACCCGTCCCATCCGGCAAAATGTAAAACGCCAATAGCGCCGCCTCTGGAGGCAGCGTCCGTGCATCCGGGTCCACAGGCCCAGCCAGCAACGTGTTAATCACCTGCCTGGCGCGCAACACCGGATCCTTAGCTAGTGGCAACTCAATCGTCACCGGCGTCAGCGTTCCGTCCGCCGCAGTCGAGCCCCAGAACATCTTCACCTTGGTCATCGTTTCGCCGCTCGATGGCGCCGCCGCAGGCAGCAATTCCCGTCGTGCCTGCTCCGCTGTCTTTTCCGTAAGCTGCGCGGCACTATCCACGCGCTTGCGCAGAGCAGGGAAGTACAGCGCCGCCGCGATTACCGCCGCAAGCAGTATCCCGCCCACCCAAAGGTGCCAACGCGCGATCATGGCTGACCAACTCCCGCGGGCGTCGGGAATGACGGAATGACATACGTCGGCCTGAATGCCACCACTCCCCGCGCGATCGATTCCGCCACGCCGGGAATCATCCGGTCCAACTCGGCCCGCTCCGCCACCGACACACTGGAAATTTCGACTGCAATCGCTGGCGCCGCGGTCGTTCGTAGCTGCCGCACTGGCGCTACCTGCACCGTGCTTGGCGACCCTTTGAACCGTTTTGCAAACTCCATTTGTACCGAATCGCCCAGCTTGCGGCTCAATTCCTGGAACGGCCCCTGCGCCCGGTCCCACGGAATCAGTCCAGTCATGTCCGCACTTGATGGCGGAATCTCCGGCACCACATAAACTCGCGCCGTCCCCGCCAGCCCGGTCGAACCAATATGCAACGTAATAAAAATTGCCCCGCGCTGGGCGTTGGCCCGCGCCGAGCGGTCATCGAACGACGGATTCTCGTTGCCGTCCCGGGTACTCAGCACCTGCAGCCCCTGCGCTTCCAGCGCCCGCCGGATGGCCGCCGCAAATTGCAGCACCACATCGCTTTCGTGAATTCCCTCCGTCCCGCGCGCTCCCAGGTCCGTCCCGCCGTGCGCCGGGTCCAACACCACAATGTTCAATCCCACAGGATGCGGCACGGGATAGCTTTGCGCCGGAGTTTGCGGCTGGTTTTGCGCTGGGTTTTGCGTTGGCGGCGCAGTGGCCGGTGGATTTTGCGGCGTCGGCTGCGGCGTTGAGCCCTTAGGCGTGGCCCAAGGCGGGCGATTCTGCGATATGACCGGGATGGCTTGCACCGTGGCCGCAACCACTACCGCGAGCACCGCAATAATTTTCCAGGAAGAGGGGACGCGCACAACAAAGTTTCTCACGCTGAGCAGAATACCAAATCTAACGCCCTCGCTGTGTGTCCATACCAACCAACCGCGACCTAAAGAAAAATGCCCGGCTAGTCGCGTCAGCGTGAGCCGGGCATTTTCAATCCGTCCAATCCTACAAACTCAGCGCCCAGAAGACTCAGGCCGCCGCTTTCGCCGCCTCGGAAGCCGCTTCCGCAGCATACTTCGCTCGCATCGGACGCGTCGCGTAATACATCGCGAAGCCTGCCAGCACGATGAACAGCCCAAACACCAGCCCGTTCATCCCCAGCATCGTCTCGCTTTCGCTCTCCACCATCGCCAGAATCAACAGTGCCAGCGGCACCAAGCCGCAGGTCACCGCTCCAGCCATTCCGCCTGGCACCCGAAACGTCCGCCGCAATTCCGGCTCGCGAATCCGTAGCACCACCAGCGTCACGAATTCTAGCATCAGGCTCGCCCCATACAGCATGATGTCCAGCGTGACCAGCCGCTTGAACCCCAAGCCCAGACACAACGCCCATCCCGCTGCGCAGACCAGAATCGCCACCCACGGCGTCTCATTCGCCCGTGTGACCTTGCCGAATACCTTCGGCAGCATTCCATCCTTGGCCATCGCCAGCGGCAACCGCGAATAGCTCATCACCAGCGCATTGAACATGCCGAAGGCGCTCATCATTCCGCCAATCGTCACGAAAAATCGCAGCCACTCGAAGCCCATGACCTTCCCGCCAAGCTGTCCGGCGATGGATGCCCACGAACCATCCTCCGCAAAAGCCGACGCCGGAATTCCGGTCAAATAAACCGCGATGAACGGCAACACATACGTCAGCGACACCAACACCACCGCCGCAATCATCGCCTTCGGATACGTCTTCTGCGGCCGCTCCACTTCTTGCGCGATGGTCGACGCATTGTCCCAACCCATGTAATTCCACATCGCCACCAGCACCGCGCCCAGCAATCCCACACTGACGCCCGCCGAAGCTGCATGCGGCTCGGCAAACGAACCCGCCTTCACCGGCGATAGCAACACGATTAGCCCAAACGGCAGCGACAGCAAAAAGAACAGCCACAGCGACGTGATGCCCACCACGCGGATCCCCGCTAGGTTCAACGCCGCGCAGGTCGCCACCACAAACAGGCCCGCGTAAATCCCGTGATTGCCCACGCCAAACCACGGCGCCATCTGCTTCAGGTAAAACACGAACAGCGTCGGGTAAATCGCCATATCAAAGATGCTCGCCGCCAGCGACAGCCACGCTTCCTGAAATCCCCAAAAATTACCCAACCCGCGTCGTACCCAAGCGTAGTAGCCGCCTTCCTGCGGCAGCGCGCTCGACAGTTCGCCGATCATGAACGCCGTCGGCAAGCACCACAGCACCGGCAGAAACAGCAGCACCAATATCCCTCGACCGTAACCAGCTCCAGAGATGATCGCTTCCGTTCCATAGGTGCCCCCGGACACCATGAAGAACGTGGCGGCAACAAGCGGCCAGAGCGTCAATTTTGCGACTCTCTTTTTCGCTGATGGAATTACTTGGGAGGGAATCTGTGCGGGGAGTGATATGGTGCTCAATTTTTTTCTCTCGTCCTCCAGAAGTGACTCTCGCTTTCCAAAAACTGCGAAGCAAGGTCACTTTCGAAGAATACAATCTCTGCACTCGCATGCAAGAAAAAAATGCATCTCACTGCATATTTTTTCAAAGCAGCACCTGGGCTTGCGTACGGGTACTTTGCCCGATGCGTTTGCTACCGTCGTCACGACACTGCGCTACGCAGCTTCACCGAGGCGCCGAACCGTTTCGCAGCATGCGTCTGCCCCGCAAGCAGCGCTGCGCAGCACTTACGATTTCTGGCGTTGCCCGTCCAACCTCTCAGCTGTGCTAAACTCCGCTGTCTCGCACTCATACTTAATTTCATAAGGTGACTCCGCATGAAGCTACGCTTTGCTGTGCTCTCGCTCGTTCTGGTGCTGACCGGTTCCTTGGCCCTCGCCCAGCAAGCCCCCGCACCGCGCCTCATCACGATTGACGACCTTTTCCAGTTTCGCGAAGTGCACGACGCGCAAATCTCTCCAGACGGCCAGTTCGTGGCCTACACCGTCACCTCCACGCTCCTCAAAGACGACAAAACTGAAACTCGCATCTGGATGGTGCCCACCGCCGGCGGCGAAGCCATCCCTCTCACCGCGGAAGGCTCTTCCGCTGAGCATCCGCGCTGGTCTCCCGACGGGAAATTCCTCGCCTTCCTCTCCGAGCGCAAAGATCCCAAGGGCGAGGAAGAAAAGACCCAGGTGTATGTGCTGAATCGCATGGGCGGTGAAGCCCAGCGCCTCACTGAAACGGCTCAGAGTGTGGACGACTTCGCCTGGTCGCCGGATGGCACTCGCCTGGTGCTCATCCTCCGCGATCCCACGCCCGAGGAACTTGAGACCGTCGCCAAGAAGTCCAAAGACGAAGACGACTCCAAAGAGAGCGCCTCCAAAAAATCCAAGGCGCAACGTCCCTGGGTTATTGATCGCTTGGTCTTCAAGGAAGACACCGTCGGCTACCTGGATCGTCGCCGCACCCATCTTTATGTCTTCGACGTCGCCTCCAAATCGCTCACTCAGGTGACTTCCGGCGACTATGACGACTCCGAGCCCGCGTGGTCTCCCGACGGCAAGTCCCTTGCGTTTGCCAGCAATCGTTCAAAGCCTGATCCCGACGCCACCTACGATTGGGATATTTGGGTCGTCGCCGCCGACAACGCCGACAAAGGCGCGCACCTCACCCAAGTCACCACCAATCCTGGTGGAGATCGCAGCCCGGCATGGTCTCCGGATGGCAAGTGGATCGTCTATTCAACGCAGCTCGATCCCAAACTCTTCGAATATGCCACCAAGCACATTGCCGTGAGCCCCGCTGCCGGCGGGGAAGCGAAAGTCCTGACCCGCACCTTGGACCGCACCTCTACCGATCCCCGCTTTGCTGTGGACGGCAAGTCGGTTTACTTCGTGGTTGACGACGACGGCACCCAAAACCTCGCCCAAGTCTCCATCGCGGACGGAAAAATCACCCGCCCCGTTGCTGGACGGCTAATGTTCGAAAGTTTCTCCATGGCAAAAGATGGGACCTTAGCCGGTGTTTTCTCCACCATGGATCGGCCTCACGAAGTCTTCTCGCTGCTCGCCGACAAGCAAACGCGCCTCACCCACACCAACGACGCGTGGCTGGCCCAGTTCAAGCTTTCCCCCGGCGAATACGTCTCCTTCAAATCGAAAGACGGCACCCTCGTTCACGGCTACCTGTACAAGCCCGTCGATTACGTCCCCGGCAAGAAATATCCCACCATCGTCCGTCCGCACGGCGGACCCGTGTGGGCCTATTACGCCGAGTTTCAAGACTTGGCGCAACTCTTAGCCGCCAATGGTTATGCGGTTCTCCTACCGAATCCGCGCGGCTCTTCCGGCTACGGCGAGGATTATTGCAAAGCGATCTTTGCCGACTGGGGCAACAAGGATTATCAGGACGACATGGCTATGGTCGACTATGCCATCGCCCAGGGAATTGCCGACCCGGAGAAGCTCGGCGTTGGTGGCTGGTCCTATGGCGGCATTTCCACCGACTTCATCATCGGCCAGACCAACCGCTTCAAAGCTGCAATCTCCGGCGCGGGCGCGGCCGAATTTACCACCATGTGGGGCCACGACCAGTACGAACGGGACTACGTAGCCGAGCTAGGCTTTCCCTGGGAAAATCGCGACAAGTGGGACCACGTCGCGCCCTTCTATAAGGTCAAAAATATTCTCACTCCAACCCTCTTCGTCGGCGGCTCCATCGACTGGAACGTTCCCATACTCGGCGGCGAGCAGATGTACGAATCGCTCAAAGCTCTCGGTCGCCAAACCGAATTGGTCGTCTATCCCGGCGAATACCACGAGTTCAAAACGCCTTCGCACATCAAGGATCTTCACGAACGCTACCTCGCCTGGTATGCCCACTACGTTAAAGCTGACGGCACCCCGGCGCGCCCCTCCGAGAAGCCCGCCAACGAATCGAAAATGGCCAAGCAGTAGCCACCCTCTAGCTCACCCCTTTCAGGGGTGAGGCTTTCCCCAGCAAAGACAAACAAAAGCAAATACAAAAAAAGGCCGCCTCCAGGATGGAGTGCGGCCCTTTTCCTTCGTCTTGCTTATTCCTGTCCGACTTACTTCCCGATCTTCTGTCCGATGATTTGCCCGGACACGATGATCTCCACCCGCCGGTTCTTCTGACGCCCCGCCGCCGTGCCGTTGTCCGCCACTGGATTGTCCTGTCCCATGCCGATCGCGGTGATCGTGTCCGCCCCAAGCCCCTGCGCAATCAGAAACTCCCGAACCGTATCAGCGCGCTGTTGTGAGAGCTTTTGGTTAAACTCCGGCGTACCGGTCGTGTCCGTATGTCCCTCGATGCCCAGGTTCAATCCCGGGTGTGCCTGAATGATGCCGGAAAGCTTTGCCAACTTCAGCTTGGCGTCCTGGCTGAGCGCATACTTCCCGGTTTCAAACAGCACGTCCGCCATGTTCACCACCAGCCCGCGTGGTGTGTCGGTGGTTTGCAAAACATCATTGAGTTGCTGCAAAAGCTGCGCGCGCAAAGCCAGCGTAGCCGCCTGCGCCCGCGCCGCTTCATCTCGCGCCGCCTGCTCCTTCGCCTGCAACGCCGCCTGTTCCGCTTGCGACTTGGCCGAGGCTGCGTCAGCCGCAGCTGCCGCCCGTGCCGCCGCAGCGTCGGATTCCGCCTTCATCTGCGCTTCCTTCGCCGCGGTCAACTCGGCCTGCCGCCTTGCCTCGGCTGCAGCGGCCGCATCAGATTCTGCCTTGGCCTTCGCTGCGGCACTCGCCGCAGCCGCATCCTGTTCCTTCTGGATACGTTCCGCGTCCTGACGCTGTGCCGAAAGCGCCCGCGAATCTTCCGCAAACTGGATGGTTTGGCGCGCCGTAGTTATAATCTGCTTCTTCTCCGCCTTACTCGACACCTGATTTTCCAGCATCTGCAGACTCGAAACCGCCTTCCCGAACACTTCCGGAGCGTACGCATCCGCCTTCTGTGAACGCGCAATATCCACGGCGTTGCGCGCTTCGTACACTTCCAGTGGTGTCGTCTTCAGATTCGGTGTCAGCGCCAGCGGATTGCCCATCTTTGTATACTGGCTGCGCACCATCAGTTGATAATCGTTATCCGGGTAAATCTTGCCCTTAGTGTTCTTCTTAGTGTCGTTTTCCAGCACCACCACTTCGCTCGGCAGCCGCACTGCATAATAAGGCTCCGCCGTAATAATCATCGCAAAGGTCTGCAGTTGCGTGCTGGCATTCAGCTTGCCTTCGCCCGTCTTATCCACCAGCACCTCGCCCATATTGTTGGTGCGGCCATCCGGTGTAATCGCCCACAGCACGTAAGTCAGAAATTCCGTTCCAATCGAAGTCGGTTGCGGCATCCCGCTTAGTTTTACTTCAATGCTGGTCGGCCCCTTCTTTGCCTCCACCTTGGCCTCTCCCTGGGCTTGCGGCGCGAAGCTGGTTCCTACGAACACAACTTTTGTGGCGCCCCCACCAATGGGATAGCCCACGGCTTTAATCGACTTCTTAATTACGTCTGACGCCGGAACTTCGGGCTGCTGCGTTTGTGCGTACGCAAAACTGGCAGTCAGGCTAATCGCGGTCAGGACGAACGGTAAAGTCCGGTTCCTTCGCATAGTTGTGTCTCCCACTCGTTTGTAACGGATTGGATTCCTGCACTGGTACTGCGCGGTGCCGGGCGGCTAGCCAAGTTTATATCAAAACAACTGTCAGAAACGCACAAAGTGAAAGCCTTCCATGACTCCGGGTGTCCCCACCGTAGTGCGTGGGTGTTCTCTCGCTACTTCTTACGTTGGTGTCCGCCAGATCGGTCTACCCGTTCAAGTCGGTTTTCGGGGCTCAAAAGAAAAATGGGAGACGCAACGGTTTGTCTCATCTCCCAATCCCAAACTTAGTAGCTCAAACTGCCCGCTCGGCTACTTATTAATGTCCGTCTTAGTCTCCAGCTTCCCCAGTAGCGGCTCTAGAAATGGCTTGGTGGCCGTCGGTGCCCCCGCAATCGCCAGCTTCATGTCCTGCGTCGCCGCAGGAAAATTTCCAGCATTCGATTCCAGCCGCGCTTGCGCCAGGTGACTGATCCAGTGGTTCGGATCTTTCTTCGACACCCCCGGGTACAGTTCAAACGCCCGCTTCGCATCGCCGCCCCGCTGAATTCCGCGCGCGTAGGTGTACAACTGAATCGCCGTCGCCTTTTGCATCGCAATCGCCAGCGCCTTCGTCGCTTCATCCGGCTTCCCCATGGCCGCCAGAATCCGCGACTTCGTCTCCCAATTTTCAAATCGATCCTCGTTTTGGATTGACGTCTCTTCCCAAGTCAGCGCTTCATCCAGATTGTAGTTATTGTCCAGGCACCAGTTCGCCGCTTCGTCGTAGCCAGCCCACGTGAAGCCACCGGTGTTGCGCAATTGATTCTTGATGCTCTTCAGTGTAATCGCCTTTACATCCACCGATACGCGAAACGGAACCGCCACCTTCTCCCAGCGTAGCGTCGCTTCCGCTGAATCCGGTTTCACATCGTCAAAGGTGTAGGTCAACGTCTCAAAACTCTCATCACCCTTCGGCTTCACAATAACCCTCAGCGCATCTTCCTTTTCGTCATAGCTGAAACTTCCCCACGACGTCGAATTCTTCGAAAAGATAATCGTCCACTGCTCCTTATCCGGAATCATGTGCAGCCCATACGTCCCCGCCGCCAGCGGTTTCCCTTCAATCGATACATCATCCGAAAAACTCATCGTCGTGTTCTCATTCGCGCCGGCTCGCCACACTTTCCCGTAAGGCACCGCCTTCCCAAGTACTTCTCGCCCGGCTGCCAGCGGGCGGTGGTAGTCAATCGTGATGTTCGTCAGCCCAATCACCTGCGTCACCGTGCCTTGCTGGCTCAGTTCCGGAAGTTTCAATTCCGTAGCTTGGCTGCCATTCTTAAACTGCGCCATCACATTTCCCGCAGCGAAACTCACGCCCAACAAAACTCCAAATAAAACCTTGTTCGCCATACGCATAGACACACCATCCCTTCTTCGAGAATCCTGCTTGTACCGCCGGATCCCCTTCCGGCCGCACTGCTCTGCTGCAATAGACGCCCCGACACACTCTCCGTGAGCGTTTGCTCCCCCGGAATTTGCTCTGATTCCCGCGCCCGCGTTATGCTCGCTAGTCTCCTGGAGGCTCGCTGATGCGTTTTCTGTCCCCTGCCATGTGGCTCGCGTTCGTGGTGTGCATTCTATTTTCCGGCGTCAACAACGCGACGGCCCAGCAATACGATCCCAAACTCTATGCCGAAATGCGTTGGCGCTGCATCGGCCCATTCCGCGGTGGACGCACTGTCGCCATTAGTGGCGTGCCCACCCAGCCCCACGTCTTCTACATGGCAGCCGTGAACGGTGGCGTCTGGAAGACCAACGACTTTGGCCGCACCTGGAATCCTATCTTCGACGACCAATCTTCCGGCTCGGTCGGCGCCCTTGCCATCGCTCCTTCTGATCCCAACATCATCTATGTCGGGAGTGGTGAAGGACTGCAGCGCCCCGACCTCGCCACCGGCGATGGCCTCTACAAATCCACCGACGCCGGCAAGACCTGGACGCATCTCGGCCTTCGCGACGCCCAGCAAATCACCGCCATCGTCGTTGATCCTAGCAATCCCGATCGCGTACTCGTCGCCGCGCAAGGTCATCCCTACGGCCCTAGCACCGAACGCGGCGTTTTCCGCTCCACCGACGGCGGTAAGAACTTCGAAAAAGTTTTATATAAAGACGAAAACACCGGCGCCGCCGACCTGGTAATGGATCCCACCAACTCTCAAGTCCTTTACGCCGCGCTCTGGGCGGCGCGTGTCGCACCTTGGGAAATCCGCAGCGGCGAATCCTTCGTCATTCCCGGCAGCGGCCTCTACAAGTCCGCCGACGGCGGCACCACCTGGCGCCCGCTGACCAAAGGTCTACCCACAGGCGAACAAGGCTTGGCGCGCATCGGCATCGCCGTCGCTCCCAACAATCCCAAGCGCATTTATCTCACCGCGGAATCACAAAAAGACGCCGGCATTTATCGCTCCGACGACGCCGGCGAATCGTGGCAGTTCATCAATGGCGACCACCGCATAGGCGGCCGCGGTCCCGGCGCCATGGGCATCGCCGTCGCTCCCGATAATCAAGACACCATCTATGTCGCCAACACCACCACCTGGAAATCCACCGACGCGGGCAAGACTTTCACCGGCTTCAAAGGCGCGCCAGGTGGTGACGACTACCAGCGCATCTGGATCGATCCCAAAAATTCTCAGGTCATCGCGCTTAGCGCCGATCAGGGCGCCGAAATTAGCGTCAACGGCGGCCAAACCTGGAGCAGTTGGTACAATCAGCCCACCGCGCAGTTCTATCACGTGACCACTGACAACCGGTTCCCCTACTGGGTCTACGGCGCGCAGCAGGAAAGCGGCAGCGTCGCCACGCAAAGCCGCAGCGACTACGGCGAAATCACTTTCCGCGAATGGAGTCTTCCCGGCGTCTTCGAATACGGCTACATCGCCGTCGATCCCACCGATCCCAATATCCTTTATGGCGCCAAGCTCACTCGCACCCGCCAGGACATCGGCGAAGTTGCCGACATCGCGCCCGAACCCGTCCGCCGCGGCCAATACCGTTACAACCGCACGCTTCCAGTAGTTTTTTCTCCGCTCGATCCCAAGGCTCTCTACTTCGCCGCTGACGTGCTCTTCAAATCCACCGACAAGGGAAATAGTTGGACCGTCATCAGTCCTGATCTGACTCGCGAGTCCTACGAGATGCCAGCGAACCTCGGCGCTTTTTCCGCCGGCGATCCTGAGAAAGGTAAACACCGCGGCACCATCTACGCCCTCGCGCCTTCCTACAAAGAAGTCGACACCATTTGGGTTGGCACCGACGATGGACTGATTCAACTCACACGCGATGGTGGCAAAACCTGGAATAATGTCACTCCGCCCCAGCTCAAGCCTTGGAGCAAAGTCTCCATTATCGAAGCGTCACACTTCGATGCCGGCACCGCCTACGCCGCCATCAACAGTTTCCGTCTCGATGATTTGCACGCGCACATCTACCGCACCCGCGATTTTGGCGCCACATGGCAGGAAATCACTTCTGGCATCAGCGATAATTCGCCTTCCAACGTGGTTCGCGAAGATCCGGTTCGCAAAGGCCTGCTTTACGCCGGAACCGAAAATTCCGTGTACGTTTCCTTCAACGACGGCGATTCCTGGCAGTTGCTGCAGCTCAATCTCCCGCACACCTCGATGCGCGATCTCGCCATTCACGGCGACGACCTGATCGTTGCCACCCATGGCCGCTCGTTCTGGATTCTCGACGACGTCACGCCACTGCGCCAAATGAGCGAGCAGATCACCAAATCTTCCGCATATCTTTTCGCCCCACAGCAAGCCATTCGCTGGCGTTGGAATCGCAATCCCGATACGCCGCTTCCGCCCGAAGAACCCGCCGGCAAGAATCCTCCCGACGGCGCCATTGTCGATTATTCTCTGGCCGCCCAAGCGCAAGGTCCAGTCACTCTCGAAATTGTCGACGAGAAGGGAACTGTCGTTCGTCGCTATTCCAGCACCGATAAGCCCCTCGACATGGACAAAATCTCCAAGGAACATCCCATTCCCATGTATTGGGTTCGCCCCTCGCAAATTCTTTCCACTGAGCCCGGTATGCACCGTTTTGCCTGGGATCTGCACGCCGAACCCCCGCAAACTTTGGGCTACGAGTTCCCCATCTCCGCCATCTACCGCAACACTTGGCTCTCTCCTCGTGGTGCCTGGGCGCTCCCCGGTAAATACACGGTGAAGCTTACCGTCGACGGCAAATCCCTCGATCAGCAGCTCACTCTCACGATGGATCCGCGCATCAAATCCTCACCCGACGACCTGCGCAAACAATTCGACATGCAATCCGGTGCGGTCGCCGGAATGAACGACACGTACGAAGCTCTCGAACAAGTCCAATCCGTCCGCGCCCAACTAAAAGACCTCACCCCCAAGGCGAAAGGGAAGTTAGCCGACTCCGTCGCCGCTCTCGATAAAAAATGCGCGCAACTCGTTGGCGCAACGCAGAGCGGCTTCTACGGCACACCGCCGTCCGGCAAGCAACCCGAAAACTTCTCCACTCTGAATCAGCACTTCGCCGCCATTCTCGCTACTGCCGACAGCGCGGATGCTGCGCCCACGACCCAAGCCAACGCCGCCTTCCATGAGTTGCAGGAAGATGACGCCGCGCTCGCCAAGCAATGGAGTTCCACCCGCGACACGGAAATTCCCGAGCTGAACCGTGGCTTAAAAAAAGCGGGCTTCCCGGAAATTGATCCCAGGAAGCCCTTGGCAGAAAAACCCGGCGGCGTTGCCGATGGCGACGACGAGCCGTAATACTACTTTAAATATTTCGCGAAGAACGAGTCGATGCGTTTGTCCGCATCGGCTGTTGCCTCAGGGCGATACCCGGTTTTGTTGTCCGGATTCTGAAACGCGTGTCCGGCGCCTTGATATATCTTGATGTCTTCCGTCTTCCCGTCGGCCTTCATCGAAGATTCGAACGCATTCACGCTCGCCGTCGGAATTCCCTGATCGTCCGCGCCAAAATTTCCCATCACCGGAGCCTTGATCTTGGCAATCGTCGCCGGGTCCGTGGGCAGCATCCCGTAATTCACCACGCACGCCGCCAGTTTCGGCTGGTCCACCGCCAACTTCAAAGACCATCCGCCGCCCATGCACCACCCAATCGACCCGATCCGGCTCGCATCCACATCCGGCCGCGATGCCAGGTATGAGTACGCCGCTTCCAAATCCCGCAATCCTCGATCATCCGGCAGTCCGCGCATCAAAATGTGCGCCTCGTCCGGCGTTGTCGCCGCCTTTCCCCGATACAAATCCACCGCCAGCGCCACGTAGCCTTCTCCCGCAAATTTCTGCGTCTGCTGCTTCACCCAGTCATTCAAGCCCCACCATTCGTGAATCACGATGATCGCCGGATGCTTACCGCCACCTTCCGGCGTCGCCAAATAACCGTTTACCGTCTCATCGCCACTTTTATAGCTAACCATTTCCGGCTTTCCCGCTGCCGCGTGCAGCAACAAAACCGAACACGCCACCAGCGACAACACCCCAGCACAAAGCGCAAATCTGCGGATCATCATTGAAACCTCCCCAAAAAAACGTCTGGCATTGTAGCCACACGCCACCCCAATTTCCAGTAGGAATCTAACCTCAATCGCGTAGTGAAATCATGTAGCGCTTGCGTTCATGCCAGCGCCGCTGTATCCGAAGGACCCCGGACGCTTAGTTCGACGCGCTCTTTTCCATCGAGCCCAGCGCCGCCAGTACATCGTCGCTATGCGTCTTCACATCCACATCCGTCCACACCTTGCGTACCGTCCCGTTCGGGTCAATCAAAAATGTGTGCCGCGCCGAAAGCTTCATCACCGCCAGATTCATAATCGAATCGTACTTTTCCGACACATCTTTCTTCGTGTCCGCCAGCAGCTTGAACGTCAAACTCTCCTTGGCGCAGAATTCCTGATGCGACTTTTCGTCCTGCACACTTACTCCCAAGATCACCGCGTTCTTCGCCTGGTACTTTGCCAAATCCCGCTGAAAATTGTGCGCCTCAATCGTGCAGCCAGTGGTCATATCCTTAGGATAGAAATACAGCACCACCCACTTGCCTTTGAAATCGTGCAGGCTCACTGGCTGGCCTTCCTGCGAATTCAGTGTGAAGTCTGGCGCCGTCGATCCCACTGCTGGAGTTTTGTCTCCGGCGCGGCTGGTCATGGCCAGCACCGCAACGATCGCTATAATCGCGATCGCACTCGCAACCATCGTTATCATGCGGGAATTCCTCATACCTCACCCCCAAAATAAAGTTCCAAGGCCCGAGCCTCAACTTACCTGTACTGATGCGCGCAAGCCTGTTCAGGGGTACACACGGACTCTGTCACAAATCACCGGCGGGAGGCAGCTATTTTTTCGCGGGTACGATCGCTTCTGCGGAACTGCCTACAAATCGCTTGGCCTCCGGGCTGCGCTGGCTCCAATCCACCGGCGGAAAACTGATTCGCCAGAAGCGCGGTGAAGGCTCAAGGAATTCCACGCCCACTTCCGCCCGCTCGTCTTGGCCGCGATTGATGTCGGCCACTTTGCAATCGAGTTCTTCGCCCGTCGCGACGTTTTTCAGTCGCAGAATTTGTTCCATCTCAACGCGTTCGCGCAGCCGCAGCAGTGCTCCATGCGCATTCACCACCGACGTCGTCGCTCGCTCACTGAACATTGTCCGATTCTCGCGCACTCCCGACACCATCAACGGCACCGACAGCAGCACCCGTTGGCTGCGACGCTGTTGTGCCAGGCTCACATGTCGAATATTCGGCGTTCCCACGTACCGACTCCCCTCTGCCTCTATTTATCGGCACGACTTGCTCTCCGCATTAGGGCACACCTGCCCGGACAGACGCACTATCAGCGAACGAGGCGGCCCGCTCCACTCATCTATTGCAGAAATCTAATGTCACTCGCGGAATCCAAACTAGGAGGGCTTATTCCTTAATTCGTAGCCACAAAAACAAAAACGGCCGCAGCATTTGCCACCATCCGGAAAAAGGCCGCACCTTCGTGTAGGGCACATTCCTCGCCGCGGGATACGTCTTAGACACCGGCACTTCCACCAACCGGTACTTGCACTGCAAGACTTTCCAGTGCACGTAATACTCAAATTCGTACGTATTCAGCCAACTCTGCTCAATCCTGAATTCTGGATTATCAAACAACGCCACCCTATACGCGCGGAATCCGTTCGTCAGGTCCGTACAATTCGCACCGCTGTATGCTCGAAAAACCGCGCTCAACAGCCGGATCGCAATCAACCGGAAGAGCGGCAAGTTCGCGCTCGATCCTCCGCTCATAAAGCGGCTACCCTGCACGTAGTCGGCCCTCCCTTGCACAATCGGCTCCAGCAGTTGCGGTATTTCGTCCGGATTGTCTTTGTTGTTTCCCGCCATCACCACCAGAATGTCGTACTCATTCTTCCGCGCATACTCAATCGCCATCCGAATGCACGCACCGATTCCGGCCACTGGCTGGTCCAGCACTTCGATGCCGCCTCGTCGCAGAATCTCTGGTCCGCTATCCGTCGACCGGTTGTTGATCGCGATGATTTTGTCGACCAACCCATCGTGCAGTCGCGGCACCATCTCCGCGATGTGCACTGCCTCGTTGTAAAACGGAAACATCGCCAGTACCCGGTGCCCCGGATGAACCGATGGCGCTTCCGCCGTAGTCGCAACAACTTCTCCCGCGCTCGCTGCCTCGTCCGGCTCAGTGATCAACGCGCTCTTCCTCGATCTACAACTGGCTTCCGAAATTTACACACGGGCTGGCTTTAACCTTTCCGGGCTACTCATGGGCATTTCCGCCCTTACTATCGACGAGCTTCGACGCTGTTTCAGCCGCGGTTGTTTTCGTCGCGACGTACGGATAGACCGGTACATCATCTGAATCAGTCTCCACCTCCCAAACTTTTCGATTCCGGTAATAGCTCAACAGCGGCCCAAGATCGACTCCTGGCATCTCCCGTGCCCACACGATTTTTGCGTGATCAATATCCCCAGCGTTGTACACCCACTCCATGTGTATGTCGTGATCCGTCGGATACCGCACCAACACCAAGTGCTCCCCCGGCTCTTTCTGCAGCTCTTCCGTAATTTCAGCGCGAGGCCAGTTGTGCGGTTGCCAGTGGTCGAACAGCGGCTGCTCAAACGGATAACGAATCGCGTAGCGGAGATCTCGCACGCTCACCGCCAGCGCCAGCAACACAATCACTCGGCACAATCCCCCGCCAATCGCATACTCCCGGATTTTCCATTGCTTTATGTGCCTCAGGCACTGCATCAACACCGCCAAAAATGCCGGTATCATCGGTGCCGCGTAATGCGGCAAAAACCACACCACCGCCAGCAGTCCTGCCCCGCAGATCACAACTTCGATCAACAGAAAGCGCACTCGCCGGTCTCGCACTACCCACGGAATGGCCAGCAACGGCAGGCACAAATACCAGCCCAGAAAAAAATGCCGGAACTCCCAAACCTTGCTAATCGTGATCCGTTTCGCGTCCGCCCACGTGCTGTTGTACTGCTGTGGCACCCACCCGTCGAAAAACGCATGAAATTGCGGATTGCTGAAATTCTTCAGTGGCAGCGGCTTCATCCACATAAAAGGAAGCACGCTCATGTATTCCTTGATGTAGATCGCGTGCGGCACCACAAACGGATTCGTCGTTACCCGCCAGTTGTAATACAGCGTGAAGCCCACCGTCAGCGCCAGCAGCGCCGCAATCGGTGTCATCACCCTGCGCACCGGCAATTTCGCCCCACTCCTCCGACGTTTCACCAGCCACGCGATCATCACTACCGCTACAGGGACGCACAGAATCGCTCCCTCCAGTGGCCGGCTGTTCGCTAAAACGAAAGCTCCAATTCCCATCAGCAGCGCGTCGCACCATCGCTGGTGCTTCATAATTCGCGGTAATGCGCCAAGCACCAGCGCCGCCGCTGCCGCAGCCACCGCACCGCCCCAGTAGCTGTTCATCCAGTAGCTGAGAATCCCGATGCGCAACGTGAACAGAATCGTCCCCAGCAACGCCCACTGCGGCGGAATCCACGCTTGCAGCATCCATAAAATCGCTGCGCACATCGCCGCACTGCTCAGCAGCGCCCCAATCCACGGATGTCCCAGTACCTGGCCAAGAGCCAGCACCGCCGCCTGCGCTGGCGGATACATCGAGGAATATGTCGGCGTGAACGTGACGTAAAACGTCTCGAGATACCGTGCCATCGGATGCGCTGGATACGCCAAATGCCCGTGCGCGAACATGTCCGCCTGCACCAGGTATGCAAACTCGTCGTGCACAAACGGCACCGGCACAGGAATTTTCAGCAGCAACGCCAGCCGGACCACAATCGTCCCAAAAAACACCACGACCACAGCCGCAGTGCGCCGTTCCGCGAATTTTGTAGATTTTTGTTCAACCAAACGGAAATAGCGATCGCCCAACAGGGGTAGCAGGCACGCAACCATCAACGCAACAATGAGAACCAACCTGCTCTCAGGGAACAAGCAAACTCCTGTGATTTGAAAGTCTTATCCGAGTGCTGGTCGAGCCTGACCGTTCCTTAGAATTATAAGGTTGCCTCGCATCGCGGTCCAGTTCCGCTTCTCATTCTTTTTCATATCCTCCATAGGTTAATTCGCGCATATGGCCTCAACGCCCAGATTTTTTGTGACCTTCACCACCCCGCGGTGCATCCAACCTGCTCAAAGCGTAGACTGGAACATCTT
The DNA here is from genome assembly GCA_963849395.1 of Candidatus Acidiferrales bacterium. GTDB lineage: Bacteria > Acidobacteriota > Terriglobia > Acidiferrales > UBA7541 > Acidiferrum. Next base: position 500,541 of record CAWKHR010000017.1, read on the forward strand.
TAAAGGATTCAGGTGACACGCCACTATGGCTAGGCCCGTTCTTCTCACTGTCGACGACGATCCCGATGTCCTGCGTGCCGTCGATCGCGATCTTCGCAAGCGTTATTCCGAACACTACCGCATCCTCCGCGCCGAATCCGGTGCCTCCGCCCTCACGGCCCTTCAGGGACTCAAGAAACGCAACGAAGTTGTCAGCTTGATGCTTTCTGATCAGCGCATGCCGGAAATGAGTGGCGTGGAATTCATCGCCAAAGCCTCCGTCATCTTTCCCGATGCGCGCCGCGTGCTCCTGACCGCCTACGCCGACACCGACGCCGCCATCCAGGCCATCAACCAGGCCAAAATCCATCATTATCTTCTCAAGCCCTGGGATCCTCCGGAGCAGCAACTCTATCCCGTCATCGATGACCTCCTTGAAGATTGGCAGGCTGGCTTTCATCCAGCCTTCGAAGGTGTGCGCGTTCTCGGCCACCGTTGGTCGCCCCGCTCCTACACCGTTCGCGATTTTCTCTCGCGCAATCAAGTCCCTTACCACTGGCTCGATGTTGAAATGGCCGCAAACAACACCGAAATTACCGCCGCGATGGAAACCGTTGGTGGCGAATCCGCTAAATTCCCCGTGGTCTTCTTCGCCGACAATACTCATGTCGCCGATCCCACCACACTCGAAATCGCCGCGAAGCTTGGCTTGCGCACCCGCGCTGAAACTTCCTTCTACGATCTCCTGATCATTGGCGGTGGTCCGGCCGGTCTCGGCGCCGCCGTCTATGGAGCCTCTGAAGGTCTGCGCACCGTCATGATCGAGCGCGAAGCCCCCGGCGGCCAGGCTGGCATGAGCTCCCGCATCGAAAATTATCTTGGCTTTCCTTCCGGCCTCAGCGGTTCTGATCTCACTCGCCGCGCCGTCACCCAAGCCCGCCGCTTCGGCGTAGAGATTCTTACTCCGCAAGAAGCCGTCAAACTGCGCGTCGAAGCCGGCTCTAAATTTATAACCCTTGCCGATAACACCGAAATCGGCGCGAAAGCTCTGCTCATCGCCACGGGCGTCGCCTATCGCAAGCTCGACGTTCCCGGCATGGACCGGGTGCAAAGCGCTGGCGTATATTACGGCGCGGCTATGACCGAAGCGGCCTCCTGCAAAAACGAAGATGTCTACATCGTCGGCGGCGCCAACTCTGCCGGCCAGGCCGCCATGTTTTTCTCCCAACACGCCCGCCGTGTCGTCATGCTGGTTCGCGGCAAATCTCTTCAGGCCTCCATGTCCCAGTACCTCATCGACCAGATCAAGCAGACAGAAAACATTCATGTCGAGGTGAACTCCGAAGTCGTCGAAGTTTTTGGCGATGATCACCTCGAAGGCATTTCCGTTCACTGCTCCACCAGCGATGAAACCCAAAAATTGCCCGCACACTACTTGTTCATCTTCATTGGCGCCGCTCCCGGCACCGAATGGCTCGCTGGCGTTGTCGATCGCGACGAAAAGGGTTTCATCCTCACCGGTCCCGATCTTCTCTGCGATGGCAAACCTCCAAAAAGCTGGCCTTTAGAGCGCGATCCGTGGTTATTAGAAGCCAGCGTTCCCGGCATCTTTGTCGCCGGCGACGTCCGCTATCGCTCCATCAAGCGCGTTGCTTCCGGCGTAGGCGAAGGCGCGAACGCGGTACAGTTTGTCCACCAATATTTGACCACGGTATAAAAATGAGCGAACTGCAGAGCCCCACAGAAACGGCGCGCTTCGTCGCGGATCTTCGCAAGATTCAAATCTTCGCGGATTTGCCTGACGATGAAATCGAGTGGGTCGCTCAGCGCGTGGAAGAGGTCAAATATGCCGCTGGCGAAGTTTACGGACGTCCCGGCGACCCAATTGACCATCTCGCTGTTCTGCTCGAAGGCGAGGTGCAATTCGAGCGCAACGGAACGCCGGTTCTTGGTGCTTCAGCGGGCGAAGTGACCGGAACCCTTCCGTTTTCACGTTTGACGAAGTTTGCTGGCGTCGCTCGTGCCATTCTCCCTACGCGCGGGCTACTGTTCCACAAAAAGTATTTTCCAGACATGTTGCAGCGCAGTCCGTTGCTGGGACAACGCCTCGTCGCCCTCATGTCCGATCGCATTCGCGAGATTACTCGCATGGAGACCCAGCAGGAAAAACTCGCCGCTCTCGGCAAACTTTCCGCCGGCCTCGCCCACGAACTCAATAATCCCGCCGCTGCCGCTCGTCGCGCCGCCCAGAGTCTCACGGGCGCCATGGATAATGTCCGCTCTGCCAGCATCAAATTTCTCCAGCAGCCCGTTTCCGACCCGCAACGCGACGCCATTCTCCAGTTCGAACGCGATGCTGCCAAAAATGCCACCTCCCGCACCGGCGCGCCGCTCGACCCTCTGGAGCGGAGCGATCGCGAAGATGCACTCACCACATGGCTCGAGGAGCACGATGTCAAAGAGCCGTGGAATATTGCGCCCATGCTCGCCGAAGCCGAAGTAACTCCTGAAAAACTTGAAGCTCTGGTCGCCACCACCGGCACTCCAATCCTTACTCCCGCCCTGAAACGCGTCGCTTCCATCGTCACCATTTTTGGTCTCATCCAGGAAATCGATAACACCACTCGCCGCATCACCGATCTTGTCACCGCCATCAAGCGCTACTCTTACATGGACCAGGCCGCCATGCAGGAAATCGATCTCCACGAAGATCTCGAAAACACGCTGAAAATTTTTGGCCACCGCCTGAAAACCGGCATCACCGTTGTCCGCAAATACGCTCCCGACCTGCCGCGCGTCTGTGGCTATGGTGGCGAACTCAATCAGGTCTGGACCAACCTCATTGACAATGCCATCGACGCCATGAATGGCAAAGGCGAACTCACTGTCTACACGTCGCGCGAATTCGACAATGCCATCGTCGAAATTGAAGATAATGGTCCCGGCGTTGCCCCCGAAATTCAGTCCCGCATCTTCGACCCCTTTTTCACCACCAAAAAGGTTGGCGAAGGGACCGGCCTCGGCCTCGATACCGTTATGCGCATCATTCGCAAGCACCACGGGTCCATCGAGCTGAGGTCCAAGCCCGGCAACACCTGCTTCCGCGTCAGGCTTCCGCTGAAACAGCCCCAATTCCCCAACGTCCATCAGGAGAAAACTACCGATGAGCTCACCGCCTGATACCTGTACTCACATCCAACACGCCAAGCACGTCAAGCCGCACACCAAGGGCTGCGAGGAGTGCCTCAAAATGGGTGATACCTGGGTGCATCTGCGGCTTTGTCGTGAATGCGGCCACGTAGGCTGCTGCGATTCATCCAAAAATAAACATGCCACCAAGCATTTTCACGCCACCAAACATCCTGTGGTGCAATCCATCGAGCCTGGCGAAGATTGGATGTGGTGCTACGTCGACGAGATTATGGCTGAGCCGTCGTAGCGCTCTTCTCCGCTGAGCCGGAGAGCAATTGCCGCGCGTACTTTGGTGCTGTCCCACTATCTTCATGTTTGAAATATACGTTTACGTCCATGCCCTTCGCCAGCCAGCCGTCAATTCGTTCCCGCCACGTTTTGATTTGTTTCGCCGTATACGTTTCGCGTCGTAGTCGAAGATAAGTAAAGTCCGCCGTTAAAATTTCCAGTGGCGTTTCCTTTTCCGTTTCCGCCAGGCACAGCGCCGTCTCGTGCTTTCGCAGAAGTTCGTACGTCTCCTCCGTGTACCACGACGCGTGTCGCACCTCGAACGCAAACGCAAATGCCCGCGGCCGCAGCGCCAGAAAATCTTCCAACAGCGGCTTATCGAATTTGAAATTGGGCGGCAGTTGCACCAGGATCGGTCCCAGATGATCGCCTTCCTGCAGCACGCTGGCGATTTCCAGGAAACGCTTTAGCACTTCTTCGCAGTCGCGCAGCCGTTTGATATGCGTGATTTTCTGATTCGCTTTCAACGCAAAACGAAACCCTTCCGGCACCGTCGCCGCCCATTGCTGCAGTACGCTTTCCTTGGGCATGCGGTAAAAACTGTAGTTAATCTCCACCGTCCCAAATTGCTGTCCATAAAATTTCAGCATTTCCTTGTCCGGCATCTTTGCTGGATAGAATGTTCCTTTCCATTCCTTGTACGCGTAGCCCGACGTTCCCACCCGCAATTGTCCTTCGCCCGCCATCGCCAACCTCCTTCATCCCACTCACCGCGAATTTCAACCAGCGTCTAATGTCCATCCGCGCACCCGCCGGCTGAATCCTGCCTCACTACTTGTTAGCTTTCGGCACCAGACGCGTACTCAGCAGTTCAATCGCCTCTTCCAACCTCTGCCGCCGCCTCCAGAAATCCGCCCACAGATCGCCCTTCTCCTTCAATCGCGCACCAACCGTCTTCATATTTAATTTCGCCGGTTGCAGGCTGCTCCGTAGTTCGCTCGGCAACACTGGCGCCGACACCGGAGCCTTCGGAAACGCCCGCACCACGTACGGCGCCGCCAGCGGCCTTCCCTCCGCATTCTGGTGCACATCAATCAGCACTCGTCCTGCCGGGCGCTTCGCCACCGACCGCTCGTTCGTCACCAAATTTGGATGCGCCGTCGTCACCACCCGCGCCACAATTTCCGCAAACGTGCGCAGTTGCTCGTAGGTATACACCGGCTCCACCGGCAAATACATGTGAATCCCCGTCGCCCCCGACGTCTTCAAAAACACATTCAATTTCAATTCCTTCAACTTCTCATAGAGCGCCCGCGCAATCTCCACCACCACCGAAAATTCCGTCCCATCCGACGGGTCCAGATCAAAGAAGAAGTAATCCGGATGCTTCACATCCTCGTACCGGCTGGACCACGGATTATGATCGATGCATCCCAGCCCGGTCAGAAACAGCAGCGACGCCAGGTCATTCGCAGTCGCGTAGTGGATTCCCTCCGTCTTCGTTTCCGATTCAATCGTCACCGTCTTTAGCCAATCCGGCATTCCCGACTGCACGTCCTTCTGAAAAAACGATTGGCCCGTAATCCCATCCGGATACCGCCGCAGCACCAGTGGCCGATCCTTTAAGTAAGGAAGCACGTAATCCGCCATCCGGTAGTAATACGCAATCAGCTCTCGCTTCGTATATCCAGACTCCGGGAAATACAGCTTGTTCAAATTGCTCAGCCGAAATGTCTTCCCCTCGACTTCTACTGTGACGTTTTCCGCCTTGCCTTTGAACAGCTCCGCTTCAATCTGCGCCGTCGCCTTCAAAATCTTCCCAACAATCGCCGGCGCATGCACCACTGCTGCCGACGCCTTAGCGGCGGCAACAACCGGCACGCTCTGCTCCAGCCGGCAAGTTTCTGGCTCCACATCCTCGCGCAGTCCTAAAAACACCGGGTGACGCAGCCGTCGCTCATCCGTCCATTCCCCATATTTCACATGCGCCACCAGCTTTGGCTCGGTCCAAAACGCCTTCTCATTCGTCTCTGGCACCTTGTCAAACGGACTCTTACTAATGCTGCCCTCCTGCAACTTCTCCAGAATTTCCTTTTGCGTCTTCCCGTCCCACCCGCTCCCCACGTGCCCCACGAAATGCAATTTCTTCCCCTCATACAGCCCCAGCAACAGCGCCCCAAACGCCGTTCCCGCCCCGCGACCCGCCGTCCAGCCGCCTATCACCGCATCCAAAGTTTTCGTGGCTTTGATCTTCAGCCAGTTCACACTTCGTTCGCTGGCATACCGGCTATCCATCCGTTTCGCAACGATGCCTTCCAATCCTTTTTCCTTCACCAACTCGTACAGCTCCCGCCCCTTTTCCACCTGATGATCGCAATAGCGAAACAATTCCGAAGTCTGCAGAAATCGTTGCAGCAATTGTTTCCGCTCCAGCAGCGGCGCACCGCGCAAATCGTAGCCGTCGTAATAAACCAGATCGAAAATCTGGTACACCACCGGAATCTTCGCAACCAGTTGCGCACTCGGTTTCCGTACGTGCATCCGATCCTGCAGCCGCTCGAAACTGCTGTACCCCCGCTCGTCCAGCGCCACAATCTCCCCATCCAGAATCGCCTCTCGTCCGGCAAACGACTCCGGCAATCCCGCCAGCTCTGGATATTGCGAACTAATATCCGCCGCACTCCGCGCCCGCAATTTGAATTCGCCATCCGCAATCCACGCCAGCGCCCGCACTCCATCCCACTTAATTTCAAACAGCCAATTCGGATCAGAAAACGCCTTATCTGTCAGCGTTGCGAGCATTGGCGACACCCGCGCCGGCATCGCGCTCTTCTTTGCCCCCTCCACTTCCGACACATTCAGCGGAATCGGCCCGCGTTTCGGCTGCAACTCCGCCTTAATCTCTTCCAGTGTGCGCCCCGTCAACACCGACCCGTCATGCTTCTCAACGTCCCACTCGCGGTCCTCCGCCGCGTCTTTGTGCTTGATCATCAACCATTCGTTGCCCTTTTCGCTGTTCTTCAGTTTCACCAGCGCGAAGCTGCCTCGCAGTTTTTCCCCATTTAAATTGAACTTGATTTCCCCGCGCTCCAACTGTTTCAGCGCGTTCGTCTCGCCTTCCACCTGAAACGTCCCCCGATCCCACACCATCACCGTTCCCGCGCCGTAGCTCCCCTCCGGAATTTTCCCTTCGAAGCCGCCATACTCCAGCGGATGATCTTCCGTCTGCACCGCCAGCCTTTTATCAACCGAATTCTGCGAAGGCCCCTTCGGCACCGCCCACGATTTCAGCGTCCCGTTAATCGCCAATCGAAAGTCGTAATGCATCCGTCGCGCCGCGTGTTTCTGCACCACAAACACATTTTCCGTCGCCAGCCCGGTCTCTTTTCCCGGAGGCTCCGGCGTGCGGTTGAAGTGTCGTTTCCTGCGATATTCCTCGAGCCTTGCCATGCGCGGCATTTTATCCCAGCTTCCGCCTACTGCCTCTAGACGTACTTTTTAGGGCCTTTCTGCACGATTTCAGCTTGCCTATCCGCCTCGCCTCCGGCTAACCTTGTAACCTCGTCCCTAACCTCCGTACGCTCGCGAAGGAGTCTACATGGCCACCACCATCTGGAAAGGGCATTTGACCTTTGGGCTCATTTCCATGCCGGTGCGCATGTTTGCCGCCGCTCGCGGTGAACGCATCAGCTTCAATCAACTCCACAACGTCTGCCACTCGCGTCTCAAGCAGCCGCTCTTTTGCCCGGTCTGCAATCGCAACGTAGAGCGCTCCGAAATTGTTAAGGGCTACGAATACGAAAAGGACCAGTATGTCCTCTTCAGCGAAGAAGAACTCGACAAGATCGAGCCGCCCTCCGCTCACGTCATGGAAATCCTCGAGTTCGTCAAACTCGACGAAATGGATCCCGTGTACTTCGACGCTTCCTACTACCTCACTCCCGAAGATGCCGGCCTTAAGGCCTATCAGCTCCTCATGAAAGCCATGGAGGAATCTGGCTATGGCGCCATCGCCAAGCTCACCATGCACCAGCGCGAACACATCGTCATCATTCGTCCCGGCGCCAAGACCATGACCCTGCACACCATGTTCTATTCCAACGAAATTCGCGCCGCTGAATCCGTTCCCACTGACAAAGTCGAATTGCGCGATCAGGAAAAGAAGCTCGCCCAGCAACTGATCCAGAGCCTCGCCGCTCCCTTCGAGCCGCAAAAGTATCGCGATCAGTTTCAAGACAACGTCCGCGCCTTAATCGCCGCGAAGCTGCAAGGCCAGGAAGTCACCGAAGTTGCCCAGCCGCATATGGCTCCGGTCATCGATTTGATGGAAGCGCTCAAAAAGAGCCTTGCCGAAAAGCCCGCTCCCGCTGCGGCTACCGGCCCTGCTCTCGTTCCTGCGGCCGTTCCCGCAGGCAAGAAACCTCCCGCTCGCGCTGTGCAACCTGCGGCGCAAAAGCGAGCCAACAAGAAAGCCGGCTAGTTCCTGATGGGTGCCTCGGCCAGATACAGCACAGACGAAGTCCAGCGAATTTTGGGTCTCACCGGAAAACAATTGGACTATTGGGAACGTCTGCGCCTGGTCTCCCCTCGAAAAGATTTAGGCGACCGCTCCTACGACTTTCGCGACCTGATTGGTTTGCGCACCGTCAAACAGCTCATCGAAAATGGCGTTCCAGCCAGCCGCCTGCGCCGCGCCCTCACCGCCCTGAACGAGAAACTTTCCCAGACTCAGGCGCCTCTCGCCGAATTGCGCGTCCTCTCCGATGGCCGCGACATCATCGTGCAACGCGGTGCCGCTCGTCTTGAGCCGCTTTCCGGCCAGTTCGTTTTAAATTTTGAAATTCGCGAACTCGATGAACGCGTGCGGGTCATGGCCCAACGCACTGCCGATGAATGGTTCGCCATCGCCCTGAACAGCGAATCCGAAGAGCGCACCCGGCCCGACGCCTTCGCCGCGTACGACCGCGCTCTGCTCCTCGATCCGCAAAGACTAGACGCGCTCCTCAATTGCGGCACGCTCCATTACGAATCCGGCAGTCTTCAAAAAGCCGCCGAATATTTTCAACGCGCCGTAGACGCTCAGCCAGACAATGCCCTCGCCCATTTCAATCTCGGCAGCGTTCTCGAAGATCTCAAAGACTTCGAGCCTGCCCGTCACCATCTCCGCGAAGCCGTTCGTCTCGATCCCCAATATCCCGACGCCCACTACAATCTCGCCTTCGTCTGCGAAAAACTTTCCGCCATCTCCGAAGCCCGCGAACACTGGCAGGCCTACGTCCGCCTAGACCCCTTCGGTCCCTGGTGCAACTACGCCCGTCAACGCCTAGCCGCCTCCGCCAACTCAATCGCCACCGCTAATCCCACGCGAACTGCGTGCCAGCCGCAAGCCACGCCGACGCAGTCAGACAACCGCACCCCTCCATTCATACTCAACCCCACTGATACCTTATCGGTAGCGCTGGCATCCTGCCGGCAACACTCCCAATCGACCCGCGACCTCCCGCGTTTCCCAACCAATGCAGTAACCAACTGCGTGGTTCGAACTCGCAGTCAACACACCGATACCGCATTTGTAGCGCCGGCATCCTGCCGGCAACACTCCCAAACGAACGCAGCTACCCGCCTTTCCGACCGAACGCAGTAACCAACTGCGCGACCCCCACCCACTCCAACAAAACCTCCACCCAACTCAGTGCTACTCTTCTCCAAAGCGGAATTCCTAACAGCTTCATCAGAAATCCCGCAGGAATCGGCATGCTAGCCACCGACGAAGAAATCAAAAAACGCGAAAACTGGGGCCCCGCCGCCCTCGAACAAGTCCGCGAAGCCCGCCGCCAGCACCAGCAAGCCACCGCCGAAAAGCGCTCTAAATGGATTCGCGCCAACGACTATTTCTACGACCGCATCAAACGCCTGCTCCAATTCATCGTTGCTCCCAATTCCCGCGTCCTCGAAGTCCGCTGCGAAAATGGCCAATTCCTCGCCTCCGTTTGCCCTTCCTACGGAGTCGGCGTCGAAATCAGCGATGCCATGGTCGTCGCGGCGCAAACAGAAAATCCTCATCTCCAATTCCTTCGTAGCGATCCCGAATCCCTCGATCTCCACGAGCAATTCGACTACATCCTTTTCGATCACATCTTCGACACTGTCGACATTCTCGCGGCCCTCGAGCGCATCCACGCCCACTGCTCCGAAGAAACGCGCCTCGTCATCATTAATTACAATCACCTCTGGCAGCCGCTTCTCGAACTAGCCACCAAGCTCGGTCTCCGCTCCCAATTTGTCGAACCCAATTGGGTCAGCGAAAATGACATCCGCGGCTTTCTTCGCATGGCCGGATTCCGTCTCGTCCGCAAACATCGCCTCCTGCTGTTTCCTAAGTACGTTCCGGCACTCTCCGCATTTCTCAACGATTTCCTGGCGCGCTTGCCCGGCCTTCGTCGCCTCTGCCTCATGCAAGTCATGGTCGCGCGCCCTATCCCGAAGCTAATCCACGAAGAAGATGTCACCGTCTCCGTCATCGTTCCGTGCCGCAACGAAGCCGCAAACATTCAACCTGCGGTCGAGCGCATCCCTGCCATGGGCCGATGCACCGAAATCCTTTTCTGCGACGATAAATCCACCGATGCCACCGCCGCAGAAGTCCGCCGCATGCAAGCCCTGTATCCCGAAAGAGAAATTCGCCTCATCGAAGGTCCCGGCATCTGCAAAGCGGAAAATGTCTGGAGCGGTTTCCGCGCCGCCCGTGGCGAAGTCCTCATGATTCTCGACGCCGATCTCGCCGTCATGCCCGAAGAACTTCCCGCCTTCTTCCGCGCATTGGTTCACGGCAATGGCAGTTTCATCAACGGCAGTCGCCTGGTCTATCCCATGCAGCAGTACGCCATGAAGACCGCCAACCTCGTCGGCAACAAATTCTTCGGCCTGATTTTTTCTTTTCTTCTCGATCAGCGCATTAAGGACACGCTTTGCGGCACCAAAGTGCTCTGGCGCAAAGATTGGCAGCAACTCGAATCCTCGCTGGGCACCTGGGGCATAAAAGATCTCTGGGGAGACTACGAATTACTATTCGGCGCCAGCAAACTCCATCTCGAAATTGTCGAAGTCCCGGTGCACTATCAGGAACGCATCTACGGCGTAACCAAAATGACCAAGGTCGTTTCCAACGGCTTGCGCATGCTCAAGATTTGCTGGCATGCCTGGTTCCGTTTGGGAGGTTGACCTCCCTTGTCCGGTGCTTTTCTTCGTCGCATCCTCGCTCATCCCCTCACCGCTTCGCTTGATCTCGACGATCCCGCCACCACCGCGCTTCGCAAACAAATCATCGCCTCCAAGCCATTCCTCAAAGCGATTTACGACCAGTGGTACACCATGCTCGCTGCCGCTCTCCCGCCAATCGACGGGAAAGTCCTCGAACTAGGCTCCGGTGCAGGCTATTGCGACCAATTTATCCCCGGCCTGATCACTTCTGAAATTCTTCCGTGCCCCGGCGTGCGCCTTGTTCTCGACGCTCAGCAACTTCCATTCGACGACACCTCCTTACGTGCCATCGTCATGACCAACGTGCTTCATCACATTCCCGACGTGAATCGTTTCTTCGCCGAATCTGCGCGCGCCCTTCTCCATGGCGGCAAAATCCTGATGATCGAACCTTGGGTCACTTCCTGGTCCAAATTTGTCTACACCCGGCTTCACCACGAACCATTCCGGCCCGATGCTCAAGACTGGTCCTTCGTTCCCGACGGTCCACTCTCCGGCGCGAATGGCGCCCTACCCTGGATTCTCTTTTCCCGCGATCGCCAAAAATTCGAATCTACTTTTCCGGAATTTGCCGTCGAGGAAGTTCGTCCCTTCCTGCCATTTCGCTATCTGGTTTCGGGTGGAGTTGGCCTGCGCAGTTTAATGCCTGGATTCACCCACGCGGCATGGGCGGGCGTCGAACATCTCTTGGAATCGCAAATGTCCCGACTAGGGATGTTTGCCTTTATTTCGCTTCGCCGACGGTAATTGGATTACCTCAGTTCGTTGAGCGACGCCGAATCAACTAAATTATCGAACCGCATTTGGTCGCAACACCGCCAGTCGCGTCCTTGCCTCATTCATCTCCGGCGCCAATCGCAACGCCCGCTGGTACGCATCTGCCGCCCGTTCCGCCTCGCCCTTACTCTCCAGCGCTCGCCCCTGCCAGTAATACGCAATCGGCGATGGTGCAATCGCAGCCGCCTTCGAAAAATCCGCAACCGCCGCGTCAAAATCCCAACCTTGCTGTTCAATCAACCCGCGTCCCAGATAGCTGTTCGCTTCCTCCGGGTTCAACGCAATCGCAGCGCTAAACTCCGCCTTGGCAACGCCAAATTCCTTCGCTTGTAAATAGAGCGCCCCCAAATTGTTGTGCGCCTGCGCAATTTCCGCTCGATCTGTCGAATTCATTATCGCCAGCTTATATTGACGAGACGCTTCCTCACCGCGGTTCTGTTTCTGCAACGCAATGCCCAGGTTGTAGTGTGCCGAAGCCAGCCCCGGAATCAGCCGTACCGCCGCTTCTAGATGCGGCAACGCCTCCGCCGCTTCGCCATTCTCCATCAACGCCATTCCATAATTATTTTCGGCGAGACCATTGTTGCTAGTCACTTCCAACGTGTGCGCAAACAGCGTCTCACTATCCCGCCAGTAGCCGATCTGCGTGTGCGTGGCATACGCAAGCGTACATAGCAGCACAATGAATGCACCGGCCACCACACTCGGCCGCAGTTTCAATCCCCCTGCCCAATCTCCCACCAGCCACACCAACGCAACGAACAGCCCAATCAGCGAAAGACAAACATACCGGTCCGCCATGCCTTGCCGCCCCGATTGCACCAGCCCCGCCATCGGAAACAGCATTCCCAAATACCACAACCATCCGACGGGCAAATACTTTTTCTCTCTGAACTTAAACACCGCCACGGTGATCCCGATCAAAATAAGTCCCGCTACCGCTACCTTCCCCCAGCCCAGTGTATTTTCCGGATGCGGATAAAACACCCCCAGCCGCGTTGGCCAAACAATTTTCCCCAGATACGCCAGGTACGAGTAAACACAATTTTTCACTCGCCACGCCAACGGCAAAGCCGCGCTTAACGCCCCTTCGCGCTTGTGTACATGCACCGTCATCCACGCCGCAGCACACGACAAAACAAAAAGTGGAATTTTCTCCGCGACGAGCCCGCGAATCCTCGAAAACGGCGGGTTACCTTCCGTCGACCCATCGTTAAATCGCCGCAACGGCCAATAATCCAGCAACAACAATCCAAACGGCAACGTCAACACCATCACTTTGGCCATCAACGCCAGCGCGAACAACCCGCAAACCGCCAAATACCGTCCAACTCCCGGCCTTCGCGCATACCAGACATACGCCAACAGCGCCAGCAACATGAATAATATCGACAGCACCGATTTTCGTTCCGCGATCCACGCCACTGATTCCACATTCAGTGGATGCACCGCGAAAAGTGCCGCGACCGCCGCGCTTCGCGACGCTTCGCCCGTGGCCCGCTCCAGAAACAAGAACAGCAACAGCGCATCCAGCACGAACAGCAACACATTCGTGAAATGATGTCCCGCCGGATTCCGTCCATACCATTGCACATCCACCATGTGCGAAATCCACGTCAGCGGATGCCAGTTGGCCGCGGGATTATCCGTACCAAAGGCCCACACCACGTTCTGCCACGAAACTCCATGCAGCACCGCGCCGTTCCGCGTCACATAATCCGGATCGTCGAAATTCACGAATCCATTCTTCACCGCGGGCGCGTAAAGAGCAGACGTCAGCAGCACCAGCAGCAATCCCAACACCCACACCGCGTGTTTGGACCGCGTCATCGATTTGTCGTGTTTAGCAGGAATTGTTTCAGCCATGGTGATGCCATCAGCATCTTTAAAATCGCCGATTCATCATCATGATTAGCGGGAAGGGAAGCAGCAAGCCCGGGCAGGTCCGTCTGTAGCCTACGTGCAAACTTCATTCATCAATGTACAACCTACCCAGCTCAAAAATTGCGAGACGCAAATCCTGTTTTCCAACGCCTATCCCACACAAACGCCCAGAACGTCGGCACACCCTTCCCCGGATATGCCGACCATTCTGGCCTGCGTGCCCGCATTTCTACGGAAGTCCACCCGTCGTCGGCACCGTTACGCTCGGCGCAGCCGCCAGTGCGTTGCTCAACGTGTACGCCGTCTTGCCCGTTCCCGGCGTGATAAATGGCGTCAACGCCACCACCGCCGAGTTCGCGCCGTTGTACACCGTCTTCAATCCATCCGTCTGTTCGTAACTCAAATTGTCCGCAGGAAACACGTTGATTCCCGCAAATATCGTATTCCCCGGCGAAATCGATGGAATCGCGCGCGCCAGTGTCCGGTGCTCCGACTCCACGCCCTGAATCGCCGACGCCACCTGCGCGAAATACGCCAGGTCAGACCTCTTATAAGGTTTGCCTGTCGGGTCCTTCTGCTCCCGCTCGTACGGCTCAATCCGCGCCGCCATCTCGCTGAATTCGTGCACCGCCGTCAAATACGCCCCAATGAACGCATTCTCCAGTGCCAGCAGTATCGGCAGAAAATTCGTCAGATTGTCGAATGTTCCCGTCGGAAAATAAAAAGTCTGCACCGGATCCTTCGAAGCCGTCGTTCCGCCGGTCAAATCGCGCAACAAATTCGCATGCACAATTTCCGCCGACATCGCGCCCTGCAAATAGCCTACATTCGCCAGGTTTGCTGGGTTACTCAACGTTCCGCTCGGGCCTGCCAGGTTCGGATCCTCAATCACCCCGCCCACCAGCGAGTTGTAGTACATCGTCGTCGCCAGATCTTCGGCAATCAGCGCTGCCGTGAAAATCTGTTGCGCCGTGTCCGATGTTTTGTCGTCCTTGTCGTCTCCATCATCGTCCCGCCACTTCGCCAACCCTTCCGCAGCCATGGCCGAACCTGCCAGCAGTCCTAGCGACGTGAACCCACCGCCGCCATCCCCGTCTTCTGCAGAAATCTCCTGCGACCAAATCCTGCATTCAGCAATGCCAATGCCTTTTCCTTCGATTCCATACCTTCCCCCTTGCGTAAAGTTCGTGTTTGAAGTGCCGTCCCCCACGGAGTAGAACTTTGCAGTTCCAGCCGTAGTACGCTCCGCTCAGTCGCTTTGGATTTGCCAGGAATCGATTAAAGTTAGGTAAAAAACTGCATAAGGGAATCCACGCAGAGCTGACCGCTGCCGCCTTCAGGCAGTAAGCGCCTCCAGCCCAGCTTCATCAATAAAAATGGGCAGCTGCAGCCAAGCCGCAACCACCCTCTTTCCACCTCGACATGGAACCTAATCTTAGAACTTCAAGCTCAGCGACATCTGAATCTGCCGCGCGCTCCCAATCGTCTTGTTCACGTTCCCCAATCCAAATGGACAGTTGTAAAACCCGTTCACTTGGTTTGCTGTCCCGCATCCCGATGGCAGCACCGGTGTTCCGGTCCCAGCGGTTGGGAACCCGTTGTAATACTGATTCTGCGTGACATCGTCGATTGGTACATCGAAGCTCGCCGTGTTCGTCACGTTAAAAACGTCGAAGCTGAACTTCAAATCCGCTCGCTCCGTGATGTATGTATCCTTCACGAACGAAACGTCCATGCGCCTTTGCCATGCTTGCCGGAAAATATTCCGCTGCCCGGTCGTGAAATTCGTTTCATACGGATCGTTCGCCGGAATCGCCCCGTTCAACGCCCCAGGTGCCAGCAAAGGAATCGTGAAGCAGGCCGCATTCAGCGCCGGCAATCCTGGAGTCGCCCCGCTATGTCCCGTCACCGCCGTCTTCGGTGTGCAACCCGGTGCCAGCGGCACAATTGGATTGGTGATTCCATCCGACACTCCATAAAAAACGCTGCCCACCGCGCCGCTATAGTCGATCACGCTGAACGGCTGCCCGCTCTGAAAAATTGCCAGCCCTTCAATCGCCCATCCGTTCGTGACTCGCCCCTTCCACGACGCCGAATCTCCAGTAAATTTCGGTAATTGGTAAACGTAGCTGAAATTAAACACGTGTGTGCGGTCGAAGTCCGAGGACCCGTACGCCTGCCGCAAATTCAGCGGATTATTCCCGTTATAAAACAGTCCTAGCGCGCTCTGCTCATCCGTCGCATGCGAATACGTGTACGAGAATCCCACTTGCAGCCCATGGCTCATGCGCTTTTCAATATGCGTCTGCAACGCGTTGTACGCCGAAATTCCCGCCGCTTTATAGCTCTCCGATTCCGACGAATACCCAACGTACGGCACGCGCAAGTCGATGTTCCCGCCTTCATACGTGCTGAGATACGGTCCCTGCCCGTTCGGCAATTGCAACGGCGTGAACGTTGAATCCACAACTTGATATCCATACGAATACTGTTGCCCGTTAATTGGGTGCGAAGGCGACGCAATTTGCGCCTGATTAAACGGCACCGGAATCACCAGGTGACGTCCCAGATTTCCCACGTACCCAACCTGAATCGACAAGTCGTTGCGTGGCTGCCACTGAATATCCAGTGTGTTGTTGATGCTGTACGGCAATTTATTATTCCGGTCATACACCGCCAGCGCAAACAATTGCGCGCCACTCATGATCTGGCTCACGTTCGGCAGGTAATTAATGATGTCCTTCGAACTTCCCGTTGGCGGCGCCTGCAAACTATTCCCCCACGGATACGCCAGCGATCCTCCCGTCCCTGCCGTTCCCGGTCCCACCTGCGTCGGGTCGCACGTTGGAATAAATCCCTGATAAGGTGCCGTGGTGCTCTGGCACACCTGCGAATTTACATAGGGCGGAGCCTGGTTCACTCCAAATGGTCCGCCGGTAATTACGCCCGCAGCGAAGCCCGGCGAAAGGTACGTAAACAACTCGCCTCGGTCGTAATAAAAGCCCGTTCCCGCTCGCACCACCACTTTGTTGTGGAACATTTCCGGACTCCACGCAATTCCCAAGCGTGGCGCGAATCCCCACTGCCGCCCGGTCAGCGTTGAATTGCTGACGCCCTTGGTGCCCTCCGCGTTGTTGCCCGCCACGATGAATCCGCTCGACGTGACGTTCTGCCCGTTAAACGCGTACTGCGAAGGATCGAAGTTGTACAGCCGCCCATTTTTTTCCGTGAAGCCGCCATTCCAGTCGTACCGCAGCCCCAGCGTCACATTTAAATTCGATTTCAGCGCGTATTTATCCTGCACATACAATCCCGTCTGCCCGGCGCGCAAATAACGATTCGCATCTCCTTGCAGATACGCCGTCGTCACGAACCCGTCTGACGTATAAGGTGTGACCAACCCTTGCAGAAATTGCGAGAAGTCCGAAACGCCAATGATTCCGTTGTCCGTTCTTCTGTCTCGCGTGTTCAATTGCGTGTACGCGTAGCTCGCTCCAAACGTCACCGTATGTTTTCCATGCGTCCAGATCGCATTCGCCGACGGCATAAACCGGTTTTGAAATACTCCCGTCAACGCGCCTTGCGATGCCGCGCCCTGCCCAATCGTCAGTGCCGCATTCGCCACCGGTGTTGGCAGCGAGCACTGTGGATCGGAATTCGGGCAGCCTGTGTTGTACGCCGCGGTATTCCCGAAGGCGTCCACAATCGTGATTCCCGGGAATATCGGCGCTCCAAATGTCTGAATTCCCAGCGTCTGTGGACTGAACGGCTGCGCAATCGTGCTGTACACCTTCTGCCGTATAAATCCAAACGTTTCACTCACACTCAGATTCGGCCGGATCGTCTCGGTATCGCTGATTGAAATCACTTGGCTGCCCGCGTCTAAGTGTTGCGAGAACCCCGCCACGCTCGAATACGCAAACGGTGCCACCGTCGGATCGTGCTGGTAATAATATTTCAGCGAAACGGTGTTCTTGGCGTTCGCGTTCCAGTCCAGATCCGCCACCGCTTGATCCGCCGTGAACAGTGCCGTCCCCGGCACCACCGCATTCTCCGGAAAATTCGCCGTTGGCGTTTGCCCGTCCGCCGATGGAATCAAAAATTGTCCGTTCGGCAACTTGTAGTTCAGCAGGGCGAACGCGATCGGGCTGATATCACCCGGGCCACTGCCCACCACCGGATTCACCGTCGAAGGGAAATTTCCATTCGACATATTCGCCAGGCCGGTTGGACTGCGATCGTTGGTCAAGTTGTAAGGAACCGTAATCCGCGAAAGCCCAATTTCCTGGTCCGAACTGTGGATGTGCTGGTAGCTCACAAATCCAAACAGCTTATCCTTGATAATCGCGCCGCCCACCGCCCCGCCCGCCACGTACCGGTGCAACTCCGGATTCTTCAGGCCTGCCGGGATATTTGGATCCGCATTAAAGAAAAATGGCGCGGCATTCATCGCATTCGTTCCTCGGTGCACATACGCCGTCCCATGCAGCGAGTTCGTACCCGATGCCGTGCTCATATCAATATGCGCGCCGCTGGTCGATCCCTGCTGCACGTCATACATCGAAGTGTTCACGCGAAGTTCCTGAATCGATTCCGGCGCCGGTGTTGGCAAAGATTGCCCAATCGCCAAATAAGGCGATGCCGTGCTCTGAATAATTGCCGCGCTGCTGCTCGCCGCACCGCTCACCCCGGTGTTGTTCACCACCCGCGCCGAAGCCACTTGGCTCGTGCTCTTCCCGTTAAACAAATTGCTGGCGTCCACGCCGTTCAGCAAAAAACTGTTGCTGGTGTCGCGCTGTCCATTCGCCCAGATCGGCTGATTACCCAATCCGCTGTTCGCGCCCGTCCCGCTTGGCAATTCCGCGTTCACGCCGGGCGATAAAATCGCCAGTCCCGTAAAACTCCCCGTCGGCAGTGGCACCGATTCAATTGCGTCTTTCTCCAAAATGTATCCGTTCGTAGTGTCTTCGGCATTCATCAGCGGTGTCGCTTCAACCGTCACCGTCGTTCCCACCTGCCCGACCTTCAGCGTGGCGTTCACCGTCGCGGTACGATCTGCCTGCACCACGATCGATGGCATCTTCAACGTGTCGAACCCATCGTGCGTGATCGTCAGCGTGTACGATCCAATCGGCAAATTTACAAACTCATAGCTGCCCGCGTTGTTGGTTTTCTGCGCGCGCGTCAGTTTTGTTCCGTCTGCCACCAGCGTCACTTGCGAATCCGTCAACGCGCCGCCTGTCGCGTCCGTCACCGTCCCCGCGATTCCTCCCAGCGTCTGTTGCCCAAACGCGGCACACGCATCAAAGAGTAGGATTCCCAGGCAAAGGCAGGATAAAACGCTAACAATGAAAACTTTTCCAGCTGGATAGGTCATTCCGTGCAGCCTCCGGGCGATTTGCAGCGCAGATAATCCGCGATCGTCGCTCAGGAATTGACCAAGCAAATTCTCGTTGAATTGAATGTCACCCCGGCTTGGCCCACCTGTTACACAACGTTGCCGAGGAAATTAGTTCAATTCCACGCAGATCCGAAACGCAATATTTAGTTTTCCTCGATTTGTTTTTCTACTGCTCTCACCCGCCTGCACGCGCGCAAGCGGGTCTCAGCGCGGCTAACACCGACATGCGCGCCGATTTCGCAGATCCGGATGGATCGCTAGGCGGGTGCATATCCTGTGGAAAAACAGCAGCGTCCCGATTGGATTCTTCAAATCTTTTACTTGCGCGGCGTCAAACGCTCGCGACCAGTTTGATCGCAACCGACGTTTTGTTAGCCTTCCGCCAACGCCGTCTTCCGGCCCCGCGCCTTCACAAAAAACCACAACAGCCCCGCCACCAGATATGACAAATAAATATACGGCAGCTTGCCATACGGCCCTTCCGGCACCGGATACAAATTTCCCGCCAGCGCCAGCAGCATCGCTCCGCACGCCAACCATGGAATAATCTGCATCCCCGGACGATACGCCCCGTGCTCCCGCAAATATTTTGGCAGCGCCACACTCACCAGCGCATACGCCACAATAAATCCATATGTCGCCAGCGATCCCATCCATCCGTACACATCCAGCCCGCTCGCGCCGCGCACCGCCAGTATCGCCACCGGCAACACCGCCGCCGTCCCCGTTACCACAATCGCCAACGTCGGCGTTTCATTCCGCACATGCGTCTTCCGCAGCGACCCGTGTGCCAATCCGTTGTGCGACATCAGCAGCAACACCCGCGCCGCCGCCGTGATGCACGCCAACGTCCCCGCAAACATGCTCACCAGCACGCCCATATCAATCAGCAATCCAAACAACGGAATTCCGCCCACGCTCGCCAGCACTCGCATCGGCGCTTCGCTCTTCCCTAAATCCTGTCCCGCGATACGAAGTCCCAACACTTCGGTGTACGCGCACAATGTAAAAATCGCTCCAGCCAGCAGCGCGCTTTGAATCACCGCTCGCGGAATCGTCTTCAACGGATTGCGCGCTTCCTCGCCCAATGTGGTCGCGCTCTCAAATCCCACAAAGCTGAAAAGCGCCAGCACCAATCCCAATCGCAATCCACTTGGACTCATTCCGCTTAAATGGAATTGCTGCCAATCCAGATGCCATCCATGCCGCACCAGCACCAGTGTCACCACAATCAAAATCAGCGATACCGACACCGTCTCAATCCACAGCATCAGCCGCGCTGAAATCTTCACGTCGCGCCACGCGATAAATATCGAAATCCCCATAACCAGCACTGCCAGAAATGCCGCAGACGTTCCATGCCCCGTCGCATCCCGCAACAGCAGATTTCCGTAGTGGTAGAAGCCGCCAATCACGCTCGCCCCCGTCGCAATGTACGCCAGCAACAAGCTCCACGCCGCCGTCGCGCCCAACGCCGGCGGCAATATCATCGATGCATACGTGTACAGCGATCCCGGCGACGCCGAATACTTTGCAAATTTCCCAATGCATAGCGCCACCAGTAAAATCGCCCCTGTCGCCAACACATATGCCAGCCACGTTCCATTCCCAGCCAGCGCGCACACCAGTGGAATCGTCGCGGCCGGCGTGGTTGTCGGCGCAATCGTCGACACCGACTGTGCCAGCGTCTCCATTGGCGACAACACTTCTCGCCGCAATCCATATCCCGCCGCTGTTTTTTCCGTTTGCGTCAAAATTTTCTCTCGAACACGCCGAATCGCCGCTCCAGTTCCCACTGCTGCCGCGCCTTCTCGCTTCCCTTCAAAAATTCCCCACACCGCCCCGACGGCTTTTCCGCTCCCAACAAATCCCCCGCACACGCCGCCTGAACTCGTCCAAACTCATCCGCCTCCACCCACAAACTCTGTCCTGGCAAAAACGCATGTTCTACTCCCGTCCTTACCATCGCCTTCAACTCCCCATACTTGAATCCATACGTCTGCACCGCCCGCACATACTCATGCGTCAAATCAATCCGTGACACGCCCTCATCGTCCGACGACAACGCCACCGGCACATGGTATTTCCTGTAAATCGGCAGCGGGTGCTCCTTTCCGCTCACTCCCAAAATCACGTCGTTGCTCGTCAGATTGATTTCCGTCATAACATGCTTCGCTGCCATCTCTTTCAGCAATTCATACGGCCGGTCTTCATACATCACTTCCGCGCCGTGTCCGATTCGCTCCGCGTGCCCCACTTCCACCGCCAGCCGGATGTGGCAGCACAGGTCTTCGTACGGCACCTCGTACGGCGCAATTTCTCCCGCATGCAAACTGATATGCACCTTGGGATACACCTCGTGCATAAATCCAATCATCTTCATGTGCAGCGCATAATCCGTCCGCGCGATGTACCCGTCTTCCGGCATCACCATATTGATTCCCACATACCGCGGGTCCGACGCCGCTATCTCGAAACACTCCAGCGTCTACGCAAACACCCGCTCCATAGGAAATCCACGCAATATCTGGCACAAGTAGCGCACTTCTACTCCGCACGCCGCCGCTGCATCCTTCTCTCCACAACGCTCGCGTTTCTTCCGCAACGCCTCCGCTTCATCCAGCGATTTCTTACTCGCCGCCACATCCTCATCCAAACCGCCCGCCAGCAACGCTTCTCTCACCTTCGCGAAATCCCCGTGCCATCCAATTTCTTTTCCCAACGCCACGCTATGCGCGGATCCCGGCGTATGCATCAACTCCAGATACTGTTCGTTCTGTGCCGCCGCTCGCGTTGCCGCTTCGTCGATCCAATCTCCCAAATGCGCGTCGTACACTTTGTCGAACTTCGCGAACGCCGCGAAAAAATGATCGTGGGCCGTGATCCCCGTCGATGGCACGAAGCTCCGCATCGAAAACGCATCGACCAGCGCGTCATACAAATGCTGATCCCGCAACGCCGTACCCGCAGGCACTTTTCCGTCTCCGCATTCCGGCTTGGCCTCCAGCCCTCCCGTCGCCGCCGTTCCTGGCGTAACCACCAGCGTGTCCAGACTCACGCACATATGTTCTTCCGCAGCCACGCGGATAAACGACTCCGCATACACCGCGCCACTCAGATGATTGTGCAGGTCCGCTCCTTTCGGCATGCCCTTCAAGAATTCCCGCAAGTCCAGCGGATTTCCGCGCACCGCCTCCAATGCCGCCGCCCCTTTCTTCTCGTGCTCTCCACTTCCGCCACTCACGCCCCCGCCACCACTCTGCCCACGCGCTGCTACGCAGCAACTCACAACCAACCCCAACACGCACACCAATCCCGCCCACACTTTGCGATCCAAAAATCCCATAGTAGCCCGTTCCCCAGATTTAGTTTTTATCGCCGACAAGAACTTCCCCCGTCCCATCCGCCACCACCCACACAACAATTTTCTTGCCGCAAAGCATAGCAGGCCCGTCAATCCACCGCCGCACTTCCTCCTCATTTAAATTTTCGCTTTGAACAATTCAATCAATGGCTCGCCAAATTACTTGCGCCCCACTCCACCTTGCGCGGATGATGCCCAGTTCTGTTATTGTCTAGCGTCGCGCTTCCTGCATCAGGTCGATCAATTCGTTTCTTGCGGAGAGTCCAGGTTGCTCCAGCGCATCTTTCATCTCCAGGAAAATCAAACCACCGTTCGTCGCGAACTCCTCGCTGGCCTCACCACCTTCATGACCATGGCCTACGTGGTCGTCGTCAATCCCCGCATCCTCTCTGAAGCTGGCATGCCCGTCGATGGCGTGCTCTTCGCCACCTGTATTTCCGCCGCCGCCGCCACCCTCATCATGGGTATCTGGGCCAACTATCCCATCGCTCTCGCGCCAGGCATGTCCCTCAACGCCTACTTCGCCTACTCCATCGTCATTGGCCGCGGCGTTCCCTGGCAGACCGCTCTCGGCGTCGTCTTCCTTTCCGGCGTTCTTTTTCTTCTTCTTACCCTCACCAAAGTTCGCGAGCAAATCGTCAACGGCATTCCCGATTGTCTGAAACATGGCACCGCCGCCGGCATTGGACTCTTCATCGCCTTCATCGGCCTGCGCAACGCAAAAATTATCGTCGCCAATCCCGCCACTTTCGTCGGCATCGGCAAACTCAGCGATCCGCAAGTCCTCCTCGCCGCCGCAGGTCTGATTGTCATCGCCATCCTCATGGCGCGCCGCGTGGGCAGCGCTATTCTTCTCGGCATCCTGGCCATCACCTTAGTGGGAATCCCGCTTGGCCTCGCCCATTGGCCAGACCATCTCTTCTCTCTGCCCCATCCCTCCGGCACATTCCTCAAACTCGATCTTCGCTCCGCCACCAAAATCGGCCTCGGCGAACTCGTCTTCGTTTTTTTCTTTGTCGATCTCTTCGATAACGTGGGTACCCTCGTCGGCGTTTGCGAAGAAGGCGGCTTCCTCGTCGATGGCAAACTCCCCCGCGCCAGCCGCGCACTCCTCGCCGATGCCTTTGGCACCATCTTCGGCGCGCTCACCGGCACTTCCACCGTCACCAGTTACATCGAAAGCGCCGCTGGTGTAGCTGCCGGCGCCCGCACCGGTCTCGGCAACCTCATCATCGCCGCTCTTTTTCTTCTCGCTATGTTTTGCGCTCCGCTCATCGCCGCTATTCCCGTATACGCCACCGCTCCCGCTCTCATTCTCGTCGGCGCTCTCATGTGCGGCTCCATTGCCCGCATCCAAT
Organism: Candidatus Acidiferrales bacterium; assembly: GCA_963849395.1. GTDB lineage: Bacteria > Acidobacteriota > Terriglobia > Acidiferrales > UBA7541 > Acidiferrum. The sequence goes on from CAWKHR010000017.1 coordinate 523,984, forward strand.
GGAACGATTTCAGCGAAGCCTTCCCAGCATTCCTAACACTAGTCGCCACTCCGCTTACCTTCAGTATCGCCACCGGACTCAGTCTCGGCCTTCTCTCTTTCACCTTCATCAAAGTCGGCACCGGCAAATATCGCGAGATCAGCCCGCTCATCTGGATTCTCAGCGGACTCTTTCTCCTCCGCTATGCCTTCCTCGGCAGCGAATAGTCACGGCAAGTCGCCGCTGCTCTCGCCAGTCCGTGGTTCTATACCTGTCCCTCACCTGTCCTCTGGTCTCAATGGACAGAACACTCGCGCCTCAATACCTTCTCCCCCACGAGGTGCCGCCCCCCATGACCTTCGAGGCCGCTGTAATTAACCGGCAAAGCGTAACGTTTGCCGTAGTTGCCATCCAACACTCTCTTCTGCAGATTCCCGGCAGAACCCGCGAATTCATCGACCATTTCGCCCCACACTTTCCCGGCCTGCCCGTAATCCTCATGGCACACAACTCCACCGGCGCCCCCAGTTACCACGGCCGAAAAGAAATTGCCAAACATCTCGCCTCCGTTCCGTCCCATTCCATTCCTTGGCAGAAATTCACTCTCCGCTAACCAATAAAATTTCCCTCGCGCTCCCTTCCTGCTATCACGCCTATTTTCTTCAACCCGGTGGCTGTCTCACACGCGAATCCGGTGTGCGCCGTCGTACCAAGCACTTCCGCACTTAAGAGATTCCTCACGCTGAACCTAAAAAAATATTTAGGTTAAATCCGTTGGCGCGTATTCCCCAAAATAGTATTCTCCGGGACAACTCAGGGCGTCCGTCACTCATCTGACTCACCAACGTTCGAGTGACGGAGATCAGGTCAGCACGCCCAAGTTGTATCTGTCTGCTCCACATTCCTAGCGTATTTGCCCTCCCAGCCCAGGGTTCACAGGTAGGTGCAGGTGTTCAGCGTCGTCAGCTTCATTGCCCTAAACAGGGCACTAGGAATTTTCTTGGCCATTCTCGCCGTGACCATCGTCTTCATCTCCGGCTACCTCCTCTCCCTCTCCCACCAAAACAACGCCTCCAAGGAAGTTCAGAAACTCCTCTCCGCGGAAATCGCCAACCTCAAAGCCCAAATCGCCAAACTAAAACGCAAACTTTAACGAACCGATAAAGAACGCGAGCGAAGATCGCATCTGAAAATTGACCAAGCGCAAAAAACAGCTTGGCAGCGCCGGCATCTTGCCGACACAAGTCGCCGTTAAACAGGTTCGAGGTATTACTACGACAACCGAGCGAGCAACACTTTCCGCCGCCATTAGCGAAACAAATGCCACGCCGTCCATCGTGCCGATCATCTTTTCGATTGCTCTTGGTGATCAATTCCACTTTTTGTGCGTGCGCCAGTCAAGCAAAGGGGCACTTGATGAGCATGAACTCGTTTAGTTCGTTCAACCAAGCGCAAGCCATTGCCGACAAGTACGCTCCGGTCACCAAGCGCACCATGTACGTGGTCTATGAAGCGCATGAGTTTTATGTAGCCACGGAAGAAGACTTGAGCACCTTCTTCATCGGGCTATCGGAAAATCAGATCCGCTACTGCACGGCGGAGAAAACGGGATAGCAGGCCTCGGCTTCTCCGCACTTTATTCCATTGCGGCCATTCCCTCGGGATGCGCGGTGGTCAGCGGAGAAAGCAATAAGACCGCTCGGCAGCCCTCCCACTAGCAAAGGTCCAAAACTTGAGCATGTTTGTCCCGGAGTCGATCTTAGTACGCACTTAATTGCACAACAATGCCGGCTTATTGCGTCAAGCAACCCAACATCGACTCGGTCCAGGCACTACCATTCAGGGCGACGGTGAGGTGATTTAGAATCGCTCGAATACACGCGTAGAAATTCCTCGCCGTTATTATTCTGTTTGCCTGCAGTGCTTTGGTTACCGCTGCACAATCGTCAAAGACTTCCCCGCCCCCAGAATCGATGCTTAGAGACGCAGAAGAAGAACCGAGGAGCGGAGTCCATCTCGGTCCGGGCCAGGCGTAGAGACGCCAACAGATTTTGAACGGCAACCAACCTCGCGAACCGCTTGGACGGGTACACTCGGGCTACTGCGACCCTAGAGTAAAAATATTAAAAAAGCTGGTTGGCTTGTAAGGGCCAGAGGGGTACGCTGTTCGCCTTGGCCGGGCCCGTTAGCGCTGCGGGTTACCCCTTTGAAGGGCGAAGGGTGAGTTATGAGATATTTTCTTTGTAGCTGGTTTCTTTTAACGGTCAGTCTTTTCCAGGGTTCTGCGACCACACCCAATCCCTCAGCAAACTCTTCTTTTCTTGCCGAGAGCTCTAATCAAAACAGCGGGTCTTCTCAAATCGAAAGCAATCTGACCATTCCAGGACCGTTGCGATCTTTCCTGCGTATGGCTGGTATGCGTCAAAGGATTTCACCATCCGAAGTGCTGCCAATGCTGGCGCGCAACGTGGTATTCGAGGGCTACCAACTCGGCAAACCGACGGAATTTCTGATTTTATTGCGCCGGTATGTTCGCCAGGCGCAAGAGCTTACTTCTCTAGCAGGATTGCAAAAAAGCATCCGGGTGAATAATTGCCAGGAAGCGGAAGCCTTGCTGCGAATCTTGGGATATAGAACCCAAGGGGCGTGCGGGCGCAGCGAAATGTTCCTGGTCGCCTCCGATGCACAGCGAGCGTTTCTCACCATTGATTCGGGCTTTCCGCTAAGCGATCTCGAGGAAGCAATGCAAAGAGGCGCGCCATTCGTGTTTGAGTACGCCGGACCTGCGGTTCCGGTACTGCTCGCGCCTGCAGATTGGACGTCACTAAAGGCCACCGACTCGGGCGGCAGGGACCTACTCGAATGTCTTTTGTACGATGCGGACGTGGCAAGGCTCTACTGGGCGTTATCTCGAATTGATCCTGAAACCACAGCTATGCTCCAGAAGGATATTGGGCTGGCAAAATTGCTACCGTATGCCTCGGTTTTGGATTTCTATGGAAGCCAAATTTATATTCGCGATGGCGCTGTCGTCGTTCCGGGCGGGCAAAACGCTGAGAACCAATGGCAAGACCTGGTCGGAGCAAGTCCCAGGATGCCTGCAGTGTTTATCCAGCGGCTATTCAAAAAAGACCGAGGATGGTTAGCGGAGTATTTTGACGCAATAGCCCGAGTCAGCCAGAGACAGCAAGAGCATCTGGTTGCGGGCCAACGACTAAAACAGTTCTACGAGGCATTCCGATCGGCGGGAACCTCTTCCTCGGCCGCCTCTTCCTCTGTGTTTCGACCGGCGCCGGCGTTGCTGGTGCTGGTTACACGCTTGGAGTGGGAAGCCAATGGCGATGCCTACGTGCCAGGTAGCTTAGGAGTCTGGAGCGAAGTAGTTCGCCAGAAGTCGAATTTCAAAACGGTTAATGAATGGGGTAAACGGTCCAGCCGCTGGCGCCACCCAGATCAGTTGTTAGAAGCCATGTTTGCGTTCTCTCGGTTAGACACGGATACGGGACCGCTACAAGCGTATCTTTGTTTGAGTGAATTGGATCACCGCCGGCCACCTGAACGACGGCTGAGCAATCAAACGGTGGTCTTGATGGCAGAGAAGTTTTCTGACTTTAGCAATCAATATTTGATCTTCTCGGAATTCCCAGAGCTCACCGATGTTTCGCTCACTCATTTTCTGACGACCGCCGAGGCGCTCGACAAAATCTCCGACAAATCGCTGCGCGGCAACGCCATGGGAACGTTTGAAGCCACAATAGGACTGTGGCAAATCCTGGCGAGGCAAGGGCAAATCGATCGGAGCCATCTGAACTCCTCGTGGCAAGAGATGATTAAGCCATTCGGCAGATTCTCTACATCGGCCCAGCTTTTTACCGCCGGCCGCCGCTCGGTTGAAGAAGTTTTTCGAGCGGCCGGTATCAAGACCAACCTGTCACAGAGCCAAATGATTAGTGTTCTGGCTAGTCCCCAGCAAACGACCGCCGAAGGTCAGAAAATGCATCTCGATGTGGTGAACAAGCTTCGCGCCGTACTTGAGGATCAGCGATTGGTTTCTGTGGACGCGTTGTTTGCACTAGATGATGGATTAGCAAATCCTGTTCAAGGGGAAACGCGGCGAGTGGCAATGGTCGCACTCGCCGGAGAACTTCGGGAGTTTGAGATGCCTCGGCCGATCTTTACGAATAGCGAAAGAGACCGTTGGGCCGCAGGAACCTATAACAACCGGCACACGGAACAACAAATGCGGACCGATCTCGCAAAAGCGTTTACTTCTACGGCCACTCAAAAGCAACGAGAAGAGGCGCGAGGGCAACTTGCGACATTTTTGCGAGACGCGTTGGTGGGAATGAACTACGCGTACTATGAACCTCCTGGTTCGCAAGTTTTGCACCACAATCCGCTCTTTGTTCGCTCGCATGACTTTTCGGGAGAAACAGTCATAGGGGTAGAACAACTATGGCAGGCCCCGGAGCTGTTCGGTGCGGGTTCGCCTGCCGGTGGAGGAGCGCATCTGATCGGTTCGCTTGCGGACTTGCCGTACGTGTTGGCTGAGGCGGAAGAGGATTTCATTGCTCCGGAGCATGTCCAAGCCCTAATTTGGAAACAGTTTGTTCCAGGACTTTTGAGTAGCGCCATTGTGCCGCGATGGTGGGACGTGAGCCAGAAGGAACTGCACGCAGTTGCACTATATCAACTAGCCGGAGAGGAGTTACTGAAGTCCTCGATTGAGGATGCAGAATTGCGCGGCAACGTCATGATGGTTCTCCTTGACCGAATGTCTCCTCAACGTTGGGTTTGGCTCGAGCGTTCAATTCGCATGGGAGCAGTGGAGGAAATGCTAAACGGCATCATGCCAGCCGAGACCTTCTATCTTGCCACGACGTTTCGGCAAATGTTTCCCAGTGAACTGACGACCAGAAGCGCTGCGGGGCGCGAACTCGAGGCGCTATCGCGCGAAAATGCGGACAATGTAAGTACCGAACGATTGTCTCGAGACTTCGGCATTGTCCATCCGGTCTTAGCCCAGAGCTATGCTCGCGAGTTTCTCAATGTCAAACCCTTTCCAGCTTTGGGCGGAAACTATAGCCGCTTGATGGCGGAGTGTTGGGATTCAAGCAATTTGTATTGGGCTCGGCTGGCAGATGAGATGAGTTATTCCCCGGTGCTGTTAAACCGTATGGTTCCCGACCTGACTCGTCGCATGGCAGAGAAGCTCTTCGCTAGTGAATTGGAAGACTGGCCGGCGATACTTGCCGCTTTGCAAGAAACCGGGGAGGAGTTTCGCCAAGGAAAAATCGCCTTCTCCTTGGGACGTACGATAGGTCCTACGTCCGAAACAAGTAATGGGGATACACCATGAGCAAGAAAGAAATCCTTCGTTCGTTGTGGCTCTTACTTATTCTTTGTGCGTGTGTCCATTGCGGCGCCATCGCGCAAGAGCCGGTGAATTCCCATATTCGTGTGGTCGTCGACCTGGTGCAACTGAATGTCGCCGTAACCGATAGCCGGGGGAACTATGTCACTGGACTCAAACCGAGCGACTTCACAGTACTGGAGGACGGAATCCCGCAGAAAATATCCACTTTTGCGGAAGGGAATGAGCCCACTCGCAGATTGACGGATGAACGCCCGGCAGAAACAGAAGCTGCGAATACGAATGTTCAGGAAGTACAGCCAGCCGGCTACGAGTCCAGCGGTGCCGACGGACACGTGACCGCTCGAGAACTAAGTGCCGTCTCTGCGGGAGCGAACGTTTTTGTATTGTTCGATACCAGCAACTATATGTACCGTGGGTTCGTTTTTGCGCAGGACGCCATATCCGATTTCATTCGCTCCATGGACGGCGCCGACCGAATCGCATTCTATTCCTACAGCCGCGATTTATCGAGATCTGCCCGGCTCACTTCGGATAGATCGTTGGTTCTGCGGGGCGTGCGTGCAACAGTGGCCGGGGACGATGCAGCTCTTTACAACTGTCTGTTACTGACCGTGAAGGACGCAGCACAATTTCCAGGACGCAAAGTCGTCGTTGTTTTCTCGAATGGACCAGATAATGCCAGCCTTATTCCCCCGGAGGATGTGGCGGAGCTAGCTCAATCGACGGGAGCAGCAATCTACATGATAAGTACGCAACAAGCCCAATTAGAGCCGATCTCGACCGCGGTTTTTGAACGCATGACGGCTGCCACCGGAGGGAAAGCGTACTTTGCTAAGAACTGGAAGGACGAACAACAAGCCTTCGCGTCGATCAAAGACGATTTGGCGCATCTCTATTCGCTCAGCTACTATCCCCAACAGAACCCCAACCGGGGGTGGCGCAGGATCACGGTACAATTAACTTCCGGGCGTTTGAAAAAGTGTCACCTACGCACGCGCAACGGATATCGCTTGCAGCCTTCCCAACTTTCGATGGTTGATAATAGAGTGGGAACAAATCCACAGTAATTGCTGCGTGTCAGCGTTCGACTGGCACGATAGTCGCTCACACTGAATTGCAGCCTATGGTCGTCCTCACGCGCTTCTCTGAGGGATTGGCCAAGTTCATGCAGGACGGTAAGTGGGGCTACGTTGGCAAAAACGGGCAAGTCGCAATCACACCGAAATTCGACTATGCCACGGATTTCTCGATGCCGGACAAAACCGCCAAACTGAGTTTCTAAATTACTTCACCTCAATTAGGCATCCACATGCCTGGTAAACGCGTTAGTTATCGGACGCGTACCTCAATGTCCTATTCTTTCGCTCACCGCCAAATCTGCTTGCTTGGCGAGAACTGGAATCATGTCGGGAGAAAGGGAACTCACTTCAATATCCGCCGATCCTTTACGCAACTCCAGCGCTCTGACAATCGCGTCCGGCACAATCCGAAACGTCACGCGCTCGATATGCATTTTGTTTAGTTGAACATTCTCCGCGAACGTAGTTGGCGGAGCGGATGTGGTTTCGACGCTGCCAACTTGTGCGCTCTGCGGACTCTGCATCTCTGCGTTAGGGTTTCCCGGCAAATCTGCAGCGACGCTCGCGCGAAAATAATTCGCATTCCTCTCAATCACCACAGCATCGTCTTGGGATTGGCTTACAAAACGGTACGGGCCGCTGCCTATTGGATTGCGTGAAAAGTTCGGACCTGCGTCTGAGGCGGCTAATCCGGCAGAGCGTTATCGGTGTTAAGCCTCTACGGCTTCTCTTTAGTCTGGTCGGTTATCCAGTTCGTTTCCCACGTTTTTCCCCCGTCTGTAGAAAACGACTGCTCGAAGTGTGGCGAATTCGTGTTGACGCCGGACCAGACGAATCGGGCATAGATCGCTCTACCTTCATAGACTTGTTGGTTGTAGAATTCCCCTCGTCCGTTGTTAAACTCCCCGACCATGGGATTTTGGTTCTAGAATTCCATCGGCTCCGTTAACCCAGTAAATACTCCACTGATGGGCCTCCGGGTTGTAAAGACGCAGCGCCAATCCTTGGATGTGTGTGTGCTCGTCCGCGCTTTTGACATTCATTTCTTCCACCTCCGCACGACCGTCTAAGACCTTCTGGCAGACCGTGGTCCCGTCGAATTCCACCCATTCCGTGGAGCCGACTAACCGCCGTTTCAATCGTTTCAGGTGGAATTTCCAAGTGCCAACGAGGAAGTCAAAATCGTGTTGTCCATCTCGTTTGTTGGACACATCCGGTTGAGTACTAACCGCCCCGTTCTGTGCCCGCACTCTTTCCGTCAGGAAACCAAGCAGCGTACCGATCAACCCAAAAACGAGCAGGGATTTCTGTAATTTCATTTCATGTTCCTCTCAGCTGCAAACTTTTCGGGGAGAAGACGATGTTTTTCCCAATGAGCTTCCCACTCGCGTCGTAGAAAAGCGGCATTAAAGAAATCGTTCGCGACGCGACTACCCCACAGGATTGCCCCGGAATTATACGGCTATCGCGTCGGATATTCGATTTTGTGATTCTCACCGAGCGCTTAGTGGACGATAATTTCCTCGTCGTCAAGCAATCCGGATATCAGCGTGGGCCAGGCTCACAATATAAGGCCGAAATGAAACCGCGGAAGCAACTCACGGCTCCGAAAATGGAGATCGACCTGTTAAGAATCCAGCAGCTTTCAGAACAGCACGACGATGAGAACTGGGAATTCCGATCGTGGCTAAAGCAGTACGCCCCGCGTGACATCGGCGGCTTGGTGCCTTCGGTATAGGTTTAACACCCATTCACGTTCCAGTTTGTGGTGGACTGCTTGGAACGCGGTCTCTTTTTCTCTATTAACTTTTTTTAGATCAGTAACATAAATGGTGGAGGCGGGGGGAGTTGA
>CAWKHR010000018.1:0-45932 GCA_963849395.1 Candidatus Acidiferrales bacterium
GCGAAAGCCGTCCAGCCGGATTCAACGATTCGATGACTAATCCCTCTTTTACCCATTGTTTGCTAAGACTTCGCGAACTTTACGCGCCAATTCGTCAGGGCTGAACGGCTTCTCGATGAAAGCCATTCCGGCATCGAGCATACCATGGTCTATTATGATGTCTTCTGCGTGAGCCGACATGTACAGCATTCGCAGATTAGGACGCAGTTTCAACAAAACTTCGCCTAATTCGCGCCCCTTCATCCCGGGCATCACCACATCCGTGATAACCAAGTCGATGGCCCCACTGTGGCGCTCGATGAATTGAATTGCATCTGTGGCGTTAGTCGCCTGCGTAACGGCATAGCCGCTAATTTTCAAGAACTCGAATGTCATGCGCCGAACTGCATCATCATCTTCGACAACCAGAATTGTCTCATTGCCTGTCGCCGATTTATGAACCGCCGGAGCAGATGGGGCGCTTTCAATGGATTCCTCGACTCGCGGAAGATAAATTTGAACTGTTGTTCCTTGGCCAACCTCGCTTGTCACGCTGATGCGTCCACCGCTCTGGTCGACCGTCCCATAGACACTTGCCAGACCCAGGCCGGTGCCCTTATCCCTTTCTTTGGTGGTAAAGAAGGGTTCGAAAATACGCGACCGGGTTTCGCTGTCCATTCCGTGGCCGGTATCACGCACCTCCACGACAACGTACGGCCCAATCTTGGCGCCGGGGTAAACCGTCTCCCAAGTATCGTCTATATCGGCATTTGTAGTGCGAATCGTTAGCTCTCCCCCAGTGGGCATGGCGTCCCGAGCATTGAACACCAGATTCATGATTATTTGCTCGAGTTGAGAGGCGTCAGCCTTAATGCGTCCCAACTCAGGATCGAGGTCCACCGCTAGCCGGATGTCTTCGCCCAGCACCGGTGGCAAGAGTTCTGCGACCTGAGCGATCAGAGCATTCAGATCGAGAACTTTGGGTTGCAGAACCTGCTTACGGCTAAAGGCTAACAGCTGGCGAGTCACAACAGAAGCGCGGTCGGCCGTCTTTACGATTTCGCTCAGCCGCTCACGCCGCGGATTATCGGGATCGGTATACCATCTGTCCAGCAAAAGTAAGGCATTGCCGCGAATTACCATAAGGAGGTTGTTAAAATCGTGGGCGACGCCACCCGCTAACCGTCCGACAGCTTCCATCTTTTGTGCATGACGCAGGGCTTCCTCCGTTCGCTCTCGCCCAATAATCTCGATTTGCAATCTGTCATTGATGCTGGTGACTTGCCGGGCGCGGAACTCCGATGTTTCGGCCATATAGACGACGAAGCCCAGCAAAACAGCCAAGAGTAAACCCCCTGCCAGCGCCACCTGTGGGAGAGCGGAACTTGCCGCTGCAACTACTTCCGACTTAGGCCAAACCTTCACCCGCCAGGCCAGTTGCAAAAAATTCACATTTTCGGTGGCCTTCGCCGAGTCATCTACCGCCGGCGGCGGTTTCGGCCCTGCGCGTTCGTAGATCTTCTCGCCCCCGTCATACACGGACACCCAATAGTCGCTGGCTACGTCCTGGAGAATGGACTGAAGCAGATCCTGATAAAGGAATATTCCCACGATGAAGCCGTCAACTTCTTTCGCACCGTACACGGGAACGCAAACTTCCAGATCTCCCTGGCCAGGCAGCGGGCCGGTCGCACGGGTAACCGTCATGCGTCCACTGTCGACTGCGGCCTTTAGAGCGGTGCGACGCGCATCGACCGACAATTTCGCGTTCTTGTCGGACCCATCTGTTCTCTGGGGTATCATCCAGCGCACCTGGAAGACTGGATCTACCCATTCAATAGCGTGATAAACGGGGTCAAGGTTTTCGACTAAAGCGGCGTCGGATTCCAAATCCGCACCATCCCGGTGAACCTGCCATCGTTCGCCCAAAAGCTGCAGCGGCAGAATGCGAGCTTTCAATTCCGACTCCATTTTGCTTTTGACCAGGGAGGCCTGCGTCCTGGTAACGGTTTGAATATTTACGCCCTGCTGAATGATGAGACGTTGCCAAAGGATCAGCGCACAGAGGCCGGTGGTCAGGCCCACAATAACGGGCAACAACAATCGATCGTTTAGGTGAAACGTTTTTCTTAGATTCACGGGACTCACGCGCGCAATATGGACGAAACCCGACCGGAGAGAACGCGCTTAGACCGGCGAGCCTGGAGTAACTTAGCTTTTCCCGAACAAAAAGCGCATTTGAAGTGTGAACATCCGCTCCCGGCTAGCAAAGCCGCGTTCGACATCGCACGTTCAATGATCATCATTTCAGGGTGAATTGTACGCCCAAACAGCCAGGCGCGGGTAACGCCGCGGATTCAATTTCATTTCGATCGTGGTCCCATACACAATAGAAATATTGCCGCCGTTATCCGCAATCTTGCACGAGGAATGCCCTGCTTTCAACCAATAAGCTACGATGCCCCGATAACGAGATCTTCTGACGATATCGTGTACAGACTCGGTCTATGAGGCGATCCCAGCCGGAGGAAATACACTCCTACAGGTCAGACAAATCGCGGAAGAGAAAAAAGTGAACGTAGGATTTCACGGCTGAGGAACGGGCTGAGCATTTATTCCCGGGGCTGCCAGGCGTTGGATAAATCGTCGTGGCTAAACCCCGCAGATACCTGTTTGGTGGTAGCAAAACGATAAAGAGCAGCCATAAAAATACCCCGTACTGCGGAACTAATGATGGACAGCAGAATCAAGTAGGCGACTGTCAATGCGGTGACAGCGACCAACCCTGCCCGTCCCCGGTTTCTAACCAGGAATAGCAGCGCAAAACCCGGCAGGCTCAGCAGAGTGAATATCAATCCAAAGCTGAAACCGCCCACCAGTTCTTCACCCCACGTCTCGCGAAAAGCTGATGCCGAGCGATACAGAGCCTCAACGGGGCTCACGTCCGCCGCAGCCAATACGGGCGCAACGAAATAGGTCGCGAGCGTCCAAGCCGCGCCAATCAATCTCGTCGTCAAACGTCCGAGCCAGCCCATACGGCTTTCAAGCATACTTAGAACCATACCCACGGTTGCGGCAACTACTGCCCATTGTAAGATTTTGCCCTTTCGTTTCCATGCTACCAGAAGAGCGTCGCTGACGGTGCCGCGTCCGCCGGCGAGGCGATCGGAGGCCGCGCTGACCAGAGCGACGTTGAAAAATACGATAATAAAGTAGTTCACCAGGTAAAAGAAAAAAAAACAGATCCACGCTGTTTGGGTAATCGAGGGGCGTCCCGAGCTCGCCGCCAACCACGTTTCCAGCTGCCGCCGGAAAACCAGAACGCCCCCGCTGAGCATTATGGCCGAGATGGAAATACAGGAAATTGCGGAAACGACAGGAAAGAACATTAATCCCGTATCCGATATCAAGATTGAGAAGCTCTGCTGCAGTAGATCCCAGCTTCGCGCTAATTTACCCATGACAGTCCTTGCGGCGGAAGTGTTGCTGACTTGTCACGATTGATAGAATCTCCCGGCTCCGAGCTTCAATCAACAAGCTGCGCGCAAAACAATAACAACGCTTACTCTTTCTCGGAGGTCAAAAAATATGTGCGGCAGGCCTGTTCTAGCGTGCTGCTGTTTACCTGGGTCAGCTCCGCGCGAAATGTAGCGGCCCACGAAATCTGATTTAGGAGGTCAACCGGATGACAGGGGCAAAGCGGCTGTTTCATATCGTCGGTTATAAATCGGATGAGTTGCTCACCAACGCCGTCCTCGCAGGAGAGCAACCGTCTGTCGCATTCTCTGCGAAGGATTTCGAGAAACTGTGCCGGGGTGGCGTAGTCCATGTTGATCTTATTTGGAATTCTTCGTAAAAACGCATCGTCGGCCAGTTGGCGCGGATCGATATTTGTCGAGAACACTGCAAACAAGTCGAAAGGTATCTCGAACTTCCTGCCTCCCGGGAGGGAGAGGAAATCAATGCGTTTGTCCAGAGGAGTCATCCAGCGATTCAGCAATTCCTCGGGCCGCATCAGCTGCCGGCCGAAATCATCAACGATCAAGACACCGTTGTTGGCTTTCATCTGGAGGGGAGCGGTATAGAAGCGACTCGCTTGGCTGTATTGCAGGTCCAGCATGGTCGCGGACAATTCGCCACCGACAAAAACGCTGGGCCGCTGGCACAAAACCCAACGTTTGTCGGATTGTTCCATGGCGATGTTTTTGACGCGATGGTGCACTCCCGGGTCGTAGACGCTAATGGTCTGGTTATCCACCTCTACCGCATACGGAATCCAGACACTGTCGGTATAGACGGCCGCAATACTGTCGGCGATGCTGGTCTTTCCAGTACCCGAAGGACCATGTAAGAACACCGATCTTCCGGAGACTAGAGCCGCTCCCAATTGCGACACAACATCCTCAACGAGAACCAGATGGTGAAACGCCCGCGCAAGATCCTCGGGCCGAATAACAGATTGCTGCACGCTTTGTGCTCGGACTCTTAGTTTGTAATCGGCCATAGAGACAGGAGCCTGGCCAGCGTACTGGCTTAATGAGAGGAGTTCTGCCGCGCGCATTTTTCCCTGAGCGCTCGCGGCGATACGGTGGATGTTTCCCACCATACCTTTCACCTCGCAGAGCTGCTCTTTCCGGAGGAACTGAAAGATTCCCTCTATGATTGCGGGGCCGAGACAGAGATGGTCACTCAGTTCAACAAGCGACATTTCGCCATTCAGGTACAAAACCTTCAATGCCAAATCTTCCAGAAATCCTTTTCGGATACCGGTTTCTGGGGCCGCTTGGGGCATCGCGAGACCGAGTTCCATGTTCACCGTCCTCCGCGCAATTCCGATATCGGCGACCCAAGATTTAGCGCACGGCAAGCGAGAGATTTCTCGCTGCGCTCACTTAGAATTGAGAGGCGGTTGAGCGATACAGTCAATCCCATAGTTCGAAGTTAGAGGGAACTCCCACTCCTTTCAAATGTTTTTACGAACCGCGAAAGGCCTGCAAATCGAAGGGAATTGTGTGCTAAACAGGATGGCCGACCCGCGGTTTAGCGATCCACCGTGCCCAACTCGGGCCGACTAGGTGTTGGTAGTTAGATTGGCGGCGGCGTTTGAGAAGGCGTCACTGACCGCTTGACCGGCGACTCTTAGTGACGCGACCGCGATAAGGGCAATCAGGACCAAGAGCAAGGCATACTCAGTTAGGTCCTGGCCTTCCTCATCCCTCCACAACATTTCTAGCGTGCGCATTTTCGATAATCCTCCAGTTTAGAAAAATTCAATTGCCTATGTACCAATGAGATCACTGCTGCGGCCGCTCGTTACAAATGTTTCGGTTGGCTGAAGTAGTTTCAACAAGGCCAATTCTGTGCCCTGATGGCTCGCGTGTCCCTGATACTTGCGATTTCATTCCTGGCGGGTACAAGTGAGATTGGCCGCCGCATTTCGAAGGCATTGCCGGCCGCTCCGGCACTTTGCAACGACCCGCGCAGCTGAACGATAGCAGAATCAAGAGCAAAAGCGTATTGGGCTAAGGCCTCACCCTCGCCCTTTTTCCTTCAAAAATAAGCCTCACCCGTTCTGCCACATGATTTCTTGGTGAATTGCGCGATACACCGCTAAAGTAGGGCAATTATGGTGCCAAACGATATGCCCTTAAGTATATGAAGAGATGGAACATAAGAATAGACAGTTCGCAAAAGCAGAAACTAAGGCGCCTCCACTTCCTCAAATAGGCAAATTATCAGGAATCCGGGACGGCGGATGGTCGGAAGGCACGGCTATGGGACGGCACGCGTCACGAGGCGGCTAGACACCGTGCGGTCGAGCACGCCGGCTGGCTACTGGTCCAACCGCTTGATCTCGAGCTGATCTCCTATTTGAGTTCCAGTCCGATAAATCGTGTGGGGCGGAAGCTCCAATACACTCGTAGCCTTCAGGGACACAGTGGAGATGCGGAAAGGCCGAAGATGTTCCTCGACGTGTACGACCTGATTCTCCTTGCTGAGGAAGACGAGATCAATGGGGAATAACATGCCAATCGTGTGCACGCCATGAGAGGGAATGATCCAAAGTCCCCGACCTTGTTGCGCCCAGCGTTTTGTTTTCCCCAGAAGCCCGACAAGTCTACGGATGTAGCTGTCGGCCAGAGTCGCTTCGGTAGCTATAAAAGCCTCGCGCGTTCTGTTATAGACGTAAATATAAGTATTTCCATTCGTGCCAGCCATATTAGACGTACCCGCCCCTCCGCAGGTAGAAGCCTGGACGTGCCTCAAAAAGACTTACTGGCTTACCTTCCTCCGCCGACGCCAGATAATAATAAACCCTACCACTACAGCTAATACGCCCGCTGCGACGCGCACCAACATTGCAGTATCCATTTGTGTACTCCTCCGACGATATAGTGTGTCCGTGAGTTCATGTTTTGTGCGCCTCTTTTCTACTTCAGCGCAGGCATCAACGTACGCATCAAAGTAAGTCCTGCCGGGCCCAGAATCACCACCATTAAAGCCGGAAAGATGAAAAACACCAGCGGCGGCACCATTTTGACGGTGGTCTTAGCGCTCATTTCCTCCGCCCGCTGGCGCCGCTTCGTGCGAAGATCATCCGAATGCACCCGAAGTGATTGAGCAATACTGGTGCCAAAGCGTTCCGTCTGTATCAACATGGCCGCAAGCGATTTCAGGTCATCCAAGCCGGTCCTACGGGCCAGTTCTCTGAGTGCTTCAATTCGCGTCTTGCCAACGCGCATTTCGGTGTTGACCAACTGCAATTCATCGCACAGTTCGTTGTGGGTGTTGCGCAATTCTTGTGAAACTCGCAGGAGCGCCTGGTCAAGTCCGAGTCCTGCTTCCACGCAAATCACCAGGAGATCCAAACCATCGGGAAGAGACAACTGCAAGCGACGTTGCCGCGCATGCACCCGCCAGACAAGCCACGCTTCGGGCAATAGAAATCCCGCGAGCGCCGCAACCAAGACTAGAAAAATGGTCTCCCGGTACAGCCCGGTAAGGAAAACTAAGGTGACCAGGGCGATCGGCAACAATACCTTCACGCCCCGCATGACCAGAACGGCATTGTTGGTTCGAAAGCCGGCGCGGAGCATGAGAATCGGCACCGGCGCGCCCTGCGCCTGGGGCGGCCCCAGGAGTTTCCCCACCGACGAGAGAGTATTTTGAGCCATTTCTTTCTGCTTTTCCGCGAAACCCATCGGTTTCTTTTTCGGTGCAGAAGCTTGGATTAATTGCGAGATGCGGTTGGCGACTCCCGCTCCGCCGGGCGAAAAGGCGTAAACCAATGCGCCAACGATGGCAACGGTGGCGACGAAAGTCATCAAAGTAAGCGTCAAAAGCATATTAACCCCTTAACACTAAACCTTAATGTGAATTATTTTCCAAAGAAGAACAGAGCCGACGATTTGCATTCCGAGGGTAATAGCCAAAATCGTTGGTCCCAGTGGATCGTCAAACAGCACTTGCACGTAATCGTAATTCACTACTCTTAATATGAGGAACATGATCGGAGGCAGCGAGATGAGAATCAGCGCGGTCAATCTCCCCTGCGCAGTCCGCGTCTTTACATCGCGATAAATGCGGAAACGGTCCCGAATCACTCGTGCGAGGCCGTCCAAAATTTCAGCCAAATTCCCGCCCGTTTCTTTCTGTATCAATAGGGCGGTAATGAAGAAACGAACGTCAACCAAAGGGACACGATCGGCAAGGTTCAACATAGCGTCCCGCAGCGGCAGACCAAAATTTTGCTCTTCAAAGGCGGTGCGGAATTCGCTGGCAATGGGTTCGGGAGATTCCTTTGCAATCATTTCAAGGCCAGTCGTGAAGGCATGGCCAGCACGAACCGCACGCCCGAGCAGGTCGAGAGCCTCTGGAAAGTGTTCCTCAAATTGCCGCAATCGGCGGTTTCGTTTCCAGGCTACGATACCAAATGGAATAGTGCCGAAAGCCAGTCCGGCGACCGCGGGGATCGGAAAACGAAGGTTATAGGAGGTGGCCAGCAAATAAGACAGCACGGCCACGATACCGCTGATTAAAAGAATCTTAGCGGGTTTGATTTTGAGGCCGGCCTGAATAAGATAGGTGTGAAAACGGGTAGACCACGACCAGCGCAGCAGAAAGCGGTTAAGCACGGGGACACTGCTGAGGAGTTCGTCGCGCACCAGTTTGAGGTCTATCGCGTGGTTGCCACGCTTCTCGGCCTTGCGTACGGATTCAATTCGCCTGCGGATGACCTCCTGATCTTTGTCGACAGCGCTAAACATCCATACCAGAGCGAGGATCGCAGTAACGATAATGAAAGTAATGATGCCAACGAGTAATGCCATCTTAAACTCCCTGATCGCAGGGGGAGAAGCAGTCCCGATTGTTCAGGCGCGTATTGGACGATGCTGACACAGAAGCTCCTAGCTAAGACGCGGGCACGTCAAACATTGCCACAGGAAGATGAATTCCCGCAACCGCCAAGCGCTCGGAGAATCTTGGACGAATCCCGGTCGCAATAAATTCGCCCAATACCTCGCCGCTCTCGCGAATACCTTTTTTCCGGAAGACAAAGAGATCCTGCATCGTAACCACGTCTCCCTCCATGCCGGTAACCTCGGCGACGCTAATCACCTTGCGTGTTCCGTCGCTGAGACGACTTACCTGGATCACCAAGTCAAGGGCCGACGAAATCTGTCTGCGCATGGCGTCCTGAGGAATATTCAGATTGGACATGGCTACCATCGTTTCCAGCCGGCCCAGAGCATCGCGCGGAGTGTTGGCGTGAATTGTGGTCAGCGAGCCATCATGACCCGTGTTCATCGCCTGCAACATATCGAGCGCTTCCTCGCCTCGAACCTCACCAACGATAATGCGGTCCGGCCGCATTCGCAGGCAGTTGATGACCAACTGCCGCTGCTGGACCGCGCCTTTCCCTTCGATATTGGGAGGCCGCGTTTCCAAGCGCACCACGTGATCTTGATGCAGCTGCAATTCGGCGGCGTCCTCGACAGTTACAATCCGCTCACGCCCTGAAATAAATGACGATAAAACATTCAGAAGAGTGGTTTTCCCCGCTCCGGTGCCTCCGGAAATCAGCATATTAAGTCGCGCTTTAACGCACCCTTGCAACAGCTCCAGCATAGGCGCCGTTAGAGTATTCTTGGTAATCATGTCCTCGGAGGTCAGCCGGTCGCGTCCAAAGCGACGAATCGAAAGGCACGGCCCGTCCACCGACAACGGCGGAACAATAACATTTACTCGGGAGCCGTCGGCCAGGCGTGCATCAACCATGGGTGAGGACTCATCCACGCGGCGCCCGATTGCTGAAACAATTCTGTCGATGATGCCCATCAAATGGGCATCGTCGCGGAACTGGATCGTCGGTTAATTCCAATATCCCCCGGCGCTCAATGTAGACCCGCTTATAGGTGTTTACGAGAATGTCTGAAATCGCTGGGTCGGCAAGAAGGGGCTCAAGCGGCCCGAGTCCAAAGACTTCATCCAACACTTCTTGTGACAGGCGTTCTCGTTCCTGCAGATTCATCGGGGTGGACTCCCCGACGACAAGCGTCTCCAGGATCTGACTGACCTCGCGCCGGACAACCTCGCGGTTCGCCTCAGTCAAGCGCTCGAGGTTCAGCTTCTGAATGAGCCTACGGTGAATCGCCGTCTTCACGGCGGCAAAATCTGTTCGCGTAACAGGGTTAGTGCTGAGTGCCATTCTTTAGGTTACCTTTCTACCGAATGTAAAAAAGCTGCCCCTCTTGGTCGAACCAGGCTCCGAGCTGATTCCGGCGATCTGACTCGCCAGGGCGCGATACCGATCGTTGAGCAAGTTATTGTGATTATCAATCAGGGGAACCCCTAAATTCATGGCCTGGTTCGCCTTTCTAAAGTCGTTGGGAAGGCACCCGAAGATGGGCCGGTGTATCTCTTTCTGAATGCTGTCCAAGGTTTCATCATCACTCTTGTGCCACCGGTTAATGATAATGCGCGTTCGATCCGGGGCAATTCCTAAGCCTGACAAAGCCAATAACCGGCGCTCCAGCGACCATAAGGATGGCACGTTGGCCTCGGCTACGATCAAGATCATCCGGGACGTCTGCAGCACTGACGCCCATTCAGATGAAAATTGCGAGCCCATATCCATCAACACCACGTCAAAGGCGTTCTGCGCGACGTTTACGATGCGTTCGAGTGGCGGTATTGGAATGGTTTGCCATTCTTCTGGATGGGAAGTTCCGCACAGGATGTCCATGCCCGACTTATGGTGGGTCAGGAGGCCGGCAAAAAAATGGCTGTCCAGCCGATCCATGCTATCGACTGCGTCACGGATGCTAAAACGTGGTTGGACGTTAAGCAAAAGGTGAACGTTCCCCAAGGGACACGCGAAGTCGAGCAGGGCAGTACGCTTCCGTGCGAACGTCGAAAGTTGCACGCCCAGATTCACGGCCACGGAGGTAGTTCCAACGCCGCCCTTGGAGCCCATCACCACAATCAATTTCTCGAGCGACTGCCGGTCCTTGGTGACATGATCTCGAAGATAAGCCGACAGGATTTCCTTCAGTGCGGTGGCATTGACCGGCTTCGGCAGGACCTCCTGCACCCCACTACGCATGGCTTCCAGCAAAAGATGAGCGGTAGGCGGTACAACAGCCGAGCAGGCCACGAGCTTTATAGCTGGGCGTATTCGCCTTAGTTGCGCACCAAATGCAAAGTAAAGCTCCGGGTCTCGAGCCAAGTCCAGAAATATAATGTCAGGCAGATTCTCAGCCGAATCCGGCAGCTTTTCCGCGGGAATCGACCATTGCTTGATCGAAGCCACCATACCGGTTTGTTCCAATGCTGCCAACAATTGCGCCGCACTGGTCTTGTCTCCGCTAGCGATCGCTGCAGTTATCATTAAAAGCCTATAAGTCCCGTATTATAAGTGTTCGTCATCTTTCGCATCCTACCAATCCTCACTGCACAGGCGCTTTCCCCATTCCGGGGAGCATCGGCTGCAGGAATGGCCGCGGAAAAACCGGCCCCAGGGGCAATTGATAATTCGGCGATGGCCTGACAATCGTCGGGGTTACAACGATGAGGAGTTCGTCCTTGCTCTTGGTCAGCGATCTGCTTTGAAACAGTTTGCCCAATACTCGGAATATTGCCGATCCCGGGAATTTTCTGGAATTGTTCCTGCACGCGATTATCCATTAGACCGGCGATTGCAAAGCTTTGTCCATCGATCAGGTCCATCTCCGATTCAACGCGGCGCGTGGAGAGCGCCGGAACGACAAAGCCCGATAGTGTAAGAGCGTTCGAAAAATCAAGCGAGCTGACTTCGGGTTTCACTTTCAAGTGAATCAGTCCCTCCGGCGTAATGGTAGGAGTGAAGTCCAGACGGACGCCAAACTCCCTGAATTGAATCGAGACTACTGGAGCGGTGCCGGCCCCCGCCTGCACCGACGGGAAACGGGAATTCGCCGCCGGCCAGAAAACTGGCTTCTTTGCCCGACGCGGTTAAAAGGTTCGGCTCCGCCAAGATTTGCAGAAGACTATTTTGTTGCAAGGCCTGGATTATCGCCGCTAGGTTGATATCCGGCCGGTAAAGAAAAATATTAAGCACGTCAGTTAAGGAAAACGTGTTGGTGGCTGTTCCGTTCCCATTTCCAACTGAGCCCGAGAAGCTTGGAGGAGAGAATTCGCCGGTAGTGATGGAAGCCACGTTTTTTGAACCAGGATACAATAAATTCACGCCAAGTTGGCTCACCGCCGTACGATCCACCTCGGCGAATTTCACCTGCAGCAAGACTTCTCCGGCGGGTGCGACAGGCGCTGCCGGCACCTCCATGAAATTGGTGACCTTGGGCGAACTGTTCTTGGCCACTTCCAAAATTTTGTCAGCCACGGCAGCAGAAGATATCTTCCCGGACAACATGACCAAATCCCGCGACGTTTCAATCTGGACGGGCTCGGACGGGAACACCTCGTGAATTTTCTGGCTAAGTCCCAGGATATCGATGTCCACAGAAACCTCAAACGACTGGCTTTGTTCAGCCTCATCCCAGATGATCAGAGAAACTCCGCCCGGAGCTTTGCCCGTTAACAAAATCTCGTTAGGGGTCACGGCCAAAGCATCGGCAATATTGGGGTCCGCAAGCGAGATTCGTTTAATTCGGGCAGGCGATGTAATCACGAGCGAGCGTCCTACCAGCAAATGCAGGCTTTGCGGCGCCTCGGCTTCCGGCGCCTGGTTTGCGGCAACTGGCGTAGGAGCCGGCGCCGCTGGCGCTCCTTGCTGAGCTGCTGCGATGATCTGGCCCAGCACTAATCCACTGGCGATCGAGAGTCCCAGGACAATGAGCCGTTGCTTTACGCAGTTTTTAAGCATTCGTATTTCCTAGGGCTCCACTGATGGATTCGGGAAGCTCTTGGTCTCCCGCTTGCTTCCCGTAATAATCTCAATGACGAACGGGGGCGGTGTGGAAACCGGAGCTGGCTTAGCGCCTGGCTGCCTCGGAGGGGCAGGAGCAGCGCGCCCGGCAAAGAGTACTCGTGACATGACGGGGGCAGGGGTAGCCAATTTTGAGTCGATCGTATTCCGCAACGCGAGTTGAATTTTCCCACCGGTGCTGGCCATAGTCAGTTTCGCGGCGTCGTCAGGCGTGACCAGCAAAGTGATCACGGGAACTACTACCGGTTTACCGTCGCGGTCCTGCTGAATCTGCTGGCCGGCAGCGAGGACCCGAACATTCTCCAGAATTGTTTGGGTGATACTGTCGCCCCCTCCGCCACTCCCTTGAGAGCTGGCGGTCACCAGAACATCCACCATCGTTCCGGGAATAACAAATCCTGCCACTCCAACAACCTCGTTGACCGCGACCGAAAGCGCGCGCATCCCTTCTGGAATGGTCGCGGGCAGCCCGCCGCCTGCCTGCAGAGATGCGAGTTTTCCTTCCAGAATGGGCTCATTCTCCGCTACTGGCGTAATCAATGCACGGCCCACGCAATCCTCGATCCGGGTGAACATGCCGGGAACGGGTTCACCCGTCGGCCACGGGATCAGCTGGACGCTATTAGCATCGATGCGCGCCCCGAGCTGCATTGGACGGGACGCGACCACGATATGTCCCTGTACGGGGGCTGGCTTCACCGCCGACAGTTGCTTGAATGTGCGATAGACGAACGTGCTCAAAAGGAATCCAATCACAACGGCGAAGGCCAGTCCCGCAATCAGTCGATTTCGATTCATGAATCCGATCTCCCTCGCGGCAATTTCAGACGCTTAATCGCGTCAGCACAAAACAGAGTATCGTAGCGGCCGCCACGGCCACGCCGAAGGGTAGTTTTGTTAGCCCTGGGCTGTCGAGTGAAATATCCGGATGAGGACGGAATCCAAAAGCGAAGAAGCCGCGAACGAGCTCCATCATGTTCATAAAGGTAGTTTTCACCCGTTTACCCTCGATCATCTTCACTACGGCCATGAGGGCGGAAATGCCAGTGCTAGCGAACAGTACGATCAAAAATGGCCAAGGACCCAAGAAAGCGCCGAGGGCGCCCATTAGCTTCCAGTCGCCGGCCCCCAACGCACGCATCAGAACGAATGGGAGCAAAAGTGCGAGGCCTAAACCCGCTCCCTCGAAGGCCAGGGCGACGCCGTGCCACCCAGCGGTAGCGAAATTCACTACGATGCCCGCAAAAACAGCTGGAACGGTGAGCCAATTGGGAATCCGGCGTGAGCGCCAGTCAAGGCAGCCGGCCAGGCCGGTGACTGCGAGTGCGCATACCCATACAGCTGCACGCACTTCCAACAAGATTTCGAGATATTGAGACCCCACCGGTTTATCCAGATCAGCGATTGTGAAACTGTCAGGCCTTGCTCATGCTGGCGGGCTTAGTGCCCGCACTGTGTGTTTACCAGTTCACGTGTTCGTCGTCAAATTGGCCGCCGCGTTAGAAAAGGCATCACTTACTGCTCGCCCGGCCGTTCTTATCGAAGCCACGCCCACAAGGGCAATCAAGACCAGAAGCAAGGCATACTCGCTCAGGTCCTGGCCTTCCTCACCCTTCCATAACGTCTTGAGCGTTCGCATCTCGGCCCTCCAGGAGCGCGGCGCACTCCCCGGGTAAACACTGTATAATATCGAACACTGCGAGGAAATGAGGCAAAAAACAATCTAACCGTGCGTAAAAGGCACGTTTCGATTATTTCCGACCCGCTTGGCCGATAGCGCACACCACGCCGTCAGCATGCGGCCCACTCCGTATTCGAGAATACTTAGGAAGCCAGGCCGCGACCGCTGAGCAGTAATCCTCGAGGCTCAGCGGCCCGCTGTCAAGCTTCGCAATTAAGTATTGGTGGTCAGGTTTGCAGCGGCGTTCGAAAAGGCGTCACTTACCGCCTGTCCAGCCACGCGGAGGGAGGCAACCGCGATGAGAGAGATCAAGACCAAAAGCAGGGCGTATTCGGTAAGATCTTGACCTTCCTCGTCGCGCCAAAGCTGTTTCAGTAGAGTCGTCATATGCTTGTTCTCCTTATAGGATGGGTAAAGTATTTTTGCGGGGGACGACCGCTCCGCCAGATAGGTGCATTCCGGGGACCACTTTCGTACCAAATGCATTTTGCGCTAACCCCTTATAAATCAGAGCCTTTATTTGTGACATGGCTCTCGCGGGCGGCAAAAACGTACGGCGGTCGGCAGTCCACGTCTCATTTCGTGAACGTTTCCCTACTGTGTGATCATCGAGTTT
This sequence comes from Candidatus Acidiferrales bacterium, assembly GCA_963849395.1. Taxonomy (GTDB): domain Bacteria; phylum Acidobacteriota; class Terriglobia; order Acidiferrales; family UBA7541; genus Acidiferrum. The sequence goes on from CAWKHR010000018.1 coordinate 14,704, forward strand.
GGTGACAGTCGGCTGTGTAACGTGGGCCACGTTTTGCAACGCAGCAGCGCCGGAAACAGCGTGGGAACTGTGCGTTTCCACGAAGATCGCGCTCAATTCATCGTTGTAAACTCGTATCCACTCCGGCGACGCGCTTAAGAGTGTTGCCAATGGACCGCTCGATTGAACCAGACACGAGTGGACGTCATATTTCCGCAACAGCTGAAACGTGTTCCGGTTCAATGAGGCGATATCAATATAATCCTTAAAAACACCGCTATACTCGTAAAGGTCCCCTCGGCCATCGATGAACACTTTGTGCTCTGGCAGTTGCCAGATCAGGTAGCCACCCCACCCGTATTCGTTGAACATTTCATTTGGCTGGGGATTTTGCCGGAGGTACTCAATGGCGCGTACCGGATAGTCTTTCGCGACCATTTTGTCCAGATCTCGTTTGGAGGGCAGGAGCTTAACCAGGCCAATCACGACCAGCGCAATAATAATAGCGTTTAGAACGTGGCGATCTATGGCAGCCTCGTACGGAGGAACCCACCGGGAGAGGATGGTGGCTACGATGGGAGCCAGAAATATCGCAAAGATCAGGACAAAGCGAATGTGAACGCAAGCGGCATAGGCCGCAAAGAACAGCATGGCGAGCTCGTGGAGCTTAAAACTCAACCGGAAGATGACCTGGGCCAGGAAAATCACCAGTACGAATCCTAGCAAATACTTGCCTATGCCCAGGTCAAAGGAAAGGGGCTGCCATTCCTGGATATGGGAGATGTTCACAGGCTGCGAGGTAGCCATCTCCAGCGGATAAGCGGCGAGACGCGAACCGTACGGCGTTACCAGCAGCGCCAGCAAGCACAACAGCGTAGTTAGCAACAATTGTGAACGCTGCCGCGGCATCCAGCGCTCGGCCGTAAGCCCTCCCATTTGGAAACTTACCAGACCGCTCGCCCAGTAAATTCCAATGGCCAGAAATCCAAAAACAAAAGTCCCGTGGGTATTCACCCAGACCATGAATAGTGGCGGCAGGAACCACAACGCCTGGCGATTCCCTCTGCGGAAATGCTCGAGACAGATCAGGGTGAGCAGCAGGAAAACATAGCCAAACAGTTGTGGGCGTAAACTAAAAGCGACGGCCGCAATAGGTAAAACGAAAGCGGTGGCAATACAAGCCGCCTTGGAATTTCCGGAGGCAATGAAGGCGTAGTAATAAAGCAGCGCCGTGATCACCGTAATGAGGCCCTTCAGGAGCAGCGCCAAACCGAGCAATCCGCCGGCGCGCGCGGCCATCGCCATAGCGACTTCGCCCAGCCATTCATAGGCGATCCATTCAGTGCCGTGCGCTGTAAACGAGTACGGATCGGAGGTGGGCCATGTGTGCGTCTGCAGCACCTGCTGGCCAACGCTGACATGCCACCAGGTGTCCGGATCGGGCAGGTGGCCCTGCGTTCCTACGAGGCCCGCGCCGATCAGCAAAGCGCCCATCATCACGGGAAAAGAAATCGCCTTGCGAATGGTGAACCACGCGCCAGTCGCAGCTCCGGGACGCGCCAGGACGGGCTTCTCCGCCACAACGTCACGAACGGTAGTCGTGCTCAGAGTGCTCGCGGGGGTCTCAACGGGGATGACAGTATCATGCCCGCTCAATGAAACTCCGTGCAATGGCTGGTTTGCATTTGCTTATTGGGGCTGCACGAGTCGCACCGGAATGGCTGTGGCGCCACCGCCGGATACAAATCCGCCGCCTGGATTGCCGGGGGTACCCTGACCGTTGCAACCGCCGGAAGTGGACTGGCAAGTGAGGACGTTCATGACGTAAGCAGTGATAGTGTCACTGGATCCCCACGTGGCATGCATCTGTAATAAAAATCTGCATAAACCCAATGATCGTGAAGGTCGTCTTGCTACCACTGCCGGTGCTAAGGCCGTCGTATACCGGAACGGTTACGATTGAGTCACTGGTCGTGATCGTCTTACCCGAGAGGCCGTAGGGATTGCCTGAACCACCGGTAATTGTATACGGAGGGGTGCTCGCACCGTTAAAAGTAATTGTGTCCTGGCCACTAGGCGTGCACTGGGTGGCTTCATGAATCAACGTCAGGGTACCTGAGGTGATCTGCCCTACCTTTTTCCCGGGCACGAGATTTAATTGGTCACCACAGCCCCAATTGCCTGGATAACAGCTCGTAACCGCGTCTGCGGTGGCGCTGGCACCATTTCCCTGCCCAAGGTCAACCGTTTGATAGTCAGCCGAGCCGGTCAGCTTCGCCGTGCAGTATGATGCTCGAACCGATAATGCCAGCGGGCGCTACGCCGGGATGCACAATCGCCTTTGTGGCGGGGTTAAAGATGTAGGAATCGAACCCGCCGGTATCGGGGCAGTTGTGATTCGCATTCGGGCTCTGAACCGGGGACGATATGGTTTGTGTCGCAATCGTCTGCAATGAAAGGTTTGACGCAGCTTAGGCAGATATTTGGAGAAGTGGATGTTCCCCCTGTCGGATTATAGACTTCCGCGGTCGCTTTTGCGGAAACGTCCACCGTCTGAAGGCCAAATATTTTGAGAAAAAACGTCGGCATTGGATTGCTGTTGGCAGTGGTCCGCTGCACCAGCACAGTGACTCTCGGGTTGTAGGAAGAAGCCGCATCACTACTAAACGTCACGTCTGTGGCGGCAACGATTCCAGGACTCTGGCCACCAACTTTATTCGCGTTCCCCACTGCGGCCGCCTGGCTGGCGACGGCCGTCTGCACTGCGCCGCTGGTACACGCTGTGCCGGAAACTCCGCCAGTGCAGCCCGAGGCCGCGAAGACGCTCGCGCCTGCCAGGGCCGCAGCATCGGCAGCACGCTGCGCTTCGCTGCGGACGGTATAATAGGAAACCAGGTCCACCGCTAATCCAAGGACGCCGATCAAGAGCACCATACTCGCAGCCACCAGGTAAAGAACTATGCCCGCTTCTTTACTTCTCCGCATTGGCGTTTTTCCGGCGCGCATTGTTGCTCTCCTCTTCCTCAGGCCAGGTTCTCCATCATCGCATCAGATGAGATTGTAGCGGGAAGTGTCGGATTAGCTCCGTTCACGAGCAGGCCCATAACTTTATTGAATTGCCACGTATATGGATAGGTTAGGCTTACATGTGTAACAGGAATAGTAATCGTGCCATTTGTCGTTGCGGTGTTGTTTCGGTCGATGACCAGGGAAAAATTGCCACACCCACTCCCCGAAGTGGAGGAATCGAAGGTCCACTGAAGACCGGACTGAGTCGCCGTAGTGCTCACCGCACATTGAGTGACGCCCGCGTTGGTCAAGTAATTCGCCACCACGTCCCGTACCGCCGATACCGAAGCTGGAGTGCAAGAGCAGACGCTACCGTTGGAAAACTCATCGAGAGGGCTCTGGGAAGCTGCGAAACGCGCCCCCTCCCGAACGGCGTTGCTGAGCCGATGTTTCAAATTGTAAGCGCCCCCGAAATCGGCTATGCCCACCATAAAAACAATTAGGAGAGGTAGCCCGAATGCCATTTCCAATAGCTCCGAACCTCTCGTGTCAGACAGCAGTCCCAGAAAGCCGCGTCGTTTCGGCAGGCGTGAGATCGGGTGCACCATTAGTTTTCCTCCCGCATTTGGGCCTGGGCCTTTAAAGTGATCGTTCCGAGCCGCCATCGGATCCAGCCACCGGCCGTTAAGGGCACCGGGAAAGAGACTGCGTAGCTGAGGCTCACAATGGACCCGGACTCTTGGACATTTGTTCCGGATCCGCTGTTGAGGACCACATCACGTTGATAGCAGATTTTACTGCTCAGATTCCCGGCGCAACCCGATGGTATTAGTACGCTGTTCTTGTTGATCGACGACGCGGTCAGGGAATCCAGCACGGCATTCTCCACGGCCGCAACAGTCGGCACGGCGTTGCCGCATGAGGTGCAGTTCCTGGCCGTGGCAACCCGGGCGCCCTCGCGCGCGGCGCGGTTCAGGGTTTCCCAGATGTTGAAGGCGCGGCCCATCCAAATCGTTCCAATTAAGACAACACATAGGAACGGCAGCATAAATGCCATTTCGAGGAGCTCGGCGCCCCGTGTATCCCGCCATATCCGGCGGCGGAAGAAACCAGATAATCCACTCCCAGATAATCCACTCATTGAGAGTCTCGAGGTACGTAGCCGTTCGTTTTGCAGCTTGGGTCTCGAACGAGCACAAACTGGGAAGCAACGTGCTATCAATTTCCGGTGGGGGACGATCATCCGGTGACGCCTAAGTTGCTACAGTGTTAGCCACCCGTGCCGGTGCACCCAAGACGCCAAACCTTGCACAATTCCAAAGAGAGATTTTGTACCCGGCCATGCCTCGCATTGTAGCAAAATTTCACGTAATAAAGGACTTGTACCTACAGTGCCTAAATCGGATGCATAGGGATGCGTCTGGGCCCCCTCAAATGCGGCTAAACGAAGGTGCTGGAAGGTAATGCTTGCGAGTTTTACGGCATTTCTTTTCACTTGCGGACGTAACAATGGCACTGCCAGGGCGGGGTGGCTTAAAGAGCTTGCCCAACCCACCTTTCGCCTGCGGCACTCCTGGACGCGGTCCAATCAGAATCCCTGCCCTCCACAATTATCATCGCGAGAATGGCCACTGCGAGCAAATAGAAGTAGCGCGGGCCAGCGAGGAACACCAAAACCGGTAGAACGAGCAGGGCTGTCGCTGCAGCCATCTTCCATTTCTCGTTCCATGTCAGCCCCTCACCCAAGAGAATTCCCGCGGGCAGAATCGTCAAAGTCAGGTCATGCATGGTGGCATGATAGCTCACCAGGACCGCCACCAACACCGCCAACGGGAGCGATACGCGCTTGGTGAATCCCGTGTAGAAAATCAACAGGGCCGATGCAAGCGCAGTGATAGTTGTGGCCACCAGTGGTCGGGAGTGAAATAGCATGTAGAAGAGGCCGCGGAGATTCGGCATCGAGCCAGGGTACTCGCCGAGGCGGTACTGTTGCGCCTCAGGGAGACGGGCCGTGGTCGATAGTAGATGTATAAAGCCAGAAAGCCCGGCGGTCCCCACAAGCCAGAATGACAGAATGGCGAGCGCCGCGCCGGTGACGGTAAAGCCCGCAACGAATTTCCAGCGGCGCCAGATCACAAATAGCAAAAGGATCGGGATTGCATATTGGAATTTGAACAGGGACAGCGAAACCAGCGCGCCAGCGCTCGCCTCCTGGCCGCGGTCCAACAAAACGAACGCCGCCGAAATGAGGGTGAAAAGCAGGATTGAATCCTGGGACTGAAACAGCGCGATGGTCACCGGAATCGAACAGGCAAATATCGCCTCCGGCAGCCAAGACCACACTTGGCGCAGAGGCTGGAGATACCCTCGAAGCAGGTAGAACGACAGCCCCAGGAGGCAGAGATTCCCGATCAATACAGTTACATACGCGGATCGGTACGACAGCAACGACAATGGAGCGAACAAGAGCGCCTCGTATGGCGCGTGATTGAAGGGCAGCGCGACGTCCTCGACGCTTACGCGGGCATTCTCAACGGATCGCTGCGTATCGTAATCGAACAAATGGGTAGCGTCACCGGTGCGAACCAGATAGCCGGCCGCATATAGGCAGCGGAAGTCCGCGCGACCAGAGATGCCAATTCGAATCCCGATGTATAGCGACGTCAGGACAATCAGGAGACAAAGCGCCGCCGATGCCGCCACGAACGGATAGATCGTCTTAAGCATCGCTTAAGTCTCCAAACCGCGCAGCGATAGCGAGGACAACGCGGGACTGTACACAGTTGCGGGTCAGACGGCAACGCCTACAGGCGGCTTGCAGCGTAGGTACCGAGAATATTCAGGCAGCCTGGCGGCCTTGGCGTTCGCGACTAGCGTGCGCGCATAGATTCTATGCGAACTCGACCGACATGGCGTTGGACGCCCGCAGCCGCGTTGGTTTAACGGTGCATGGCCGGTTTACAGGTGCACAAATCACTGCCGCCTGGTTATGCATTCGGTACCGAGTTCCGCCGATTGATCCGATTTTTGCTATGCTCTCCGCATGAATCCTGCAGGGCTCGCGTCGGTTAATTTCGCGGCGTATGCGATCAGGCTTGCGATTGTCGTCCCCATGGTTTTGCTCTGCCTGGCGGTGGTAATAATGATCCCGGTGGCGGCCTCGCGGGGGAAGCTGCACATCCCCGGTTACGTTGGAATTGCGATACTTGCGTTTGCGAGCGCTCTTTTGTCCGGGCGCCTTGCTGGAGTGCGGAGCATTGCGGGACGCGGTATAGCGATCTTCCTCTCGGTGGCCTTCTTTGTCTTACTGTCCGCGGCCATGGGCTCGATTTTCGCGCTTTTCGTTTATCGTCATCCTTCGGAACCATAGCACCCTCGAGGGAACTGTCCGTCCCCAGGTGATTGTGGCCTAGCCTATGGGCTGGCAGGGAAGACGATTCGATCTGCGGATTGGCAGGCCGGGACATTCGGGTCGTTCATGCATTGGAGGGAGTAAATGCTAACGTGGCCGCCACGACTGCGAAAAGCTAGGGGCCAGGTGCGTCCCAATTCGGCTATCCGATCACGCGCCTTCTGGCGCGCAGTGGACGACTCGAGATCAAAATCGTCAGCACTGACAAGCCAATAGTCAGCTCGGATCGCGCGCGCGACGTCTGTAAGATGATCCATCGTTTGTTCGAGGCGAGCGGGCTCGTAGAGTTCCGCCGTTGTGAATACCACGGGCGGCATGGCTAGCCGGCCGGTATACAAATAAGCGCTGGCGTCCTCATAAGCGATGATTCGGGCGCTCGAAGAGGTGAAATGCGATATCCAGTCATAGACTTCGCGTTTCTCATCGAGCAGCGCGGCGCGGTATGCGCCAGTCCTGGCGATCACGGTTCGGGTACCCGTCAAATAATTCCAGGCCATGCCGCCACTCAAGGCCAGCACGCACACCCCGATGGATGCAGCGAGCGCTCTTTGGGAGGGAGAAACAGCGCCAACGAAGGCGGCCCGCAACATCCCCAGGAGGTGCCTTCCCTCGATCCAGAGTCCGGCGCTAAACAGCGGCAAGAATAAAATAAAATTGCGTTCCGTGATGGGGTAGTTCCAAAGAACTATAACGGCTACATAGAACGGCAGCACATAGTGCATGCATTTCCAGCCCTCGCGGTGGGCGTGACGCACAATGCCTGCTACGATCGCCGCGGTGACGATAGCGGATAGAGCGCGGCTGGCCAGCGTATTTCCCACGATCAATGGACTGAGGAAATAATCCGATGCGCCAAAAATGATTTGCGTTATGTTGTTTGTCAACATCGCCCAGAAGACTGATTTTTCGGGCACACTGATTCGCCAGAATTCCACATAGCTCGTGTAATACGCCCACATCCGCGTCCAGCCTAAGCTCGATCCGTTAAAAGCAGCCATTCGAGGCCTCGATAGCGCAATCTGCTGCCACATTATCAACGCGCAGAAAGGGACCATACATCCACAGAAGACCCATAGCTGCCGCCAGGCGCGCCGAGCAATTGCCGTAACGAGAATTCCGGCCACGACGGCAATACCAGATAAGCGCATCAGCATTGAGAGCCCAGCCAAAATCCCGGAGGAGAAAGCGATAGTATCTTTCGTCTTGGGTTGCATCGCTCGATCGGCGGCCAGCATTGCAGCAAGCGCCAGAGCGGCGAAGGGAATGTCGGACATAACAACGCCACTGAAGAAAATAACCCGGGGATGGAGCGCGCAGAACGCCGTTATGAATAATGATTCTGCGTTGCCAATGCCCGCAAGCCGGCGCAAAGAAACAAGGGCCAGGGTAATAAACGCCAGGCCGAACACCACGGTAATCGCCGTGGCCTCCCTTAAGTTAGCCGGGAACGAGCCATTCACGCGCCACACCCAGGAAAGCAGCCAGGAATATAGTATGGGATATTTTGTGGCGGGCGGGGCTCCCGGCAGGTTGGGCAGGACGTAGCCCTTTCCTTCTGCCAGTGCTTTGGCGGAGCTCAAGTAAACCGCGTCGTCTCCAGTGAGCCCAAAATAATTGGTCGGATGCTCTCGTATGATGGAGATTACGAAGCAGATTAAGATAACGGCGAGACCAATCCAGGGGAACGCTCGGCCACGAAAAATCATATGGATAGACGCGGATGAAAAATAGCACGGCCCCGACTCGGGCAACAACGACGATCTGTTCAGTGTTGCCTAAAAGGCGTCGGATAGTGGGTTTGACCGCGCTTTGACGATTTACTTGTGAAGAATAGAGGCGGGGTCCGAAGTCGCGGAAGGACTTTTGCTGCGCGACAGCACGGATTAAGTCCACGCAGTTGCCGTCGGAGAACAAGTCCCGAATGTTGACCTGGATTGAATTCGCGGCAGTATTGATCGTGGTGCCGCTAGCATTTAGCTTCCCGCGAGCTGGAGCACGTTGGTTTGATCGAGTTGAACGCCGATTCAAGAGAATCGCTCAAAACCGAACGCTTTCGATACTCATCGTGGCAGCCGTGGCGCTCCTTTCGCGGGCGGCCATATTGCCAATTCTCCCGATCACCGACCCCTCTGTGCACGATGACTTCAGCTTTCTTCTTGCAGCGGACACGTTTGCTCACGGCCGGCTGGCGAATCCGACGCACCCCATGTGGATCCATTTCGAAACGTTCCACGTCATATGGCACCCCACCTACGCCTCGATGTACCAGCCGGCCCAGGGATTGGTGTTGGCTGCAGGGCAGGTGATCGCCGGGCATCCATTCTGGGGAATGTGGGCGAGCGTCGCCTTAATGTGCGCGGCCATCTGTTGGATGCTTCAGGGATGGATGCCTCCGGAATGGGCTCTCCTCGGCGGTCTTCTGGCTGTGGCGCGATTCGGTATTTTCAGCTACTGGGCTAATTCGTATAGCGGTGGGGCCGTAGCCGCAACCGGAGGAGCTCTAGCTTTAGGGGCACTGCCGAGGCTAAGACTGCAGCCGCATATTCGTGACGCTCTGCTGATGGGGCTGGGGATCGCGATACTCGCAAATAGTCGCCCTTACGAGGGAATGATGCTGAGTTTGGCGGCTGGCGCTTTGCTCCTGACGTGGATGCTGGGGAAAAATAGACCGCCTCTTCAGGATGCGATCCTCAACACGGTTATACCGCTCGGTTTGGTACTCGCCGTCACCGGCTTGGCCATGGGCTATTACTTCTGGCGTGTTACGGGGAGCCCATTTCACTTTCCCTATCAAGTGAACCGCCAAACCTACGCTTCCGCTCCATACTTCCTCTGGCAATCTCCGAGACCTCAGCCAACCTACCACCATGAAGTGATGCGTTCTTTTTATATCGATTGGGAGCTGCCCTATTACCAGGACACTCGCTCGATAGTGGGCCTATTCACAAATGCACTAGCCAAGTTGAAAGCCTTTTGGTTCTTCTTTCTCGGCCCTGCTTTGATGCTTCCTGTTCTCATGGCGTTGGCGATTGCGCCGTACGGCCTGACATGGAATTCGCTCAGTCGCGAAACACGCTATTTGATGATCATCTTCGGGTTTGCGGCAATATCTCTGGCAGCGGAGACATTTTTCTCGCCTCATTACGCTGCACCGATGACGGCACTGGTGCTGGCCCTCGTGTTGCAAGCGATGCGCTATTTACGCGCCTGGGCCTGGAAGGGCCAGCCTGTGGGATCATTCATGACGCGTGCGATCGTCCTGGTTTGCTTTCTCGTGGTGTTCTCGCGAATCGCGATTGAAATGTTGCACTTGCCCTCTCCTGCGGATTCCCCCCAGACATGCTGTTCCACGGGACGCGGGAACTGGTATCGTTCTGAGATTCAAAATCAACTATCAACACTCGGGAGACCGCAACTTGTATTAGTCAGATATGGCCACAATCACAATGTAGTTAACGAGTGGGTTTACAACCAAGCGAATATCGACGGTTCGGCAGTAGTCTGGGCCCGGGACATGGGCAACCAGCAGAACCAGGAGCTGCTCGAGTATTTCAAGGACCGGCAGGTATGGCTGGTCGAGCCGGACCAAAATCCACCACAATTGTCCCCTTATTACGCGTCGATAGCGGGGGCCGGAAAATAGGTTCAGGGATGTTGATATGGATAGAACTAGGGTTTGTCGTCTTGTCAATCATCCTTGCCTTTTGGTTGCCCGGGTTTGGCTCGGGCTGGTTCTGCAAGGCGGAACGGAATTTTGCCGCGGTCGCTCGCCATCGGGGCCTTTCGATTTTACTCGTAGGGCTCGGGGCTCTAGCTGCGCGGGGTGCGGTTCTGCCGATCTTGCCAATACCCCAGGCGCACATTAACGATGAGTTCAGCCATCTTTTGCTTGCGGACACGCTCGCACATGGTCGACTCGCGAATCCCACACCGGCAATGTGGATCCATTTGGAAACCTTTCACGTCATCATGCGCCCAACCTACTCCTCGATGTATCCCCCCGCCCAGGGCGCTGTTCTGGCTACGGGACAACTGATGACGCACCAGCCCTTCGTAGGAGTCTGGATCAGCATTGGTGTAATGTGTGCGGCGCTTTGCTGGATGCTGCAAGCCTGGCTGCCGCCGGAGTGGGCTCTGCTTGGGGGGCTAATTGCGGTTATGCGGTTGGGGGTGTTCAGTTACTGGGCGAATAGTTATTGGGGTGGAGCGGTATCCGCGACGGGTGGCGCGCTCGTGCTTGGTGCGTTGCCGAGGATTTTTAGATATGCCCGCACCCGGGACGTCTTGTTGATGGGGCTGGGGCTGGCGATTCTGGCCAATAGCCGCCCCTACGAAGGATTAGTAGTCTGTCTCCCAGTGGCGGCCGCGCTGTGCATTTGGCTGTTCAAAAAAAAGGGACCGGAGTTGCGATTGGCAGTCCGCCGCGTCATTGCGCCGCTGGCCCTGACGGTGCTAGTCGCCGCCTCAGGTTCGGGATATTACTTCTGGCGGGTGACCGGCAATCCTTTTCGAATGCCGCAGCAGGTGGATCGCGATACGTATGGCATAGCTCCATATTTCCTCTGGCAGTCGCCGAAACCTGCACCCACATATCATTACCAAGAGTTGCGCACCTTCTACGGTGGCAACGAGTTGAATTTCTATCGAGAGACGCAAACCGCTGCGGGTTTGGCCGGCGTGTGGATCGTCAGAATTCTCCACACGTGGCTGTTCTATCTCGGACCCGCGCTCACGCTTCCTCTGCTAATTGCCATAGCAATGGCGCCCTATGGCGCCAGATGGGGGACGCTCGATCGGCAGACGCGGTTTATTTTCGTTGCCGGTCTTGTTTCGATTATCGGTTTGGGGATCGAGGTGTTTTTCTTTCCGCATTACGCGGCGCCGATGACCGGTCTTCTTTACATCGTAATCTTGGCGGCGCTTCGCCGTCTCCGTGCTTGGCAGTGGAACAACAAACCGGCCGGAACGTTCCTGACGCGGGCGGTCCCCGCGATCTATCTTCTGTTGCTTGCTCTGCGCGCCGGCGCCGGCCCGTTGCACTTGTCGCTTGCGCCAGACTGGCCGCCGACCTGGTATAACGGCGTGTCCGTAAAAACCGATCGCGCGCGAGTTCAGCGGCAACTGGGCGCCTACCCGGGCAAGCAGTTAGTCATTGTGCGGTACAGACCAAGCTCTCGGTTGCAATACGATTGGGTATATAACGAGGCTGATATCGAAAGCGCCAAAACTGTCTGGGCCCGTGATTTTGGCGCCGCCGGAAATCAGGAATTGCTGCTCTACTTCAAGGAACGCCGCGCCTGGCTCATCGAGCCCGATGAGAATCCGCCCCAATTGATGCCTTATTCCGCGGCGTCGGCGGCTGCTGGAGAATAGTGCCTGGAATGTTGCTGTGGATTGAGTTCGGATTGGTACTGATCTCGATCGTCATGGCATTTTGTTTCACGCATGTTCGATCGAACTGGTTTCATACCGCCGAACAGCATTTTGCTCGGTTGGCCCGCCGTCGCAGACTTTCTTGTCTTCTAGTCGGCATTGCCGCGCTGGGTGCGCGAGCTGCGGTGTTACCGCTTCTGCCCGTTCCTGAGCCGCGCACCGACGACGAGTTCAGCCATCTGCTGCTCGCCGACACGCTGGCGCACGGACGACTGGCGAATCCAACGCACCCGATGTGGATTCATTTCGAAATGTTTCACGTCCTGATGCGGCCAACCTACGCATCGATGTATCCGCCGGGGCAGGGCATCGCGCTGGCGGTGGGACAAGTTTTCGCACGCCAGCCCTTTGTGGGCGTCTGGCTGAGTGCCGGTGCAATGTGTGCGGCGATTTGCTGGATGCTGCAAGGATGGATGCCTGCGGAGTGGGCTCTGCTGGGCGGAGCCATTGCGATCATGCGTTTCGGCGTGTTCAGCTACTGGGCGGATAGTTATTGGGGCGGGGCTGTAGCCGCGACCGGCGGAGCATTGGTGCTAGGTGCGCTTCCGCGTATTCTGCGTTCCCAGCGTCCCGGCGATGCATTGCTTATGGGGCTCGGGCTCGCGATTCTGGCCAACAGTCGGCCCTACGAGGGATTCATTCTCAGCTTGCCCGTGGCGGCAGCGCTGTTAATTTGGCTGTCAAAAACGAGGGGCGCGCTGTTTTGGACCGCCGTGCGGAGTGTGGTGGCGCCGCTGACCCTGGTCCTCATCTTCGCGGTCGCTGCCACGGGATATTACAACTGGAGAGTCACCGGCAATCCTTTTCGCATGCCGCAACAGGTGGAGCGCGATACATATGCGGTTGCGCCGTATTTCGTGTGGCAATCCCCCAAACCTGAGCCCGTCTACCGCCACGAAGCGTTGCGCGAATTTTATCTTCATGACGAAATGGTTTCCTACGATGCTTACCGGCAGCGAACCCACACTGTAGGAGGATTGTTTGTCGCTTCGGTCATCAGACTCGTCTACGTTTGGGTTTTCTTCCTGGGGCCGGTGCTGACGCTTCCGTTAGCCATAGCCGTAGCGGCGCTGCCCTACGGCTTTTCCTGGGTTCGTACGAACTGGCAAACGCGCTTCCTCTTCCTGACATGCGCTGTTTCGGTCGCGGGAATCGGGGTAGAGGTATTTTTCTTTCCGCACTACGCCGCCCCGATGACCGGCCTGATCTATCTTGTAATGTTGTCAGCAATGCGCAGCGCTTGGGCGTGGAAATGGCACAGCGAGCCTGTAGGACGCCGCCTCATGACGGCGGTCCCGATTATTTGCCTGCTGATGGTCTTGCTGCGCGCCGGTGCCGCTCCCCTGCATCTACCTCTGTCGCCAGCGTGGCCGCCAACCTGGTACAACCTTGAGCCGATCAGCACCGACCGTGCGTACGTCCAGGCCTTGTTGAACGGCTATTCCGGCAAACATCTCGTCATGGCGCGTTACGACCGCAATTCGCCAGTGCACTACGAACGGCTATTCAACGAAGCTGAAATCGATCGAGCAAAGATCGTGTGGGCCTGGGATATGGGCGCAGCTCAAAACCAGGAACTTATCAATTATTTCAAGGATCGACATATTTGGTTGATTGAGCCCGCCCTCGATAAGCCGAAACTGATACCGTACCCGGTAATTCCCGGCAAAACTGGAGAATGATCTCCTGAATGCTGATCTGGATTGAATGCGGTCTGGTTTTCATCGCCCTTTTCATCGCCTTTTTCTTTCCTGGCATGGGGTCAAGTTGGTTTCTTTTTCTGGAGCGAAATTTCTCCCAAGTCGCTCGCACGCCGAGACTCGCAGTCGTCGTGGTTGGACTGGCGGCGTTGGCCGCGCGCGCAGCTGTCTTGCCCATACTACCGGCGCCTGCACCTCACATTCTCGACGAATTCAGCCATCTCCTTCTGGCAGACACGATGCTACATGGACGGCTCGCAAATTCAACTCCGTCCATGTGGATTCACTTTGAGACCCCTTACGTCCTCATGCACCCCACGTATGCCTCGATGTATCCGCCGGCGCAAGGCCTGGTACTCGCGCTTGGTCAGATCGTTGCTCATCAGCCTTTCGTAGGAGTCTGGTTGAGCCTCGGCGTGATGTGTGCCGCGATTTGCTGGATGCTGCAAGGATGGATGCCTGCGGAATGGGCTTTACTGGGTGGACTGCTCGCGGTAATGCGTTTGGCTGTCTTCAGCTATTGGGCTGATAGCTACTTAGGTGGCGCGGTGGTGGCCGCTACAGGCGGGGCACTGGTATTGGGCGCCCTGCCGCGCATCATGCGGTTTGCACGGGCGGGCGATGCGCTCTTGATGGCTCTGGGATTAGCGATCCTGGCGAACAGCCGCCCCTATGAAGGCTTCGTTTTCGCGGTTCCGTGCGCAGTCGCGCTCTTGATTTGGTTCTCACAAAAAAGGGGGCCGGCAATTGGGAAGAGCGTGCGGGCTGTGCTCTTCCCCCTAAGCCTGGGACTGATCGCCACGGCTCTGGCCATGGGCTATTACTCCTGGCGCGTGACCGGCAGTCCTTTGCGCATGCCGTATCAAGTCGATCGCGATACATATCACGTCGCGCCGTACTTCTTGTGGCAGTCTCCCAAACCTGAGCCCGTGTATCACCATGAAGCACTTCGGGACCTATACGCTCGCGATGACCTCGGCATGTATCATCAGACCCGTTCGGTTCCCAGCTTGCTAGGCATCTGGTTCGTGAGGTCCCTCAGCGTATGGTGTTTTTATTTGGGGCCGGCCCTGACTCTTCCGCTGGTTATGGCCATCGCCACCACGCCGTACGGGCTCGGATGGTCGCGTATCGATTCGCAGGCTCGATTCTTATTTCTGGCCAGCGCTCTTTTCATCGCCGGAATCGCCGCCGAAGTATTTTTCCGCTCCGATTACGTTTCTCCGGCCACCGGTTTGATCTACGTCATCGTGCTGATGTCCATGCGCCGTGTCCGCGAATGGCAGTGGCACGGAAGAAGCACAGGATTATTTCTGATTCGAGCTGTCCCCGCTATATGTGTGCTGATGTTGCTGCTGCGCGCCACCGGAATGGCGGCATTCGCCAGGCCAGGGGAATTGTGGACCGCGTACAATGCCGGCCCTATCGCCACCGACCGCGCCCGCATCGAGCAGCAGCTCGAACGCTATCCGGGCCGGCATCTCGTGATCGTGCATTACCAACCGGCCTCGAATTCGCAGATCCCGTGGGTCTATAATGCGGCGAATATCGATGCTGCCGACATCATCTGGGCATGGGATATGGGCATACCTGCAAATCAGGAGTTGCTGAATTATTACCCGGATCGCCATGTCTGGCTGCTCGAGCCTGACGATGGAAAACCAGCCGAGTTGTCACCATACCCCACACACCTCGGCGATCCGAATTGAGGCTTCGCTCTTAGTCAACTTCGTATGCCATGCCTGACTGATCCCGGTATGACCCGGCCCGCGCGTCCTGTAGTCGCGTCTCCGTGATGCCCCGGTCATCTGGCAGAGTGCCGGAAGCGCCATTTACTGATAAGGGCACAACGGAACCTGACCCCAATTTCATATATCATACGGTTGGACTCTAATTGATGGATGACAAAGTTGTTTTTTCCGTTCCCTGGTTCGATATTTTGGCACGCCCCGTGGAGGGCTCTGCTGCGCCCTACTACCTACTTCGAACCAGCGATTATGTGACTGTTCTGGCCGCTACCACTCGGGGTTCTCTTCTTCTTGTCCGGCAATACCGGCCAGCCGTAGGGGCGGAAACGCTCGAGCTGCCGAGTGGTCACGTAGAGAATGGAGAATCACCCGAGGCCGCTGCCAGGGGAGAGTTGCTGGAGGAGACCAGCTACGAGGCCCACAGTTTCGAGCTTCTCGGCACGCTGGCTCCAGATACGGGGCGCCTTGGAAACAAGCTGTGGTGTTATTACGCGGGCCGTGCCGTGCCATCACCATCGCCCGTCAACCAGGAGCAAGGTATCCGAGTGGTCGAGTGCGAGCCGGCCGATCTTATCCGGCTGGTAAGAGATGGGGAGTTCAATCATGGGCTACATCTGGCAGTGCTGCTACTCGCCGCGCTTAGGGGACGGCTTCCCATTGGCAGCCTACAGCCGTCGGGTGCGAGCTCTACTGGGAGCCCGCGCAATACGGGTGAGGGCTCTACTTGAGGCCCGCGCAATAAATGACGACCCTGCCGACGACAATGTGACCTTCCGAGAAAAAAGAGATGAACGCAACCGCAGTTAAATTCTCACCGGATATCTGCGTTGTTGGCGGAGCGGGCCATGTAGGTTTGCCGTTATCGATCGTTTTTGCGGCGAACAACCAAAAAGTCCTGATTTACGATCTCGACCAAAAGGCCATGGACGTCATCCGAACCGGCCGCATGCCCTTCATGGAACATGGGGCCGAGCCGCTGCTGCAGGACGCCCTGTCGAAGGGCCTACTGACCTTTACGAGCCGGCCGGAGGACGTCGCGCCTGCCGCGACCGTAGTGATCACCATTGGAACCCCGGTGGACGAGTTCCTGACCCCTTCCTTGCGCGTAATCACGCGTTGTTTTGACGATCTCCTGCCCTTTCTCTCCGAAGAACAACTCATCGTGATTCGCTCGACGGTCTATCCGGGCGTCACCGATTCAATGGCGAAATATGTGCACTCGAAGGGCAAGCGCCTTAAGCTCGCGTTTTGTCCGGAGCGCATCGTTGAGGGTCGCGCCGTAGAGGAGTTGCAAACCCTCCCCCAGATTGTCAGCGGCACCACGCCGGATGCTGAAAACGATGCGGCAAAACTGTTCTCCCTCATCGCGCCTGAGGTTGTACGCTTGTCCCCAATTGAAGCTGAGCTGGTCAAGGTGTTCAGTAACGCCTATCGCTACATCCAGTTTGCCGTGACCAACCAGTTTTTCATGATCGCCAGCGCGGCCAACGTGGATTACTACCGGATTTTGGATGGCATGAAACGCAATTATCCACGTTCCAAGGATTTCCCCCAGGCCGGCCTGACGGCGGGCCCCTGTCTGTTCAAAGACACCATGCAGTTGGCCAGCTTCTATCGTAACCAGTTTGGTCTGGGTTTTCAGGCCATGCTGGTCAATGAAGGCCTGCCTCAATTCATCGTCGACAGGTTGGACGCGACCTATCCTCTCGAACAAATGACCGTCGGATTGCTCGGCATGGCCTTTAAGGCCGAAAGTGACGATCCACGCTTCTCGCTCAGCTACAAGCTGAAGAAGATCCTGGCAGCGCGCGCGAAGATTGTCCTCACCACCGATCCCTACGTGCAGGGTGATCCGGTGCTGCTGCCGCTCGATGAAGTCGTCCGGAGAAGCGATATCTTAATTCTCGGTGCTCCGCACCGCGTCTATCGCGATTTGAACCTCGATCGCAACATCGTCGTTGATATATGGAATTTCTGGGGACGGGGCAGCCTGTTCACACGAGAACGTGCCTCGGCGGATTCCGCTTAAGGAGCAGGACCTTGCCTCGGACACTCGATTTCTGGATTCCGCAGTTCGGTGCCGAAGAAAAGGCGCTGGTTGCAGCCGTCATTGACAGTGGTTTCTTGAACGACGGCCAGGTGACTACGCAATTTGAAATGCGAGTCGCCGAATTGCTCGGCTGTAAACATGTGGTAGCAACGACCAGCGGCACTATCGCGATTTTTCTGGCGCTGGCTGGAGTTGGCGTGGGCGCCGGTGACGAAGTCATTGTTCCGAACGTCACTTTTATTGCCACTGCGAACGCCGTCACGCTGACTGGGGCGAAGCCCATTTTAGTCGATGTCGATCCGCTAAGACTCACTCTCGATCCGCAGTGCGTCGAACGCTCGATTACCGCCCGCACCAAAGCCATCGTTCCGGTTCATGTCAGCGGGCGCGCCGCCGACATTGGGGCACTTATAGACATCGCCGCGCGCCACGGCCTCGCAGTGATTGAAGACGCCGCCGAAGCATTTCTTTCAAAGTGCCAGGGAAAATTCCTCGGAACTTTTGGCATAGCGGGCTGCTTTTCCCTGTCGCCAAATAAAACCATCACCACCGGGCAGGGCGGCCTCGTGGCCACCGATGATGACGGGTTGCATGCGCGGCTCCGTGAGCTGAAAGATCAGGGACGCTCCATGCGCGGCACGGGCGGAGATGATACCCACCACAGTGTCGGCTATAATTTCAAACTAACCAACCTGCAGGCTGCCGTGGGCCTGGCGCAGCTGAATGACCTGCCGCGCCGGCTCGAGAGAATGAGAAGTATTCATCGCGGCTATGTGGAAGGCCTTCGTGGCGTGAAAGGCCTATCGGTCCTGCCCTTTTGTGTTGCTGCAGGAGAACTCCCGCAATGGACCGATGTGCTCGTTGATCGTCGTGACGAATTGTTCGCGCACCTCGCTGCAAAACGGATCCACGGCCGGCGGTTTTGGCACCCGCTGCATACCCAGAAGCCCTACGCAGAGCCCGGCAGTCGATTTCCCGTCAGTGCGAGCCAAATTCCGCGTGCGATGTGGCTGCCTTCCGCCTTCACGCTATCGCATGCTGATGTAATGACCGTTTGTGATGAGATCCGTGAATTCTTGTCTTGACCCCCCTGGTCCGAAGTACGCGAGGAGCGAGGACGTGCCATGAAACCAATCGTCTCGCCCAATTCCCGCATCCGGCACCCGGACCATTTCGTGATTGGCGAAGACTCCATCGTTGACGATTACTGTTACTTCTCCACCAGGGTCCGCATTGGCCGCTGCACGCACATCGCCTCGGGATGCAGTGTGGCAGGCGGATCGGGAATGCAGTTTCAGATCGGCGATTTCTCCAGCCTGTCGGCCGGCGTGAAGATCTGGTGTGTCAGCGATGATTTTGTGAATGACGTGGTTACTGTAATTCCGGCGGATATAGAACAGGTTAAGGAAAATCTGATCTGTGGCGATGTCCTCCTTGGCCACTACACTGCCGTGGGAGCCAACTCCGTCATCATGCCGGACAATAACCTGCCCGCGGGCACGGCAGTCGGAGCGCTCAGCTTCGTGCCGGCTGCTTTTGAATTTCGTCCCTGGAGTGTCTATGCCGGTATTCCCATTCGCTTCGTCCGGCCCAGGAATCAGGAAAGCGTGATGGAGCAGGTCCACCGGCTCAACGCCAAACTTGAAGAGCGGAAGACACAACCCTAGGCAACACTAGAGCATTCGGCGCAATATGGGCCCGCCTGGTGTCCCGAACTCGGCGCCCGGCCGTATCGTTACTCATTGTGGATTTTGTATGCGGAATCAAAATATTGAAACAAAATCGGCCGAGGAGCCTCGCGCTCTAATCGAACCGGCGACAAAACAGCCGATTACGCTTTCCATTTTACTTCCTGTTCGTAATGAAGGCATCAATCTGCGGATCATGGTGAAGTTGCTCAAAGCCGTCGTCGAAGTTCCGCATGAACTTTTGATCGTTTACGATTTCCCGGAAGACGACAGCATCCAGGTTATCCGCGACATGGAGAATAACTGGGCGAATCTGCGCCTCGTGCATAATCAGCGCGGCCGCGGCGTGGTCAACGCCATACACTCCGGTGTGGAAGCCGCTGTCGGAGACTATGTTCTGTTATTCGCCGCCGACGAAATCGGGCCGTTGCTGGCCATCGAAGACATGCTCGCGCTTATGCATGAAGGATGCGATCTCGTGAGTTGTTCGCGGTACGCGCATGGAGGCCGGCGCCTGGGCGGATCCATCATTGGCGGAGTGTTGTCACGCTTCGCCAACCGGCTTTTTCACCGCCTGTCGGGATGTGTGCTGAGCGATGCTACCACCGGCATCAAGCTGTTTCGGCGCTCCCTGTTCCCGACCTTGCATTTGCAAGCGAAGCCGGTCGGCTGGGCGGTTACGTTCGAAATGGCCATGAAAGCGCAGCTTGCCGGGTGGCAGCTTGGCGAAGTGCCCGTGATATCTATCGACCGCCTATATGGCGGCAAATCCACGTTCCGCCTCGGTGCCTGGACCGCGGAGTATTTACGATGGTTTATTTGGGGCTGTCGGAATCTTCGCCGCGTTCCCAGGCGCGACAGGCCCACGGTCCGTGTACGCTCGGCCGCCGCGTTTCCCAGTACGAAGACCGACGTGTGAAGCGCCCCCAGTTCGAAAGTTAATTCGCCCAGTTGATTCGAACAGTTACTATAACTATATCATTTACTTTATGGTGTATCGTAGTAGCCTGTCCGTGACGCACCCCATCACCCGACGTACTCCAGGTAACCCATCAGTTACCCGCGCTACGCTCCTATAGCCCCAATCGCGCTCCACAAGCCGCCCAATTTCAGCCACTTACAAACGCCTCATTTGATAAGCCCTGTGTTTGATGCATATACAAACGCCCGGGGGTGTAGCTTCCCGGATAGTGTTACCCAGCTCTCAGGCGAACCGCGTCTTTCGTTCCATCGCAACCCTGGTGCTATGCTGTGGTGCGCGCGGCCTAACGATCGAGCCTCGCTTGCGCACCATGACCAGCTTCAGCGTGCAGCCGCAACCTCGATGAAGACCTATGTGGTCACCGGTGGAACCGGATTTATCGGCAGCGCCCTGGTGCGGCGCCTGGTCGCGGCGGGTAACCGTGTGCGCGTCCTCGACGACAATTCTCGCGGGGCTATTCGCAAATTGGGTGATGCTGCGGGCGCGATCGAACTTTTTGCCGGCGATATTCGCGATTCTGAGTGCAGTCAAGGACGCGATACGCGGCGCCGATTGCGTTTGCCACCTCGCCTATATAAACGGCACCGAGTTTTTCTACTCCAAGCCTGACCTGGTGCTCGAGGTGGCGGTCAAAGGGATGGTCAACGTTCTCGACGCGTGTGTGGAACACGGTGTCCGCGAATTCATACTGGCCTCCAGTTCGGAGGTATATCAAACCCCGCCGCTGATTCCCACGCCCGAAACTGTGCCGCTGAGTGTGCCCGATGTGCTCAATCCGCGGTATTCCTATGGCGGGGGCAAGATCATCAGCGAACTGTTGCTCATCAATTACGGCCGCAAGTTTTTCGACCGCGCCATGATATTCCGCCCACACAATGTGTACGGCCCGGACATGGGAACCGAACATGTGATCCCGCAATTTATAACGCGAATGGAGGCGCTCGCCGCGGAGCACCGCGATGGCAGTGATCGACTTTCCGATTCAGGGAACGGGACGTGAGACTCGCGCCTTTGTGTACATCAGCGATCTCGTCGATGGCGTGATGCGCATACTGGATCAGGGCGAGCACCTGGGCGTCTACCACATTGGAACCGCCGCTGAAACGAGCATCGCCGATCTTGCGCACTCCATCGCTCGCTGCTTCGGATGCGAAATCCGCGTAGTTCCGGGCGAACTGCGGGCAGGAGGCCCTCTGCGGCGATGCCCGGACATCACCCGGATGCGCGGGCTGGGCTACCAGCCGCGCGTTTCGCTCGGGGAGGGTTTGGCCGCAACGGTGGATTGGTATCGTCGCCATGGGGCAACAGCCAGCCGCGGGTACGCGCCGCACTGACGCCGGCTTGACGTGGGCCAAACAGCATCCATAAACTTCGCGAAAGGAAATGGTCTCATGCCCGGAAAGGAACAAACACACAGTCCGAAAAAACTGGCCGCAGGTTCGGGCGGCAGTATCGTGGTGGAGCGGTGTCAGGTCTGCGATTCTTCACGACTCGATCCGGTGATTTTTATCGGCTATCTGCCCCCGGTAAACACCATGCCGGCGATTGGCACACGTCCTGCCGAGCAGCCGGCCTACCCGGCGCAGGTACTGCGGTGCCGTGATTGTCAGCTTGTGCAACTTGGCCTGATTGTTGATCCTGCTATTCTGTTTCCGCCCGAATACCCCTACACCAGCGGCACCACCAAAATTCTGCGCGATAACTTCGCTGAGCTGGCCCGCGAAATAGCCCAGCTCTATCCGCTGAGCCCCTCCGACTTAGTGGTGGACATCGGTTCCAATGACGGAACGCTCCTGAGCAACTTCGCCGCGCGTGGGCCGGTCTTCGGTATTGAGCCGACGCAGGCCGGCGAGCTTGCCAATGAGCGCGGCATCCCGACGCTGATCTCTTTTATGAACCGGCAGGCGGCCCGCACCGCGATCCGGCAGCACGGCAAAGCCAAAATCGTTGCGGCCACCAATGTTTTCGCCCATATCGAAGACATCCACGAGATTATGGAATGCATTCTGGAGATGTTGACCGATGACGGAATCTTCGTTTCCGAGTCGCACTACCTGTTGGCACTGATTGAGACCCTGCAATATGACACGATTTATCATGAACACCTGCGTCACTATTCTCTGACGAGCCTCAAGCACCTGCTCGAAATGCACGGACTGGAAGTGATTCACGCGCGGCGCATCCCCACCCACGGCGGATCGATCCGCGTTTACGCCGCCCGTGCCGGGAAATATCCTGTCGCTTCGAGCGTCCGCGAAATCCTCGCGATTGAGGCCGCCGAGCTAACGGCCGATAAACTTCTTTCTTTCCGCCCTAAGGTGGTGCAAACCAAACTTGATCTTTATGCTCTCCTCAAGGAGATCAAAAGCCGCGGCCACCGTATCTATGGAATTGGCGCTCCGTCTCGCGCGAGCACCCTGATCAACTACGTGGGACTCGACGATGGCATCCTGGATTGCGTGTTGGAGATTCGGGGATCGTACAAAATTGGCAAGTACATCCCGGGAACATTGATTCCGGTGCTGGAGGAATCGCGACTTTTCGACGACCAGCCGGAATACGCACTCTTACTTTCGTGGCACATCGGCGAGGAACTCATGCCCAAATTAGGTGCGCGCGGTTATAAGGGTAAATTCATCATCCCCTTGCCGGAACCTCGTATCGTGGAGCAGCGCGACGCGTAAATCTTCTTAAATAAACGATCGAGGAATTCCCACTGCATGTATCACGGGCATTATCGCGTTCTGGAACACGGTTGCAGTGTAGAAGTTAAGAGGTCAACAGGAAGTAACCCACGATGTCCTCAGCGTGCGTTCGGCGGAACGATCAGGTCTGGTGAGTGGTCGTGCAGTTCCAAATCACAGGGTTTCCCCAGCGCCGGACCGAGCTCCGCCGGGGTGATCGCCACTTCCCGCGCCCGAGGTTCCAGCACCGCTGAGGTCTCTGTAGAGCACAGCACACGGTAATTCTCGTTCATGGCTTTAGCCAAAGCAGGGCTGAAAAATGCGACGCCGCGGAAGTTATTGACGACGTGCCAGTTTCCGTCATCCGCGAGGATGATGAGGTCATATTCGCCGCGCCGGATGTTTTCAACGATAAGCGAGGGATCCCAATATCCAGCCAACTCGAGCTCGTGAGTCGTGAAAGCATCGAGCAGATCGGGATCACGCCCGTGCACGGTGTAAATGGGGCGGTCCGAAAGGATCTTAAATGGTTCTAAGGATAAATAGGATCTCTGCGCTGGTTGCAAGGCACTGGAAAACACCCTGCTCACGATGACGACTTGTTGAGATATTACCCAGAGGAGTGCCGAGATAATGAGGACGAAATACACTTTGGAATGTAAGTTTCTGCGTACCATCTGAACGGCGAAGGGCAGCAGAAGCGCGCACCCCGTTAAGCCGCCCAAAAAATAATTGATGTCAGCTCCAAGTTGTGGCAGACCGAGAAAACCCACAACCCAATTAGTGACGGCGAAGGCCGCAATCATCTGAGACGCCGGCGTGGCTACCCGTATAGCCTGAACAAAGCCAATCGCGCCGATACCGATCGGCACGAGCAGCATCATGTTTAACAGCTTATCGAAGGCGAAAATAAAGCCTTGCTGTAGCGACCAGACGCCTTTTCCCACGGAAGCAAACTGTTCCAGGAATGGTCCCCCGTGCCACAGCAAAGGCGCGAACACCAACACGACAGGGAATCCACTGCTGAGTGCAAAGACGGCCGCCGGCCTAAATTTCCTTCTGTAGATTAGGATGGCGATGATCGCAACGGGAGCAGCGATGCCGGGCTGCTTGATTGAGAAAGCCAGTCCCGCCAGAATTCCAGAAAACACGTAGCCAGCTCCACCAAGTGAGTCTCCCTGCACCGCCCAGAGAAGGCTCCATAGCATCATCAGCAGAACCAAAATATCCGGCCGCACTGTGACATTCCAAGTGACAAAGTACGGTTGTCCGAGAAACAAAAGGGCTGCCAGGGTCGAGCTGACCGTTGAAAAACGAAGCCTCCTGCAGATCACAAAAATAATCACGGCGCATAAGAGAAAACAGCCATAAGTCAACAACCGACCGCGAGCCCTTGTCAGGTCGAAATCCAGATGCGAAGCCCGCGCGATCGCGGCATTGATCGCGTAATACAAAGGCCCGAAAGGCTGCAAGACGTAGGGAGGCCGTGAAGGCTCGGCGTACAGGCCGCCCGTGCGTGCCGCGTTGATCGCGGCGTATATGTTCGTGGTCTCCGGATAGGTGTTGTCGGTCTGGTTTGGCAATAACTTCGCACCCGCGGCCGTGATCGCCACGGCGCCCAAAGCGCAATAAGCCGCCAGACACAGGAACGCTAAGCCAGAAAACACCGCGAGCGCCACGTTCGGATGGGGTTCTGCTTCTTCATTCGAGGCTGAACCAACCAGCTTGCGGTAGAGAAAACCCTGGACAGATTCAGTGAGTGAGGGCGGCATGTAACTGATCATTCTTTCTTTAGCTGAGATTTACTGTCAATCTGAGATCACTATTGCTGTAGTTGAATGGTATCGCGCCTCGTTACTCTGGGCGCGGGACAGGGCCACCGCCTCAATTCGGCGCGCCGCTAAGCGATTAGGGAGATCGGCATGTCTGGGTAGTAGAGCCCGATGAGCACGCGGCCAGATTTGTTAAGATACGCGACCGACCAAGATCATGGGAATTGAAGGTTCGTCCGGAGCACTCAATCGGATAAAAATACTGCAGATAGCTGAGGCCCCACGCATATCAATAGGCCGTTCGGGAGAGCATTCTTATTGTATATGGCAACGATGGCTTGTAGTCACCCTCGATCGGTGTTCACATGACGCTGCGTACTTTGACGTCCGTCGCCGACCTGAACGCAATATAGTGTGAGCTGACGTCTTCCAATGCTGTTGGCCACGAAATGATTAACAACAACCGTATCGCGGTGGTGATGCCGGCCTACAATGCCGAGAAAACGCTGGAGAAGACGGTCAGAGAACTCCCGGCAGTGGTGGACATC
This sequence comes from Candidatus Acidiferrales bacterium, assembly GCA_963849395.1. Classification (GTDB taxonomy): domain Bacteria; phylum Acidobacteriota; class Terriglobia; order Acidiferrales; family UBA7541; genus Acidiferrum. The sequence goes on from CAWKHR010000018.1 coordinate 39,709, forward strand.
AAAATTCTCGTTGATGACCACAGTTCGGATGAAACGGTGAATCTCGCCAAGCGCCTCGACTTAAAAGTTTTCATTCATGAAAGGAACTACGGTTACGGAAGAAATCAGCAGACCTGCTATCGGGAAGCCTTGGCTGCCGGCGCTGACATCGTGGTGATGGTTCATCCCGACTATCAGTACACGCCGTTGTTGGTGACGGCGATGGCGAGCATGATCGCGTTCGACGTCTATGACGTGGTCCTGGGATCGCGAATCATCGGCGGCGGCGCCTTGAAAGGCGGTATGCCATTCTACAAGTACGTTGCCAATCGCTTCCTCACCGCTATTCAGAATGCATTCACCGGGGCCAAGCTTTCGGAATACCACACCGGGTTTCGGGCGTTTAGTAAAAAAGTGTTGGAGAATCTGCCGCTGCTCGAGAATTCTGATGATTTCGTATTCGATAACGAGATGCTCGCCCAGTGCATCTATTTTCGATACCGCATTGGTGAACTATCCTGCCCCACGAAATATTTCAAAGAGGCGTCTTCCATCAATTTCATTCGCAGCTTGAAATATGGATTTGGCGTGCTGGCCACCACGCTTAAGTGTTGGTTGCAGAAGGTCGGGTTAGCTCATTATCGAATATTCAGTCCATCTGGTAGAAAGTTGCTTGTCGATTATTACGTTCCAGCGCCTTTGGATAATGATTCGAAGCTTGAAGACAAGATGCCGCGCTGAAGAATTGTCCTCGCCGGCTGGCGCGAGCAAAAACGGAGCTGTAAATAGCGCGCCGCGATGTCATTCCACCAGGTATCGAAAACCCTCGACCACGGCGAATGGCGTGCGCACGCTGGCAATGTTTTCGCCCCTCTGCTCAATTTTTTCAGGATTAATATGGCCGAGAAGGGTCCCGGCCTGGGCTAAGTATTTAACTTTTTCGGGTAGAAGTCCCATGACCCGGCAGCAGGTGGCATCCACCGCTACCGGATCGTCTCCCATAATCAACAACCCACAAGCTTTGGGAGTTCCCTGTATCGGGCCATTTCCTTCCATTCCGATGATGCCGTCGACAATGGCGAAGTCCGGACGTGCGGCGGCGTTGATATCCAATATGGCGCGATCGATGCCGGCCCAATGCAAAATGTTTTTGGGCCAACCGTAACAACTTCCAGGCACGATGCCGAACATGTTTTTAAGAGAAAGCGTGACGCCGGCCCAATGGTGCGTCTTGAGTTTTGGCATGGACACCAGGAAATCCACGCCCATGGCCGTCCGCGGAAGATACAACTCCTTCAATCGCGAGGCATGCGTCTCGAACGGAACACGTTGTACGTCGTCGATGTTCAAATCTATAAACGTGCGGGCGAGGGGGCCGGTAAACTCCCGAAGCCGAACGGACTCAACGATCGCCTCCGTGTCCCGGTCCAAGGCAGGGCCGTCTCCAATGAGAACCTGGGCGGCCCCGAGCCGCAGAAAACTCTCACGCGTGGCGGCGACGATCGCGGGATGAGTATTCATCACGCCCATGGGATCAAGACCCACGAGATTTGGCTTCAAAAGCACAGTCTTGTCCCTGACGGGAAGATCGAATTCACGCAGAGTTTCATAGATCAGTGCAGCGAAGTCCTGCTCGTAATTCGTTGCCCGGCGAATTGCGACATGCGAGGGTGGCCGCTTAAAGGATGGAAGGAGAGCGCGGTGCACATTCCGCATACTCAGGTTCTTTCCTCGGTGGCGCTCGAAAGCCAATGCACCGTGGAACCCCATGCCAAACAGAGCCAGGCCGCAACCGGGATGCTGCCAAAAAATTCATTCCGTTGGTAAACATCTCTCATGGATAGTCTGGCGCTCGGCCATTTGCGGCCGTAACATTGGAGACAAATCCTCGCGAGTGCGAGGGAACCCGGCCCCTGAACGTTGTCCAGAACGCGTTCGAGCCACTCCAGGCTCATCGCCGCCTCAGACCGATCCGGGTGATGGCGCATAGCCAGCAGAGCCCAGACCGTTGGAATCACCAGAGGTTCGCCAGCCACTCCATAGACTCGCGGATTTCCACAATTCCATCCTCCGCCCGGACACATGCGATCGTACAGCATCGCTTCCGCGAGGTGACGTCTTCGATTCGCTGTGGGGGGAAGCAGTTCCTGGGGACTTTCACCAAAAGCGATGAGCGCAAAAGATGTGGGCTCGACCCAACTGCTCGTCCCCGGAGTCCAGCCCCAGCCGCGGTAGGAATCATTCTGGGTTGACAGTTCGCGGTCGGAGGAAAATCTTCGCAGCAGCCGCCGCCACGGTGTGCTGTCGCGAGGCCAATCGTCGCATAACCACTTCATGCCTGCCGCAACCGCTGGAGCGGAGCCTTTTTCTGACAGGAGAACCCAACATGCCAAAGAAGTAACCCAGCAGCCGGCCTTTTCCTTTGGGGATGACGGCCACGCGCCGTCGGATAATTGCGCCATCCGAAGAAAGCGAAAGCCGCCGAGAATTGCTTCTTCAACCCGCGCCGGTGGCGACGCTTGGAGCAGCGCGTGGAGCGCCCAACAGGTCGGTTCCACCCTGCTAACAAATCCAGGATGAAAACCCCACCCACCGTCCGCGTTTTGAGCGCTCTGAAGAAAAGGCCAGCAAACGCTCTGAACGAAATCTGCTTCCGACTGGATTTCCACGAATGTGTATGTAACTTTCGCCGTTCCCCAACGCTTATCGTATCAGGGAATCCAGCATCACATCACATGATCCGGTCAGTGGTAGGGAATTGATTCGCCGGAACCGCAGGTGAATCTTCTTCGGGCTGACGAATTTCGAGCTGATTGATGAGCCTGTGGAGGTATCCACGAGCCACACCCAGCGATCGCGCGGACTCCGCCTTTCGCCATCCTCGTTCGCGGAGCGTCCGCAGGACGAGCCGGCGCTTGAACTGGCGGACCTCTTCCTCGTAGGTGCCGCTAAGTTGTGGAGTTTCGCAGCCCGTACGCATGGCCGCGGGGAGGTGGCAGACATCGACCGTGTGGCCTTCCGAGAGCACCACGGCGCGCTGCACCGCATTCTCCAATTCGCGAACATTTCCCGGCCAGCCATATTCCTCGAGTGCGTGCAAGGCGAGTTGTGAAAAGCGCTTCGGCTTCTTCTTGAACTGTTGAACCGAGTTTTCGAGAAAGTGCTGCGCCAAGAGCGGAATGTCATCGCGACGCTCTCGAAGAGGTGGGATATGCAGGTTAACAACGTTCAAGCGATAATAGAGATCCTCTCGGAATTTTCCTTCCCGCACCATCTCAGCCAGGTTTCGATTCGTGGCGCAAATCAACCGAATATCGATGTTGATTTTGGCATTGCCGCCCAGGCGCTCAAAGCTTCTTTCCTGAAGAACTCGCAAAAGCTTCGGTTGCAGCCCTATGCTGATATCTCCAATCTCGTCCAAAAATAGGGTGCCCTGGTTGGCGGCTTCCAATCGGCCGTGCCGCGTCATTATCGCGCCGGTGAATGCGCCCTTCTCGTGGCCAAAAAGTTCATCCTCGATCAATGTCTCAGGCAAATTCGCACAAGAGAACCCCGCCATAGACCGCGCATTTCGCGCGCTCATCTGATGAATGGCGCGAGCCAGCAGCTCCTTACCTGTCCCCGTCTCTCCGGTAATCAGCACATTGACGTCACAAGGCGCAATCTTTTGCGCCAGCGCAAAAAGTTCCTGTATAGCGGGGGAGGTGCCCAGCAACTCGTGCAGTCTGCCATTCCCGACTGTTTCCGCCCGCAAACGTTCCAGTTCATTTTCTGCCGCGTGGTATTTGTAAGCACGCCGCAAAATCAGGCGAAGCTCGACCATGTTCGGAGGATTAGCCACGTTGTCATAAGCACCGCGTTCCATGGCAGCGAGGAGCAACGCCCGGTTGTTCCCATCGCACAAGATCACAATAGGTGGATAAGAAGGAACCTTACTCATTTCCTCAATTAGTTGCAGTCCTGGCTGGGGGTCAGCTTTCATCGCAGCCGAGAGAAGGTCAAGCAGAATCACGTCAAATGAAGTGCGCATTTCGCTTAGACGCTCGAATTGAAGATCCTTGCTCGTCCAGGCTACGAATCCGTCGCCTAATGTGCGCACGATTGCCTGTGGTAGCCCAGAATCCTCACTTAAAAGACACACTCTTATGTTCTCGTCCGTCACGTCGCACCTCTTTCGCGTCAGTCCGGCCCTAATGGACCTGGGTACGTATGGCTATTGGCGGATCAGGCGTGCAGCACATTTTTGGAGACTGGGTAGTCAGCGAAAGGATACAGGAGCATCCTCGGTACCAAACCTTGAAGAGAGTTAGGTTTAGCGGAAGGGTAGTCGCCTCAATAAAATGCGGGAAGGTGAGACACCATATAAATGGATAGGGAGAAATATGTAGGAAGTTTCTTTCCTACATTCTTCCCTCTACGGGCATAAAAAGTCCATTTTCTAGAAATCTGCACCCGCGGTACAGACCAGGCACCTAGGGCGTTGGTGACCTGTCAGTTTGCGGAGTTGGCTCGGCACCAGCGGCTTTCGCTGGAATTCCTACAGAATTTCAACGGCCACCGGTTTGCCTTCAAGCGACGCGGGTCTAAACTTCCAGCGACTAAATGCGATCCGCGCGGCTTCATCCATGGCAGGGACGATGCTTTGGTATACGGCAAGGCCGCTGACAGTTCCATCTTTTTCCAGCATCCCTTTTAGAACTATCAACTTCTGCGATTTTTCGGGCGGCACCGGCAAACGCTTGAAATCGAAACGAGAGTCGGTATCGGGATCAGGCGGAACCAATCCCGGCTCCAAATGAACGACAGTGGTAGGGGCGTCGGGGTTGGGCTTCACAATAACGTTCGCTTGTTGGCAATATTGCATGGTCCAACTTGCTCCGGGCATCGGCAGGAAGATCGTATAGATCCTGGCGCACTTTAGAGCACCGTAGGCGTCAAGGCCGCCACCTCCGGTCGATCCGGCGGAGACAACCATGGGGTTTCTCCGAACCTTTACCGCCGAAACTACCGGATAAACCATCGTGGTTATGAACTTAGGGTCGAGCAAACCCAGGCCTTCACCCTTGCCAGTCGACCCGCTAATACTTACGGCTCCGTTTGAAATCCCGCATTCCCGCCACCCCCGCCGCGAGCGCCTGGCCCAATTCCCGTGGTTATCTCGTCGCCTCCGCCCTTGCTGCCCCCTACACCGCCATTAAGATGCCCTTCGAGCGTACCTCCGGGCGTTCCGGTTACCCCGGGCCCTGGGGACACCGAAAACTCGCCCAAGCGGTTGCCCGGCGGAATAGCCAGCAGAGATCCAGCGTCCGCAGGGTCCACTCCCAGGATCATCAAGGCGCCGTCCCCCTGAGGTCCGGCAATATGTGGTCGGGCTTCCGAGGCGTCGACCGCGAAACGATTGTCGCGCTGCGTTGGGGTTGCCAGCGCTCCAACCGGAAGGCGCGGCGCGGAATTGGTCCGTTCAAATGAGGTCAATGGCACATCTGCATTTATCGAAGTAAGAGCGGGTGCCGTCTCCGCCGCGACTTGTTGGTTTTGTTGCCGCGGTTTCGACATCTCAGTATTGATCTGGGGTTTCGTCGGGGTCGGCTGCCGGGTTTCCAAGGACGATGTTGGGTAGCTTCAATTCCGTTTGAATTCGCAGATCCGGTGGTGAAGAAGGCTGGATGATTGTCTGACGCGAATTGTCCGGACGCTGAGGCTTGGATATGACAGTAACATCGCCATAAGAAGCAGTGCGCCCAATGACGGGGTCGAGAGCGGGCAAAGACCCGCTCCCCGGACGTCCGCCGAGGCCTTTGGGAGCAATACGTGGCAACCGTGTCCGCGGATTGGGCGGCGGCAGATGATAATAGATGGCCTCGGATAAATTGGCCGTGATTTCCTGTGGCGCTGCCCGCTTCAGCGCGATTAGCGATGGTAAATAAAAAAGCAGAAGAACGAGTGAAACGTGAACGAGCTGAAGACATAGTGAAGGAAGGGCGAGAGAGCCGGAACCGGCCTACACTAAAACCACTCAATGGGTAGTTGGAATAATGGCTGGAGAGAGCCGCCGCGCGCGGCTGAAAATGAGCCTCACCGAACCCCACCAATCGGTATAAGCTCGTTCAGGCCGAATCAGAAACTCGGGAAGCTCTTTGGTTGCTCCAACCCTCGGAAAACGGCGGCAGACAGCCCGTTTAGACCTAGGCGCTTCGGTCGTCGGAAAGAGCGCTATCGTTGAATCTCTATCTCGAAAACTCACG
>CAWKHR010000019.1:0-30131 GCA_963849395.1 Candidatus Acidiferrales bacterium
TCCAACGTTGATTGTAACGGAAGGGCAGACGGTTACAGTGACTCTGACGAATGGCCTTCCCGCACCCGTTGGCAACACCTCGATTCTGTTTCCTGGGTTCGTGGTGACGGCGACAGGTGGAGTGCAAGGCCTGTTGACGCAAGAAGCGGCTCCTGGTGGAAGCGTGACGTACACGTTCGTCGCTTCGTCGCCGGGCACTCACTCTTATTACAGTGGAACGCAAGGTGACCTGCAGATTGAAATGGGTCTGTATGGCGCAGTCGTTGTGATTCCCAGCAACATTCCCGCTGCCTGCACAGCCGGGCTACCCACTACGAACCCCGGCGGAAACAAGGCGGCACAAGCGCATTGGGGCGAAACGGATTTTCGTCTTGCAGCCGCTGCGTTTGACCATGCGAAGGCCTGCTATGACCGTGAATACCTGTTTCAGTGGGCCGAGATGGACACCAATATTCACAGGACCGCACTGGCACAGGTCACGGCTTTGGGTAGTTGCACGGCTGGAGCTGCTGGTTGCAGTTTGGAAGTTCCGACCGAGCCGTACCATCCCGCGTACTTCCTGATTAATGGCCGTTCGATGCCCGATTTGATGGACGCCAACTTTGCGGCGGAGTATCCACACCAGCCCTATAACGGCAATCCGCACATGCATCCAGGCGAACTCACATTGATCCGTGCCATCGGGCAAGGCCGCTGGCAGCATCCGTTCCACGAGCACGCCAATCACGTGCGCATTCTGGCTCGTGACGGGAACATGGTCTTGGCTCCGGATGGGACGGACCTCGCGGGCCAATTGATGTTCAACACCGATACGACTCCTGGGGATGCGTTCGACGGAATTTTCTACTTCACCGGCAGAGGGTTGAACTGGGATCCGTACGGTCATAACCCGACGTCTTCCGACCCGAACGCGAAACTTTCCTGTACAGCGGACGCTAACGGCTACAACACCTCAGCGCCCACGGCGATCAACTATTTTGAGTGGTGCCAAGACCACAATAAGCCGCTCGAAGTTGCTCCCTTTGGCGATGTGGCCGGTGGCGGTCCAGCGACGCTACCGAATCCCAACATTTTCACGAACGGCGCCTGGTATGGCGGTACTCCGTATCTAGGACCGGATGCAACCTTGCGCGCAGGTGGAACGCAGGCCTGCGTCAGCCCGACCGGCAGCACTGCCGCCAATCAAGCATCCCCTTGCAGCACTTTGCAACCTTCGAACATTCAGGCGAACCCAGCAAGCGAACGCGGCTGGGCCTACATGTGGCACTCGCACAACGAGCGCGAGATCACCACGAACAACGTATTCCCCGGTGGGATGTTGATGATGATGCTGGTTGATTCCCGGGAATTTGTAATCGACGAATCTAATTGACGCGCGAGGAAGAAGAACATGCGAGCGAATAATCTAAAAGCTATTTTGAAGGCTGCGGCACTGATCTTCACGATTCTTCCCTTCGTGGCGACGGCGGCGCACGGCCAGCAGCAGATCAATCTGACTGCCGGACCGACCACCACGACGATGCCAGACGGATCGACGGTGCCGATGTGGGGCTATAGCTGCGGCGCTGGCGTAACTGGCTCGACCGCGACCTGCGCCTCGTTAAATACGGGCACAGGGTGGTCTCCGGTCGTGATTACCGTCCCGACGGGCGCGACAGGCGGGCTTCAGATCAACCTCACGAATTCACTCTCGTTCGCGAACAGTAACTCGGTGCCCACGTCGATCATGATCGTGGGACAGGTAGGTGGCGGTCTCGGAAGTTCGCGAACCACCACCCTGAGCCCGACCCACGATACTCAGGCAGTGACGTGGCCTACTGCGGGCAGCGGACCGACGAACGTGCCGCCACCGCAAGGGCCACGCGTGCAGTCCTTTGGCACGGAAGTGGCTGCTGGAGCGACCACGTCACTGAATTGGCCGGTCCTCAAGCCAGGTACGTATCTGCTTGAATCCGGGACGCACCCCTCCATCCAAGGTCCTATGGGATTGTATGGAATTCTTGTGGTCACCGCCGCGCCTACGTCTGCCATTCCGACCGGGGGGACGGTGGCCACCGAAACCGCCCCTGGTTGCGCCTATTCCGCCGGAACCACATGTGCAGTTCCGTACGATGCGGAAGTTCCGGTGTTGCTCAGTGAAATCGATCCAGTGCAGAACAATGCAGTGAGCTTCGCCGTTAATGCCCCGGGCTTTAGCGAGTTGACCGTGTGGTCGGGCCAGCCAGGCGGCTGCGGCAATCCAGCTACCGCAAACGCCGGCAACTGTTATCCACCTGCGGTAAATTACACGCCGCTGTATTACATGATTAACGGAGTTGCGTTCAACAAGACGAACGCGGGAGCATCGGTGTTCCCGATTACGCCGGCGACGATTGCGCCGGCTTCCGGCACAGGTTCCGTCCTGGTGCGCTTCGTCAATGCAGGCTTGCGGATGCACGTTCCTTCGATCGTGGGATCGCAAGTAGCAGGGCAGACGGGTGCGACAAATCCGATTGTTACCGGTTTCAAGATCATTGCGGAAGACGGCAATCCACTGCCGGGCGTGCCGAAGGTGCAAACCGACGTGTTTATGGCGGCAGGCAAGGTTTACGACGTGATGATTAATGGGCAGGCGACGTCCGGCACAACGATCGCGCCGTACGCGTCAGCTCTAGCTGTGTTCGACCGCGAGTTGAGCCTGTCGGGAAATAAGACGGAGCGCGATGGCGGCATGTTGGCGTACATCAACATCAATGGCGTCGGACTGGGGGCAAGCGCAGGCACGGGAGCTTTCTCTGCCGCGGTAGCGCGCCCCGATGCATATAGCGCGCTGGTGAAAGGACAAACGCTTACTGTCTCTGATCCAGCGAGAGGTGTGATCGCCAACGATACGAGTGTCTACGGCGTTCAGTTGGACGCAACAAACATGGCGGCCAACGGCACCGTAACGCTCAATGCGAACGGAACATTCACGTATGTGCCTTCTGGGACGGCGACCTCGGATTCTTTCGGATATTGCGCGAACGGCACGACGCAGGCATCTTCGACACCTTTGTGCACGACTGTGACCTTGAATGCGTCGAACATCGTCGACAGCGGCGTAACGTGCGCTGCACAAACTTACACCTCGAACATCGCGACGTACCTCGCGATTAAGACACCGGGCGTACTGGCGGGTTGTAAAGACGGAGCGGGACTGCCGCTGACGGTTGCGACTTCGACGATTACTTCCACTCCTACCGGTTCGACACTGACAGTTCATGGAGACGGAAACGGCGGGTTTACTGCTGTCGTCCCGAGCGCGGGCTCCTACACTTTCACTTTCCAGGCGCAGAACTCCCAGGGAACGCTGAGCGCGGTTACAACGGTCACGGTTAACTTCATGCCAGGAAGTGGTCTGACGGTTAACGTGCTCGACGGGCAGGACAAGACGACGACAATTTCTGATTATCGCTGGATAATTGAGGAAGATCGCACATTCTATATCGATCCGAAATGCACAACGAATCCTCCGGCGGCGGGCTGTCCAACTTCAGGTGCTGGAATCGTTCCAACCCTGGGGACCAATTTCCACACCAGCTATATGCCGTTTGTGGCACAGGGCTGTACAGGAGCGGTTTCCTGCGAAGTAGGCCAAACTGTTCTGGGTCAGCCCGTAGCTTGCGACGTTGGCAATGGTGCCTGCCGACCTGATCCCGGACTGGCGGGCAAGACAGCCGTGCTTCCCGGCGCAGTTTCGCTTGATCCAACCAAACGTTACTACATTTCCATTTTGCCGGGCGACGCGGCCAATCCGTTCACCTATGGTTATGGGGCTGGCGGATGCCAGAATGGCGCTGCAAACGCACCTGCTGGCGCGAGTTGCGGCCACGGCATGGGTGGCGCTCCGATCGCGGCGGGACAGACGGCCGTAACGGTCATCACGCAACCTTCGCCATATCCTCCGGGCAAACTCTCGGTGTTTGTGTTTGAAGATGACTTCCCGCTGAACGGCGAGCAGGACGGCGGCGGTGGTATCGACGTGTTGTCGCCAAACGAAGCTGGATTGGGCGGCTTCCAACTCCATCTGTGGGACGCGATGGGCGGCAACGGCGACTTCACTGGACAGATGACGTATGACATGTTCAACCAGCCGCTGACCAACAGCTTAGCGGGAACGAAAGACCCGAACAATCAAAACGACGCTTGCCCGATCACGACAAATAATCCTCTGATTGGCGGGAACGGCACGACTGACCCAACCGCCACGGGGATTACCGGGATGGTTGTGACCTGCCCGAAGTACGAATCGGACGGCAAGACGCTTTCCCCACTCGCGGGACAGGCAGTGATTGCCAACCTGATGCCCGGACGGTGGGGCGTGATTGCTTCGCCAGGCGCGGATCGGATCGCCAGAGGTGAGGAGTGGTTGCAGACGAACACCTTGGACGGACAGAAAGCGCATGACGTTTTCACGAGAATCGGCGAGCCCAGCTACTTCCAGGAATTTGGTCCAGCGTCGTATCACGTAACCGTCGGGTTTGCCAATCCGGCTATCATCAATGCTCGCAAACCGTTCATTTGCAATGGGACGGATCCGAACAGCCCGAACCCTGGTCAAAAATACGTCTGTAACAATACGATTACCGGCAAAGTTACGGGGGAGCGGTTGAGCCGTACGCCGGATGAGCGCCTCTACAGCAGCGGATCGCACGATACCTACTACTGGTCTCAGTGCTATGTGAGCTTTGGAGACCCCGACGGCGAAGACTTCGCGTTTACCAAGTGCAATGGAGACGGAACGTTTACGCTGTCAGGACTCCCTGCAGGTGATTGGAGAGTTACAGTTTTTGACCAGTGGAACGATCTTTTGGTCGACGGCCTTTCGACCCCGGTCGGGATAGCGGGCGGCTCGGCAACCACAGGACAAACGGTTAACATGGGTGACATCGCGTCCACTCAGTGGCAAGCCAACCTGTATACGCGGACGTTCATCGACGACAACAAGGATGGCATCTCGCAGTCTGAAGAAGCAGGAATTCCATTCGCTAACGTAGCGGTGCGGTTGCGCGACGGCAGCTTGGAGAACTTGCTGGTCACCGACTTCACCGGTACTGCCAACTTTAACGAGACGTTCCCGTTGTTTAGCTGGTACACGGTGGAAACCGATGTGACCCGTTACAAGAACACCGGCACGCACGTTGTCTACGACGTTGGTGGACCCGCCGACGGCTCTGCATCGTGCGGACAGACCGGCTATCCACCGTGCGGCACTTCTAAGATCGGCCAGAACTTGGCGAACACTGCGGAACTAATATCCGTGCCAACAAATCTACGTATACCAGGCGCGGTTTATTGTGGTTCAACAGCCACCGCGGACTGCACCGGCAAATCGATTCAAAACGGACCGGCCAGCAGCGATCCACCTAGCGTCTGCACGACCTCCACGGCGACTCCACCGCTCACTTCTTGCTCGACGAAACTTTCTTCGGGCCGCATTGATCCTCCATGGCAGGGAGTCGAGGGCTGGCAGGGTTTCCCTGGTCAGAACAACTTCCTGGAATTTGGTAAGGAACCGTACATTCTAGGAGAGAATGGCGGAATCAAGGGACACGTGATTTATGCCTCGACCCGTCCATTTGATGACCCCCAAATGCTGGTGCAGACGCAATGGGAGCCTCTGGTCCCGCACGTCACCATCAACCTCTATCAACAGGGCCTAGCGTCGGACGGCGTAACGCAAACTCTGACTTTGGTGGACACAACCCAGACCAGCAGTTGGGACGATTATGCCCAGGGCTTCCGGGCCGATGGCGTAACTCCCAATATGAGCTGCCCGGGCCAAGGCGCGAACACTGGAGCGATTCCAGACCTGTTCTACTTCTCTCTGTACAATCAGCCGAATTACTTGAACTTCTACAACTCGCAGCACGGCGGGCCGATGTTGACTCCCCTGCCGGACAATTCTCAATACAAGTGCTATGACGGCATGCACAACTGGAATCAAATCCAGCCGGCACCGTACGACGGCATGTATCAATTCCCCAGCGTGACTTCAATCGATGCCAACGGTAAGCCCAACGGCACGAACTGCACGATTTGCACCCCGGACCCGGTTCAGGCTCCAGATCTGTATCATGGGCTGCCAATGCTTCCCACTGGTAACTACGTAGTGGAAGTGGTGCTGCCCGCAGGGTATGAGCTAGTCAAAGAAGAAGATAAGAACATCCTGATCGGCGACAACTTCATCGCGCCGGTGACCCAGCAGTTCGGTGGATTGGGCAACATCTTTATCGTTCCCGACCAGGCCTCGGTGGCGAGCGCGTACAATGCGAACAACGCACAGAACCCGACCAACGGCTTGGGCACGTCGCCAAGCAATAATATCGTGCCGGGCTTCATACCTGAACCGACTTGGCCGTGCGTTGGCGAAGCGCGCATCGTTCCGGACTACATCAGCCTGTACCCGCAATCTCATCAGGTGGCGCCTTTCGCAGGAGCTACCCGAAACCTATGCGACCGCAAGCTAGTGACACTGGGCGACCAGATGGGCGCGATTGCCAAGTTCTACATTTACACTTCGACGCATATCGCTTCCAAGTTCACCGGCGGTATCACGGACGACTACACGTCGGAATTCGATCCCTTCTCTCCGCAATTTGGTGAGAAATTCTCTCCGCCGAACCTGCCTGTGTCCGTTAAGGATTGGGCCGGAAACGAAATTTCACGCGTGTACGCCGACCACTGGGGAAGCTACGACGGGATGACCTACTCGACTTGGGAAGTGAACCCGCCGAACCCGACCGGGTACTCACCAACGATGATGGTGTTCTGTATGAACGACCCTGGACCGATCCCTGGCCCTGGCGGAACGATGATTACCGACCCACTGTATACCCCAGGCTACAGCCAGTTCTGTTACGAACTGCCGTTCATGCCCGGGACGACGCAATATCTCGATACGCCAGTGGTGCCGACGTCTGCCTTTGCCGGCGCAGGGTACAACAACGTGGATTGCGCCTATCCGGCCCTTACGCCTGCTATCAGTGAAGTTGATGGCGACGGGTTCGGACCTTGGGTGAGCGCTGCAGGGAATACGCTGACGATCAAATCTCTGGGCGACCAGACCGTGCCCAACTACGCTTACTCTGGGCCTTCGGCTATAACCGCTCCGTTCAACCAGAAGACGATCACTCGCCACTATGGCTTTGGCGCGACGCAGGGAACCGGAACAGTAACCATTGGTGGAGTACCAGCGACCGTTACAGGCTGGAATGACACCTCGATCACGGTTACTGTGCCTCCTAACGTGCCGAGCTGTATGGTGCAACAACAAGCGCAATACGGCGGTTCGACGGCATTGTGCGGACAACTGGTCATTACGGCCGGCAACGGCAAGCAGTCGGTTGATGCCGTGAATGTCACCGTGGGAGGTTCCAAACCGACGCACGTCCTGACCACGGGGACTATCCAAGCCGCGATCGATGCCGCCAATCCAGGTGACTTGATCATAGTGGACCCCGGTGTTGTTCATAGCGAATTGGTTGTGATGTGGAAGCCCGTCCGGCTGCAAGGTGTCGGCTCGGCTAGCAGCATAATCAATGCGAACACTCACCCAGCGGGCAAGCTGGATGCATGGCGCCAGCGCGTCAATTGCCTATTCGGTCTAAGCCTGAATGGTACGCCGACGAGCACCAGCAATCCGTTTGATCCAAGCGGAGCGACGAGTTGCCCGGGCACTGGCTGGAATAATTTCAAGGTAACTCCTGCCAATCCCCAGGTCGATCCGCTACCGTTTGAAGCCATCATCGGATGGGATGCCTCGCAAAACGGGAACCTGGCTCAGTTGTTGCAGGAGCCATCTCTGATGGGTGCACTCGAAGGAGCCGGAATCACGGTACTCGGAAAGGGCGTCAATTTCCCCACCGCGATTACCGCGAGTCTTGAAGGAGGCTTCCCAACCGGTACCACCCTGCTAACCGGCCCGGTGTCCGCTAGCGGCGTATTTATGACCGGTGACAATAATGCACTCTGTCACACGGGCAGGAACAATACGACCAACCCGTTCCCGAGCAACTTCATGTGCAATCCGTCGAGCATTGACGGGTTGGCTATCACGGACAGCTCGCAGGGCGGCGGCGGCATCTTTGTCCATGGTTGGGGCCATAACCTGCAAATCGCCAACAACCATATCTACAGCAACGCCGGCACTCTCTCTGGCGGCATTGACCTGGGTCAGGGCGAATTTGCTCCAAGCTACATCCAGAGCACCACGGCCACCACGACCAACGCGCCCCCGGGCTCGTGCGTTACCTCTGGCGTTGCGAACAATGCTCAGTTGCCGTATTGCAACAACCTGAGCGTCAACATTCACCACAACAACATCTCATTGAACTCTTCTACCGGTGACGAATTGTTCTCTGGCACCCCGGCAGGAGCGGGCGGCGTCAGCATCTGCACCGGCGCCGACTATTACAAGTTCAACTACAACTGGATCTGCGGCAATCTAAGCAGCGGGGACGGCGGCGGTGTCGGTCAACTGGGATTCAGTTATGACGGCGACATCGAGCACAACTCGATCCTGTTTAACCAGAGCCTTAACCCGACCATCCCAGCGAACGGCGGCGGACTGTTGGTCATGGGCACTCCTGATGCGGATCCAACCTGTGGCGCGACCACGGACCAGGATTGCGTGTCGGCCCCTGGCGCACTTACCCCGAGCGACGGCGTAGGTCCGGGATTGGTGATCAATGCCAACCTGATCATGGGCAACGCGGCTGAAGCCGGAAGCGGCGGCGGCCTGCGTCTCCAGAACGTGAACGGGTCAGACGTGCTCGCATTCCCAACAACACCTTCGCAATGGTATTCCCCGACGATCACGAACAACATCATCGCGGACAACGTTGCCGGGTGGGATGGAGCGGGTATCTCGCTGGTGGACGCGTTGAACGTAAACATCATCAATAACACGATCGTTTCCAACTCAACGACGGCGTCAGCTGGAATTCTGTTCACTACGATCGGGTATCCCCTGGCCAGTTCCGAGGGAACCAATTGCGTGATTGGGACGGAGACTTCGTGTCCGCAAATCGCGGGACTTGTGAGCATCCAGAACAGCTCGGTACTGAAGGCAAATCTGCCGGGAAGTGTGACCTGTCCTGCGGGCCATTATATGGGGACAACCGCACACAACGGAACTTGCACTTCGTATTCGTATCCGTTGCTGCAAAACAATATCTTCTGGCAGAACAGCGCGTACTACATCGGCGTGGGTGCGCTCAGCGCGCAATACCAGCAGAACGTAGTCTCGCTGTATAACGCGTTCACCAGCACACTGGCCCCGACTCAGCCACAAACTGACGCTACGACGGCACACGGCGCTGGCGCGACGATCACGGGCGGTACGGGCGCCTGCGTTACGGCCAACTATTGGGACATCGGCGTGCGCGGCGACACCAGCCCAACCAACCACATAGGAAATGTGCAGCTCAACCCGATCTACTCGGTGCTAACCAGCACCACGGGTTATGACGCTAGTAACACTTCCAACAACCCGAATTTTGCCAGCCAGTATTGCGACGGCTCGCGCACACCTCCGGAATTTGGGGCGTCGGGCTGGGCGGTGCCTCCGGGTATTGCGGATGCCACCGTACCCAATCCGATCTTCAACCTGACGGCGGTTGCGACGGTCGACGAGGGCAACAACTGGATCAACATGCGCTGGGGCCCCCTGTCGCTGCTGAACCCGGTAAGCAATACCGTGCTCGGTAACTATTCGCTGACAGCGGGATCTCCAGTCATCGACTTGATTCCGACTTCGGAACCGAATTTTGTTCTGGTGCCCACCACAGACTTCTTCGGTAATCCCAGACCGGAACCGGGAACGCCAAAGGACACGCACTTTGATCCAGGCGCAGTCGAGTTTGGCTCGGCTCCGGCGACGCCAATAATCAGCGCAACACTGACTCCCACGTCGTGGACCTTAAGCCACGCGCGGAATTGCCCTGGTACAGGGCTCGGGATACTGGCTTGCCTATTTGACCCGAGCCAAACATTCACGCTGACCAACACCGGCAACGTGACGCTGACTGGTATCACCCAGGCAGTTCTCGGTGGTACCGCACTGAACGATGCCAACTATCAGGTGGTACGCGCCCTGTCGAACTGCGGTCCCACCGGAAATGGCCAATTGGTAGCGCATGTCACTTTGGCGCCGGGAGCGACCTGCAGCGTCGTAGTTCAGTTCAAGCCGCTGACCGCCCAAGGTACTGGGCTTAAGTCTGCGACCATCTCGGTAACCGACTTGGCCGGTACTCAAACGTCAACCCTGAATGGTACGGCACAATAGCAACCAGGCAGGCACAACATGATTTAAGATCGATACTGCTCGCGGGAGTCACTCGCGAGCAGTATCGTTTTCTGAAGCAGTTCAGAAACAGTTAATCTCTTCAAGGAAGGATACGGCGAACGAAAGTTTGCCGAGGCTGTCAAAGCAGTAAGAGGAAAATAGCTATGAAGATCCCGGCGATTCTTTGTTTAAGTGCTCTGGCCCTTGCGCCGCTGGCGTTGGCCAAACTCACCATGACCCCGCAGTCTCTGGGTCAGGTGGAAGCTACGCTGAAGTTCTGCAGCGGCGTGAATCCGAAGGCGGAAGCGAAGTACAAGGAATTCGGAAAGATGCTGGTGAAAGAAGCCACTGACGAAGAATTGAAGAAAGTCCGCGCTTCCAGTGAGTACAAAGAATCTTACGATTCCATAACGGAGGAGCTTGCCAAAGTTCCGAAGGACAAGGCCGTGGAATCGTGCACATCATTTATTGGCAAGGAATAGAGCCTTCCGATTGGAATGAGATGAGGACCGAGCAATGATGCATAGCCATAACGGAATTTGCAGGATGGGAATGTGGCTGCTGGCAGGAATTCTGGTTAGCACGCCTTTGGCATCACGCGTTGGAGCGCAATCAGCGCAAGGCGCCAGTCCGGCACAAGCTTCGTCAACGCCTGCTACTTCAGCGGCAAAGCCCGCGACTGCAGGAGAACCCTACCACAATCAGCCCGATCGCATCGCGAAACGGGCCGCGGCGTATTACGAAGCGGTATGGGGAATCGAAGCCCCAAGCGTAAAAGCGGTGGAGTCGGGAGTAATCCTTCGGTTTAGCTACCATGTTTTGGATCCGGAAAAGGCCAAGCCGCTGAATGACAAGAAAATCGAGCCGGTGTTGATCTGCCCACAGAAGGGTTTGAAACTGGAAATCCCGTCGATGGAAAAAGTGGGGAAATTGCGCCAGACCAGCGCTCCGGAAGCGGGGAAGTCTTACTGGATGGCGTTTTCGAACAGTGGCCGGTTGTTGAAGCCCGGAGACCGCGTGGATATCGTGATCGGAAATTTTCACGCACAGGGATTGCTGATCGAATAGCGTTGCACGCTGCGCTGCGGTTGCGGAAGGAATAAGTCAGGTTGGCGAGTCGAAAATATTTGTATTGCCCAGAGAGAGGACTATGAACAAGAACCAATTTTGGATACCGGCAGGTATCGCGTCTTTATTCGTCTTGATGTGTGCGGCACCAGGTCTGACTCAGGCGCCAAGCACTGCTCCGACGCCGGCTCAGACGCCGCAAGCAGCGTCGGTTGCGGCTCATCCCAAGAGAGAAGCTACTCCGCCAAACGATTTTGCCGGATTGGAATTCACGGATGAACAGAAGACAGAAATTGAGAGCATTCGTAAGGACATAATGTCGCGCAAGGAAACGGTCGCAAAAGACGAGAAATTAACCGGAGACCAAAAGGATGCCATGCTGCTGGGGTACACCCGTATGGAGTACGGGATGATTTATAGGGTGCTGAGCCCCGAACAGAAAAGAGAGGTCAGCCAGAGGATTCGTGCCCGTAAAGCGGCAGATCAAGCGGCGCAAAAGATGCAGCCGCCCGCGAAATAGTATATTTACACTGTAGTAATCTTCAAGGAATTGTACGGTCTACCTTGCGCGAGCAGCCCATTTTTCGCTTGAGCCCCTGGCTCTGCGGGAGGGACCGGTTGGAGTTTGACTGAAAACAAAGAGAGTTAGCGCTCCTTCCCGCAAAACAGGGTTAGTTGGAGTTTGACGGAGCGCAAAGTCTACTAGTCGCCCTGGGTTTATGCTGACCTCAGACTGAGTCTCGAATCTTCAAACGAGGGCGCAAAGATGTTAAGAAAGCCACTAGCCATTTGTATTCCGGTAATGCTTGCCATCGCGCTGGCCGCGACGGCGAATACGCCTCCATCTGCACCCACGCCGTCCGCGGCCGAAATCGTGGAAAAGAACGTGGCGGCGCGTGGCGGACTGCAGGCTTGGCGTTCAGTGCAGACGATGTCGATGACGGGAAAGATGGGTGTCGGCGGGAACCAGAGGTCGACTCTACCCGTTGAGAGCCCGATCGCGGGGCACAAGATTACTCCGCAGATGCTTCCGACGCGGCCATCCGAAGAGGTGCAGCTGCCGTTTTTGATGGAATTGGCGCGCATCCGGAAGACCCGCATTGAACTTCAGTTCAGAGGACAGACCGCGCTTCAGGTTTACGATGGATCCAACGGCTGGAAGGTGCGGCCTTTCCTCAATCGCCTTGACGTTGAACCTTTCACTGCGGATGAACTGAAAAAAGCATCGAATCAGGCAGACCTGGATGGGCCGCTGGTTGATTACGCGGCCAAGGGTACGCGGGTTGAACTCGAGGGCACGGAGAAGGTCGAAGAGCGCGACGCGTATAAGCTGAAGCTCACCCCGAAAACCGGGGAGCCGTTTCATGTCTGGGTTGACGCGAAAACGTTCCTGGAAATCAAAATCGAAGGGCAGCCTCGTCAGTTGGATGGAGTGTTGCACCCGGTCGAAGTTTATTACCGCGACTATCGGGCAGTGAGTGGCCTGCAGGTACCGTTTGTTCTTGAGACAAAGGTTCTGCCGGTGACCCCAAGGATGGCGACTTCGTATCCAACAGAGAAAATCGTAATCGAGAAGGTGGTGGTGAATCCGAAGCTCGACGCCTCGCTTTTTGCCAAGCCGCAAGCTGTGCCGCTGCCGACCGCGCCAGCGCCGAAGGTCGTGAAATAGCTAGTGGAGTGGACGGCGAGATATTTTGTTGGGCATGCAGTGGTAGGTTGCTAAGCATTTTGTGTGATAAAGCTTGTTGCTGCGAGAGCAGAACGTCCGCCCACGTTTCTGTTCTCGCAGTGGCTTTTTAGGGTCTCCCGCACGTAGCTTTTTTTGGTGACCGCCTCACGGTTGATTGCCCTTCATTTTCATTCGACCTCGCCGATAGGTCCTGGCATGTTGGTGTTCGCTGGAAAGTAGGAATTCCTGGAAACCGAGAATGCTGCCGAAATCGCGGAGCCTTGGGTTTGAGTGGGACGAACGAATTGCTCGATAATTGAGATGTAGGATTGATTCGGTGGACGCGCGGGCACGGGCAGTTTATGGAATTGTGATGTAACCAGCGATCGCTTGTCGCGCGTGGGCTTCGCTTCGAAACAAAGAAATTGCCAGGCTACCGAGGACGAAAGCCTGCGTCGTCTAATGGCGACGCGCCCGGGCTATTTCTACGAAACATGAACGATGAGGAGACAACCGGCTTGCTGCGACCGGGAACTGGAGCTATGGGCAAAACTTTGCGAGAGATAACAGAGATTGCTGGGGAACTGAAAATCCCGGAGAAATACTTCGAACAGATTGGGAAGTATGGCGGGAAGATTCGGCCGGAACTGGCGCAGGATTCGGCATTTCCGCGGCGCGGGAAACTGATTTTGGTAACGGCAACGACGCCAACGGTCAGCGGAGAAGGGAAGACGGTAACGGCGATTGGATTGACGCAGGCGCTGGTGCGAATCGGGAAGAGCGCGATTATCACATCGCGCGAGCCGTCGTTGGGGCCGGTGTTTGGGATGAAGGGTGGCGCGGCAGGAGGCGGAGCGTCGACGATTGAGCCGAGCACGAAGATTAATTTACATTTTCACGGGGATTTTCACGCCATTGCCGCGGCGCACAATTTGCTGGCGGCGTTGATCGATGCGCAAATGTTTCACGGGAACGCATTGGGACTTGATGCGGAGCGGATCAGTTGGTCGCGGACGCTGGATATGAATGACCGGGCGCTGCGGAAGATCGCGGTGAGCTTGGGAAGCAAGCGAGAAGGAGCGGGAAGGCACACCGGATTCGTGATTACCGCGGCATCGGAAATCATGGCGATTATGGCATTGGCGAAGGACCGCAGGGATTTGCGGGCGCGATTGAACAGGATTTTTATTGGAGTGACCAAGAGCGGGAAACCGGTGTTTGCGGAAGAGTTGAAGGCGACGGGCAGCTTGATGGCCCTACTGTATGAGGCGCTGCAGCCGAATCTGGTGCAGACGAGTGAGGGTACGCCAGCGCTGGTGCATACCGGACCGTTTGGAAATATTGCGCATGGAACGAGCAGCGTGATCTCGCAGGATCTGGGGCTGCGGCTGGCGGATTATGTGGTGAATGAAGCGGGGTTCGCAGCGGACCTTGGCGCGGAAAAGTATGTGGACATCGTGACGCAGGTGGCGGATGTGTACCCATCCGCGGCGGTGTTGGTGACGACGGTGCAGAGTTTGCGGAATCAGGGCGGTGGGGAACTGGACAAGGGAATTGCAAACTTGCAACAGCACTTGAAGATTGTGCGAAGGTTTGGGATTCCCGTGGTGGTGGCCATCAACCGGTTTCCTACGGATACGGATCAAGATTTGCGGCGAATGGCGGAGTTTTGCAAGCAGGAAGGTGTGAGTAGCGCGCAGAGTACCGCGTTTGCGGAAGGTGGAGCGGGTGCAGAAGACTTGGCCGGGCGCGTGGTGGAATTGGTCGATCGCAATGGGAATGCGAAACCGAAGCCTGTGTATGGTTTGGGAGATTCGCTGGAAGACAAAGTTCGAAAAGTGGCTCGCGAGATTTACGGAGCTGACGGAGTGCAGTTGAGCGAAAAAGCGAAGGGCAAACTGAAGGAATTTTCAGAATGGGGATTTGGCGAATTGCCGATTTGTGTGGCGAAGACGCAATACTCGCTGTCGGATGATCCGAAGGCGTTGGGCGCGCCGACGGGATGGGAACTGCATGTAACGGACGCGATGCTTTCGTCAGGAGCGGGCTTCGTGGTGGTGGTGGCGGGGAATATGATGCTGATGCCGGGATTACCGAAGGCTCCGCGAGCGATGGAGATTGATGTGAACGATGAGGGGGAGATTGATGGGGTGTAGGGGCGGCTCGTCTGTTTGCATAAGGGGAAATATCTGTAACGATTGGCTTCACAAAAAGCGTCTAACTAAGGGCATTTGGGTTCGGTGGTGAAGTACGCCCCGGAAACGTACAGGTCGATCAAAAAAACGCGGGTGGAACAGTGACAGGAGCGGTAGTGGTGAGAAAAAGCTCTGGATGTAAGAGACTTGTCGGGTACGGAATCTTATGCCTCAGCTTGTTGGCTGGATTTGGGGCATGGCCCTCGATGGGGAGCGCGCAAGAGGCTGGTCAACAGGCGGCTTCGCCTAAAGCGCCGCCAGCGGTTGGGACGATTAAGACCATCAGTGGGAATGCGCTTACTTTAAGTACCGACAGCGGCAGCGAAGTGAAGGTGATAATCGCTGCGGATGCGAAACTGGTGCGCGTGCCGCCCGGATCGAAGGACTTGAAAGAGGCGGTGGCGATAACTCTGGCGGATTTGCAGCAAGGCGATCGGATCCTGGTGCGAGGAAAGCCGGGTGATGCGGGGACGATGGTGGCGTCGACGGTAATCGCGATGAAGAAGGGCGACATCGCGGAAAAGCAGGGCCACGAGCGGGAAGAATGGCAAAAGCACGGGATTGGGGGACTGGTAAAGAGTGTGGATGCGGGCGTGGGAACGGTAACGATTGGCACGATGACGGCGGCGGGGAATAAAGATGTGGCGGTGCATGTGGGCAAGAGCACGATTTTGCGGCGCTACGCTCCGGACTCGATAAAGTTTGATGATGCGAAACCAAGTACGCTGGACGAGATTAAGGCCGGGGATCAATTGAGGGCGCGCGGGACGCGTAGCGCGGATGGCGGGGAATTTACCGCGGACGAGATTGTGACCGGAGCATTTCGGAATATTTCGGGGACGATTGCCTCGGTGAATCCTAGCGCCGGAACGGTCACGTTGACTGATTTGGTGACGAAGAAACCGGTGGAAGTGAAGGTGACAGCAGATTCGCAGGTACGGAAATTGCCGGCGCCGATGGCACAACGGATCGCAATGAGATTGAAGGGCGGCGCGCCGGACGGAAGCGGCAGCAATGCGGCTGCGGCCGGAGGTGGAGCGAGTGGTCCGGCAGCAGCGCAGACACCACCACCAGCCCAGGGAACTGGAAATTCGGGTGGCGCCGGGATGGCTAGCGGAGGACCGGGTGGCCCTGGAGGGCCGGGCGGCGGTGCGCGGGGCGCAGGAGGCGACTTGCAGCAGATGTTGGCCAGACTACCGGCGAATACGCTGGCGGATTTTCAGAAGGGCGATGCGGTAATGATTGTGGCGACTTCAGGTCAGAAGGAATCGCAGGCCACGGCGATTACGATGTTGGGCGGGGTTGAACCAATTTTGCAGGCTTCTCCACAAGGAGCCTCTATTTTGACGCCGTGGAGTTTGAATAACGGCGGCGGAGCAGACGCTGGCACACCTTAAGCGCACGGACGTGTCCAATATAAATCAAACCAGACAGGACTAAAGGAAGAGAATGCAACAGAGAGCCAGCAGGAAAATGATACGGAACACGTGGGTGTGTCTGGTGATGTTGTTGGTTTCGTTGTTTGCTGTGGGCGCTGTGGTGGCGCAAACGAACACGGGAGTTATTCGCGGACAGGTGACGGACCCTTCGGGGGCAGCGGTGGTGGGCGCCGCGGTTTTGCTGACGACACTGAGCGGCGGTTCGATGGATACAACGACAAATAAGGAAGGAATCTACGAGTTTAAAGAACTGCCGCCTGGAAAGTACGAAGTGAAAGTGGTGGCTACGGGCTTTGGGCAATTCGCCAAACCTGGGGTCGCGGTGGCGCCCGGGCAAACGGCGCGGGTGGATGCTGCGCTGACGATTCAGGTTCAGCAGCAAACGGTGGAAGTGACGGGATCGACCGCGCAAGTGGATGTGAACCCCGCGAACAATGCGAACGCGATCGTGATTCAAGGGAAGGATCTGGATGCGCTTTCGGACGATCCGGATGAACTGGAATCGCAGCTCCAAGCGTTGGCGGGGCCATCGGCGGGCCCGAACGGCGGACAGATTTATATTGATGGATTTACGGCGGGGCAATTGCCACCCAAGGCGTCGATCCGGGAAATTCGGATTAACCAGAATCCGTTTTCGGCGGAATACGACAAGCTGGGTTATGGGCGCATTGAAATTCTGACCAAGCCGGGTACGGATCAATTGCACGGACAACTTATGCTGAGCGGAAACTCGTCGGCATTTAACGCGCGGAACCCGTTTGAGCGGATTCCGGAAGGCACATCGCCACCGGATTATCACTCGACGCTGTTCAGCGGAAATATCGGCGGACCGATTAATAAGAAGGCCTCGTTTTTTCTGAACCTGGAACAGCGGAACATTGGGAATTTGAATGTTGTGAGCGCGACGGTTCTGGACCCCAATCTCAATATCGTGCCTTACAGCGCGGCGCTTGCAAACCCGCAGACGCGAACCAATCTGAGTTCGCGAATCGATTATCAGCTGACGCCGAGCAACACATTGACGGCGCGATACCAATATTGGCGGGATTCCGAAAACGGTAACGGAACGGGGGGATTCAGTCTTTTAGAAACGGGATCGAACGAACTGACCGTAGAGCACACGGTACAAATCACGGATACCGACATGCTGAGCCCGAGCACCATCAATGAGCTTCGCTTCCAGTATGTTCACTCGAGCAACGACACCATACCGCTGAACAGCAACCCGGAAGTTTCAGTGGGTGGTGCATTTACCGGGAATGGCAGCGGCGGATTTAACGTTTCGGATCTGCAGAATCGTTACGAAGTGCAGGAAATGGTGTTCAAGAATTTTGGCAAGCACGCGATGAAGATTGGCGGGCGGCTGCGCGGCACGAATGACGTGAACACCGCGACGGAATACTTCACGGGGCAATTCACGTTCGGATCGCGGACGATGCCGGGATGCGTGGTTACGCCAACGAACAACTGCCTGATTACGCCGATTGAGGCATATCAAATTACGGAGCAGGGCCTGGCGAATGGGCTGACGATTCCGCAAATCCAGGCGCTGGGCGGAGGAGCAAGCTTCTACACGCAAAACGTGGGAGTGCCGACGTCGACGGTGACGCTGATCGATGTAGGATTGTGGGTGCAGGATGATTGGAAGGTCCGGCAAAACGTAACGATCAGTTATGGATTGCGTTTTGAAGGGCAGAATAATCTGGCGAACAAGGCGGACTTCGCGCCACGACTCGGAATTGCGTGGGGAATTGGCGGAAACGCAAAAAATCCGCCGAAGACGGTGTTGCGTGGCGGCTTCGGCATGTTCTATGACAGATTCACGTATGACCTGGTGTTGCAGGACGTGCGCTTCAACGGAGTCACGCAACGACAATTCCTGGTGCAGAATCCGTTGTTCTTTTTAGGGAATATTCCCACCACGGGGCCGTTGCCGGTGAGTACATCGCCGACACAGTATGTGCAGAATCCCAGCTTGCATGCGCCGTATACGATTCAGGCTGGAGTTACGTTGGAGCGGCAGTTGAGCAAGGTCGCTAATGTTGCGTTTACGTATTTGCAATCGCGCGGAGATCGCCAGCTTTATATCAACAATCTGAATCCAGCTGATCCGGTGACGGGACTTCGTCCGAATGTGGACGCCGGCAACTTGTTTCAATACCAGTCGGAGGGCACGTTTAAGCAGAAGCAATTCATCGTGAACGGAAGTGTTCGATTGGGAGCGAAGCTGTCGCTGTTTGGCTATTACGTGCTGAATTATTCGAACAGCGATACGGCGGGAGCGTCGACGTTTGCATCGAATCCGTACGATTTGCAGCAGGATTACGGACGTTCCGCGTTCGATATTCGGAACCGGGTGTTTATGGGTGGAACGATGGGGCTGCCGCGCGGTTTTCGTTTGAGTCCATTTATGATCGTGAGTTCCGGGATTCCGTTTAACATTACGACGGGACAAGATTTGTATCAGGACAACGTTTTCAATACGCGGCCAGCGTTTGCAACGTGTTCATCGGCGACGCAGACGAAATTTGGATGCTTCGATGCGACTCCCGCGCCGGGGTACACGCCCATTCCCATCAATTATGGCGAGGGGCCGGGTCGGTTTACGTTGAACGTGAGAGTGAGTAAGACATTTGGATTTGGTCCGGTGCTGGAAAATGCGTCGAGTGCCGGCGGGCAAGGCGGCGGAATGGGTGGAGGGACGTTTGGTCGCGGGCCAGGCGGAGGTGGCGGCGGGCGTGGTGGTGGTGGCGGTGGTGGAGGACGAGGGATGGACGCAGGTGCCACGAATAAGCGGTACGCGCTGACGCTGAGCGCGAGCGTGCGGAACATTTTTAATAATGTGAACCTGGCAGCGCCAATTGGAAATTTAGGTTCGCCATCGTTTGGAGAATCGAATCAGTTGGCTGGGCGGCCGTATGGGGATAACACGGCGAATCGCCGGATCGATTTGCTGCTCAACTTCACATTTTAGCGCTTGATGCGCTAGATTCCAGAAATTGTGATGGCGCGTTGTGGGGTGTTGTTGCGCTGCGACAACGTGTTGATGGAAACGTGCGCGCCTAGACTTGAAGTTGTGGAGCTGGATCCGGCGTAACCAGTTCTCCTTCCCACCGTGCGATGACCGCGCTGGCAAGGCAATTTCCGATTACGTTTACGGCGGTGCGTGCCATGTCGATCAGCGCGTCGACGCCAAGAATGATAAAGATAGGCTCAGTGGGCAAATGAAACGTGGCGGAAGTGGCGAGCAAAACCACGAGCACGGCGCGGGGAACTCCGGCAACACCTTTGCTGGTGAGCATCAGAGTGAAAACCATGAGCAGTTGCTGCGACCAGGACATGGGGATACCGGCGGCTTGCGCGACAAAAATAGAAGCCATGGCGAGATAGAGCGTGGAGCCATCGAGATTGAAGCTGTAGCCGGCGGGAATCACGAAAGCCACGATGCGACGCGGGACGCCGAATGCTTCCATGCACTCCATGGCGCGGGGGAGCGCGGCTTCGGAAGTGCTGGTGGCGAAGGCGATGGTGGCGGGCTCGGCGATGGCCTTGAGAAAACGGCGAAGCGGCAGGCGGGCGAAGAAGGTAATCGGAAGCAAAACGAAAAGTAAGAAGAAAAGCAGCGCGGCATAGGCGGTGAGAAGCAGTTTGCCGAGAGGAAGGAGCACACTGATGCCCATGTGCCCGACGGTGTAAGCCATGGCGGCGCCGACGCCGATGGGGGCGTAGTACATGACGATATTGGTGAAGCGGAACATAGTTTGGGTGAGAGATTCAGCGAGGGAGAGAATGGGTTGGCGCGTTGCTTCAGGGACGCGGGTGAGAGCGATGCCGAAGAGAACGGCGAAAACGGCTACCTGGAGAATTTGATTATCGCCAATGGCCTTCACGATATTCTCGGGGAAGATGTGGAGCAGAAAGTCGTCCCAGTGAAGCGGGTAGGGGGCCTGGGGTATTTGTTCGGTAGCAGCGGCGGGAGGCAAGACGAGGTCTTGGCCAGCTTTCGAAATATTAATTGCGAAAATACCGACGAAGAGCGCGATGGTGGTGACGGCTTCGAAATAGAGGAGGCTTTTGAGGCCGATGCGTCCTACTTTTCGAAGGTCGCCGTGACCAGCGATGCCGGTGATGAGCGTGCCGAGGATAAGCGGGGCAACAATGACTTTGATGAGCCGGAGAAAAATATCGCTGAAGATGCGCAGGTGTGAGGCAAATTGTGGATGATCGAGGCCAATTTCGAGACCGACCAGCATGGAGAGGAATATCCAGAAGGTGAGGGAGCGCTTGGTGAGTCCTGCAATGGCGAGAAGGATGAGGGCAAACCAACGGAGCCAGACGGAGAATGTGTTGCCGGGAGAGAGGATCAACAGCGCGGCGCCTGCGGCAAATAGAAGAAGACCAGAGAATATTATGGGCGCGACGAAACTCTTGGAAGTTTTGGGCAAAGGCAAAGGTGATCCTTACGCGACGCAAAATTCTGCGTTGTGGGAGACGCGACATCATAGCGTGGGATTGGTGAGCCACGAAGGTTAATATTTTGCGTGAAGCTCGCGAGGATTTACACGGCATAAGAAAAGGCCCCCGTTCGAAACGAGCGGAGGCCCGAGACAGCTGGTTGTTACTTGTTAGCGACCAGGAGTGGAGGCTGCAGCGTTCTGTCCACCAGTGAGATCGTATTCCTTGCCACCAGTGATAATGGAGATCAGAGACTTGGAGCCGTCGGCTTCCGTCTTGCTGCCATAACCGTCGTGCACTTTTCCAAGGTCGGCAGTGACATGGGCCGGAACGGTGACGATTGTATCCTTGCCCTGGGTGATGTTGAGCTTCAAGTCGGAGCCGGCGCCATCGAATACGACATTATAGTCGCCAGGCTTCAACTGCTTGCCTTCCACGGTAACGGTTTCTGCCAGATGAAGTTTGCCTTTCGCGGTGTTGCCAGCAAATGCGGCGGAAGAAAGCAGAAAGGATGCACCGAGAGCGGCGAGAGAAAACTTCGAGAGTTTCATGCAATACTCCTTTGATTTAATTCCCCAAGTAAAGCGGACTACAAATGCGCTTGGCACCTGAAGAAAACTCGACTGATTGTTCGTCAATAGTTAGACGAGATATGGGACGGCAGCGATACATCGGGAGACCGGTTTTTGTAAGGAAAAAATCAATTGGAGATAGCGAATCTTTGCATGTTAAAAGTTGGTGAAAACGATATTGTGGTGCAACTTTTCCGATACTCATACGTTGGGATAAGCTTTTGAGGTCGTTGGAGATTGTAGCGGAGCATTCAAATACGGAGCCAGGGGAGCAGAGTGAAAAACGATAAAACGGATCGCGACTTAGGAATGAAGCGGAAGATCAAGAGACGCGACTTTTTGAATGGAATGAGCGTGACGATTGGCGGATCGCTGGCGATGCCGGGAACGTTTTGGGAGCAAGCGCTGCAGGATGCGGATTCTTCGTACGCACCGGAGAAGGCGCGCGGCTATTATCCACCAGCAAAAATGGGAATGCGCGGTTCGCACGATGGATCGTGGGAAGTGGCGCATGCCATGCGCGATGGAAAGAAATGGCCGGACCCGACGCGCGACACGGAGACGTATGACTTGATCGTGGTAGGCGGCGGAATCAGCGGACTTTCGGCGGCATATTTTTACCGGCAAGCGGCTGGGCCGGAGGCGCGGATCCTGGTGCTGGAGAATCACGATGATTTTGGGGGACATGCCAAGCGCAACGAGTTTCAGACTTCGAGCCGCTTGTTAATTGGATACGGTGGTTCGCAGACGATTACGGCGCCTAATTTGTATAGCGCGCAGGGTAAGCAGTTATTTCAAGAACTTGGTATTGAGGTGAAGCGATTCGAAACGTATTACGATCGCAAGTTTTATTCTTCGCGCGGAATGACGCAGGGAGTCTTCTTCGACAAGGAAACATTTGGCACGGATAAGCTGGTGCCGGGCTTGCAGCAAACGCCGTGGCCGGAATTTTTGCCGAAGACGCCGCTGTCTGCGGCAGCGCAGAAGGATTTGTTGCGGTTGTATACGGAGAAGGTGGATTATCTGGCGCCACGTAGTGCCACGGAGAAAAAAGGGTATTTGGCGAAGACAAGTTATAAGGATTATTTGTTGAAGGATGTGAAGGTCAGCCCGGACGTGATTCCGTTCTTCCAGACTTCCATGTACGGGCTATATGGAGTGGGAATCGATGCGGTGCCGGCTGGGGACATGGCGGGGTTGGGATATTTGCCAGGCTTCGCGGGGCTGGGAATCACCGATGAGGATGGGCCGGGCATCGGAATGGAAGTGACGCATCGCGATGATGAGCTGTACATTTATCATTTTCCGGATGGAATCGCGTCGGTGCCGCGCTTGCTGGTGCGTTCGCTGATTCCGGGGATCGCGCCGGGAAATACGATGGAAGATGTGGTACTGGCGAAATTCGATTATTCGAAGCTCGATGATGAAAAATCGCCGGTGCGTATACGGTTGAATTCCACTGTGGTGCATGTGGCAAATCTGGGATACACGGCTAAGGAAACGGGAGTGGTGGTGACGTATGTGCGCGGAGGCAAAGCGCGAATCGCACAAGGTGCTACGTGTGTTTTGGCCTGCTGGAACATGCTGATTCCTTATATTTGTCCGGAGATGCCGGAGGCGCAGAAAAAAGGGTTGGCTTATAACGTGAAGGTACCGCTGGCGTACACCAATGTGCAGTTGAAGAATTGGAAGGCCTTCGAAACGCTAAAGATTCATGGGGCGCAGTGCCCGGGAAGCTTCTTTAGCGGAGTGGAACTGGATTTTCCGGTGAGCATGGGCGGCTACCAGTTTCCGCAGAAATCGGACGAGCCTTGTTTGCTACACATGCAGTATGTGCCGGTGGGCAGCGGCCGAACGGCGCGAGAGATGCAGCGTACGGGACGGGCGCAGATGTTGGCGACGAATTTCGAAACCTTTGAGCGGAATATTCGGTCGCAGTTAGGGCGCATGCTGAGCGATGGTGGATTTGACCCGGCGCGGGACATTGAGGCGATTACGGTGAATCGTTGGCCGCATGGGTACGCGTACGAATACAATTCACTGTTCGATCCGGTTTGGCCTGCTGATCAGGCGCCGAATGAGATTGGTCGCAAACCGTTCGGGAAAATTCACATTGCGAATTCGGATGCCGGGGCGTTTGCGTATACGAGTGAGGCGATTGACCAGGGCTGGCGGGCGGTGCAAGAGATCGTGACGGAGAAGAGTTGAAATGGCGCGTGCACGGAAACAGAAGTTTGAGAAGGGGACTGAGGCGCGGAGAAGAGCGCGGGCTTCAGGGTTGAAACCTGCGAACACGAAGGTGGTGGCGGATAAACGGAAGAAGCCGCCAAAGCACAAGCCGGATCTGTTGCGGGAAGCGGAGTAGTGTCCGATTAGCGGAGGTCCCGACCGGGACTTAGTTTTTCGAGCCTCAGCCAGGCTTGTAGGCGGGAATAACTTCGTCTGGGCGGAAAAGCGGCGCGGGAGCGGTCTTGCGACTCTGCGCAAATTCTGTGGCGATGCCTTCGAGATCGGCTTTACTGAAACCGGCGCCGCTCAGTTTGATGGTGCCGTCGGGTTCAATCAGGAAAAGAGTAGGAACGTTGGTCAGACCGTAGGCGTTGGAAACGGGATAGCCGGCATCGTCAAGCAGCGTGGGGAATTGCAATCCATATTCGTGCTTGAAATCTTTGGTGCTGCGCGCGTCGTCCTGCGAAATGCCGATGATCGACGCGCCATTCCCAGCGTAGCGTTCTGCGATGCGTTGCAAAAAGGGCATCGTAAATTGGCAGACGGGGCACGAGATTTTGAAGAAGGCCAGAGCGACGGGGCCTTTCGCGAGCAGTTGCATAAGCGAAACTTGCTGGCCATCGAGTGACTTGAGAGAAAAGTCTGGAGCGGGTTGACCGGCTTCTATGTGAGACAACGGCGCCTCCCATCCCAATCGGCGTAAGAGCCTGTGGCGTAGTGACATGTTGTGTCTAAAACAAGTATAAGAAAAAACGCATGCGCTAGTGAATGGTCTTAGTTTTGCGCTGCATGTAATCCATGAGCAAATACTGTCCCAGATTGTAAGGCGTGGTGAAGTAGGCCTTGCCTTTGCACATTTGCGTAATTTTCTGGACGAACTGTACTAGGCTGTAATCAGTGGCCAGCATGAAGGTGTTGATCATGATGCCAGCGCGCTTGCACTTGTTCACTTCTTCGAGAGTTTCGCCGACAACAAAGGGGTCGAGGCCAAAAGCATTTTTGTAGATACGGCCGTCTTCCAGCGTGAGTGCGGACGGCTTGCCATCGGTGATCATGACGATCTGGCGCATATCTTTGCGCTGACGGAGCAGGATGCGCTGAGCCATGCGCAAACCTTCGCGGGTGTTGGTGTAATAAGGACCAACCTGGACGCGAGCGAGTTCGCCAAGGGGGACTTCTTCCGCGGAATCGTGAAAGAGAACGAGGCTCAGGGTGTCGCCGGGATATTGCGTGCGAATCAGATGGGAGAGCGCCATGGCCACGCGCTTAGCGGGTGTGAAGCGATCTTCGCCGTAGAGAATCATGCTGTGGCTGCAATCAAGGAGAACGACAGTGGCGCAGGAAGATTGATACTCGCACTGGTGAACCATGAGGTCGCGGTATTGCATGTCGATGGGAACTTTAGCGCCTTCGCGGCGAATGGCGTTCGAGAGGGTGGCGCTGATATCGAGATTCAAGACATCGCCGAATTCGTAAGAACGGGAAACGCCGCCCGACTCGACGCCGGTGGAAAGGTCGCGAGTATCGTGGCGGCCGAAACTGCTGCGGCCCAGTGAGCCCAGCAGATCTTGCAGGGTCTTGAAGCCAAGAAAATCTATGGCCTTGTCGGTAATTTCGAAACGAGCTTCGGGTTCGCGAGGCTGGCCGATTTGACCGCGCGCAGAAGTTTGGGGAGGCGGCGTGACCTGTGGCGGTTGTTGAGGATTGATGAAGCCTTCTTGGGAGAGGCGCTCCATAAGCTTTTCGACCAGGTCGCGCACTTCCTGATTGTTGAGGGCTCCCGGATCCTGCAGCATTTTGCGGAGTTCCTCGCTCATCTGATCCTCGGGAAGCAGATCGCCTTCCTGAAGGGCGCGCAGAATGGCGTCGCGAAGGGCTTCCATGGAACGAGAGGCATCGAACTCGGAGAGGCCGTAATACTGAGATTCAAAGCCGCTTTGCAGCAGGAAATCGCCGAGTCGCTTCACGAGTTCGTCGAGATCGACAGCGTCGGCGGGCTCTCCGGTATATTTTCCATACTTGATGACTTTCATTTCAGGCCTCGTTACTCACAGCAACTGCCACGGCGAATTGACTGCAACTGGCTTCCGCTTAGTTGAAACTGCGGCGCGGAGGACGATTGGGATTTTCGCGCTCGCGCGGCTCGGGCGTGCGCTGCTTCTCGGCGTAAAAGCCGCGTTCTTCGCTGCGACCGATGCGACGATGAGCCCACAAACCTTCGAGAATCATTTCTGCCGCGGCGGCGGCGTGTGGTTCGTCCTTATGATTAGTGACGCCAAGCTTGCCAATGTGATCCATGAGGTTCTGGATTTTCGAGAGCTGCTGATAGCGCTGGCTGGTGGACATGCCGTCGGGAATTTTCAGTTCACCGCCAAGTTCGAACCACTGAATCACGGGTTGAAAATTGGTTTCGCCAAAGCGCTTGCTGAAGACGCGGCCGATGGCAGTGCGGATCAGTTCGCGGGCGATAACTTCCGCGCCTTTCAGTTCACCTTCATATTCGAGTTCCATTTTTCCGGTGATGGCCGGCATGGCAGAGTAGACATCAGCGACGCGGGCGACGGCATGGGTCTCGCGAGTGCGAGCAGCGCGCTGTTCGGCAGAGCTGACGACACTTTCGAGAGTGGTGATCGGCAGGCGTTGGCTGACACCGGAGCGGCGATCGACGCGCTTGTCTTCGCGAGCCTGGAAGGCAATTTCTTCGATGACTTCGCGAAGGTAATCCGGAACTTCCAACTTTATGCCGGAGGTTCGATCCACCCAGGCTTCCTGGTTGGTGATGGTCATACCCTCCTGGAGGGTCGTGGGATAGTGGGTGCGGATTTCAGCGCCAATGCGATCTTTGAGCGGCGTAATGATTTTGCCGCGCGCGGTGTAGTCTTCGGGATTGGCGGTGAAGACGAGAAGGACATCGAGCGGCAGGCGCAGCGGGTACCCCTTAATTTGAATGTCGCCCTCCTGCATGATGTTGAACAGACCGACTTGGATTTTGCCAGCAAGGTCGGGGAGTTCGTTGATGGCGAAGATGCCGCGATTGGCGCGGGGCAGCAGGCCGTAGTGAATGGTGAGCTCGTCGGAAAGGTCGCGGCCACCACGTGCGGCGCGAATGGGGTCGACGTCGCCGATGATATCGGCAATGGTGACGTCGGGAGTGGCTAGCTTTTCGACGTAGCGCTGGTCGCGAGACATCCAGGTGATCGACGTGTTCTCGCCTTCGGCAGCCACGAGTTCGCGGCACGCGCGGCAGATGGGTTGCAGCGGATTGTCGTTAATTTCACAGCCAACGATTACCGGCACTTCGGAATCGAGAAGTTGAATGAGCCCGCGCAAGATGCGGCTTTTGGCTTGGCCGCGCAGACCCAGCAGAATGAAATTGTGGCGCGAGAGCAGGGCATTGACGATTTGCGGAATGACACTGTCTTCGTAGCCGTGTACGCCGGGGAATAGGGTTTCGCCACGCTCGATGGCGCGCAAGAGATTGCGGCGCATTTCATCTTTTACCGAGATGGCGGTAGTGCGCGCGTCAAAATCCGGAATCCGCTTGAGCTCGCCGAGAGTGCGAGGCTTGGGATGTCCGGAAGAAGGATGAGAAGTAGCTGTCATTAGGGCCCCTATCCGCAGGCGAAGGCAACCGCCTTACGTACCGTAGTTAGTTCAAACCGTGTCCATTGCCCCCGGCGCGGTGCTGGAGGGTCGTCTTAAGTTGTAGATGCGGCGCCCAGTCCTGGAGATACCTAAGCAGGCGGAGCTGCCGCTCGGCTTCGGAACGCAACTCGAGGATCTGCTGTTTCCAGAGGAGATCGATGGGAAGTGCGGCGGCGATGGCGTAGGAAAGCAGGTGCTTTGGGGCGTCGGAGAAGTCTTGGGGAACTTCGGCGAAGAGCAAGGTGTGGCAGGTTTCGTAGAGATCGATGAGTTGCTTTCGTTTTGGAGGATCGGGGACAAAATCGTGATCTTCGAGGAAATCGATGGTGCCCTCGAGCAGCGGATCCTCGGTGAAGAGTTCGAGGATGCGGAAGGGGGCGCGGCCGACGGTGATGATGTCCATGCGTCCGTCTTCGAACTGCTTAATGACTTCGAGGATTTCCGCGGTACAGCCAACGCGGACGACACCGTCTTGCATGGCGAGGAGCATGCCAAAGGGCGACTTGGTATCGAGGCATTCGCGGACCATGCGGCGATAGCGCGGTTCGAAAATGTGCAGGGGAAGTTGTTCGCCGGGGAAAAGAACGACGTCTAGGGGGAAGAGCGGTATGCGATCCGGCCGCATGAGTTACAAGGCTCGATGATAGCAGAGGGGAGAGAAGAATGCTTCTGTGCAGGCTTGGTGGGTTCGTTTGATAACTCCGTTGTAGCGGCTACCTTCAGGTAGCCAGTTTGTCTGTCCAATAGTTCGAATGTCCGACTGACGTTAGTCGGGCACGCGTTACGACTGGAGTCCATCCCATGACCAGCGCGGGATGCCGAGGCCATCAGGCACATCGTCGGCGGACTGGTGGTAGCGAGACATTGTTGTCGTGGTCGCCCAAGCGAAATAGTCGTGCAGAACTTGTCGCAGCGCGGCGTCTTCGGCTAGTCCGACATCTGCAAGAGCCTGGTCGAAGCAGGTAATCGCACGGCGATCCATTTCGGCGTGCTCCCCGTTACCGCTGTGCATTTTGACGACGGTGGTCTCGTCACCATGCGAGTCGGAATACGTACTAGGTCCACCGAGTGCCTCGGCCCAGTAAGCGGCGAGACGCTCGACATGCTGCGGGTGGAAACCGTGGCTAAACGCATGCCCGACGACTTCGTCGGCCATCACTCGACGATGCCAAGCGTCGGCAAGGCGGCGCAGGCCGTCCATTCCACCCGCTGCCTCGAAGACGGTATGCATGCCTCCATAATGACAATCGCCCCGTGTCTGCGCAAGACAATGGCCACGGTGGAGAGATTGTCGGGGTGTTCAACGCAGTCCGTATTAGCTCTAAAATGGACGGTAACCGGCAGCGTTTATCGGGTACATCACTACATTTATTTGCTAATCTCACTGCTCAACGACCTGCCCGAGGTTTTAGTGCGTGCGATGTAAGAAAGCTTTGATAATAAATCTCATCGGTTAGGGTTTTGCTTGAATTGTATTTGAATGGTAGGAAGGACCTATTGTTATGGAAACTCCTGACGCGTCTGAAGTTCAGATTGCTGCCGAGCAAGGCCTTCAGAAACTGATTACCGGCAACCAGAGATTCATGCGGGGCCACGCTAATTTCCCGACCGTATGCAAGGAAACTCTTGCTGACCTAGCCAGGGAGCAGAAACCTTTCGCGACAATCCTGGGATGCAGCGATTCACGGGTACCTCCGGAATTAATCTTTGATGCGAATTTCGGTGAGTTGTTCATTGTGCGCGTTGCCGGAAATGTGATCTCGCCGGAAGTGATGGGGAGTCTGCAATATGCAGGGGCGCATCTCCGCACACCGCTATTTGTCGTACTTGGCCATGCCGGATGCGGTGCCGTAAAGGCTGCGCTCGACTACAAGCTGAATGGCGTCCAACTTCGTTCTCGGATTCAAATCCTGGTCAACAATATTCTGCCGGGGCTACCCGAGTTTGATGCGCAGTCGTCGCAAGAAGGGAAGCTAGCCAGTGCTGTCGAAGCAAATGTCCGATGGTCGATGCACCAGATCTTGGAGACCTCCGAAGGGCAGAATGGCCTTAGGATGGGCGTCAAGTTAGTAGGAGCGGTCTACGACATCACTACTGGGCAGGTCCGGTTCTCAGCCTGAGATGCAATCTTGGCCTATCGCATACGTTCGCGCCGAAGCCCGTTTCCCCCGTTTACTCGTTTCCTGGACTTGTCTCAATTAAGGACGAATTTCAATCGGGATTCCATCCGGCACCAGCAACCAGACTTCATCCATTTCCGAATCAGTTACCGCTATGGATCGGAATGTCGGAAGCTGAATGCTCAGACCGGTGATGAAGCCGGATATTATTCCCAAGAAGAAGAGCCCGGTAACCTTACGGACTTTGAATGTGACTTGCATCCGTTTCCCGTTGGTGCATTCTCGTCCACCCGTTTCGCGTTTCGCGTGTCATAGTAAGGCTCACAAGTTCTTTACGTATTCGACCATGACTAGTAGCGCTCATCTGAATCAGTGGCGTAGAGGTGTGCCCGCATAGTTAGGACCTAAAGAAAGGCACCTTCGGGGTTCGTAG